>NZ_JBQYLZ010000001.1:6287500-6311226 GCF_052682215.1 Bacillus sp. 1A | reverse complement strand
TGCCAGGCTATTTATATCATCGCGGGGTGGAGCAGTACGGTAGCTCGTCGGGCTCATAACCCGAAGGTCGCAGGTTCAAATCCTGTCCCCGCAACCAAATGGTCCCGTGGTGTAGTGGTTAACATGCCTGCCTGTCACGCAGGAGATCGCCGGTTCGACCCCGGTCGGGACCGCCATTTTATATAAAGAAAAGAACGAAACATGTTGTTTCGTATTTTTTTATTTGTTTTAACAAAAAACTAATAAAGACAGTCAAACTATCCTTAGGAAAACTCCTAAGGACTTTTTTATATATTCAAAACCTGTATAATAAAGAGCAGAGAACATTGTGAGTAAAGTAGGTGAAGTCTGTGAGTAAATATGAAATAACAACAAACTCTTCTGAGGAAACACAAAGATTATCAGAAAAACTAGGTGGACTTGTCGGGGCACAAGATGTAATTATTTTAGAAGGAGATCTAGGGGCTGGTAAGACAACTTTTACAAAAGGACTAGCAAAAGGTCTTGGAGTGAAAAGAGTTGTAAATAGTCCTACCTTTAATATTATTAAAGAATATAAAGGGAGATTGCCGCTATATCATATGGACGTGTATCGCTTAGCAGAAAGTGAAGAGGACTTAGGTTTTGATGAGTATTTCTACGGTGAAGGAATTACCGTAGTAGAATGGGCTCATTTAATAGAAGCATTTTTACCAAATGAGAAGTTACAAATTAGTTTATTCCATGCTGGAGATGATACAAGGAAAATTGTACTCGAGCCAATTGGAGATCGATATATTAGATTATGTGAGGAGCTATTACAAGATGAAAGTACTAGCAATTGACACTTCAAATTACGTAATGGGTGTATCCCTTATTGAGGAAGGAAACGTAATTGGGGAAATCATTACAAACTTAACAAAAAACCATTCTGTACGTCTTATGCCAGCTGTAGAGAAATTATTAAAAGAATGTGGTGTAAAACCGAAAGAATTAACTAAAATCGTTGTAGCTGCTGGACCTGGATCATATACAGGTGTTCGCATAGGTGTGACAGCTGCAAAAACATTAGCTTGGTCACTTCAAATACCAATTGTAGGTGTATCAAGTTTAGAAGTAGTGGCTGCAAACGGTGCTAATTTTGATGGATTAATCTGTCCTTTATTTGATGGAAGACGCGGACAAATTTATACTGGGTTATATACATATGAGGGAGAGCATTTAACTTCTATAGAAGAAGACCGAATCATCCTTATTGTAGACTGGTTGCAAATGTTAAAAGATACAGGAAAGCCTGTTTTATTTATTGGTAATGATGTTAAACTGCACAAAGAGACGATTATCGAACATTTAGGCGGCCAAGCTGTATTTGCTCCCTTCACTAAAAATAACCCAAGACCAAGTGAGTTAGCTTTCTTAGGGTTACAAAAAGAAGAACAAGATGTACATTCATTTGTTCCTAGTTATCTTCGTTTAGCTGAAGCTGAAGCAAAGTGGTTAGAAAGTCAAAACAAGTAGGAGCTTGCAGAAGATGGATATGATATTTAGAAAGATGGAACTCGATGATATCGCTCAAATTGTAGCTATTGAAGAAGCGTCTTTTTCAACTCCTTGGACTGCAGATGCCTTTCACCGTGAGTTAACGACGAATGAACATGCACATTATGTTGTGCTAGAAAAAGATGGTCGTGTAATTGGGTATTGTGGATTGTGGATAATTATTGATGAATCACATATAACAAATGTAGCTATTTTGCCAGAATACAGAGGTCAAAAGCTAGGGGATGCTTTATTGAAAGAAGTTATTTCCGAAGCGAAAGATTTAGGGGTAAAAACAATGACACTTGAAGTACGTGTATCAAATGAAGTAGCAAAACAGTTATACAGAAAATACGGATTTCAAAATGGTGGAATTCGTAAACGATACTATGCAGACAATCAGGAAGATGGTCTCGTAATGTGGGTGAATATATAATGGAAAAAAATACGATTATACTTGGTATTGAAACAAGTTGTGATGAAACAGCAGTAGCAGTTGTTAAAAATGGAACGGAAATTATTGCGAATGTCGTTGCATCACAAATTGAAAGTCATAAACGTTTTGGTGGAGTTGTACCAGAGATTGCATCCCGTCATCATGTAGAAGAAATTACAGTTGTGTTAGAAGAAGCTTTAAAAGAAGCAAATATTACATTTGATGATATTGATGCAATTGCTGTAACAGAAGGACCTGGGTTAGTAGGAGCGCTTTTAATAGGGGTAAATGCAGCGAAAGCAGTGGCTTTTGCACATGATATTCCTCTAGTGGGTGTTCATCATATAGCTGGGCACATTTATGCGAACCGTTTAGTAAAAGAAGTTCAATTCCCACTACTATCACTTGTTGTATCTGGTGGACATACGGAGCTTGTTTATATGAAAGAACATGGTTCATTCGAAGTGATTGGTGAAACAAGAGATGATGCAGCTGGAGAGGCATATGATAAAGTAGCTCGAACGTTATCCATGCCATATCCAGGTGGTCCTCACATTGATCGCCTTGCACATGAAGGAGAACCGACAATCGATTTGCCTCGTGCATGGCTAGAACCTGATTCGTATGATTTCAGTTTCAGTGGATTGAAATCAGCAGTTATCAACACTGTGCATAACGCGAAACAACGCGGGATAGAAATTGCACCGGAAGATTTAGCAGCAAGTTTCCAAGCGAGTGTAATAGATGTGCTTGTAACGAAAGCATCTCGTGCAGCAGAAGCGTATAACGTAAAGCAACTGCTTCTTGCTGGTGGAGTAGCTGCGAATAAAGGACTTCGCGCACGTTTAGAAGCGGAATTTGCGACAAAAGAAAATATCGAGCTAATTATTCCTCCACTATCTTTATGTACCGATAATGCAGCGATGATTGCAGCCGCAGGTACAATTGCATATGAACAGGGAAAACGTGCTACATTAGCTCTAAATGCAAATCCAGGATTAGATATTGAAGAATAGTTATGCACAAAATTAACCACAGCTTGTGGATAAAACCCATATTATCTGTTGATAATGTGGGTTTTATTGTGTATATAAAATGTTGATAACTTTTTTGGGAGTTGTGGATAATGTGGAAAAGTTATTTTGGGGTTTATTTTATAAAGGTGGATATGTGTATAAACCTGTGGATAAAGTAGAAGAAGTCTGACCTTTGAATGTATTCTTTTTTGGGAAATAAATCGCAAGAAGATATCTCTAAAAAACATTTTGAAATGTACCCTTATTATAGGGGCGAGCCAACATTGTCAAACTTTGTCGGTAAATCGGTATGTCGTGTCGAATCGTTTATACCCCAGCTAGAAGATAAAAAGGATGTCGCATAGTCAAAAATCCCGACTTATGAGACATCCTTCTTATTCATACTCTTATAAATGTAATTCTTCCCATTCTGCCATACAAGCATCAAGTTGCTCTTGTAGTGTTTGCTTTTTCGTTGTAATTTCACTAGCCTTTTCATAATCTGCGTATATTTCTGGTAAGCAAAGTTGATCTTCTAACGTAGCAATTTCTTCTTCAAATTCTACAATATTTTGTTCTAGTTCCTCAATTTTTCGAGTGCGTTGACGTTCTAATTGTTTACGCTCTTTTTCTTCGAGATAATTTAATTTTTCTTGAGCTACAGTTTTTTGAACAGGTGCTTGGTTTTCTTGCTGTTCTTGTTGTTCAAATGCTGCACGTTCAATCATTTCATTTTTCTTCTCCACATAGTAATCGTAATCGCCTAAATACTCTTGTGCACCTTCTGTTGACAACTCAACAACGGTCGTCGTTACACGATTAATAAAGTAGCGGTCATGTGAAACAAATAGAAGGGTGCCTGGATAATCAATTAAAGCATTCTCCAAAATTTCTTTACTATTTAAATCAAGATGGTTCGTAGGTTCATCGAGAATTAATAAATTTGATTTTTGCATCATAAGTTTTGCAAGAGCTAATCGAGCTTTTTGTCCACCACTAAGAGAAGATACTGGTTTTAGTACATCATCCCCTGTGAATAAGAAGTTACCTAATATCGTGCGAATTTCTTTTTCGGGCTGCAATGGATATTCATCCCATAACTCATTTAAAACTCGCTTAGAAGATGTTAAGTTTGCTTGTTCTTGATCATAATAACCAACAGATACATTGGATCCGAAAGAAACATCACCATTTAATAGTGGTAACTTATTCACAAGTGATTTTAATAATGTGGATTTCCCAATTCCGTTTGGACCAACTAAAGCAACGCTATCCCCGCGAGTTAAGCGCATAGTTACATGTTCAATAATCGGATCATCATCATAGCCGATAGTTGCATCCTTTACTTGTAAAACATCATTTCCACTTTGTTTTTCGATATCGAAGTGGAAGGATGCTGACTTAGAATCACCTAATGGTCTAGTCAATAATTCCATTCTATCTAATTGTTTACGACGGCTTTGAGCACGTTTTGTCGTAGATGCGCGCGCTATATTTTTTTGAACGAAATCCTCAAGCTTAGCGATTTCATCTTGTTGTTTTTCATAACGTTTCATGTCTTGCTCGTATAATGCTGATTTTAAGTCTAAATATTTACTGTAGTTACCAACAAATCGTCTGCTTTCTTTATTCGAAATTTCATATACTTGTGTAACGAGTTTATCCAAGAAATAACGGTCATGGGAAACGATTAGTATTGCGCCAGGATAGCCTTGTAAATATTGTTCAAGCCATGTTAATGTTTCGATGTCTAAATGGTTTGTAGGCTCGTCCAAAATAAGTAGGTCTGGTTTCGTTAATAATAATTTACCGAGAGCTAATCTTGTTTTTTGTCCACCACTTAATGTAGAAATCGTCGTCTGGTGCGTTTCAACTGGGAAGCCAAGACCACTTAAAATGGAGCGAATATCTGCTTCATATTGATATCCACCTTGATCTTTATAATCTAATTGCAATTGGTCATAATCAGCTAATAATCTTTCATATGTAGCCTCGTTTGAAAAGTTTTCTTCTTTTCCCATCTCTTGCTCTAGCCTTCGAAGTTTTGTCTCCATTTGCTGCAAGTGTGTAAAGACGGTTAACATTTCATCCCAAATTGTTAAAGATGTTTCTAACCCGGTATTTTGAGCTAAATATCCGATTGAGACATCTTTTGGTTTTATAATTTCGCCACCATCATGAGATAGCTCACCAGCTATTATTTTTAATAATGTAGATTTTCCGGCCCCATTTCGTCCGACTAATGCGATACGATCTTTCGTTTGAACTTCCAATTTTATGTTTGCAAGAATCGTTTCTGCACCGTATAATTTCGTAAGCGCGTTTACTTGTAATAAAATCAATGTTTTCACCTCAAATAATTTCTTAACTTTGCCATGTTTATATTTCTCAATCATACTAAAAATAGTGTATAGTTTAAAATAAAGAGAGAATACTTCTTCTCTTTATTATACAGGGAAATTCATGAGTGCTAAACTTCTGTATTTGATTCAAGTATATGAATAAAGATAGGAAGAGAGGAGAGGTTATATGGAGCAGCAAAAAATTCCACAGGCCACTGCCAAACGATTGCCTCTATACTATCGATTTATCCAAAACTTATCTCTTTCTGGTAAGCAACGTGTTTCATCAGCCGAATTGAGTGAAGCGGTAAAAGTTGATTCCGCAACGATTCGAAGAGATTTTTCATATTTTGGAGCGTTAGGGAAAAAAGGTTATGGATATAACGTAAATTATTTATTATCATTTTTCCGTGAAACACTCGACCAAGATGATATAACACGTGTAGCACTTATTGGAGTAGGTAATTTAGGGACCGCTTTCTTACATTATAATTTCACGAAAAACAATAATACAAAAATTGAAATGGCGTTTGATGTTAGTGAAGAGAAAGTCGGGACAGAAATCGGGGGCATTCCTGTATATCATTTAGATGAATTAGAAGAACGTTTATCAACTGATATACAAGTGGCAATATTAACAGTACCCGCTACAGTAGCACAATCTGTAGCAGATAGATTGGCAGAAACGAACGTGCATGGTATTTTAAATTTCACACCAGCGCGCTTAAATGTGTCAGATAATATAAGAATTCACCATATTGATTTAGCGGTAGAGTTACAAACACTTGTTTACTTTTTAAAGAATTATCCACAATAAAACGCAGAGGAAGCGACCTCTGCGTTTTATTATTGTTTTTTCTTTGTGAATTTAACTAAGATAAGGCGAAGTGCCAAATTAAAATCAATTGTTGCCATAACTGCAAATAGTATTGTCCACATATTCCAGATTGTATCTGTTACGTTCGTAATGGCGAAGCGTGTAAAGATACATCCTAGAAGGAAGTACAATGCAGCCATGAACAATGGTGAGTTCCTCATACTAAAAATCCTCCGATAAAGCCTTGCATTTTTTCAGCTTCTTTAATCATTTCTTGAATTTGTTCATTGCTCATTAAAACTTGAGCAACTGCAACTAATGTATTCATTGCAACATGAGCTGCGATAGGGACGATAATACGCTTCGTTTTTACATATAAAAAGGCGAATACGAGTCCCATAGAAGTGTATACCAATAAGTGAGTGAAATCAAAATGAATTGCTGCGAATACAAGAGAACTAATGATAGCAGCAATAAAGAAGTTAAACTTCTTATAAAGTGTACCAAATAAAATTTTTCTAAATACGATTTCTTCCAAAATAGGTCCTATTATAGAGATAACGATAAGGAACCAAGGTGTCGTTCTTGCGATATCCATAAGTCTTGCTGTATTTTCTGATCCAGGTTTAATTCCTAATACACGCATTTCTATCATACCGGCAATACTTTGTGAGAAAAATGCTAGGAAGAACCCGATAAAAATCCAACCAATCGTAGCTGGAACAGTAGAGCGCATTGTATCTAAACGTCTGTCACGAATATCTGTTCTAAGTAACCAAAGTACGATACATAATGCAATAAAGAAGCTAATGATTGCCCAGTGGCCAGTTATGAGTTGAAATTTCTCTTCTCTAGTAAATCCCCTGTTATCATAAAGTCCAGTTTTCAGAAGAAGTGGTAATCCAGCAATGGATGATAACTGCATTAAAATGTATGTAACGATAACCCACCAATATTGTTTTTTCAAATGGTTTAACCATCCTTTCTAACTCTAGTGTATGAGATAAGGTAGGATAACATGTAAATATGCTACCTACGATATAAACCTCGCTTAAATTATGTTTTTTTCGTAAATCCTTATTTGAAATTATAATAGAAGACAGGAGAAAGTTGTGTGTATAGCGAAAACAATTTAGGGTGTCCTTTCATATTGTAACATACGATTAGTGGAAACAACGATTCATATAGTAAAGGTAGAAGAAGAGGGACTCTATATAGAAAAGTGTATAGCTTAATTTGCGAAAAAATTATGATTTTTTTACTTGCAAAAGAAATTGAGATTATTTATTATTATAAGTGTGTTAGCACTCGAGTGACTTGAGTGCTAATAAATAAAATTTACATAACAAAATGAGGAGGTTATTGTTCATGCTAAAGCCATTAGGTGATCGCGTTGTAATTGAGCTTGTTCAAGCAGAAGAAAAAACAGCAAGTGGTATTGTATTACCAGACACTGCAAAAGAAAAACCACAAGAGGGTAAAGTTATTGCAGTAGGTACTGGTCGAGTGCTTGAAAATGGTGAGCGTGTTGCTTTAGAGGTAGCAGCAGGTGATCTTATCATCTTCTCAAAATATGCAGGTACTGAAGTAAAATACGAAGGTGCTGACTACTTGATTTTACGTGAAAGTGACATTTTAGCAGTTATCGGTTAATTATATAAATCTTAAAAAATTCAAGGGGGTCAATTATTATGGCAAAAGATATTAAATTTAGTGAAGAAGCACGTCGTTCGATGCTTCGCGGTGTCGACACTCTTGCAAACGCAGTAAAAGTAACGCTTGGACCAAAAGGTCGTAACGTTGTACTTGAGAAAAAATTCGGTTCACCACTTATTACAAATGACGGTGTAACAATCGCAAAAGAAATCGAATTAGAAGATGCATTCGAAAATATGGGTGCAAAATTAGTAGCAGAAGTTGCTAGCAAAACAAATGATGTAGCTGGTGACGGAACAACAACTGCAACTGTATTAGCACAAGCTATGATTCGTGAAGGTCTTAAAAACGTAACAGCTGGTGCGAACCCAATGGGTCTTCGTAAAGGTATCGAAAAAGCTGTTACTGCTGCAATTGCAGAATTAAAAGAGATTTCTAAACCAATCGAAGGTAAATCTTCTATCGCACAAGTAGCTGCTATTTCTGCAGCTGACGAAGAAGTAGGTCAATTAATCGCTGAAGCAATGGAGCGCGTTGGTAACGACGGCGTTATTACTTTAGAAGAATCTAAAGGATTTACAACAGAATTAGACGTAGTAGAAGGTATGCAATTTGATCGTGGATATGCATCTCCTTACATGATTACTGATTCTGACAAAATGGAAGCGGTTCTTGATAACCCATACATCTTAATTACTGATAAGAAGATTTCTAACATCCAAGAAATCTTACCAGTATTAGAGCAAGTGGTACAACAAGGTAAACCACTTCTTATCATCGCTGAAGACGTAGAAGGTGAAGCTTTAGCTACATTAGTAGTGAACAAACTTCGTGGTACATTCAATGTAGTAGCTGTTAAAGCTCCTGGATTTGGTGACCGTCGTAAAGCAATGCTAGAAGATATCGCAATCTTAACTGGTGGCGAAGTAATCACTGAAGAATTAGGCCGTGACTTAAAATCTGCTACGGTTGAATCTTTAGGACGCGCTGGTAAAGTTGTTGTAACGAAAGAAAACACAACTGTAGTTGAAGGCATCGGAAATACACAACAAATCGAAGCTCGCATCGGTCAAATCCGTGCGCAATTAGAAGAAACTACTTCTGAATTCGATCGTGAAAAATTACAAGAGCGTCTTGCAAAACTTGCAGGTGGCGTAGCAGTAATTAAAGTAGGTGCAGCAACTGAAACTGAGTTGAAAGAGCGCAAACTTCGCATTGAAGATGCACTTAACTCAACTCGTGCAGCAGTAGAAGAAGGTATCGTTGCAGGTGGTGGTACTTCACTTATGAACGTATACACGAAAGTAGCTTCTATCGTAGCTGAAGGCGACGAAGCAACAGGTATCAACATCGTACTTCGCGCACTAGAAGAGCCAGTTCGTCAAATCGCAATCAACGCTGGTCTAGAAGGATCTGTAGTTGTAGAGCGTCTAAAAGGCGAAAAAGTAGGCGTTGGTTTCAACGCAGCTACTGGCGAGTGGGTTAACATGCTTGAAACTGGTATCGTAGATCCAGCTAAAGTAACTCGCTCTGCACTTCAAAACGCAGCATCTGTTGCAGCTATGTTCTTAACAACTGAAGCTGTAGTAGCTGACAAGCCAGAACCAAATGCACCAGCAATGCCTGACATGGGCGGCATGGGCATGGGCGGTATGGGCGGAATGATGTAATTCCGTTTGCTCGAAAAACATCCATTTCTATATAGAAATGGATGTTTTTTTATGTTTTTTAGAAAAGGAAATGAATTTCTGTAGAATTTTGTCGCTTTCTCTCTTGACCATATAGATACTTCATTGTTAGAATCTAGGAAGATAATATAAAACGATCCTTCATATATCCTCAAAGATAAGGTTTGAGAGTCTCTACCGGGTTACCGTAAACAACCTGACTATGAAGGCAGTGTGTCTTATATTTATAAAGAGCGGAAGACTATCTTTCTTTATAAAGCCAGACCCCTGCCTTTTCTTTGTTATGAGACTAGAGGCGGAGGACTGGCTTTTTTTATTATATTGGTAATGCTTTTTGCCAAATTGGTGAAAATATTTATATACGAGAACTAACGTTGGGGTGATTATTTTGAAGAAGCAGCATGATACAATTATCGTTTTAGATTTTGGGAGTCAGTACAATCAGTTAATAGCACGTCGAATTCGTGAGTTCGGTGTATACAGTGAACTTCATCCACATACAATTACTGCGGAAGAAATTAAAGCAATGAATCCAAAAGGGATTATCTTCTCTGGTGGACCAAATAGTGTATATGGTGAAGGCGCATTACATTGTGATGAAAAAATCTTTGAACTAGGATTACCAATCTTCGGTATTTGTTACGGTATGCAGCTTATGACGCAACACTTCGGTGGTAAAGTAGAACGTGCAAACCACCGTGAGTACGGAAAAGCTGTTCTTAAAGTAGAGAACGAATCAAAATTATATGCGAATCTTCCAGAAGAGCAAGTTGTATGGATGAGCCATGGTGACTTAGTAACTGGTTTACCTGAAGGATTCGTAGTAGATGCAACAAGTGAGTCTTGTCCAATTGCTGGTATGAGCAATGAAGACAAAAACTTATACGGTGTACAATTCCACCCAGAAGTACGTCATTCTGAGCACGGTAACGATTTAATTAAAAACTTCGTATTCGGCGCATGTGGTTGTTCTGAAGGATGGAACATGGAGAACTTTATTGAAGTGGAATTAGAGAAAATCCGTGAAACTGTTGGAGACAAAAAAGTACTATGCGCACTTAGCGGCGGTGTAGACTCTTCTGTTGTAGCAGTATTAATTCATAAGGCAATCGGTGACCAATTAACATGTATTTTCGTTGACCACGGTTTACTTCGTAAAGGTGAAGCAGAAGGCGTTATGAAAACATTCAGCGAAGGTTTCCACATGAACGTTATTAAAGTGGATGCACAAGAACGCTTCATGAACAAGTTAAAAGGTGTAGAAGATCCAGAACAAAAACGTAAAATCATCGGTAATGAATTCATTTACGTATTTGATGATGAAGCTTCTAAATTACAAGGAATGGACTTCCTAGCGCAAGGTACACTTTATACAGACATCGTTGAAAGTGGTACAGCAACTGCACAAACAATTAAATCTCACCATAACGTTGGTGGTCTTCCAGAAGACATGCAGTTCAAATTAATTGAGCCTTTAAACACGTTATTTAAAGATGAAGTACGTGTATTAGGATCAGAACTAGGAATTCCTGATGAAATCGTATGGCGTCAACCATTCCCAGGCCCTGGTCTTGGTATTCGTGTATTAGGTGAAATCACAGAAGAGAAATTAGAAATCGTTCGTGAATCTGATGCGATTTTACGTGAAGAAATTATTAAAGCGGGCTTAGACCGTGAAGTTTGGCAATACTTCACTGCGCTTCCTGGTATGCGTAGCGTAGGTGTTATGGGTGACGAGCGTACTTACGATTACACAGTAGGTATCCGCGCAGTAACATCTATCGACGGTATGACAGCTGACTGGGCACGTATCCCTTGGGACGTATTAGAGAAAATCTCTGTACGTATCGTAAACGAAGTAAAACACGTTAACCGTATCGTGTATGATATAACAAGTAAGCCACCAGCAACTATTGAGTGGGAATAGTATTATAAAAAAAGATCCATCTATTGCTCATGCATAGATGGATCTTTTGTTTTTCGCTCTTAATACGAACGAAAATGCAAAAGTTTATAAAAATGTTCGTTTTTAAATTGACAAAACTACTTCATCGAGTTAATATGAGTATGTAATTCAAACGAAAAGTGAATATTATGCCGTCGTATAATATCGGGGATATGGCCCGAAAGTTTCTACCTAGCTACCGTAAATGGCTTGACTACGAGGCGTTTAGATAAAGATGAGGGAAACTTGTCTTTATTCATAGAACGCTTCCATGTATATGCAATGGAAGCCTTTTTTATTTTTAATAGATAAAAGAGGGCTAGGGAGATTACGGCGAGTAATCATATAACGGGGGAAACGTAAGATGAAACGCTATTTTCAGTTTGATGAACTCGGCACAAATTATAAAACAGAGTTCATAGCAGGTTTAACGACATTTTTATCTATGGCTTATGTACTATTTGTCAATCCTGCTACGCTGTCACTTGGGAATGTTAAAGGGTTACCAGCAGGTACAGGAATGGATCCGGGTGCAGTATTCGTTGCTACAGCATTAGCAGCAGCGATTGGTTCGTTAATTATGGGGATATTCGCGAAGTATCCGATTGCTTTGGCGCCGGGTATGGGAATTAACGCGTTCTTTGCCTATACGGCAGTGTTAACGATGGGTATTCCATGGCAGACAGCAATTGCTGGAACGTTAATGTCAGGTATTATCTTTATTATTCTTACAGCTTCAGGTATTCGTGAAAAAATTATTAATGCAATTCCATCAGAGTTAAAGTTTGCAGTAGCGGCAGGTATCGGATTGTTCATTGCTTTCCTTGGATTCCAAAATGCCGGAATTATCGTGAAAAATGATGCTGTTCTTGTTGGATTGGGGGATTTAACAAAGGGCACAACGTTACTAGCAATCTTCGGGGTTGTTACGACAATCATCTTCATGATTAAGAAAGTTAATGGTGCGGTATTCTACGGTATGATTCTTACAGCAATCTTAGGAGTAGCAACAGGATTAATTGATACCCCAAAAGCTGTAGTGGGAGCAATACCGAGTCTAGAACCAACGTTCGGTGCGGCGTTAACGCACTTCGGAGATATTTTCACTATTCAAATGGGGATTGTTATTATAACGTTCTTCTTTATCGATTTCTTTGATACAGCAGGTACACTTGTAGCGGTTGCGAATCAAGCAGGATTAATGAAGAACAATAAATTACCACGTGCAGGAAAAGCGTTATTCGCAGATGCGATTGCAACTGTAATCGGTGCAATCTTAGGTACATCAACAACAACGTCTTACATTGAGTCTTCTGCGGGGGTAGCAGCGGGTGGACGTTCTGGATTTACAGCAGTTGTAACAGCAGGGTTCTTCTTGCTGGCACTATTCTTCTCGCCATTATTAAGCGTTGTAACACCAGCTGTAACAGCGCCAGCGTTAATTATTGTAGGAATCTTAATGGTTTCTTCTTTAGGAGAAATTGATTGGAAGAAATTCGAGATTGCAGTACCAGCATTCTTTACAATCATTTCAATGCCACTTACGTATAGTATTGCGACAGGGATTGCGATTGGGTTTATCTTCTATCCAATTACAATGGTAGTAAGTGGTCGCCGTAAAGAGGTTCATCCAATTATGTATGTTATGGGAGTTTTATTCATACTATATTTCATCTACGTTCGTAAATAAAAGGAGTTTTTGAAAGGTCTAGACTTAAGGGGAGTCTAGACCTTTTTTGCGTCTTCAGAAAATCTTAAGGATTTCCGAGCGTTTTTCTTCAGAAGTTTTCCTATAATAGAAGTTAGGGATTAAAAAAGTGATGGGGGAGATATTGTGGCGCACGAAACAATACTTGTCGTAGATGATGAAAAAGAAATTAGGAATCTTATTACAATCTATTTAAAGAATGAAGGATATAAAGTGTTGCAAGCAGGAGACGGAGAAGAAGGATTACGTTTACTAGAAGAAAATGAAGTACATCTAGTCGTATTAGATATTATGATGCCAAAGGTAGATGGTATTCATATGTGTATGAAAGTAAGAGAATCGAAAGAAATGCCAATTATTATGCTTTCTGCGAAAACGCAAGATATGGATAAAATTTTAGGATTAACAACAGGTGCAGATGATTACGTAACGAAACCATTTAATCCGTTAGAGTTAATCGCAAGAATTAAATCTCAGTTACGTCGTTATATGAAGATGAATGGTTTTGCTATTCAAAATGAGGACGAGTTAGAAATTGGAGAGATGAAAATAAACATTTCAACCCATAAAGTTATTGTGGATGGAGAAGAAGTGAAACTGACACCGAGGGAATTTTCAATTTTAGAATTACTAGCTCGTAACCCGGGTATGGTCTTTAGCGCGGAACAGATTTATGAAAAGGTTTGGAACGAAAGATCTTTTCAGTCGGATAACACGGTAATGGTTCATATTCGGAAAGTGCGTGAAAAGATTGAGGAGAATCCAAGGAAGCCTAGATATATAAAAACTGTATGGGGAGTGGGATATAAGATTGAAAAAGATATTTAATCCATTTACTTATGTTAGGGAAATTCGAGAGTTAATTGGAAAGATAGTGAAGAGTGTGAAACGGAGTGTGCGAATTCAACTTATTGCTGCGTTCACTGCTTGTGCGTTATTAGGGCTTTTGTCAGCGAAGGCAGCTGCGCCATTTTTTGAGAATGCGAATCGTCAAGCGACTATCGATTATCGGACTGGTATGGAACGAATTAATCACCAAGCTCAAGGAGCGGCAAATAGTTCGGTTCATGAAAATAAATTAGAAGCTATATCCGATATGATCGAAATGGAGAATCAAAATTTAGAGCAAGGATCTAGAGCTTTAAAAATATTGGTTACTGACGAGAGTGGTAAAGTTTTATATAAAACGAAGCAGGCGCAAGAAGAGCAAATCGATTTGCATAATACGATTCGTAATGCATCATCATTTGCGATTAACTATTCAAATGGTCGAGATGTATTTGAAAATACGAGAAAAGAATTTATAGCTTTTTCACCTATTACAATAGAAAATAAGAATTTATACATGTTTGTTAGTGGGATTCCAGAAGGTGAAGTAATATATGATACGCAAGAAGGACCGTTTCCGTTTTTCATAGGTGTACTCGTATTTATTTTCTCTTTCTTCTATATAACAAAGAGAAAGATGAAGCAAATTGAAGCGATGGCACAAGGTGTAAAGGAAATAGAAAAAGGAAACTTAGCGTACCGTATTGAGAAAAAAGGTGAAGATGAGATTGCGTCTTTAACTGAGAATATTAATAATATGGCAGAAGAGCTTATGAATAATATAGAAAAGGAACGTAAATTAGAGAAGCAAAAGAATGAGCTTATTACGAATGTATCTCACGATTTGCGTACACCACTTACTTCTATTATGGGTTACTTGCGATTACTTCGAGATTCTAAATATGAAAATAAAGAACAACATGATGAGTATACGAGAATTGCTTTTGCGAAGTCGGAGCAGTTAAAGAATTTAATAGAAGATTTATTTGAGTATACGAAGTTAACAAATGAGCAAGTTGTATTAGAAAAACAAGAGGTTTGTATAAATGAGTTATTGGAGCAATTAATAGAAGAGTTAGTACCGCAGGCAGAAGAGCATGGACTTGCGTTTGTTAAGAAGTTTCCTGAGGAACGTGCCTATGCAGGGGTTGATTCGGAAAAGATGGTACGTGTATTTGATAATCTATTAATGAACGCGATTAAGTATAGTAAAGATGATGGGGAGATAAAAGTTTCTCTTCAAAGGCAGCGCCGGGATATACAAATTGTAATTGCGAATCATAGTGAAGAGTTTACGAGAGAAGAGTTAGCGAGTTTGTTTGAACGTTTTTATAAGAAGGATCAATCTAGAAGTAGAGTAACAGAAGGATCGGGACTTGGATTAGCGATTGCGAAAAGTATTGTTGAGCTGCAAGGTGGTAGTATTCGAGCAGAATATGAGGATGGTATTATTCAGTTTATCGTCTCGTTACCAATTATAGAAAAATAATAAATGAATAGAATGATATTTGATAAAAAGGCTTATTTCAAAAGAAATAAGCCTTTTTATATTTTTTTAGAAAAATATGTTGACGATTAGAGTATAGAGGTGTAATATAGGATAAGTCGCCGATGCAATAACGCAGAACGCGGCAAACGAAATGAAAAACTTAGTTGACATTGAAACATGAAGATGTTAACATAAGGGAGTCGCAAATGAGCGACCGAGTGACGGAACAACAACTGCAACTGTATTAGCACAAGCTATGATTCGTGAAGGTCTTAAAAACGTAACAGCTGGTGCGAACCCAATGGGTCTTCGTAAAGGTATCGAAAAAGCTGTTACTGCTGCAATTGCAGAATTAAAAGAGATTTCTAAACCAATCGAAGGTAAATCTTCTATCGCACAAGTAGCTGCTATTTCTGCAGCTGACGAAGAAGTAGGTCAATTAATCGCTGAAGCAATGGAGCGCGTTGGTAACGACGGCGTTATTACTTTAGAAGAATCTAAAGGATTTACAACAGAATTAGACGTAGTAGAAGGTATGCAATTTGATCGTGGATATGCATCTCCTTACATGATTACTGATTCTGACAAAATGGAAGCGGTTCTTGATAACCCATACATCTTAATTACTGATAAGAAGATTTCTAACATCCAAGAAATCTTACCAGTATTAGAGCAAGTGGTACAACAAGGTAAACCACTTCTTATCATCGCTGAAGACGTAGAAGGTGAAGCTTTAGCTACATTAGTAGTGAACAAACTTCGTGGTACATTCAATGTAGTAGCTGTTAAAGCTCCTGGATTTGGTGACCGTCGTAAAGCAATGCTAGAAGATATCGCAATCTTAACTGGTGGCGAAGTAATCACTGAAGAATTAGGCCGTGACTTAAAATCTGCTACGGTTGAATCTTTAGGACGCGCTGGTAAAGTTGTTGTAACGAAAGAAAACACAACTGTAGTTGAAGGCATCGGAAATACACAACAAATCGAAGCTCGCATCGGTCAAATCCGTGCGCAATTAGAAGAAACTACTTCTGAATTCGATCGTGAAAAATTACAAGAGCGTCTTGCAAAACTTGCAGGTGGCGTAGCAGTAATTAAAGTAGGTGCAGCAACTGAAACTGAGTTGAAAGAGCGCAAACTTCGCATTGAAGATGCACTTAACTCAACTCGTGCAGCAGTAGAAGAAGGTATCGTTGCAGGTGGTGGTACTTCACTTATGAACGTATACACGAAAGTAGCTTCTATCGTAGCTGAAGGCGACGAAGCAACAGGTATCAACATCGTACTTCGCGCACTAGAAGAGCCAGTTCGTCAAATCGCAATCAACGCTGGTCTAGAAGGATCTGTAGTTGTAGAGCGTCTAAAAGGCGAAAAAGTAGGCGTTGGTTTCAACGCAGCTACTGGCGAGTGGGTTAACATGCTTGAAACTGGTATCGTAGATCCAGCTAAAGTAACTCGCTCTGCACTTCAAAACGCAGCATCTGTTGCAGCTATGTTCTTAACAACTGAAGCTGTAGTAGCTGACAAGCCAGAACCAAATGCACCAGCAATGCCTGACATGGGCGGCATGGGCATGGGCGGTATGGGCGGAATGATGTAATTCCGTTTGCTCGAAAAACATCCATTTCTATATAGAAATGGATGTTTTTTTATGTTTTTTAGAAAAGGAAATGAATTTCTGTAGAATTTTGTCGCTTTCTCTCTTGACCATATAGATACTTCATTGTTAGAATCTAGGAAGATAATATAAAACGATCCTTCATATATCCTCAAAGATAAGGTTTGAGAGTCTCTACCGGGTTACCGTAAACAACCTGACTATGAAGGCAGTGTGTCTTATATTTATAAAGAGCGGAAGACTATCTTTCTTTATAAAGCCAGACCCCTGCCTTTTCTTTGTTATGAGACTAGAGGCGGAGGACTGGCTTTTTTTATTATATTGGTAATGCTTTTTGCCAAATTGGTGAAAATATTTATATACGAGAACTAACGTTGGGGTGATTATTTTGAAGAAGCAGCATGATACAATTATCGTTTTAGATTTTGGGAGTCAGTACAATCAGTTAATAGCACGTCGAATTCGTGAGTTCGGTGTATACAGTGAACTTCATCCACATACAATTACTGCGGAAGAAATTAAAGCAATGAATCCAAAAGGGATTATCTTCTCTGGTGGACCAAATAGTGTATATGGTGAAGGCGCATTACATTGTGATGAAAAAATCTTTGAACTAGGATTACCAATCTTCGGTATTTGTTACGGTATGCAGCTTATGACGCAACACTTCGGTGGTAAAGTAGAACGTGCAAACCACCGTGAGTACGGAAAAGCTGTTCTTAAAGTAGAGAACGAATCAAAATTATATGCGAATCTTCCAGAAGAGCAAGTTGTATGGATGAGCCATGGTGACTTAGTAACTGGTTTACCTGAAGGATTCGTAGTAGATGCAACAAGTGAGTCTTGTCCAATTGCTGGTATGAGCAATGAAGACAAAAACTTATACGGTGTACAATTCCACCCAGAAGTACGTCATTCTGAGCACGGTAACGATTTAATTAAAAACTTCGTATTCGGCGCATGTGGTTGTTCTGAAGGATGGAACATGGAGAACTTTATTGAAGTGGAATTAGAGAAAATCCGTGAAACTGTTGGAGACAAAAAAGTACTATGCGCACTTAGCGGCGGTGTAGACTCTTCTGTTGTAGCAGTATTAATTCATAAGGCAATCGGTGACCAATTAACATGTATTTTCGTTGACCACGGTTTACTTCGTAAAGGTGAAGCAGAAGGCGTTATGAAAACATTCAGCGAAGGTTTCCACATGAACGTTATTAAAGTGGATGCACAAGAACGCTTCATGAACAAGTTAAAAGGTGTAGAAGATCCAGAACAAAAACGTAAAATCATCGGTAATGAATTCATTTACGTATTTGATGATGAAGCTTCTAAATTACAAGGAATGGACTTCCTAGCGCAAGGTACACTTTATACAGACATCGTTGAAAGTGGTACAGCAACTGCACAAACAATTAAATCTCACCATAACGTTGGTGGTCTTCCAGAAGACATGCAGTTCAAATTAATTGAGCCTTTAAACACGTTATTTAAAGATGAAGTACGTGTATTAGGATCAGAACTAGGAATTCCTGATGAAATCGTATGGCGTCAACCATTCCCAGGCCCTGGTCTTGGTATTCGTGTATTAGGTGAAATCACAGAAGAGAAATTAGAAATCGTTCGTGAATCTGATGCGATTTTACGTGAAGAAATTATTAAAGCGGGCTTAGACCGTGAAGTTTGGCAATACTTCACTGCGCTTCCTGGTATGCGTAGCGTAGGTGTTATGGGTGACGAGCGTACTTACGATTACACAGTAGGTATCCGCGCAGTAACATCTATCGACGGTATGACAGCTGACTGGGCACGTATCCCTTGGGACGTATTAGAGAAAATCTCTGTACGTATCGTAAACGAAGTAAAACACGTTAACCGTATCGTGTATGATATAACAAGTAAGCCACCAGCAACTATTGAGTGGGAATAGTATTATAAAAAAAGATCCATCTATTGCTCATGCATAGATGGATCTTTTGTTTTTCGCTCTTAATACGAACGAAAATGCAAAAGTTTATAAAAATGTTCGTTTTTAAATTGACAAAACTACTTCATCGAGTTAATATGAGTATGTAATTCAAACGAAAAGTGAATATTATGCCGTCGTATAATATCGGGGATATGGCCCGAAAGTTTCTACCTAGCTACCGTAAATGGCTTGACTACGAGGCGTTTAGATAAAGATGAGGGAAACTTGTCTTTATTCATAGAACGCTTCCATGTATATGCAATGGAAGCCTTTTTTATTTTTAATAGATAAAAGAGGGCTAGGGAGATTACGGCGAGTAATCATATAACGGGGGAAACGTAAGATGAAACGCTATTTTCAGTTTGATGAACTCGGCACAAATTATAAAACAGAGTTCATAGCAGGTTTAACGACATTTTTATCTATGGCTTATGTACTATTTGTCAATCCTGCTACGCTGTCACTTGGGAATGTTAAAGGGTTACCAGCAGGTACAGGAATGGATCCGGGTGCAGTATTCGTTGCTACAGCATTAGCAGCAGCGATTGGTTCGTTAATTATGGGGATATTCGCGAAGTATCCGATTGCTTTGGCGCCGGGTATGGGAATTAACGCGTTCTTTGCCTATACGGCAGTGTTAACGATGGGTATTCCATGGCAGACAGCAATTGCTGGAACGTTAATGTCAGGTATTATCTTTATTATTCTTACAGCTTCAGGTATTCGTGAAAAAATTATTAATGCAATTCCATCAGAGTTAAAGTTTGCAGTAGCGGCAGGTATCGGATTGTTCATTGCTTTCCTTGGATTCCAAAATGCCGGAATTATCGTGAAAAATGATGCTGTTCTTGTTGGATTGGGGGATTTAACAAAGGGCACAACGTTACTAGCAATCTTCGGGGTTGTTACGACAATCATCTTCATGATTAAGAAAGTTAATGGTGCGGTATTCTACGGTATGATTCTTACAGCAATCTTAGGAGTAGCAACAGGATTAATTGATACCCCAAAAGCTGTAGTGGGAGCAATACCGAGTCTAGAACCAACGTTCGGTGCGGCGTTAACGCACTTCGGAGATATTTTCACTATTCAAATGGGGATTGTTATTATAACGTTCTTCTTTATCGATTTCTTTGATACAGCAGGTACACTTGTAGCGGTTGCGAATCAAGCAGGATTAATGAAGAACAATAAATTACCACGTGCAGGAAAAGCGTTATTCGCAGATGCGATTGCAACTGTAATCGGTGCAATCTTAGGTACATCAACAACAACGTCTTACATTGAGTCTTCTGCGGGGGTAGCAGCGGGTGGACGTTCTGGATTTACAGCAGTTGTAACAGCAGGGTTCTTCTTGCTGGCACTATTCTTCTCGCCATTATTAAGCGTTGTAACACCAGCTGTAACAGCGCCAGCGTTAATTATTGTAGGAATCTTAATGGTTTCTTCTTTAGGAGAAATTGATTGGAAGAAATTCGAGATTGCAGTACCAGCATTCTTTACAATCATTTCAATGCCACTTACGTATAGTATTGCGACAGGGATTGCGATTGGGTTTATCTTCTATCCAATTACAATGGTAGTAAGTGGTCGCCGTAAAGAGGTTCATCCAATTATGTATGTTATGGGAGTTTTATTCATACTATATTTCATCTACGTTCGTAAATAAAAGGAGTTTTTGAAAGGTCTAGACTTAAGGGGAGTCTAGACCTTTTTTGCGTCTTCAGAAAATCTTAAGGATTTCCGAGCGTTTTTCTTCAGAAGTTTTCCTATAATAGAAGTTAGGGATTAAAAAAGTGATGGGGGAGATATTGTGGCGCACGAAACAATACTTGTCGTAGATGATGAAAAAGAAATTAGGAATCTTATTACAATCTATTTAAAGAATGAAGGATATAAAGTGTTGCAAGCAGGAGACGGAGAAGAAGGATTACGTTTACTAGAAGAAAATGAAGTACATCTAGTCGTATTAGATATTATGATGCCAAAGGTAGATGGTATTCATATGTGTATGAAAGTAAGAGAATCGAAAGAAATGCCAATTATTATGCTTTCTGCGAAAACGCAAGATATGGATAAAATTTTAGGATTAACAACAGGTGCAGATGATTACGTAACGAAACCATTTAATCCGTTAGAGTTAATCGCAAGAATTAAATCTCAGTTACGTCGTTATATGAAGATGAATGGTTTTGCTATTCAAAATGAGGACGAGTTAGAAATTGGAGAGATGAAAATAAACATTTCAACCCATAAAGTTATTGTGGATGGAGAAGAAGTGAAACTGACACCGAGGGAATTTTCAATTTTAGAATTACTAGCTCGTAACCCGGGTATGGTCTTTAGCGCGGAACAGATTTATGAAAAGGTTTGGAACGAAAGATCTTTTCAGTCGGATAACACGGTAATGGTTCATATTCGGAAAGTGCGTGAAAAGATTGAGGAGAATCCAAGGAAGCCTAGATATATAAAAACTGTATGGGGAGTGGGATATAAGATTGAAAAAGATATTTAATCCATTTACTTATGTTAGGGAAATTCGAGAGTTAATTGGAAAGATAGTGAAGAGTGTGAAACGGAGTGTGCGAATTCAACTTATTGCTGCGTTCACTGCTTGTGCGTTATTAGGGCTTTTGTCAGCGAAGGCAGCTGCGCCATTTTTTGAGAATGCGAATCGTCAAGCGACTATCGATTATCGGACTGGTATGGAACGAATTAATCACCAAGCTCAAGGAGCGGCAAATAGTTCGGTTCATGAAAATAAATTAGAAGCTATATCCGATATGATCGAAATGGAGAATCAAAATTTAGAGCAAGGATCTAGAGCTTTAAAAATATTGGTTACTGACGAGAGTGGTAAAGTTTTATATAAAACGAAGCAGGCGCAAGAAGAGCAAATCGATTTGCATAATACGATTCGTAATGCATCATCATTTGCGATTAACTATTCAAATGGTCGAGATGTATTTGAAAATACGAGAAAAGAATTTATAGCTTTTTCACCTATTACAATAGAAAATAAGAATTTATACATGTTTGTTAGTGGGATTCCAGAAGGTGAAGTAATATATGATACGCAAGAAGGACCGTTTCCGTTTTTCATAGGTGTACTCGTATTTATTTTCTCTTTCTTCTATATAACAAAGAGAAAGATGAAGCAAATTGAAGCGATGGCACAAGGTGTAAAGGAAATAGAAAAAGGAAACTTAGCGTACCGTATTGAGAAAAAAGGTGAAGATGAGATTGCGTCTTTAACTGAGAATATTAATAATATGGCAGAAGAGCTTATGAATAATATAGAAAAGGAACGTAAATTAGAGAAGCAAAAGAATGAGCTTATTACGAATGTATCTCACGATTTGCGTACACCACTTACTTCTATTATGGGTTACTTGCGATTACTTCGAGATTCTAAATATGAAAATAAAGAACAACATGATGAGTATACGAGAATTGCTTTTGCGAAGTCGGAGCAGTTAAAGAATTTAATAGAAGATTTATTTGAGTATACGAAGTTAACAAATGAGCAAGTTGTATTAGAAAAACAAGAGGTTTGTATAAATGAGTTATTGGAGCAATTAATAGAAGAGTTAGTACCGCAGGCAGAAGAGCATGGACTTGCGTTTGTTAAGAAGTTTCCTGAGGAACGTGCCTATGCAGGGGTTGATTCGGAAAAGATGGTAAAGTATTGTTGAGCTGCAAGGTGGTAGTATTCGAGCAGAATATGAGGATGGTATTATTCAGTTTATCGTCTCGTTACCAATTATAGAAAAATAATAAATGAATAGAATGATATTTGATAAAAAGGCTTATTTCAAAAGAAATAAGCCTTTTTATATTTTTTTAGAAAAATATGTTGACGATTAGAGTATAGAGGTGTAATATAGGATAAGTCGCCGATGCAATAACGCAGAACGCGGCAAACGAAATGAAAAACTTAGTTGACATTGAAACATGAAGATGTTAACATAAGGGAGTCGCAAATGAGCGACCGAGTAGTTCTTTGAAAACTGAACGAAACAAACAACGTGAAACGTCAATTTTTATTTTTAGATGCTAGACAAACTAACTTTATTGGAGAGTTTGATCCTGGCTCAGGATGAACGCTGGCGGCGTGCCTAATACATGCAAGTCGAGCGAATGGATTAAGAGCTTGCTCTTATGAAGTTAGCGGCGGACGGGTGAGTAACACGTGGGTAACCTGCCCATAAGACTGGGATAACTCCGGGAAACCGGGGCTAATACCGGATAATATTTTGAACTGCATGGTTCGAAATTGAAAGGCGGCTTCGGCTGTCACTTATGGATGGACCCGCGTCGCATTAGCTAGTTGGTGAGGTAACGGCTCACCAAGGC
Source organism: Bacillus sp. 1A (assembly GCF_052682215.1). Classification (NCBI taxonomy): domain Bacteria; kingdom Bacillati; phylum Bacillota; class Bacilli; order Caryophanales; family Bacillaceae; genus Bacillus; species Bacillus sp. 1A. Next base: position 6,287,843 of record NZ_JBQYLZ010000001.1, on the reverse strand, counting down.
AACGATGCGTAGCCGACCTGAGAGGGTGATCGGCCACACTGGGACTGAGACACGGCCCAGACTCCTACGGGAGGCAGCAGTAGGGAATCTTCCGCAATGGACGAAAGTCTGACGGAGCAACGCCGCGTGAGTGATGAAGGCTTTCGGGTCGTAAAACTCTGTTGTTAGGGAAGAACAAGTGCTAGTTGAATAAGCTGGCACCTTGACGGTACCTAACCAGAAAGCCACGGCTAACTACGTGCCAGCAGCCGCGGTAATACGTAGGTGGCAAGCGTTATCCGGAATTATTGGGCGTAAAGCGCGCGCAGGTGGTTTCTTAAGTCTGATGTGAAAGCCCACGGCT
>NZ_JBQYLZ010000001.1:6055000-6285000 GCF_052682215.1 Bacillus sp. 1A | reverse complement strand
GGTTGATATTCCTGTACCACCTCTTTATCGTTTGAGCAATGGAGGGACGCAGAAGGATAGAAGAAGCGTGCGATTGGTTGTGCACGTCCAAGCAGTTAGGCTGATAAGTAGGCAAATCCGCTTATCATGAAGGCTGAGCTGTGATGGGGAAGCTCCTTATGGAGCGAAGTCTTTGATTCCCCGCTGCCAAGAAAAGCTTCTAGCGAGATAAAAGGTGCCTGTACCGCAAACCGACACAGGTAGGCGAGGAGAGAATCCTAAGGTGTGCGAGAGAACTCTGGTTAAGGAACTCGGCAAAATGACCCCGTAACTTCGGGAGAAGGGGTGCTTTCTTAACGGAAAGCCGCAGTGAATAGGCCCAAGCGACTGTTTAGCAAAAACACAGGTCTCTGCGAAGCCGTAAGGCGAAGTATAGGGGCTGACACCTGCCCGGTGCTGGAAGGTTAAGGAGAGGGGTTAGCGTAAGCGAAGCTCTGAACTGAAGCCCCAGTAAACGGCGGCCGTAACTATAACGGTCCTAAGGTAGCGAAATTCCTTGTCGGGTAAGTTCCGACCCGCACGAAAGGTGTAACGATTTGGGCACTGTCTCAACCAGAGACTCGGTGAAATTATAGTACCTGTGAAGATGCAGGTTACCCGCGACAGGACGGAAAGACCCCGTGGAGCTTTACTGTAGCCTGATATTGAATTTTGGTACAGTTTGTACAGGATAGGCGGGAGCCATTGAAACCGGAGCGCTAGCTTCGGTGGAGGCGCTGGTGGGATACCGCCCTGACTGTATTGAAATTCTAACCTACGGGTCTTATCGACCCGGGAGACAGTGTCAGGTGGGCAGTTTGACTGGGGCGGTCGCCTCCTAAAGTGTAACGGAGGCGCCCAAAGGTTCCCTCAGAATGGTTGGAAATCATTCGTAGAGTGCAAAGGCATAAGGGAGCTTGACTGCGAGACCTACAAGTCGAGCAGGGACGAAAGTCGGGCTTAGTGATCCGGTGGTTCCGCATGGAAGGGCCATCGCTCAACGGATAAAAGCTACCCCGGGGATAACAGGCTTATCTCCCCCAAGAGTCCACATCGACGGGGAGGTTTGGCACCTCGATGTCGGCTCATCGCATCCTGGGGCTGTAGTCGGTCCCAAGGGTTGGGCTGTTCGCCCATTAAAGCGGTACGCGAGCTGGGTTCAGAACGTCGTGAGACAGTTCGGTCCCTATCCGTCGTGGGCGTAGGAAATTTGAGAGGAGCTGTCCTTAGTACGAGAGGACCGGGATGGACGCACCGCTGGTGTACCAGTTGTTCTGCCAAGGGCATAGCTGGGTAGCTATGTGCGGAAGGGATAAGTGCTGAAAGCATCTAAGCATGAAGCCCCCCTCAAGATGAGATTTCCCATAGCGTAAGCTAGTAAGATCCCTGAAAGATGATCAGGTTGATAGGTTCGAGGTGGAAGCATGGTGACATGTGGAGCTGACGAATACTAATAGATCGAGGACTTAACCATATAATATGTAGCAAATGTTATCTAGTTTTGAAGGAATATGCCTTCATGGTTTGGTGATGATGGCAGAGAGGTCACACCCGTTCCCATACCGAACACGGAAGTTAAGCTCTCTAGCGCCGATGGTAGTTGGGACCTTGTCCCTGTGAGAGTAGGACGTCGCCAAGCAACTTTAAGACGAGTCAGAATGACTCGTCTTTTTTGTGTTTTAAACTTCTTATCAGCTTCAAGTAAGTAATCCGTATTCTTTTGATCCCCTCATATTCATTTTCTTTCATCATTTTTGATGTGTAGTTTAAGATTTTCTATTCTATTTTTGTAGAAGCAATCTATCGGTGTGTTAAAATAGTACAGTTGTTTTTCGAGGTACTTTAATATAGGAAGATTTAAATTTTTTTAAGGAGATAATATGAAAAAGATAGGTGTAATTACTATAGTAGTTTTAGTCCTTCTAGCAATTACTTATATGTTAGTCGGGAATTATTTTTATAATTATGCGTTGAATGCGAAACAAGAGAAAGAGTTTTTAGAGGATAATCCTCACTTAGTAGAAACTGTGAATGCATCGGGAGGTGTGTTCGCTACAAATGAAGAAAAGGATGCGAACTTTGTATCAAATCATAAACCTAATACACGAAACATAAATTCTTTCGATAAGTTGAAATTAACAGGTTATGAATATATGAATGAACAATCTAGCCATAAATGGGCAATTGTAGTTCATGGATATGATAGTAGGGCATCGAAAATGACGAAATATATCCGGAACTTTTATGAACAAGGATATAACGTCATAGCGCCAGACCTTCGTGCATGGAAATAGTGAAGGTGATTATATAGGGATGGGCTGGCATGATCGTAAAGATATTTTGATTTGGATTCAACAAATTGTAAAGAAAGACCCTAATGCTGAAATAGCACTCTTTGGTGTTTCAATGGGTGCGGCAACTGTAATGATGACTTCAGGTGAAGAGTTACCTTCTAACGTTAAAGTTATTATTGAAGATTGTGGATACTCAACAGTTATTGATGAATTTACTTATCAATTAAACGATTTATTCCACTTGCCGAAGTTTCCTGTTATGAATGCGGCAAATACAGTTACAAAATTAAGAGCTGGATATGATTTAGAAGAAGCTTCAGCTATAAAACAAGTGGCGAAAAGTAAAACACCTATGCTATTTATTCATGGGGATGCTGATACATTTGTTCCTTATGAAATGTTAGATGAAGTATATAATGCTGCAAAAGTAGAAAAAGAGAAATTAATTGTTCCAGGTGCTGGACATGGAGAAGCCGAGAAGGTAGATTGAATAAATATTGGAATACCGTATGGAAGTTCGTGGGGAGATACATTCCAGCGTAATTAGATTGTTTTAGATTTGTATATACGATAATCAGAAGGAAATGTTTTTATACTTTTGATTATCGTTTTTTCTATTTAAAAACTTATTTTAGTTTGTAGTATATAAGGTTTGAAGCATAAATTTTTGAATTCCTTATTGCCAGTGCTACAATAATTGAAAACTACATGTTAATGAGGTGTTTCTATGAAAATTGAAGTATGGTCAGATTTTGTATGCCCATTTTGTTATATTGGGAAACGTAGATTAGAAATGGCTTTAGAGCAATTTCCGCATAAGAAGGATGTTGAAGTTGAGTTTAAAAGTTTTGAATTAGACCAAAATGCTCCAATCTATTCTGGAACAAGTATTAATGAAGTACTTGCATCAAAGTATGGGATTAGTATTGAAGAAGCTAAGCGTAATAATATACAACTAGGCAATCATGCAGCTAGTATGGGTTTAAATTTTAATTTTGAAGAGATGAAGCCGACGAACACTTTTGATGCGCATCGTCTAGCTAAATTTGCAAAGGATCAAGGGAAAGAAAAAGAGATTACGGAAAATCTACTTTTTGCATATTTCACTGAATCGAGAAATTTAAGTGATGTGGATACGCTTGCTACTATTGCTGAAGCTTCAGGTTTAGACAAGCAAGAAGCTTTACGTGTTATTAATGATAAAGGTGCATATGCAAATGATGTTAGAATTGATGAAGCGATTGCTCAGCAATATCAAATTTCAGGAGTACCTTATTTTATTATTAATCAAAAGTATGCTATTTCAGGTGCGCAACCACTCGAAACTTTTGTCGGTGCACTTCAACAAGTGTGGGAAGAAGAGAATCCTGCACCTAAGTTACAAGAGCTTTCTTCAGAGGGTGGAAGCGATATGTCTTGTACGGATGAAAGTTGTTCGGTACCTTCAAAAGAACAATAGTTTTTATGAAGGAATAGCAACCCATAGAGTTTATGGGTTGCTTATCTATTCTTATAGAAGAGGTATATAAATACATAATTTAATAACGTAAATAGGGTTTATAAAAAATGAAGTTTTTTTATAAAAACATATTGACGGTTTTATCTTAGAGGTGTAATATAGAAAAAGTCGCCGATGCAATAACGCAGAACGCGGCAAACGAAATGAAAAACTTAGTTGACATTGAAACATGAAGATGTTAACATAAGGGAGTCGCAAATGAGCGACCGAGTAGTTCTTTGAAAACTGAACGAAACAAACAACGTGAAACGTCAATTTTTATTTTTAGATGCTAGACAAACTAACTTTATTGGAGAGTTTGATCCTGGCTCAGGATGAACGCTGGCGGCGTGCCTAATACATGCAAGTCGAGCGAATGGATTGAGAGCTTGCTCTCAAGAAGTTAGCGGCGGACGGGTGAGTAACACGTGGGTAACCTGCCCATAAGACTGGGATAACTCCGGGAAACCGGGGCTAATACCGGATAATATTTTGAACTGCATGGTTCGAAATTGAAAGGCGGCTTCGGCTGTCACTTATGGATGGACCCGCGTCGCATTAGCTAGTTGGTGAGGTAACGGCTCACCAAGGCAACGATGCGTAGCCGACCTGAGAGGGTGATCGGCCACACTGGGACTGAGACACGGCCCAGACTCCTACGGGAGGCAGCAGTAGGGAATCTTCCGCAATGGACGAAAGTCTGACGGAGCAACGCCGCGTGAGTGATGAAGGCTTTCGGGTCGTAAAACTCTGTTGTTAGGGAAGAACAAGTGCTAGTTGAATAAGCTGGCACCTTGACGGTACCTAACCAGAAAGCCACGGCTAACTACGTGCCAGCAGCCGCGGTAATACGTAGGTGGCAAGCGTTATCCGGAATTATTGGGCGTAAAGCGCGCGCAGGTGGTTTCTTAAGTCTGATGTGAAAGCCCACGGCTCAACCGTGGAGGGTCATTGGAAACTGGGAGACTTGAGTGCAGAAGAGGAAAGTGGAATTCCATGTGTAGCGGTGAAATGCGTAGAGATATGGAGGAACACCAGTGGCGAAGGCGACTTTCTGGTCTGTAACTGACACTGAGGCGCGAAAGCGTGGGGAGCAAACAGGATTAGATACCCTGGTAGTCCACGCCGTAAACGATGAGTGCTAAGTGTTAGAGGGTTTCCGCCCTTTAGTGCTGAAGTTAACGCATTAAGCACTCCGCCTGGGGAGTACGGCCGCAAGGCTGAAACTCAAAGGAATTGACGGGGGCCCGCACAAGCGGTGGAGCATGTGGTTTAATTCGAAGCAACGCGAAGAACCTTACCAGGTCTTGACATCCTCTGAAAACCCTAGAGATAGGGCTTCTCCTTCGGGAGCAGAGTGACAGGTGGTGCATGGTTGTCGTCAGCTCGTGTCGTGAGATGTTGGGTTAAGTCCCGCAACGAGCGCAACCCTTGATCTTAGTTGCCATCATTAAGTTGGGCACTCTAAGGTGACTGCCGGTGACAAACCGGAGGAAGGTGGGGATGACGTCAAATCATCATGCCCCTTATGACCTGGGCTACACACGTGCTACAATGGACGGTACAAAGAGCTGCAAGACCGCGAGGTGGAGCTAATCTCATAAAACCGTTCTCAGTTCGGATTGTAGGCTGCAACTCGCCTACATGAAGCTGGAATCGCTAGTAATCGCGGATCAGCATGCCGCGGTGAATACGTTCCCGGGCCTTGTACACACCGCCCGTCACACCACGAGAGTTTGTAACACCCGAAGTCGGTGGGGTAACCTTTATGGAGCCAGCCGCCTAAGGTGGGACAGATGATTGGGGTGAAGTCGTAACAAGGTAGCCGTATCGGAAGGTGCGGCTGGATCACCTCCTTTCTATGGAGAATTGATGAACGCTGTTCATCAATATAAGTTTCCGTGTTTCGTTTTGTTCAGTTTTGAGAGAACTATCTCTCATATATAAATGTATGTTCTTTGAAAACTAGATAACAGTGTAGCTCATATTTTTTTAATTTTAGTTTGGTTAAGTTAGAAAGGGCGCACGGTGGATGCCTTGACACTAGGAGTCGATGAAGGACGGGACTAACGCCGATATGCTTCGGGGAGCTGTAAGTAAGCTTTGATCCGAAGATTTCCGAATGGGGAAACCCACCATACGTAATGGTATGGTATCCTTGCCTGAATACATAGGGTAAGGAAGACAGACCCAGGGAACTGAAACATCTAAGTACCTGGAGGAAGAGAAAGCAAATGCGATTTCCTGAGTAGCGGCGAGCGAAACGGAACATAGCCCAAACCAAGAGGCTTGCCTCTTGGGGTTGTAGGACATTCTATACGGAGTTACAAAGGAACGAGGTAGACGAAGCGACCTGGAAAGGTCCGTCGTAGAGGGTAACAACCCCGTAGTCGAAACTTCGTTCTCTCTTGAATGTATCCTGAGTACGGCGGAACACGTGAAATTCCGTCGGAATCTGGGAGGACCATCTCCCAAGGCTAAATACTCCCTAGTGATCGATAGTGAACCAGTACCGTGAGGGAAAGGTGAAAAGCACCCCGGAAGGGGAGTGAAAGAGATCCTGAAACCGTGTGCCTACAAATAGTCAGAGCCCGTTAATGGGTGATGGCGTGCCTTTTGTAGAATGAACCGGCGAGTTACGATCCCGTGCGAGGTTAAGCTGAAGAGGCGGAGCCGCAGCGAAAGCGAGTCTGAATAGGGCGTTTAGTACGTGGTCGTAGACCCGAAACCAGGTGATCTACCCATGTCCAGGGTGAAGTTCAGGTAACACTGAATGGAGGCCCGAACCCACGCACGTTGAAAAGTGCGGGGATGAGGTGTGGGTAGCGGAGAAATTCCAATCGAACCTGGAGATAGCTGGTTCTCCCCGAAATAGCTTTAGGGCTAGCCTTAAGTGTAAGAGTCTTGGAGGTAGAGCACTGATTGAACTAGGGGTCCTCATCGGATTACCGAATTCAGTCAAACTCCGAATGCCAATGACTTATCCTTAGGAGTCAGACTGCGAGTGATAAGATCCGTAGTCAAGAGGGAAACAGCCCAGATCGCCAGCTAAGGTCCCAAAGTGTGTATTAAGTGGAAAAGGATGTGGAGTTGCTTAGACAACTAGGATGTTGGCTTAGAAGCAGCCACCATTTAAAGAGTGCGTAATAGCTCACTAGTCGAGTGACTCTGCGCCGAAAATGTACCGGGGCTAAATACACCACCGAAGCTGCGAATTGATACCAATGGTATCAGTGGTAGGGGAGCGTTCTAAGTGCAGTGAAGTCAGACCGGAAGGACTGGTGGAGCGCTTAGAAGTGAGAATGCCGGTATGAGTAGCGAAAGACGGGTGAGAATCCCGTCCACCGAATGCCTAAGGTTTCCTGAGGAAGGCTCGTCCGCTCAGGGTTAGTCAGGACCTAAGCCGAGGCCGACAGGCGTAGGCGATGGACAACAGGTTGATATTCCTGTACCACCTCTTTATCGTTTGAGCAATGGAGGGACGCAGAAGGATAGAAGAAGCGTGCGATTGGTTGTGCACGTCCAAGCAGTTAGGCTGATAAGTAGGCAAATCCGCTTATCATGAAGGCTGAGCTGTGATGGGGAAGCTCCTTATGGAGCGAAGTCTTTGATTCCCCGCTGCCAAGAAAAGCTTCTAGCGAGATAAAAGGTGCCTGTACCGCAAACCGACACAGGTAGGCGAGGAGAGAATCCTAAGGTGTGCGAGAGAACTCTGGTTAAGGAACTCGGCAAAATGACCCCGTAACTTCGGGAGAAGGGGTGCTTTCTTAACGGAAAGCCGCAGTGAATAGGCCCAAGCGACTGTTTAGCAAAAACACAGGTCTCTGCGAAGCCGTAAGGCGAAGTATAGGGGCTGACACCTGCCCGGTGCTGGAAGGTTAAGGAGAGGGGTTAGCGTAAGCGAAGCTCTGAACTGAAGCCCCAGTAAACGGCGGCCGTAACTATAACGGTCCTAAGGTAGCGAAATTCCTTGTCGGGTAAGTTCCGACCCGCACGAAAGGTGTAACGATTTGGGCACTGTCTCAACCAGAGACTCGGTGAAATTATAGTACCTGTGAAGATGCAGGTTACCCGCGACAGGACGGAAAGACCCCGTGGAGCTTTACTGTAGCCTGATATTGAATTTTGGTACAGTTTGTACAGGATAGGCGGGAGCCATTGAAACCGGAGCGCTAGCTTCGGTGGAGGCGCTGGTGGGATACCGCCCTGACTGTATTGAAATTCTAACCTACGGGTCTTATCGACCCGGGAGACAGTGTCAGGTGGGCAGTTTGACTGGGGCGGTCGCCTCCTAAAGTGTAACGGAGGCGCCCAAAGGTTCCCTCAGAATGGTTGGAAATCATTCGTAGAGTGCAAAGGCATAAGGGAGCTTGACTGCGAGACCTACAAGTCGAGCAGGGACGAAAGTCGGGCTTAGTGATCCGGTGGTTCCGCATGGAAGGGCCATCGCTCAACGGATAAAAGCTACCCCGGGGATAACAGGCTTATCTCCCCCAAGAGTCCACATCGACGGGGAGGTTTGGCACCTCGATGTCGGCTCATCGCATCCTGGGGCTGTAGTCGGTCCCAAGGGTTGGGCTGTTCGCCCATTAAAGCGGTACGCGAGCTGGGTTCAGAACGTCGTGAGACAGTTCGGTCCCTATCCGTCGTGGGCGTAGGAAATTTGAGAGGAGCTGTCCTTAGTACGAGAGGACCGGGATGGACGCACCGCTGGTGTACCAGTTGTTCTGCCAAGGGCATAGCTGGGTAGCTATGTGCGGAAGGGATAAGTGCTGAAAGCATCTAAGCATGAAGCCCCCCTCAAGATGAGATTTCCCATAGCGTAAGCTAGTAAGATCCCTGAAAGATGATCAGGTTGATAGGTTCGAGGTGGAAGCATGGTGACATGTGGAGCTGACGAATACTAATAGATCGAGGACTTAACCATATAATATGTAGCAAATGTTATCTAGTTTTGAAGGAATATGCCTTCATGGTTTGGTGATGATGGCAGAGAGGTCACACCCGTTCCCATACCGAACACGGAAGTTAAGCTCTCTAGCGCCGATGGTAGTTGGGACCTTGTCCCTGTGAGAGTAGGACGTCGCCAAGCAACTTTAAGACGAGTCAGAATGACTCGTCTTTTTTGTATGCTTTCATACCTCTGTTAATAGCCTGTTTAACTCCTTCTAAATAGGCGAATCCATGCCTTTTATCTGGTTCTAGGTAAGTACCTTCGGCCCATTCATTCCACGCATTAATAAATAAAAACTCGCTGTTGTAAAGAGAATAGGTACGCTGGATTTGTTTGCTTAAATATATCGTGAACTTCCTAGGGGTAGAACCTAGGAAGATGCTGCTATTTAAGTCTTTGCGGCGAGCTGTATTGTCCCAGTCAACAAAGGCACCAGGAAATGTTTTTTTCTCTGGAGGAGATCGCTTTAGTATATACATCCACACTTTATCATAATCCCAAGCGTTTATTTGTTTACCAGACTCATATATTGTCTTATTTATGTCTGAAGAGCTATCATGAGCAATTGTATAAAAAGGCTCGAATTGAATGCTAGCATCAAATCCATTTATATTAGGAAGTGGAAAGCTGTTTAATGTTTCTGCAAAGTATATACCTTTCAAACCATTTTCTTGTGCGAGTGTATTCCAATAATGAAGCATTTGTTCACAATCGGGAATATGCCCGGGACGATAAATAATGAATAGTGGTTTATCGTCTATACGGATATATCTCTCATCTTGGAAAGCTTGCAATAAATACTCAAAGTGTTCTTTCCAATCCGATAATTCTCCATAATTTTGAGGCATTAATATGTGACTATCAAGACCATCCCAAGTTTTTGTCCACGGTTCATTTGCCCAAGAAAGGCAAAATGGAAAATCTGGTTCGCCCGTCTTAAGCACCTCATTAAAGGGTGTCTCCAATAGCCTCTTTCCTTTAAACCAGTAATGGTAATAACAAAAACCATATATGCCGTGTGCTTTGGCGATTTCTGCTTGCCACTTTCTTACGGATGGGGTGGTTAAGTCGTAATAAAAATCTTGATAAGGTTCTCTAGGTTGATAATGTCCTGAAAATAAAGGTCGTGCACTTTTAGTATTTGTCCATTCAGTAAACCCTTTCCCCCACCATCGGTCATTTTCTTTTATTTGATGAAACTGTGGTAAGTAAAAAGCGATTATTTTCAAGATATATCCCCCTTATGTTCTTCGTAGTTCAAGTGGTGGGAAGTTACTTTTGATTTTTCGAATCTAGTTAAAGCATGAGATATGTTATTAACTTACTGTGTTTATGCTGCATAATGAATTCTTTTGTACAGTTTGCTTGATATGGAAATCTTTGATGATTTAATATATACGGCTGAGATACAAAAGGATCTTCATTATACAATGAGCGAAAAGAGTTAATCTTTTTGGAGAACAAATAGAGCTTGGGGTAACCGGTTTGTATCATCAAAAAAATCCCGTAGCTTTAAATACTTCTCATAGCGATTTTTAATATAAGTTCTAGGTATAACGGTTTCTCCATAGAAGCTACTATTTCTAACGTCTCCAGCTCCCGTAGGGCTGTGGACAAAATTGCCGCTTTCATAATCCGAGATAGCACGATTTATATCTGGAAACGCTTGAGATAAAGTTTTATGCCACCCGGTTTGAATTAATTCAGGGTGTTCCTTGAATTGTTGACAGAAATCGAGAAAATAGCGTGCTTGTGTTGTGGCGATGAAGATGCCACCTGGACGAAGAATTCTTGAAAATTCCTTTATCCAATTTTCTGCTGTTTCTTCGGATAAATGTGAGAATACAGAATAAGCAAATATGATATCTAATGAATTGTCATTAATAAATTCTACAGGAGGTTGTGGGTTGGCTGTTTTATATATCCCTCTTCCTAACGTTTCATTACAAAGAGTAATCATGAGGGGATCTACATCAATACCAAGTAAATTTTCATCGCGAACATCTTTGAAAAAGAAACGTATAATTCTTCCCCATCCGCAACCAAAGTCTAGAATTTTACGTTCTTTATTCAAGGGGACACCTAAATTTTGGGCATACGTTTTTACATGGCTATAAAACAAATATGCTTCATAAAGAGCATGTTCATAGGAAGCACCTACAAACTGTTGTTGAATTTCTTCAGGGGGGAACATAGGTACTGGGATGCCGTTTATCTTTGTTTGTGAGCAACTTTGTATAAATAGATTTAGAAGTTCAACATCAGAAAGCGGGCTAACAAGGTTATCAAAATCATTTCCTAACTTGAAGTTATTCATTTGTTAACCTCCAAATTATATAGTACCTAAAAATTATTTTCGTGTTTTTTACTAATAAAAACGTGTAGAAATTCAGCATCTAACCCCAGTGATCTATCCTTTTGTAAATAAACAATGGTATACATATTTGCATGTGTATAAATATATTCAATCATATCTTGACCCCAATCAAATGTTACTAAAGACCCGTTCTCATCAATAGGATTACCATGATAAATTGGCTCCTCAATATATTCGATTCCTTCTTTATTGATTCTTGCTCTTTGTAAAGTCTTTGTGAGTGTATGATACCAAGGGACAGTAAACACATGAGCACCGCCAGGCTTTAATACACGCTCTATTTCTTTAAAGGCTTTGTTTGGCTTCATTACATGTTCAAAGACATCTTGAGTAATGAACAAATCAAAAGATTCATTTTGGAAAGTCATATCTTCTAAGTTCTCACATCTAATTCCTTGAAAGTATTGGCCGAGAGGATAGTTTTTAAAGTATTGAGAATACGTATAGTTTTTGCAGTTTTTTATAAGTAGCTGAGTTGTAATTCCCCCAGGAGAGGATTCGTGGATATGATAGGAACCCCATTTAGGAAAAAATGTATTTAAAACATGGATTATAGCTCGCTGCCTTGGTATAGAGTGACATGTAGAACATAAGTAATGATCTCTAAGCCAATCATTATGCTCTATAAATGTAGTTTCCTTCTCACAGATAACGCAATATCCATTATTGTGCTTCAAATTACCTTCCACATGACATCACTCCTTTGTAAAAAAATGCATATGACACACACGTCAACAATCAGTGAAATCAAAGAGAGTGGGTGGAAATTAGGGAACCCATAAAAGTGAGATTGGTAGAATGGAATAATTAGCGGGAGAGAACCCCACGCTAATTAAAGTTTCACTTTATGCTATGCGATACATTCGCTTTTATTCATTGAAGAATGTATCGACTTAGAATATCCCTTTTGTGTACGGATACATTTCAAAGTCTTGTGCATATATTTCTGTAACTAACGCCATTGTTTCTTCATCATAAAAGCTTTCATATGTTGGAAAGCGAGGGAAGGTGGCATCTGTAATGCTGAGTTCTGCATAACTTCCTGTATAAAGCATCTTATGAGCCCGATGATGATCTGAATTTGTAAGAAGCGCTAAATTGGATTTAATCAAATCGTACGTGTGTTCTATCTTAGTGATTTGTGTATTAAAATCTTCTAAAGGAATATAGTATTGGATGAAATTTTCTTCACCTGGAACGTATTGCTGACTAAAATGTATGTCCATTGCTAGGGAATTTGAACCCAATGCTCGAATGTAATATAAAAATTGTTTAAATGATACTCCACGGTTACTATATTTGTCATTATACAAATAGTGGCGGATATTTTCCCATTGAGGGCTAGCATATGGATTGTCAGCAAGTAATAAAAATGAGCTGACGGCCCTTTTGTAGGGATTCCGTACAAGTTTACAAACATCTTTATTTGCTGTTAGAAGCCCATTTTGTAACTCTGGTATGTAGTTAGTGTTGTTTTTATACACCCAGAATTCATAGTAATGAATAAAGTCATGGTATTTCTTTGCTTCATTAAACAATCCAATTTGAAAAAAGAACCAATTAGCTAAGGCGGTACATCCGCTTCTATGGCTCCAGAATAGTATAAGTGGAAAGTCTTTATGGAAATGTGGGATTCGATCTTTATGTAGGATTACATGATTTAAAAGCTCTTGATTTACATTCTTCATACATGTAGTCCTCCTTTTTGAAATTTTTATTTATGGAGAAGGGAAGTTTTTACTAATCCAATATATTCATGGGAATGAGTAAATAGTATGAGTGTTTTTTGCGGTCAGCTTAAATAAGATAGCGATTCTAAAAGGAAAATATAAAATAAAGATAATGAAAATTTATAGGAAGCATACAATGATAAGGGGATGAATAATAGAAGTGACCAAGTTCATTTAGTTGAATTTCTAGGTGTGATAAGCAAAAATCTTATTACTAGAGAGGATATTATGAGGAAGAATAATTATTTAATAGTAGGTGGAAATAGTTTCATTGGTATTAACCTCGCATTAGGTTTATTGAAACAAGGTCAAAATGTAAAAGTATTTTCCAGACATATAAATAATTTTCCTCAAAATATTATAAGTGATGTTGAATTTATTAAAGGTGATTTAGCAAATGTTGAAGATATATATAAAGCTTTAGTGAATGTGGATGTTATTATTTATTTAGCTGCAACGTCTAATGTAGCAACTTCAATTGAAGATGTTTTCGGAGATATAAACAGTAGCTTTTTTTTTCTTAACTTCATGGAAAGTGTTAAAAATTTTCCTGTTAAAAAAATTGTATTAGCATCTTCTGGAGGCACGGTTTATGGTGAACCGGAATATTTACCTATTGATGAGGAACATCCATTAAAACCACTTTCTCCTTATGGAATAACAAAAGTGTCGCTTGAAAATTACTTATACTTTTATAAGAAAAAATACGGAATTGACTATGTTGTATGTAGATATTCTAATCCATATGGAAAATATCAAAATCCTTTAAAGAAAGTTGGGGCAATAAACTGTTTTTTGTATCAGCATCTCAGTAATGAAAAGATTAATATATATGGGAATCCGCAAGAGATTATTCGAGATTATATTTATATCGATGATTTAGTTGAAATCACTATACAACTATCACAATTAAATCGTTTGAAATCTTGTGTGTATAACATAGGGAGCGGCAAGGGTCTCTCTTTAAAACGAATTATAGTAGAATTGGAGAAATTAACGGAAAGAAAAGTGGACTTTACCTGCTATAAACAAAGGCAAGAAAATGTTCAAAAAATCATTTTAAATATAGATAGAGTAAGACGAGAATGTAACTGGGAACCGAAAATAGATTTCAAAAGTGGAATTAGATTAAATAAGCTATGGATTGAAGAGTTCTTATATAGTAAAAAATAATAAACCATGCCCTACTTTTGTATAAGTAGAGCGTGGTTTATTATTTTATTTCTTTTTTTATTACCCAAAGGTCTTGATGTTCCCACCAAAAACCTTCAGTGTATTTTTTGATGATAGGGTTATAGGGCAATAATTTAATTTTGTCACTTACGTAAGAGGGACTAACGATCGTTTGCCCGTATTGATGAACATCCAAATCCAATTGTTCACTAGAAGGGAGAAACCAATAACCCTGTTTATTTAAATCTGGAAAGCTGAAGTACTTTTTACTTTGATAACCATGAGTTGTGAAAATGAGTAAGCCTTCAGGAGAAACAGCATTATACAATGTTTGAAGCCAACGAAACCAAGTTGTATCAGGCATATGAGAAAAAAAGGATAGACAAAAGACGATATCATACGTAGAGGAGGTCAAATTTACTTGTTCAGGTTCAGGGTGAGATAAGATAGAAGAAGTATTTAATGTACGTTCACTAAAAGTAATAGCCTCTTCATGTATATCGCAGGTAGTTATACTTAAGTTCGTTTGTAGGTTTAATAAATGACGTGTTACGCAGCCATATCCGGATGCGAATTCTAATAATTTTATTGGAGTGTCTATAGGAGGATAAAAGGATGTAATTAAATCTAAGAGTGTTTCTGCGGATTTTCTCCCATCTTGAAAATAATAATCTATCGCTTCTTTTTTAGATGGGAAGACTGGATTAGTGACAAGGAATTGAAAGATATGATCCTCTGGATGGATACTTGCATTTACATTGTAGTTGTGTGCAATTTGAGAAATCAAATCTTTATTTGCCTCTATAAATTCTTTCAATGAGTAACCCCCCTTAAATAATAGTAACGTTTTACAAGAGATACTGATGGCGAAGAAAATATATCATTCAATCTTCAAATATGCTTTAAGATACTTTCTATATGTGTACATTTTCTTTTTTGAAATGTCGTCGATAGTAAAGGTTTCTTTAATGAAATTCTGCATTTGTACAACTTCACTGTAATGGGAATATGAATCTTCTGTTCTCGTTACGCTATTTGTATGTCGTCTATGATAGTTTAACGGTTTTGGATTGAAATAAATGTTCCCCTCTTTAAGAATAGAAACATAGAAAAACCAATCACCAGCTACTTTAAACTTTTCTAATTGTTTTTCTGTAGTTTTTATATCTATGTTTTTAAAAACTACACTTGAGACATTAGGTATGGTGTTTTTGATAAGTAATGTATCTTGTATTTCATCTATCCCTTTTCGGAAATAAGAACTTTTCCATTTTCCTTTATCAATATCATTTGTGTAATCTAAATAATGATTGGCTAGGATATTTCCTTGTTCATCTATTTGTTTTGATTGTGTGTAGCTTAAGGTAACATCACCATTTATATGAAACCCTTGTATTACTTCTTCTAAAAATGTCTGATCACATAAGTCATCAGCCTCTGCAATCCAAATATAATCACCGGTTGCTGCAGAGACGCCTTTTATCCATTGTTTAAATACAGAACCAGAGTTTGTATCATTAATAATCTGCTGAACTTTTAGGTGGGGCTTATTTTCGTTTGAGAGCAGCTGTTCAAATATAGATACGCTATTGTCAGTAGAGGCATCGTCTAGGAAAATTAGTTCGTAAAGGGGATAGGTTTGGTTTAATATGGATTTAACTCGGTCAGGTAAGTATTTTTCGTAATTATAGTTTGGTATGATTACGCTTATTTTTTTGTAATTATGATCAAGTAGGTTTAACAGTTGATAAATGTAATGAAGAAAGTTGAAATCTTTTTCAATAAGCTCTTGGCCAAAGCGTCCTTTTTGTAATCGTAAGTCTTCATCTCCAATAAATTCATATATTCTTTCCAGCACCTGCGGTAAATTTAAAAAGTCTACTAAGGCGCCAGTTTGTTCCGTAACAACATCTTCAAAACCTCCAGCGTTTTTAAACCCTATAACAGGGACTTTTGTATCTAATGCCTCTAAAACAACGTTTGGAAAAGGATCTTCTCTTGAAGTTAATAAATATAAATCAGCCCCGGCGTTATATAAACCGATATCTGGAGTGGGCTCAACTAATGTGAAATGTGCTGTATATCTTGGGGATAGCGTGTTAAAGAAATGAACATCTGTTCTCCCGACCCAGATAAAATGAATATTCGTATGAACCTTTCTTACTGAGTAAGCAATAAGTGAGAATAAATCTATCCCTTTCCGATGATCAGCAAAACCTACTCCCAAAATGATTTTGCTATCTAGAGGCAGGTTGTGTTTTTTTCGTAATTCGCTTCTAGCTTTTGCAATATTGTTCTTATAAGGATTGTGGTTAAACAAGCCTTGAGGGAGGATGTGACATTTTTGATGATCTAATTGGGTGATTGTACGGAATTTTTCATACACGTACTGTGAAGGGAAGACAATTTTGTAAGCAAACTGGGCAATGTTTCTCGCTTTCCCCTCGGCAGAGTACTGTTGTATTAAATGCGGCAATTCATGTATTAATGAAATAACTTTTATATTGTGTTTAGCTAGTAATGCAACTATGTCACCACTTATGACGGTACTACATATGGCGATGGTATAGTCTTGTGATAGTAACTTCCTTATTAATAATTCGACCCTTTTTTCTGTTGGGTAGTCTTCCTCTAGGCAATAAACAGGACCATACTTTTGAAAATCGTGGATTAAAATGCCCGTTCCAATAGAAATAATTGCGACGGAGTAATGAAAGTTTTCTTTAAGAGCTTTAATAGTATGTAAAGAAAGCAGCTGTGCTCCGTGGAAATGGGCATCATGGGATACATAAATGATCTTCTTATTAACATGCATTTCATAACGCCTCCTAAGTTAATTAGATTTTTAGTAAATGCATGGTGTATTTATAATTCCTAGAGAGAAGTGGTAGGAGATAATTGTGAATACAGCTGGAATGTACTCGAAATAAAAAGTGCTACCTTTAATATATATTTGTTTGGCTTGCTATTCATTCTTTAGAAAGGTGTAAGTAAGAAAGTATAAACTGTCGATTATGAAAGTGATTGCACCAGTTTATTAATCTCTAGTAACGGAGTATAAATGAAGAGGGTTCAATACCCTTTAGAATTTATAAAATAAAAAGGATAAAAGGTATTGACGATTAGGATATAGAGGTGTAATATAGAACAAGTCGCCGATGCAATAACGCAGAACGCGGCAAACGAAATGAAAAACTTAGTTGACATTGAAACATGAAGATGTTAACATAAGGGAGTCGCAAATGAGCGACCGAGTCTAAAAACACAAGTCTTTTGACTTGTGTTTTTTCGTGTTTAATAAAGCATGAGCATTTTGTACACATTTAGAACTTGTATCGGTGTATTGAGAATTAAGAAATATGATATATGCGGAATGGATATAGTTTGTATACACATTCGGTCTCTGTCCAAGGGGTGTTTAATTTTTGAGCAGTGTCGTACGGTAAAGATTAAAATTGCTTGAAGAACATTTGGATTATTAATGATGATTTACTCCCGCTATGCCATATTGGAGTAGGTAGTACTTGATGTGAAATGGATAAAAAACCGATATTCTAACTTGAATATCGGTTTTTTATCTGTGACTTATATGAATTTATAGCAATACGAAAAGCGTAAATAAGATAGCTAACAAAATACGATAGTATGCGAAAGGTTTTAAGCCTATCTTTTCTAAAAGCTTTAGGAATGTTACTACTGCTAACATTGCTACTATAAAAGAGGTAATGAATCCTACCACAAACATAGGGATATCATTGACACTTAAATACTTCCAGCTTTTTAACAAGTCTAAGCCTGTAGCGCCTACCATTACAGGAAGAGCAATGAGAAAAGAGAACTCAGATGCAGTTTTATAATTTACTTTTGCTAATAGACCTCCAGAAATAGTAGAGCCAGCTCTAGAGAAGCCGGGGTATACTGCTAAGCATTGAAATAATCCAATTGTTAATGCTTGACGGTATGTTAAATCATCCAGTGAATAGGAGGTTGCCTCTTTCTTCTTTACTTCTGCAAAGAGCATAAGAATTGCCCCTGCTACAAGTCCAATTACGACAGTATAGGGCTGAAATAAGTAAGTTTTAATAACACCATGTAGTAGTAAACCAGCAACTACTGCTGGAAATACGCCAAGAAATACATGGAATGCGTTGAATTTCTTCTCTTTCCGCAGAAGAGGTTTAATATTACATAAAGAAACGAGGCGTTTATGATATAAAATTGCAATAGCTAAAATTGCCCCTAGCTGTATAACAATTTCAAACGTTTTCGCTCTTTCTCCTTCAAAATCTAATAAATGCCCGACTAATATAAGGTGACCAGTAGAAGAGATAGGTAAAAATTCGGCTAACCCCTCTACGATACCGAGTATGAAGGCAATAATGATATCGCTCATCGTTTCACTCCTATAAATTAATGAATGTCTACTCTTTTGAAATAGAATAGTGTTGCAAAAAATCCTGAAACCGCTGTTGCTGCAATGATGATATAAGAATATTCCGGTGGATATGTGGGTTGTAATTCATTATTTGCGATATCAAGAGTAGCGGTCCACGGAAATAAATCTTTATGTTTGGAGTTTACGAGCATAAGATTAGTCATTGTAATAATGACTGTTAATATAATAGGTGGTACATAGCTCTTCATTACAAGAGTTAGTAGCACAATAGGTGAAGACAATAGAAAGAGAAGTCCACCACAGATTAAAAATTTTAGAAAAGAACCTAAAAATAAAGCAGTGTTAAAACCAGGGAAGTTCCCCAATAGCCCTAATATTAAAGTAAGTGCCCAAGCGACTAAAGTTAGCATCATGATCCAAAGAAAAAGAGTGATGAACTTACTTATAATAAAGCGAATACGCGATACGGGGATAGTTAGTAAATTCTTTAGTGTGTCTTCTGCATATTCACGGGTAAACAGATAAGCAATTACTACTCCATATAAGGGGAATCCTATCACTAAAGTAGTATATAAGTTAACATCAGTAAATAATTGATGGAACCAAATAGTCGGAGTGGGCTGTTTGGTTTTTATATGTATATAAGAAGCTACTACGACTAAGAAAGGTGCGACACCAGCCCCAATAATGCTAATTAAAAACATATTAGAGCGTTTTAGTTTTAGTAGTTCTGTATAGAGTAGATTAACCAATTGTTCCACCTCCAACTAATTTAGTGAAATAATCTTCTAATCTATCTTCACTTATCATCATTTTTAATACTTCTACACCATTTAGAACGAATGTTCTGTTGATGTATCCTTGTTGTCCAAAATGAGAATAAATACGAATATTCCCTTCATCATGTACTTCATAATCAAAGATTTGAAGCTGATTTTCTAATAGCATTGCGGCTTTGTTTTCATTATTCACTTGAAATTCTATGTACTTACGGTTTGCTTTACGTAGCGTATTAAGAGAAACTTCTTCTAGTAACCTTCCTTCATGAATAATTCCCATACGATCAACTAATTGTTCTACCTCAGCTAATATGTGACTGGAAATAAGTATCGTTATATTTCTTTCCTGAGCTAAAGATTTAATAAGTTTTCGCATTTCTTTAATACCAATGGGATCGAGCCCGTTAGTTGGTTCATCTAGTATGAGTAATTCGGGATAATGGAGAAGGGCACGTGCAATACCTAGGCGCTGCTTCATTCCTAAAGAATACTTTCCAACTAATTTTTTTGTTTCATGCTGCAATCCTACGATTTCTAATGCTTCTTCAATAGCATTCTTTTTGTGAATCCCAATTATCTTTGTATTAATTAATAAGTTTTCTTTTGCAGTTAAGTTTTCATAAAACCCTGGAACCTCAACGATAGAACCAATTCTTCTTAAAATATCTTTTTGATTTTGAAATAAGTCCTCTCCGAATATTTCAATATTTCCATTTGTAGGTTTTATAAGACTGAGTAGCATACGAATGGTTGTTGTTTTGCCCGCACCGTTTCGTCCTATGAATCCATAAATCTCGCCTTGTTGAACATTAATATTTAGATTATCTACTGATTTTTGTGTGCCATACACTTTAGTAAGGTTAGTCGTTTTTATAATTGTATTTATAGGAAACACCTACTTTCTATAAGTTCTTAATTACATGATAAGAAGGAAGGCTTAACTGCATATTAATCATTTCTTAACTATTTCTTAAAAGAAATGTATTTTGGAATTGAAAAGCCAAAAGTAGTTCGTTTCCATGGAGTACTTTCAACCCATATATGCCCACCATTTCTCTCAACGAGTGCTTTAGAAATTGAAAGCCCGAGACCGCTACCACCAGAAGAGGAGTTTCTCGATTGTTCGCTTCGGTACATTCGTTCAAATACGTTTTGTAAATCATGTTTTGGAATACCAGGGCCTTTATCCCAAATAAGAAGTTCATAGTCTGTATCAGTTTCTAGTAGTTCGATCCCTAATGTTTTCCCATCTTTTCCGTAATAAATGGCATTTTTTATCAAATTACTCATAATTCGCATAAGGCTAAGGTGGTCTGCAATGATAGGACAAGTAGATTCTGGTATGAGAACCTGTAGTTCGAGATTATGTTTTGAGAGTTCAGGTAAAAATTCAATCAAAACTTCTCTAGTAACTTCAGAAAAATCGAGTTCCTCTTCTTTTAGTGGAAATTCATTGGCGTCTAGCTTTGCCATATTGAATATTTCATTAACTAGATGTTTTAAGTTATTTGATTTCATATAAAGTATTTTAAGATATTCTTTCTTTTCTATTTCAGAAACAGCAACCCCATCTTTTAAAGCGTCGATATATCCAATAATAGAGGTGAGTGGTGTTCGGATATCGTGCGAGATACTAGACAAAAGTTGTTTTCTAGATTCCTCGGATCTTTTTGCTTCGATCCGAACCTTTTCTAATTCAGCTATCAGTTCGTTTATTGAAAAAACGATACTATGTAATGAGGGGTCATTGCTTGTGAATAATCTCGTTTGTAAATTTCCTTTTAGTACACGACCTAATTTTGTGTCCACTGATTTGCGATGTTGAATGAATTGTATTCTTGAAAAGAAGAGATACATTGTAATTAAAATAAGGGTAATAAATAAAGACATCTTTCCTTTTGGGCCCATTTGTATATTTAAAAGCCCGCAAATGATAAGTTGTAATGAAATAAGGAATAGGGTTTTATCAGTCTTCAAGTTTTTCACCTACAAACTTATAACCAATTCCCCATACAGTTTGAATGAATTTTGGATTAGAAGGATTGATTTCTATTTTCTTTCTAAGTTTTCGAATATGTACCATAACGGTATTATCGTCTTCTATATAATTATCGTCCCATACATTTCGAAAGAGCTGTGTTTTTGTAAATACTTGTCCTGGGTTTGAAGTAAAGAATTTCAACAGTTCCAGTTCTTTTCCGGTTAAGCTGATTTCTTCTTTATTTGTATGAACTGTGTATGTATTTAAATCGATAGTTAGTCCTTTGAAAGCTAAAATTGTTTTCTCCTGTGCAGTAGTGTTACTTCCAAGAACTAAAAAACGCCGCATAAGAGCCTTTACTCGTGCAACTACTTCGTGAATACTGAAAGGTTTCGTAATGTAATCATCAGCGCCAATGCTTAAACCTAAAATTTTATCAATTTCGTGATCTTTAGCGGTTAGCATTAATATAGGTACGTTAGTTTTATCTCTAAGTTTTCTACATACTTCGATACCATCTACTTTCGGCATCATAAGATCTAATATAACGAGGTTATAGTTGTTTTGATTAAATAATTGCAAGGCTTCTTCACCATTAACCGCAGTATCTACCATATATAATTCTCGTTCTAAATATATTTTTAATAAATTTCGGATTTCTTTATCATCGTCTGCTATGAGGATACGTATATCTTTCATATTTTCACCTGCTTCTAATAGAGTTTTATTGCTAGTACAACAACTCTCTAATTATATACTAGTATTTGTTAAAATAAGGTTGCTAGTTTTGTTGGAGGGACATGTCTACAAGAATTAAGTCTAGAGTTCAAATGAAATCGAATATGTTTTGGAAGAATAAATTAAAGAGAAGCAGAAAGTGGTTTCTAGTAATGACTCTTTGTAGAGGCATATCTAGCTAAAAGAGCATAAAAATATTAAATTGAATATCTTTATAAAAAGGTGTTGACGATTTCACCTTAGAGGTGTAGTATAGAACAAGTCGCCGATGCAATAACGCAGAACGCGGCAAACGAAATAAAAAACTTAGTTGACATTAACTAACGAAGATGTTAACATAAGGAAGTCGCAAATGAGCGAAGATGTTAAGTTCTTTGAAAACTGAACGAAACAAACAACGTGAAACGTCAATTTTTATTTTTAGATGCTAGACAAACTAACTTTATTGGAGAGTTTGATCCTGGCTCAGGATGAACGCTGGCGGCGTGCCTAATACATGCAAGTCGAGCGGATGGATTGAGAGCTTGCTCTCAAGAAGTTAGCGGCGGACGGGTGAGTAACACGTGGGTAACCTGCCCATAAGACTGGGATAACTCCGGGAAACCGGGGCTAATACCGGATAACATTTTGAACTGCATGGTTCGAAATTGAAAGGCGGCTTCGGCTGTCACTTATGGATGGACCCGCGTCGCATTAGCTAGTTGGTGAGGTAACGGCTCACCAAGGCAACGATGCGTAGCCGACCTGAGAGGGTGATCGGCCACACTGGGACTGAGACACGGCCCAGACTCCTACGGGAGGCAGCAGTAGGGAATCTTCCGCAATGGACGAAAGTCTGACGGAGCAACGCCGCGTGAGTGATGAAGGCTTTCGGGTCGTAAAACTCTGTTGTTAGGGAAGAACAAGTGCTAGTTGAATAAGCTGGCACCTTGACGGTACCTAACCAGAAAGCCACGGCTAACTACGTGCCAGCAGCCGCGGTAATACGTAGGTGGCAAGCGTTATCCGGAATTATTGGGCGTAAAGCGCGCGCAGGTGGTTTCTTAAGTCTGATGTGAAAGCCCACGGCTCAACCGTGGAGGGTCATTGGAAACTGGGAGACTTGAGTGCAGAAGAGGAAAGTGGAATTCCATGTGTAGCGGTGAAATGCGTAGAGATATGGAGGAACACCAGTGGCGAAGGCGACTTTCTGGTCTGTAACTGACACTGAGGCGCGAAAGCGTGGGGAGCAAACAGGATTAGATACCCTGGTAGTCCACGCCGTAAACGATGAGTGCTAAGTGTTAGAGGGTTTCCGCCCTTTAGTGCTGAAGTTAACGCATTAAGCACTCCGCCTGGGGAGTACGGCCGCAAGGCTGAAACTCAAAGGAATTGACGGGGGCCCGCACAAGCGGTGGAGCATGTGGTTTAATTCGAAGCAACGCGAAGAACCTTACCAGGTCTTGACATCCTCTGAAAACCCTAGAGATAGGGCTTCTCCTTCGGGAGCAGAGTGACAGGTGGTGCATGGTTGTCGTCAGCTCGTGTCGTGAGATGTTGGGTTAAGTCCCGCAACGAGCGCAACCCTTGATCTTAGTTGCCATCATTAAGTTGGGCACTCTAAGGTGACTGCCGGTGACAAACCGGAGGAAGGTGGGGATGACGTCAAATCATCATGCCCCTTATGACCTGGGCTACACACGTGCTACAATGGACGGTACAAAGAGCTGCAAGACCGCGAGGTGGAGCTAATCTCATAAAACCGTTCTCAGTTCGGATTGTAGGCTGCAACTCGCCTACATGAAGCTGGAATCGCTAGTAATCGCGGATCAGCATGCCGCGGTGAATACGTTCCCGGGCCTTGTACACACCGCCCG
The DNA here is from genome assembly GCF_052682215.1 of Bacillus sp. 1A. Classification (NCBI taxonomy): domain Bacteria; kingdom Bacillati; phylum Bacillota; class Bacilli; order Caryophanales; family Bacillaceae; genus Bacillus; species Bacillus sp. 1A. The sequence continues at coordinate 6,261,206 of NZ_JBQYLZ010000001.1, read as the reverse complement.
TCACACCACGAGAGTTTGTAACACCCGAAGTCGGTGGGGTAACCTTTATGGAGCCAGCCGCCTAAGGTGGGACAGATGATTGGGGTGAAGTCGTAACAAGGTAGCCGTATCGGAAGGTGCGGCTGGATCACCTCCTTTCTATGGAGAATTGATGAACGCTGTTCATCAATATAAGTTTCCGTGTTTCGTTTTGTTCAGTTTTGAGAGAACTATCTCTCATATATAAATGTATGTTCTTTGAAAACTAGATAACAGTGTAGCTCATATTTTTTTAATTTTAGTTTGGTTAAGTTAGAAAGGGCGCACGGTGGATGCCTTGACACTAGGAGTCGATGAAGGACGGGACTAACGCCGATATGCTTCGGGGAGCTGTAAGTAAGCTTTGATCCGAAGATTTCCGAATGGGGAAACCCACCATACGTAATGGTATGGTATCCTTACCTGAATACATAGGGTAAGGAAGACAGACCCAGGGAACTGAAACATCTAAGTACCTGGAGGAAGAGAAAGCAAATGCGATTTCCTGAGTAGCGGCGAGCGAAACGGAACATAGCCCAAACCAAGAGGCTTGCCTCTTGGGGTTGTAGGACATTCTATACGGAGTTACAAAGGAACGAGGTAGACGAAGCGACCTGGAAAGGTCCGTCGTAGAGGGTAACAACCCCGTAGTCGAAACTTCGTTCTCTCTTGAATGTATCCTGAGTACGGCGGAACACGTGAAATTCCGTCGGAATCTGGGAGGACCATCTCCCAAGGCTAAATACTCCCTAGTGATCGATAGTGAACCAGTACCGTGAGGGAAAGGTGAAAAGCACCCCGGAAGGGGAGTGAAAGAGATCCTGAAACCGTGTGCCTACAAATAGTCAGAGCCCGTTAATGGGTGATGGCGTGCCTTTTGTAGAATGAACCGGCGAGTTACGATCCCGTGCGAGGTTAAGCTGAAGAGGCGGAGCCGCAGCGAAAGCGAGTCTGAATAGGGCGTTTAGTACGTGGTCGTAGACCCGAAACCAGGTGATCTACCCATGTCCAGGGTGAAGTTCAGGTAACACTGAATGGAGGCCCGAACCCACGCACGTTGAAAAGTGCGGGGATGAGGTGTGGGTAGCGGAGAAATTCCAATCGAACCTGGAGATAGCTGGTTCTCCCCGAAATAGCTTTAGGGCTAGCCTTAAGTGTAAGAGTCTTGGAGGTAGAGCACTGATTGAACTAGGGGTCCTCATCGGATTACCGAATTCAGTCAAACTCCGAATGCCAATGACTTATCCTTAGGAGTCAGACTGCGAGTGATAAGATCCGTAGTCAAGAGGGAAACAGCCCAGATCGCCAGCTAAGGTCCCAAAGTGTGTATTAAGTGGAAAAGGATGTGGAGTTGCTTAGACAACTAGGATGTTGGCTTAGAAGCAGCCACCATTTAAAGAGTGCGTAATAGCTCACTAGTCGAGTGACTCTGCGCCGAAAATGTACCGGGGCTAAATACACCACCGAAGCTGCGAATTGATACCAATGGTATCAGTGGTAGGGGAGCGTTCTAAGTGCAGTGAAGTCAGACCGGAAGGACTGGTGGAGCGCTTAGAAGTGAGAATGCCGGTATGAGTAGCGAAAGACGGGTGAGAATCCCGTCCACCGAATGCCTAAGGTTTCCTGAGGAAGGCTCGTCCGCTCAGGGTTAGTCAGGACCTAAGCCGAGGCCGACAGGCGTAGGCGATGGACAACAGGTTGATATTCCTGTACCACCTCTTTATCGTTTGAGCAATGGAGGGACGCAGAAGGATAGAAGAAGCGTGCGATTGGTTGTGCACGTCCAAGCAGTTAGGCTGATAAGTAGGCAAATCCGCTTATCGTGAAGGCTGAGCTGTGATGGGGAAGCTCCTTATGGAGCGAAGTCTTTGATTCCCCGCTGCCAAGAAAAGCTTCTAGCGAGATAAAAGGTGCCTGTACCGCAAACCGACACAGGTAGGCGAGGAGAGAATCCTAAGGTGTGCGAGAGAACTCTGGTTAAGGAACTCGGCAAAATGACCCCGTAACTTCGGGAGAAGGGGTGCTTTCTTAACGGAAAGCCGCAGTGAATAGGCCCAAGCGACTGTTTAGCAAAAACACAGGTCTCTGCGAAGCCGTAAGGCGAAGTATAGGGGCTGACACCTGCCCGGTGCTGGAAGGTTAAGGAGAGGGGTTAGCGTAAGCGAAGCTCTGAACTGAAGCCCCAGTAAACGGCGGCCGTAACTATAACGGTCCTAAGGTAGCGAAATTCCTTGTCGGGTAAGTTCCGACCCGCACGAAAGGTGTAACGATTTGGGCACTGTCTCAACCAGAGACTCGGTGAAATTATAGTACCTGTGAAGATGCAGGTTACCCGCGACAGGACGGAAAGACCCCGTGGAGCTTTACTGTAGCCTGATATTGAATTTTGGTACAGTTTGTACAGGATAGGCGGGAGCCATTGAAACCGGAGCGCTAGCTTCGGTGGAGGCGCTGGTGGGATACCGCCCTGACTGTATTGAAATTCTAACCTACGGGTCTTATCGACCCGGGAGACAGTGTCAGCTGGGCAGTTTGACTGGGGCGGTCGCCTCCTAAAGTGTAACGGAGGCGCCCAAAGGTTCCCTCAGAATGGTTGGAAATCATTCGTAGAGTGCAAAGGCATAAGGGAGCTTGACTGCGAGACCTACAAGTCGAGCAGGGACGAAAGTCGGGCTTAGTGATCCGGTGGTTCCGCATGGAAGGGCCATCGCTCAACGGATAAAAGCTACCCCGGGGATAACAGGCTTATCTCCCCCAAGAGTCCACATCGACGGGGAGGTTTGGCACCTCGATGTCGGCTCATCGCATCCTGGGGCTGTAGTCGGTCCCAAGGGTTGGGCTGTTCGCCCATTAAAGCGGTACGCGAGCTGGGTTCAGAACGTCGTGAGACAGTTCGGTCCCTATCCGTCGTGGGCGTAGGAAATTTGAGAGGAGCTGTCCTTAGTACGAGAGGACCGGGATGGACGCACCGCTGGTGTACCAGTTGTTCTGCCAAGGGCATAGCTGGGTAGCTATGTGCGGAAGGGATAAGTGCTGAAAGCATCTAAGCATGAAGCCCCCCTCAAGATGAGATTTCCCATAGCGTAAGCTAGTAAGATCCCTGAAAGATGATCAGGTTGATAGGTTCGAGGTGGAAGCATGGTGACATGTGGAGCTGACGAATACTAATAGATCGAGGACTTAACCATATAATATGAAGCAAATGTTATCTAGTTTTGAAGGAATATGCCTTCATAGTTTGGTGATGATGGCAGAGAGGTCACACCCGTTCCCATACCGAACACGGAAGTTAAGCTCTCTAGCGCCGATGGTAGTTGGGACCTTGTCCCTGTGAGAGTAGGACGTCGCCAAGCAAAAACCTAAGTCGATTCGACTTAGGTTTTTTTGTGTTTATTTTTATGTATCACCTGTTGAAATTCATAAATTTAGTAATCTTAAAGAATGAAAATGAGGCTATTTAAAGTACTAGCAATGATTTTTTATTTTCTAGGTTTTCCGAGTGTTCCTAAAATAATCTCTATGATAGGAAACGTTATTTCTACCACAAGTATATATTTTGAAAAGTGGGATGATATAAATAAGTATTCAATCATTATTGTCTTCCTTATAAATATAATGAATATAAACGATATGCTTTATATTAAAGCATACGAAATAAGTATACAAACCGTTATGTGTACAATAGATCTCTAGAAATATATATTCTAATTTCTTATCCTTCTTGCATATAGTTACAATTATTCTTTTGAATATAACTAAAACACGAACGTTATTGGTGAGTAATAAAAAAACATTCGATTATTTGTTGACATTGTTTATGAAATATTGTTAATATAGCCATAGAAAGAATAATATATAAGACCTCATATAATCGCGGGGATATGGCCTGCAAGTCTCTACCTAACGACCGTTATTCGTTAGACTATGAGGGAAAGTCACTCGGTATTTTTCTATTCACAAGGGATACGTATGCCTGAGTAGAGCGCTTTCTCTCATAGTAAAAGAGAAACTGTTCTATTTCAGGCTTTTTTTATTTGAATCGGGGGGATTCTAATATGAAATCACTAGTTGGAGTCATAATGGGAAGCACGTCAGACTGGGAAACAATGAAATATGCTTGTGACATTTTAGATGAATTAAATATACCGTATGAGAAAAAAGTTGTATCTGCTCATCGGACTCCGGATTATATGTTTGAATATGCAGAGACGGCTCGTGAACGTGGGTTGAAAGTTATTATTGCTGGAGCTGGTGGCGCAGCGCATTTACCAGGAATGGTTGCAGCGAAAACGAATCTTCCTGTCATTGGAGTTCCAGTTCAATCAAAAGCGTTAAACGGCTTAGATTCATTATTATCCATCGTCCAAATGCCAGGAGGGGTTCCAGTTGCAACTGTTGCAATTGGTAAGGCTGGTTCAACAAATGCTGGTTTACTTGCTGCACAAATACTTGGATCATTCCATGATGATATACATGATGCATTAGAATTGAGAAGAGAAGCGATTGAAAAAGATGTGCGCGAAGGTAGTGAGCTAGTATGACGAGAATCATTTTACCTGGAAAAACAATCGGCATTATTGGAGGCGGCCAGCTAGGAAGAATGATGGCATTGGCAGCTAAGGAGATGGGATATAAAATTGCTGTTTTAGATCCTACAAAAAATTCACCATGTGCACAAGTTGCTGATATTGAAATTGTTGCACCATATGACGATTTAAAAGCAATTCAGCATTTAGCGGAGATTAGTGATGTTGTCACATATGAATTTGAGAATATTGATTATAGATGTTTACAATGGCTTGAAAAACATGCTTACTTACCGCAAGGCAGTCAGTTGTTAAGTAAAACACAAAATCGTTTTACAGAAAAGAATGCGATTGAGAAAGCTGGGCTACCAGTAGCAACGTATAGATTAGTTCAAAATCAAGATCAGCTTACTGAAGCAATTACTGAGTTATCATATCCTTCCGTCTTGAAAACGACGACAGGCGGATATGATGGGAAAGGTCAAGTTGTTTTAAGAAGTGAGGCTGACGTTGATAAAGCGCGAGAGCTTGCGAATGCAGCAGAGTGTATTTTAGAGAAATGGGTGCCTTTTGAAAAAGAAGTATCAGTTATTGTGATTCGTAGTGTAAGTGGTGAAACGAAAGTATTTCCGGTAGCGGAAAATATTCATGTAAATAACATTTTGCATGAATCTATCGTTCCAGCTCGCATTACAGAAAAACTTTCTCAAAAAGCAATTGCTTATGCAAAAGTGCTCGCGGATGAACTAGAACTTGTGGGAACACTAGCGGTAGAGATGTTTGCTACAGCTGATGGTGAGATTTATATTAATGAATTAGCACCAAGACCTCACAATTCAGGACACTATACACAGGATGCATGTGAAACGAGTCAATTCGGTCAACATATTCGAGCAATCTGTAATTTACCTCTTGGAGAAACAAATTTGTTAAAACCAGTTGTCATGGTAAACATTTTAGGCGAACATATAGAAGGGGTCCTAAGACAAGTGAATAGATTAACCGGGTGCTATTTACACTTGTATGGAAAAGAAGAAGCAAAAGCGCAGCGAAAAATGGGGCATGTTAATATTTTAAATGATAATATTGAAGTCGCTCTAGAAAAAGCGAAGAGTTTGCATATTTGGGACCATCAAGAACAACTGTTGGAGGGAAAAAGATGATTAGTCGTTATACACGCCCAGAAATGGGTGCAATTTGGACGGAAGAGAACAAATTTAAAGCGTGGTTAGAAGTTGAGATTTTAGCTTGTGAAGCATGGGCTGAGCTTGGCGATATTCCAAAAGAAGATGTTAAAAAAATTCGTGAGCATGCATCATTTGATATTGATCGTATTTATGAAATTGAAAAAGAGACACGTCATGATGTAGTTGCATTCACTCGTGCTGTATCCGAAACACCAACATTAGGTGAGGAACGTAAATGGGTTCATTACGGTTTAACATCTACAGACGTAGTAGATACAGCGTTATCTTACATCTTAAAACAAGCGAATGAAATCATATTAAAAGACTTAGAAAACTTTGTAAGCATTTTAGCTAACAAAGCGAAAGAGCATAAATACACGATCATGATGGGAAGAACACACGGTGTTCATGCAGAACCAACAACATTTGGTTTAAAACTTGGTCTTTGGTATGAAGAAATGAAACGTAACGTAGAGCGTTTCAAACAAGCTGCTGATACAGTTCGCGTTGGTAAATTATCTGGTGCGGTTGGTACATACGCAAATATCGATCCATTCGTAGAAAAGTATGTTTGTGAAAACTTAGGATTAGAAGCAGCACCAATTTCAACACAAACATTGCAACGTGATCGCCATGCTCATTACATGTCAACACTTGCACTAATCGCAACATCTATTGAAAAGATGGCAGTTGAGATTCGTGGTTTACAAAAGAGTGAAACACGTGAAGTTGAAGAGGCTTTTGCAAAAGGCCAAAAAGGTTCTTCTGCAATGCCACATAAACGTAATCCAATCGGATCAGAAAATATGACTGGTTTAGCTCGTGTTATCCGCGGTTATATGATGACAGCGTATGAGAATGTTCCATTATGGCATGAGCGTGATATTTCTCACTCTTCGGCAGAACGCGTAATTTTACCAGATGCTACAATCGCATTAAATTACATGCTAAATCGCTTTGGTAATATCGTTAAAAACTTAACTGTATACCCAGAGAATATGAAACGCAATATGACAAGAACATACGGCTTAATTTATTCTCAGCGTGTAATGCTTACATTAATCGACAAGGGTATGGTACGTGAAGAAGCTTATGATATCGTACAGCCTAAAGCGATGGAAGCTTGGGAAACACAAGTACAATTTAAAGAGCTTGTAGAAGCTGATGAGCGTATTACGAGCAAGTTATCACAAGAAGAAATTAATGAATGCTTCAACTATGAGCATCATATGCAACACGTTGATACAATCTTTGAACGCCTTGGGTTAAACGAAGCGTAAAATTTCATATGGCACAGAATAGAGTCATTCTGTGCCATTCTTTATAAAAACATTATTCACATTTTTCAAACTACAGGGGGCTTGCGAAATGCAAAAGCTAGAATTGCTGTATGAAGGTAAGGCAAAAAGAATTTATCGTACAGAATCAGCAGATATGGTTTGGGTAGAGTACAAAGATAGTGCGACTGCTTTCAATGGGGAGAAAAAAGAGACGATTACAGGAAAAGGTCGTTTGAACAATGAGATTACAACTTTATTGTTCAGAAAGTTACAAGAAGTAGGAATAAAAACACATTTTGTAGAGAAGTTATCTGAAATAGAGCAACTTGTTAAAAAAGTGAGTATTATTCCTCTAGAAGTTGTCACAAGAAATGTAATTGCAGGAAGTCTTTCAAAACGATTAGGAATGGAAGAGGGAACTGTACTTGCAGAACCGATCGTAGAATTTTACTTCAAAGATGATGATTTAGGAGATCCGCTTGTAACGGAAGATCATATTCGTGTATTAAACGTTGCATCACCAGAGCAAGTAAGCGTATTACGAGATATGGCTCTACAAATCAATCAAGTGTTGATTGATCATTTCGCAAGCTGTCGTGTAAGACTAGTAGATTTCAAATTAGAGTTTGGTGTAACAGATGAAGGAGAAATCATTTTAGCAGATGAAATTTCACCAGATACTTGCCGTTTATGGGATGAAACGAGCAATGAAAAATTTGATAAAGACGTATTCCGTCGTGACCTTGGAAATTTAACAGAAGCTTATGAAGAGATTTTAAAACGTTTAGGGGGAATTTCACATGTATAAAGTTAAGGTATATGTAACGTTAAGAGAAAGCGTATTAGATCCACAAGGAACAGCAGTAAAAGGGGCACTTCATAGTCTTTCGTTCACAGAAGTACAAGACGTTCGAATCGGAAAATATATGGAATTAACAATTGATAAATCAGTATCTGACCTTGACGCAAAGGTAAAAGAAATGTGTGAAAAACTATTAACAAACGTTGTAATGGAAGACTTCCGTTATGAAGTTGAGGAGGTTGTCGCACAGTGAAATTTGCAGTCATAGTATTCCCAGGTTCGAACTGTGATGTCGATATGTTCCATGCAATTAAAGATGAGCTTGGTGAAGAAGTAGATTACGTTTGGCACGATAGAGAGAATTTAGATGAATATGATGCAATTTTACTACCTGGTGGATTCTCTTACGGTGACTATTTACGTTGTGGTGCTATTTCTCGCTTTGCTAACGCAATGAAAGCAGTGCAAAAAGCTGCTGAGCAAGGAAAGCCGATTTTAGGTGTATGTAATGGATTCCAGATTCTTGTTGAATCAGGATTACTACCAGGAGCGTTAATGAGAAACGAAAACTTAAAATTTATGTGCCGAACAGTTCAGCTGCGTGTTGAAAATAATGAAACGATGTTTACATCACAATATGAAAAAGATGAAGTAATCAATATTCCAATCGCGCATGGTGAGGGGAATTACTATTGTGATGAAGAGACTCTTAAACAATTAGAAGAGAATAATCAAATCGCATTCCGTTACGTAGAAAATCCGAATGGAAGCGTTTCAGATATTGCTGGTATTGTAAATGAAAAAGGAAATGTACTTGGTATGATGCCACACCCAGAGCGTGCTGTAGATGAATTACTTGGCGGTGCTGAAGGGTTAAAAGTCTTTCAATCTATCTTAAAACAGTGGAGGGAAACATATGTCGTTAATGCTTGAGCCAAATCCAACACAAATTAAAGAAGAGCGCATATATGCGGAAATGGGGCTAACAGACGAAGAGTTTGCCATGGTTGAAAAGATTTTAGGCCGTCTGCCAAATTATACAGAAACAGGATTATTCTCTGTTATGTGGTCTGAACATTGCAGTTATAAAAATTCAAAACCAGTACTTCGAAAATTCCCAACAACAGGTGAGCGCGTTCTGCAAGGACCTGGGGAAGGTGCTGGAATTGTAGATATCGGTGATAATCAAGCGGTTGTATTTAAAATGGAAAGTCATAACCATCCTTCTGCTATTGAACCATATCAAGGAGCAGCAACAGGGGTTGGTGGTATTATCCGTGACGTATTCTCTATGGGAGCACGCCCGGTAGCTCTATTAAACTCACTTCGCTTCGGTGAATTACAGTCACCACGTGTGAAATATTTATTCGAAGAAGTAGTGGCAGGGATTGCAGGATACGGTAACTGTATCGGCATTCCGACTGTTGGTGGCGAAGTACAGTTTGATCCATGTTATGAAGGAAATCCACTTGTAAATGCAATGTGCGTAGGCTTAATTAATCATGAAGATATTAAAAAGGGGCAAGCGCACGGTGCTGGAAATACAGTAATGTACGTAGGGGCATCAACTGGTCGTGACGGTATTCACGGTGCAACATTCGCATCTGAAGAGTTATCTGAAAGCTCAGAAGCGAAGCGTCCAGCAGTTCAAGTAGGAGATCCATTTATGGAGAAACTGCTTATTGAAGCTTGCTTAGAACTTATTCAGTCGGATGCACTTGTTGGAATTCAAGATATGGGTGCAGCTGGTTTAACATCATCTTCTGCAGAAATGGCAAGTAAAGCAGGTATGGGTATTGAAATGTACTTAGATGATGTACCACAGCGTGAAACAGGAATGACACCATATGAAATGATGCTATCTGAATCACAAGAACGTATGCTAATCGTTGTGAAAAAGGGTAGAGAGCAAGAAATAGTAGATTTATTTGAGAAGTATGGTCTTGCAGCCGTTACGATGGGGAAAGTAACGGAAGACAAAATGCTTCGCTTATTCCATAAAGGTGAAAAGGTAGCTGAAGTTCCAGCAGATGCTCTTGCAGAAGAAGCACCAATTTATCATAAGCCATCAAAAGAAGCAGCATACTTTGCTGAATTCCAGGCAATGAAAATGGAAACACCAAAAGTAGAAAATTATAAAGAAACGTTATTCGCTCTATTACAACAACCGACGATTGCAAGTAAAGAGTGGGTTTATGATCAATATGATTATCAAGTTCGCACAAGCACAGTTGTTACACCAGGTTCAGATGCAGCAGTTGTACGTGTACGCGGTACAGAAAAAGGATTAGCAATGACGACAGATTGTAACTCTCGCTACATTTATTTAAATCCAGAAGTGGGCGGTAAAATTGCAGTAGCAGAAGCAGCACGTAATATCGTATGTTCTGGGGGAGAGCCACTTGCAATTACAGATTGCTTAAACTTCGGTAATCCAGAAAAACCAGAAATCTTCTGGCAAATTGAGAAATCAGTAGATGGTATGAGTGAAGCTTGTCGTACATTACAAACGCCAGTTATCGGTGGAAATGTATCAATGTATAACGAACGTAGTGGTGAAGCTGTATATCCAACACCAACAGTTGGGATGGTTGGACTTGTACACGATTTAAAACATGTAACAACACAAGAGTTCAAGCAAGCTGGCGATTTAGTTTATGTAATTGGAGAGACGAAAGCTGAGTTTGGTGGAAGTGAATTACAGAAAATGATTCACGGCAAAATTTTCGGTCAATCACCAAGCATCGATCTAGATGTAGAATTAAAGCGCCAAAAACAAGTATTAGAAGCAATTCAAGCTGGTCTTGTTCAATCTGCTCATGATGTTGCAGAAGGTGGTTTAGCAGTTGCAATTACTGAAAGTGCAATTGGTGCAAAAGGTTTAGGTGCTACTGTGAAATTAGACGGAGAAGCAACAGCAGCATTATTCGCTGAATCACAATCGCGCTTCGTTATAACTGTAAAACGTGAAAATAAAGAAGCGTTCGAGAAAGCGGTAGAAGCAATTCAAGTTGGAGAAGTGACAAATACAAATGAAGTAACAATTCATAATGAAGAAAATGAAGTATTACTTACAGCAAATGTAGATGAAATGAGAAAGGCTTGGAAAGGGGCAATCCCATGCTTGCTGAAATAAAGGGGTTAAATGAAGAATGTGGCGTTTTCGGAATTTGGGGGCATGAAAATGCAGCACAAGTTTCGTACTACGGATTGCATAGTTTACAGCACCGTGGACAAGAAGGCGCAGGCATCGTCGTAAATAATGGTGAGAAAATCGTCGGTCACAAGGGGTTAGGTTTAATATCGGAAGTATTTTCAAGAGGTGAACTAGAAGGCTTAAACGGAAAATCAGCAATTGGACATGTACGATATGCGACAGCTGGCGGAAGTGAAGTTGCTAACGTTCAACCATTATTATTCCGTTTTTCTGATCATAGTATGGCATTAGCTCATAACGGAAATTTAATTAATGCAAAGATGCTTCGTCGTGAATTAGAGGCAGAGGGAAGTATTTTCCAAACAAGTTCAGATACAGAGGTACTTTTACATCTCATTAAACGTAGTACGAAAGATTCTTTAATTGAAAGTGTAAAAGAGGCTCTAAATAAAGTGAAAGGTGCGTTCGCATATCTTTTACTAACTGGAAATGAAATGATCGTTGCGCTAGACCCGAATGGATTCCGTCCTCTTTCAATTGGAAAGATGGGAGATGCTTACGTTGTAGCATCAGAAACATGTGCTTTCGATGTAGTAGGTGCAACATACATTCGTGATGTAGAACCAGGTGAATTACTTATCATCAATGATGAAGGAATTCATGTAGATCGTTTTACAAATGAAGTAGATCATGCAATTTGTAGTATGGAGTACATTTACTTTGCACGTCCGGATTCTAATATTGCAGGTATTAACGTCCATGCAGCACGTAAAAACATGGGAAAACGTTTGGCGGCAGAAGCTCCTATTGAAGCTGATGTTGTTACTGGTGTACCAGACTCTAGTATTTCAGCGGCAATTGGTTATGCGGAGGCGACAGGAATTCCATATGAGTTAGGATTAATTAAAAATCGTTACGTTGGACGTACGTTTATTCAACCCTCTCAAGAACTGCGTGAGCAAGGGGTTAAGATGAAGCTTTCAGCAGTAAGAGGCGTAGTTGAAGGAAAACGAGTTGTGATGATTGACGATTCTATCGTAAGAGGAACGACGAGTAAACGAATTGTTCGTATGCTTCGCGAGGCTGGAGCGACAGAAGTCCATGTAAGAATTGCTTCACCACCTCTTAAGTATCCATGTTTCTATGGCATTGATATTCAAACGAGAAAAGAATTAATCGCAGCAAATAATTCAATAGAAGAAATCCGTCAAATCATCGGAGCAGATTCTTTAACATTTTTAAGTGAAGATGGATTAGTAGATGCAATTGGACGTCCATATGAAGGGAAATACGGCGGTCTATGTATGGCGTACTTCAATGGAGATTATCCAACAGCTCTTTATGATTATGAGCAAGAGCTTTTAGAAAGTATGAAATAAGAAGAAAAAAGCTTCTACTTCTTTTGATGTAGAAGCTAGCTTCTTTCTTAAAACGGCCGGCCCTGGATAGGGAGAAATTAAAAGACGAGGTGTAAATAACGATGGCGAATGCATATAAGCAAGCAGGAGTAGATATTGAAGCTGGATATGAAGCGGTATCTCGCATGAAAAAACACGTACAAACAACAATGAGAAAAGAAGTACTAGGCGGTCTAGGCGGTTTTGGAGGTATGTTTGATCTATCAAAATTTGCATTAGAAGAACCTGTATTAGTATCTGGAACAGATGGCGTGGGAACGAAATTGATGCTCGCTTTTATGGCAGATAAACATGACACAATAGGTATTGATGCAGTAGCAATGTGTGTAAATGATATTGTTGTCCAAGGAGCAGAGCCGCTTTTCTTCCTTGATTATATTGCTTGTGGTAAAGCTGAACCTAGTAAAATTGAAAACATCGTCAAAGGTATATCAGAGGGCTGTCGCCAAGCTGGTTGTGCATTAATTGGTGGAGAAACAGCTGAAATGCCAGGAATGTATTCTACGGAAGAATACGATTTAGCTGGTTTTACAGTTGGAATTGTTGATAAAAAGAAAATTGTAACAGGTGAAAAAATTGAAGCTGGTCAAGTATTAATTGGCTTAGCATCTAGCGGTATTCATAGTAATGGTTATTCTTTAGTACGAAAAGTATTACTAGAAGATGGAGAACTATCTTTAGATCGCATTTACGGACGCTTAGAACTACCTCTTGGTGAAGAATTATTAAAACCAACGAAAATTTATGTCAAACCTATTTTAGAACTATTGAAGAAATATGAAGTATACGGTATGGCGCATATTACAGGTGGCGGATTCATTGAAAATATTCCACGTATGTTACCAGAAGGAATCGGTGCAGAAATTGAATTAGGATCTTGGAAAATTCAACCGATCTTCAGTTTACTTCAAGAAGTGGGAAAACTAGAAGAGAAAGAAATGTTCAATATTTTTAACATGGGTATTGGTATGGTAGTAGCAGTGAAGGAAGAAGAGGCAAAAGATATTGTTCGTCTTCTTGAAGAGCAAGGAGAAACAGCTCGTATTATTGGACGTACTGTACAAGGGACTGGCGTTACCTTCAATGGGGGCACAGCACTATGAGTAGATTAGCAGTTTTTGCTTCTGGAAGCGGCTCTAACTTTCAATCTCTCATCAATGCGGTGGAAGAAAATAGATTAGACGCAGATATTAGTTTATTAGTATGTGATAAACCAGAAGCACGTGCTGTTGGACGGGCACATTATCATCATATTCCATGTTTCGCTTTTTCAGCGAAAGTATATGAGTCAAAAGAAGCATTTGAAAAAGAAATATTAAAGAAGCTAGAAGAGTATGAAATTGATTATGTTATTTTAGCTGGATATATGCGTTTAATTGGACCGACTCTACTAGAAGCTTACGGCGGGAGGATTATTAATATTCATCCATCGCTATTACCGAGTTTTCCAGGGAAAGATGCTGTTGGTCAAGCGTTAGAAGCAGGTGTAAAAGTAACTGGAGTAACGATTCATTATGTAGATGCAGGTATGGATACAGGGCCAATTATTGCGCAAGAAGCAGTGGTTGTTTCTGAAGGGGATACGAGGGAAAGCTTACAAAAGAAAATTCAACAAGTTGAACATAAATTATACGTAAATACAGTGAATCAAATTGTTCAATCTGTGAAAGAACCAACTGTTAACTAACATACAACCAGGGGTGAAGGATAAATGAAAAAGCGTGCATTAGTAAGTGTTTCAGATAAAACAGGAGTAGTAGAATTTGTTAAAGGTTTACTAGAACAAGGGATCGAAGTTATCTCAACAGGTGGTACGAAAAAATTACTAGAAGAAAATGGCTTACAAGTAATTGGTATTTCTGAAGTAACTGGGTTCCCGGAAATTATGGATGGCCGCGTAAAAACATTACATCCAAACATTCATGGTGGTCTATTAGCAGTTCGCGATAATGAAACGCATGTAGCGCAAATGAATGAGTTAGGTATGCAGCCAATTGATTTTGTTGTTGTTAACTTATACCCATTCAAAGAAACAATCGCTAAGCCTGATGTAACATTTGCTGATGCAATTGAAAATATTGATATCGGTGGTCCAACAATGATTCGCTCTGCTGCGAAAAATCATAAATTTGTATCGGTAATTGTAGATCCAGTAGATTACGATGTTGTATTAGCAGAACTGAAAGAGAACGGTGAAGTAAAAGAAGAAACGAAACGTAAATTAGCAGCGAAAGTATTCCGTCATACAGCGGCATATGATGCGTTAATCTCTAACTACTTAACAGAGCAAATGGGTGAAGAAAGCCCAGAATCATTAACAGTGACATTTGAGAAAAAACAAGATTTACGCTATGGAGAAAATCCACATCAAAAAGCAACATTCTATAAAGCACCATTCGCTGTAACTTCTTCTGTTGCATACGCAGAACAATTACACGGTAAAGAATTATCTTACAACAATATTAACGATGCAGATGCAGCACTTAGTATTGTAAAAGAATTTACAGAGCCAGCAGTAGTAGCAGTAAAACATATGAATCCATGTGGTGTTGGAGTGGGTACTGATATTCATGAAGCATACACACGCGCTTATGAAGCAGATCCAGTATCAATCTTTGGTGGAATTATTGCAGCAAATCGTGAAATTGATAAAGCTACAGCAGAAAAGTTACACGAAATTTTCTTAGAAATCATTATTGCACCTTCTTTCTCAAAAGAAGCTTTAGAAGTATTGCAAAGTAAGAAAAACTTACGTCTACTAACTGTAAATATTGAAAAAGCGACAAGTGCAAGCAAAAAACTAACTTCTGTACAAGGTGGTCTTCTCGTTCAAGAGGAAGATACGTTATCATTAGATGAAAGTACAATTTCAATTCCGACAAAACGTGAACCATCAGAGCAAGAGTGGAAAGATTTAAAACTAGCTTGGAAAGTTGTAAAACATGTGAAATCAAACGCAATTGTTTTAGCGAATGATAACATGACAGTTGGTGTAGGTGCAGGACAGATGAATCGTGTAGGTTCTGCAAAAATCGCAATTACACAAGCTAGTGAAAAAGCACAAGGTAGCGCACTTGCATCTGATGCTTTCTTCCCAATGCCAGATACAGTAGAAGAAGCAGCAAGAGCAGGGATTACAGCAATCATTCAACCAGGCGGATCAATCCGTGACGAAGATTCTATTAAAGTGGCAGATAAGTATGGGATTACGATGGTGTTCACTGGCGTCCGTCATTTCAAACACTAATAGAGGATGTTTAAAAGGTCCGGTCAAGATAACTGTCGCATGTCGTCGTTGCACTGCCAGTGCGGTACTCATGTAGGAAAGCTACATTCCGTGTCCTCCTGTCAAATGCGCCTCGACTTGCTCGGTTCTCTTGATCCTCCTTTTTAACCTTTGATTGATATGAAAACAAACTAGGAGCAGAGCTTCTAGTTTGTACTTATTTAAGTATTGGGGGATGAAATATGAATGTTTTAGTAATTGGCCGCGGTGGGCGTGAGCATGCTTTAGCTTGGAAGTTTGCGCAATCTGAAAAGGTGGAAAAGGTATATGTAGCACCGGGTAATGAAGGTATGCGCGATGTTGCAATACCAGTTGATATTGATGAAAATGATTTTGACGCATTAGTTTTATTTGCTAAAGAGAATAAGGTTGAATTAACTTTCGTTGGACCAGAAATTCCGCTTATGAATGGAATTGTTGATCGCTTTAAAGAAGAGGGACTTCGTGTGTTTGGCCCAAATAAAGCGGCTGCTGTTATTGAAGGTAGTAAGGCTTTTACGAAAGAATTGATGAAAAAATATGATATTCCAACTGCGGCATATGAAACTTTTACAGACTATGAAGAAGCAGTACAGTATATTCAAAAAGTTGGTGCGCCAATCGTTATTAAAGCTGACGGCCTAGCTGCTGGTAAAGGTGTAACGGTAGCAATGACGCTTGAAGAGGCATTACAAGCTGTGAAAGAAATGCTACAAGATGTGAAGTTCGGCGAAGCGAGCAAGAAGGTCGTTATTGAAGAGTTTTTAGATGGACAAGAATTTTCATTAATGGCATTTGTAAATGGAACAACTGTGCATCCGATGGTAATTGCGCAAGATCATAAACGAGCTTTTGATGGTGATAAAGGTCCAAATACAGGCGGAATGGGTGCGTATTCTCCAGTACCACAAATTCCGGAATCAGCAGTTCAAGAGGCGATAAAAACAGTATTACATCCAACTGCTAAAGCGATGATTGCAGAAAATCGATCGTTTACAGGGATTTTATATGCGGGACTTATTTTAACAAATGATGGCCCAAAGGTAATTGAATTTAATGCACGCTTTGGTGATCCTGAAACGGAAGTAGTATTACCTCGCTTAGAAAATGATTTAGTTGATGTATGTAACGCTGTATTAGATGAAAGTGAATTAACGTTACAGTGGTCAGAGGAAGCGGTAATTGGTGTTGTACTTGCTTCGAAAGGATATCCGGAAGCATATAAAAAAGGTGACATTATTAAAGGATTAGATGCACTGAAAGATGTAATTGTTTTCCATTCAGGTACAGCGATGAAGCACGGTGACTTTGTAACAAATGGTGGCCGTGTACTATTTGTTGCTTGCAAGGCGAATAGTTTACAAGAAGCGAAAGACAAAGTATATAAAGAAATCGGTAAAATTGAGAGTGATGGCCTATTTTACCGAAGTGATATAGGATATCGTGCAATTGGGCATGAGATGACGAGAAGCTAATATGTAAAAATCCCGCTGATTTCTCAGCGGGATTTTTTATGCGTCTTTATCTTTTTTCAATTTTCCTTTTTGCTTTGCCATTTCTCGAAGTAAATACTCGATGTGTGCATTGACGCTACGAAACTCATCATTCGCCCATTTTTCGATGACTGCGTGTAATTCAGGATCAATACGTAATGGAAAGCTTTTCTTTTTAGCCATAATGATTTACAACCTTTTAATATAGACTTCCGGTATTAATAACTGGTTGCGCACCTTTATCTGAAACGATGGCAACTAATAAGTTGTTCACCATATTTGCTTTACGCTCGTCATCTAATTCAAGTACGCCTTCCTCATCTAACATATGGATTGAATCTTTCGCCATCTTCACAGCACCTTCAACAATCTCTTTTCTAGCAGCTAATACTGCTTTTGCTTGTTGACGTTGTAGCATTGCATGGGCAATTTCTGTTGCGTAAGCTAAATGTGTTAAACGAGTTTCTAATACTTCTACGCCAGCGATTTCAAGGCGCGCTTCTAACTCACGTTTTAATTCTTCAGAGATTTCTTCAGTGTTTCCGCGTAACGTGATGCAAGTTTCATCTTGGAAATTGTCATAAGGATATTTTGTTGCGACGTGGCGGATTGCTGTTTCACTTTGAATTTCTACAAATCGATCGTAATGTTCAACACCGAACATTGCTTTTGCAGAATCAACAACTTTATATACGATAACGGCTGCAATTTCAATTGGATTTCCCTCAACATCGTTGACTTTTAACTTCTTACTATTAAAGTTTTCAACACGTAACGATACAGTTTGACGGAATGCGAATGGAATTGTTAAAAATAAACCGTTTTGACGAATTGTTCCTAAATAATTACCGAAAAACGTAATGACTTTTGCTTGATTTGGTTGAACAATACCAATACCTGTAGCAAGAACTGCGGCTAAAATAATAGTTAATGCCGCTCCTATGAAAATTTCTTGTACAAGGAAAAATACACCGATAGCGGCTAAAATTAAAATCCCGATAATACCGAGAAAACCATTTACATAAAAAACTTGTTTTTCTTTCATATGATCGCCTCCTGATATATAAATGATATCACTTTTATATCATTTTATGCAAGGGCTTTACACCTAATTTTCTGAAATTAATGATTAAGTATCTCTTATGTATATTTTGAGGTTTGAAATGAGAATGTACGTTCTGTTTTATGGTAAAATAAAGAAGACTTAACCGCCCACTGCAGCAGCTAAGTCCCTTTGAGAGCATCTTGCATCGTGACAAATGATTCAAAGCGGTTTTGCCAGGATTATATCTTCAATCGCTGACTCAATCTCTTTGTCAGAAGTGTCATAACTTCCATTTGACTTTGGCTTGTCGTGATTGGAAGTTTGGTTCACTTCTTCTTTAGCATGTCCCTTTTCAGCGACATTCATGCTAGGCATTTTAAATGCCCCCATATTCATGTATTTTCCGAATTTCCACATTTCAACAACAGGGCAGAAACGAACAATTCCCTCTGCAATTTTCATTGCACCAATCCATAGCAAGACGTTAGACCAAGTGCACCACGGCTTGCGTACAAGTTTAGCGCTACTACAGCCGAAGAGGATAAGTCCGAGCGTAATTCGAATTAGGGCATTTATTGTACCGATGTTTTGCTTCATTAGAAAAACACTCCTTTTTATGAAAGTTGAAATAGATAATACTATTTCTCTTATTAGTATCCCTTGTGATTTTTCGGATATGTAATCCAACATTTGACGTTGAAAAAGATGTTGGAATGTGCGTGTGTGTAAGTAGCTTTTTTTGTTATAATGAAAGAATGCACAAAAGGAAATTCAAAGTTAAATCCTCTCGTTTGAAAAACTATGGAAGAGGGAATTCCAAACTTAATTCTCCGTTTTAAACAAATATTTAAGATGAAGTTAAAAAAATCCTGATGAAAATAAACTGTTATTTTGAACAGAAATATATATAACTAGAGAAAAGAAAGGGTGTTTTCATGTACGATATTTCCGGGTGGAAACATGTATTTAAGCTTGATCCAAATAAGGAGTTAAGTGACGAACATTTAGAAATGATTTGTGAGTCTGGAACAGATGCTGTTATTGTAGGCGGAAGTGATGGAGTTACAATTGATAATGTATTACACATGCTAGTTAGCATTCGTAGATATGCAGTTCCTTGTGTGTTAGAGGTTTCTGATGTGGAAGCAATTACACCAGGATTTGATTTTTATTATATCCCAAGCGTTTTAAATAGCCGAAAGGTAGAATGGGTAACAGGTGTTCATCATGAGGCTTTGAAAGAATTTGGGGATATTATGGACTGGGACGAAATTTTCATGGAAGGGTATTGTGTTTTAAATCCGGAAGCGAAAGTAGCTCAGCTTACAGATGCGAAATGTGATGTAACAGAAGATGATGTAATTGCATACGCGCGTTTAGCAGACAAGCTATTACGTTTACCGATATTTTATTTAGAATATAGCGGTACGTATGGAGACGTTGAACTTGTTAAAAATGTAAAAGCACAATTAAAACAAGCGAAGTTATATTATGGCGGCGGTATTTCTAATGCTGAACAAGCGAAGGAAATGGCACAATACGCTGATACAGTAGTTGTTGGAAATATTATTTATGATGATATAAAATCCGCGTTAAAAACAGTTAAAGCAGTAAAAGGAGAGTAGGTGCAGGCGTATATGAGTAAGACAGATAAGTTATTAAATGGTTTAAATCCGCAGCAACAAAAAGCAGTACAAACAACGAACGGACCACTTCTATTAATGGCAGGTGCAGGTAGTGGTAAAACACGTGTGTTAACACATCGTATTGCGTATTTACTTGGTGAAAAAGGTGTAGCGCCATGGAATGTACTAGCTATTACCTTTACAAATAAAGCGGCGCGTGAAATGCGCGAGCGTATTGATACACTTGTCGGACCAGAAGCAGAAGATATTTGGATTTCTACGTTCCACTCTATGTGTGTACGTATTTTACGACGTGATATCGATCGTATTGGTATTAATCGTAACTTTACAATCTTAGATTCAGGCGATCAGTTAACTGTAGTCAAAAAAATTATGAAAGAGCGCAATATTGATCCGAAGAAATTTGAGCCACGCTCTATTTTAGCTGGTATTAGTAATGCGAAAAATGAATTGTTATCTGCAGATAAATATGCGAAAAAAATTACCATCGCTGATCCATATGAAAAATTAACGAGCGATGTATATACAGAATATCAAAAACGTCTTCTGAAAAATAACTCATTAGACTTTGATGATTTAATTATGACAACGATTCAGCTATTTGAACGTGTTCCAGAAGTACTAGAGTTTTATCAGCGTAAGTTTCAATATATTCACGTGGATGAGTATCAAGATACGAACAAAGCACAGTACCTTCTTGTAAAACATTTAGCAGCACGTTTTAAAAATTTATGTGTTGTAGGTGACTCAGATCAGTCTATTTACCGCTGGCGCGGGGCTGACATTTCTAACATTTTGTCATTCGAAAAAGACTATGAGAATGCGCAAGTTATTCTGTTAGAACAAAACTATCGTTCGTCACAAAATATTTTAAATGCAGCGAATGCTGTTATTGAAAAAAATTCAAACCGTAAACCGAAAAAATTATGGACAGACAATCAAGTTGGAAGCAAAATCTCATATTACCGTGCTGCGACGGAAAAAGACGAAGCATATTTTGTTGCGAAAAAAATTCGTGACGATATTCAAATGGGAAAACGAAAATATACTGATTTTGCAGTGTTATATCGTACAAATGCGCAGTCTCGTATGGTCGAGGAGATTTTCCTGAAATCTAATATTCCTTACAAAATTGTCGGCGGTACGAAGTTCTACGATCGTAAAGAGATTAAAGACATTTTGGCGTATTTACGTTTAATTGGGAATCCAGATGATGAGATTAGTTTCGCACGTATTATTAACATGCCAAAGCGCGGAATTGGTGCGACTTCTATCGATAAAATTATTAATTATGGTGTACAAAATGGAATTTCATTAACTGCTGTATTCGATGAGATTGAGCATGTTGGAGTAAGTGCAAAAATTACAAAGGCAGTAAAAGAATTCGCAGGTTTATTACACAACTGGGTAAATATGCAAGAGTATTTATCTGTTACAGAATTGGTAGAAGAAGTTATTGAAAAAACAGGCTATCGCGATATGTTGAAAAACGAGCGTACTTTAGAAGCAGAAGGTCGTTTAGAGAACTTAGATGAGTTTTTATCTGTTACGCAAACATTTGAATCTCAAAGCGAAGATAAGAGCCTTGTTGCATTCTTAACAGACTTAGCGCTTGTTGCTGATATTGATCGTGTCGATGAAGATCCAACTGCTGGTGAGGAAGTTATTTTAATGACGATGCACTCAGCGAAAGGATTAGAATTCCCAGTTGTCTTTATTGTTGGTTTAGAGGAAGGAATATTCCCGCATACTCGTTCTCTAATGGAAGAAGATGAAATGCAGGAAGAGCGTCGCCTTGCTTATGTAGGTATTACTCGTGCAGAAGAAGAGTTATATTTATCTAACGCACAAATGCGTACTTTATTTGGTAGAACAAGTATGAACGCTGCCTCTCGATTTATTACAGAAATTCCGGCAGAGCTAGTAGAATCATTAAATGAAACAGCGCCAAAGCGTGAAACTTCGTTTGGTGCAAAAGGAAGAACGACAAGTACAAGTAGAATGACAACTACAACCACAACACGCTCTCGTTCAGCTTTCGCGCGTCCTGCAGCTAAGACGACAGGTGGCGAGCAAATTGGCTGGGCAGTAGGCGATAAAGCTTCCCACCAAAAATGGGGAGTCGGTACAGTTGTCAGTGTAAAAGGTGAAGGTGATGCAAAAGAATTAGATATTGCGTTCCCAAGCCCGATTGGTGTTAAACGTTTGTTAGCAAAATTTGCACCTGTGACGAAACAATAGGAAAGGAATGAGGGTATGTCAAAAGAGATAGCAAAACAACGTATAGAAGAACTGCGTGATTTGTTAAATACATTTAACTATCAGTATCACGTATTAGACAATCCTTCTGTTTCTGATGCGGAGTATGACCGTAATATGCAGGAGCTTATAAAATTAGAAGCAGAGAATCCAGAGTTTATGAGTGAAGACTCCCCCTCCATTCGCGTTGGGGGAATGGTTCTTGATATATTTGAAAAAGTAACACATAAGTCACCGATGTTAAGTTTAGGAAATGCATTTAACGAAGGAGATTTACGTGATTTCGACCGACGAGTACGCCAAGGAATTGATGATGCGAATGTAAGATATATATGCGAATTAAAAATTGACGGACTTGCTGTTTCACTTCATTATGAAAAAGGACGCTTCATTCAAGGGGCAACGCGTGGTGATGGTGTAACAGGGGAAGATATTACCCAAAATTTAAAAACAATTAAAGCGATCCCGCTCCGTTTAAATGAAGAAGTAACGTTAGAAGCACGAGGCGAAGCTTATATGCCGAAGCGTTCATTCGTTAAGTTAAATGAAGAAAAAGAGCAAAATGGTGAAGATGTATTTGCGAATCCGCGTAATGCGGCAGCAGGTTCAATACGCCAACTTGATCCCAAAATTGCAGCGAAACGTAACTTATCTATGTTTGTGTACGGTCTTGCGAATGTAGAAGAAAAAACAATTCCATCACATAGTGAATCGCTTGATTTCTTAGGTGAACTTGGATTCAAAACAAATCCAAATCGTCGTACATGTGAAACAATCGAAGAAGTTATAGCTTATGTAGAAGAATGGCAAGAAAAACGTCCGCATCTTGATTACGAGATCGATGGAATCGTTATAAAAGTAGATGATGTTGCTCTTCAAGAAAGTTTAGGAACTACAGCAAAGAGTCCAAGATGGGCGATTGCTTATAAATTCCCGGCTGAAGAAGTTGTAACAAGATTAACAGGCATTGAATTAAGTGTTGGTCGCACAGGGGTTGTAACACCGACTGCAGAGCTAGAGGCAGTGCGAGTGGCTGGTACTATCGTTCGTCGTGCCTCTTTACATAACGAAGATTTAATTCGTGAAAAAGACATTCGAATTGGTGACTATGTTGTTGTGAAGAAGGCCGGAGATATTATTCCTGAAGTTGTGAACGTTATTTTTGATAAGCGTACTGGTGAGGAAGAAGAATATCATATGCCAACGCATTGCCCAGCATGTGAGAGTGAACTAGTTCGTTTAGAAGAAGAGGTAGCACTTCGCTGTATAAATCCAACCTGTCCGGCTCAAATTCGAGAAGGATTAATCCATTTCGTTTCAAGAAATGCAATGAATATTGATGGACTTGGAGAACGTGTCATTACACAACTCTTTGATGCTGATTATATTCGTACATTCGCTGATTTATATTCGTTGACGAAAGAGCAATTATTACAGCTAGAACGATTCGGTGAAAAATCAGCAACGAATTTAGTACAAGCAATTGAGAATTCTAAAGACAACTCATTAGAACGATTATTATTTGGTCTTGGTATTCGCCATGTTGGAGCGAAAGCAGCACGTACATTTGCAGAGCATTTCGAAACGATGGATGCGCTTGTGAAAGCAACGGAAGAAGAACTAAAAGCAATTAATGAAATTGGTGAAAAAATGGCTCAATCCGTCGTGACGTATTTTGATAATGAAGACGTATTAGAGCTATTACAACAATTTAAAGAGTATGGCGTGAATATGGCATACAAAGGCATAAAAATTGCTGATTTACAAAATGTTGAGTCGTACTTCGCAGGAAAAACTGTCGTTTTAACAGGGAAATTAGAAGTTATGGGACGTAGTGAAGCGAAGAAAAAGATTGAGGCATTAGGTGGAAAAGTAACAGGAAGTGTTAGTAAAAGTACGGATTTAGTTGTTGCAGGTGAAGCAGCAGGTTCGAAATTAGCACAAGCAGAGAAGCATAATGTTGAGGTTTGGAATGAAGAGAGGTTCTTACAAGAGCTAAATAAGTAAGAGGTGCAAACTTACCATGAAAAAAATAGCATTAGCGGTATTAAGCCTTGGCCTACTCGTAAGTGGGTGTAGTGCAGGTGCCGATAAAGATGAAAAAGTGGTTGAGAAATCGGGGAAAGCAAAAGAGCAAGCAATCGTTCCGAAGTACGCTATTTCGGATGAATACTATAAGGCGACTATTCCATTTCAAGCAGGAGCTGCACGTGGTTTAGTTGTACAAGGAGTAAGTAATCGTCTTGATATAGATGAATTTGAAACAGGATTAATGCGTATTGCAAAAGAATCCTTTAGTACGAAAGATCATTTCTTTAAAGGTGGAAGTACTCTAGATACTCAAAATGTGCAGATGCTTGTTAAAAGAAAGCGTACAGATGCTGAACAAAAGGAACTAGAGGACAAATTAAAAAAAGATGCAGTTAAATTTCCAAACATTGGGTTAAACCCAGCGTTAGGTGGAGGATCTGAATCATTAGAGGAAAAGAATAAAAAAAATCCAATATATATTTCAAATATTTTAGAGCATGATTATTATGTGAAAAAAGGCGAATCAGATGAGCGCCAAGGCATTGTAATTGGTTTAGCGATGAACTCGGTTCATTATTACGAGGAAGAGCATGGTTATCCGCGTGAGGCTAAAATTGAGCAAGAAAAAATGGTAGCTGAAGGGAAAAAAATGGCGCAAGAAGTCTTGAAATTTATGCATCAAAAACAGCCTGAAACAAAAAACCTTCCGATAACATTTGCAATTTATCGTCAGGCTCCAAAGGCTTCACTCGTGCCAGGTAACTTTGTTTCTTATGCGAATGTTGAAAAAGGCAGTGAAACGGTTGAGGATTGGAAACAAATTAATGAGAAATATTATTTGTTCCCATCTGAACAAGCGAAAACAGATAATAAACGTGAAGATCTGGCGAGAGTATCGAACTTTAAATCAAAACTAAGCGATTATTTCCAAGGCGACTATACAGCTGTTATCGGTACTGGTATGTATAGAGATGATGAATTAAGAGAAATAAAGCTTGATATTCCTGTCCAGTTTAATGGGAAAGCAGAAATAATTGGTTTTACACAATATGTAGCTGGGCTTGTTATGGAATACTTCCCGAATTATATGAAAGTACAAGTAACGATTAAATCTGTAGAACGCCCAGAAGCGATTATTATACGTGAAGCAAAGCAAGATGAACCATTTGTGAAAATTTTAGATTAAATAGGAGGGCTGTTCCTTTATGGAACGGCTTTTTTTCTTGAGGAATTTTGTTATAATTTAAAATATTATAAATAATGGGGGTAAGGGGTAAAGCACATGGACGAATTAAGTTTTCAAGTCATTATTTTATTAATTGCATTCGGCTTTTTAGCAGCTTTTATTGATTCAGTTGTTGGCGGTGGAGGATTAATTTCGCTTCCAGCACTTATGTTTGTTGGTTTACCACCAGCTTCGGCAATTGCAACGAATAAATTAGCTGCAACGATGGGGACGTTTACGAGTGCAGTTTATTTTATTCGATCAGGAAAGGTCGATTTTAAAATTGTAGGAAAGTTAATCCCGTTAACTGTTATAGGAGCGGTCGCAGGCGCTTTAGTAGTAAAGTTTATTCCGCCAGATATTTTACGTCCGTTAGTGCTTGTGATGTTGGTGTTTATTGCCATTTATATTATTGCAAAAAAGGATTGGGGAAGTGTATCTACCTATAAGAAGATGACGAAAAGAAAAACATTAATATTTTTCTTTGTTATTTTAATGATAGGGTTTTACGATGGATTTTTTGGACCAGGGACAGGATCCTTTTTAATTTTTGCATTTTTATTAGTTGGTTTGGATTTTATTCAAGCGGCAGCATCTGGAAAACTTTTGAACTTTGTTAGTAATATCGTATCTTTAATTACTTTTTTATTTTTAGACGTAATTCATTTTGAATACGGTATTATTATGGGATTGTCGATGATTTTTGGCGCTTATTTTGGATCGAAGTTTGCAGTCCAAAAAGGTGTTGGATATGTAAGAACTTTATTTTTGTTAGTAACTATTTTATTGATTGGAAAAAACATTTTGGAATATACTCATATTTTGTAGAGTTATACGTATGTATAACTCTATTTTTTTATTATATTTTAAAAATTAATTAATTTTTAAAATATAAGTCTAGGAATATTTGAATAAATCTAAATTATCGTGTAGAATAATGTTGTAAAATGTAAACGTTTTTCTAAGGGGAGGCTAAAAAGAATGGTAGTAGCATACAAACATGAGCCATTTACAGATTTTTCAGTGGAGGCTAACAAATTAGCGTTTGAAGAAGGTTTAAAGAAAGTAGAATCTTATCTTGGACAAGACTATCCATTAATTATTGGGGGAGAAAAAATCACTACAGAAGACAAAATTGTTTCTGTAAACCCTGCAAATAAAGAGGAACTTGTTGGTCGCGTTTCAAAAGCAAGCCGTGAGTTAGCTGAAAAAGCAATGCAAGTAGCGGATGAAACATTCCAAACTTGGAGAAAATCAAAGCCAGAAATGCGTGCAGACATTTTATTCCGTGCTGCAGCAATCGTTCGTCGCAGAAAGCATGAATTCTCTGCTATTCTTGTAAAAGAAGCAGGTAAACCGTGGAATGAGGCAGATGCTGATACAGCAGAAGCAATCGACTTTATGGAATATTATGGTCGTCAAATGTTAAAATTAAAAAACGGAATTCCAGTAGAAAGCCGTCCAATTGAATATAATCGTTTCTCTTACATTCCATTAGGAGTAGGTGTTATCATTTCTCCTTGGAACTTCCCATTCGCAATTATGGCAGGTATGACAACAGCTGCTTTAGTTTCTGGTAACACAGTATTACTAAAACCAGCTAGTACAACTCCTGTAGTAGCAGCGAAATTCATGGAAGTATTAGAAGAAGCTGGCTTACCAGCTGGCGTAGTAAACTTCGTTCCAGGTAATGGTTCTGAAGTTGGTGACTACTTAGTAGATCACCCTCGTACACGTTTCGTGAGCTTCACTGGATCTCGTGATGTAGGTATCCGTATTTATGAGCGTGCAGCGAAAGTAAACCCAGGTCAAATTTGGTTAAAACGCGTTATCGCTGAAATGGGTGGTAAAGATACAATCGTTGTTGATAAAGAAGCAGATCTTGAATTAGCAGCTAAATCTATCGTAGCATCAGCATTCGGATTCTCAGGACAAAAATGTTCTGCATGTTCTCGTGCAGTAATCCATGAAGATGTATACGATCACGTATTAAATCGTGCTGTTGAATTAACGAAAGAATTAACAGTTGCTAATCCAGCTGTTTTAGGTACAAACATGGGTCCTGTTAATGACCAAGCTGCATTCGATAAAGTGATGAGCTATGTTGCAATTGGTAAAGAAGAAGGTAGAATCTTAACAGGTGGCGAAGGAGACGATTCTAAAGGCTGGTTCATCCAACCAACAATCGTTGCTGACGTTGCAGAAGATGCTCGCTTAATGAAAGAAGAAATCTTCGGACCAGTAGTAGCATTCTGTAAGGCAAAAGACTTTGATCATGCACTTGCAATTGCAAACAATACAGAATACGGTTTAACAGGTGCTGTTGTTACTAACAACCGTGACCATATTGAAAAAGCACGTGAAGAATTCCACGTGGGTAACTTATACTTCAACCGTGGATGTACTGGTGCAATCGTAGGTTACCAACCATTCGGTGGCTTTAACATGTCTGGTACAGACTCTAAAGCTGGTGGCCCTGACTACTTAGCGCTTCACATGCAAGCAAAAACTACTTCTGAAAC
Source organism: Bacillus sp. 1A (assembly GCF_052682215.1). Lineage (NCBI taxonomy): Bacteria > Bacillati > Bacillota > Bacilli > Caryophanales > Bacillaceae > Bacillus > Bacillus sp. 1A. Next base: position 6,233,332 of record NZ_JBQYLZ010000001.1, on the reverse strand, counting down.
TTTATAAGAAATAGTAGAAGAGATCTTCGCAGTCTGCGAAGATCTCTTTTTTTTTTTTTGAAAAAATTTCTATATGTGGATTAAGATGGATATAAGTAGAAAAACTAATAAAGTAATAAGGTTTACTTCAGTAAATAAGGTGTATTATATTTGTTGAATAGATTCTCTTTAGAGACAAGAAAAGTAGGTGAACAAAGTGGGAAAATATCAATTGGATTACAAAAGTCAGGTATCTGTGGCAAAGTTTCATGAAAAACAGACGCCTGCCAAATTTGATAAAAAGCAGCAAATTGAAAAATTGCGTGCGGAGTATTTGAAAAAGAAGCAAAAACAAACAGATAAATAATATGTTACGTTTTTGATAGGAGAAACTAGTTCTAATTACCGTATATTACCATTTGGTAATTAGAACTAGCTAAATCCTATTCATATCGGGATAAACATGTAAATAGAAACAAAACAACGAGAAAAGTTGACTTATTAGTCATATTTTTTAGTATTCATTTTAAGGATTTCCTGTATAATACAATTTGAAAGAAAATCTATGGTTTGACAAGAAACACTCTTTTCGGTTTTGCTCACTGAAGGGAGTGTTTTTTTGTAGCCACAAACTCCTCTGTACTCATTACAGTTGCATATACTCCATTTAAACTAGCCAAAATTGTGTTATGAATATAAACGGCTGGTATAGTAGCATTCTTAAAAGAAAGATCTTTTGTAGCACAAGCATCATGTATAACGGTACATGGAAAGCCGAAATCAAAAGCAGCCCTTACGGTAGCATCAATACACATATGAGTCATCATCCCGCATATGACGACGTGCTCAATGTCTAAACGTTGTAATTGTTCTAGAAGATCAGTTTCGCGAAAACTATTTGGATAATGTTTGAGTATAACGGTTTCTTCTCTAAGTGGACGTACGCTTTCATGAATATGTACACCTTCTGTATTGGGTAGGAAAAAAGTAGCGTCATCTTTTATTGCTACATGTTGGATATGAAAAATAGGTTCGTTTTTCGTTCTAAAGAGTTGTAGCAGCTGACGAGCATATTTGCTTGCTTCTACTGGATTACGCAATTCCATCTTTCCGTGTTGAAAATAATCATTTTGAATATCAACGAGTAAAAGAGCTGTTTTCATATATTTATCTTCCTCCGGTTTCATATTCAAATAATGGTATTCAATTTATAGAGGTGATTCTCCTTTTAAAAAAATATGAAGGAGAAGAATTTTACATAACTTTAAAAAGCAATATTATATTGTGATTTTTTATTTGAAAATTTTAATAGAGAAATAATTAATATTTTTCTAAAAAATGTATTGACTCCTATTATTCTGAGTTCTATAATGAGAATTAATTAAACGACAATTAAATCGATACATTCTTATCCAGAGAGGTGGAGGGACTGGCCCTACGATACCTCAGCAACGGGTTTTTTAATACCGTGCTAACTCCAGCAAGCCTTATAAAAGGCTTGGAAGATGAGAAGATGTGACCGAGTACATATAAGTGCTCTCCTTCTTATCTTTATGGTTGATAAGAAGGAGAGCACTTTTTATTTTACCTCGAAAGCTCTACTTCAAGTTTTTACAGCATATAGGAGGGGAAAAAATGATTTCTTTTAACAACGTAAGTAAAGTATATGAATCAGGTGGGCAATCTGTTCATGCGGTGGAGGATGTAACATTATCAGTTGAGAAGGGCGAAATTTTTGGCATTATCGGTTTTAGTGGCGCTGGAAAGAGTACGTTATTACGCCTAGTAAATATGTTAGAGAGACCAACGGCGGGAACGATTTCAATAGATGATAAAGATATTACATCACTATCGACGAAAGAATTACGGAAGCTAAGACAAAGAATCGGGATGATTTTTCAAAGTTTTAATTTATTTAATTCAAGAACAGTGTTTGGGAATATTGCTTATCCATTAAGGTTAGCGAAAGTACCAAAAAATGAGATGAAAGAAAGAGTAAATGAACTGCTAAAGTTTGTAGGATTAGAAGATAAAGCAAACTATTATCCAGAGCAACTATCAGGCGGACAAAAGCAGCGTGTTGGCATTGCAAGAGCACTTGCAACATCGCCAGACATTCTTATATGTGATGAGGCAACATCAGCTTTAGATCCAGAAACAACGACAGAAATTTTGAACTTATTAAAGAAAGTAAATCGAGAATACAATGTAACAATTCTTCTTATTACACATGAAATGCATGTTGTGAAAGAAATTTGTCACCGTGTAGCTGTAATGGAGAAGGGAAAGGTTATTGAAGAAGGAAAACTGTTTGATGTTTTCACACAACCAAAAACAAAGACAACTCAAAACTTTGTACGCTCCATTATTAATGATCATTTACCGGAAAGTGTTCTAGGGAAAATTCAAAATGGTGGACAGATTTATCGCTTAACATTTACTGGGGAAGAGACAGGGCAGCCGGTACTATCATATATCGCGAAAAACTATAACGTCGATGTAAACGTACTGTATGGAAATATTATTGAACTTCAAAATGTGCTATTTGGAAATCTACTTGTAGAACTACAAGGTGAGCAGAAAGAAATTCAAAAAGCATTACAACATCTAAGACTGCAAGTGCAGCTGAAGGAGGTAGAAGCTCATGCGAGTTGATTGGAGTATATTTTGGCCCCGCATAGTAGATGCGACGGGGGATACCCTCTTAATGGTAATCGTAACCCTTATATTTGCTACAATTCTCGGTATACCTCTAGGTTTACTATTGTATGTAACGAGGAAAGGAAACTTTTTAGAAAATAAATGGGTCTTTTCTATTCTTAATATCATTATTAATACAATTCGTCCGGTTCCATTCATCATCTTCTTAGTAGCTTTAAGTCCACTAACAAGAAGTGTTATCGGAACGACGATTGGAACAGCAGCAGCAATCTTTCCAATGACGTTAGTTGCGTCAATTGGTATTGCTAGAATGGTTGAAACAAATCTTGTTTCAGTTCCAAAGGGAGTTATTGAAGCAGCTCAAGCGATGGGTGCTTCACCATTTAGAATTGTTTTTGAAATTCTTGTACCAGAAGCGTTAGCGCCATTGATTTTAGGTGTTACGTTTATGACAGTTGGTTTAATTGAATTTTCTGCAGTTGCTGGGCTTGTCGGTGGTGGCGGTCTTGGTGACTTAGCGATGACATATGGTTATCAACGTTTTGATACATCAGTTATGTTCGTAACGGTCGTTTTACTTATTATTCTCGTACAGGTAGCTCAAAATTTAGGAAACTACTTTGCGAAAGTCTTTTTACGCAGATCATAAAAAGGAAGAGGGGAAAAGAAAATGAAGAAAATTTTAGCATTTGCATTATCAGCGATTGTAGGAATTTCAGCGTTAAGCGGCTGCTCAAGTGGAGACACGGGGGCAGGAGCAAAAGGGAAAGTAGTTCGCATTGGTGTAACTGGAACGGATGGAAACGCTTGGGAAATTGTAAAGGGAAAAGCTGAAAAAGAAGGGATTAAAGTTAAACTGATTGAGTTCTCTGATTACACAACGCCAAATAAAGCGTTAGCTGATGGAGATATTGAACTAAACTCATTCCAGCACGTTGCTTTCTTAGAGCAATTTAAAAAAGAGCATAAGTTAGATATTACAGCTGTCGGTACAACACAAATTGCACCAATGGGCTTATACTCTGAAAAATATAAGAAGGCAAATGAAATTCCAGATGGTTCAGAAATCGCGATTCCAAATGATCCAACGAACCAAGCTCGTGCATTAAAACTTCTTGATGCAGCTGGATTATTAAAGCTTAAGAAAGACTTTGGCTTATTCGGAGATCCAAGTGGCATTGCTGAAAATCCGAAGAAGTTAAAAATTACACCGGTTATCGCACAGCAAACACCTCGTGTATTAAAAGATGTTGCAGCTTCAGTTATTAATAACGGTGTTGCTGGTCAAGCTGGATTAGATCCAGCGAAGGATCCAATTTTCTTAGAAGATCCAAAGAATGAAAATGCGAAGCCATATATTAATATTTTCGCAGCTCGTACAAAAGATAAAGATGATCCAACACTGAAAAAAGTAATTGAACTATATCATTCAAAAGAAGTAACAGATGCAATTAAGAAAGAAACAAATGATGGTTCCATTTCAGTAGATCTTTCACTTGAGGAGCTTGAAAAAATCGTAAAATAATTATCGGGTTTAACGATTAACAGTAGGAACCCCTCCGCTGTTAGCTCGTTCAACATATAATCTACTTAACAAACAAAACCCTAATTCTGTACCTTCCAATTCTGTATAACGTAGAATCCAATGTTTGTTAAGTAGAGTGATGGACCAGGAGTTTTCCTGGTCTTTTTTTATGAATGAAAGTAGCTAGCGAATAGTAAGGTAATCCAAATTATAAAAGGGTAAGCAAATAAGCTGAAAATGAGTGTAATTATGAATTGTTTTTTATGAATGAGGTGTTTTTCGAATGAAAAAAAGAAAATAGAAAAAATCATAATGAAAACGGCTGATATTACGCCAGGATTATATGAACGATAAATGAAAAACAAAATAATATGTTGAACAGAGTTGAAGAATATCGCCCCCTGTATAAAAATAATCCAGTATATAGAAGACAAGAAGTTTAGTTGATATAGAAAGACGATAAGTAAGACAAAGATTGTTAATACGAAAATCGCAATGAAAAATTGTCGGCTTGTTATAAAATGAATTGAAAATTGATTAGCAAGATATTGTGGCATTTGAAAAGATTCTTCAAGGTTATGAACGAAAAATAATAAAGGAATGATCCAGAGTATAATAGTGGAATGTTTTTTCATCAACTTACATCACTCCAATAAAATATAGAAAGCCTAAAAAAGGCCCTCTATACAGGGATAGTTATTCAATTATGATACTTTTTACATTATCCTCATGATGCTCTTGTTTTTTCGGATAAGTAGCTAGTTCCTCTTGCAAAATGTTTAGTGCTTGCTTAGCTGATTGCTGGATTGGGGCAGGTAACTCTTCTAATATATTCATACCGACTTTTATTTTTGTACGAATTACCTTTCTTAGTAGTTCCTCATGCATGTACTACACCTCCAAATCGAATGTTTAGTACATCATCTTCGAATTTAGCTCCTTGAATAGAAAGGTGTGTTAACGTTTTTGGTAATGTGATGTTCCGTTTAACAGAACCAGCACGAATGATAAGCTCATCACCTTTTTGATTTAATGCAAGTTCACTTTTGTTTGAGAAGGGAATGGAGAGAACGAAAATATACTCATCGCCATCTTTTTTTACATATTGAGTGCGACCGTTAAATTTCACTTCCGTAGGAGAAGAATCTGATTTAAATAAAGCATCTCCTACACGCTCTAACATAGACAAACCGACAACCTCTTGTTCAAACATAGGAGCTTCGTAAATAGGAAGTGGATCAAAACTATTTTGAATTAATGTTTTATATTTCTTTTGGGTATCTTTCCAAGCTTGAAAATAAGAATCGGTGACAGCGTTAGGGATGACGCGGTTGATCATAATGGCATCTACGTTATAATCGTATAAGTTTAAATAAGTAAAGCTACGCTGAGCTTCTTTAATGACCATCTTTTCAGGATTTACAACGATGCGGATACTTGCTATGTCTCGGTTTGATAAAATATCTCTCATTTCTCCAAGTTGTTCAAGTGTATTCGTTAATTCGTCCATAATATCATCGGTTGGAAGGGGGACACCAAGAAGTGGTTGAGCTACAGGACGAACAACTTTTAAAACTTTTCTTTTAATAGGAAATAATTTTTCCATCCACCAGCCGAGCATGTCTGGAAAGCTGAGCATTGCTAATGTTTCTCCTGTTGGAGCACAATCAATGATAATAACATCATATGTGTTTTGTTTATAATAATCGAGTACCCGAAGTAAGCTAATTAAATCTTCCATACCAGGAAACATCGTTAATTCTTCTGTTGTAATATCATCAGCTGCTTTGGAGGTGAAGAGTAGCGTAATATATTTCTGTAATTTCCCCCAGCCTTTTTCCATCTCATAAATCGTATTAATTTCTTGTGCCCACAAATTTTCACGAATTTCTAATGGCTCAGAAGATAGCTTTATACCAAATGAATCTCCTAAACTATGAGCAGGATCTGTACTCATTACTAATGTTTTTAATCCTTGTTTTGCGCTTTGAAGTGCTGTTGCTGCTGAAATGCTAGTTTTTCCTACGCCGCCTTTACCTGTATACAAAATAATTCTCATTATTCTATCCCCTTTGTTTCGAGTATCGAATATTACGAATGCCGAAATAAAATGTTGAATAAAAACCCAACTAGGGTTTTATTCAATCCGAATGTTTTTCATTTTAGGTGTAGAAACCCTTTCTTCTGTTTTTTGCTGTGACGTAGCGATGTGATTCATGATCTTTTGGAAGATTTGTAGTAAGAATGCCTTTTCTTCTTCTGATAATGCTTCTGTCACTAGGTTAAAGTAATGGGCTGCATTTTGTTTTACTTCTTGGACGAGCGTTACGCCGTTTTCTGTTAAACGAATTAATACAATGCGTCGGTCGTTTTCATCACGGTACCTTTCAATATATCCCTTTTTTACGAGGCGATTTACAACACCTGTCGTTGTACTCATCGGTATATCAAGAAGGTCAGCAATTTTTGTCATTGTAATATCTGTATTTCGCTCCATCCAAAGTAAACAAAATACTTCTGTTTTAGAAAGTGTTAAATCTAGGCTTACCCATTCTTCAGGATAAAAAAGTTTCTTGGCGTTATCTAGCAGTAAGTCTAAAAAATGTTCATATTGCAACAATTATTTCCACTCCCGTATATTTCGAGGTTCGTAATATTTGTTTTTATTTTATGCAGAATTGAAATAAATGTCAATATTTTTGATTGTTTTTTCAGATTAGACAGAAAACTGACTTTGAAATGGTAGATTTATAAATATAAAACTAGAATTTACATAAAAATCCATCATGGTAAATATACTTATCTATAATGGATGCACAGCTAACGAGGGGGAGAACGATGAGAAGACGTAATACGCAAGCGTTCACGTTTTTAGCATGGACTTCATTTGTTTGCGCGCTTTCAGGTATGCTAATTGGAATTTATACGTTAGATGAAACGCTTAGTGTAAAAGGATATTATTTAATTGGAACATTATTTTTAACGATGTCTTGTTTTGTATTACAAAAAACAATTCGTGATAATGAAGAAGATAACGAGAGATTTCCGAAAAATAAACCGTTAGATAAAGAGTAAATCGTAAAGAAAGGCATTCGCCTTTCTTTTTTTATGTAAAAATGCAGTAAGTGCCGTGTGTTGACTTGCTTGAAGTACTGAAAATTTGGTATCATCAATAGTATTGTAGATTGAACGATATATTATGGAGGTGGCCTAGCCGTGTCAAGAATTTCCGTTGAGAATGTAAAGCACGTAGCACATTTAGCACGTCTTGCAATTACTGATCAAGAAGCTGAAAAATTTCAAAAACAACTAGATGCAATTGTTACATTTGCAGAACAGTTAAATGAATTAGATACAACTGATGTAAAACCAACAACTCATGTATTAACTATGAAAAATGTTATGCGTGAAGATGTACCAGAAAAAGGTTTACCAGTTGAAGAAGTATTAAAAAATGCACCGGATCACAAAGATAATCAAATCCGTGTTCCAGCAGTATTAGAATAGAGGAGGGGAATTTCGATGTCATTATTTGATCATTCCGTATCAGAGTTACATAAGAAGTTAAACAACAAAGAAATTTCCGTTACGGATTTAGTAGAAGAATCTTACAAACGTATTGCGGATGTTGAAGATAACGTAAAAGCTTTTCTTACATTAGATGAAGAAAACGCACGCGCGAAAGCGAAAGAATTAGACGCAAAAATCGGTGCTGAAGATAATGGTTTATTATTCGGTATGCCAATTGGTGTAAAAGATAACATTGTAACTAACGGTCTTCGTACAACTTGTGCGAGCAAAATGTTAGCAAACTTTGATCCAATTTATGATGCAACAGTTGTGCAAAAGCTAAAAGCTGCTGACACAGTTACAATCGGTAAGTTAAATATGGACGAGTTCGCAATGGGTTCTTCAAATGAAAACTCAGGTTTCTACGCTACGAAAAATCCATGGAACTTAGATTACGTTCCAGGCGGATCTAGTGGTGGTTCTGCAGCAGCTGTAGCAGCAGGAGAAGTATTATTCTCTCTAGGTTCTGATACGGGTGGTTCTATCCGTCAGCCAGCTGCATATTGCGGCGTTGTAGGTTTAAAACCAACTTACGGACGCGTATCTCGTTACGGATTAGTAGCATTCGCATCTTCACTTGACCAAATCGGACCGATTACACGTACAGTAGAAGATAATGCATATTTATTACAAGCTATTTCAGGTATTGACCGTATGGATGCAACTTCTGCTAACGTTGAAGTAGGAAACTACTTAGCTGGTTTAACAGGCGACGTTAAAGGTTTACGCATTGCTGTACCGAAAGAATACTTAGGAGAAGGTGTTGGCGAAGAAGCTCGTGAGTCAGTACTAGCTGCTTTAAAAGTATTAGAAGGTATGGGCGCAACTTGGGAGGAAGTATCTCTTCCACACTCTAAATACGCTCTAGCAACGTATTACTTATTATCTTCTTCTGAAGCATCTGCTAACCTTTCACGCTTTGATGGCGTACGTTACGGTGTTCGTTCTGATAATGTAAATAATTTATTAGACCTTTACAAAAACACACGTAGTGAAGGTTTTGGTGATGAAGTAAAACGTCGTATTATGCTTGGTACATTTGCACTTAGCTCTGGTTACTATGATGCATACTACAAGAAAGCACAACAAGTACGTACATTAATTAAAAACGACTTTGAAAATGTATTTGCTAACTACGATGTTATTATTGGACCAACAACGCCAACTCCGGCATTTAAAGTGGGCGAAAAAGTTGATGATCCAATGACAATGTATGCAAATGACATTTTAACAATCCCAGTAAACTTAGCGGGTGTTCCAGCGATTTCTGTTCCATGTGGATTCGGTGCTAACAACATGCCACTTGGTCTACAAATCATTGGTAAACACTTCGATGAAGCGACAATTTACCGCGTTGCACATGCGTTTGAGCAAGCAACAGACTATCATACAAAAAAAGCAAGTCTGTAAGGAGGCGAGCATAGATGAATTTAGAAACAATTATTGGTTTAGAGGTTCACGTTGAGTTAAAAACAAATTCGAAAATTTTCTCTGCGAGTCCAACAGAATTCGGAGCGGAGCCAAATACACAAACAAGTGTAATTGACTTAGGATACCCAGGGGTACTTCCTACTTTAAATAAAGAAGCAGTTAACTTTGCAATGAAAGCTGCAATGGCATTAAACTGTGAAATCGCAACGGAAACGAAGTTCGACCGTAAAAACTATTTCTACCCAGATAATCCGAAAGCTTACCAAATTTCTCAATTCGATAAGCCAATTGGTGAAAATGGTTGGATTGAAATTGAAGTAGACGGTAAAAAGAAACGTATCGGTATTACACGTCTTCATTTAGAAGAAGATGCTGGTAAATCAACGCATACAGCTGATGGTTCATTAGTAGACTACAACCGTCAAGGTATGCCTTTAATCGAGATCGTATCTGAGCCAGATATGCGTACGCCAGAAGAAGCATATGCATACTTAGAGAAGTTAAAATCAATCATTCAATACACTGGCGTATCTGATTGTAAGATGGAAGAAGGTTCCTTGCGTTGTGATGCGAACATTTCCCTTCGTCCAGTTGGACAAGAGAAGTTCGGTACGAAAGCGGAACTGAAAAACTTAAACTCATTCACTTACGTACAAAAAGGTCTTGAGCACGAGCAAGTGCGCCAAGAGAAAGAATTGTTATCTGGTGGTATCATCCAACAAGAAACACGTCGTTATGATGAAGCAACGAAGAAAACAATCTTAATGCGTGTGAAAGAGGGATCTGACGATTACCGTTACTTCCCAGAGCCAGACTTAGTTGAACTTTACATCGATGATGAGTGGAAAGAAGAAATTCGTGCTTCGATTCCAGAACTTCCAGATGCACGTAAAGCTCGCTACGTTGCAGAAATTGGCTTGCCAGCTTATGATGCACACGTATTAACATTAACGAAAGAGATGTCTGATTTCTTTGAAGCAGCAATTGAAGATGGAGCAGATGCGAAACTAACATCAAACTGGTTAATGGGTGAAGTGCTTGCATACTTAAACAAACAACAAAAAGAATTAAAAGACGTTGCATTAACGCCTGCTGGTTTATCTAAAATGGTTCAATTAATTGAAAAAGGTACAATTTCTTCTAAAATCGCGAAGAAAGTATTTAACGAATTAATTGAAAAAGGTGGAGACCCAGAAGAAATCGTTAAAGCGAAAGGTCTTGTTCAAATTTCTGACGAAGGTACACTTCGTAAAGTTGTAACAGAAATTCTTGATAATAATGAGCAATCTATCGAAGACTTTAAAAACGGTAAAGACCGTGCAATTGGCTTCTTAGTTGGTCAAATTATGAAAGCTACAAAAGGACAAGCAAATCCACCGCTTGTTAACAAAATCTTACTTGAAGAGATTAATAAGCGATAATAGTAATAACTTGTAAAGATTAAGCAGAAAAACACCCGTACATGGGTGTTTTTCTAGGTTAATCAAACGTTTGTTTAAATGAGAGAGAATCGTTTAAACAAACGTTTGATTAACTGTCAAAAGTGTAAAAATGTTTGTATAGCAACTATGGTATGATAGTTGCAAAAAGGTGGGAATAATGATAAATCTAGACATAGAGGTTTTTTTTCATCTCATGAAATAATAGATAATTATTATTCGTTATATGTAAATTGTTGTGAGGAAATAGATGGACATAAATTTTTTGTCAAATAAAACAAAACCATTGAAATGAATATTTATTTTTGATGGACTACACGAATCGGGTTCTTACTGCCTGTTTGAGCGAGATAAAAGAAGGATAGGAAGATGAGAGGAGGTAGGCATGGGAATACTGAATAGAAGTTCGGTATGTTCTTTTTCAATATATAAAGAAATTTCCTGTGCTAATAAATGATGAAGCGAGCAAGAATTATTTATAATCCTACTTCTGGGCGTGAGCTATTTAAGAAAAGCTTACCGGAAGTATTACAAAAATTAGAACAAGCTGGATATGAAGCGTCTTGTCATGCGACAACTGGTCCTGGAGATGCGACTGTGGCAGCGAGGCAAGCTGCGGATCGTAAGTTTGATGTTGTTATCGCAGCTGGTGGTGATGGTACATTAAATGAAGTGGTGAACGGCTTAGTAGGACATGAACATCGTCCGAAGTTTGGAATTATTCCAGTTGGAACGACAAATGATTTTGCGCGTGCGATCGGTGTACCTCGTGCTATTGAAGAGGCTGCGGATATTATTTGTGAAGGGAAAACAGTTCCGTTAGATCTTGGTAGAGCGAATGATACATATTTCATTAATATCGCTGGTGGCGGCCGTATTACAGAGTTAACATATGAAGTGCCAAGTAAGCTAAAGACGGTATTAGGCCAACTTGCTTACTATTTAAAAGGAATCGAAATGTTACCGTCATTACATCCAACATATGTTGAAATTGAGTATGATGGGAAATTACTACAAGAAGAAATTACGATGTTTTTAATTACGAATACTCGTTCAGTGGGCGGCTTTGAAAAGGTAGCACCATATGCATCGATTAACGATGGATTATTTGATTTATTAGTACTGAAAAAAGGTTCTATTGCTGACTTAATTAAAGCAGCAACACAAGCGCAGCGTGGTGAACATATTAACAATCCAAAAGTACTATACACACAAGCAAATCGAATTAAAGTGCATTCACCAGATAAACTAATGATTAACTTAGACGGTGAATACGGTGGAGATGCACCGATGGAATTCGAAAATATATATCATTGTCTTGAACTATTTGTTCCTGAACAACAAGAGGGTGCCCTGTAAAGGCATCCTTTTTATTATATAGAGGAATTGTAAATTGGAAGTTAGTTTGATTTTTATGGTATTTTTACAATTCGTTTATTTTATATCCATACTTTATTGATACACTGGAGGAGATAAGAAACGAGAGGTAGGATGCTATGGAGAAGGTAAAGGCAATACTATTTGATAAAGATGGGACATTAATGGATTTTCATTCAATTTGGATAAAAGTAGCTGAAGAGCTTGTCGCTGAATGTATAAAATTATATCAACTCCCACAGTCAATGCAGCAGGCTTTATTAAAAGAAATCGGTGTGGATGGGGCATTTGTTCATCCTCGTAGTGCAATAGCTGCTGGAACAAGCCTCGATGTAGCAAAGGGGCTTTGTAAGTATATTATGTCATCTAAGGAAGCGGAAATGCATGAGTGGGTAAGTGAAAAATTATTTTCTCTTATGTATGAACACCGCTCCTATATGAAAATGACGGCGGATTTACCGAGGATTTTACAAGGTTTAAAGGATAGAGGATTTATTTTAGGTGTTGTGACAGCTGATGATTTTGCACCAACAGAATTATTTTTGAAACAATATCAATTAGAGTCCTTTTTTGATTATGTTGTAGCTTCAGATACATTTCCGGCACAAAAACCAGATAAAAGAATTGTAGAATCGTTTTGTGAAAGGTTTCATTTAGAGGCGTGTGAAGTAGCGGTCGTTGGAGATACACCAACTGATTTATATTTAGCGAAAAATGGCGGCGATTGCTATGCAATTGGAGTACTGTCTGGCACAGGAGATCGTCAAACGTTAGAACCACTTGCGGATTTAGTAGTACAATCTGTTGGGGAGTTTATTTCTCATTCGGGTGAGTTGATTTGGGAACAAGGAAAGTCTAATGTGTAAGAAAAATAAGTCTATAAGGACTCTTAATGAGTCTTTATAGACTTATTTTTTATGTCGACATAGAAGGTATGCAGGATGAATGCTGGGAAAGAACGTTGGCATACATTTTGCAATGAAAAGAGAAAACAATGTAAAGAAAAGGATGGGGTACGTAATGAACACAAAAAAATTTGCTAAAGTAAATGAACAAATTCCTGGACCGAAAGCAGCGTCTTTATTAGAACGCCGCCAAAATATAGTACCAAAAGGAGTAAGTAACGGCATCTCAACGTTTGTACAATCTGCAAATGGTGCTCTTGTAACAGATGTTGATGGCAATCAGTACATTGATTTCGCAGGAGCAATCGGAACAATTAACGTAGGACATTGTCATCCAGCTGTTAAAGAAGCGCTCCATAAACAAGTAGATCAATACATTCATACTGGATTTAATGTCATGATGTATGAGCCATATATTGAATTAGCAGAAAAACTTGCGGCATTAGCACCAGGAAGTTTTGATAAGCAAGTACTATTTTTAAATAGTGGTGCAGAAGCGGTTGAGAACGCTGTAAAAATCGCTCGTAAATATACAAAAAGACCTGGTATTATTGCTTTTTCTAAAGGATTCCATGGGCGTACATTAATGACAATGACGATGACAAGTAAAGTAAAGCCATATAAATTTGGATTTGGTCCATTCGCTCCAGAAGTATATAAAGCGCCGTTTCCGTACGAATATCGCCGCCCAGAAGGATTAACGGAAGAGCAGTACGATGACTTTATGATTGAAGAGTTTAAGAATTTCTTCATATCAGAAGTAGCACCAGAAACAATTGCAGCCGTTGTAATGGAACCTGTTCAAGGGGAAGGCGGGTTTATCGTTCCAAGTAAGAAGTTTGTGCAAGAAGTACGCAATATTTGTTCAGAACACGGCATCTTATTTGTAGCTGATGAAATTCAAACAGGATTTAGCCGTACAGGAAAATACTTTGCCATTGATCATTATGATGTCGTTCCAGATTTAATTACGGTATCTAAATCATTAGGCGCTGGTGTACCAATTAGTGGCGTTATTGGGCGCAAGGAAATTATGAATGAGTCTGCGCCAGGAGAGCTGGGTGGAACTTATGCAGGAAGCCCACTAGGATGTGCAGCAGCATTAGCAGTGCTTGATGTAATAGAAAAAGAGAATTTAAATGATAGAGCGATAGAATTAGGAAAAGTTGTAATGAATCGATTCGAAGAGATGAAAAATAAATATAATTGCATCGGTGATGTGCGTGGTTTAGGAGCAATGTGTGCATTCGAGCTTGTTCAAGATCGGAAGACGAAAGCACCTGATAAAACGTTAACAGCTAATTTGTGCGCAGAGGCAAATAAACGCGGATTACTCCTACTATCAGCAGGGACATACGGTAATGTTATTCGTGTATTAATGCCATTAGTTATTACAGATGAGCAACTTGAAGAAGGATTAACAATAATTGAAGAATCATTGCAAGTCTGTTATGAGAAAGCAAATACTGCTCGTGTTTAAAAGCTAAATAATAAATCGCAAACATTCTAGCTAACTCTATATAAAGTGCAGAAAATTCACTTTATAATAAAGGTAGTGAAGTGAATCGATGGATTAGAAGTTAGGGGTGGCTAGGATGGTTGGAGAAAAGGAACGAGTGTTAATGGATTTACAAGATGTATTTGAATATGCGTTTGACGAAATTTTTGTGACTGATGAAAAGGGAATCGTTGTGCGTGTAAATAGTACATGTGAAAGGCACTATCAACTAGCTGCTAAAGAGTTAGTAGGTAAGCATGTGAAAGAATTGCAGAAGGATGGTATCTTTTATCCATCGGCAACGTTAGAAGTAATTGAAAAAAAGAGACCGATTGAACTCGTTCAAACGACAAAATCAGGAGAGTATTTACACGTTCGTACAAGGCCTGTTTTTGATAATGAGGGAAATTTAAGAAGAGTAATTAGTTATTCTCGTGATCTTACAGAGCTCTACCAATTACGTCAAAAGGTAGAGGAAATGGATAATCAGTTAAAAACATATAAAAGAGAATTAAGAGAAACATATGAACATGAAGGACTTATTTTTAAAAGTATCGCTATGCAAAAAATAGTCGAGACAATCAAGAAAATATCCGTGGTAGATAGTACAGTTCTCGTTTTAGGTGAGACAGGAGTAGGGAAGAGTCGATTAGTACGTCATTTACATGAAGTGAGTAACAGGAAGAATGAAAGTTTCTATGAAATTAATTGTGCGGCATTGCCAACGAATTTAATTGAATCAGAGCTTTTTGGATACTCAGGTGGATCTTTTACAGGTGCGAATCGTGAAGGAAAAAAGGGATTATTAGAATCAGCTCATAAAGGAACTCTTTTCTTAGATGAAATTGGCGAAATGCCACTTGAAATTCAAGCGAAACTTTTGCAAGTGTTGCAAGAAAAAACGTTTCGTCCTATTGGCGGAAGAGAATTAAAAAAAGTGGATGTTAGAATTGTAGCGGCAACAAATCGAGATTTAAGTATGATGGTGAAACAAGGAACATTCCGGAAAGATTTATATTATCGTCTGAATGTCATTCCAATTTTAATTCCGCCACTCAGGGAAAGAACCGAAGACATTTTGCCGCTCATTTATCATTATTTACAGCACTTTAACGAGAAATATGGCCGGAATGTAAAATTAGCACCTAGCACATTACAAATGTTTGTTGGTTACCCGTGGGAAGGAAATAATAGAGAAATTGAAAATGTGATTGAGAGAATTGTTATAACTGCTGATGATATCGTTACGATAGAAGATTTGCCAATAGCGATGCAAGAATCAACGGTTGAACAGTCCGGTCAAAGTCTCTATAAAATGTTAGAAGAAGTAGAACGGAATATTATTTTGAAAGCATATAAAACATATGGATCGAGTTATAAAGTAGCGGAGTTTTTAAAAATAAGTCAATCTGCTGCCACTAGGAAGATAAAGAAACTTATAGAGGAGGAAGAAAACAGTGGATAAAAAAGCGACGTTTGTAAATGTAGAGAAAAAGGCGATGTATATAAATGGTGAGTGGATTACATTGCAAGAACAAATCGAAGTAAATAATCCAGCAACGAAGGAAATATTTGCGACGGTACCAAAGGGCGGGGTAACAGAGGCAAAGCAAGCTGTTGATGCTGCTCATGAAGCTTTTAAATCATGGTCTAAGTTAACAGCGGCAGACCGTGCAGTGAAGTTAAAAAAATGGTTCACACTTATCGATGGAAATAAAGAAGAGATTGCAGCGATTATGACGAGGGAACAAGGAAAGCCGTTTGTAGAAGCACTTGGTGAAGTGAATTATGCAAATAGCTTTGTTGAATGGTATGCAGAAGAAGGAAAACGCGTATACGGTGAAATGATTCCTGCTTCTCATCCAAATAAACGTATTTTAGTTATGAAGCAACCAGTTGGGGTTATGGCAGCTATTACACCTTGGAATTTCCCGGCTGCTATGATTACGAGAAAGGTAGCCCCGGCGCTTGCAGCAGGATGTACAGCAGTTGTAAAACCTGCAAGTCAAACGCCATTAACTGCGTTGAAATTAGCTGAATTAGCTCATGAAGCGGGCATTCCAAAAGGCGTAATAAATATTGTAACAGGCAGTGCGAAAGCAATTGCTGATACGTGGATGGAAGATGGACGTGTTCGAAAAGTTTCCTTTACAGGATCAACTGAGATTGGGAAAGAATTAATGGCTAGTGCTGCACAAACGATGAAAAAGGTTTCACTTGAGTTAGGTGGTCACGCGCCGTTTATTGTTATGAATGATGCGGACTTAGATAAAGCTGTAGAGGCGGTAATCGGTTCGAAATTCCGTAACGCAGGACAAACGTGTATATGTACAAATCGAGTATTTGTTCAGGAAGAAGTGTATGAAGTATTTGCAGAGAAGTTTCAAAAGGCAGTAGGGCAGTTAAAAGTAGGAGACGGTTTCGGTGATGGAACGACTGTAGGACCACTTATTGACGAGAATGCAGTTTCGAAAGTACAGGAACATATTGAAGATGCTATTCAAAAGGGTGGAACAGTTTTATTTGGTGGTCAAAAGGTTGCAGAGCTAGATGGACACTTTATGCAACCAACTGTAATTGGATTGGCGAACGATACGATGCTTTGTATGAATGAAGAAACATTCGGACCAGTAGCACCAGTTGCGAAATTTAAAACGGTTGAAGAAGTAATCGAACGTGCAAATCATACACCATATGGCTTAGCTGCTTATATTTTCACAAAAGATATTAGTCAAGCATTCCAAGTTAGCGAGGCATTAGAGTACGGTATTATCGGATTAAATGATGGACTTCCATCAGTTGCACAAGCACCGTTTGGTGGCTTTAAAGAAAGTGGTATTGGCCGTGAAGGAGGGCATTTCGGTATCGAGGAATATTTAGAAATTAAATATATTTCATTAGGACTATAAGTAGTATACTAGAATCTCTATAAGGTAACAGAGAAGGAGATTCTAGTATGGTATATTGGTTATTATTACTTGTTACAATTATTTTTGAAGTAGCTGGAACAATTGCGATGAAACTATCAAATGGTTTAACAAAGCTCGTTCCCAGTGTACTTATTTTCGTATTTTATGGAATTTGTTTCAGCGTATTTGCTATCGTTGTCAAAAAAATTCATTTAAGTATCGCTTATGCGATTTGGTCTGGTGTAGGAACATTACTTATTACAATCATTAGCGTGTATTTTTTCAAAGAGCACATTAGCTTATTCCAAGCATTTTGCATTCTCTTTATTGTTTTAGGAGTAATTGGGCTTAAGGTTTCATCGGCATCATAAGTAGTAGTTTCGTTTTGTGACATTGCTTAGGGACGGTGCATTGGTAAATGAATTATATCGGCGATTTTTTGGATATATCGAACGTAACTCCAAATATATCAGCGGTTTTTAAAATATATCGAACGTAACTCAATTTATATCAGCGATTTTTGAAATATATCGATTTACCGACAAAAAATGACATAATAAAAGGAGGCTATCCCTGAGGATAGCCTCCTTTTATATTAAAATGCCCAGTTACCTTTACGGAAGATTGGTTCATGTCTGCCATCATCTGTAATGCCGTCGATATCAAGCTCAGCTGATCCAATCATGAAGTCGTTATGTGTAATACTATTGTTTGCTCCGTTTTCAGCAAGTTCTTCTTTAGACATTGTTTTTCCGCCAACTAAGTTGAAAGCATAAGCACTTCCGATTGCAAGGTGGCAAGATGCGTTTTCATCAAACAGCGTATTGTAGAATAAAACATTTGTGTTTGAAATTGGTGAATCATGAGGTACTAAAGCTACTTCTCCTAAGAAGTGAGAACCTTCATCTGTTTCTACTAAATGTTTTAAAGCTTCTTCACCAGTTTCAGCTTTATAATCTACGATACGTCCGTTCTCAAATGTTAACGTGAAGTTATCGATAATATTACCTGCAAATGCTAACGGTTTTGTGCTAGATACTTGGCCGTTTACACCTGTTTTAAGTGGCATTGTAAATACTTCTTCAGTTGGAATGTTCGCCATAAATGGTACGTTCTTTTCATTTAAGCTACCAGCACCAGCCCATACATGCTTTTCTGGAAGTTCAATCGTTAAATCTGTTCCAGGAGCTGTATAGTGAAGAGCTTTATAATGCTTTTCGTTTAAGTAATCAACTTTTGTATGTAACGTTTCATCGTGTTCTTTCCATGCTTCTACAGGATTTTCTAAATCAGCACGAGTAGCTTTGAAAATAGCATCCCATAGTTTTGCTTCTTGTTCTTCTGGTGCAACGTCAGGGAATACTTTCGCAGCCCATTCTTTCGTAGGGACAGAAATGACACACCAGCTTACTTTATCAGCTTGTACGTAATCACGGTATACTTTCATTGCTTCACCAGCTACTTTATGAGCTGTTGCGATACGCGTTGATTCTACACCTTTTAATAAATCAGGGTTTTCTGCATAAATAGACATAAATGCAGCACCTTCTTTTGCTAATTCTTCACGAGCGTGTGCTTTCCAAGATGGGAACTCAGCGAATGCTTCTTCAGGAGCTAGGTCGAACTTTAAGCGTGTTAGCGTCTCATCATTCCAGTCCACATATACGTGTTTTGCACCAGATTTATATGCTTTTTCTGTAACGAGGCGCACAAATTGTACAGCTTCAAGAGGTGCACTAATTGATAGTGTTTGTCCTGGTTGAATATTAACACCAACATTGACTGCAAGAGCAGCATATTTCTCTAACGTTTGTTCAAATGACATATGTATAATCTCCTTTAATTTGAAAGATTTCTTACTATATATAATACAAGAAAATTCAAAAAATATATATAAATATAGCTTAAAAAGAGAGCTCAAAATATATTGAGCTCTCATCGTTATTTAATCGAAGAAGCAAATTGTTCTACAGTCGTCGAATTGTGTATGCGAACACGCTTCATTTTTAATAATTCATCGGGTTCACCTTTTGTGATGAACTTTCCGGATTTTGTTGTCGTCGCAAATTGATAATATTTCTTCGTTTCTGCAACAACTTTATCATCCACATGACCGAATGGATAAGCAACTGCAATAACAGGCTTACCTGTTATTTTCTCTAGCTTTTCCTTTGATTCTTTTAATTCTTCTTCATAGTTTGTAATTTTCGGCAAGTCTGCATGTGTTGCAGTATGAGATTGCATAGAGAAAATGCCGGAATCAACCATTTCTTTTATGTCAGATGTAGAAAGTGATCCTTCTACATCAACGTTATCAACAATCATATATTCTGTTGCTGTAGGTTTAAACGTATCGTCTTTTAGTTTTTGTAAAACATGAAATGCATTCATATTATTTTTCATACCGTCATCAAATGTAACAAAGATAGGTTTATTTACTTTATTAATATCGCCCCAACGTTCAAAAGTTAGTAATGTATAGCCGTTGTCCTTTAAATATTTCATCTGGGCTTCAAAATTAGCAGGTGATACGAATAAATCTTTAATGCCTTGTCCATGATAATCATCGATTGCATGGCACATAAGAACGGGAACCTTTTGCTCGAAAGTAATAGTAGATTTTGTGAGTGGAATGTTTTTCCCATCTTCTTTCATTCCTATTGCTTCAATTTGAAACTCACCGCGTTTTCCTTCAAATTCTTTTATGTCAAAAGGAAGTGTAAATTGTTTCTCCTTTTCTTTAGAAGAAAAAGATTTAGCACTTTCCTTCCCATCAGCTGTGCGCCAAATTTTATATTGTACCTCACTTAAAGTATCCTTTATATCTGTCATGTGAATAGTAGTATTAGTAGATTCATATGTAATTGGGTTATAGGAAATTTTCCCTTGTTCTTGTACGGTCACTTCTTGTTTCTTAGTCTCTTGAACCTTTTTCTCTTTTTTAGGCTCTTGATTTACATTGCTAGTAGTACAACCTGCTAGAATGGCAGATGTGCATAAAGCGATTGCTGCGTATTTTTTCATAAAATCACCTTCTATTGTGTATTATGTTGCATACTCATATTTAAAATCCCCACCGCTGTAAGAGAGGTGGGGATATACCCTTGTTCATCATATCATTTGAAGAAAATGTATGGAATGAGAAAAGTAACAATAGATAAAAAAATCACCTTACTTCAACGAGTAAGGTGATTTTGTATCAAATAAACAATCCAGCGATTGTTGCAGATAAAATAGAGGCAAGTGTTGATGCAAATAGCATTTTCCAACCAAATTTAGAAACGATGCTTCCTTGTTTTTCAGAAAGGGCACGGATTGTACCTACAATCGCACCAATTTGGCTAATACTTGCGAAGCTAATTAAGAATACTGTAACGATTCCGACTGTACGTGGAGATAATGTTGATGCAACACCTTTTAAATCAAGGATTGCTACAAACTCGTTTAATACAATCTTCGTACCCATAATTCCACCAGCTGGGATAATGTCTTGAGTTGGAATACCCATTAAGAATGCGAATGGAGCAAGTATATAACCGAAGATTTGTTGTAAAGTAACAGCATATCCCATTGCACCTGAAGCTGCGCTAATTACGTAGTTTACAACTTCCATCACACCGATGAAGGCGATCATTAATGCAGCAACGATACCAGCTACTTTTAAACCATCAAGCGCACCGTTAATCATTGCGCCGATAAAGCTGTCTCCGAATAAAGTTCTATCAAATTTTTGAATCACTTCATCTTCTTTCTTCGTATCAACCGGTGTTAATAGCGAACAAACGATCAAGCTTGAGAATAAGTTTAGCGGAAGAGCGGCTAGTACATATTTCGCATCTAACATCATTACGTATGATGCTGTAACAGAAGCAGAAACGGAACTCATTGCAGAACAACAAATGATAAACATACGGTTTTTATTAAAATGCTGTAAATCGTTTTTAATAACGATTAACGCTTCACTTGAACCGAAGAATACAGAGTTTACTGCGTGGAATGACTCGACGCGTGGTAAACCAGTAATTTTTGAAATTGCACCGCCGACAACGCGAACGATGAATGGTAAAACACCTAAATAACTAAAGATAGAAAGTAGTGCTGAGAAAAATACGATAATTAATAATACATTTAAGAAAAAGACAAAATCTCTTTGAATTCCATTAAAGAGAAAATCGACGCCTGTCGTACCAAGTTTAATTAGTTTGTTGAAAACTTTACTAATGAAGATGATAATTTGTTGACCAATTTTTGTGCCAAACATAAACCAACCGATTAAAATTTGGAAACCAATCATAATAGCAATTGCACGGAAGTTGATTTTACTTCTATTGTTTGACAAAGCAAAGCATAAACCTAAAACGACAAGAATACCGATAATGCTCATTACATATTGCATGTAGTTGCCCCTTTCAGAAGTTCGTATAAAGTTTGTACATAAAACGCTCGTTATATTACTAAAAATAAAACAAAGAAGTTTTATGTCATACGTAAGATGTCTGACCTTTTAGAAAAATGAAAATAAAAAAAGACCCATATGGATTCACTTTCATCTATGAGAGAAAGCTAATCAATATGAGTCCTTTTTTGCACATAGGCTAATATTCATTAGTTTTCCCCATAGTCCAGCAATTTAAGGTTGCCGGGTAGAAACTCTCGATCCATATTATCGAGTATATATGAGGTAACATCGTCCGTATTAAATTAGTAGTAGCGTAACATTAACAGAGAACTATCGTCAATAGCTTTTTTTCTTCCGATAGAAATAGACCATATAAGTATGATAAAATGTAACGCAGTGTTATGAAAAAGAGAGGTCGGAAAATGAGTACAAAAATGACGCCACCAGTTGAGAAAAATGAGTTTATAGATGTAGTATTTGAAGATTTAACACATGATGGTGCCGGTGTTGCGAAAGTAAAGGGCTATCCTATTTTCGTTAAAAACGGATTACCAGGTGAAGAAGCACAAATTAAAATTATTAAAGTGAAGAAAAACTTCGCATTCGGTCGTTTAATGAAGCTTCATACAGAGAGCCCATATCGTAAAGATGCAGAATGCCCAGTGTACAATCAGTGCGGCGGTTGTCAGCTTCAGCACTTAACATATGAAGGACAATTACAAGCGAAAGAAAAACAAGTACGTGACGTTATGCAGCGCATTGGCGGATTAAGCGATGTTCCTGTGCACCCTGTACTTGGTATGAAGAACCCATGGGTATACCGTAACAAAGCACAAGTACCAATTGGAGAACGTGAAGGTGGACTTGTAGCTGGTTTCTATCGCCAAGGAACACATGACATTATTAATATGGAATCATGTTTAATTCAGGCAGAAGAAAACGATACATTAATCCAGGAAGTAAAACGTATTTGTGAAAAACACGGTATTTCGGCATACAACGAAGAGCGTAACAAAGGAACACTTCGCCACGTAATGGCTCGTTACGGACAAGTAACAGGGGAAATTATGCTTGTCTTCATTACTCGTACAGCAGAATTACCAAACAAAAAAGCAATCATTGAAGAAATTGCTGCGAAATTCCCAGAAGTAAAATCGATTGTTCAAAACGTAAACACGAAACGTACAAACGTAATCTTCGGAGACACGACGACAGTACTGTACGGATCAGAATACATTTATGACTTTATCGGTGACATTAAATTTGCAATTTCAGCACGTTCATTCTATCAAGTAAACCCAGAGCAAACGAAAGTGCTATATGATAAAACGTTAGAATATGCAAAACTAGATGGCAACGAAACAGTAATTGATGCCTATTGCGGAATTGGATCAATTTCCTTATTCCTAGCGCAAAAAGCGAAAAAAGTGTACGGCGTTGAAATCGTCCCAGAAGCAATCGAAGACGCAAACCGAAACGCAGCACTAAACAACATGACAAACGCTGAGTTTGGCGTAGGAGAAGCAGAAGTAGTTATTCCAAAGTGGTACAAAGAAGGCATAATCGCCGACACAATGGTCGTAGATCCACCGCGTAAAGGTTGTGATGATGCACTACTAAACACAATCATCGACATGAAACCAAAACGCGTCGTATACGTATCATGTAACCCAGCAACATTAGCGCGTGACTTAAAAGTACTAGAAGAAGGCGGATATAAAACGCAGGAAGTACAACCTGTTGATATGTTCCCGCATACGACTCATGTGGAGTGTGTAGCTTGGCTTAAGTTGGTATAATAGGAAAGCAGTTGATATAGGAGAATCTATACCATCTGCTTTTTGGTTTACAAAAATACCATTTATAAGCGATTTTAGTTAAAATAAATATTGCTGATTTTCATAAATTATAAATTGAGAGTTTGAAATTGCATTCATATTGAGAGGATTTGAATTTGAAATGATAGATAATTTTTGGCGTGATTTACCACGACCATTTTTTGTACTTGCACCAATGGAAGATGTGACAGACGTTGTTTTCCGTCACGTAGTAAGTGAAGCTGGTAGCCCAGATGTATTCTTCACAGAGTTCACAAACTCGGATAGCTATTGTCATCCAGAAGGTATGAAAAGTGTACGTGGCCGTTTAATTTTTACAGAAGATGAACAACCGATAGTGGCGCATATTTGGGGAGATAATCCTGAATATTTCCGTCAAATGAGTATTGGTATGGCAGAGTTAGGATTTAAAGGCATCGATATTAACATGGGTTGCCCTGTACCGAACGTAGCATCAAGAGGAAAAGGTAGTGGCCTTATTCTACGTCCAGACGTTGCGGCAGAACTTATTCAAGCAGCAAAAGCGGGCGGATTACCTGTCAGCGTAAAAACAAGACTTGGCTTTAAAGAGTTAAGCGAGTGGGAAGATTGGTTAACGCATATTTTCAAACAAGATATTGCAAATCTTTCTATTCACTTACGTACAAGAGAAGAAATGAGCCAAGTCGATGCGCACTGGGAGCTAATTCCGGAAATTAAAAAATTACGTGATCGTATTGCACCAAATACGTTAATAACAATCAATGGAGACATCCTTGATCGTAAAATGGGGCTGGAACTTGCTGAAAAATACGGCATTGATGGTGTAATGATCGGACGAGGTATCTTTAAAAATCCATTTGCTTTCGAAAAAGAGCCAAGAGAGCATAGCAGTAAAGAACACCTTGATCTTTTAAGACTACAACTTGATCTTCAAGATCAATATGCAGAAGTATTACCACGCTCTATCACAGGACTACATCGCTTCTTCAAAATTTATGTAAAAGGCTTCCCTGGAGCTGCTGAATTAAGAAATCAATTGATGAGCACGAAGTCAACGGATGAAGTACGTGCATTGCTTAATAAGTTTGAGGCGAGTGCTAATGTGGTAGAAGGTAGTGAAACAGTGTAACTTTTGAAAGTTACACTGTTTCATTTTAATTAAGGTGAACCGTACCACAAATAAAAAGTAAAACCTAAGTAAACATAATCAATCTATTTCACCTGAATTTTGCGTAACATTTACGTTTGAGTTGCCTACTAAATTAGAGTTGCATAAAAAGAAATGGACTAACCTATATTAGGTTAGTCCATTTTTTAGTGTGTTAATTAATAGTAAATCCCCATCCTTTTTTGCTTTATTAATATTATCCTCAAAGGAAGGAGCTATCCCACTACCAACTAAAATACTTTTTACAGTATTTGATTGAAGGCGTTTCTATCGATAGGACCTTTCTTAATTTCTAATACAATAAATTCGTTATTAGAAGTATCTCTTAATAATAAATAAAATCATCCCCACAAGCATTAATCCACCTAAGACTACAAAACCTACCTCTAAAATGTTAAAGTAGTAATTTGACGACATTAATTTATACATGCTAAAAAGCATTATTATATTTAACATTTCAGGAGGCAAAACAATGGCAATGAGCAACAACGATATATTAAAAAGAGTAAGGTACGCTTTAGATATAAGAGATATAGATATGGTAGAAATCTTTAAACTTGGTGGTATGGAAGTAACGAAAGAAGACGTAGTTGATATGCTTACAAAAATAAAGAGAGCTCCTCAGCATGAAGCTGAAAATGATGATGTAATCGAAGATGAGTACGTATTAACATGCGATATGATGATGCTAGAGGCATTTTTAAATGGATTTATTACTTTAAAAAGAGGGAAGCAAGATCCGAAACCAGGACAACCGGCACCTGTACAAAGCAAAGAGAGTGCGAATAACCTTCTGCTAAAGAAAATGAAAATCGCACTATCATTAACGAGTGAGGATGTACTTGATATATTAGATAGCGTAGGCGTTTCAGTAACAAAGGGAGAATTAGGAGCCCTATTAAGAAAGAAAGGCCATAAAAATTACAAAGAGTGCGGCGATAGATACGCAAGGAATTTCATTAAGGGATTAGGTGTAAAGTATAGAGGGTAATGAGTTTGTTAAAGCAGCAAATGATATAATAGGTAGAGTAGGGCGTTTGTATCCTACTCTTTTTTATTTGTAAAAATAATATGCTAGGTGATGAAATGGTACATACATATTTAGGTGAGACAATTAATTTTCATATAACTTATAAAAAGAAAAAGTCGGTGCGTCTTTTTGTAGATTCGTACGGAAATGTGGAAGTGCAGGCTTCGAAAGGGACACCTGTTGAATACTTAGTACAGCTGCTGGAGGAGAAGTGGGATTGGATTCAGAAAACACGTAAGGAAATGCAGGAGCGAGCGCTTGGACCACAGGAAAAGGATTATGATCAAGGAGAGGGTTTTCTGTATTTAGGGAATACGTATCCGATACAGATTTCTCAAGATGCAAGTATTACGCAAGACAATGCAGTGTTTGAAGGTAATAAGCTACATATTTATGTGAAAGAGCTTAAGGATGAGAAAGTCCAGCAGGCTTTAAAACGATTTTACTATAAGCAGTGTAAGTCATTAGTAGAGAAGAGTATTAAAGTGCATCAAAGTAACTTCAAAACAAAACCACGTTCTATTCGTATTACAGATAGTAGTCGCACGTGGGGAACGTGTGATTCAAATTTACAACTAACATTTAATTGGAAGTTAGCGATGGCACCACAGCAAGTAATTGATTATGTAGTTGTTCATGAAATGTGCCATATGGTTCATTTAAATCATGATCGCTCTTTTTGGCGTCTTGTCGGGAAGATAATGCCCGATTATAAGGAAATGGAGAATTGGTTAGCGTTATCTAGTTGGAAGATGACGGTTTAGTAAGGAATATCGATTTTTGTCGGTAAATCGATATTCTTTGTCGAATCGTTGATATATTGTGAGTTATGATAGATATATTTGAAAAATCGTTGATATATTGTGAGTTATGATAGATATATTTGAAAAATCGTTGATATATTGTAAGTTAGGATAGATATATTCGAAAAATCGTTGATATAATTTCATTTACCACAGAATTGTTTAACGGATCGAAAAAAGGAGATGTCACAAGGGACATCTCCTTTTTTCGATCATATAGATCATCGCCCAAACTTCACAACAAAATCTCCGTCCACTTTTTCCATCTCATACCCACGATACCCTTCCGAAAGCAACGCCTGCTGTCCAATAGCATCACTCATCGGAACACTCTTAACATCCGTCCAATTTCTTTCCTTGCCTCCACGCAATTCCTTCACAAAAACATACCGCATACTCCTGCCATATTTCTTCTTCAATGCAGCAATCTCCATTCCTTGCGCAAATTTATCCTTTAAACTCGGAATGTTAAAAGGGGCAACGGTGCAACAAACGTAATCGTATTTGCTATCTTCTTTTTGTAATTTGTCCATGATGACTGTCGCTAATATTTTTTGCATCCCATTTCCGCGGCAGTTCGGGTGAACATTTGAAATTTCTTGATAGATGACGCGATGTAGTTCGCTTTCTGGTATGCCAATATCAAGTCCTAAATGTTCTTCGTCGATAGGAGGGACGAGTAGGGCACGAAATGCGATGAGTTTGTTTTCGATAAAAGCACCGATCATCATGCCGTTTCCTTCTAGAATGTATTGAAACTCTTCTAACGAGAGTGGTTGTAAGCGACTTTTATCCTCTAGCGCCTCAACTACAACGTTTTGTAATGATAAGATTTGTTCAATGTTCTCTAGTGTTAGTAATGTAACGTGAAATGGTTCGTTATTTTGTTTTAATAATCCTTTGTATAGAACTGTCATGCGTTAGTCCTCCTTTAGCGTACAACGTCTTGAAAGACGGTTAGTTCTTGTAATGTATCTTCATTTATTTCAATGCCGAGTCCTGGCTTTTCGTTTAAGCGAATAAACGGTACGTCGTAATGTAAGTTTCCGATGTCTTTCGTGAACTTTAATGGACCTGTAAGTTCAACGCTCGTAATGATTTTTTTCGAGAAAGCGACATGGAATCCTGCGGAAGAGGCAACGGATGATTCGACCATGGATCCAACTTGGCATTCAATGCCGACCATTTCTGCTTGATGAGCGAGTTTTACAGCGGGATATATGCCGCCGCATTTCATTAGTTTTATATTTACTTTATCAGCCGCGTCTAATTTAATGATTTGGCGCATTTCACGAGAACCTTTTAATCCTTCATCAATCATAAGTGGAAGGTCTGTTTTAGAGCGAATGTGAGCCATTGCGTCAATATCGTCTGCGACAACAGGCTGTTCAATCCAGTCGATGTTTAAATGACCTAATGAACGAAGGGCCGTTAATGTGTTTGCGCTATTTTGCCATCCTTGGTTTACATCAACACGAATCGCGATATCACTTCCTACACGTTCACGTACCGCTTCAATTCTTTTTACATCTTCTTTTACATTCGTACCGACTTTCATTTTGAAAGATTGGTAACCTTTTTGAATCATGGAAGCAGCTTCTTCAGCCATGTCTTCAGGTTCGGCGATACTTAAGACGTGAGTAACAGGGAAGTCTTCATGGTAGCGTCCGCCAATTAATTGATATACAGGTTGATTTAGTTTTTTGCCCATTATATCAAAACAAGCAATATCAATCGCGGCCTTCGCAGTAGGCACTCCGTAAATTGTATTGTCCATCATATCGTGTATTTTCTCGATATTCATTGGATTTTGCCCAATGAGCGCAGGAGCAAGTGTATGTTTTAAAGTATGGAAAGTACTTTCCCATGATTCGCCTGTAACGTGATCATCAGCAACGCCCTCACCGTAACCGATAATGCCTTCATCTGTTTCCATTTTGACAATAATAGAAGGCATATCAGAATAAGAACCATAACTAATAACAAACGGATCGCGAAGCGGTAAACGAATTGCGTAAAGATGAATAGCTGTAATTTTCATTGGGTAGAGACCCCTTCCTGTTTACAATAGTTTTGTACATTTGATATAGTTGACGTTAAATAGTCGTTAATTAATGATAAGGAGTTAGAGAAATGATGATAAAAATTGCAGTTGTCGGTTCAAAAGAGTTTATGGAGACACTTTTACCTGTCGCTCATAAACTAGAAGAAATAGAGATTGATCCATATATTTACCTTCATCCGGCGGAATCTTCTGAACTTTTAAAGCGTTTAAAGCCGTGTGATTTCATCTTTTTCTCAGGTGCTTTACCTTATTATATGGCAAAAGAAATAAGAGAACAATTACGAATTCCAAGTACGTACTTACAGCAAGACGAGACAACTGTCGCATCTTCCATTCTTTCTGTCATGTATCACCAAGGTATTCAACCACATAACATTTCAATTGATTTAGTAGACCGCTCATTCATTACAAATGTGTTCCATGATATCGGTATAAAAGAAAATCCACAAGTGTTAGATTATGAAAATATGCTGTGGAGTAAAGATGAAATAAATAGAGTTATTGATTTTCATGTAGCTAAATATGAATCTGGAGATGCTCATTTAGCTTTAACTAGTATTCACGCTGTCTATGATGAACTTCAAAAAATAGGTATTCCTTCAGAGCGTATGATAGATCCGAAGCAATCCATTATACATGGGTTAAAAGATGCGAAAATAAAAGCTGAGTTAGCAAAAAGCCATTCAGCTACTGTTGGTGCTTGTATGATTTCTTCTTTAGAATTACGAGAAGGTTTGCTTGAGCAATTAGATGTCATTTCAAAAGAACTACGTGGTTCATTTAAAAAAGTTGATGAAATGACGTTCATTTTGTATACGACTCGTGGTGATATTGAATCGATTATAAAAACAAATATGATAAATCATTTATTTGCGAGTATAGAAGGAACGGTAGCTATTGGATTTGGTTACGGAAAAACTGTGAAAGAAGCGGAGCAAAATGCTAAAATCGCTCAAAGTTTCGCGAAGAATAATCCAATAGACCACTGTTTTTATATACTAACAAGTGATAAAGAACTATTTGGTCCGTTCCCGAAAGAACAGAGAGTACAAAGTTTGAAGAATGACAACCCAGAACTCATGAAAATAGCGAAGGAAACGAAACTGAGTCCAGCCAACTTGTCAAAAATTATTCAATTTAGTCAATCACATCCAACATTGAAGTTTACAGCAGCGGATCTTTCTGAATACTTACAAGTGACTCGCCGATCAACAGAAAGGTTATTAAAGAAACTAGTTGATTATGGGTATGCTCATATTTGCGGCGAGGAAATGCCCTATCAACAAGGGCGCCCTCGCGCAATATATGAAATGAATTTACCGGTATCTTTAAGCTTCTAGTTGAGCCTTTTGTTTTTTTAGTAGTTCCGCTTTTTCAATGTCTGATAGTTTCGTAATTGTGAGACCAGTTATGCCGTAAATGATTGAAATAATAGGTACGATGAAATTCAATATAGCATAAGGAGCATATTCGAATGCGCCAACTCCAAGTGTTGCGAGTATAAATACACCACATGTATTCCAAGGTACGAAAACAGAAGTTAATGTTCCGCCATCTTCTAATGCTCTGGATAAATTTTTAGAATGTAGTCCTTTTTCTGTGTATGCATTTGCGTACATTCTTGAAGGAACAACAATCGAAATATATTGTTCAGAGCAAGTAAGGTTTGTTGCAAAGCAAGATGCGATAGTAGAAGCGATAAGTCCTTTTGCTGATGTCGCTAATTTTAAAATTTGATTTACAATTGAGCGAAGAATGCCAGTATGTTCTAATACTCCTCCAAAAGTCATAGCGACAATTGTCATAGAAACTGTATTCATCATCGAATTTAAGCCACCGCGGTTAAAGAGTTCGTCTACTAGCTTGTTGCCAGTGTCTATGACAAATCCATTTTGGAGTGCACCGACAGATGCGGAGACAGAACCACCTTGAATAAAGACTTGTGATAAAAATCCTAAAATTATACCTACGAGAATAGCTGGGATCGCAGGAACCTTTTTAGCGACCAATACCATAACAACTACAGGTATGATTAATAGGAAAGGTGAGATAACAAAGTTTTGTTGCAATACTTGTAACGTTTGATCGATGCTTTTTGCATCAATATTGTTAGCGCCGAAGCTTCTTCCTAAGAACGCATAAACGATAAGAGTAATAATTAAACCTGGAATTGTAGTAAATAACATATGACGAATATGTGTGAATAGATCTGTATTTGTTAATCCTGCAGCTAAGTTTGTCGTGTCTGAAAGCGGTGACATTTTATCGCCGAAATAAGAACCGGAAATGATAGCACCGGCAACCATTGGAGCTGGGATTCCCATACTTAGGCCAATTCCCATTCCTGCAACCCCAATTGTTCCCATTGTAGACCAAGAGCTACCGATAGCTAATGCAACAATAGAACAAATAATTGTAATTGAAACTAAAAATAGTGATGGAGTTAAAAGATTTAAACCGTAATAAATCATTGTTGCGACGATTCCGCCGCCAATCCAAGCACCGATCGTTAAACCTACTAGAATAATGATAACGATAGCGGGTAATGCGAGGCGAATTCCTTTATACATTGCTTCTTCAATGTCGTTCCATTTGTAACCGTAACGCCAAGCGACGATAGAAGCAACGGTTGTACCGATAATAAGTGGGACGTGAGGGCTTTGTTTTAATACAACAATTGTAACCATCATAACTGCAACTGTAATGATAATAGGGATTATTGCTACGCCAAAAGGTATTTCTTTTTTCATAAATTGCCTCCTCATTATGTATGTTTGTATTTTTAGAATTGTCGCAAAATAGACGTTATTAAATTATAATAACTAAAAATTGATATAAGCGTCAATAAAAAACAGAAAATAAGGAATGTTCTATCGTTATAAAGTGAGTGGAAATAAGTTGTCGATCGTATTTAAAAATAAACAATTGACTTTTTTCTTAAAATTCAATATGTTCATAAAAACATCTGTTTTTCATAAGTATAATTAACCTGAATGGTTTTGAAATTTGGGAAGGAGAATGTAGCTTTGAAAACATTAGAATTACAAGAGCGGTTAACTGAAATTTTTCAGCATTTACATGAAAACCCTGAAGTGAGTTGGAAAGAGTATGAAACGACAGCGTATATTACTAACTTTTTAAAAGAAGAAGGAATTTCATATAAAATATTTGATGATTGCCCAGGCGTGATTGCTGAAATTGGAAGCGGAAATCCAGTTATTGCAATTCGTGCCGATATGGATGCACTTTGGCAAGAAGTGGACGGAGAGTTTAAAGCGAATCATTCATGTGGTCACGATGCTCATATGACAATTGTGATGGGGCTTATTTTACAATTGAAAAATATGAGATGGGATAGTGGAACGGTTAGATTTATTTTTCAGCCGGCAGAGGAAAAAGGAAATGGTTCTTTAAAGATGGTAGAGAAGGGTGCTGTGGATGATGCTGATTTCTTATTTGGTGTTCATTTAAGACCGATTGAAGAACTACCTTTGAAACAAGCTGCCCCATCTATTCGTCACGGAGCAGCAGGATTTTTAGAAGGGACGATTCATGGAGATGATGCACATGGGGCACGCCCGCATCAAGGGATAAATGCAATTGATGTCATTTCTATGATCAATATCGGTTTGAAAAACATATGGCTCCCACCACAAAGTTCATATTCAGTGAAGATGACAAGGTGCCAAGCTGGTGGAGATAATTTAAATATCATTCCAGGTAACGGGCATTTTAGTTTAGATGTAAGAGCAGAAAATAATACATTATTGAAAGAATTAAAGAAAAAAATAGAACATGTAATAGAAGCAGCTGTATCGATTGGATCGAAAACTTCATACGAATGGATCGATCTCGCGCCAGGAGCTGAAGTGTCAGAAGAAGCTGAGCGCTTTATGCAAAAAGGCATTCTTGAAGTATACGGAGAAGAGGGATGCACTGGACCACTGTATACGACAGGAAGCGATGATTTCCATTACTACACAGTGAAGAGACCACATTTAAAAGCTGTCATGCTTGGACTAGGGGCCAACCTACAACCTGGATTACACCATCCGTATATGAAGTTCGATCATAGTTGTATTATGGATGGAGTAGAAATATTGAAGCAAACTGTATGGAAAGTATTAGAGGACAGGGGCTAGATAGCTCCTGTTTTTTTGTAGGAATTTGTCGGTAAGTCGATATATTTGAAGTTACGATAGATATATTCCGAAAATCGTTTATATAATTTCACGTACCAATTAATTCGATGAAAAATCCCTCTCCAGTACATGGTGTATAATAAGAAGTACCATTTCTTATTAGGAGAAAATCAATGAACGAACAATATTATGATGCAGCTTTAAACATAAAAACAGTCGGTGAGCAAAAAGGATTTAACAAGTCTATGCACTATCACCGTTATGAACCGACGCCGTATAGCGGATTAGATGAGTTATTGAATCAATATGAAATAAGAAGTAGCGACCAGGTTGTAGACTTTGGATGCGGAAAAGGACGATTAAACTTTTACATGCACCATAAATGTGGCGCTTCAGCGGTTGGAATTGAAATGAATGAAGAGTTTTATAAAGAAGCGATGGATAATCTAGAGCGCTATGCAAGAAAGGTAAGAAACAGTAAAGATAAAATTGGTTTTGAATGTTGTTTAGCGCAGGAATATGAGATTGATCCACGGGATAACCGGTTTTATTTCTTTAATCCATTTTCTGTACAAGTATTTATGGGCGTAGTAAATAATATTTTACTTTCGGTAGAAGAGGCGGAGAGAGAAGTTGATATTATTTTATACTATCCTTCTGAAGATTATATTTTCTTCTTAGAGAACCAGACTGCGTTTGAGCTGAAGAGAGAAGTACGGTTGCCAGGTGCTTATGAGAAGAATGGGAATGAGAGGTTTTTAGTTTATACATTAAGATTATAAAAAAAGCAGGTGCCAAGGCACCTGCTTTTTTTTACTCACGTCTATAAATTAGTTACGGATTAAGTAATCAAATGCACCTAAAGCTGCGTTTGCACCTGAACCCATAGAGATGATGATTTGTTTGTACGGATTATTTGTACAGTCACCTGCAGCAAACACTCCTGGTACGTTTGTAGCACCGTGCTTGTCTGTTACGATTTCACCGCGAGCGCGTTCAACTGTTTCGCCTAACCAGTCTGTGTTTGGCACAAGACCGATTTGTACGAATACACCTTGTAATTCAACGTGATGAACTTCTTCAGTTTCACGATCGATGTAAGAAATACCGTTTACTTTATCAGTACCAGTGATTTCTTTCGTTTGAACGTTTTTCAGAACAGTTACGTTTGGTAAGCTGTTAAGACGCTCTTGTAATACAGCATCAGCTTTTAATTCTGGCATGAATTCAAGAACAGTTACGTGCTTAACGATACCTGCTAAGTCGATAGCTGCTTCAATACCAGAGTTACCTCCGCCGATAACTGCTACGTCTTTTCCGATGAATAATGGACCGTCACAGTGTGGGCAGTATGCTACACCTTTATTTTTGAACTCAGCTTCACCTGGTACGCCAACGTTACGCCAGCGAGCACCTGTTGAAACGATTACGCTCTTACTTTTCAGAATAGCGCCGTTTTCAAGTTCCACTTCAATAAGTTCTTTTTTCTCTAAACGTTTTGCACGCTGTAGATTCATTACATCGATGTCGTATTCTTTTACGTGCTCTTCAAGACTTGCTACTAGCTTAGGACCTTCAGTGCGTTTTACGCTGATGAAGTTCTCAATGCCCATAGTATCCATTACTTGACCACCGAAGCGCTCAGCAACGATACCAGTGCGGATACCTTTACGTGCTGCATAAATTGCTGCACTTGCACCAGCAGGGCCGCCACCAACAACAAGAACATCGTAAGGATCTTTATCAGAAAGCTCTGATGCATCTGGACCGTTACCCATTTTAGCTAAAATTTCTTCAAGTGTCATACGACCGCTTCCGAAAGATTCGCCGTTTAGGAAAACTGTTGGTACTGCCATGATGTCTTTGCTTTCTACTTCCTCTTTGAATGCAGCGCCATCAATCATAGTATGTGTAATACCAGAGTTTAGAACGCTCATTACGTTAAGAGCTTGTACAACATCAGGACAGTTATGACAACTTAGGCTGATATAAGATTCAAAATGATATTCGCCTTGAATGTTTTTAATTTGATCGATTAATTTTTGTTCAACTTTTGGAGCGCGTCCACTTACTTGTAGTAAAGCT
The DNA here is from genome assembly GCF_052682215.1 of Bacillus sp. 1A. Lineage (NCBI taxonomy): Bacteria > Bacillati > Bacillota > Bacilli > Caryophanales > Bacillaceae > Bacillus > Bacillus sp. 1A. The sequence continues at coordinate 6,198,526 of NZ_JBQYLZ010000001.1, read as the reverse complement.
AACACTAATGAAGTAAATTCGTGTCCTAATGGAATACCAGCGAATACGACACCAGTGTCTTCACCAGGGCGATTTACGCTAAAGCTTGGTGTTCTCTCTAATTCAACTTTTTCTACTGTAATCTTAGATGACATAGTAGCTAATTCGTCTACTAGAGCTAACATATCTTTAGATACGTCGTCGTCTCCAGCGCTTACTTTAAGTAAAATATCGTTCTCCATTAACTGAAGGTATTGGGATAGTTGTGTTTTTATATCTGCATCTAGTATCATTTTGATCGAACTCCTTAGATTTTGCCTACAAGGTCAAGGCTTGGTTTAAGTGTTGCAGAACCCTCTTGCCATTTAGCTGGGCAAACTTCACCTGGGTTGTTACGTACGTATTGAGCTGCTTTAATTTTGTTAACAAGAATGCTTGCGTCACGGCCGATACCGTCAGCATTGATTTCCATAGATTGGATAACGCCGTCTGGATCGATGATGAATGTACCACGAGCAGCAAGACCTTCTTCTTCCATTAAAACGTTGAAGTTTGTAGTGATTGTGCGAGTTGGGTCACCAATCATAATGTATTCGATTTTGCCGATAGTTTCTGAGCTATCATGCCATGCTTTGTGAGTGAAGTGAGTGTCTGTAGATACAGAGTATACTTCAACGCCTAAGTCTTTAAGAGTTGCATATTGGTTTTGTAAGTCTTCAAGTTCAGTTGGGCAAACGAATGTGAAGTCAGCTGGGTAGAAACAAACTACACTCCATTTTCCTTTTAAACTTTCGTCAGTAACTTGGATAAATTCTCCATTATGGTAAGCATTAGCTTTAAACGGTTTTACTTCTGTGCCGATTAATAACATATTAAAATTCCTCCTAAATGTTGGTTTTGAGCATCAAAAAATAGTGTGCTCATAAAATATATTTTTTAATTAACTATAATAATTCTAATTCGATATTAATTATCATATAGAAGTGGTTATTTTGTCAAGTGAATAAACCAACTTTATATCAATTTAATTAATATTTATTCTCAATTAAGGTTGTTAGAGAATTAAAAGGTAGTTTTCATGTAATCGATTTTCAACGAGTATGTAAAAGAGTAGTGCGTATGTTAGAGACATGGTGTAAGTATAAATTGTTAGGAAGGGAATATTTCTTAGAAGTTGTGGATTTGAAAAGGATTGCTTATTTCTATTTTACAAAGAATTGTGCGATAAATAAAATAAAATGAATTAGAATCTTTTTGAACATTTTTTGTCATCTCAAATATATAATTAGGAAGCATATTGCAGTAATATAGAAACATTGACTCAAGATGTTAACAAGATATAATAAAACCTAGATATACCTTTCAAAAAGAAGAAGATATAATATAGGATGAAAAAATTTCACCCTATTATTTTTTACGACCTTTAGAAAACGCTTACAATTAGTGTGGAGGGGAAACCATGTCTAAGTTCACAAAGTATTTTTTAATGGAAGCTAAAGATGTGATTGCATATGTGCAAGAGAACTTACCTAAGTTCGAACATGCAAAGGGGTTACAGTGTAAAGAAATAGGCGATGGTAATTTAAATTATGTATTCCGCGTTTGGGATGAACAGAAGAATATTTCTGTCATTGTAAAGCAAGCTGGGCATACAGCAAGGATTTCAGATGAGTTTAAGTTGTCGACGAATCGTATTCGTATAGAATCAGATGTTTTGCAGTTAGAGGAGGAGTTAGCACCTGGGCTTGTTCCAAAGGTATATTTGTTTGATAGTGTGATGAATTGTTGCGTAATGGAAGATTTATCGGACCATACAATATTACGTACAGCACTTATAAATCATCAAATGTTTCCAAAGCTTGCGGATGATGCAACGACTTTTTTGGTAAACACACTCTTATTAACGTCAGATGTTGTAATGAATCATAAAGAAAAGAAGGAACTTGTGAAAAATTATATAAATCCTGAGTTATGTGAAATTACAGAGGACCTCGTCTACGCTGAGCCATTTACAAATCATAATAAGCGTAACGAGTTATTTCCGCTAAATGAGGGATGGATTAGAGAGCATATTTATAGTGATAAAGAGCTTCGTTTAGAAGTAGCAAAACTTAAGTTTTCTTTTATGACGAATGCACAGGCGCTTATTCATGGTGATCTGCATACTGGTTCTGTTTTTGTGAAAAATGATTCCACGAAGATTATTGATCCTGAGTTTGCCTTTTATGGACCAATGGGATATGACGTTGGGAATGTAATGGCGAATTTAATGTTTGCTTGGGTGAATGCAGATGCGACCATGGCGCTTGGAGCTGAGAAAGATACGTATATGGGTTGGCTACAATCGACAATGGTAGAGGTAATTGATTTATTTAAGAAGAAGTTTTTAGATGCTTGGAATATTCATGTGACCGAGATTATGGCGAAGGAAGAAGGCTTTAACGAAGTATATTTACAATCTGTATTAGAGGATACAGCTGCAGTGACGGGCCTTGAGTTAATTCGTCGTATTGTTGGGCTAGCGAAAGTAAAGGATATTACTTGTATCGAGAATGAGGAAGCACGTGCTAGAGCAGAACGCATTTGTCTTCAAGTAGCGAAGAAATTTATTTTACAGGCGAATCAATATAAAACAGGCACAAGCTTTGTAGAAACGTTAAAAGAACAGTCAATGCACTATGCGAAGTAAGGGGAGAAGATGATGGAAGAACAATTAATACCCATTCAGTGGAAAGATAGTGCTTTAGTTTTATTAGATCAAACATTATTACCGAATAAGGTGGTCTATGAATCTTTCAAGACAGCTGAAAGCGTGTGGGATGCCATTCAAGTAATGAAAGTAAGAGGAGCACCAGCGATTGGTGTTTCGGCAGCGTATGGTGTGTATTTAGGAACAAAGGAAGTTATTCAAAGTAAGATGGAAGACTTTATAGAGGAAGTCAAAAAGGTATGTGCATATTTGGCAACATCAAGGCCGACAGCAGTAAATTTATTTTGGGCACTTGAAAGAATGGAGACAGTCGCGACAGAGAACTCACATTTATCAATCGTCCAGTTGAAAGATAGATTACTAGAAGAGGCAAAAGAGATTCATAGAGAAGATGAAGAAATTAACCGTCAAATCGGAGAACATGCATTAACGTTATTCCATGATGGAATGGGAGTGTTAACACATTGTAATGCTGGTGCGTTAGCGACGACTAAGTATGGGACTGCGACAGCTCCAATGTACTTAGCGAAAGAAAAAGGATGGGACTTAAAAATCTATTCAGATGAAACACGCCCTAGGTTACAAGGTTCAACGTTAACAGCATTAGAACTACAACGAGCGGGGATTGATGTTACTGTTATTACGGATAATATGGCGGCTATGGTCATGTCACAAGGAAAGATTGATGCGGTAATCGTTGGATGTGACCGTGTGGCAGCAAACGGTGATGTAGCAAATAAAATTGGGACATTAGGCGTATCTATTTTAGCGAAATACTACAACATTCCGTTTTATGTAGCAGCACCAACACCGACAATCGACTTAAAAACACCGACAGGAAAAGAAATTCCAATTGAGGAAAGAGATGCTTCTGAAGTGATTAATCGCTTCGGACAATATTCTGCTCCGAAAGAAAGTAAAGTATATAATCCGGCATTTGATGTCACACCACATGAAAATGTAACAGCGATTATTACGGAAAAAGGGATTGTAAAAGCACCGTTTACGGAGAACTTAAAAAAGCAATTTCAATAAGTAGATAGATTTAAAAAGTCAGTCATCATAAGCTTCATACTTAGGGGGATGTATATGTTATTACAAAAAGAAAGAGAAGAAATTGTAGCGTATGGAAAGAAAATGATTTCTAGCGGTTTAACAAAGGGGACTGGGGGTAATATTAGTATTTTCAATCGTGAACAAGGTCTTGTTGCGATTAGCCCAAGTGGTTTAGAGTATTATGAAACAAAACCTGAAGATGTAGTTATATTAAACTTAGATGGTGAAGTGGTAGAGGGAGAGAGAAAACCGTCAAGCGAGCTCGATATGCACCTTATTTATTATAGAAATCGTGAAGATATAAATGCGCTTGTGCATACACATTCACCTTATGCGAAGACAATTGCATCATTAGGGTGGGAGCTTCCTGCTGTATCATATTTAATTGCTTTCGCAGGCCCGAATGTACGCTGTGCACCATATGAAACATTTGGTACGAAGCAATTAGCAGATGCTGCTTTTGAAGGCATGATTGATCGCCGTGCCGTTTTACTTGAGAACCACGGTTTAATTGCAGGTGCAAATAACATAAAAATGGCGTTTACTGTTGCAGAAGAAATTGAGTTTTGTGCGCAAATTTATTATCAAACGAAAAGCGTCGGAGAGCCGAAGCTATTGCCAGAAGATGAGATGGCGAATTTGGCGAAGAAGTTTGAAGGGTATGGGCAGCAGTAAATGAAGAAACACCCTCAAGATTTCACTCTTGAGGGTGTTTCTATGCCTTCTTAAGCAACAAATACATAAAGTAAGGAGCACCAATTAAAGCAACGACAATACCTGCTGGGATGCCATTAGGATCAACGATGTTTCGTCCGATTGTGTCTGCTAATAGCAATAGCCATCCGCCGATTAAAAGGGCGATAGGCATGAAAATTTGATGTCTTGGACCTACTAAAGATTTCGCGATATGAGGAGCCATTAGTCCGATAAAGCTAATTCCTCCTGTTACGGAAACAGCTGCAGCTGCAAGCGCGACGGCTGCAACTAATAAGTATCTGCGTTCTTTTTCAATTTCAATTCCAACACCGATTGCGACTGGTTCGTTTAATGCTAGAATGTTTAATCGATTTGCTTTATAGAAAACGAACGGAATTAATACGATTAACCATGGGAGCATTGCTAAAACGAAGATCCAGTCATCTCCCCAAATATTTCCGGCAATCCATTTTGAAATAAAGTCTACTTTCATACGATCTGCGGATGAAATAAGGACAATCATCGTTCCAGATAGTGCAAATGCAAAACCGATACCGGTTAATGTTAATCGCACCGGCTGAAGTCCAGTTGATTTACTATATGAAAATACGTAAATTAGAACAGCTGTCAGAAATGCCCCGATAAATCCAACGACAGGTAGTAAGTAAAGAAATGAACCTACATCTATTGGAAAGTATAAAAAGAAAATAGCAACAGCAACACCGGCCCCAGAGTTGATTCCGAGAATACCAGGTTCAGCTAAATCATTTCGAGTAATTCCTTGCAGAATAGCCCCTGATAAAGCGAGAGCCATACCAGCTAATAATGTAATAACAATTCTAGGTAGTCTTAAAGAGTATAAAACAAACTCCTCTTTAAAAGTCCCTTGTCCCATTAATGTTGGGAGTAGTCGATCATAGGATAAAGATGCTGAACCAAGTCCCATTCCAACTACAATGGTGGTGATGGTCAGTATTAGTAAAGCGAGTATAATAAGACGTTGTTTTCTTAGAATAGATTGCATCATGAGAATGTTTTTCCTCCTTTACGTACAACGAATAGGAAGAATGGTAGCCCTACAATTGCGACAATAGCGGCAACTGGTGTTTCGTATGGAGCGTTAATAGTACGTCCGATTGTATCTGCAAGTAGCATAAAGGAAGCTCCAGCAATTGCTGACATCGGTATAACAAATCGGTAATCTGGACCGACAATCGGGCGTACCATGTGAGGTACCATTAAGCCGATAAATGCCATATTTCCGACAAGCGCTACGGACGCACCCGCAAGTAAGATAATAATGATAAATAGAATGGTTTTAATAACAATAATTTTTTGACCTAGTCCAATAGCCACTTCTTCACTAAAACTAAGAACTGTCAATTTTTTTGCTAGTAAGATAGCGATAAAGATACTAATTGAAATGACTGGAATAATAATTTTCAATTGGCTCCAAGTAGTTCCAATTACGCCCCCAGCAGTCCAAAGCGATACATCTTGTGAAATTTTGAAGTAAATGCCGACTCCTTCTGAAATTGCGAGTAGAAATGCTGAAACGGCAGCACCGGCTAATACAATTCGAAGAGGGGACAGCCCGCCTTTTTTCACCATACCAATTCCAAATACCATAATTGCGCCAATTGCAGCACCGATAAAGCAAGCTAATGTTAAGTAAAGATAGCTGATGGAAGGATTGAAAGCAAGTGTCAGTGCAAGCGCAGCATTTGCTCCACCAGATAGCCCTAATAATCCAGGATCTGCAAGTGGATTTCGTGTTAATCCTTGCATAATTGCTCCAGAAACAGCAAGTCCAGCTCCTACAAAAATAGCAGCAACTTCACGTGGCAAACGTATTTCGCGAATAATAGATATTTTGTCCCCTTTAGCGGAGGAAGTAAGTGCTAACCATACGTCTTTTATTGAAGTATCTGCAGCACCTAATACCATTGCTACCATAAAAATAAGAAAGAATGCAATTATACTCAAAATTAGTTTGTATGTAAAAGCTATAGAACGTGGATTGTCGTGATCTTTTGTCATTCGTTTCACATCTTTTCTGTTCATAGAATAAAGGAAGAGGAATTCTTAAATTAAGAATTCCTCATGTTTGTATTATTTACCAAGAAAGCTCTTCTTGAAGAAGTCTAGTTGGAAATCTAATGTAAGTGGATCATTGAAATAGAATTCCATCATGTTTGCTTCGTATACGCGATTATTTTTTACTGCTGGGATGTTTTTATATGATTCTGTCTCTTGGAATGAGTTATCAGTATCTTTGTTTTTACTTACGATTAAGTAATCACCAGCAAATTCAGGTAATACTTCAGTAGATAATGCGTAGTAACCTTCTTTTAATGCTTTTTCTTTTACTTTTTCAGGCATTTTTAATTTCATTTCTTGGTACAGAATTTCTGTTCCACGGCCCCAGTTCTCGCCGTATACATAAAGCTGTTTGTTGAAGTTTTCTACAACAGAAACTGTTGCATCTTCACCGATTTTTGCTTTAATTTCTTTACCAGCGTCTTGTGCACGTTTCTTGAAGTCATCAATCCAAGTTTTTGCTTCTTTTTCTTTGTTTAATAATTTACCGATTTCTAAATGCTGTGTTAAGTAATCAACTTTTCCGTAAGTGTACGTTACAGTAGGAGCGATCTTCTTTAACTTATCAACATTTTTAATATTTGATAAACCAATGATTAAATCTGGATTTAGTTCAGCGATTTTTTCAACGTTTTCATCTGATACTTCAGCAACATCTTTCAGTTTGCTATCAAAGCGTGGGTTTTGTTTAGACCATGAATCTACCCCAACAAGATTTACATCTAATGACATTACGTTACCAGCGAATGATGATAAAACAACAACACGTTTTGGATTTGCAGGAACTTCTACTTTACCATTTTCAGATTGGTATGTAATTGTTTCTGATTTACTACCTTTTGCATCGTTCTTTTTGTCTGTAGAGCCATTGCTACAAGCGCTCATAACAAGAACGAAAAGAACTGTTAGTGAAATAAATAACTTTTTCATTGTTTTTCTCCTTTAACATAGATGATATGTGTATATAACAATTTGTTTAACTGCAATCTGTTTGAAAGAGTAGTGGTAATACAAAATACTTATTAAAAATCTTGAATATGAGATTTTACAATATAGTATTAACCATATTAGTGAAAGAAGATGTAATCTCAAATTTGCTAATTATTAACAAAATGATAATGATTATCACTATTGATTCTTTAAATAATATAATTTTATATAGATGTATTGTCAATAGTAATTTTGATTGTAAATTTTGCGGAAACAGGTTATATTTTATTGAGAATGATAATCAATGACTAGTAGCTGAGGAGTGACACGAATGAATCAAGAAGAATTGTTTGATGTAACTGTGATAGGCGGAGGACCTGCAGGGCTTTATTCAGCTTTTTATAGTGGACTCAGAGAGATGAAAACGAAAATAATAGAATTTCAACCACAGTTAGGTGGAAAAATACATGTTTATCCAGAGAAGATGATTTGGGATGTAGGAGGGCTGCTGCCAGTTACAGGTGATAAATTAATTGAACAACTTGTACAGCAAGGGCTAACATTTAAGCCAGAAGTGGTATTAAGTACAAAAGTAGAATCGATTATTCGTAACGAAGATGGCACTTTTACGTTAAAAGCAAGCACTGGAGAAGAACATTTTTCAAAAACAGTTATCGTCGCAACTGGAAGTGGTATATTGAAACCTCAAAAGTTATCAATTGAAGGTGCTGAGCGATTTGAAGTATCTAATTTAAATTATACAGTGAAATCTTTAAAGCGTTTCAAAGGTAAGACGGTCATTATTTCCGGCGGAGGAAATTCTGCTGTTGATTGGGCAAATGAATTAGAACCAATTGCGAAAAAAGTGTATGTAACATATAGAAAAGAAGAATTATCTGGTCATGAAGCACAAGTAAAACAACTGCTGAACAGCTCGGCGGAGTGTTTCTTTAATACATCGATTACAAAACTCATTGCTGGTGATAATCATGAAGCGATCGAATATGTAGAATTAACGAATCATGAAACAAGTGAAATTTCACATTTACCTATTGATGAAGTGATTATTAACCATGGATATGAACGTGACATTACGTTATTAGAAAATAGTGAGTTAGACGTTGCAATTATAGATAATTATTATATTGCAGGTAATGCGAATAGTGAGTCCTCTGTAGATGGATTATATGCTGCGGGAGATATTTTAAAGCACGAAGGGAAATTACACTTAATTGCGGGAGCATTCCAAGATGCTGGAAATGCTGTAAATAAAGCGAAACAATTTATTCAACCTGATGCAAGTGAGTACGGAATGGTTTCTTCGCATAATGAAGTATTTAAGAAGAGAAATCGTGAATTGATCAAGCAGATGATGAAATAATAAAGTGAAACTGTAATCATTGGGGCCATTCTCCGCTGATTATGGCTACGCACTAATATAGCAGGATAAAGAAACAAGTAACCCCCATTTACTTCTCTTTTCGAGTGACGAGAGAGGTAAATGGGGGTTTTCCTGTTTACTATATTTTCAATCATTGTAATGACACCGGTTTCATCAGTTCATGTGATATGAACGTTTTATTTGTAAATCTTCCTAGAAAACAATGAATCTATGTTTTGCTGCCGCAGAACAGTATTACATTATGCTGTCCCTTTAGCTCGTTCGTTAGGAAATGGCATATTTAATATAGAAGCAATGTACTGTTTTCCATGCATTCGAGCTAATGATTCTAATATTTGACGGACGCGTTTTGTAAGATGTCCTTGTTCCTTTATAGCTTCACAATATGCGTCATAGAAAGCGTATTTAGCCCAAAGGAAATCATCTTGTTGGAATAAAAAATGATTTTTGTACCATTCCCCAATTGTATGGTAACAATTGTTTTCATGTATTGCTGCGCTTTGAGAAAGAATACGATCAGATAAAGATGTAGTTAAATGAGAAATTGTGTTTTCTGTTTCAAATTGTAATGTTTTTTCTAACATTGTAATGATGTGACGAGTAGCCATATGTTAACTCTCCTTTGTGTAAATGGGTAATACCATTCTATATTTAAAAAATCCTTACTATATTATTATACAATATATGGAATGCATCCACCTTCTTTTTAAATTGCATTTACAAAATCTTTTTTATTTGTTTACAAAAATAAAGTAAGATACAGTATATATGAAAAAAATAATAAAGGAATGAACGCGTTGTATATAACAGTAGAAGAAGCTGCGGAGTATTTGAATTTACCAAAGTCGTATATTGAAGAGCTAATTCAGCAAAAGAAAATTCGTGCACTATTTGATGGAGAGCAATATTTATTAAATAAAGAACAATTCAATACACATTTAGAACAAATGGAGAAATATAAGCAATTAGTGGAAGATATATTGAACGAACCAATTCCAGAAGATATGGATGTTAAAGACGAAGATTAAACTATGGGAGATCCCGTATGAAGATATGCAGAAATGTATCTTCATACGGGATTTTTTGTTTAAAGATATCAAAAGCCTAAGGAGCGTTTAGCATTTCTTCGAATTTTGATAGGTAGTAGTCTACCATGTTAAAAGCATATTTTTTTCTAGCTAGGACAAACATAGAGAACGTAACCTGTACAGATACATATACTATCAGTGCAAAAGCTTATAAATTAATGGAAGGGGTTTTCTCGTGAGTTTATTTCATTGTGATTTTTTGAAAGACTTAATTGGATCTTATGTGAGAGTAAACAGGGGTGGTCCAGAATCTCAAAAAGGAACAATAATATCAGTATGTCCGGACTACTTCGTATTGCAGAATGAAAAAGGTGAGCTTTATTACTATCAACTTAGTCATCTAAAAAGTATTACAAAAAATGCGAAAGACTGTGGATCAAGTGATTGCGATTGGGAAGATTGCGCATGTGCAGAAGACTTTGAAGCACTACTTCAAAGCTTCAAATATTGCTGGGTGAAAATTAATCGCGGTGGTCCAGAGAAAGTAGAAGGCATCTTACAAGATGTTTCGTGTGATTTCGTGACATTGATCGTAAAAGAAGAAATTATATTAGTTGCAATAAAGCATATTAAAAGCGTTAACTATAATGCATTAGCATGCGGAGAGAGCGATGAGAGCGACGATAGTAGTAAGGAAAGTAGTAGTAATAATTCAGGTCGCGCTCGTGCACAAAGACAATCAAGTAGAGGAAGATAATAAGAAAGGGGGATACGAAATTGGAGAGCGTATTATGCTGTGAGCAAATTAAGTGTTTAGTCGGTGAGACTGTAAAAGTAAATCTTCGTGGACCAGAGAGTCGAGTGGGGGTACTTGTATCGTTAGGAAGAGATTACCTTACATTACAACTTCCTCTTGGTGAATTAGTATATTACCAACTAAAGCATGTGAAGAGTCTAGTTAAGAAAGTGAAAGAAAGTAAATGTGGCGATTGCTATAGCTCATGTTTCTGCTCTGATGAGGATACTTTTTTGGATATATTAAAAGACTTGAAGTATAAGTGGGTAAAGATTAATCGTGGCGGTCCAGAATGTGTAGAAGGTTTGTTAAGTGAGGTACACCATGACTGTATTACACTAGTAAACTGCGATGAAGTTATTTATGTAATTAATTACCATATTAAGAGTGTGAGCCAAGTAGTGAAATGTAAAAAGAATGAAGAAGAATAATGTTTGATAAATAAGAGGGGCATTATGGTTGAAGGTGAAGAACGATTTCTTATTTCGGATAGTATGAAAAGGAAGTCCTTACTCTTAAGACGGAACATTGCCCCTGATTATTTTTTGGAATGGAGAATAGGAAAGCAAAAAATTTATAGGAAGGAGGATATAGATGAATGAGTTAAACAAAAGTATTGGAGAAAATATATATGTTAAACTAATCGGTGAAAAAAGATTTAAAGGTGTATTAATAGATGTAGGAAATGATATTGTTGTTCTTTACAATGGACAAGACTACGTATATATATCTTTATACCATGTACAATATTATAAAATTTTAAGACCATATGATGAGGAAATATCAAAACCAGATGTTGATTCTGTAATTAAGAGGGAATCGCCTTCCATTTCTTTGAGAAAAGTATTAAGTACTTCTAAAGGAATTTTTACAGAAGTTTATGTAGCAGGAAATGCTCCAATACATGGTTATGTTACAAGTGTAATGAACGATTATATTGTTTTTTATAGTCCAGTTTATAAAACAGTATATATATCTTTAAAGCATTTGAAATGGTTAATTCCGTATAAAGAAAATCAAGTCCCGTACGCCCTCAATAAAAATGAACTCCCCGTGAATCCATTAAATATTACGTTAGCTAGAACATTTGAAGAACAGCTTATTAAAATGTCCGGCAAAATCATGGTGTTCGATTTAGGTGAGGAATCTAATAAGATCGGAAAGATGGCAAAGATTGATGAAGGGCATATTGAAATATTAAAAGCACGTGATGCAAAAATGTATGTGAATATTCAACATGTGAAATCTGTCCATTGTCCGTAATCTAGTTGAAAGGGCTGGCTTTTTCTTTTATATGCAGAAGAAAAGGTCGAGCCTATTTGTTTAGCTCGATTTGAATATGAGAGGGAAAATGAATTGAATATAAATGTGTTAGTGTGACCTTTGAAGAGGAAATCTTGTGCAAAATTATAAAAAATATGTACGAGCCATTTTTTATATATTCAATTTATTTTTTTGTGGGAGAACTGCTCAACTAATATATTAAAGGAGTTTTGTTTGTGGAGCAGTTTCCAAATTCGTTATCGATTACATTACTTGGTAGTGCTGGTGGAGCAGCAAAAGCAGTTTTAGCAATTTTAAATCAAGCGATAGCAAATGAAAAAGACCCGATTTATGAAGCGATAAAGAATGTTACATTTCATTTGGTTGATATAAAACAAAAAGATAGGGCTTATTATGGTGAGTTGTTTCCAAATTTGAAAGATCAATTGTTTTTATATGAAATCGACCTTCAAGATGTAGTGAAATTCAAACAACATTTGAAAGAAAAAAGTACGGGTGTTGTTATTGATGTTTCGGGTGCAGATACGATCAGAGTCTTAAGCTGTTGTAATGAACTTGGAATTTTTTATATTAATTCAGCTTTGGAAAATGAGGCAGTAGATCAGGACGATAGTTTAATCGGCTTTCAGCTTACGGAAAGATATACGAGGTTTGAGAAGGAGAAAGAGAAATTTACAAATACAAAAGCAATTATAGGCTCAGGTATGAATCCAGGTGTTGTTCAATGGATGGTCGTTGAACTTATGAAGGAACGTCCACAGGAGAAGCCAAGAGCATGCTATATAGTAGAACATGATACGTCATTTTTGAATGATACAGCACTGATAAAGCCTCATACACTTTATGCTTCATGGGCAGTAGAGCGATTTCTAGATGAAGCGATATGGAGTTATCCGATGTATATGAGTCATCATCGTCCCCTTTATTTTTATGAAGATGTATATGCTTCAGAGTATAAAGTAAAGTTAGGAGAGAAAGAGTTTTATGGCTGTTTAATGCCACATGAGGAAGTTTTAATTTTAGGAAAAAACTTCAATATGGAAGTGGGTTTTCTTTACCGAATTAATGAGTATACGACTAATGTAATTAGACAGAACTTAGATCAAGTAGAAGATTTATGGAGTTGGAATCGTAAAGTATTTAATCCAGCCGAAGAAGAGATTGCGGGCGAGGATCTAGTAGGTGTATTACTCGTTTATGAAAATAGTGAGACATATATGTATAACGTGATGAATAGCAGTCAAGTTTTTCATAAATATAAAACGAATGCGACTTACTTCCAAGTAGGATGCGGAATTTATGCTGGCTTGTGTAGTTTACTGTTCGATAACTTTAAACAAGGTGCCTATTATGTAGAGGAATTATTATTAAATACAGAGAGTAAGTACGGAGAATATTTGAATTTATATATGAAGGATTTTGTAGTGGGCGGAAATGACTTTACGGATGGATTGCTACATGATCGGGTAAGATGGATATAAGTTGTGACGAAAAGGAAGGGGAAATCTCCTTCCTTTTCGTATGATAAGGTTACATCTTACCCTGAAAGCAATTTCATACTTATAATTTAAGGAGATAATATGTAGAGCTTTTGTATTGAGTATGAGGAGTATTTATATGAACAAATTTAAAAGCTTGATATATGAGGAAAGAGAAGCTTTAAAAGTATTTAAAAAAATTAACGGATTTGTTAGGGAAAATCGATAAAGCTTTTTACAAAACAAAGGAGAATGGTACGGGACTGGGGTTAATGATTACATATAAAATCATTGAGGAGCATCAAGGAAGTATCGCAATTCAAAGTAGCGTAGGAATTGGAACGAAAGTAGAGATTTTTTTAACGACAGCATAATGTGCTAGAGAAAAATATTTTTCAGAAAAGTGTTCTTGTTGTGTAAATATAAACATTTTATAAAATGTTTCAAGAAGGGTTTTTTTTATAAAATACTTCGTTTATAATGGAGGAAAATATCGACATGAGATTTGTTATTCATGTAACGGTTCGGTAGTGTTAGAGAAAGAAGGGGTGCACGCGCATCCTTTTTTCTATGCAGATATTATGAAAGAGGTGGTATGATGGAATTAACATTAAATTCGACTGTATGTTTACACACGATTCAATTTCGAAAAGAGCAAAAGAATTATATTGTAAAAGATACAATTACAGGAGAAAAATATGAAATGCCGCCACTTTGGATTGATGCATTGGCAATGATGCGTGACGGTTTTTTATTGGGGGAAATTGAGGAGAAATTAAAAGAAGAGTATCCAGACGAAGAAATAAATATGTTAGCATTTACGAGGCAACTGTTAGAGCTAGAGCTTGTCGGAATGGTAGATGGCGAAGAAATAGCTTGTACAAAGAAGAAAGAGAAAGATTATTTAGCTTGGTTACGTCCTCGTGTTGAGCAATTCTTTCTTAGTTTAAATAAAAAAAATAGAAGCAAAGGTCAATGATGATCTTTGCTTTTTTTTATAGTTTGTTTAAAAAATTACAGCGAATGCCCTTGCGAAAGCACCGTCGCTATCTTTAATTTTTAAAGGTGCCGCTGAGAAAAAGAAACGTTTCGTGTTAATTGCATCTAAGTTGGTTAAGTTTTCGATTAAATAAATATTATTCCCAAGTAGTATGTGATGAATTGGCGATGTTTCTGTCGTTACCTCATCAGGAGAGATGAAATCTAAACCGACAGATTTTACTTTTAATTGAACTAGTTCTTCAGCTAATTCTTCAGAAAGATAAAAAGCTTCTTTCTCATATGCTTCTGTATTCCATTTCGTAGATAGATTGGAATGGAAAATGACAATATCACCTTCTTTTATGTCAGCGTTGTGTAATACTTCTTTAGGTAGTTTTCGTTCTTGTACATGAGTTACATCAATAAGAACAGCTTCGCCTACAAATTGATCTAGGGGTAATTGATCAATAGTCGTTGCGCCTGAAATGAGCAGGAGCATCACAATGCGTGCCAACATGAACGACAGAATGAAAATCTGTAACTTGATAGCCTGTCTCTTCAACGCTTGTAATGGCTCCTAAATTGATTTTTGGTGTTCCAGGGAATTGGGACATATTGTTTTCAAATGTTTGTGATAGGTCAATTACTTTCATTTTTAATACCTCCAATATATGTTTTGAAATAAAAAAACTCACCTTTCATAATCAAGAAAGATGAGTTTTGCACACAATAGTTACGTTTTATCTTTCAAAATGCAATGCATTTTGCAGGAATTAGCACCTATTCAGTTTGTATAAACTGAGGTTGCTGGGCGTCAAAGGGCCGGTCCCTCTGCCTCTCTTGATAAAGACATATTAAGTTTTTATTTCTGAATATTCACTACTTTTAAATTGTAATTCATTTCCTTTTTTCGTGCAATACAAAATAGGTATTCACCCAAATAAAGTTGCTCGCATATTGTAGCTTATGTAAATAGAATGCTGCGAAGGAGTGAGTGCAGTGACAGGGAATGTATTGAATTATTACGCTGGTGGAAATACAGCTAGAGGATTTCATAATTTATACGACGAGAATTTAAAAGGGCTAAACAGGTTATTTATTTTAAAGGGTGGTCCTGGAACCGGGAAATCTTCTTTAATCAAAGCAATAGGTCGTGAGTGGGTTGAAAAAGGATATGATATTGAATTTTTACACTGTTCTTCTGATAATAAATCGGTTGATGGTGTAATTATCCCGAAGTTAAAAGTAGGAATTGTTGATGGAACATCACCGCATGTTATTGAGCCGAAAATGCCAGGAGTTGTCGAAGAGTATATTAATTTAGGGGTTGCTTGGGACTCAAATAAATTAAGAAAGCAGAAGGTGGAAATTGAACGATTTGTTTCAGAAGCAAGCAAGGCTTTTCAAACTGCTTACGCTTGTTTTAACGAGGCACTAGTTATACATGATGAGTGGGAGAAAATATATATTAATAATATTGATTTTAATAAAGCAAATGAACTAACCGATCAGCTGATTCAGAAGTTATTTACAGATAAAGGCGGGAAACAATCGCTTGTGAAACATCGGTTTTTAGGGGCAGCTACACCGAAAGGAGCAGTTGATTTTGTTCCTAATTTAACAGAGGAATTACCACATCGTTATTTTATAAAAGGACGCCCAGGCTCTGGGAAATCAACAATGCTTAAAAAATTAGCTAAGGCAGCAGAAGAAAAAGGATTTGAAGTTGAAGTATATCATTGTGGATTTGATCCCAATAGTCTTGATATGGTTATCGTAAGAGAATTAGGGTTTGCAATTTTTGATAGCACCGCACCACATGAATATTTTCCGAGCCGCGAAGGTGATGAAATTATAGATATGTATGCCTTGATTGTGACACCAGGGACAGATGAGAAGTATGCGACAGAAATTCGTGACGTGTCGATTCAATATAAAGCGAAAATGAATGAGGCGATGTCTTTCTTAGCGAAAGCGAAATCAGTTCGTGATAAATTAGAACGAATATATATTGCTGCTATGGATTTTTCAAAAGTAGATGCATATAAAGAGGAGATTCAAAAAGAGTTTGAACGAATTGCGGTTAGTGTAACAGAAAAGAACAAGTAAAAAATAAAGGATTTTAGTAGGCTGTCGGGAATTTTCTGACAGCTATTTTAGTATGTAGTAAAATTAGCAGTATATTTGTCGAATTTCCAAGGAAATAATCAAAAAATGGAGAGGGTATGAAATGAGAGAGAAAATTAGAGTGGAGTTAGCAAGAATTGAACAAGAGAATGATGTGAAAATTTTATTTGCAGTGGAATCAGGGAGTCGTGCTTGGGGATTTCCATCGAAAGATAGTGATTATGATGTTAGATTTGTTTATATGCATCCGGTAGAGTGGTATTTATCAATTCATGATAAACGAGATGTAATTGAGTATCCGATTAGTGATGATTTAGATATAAGCGGATGGGATATTAAAAAGGCATTACAGTTATTCGCAAAGTCAAACCCAGCTTTACTCGAATGGATTCGATCACCGATTTTCTATTCGAAAAACTCTCATTTTCCAGAACAGCTTCAGCAAATGAGTGATAAGCACTTTGATCCAAAAGCAACGATATATCATTACTTACATATGGCTTCAAAAAATTATCGTGAATTTTTGCAAGGTGAGAACGTAAAATTGAAAAAATACTTTTATGTATTGCGTCCTATTTTAGCTTGTAAGTGGCTAGAGGAGAAAACAACTTTACCACCTGTAGAATTCGATCGATTGATTACAGAATTATCGTTAGAACGTAGCGTATTAAATGAAATTGAACAGTTGTTAATAAAGAAAAAGGCAGGTACTGAATTAGATGTTGGATTAAAAATTGAGGTGTTGAATCAATTTTTAGAAGAACAAATTCATTACTATCAGCAATATGTAAAAGGAATTGAAAAGGGATCAGGAATCGATATTGAGAGTTTAAATACATTGTTTCGAGATATGTTGTTTGAAGTATACGAAAAAGAGCACAAGTGAGAGTTGAACTGCACCCCAATTGTTAGACACAGTCTAACAATTGGAGGTGCAGTTTTTCTATGGCTAAATTTACAGCTGATGAAAAAATACAAATCGTTCTACGTTATTTGAACGGAAATGAAAGTTATCGAGAAATGGGTAGAGCGATCGGTATAAGTGGCACAATCATTTTGAATTGGGTAAACCAATATAAGCAAAATGGTGTGGAAGCTTTTCTAAAACGATGTACAAATTACACACAACAATTTAAACTAGACGTACTAAACTTTATGATTGAAAACGGTATGTCCTTATTTGAGACGGCAGCTATCTTTAACATTCCTGCCCCTTCAACGATTTCTGTTTGGAAAAAACAACTGGAAACACAAGGAATTGATGCCCTTCAATCTAAGAAAAAGGGGCGTTTATCCATGAAAAAAGATTCAAATAAACAATTAAAACAAGCTTTAGCTGAAGGGTCAGTCGAAGCACTTGAAGCACGTATTAAACAGCTTGAAATGGAAAATGAGTACTTAAAAAAGTTGAATGCCTTAGTTCAAAACAAGGAAAAATCACAAAACAAGATAAAGCGCAAGTAGTCTATGAATTAAGGCATAAATATTTGGTGAAGGCACTCGTGGAGCTAGCTGGTATTCCACGAAGCACGTATTATGATTTAGTAAAAAAAATGAATCGCCCAGATGTAGACGCCGATTTGAAAGCGGAGATTAAAGCGATTTATGAGGAGAATGAAGGTCGTTATGGTTACCGTCGCATTCGTGATGAATTAACGAATCGTGGTCAGAAAGTGAATCACAAGAAGGTGCAACGCATTATGAAAGAGCTTGGCTTAAAGTGCGTTGTGCGCATGAAGAAATATAAATCTTATAAGGGGAAAGTCGGTAAAATTGCACCCAATATTTTAGAGCGTAATTTTTATGCAGATGCACCGAATCAAAAATGGGTAACAGACATCACAGAGTTTAAATTGTTTGGAGAAAAACTGTATGTATCACCTGTATTAGATTTGTATAATGGTGAAATTATTACCTATACAATTAGTTCTAGACCGACGTATTCGCTTGTTTCAGAGATGTTAGAGAAAGCATTAGAACGTTTACCTGAAAACCACCAGCTATTGATGCATTCGGATCAAGGATGGCATTATCAAATGAGACAGTACGTCCGTACACTTGAATCAAGAGCTATCGTACAGAGTATGTCTCGAAAAGGAAACTGTTACGACAACGCAGTAATAGAGAATTTCTTTGGGATTATGAAGTCGGAGTTCCTCTATATAAAAGAATTTGAATGTATTGAGCATTTTAAAATAGAATTAGAAAAATATATAGATTATTATAATACGAAACGGATTAAGGCAAAATTAAAAATGAGCCCGGTACAATACCGGACTCATTTTGATCAAGCTGCCTAATGAAATAACCGTGTCTAATTTTTAGGGGTCACTTCAGAGTTTGTGCTCTTTTTTTATTTTGTAGGAATAAAGAAAACAGATATAGCTGCAAGAAGACCCGCGAATGAGAATAAGTAAAAATTCCATGCTAAGTCATATTGCATTGTCATAATAATACCGACAAGAATAGGACCAGCAATCGCACCAACTCGGCCAAGTCCAAGTCCCCAGCCTAAGGAGGTAGCTCGGATATGGGATGGGAAGTATTGTGTTACATATGCATTTAATATTTGAGTAATACCGACTGATCCAATTCCAGCAAGGCCGATTAAAAGATAAATGATTGTAACAGATGGTTTAATTGTTAATAGTCCAATACATATAGCTGCCATAAGATAGGAGATGCTAATAACAATTTTAGCCCCTATACGATCCGCGATTGCTCCAGCAAATAATGCACCGATAGCGGCAGTAATATTTAGCATAAGTAAAAATGATAGACTAGATCCAAGAGGGTAACCTGCTTGGCGCATCATCTGCGGTAACCAAGTGTTTAAACCGTATATTAAAAACATTCCCATTATATAAGTAATCCAAAAAAGCAGCGTCGCTTTTATGTACTCTTTTGAGAATAACGTAAGAAATCCATTTTTCTTTCGTATATTAGGTGGGGCTTGACGAGTTTCCTGTTTTGCATTGAATTCAATTTGAAAACGATTAAGGATTTGTTCCACTTCTTCTTGTCGATTACGTGATAACAAAAATTGAATGGATTCAGGTAAATAACGAATGATGAAAGGAATGAGGAGTAGTGGAATCATTCCGATGCCAAACATAATTCTCCATCCGAAATCTTCTAACATAAACATAGACAAAATAGCACCTAACACGATACCTAAAGGATAGCCAGTAAACATAAGAGCATAAATAAAAGATTGTCGCTTTTTTGGTGAATATTCAACAGTAAGTGCTGAAGCTGTTGGAATAACACCGCCTAATCCGATTCCTCCGATAAATCGAGATAAACCAAATAATTCAGGGGAAGGAGCAAGTGCAGCAAGGCCCATTGTGATGGAGAAAAGTGCTAAACAGCATATAAGCGTCCATTTTCGTCCAATTAGATCTGTAATGGTTCCAACTAGAATAGCGCCAATAAACATTCCAAATAAAGCATAGCTAGCAATTGTACCAGCGTGTGCCGGTGAAAGTGCCCAGCTTTTGTCTTCTAGGAGCTTTGGCAGAACGGCACCGTAAATACCTAAATCATATCCATCAGCTAGAATGGCTAGCCAACAAATAAAAACAACAAGTTTTGTAATAGAGCTTGAAAAGATAGTTTTTGTAGATTCTATATGAGGTGGAGCTGAAGTTTGCATAGTATTCCCTCCTTTTATTTATAGATAAATATATTATTTTATTTGATGTTAATATTTCCCTTCTTATGTCGAAGTTTATCTGAAAAGGTTTTA
Organism: Bacillus sp. 1A; assembly: GCF_052682215.1. NCBI lineage: Bacteria > Bacillati > Bacillota > Bacilli > Caryophanales > Bacillaceae > Bacillus > Bacillus sp. 1A. Next base: position 6,178,211 of record NZ_JBQYLZ010000001.1, on the reverse strand, counting down.
CAACAAATAAAGAAGTTCAACAGGAATCCTGTTGAACTTCTTTATTTGTTTACTCATTATCAACTCGTTTTAACGGTTGATCTGCTGGACCTTCCATAACATCTCCCTCAATTGAAAAGCGGGAACCATGGCAAGGGCAGTCCCAAGTACAATCACCATTATTCCATTCAACTTCGCAGCCGAGATGTGTACAAGTTGTATCGACAATATGTAATTTCCCATCTTTGTCCTTATAAGCACCTGCTCGTTTCCCATTAACATGTACGACAGATCCTTCACCAACTTCGAGATCTTCTGGCTTACGTAATGCGGTTTCAATCTTTCCTTCAATTAAATGTTTCGCAACATCAATGTTCTGGGAGAGGAATGTTTTTATATCTGGATTTGCATGGAAGCGTGATGGTGCATACAGTTCCTTATAGGGATTGTGGACTTTTAGAATGGAGTCCTTCAGTAAATGAGCGGCAGCAGTTCCAGTTGTCATTCCCCATTTACGATATCCAGTTGCAACAAATATATTTGGATTTCTTTCGTTAATATGTCCGATATAAGGAAGCTTATCTAGCGTGATTAAATCTTGTGCTGACCATCTATAGGGAACTTCATCTACTCCAAACGTTGCTTCCGCAAAAGAATACAGTGCTTCGTAATGAAGCATCGTGTTTATTCCTTGTCCTGTTTTATGACTTTCTCCGCCAATTAAAATTAATTGTTCTCCATTGTTTGTTGTATAGCGTAAGGAGCGTTTTGGATCATCAATACTTAAATACATGCCACCTGGATAATCTGTTTTTGCTTTAATGGCAAGAGCATAAGAGCGTTCTGCGTACATTCGCGTAAAGAAAAAGCTATTCGCATCATAAAAAGGAAAATGTGAACAAGAGACAACATATTCACAAGTGATGCGATGTCCGCTCTTTGTAATGACTTGTGGATAATCACCCTTTTCCACATCAATAGCTGTTGTTTGTTCATAAACTTTTCCGCCCATCTCTACAAACTTTTCTAAAAGTGTTTTCAAATAAAGAAGGGGATGGAATTGGGCTTGATTTTTCATGACAAGTGCAGATTGTACTGGAATTGGAATCGATAGAGATTGAACATAGTCACAAGGTATATTTAATTTTTGATAGGCTTCATATTCTTTCGATAAATTTCTTAATCCATTATCAGTAGTTGTATATAAAAATGAATCTTCATTTGAGAAATTACAGTCGATTTTATATGTTTTCACCGTCTCATTTATGAATTGTAGAGCATGATTATTTGATTCATAGTAAAGCCTCGCTTTTTCCAAACCAAAATGATTTATTAATTCATCATAAATAAGATCGTGTTGTGCTGTTACCTTTGCTGTTGTATGCCCAGTCGTTCCATTTAAAATAAGACCAGAATCAATTAAAACAACATCGATGCCTTCTTTCGCAAGTAAATAGGCAGTAGTAATACCTGTAATACCGGCACCGATAACGGCAACTTTTGTCTTTACATTTTCAGATAAAGGGGGAAAAGCAGGGATTTGAGTAGATTCAATCCAATAAGATAATGGGAATTGTGGAAATGTATCGCTTGTCATTATAGAAACCTCCCGATTTTAGAACAATTTTCCTTTTAATATTTCCATAGGATATGAAATTCATGTGTGCTGTTTTAGAGAGAGCCTATTTTTATTAAAAGAAAGATAAAATTATTTTAATATAATTTTGGTGTTGTCGGTATGAAGAGATAGGAGTTGTGCAAAGCTAGATTCAGGTGAGTTTATTTGTTGTTTACACAGAGAGTTCTTGAATAAGATAGAGTCTATAGTATGTCAGCATATGTATATGCATAATGGGTAAAACCTTATAAAATCTATGTTTTTTTCTTTAGTGGAATAAAGTATGATTATAAAAGTATAACCAACTTTTATTACTAGGTCATAAAAGTTGTTGACAATATGGAAATTCTATTGATATGATTCATCATGTGGAAAGGTTGATAGAGAGTAAAAAGAGAAATGTTTTTCATTGATAATAAAAGCGAAAAGATAAGTGACGATAGAGTGAGTATATTTTCCTTATACATAGATGCTTTTTAATCAGCTAGTAAAATCAATCTGGAAGCAAGAATTGATATATGTAAGTTGCGCAAGACGCGGCATAAGAAAGGGGCAAAAGGATGAAGGAGCTTCATACGTTTGGGTGGTATGCAGCACGTGTATCACCACATTTGCCGAAAAAAGCATTTAAACCAGTTCCTACACGTTTATTTGGTGGACTGGCTTATTTGCTTGTGGCATTGGCGGGGTTAATATCGATTGGTGTATTTGAATTGAATGTGTGGGCGAATCTAGGAATTGCGATTGTTCTTGGATTATGTTTTGCTTCACTTGGATTTTTAGGACATGAAATTTTACATGGAACTGTTGTAAGAAAAGCATGGCTTCGTGATTTTTTAGGCGCGATAGCATTTATGCCATTATCAACTGGCCCGAAGCTTTGGAGAAAGTGGCATAATGCAACGCATCATGTTCATACACAACATGAAGAAAATGATCCAGATGCATGGCCTACACTTGAGAAACTGAAAAAGAGTAAGTTTTTAAGGTGGGTATATCGCATGCCTCTTCATGTTCGTTCATTCTTTAGTTTTCTGTCACTAACCATTCAATTTACGTTACATTCGACTCGAATGTTCTTTCATTTTATAAAGGAATTTAAGTCATCCAATCAAAAATCTGTATGGCTTCAACTTCTTTTGCCTTGGACTGTTTGGATTAGTTTATTGTTTATTATGGGACCTGGAAAATGGTTATTTGCATATGTAATTCCATTGTTAATTGCTAACTTTATTGTAATGGCATATATCGCAACAAATCATCGCTTAAATCCAATTGTTCCAGTAAATGATCCGTTAGCGAACTGTTTATCAGTAACAGTACCGCGCTGGGTAGACGTTTTACATTTCAATTTCTCATATCATACAGAACATCATTTGTTCCCTGCTATGAGCTCTAAATACTATCCGTTAGTAAAAGAGAAAATTAAAGAAATGTGGCCGGAACGCTATCATGAGATGCCAATGACAAAAGCTTTGGCAGCGCTATGGAATACACCACGTGTGTATTATCAAGGAAGTGAATTAGTGGATCCGCATAGAGAGCATTTCTATGGTTCTTTAGGAAATGGACTAGATCCTCATAATATTTCATATCGTGAGGAACATATAGAGGAAGAAGAGAGTATTAAAAAAGTAAATCAGTAAAAATTGATATATTTTGCAGTGAAAAAGCAAGCCATTTCAGGCTTGCTTTTTTTTATAAAGAGACTTCTTTTTTATTCTTTTTGCTAAATTGAACTGAATTTGTTTCTTTTCGTTGTAATCGTTTCTCTAAAAGATTAACAAAATAAGTAAATAGAAGAACAAGTACGAGGTAATATAAACCAACGATTATGTATGTATCTAATTGTTGGAAGTTACTTGCAGCAATTGATAAACCTGATCCCCATAATTCGGACAATCCTACATATGCAACGAGAGAAGAGTCCTTTAATCCAATAATAAACTGATTTCCTAAAGGAGGAAGAGATTGACGAAATGCTTGCGGTAATACAATACGGCGCATTGCTAAAGGATAAGGCATACCTAAAGAACGAGCAGCTTCCAATTGTCCACGGTCGACAGATTGAATGGAACCGCGGAAAATTTCAGTAATATATGCACCGTTATGGATTGCTAAAGCAATTGCTCCTGCCCAAAAAGGAGTGAAGACAATAATCGATGTAATACCGAAATAGAGAATGGCAATTTGAACAATTAAAGGTGTACCACGAATAATGGCGATATATACATGAGCAATACTATTTAAAATCTTATTGTTAGAGATTCGAAAAAAAGCGAATAGTAATCCAATTAGTGAACCAAGTAATAGGGATGTTAGTGTTAATTGTAATGTGACAATAGTAGCCTTTAAGAGTGTGGGATAAGTAGACATAAAAATTTCAAACATATGTGTCACCTCATATTGTATGGATTTTGGTAGGGAATGAAATACCCCACATAAAAAGTGGGGCATAATGTATGAAACATTTGACTAGCTAATTTACTTCGTTTTTTCCTCTTCGCCGAGAATATTACGCCCAAACCATTTTTTACTGATTTTTTCATACGTACCATCTTTAATGATTTCATCTAAAGCTTTATTTACTTTCTCAACCATTTCTTTATCATCTTTACGAATAGCAATTCCCATTTCATCAAGATTTAATGGTTTTCCAGCTTCTTTTATATTTGATTTACCTTCTTTGATCATACGTAAACCGACCATTTGATCAGTGATTACTGCATCAATACGTCCAGGCTCTAAGTCCATAAGTGCAGTAATATCGCTGTCATATTCTGTGATTTGATCTGTATGTTTTGCAACAAGGTCTTTAAAGGTACTAGCCTTTACAACACCAATTTTCTTACCTTTCAAATCTTCTGGAGAAGAGATAGATGTATTCTTTTTAGCCACAAAAATTTGGGCACCAGAACGATAATAAGGATTTGAGAAACTAACAGCTTTTAAGCGTTCTTCTGTAATTGCCATACTGCCCAATATAGCATCATATTTTTTCGATTGTAGACCTTGAATTAGCGTTTCCCATGGATTTGTAATAGGAGTGGGTTTCATATTCATTTTTTTCGCAAGTGCCTCACCAATTTCCACATCAAAACCGGCAAGCTTTCCGTCATTTTCTTTATAGTTAAAAGGTTTATATAAGCCACTCATCGCATAACGAAATTCTTTTTTACCATTTGAAGAAGTAGTAGCACTTTCCTTACTACAGGCTCCTAGTATGAAGGATGTACATAATGTAATACTCGCAACAATGGTTAATAGTTTTCTTTTCATAAAACCCCTCCTATATATTGATCATACGGATGGTTTTAAGTATGTTACTGAGATATTTTATTTGGACAATTAGTTGTGCACCGTATGAATGTATTTCTTTTCATTTGAAACAGAAGTTACATTATAAAACGTTGCGTAAAAATTGTTTTGCTCGTTCATGTGATGGAGCTGAAAAGAATTGTGCTGGCGGAGCGTCCTCTACAATCTTTCCGTCATCCATAAATATGACGCGATCAGCTACATCTCTTGCGAAATTCATTTCATGAGTAACGATAACCATGGTCATTCCTTCTTCAGCAAGTTCTTTCATAACTTGCAATACTTCTCCAACAAGTTCAGGGTCTAAGGCTGAGGTAGGTTCATCAAATAGCATAATTTTAGGATTCATAGCAAGAGCTCGTGCAATAGCAATGCGCTGCTTTTGACCACCTGACAGGAGGTGGGGAGTTACATCTGCTTTATCTTGTAGACCGACTTTTTGCAAAAGCTGATTTCCAATTTCCTTAGCATTTGTTGTTTCTAATTTTTTTACATGAATAGGTGCTTCTATGATGTTTTCTAGTGAGGTCATATGAGGAAAGAGGTTAAAGTGCTGAAAAACCATTCCGACATTTTCACGGACTTTGTTTAAATTTGAATGCTGTGGATCAATTCGTTCACCTTGTAAGTGAATTTCACCTTCATCGTACATTTCTAAAAAGTTAAGACAGCGAAGTAATGTACTTTTACCGGAACCACTGGCACCAATTAAAACAACAACTTCTTTTTCTTTTACTTGTAAATCAATTCCTTTTAAAACATCAAGCGAGCCGAATGATTTTACTAGATTTCGAACCTGAATCATACAAAACCCCCAGTCAAAATATATTTTACAAATGTTGCCCCTTATTTCTGTTATTAGTCATAAATTGTCAGAATCCTTTATTTTTTTCGGGTAATTTGATATTCAAAGAAATAATGATTTTAAAAATCCCTATATCTTTCTATAACGAAAATATAGATAATAATATATAGGTAGTACTTATGTTGCTTATAAAAAGGGGGAAAGAAGAGATGGAAAAAGAAAGGAAGACATTTTCCTTTGGCTTACGTACACAACTTATGCTATTTACTACAGTTTTAGCTTTTATTACATATTCAACAAGTATATTTTTTATTTACGTGATATACGATTATTTTCAAAGTTATGTAAGTCAAACTGTTTATAATATTATCGTTATGTTATTAGGCGTAGTATGGTCTGGAATTTTAGCGTATGGAGCAGCAATCTTTTTAATTAAACCACTTCGGAAGTTGGAGGAGGCTGCAAGGAAAGCGGCCGATGGCGATATTCGTGAAGATGTCCCGTTACCAAAAACAGATGATGAGATTAAATCTTTAAGTGTTGCATTTAATATGATGCTAGGGAACTTAAGAGGTATGGTAAAAAATATTGATACTACATTTTCGTATACAAATAATCAAGTTCAGCAAATTAGAAGTCAAACGGGGGAAGCGACAAAGCAAGCACGAGGTGTGTCTGAAACCCTTGCAGAGATTTCTTCTGGCGCCGAGCAATCAGCAGCTTCCATTCAGGCGATTGTTTCTGCTGTTGATACAACAACTTCTATTGCGAGTGAAGTAGAAGAAAAAGCAAAACAGTCTGACGAGTTGTCTTTAGAAATGGTTCAAGCTTTAGGGCAAAGTACACGAGTCTTCACTTCTTTAATTCAAGGTATTCAAACATTGGCAAAAGAAAATGAAAATTCGATGCAAAATGTACAGAAGTTAGAAGAACGAATGAAACAAGTAGAACATATTGTTTCTGTTGTGAGTGAGATTGCTAGTCAAACGAATTTATTAGCACTAAATGCTTCTATTGAGGCAGCTCGTGCTGGAGAGCATGGAAGGGGCTTTGCAGTTGTAGCTGAAGAAGTACGTAAACTTGCCGATGAAAGCGATCATTCTGCAAGAAATATATCGCAATTATTACGGAATATGCAAGAAGAAGTGCAACAAGTCGCATTGAAAATGACAGAGCAAGTGAACACAGCTAAAGAAGAGGCGAAACGTGGGGAAGCTACTGAATTAATTTTAAAAGAAATGTCATCAAGTATTATGGAAGTTGCTGATGCAACGAAGCAAATTAGTGGCTATATGAACGAACAAGTGAGTCATATTCATCAAACAGGAGCACAGACGAAGGCTGTAGCAGCAATTGCTGAGGAAACATCAGCTGGTTCACAAGAAGTAGCACGTGTGACGCTGCAACAATCTAAAAATATGGTAGTAATCGATCAATTGTTAAAGGATTTAGAAAAGCAAGCAGCAGACTTGAAACAAACAATTGAACGATTTTCAATGTAAAAAGGAAGAACAGCATTCTGTTCTTCCTTTTTTACGTATGAAAAGGAGGGATACTTTGTTGAAAACGAAAAACATTGCAAGGATCATATATGGTTTTCACTTTACGCAATCTTTGAAAGTTAGGGCCGTAATAACTAGTTTGCCAATTTTTAATGTCGATATCGGGCTAATTAATTGATAAAGCTTTCTCGTAAATCTTTAACCGAGCATATACGTGCGTGGACAAGAGCAGGTGAGGAATGAGATTTGCTTTTGTGAGAAATAAATAAAGCATAAGAATAAGGAATCTACATAGAGTTCAATGAAAACAGTTGCAAACTATTCATATTTTGTTATGATAGTGTTACGAAAACGTTTGCATAAAATTCTGATGGGATGCAAAAGGAGAGAATGACTATGAAAAAGACATGGTGGAAAGAAGCGATTGCGTATCAAATTTATCCGCGTAGCTTTATGGATTCAAATGGTGATGGTATTGGAGATTTACAAGGTATTATTGCAAAACTGGATTATTTAAAAGATTTAGGTATAGATGTAATTTGGATTTGTCCAATGTATAAGTCACCTAATGATGATAATGGTTATGACATTAGTGATTATCAAGATATCATGGATGAGTTTGGTACGATGGAAGACTTTGATGCTTTACTAGATGAAGTTCATAAACGTGATATGAAGCTTATTATTGATTTAGTTATTAATCATACAAGTGATGAACACCCATGGTTTATTGAGTCTCGTTCATCTAAAGACAATCCGAAGCGTGATTGGTATATTTGGCATGATGGTAAAGATGGTGCGGAACCAAACAACTGGGAAAGTATTTTTAATGGTTCGGCATGGGAATATGATGAAGTAACAGGACAATATTATTTACACTTATTCTCGCGTAAACAACCAGATTTAAACTGGGAGAATAAAGAAGTTCGCGAAGTGTTATACGATACAGTTAATTGGTGGCTTGATAAAGGAATTGATGGTTTCCGAGTGGATGCAATCAGCCATATTAAAAAAGAAGATGGTTTCAAAGATATGCCAAATCCAAAAGAACTAAAGTATGTACCATCTTTTGATAAACATATGAATGTGGATGGTATTCAACCTTTATTAGAAGAGTTAAAAGAAAATACGTTTTCTAAGTATGATATTATGACTGTTGGTGAAGCGAATGGCGTTAAGATTGAAGATGCTGAGCTTTGGGTTGGAGAAGAGCAAGGTAAGTTCAATATGGTATTCCAATTCGAACATTTAAGTTTATGGGATGCAGAAAAGAAGAAAGATCTTGATGTTGTAGGTTTGAAAAAGGTATTAACGAAATGGCAAAAAGGGTTAGAAAATAAAGGATGGAATGCCTTATATATTGAGAATCACGATAAGCCACGTATCGTTTCAACTTGGGGAGACGATAAACAATATTGGCGTGAAAGTGCAACAGCTCTTGGAGCAATGTATTTCTTTATGCACGGTACACCGTTTATTTATCAAGGACAAGAAATTGGGATGACGAACGTTCAATTCCCAAATATTGAAGATTATGATGATGTAGCAATTAAAAATTTATATCGAGAGAAAATTGCAGAGGGCGTATCACATCAAGATATGATGGAAATTATATGGGCTTCTTGCCGCGATAATTCACGTACACCTATGCAGTGGAACGATGAGATGAATGCTGGCTTTACAACAGGTGCATCTTGGTTTGGTATGAATCCAAACTATAAAGAAATTAATGTTGAAAAGCAAAAGAATGAAGAGAACTCTATTTTCAATTTCTATAAGAAAATGATTGCCTTGAAAAAAGAGCACGATGTACTGAATTACGGTACGTATGATTTACTTTTAGAAGATGATCCACAAATTTATGCATATACTCGTACATTAAACGATGAAAAAATTGTTGTAATTAGTAATATCTCAAAAGAGGTAGCTGTGTATAATGAGGGTTTATTTGCACTAGAACGCAAACGTTTGCTTTTAAATAACTATGAAGTTGTAGAAAATGAACAAGTAACTTCAATCACGTTAAAACCTTATGAAACAAGGGTTTATCGCATTTCATAATAAAAAAGGATGCTCTTAGAGCATCTTTTTTTATGAAAAAAAATAAATTTCTATTGCAAAGTGAAAACGCTTTTATTAAAATAGATTTATGAAAACGGTTGCGTAAAGATAAAAATAAAGTAGCATAAGGAATCGTTTTCATAATAGAAACAGAAATTATCATTTAAATCATTATGTTGTTATAAATAAAGGGGAGGAAGAACAGATGAAAATTACGTCTTTTGATTTTTGGCAAAAGTTCGGGAAAGCATTATTAGTTGTTGTAGCTGTAATGCCAGCAGCTGGTTTAATGATTTCTATCGGTAAGTTAATTGGGATGTCTGCTGGGGATATTAACGCAGTTCATACAATCGCTCGCGTAATGGAAGACATAGGTTGGGCAATTATTACAAATCTACACATCTTATTCGCAGTAGCAATTGGGGGATCTTGGGCGAAAGACCGTGCAGGTGGTGCATTTGCAGCGCTATTAGCATTCGTCTTAACAAACAGAATTACAGGAGCTATATTTGGCGTAAACGCTGAAATGTTAACGGATTCAAAAGCTACAGTTTCTTCAGTATTAGCAGGAGATTTAGTTGTAAAAGATTACTTCACTTCTGTACTTGGTGCACCAGCATTAAACATGGGAGTTTTCGTAGGGATTATCACAGGTTTCTTAGGAGCTAATTTATATAACAAATATTATAACTATAACAAACTGCCACAGGCATTAGCATTCTTTAATGGAAAACGATTCGTACCATTCGTTGTAATTGTTTGGTCTACAGTCACTGCAATTGTATTATCACTTTTATGGCCGTTCATCCAAAGTGGATTAAATGAATTCGGTCGCTGGATTGCAGCATCTAAAGATAGTGCACCAGTTGTTGCACCATTTGTATATGGAACGTTAGAGCGTTTACTATTACCATTCGGTTTACATCATATGTTAACGATTCCGATGAACTACACAGAGCTAGGCGGAACATATACGATGTTAACTGGCTCAAAAGTTGGACAAATTGTAGCAGGACAAGATCCTTTATGGCTTGCATGGATTACAGACCTAAATAATTTACTAGCAAATGGAGATACGAAAGCATATAACGATTTATTAAATAACGTTGTACCAGCTCGTTTCAAAGCTGGACAAGTTATTGGTTCAACAGCAGCGTTAATGGGTATTGCTTTCGCGATGTTCCGTAATGTTGATAAAGAAAAACGTGCAAAATATAAACCAATGTTCTTATCGGCTGCATTAGCAGTATTCTTAACAGGTGTAACAGAACCAATTGAATTCATGTTCATGTTTATTGCTCCAGTATTATATGTTGTATATGCAATTACAACAGGACTTGCATTCGCATTAGCAGATTTAATTAACTTACGTGTTCACGCATTTGGATTTATTGAATTAATTACTCGTACACCGATGATGGTTAATGCAGGACTAACAAGAGATTTAATCAATTTCGTTATCGTTTCATTAGTGTTCTTCGGTCTGAACTTTACATTATTCAATTTCTTAATTAAAAAATTCAATTTACCAACACCAGGACGTGCAGGTAACTATATTGATAATGAAGATGAGTCATCAGAAGGAACAGGAAATGTACAGGATGGTTCATTAGCAACAAAAGTTATTGATTTATTAGGTGGTAAAGAAAATATTGCTGACGTAGATGCTTGTATGACGCGTTTACGTGTAACAGTAAAAGATTTAGATGTTGTTGCACCAGAAGCACAGTGGAAACAAAATGGTGCTTTAGGACTTATCGTAAAAGATAAAGGTGTACAAGCAGTATATGGTCCGAAAGCTGACGTATTAAAGTCAGACATTCAAGATATGTTAGGTGCGTAATAAGATGAAATTGCTAACTTTAAACTGTCACTCTTGGCAAGAAGAGAATCAAATGGAAAAGATAAAATATCTTGCTAAAGTCATTCAAGAAGAAGAGTACGATGTCATCGCATTGCAAGAAGTAAGTCAGTCGATACAAGCTGAAAATGTATGCGGTAACAAGAAAGAAGATAATTTTGGACTTTTACTATTAGAAGAGTTAAAAGCGTTACATGTAAAAGATTACAATATTATTTGGGATTTCTCTCATATTGGTTATGATGTGTATGAAGAAGGATTAGCGATTATAACGAAGCATAATGTTGTAAAAGAAGATACGTTCTTTATTTCAGAAAATAAGGATACAACGTATTGGAAAACACGCAAAATTGTAAGTGCGACAATTGCTTATAATGATAAGAACATAACGTTTTACTCTTGCCACCTCGGTTGGTGGAATGATGAAGAAGAATCATTCAAAGATCAAGTTAATCGTTTGATGGGGCGTGTAGATAGTAATGAACTTTCCTTCTTAATGGGTGATTTTAATAATAACGCTCGTTTACAAGGTGAAGGTTATGAATATATGATGCAAAAAGGTTTGTATGACACATATGAACTAGCAATAGAGAAGGATGAAGGAACAACTGTCCAAGGTGAGATTGCTGGTTGGGATGAAAATAAACATAACTTACGAATCGATCTAATATTGTGTAACCAAAGTGAAAAAGTTCGTTTTTCAAAAGTCATTTTTAATGGTACGAACAGAAATGTAATTTCAGATCATTCCGGTGTAGAAGTACAAGTAGATATATAATAGAAGAAATCCTCACAGATGATGAAAAGCTGTGAGGATTTTTTTGAGGAATACAAGTATTGCCAAGAGAAAATACTTGTATTTTTTATGACATTTCCTATATATTTGTTATTATTGAATGTAAAACTAATTTGGTCATTTTGTATGCATACTTTTTTTACTTCGTTATATAATGAAGTAAGTGAAATATTTAATGGGAAAAATAGTGTATTTTCGTTTAATCCACGATGTAGAAAGTGATATAATTGCAAAATGTATGTATCATTTTCTAAAGAAGGAAAAATATATAATTAGGTGATAAATTCTATGAAACAAATTTGGCGTATTTATAAGACAGATTTACGGAATGTAGCTAAACATTGGGCTGCAATTGTTATTGTTTTAGGGTTAATGATTTTACCATCGTTATATGCATGGTTTAACATTAAAGCTTCTTGGGATCCTTATGGAAATACAAAAGAGGTTCCCATTGCCGTTTCTAACCAAGATGCAGGCTCTAATTTAAGAGGGAAAGATATCAATATCGGGGACGAGATTGTAGATTCTCTAAAGAAAAACAAGAATCTTGGTTGGAAATTTGTAGACCAAAAGCAGGCGATTTACGGAGTTGAGCGTGGGGATTATTATGCAAGTATTACAATCCCAAAAGACTTCTCTGAAAAAATTGCAACTGTTCTGGATGAAAATCCACAAAAGCCAGAACTTGATTACTATGTAAATGAAAAAGTAAATGCGATTGCACCGAAAATTACAGCAAAAGGTGCATCAGGTATTACGGAAGAAATTAGTAAAAACTTCGTTAAAACAGCGAACGGTGAGATTTTTAAAATCTTCAATGACCTTGGAATCGATTTAGAAACAAACTTACCAAGTATCGAGAAAGTAAAAGACCTTGTCTTTAAGTTAGAAGCGCAGTTCCCAGAAATGAATACATTAATGGATAAGGCGTTAGATGATGCAACTCGAGCAGAGGATCTGGTAAAAGTAGCTCAGAAAGAGTTGCCAGTTGTAGAAAGTGTTATGAATGATGGGCAAGAAGCGTTAGGGAACTTAGATAAGTTCTTTGCCAACAATGATGAAACATTAAAGAATGCACCTGGAACAATGAGAAATAATTTAACTGTAGCAAAAGATGTAATGGATAAGGCCAATACTTTTACGAACTTTTTAATGAATCCAGGGATAGACCTTTCTGGTATGAAGGGATTACCGGAGTTTCCAGCACGCCCGGATCTTTCAAAGATGAACGATGAAGGTTATAAGAACATTGCAAGAAACATTAATCAAACAGTGAATAATGTTTTAAACTCAGCACGTGCAGGAACAGCATACGGAAAAAGTGTTGTGAATGGATTGCAAAATGGCCAGTTTGATCCAGAAAAGGCAAAACAAGACCTTAATGCGGTTTCTGAAAATCTTCAAGGTCGTACAGATAGTATTGCATACCTTATTAATGTATTTACTGAACTTCAAAAATCGGCGACGACTGATTTTGGTCAAAGCTTTTTCCAAGGGCGAGTGGATCGCTTAACTAAGCTGAAAAGCGGTATGGAAAATGCAAACAACGGTATTAAAGATATTGTAAATGTTATCGGTACAGGACAAGAAGTAAAGAAAGATGTAACAGATGTAGCGAATCAAAAATTAGATGCAGCAAATGGATTAATTGATCAAGCGGAAAAAGATTATAATGAAACGTTTGTAGCAGATTATAAAAAAGCAGTTAGCACAGTCGATCAAGCTAAAGCCGATGCAAATGAAGCATACGATAGTGTGAAAAATGAATATGAAAAGGCAAAAAATAATTTAGAAGGTGTTATAGCAGACGTAAATAATAGAGGTGTTAATGGATTAGATAGTGCAAAAGTAGCTTTAAACGATTTAAATGGTCAACTACAAGCTACTAATAATCTAATTGGTGATGCGATTCCGGTTCTAGAAAGCACAAATAAGGTATTAGCAGATGTAGATAGCGGAAAAAACCTTAATGGCGGAATTGCAAAATTGAACAAAATACAAAATTCTGTTCAGAAAGGTATAGATGCAACGAATAAGGCAACTACACTAATCAATAATGGACAGAAACCTACAAAAGAGGTCGTAGAAAGTATTAATGAAGCGACTAAAAATGCTTCAGCTCAATTAGGCGATTTCTTAGCAACATATGATTCAGAAATCGTTCCAAACTTTAACACAGCAATTGAACGTACGAAACGTATGTCTAAAAACACATCTCAAATTTTAAAAGAAGCAGACAAAAAGCTTCCAGATGTTAAAAAGCTACTAGAAGATTCATCAAAAGGCTTAGTAGATGGTAGAAAGAAATTAACAGACATTAAAGCTGAAATGCCGGAGACTGAGAAAAAGATTAAAGACTTAGCAAATAAAATTCGTGATTTTGAATCTGAAGAGGATATAAAAGACATCATACGCTTATTGAAAAATGATGTTGAAAAGCAAAGTGATTACTTCGCGAATCCAGTAAATTTAAAAGAGAATAAGTTATTTGCGATGCCAAACTACGGTTCAGCGATGTCACCATTCTATACAGTGCTTGCATTATGGGTAGGCGCATTATTAATGGTTTCATTATTAACGGTAGAAGTGCATGAAGAAGGCGCGAATTATAAGAGTCATGAAGTTTACTTCGGACGTTTATTAACATTCTTAACGATAGGTCTTTCACAAGCGTTTATTGTATCGATGGGAGATATATTCTTACTCGGCACGTACGTAGTCGATAAATTCTGGTTTGTGTTATTTAGTTTATTTATTGGCGGAGTTTTCGTTTGTATCGTATACTCACTCGTTTCTATTTTCGGAAACGTTGGGAAATCGATGGCGATCATTTTACTTGTACTGCAAGTAGCGGGATCGGGCGGAACATTCCCAATTCAAATGACACCAGCGTTTTTCCAAGCACTTTATCCGTTCTTACCATTCACATACGCAATTAGTGCAATTCGTGAAACAGTGGGTGGAATGCTTTGGGATATAGTAACTAGAGATTTACTTGTGTTAAGTGCTTTCGTAGTAGTTATGATTGTTGCTGCATTATTACTGAAAACACCAATTAACAAATCAAGTGAAAAGTTTGTTGAGAACGCAAAAGGAAGTAAAATTATTCATTAAAAATAAAAGGTTCCTACCGATAGTGGTAGGAACCTTTTTGTTTAATCAAATTTTAATTTCTTTAATGCTTCTGCGAACGGATTGTTTAATGGTTCTTCTTCTTTGTTCTGCTGTTTCATATATTTTTGAACGTCGCGTTTATCAGCTTTGCTTCCAGATTCCTTTTTACGTCTTTCTTGGAATGTGGATAATTTCTCGCGATAGCCACATTTACATGCAAAGATTTGTCCTGCACCTTCACCACGTAATTCTAACTTCTTCTTACATTGCGGACAACGAGCGTTTGTTGTACGAGATACATTTTTACGATGACCACATTCACGGTCTTGGCATACAAGCATTTTTCCTTTTTTGCCGTTTACCTCTAGCATTGGTTTACCGCAATCTGGACAAGACTTTGTTGAAATGTTGTCATGTTTATATTTTTTATCACTCGATTTTATTTCAGAAACAATTTCTTTCGTATAGTTCTTCATTTCTGAAATGAATACTTCTTTTTTCAGTTTACCCTTTGCGATTGCTTCGAGTTTTTGCTCCCATTCACCAGTTAGTGTAGGAGATTTCAGTTCTTCTGGCACTAAATCAAGTAACTGACGGCCTTTTGAAGTAATGTGAATATCTTTACCACGTTTTTCAAGTAAGAACGAATTGAATAACTTGTCGATAATATCAGCTCGTGTCGCTACAGTACCTAATCCACCAGTTGACTTTAACGTGTCAGCAAGTTGTTTGTTTTGCGTATCCATATATTTTGTAGGATTTTCCATTGCTGAAAGTAAAGTTGCCTCGTTAAAACGTGCAGGTGCTTTCGTTTGACCTGATGTTTGCATAATTAACTTTACAGTTAATGTATCGCCTTTTTCAATGTGAGGTAGAAGTTGTTCTTTTACGTCATCAGTTATATCATCATCTTCAAAGCGATTTTCATATACTTCTTTCCAACCGGCATGTAGAATAGTTTTTCCACGTGCGATGAACGTTTCATTGCCAACTTTTGTGCGTAACGTTAGTTGCTCGTATTCGAATGCTGGGAATAAAACGGCTAAGAAACGTTTTACAACTAAATCATAAATTTTACGTTCTTTATCTGTGAAGGCTGAGAAGTTAACGTATCCTTCTGTCGGAATAATTGCGTGATGATCACTTACTTTACTATCATCAACAAATGACTTATTAGACTTGATAGGCTTTTGTAATACTTTATGTGCTAAAGGACGGTACTCTCCAACGCCACATGCTTTTAGACGCTCTGGAAGTGTTCCAACGATATCAGATGAAATATAGCGTGAATCTGTACGAGGGTACGTTAGCACTTTATGTTGTTCATACAATTTCTGCATAATGTTTAATGTTTCTTTCGCAGAGTAACCGAACTTTTTATTTGCATCACGTTGCAATTCAGTTAAATCGTAAAGACCAGGAGAGAATGACTTCTTCTGTTTTTTATCAATTTCCACAACGGTAGCATTATGCTTATCTAAACCTTTTACAATACCATCAATTTTTTCTTTATTAAAACTGCGGCTATTGCCGTTTGCATCTTGCCAAGTTAGTTTTAACTGACTCGTCGTTTGAGCCTCGATGCCGTAGTAAGTTTGAGCTTTGAAGTTCTTTATTTCGTCTTCACGATTAGCGATCATAGCGACAGTAGGTGTTTGCACACGGCCGCAATTCAGCTGGGCATTAAAGCGAGTCGTTAAAGCACGAGTCGCGTTAAGACCGATATACCAGTCAGCTTCTGAACGTGCAACTGCTGAAGCGTATAAATTGTCATATGCTTTACCTGGTTTTAAATTAGCGAATCCATCTTTAATTGCTTTATCAGTAACAGATGAAATCCATAAACGCTTAATAGGCTTCTGTATTTTAACTTTATCGATAATCCAACGTGCGACTAATTCGCCTTCACGTCCAGCATCTGTCGCTACAATAATTTCATTTACATCTTTTCTAAGCAGCTGACTTTTTACAGCATTAAATTGTTTCCCTGTTTGTTTAATAACAGTTAATTTCAAACGCTCAGGTAGCATCGGTAAATCTTCTAAATTCCACTTTTTATATTTCACATCATAGCTTTCCGGATCTGCTAATGTAACGAGATGACCTAAAGCCCAAGTTACAATATATTTACTACCTTCAAGGTAGCCATTTCCTTTTTTATCACACTTAAGTACACGCGCAATATCTCGTGCAACGGAAGGCTTTTCAGCGATTACAACGCTTTTTACCATATTTAAAACATCCTTTCAAATTTCCATACGTTAACTATAGCATACATCTTCTTGAGATTCAGTTTCGCTCCAGATTTGAACGTTTTTTAGTGGGATAACATCTGTTTGAGGGTGAATGATGGCGACAGAACATAATATGCGCCATGATGAGACTATGAGAAATAGATACTTATTTATCCCGCATTAACGGGCAGTAAGACCCCTACCTCAAAATTCAGCGGAAGCCAAGAAGTTAGGTAGGGGATCAACTGCCCATAAAAGCCCGATTGGTTCAACTAATAATCAGTGGGGGATGAACAAAGCCCCCACTGATTAAAGTTTCACTTTATTATGCGTATTGTTTTATCAGTTGCTTCTATATGAAATAGAAAAGTAAAGAACTTGTTATTTTACTAGAATAAGAGTAGACTTTGAAGTAGATGAATAATAAACACATGGGAGTTTGTGGATGCAAACTGAGAGTATGACTAATCCGTCATTGACCATTTGAACCTGTTGGATAATGCCAGCGTAGGGAGAGTGTAAAAGCACATGTTCAGGCACTTTGCGTACGCGCAAAGTGCCTTTTTGTGTATCTCCCATCACTATAGTTAGGAGATGAAAAGGATGAATATGAAAGAAATTAGTAAAGTAGTGGATTTGGTGAGAGAGTCTAATCCACTCGTGCATAATATTACAAATGTTGTTGTAACAAACTTTACAGCTAACGGTTTGTTAGCGTTAGGAGCATCGCCTGTAATGGCGTATGCAAAAGAAGAAGTAGCAGAAATGGCTAGCATTGCGGGTGCTCTTGTTTTAAATATGGGTACACTTCGTCCTGAAGAGGTAGAAGCGATGTTACTTGCTGGTAAATCAGCAAATGTGAATAATGTACCAGTACTATTTGATCCAGTTGGTGCAGGAGCAACATCGTATCGAACAGAAGTTGCGAGACATATTCCGGCTGAAATTGATTTAGCGATTATCCGCGGAAATGCAGCTGAAATAGCGAACGTTATTAATGAGAGATGGGAAATTAAAGGGGTAGACGCCGGTGTTGGAAATGGCAATGTCGTAAGTATTGCAAGGCAGGCAGCGGATGAATTAAATACAGTAGCGGTGATTACTGGAAAAGAAGATGTTGTTACAGATGGAGAACGAACGATCCTTATTCGAAATGGTCACCCTATTTTAACGAAAGTTACGGGAACTGGTTGTTTACTAACTTCTGTAATAGGAGCATTTGTAGCAGTAGAAAAGGATTATGTAAAGGCAGCAGTAGCGGCATTAACGTTTTATGGTGTAGCTGCGGAACTGGCAGCTGCTAAGACAGTGGAAAAGGGACCTGGTAGTTTCCAAATTGAATTTTTAAATCAGTTAGCGAATACCACTTCGGGTGATATTGAGAAGTATGGGAAGATTGAGCTTATATAGTAAGGAGGTGAACTAGATGCCCTGTATTACAAAGGCTGAAATGTCTAGATTATTATCAGTATATTTTATTATGGGAAGTAACAATTGTGCGAAGGGGCCACTACAAGTATTGAGAGATGCACTTGAAGGTGGTATAACAATTTTTCAATTTCGTGAAAAGGGGGAAGGGGCTTTAACGGGAGAGAAACGTATTTGTTTCGCGAAAGAACTACAAGCAGTCTGTAAAGAGTACGGTGTACCATTCATCGTAAATGATGATGTGGAACTAGCTATGGAGTTAGATGCAGATGGCGTGCATGTTGGCCAAGATGATGAAGGAATTACTTCTGTTCGTGAAAAAATGGGTGATAAAATTGTTGGTGTATCTACACATACAATTGAAGAAGCACGCTGGGCAATTGAAAACGGAGCTGATTATTTAGGTGTTGGCCCTATTTTCCCAACGAGTACAAAAAAAGATACGAAAGCAGTTCAAGGAACGAAAGGTTTAGCTTATTTTAGAGAGCAAGGAATTACAATACCGATCGTCGGGATTGGTGGCATTACAATTGAAAATACAGCGTCAGTTATAGAAGCAGGTGCGGACGGCGTTTCTATTATTTCCACGATTAGTTTAGCTGAATCTCCGTATGAAAGTACGAAGAAGCTAGTTGAGGAAGTAAATAGGGGTTTGTAGGAAAACGGAACTTCACAAAAATAGTAAAAAACATAATGGACGGTTAAAAATATTTAAACAAACGTTTGATTAAAAAAGCACAAACCCTTTAAAAATGTAGGTTTGTGCTTTTTCTTTAAAACATAATTGATATTAAAAGCATTCCAATTCCGATAGAAGTGAATGTTGCGATTAGGCCTGGAATCATAAAGCTATGATTTAAAACATATTTCCCAATACCTGTTGTACCAGTGCGATCGAAGTTAATGGCAGCAACGATTGTTCCATAGTTTGGAATGAAGAAATATCCATTTACTGCAGGGAACATTGCGATTAGTAGCGCTGGTGGAATACCGAGTGATAATCCAAGAGGCATTAAAGCACGTACTGTTGCTGCTTGGCTATATAGTAAAATAGATAGAATGAATAATGCGATGGCAAATAGCCATGGTGCACTTGTTACTAGGTGCTGAATTGATCCTTGAATCATATTTAAGTTTCCGTTAAAGAAAGTATCTCCCATCCAAGCGATACCGAAAATAGCAACAACTGCTGTTGCCCCCGCTTTAAAGACGTTACCAGACACGATGCTTTCTACATTTGGTTTGCAGAAAATAATAATAAGAGCTGCGATAGTTAACATAACCATTTCAATTGTGTTTGGCATGGAAAGACGAATTAACTTCCCGTCAACCATCCATCCTGGACGAAGTGCTTCAAATGAACCGAGAAGTACGACAAGGAAAGTTCCTACTAAGAAAAGGATAACGGATAGTTTAGCGCCTTTTAAACCAACAAATTCTTTCTTCTCTTCAATTTTAGGAATCATTCCTTCTTTTAAACGTTTCAAGTATTCAGGGTCTTCATTTAATTCTTTCCCCATTTTGCTAGCAACAAATGCAGCTACCATGCAAGCGATGAAGGTAGAAGGAATACTTACTTTTAAAATATCTAATAAGGTGATTTTATAGTCAGCTAGCATTGCTAAAAGTGCAACTGTTGCAGCTGATATAGGGCTAGCTGTAATTGCTTGTTGGGAAGCGATTACGGCAATTGACATTGGTCGTTCCGGTCTAATCCCAGATTCGCGAGAGACTTCTGCGATAACAGGAAGTACAGAATAAGCAACGTGACCAGTTCCTGCGCACAGTGTAAATAAATAAGTAACAATTGGAGCAAAGAATGTAATGCGCTTTGGATTTTTTCGCAATGCTTTCTCAGCTAGATGAACAAGGTAGTCCATTCCTCC
The DNA here is from genome assembly GCF_052682215.1 of Bacillus sp. 1A. NCBI lineage: Bacteria > Bacillati > Bacillota > Bacilli > Caryophanales > Bacillaceae > Bacillus > Bacillus sp. 1A. Next base: position 6,157,609 of record NZ_JBQYLZ010000001.1, on the reverse strand, counting down.
AGCGGCTTGCAGTGCACCGGCAGCTGTAATTACTGCTAAAATCATAAGCATTACATCAATAGGAGGAGCTGTAGGTTGTAAGTGGAAGACAAAAACAAGTATTGCCATACCAACGCCACCCATTACTCCTAGACCAACTCCGCCTAGGCGTGCGCCAATAAAAATGCAGAGTAGTAACGTAAGAAATTGTAGCCAAAACATGATAAACTACCTCCGAAATTCATTAGTTAAGATATATTTGAATAATTTAATTTGAACGAAAATTAAAACAAATACTCAAAATAATCCTTGTGTTATATACATTTTTTATTATATAACACAAGAAATGTAACATTCACGAACTTTGTTAAATTATTTCGAAAAAATAATACATTGAAACTTTACATTTGCATCTCTAAATAGGTAGACATTTTAATTCTTATGTTGTAATCTTTGATAGAGAATAATTTAATTCTCATAGAACTCCCATATCGTTCAACTCGTTCAGCGAGAAAGGCAAACTGATGGAAACATTAGGACGCAAAACTACAGGAGCTAAGGTCGAAAGGCTATGCTAGCCAGTTACCGGACGGATAGGGTTGGTCTTGACCAATGCTCTTTTCATTGGTCTTTTTTTTGTTTATAAACAAATGAGAGCCGTTATCGTTTATTAATAAGGTATATATTTTAATAGCGTTACTTTATAGTAAGTTAATTAAGAAAGGTGATGTTAATGAGAAGATATTGGCATAAGCTATCATTTCTTCAAAAAAATGTATTGTTAACTGTGTTAGTTATTTTGACGCTTGTCGGTACTATGGGAGCGTTAAGTTTTAACATGTTTCAAAATAGCATGATGTCTATATTTGAAAGGCATTCTTTTGAAACAGGAGATACGGTATTACATAAATTAGACGCAGAAATATTGAGAGATGTTGCAAAAGACCCAACGGCAGAAAGAGAAAAGAGAGAGAAGTTAACAGAGAAATTAGATGAATCAACGGAAGAATTGAACAGTGTTGGACAAACCTATATTGTTGGAGCGAAAAAAAATGAAAAAGGTGAGCTACAAATCATTGATTTATCTACAGGTTTAGCAAATGTTGTTGAAGTAAGGCCGGGAGAATATTATAAACAACCAGACCTTTGGATGAAAGCATATGATAAAGTAATGAGCACAAAAAAAGCAAACATGACAGAAGTATATGAAGACGTATTAGGAACATGGGTAACGATATTAGAGCCTATTAAAGATGGAGAAGGTAACATTGTGGCACTTGTTGCAGCTGATGTAGATGCTTCTATTGTTCCTAGTACAAAAGAAAAGTTCATTATACAAGGTTTAATGTTTATTTGTATTTCTGTTTTAATTGCAACTTTTATTCAATTCTTAATTGTGCGTAACGCACTTGCTCCATTGCGGGATTTACGTGAAGGATTGCGCAGAGTCGGTAAAGGTGATTTAAGTATTAAATTAGAGGAAAGACCAGATGATATTGGTATTATTAATGCGTATTTTAATAATACCATTGAGAAGTTTAAAGGAATTATAGATAAAGTGAAGCAGGCAGCAGAACAGGTTTCCTCATCTTCGCAAGAATTGTCAGTGAGTACGAAAGAGAATAGCATGGCAGTCCAAGGAATCGTAAGTTCTATAGTTGAGTTAAGGGCTGGCGTTCAATCACAAGAAACTTCAGTACCAAAGTATTTAGGTATTGTATATGAAATGGAAGATAGGATGGAAGAGATAACTAATATTGCAAAACAAATGGCGAAAGAGTCTGAAGGTACGAAGCATCATTCAGTAAAAGGAAATGGTGTTATTGAACAGACGATTAATCAAATGAACATAATACAAAATGCAGTACAAGATTTATCTTCTATCATTCATTCTTTGGAAACAAGATCAAAAGAAATTAGTGATATTGTAAATGTAATTACAGGTATTTCAAATCAAACGAATTCGCTAGCTTTAAATGCTTCTATTGAAGCTTCACGTGCTGAGGCAACCGGAAAGGGATTTGCCGTTGTTGCTGATGAAGTGCGAAAATTAGCAGAGCAGACGGAAGCATCAGCAAAAGATATAGCGAAATTAATAGGGGAAACACAAGTTGAAACGGAAGAAGCTGTTGTTTCAATACAAAAAGCTTCAAAAGAAGTAGAATCCGGAATTAAACTTTTTCAAAGTAGTGGTGCTTTCTTTGAAAAAATTTCAAAATCAGCACAATCTGTTACAAATCAAGTTAGAGTTGTTTCTAGAAATTCAAGTGATATATTGCAAAATAGCCAAAATATTGTTCGTGTTGTAAATGAACTATCACTTATTGCAAATAAGTATGCAAATAGTAGTAATAATATTGAAGAAAGTATGAAAGAACAGGAAATGTCTGTACAAGATATTGCTGAATTAGCTAGTTCTTTAAGCTGGCTTTCACAGGAGTTACAAGAGTTAATAGGGGAATTCAAAAGTTAAATGAAATGATTATACGTGCTTTTGTTTGTTCAATAAAATAAATCATGCTACAATGAAAACGAATTAAGGACCGGGGAGCCAATTGGCTGAGAGGATGTAAACAAACATCGACCCTCAACCTGATCTGGATAATGCCAGCGTAGGGAGTTACTTAAAGTGATGTAGCATATGTTATTCTATAATAACTTGCATACAAGGCTTTCCTACGCAGTAGGAAAGCCTTTTCTTGTTTTAATATTTCATTTTATAAGGGGGATTTTACTATGTCACAACAAGTTACAATTTCATTTTCAGTAGTACCACAAGCGAAGAACAAAGATGTGTATTCTGTTGTTGATAAAGCAATTGAGGTTGTACAACAATCGGGAGTTCGTTATGAAGTAGGGGCAATGGAAACAACGCTGGAAGGAGAATTAGATGTACTTCTTGATATCATTAAACGTGCGCAACAAGCTTGTGTGGATGCTGGAGCAGAAGAAGTGATTACTTCTATTAAAATCCATTATCGTCCAAGCACTGGTGTAACGATAGATGAAAAGGTTTGGAAGTACCGTGATGAATATGCAAAACCAGAAGCAATCTAAAATAATTACAACAATTTGGCTTATCCTTCTCATAGCGATATGGGAAGGATCTGTTTCATTATTTAAAATTGAACCGTGGATTTTACCGAAGCCTTCTGCCATTGTTCAAGAATTAATTGGAATGAAAGATTTACTATTACCGAATACGATGCAAACGTTACAAGAGGTTCTAATCGGACTGTTTTTTGCGATTTTAATTGGGACAAGTATTGCAATTATTATGGATGTTATCCCTTTATTTCGTATTTTAATAAATCCGTTGCTTGTTATTTCGCAAACGATTCCAATCGTTGTACTTGCACCGTTATTTATTATTTGGTTTGGATATGGAATGCTACCGAAAGTAATGGTAGTAATACTCGTTTGTTTCTTCCCGATTGCGCTTAGCATTTTAGAAGGTTTTCAAACGGTAGATAAAAATATGTTGAAGTTGTTGCAAACGATGAAGGCAACGAAATGGCAAGTTTACCAGAAAGTAAAGTTTCCAGCAGTGCTGCCATACTTTTTCTCAGGTTTAAAAATTGCAGTTACATATAGCGTAATGGGAGCAATTATTGGGGAATGGCTCGGTGCAAGCGAAGGATTAGGGGTTATGCTTACAAGGGCTACAAAATCCTTTTTAACAGCCCGAGTATTTGGTGTGGCAGCAATTATTGTTATGGTGACATTATGTCTGTATTTTATCGTGGAGTTTATGGCAAGAATAACAGCACCATGGATATATAGAAAGGACGGCAGAAAATGAAAAAAGGTTTAAAAGTTATGTTGGCTGCCTTATTAGCAGTAGGTGTGGCTGGATGTAATCCGGCGAAGAAAGAAGAAAGTGCAAGTAAAGATCAAAAAGTAAAAGTAGTATTAGATTGGTTTCCGAATACGAATCATACTGGCCTATATGTAGCGCAAGCGAAAGATTATTATAAAAAGCAAGGATTAGATGTAGAAATTATTCAGCCAGGTGATAATGTGACAGCGGAGCAAATGATAGCTTCCGGAAAAGCTGACTTCGCAATAAGCGCACAAGAAAATGTAACGTTGGCTCGTGTGGAAGGTATTCCTGTTGTATCTGTAGGGGCAATCATTCAACATAACACTTCAGCTTTTGCATCACTTAAAAAAGATAATATGACGTCACCAAAAGATTTTGAAGGTAAACGTTACGGCGGCTGGGGAGGACCAGCAGAAGAAGCAACGTTGAAGACAATCATGGAGAAGCATCAAGCTGATTTTAATAAAGTTGAAAAAATCATCTTAGGACAAACAGATTTCTTTAAATCAATCGGTCGTGATGCAGACTTTGAATGGATATATTACGGATGGGATGGAATTGAAGCGAAGCGCCAAGGAAAAGAGTTACATACGATTATGGTGAAAGACTTAGACCCAGCGCTTGATTTCTATAGTCCTGTTATTATTACGAGTGAAAAACATACGAAGCAAGATAAAGACTTTGTGAAAAAGTTTATGAGTGCAACGACAGAAGGTTATAATTTTGCAATTAAAGAACCGAAAGAAGCTGCTGATATTTTAATTAAAGCAGTTCCAGATGTGAATAAAGAATTAGTACAAGAAAGTCAAAAATGGTTAAGTACGAAGTATCAAGATGATGCAAAAGCGTGGGGAGTACAGAAGGAAGAAGTTTGGACGAATTACATGAATTTCTTATATGATAACAAAGTTATTAAGAAGAAAATTGATGTGAAAGATGCCTTTACAAATGAGTTCCTTCCAAGTGAAAAATGAGTGGATTACAAATAAAAGAGATTGTAAAAGCTTTTGATGGAAAGAATGTATTAGCAAATATTAGTGCTTCTATACGAGAGGGAGAGTTCGTTTCCTTTGTAGGACCGAGTGGTTGCGGGAAAAGCACATTATTAAATATGATTGCAAATGTTGAAAAACCAACAAGTGGGAATGTAACGTATAAGGATACGCACGTACAAGAGCAAGATGTTATAAGTTATATGCCGCAACAAGATTTATTACTACCGTGGCGATCAGCTTTGCAAAATATAGTGTTGCCATTGGAAATTGAAGGTAAACCGAAAAAACAAAGGCTAACAGAAGGAATGGAAGCATTAAAGCAGTTTCAGCTAGATGAATATGCAGACCATTATCCAGATGAATTGTCTGGTGGTATGCGTCAAAGGATTAGTTTTCTGCGCACATATTTATGTGAAAAGCCAATTATGCTACTTGATGAGCCTTTTGGAAAATTAGATGCCTTTACAAAAATGGAAGTACATAGTTGGCTTTTAAACTCTTGGCACCAAGAGAAGCAAACAATCGTTATGGTTACACATGACTTAGATGAGGCAATCTTACTTTCGGATCGCGTATTTATTTTATCTCAAAGACCAGCATCAATAGTTGGAGAGGTACAAGTGAAATTACCTAGACCAAGAACGATGGATATGTTAACATCACTTGAGTTAAAGAAGGATAAGGAAGAAATTCTGAGAGTATTAGCTCCTTATATGAAAAAATAGAAAAAGCTCTTACCAGATTTAAATATAATCGCTGGTAAGAGCTTTTTTTTATAGAACATGAAAAGAATGAGAAGGAACAAAAGAAAAAATAGAGAATAGAATATAACAGAGTAGTTTATACTCTTAATATAACAAATGTTAAAGGAGTGAAAGGATAAAATGACTTTATCAACTGTTCTTCAAATGGTTTTAGCTTGATATGGGAGAAGTCTGCCCATTTTTAACAATTAAGCTAAATTGAAGACAGCAGGTAAAGAACCTTAATCCTTTTTTACGATAATATGTAATGGGTAAGGTGTATTCACCTTACCCATTTTTTATATGCACAATTAAATAAGGCTTTTTACTGTTGCTCTCTATTTAGCTTATGAATCATAAGTAGAGGAGAGAAAAAAATGAGTATATTAACAGTAGAAAATTTAAGTCATTCGTATGGTGAGAAAACCATTTTATATAATGCTTGTTTTCGACTATTAAAGGGCGAGCATGTTGGGTTAGTTGGGAAAAATGGAATTGGAAAATCAACATTGTTAAGGATTTTAACAGGAGAACTTATACATGATGACGGAAATATTGAATGGTTTCCACATGTGAAGGTAGGTTTTTTACAGCAGCATATGGATTTACAAGAGGGGATAACAATTGAAGGATACTTACAAAGTGCATTTTCTAATTTGTATGGGATTGAATGCGAAATGTTAAAAATTGCTGAAGAAATGAATGGAGCAGGAGAAGTAGAAAAACTGTTAGTAAAGTATGGAGAATTACAAACTATATTGGAAAGCTCTAATTTCTATCAAATTCATACAGAAATTGAAGAAGTAGCAATCGGTTTAGGTTTATTTGAAATAGGGTTGAAAAAGGATGTTTCAAAGTTAAGTGGAGGACAGCGAACAAAGTTATTACTTGGGGAGCTTCTTTTAGAAAAAGCTGATGTTTTATTGCTAGATGAGCCAACAAATTATTTAGATACAGCCCATATAGAATGGTTGCAATCGTATTTGAGACTGTATGAAAAAGCTTATGTGATCATTTCGCATGACGAAGTATTTTTGAACAGTATTACGAATGTTATTTATCATCTAGAAGAACGGAAAGTGAAGCGATACGTAGGAAATTATGAAAAATTTGTGCAAAGCTATCAATTGCAAAGGAAACAATTACAATCGGCGCATGCGAAACAGCAAAAAGAAATTGCTCAGTTAGAAACATTTATTCAAAAAAATAAAATTCGAAAAGCGAAACAGGCCAAAAGTCGAGAGAAAGTATTGGAGAAAATGCAAAGGGTTGAAAAGGTTAATCATGTACCTCGATCCCGTTTTGATTTCAATGTTTATGAGGAGCCAGTTAGTCGCATATTACAGGCTGAAAAACTAAGGATAGGATATAGTTCTCCGTTATGTCCAGAATTGAATTTGCAAGTGAAAAAAGGAGAAAAGATAGCGATTGTTGGTCATAATGGAATTGGAAAAACGACAATGTTAAAAACGTTATTAGGTCAAATAAAGCCGTTAAGCGGTTCAATTTCTGTTGGAGAACGAGTAAATCCTGCTTATTTTGCGCAGGAAGAGTTTGCTTCAGAAACAACACCATTAGAAAAAGTTTGGGCAGAACGACCAGATATGACAAAGAAAGAAGTACGCCAAGCATTAGCAAAGTGTGGATTGAAAGAAGAACATGTATTAAAACCTATTCGTTTATTAAGCGGCGGGGAACAAACGAAAGTACGTTTATGTGAACTTATCGTAACGAAAAGCAATGTTTTAATTTTAGATGAACCGACTAATCATTTGGATATAGAAACAAAGAAGTCTTTGCAGGAAGCGTTACAACAATATAAAGGAACAGTTTTACTTGTCTCACATGAGCCTTCTTTCTATGAAGCATGGATAACAAAAGTATGGAATATAGAAGAATGGGACGCTGAACGATAGGAATAAAGAAAAGGCACTAGCTTGTATAAGCTAATGCCTTTTCTTTGTGATTAACATGATTTTCGAGAACTCTTACATGAGAATTGTATGAAGAAGCACTCTTATGGTGCGCTTATAAGCGTGCTTTTTCTTATGTTATGTTTATATTTAGATGCCTTTCCCTAATAGGCGACTATCTTTCTTTATATATATAGATAGTTTGAAGTGGAATAAAAATAATTCCTATATGTAAAGGATAATGTGATTAGTATAGGAAGACAATAGAACTTAAAGGAAATTCATGTAAAATTCAGATGAACTTCACATGAACTTCATATTATAAACTAAATATAATTATAATAGGTTATTGTAATATCAATTTGTGATTTTTCATAAAATTAAAAGTTTGAATTTAGGATAGAGCACTCAAAACTAAATTCAAACTTTAGTGAAATAATTAATGGAGGTTACGTTTAGTTTTCGCTAATAGATGCATTTAAAAGTTCGGCAGGATTGCCTGTTCCTGCCCCTCCGATTGTAACGGATCCACCAGGAGGAATTTCACCATTCCATCCTGCATTCGTAATTACGTAATGATTATTTATTTTACTACTAATTTTAGAATCCCAAACTTGTGTTAAATTGCCGTTATAATCAAATTCTAATTTCCAGTTTTTAATAGAGGTCGTTCCACTATTTTTAATTACAATCGAGAAGTTGTAACCACTTCCCCAATTTGAAGTGACTGAAAAGGTAGCATTCCCATTTCCAGCAGGAGGTGTTGTGTTAGTATCGTCTGTTTTTACAATAATAGAAGTAGGCTGTGATTTATTCCCAGCAGCATCCTTTGCTATTACTGAAAATGTGTATTCTGTATTAGATTTTAAGTTTTTAATTGTAATGCTATTTGTTGTCGTGACCCATTTCTCTTCTCCGGCAGTAATTTCATATTCCGTAACTCCTACGTTATCAGTAGATGCAGTCCAGTTTAATTGAACGGAGTTTGAATTTTTATTTGTAACAGCAATGTTTTTTACGTTTGTTGGTGATTCAGTATCTTTTTGAGTAATAGGTTCACCAAGTAACTCTTTTACTAACGTATCAAGTAATTTAGGTCCACTACAACTATATTTTGGACTTGTACGGCAATCCCCGCTTAGCTCCCAAAACATTGCGCCACTTAAACCCTTTGTTTTTATATAGTCTGTTTTATATTTCATAGATTCGCTGTCATCATAGCTAATAAACGTTCCTGTAGTTGCATTATATAAATAAGGTACTTTCGCCACATCGTTCCATCCGCGAACAAAACCATTTTTATTAACATAATTAGCTGCTAAATCACCATAATCGTACACACCTGTGTCACCGGTAGAATGATCATCCCAAGTACCTTTAGAAGCGAGCTTTCCGTCACTACCTGGTTTACAAGGTTGGTATTGCCCATTATTTTCTTTTCCACAATTTTTCCATCCACGTCCGTAAAAAGGTACACCTAATACGAGTTTATCCGCTGGAACCCCTTCATTTGTATAAATGTCTATCGCACCATCTACATAAAATTTTGTATCCGCTGCTGGGTCATTTGGATCTTTGTATAGTGCTGCATTATGGTTAGAAGTAGCTTCCCATCCACCGTGGAAATCATATGTCATAATATTAATCCAATCAAGTATTTGAGAGATCTTCTTTAGCTCTGTATGATCCGCATAACGTTGGCTTGCACCTGATGCGATTGTTAGTAAATATTGTTTCCCATCTTCTGCAGTAGCTTTCGTTAATGCATTTCGAACATCTTGAAGGAGTAGGGTGAAGTTTTGCTTATCTTCAGGACGATAACTACCACCAGGAATCGTTTCAACGCCCGGATATTCCCAATCTAAATCAACGCCGTCAAATCCATATTCACGAAGAAAAGCTACTGTAGATTCAGCGAATACTTTTCTTGTTTTTTCATCAGCTGCCATATCAGAAAAGCGGTTAGACCAAGTCCAGCCACCAACTGAAATAATTGTTTTTAAGTGAGGATACTTAGCTTTTAATCGTTTCAGTTCTCCGAAATTTCCACAACGGGCGTATTTATCACAATCTTCCCAAGTTGTACCTGATCCCGGATAAGATTTTGTGACATCAGCCCATGGTTCACCGAGTACGAGAGTGCCATTAGGAACCTCTTTATTTTGCAGTGGTACACCAGACTCTTTACAGTTCCACGTTTGTTTATTTGGATTATCGGGGTGAGTAGAAGGGTTTCCATGTTTTCCATTCCAGCAAATATCAGCGAAAGCATAGTTTAAATGAGTTAGCTTTGATGCATCAATGTCTGCAACTTGATAATTACGTCCGTAAATGCCCCATGAAGGAAAATACCCAACAATTTTTTGACCTTGCTTTGGTGAATCTGCTAATGCAACATTTGGAGTAATAAAGTTTGTGAGAAAAAGAGGTAAGAAGAGTAGTAGGGATAGTAATAGCAGTGTGAATTTTTTGGAGCTCATAGTCATTTCTCCTTTCAAAATAAAAGATATATTTAAAGGCATGCGCCAGTAAACCAAAGTGAATCTAGACGTATGAAACGTCTAGATAAAGTGAAACTTTAATCAGTGGGGGCTTCATCCCCCACTGATTATCAGCCCTCACCAATCGGACTTTAATGGGCAGTTGCTCCCCCACCTAATTTCTTTGCTTTCGCTAAATTTTGAGGTGTGGGTCTTACTGCCCATTAAAGCGGGATAAAAATGATCAGACATCACGAAGTCTATACAAGGGAGCTGGGGGTGATTAAATCGTAGCAAATGTAAGATTTAGTGTAAACGCTTTATTTGATTTGAAAAGATTTTCTCAATATGAAATGGCTCTAACACAGACTACACATGGAAATAAAATATTGATTAGGGAGGAAAAGGCTCCTTGTAATTAAATTTGAGAAAAAATTGTATGAATTCAATTTGTAATAGCGTAGCAAGATGAGAAAATATCATGTAAAATAATAGTAAAAATATGTAAAGGAGCGAATGGTGTGGATGTCTTTTTGAACATTGCTGAAGAAAAAATTCGACAAGCAATACGGAATGGAGACCTTGATCATATTCCGGGAAAAGGAAAACCACTACAATTAGAAGACCTTTCAATGGTACCTCCAGAACTTAGAATGAGTTATAAAATCTTAAAAAATGCGGGTATGATTCCACCAGAAATGGAACTACAAAAAGATATATTAAAAATAGAAGACTTAATTGCATGCTGTTATGATGAAGTAGAGAGAAAAGAATTACAAGAAGAGTTAACGGCAAAAACGCTGCGTTTTCAGCAGGTAATGGAAAAGAGAAAGATTAAAGACAGTTCGGCATTTCGTATGTATCAAGATAAGGTATTTCATAAATTATGTTAAGAGGGTAACTAACTGTTACGATTTATTTAACCAATTATAACGAAAGTTAATTAAATATATCAGTAAGCCCTGCTAGTCAAGTGATTGGCTAGTAGTGAGGGTTAACTGCGGACAATCCCTAAAGCTGATTGAACTACAACGTGGCTAGAAATGGCGAGCGTGAATGTCGCGAAAGCAGAAAAAATCAATCAGATGGTGCAAGGTTAAATCCTAAACACTAGAACAATGGGTCTTCCGCCTCGAATCATCTAAGTCAAAATGGATAAGATGAACGTTCAACGACTATCTCGTATAACTGATGAGAGTACACCACAAGCCTATGGTGGTGGAAAAATCCTCTATCTCTAAAGAGATAAACATATAGTCTGCGCTCATGTGAAAACATGAGAAGTTCATAAGAGAACTGGCTAAGGAATTGCGCCCTTAGTTGAACAAGATAAATTTTATTAAATCTATCAAACTTCATTGAAAATACCGAACGTACGTGCTATGTTTGGTTCAATGGGGTGAGAATAATAATGAAATTTTCACGAGTTAGTCAAGTATCAGAATTAACAGGTTTGTATCCTAGTAGTCTTAAGAGAATGCTGGTGGAACACGCTACTATTCAGAAGAACAAATCTTTCATTAAAGGAGTTACATTCTGATGATATTGGCGAAGAAAGTTAGATTGATTCCAACGCCTGAACAAGAAAAAGTGCTTAGAAACCATGCAGGTGCTGCAAGATTCGCTTATAACTATTGTAAAAGAATGAGTGATAGATATTATAAGCTATTTGGAAAATCTGTTTCACAGTTAGCTTTACAGAAACGATTTACAAAGATCAAGAAGCGAAAGAGATATGAGTGGTTAAAAGACATTAATGCACAAGTTCCCAAACAGGCTTCAAAAGATTTTGATAAGGCGAGAAAAAATTCGTTCAAAAAGTACAAAAATGGTTATCACACTTCTTATAAATCCAAAAAAGATTTAATCCAAGGATTTTATGCCAATTATGAAAGACTGACTATAGGAAAGAAAGTAGTTCATATTCAGTCTATTGGAGAAGTGAAAACAAGCCAGCAACTACCAAGAAACAAAAAGCCATCCAATCCAAGAGTTACCTTTGATGGTCGTCATTGGTGGATTAGTGTAGGGTTCCAAGAAGACTTTGAATTACAAGAATTAACGAATGAGTCGATTGGTGTGGATGTTGGTTTAAAAGAGCTGTTTGTAGCTTCTAATGGTACGAAAGAACGAAATATAAACAAAGATACCAAGGTTAAAAAACTTTTGAAAAGGAAAAAGTCAGCGCAAAGAGATATGTCTAGGAGATTTAAAAAAGGTGTAAAAATTCAATCTGCCGGATATGAAAAAGCGAAAACTGAGCACCTGCGGTTATCTAGGAAAATTATGAATATCCGAAATAACCATATCCATCAAGCAACAGCTAAATTGGTGAAAACCAAACCAATGAGGATTGTTGTGGAAGACTTACCTATCTCAAACCTGTTAAAAAACAAAAAACTATCGAAAGCATTTTCATTTCAAAAATTACACTTCTTCTTTCAATGTTTGTCATACAAGTGCGAGAAGTACGGCATTGAATATGTAAAGGCTGATAAATGGTTCGCTTCAAGCAAGATTTGTTCATGTTGCGGCGTTAAATACGACCATTCAGTTCAACCAGAAGGACAGTGGAGTTTAAAAATACGTGAGTGGCGTTGTGTTCCATGCAATAGCCATCACGATAGGGATGTAAATGCATCGATAAATTTATCAAGATGGGTAAAATAAATGCTTGATAATAGGAGGTAACGATACTGCCTCGTGTGGAGTGTTATACCCCTCATCCCTTTGGGGCTGCGAGAACACGATGAAGCACTAACTTGTGTAAATTTGATTGAATTGTATAGATTTAGTTAAGTTTATCGTATCGGATAAGATGAATAAATTTGAAACGATAGAAGAATTAGCGACATATATTGAAGGACAACAATTAGTACTGCTGTTTATTAAAACGGAAAATTGTGGTGTTTGTGATGTTATGTTAAGAAAAGTAAATTGCGTATTAGAGAATTATGATTACGTAGAGAAAGTAGAAATATTACTACAAGACATGCAAGAGATCGCGGGGCGATATGCAGTATTTACAGGGCCAACAGTTTTATTATTTTATAATGGAAAAGAGATCCTTCGTGAATCGCGCTTCATTTCACTTGAAAATTTAGAGAGAACCATTCAATTATTCGAAGATTAAGGGAGGCTTTTATATGGAATTTATTATTGTCATACTATTATTTGTTGTAGTTGGAACGATCGTAACAGCAGTTCGATCAAACAAAAAGAAGGTAAATCTTACGAAACAAAATAACATTCATAATTCATCTAACAACTCATCACCATTATTTTTCTTTGCTGGATCTGATAATGATAGCTCGCATGGAGGTTCACATGATTGTGGAGGATCTTTCGGTGGAGATAGCGGAGGCAGCTGTGATGGCGGCGGAGGTGGCGGTGATTGATGAAAATGCGCCTTATATAGGCGTATTTCTTTTTAAACAAACGTTTGATTAGTTGGCTTACATATGCATAAAAACAGTTAAACAAACGTTTGATTAATATTTTTAACGTACTAAGGGGAATAGAAATGAAAAGGGAACCGAAAGTGAAAAATAAGGGGAAAGTAGTGTTATTTTTATTAGCGGCGGGAGGCGTATTTCTTGTTAAATTAGGATTTAAAATTGGAATAATACATATGATTCGAACGTGGTTTGAAAGTACGTTTTCTTAAATAAGGAATATAGCCTCTTGTAATAGAGGTTTTTAATTTGTTATTATTAGACTGAACGGTCGGTTTAAAGAGGTGTAAATATGAGAAGAAGTGCAGAAGAGATAAAGAAAGAAATTGCATATAAAGCAGAAAGTCTGTTTTCACAGAAGGGTTATGCAGCTACATCTATGGAAGAGATTTGTGAAATTACAGAGCGAAGTAAAGGAAGCATTTATTATCACTTTAAAAGTAAAGAAGAATTATTTTTATTTGTAGTAAAACAGCATACGTATGATTGGCTTGAAAAATGGAGTGAAAAAGAGAAGTTGTATAGTACGAATACTGAAAAACTATATGGTCTCGCGGAATATCATGTCGAGGACATACAGCAACCAATTTCAAATGCAATAGAGGAATTCTCTATGAGCCAAGTTGTAAGTAAAGAGATTTTGGATGAACTATTGGCTTTAACTAGAGAATCATATGTTATGTTTGAGAAACTAATTGAAGCAGGTATACAGTCTGGAGAGTTTCGTGAAGATAATACGCGCGACCTTATGTATATTGTGAATGGATTATTATCAGGGCTTGGAGTACTTTACTACGAGTTAGATTATAAAGAGCTGCAACGTATTTATAAAAAGGCAATAGATGTATTGTTAAAAGGAATGGCAGCTGAATAATAAGTCAGTTGCTTTTCTTACAAAATAAATTAGACCGAACGGTCGGTTTATGAAAGGGGAATGAAAATGAACGCTTTATTTAAAAACCGAGCATTTATGCTCGTTATGGCATCTGATATTTTACAACAATTTGCAATTTGGATCAGAAATATGGCTCTTTTATATTTCATAATGGAACGAACGAATAATGATCCAGTTTCCGTTTCATTGTTATCGGTTATGGAATATGCACCTATTTTTATTTTTTCGTTTATCGGTGGTGCGCTAGCTGATCGCTGGAATCCGAAAAGAACGATGGTTGCTGGAGATGTATTAAGCGTACTGTCTATTATAGGGATTGTCTTGTTGTTAAAGCTGGATTATTGGCAGGCTATATTTTTTGCAACACTCATTTCCGCGATTGTAGGCCAATTTTCTCAGCCATCATCTTCGCGTATATTTAAGCGCTACGTAAAAGAAGAGCAGGTAGCAAATGCGATTGCATTTAACCAAACATTACAGTCATTATTTATGATTTTTGGACCAGTGGTAGGATCGCTTGTGTATACACAACTTGGTTTATTTACGTCACTATATAGCTTAATCATTTTATTTTTGTTATCTGCTATTGCTCTTTCGTTTTTACCAAAATGGGTGGAACAAGAGCAAGTGACGAGAGGTTCATTAAAAAATGATATAAAAGAAGGATGGAAATACGTTCTTCATACGAAAAATTTACGTATGATTACGATCACTTTCACCGTTATGGGCTTAGCTGTTGGACTGACGAATCCATTAGAGGTATTTCTTGTAATAGAGCGCCTTGGAATGGAAAAGGAAGCAGTTCAATATTTAGCCGCAGCTGATGGGATAGGTATGTTAATCGGTGGTATTGTTGCTGCAGTTTTCGCTTCAAAAGTGAACCCGAAAAAGATGTTTGTATTCGGTATGAGCATATTAGCAATGTCATTTTTAGTAGAAGGGCTATCTACATCATTTTGGATTACTAGTTTCATGAGGTTTGGAACAGGTATTTGTTTAGCTTGTGTTAATATCGTTGTCGGTACGCTTATGATTCAACTTGTACCAGAAAATATGATTGGAAGAGTAAATGGAACAATTTTACCACTGTTTATGGGGGCAATGTTAATCGGAACTTCACTAGCTGGAGGATTGAAGGAGATGACCTCACTAGTTACTGTATTTTGTATAGCAATGTCACTTATTTTGTTAGCAATAGGTCCGGTTTTACGTATGCAAATAAAGAAAGAAGATATTGTGAATCGAGAGGAAATGACGAATTGATTAGTTTCGAAATAGCTATTGTAAGGGAGCAGAATTGCTCCTTTTTCTTGTGGCAATCTTTTGACAATGACATGCCCCAACTATATACTGATGATGTAAAAACGATTTTACAGGTTAGGAGAAATGGTGTGAAAAATCAAATCTATGAATTACGCACTGAAAACAATATTTCACAAGGTGCATTGGCTGATAAGTGTAAAGTTTCTAGACAGACGATAAATGCAATTGAGAATAATAAATATGATCCAAGCTTAGCGTTAGCATTCCGTTTAGCTGAAGTATTAGGAACAACTGTTGATAAACTATTTTTGTTCAAGCTGTAGGGGGAGTAGTTGTTGGGGAAAGAGAAAATAAGCCTTGTAGTTACGGCATTAGTAGCTATAAGTACGTTAGTGTTTGCACTTTATTATTGGTTAACTGAACTTCAAGTAAACTGGTATGCACTATTTATTTGTAGCATCGCATTACATTATATGTTTAAAAGTTTGGCATCGCATAATGTGGAAGGGACAACGGAAGAGAAAGAAGATGTAGAAAAACATGTATTAAAAACAAGTGCAAATGTTACGTATTATGTACTTGTTGTATTAATTTTTGGTTTGTTTTTCGCATCGGTAGGTTTTAATAAATGGATTGATTTTCATAACATACCGCTTTTGTTTGCGTTATGCGCTGCGATAGTTGTAAAGCCGGCTGTAGAATTTTTAATTGTAAGACGTTATCGCTAAAAATAAAGAAAAGATCCTCTTCTCATGAGAAGAGGATCTTTTTCTTATAGCGTTTTAGTTTTTGGATTAGGTGGTGTAACGGATGTATCATTTTCGGGAACTCTAGTTAGTAAGAATCCACCGATAACGAACAGTACAATAATACTAAGGACACCAGCGTTGGTTTTTCCTGTTAATTGCGTTGTAACACCGACTAATACTGGACCCATAATTGCCGCGAATTTACCAAAGATATTATAAAATCCGAAGAATTCGTTTGCAGATTCTTTTGGTACTAGTTTTGCAAAATAGGAACGACTAAGTGCTTGAATACCACCTTGAGAAGTGGCAACTAACATTGCTAAAATCCAGAAATCGAGTGTCGTTTTTAAGAAATAAGCATATATGCAGATAATGATATAAATAATAATACCGACGTATAGCATTTTTTTACCTGTAAATGTTTCTGATAACTTTCCGTATAATAAGGCGAATGGACAAGCAACAATTTGTGTGACAAATAAGATGATTAATAGATTCGTTGCACTAATACCGAGATCTGTTCCGTAAGCGGTAGACATAGTAATAATTGTATCGACCCCGTCAATGTAGAAGAAGTAAGCGATTAGGAACATAAATACAGTTTTATATTCTTTAATATTTTTAAAAGTATCAGCAAGGCGTTTGAAGCTCATTGCAATTGGTCTTGGATGACGTTCAATATAATGTGTTTGCTCTACATTTTTTAGCATTGGAATTGTAAATAATCCCCACCAAAGAGCTGTTATTGCGAACGAAATTTGACTAGCAATGCCGACTGATAAAGGGATAGTTCCTTTTTGAGCAAGAATAATAAGAGCGATACAACCGATAAAAGGAATTGTGCTCCCAATATAACCTAATGCAAAGCCTCTTGTAGAAATTCGGTCCATTCTATCTTTAGAGGTAACATCTACTAAAAATGCATCATAAAAAATGTTTGCTCCCGCAAAACCGACTAATGCGAGCATGTAGCAGCCTAGTAATAAGTACCACTGAGATGTTGGGACGACTGCTAGCATACTTGTAAATACGATACCGAGTCCAAAGAAGAATGTGAAAAATCGTTTTTTAAATCCTTTATAATCAGCAACTGTGCCGAGAATAGGAGCAAGTATAGAAATTAAAAGTGTAGCGAAAGAGTTTGCATATCCCCAATATGCCGTTGAAGTTGCACCAGATAGTCCGGCTTCTTTTGCAGCTGCTTTAAAGTAAATTGGAAATAATGCAGTTGTAATGACGAGCGAATATACCGAATTCGCCCAATCGTATAATATCCAGCTTTTTTCTTGTCTGGACATTTTTTTCATATAATGTTCCCCCTTAAATTTGTTCTATTAACAGTGTACAAAAATAAAAATTATAAAAAGAGAAACAGTGATGATTTTTACATAACTTTTACATATATACACGGTTCTTTACAATTGAAGTAAATCCTCTACAATTAATCCGTCTGTTTCACCTAAGTGTAAACCGAGTAGTCTAGCGATAGTTGGGCCTTCATCAATAAGTCTCATGTACGGAATGGTAACGCCGCTTTTTATTCCTTTCCCAGCAGCGATAAAAATTGTTTCATAGTTAGGTTTTGTTGGAGAGTATCCATGCGTACCAAATGTATATTTTTTACTAGGCGTAACATCTTTTTCAGTAATTTCTTTTATAAAATCGCCTGTATAGTTTTCAGTGAAATAATATCCTTCTTGTGCTTCCAACATAAATAAACAATTACCATCTGCACCGCAGTCTTTTGCAGCTTCATCATGAAGCATAAATTCAATACCGTTTTGTTTATTTAGAAGTAACTCTTCAAGTAGTAGTTGTACTTTTCGAATTGTATCTGTATCATTTTTGTCCTTCACATATACATAGGCAGAGCCGTCGCAACTTTGGCAATAGACCTTCCAGTCTACTAATTTTCCTTTTGAATTTATAGATATAAGCCCATTTTGATGAAATAGTACATTTAATTGAATGGCTTTGTTTTCATTTAAGGCGCTATGATCACCGAGAGCGATAATTGTACTTTCTTCGTATAGGTCACTGTCTTTTAAAGCTTGAATAATTTTTCCTAGCCGTTCATCATGTCTATGAATTGCGGCTATTGTTTCGTTAGATTCAAAGCCGTGATAGTGTCTTTGAGTGTCTAAATCGGTGAAATGTACAAACATGACATTAGGCTTCTTCGTCTGGATTGTATGCACAGCAGAAGCAAGTACGAAATCATCGAGTTCAGGTTGTGACAGTCCATTTCGTATATGGCCGAAGCGCTGATTTAAATCTAATTGATATAGCGGGCTACCGCTAAATAATGAAACTAAAATTTGATTTTGCCACGGTCTATTTGGAAAAATTTCAGGTAAATTGTAATCAATATTTGCTCTGCCGGTAACAGGCCATAGAAGGGCAGCTGTCGTTAAATTTGCTTTACGTGCTTCATCGTATAACGTTGTTCCTTTAATGGATTTTCGGTACCAATGCCAATCTGGTGACTCACGTCCAGGTTGAAGTAACGTATTGCTAACTACGCCATGTTTATTAGGATAGTTTCCAGTAACGATTGTTGAGTGGCTTGGATATGTTACAGAAGGATAAATAGGTTCAACTTTTTTCGCAATCGCGCCCTTGTTTATTAATGTTTGGAAATTAGGAAGTTTTTGTAATATAGGAAAATCTAAAGCTGATAAGCAATCGAAAGATAAAATAATGACATGATTTGTTAATGCTTTATCCATAAAGTTCCCTCCTGATTATATAAAACCTATTCTTATATATTACTATTAATACCTAGTAATAAAAATATATTTCTAGGTAAAAATTTATTATTTATTTTCAGAAAAATTAAACATATAATTAAGTATAAGGAAATGAATGAAAGGAGGGAATACTATGGATTGGCTAGATGGATTTAGTATCTTTTACATCATTGGCGGAATTACGATTATCCTTGTATTTGCTATTTCGTATTTACTAAAGAAACGGTTTCCAAACAAACAGTTCGATATTATATTTGCACTTAGTTTAATACTTCTTTGCTTAGCATCCTTTCCCGTTACAATGATGGTGATTGGTGGATGGGAAGGAATGGGATATGGATTTATTGGTTTCTTCGTTCTACTTGGTACACTTATCGGTATGATTGCACATCAACTTGTAAAAATCACGAGAAAAAGCTACGTATAAAACTGCACAAAATGAAAAGAATATATAAAAATGAGAAAATTAGCTATTGTTTTAAAAAAGAATTTATATTATGATAATCAACAAATTTATTTCGTTATAACGATGAAAAAGGACTAGTACATGTTCAACCTTTTTAGCAGAGAGAGAATCCGTCAGGCTGAAAGATTCTTAAAAAGGCGATATGGAACCTACCTTTGCGTTCTGCATATGCAGCGGGAATTTCCCGTTATCAAAAAGAGAGCATGCGCAATTTTTGTGCATGAATCAGGGTGGTAACGCCGGCAAAGCTCGGTCCCTATTTAGGGACACGGGCTTTTTTGTATTTTCAAAAGGAGGAAGACTGACTATGGCAAAAGAACAAGTACAAGCGATTACGAAGATGGAAGAGGACTTTGCACAGTGGTACACAGATATTGTAAAAAAAGCAGAACTTGTTGATTATTCAAGTGTAAAAGGATGTATGATTCTACGCCCGTACGGTTATGCCTTATGGGAAAATATGCAGAAAGTTATGGATGAGAAGTTAAAAGCAACTGGTCATGAAAATGTGTATATGCCAATGTTTATTCCAGAAAGTTTATTGCAAAAAGAGAAGGATCATGTAGAAGGATTTGCTCCTGAAGTAGCATGGGTGACACATGGCGGGGATGAAAAGTTAGCGGAGAGACTTTGTGTACGCCCTACATCTGAAACTTTATTTTGTGAGCATTTTTCAAAAATTGTGCAATCCTATAATGATTTGCCAAAGCTATATAATCAGTGGTGTTCAGTAGTTCGTTGGGAGAAAACAACGAGACCATTCCTTCGTACAACGGAATTCTTATGGCAAGAGGGTCATACAATTCATGAAACAGCAGAAGAATCGCAAGCTGAAACGTTACATATTTTAAATCTATATGCGTCTTTCTGTGAAGATTACTTAGCGATACCAGTAATTAAAGGGCAAAAAACAGAAAAAGAAAAGTTTGCGGGAGCAAAGGCAACTTATACGATCGAAAGTTTAATGCATGATGGGAAAGCACTTCAAACAGGAACATCCCATAACTTCGGAACGAATTTCTCTGAAGCATTTGATATTAAATTTTTAGACCGCAACGGTAAGTGGCAATATGTACACCAAACATCTTGGGGTGTATCAACAAGAATGATAGGTGGGCTTATTATGGTTCATAGCGATAATAATGGTCTTGTAATGCCTCCTAAAGTCGCACCAGTGCAAGTTGTTATTGTACCAATTGCGCAGCATAAAGAAGGAGTTTTAGCGAAAGCAACAGAGTTACAAGAACATATTCAAAAGGTTGCACGAGTAAAAATAGATGCTAGTAATAAAACACCAGGCTGGAAATTTAATGAGTATGAAATGAAGGGCATTCCAATTCGATTAGAAGTTGGTCCTAAAGATATTGAAAAGAATCAAGTTGTACTTGTTAGAAGAGATACGAAAGAAAAAGAATTTATATCAATGGATCAATTAGAAAAACGTATTCCAGCACTACTTGAGGAAATTCATAATTCTTTATTTAATAAGGCAAAAGTATTTCGCGATGAGAATACGTATAGTGCGACGAATTTCGAAGAGATGAAAAAAGCAGCTGATGAAAAGCAAGGGTTTATTAAGGCGATGTGGTGTGGAGAACTAGCTTGTGAAGAGAAATTAAAAGAAGAAGTTGGAGTATCTTCACGTTGTATGCCTTTTGAGCAAGAACATTTAGCTGACGAATGTATTTGTTGTGGTAAAGAAGCTAAACAAATGGTGTATTGGGGAAAAGCGTATTAATGCTTTTTTGATAGATGATAAAAAGGACTTTGGGCTGCATAATAAAATGCAATCCAAATTCCTTTTTAGTTTTGCAATTTGTTTCATGTATGTTTTAGATGGAAGGATGTGTTTTTATTTTGCGTTTTTACGGCGAATAAATAGTAACATACCGATTAGGAATGTTGAAAGTCCCATTAAAATAGATGCAGGATAATGTGTTGCAGTATTTGGTAACTTATCGCCTTGTTTTTTTGCGTTATCTTTTACGTTACCACCTTGAGAGCCATTTCCTCCCTGAGAACTGCTATCGCCTTTAACACGGTTACCACCTTGAGAGCCACTTCCCCCTTGAGAACTGCTATCGCCTTTAACACGATTTCCGCTTTGAGAGCCACTGCCATCAGAACCGCTACCACCGGAACCATTGCCGCCCGAGCCGTTACCACCAGAACCATTGCCGCCCGAGCCACTGCCATCAGAACCGCTACCACCGGAACCATTGCCTTGAGAGCCACTGCCGCCCGAGCCGTTGCCACCAGAACCATTGTCATCAGAACCATTGCCGCCCGAGCCACTGCCATCAGAACCGCTACCACCGGAACCATTGCCTTGAGAGCCACTGCCGCCCGAGCCGTTGCCACCAGAACCGTTACCACCGGAACCATTGCCGCCGGAACCACTGCCACCAGAGCCGTTGCCACCAGAACCATTGTCATCAGAACCATTGCCGCCCGAGCCACTGCCATCAGAACCGCTACCACCGGAACCATTGCCTTGAGAGCCACTGCCGCCCGAGCCGTTGCCACCAGAACCGTTACCACCGGAACCATTGCTGCCGGAACCACTGCCACCAGAGCCGTTGCCACCAGAACCATTGTCACCAGAACCATTGCCGCCTGAACCACTGCCATCAGAACCGTTGCCGCTAGAGCCGTTACCACCAGAACCACTGCCATCAGAACCGTTGCCGCCAGAGCCATTGCCACCAGAACCGTTACCACCGGAACTGTTGCCACCAGAACCGTTACCGCCAGAACCGTTACCACCGGAACCACTATCGTCCTGAGAACCATTGTTTCCTGGTGGTTTATTATTATCTTTTGAGTTGCCTTCTGCTAAATGATCGTTATTTTGTACAATTGCGTTTGTTGCTGGAGAGAAGTTTTCCGTTGCTGCATTACCAATATTTAAACCGCTAAAAAAAGATAAAGAGAGTGTTGATGCTAAAATGAAGATTTTCGTCATTGTTTTCCTCCTAAGAAATTAATATTCCATCTAAAATACATCCCTTTGTAATATTTCTTAGGAAAAAGAGTTTTATGCAAAAAAAACTATATATAGAAAAAGGTGGTGTATTTCTGAAGAGAGACAAGAATTAGTGTAAATTCTTTATAATAGTAGAGTGGTGGGAATTTTACACTCATTACAGTAGAGGAAGTGACAGCAGATGAAAGAATATATTGCATTTGATATTGGTGGTACACAAATTAAATATGGAATTGTTTCAGAAACAGGAACAGTACTAAAGCATAAAACAGTTCCAACAGAAATTCAATTGGGTGGGGAACAAATCATTCAAAAACTTATTCTTCTATCCCGAAAATTAATGAATGAACATACGATTTCGGGAATTGGCATTAGTACTGCGGGAATTGTTAATATTCATAAAGGGGTTGTAACGGGAGGGGCGGAGCATATTCCGAACTACGCGAGTATTCCTATTATTGATAGATTGCAAGGGGTATTACAAGTTCCTGTGTCCGTTGAAAATGATGTGAATTGTGCAGCTTTGGGTGAGAAGTGGAAAGGTATTGGAAACGGAAAAAGAAATTTTATTATGCTTACTCTTGGAACTGGTATTGGAGGAGCGATTTTTATAGATGGAGAGTTATACAGAGGACATTCTTTTAGTGCTGGTGAATGGGGAAATATGTTAATAGAAGGAAAGCCGTTTGAAGAGGTCGCTTCCATTTCAGGGTTAATTCGTCTTGTGCGAAAATATAAAGGTGAAAGTGATTGGAATGGAAAAACGATTTTCGAACTGTATGATAAAGGAGATAGAGAAGTTACGCAAGCAGTTGAGGTTTTCTTTAAACATTTAGCGATTGGAATTAGTAACCTTGCTTATATTTTTAATCCAGAAATTATTGTTATAGGTGGAGGAATTACTGGTAGGGGAAATCAGTTCTTAAAAGAAGTAAAAGGAGAAGTAGAAAAATATTTAAATAAAGAGATTTATAATAATTGTGAGATTGAACTTGCACAAAACGGAAATTGCGCAGGAATGGTTGGTGCTATTTACCACTTCTTACATTAGCATAAATAAGTTATATGAATGTTTTCATATAACTGAGAATTTATCCTTTTTATCACTAGGTAAATAATGCTACAATATAAGGGGAGAATACAATATTTTCCGATTTGGAAAATGCTTTGTAGAAAGGAAGAAACTTCATGCCTATTATTTTAGAAAAAGGTCAAAAGATCGATTTAACGAAAGGACAACCAAAAGTAGCAAAACTACAGGTTGGCTTAGGCTGGGATCCAATTGGACAATCAGGTGGGTTTCTGTCTTCATTATTTGGAAGTAAACCAAGTGTAGATTGTGATGCATCTGTTGTTATGTTAGAAGGGGATCGCTTTTTAAACAAAAACGATTTAGTTTACTTCGGAAACAAACTTTCTACTTGTGGTAGTATTATTCATTCAGGAGATAATTTAACAGGTGAAGGCGCTGGTGATGACGAAACAATTTTCGTAGAATTACATAAAGTTCCGAGCCGTATTAATCGTTTAGTATTCGTTGTAAATATTTATGACTGTGTAAATCGTCGTCAAGATTTCGGGATGATTCGTAATGCATATATTCGGATTCAAAACCCGCAAACTGGTGAAGAATTAGCACGCTATAATTTATCGGATAATTATGCTGGCAAAACGACTCTAATTGCAGGTGAAATGTATCGCCACGGAAGTGAATGGAAGTTTTCAGCTGTTGGAGAAGGCACACAAGATAAAAACTTAAGTGAGATTGTATCACGTTATCAATAAAATAAACCGAGGAGGAATTGAATATGGCATCAATTTCATTGAAAAAAGGACAAAAGGTAGACTTAACAAAAACAAATCCAGGTCTTTCAAAAGTTCTTGTAGGACTTGGTTGGGATACGAATCGTTATAACGGACAAAACGATTTCGATTTAGATGTTAGTATTTTCTTAGTAGGTGCTAACGGTAAAGTTTCAGGTGCAGAGGATTTCGTCTTCTATAATAATCCAAAAGGTGCGAATGGTGCTGTCGAGCATTTAGGAGATAACCGAACTGGCGAAGGTGAAGGCGATGACGAATCGATTAAAGTAGATTTAAAAAATGTACCTGCACATATCGAACGTATTTGTTTCTCAATCACAATTTACGATGGAGAAGGTCGTAGCCAAAACTTCGGACAAGTTTCTAACTCTTTCGTACGTATTTTAGATGAAGAAAAGAATGCAGAGTTAATTCGTTACGATTTAGGAGAAGATTTCTCTATTGAAACAGCTGTTGTAGTAGGGGAATTATACCGTCATGCAGGTGACTGGAAGTTCAATGCAATCGGAAGTGGATTCCAGGGCGGATTAGCGTCTCTATGTAATAATTTCGGTTTAGATGTAGAGTAATAGATTTTATATATCTATCGGTGAAACAGGTGTTTACTGATGGATATATTTTTTAAGATATAAAATATAGAGGTGAATATAAATGGTTATTCAATTGCAAAAAGGACAGAAGATTGATTTAGGTAAGACAAGCCCTGGCTTAACAAAAGCAGTAATTGGTCTTGGATGGGATATTAAATCTTATGACGGTGGATCAGATTTCGATTTAGATGCATCAGCATTCCTATTAGATGCGAATGGAAAATGCACGAAGGAAACTGACTTTATATTCTATAACAATTTACAGTCTCCTTGTGGATCTGTTCTACATACAGGGGATAACCGTACAGGTGAAGGTGAAGGCGACGATGAGCAACTTGTTGTAGACTTGAAGAAAGTTCCGGCAGATGTGCACAAAATTGCTATTACAGTTACAATTTATGATGGAGAAGGCCGTAATCAAAACTTTGGACAAGTTGGAAACGCATTCGTTCGTTTAGCAAATGAAGAAACGAGTGAAGAAGTTCTTCGTTTTGATTTAGGGGAAGATTTCTCCATTGAAACAGCAGTTGTCTTTTGTGAATTATACCGTCATAATGGACAGTGGAAGTTTAATGCAGTAGGAAGCGGTTTCCAAGGTGGCTTAGGTGCGCTTGTAAGAGCGTATGGCTTGGATGCATAAGAAGGGAAACGATATTCGTTTCCTTTTTTTGACCTTTCTATAAATCTAGCAAAGAATAGGGGATAAAGGTAAGATGAGTATTTTGCAAGGGATCCTTGATACGTATGCTCAGTTTTTCGACTTGGACATGTGGATTAAAGTGTTGCAAGATCCAGTATCTTGGGGATTAATAGGTACACTTGTTGTACTTGAAGGGTTGTTATCTGCTGATAACGCACTTGTATTAGCGGTAATGGTAAAGCACCTTCCGGAAGAAAAACGTAAAAAAGCATTATTCTATGGACTTATTGGAGCTTATGTATTCCGATTTATTGCGATTGGAATTGGAATGTTCTTAATTAAATTAGCGTGGGTAAAAGTGTTAGGTGCACTTTACTTAGCTTGGCTTTCAATTAAATACTTCATTGATAAAAGAAAAGGTAATGCAGAAGAAGAGGAAGCTCATGGTATGAACCAAAACAGTATTCTCTTCAGAATGTTTGGTGTCTTCTGGGGAACAGTTGCGATGGTTGAATTAATGGATATCGCGTTTTCTGTAGATAGCGTACTTGCTGCATTTGGTGTATCAAATGAAGTTTGGATTCTATTATTAGGTGGAATGCTCGGTATTTTAATGATGCGTGGTATCGCTGGTGTATTCTTAAAATTGTTAGAGCGTATTCCAGAACTTGAAACGACAGCATATATTTTAATCTTAATTATTGCAGCAAAAATGTTACTGTCTGTTATTCATATTGAAATAAGTCATATGCTATTCTTTATCATTTTAGTTGTAGCATTTGGAGCAACGTTTATACTTCACTACATGAAGAATTCTGGACAAGCTAAAGAAGAAGTTGCAGCTACTAAAAATAATCATAAATAATTGAAATGGGTTTGCTCGTTATGCGAGCGCCCATTTTTTATAACTAAAAATAGTTTATAATAGAAGAGAGACTTTATAAAAAAGTAAATGTTTTTGGAGGTGAACTGTTGTGTTTTCACGTTTTACACTTCAACCATGTGCATTAAAAGACGAATCAGATTTAAAGCAATTTGAAGCGCTTTTAGAAAAACGCCCACAATATGAACTGACAGAGAATGAGATGAAGTTTAGTTATATAGCAACTCGTATTCTTGGTGTTCCTAATGATGTAGATGAATATTTCAATGAGCTATTTGATTATAGCGAAGTGAAAGGGATCGTGGTTTTGCATGAACAAAATTTAAATAAGGTGATTGATCCCGAAAAACTGCGCCATATTCAAGAGGTTTTTACATTACATCAAGAAGCACCGAATGGCCTTACAGTAAATAGGCTTGTCGCCCATCTGTCTGGAAAACAACTATTACCACAAGTAGACAATCCTGACTTACAGCATTATATACATACGACGTTTATTTCTGTATTAAAATTGTATGAAAAACAACATAACCAATCATTAAAAACAGAAGGATTCCGTCGTTTCTTAATCGATATGATTAAGTTAAGTGACAATTACGTAGCGAAGTGGTTCTCTACGATTAATTATAAGAAACAAATGCCGCGTATTATTTGGTACGGTGATGCACAGGAAAGCCGTATATATTTCTTATACTTTCTTATTATGCTCGGTTGCGATGTACTTTATTATCACCCAGAAGGAAAAGATGGATTTGAGAATGTTGATGAAGAGGGAAGGACTTTTATTGTGTCTCATCCAGGTCGCATTTCTCTTGAGCCATTTCCAGATCGCCGCCGTGAGCGAGTTGCCACAGTAGCGTATCAGGCTTCAAAAGAAATTGAACAAGTACTTCACCACGATAACTCACTGCTGTACAAGCCATGGCAATTTCGTTCCTATACGCCTGTAGCTCGTACGCTCAAAACAACGTATGATGAACTCTTTTTAATTACGAAAGAAAAAGCATTTGTGCGTCCAACATTCTTTGTTGAAAATAAACACATTTATATCCCTTCTTTATTTGCGAAAATATCAGGTGTCTCAAAAAATGATAAAGAATATTTTCAGCGATTAAAGGCTATTACATCATTTGATAACAGTTTATTAATTAATACATTTCCGTTTACGAAAGAACAAAAAGCGAATTTCCAATATCATTACCGAGATGCGTTAGACCGCGGGGGGAAATTACACCCTGATTTAATTATGAACAGTCATTGGTGGCCACATAAACGTTTGCCAGAAGGATTGCAACATGGTATTGCAGAGGCGATCATCCATACGTGTGAAAGTGAAATGTGTAAACCCATTGCGAAAGAGACGAAACAAGATGTAGCACTGTATGTTTTCGCACAACTTTCTCAAATACCGCCGAACATTTTAGAGCAACTTGAGAAATTTGATTACTCGCAAGAAGTACCGAAAATTGTTATATTTAATAATGAGAAGAGCGGAGAATTAAGCCGTTCGGATGCTGTTTTATTACTATTTTTAAATCAAATTGGAGTAGATGTATTCCATTTCAATCCAACGGGAAGAAACGATATCGAACCGTATATTGAAGCAGGAGCATTTGATTCGCATTGGCTTGAAGAAGTTAATTTCGATCTTGAGTTTCATGGTTCATCAGCCTATAAAAATTTATCACAAACAATAAAAGGACTATTTCGTCCATTTTTATAAGGAAAGGGAGAATACCATATGAATAACCCAGTCATACTAGATTCGAAAACAGAATTAAATGAGCAAACGGCACAAGATGTTCGTTTACAACTTAGACAAGATGCAGAAGTACAACGTATTTATAATGCAGTAGATATTAAAGATCAGTTAGAATTAATCGAGCTTGGAAAAGAACCATCTATGGAAATTTCACGTTTCGCTGATCAAATTTTACATACAATGTCTTTATCAAAAATAGAAGACTCTGGAGAATTATTAAAACAGCTTGGTAAAATTATGGACAGATTCGATAGCAAAGACTTTGCGGAAGAGAAAAGCGGTTTCTTCTCACGTATGTTCAAAAAAGCTGATAAAATGATTGAACAGATCTTTAGTAAGTACCAAACAATGGGTCGTGAAATGGATAAAGTATACGTAGAAATTACAAAGTATCAAGATGAAATGAAAAAATCAATCGGTACGTTAGATGGTTTATATGAGCAAAATTTGAAATATTATTTAGACTTAGAAAAGTATGTAGTAGCAGGGGAAATGTTATTAGAGCGTTTAAATACAGAGTTGGTTCCAATGTACGAAGAGCGTGTGCGTAACAATGACCAATTAGCAGGTATTGAATTAGAATCACTGAAAAACTCTGTTGAAATTTTAGAGCAGCGCATTGATGATTTAGAAAAAGCACGTATGGTTGCGCTACTTACAGCACCACAAATTCGTATGGTTCAACGTGGTAATAATAAATTAATTGGTAAAATCAATACAGCATTTATTACAACGATTCCTATCTTTAAAAATGGTATTATTCAAGCGGTAAATGCGAAACGTCAAAAGCTTGTTGCAGATTCTATGGCTGAACTGGATCGTCGTACAAATGAATTACTTAAGAAAAATGCACAAAATATCGCAACGCAAAGTGTGGAAGTAGCGAGATTATCAGGTTCTTCTAGTATTAAGATGGAAACACTTGAGGAAACTTGGAACATTATTTCAAGAGGTATGCAAGAAACACAACAAATTGAAGAGCAAAATAAACGTGAGCGTGAAGAAAGTCGCAAACGTATGGCTACATTAACAGAGAACATAAAAAAAGAATTACAAGGATAAAGTGAAACTTTAATCAGCGGGGACATCCCCCACAAATAGTGAAATAAATGAAAAGGCAATGAGGAATAATCCTCATTGCCTTTTAGTTTCTCTTTACTAATTTAATGATCTCATTCACAACAAGTGGAATGATACTTAATAAGAGAACAAATCCCCAATCTCGCATCGTTAATGCATGTACACCGAATATATTTGCAAGAGGTGGGATGGAGATAATACACACTTGCATAAGAACACCGATAAGAAGGGAGAAGACTAAATATTTATTTGTAAAGATCCCAATTGAAAAAATGGATTTCGTTCTTGAACGCAAGTTAAATGAATGAACGAGCTGAGAAAAACTAAGAACGACAAATGCCATCGTTTGAGCGTGTAATAGAGCATCTTCATCAATTTTCTCTGGGAAAAGAGGAAATAAATTTGTATCTCCGGTATAGAATTTTGCCCCGGCGATAAAGGCTGCTAACGTTAAAAGTCCAATGACAGCCCCATTGAAAATAAGAAAAGGAACGCTACCACTAAACAAGCTTTCTTTCGCATGTCGTGGTTTTTCTTTCATTACATCTGGATCTTCAGGATCAACCCCGAGTGATAATGCAGGTAGTGTATCGGTAATTAAATTTACCCACAAAATGTGAATAGGCCGTAGTGGTGTTGCCCAACCGAGTAAAATAGCTAAAAATAAAGCGATAATTTCTCCAAAGTTACAAGAGAGTAGAAAGAGAATTGATTTTTTTATGTTACGATAAATATTTCTACCTTCCTCAACAGCTTTCACGATAGATGAGAAATTATCATCAGTTAACACTACATCCGCTGCCCCTTTTGCAACATCTGTCCCTGTAATGCCCATCGCTACGCCAACATCTGCTTGTTTTAAGGATGGGGCATCATTAACACCATCACCAGTCATAGAAACGATATTTCCTTTTGCACGTAATGCTTTTACAATCTTTACTTTATGTTCCGGAGAGACCCTAGCGAATACATTTAAGTGATTAATTTTGCTTGCTAGTTCTGTATCTGGAATATTATCTAATTCAGTTCCAATCATAATTTCAGATTTTTCTTTAGCAATACCAAGTTCTTTGGCAATTGCAAAGGCGGTATCTTTATGGTCACCAGTAATCATAACTGTGCGAATACCGGCTTTTTTACATTCTGTAATGGAATCTTTTACTTCAGTTCGCGGTGGATCAATCATACCGACAAGACCGATAAAGATGAGATTTTCTTCAAGGTGATCTATAACCACATCGTTTGAATTGTATTGTTTAAATGCGAATGAAAGTACTCTTAAAGCCTCTTGAGACATTGCCCCGGCAGCTTCTAATATTTGATTTTTATCAGCATCTGTTAGAATCTCGATTTTACCGTTTTTAAATATGTGGGTACATCGAGGTAAGAGTTTATCAATAGCACCTTTTGTCATGCTATAGTAGCTTTCATCGTATGTATGAACGGTTGACATCATTTTACGATCTGAATCGAAAGGTAGCTCGTTAACACGTTCATGTATCTGTTCTAAATGATCCTTTTGCATGTTAAAAGTGCTTCCGGCAACGAGAAGGGCGATTTCTGTAGGGTCCCCTGTTTGTGAATCGGAACCGTAAGACGCATCGTTGCATAGCACCATATTTTCTAACAATAGACGTTGTACATCATTATTTACATTTAAGTTTTCTAAGTCGTCGTATGTATTATCACTATAAAAGTGAGTAACGGTCATTTTATTTTGTGTTAACGTACCTGTTTTATCTGAACAAATAATTGTGACAGAACCGAGAGCTTCGACAGCTGGTAGTTTACGAATGATAACATTTTGTTTAATCATTCGCTGCACACCAATTGCAAGAACGATGGAAACGATAGCCGGCAAGCCTTCTGGAATAGCTGCAACGGCTAAACTAATAGCAGTCATAAACATTTCTAACGTATCTCGTCCTTGTAAAAAACCGATGATAAACATAATGACGCAAATAGATACAGCGACAAAGCCTAAATACTTTCCGACTTGTGCTAAGCTCTTTTGAAGTGGTGTCATATCATCGTCGGCTTCATGTAAAAGGGTAGCAATCTTACCAATTTGTGAGTTCATTCCAGTTTCAACAGCGACACCGACTCCGCGCCCATATGTTACTAGTGTCGACATAAAGGCCATATTTTTTTGATCGCCTAACGGTACTTGCTCATCACTTTGCATAGAAGGGTGGTAAATTGCATCTTTATCAACAGGGACAGATTCACCAGTTAGAGCAGATTCTTCAACTTTTAAATTTGCGGTTTCGATAAGTCGCAAGTCACATGGGATATAACGTCCTGCATCCAGCATGACAATATCACCTGGAACGACTTGTTCAGATGGAATTTCTTTTAGTTCACCATCTCGCTTGACGATAGCTTTAGGTGTCGCCATCTTTTTCAATGCCTCTAAAGCTTGTTCTGCTTTCGATTCTTGGACGACGCCAATAACAGCGTTTAAAACTACAACGAGCGCGATAATACTTGCATCAGCCCATTCACCTACAAAGGCAGAAATAAGGGCAGCAATAATAAGGACATATACGAGGACGTCATTAATTTGGGCGAAAATACGCTGCCATAACGTGCGTTTTTGTTTTGTAGCTAATTCATTAGAACCGTATTGCTTTAAACGTTCATTTACAATTTCATCTGTTAAACCGTGTTGTTCGTTTGTTTCTAAGTCGATTAATGTTTGATCTTTCGTCTTACTGTACCAATTGCTCATAAGTAAGCACCTCCAGTAAAAACAGTTAGCAATGGTAGTGTTGCTATTATTTGTGAGTAGTATGTATGGAGAAAAAATCTAAGATGAGGTTCTACTTCTATTGTACAATATTTTACAGTTGGTTGAGGGAAAGAGAAGAGTTGTCATGAATTTGTTGGAAATAAAAAAGAGCCCCATAGTGAGGAGGGCACTGAAAAACTTACGTTTTTCGGTTTATAAACCGGATGCAAAACAAGAAAGGCGACTTTTCATTCAATTTTGAATGAAAAGTCGCCTTTCCCTTTATTCTTTTTTACTTTGTTTCTTTTATCAAGGTTAGGATTCGTTTTAAATTGACAGCGAATATAGCCATTGCACCTTGCATTTGCATACCAATCAGACCCGAGGAAGATGCCACATCATACCCGTGTCTATGCTTAAGTTCACTATTTTTCGCTTCAATTTTATAACGTTCTTTCCCCTTTTCTTTAAAATATGCACTTTCTTGAAATGCTTGTTGTTCCTTATGTTCAGTAGATTTAATTGTCACAGAATATGTTTTACTTTTAGCGCCTTCTTTGTAACACCCACTTTTGAATGGACATACTTTGCATTTTTCAATATCAAAATAGTAGGTATGACTTTGACTATTGTTTGTTCCCTTTTTACCCGTACGTGCTCTACGAACGGCCATATGTCCAGCTTTACAGACATACATACCCGCATCTTTATTAAACTCAAATTCATCTTCTTTTTTACGTGGCCCTTGTGTCACAATAGGGTTTAATTTCGATACTAATTGTAATTGATTTTGGTTGGCATATTGAATATTATTTTTCTCAGAATAAGCAGTATCTCCAATAACTGTATCAATTTCCATCCCTGTTTCACGACTTTTTTCAATCAATGTTTGAAGGTATTTTCCATCGCTTTTTTCACCCGTTGTAATCACCGCAGCTGTAATGATGCGTTCTTCATTCATCGCAATATGTGTTTTATAACCAAAGAAAGAAGAATCCGCTGTTTTATGTCCAATTCGCGCATCAGGATCTTGCGAAAATTGGAGGTGTTCTTGGTGATCTTCTACGATTTCTTTTAAATAATTCAGTTTCTCTTTCACATTTGGATATTCACGAATGATTTCCTCTTTTTCTACTGTTTCAATTACTTTTTGACAATATTCAAGTTCGTCACTTAAGTCATCTGTCATTGTTTTTGGTGGGAACTTTCCCTTCATTCCTTCGTCAACTTGATAAACAGCTTTGCGGAGTAATTTGGATTTCTCCATTACAAATTCTTTCGGCGATTTTTGATTGAAGCGTGCTTTTGTATGTGTGGCATCAACAATAATAGATTTATTTTTAATCAAGTTTTTTTCGAGTGCAATTTCCACTGTTTTTTGAATGAGCATGTCAAGTAACCCTACATCTGTCAGACGAAGCTTGCGGAACTTCGTTAATGAACTAGGGTCAATGACCATATCTTCTGGTGCCATATCTAAGAAATATTTAAAGGACATATCGTATTTTGAGCGTTCCACAACATCTACATCTGATAAATCAAAAATAGATTTTAGTAATAAATATTTAAACATACGAACAGGCGGCACTGCATTGCGACCGTTATCGAGACAATATTTATCTTGTAGTTCTTCTAAAACAAAAGAAAAGTCTACCAGTTCATTAAATTGACGAAGCATATTATCCTTTGGTACAACGATATCGTAAATCGCCATAAATGGACTGAGGTTAAGAGATTGTTGATTAGAAATCATCCGAGACACCACCTAGAATTAGTATAATTATTATACATGAAAAAAGCGAAAGCTTCCTCGATTTCATCGAGGAAGCTTTCGCTTTTTAAACTATAAGGACTTTTTCAGTGCCCTCATAGTGAGGCTTTTTACTTTTTAATTAATGTACCTAATTCTTCTGTAATAGCTTGCATTTCACTAATGCTGAATGTTTCACGTTTCATAACGTGCTCATAGATGTCACGTAAGTCTTCGTACATTTCTTCATTAAAGCTAGCAGCTCTCATCGCTCCAGCATTAACCATACGTAATTTTTCTTTAATAGCTTCAACCATATATTCAACATTTTCTTCTGACTTTACGGATAAATCCACCGAAGTGTCCCCCTTTAAAATAACATAAAGCTATCTTAACATTTTTTATCATTTTCGTTAATGAATCTTTTCAATCCTATTAAATTAGTAGGGATTTCCTTTATAATTAATAATTGGTTGTTTATACTATAAGTATATATTAAGAAATGCACCAAGAAGGGAAGAAACAAAAATATGGTTCAAGTATTGTTTGTTTGTCTTGGGAACATTTGTCGTTCTCCGATGGCAGAAGCGATTTTCCGAGATCTTGTCGTAAAAGAGGGACTCGAAGAGAAAATTGTCATTGATTCTGCAGGAACTGGAGATTGGCATATTGGCCATCCGCCACATAAAGGAACACAAAAAATTTTACAAGAAAATGCAGTCACTTTTGAAGGAATTAAAGCAAGGCAAGTAGAAAAAGAAGACTTAACAAAGTTTGATTATATTATTGCCATGGACAACAAGAATATAGCAGATTTAAAAAGTTTAGGTAAAACTGGAGGCTATATTGGTAGGCTGTCCGATTTTGTTCCAGACGGTGGCTGGACAGACGTTCCCGACCCTTACTATACAGGGAATTTCCAAGAAGTATATGACCTTGTAACAGAAGGGTGTGTAAAGCTATTAGCTTTCATTCGAAATGAACAAGGAATATGAGGAAGCTTAGAAAGAAATACTTTCTAACATAAGAAATGAAAGGGTGAAGGAATATGGCAAAGAAAAATAATATTGCTCGAAACATTGCGATTGGTGTAGCTGCAGGTGTAGCTGTATCTATGTTAAAGAAAGAAAACCGTGAAAAAGTAAAAAATACAGCAGAAAAAGCAAAAACAAAGATGATTGAAATTGGTGAAAATGCAAAAATCAAAGAAAAAGTGCAAACTGTTACAGATAAAGGACGCGAACTTGCTGACTTCAATGTAGTAAAAGCGAAAGTAGCAGAAATTAAAAAATTGACGCCGTCTGTTGTAGAGACGTTAAAAGAAACGAAAGAAATTTTTAGTAAGAAAAAGGTTGAGCCAGCAGAGAAGCCAGAAACGATTGAAATTCAAGCTGTATCTCCAAAGGTAGATGAGCTGAAAGCAGAGGAAGAGCCAGTAGTTGCTGAAGATGGTGGTATGAAAGAAGCGCGTGAATTGTTTATAAAAGACTCAAATGTAGAGGAAAAAAAAACTGAAGCGTACATTGAGTTGAAGCAAGATAAAGAAGAGAAGAAAAGCGTTTAAACATATATGAGAAAAATTTTAGAAAAGGTGAGAAGAAATCGTACTTATTCGTTTGGTAAAGATTTGTATGACCGGACGATGCGCGATGATGTAGCGGGCTTGGCAGCACAGCTCGCTTATTTCTTCTTGCTTGCGATTTTTCCTGGGCTTGTTTTCTTAATTACGCTTCTTGGATTCATTGACCTTCAAACAGAAAGTGTGCTCAATTTATTAGAACCGTACGTACCCGAAGATGCAATGTCTTTAATTGAAGTAAACGTTGATAAAGTTGTAAATGAGCAAAATGGTGGTTTATTATCATTTGGTTTATTATCAATGCTATGGTTTGCTTCAAACGGAGTGAATGCGGTTATGAATGCATTCAACCGTGCGTACGATGTAACAGAAACGCGTTCTTTTATTAAAACAAGAGCGTTATCAATCGTATTTACATTAGCAATTATTTTTATGATTGTGTTTGCGCTAATTGTTCCAGTGTTTGGACAAGTCATTGGAGCAGCGGTGTTTAAAGCAATTGGTTTATCGGATAGTTTTTCTTACGTGTGGAGTATTACGCGGTTAGTAGCGAGTTTCTTCGTGTTATTTGCATTGTTTAGTTTTTTATATACGTTTGCACCAGATCGAAAGTTAAAAAGAAGAGAAGTCATTTCAGGAGCAATATTTGCTACTGTAGGATGGATTATGGTATCGTACTCATTTGCTTATTATGTAGATAAGTTTGCAAATTACGCCAATACATATGGTGGTCTTGGTGGTATTATTATTTTAATGTTATGGTTCTACTTAACCGGGTGGGTAATTTTACTTGGCGGTGAAGTTAATGGTTTACTCCATCATTATAGAACGGGTGACAATAATTCCCGTAATGAAAAGTGACTTCTTGTTCCATAATAATAAGGAACAGGGGGGATATTTCATGAGTAACAATAAAAAGAATCACAACAATAAAAATAACAATAAACAAAAGAGTAGTTCGCATCCAAAGCATAAAACGAGTGGTAGTGCGAACGGGCATAATAGCTACCATTAAAAAAAGCGGGTCCTTTATGAGGGACCCGTTTTATTTGTTTCCTTGTAATAATCGTAAGCCATTCAAAATGACAAGAATCGTACTTCCCTCATGCCCAATAACACCGAATGGAAGAGCTAAAGATTGCATGAAATTTGAACAAATCAGCATTGCAATTACAGCTAGTGAAAAGATTACATTTTGCTTTACAATGCGGTTCATTCGTTTTGATAAACGGATTGCTTGGGAAAGTCGAGATAATTCGTTCTTCATAAGTACAACGTCTGCAGTTTCTAAAGCAACGTCTGTTCCTTCACCCATTGCCACACCAATGCTAGCAGTAGCGAGTGCAGGAGCATCATTTATACCATCGCCGACCATTGCTACCGTCCCGTATTTTTCTTTTAGCTTTTTAATTGTTTCAACTTTTGTTTCTGGTAAGCATGATGCGTAATATTCCTTTATATTACTTTCGGAGGCAATTGCTTTTGCTGTTTCTTCATTATCTCCAGTAATCATAATTGCTTCGACACCGATGCTTTGTAATTCGCGAATAGCAGCTATTGTTTCTTGGCGAAGCGTATCTTTTAAAGCGATAAGTCCAAGAATGCCTCTCTCATCACTAATATAAACGACAGTTTTACCTTCTTTTTCAAGTGAGACAGAAATACCATTATGAAATGTCTTTGTTTCTTCACCAATAAAATCAGCTTTACCTATTTTATAAGCTTTGTTTTCGAATATTCCTTTTAGCCCAAAACCAGTTACATCTTCAACATTTTCTGGTTTTTTTAATGTAATGTCATACGCATGTTGTGCATATTTAACGATAGATTCAGCTAAAGGATGTGTAGAGTGACTTTCAATTGCTGCTGTAATAGAAAGTACTTCTTTTTCTGTTATATTTTCTCGAACATATACATCTGTTACGGTAGGTTTACCTTCTGTTAATGTTCCGGTTTTATCAAAGGCTATCGCTTTTACTGAAGCTAGGCGTTCTAAATGTATGCCACCTTTAAAGAGAATTCCATTTCTTGCTCCGTTAGAAATTGCAGATAACGTTGCTGGTGTAATAGCAGCAACGAGTGCACAAGGAGATGCGACTACAAGTAAGATCATAGCGCGATAAAATGTTTCATTCCAGCTCCAGTCAAGTAAGAAATGAGGGACGAACATCATAAGCGCAACAACGAGTAGTACCCCTTTTACATATGTTCCTTCAAATTTTTCGATGAATAGTTGTGATGGTGATTTTTCACTTTGTGCACTTTGGACGAGACGGATAATCTTTTGGAATAATGTTTGATCGCTCGGCTTCGTAATTTTAACTTCGATAGCACCGCGTAAATTTACAGTACCGGCAAATACTTCATCGCCATGTTTTTTTTCATTTGGAATAGGTTCTCCAGTAATTGCTGCTTCATCGATATTTGTTTCACCGTTATGAATCGTACCGTCAGCAGGAACGCGCTCACCTGGCTTAATTAAAATAATGTCGTTAATTTGTAATCGTCCAACAGGAACACGTTCTTCCGTTCCATTTGAAATACGTAATGCTTCTTCAGGTTGTAAATCAAGAAGCGCTGAAATTTCTTTTTGACTTTTACTTAATGTATAAGATTCCATCGCACCGCTTAGTGCGAAGATAAAGATTAAAATTGCACCTTCTGCCCAGTAGCCAATGATTGCAGCACCGATAGCAGCAAAGAGCATGAGCATTTCGACATTTAGCTCTTTCTCTTCAATGGTATCTTCAATACCTTCTTTCGCTTTTGCATATCCACCAACTATATAAGCAAGGATATAGCAAGTAATACCTACATTCATTGCATCGTTCTTTGTGAATAACCAACCAGCTAAAATGAAAATACCAGATGCGATTGCAAATATAAGTTCATGATGTTTCTTTAATGTATCCCATAAAGAGGGATGAGAAATAGACTTTTGTACTTGTAATGTTTTTACCTCTGAGTTCATTACTACTCGCTCCTTCCAAATTCTTATTGAGAAAAAGAATCAAAATCGAAAGCCCTATAAAACGACGAAAGCTGCCATCCATAATGGATAGCAGCATTTCTGTTGAATCTGATTTTAATAGTTATTATGTTGTAATTATTCTATAGTATATCATATGTTTTCGTTAGATGATATGTTTTGTTTGCGTATAAACTGAAAACTTGTGTTTTCACACTTCCTTTGGTATATATGAATATTGTTCATAAAAAGATCGGAAAGGAAGACAACAAGTGAAGACAGAGAAATTTTTTACCCATCCGATTGGCGTACTAATTGCTGCAATAGTAGCGACTTTTTTGTGGGGGAGCGCATTCCCTTTTATTAAATTAAGTTATGCTGAGCTTGGAATTCAGCCACAAGAAGTTGGAGAGCAAATATTATTTGCTGGTTATCGTTTCTTTTTATCTGGAGTCATGCTCTTATTCTTCTTTAAAGTGTTAGGAAAAGATATGAGCTTCAAAAAAGGAACGGGGAAGCAGTTAGTACAAATTGGTTTATTTCAAACATTTCTTCAATATATATGTTTTTATATTGGAATGAGTTATAGTTCTGGCATTGAAGGAGCTATCATTTCAGGAACATCATCATTCTTTCAAATTTTACTCGCTCACTTTTTATATAAAGATGACGCTCTCAATATGAGAAAAATAATTGGGGTCTCTATCGGCTTTTGTGGTGTCATTTTAGTAAATGTACCGAGTGATGGTAGTTTGTCATTCCATTTCGGAATCGGTAGCTTATTACTTCTTAGTGCAGCAATGTTGTATTCATATGGAAACATATTGGCGAAAGAAGGTAGCAAAACATTAGATGTTGGCTATATGACAGCATACCAAATGATTTTTGGTTCTATCGGGCTATTATGTATAGGGGCTTTGCAAGTTGGAGCCATGCCATTTACATTTAGTGTACATGCAATACTTATGCTTATCTATTTATCTTTCTTATCCGCAGCAGGCTTTTGCATTTGGAATACAATTATGAAGTATAACAAGGTTGGAAAAGTATCAATGTACATGTTCTTTATACCCGTATTTGGTGTGTTATTATCGAGCATGATTTTAGGGGAAGCAATTCATTCATTTGTATTATTCGGTTTGGCATGTGTAGCCGCGGGAATTATCGTGGTGAATCGGACGACAGCTAAGCAGAAAAGGGCGAACGAAAAACAAGTAGCATAGATAACAGGAAAACGATTACAATGGAAGAACAGTACTGTTCTTCTTTTTTTATATAGAAAAAGGATAATAGACTAGGTGTAACGAAAAAAGATACAAAAAGCATTTATTGAGGAGAACATGTTATGAATTTACTTTACATGGTGTTAATTGGACAAATCATTCTTTTTTTAATTGGTGCAATGTACGCAATAGGACAGACCAAAAAAACAAGAAATAATATGCCTTTACCTTTAGCGGTGCGTCTTATTCTTAGTTTTTCTTTAACAGCAAGTGCAATTTGGATATGGTTACAAGACCCATCAGTAGAGTATAGTACGTGGGTTGCACTAGGTATGACGTTATCAACTGTAGGAGATTTATTTATGGCAGGTTTGATTCCAATTGGTCATCGATTAATTGGAGGTATGATTACTTTTGCCCTTGCGCATTGTTTTTATGTAAAAGCATTTTTGCAAACAGGCATCTCATGGAATGGTTTTTGGATTGGTTTACTCGTATACGGACTCTTTCTAATTATAGGATGGTTCTTTTTTATACGAAATGATAAACAAGATAAATTGTTTACGATAGGAGCTCTAATTTACGGATTGTGGGTTGGAGGAATGGCTTGCTTTGCATTCGCCCTATACTATGAGAATATAGGAATATGGTGGATACCGGCTTTTGGTGGTTTACTATTTGTGATTTCTGATTTTATTATAGGTGTGACAGATATTGGAGGACGCAAATTAAAGTATGAACCACTTTGGATTTGGTTTACATATGTAGCGGCTCAAATGTGTATTGTATATGTGGGAATATAAAAAGATACTCTCAAAATAGTGGATAGACTATTTTGAGAGTATCTTTTTTACTGCTCGCAAATAGTGAGATAAATATAGATTATGGTATATAAAAATAATAAATTTATGAGGATGTTATTTTTAAGTTTGTAATATTACAATTTTATAATTCAGAATTTTATGGAAATTATACAGTTGAAGTCCTTATAATAAAAGTAAAAAGATGATGAGATGGTGGAATGATGCAAAAGAAAAAACGTTTGCGTGAATTCTTTGGAACAATTGCAATTGCATGTTTGTTAGTGTTTTTAGCGAAAATTTTTGTGTTTTTTCCTACGACTGTAAAAGGAGCGTCCATGAATCCGACGTTACAAGATGGGGATAAGCTGATTGTTAATAAGTTAGCAAAGCAGTTTGAAAGTTATGGGAGAGAAGATATTATTGTTGTGAAGACGGATAATTTTTATGTGAAAAGGGTTATTGGTTTGCCTGGCGATGTAATCGAGGTGAGAAATGATCAATTATATGTGAATCATGAAGTGACACAGGAAGCGTATTTGTATAGTAATAAAAAACAAGCTGAAAAAAAACTTATGAATTTAACAGAGGACTTTGGACCGATTACAGTTCCTAAAAATAAGATTTTTGTTATGGGAGATAATCGCCTAATAAGCAGAGATAGTAGAAATGGTTTGGGACTTATTGATAGAGAAGATGTATTAGGAGAATTAGCGGCAATTTATTATCCAATTGAACATATGAAAATAATGAATTAAAGTAAAAAACCAAGCAAACTGAAATTTGCTTGGTTTTTTATGTTAAATCGTAGGAGACTCATTAAATTCATAGACGTCTTCATTGTTTTTGTTTGTACTTAAAACGAATTTGTGCTGCAATAGTTGCAGTTTAAAGAATGCTAACGGATCGTGATAAGTTTCTGGGTTGC
Source organism: Bacillus sp. 1A (assembly GCF_052682215.1). Taxonomy (NCBI): domain Bacteria; kingdom Bacillati; phylum Bacillota; class Bacilli; order Caryophanales; family Bacillaceae; genus Bacillus; species Bacillus sp. 1A. The sequence goes on along the minus strand of NZ_JBQYLZ010000001.1, from coordinate 6,116,354 downwards.
TTCTTAATGTTGCTAATGTTTGCTCGTCTTCCTGTATTTCAAGTTGAGCTGCTTCTACATTTTGTTTCAATATGCTAAGTGGATCTTTAAAGAACATCATGATATCTCGTTCTAATGCGCCTTCAAATACTTCAAATTGAAGGAAGAATTGTTTTGAGATTGTTTGAGCAATTTCCGTATAGTCTTCCGTTTCAATGTATTGTTTATATTTGTTTGCGAGCATAGACTGATTTTTTTGCATGTTACCAAATAATTTTCCCGCACTTTTTAAGAAAAATTGTGTCGGTGTAAAGCGTAATAAAATATTGATGTTCGTTACTGTAATTCTATTTGTCATGCGTACAACATCTCGATGCCAATCATCTAGTAATTTGAAATCACAAGGAAGTTTCATGCGTTCTTCTTTATATAATTTATTAAACGTTTCACTCATTTCATCTAAATAAGATTGAGCTTGAATAAATTCATTATGAGCTGTTTCAATCCACTCCTGAATAGAACCAGTAAATTTAGGAAGAAGCACTTGTTGTACATGTTTTTGAACTCGTTCGTTCATCGCAGCATTTAATTCTTCATGAACTAATTTGAAGTCGCTATCTTCTTGAACAAGGTCAGAACAACTCTGTAATAATTCAGGAATTTGAGAATGGATATCTCGTGTAATTTCTTCTTTCGTTAAAAGATAAGATTCTGTAATAGAACGAATTTTATCTTTTTCAAGAGCAGTAAGGTTGTTAATAAATCCATTTAATTTAACTGAGATATGTTTATTCCAGCGTACGGATTTCACTAATGTATTTTCTAATTCCACACGTTCATTTACAAGGTATGCGATTGTCTTTTGAGTAAACCATATTAGTTTTTCTATACGTTCTTGTTCCATGTTACGTTCTGCTAGATTAGAAAGAATAGACTCTGTCACGTCTCCAAGTTGCTGGCTACTCTCTTGTGAAGGAGAGTATGGGAAGAACTGTGCATTTGGGAAATGGACTTTAATCTTACTCATTAGTTTTTCATTATTGGTCGTATTATTTGTGTGTAATACGAAATGAATTTGTAAATTTGGCACTTGTTCACGTAAATAAAGTAATGTATCAAGTTCTTCACCATGTAATGGTGAAGCAGAATTTAATACGTAAATAAGGCTATCTGCTGCTTGTAAGTATTCAAAATATGAGCTGTTTTTATCCACTTGCCCTTGAACAGGTGGCGTAACAAGAAATGCAAATTTATTTTTTCTTAAAAATCTACTTGGTAACTTAATTTCTATACATTTTTTCTCAAGTTCTGATTCGGAAGGTGTAGCCATTCTTTGATGGAATTCATCAAAGCTAGGTATATTGTGTACATCTAACGCAGTGAATTCTGTTATTTCAGTTTGGCTATCATCTTTAAATAGAATAGGAGTTGTTACAGTCTCAGTTAAGATGTTCTCTCCTAGTATTGAATTGATGAATGATGATTTATCCTGGTCAGTAGTTCCCGCTATTAGTAATTGTGTAACATTTAAATCACATAGTTCATGAACGAGTAACGTAAATTGATGACTTAAATCCACATCGTTTTTTTCAGCCCATACAGCAATTGTTTCGAATAAATGAGAAACTGTTTCCATATTTACATCTGTTTCAGCTGTTGAATTAGAAAGTAGGGCTCCAGCACTTTTTACGAGTAATGACTCTAAAGTTGTAGGTGAAACTTCATTCCATGCTAACACTGCAGCAGAGACAAATAGGGCATCTTTTGCTTTCGTTAAACTAAACCAATTTGTTAATAAATCTGGTACAAGTCCCTGCATTTCATGCATGAAATGCTCACCAGTAATTAACTCAAAGTACGTATCTTGATAGCGTTCAACAATTTCATGCCAATCGTCATTGTTGTCTGTTTCAATATGTAAGAATAAATGATTTATTGTTTGAATCCAAGGTAGATGCAAGTTTTCATTTTGATAGCTGTTCCAAAGCGCAATAACAAGTTCTTTAAATTGGACTTGATCAATTGCATATAAAGCTTTTAAAGATTCATAGAAATATTCTGGTTTGATTTGTTTCGTGAATCCTTGATTCACATAATTGATTAAAGTATCGAACCAGTGTAACGATTTTGTTCGAATTCCTTCTTGAACGGCAAGTTCGATAGCATTATTCCAATCTTCTTGTTTTTCATAGAATGAGCGAGCAATTGCAGTGATATTAGGATAGTCAGGTTGAAATGCAACAGCCTCACTAATCGTCTTAAATGCTAGACCTAAACGATCTTGTTCGATGTAAAGAGAAAGAAGTTGTAAGGAAACTTCCATTGTAAGAGTTGTATCTTCCGTTTGAATAGATTGATAAATCTCTTCTGCTTTTGGCAAGAATCCTAGTTCAAAATAAGAATCCGCAATATTTTTGGTTGCCCAAAGTGCAAGTTCGTTATTTACTTTCTCCCATTTAAATATCGCTGCTTCAAAGTCTTTATTTTGGTAATAAAATTCACCTTGAGCAAAGCGGATATTAGAAATGTTGGAGAATTCATTTGTAGATTCATTTATATATGTTTCACCGAGTACTTCTGATACTGGAGTAGAAGTTTCTTCTGTTAAAAATGTTTTATAGTAAACCTTTTGGATAAATTGATTTTCAATGGTCATGTTCGTTCCCCCTGTATAATTTAGAAAAATGATGTTGTATGTAAAGGGTGTATGTTCTTTTAATAGGTAGAAGTTGCATTATATCGACCAAACTATGTTTTTGCTAGATATATCATTTTTCCTGAGAGTTAAACCGTTGCGAAAAGTAACTTTCCTTTATTGTAACAAAAAAACAAGCATATGAATTTTTATTTTTTAATCCGGCTATTTGCGGGTAGTAAGACTAGCGCTGCAAAAATTGGTGAATACAAGGGAAGTAGGCGGGAGTCGGGCGCACAATTGGTGTGTGCTAAAAATTAGTGAGGATGAGCAAATCACCACTGATTAATGGTTCGCTTTCTTCCTGCTAAAGGAATGGATAGAAGTAGAGTTCATTATAAAAACAATGTATAGTGAATATGTATACCATGTTTGTCTGAAAGATAGAAAGGGCACAATGTGGAATAACGATCGTGCATAGGATGTGTTTTCCGAATGGAACAACATATTGGCGAGTTAATCGCGCATTATGGGTATTTTGGAATTATTATAGCGTTGGCCGGTGGAATTGTTGGATTACCGATACCAGACGAGTTTTTATTGACCTTCGTTGGTTATAACGTTTCTAAAGGAGTTATGTCAGGAACTGCTGCTTTTTTAAGCGGGATGGCTGGTGCGATGTTAGGTATTACATTAAGCTACATATTAGGTTTAAAACTTGGGCTCCCTGTTTTAAAAAAATATGGGCCGAAGATTAGAATTAAAGAACATCACATTGAAAAAACACATATTTTATTTGAAAAATATGGACCATTTCTTTTAATGATTGGTTACTTTATCCCGGGAGTACGTCATTTAACAGCATATTTTGCTGGGATGTCGAATTTAACACTTTGGCGTTTTTGTTTGTACGCTTACGGTGGTGCGCTTATTTGGATAAGTGTTTTTATTGGACTTGGCTGGAAGTTAGGAGAGAAGTGGCGTTTCGTTGAGTATAGCCTACATCATTACGGAGTATGGATTTTATTCATTTCAGTAGTTGTTACATGTATTGTATGGTTTTATATAAAGAAAAAGAAAAACCGCTATTAGCGGTTTTTTTAGCTGAAAGCAATAAATAATACACCAGCTGTAATAAAGACTACACCAACGCCAGTCATAAAGTTTAACTTTTCACCGAGTATAATCATCGCGAGGATGATAGAAAATACGACGCTTAATTTATCGATAGGAGCCACTTGTGAGACTTTCCCTGTTTTGAGGGCAAGAAAATAAAATAGCCATGACGAAGCACCTGCAACCCCACTTAATGTGATAAAGAGCAGTGCTTTTTTATTTAGCAGTACGTCGCCGATATTTTGAAATTTACCTTGGATAATAATAACGCCCACCATAAATAATGCCATAATAATAGAACGAACCGTTGTTGCAACATTGGCATCGATTCCATCTAAACCAATCTTTCCGAAAATAGATACAAGGGCAGCAGCGATTGCTGATAATAGTGCGAATAAGAGCCACGAACTCATAGTAAAATTCCTCCAATCTTACATTATTATACATGAAAACCATTCTCACGTATAAAGTGAAACTTTAATCAGTGGGATTTTACCGCCCCGCAAATAACGAAATAATCCCCACCTTATATTGCTAATAAGGTGGGGATTATTATACTACTCTGCAATTTCTTCATACAAAAAGTACGTTACATTATAAATATGTTCTACTTCATCGTCTGTCATAAACAATAATTCATCACGCTCAATCCCTTTTTTCTTTTCAATAAACTCAATCATGTTTTTGCGTTCTTCTCTTTTCATCAATTTTATTTCTCCTCTCAATCTGTTTTAATACAGTTTATTTAAGTTACTGCTATTATATAACAGAATCTTTAGAAAGTTCCACCTATTTTATTGTTTTTTTCAGAAGAACTTTTCGACAAAACAAGCCCACCTAAAGGGGGCTTTTTTTATTTTATAGTCGTAAAAACTCGGGCTCCGTCGTACCAGCACCATCGATGTAGTAAATTGTGTCGGGATTGATTTTTATTAATACGTAATTAGGGTCTTCAGGACCAAGTAACCAGCGTTTTAAGCTATTATTCCAAAACTTGTTTTTTAATGTGGAGTCTTCCTCGATGGAGGCTAAGCCTTCAACTTCAATATAATCTTCATCTAATTTTTTTCCTTCACGTCCAAGTAGTACATGTACATTTGGATTGTTTTCGATATCTGTTATCTTTTTTGATTTCCGATCTGTTGCAACATATAACACAAAATCTTCGTGGAAAAACATCATAAAGGTACTATGAGGTTTATTTTCACGTACAGTAGATAATACACCAGTTCGTTGACCGCAAATAATAGTTTCAATTTTTTCTTTTAAATGCATGCTTTTAACCCCTGTTCATAATTTATTGTTTTCTCCGTTTAAACAAGATAATTTAAATATCTTTTATACTGTTTTCTTCAATCCGATTTTTTAAACGTAATTGTGATGAAATCGGACAAGTTAGGAGAAGAATAATAATAATATCGAGGAGAAATACATACGATGGAAGGATGAAAAGCATGTTTAATAAAATATTTCTTATAGTAGCGCTGATCGGGGTACCACTTTCTGTACTTGGAAAAATGCTTCATTGGCCTCAAACAATTATGTTCGCTGTGTATTGCATTACTATTATCGCCTTAGCGGGTTTTATGGGGAGAGCGACAGAAAGTTTGGCAATTGTCTCTGGACCTAGAATAGGCGGATTATTAAATGCTACTTTTGGTAATGCTGTTGAACTAATTATTTCGATTTTTGCACTTCAGGCGGGATTAATTGAGGTTGTATTAGCCTCTTTAACGGGTTCTGTACTTGGGAATTTATTATTAGTAGGAGGGCTATCCTTCTTTATAGGAGGGCTTAAATACAAAAGACAAAGTTTTAATGTATATGATGCAAGGCATAATTCAGCTTTATTAATCTTTGCGGTAGTAGTAGCTTTTGTTATTCCAGAGATTTTTTCAATGAAGATGGATGCTGGAAAGACGTATCAATTAAGTATCGGTGTTTCTATCATTATGATTATTATGTACCTTGCTGCACTGCTATTTAAGCTCGTTACGCATCGTGGTGTATATCAACATAAAACGGATGAAGTAGCTCATGAGGAAGAACCAGAGTGGTCGAAAGGTAAAGCGCTACTCATTTTAGCAATAGCGACAATTGCGGTAGCTTATGTGTCAGAGGCGCTTGTGCATACATTTGAGACAGTTGCAAAGTCATTTGGTTGGTCAGAGTTATTTATAGGGGTTATTATCGTTGCAATTGTTGGGAATGCAGCGGAACATGCATCTGCAATTATTATGGCGTATAAAAATAAAGTAAATATTGCAGTTGAAATTGCAGTCGGTTCTACGTTGCAAATTGCCATGTTTGTTGCTCCTGTATTAGTACTGCTTTCTATGTTCTTTGCACAAAGGATGCCTTTAGTATTTACAATACCAGAACTTGTTTCTATGATTACAGCTGTTTTCTTAACGATTGCGATTTCAAATGATGGAGATACAAATTGGTTTGAAGGCGGTACTTTATTAGCGGCGTATGTCATTATGGGAATTGGTTTTTATTTATTATGAAAAATAGGCATAACAATTGTATTGAGAGAAAACAATAAACAAAGTAGTATATATACCTTTACATAGGAAGGAGCCAGACAGGTGAAACGAGTATACAGCATATGTCTTTCAACTATGGTCTCGTTTATTCTATTATTTCCTAACATGAGTTTTGCAAAGACAACGGTAGAAACAAAAATGCCTTCATCTGTTTTAAATATTTCTAAAGACAATACGTTTCCAAATGATGCGCAAGATTTGCCGCGCTTACAACCGAGTAAGTTTGCTCAAGAACTATTGAAAACAGCAAATATTAAAATTGAAAATCCGGACTTAATTCGAATGTTTAATGAAACGACAATTTCGAATGCGCCGCTTGCGGTAGGGTACCGAGCGAAGATTTATCTAGGTCAATGGGCTTTAAATTATGAATCGGTTGATACGTCGATTAATTGGGAATATAAACAAGTAAATCGCAATGTGTACGATAATCGCGGAGGAGATCGCTTATATCCGCTACGCTATAAGCAAGAAACGCAAAAGACGGTTGAAGGTGATTTAACAGCAGATATGAAAAATACTGCGGATGTGAAAAAAATGATGCTTCTCAAAGCACTTGAAAAAGTACAATTGCCACTTGCATTTAAAACGACCATTGGTTATGGTACTGGACATGAGCGTGTGTATAATATTAGTCCGAGTCAACTTGGATATTTATACGCTTATACACCAGCAGTAAATGAAAAAGGAAAAGTAACATTTGGAGAAGTGTACCTTGTGTTAAAAGGAAATCAAAAGAGGCTTGTAGTAAAAAATATTACCTCACAAGGAATCGGAGCTGCTATTCCAATTCACGATCATTTGTATTTTAAATTCATTTCTTCTTCTCACTCGCAATAATATGAAAAAACGTCAGCTTATAAGCTGACGTTTTTATTTATCCCGCTATTTGTGGGCAATTGGTTCAACTAATAATCAGTGGGGAATGAACAAACCCCCCACTGATTAAAGTTGAACTTTAAAATGTTATGTTTGCTGTTTTTGATAAGAAGTCTTCTGTCGGATAGTAGCTATTTTTTACAAGAACATTTGGTCCAAGGCATTTTACTGCAGGACAGTGACAGCTTAATGATTGTGCTGTTTTTGAAGCACTCCATTTGTCATACGCTTCTTGTAGTGTGTTTGTTTGTACGTTACCTAGAAGAGGAACGTCACCGAAATCAGTTACAATAATATTTCCATCGAAAATGTTGACGTTTAAACGAGAACGACCATCTGGATCGTTACGAACTGTTACATTTTTGCTTTCTTGTAATTTCTTAAATGTAGCGATGTCTCGCTCGTCATCGCTACAAGCGTAGAAAGGTAAAGTTCCAAATAACATCCATACATTTTCATCGCGAATTTCTAGTAAATGCTCAATTGCATCTCGAATTTCAGCTTTTGTTAAGATCTCTAGATTACTCGCGAAGTCACTTGGATACATTGGATGAACTTCATGACGTTTACAGCCCATCTCTTCGACAATTTGACGATGAATATGTTCAATATGCGGTAGAGTCCTTTTGTTTAACATCGTTTCGGCTGATACGAGTACACCTGCATCTGATAGAGCTTTACTATTTGTAATCATTCGTTCAAATAATTTTGCACGTTGTTCATAAGTAGGTTTACGTTCCATCATTGCAAATCCACCTTCAACGAAGTCATCAATTGTTCCCCAGTTATGAGATATATGCAATACGTCTAAATAAGGAATAATTTGTTCGTAACGTGCTAAATCTATAGTTAAGTTTGAGTTGATTTGAGTGCGAACGCCTCGTTCATGAGCGTATTTTAAGAGTGGTGTTACATAGTTGTCGACGGATTTCTTTGAAAGCATTGGTTCTCCGCCAGTAATACTTAAAGAACGTAAATGAGGAATCTCATCTAATCGTTTTAATAAAAGTTCCATCGGAAGCGGATTTGGATCTTTCGGCTGTAATGTGTAACCAACAGCACAATGCTCGCAACGCATATTGCATAACGTTGTCGTTGTAAACTCAACGTTTGTTAATAGTAGTTTGCCGTACTCTTCAAGGTCCATATACGCTTCCCATGGATCGTAAGAAGGAGTAATCGGCTTCATTTTTTGTGATATCGTCATATGAAATACTCCTTTGACTATTGAAATAACAATTTGTCCATTCTCTATAATAGAAGAATATGTACTTTTTATAAAGTGAAACTTTTTTGTGAAAAAAGAGAGAGGGCTTACATTTGAATGAATGGCTGTGACAAAATTGATGAAATTTCATGCCCATAGCAATCATTTTTGCGGTATAATAAAAGCATCTCGAATTAAAAGGAGAGTGCCTTCATGGGAAAAGCAATTGAAGATAAAGATTCACAACTAGTATATTTAAAAGAACGTTTAAATATGTTCATTGAAGTAATTGATACAATTGAACCTGAAGAAGTAGAGTTAGAAGATGTAGATCGTCTTCTTGCGATGTTAGATGAATTAGAATTAAAATGTGAGCAATTTAAAAAAGACGAATAATATATTAAAAAGGCTGCCAATGCAAAATTGGCAGCCTTTTTCTGTATGGATAATAGAAGGACGGTAGAAAAAAAGGTATAATCAAGTTGTGAAAAATTTCATTTATGCTTTAATAGCGTGAAGCAAATAAAAAGCTGAAGAGCATAACGATGGAATTTTCAGCTCATAACGTTTTGGTAGCGTTCACAATTGAGGGGGAAGTAACAATGGAAAAGCTTCAAGAAAGCATGTATCAACTAATTGTTGAAACGTCAACGAACTTACCGAAAGATGTTCGTCGTACGATTCAACAAGCGAAAGAACGAGAAAATGCAGGGACTCGTTCTGCGATGGCACTTGGCACAATTACGAATAATATTAAAATGGCTGATGATAACATCTCGCCAATTTGCCAAGATACAGGGATGCCAACGTTTAAAATTTATACACCAGTTGGTGTGAATCAATTAAAGTTGAAGGAAGCTATCTATAATGCGCTTGAGCGGGCGACAAAAGATGGTAAACTTCGTCCCAATTCTGTTGATTCTCTTTTTGGGGACAATAGTGGAAATAATTTAGGACCAGGTACACCGGTTATTAAGTTTGAACAATGGGAAAAAGATTATATTGATGCACGCTTAATCCTAAAGGGTGGTGGCTGTGAGAATAAAAATATTCAGTATAGCTTACCGTGTGAATTAGAAGGACTTGGACGCGCTGGCCGTGATTTAGAAGGAATTCGTAAATGTCTTCTTCACGCTGTATATCAAGCGCAAGGTCAAGGCTGTAGTGCAGGTGTAATTGGTGTTGGTATCGGGGGAGACCGCACATCAGGTTACGAATTAGCAAAAAATCAATTATTCCGTACATTAGATGATGTCAATCCAGTACCAGAGTTACAAAAACTTGAAAAGTACGTATTAGAAAATGCGAATAAGCTGGGCATTGGTACGATGGGATTTGGCGGAGAAACAACTTTACTTGGTTGTAAAATTGGCGTGTATAATCGTCTGCCAGCTAGTTTCTACGTATCTGTTGCGTATAATTGCTGGGCATATCGCCGCCTTGGCGTAACAATCCATCCTGAAACAGGTGAAATTATGGATTGGCTATATCAAGAAGGTGAGGATACACTTCAGCAAGAAGCGCAAGAAAAAACAGAGCAACGTGAGATTGTATTACAAGCACCAATTACAGAAGAGCAAATTCGTGAACTTCGCGTTGGTGATGTTGTAACAATTAATGGCATGATGTATACAGGTCGTGACGCAATCCATAAGCATTTAATGGATAACGATTGTCCAGTAGATTTAAAAGGACAAGTTATTTATCACTGTGGTCCAGTTGTCGTGAAAGATGAAAATGAAAACTGGCAAATTAAAGCGGCAGGTCCAACGACAAGTATTCGTGAAGAACCGTACCAAGGCGATATTATGAAGAAATTCGGTATTCGCGCTGTCATTGGAAAAGGTGGTATGGGTGCAAAAACATTAGCGGCTTTAGAAGAGCACGGTGGTGTATATTTAAATGCAATTGGCGGTGCAGCGCAATATTATGCCGAATGTATTAAAGAAGTAAAAGATGTTGATTTCTTACAATTTGGTATTCCAGAGGCAATGTGGCATTTACGTATCGAAGGATTTAAAGCAGTTGTAACGATGGATTCTCATGGTAATAGCTTACATGCAGATGTTGATAAAACATCACTTGAAAAATTAGCTAGCTTTAAAGAGCCAGTATTTAAGTAAACAAAAATGCATCTCGAATGATTCGAGATGCATTTTTTTGGTATATATAGAAAAACATGTTCAGCATGAAAGAATGCACGGCAACAGAAACTACAAGTATGATTATATATGGAAAGGAGATTATTTATGAAATATAAATGGTTATATATCGGTCTCATTTTTTCAATTATGATGGCACTTGTTCCAGTTTCAGCATTAGCTTATACAAATACTCCACATAACTGGGGAATCCCGCGTCCTAAAAATGAAACAGTACCAGATGCAGGAAAGTTATACACAGATTTACTACAAAAAAATGGTGGGTTTTATTTAGGGGATACAAAGAAAAAAGATATTTATTTAACATTCGATAATGGGTACGAGAATGGATACACAGGGAAAATCTTAGATGTATTAAAAGAGAAAAAAGTACCGGCAACTTTCTTTGTAACGGGTCATTATATTAAAACACAAAAAGATTTGTTATTAAGAATGAAGAATGAAGGACATATTATTGGAAATCATTCGTGGAGTCATCCTGATTTTACAACGGTAAATGATGCGAAACTTCGTGAAGAATTAACGAGTGTAACGGAAGAGATTAAAAAAGTAACTGGGCAAAAAGAAGTAAAATATGTACGTCCGCCGCGCGGCGTATTTAGTGAAAGAACGTTGGCTCTTACGAAAGAAATGGGCTATTATAATGTATTTTGGTCACTTGCATTTTTGGATTGGAAAGTGGACGAGCAAAGAGGATGGCAATATGCACATAATAATGTAATGACGATGATTCATCCAGGATCTGTTTTATTACTTCATGCAATATCAAAAGATAATGCAGAAGCACTTGCGAAAATCATTGATGATTTGCGCGAGAAAGGGTATCATTTTAAAAGTCTAGATGACTTAGTAAAAAGCAATCAACCGTAAGCATGTATGCTTGCGGTTTTCTCATGCTATAATGATGTGTAAAAAGGATGGGGAAACGTATGTGGAGCGAACATGTTACGTTAGAGTATCCGTATCATTTTGAAGAGGTATTAAAACGTTTATCTTTTGATCCTCTTAACGTCATTCAATTAGATGAGAAAGTCATTTATGTCCCGCTTTGTATAGACGAGGAACAGATTGTTGTTCGCTTGCAAGGGATTGGTACTGTTCAAAATCCACAGTTTTGGATCTCTAGTCAGGCAGGAGATCAAGAGAAAGTCATGAAACGAATGAGGGCCATTTTTCATTGGAATGAACCGTTTCAAGATATACAAAATCATTTTTTAAACACATCATTACGTCCACTATTTGAAACATATGCTTATACTCCAATTATTTTAGAGTTTGATTATTTTGCTTGTCTTCTTCGCTGTATCATTCATCAACAAATAAATTTGAAATTTGCTACTGTGTTAACAGAACAGTTTGTGAAACGATATGGAACAGAGAAGAACGGTGTATTCTTTTTCCCCACTCCAGAAATAGTAGCAAATATTTCAATAGAAGAATTGAGAGAGCAGAAGTTTAGTCAGCGAAAGGCTGAATATATAATAGGGTTAGGTCGAAGTATTGTCAGCGGTACATTAAATTTAGCGAGTATAGAAACCAGGGCGGATGAAGAGGTTTCCGCACAATTGTTACCAATTAGGGGGATTGGTACATGGACAGTGCAAAATTTTTTAATGTTTGGGCTTGGACGGAAAAATATGTTTCCGAAAGCGGACATTGGGATTCAGCGTGCAGTGCAAGGTGTATTTCAATTAGATGATAAACCTGATGATGCATTTTTAGAAAAAGTGAAACAAGAGTGTGAACCATACTGCAGTTATGCAGCGTTATATTTATGGAAAAGTATAGAGTAGAGGTGTAATAATGATACAAAAGCAACATGAGAGTAAGTTGGAAGTTGGTCAAACGTTTCCTGTGACAATTAAACGTCTTGGGATTAACGGAGAAGGCGTTGGTTATTTTAAGAGACAAGTTGTTTTCATTCCAGGGGCATTACCAGGAGAAGAAGTTGTTGCTGAAACAACGAAAATTCAGCGTGGCTTCGCTGAAGCGAAAGTGAAAAAAGTTCGTAAAGCTTCACCACATCGTGTGAAAGCACCATGTCCGGTATATGAAGAGTGTGGCGGTTGTCAGCTGCAACATTTAGATTATAAAGAACAATTAAATCAAAAGCGTGATATCGTCGTACAAGCATTCGAGAAGTATATGAACAACAGTTTGGAAGAAAAAATTCGTCCAACGCTTGGTATGGAAAACCCATGGCATTATCGTAATAAGAGTCAATTACAAGTGGGACGTAAAGACGAAAAGGTTATTACAGGGCTGTATAAGCAAAATTCACATCAGTTAATTGATATTGCTCACTGTATGATTCAACATAAAGCAACGAATGAAGCGACAAAAGTTGTAAGACGTATATTAGAAAAATTAAATGTTTCTATTTACAATGAGAAAAAACAAAAAGGTTTAGTACGCACAATTGTGACACGTACTGCAGTTCAAACAGGGGAAGTACAAGTTACACTTATTACAACAAAAGAAGAATTACCAAATAAAGATCAATTTATCGCAGAAGTACAAAAACAGATGCCAGCTGTTAAATCAATTATGCAAAACGTAAACTGGCGTAAAACATCTGTTATTTTCGGTGATAAAACATTTAAATTAGCTGGAAAAGAAGTAATTCAAGAAACACTAGGTGATTTATCATTTGAATTATCAGCACGTGCATTCTTCCAGTTAAATCCAGAACAAACAGTTGTTTTATATGATGAAGCGAAAAAAGCAGCTGCTTTAACAGGCGATGAGAAAATTGTAGATGCGTATTGTGGTGTTGGTACAATCGGTCTTTGGCTTGCAAATGATGCAGCGGAAGTACGTGGTATGGATGTAATTCCAGAAGCGATTGAAGATGCAAGAAAAAATGCGAAGCGTCACGGATTTACAAATACGAAATATGAAGCAGGTAAAGCTGAACAATGGTTACCGAAATGGGTAAAAGAAGGATGGCGTCCAGATGTAATTGTTGTCGATCCACCTCGTACAGGTTGCGATGATAAATTACTGGAAACAATTTTAAAAGTGAAACCAAAACAAGTTGTTTACGTATCTTGTAATCCTTCTTCATTAGCACGTGATGTACAAGCATTAATGAAGAGTTATGAAGTGGAATATGTACAACCAGTTGATATGTTCCCACATACAGCCCATGTAGAAAATGTAGTGAAGCTTGTTAGAAAGTAAAGTGTATTCATATTCCCTCACGATATGAGGGAATATTTTCTATGAAGGAGAGTAAAATGAATAATTATAAATTAACGATTCAGTACGATGGTGCACGTTTTAAAGGATGGCAACGTCTCGGTAATAACGATAATACAATTCAAGGAAAAATCGAGAGTGTCATATCTGAAATGATCGGAAAAGAAATTGAAATTATCGGTTGTAGTAGAACAGATGCGGGTGTACATGCTTTGAATCAAGTTGCTAACTTTCAGAGTGATGAGAAGTTAGTGGAACATAAAGTGAAAAAATATTTGAATCAATATTTACCAAATGATATTAGCATTACGAGCATAGAAGAAGTACAAGATCGCTTCCATGCTCGTTACAATTCTAAAGCAAAAACATATCTTTATAAGATTTGGAATGAAGAGCATACAAATCCATTTATGCGTAAATACAGCATGCATGTGAATAAACAATTAAATGTGAAAAGCATGAAAGAAGCTGCGAAACATTTAGTTGGTTCACATGACTTTACTGCTTTTTCAAATGCGAAATCAAAGAAAAAGTCTATGGTACGAGAAGTATATACACTTGATGTGATGGAAGAAGCAGGATTTGTACAAATTAGAGTAAGTGGTAACGGATTCCTTCATAACATGGTACGAAAAATTGTTGGAGCATTAATTGAAGTTGGATTAGGACAATTAGATGCAGAAGCAATTCCACAAATTCTAGAGGCGAAACAACGTAATCAAATTAATTGTCTTGCTGAGGCGAGTGGTTTGTATTTGGAGAATGTTGAGTTTTAATAAACAATAAAAAAATCGAGCTGTGTAAGCTCGATTTTTTATTGTTTTGGCATTAAGAAGATTTTTCTTTCTTCATACGTATCTTCAAACTCCAAAAAGCAGCAAGCATAATAGCTGCAAAGGAGCCGCTAATTGTTGCTAATAGTTTTGCATAAGGATAAGCATTCATATCAACTAGTAACATCATACATACAAGGGTAGGGAAGAAGGCTAAGTATTGTAATAACTTTAATTTGTTATCATTACTCATATATATCGTTCCTTTCTAGTATGTTATATGTTTATTGTAGCATATTTTCCCAATTTTTATTTACACTTGGAGGCGGATTTATCCTACATTTGATTAAAGTTTCATTTCATATGTGTAAATGCAATTTTTTAATTCGATATTGTAAGTTTTGCCTACTTAATCCTAAAAACTTTGCAGCCTGTGAGATATTACCGTGATACTCTGTCAGAATTTGATTGATGTAGTTCTTCTCCATTGTCTCTATTGTGTGCTTTAACGTTTTAGGTGCATCATCCTCGTTATTAGTTAGGGAAGGTTGCATATTGAATTCTTTTTTTATTTGTTCACGAAAGCGAGTGGGAAGATGAAACGCTGTAATGATATTTTCATCTTCAACTAAATTCATCGAACCTTCAATGATATGTTCCAATTCTCGTACGTTTCCAGGCCAATCATATGCATACAAGAATTCTCTTACATGTACATCTAGATCCGTTACGCCAAGTCCAAATTGAATGTTGTACTTTTCGATAAAGTGCTGCACAAGATCAGGAATATCTTCTTTTCGTTCACGTAAAGGCGGGAGACATAAAGTAACGACGCTTAATCGGTAATATAAGTCTTCCCGTAATCGATTATGTGTAATAGCTTCAAGAGGATCTTCATTAATAGTTGCTATAATGCGAACATCAATTTCTTTTTCTTGTGTGCCTCCGATTCTTCGTATTGTTTTTTCTTGGATAGCTCGTAGTAACTTCGCTTGAAGTGCTGGACTTAATGAGTTGATCTCATCTAATAACAAAGTTCCTCCATTTGCTTCTTCAAATAAACCAGCTTTATCGATAGCTCCTGTAAATGCACCTCGGTTCGTACCAAATAATAAGCTTTCCATGAGTGTATCAGGTATAGCGGCACAGTTTTGTGAAATAAATGGTTTTGTTGAACGTTGACTTTCATTATGGATACTTTGTGCAAATAGTTCTTTACCGGTCCCTGTTTCTCCTACGAGAAGTATGGATGAGGATGTACGAATTACTCTCTTTGCTTCTGTAATGACAGATTGAATAGCATTAGAATCACCGATTATGTGATCAAAGGTAAACTTATTATTTTGTTTTCGAGAAAGGTTCTTTTTCATTGTTTGTTTGAAATGGCTAATCTCTGTTGAAATTTCAATAGCGCCTTTAATTTTTCCGTTTTCTATTATAGGGAAAGTATTGTTAATTGTTGTAATTTCTTGCCCTTTATTGTTAAAATACGTTTGTTTTATATTTTTGTTTGTTTTTCCTAATTTTAATGCCTCTATTAGAGTACTATTTTTATTTTCTTCAAATGCGAATACTTCTAAAGGACTTTTATATAGCACATCTGAGCGTTCCATTGATTCAATTTCCATCATTTTGCGGTTATAGATAATCGTTTTACTTTCCTCATTAATAATATGAATCCCGATATCGAGCTCATTGAGTAAAGTTTCATATAGCATATTCATTTCAATGATCTGTTTCAAATTAATTTCTTCTGTACGCATAGATTATCTTCTCCTCATTTCACCCTATGAAGACTGACTTTTTATAATTTTATTAAAATTCTTATAAAATCGCAAAATTTTTTTGCTATTTTCCCTTTAAAACTTCTCAAATGATAGAAAAATTTTGCGGTTATGAAGATTTTTTTTGAGAAACCTTCATTATTAAATAGGAATTGGAGATTGGTACGCATTTTGCATAAATAATAGTTGAAATCTCTAAAGGAGGGATATGCAACGTTTCAGTACCAATTAATAAGAAGGAGGAGTTTATAAAGTGAAGACGGTTATAGAAGGCGTGTATAGTCCTTGTTACGGGAAAGTAGAGAAGTTATTTGTTACGGAAAGTTCCTACGTATACGAGTGGGAGAAATTAGCGTTAATTGAAACAATAGATAAACAGAAAGTAGAAATTAAGGTAGGAATCAGTGGGTATATCGAATCATTAGAAGTAGTAGAAGGACAAGCCATCGCTGATCAAAAGCTATTAATAACAGTGAGGGATGATCTTTTAATAACAGGTAGTGATTGATACTATGTATTTTGCTCTTTTCAATAATTATTCTTATTATGCATGTTTTTAAAAACGCTTACATGAAATAGGTTTCCAAAGGGAAAAGGGGGGATTTATATGATGGATCAAAACCAAGGGTTAAAACGGGAATTGAAAAGCAGGCACATCTTTATGATTGCACTTGGAGGAGTTATTGGTACCGGTCTTTTTTTAGGATCTGGGTATACAATTCATGAAGCTGGGCCTGGAGGAGCGATTGTAGCGTATCTTGTTGGAGGATTTGTTATGTATTTAACGATGCTCTGTCTTGGAGAGTTAGCTGTTGCGATGCCTGACGCAGGATCTTATCAAACGTATGCTACAAAGCACATTTCCCCTGCAGCGGGTTATGTAGTCGGCTGGATGTCATGGCTAAACTGGTCTGCTACGATAGGTATTGAACTGATTGCAGTTAGTATTTTAATGAAACGATGGTTTCCTGATGTACCGTCATGGATTTGGTGTGTAGCGTTTGCGATGCTTCTCTTTGCTATCAATGCGTTATCTTCAAGAAGTTTTGCAGAAGTTGAATTTTGGTTTGCAAGTATTAAAGTAATTACAATCATTGCATTTATTATTTTAGGCGGGGCAGCAATGTTTGGTTTTCTAGATATGAAAGGAAATGAACCAGCACCGATGTTCTCTAGCTTTACTGATTATGGTGGGTTGTTTCCAAATGGATTATCAGCCATTTTAATTACGATGATTGCAGTTAATTTTTCCTTCCAAGGAACGGAACTAGTTGGTATTGCAGCTGGAGAGAGTGAAAATCCAGAGAAAACGATCCCGAAGGCAATTAATAATACAGTTTGGCGTATACTTGTGTTCTTTGTATTATCTATTTTCATTCTTGCAGGCTTATTCCCTTGGCAGCAAGCAGGAGTGATAGAAAGTCCATTCGTAGTTGTATTTGATAAAATTGGTATTCCTTATGCAGCCGATATTATAAATTTCGTTATTATTACAGCGGTTCTATCCGTTGCGAATTCAGGATTATATGCAACTTCTCGTATGCTATGGTCTATGTCTAATCAAGGAATGATTAGTCCAATTTTCGGTAAGTTATCTAAAAATGGTGTTCCTATTTATGCATTGATTGTAAGTACAATTGTAGGTTGCCTTTCATTACTATCAGGTATTTATGCGGAAGATACAGTTTATTTATGGCTACTTTCTATTGCCGGGTTCGGGGCGATATTAGTTTGGGCATCTATTGCTCTATCTAACTTATTGGCTAGAAGGTCATACATTAAGCAGGGCGGGGATGTGAAGGACTTGAAATTTAAAACACCGCTGTATCCATTCGTACCACTGCTTGCGTTAGTATTAAATGTAACAGTAATTGTTGGTATGGCTTTTATTCCAGAACAAAGAATGGCATTATATTGTGGTATTCCATTTATGATTGTTTGTTTACTGTTTTACCGTGCGACAAGAAATAAGGCACGTAAGGTAGAACATATTGAAAAAACGAATACAACAGAGGCAGAAAGTTTGTAAATATATTAGAAACTTATGCTAAAAAAAGAGACTGTAAAATTGTAAACAGTCTCTTTTTTTGTAACAATAAAGCTGGAAACATACTATGTATGCAAAGGGGAATTAGCGATGAATCAAGAAGTTTCACAGCTATTAGAACAGATTGATTTACGAAAAGATGAGTTACTAGAGCTTACAAAGACTTTAATTCGTTTTGAAACACCAGCACCGCCGGCGAGAAACACAAATGAGGCGCAAGAATTTGTTGCAGGTTTTCTAAGAAAACGAAATTTTAGTGTTGATAAATGGGATGTATATCCGAATGACCCGAACGTTGTTGGGGTGAGAAAAGGGCTAGAAAGTGACACACATAAAAGTCTTATTATTAATGGACATGTGGATGTAGCTGAAGTATCAGCAGATGAAGCGTGGGAAACCAATCCGTTTGAGCCATTTATAAAAGATGGTTGGTTAGTTGGACGTGGTGCGGCGGATATGAAAGGAGGACTGGCTGGAGCACTATTTGCTATTCAACTTTTACAAGAAGCTGGCATTGAATTACCTGGAGATTTAATCTTTCAATCCGTAATTGGGGAAGAAGTTGGAGAAGCAGGTACACTTCAATGCTGCAAAAGAGGTTATGATGCTGATTTTGCAGTCGTAGTGGATACAAGTGATTTACATATGCAAGGACAGGGCGGCGTAATTACTGGATGGATTACTGTGAAAAGCCCCCAGACGTTTCATGATGCAACACGCAGGCAAATGATTCATGCTGGAGGACGTTTATTCGGAGCGAGTGCGATTGAAAAAATGATGAAAATTGTGCAAAGTTTACAAGAATTAGAGCGTCATTGGGCAGTTATGAAAACATATGAAGGTTATCCATCTGGAACAACAACAATTAACCCAGCTGTTATTGAAGGCGGACGGCATGCAGCATTTATTGCGGATGAGTGCCGATTATGGATAACGGTGCACTTCTATCCGAATGAAACACATGAACAAATAATAAAAGAAATTGAAGAGTATATTGAGAAAGTAGCGGCTGCTGATCTATGGTTAAGTGAAAATCCACCACAATTTAAGTGGGGCGGAGAATCAATGATTGTGGATCGTGGCGAAATTTTCCCTTCTTTAGAAGTAGATAGTGAACATGAAGCAGTAAAAACTCTTAGCTCAGTACACGAATCAATTCTATCTAAAAATGCAATTTTAGATATGTCTGCAACGGTAACGGATGGTGGGTGGTTTAGTGAATTTCATATTCCGGCTGTTATTTACGGACCAGGTACATTAGAAGAAGCTCATTCAATAAATGAGAAAGTTGAAGTAGAACAGTTAATTGAATTTACAAAAGTAATAACAGCATTTATATATGAATGGTGTCACACGAAAAAATAGATTAGTGTGTTGAAATCGTACAGGTATGTATACTTGTACGATTTTTTAGTGAACTATTTCAGAGTTGAACAGAAACAACTGAAATAGTTCTTTATTTTTCTATGTTTTTCGTTTTAGTTCGATTAATTTCTCTTTCGCCAATTCAACAGCAATTGCATCATCTAAATAGCCAATTGGAAAGAGATAGTCGGGAATAATATCTGTCGATAAAATGAAATACAGTAATGCGCCTCCAAGAACTGCACGCTCTTCTTTTGAGATAGTTTCATTGCAAAATTGTTGATACATATCGGTTAATTGTTCAATAAAAGGACCAGCGCTATCAATTTGTTCTAATTTACTCGCGAAACTTTCATGAATACGTTTTTCACCTTCTGTTGTCTGAGCATAGCGTTCATAGTTTTCAAGTTCTTGTTTTACGCGAGTTGTTGTATAGTCAAAATCGAATAAGTTAGAGGATTGCAGCGTTTGCTGAATTGTATCAAGAGATGTGTACATATCCGTCTTTTCTTTATTAATGTGAGGAGAATCAGGATACATTTCATCAAATAACAATTGGGGTGGAACTTGCAAACATTCTGCAAATTTTTGTAGATGTTTTTGTTTTGGCGGTTGTTTACCATTCATAATTCTTGAGATTGTTGCAGGATCAATATTTGTATGCATTCCTAATTGACGCATGGATAAGGCACGTTCTTTTAAAAGTTTTTTTATTAATGTACTAAGCCGCTCATTTGGGTTTTCTTTAGGCATAGTGAAGGCACTCCTTTTTTATTGTTGAAAAAATGTTGAGCATTTCTTACATGTATATGAAACAGACAGGCACAGTTGCTCAACATTTTCATAATATGCATTGAAAAGTGAGAAAAAGGGGTGGCTGTTTATGAGTACGGCAGGTCTATTTTCAATTTTTTTAATCGGTATTGCTTCTAATTTAGATAATGCAGGTGTTGGGATTGCATATGGCATTCGTAAAATTCGAATTTCGTGGCTTAACAATTTTATCATCGCATTTTTGGGGTTTTTATTTACTTTATTAGCTGGCTTTTTTGGGAACTGGATAGCGTTATTTATTTCAGAGTTTACTGCAAACCTAATTGGAGCAATCGTTTTAGGTATAATCGGTGTGTTTATTTTGTGCCAGCCTTTCTTGGGGCAAAGAAATACTGTAGGTTCTAAAGATGGTAATGTACTTATGGGCATTTTACGTGATCCAGAAAAAGCAGATTTTGATGGTTCTAAAACAATTAGTTTTTCAGAAGCAATTGTTTTAGGGGTTGCGTTGTCTATTAATAATATTGCAGGTGGATTTGACGCTGGGGTAACAAACTTGAATCTGTGGCTTACAGCAACTATTTCTGGGGTGTTTAGTTTTATTTGTATTAGTGGTTTTGCTTATGTAGGAAAACGATTTTTAGCAGAATACTTAGGGAAATGGGCTACTGTTATCGCAGGAGTGTTATTAATTCTTATTGGGATCGATCAGTTGTTGTAAGGAGAACAGAAAACAATGTTCGAGTATTTCCTTGGAAATACGGCAAAGGATTGCATATGTCGACGTACTTTTCCCCATACTAATACGGATTTCTTTTAAAGAAAGGGGGATCCGTATGGGACGCGGAAAAGCATTTGATCATAAGAAAAAAGGGCATGACCATCAACCGCCTAAAGGTGCGTTCATTCATAAAGATGTAAATGAACATACTTTAGAAGAGGAAGAACTACCAGTAAATATTGAGACGTATAAAAATAGTTTGAAAAAACATTAAAAGCACCTACACAGGTGCTTTTTTAACGTATATCTTCAATTAATTGTTCCGATTCTTCATGCATACTGTACTCACTTAAAACTTGAATGCAAAGCCACTTTAATTCTTCGATAGTATGTTCAAGTTCTTCAGGAAGCACATGATGAATGTCTTCAAGTCCCATTCCGAAATGGATGAGTTCAAGTACTTGATCATCGATGTTCCGATCCATTAGTAGTTCAAGCACTTCTAAATTGAATATGTATCGGTGAGCTTCATCGAGTGAAACAACTTTTAACTTCAAGCTTTCTACAATACTCAATATAAAAAGAAGAATTGTTTTTTCAAGAACAGGCTGTTTTTCCATTTGAAATATTAGTTTCATCTTTCACACCTCCACATATAGCGCTAGGTTGTACTATATTATTCAGGAGGGGGGAGCAAATATGCATGATATAGAGAAACTTTCAGTACGGTTTTTGTAAGGGGATGGATAGCTGATAAAGTTGAGGGTTTTATGAAATAAAAAAATCCTGCTAGTATAGCAGGATAACTCTGAATTAAAAAATGCTCCAACCTTCTTGAGCAGAAAGAAGTTCAAGAATTTTAAAACCAGCGATACTATTTCCGTTTGCATCTAAAGCTGGTCCGAAAATACCAATTCCCATTTCTCCTTTTACGCAGCCGAAAATACCACCAGCTACACCACTTTTGGCTGGAATACCAACACGAATCGCAAATTCACCAGACTCGTTATACATACCGCATGTAACCATGAATGTTTTACATATTTTTGTAATATGTTTAGGGATAATTTGCTTTTTCTTATATGGATCATAGCCATCCATCGCAAAAATTAAGCCGATACGTGCTAAATCGATACAGTTTACTTCAACTGCACATTGACGAGTGTATAAATCCATAAGTTCTTCGATGTCACAATCGATAATTCCGTTTTGTTTCATGTAGTAACAAAGTGAACGGTTTAAGTAAGCTGTCTCTAATTCTGAATTGGCAACTTTAGAAGAATAATTAATGGTAGGATTATCTGTTATTTCACGTACAAAATGAAGGATGCGCTCCATTTTTTTTTCATTATCTTTTCCTGTTAACATGCTTGTAATAGCTAGTGCCCCCGCATTAATCATTGGATTAAGTGGTTTGGATGGGCTTGTTGTTTCTAACTTAATAATAGAGTTGAATGGATCACCAGTTGGTTCCATTCCAACTTTAGAAAATACATATTCTTCACCACGATCTAAAAGGGCAAGTGCAAGTGTAATTACTTTTGAAATACTTTGAAGAGTAAATAGTGTTTGTGAGTTGCCAGCATGGATATATTCTGTTTCTTTATGGAAAATGGCAATCCCTAAATCGTCTGGATTTGCATTTCCTAGTTCGGGGATATAAGTAGCAAGCTTTCCTTTTTTCGTATATGGTTTTACTTGTTCTAACAACTGTTGTAAGTTGTTTGTTTCAATGCACTGCATAGTACCAACGCTCCTATTTCGAATTAACTACGTTTACTTTTCCCGATATGCTCGGAAATAAATAATAACATGAAAAGGTGGAATGATAAAACGAAAGTTACATGTTCTATAGTGGGTCTTTCATTTTGATAATTCTGTATTGAAAAAGGAGAATTTTCCTTTTATATAACAGTTTGGAAATAGGAGATTTATCCATAAAAAATTCAAAAATAAAAACTACACATCTATACAACTATATGTTATTATGGTTATGTAAATAGAAAGCGTTTTCTAAGGCGTACTTATAATGATAACGATTTCATAAATTTGATAGGGGGAATTAAAATGTTGCAGTTTCTACAACGTATTGGTAAAGCATTAATGCTTCCAATCGCCGTACTACCAGCAGCAGGATTATTGCTTCGTTTAGGGCAACCAGATGTATTTGATATTCCTGTTATGGCACAGGCCGGTGCAGCAGTTTTTGATAATTTAGCACTTATTTTTGCAATTGGTATTGCAATCGGTCTTTCAGTTGATGGTAGTGGTGCAGCAGGTCTTGCAGGTGCAATTGGTTATCTAGTTATGAAAAACAGTATTGATGCACTTAGTAAGGGATATTCTACTGTAGAATTACAAGATAAATTAGGCAAAGTCCAAGATTTAATAGGTAATAGCGCTAATGTAGATCCATCTAAGCTTGCAGATACAATGACACAAGTATCTAAGGCAGCCGAATTATCGACTAAAGTGGATATGAAAGTTTTAGGTGGTATTATTGTCGGTGTTATAGCAGGACTTCTTTATAATAAATTCCATAAGATTAAACTTCCAGAATGGTTAGGGTTCTTTGCTGGAAAACGTTTCGTTCCGATTGTTACATCGGTTGTGATGCTAATATTAGGAATTCTATTCGCACAAATTTGGCCAGCAATTCAAAATGCTATCGATGCATTAGCTCATGGAATTGTTAATTTAGGGGCAATTGGTTCAGGTCTATTTGGTTTATTAAACCGTCTATTAATTCCAATTGGTTTGCACCATGTAATGAACACATACTTCTGGTTCGTACTTGGTGACTTTACAAATTCAGCAGGTAATGTTGTAAATGGTGATATTGCTCGCTTCCTTGCAGGAGATAAAACAGCGGGTATGTTTATGACTGGTTTCTTCCCAGTTATGATGTTCGGTTTACCAGCAGCATGTTTCGCAATGATTGCGGCTGCTAAACCAGAAAAACGTAAAATGGTTACAGGTATGTTAGGTGGTCTAGCATTAACTTCATTCTTAACTGGTATTACAGAACCAATTGAATTCTCATTTATGTTCTTATCACCAGTATTATATGGTATTCATGCTGTATTAACAGGTCTGTCTCTATTTATTACAACAACTCTTGGCATTCACGATGGTTTCACATTTAGTGCCGGTGCAATCGATTACTTCTTAAACTTCGGTATTGCAACAAAACCAGTATTACTCGCGGGAGTCGGTTTAATTTACGCAGTAATTTATTTCGTTGTATTTTACTTCTTAATTAAGAAGTTCGATCTAAAAACTCCTGGTCGCGAAGATGACGACGAGCTAGCTGAAGAGGGTGACGCACCTGTTGCAGGTTCAATTGGTGAAACTTACGTAGCAGCTTTAGGTGGAAAAGAAAACTTAACAGTTATTGATAACTGTGCAACACGTCTACGCTTACAAGTGAAAGATGCTGGTCAAGTAAATGAAGCAGCATTAAAACGTGCTGGTGCAAAAGGTGTTATGAAATTAAGTAACACGAGTGTACAAGTTATCGTAGGTACAAATGTTGAATCTGTTGCCGATGATATGAAAAAACACGTATAAATAATGAGATAAGAGGATATCCCAAAAGATTGATAACATCAATTTTTTAGAGGATATCCTCTTTTTTTGTTAACAATTTAACGGGAATCTTACTTTTGTAAATTTTCTTTTTCTTTTTCATACATATAGGTTGGTAATATGTGCAGTGCGTGATAAAGTAGGGATGACGTCGAATGGAATGTCAAAAATCTATGAAAAAGATACGGAATGAATCTTGTGTAGTGGAATTAAATTATCGGTAAATAAGGGGAAAAAAGCAATCATGGATCAGGAAAAAAATAATGCGAATGGGAAAGCACGTCGGCCGATTGTATACATAAAAAGAACAATCATTCTCGTCTTACTATTTTCACTTGTATATTTCATGTATACAAAAATTGTTGCGCATAATAAGAAAGAAGAAACTTTAAAAGCAGCGGCAGAAATGAAGAAACAAGAAGAGCTAAAAAAGAAAGAAGAAGAAAAAAAGAAGCAAGAAGCACAAAAACAAAAAGAGCAGGAAGAACAAGTAAAGCAAGTACAAGCTGTGGAGAAGCCTGCTGAGGGACCACCTCAAGAAATTAATGAAAACGCTCAATTAGATCAATATTTACAAAACGCAGGATTTAGCGGGACGGCTGTTATTGTGAAGAACGGAAAAGTTCTTTTGAATAAAGGATACGGTATGGCGAACAAAGAGAAACAAGTACCGAATAATTCAGAGACAACTTTTTATATTGGTTCTATTTCAAAGGCATTTGTAGCGACTGCTATTATGCAATTAAAGGATCAAAATAAATTAAACGTAGAGGATACGATTGCAAAGTATATTCCAGATTTCCCTCAAGGTAATGGTATTCAGTTAAAACATTTACTAACACATACATCAGGAATTCCAGAGTATGAGCAGGGAACAGAGGATATTTCTCATGAAGAATTGATAAAACGAATAGGAAAGCAAAAGCGTGTTGGGGGTCCAGGAGAGAAATGGAAGTATTCCGATTCGAACTATTCGATACTTGCCTACATCGCTGAGAAGGTAAGTGGACAACCGTTAGAAGAATATATTAAACAACATATTTTTGCTACTGCGGGTATGAAGCAGTCTGGTTTCGGCAAAGCGCTAGAGCAAACAAGGTTTCCATCGACAGGTTATAAAATAGTAAATAACAATATGACAACACCTAATATTCCAAGTATGTCACAACTATATGGTTGTGGTGATATATATACAAGTGCACATGATTTATATTTATTTAATGAAGCACTCTTCTCTGGAAAGTTAATTTCAAAAGAGAGCTATGATCAAATGTTTACAGGCGGAAAAAAAGATTACGGATTTGGTTGGTATGTAGATCCGGGAAGTTATTCGAATCACGGTGTAATGCCAGGATGGAATTGTTTAAATGGATTTAGTAAAAACGGAAGTGTGTATGTCGTTTTATTATCTAACATTCAAAACAACATTAAATCGTTTGGTAAAGTGAATAACGACATTTACACGATGTTGCGAAATATTGAAGTGTAAGAGGCTATCCTTTTGGATAGTCTTTTTTTATTGAGGAAGTGTAGGGGGCAATGAGATAATGAAATAAAGTGAAACTTTAATCAGTGGGGGGGGTTCTTCATCCCCACTGATTATTAGCCCTCACCAATCGGGCTTTTACGGGCAGTCGATCCCCCACCTAACTTCTTTGCTTTCGCCGAATTTTGAAGTGGGGGTCTTACTGCCCGGCGAATAGCGGGATAAATGGAAAAGGGGGAGGGATATGAGTATACATAAGCATCACGCACGTAATGCAAAACGCATATTTTTTGTATCTGTCATTGTATGGATTATCGTCGCAATTGTATTAGTGATGGAATATAAAAAAGGGATGCTATTCACTTCTGAGAAAGAAAATCTCAAATTAATAAGTGTTGTACTACTAGCATTTGGATTATTAATATATAGTTTTATGGAAAAACGAAGGTCGAAAATGCTTAAACAGGAAAATTATAATATAGAGACTTCTGAATTATTTGAGCAAAAAAAATTTGTTGTTCGCAAAGAGGTAGGGGTATTTCAAGTAATAACGTACTTTGGATTAGATGGCAGTGCAGTAGGGTTTTTAAAAGAAGAGTATGATTTTGTTATTCAACGTGTATGGCAAGTTGTACTTTCTTTTCTTTTAAAGGGACTACATAAGCAACAATTTTATTTATATAATCAATCGGGAGAAAGATTGTTGCGTGTTCAAAAGGAGATGGGAGTACGAAACTTCTATACTTTTTCTAATATAGATGGAAAGAAAATTGGAGAGTTGAAACAAGTACTAAGTTTAACAAAGTGGGAATGGACCTTTTTAGGGATGGATGGTGAAGAAATTGGTAAAGTGGCTGGCGATTTTTCAGCAACAATGCAGAAAATAGATTGGCGAGATGGAACGCATATTGATGTAAAAGAAGATGGTATTCCTTTAGAAGCTGTTAAGTATTTCTCGGCAAGTGGTGGTTCACTTGTTACAGCTTCTATAAGTGAACAGGCAGAATTACCACGAGCGGTTTATTATAGTGCAGCTGCCATTGTTACAATTAAAAATTAAAATATACATAAAGATAGATGGGATACCATCTATCTTTTTTGTGTGACTAGAAAAGATGGTTTCTTTGAAAAATGTATGCCTTACCTATCACAAAAAAAGCCTGCTCTGTATACATTAAGATGTATGGATGTGTTTTTATACTTTAAAAATAATAGGAGGAGAAGTGTATGTGTTTGTTCGGTAAGTATTGGAAAAAGCTATCGAGATTGTTTAATAGACAATTAGATTATTTTTTAGATAATAAGTTATTGCCTGCTGTGGAGAGACTTTTATTTTCACAAAACTTCGCGAGATTTATTCAAAGAAACTCTAAGCAAGCTACGGAAGAAGTTATTGAATCAAGTAGATTTCAATCTATTATTTGTAACATTTTAAAAGAATGTAATACATCACCTTTTAAAGAAATTGCAGAGCAGTATTTGGGTAAAAACGTAGAGATTACTGTGACAGTTGGACAGTTAACGGGTGTGATTGTAGCAGTTGGTGATGATTTCTTAACACTGCAAGAAGGAATAGGAACAGAAGTTTTATTACCATTTACAAGTATTATATCAATTAAAGAAGCGTAAGAAAGGAGAGTTATATATGTTATTTACTGATGAATTACGTAACCATGTTGGTGAACTAGTGCAAGTTGTGACAGCTGTAGAAATCATTGCAGGCGTTCTTTTATCTGTGACGGATGGGGCAGTAATTGTTCGTACTTCTCCTTCTTATGGACCACCAGAAGATGTAGTTGTACGTATTCCGATTATTGCTTATGTTCGCTTGGAAGGGTAAGCGTGATACAAGTATGAGAGTGTCAGTTGTTATTCCAGTGCATAATGAAGCAAGTACTTTATCAAAAGTTTTAGTAGAAGTAAGGAAGTTGGAACCATATGAAATTATCATAGTAGATAATGGATCGACAGATGGTACGAAAGAAATAGCGTTACAGCATAATTGCCGTGTGATTTATTATAGATATTCTCTTGGTAATGATGTGGGACGGGCAATTGGTGCTAGAGAAGCAAAAGGTGAAATTGTTTTATTTTTAGATGGCGATATCGTCATGAAAAGTGAAGAATTATACAATTTTATTAAAGGAATACAGCAAGGACATGAGATTGTTTTAAATAATTTAACATGGTCCGTTTATTTGAAGATGAGACCGCATTATACGACGGTTGGAAAATATATGTTAAACCGTTATTTGAACAAAAAAGAATTTGTTGTAGGATCTTTAATTGCGATACCACATGCGATAAGTCGTGAAGTGATTGAAGAACTAGGGTGGTGGAATTTAGCGGATCCAGCACTATTTCAAGCGATGGCGATGTCTAGAGGAGTAGATATTTCTGATATGGCTTCAGTTGATGTCATTTACACAAATAAAGTTCGTCCTGTCCATACGGGCACATCACCTGGCTCTCCTTATCCGAAAGCGACTAGTCGTATTATGGGTGATCATTTGCGAGCTTTACAATATGTAATCGAAACATACGGTAATCGCGGTGGTTTTTCAGAGGGCAATAAAGATAGGGAGTTTGTAGGAAAGTATAAACCAGTTTTATTACAAAAGAAAAAAGCGAAATATAGTGCCATTATCCCAGTATCAGAAGAGAAAACAACTATAAGGTCTGTTATACAAGAAGTGAAAAAAGCAGGTGTAGATGAAATTATAGTTGTTGTGAATGGAGCTGCCGTAAAGACCATTAAACAAGTAAAGCTAGAGAATGTTATTGTTGTTGAGTTGGAGGAAGTGCTTGGGCATAATGTCGCACGGGCGATAGGGGCCATGTATGCTACGGCAGATATTTGCTTATTTGTTGATAGTGATTTTGTTATTCCAGCAACAAATTTAATTCTATTTTTGCGTGCTATTGAAGATGGAAGTGATGTGGCATTAAATGATTTACAGTGTTTATTAGATATGTTTCATCCAGCAGATCCAATTAGCATGGGAAAATATTTTGTGAATTTGATAGCGAAGCGACCAGATTTATGGAATAACTCATTAACAGCAGTACCACACGCTATGCATAAAAAAGTAATAGAGAAAATTGGTTATGATTCTCTTGTGATTCCTCCATTAGCTCAGGTGAAAGCTATTTTAGAAGGATTCTCTATTACAGCAGTAGAGTTAGTAGATGTTATAAAAACAAATCGAGTACGTCCAGAGCAACACGAATTTGTAAATGGGCGTATTTCAGCATTTGATCGTATTTTCGGTGATCAAATTGAGGCGATTGCGTATTTATTACAATGTACAGACGAACGCGGTGGCTTTACGGATGGAGATAGAGATAGAGATATCATTCAACAATTGAGAAGGGAAGAAGAGAATACAAATGAATAGTAGTAAAGTAGCTATTATTGGCTTAGGGTATGTTGGCCTTCCTTTAGCAGTCCATTTTGCAGAGAGAGGGCATACAGTACTTGGGTTAGATAAAGATATTAGAAAAATAGAATCAATTATAAAAGGAGAAAGCTATATCCCGGATGTTTCTTCTAAAGAGTTACAAAGTTTATTGGTAAAAAAAAAATTAATAGTGAACACACCGGATCAAGGCATTGCTGATTTTCAAAATAGTGATTATGTTATTGTTACTGTCCCGACTCCGATTAATGAACAAAGAGAACCAGACTTAAGTGCCCTCATTTCAGCCTCACATTATATACAACAAAACCTTCAAAAAGGACAAACCTTCATTTTTGAAAGCTCCACATATCCAGGTACACTCGAGGAAGTTATCATTCCTATTATTTCTCAAACAGGTAAAAAGGTAGGAGAAGATTTCTATATCGGATATTCCCCTGAGAGAATTGATCCGGCTAACAGTCACTATTCTGTTCAAACGATTCCAAAAGTTATTAGTGGACAAACAGAAAAGTGTAAACAAAAAGTTCAGGAGTTGTATAGCACTACATTTGATGTAGTTGTTCCAGTTAGTTCTCCGAAAGTAGCGGAAATGTGTAAGTTATTTGAAAATATTCAGCGCCTAGTCAATATTTCCTTAGTAAATGAGTTAAACACACTATGTGAAAGTTTAGGAATTGATTTTTATGAGGCGCTTGAAGCCGCATCTACAAAACCGTTTGGATTTACCCCATATTGGCCAGGACCAGGAATAGGAGGACATTGTATTCCAGTAGATCCTTTATATTTCCAATGGAGAATAAAAAGAAATGGGGAAATTAGTCAATTAATTGAGGCTGCACATGTGATTAATGAAGAAATGCCAGAGAAAATAGTCCGGAAAGTAAAAGGTATGGTGCAATCACCTGCATCAGTTTTAATTGTAGGAATTGCATATAAGAAAGATGTAAATGATTTGAGAGAATCACCAGCGTTGCCAATTATCGAATTGTTAATAAAAGAAGGATATGAGATAGAATATCACGATCCGTATATTTCTTCTGCAAAGTTTGAAGATAAGGTGTACCAATCTGTTTCTTTGGATGAACAAGTCGTTAAACAAGCGGGTTGTATTTTAATTTTAACTGATCACTCTAATATCGATTGGAAGCTTTTTAAAGGAATGAAGCGAGTAATAGATACACGTGGAATTATAAAGAAGGTGAGTGTATGAGTAAGAAATGTTTAATTACAGGTGGAGCAGGATTTATTGGTTCACATTTAGCTGAAGAGCTGGTGAAAAGAGGCTATGGAGTTACGATTGTTGATAACTTCTATAAAGGGAAAAATAAATATCATGATGAGTTAATGAAAGAAATTCGAGTTATTCCAATAAGTGTTTTAGATAAAAATTCTATTTATGAATTAGTAAACCAACATGATGTAGTGTTTCATTTAGCAGCAATTTTAGGTGTGAAAACGACAATGGAAAAGAGTATAGAGCTTATTGAAACAAATTTTGATGGAACGAGAAATATTTTACAAGCAGCGCTAAAAGAAAAGAAGAAAGTAGTCTTTGCTTCTACTTCAGAAGTATATGGTAAGGCAAAGCCACCCTTCTCTGAAGAGGGGGATCGATTATACGGGGCAACTTCAAAAATACGTTGGAGTTATGCAATTTGTAAAACATTAGAAGAAACATTATGTTTAGGCTACGCATTAGAAGGTTTACCTGTCACGATTGTTCGTTATTTTAATATTTATGGTCCAAGAGCGAAAGATGGTCCGTATGCAGGGGTAATCCCACGATTTATCCGTGCAGCTTTGCAAGGAGAAGACATTCTCGTATATGGAGATGGAAAGCAGACACGTTGCTTCACATATGTAAGTGATGCGGTAGAGGCAACGATTCGAGCAATGGATGAGAAGGTAAATGGTGAAATTATTAATATAGGTTCTGAGAATGAAAAGAGTATAAAAGAAGTAGCAGAAGTAATTAAAAAGCTAACGAAATCTTCTTCAAAGATTGTCCAAGTTCCTTTTGAAGAGGTATACCCACATGGCTTTGAAGAAATTCCAAATAGAAGACCAGATGTAACGAAATTAAAAGAACTTGTTCAATTTCAGGCGAAAGTAACGTGGGAGAACGGATTAAAAGAAACAATTAATTGGTTTCGTGAAGAAAGTAATGGCTAAGTCGTTATCAGTTATTATTCCTGCATGTAATGAAATTGATACGATTTCAGACGTTGTTCAATCGGTAAAAGAATTAAATCCATTAGAGATTATTGTAGTAGCAAATGGTTGTACTGATGGTACAGAAACAGTTGCTGAGCATTTAGGATGTAAAGTACTGCTGTATACAGAGCAGCTTGGAAATGATGTTGGCCGTGCGGTTGGTGCAAAACATGCGATAGGTGATGTATTACTATTTATAGATGGGGATTTTGCTATTCAAACTTCAAAATTACAATTATTCCTGAATCCAATTTTACATGATCAGGCCGACATCGTTTTAAATAATTTGGACGCATTATTTTTGAAGAAACAAAAACCACACTCTGTAACAGTATGGCGCCAAATATTAAATGCAATGTTAGAGTGTGAAGAGTTAAAAATTGATTCTTTATTATCTGTACCGCATGCGTTGACGAAAGAAGTTGTTCAAAGCATTGGATGTGAATGTTTCGTTAATCCTATTGTCGCTCATTTACGCCTAGTACAAAGCAAATGGAGAATTAGTCGTCATTGTGCAATTGACGTTATTACACCGAATAAATTTCGGCCGGCCGAGCATGCTGCGTATGGCACAGGTCTTTCTCAATCTGAAAAACGGATGATAGGTGATCATATAGAAGCTGTAGCGGAGCGAATAGTAGGCAGTGATGAGCGCGGAGGGTATTATGATGGAAATAGGAAAAGAGAGTGTGTCTATCATACTTTAAGTTTCGAAGATTTTTATCAAGGATGGGGCGTTACATCTAAGTTGTATAAAGGAAAACAATTATCGGTCATTATTCCTGTACAAGATGAAGAGAAAACAATTGGAAATGTTATAGAAGAGCTTCGCAAAATTGAACCTTTTGAAATTATCGTTGTTGTAAATGGTTCGTCTGATAAAACAGCAACGATTGCAAAAGACAAGGGAGCAACAACAATTGTATATAAAGAAGCACTTGGCAACGATGTGGGGCGTTCACTTGGAACTTATTTTGCCAAAGGAGAAATTGTATTATTTATAGACGGTGATTTTGTTATTCCAGCTAGTGAGCTATATCCATTTGCAAAAGCTATTGCAGATGGAATGGATGTCGCATTAAATGATCTAAATCATTATTTAGATTTAAGAGTACCGCTTCATCTTGTAACTGCATTTAAATATGCATTAAATTTAGCTTGTGATAGAAAAGATTTAGGAGTAGGATCTCTTATCGCTGTACCTAATGCGTTTAGCCAGAAGTGTTTGAAATCAATTGGGTATAGGTCTTTATTGTCACCTTGCGTAGCGCAAGTGAAAGCTATTCTTTCAGGATTCGAAATTGCGTGTGTAAGTCGTGTAGAGGTCGATAAGATGAACCGCATTCGTCCCAGTGAACATTTTGCAAAAATAGGTCATCCTCCAGCTGTCTTGCGAATTATAGGTGATCATATAGAAGGATTAGAGCAATTAATTGTATTAGAAGGTAGCCGTGGTGGATTCTATGATGGGAATAGAAAAAGAGATGTTTTAGAGTAGTAACAAAAAAAGTGTACAACATATGTACACTTTTTTTGTTCTGTTATAAAAACTATAACAGATTAGGAGATAAGAGTATTACAGCTCTACAATGGGTATTGTTCTTATATTACAAAATAGGATTCGTATATAAGGATACCAAAAAAATACAATTAAGGAAAGGGTTAATTATAAAGACTTTTAAGTGAAGTTAACACTATACATATAGTAGTTTGCTCAACATTTCACAAACATGTCACAACTATTTCGTTCACTTTAGCAAAAAAGTAGTATTCTAAGTGTGTAAGCTGTTATATAAAAAATCTTAGTCCTGTACTAATCAAAAATGGAGGAGATTAGGATGACTCAAGTATTAGAAAATGTTAAAAACGCATGGGAAAACTTTAAAGGTGAAAAATGGAAAGCAGAGATTGATGTTCGCGATTTCATTTTAAATAATGTAAACGTTTTCGAAGGAGACGAATCTTTCTTAGCGGGAGCAACTGAAGCAACGAAACAACTTTGGGATCAAGTAATGGATTTAACAACGAAAGAACGTGAAAACGGTGGCGTTCTTGATATGGATACAAAAATTGTTTCTTCTATTACATCACATGAACCAGGATATTTAAATAAAGATATTGAAAAAGTAGTCGGTTTCCAAACTGAAAAACCATTTAAACGTTCTTTACAACCATATGGTGGTATTCGTATGGCGGAACAAGCTTGTGAATCTTATGGATACGAAATGGATAAAGAACTTAGTCGTATTTTCAGAGACTGGAGAAAAACGCATAATCAGGGTGTATTTGATGCATACACACCAGAAATGAAAGCGGCTCGTAAATCAGGTGTAATTACTGGCCTTCCAGATGCATACGGACGTGGACGTATTATCGGTGACTACCGACGCGTAGCATTATATGGTATTGATCATTTAATTGAAGTAAAAAAAGCTGATTTGAATTTAACTGGCGGTGTAATGAGCGAAGATACAATGCGTTTACGCGAAGAGTTATCTGAGCAAATGCGTGCACTTCAAGAGTTAAAACAAATGGCTGCTTCTCATGGCTTTGATATTTCTAAGCCAGCAACAAACACACAAGAAGCATTCCAATGGTTATACTTCGCATATCTAGCAGCGATTAAAGAGCAAAATGGAGCTGCAATGAGTCTTGGACGTACTTCTACATTCTTAGATATTTATATTGAAAGAGATTTAGCAAATGGTACTTTAACAGAAGAAGAAGTACAAGAAATTGTGGATCACTTCATTATGAAATTACGTCTTGTGAAATTTGCAAGAACACCTGATTATAATGAATTATTCTCTGGTGACCCAACTTGGGTAACTGAGTCTATCGGTGGTATGGCATTAGATGGTCGTCCATTAGTAACAAAGAACTCATTCCGTTTCTTGCATACATTAGATAATTTAGGACCAGCTCCAGAACCAAACTTAACAGTTCTTTGGTCTAAACAATTACCGCAGAACTTTAAAAACTACTGTGCGAAAATGTCTATTAAAACATCAGCAATTCAATATGAAAATGATGACATTATGCGTGCTGACTACGGCGATGACTACGGAATTGCTTGTTGTGTATCTGCAATGAGAATTGGTAAACAAATGCAGTTCTTCGGCGCACGTGCAAACTTAGCAAAAGCATTACTATATGCGATTAACGGTGGTAAAGATGAAAAATCTAAAGCACAAGTTGGTCCTGAGTACGCACCGATTACTTCTGAAGTATTAGATTATGAAGAAGTTATGCGTAAGTTTGATATGACAATGGAATGGTTAGCAGGTCTATATTTAAACACATTAAATGTTATTCATTACATGCATGATAAATATAGCTACGAACGTATTGAAATGGCACTTCATGATACAAATGTTCTTCGTACAATGGCAACAGGTATCGCGGGTCTATCTGTAGTAGCAGACTCTTTAAGTGCAATTAAACACGCAAAAGTAAAACCAATTCGTGATGAAAACGGTATTGCAGTTGACTTTGAAATCGAAGGAGATTTCCCTAAATACGGTAACAATGATGACCGTGTAGATGAAATCGCTGTAAATCTTGTAAAAACATTTATGAATAAACTTCGTAAACATAAAACATACAGAAATTCTGTTCATACAATGTCGATCTTAACAATCACATCTAACGTTGTATACGGTAAGAAAACTGGTAACACTCCAGATGGTCGCCGTACTGGAGAACCATTTGCACCAGGTGCGAACCCAATGCATGGTCGTGATACAAAAGGTGCATTAGCTTCATTATTATCTGTAGCTAAATTACCATATGAAGATGCACAAGATGGTATTTCTAATACATTCTCTATTATTCCAAAAGCACTTGGTAAAGAAGATGACGTACAAGTACGTAACTTAGTATCAATGCTTGATGGTTATGCAGTAAAAGAAGGCCATCACTTAAATATTAACGTATTTAATCGTGAAACATTAATGGATGCGATGGAACATCCTGAGAAATATCCACAATTAACAATTCGCGTA
Organism: Bacillus sp. 1A; assembly: GCF_052682215.1. NCBI lineage: Bacteria > Bacillati > Bacillota > Bacilli > Caryophanales > Bacillaceae > Bacillus > Bacillus sp. 1A. The sequence goes on along the minus strand of NZ_JBQYLZ010000001.1, from coordinate 6,080,448 downwards.
TCTGGTTACGCTGTAAACTTTATTAAATTAACTCGTGAACAACAAATCGATGTAATTAATCGTACAATGCATGAAAGTATGTAAGTGAAAAAGTGTCCCTCTGCTTTTTATAAATAGCAGAGGGGGGCTGCTTCAATAAAGGAGGAAGTAACATGATAAAAGGAAGAATTCATTCTGTAGAGTCTTGTGGTACTGTTGATGGCCCAGGAATTCGTTATGTCATATTTACACAAGGGTGTTTATTACGTTGTCAATACTGTCATAATGCTGATACGTGGGAGATCGGTAAAGGAAAAGAAATAACAGTTGAAGAAGTAATGCAGGATGTGACATGTTACCTTCCTTTTATTGAAGCTTCTGGAGGCGGTATAACAGTTAGTGGTGGTGAACCATTATTACAGCTAGATTTCTTAATTGAATTATTTAAGAAATGTAAGGAAGTTGGAATTCATACAACAATTGATTCTTCGGGTGGTTGTTATTCTGAAGAACCAGAATTCCAAAATAAGCTAGATATTTTAATGGATTACACAGATTTAGTTTTATTGGATTTGAAACATATTGATTCAAAGAAACACCGTAAATTAACAGGGAAACCAAATGAACATATTTTACAATTTGCTCGTTATTTATCGGATAAAAATAAACCAATTTGGGTAAGACACGTATTAGTTCCTGGTGTTACGGATAATGAAGAGGATCTACAAAAATTATCTAGCTTTATTCAAAGCCTGTCTAATGTTCAGAAAGTTGAAGTGCTACCATATCATAAGCTTGGTGTATATAAATGGGAGGCACTTGGGCATAAGTATCCACTCGCGAATGTAGAACCACCTACTGAAAAAAATGTAGAGCAAGCAAGACATATTTTACAAGCAGTCTAATCCAAATATTGGATTAGGCTTTTTGCTTTCTTTACAATAAAACCTAGAGTATGTATATAGAAAAGAGTATACTGAAAATAGAATATCCATATTTTTGTAAGGAATAAGTGGAGAAATTTACATAATTGTAAAGGGAAATCAAAATAGTAAAAAGAATTAAGAAGTAAAAGAGTGAGTATCATGGAATAGAGAACATTTGTAAGTTATTGCGAAAGCTCTTATAGGAAAGTATAATGTAAAGATATGAGCACAGATAGGATTAAGGGGTCAATCTTATATGCTTTGCATATCCACGACAGGTACATAGCTGAAAGAGAAGTATTAGAATCTGTTTATGTAATTTTTAAGGAAAATGTTTTTCCTATTGTCGTATATGCAATATGGAGAAACAATAAGCTAGGAGTGGATTTGTTTGATAAAAAACCCCAAGGTTTTAATATTAACTGCACATTACGGTAATGGTCATGTGCAAGTAGCGAAAACATTAGAGCAAACATTTCGCCAAAAAGGAATTAAAGATGTAATTGTATGCGATTTGTTCGGAGAATCACATCCAGTTATAACCGATATTACAAAATATTTATATTTAAAAAGTTATACAATAGGAAAAGAATTATACCGCTTGTTTTATTATGGCGTAGAAAAAATTTATGATAAAAAAATAGCATCTTGGTATGCGAACTTTGGAAGAAAACGTTTGAAATTACTTTTACAAGCAGAGAAACCGGATATTGTTATTAATACTTTTCCGATCATAGCTGTACCAGAGTTAAAAAAGCAAACAGGTATTTCAATTCCTGTGTATAACGTATTAACGGATTTTTGTGTGCACAAAATATGGATTCATCGGGAAGTAGATCGTTATTTTGTAGCAACTGATCACGTAAAAAAAATTATGATTGATATTGGTGTGCCCGCGGAGCAAATTGTTGAAACTGGAATTCCGATTCGTAGTAGTTTTGAGCTGAAGATCAATCCAGACATTATATATAATAAATATCAGTTATGTAAGAATAAAAAGATTTTACTAATTGTAGCAGGTGCTCATGGGGTATTAGGAAGTGTAAAAGAACTATGCCAATCATTTATGTCAGTACCTAATTTACAAGTAGTTGTCGTTTGTGGAAAAAATGAAGCGTTAAAACAGGATTTATTAGGGGTTCAGGAAAAAAATCCTGATGCATTAAAAGTATTTGGTTATGTTGAAAATATCGATGAATTATTCCGTGTTACTTCTTGTATGATTACGAAGCCGGGCGGTATTACGTTAAGTGAAGCGGCAGCGTTGCAAGTACCTGTCATTTTATATAAGCCTGTTCCAGGACAAGAAAATGAAAATGCGATGTACTTTGAAAGAAAAGGAGCTGCAGTTGTCATTCGTGATGATAGTGAGGTTTTTGCAAAGACAGAGGCGTTATTACAAGATGATATGAAGCTTCTTCAAATGAAAGAAGCGATGAAAAGCATTTATCGTCCGGAGCCAGCTGGTCATATTGTGGATACAATTTTGGCAGAAAATCATGTAGAACCGAATCATATACCTATTAAATCACCTGCTCTTGCACAATTATTTACTTAATATGAAACCCTCTTTTATATGTTTAAAGAGGGTTCTTTATTGTTTTATAAGATAAAGTAGTAACTTATCCACATGAAGATTACGCTTTCATTAAACAGTAAAGTCAAAATATTAACAACTATATCCACATTGTCCACAATTTTTAGAAAACTATCCACAACTCTAACATTTACTATGCGTTACAACATATAAACTTGTGAAGGATTCGTTGAATTTATTCACAATTCTATAAATTGTGTGGATAACTTTATCCACACAAAAAAGGTTCCTTATTTATAAGGAACCTTTTTGTCTATTCTATCACGTAGAAAAAATATGTAATGAGAATGAATAATTAGGGGGGAAAACGTCTAATTATTCATTCTCACTTTAAATACTTTTCGAGCGATAACCCGCTGCGCGATCTGCTTTGCGAAATTCTCGTTGGTAAAGAACTTCTTGTGTACTAGATAATGTGTTTTTTGTTTTGTCACGTTTCTTTTTATCCATTACAAATCACCTCGTGTCCTAAAGTCACTATCTATCGTTTCCAAAGACATAGGGTGATATACGTATATGGCAAAATGTTAATGATTAATTATTTTTTCTGGAAATTTAGATTATGCTTCTTTTAATTGGTGAGCATCTTGGAACGTTGTATCTCGCATTGTAGCAAGTGTATATTGATCTTTTGGGATTTCATATAAGTTATATACTTCTTCATTTGCGTTAATTTCATCATAAACGGCTTTTCTTGTTTCGTTTGCTAGATTTACATATTGTAGTTTTTCGGCAGCTTTAATAGAACGAATATTTATTTTACGAATACGCATAAAGATTGTTTCAATATCTAATTCATAGAAAAGTTCACTAAAAAATGAATCTTTCGCCAATTTATTATAGCCTTTTCCATGATAGGGTTTGCCAAGCCATGTTCCGAGAAATCCGGCTTTTTCTTGCACATCAAATAAAGTAATTGTTCCGATAGGGTTACCCCATTCATCTAAAATTGTGCGTGAAATTAATTCCCCACGCTCTTCAGCTTCAATCGTTTGTTTCGTTAAAAATAAATACTCTTCATAAGAATAAGCCTTTTGACGCACAAAAGGGAAGACAGCTGGGTCCACCATTAACTCGTATAGAACGTGGCTGTCGTGTAAGTCGCGTTTTTTCAACATACTAACTCCTCCTCACACGAGGGTAGCATGACGAAAAAACACCCCACCCTCGAAATTTTTATATCAATCTTTAAAAAATTTCGGGGTGGGAATCGAACCCACTAGAACCAGTTTCTAACGCTGGTGGCGCACCATTTGCCTTCCCCATTCATCAATTTGAAAATGATAATCACGACACAAATTGATTATGGTTTCATTCAGTTTATAATCGTATAATACTTTATCTAGTCAAAAAAATAAACTAGTTTTTTTTATTTTTTTTGTAAATTATTTTTCCATCAATCATGGTTAGTACAGGCTTGGCTAAATAATGGAAAGGATGATGAGTCCATAACACAAGATCAGCGTCTTTTCCAACCTCAATGCTTCCAATTCTATCCTCTAAACGTAAATTTCGTGCTGGAAATATGGTGATTCCTTCTAGTGCAGTTTTTTCGTCTAATCCTTCTCTTACTGCGACAGCAGCACAAATATTTAAATATTGAATTGGTGTATAAGGGTGATCTGTTGTTATAGAAACTTCCACTCCATTTTTCGATAATATATGGTAAGTATCCCATGTTTTGTTTTTAAGTTCGATTTTAGAACGGCGTGTAAGAGTGGGGCCAACTGAAACCTTCAAATTGTGTTTCGAAAGCTCTTCAACAATAAAGTGTCCTTCTGTACAATGTTCAATACGTAAATCGAGATTGAACTCTGTTGCAAAGCGTAGAGCAGAACTAATATCATCTGCTCTGTGAGCGTGGATACGTACGGGTATTTCGCGGCGTAATGCTTTTAAGATAGGAAGCATTCGAAAATCAGCTTCATGCCCGTAGTGCTGTGCTTCATAGAATGATTCCCGAAGTAATCCCATAATTCCCATACGTGTTATGGATTCTTTTGTTCCATTACTATGGACCTTTTTAGGATTTTCTCCAAAGGCAATCTTTAAGCCGGCAGGTTCTTGAATAATCATATGATCAATACAAGTTCCAGCTGTTTTTATTACACAAGTCGTACCACCGATAATGTTTTGACTTCCTGGCATAACGTGAACAGTTGTGATTCCGTTTTGTACAGCATCTTGAAATGCAATATCAAAAGGGTGGATTCCGTCCAAAGAACGGATATGTGGTGTTGAAACTTCAGATGTTTCATTTGCATCATTGCCAGCCCAACCAGTACCTTCATCATAGAGACCAAGATGAGTATGGACATCAATAAATCCAGGTAAAAGATGAAGAGCACGAGCGTCTATAACTGTCATATCTTGAGTAGGTTGAATGGAAGGCTTGACCTCGGCAATTCTTTCTCCTATAACGAGTACATCCCCTTGAAATTTTTGGGATGTAATAGGATAGACAATGGCTTGTTTGAGCAATATTTTCATAGGTACCTCATTTCTGTTACTTTACAATGTTAATGGAATTTAAGGGAAAGTAACTGAAAGGTTATTTGTGTAATAATGCTCCGGATTCTAGAAAATGAAAGTTTTAAAAGGGGACCCTGTAAAACTGTGTTTTAGAAGTACTACATTGTATGCGAAAGTATATTTTGTAATGCATGGTCTATTGCCGGAAATGTGTATTGATACCCATGTTCAATTGCTTTACTAGGTACTACATGTTGTCCTTCGAGTACAAGTATACTCATCTCACCTAATAAAGTGTGAAGCATAAATGAAGGGACAGGTAACCAATGAGGTTTTTTCATTATAGTTGCAATGGTTTCTCCAAATTCCTTCATTCTTATAGGTAGGGGAGCTGTAATGTTAAAAGGGCCATCAATTTCTTCTTTGTGTATGATGAAATCAATTAGGCGAACGACATCGTCTATATGAATCCATGATAACCATTGGTTTCCAGATCCAATTGTACCTCCAATATAGAATTGATAGGGGAGTAGCATTTTGGGAAGAGCTCCTCCGTCTGCGCCTAATACAACTCCAAGTCTTGCGTAGATTGTTCGCATTCCAAGAGAACGTGCTTTAGATGCTTCTTGTTCCCATGAATATACTGTATTTGCTAAAAAGTCATTTCCAGGAATCTCATGCTGTTCTGTAAAAGACTCAGTTTCAGACGTTCCATAGTATCCAATAGCACTTGCGTTAATAAATGTATTTGGCTTTGTACCAAGTGTTTGCAATTGTTTAATGAGTCCTTTTGTTGTTTGAATTCGACTTTTTAAAATGGATTCCTTTTGTTTCTTTGTCCATCTACTATTAATAGACTCTCCAGCTAGATTAATAACTACATCGATAGAAGAGAGGGGGAAGGTTTGTAAATCTGGTGTCCATTGTACATACTGAAGGTTAGGGTGGGAAGTTTCAGTAGTTTTGTTTCGAGTAAGAATGTAAACATTATATCCTTTTTGAATAAAAAAAGTAGAAAGGTATTTACCGATAAAGCCGGTACCACCAGAAATTGCGATTCTCACAATTATTTCCTCCTCATTATATATATTCTTGAAAAGCAAAAACGTTCCTTGACTATGTTAAAATAATAGAGAGGTGAGAGTATGGCTGTCATTACAAAAATAGAAGTGCAAAAACGATCGAAAGAACGATTTAATATTTATATTGATAAAGGTCAAGGTGAAGAATACGGATTTAGTGTGGATCAAGTAATCTTAATGAAACATGGATTACAAAAAGGATTAGAAATTGATGAAATAGCGTTAGGGAATATTTTATACAATGAAGAGGTACAAAAAGCATATTTACAAGCAATTTCCTATCTATCCTATCAAATGAGAACAAAAAAAGAAGTAGAAGACTATTTACGAAAAAAAGAAGTGGGACAGGCCGTCATCTCTGAAGTCGTTTCGAAATTATTACATGATCGATATATTAATGATAAAGAGTACGCTGTTTTATATACGCGAACGCAAAGTAATGTGAATCGAAAGGGTCCAACTGTTATTAAAAGAGAGTTATTAAATAAAGGTGTTCAGGATCTAATTATTACACATAGTTTACAAGAATATCCGAAGGAAAAGCAAATTGAGAATGCTTTACTTCTTATAGAAAAGAAGAAAAGGTCTTATCAAAAGCATTCCTTTTTACAAATGAAGCTTAAGTTAGACGAAATGCTTGTTCGTAAAGGGTATTCTAGAGATGTGATTCAAATTTGTTTGGAAGAATTGAAAGACGAAAAAGATGACGAACAGCAACAAGAAGCGTTACACTATCATGGGAATAAATATTATGAGAAATATAAGAAGTATGATGGATGGACATTCGAAAATAAGATGAAACAAGCGTTATATCGCAAAGGGTTCTCTATGGATGAGATAGAGATATTTTTGCAGATGAAACGTGAAGAGGGATGAGGGGAATAAGATGAATATGCCAAAGCGCTACAGTGAAATGACACCACATGAGCTAAGGGAAGAAATTGGGGTTTTGAAAGAGCAAGCAATAAAGGCAGAGCAGCTTGGTATTGTAAATGAGTTCGATGTATTAATGCGCAAGATGGCAATGGCTCGTGCTTATATGACTGATATAAACAAATTCCATATTGGTGAGACATATGAATTAGTAGAAGAACCTGGTATATTATTTGAAATTACGTATTTCAACGGGGTATTTGCTTGGGGACATAAGCAAAATGATAATGAAGAGATTGGAATACCAATTTCTTTATTGCAAGAAAAATGAAAACCAGAGAGCGAATATCTCTCTGGTTTTCATCTTTGGTAGGCGTTACAGGAGATAGGAGATTCTAAAATTGGCGTTTTTTACATTCATTCGCCAGTATAATGAGAGACTGGGTTTGTTGCGTCTGTCCGTTAACTTGCGCTTTTGCATGTTTCGGACGAGTCCACGTATGGTTAAATAATTCAGAACGACTATCTAAGCGATCACGGTAGCTCATCTTTATCACCTCGTGTAGGAAGTTAATTTTTTAGGTTGTACCTGAACTATTCTTCCTGCTGATTTGCAGCACGCATACGTTCTTGTGGGTGCGTGTTAATTGTGCCGTTAGGTCGTTTCGAAGCGAAGCGTGATTTCGCTTTCGGCTGACCATCGATTTTGCTGTTGTTTTTTGACTCAGACCAAAATTCGGCTTGTTTACCCATTGCGAACGCCCTCCTCATCATCAGTTGATACCTCTTTAAGAAGTATCACTTATAGAATGTGCAAAATAGAGGAAACTATCCTTTAGAAATTAAGGGAATAAATAGGTAAAAGGAGAATAGAACATGAATGATATTCACGAAACATTAACAAAAGAATTGTTAGACAAAAATGACAAACTTTCTTACGCACAAGCTCGTGCGTGGGTTGAATTATTGTGGGAAGACTTTCAAACAACTTATGCTAAATCAGGTCGTTATCAAGGTGATGAAATGACTGAACAAGTGGTACGAACATGGATTAATAATCATGGAGGTCGCCTTCATGAAATGCGTACAAATAATCCGAAATATAGCCATTTAATCAATCAAGAAGATCATTTGAAACATTAAAAAAAGCGACTTAAGTCGCTTTTTTTAATGTGGAAGTAATTCCAGTTTTTTTCGAAGTTTTTCTTCACTAAAAATCCATCCTGTATAGGAACTAATAATATTTAAATTGTGGTCGAGTTGAACGATTGCAACGAATGGATAATAATCTTTACTGCGATAGCGCAAATCAATGAAGCGAACTTCGTAATAATGATCATAATCGAAAATGTCCCAGCGATACACAGGGGAGAAAGATAGAAATGCTGAGATGTTTTCATCTTGTTTAGCTGCGCGCATAATAGTATTATCTGGGAACGGTACCCGGTCGAACTTATCATATATCATGATGTTACCACGATGCCATCTAGCAACGTAGTAATAATCAGTTGTAACGATTGCTAAATGATAATGATAAAATCTGTAAGAAGGGGAAATGATTATTTTCTCCACATGATTGAAACGTTTATATACGACGCTACGTATGTTTCTATGCATCATAATCCGTCCGATATAGTAAATAATCATCAATATATACGCTGCTAAAGCAGTATACCCTTTATGGGAACCTACAAGCATACAAGCAATCGCGAGTAGGTGGATAAAGAAAATGACGGTATCAAATGTATTAATGATGCCGAGTGCTACCCATTTTTTTGTGAAGGGCCGTAATGCCTGTGTACCGTAGGCGTTGAAAATATCTACAAAGACATGAAGAAAGACGGCAATAAATGACCAAAGTAGTAGATGCAAATATGGAGCGTCTGAAAAGAAGGCGAAAGAGATGCCACTTATAAGGAATGACCAAAGAATCACTGCAGGAATGGAATGAGTAATCCCGCGATGATTTCTTATATATTTAGCGTTATTACGCAATTTTAAAACTGTATCGATGTCAGGAATATTGGAACCGGCAATTGTAGCAAGCATAACTGCTTGTGGCCCGATATCACTTTGTGCTATGGCTGGATCTAACATTGCCAAACTGCCTAGAGTAACGCCCATAACAAGGTGAGTGGCTGTGTCCATAGAAATCCACCTCCGTTTTTTTATTAATGTAACTCTTTTTATTCGATACCTCAAGTCCTTTGCCTTCTATTTCCTATGTCATCTTACTTAAATTTTTTCCTAAAATCTTTATAATAGTACTTATATGCAAAAAAATGAGGGGGATCAAGTTTGACACTTGAAATATTAAATAATTTTAACATAGAGCAGTTTCAAAATGATTTAATTGGTTGGTTTGAAAAAGAGCAACGCGACTTACCGTGGCGTAAAAATAAAGATCCATACCGCGTCTGGGTTTCGGAAATTATGTTGCAGCAAACAAGGGTAGAAGCTGTAAAACCATATTACGCGAATTTTATGGGGAAGTTTCCTACTCTAGAAGCTTTGGCAAATGCTGGTGATGAAGAAGTGTTAAAAGCATGGGAAGGTTTAGGATATTATTCTAGAGCACGAAATTTACATGCGGCTGTAAAAGAAGTGAAAGAAGTATACGGCGGGATAGTACCAAGTGATGTAAAGAAAATTGAAAAATTAAAAGGAGTTGGCCCCTATACAAAAGGTGCTATTTTAAGTATCGCATATGGTATACCAGAGCCGGCAGTTGACGGAAATGTTATGCGTGTATTATCTCGCATTTTATCAGTATGGGATGACATTGCAAAACCGAAAACTAGAAAAGTGTTTGAAGAGATTGTACGTGAAATTATTTCGGCTGAAAATCCATCTTATTTTAATCAAGGTTTGATGGAATTAGGTGCACTAATTTGTATTCCAAAAAATCCATCTTGCTTACTTTGTCCTGTACGTGAACATTGCCGAGGATATGCTGAAGGTGTTCAAAAGGAGTTACCAGTAAAAAGTAAAGCGAAGGCTCCTACAATGGTACCGATTGTTGCAGGGGTACTTCAAACAGAAGATGGTCGTTACGTCATTAATAAACGTCCAAGTACCGGGTTATTAGCTAACATGTGGGAGTTTCCAAATGCTGAACTTGGGGAAGGGATTCGGAATCAGAAAGAGCAGCTTACAGATTATATGAAAGAAAAATTTGAGCTCTCGATTTCTATTGAAGAATACGCAATGAATGTACAACATACATTTACACATCGCACTTGGGATATATTTGTATTTTACGGAAAAGTAACTGGTGATATTGTTGAAACAGATACATTGAAATTTGTATCGAAAGAAGCATTTGAGCAGTTACCATTCTCGAAATCGCATCGTACGATTTATGAGAATTGCGTTGAGAAAATTACAATGCAATAAAGTGAAACTTTAATCAGTGGGGGTTTTCTTCATCCCCCACTGATTATTAGTTGAACTAATCGGACTTTTATGGGCAGTTGATCCCTCACCTAAATTCTTTGCTTTCGCTGCATTTTGAGGTGGGGGTCTTACTGCCCATTAAAGCGGGATAAATTAAAAAAGTGTTCCCTAGATTGGGAACACTTTTTTAATCGTAAGAAATTTTTGTCCCATGAGTCCAATTAGCTTCACCTTGTTGTAAGCCACCTCTTGATTCAATTTCTACTACAATTTCTTTATAGATACTCTGACCTTCTGCATTTAAATACGGCAAAATCTGTTGTAATGAGTGATGAAAATAAGCTAATTCATCTTCTTTCCACTCATTTTTTGAAACCATCGTTAGTTCAGTCATATCGCGTCCTATATACATATTTCCACCTCCATTTCCTATAGTTTGAATGAGTGATAAGAGATATATACGGAGATTAAAAAAAGAAAATCACGGATAACTTCTAAGTGAATTGGTTACATTATTGGTTGTGGAGGTGAGAAAGATGAGTAAAAAACAACAAGGTTATAACAAGGCAACTTCTGGTGCTAGCATTCAAAGTACAAATGCTAGTTATGGTACAGAGTTCGCGACTGAAACAAATGTACAAGCAGTAAAACAAGCAAATGCACAATCAGAAGCAAAGAAAGCACAAGCTTCTGGTGCACAAAGTGCAAACGCTAGTTATGGTACAGAATTCGCAACTGAAACAGATGTGCATGCTGTGAAAAAACAAAATGCACAATCAGCTGCAAAACAATCACAATCTTCTAGTTCAAATCAGTAATGAAAGAAAAACACTTCTCTAATTCGGGAGAAGTGTTTTCTTTGTGCCTGGGTCATGGTAATGAAAATAAAGTGAACGACATAACTTCTAATAAGTCAACAAATGTAGTCAAAGGAGAAGGAAGGTAAAGATGAGAAATATGTAATGAGGAATAATAACTGATAAATAAGTCCAAAAGGGGGTAAGTAATGAACGATTTTGATAAGTTGGTAGGAGAGCAATTGGAAACGATGGATGAGTTGTTAAAGTTACAAGCTCATCTAGAGAAGTATCAGCAAATTGAAATGAGCGAAAAGGATACGTGCGATAAAAAGGAATTACATTTTATCCGCCAAGAAATATATAGAACAGAATTAGCGTTAAAACTGTTACATGAGAAATTTGAAGAGCAAACAAATAGTGTGATTCAATCTTTTGAGACTGAAAAAATGATTTCGAATTTAGGGTAAGGCATGTTGTTACCTTCCGGTGAAAGGTCCTTCTTTAGATAGAAATAAGGAAGGGCTTTTTCTATTTCTATTTCCTCGTTTGTAAATCATTCAGCGAAGGCCCCGTCTCCTAAGAAGATTAGGGATATAGTATTCAGTGTGAAAAATAGAGTCTTGTCGCTTTAGTTTTAAAATTTCGACAAAAAAGTTATAATAGAAAAAAAGTGAATGCAGCTCAAAGGGCATTTGCAGTTGAAAGAAGGGAGCATATATGGGATTTCCCAAAGAAGGAGAAAAAGTACAAATACATAGTTATAAACATAATGGCTCCATTCATAGAATGTGGGAAGAGACAACAATTTTAAAAGGGACACAGAGCCTTGTGATCGGAGCGAATGATCGTACAGTAGTGACGGAATCAGATGGCCGAACATGGATTACTCGTGAACCAGCAATTTGTTATTTTCATGCAAACTATTGGTTTAATGTGATTGGGATGCTAAGGGAAGAGGGAGTATATTATTATTGTAATTTAGGCTCACCTTTTGCATATGATTCTGAAGCATTAAAGTACATTGATTATGATTTAGATATTAAAGTATATCCAGATATGACATATACGCTTTTAGATGAAGATGAGTATGAAAAGCATAGTCAAATTATGCAGTATCCACCTGTTATTGATACTATTTTAAAACGAAATGTAGCACAATTAACACAATGGATTCATCAAAGAAAAGGGCCATTCGCGCCAGATTTCGTAGATATGTGGTATGAAAGATATTTAATGTACAGAAATTAAAACAAACCTGCAGGGGATTTCCCGGCAGGTTTGTCCTATTAGAGGGGGGATTATGTGCAAGGTATAAAAAGATATTTGCAATTTGTTAAACCGTATCGATGGCTTATTGCTATTACGATTATGATTGGTCTAGTTAAATTCGGCATCCCGCTTATTATGCCGTGGTTATTAAAATATATTATCGATGATGTAATTCAAGGGGGAGGGTCACTTCAAGATAAAACATCCCAATTAGTAACAGCCGTTGGGATTGCTTTTTTTATTTTTGCAGTAGTAAGACCGCCAATTGAATATTATCGTCAATATTTCGCGCAGCGTATCGCAAATACAATACTATATGATTTACGAAAACATATTTTTGGTCATTTACAAAAGTTGAGTTTACGCTATTATTCGAATACAAAAACAGGGGAGCTTATTTCACGTGTAATCCATGATGTAGAACAAACGAAGGATTTTGTAATTACTGGTTTGATGAATGTTTGGCTAGATACGGCAACGATTGCTATTGCTATTATTGTTATGTTTTCTATGAATATAAAATTAACATTTGTTGCGTTATTAATTTTACCTATTTATGTAGTGGCAGTGAAATATTTTTTCGGGCGTCTTCGAAAATTAACGAAAGAGCGTTCGCAAGCTTTAGCAACGATGCAAGGGTATTTACATGAACGTATTCAAGGGATGCAAGTGACACGTAGTTTTGCATTAGAAGAGTATGAGGGGAAGCAATTTGAAAAAAGAAATAATGCATTTTTGACGAAAGCATTAACGCATACGAGTTGGACTGCAAGGACATTTTCGGTAGTGAATACGTTAACCGATTTAGGCCCGTTACTGGTGATCGGTTTTGCAGCATATGAAGTAATTCAGGGGCAGTTAACATTAGGGACTATGGTTGCCTTTGTTGGATATATGGATAGTTTGTATAGTCCGCTTCGCCGCCTTGTCAATTCCTCTACAACATTAACACAGTCTTTCGCATCGATGGATCGAGTGTTTGAATTGTTAGATGAAAAATACGATATTGTCAATGTGCCAAGTGCGGTACAAACGACAAAATTAAATGGTGAAGTGATATTTGATAATGTATCTTTTCGTTACAATTCGGATGAAAAAGAGATATTACATAACCTTTCGTTAACTATGTTGCCAGGAGAGAAGGTAGCACTTGTAGGAGCAAGTGGGGGAGGGAAGTCATCTCTTGCTAGCTTAATCCCACGTTTCTATGATGTTTCTTCAGGTGCAGTTTATGTAGATGGGATAGATGTTAGAAAGTATGATATGAGAAATTTACGTAGTCATATTGGAATTGTACTGCAAGATAATTTGTTATTTAGTGATACAATCGGGGCAAATATTTTATATGGAAACCCGAAAGCTACAGAGGAAGAAGTGATTGCAGCTGCTAAAGCTGCGCAAATCCATGATTTTATTATAGATTTACCTGATGGCTATGATACTGTCGTTGGGGAACGCGGTGTGAAGTTATCTGGTGGGCAAAGGCAACGTGTAGCGATTGCAAGAGTGTTTCTAAAGAATCCATCGTTACTTATATTAGATGAGGCGACTTCCGCTTTAGATTTAGAAAATGAACGGTATATTCAGCAGGCGCTTCAGACGCTAGCTGCTGATCGGACGACGATCGTAATCGCACATCGATTGGCGACGATTACACATGTGGATACGATTATTTACATTGAAGATGGTGAAATTAAAGAAACAGGTTCTCATGAAGAGTTAATGAAAAAAAGAGGGTTTTATTACAATTTATATCAACTTCAACATATAACAGAAACAGCTCCTTTAGCGTAAAAGGAGCTGTTTTCTTTATTCGTCTTCTTTTTTATCTTCGATTTGGAGTTCTGCTTCTGGTTTATGGTATGTGTAGAAGCTATCCACAAGTAAATCTAAATGCTCTACTTCTTCACTATAGTTAATAATGGCAGAAATAAGAGGGAAGAGGTGTAGCCATGTTTTATACGCTTCCTCATCGTCCTTGTTTTGATAATCCATAAAGATATCAATTAATTCTTGTTTACCTGTTTCAACTTCATCAAGCATTTCAACGGATTGTTGTTTTTTTGCTTTACCAATAAATTTTAATAAAACTTGTTCATGGTAATGGGTTAATGAGTCAAGTTCGTTTTGGATAGATTCCTGAAATTCTTCTGGCATATAGCGCAGTTCATTTTCAGTACGATGTAATGATTTTAACGTACTTAAAGCACGGCTTGTCGTCGCTAACATTTGTCTGAATAAAACGAGCTTACGAATTTTTGCGAACTTTACTTTTTTCGTGTAGCTTCTTTCTTCTTTATACAGCAAATAGTAATGGTTTAGTTTGATCATCTTTTCTTTCATACGATCAATATCAGTTTTTAGCGTTGTAAAATCAGAAGCTTGCCTGCTATTCATTCGAATCCATTTTACAATTTCTTCTGTATTATCAACGATACGATGATATAGTTTTGTTTCGTATTTTGGCGGCATAAACACTAAATTTACAAGTGAAGCCGCAATAATTCCAATCATAATCGTCGCAAAGCGAAGTAAGGCAAAACTAAAGAAATCGTCGCCCTGATACTCCATAATGGCGATAACTGTTACTAAAGCAATTGATATTGTGTTTTCTAATCGTAATTGTAACGTAAGCGCAATTACTAATATACATGTTAATCCAATAATAAAAGGATTATGTCCAAAAGCAGTAGCAAATACGATAGCGAATACGGCACCAATGACGTTTGCTTGAATTTGCTCAAGAGCTGTTAAATACGAGCGGTATACAGACGGTTGAACAGCGAATATAGCTGAGATTCCCGCGAATACTGGACTCGGTAATTGAAGTAAAATACAAGCAAATAAAGCTAATGTGATGGCAATACCCGTTTTTAAAATGCGAGCACCAAGTTTCATACCCTTAATAAGATCCTTTCTCTTGTCATAATGAATGTACAACATGATACTATACATTCATTACAATATGTTAGCAAGTGATATTTTAGTGACGTTAATAAGAAATTAAGATTCATTTTATACTTTTTCCTAATTCTTTTTAAACATCAATTTTTAGTGAAAAAACCTGCTGAATTTCAGCAGGTTTCAAATTGTTACTATAGATTACTATGAGAAGTGTACTTCGTCAATTTTTTCTTGAAAATGAAAAGTTGGTATATCACTCTGTTGAGATAGATGGATCAGCCTGCTCTTTTTTCGGGATAATTTCAAAAAACTGTGGCTGCATATCATCGAGTAACGGTGTTAATAAAGCAACTTCCTCGTATTGCTCATGTTCATTTAATACACGAATGTAATCTACCAATAACTCAGTCACATCTTGCACGCCGTTTTTACTAATTGGTTGTAATGTAACATTTGCCCCTTTTGCGATTCTTCTTTTTAAGGCGTGTTCTGTTAAACCCGAGCTTGAATCATGACGTAAATAAACAACACCACCAGTCATACCAGCACAAATCCATGGACCAGGATCCCCTAAAACAAGCGCTCGCCCATTTGTCATATATTCAAAAGCGAAACCTTTAATATTAGAGTATACACCTATATTCCCTTGCTCTTTTTCACGGAGTGGCTTTGTCATTCGCCCTCCAATTATCATGTCTGCTCCAGAGAGGCGAATGCCAGCGCGAGCATCAGCGTTACCTTGAACGTATAGCGATCCTTTTTGTGCACCGTACCCAAAACCTTTTCCGACAGAACCGTTATAATATATGCCGTCTTTTCCTTTTGCTTTCGTTATATAAATACCACCACCAAAGGAGGTTTTACCAATACCATCTTGTGCACCGCCATTTACGTGTATAAATAAGTTCTCACTATTATAAGCACCTAATCCATTTCCAGGAATAGAGCCATTCGTATACTTTAATGTAAGTGGTTCAAGCTTCGTGTCTTCATATAATTTACTACGAACGCGATAGCAAGATTCTAGACCACCCATAACGCGTTGCTCTACGCCAACGCCTATTAATTCCTTTGAATGAGGGGAATGAACTGTTTCAAATTGTTTTTCCGGTACGTATTCTGTTTTTGTAACAGATGGGTGTTCTATCGTTTGTAGTAAATTACATAAGTCTAATAAATTTTCGCCTCGAACTTGTTCTAATAAATCGGAATGTCCGACAATTTCTTGTAAATTTGTATAACCAAGATTTCCTGTTAATCGTTTTAGTTCTACGCCAAAAGTGGTGAATAAATGTAATAATCCAGCAACGGCGCTTTCTAATTCGCGCGGGACGAAGCGGCGTAATCCGTGTTCTTTCGCCTGAGCTTCAGAATCAATTTGTGTTGCAATTCCAACGTGACAAGTATCTAGATGACATCCGCGGCAAGTTGTACAGCCGATTGCAATCATGGATAATGTACCAAATCCAATACGGTTTGCCCCAAGGAGCATGATTTTCAAGGCATCATTAACACTTCGAATACCACCGTCAGCCCAAATTTCTACCTTTTGTCTCATATTTGCTTCTAATAAAGCATTGTGAGCGGCTTTCACACCAATTTCTACAGGAAGGCCTACATGTTGCAATGCGTGAATACGTGCGGCACCTGTACCACCATCAAATCCGCTAATGTTAATAAAGTCAGCACCAGCCTTTGCGATACCGACAGCAATTGTTCCGATGTTAGGGACAACAGGGACCTTTACAGCTACTTTCGCAAGTTGATTAGCCGTTTTAATTTCTGTAATCATTTGAGCTAAATCTTCAATGGAATAAATATCATGGTTGTTAGAAGGTGAAATTAAATCAGAGCCAATTGTAGCATTACGCGCTTCAGCGATTTTTGCTGTTACTTTTGAACCAGGCAAATGTCCGCCTTCACCAGGCTTTGCGCCTTGCCCAATTTTTATTTCAATTAAGTTTGATGAATTTAGTAGTTCGGCGTTTACACCAAATCGCCCAGATGCAACTTGTTGTCCACGTGTATGTGGATATTTTCCAATCATATCTTTAATTTCGCCGCCTTCACCGTTCAAGCTAATCATATTTAGCTGATCGGCCGCTTCTGCATATGCACGAAAGGCAATTTCATTTTGAGAACCGAATGACATGGAACTAATAATAAATGGTAAATCATGATTTTGAATGCTGATGGATACTTCTTCGGCCGGAACGACATGTTTTGTTTCTTTCGTTTGAACAAGATGTCTAATCGCGATTGGATTATTTTCTTCTAACTCACTTAATTTGTCACGGTAATCATCATAAGAATTTCCTTTTGCGACATCGCCGATTGCTTTCCAAATTCGCGGGAATATATGAAAAGATTTTCGCATTCTAACTTTAGGATTGTTATAATCATCCGCTCGCAATTGTGCATCTTCAGCAAGTGATTCAAGCGAAAAAGCTAAATCATTTGAACCGAAGAAATTTGTAATTTGTAATATATTTGCGATTTCCTCATGTAATCCGATAGAAGAATAGAGGCGACCGTAACCACGTAATTCATGAATTCCAATTGTTGAAATGACTTTTTCTAGTCCTTTATTAAGAGCATTATACAAATTCGTAATTGGCGTTTTTGTTCCATCATTTACGGTTGCAAATAATAAATATGGATTCATACCATCTGCTCCTAATCCATACAGTGTGACGATATCATGTAAAGAGCGAAGGGCACCAGAACGTATAACGAGAGAGCAGTTTCGGCGTAATTTATTTTCGCTTAATACTTGA
Source organism: Bacillus sp. 1A (assembly GCF_052682215.1). Lineage (NCBI taxonomy): Bacteria > Bacillati > Bacillota > Bacilli > Caryophanales > Bacillaceae > Bacillus > Bacillus sp. 1A. The sequence goes on along the minus strand of NZ_JBQYLZ010000001.1, from coordinate 6,062,373 downwards.
TGTACTTTAGCGGTAACTAAATGCGGATCAATCCATAACTGTTCATTTAGATGAGCGTTGGCATCGTCTATTAATAGTAGGGAAGCTCCATCGTTCACGGCCTTTATCGCTTCAGAACTAATTCGATTTAAGGCGCATTGTAAAGTTTCTGTCGGACTGAATGTAGCAGAGATTGTAGCGATAGAGCTATGAGTATTGAATAGCTGTATAAGTTGTTCGTACGTAATTGTGTGTAATTCCTCTGTAATAGATTGTGCTACACTTCCTTCTAAAATAATGGGGGAAAGCATCTCAACTACAAATGGCCGTTTAGCTCCGCTTAATAAACTTGGGCGCTCTCCAAGTATTGTTCGTGTGGAGAAGTGCTCGACCTCTCGATCACGATCGATTGCTGGATTTGTAACAACGGCTACACTTTCCTTAATGAAATCAGCGATATTTCGTCTACCAGTATCGAGTGCTGCAAGTGGTGAGTCATGCCCAAGTGAGCGAATTGGCTCAACGCCTTTTGTTGCCATCTGTTCAAGAAGCTGAATATGTTCTCGGTCCCATCCGAAAGCAACGTATTGTTTCGTTTCGACTTGTATAGAATCACATAATCCTGGGATTTCTTTCGTTTCTGGGATAGATAAGTTTAAATGATAATCTTTAGTATCAAATCGCTTTTTAAAACGGTTATATACTTGAGTTTGGTAGTCATCGTATTCGTAGAGTACAAGTTCATCTTGTTCATTCCACTTTAGACCGACTTTTTCTCCAGGAGCGAGTGGTTTCGGTTCTGCTACATATTCAGTTGGTGATACAACTCCAGGTTCAGAAGAGAAAACATAAGAACTCGCTGTCTCTACTTTCCATACTGGTCGTAGTCCAAGGGAATCAACGCTGAAAACAGCCTCATCTTTATAACGTGAAATAATACCAGCTGGACCTTGCGCAAAATGGCCCCAAGCTTCACGTATATACGTATATAAATCTTGTAAATGCGGTTCATATAGTTTCATTTCATTAATAATTGGTGGGAATAGTATATCCATTGCTTCAAATAAACTGTAGTCGTATTGAACAAGTAGAGTTTCTAAGGTGCGGTTTAAATCTTGGGAGTCACTGCCCCCAGCAGTAAGTGGAACATGAATCATGTCAGCTTGATCACGTAATTTTGCAATTGTGTTAATTTCACCATTATGTCCGAGAATGCTAAATGGTTGTACACGAAAAAAATTAGATAATGTATTAGTAGAATAGCGGTTATGTCCTAGTGTCATAGTTGAAGCGATAAGTGGATGTTGTAAATCATTGTAATAGGCAACAAGTGTATCCCCAGCGCCTAGAACTTTATATACAACATGGTCACGACTTAATGAAGCAACATGAATCGCTTCGTTTTCCTCTATTTTTATCGTTACTGAAAATAATGTTTGCTCAACATTTTCAACTTTATTTTCTGCGATAAGAGCAACTTGCCAAAATAAAGGTTCTTCCTGTTTACCAAGTGGACCGAGTGCATCGGAATTTATTACATCATCACTTTCAAAAATAATAGTAAAACTTTCGTTATTTAATTGCGTACGAATATGATTTTTTAAATTAACGATATTTGCGTTTTTGTTTAGAAAAAAATGTCCAACGATAAAGTGGGGATGATCCACAATCGTTGGATTGTATCCGTTATTTTTCAGCTTTTCATTCCAAAGTGCTTTTGGGACATCAATGTGAATTCCGATACCATCTCCTTCACCATTAATGAAACCAGCTCGATGATTCATTTTGACAAGTGATTGTATGCAAAGATCAATGTTTTCTTTCATGGCAACTTTTCGTTTCTCCATAACGGAAACGATTCCACACGCATCATGTTCTGCATTTTTATAATCTCGAAATAAAGACGGTGTCCATGTATTTGTTTTATTGAGCATCCGTCAATCCCCCCTCTTATTGAAGTTTGAATAATCTTACTATTTAAGGCGTGAGCAGCCTTGTATACAAAGGTAGTAAGGATATAAAAGAAATTTAAACAGATAATTATGAATAATTATACTATTAATGAGGGATTTATGAAATAGAAAAAAGGAAAAAAGAAAGATGTGCTTTCTTTTTTCCTTTTAATGGCGGGATTATTTATTATCCGCTAAAGCAGCGAATGCTCTGCCTACAGCTTCAATTGTATATTCAATATCTTCTTTTGTATGTTCTGTCGTTAAGAACCATGCCTCGTATTTAGAAGGTGCTAAGTTAACTCCTTCTTGAAGCATAAGCTTGAAGAATTTACCGAACATTTCACCGTCTGTATCTTGTGCTGCATCGTAATCTTCAATTGTATTTGTTGTGAAGTATACAGTTAAAGCACCTTTTAGTCGGTTTAATGTAATATCGATATTATGTTTTGCAGCTTGCTCTAAAATTCCCTTTTCAAGCATCGCACCAAGTTCATCTAATTTCTCATAAAGACCTTCTTGTTGAAGAACTTCTAGACAAGCGATACCGGATGCCATAGAAGCAGGATTTCCTGCCATTGTACCAGCTTGATATGCAGGTCCGAGCGGGGCAACTTGTTCCATAATTTCTTTCTTACCACCATAAGCACCGATCGGAAGTCCGCCGCCAATAACTTTACCAAGCGCTGTTAAGTCTGGTGTTACGCCAAGTAAGTCTTGAGCACCACCGTACATGAAGCGGAAAGCAGTAATAACTTCATCATAAATTACTAGTGCACCAGCTTCGTGAACAAGTTCATTCACTTTCTCAAGGAAGCCAGGTTTTGGCTCTACAATACCGAAGTTTCCAACAATCGGTTCTACAAGGATAGCTGCTACTTCGTGTCCCCATTTATCTAAAGCTTCTTTTAAGGTTTCTACATTATTAAATGGAACAGTAATAACTTCTTGAGCGATACTTTGTGGTACACCGGCTGAGTCAGGAGTTCCTAGCGTAGAAGGGCCAGATCCAGCTGCTACAAGTACTAAATCAGAATGACCGTGGTAACAACCAGCAAATTTCATAATTTTTGTGCGGCCTGTGTAAGCACGAGCGACACGAATTGTTGTCATTACTGATTCAGTACCAGAGTTTACGAAGCGGACTTTATCTAATGCAGGCATTGCTTCTTTTAACATTTTTGCAAATTTTACTTCTAGTGCTGTTGGTGTTCCGTAAAGTACACCATTTTCAGCAGCTGTTGTAATTGCTTTTGTAATGTGCGGGTGAGCATGTCCAGTAATAATAGGACCGTATGCTGCTAAATAATCGATATATTTATTTCCGTCTACATCCCAGAAATAAGCACCTTTTCCACGTTCCATAGCAACAGGAGCGCCGCCGCCAACTGCTTTAAAAGAACGAGAAGGACTATTAACGCCGCCAACGATATGTTCTAAAGCTTCTTTATGTAATGCTTCTGATTTTGTGAATTTCACTACAATTCATCTCCTTACAAAAATCTATGTATTATTCTAACATGTTTTTCGAAAAGACGTATTGTTTGTGATAGAGAAGGCAGTTGGGTAAACTATTCGTTGTGACATTTAGGAAGGGGGTCCGATTATGAAATCAGTAATTGAGGTACAAGGGTTACGTAAAGAGTTTACAGCCTATTCAAGTCGTCCGGGATTAAAGGGTGCTTTTCGCGATTTATTAAATCGTAATTATAAAATAGTACCAGCAGTAAATGATGTATCTTTTAATGTGAAACAAGGTGAAATGGTTGGATATATCGGTGAGAACGGTGCTGGTAAATCAACAACTATTAAAATGCTTACGGGGATTTTGACTCCGACATCAGGAGAAATTTTAGTAAATGGGATGAACCCGCATAAGCAGAGAGAAGAATTCGTAAGAACAATTGGTGTTGTTTTCGGTCAACGCTCACAACTTTGGTGGGATATTGCTGTACAAGAATCTTTTCGTTTATTAAAAAAAGTGTACGGTGTATCAGATGCTCAGTATAAAGAGCATATGGAACACGTGATTGAAACGTTAGATATTGGTCCTTTATTAGATAAGCCAGTTCGAAAGTTATCTCTAGGTCAAAGGATGCGTTGTGAATTAGCGGCAGCATTAATTCATAATCCGCCGTTATTATTTTTAGATGAACCAACAATTGGGTTGGATGTTCTTGTGAAATTAAAAATACGTGAATTTTTAAAAGAAATGAATGAACGTTACAAAACAACAATTTTATTAACAACCCATGATATTACTGATATTGAAGCTTTATGTGAGCGCGTTATCATGCTGGATGAAGGAAATATTATGTATGACGGTTCTTTAAATAATCTTCGTACGCAGTGGGGAGCAGAGAAGGAAATACATTTTCAATTTATTGCACCAGTTTCCTATCAGGCTTTATCAATGGTTATGCCAGATAGTCATGTCGTTTGGTCGAAAGCAAAAGAGGAAAACGCGTGGGTTGCAAAAATACCGAATGAAGAAGTTATCATTTCAATGCTTATTTCTAAAGTAGTACAAGCCTTTCAAATTAAAGATTTAAAAATTAACGAAGTGTCTACAGAGGAAATTATTCGTAACATTTATGAAGAAGGTATTAAACATGGGTAAGTACATTGAAATGATTCGGATTCGCTTTTTAATGATGCTTGCGTATCGTACAAACTATTATAGCGGGATTTTAATTTATACAATTAATATCGGTGCGTATTATTTTTTATGGCAAGCAATTTATAGTGGAAAAGAGAATATTGAAAGTTTATCTATTTCGCAAATGACTACTTATATCGCAATTGCGTGGATGGCACGTGCCTTTTATTTTAATAATATAGACAGGGAAATTGCGATGGAGATTCAAGAAGGACGTGTAGCAGTAGAACTCATTCGTCCATATAACTATTTAGGCATGAAAGTGATGCAAGGTCTTGGTGAAGGAATATTTCGTTTTGCTTTCTTTTCAATTCCAGGTATGGTTATCGTTACCTTATTATTTTCATTGCAAATTACAACGAATTTTCAAACGTGGTTATATTTCTTCTTATCTTTAATATTTAGTTTTATTATTAATACACAAATTAATTTAATGACGGGAATGCTCACGTTCTTCCTATTTAATAATAGTGGAATTATGTATGCAAAACGTGTTGTTATTGATTTATTTTCAGGTCTATTATTACCAATTAGTTTTTATCCGTTATGGGCCCAAAAAGCAATGGTATTTTTACCGTTTCAGGCTATTAGTTATATTCCGAGTATGATTTTTTCAGAAGGTATACAAGGAAGTAAATTGTATGAGGCATTATTATTCCAAGTAATTTGGGCAATTGTACTTATTATTCCAATTGTACTCATGTGGAGAACGGCGAGAAAACGTCTAATTGTACAAGGGGGATGATGAGATGATATATATAAACCTATTTTTGCAATATGCAAGCCAATATATAAAAACAAAATTGGAGTATCGGGGCGATTTTATCGTTGGATTACTTTCTGATTTAGCACTACAGGCTGTTAATTTAATCTTTATTCTCGTTGTGTTTGGGCATACACAAGCATTAAAGGGCTGGAGTAGAGAAGAAGTAATCTTTATTTATGGTTTCTTTTTAGTACCGTTTGCCATATTCTCAGCTTTCTTTAACATATGGGACTTTAATGATCGTTACATTATTAAAGGAGAAATGGATCGTATATTAACGAGACCGATTCATAGTTTATTTCAAATTATATTAGAAAGAATGGAACTTGAATCTTTAATTGGAGCGATTACAGGAATAATTGTAATGGGATATGCAGCAGTGGAGCTGCAATTATCTTTTTACTGGTACGATTTCTTCTTATTCTTACTGATGGTAGGAGGAGGAGCACTTGTATACGGAGGGATATTTGTTACGCTTGCGAGCCTTGGTTTTTGGTCGGATGCGAAAAGTTCAATTATGCCGCTAATGTATAACATAGGTAACTATGGTCGCTATCCTGTTAACATTTATAACCGTGTGATTCGCTTCATTTTAACTTTTGTTTTACCATTTGCGTTTGTCGGAGTGTATCCAGCAGCATACTTTTTAAGAAAAACAGAGTGGAATAGCTATGCATTTGCAACACCACTCGTTGGTGTTATCTGTTTTACGATTGCAATTACTCTTTGGAATCAAGGGGTAAAAAGGTACCGTGGTGCTGGGAATTAATTATAGAAGCTTGTTTGTTTCTAAGGGATAAATCCAATGGCTGTCTCATACATATAAAATGAGGTGGAGGACATGTTATGGGGATTTATTCTATTAATTGCAGCAATTGCTATTTTGAGAAGTGTCCAATTGTTATGGAGTTCATATTCAGATTCTAGGCGTTTCTTTTCGCTTTATAATTTAGCCTCCTTATTTTTAATTTATACAACGGTATTGATTGCGTTTGGGTTAAGTTATGTTGTATTAGAAGAAATGGGTTTTGCAGTTTTGAAGGAAGATGGAGAAAGCTTGCATGCCCAATCTTTTCAACTTGTAGAAATTTGCTTATATTTTAGCGCGGTTACTTTATTGTCCGTTGGGTACGGTGATATAGCTCCGATTGGAATAGGGAGATGGATTGCGATTGCAGAAGCGCTAATTGGATATACATTACCGTTTGCTTTTGTAATGAGGTCTGTAATAGACAATGAAAAATAAGATAGCATTTGATATAGTAAAAGAAAAGAGTAGGAGTGATAACAATGATCACAGTAGGAGAAATGGCTCCAGAATTTACATTAGAGGGAAGTAACGGGGAACAAGTTCGCTTAACTGATTTTCGTGGTAAAAACGTAGTGCTATATTTTTATCCGAAAGATATGACTCCAGGTTGTACAACTGAAGCATGTGATTTTCGCGATGCGTATGGATTATTTCAAGAGAAAGATACAGTTATTCTAGGTGTAAGTCCTGATTCAGCGAACAGACATCTGAAATTCATTGAGAAGCATGAGCTTCCATTTGTACTTTTAGTAGATGAAGATCATAAGGTAGCGGAATTATACGACGTTTGGAAATTGAAAAAGAACTTTGGAAAAGAGTATATGGGAATCGAGCGCTCTACATTCCTTATTAATAAAGACGGTGAGCTTGTAAAAGAGTGGCGTAAAGTGAAAGTGAAAGGACATACTGAAGATGTTCTTTCTTATATAAAGTAAATCCATTGTGGAGATAAAATATATAGAAGTAAGGCGAGTGTCTATACATATTTTATCGTCTTACATAAAGTGAAGTGTAGGGCATACCTCCTCAGATGATAGTATTCCAAGTGCGATTATGTCGCACTTTTTTCTATGTAAATGTATAGAAAATGGGGAAAGATACATAAGAATAAGGCTATATATAAAAATAAACCACATACTTATAGTAGAAATATTGACGATTTATAAGAAAAGGAGTACACTCTTTATAAGAATTATAAAATAATAA
>NZ_JBQYLZ010000001.1:1680000-6050000 GCF_052682215.1 Bacillus sp. 1A | reverse complement strand
GGAAGGTTAAGGAGAGGGGTTAGCGTAAGCGAAGCTCTGAACTGAAGCCCCAGTAAACGGCGGCCGTAACTATAACGGTCCTAAGGTAGCGAAATTCCTTGTCGGGTAAGTTCCGACCCGCACGAAAGGTGTAACGATTTGGGCACTGTCTCAACCAGAGACTCGGTGAAATTATAGTACCTGTGAAGATGCAGGTTACCCGCGACAGGACGGAAAGACCCCGTGGAGCTTTACTGTAGCCTGATATTGAATTTTGGTACAGTTTGTACAGGATAGGCGGGAGCCATTGAAACCGGAGCGCTAGCTTCGGTGGAGGCGCTGGTGGGATACCGCCCTGACTGTATTGAAATTCTAACCTACGGGTCTTATCGACCCGGGAGACAGTGTCAGGTGGGCAGTTTGACTGGGGCGGTCGCCTCCTAAAGTGTAACGGAGGCGCCCAAAGGTTCCCTCAGAATGGTTGGAAATCATTCGTAGAGTGCAAAGGCATAAGGGAGCTTGACTGCGAGACCTACAAGTCGAGCAGGGACGAAAGTCGGGCTTAGTGATCCGGTGGTTCCGCATGGAAGGGCCATCGCTCAACGGATAAAAGCTACCCCGGGGATAACAGGCTTATCTCCCCCAAGAGTCCACATCGACGGGGAGGTTTGGCACCTCGATGTCGGCTCATCGCATCCTGGGGCTGTAGTCGGTCCCAAGGGTTGGGCTGTTCGCCCATTAAAGCGGTACGCGAGCTGGGTTCAGAACGTCGTGAGACAGTTCGGTCCCTATCCGTCGTGGGCGTAGGAAATTTGAGAGGAGCTGTCCTTAGTACGAGAGGACCGGGATGGACGCACCGCTGGTGTACCAGTTGTTCTGCCAAGGGCATAGCTGGGTAGCTATGTGCGGAAGGGATAAGTGCTGAAAGCATCTAAGCATGAAGCCCCCCTCAAGATGAGATTTCCCATAGCGTAAGCTAGTAAGATCCCTGAAAGATGATCAGGTTGATAGGTTCGAGGTGGAAGCATGGTGACATGTGGAGCTGACGAATACTAATAGATCGAGGACTTAACCATATAATATGTAGCAATGTTATCTAGTTTTGAGAGAACATAAAAAAACTTGTTGACTTTTAAAGTAAATAAGTTATAATAATGATTGTCTCAAAAGAATAATGTCTGGTAATGATGGCAGAGAGGTCACACCCGTTCCCATACCGAACACGGAAGTTAAGCTCTCTAGCGCCGATGGTAGTTGGGACCTTGTCCCTGTGAGAGTAGGACGTTGCCAGGCAATATTATTCCGCAGTAGCTCAGCGGTAGAGCTATCGGCTGTTAACCGATCGGTCGTAGGTTCGATTCCTACCTGCGGAGCCATTGGAGAGCTGTCCGAGTTGGCCGAAGGAGCACGATTGGAAATCGTGTATACGTCACAAGCGTATCAAGGGTTCGAATCCCTTGCTCTCCGCCATAGGATTTATCATATTTGGCCCGTTGGTCAAGTGGTTAAGACACCGCCCTTTCACGGCGGTAACACGGGTTCGAATCCCGTACGGGTCACCACTTTTGGAGGATTAGCTCAGCTGGGAGAGCACCTGCCTTACAAGCAGGGGGTCGGCGGTTCGATCCCGTCATCCTCCACCATATAAATTATATGAATAGTATTATCGCGGGGTGGAGCAGCACGGTAGCTCGTCGGGCTCATAACCCGAAGGTCGCAGGTTCAAATCCTGTCCCCGCAACCAAATGGTCCCGTGGTGTAGTGGTTAACATGCCTGCCTGTCACGCAGGAGATCGCCGGTTCGACCCCGGTCGGGACCGCCATTTTAATAAGGCTCGGTAGCTCAGTCGGTAGAGCAGAGGACTGAAAATCCTCGTGTCGGCGGTTCGATTCCGTCCCGAGCCACCATTTATCTTAATAATATACGCCGGCTTAGCTCAATTGGTAGAGCAACTGACTTGTAATCAGTAGGTTGGGGGTTCAAGTCCTCTAGCCGGCACCATGTAAGTTTCGGAGGGGTAGCGAAGTGGCTAAACGCGGCGGACTGTAAATCCGCTCCTTCGGGTTCGGCAGTTCGAATCTGCCCCCCTCCACCATTTACATAGGGGCATAGTTTAAAGGTAGAACTGAGGTCTCCAAAACCTCCAGTGTGGGTTCGATTCCTACTGCCCCTGCCAAATATATTTACACAACATGGCGGTTGTGGCGAAGTGGTTAACGCACCGGATTGTGGCTCCGGCATTCGTGGGTTCGATTCCCATCAGTCGCCCCATTTTTATTTTTAAAATTACAAATAATCTAATTGATACTTACATATAATTAAGTAAGAATTCGATGGGCTATAGCCAAGCGGTAAGGCAACGGACTTTGACTCCGTCATGCGCTGGTTCGAATCCAGCTAGCCCAGCCATTTTTGCGGAAGTAGTTCAGTGGTAGAATACAACCTTGCCAAGGTTGGGGTCGCGGGTTCGAATCCCGTCTTCCGCTCCAATAAAATTTAACATGGCGGCATAGCCAAGTGGTAAGGCAGAGGTCTGCAAAACCTTTACCACCGGTTCAAATCCGGTTGCCGCCTTTCTTTTGTGCCGATGTGGCGGAATTGGCAGACGCGCACGACTCAAAATCGTGTTCCTTCGGGAGTGTCGGTTCGACCCCGACCATCGGTATCATGAACGGCGTAAAAAACTCTATACAATTAGTATAGAGTTTTTTTGTGTTTTCTTTTCATTACATGACAAAATAAGCACAAAAAGTGTACGGTGAGTAAACTGCGAAACATTAAAAGGATAAAAACAAACATTCATTTTTATCCTTTTAAGTGTGGTATTCTATAAAATTCCAGCAAAATATTGTATATACAATATTCCCTTCGAGCACTCTAGAGAGAATTTCTCCACCCCGGTGACATGAAGTTAAATCCGATAGCACCAGTAGATATTAGTACATTATCAACGGTTAAGTTTGTAATTTCTAAAAACCTCTTTTCAAACTCTTCTTTGTTGTACTTGTACATAGTTGAGTGGCACGCCCACATGTGCGTTGAAGTACTCAACCAATCTCCTAATTCCTTTAATTCAGGAAACGACTCAAATTGAATTGGTTCATCTAATTTCATGAATCTCACTTGATAGATAGTTGGGTTTAACTGCTCTCCTATTCCTTTCAGACCATGTGCTTTTTTCTCATGTGAATGTGTCATAATTCTCCTTCCATCTTTCTTCAAATTTTTTCCTGTTTTTATTATATAACGATAGAAAGTAGTTATAGGGAAATTATAGAAATATGTATCAGCGATATAAAAAGACTCTAACATTTCTGTTAGAGTCTTTTTTGTTAAATTATACTATGTGCTTCTAAAATTCGTAATAAATGTAGAAATTCATGTATAATATAACTTGTCGAAAGAACAAAATGATAGTAATTTATATTATGTCTGTAATATGAATCAAAAATGAACTTTTTATATTTCTTTTAAAAATGTGTTGAATACACATTATATTTCATATTAATATTTTTATGTAGATTTAAAACGGGAAAGAGAGTGGAAAGTATGGGTCGTAAATGGAATAATATTAAAGAAAAAAAAGCATCAAAAGATGCAAATACAAGCCGTATATACGCGAAATTTGGACGTGAGATTTATGTGGCAGCAAAACAAGGCGAGCCAGATCCAGAATCAAACCAAGCGCTTAGAGTTGTATTAGAACGTGCGAAAACATACAACGTGCCAAGAACAATTATTGATCGTGCAGTTGAAAAGGCAAAAGGCGGTTCAGAAGAAAATTATGACGAGCTTCGTTATGAAGGATTCGGACCAAACGGATCTATGGTAATTGTAGATACACTTACAAATAACGTAAACCGTACTGCAGCAGATGTACGAGCTGCATTTAGCAAAAACAGTGGTAACATGGGTGTAAACGGTTCTGTAGCTTACATGTTTGATGCGACAGCTGTTATCGGTCTTGAAGGTAAAACATCAGATGAAGTTCTTGAAATTTTAATGGAAGCAGATGTTGATGCACGTGACATTCTAGAAGAAGAAGATTCTGTTATCGTGTATGCTGAACCTGATCAATTCCATTCCGTACAATCTGCACTTAAAGATGCTGGTGTTGAAGAATTCACAGTTGCAGAATTAACAATGCTTGCACAAAGTGATGTAGAACTTCCTGAAGATGCTCAAGTACAATTTGAAAAAATGGTTGATGCATTAGAAGATTTAGAAGATGTGCAACAAGTTTACCACAACGTAGACTTAGGAGAATAATACGATAGAAGCCCCTATTCATTTAACGGATAGGGGCTTTTTTTCATGAAGTTAATTAAGAGGATGAATTAGTAAAGGTATTTTGTTTTAGATAGGGAATATGCTTATAGGGATATGTGAAATATTCATTATTGCTAGGAGGCTTAATATGGAACATAAAACACCAAAGCATATCGTTGCTGTAGCAGGTTATTTAACAAATGAAAAAGATGAAGTGTTATTAGCTAAAGTACATTGGCGATCGGATACGTGGGAGTTGCCAGGAGGACAGGTGGAAGAAGGAGAAGCGCTCGATCAAGCAATTTGTAGGGAAATAAATGTTTGAGGAAACGGGTTTAACTGTGAAGCCGGTTGGAGTTACAGGTGTTTACTATAATGCTTCTATGCATATTTGATCTGTTGTTTTTAAAGTCGCATATGTGAGCGGTGAAATAAAAATTCAACCTGAAGAAATACAAGAGGCTAAATTTGTTGCTTTAAATGAAGAGAACATAGATGAGTATATAACGCGTCCTCATATGAAATCCAGAACGCTTGATGCGATGAGAGCAACACATTGTATTCCGTACGAAACGTGGGAAGTGCAGCCATATAATTTAATAGGTAGATTGTAAAGAAAAGAGTAGCCGGTTTGAGATACAATCAAATCACTACTCTTTTTTGTATACTGTTTAAGAAAAAGGTCAAAATAATAATAGTGTTAGTGTTGATTTTTAGAACGTTTGTTCTGTATAATGTATGATATATTGTATACATTTAGATTACTAGATACTTACAAATATATATATTTGTAGATGATATAATGAAAATAGGGTGTTTTAATAGGGAAGTATAGGCTTAAGGTATACTCTGCTATTGGTTTAGCATAATCTATATTCAATATTTCAGATGAATAGTAGATAAAAAAAGACTGTGATACAATACTTTTTTATACCTTACAATGATGTAAGGTACGTGTAAGAGAAATCGATGGGATGTTTTTTTACAACAAGGTATTCTTAAAGTAAGAGTTATACGCTGTGTGGAAAAGAGGTGTTCAAGATGAAAGAACGAGTATTATCTAGGGTGAACTATCATCAAAAAGTTGCATTAAATCCAATGACTAAATTCTTTTATAAAGCCATTATTTTATTATTATTGTTAAGTTGTACGTTATTATTCATTGGAAATGTAATGATCGAGCAAAGTGATATTAGTAAATTACATGTACCGGCTAAGTTAGAGGTGCCAGAATCATTAACACATGCATTTATTGCGACAGAAGATAAAAGGTTTTATCATCATAATGGTTTAGATTATATAGCGATTGTCAGAGCGTCTGTTGAGAATATAAAGGCTGGTGGTGTTGTGCAAGGCGGAAGCACAATTACACAGCAGTTATCCAAAAATGCTTTTTTAACGAATGAACGTACATTTTCTCGTAAGTGGAAAGAAATTTTTTATACGAAAAAAATTGAACGTACATTTACGAAGGATGAAATTTTAAAATTGTATGTAAGTAATATTTATTACGGAGAAGGAGCATGGGGAATTGAAAAAGCAGCAAACCTTTACTTCGGTAAAAAGGTGAGCCAATTAACGTTGGCTGAAAGTGCAATGATGGCTGCTGTAGTAAAGGCACCCGCTTATTACTCACCTGCACAAAATTATGATAAGGCCGTAGAGAGACGAAATGTCGTTTTGAGATTAATGGAGAAAGAAGGCTATATCAATCATGATGAGTATGTGCAAGCAGTTAGTGAGAAATTAGTAATTCGTCATGATATAAAAACAGAGCGGTCGATGTTAAATAGTTCTCGTGAAAAAGCAGTAAGCTAAAGGAAGTTCCTACATAGGAGCTTCCTTTTTTTGAATAAATTGTGACAAATTGTGACACAATATCGTCACAAATATTGTGTTTTTGTAATTTATGTGAGCGTGTTCATTGCGTGACATATATAAGTGTTGATATTATGTGTATTGTGTACAATGTTGTATACAGAATATGAATTTAAAGAGGAATGTATATGAAATCAAATAAACTCATGGTTCTTGGTGTAGTTTTTTCTATCGCAGTATTGATTGTAATCGGAACAATAGCGTATAGCATCATAAATGACAAAAAAGATAAAGGGAATGAGATGTTTGCTTATTCCACACAACAATCTTTAGGGAAAGATGATGCCCCAGTTAAGGTAGTTGAATTTGGAGACTTCAAATGTCCTGCTTGTCGTACTTGGGATGTAACAGTATTACCACGATTAAAAGAAGAGTATATCGATAAAGGTAAAGTGCAGTTATACTTTATTAACTTCCCATTTATCGGAAAAGACTCTGATTTAGGTGCAGCAGCTGGTGAAGCAATTTATAAACAAGATCAAGATTCATTCTGGATTTTCTACGATGAGATTTATCAAAGTCAAAAGAAAGACACGGAAGAATGGATTACAGAAGAATTACTTCTTAACATTGTGAAAGAGAAGCTTCCGAAAGTTGATGTAGAACAATTTAAGAAAGATTTACACAGTAAAGAAATGAAAGAAAAAGTACGTAAAGATTCAGATCGTGCTCAAAAATTAAAAGTTCAAGGTGCTCCTTCAGTATATGTCAACGGAAATCTTGCAAACCCTGATTTCGATAGTATGAAGAAGGCGATTGATAAAGAATTGAAAAAGTGATGAGCTACTCATCACTTTTTCGACTTTTTTCGATAAAATTCTTGCTTCCGTTTTTTTTACATGCTATACTACTTTACATAAGTTATTCTAATATCTTATATGTATTTCATATTTGCGGGTGTAGTTTAGTGGTAAAACAAGAGCCTTCCAAGCTCTGGTCGAGAGTTCGATTCTCTTCACCCGCTCCAAATTTTATTAAATGTTTTTCTATAAATTGTGATCAACGCAGTGTTTCGTTTCTAAGATAAACGAGGCATTGCGTTTTTTAATGTTTGGAAAACATTATTTTATGCGAAAATAGAAGTAAAGAATAGTATTCCAAAAGTGAATTGCTAACTAATATAGACGTTACATAAAGGGTGAATTCATCTGAGGAGAAAGAAACAGTAAACAAAAATGTGCGTATATAGTAAAAAGTAATTATGAAACAATATAAACCAAAAGAATTTTCAGAAATGCTTAATGTCTCTGTTAAGACATTACAAAGGTGGGACAATCAAGGTGTTTTACCTGCTTACCGAAACCCAAAAGGAAGAAGATACTATACAGAAGAACAGTATAAGGAATATATGGGGATTCAAGAAGAACTTGTTCAGGATTTAATATCTATCATTCATGTATTTAGCTGTAGAATATATGGGTTGAGAAAATACAAAAAGAAAATGTCGGAGGATGGAGACTTATGAAAAGAACATATTTAATAGAAATCAAACCGACAACTGAACAAATTAATAAAATCCGTCAAACTATTGGGGTGTGTCGATATGTATATAACCTGTATATCTCTAAAAATAAAGAGGCATATGAGTCGGAGGGGAAATTTCTTAGTGGCTATGACTTTTCCAAATGGCTGAACAATATTCATACAAAAGAGTGTGACCAGTGGATTAAAGAAGTGTCGAGCAAAGCGGTAAAACAAGCGATTATGAATGGAGATAAAGCTTTTAAGCGGTTTTTTAAAGGTTTATCTAAGTTTCCACGATATAAAAAAAAGAGAAAGCAAGATGTGAAGTGCTACTTTCCGAAAAACAACAAAACAGATTGGACAGTAGAAAGACATAGAGTCAAAGTTCCTACAATTGGTTGGGTAAGGTTAAAAGAATATGGATATATCCCTAAAAATGCAACTGTAAAAAGTGGCACAGTATATCAAAGAGCAGGAAGATATTTTGTATCTGTACTTTGCGAATTGGAAGAAATGGCAACAAAGTTGGCACTCAATAAAATAGGTCTAGGGATTGATTTAGGAGTGAAGGATTTTGCTACACGTAGCGATGGTATCGTTCATGAAAACATCAACAAAACAATAAAAGTAAAAAAGATAGAAAAACGGTTAAAACGTGAACAACGCTCTTTAGCACGTAAATTTGAAAATCTAAAAAAGAGAGGTGAAAAATCTGTTACTAATAAAAGAGTGAATATAGATAAAAATGTTCTTAGAGTGCAAAAGTTGCATGCTCGATTAGCGAATATTCGAATAGAGTATGTAAAGTCTATTGTAACGAATGTGGTGAAAACCAAGCCAACGTTTATTACAGTGGAAGATTTGAATGTGAAAGGTATGATGAAGAATAAACATTTATCTAAAACAATTGCCAAGCAGTCTTTTTTTGCTTTTAAAACGTGGCTTTTGACGAAATGTGAGGAATATGGAATTGAATTACGTCAAGTAGACCGGTTTTATCCATCGTCAAAGTTATGCTCATGTTGCAGTCAAAAGAAAGCGGATTTAAAGTTATCTGACCGAGTATATACATGTGAATGTGGCAATGTAATGGATAGAGATTTGAACGCAGCGATCAACCTTTTACAAGCAAAAGAATATACAATACTAACGTAAATAGATTGTATATATGTACGGTGGGCTACATCGGAATTTACGCCTGTGGAGTGTCACAGCAAACTGTAGTAGCAAGTGATTAGCGAGGCAGGGCACGTAGAAGCAGGAATACTCTAAGAATATACATTTGTCTATATTTTTAGTAGCAGGCGATTAGGAATGGATTTTGAACAATTAAAGCAAGATGTAATTGCGTATAGTAAAACAATTGGTATAGATAAAATAGGCTTTGCTAGTGCTTCACCATTTGAGGAATTAAAGCAGCGCTTAATCCAACAGCAACAATTAAATTATCAATCTGGATTTGAAGAGCCTGATATAGAAAAGAGAACGAACCCACAGCTTCTACTACCTGGTGCAAAATCAATTATTGCGATTGCATTAGCGTATCCTTCAAAATTAAAAAATGCACCATTAAGTAAGCGCGGAGAACGCCGCGGTATTTTTTGTCGTGCCTCTTGGGGACAAGATTATCATCTTGTTTTACGAGATCGTTTGCAAAAATTAGAAGCATATTTAATTGAAAAACTTCCCGATATAGAAGTTAAGTCAATGGTTGATACGGGTGAATTAAGTGATCGAGCTGTTTCGGAGCGTGCCGGTATTGGATGGAGTGGTAAGAATTGCGCTATTATTACACCTGAATTTGGTTCGTATGTATATTTAGGAGAAATAATTACAAACGTTCCCTTCCCACCAGATCAACCGATAGAAGATCAATGTGGAAGTTGTACAAAATGTATTGATGTTTGTCCTACAGGCGCTTTAATACAAGGAGGACAGTTAGATTCGAAGAAATGTATTGCATTTTTAACACAGACGAAAGGATTCCTACCGGAAGAATACCGCGACAAAATAGGAAATCGTATTTATGGATGTGATACATGTCAGACTGTTTGTCCGAAAAATAAAGGAATGGATTTTCATAATCATCCTGAGATGGAACCAGATCCTGAGTTAGTTAAGCCGTTATTAACACCACTTTTAACAATTAGCAATCGTGATTTTAAAGAGAAATATGGAATTATGTCTGGTTCATGGAGAGGGAAAAAGCCGTTGCAACGAAATGCGATTTTGGCACTTGCGCATTTTAAAGAGGCATCAGCAATTCCAGATTTAATTGGTGTTATGAAAGACGATCCAAGACCAGTACTTCGCGGAACAGCAGCATGGGCACTTGGGAAAATTGGTGGAGATGGCGTGGGCGAAGCTATTGAAAAAGCGATGCAACGTGAGAAAGATGAAGAGGTTCTTCATGAAATGAATCGCGGACTTGAATTGTTAGCGCAGAAAAAAGAGTAGATAATATCTCCCTTCTTCATATTGTAATATGGGAGGGAGACGAAATGGTTGTAAAAGTAAATATTGAAAAGCAAGTACAACAATTTTTAGCATATGTAACAGAGAAACGAACAAATGTAGATGGTATTGCTGAAGATTTATTACAAATAGCACGGAGAAAGAAACAATTGTTTCAAAAGCGTAATGCAGAGATAGTGAAAGCAACTGCGGATGTTTCTTTCATGAGACAATTAAATAATAGCAATCATCAAGAAATTGATTATCAAATACATTTTAAATATTTAATTAAGCATAAAGAATTATTTTATATCGAAGAGGAACAACTAAAACGAAGAGTTTGTTTAAATAATAGCCGGGTAATAGGTGATTATGCTATTGAAGTGCCAGAAGCAGTTGGAATGAGTGAGACGTTAGAAAGGGAAGTTACAAAAGAGAAGTACGGTTCTTATCAGTACAACCGTTTAGAGGCAGTTAAATATGCAGAGCGTTGGTGGGATGATCGAAACCCTGTATATCGTAATTTCCCTGATAATTGTACGAATTTTATTTCTCAATGTCTTCATACTGGAGAAGTACCAATGAATGGATATCCTAATATTCGCAAAGGATGGTGGCAAAGGGAGAATCAGTGGAGTTGGAGCTGGGCTGTCGCACACTCTTTTTATTGGTATTTGTCAGGTGCTACAACAGGGCTTCGAGCTGAAGCGGTAGAAAGGCCAGAGGACCTTATTCTTGGTGATGTCATCGCTTATGATTTCGAGGATGATGGTAGGTGGAATCATACGACGATTGTAGTAGCAAAAGACGCAGATGGTATGCCGCTTGTAAATGCACATTCAGCGAATAGCCGTCGGCGTTATTGGAACTATGAAGATTCTAGTAAATATACACCACAAATGAAATATAAATTCTTTCATATTATTAATGGGTAGAGATTTTTCGCTCAAGTGGTATAATACGTAGTAGACAAAAAACAGAGGTGAATATCGCGTGGGAGTACATGTTGTTTTATATCAACCAGAAATTCCAGCAAATACAGGGAATATTGCTCGTACTTGTGCAGCAACTGGAACAGAATTACATTTGATTAGACCGCTTGGATTTTCAACGGATGATAAAATGTTAAAGCGTGCAGGATTAGATTATTGGCAGCACGTGAAAGTTACGTATTATGATTCAATTGAAGAATTTTATGAGAAAAATAAAGACGGTGAATTCTTCTATTTAACAAAGTATGGCGAGAAAGCTCATACAGCATTTGATTATAGCAAACGTGAGAAGGATTACTATTTTGTATTTGGAAGAGAAACAAACGGCTTACCAGCTAATGTAATCGAAGAAAATTTCGATCATTGTTTACGTATTCCAATGACTGATAAAGTGCGCTCATTAAATTTATCTAATACAGCAGCTATTTTAATTTATGAAGCATTCCGTCAACAAAATTATCCGGGATTAGATTTAGAAATTGTTTATTAAAAGTCGCCATATGGCGACTTTTTTTCTAAAAATAAAAATAATATGTAATCATACATTTAAAAAAGGGTACATATTCATATAGAATGGGATATATGAATAAAAATAGATTAGACGGGTTGAGATAAATATGAAGGAACAATATAATAATCAAAATACCTTTTTAAGTATGATAGATATGGATTTAATAAGAAGAGGACTATTACATGCTATTCAAGATTTAGTATTTATTGTGAAAGTTATGGATGAGGAAACCTTTAAATATATTTATGTAAATAAGATAGGTATGGATTATGCGAAGCTAAGCGAAGAAAGTTATGGAAAAACGTTTGCTGAAGTATTATCAGAAGATACGGCGGAAATATTGCAAGTGCAATATGCAAAAGTAGCGAGCGAAGCGAAAGCACATACCTTTTGTGATGTAGTTAGTTTACCAAAGGGCGAGTTACATTATGAATCTTCACTTAATCCTGTATTCGACGAAGAAGGAGTATGTCAGTTTATTATTTGTATTACGAGGGATATCACAGCTCAGATTGAGGAAAAGGCAGAGATAGAGGAAAAACAAATGTTGTTTAAGTCATTATTAGAATATAATAATGACTCCATTATATCTATAGATTCTATAGGTAGAATTACATATGCAAATCCAGCAACGTATGAAATATTTGGATATCGATATGAAGAATTACATAATAAATTTATTTTTGAATTTATTAATAAGGAATATGAAAAAGATTTTCAAATTATATTTAAAGGAGCCCTGCAAGGAAGGGCAAAACAAATTGTTTCAAAGAAATATGTTCATAAAGAAGGGTACGAGCTCTATATTTCTTTGAGAACTATTCCGATTATTGTGAACGCCGAAATTGTTGGGGTATATATTGTTACGAGGGATGTTACAAGGCAAGTATTGAATGAAATGCGAACAGAATATTTAGCTTATTATGACCAATTAACAGGATTAATGAATAGAATTTCATGTGCAAATAAGTTAAATGTTTTTTTAAATGATAATACAGAGTTTGCGCTTGTTTTTATAGATTTAGATGAATTTCACCTTATTAATGATACTTTTGGTCATAAAGAAGGAGATAAAGTATTACAAAAAGTTACAGAATGTTTAAGCAGTCTTCAAATAGACGGTATGCACTTATTTAGAGAACACGATGATCAATTTGTTATGTTAATAGAAAATATAACGAAAGAACGTGTAGAGATAGTTGCAAAAAGCATACTAAAAAAGATTAGTGAACATTTTGTAATCGAAGAAGACGACGTCTATTTAAGTGCGTCAATCGGAATTGTAATGGCTCCAACAGATGGAGAGGATGAAAAAATATTATTCCAAAGAGTGGATGCTGCTTTGGAAAAAGCAAAAGAAAAAGGAAAAGGGCATTATCATTTTTATTGCAGTGGATTAGATTGTGAGCGTGAACAAAGATTTATAATAGAAAACCAATTGCATCGTGCTATAGAAAAAAATGAATTCTGCTTGTATTATCAGCCACAAATGAATATTGAAACGAAAAAAATAGCGAGTATGGAAGCTTTAATAAGGTGGGAGAATAAAGAATTGGGGTTTGTCTCTCCCAATCAATTTATTCCGCTAGCAGAAAGAACAGGGTTTATTATTAAGCTTGATGAATGGGTAGTAAATGAAGTGTGTCGGCAAATACGTGAATGGTTAAATAAAGGATATGAAGTTGTCCCGATTGCAGTTAATATTTCAGCCAGGCACTTTCGCTCGATTACATTAATAGAGATGATTACACGTGCTTTACATAAGTACAATGTACCAGCTCATCTATTAGCGATAGAGGTTACAGAAGGGGCCCTTATGCATAAAGACATATCAAAAAGAGTATTGCTACAATTAAAAGAACAAAATTTAAAGATTCATTTAGATGATTTTGGGACGGGATATTCATCTTTAAGTTATTTAAAAACGTATCCAATTGATACGTTGAAAATCGATCGTTCTTTTATGGAAGGTATACATGTAGATGAACGCGATACGAATCTTACAGCTGCAATTATTCATTTAGCTCATACTTTGGAATTAAATGTAATTGCAGAAGGAGTAGAAAAAGCGGAACAAATACAATTTTTGAAGGAAAAGAATGTGAAGTTTGTGCAAGGTTATTATTATAGCCGACCTTTATCAAAATATGATGTGGAAAATGTGTATTATAAATGATTGATAAAAAAAGTGATGTGCTAAGAAGCACATCACTTTTTATGTGTACCGGGTTTATCATTGTAACCAGATGTGAAAATAGCTGTAAGAAATGTGAGTGATACACCTAAAATTAATAATAATTTCATACTAATATCCCTCCTATTATTCAGTTTGCGAATCTTAAATATGAATCAAAATGTATGTAAGGTTCTTGGAAGAAAAGAATTTATTTAAAATGAATAGAGGTGTAAAAACTTTAATACCTATATTATACAGAATTTTCTTTGAATTTTGGAGAGAATTTTATAGAACTACTGTATATTTCATTTTGATTTAAAGAATGTTTAAGGACATCCTAGCATACCTTTTATAATAATCCGATTGAACAAGGAGATGGGGGAGGAGCTATAATGGATATTCTAAAAAAGATTGAACAGCATCGAGCAGCAGAAGAACGGTTACAGTGGGAAGGTACGTTTGCGGAGTATTTAGAGCTTGTGAAGGAAAGACCATGGGTGGCTCAAACAGCACACTCTCGCATTTACAATATGATAAAAGATGCTGGAATCGAAGAAGTAGATGGTAGAAGAAAGTATAACTTCTTTAGTAATCAGCTATTTGGATTAGAGGATGCTTTAGAACGTCTTGTGGAGGAATATTTTCATCCATCTGCAAAACGATTAGATGTTAGAAAACGTATTTTATTATTAATGGGTCCTGTTAGTGGAGGGAAATCAACATTAGTTACGATGTTGAAACGAGGATTAGAAACATATTCACGAACAGATCGAGGAGCAATTTTTGCAATTAAAGGCTGCCCAATGCATGAAGATCCACTGCATTTAATTCCGCATCATTTACGGGATGATTTCTTTGGTGAGTATGGAGTTAGAATTGAAGGGAATTTATCGCCATTAAACGTAATGCGTCTAGAGCAAGAATATGGTTCAAGAATTGAGGATGTAGTTGTAGAGCGTATTTTCTTCTCGGAAGATCGCCGTACAGGGATTGGTACATTTAGCCCGTCTGATCCCAAATCACAAGATATCGCCGATTTAACAGGTAGTCTGGACTTTTCAACAATCGCAGAATATGGTTCAGAATCAGATCCACGAGCGTATCGCTTCGATGGAGAATTGAATAAGGCAAACCGTGGGATGATGGAATTCCAAGAGATGCTAAAATGCGACGAGAAGTTTTTATGGCATTTATTATCGCTTACGCAAGAAGGGAATTTCAAAGCGGGAAGATTTGCGCTTATTTCAGCAGATGAATTAATTGTAGCGCATACGAATGAAACGGAGTATCGTTCCTTCATAGCAAACAAGAAAAATGAAGCATTGCACTCAAGAATTATTGTAATGCCAGTTCCATACAATTTACGAGTGAGTGAAGAAGAACATATTTATGAAAAAATGATTCGTGAAAGTGATGTATCCAATGTGCATATTGCACCGCACACACTTCGCGTTGCAGCAATGTTTACGATTTTAACTCGTTTAAAAGATCCGAAGCGTCCAGATATTGATTTAATTAAAAAGATGCGTTTATATGATGGAGAAACGGTAGAAGGTTATAATGCGATTGATGTAGAGGAGCTGCAACGTGAATATCAAGATGAAGGTATGAGAGGTATTGACCCTCGTTATGTTATTAACCGAATTTCCTCTACAATTATTCGAAAAGAGGTACCATCTATTAACGCATTAGATGTACTTAGATCGCTCAAAGACGGGTTGGATCAGCATCCGTCAATTAGTAATGAAGATCGAGAGCGTTATATGAATTTCATCTCATTAGCGAGAAAAGAATATGATGAAATTGCGAAGAAAGAAGTACAAAAAGCATTCGTGTATTCATATGAAGAATCAGCGAAGACACTTATGGATAATTACTTAGATAACGTTGAAGCATATTGCAATAAATCGAAATTACGTGATCCATTAACAGGTGAAGAAATGAGTCCAGATGAAAAGCTAATGCGCTCAATTGAGGAGCAAATTGGAATTTCAGAAAATGCTAAGAAAGCATTCCGTGAAGAAATTTTAATTCGCATTTCTGCTTATGCGCGTAAAGGAAAACGCTTTGATTATAATTCACATGAGCGTCTTCGTGAAGCGATTCAGAAAAAACTATTTGCTGATTTAAAAGATATAGTGAAAATTACAACATCAACGAAAACGCCAGACGAAAATCAACTTAAGAAAATCAATGATGTTGTTGCACGCTTAATTGATGAGCACGGCTATAATTCTTCATCTGCGAATGAATTATTACGTTATGTAGGTAGTCTGCTAAACCGATAGTTTGATAACAAAACGCTGTCTCTTGTATTTTGCGGGACAGCGTTTTATTATCCATTTATATGTGTAAAGTGTCATACCTTGTCCAAATGTAATAAATTAAGATGCAATTTCATGAATTTATTGTCAATTATTTTTACAATATGCATATGATAGAGTAACCAACCATTCATACGAAAAAAGCCAACACAATACAATATGTTGCAAAGTGTAAATGTGTGCAACTATGCATTGTGTTTCTTTCTTATCAACGGCTGAATATTTCTTTCTAGTATGTGAGTGGCAAAACTTTGTTTAGGATGCTCGGAGTATTATATGAAAAACGTTATATATGTTTATGGGATGAATTTCGATGGGCAGTTATCTTTCATTCTAGCTTGCACAGTATAAAACAAAATTTCTAGCTTACTGTTCATAGGGGAAGACAATTACAGTAAGGAGGGAAAGAAATGGGTGAAGAAAACCAACCAAATTATACGATTTCACAGGAAAACTGGTCCCTCCATCGCAAAGGATATGACGACCAACAACGCCATCAAGAAAAAGTACAAGAGGCAATTAAGAATAATTTACCCGATCTTGTAACAGAAGAAAGCATAGTTATGTCTAATGGTAAGGATGTTGTAAAAATACCGATTCGTTCTTTAGATGAATATAAGATTAGGTACAATTATGATAAAAACAAACACGTTGGGCAAGGAAATGGTGATAGCAAAGTTGGTGATGTCGTTGCGAGAGATGGATCAGGTGGTCAAAAGCAAAAAGGACCAGGAAAAGGGCAAGGAGCAGGGGACGCGGCTGGAGAAGATTATTATGAAGCTGAAGTCTCTATTTTAGAATTAGAGCAAGCATTTTTCAAAGAGTTAGAGCTGCCTAATTTAAAGAGAAAAGAAATAGATGAAAACCGGATTGAACATGTTGAATTTAATGACATTAGAAAAACTGGATTATGGGGAAATATCGATAAGAAACGAACGATGATATCCGCATATAAACGAAATGCGATGCGTGGTAAAGCCTCTTTTCATCCGATTCACCAAGAAGATTTAAAGTTCCGTACTTGGAATGAAGTATTAAAGCCAGATTCAAAGGCTGTTGTATTAGCGATGATGGATACGAGTGGATCGATGGGAATATGGGAGAAATATATGGCACGTAGCTTCTTTTTCTGGATGACGCGATTTCTACGAACGAAGTATGAAACAGTAGATATTGAGTTTATTGCCCATCATACGGAGGCAAAAGTAGTTCCAGAGGAAGAGTTTTTCTCAAAAGGAGAAAGTGGCGGAACGATATGTTCTTCTGTATATAAAAAAGCACTCGAGCTAATTGATAATAAATACTCACCAGACCGCTATAATATTTATCCATTCCATTTTTCAGACGGTGATAATTTAACATCAGATAATGCTAGATGTGTAAAGCTTGTCGAAGAGTTAATGAAGAAGTGTAATATGTTTGGATATGGGGAAGTGAACCAGTACAACCGCCATAGTACCCTTATGTCAGCCTATAAAAATATTAAAGATGAGAATTTTAGATATTATATTTTAAAGCAAAAAGCAGACGTATTCCATGCGATGAAGAGCTTTTTTAAAGAAGAAACCGGAGAAAAAATGGCATAACCCCCTTAAAAAGGGGTTATTTTTTTGTTAACTTTTTATTTTTTTAGTTGACAATGATAATGAAAATCATTATCATTTATTCGAGAAATGATTACATTTCGAATTATATATTTTGGAGGAGATGTAAAGTTGAAAAAAAATAAAAGAAAACATATAAATGCAATGTTAGTGGCAGCAGCTTTAGCGCTACCATTTGCTGCATACTCAACGCCTGCTTTAGCGGCAGTAGCAATTGAGGCTAATAAAAAGGGCTATGCTTTAGAAGATGGTACATATGATGCTGTTATGAAAGCATATAAAGATAAAACGAATGAGGAGTCTATGGCAGCAGTTTATATAAAGGATCCTAAGTTAACGATTGAGAATGGAAAGAAAATTGTAACGGCAACGTTAAGTGATAGTGATTTCTTTCAATACTTGAAAACAGAGGATATACATACTCCAGGTGTGTTCCATGATGTAAAAGTAATATCAGAAGATAAAAAGAAAAATGGAACGAAGGTTATTCAATTTGAAGTTGGAGAATTAGGAAAAAGATATAATATGCAAATGCATATTTATATTCCAACAATGGCCTATGATAATAAATATCAAGTGCAGTTTGAAGTGAATGCATTAAATTTAGGGAATATTGATCAAGAAGAGCAAAAGGAAAATACAGAGGATAAAGTGGATCAACAAGATGAAAGTGGAAATGTAATATTAGATAAACAATTACAAAAACATATTAATGAATATAACTTAGGTAGAGATAATCTAGATGCTCCAATAACTAAGGAAGATTTATTGCAGATTGAAACATTATCCATTTACTCAGGTGAAGGAATAAATGAAATAGCCGGTTTAGAACATATGACAAATTTAGAGAAATTAACGTTACAGAAATCGAATGTAAAAGATATAGCACCTTTAAGTAATCTAAAGAAACTAAAATATCTAGATTTGTATTCAAATCAAATTGAAAATATTGAACCAATTGCTCAATTGGAAAAGTTAAATATGCTCTCTTTAAGAAATAATAAAATAGTAGATATTACACCTATAAACAAATTGAAGAAGGTGAAAACATTAGATTTAGTAGGTAATAAAATTAAAGATATTAAACCATTGTTTGCGTTATCATCTATAAGTGAATTGTATTTATCTAATAATGAAATTAGTGATCTTACAGGAATTGAACAATTAAATAAAGTGAAACTATTATGGATAGGGAATAATAAAATTAGTAATGTTGAATCTATTAGTAAAATGAGTAATCTTACTGAACTCGAAATTACTGATAGTGAAATAAAAGATATATCACCATTATCTAAATTAGGAAAATTACAAGTACTGAATTTAGAAGAGAATTATATCTCTGATATATCGCCGCTGAGTACTTTAACAAATTTATATGAGATAAAACTTGGAGCGAATGAAATTTTTGATGTAAGACCTGTTGAGAAGTTAGGTAAGCGAACTTCAATTGATATTCAAAGACAAAAAATCTTTTTAGATGAAGCAAGTGTAGATGAAGAAATAAAAATTCCAGTATACAACCTTAAAGGAGATTCACTTGAAAATATTAATTTAAAAAGTGAGGGTGGTACTCTGAATAACGGATTTATAAAATGGAATAGTCCTGGAGAAAAAATATATGAATTTAAACTAGATACTAATTCTACTGAAAATAAAATAAGATTTAATGGTACGGTTATACAGAATATAGTTGAAAAACAAAAAGAACGTGCAAATGTAATTATTGATAAAACTTTACAAAAACATATTAATAAAGAGAATTTAGGTAGAGAGAATTTAAATGCGCCTATAACAAAAGAAGATTTATTACAGATTAAAGAATTAGAGATACTTAAAGAAAAAGGAAAAGAGATAAAAGATATAGCAGGTTTAGAGTACATGACGAACTTAGAAAAACTCACTTTAGAAGGAGTAGGCTTGAAGAATATTGAATTTATCTCGAGCTTAGAAAAGTTGAACGATGTAAATGTATCTCATAATCAAATTGAGGATATAACACCGTTATCTTCATTAAAAAATTTACAATGGTTAAACCTTACAGATAATCGTATTAAAGATGTGTCGGTTCTTGGATCAATGTTAGACTTACTTAGTTTAAATTTAGCTGGAAATGAGATTCGTGATGTAAGGCCGTTAATACAATTAGGTCAATGGGGAACAATTGATGTCAGAAGGCAAAAAGTCATTTTAGATGATGCAGAAATAAATAAAGAAGTGAAAATTTCTGTATATGATTTAGAAGGAGAGCGAATTGACAAGATTACACTAAAGAGTGAAGGTGGAACTCTTACTGATGAGGGAATCACTTGGAGTACTCTAGGAGAAAAAATATATGAATTTGACTTAGATGCAGATCATTATGAGACTGGGATATTATATAGTGGCATCGTCATGCAGAATATAGTAGAAAAATTAGAACCGAAAGAGGAAGTAAAAGAGCCAACAAAAGAAGTTGAAGAATCGAAAGAAGAAGAAAAAGAACCAACGAAAGAAGTTGAGGAAACAAAAGAAGAAGTAAAAGAGCCAGCGAAAGAAATTGAGAGTTCGAAAGAAGAAGTGAAAGAACCAACGAAAGAAGTTGAGGAAACAAAAGAGGAAGTAAAAGAGCCAACAAAAGAAGTTGAAGAATCGAAAGAAGAAGTAAAAGAACCAACAAAAGAAGTTGAAGAATCAAAAGAAGAAGTGAAAGAACCCGCAAAAGAAGTTGAAGAACCAAAAGAAGAAGTGAAAGAACCAACAAAAGAAATTGCAGAATCGAAAGAAGAAGAAAAAGAGCCAACAAAAGAAGTTGAAGAATCGAAAGAAGAAATCAATCAATCGGCACCAGTTCAAGAACAAAACGTGAATAATCAAGTTGTGAAAGAAAAAGTAGTAGAGAATCAAAGCATGAAAGAAAATAAACCAGTTGTTAATAAAGAAGAAGAAAGTAAGAAATCGCTAGGAGCAACAGGTGGACAAGCGAATACATCAACGTTACTTTCGGGTGTAGCATTAGTTCTTTCAGCACTGAGTATGTTTGTATTTAGAAAGAGATTATTTAAGAAATAAAAACGCTTAATCTTATTATAATGTAAAACAGTTATATAAGGTGTTAAGAAGAAAGCATGTTTACAACACTATATAATAGAGTAAAAACCCATTCGTATGAAAATTATATTTCATACGAATGGGTTTTATTTAATTTATTTTGCAGCCCTCAGTAATAATGGATTCAGGACTAATCGGAGGACCGAATTCTTCTTTAGGAGAGGTGCTAATCGTTACATAACCTTCTTTATTTTTTGCGGAACTTCTTTTGCTTGTAAATTAACATCTTCTTTTCGAAGCTCCTTAAAGAGCGAAATGATCATAAGAACGACTACGATAGAAAATGGTAGCGCAGCAATTATAGCTGCTATTTGCAGTGCATTTAATCCTCCAGCTTGTAATAAAATAGCAGCAATTATGGCGATTGTTAATCCCCATATAAGTTTTAAACTATTTTTCGGTGATAAGCTTCCGTTACTCGTTTGCATTGAAACAACAAACGTTGCCGAGTCAGCAGAAGTAACGAAAAATGTGGCTACTAAAATTAACCCGATAATTGTTAAAAATGTAGAGAACGGTAGGTGTGAAATAACAGCAAATAATCCAATCTCTGTACCATTTTTTGCGATTTCATCAGCTATCCCAAGCGATTGGAACATTTCCATATGGATAGCGGTACCGCCAAATACTGCAAACCAAAATGTACAGATAAGAGTTGGGACTAATACAACTCCAATAATAAATTCTTTTATTGTGCGCCCTTTAGAAATACGAGCGATGAATGTACCGACGAATGGAGACCAAGAGATCCACCATCCCCAATAGAAAATAGTCCAGTTTTCAATCCAAGAAGAAGATTTTTCATTAAATGCTCCTAAATTTAATCCCATACTAGGTAAAGCTGCGATATAAGAACCGAGTGTAGATGTGAAATATTTCATAATAAATACAGTTGGTCCTAAAAGTAAAAAGGAGACGAGTAATATACCTGCAAGAGAGAAATTTAAGTTACTCAAATATTTAATCCCACGATCTAAGCCTGTTTGTGCACTTGTTAAATATAAAACAGCGAAGATGGCGATAAGTACGAGCTGTGTAAGTACAGTGTTATGAATAGAAGGGAATAAATAGCTTAATCCTCCGGCGATTTGTTGAGCACCAATCCCAACAGATGGCACAATACCGAATACTGTGGCTAAAACAGCCAAAATATCGACTGTTTTTCCGATAGGAGAATTTTTCGATCGATTAAATAATGGAGTAACTGTAGCCCCAATTGTGCTACCTTTTTGTTTGCGGAATGTGAAATATGCAATTGTTAAAGCAACCATCGCGTATAGTGACCAAGGAAAGAGTCCCCAGTGGAAAAATGAATATTGCATAGCGAGTTTGGCGCTTTCCTCTGTACCTGCTTTTCCTGTTAATGGATCTGTAAAATGTGAAATCGGTTCAGTGATTCCATAAAAGAGGAGTCCAATTCCCATTCCTGCTCCAAACAACATGGATAGCCAAGATGGATAACTATACTTTGGTTTTTCTCCATCTTTACCGAGACGAATAGAACCGTATTTAGAGAATGCTAAATACGTGGCTAAAATAATCATTGCAGTCATAAGTAGAGAGTAAAACCATCCAAATTTATTGAGGATAAATGAGTTTAAAGAAGATGTAACGCTTTGTAAATCATAGCCTTGTATCCAACTTGCCGGGGTAATTCCCCATATGATGAATAATGTTGTTAGCAAGATGGAGATATAAAATACACTGTTTTCTTTTTTTATCATAGAATCCCACCCTTGTTTAATAAAGTTAACAATTATATTAATCATAACAATTGAAGGGTTAATTGTCAAAAAATTCGATTTTTAACGTGTGTAAAAGGATAGTTTAATCGCTATAGATTCATAACTATTGGAGGTTAGGTCAACTACCCAACTGAGATAAAACGTTTCAGTGGGGGTCTTACTGCCCGTTAATGCGGGATAAAAGTAAAAGTGTTCACGATATGTACAAAATATAGGAAGAAATAATATGAAATATTGCATTTTATATTGTTGTATCTAGATTTTATGTTAAATTCTTCAAGGGAATATATAAATAGGGGGCAATGATATGAACAAGAAATCAAAGATTAATAAAGTGATGCTTAGTATTAGTACAATGGCGCTATCGTTAGGAGCAATTCAAACGAATGTATCAGCAGAAGAAAAGGTGCCATACAATGTATTGCATTCGAAACCAGTTGGGATTGAAAAACCAGTAGATGAGATTGGACATGTTTCTAAAGCACAGGAAACATTATCGTTTCAAGAACGTTTAAAAGTAGGAGACTTTTCACAGCGACCAGCATCTATTATGAAGAGCTCAGAAGTAAAGCAAATGAAAGAAAGCTATTCAATGGCTGATTTAAACAAAATGAATAATCAAGAATTGCTTGAAACGCTAGGAAGTATTAAATGGAATCAAATTACAGACTTATTCCAGTTCAATGAAGATGCAAAGGCTTTTTATAAAGACAAAGGGAAAATGCAAGCAGTTATAGATGAATTAGCTCACCGAGGTAGTACGTTTACGAAAGATGATTCAAAAGGAATTCAAACGTTTACAGAAGTGTTACGTTCAGCTTTTTATCTCGCATTTTACAATAATGAATTAAGTGATTTAAATGAGAGAAGCTTCCAGGATAAATGTTTACCTGCTTTAAAAGCAATTGCAGCCAATCCAAACTTTAAGCTTGGTACATATGAGCAAGATGCAGTCGTATCTGCATACGGTAAATTAATTAGTAATGCTTCAAGTGATGTGGAAACGGTTCAATACGCATCGAATATTTTAAAACAATACAATGATAATCTTCATACGTATGTAGACGATCGTATGAAAGGACAAGCTGTATACGATATGATGCAAGGTATTGATTATGATATGCAATCTTATTTATTTGAAACTCGTAAAGAAGCAAAAGATACAATGTGGTACGGGAAAATAGATGGATTTATTAATGAAATAAATCGTATTGCTCTTTTAAATGAAGTAACACCAGAAAATAAGTGGCTCGTTAATAATGGAATTTATTTTGCTAGTCGTTTAGGGAAGTTTCATAGTAATCCAAATAAAGGTTTAGAGGTTGTTACACAAGCAATGCATATGTATCCGCGTTTAAGTGAGCCGTATTTTGTTGCAGTAGAACAAATTACAACAAATTATAACGGAAAAGATTATAGCGGTAATACTGTAGATTTAGAGACGATACGTAAAGAAGGAAAAGAACAGTACTTACCAAAAACGTATACATTCGACGATGGATCTATCGTATTTAAAACAGGAGATAAAGTATCAGAAGAAAAAATTAAGAGACTATACTGGGCTGCAAAGGAAGTAAAAGCACAGTATCATCGTGTAATTGGGAATGACAAAGCATTAGAGCCAGGTAATGCAGACGACGTATTAACGATAGTAATCTATAATACTCCAGACGAATATCAGTTAAACAGACAACTGTATGGATATGAAACAAACAACGGTGGCATTTATATAGAAGAAACAGGTACATTCTTTACATATGAGCGTACGCCAGAACAAAGTATTTATAGTTTAGAAGAGTTATTCCGTCATGAGTTTACTCATTATCTTCAAGGGAGATTTGAAGTGCCAGGTTTATTTGGAAGAGGAGATATGTATCAAAATGAGAGATTAACTTGGTTCCAAGAAGGAAATGCAGAATTTTTCGCAGGATCTACTCGTACAAATAATGTAGTACCGAGAAAGAGCATCATTAGTGGATTATCATCTGATCCTGCAAGCCGTTATACAGCAGAGCGCACATTATTTGCTAAATATGGTTCTTGGGATTTCTATAATTACTCGTTCGCATTGCAATCTTATTTATATACACATCAATTTGAAACATTTGATAAAATTCAAGATTTAATTCGTGCAAATGACGTGAAAAATTATGATGCCTATCGTGAGAATTTAAGTAAAGATTCTAAACTAAATAAAGAGTATCAAGAGTATATGCAACAGCTAATTGATAATCAAGATAAATATAATGTACCGGAAGTAGCAGATGATTATTTAGCTGAACATGCACCAAAATCGTTAACAGCAGTAGAGAAAGAAATTAGTGATACGTTGCCAATGAAAGAGGCAAAAATGACAAAACATAGCTCCCAATTCTTTAATACATTTACATTAGAAGGCACATTTACAGGTAGTGTAACAAAAGGTGAATCCGAAGACTGGAACGAAATGAGTAAACGAGTAAATGAAGCACTAGAACAACTGGCGCAAAAAGAATGGAGTGGCTACAAAACTGTTACAGCATACTTCGTCAATTATCGTGTGAATAGTTCAAATGAATTTGAATATGATGTAGTCTTCCACGGTATCGCAAAAGATGATGGAGAAAATAAAGCTCCAACGGTTAATATAAATGGACCTTATAATGGGCTTGTAAAAGAAGGAATTCAATTTAAAAGTGATGGCTCAAATGATGAAGATGGAAAAATTGTTTCTTATTTATGGGAATTTGGAGATGGCAGCACAAGTGCAGAAGTTAATCCAATACATGCATATGAAAGAGAAGGAATTTATAAAGTAGCGTTAAGAGTAAAAGATGATAAAGGTAAAGAGAGCAGAAACGAAACCACTGTTACGATTAAAGATGGAAGTTTAACAGAATTAGAACCAAATAATCGTCCAGAGGAAGCAAATCGTATCGGGCTAAACACTACTATAAAAGGTAGCCTTATCGGTGGAGATCACACCGATGTTTATACATTTAATGTAGCATCAACGAAAAATATTGATATTTCCGTTTTAAATGAGTATGGAATCGGGATGACATGGGTGCTTCACCATGAATCAGATATGCAAAATTATGCTGCTTACGGTCAAGCTAATGGAAATCATATAGAGGCAAAATTTAATGCAAAACCAGGTAAGTATTATTTGTATGTATATAAATATGATAATGGCGATGGAACGTACGAATTATCAGTAAAATAAGTGCTTTTCCAATGTATGTTTAACTTTACTTTTTGTGGAAAATAGTATATTATATAGATATATAATATATCGGTTATTTACTAGGAGGAGCCTGTCACAATAGGTTTCTCCTGTTCTTTTTTAGGGGCCTGTCATACAGGCTTTTCTTTAAAAGTGAAATAACTGAAAATTAAGAACTATAATCTTTGAAAGAGGTGGGGCATACACATAACAAAAAAGGGATTGTTTAAGAGAGGGGGATAAGAAATGGCTTTGTTTGGTTATCCACTTGAAACAATTTATTTATACGGATTTATTATTGCTACTATACTCACTGTTATTTATATCTTTTTTGGAGATATATTTGAATCCATATTTAGTTTTGGAGGCGGATCTGTATCCGTTGTTACTTTATTACTTAGTTTTTTCGCCATGTTATGTGGACTCAGCTATATAGGAGAATATTTATTTTCCTTTAATAGCATTCTTATTTTCGGGTCTGCATTTGCTATATCCTTTATTGGTGTTTTCATAATGAAAATATTAATTTTAAAGCCAATTGCAGAAGCAGAACAAAATACTGTGCAGCGTATGGATGAATTTATTGGTTGTAAGGGAGAGGTCATTACGACTATTCCTACAGAAGGGTTTGGTGAAGTATTAATTTCCTCCCAATTTGGAAACAATGCAATCCTAGCTAAAACAGTTGGAAAGAAAGATATTTCACAAGGAACTGAAGTTATTATCGAGGGAGTCCAAGATGGTGTTCTGCTTGTACAGAACATCGCTTATTCTTTAAAGAAACCAAAATTATAAGGGGGAATTTACATGACGATTCCATTAATTATCGGTGGAGTATTACTCGCAATTTTAATTCTACTCATTTTAGTATTCATTACAAAGTATCGAACAGTTGGACCAGATGAAGCATTAATTGTTACTGGAAACTGGCTTGGTGGCGGGAAAAATGTAGTTACCACTGATGATGGAAAGAAGATTAAGATTATTCGTGGTGGTGGTACTTTCGTAGTTCCGATTATGCAAAGAGCAGAGCCTTTAAGTCTATTAAACTACAAATTAGAAGTGGGAACACGTGATACGTATACGAAACAAGGTGTACCGATTACAGTAAACGGTGTTTCTATTATTAAAGTAGGATCTACCATTGAAGAAGTTTCTACAGCAGCTGAACAATATTTAGGAAAAGAAACAGAAGAGTTGAAAATAGAAGCAAAAGAAGTTTTAGAAGGGCATCTACGTGCTATTTTATCTTCTATGACAGTAGAAGATGCCTATAGTAATAGAGAGCAATTTGCTCAAAAGGTACATGAAGTAGCTTCTACAGATTTAAAGAAGATGGGACTTCGCATCGTTTCCTTTACAATTAAAGAAATCATGGATAAGAACGGTTACTTAGATGCACTTGGTCAGCCACAAATTGCGATGGTTAAGCGTGATGCAACAGTTGCAAATGCAGAGCGTGAAAAAGAGGCGCGAATTGAAAAAGCTCGTGCTGAGAAAGAAGCGAAAGAAGCTGAGTATCAACGTGATGCACAAATCGCTGAAGCTGAAAAACATAAAGAGTTAAAAGTACAATCTTATAAGAGAGACCAAGAACAAGCTCGCGCAGATGCAGATCTTTCCTATGAATTACAACAAGCAAAAGCGCAACAAGGTGTTACAGAAGAGCAAATGCGCGTTAAAATCATTGAGCGTGAAAAGCAAATTGAATTAGAAGAAAAAGAGATTGCGCGTCGTGAAAAGCAATATGATGCAGAAGTAAAGAAAAAGGCAGATGCAGATCGCTATGCTGTTGAACAATCAGCAGAAGCGGAAAAAGTAAAACAAATGAAAAAAGCAGATGCAGATCAATATAAAATTGAAGCGGAAGCAAGAGCACGTGCAGAAGAAGTTCGTGTAGAAGGTTTAGCGAAGGCGGAAATCGAAAAAGCGCAAGGTCAAGCAAAAGCAGAAGTACAAAAAGCACAAGGTACAGCGGAAGCAGATGTTATCAGATTAAAAGGTTTAGCAGAAGCGGAAGCGAAACAAAAAATTGCAGAGGCATTTGAGTTATATGGCCAAGCGGCGATTATGGATATGGTTCTTAACATGCTTCCAAGTTATGCGAAGGAAGTTGCAAGCCCACTTAGCAACATTGATAAAATTACAGTTGTCGATACAGGTGGCGGTGGTAAAAATAGCGGTGCCGGAAAAGTTGCAGGTTATGCGACTGATTTAATGGCAACGATGCAAGAAACATTAAAAGCTTCTTCTGGCATTGATTTAAAAGAGTTATTAGAAGGATTTGCTGGAAAAGGAGCAGTACAACAATTATCAAACGATAAACCTGTTGTATCTGTAGTAGAAGATGCGAAAAAAGAAGTAGAAAAAGATAAAGAATAGTAAAGCGGGAGGAACCTCTAGTAAGTGAGATACTAGAGGTTCTTCTGTGAATTTTAATATTTCGAATAATATACATTTTTATATATTGTTTTAATTATTTAATTTATATAGAATGAAAAAGGTATGTATCAACTCTTCAATAGAGAAAGAGATAGAGAGTCGCATTGATACATTTGAATCGTATGATTTATATAAAGAAATTAAATGTAAAACAATTACATTTAAAACGGTATGGAGGGGTAGAAATATGTTTCAAGGGAAATTAAGGAGTAGTAGTTTAAAAGCAAAGTTACTTGTGTCATTTGTTATCATTTTGATTCTTCCAAGTATTGTAATTGGTTGGACGTCTTATCAGCAGACCAAGACGAATTTTAATGAAACGATTGTAAACTCGGCGAAAGATAATATAAAAATTTTGGATAATGTAATTAACAAGGAATTGGATAGTAAAAAAGTAGATGCAACTTATTTTACGAAATTATTCACACACTCAAGTTACCAAGCAGACCAAATTCAAAATATCCAAAATAAACTAGAAGAATACAACAAATTACATCCAGAAATGGAAGCAATCTATACAGGATCTAGTAATGGACAGTTTATTCAATCACCAGCTATTCAGATGCCAGACGGATATAATCCTACAGAAAGAGATTGGTATAAAGAGGCAGTGAAGAAAAGCGGAGAGGTAATTGTAACTGCTCCATATAAGTCACAAACGACAGGGAATATTGTTATTACATTAGCGAAACAAAATGAGGATAAAAGTGGCGTTCTTGGGATTGACTTAATAATTAATGATATTGTTACTACTTCCAAGATGGTTAATATCGGTAAGGAAGGGTATGTAGCAATATTTGATCAAGATAAAAATGTAGTAGCACACCCGAAAATGAAGCCAGGAGAGAAATTAGAAGAGAAACTTAGTAAGGAATTTTATAAACAGGAATCTGGTGATTTTCATTATTCATTAGAGGGTGAAGACCGTAATATTACTTTTAAAACGAATAAGAAAACTGGATGGAAAATAGCAGGAATTATGCCTGCAAAAGAAATTATTGAAGCTGCTGAACCTATTTTCTATAAAACGATAACTGTTATTGGTATTTCATTAATAATTGGTGGGATTTTAATTTACTTCATAATTGCTTCTATTATTAATCCGTTAAAACAACTTGTTATATCATCGAAAAAGATTAGTGAAGGCGATTTAACAGAATCTATTGCAGTTCATTCTAAAGATGAAATTGGACAGCTAGGAGAAAGCTTTAACGAGATGGCAGCATCATTACAGAATGTCATTTCCAATATAAATACTTCAGCAGGTCATGTAGCGGCATCTTCAGAAGAATTAACAGCTAGTATGAAGCAGACGAGTGAAGCAACGGAACAAATTACACAAGCGATAGAGCAAGTGTCGAGTGGAGCGGAAATACAAACGAAAGAAGTCGAAGAAGGCGCAACATTATTAGAAGAAGTTACAGAAGGAATTCAACGTGTGGCAGACAGTTCTTCATTAGTATCCACAGCATCTATGTATACGAAGAAAAAGGCTGAAGATGGTGGGAAGTTAGTTGAACAAACGGTGAATCAAATGCAATTAATCCATGAGTCTGTTTCACAATCAGATAAAGTTATTGTTTTGCTAGATGATAAGTCGAAACAAATTGGAGCAATCCTTGAGGTAATTCAACATATTGCAGAGCAGACAAATTTATTAGCATTAAATGCTGCAATTGAGGCTGCGAGAGCAGGAGAACAAGGAAGAGGATTTGCAATTGTAGCAGATGAAGTGCGAAAGTTAGCAGAACAATCAGGACAGTCTTCTACGGAAATTGGAAAACTAGTAAAAGAGATACAATTTGACATAAAAGAAACAGTAAGCTCTATGAAGCAAGTTGGGACAGAAGTACAATCAGGACTTGTAGTTGCAAATGAAACGAAGCAAAGCTTCGCTGAAATATTGAAGTCTACAGATGATACAGTTGTACAAATTGATAGTATGGTAGAAGTAGCGGAACAAATGACAGTAGATGCGAAACAAGTTAGTGCATCTATTAATGAAATTGCAGCTACAATTGAAGAAAATGCAGCAAGCGTTCAAAATATTGCTGGTTCTTCAGAAGAACAATTAGCTTCGGTAGATGAAATCAATGCAGCAGCAGTTCATTTATCGCAAATGGCAGAAGAATTACAAGAGATGATTGGGAAATTTAAAGTGTAATAAAAAATGTTAAGAAACGAGGTAGTAATTGTACTTCGTTTCTTTTTTTATCCCGCTATTTGTGGGTTGATTAAAGTTTCACTTTATGAAGATAAAAAATAAAGAAATATAGAGTAACCGTGTTATGATTAGGTAAAAATATAAAAGACTGTATTTTCGTTAAATTCTATCTTTAATTATGTTAGGGGAATGGTTTTGAGGCTTAAAAAATTAAAACTACAACCGAGAATTACAATAACAATTAGTACACTTATTCTAGTCGTACTTCTATTAACAAGTTATTTATTTTATTACATATTGTCTGAAACGGTAGAAGAGCAAATTGGGAAACGGGCTTTGCATGTTGCGAAAACAGTTGCTGCTATACCTGAAATAATGGAAGCTTTTCAAAAAGAAAACCCAGCTTCTATCGTTCAGCCAATTGCAGAAAAAATTCGAATTGATACAGATGCTGATTTTATTGTAGTTGGAAACAAAGAGGGGATTCGATATGCACATCCTAAGCGAGATAAAATAGGAGAAGCAATGGTTGGTGGAGATAATAAAGGAGTTCTATTAGAAGGAAAATCTTATATTTCGAAAGCAACTGGATCATTAGGTCCTTCATTACGCGGCAAAGTTCCAATCCGTAATCAGGAAAATGAAATTATAGGCGTGGTGTCTGTTGGATTTTCAATGGATGATATTCATGGAGCGGTAGAAGTGTATGGAAAGCGTGTATTTTGGATTACAGTAATAGGTCTTTTAATCGGGATAATTGGTTCTATATATTTAGCCGGAAGTATAAAAAGAATGATGTTTGGGATGGAGCCAGAAGAAATTTCATCTTTATATGAAGAGCATAGTACAGTGATTCAATCTGTACGTGAAGGGATTATTGTTATTGATCGAAATGGCATGATTAGTTTAGTCAATCAAGCAGCTTATGATATTCTTTCGCTAGATAAACAGCGTAATATTATTGGAGAATTTATTTTAAATGTAATTCCTAATTCAACGATACTAGATGTACTTCAAACTGGTGAAGAACAGTTTGATCGTCAATTAAATATAAAAGGGCAGGCTGTGATTGCGAACCGTCTACCTATTAAAGTGAAAAATAAAGTAACTGGTGTTGTATCGAGCTTACGTTTGAAATCTGAAATGGATCAGTTAACAGCAGAGTTATCTCAGACGAAGCAATATACAGAGGCATTACGAGCGCAAACGCATGAATATAACAATTT
The DNA here is from genome assembly GCF_052682215.1 of Bacillus sp. 1A. Classification (NCBI taxonomy): domain Bacteria; kingdom Bacillati; phylum Bacillota; class Bacilli; order Caryophanales; family Bacillaceae; genus Bacillus; species Bacillus sp. 1A. Next base: position 6,018,479 of record NZ_JBQYLZ010000001.1, on the reverse strand, counting down.
GTTGTATACGCTTTCAGGGCTTATCCAGTTAGAATCATATGAAGATGCTTTAGAGCTTATTCATAAGGAAACAGCGGTATATCAAGATTTTGTTCAATTTATTATGAAGCGAATTCAAAATCCATGGTTAGGTGGAATTTTAATTGGATTCTATAATAGAGCGCGAGAGTTAAAGATTGATTTTATGCTAGATCGAGAAAGTAGCTTAGATAAATTAAGCCCGCACATTGAGAGTAATTACGTCGTTTCTATTTTAGGAAATTTAATTACGAATGCATTTGAAGCAATTGAAAGAAATGAAGAGAATGATAAGAAGGTAAGGATGTTTGTAACTGATATTGGAGAAGAGATAGTAATTGAAGTGGAAGATTCAGGACAAGGGATTCATGATGAAGTTATTACTAGCATATTTTATAAAGGCTTCTCGACGAAAGAAGGCGGGAAACGAGGATATGGATTAGCAAAAGTGAAAGAGTTAGTAGAAGATTTAAATGGAAGTATTGCAATCGAAAAAGGGGATTTAGGTGGTGCATTATTTATTATTGCATTACCAAAAGAGAGAGGCGAATTGTAATGGGTGAAGAGATTGAAGTATTGATTGTAGAAGATGATATTCGAATTGCGGACATTCATTGTCGTTTTACTGAAAAGATTGAGGGATTTAAAGTAATTGGAACAGCAACGACTGGAGAACAAGCGAAAGAATGGCTAGAGTTTGTGAAGCCACAACTCGTTTTATTAGACGTGTACTTACCTGATATGCAAGGAACGGAACTTGTCACATATATTAGGCATAATTTGCATGATACAGATATTATTATGATTACAGCTGCATCGGAAACAGATGTAGTGAGGCACGCTCTACGAGGCGGAGTAACAGATTATATCGTAAAGCCACTTATGTTTGATCGATTTAAAGCAAGTCTAGAAGGCTATCAAAAAAAGATTATACAGTTAAAGAAGAACAATCAATTATCTACGGAACAAATTGAATATTTATGGTCTCAAAGAGGCGTGAAGGGAAATGAAATAGAATATGCTCCGAAAGGGATAGACCCCTTAACTTTAGCAAAAATAAAAAAACATATGTTAACAGTGAATGAAGAAGGAATTACAGCAGAAACGTTAAGTACAATGGTAGGTGTAAGCAGATCAACAGCGAGGCGTTATTTAGAATATTTAATATCAGGAAAGAAAGTTCATGCGGAGCTTATATATGGGAGTGTAGGGAGACCAGAAAGAAGGTATTTTCTTGTTTCTTCATAACAAAAAAACAGTAGAGAATTACATTTCTTCTACTGTTTTTTCACGTCTTATATTGGAATAATCCCAATTACAATGCCAGTAATCAACATTACCATTGTCGTTCCAACTGCCCACAATAAAGTAAAGCGTTGATGTTCACCAAAATCAACTTTTGCCATCCCGACTAATAAATAGGTGGATGCGACAAGAGGGCTTAATAAGTGAACAGGTTGTCCGAGTAAGGAAGCGCGTCCCATTTCAGCTGCACTAATTCCATAAGTAGCAGCAGCTTTTGTCAAAATAGGTAATACTCCGAAGTAAAATGCATCATTGGACATGAAAAATGTGAATGGCATACTAAGAAGAGCTGTAATAATTGGTAGTTGTGGGCCAAGAGCGTCTGGTATAAGAGTGACTACACTTTTAGCCATTGCATCTACCATTTTTGTTCCTGATAAAATTCCAGTGAAAATTCCAGCGGCAAATACGAGAGAAACAACGGCTAATACGTTTCCTGCGTGAGAAGCAATACGCTCTTTTTGTTGTTCTAAGTTTGGGTAGTTAATCATAACAGCAATAGCGAAAGCGATTGTAAATAAAACAGGTAACGGCATAACTTCTAGTATGAGACAGACAAGTAAGGTAGCAGTTAATAAAAAGTTAATCCATAGAAGTTTAGGACGTTTATGAACCGCAGCTTCTACTGTTGCAGCTTGTTCATCCATTGTTTGCATTTGTTTTAAATATTGTACATCCATAATTCCTAAACGCTTTCTCTCTTTTTTTCCAAGATAGTAAGCGACGAAAACTACCCAAAGTGCACCAGCGATCATTCCTGGTATAAGTGGTGTAAAGAGCTCTGATGCGTCTAGTCCAAGAGCACTCATAACCCGAGCTGTCGGTCCGCCCCACGGTGTAAGATTTGTCACTCCTGCTCCTAACATAACAACCCCAGCTAGTATAAGTGGATTCATTCCAAGACGTTTATATAATGGGTACATTGCGGAAACCGTAATCATATACGTTGTTGTTCCATCCCCATCTAATGAAACGATAATAGTAAGAATCGCTGTACCAACAACAATTTTTAAAGGATCTCCTTTTACAAATTTCAAAATCCTACTAATGACAGGATCGAATAAACCGCTATCAATCATAATTCCAAAATACAAAATAGCAAACATAAGCATAATACCAGTAGGTGCTAGTTTTTGAATTCCTTCTAACATCATAGGTCCCATATTTGCATAAAAACCGCCAATTAATGCGAAAGTAATTGGAATTAATATTAATGCTACTAGTGCTGACATACGTTTCGTCATAATTAAAAACATAAAGACAAATACCATCGCAAATCCAAGTAGTGCTAACATGTAATCTCCCCCCCAAAAATGATTGCGCTTTCAAAAAAAGTAATGAAAATTCAGAAAAAAGTGTTTTTTATTTATCATAAAAGCATTCATTCAAATGGTAAATAATTTGAAAAATAACATCATTAGAAGCATAATTTTTATTTTGGTCATTTTGTTCACGGTAGTTAATTTGAATTTTTAAAAAGTAAGCTGCTCTCCGTAAGAATGGTAGAATAAGATGAAAATATTGAAGTGTGAAATAGGGAGTAGATTTTATATGAAAACGAGAATGGAAGAGATTTATAGTTCTTATGAAGGAAAAGTAGAAGAGATTTTTGTTAATGAATCTTCTTACGTATATGAGTGGGAAAATTTAATGATGATCCGAAAAAATAACGGTGAGCTTGAAAAAGTTGCGGTCGGTATTAGTGGAAATATAAGATTAGTAAATGTAGTTGCTGGGCAGCAAATTAATACAGATACATTATTAGTTAAGTTAGAAGACGATTTATTAATTACAGGTTGTGAATGATGAGAGATGTGTAGAAATGGCTACACATCTTTTTTTGTCTTTATATTACAAAAAGTACATTATTTTTTCACAAATCTCACACAACTTTTTGATATGCTCCTTGTGGAAGATACGGTTAGGGAGGAAGTAAAATGAGAACAAAGTATGTGACACTTGCTATATGCTTATTCTTTGTCTTTACGATAGTAGGATGTGGTAAGAAACAAGCAGAGGCTGTAGCGATTGATGAAAAACATGATAAGTGTGATATTTGCCAAATCGGGGTAATGGATAATCAATTTGCAACAGAAGTCATTTTAGAAAATGGAAAAGCGTTAAAGTTTGATGATATCGGTTGTATGTATAAATGGATGGAGATTAATCCAGGTGAAAAGACGAAAGAAAAATTTGTTCGAGATTATGATTCGAAAGAGTGGATTTCGTTAGAAGATGCGACTTACGTATATGATAAAACAATAACGACACCGATGGCTTATAATGTCATTTCATTTGAAAATAAAAAGGATGCAGAGAGTTTTGTGTCTAACTATAAAGGGAAAGTTCTTTCATATAAAGAGCTAGCAGAGCATAAATGGGAAATGAATAAAGAGATGATGGGGAACCCGAAAAAGGGAAATCACGGTGGTCATCATTAATACTAAAAAAAGACAACTACATAAGTTGTCTTTTTTTAGTATTACTCAGGTGCAAATATAGAAAAGGTGTAAAATTTTTAGAAGAACGGTTACAATGGAATATAGTAACCTAAAGCAATCATTTACCCCGTATTAACGGGCAGTAAAACTCCCACCTTAAAATTAGGCAGGAGCAAAGAAGTTAGGTGGGAGATCAACAGCCCGTAAATGCCCGATTGGTGCGGGCTGATAATCAGTGAGGTGAACCCTCCCACTGATTAAAGTTTCACTTTATGTACTTTTTAGAAATGTATACAAATGCGGTAAAATCGTGCTAAACTAATTGCTTCATAATGTTAATGATGAGGCCATCAGGCGCATCATTCCAATAGGTTGAGAAACATAGTATAGGTTTTAAGATAATCCGATTAAAGAAGGAATATAAAGGGCTTATGGATAAATGTACTCAAGAAGAGTTATTGTATGTGATGGAGGAATGGTTAAGAAAACATTATCTTTCATAGGAGCTGTAGTTGTGAGAAAACAAAAAATTTTATTATGTATGTTATTAGGACTTTTAATGACGGTAGTGGCTTGCGATAAGCAAGAGGAGCCAGAATCGAAACCGGTTCATGTGAAAAACGAAAAGAAAAAAGAAAAGCATAAAGAACAGGAAGAACCTAAAGAAGAAAAAAGTATAAATTTAATGGACAAACAGTTGCTACTTTCTGCGACTCTTGGCGACACGGAAACAGCTATGAAGCTGATTCAAGATGGAGCCAATATAAATGTAGAAGGTGACAACGGAGAAACTCCTATCCTTGCAGCTACGTATCAAAATCATGTAGAGACAGTTAAAGCATTAATTGGTGCAGGTGCTAATATTGAAAGGAAAGATGAGAAACAAAGCAATCCATTTCTTTATGCAAGTAGAGAAGGATATACAGACATTGTAAAGCTACTAATTAATGCAGGGGTTAATACGAAAGAAATTACTAAATCAGGTGGAACAGCACTTATTTCTGCATCTGAACGTGGCCATGTAGAGGTTGTAAAAGAATTGTTAGAGCATACAGATATTGATGTGAATTATAAAAATGCTCGTGGTGGAACGGCTTTAGTAGAAGCAATCGTATTAGGAAATGGTAGTGAAAATCATAAGAAAGTAATTCAAATGCTTATTGACCACGGGGCAGATGTAAATATGGCCAATAAGGAAAATATTGCACCACTGCAATATGCTGAAAAAAGAGGTTTTAAAGATATTGCAAATATGCTGAGGTTAGCTGGAGCGAATGAAGTCGTACAGCCACAACCACAACCACAACCGGTGGAATAACAAGATAAAGAAATAAAAAGTACGAAATAATCTCATTTAGATAGACAGAATGAAGAAGTCATTTAGTATGATGGATTCAGTAATGTGTATTTGAATGGGATTTTTGTTTTGAAAAAATTATTTGAAGAGAGGTATAGATAAGGAGTTTCAAGGAAGTAGTGTTGGTGTTGTTGCCATATGGACAATATCAATACAAGAAGAAACATACTTCTGGGAGTAACTTTACTTCAAACAGTGATAAGAAAATTAAAAAACATTAATTATAGAATATTAAAGGTGGCGGGGAGTTGGTTTGTATCATTCATATGTAATGATTAATGTAAAAGGGAATATGGTGAATATTAATATTCGATTAACACCTAATTAACAATCTATCAAAACTGACTTAATAAATGCGTAATATAGTAAAGGTAACAGAATAACTAGGGTAGAGAACATTTGAGAACACCCGCTTACATATAACGTGCCACTTTCTTAGGTGTGCTCTACTTCCTAGAGTTCAAATAAGGAGAAAGGTGTTCTATGTAAGTAGGTGTTTTTAGTTTGGATAAAAATTGAAAAGCTAGGTGGAACGAATGTTTAAAGAACCTTATATTGCGATGATAAAAGATTGGAAAGGGTACAAAACATACAAAAAATTACCGAAAACAGTTTTTCTTATGACTGGTTCAATGCTGGAGTTACCAGAGCGTGTATATGAATTACAGAAGCATGGACATGATGTATTTCTTCATTGTGACTTTATACAAGGTTTAAATACAAATACAGAGGAAGCTCTTTTGTATATTCAAGATGTTATCGGGGCGCAGGGTATTATTTCAACAAAAGGTTCGACAATTCGGAATGCTAATAAAATTGGATTAAAAACGATTCAACGCATTTTTATTGTTGATACTTTATCTCTTACAAAATCAATTGAGAATTGTAAAACGACTAAACCGAATGCGGTAGAGATTATGCCTGGTATTATGCCTTCCATTATTAAGAGGTTAGCAGAGGAAATAGAATTTCCTATTATTGCAGGCGGATTGATTCAAACACGAGAAGACGCGGAAATTGCTATTCGGGCAGGAGCAAGTGCAATTTCAACAAGTCATTATGAAGTATGGATACAAGAAGAAAAAAGGAGTGCAATCTTGTGATTGAATTGAAAAATGTTTCAAAGGTGTATAAAAATGCGGAAGAGACAGCGGTTAAAGGTGTATCGGTTCACATTAAAAAGGGCGAGTTTTTTGTTTTAGTTGGACCTTCAGGATGTGGGAAAAGTACACTATTACGAATGATTGCTGGTTTAGAAGAGATTTCTTCGGGGGATTTAATTATTAATGAACATGTTGCAAATGATTTAGAGCCGAAAGACCGTAATCTATCAATGGTATTTCAAAATTATGCATTATATCCACACTTATCTGTAGAAGAAAACATTATATTTGGGCTTAAAGTAAGAAAAGTACAAAAAGAAGAGCGACAAAAGCGATTAATGGAAGCTATTGAAATGGTAGGACTGAAAGAGTATGTGAAAATGAAGCCAGGTCAATTATCAGGCGGACAAAGGCAACGTGTTGCGCTTGCCAGGGCGATCGTAAGTCAAGCGCCGATCTGTTTAATGGATGAACCACTTTCAAATTTAGATGCGAAATTACGTGCGCAAATGAGGATTGAAATTAGAGAAATTCAACGACGTCTAGGAATTACAATGATTTATGTTACTCACGATCAAATAGAAGCGATGACTATGGGAGATCGTATCATGGTCTTAAATAAAGGAAGCATACAGCAAGTTGGAACACCGCTTGATATATATAATGAACCAGCGAATGAATTTGTTGCAAGCTTTATAGGGTCTCCTTCGATGAATATAAATGATGGAGAAGTGGACAAAGAAAAAGGCTTATTACATATAGGGCAATTGCAAATTCCATTATCTAATGGACGATTAAAACAATTACCAGAAGGAACAATTCGAATAGGTATGCGTCCTGAACATATTGAACTGTCTGAGGAAGGGGAAGAAGTTACGTTACAATCTGTAGAAGTATTAGGGAACGAATCTATATTAAACTTCGCGGTAAATGGAACAACTTGGAGTGCAAAAGTCATTGGACAGCTACTCCTGGACAAAGGTGACAAAGTAAAATTATTATTCTCACAAGATAAGTTATGCTTCTTTCATCAAAATACGAATGAACGATTAAAAGTGGTAGCTGAAGAAGAGTTGAAAGTGGTGGCGAAATAATGATTGAAGTAGGCAAGTTACCAGCCCAAGCAAAAATGTCAAAAAAGAAGAATTTATGGAGTAGAACGAAAGATTTAAGAATAGGATTATTGTTTTTGGCGCCATCTATTTTACTGTTTTCGATTTTTCTTTTTTATCCATTATTTAGGACGATTTACTATAGCTTTTATTTAACAGATATACAAGGAGAAGCTAATCTTTTTGTTGGCTTAGAAAATTATCAATACTTATTTTCTGATCCTGCTTTCTACAAAAGCATAAAGTCAACTTTATTATTTGTTGTATATACAGTGCCTACGAGTATTATATTCGCTTTATTTCTTGCATTGATTGCAAATGGAAAAGTAAGAGGTATTGGGTTATTCCGTGTGTTATTTTCTTCCACTATGGGAATATCAGTAGCTGCTAGTGCGGTGATTTGGCTATTTTTATTTCATCCAAGTGTCGGGTTATTTAATAATATATTAGCCTCTATGAATCTACCTGCAATCGCATGGTTAACGAGTCCAGATTGGGCATTGTTCTCTGTATCGGTTACAACGGTTTGGGTGAATACAGGATTTGCATTTTTAGTTATATTAGGTGGTTTACAAAATATTGATACGTCTTTATATGAGAGTGCATCTATAGATGGCGCTAGTTATTTATATAAGCTTCGCCGTGTTACATTACCGATGCTATCACCAACTTTATTTTTTATCGTGACAGTAACGTTAATTAGTGCGTTCCAAAGCTTTGGACAAATTGATATTTTAACGCACGGTGGACCAAATGATGCAACGAATTTAATTGTGTACTCGATTTATAAAGAGGCGTTTGTGAATCATCAATTTGGAACAGCAAGTGCACAAGCGATGATATTATTCGTTTTCATTTTTATTGCTACATTGATTCAATTCAAGTTTGCTGAGAGAAAGGTGCATTATAAATGATCGTTAAACAGTGGAAACAAAATTTCCTATTATACATGCTGCTCATTATTAGTGCAGTAATTGTGTTTTTTCCTGTACTCTATGCGTTTTTAATAAGCTTTATGACACCAGATGATATTCAAATGAGAAGGCTATTTCCGACCCAATTTACTTTCGATAATTTTATTAATATTTTTCAAAAAGTACCGCTTTTTACATACTTGTACAACAGTTTAATTGTATCGACGATTGTTATGATTGGACAACTTATCGTATCCAGTTTAGCAGCTTATGCTTTTGTTTTTCTTCAGTTTAAAGGAAGAAACCTTATTTTTTTCCTGTTTATTTCAACGATGCTTATTCCGTGGGAAGCAACGATGGTACCAAACTTTTTAACGATTCAAAACTTCGGTTGGATCAATAGTTTTGCTGGGATGACAGTGCCGTTTTTTGCAACAGCTTTCGGTATTTTCTTGTTACGTCAACATTTTATGACGCTTCCGAATGAACTGAAAGAAGCAGCTTTTATTGAAGGGATTGGAAATGTAAGGTTTTTATTTAGCGTTGTAATTCCGTATTGTAAAACGAGTTTTATTACGCTTGGAGTATATAGTTTTTTAACAACATGGAATATGTACTTATGGCCACTCCTAGTGACCACTGATGAAAAAGTAAGAACAGTTCAAATTGGTGTAAAGCAGCTTCAGTCTCAAGAAGTTGCAACTGATTGGGGAAGCGTAATGGCCGGTGTTACGGTTATTGTCATTCCAACACTGATTTTACTATTTGTAGGGCAAAAGCAATTACAACAAGGATTAACAAAAGGTGCAATTAAATAACTAAGGGAAGGTGAGATTAAAATGAGTTTAGTTAAAAAAGGTGCTGCTCTATTAATGGCAGCAACAATGGCATTATCTAGTGCCGCTTGTTCAAGTAGTAAAACGGAGGGGAAATCTGAAGCGCAGGCAAAAGTAGCACCAGTTGAAAAAAATGGTGATAAGACAGTAATTCGTTTTTGGCATGCGATGGGTGGAAAAACACAAGGCGTACTAGATGGGCTTGTTGCAGACTATAATAAGTCACAGAATAAATACGAGATAAAGGCAGAGTTCCAAGGGACATATGAAGAGTCTTTAACGAAATTTAGAACGATGTCTGCTACGAAAGAAGCGCCAGCTCTTGTTCAGTCAAGTGAAATTACAACAAAATATATGATTGATAGCAAAAAGATTACGCCAATTGATAGTTGGATAAAAAAAGATAAGTATGATACTTCAAAGTTGGAAAAAGCAATTACAAATTATTATTCAGTTGATGGAAAAATGTATTCTATGCCATTTAATTCATCTACACCAGTATTAATTTATAATAAAGATGCTTTTGCAAAGGCGGGATTAGATCCAGAGAAAGCCCCACAAACATATGCAGAATTACAAGAAGCAGCGAAAAAGTTAACGATTAAAGAAGGCGGAAATGTAAAACAATATGGATTCTCCATGCTGAATTATGGTTGGTTCTTTGAAGAATTGTTAGCGACACAAGGTGCTTTATATGTAGATAACGAAAACGGCCGCAAAGATGCTGCAAAGAAGGCGGTATTTAACGGTAAAGAAGGACAGAAAGTATTTGGAATGTTAGATGATTTAAATAAAGCTGGTGCACTTGGAAAGTATGGAGCAAGTTGGGATGATATTCGTGCCGCGTTCCAATCTGGACAAGTTGCTATGTATTTAGATTCTTCAGCTGGTGTTCGCGACTTAATTGATGCATCTAAGTTTAATGTAGGCGTGTCATATATTCCATATCCAGAGGATTCGAAACAAAATGGTGTTGTTATTGGCGGAGCATCATTATGGATGACGAATATGGTTTCAGAAGAAACGCAACAAGGTGCTTGGGACTTTATGAAATATTTAACGAAGCCAGACGTACAAGCAAAATGGCATACTGCAACAGGCTATTTCTCTATTAATCCAGATGCATACAATGAACCATTAGTAAAAGAGCAATATGAAAAATATCCACAGCTAAAAGTAACAGTGGAACAATTACAAGCGACGAAGCAATCTCCAGCAACTCAAGGGGCTTTAATTAGTGTATTCCCAGAATCACGAGATGCAGTTGTAAAAGCATTAGAAGCAATGTATGACGGGAAGAATAGTAAAGAAGCATTAGATGAAGCTGCCAAAGCAACTGATAGAGCAATTAGTATTTCAGCTCGCACGAGTCAAAAATAAGAAAAAGCCGTATCCCGAAAAAGGATACGGCTTTTTCAAGGAGATAAGGGATCAAAAAAATGAAGAAGTCTTATCTCTTTTATATGAGTAAAGGGTCTAGAATGAATCTTGTCCTTTTCATTATTTGTTTAACTCCATTGCAACTTGTTTACCATTTACGAAAACCTCTGCCACCGCTACTATAACTTCCATCACTTTTTTCATGTCTCATCTCTCCTTGTTTTTTTGTTTCATTTCTTACTTTTAGTATAAGGAAATATAGCACTTGCAACTATCGAATTGGATGACAAGAGACTTACATTGTTGTAAGGACAATCGTTTTATTTGTAATAAATGTGATTTTGAATGTGGATTCAGAAATTTCTGTTGTTTTGAACTATAATTAGAAAGAGAGTGGCTTAGAAAGAAGGGAATAATATGAAAAGAATTCTTGTTATTAGTGATATTCATGGAGAAATAGAAAAGTTCGAACAGTTATTGGAAGAAGCTCAATATGATGCAAGACAGGATCAATTGATTTTATTAGGGGATTATGTGGATCGTGGTCCAAATGCGCGTGCTGTAATTGAAAAGGTAAAAGAGTTAAAAGAAGAGGGAGCCTTCGTTCTAAAGGGCAATCATGAAGATATGATGATTAAAGCGTTAACGACAGATGAGGAACGTTCATGGAATCATTGGGTAAAAAGGAATGGTGGAGATAAGACTTTATACAGCTATGGCTTTGTAGAAGAAGATATTGTGGTTAATGAAGAAGTCTTCCAAAAACCGATTTTACAATCGCATGTTTTAGAGGACCATGTAAAATTTATTCAAGAATTAGATCAGTACGTTGAGACAGAAGAGTATATATTTGTACATGCCGGTGTTGAGCCATTGAAGCGAGTTTCGGAATGTGAACCATATACGTTAATGTGGATACGTAATGAGTTTCATAGTGGGTATAGTGGTGAAAAGGTTGTTGTATTTGGTCATACGGAAACAAAAACGCTTCATGGTAGTGAGAATTGCGGCGTGTATTTTGGAAGTAATCGTATTATAGGGATTGATGGCGGTGCTGTATATGGTGGCCAGTTAAATTGTTTAGAATTGCCGAGTAAAAAGGTATACGTAGTAAAAAGTTGAAAGAGATAAGGGGAATCTTATTTCTTTCAATTTTTTATTAAGCTAAATTTAAGGAAGAGCTTTTATAATAAATCTTCCAAATTTTACATTGAGAAAAACGTTGAAATGTAATTATAAATAGGATTGAACAATATGGTGGAAGGTGAGAATATGCGCTTACTCGTAGTAGAAGATAATGCTTCTTTATTAGAGTCTATTGTCCAAATATTACGCGACGAATTTGAAGTAGATACAGCATTGAATGGAGAAGATGGATTATTTCTAGCGTTACAAAATATATATGATGCCATTTTGCTTGATGTGATGATGCCAGAAATGGACGGTTTTGAAGTGATTCAAAAAATACGTGATGAAAAAATTGAAACACCAGTCCTATTTTTGACAGCGAGAGACTCTCTAGAAGATCGAGTGAAAGGCTTAGATTTTGGTGGAGATGACTATATTGTTAAGCCGTTTCAGGCTCTAGAATTAAAAGCAAGAATTCGTGCGTTGTTACGAAGAAGTGGTAGTCTAACAACAAAGCAGACTATTCGTTATAAAGGGATTGAACTGTTCGGAAAAGATAAAGACGTTCAAGTAGATGGACAAAGTATGAAGTTAACATTAAAACAATATGAGCTTTTAGAGTACCTTATTCAAAATAGCGGAAAGATTTTAATGCGTGAACAAATTTTTGATCGTGTTTGGGGATTTGATTCAGATACGACAGTAGCAATTGTAGAAGTATATGTACATCATTTACGTAAAAAATTAGAGCCATTCGGTTATCAGAAAGATATTCAAACTGTTCGAGGTATTGGATATATATTAAAAGAACAATGAAAAAGGGAAGCATGTTTCAGAAAACACGCATTCGATTGACTATATTGAATTCATTAGTATTTATTATCTTGATAGGTGTATTAGGCAGTATCATTTATTCATACACATATAATCGTATTTATAATGAAGTAGATAAATCGATAGGAAAATCCGTTCAGCATAGAAAGAATTCAGATGATAAAAAACTACCTAAAAAAATCAGGGGATATCCTCCGATTGGGGATCCAAGGATAATGGAGTTAACTTGGCTTGGAAACACAGTGGAGATAGGTATTGAAAACGGCAAACGCCGTTTTATCTTTGAAGATAATTTGGAAAAGTTTTCTCCAAAGAAATTAGGAACTTTGCAAGATATAGAAGTGCAAGGGCAATATTTTAGAACGTTTGCATTTCAACAAGATACAAAAATAGTTCAAATTGTACGCGATATAACAGCTGAAAAAGAAATGTTAAATACTTTATTTTTAATTCTTGTTATTGGTTGTAGTGTAGGAAGTTTATGTGCAATAGGCATCGGCTTTTTCTTAGCCGGCAGGGCACTCGTACCCATTCAAAATTCGTGGGAAAAACAGCAGCAGTTCGTTTCGGATGCATCGCATGAATTAAGGACACCACTTGCGGTTATTCAATCAAAAACGGATGTGTTATTCCAGTCACCATCTGCGACAATAGAAGAAAAAGCGATGGATATTTCTACGATTTCAAAGGAGTGTCGACGATTATCTAAGCTTGTAACTAATTTATTATTGTTAGCACGTTCGGATTCTAATCAAATTGAGATGGATAAGAAAACATTTGAAATGGATAAATTGTTAGAAGAAATAGTAGATCCATATAAGGAAATTGCTTCATATCAAGAAAAAGAAATGATATTGAAAGTAGAACATGACATATCATTTATGGGTGATAGAGAGAGAATTCATCAAATGATGGTCATATTGTTAGATAATGCGATGAAGTATACGAATGAAGGTGGTCATATTCAAATCGATTGTACGCAAACGAACAGTTCGATTCGTATACGGGTGGAAGATGACGGGATAGGGGTTAAAGATGAGGACATCCCAAAATTATTTGATCGTTTTTATCAAGGTGATAAAGCGAGAAGTGCGTCAGAAGGAGCGGGATTAGGCCTTTCAATCGCAAATTGGATTGTAGAAAAGCATTATGGGAAAATATCAGTAGAGAGCAAATGGGGAGAGGGTACTTGTTTTGAAGTGAATTTCCCTAAAAACCAAAGAATATAAGTGAGAAGACGATCTTGTTTTTGCAAGATCGTCTTTTTTTAAGGGAAAGTTAAGAAACTATTTATAACATGTATGATATACAGAAAGTTCGCCCTATGAAGAAGTGATTATAAAAAGGTATTTGAAAAGATTATATCGATCATAATGTTATTTCGATTATGTATAGGGAATGATGGAAAAGAAAGTGTAAGAGGGAGGAATTAATTTTGAAAAAGAAAATGATGACGGTATTCACTATTGGAGTAATGAGCTTAAGCATATTAGGGGGTGCCTCTCCTTCTGAAACATCACAAGGAAAGACAAATTACACGCAGCGCAGTAAAGAACAATTAAATAATGGGAAGATACATGCGGTGCATACAGAAGAAAAGGCGGAGAATCTAGGTATTGAAACGGAAGGGAAAGAACAAATTACGCTAGAAAAAGAAATTCATGAGACGGAAGTAGGAAGAGAAGCTGAACAGTTAGGAATTTCGATTGAAGGAAAAGACGTTGGAACTCTTTCAGAAGAAATCTATGAAACAAAAGTGAAGCAAGAAGCGTTAAAGCTAGGCATATCTATAGAGAATACAACGATTGTAAATTTAATTAATCAAATTAATACGATTAAAATTAATGATGAAGCGGATAAATTAGGCATTTCGACAAATGGAAAAGAAATAGAAGACACTGAGGAAGAGATCTATGGAACGAAAGTAAGAGAGGAAGCAGGGAAGTTAGGTATTTCCAAAAAAGGAAAAGAGATAGAAACGTTAGCGCAAGAAGTGTACGAACAAAAAGTGCAGGAAGAAGCAAAAAAATATCATATTGATTTGTATGGTAAAGATATATATCAAGTATTAAGCGAAATTAATGAACAAAAAGTGTTACAAATGGCAGATGAGCTTAATATGGATAAAACGAATATGAACGTTCAAGAATTAGCAGAAAAAATTAAAAAAAATCAGCCTGAAAAAGGAAAAGAACTAAATTTTGTACCGGTGATTCGCACGGATGCTGACGCGTTTTATTCTTATTTAACGAACTAAAAAGGGCGTGAGAGTGATACGGAGATGGAAGTGGTATATATGTATGGCTTTACTAGCTATAGCAGTATGGAATGTATATACAAATGGTATTACAAAGTATGTGGAGAAGTTAACATTCTTCAATATACAAAGCGGAAAAGAAGCAGATTTTAGTAATAATGATGAAAAGGTCATCTTATCGAATGTACCTTTAATTCAGCAATTACCAGAGCTAGATAGAGGCTGTGAAGTGACTAGCTTAGCGATGATGTTACAATATGCAGGCATTACAGTGGATAAGATGAAATTAGCAAATGAAATAAAGAAAGTTGATTTTATGAACGATGGTGTACGTGGGAATCCGAATGAAGGATTTGTAGGGAATATTTATACCTTTTCTGAATCCGGATATGGTGTATATCACGGACCACTTTTTCAATTAACGAAAAAGTATTTACCTAATAAAGCTGTGGACTTAACAGGGAAGAGTATAGAAGAACTTTATAAGAGTGTAAAAGCAGGACAACCGGTAGTTATGATTACGAATGCAACATTTGCGCCATTAGATGAAGATGAATTTACTACATGGGAAACAAATAGCGGAGATGTTTCTATTACGTATAATGAACATTGTGTAGTACTGATTGGATACGATGAAGAATTTGTATATATTCGGGATCCTCTCGAGGATAGCCTAGATGTAAAAGTGCCGAGAGGAAAATTTGAAAAGGCATGGATGCAAATGGGGAGTCAGGCGATTAGTTATGTGAAAAGCTCTAAATGAATTAGTAAGGAAATAGATGTAAGGAACTGTAAGAGGAGTTTTTGTGGGTGTTTTTTGTTAAGAAATAAGAGAACCTCAGCTTATTATATAAGCTGAGGTTCTCTTATTTTTTATGATTAAATATTTAGAAGTAGTGAATATGTAAAAATACATAATTGACAAAAAAAATTACATGTTATCATTATATATTGTTTTATATATGTTACTTGTATAAAATTACACAAGTATCCACATTACATAAAGGAGGATTATTATGCAAAAAATATTTAACTGGGTTAAATGTATGAGTATCAAGAAAAAATTAATCATTTCATTTTTTCTTATTTTAACTATACCAGGACTTATTATCGGTGGTGTTTCATATCAAACTGCCAAAACAAATTTTGAACAACAAATTACAGGTAAAGCAAAGGAAAATATTTCAGTTTTAAATACTGTTATTTCTCAAAATATAGAAGAGAAATTTGTTGATGCGGCGTACTTTGCAGACATTTTAACAGAGGATACATATCCAAACGGACAAGAAGAAATAGTAAGAACGAAGTTAACGCAATATATAAAACTTCATCCAGAAGTAGAAGGTATTTATATTGGAACACAGGCAGGAAAGTTTATAAGAGAACCATTTATCCAAATGGCTGATGGGTATAATCCAACAGATAGATCTTGGTATAAAGAAGCACATGAAAATAAAGGGAAAGTAATTGTTACTGCACCATATCAATCAGCATCTACTAAAAATATGGTAGTGACAATTGCTAAAGAAGTAAAAGATGGTAAAGGTGTTATAGGAATTAACTTAAATTTAGATAACATCTTAAAAATTTCCAAAATGATTAACATTGGTGAAAAAGGTTATGCAGTTATTCTAGATCAAAATAAGCAAATTGTTAGTCATCCATCTAGAAAACCAGGTGCAAAAGTTACTGATCCGTGGATTAAACCAATTTATGAAGAAAAACAAGGAAATGTGTCTTATACAGAACAAGGCGATAAAAAGAATTTAATCTTTGCAACAAATGAGAAAACAGGATGGAAAGTAGTTGGGGTTATGTTCGACGAAGAAATTACCCAAGCTGCGAATCCAGTGTTTTATAAGACTTTGATTGTCATTGCCATCGCTATTGTATTTGGTAGTGTATTAATTTATTTCATTACAAAGTCTATTACAAGACCATTAAGAAAAATAGCTGACTCGGCACATAAAATTAGTAAGGGAGATTTGACAGAGAAAATTACAATCCATTCCAAGGATGATATAGGGAAATTAGGGAATTCATTTAATGAAATGTCTGCCTCTTTACAAGATGTGATTACTCAAATTAGTTTTTCAGCAGAACATGTCGCTGCATCGGCTGAAGAGTTAACAGCGAGCGTACAGCAAGCAAATGATGCGACAGATCAAATTACAATTGCAATGGAACAAGTATCAGGTGGGGCTGAATCACAAAGTCAAGGTGTTGAAGAAGGTGCGGCTACATTACAACAAGTAAATACAGCAATTCAAGATGTAACTGGAAGCGCGGAATCAATTTCTATCTCCTCATTACATGCGAGAGAAAGAGCTGAAGAAGGGGAAGAATTGGTTGAACAAACAGCAAAACAAATGCAGTCTATTTCTAAATCGGTATCCGAGTCAGATGCTATTATTAAACTTCTTGATGAGAAATCAAAGCAGGTAGGAGCTATTTCTGAAGCGATTCAAAACATCGCTACTCAAACGAACTTATTAGCTTTAAATGCGGCTATTGAAGCGGCAAGAGCAGGTGAACAGGGCCGAGGGTTTGCTATTGTAGCTGATGAGGTTAGAAAATTAGCGGAGCAATCAGGAGAATCATCTGGAGAGATTGCAAATTTAATTGCAGAAATTAAGGCGGATATTGAACATACTGTTAAGGCGATGGATAATGTGAATGGAGAAGTTCAACAAGGCCTTGATGTTGTAACAAAAACGAAAGCAAGTTTTACGGAAATTTTAAGTTCTACTACACATATTGTTTCTCAAGTTAATCAAATGGTAGAAACAACGAAGAGAATTGCTGGAGATGCAAATGAAGTGACAAATGCTATTGATGAAATTGCAGCGGCTGCAGAAGAAAATACAGTTAGTATGCAAAGTGTTGCTGCTTCAACAGAAGAACAAGTGAATTCAATGGAAGAAATTAGTTCAGCTTCGCAAAACTTAGCTGGGATGGCCGAAGAACTACAAGCGATGACTAGTAAATTTAAAGTATAATAACAAGCAGATAAGTAAGGTGATATTATTTTCACCTTACTTATTTTTCTATTCAGCAATTAGGGGAGTCATTAACGGGATGAAAAAAAGAAAAAGATTATGGAATTTATGGAAAACGATTACATTGTTAGTTTGTACAGTTGTAATTTTTTCTTTACTTGTGACAGATATATTAATTAGTCATAATGTAGAACGGACGACGGAGGATAGCCAAGCAGAGAAAGCAAAAACAATTGCACACATTGTGGCGAATGATTCAATTGTAATCGATGGTTTGATTGGGAAGGCAGATACTTCTGCAATCCAAACGTATACAAATAGAATATTAAAAAACACAGGTGTTCAATTTATTGTAGTTATGGACATGAATGGAATAAGAAAATCACATCCAAATCCTCAAAAAATAGGCCATCATTTTATTGGGGGAGATGAAGGGCCTGCATTGAAAGGAAAGGAACATGTATCGCTGGCAGAAGGAACTTTAGGTATTTCAATGCGAGTGTTTGTACCTGTATTTTCTGAAACAGGTGAACAACTTGGAGCGGTGGCCGTTGGTATTTCAGCAGATAATGTAAAAGAGAGAGTTAAGGAAAGTAGACATATCATTTACATTGGTGTCGGAGTTGGAGTACTAGTCGGAATTATAGGAGCAATATTGCTAGCTAGACATATAAAGAGGAGTTTATTCGGTCTTGAACCTCACAGGATAGCGAAAATTCTTGAAGAAAGAAATACGATGCTACAATCTGTAAAGGAAGGTATTATCGCTGTAGATAAAGAAGCCAATGTAACTTTAATAAATAATGAGGCAAAACGATTGTTTAAGAAAAGTGGTCTTGAAGAAGATTTTATCGGTAAAGATGTTGAGTTGTATATGCCTAATTCACGTATAAAAGAAGTATTACAAACGGGAGAGGTACAATTAAACGAAGAACAAAATATTTATGGAATTACGATTGTGACGAATCGTGTTCCTTTATATGTAAAAGGAGAAATAGTTGGTGCAATTGCAACATTTCGTGATAAAACAGAGATTAGAAAATTAGCAGAAGAATTAACTGGTATTAGGCTATATGCGGAAGCATTACGGGCACAATCGCATGAATTTATGAATAAAATGCATGTCGTATTAGGGCTTACACATATGAAGCAGTATGAAGAATTACAGAAGTATATAAGCGGTATGGTATCAGAGCATCAATATGAAATTGGTGGGATTATGAAAAGAATAAAAAGTCCAGTATTTGCTGGCTTTTTACTTGGAAAGCTTAGCTATGCTAGAGAGAAAAATATAAAATTAATCATAAGTGAAGATTCTTACATGCCAGAAATGGATGATGAAAGTATTACTCATGAACTGATTACGATTGTCGGAAATTTAATTGATAATGCATTAGAGGCAGTGATGAATTGTGAAAAGAAGCAAGTTGAAGTTGAGATACAATATGGGGATACATTAACTATTACAGTACAAGATACGGGAAAAGGTATACAAGAAGAAATAGGGGTATTATTTACGAAAGGTTATTCCACAAAGGGAGATAACCGCGGTTATGGTTTGTATCTTGTAAAAGAAAGTATACAGCGAATAAATGGGAAAATTCATATGCATTCATTAGTAGGAAAGGGAACAACGATAACAATTGAAATACCTAGAGGTAGGGATGAGAGGCAAATATGATTAAAGTTTTAATTGTAGAAGATGACCCGATGGTAGCAATGTTAAATACGCATTATTTAGAGCAAGTAGGAGGGTTTGAACTTGTTCAAGCAGTTAACTCCGTTAAAGAAGCGATAGAAGTATTAGAGGAATCACGAGTAGATTTAGTATTACTTGATATTTTTATGCCTGAAGAAACTGGATTTGAGCTTTTAATGTATATTCGCAACCAAGAAAAAGAAATCGATATTATGATGATTTCAGCTGTACATGATATGGGGAGTATTAAAAAAGCATTACAATATGGTGTAGTAGATTATTTAATTAAACCATTTACATTTGAACGATTTAAAAAGGCATTAACTATATATCGAGAAAAACTTACTTTCATGAAAGAACAAAAAAAAATTAGTCAATCGGAATTAGATTCGTTAATTTTGCAAAAAGAAAAAAGAGAGCCTACTGTCACTAAAGAGCTTCCGAAAGGATTAACAAAACAAACGATGCAATTAATTTGGCAAAAGATCGAGTCGCTGAATGGACGAGCGTTTACAACAGATGAAATGGCGCAATTAGTTGGAGTTTCAAGAGTTTCTATTCGAAAGTATGTAATGTTTTTGACTGAAGTTGGAGTATTAGAAAACGAAATGGTGTATCAACACGTAGGAAGACCAGTGAGTAAATTAAGATGTATTGACAAAAATAAAATAGAGTTTTACGTATAAGCGACTTATTATAAGTCGCTTATACTTTTTTTAATTACAAAATCAATTACAAAACTTACAAAAACTATTTTTACTATTGAAAGCGTTTTAATATTGTTATTAAGAAAACAAGGGGGTGCCATATGGGAATTCAAAAGAATGTGGAAGCGGTATCATTTTCTGAAGGAAATGAAGTACAAAGAGAATCTTTCGCTTCTAAAATTATGAATGTAAAAATCGGTGTTATACCTTTACCGTTATATGTAGTATTGGCTGCTATTATTTATGGGGCATCTGTATATAATAAATTGCCAGCAGATATGATTGGTGGATTTGCAGTTATTATGATCATGGGTATTTTCTTAGGCGACATTGGAATGAGAATTCCAATTTTAAAAAATATCGGCGGTCCGGCAATACTTTCGTTATTTATTCCATCATTACTTGTATTTTTTAACTGGATGAATCCAGCTTCAATGGAAGCTGCGACTATGTTAATGAAAAAATCGAACTTTTTATATTTATATATTTCTTGTTTAGTAGTCGGAAGTATTTTAGGAATGAATCGTAAAGTATTAGTACAAGGTTTTGTTCGTATGTTTATACCTTTAGTAGTAGGGACGTTAGCTTCTGTAGCAGTAGGATTATTGGTCGGTTCACTATTTGGGTTTGAAATGAAGCAAACATTTTTCTTTATCATCGTACCAATTGTGAGTGGTGGTATTGGGGAAGGGATTTTACCATTGTCGCTAGCGTATAGTGATATTTTAAATGAATCATCAGCAACGTTTGTATCACAGCTTATTCCAGCGGCTATTATTGGAAATATGTTCGCAATCGTGAGTGCAGGGTATATGAAGCGTTTAGGTGAGAAGAAACCGGAACTTAGTGGTAACGGTGTATTAGTGAAAACAGACAATCAAGCAGAGTTATTAAAAGAACAAAATACAGAGAAGCCAATTGACTTCTCATTAATGGGAGCAGGTTTATTAATTGCGTGTACGTTCTTCATCTTCGGAGGATTTGCTTCTAAGTTCATCGGTATTCCTGGGGCAATCATTATGATTTTCTCAGCAGCACTTGTGAAATACTTTAAATTAATGCCAGCAAAAATGGAGCAAGGAGTATTCCATTTATATAAATTCATTTCGAAGAATTTAACTTGGCCGTTAATGGTTGGACTAGGATTGCTATATATTCCGCTAAAAGACGTAGCAGCAGTTCTTTCAGTAGGATATGTTGTTGTGTGCGCATCAGTTGTTCTTACAATGGTAGCATCAGGTTTTCTTGTAGGGAAAGTGATGAAAATGTATCCAGTTGAATCAGCAATTGTAACGGGATGTCATAGTGGTTTAGGTGGAACTGGAGATGTTGCTATTTTATCAGCTTCAAATCGTATGGAATTAATGCCGTTTGCGCAAATTTCAACACGTTTAGGCGGGGCAGCAATGGTTGTAACAGCGACAATTTTATTAAAAATGTTTTCATGATCAAACAAGCTAGCTATATTCATATAGCTAGCTTGTCAAATTAAGGGGAGAATATAAGTATGTTAGAAAATCAAATTAATGAAAGATCATTGTTATTGCATAAAGAATTAGTAGGGAAAATTGAAATTACAAGTAAAGTAGAAGTAAATTCAGCGGATGATTTAAGCCTGACATATACACCAGGTGTAGCGGAGTCTTGCAAAGCAATTGCAGCAGATGAAGAAACAGTGTATGACTATACAGCACGTGGTAATATGGTGGCAGTTGTCTCAGATGGAACAGCGGTACTTGGTTTAGGGAACATTGGACCGAAAGCAGCTATGCCTGTTATGGAAGGGAAGAGTATTTTATTTAAGAAATTTGCGAATGTAGATGCTTTTCCGTTATGTTTAGGTACGACTGATGTGGATGAAATCGTTACCCTTGTGAAAAATTTAGAGCCTACGTTTGCAGGAATTAACTTAGAAGATATTGCGGCACCACGTTGTTTTGAAATTGAAAAGCGATTAAAAGCAGAAACAAATATTCCTGTATTCCATGATGATCAACATGGGACCGCTATTGTCGTCTTAGCAGCTGTTATTAATGCATTAAAAGTTGTTAGCAAACAAATGGATAATGTGAAAATTGTTATTAACGGTGCGGGTTCGGCAGGAATTGCAATTGGAAAATTATTATTAAAAGCTGGTGCAAAGCGCATTACGTTAGTTAGCTTAGAAGGTATTGTTTGTGAAGGTGAATCATGGATGAACGAAGCACAAATTGAAGTTTCCAAAAAGACAAATCGAGAATATGTGCGTGGAACGTTAAAAGAAGCGATTCATCAAGCTGATATTTTTATTGGCGTATCTGCTCCTAACGTATTAACGAAAGAACTTGTACAAACGATGAATGAGAAAGCAATTGTGTTTGCTATGGCGAATCCAATTCCAGAAATCTTCCCAGAGGATGCATTAAAGGCTGGGGCAGCTGTAGTAGGAACCGGGCGCTCAGATTATGCGAATCAAGTAAATAATGTATTGGCGTTCCCAGGGATATTCCGTGGTGCGTTAGATGTGCGCGCGACTGATATTACAGAAGAGATGAAATTAGCGGCAGCATATGGGATCGCTAACATCATTACGGACGAAGAACGTAATGTGAATTATGTAATCCCGAATCCGTTAGATAAAAGAGTTGTTCCAAGTGTTGCGGAAGCTGTAGCGAAAGCAGCCATTGATTCAGGTGTGGCGCAAATTATGAAAATACCAAGTTATTAATAGCTAAAAGCAGTGCCTAAAAAGGCACTGCTTTTTTGAGATAAGGAATTAAAATAAGGAGAGTGTGTTTTAGTTTTGTCACTTTACTCAGCAGTAATTACAAACTGATCATAATATTTTTCATTCACATATATATTTAAAACCCATAATCCAGAGGAAGGTAGCGACATAGTAAGCGGGAGTTCGTCTGTAGTAGAATCAATTGTATTTGAAGTAGTCCAAGTTGTTTTGGAAGTTTCTTGTTGAAAGAGTACTGGTGTTGGAGTTACTGATCCTTGTTTTAGTGCGATGATAGATAGTTTTCCAGTTGGTATTTCTGGATCTAAAAAGTACCACATTATTTCATTTTTTTCGTTTGCGATAATAGGCCTATCAGCCATTGCAATTTTTTCTTCAATTCCTTTTAAAGGTATTTTTTCTTGTATGAAGGAGGGTGTTTCTTCCCAATTTACATCTTTTAAAACGCTAAGGTGAAAGAATGAAGGTGCATTAACTTGAGTGGATGACGTTGCGATAGCTTCTTTTTTAGGTTTTTTTAAATCAGGTTGCGCTTGTGTACATCCAGCGATGAGAATGGAGAAAAGTAACATAGTTCCGATTTTTTTCATGGTGTCACACTCCTAATTTTGATTGTTAGTGTAATTGTATTTGCTAGAAAGCGGGACAATTCCTTTAAAGTATAAAAAGAGGTCGTAAGTTTTGTACGACCTCTTTTGACATTTTTTATATTTGTTCAGTTGTAAAGGTTGGTTCTCGCCCTTTTTGGGGCATCGTTAAGAAAATAACAGAAAGAACGATACATACGCCGCCTAATAGTTGATATGCTCCAAAGGATTCATTCAGCCAAGTGATTGAAACGATGGCAGCTACAAGTGGTTCAATGCTAGATAAAATGCTCGTTTCTGTTGCTGCTAAATATTTCAGACTACCGATATAAAGGAGGAAAGAAAGAGTGCCACTTAGGATGATAAGAATAAGCATAGAAAAAGTTTTTGGTGTAAAGGTTTGTGAAAGCTGATTCCATTCAAACGAGCGATTACAAATAAGCAGGGCAATGCCACCGATTAACATCCCCCAGCCAATTACTACAGTTGTTCCGCATTCTTTAATAAGAGAAGCTGGATGAAGGGTATAAAATGCAAAGCCAATTGCTGTTAATAGGCCGAAAATAATGGCTTCTTTCGATAAAACAATATTTTCAATTGAACCGTTTGTAATAATAAAGTACGTTCCCGTTAGGGCAGTTATAATTGCAAGTAGTTGCATAGAAGCAGGGAATTTTCTTTGTCCAAATGCGACATAAATGGTAATAAGAACAGGACCTAGAAATTGAAATAATGTCGCTGTGACCGCATTACTAATATGAACTGTTTCGATAAAGGCATATTGCGCACCGAGCATGCCGAGAATAGAGAAAATAATAAGTTGTATAGAATGTCTAGGATGTTTCCAAATTTGAAATATGTTTTGTTTCTTTATAAGCAAGAAAGATAAAATAAATATTCCCGCAAGCAACAAGCGAATTGTTAAAAAATCAATTGATGATACGTTAGTATGTTGAAATAGCCACTGAATCATCGGGCCAGATAATCCCCATAAGGTAGCTCCTGAAATAATCATAATGAGTCCAATCCGTCTATTGTTGTTCATAATCATGCATCCCCTCTCGAGTATTTGATTTTTTATGTGTGACATGATACAAGGAATTATATATAACTTCTGGTACTGTAAAAAGTATCAGATTTTAGTTTTTTTAAGGGGTCAGATATTATGTTAGAATTAACGCCTAATTTAAATACGAAAAGTAAAATAGCATTGTATGTGCAATTGTATGAGTATATAAAAAAAGAGATTAAAGATGGAACGATTCCGGCTTTTACAAAATTACCTGCTAAAAGAAAGCTGGCGAGCTATTTACAAGTGAGTAAGAATACAGTAGAAGCGGCTTACGAGCAATTACTTGCAGAAGGTTATATTGAATCGGCATCGAGAAAAGGTTATTTCGTATGTAAAATTGAACAAATGATTTATGTAGAAGGAAGCGAAGCGAAAGTAGAAGAAGTATCGTTTCGGGAGGAGAACTATACATTTGATTTCACCCAAACAGGGGTTGATATGGATACTTTTCCGTTCACTATGTACCGCAAGCTTATAAATGATGTATGGCAGCCACATAATAATGAGTTACTTTTTCTTGGACACCCTCAAGGGGAATTGAGCTTAAGGGAGGAAATTGCGAACTATTTGTATGAATCTAGAGGTGTGCGTTGTTCAGCTAGCCAGATCGTATTAGGAGCGGGTACACAAATATTAGTAAAGCTACTGTTTCAATTGTTAAAGGGAAGCAATTATGCAGTTGAAAACCCAGGTTATCATAGGAAAATGGTTGTTTTTGAACAGGGAGAAAAGAAGGTTCAAATATTGTCTTTAGATAGGGACGGAATTTGTATGGCAGATTTAGAAAATAGTGATGCAAATGTTGTATTTGTAACTCCTTCTCATCAGTTCCCATATGGAATGATTATGCCTATTACGAGAAGGACGCAGCTTTTACAATGGGCAAAGAAAGAAGAAGACAGGTATATTATTGAAGATGATTACGATAGTGAATTTCGCTATTCAGGAAAGCCAATTCCGGCACTACAAGGATTAGATACAGACGGGAAAGTTATTTATATGGGGACACTATCAAAAGCTTTGTTACCCTCATTACGGATGAGTTATATCGTATTACCGAAGAATGTAATTAAAAAATATCAAAAGGAATATTTATTTTATACGCAAAGTGTTTCAAGAATGGACCAAGAAGTGATAAGAAGGTTTTTAAATGAAGGATATTGGGAAAAACATATTCATAAAATGCGTGTCGTTTACCGAAAAAAGAGGGATCGACTTGTTTTTGAAATAGAGAAATATTTCTCTAATCGTGTTGAAGTGATAGGAGAAGATTCTGGATTACACATTTTATTACAAGTGCATAATGGAATGCGAGAAGAAGAGCTAATTAAAGAAGCAGCAAAATATAGTATTAAAATATATCCTGTTTCTACGTACTATAAAGACGGTACTGCGCCTGAAAATGTAGTTTTACTTGGGTTTGCGATTTTATCAGAAGAAGAAATTGCGAAAGCGATTCAATTATTACATAAGGCATGGTGTACAAGAAAGTAAAAAAAAACATCCTCCAAGCATGAGGATGTTTTTTATTATTTATTTTCATCTAAGAATAAGACCATATGCTCTTCGTCCCAATATTGTCCGTTATATTTTAATGAACGTTCTTGTACACCGAATGTTTTAAATCCTAATGATTCATAAAGTTTTTTTGCTCCATCGTTGCCAACAACAACATCAAGCATAACTTGTTCTACTTCTAAAGATTTAGCAAGTTCAAGACATTCTTTAATAAGTGCTTTTCCTGCTCCAAGTCCGCGTGCTTTTGGAGAAACATATACAGAACCGATTTTAGCTTTATGTTCTTGTTTTACATATGGTTTCGTTTCCAGTGTTGCAACCCCGATTAATTGTCCATCTTTAAATGCACCTAGCGTATAGTTTTCATCTTGTGCTAATTTTTGTGCTTTATATTCAATCGCACACTCTTTATTAATAATATCTTCATAAGAAGAGCTGAAAGCTTCAGGGTTTTGCTTTAATCCTTCTACACGAAGTTCTAAGTAAATTTCCGCTTCGTCTTTTGTTAATACATGGATATCCAATTGTATCACCCTCCAAATCTTTGCAAATGTACCTTTATTTTATATTGAAATAAGAATAATTTCAAAACCTTAGCTTATATGAGCTGATTTTATGAACAAAATAACACCAGTAGTGTTTACTACTACTGGTGTTTTCACACGCATCTTATTCAAAAGGTAGCTCGATTCTAAAGTTTGTTCCTACTCCTAATTGGCTTGTTACTACAATGGAGCCGTTATGCAATTCTACAATTTCTTTTGCAACAGCTAGCCCGATACCTTTTCCTCCAGTAGCTCTCGTTCTCGATTTATCAACACGATAAAAACGATCAAAAATATGCGGGATATCTTCTTCAGGAATACCTTCTCCTTCATCGGCTACACTTATTGTAAAAGAATCTGTTTCTGTGAGTACGCGTATCGTAATAGTAGTGTTTTCTGGCGAATGTTGATAAGCGTTGTGTAATAAATTTAACATAACTTGTTCCATACGTCTTTCGTCTATGCAAACTTCTAAATTATCTTTGCAATATACATGGAGTTGCATTTGTTTATTTGTTAATGTTGTTTTTGTTTTTTCAACCATTCGTTCTAAAAAAGGCCTAAGAATCACTTTTTGTTTTTTTATAACAAACTGGTGTTGTTCTAATTGCACCAGCATAAATAAATCTTGGACGAGATCGGTTACACTATCTGTTTCATCCTCAATGATTTGTAAGTATTCTTCACGTTCTTCTTTCGTTAAAGAGTCTCTCTTTGCTACCTTCGCATAACCTTTCATATAGGTTAATGGAGTTAATAGTTCATGGGCAACACTAGCGAGAAATTCATTGCGTTCTTTTTTCATATAAGCCAGTTCACTAGATAAATCTTCAATCGTTTTTGCTAAACTTCCAAGTTCATCATTCCGTTTAATACCTAATTGAATTGGCTTATTTAACTTTGACATTTTTTCTGTTGCCTTCTTCATTTTTATAAGCGGTTCTGTAATAACACGAGAAAAAACAAAGACAGAAATAGTCGTTAAAATAATTGTCAAAACACTAATGATAAGAAATTGATTCATGAGTTTAAGTAACATATTTTCTAAGAAAGATGTCTTTAATAACATATACAACTTACCTTGAAATCCTTGAAGTTCCAGCGGGCTTACCGTTGTGATGAATTTTGATTTTTTCCAGTTCTTTTCGACGATTAATCCACCTTCTGGGATAGTCTCTGTTTTACAAGTAAGTTGTTTTTGCATTTCTTTTGTTACAGGTTCTGAGGTAGAAATAATTTTGCCGTTATTGTCCGTTATAATGATGGCTATATCAGAGTTAGCAATTAATTCTGATTCTACTAAGTGTTCAGCTTCATCCGCGATATCGAACTCTGGATACACAGGACGGTTAGGATTTTTATTGTATTCAGCGCGTTCGAGGTATTTCTTTTCTTTAGCAATGGCACTCCACTTTGTGCGGTTTTTAATTTTGTTACTATAGCGATTACCTTTTTCTAAAAGAGCAAGTGTTTCTTCCTCAATGCGCATTGTTGAAATGCTTTTGTAAAAAGATACAAAAGCAATTGTTTCAATACATAAAGCTAATATTAAAAAGTATGTCCCAATTTTAAGTGAAAGTTTACTCATTTCCTCACCATACCTTATTTCATATAAAGGGTCAGTGGTATACTATTGTCCGCTGACCGAAGTAATTATTCACTTTTCCATTTATACCCGACTTTATAGACAGTTTCTAAGTAATCTTCAACAGGAAATCCTTTTTTACGTAATTTATCGCGGATATTACGAATATGTGAATCGATTGTTCTATATTCAATGTCTGTTTCATAACCCCAAATTTTTTCGATTAAATCATCTCGGCTATAAGCACGGTTTGTATTTTGTAAAAATAGTCCAAGTAACGAAAACTCGATAGGTGTCAGGGAGATTTTGTCATTATAAACTGTGACAGTATGTTTCGTTTTATCCCACTCGATACCATTGAAGCTAACAAATCCATCTTTCTTTGTACGACGTAATATAGCTTCGATTCTTGCGACTAATACATGCTCATCAAATGGTTTTGTAATATAGTCATCCGCGCCCATAGTGAGGCCTTTCACCATATCGTAATTTTGATTACGAGCTGTTAGCATAATGATTGGAACGTTGGAAATTTGACGGATTTGATAGCAAGTATCCCATCCATCCATATTCGGCATCATAACATCTAACAAAATAATATCGAAGTCTTTTTGTTCTATTAACTTTAGTGCTTCAAGGCCAGAAGTAGCTTTCATACAAAAATAGCCGCGAGGGCTTAAGAAAAGATCTAATAATCGTAACATACGTTCTTCATCGTCTACTAATAAAATTTTTACCATTATCTTGTGCACCCCAAACTGTTCATTCTACTTGTATAGTTTACATGAAAATAATAAAAAACTCTTTTTATGTGATTGAGTGGAAGAGTAATTTTTCGCTCAGAGTAATTGACATAAAAAATGCACTAGTTTTGCACAACTATTTTTTATAATAGAAAACGTAGCGACACAAAATACCCTATGTTGCGACATAACGTCATGTCATTTTATTTATAAAATGACAATTCCATTCTATTGTGTATGTGAGATAGAGAGGGTTTTCGTATTCACCTCGCATCGGATAAGAAAAATTTCCTATCTCACACTTTTTTTAAAAGGAGATCATACACATGAATCCAAATGAAGAAATTTCAAAAAAAGAAAAGCAAGATCGTAATACGGTTGTCATGTGCATTGCCGTATCTATGGTTATTATTATAAGTTGTGTAAATAAAATTTTGGGGATTTTATAATATAGAAAAAGCTTATTGCTTCTTAAGAAGCAATAAGCTTTTTTTCGTTATTAGGGGAATAGTTTTATATAATAAACCAAGGTAAAATTGCTAACCCAGAAGTTACAATTGCTGTAGTAAATATTAAAAGCATAGCTCGTTTGTTTTGTTTCATGTCACATTCTCCTCTACATATCAAGTACATGCGATCAGCGTGGGATGTAGTTCCCCACTGAGTAAAGTTTCACTTTATACTTTTAGTATAATGAATGGAAAGGTTTGGTACGATCGATAAAGGTGACATGAAGATTACATTGTTGTAATGAAAAAAGCACCTTTTTTAATCAAAAGGTGCTTTTGGAAAACTCCCCCGCATTAACGGGCAGTAACTCCCACCTTAAAATTCAGCAAATGCGAGGGAGTTACGTGGGCGATAACTGCCCGTAAAAGCCCGATTGGTTCAACTAATACTCAGTGGGGCATGAAAAACTCCCCCACTGAGTAAAGTTTCACTTTATATTGAAGTATTAATCATTTAAGAACAGAACCATATGTTCTTCGTCCCAATATTGACCGTTATGTTTTAAAGAACGTTCTTGTACGCCGTAAGTTTGGAAACCTAATGATTCATATAATTTTTTTGCAGCATCGTTACCAACTACAACATCGAGCATAAGTTGTTCTACATGTAGTTTATCGGCATTTTCAATAATTGCTTTAATGAGAGCTCGTCCTGCTCCAAGGCCACGCGCTTTTGGGGAAACAAAAACGGAACCGATTTTTGCTTTATGTTCTTGTTTAATGAAAGGCTTTGTTTCTAAAGTAGAAATGCCGATTAAATCGTTATCTTTGAAGACCCCTAGAGTATACTTATCCGGATTGCTTAATCGTTTTGCCATAGCAGCTACAGGATCCTCATGTTTAAGAACATCTTCATAAGAAGAGCTAAAAGCTTCTGGGTTCTTCGTTAAACCTTCCATACAAACTTTTAAATATATTTCTGCGTCCTCTGTCGTTAATAAGCGAATTTCCATAGTTATAACCTCCTTGGTCGAAATAAATCCATTACTTCTATAAGATTGTGTATGCGTTTTGTTAGCAGTCTCTTTTAATTTGTAAAAGAATGAAAAGATATATGCTACAATGTTTTGTTTTTAATATGTAATGAAATTATATATTAACTTTATTAACTATTCAAGTCTTTAATATATTACATTTTTATAACTAAAATAACTCCTCAACCGAGGAGTTATTTTAGTTATTCGATTGATAACCATCAATTCGATGTGGATGTGTGTAAATATTGCAAGATTCGTTTCTAATAAATCCTACGACTGTAATGCCTAAATCATGAGCGAGTTGTAATGCTAATTTTGTTGGAGCGGATTTAGATAGAACCATTTCACATCCGATTTTTGAAACTTTGAGTAAAATTTCGGATGAAATACGCCCACTAAATGCAATGATTTTTCCTTTAACAGATATATCGTTGCGCAAACAATGGCCATATATTTTATCTAATGCATTATGTCTTCCGATATCCATTCTTGATAGGAGGATATTATTTCGATCACATAGCGCGGTATTGTGAACCCCGCCGGTTTGGCGAAAGGTAGTGGACGATTGTTGTAAAGTATTCATTAAGTAAAAGCATTCTTCAGGAGTAATTTTTACATGTATATCATGTAAATCTTTTGCTTTTGCTGCATCGTTAACGAAAATGAAACCTTGTCTACCTTTTCCGCAGCAAGAAGTGATGTATCGTTTATTATATAAAGTTTGATAGAGTGGATTTACTTTTGATGATGTTACATGGACAATTCCGTTATCTTTTTGCACCCATAGTTCTTCAACATCTTTATAGGAAGCAATAATTCCTTCAGAAATTAAAAAACCAATTACCATATCTTCAATATAATTTGGTGTGCATACAACTGTTACATATTCTTCACCATTTAATTTAATAGTAATAGGAGATTCTGTAACAATCTCATCCAGTTGTTTTGAAAATGTACCAGATTGATAGCGTACAATTGTATAAGTCTCTTGCGTAGGCCCCATATTAAATTCCCCTTTTATATGTATTTCTCTCCCATATTTATCATAAAACAATGGGGAAATAAAAACACCTATTAGCAAGGAAATCACAGATTATTTTGGTTATTATTGTATATGTACGATATAATAGAACCGTAGAATAGTGATATTTTCAAGCTTTCGTAGTTATACCTTATAACATCTAGAATCGACTTCATAAGAAAAGTATTCGGGCAGAGCGTTTCAAAAATATGTACAGTAATGCGATTTTGAAAACGGATTCATAATTGTGTTGTACAGTTGGTTGTAAGGAGAGGGGAAACTATGGCAGAACAGACAGTCCGTGTAACCGTGGATGGTAAAGAATTTTCCACATCGGGTGAAAAGACGATACTACAATTATTTAACGAGAGTAATTTGGAACATCCTCAAATTTGTCATGTACCAGAAGTAGATCCAATTCAAACTTGTGATACGTGTATTGTAGAAGTAAATGGGAAGTTATTACGTGCTTGTTCAACGAAATTAGAGAACGGTATGCATATCGAAAGACAGTCCCAGCGTGCAAAAGAGGCACAGACTGAGGCAATGGATCGAATATTAGAGAATCATTTATTGTATTGTACCGTTTGTGATAACAATAATGGTAACTGTAAAGTCCATAACACGGTACATATGATGGGAATCGAAGAACAGAAATATCCGTATGAGCCGAAAGTAAGTGCTTGTGAAGTGGATATGTCACATCCATTTTATCGGTATGATCCAAATCAATGCATTGCTTGTGGACAGTGTGTAGAAGTATGTCAAAACTTACAGGTTAATGAAACTATATCGATAGACTGGAACTTAGATCGTCCACGTGTTATATGGGATCATGGTGTAAGCATAAATGACTCATCTTGTGTGAGTTGTGGGCAATGTGTAACAGTATGTCCATGTAATGCGTTAATGGAAAAATCAATGTTAGGTGAAGCTGGATTCATGACAGGATTAAAACCAGATGTGTTAGATCCGATGATTGATTTTGTAAAGGATGTAGAGCCTGGATATAGTAGTATTTTGGCAGTTTCAGAAGTAGAGGCTGCGATGCGTAAGACGAAAGTTAATAAAACAAAAACAGTTTGTACATTTTGTGGTGTCGGTTGTTCATTCGAAGTATGGACGAAAGATCGTCAAATTTTGAAAGTACAACCTGTTTCAGATGCACCTGTTAATGGTATTTCCACATGTGTAAAAGGTAAATTTGGATGGGACTTTGTAAATAGTGAAGATCGAATTACGAAGCCATTAATTCGCCAAGGAGATATGTTTGTTGAAGCTTCATGGGAAGAAGCATTAGAAGTTGTTGCTTCTAACATGCAGCATATTAAATCTGAATATGGAAGCGATGCATTTGGATTTATTTCTTCATCGAAAGTAACGAATGAAGAAAATTACCTTATGCAAAAACTAGCTCGACAAATATATGGAACGAATAATGTAGACAACTGTTCTCGTTACTGTCAGTCGCCAGCGACAGATGGTTTATTTAAAACTGTCGGTATGGGCGGGGATGCTGGAACAGTGAAAGATATAGCTGAAGCAGGACTTGTCATTATCGTTGGTGCGAATCCAACAGAAGGACATCCTGTACTTGCGACGCGTGTAAAACGTGCTCATAAATTACACGAGCAAAAACTAATTGTAGCAGACCTCCGTAAACATGAAATGGCAGAGCGTGCGGATTTATTTATTCATCCGAGCCAAGGAACGGATTACGTATGGCTTGCTGGTATTACGAAATATATTATTGATCAAGATTGGCATGATAAAAAGTTCATAGCTGAAAACGTAAAGAATTTTGATGAATATAGCAAAATGGTAGAGAAATATACGCTGGACTATACAGAGAAAATTACAGGGATTTCGAAAGAAAATCTGAAAGAAATGGCTCGTATGGTATATGAAGCAGATGGTACTTGTATACTTTGGGGAATGGGTGTAACTCAAAATACAGGAGGAAGTACGACATCAGCAGCAATTTCAAATTTACTACTTGTTACGGGTAACTACCGTCGTCCTGGTGCAGGTGCATATCCATTAAGAGGACATAATAACGTACAAGGTGCTTGTGATATGGCAACATTACCAAACTGGCTTCCAGGTTATCAAGCAGTATCAGATGATACGCTTCGTGCTAAGTTTGAAAAAGCATATGGTACAACTATTCCGAAAGCGCCAGGATTAAATAATATTGCAATGTTACTTGCGGCAGAAGAAGGAAAACTACGTGGTATGTATGTCATGGGTGAAGAAATGGCTTTAGTCGATTCAAATGCGAACCATGTACAACATATTTTAGCGAATTTAGATTTTCTTGTCGTTCAAGATATGTTCTTATCAAAAACAGCTCGTTTTGCTGATGTTATTTTACCGGCAGCACCAAGCTTAGAAAAAGAAGGAACGTTTACGAATACAGAGCGCCGTATTCAAAGATTATATGAAGTATTGAAACCGCTTGGTGATTCCAAACCAGATTGGTGGATTTTGCAAAAAGTTGCTCGTGCACTGGGCGGGGATTGGAATTACGAAAGTCCAAGTGAAATTATGGACGAAATCGCATCACTTGCACCGTTATACTCTCAAGCGACGTATGACCGTCTAGAAGGATGGAATAGTTTATGTTGGGGTAGTCATGATGGTAGCGATACACCGCTATTATATGTAGACGGATTTAACTTCCCAGATAAACTTGCTCGTTTATCATTAGATGAATGGGTACCACCGGTTGTAGCACCAGATGAGTATGATTTACTTTTAAATAATGGACGCATGCTCGAGCATTTCCATGAAGGGAATATGACGAATAAGTCGGCTGGTATTTTATCTAAAGTATCTGAAGTATTCGTTGAAATTTCACCGGAACTTGCTATAGAGCGCAATGTGAAAGATGGTGGTCTTGTGGAATTAGCATCACCATTTGGGAAAATTAAAGTACAAGCGCTTATTACAGATCGTGTAACGGGGAAAGAGCTATATTTACCGATGCATGCAACAGTAAATGAAGAAGCGATTAATATTTTAACTGGGACGGCAACAGACATTTATACGTGTACACCGGCGTATAAACAAACGATGGTGAAAATGCGTGTGTTACGTGAAAAAGGAAACCGCCCGTTACCATCTTCGAACCCGCGAGATAAAAAGCGTAATCCGCAAAATGGTGTTGAAATCGAGCAAAAGTGGCAAAGAAAACAATACGTATCACTTGTGGACTAGGGGGCGGAGATAGTGGCGAAAGAAATTACGTTAATTAAAAAGAAAGTTGTAACAGAGGAAGAACAGAAACAGCAAGTAGCAGATGAACTTCTAAATGAGCTATCTAATAATCGTGAAGCAGTAGAAGAAACAATGCAGCTTTTAGCACAGTTGCAAAAGGCTGGTATATTAGATGCGGCGATTAGTTTACTTGCTGCGAAGGAAGATGTTTCAAAGATCGCTGTGGAGCAATTAAATCGTGAACCAGTTAAAAATGCACTTAACAATATGATGGGAGCGGGGGAAGCACTATCCTCAGTTGACCCAGAAGTAACGAAGCAAATCACATCGAGTTTAGTCACTGGATTACAATTTGCAACAGATGAATTAAATAGTGGCAAAAAAACAAAAGTGATGGATTTCTTTAAAGTGTTAAAAGATCCAGATATCAATAGAGCCATTACATTCGGTTTTAGCTTCTTGAAAGCATTTGGACAAGGGTTAGAGAAAAAATAGAGTAGATGAAAAAAGTGATGGGGAGTAACCATCACTTTTTTCATTGTATGTATAAGAGTGTTCATGTTAAGCGGAATATATTATTATTAAAAAGATGGATTAGAAATGGAAATGTGGAATCCATCTCAAATATCGTTTTAGAATGTGGAGGAATATATGCAACACCGTAAAAGACTATCTATACCAGGAGTAATTGGACATTCCTTTCAAACAGTTAGATTTGCTTTTTGGAATGTATTAACCTTTCAACTTGCTTATAAATTATTAGCAGCGATTGTATTTGTCCCGCTATTTGGGATCATTTTTAATAAGTTATTGTATTTTGGTGGTTATGCAAATGCGACGAATGATGAATTATTAGCGTTTTTAAAGACGCCATACGGCATATTGGCAATCGTAATTTTATCATTGTTAGCACTGTTTCTTATCTTTACGGAATTTGCGGTGCTTATTATTATTTCGTACTTTGCTCATAAAAGGCAAAAGGTGAGATTACGTCCGATTTTGTATAAAACAGTAACGTATTTACCTTCCCTTTTTACATATTGCTTACCAGGATTTGTTTTGTACGCAGTTGTGTTATTACCACTATTAAGTACGGGGTATAAATCTGCATTGATTCCTGAGATTCAAATTCCTAATTTTATTACAGGTGAACTATTTAAGACAACAATGGGTCAAGTTGGATATTATACTTTCTTTGCTGTAGTTGCCTATTTAAATCTTCGTTGGATCTTTGTTTTACCTATTATTGTTTTAGAGGAAAAGCCGTTCCGCACCGCAGCACGAAAAAGTGCAAACTTAGTAAAAGAAAGCTTTTTTAAAGTATTATTCTTTTTAGTAGGTTTTTTCATATCTGTAGGAATTGTCTTTCTTTTATTTATAGGAATTTATTTACTTTGTCTGTGGGGAGTATATGAATTTACAAACCCAGCAGGGACATTTGCATTATTAGCGGAATCAACAATGTCTGTGTTTTTAACGAGTACATTGTATTTATTTAGCTTTATCGTGACACCATTTTATATTATGGCGATTACGCGATTGTATTTACAAAAGGTTCCAGTTGAAGATGTTTTATTAGAAGAAGGATTAGATTATTCGAAAACGAAAGCAGATAAATGTTTCTTCCAAAAACATCGTTGGAAATTTATTGGCGTATATATTGTAGGAATTATTACTGCGGGAATGGTTGTTGCCTTCATTGTGACCTTTATTACAAACACATATAAAGAACCAATTATTATGGCTCATCGTGGTTATATTTCAAAAGGTGTAGAGAATACGAAAGAAGCTGTGCAGGGGGCTATTGATGCGAAAGCAGACTATGCTGAAA
Organism: Bacillus sp. 1A; assembly: GCF_052682215.1. Lineage (NCBI taxonomy): Bacteria > Bacillati > Bacillota > Bacilli > Caryophanales > Bacillaceae > Bacillus > Bacillus sp. 1A. The sequence continues at coordinate 5,982,057 of NZ_JBQYLZ010000001.1, read as the reverse complement.
TTGATGTACTGCAAACGAAAGACGGTGAACTAGCAGTTATACATGATTTGAAGCTAAAACGTCTTGCTAATGCTAATGTTCATGTGTCAGATTTAACGATGGACGAGTTAAGACAGCTTACTCTTAGTCAAGATGGGTTTTCAGGACAAATAAGTACACTTGATGAGATTATTAAGCTGTCAAAGGACAAAATCAAACTTAATATTGAAGTGAAGCTTCATGGTGGCGAAAAAGATTTCGTAAACAAAGTATTAAAAGTGATTAAAGATAATGAATTTGAGAAGCAATGTGTCATTCAAACGTTACACTATCCGCTTATTAAAGAGTTTAAACGAGCAAATCCCAATATAAAAGTAGGATATATACTGTATGCAAGTAGAGCTAACTTAAAGAATGTGAAAGCTGATTTTTATGTAGCAGAAGAATACATGTTAAATAAGAAATTAGTAAAAGAAGCAAGAAAGTTAAACAAGCCGATTTACGTATGGACGGTAAATGATATGGAAAGTTTAAAGGGATATTATAAATTAAACGTAGATGGTATCATTACCGATTATCCTGAAGATGCACGTGAAACAATTAAGATGTTAAAAGAGCAAGAAGCGGAAGAAAGTGATTTGTTTGATAAAATTACTGAAACAACAGATGATTTATTTTCCAAGTTATTTATAAGTTACCCAGCTGCTGGCTAAATGCCTGCAGCTGTTTTTTTAGGAAAAGAATATATCTCTAAAGTATTGTGTACAGTAATAAGTGTATATGTATACGTCGATACTTAGGTTTCTTACATTGTTACATTATTGTCGAATAATAAATGATTGCTTCTTATTTTTAGGGCGTATAATAAAAATAGAGTGATAGATAATGAAATGGCACGAAGATGCTAATAGAATCAATGTTCCATATATTTACACTATTCTAAATATATAAACTTTAAAAAAAATGGTATGTTAGCGTTTTCATAACTTTTAAGTTATGCTAGAATAAGGACATAAGTTATTAATTATTACAAAAAGAAAAAAGAATCTCTTTTTTCTGTTAATTATAAGGGGGCATTTCATTATGCGTATTGGGGTACCAGCAGAAATTAAAAACAACGAAAACCGTGTGGCAATGACACCAGCAGGTGTTGTACATTTAATTCGTAACAATCACGAAGTATTCATTCAAAAGGGTGCAGGTTTAGGATCTGGTTTCACAGATGCTCAGTATGTTGAAGCGGGAGCAAAAATTGTTGATACAGCTGAAGAAGCTTGGAACATGGAAATGGTTATGAAAGTTAAGGAACCAGTTGAAAGCGAATACAAACACTTCAGCGAAGGTTTAATCTTATTCACATACTTACACTTAGCTCCAGAACCAGAATTAACAAAAGCATTAATCGAAAAGAAAGTTGTTTCTATTGCATATGAAACAGTACAATTAGAAAACCGTTCTCTACCATTACTTGCGCCTATGAGTGAAGTAGCTGGTCGTATGGCTGCACAAATTGGTGCACAATTCCTTGAGAAAAACAAAGGCGGTAAAGGTATCTTACTTGCAGGCGTTCCAGGGGTTAAACGCGGCAAAGTAACAATCATCGGTGGTGGACAAGCTGGTACAAATGCTGCTAAAATTGCAGTTGGACTAGGTGCGGATGTAACAATCATCGACTTAAGTGCAGAACGTCTTCGTCAATTAGATGACATTTTCGGAAACCAAGTAAAAACTTTAATGTCTAATCCTTACAATATTGCAGAAGCTGTAAAAGAGTCTGATCTTGTAATCGGTGCAGTATTAATCCCAGGTGCAAAAGCGCCAAAACTTGTAACAGAAGAAATGATTCAATCAATGGAACCAGGTTCTGTTGTTGTAGATATCGCGATTGACCAAGGTGGTATTTTCGAAACAACTGACCGTATTACAACTCATGATAACCCAACTTACGAAAAACACGGCGTTGTTCATTATGCAGTTGCAAACATGCCAGGTGCGGTTCCACGTACATCAACTCTTGCATTAACAAACGTAACAGTACCATATGCAGTACAAATTGCTAACAAAGGCTACAAAGAAGCTTGCCTAGGAAACGCTGCATTACTAAAAGGTATTAACACATTAGACGGCTATGTAACATTCGAAGCAGTTGCAGAAGCTCACGGTGTAGAGTACAAAGGTGCTAAAGAATTATTAGAAGCAGAAACAGTATCTTGCTAATAGCAGCATTATACAAAATAAAATCGAACAATATATAAACCAACATGATAAGAGCTAAGAGTGAAGATCTCTTAGCTCTTCTTGGCAAAAGGGGGCATACATCGTGGCCAACCTATTTAAAAAGAAATCCGTTACGCAATTGTTAGGGGAAAGTAAAAGTAAAACTTTAACGAAAACGCTAGGGGCATTTGACCTAACAATGCTAGGGATTGGTGCGATAATTGGTACAGGAGTTCTAGTATTAACTGGATTAGTAGCAGCAAGAGATGCTGGTCCAGCAGTTATTTTCTCATTCATGATTGCAGCAATTGTTTGTGGATTTGCAGCTTTATGTTACGCAGAAGTTGCATCTACACTTCCTGTTTCAGGTAGTGTGTACACATATTCATATGCAACAATTGGTGAGTTTGTTGCCCATTTAATGGGATGGACATTGTTATCCGTATATGTCGTAACGACTGCCGCAGTAGCCGGAGGATGGACGGGTTATTTCCATAATTTAGTGAGCGGATTAGGACTTGAAATTCCTAAAGCCTTGTTAACGATTCCATCGCAAGGTGGTATGGTAAACTTACCAGCAGTTATCGTTACGTTAGTGATAACTTGGTTATTATCACGAGGTACGAAAGAAAGTAAGCGTGTGAATAACATAATGGTATTAATTAAAATTGGTATTGTTGTTTTATTCATTGCAGTTGGTGTATTCTACGTGAAACCAGAAAACTGGATACCATTTGCACCGTACGGTTTAAGTGGAGTGTTCGCAGGGGGAGCAGCAGTATTCTTTGCTTTCTTAGGATTTGATGCATTAGCAACTTCTGCTGAAGAAGTAAAAAATCCGCAACGTGATCTACCGATTGGTATTATTGCTTCGTTAGTTATTTGTACAATCATTTATGTTGTAGTTTGTCTCGTTATGACAGGTATGGTTTCTTATAAAGAATTAGATGTACCAGAAGCTATGGCATATGTGTTAGAAGTTGTAGGACAAGACAAAGTAGCAGGTATAATCGCAATTGGAGCTGTAATTGGTATTATGGCTGTAATTTTCGCTTACATTTATGCAACAACTCGTGTATTCTTCGCAATGAGCCGTGACGGTTTATTGCCAAAATCTTTCGCGAAAATTAACAAGAAGACTGAAGCGCCAACATTTTCAGTTTGGTTAACAGGAATTGGTAGTGCTTTAATTGCTGGATTTATCGATTTAAAAGAATTGTCGAATTTAGCGAATATTGGAGCGTTATTAACATTCGCCATGGTTGGTGTAACTGTTATCATTCTTCGTAAAACGCATCCGAAATTACAACGTGGATTTATGGTACCACTTGTACCGATCTTACCGATTATTTCAGTTGCATGTTGTCTATTCTTAATGGTAAATTTACCGTTAAAAACATGGATATACTTCGGTGTTTGGTTAGCAATCGGAGTAGTTGTATACTTTGTTTATTCGAAAAAACATAGTCATTTAAAAGACGATGGAAGTTCGCAGGATAATTTAGAACAAGCTAATTAAAAGGGATATAAGTATAGTAAGCCTTGTGCGTCTAGGGAGCGCGCAAGGCTTTTTTCTTTTGGGCAAAATGTACATCCTTTTTTGTATGAGAATGTAATGGATGCGGAAAATATGTGTACGCCTTATTAAAATGTGAACAAAATGTTCGGAAAAATGTATGAGATTTTATTGACACATATGAATGGACGCTCATATAATAAGAGTATAAGATATATGAATAATTGTTCATATGTTCAAATGAAGAGGTGAGCTATAATGGCTGTAAATAAAGTAGAAACACCACAAGAGACATGTTCTCAAACGATAATTCATGAAGAAGTTGTTGATCAAGTAAAACAAACAATTCCAACTGATGAAAGTTTAAGTAAAGTAGCAGAATTATTTAAAGTATTAGGCGATCGTACACGGACGAGAATATTACATGCATTATTTGAAGCTGAAATGTGTGTTTGTGATTTAGCTTATTTATTAGGAATGACACAATCATCTATTTCGCATCAGCTTCGTGTGTTAAAGCAAGCGAAACTTGTAAAGAATCGTAAAGAAGGAAAGGTCGTTTATTATTCGTTAGCTGACCAGCACGTAATTCATATCTTCGAGCAAGCGTTTGAACACGTAAACGAGGAAGAATAAAAAGAACGCGAGGAGGGAGAACGATGGCTGAAGCATTAGTGAAAAAGAAACTGGTGTTAGAAGGTTTAGATTGTGCGAACTGTGCAATGAAAATTGAAAAAGGCGTTGGGAATATAGAAGGAGTAAATTCTTGCTCTGTAAATTTCGCGACAAAAACAATGGTTTTAGAAACAGCACAAAATACAGAAAGCGAAGTTGTTACAGAAGCAAAACAACTCGTTACAAAATTAGAACCGCACATTAAAGTGCAAGAAGAAAACAACAGAAAAGTAGCAAAAGAAGTGTTTATATTAGAAGGTTTAGATTGCGCGAACTGTGCGATGAAGATTGAAAATAAAGTGAAGGAAATGCCGTCTATTTCAGCAGCAACTGTTGATTTCGTATCAAAGAAATTAAGAGTTGAAGTAGCGAATAAAAGAGAATTAGAAGCGACTGTAGCAAATATAACAAATATCGTTCAAAAGTTAGAACCAGATGTGAAAGTTGTTCGTGAAGAAAAAGGTGGGCATGACCACGGACATAGTCACGACCATGGTGAAGCAAATGTGAAAAAGATGGTAGGACGATTAGTGGTCGGCGGAATTTTGACAGCAATTGCTGCATTAGCGGGCTTACCACAAATGATAACAATTCCGTTATTCGTCCTTGCGTATTTATTAATAGGCGGAGATATCGTTTGGAGAGCGGTAAGAAACATAACTCGCGGCCAAGTGTTCGATGAGAACTTCTTAATGGCAATTGCAACACTAGGAGCTTTTGCGATTCAACAATATTCAGAAGCTGTTGCGGTAATGCTATTCTATCAAGTAGGGGAATTATTCCAAAGTATTGCGGTCAATCGCTCCCGAAAGTCAATTACTTCATTAATGGATATCCGTCCTGATTATGCGAATGTGAAGGTTGGAAATGAAACGAAACAAGTATCACCAGAAGATGTACAAATCGGCGATTATATTATCGTGAAGCCTGGTGAGAAAGTACCATTAGACGGAAAAGTAGTTGAAGGAACATCAATGGTAGATACTTCAGCATTGACTGGTGAATCTGTACCACGTGAAGTCGAAGTTGGAAATGATGTATTAAGTGGTTTTGTGAACCAAAATGGTGTATTAACAATTGAAGTGACAAAAGAATTTGGTGAATCAACTGTATCAAAAATTTTAGATTTAGTTCAAAATGCAAGCAGTAAAAAAGCGCCAACAGAAAACTTTATTACGAAGTTCGCGCGTTACTACACTCCAGTTGTAGTTATTACAGCAGCGATCATGGCGTTTATTCCACCACTTATTTTAGAAGGAGCTACATTCTCAGAATGGATTTATAGAGCTTTAGTGTTCTTAGTAATCTCTTGTCCATGTGCGTTAGTTGTATCTATTCCTCTTGGATTCTTTGGAGGAATTGGTGGTGCATCTAAAAGTGGTGTGTTAATAAAAGGAAGTAACTATTTAGAAGCTTTAAATGATGTGAAATATATTGTTTTTGATAAAACAGGAACATTAACAAAAGGTGTCTTCAAAGTTACAAAAATGGAACCAAGCGAAGGTATTACAAATGAAGAATTATTAGAGTATGCAACATTTGCTGAAGTGTATTCTAATCATCCAATTGCACAATCTATTCGAAAGGCATACGGAAAATCAATTGATGAAAAAATAATCGATGAGTATAGCGAAATTTCTGGTCACGGTACAGTCGTAAAAGTACAAGGAAAAGAAATTTTTGCAGGTAATGCTAAATTAATGAAAAAAGAAAACATTACATTTAAGCAACCAGAAACGGTAGGTACATTAGTTCACGTTGCTGTAGATGGGGAATATGCAGGTTATATCGTTATCTCTGATGAGGTAAAAGAAGATTCAAAACAAGCAATTCAAAAATTAAAAGAACTAGGTATTAAGAAGACAGTCATGTTAACGGGTGATGCAAAATCCGTTGGTGAAGCTGTTGGTAAAGAATTAGGTTTAGATGAAGTTCACGCAGAACTATTACCGCAACAAAAAGTCGAAGAGATTGAAAAAATTGATGCGGCGAAGAACGGAAAAGAAAAAGTTGCTTTCGTTGGTGATGGTATTAATGACACACCGGTATTAGCAAGAGCAGATGTTGGTATTGCGATGGGTGGTTTAGGATCAGATGCAGCGATTGAGGCGGCAGACATTGTTATTATGACTGATGAGCCTTCAAAAATTGCAACAGCCTTAAATATTGCAAAACGCACACGACGCATTGTATGGCAGAATATCATCTTTGCATTAGGGGTAAAAGGATTAGTTTTATTACTTGGTGCTTTTGGTATTGCAACAATGTGGGAAGCTGTCTTCTCAGATGTTGGTGTGACACTACTTGCGGTGTTAAATGCAATGCGTGTACTACGAGTGAAAGATTTATAAAAAAGAGGACGCGACCTGCGTCCTCTTTTTTAGGTTATTTTGTTGAAATTGACTCAATAAAATAATAACAAATATTATTTTGTAATTGAATAACTTAATATTAAAATTTACGAATAAAAAATATTTGTCGTACTATTTTAATATATTTTCCACAAAGATACATATCGTATTGAAAAAACAGAGAAGGAAAAGCTTCTCTGTTTTATTTTTGTATATTTTTTTCAACTTGTTCTCGAACAGTTTGAATGTAATTCATTTTATGATCCCAACATTCTTGACTTAAATCGACAGGGTACTCTTCGGGATTTAAAGTTCGCATATATTCTTCCCAAAATAGTGCGAGACTCTGTTCATTATATTTTTGAATATCTAATATACCTGGTAGTTCATATGTTCTTTCGCCGTTAATGAAAATGTCTTTATGCAGTTCGCGTGCTTCAAAGTTTGTTACAAATTTACTTATATACGTGTGAACAGGATGAAACATTTTTAAACGTTCTTCTTTTCCTGGTTCTTCAGAATCTAATGCAATATAATCGCCTTCTGCATGATCGTTAACTCGATTGATAATGCGATAAATTCGTTTCAGTCCTGGAGTGGTAATTTTTTCAGGGTTAGATGAAATTTTAATTGTATCATTTAACTTTCCATCAGTATCTTCAATCGCAACTAGTTTATAGACAGCCCCTAACGCTGGTTGTTCAAAGGACGTAATTAATTTTGTTCCAACGCCCCATACATCAATTTTTGCGCCTTGAGATTTCAAGTGCATAATTGTGTATTCATCTAAATCGCTAGAAGCAATAATTTTTGTATTTGTAAACCCAGCTTCATCTAGTAGTTTTCTTGCCTTTTTAGATAAATAAGCCATATCACCACTATCAAGGCGAATTCCATAAAAATCGATACGATCCCCAAACTCTTTCGCGACGCGAATCGCATTTGGAACACCTGATTTTAAAGTGTCGTATGTATCAACGAGAAAGACACATTTTTTATGAGTTTCAGCGTATTTCTTAAACGCGACATATTCATCGCGATACGCTTGAACGAAAGAGTGAGCGTGTGTGCCTGCTACAGGTATTCCGAAGCGTTTCCCAGCTCGTACGTTACTCGTAGATGAGAAACCACCAATAAAGGCAGCGCGTGTGCCCCAAAGAGCTGCATCAAACTCGTGGGCACGTCTTGTACCAAATTCTAAAAGTTCATCATTATTTGCAGCGTGCTTCATACGAGCGGCTTTTGTTGCAATTAATGTTTGGTAATTCACAATGTTTAACAGAGCAGTTTCAATAATTTGTGCTTCACCGAGCGGTGCATCAACACGTAATAAAGGCTCGTTATTAAATACAACTTCACCTTCTTGCATACTTCGAACGGTCCCAGTGAATTTCATATTTTGTAAATAATGAAGAAATTCTTCTTCAAATTGTAATTCTGCTAAATAAGCGATATCGCTTTCGGTAAAGCTGAAGTTTTCTATGTACTCTACAATCTTTTCAAGGCCAGCAAAAACAGCATAACCGTTCTCGAATGGAAGCTTTCGAAAGTATAAATCAAACACCGAGCGGCGATTATGAATACCATCTTTCCAATATGTATAAGCCATATTAATTTGATATAAATCTGTATGTAAGGCATAGCTATCGTCTTTATAATAAGTCATCGCGAAAACACCTCCATAATTTGGTTATAGTATACCAATTTTTCACCGCTCGTAGCAAAGAATGGATATGAAAGTAGAGTCAAGAGGGAAAAAAATGAAATAATGCATATTTTTTAGAAAATTAACATTTATCAATTTATATTTCTCAAGATTTTATGTATTATTAGAGTAATGGGGGTAATGAGAATGGAGGAGGACAATGCAACAAACATTAGAAAAAATAGGCAAACAAGTCTTTTATAAACGGCTACAGCAAAAAATGACACAAGAAGAATTATGTCAGGGCATTTGTTCTGTCTCATACTTAAGCAAAATCGAAAATGGAAAGATCGAGGCATCAGAAGAAATTCTACAATTGCTCTGCACAAGGTTAGAAATTGCCGTGACGGATTTGAGAGATGTAGAAGAAGATGTGAAGGGGAAGCTAGATGAATGGTTGAATGCACTAGTTCATTTGGACAAGCCACAAGTAGAGCGCATATATGAAGAATTACAAGGTGAAATGAAGCATGTTTTGGATTTTGAAATTATAAATTATTATAAACTGCTGTATACACGTTATTTAATGATGAAGCGGGATCTCCCTGCTGTTGAAGAAGAATTGGACGGATTGAAGAAAGTGTATAAGAAATACTCGCCTTTTCAGAAGATGTTATATACGTATAATAAGGCATTATTATATTCTGTGCAGTACAAATATACGCAAGCATTAGAGTATTTGTTAAAAACAGAATCGATGGCGAAAGAGTTAGGATATTATGAAACAGGAATATATTATAATTTAGCATTGACATATAGTCAGATGGAAATAGATCATATGACATTATACTTTGCTAATGTGGCATTAGAAGGTTTTAAAAGCGAATATAAATTTAGAAATATAATTAATTGTAAGTTTTTAATTGCGTTTAGTTATACTAGAAAAAAACAATATAATGAAGCTATGGAAATCTATAATCATATCATAAGAGAAGCAACTTCTTTTGCTGATAAAGATAATATTCTTTCTATTGCTTTAAATAATATTGGTTATCTGTACTACCGACAAAAAAATTATGCCAAGGCGAAAGAGTATTATATAGAATGCTTAAAATATAAAAAAGAAGAGGATATGAACTATATTGATGCTATGTATGAGCTTTCGTTACAGTGTATTCAATTAGGAGAAATCGAGGAAGCGGCTAAATGGATTGAAAAAGGCATCATTGCCGCAAGGAAAGATGATAGATATAAAGGGATGCTATATTTATTATTAAGTTTACGATATAAGTATTTTGAAGAAAGAGATGTTTATAAAAAATTTCTAGAAATAGAAGTAGTTCCTTTCTTTAAAGCAGAGGAAAATATAAAAGATTTAAAGAAAATATACTTAGAACTAGCTGAATACTTAGAAGAATGTTCAGATTTTAAAGAAAGTAATCGCTACTATAAGTTAGCGATAAATTTATTAGAAGAATAAGGAGGAGAAATAGTATGAAAAAGTTAATTGCAGGAACATTTGTAGTTATGGCGATTGCGGCGGTGGTATTGGATATTCAGTATGCGTGGAAGCCAGATACTCTTGGTCAAGAAGCTAAAACAGTTCAACAAATTAATTCATAATTGAAAACCCCTTTCCAATCGGAAAGGGGTTTTTTCAATATTTGTTCCTCAAAATTCTACAAAACTTGAGAAAGTAATTATTTGAATTTTTAGTATATTAATAGTGGAAACATAGTGCTACGATAAAACTACTCTTTTTCAAAAAATAATTTATTAGGGGGAAGATTCATGAAAAAGAAAAGTTTAGCGTTAGTGTTAGCGGCAGGAATGGCAGTTACAACGTTTGGAGGGACAGGCTCTGCATTTGCGGATTCTAAAAATGTGCTCTCTACGAAGAAGTACAATGAAACGGTGCAATCACCTGAGTTTATTTCTGGTGATCTAACTGGAGCGACTGGTAAGAAAGCAGAATCTGTTGTGTTTGATTACTTAAACGCAGCAAAAGGTGATTATAAGTTAGGGGAAAAGAGTGCGCAAGATTCTTTCAAAGTAAAACAAGTGAAAAAAGATGCTGTAACTGATTCAACAGTAGTACGTATGCAACAAGTATATGAAGGAGTACCTGTATGGGGTTCTACGCAAGTAGCTCACGTAAGTAAAGATGGTTCTTTAAAAGTATTGTCTGGAACAGTTGCGCCTGATTTAGACAAAAAAGAAAAGTTGAAGAATAAAAATAAGATCGAGGGCGCAAAAGCAATTGAAATTGCGCAAAAAGATTTAGGTGTTACACCTAAGTATGAGGTAGAACCAAAAGCGGACTTATATGTATATCAAAATGGTGAAGAAACAACATATGCATACGTTGTAAATCTAAACTTCTTAGATCCAAGCCCAGGAAACTACTACTATTTCATTGAAGCAGAAAGCGGTAAAGTATTAAATAAGTTTAATACAATCGATCATGTGACGAATGATGATAAGTCACCAGTTAAACAAGAGGCTCCTAAGCAAGATGCAAAAGCAGTTGTAAAGCCTGTAACAGGAACAAATAAAGTAGGAACTGGTAAAGGGGTATTAGGAGATACGAAATCGCTTAATACAACGTTATCTGGATCATCTTATTACTTACAAGATAATACACGCGGGGCAACGATTTTCACATATGATGCGAAAAATCGTTCAACATTACCAGGAACATTATGGGCAGATGCAGATAATGTTTTCAATGCAGCGTATGATGCAGCGGCAGTAGATGCTCATTACTATGCAGGTAAAACATATGATTACTATAAAGCTACATTTAATAGAAATTCTATTAATGATGCAGGAGCGCCATTAAAATCAACAGTTCATTACGGAAGTAATTATAATAATGCATTCTGGAACGGATCGCAAATGGTATACGGAGATGGAGACGGTGTAACGTTTACTTCATTATCTGGTGGAATTGATGTAATTGGTCATGAATTAACGCATGCGGTTACGGAAAATAGCTCGAATTTAATTTATCAAAATGAATCAGGAGCATTAAATGAAGCAATTTCTGATATCTTTGGTACATTAGTAGAGTTCTATGATAACCGTAATCCAGATTGGGAGATTGGTGAAGATATTTACACGCCTGGTAAAGCAGGAGACGCGCTTCGCTCTATGAGTGATCCGGCGAAATATGGTGACCCGGACCATTATTCTAAGCGTTACACTGGTTCAAGTGATAACGGTGGAGTTCATACAAACAGTGGGATCATTAACAAACAAGCGTATTTATTAGCAAATGGTGGTACACATTCTGGTGTAACTGTAACTGGTATTGGTAAAGATAAGTTAGGTGCAATTTATTACCGTGCAAATACACAATATTTCACGCAATCTACTACATTTAGCCAAGCTCGTGCTGGTGCAGTACAAGCTGCAGCTGATTTATATGGTGCGACTTCTGCGGAAGTAGCAGCAGTGAAGCAATCATTTAGTGCTGTTGGTGTAAACTAAGGGTTTAAGAGAGTATTATTAATAAAATACTTCAAAAATAAAGAAGGAGCCTATGCTCCTTCTTTATTTTTTTCTCCATTTTTTCCACAAATAAAACAATCCAACACACCCCGCGATTGTTACAATCCACTTCGCTTCATTCGTTCCATTCATGACATGATAGGCAGAATATACTTCGATTAACAAAGCCGGTATTTTACCTATTGTGCTGGCAATACTGAAAGAGAGTAATGACATTTTGCCTAGAGCGGCAAATAAAGTAACGATACTGGACGGGATGAAAGGTATGAATCGAAACGATAGAACGAGTAGAAAGGCCTCTCTACCTTCTACATAAAGTAGGCGTTCTACCTTTGGATACTTATTTACTTTGTTGTGAGTGAATTTCTGAAGGCCTATACGATAAATATAAAACGAGATAATAGCCCCTAATGCCTCACCAGCGATCGAAATAATAGTTCCATTCGTTACACCAAATAGCTGTATGTTAATAGCGGTCAAAAAAATACTAGGGATAAAACCTAAAAGACTGATGATGACGTTAATTAAGATACTAAGTGGAATTGCGATTGAATAATAGTCTGTTAAGAAGTTTTGAATTGTTTCAGTCATTGTTTAAAATCCTTTATCTTTTTTTGCATTACACCATATTTCTATTGTGTAGGCAAGTGCAAATTTACATAATGTAGGAAAGCGTTGATAAAATACCGTATGTATACCTTATTCAGGTATTGGGTATATAAAATAAGGGGTATATTATTATAGTTTGGAAAACAACGAACAAACCCTGTATTTAAAAGGTTTGTTCGTTGTTTTTAAGTGGTAATTTAAGTCGGGAAATAATCAAAAAAACATAGGGGTATATTTTAGAGAGGGTCCAAAATAGTAGTTTGATGAAATTAGGGTGGTAATATGGCAAAATTGATGAGGAATTTTAAAAATGTATATGTTTTTTCGTTGTGAAATTGACTTTTAGTGAAGTTACGATAATAATCATGGAAGAGGTGATATGATGAAACGAATAAGTAGTCTTTTCTTGAGTAGTTTATTGGCATTAATGCTGATCTTAAGTGGATGTGCAGGAAAAGAACAAAAAACAGAGAAACAAACAGGGAATCAATCGACATCAGTAGAAAAAATTAGTGATAATATTTTAGATGAAATGGAAGGGCCACCTAAAAATGGTCATACAATTGAAAGACATGTAGGAAAATCAGAAGAGGATTTGAAGAATCGCTTGAAGACAGATAAAGTATCAGCGGCAAGTACATACTATGATAAGGAAACAGCGACGAAAGCTGTAAAAGATAGTTTGAAGCAGCATGATAAGGAAATTCAAGATTGGTTAAAAAATTCTAAAGAGGCTCGTCTCGTATTAAATACAACTCATTCATTCCCAGTTGGAAAAACGGTAATAAAGAAAAATATGAATGTAAAAGACAAGTTAGTAAAAACTGTTACTGTTTTGGCGAGAGATAAGTCAGGAGATTTAGGGTATAAGATCATTACTTCTTATCCATCTGATAAATAAGAAGGGGGAGTAAATATGTATACGACATTACAATATTTTTTCAAATCGTATTGTACGTTAAGTATCCATGAGGATGAAATAGTAGGCGTGATGGAAGAGTTTATAGAGCAAGAAGATGAAGAAATTGTTTTGAAATTACGCGATGAATTATTATATATGAAGAAAAAGAACGCTTGGGAAGAGGCGTGCGTATTAGTTGCGAAGCAAGGAAATCGTATGTGGTCTTTAGAGGAAACGAAAGACCATCTTGAAGCTTTTTTACTATTATTGCAAAAGAAAAAGGCGTGATCTATTCACGCCTTTTTTGTTTGCCAATTTGATGGTGTCTCATTGTGTTGGGGCACTTTTATATACGCTTTTGGAAATTTGTCCATTTGATACTACTTCACCGTTTTGTGTTACTTTTTTATACGTAACCGCTGTTATTTTATCATCAGTTCTACTAACTACTTGAGAAGAAACTTCAACATTTTTACCAGTATTTGTACCAAAAATGCGAGTAGTAATACTACCGCCGTTTGAAAATGCTTGAATATAAATATGATTGCCTGTATTGTTTTTAAATTTTAAATCCGGACCATAATCTGCCACTGCTGCATCTTGCCCAAGTGGTAAATAATTTACGGGCATAGAATGATTACTTCGAGAAACAATTCCTAAATCTGCTCTTAAAGCTGCGCTATATAAAGTACTACTAACTTGGCAAACGCCTCCGCCTGCACTTTGTATAACTTTACCTTGTGAAAATACTGCTGCGGATTTATAACCATGGGCAGCATCCGTTACGCCAACGCGGCCATTAAAACTAAACGTTTCATCAGGTGCGACAATAACTCCACTTAAAGTATTAGCTGACTTATTTACGTTATAGGACTGGTTTCCATTCCGACCAGCCATTGGAGTTGAATATTCAGCAATTACTTCTTTAATCCCCATTTTCTGTATATCTTCTGTAGAACGCTCAGGTTTTAAGAGTGTAACTGGTAATGTAACGTCCGATGAGCCAGAAGCAATGGCCTGCTGCGTTAAATCAGTTAATTTTCCTTTATCAATTTTTTCTCCATTTTGACTTTGGCTAATATTTACTGTAGAGCCTTCAACACTTAATTCTGCATTAACAGGATTTTTTAATGTGTCATTATATTTATCCTTCATAAAGCTTTCATAAGCAGTTGTATTTAATTGAGCTGTTAATTTATAGTCACGCTTTAATTCACCGTTTTCGGCCTGCTTCCGCATTTGGTAACGATTCATTGCGTTTCCTTCTTGCTCTTTAAAGATTTTGTCGATAATATCTTTTTCCTTATAATTTATCCCTAAATCTTTCCATGTGTACGTTTGTTTATCATTTTGGAATATGTAGGTAAGAGATTTTTGATCTAATTCAGTTACCTTTTGATTAATAATTGCTTGAATATCTTTTTTATTTTTTCCATCGAGAGAAATACCTTCAAATGTAGTATTTGGTAATGCAGTAGTATTTAATTGATTATTTAGTTTGGATACATATTGATATCCACCAACACCGCCTACACAAAGTAATATGCCTCCAGTAATTGCAGAACCGATCAGTATTTTACTTAGCTTCATTTATTTCCCCCCAGAAATTTTTGTATAAATATATGTATTACATTTTTTGTATAAAAATGATGAAAATAACATTATGTACGTACTAGTATACTATTATTTCCACTGTGTGTGTAATGTTTTTATAAAAAACGTTACACTGTTGTAATAATTGTCTCTTTTTGTCACAATATGTACGAGAAATAAGTTGAAAATTATAATAAAAAGGCTGTCTAGAAAGATCTAGCAGCCTTTTTATTATAATTTTTTATGTTCATTTTTATTCGTAACACCGAGATGTTCTTGTAGTGTTGTCGAAATATTATTGACGCTTTTTTCATTTGGAACGTAATAATAAATACCACCTATATATTTATCAGTACCTTCTACTTGCATTTTGTCCATTTTCAAATTTGAATCCATTGAATTTTTGGCAATTGTCATCATATCATCAAAAGTTAAATTTGTTTTTAAGTCTTTATCGACAGCGTCTAATAGGCCACCAATTTTATTAATGGAATTAAGAGATAGTGCTTTTGCAGCAATAGCTTCTAAAACAAGCTGTTGTCGTTGACCGCGCATATAATCACTATCGATATGACGAGTTCTAGCTAGTGCTAATGCCTCTTCTCCATTTAAATGTTGACGTCCTTTTTTGAGGTGAATTGCATCTGCTTCGTCTTTACTATTTTGTTCTGTAAACTCAACTGGAACATCGACAGTAATACCACCAAGAGAATCGACAATTTTGATAAATGATTTAAAGTTGAATTTTACATAGTAATCAACTGGAACATCTAAAAAGTTCTCGACCGTATCAATTGTACTGTCCACACCACCGAATACGTGCGCATGTGTAATTTTATCGTATTTATCACGTGATTTAATGTACACACGTGAGTCACGTGGAATACTGACAAGCTTAACAGATTTATCGTTTTTATTAATTGTAGCAAGTAATAGCGCATCCGTACGAGTTGCTTTTCCGTAATTTTTGTCCCTGATTTCACTTTCATCAACACCCATAATGAGTACAGAAATATTATCAGTCATAGGCTTAACGGCTTTTTCACGTTTGCTGGATTTATCCCCGCGACCCAGTCCAGAATAGGCATTACTTAATACAGATTTTGCTTTACTGTATATATGGAAGGAATAGCCCCCTGCTCCAAGTGCTACAACCAGTAATGGAATAAGCAGGAACCAAAGGAGGCGCTTTTTCTTTGGGCGTCCTTTTTTGGCTCGAGTATCTTTGTTCATATCGGATTTCATCATTTTTTCTCCTTTAAAACTATCAAAGTATATACATCTAGAAGCACATTCAAACACATAAAAAATATTGTACGCTAAATAAAAGCGATTGTACATGTATAAAAAATAGATGTCTTGATTATTTATAAAGACATCTATTCGTTATTGTATACAAAAGATAGGGATAAGAAAATGATAAAATTTTACCTGATTACAACATAATGCTTACGATAATTGCAGATAAAATGCTAACGAGAGTAGCTCCATATAGTAATTTAAGACCAAATCTGGCAACGACATTTCCTTGTTCTTCGTTTAGCCCTTTTACCGCACCTGAAATAATGCCGATAGAAGAAAAGTTGGCAAAAGAAACGAGGAAAACAGAAATAATACCAACTGTACGAGGAGAAAGGCTATTAGAAATTTTACTAAGGTCCATCATTGCTACAAATTCATTTGTTACAAGCTTCGTTGCCATAATGCTACCAGCTGTGACAATTTCAGAACTTGGTACACCGATAAGGAATGCAATAGGCGCAAAGACGTACCCAATTAATTGCTGGAAAGTAATGCCGAATATAATGAGGAATAGGTCATTTATGCAACTCATTAATGCGACGAATCCGATGAGCATAGCGCCGACAACGATTGCTACGCGGAAACCATCTAGAATGTATTCTCCAAGCATTTCAAAAAAGCTTTGCTTTTCTCCTTTAATTTCTAAAATATCCTCGTCATCTTTCACATCGTAAGGGTTAATGATGAGTACGATAATAAACCCGCTAAATAAATTGAGAACGAGTGCGGTTACTACATATTTAGGCTCGATCATTGTCATATAGGCACCTACGATAGACATAGATACGGTTGACATGGCAGAAGCGCAAAGTGTATAAAGGCGGTGTTTTGGAATTTGAGCTAATTGTTTTTTTACCGTAATAAATACTTCTGATTGGCCGACAATGGCAGAGGCGATAGCGTTGTAAGATTCTAATTTCCCAAGACCATTTATTTTGCTAAGGAAGTAACCAATCCAATGAATAAAAAATGGTAGTATTTTGAAATGTTGTAGTATACCAATTAAGACGGAAATGAAGACAATTGGTAATAATACAGTAAGGAAAAATGACATTTCACCTTTATTGGCAAGCCCCCCAAATACGAAGTTTATACCATCAGCGGCATACTCGAGTAGCTTTGTAAACAGACTGGAAATGACCCGAATAAGTATGAGGCCGATTTCTGTATTTAATAATAAATAGGTTAAAATTAACTGTATAATAAGCATGATGAAAATTGGTTTAAATTTAATATGTTTCTTATTGTTGCTAGCAATATAAGCAAGGAAGAAAACAACGATAAGTCCCACGAAAAAAGTAATAAATTTCATAGTAAGCCCCCTAAAAGAGATATTCTGCTATATATGTTTTTCATTTCAAGGGAGAATATGCATCTTTGGTAAAGAAAGGAATAGAGAGAGCATGAATATATGTAGAGTGCACCACGTTGCAATTATTTGTTCGAATTATGAACTGTCAAAGGATTTTTATACTCGGATATTAGGTTTTAAGGCGATAAATGAAGTATATAGAAAAGAACGAGATTCTTATAAGTTAGATTTATGTGTAGGGGAAGAGTATCAAATTGAATTATTTTCATTTCCAAGTCCACCTGAGCGCCCAAGTTTTCCAGAAGCAGCTGGACTTAGACATTTAGCATTTGCTGTTACAAATATAGAAGAAGCTGTAAACCATTTAAAACAGTGCGGTGTGGAGACTGAAGCGATACGTATGGATGAAATTACGGATAAAAAATTTGTCTTTTTCCAAGATCCTGATGGCTTGCCTTTAGAATTGTATGAGGCTTGAAATTGGTGAATTTTATATAGGGTTGCTTTCAAATAAATGAAGAAACTAAAGTGAAACTTCTTTTTTAAAGGAGGTGTAACTTTAGCTAAGAAAGCTAAAGGAAATATGTGGATATTTTAAAATTACTGATGGTAGTTATCCTTATTGCGTTAACAGCATTTTTTGTAGCTGTTGAGTTTGCAATTATTAAGGTACGTAGCAGTCGTATTGATCAACTCGTTAGTGAGAAACGACGAGGAGCATTGGCAGCTAAAAAAGTAACTTCGAATTTAGATGAGTATTTATCAGCATGTCAGTTAGGTATTACAATTACTGCTTTAGGGCTTGGGTGGTTAGGAGAGCCCACTATAAAACATATACTCGAGCCGTTGTTTTTAAAACTACACTTATCTCCTGCAATTGCAAGTACAGTTTCATTTATTATTGCCTTTGCAGTTATTACGTTTTTACATGTTGTCATTGGTGAACTTGCTCCGAAGACGCTCGCTATACAAAGGGCAGAACAAGTTAGCTTATTATTATCGAAGCCAATTATTTACTTTTACCGAGTAATGTATCCGTTTATTTGGGCTTTAAATGGTTCTGCAAGGCTTGTGACAGGGTTATTCGGATTACATCCGGCTTCTGAACATGAAGTTGCTCATTCAGAGGAAGAATTACGATTAATCTTATCCGAGAGTTATGAGAGCGGAGAGATTAATCAAAGGGAATTTAAATATGTAAATAATATTTTTGAATTCGATAATAGAGTCGCAAAGGAAATTATGGTACCTCGTACGGAAGTTGTAGGTTTATATGAGGACGAACCATTTGAAACACATATTAAAATAATCGCACAAGAAAAGTACACGAGATATCCCGTATTTGGTGAAGATAAAGATGAAATTATTGGGATGGTTAATGTAAAGGATTTATTTATTCGTTATATGGATGGTAATCGAGACGAGGAGTGCTCGATTAAACCATATACAAGACCAGTTATTGAAGTGTTAGAAAATATTCCTATTCATGATTTGCTATTACAAATGCAAAGAAAACAAATTCCATTAGCTGTATTATATGATGAATATGGTGGTACAGCGGGGATCGTTACACTAGAAGATATTTTAGAAGAAATTGTTGGAGAAATCCGAGATGAATACGATGAAGATGAACACCCGCCTATAGAGCATATAAGTGAAGGGTGTAAAATCGTAGAGGGCAAAGTGCTTATTAGTGAAGTAAATGATTTATTTGGCCTACATTTAATCGCTGATGATGTAGATACAATTGGTGGCTGGATTATGGTACAAAAGCAAATCGTTGCTGAAGGAGATATTATTGAAAAACACGGCTTTTCTTTTAAAGTTCTTGAAAAGGATATGCATCAAATTAAACGAGTGGAAATAAAGAAGGTAGAAGAATGATTTTCTATAAATTTTTATCCCGCATTAACGGGCAGTAAGACCCCTAACTCAAAATTCAGCGAAAGCGAAGAAGTTAGGTGGGGGATCAACAAAACCCCCACTGATTAAAGTTTCACTTTATAAAAGGTATATATAGAAAAATAAATGTTTGCGCTTTCAAAAAAGGTGCTATATAGTGAAGGTGGATACTGAAAAATTCTTCTGAATGATACTCGTTTTTTTAGAGGCGAATTTTTTAGATAAGGATTTAGAATGAAAAGTATAGGTGATGAAAATGATAGCAACGAAGGATATACGTATAGAGAAAGATTTTTTAGGTGAAAAGGAAGTACCGAGTGTAGCTTATTATGGGGTACAAACATTACGTGCTGTAGAAAATTTCCCGATTACAGGATATCGCATTCATCCGTCACTCATTACGGCAATGGCAATTGTGAAAAAAGCGGCGGCCCTTGCAAATATGGATACTGGTTACTTAGCTAAAGACATTGGATATGAAATTGTAGAGGCAGCGCAAGAAATTGTTGATGGAAAATTCCATGATCAATTTATCGTGGATCCAATCCAAGGCGGTGCTGGAACTTCTATTAATATGAATACAAATGAAGTAATCGCTAATCGAGCTTTAGAACGTATGGGATATGAAAAAGGCGAGTATGTGAAAATTAGCCCAAACACGCATGTGAACATGGCTCAATCAACGAATGATGCGTTTCCAACGGGAATTCATATTGCAACTCTTATGATGTTAGAAGAACTTCTTATTACAATGGAAGAACTTCATGCTGCTTTCCGTGAAAAAGCAAAAGAGTTCGATCACGTCATTAAAATGGGGCGTACACATTTACAAGATGCTGTTCCGATTCGTCTTGGACAAGAATTTGAAGCGTATAGCCGAGTGGTTGAACGTGATATAAAAAGAATTAAACAGTCTCGCCAACATTTATATGAAGTGAACATGGGGGCGACAGCTGTTGGTACGGGATTAAATGCAAACCCTACGTACATTGAACAAGTGGTTAAACACTTGCGAACATTTAGCGGATTTCCACTTGTTGGTGCAGAGCATTTAGTTGATGCAACGCAAAACACAGATGCATACACAGAAGTATCTGCCGCATTAAAAGTATGTATGATGAATATGTCTAAAATTGCGAACGACCTTCGTATTATGGCATCTGGACCGCGTGTTGGATTAGCTGAAATTCAATTGCCGGCTCGTCAACCAGGTTCATCTATTATGCCAGGTAAAGTAAATCCTGTTATGGCAGAAGTAATTAATCAAGTTGCTTTCCAAGTAATTGGTAATGATCATACAATTTGCTTAGCATCAGAAGCAGGACAATTAGAGTTAAACGTAATGGAGCCTGTACTCGTATTTAATTTAATTCAATCTATTAGTATTATGAATAACGGATTCCGTGTATTCCGGGAATATTGTATTAAAGGAATTACAGCAAATGAAGAATTGCTGAAGCAATATGTTGAGAAAAGTGTTGGAATTATTACAGCGGTGAACCCTCATATTGGTTACGAAGCAGCATCTCGTATTGCACGTGAAGCAATTGAAACAGGAAAATCTGTTAGGGAGCTATGTTTAGAACATGGTGTACTGACAGAAGAAGAATTGGATATTATTTTAGATCCGTTCGAAATGACGCATCCTGAAATTGCTGGTGCTTCTTTACTAAAGAATAAGAAGATGTAATATGAAAAAAACACCGATCCATTTGGATCGGTGTTTTTTTTAAAAGATATTAAATACAGAGTTTAATTGAAGTAAGCTAATGAT
Source organism: Bacillus sp. 1A (assembly GCF_052682215.1). Taxonomy (NCBI): domain Bacteria; kingdom Bacillati; phylum Bacillota; class Bacilli; order Caryophanales; family Bacillaceae; genus Bacillus; species Bacillus sp. 1A. Next base: position 5,960,768 of record NZ_JBQYLZ010000001.1, on the reverse strand, counting down.
AGCTAAGAAGATTAAACTGTATTTCATCGCTGTTTTAAATAGGGCAGATTCTTTACCAACTAGTCCAACTGCTGCACAAGCAACGGCTACAGATTGTGGTGAAACCATTTTTGCCATTGTACCACCTACTACGTTTAATGCAACAAGTGTAGAAGGAACGATGTTTAATTGATCTGCAGTTACTGCTTGAAGCGGTGCGAATAATGAACCACTTGATACTACTGAGCCTGTAATGAATACGCCAATCCATCCTAAGATTGGAGAAAGAACTGGGAATGCATTACCAGTAGAAGAGAATGCAAGTCCAAGTGTAGATGACATACCAGAGTAGTTCTCTACGTAAGCTAAAGCGATAACGCTACAGATTGTATATACTGGAGCTTTTAGTTCTTTCATTGTTTCCACTACTAATTCTTTAACCATTTTACCTTTTACGCGGTACACGATAAGTGAAACGATAATTGCTAATACGATTGCAGTAGTTGTAGATGAGAATACATCAAACTTGAAAACAGCTGCGAAAGGTGTATCAGCTTTTGTAATTGGTGTAGTTTTCATAACAGCATTATGAAGACCAGGGAACTGAATGTTAAATACTAAGTTTGCTAGTGCACCATCCGGAGCAAATAAAGCTTTAATTGGTTTTAAATTAAAGATTGTTACGAATGCAGTTAAGAATACGAATGGAGACCAAGCATATAAAATTTGATTAAATGTATGAGATACTTTTTCTTCTTGTTTTTCTTCTTGAGTAGAAGATTTTGGCTGCCAAACACGTAAGAATAATGCAAGAGAAACCATACTTACAACGGCTGCGAAAATATTAGTAAGTTCTGCACCTAAGAAGTAAGTTACAAGGAACTGAGTAACCGCGAAAGAAACACCACTTACAAGAATACCTTGCCAAGTCTCTTTAATACCTTTAATTCCATCAACCATTGATACAAGTAAGAAAGGTAAAACAATACTAATGAATGGTAAAATAAGAACAGTTTGACGACCGATAGTTAATGCGTCTAACTCAGTTAATTGTGCTGGTACTGTGACTGGGATACCCATAGCACCCATAGCACCGCCAGCGATGTTAGCTACTAAACAAATACCTGCTGCTTTTAATGGATTAAAGCCCATACCCACAAGTAATGCAGCTGTAATAGCAACTGGAACCCCTAAACCAGCTGCGCCTTCTAAGAAAGCACCGAAAGAATAAGCGATTAATAATACTTGTAAACGTTGATCATTTGTAATGCTTGAAATACTATCACGAATGATGTTGAATTGCTCTGTTTTAACAGTTAATTTGTAAAGGAAAATTGCTGCGATAACGATAGTACAAATTGGATAAAATCCAGATAAAACACCGAATCCGGCAGATGCTACAGCTACGGTTGCTGGCATTTTATAAACGAATATAGCAAGAATAATAGCGACAATCACACTGTAAAGACCAGCCATGTAACTTTTCATTTTCAGTCCCATTAAACAAATGATGAAGCAGAAAATTGGAAGTGCTGCGATTAGTGCAGATAACCAAATATTGTTTAATGGGTCATAAATTTGTGTCCAAGTACTCATAATAATGACAACTCCTATCTATTTTATGTGAAGAAATTCACATTATTTGTGAAACAATTCACAATCAACTTACATGCTTAGTATATTCTCCTTCAACACTATTGTCAACGTAAAAAAGTATAATTATTCCATAATAGTATTAAAAGAAATGCTTTGTTCATAAAGTAGACAAAAAGCGCACCCAAATGAATTTGAGTGCGCTTTTTGAAGTTATTTCCATATTGTTTTATTTGTTCGTATATCATTAATCTTATATGTTAGATGACGTCTTTGCATTAAGTATATAGGATGTTGAAATAGTTGAAATTTGATAGGTGTCACATGCTGGTCCAAGTTGATCTAGTAAGAAAGAGAAAGCAAATGCATTTAATAGGAAGTTTTGAATAACAGTCTGAGCAAGTACAATACGAATTAAAACAACAATAAGTCAATTTTTAATATTACATTATCTTTTTTGCTGAAAATTCCTTTTAGCATAACAAAGAGATTAAATATGACCCAAATACGTTACGATAGGTTATCAATTATAGACGGTATTTTACAATATCATTACTGTACGTTGCAGTGAGGTGAAAATATAACAAAAAGCCTGATAAAACAACGTTTGTAAGCAAAGTATTCATAGCCCTTACTTTTGCTTTTTCGTTATATCATATAGTATAATATTCAGAATCAGCAAGGATTTTTTCCTGAATTTTTTGCTGATAAAGATGGAAAAATTTTTCGGCTTTATAGGTTGATAAAGTTATGTCGTAACAGGAAATATAAGAACAGATATATAAATAAATAAAAAGAAAATAAAAACGAAAATGAGGGGAACTTTATGAGCCAAAATCAATTCGAATGTCGTATTTCAGAAGAAGATGTACAAATGTTAAGAGCGTTAGCGCATCCGTTACGTTTACGCCTAGTGATGGAACTAATGCAACGTGGAACTTGTAATGTAACACAATTACAGGAAGTGTTAGAAATTCCGCAATCAACGGTTTCGCAACATTTAACGAAATTAAAACAAAATAAAGTAGTACGCTTTGAAAGACGAGGACTAGAAGTGTATTATCAAATTCATAATGATAAAGTAAGTGAAGTTGTAAAAACATTATTTTCTTAAAATTTGAATATTATGGAAAAAGACGTGTGGAATATACGTCTTTTTTTATTTGTCAGAAAGGTAATACGAGAGTAAATATTAGCATGTAAGGAAGAAAAGGCTACCAATTAACATGCTACTGTATGGAATATATTCTAAAGGGAAAAGAAAAGATAGAAAGGAGTGTAGTAAGTAAAAGGAGGAATAGTAGTATGGATGTAAAACGTGTGAAACAAATTTTATCTTCTTCAAGTAGCATTGACGTTACATATGAGGGCGTACCAGTATGGATTGAGAGCTGTGACGAGCAGAGTGGAGTTGCTCAAGTGTATGATGTATCTAATCCTGGAGAAAGCGTTCACGTGAACGTGACGGCTTTAGAGGAGAAGTAATAGAAAAGACGCTTCTAAATGTTTAGAAGCGTCTTTTTATTTCCTATTCCATCATATGTGCGATTTTCTTAGAGAACATAAGAAGTACTAATCCTAGCACGATTACGATAACACCGATGCTTGCGAATACTTCTAAATATCCTAAAGATTGAGTGAAGGCAGCTAATTGTCCTGCTAATAAGTTTGCGAAGCCAGTACCAGCTAACCATACACCCATTAATAATGATGCTAATTTAACAGGAGCGATTGCACTTACCATAGATAATCCGATTGGTGATAAGAATAATTCACCGATTGTATGGAACATGTAAGTGAATACAATGAATAGTAAGTTTGCTTTTATTGCAATATTACCTTCATCGCTACCTGTTTTTAATACAGCTAAAGTTAGTACTAAATATCCAATCCCTAGTAAAATCATACCAAATGCCATTTTTGTTGGGATTTTTAAGTCACCATTTTTCGTTTTTGAAAGTTTAATCCATAATGCAGAAACCGGTAATGCTAGTAAGATAATGAATAGTGGGTTTACAGATTGGAACCAAGGTGTTGGAATTGTAAATCCACCAATTGTACGATCTACGAACTTATCTGTGTAAAGTGTTAAAGAACTACCAGCTTGTTCAAATCCTGCCCAGAAGAATACAACGAAACAAGTTAAAATTAAAATTGCAACTGTACGTTTTTTCTCTTGTGGTGTTAAAGGTTTTTTCTCAATTGCTTTTGCATTTTTTTCTTTAGATTGTTTACCTACAACAGTTGTTCCGATAGACCCTAAGTAACGAGGTGCTAAGAAATTAAAGGCAATCTGACCAATAATCATACCGATACAAGCTGTTAAGAAACCGTATCTATAATCTGCAAAGTAACCGCAAATGAATGGAGCGATAAGAGCTCCTAAGTTAATTCCCATGTAGAAGATAGTGAAGGCACTATCACGACGAGAATCGTTTTCGCTATATAATTGACCTAATAAAGTCGAAATATTTGGTTTGAAGAATCCGTTACCAATAACTAATAATCCTAATCCTAAAAATAGTCCAGTTTTAGTGTTCATTGAAAATAGTACAAAGTTACCAATCGCCATAATGATACCACCAATAGTAATGGCATGGCGTTTCGTAATGAAATGGTCAGTTAACCAACCACCGATAATTGGTGTGAAGTATACTAACATTGTGAAAATACCGTATATTTGTACAGCAACTGCTTTATCAAATCCTAAACCGCCGCTTACTAAGCTCGTTGTTAAATAAAGAACTAATAAGCCACGCATTCCGTAATAACTAAATCTTTCCCATGCCTCTGTAAAGAACAACAAATATAATCCTGGTGGATGTTTTTTTGGTGATTGTTGCTCTCCAGCTTTGTCTAATTTTAAAGCTGCATCCATTTTTGTTTCCCCCTAATCCTGTATAACGGATATTTATGTAATCATTTTAATTTACAAAATATTTAGAAGTCAATAGAATTATATAGAAATAGAAAGAAAATTTCTAAAAAAGTTCTATTTTACTTCGACCGTTACTGTATTTTGCCCTGAAAACGAGATGATAAGCGTTTTCAAATGTAATAATTGAATTCTAAAAGAAAATAAAATAGTGACTAATCAGAAAATTTAGATTAAAATATTTATTCTGATATAGAGAAAATACATTCTATTTACTTTTATAATATAACATATTGGGAATAAAAATACAAAACGAAATAATGTGACATTTAAGTGAATTGAAAAATAACCAGCTCCATAGAAGGGGAGCTGGTTAAGGAAATATTATTTAACAAAGCGTTTTTCGATATCATCTAATAGTAGGTTAGCAGCCATTACACCACCAGCTGTATTCCAAATAACGTCGTCAACTTTGTATGCTTTACCATTTTTCACTGCATTTAAGTTTTTAAATAGTGGATCATTGATATATTCTTTTTCTAATTCAGAGCCTTTTTTCTCGTTTCCTTTATCGAATGTGAAGTAGAATAATACATCGCCATCCATTGCAGAAATACGTTCTTTAGATACGTTACGCTCTGCGAAGTCATCTTTATTTTGATCGCCAGGACGTTTAAATCCAAGTTCTTTTAAAATAACACCAGAGAATGTATCACCGTGATAAATACGAACATCACCAGGCATGAAGCGAACCATAGAGATTTCTTGATTTACTTTATCGCCTAGTTTGGCTTTTAAATCTTTCATACGTGTATCGTAATCAGTTAAAACCTTTTGCCCCTCTTTTTCTTTATTTAATGCTTTTGCATAAAATTTGAAGTTATCTTTCCATTCACCACGTAGTGTTTCAGAGAACACAGTAGGTGCAATTGCTGTTAGTTGCTCGTACACTTTTTCGTGACGCATTTTGTTACCGATAATTAAGTCTGGTTTTAAAGAAGCGATTGTTTCCACGTTCACTTGTCCTTCATCACCAACAACTTTTACATCTTTCATTTTATCTTTAATATGTGGATACCATGGGTCACCAGTCCAAGATTTTACAGCTCCAACTGGTTTCACACCTAATTCAAGTAAAGCTTCAGTACCTTCATTTGTTAAAATGACTACACGTTTTGGATTAGCAGGAACTTCTGTTTTACCCATTGCATGTTCCACAGTCATCATTTCTTTTTTCGTATTTTCTTTTGATTCTTCTTTCGTATTTGACTTTCCACAAGCACTTAAAAGTAATGAAAAGGCTAGTAAAAATACAAATACTGTAAACGATTTCTTTTGCACGAATTTCATTATGTACCCCCTACATACTGAGAAGTTTTTTCAATAGCAAGCATGATATTAAGCTTTTATCTTTTGATTGTCAATACATATGGTTGAAAATAATTCTCATTTCCGTTGACAATGCGAATTAAGTTGAAATACACTTACAACGTATCATTATACATTGAAGGGGAAACGCTGCATGTTATTAAAAACAAATCAAGCAAAATGGATTGGATTATTTGTTGGAATCATTGCAGTCGTTATTTGTATTTGGGGAAGTATTATTTTCGGATATACAAATACGAGTTGGAAATTAGCGTTAGATGCTTTTTTTCATTTTAATGGTTCCAATGAACATATTATTATTCAAAATGTGCGTCTACCAAGGGCATTAATTGCAGCTAGTGTTGGTGCTAGTTTAGCCATTGCCGGTTGTCTTATGCAAACTTTAACGAAGAATCCACTTGCTTCTCCAGACTTTATTGGATTAAATTCAGGTGCTGCTTTCTTCATAGTTGTAGCAATTGTTATTTTTTCCGTGACATCATTATCAGCTTTCACGTGGATTGCCTTTTTAGGGGCAGCAATTGCAGCTGTACTTGTATTTGCTTCTAGTTCTTTAGGAAAAGAAGGGACGACGCCTCTTAAGTTGACGTTAGCAGGGGTCGCAATTAGTGCGTTATTTTCATCATTAACACAAGGATTACTTGTGTTAAATGAAAAAGCGCTTGAAGAAGTATTGTTTTGGCTTGCCGGATCTGTGCAAGGAAGAAAGTTAGAAATTTTACAATCTGTATTCCCATATTTATTAGTAGGTTGGATTGCATCTATTATGATGGCAGGGAAAGTAAATACATTGATGATGGGGGAAGACGTCGCGAAAGGACTTGGACAACGAACAATTTTAATGAAATCATTCGTGTTACTTATTATTGTTCTGTTATCTGGTGGTTCGGTTGCGGTTGCTGGTCCAATTGGATTTATTGGAATTATTATCCCGCATTTTGCCAGATTTCTTGTTGGGGTCGATCACAGATGGAGAGTACCATATAGCGGGTTGTTAGGTGCAATACTATTAATCTTAGCTGATATAGCAGCAAGATATGTCATTATGCCACAAGAAGTACCAGTAGGAGTTATGACAGCATTTATTGGTGCACCGTTCTTTATTTATATTGCACGTAAGAGAGGGCTTAGCAAATGAAGAAGTATATTCCGTTTCGTATAGGAAAAGGCAGGCTCTCGTTTTTAATGTATAAACGAGCTTGTCTCGTCTTATTTAGTTTACTAGTTGTTTTAATAGGATTATTTTTTGCGAGTGCAGGTATGGGAGACATGAAAATTGCTCCTTATGATGTATGGCAAGCGATTACTGGAAATGGCGATGCGATGTCAAATATGGTTGTAAATAAGTTTCGTATGCCGCGTATTTTAATTGCTATCCTTGTAGGAATTGCGCTTGCTATAGCAGGCTGTATTTTACAAGGGCTCGTTCGAAATCCACTTGCTTCTCCAGATATCATCGGAATTACAGGTGGTGCAAGTGTCGCAGTTGTACTCTTTTTAGCTATATTTAGTGATAAAAACAATGCGCTAACTGTAAGCATTCATTATATGCCGTTAGCAGCCTTTGCTGGGGCAACGATTGTAGCGCTTTTTGTATATTTATTTGCATGGAGAAATGATGGGTTATCACCAATTAGTCTTGTTTTAATTGGTGTGGGGTTTTGGGCATTAACGAAAGCGGCAACGACGTTGTTTATGTTGTTAGCGCCAATTTATCAAGCGAGTCAAGCAAATGTATGGATTACAGGTACTGTTTACGGTTCTTCATGGCAAAACGTTATGGTACTTGCACCGTGGGTTCTCATTTTAACGGTAATATCGTTTATAGCTGCTAGACATTTAAATACGCAAGAGCTAGGGGATGATATTGCGGTAGGACTTGGTGTTCCTTTAACGAAGTCACGCGTATTTATGTTATTACTGAGTACAGCTTTAATTGGTGGAGCAGTTGCCTTTGCCGGAGGAATTGGATTTGTCGGTTTAATGGCACCTCATATTTCACGAAGACTAGTTGGTTCTTTATACGGTGCATTACTCCCAGTTGCAGCAATTGTTGGTGCAATTTTAGTGCTCGCAGCAGATTTAATTGGGCGTACAGTTTTCACACCACTTGAAATTCCAGCAGGGGTATTTACGTCAGCAATTGGTGCACCTTATTTTATTTATTTACTTTATAAAAGTCGGAATTCATAAAGGGAGATGAATATGCAAAAAGCATTGGAGACGAAACGTTTGACGTTGTCTTATGGTGAAGCAATTATTATTGATGAGTTGAATTTAGAAATTCCAAAAGGCGAAATTACAATCTTTATCGGTTCTAACGGTTGCGGGAAATCAACTTTATTACGTTCACTAGCTAGATTGTTAAAGCCAACAACGGGTGACATTTTGTTAGATAATCAAGCCATTCAAAGTATGCAAACGAAGCAAATTGCTCGTCAAATGGCAATTTTACCGCAAGGACCGCAAGCGCCAGAAGGACTTACAGTATTGCAACTTGTAAAGCAAGGACGTTATCCATATCAAACATGGCTGAAGCAATGGTCAGAAAAAGATGAAGAAATGGTACAAAGAGCACTTGCAGCAACAGGTATGACAGAATTTGCTGAGCGTGATGTGCATGCTCTTTCAGGTGGACAACGTCAACGTGCTTGGATTGCAATGACGCTTGCACAAGATACAGATATTATTTTACTGGATGAGCCTACTACATATTTAGATATGACTCACCAAATTGAAGTGCTAGATTTATTATTCGAATTAAATGAAACAGAACAAAGAACAATTGTTATGGTATTACACGATTTAAATTTAGCATGCCGCTATGCAGACAATATTGTAGCCATTCAAGATAAACAAATATATGCACAAGGTAAGCCGGAAGAAGTAGTAGATGAGAAGCTAGTACGTGATGTATTCCGAATGGAATGTCAAATCAGTACGGATCCGTTATTTGGCACGCCACTTTGTATCCCGCATGGAAAAGGAAGACGTGTACGTAAAGAGGTTGCTCAGGCAATGAGTTAATGAAAAAAGACGATGAGGATTCATCGTCTTTTTTATTTTTCGCAAGAGAATAAGAGGAAGAGGGGAATTCGTAAACGTCGTTCATATTCTTCTTCGCTCTGAAAATAAGCTTGATTTGGTGTAGCTTCTTTTATATTTGTAATCGTAAATCCGGCTTGTTGTAACAATGTAAAATATTCTTCCGTTGTACGATGATATTTAATAACTTCTTGGTCAATCCAAGGTTCAACGCGTTTTCCCATTTTAAAATAATCATCGACGAGCCAGCTCGTTCTTTTTCCGCTCGTTTGCAAGCTTTCAAATGAAGAAGTAATAACAGGGTGTTGAACGCTAAAAGTAAAGGTTCCATTTGTTTTTAAAGTTTTGTACACATTTTGAAAAATGATAGGAAGATGTTCAATATAATGTAAGGCGAGTCTAGACGTTACTAAATCAAAAGTAGAAGGAGGGTATGTGTAGTCTTTGAGGTTTAAACGATGGACGATTCCATTTTTATTTTCTAGTTGTTTTTTAGCTTTTTCATACATAAGTTCGGAGCCTTCAATACCAGTATAAGAGTGGCAGCCATTCTCTAATAATTCCTCGCCAAACTTGGCGTCACCGCAGCCTAAATCGAGGATTTTCTTTCCTTTCACATCACCAATGAGTTGAAAGAAGGCTGGCTTTTCAAGTGATTCATTTGGGCTATTTTCTCGGTATCTTCGTTTCATATATTGTTCAAAAAATGCTTCGTTATTATATACATCAGATTCAGTAAATGCCATAATTGAAGCCCCCCTTAAATATTTTTTTATTCTACCAAATATGAAAAGTAAATGATAGATTTCTTGTAATGAATCATATATAATCTAGAATTGTAAGCGGTTACTTTAAACTATTTTTCTATAATAAATTCTGAAAACGTGTTAAGCTAGTAGAGGGATTATTAGAACTATTAAGACAATAATCCGCTTACATGAACGATGGGAGGCTTCACGATGTCTAGTAAAACACTTGCGAAATTTTTAGAAGAAAATTTAGAGGATTTAAAATCAAAGGGGCTTTATAACGTAATTGATCCGCTTGAGAGTTCAAATGGACCGATCATTACAATTGGCGGAAAAGAATATATTAACTTATCTTCAAACAACTATCTTGGATTAGCAACAGATAGCCGTTTGCAAGAAGCAGCAATTGGTGCAATTCATAAGTACGGCGTTGGAGCAGGAGCTGTTCGTACAATTAACGGTACTTTAGATTTGCATATTAAATTAGAAGAGACAATTGCAAAGTTTAAACATACAGAAGCAGCAATTGCTTACCAATCAGGATTTAACTGTAATATGGCAGCGATTTCAGCCGTTATGGATAAAAATGATGCGATTCTTTCAGACGAATTAAACCATGCTTCTATTATTGATGGTAGTCGTTTATCAAGAGCGAAAATCATCGTTTATAAACATTCTGATATGGAAGATTTACGCCAAAAAGCAATCGCAGCGAAAGAATCAGGTCTTTACAATAAATTAATGGTAATTACAGACGGTGTCTTCTCAATGGATGGAGATGTTGCAAAATTACCAGAGATTGTTGAGATTGCAGAAGAATTAGATTTAATGACATATGTAGACGATGCACACGGTTCAGGTGTACTTGGAAAAGGTGCAGGAACTGTAAAGCATTTCGGTCTATCTGATAAAGTTGATTTCCAAATTGGTACATTATCAAAAGCAATTGGGGTAATTGGTGGATATGTAGCAGGGAAACAAAACTTAATTGACTGGTTAAAAGTTCGCTCACGTCCATTCTTATTCTCCACAGCATTAACACCAGCTGATGCAGCTGCATGTATGCGATCAATTGAAATTTTAATGGAAAGCACAGAGTTACATGATCGTCTATGGGAAAATGGCCGCTATTTAAAACAAGGGTTAAAAGAACTTGGCTTTAACATTGGGGAAAGTGAAACGCCAATTACACCTTGTATTATTGGTGACGAAGTATTAACACAAGAATTTAGTAAACGTCTAAATGAAGAAGGCGTATATGCAAAATCTATCGTGTTCCCAACTGTAGCTAAAGGAACAGGACGCGTTCGTAATATGCCTACAGCAGCTCATACGAAAGAAATGTTAGATGAAGCAATTCGTAAGTATGAAAAAGTAGGGAAAGAAATGGGCATCATTTAAGTAACGACATCTTTTGAATAGCTTGCAAATGAGGAGTGGGGAAAATGAAAAAAATTCTAGTAACCGGTTCTTTAGGGCAAATTGGTTCTGAATTAGTAATGAAACTTCGTGATGTATACGGTGCATCAAATGTTATTGCAACAGATATTCGTGAAACAGATAGTGAAGTAGTAACGTCTGGTCCATTTGAAACGTTAGATGTAACAGATGGACAAAAACTACATGATATTGCAAAGCGTAATGAAGTAGATACAATTATTCATTTAGCAGCTTTACTTTCAGCAACAGCAGAAAAAAATCCGTTATTTGCTTGGAATTTAAATATGGGTGGACTTGTAAATGCATTAGAAGCAGCTCGTGAATTAAACTGTAAGTTTTTCACGCCAAGTTCTATCGGTGCATTCGGTCCATCAACACCGAAAGATAATACGCCACAAGATACAATTCAGCGTCCTACTACGATGTATGGGGTAAACAAAGTAGCAGGAGAATTACTATGTGATTATTATCATCAAAAGTTTGGTGTTGATACGCGCGGTGTACGTTTCCCTGGTTTAATTTCTTACGTAGCTCCTCCAGGAGGCGGAACAACTGATTATGCGGTTGAAATTTATTATGAGGCGATTAAAAAAGGCACATACACCTCATACATTGCAGAAGGAACATACATGGATATGATGTATATGCCAGATGCTTTACAAGCGATCATTTCATTAATGGAAGCTGATCCAAGTAAACTTGTGCATAGAAACGCGTTCAATATTACAGCAATGAGCTTTGAGCCAGAGCAAATCGCAGCATCAATTCGTAAACACATCCCGACGTTTACAATGGATTACGCTGTAGATCCTGCTCGTCAAACAATCGCTGATAGCTGGCCAAACTCTATTGATGCAACAGCAGCAATGAAAGAGTGGGGCTTTAAAGCAGAATACGATTTAGACAAAATGACAACTGACATGTTGGCTAAGTTAAAAAAAAAGCTCACAGCTGAGTTAGTGATAAATTAATAGGAAGGGTCGATTCTTAGGAATCGACCCTTTTATTTGTATTTTAGGAATATACAAATAATTACAAGTGTGATAGAATGAGTTAATTTGTGCATAAAGGGGAGAGAAACAATGGAGAAATGGGAGTTAGCAAAGGGAATTTATAATACGTCACGTTTAACAGGAATATTTAAACTTCGATCAGGACAAGTATCAAATCAATACTTTGATAAGTACTTATTTGAATCTAATCCAGTACTGTTATTAGAAATTGCTAAACAGTTGAAAGAGCTCATTCCCTCTGATACAGAAGTACTCGCAGGTTTAGAAATGGGAGGAATTCCAGTAGCAACAGCATTATCTTTACAAACAGGTATACCAGTTGTATTTGTAAGAAAAGAAGCGAAGAAGTACGGTACATGTAAGTTAGCAGAAGGCGTTAATATTGCTGGGAAAAATGTTTGTGTTGTTGAGGATGTTATTACGACAGGTGGTCAAATATTATTAAGCACGAAAGATTTAAGAGAATTAGGTGCGAAAGTACATCATGTTCTAGGTGTAATTGAACGAACGAAAGAGGGAAAAGCAAACTTATTAAAAGATGGCTTACAGCTACATTCTTTATTTACAATGGATGAGTTAATTGAAGGAGAAAAGGAACATGCAAAGAGTTGACGTCGTATACGCACTAATACATGATGAAGAAACAGATAAAATATTAATGGTACATAATGTAGAACAAAACGTTTGGTCATTGCCAGGCGGGGCTGTGGAAAAAGGTGAAATATTAGAGGAAGCACTAATAAGAGAAGTAAAAGAAGAGACAGGTTTAACTGCTGTGGCAAGTGGACTTGTTGCGATCAATGAAAAATTCTTTGAAGAATCAGGGAATCATGCGCTATTTTTTACATTCCGAGCAAATGTAGTGACAGGTGAACTTATTGCAGAAGATGAAGATGAAATTTCCGCAATAGAGTGGGTGGATCGAACAATCGCAAATGAACGATTCCCATTCTACGATGGCGGATTCGAGGCATTATTAGAAGTAGCTATTCCATACAAGTTTCAACCAGAAACAAAGTGATTGAAAGAAAAAAAACAGGAGCGATAACGCTCCTGTTTTTCTATTCAATCGTCTTCAGTAATAACTTTTTCAATAGTGGTTTAATCTTCAGACGTAAATCTTCAGCATGATTTGCAACTAAGAAGTGATGGTTATAAATGTTCTTCATTAATTGATAAGTTGCTTCTTTTGCTTCGCCTTCTTCGATGAAGATTCCGATTACTTCCATACCACTTTTACGAGCAAGTTTGACAGCTTCATGCGTATCTAAAATACCGTCTTGTTGATAGTCTAGCGCAGAAGGCTCACCGTCTGTAAAGACAAGTAAGAATTTATGTTTTTCTGGTCTTTTTGCAAGCTTTTCAGAAACGATACGAATAATATATCCGTCGCGGTTATCTTCTTCCTCGCGAAGCTGCATAATTTCTGGACCGACGTTTGGTAACGTTGAGTTTTTATACGTTACAACTTCATGGATAACGTTTGGCTTATCTTCAGGCTTAGCACTAGAAGCATCTTCCCAAAATCCGCTAATAGCGTGCGGGATTTTTAAAGATTTCAACGCTTCATGGAATAGGACCACACTTTTTTTCGTTTCTTCCATTTTGTTATACATAGAACCAGAGCAGTCCACTAGTAGTTGGAATGCAACGTCAAGTTCTTGTGATTCTTGTCCTTTTTTATAAAACATGCGCGGCTGCTTTTCAGTATAAATACGAAGGAATTTCTTACGAAGTCTTCCGTAATATTTATCACTATTTGCATTCGTTTTATTTTCAATCGTTTTTTCGATAATTTTCTTTAATTCTTTTACATCTTTATTAACGACTGATTTGATAGCTTGGTAATCCTTTTTTTCATCAGGATTTGATTTGCGGGCTTCTTTAAATATATGAGAAGCACCAACGTTATACTTACCGTATGCACCCTCGTTTTGGCTAGAAGCGTGTGAAGCTCTTGCTTCTTCTGTATCAGCACCATCAAAGTTGGATTGTGTACTCTTTTGAGAAGTACCTTGTACAGAACCAAGTGCTTGGTCGCCATCTTCTGATTCACGAGCAGTATCGCCCATCATGTTTGTTTTTGTTCCGCTTTCTAATTCAAAGCGTAAAAAGTTCTCGTTTTCGTTATTTTTATTTTCACGATGCCATGTGGAGAAACTTTCATCCATTTTGTTTTTATTTTCATCGTCATCTATGAGCTGCGTATCATCATTTGCTAAATCTTCGACGCGACAGTTCTTTTCGTCTGCAATGACAGATAAATAAAGCGGAGCATGTCCGAAATAATTGTTAAGCATATCACTTTCAAGAAGTCCTTCTAAACGATAGCGAATTTTTTCAACGATATACATAATGTCTTCTGTATTACGAGCTTGGAATGTTTCATGCAAAATTGCTTCAATTTGCTCGAAATATTCATTATTAAACATTTCATATTTATCGCTCGTTAATGAAAGATAGCAGAGACAAAATAGACGATCACCGTGATAGTTACGAACACGATTGATTTCATTTTGTGAACCAAAGTAATTGCGATACATTTCTTTTCTTCTTTTAAAAACATGCTTTGTGCCAGGGCGTAAGTTTTTTACGATTTCCTCAACACGTAAATCTTCTAATAGAACAAATAATTGTGTTAAAAACTTTTTTAAGGGTGATTCTTGTAATTCAATCGCATAAGAACGAATTAAAGTCATGTCCGAGTAATGTTTATTACCAAGTGCTTTTAAAAACACTTCGCTTTTTAATCCGATTACTGTATCCTCTTCTTTTCGATCATCCCAAAAGTGACTAATGACAACCTTTTTTTCAATTTCGTCGTAGTATGCTTTATAGCCATACTCAAGGTAGGCATCGTCTTCTTTTAGAAGAGCATACATTAAGTTTTCCATTTGTAGAAACAGCGACGCATCAATTTTTTTGTCACTAAAAATTTGTCTCATGAATTATCCCTCAAAGAAATAACTTTCTGCTAATTCACGGACAGTCATTTGTTCTGTTTCATCGTTTAATTTTGCGATAATACTACGTTCAATTGCACGCATAACAGGAATATATACACCTAAATCACATGCGTCGATAATGCCACGAATACTTGCTGCTTCTTCACTTACACGTCCATCACGAGCTAAAGGCATAAGGTCGCTTGCAAATGCAACGAACTTTTCAATTGTTGCAACATCATTTAATTTTGATTCAGATAGTAATAGTTCTTTTAATGTGTCACCTTGAATGTATGGAACTTCAATAATAACGAAACGGTTTTTTAATGCTTCGTTTAGTTCACTTGTTCCAACGTAACCTTCATTAATTGCTGCAATTACACGATACTCGTCATCGCCATATACAACCTCTTGTGTAAATGGATTTGTAATCATTTTACGGTAATCTAATGCACCGTGAAGAAGTGGTAACGTTTCAGGCTTTGCCATATTGATTTCATCAATATATAGGAAATGACCGCTCTTCATTGCTTTCATAAGAGGACCGTTAATGAATGAAACTTCAGATGCGCCATCTTTCGTTTGTAGTGTGTTGTATCCTAAAATACCTTCTACATCTAGGTCAACAGAACAGTTAATGCTATGCATTGGTTTTTGGAATAAAGAAGAAAGAGTTTCAGCTAGTACTGTTTTACCACTACCAGTCGGCCCTTTTAATAGAATGTTTTTACCAAGAAGAAGCGCTGTAATAGCATCTTCAATAATGCTGTTATCAGATGCTTTATATATTTTCTTTCCAATTAAATATGCATTTTCACCAGCTTCTTTTTTATTTTTTTCGTGAATGGTTGAGAGCTGTTGTTTTAAATCAGCATGTATATGAAATTGTTCTAACATGTATTTCCCACCTAACATTATTTTCATAAAGTAATACATCTTATGATAACTTGTTTTAATATGGTATGCAAAGAAAAGGAGAAAGGGGAAATGGAAAAGAAAAAGCAATCAATATTACATTGATTGCTTACAGTAAAGGAGAAATGAGTCGCATGAAAGACTCTAATATTCGTTTTTTGATACTTCTTTTTTGGAATGCGTTCCATTTAATTTCAGTGGAATGCTTAAAGTCGTCTTCAAAATCATGTTTAATATCATGAACGGTTTCTGATTCATATAGTACGCTAATAAGTTCATAATTTAATTCAAAGCTGCGTACGTCCATATTTGCCGTTCCAATTGTCGCGATCTTATCATCAACGAGTACAATTTTTGCATGCATAAAACCATCTTTATAACTATAAATGGAAGCACCAGCTTTTAAAAGCGGAGTGAAGTAGGACTGAGATGCTTGATCACTAATAATACTATCACTTTTACCAGGATATAAAATGCGTACATCTATGCCAGATATTGCACTTAAACGTAATAATGTTAAAGTTTCTTGATCTGGAATAAAGTAAGGTGTAGCAATCCAAATCGATTTTTTTGCAGATCCCATAACAGCTAATAGTGTATTGCGAATGCTTTTATCATCTGAGCTAGGCCCGCTCGCTACAATTTGCACAGCACCTTCTGCACTTGAAATTTCTTTACCTGGGAAGTATTGTCTATTCATAAATTGATCCCAAGAATAAGTATTCAATCCACTAGATGCATAGAGCCAATCCTCTAGAAAGATTGCTTGTAATTTATATAACGCTTTTCCTTCTATTTTTAAATGACTATCACGCCAAACGGGAAATTTTTTTGAACGGCCAAGATATTCATCACCGACGTTGAGTCCACCAGTAAAACCGATTTCTCCATCTACAATAACGATTTTTCGATGGTTACGATAATTAACAGTTTCAAGTAACCAAGCTGAAAAAATAGGGTCAAATTCTACAATTTCAATACCAGCTTCTTTCATAGGTTTTAAAAAGCGTCTTCTTAACGTATTACTTCCGAGTCCATCATAAAGAAAGCGTACAATAACACCAGATTTTGCTTTTTTTATTAAAGCATCTCGAACTTTCGTACCAATCTCATCAGATTTATAAATATAGTATTGAATATGTATGTGATGTTTTGCTTGCTCGATAGCTTGCAAAATTTCTGAGAATGTTTGATCTCCGTTTGTTAAAAGCTTTGTCGTCGTTCTATCTGCGGCAGGACCGCCTCCAAATTTTTGTACGACTTCTGTTAAATGTACAGAACGTTCATGTAAGGGGACTGTGAGTGATAATTCTAGTCGTCTGCCTTCTAATATTTCACGGAATAATTTTCTTTGTTCTTCTGAACGATGGAGATGTTTTTTCCTTCTCCAACGGCTACGACCAAAAATAGAGTATAAAAGCACACCTACAACAGGAAGAAGTGCTAATACTAAAAACCACGCTAAGGTGCTTTGAGGAGATCTATTTTCGATGAAAATAACGAATGAAATTCCTACGATTGTAATAGACCATAGGGCACCGACAAATGTATATAAAGAAATAAACGATGTATTTAATAGGAAAAGAACGATAGATATAATTGTAAATATTAATAGTAATTGAACGATAGGCTTTTTCATTTCTATAAAATTCCTCTAATCTTTCTTAAATATAGAATTCTTATATAAAAGGTATAATCCGACATTCTTATTATAAAGTGTTTTGTTTTTTTTACAAAATATAGACATTTTCCCCATGCTTTCCGCATTTGTCCTACATACAGTATATTGTTACGTTATTATCCTGCTATTTGCTGGTTAATAAACAGTGTAGGGGGGACAAAACATTTGTCCTTTATATAGGAATGGGGATAACCATATCATGGATTTGTAACAGGTGCATGATGAAGCCGAGGATATGGTTATTCGTATTATACGGATTCTTCTTATTATATAGGTTACTAACAAAGTCCGTACTATTCATACAATACCTATTAAGATGAGAAAATGGAAAAGGAGAGGGGAATAATGAATTATATAGAAAATAACGGATTGTATTATCGTCATAATCATGGAGGTCACCATCATAATGGCGGGCATAACCACCATGGAGGTCACCATCATAATGGCGGACATCACCATCATGGAGGGCACAATCACTATGATCATCACCACCATCACGGAGGCGGATGGGGCTGGGGTGGCGGCTCATGGGGCGGCGGATTTTTCCCAGGAAGTTTTGCTGGAGGCGTGTTAGGTGGACTTACAGCTGGCGCATTAACGGGTGCAGCAAGTGGAGGCTACTATCCAGCACCGTACCCAGTAACTTATCCAGCGCCATACCCAGCACCATATCCAACTCCATATCCGGGGTATCAGCAAATACCATATCCGTATTAAACTAAAAAAGAGGCTTGCCTCTTTTTTAGTTTAATAAAGTATTTATAAAATATTTCCAAAATAAAGGTGAAAATATGTTAATATTTTGTTATTGTAATTTAAAAACATATATACTAATTTTAACTTTTATATTATTATCCGTGAATCGTTGCATAGTGTGCTCGAAATTCTATTTCGCTAGTAAAGTAAAGAGGTTAGATATGAGCGGGATTAATAGGGAATAGGCGTTGTATAGAGCTAGCTATAAAGGAATGTAAGAGAATGAATAATGTATAATAAAGTAAGCTAATTATAGCGATAAGAAACTACTATTTATAATTGAAACGGTATTATATTGCTTTTTATTACAAATAATATTATGTTATTTTAATCGGCATATTTCAAAATGTGATGAATGCAAATAGCTATTATTAAGAAATGAAATATCTCTATTTCTATGAAGAGAAACAAGTTGTGTTTTAGTCAGATAGGAAGCAAGGAGAGATGCGCATGCTAGAACAAAGAGGTCATGCATTATATGACTCTTCATTGCGAGATTTAAAGTTAGCATTAGATGAGTCTTCAATTGTTGCGATTACAGACCGAAATGGTCTTATTACATATGTAAATGATAAGTTTTGTGAAATCTCCAAATATACACGAGAAGAGTTAATAGGGAAAGATCATCGTATTT
The DNA here is from genome assembly GCF_052682215.1 of Bacillus sp. 1A. NCBI lineage: Bacteria > Bacillati > Bacillota > Bacilli > Caryophanales > Bacillaceae > Bacillus > Bacillus sp. 1A. Next base: position 5,941,754 of record NZ_JBQYLZ010000001.1, on the reverse strand, counting down.
TAAATTCAGGGTATCACCCGAAAACATTTTTTCAAATTCTATGGAAGCGCATTTTGAACGGAAAAGTATGGAGAGGTGAGATTCGAAATCAAGCAAAAGATGGGACGTATTATTGGGTTAAAACAACAATTGTTCCGTTTTTAAATGAAAAAGGAGAGCCGTATCAATTTATCGCGATCCGAAATGATATTAGTAGTAGGAAAGAAGCGGAACAGAGGTTGCGGTTAAGTGAAAGTCGTTATAGGGAGCTTGCGTATCATGATGCTTTAACGAGTTTACCGAACCGATTGCAGCTAATAACGACTGTAAACGAGATGATTGCAGGAAAAAAAGAATTTGGTATGATTTACTTTGATTTGGATCGTTTTAAATTAGTAAACGATACGCTAGGTCATATGATAGGGGATTTACTTTTAAGCGAAGTTGCTTCACGGTTGCATTATGTGCTAGGAGAGAAAGACGTTCTGGCTAGGCTGGGTGGCGACGAATTTGTGCTGTTAACAAAAAATCATAAACAAGATGAAATGAGGCAGTTAGCAACATCTGTGTTGTCATGTTTTCAGGCCCCATTTATGCTTGAAGGTCATGAAGTATACATTTCAGCTAGTCTAGGACTGTGTGCATATCCGCAAGACGGACAAGATGTAGAAACTCTATTGAAAAATTCGGATTTAGCCATGTATAGTGCGAAAGAACAAGGCAGAAATGCCGCGTGTTTCTTTACAGATGAGTTACGTGCGAAAATAAATCGTAGAATGAAAATTGAATTCGCTTTGCAAAAGGCAATCCGTGATGAAGAATTAGATGTGGTACTGCAGCCTATTATTGATTTGAAAACGAAGAAATATACCGGTATTGAGGCTTTAGCACGTTGTTCGACAGAAGAAGGGCCTATTTCGCCAGGCGAATTTATTCCAGTAGCTGAAGAATCTGGACTTATTATAAAATTAGGAGACTGGGTATTAGAAAAGTCATGTCGCTTGTTTAAAACATTGCCAGATTACGAAGAAGGATTAAAGTTATCTGTTAATTTATCCATACAACAATTAATGCAAAAGCGTTTTATTATATCTGTACGTAGCATTTTAAGGAGAACTGGCTTTCCACCGAATCGTTTAATTTTGGAAGTAACGGAAAGTATCGCTGTTCGCCATTTTGATTATATTATTGCTACATTACAAGAATTAAGAAATATGGGTATTTTAATTGCTTTAGATGACTTTGGAACAGGTTATTCTTCCTTATATTATTTAAAGCAACTGCCACTGGATATAGTGAAAATTGATCGTAACTTTATTCGTGAATTTCATTATGATCACGCACAGCCAGAGCGAACGATTGTAAAATCTGTTATTGAAATTGCCCATAGCTTAAATTTAGCAGTAGTTGCTGAAGGAGTAGAAACAGTAGAGCAAGAAAGTTTATTACAATCTATGGGCTGTGATTACGTCCAAGGATTTTATTATGCGAAACCTTTATCTGTAGGAGAGTTAAAAGAAAAGTTAATTACAGATTTTTAATAAAAAAGAGAAGCTGGTAGCTTCTCTTTTTTTAATTCGTTTTTTGTGAGTTTTTCATTAGTACTGGATAAAGAATAAGACCTAATACGAACAATCCAATTCCTAAGAAGAACGTTTTTAAATCAGCAGTTCCGGTTTTGATAACCCAAATAGAGTATACAAATGCTAATGTGGTAATAATCCCATCCTTTATTCGAGAGCCAGGCTTTATATCATACGTTTCTCCTGTAATAACCAATTTGAATTGGTACAGCGTAGAAACAAGGTATGGAATTAAATAAGCTAATGTTGCTACAACGATAGCGAAATTATAAGCTTCTGATACGGTACCAGAAATCGTTGAGAATAAGAAAATTTGGGTCATCACATTTGTAATAAATAATGATTTTGAAGGACTACCTTTTTTATTTGTTTTCGCGAAAAACTTAGGGAAAAGTCCATTCTTGGCTGCCTGGTAAGGTACTTCTGAACTAACAACGATCCAGCCAACTGTAGATCCAAATAAAGATACAAGTGCAAGTAAAGCCATGATATAGGCGCCTTTATTGCCAATTGCTAAATTTAATGCGTCTACTAATGGTTTTTGAGATTCTTTTAAAGCATCTTGGGAGAGAGCTCCCATTGTAAGTAAAGTAATTGACATGTAAATAAGAAGAGCGATAATCAACCCGAAAATGGTAGCTTTTTTTACATCGCGCTGAGATTTTGCGCGGTTAGAAAGCATTACAGCAGATTCAATACCGATAAATGCCCAAAGTGTTGCGATAGCAGCTGAATTGATTTGTCCACCTAACGAAATTGATTGTCCTGCTTCATTCATAAATGTTTGACCGTCTCCGAAATTAGAGGCATTGAAAATGAATAATGTGATTACAATAAACATTGTAAATCCAATAATTTTTGCAATGGTAGCAAGAAGATTCATATTTCCAGCTCGGTCAATATTTTGAGAAAGAATATATTGAATTCCCCATAACATAAGGCTACATACGAGGAAAGTTAGTCCTTTTCCGAGTTCTAGTGAAAATCCGTTCGTTGAAAAAAGAATTTGCTTACTTTGTAACACTGGAAAGAATGTTGATAAATATCCAGCAAAGGAAATAATAACAGATGCGGTTGCAGCCCAGTTCGCAGCCCAATAGCCCCATGCCATACTATATCCTGCAACTTTACCCGCTTTTTTTGAAGGGAACATCGCTTGAGCATAACTTTGTGGTCCAGCTTTTAATTCTGGTTTTCGGATTGCTAAATTTCCAAATACGAGTGCAATCATAAATACGCCAAGGCCTGTAATACTCCATGCGAGTGTAGAACCCATTGGACCTGATACGTGTGCTAAATTTGCTGGGAGCATAAATACGCCACCGCCAACCATATTTCCGATTACAAAAGCTGTTAAAATCCATAATCCCCATTTTTTCGTTTCCATTTTTGGTAACTCCTTTGTAGTAAGTTTTGCTTAAACATCATTTTTTACTAGCTTTTTGGCAATAAAAAAAGAGCCATGTAGATAAAAAATACCTACATGGCTCTTTGCCAAAGCGTAGGTACAACGGGAATAACCCTTGTACCTACGCGTAATTTTTCCGCTAGGTTTCAAGGGTTACGTATGATGATGATGTTTTTGTGCAAATGTAACTACAATTGTTGTATAAGTAAGCATAGTTCTTTGCTCCCTTTCTCCTCTGATTTTGAAGTTAGTATACTACATGTTTTTTTGAATGAAAAGAAAAATATAAAAATTTTTATAAAAATACGTTTTAGAGATTAAATATTTACCTGTATTTTTCCTATAATGGAAAATAAGTGAGAGATTGGCAGAAGAGTGTAGCATGGTATAATACATATAGAATTAGAAGGTGACAAGGGGCTATTGTAGATGATGAGTAAGTATGAACAAATTTATACAGCAATCAGCAAGTCTATTGATAATAAACAATTAAAAGAGGGATGCAAAATCCCATCCGAAACTGAATTAATGAAGCAATATGAAGCGAGCCGAGGTACGGTAAGAAAAGCTGTAGATTTATTACAAGAGCGTGGATATGTTCAAAAAATACATGGAAAAGGTGTCTTTGTTTTAAAGCGAAAAAACATTGAATTTAACTTTGGTGGTATTGTAAGCTTCCAAGAAGAAAATGAACGTTTAGGACGCCATTGTATTACAGAAGTCGTGGAAATGGAGAAAGTAAAAGCGACAAAAGAGGTTGCAAAGCTATTAAATGTGAAAGAGAAAACAGAAATAGATCATATTAAACGCGTACGAAATATTGATGGAGAAAAAGTAATTTTGGATATCAATCATTTTGTATCGGAATATATTCCTGGATTAACGAGTGAAATTGCAGCGGAATCCATTTATAAATACATTGAGAAAGAATTAAATCTTCATATTAGTTACTCACAGAGGGTAATTGAAGTGCAGCCATGTACAGAGGACGATAGAGAGTATTTAGATTTAAATGGAACAGACTATGTTGTCGTTGTGAAAAACTTTACGCATTTTTATGATGGAAGTCAGTTCGAATATACAGAATCACGCCATCGTTTAGATATTTTTCATTTTTCGGATGTGGCGCGGAGAAAATAAGGAGATGGAACGAAATAACGTTTCATCTCTTTTTTTATAAAAAAATCACAAACTCGTATATACGAGTGTTGACTAACTTATATATACGAGTTAATATGTAATTGTAAACGGTATCAAAAAAAGAAAAGAGGGACGGGAATATGGGGAAAGACTATCGTCAAACAGCAGAGGAAGTGTTGCAGTATATTGGTGGAAAAGACAATATTGAACAAGCTGCGCACTGTGTAACGAGACTCCGTATCGCTTTAAAAGATGAAAGTAAAATAGATAACGATAAATTACAATCTGTTTCATTAGTGAAGGGAGCGTTTCATAACGCTGGGGTATTTCAAATTGTAATTGGTCCAGGAGATGTTGATCGAGTTTATGCCGAATTGATAACGCTTGCAGGTATGAAGGAAGCGACAGTAGCTGATGTAAAAGATTCTGGAAACCAAAAGTTAAATCCAGCTCAAAAGTTTGTAAAGGTATTTTCAGATGTATTTATGCCGATATTACCAGCCATCGTAACAGCTGGTTTACTAATGGGAATTAACAATCTATTAGGGGCAAAGGACTTATTTTTTGAAGGTAAAAATTTATTAGATGTCTATCCAAACTTAAGTGGGCTTTGGGATTTAATTAATATGATGGCGAATACAGCATTCGTATTCTTACCAGCACTTGTCGGTTGGTCAGCAACGAAGCGTTTTGGTGGTAGCCCGATATTAGGGATTGTTATGGGATTAATGCTTGTGCATCCAGCCTTATTAAACGCGTGGGATTATGGTAAAGCAGCGACTGGTTTAGATGGACAAAAGATTGAGTACTTCGATATTTTAGGATTATTTCAAATTGAAAAGGTAGGGTATCAAGGTCAAATTCTACCGGTTTTAGTAGCAGCATTTGTATTAAGTAAAGTGGAAATCTTCTTAAAGAAACATGTACCAAATGCAATTCAATTATTAGTTGTACCAATTACAACGATTGTCGTAACAGGTGTGTTAGCATTAGGAATTATTGGTCCAGTTACACGTCATATTGGAGATTTATTAACAGCTGGATTAGTAGGTGTATATGAAACAGTACCAGTAGTTGGAGCAATATTGTTTGGAGCATTATATGCACCGCTTGTAATTACAGGTATGCATCATATGTTTATTGCTATCGACTTACAATTAATTGCACAGCACGGTGGTACATTCATTTGGCCAATGATTGCTCTTTCTAACATTGCGCAAGGTAGTGCGGCACTTGCGATGTTCTGGATTTCTAAAAATCAAAATGATAAAAGCATGGCATCTACATCAGCAATCTCCGCATATTTCGGTATTACAGAGCCAGCTATGTTTGGTGTAAACTTACGAAATAAATTCCCGTTCTATGCAGCGATTATAGGATCGGCTATTGCAGCTATATTTATTACGTTAAATGGTGTATTAGCACCTGCTATTGGAATTGGCGGATTACCAGCATTTATTTCTATCATTCCGAAATCGATTCCAATATTTATTGTAGGAATGATTATCGCAGTTGTAATCCCATTTACGTTAACATGGTTATTTGCAAAACGAGTAAAACAGAAGTAGGAGGAAGTTAAACATGAAGGATTGGCATACAAGTGTAGTTTATCAAATTTATCCGAAGAGCTTTAATAGCTATTACAATAAAGAAACCGGTGATATAAAAGGGGTTACAGAGAAACTAGATTATTTAAAAGAACTCGGAGTAGATTATATTTGGTTAACACCGATATACCAATCACCACAAAATGATAATGGATACGATGTAAGTGATTACTACAGTATTGATCCATCTTACGGAACGATGGAAGAGTTTGAAGAGCTTTTAGAAGAAGCAAAGGCACGTAATATTGAAATTATGCTGGATATCGTTGTAAATCATAGTTCGACGGAGCATAAGTGGTTTAAGGAAGCGAAGGAAGATAAAAATAGTCCATATCGTAATTACTATATTTGGCGTGATGAAAAAAATAATTGGCAATCTAAGTTTGGCGGGTCTGCTTGGAAATATGATGAGAAGACAGAGCAATATTTTTTACATTTATTTGATGAGACGCAAGCTGATTTAAATTGGGAAAATAAAAAACTTCGTGAAGAAGTATATGATATGATGCGTTTTTGGCTTGATAAAGGGGTAACTGGATTCCGATTAGATGTTATTAATTTAATTTCAAAAGATCAACAGTTCTTAAATGATGACGGAAGTACGGCGACAAGCGATGGGCGTAAATATTATACAGATGGCCCGCGCGTTCATGAATATTTACAAGAGATGAACCGAAATGTTTTTGAAGGGAAAGATGTAATTACAGTTGGAGAAATGTCATCTACGACAATTGATAATTGTATTAAATATTCAAACCCTGAGCGTAATGAATTAAGTATGACGTTTAGTTTCCATCATTTAAAAGTAGATTATCCGAATGGAGATAAGTGGACGAAAGCGGATTTTGATTTCATTAAATTAAAAGAGATTATGTCTAATTGGCAAATTGAAATGCAAAAGGGCGGAGGATGGAATGCGTTGTTCTGGTGTAATCATGACCAACCTCGCATAGTGTCACGCTTTGGTGATGATGGAAAGTACCGAAATGAATCTGAGAAAATGTTAGCGACAGCTATGCATATGTTGCAAGGCACACCTTACATTTATCAAGGCGAAGAAATCGGTATGACGAATCCTAAATTCGAGTCCATTGAGCAATATCGTGATGTGGAATCGTTAAATATATACGATATAAAGCTAGAAGAAGGATTATCAAAAGAAGAGATTATCGGGATTTTAAAACAAAAATCTCGTGACAATTCCCGTACTCCGATGCAGTGGAATGAAAAGGTGAACAGTGGTTTTACAACAAGTACACCTTGGATTTCAGTTGCTGAGAATTATAAAGAGATTAATGTAGAAAAAGCATTAGAAGATAAAGATTCTGTATTTTATCATTATAAAAAGTTAATAGAACTTAGAAAAACGTATGATGTAATTACAGAAGGAGAATATGCTATTTTAGATGAAAATCATGCTAAGATTTGGGCATATACTCGTACTACAGAGAGTGAAGTGCTACTTGTTATCAACAACTTCTATGGAGAAGAAATAACGTACTCTGTACCAACACATGTTCAATTAGATGGAATGAAACAAGAAATACTACTGTCGAATTATAAAGATTCCAGCAAGGATATTACAAAACTTAACTTAAGACCATATGAATCAATTGTCTATCGATATACGAAATAAAAGGTTGTATGCCCACGTGGCATACAACCTTTTATTTTAAGACACCACTATACAAAATGCTTACTTCTACCTCAGGTTTGAATTTTACTTTTGCATAATCTTTATTCCAATTTTTTTTCTTCCATAAGTCAGGATGATAAGCGATAAGATGTCTTCCAATCCCGAAAGCATCACAATTTGCTTTTTGTAACTTTTTCGTTATCTTTTTAGCTTCTTTCGTAAGCTGTTTAGACAATTCTTTGTTTAGTTTGGCTCTTTCATCCATTTTGTAAAGATTATCTCTCGGAGCTTCAAGCGCTATAACTTTTAATTGAAGCTTAATGTGAGCATAAACATTTCCTTTTTTATCCGTTGTTATTTTTAAGTCTCGTTTTAATTTTCGATTGCTAATTTCCATTGTTAAATAATCAGATGTCTTCTCTGATTCATCGCTAGTAAGTTTTTGGGTTATACGGGCACTTGTTCCCATTTTTCCGGTTAATAACACGAATAAAACAGAGTGTTTCAAAGGTAAATGCCCAGTTAATTTATCATTATTAAATAAAGCTAATCCGTTTGTAATTACTTCTTTTCCTTTTATTTTTATAGAGGGGAGGGTAAAGTCTTTACCGGGATCTAGCATTTTTGTAGCAGCTGTTTCTAAAGTTTCTTTTGGAAATACACTCATATCTTCTAAGCTTTTCACTTTTTTCTTTAGAAAATCTCCAATTAGTAAATTTCCTACTTTCTTTTTTTCAAGTATCTCGGATGTTTCACCATCTACTGCAATAAGTTTTACTAAAGCAGTTGGGTTTGTCGGGTCACGAAAGCTGACATCTAAATAGGGTAGTATACCTTTTTTTAGAATTTTGGTTCCTAGTAATTGAACACCATATTTGAAATAACGAATATTACCAGTCACATTTTTTTTTAGGGCATCGCTTGTATCCCTTATGTTATGCCCGGTTGCTGAATGTATTTCATTTTCGAATGAAGATTGCTCTCCGCTGGAACTTTTTACGAGCTCGATTGTTTGCTGGAGTTTATTCTCTTCCGTAATATCAGATCCAATACTATAAGCTAACCTTGCCTCCCTTAATGGTTCTTGATCCCAACAGCCAGAAAGGAGGGAACTAGTACATAATATAAAAAGTAATTTAACTCTTTTTTTGAACATACTGTTCTCCTTTCTTCTTTCTTATTACTGAATAAAGTAGAAATAAAAAAGGGAGGACAACGATGAAAATATAGGTGAACTTATCAGTGAAAGTTGCAATTACTTTTAATTCTTCAGGTGTATCTATAAATAGGGCTACACTAAAAGTAATAATACCAACGATTGGAACAGCCTTTTTATGATTAGCAAGATTGAAGATATGTCTAATTCCGATTGAAGCAGCGCAATAATAACTCGCAATAGAAGCCACAACTGTTATCATCCATATTGGAATGAATAGTAAATCAGTCCGGTCTATAATCCCGATATGCAAGGAGCGTAATAAGTAAGCGACTGGCTCTGGGATAAGTTCAATTTGTTTTGGACTAAATACGATAAAGCAAATCCAAACAGTAAAAGTATAAAAAAGAGTTACAAGTCCATTAGCGATAGAAATGGCCTTTAGTTTTGCAACAGCAGTCCCATTTACTTTAGGAAATGCAATGAGAAAGATTTCAAACCCATACATGGCTGTAATTGTTTCTTTCGATGCTTGAATAATATTCCACCATCCAGCCTCTGTAATGGGGAAAATATAAGAAAAATCAGCCCGCGAGAGCCCAAGTGCAATTAAAAGTGCCATGGGGATAATAAGAATAGAAGCCATGACATAAAATCGTACAATCACTTTAAATGTATTATAGGCTACGTAGCAACAAGCTATTGTAAATAGTATGAGAATGGCATACCAAGGAGTTGCTTGTAATATCCAAACTTTAATGACATTACAAGCATTTAACATAACCGTCATACCGATAAGGGTAAAATAAAAAACATAAGCAAAACCTAACAGTTTTCCAAACTTATTACCAAATAGCATACAAACACTTTCATACATATCAGCATCAGGAAATCGTTTTAAGAAAAGCCACATAAGTAAAATAATAAGTTGAATTGCAAGACCAGCGATGAGTGCAGAAATCCATCCACCACCTTTAGCAATTGGGTGAAGACGGTTAGGGAGAGAAAGTATACCAACTCCGATTTGGCATTGAATAACGAAAAAGGTAAATTGAACTAGCGAGATTTTACTTTGCGTGTTTGTCACCGTCCTCATCCTCTCTCGTTACATGTTGTCGTTGCATTTTTTTCGGTTTTGGATCATGTGGTCGTTCCCCAAATGACCAAATTGGAAGTCTGACAAAAGAATCTTTCATATCTTTTATCCGCATTGGAGCAATAGGAGAAAGATATGGTGTATGAAAAGAATGAAGCTGACATAAGTGAACGAAAGTTATAATTAAACCAAATGAAATTCCTACATATCCAAATATGGCAGCAAGGAGCATTAATGGAAAACGAAGAATTCGAACTGCTGAACTCATATCGTTTGATGGAACGAGAAAAGATGAAATTGCAGTTAAAGCTACAACGATAATCATTGTGTAAGAAACGAGTCCGGCTTTTACAATTGCATCACCAATTACTAAACCACCTACAATACCGATTGTTTGTCCCACTCGGCTCGGTAGACGAATACCAGCTTCTCGTAATAACTCGAAAATCAATTCCATTAAGAGAGCTTCAAAAATAGGAGGAAGCGGTACTTTCTCTAATGAAGCTTTAATTGTATACACAAGTTCGAGCGGCAACACATCAGGATGAAAAGCGACAGTTGCAATATATATAGCTGGTAAGAGAAAGGCAATTAAAAAACTTACTAAGCGAATCATTCGGATGAAAGAACCGACAATCCAGCGGTTATTATAATCATCTGGTGATTGATAGAAAGCGAATAATGTAACAGGTACGATGAGCGCTGTTGGATCTCCGTCAGATAAAATAGCAACTCGTCCCTCCATTAAATTGGCAGCCGTTCTATCTGGGCGCTCTGTATTTAATTGCTGCGGAAATGGCGAGAAAGACGTATCTTCTATAAATTCTTGTATGTATCCTGGTGACATAAGTGCATCCGTTTTAATCGTTTCTAATCTTCTTTTCACTTCTGTAACCAAATCGTCATTCGCTATATTTTGCATATAAGCAATTGCCACTTTCGTGTGCATTTCTTCACCGATTGTAAAATACTTAACAACTAAATTTGGACTCTTAATGAGTTTACGAATAGAGGTTAAATTAGTTGCTAGATCCTCTACAAAACCAGTATGTGGACCGCGCACAATCCCTTCATTATCAGGCTCCGCTATATCTCTCTTTAAAGATAAAGCTGTTTCGAAAATACAAAAACTATCGACGTATTCATGAAAATATAAGGATTTACCTTGTAATAAAACCTGTACTCCATAATTTAAATTCGCTTCTTTTTTCATATTTAACGTAGAAAAAGCTTTATCTAAAGACAAATCTGACCGAGTTAATAAAGGCTCAAGAGCTAATTGATGAATTAAATTTGGGTCTGCTAAAGATTCAATATATATGATCGTTCCTTTTCCGTTTTGAAAAGGGAGATCTAATTTTTTTATATCATCTGAGTGGCAGAGCTTATTTTCAATGTAATTAATATTGTCCGGAAGTGATGGAAACATATGCTTTTGGTTTTTACTCTCTTGTTGTTCTTTTTGCTCTGTCATAATTTCCACCTCTATTAGAATAAAGTTACTTCTGTTAATTTTTGCTTTTTGTGAGAAATTTATGCTTGGATTATTTGGGAAATAGGCTTGAAGGTTATGTTCCGTCATCTTCTACGTACTATTCAATTTCATAGCAGTATTTCTCACTTTTGTGTCGAATTAAGAAGATATATAGGAGGGATACATATGGAAATAGTAGTAGAACGAGTTTTTACAAAAGAAATTTTAGCAAGAGCAGCAAAGGCATTTCATGTAACAGTGGAAGAAAAGCCAATTGGAGATTTTGAAAATTATATTTTTAAGGCAAAGGGTGATCGTGGCGAAGATTACGTATTGCGTTTAACTCACTCTTCTCATCGTTCCAAAAAAGAGGTAGAGGCCGAACTAGATTTTTTACGATATGTTGCGGAGCATGGGGCAAAGGTAGCGGGGCCTCTTTATTCAACGTCTCAAAATCTTGTAGAAGAAATTGGAGCAGAGGATGGAACTTTCTTTTTCGCTTCCTTATTTACATATGCAAAAGGTGAGCAAGTAAAAGGAGAAGGATCGCCTTATTGGGGAGATGCTTATTTTGAAGCATGGGGAAAAGCGATTGGGCAACTACATCGCCTAACAATGAACTATCCTAAAACAGATTATCGTGATACGTGGGAAGAAAACGAGAGTGGGATTGTTAATGAATTAGAAGATGATCAAGTGAAAAAAATCGCTGCGGTATTAATGGATGAGATAAAGGCTCTTCCAATTGAAAGAGAAACGTTCGGCCTTATGCATGGTGATATTCATCCAGGTAATTTTCATTATGATGGTAAAGAGTTAACAATCTTTGATTTTGATGATGCGGCTTATAATTACTTTATACATGATTTAGCGATGGTTCTCTATTACTCTGTTCTATTTACACCGTGGACAGCGGAAGAGAAGACAGACTTTGCTCGTAAACAGCTACAAGTGTTACGAAAAGGCTATGAGTATGAGCACAGACTAGCGGATAGTTGGTATGAATCGTTACCGTTGTTCTTACGTCTACGTGATGTTGGTTTATACGGTACACTTCAAAAGAAGTTTAAGGGGAAAGATATGCCAGATAACTTCCGAGAATTATCAGAAGAGCTATATGAAAGAATTATAAAAAGAGAAGCAATTGTGAATATATAATACATTTTTGTGAAAACAAAGTATACAGAATAAATGTATGCTTTGTTTTTTTATACAAAAATATGTTTGTTTTATTAAAATAATATTGTTATAGATTCGGTATACACTTATAATTTTATATATATTCTGAATATTCTTTATAAAGAAGGAGGGGGAATGTTGGAAGCTTTCGTAAATTGGTTAAATAATATTGTTTGGAGTCCAGCACTTGTTTATTTATGTTTAGGAGTAGGTTTATATTTTTCCATTCGAACGAGGTTTTTACAAGTAAGGCATGTAGGCGAAATGGTTAAGCTGACATTTCAAGGTGAAAAATCAGAGGCTGGTGTTTCTTCATTCCAAGCGTTAGCACTTTCGTTATCAGGGCGCGTTGGGACAGGGAATATAGCTGGGGTAGCAACAGCGGTTGCATTCGGTGGACCAGGAGCTGTATTTTGGATGTGGGCAGTGGCCTTTTTAGGAGCAGGATCAGCTTATGTAGAATCTACCTTAGCACAAATATATAAGACGAAACATCAAGGGCAGTTTCGTGGTGGACCTGCTTATTACATTGAAAAAGGTTTAGGTGTGAAATGGTATGCGTTAGTATTCGTTGCAGCGACAATTCTTGCAACGGGGCTTTTACTACCAGGCGTGCAAGCAAATAGTATTGCTGTAAGTCTAGAAACAGCTTTTGGTATTAATACTTCTGTATCTGGTGCGGTATTAGTAGCGGCATTAGCACTTATTATTTTTGGTGGAGTTAAGCGAATTGTTAACGTAGCGCAAGTTGTAGTACCGTTTATGGCGCTTGGCTATATTTTAGTAGCCTGTGTAATTGTTGCTATGAATATTGAAAAGTTGCCAGAAGCATTTATGTTAATTATAAGAAGTGCTTTTGCATTAGAGGCGGCTTTCGGTGGTATTATCGGTTTAGCAATTTCTTGGGGAGTAAAACGTGGTATTTATTCCAATGAAGCAGGGCAAGGAACTGGGCCACATGCAGCGGCAGCAGCTGAAGTATCACATCCAGCTAAGCAAGGTTTAGTGCAAGCATTTTCCGTTTACATTGATACATTATTTGTTTGTTCAGCAACAGCATTTATGATGATTATTACAGGCATGTATAATGTATTTGATGCAAGCGGAAAAAACTTTATCGTAAATAAATTAAATGGTGCACAGCCAGGACCGGGATATACACAGGCAGCAGTAGAATCTGTTTTCCCTGGATTTGGAAACGGTTTCGTTGCCATTTCGTTACTATTCTTTGCATTTACAACAATTATGGCGTATTACTACATTGCAGAAACGAATATCGCGTACTTAAATCGTGATAAAGACCGCCCTTGGTTGTCTATGGTACTAAAATTTGTCTTTTTAGGTGCTGTATTCTACGGCTGTATAAAAACAGCAGCCACGGCTTGGGCTTTAGGTGACATCGGTGTAGGGATTATGGCATGGGTAAATATCATTGCGATTTTACTATTACAAAAACCTGCATTAGTTGCATTAAAGGATTATGAAAAGCAGAAAAAAGAAGGAAAAGATCCAGTATTCGATCCAGGGCCATTAGGCATTAAAAATGCTGATTTCTGGGAGCATGAATACGGAAAAGATAAGAAGGAAGAAGTATCTTAACTTAATAGAATAGAAATGAAAAAGCAAAGGGAAAATGCCTTTGCTTTTTTTATGGACAAAATGAGGCTGGAAGTTATTTTTTTGCCTATTTTTGAATATAAAAAGAATGTACATGCTTTGTTAGGGGAAGGAGGGGGAGAGTATGTTGATAGAGTTTCGTAATGTAAATGAATATTATGGCAACTTTCAAGTTTTAAAAGATATTAATGTGCAAGTGAAAAAAGGTGAAGTGGTAGTAGTTGTTGGTCCTTCAGGATCAGGAAAAAGCACGTTGCTTCGGTGTATAAATCAGCTAGAGACAATTACAGATGGAGAGTTACTTGTACAAAATACGGAGGTACACAATACAAAAACAGATATGAATGAATTACGCCGGAATATTGGGATGGTCTTTCAACATTTTTATTTATATCCACATAAAACGGTTCTTCAAAATATTACACTAGCACCGATTAAAGTAAATAAAGTTTCAAAAGAGGAAGCTGAGAAAACAGCGATGTTTTATTTAGAGAAAGTAGGAATTCCGGAGAAGGCTAGTGTATACCCGCATCAATTATCCGGAGGACAACAGCAAAGGGTAGCGATTGCTAGGGGATTGGCAATGCAGCCGGAAATTATGCTATTCGATGAGCCTACGTCTGCTCTTGATCCGGAGATGATTGGGGAAGTACTTGATGTTATGAAAACACTAGCTAAAGAAGGAATGACAATGGTCGTTGTCACGCATGAAATGGGATTTGCGCGAGAAGTAGCAGATCGGATCTTATTTATGGATGATGGTCAAATTATTGAAGATACGACACCAACACAATTTTTTGCAAATCCTGAACAGGAAAGAGCTCGTCTATTTTTAAGCCGAGTGTTAAATCATTAAAGGAGGAATTTCATGCTTAAAATAAAAAAGCTATTTATGTTAATCGTATTTTCATGTTTATTCGTACTTGTCGTTGCCGGATGCGGAAGTAAAAAAGATGAGGCGAAAGAAACGAATACGAAGCAAGGCGGAGCTGTGGAGCAAATTAAAAAGCGCGGGAAACTAGTAGTTGGGGTGAAGAATGATACGAACTTATTTGGATTAAAAAATCCTTCCACTGGGCAGGTAGAAGGATTTGATGTTGATGTCGCGAAAGCACTTGCGAAAAAAATTCTCGGAGATGAAAAGAAACTAGAATTAAAAGAAGTAACATCTAAAACGCGTATTCCACTATTGAAAAACGGTGATATTGATGCAATTATCGCAACAATGACAATTACAGAAGAACGTAAAAAAGAAGTGGATTTTTCAGATGTATATTTTAAAGCGGGGCAATCGTTACTTGTGAAAAAAGGGAGCGATATTAAAAGTATTGATGATGTGAAAAAGGGTGTGAAAGTGTTAGCTGTAAAAGGTTCAACGTCTACAAATAATATTCGTCAAAAGTCACCAGAAGCGACTGTATTAGAATTTGAAAATTACAGTGAGGCATTTACGGCGTTAAAAGCGGGGAAAGGCGATGTTTTAACGACAGATAATGCAATTCTTTATGGCATGGCAAAACAAGATTCAAATTATGAAGTTGTAGGGAAAATTTTTACGGATGAACCGTACGGAATTGCAGTGCAAAAAGGTGCAAATGATTTGACGAAAGAGATTAATAGCTTACTAAAAGATATGAAAGCGAATGGGGAATACGATAAATTATATGAGAAATGGATTGGACAAAAACAAGAGAAGTAAAGTGAAACTTTAATTAGTGGGGCTTTATTTCTAGTGAATAGTAACAGTGAGAGGATGAGGGATGCTCATCCTCTTCTTGTAAAGAAAGAGGGGAGAATATGTGCCTGATTTTTCTATATTAACGAATAACATTGATATGTATTTAGAAGGCTTTAAGTATACAGTGATGTCTAGTGTAATTGCATTAATAGGAAGCTTTATTTTAGGAGTAATTTTGGCTGTAATGCGTATTGCGCCTATTCGTATTTTAAATTGGATAGGGTCAGCTTTTGTGGAGTTTGTAAGAAATATTCCACTTGTATTAATTGCATTTATATTTTATTTCGCTTTACCTGTAATAGGAATTACTTTAAATGGGTTTGTAGCAGGAACAGTTACGCTTACCGTATATACGGCAGCGTTTATTGCGGAAGTTATTCGCGCTGGTATTTTATCAGTCGCAAAAGGTCAAATGGAAGCAGCACGTTCCTCAGGATTGACTTATACGCAAGCAATGTACCATATCGTTTTACCCCAAGCGATGAAAATCGTAATTCCTCCTCTAGGAAATCAATTTCTCAATTTAGTAAAAAACTCTTCCATACTCGGAATTATCGCTGGTACGGATTTAATGTATCAAGGAGACTTAATTTCAACGAAGACGTTAGTTACGTTTGATGTCTATATATTTGTCGGGATGTTTTATTTAATATTAACAATTCCGCTCAGTATGCTAGTGCGTTATTTAGAAAAACGCTTAGCAAAGGAGGCGGTGTAAATGGATTTTAAGGGAGCAATTACAGGAGATCATATTCTGTTTTTATTAAAAGGATTACTCATAACATTAGAGGTAGCGCTCGTAGCGATTGTACTTAGCTTTATTATTGGTAGTATAATAGGGATATTGCGGTATATGAAAATACCTATCGTCTCACAAGTATTAGGAATTATCGTTGAAGTAATTCGAAATTTACCACTACTTTTAATTATATTTTTCACGTATTTTGCACTTCCAGAAGCAGGCTTGAAATTAGAAATTATAACAGCTACAATTGTTGCTTTAACAATATTTGAAGCAGCAATGATATCTGAAATTGTTCGAAGTGGTTTATTATCTATTGAAAAAGGACAGATTGAGGCCGCAAGATCTTCAGGATTAACGTATGTTCAAGCACTGTGGCATATCATTTTACCACAAGCATTAAGAAGAATGGTCCCGCCGCTTGTCAGTCAGTTTATTTCATTGTTGAAAGATACATCATTAGCAGTTGTTATATCACTGCCAGAGCTTATGCATAATGCTCAAATTATTAGCGGGCAGAATGTAAATTATATGATTCCAACGTTTATAGTAGTAGCTTGTATGTACTTTATCATAAATTATAGTTTATCAATTTTATCGAGAAGATTAGAAATCCGTTAACCTTTACAATATATGTAAAGGTTTTTCCTTGTTTCTCCTTATTTTCCTTTAATTATAATCTAAATCTCGCGATAATTCGATTTTTTATATTGTTTTATCAGAAAAGTTTTAATTTTATATAGAAATTGTAATCGCTTTCGTGTATATTTTTATTATCAGAAAATTTTAACAAGATATAGGGGTATCGGTAGGGGGAGAATTTAGATGCAGCAACCAACGAATGAGAAATTACATCGTACGATGAAGAGTAGACATTTATTTATGATCGCACTAGGTGGTGTAATCGGGACTGGTTTTTTCTTAGGTTCAGGTTATACCATTAATCAGGCTGGACCAGGGGGAGCCATCCTTTCATATTTAGTGGGCGGATTTATTATGTATTTAACAATGCTTTGTCTTGGAGAGTTAACGGTAGCAATGCCGGTTTCAGGTTCTTTCCAAAAGTATGCGACGAAGTTTATTGGGCCAGGAACGGGCTTTATGATTGGCTGGCTATATTGGCTTGGCTGGGCAGTGACAGTAGGACTAGAATTAACGTCAATCGGTTTAATGATGAAAAGATGGTTTCCGAATGTTGATGTTTGGGTATGGTGTCTCGTATTCGGCGTTATTCTATATGCGTCAAACGCAATTTCGGCGAAAAGTTATGCTGAATTAGAATTTTGGTTTTCTAGTATTAAAGTAGTGACAATTCTTGCGTTTGTTGTTCTTGGTGGTGGTGCATTATTAGGGTTTATATCATATGACGGAAAAGAAGCAGCACCTCTTTTCTCTAACTTTGTAAGCGATGGTGGATTATTCCCGAATGGACTAGCTGCCGTATTACTTACAATGATTACGGTTAACTTCTCATTCCAAGGAACAGAGTTAATCGGGATTGCAGCGGGAGAAAGTGAAAATCCAGAAAAAACAATTCCACGTGCAATTCGTAATACAGTATGGCGCATTATGCTATTCTTCATTTTAACAATGACGATTTTAGTAGGATTAATTTCTTGGAAAGAAGCAGGGGTAATTGAAAGTCCATTCGTAGTCGTATTTGATAAAATCGGTATTCCATACGCAGCTGATATTATGAACTTCGTTATTATTACAGCGTTACTATCTGTAGCGAATTCAGGATTATATGCGGCAACTCGTATATTATGGTCACTTGCAAATGAAGGAATGGCACCAACATCGTTCAAGAAAGTAAATAAACGAGGTATTCCAATTACAGCGTTAGTCGTAACGATTGCGGTAGCAGGGTTATCTTTATTCACAAGCTTCCTTGCAGAAGATACAGTATACATGTACTTATTATCTATAGCTGGTTTATCGGCTGTTTCAAGTTGGATCATTATTGCTCTATCTCAACTTCGCTTTAGAAGTCAGTATATAAAAGGTGGAGGAAAGTTAGAGGACTTAAAGTATAGAACACCGTTATATCCAATTGTTCCTATTTTAGCTTTAATTACAAATAGCATCGTTGTTATTAGTTTAGCGTTTATTCCAGAACAAAGAATGGCGTTATACTGTGGTATTCCATTTATCATTTTCTGCTATATATATTATTATATGAGTAAGAAACGGAAGAAACCGATGAAAGTGGAGATGGAAGCGAAGTATGAAAATAAAAATTAAGCATGATGGTATAGAGGCAGATTTATCGTATGGTCCATTAGCGATTGGAAAAGAAAATGGGTATTCACCGTTACAATTACTCGTTTCTTCTATCGCAGGATGTAGTGCAATTGTCTTTCGAACAATTTTAGAAAAGAAACGTATTACATACGATACGTTTACAATTGAAACTGAAACTGGTAGAAGTGAAGCTTTATCAAAACCAGTTGAAAGTGTTCATTTGCACTATAAAATTAAAGCCCAAAACATTACAAAAGAGCAATTGGATAAGGCACTACAACTTGCAGTGAAAAATTGCACGATTGTTCAATCGGTAAAAGATAGTATAAAAGTTACGGAAACAATTGAACTAATAAAGTGAAACATAAAAACGTGAGAATACGGCTCTCACGTTTTTATGTTTTAGAGAGAGGAGAAAGTGTAATGGAATGTTTAGGATGTAAATTAGCCAACGAACAAGAAATTATATATCAAATATATGAAGATGACTATGTAACATGTTTTTTAGATCATGAACCTTTTTATCCAGGTCATACTTTAATTGTGCCAAAGCAGCATGTTGTAGAAGTGGACGAATTAGATGATATTGTAGCAAAAGCGATTATGGATGCTTCTAAGCTGATTGCAAAAGCGATTAAGTCATTATATAAACCTGACGGAATTACAATTTGCCAAAATGGTGGAGTATTTAACGAGTTAACACATTACCATATGCATGTCGTCCCAAGATATAAAGAGCGTTCGTTTGCTGAGTTTTATACGGTACAACCGGGAGAATAGCAGAATCATAACTTAGAAGAGACAAAGAATTTGTTAAAAGAAGCGATAGAGCAAATACCGCCTACTGAAAAGGCATAAGAGGGATGTTCTTAATGGAACAGTCAGGAAAATTCTAATAAACAAAAGCCCAATTTCTTAGTTACAATAGAGAAATTGGGCTTTTGTTTATTCTATTATTAAATTTTATCTATAAAAAGATTTTGCAGTGTCACAAAGTATAGCGCTCATTCGTTATATAGAGTGAGAGGAGGAATTATATGAAAGTTACAAACAACGATTATGAAAAGATGGAAGAGCTATATGAGTTGTTCGAACAAAAAATTTATTATGTAGCGTATTCTATTTTAAATAATATTCAGCAGGCTGAAGATGCGGTTCAAGAGACGTTTATTACTCTTTATAAGAACTTGGAAAAGCTCCATAGCTTGAGCACAGAAGAGCTTAAACGCTACATTTTGAGGGTCGCGAAAAACAAGGCGATTGATAGTTACCGGAAAAATAAAAGACATGAAACATTTTTAGAAGAATATGAAAGAGAATCAATAGAAGCAGTAGATGAAAATATTGAAGAGTGGGAAAAACGTAAAATGTCTGAAGTTCAAATTGATACATTGCTAACAGAATTAAGTGAATCTAACAGACAAGTGTTTAAGTACAAAGTCTTCTATAACTTAACGTATCAAGAAATTTCAAGTGTCATGGGGATAACGGAGGCTAATGTCCGCAAGCAGTTTGAACGCGCTCGAAAACGAGTCCAAAATATGATGGGAGGTATACAACATGACGAATTCAAAGAACTCCAAAGAAATATATGAACTTGCTGAAAAAATTGCTTTAGATGATTTTGATAAATCCGAAGAACAACATAAATTTTCACATACATATACGCGCAAAAAGAAATTGTTTATGGAGGAAATGAAGTTGAAAGATGGACAACCGCAGAAAAAGCGTAAAAAACATCGTATGTTAATCGCTGCTGCTTGTTTATTGATTGGTATGCCGACAACCGTTTTTGGTGCAGTAAAAGTCTACAATATGATTGTTCAAAAACAAAATTACGAAGTAAATGTTTCAGTAATAAATAAGGATTCGAAAAAGGATAATAAGTGGTATAAGTTGAAGGTTGGTAAATTGCCAGAAAATATGGAAGCAATTGATGACTCTGCAATGAAATATTCATTTAAAGATAACGACGCAAATGGAGGCTTTTCATTTGCTCTTTGGAGAGTAGGGGAAAATGCGGACTTTCAAACTTTATATTCAAAAAGCTACGAAGAAAAAGAGATAAGTGGCAAGAAAGCAGTAATTGTTCATAAAGAAACTGGAAACAACAATGTAATGTTTGATAGGAAGGTCTTTCTCTTTTTTGAGAAAGAAGGGATTATGTTAGAAAGTTTTATTGGATCAGATGTAAATGAAGAACAAATGATGGATGTGTTAGGGAACATTTCACTTGAGCCTACGTCAAAAGGAAAGGCAGCACATATAACAGATTATGATAAAAAGTATTTTAGCGAAGCGGATGAACCTAAAAAAAATAAGGTGATTCCTTTGAAAAAAGATAGTAAACGACTATTTCATATAGGACAAAAGATTCCAGTAACGATATCTATGGATAACAGCCAAATTGAATATATGATAGAAAAAGTTGAAGTTTTTGATTCAATTAAAGATTTTAAACAAGAGAACTTTAATGAATTTGGCTTAGGGATATTAAGCAAGAAGAAGGCTTTAGATCACACGGGAAAATTGCTATCGTACAGACGGGATGTATATAAATTAGGGAATGGTAAAGATTCAATTGATACATTAGTAGATTCAAAATTAGTTAATGTTAAATTTGTCTACCTGACAACAACAGTGAAAAATATAGGTAAACAGGCGACAGAAGAAATCTATATGCATCCATCTATAAAGCTGCTTAAATCTGAAGGTAGTGCATGGAAATACGCTAAAGAAGAGGGAATGGACGCAACGCGTATTATGACGGGAGAAGTTGATTATTTAGAGCCTCACGGAGATGGGAAAAGCTTCTACAATATTGGCAGTATCCAACCAGGAGAAACGGTAAAAGTTAAATTAGGTTATTTTGTAGATGAGGATAAACTAGATTCAATCTTCCTGGATGCTTTCCATTACAGAGGGAATGGAAGTACTGAAAATATGAATGCATCATATCGTTGGTGGATTGATATTCGTCAACAGTCAAAACAATAGGAACAAATACACAAAAAGCTGCTTATATTTAGCAGCTTTTTTCGTCTTCATACATATGTAAAACTTCTTTTGCACGTATACGTAAACCATCTATCAATTCTTTCGGTTCTAAAACTCTTGCATCTTTTCCAAGTCTATAAAATAAAGGAGTAATAAAGTTAATTTCACCTTTATCAATTGTTGAATGTATATATCCTGTCCCGTCTTCGTTTACTACCACGAATTCTTCAAGGTAAGGAACGCTTTTACATTGGCGCACGCCTTCTGCTGTTAATGAGACATGTAACTGGGTAGGAATATGCACTACGTTAGAGCTAGAGGCAAACCATTCTTCTAAATTCATGAACGTATTTTTATTTTCTTCTGTTGATAATATAGAAAGAATACGATCAACGCGATACAGTAAAACTTTTTTTCTACTGAAGTCATAGGATGGTAAGTACCATAGCCCGTCATGAGCATATACACCGATAGGGTGAACATGTTTTGTTTTTATTCCCGATTTAGATTCGTATTGAAAGTGTAAATTTTTATTTTCAATAGCCGCAGTTAACACTTCGTTTAAAAGTGGTGTCTCAATTGTTCTCTTCGGATTCCAAAAAGTGATATAAGAACGTATTTTAGCAACTTTCGCTTTCGCATCATGTTGTAGAGAACTATACAGTTTATGTGTAACGGAATTGATTTCTGCGTTGAAGGGCAAGTCTCGGTAGTAGCTTAAAGATTGAAATGCAAAAAAGATGGATACTGCTTCTTCTTCCGTAAATAAAATAGGGGGAATGACTTTATTCGTTAATACTTTATATCCTCCGTTACGACCTTGTTCTGCGTAAAGGGGTAATCCCATATCACTTAAATCTAAAATATATCTATGGACAGTACGAACAGAAATGTTAAATTCATCAGCTATTTCCTGAGCTGTAAATGTTCTTTTCGCAGAAGCGAATATAAGAATGTCTAGTAAACGTTTTGCTTTTGACAACTATCTCACTCGTTTCTTTTTTAACATGACATGAATTGTCATGTTTTAAGGTTAGTATAGTGTGTATAAGGTCATTTTATCAATATACGTTGTAAGGAGGAAAAGAGATGTCACGTGAAATTGTTTTATTTATAGCCGCTAGTTTGGATGGATATATTGCGAAAGAAAATGATGATTTAGAGTGGTTAATGGAAACGGAAGGAGAGGGAGATAACGGTTATACAGAAATGTATGAAACGATTGATACAATAATTATGGGAAAAAGAACGTACGATTATGTAGTAGAGCATATAGAACCATTCCCGTATGTAGATAAAAAATGTTTTGTTTTCTCTAACTCAGAAAAAGGTTCAAACGAACATGTGGAGTTTGTAAATGAAGATGTAGTGGAGTTTACGAAAAGGTTGAAAGAGCAAGAAGGATCTAAAATATGGATGGTCGGTGGAGGGAGTCTACTAAGAGAATTCTTTAAGAATAATTTAATTGATGAATATGTTGTTACGATTACACCGCATATATTAGGTTCTGGAGTTCCGTTATTTCAAGACAAGAATCCAGAAATTAATTTAACTTTAACGGATACGAAACGTTTTGGGCAATTTGTAAATTTATATTATAAGGAAAAGAAATAGCATACTAATGAACGGACCAAATTACATCTGATTTGGTCTGTTCGTATTCTTAGTTATAGTAAGGTTTATCTGTCCTTAACATATCAATTAGTATAAGGGATAACATATTGATTTGGATAATTCAAAAGGAAAATTGTAATTTTATGTTGAAATGAACATGGAAAGTATAAAGAAATGTACTTAGATTAATAAGGTGGTTGTCTTGAACAAAGGGAGTGAAGAATTGGATGAAAAGAAACTATTAAAATTAGTTTTAGAAATTCAAGAGCTACAAGATTTTGGGGAAGATTTTGAACATAAACTCATTGTATTTGAAAATAGTGTTCCTTATCCAAATGCAAAAGAATTATTTTTTGCTGATTACGGTGCAGAATATATTGTAAAAAGGGCTATTAATCATAAAAATATAAAATTAGGTGAGTTAAATAAAGAGGAGTTAGTTACCTTGGTTCAAAAACTTATGGATACGGAAGGAGAAGAATGGGAACAGGCAATTTGGTTGGACATGGTTGAATCGTCTGTTATTGACCCTAAAATAGGTGATTATATTTTCTGGAGCGATGACGAATTAACCGCCAGAGAAATTATAGATAAAGCATTGGCTTATAAACCATTAAAATTATAAAGTGTGTTGCTTTAAGTAGAATTAAAGGTTTATTTTAGAATAGATTGTATAAAATTAAGAGGTTTAGAAATTTGTTTAAGTTTTGTCTTTAATTTGATTTAAGCTAAAGGAGAATTTAGTTCAATAAGACAATAAAAGACGCCTAGAGTTTTTGAACTCTGGGCGTTTTCATATGCTAATTATGATGTGATTTTGTAAATCAAAACTGAACTTGTTAATTGATAATAGTTGTATTTCTATATAGATGGCAATGAAATGATAAAGCAAGACCCATGATCGACTTCGCTCGTTACAGTAATATTCCCGCCGTGTAGTTCTACAATTTCTTTCACGATAGATAGTCCTAAACCAGTTCCGCCTGTAGCTCGTGATCTTGCTTTATCAACTCGATAAAAACGGTCGAAAATGTGAGGGAGGTCTTCAGGCGGAATACCTTCGCCTTCATCTTCAATTGTAATGGAAATACGTTTATGTTCTTCTGTAACAGAAATATTTATATGAGAATGCTTTTGTGAATGTCTATAAGCGTTATTTAAAATGTTTACCACAACTTGTTCAAATCGCTGTTCATCTAAGTTTATTAGCAGTGTAGGAGGACAAGAGAAAGAAACTTTAATGTATCTTTCTTTATACATGGCATTTACTTTTTCGGCTATGCGAGTAAGGAAGGTGTGTAAATATACGTCCTTTACTTGAATAGAAAAGTTATGTTGTTCCATTTGTGCAAGTGAAAATAAATCTTGAACTAAGTTCGTAATATAATCAGACTCATCTTTTATAATAGATAAATATCGCAAACGTTGCTCAGGAGATGTGTTTTCCTTTAAAGCAATGTCAGCATAACCTCTTACGTATGTTAACGGTGTTCGTAATTCGTGAGCAACACTTGCTAGAAATTCACTTCGCTCTGTTTTCATATAATGTAAATCATTAGCAAGCGTTTGAATAGATGAGGCTAGTTCACCAATTTCGTCATTTCGAGTAGTCGTTAACGAAACGGATAAATCGCCTTTACTCATTTTTTCAGTGGCATGTTTCATGTGTAACAATGGCTTTGTTAACAACCGTGATAATAGAAAGATAGTGATGACTGTTAATAGAAACGTAATGACTCCGGCAATAATGAATTGTCTTGTTAGCCCGTTAACCATTTCCTCGATTGATTCTGTTCCGAGAAACATATATACGTAGCCTTCCGTTTTTTCAGCCACTACAATGGGGCTAACTGTACATATATAATTAGATGTTTTCCAATGATTCTCTATAATTGCTCCGTCATGATCTGTCCGTGTTTGCATTTTTTCAATATGCTTTTTTATCGTAGTATTTATTTCGTTGGATTTAGCTAGTACATCCTTATTTGCATTTGTAATAACGACAGTGGTTTCGGCTTCGGATTCCATTAGTGCAACATGGGAGATTGTTTGCTTATCAAAATACTTTTCAAGGACATCTCGGTGACTATTTCCGCGCTTTAATAAAGCTGTCATTTCTTCATTTACTCTATTGTTGACAAGGCTATAATAAAGCAAGACAAATAGAACACTTTCGATTAAAAGTGTAACAATTAAAAAATAAAATCCGAGTTGAATAGATATTCGCTTCATCGTTTTGCTCCTTAATCTAGAGTATCAATCCACCGATATCCGACTCCGTAAACAGTTTTTAAATGATGATCAATAGGAAAATTTACTTTTCGTAATTTATCACGCAAATTACGAATATGTGAATCGACTGTTCTATCTTCTGTATTTGTATTTAATCCCCAAATTCGTTCAATGAGCTGATCGCGGCTTAACACGTAGTTCACATGACGTAAAAATAACCCGATTAAGGAAAATTCGATTGGAGTGAGAAGAAGTTCTTCATTATAGACAGAAACGAAATGCTTTGCCTCATCCCATAAAATGCCGTGATATTGGATTTGCGCGTGTTGATTCGTTCGCCTTAAAACAGCTTCAATTCTTGCGAAAAGCTCTTCTTCATGGAAAGGTTTGGTTACATAATCATCCGCTCCAAGTTTTAACCCTTGGATGACATCTACCGTTTGATCACGAGCCGTTACCATAATGATAGGAACGTTACTAAAGGATCGAATTCTTTTGCACGTTTCCCACCCATCCATCTTTGGCATCATAATATCGAGTAAAACAAATTTGAAGTTTCGATTTTCTATATGTGAAATAGCTTCTTCCCCAGATACTGCACATATGCAATTGTATCCGATTGGAGTAAGATAAAGCGTTAATAATTCAAGCATTCTCGGCTCATCATCTACGAGTAGTATATCGACCATAGAGTACCTCCGCATTTGTAGTTATTAATTAAATTGTAAGTCAAAATCATGAAGAAATGGTGCAGATTATCATGCATCTGCATAATTTCTTCAGAATTGCTTGTTATTGTAAAGTTGAAATTCTATTTTAGGTAATCATATTGGCTCGAAAACGATTTATACGGAGGCGGTATAGTGAAACAGATGACCCGAATCTTTGGGATAACAATAATTACAGCAGTTGGTCTTGCTGCATGTGGACAAACGAACACGGATCATAAAAACCATGAATCTAAAGAAGAGAAAAAAACAGAGCAAACGAAAATGAAAATGAATCAGGAGGTAACTGCGCCGAAAGAAATGAACGAAGGTGCATCGAATGATTTATTAACGACAAGCTTAAAAAATGTAACGAGATTAAACACAAACGATCCTCTGCAAATGGCAGTAGTAACTTCGCAAACGATATGGCCAGCAACGCATAAAGAGAATCAGCCAGGCGCTATTATTTTAGTACCAGTAAACGAGTGGCAATTAGGTATTGCGAGTGCGGATCTTATTCACCATCCGAATAACGGGCCGATTTTATTTATAGAAAAAGAAAAGGTACCCGAAGTGACGTTAAAAGAAATAAAACGATTAAATCCGCTCGGAACGAAAGATGGAACACAAATTATGGTGATGGGGGATGTAGGTGAATCTACCCTTGAGCAATTAAAAGAATATAAAGTAAAGCAAATAAAAGAAACGGATCCAGCTACATTTGCTAAAGAAGTGGATAAAGAATATGCCGATATAACAGGAAGCTACCCGAATAGTGTTATTATCGGTTCGTCTGAAGAAGAAGGACGTTTATATACAACACCAGCTGTAAATTGGATTTCTCACATGCCAGAACCGCTTTTATATACAGAAAAAGATAAGGTGCCAGAAGCGACGATAGAGGCATTAAAAATGAGAAAAGATAAAGCGAATATATATGTATTAGGACCAGAAAAAATTATTTCAAAAGCAGTAGAAAAAGAGTTAAGTAAATACGGGAAAGTAACGCGTATTAGTGGGGAGACTCCAACAGAAAATTCGGTTGCATTTGCGAAGTTTAAAGATGAAAAAACGAAATTTGGTTGGGGGTTCACAAAACCAGGTCACGGTTTATCATTTGTTTCAAGCAAAACACCAGATTTAGCAGTTGCAGGAGCACCATTTTCACATATGGGTAAACACGCACCTGTTGTATTGTTAGGAGAAGGTAAAGCTTCACAACCAGTGTATGACTTCCTTGCTACTATTCAACCGAAGTTTAAAGATGACCCAACACTTGGACCGTATAACCATGGCTTCCTATTAGGAAGTACGAGTGATATTTCATTTGAAACACAAGGAATATTAGATGAAAGATTAGAGATTGTGCAAGAAGGTGGTCAAGGGCACGGTGGACATTAATAAAATGAGCAAAGGCGCTACTAAGGTAGCGTCTTTTTCTGTAGGAAACTTTTACATAGCAAAAATCTCTCTACTCGTTATATAATATCCTTCGTGCAGTCGGCTTAGATTTTCTTATGGAGAAAATCAAATGATAAAGTGAAACTTTAATCAGTGGGGGTGTTCATCCCCCACTGATTATTAGTTGAACCAATCGGGCTTTTATGGGCAGTTGATCCCCACCCAACTTCTTTGCTTCCGCTGAATTTTGAGGTGGGGGTCTTACTGCCCGTTAATGCGGGATAAAAGAGTAGAGGAGTGGTATTTTGTTTCAAACGATAAAAAATGACTGGTTCTCCAATGTGAGAGGAGACGTGCTATCGGGAATTGTCGTTGCTTTAGCGTTAATTCCTGAAGCGATTGCTTTCTCAGTTATTGCAGGCGTGGACCCGACCGTTGGGTTATACGCAGCCTTTTGTATTGCAGTTACCATTTCATTTGTTGGCGGACGAACTGGGATGATTTCAGCTGCAACAGGTGCAATGGCATTATTAATGGTCACGCTCGTTAAGGATCATGGTTTGCAATACTTATTTGCTACAACAATATTAACCGGTATTGTCCAAATTATTTTTGGCGTGTTCAAACTGAGCTCATTTATGAAGTTTGTTCCTAAATCTGTTATGAGTGGTTTTTTAAATTCACTTGGAATTTTAGTTTTTACAGCGCAATTGCCACATTTTAAAAATGCAACTTGGCAAATGTATGCACTTGTCGCATTAGGACTTGCAATTATATATGTATTTCCACGTATTACGACAGCTGTACCGTCTACACTTATTTCCATTATTATTGTGACAAGTATTGCACTTATGAGCGGATTACAGTTAAAAACAGTAGGGGATATGGGAAGCCTGCCGAAAGAATTACCGTTCTTTAGCATGCCTGACGTGCCTTTTACACTTGAGACATTAGGGATTATTTTACCGTACGCAGTTATGCTTGCAATTATCGGTTTACTAGAGTCTTTATTAACAGCTTCAGTTTTAGATGATATGACGCATACGGAAAGTAATAAACATAAAGAGGCACGTGGTCAAGGTATCGCAAACATTGTCGTTGGTTTCTTCGGAGGAATGGCAGGATGTGCAATGATTGGACAATCTGTTATTAATATTAAATCAGGTGGACGAGGTCGTTTATCAACATTTGTAGCGGGTGGATTTCTAATCGTATTACTGTTCGTTTTAGGTGACTATGTCGTTCATATTCCAATGGCAGCTTTAGTTGCAGTTATGATTATGGTTTCAATTGGAACATTTGATTGGAACTCTGTGACAACGATTCATAAAGTACCAAAAGGGAATGCATTTGTTATGATCGTAACAGTTGTGATTGTCCTAATTACACATAATTTAGCATTAGGTGTAATTATCGGAACAGTAATTAGTGCGGTTTTATTTGCATTCAATATGGCAAAGATTCACGTGAAACATTTATATATTGAAAATAAGAAAATATACGAAATTCATGGTCAACTTTTCTTCGCATCTACAGCAGACTTTATAAATAATTTTTCATTCAATGAAGATGTAAAAGAAATTGAGTTGAACTTTACTTATGCGCATATATGGGATGATTCAGCAGTAGCCGCAATTGATAAAGTGATTATGAAGTATGAACAAA
Organism: Bacillus sp. 1A; assembly: GCF_052682215.1. Lineage (NCBI taxonomy): Bacteria > Bacillati > Bacillota > Bacilli > Caryophanales > Bacillaceae > Bacillus > Bacillus sp. 1A. The sequence goes on along the minus strand of NZ_JBQYLZ010000001.1, from coordinate 5,912,536 downwards.
GTGACGTGAAAGTAAGTATAACGGGATTAAATGAACGAAGCTCGAAAATTATTTCAAATTTAGCTACTTATAATAAAAGAATTGCAAGTTAGAAGCCTCCTTTTTAGGGGGCTTTAATATATAATACGAGTAGGATAACGAAAAGGGGATTCAGCATATGTACAAACAAATTATATTAGCATGTGATGGTTCTGAACATGCACTTCGAGCAGCGGAACATGCAACATATATTGCGAAATGTAGCGAAGAAACAAATGTTGAAGTTGTGTACGTAGTAGATAATAGAACGGCAAAATCAGATATTATACAAGGCCAAACAGATTTAGAAACAATATCGGCTAGTCGAAAAGATAAATTAAAAGAGATTGAAGGTTTATTAAAGAAAGAGAACATTTCTTATACAATTACGATATTACATGGCGATCCAGGAGATACGATTGTTCAATATGTAAATACAGGGGATATAGATCTCGTTATCGCTGGCAGTAGAGGGTTAAATACATTGCAAGAGATGGTACTTGGTAGTGTCAGTCATAAAATAGCAAAGCGTGTAAAATGCCCGGTGATGATTATAAAGTAAATTGAATGAGATATTTTGTAGTGTAAGCAAGACCTTGATGTAATTCGAGGTCTTTTTTGACGTATAAAGGGAGAGAGCTTGGACATACTAGATATATAAGTTTAAAGGGAAATTATTAACTTACAAATTTGTAAGTTAGTTGTTAGTAAAATCGATGTTATGAAAATTTTCCCATTGGTAAAATAAGAGTATCAAAGGGGAGATAGGGAGGATGGAAGCAATGAAATCATTTCAAAATTTATCATACAGTCAAGGGGTAAGCTTAATTTGTTTAGGAGGATTTGCTGCATCTGTTACGTTAGCTGTTGTAATAAAGATGATTCATCAAATCTTTTAATCTTACAGTAGGAAAGGAATTGGTTGTTATTAATAGCGAGAGAAGGGTTATAAATAAAAAATAGCTCCTAGCATGTACCTCAGTGCTAGGAGCTATTTTCTTATTTCTCTGTTTCTGCTTTATCGCTTGTTACGCTAACTTTACCCCATTTGTATTGATCTTCTGGTGTATATTTATAATCTTTTACGCGATTATTTACACCTTTTAAATCAAATTTATAATGAAGTGGAATTAATGGTACTTCGTCATGAACTAATTTTTGCCATTTATCGTATACATCTTTACGGTACTTTTCATCAGCAGCTTCTGGAGAAATACCTTGTTTTAATAATTCTGTGTTTTTTTCAGTAGCCCAACGTGGGTAATTGAACGCTGTATCTTTAGCCCAAATACCAGAAGGATCTGGATCAGATGCAGTTCCCCAAGCGGCAGCGAAAAGATCAACTTTTGGATCATCTTTTTTAATCATATCGTAGAAGGAGTTGAATTCGTGTAAGCGACCATCAAGAAGTTCTACTTTTAGGCCGATGTCTTTCCAAGATTGAATAAAGAATTTTGCAAGTGGTTCACTTACATCGCTACCACTCATTGATAAGAAATTAGCTTTAAATTCTTTACCATTCGGATCTTCACGGAATCCATCTCCGTTCGTATCTTTATAGCCAGCTTCATCTAATAACTTTTTAGCTTTTTCTACATCTTTATCATAGGCACCAACTTTATTGTTATGATATTTTGGTAGAGATGGTGGGATTGGTGAGTTAGCTGGATAACGTAGGCCATGATATAATTTTTCACCAATTTCTTTTCTATCAATAGCATAAGCCATTGCTTGACGTACACGAACATCTTTAAATTTCTCCTTATCCATCACTACTTCTTCTTTTTCTTTATCCATATGGCCTAACTTAAAGCCGATATAGCTATAGTATAAATCGGTTTTACCGACTAATTGTGCATTTTTTAATTTACTTACATTTGGATACTGATCTGCACTTACTTCAGCAATGTCAATATCACCATTTTTTAAGGACGCGTTAACAACGGAAGGGTTAACAACTTTTAAAACCATGCTTTTCAGCTTTGGTTTTCCGCCATAATAGTCATCAAAACGTTCAAATTCAACGGATTCTCCAGGAGTAATTTTCTTCACTTTAAAAGGTCCGAAACCAATTGGGTTTTTACGGATTTTATCAGACTCTGCTAATTTATCGATTGGTACATCTCCTAAGTATTTTTTATGAAGAGGATATGCCCAAAGTCCAGTTTTCACTGAAGGATTCGGTTCTTTAAACGTAATCGAAATTGTTTTTGGATCCGTTACCTTGATACCTGAAATTTTTTCGGCTTTTCCATTGTGGTAATCTTCCATACCTTCAATCATTTGCATTTGAGTGTCATAGCGAGAACCAGCATATTGTTTGCTACCAATTACTAGATAAGAGTATTCTAAATCCTCAGCAGTAACAGGGTTTCCATCATGCCATTTTACATTATCTTTAATTTTTAGTGTAATTGTCTTTTTATCTTTAGAAATTTCATATGTAGCAGCACCATCATTCGTGTATTCCCAGTTTTCGTCATTTGATAATAAAGATTCATCAAAAATTGTAATGACCTGGTTATCAGGATCTCCTTCATATACAGCGAAGTTCAAAAGTCCTTCAAATGGTGTGTTAGAAACAAGACCATATGTTAATGAACCATCTTTAATTTCCTTTTTATCATTTTTAACAGATGCACTAAATTTATTTGTATCTACTTTTTTTGTGCTGCTCGTTTTTTCACTACCACCACTGCCCCCACATGCTGAAAGTAGTAATGTTGAAACTGCAAGTGTACTTAATACTTTGAAAAACTTTGGCTTATTTGTCATTTCTTCCACCCCTTATCCTTTTCTTTGTCTTGCGTCGGCCGAACGGCGTAGCGCTTGACCAATAAAATTTATACACAGCATCAATGTTAAAATCATGATTGATGCGGGTAACCAAATCCACCATTTCTCTTGTAATACATCTGGATTTCTAGCATAACTAACAAGTGTACCAAGGCTTGGTGTACTTTCTGGTAGACCAAATCCTAAGAAGGTTAGACCAGATTCAATACCGATGTTTCCAGCAAGGTTTAATGTAACGCTAACAATGATAATGGAACTTAAGTTAGGTAGTACTTGGAAAAGAATGATCTTCCAGTTTGGTGTTCCTAAAGTTTTTGATGCAGAGACATAATCGAGTTCTTTTTCAGTTAATACTTTTGAGCGAATTAATCTTGCCTTTCCTGTCCATAAGAACACGCTCATAATTAAAATGAAAGTGAAGATATTGAATGTAGGAACAAGTGTAATAAATACAATTACAAGCATTAAAAATGGTAAAACCATAACAAAGTCGATAATGCGCATAATGATATTATCAATTGCTCCTCCAAAATAACCGGCAATTAATCCAATTGAAAGGCCAATTACACAAGAAAGAATAGTAATTGCTAATCCAATTGTAAAGGAGTTACGTGTACCAATAATAAGTTGGCCGAAAATGTCGCGTCCTCCGTAATCTGTTCCTAACCAATGTTCAGCAGAGGGAGGAGCATAAATAGCGAATAAATCAACTCGTACAATATCTTCTTGTTTCATAATAAAAGATGTTGCGTAGACTGCTACTAATAAGATTGCTAGGAAAATAAGTGAAAACATTGCTAATTTATCTTTACGAAGTTCTCGCCACATAATAGAGAAACCAGAAGGGCTTTTTTCGTAATGAATAACTTCAGTTTGTTTTTCAGGGTTTGCTAACATAACGTCATCTCCTTTCTTTAATCAATACGAATACGTGGATCGACGATGCTTAGAATAATATCTGAAAGGAGAGTTCCAAGTAACGTTGCAAATCCAGTAAACATAACGAGTGCAGTTATTACACTAAAATCACGCTGAGAGATAGATTGTATAAATAGTTGTCCAATTCCTGGATAGCTAAAAATACTTTCTAAAAAGATGGCACCGCCAACTAATCCTGTAATTTCATAGCCTAAGAAGGCTGCAATTGGTAAGAATGAATTTCGTAAAATATGTCTAGAATAGATTTTTGATTCTGGAACACCTTTTGCTCTTACTGTACGCACAAAATCTTTATGTTTCGTATCAATAATTTCGCTTCGTAAATATTGAACCGTACCAACTGTCGCAATTAATGCACCAGATAAAGCTGGTAATAGCATGTGATTCAATTTGCTTAAATAGTAAGCAAATGTACCTGTTGCAACTTGAGGATCAACGCTACCGCCGGTTGGGAATATTGCAAACTTAAATCCGAATAGGAAGAGCATAATTAATGCAAATATAAATAGTGGTGTAGCAAAACCTAGATAGTTGTAAATGGTAATGAGTCGATCAGCCCATGTATCATTCCACCGCCCACTTATAACTCCTAGTGGTATGGCAATTAAATAGGTAAGGATAAGAATAACAAGTGCTAAAGATACTGTATTTCCAAGTCGTTCTCCAATTAAATCGGTTACTTTCATTTTATGTGCATAGGAAATACCGAAGTCACCTTGGGCTGCATTTTTAATCCAGCGAACATATTGTGTTGCAACTGGGTCATTTAATCCAAGCTTTTCACGTTGTTCTTCAATCACTTTTGGATCCGCTTTTGGATTCATTGCTCTGCCGGTTAAGGCATCGCCTGGCATTGCCTTAGCTAATAGAAAGACAAGTACACTTAACACGAATAATTGCGGGATCATCACTAAAAATCTCCGTAATATAAACTTCCACATGTTTTATCACTCCCTTATGGTAATGCCACCCGGTGCGTTGGCGAGATTGCTTTTAAGTCATAAGCACGACCGTTTTCATTGAAATAATTTTCGTATGATTTCTCGTATTCAGAGCTTACTTGTTGACGGAGCTTACGCTGTCTCTCTCTGTTTTCAGGACGAATATCAGGAATTGCTGATATTAGGCGCTTCGTATAAATATGTTGCGGATTACTATAAATTTCTGCACTAGTTGCTTCTTCGACAATGCGTCCGCGATACATAACACCGATACGATCACACATATGACGAATTACACCTAAATCATGACTAATGAATAAGTATGTTAGTCCGAGCTCAGCTTGTAAATCTTGCAAGAAGTTTAATACTTGTGCTTGTACAGAGACGTCAAGCGCAGATACTGGCTCATCAGCAATAATAAGCTTCGGTTTTAATGTAAGAGCACGTGCAATACCAATCCGCTGCCTTTGCCCGCCGGAAAATTCATGTGGATATTTATAAATTGACTCTGGATTTAGACCAACTTTATCAAGATATTCTTGAACCGCTCTACGTTCTTCATCAGGTGAGAGCTTCTCAAAATTTCGAAGAGGCTCAGCAATAATGTCGAGAACACGTTTCTTCGGATTTAATGATGAATAAGGATCTTGGAAAATCATTTGAATATCTTTTCGTTGTTCACGTAGCTCGGAGCGACTTAATTTTGTTAAATCTCTATTATTAAAATGAATGCTACCCTCTGTTGCTTTCGTTAAATGCATAATTGCTTTACCCGTTGTTGATTTGCCACTTCCAGATTCACCAACGATCCCGTATGTTTCACCCGGTTGTAATTCAAAACTTACACCATCGACAGCACGCACGTAATCTAATGTGCGGCCGAAGAAACCACCTTTAATTGGAAAATGTACTTTTAAATCTTCTACTTTAAGCAGTGCCATGAGCTACGTCATCTCCTTTCTTATCTTGGAAGTTGAAATGCTTGTAGCAAGTACAACGTACCCAATGGTCTGGTTTTACTTCATGTAAAATTGGATTTTCCTCGTGTTGATCAGGTCTAATCCATGGAATTCGAGCTTGGAAGCGACAACCTGTGCGAGGAAGCTTCGCTAACGAAGGAACGACCCCTTGAATTACATGCAATTTTTCTTTTTCACCATACGCAGATGGAATGGAGTTTAATAGAGAACGAGTATATGGGTGAAGAGGGTTGTTAAAAATCTCTTCAACTTTTCCTGTCTCTACAACTTGTCCAGCGTACATAACGACGATACGATCTGCTGTTTCTGCGACAACACTTAAATCATGAGTAATTAAAATGATGCCCATTTTCGTTTGTTCTTGAATAGATTTTAGTAAGTCTAAAATTTGTGCTTGGATGGTTACGTCAAGAGCCGTTGTTGGCTCATCCGCAATAATGAGTGCTGGGTTACAAGCAATTGCAATTGCGATAACAATTCTTTGTCTCATTCCGCCAGATAATTCGTGTGGGTATTGTTTATATGTAAGTTCTGGTTTTGGAATACCAACTTGATGAAGTAGTTCTAAGGTGCGTTCTTTTTTTTCAACTTTTGAAAGGCTTGTGTGGTAGTCTAAGTTTTCTTCGATTTGTTTTCCAACTGTCATAAGAGGATCGAGTGCTGTAAGAGGTTCTTGGAAAATCATACCGATGTTTGATCCGCGTACTTTATTCATCTCTGCGGCTGACATAGTTAGTAGATCCTTATCTCTATAGTTAAGCTGCCCTTGTAATTTTGTATTTGCTTCATTATGCAGTCGCATAATAGAAAGGGCAAGTGCACTTTTTCCGCAACCTGATTCACCAACTATCGCGACAATTTCATTTTCATGGACAGTTAACGAAACATCATCAACTGCGGCATGATAGTGATCTTGTATGCGAAAGGAAGTCTGTAAGTTTTCAATGCGAAGAAGTGGATTCTTCATGGCTATCCCTCCATCTTTTCTGAAAAGACTAAATATTTTGTATGTTGTTGTTATTTTAATATAAATTGACAATGTTTGACAAGCATAAGTTGAGAAAATATTCAAAAATCTTTTTATACAGAGATTGAATGCTGTTATATAAGGGATTGAAGTTAGTTGAAAACGCTAACATATAAAAAGAGGAGAATAAATCTTTTGTAAGAAAAAAGATTTATATGTAGAAAAAAGAGAGGTGTTCTGGAAAGAACAGCCTCTCTTTTTTTGATAAGAATAATATTAGTACTTAAGCTTGTTTTGGTTTTGCAGATCCTGTCTTTAAAGTAAGAGCAAGGAAGAACATTGCAAGTACACAAGATACAAGTAATAAGATGAATCCGCCATCCCATCCGAATGCATCTACGATAAAGCCCATAGCTGCGCTAGCAAAAGTAGCTCCACCTAGGTAACCGAAGAACCCAGTTAAACCAGCGGCAGTTCCAGCAGCTTTTTTTGGTGCTAAGTCTAGTGCGTGTAGGCCGATTAACATAACAGGTCCGTAAATTAAAAATCCAATCGCGACAAGTGCGATACTATCAACCATTGGATTACCAGGAGGGTTTAGCCAGTAAACAAGAACGGCGATAAATACACCAACCATAAATAAAATACCAGCAGGTGCGCGGCGCCCTTTAAATAGTTTATCACTCATCCATCCGCAAAGAAGTGTACCTGGAATACCAGCCCATTCATATAGAGCGTAAGCTGTACGGGAGCTACTATGAGTGAAACTTTTTTCCTCTACTAAATAGGTAGGAGCCCAGTCTACAACGCCGTAACGTACGAAATAAACGAAAACGTTCGCGATAGCGATGTACCATAAAAATTTATTGTTTAGTACGTATGTAAATAAAATTTCTTTTACTGAAAGTTCGCGTTCTCGATCTTTTACTTTTTCATCTGATGGATATTCTCCAGTATGTTCTTCGATAGAAGGTAATCCACAAGATTGAGGTGTATCTCTCATCGTAATTAATACATAAATACCAACTAAAATTGAAAGAATACCTGGGAAGTAAAAAATACTCTTCCAGTCATTTGCGAAGAAGTATAAGCCTAATGTCACAAGAGAAGGCATAAGCGCGCCACCGACATTATGAGCAACGTTCCAAATAGACATTTTTGTACCACGTTCACTAATAGAGAACCAGTGAACCATCGTACGACCACAAGGAGGCCATCCCATACCTTGTACCCATCCATTTAAAAACTGAAGGACAAACATAAGTATAATGCTCGTTGTAATGAAAGAAAATGAGCCGAAAATAATATTAATGATACCTGATAAAAATAGCCCAGCTGCTAAAAAGTAGCGAGGATTACAACGGTCGGATACGATACCCATAAGAAATTTACTTAATCCGTAAGCGATAGATACTGCTGAAAGGATAACCCCAAGTTCCCCTTTACTAAAGCCTTGTTCGATTAAGTATGGCATCGCTAGTGAAAAGTTTTTTCGAACAAAGTAGTAACCTGCGTAGCCGATGAAGATACCTAAGAATACTTGTAAACGTAATTTACGGTATTCGCTATCAACGCGATCAGCTGGTAAGCGTTCCGCGTGGGGCGCAGGCTTAAATAATTGTGTGAAAAACATAAAATGAAAATCCTCCCCTAATGAATTCGAAATGTTGTAAGTCAGAGAGAATATAAAAAGGCCATGAAATATAAAAAAGTTTCCTTTTTTATGATTCATAGCCGTATACTCCAATTCTCCGTGACTGTCAATATTAACTTCGTCGAAAATTATACAACTTTGTGGCAGAAATGTAAACGTTTTTATAAATAAAAAGTGTTGACGGATTTTGTTTGTGGTATTAATATTTAAATACGTTAAATATTTTATTACTTAAATAAGAGGTGGATAACATGCCAAATGATATGACGCATATCGATAAAATTCAAGCTCTTGCCTTTTCGATTGGAAAGAAAATGCAGACGGAGTTATTAGAACAAATGCAAGCAACAGGACTTACACCACCGCAGTTTTATATTTTAAAGATTTTAGATCATTATGGTGCTTCAAGAGCGACAAAATTAGCAAAAAAGATGTATGTAAAGCCTAGTGCAATTACAGTGATGATTGATCGCCTAATTGACCAAGAGCTTGTAGAACGCTATCACGACAAAGATGACCGTCGTGTTGTCATCATTGAGTTAACAAAAAAGGGAAAAGCTAGAGTAGAAGAGGCAATGACCGCTCGTAATGAGCATATTGCAAAATACTTCTCACACTTAGAATTACAAGAGAGGGAAGATTTGTTACGCCTCTTTGAAAAGCTAGAAACAATTATTTGCGGGACACAAGAGAAAAAAGAGAAAAACTAAGAGGAATTGAGGAGATTACATGGAGCAACAAGAAAATCAGAATAGAAAGTTGTTGTTAATCGGCTTAGTAATCGCAATGCTATTTGCTGCATTGGACGGAACAATCGTTGGTACAGCAATGCCGCGTATCGTCGGTGAACTAGGCGGATTAAGTTTAATGACGTGGTTAACAACAGCTTATATGTTAACATCAACGACAGTTGTACCAATTGCAGGTAAATTAGCGGATTTACTTGGCCGTCGTAACGTATATATTACAGGACTAGTTATCTTTATGGTTGGTTCAGCGTTATGTGGTATGGCAAACGGTATGACAGAATTAATTATTTTCCGTGGTATTCAAGGTCTTGGTGGCGGTATTATGATGCCAATGGCTATGATTATTATCGGAGATATGTTTACGGGAAAAGAACGTGCGAAATGGCAAGGTATTTTTGGTGCGTTATACGGTCTTGCTTCTGTAATTGGACCACAAGTTGGTGGTTGGATTGTAGACGCAGTGGACTGGAGATGGGTATTCTATATTAACTTACCAGTTGGTATTTTAGCAACAATCTTTATTGCAATGGGATTAAAAGCACATAAACAAACAGGACCAATTAAAATTGATATCGCTGGAATCTTCACGATGATTCTCGGTGTTGTAAGTTTATTACTTGCATTAACGTTTGGCGGAAAAGACTATCCATGGGATTCTTGGCAAATTATCGGTTTATTTGCATTAGCTCTAATTGGTATTATTAGCTTTGTTATTGTTGAAACGAAGGCTGAAGAACCAATTTTACCGATGCACTTCTTTAAAAACCGCACATTTACACTACTGAATGCGATCGGTTTCTTTATGAGTATCGGAATGTTTGGAGCAATTATGTTCGTACCGTTCTTTATGCAAGGAATTGTAGGCGTAAGTGCTGCTGAATCAGGAACGATTATGACACCGATGATGATCACAATGATCGTTATGAGTATTATCGGTGGTCAACTTGTATTAAAAGTTGGTGTGAAACCACAAATTATTACAGGGATGCTTATTATGGCTAGTGGTTTCTGGTTATTAACAACGATGGATATGCACACAACTAAGCTTACCGCTACTTCTTATATGATGATTATCGGTTTAGGAATGGGCCTTGTTATGCCGATATTAACATTAGCATTACAAGAAAGCTTCCCGAAAAAAGATCTTGGTGTTGTAACATCATCAAGTCAATTCTTCCGTCAAATCGGTGGAACGTTTGGGATTACAATTTTAGGGTCAATTATGAATAACACTTCAGGTACAACATTAACAAAGAATTTAGTACCTGTATTAGATACGTTCCCGAAAGAAGCGGGACAAATGGTAACGAAATTTAAAGATATGATTCATACAGATCCACAAAGTTTATATTCTATGCTATTTAGTCCAGAGGCTTTAAAACAAATGCCAGAAGCATTTTCTAATAGCATCGTACCGGTTTTGAAAAGTTCTTTAGTAGATTCGCTGCATACTGTATTTTTAACAGGATTAGTATTTATCGTAGTAGGTGCAATCTTTACGATTTTCTTACAGAAGATTAAACTATCAGATCGTAAAAAAAGCGCTGAAGAGCCTGCTGCACAGGAAAAAGAACAAACTGTATCATATTCGTAATGAAAAAGCATCGCCTTATGGCGATGCTTTTTTTGAGTATAACCTTAAAAGCTTTTTCGTGAGAAATGATTGACGTATTTCTAGAAATACGTTATATTGTTTTCTGTAAACGGTTACATGGGATGGAGAGGAAAGAGAATGAGTACGATTAAAGACGTTGCAAAATTAGCGGGAGTATCTGTGGCGACCGTTTCCAGAGTGTTAAATAAAAATGGATATGTTCATGAAGATACATTAAAGAAAGTAGAACGAGCGATTGAGATGCTAGATTATAAACCTAGTACAGTAGCGCGTTCATTGTATAATAAAAAATCACGTTTAATTGGCTTAGTTGTTCCAAATATCGTGAATCCATTCTTTCCAGAAGTTGCACGTGCCGTAGAAGATGTAGCGCATAAGCAAGGATACACAGTTGTCCTTTGTAACTCTGATGAGAGTTTAGAGAAAGAAAAGCAATATATTGATGTACTTAGGCAAAATAATGTGGATGGATTTATTGTAGCAACGAATCCACAAAATAGTGTTAATTACATGAAGTTGTCTGTTCCAGTTGTTGCAATTGACCGTATGTTTAATGAGCGTATCCCTACTGTATATGCAGATAACTATGCAGGGAGTCAGGCAGCGACAAAGCTATTAATAGATAAAGGCTGTAAACATATTGCACATATTCGCGGACCGCGTGATGTAAGCACTGCTAATGAACGTTTTGAAGGTTTTGTAGACGTTATTACGCAAAATAATCTTTCTTATATGATTGCAGAGAGTACATTTGATCCAGCTAATAGTGAGCGTGTAGCAGTGGAATTATTAGAAGAATACCCACATATTGATGGAATTGTTGCTGGAAATGATTTAATCGCAATAGGTATTGTAAAGGCTGCACTCCAAAAGGGGATTTCTATTCCAGATGATTTACAAATTATCGGATTCGATGGAATTTCTTTAACAGAAATGATGTATCCATCTATTACAACTGTTGCACAGCCAATTTATGAAATGGGGAAAATTGCAACAGAGCTGTTATTAGAGCAGATGGAAGGAAACGTATTAGAAGAGAAACACTATCGTTTACCGATTGAAATTATAGAACGAAATACAACGAAGTAAGGAGATGAGACAGATGCCAAATATTGCAGTGGTAGGTAGTATTTCAATGGACTTAGTGGCTGTTTCAAAAAAACGTCCGAAAGCAGGAGAAACAGTAATTGGTGAAGCATTTCATACAATCCCAGGAGGGAAAGGAGCCAACCAGGCAGTTGCTGCAGCTAGATTAGGCGCAAATGTAGCGATGGTTGGAGCGGTTGGAAACGATAATTATGGAACTGTAGTTAGGAACAATTTAGAGAACGAACGCGTTTTTATCGACTATGTGGTACCGGTTACAGATACGGCGACAGGAATTGCTCATATCGTTTTAGCAGAAGAGGATAACAGTATTGTTGTCGTGCAAGGGGCGAATGCTCTTGTCAATGAGTCGGTTGTAGATCGTTCAAAAGATCTTCTTATAAAAGCAGATATGGTTGTTCTTCAACTAGAGATTCCACTTGAAACAGTAAAATACGTATTAGCTATTTGTGAGGAACACAAAATCCCGGTTATGCTAAATCCAGCGCCAGCACAAGTGTTATCAGAAGATGTTTTAGAAAAGGCAACTTATATTACACCAAATGAACATGAGTGCCGCATCGTATTAGATGATTTCATATCGCCAATTGAAGATTTACTGGCTAAATATCCAAATAAACTATTGATGACAGAAGGTTCTAAAGGTGTTCGTTTCCATAATGGTACGGAGATTGTACATGTTCCTAGCATCGCTGTTGATGTAATAGATACGACTGGAGCTGGTGATACATTCAATGGTGCATTAGCAGTTGCGCTTTCTGAAGGAGAAACACTTCAAAAAGCAATTCGTTTTGCGAATATTGCTGGTGGCCTTTCTGTAACGAAACTTGGAGCACAGGGCGGTATGCCAACAAGAGATAGAGTACGTGAAGTACAGGTGATTGTCGGATGAAAAAGCACGGTGTATTAAACAGTGAGATTGCATCAGTCCTTGCTTCACTTGGACATACAGATACGATTGTAATTGCAGACTGCGGGTTACCAATTCCTGACGGAGTAAAACGAATTGATTTAGCTGTTGAGATTGGAAAACCTAGCTTTTTAGACGTATTGCAAGTGGTATCTGATGATATGGCAATTGAAAAAGTAACGTTAGCAGAAGAAGTCATTAACAATAATGCGGAAGTAAATAAAGAAATCGAGCTGAAATTAATAGAGCCAGCGTTTGAATATGTATCGCATGAACAATTTAAAGAGCACACGAAGAAAGCGAAAGCAATTATTCGTACAGGAGAGGCTACTCCTTATGCCAATGTAATTTTACATGCAGGCGTGATTTTTTAATAAAAGGAAGTGATGGGAATGCGTATTGAAATGAAAAATATTTCAAAGGCGTTCAATGGCAATCCTGTTTTGAAGCATGCACAGTTTATGATTGAAACAGGGGAAGTCCATGCATTGATGGGGGAAAATGGAGCGGGTAAATCAACGCTCATGAAGATTTTAACAGGTGTATACAAAAAAGATGGTGGAACAATCACGATTGATGGACAAGAACGAACTTTTAAAAATGCGAAAGAAGCAGAAGAGTACGGTATTGCATTTATACATCAAGAATTGAACATATTATCGAACTTAACAGTAGCTGAAAATATGTTTCTCGGTAAAGAGTTAATGTATGGGAAGACAGGTATTTTACGTACGCGTCAAATGAACGCGATTGCGCAGCAGCAACTAGCGGAGTTAGGGTTACATGTAAAAGGCGCTATGTTGGCAGGAGAGTTATCGGTTGGACAACAGCAAATTATCGAAATTGCGAAAGCGTTAATGACAAACGCGAGCGTTATTATTATGGATGAACCTACAGCTGCATTAACAGATCGCGAAATTGAAACGTTGTTTACTGTCATTAATAAATTACGTAAAGAAGGTGTTTCGTTCGTTTATATCTCACACCGAATGGAAGAAATTTTTTCAATATGTGATGCCATTACGATTTTACGTGATGGGGAATACGTAGGAAAGAGACTTATTCCGGAAACATCATTTGATGAAGTAGTGAGTATGATGGTGGGGCGCAGCATTGGTGAACGTTACCCAGAGCGAAATAGTCAAATTGGCGATGTCATTTTTGAGATGCGTAACGGAACGAAAAAAGGGAAGTTTGAAAATGTTTCGTTTCAAGTGAGAAAAGGTGAGATCCTTGGTGTTGCTGGCTTGATGGGAGCTGGCCGTACAGATATTATGAAAGCGATATTTGGATATGAACCTTTAGATTCTGGCCAAATTTTTATAAATGGACAAAAAGTAAAGATTGATAGTCCGATAGATGCGATTAGACAAAGAATAGCTTTTATTACAGAGGATAGAAAATCTGAAGGGTTAGTTTTAGATTTCTCAATTCGAGAAAATTTAGCTTTACCAAATTTAGAAAGTCTTTCAAAGGGAAGTGTCCTTAGTAATGAACTAGAACAACAGTTTACAGCGGATATGATGAAACTTCTTAATGTGAAAGCAGCTAGTGGAGAGCAAGCGGTGAAATCTCTTTCTGGTGGAAATCAGCAAAAGGTTGTTATTGCAAAATGGCTAGGTATCCACCCGCAGCTACTCATTTTAGATGAGCCAACAAGGGGTGTCGATGTTGGAGCGAAAAAAGAAATTTACTCTATTATGAATAAGCTTACCGAGCAAGGCGATGCCGTTATTATGGTATCATCTGAGCTTCCAGAAGTTTTAGGAATGAGTGATCGCGTTCTTGTTATTCATGAAGGCAAAGTTGGCGGCATTTTAGGGAAAGATGCGGCATCACAAGAGTCTATTATGGCACTAGCTACAGGGGGAGAGTAAGGATGGCTAAGAAGGGGAATGTATTACAACAACTCGGTTCTTTAATCGGTTTAGTATTAATTATCGTCGTAATTACAGCTTTAAATCCAGCATTTATTGAGATTCCAAATTTATTTAATATACTGCGTCAAGTATCGATTAATGCGCTTATTGCATTCGGAATGACCTTTGTAATTTTAACAGGGGGTATTGACTTATCGGTAGGTTCTATTTTAGCATTATCAAGTGCACTTGTTGCTGGAATGATGGCAAGTGGCATGGACCCGTTCCTTGCGATGGCAGTTGGATTATTAGCTGGTCTTGTAATGGGGATTGTAAACGGTATCATCATAGCGAAGGGAAAAGTAGCTCCATTTATTGCAACTTTAGCAACAATGACTATTTTTCGTGGGTTGACGCTTGTTTATATGGACGGACGTCCGATCACTGGTCTTGGTGATCATTTAATGTTCCAAATGTTTGGCCGCGGTTATTTTCTCGGTATTCCGGTACCAGCTGTTACAATGATGATCGCTTTCGCAGTACTTTACTTCATTTTGAAGAAAACGACATTTGGTCGCCGTACATTTGCAATTGGTGGAAATGAAGAAGCAGCAGCATTATCAGGTATTAATGTTACGAGAATTAAAGTAATGATTTATGGTCTTTCCGGAATTTTGGCAGCGCTTGCAGGCATTGTCTTAACATCACGACTAGATTCTGCACAGCCGACTGCAGGTACTTCTTACGAACTAGATGCAATTGCAGCAGTTGTATTAGGTGGAACAAGTCTTTCTGGGGGAAGAGGTTGGATTGTTGGTACATTCATCGGTGTACTTATTATCGGTGTACTAAATAACGGTTTAAATTTATTAGGTGTATCTTCTTTCTTCCAACAAGTTGTAAAAGGACTTGTAATCTTACTAGCTGTATTAATTGATCGTCGAAAAGAAGCGTAATGGAGGGACAGTTCATGAAGAAATGGTTACTTATACTCGTTGCATGTATTATGGTCATTACTGCTGGTTGTTCAATGGAACCACCAGAATGGGCAAAGGATTCTAGCGATAAAGGTCGAAATAAAACTATTAAAGTTGGATTCTCTGTTTCAACTTTAAACAATCCATTTTTTGTGACTTTGAAAAAAGGGGCAGAAAAGAAAGCGAAAGAAAGCGGCATTGAATTGATTGCTGTTGATGCACAAAATGATGCAGCAAAGCAAACGAACGATGTTGAAGATTTAATTCAAAAAGGTGTCGATGTAGTTGTTATTAATCCAACCGATTCAGATGCTGTTGCTTCAGCAGTAAGTGCGGCAAATGCAGCGAATGTCCCTGTTATTACTGTAGACCGCGTTGCAAATTCAGGTAAAGTTGTTTCTCACATTGCCTCTAATAATATTGAAGGTGGTCAAATGGCTAGTGATTACATTCGTGAATTAGTTGGCGGGGGAGCAAATGTTGCTGAATTAGAAGGAATCCCTGGCTCTTCTGCTGCTCGTGAGCGCGGGAAAGGATTCCATAACGTAGCGGATAAGTCTTTAAAAGTAGTTGCCAAACAAGCAGCTGATTTTGATAGAGCAAAAGGATTATCTGTTATGGAAAACATTTTGCAAGCAAATGGTGATATTAAAGCTGTGTTTGCGCATAACGACGAAATGGCATTAGGGGCACTTGAAGCATTGAAGTCTGCTGGAAAAACAGATGTAGTCGTTGTTGGTTTTGATGCAACAGAAGATGCTGTAAAAGCGGTTAACGATGGGCGTATGGCTGCAACAGTTGCTCAAAAACCGGAATTAATCGGGGAGAAGGCGATGCAAACAGCAAAAGAGATAACACAAGGTAAAAAAGTGGACAAATCTATTCCGATTGAATTAGAGCTTATTAAGAAAAACAAATAAATATAAAATGAAAATCAGGAAGGAAGAATAACAAATGAAATTCTTTATTGATACAGCAAACATTAACGAAATTAAAGAGGCAAATGCATTAGGCGTATTAGCTGGAGTAACGACAAATCCATCACTTGTAGCAAAAGAAGGTGTAGATTTCCACGAGCGTATTCGTGAAATTTGCAACGTTGTAGAAGGACCTGTAAGTGCAGAAGTAATTAGCTTAGAAGCTGATAAAATGATCGAAGAAGGAAAAGAGTTAGCGAAAATTGCTCCAAACGTTGTTGTAAAAGTTCCAATGACAACAGAAGGTTTAAAAGCAGTAAAAGCATTCTCTGACTTAGGAATTCGTACAAACGTTACATTAGTATTCTCAGCAGTTCAAGCATTACTTGCAGCTCGTGCTGGTGCCACATACGTTTCACCATTCTTAGGTCGCTTAGACGATATCGGTCATAACGGTATGGACCTAATCCGTCAAATCGCAGAAATCTTTGCAATTCACGGTATTGAAACAGAAATCATTGCAGCATCTGTACGTCACAGTGTTCACGTAACAGAAGCAGCATTAAACGGTTCACATATTGCAACAATCCCAGCAAACGTAATTGCTTCATTAGTGAAGCACCCATTAACAGATCAAGGAATTGAGAAGTTCTTAGCTGATTGGGAAAAAACACAAGAGAAATAATAGAAAATCAAGAATCCTAGTTTAATTGACTAGGGTTCTTTTTTTATTTGAAAGAATTTTCATGCAATTTTGCATATTATCTTTTAAATTTGTTATATAAGCTATTTAATATATATCAAATCACTTTTTATTTTTCATATTTCGACATAAAAAGGTAGAGGTTCTGACCAAAAAACTGGAGGGGCATGATTCTATAACAGAAAGCTTAACGTTTATAGAATTATGCCTTTTTGTCCCGCATTAACGGTCAGTAAGATTCCCACCTCAAAATTCAGCTAGAGCAAAGAAGTTAGGTGGGAAATCAACTGCCCGTAAATGCCCGATTGGTTCAACTAATAATCAGTGGGGATGGACAAACTCCCCACTGATTAAAGTTTCACTGTATATAGGGAGGGCAGAAAGTAGGGATTTCGATTTAAACGCACTAATTTATCTGAATTTTAAGTTTTATAAAAGGAGAGAAATAGAATGAGAAGAAAAACGCCATTTAAAGTGTTGTCATCATTAGCAATTGCGGCAATTATCGGATGCACATCTGTCATGAGTACTCCGCTAGCATACGCAGAAACGCCAGCAAAAGAGAAAGAAAATGTATCTACAACACCAATTGATTACAATTTAATTCAAGAGGATCGTTTAGCGGAAGCGTTGAAAGAAAGAGGAACAATTAATCCAGCATCTTCTAAAGAAGAGACGAAAAAAGCTGTAGAAAAGTATATTGAAAAGAAACAAGGCGATCAGGCAAATAAAGAAATTCTTCCAGCGGATACTGCTAAAGAGGCATCTGATTTCGTGAAAAAAGTAAAAGAGAAGAAAATGGAGGAAAAGGAGAAAGTAAAGAAACCTGAAAAAAATGTTAGTCCTGAGCAAAAACCAGAACCAAATAAAAAGCAATTGAATGGACAAGTCCCAACTTCTAAAGCAAAGCAAGCGCCATATAAAGGGTCTGTTCGAACTGATAAAGTATTAGTATTACTCGTTGAATTTAGTGATTATAAACATAATAATATTGATCAAACACCAGGGTATATGTATTCGAATGACTTTAGTAGAGAGCATTATCAAAAAATGTTATTTGGTAATGAACCGTACACATTATTTGATGGTTCAAAAGTAAAAACGTTTAAACAATATTATGAAGAGCAGTCTGGTGGAAGTTATACGACAGATGGATATGTAACGGAATGGCTAACTGTTCCAGGAAAAGCGTCTGACTACGGTGCTGATGGTAGTAGTGGTCACGATAATAAAGGACCAAAAGGCGCACGTGATTTAGTGAAAGAAGCTTTACATGCAGCTGCTGAGAAAGGGTTAGATTTATCTCAATTTGATCAATTCGATAGATATGATACAAATGGTGATGGAAATCAAAATGAACCTGATGGTGTAATTGATCATTTAATGGTAATCCATGCTGGTGTTGGTCAAGAAGCTGGTGGCGGTAAATTAGGTGATGATGCAATTTGGTCACATCGTTCAAAATTAGCAATAGATCCAGTAGCGGTTGAGGGTACAAAATCAAAGGTAGATTACTTTGGTGGAAAAGTAGCGGCACATGATTATACAATTGAACCAGAAGATGGAGCAGTAGGTGTATTTGCGCATGAATTTGGACATGATCTTGGCTTACCAGATGAATATGACACGAAATATACTGGAACTGGTTCACCTGTCGAAGCGTGGTCATTAATGAGTGGAGGTAGTTGGACAGGGAAAATTGCAGGAACAGAGCCAACTAGTTTCTCACCACAAAATAAAGACTTCTTACAAAAGAATATGGGCGGCAACTGGGCAAAAATTTTAGAAGTAGATTACGATAAAATTAAGCGTGGAGTAGGAATTCCTACATATATTGATCAAAGTGTTACGAAATCCAATCGTCCAGGCGTTGTACGTGTTAACTTACCGGGTAAGAGTGTTGAAACGATTAAACCGGAGTTTGGAAAGCATGCATATTATAGTACAAGAGGAGATGATATGCATACAACACTAGAGACACCATTCTTTGATTTAACAAAAGGAACAAATGCAAAATTCGATTATAAAGCAAATTATGAGTTAGAAGCAGAGTGCGATTTTGTGGAAGTGCATGCAGTAACAGAAGATGGAACGAAAACGTTAATTGATAGACTTGGAGAAAAAGTAGTCCAAGAAGATAAAGATACAACAGATGGAAAATGGATGGATAAATCATATGATTTAAGTCAATTTAAAGGGAAAAAAGTGAAACTGCAATTCGATTATATTACAGATCCAGCTGTAACATATAAAGGTTTCGCGATGGATAATGTAAATGTAACTGTTGATGGACAAGTTGTATTTTCTGATGATACAGAAGGACAGGCTAAAATGAATTTAAATGGTTTTGTTGTTTCTGATGGGACAGAAAAGAAAGCTCATTATTACTACTTAGAGTGGAGAAACTATGCGGGATCAGATAATGGATTAAAAGCAGGAAAAGGTCCAGTATATAATACAGGTCTTGTCGTTTGGTATGCAGATGATAGCTTCAAAGATAACTGGGTTGGGGTGCATCCAGGTGAAGGATTCCTTGGTGTTGTGGATTCGCATCCAGAGGCATTTGTTGGCAATTTAAACGGAAGACCAACTTACGGTAATACAGGTATGCAAATTGCAGATGCAGCATTTTCATTTGATCAAACACCAGCATGGAGTGCAAATTCATTAACACGTGGACAGTTTAACTATTCTGGATTACAAGGTGTTACAACTTTTGATGATTCAAAAGCATATAGTAACAAACAAATTGCAGATGCAGGAAGAAAAGTTCCAAACCTTGGACTTAAATTCCAAGTTGTTGGACAGGCAGAGGATAAATCGGCAGGCGCTGTTTGGATTAAACGTTAATAACATAAAAGCACATTCTTCATATGAAGAGTGTGCTTTTCAATTTGTACAGTAAGTTATTATTTTAGTTTATGTAATACAAGTGTCTGTTCATATGTAGTGTATCAAATTATGTGGGGAAAGGAAATATTTCCGAGGAAATTGTCGAAGTATCGTTGGTATTTATACACTTTTTTTGTAAAAAAAGAACTGCAGTATTGCCTTTACAGTTTAATTTATTTACATTGTTACTTGGCTATATACAAAAGTAATATATTCGGCAATAAAAGAGCACTATTGGATAGTGCTCTTTTTTATGGATAGAAAGGAGTGAGCTAAATGAAAGAAATAATTGAATGTCCACAGTGTGAAGGGAATATTACTACGCAACATATTATTGATCTCCCGCATCCTTTTTCATTCAGATGTCCACACTGTAAGGTGAAATTAAAAGAAATGCGGATCACACCATGCTTAATATTAGCGGCAATTTGTATCATTCCAGTGCTTATTATGATTGGAGAGAGTATTAAGGAATTACTAGTAAAATATTTTTCTATTATAGACGATGTACCAACTGTACTTATTTTCTTCTTATTTTGTTATCCATTGTATTATCTCTATGAAAAATATAATGCCATATTGTTTATTAAATACGGCTTATTGAAAGTTAAAAGTTGAATAGGAGTTTATCATTAAAAAAAGACAATGATGGAATTAACCCATCATTGTCTTTTTTACTTTGCTTTTTGCTTTACTTTTTATTTTGCTTCTTACATAAATCATTCCAGCGAATGTTAATAAAAATGCAGTTCCGATAACGAAGCTGACGCTAGGGGATGCCCCGATTGCACCAACTGTAAAGGATCCAGCAACAACTCCTAATGAGAAGAAAGCATAAAACAATCCGAATGCTTTTCCGCGCTTATCATCTGTCGTATTTTCAACAAGTAATGCATTTATCGATGGGAAAAGGATAGCGAATCCAATGCCATAAATCATCATAACGATAAAGAGCATACCTTTTGTTGCGAATAATCCAAGTAATGATAACGCAAATGCCATTACTGCAATACCAATTAGCATGAGTTTTGAACGATTAAATCGATCATAAATACGGTTTGTTGGCAGCAAGAAGAAGAGGATAGCGGTAATGCCGAATACACTTAACATCATGCCTGTTGTAGATGCTTTAAGTGCTAATGCCTCAACTTTCACTGGTAGCATATAAGTGACAATTCCTTGTGAAAACATTAGCGTGAAAGCACCAATATATGCTTGCAATAACGGTTCTGATTTCAATAGTTCAATCATATCTTCTTTGTTCATCATTTGTGTTCTTGAAGTATCTTTTCTTGATACGTTATTTGGTAAGAAGAATAGAGATACGATTGTACCAAGGACCATTAAAATAGAAATGGTAATGAACACCCACTCTATACCAGCAGTTGCTTTCATAATTCCACTGAAAGCCGGTCCTACAATTGCCGCCGTTCCAACAGCAGCACCAGATAGAGCCATTGCCTTACCTTGTCTTGCTGCATTTGTTTGTTTTGATAAAAACGTAAAGGCAGCAGGAATTAAAAATCCGTCACTAAAGCCGTGCATAAAGCGCACAACTAATAGTTGTTCACCACTTTGAACAACGGTGTATAACAAGACTATGAAACTCGTAAGTCCCATGCTTATATAAAGTATTTTTTTTGCACCAAATTTATCGACAGCAGCGCCAGCAATAATATTACCGATCATATTAGCGAATGAGTACATACCGACAACTAGCCCAATAATAAGAGGGGATCCTCCAAGACTTTGAGCGAACGTACTCATAATAGGTAATTGTGAAAATGTATCTAGAAACGCTACGATAACAATAAAGTAAATAAAATATTTCAAGCGATATTCACCTCTCCTATGCTATTATGGCATAATGCTAATTTCAACCGCAATGAAATTAGCATTAACAGATGTGGAAAAAAGTACAAAGTGACAAAACATTGAACGTTATTTGTTAAAATTTAGTGGAAATGAGATTGTTTTTTTGAAATATATGGATAGAAGTATTATAATAGATTTGTAAACTTCACCAGGTTAAGTATATACGTAGAGAGGGATGTATAAAATGAAAGCATTACTTTGGCATAATCAACGCGATGTACGAGTAGAAGAAGTACCAGAACCAACTGTAAGACCAGGAGCAGTTAAGATTAAAGTGAAATGGTGTGGTATCTGCGGCACAGACTTGCATGAATATTTAGCAGGACCTATTTTTATTCCAACAGAAGAGCACCCATTAACACACGTAAAAGCACCGGTTATTTTAGGTCATGAGTTTAGTGGTGAGGTAGTTGAAATCGGTGAAGGCGTTACTTCTCATAAAGTGGGAGATCGCGTCGTTGTAGAACCAATTTATTCTTGTGGTAAATGTGAAGCTTGTAAACATGGACATTACAATGTTTGTGAACAACTTGTTTTCCACGGTCTTGGCGGAGACGGCGGCGGTTTCTCTGAATATACAGTAGTACCAGAAGATATGGTTCACCATATTCCAGATGAAATGACGTATGAACAAGGTGCACTTGTAGAACCAGCAGCGGTAGCAGTTCATGCAGTACGTCAAAGTAAATTAAAAGAAGGGGAAGCTGTAGCAGTATTTGGTTGTGGTCCAATTGGACTTCTTGTCATTCAAGCAGCTAAAGCAGCAGGAGCAACTCCTGTTATTGCAGTAGAACTTTCTAAAGAACGTCAAGAGTTAGCAAAATTAGCAGGTGCGGATTATGTATTAAATCCAGCTACTCAAGATGTACTAGCAGAAATTCGTAACTTAACAAATGGTTTAGGTGTAAATGTGAGCTTTGAAGTAACAGGTGTCGAAGTAGTACTTCGTCAAGCGATTGAAAGTACAAGCTTTGAAGGACAAACTGTAATTGTTAGTGTGTGGGAAAAAGATGCGACAATTACGCCAAACAACCTTGTATTAAAAGAAAAAGAAGTTATCGGTATTCTTGGATACCGTCATATCTTCCCAGCTGTTATTAAATTAATTAGCTCTGGCCAAATTCAAGCAGAGAAATTAATTACGAAAAAAATCACAGTGGATCAAGTTGTTGAAGAAGGATTTGAAGCACTTGTAAAAGATAAAACACAAGTGAAAATTCTTGTTTCACCTAAATAATAGGGAATAGTAAAAAGTAGCCCTTTTCTAGAAATAGAAGAGGGCTACTTTTTTTCTATACAGAAAGGTGATAGACTTTCCTTTAACTACAGGGATTTTGTTTGGAAGGGGAAGTCGAATGCTTTCATTTATGTTGACATTGAAACGAATGCTAAAAGCTTGTTTACGAGCGTGGAAAGATAAAGAATTTCAAGTATTATTCGTATTAACATTTTTAACATTAACATCTGGTACGATTTTTTATAGTACAGTTGAAGGATTACGTCCTCTTGACGCTTTATATTTTAGTGTGGTCACGTTGACGACTGTCGGTGATGGGCAGTTTAGTCCTCAAACTGATTTTGGAAAGGTATTTACGATAATATATAAATTTATAGGGATTGGATTAGTGTTTGGATTTATTCATAAGTTGGCAGTTAATGTACAACTGCCAAGTATATTATCGAATAGAAAAAAAGAGTAAAGCATGTGGATGCTTTACTCTTTTTTTACATTAGTTTAGACAATCATTCGTAGTAGCTTAACAATACTTTATTACAATATAAGTGCATTCATTCATTATATTCACTATGTATAAAGTTATAATGATATGAACATTTGCATATTTTAATTTATTGATAGAAATTTCATGAAAGGTGGGATATTCTAGTCATAGGTTAACCGGACGATATCATAGGATCCTAACAAAAAGTTTACAATAATTCAATTATAAAATGGAGGATTTCAGATGAAAAAGAAAGTACTTGCTTTAGCAGCAGCTATTACATTAGTAGCGCCGTTACAAAGTGTTGCATTTGCTCATGAAAACGATGGGGGAAGTAAAATAAAAATAGTTCATCGTTGGTCTGCTGAAGATAAACATAAAGAAGGCGTAAACTCTCATTTATGGATTGTAAACCGCGCCATTGATATTATGTCTCGCAATACAACACTTGTAAAACAAGATCGAGTTGCACAATTAAATGAATGGCGTACGGAATTAGAAAATGGTATTTATGCTGCTGACTATGAAAATCCTTATTATGATAATAGCACATTTGCTTCACATTTCTATGATCCAGACAATGGAAAAACATATATTCCATTTGCAAAGCAGGCAAAAGAAACTGGCGCTAAATATTTTAAATTAGCTGGTGAATCATATAAAAATAAAGATATGAAACAAGCATTCTTCTATTTAGGATTATCTCTTCATTATTTAGGAGATGTAAACCAACCGATGCATGCGGCAAACTTTACAAATCTTTCGTACCCACAAGGATTCCATTCTAAATATGAAAACTTTGTAGATACGATAAAAGATAATTATAAAGTAACGGATGGAAATGGATATTGGAACTGGAAAGGTACAAATCCAGAAGAGTGGATTCACGGAGCGGCAGTAGCAGCGAAACAAGATTACGCTGGCATTGTAAATGATAATACGAAAGATTGGTTCGTAAAAGCAGCTGTATCACAAGAATATGCAGATAAATGGCGCGCTGAAGTTACACCAATGACAGGTAAGCGATTAATGGATGCACAACGTGTTACTGCCGGATACATTCAGCTTTGGTTTGATACGTACGGAGATCGTTAAGTATTAAAAAAGGTCAAATCTCACAATAGAGTATTTGGCCTTTTTATAACTAATACGTGGAGGTATGAAACGTGAAAGGAAAATTGCTAAAAGGTGTACTTAGCTTTGGGATTGGTTTAGGAGTTTTATACGGAGGATCTTCAGCTCAAGCAGAAACGTCTACAAATCAAAATAATACTTTGAAAGTGATGACGCATAACGTGTACATGCTATCAACAAATTTATATCCGAACTGGGGACAAAGTGAGCGTGCTGATTTAATTGGGGCGGCAGATTATATAAAGAATCAAGACGTTGTTATATTAAATGAAGTGTTTGATAATAGCGCATCAGATCGTTTGTTAGGGAATTTGAAGAAAGAATATCCAAATCAAACAGCGGTATTAGGTCGTAGTAACGGAAATGAATGGGATAAAACGTTAGGTAGCTATTCATCTTCAACTCCTGAAGATGGGGGCGTTGCAATCGTGAGTAAATGGCCGATCGTTGAAAAGATTCAATATGTATTTGCAAAAGGATGCGGGCCAGATAATTTATCGAATAAAGGATTTGTATACACGAAAATTAAGAAAAATGATCGTTTCGTTCATGTAATCGGGACGCATTTGCAGGCTGAAGATAGTATGTGCGGGAAAACTTCACCTGCATCTGTACGTACAAATCAGTTAAAAGAAATTCAAGACTTTATTAAAAATAAGAATATACCAAATGACGAGTACGTCCTATTTGGTGGTGATATGAACGTGAATAAAATAAATGCAGAGAACAATAGTGACTCAGAGTACGCATCCATGTTCAAAACATTGCACGCTTCTATTCCATCTTATACAGGACATACAGCAACTTGGGATGCGACGACAAACAGTATAGCAAAATATAATTTCCCTGATAGCCCTGCCGAGTATTTAGATTATATTATCGCAAGTAAAGACCATGCGAATCCGTCATTTATAGAGAATAAAGTATTACAACCGAAATCTCCACAGTGGACTGTTACATCATGGCTTAAAAAATATACATATAATGATTACTCTGATCATTATCCAGTAGAGGCAACTATTTCTATGAAATAGTCCTAAAAAAGTTTCTTCTTAATAGGAAGAAACTTTTTTATTTTGTAGAGGAAATTTCAACTTTCTTTCCAATATGTATAAGACATATTGAAAAGAGGAGAGAAAAATGTGGATCGAGGAATTTTTAAAGAGGTTCCATTACCGTGTGCATTTTTGGATGAAGTGGCTTTAGATGGAAATATTCAATCGATTATAGAATTAAGTAGGAATAAGAAGATTCGTATAGCGAGTAAATCGTTACGCTCTGTTCCAGTTATGCAAAAGATTTTAGCTACAAATGATCGATTTCAAGGTATTATGTGTTTTTCACCTAGAGAGGCTTTGTTTTTAATTAAACAAGGATTCAATGATTTATTGCTCGGATATCCTGCTTATGATAAAAGGGCTTTACATGAAATAAGTTTGCTAACAAAGCAAGGCCTCATTATAACTTGTATGGTGGATTGTGAAGACCATATTGTTTATTTAGAAAAAATTGCTGAGGAGTCTAAAGGGTGTTTTCGTGTTTGTTTGGATATTGATATGAGTAGTCGTTTTTTTCAATTTCATTTTGGGGTAAACAGATCACCGGTAAAAGATGTGCAAGGTGCTTTGAAAATAGTAAAAAGGGTAAAAGAATCATCATTTTTAATACTAGATGGTGTAATGGGATATGAAGCTCAAATTGCTGGGGTAGGAGATCACATACCGAATCAAAGAGTGAAAAGTAAAGTAATTTCGTATTTAAAGAAGAAGTCAGTGTTAGAAGTTAAAGAAAGAAGAGGACATATCGTAAAAGAAATACAAAATCTAGGTATTGAACTAAGGTTTGTAAATGGGGGAGGCACAGGAAGTATAAAAACAACTGAGCAAGATAATTCAGTTTCAGAGATTACAATAGGTTCTGCTTTTTATGCCCCGAAGCTGTTCGATTATTATAAAGAGGTGCAATTTCATCCAGCTATCGGATTTGCTTTACCAGTTGTGCGTAAACCAGCCCCGTTTATTTACACTTGTTTAGGTGGTGGATATATTGCCTCAGGTGCAATCGGGAAAGATAAAGAACCTGAGATTTGGAGACCAAATGGTGCCAAACTATTAGCTTTAGAAGGCGCTGGCGAAGTGCAAACACCGATTTTTTATAACGGTAAGGAACGAGTAGAGATAGGAGATTCTATCTTGTTTCGCCATAGTAAAGCTGGAGAGTTATGTGAGCGTTTTCCTTTTTTATATCGTGTGAAAGAAGGAGAGATTGTTGGGGAGTATTCAACATATCGGGGGGATGGCCAATGCTTTCTATAAAGGGACAAAAATGGAGAAATTGGACAGGGAATGTAGAAGGAACGCCGCATTATACGATGTATCCAGAAAGTATACAAGATGTAGTAGAAGTTGTAGAGCTTGCTCGAAAAAAAGGGAAGAAAATTCGTGTTGTCGGTTCAGGACACTCGTTTACACCTCTTGTGCAAACGGAAGAAATTTTAGTTTCTTTAGATGAATTGAAAGGTATTTTGGATATGGATGCAGAGAAGATGGTTGCCGAAGTATGGGCAGGAACAAAGTTACATGATTTAGGGAAGTTACTTGAAGAAAAAGGTTATGCACAAGAAAATTTAGGGGATATTGATTCGCAATCGATTGCAGGAGCGATTAGTACAGGGACTCATGGAACGGGTATTACCTTTGGAAGTTTATCAACACAAGTTATAGAGATTACCGCAGTTTTATCTACAGGTGAGAGTATAGTTTGTTCGGAAACTGAGAATGTGGAATATTGGAGAGCCTTTCAGTTGTCGCTTGGAATGTTAGGTATCATTGTAAAAATAAAATTGAAGGTTATTCCAGCCTATTCACTCGTTTATAAAAGTGAAAAACAGTCATTATCTACTGTAATGAACAAGCTAGAAGAATATAAGAAGAATCGCCATTTTGAATTTTTCGTTTTTCCTTATTCAGATGAAGTACAAGTGAAATTTACAAATGAAACAACGGGTAAAAAAAGTGACTTGAAATGGCATAAACTAAAGGTAGAGTTGCTTGAAAATAAGATGTTTTCTTTGCTATCTAAAGGATGTAAATGGTTTCCTTCTATAAGTAAAGGAGTAAGTCGATTATCGGCTAAAGCTGTACCGAATACAAAGATAGTTGGTCCGAGTTATGAAGTATTTGCTACGTCGCGTGCGGTTCCATTTTATGAAATGGAGTATAGTGTTCCTTCAAAGTATATGCGGGCTGTTGTAGAAGATATTTCAAACCTTATTGAAAAGAAAAAGTATAAAGTGCACTTCCCAATTGAATGCCGTTATGTGAAAAGGGATGATATATGGCTCAGTCCAGCGTACGGAAGGGATTCAGCGTATATTGCCGTTCATATGTATAAAGGTATGAAGTATGCTGCTTATTTTGGTGAGGTGGAGAAAATTTTTCTAAAGTATGAAGGGCGCCCGCATTGGGGGAAAATGCATACGTTAACGTACGAAAAATTACAAAATATATATCCAGAAATGCATTCGTTTCTAAAGGCGAGAAAGTTACTAGATGAAGCAGAAATGTTTTCAAACCCTTACACAGAAAAATTATTTACGATTATGAAAAAAAGCTGACAAAGTATTACTTGTCAGCTTTTTTTAGTATAATCGCATTTCTTGTTTGACTAATGCGCTCGTAAAATAGTAACTTATCACGACTAAATACATGTAATAAAACATGAATAATAAATAGACCGTTAATTACAAATTGGAATAATAGTATAACTAGTAATACTAAAGGCTCTGTATGATTTAAGATAGAGCTACTCGAAAGAATATAATTGATTCCGCCTAAAATGAAATAGAATATCCCGTAACGAATGAATAATTCTTTTAGTGTAATACGCTCAGCTTGTCCTTTAATGTAAATCCGAAGCAACGCTTTTCCTATTGTTCTTCCATTCGTAAAGTATGGAATGATAATAAAGTAAATGAAGATTGAACATGTAATGAAAAGGAGTTCGTATACATTTGTATAAGATTGGATGTTAGCGATAAATAGTGAATTTCCTTTATTTTTAATGAAAGGTACAACGATAGATAAGAAAATCCAATCAATTTGCATAGCGATGAGACGACGAATGAATCCGACTGGTTTCGTTTCTAAATCAATATGAATATCTAATTCGCTTGTTTTCGGAAGGAAGTACGTAAAGATTGGTGCAATGATAAAACCAATTACGCCGCCTAGCGTGTTTAAAAACAGATCGTCAATATCAAATAAGCGGTATGCACAATTATAAATACCATATAATCCAGTTACTTGTGTTAATTCAAAGAATAGTGAAAGACAAAAAGAAATACACA
The DNA here is from genome assembly GCF_052682215.1 of Bacillus sp. 1A. Classification (NCBI taxonomy): domain Bacteria; kingdom Bacillati; phylum Bacillota; class Bacilli; order Caryophanales; family Bacillaceae; genus Bacillus; species Bacillus sp. 1A. The sequence continues at coordinate 5,883,434 of NZ_JBQYLZ010000001.1, read as the reverse complement.
CTGTTTGTAAGAAGCTACGTCGGAAATAATAACGTAAGTACATACCGAACGGAACGGTTAGTAAAACGTTAAAAGCGACTTGTAAAAACGCAGATTCCTTTAATAAATAGAAGTACGTAGCTGGCTTCGTTAAAATCGCCGAGGTATGATTACTAATCTCTTGTATGAAATAAAATGGCGAGAGTTGCATATGTTGCGTATTAGCCGGTTGTAAGCTACAAGTATCATACGTTTGTGGTAACGGCAAAATCACAAGGAAATAGGCATTTAATAAGTAAAGTAATAATGAATATAAAATAAATGAACGCCATTTATTCAAATAACCGTATTTGCGGTAATTAAATATTAAAAAAGGGATTAATAGAAACATTGCTAAAATAGGAAATAAAATAAATGCTGTTTTTATTGGAAATAAATATGCAGTCAAAATGAAGCTCCTTTCAATGGAATTTCGTTTATCATTATAACGTTAAAAGAACCTTAAAACAAAATTAAAATATTTCGAAATAAAAAAAATTTCAAATTTAAACGGGGTTAAGTTATACTAAATTTAATATAAGGATATTGTGATTATTATAAGTTGAGAGAGGGTACAAGATATGCGATATGAGCTTTTTTCTGTAAGTGGGGATCATATTACAACTTTTGAAAGTACATGGCGTTTTCAGGAGGGAGAACAGATTTTTGTTCATGATGATCAAACAAAACGAAATTTTATTATTATCCGCCTAACGCATGATGTATTTCAACAAAATAAACATGTTATTCGTTTGTATTGTCAAGAAAAGAAAGTATACGCATAAAAGGGACCCCTCTTACTGTACAGAAAGAGGGGATTTATCATTATAAAGATATAAAAAAGCGAGTCATCCTAGTTTAATAGAATGACTCGCTTTTCGCTTTGTAAGTTTCACTTTATAAGAAAATAAGAGTAAGTACACCTACGATAATACAATAGAAAGAGAAATATTTTAAATTTCCTTTTGCCATAATGTTCATAAACCATTTTAATGAAATGTACGTCATGATAAATGTTGCGATAAACGCAACGATATATGGCACGAATAATGTGTCTAGGTTTGGATCTTTTGCAATGTCTGTAATACTTAGTAATAAACCACCTAAGCTAACAGGGATATATAGTAAGAATGAGAAACGAAGAGCTGTTTCTTGCTTCATACCAAGTAACATCGCTGCGACGATTGTTGCACCTGATCGGCTTATTCCAGGAATTAATGCGCAAGCTTGTGCTAATCCGACAATAATTGCATCTTTCATAGAAAGATCGCCATCATTTTTACGTCCACGTAAGTTTCTAATAATCCAAAGGCCGACAGCAGTAATAAGAAGGGAAATCCCAACCATTTTCACACCTTTTAAGTACTGGTCGATGTAATCTTTAAATAAAACACCGATAACACCTGCTGGAATGGTCGCAATAACAAGGTAAATAATAAAGAAGAAATCTGATTTTGCGTCCTCTGCTCTTGTAAAGATATAAGATAGACCATTCTTCGTTAGACGAATTAAATCATTTCTATAAATAAGTAATACAGCTAATAATGAAGCTGAATTAACAAGTAGTTCGAAGCTGAACCCTTCTATTTTTAGTCCTAGCAAATGTTGTGCTAAAACGAGGTGACCACTTGAAGAAATCGGAATTGGTTCTGTTAGCCCTTGGAACAGACCGAGAATTAAATATTTTAAAATGTAGTGAAATTGTTCCATAATAACCTCCTTGTTTATTAGTCGAAAGAAACAACTTGTCCATTATAACAAAGATACGGATGAATATTGAGAAGAAATAAATATTCGAAATATAATAAAAATCCCTTATAAAAGTATAAGGGATTTTTATTATTAATGAGAAACTACTGTTTCTTCAAGACTTTTCGTTAATTGAATATCGACTTTCTCAGCATCATGAATGTGATTCATAATAGTAGTATTTAACTTTTGGAACATTTGTTGTGTATTAGCGAATTCACGTAATATATCATCATTACAAGATTTTTGGTTTTCGATAGCTTTAATAACATTGGTAGCACCGTTTTGTAACGTTTGAATCATAATTAAAATATTTTCGATTCTAGCGTTTGTATCGGCACTCATTTCTACACCTTCATCGACTAAATGTAAATTATCTTTTGTGTTATCGTATGCTTTTTCAATTTCTTCTTGAATTTTTTTCGTTAAGTTGCCTATGTTTTTTGTACTTTCCGCTGTACTTTCTGCTAGTTTTCTTACTTCATTAGCAACGACAGCGAATCCTTTACCGTGCTCTCCAGCACGCGCAGCTTCAATACTCGCATTTAAAGCAAGTAAATTTGTTTGTGCTGCAATGTTTTGAATGACTTCTACAATTTGCTCGATTTCTTTTGAACGTTCACTTAAATGATTCATACTGTTAGACGTACGCTGAGATTGTTCACCTAATTTGTTAATTACAATAAGTAAACGGTGAACAGATTCTTTACCTTCATTAGAACAGTCAATAATTTCTTCAATAGATTGAATTAAGCTTTGTTCTTTTTGTAACATTTCGTTATTCAATTCATTGGAATGTGTCGTGCGTGTTGAAACATTTTCGAAACATAAGTTTAATTGTTGAACTAAATTTTGAAGTGTATGGTGCTGGCTATTTACAAGTTTATGTTCTTGAACAACGCTTTGTACACGATCGTGGATAGAAGAAATAGTCTCTTGTTGTTCGATATCCTTTTGTTTTAATTCTGCTTCTAGTTCTTGTATACGACTTTCTAATTGATCAATTTTATGTTGGAGTGATTTCTTTTGAGTAAACATATATTTATTTCAACCGCCTTTAGAAGTTATATTTTCTCTATATTTGGATTTTAGCATCTTTTATAATTTTTAAATATAGGAATTGTTAAATATTTAAGAATCTATTACATTTTATGCATAATTCCCTTTTTTTCGTCATGAAAAATAAACTGTATTTAATGGTATTGTAAACAAACTGTAAAATAAATCATGTATAACTGTATAAGAAGGGAGTCGGATTATGAACTATTTTAAGCGAATCAGTAGTCTAGTATTAGCAGGAATTATAGGTCTTTCTAGTACAGTCGCTGTAAAAGCAGAGTCAAACGACGAGAAACTTAACAACATGCAACAGCAATTACAGCAAAACGATGCAGATATGCAAAAGAAAGAGCAAGAGAAGCAAGCTGTTAATAAAGAAATTAAAGGTATCGAAAACGAACTACATAATTTAAATAATACAATTGCAAAAAATAAAGAGGATCAAGCTGCTATTCAACGTAAAATCGATGAAACACATAAGCAGATTGAGCAAAAAAAGAATGAAATTGTCGTTTTAGAGGATAAAGTCCTTGCTCGTAAGGATATTATGAGAAAACGTATGGTTTCTGTTCAAAACAGTTCAAATACAAGTTTAGTAGTAGAAGTTGTAGTAGAGTCAAAAAACTTTGCAGATTTCTTACAACGTATGAACGCAGTTTCTACTATTCTAGAAGCAGATAAAGAAATTTTACGTCTACAAGAACAAGATCTTCGTCAAATTGAAGAAGATAAGAAAACAATTGATGAAAAAGAAGCATCTTTAGTAGTAGACAAACAAAAATTAGCAAAAGCACAAGCTGAGTTGCAAGATAACTTGAAAAAACGTCAAGCTAACTTACAAACAGTTCAAGATAAATATAATCAGGTTGCAAGCCAACTTAATTTAGCAGCAGAAGAGAAAGCTAAAATTGAGTCAAATATGAAGGCAGTGCAAGAAACAATTGCTCGTGAGCAAGAAGCAGCAAGAATTGCAGCAGAAGAGCGTGCGAAAGCAGAAGCAGCTGCAAAGGCTGAGCAAGAAGCTTTAGCTAAGGCACAGGCGGAAGTTGCTGAAAAGAAAAAGCAAGAACAAGCTAGTAAACCAGCCGAACCTGTTGCTAATAATAATTCGAAGGTAGAACCTGCACAACCTTCTAAGCCAACTGCTGGTGGAAAAGAACTTTATGTACATGCAACAGCGTATACAGCAGACCCAGCTGAAAATGGTTATGCAGCAGGTCAACAAGTATATTCTGCATGGGGAGGCTATAATTTAACTGCAAACCCAGGAATGAAATTAATTGCGGTAGATCCATCTGTTATTCCATTAGGTTCTCGCGTATATGTTGAAGGATACGGAGAAGCAATTGCAGCAGATACTGGTGGCGCGATTAAAGGTCACAAAATTGATGTTTTAATGCCGGATAAAGCTTCGTCTAGTAATTGGGGCAGAAAAAATGTTAAGCTTACAATTTTAAATTAATACGTAATCCAACTTTACAATACGTAAAGTTGGATTTTTTTATAAAAATAATGTTAAGTTGAGTTTACATTTTGTTAAGGAAAGCATACAATGAAATTGGGAGGTGGTAAATTTGTCCATTTTAAATAGAGTGAAGGAATTAAGAGCTCGATTTAATTTTTCGCAAAGTGTATTAGCAGAAAAGGTTGGAGTGACGAGACAAACAATCGCTGCAATTGAAAAAGGTGATTATGTTCCTTCATTGTTATTAGCACTTACGATTTGTGATGTATTCGAGTTAAAGATGGAAGATGTGTTTGTTTTAAATAAGGAGGGGGAAGAGGATGAATAGACTTGTATTTTCTTATATGTTAAATGTACTTTTAATGGTATTAGCAGGTTGGGCGTTTATTGAGTTGTATTATTTTACTATCGAAGTTGCTAACTTTATTCAAACGGAGAGAGTACCATTTGAAATTTCATTGAGTTTAATGCCGCTAACATTACTATTAATATTTAGTATTGTATCGACTATTCTTTATAAAATTCAAAAGAAAAAATATAAAAAGCTCTCGTATTGGATGTTTCCACTATTATTTCCTCAAGAAGATGAACGAGAAAAGGCAATTACAGAAAAAGCTTGTCGTACTACATTTATGTCATTATGGTACGTGTTGCCTTGTGCGGTTGGTTTTTTAACTCTTTCTCCAATTGCTAATCTATATATTCCTGCATATCCGGTATATATTGCATTTAGTATTTTCTTTATTCAAATGACGATTTTCCACGTATCCTTATATCGAAATAAAATCGCTTAAAAAGAAACCTTCTTGCATCGGCAAGAAGGTTTCTTTTTAGCTTATACTTGTACATATAGCAATATTATCTTATCATTTTATATAGAGTAAGATTTTGTATGGGAAAGGAATTGTATATGAATAAGCAAAGAATTTATAGTATAGTAGCAATCCTTCTATTTGTTGTAGGTGGTGTGTTAATCGGAAAGCCATTTTATGATGGATATCAGGCTGAAAAGAAACAGACTGAAAATGTGCAGGCTGTTCAAAAGATGGATTATGAAAAACATGAGACGGAATTTGTAGATGCTTCGAAAATTGATCAACCAGACTTGGCGGAAGTAGCGAGTGCATCATTAGATAAGAAACAAGTAATTGGTCGTATTTCGATCCCGAGTGTTTCATTAGAACTTCCTGTTTTAAAATCTTCTACTGAGAAAAACCTATTATCAGGTGCAGCAACAGTAAAAGAAAATCAAGTAATGGGAAAAGGGAATTATGCATTAGCGGGACATAACATGTCTAAAAAAGGTGTTTTATTTAGTGATGTAGCCTCTTTAAAAAAAGGCGACAAAATTTATTTGTATGATAATGAAAATGAATATGAATATGCGGTTACTGGTGTATCTGAAGTAACTCCTGATAAATGGGAAGTTGTAGAGGATCATGGGAAAGATGAGATAACACTTATTACATGTGTATCTGTGAAAGATAATTCTAAGCGTTACGTTGTTGCTGGTGATTTAGTAGGAACGAAGGCGAAGAAGTAAAAAAGAAGGTCAGCTCTTTAAAGAGTTGACCTTCTTTTTTACTAATGTTGAGAAATAATAGAATATTTTAGTTAGTATTTAAGTATTTTTCTATTTATGTATAATAAAGTTAGAATTCAAGATTTTGGGAGGAACAAGAGTGAAACAACAGGTGAAGAAACTTCTTTTAACAACAAGTGTAGCGTTATTGGTAGCTCCAATTTCAGCCTATGCGCATCCAGGGCGTACAGATGCTAATGGGGGACATACGTGTCGGACAAATTGTGAAAAATGGGGATTACAGTACGGGGAATATCATTATCACAATAAACCAGCTTCTAGTAGCGGTGCAACGAATCCAGCTCCTAGCACTAATAATGGTGCTGTAGAAGCTGAAAGACAAGTAGAAGCGCAGCGCAATGCTGAGGCTGAAAAACAACGTGCCGCAGAGGCGCAGCGTAAAGCTGAAGAAGAGAGACAACGTGTAGCGGAGGAACAAAGAAAAGCAGAGGAAGAGAGACAACGTGTAGCTGAAGAGCAAAGAAAAGCAGAAGAGGCACGTAAGCGAGAGGAAGCACAGCGTCAAGCTGATATGGAAAAAGGGCAGCTTGAGGGGCAAAAAAGTGGAGAGACTGATTTTAAAGCAGGGAAAAATGATAGGGAATCACATTTAGCTGGAAAATCAGATACATATAAAGAAGCATTCAAAACTGCATATGCTGCATCTTGGTCTTTAGAAGAGCAGAAGAAAACGCATTTTGAAAAAGGAAAAGAGCAAGGTTTAGCACAAGAGACGATGGAAGATAGTCAAATTGCTCCGGAGTTTAAGCCGAACTTTGCAGAAGGTTTCCAAGTAGGGAATAAAGAAAGAACAGAAAAAATTGAAAAAGAGCAAGCTGAACTAGGGGAAAAGGCAGGTAAGGAACTAGCCGGAAAGAACCCTGGAAATAGAGAGAAAGATGTGTACGTGAAGGCGTATGAAACAGCTTATGAAAAGGGCTATAAGTCTACAAAAAAAGCAGTAGAAAAGGCTGGCTATAAGTATGCATTTGAAAACTATGATTTGAAAGTTCCTGCTAAGTATGAAAAAAATGAATCGTTAAAGAAATGGTTTATTGAAGGATTTAAATCAAATAAAAAAGCAGCAGAAATTAGAGAAGAAGGATATAAAAAAGGAGACAGTTGGCTTGCATTCTTCTATAAGAATTTTGTGCCAAGTGAATATAAAGAACATAAAGAGCTGTACGAACAAGCGATAGAAAAAGGTAAGAATGCATAAAAAAAGATGAGGGGAATCCCTCATCTTTTTTTAATCCATCCATTTCACTAATTTCTTAGAAATTAGTAATAAAACACAACCTAATACAATTGCTACAGCTCCGATTACTGTAAATACTTCAGCATATCCAAGTGAAGTTGTGAAGCTTGCAAGTTGTCCGCCTAAAATGTTAGCAATTCCTGAGCTTGCTAACCATACTCCCATTAATAAAGAAGCAAGTTTTACTGGGGCAAGTGCACTAACCATTGATAGTCCAACAGGTGATAAGAATAGCTCACCTAACGTATGGAAAAGATACGTAAAGACGATAAATAGTAAGTTTGCTTTTTCTGTAATGTTATGTTCATCACTACCTGTTTTTAATGTAGCGATAACGAGAATGATATAACCGATACCAAGCAAGATCATACCAAGTCCCATTTTAGTTGGGATTTTTAAATCCCCGCGCTTGCGAGTTGCAAGTTTTGCCCATAATGCTGAAATGACTGGAGCAAGTAAAATAATAAATAATGGATTGACCGATTGGAACCAAGATGTTGGAACTTCCCATCCGAACACAGAGCGGTCTACAAATTTGTTTGTATATAATGTTAAAGAGCTACCAGCTTGTTCAAAGCCAGCCCAGAAGAAGACAACGAAGCATGTTAAAATGACGATAACTGCGGTACGTTGTTTTTCTTTTTTTGTTAACGGTGTATCTCCTACTGATGGTTGTCCATCTGTTGTTTGCAAATCACGAGTTGGTCTTTTACCGATATCACCAAGGAAGCGATTTGATAATGTTGTAAATAAAATTTGTCCAATGATCATTCCAATTGAAGCGGCTAAGAAACCGTAACGGAATCCAAAGTGAACAACGCCATCCACTGTTGTTTTGAATAAATTTTCTGATAAAAATCCGCAAACGAGTGGAGCTAAAAATGAACCGACGTTAATACCCATATAGAAAATCGTAAATGCACTATCACGTTTTGGATCGTTCTCTTCGTATAATTCCCCAACCAGTGTAGAGATGTTCGGTTTGAAAAATCCGTTACCGATAATAATAAGCGCTAATCCGAGGTATAGGCCGACTTGGTTTTGCATGGCAAATAGTGTAAGGTTACCGATTGCCATTGTTATACCACCAATTGTGATCGCTTTTCGTCTACCTAGGAACCGGTCTGTTAAGTATCCACCAATCATTGGTGTGAAATAACAGGCTCCAGTGTAAAATCCGTAAATGGAGAGTGCCCACGCAGGACTAAACCCAAGACCACCGCTTACTAAAGCTGTCGTTAAATATAATGTTAATAATCCTCGTAATCCATAGTAACTAAATCTTTCCCACATTTCTGTAAAGAAGAGTAAGTATAAACCTGGAGGATGTTTCTTTTTTCTTTGTTGTTCTCTTTCTAGTTGTATCGTTGATTCCATGTTATTTTCCTCCTGACACAAACAAAAACAAAGTTAATAATTTTGTACATTTAATATTTTACCTTATTAACTATTATAAGTCAATAAAGGTTGATTTTTCAGAAGAAATTGGAAAAGAGGGATAGCTATAGAATGGGTGTTTCTTTTATGTTAGACTATGGACTATGTTTTCTTTGTTAGGAAGCGGATTATTGCACTTTTTTATATGTGAAATTGATTTCATAAAAGATGAAATTAAAGAAGGAGAAACAAATGAAATTGTTACAGAAAAAAGAAATTTTACTGATTAGCCTTATGTTATTCTCGATGTTCTTTGGAGCAGGGAATCTTATATTCCCACCTTTCCTTGGGTATGAAGCAGGAGAACATGTGTGGATTTCATTAATAGGATTTATTATATCAGCAACAGGTCTTCCTATATTGGGTGTTATCGCTATTGCGAAAGCGGGAAGCTTTCAAACGTTAGCGGGTAGGGTTCATTCTTCATTCGCCATTATTTTCCCTTGTATCGTGTATTTATTTATTGGACCAGGTCTTGGTATACCACGTGCAGGAAGTTTAGCTTTTGAAATGGGACCAGGTCAGTTCTTCACGGAATTGGGAAGTGTAGTTTTATTATGTTACACGGTTATTTTCTTTAGTATTGTGTACTGGTTAAGTTTATCACCGTCTAAATTAATGGGGTTGTTCGGGAAAGTTTTAACACCGTTATTATTAGGTATGATTGCCCTTATTTTTATAAAGAGTATGTTTACATCAGTAGGCAGTGTGAAAGAGGCTGCTGGAAACTATGGACAAGCTCCTATGTTCCAAGGCTTTTTAGATGGATATTTAACAATGGATGCGCTAGCCGCTTTAATTTTTGGGATTGTTATTGCAAATGCTCTTCGTGCAAAAGGTGTTGAAGATGATAAAGGTTTAGCGAAATATATGAGTATTGCTGGAATTGGTGCAGGACTTTTATTATCTATTATTTACATCATACTTGGATATGTTGGTTCAATTAGCGGTTCGTTAGGTACATTTGATAATGGGGCGAACGTGTTAGCGCAAGTTATGACTACATTATTTGGACAAGGCGGGGTCGTTTTATTAGGTCTTATTTTTACGATCGCGTGTTTATGCGTTTCAATCGGGCTTGTTACATCTTGTAGTCAATTTTTCGCAAGTGCATTTCCGAAAGTAGCGTATAAAGTTTGGGCATTTATATTAAGTTTTGCTAGTATGATTTTAGCTAATTTAGGATTAACGCAAATTTTAAAAGTATCAGTACCGATTCTTGGATTTATTTATCCAGTTGCATTAACACTCATTATTCTAGGGTTATTCCATAAATATATTGGAAAGTATGCATACGTATATGCAGTAACTGTTGGGATTGTAGCAGTATTTAGTGCAATTGATATTTTCAATAAAAATGTGATGATGAATCAGTGGACGCCAATATTGAAATACATTCCGTTTTATACAGAAGGTGTTGGATGGATTGTTCCAGCTATTATAGGTGTTTGTATAGGCGTTATCGTGAGTAGCGTTCTAAATAAGAATAAATGAGTAAAAAGGTGTTTTCCTATTTCGGAAAATACCTTTCTTTTTTTGGAAAAATGGTATTGAAAATGAATAGACTAAGAGTATGATAAAGATAATTGGTAATATATAGATTTCGAATGAATGATGAGGGGGGAGCGTATGAAGGAGGATTTAAATAAGAAAATAGAAGCGCTCGAAACGGCAATTGAAACAATTCAAGAAGCGCTTTTTGAATTGAAAGCAAAACAAAAAGAAATAGAAGTAGAAAATGCTCAGCGACATGTTAGTAAAGAAAAGAAAGAATATATTGAAACGGTGATGGAGGAAAAGCAAAAAGAAGAAGTAGTTACAATAAAAGAGCCTGTACAAGAACGTGAGGTAAAACAAGTGGATATATCTGCTTTTAAACCAGAACCATTTAATATTATTAAGTTTTGCCAAACTTGGTTACCACGCATATTTGTCGGCATTATGTTACTTGGAGTAATCTGGTTATTTAAAGCAGGGGTAGATGCTGGGTTATTAACACCTGCAATACGAATTGTGTTTGGTATTGTCCTATCAATCGGTTTTTATTATATAGGTGATATTCAAATTAAACGAGAGCGGCAAGCGTTGGGTTTAGTATTAGCAGGAGGAAGTATTACGGGTATAGTTTTAACAACATTTGCGGCGCATTATTTATATGGGTTTATTCCAGCAAGTGTTGCGTTTGTATGTAATATTGCATGGGTCATTTTAGGTATTTATGTAGCGAAGAGGTATCAATCGGAATATCTTACTATATTCGTAGCCGTAGGAGCTTTCTTCGTGCCATTCTTATTAAATAGTACGACTCCTAATCCATATATTTTCTTTGGATATGAGACGATACTAACACTTAGCTTATTATGGTATGCGTTGAAAAATCGTTATCAGTATTTATATATGATTTCTTATGCTGTTGCTGCTATTGTCCTTTTTGTTTTCTTTGCTATTATGTCAATGTTAGTAGAGGATTTGCAAATACAGTTAACGGTTGTTTATGGTTTGATTCACTTACTATTATTTTGGCATATGTTTACGGAGAGAAGCTTTATATTAGAGCCACGCTTGGCGATATTTAGTGCGAATGCAGTTTTCTTTATATTAGCCATTTCAAAAATACCTGAATTTACAACATGGGGATTAATGATTAGTGCACTCGTTCACGCTACGATGTTCGTGTTTGAATATAGAAAAAATAGGCATTCTTCATTTACAAATCTTTTATTTGGTTTCGCAATGGGTGCATTTAGTTTAGCGATTTTATATGAGTATAGTTTAGTGAATGCAGCGATTGTATTATTATTACAAGGTTTTCTCGGTATGGTGACTGCTATTAAAGTAAAACAACAAATAAAATTATATGTTAGCGCGACGATTTACGCGATTGGAATGATACAGACTATTTTTAGCCCGTTCGATCATTTTGTTTCAGCTGGGTTTGTTGCTCATATTATTTTAATAGGTACATTTTATTACTGCATGAAACGAGCGAAAGATGTATTAACGAGCTTTGGAAAATATGTTTATTCTATAGCACTCTATTGGTTTATGGTTATCGTATTTATTGCAATTACTAGAGTCGGTGAAGTGCTGTCTACAGATGGAAGTATAATAAGCGTATCTGTATCGTTATTATGGATGGTATATGCATTATTTGCCGTTTGGCTTGGAAGGAATAAAAATATGAATGAAATATTGTATGCCGGCTTAGTCGTGTTAGTCGTAACGATAGGGAAGCTATTCCTTCTGGACTTACCAGAAGTATCGATGATGATCAGGGCTGTGCTATTCTTAATTGTAGGTAGTATAGGTATCGTTATTTCAAGAATGTTTTTCTCGAAAGAAGAGAAGTGAGAAGAAGGCAATCCGCATGCGGATTGCCTTTTTCATCATTTCTTATTAATCGTTACAGCCTCACTATATTTCGCTGTTGTATTTTGGCGTAGACGAAGTGTTGCTTGTCCAGTTGTATTTGAATCAAGTTGTACGTTCACAATTTTTTCAGCAGAACCAAAGCTGTTTGTTGTGAATGAGAAGGCGCTACTATATCCGAAAGTAGATGGCCAAGTGCCGTTTGTATTTTGGACTTTTGCTACTTGTGTTCCACCAGTCGAGAAGATACCTAAAGAATAGTTATTATAAGTTGTATTAGGTAATAAGTTGTTTACTTGAATCTTTATTTGGAACACTTCATTGTTTGGTAGAATGCTAGGGCGTGTAATCACATAATCATTTGCTGTTACGGCGCCGTTATATCCGTATGAACCAGATTTAAATGTATTTGTATTAAACCATTGGTAACCCGCGTTTGGTGCACTCCAAGGTTCTGGTTGTGGCTCTGTTGATAAGCTTGGTTGTTCAAATGTTTGTAAAGCAGTAGGTGAATCAAGTTGTAAACCGTTTACTTGATCTAAGCTTGTAAATGTTTCTTTATTCGATAGCCAATTTACGATATTTTCTAGTAAGATAGCATCGTTTTCTTCTTTATATCCATCGTAAGTTTTCTTTGTTTGGCCAGAATCTTCACGAACGTATTTTGGCGATGCATCTTCAACTGGAGAAGAATCACCGATAAAGGCAGCTTTTCCAAGTCCTACTTTTGCGATTGCAGCATATGGACCCTCTGCAACGCCACCGCCGTTATAAACACCACTATCAACAGCGTTATTCCATTTTGACGGATTTTCTGGAAGATAAACAAGTCCTTTTGCTAGTTTTGGATTTGTAATTGCTAGAGTAGAACCAGCATGCATTGCTACCGATGAAACACCTTTTGTAATTCCGAATGATTGTTCAGGCGAAACAATGTTTTTAGCTGAAACATCACCAAGTGCATTGTAACGGAAGCGAATACCGAAATTATTAGATAGCCAATCGGAACTTTCTACTCCTTGCATAGCTTGTGAGTTTGCTTCTTCGTTAGACATTCCTTTTGCGGGATTTTCCCAAGCACCGCGTCTATATCCATTAAATACTTCAGAAGAGTCCCAGCGATTTTTATTACGATCTGCATTATAATGATCGGCAATGAAGAAGATACTGCCGCCATTTTTTACATATTGTAACATTGCATCTTGTTCAGATTTTTTGTAAGGAATATTTGCCTCTGGAACGATAAACACGTTGTAATTTTTTAAGTCGTCGTATGTAATAGGTGTTGATTTACGAAGTTCTTTTACATGATATCCATTTTGGGCAATGCCGTTTCCGAAATCAGAAAAGCCGCCATCAATAACCCAGTCAGCTGTCCCTGCAGTTTGACCGTGCGTATTATCAAATAATACTTTCTTCCCATTGTTTTGATTTACAACCTTTGCAGCAATTTCTGGAGCTGGGTCTACAGAGCTTTCGGCATAAGTAGACGGTATGAACGAACTCCCCATACTAAGTGTAATTGCTGTTGCTAAAGAAAATGTAATCCATTTTTTATTCTTCATAGAAGAATCCCCCTAATAATAAATATATGTGCTTTAATAATGTAATTTATTTTTCTGAAAAAATAAAGACGGAAAACGTAAAAAATATTAAAAAATTGTAAAAATACCGTGAATTTTGTTGAGAAATATTTATATAGACAATAAAAAATCCCTTCCAATTAATAAGGAAGGGATAGCTTGTTTAACTAATCTTTGAATTAGGTGTTTCATCAATCTTATGAAATCCTTTCATATAATACACGATAGCTAAGCCAATAAGCCAAATAGGACCAACAATCAATGCAATTCTTGTATCTTCTGAATACGCCATAATACCTAATACGAGTGCAAGGAAAGCGAGTGAGAAATATGAACTGAATGGATGTAAAGGCATTTTATATGTTAGCTTGTCCTTTTTATCAGTTTGCAAACCTTTACGGAATTTAATTTGAGCGATTAAAATGATCCCCCAAGTCCAAATTGCCCCGAAAGTTGAAATACTAGTCAGCCATGTAAACACTTTTGCGGGCACAAGATAGTTTAATATAACACCAACGAGTAAAACGATAGCTGTTGCTACAATTCCTTGACTCGGAATACCGTTTTTATTTAAACGACCGAATCTTTCAGGAGCTTTCTTTTGTTGTGCCAATGTAAATAGCATACGCCCTGTACTAAATAAACCACCGTTACAAGAAGAAAGTGCAGCTGTTAATACGACAAAGTTAATAATACCTGCTGCTTTTGCAATGCCGATTTGTTGGAATGTTAATACGAATGGACTTCCTTTCTCGCCAAGTTCATTCCATGGATAAATTGCCATCATAACGAATAATGCCCCGACGTAAAAGATTAGGATTCTCCAAAATACGTTATCGATAGCTTTTGCGAGTGTTTTCTTCGGGTTTTGAGCTTCACCAGCTGTAACACCAATTAGTTCAACGCCTAAATAAGCGAATAATACCATTTGTAAGGAGAGTAGTAATCCGGAAAATCCATTTGGGAACCAGCCACCATGTGACCAAAGATTTGAAATACCAGTAGCGATACCACCATTTCCGAATCCGAATAAAATAATGCCAGCTCCAACTACTATCATACAGATAATTGTGACAATTTTGATGAGAGCAAACCAAAACTCAAGTTCTCCAAATACTTTTACTGATAAGAAGTTGAAAGCGCTCATTAATAATAGAGCGAGTAGTGCCCAAGTCCAGCGCGGGATATCTGGGAACCAGTACTGCATGTAAATGCCAGCCGCCGTAATTTCGGCCATACAAGTAACAACCCATAAGAACCAGTAGTTCCAACCAGTAATATAGCCAGCAAGTGGGCCGATATAATCATTAGCGTATTTACTAAAAGAACCGGCAACCGGTTGTTCAATTGCCATTTCTCCGAGCGCTCGCATAATGAAAAAAATAACGAGTCCAGCGATCATATAACCTAGTAAGATGGAAGGACCGGCTAGTTTAATAGCAGAAGCGGATCCTAAAAATAGTCCAACGCCAATAGCTGAACCGAGTGACATTAAAGTAATATGTCGTTCTTTTAAACCTCGATTTAAAGTTTCAGATTTGTTTGTGTGCTGCATAAGAAGAATCCTCCTTGTAGAGTGAACGATATTTGAATGCGTTTACTAAATATTTAACTATTTCAAATTATAAAACATTTCTATCTGTTATGCTACAAAAATAAACATGATTAACTGTACTACATCTGTACTTGTCAGACTTAAACTTAAAATTCGAACTATTAGTGAATATATTGACTCTTCTTTTTATTGATTGTTAAGATTAAGTATTATATTTTCTCACATACTAGTAAGAAAAGAATATGTGATAATAATTCAGATGTAGGAAGGGTACATAACCATGTTTCAATTACAAAAATATAACACTTCTGTGAAGCAAGAGCTTTTAGCTGGCATCACAACTTTTTTTACATTTGCGTATATTCTTGTCATCAATCCGAAAATATTATCTGATGCAGGTGTACCATTTGATCAAGCTTTTACGGCAACTATTATTGCGACTGTTATAGGGACGCTATGTATGGCGTTTTTAGCTAACTATCCAATTGTTATTGCTCCAGCTATGGGAATGAATGCGTATTTTGCTTATTCTGTTGTTCAACAGGCAGAGGGGATTACATATGTCATTGCGTTTTCAGCAGTATTTGTAACAGGTATCATTTTTCTTTTATTATCTTTCACTTCATTTAGGCAAAAGCTAATTGTCGCAATTCCTGATAGTTTAAAACATGCAATTGCAGGTGGAATTGGACTATTTATTGCTTTTATTGGATTACGCCTTTCTGGAATTATCGTTGATCATCCATCTAATTTAGTTACGATTGGTGATTTTCATTCTCCAGCCGTTATTTTAACTTTAATTGGTTTAATATTAGCGGCGGTATTAATGGCATTACGTGTGAGCGGTGCATTATTTATTAGTATGATTGTGACAGGAGTTATCGCCTTCTTTACAGGGCAATTGAAGTTTACGGATAAAATTGTTGCGATGCCTCATTTACCAGAGGGAATTATCGTTTCAAACCCAATCAATGCTTTTTCAGATGTAATTGAATACGGATTATATGGTGTTGTATTTTCATTTTTACTTGTACTGTTATTTGATACAACAGGTGCATTACTCGGTTTAATTAAACAAGCGGGTTTAATTACAGATAATACAGAGAAACGTTTTGGTAAAGCGTTTATTGCAGATGCAATTGGTGGGACTACAGGTTCTATCTTTGGAACAAGCCCAACAGCAGCGACGATTGAATCGTCAGCTGGTATTGCTGCAGGTGGTAAAACAGGATTAACAGGTATTGTAGTTGTCGGTCTAACGATTATAACGGCATTCTTCAGCCCTGTGATTGCTTCTTTATCAAGTGTAGCCGCTATTACAGCTCCTTCATTAATTATTGTAGGTAGCTTAATGGCGCAAAGTCTTCGTGATATTAATTGGAATGAATTTGAAGATGCATTACCAGCATTTTTAATTTTTATTGGTATTCCGTTAACGTCTAGCATTGCGAATGGAATTGCAATTGGATTTTTAGTGTATCCAGTCTTAAAGATTGTGAAAGGGAAAGGGATGGAAGTACATCCGTTACTATACTTATTTACAATTTTATTTGGATGTCATTTATTCTTATAATATAGGAGAGGGGGCTTCTTATGAGGGGCTCCTTTTTTGTGTATAATAAAGTGAAACTTAAATTAGCAACGTAAAATATAAATTGCTTATTGGAATATATATTATAATAAGGGTGGAGGAGAAAGAAACAGTAAACAAAAACATAGACAAAAGTAGGCATATATAGTGAAAAGTAATTATGAAACAATATAAACCGAAAGAATTTTCAGAAATGCTTAATGTCTCTGTTAAGACATTGCAAAGGTGGGACAATCAAGGTGTTTTACCTGCTTACCGAAACCCAAAAGGAAGAAGATATTATACAGAAGAACAGTATAAGAAATATATGGGTATTCAAGAAGAACTTGTTCAGGATTTAATATCTATCATTCATGTATTTAGCTGTAGAATATATGGGTTGAGAAAATACAAAAAGAAAATGTCGGAGGATGAAGACTTATGAAAAGAGCATATTTAATAGAAATCAAACCGACAACTGAACAAATTAGTAAAATCCGTCAAACTATTGGGGTGTGTCGATATGTATATAACCTGTATATCTCTAAAAATAAAGAGGTATATGAGTCGGAGGGGAAATTTCTTAGTGGTTATGACTTTTCCAAATGGTTAAACAACATTCATACAAAAGAGTGTGACCAGTGGATTAAAGAAGTGTCGAGCAAAGCGGTAAAACAAGCGATTATGAATGGAGATAAAGCTTTTAAGCGGTTTTTTAAAGGTTTATCTAAGTTTCCACGATATAAAAAAAAGAAGAAGCAAGATGTGAAGTGCTACTTTCCGAAAAACAACAAAACAGATTGGACAGTAGAAAGACATAGAGTAAAAGTCCCTACAATTGGTTGGATAAGGTTAAAAGAGTATGGATATATTTCAAAAAATACAACTGTAAAAAGTGGTACAGTATATCAAAGAGCAGGAAGATACTATGTGTCTATACTCTGTGAAGTGAAAGAGGTAAAACCAAATGCAACTCTCAATACAGTAGGTCTAGGAATTGATTTGGGAATTAAAGACTTCGCTGTACGTAGCGATGGAAAAACTCACAAAAATATAAATAAAACAGTACAAGTAAAAAAGATAGAAAAACGGTTAAAACGTGAACAACGCTCTTTATCACGCAAATTTGAAAATATAAGAAAGAGAGGTGAACAACCTGTTACTAATAAAAGAGCGAATATAAACAAAAATATTCTTAGGGTGCAACAACTACATGCTAGGCTAGCAAATATTCGATTAGCGTATGTAAAGTCTATTGTAAATGATGTGGTGAAAACCAAGCCAACGTTTATTGTAGTAGAAGATTTGAATGTGAAAGGTATGATGAAGAACAAACATCTATCTAAAGCTGTAGCGCAACAATGTTTTTATGCTTTTAAAACATGGTTATTAACGAAATGTAGGGAATATGGAATTGAACTACGGCAAGTGGACAGATTCTATCCATCTTCTAAAATGTGTTCATGTTGCGGTCAAAAAAAGTCGGATTTAAAGCTGTCTGACCGAGTATATACATGTGAATGTGGCAATGTAATAGATAGAGATTTAAATGCGTCAATCAACCTTTTACAAGCAAAAAAATATACAATACTAACGTAAATAGATTGTATATATGTACGGTGGGCTACATCGGAATTTACGCCTGTGAAGTGTCACAGCAAACTGTAGTAGCAAGTGATTAGCGAGGCAGGGCACGTAGAAGCAGGAATACTCTAAGAATATACATTTGTCTATATTTTTAGTAGCAGGAACATGAATGGCTGTAAGTAAAATAAAAGTCGCGCGTGTTCAGTTAGATTTAACACAGCAACAATTAGCAGAAAAAGTAGGCGTTACAAGGCAAACGATTAGTTTAATTGAGAAAGGGAAATACAACCCATCTTTAGATTTATGTTTGAAAATTTGTTATGCGGTAGACAAAACATTGAATGATTTATTTTGGGAGGAAGAGGAGTGAGAGGATGAGGATTGTGAAAGATGAACGTTTAATGATTGAGGGGCTAAAACATATTAGACTCGTTTTCATCTTACAAAATATCGTCATACTAGGTATTGTTTTTTATCGCTACGTTTTGCAAGGTGCAGAATATGAAAGTGTTTCTGATTTATTAATGGTATTTATGGGCGGGATAATAGTTATTAATTTTTTAAACTTAAAAAATTCGGTGGAAGTGTATGAGCATACAGGTGGAGTATCACGCAGCTATTTCATGAAATTATTATTCATTCCGGTAGGTATTGTTATTGGGATTTTAGCTATTTGTATCGTTGTAACACCGGATATTTCGATAAAAGAAATTAGCATAACAGGACTTATTATGTTTGCTTGTTTTTTAGTTCCTAGTTTGTTTATATACATATATATGAAAAAAATAAAAAATGAAGATTGAAATATAAGAAAAGCTTTCCCATATTGCGGAAAGCTTTTCTTATATTCTTTTATACAGTACTTTATGAAGGCCAATCGGTTCAATTTCAAAGATTTCACCATGTTCCTGAAAGCCTAAGCGCTTGTAATAGTCAGCTACAGTAATTCGGCCATTACACCATAATATATTTGCTTTACGTTCTTGCAAGACTTGCTTCGCCTTCTGAATTAAGGAGCTTCCAGCACGTTTGTTTCGAAATTCAGGTAATGTGGCCATTCCTCGTAGACGATAATGAACACCTGCTAGTAAGTCAGGGTATATCTCTTTTGAGAAGGAAGCGATACTAATTAGTTCATCATTTATAAATGCGCCTAAGTGAAAGGTGTCTGTTTCATAGTCGGAAGAGTATTTACAATCTGCTAATGTTTGATTCGGGCGTAAAATTTTTTGACGTAATACGTAAGTTTCAGATCCCTCAATATTTTTCACGGTAATCATATTAACATCCTTTCTTATAAGGCGTTTTCTGTTAGTTGTATAAAGAAATAGGCAGGTGCGGCGAAAAGTCCGAGTATGCTAGCAGTTCCGAGAAGGAGTGAAAGTAAGAGGCAAGAGTATTTTATTCCATTCGATTTTTTCCATCCGTAACTACAAATTTCAATGCTAACACCGATGAGAATAATGGCAACGAGTATTTCCGCCAATAATAAAAGAGCTAAAGTTACAATAGACATAATGTGATCCATCCTCATAATATGTGATAGTAACATTTTACCATATGGAATGGAAAAAAATGCCCCCTCAATTATGTGAGGGGGCATTTTTTATTCTAATATGCTTTTTAATGTATCGATATGCTCTTTTGAACCTGTGACAAGCAATGTATCACCATGTTGTAGTCTCGTATCACCATGCGGGATTAATGCGTTATTACCGCGGTAAATTTGAATGACGAGTACATCGCCTAAAAACGGAAGACGACGTAGTGCAACACCGTTATATGTATTGCTACGTAGTTCGACTTCACGGACTGTTTCGTTTGCTGTTGTAATTAAGCGAACGAGACTTGGTTTATCAATAAGTGCACGTAATAGAATACGTGTAGAGTTGATTGTTGAGAATACGGCGATATGTTCTTGCGTTGCCTTTTCTTGTAGAAGCGGATCTTCTACACTTGCGATAACATGTTCAACACCTAGTTCTTTTGCGTGTTCTGCTAATAATAAGTTTTGTTCATCATCACTTGTTGCAACAACAACACGATCTGCATGAAATGCTGTTTGTTCAGTTAATGATGCGATTGTGATGTCATCTAATTTCACGATAGGGAAGTCATGTGATTTTGCTTCCTCATCATTTATTTTATTTTGACGCATCATATATAGTGTTACGTCATAATCTTCTCGTTTTAAATCAAGTGATAACGGAAGGGTAATTCTGCTTGCGCCAATAATAGAAACTTTTGGTTTTGGTGTTTCTACTTTTGGGAACATTTTTTTAAATAATATAGGTGCAAAAATACAAGTAATAACTGCGCTTAAAATAAGGGAAGCAGATAAGCTTGGACTGATGATCCCTAGTTTTTCACCAATTTGTGCGGCTGCAATAACTAAAGAAAGTGTCGATGTTAATAAGATGGCACTTCCCAGTACGATATTACGTGGGTACCATTTTCGTAAAACGAGTGATGGTAGCAGTTTTGATATAAAGAGTCCCACAATTAAAATTGGAATCATTAGCATACTAGAAGGTTCTTTGAAAATAGACCAAACCTCTAAGTTTACACCAACCATCACGAAGAAAATAGGAATGAAGAAACCATATCCGATGGAATCCAGTTTTTCAACCATATCTTCATTTGGTGATAATAACGATACGAGTACCCCTGCTAAGAAGGCACCTAAAATATTTTCAGCTCCAACAGATTCAGATAACCCAACTAATATTAAGATGAGTGCAAAAACAGCTCGTGTATCAATTTGTACACTACCAGCTTTTAAGCTATCTAAGTATGGAATGTTTTTAAAGCGTTTTGCAACGAAGTAAATAACAATACCAGCGCCGAATAGAAGAAGAAGGAGCCACATGCTTTGACCGCTTTCGGAATTTAATCCGACAAATACAGCGAGTAAAATCATTGTAACTAAATCTGCAATAACAGCGACTAATAAAATGATTTGGCCGATTGCCGTTTTTCCTAAGTTATTTTCTTTTAATGTTGGTACAACAACACCTAAAGAAATAGTGGAAATAATTAAAGTCATAAACATTGCATTATCTACGAATCCTAGCCATACGAATAGTAATGATAGGGCATAAGATAAGATGAAAATAAATAAAAAGATAATGCTTGCTGCCTGGAATGTGTTTGGTTCGTTTGTCGTATTCTTTTTCCCTTTTTGTTTAAAGATAGAAAAATCAATTTCTAAACCGCTTAAGAACATTAAGAAGATAAATCCTAGTGTCGATAAGACTTGAAGCCACATATCTGGCTCAATAATATTAAACCCACTTTTACCTACAAAGATTCCTGCGATGATTTCTGCAACAACGACAGGAAGTGCTTTTAATTTAAAGCGTTGTAACAAAAGGGGAACGAAAAACGCGATTGCAACGACAACCATAAGTGATAGAACAGAAGTATGATGTTCCATTGCGTTCTCTCCCTTCAAATAAATATAGTACCTATTTAGCCATATAATAGGTAGAAAAGCAACGCATATGGATTCGATTTCATAAAGAAAGAGTTTTCTTAACATTTGTCATAATAAGTATATTTTTCGTGATTCTGTTGTTAATTCCGTAATGTGGATGTGATAGGGGAGGGGATAAAGTGAAACTTTAATCAGTGGGGTTATTGCTCATTAATGAGGGATAAAAAAAGACTGCTGAGGAATCTCAGCAGTCTTTTTCATGTACATTACATTGAGAAGAAGATCCATACAGTTAAACCAACTGTTGCAGTTGCAACGAAGAAACTGTATATCATTGTAAGAATTTGAACTCTTCCTTCTCCTTCTTTTAAATGCATGAACATAATTAATTGTAATAAAGCTTGCGCAACAGCCATTATGATAATAGTTGTTAAGACTGTTGAAAGTGGCAATGTTGTGTAAAGTGCCACGTATAACGCTAGAAACGTTAGTGCAAGCGATAAAATAAATCCGAAAACGTGTGACCAAGGGAATCCGCTATGCGCATGCCCGTTTGCTTGGTTGTTATTTTGATCCATTTACGCCACCATCCCGTTCAAGTAAACTAGTGTGTAAATAAAGACCCAAACAAGATCAAGGAAATGCCAGTATAAGCTGATAATGAATACTTTACGAGCTGTAACTGGTGTTAAACCTCGTTTTAAAATTTGGATAATAACACAAGTTGCCCAAATGATACCACCTGTTACGTGGGCACCATGCGTTCCAAGAAGAACGAAGAATGCAGATAGGAAAGCACTTGTTTGAATTGTTGCGCCTTCACCGATGTACATAATGAACTCTTCGATTTCAAAGAATAGGAAACCTGCACCTAAAAGTAATGTAAGGATGAACCATCCAAGCATTGCTTTTTGGTTGTGCTTACGCATTTCGTGAATTACGATACCACATGTGAAACTACTTGTTAAAAGTAGTAATGTTTGAATTAAAAGCGTTTTAAGTTCAAACAGTTGCGCTGGGGTTGGGCCATCTGCCGTACGACCAGCAAGTACTAGATAAGAGGCGAAAAGTGTTGCGAACAGCATAATTTCAGCCCCAAGAAAAATCCAAAATCCTAGGATATTCAATCTGCTTTGCTCGGATTGATATTCCAAAGGTAAGCTTTTATCTAAAGCCGCCATATCATTTCACCTCTCATGCTATATGTTCTGTTTCTTTAATTTCATCAACGCTTACGTAGTAGCCATCATCATAATCGAATGAACGATAGATTAAGCAAGCTAAAATACCAACGCCGCCGATTGCTGCAAGCCAGAACCAGCTAAATACTAATGCGAAACCTGCAAGACCGAAGAATAAAGACGCAATAATAGGCACACCAGAGTTACTTGGCATGTGAATTGGTTTGATATCTTCTGCTGCTGGTGTAACTGTTTCTCCGCGTTTTTTCATGTACCAGAAAGCATCAGCTTCTTTGATTTCAGGAAGTTTCGCGAAGTTGTAATGTTGTACAGGAGATTGAGTTGCCCATTCAAGTGTACGGCCATCCCATGGATCTCCAGTTGTGTCACGTTCACCGTGACGAGCACTCCAAATTACGTTGTAACAAAGAATTAGGAAACCAATACCCATCATTACCGCACCAACAGATGCGATTTGGTTTAGCCATCCCCATCCAAGACTTTCAGAGTAAGTGTACATACGACGAGTCATACCGTCTAAACCTAAGAAGTACATTGGGAAGAAACAGATATTGAATCCGCTCATAAAGATCCAGAATGTCCATTTACCTAGGCGTTCGTTTAACATATGACCAGTCATTTTTGGATACCAGAATGTGAATCCAGCAAGCATAGCGAATACTGTACCTGCGATTAATACGTAGTGGAAGTGAGCAATTAGGAAGTAGCTGTTATGGTACTGATAATCAGCTGCTGCCATACCAAGCATAACCCCTGTAACCCCACCGACTACGAAGTTTGGAATAAATGCCAATGACCAAAGCATTGGAACTGTAAAACGAATACGTCCTTTATACAGTGTAAACAACCAGTTAAAGATCTTAACCCCGGTTGGAATCGAAATCGCCATTGTCGAAATCGAGAAGAATGAGTTAACCGCTGGACCTGCACCCATCGTGAAGAAGTGATGAAGCCATACGACGAAACTTAGTAAAGAAATTGCAACCATTGAGTATACCATCGCACTGTAACCGAATAGACGTTTACGTGAGAATGTACTAATGATTTCAGAGAAAATACCGAATGCCGGTAAAATAACGATATATACTTCAGGGTGACCCCATACCCAGAATAGGTTGGCCCATAACATTGGCATACCGCCGCTCGCCATCGTAAAGAAGTGAGCATCGAATAGACGGTCAAATGTCATTAATGCAAGAGCAACTGTTAATACTGGGAAAGCGAAAATAATGATAACTGTTGTAATTAAGATTGACCAAGTAAACATTGGCATTCTCATTAAAGTCATACCAGGTGTACGCATTTTTAAGATAGTAACAAGGAAGTTAATACCGGTCATTAGCGTACCGAGACCTGAAATCTGTAATGCAATTGCGTAGTAGTTATTTCCTACACCAGAAGTAAACTCTGTACCTGCCATTGGGAAGTAAGAAGTCCACCCAGCGTCTGGAGAACCACCGATTACGAAAGCGATGTTGAATAACATTGCTCCGACAAAGAATAACCAGAAACTTAAAGCATTTAAGAACGGATATGCAACGTCACGAGCACCAATTTGTAATGGTACTACAAGGTTCATTAATCCCATAACGAATGGCATCGCCATGAAAAGAATCATAACTGTACCGTGTGTTGTGAAGATTCCGTTATAGTGTTCAGCATTTAAATAAGTTGTTTCTGGGAATGTTAACTGTGCACGGATCATTAAACCGTCCATACCACCACGGAATAACATGATAACCGCAGAAATAATATACATGGCCCCAATCTTTTTATGGTCAACAGTTGTTAACCATTCGTCCCAAAGCCATTTCCATTTTTTATACTTTGTTAGTACGAAAATGATTGCTAATGTCACAAGAACGATAGAAGCGTCTGCACCGTAAATAATCGGGTCACCTGTGACAAAGAATTCATCAAGCTTCACTGTGTTCACTCCAATCTGTTGGAATAATAGCTATTATTTTTTGTTTTTGTAGTAGTTGTAATCACAATATTCAAGTGATTTTGGATCTACATAACTTAAGTGGTGACTAGAGAATGTCATACGACCAACTACACCAGGTTTAACAATTTCGTTGTACTTATCTTCTGTTAGTTTAGGAGCAGTTTGTTGTACTTCTTTAACCCACTTGTCATATTTCTCTTTAGTTTTTGCTTCAACTTCGAACTCCATATGTGTGAATCCTTCACCAGAGAAGTTCGCACTACGGCCTAGGTAAGAACCAGGCTTATCAGCTTGTAAATAAAGATCCATAATCATGCCATCCATAGTGTACTTCATACCACCAAGTTCTGGTACCCAGAAAGCATTCATTGGACCGACAGAAGTCAGTTTGAATTGAATTGGTACACCAGCTGGGATGTTTAAATAGTTAACGGTTTCAATTTTTTCCTCTGGGTAACTGAATAACCATTTCCAGTTTGCAGATGTAACATAAATCTCAACTGGTTTAATATGTTTGGACTCTTGTGGAACCTCTTCCGAAGCATACGTTGCTTTTACTGTTGGAATCGATAATGCGATAACGATAATAACAGGAACAAGCGTCCAAATAATTTCTAATAATGTGTTACCGTGTTGTTCAGGTGGCTCGTAGTCCATATTCTCTGGTTTTTCACGATAACGAATCAAGATGACTGTAAACAAGATGAATACAATTGCGATAATTAATGACATAAGCAAGAATGACCAAACAATTAAATCATACTGTGCTTTTGCAACAGGTCCTTGCGGATTTAATACTGCGAGTTTCTTATCACAGCCGCCGAGGAACAGAAGTAATGATAACGGAAGAAGCGAAGCCAGCTTCCAAAACGTTTTCTTTAGTTGCACGATTGAAAATCTCCTTTCTCCTTGGATTGAAACTATGCCAATAAAACAATATAAACCTATTAATTTATAGATGGCAATAGTTTTTGTGATATTGTTAAAAAATAGACACAAATGCACACTTTTTAAGGTGAATATCATTTGTAACTTGATAACATTGTAAACTATTTTCCAGTGAAAAACGTGATTGTGGAAATTTTAAGATAAATAAAGTTATACCAAGATATCCAAGAAATAGAAAAAAGCTATCTTATGATAAGAAAGATAGCTGAATATTTTGTATATTTAGTTTACTTCTTTTTTTAGATTTATTTGTTGTTCAAATGTGACAACTTTTTTATATTTCAATTGGTATAAAATGTAACAAAAAATCATAAATGGAATACCACAATAAAGAGCAATTCTCTGATCTGGAATGAAAGCTAAACTAACAAATGTAATGAAATTGAGTGAGAATGCTACGATTGGATAAAATGGTAGCGATAATTTAAATCATTTTGTTCTACTTGTTGATTCATATGTCCCTCCCCCGTTATTTTCTTGTATGTATGAACTGATTTTTATTCCGAGTTTTTAAACATTAGTGGGGGATGTGACACATACTTGGCTTATTTATTATGAAATGAATGGAGTATGTAAAAATACGAACTATGACTAAATGCTCTAAGTGTGCTTTTTGTTAATGGGATGATATATTAATTATGTGAATCATTTTGGTTTCAGCAAAATGATTCAGAAAAGTATGTTGTTTTTTCTTTTTATTAAAATAATTAGAAATTTATAACGATAAAAGTGTGAACAATAATTCACAGAATCTTTCTAGCAAACTAGTAAGAAGAAAGGTACAATGATAAGAGGTATGTCTGTAAAATAATAATTAATGGAGTTTTGTTTAAAATGAAAAAGTTAAAATATCTTTTTGTTTTTGGAATTATATGTGCTGCTGCGTTTTTTATAGGGAAAGATAAAATTATACAAAAGGCGCAAGTGTTCCGTTTAGAGTTTCTATCTGAAATGAAAGAAGCGACTATGATTGAAAATGTTCCGTTTATAAAGCAGTTACCAGAATTACCTCGTGGATGTGAAGTTACAAGTTTGGCTATGTTGCTACAATACAAAGGTATACAAGTAGATAAGATGCAACTTGCTAGCGAAATTCATCGTGTTCCATTTGAACAAAATGGTTTACGTGGAAATCCTTATGAGGGGTTCGTTGGAAATATTTATACGAAGGCAGAGCCAGGGTATGGTGTATATAATCAACCCATTTTTAATTTAGCAGAAAAATATGCTCCTGAAAAAGTAGTTAATTTAACAGGTAGAGACGTGCAAGATATGTATAAAATAGTTAGTTCCGGTTCGCCAGTATGGGTCATTATTAATACAACGTTTAAGCCACTAGCCGAGAGTAGTTTTGAAACATGGAATACAAGCTCTGGCGAAGTGAAAATTACATATTATGAACATAGTGTAGTAATAGTTGGGTATGATCAAAACTTTGTATATGTAAATGATCCACTTAAAAATAATCCGCGTTTTGCTGTTCCGCGAGCAGAGTTTGAGAAAGCTTGGGAGCAAATGGGGAAACAAGCGATTACTATTTTATAATACTGAAAAAGTCATCTTTTTGATGGCTTTTTATTTTTAAGTTATTATAACGGAAAATTCGGAAGATTCTTTTAAAAGTTAACAATTCACGTTATAATAACATTTAACTTGGTGAAGAAGGGGCGAAGAGAAATGGATGTTGCAAAGGAACTGGTTTTATCGAAAAATCAATTAATTGAGTGGAGAAGGCATTTTCATAAGTATCCAGAGTTATCTTTTCAAGAAGAAAAAACATCACAGTTTGTATTCGATATACTTCGAAAAATCCCATATTTAGAAGTGTCAAGACCTACTAAATATAGTGTAATGGCAAGGTTAATTGGTAAGCAACCTGGTAAAACCATCGCGGTTCGTGCTGACATGGACGCTCTTCCTATTCATGAAGAAAATGAGTTTGATTTTATTTCTACACATTCAGGTGTGATGCATGCATGTGGCCATGATGGACATATAGCGATATTACTTGGGGTCGTACATAAGTTAGTAGAAAAAAGAGAGAAGATTAAAGGAGAGATTCGTTTTCTCTTCCAACATGCAGAAGAAAACTTTCCTGGCGGTGCAGAGGAAATGGTTGCAGCGGGTGCAATGGAATGTGTGGATTATATTATTGGTGCTCACCTTTGGGCATCGTTAGAGGTTGGTAAAATAGGTGTAATTTATGGTCCTGCAATGGCTGCCCCAGATGTTTTTAAAATTACGATAGAAGGAAAAGGTGGACATGCTGGAATCCCTCATGAAACGGTTGATAGTATTGCAATCGGTACACAAGTCGTTTCGCAACTTCAGCACATTGTATCTCGCCTCACGAATCCGTTAGATTCCCTTGTAGTATCTGTTACGCAATTTCATGCTGGGACAACCCATAATGTGATTCCAGAACAAGCGGAGATTGAAGGGACAGTGCGGAGTTTAAGACATGAGTTGCGAGAAGAAACAGAGAAAAGGATTGAACGGATTGTGAAGCATGTGACGGAATCTTACGGGGCGAAATATACATTTTCTTATGAATATGGATATCGACCAGTAGTAAATGATTATGAAGTTACAGAGATTATTGAGCAAACAGCATTACAGCTTTATGGAAGAGAGCAAGTTACTCGTTTACAGCCGACGATGGCTGGAGAAGATTTTTCAGCATTTTTACAAAAGGCGCCAGGTACATTCTTTTTTATCGGAGCGGGAAATAACGAGAAAGGAATTATATATCCTCATCATCATCCTCGTTTTACGATTGATGAAGATGCATTACCGATTGGAGTGGAAGTCTTTGTATCATCCATTATGAATTTTATAAGTAAAGGAGAATGAGATGAAGAAAATACACGTATTAGCGCTTATTCCAGTTTTTTGTTTAGTTATTGGACCCGTATTTGCTAATTCAGTTACTCCTTACGTATTAGGGATGCCATTTTTATTGTTTTGGATATTATTATCGGTACTCATTACGTCTCTTTGTATGGGGCTTGTGTACGTATTTGATCCTGCTAATAAGGGGGATGTAAAATGACCGCCTTACTTATCATTATTTTATTTTTGTTTCTCGCACTATTTTTAGGAATTCGGGCACAACATGGAAAAGATATGAATTTAGAGCAATGGTCAGTTGGTGGAAGAGGATTTGGCACTATTTTTATTTTTCTTCTTATGGCAGGTGAAATTTATACGACGTTCACATTTTTAGGCGGAAGTGGATGGGCGTATAGTAAAGGAGCACCTACTTTCTATATTTTAGGTTATGGTGCACTAGCTTATATTTTATCTTACTTTTTATTGCCGCCAGTTTGGAAGTATGCGAAAGAGCATAATCTTGTTTCGCAGCCAGATTTTTTTGTGAAGAAATATAAGAGTCAGACACTTGGCATTATCGTTTCTGTCATTGGGGTTATTTCGATTATTCCATACCTTGTTTTACAGTTAAAAGGACTAGGAATTATCGTTTCGGAAGCATCTTACGGAAGGGTATCACCGGTTATTGCAGTGTGGATTGGTGCAATTGTTATAACGATATATGTAATGGTTTCAGGTATACACGGCTCTGCTTGGACAGCAGCTTTGAAGGATATTATGATACTGTTTATCGTTATGTTTTTAGGTATATATTTACCGTACCATTATTACGGGGGATTTCAGCCGATGTTTGAAGCGGTAGAAGCAGCGAAACCAGGATTTTTATCTTTACCTGATGAAGGGATGAGCATTTCTTGGTTTGTTTCTACTATTGTATTAACAGCTCTCGGTTTCTATATGTGGCCCCATACATTTGCTTCTGCTTTCTCTGCAAAAAATGAAAAAGTATTTAGGAAAAACGCGGCGCTCATGCCCCTTTATTCTTTAGTATTGCTTTTCGTATTCTTTGCAGGTTTTGCTGCTATACTGCAAGTTCCAGGGTTAAAGGGAGGGGATGTAGACCTTTCGTTATTCCGTCTCGCTCTTCAAACATTTGATCCATGGTTTATTGGGATTATTGGTAGTGCAGGAGTATTAACAGCATTAGTTCCGGGTTCCATGCTTGTTATGGCGGCGTCTACTTTATTAGCAAAAAACATTTACCGAACAATGGTCCCATCTGCTTCAGATAGACAAGTTGCTAAAGTGGCAAAATTATTTGTGCCTGTAGTAACGCTTGTAGCTGTTTTGTTCACTTTTAAAGGTGGAGAAACAATAGGGGCACTTCTTTTAATGGGATATAGTATAGTGACACAACTTTTCCCTGCACTTGTATGTAGTTTGTTTCCACGTCAAGTTATTACGAAGCAAGGGGCAATTGCAGGGATGGGGATTGGGTTGTTAGTGGTCGCATATATTACTTTATCTGGTTCAACTATAGCTACGATGTTTCCAGCTTTCCCTCAATATATAAAAGATTTAAATGTAGGTATAGTCGCATTGTTAATGAATATGATTGTAATGTTTATTGTTAGCGGGTTCACGAGAAATGTGTCTATAAAGACAGACAATATAATAGTAGAAAAGTAATCCGTGTGCTAGAGCTATCTTTGAAAAGAGATAGCTCTTTTTTGTATATATTTTCTTCTATTAGCGTAATCTAACTAAAAACTTGTTGAAAAGGAAGTTAGGTGGGGGAATTGTTAGAGTTAAAAGGTAACTTATTTGAAGTTATGAAAGAAATTAGGAATGAGTTAGGTTCGCCTAATGATTTAACAATTAGGGAAGTTGCCCTTGCTGGTAGTTTTACGCGCTGTGCGGTTATCTTTTTATGTGGGTTAACAGATAAGGATAATGTTTATAAATATGTAGTTCGTACACTTCAATATGAAGAAGTACAAAAAGAAGAAGCTGTTGTTCAAACATTATTGGATCGTTTTATTTCTATTGCAGAAGTCGGTATGAAGACAACGTTTCCAGACATTATAAATGCGATTTTAGCAGGAGACACAGTTATATTAATTGATAATATTCAAACCGCTATTGTCATTAATAGCCGAGCATGGGAAAAAAGAAGTCTAGAATCTCCAGTAACAGAAGATTTAATACGTGGACCAAGAATTGGATTGAATGAAGATATTAACGTAAATAAGATGTTAATTCGCCGCAGCTTACGTGATCCGAAGTTAAGGTTTCGATCCTATATTATGGGGAAGCGATCGCAAAAAGAAGTAACTTTAGTCTATATAGAGGATATTATTAACCCTTATATTGTAGACGAATTAGATCGACGGCTTCAATCAATAGTGGCAGACGTTATTCTTGAGACAGGAACGATTGAGCAATTAATTCAAGACAATAATTTATCACCATTCCCGCAATTTTTGAATACAGAAAGACCTGATAATATAGTGGCTGCGCTAGCGAAAGGAAAAGCGGCCATTTTAGTGGACGGATCACCATTTGCTCTTATCGCTCCACTAGTGTTTGTTGATATTTTTCAATCTGTGGAAGATCATTATGAGCGCTGGGTAATTGGTACGTTATTAAGAATTTTACGTATGGGATCAGGTATTGCTGCTGTTTTACTACCTGCCATGTACGTAGCGCTTGTATCGTATCATCAAGGGCTTATTCCATCTAAATTAGCTTATTCTATTGCGGGAGCGAGAGAAGGAGTACCATTTCCAGCATATATAGAAACGTTAATGATGGCATTAACGATGGAGTTAATACGAGAAGCGGGAATTAGGTTGCCAAAACCGATGGGGCAAACGATTGGGATTGTAGGTGGTCTTGTAATTGGAGAAGCTGCGGTGAACGCAGGGATTGTAAATCCATTTTTAGTAATTATTATTGCAGTTACTGCAATTGCTACATTTTCACTGCCTGTATATAGTATTACGATTACGTTTCGGATTTTACTTTTTGTCTTTGTTTTAGCGGCGACTGCTTTTGGGCTATATGGAATTATTTTAGCTCTTATTGCACTTGCGGTTCATATTACAAATTTAACAAGTGTTGGTGTACCGTATACAACTCCAATTGCTCCTGCATTTTATAAAGATTGGAAAGAAGAGTTTATTCGCATGCCAAAATCGATGTTGAAAGATAGACCAGAGTATTTACAAACGAAAGATTCTACAATACGTCCAAAGGAGGGAGAATAATTGAAACCATTTGAGTATGGCGATGAAGAAATTGGATCTCGGGAAATTGGGTTTGCGGTATCATCGACCATTATTGGTATAGGCGCATTATCTATGCCGAGGGATATTGCCAACCAAACTTTATTTTCAGATGGTTGGATTATTTTGCTTTTGGGTGGATTGATATGTGCAGTTTTAGGTTGGTTTGTAACGAGGGTGGCTATTTTATTTCCGAAACAAAACTTTGTTCAATATACAAGTACACATTTGACGAAGCCTGTTGCATACACAATTAGTAGTATTTTAGTATTGACGTTTGCTGCTTTGACTGCATATGAATCGCGAATGATTGCAATTATTTCGCAAACGTATTTATTTAGTGATACGCCGGTACAGCTACTATCTTTCTTCTTCTTATTAGTTGTTATTTATGGAATAGCAGGATCGAGAGCAGCTTTATTACGATTAAATGTTATGTTCTTACCTATTGTTTTAATTGCGATAATGCTTCTTTCTTTATTAAATATAAATTTAATGGAAATAAATAATTTATTTCCAGCTTTTCAAACGAAAGTAAGTCAATACGCTGTTGGGGTTAAAAATTCTATATTCACATTTATTGGATTTGAGGTAGCTCTGTTTTATGCTGTGTTGTTGAATGATAAGACAGCGAAAAAGGCACCAATGGCAGTTGCAAAAGCCGTGATAGTAAATGTGCTCTCATACATTTTAATTTATGTAACTTGTATTAGTGTTTTTACGTATATGACAACTCGTGGATTGACATATCCAACGATTGAATTAGGGAAAGAAATTGAAATTGGTGGGGGGTTTTTAGAAAGATTTGATGCGATTTTTTTTACGACTTGGATTATTACTATTTATAACACGACAGCAATGTATTATGACGTCGCATCTTTATTGTTCTGTGCTATGTTTCCGAAAGTGAAGAAACATATTTTTATTTTCGTAAGTGCTCCTATTATTTTTATGGTGAATATGCTCCCTGGTAATTTAGATACGTTATCAAGTTACGGAACGTATTTAGCGTGGATAGATATGGGGTTTGTCGTATTAGCTCCTTTGTTAGTTTTGATTGTATATAAAATAAAAAGAAGGAATGGTAGAAATGAAACACCTTCTTAAAATTATAATGGTTATGGTTTTAGCTGGATCTATTAGTGGGTGCTCTGAACTGGAAGAAATAGAAGAAAGAGGATTTGTAGTAGGCGCAGCTTACGATATTGTGAAGAAAAAGAAATCAAATCCGATTATGAAAGGGACGTATCAGATGGTACTTCCCAGTAAGTTAGCACAACAAGGTGGACAGGGCGATGGAGGTAGTGAAAATTATATTAATGTGAGTGCAAAAGCAGATAGTGTCTTTGAGCAAATCCGAATTATTGCTAAAAAAATTAGTCGAACATTATTTTTTCCACATATACAAGTGATTATTTTTTCGGAAGAATTACTGGCGAATCCGTATGTTTTGCAAAATACGTTAGATGTATATATTCGTGATCATGAAATGAGAAGAAATATTCGTTTGTTTGTTTCTGAGAAAGATGCAGAATCTATTTTAAAACAGAGTGCAAAACCTGAAAATTTACCGGCACAATATATTGATATGTTAGCTGAACATCCTCCGAAAAACGCTCAAATGATTGAGGCGGCGAGAATTGGTGAAGTGCAGGGGAAAATGATTGCAAATCGAAGTTTTGCATTACCTCTTTTAGGGCTAACAAAACAAGGTGTGCAAATGGAAGGAGCGGCATTGGTTCGTGGAAAGGATAATAAGTGCGTTGGAACTTTGAGTGGAGAACAAACATTAGGAATGAACTATATAATAGGTAAAAAAATTGGGGGGTTCTTTACTGTTCGTAAAAAGAATCAGCTCATTACATATGAAATTCATAAGTTGCGCCGAAAGATCCAGGTTTCTACTGAAAATGCTACAAAACCGAAGTTTGATATTCATTTGTCCACAGAAGGCATATTAGCTGAGTTGCATTTTAATGAACCGAAACAAGTGATGAATGAAAAACTTTTAAAGAAAGAGATTTCAAAGGAAATGACGAAGCGTATTGAAAAGTCTATACAGCTTGTTCAAAAAAAATATAAGGTAGATGTATTGGAATTAGGAGAGGTATATAAGAGGCATAATTATAAAGAGTGGAAAAAAATAAGTAAAAATTGGGATCAAGGCCAGAATTATTTTAGTAATGCTGAAATTCACGTTCATGTTGATCCAACAATTGAACATTCAGGTTCAGCTTTACCAAAGAAAGTGAAATAAGGTGATGGAAGTTGTTTACTGGATTGGGGATTAGTTGCACGATATTAATGGCGGTTCTTCCGGGAGCCATATACTTTATTCATAAGAAACTCACAACGTATGGAGCACAGCCTTGGAATACTGATGCACAAAAAAAGAAACCTGAATGATTTCAGGTTTCTTTCGCGCAAAGCAAATTTGAAGGGGGATACCTTCTATGTATGCTTTGCTTATACAAGCCCTAACCAATGTACCAATTGTGTAGAGAGGAATGTCACAACAATGGCGATAACGGTAGGGATTGCAAACGATAAGAATGTCCATTTTGCACTTTTTGTTTCTTTATATATGTTAACCAGTGTTGTTCCACATGGGAAATGAAGAAGTGAGAACAACATTGTGTTTAACGCTGTTAACCAAGTCCAGCCATTTTCTAAGAATAGATTTTTAATTTGGTTAAAATCATCTATTTCAGTTAAAGCTCCGGTTGATAAGTAAGACATTAATAAAATCGGGATAACAATTTCATTTGCTGGTAGTCCAAGAATGAACGCAGCTAAAATGAATCCATCAAGTCCTAACATTTTAGCGAATGGATCTAGGAAGTTTACAAAATACATAAGTAAGCTTGTGTCACCGATGAAAATATTAGCTAGTAACCAAGTTAATGCAGCCGCAGGGGCAGCTACAACGATAGCTCGTTTTAAAACATAAATTGATTTATCGAGTGTTGCACGTACAATTGTATTCCAAACTTTTGGCTTACGGTACGGTGGTAACTCAAGAGTGTAGTGAGTTGGCACACCTTTTAAAGCTGTTTTTGATAGTACCCAAGAAACAGTTAATGTCATAATAACACCAATTACAACCATTCCAACTACAACGCCAGCAGTAACTAATGTTTGCATACTACCTGTATAACCAGCAGCCATAAATAATGAAGCCATTAAAATTAACATAGGCCAGCGACCGTTACAAGGAACGAAGTTGTTTGTTAAGATTGCAAGCATACGTTCACGTGGTGATTCAATAATACGCGTTGACATAATAGCGGCTGCATTACAACCAAATCCCATTGCCATTGTTAAAGATTGTTTGCCATGTGCACCGGAACGTTTAAATAAGCGATCCATATTAAAAGCGACACGTGGTAAATATCCGTAGTTTTCTAATAGTGCAAACATAGGGAAAAAGATTGCCATAGGTGGCAACATAACGCTAATAACAGCACCGATACCACGGAATAAACCAAGTATTAAAATGCCATGTAACCATTCAGGTGCATGTGCTGCCTGGAACCAAGATGTTAAATATCCTTCGGCCCATCCGAAAAACTCAGCAATCATATCAGATGGTACGTTAGCACCTGCAATTGTAAGATAAAAAATAATAGATAAAATACCGAGCATAATTGGAAATCCCCAGATTGGAGATGTGAAAATTTTATCTAGTTTTTCAGAACGATACAATTTATCAGTATTTGTATATTGAACAGACTCTTTACATATGCTTGCAGATGTTCGATAAATATCTCCGACAATATCATCTCGTATATCTTCTTTTGAGAGTGCTTGTGCATGTTGAATAATATAGTCTAATGGAAGAGCTTTACTGGCTGAGTGAGATTCCATTCATTACGACCTCCCTTACAAGTGGTTCATTATGGTGTTTTTGAAGTGTAGTTAAGAAATTTTTATCTCCATCTAATATACGTAACGCAATCCAACGTGCTGGATACGTATCACCGAACACTTTATAAATTTGTGGTTCTAATTCCTGAATCATATTTTCGATTTTTTCACTGTAAGAAATTTTAATTGGTGTTGGAATTAATTTTTTATTTGCTACTTTAGCGATAACACTTAGCAAATGTCCAATACCTACTCGGTTACGAGCAGAAATCTTAACTACAGGTACACCGAGCGATTTTGCTAATTTCTTTTCATCAATAACGATGCCTTTTTTCTCCGCTTCATCAATTAAATTAATACAAATGACTACGTTGCTCGTCATTTCCATCACTTGGAGTGCTAAATTTAAATTTCTCTCCATAGCAGTTGCATCTATAACAACTACAGTTACCTCTGGTTTTTCAAATATAATATAATCTCTTGCTACTTCTTCATCCGCAGAATTTGAATATAGTGAGTAAGTTCCAGGTAAATCTATTAATGTATATTTACTGCCGTTATGTTCATATTCCCCTTCAGCTTTTAAAACAGTTTTTCCCGTCCAGTTTCCAGTATGTTGTTTTAAGCCTGTTAAAGTATTAAATAATGTACTTTTCCCGGTATTCGGGTTACCAGCTAAAGCAATGCGATGTTTGCTCATCTGAAATCATCTCCTATTAATACCCCGAAAATAAGGGAACTTTCTTCCTTGCGTAGTGCAATAGTTGTGTTGCTTACTTGATAAGCGACCGGATCTCCGAGAGGACTGCGCTGTAATACTTTAATTGTTGCCCCAGGAATAAATCCTAAGTCTAATAACCGCCGTTTCATAGTTCCTTCTAATTGTATCTTCTCAATTTGTACGAACTCTCCTGTCTTAAATTCGGAAAGTGGTTTTGTATTAGCCGATACCATAAAAGTTACCTCATCTCTATATTGTTAGTTTAAGTTTAAAAAGTTTCCTTAGGTAAACTTTTTGTTAGTAATATAGTAGACTACATTGGATGATGCTGTCAATTGGTACTTTAAAAATATTCATTTATTTTTAGAATTGTTCCAATTTATTTAGTTGTACTAAAAAATATTACTGAAATTCTGTTTAATGTAAATAAAGTAAGAGTGTAAAAGTTAAAAAATACAATGGATTTGTAAATGTATCTTTAACTAAAAGGGGAAAAGAGCGAAAAATATTTACATTGAATTTACATTGTTAAGAATAAATTTACATTACAGCTTAATTAGTGTGGATTTTGTTGGATTCTTTAACTATAAATGTTGGGATTCCTAGCTTTTAAGGGTTATTATCGTCATTTACTTAAAATTAAAAATTGCTTAACACTCACATAATATTGTTGTCCTACAATGAATTTGTGTTCGAAAGAAAATGAATTCGAAAAGCGATAATCCAAATGGGGGTACAAGAAATGGTTATGAAAAAAGGTATTAAATTTTCTTTAGCGGCTTTAGTGGTAGCAGGAGCGTTAGTTGGATGTGGGAAAGCAGAAGATACAGCTAGTAAAGAAACTGCTAAAGGAAGCGATAATACAAAACAAGAATTATCAGGTACGATTGCGGCGGCTGGTTCTACAGCTCTTCTACCTCTTGCGGAGGAAGCTGGAAAGAAATTCATGGAGAAAAATTCAAAAGTTTCTATTCAAGTTCAAGGTGGCGGTAGTGGAACTGGGATTAACCAAGTAGCATCGGGTGCAGTACAAATTGGTAATTCAGATGTTCCGTCGGGAGATAAAATAAAAGATGCTGAAAAAGCGAAAGAATTAGTAGATAACAAGGTTGCGGGTATTGCATTCGCACTTGTCGTAAATAAAGATGTAAAAGTTGATAACTTAACAGTGCAACAAGTACAAGATATCTTCACTGGGAAAGTAACAAACTGGAAAGAGGTAGGCGGGAAAGATGAAAAAATCAACGTAATTAACCGTCCAGCTTCATCTGGTACACGTGCTACATTTGAAAAGACAGTTATGAAAGAAGCGAAAATTAACGATGGAACTGGTACAACACAAGATTCTAACGGTGCAGTAGAGCAAGCGATCAATTCTACTCCAGGTTCAGTAAGTTATTTAGCAATGTCTTACATGGTTGGCGATAAAAAAGGTGCGCTACAAACAGTGAAAATTGATGGTTCTGAACCAAAAGTTGAAAACATTTCGTCTGGTAAATATCCATTCTGGTCTTACGAGTACATGGTAACAAAAGGTGAAGCGAAAGAAGCAACGAAAGCTTACATTGATTATGTAAAAGGCAAAGACTTTGAAAAGCAAGTAGAAGATATGGGTTACATCCCAATGTCTAAATTAAATAAGTAATAAATTTTTATGGGGCTGGCTGCAAGGCCAGTCCTGTTCATTTCAATCTATGAAGTGGGGTCTGACCTGTGATGAAGGGGAAAAAACAAATTAATTACGTAAAAAGTGAATATATAGGAAGATCGCTTGTTACGTTTTGTGGTATTTTTATTGTTTTAATTACATTAGCTATTATTGCTTTTATTTGCGGTAAAGGTATTCAATCTTTTACACAAAGTGGTATCTCATTTACTGAGATGTTAACATCGACAAAATGGAATCCAAATGCTGACGAAGGAACCTTCGGGGCTTTGATTTTTATTGTAGGTTCAACGGTGGTTTCGTTAGGTGCGGTTATTATTAGTGCGCCAATTGCTATAGCTCTTGCTATATTCATGAATTTAATTTCGCCAAAGTTTGGAAATAAAGTATTGAAGCCCGTTTTAGAATTATTAGTTGGTATTCCTTCGGTTGTATACGGATTATTAGGGGTTACGATTTTAGTGCCGCTATTACGTGATTCGTTCGGGGGAGTGGGATTTAGTCTAATTGCGGGTATTGTTGTATTAAGTATTATGATTTTACCTACTATTGCTAGTATCGCTTCTGATGCAATACGCTCTGTTCCATTTGATTATTTAGAAGCTTCTTATGGTCTAGGATCAACGAAATGGCAAGCGGTTAGCCGAGTGATTGTTCCTGCTGCGAAAAAAGGGATTTTAACAGGTGTTGTTTTAGGTTTAGCGCGTGCTTTTGGTGAAGCATTAGCGGTTCAAATGGTAATCGGGAACACAATTAAATTACCAGAAGGAATATATAGCCCGACAGCGACGTTAACTGGTATTTTGACAATGGACATGACAAATACATTAAACGGAACTGCTTGGAATAATGCGCTATGGACTTTAGCGATGATTTTACTTGTTATTTCATTCCTGTTTATTTTAGTAATTCGAGCGATTGGGCAAAGAGGTGAGCGATAATAATGAATGCAAGAACGGTAAATAAAGTTTGGACAGGTATCTTTTATGCAGTTGCAGCTTTAGTTGTAGCTCTGCTAGTATTCTTAGTGTTTGAAATTCTGCAAAAGGGATGGGGATTTTGGGATCCTGATTTCTTGTTTGGAGAACCAAGTAATACAAGAGCTGGTGGTGGGATTGGTCCACAGTTATTCAATTCCTTCTACATGCTTGTTATAACGCTTGTTATATCTATTCCTCTTGGGTTAGGTGCTGGAATATATTTAGCAGAGTACGCAAAACAAGGGCGTTTTTTAAATTTTGTTCGTTTATGTATTGAGACAATGGCGTCGTTACCTTCGATTGTTGTTGGTTTATTCGGTTTGTTAGTGTTCGTTACCATGACAGGTTGGGGATACACAGTAATGGGCGGTGCTCTTGCTTTAACTATTTTAAACTTACCAGGTTTAACACGTGTTTGTGAAAATGCGATTTCAGAAGTGCCTCATAATGTAAAAGAGGCGAGTCTTGGATTAGGTGCAACGAAATGGCAAACAATCGCTCGTATTATTATTCCGTCGTCATTACCGCAAATTATTACAGGTATTATTTTAGCGGCGGGTCGTATATTTGGTGAAGCGGCAGCGTTAATTTACACAGCGGGTTTAACATCTCCGATTTTAAATTCAGCGGCGGACTTCTCAAGTCCTGCGCATCCTTTAAATCCGTTTAGACCAGCTGAAACGTTAGCGGTTCACATTTGGAAGTTAAATTCTGAAGGAGTTATTCCGGATGCAAAGTTGATTGCGACAAAATCTGCAGCTGTATTAATTATTATGGTATTACTATTCAACGTTATTTCACGCTTGGTAGCATCTGTATTGCACAAACGTTTTACAGGAACGAAAAGAAAAAGTAAAACGACGAAGAAGGTAAAAGCAGCATAAAATACAAAAAGAACTCTCTACTTATAAGTAGAGAGTTCTTTTTGTATTTTAATATAGAAGGAATGGATGTCATGATTGTTGAATTTGTAATTGATTATATAGATGAATAGGTTCGGATGAGAGGGGGAGTTAATTTGTTTTTTCTGCAAATGTCAGGTTTTCCTGGATCGGGAAAATCGACAGTTTCTAGGCATATAGCGAAGTTAACAGGTGCTGTAATTGTAAATCATGACGTTTTGAAATCGGCATTGTTACAATCCTTAGAAATGAAAGGGATTGAATCGACGATTGTTGGAGGAGTATCATACGATGTTGAATGGGCATTACTTGATTCTTATTTAGGACAAGGGCATAGTGTTATATTGGATAGTCCATGTCTATATGAAGATATGGTTGAAAAAGGAATTAAGCTTTCTAATAAACATGGTGTGAAATATAAATATATTGAGTGTTATCTGAATGATATGGAAGAGATTAATAATAGGTTACAAACACGTAAGCGTATGGTCAGTCAAATTGAAAAGGTAGAGTCGGAAGTAGCTTTTAAAAAGTGGTTAGATGGTAGTAAAAGACCTCTAAATAGTGAATATCTTATTGTGGATTCTAGTAAACCTCTAGAGCAATATGCGGAAAAAATGATGGATTATATGTGTAGGTAGAGAAAAAAGCGTTATCTTCATTCGTGAAGATAACGCTTTTTCTTTAAATATCAGGTGTTTCTGTAGAAGTGCTTATTTTTCTGCGAGAGCGTCTTTTTCTTCCGATTTTATCTAATAGTTCATACATAACTGGAACAACTACTAATGTAAGAACGGTTGAAACTGCTAAACCACCGATGACAACGACTGCCAAACTTTTTGATACCATACTTCCTGCTTGGGATTGGCCGAATAGGAGTGGTAGCATAGCGACGATTGTCGTTATAGCTGTCATAATAATTGGACGTAATCTAGTGGATCCTGCTTCTAGTAAGGCATCTCTTGTTTCCATTCCATGTTCCCGATTTTGTTGCACTCTTTCTATTAATACAATCGCGTTTGTAACGACAATCCCGATTAACATTAATGCACCGATCAAGGAATTTACATCAACGGGTGTTCCTGAAATGATTAATCCTAAAATACCGCCAACAGCAGCTAATGGCAGGGAGAACAAAATTGCAAAAGGAGCCCGCGCCTGTCCGAAGGTGATAACCATAATTAAATATACAATCCCGATTGCAATCCCCATAATTTTGAATAAATCTGTGAAGTTCTCTTGCATAGATTCAGTTGCACCTGCAATAGTTACTTTTGCGCCGCTAGGTAAGTCTAAGTTAGCTATCGTTTCGTTTACTTCTGCGCTTACTTTACTTAAATCTTCATTTGAGGCCTCGGCAGTAATTTGAATCGTTTCTTTTCCGTCTTTATGGAAGACTTCTGTTTGAAGTTGCTTTTCTGAAATAGTTGCGATGTCTTTTAAAGGAATTGGTCCATTGATAGGTGATAGTATGTTTGTGTTTAAAATGTCTTCTTGTTTAGTAATGTTTTCTTTTTTGTGTTCTATTATAATAGTTGTTTTTTCATTATTAATTGAAACTTCACCAATAGGTGATTTCTTCATAAGGAATGCTACTTGTTGTGCTGCTAATTCTGGTGTTAAGCCTAGTTGTTCGGCCTTTGTTTGATCAACATGGATTTGCCATTCTTTCTTAGAGTCTTCTAAATTTGTTTTTACTTTAGAGAGAGCAACCATATCTTTTAGTTTTGTTTCGGCGATAGTAGCAGCCTCTTTTAAATTCGTTTCGTTAGTTGCTGTTACGTTAAATTGCAAATTGTTGCCACCACCAGAGCTTGAATAACTTGTTTTTATATAATCTAGTTCAGCAGGCTCAAAAGCTTTATGTTCTTTCTTTAACTCTTTAATATATTGATCAATATCAGAGCCTTTCTTGAAGACTACAAATATACTGGCAAGATTATTTTTTGTCGTTTGTCCCCATTGTGCATCTTCTGCGCTAGATCCCATTCGTAAAATAACATCTGTTACATCCGAATTAGAAAGTAATTTCTTTTCGAAATCGAAGGCTTTTTGTTTTTGCGTTTCAGGAGCGTAATCAGCTGGGAAAGTCATATTAATAGATAACATTGTGTCGTCTTCAGATTTTATGTTCGCTTTCGGTAGTAATACATAGGCTGCGATTGATCCTGCGAATAATAAAAAGGCGGTAAGTAGAATAATGAATTTATGCGAAAGAGCCCACTTTAATGTAGCGACATATCGTGGTGAAGAACTTGGCTTTTTGTGTTTTGTTTTTTTGAGTAGTAAAAACGCCATAAGTGGAACAACTGTTAGTGCAACGATTAAGGATGATAGTATAGAATATACAACTGCTAATACCATAGGTAACATTAATTTTCCGATTACTCCTGATACGAGGCCGATAGGTAAGAAAACAGCGACTGTTGTTAAAGTAGAAGAAGTAATTGCGACGGCGACCTCTTTCGTTGCATCGAGAATAATATCTTTAGAGAAAGATTCTTTTTGTAAACGACGGAAAATATTCTCGATGACAACGATACTATCATCAACGAGACGTCCAACTGCAACTGCTAAACCACCAAGCGTTAAGGTGTTAAGTGTGATGTTAGATTGGTGTAGTAAAAAGAGTGTTAATAAAATAGATAATGGAATACTGACAACGGCGATGAGTGTCGTTCGGAAGTTACGCAAAAAGATTAAGATAATTAGAGTCGCAGCAATTGCTCCAAGAATTACTTCTTTGCCCATACTAGTAACAGCATTTTCAACTTGCTCATGAGTTGAGGCTAAAAGTTTAATAGAAAACTGATCTTTATATTGTTTACTTATATCTTTGATTTTCTTATCGATTTCCTTTCCGATTGCAACTGCATTTTTACTTGGCTCTTTCATAATGATTAATCCGGTTCCTTCTTCTCCGTTTATATGTGAGATTGTATCGTAGTGTTGTTTAAGTTCAATTTGAGCAACATCTTGTAATTTTACTTGAGGTGCAACGGTTATGTTTTTAATATCATCTACATTTTTTATATCCCCAATGACACGAAGGTTATATTCTTCTTTATTAACGGTAATTGCTCCAGCTGGAGTGGAAGTTTCTTTTCCTTGTAAAACCTTTAATATTTGTTCTGTTGTTACGTTTTTATCTTTTAATTGGTTTGGGTCTAGTATGATAGATAATTCAGAGGCTGATTTTCCGAAAAACATAACGTTGGCAACACCATCAATGCTTTCGAGTTGTGGTACGATTTCTTTTTCGATTTGTTTTTCATCTGCTTTTGAAAATCCGTTTTGCTTCTGGATAGCAATTTGAGCGAGTGGAATCATAGAAGTATTTAGTTGGCTAACTACGGGTTTCATTGCATGTTTAGGTAATTTAATTGTATTAATGGTTTTTTCGACTTCACGTGCTGCGTCTTTCATATCTGCTTTGGATGTATATGTAATGTCGATACGTGATAATCCTTCGTGTGTGGAGGAAGTGATGCCATCAATATGTTCTAAATTACGAAATTGTTTTTCGAGGGGATCAGTTACTTCCTTGGTCATCGTTTCAGCATCAAGCCCTTGAGATAATGTCGTGACAGTTATTGCGGGATTATCGATGCTTGGCAAAAACTCCATCGGCAATTTAGAACCAGAATAAACGCCGAGTATGGAAATGAGAAAAACCATGATAATAATAGCGGCTCGGTTTTTTAATGAAAACTTTGTTAACCTATCCATAAGATAATTCCTCCATTAGTATTTATAGTTTTGTGGGCACTTCCTTACTATATAACAAAAAATGGATATTTTTCATTAATTAAATGTAAAAAAATTCTAACAATAATCTTAAGTTAATGTTTTTGTTGGAATTTCGTTATTTATTCCGCTATTCGCCGAGCGATA
This sequence comes from Bacillus sp. 1A, assembly GCF_052682215.1. Classification (NCBI taxonomy): domain Bacteria; kingdom Bacillati; phylum Bacillota; class Bacilli; order Caryophanales; family Bacillaceae; genus Bacillus; species Bacillus sp. 1A. The sequence goes on along the minus strand of NZ_JBQYLZ010000001.1, from coordinate 5,839,519 downwards.
AGACTATTACCTAATCGAGCTGTCTGTAAACAACCGATTCGTTCAATTAATAGTTTGTGTGGAGGAACAAAACTAAAAGTCGGCATGTTCGCTTTATGTAGGAAGTGGTGAATCTATTTTTTAGTTTGGATTGATTTGTTTTTATATTGTTAGTCTATAGAGAAGCAAATGATCAGGACGTTAATATAGAAGAGAATGAAAATCTAGGAAGGGGTTATGAAATACAGTTTGGTTAACTAGAGTGTATTGGTATACAATTTAAATAGCTGTTTTCCGTAGATGGGATGAGGCGTCTCTATATAGAAGAAAGTAGGATGGATATTTTTTTGTTTTTTTTAAAAAAACACTTGTTATTTAAAAATCATGATGGTATATTAATAAACGTCGCTGATGCGGAAACGCAGAAAACGACAAAAAAGAAATTTTAAAACTTAGTTGACATCAAAAAACGAAGATGTTAATATAATGAAGTCGCTTTTGGAGTGGCAGACAAGTTCTTTGAAAACTGAACGAAACAAACAACGTGAAACGTCAATTTTTATTTTTAGATGCTAGACAAACTAACTTTATTGGAGAGTTTGATCCTGGCTCAGGATGAACGCTGGCGGCGTGCCTAATACATGCAAGTCGAGCGAATGGATTGAGAGCTTGCTCTCAAGAAGTTAGCGGCGGACGGGTGAGTAACACGTGGGTAACCTGCCCATAAGACTGGGATAACTCCGGGAAACCGGGGCTAATACCGGATAACATTTTGAACTGCATGGTTCGAAATTGAAAGGCGGCTTCGGCTGTCACTTATGGATGGACCCGCGTCGCATTAGCTAGTTGGTGAGGTAACGGCTCACCAAGGCAACGATGCGTAGCCGACCTGAGAGGGTGATCGGCCACACTGGGACTGAGACACGGCCCAGACTCCTACGGGAGGCAGCAGTAGGGAATCTTCCGCAATGGACGAAAGTCTGACGGAGCAACGCCGCGTGAGTGATGAAGGCTTTCGGGTCGTAAAACTCTGTTGTTAGGGAAGAACAAGTGCTAGTTGAATAAGCTGGCACCTTGACGGTACCTAACCAGAAAGCCACGGCTAACTACGTGCCAGCAGCCGCGGTAATACGTAGGTGGCAAGCGTTATCCGGAATTATTGGGCGTAAAGCGCGCGCAGGTGGTTTCTTAAGTCTGATGTGAAAGCCCACGGCTCAACCGTGGAGGGTCATTGGAAACTGGGAGACTTGAGTGCAGAAGAGGAAAGTGGAATTCCATGTGTAGCGGTGAAATGCGTAGAGATATGGAGGAACACCAGTGGCGAAGGCGACTTTCTGGTCTGTAACTGACACTGAGGCGCGAAAGCGTGGGGAGCAAACAGGATTAGATACCCTGGTAGTCCACGCCGTAAACGATGAGTGCTAAGTGTTAGAGGGTTTCCGCCCTTTAGTGCTGAAGTTAACGCATTAAGCACTCCGCCTGGGGAGTACGGCCGCAAGGCTGAAACTCAAAGGAATTGACGGGGGCCCGCACAAGCGGTGGAGCATGTGGTTTAATTCGAAGCAACGCGAAGAACCTTACCAGGTCTTGACATCCTCTGAAAACCCTAGAGATAGGGCTTCTCCTTCGGGAGCAGAGTGACAGGTGGTGCATGGTTGTCGTCAGCTCGTGTCGTGAGATGTTGGGTTAAGTCCCGCAACGAGCGCAACCCTTGATCTTAGTTGCCATCATTAAGTTGGGCACTCTAAGGTGACTGCCGGTGACAAACCGGAGGAAGGTGGGGATGACGTCAAATCATCATGCCCCTTATGACCTGGGCTACACACGTGCTACAATGGACGGTACAAAGAGCTGCAAGACCGCGAGGTGGAGCTAATCTCATAAAACCGTTCTCAGTTCGGATTGTAGGCTGCAACTCGCCTACATGAAGCTGGAATCGCTAGTAATCGCGGATCAGCATGCCGCGGTGAATACGTTCCCGGGCCTTGTACACACCGCCCGTCACACCACGAGAGTTTGTAACACCCGAAGTCGGTGGGGTAACCTTTATGGAGCCAGCCGCCTAAGGTGGGACAGATGATTGGGGTGAAGTCGTAACAAGGTAGCCGTATCGGAAGGTGCGGCTGGATCACCTCCTTTCTATGGAGAATTGATGAACGCTGTTCATCAATATAAGTTTCCGTGTTTCGTTTTGTTCAGTTTTGAGAGAACTATCTCTCATATATAAATGTATGTTCTTTGAAAACTAGATAACAGTGTAGCTCATATTTTTTAATTTTAGTTTGGTTAAGTTAGAAAGGGCGCACGGTGGATGCCTTGACACTAGGAGTCGATGAAGGACGGGACTAACGCCGATATGCTTCGGGGAGCTGTAAGTAAGCTTTGATCCGAAGATTTCCGAATGGGGAAACCCACCATACGTAATGGTATGGTATCCTTGCCTGAATACATAGGGTAAGGAAGACAGACCCAGGGAACTGAAACATCTAAGTACCTGGAGGAAGAGAAAGCAAATGCGATTTCCTGAGTAGCGGCGAGCGAAACGGAACATAGCCCAAACCAAGAGGCTTGCCTCTTGGGGTTGTAGGACATTCTATACGGAGTTACAAAGGAACGAGGTAGACGAAGCGACCTGGAAAGGTCCGTCGTAGAGGGTAACAACCCCGTAGTCGAAACTTCGTTCTCTCTTGAATGTATCCTGAGTACGGCGGAACACGTGAAATTCCGTCGGAATCTGGGAGGACCATCTCCCAAGGCTAAATACTCCCTAGTGATCGATAGTGAACCAGTACCGTGAGGGAAAGGTGAAAAGCACCCCGGAAGGGGAGTGAAAGAGATCCTGAAACCGTGTGCCTACAAATAGTCAGAGCCCGTTAATGGGTGATGGCGTGCCTTTTGTAGAATGAACCGGCGAGTTACGATCCCGTGCGAGGTTAAGCTGAAGAGGCGGAGCCGCAGCGAAAGCGAGTCTGAATAGGGCGTTTAGTACGTGGTCGTAGACCCGAAACCAGGTGATCTACCCATGTCCAGGGTGAAGTTCAGGTAACACTGAATGGAGGCCCGAACCCACGCACGTTGAAAAGTGCGGGGATGAGGTGTGGGTAGCGGAGAAATTCCAATCGAACCTGGAGATAGCTGGTTCTCCCCGAAATAGCTTTAGGGCTAGCCTTAAGTGTAAGAGTCTTGGAGGTAGAGCACTGATTGAACTAGGGGTCCTCATCGGATTACCGAATTCAGTCAAACTCCGAATGCCAATGACTTATCCTTAGGAGTCAGACTGCGAGTGATAAGATCCGTAGTCAAGAGGGAAACAGCCCAGATCGCCAGCTAAGGTCCCAAAGTGTGTATTAAGTGGAAAAGGATGTGGAGTTGCTTAGACAACTAGGATGTTGGCTTAGAAGCAGCCACCATTTAAAGAGTGCGTAATAGCTCACTAGTCGAGTGACTCTGCGCCGAAAATGTACCGGGGCTAAATACACCACCGAAGCTGCGAATTGATACCAATGGTATCAGTGGTAGGGGAGCGTTCTAAGTGCAGTGAAGTCAGACCGGAAGGACTGGTGGAGCGCTTAGAAGTGAGAATGCCGGTATGAGTAGCGAAAGACGGGTGAGAATCCCGTCCACCGAATGCCTAAGGTTTCCTGAGGAAGGCTCGTCCGCTCAGGGTTAGTCAGGACCTAAGCCGAGGCCGACAGGCGTAGGCGATGGACAACAGGTTGATATTCCTGTACCACCTCTTTATCGTTTGAGCAATGGAGGGACGCAGAAGGATAGAAGAAGCGTGCGATTGGTTGTGCACGTCCAAGCAGTTAGGCTGATAAGTAGGCAAATCCGCTTATCATGAAGGCTGAGCTGTGATGGGGAAGCTCCTTATGGAGCGAAGTCTTTGATTCCCCGCTGCCAAGAAAAGCTTCTAGCGAGATAAAAGGTGCCTGTACCGCAAACCGACACAGGTAGGCGAGGAGAGAATCCTAAGGTGTGCGAGAGAACTCTGGTTAAGGAACTCGGCAAAATGACCCCGTAACTTCGGGAGAAGGGGTGCTTTCTTAACGGAAAGCCGCAGTGAATAGGCCCAAGCGACTGTTTAGCAAAAACACAGGTCTCTGCGAAGCCGTAAGGCGAAGTATAGGGGCTGACACCTGCCCGGTGCTGGAAGGTTAAGGAGAGGGGTTAGCGTAAGCGAAGCTCTGAACTGAAGCCCCAGTAAACGGCGGCCGTAACTATAACGGTCCTAAGGTAGCGAAATTCCTTGTCGGGTAAGTTCCGACCCGCACGAAAGGTGTAACGATTTGGGCACTGTCTCAACCAGAGACTCGGTGAAATTATAGTACCTGTGAAGATGCAGGTTACCCGCGACAGGACGGAAAGACCCCGTGGAGCTTTACTGTAGCCTGATATTGAATTTTGGTACAGTTTGTACAGGATAGGCGGGAGCCATTGAAACCGGAGCGCTAGCTTCGGTGGAGGCGCTGGTGGGATACCGCCCTGACTGTATTGAAATTCTAACCTACGGGTCTTATCGACCCGGGAGACAGTGTCAGGTGGGCAGTTTGACTGGGGCGGTCGCCTCCTAAAGTGTAACGGAGGCGCCCAAAGGTTCCCTCAGAATGGTTGGAAATCATTCGTAGAGTGCAAAGGCATAAGGGAGCTTGACTGCGAGACCTACAAGTCGAGCAGGGACGAAAGTCGGGCTTAGTGATCCGGTGGTTCCGCATGGAAGGGCCATCGCTCAACGGATAAAAGCTACCCCGGGGATAACAGGCTTATCTCCCCCAAGAGTCCACATCGACGGGGAGGTTTGGCACCTCGATGTCGGCTCATCGCATCCTGGGGCTGTAGTCGGTCCCAAGGGTTGGGCTGTTCGCCCATTAAAGCGGTACGCGAGCTGGGTTCAGAACGTCGTGAGACAGTTCGGTCCCTATCCGTCGTGGGCGTAGGAAATTTGAGAGGAGCTGTCCTTAGTACGAGAGGACCGGGATGGACGCACCGCTGGTGTACCAGTTGTTCTGCCAAGGGCATAGCTGGGTAGCTATGTGCGGAAGGGATAAGTGCTGAAAGCATCTAAGCATGAAGCCCCCCTCAAGATGAGATTTCCCATAGCGTAAGCTAGTAAGATCCCTGAAAGATGATCAGGTTGATAGGTTCGAGGTGGAAGCATGGTGACATGTGGAGCTGACGAATACTAATAGATCGAGGACTTAACCATATAATATGAAGCAATGTTATCTAGTTTTGAAAGAATATAAAAAACTTGTTGACTTTAAAAGTTAAATAAGTTAAAATGATTCTTGTCTTAAATGAATATAGTCTGGTAATGATGGCAGAGAGGTCACACCCGTTCCCATACCGAACACGGAAGTTAAGCTCTCTAGCGCCGATGGTAGTTGGGACCTTGTCCCTGTGAGAGTAGGACGTTGCCAGGCAAAATGGAGGATTAGCTCAGCTGGGAGAGCACCTGCCTTACAAGCAGGGGGTCGGCGGTTCGATCCCGTCATCCTCCACCATATATGTCGGAGGGGTAGCGAAGTGGCTAAACGCGGCGGACTGTAAATCCGCTCCTTCGGGTTCGGCAGTTCGAATCTGCCCCCCTCCACCATTCTTAATTAATGGGCTATAGCCAAGCGGTAAGGCAACGGACTTTGACTCCGTCATGCGCTGGTTCGAATCCAGCTAGCCCAGCCATTAAGAGCCATTAGCTCAGTTGGTAGAGCATCTGACTTTTAATCAGAGGGTCGAAGGTTCGAATCCTTCATGGCTCACCATTTTAACAAAATATGCGGGTGTGGCGGAATTGGCAGACGCACTAGACTTAGGATCTAGCGCCTTTGGCGTGGGGGTTCGACTCCCTTCACCCGCACTTTTAATAAAATAACTCAAACATGTCTTGCGGAAGTAGTTCAGTGGTAGAATACAACCTTGCCAAGGTTGGGGTCGCGGGTTCGAATCCCGTCTTCCGCTCCAATTTTCAATATGACATGCCGGGGTGGCGGAACAGGCAGACGCACAGGACTTAAAATCCTGCGGTGGGTGACCACCGTGCGGGTTCGACCCCCGCCCTCGGCACCATATGCGCCCGTAGCTCAATTGGATAGAGCGTTTGACTACGGATCAAGAGGTTAGGGGTTCGACTCCTCTCGGGCGCGCTTTTATTAACGGGAAGTGGCTCAGCTTGGTAGAGCACCTGGTTTGGGACCAGGGGGTCGCAGGTTCAAATCCTGTCTTCCCGATATTCCCAAAAACATGGGGCCTTAGCTCAGCTGGGAGAGCGCCTGCCTTGCACGCAGGAGGTCAGCGGTTCGATCCCGCTAGGCTCCACTTTATTTATTATATGTCTCGGAGGTATACCCAAGTTCGGCTGAAGGGATCGGTCTTGAAAACCGACAGGCGGTGAGAATCGCGCGGGGGTTCGAATCCCTCTACCTCCTCCATTTTCTTTTTAAATGGTTTAGATACATATAATAATAAAATTTTTATTTTTTCCTTCATGGAGGTATACCCAAGTTCGGCTGAAGGGATCGGTCTTGAAAACCGACAGGCGGCGAGAGTCGCGCGGGGGTTCGAATCCCTCTACCTCCTCCATTTTTTAAAAAACATTATATTGTCGTGGGGTGGAGCAGCACGGTAGCTCGTCGGGCTCATAACCCGAAGGTCGCAGGTTCAAATCCTGTCCCCGCAACCAAATGGTCCCGTGGTGTAGTGGTTAACATGCCTGCCTGTCACGCAGGAGATCGCCGGTTCGACCCCGGTCGGGACCGCCATTTATGTTGGCTCGGTAGCTCAGTCGGTAGAGCAGAGGACTGAAAATCCTCGTGTCGGCGGTTCGATTCCGTCCCGAGCCACCATTTTTTTATGCCGACTTAGCTCAATTGGTAGAGCAACTGACTTGTAATCAGTAGGTTGGGGGTTCAAGTCCTCTAGTCGGCATCCTTTAGGGGCATAGTTTAAAGGTAGAACTGAGGTCTCCAAAACCTCCAGTGTGGGTTCGATTCCTACTGCCCCTGTAAAAGTGTATGGGCCTATAGCTCAGCTGGTTAGAGCGCACGCCTGATAAGCGTGAGGTCGATGGTTCGAGTCCATTTAGGCCCACCATATATTATTCCGCAGTAGCTCAGTGGTAGAGCTATCGGCTGTTAACCGATCGGTCGTAGGTTCGAGTCCTACCTGCGGAGCCATGGCCCGTTGGTCAAGTGGTTAAGACACCGCCCTTTCACGGCGGTAACACGGGTTCGAATCCCGTACGGGTCATAAAAAAAAGAGTCAGCAATATGCTGACTCTTTTTTATTTTGTGGAATCCTCCTTTATCAACTGATTTTCCTGAAATAAATAAAGGGATTTAGGAAAAGCTATGGTATGTATAAAAAGGAGGAGACAAAAATGACACGAGTGAGAGACTTTATGAGTACTGATGTTGTACATTGTACACCGCTAGACAATGTATATGAGGCTGCTGTAAAGATGAAAGAAGAATCGATTGGATTGATTCCAGTTGTTGAAAATGAGCAAGTTGTTGGGCTTGTTACGGACCGAGATTTAGTTGTTCGTGGGATTGCTGAGAAACATCCTGGATCTAATAAAATTACAAATGTAATGACAACAAACATTGTTTCAGTTTCTCCAGATGAACCTATTGAAAAGGCTACAGAGTTAATGGCACAGTATCAAATTAGACGATTGCCAGTAGTTGAGAGTGGTCAACTCGTTGGGATGTTAGCACTAGGAGATTTAGCTATAAAAGAATCGGCAGATGATCAAGCGGGATTTGCTTTAAGTGAAATATCAGAGCATACGGAATGAAGTGAGACTTTAATTAGTGGAATAAGTTACGTATAAACATCAGATACATTATTCTAGTATATAGGGTTAAGCTAATATGTTAGCATGATGTATCTGAGCCATTATATAATAAGTATACAGTTAGTAATTTCAACAGTTTATTTAAATTTGTCATTCTTAATTTTAAATAAGAGAAAAAATGATATACTGATAGATATAAGTATTATGATAGATTTCGAATATAACAATATTCATTGTTAATGATGTAATAATGGATTAATATTTCCTATGTAGACAAAAGGGAAGGGGAATTATATGAGGGCTGTACAGCGCGATCCAAATTGGAATTTGGTTACAGATACATATATAGAACCAAATAATTTCGCTGAATTATTTTCTTTACTTGTACCTTGTCATCCGAAAGGTGAAGGGAAAGAAAGAACTATATTAGTGTGGAAAGAAAAAGAATTTTATAAAGAAGAAAATTTAGCGGCATTTATCGTATATGGAATGGATAAAGCAAAAAATTTACCACAGTTTCATAAAGATGAAATTCCAACTTTATTACGTATTCTTCGTTTATGCCAAGAGATTGGCTGGTATGAAGAAGCAAATACTTTTATGGTAACTCAAGGACTAGCTGAGTTTGTTCACACTTCATTAGAATATGAAACGTGGGATCTTTTGACACAAGCGGTTGCTTTAAACTATTTAATTATTAAATATCGTATTGGTGAATTAACTGATGAGGATGTAGCAATTTGGGATAGAGTTAAATTTAATGAGAAATGTATAACGGACTGTAAACATTTATTATCCCATAAAGAAGTATTAGAATTTACATTCTTTTATATGTGTAAGAGAGCTAAATCTCTATCAAAAGAGCAATTAAATAGTGATATGATGAGTCTAGCGATGTATTGTAATACGTTTGTATATGACTTATATACACATGACTTATTACGAAAATATCGTAAGTGTACAGACTTCCTATCATACTATGGACCTAGTCAAGCGGTGTTAGCTTGTCAAAGAGCTGTACTTTCTCAAATTTCAGATCGATTAGACCCACTCAAGACTACTCATGTAGATGATTATTTATATGTAATGAAAGATATGATGGAGCATATGACGATAGGAATAATGGATCGATATGATCATTTTATCGGGAAGTTATTATCATATGTGCCATTTTTCGAAATGATTCAAGTTCCACAACATGCGTATTATTGTGAAGAATTATTGTATATTTGTAAGGGCATTGAATATAAAGAAGAAATATTACGCAATTATATATTTATACAATTACATGATTGTTTACCATCATTCTTTAAGCTATTTCTTAAAAATAAACGTTATGCAACAATTCATGATATTCTGTTCTATTGGTGTGATGATGAACAAAGAATGAGCTTAGAGAAAAAATATAATCTTAGCTTTATTTATGAAAAATATGCTTGCGGATAAAAAGCATTTTCTATATAAATTAAAAAGGATCTCAAGTTTATGTGAGATCCTTTTTTTATTAGTAAAGCAAGGAGAACGCAATTAAGACGAGAAATAACATTCCATAAAGGAGAAATTGTGCCGTATTACTTCCTTGTATACCAAAAAAAGTATTTATTTTTGTGTATAAATTCAATATATATTTTATCGGATTATCTTTGAAAGATTGATACACAGTGTCTCCTCTTTCTAAGCTTCTTGTTCGTGTTTTTTTGTATTAGGAACATGAATGTATCTAGCTATGAATAATAAAACAGCCATAAAGAATACAGGAAATACGGTAGATAAATAAAAACCATTACTAATAATATTTGTTATTAGGGCACTTAATAGAAAGATGGCATTATATATATGAGCAATTTTTTGTTTTAGTTGTACTTGAAAGGATTCCATCATAATTTCTAAAGCAACAAAAGCAATGATAATAGATAAAAATACAGTGTTTGTATTGTAAATGATTAAACAACAGATTAAACCTAAAAAGGCGAAGTATTCAATTAAGAGAGGTATATTGATATTGCGTTGCATACAATTTACCTAACTAAATATGGCAGTGGGTTTACTGCATTTGTTTTTTCAAAATTCCATTCTCCATTGTGTAATTCAAAATGAAGATGTTGCCCGTATGAATGACCTGTGTTTCCCATATGACCTACTAATTGTCCAGCTTGTACTTGATCACCAGCTTGTACAGTGCGATCTTTCATGTGTGCATAGACTGTCGTATATAATTTCCCGTTTATTTGATGGGCGATGAACACAACATTGCCATAGCTAGCTGAATAATATGATTTCACAACTTTACCTGCAGCTGCCGCCTGGATCGAGACATTACCTTGAGCTGCAATATCTATACCATAATGCATTTGTTCCCAACGCATATCAAAGGTTGAGCTAATTCTTCCTTGAGTAGGGAATTTGAAAACTGCTGGAATGGAAGTAGGTTGAGCCGTTTGAGCTTGTGATTGCATTTGATTTTGCACCACATAATGTTTTGCCACGTATCCGTATCCTGTGCCAAAACGAATTTTATACCAAGTTCCTACAGTTTCCACTACTTGTATTTGTGTACCATTTTGTAATGAACCAAGTAGTGCACCACTTGTACTAGCGTTGCCACGTACATTAAGTTTAGGTGTTGCAACTGTGTATTTCGTATTAGTTTGAACTGTGATGCCTTTTACTAAAGGTTGTGAACCATTAGATACGAATGCTTTTTGTACGTAACCTGTTTTGCCATTATGTAAAATTTTATACCACTCGCCTTGTTCTTCTTGAATGGTAACGAATTTTCCATTTGGTAATACATCTAAAATTGAAGATTCTAAATTAGGTTCAGAACGAACGTTTAATGCATTGGCATTAACGATGTATTGATTATTAGATTGAAGTTTGTTTTTTAGTAGAATAGCATCTTTTTGTACGTAACCTACTTTATTATTAACGGATACTTTATACCAGCCATTAGTTGTTTCAAGTATGTTCACTTTCGTATTAAAGCGAATTGTATCAATTGAAGAGCTATTTGCGTTATCTTTTGTATGTAAGGCTACTTGATCGACTTTGACATATCCAGTTTTCACATTAGATAATTGTTCAGCGTTGGCTGTTTGTACATTTGTTTCTCCCATAGAAGGAAGTAAAGAGGCAATTGCGACAGTAGTTGCTGTTAAAGCAGTAGCTTTCATATTCATATAATAGAGACCTCCTCTAGTTGTATAGTTGTAATTTTATTATAGTATAAAGATATAATATAGTGGGTGTATTCACATAAATGTAATATGAAATCAATATAAAAATAAATTTTTTGAGGATAATGATTCCTTTTTATCCAATTAATTAGGATAATAATTTCTAACATAGAATATAAGTATTATATAGTTTTGTTATTTTGTTGACAATTGAGAAAATTAAAATAGTTGATGATGTCTTATTACGGTGTTATACTGACAGTGTTAATTTCATAGTTTGCTAGGAGAGCTGGTGTTGCCAGCTGAGAGTAGGCCGTAAGCCTTTGATCCTTTTCATTACCTGATCTAGATTATGCTAGCGTAGGGAAGCAATACGGACACTAATAATGAATCCCCGTTTCTTTGCGTATAGAAACGGGGCTTTTTTGTTTGAAAATTTCATATTGAAACCACTAGGGGTGCTTGTTGTGCTGAGAGAGGAATAATCCTTAACCCTTACAGACCTGATCTAGGTAATACTAGCGAAGGGAAGTGGAGCAACGAATAAATTATAATTTTATTTGCTGTAACCACTTCTTATTTAGAAGTGGTTTTTTATTTAGATATATAAATTGAAAGGGGATAGAGAAATGAAATTTTGCGATAGATTATTAGAAACTGTACAACCAGTTTGGGAGATGAGTCATAATCACCCGTTTGTAGTAGGTATGGGAGATGGCACATTAGAAAAAGATAAGTTTCAGTATTATATTATTCAAGATTATTTATATTTGTTAGATTATGCAAAGCTATATGCGATTGGTGTTGTAAAAGCAACGAATCCACAAGTAATGGGGAAATTTGCTGAACAAATTGATGGCATATTAAATGGAGAAATGACAATCCATAAACAATATGCAAAAAGACTTGGTATTTCTATAGAGGAGATAGAATCTGCAAAACCATCTGCTAAAAATTTAGCCTATACAAATTACATGATGTCTGTATCTCAAAATGGCACACTTGCGGAATTAATAGCGGCACTTCTTCCATGTATGTGGAGCTACTGGGAAATTGGAAAGCGTTTAAACGATATTCCTGGAGCAAGAGATCATGAGTTCTTTGGTGAGTGGATTCAAGGATATAGTTCGGAAGAATACGGTAGCCTTTGTATTTGGTTAATCGATTTATTAAATGAAATGGCAGTTGGAAAGTCTGACAAAGAGCTAGATCGATTAGAGGAGATATTCCTATATTCCAGTCGATTTGAATATTTATTCTGGGATATGTCCTATCGTAAGGAGATGTGGGGATTTGAGGAGCAAGAACATACTACAGTTTCATAATGTTTCTTTTCATTATGATGAGAAACCAATCATCAATGAATTAAATGCTTCTATACAAGATAAAGAGTTTGTAAGTATTATTGGACCGAGTGGATGCGGCAAAAGCACTCTATTTCGCCTTATTACAGGTTTAGAAGAAGCAAGTACGGGACAGATAGAGCTGACAGAAATAAAGAGCCATCCTGTAGGGTATATGCCCCAAAAAGATATGCTCCTGCCATGGAGAACGATTATTGAGAATGCTGCCCTACCGCTAGAGTGCCAAGGTGTACAGAAGAAAGAAGCACAAATAAAGGCAAAGGAACTGTTACATAAATTTGGCTTACAAGGGTATGAGACAAAATATCCGAAAGATTTATCTGGTGGTATGAGACAACGCGTATCTTTTATTCGAACTTTATTAACAGGCGGGGAGATATTGTTGTTAGATGAACCGTTTAGCGCGTTGGACGCTTTAACGAAGGCATCTTTGCAAGAATGGCTGTTTGAACAATGGAAAGAGTGGGAAAAAACAATTTTATTTATCACTCATGATGTGGAAGAAGCGTTGTTTCTTTCTAATCGAATTTTAGTAGTAGAGCAGCAACCGATAACTACTTTAACCGAGAGGGTTGTACCACTTGATCGTAATCGAGCAAGAAAAGATTTATATAAGCCTGAAGTGTTAGCGCTTAAAGATGAGCTTCTTAGTATGTTACAAAGGCAGGTACTCGTATGATGAACCGGTTGAAGGAGCTATTACCTGCCCTTACACTTACTAGTATTTTACTTGCCTTTTGGGAAGTAGGCGCAAGAATCGTAGACGAAATGTACATTTTACCGTCACCGTCTGCAATTGTGATGAAGATCTGGAAACTAAAAGATATATTATTTACGGTTCATTTGCCGGCAACCTTATCCGTCGTTTTAATAGGGGTGGCTATTTCTATCGTACTTGGGGTAGGGCTAGCGATGTTAATGAATGCGAGTAATTGGATGGAGAGAGCATTTTATCCACTATTAGTTGCCTCACAAACGATTCCGATTACAGCGCTTGCTCCGCTCTTCGTTTTATGGTTTGGATATACGATCTGGAGTAAGGTTGTTGTTACTGTTTTAATTACGTTTTTCCCAATTGCGGTCAATACGTATGATGGACTACGCAGTACGAAAAAAGAATGGGAGGAGCTATTAGTTACGTATGGGGCAACGAAAAAAGATGTTTTTCTTAAATTAAAATTGCCGTCTGCTCTTCCTTATTTTTTCTCAGCTTTAAAAATTGCAGTTCCGCTTAGTGTAATTGGGGCAGCAATCGGTGAATGGCTCGGTGCACAAGCTGGGCTTGGATATTTCAGTAAAAGAATGATGACGCAGTTAGACGGAGCAGGTGTATTTGCACCAATTGTATTGTTATCATTATTAGCTATTTTCTTCGTCATACTTATTTCGATTTTAGAAAAGAAATTTATTAGTTGGAGGAAGCATTCATGAAATTTTTAAAACGCATCTTTGTGTTGACATTATTAGTTGCAATGATTACTGGATGTTTTAGTAATTCAGCGTCAGATAAGGGTAAAAAGGAAAAAGAAATAACGGTCATGCTTGATTGGTACCCAAATGCGGTACATAGCTTTATTTATGCAGCAATTGAAAAAGGCTATTTTAAAGAAGAAGGAGTAAAGGTGAATATAAAATTCCCTTCTAATCCGACTGATCCATTAACTTTAGCGGCTGCAGGAAAAGTAACGGTTGGCTTATATTATCAGCCAGATGTTGTCATGGCAAAAGCAAATGAACAAATTCCAGTGAAATCAATTGGAGCTGTCGTACGTTCACCATTAAATCATGTTGTATCGCTGAAATCAGCAGGCATTCAATCGCCAAAAGATTTAGAGGGGAAAACAGTTGGATATTCTGGAACACCTTTAAGTGAGATGTATTTAAAAACGATGGTAAAAGAAGCTGGTGGTAATCCAGATACAGTGAAAGTAGTCGATGTTGGCTTTGATTTAGTACCGGCATTAATTACGAAGAAAGTGGATGCGGTAACAGGGGCATACATTAACCATGAAGTACCTGTTATGCGTCATGAAGGTCATGAACCAGCATACTTTAATCCAGCCGATTACGGTGTACCGAATTATCATGAGCTTGTATTTGTAACAGGTGATAAAACGTTGAAAAAAGATAAAGAAGCGTTGCAAGCCTTCTTACGTGGTACGAAAAAAGGCTATGATTTCATGAAGAAAAATCCGGATGAAGCATTAAATATTTTATTAAATCATCAAGAAAAAGAAAACTTCCCGCTTGTACCAGAAGTTGAAAAAGAAAGTATGAAAATTTTATTAGAGAAGATGGAAACGAAAGATGAGCCATTCTTATCGGATTCAAAAGAGTCATGGGAGAAACAAAATAAATGGCTGAAAGATAAAGGAATGACGAAAGAAATCATTCCGGCTGAGGAATTATTCGAAAACATTTTAAAGTAGGCGAATGAATATGAAAAATGAGCTTCATGTAATCTCAAATGGTCACATGTCATTCGAAGAGTTAGTGAATGTAGCGATGCAAATTGAAAGTGAGATTGATTATTTGCATATTCGTGAACGTGAGAAAAGTACGAAGGAATTGTATGAAGGTGTGGAAAGTCTTTTGAAGAAAGGTTTTCCGGCATCGAAAATAGTGATAAATGATCGAATTGATATTGCTATTTTATTAAACATTCCGCGCGTGCAGCTAGGATATCGAAGCGCAAATGTAAGGTCAGTGAAAGAAAAGTTTTCTTATTTGCATGTCGGTTATTCTGTACATTCCTTAGAAGAGGCAATCGATGCATTTAAGAATGGAGCGGATTCACTCGTCTATGGTCATGTATTTCCGACAGATTGTAAAAAAGGTGTGCCAGCGAGAGGGCTTGAAGAAATTTCAGTCATTGCAAAGTGTTTATCCATACCGATTACAGCAATTGGAGGAATCACCACGGAAAACACAGGGGATGTTCTTACTAACGGTGTCAGTGGTATTGCTGTTATGTCTGGGATTATAAGTAGTAGTAATCCATATAGCAAAGCAAAATCTTATAAGGAATCAATAAGAAAGTGGGCGGAAAAACATGTGTAAGAAGTATGATGTAGCGATTATTGGCGGAGGTGTAATTGGTAGCTCAGTTGCACATTTTCTAGCAGAAAGAGGACATAAAGTAGCGATTGTAGAGAAGCAAAGAATTGCATCTGAAGCCTCGAAAGCAGCCGCTGGTTTACTTGGGGTTCAGGCAGAATGGGATGCGTATGACCCACTATTTGAACTTGCTAGAGAAAGCCGTGCTATATTTCCACAACTTGCAGAAGTTTTACGTGAAAAAACAGGCATCGATATTGGGTATGAAGAGAAAGGCATTTATCGCATTGCCCAAAATGAAGATGAGAAGGAAAGAATTCTTCACATTATGGATTGGCAGCAGAAAACAGGTGAAGATTCTTATTTTCTAACAGGCGACTTTTTACGAGAGAAAGAGCCGTTTCTATCTGAGTCAATTATAGGTGCTGTATATTATCCAAAAGACGGTCATGTTATTGCACCAGAGCTTACGAAAGCATTCGCACATTCCGCATCATTCTCGGGTGCTGATATATATGAACAGACAGAAGTGTTTGATATTCGTATTGAAAATAATAAAGTGACTGGGATTGTTACAAGCGAAGGTATTATCGCGTGCGAGAAGGTTGTGATTGCGGGTGGTTCATGGAGCACGAAGTTACTAGGTTATTTTCACCGCGAATGGGGTACATATCCAGTTAAAGGAGAAGTAGTAGCGGTAAGAAGTAGAAAGCCACTTTTAAAGGCGCCTATTTTCCAAGAAAGATTTTACATTGCCCCAAAGCGTGGTGGACGTTACGTAATTGGAGCAACGATGAAGCCTCATACGTTTAATAAAACAGTGCAACCAGAAAGTATTACTTCTATATTAGAGCGTGCTTATACAATATTGCCAGCTTTAAAAGAAGCAGAGTGGGAAAGCACATGGGCAGGATTAAGGCCACAATCAAATCACGAAGCTCCTTATATGGGAGAGCATGAAGAAATAAAAGGTTTATATGCTTGTACTGGACATTATCGAAATGGCATTTTATTAAGCCCGGTTTCTGGTCAGTATATGGCTGATTTAATAGAAGGAAAGCAGGAGAATCACTTGCTAGATTCATTGCTTTCTAAACCGGTTTAGAAAGGGGATGGAAGTTTGAATTTAAAAATTAATGGTAATCAAATGGAAGTGCCAGAGAGTGTAAAAACAGTGGCTGAGCTACTTACACATTTAGAGTTAGATAACAGAATTGTAGTAGTAGAGCGTAATAAAGATATTTTACAAAAAGATGATCATACAGATACATCTGTTTTTGATGGAGACCAAATTGAGATTGTAACTTTCGTAGGAGGCGGTTGATTATGTTAAACATTGGACCATTTTCATTTCATTCTAGACTTTTATTAGGAACAGGGAAATTCCCTGATTTTGATGTACAGCAAAAGGCAATTGATGTATCTGAGGCTGAGGTTTTAACGTTCGCAGTACGTCGTATGGATATATTTGATGCAAAGCAGCCTAATTTATTAGAGAAACTTGATGTGAAAAAATATAAGTTATTACCGAATACAGCTGGAGCAAAAAATGCTGAAGAAGCTGTTCGTATTGCAAAATTAGCAAAAGCTTCGGGGCTTTGCGATATGATCAAAGTAGAAGTTATTGGTGATGATAGAACGTTATTACCTGATCCAGTAGAAACGTTAAAGGCATCTGAAATGTTACTAGAAGAAGGATTTATCGTTCTTCCGTATACATCTGATGATGTTGTATTAGCACGTAAATTACAAGAACTAGGTGTGCATGCAATTATGCCAGGAGCATCACCAATCGGTTCAGGGCTTGGTATTGTAAATCCATTAAATTTAAGTTTCATTATTGAACAAGCGACAGTGCCAGTTATCGTTGACGCTGGTATCGGTAGCCCGGCTGATGCGGCATTTGCGATGGAATTAGGAGCGGATGGTGTGTTATTAAATACGGCTGTATCGGGAGCAAAAGATCCAATAAAAATGGCACAAGCAATGAAATTAAGTATTGAAGCAGGACGATTAGGATTTGAAGCGGGGCGTATTGCACGTAAACGTTGTGCAACAGCAAGCAGTCCTTTAGAAGGAATGAGCGTAGTTGAATAATCGATATTCTCGCCAAGAATTATTTTCTCCAATTGGAGAAGAGGGGCAACGAAAGATAAGAGAAAAGCATGTACTCATTATCGGTGCAGGTGCATTAGGTAGTGCAAATGCAGAGATGTTTGTAAGAGCAGGTGTTGGCACAGTAACGATTGTTGACCGAGATTATGTCGATTGGAGTAATTTACAAAGACAACAATTGTACGCAGAGAGTGATGTAGAAAATAATCTTCCGAAGGCTGTAGCGGCAAAAAAACGTCTAGCAGAGATCAATCGTGAAGTAAGAGTAGAGGCTCTCGTTCAAGATGTAACAGCTGAGGAATTAGAAGAGCTTGTTACAAACGTAGATGTAATGATTGATGCAACTGATAATTTCGAAACACGTTTTATTGTGAATGATATAGCGCAAAAACATTCTATTCCATGGATTTACGGAGCATGTGTAGGGAGTTACGGCCTTTCTTACACAATTCTTCCTAGTAAAACGCCATGTTTATCTTGTCTATTACAATCGATTCCGCTTGGCGGGGCGACATGTGATACAGCGGGTATTATATCACCTGCTGTATCTCTCGTCGTTTCTCATCAAGTAACGGAAACTCTTAAACTGTTAGTGGAAGATTACGAGTCACTTCGAGATGGACTTGTATCGTTTGATGTATGGAAGAATGAATATTCATGTATGAATGTGCAAAAGCTTCGTAAACACAATTGTCCTTCGTGCGGAGAGAATGCATTATATCCGTATTTAAATAAAGAAAACACATCAAAAACAGCAGTTTTATGCGGAAGAAATACAGTTCAAATTAGGCCACCTCATAAAGAAGAAATGGATTTTGAACGATACAAAGAGCTGCTGAAAGATCGCGTAAATGATTTAAATGTAAATCCATATTTATTATCATTTTCAGTTGAAGAAAAGAGATTAGTTGCTTTCAAAGATGGACGTGTACTCGTACATGGAACGAAAGATATAAGCGAAGCAAAAACAATTTATCATCGCTATTTTGGATAGAAAAGGATGAGTGGGATGAAAGTAAATAAAGCTTTAACAATTGCAGGATCTGATAGTGGCGGCGGTGCCGGCATTCAAGCGGATTTAAAAACATTCCAAGAGCTTGGTGTGTATGGGATGACGGCTATTACGGCAATTACTGCTCAAAACACGCTTGGCGTTCAAGGGGTATATCCAGTTTCGTTAGAAGGTATTACGGAACAGTTGAATTCAATTGGTACGGATTTAACACCAGATGCTGTGAAACTAGGAATGTTATTTAGCAGTGAAATTATTCAAATTGTAGCAGAACATATTAATAAATTTGGCTGGAATAATATTGTACTAGATCCTGTTATGATTGCTAAGGGTGGTGCATCATTATTACAACAAGAAGCAGTACAAGCATTAAAAGAATATTTATTACCAGTAGCAACTGTTGTAACACCGAACGTGCCTGAAGCAGAAGTGTTAACTGGAATGGAGATTCATAATATTGAAGATAGTAAGGAAGCTGCGAAAGTACTGCATGAATTGGGTGCAAAATATGTGCTTATGAAGGGCGGACATGCAGAGTATCAAGGTAATGAAGTAGTTGATTTACTCTTTAATGGTGAGCAGTTTATCGAATTTAAAAGTGAAAGAATTCCTTCAAAGCAAACGCATGGAAGCGGGTGTACATTTGCTTCAGCGGTTACAGCAGGACTTGCGAAAGGATGCTCGATTGAAGAGGCAGTTCAAGAAGCAAAACGATTTATTAGTATAGCAATTGAAGAGCCATTGAATATTGGAAGTGGTCATGGACCGACGAATCATTTTGCATATAAAGTGAATAAAACGCGTGTATAAGTAAGTGGAAAGTCAGTTTTGTAACTGGCTTTTTTTCTGTTTACTTTTTCCAATTACAGGAGTAATATATCAGCCAGAATACATTTTTTGTAATACGCTGAGTCCAATTGTATGGAGCGGAGGAACCAATTTGTGCAGTGTCACTAGGGGTGAATCTTTCAATTTTGAAAGTAGGGCTACTCTCAAAGTCCGAATCCGACAGCTAACTTCGTAAGCGTCTTGAGAGAGGACGGTGCCATGATGGATACATCACTTCATCGATCTGATTAGTATAGGGGAATATCAATCTATGTTTGAGTTCTTTTATGCTAAGGAGGATGAGGTACATGGAATTAACACTTATTTGTGTTGGGGAAGAAAGCAAGGTAAATAGTTTAATAGATTTAGTAGCATATCAACATGAGTTAATTATTTTCACAGCAAATGAAGAGATAGCGGCCGAAGTGAGGAATTGTGGATTTGATTGGACGTATAGTTGTAGTAAGGAGCAAGATTTTACTAGTATTTGTGAGTGTATTAAGAAGGTAATTTTACTAGGGGATGAGCTTCCAATCGTTAGCTTCTTCACAGAACACATTCGCTTTTCTTTTCAAGCACCTATTACTGTTGTTACAAGGAATAAACGATATCCAGCGAGGCTCTATGAAACAATTGGAGCTGCATTTGTCGTGTTTACGAATTGTGATAATATATCTTTTTTATTTTTTGAATAGGGTGGGTGAAAAGAAGATGAAGGTGTTGTTACTAGGAGATATAGCGAATCGTTGGGCGGTATCAGTAGAGCGAGTTCAAGAATTGGTGGTGCTTGATCCTATTTTTCCAAGGCCCTATATCATATTGCCATCGAAAGACGCTTTATATTTAAAAACAGATGTTATCGAATATGAGCAGCTACATGCAGAATTGTCACAAGTTTATATTCGCGGGAGAAATTTGCGCGCGTTTTTGCGTGGAGAATAAATAGTGAAAAAAAGAGCGAATGCTGAGTGCAATAAGCTATGCACTTCATCTCATTCGCTCTTTTTATTTCGTATTTAAAAGATCATTTCTGTGAAAAAGAAAGAAAAGACGAGAAAACAGATGAAATAATATTAATAACACTCAATGTAAGCGTTTAAATAGATGGATATTTTCTTATTTTAAGTAATTTGACTCTTTACAAGTTAAATATAGAGGAGTATATTTACTCTCATAAATCATTCATAAAATTTCCAAAAAAACCTAAAATCGCTGAGTTCCAGAAATGGAGCGGGGGAACCAATTTTGTGCATCGTCACTTGGGGTGAATCTTTCAGTTTTGAAAGTAGGGCTACTCTTTAGGCCCGAATCCGACAGCTAACCTCGTAAGCGTTTAGAGAGGAGGTTTACTTTGTGTTGTTCATTTCGAACACTAAGTAGAGCTTAGTGTTCTTTTTTTGATAATTTAATGGTAAATTTTTACAGAAAAGAGGGGTAGCTATGTTAGATGTTGTAATGATCGGGATTTTTGTTGTGTTAGTCGCATCGATGGTAAGTCTTGCAAGTTGGTCAGATAAAGTTGTGAAAGAAGGGAAGCAATCATGACGGTTGCCTTATCGGTTATTGTTGCAGCAATTACTGTGTACTTAGTGTATGCATTATTAAATCCAGAAAAGTTTTAATTAGGGGGAATCATTCATTATGATTTGGGTCGCAGTTGTTATTACCATGCTGTTGTTTATTCTTGTGGCAAAGCCAATGGGGATTTATTTAGAGAAAGCCTTTCAAGGTAGTAAAAAGTTAGATAAAGTATTCGGGCCTTTTGAAAAACTTATTTTTAAAATTACGGGTGTAAAAGAATACAATCAAACGTGGAAACAGTACGCATTGTCATTAGTTTTATTAAATGGATTTATGATTGTTGTCGTATATTTCATTTTCAGACTACAAGGAGTATTGCCATTAAATCCAGCGCATATTGAAGGGATGGAGCCTACGCTTGCTTTTAATACAGCAATTAGTTTTATGGCTGATACAAACTTACAGCATTATAGCGGTGAAAATGGTTTATCTTATTTATCACAATTAATCGGAATTACATTTTTAATGTTTGCAGCACCAGCAACGACTTTAGCACTTGTAATGGCGTTTATAAGAGGGCTTGCTGGGAAGGAACTCGGTAACTTTTTCATTGATTTTACGAGAGCTTTAACGAGAGTATTTCTTCCTATTGCGTTTGTTGCAGCGCTAATCTTTGTCGCACTTGGTGTACCACAAACGTTAGACGGGGCAGTTACAGCACAAACAATTGATGGGGCAAAGCAAAGTATATTACGTGGGCCTGTTGCATCATTCGTGTCCATTAAGGAACTCGGAAATAACGGCGGTGGATTTTTCGGAGCAAACTCTACACATCCTTTCGAAAATCCAGGGCAAATGAGTAATATTTTACAAATGATGCTTATGATGTTATTGCCAACAGCACTTCCATTTACGTACGGACGAATCGTAGGAAATAAAAAACAAGGTCGTATCCTTTTCGTATCACTATTCATGGTGTTTTTACTAGGATTTATAACAATTACTACATCTGAATTACATGGGAATCCAGCGTTAAATGGAATGGGCATCGAACATGTACAAGGGAGTACAGAAGGAAAAGAAGTACGATTTGGAACAGTATTTTCTTCCCTATACGCAACAGTGACGACAGCTGCTGAAACAGGAGCCGTTAATACGATGCATGATACGTTAACACCAATTGGCGGGTTAGTACCACTCGTAAATATGATGTTAAACACAGTGTACGGCGGCGTTGGAGCTGGTTTTGTGAACATTGTTATGTATGCGATTATCGCAGTCTTTATATCTGGATTGATGGTTGGACGGACACCAGAGTTTTTAGGTAAGAAAATTGAAGGTAAGGAAATGAAATTAATTGCGGTAACGATACTATTTCATCCACTGCTTATTTTAGGGTTTTCAGCATTAGCTCTTTCAACAAGTTTAGGAACGGATGCCATTTCTCATTCTGGTTTCCACGGTTTAACGCAAGTGGTATATGAATACACATCGTCAGCTGCGAATAACGGATCCGGATTTGAAGGGTTAGCGGATAATACACCGTTTTGGAATATTACAACTGGCTTAGTTATGTTTTTAGGGCGCTATTTCAGTTTAATTACGATGCTAGCTGTTGCAGCTTCATTGAAAGAAAAGACAGTAGTACCAGAAACAGTCGGAACGTTCCGTACGGATAATAGTTTATTTGGCGGCATTTTCATCGGAACAATTGTAATTGTCGGTGCATTAACATTCTTCCCAATGTTAGTACTCGGCCCAATTGCAGAATTTCTTACATTGAAGTAATGGAGGGTAAATGATGAGACCGGTAGTAGTAAAAGAAAAGAGAGTAAATGAGTCACAAATACATGCTGTAGAAGATGAAGTTAGACAAGCGAAAACGATGGATCGTGATATCGTGAAACATGCGATAAAACAATCCTTTGCGAAATTGAATCCGAAAGTCATGATAAAAAATCCGATTATGTTTGTTGTAGAGATTGGATTTATCATTACGTTCATTTTATCGTTTCTTCCAAGTCGTTCTAGTAGTGTAGCAGGATGGTTTAATATAACAGTTTCTCTCATTCTATTATTTACAGTTTTATTTGCTAACTTTGCAGAAGCGTTAGCGGAAGGACGGGGGAAAGCGCAAGCCGATTCTTTAAAACAGTCGAAGAAAGATGTGTTTGCAAATGTTGTAAAAGAAAATGGAGACATTGTTCAAGTTTCAGCAACTGATCTGAGAAAAGATGACGTTGTTATTGTAAAACAAGGAGAAATGATTCCGAGTGATGGGGAAGTAATTAAAGGATTAGCGTCTGTTGATGAATCTGCGATTACAGGGGAATCAGCTCCTGTAATAAAAGAAGCGGGCGGCGATTTTTGTTCTGTAACAGGCGGGACGATGGTCGTAAGTGATGAGATTACAATTGTCATTACGAGTAATCCTGGTGAATCATTTATTGATAAAATGATTTCGTTAGTAGAAGGAGCTGCTCGTCAAAAAACGCCGAATGAGATTGCTTTAAATACAGTATTAACGAGTTTAACGCTTATTTTTTTAATCGTTGTTGTGACGTTGCCGATTTTTACAAACTATTTAGGGTTTCAAATTGATACAGCTGTACTTGTAGCGTTGTTAGTTTGTTTAATTCCAACGACAATTGGTGGTTTATTATCAGCAATTGGTATTGCCGGGATGGACCGCGTGACAAAGTTCAATGTGTTAGCGATGTCGGGTAAAGCAGTAGAAGCTGCGGGTGATATTAATACAATCATTTTAGATAAAACAGGTACGATTACTTTCGGGAACCGAATGGCACATACATTGCTTCCTGTAGGAAATGAAACGATTGAGCAAGTAGGAAAATGGGCTGCGATTAGTTCAGTTTTAGATGAAACACCAGAAGGTCGATCGGTTATAGAATATGTAAAAATGAAATCTATATCATATAATCGAGAAATTGCAGAACAAGGTGAGTTTGTTCCGTTTAAAGCAGAAACGAGAATGAGTGGTGTCGATTTACAGGACGGAACGAAAGTGAGAAAAGGTGCTGTAGGTAGCGTAATTGAATGGGTTAGGTCACAAGGTGGAACGATTCCGAAAGATGTAAATCAAAAAGCAGATTCCATTTCCAAAGAGGGCGGGACACCACTTGTAGTTGCAGTGGATAATCGTATTTACGGTTTAATTTATTTAAAGGATACAGTAAAGCCAGGTATGCGTGAGCGTTTTGAGCAATTGCGTCAAATGGGGATTAAAACGGTTATGTGTACAGGTGATAACCCGTTAACAGCAGCAACGATTGCAAAAGAAGCAGGGGTAGATGAGTTTGTTGCTGAGTGTAAGCCAGAAGATAAAATTGCGGTTATTAAAGCAGAGCAAGATAAAGGGAAACTTGTAGCGATGACGGGTGATGGTACAAATGATGCGCCGGCATTAGCGCAGGCTGACGTTGGATTAGCGATGAATAGTGGTACGACAGCTGCGAAAGAAGCAGCGAATATGATTGATTTAGATTCGAACCCGACAAAAATTATTGAGGTTGTAGGGATTGGTAAGCAATTGTTAATGACGCGCGGTGCGTTAACGACGTTTAGTATTGCGAATGATATCGCAAAATATTTTGCAATCATTCCAGCAATGTTTACACTTGCGATTCCGCAAATGGAAGCATTAAACATTATGAAACTAACATCACCACTGTCAGCGATTTTATCAGCATTAATATTTAATGCAGTTATTATTCCATTACTCATTCCATTAGCGATGAAAGGTATCGCATATAAACCGATGAGTTCGAATGCACTACTTAGCCGAAACCTACTTATTTATGGACTTGGCGGGGTTATTGTACCGTTCATTGGAATTAAAGTAATTGATATAATTGTCGGCTTGTTCATATAAGGGAGAGGGAAAAAGATGGCGAAGAAACAAAGTATACTATCATCGATTGTCCGTATTACTTTTACATTTTTAGTGTTGTGCGGCCTTGTATACCCGCTTATTGTAACTGGTATTGCACAAGCGGTAATGAAGGATAATGCGGATGGAAGTCTAATATATAATGATAAAAATGAAGTGATTGGTTCTACATTAATCGGTCAAAATTTCACAGATCCACGTTATTTTCATGGACGTGTTTCTAGTATTGAATATAAGGCAGAAGCATCTGGTTCAAATAACTATGCACCGTCTAATCCAGATTTAGAGAAACGAGTAGAGAAAAGTATTGAAGAGTGGAAGAAACAAAACCGGGCTGTTCCGGTAACAGAAGTGCCGATGGATCTAGTGACGAATTCAGGTTCAGGGCTTGATCCTGACATTAGTCCGCAGGCAGCTTCTGTGCAGGTGGATCGTATTTCTAAATTAACGAATATTCCGAAAGAAACACTAAATCAGTTGATTAAAGATCAAACGGAAGGTGCGGCACTTGGCTTATTTGGAGAGAACCGCGTAAACGTTTTAAAGTTAAATGTAGAATTACAGAAACTACTGAAATAGTAACAGTGCTACCTCAATCTAACGGATTGAGGTAGCGTTGTTTCGAAAGGAAGGTTGTGAGTGTTTTGTATGCGGATGACTATAAACCGACGTTTCAAAGACGAACGCCAGAGGAATATTTAGAATATATTCGTCAGCAAAACCGCGGGAAGTTAAAGCTATATGTAGGAGCAGCTCCAGGAGTAGGGAAAAGTTATAAAATGCTCTTTGATGCAAGAGAGATGAAAAAAGACGGTATGGATATTGTAATTGGTTTAATTGAAACGCATGGAAGAAAAGAGACAGAAGAAGCAATTGCTGATTTAGAAAAAGTTCCTTTAAAAGAAATAGATTATAAAGGGAAAGTATTTTATGAACTCGATGTAGAAGGAATTATAAAACGTGCACCGCAAGTAGTTGTAGTGGATGAACTTGCGCATAGTAATATTCCTGGATCTAAAAATAAGAAACGTTATATGGACGTACAGGAATTGCTAGACGCTGGTATATCCGTATTATCAGCATTTAATATTCAACATTTAGAAAGTGTTCACGATATTGTAGCTCAAATTACGAATGTAAAAGTAAGAGAACGTATTCCAGATTTTATTTTACAAAAAGCAAATGAAATTCAGCTCGTCGATGCAACGCCGGAGGTATTAAGGAAGAGATTAATAGACGGGAAAATATATAAAGAGGAAAAAATTCAGCAAAGCTTACAAAATTTCTTTACACTTAATAATTTAGGGGCACTAAGAGAATTATCGCTTCGTGAAGTGGCAGATGATATGGAAGAGAAAATTAGTCAAACCGTTATAGAACCGATTGGTGTAAAAGAAAAAATTCTCGTTTGTGTACAATACAGTTCAACAGCAGCGAAATTAATAAGACGGGGATGGCGCATGGCGGATCGGTTAAACGCTGAATTGTATGTATTAAATGTTGAAAGAGAAAATATAGAGTCCCTTTCAGCAGGGAAAAAGCAAACGATTGAAGAGTGGAAGTTGCTAACGAATCAATTTGATGCGAGTTTTGTTTTAGAAGAGGCAAAAGGAAGAAAGCCAGCGGATGTTATTATTGAAGTCGCGAAAGGACTACAAGTAACACAAATTTTACTCGGACAATCGGCAAGAACACGTTGGGAAGAAATACGAAAAGGTTCAATTGTAAATGAAATTATGAGAGAAACGAAGTATATTGATATTCATATCGTTGCAGATCAAAGAGTTTAGAATAGAGACCATCTATAGGTCTCTATTTTGCCTCTTGTGTGGCAGGGAAGCGTAGCATTCTCATCGCATATAAGATTATGAATAGAAACATAATTGCACCTAGGAAGAAAATCCAAAAGTAATTTTGATTAAATAAAAGAAATCCACCTACAAGTGGTCCTGTTCCCATACCGAGATAGCGAATAAAGTTGTACATACCGATAGCAGTTGCGCGTTCTTGTACGAATTCTTCTGTTAATAAAGTAGTGTGAGTTGGCATAGAAAGTCCCATACTAAAACCATATAAAGATGTAACGATAATGATGAATGAGATATTGATGCTATATGTGAAAGAGAATAAAGTGACACATATAATATTGAAGAAACTAGTGATGAATAAAGCTTGCTTTGTTGTGAGGCGTTTTTGCAAAAGCTTGTAGCAATAACTTCCTAACATAATAGAAAGGGACATAGGTACAAATATAAGACCAATTTCACTTGCAGTTAAGTGAAATAAATTTGTTAAAATACTCGGTAAAAAAACGAGGAAGCAAAAGTAAATACAAAATTGAATGAAGCCAATAAGAGTAATAGAAAATCCAGTTTTATTTTTTAAGATAAACCAGTACTTCTTTTTTGCTTGCGGTTGCTTAATTACAGTGGGTTTTGTTTCTGGAAGTAGTGAAATGTTTATAATTAATAAGAGAATGCCAAGTGTAGATAAAAACAAAAATACGTATAAATGGCCATTTATACTGCCGAGATAACCACCTATAAGAGGGCCAATTGCAGGTGCGAGAGCAAGTAACATTTGATAAAGGCTCATCGCTTCTCCGCGTTCTTTTCCTTCAAATAAATCACCGATAATCGTTGCTGCAACTACAGGTATAGCCGCTATTCCTATAGCTTGAACAGCTCTAAAAAATAGAAATAAATAAACGTTCGCCGAAAAAGCACATCCGATTGAACCAATTGTACTAATGATTAAACTAGGGATAAGGATAGATTTTCTCCCTTTTGTATCAATTAAAGGTCCATATATGAGCTGCATAATTGCAAGAACGAATGTGAATAGTGAAACTGTTAAATTTACTAGATAAAGAGAAGTGTGAAAAGAAGCTTGAATCATAGGCAAGATAGGTGTGTAAATATTTTGAGCGAAGGAACCGAGTAAGGCACTCATACAGACAACGTATAAAATGAAATGTAGTTTGGATTTTTTCATTATGTTAACCTCCTTGTAATTTAGTTTCGTTGGAAACTAAATTTATTTTAACATGTTTTTCTCACTTGTAAATATGAAAAAATGATTTTAAAATGGTATATAGTTAAATTGTTTCTTTGGAAACTTAGGGGGCGAACGGATTGGATCATGCAACGAAACAAATGGAAATACTTTCGGACATTCGTACACTTTTGCATAAAAAAGAAGAACATTTGAAAGGGCAAAATGAGAAGTTTCTTCGTGAGACAGGTATAAGTGGTATGTCTTTATCTGAACTACATGTGATCGAGTGTATCGGAAAAAATGCTCTGATGAATGTAACTGCTATTACGACAGAAATGGGAATGACAAAGGGTGCAATCTCTAAAATTTGTACAAAGTTGTTTCAAAAGCAATTCGTTGAGAAGATGCAAATGTTAGATAATCAAAAAGAAATTTTCTTTCGCTTAACGGAAAGCGGAAATGAAATATATAAAGCTCATGATAAATTGCATAAACAAGCTGAAGAAAAGTGGCTGCTATTGTTAGATGGATATACGGAAGAAGAGCAAGATTTTATTCAAAGGTTTATAAAGGATGTCTCCGGTCATTTGGAAATATAATTGGAAGAAAAAACTCCTTTATTTCAAGCCTTTTGAATATAATTTCTAAAAGAACTCATATATAATAGAGAAAGATACTTAACATGGTGAATAATTAAAGAGTCAATATATAAAGAGGAGAGAATAACATGCTTGAAAATACGGGGTTAGTATTAGAAGGCGGCGGTATGCGTGGTGTATATACGGGCGGGATATTAGAATACTTTATGGAACAAGATTTATATTTTCCATATGTAATTGGTGTATCAGCTGGTGCTTGTCATGCAGCGTCGTATCTTTCCAGACAAAGAAATAGAAATAAAACGGTCAATATTGATTATGCATCACACCCACAATATTTATCGTATAAAAATTTATGGAGAAAACGCCAATTGTTTGATATGGAGTTCATTTTTCATGAAATTCCAGAAAAACATGTCCCGTTTGATTTTGAAACATATTTTAATAGCCCAGAGCGTTTCCTTGTAGGAACAACAGATTGTGAAACAGGACAGTCTGTTTATTTTGAAAAAGAAGGAACGAATGATGATGCACTAAATTTATTACAAGCATCTAGTTCATTACCTTTCATTGCACCTGTAGTAAATTACCGTGGTAAGCAGTTATTAGATGGTGGGATTTCTGATCCAATTCCAGTTCGTAAAGCACAGGAAGATGGGTTTAAAAAATCAGTCGTTATTTTAACGAGAAATCATGGTTACGCGAAGAAAAAGTCAAAGTTTGGATGGGTGGCAGCGAAAGCATATAAAAAATATCCGAACCTTGTGAACACGATGTTGAATCGTTATGAAGTATATAATGAAACACTTCACTACATTGAAAAAGAAGAGCAAGCCGGGAATTTATTTGTTATTCGCCCAGAAGTGCCGCTTCAAGTAGATCGTATGGAAAAAGATACAGCAAAACTACAAAATCTATATGAGCAAGGCTATGAAGATGCAAAGAGACAGTTTGCAGATTTACAGTCGTTTTTACAAAAATAAGTATTAGACTGCGGGGAAGAGTTTCTCCGCAGTCTTTTTTGTATTGCTTGCTTATCCGTTACTTTTTAAAAATGTATGAATGTTTAAGTGTTTAAAGAGTTTGTAAAACATATGGGTGTCTTATTGAGGAGAATTTACTTGAGAGGTATTATGACGATGTAGCGCTACAAAAAACTATTTAATTTACGAGGTGATTGTTAATGAAGGGAAAGTTTTTTTCGATTACGACTTTAGTATTATTAGCAACATCAATCTCAACAAGTGCATTTTATCCAACTTTAAGTGGCCACAAAAGCGGTAACTTACTATCTTACAGAGCTCAAACGACTACGAATCAAAACGCATCTCGCTGTTCAGTAGCGATTTCTTTTATTAATTCAAAAGGAAGTTATTCATATATTGAAAGTGCTTCGGATAAATTAGGATCACATGAATCGGGAAGAGCATTAAATGCCACTGTTAGTAATGGCGCATATAACGCCTTTGGTGCAAAGGGGCTATATTCTGAGCATTATGCCAATGAGAATAATGACTATCAAGAAGATACACACAAAGGTACTTTTGATAGTAACGGTAACTTACGATTACAGTGGTAAAAAATATTAAATAGTTGTCTTTATAAATATTTGGATAAGGAGAAGGGGATGTGCATCATCTCCTTCTTATCTAAAAGGAGCAGAGACATGTATTTAGCTTTTAAAAATATAAAAAACAACAAACTGTTTTCAGTCATTCTTCTTATGTCATTTTTTATTTCGTTTCTTTCTATATCAGTAGCTGCGCTTTTAACAGAATCTAAACGAAATTTCATATCTGCTTTTCAAATCGGCTTTCCAGAAAAGAATCAAACGTTAACTGTTCCGATAGCGAATACAACTGAATTGGAAGCGATAATTCCTGTCATACAAGATATTTTTGTAAAAAGTGATATTTACGTAGAGCATTTAAAAGCATTAAATAGTTCAGGTGCAATAAAAATCGTAGCTGTGAATTTAAAAGATGATTATTATTGGAAGCCATATATTTCTGAAGGACAATATTTTTATCGTGAAAATGTAAACGATATGGTTGTTGGCGATCAAACGAATGTAGAGGACTTATATGAATTTGATGATACATATAAAAAAATAGGAACTATATCGAGAAAAGACAGTGACGTCGGTGTATCAGACATATACATCCCACTTCAAAATTTACCTACTATATCTAAAAAAGGTATTATCGCGAGTAAACAATTACAATTAACAGTTGTTAACCCTACATCATCTATCCATAACGAAATAAAAAAATTTATGAGTAAGAGCAAAGAAGTAATTTCGGGAGATGTTCAAATACTGAATAAAAGAGACCTCCAGGAACTAAATGTAACATACATAGATCCAGCAAATAAGTATTATTATAAATTCATTCTTGTAGCAATTGTTTCTGGCATTTTTGCAGTTTTATTTTGGATTTATAAAAAAGAAAGAGAGATTTCATTAAAAAAAGCAGTAGGTGCTTCTAATATATCTATTTACTGCGAACTATATATTCAAATTTTGTTTATTTCTCTAGCAGCGATGTTCTTAGTTTTTATTACGTTAGAAATATTTTCGGGAACAATTCATACTTATTTTCAGACATACTTAGTAAAACCGTTAACACTATATGTATTGATATGTAATGTTGTTTTTATAATTTTTCTTACAATTTTTGTTACTGTAATTCCAATTAAGCACATTATAAATATATATCCCGGAAAACATTTAAGAACATAGGAGGTCGTCATGTTTTTTATATTTGATTCTATACGGTCTGTGAAAAAACGGCTATTACCAAGTTTGATTATAGTAATTTCTTTAATTATTGCATTTTCTTCAGCAATGGAATTTGTTAGTAATCTTTTGGGATATCGAAAAATGATGACGGTAGCAAATAATTTATCGACTCATAAAAATTTCTATGAACTTTATGCGACGCAAGATATAACATTGTTTAGCGAAGAAAAAGCAAAAAGTGATTATCAACATTTCATTCAAGGGTTATCTAATACGATACCAATAACAAATAAAACTAATTATTTGTTCCGTAACTATTCACTTAGTTTAAAAAAAGAAAATGGAACGATAAAGACTCTTATTGTTGATAAAGATATTAATAAATACTTCCATATACGAATTTCACAAGGAAGATATTTTGAGGAATTGGAATTTCATAAATCAGTATTTGATATTAGACCTGTTATATTAGGGGCTAATTATAAAGGAAAGGTATCTATTGGTGATATCATACCATCTGGAAAAATGAAGCTAAAAGTAATTGGCTTTTTAGAAAAAAATTCAGCATTTACATATCCTCGGAGCGGTGAAATATCGGATAATCGTATTACATTATTAGATGACATGGCTATTTTACCAATTGGAACAGAAGAAATAGAATTTTATAGTGTAGAACTTTTATACAATGGGCTAATTATAGAAACAAATGGAAAAGTGGATATAAATGAATTTCAAAAGAAAGTATTAAAGGTAACAGAAGGTAAGGGATATTCGTATTATGTTACAAATCCGGATAAATTATTAGAAAATGAAAAGCAAGGCATTGATAATATGTCATATCCCTTATTATTAAGCGGTACAGTCTTATCTTTTTCATTTATATCTATTTTATTAACATCAATGGCCACGCTTTATATGGAACGTAAAAATATTTCTATTAAATCAGCATTAGGAGCAAGTAATTTTCAACTATGTCTTCCGTTTGTTATTGAGTATATGTTGTTATTCATTCTATCTATATGTATAGGAATTATGTATTTCCAATGGGAGAATAGCGGAGTAATTGAAATTCAGAAAGGGCTAGAAAATAGTATAGTATCTTTCTTTGGAACGTTAAAAGTCTCTATAGAATCATTGATTGTTATAGGTGCTTTATCAATTGTAATGATCCTCGTTATATATGCAATCATTTATTTCAATGTACTAAAAATAAAAAATACATATATGAAAGAGGTGTTATAGATGATTCAGCTCGCAAATGTGGCTAAGGGATACGGAAAGAGTAATTTTATTGCTTTAAAAGATATTAATCTTACAATAGAAAAAGGCGAAATGATAGCCATTATGGGACCATCTGGTTCAGGGAAATCAACCTTGCTTAACATTATTGGCTTAATTGATAGCCCCTCTACTGGAAAGTATTTTTTAGATGGCATGGATACGAGTACATTAAAGTCAAACTATCATAAGTATAGAAATAAGGAAGTTGGATTTGTGTTTCAGAACTTTTCGCTACTAGATGATTATACAGTTATTGAAAATGTAATGCTCCCGCTTATATATAGAAAAATCTCTCATACGAAACGTATACAAATATCAAAAGAAATGCTGGAAATGGTAGGGCTGGAGAGACATATTAACAAGTATCCTCACGAATTATCTGGAGGAGAGCAGCAAAGGACAGCGATAGCGAGGGCATTAGCACAAGATACAAAAATTATACTTGCTGATGAACCGACTGGTGCTCTCGATCAAGAAAACGGAGAAAAAATTATGAGCATTTTAAAAGAGGTTCATAAACAAGGAAAAACGGTGCTAGTTGTTACACATGATCAAAAGGTAGCTGCATACTGCCAGAGGACAATACGTTTGCTCGATGGATGTGTGGTGTAATATGGATAAAAGTATGTGAAGAGGTGATACATATGGAAAATGTATATAAAGGTCTTAGGCATACTGGATTTACTATGTTGCTTATTTTTGGTGGTGTATTTTTACTGCGCTGGTTCATTCATGATGAAATGCTACTGGATCAGCTTATTGGATTTAGTGTAGGGATGGTAATGGTTATTTCATCTGTTTTCATTCAAAAGTATAGTAAAGAATTACAGGTGAATGAAAAATATTAATAATTTTTAACTCCTTTTATCTTTTTCATAGTTTAGGAATAGTGGAGGCTTTCGTATGATTTTCTTATTTGTAGTATATTTTGTGATCATTATGACATTAGTAATTACGTTTCTGCTTTCAAAAAAATCATATAAGAAGCCTATTATTAAATATATACCAACGTTAATATTGTTTATTTTGGCTTTCATTTCTTCTGTTATGTTTGTATTGAATAATGGAATGGGAGAGCTGATAATAGCGGTATTTTTAGGGATTGCAGCGATAGTGAACGGTCTTTTACTTCTTGTATTGAAAGTAGTTCGTGTGATTGTTGCAAAAGGAAAATAGAGCATCGAATTCGATGCTCTACTTTTTTATTTATGAAAAAATCCCTCTTTATGAGGGATTTTAATGTGGTAAGAAAACTAATTGATAAGCGAACAAAATTCCGAATACATACACAAGTGGGTGAACAGAACGGAATTTACCTTTTGCCACTTTCATAAGTGGGTATGAAATAAATCCAAGTGCGATACCTGTTGCGATACTTGATGTAAGTGGCATGCTTAATATTACTAAGAATGCTGGGAATGCTTCATCAAATGCATCCCAATCAATGTGGCGAACTGATCCCATCATAAGACTACCAACGATAATTAATGATGGTGCAGTAATAGCTGATACACCAGAAACAGCACTTACTAATGGTCCGAAGAATGCTGCTAGTGCGAATAAAACAGCTACTGTAACAGTTGTTAAACCAGTACGACCACCAGCTGCAACACCAGCAGATGATTCAATGTAAGCTGTTGATGGTGTTGTTCCGAACATAGAACCGATTGTTGCTGAGAATGAGTCAGATAGAAGAGCTCGTCCAGCTTTTGGAAGCTTTCCATCTTTCATAAATCCACCTTGTTGAGCTACGCCAAGTAATGTACCTGTTGTATCGAATAATGTAACAAGGAAGAATGAAAATACAACGCCGTATAATCCGTAGTTAATTACATCAGATACAGCAGTAATTGGATTGGAAACGATGATTCCTTCTGGTAATCCAGGCATTGATGTAACGCCGTTTGAGAATGTTAATTGTCCTGTGAAGTAAGCGATAATACCAGTTAATAGCATTCCAATAAATAGTGCACCATTTACATTTAAAGACATAAGGACAATTGTAATTCCAAGTCCAGCTAATGCTAGTAGTACTGGAGCAGAGTGAAGATCACCAAGTCCAACTAAGTTTGCATCATTTTTTGTAACGATACCTGTTAAACGTAAACCGATAAAGGCGATGAAAAGACCGATACCAGCAGTAATTGCATGTTTTAAGTTTTCAGGAATTGCTTCCATTAATTTTGTACGGAAAGATGTGAATGATAACAAAATTAAAATCATACCTGCTACGAATACAGCAGAGAATGCAATTGCGAAAGTCATGCCTTCATGAGCTTTTACAACAGAGTAAGAGAAGTAAGCATTTAATCCCATACCTGGTGCAATTGCGATTGGTAAGTTTGTAAAGATCGCCATAAATAATGTTCCGACAACAGCAGCGATAATTGTTGCTGTAAATGCTTGTTCAAATGGAACTCCTGCATCTCCAAGGATGACAGGGTTTACGACAATGATATATGCCATTGTTAAGAAGGTAATAATACCTGCCATAATTTCAGTTTTAATAGAAGTTTTATGTTTTGAAAGGTTAAACATATAAACATCCTTTCTGTTTACGAATAATTTTCACAACAGTTATATATAATATTCGTTTTTTAACTATTTTGCAATAGTTTTGCATAAAAAGTTTATAACAATTCATATTTTGTGTCTTAAATTCGAATATTAATCGTAAACCGATGTGCGAATTTCAGTTTTTATTGTGCGCATTATAAGGAAAAGGAGTTGAAAGAAGCTATGCCACAGCAAAAAAACTTTGTAACAATGCCTGCGCAACATCAAAATAAACAGCCTGGTATTGAATCATTAATGAATCCACTTCCGCAGTTTGAAGATCCAAACTATAAAGGAAGCGAAAAGTTAAAAGGAAAGAATGTATTAATTACAGGAGGGGATAGCGGGATTGGACGAGCTGTTTCCATCGCTTTTGCGAAAGAGGGAGCGAATATTGCGATTGCGTATTTAGATGAAGATGGAGATGCAAATGAGACGAAGCAACGTGTAGAACAAGAAGGTGTAAAGTGTGTGTTGTTACCGGGTGATTTAAGTAATGAACAGCATTGTAAAGATATTGTAGAAGAGACCGTCAAACAGCTAGGTAGTGTAAATGTTTTAGTAAATAATGTCGCGCAGCAATATCCACAGCAAGGGCTAGAGTATATTACAGCAGAACAGTTAGAAAAGACTTTTCGTATTAATATTTTTTCTTATTTTCACGTTACGAAAGCAGCACTTTCTCATTTAAAGCAAGAGGATGTCATTATAAATACGGCGTCTATCGTTGCGTATGAAGGAAATGAAACTTTAATTGATTACTCGGCAACGAAAGGAGCAATCGTTGCTTTTACAAGGTCACTTTCCCAATCGTTAGTGCAAAAAGGGATTCGTGTAAATGGTGTTGCGCCTGGGCCAATTTGGACACCACTTATTCCATCAAGCTTTGATGAGAAGAAGGTTGCTCAGTTCGGGAGCAATGTTCCGATGCAAAGGCCTGGTCAACCGTATGAATTAGCACCAGCATACGTATACTTAGCGTCTAGCGATTCATCTTATGTTACCGGACAAATGATACATGTAAATGGGGGCGTTATTGTAAATGGATAGTTTTCATTTATAAGAGCAAAGTAAAGTTAATTCCACTTATTATAGTGGCGCTAGGGGAGGGATATAGGTGAAAAAATTATGTTTCGTCATACTATTATTTTTCATCCTACCGGTTAGTGCCTTTGCTGATACAGATCATCTAATATTAGTGAATCTTACGACAAACCAATTATCTTTTTTTGAAAATGGAAATTATACAAAAACATTTCCCGTAACAACTGGAAGAGATCGTACACCTACGCCTGAAGGTAATTTTTGTATTATAACTAAATATAAAAATAAAGAATACCATCGGAAAAAAATAGCTGGTGGTGCACCGAATAACCCTCTTGGTACGAGATGGCTTGGACTAGATAAAAATGAATATGCGATTCACGGGACAAATCGGGAATGGACAATTGGAAGTAGGGAATCAAATGGTTGTATTCGTATGCATGACAGAGATATACAGTGGCTATATGACCGAGTCCAATTACAAACAAAAGTAATCATTTCCCGTTTTCATACGAGCCCTGAATATGAAGCAAATAAGCTTGGCTACCGCGTCGTGAGCTGGAATGGTCGTAAAGTAGAGGAAGAGCAAATTGGCGTGCTTACGTTAGTAGACCGTGCCGATATATATTGGCAAGAACCAAATGGGCAGTTAACAAAAGTGAAAACGGTATTGCCAAACGAAAGATATCCAGTGTATTCAAAACGAAAAGATGGAATATATTATATAGGAAACAATTTGTATATTGTGGATGAAACAGG
This sequence comes from Bacillus sp. 1A, assembly GCF_052682215.1. Taxonomy (NCBI): domain Bacteria; kingdom Bacillati; phylum Bacillota; class Bacilli; order Caryophanales; family Bacillaceae; genus Bacillus; species Bacillus sp. 1A. The sequence continues at coordinate 5,802,786 of NZ_JBQYLZ010000001.1, read as the reverse complement.
AGAAAAAATTCGTTATGAGCAAATTCCTTCTTCGGTTTTAAGTAATATATATAAACGGAAATATAATGTTCCGTTATAGGCTACCGTATTATAGACGGTAGCTTATTTCTACTTCGAGTTTAACTGCAACTATTGTATTTTGCTGAATATAATACAGTACAGATAGGGGGACGGTTACATTATGAAAAGTGAATTTGCTTTTAAAATTTTCTTAGTAACGACCTGTTTATTTATCGTGTATTTGTATGCGTTTCTCGTTTTTTCTTTTTATGTTCCATATGTTGATTTAATATTGTTCTTCGGATTTATTTGGGCATTTGTGAAAGCAAGAGAAGGAGAGAAGAGTATATATCGGCGCATTACCTTATGTGGGACAGTTGTTCTCGTTATTTTGTACTTTTTTATCATGCATGATTTTTGGAGAGGAATGTAAAAAAGCATACGAGTACTCGTATGCTTTTTTTGTTTAATATTTTGGCTTAAATGTATGACAACAAGTCTCTACACTCGTTGTTACAGAACTTTCTAGCGTCTCGTTTGTTAAAACCGCGCTTGTATATGAATCATTTGTATCCGAACCAGTTTCTTGTGCATCTGGTTGAACAATGATTGCACTAGCTTGACAAAAGTTACCTTGTCCCCAAAATGAGCAATTGGAAACAGAGCATTTCACTTCTGGCATAAAACCCCCTCCTTATACATTAGTTTGGGACTTTACGCCCATTTCATGTGTAGAAGGAGTTTCCTTTTCTCGTTATTTCTTCGTTTGCTCAAGCCATTCTTTTAATTTGTCTTCCGGCTGTTCACCACTAATACGGCTTACTTCTTTGCCATCTTTAAAGTGAATGATTGTTGGAGTTCCTTTAATTTTATATTCATCCCAAGGAACATCTAGGTTTTCAATATCCATAACTTTCATATCGACGTTCAAGTCTTTAGCCATTGGTACTACGACAGGAGATAGCTTTTGACAATGAACGCAAGATGTTTGATAAAAGTATACTGTTTCTTCTTTTTTCTCTTTTAAATTCTTTTGAAGATCTGAAAGAGAGATTTTATTTGTGTAGTAGTCAGGGCCATTGGTCTTACTATCAGTAGGATTATCAATTTTTTGGCTAGTAGCGTTTTTTTCTTCCATTTGTGTGACAGCGAAAATTGCTACAAACAAGGCGATAATAATACCACCAAATATAAGCATTTTTTTCATTTGTTCATCTCCTTATTTGTTTTTTATTACAATAAAACTACAAACAGCGATTGTAATAAAGCCGATAAGTGCTAAAAACGGGATTGTAATAAAACCAAACCAGTTTATGAATTCTCCGGTGCAAGGTACACGGCCGCAAGCTGCCCCAGCTGCTGAAAATGCAGCGACTTTTTGAATTGCATAGTGATATAAAGAAATACAAGCACCAATACTTGCAATTGGTAAAGAATAACTTGCGATGCGATAATCTTTCTTTGCTACAGCGATACCAAGCCATAAAACGAATGGATACATAATAATACGTTGATACCAACAAAGTACACAAGGCTCAAATTTCATGATTTCGGAAAAATAAAGACTTCCTAGTGTAGCGATAAAAGAAGCTCCCCATGCGGTAAGTAAAGCATATTCTTGCTTTTTTTCTCGTCCCATATTTTATACCTCTCTTATAATAGTTACATACTAAATTATAGTATGAAGTGGCACAGAAAAGAAAGAAAAAATATGTTTATCAATAAAAGTTTTATAAGGAAAAACTTTTATTGATATCGATATTTAAAAAAGCGCCATTCTCCTGAAGAGAATAGCGCTATATTTTACATTTGAATTTGCTCTACTTCTTCTATATGTGACTTTTGGGATGCGTGGTCAATATATTGAAATAGGAGCTGCAATTGTTTATCAACTTCTGGCATTTCTTTACTGTATTGATAAGCGTGTAAAAAATGTTCAATACGCTTAGAAAATAGTTGATCGTTCGTTTGAACCATAAGAACGAGTAATTTATCCCAATTACAGCAATACGTGTAATAGAGAGCTTTATCATAGTCGTTATATGTTTGCACTGTGTACCCTCCTTACTGAGGAGTTATATATAGTGTGTGACAAGCAAGGAGAAATACACTTGAAAGAATTTGTTAAGAAAAAAAGCGAATGAAAAGAAAAAACGAGGAATTTCCTCGTTTTTAAGCTTTCGGCATTGGTGTAGGTGTTGGCTTGCCATAGCCCTCTTTGTATTTATTGTCGATATAGTTACGAATTTCAAGCGTTGATTTTCCTTTTTGTTTCATGGAAGCCGATTCAACTGCTATTTCTAAGCAATTGACACAAGTTGTTGCATGGGAGTCCCAAACGACTTCACCATTCTTTTTCATTTCACGAATAAAGCAGTTTTTATTATTTTTATGTCCCACACTCTCACCGCAACCACAGTAACATGGAATCCAATCTAATAGCTCTGCATTTTGTCCAGCGACAGTGTATATATCTTTCATTTGTGGATCAAGCTTGTCTAGGAAGGTAGGAAGTGTGTCTACTCCTTTTGTTTTTTCTTGAATGTCAGCTTGCTGAGTGTGCGATGCGTGGTCATGCTCTTCTTTTGATTCAGATGATTTTTTTTCGTTTGTACTAGTAGCTCCGCAACCGGCAAGAATTAAACTCAGTACTGCAAGTAAAGAAAATACATATTTCTTCATACGCTTGTCCCCTTTACAAATGTATTACTCAAATTGTATCAGAGATTATGGTGTATCGGTTGAAGATTTTTTCGACGGATTTTTGAAACGCCATCGTACTGAATGGAATAGAAATAAAATTGGGATATAAGCGTATACAATATATAAGCCAGCTTGAGACAGTACTGTATTTAATGTGTTTATACTTTCACGGTTTTTAAAAAATAAAGAAGCTATAAAAACGATGAAAAGAAAAAACGGTAATGTAAATTTAAATGAAATATGAAATGAACGCTTCATCGTTTGACATGATGACCAAATGGTTAAACAAAGATTTGGCAAAATAATTAAAAACCAAACGAAAATAATAATATATTCAAAGCGTTGAATGAAAGGAACTTTAATAATTTTTAACATTGTTAAAGTAGGCCAAATCGTGTGATTTAATTGGCCCTCGCTATAATACATAAAAGATACGATGGCTAAAACTACATAAATTAAGGTGCTAAAAGCAATACCTGCATGGGCCCATCTCTTTAATGATTTTCCTTTTTCAATAAATGGATAAAAAATAAGAATTGTTTCAAAGCCAAGAAACTCTAATGCAGATTGTTTTGCAGATATAAGCATGTCAAAAGGTGAATGTGTAAAAATAGGTAAAATATTACGGAAATGAGCATATTTCATTGGATAGATTAAAAAGAATACAACGAAAATAGGAAGTACAATACCCCAAAAACATATCCCTGTCACAGAACGGAAGCCACCTTTTATAATGTAGTAAGTGACTAATAAAAACATAAGCGTAAGTTTCCATAACTTAATGGTAGGGAAGATCCAAACTTGTATTACTTCCATATATGTACGAAGAACAGTAAGGCAAAATAATAAGCAATAAAGAGTGAAAATTACAGAAAATATAGAGCCAAACCATTTTCCGAAACTTGTTGTATGAATGCTAATTAAATCCCTATCTTTTTCCAACATTTTCAACATACAAAACAGCACAATATGAGTTGCAATTCCCGCAATAATAAGAGAAATCCAGGCATCATAACCAGCGTTTTTTATAATCACACGTTGATATCCAAGAACTCCTATTCCGATTTGAAGAGAATGTAATAAGATAAATGCAAAGTATGGAGAGACTGTCTTTGCTTTATTCATTGTGTTCATTGCTTATTTCACCTCACTATTCCCCGATTCCAGATTGTACAATATTAAGATCTAAATTTATATCCACCGCTACATTTTTATACATATTTCGAATTTGTTTTATATTCCATTTTCTCGTATGGCTTTTAATTTCATCTCGTATTCCTAAAGGATCAATTTCCTTTTCTTGAAATTGTTTTATTAAATCTTCGCAGTCTTTTTCAACATTTCGTTCAATTTGTTTTTTTATATAATTGATATTTGTCTTTTTTCTTAAATCAATCCAATTAGGAGAGTTTTTAATTAATCCATTTAATTTTAAATGGATTTTTACTTTTGGTATGTCGCCAGTTTGATCTATATCATATTTATTTTTCCCAGCTAAGTTTTGTATAACGACCATACCTTTATGTTTATCCTTTGTTATCGCTGCCTCGTAACGTCCATTTTTCGTAGGATTAATAAGTAATTTTGCTAAAACAGAATGTCTTTTATCTGTATACATAACGACTTTATCGCCTTTTAAAAAGGCAAGTCCTTTGACAGCGACGGAATGATTATCGCCCATTTTAATATAAGGGACGTAGGCATCACATACAGCAGAGTAGTAATTATATAAAAAAATATTTAATGAGGTTTGTGGAATGTTCTCATTTCTTATATTTTGCTCGAGTAAATCAGCAATATATAACGATCCATTTTGTTTGCCATAATTTAAAAGCTCTTCAGCCGATCCATCTACAATTGCTAGTTGTACATCACGCCCGATATTCGGGTCACGTTGTAAGTTAGTAATAATTTCCCCCATTCCTTGTTCTCCTAGATCTTTTCCAAATAGAACGACACGCATTTGACCTACAACAACATTGTGAGGGGATTTCGCATTTAATCGTGAAGCGATTGTTTCAAGTGAACGAGCAGATGTTGATTGAGTTTCTGGTTTAGACTTTACACCATGTGTATACTCTGGAAATAAGATCGTTCCCTGGAAGCTTTTGTTTTTTTTTATGTCAAATCCAGCAATATGAATAATACGCTGCGCATCCACTACATACGTTTGTGTACAGCCAGTTTGTAGAACAAAAAAGATTATAATAAGGAACAATAAGAGTTTTTTCATTCATTATCACCATCACGTTTTTGCTTCGCTTTGTTTGGATTATAGCGCCATTTAGATTTTGGTCTAAGGAAAGAGGGCCTTTGTGCAGTTTGGCTAAACGGTAAACGGAAAAATCCTTCCGCTGTACCTAAACCACGAAATGGATATAAAGGTAATAAATAAGGTGATCCAAGTGATTTTAATTTAATTAAATGAGCTAAAATAAACACAAACCCGACAATAAGACCTAATCCACCAAATGCACCAGCTAAAAGAATAAGCGGAAATCGTAACAACCGAATAGTAGAAGACATTTTTACAGTCGGCGTTGTGAAAGATGCAAGAGCGGATAAAGCAACTGCAATTAATAAAATCGTACTCGTTAAAGCGGCTTCAACAGATGCTTGCCCAATTACAATCCCGCCAACAATACCAATTGTTTGTCCGACTTTTGTCGGTAAACGTGCTCCCGCTTCACGAAGCAATTCGATTGTAATCTCTAAAAAAAGTGCTTCTAGAATAGGCGGGAAAGGTACGTTCGCTCTCGAGAAAATAATAGGTCCTAGTAAATCAGCAGGAATCATTTGATAATGATATGTTAAAGCTGCTGTATAAATAGCGGAGGAAAAAAGAGAAAATATAGCTCCGAAAAAACGGATAACGCGAAAGAACGATCCAATCATCCATGGTAAATAATAATCTTCTGGTGAAATGAAAAAGTCTAGTAACGTTGTCGGTCCTGATAAAGCATATGGAGAGCCATCTGTTAAAATTAAAACTTCCCCGTTAATTAATGCAAATACTGCTCGATCTAATCGTTCTGTAGGTAATAGAACAGGGAACGGTGAATTGCTATTATCACTAATAAATTGCTCAATCATAGTCGAATCAAATGGAACATCAAAGTCAATGTCTTCTAGTCGTTGTATTGCAGTGTTGATAAATTGTTCATTTGTAACCCCTTCAATATAAGCAACTGCTACTTTCGTTTTTGACATAGATCCAACGATAACTTCTTTGAAAATGAGTTGCTCCGTTACAATATTTCGGCGCAATAAGTGTATATTTGTGTCAAGGTTTTCAACGAAACCGATTTTAGGTCCAATTACGCTATACTCATTTTCTGTATCGTTATATAATCGTGTTCCTAAAACAGTACTTTCGGCACGAATTAAAGCATATTGATCGGGATTCGAATTGCTTTTTAAGCGTACTAAAATATATCCACCTAATAATTTCTCACGAATATCATCAATAGAGGGAGAGGTAATAATATCTTCAATGGAGACAATATTACATAGGTCAGAGATATTCTGAATATGTTCTGATTCCTTTTTCATAGGAGTTAAAATAAACTGTTTAATAATAAGTGCTTCCACGACAGATTTATAATAAAACAAGCATAACGTTTCATCTTCAAGTACGTTATAAGAGACAAAATCGCTAGATTCTTTCATGGTTTGTACAAATTCTGGAATAGAACAAAGTGTTTTTGTGTTAGTCTTTTTGGATTTCTTAGATGATAAACCGAACATTTTCACACCCCCTAACATATATCATTTACTTGTGTTAGTTTTTGGGAAAGACGGGAATTTATACTTGAAAATTGAAAGTTCATAAAGAAAAGGAAGAGTATTGAAAATCTCTTCCTTTTTGGTGTATTAATTTGTTTTCTTCTCCTTAATAGACTTTACTAATTTAATCATTTCTGCTCGTATATCTTCTTTTTTTACATTTAATTTTTCAGCAATTTGTTTCATATCCATTCCGTCTTTTTTCATTTTTAGCACATCATCAAGGGGAGTATTACTTTTTTGAGAGATGATTGTTAATACCGTGAGCTGACGTAATCCGATATTATATTCTTTCATTTTTTGTTTTAGTCCATCTGGTGTAGATTTTTGCATATTTGCTAATTCTTGCAGTAGTGCTTTTTTTGTTTCTTTATTCATATGATGCTTTTTCAACTTACTTGGATCTACACCGAAATGCTCGGCTGTTGTCTCCCAAGATTTATTTTGTTTATAGTAAGCTAAAACATCTTTCATTTCTTTTTTACTCATTTTTGCAATGTGGGTAGCTTTCCAAATTTCATGTTTGTTATAGCCGAGTTTTTCGAGCGACTGCATTTCTTCTTCTGAAATTGGTTTATGATGATGGAATGTTACTTCTTTTAGCGTGGCAGCGGAAGCAGGGAAGGTAGATATCCCGCATAATAATGCTGCCATAGTCATACTTACTACGATTTTTTTGTACATGTAAATTCCTCCTAGATAGATAATGTGGAAAACTGTACACATATCATTTCCATAAAATGTGAAAAACTTGTGAACAAGCTAAGTTTTTTTATTCACAGTATGAAATGATGTTTTGAAAGTTTTCCAACATAAAACATTGATTAATAGTAAAAAACTAGGGTATAATCGAAATTGAAAATCAATATCAATAACAAACGTATACATATAGATGAAAATAAGGGAGAGAAAAATATGACTATGACTACATATACTTCCATCGCAAATGTGATTAAAGAAAGACGTTCTGTTCGTACATTTACAGATAAAGCAGTAGATAAAGAGTTATTAATTGAATTATTAAACGACGCAACGTGGGCGCCAAATCATAAACACCGTGAACCATGGAATTGTAAATTATACATTGGAGAAGGCCGCCAGAAATTAGTAGATGCAGTATTAAACTCTTTCACAGAAGAAGAAAGAGCGAAACGCGGTAAAATTTTATCAGATCGTTTCTTAAGCACGCCTGCACAAATTGTTGTTTATATTAATGAAGATCCACGTCAAATTCAACGCGACGAAGATTACGCTGCAACATGTGCATTTATGCAAAACTTCCAACTACTTGCTTGGGAGCGCGGATTAGGGTGTGTTTGGAAATCAGGCGGATTAAACTACAATCCATTATTTATAGAAGGACTCGGTTTAACAAGAGGCCAACGCATCGTTGGAATTCTTCATCTTGGCTATTTCGATAAAGCACCAGAAGGAAAAGCTCGTACACCGATTACGGAGAAGATGGAGATTATTGAAGGTTAATAGATAAGACATTCTCGTTTTTATGAGGATGTCTTTTTATTATGCAATCAATCCTCATGAAAGCTTGTTCCTCATCATACACTTTCTTAAGGGAAAGTGTAAGGAGGGAAAATAATGAGAGCAAGTGAAGATAAAGCGCTGCAATATGCGATTGCGGAAATTACGGAAATTGCGACTGGATTTGGGCTTGATTTTTATCCGATGCGTTATGAAGTATGTCCAGCGGAAATTATTTATACATTTGGTGCATATGGGATGCCGACGAGGTTTTCGCATTGGAGTTTTGGAAAGCAATTTTTCAGAATGAAATTACAATACGATTTAGGACTTAGTAAAATTTATGAACTCGTTATTAACTCTAATCCATGTTACGCCTTTTTATTAGATACGAATTCTTTAATTCAAAATAAATTAATCGTGGCGCACGTTTTAGCGCACTGTGATTTCTTCAAAAATAATATTCGTTTCTCTAATACGAAACGCGATATGGTGGAGAGTATGGCAGCGACAGCAGATCGTGTGAAGGCGTATGAACATAAGTATGGAAGAGAAGAGGTAGAAACGTTCTTGGATGCAGTACTTGCCATTCAAGAACATATTGATCCATCGCTTATGCGTCCGAAACTTGCTTGGAGTATTGGAGATTTAGAAGAGGATGTAGAAAAGAAAAAGATATCACAGTACGATGATTTATGGAATTTAGATGATCGAAACAAAAAGAGGGAACGACCTAATATGCATAAAAAGAAGAAAATCCCACCGCAGCCAGAAAAAGATTTACTCCTCTTTATTGAAGAATATAGCCGTGAGCTAGAAGAGTGGCAGCGCGACATATTAACGATGATGCGCGAGGAAATGTTATATTTCTGGCCACAGCTTGAAACGAAAATTATGAATGAAGGCTGGGCTTCCTTCTGGCATCAACGCATACTTCGTGAAATGGACTTAACATCTTCTGAAGCGATTGAATTCGCAAAGCTTAATGCAGGTGTAGTTCAACCATCAAAAACAAGCATTAACCCATACTACCTCGGTATTAAAATGTTCGAAGATATTGAAGAACGCTACAATAACCCGACAGAAGAAATGAAGCGACGCGGTGTAAAACCAGGATCTGGTCGAGACAAAATTTTTGAAGTACGCGAAATTGAATGGGATGTATCGTTCTTAAGAAACTACTTAAATAAAGACCTCGTAATGAGAGAAGATATGTACTTATTCCAGCGCCAAGGAAAAGAGTATAAAGTAATAGATAAAGAGTGGGAACATGTACGTGATCAACTTGTAAATATGCGTACTAATGGAGGTTTCCCGTACTTAGTAGTAGAAGATGGAGACTACTTAAAGAATGGGGAATTGTACATTAAACATAGCTATGAAGGAATTGAACTAGATTTAAAATACTTAGAAAAAGTATTACCGTATCTTCATCAGCTATGGGGAAGAACGGTGCATATGGAGTCCATTGTGGAGAGTAAGGGCGTTGTGTTTTCTTATGATGGGAAGATGGTGCATCGGAAGTATGTGTGAAGGAAAGAACGGACATAGAATGCTATGTCCGTTCTTTTTTATTTGGAACAAGGTTAAATATGCTATTCTTGAAAAAGGGAGTTACATAGAGAAATGGAGCGATTCAAATGAGCAAAATAGGGGTATGCAAGGTGGATATTACGCCGCCTGTCGGTATTGATTTTGTCGGATACCATAGAGAGACAGGAATAAATAATATTGAAGAGCGTATTTACGGGACGGTCTTTGTATTTGAAAAAAATGAAATGAAAACGGTGTTTATAAGTGTTGATAATATTGGGATGTTAGTAGAAGATACGAATGTTATTCGTGAGCGAGTAGCTAGTAGGCTTCATGTGCCATTTGAGCGAATAACAGTTGTTTATACACATACACACTCTGGTCCAGAAACAGTCGGTGAGCAACCTTTAGTAAATTCATATAAAACGATTTTAGTAAATAATGTAGTGCAAGGTGCGGTTACTGCGGATAACAACTTGAAGCTCTGTGAAGTTGGCTGGGGTGTTATGACAGGTGATATTGGGGTCAACCGAAGAGAGAGAACATCTGATGGAAGAGCAAAGATGGGAACAAATATAGAGGGTGTTGTAGATAAACGAATTGGTATGTTAGCCATAAGAAATGCTGAAACGAAGGAGCTATCTGGGATTGTAGTATTTTGTACGGCTCATCCAAATGTTTTAAAAGGTGATAGTGATGTGTTATCAGCGGATTATCCTGGAATGACGAGAGAGGTTCTTGAGAAGATAGTAAACTGTCCTGTTATTATTGTGCAAGGGGCTGCTGGTAATGTAAATGCGAAGTATCGCGGTTCAAGAGAAGCATTAAAGAAAATGGCTTACACACTTAGTGGACATGTATTAACGATGTTGCCAACAGTTACATACAGCCCAATTGTAAATTTAAGAACGATTTCGAGTACGATGCAAATGAAGTTGAAAGATATTCCTGAAATGAATGAGATACGAAGCATGGCTCGATTGGCCGAGAAGCAGTGGGGGATGAATACGGATGAATGGCTTACTATCATTTTAGAGAAATATAAGCAAGGTATTCGGCAGTTACGTATCGATTTAGAAGTTCAACTGTTTCAGGTTAATGATGGTATGTTCTCTGGTATACCGATGGAACCTTTTTCAGAAACTGCGTTAGAAATGAAAGAGCGTCTTCAAAATGAACTAGCTTTCTTTGGTGGATATACGAACGGATATATTGGTTATTTACCTACAAAGGAAGAGTATGTATATGGTGGATATGAAGTGGAATTAAGTCCTGTCGTATATGGGCCAGCTACAAATTTGTTGATGCCACCGGAGGAGAATACGGCGAGTTTGATTGTGCAGAGAGTTATGAAATCATATAATGTTTAAAATATAGACTTTCATGTATTTAATATAAAATTTAAAAGAAACAATAATTATTAATAAAACTGTAAAAAACGAATCCATTTTGAAAAAGAATAATCAAAATGGATTCGTTTTTATATGGAGTTTTTGTTTACCAAACAGGTCGGATATTTGATGATAATTTCCCTGTATTTTCTTTAGTAGCGAATGTTGTTAAGTCTTCCTTGAGCATTTGCATTCGTTCAGCGCCTATGTTTTCAATCCATCGCTGTTCTATTTCAGCTATTATTTCTTCTTTTGCTTTCATTACTGACAAACCACGTTCGGTTAAAACAATGATCTTACCTCTTTTATCAGTAGGATGCGTTTTACGTGTAACGTAACCACTACTCTCAAGAGAATCTACCATTTTACTTACAGCTTGTTTGGAAATCCCTAAATACTCAGCTAGTTCTATACCAGTTGCTCCATTAGGAAGGATGCGTTTGAACATAAAACCATGTGCTGGTCTAATATCTTCAAATCCCAATTCACTTAATCTGTCATGTAGCTCAGTAATTAATGTACTAAAGGATAATGATAAAAGTGAAGTAAGGTCTAGTTCGTTAAATGTTGAATGATCCATGTATATAACCTCCGTAATTATAGTCAATTAAGTTGACTACATGTGAAACCTATTGTACTATACGGAATATAGTCAATCAAATTGACTATATTCCGTATAGTACAAATAATGATTTATATAAATAGAATCAATGGAGGTTTCACATGGTTAATATCGTTAAAATTAGAGGGAGTGTATTTGCACCATATGCATCGCTGGAACCTATTAAGGATTCTGCAACAGGAAGAGTGTTTGAATATGCTGGAGATGCACGTGAGTTTACACCATACGCTGTGAACACAAAGCGTTCAAGATTAGAACAAGAAGTGAATATTGATTTTTATAAAAAAGAAATTTTCACATATGCAGATGCTTGTATCGTCACTGTGAAGATTACAAATCCAGATGGCTCAATTGAGTATCAAAAAGGAGAAACAAGTACAGAAAGCATTGTATGTACAAATATCGTATGGAGTGAAGATGAAGTTTCATTTGAAATGAGAGCAAGTGCAAGTAATCCGTTAAACACGACAGCACCTGCAGCTGACTATTTTTTGACTATACGAGTTAATGAATGTGGTACTGTGCATGTTGAAGGTGTACACGATGGTTTCCCTTGCTATGAATTTTATAAACAAATAGACTTTGGTTCATTTGAATTAATATACACACATGATTTCAGAGAAACGGATGATACCCCAGCAGCACTAGCTGGAGAAATGGAATATAGTTTTAAAACGACAATCTAATAAATATAGCGCTATTTTTCAGAAGGAAGTAGCAAACGTTAAAAGAGAAATCTATTGATTATGGGACCGAAATTGTGATCTGTTTTACTCAGTGATATGCAGTATTTAAAATAAAATTATAGAGGTGTTTCTTATGACTAATATCGTAAAAATTAGAGCCAGTGTCTTTATTCCAATTTCTTGGACAGAAGCTAAGAAGGATATGGAAACAGGAAAAATAATTCAATTCGAAGGTGATTCGCGTGAATTTACACCACATGCGGTAAATACGATGCGCTCTAGAGTTGAGCAAGAGGTAGTAGTGGATTTTTATAAAGAAGAAGTGTTTTCATATGCGGAAACGGGTATTACAACAGAGAAGGTTACAAACCCAGATGGTTCGGTGAATAAAAGAACAGGAAAAGCGAGTACTGAAAATATTGTGTGTACGGATATTGAATGGAATTCTGATGGTGTGCAATTCAAAATGAGAGCAAGTGCAAGTAATCCGTTAAATGTGTATGCTCCTCCTGTGGACTATTTATTAACTGTATGTGTGAAAAAGGATGGTAGTATCGATATTCAAGGAGAACATGATGGTTTCCCTTGCTATGAATTTTATAAGCAAGTAGATTTCGGTTCATTTGAAAAAATATATACACATGATTTTAGAGAAACTGGTGATACAGCTGCAGCACTAGGTGGAGAAATGGATTATAGTTTTACAAAGAGTTTATAAGAAGTAAGATAATAATACAGTGTAGTTGAGAAATGCAAAAGTCAATAAAATCAGTGGCTTTTGCATTTTTACTATACTTTAGAAAGGTTCAAAAAAATAAAATGCTTTACAATATACCCTTGAGGGTATATGATATTATACAAAGTTACAAAGTAATGTATAATATCGTTATAAATACGGAGGTGGTCTACAGTGGAATACAATCAAGATATGAAAAATAGATTGAAACGTATTGAAGGTCAAGTTCGTGGTGTACTTCGTATGATGGAAGAAGGAAAAGATTGCCGAGAAGTTATTACACAGTTAACGGCATCTCGTTCTGCACTTGATCGTACAATTGGACTTGTTGTTGGAACAAATTTAGAGCAATGTTTACGTGAACAGTTTGAAAGTGGTAATGGTTCAAATGAAGAGTTAATTAAAGAAGCTGTTCAATTACTTGTAAAAAGCCGATAATCTGTCAAACATAATTGTTGACAGATTTTCAAAAACATTTTAATATACCCCTACAGGTATATGTATATAAGTTGTGGAGGAATCGACTATGAGTATAAAAGTGGATATGAGTTTAGATTGTAAAGGATTGGCTTGTCCGATGCCGATTGTGAAGACGAAGAAGGCAATGGAAGGTTTGGCATCAGGGCAAGTGATTGAAGTTCAGGCAACAGATAAAGGATCTACTGTAGATATACAAAGTTGGGCGAGTAAAGTAGGCCATCAATATATCGGGACGAAACACAAAGGTGATTTATTGATGCATTACGTTCGAAAAGCACACGAGCATGAAGTGAATGAAATAGTGAAATATCCTCAAACAATTACGCATTCGGAATTGGAAGAGATATTATTAAGTGGTGAAGAGTGTATTGTAGTAGATGTTCGTGAAGCGGCGGAATTCGCTTTTGGTCATATTCCATCGGCTGTTTCAGTGCCGTTAGGAGAATTAGACAGTGCAGCGTTAGATCAGAAGAAGCAAATTTATGTTGTTTGCCGAACTGGTAACCGTAGTGATGTAGCTTGCCACATGTTGAAAGCGAAAGGTTATGCAAATGTGAAAAATGTCATTCCAGGCATGTTAGAGTGGCAAGGCAATGTGGAAAAATAAAATTTTTTAAATGAAAATATACCTATGGGGGTAATGAGATGAACGTTAAACCGTTACAAACAAAAGATGTTGCAGAGAAAGTTTTATTCGGAGAGTTATTTATTTTAGATGTTCGTAATGAGGCGGATTATGAAGAGTGGAAAATTGAAGGAAAAGAAGTTACTTCAATGAATGTGCCGTACTTTGATTTATTAGAGGGTGTAGATCATATTGTAAGTGAACTACCTAAAGATAAAGATGTTTTAGTAGTATGCGCAAAAGAAGGGTCTTCTATATTTGTGGCAGAGCAATTAACAGAGGCTGGATTAGAAAATGTTTATTATTTATCTGGTGGTATGAAGGCTTGGAGTGAATATATAAAGCCTATAAAAGTTGGAGATTTAAAAGATGGCGGAAGTATGTATCAGTTTAACCGTCTTGGAAAAGGTTGCTTATCTTATATGGTCGTTTCAAACGGTGAAGCAGCAGTTATTGATGCAGTAAGAACAGTTGAAGTGTACGAAGAGTTTGCGAAAGAGCATGGTGTTACGATTACGAATGTAATGGATACACATTTACATGCAGACCATATTTCTGGCGGGCGTAAGTTAGCGGAAAAAGTAGGTGGTACGTATTGGTTGCCGCCAAAAGATGCGGAGGAAGTTGTGTTCTCATATAAACCACTTGTTGAAGGATCTGTTATTACGGTGGGGGGTACTAAAATTGAAATTGACGTATTATACTCACCCGGGCATACGATTGGAAGTACGTCATTTATTGTAGATGATTCCTATTTATTATCAGGCGATATTTTATTTGTAGATTCAATTGGGCGTCCAGATCTTGCTGGGAAAGCTGAAGATTGGGTAAGTGATTTACGAGAAACTTTATATAAACGATATAAATTATTATCTCAACAATTAATTGTGTTACCAGCCCATTATTCAAAAATAAGTGAAATGGACGAGAGTGGCATTGTTAGTGCTAAATTAAAAGATTTATTTGCGTATAATGCAGGACTAAATATTGAGGATGAGGGAGAGTTTCGTAAAGTTGTAACGGAGAATTTACCACCTCAGCCGAATGCATATCAAGAAATTCGTCAAACAAATATGGGGCGATTAAATCCAAGTCAAGACGAAGAGCGTGAAATGGAGATTGGTCCAAACCGTTGTGCTGTTCATAATTAATTCGGTTTCAAATGAAATAAAAATAGGAGGTATATAAGATGAAGGTGAAAGAAGTATTAGATGTAAAAGGATTAGCATGTCCAATGCCAATTGTGAAAACAAAGAAGGCAATGGAAGCATTACAATCGGGGGAAGTGTTAGAAGTACACTTAACAGATAAAGGTGCGATTAAAGATATTCCAGCATGGTCACAAAAAGGCGGTCATGAAGTGTTAAAACACACGGAAGAATCTGGTGAATTAAAATTCTGGATCAAGAAAGCATAGCAGTTCAATAACAAGTGGAAGATTACATCCTATGCTTATTATTGAAAGTAAAGAGGATAATCATATATGTTTTATATAGTTATATCTCTACTAGTATGGATGCTAGGAATTTTAGTAAAACGTTACATTCCGGTTTTAAACGTTGCATATATTTCGTTAGAACAAGTAAGGAAAATGGAAAGTGTTGTTGTAGATGTACGCAATTATACAGAGAGTCACAGTGATAACACTTCTAGAATTATGTGTATACCGTATGCGTATTTAAAACGGTATTATCATGAAATACCAAATAAGCCTTTGCATCTTATTGTTCATAATAAAGTGGATCGGAATTTAAGTGTTCGTTTTTTAAGAAAGAAAGGGTTCCATATTCAAAGCTATAGTATATATTTGGACGGGAAAAAAGCACAAAAGGAGTTTAAATAGTTTTATGGATGTAAAGACAATATTAAATGTAATCTTAATTGTACTTGTATCGTGGTTTATTATTTCTCGCTTCTTACCAGTTAGAGGAGTAAAAAATATTTCAGGAAAAGATTTAAAACGGATGATGGGGCAAAAGAATAAACAATTTATCGATGTTCGTACAGTAGGTGAATATAGAGGAAATCATATGAAAGGGTTTCAGAATATCCCATTAAATGAGTTAGCTAGTAAAGCAAATCAATTAGATAAAAATAAGGAAGTAATCGTTATTTGTCAGAGCGGGACGAGAAGTAAGCAAGCAGCAAAAGTATTAAAAAAATTAGGATTTCAGCACGTTATCAATGTTTCGAGTGGTATGAATGGTTTGTAAGGAGGGAATTTATAATGAAAGAAATGACAGTAAAAGAATTAGAAGAAAAATTGTTATGTAAAGAGGCAGTAAATATCGTAGATGTACGTGAAGTAGAAGAAGTCGCCGATGGGAAAATTCCAGAAGCAAGTAACATTCCACTAGGACTATTAGAATTTCGTATGCATGAGTTGGATAAAAAGAAAGAGTATATTATCGTTTGTCGCTCTGGTGGGAGAAGTGCAAGAGCAGTTCAGTTTTTAGAGAGCTACGGTTTTCAAGCAATCAATATGGTAGGTGGTATGCTAGCGTGGGAAGGTAAAGTCGTATAGTACAGATATAAATGATTTGAGCCTTTTTACAAATAATAAAATACCCCTACAGGTAATTGGAGGGAGAACAACATGGAACAACAGAAGAAAACAACAATCGTTTTATTTAGCGGAGATTATGATAAAGCGATGGCTGCTTATATTATTGCAAATGGTGCAGCGGCGTATGATCAAGAGGTAACTATTTTTCATACTTTTTGGGGATTAAATGCTTTAAGGAAAGATGAACATGTGAAGGTGAAGAAAACTTTCATAGAAAAAATATTTGGAAAAATGATGCCGCGTGGTGCAGACAAGATGGGATTATCAAAAATGAATTTTGCCGGTATGGGACCAAAGATGATTAAAGGTATTATGAAAAAACATAATGCGATGCCTTTACCAGATTTAATGGATTTGGCGAAAGAACAGGGGATTAAACTTGTAGCTTGTCAAATGACGGTAGATTTATTAGGGTTAAAAGAGGAAGAGATTATGGAAGGGGTAGAGTTTGCAGGAGTAGGAGCTTATTTAGCAGATGCTTCGGATGGGAATGTGAATTTATTCATTTAAATCACCTTCTTTTTAGAAGGCGGGGGATATAAGGTGAGTTTAGTCGTATTACTTTTTATAATTGGGTTTATAGGATCGTTTATATCAGGAATGGTTGGAATTGGCGGTGCGATTATTAATTATCCAATGATCCTATACATTCCGGTATTGCTAGGATTTACTGGTTATACGTCACATGAAGTGAGTGGTATTACAGCGGTGCAAGTATTCGTTGCAACTTTTGCAGGTGCATGGGCTTATCGAAAAAGTAATGATATGGATAAAACGCTAGTTGTGTATATGGGAGCTAGTATTTTAATAGGAAGTTTCATAGGGAGTTTTGGTGCTAACGTATTAGCGGAACATACGGTCAATGTTGTTTATGCAGCGTTAGCAACAATTGCTGCTATTATGATGTTCGTACCGAAACGAAATAATAGTGGTGAAGTGACATATAATAAATGGTTAGCAAGCTTGTTAGCGTTTATTGTAGGAGGAGCATCAGGCATTATAGGTGCTGGAGGTTCTTTCTTATTAGTTCCTATTATGCTAGTTATTTTAAAATTGCCGATACGTACAACAATAGCAACATCCATCGCTATTACGTTTATTTCCTCTGTAGGAATTACGACTGGAAAAGTGATAACTGGTCAAGTAGTTGTAATTCCAGCTCTTATTATTGCGGTTGCAAGTATCTTTGCTGCGCCGCTTGGAGTGCGAGTCGGGAAGAGGATCAATCAAAAAGCATTGCAATATATGTTATCGATTTTGATTGTAGGCACTGCTGTTAAGATGTGGATTGATATGATATCGAAATAAAAGGATGGCGCTGCTTGCAGCCCATCCTTTTATCTATCCCGCTATTTGAAGGTAGTAAACGCCCGATTGGTGCAGGCTGATTTATGCCCAAATAACTTTCATTAAGTTTTTATATTCGTCATTTGCTAATTTATATAGCATTCTCGTATGTTCAAAGACAAGTGCTGGATTGAAATTTGGTTCTGAGAATGCAAGTGATGCTGAAATATCAATTGCATTTTGCTTATTTAACGTGAATTTTGCAAATCGGTAAGATGTGTTTAATTCATTGATGACATGCAAAATATCATTTGTTGATGTTGCATCAGGTACGTGAGCAACATTGAAGCAGTATATATCCACAGTAGGATGTTCGTTTTGGAATGCAGCGATAAGTTGAATTTTTGCGCCAGCTTCGGTCTCTAATCCTACCGAAAAATGAACAGAACCGTCATTTTCATCTATATTTTCTTCCATGTATATATCGTTGGATTTTAAGTAGTCTTTAAAATCTGAGATGTTATGTTTTACTGCAGCTTTCATATGTATGAGCCCCCTGATAATTGGAATAGATTGCTACTATTTATTATAATTTAAAAATATTAAAAAAGATAGTTAGAAAGTTCTGATTTTTAATTCCGAAGAAATAAAAAGAAGCAGTACTCTACCTCCATAGAGAACTGCTTCTTTTTTATTCATTGTCGTTAGATGATGTTTCTGTATCTTCACTGCTATTTTTATTCTTATTTTTCACGTCATTGTTACTTGATTCGCGTTCACTTGTATTTTCAGACTTAGATTCTTTTGTTTTCTCTGTACTTGTTTTCTTTGAATCAGAGTCTGTTTGTGTATATGCAGGTAATCCAAGGTGAGTACGAAGTTCGTTTGTAACTTTTGCTAATTCTTTTTTATCTGGATTGTAGTAATATGTTCGTCCGCCACCAGCAGATTTGCTACATGTATCATCACCTTTTTCCATATAGCAGTCGTCACCTTGAATTTGTAATTTCTCAATTGAAGAATCCGCCCCATATTTATAGAATGAAAGCATATCATCAAATGTTAAGTTTGTAACGAATTGTCCGTTAATATCATCAATGATGTTACCAACTTTTGTTACAGATCCAGCGCTTGTTAGTTTCTTTAAAATTGCTTCAATAACGAGCTGTTGACGTTGCCCACGCATTGCATCACTATCAATGTGTCGCGTTCTAGCAAGAGCAAGAGCTTCTTCACTATTTAGCTTTTGAACACCTTTTTTCAGGTGAATTGCATCAGCATTGTCGTTACTATCTTGTTCAGTAAATTCAACTGGTACATCGACTTCAATACCACCTAAATCGTCGACAATTTTCATAAATGACTTGAAGTTAAACTTTACAAAGTAATCAACGGGAACATTCATTAATTTTTCAACTGCATCAATGCTTGCTTGGGGTCCACCATCTTTTCCGTTTTTAGTAGAACCGTATGCATGAGCGTGTGTAATTTTATCTTTTTTCTTTTCCACTGGGATATAAGTATATGTATCTCGTGGAATACTTAATAGTTTTACAGTTTTGCTATCTTTATTAAACGTTGCAAGTAGTAGTGCATCCGTTCTTATAGCTTCTCCATATTCTTTCCCGCGGACATCGCTTTCATCAACACCCATGATTAAGACGGAGACGTTATTTGTGATAGGTTTTACAGCTTTATCACGTAAATCAGATTTATCACCGCGCGCTAAATCGTGTGCGGCATTTCGAACAGCAGAAGATGCTTTATTTACTAAAAACCAAGTATAACCGCCACCTATTATTAAAAAGAATAGAATAACGCTTATAATAATTTTTGTTTTTTTCCTACTTTTTTTCGGTTTACTGCGTGTATTTTCTTGCAAAGATGGGTTTTGCTCCATTTCCTGTACTCCTTCATTTGGATTGAAATACGACACTCATATCCACTTATTATAATGAAATTTGACGAAAAAAGACATTACAAATCATTTACATTTCGTAAAAATTCAATATATTTATAAAAAGTCAGATTTTCTATATTTTATTTTTCAGATGTAGAATAAGTATAAGTTGTTTTAGTGGAAATGAAAACATGTATTGTGAGAAAGTGATAGAGAAGTAAGATTTGTTGAAATATAGCCAAGAAGAAATGAGTAGGTTTACTTGTTTCTTCTATATAATAAAGAAGAATTTTACGGATAAAGGAGCGGGCATAGTGAATCATACATCATTCCGAGCAATCGTTGTGAACGAAACAGAAAGTAAGCAGTTTGTAAGAAACGTTGTAGAGAGAGAAGTAAGTAGTTTACCTGAGGGGGACGTATTAATACAGGTTCACTATTCTTCAGTGAACTACCCACCACTTAGTATCTCTTACGAGCCTACCCCGAGTGGGGGCTTCTCGGTTCATCGCTACTTTTGATAGCTAACGAATTTGTCCTAGGACAGCCGAGCTAACTCCCTTGTTCCAAAGGTTATTTTGTTACTATTTATGCCAACATTAATAAGCGGATAGCTTCCTTTTTGATATTGATCGCTGCATTATAATCACGGCCAATTGTGAGTCCACACAAACACGCATACTTGCGTTCACATAATGGCATTTCTTTTTTATTTCCACAACGACTACACATCTTTGTAGAAGGAAACCATTTATCTATTTTTATAAGCCGTTTTCCTTGTTCTTGTAGCTTATATGCTAAAAATGTCGTGAACATCCTCCAACCGTTGTCCGCTACACTTTTACCAAAGCGAAGTGCTCGTGACATACCTTTCATATGTAAGTCTTCGATTGCTACAACGTCAAAATTCGCAGCTAATTCTTTAGACTTGTGATGAAGGAAATTTTTACGTTGATTGGCGACCTTTTCATGCAACTTCGCTACACGAATGCGTTGTTTATTCCAGCGTTCTGAACCTTTCACACGTCTTGCTAACACTCGCTGTGCCTTTGCTAATCTATCTAACATCTGACGATAAAAGCGAGGATAATTGGCTTTCTCATCTTCGCTACTCACGTACAATTCAGCCATTGCGAAGTCTAATCCAACTACACGTTCTACTTCTTTTGGAGCGATTTCTTTTTCATATTCGGTCAAAATAGACACGTAATACTTACCAGTTGGTGTCATCGAAATCGTGCACGATTTGATTATATGGTTTTGCGGTATCTCTCTATGTTGCTTCAATTTCACCATTTTCAATTTCGGTAATTTGATATAACCATGAAATAACATAATATTTCCGTTTACTCGATTCGTTGTATAAGATTTTCTACTTTTTTTACTTTTGAATGTAGGAAAATCACTTTGACCACTAAAAAAATTCTTATAAGCAGTTTGCAAGTTTAATTGAGCGTTAGCCAATGCTAATGAATCGACTTCTTTCAACCATTCATACTCCACTTTGTATTTCGCAGGAGTAGGGAATTTTTGTTTCTTTAGTTCTTCCTTGTTCTCTTTGTATGTTTCATATATTTCTTTCCGCTCAGCCAGCATTTTATTATACACAAAGCGTACACACCCGAAAGTTTTACGAATGAGATGTGCTTGTTCTTCTGTTGGATACAGACGAAATTTGTACGCCTTATTATGCTTTGTCATATCAATTCATCTCACTTTTCGCTTCATTTCCCATAAGCTATGACGGTGATCACACAATCTGAACACTACAAAATTATTATCTACTTTCATTGTTATACCAAACTTTACCTCTTATAAGAATAATTATATCAGAGGCGAAATAAATAGGAAAACCAAATGTTTGGCTACGCCAAACCGAAATTCATCTCCCATCTGCCGTTAGACTATCGTCTTTCACACGCCTGGGGAAGGAGACTTCTTTCGGATAATACGTTAAATTATAAAGATGCGCTGTCAGCCACAGGTAATAAAGGTGTTACGAGAACATATCCTCATACGCCAGGAATTGATGCAGCAGGAGTGGTTGTGAGTAGTGAAGATGCTACCATTAAGGCAGGAGATCAAGTCATTGTAACGGGATATGATTTAGGGATGAATACTTCTGGTAGTTACGGAGAATATATTCGCGTGCCGGCATCTTGGATTGTCCCTTTACCAGAGGGCATGTCATTAAAGGAAAGTATGATGTACGGAACAGCAGGTTTTACAGCTGCTTTATCAGTATATAAGCTTATTGGAGCAGGCATAACGCCTAGTATGGGAGATGTTTTAGTAACGGGTGCCACAGGCGGCGTAGGGAGTGTAGCTGTTAGTATTTTAAGTAAGCTAGGATTTAACGTAGTAGGAGCGACAGGGAAAATGGAAGAGGAAGAGATGCTACTACGTCTAGGAGCGAAACAAGTGATTCATCGCACGGAGTTGAATGATGAATCAGGAAGACCAATGTTAAAAGGGATATACGCCGGGGTTATCGATACTGTAGGTGGACATATGCTAGAAACCGCTTTAAAAACGGTAAAGTATGGTGGTTGTGTAACGACATGCGGTAATGTAGCAGGGCAGGAATTACAAACAACGGTATATCCGTTCATTTTGCGAGGCATAAGTCTTTTAGGAATAGATTCTGTGCAATGCCCAGTGGATGTGAGAAGAGATGTGTGGACGCTCTTAGCAAGTGAATGGGAAAATAATGAGTTACTATCTTATACAGAAGAATGTACATTGGAAGAGTTAGATGAGAAGTTTACACTTATATTGCAAGGAAAGTTAAAAGGAAGAACGGTTGTAAATATGAAATGAAAAAAGAGACGCTAAACTTAAGCGTCTCTTTTTTATTATAATGATTGTTTTAAATTGATTTTACCTTGTTCACCTAAAACACCATCAGCAATATTTACAGCGTGATCACCGATACGCTCTAAGTTACTTACCATATCAACGAAAATGATACTTGCATCACCTGAACAGCTGCGTTCGTTCAGACGTAATACGTGACGTTTACGAAGAACACGTTCCATTTGATCAATTTTACGTTCTTTTGCAATTACAGTTTGAGCTAGTTCAGTGTCAAAGTTTGTTAAAGCATTGATTGCATCTTGTAATGTTGAAATTGTTAATTCAAGCATTTCATTTAGTTCAGCTAGTGCTTCATCTGATAGTAAAACGCGGTTTGAAATTTGGAAATCTACAAGTTCTACAAGGTTTTCTACATGATCACCGACACGTTCAATATCTCCAACAACACCTGCTAAAACTGAATGTTTTTCAGAGTCTGTAGGTGAAAGTGGTTTTTCTGATAGTAAAACTAAATACTCGGTAATTTTTTTATCTAAATTGTTAATAGCTGCTTCTAATTGAGTAGCCATGTCAGCGTGTTTTTTATCTTGTGTATTTAAAAATTGATTTGCTTCTTTTAATCCATGTAATGAGAACTCAGCCATGCGAATAATTTCTTTTTGCGCTTCTGTTAGTGCGATAGCAGGAGATTGTTCAATAAAGATTGGATTTAAATGTTGCGGTTTAAAATCAATAGCGGAATCTTCACCGCGAATGATTTTTGTTACAATCCATGCTAATACTGCAATGAATGGGAACTGAATAACTGCATTCGTTACGTTAAATGTTCCATGAGCAAATGCAATTGTCATTTCTGGATTTAAGTTTAATGACGTTTGGAAATATTGAATTAAACTTGTAAATGGTACTAATAAAATTGTAAAGATGATTGCACCGACGATATTAAAGATAACATGAACTAATGCTGCACGTCTTGCTGCAATAGAAGTACCGATTGCTGCTAAAACTGCTGTAATTGTTGTACCGATGTTATCACCGAATAATACAGGAAGAGCAGCTTTTAAATCAATTGCACCTTGACCGAATAATTCTTGTAAAATACCGATTGTTGCACTTGAACTTTGTACAATTAAAGTGAACACTGTACCGACAATAATTCCTAAAATTGGATTGTCACTCATGCTAACCATTAACTCTTGGAATGCCTCTAAAGAACGAAGAGGTTTCATACCTGCGCTCATTAATTCTAAACCGAAGAATAACATACCAAAACCGAATATAACTTGACCTAAAGAATGTACTTTTTTATTTTTAAAGAAGAATAATAAGATAGCTCCAATTGCCATAATTGGGAGAGCGTATTCTCCGATTTTAATTCCGATAATAAATGCAGTAACTGTCGTACCGATGTTCGCACCCATAATAACACCAATTGCTTGTCTTAATGTCATAAATCCGGCACTTACAAGTCCGACTGTTAAAGCTGTTGTTCCTGAACTTGATTGAATTAATACAGTAACTAGCATACCTGCTAGTACACCCATAAGTGGGTTTGTTGTAAAACGATCTAGAATATCGCGAAGACGATCTCCAGCTGCTTGTTGCAGTCCATCGCCCATGTATTTAATCCCGAATAAGAAAATACCTAATCCACCAATGAACTGGAAGATCATATCTTGAATATTGTATTCCACGCATTCCACTCCTTAAATTTCATGTACGATGTAATTATTAACTAAACCTCAAGGTACTGTAAACGGTTTACTAGTAAAATTTACACTAAATTTACAAAGGGATAAAAAGTTTACAAATCTTTAAAGAAACAGCTGGATTTAATTGGTTTTATCCCTATATAAACAGTGTTTTTTGTAAAGAAATCACACTTTTTAGAATAGTATTGTTTAGTTGAATATGAAGGAAAGCGTCTGCGAGTTCATCGTATATTTTTTGATGAAAGTTAAGAAAATATGTAGGAAAATGATTATATTAATTTTTCCTTATGACTCACTCCGCTTTTGCATATAAAAAAGCTACTGAATTATCCAGCAGCTTTTTCTCTGTTTTTATCTCCATGCTTTTGCTTTCTTATACTTGTAATGTAAATGAACAGGAAAGCAATAAGTAATAGAGAGGAATAGCGATATACAGTTGCGTAGTTTGTAAAATGTGCAATGAATCCAAATATAATTGCGCCAGCGCCAATGCCGAGGTCAAATGCTGAGAAGAATGTAGCTGTTGCGACTCCTCGTCGGTGCGGTGCTACTCGGTCGATCATCCATGCTTGTAGTGCAGGTTGAATCGCTCCAAAACCACTTCCGTAGCATGCTGCTGCAATAATTAAACTCGGAATGGTAGTTGTATACGACAATAAAATAATACCTGTAAACGTAATGATAACCCCTGGAATAATAACGAATGCATGACCTTTCGCATCGTATAACTTTCCAGAAAACGGACGAGTGACAGCGATTGCAAGTGCATTAAATAAGAAGAAGAGGCTTATATCAGCAATTCCGACTTCCGTAGCAAATAATGTAATAAAGCTCCCGATTCCGCCGTACATTAATGTAATACATAATATTAATAATGAAGGAAGTAAAGCTTTGCGCTCAATAAATCCATCGAGAAAAGTACCAGATGTTTGCTGTGGTGGTTGCGGCGATTTTTTGATTTGAAGTAGTTTCGTTAATATTAATGAAACAATTGTACATGAAAGTGCACATAAAAAAAGAATTGTGAAGTTATATGTTTGCATGAGCCAAAGTCCGATAAGTGGACCGAGCGCCATTGCAATCGTTCCAGAAAGACCGAAATATCCCATGCCTTCGCCGCGACGAGCTTGCGGAATTAAATCTGAAACGACAGTTCCATATGTAGTCGTTGTAATACCAAAGCCAGCTCCGTGTAAAATTCGCACGGCAAGCAATAGGAAGACGGTTGAAGCGAAAAGATAACTACCCATAGCGAGTAAACAAATAGCAGTACCGATCATTAAAATGATTTTTTTGTTGAATTTTTGCAAGGCGTTTCCAGTCAGTGGTCGAACAAAAAGTGCCGCCACGGTAAACATGCCTACAACAAATCCGATATTAGAACTTGTGCCGCCAATTTCTTTCACATAAACAGGTAAAGTAGGAATTAACATTTGAAACCCTAAAAACATACATAAGTTTGCAAAAATTAAAGCGACAAACTCTTTCGTCCATAACGATTCTCGTTTTACGAGTATTGCTTCTCCCATATATTCATCCCCTATATAAAATTTTCTCTTTTCTTTCGAGTATATGTATTGGTCAATGTAACAGTCAAGGAAGGTGCCTTGGAAACGTATAACAATTTTCGAGGTGGAAAAACTGACAAATTTGTGTAAAAGCTACACAACTATGAAAAAAAGTTGTAAAGTATAGATGTATAGACTTGTAGTTGTTATGAATGATAGAAATTGTTTTTTCTTTAAAGAAAGCGGATTCAAAAAGTAGTGAATGAGAAGGGGATATATACTTTTTCACTACATATATTTGAAAAGGTTTACAAAACAATGAAGAAAGAGGCGTGTAAATATGAGACGATTAGGTATTTCTATTTATCCAGAACATTCAACAGTAGAGAAAGATAAGGAATATTTAACATTAGCAAGTAAATACGGATTTACACGTGTATTCACATGCTTATTGTCTGTAGATGGAGAAAAAGAGAAAATTATAGAAGAGTTTAAAGAAACAATCTCTCATGCAAATGCATTAGGGTTCCAAGTATTAGTTGATATTAGTCCGTCTGTTTTTACACAATTAGGTATTTCATATAATGATTTATCTTTCTTCCATGAGCTAGGAGCGTACGGTATTCGTCTAGATGTCGGATTCTCTGGTTTAGAAGAATCGATTATGACTTACAATCCATACGGCTTAAAAATTGAAATTAATATGAGTAACGGTACGAAATATGTAGATAACATTATGAGCCATAGACCAAATCGTGAAAATTTAATTGGTTGCCATAATTTTTATCCGCATCGTTATTCAGGATTATCATACGATCATTTCATTAAATGCTCGAAACAATTTAAAGATTACGGTATGAGAACAGCTGCGTTTATATCATCATTTGATGCAACATACGGACCTTGGCCAGTAACAGAAGGGTTATGTACGTTAGAGCAGCATCGTGAATTACCGATGACAACACAAGCGAAGCATTTATTTGCGACAGAATTAATTGATGATGTTATTATTGCAAACGCGTATGCGTCCGAAGAAGAATTACAAGCGCTAGGTGCATTAAATAAAGAGAAACAAACATTTGATATAGAGTTATATGATACAACAACAGAATTAGAAAAAATTATCGTATTAGACGAGCCTCATTTTTACCGCGGAGATGTATCTGAATATATGATTCGTTCGACACAAAGTCGTGTGAAATATAAGAAAGAAGAGTTCAAACCGCATAATACACGCGAAATTAAACGCGGTGATCTTTTAATTGATAATGAACAGTATGGTCAATATAAAGGTGAATTACAAATTGCTTTAAAAGATATGGTGAATACAGGAAAAACAAATGTAGTTGGCCGAATTGTGGAAGAAGAAATTTTCTTATTAGATTATTTACAAGCATGGGATAAATTCGGATTTACATTAAAGAAATAGATAAAATGAAAAAGGAAAAAACTACTGACTTCAGCAGCTTTTTCCTTTTTATATATAAATTGTGAGAGGAAGAGCTATGACAAAAGTGCATCAGCGATTAATTTCTATTTTAGAGGAGTTTTTAGAAGAGAAATCGATGTTAAATCGAGCTTTTTTAGCGAACCGTTTACATGTATCAACGAAGACGATTCAAAAAGATATAAAGTTATTAAATGATATATTGGAAGAAAACGGAGCGAAAATTGAATCGCAAAGAGGGACTGGATACGAACTAGAAATTATACAAACGAAGAAGTTTGAAGAGTTTTGCGTGGGTCTATTTCAAAAACAGGCTGAAAAGATCCCAACTTCTTATGAAGAAAGGATAGCGTACATCCTGCAACGTATTGTAACGACAGAGGGATATGTGAAGCTTTCACAGTTAGCAGAGGAGATTTATGTGAGTAAATCGACTGTAAATTTAATTATGAAAGATGTTACAGATATATGTTGTCGTTATCAATTACAAATTGAAAAGAGACCGTATTATGGTATACGTATTGTGGGAGAGGAGTTTCATATTCGTTCTTGTTTATCACAATATGGTTTACCGCGCTATGATCATACTCCGTTTCATGAGCAATTTGAGCAGAGGGATACATATTTATCGTTACCTCATATACCGCTTATCCGTTCGGTTATATTAAAGTATATCGAGGGAGGAACGATATATTTATCAGATATTGAAATTGATAATTTAGTCATTCATATTGCAATTGCATTAAGGCGTTGTGAAGATCAACATTATATGAAAGGACTAAATGCGGAGCAATCAGAACTTATCATAAAGAAAGAATATACAATTGCGAAACAGATTGTAGGGGATTTAGAGAAAGAGTTGCATCTTTTATTTCCAGAAGAAGAAGTTTTATATGTGACGATGCATTTATTAAGTACTGCTGTTACAGCGAAAGATCGTTATGAAAATGTGGAAGAGCTATTAGGGAAAGATCTATATGCATTTATGCAACATATTCTTTTTAAAGTAGCGGAAGAACGGAATCTTATTTTTTATTATGATGAAGAATTATTATTTGGATTTGGTGTTCATTTAAAAACGTTATTAAACCGTTTGAAGTATAAGTTAAATACGAGAAATCCTCTTTTGACAGAAGTGAAAAAGAATTATCCGTATGCTTTTGAAATTGCGGTTCTCGTTGGAGATATAATAGGTGATTATACGGGAGAATCGATTCCGGAAAGTGAAATTGGTTATATTGCGATTCACTTCGGGGGAGCGATGAGTCGTTTACAGGAACAGAATCAAAAGAAAAGATGTTTACTAGTTTGTGCGACTGGTCAAGGAAGCGCCCAGCTATTGAAATATAAAATTCTATCACAGTTCCGAGATAAATTAGAGATTGTAGGGATTACAGGTTATTATCAATTGAAAGTGGAAGACCTTTATAAAGATAAAATAGATTGTATTATTAGTACGATTCATATACCGAGTGGTTTGCCTGTGCCTGTTATAAAAGTGAACTCAATATTTGATGATAAAGAGATTAAGTCAATAGGTCAGCAGTTGTTTACGCATGTGAATACTAGTGTGCAGCAGTATATAAAGGAAGATTTAATCTTTTTAAATCATAGCGCTTCTACGAAGGAAGAGGTTATTCAGTTTTTATGTGAGAAAGCTGCTGAGAAAAACTATGTACTAGAAAACTTTTATGATTCTGTTATGGAAAGAGAGAATACATCTCCGACAGCGGTTGGGAATTTAGTTGCAATTCCACATCCGATGCAGTTATTAAGTGAGAAAACATTTTTGATGTTTTGTACACTTAATAAAGCGGTTGACTGGGGAGATAAGAAAGTACAAGTTATTATTTTATTTAGTGTAAAGCGCAATAATAATGAAGATTTACAAAAGCTTTATGATTTTTTATATGATATTATGTCTAGTCAGCATACGATAGAGAAATTAACTCAGGCTGGAATGATTGAAGAATTTCAAGAGATTTTACTATCGTTTTGAAAAAGTATATAAAAACTTCCGTTACACAACGGAAGTTTTTTATGTTTAATTGTATGCGTTTTCATAATAAGATAACAATATAGAAAAAAGATAGCTTGGGGGAATTTAAAATGAATGATATGCAAACTCCATTTGCGTTAATTTTACATGGTGGCAATGCGAGAAGCGCGGCGCTTGAAGCAATTGCTTTTGCAAGACAAGGAGATTTTGAGAATGCGAGTGAAAAGATGATACTTGCTAGTGAAGAGATTTCAGCAGCTCATCGCATTCAAACAGACTTAATTCAAAAAGAAGCAAGAGGAAATCATGCAGAAATCAGTTTATTGTTAGTGCATGCACAAGATCATTTAATGAATGCAATTACAGTGAAAGAACTTGCTGAAGAATTTATTACTCTTCATAAACGAGTGGAAGAGAAAGTGACAGTATAAGATGTACATTTTATTATGTTGTGCAGCAGGCATGTCAACGAGTATGGTTGTAAGAAAAATGCAAGAAGAGGCAATGAAACAAGGGAAGGATTATAAAATTAAAGCAGTTGATTCAGAACTTGTGAAACTGGAAATAAAAAATGCTGATGTTGTTTTAATCGGGCCACAGGTGAAGTATTTGTTTCCAGCGGTACAGTTTCTTGCGAAATCATACGATATACCGGTTGCAATAATAGAACAACGAGATTATGGCATGTGTGACGGTTTAAAAGTACTGAAACAAGCAGAACAATTAGTTGTAGCATAATTATATTTTTTTAAATATAAACATTATAATGTTATAACTTTATTTTGTTCTTTCGTAGTGAAGAGAAAGAGGAGGGGTATTGATGAATGGTTTTATGAGTTTTATGGAACAAAAGATTATGCCAACAACGCAAAAGATTGCAGGACAACGACATTTATTAGCAATTCGAAACGGAGTTATTTCTACATTGCCGTTAACGATTGTCGGATCATTTTTCGTTATCTTTTTAAATTTACCAATTGATGCGTATATGGAGTGGATTGCACCATTTCGCCATATTTTAGATATTCCATTCCGATTCACAGTAGGTTTAATGGCGTTATACGCAGCATTTGGGGTAGGAGCTTCACTCGCAAACTTTTATCAGCTCAATCAGTTAAGTGCAGGGTTGTTATCTGTACTCGCCTTTTTACTAGCATCAGTTGAACCAATTCAAATTACGAAAGCTGTACCAGGTGTTATTGATGCGGGAAGATATATTTCAGTAGGAACATTAAGTGCAACGTCTTTATTCGGCGCAATTGTTACAGCTTTAATTGCAGTAGAAATTTATCATTTTATGATTAAGCATAATATCTCGATTAAATTACCAGATAGTGTACCACCAGCAGTTGCAAACTCGTTTGCAGCATTAATTCCAACTTTAGTCGTTATTCTTTTATTCTGGGGTATTCGTTACGGTTTAAAATTTGATGTAAATACAACAATCACATATTTAATCGCACCACTAAAATCAGTATTAGTAGGAAATAATTTATTCGGCGGTTTATTAACAGTATTCTTAATCGTGTTCTTCTGGTCATTCGGTATACATGGCCCAGCGATTTTAGGACCAATTATTCGTCCGATGTGGGATTCAGCAATTCTTGAAAATATGGAAGTATTCACAGCTACAGGAAATGCACATCAATTGCCAAACTTATTTACAGAGCAATTTATTCAATGGTTCGTATGGATCGGTGGATCAGGCTCAACATTAGCTTTAGTTATTATGTTTATGTTCTCTAAATCTAAATTCCTAAAAGAGTTAGGTAGATTATCATTCGTGCCAGGTTTATTCAATATTAACGAACCGATTATTTTCGGGGCACCAATTGTAATGAACCCAATTTTAATTATTCCATTCGTTATTACACCGTTAGTGACAACGACAGTATCATATTTCGCAGTTGTTTCAGGCATGATTCCGCTCATGATGGCGAAGTTGCCATTTACGATGTTAGCACCAATTGCAGCGATTATTAGTACAGACTGGACAATTATGGCTGGTGTACTTGTACTTGTTAACTTTGTGATCTCATTCGTTATTTACTATCCATTCTTCAAAATGTATGAGAAACAGCAATTAGCAGGAGAGGAGAAAACAGAATGCTCGGAGCAATTATCATCTTAATTACATTTGTAGCGGGGCAGTGTATTGCACATTATTCAAAATGGGTACAAAGTAAATCTTTATTAGTGTTACTACTCATATCAATTGTATTTATCGGTAGTTCAATGGGTACATATGTAATGCTAAGCTTACAATCACCGTACGTAATTATTGTACCAACGATTTTATGTGCCACATGTTTATCTGCAAAATATAGATTTACGAGCATGGCATTAATACAACGTGTGAAGGAGATGCAAAAGCATGGAGCGTAAATTAGGAATTTCACTTTATCCAGAGCATTCAACGAAAGAACAAGATATGGCATACATTTCGGCAGCGGCATGCCACGGTTTTTCAAGAATATTCACATGTCTATTATCTGTGAATCGTCCAAAAGAAGAAATTGTAGCTGAATTTAAAGAAATTATTAATCATGCAAAAGATAACAAGATGGAAGTTATTTTAGATGTAGCTCCGGCGGTATTCGATCAACTCGGTATTAGCTATAGCGATCTATCATTCTTTGCAGAGTTAGGTGCAGATGGTATTCGTTTAGATTTAGGTTTTGATGGATTAACAGAAGCGAAAATGACGAATAATCCGTATGGCTTAAAAATTGAACTGAACGTAAGTAACGATATTGCCTACTTAGAAAATATTCTTTCACACCAGGCGAATAAACCAGCTTTAATTGGTTGTCATAACTTCTATCCGCAAAAATTTACTGGACTTCCGTACGACTATTTTATCCGCTGTAGTGAACGCTTTAAAAAACACGGTATTCGCACGGCAGCATTTATTACGTCACATGTAGCCGACATTGGTCCATGGGATATTAATGACGGATTATGTACGTTAGAACAACATCGTAACTTACCGATTGAAGTACAAGCGAAACATTTATGGGCAACAGGGCTTATTGATGATGTTATTATCGGAAATGCTTATGCTAGTGAAGAAGAGTTAGAGAAACTAGGAAACTTAAATCGTTACATGTTACAGCTAAAGGTACACTTTGTAGACGAAGCGACGGAAGTAGAGAAGAAAGCGACACTGCAAGAGTTACACGTAAGACGCGGCGACATAACAGAATATATGGTGCGTTCTACAGAAGTACGTAAAAAGTATAAAGACTATGACTTCCCAGTGCGCGAAAGTGTATTACAGGAAAGAGGGCAAGTTGTAATAGGTAACAACTCATTCGGTAAGTATAAAGGTGAACTGCAAATCATTCTAAAAGAGATGCCGATAGATGAACGGAAAAATATTGTCGGTACAATTGCAGAAGAAGAGTTATTCTTACTAGATTATGTAGGAGCTTGGACACAGTTTACTTGTGTGGAATAGGGAAGTATAGGGGCTGTCCGAATTTTGGGCAGCCTTTTTATCATAAAGTACTTTTCAATGTCAAAGTTTGTCGGTAAATTGATATTCCTTGTCGAATCGTTGATATATTATAAGTTACGATAGATATATTCGGAAAATCGTGGATATATTGTAGGTTACGATAGATATATTTGAAAAATCGTGGATATAATTTCAGGTAGAGTATATTTTCCTTTAGAAGGAACGCAAAAAAAGTCAGCCTCAATGAGACTGACTTTTTTTATACGAACTAGTTTAATACTTTAACTGTAACTGTTTTACGTCCCCAGTTACTTGATGTACCTTTGTCTGGCATTAAAACGTCGATTTTATTTCCTTTAATAGCTCCACCAGTATCACCAGCGATTGCTACTCCGTAACCTTCAACCCATACTTTTGAACCTAATGGAATTACACTTGGGTCAACTGCAATAAGTTTCATATTTGGATTAGCTGTTAAGTTGTGACCTAAAGCTGATTTTACTTGGTCGCCTGCTTTATAACCATTTTCAAGTGGATCTGCTGTGTAAGCTGTTGCTACAACACGTAACTCACGAGAAGATGATGGTGCACTTGTTTCAGTTTCTTTTGCAACAGGTTGTTGTGTAGCTGGTTTTTGAGCTTTAGCCGCTTCACGAGCTTCAGCTGCTTCTTGAGCTTTAGCTGCTTCACGAGCTTTAGCTGCTTCTTGAGCTTTAGCCGCTGCTTGAGCTTCAGCTGCTGCCTCGGCTTTAGCTGCTTCACGAGCTTTAGCCGCTGCTTGAGCTTCAGCTGCTGCCTCGGCTTTAGCTGCTTCACGAGCTTTAGCTGCTTCCCCGGCCTTAGCTTCTGCTTGAGCCTCAGCTTCTGCCTGAGCTTTAGCTTCTGCCTGAGCTTTAGCTGCTTCACGAGCTTTAGCCGCTTCTTGTGCTTTAGCTTCTGCTTGAGCCTCAGCTGCTTCACGAGCTTTAGTTGCTTCTTGTGCTTTAGCTTTTGCTTGAGTTTCAGCTACCTCACCGGCTTTAACTGCTTCACGAACTTTAGCTGTATCTTGAACTTTAGTTGTTTTTTCAACTTTAACTGCTGGCTGAACTTTAACTGGAGCTTTACCTGTTAAGTAAGGAACGTGAACATAAGCTGTTTTTCCGTTATATTCAAATTGAATCCAGTCATTTTGTACTTGGTGTGTTGTTTCAATTACATCATCTTGTTTCAATTTACCAAGAATTTCTGAGTCTGTGTTTGCACCAGCACGTACGTTTAATACGTTTGCTGTTACGTAGTAAGTGTCTTTTGTATAGTCAGCGCTAATGAAAGCTTCTTTACCGCTATTCAATTTCACTTTTGACCATCCGTTTTCTGTATGTAAAACGTTAACTTTATATCCATCTAATAATTTTCCGACAACTTGTGATTCAGTAGTTGGGTTTTCTCGTACATTTAGTACATCAGTCGTTACGATTGTTTCTGCTTTAGCAGATGTTGTGAAAATCCCAAGACCAAAAACCGCTGCTGTTGCTATACCCATAAATTTTTTCATAATAGCCTCCATTGCATTTGTTTTCGTTGACCTCATTATAGCAACCATTATTTTCTTATTTGCGGAAAACACAAAACTACAAAGCATTCGTAACGGGTCATTAATATTCTGTAATAATTCCAGTAATATCCTAAAAGCGCTTTCTTATAGTTATTAGGGGAGGTTAGAGCATGTGATGCATAAAAATGAGAGTATTTCAATTTCTAATAGGTTAATAATATTTCTGTAGTATTACGTAATCATTTCGTAATCGTTACAAAAATGGCGTATTTTGCTGTTAGAACAGGTGATTAGTTATGTAAAAATAACTATTTTCGCTGTGGAGAGATTGAAATGAGGTGAAATTTAATGAAATATCGTTATAATTGTTACAAAATAAGTCGAGGTATGGAAAAAATTACGCCTTGATTTTAGTCTGTCACATATTATTTTTGCAATAATAGGATTCTATAATAGCTTTAGTACGCTAAAATAATGAAAGGTGCTTATAACGTGAAACATATATAATAGAAGAAACACGATTTAATAGATAAAGTGAAACTTTAATCAGTGGGGGGGATTCTTCCTCCCCCACTGATTATTAGTTGAACCAATCGGGCTTTTATGGGCAGCCCGACCCCCACCTAAATTCTTTGCTTTCGCTGAATTTTGAGGTGGGGGTCTTACTGCCCATTAAAGCGGGATAAATAAAAAGCGTAGGAGTGTAAACTCCTACGCTTTTGTTTATTCATATCGTAAACATTCAATTGGATCCAGTTTTGCAGCTTTGTTAGCTGGTAGTAGACCGAATATAATACCGATTAACATGGAGATACCTACTGCAAGAAGTCCAAGTTCTTTTGAGACAACGAGTGGCCATCCGGCAAAGATTGAGACGATCCAAGCGAAGAAGATACCGAGCGTGAATCCGATGAAACCACCGAGTCCTGTTAAAATACAAGATTCAATTAAGAATTGTGTTAATACTTTACCGCGCGTTGCACCAAGTGCTTTACGAATACCAATCTCACGTGTACGTTCTGTTACAGATACAAGCATAATATTCATTACACCGATACCACCAACAAGTAAGGAGATAGCGGCAATACCACCGAATACCATTTTCATCATACCGATGGATTCGTCTAATTGCTTCGTAAATTCACCTAAGTCTTGTGCTTCGAATTTGTGCTCAAATTTCGGAGCTTTCATTTCGTTTAAAACAGAAACGGCTTGTTTTTCTACACTTTTACGTTCTGTTGGAGAGGTCATCGTTAATCTTACAGAGTCATATTCATTTACTCCTGAAATGACAGGTGCGTTTTCCAGTGATGTGTAACCTTCAGGCATAGCCATTCCAAATTCGTTTTTCGTTTCGTATACACCGACTATTTTATACGGCTTTCCTTTTATATCTGTGTATTGATTTGATTCCCAACCACTAAATAATTTGTTGAAAGCTTCTTCATTTAATATCACAGCAGGGATTGCCTGGTTTAATTCGCTGTCGTTTAATTCACGACCGTGAACTAATTTTATTTTCGAATCTGTCATAAAGGCACCTGTTCCACCTTTTAAATCAAGAGAGACATCTTTTGAACCAGCAGATGCTTTTACTTTCATACTTACATCTGGATACACATCTTTAACGCCTGGTACGGTTTGAAGACGGTTTAGCATATCAGGTGTGATTTTGGCACTATCTGTTCCATAATCAGGGTTGTTGTAGTAAATCGTTATTTCATTATCTTTTCCTTGGCCTAGCTCTTCTTTAAACTTTGCATTTGTACCATCACCCATTGAAATGATAGTAATAATGGCACTAATACCGATAATAATTCCTAGCATTGTTAAGATGGAACGCATTTTGTGGGCAAAGATAGAGGAAAGGGCCATGCGTATATTTTCACTCGTGTTCAAAATTAACCTCTCCAATCTTGGACGATGTTTCCGTCACGAATTACAATTTGCCTTGCTGCAGCTTCCCCAATTTCACGATCATGGGTAATCATAATGATTGTTGAGCCTTGTTTGTTTAATTCGTAAAAGAGATCCATAATTTGTGTACTTGTTTTCGTATCAAGTGCTCCTGTCGGTTCATCGGCTAAAATGAACTTTGGATTATTTACGATTGCACGTGCGACTGCGACACGCTGTTTTTGTCCACCTGATAATTCGTTCGGTAGGTGAGTAGCACGATCAGCTAAACCTACTTTTGTTAAAGCGGCTAATGAGCGCTCGCGTCTTTCTTTTTTATCGACTCCAGCGTAAATAAGAGGTAGCTCTACATTTTGAAGTGCTGTAAGTCTCGGTAATAACATGAAGTTTTGGAATACGAACCCAATCTCTTTATTACGAACGCGTGCAAGTTCTGTCTCAGACATGTTTGAAATATTTTGACCAGCTAGTTCATACGCACCTGTCGTTGGTTTATCTAAGCAGCCGATAATGTTCATTAATGTTGATTTACCAGAACCAGATGGTCCCATAATAGAAGTGAATTCTCCCTGGTTCAGTGTTACGTCAATGCCGTGTAATATTTGAACGGATTCTGCACCATTTTGGAAAGATTTCGTGATGCCTTTTAAGTTAATCATCGGGCGACGACCTCCATACCATCTTTTAAGTCTTTTTCAGGTTTAGAGATAATTTGCTCTCCTTTTTTCACTCCAGAAACTTTTGCTTCGCTATCAGTTTCGAATTCAACAGTAACAGCTTGTTCTTTCGCTTTACCGTCTTTTACAACGAAGACAATATTTTTGTCACCTTTTTTCACGATGCTGCTTTTCGGAACAATCGTACCAGTTGCTTCGCCAGATTTACTTGTTACGTAAACGTGGAAGCCGTTTTGTAATTCTTCACTATTATCTAATGTGACAGTGAATTGATAGTTAGAAACTGTTTTGTTTTCATCCATGCTCTTTAATGGTGTAGAACCGATTTCTGTTACTTTTCCTGTCCAAGTCTTACCAGCGACAGTTTTTGATGAAACAGTTACTTCTTGCCCGACTTTCATACTAGCAAGCTCATATTCAGAAAGTTGACCTTTTACTTTAAATGGCCCAGCGTGGCGAAGTGTAATGCCGCTCATACCTGTTTTTTCATCAGCGATTTTTACGATATCATCAATTACGCCATCAGTAGGGCTCGTTACAGAAAGTGTATTTACTTTCTCTTTTGCTGCTTTAATCATTTCATCAGATTTTTCAACTTCAAACTTTTTCATTTCAATTTGTGATTCTAATTGTTGTACTTCGACTTCTGATGCTTTTAATGCTTCAGCAGGAAGGCCTGCATTTTTATCTTTTTGTAATTTTTGTTTCGCTGTATCAATTTGTTTTTGGAACAATGTTACTTCTTTTTGTGCGATTTTCTTTTGCATTTCTGCTTCCGTTACACCTTGTTTCGCAGTAGGGTCATTATATTTAAACAGAAGCTGCCCTTTCTTAACTTCATCGCCTTTTTTAACAGCTAATTCATACGTACCTTTTGTTGGATCAAATGAAATTGTTTCGATGCCGTTTGGAATGACTTCACCGCCAAATTTTTGCGCGTTTTCAATTTGTTTTTCTGTTACTTTATATCCGCTATATGCCATTGCTACTTCTGAACTACCGCCAGCAAATGCAAAATATGATCCAGCTGCAATACCGATTGCTACTACACTAGTAATTAACACTTTATTTTTCTTCTTCATCTATTTATCACCTTTTCGTTCGTTTTAGTATCTACATTAAGTATAGAAGAGGTGAAGAATCTGACAAATCGTTTTAGCTTACAATAACCTTACAGTTTTGTAAGGTATGAATATGTAAATGTAAGGTAGAGCTTGTCCAAGTGTGAGCAAATGAATTGACTCGTCGTTTCTTTCTAACAATAATATTGTATGAAAGAGAGGAGGAGGCAAGATGGAAGCTTATTTTAGTGCGCATCCATTAAAACCATTTATTCCATACTCAAGGCAACATGTCCTTATATTATTTATTATGTTGGTGGGGATATTTTTTCTATATCAATACCAAGATTTATTGCGTCAAAATGAGTGGAATATAACGGTTCGATATGCGATTGCATTTTTATTTGTTGGGAGTGAAATTGGGCTCCATATGTGGGAATGGAAAGCGGGGATTTTTGAACTAGGCACTTCATTACCATTTGAGCTATGTACGATTAGTTTATTGTTAGCATCGATTATGATTGTAACGAAAAGTTACCGCATATATGAGATTGTATTTTTTACAGGGATTATCGGTGCATCACAAGCTATTTTAACGCCGAACGTGCAATATGCTTTTCCGCATTTTCGCTTTATAGAATTCTTCGTTGCACATGTATTACTCATTTGGGCACCACTCTTTATGACGTGGGTAGAAGGATATAGACCGACCTTGCAATCAATTAAGCGTACGATGATATTTTTAAACATAATAATTCCAATCGTTTCTTTTGTGAACTACAAAACAGGTGGCAATTATATGTTTTTAGCTCGTAAGCCAGAAACTGCTTCATTACTCGATATGTTAGGGCCACACCCTTACTATATTATTTCATTAGAAATAGCTGCGCTTATTGGATGTTTTATTTTGTATATGCCGTTTGCGAAAAGAGAAGGGCATGTGCATAAAGAATCACTAGGATCATAACCTAGTGATTTTTCTATATAAATATTTACAATTCAGAAAATTAAGAATAAAATTAAGGGGTAAATTATATAAAGAGAGAAGGGAAAACGTGGTCAAAAAAGTTTTTCTGAATGGGATGGAAGTGACGGTTCAATTTATTATTTCGATTTTGGGTATTATTTGTTTAGGGGCATTGCCGAAATTATTTTATGGATTTGAGCTGCATGTATCAAAGTACATACAGAGTTTACAAGAAGTGTTTGTGAACTTAATGGATATTTCCAATTTGCAATATGTGAGAGGTAAATTTTTATTTCCGCAGCTGTTCGTCCATTATAAAGAAACGATTATTATTTTTTTAGCTGCTTTTTTTATTTCATTATTTGTAGCATTTTGTATTGTTTATGTAATTATGAGTAGTTCACCGCGTATACAACATCGAATTAAATCATTTATTATCTTTCTAGAATCCATTCCAGATATCCTTCTTATTTTAGTATCACAAATTTTAGTTGTATGGTTTTTTAAACAAACAGGTTTTTTACCTTTTCAAATTGCTTCAATTGGAGGCGAGTCGATTAGGGGGTTGCCAATATTGTGTTTGAGCATCCCGACTACGATTATGTTTGTAAAAATGGTCGTGCTTCGTTTTGAAAATGAACTAGAAAAAGATTATGTACTATTTGCTAAGGCGAAAGGGCTGGGGCGCTTTCATATTTTAAATCGTCATATTTTACGAAATGTGTTGCTTAGTACATTATTCTTTGCGAAAACGAATATCTTTTTTATGTTATCTAATTTATATATTATAGAATGGATTTTTAATACGGGTGGTATTTTTATGTTTTTGAAATCGTATTTCGGTATTAGAGTTGAGGTTTTCATCGTTAGTGTGCTTCTTATATATATTCCGATTTTTATTTTATTTAAATTGTTTCATTATCTCATTCCGGCTGCGATGAAGGAGAGATTATAATATGTGGACGTATATAAAACGTGATAAAAGATTTTGGATAAGCATTGGGTTTCTTCTCCTATTAGTTCTTTTGAGCATCGGAAATACGTTATGGAATGATGGACATATTAGACAAGTTACATTGCAATATGATGCGGATGAAAATCCACAAGTGCCACCGTTTCCACCTTCATTACAATTTTTACTCGGGACAGACCGGAAAGGATACGACCTGTTACATTTAGTCATTGAGGGCGCGAAGTGGACGATTGGTATATCTATTTTAATTGCGGTACTTAGAATGGTAATAGGTGTGTTTTTCGGTGTCGTACTCGGAACGTATATAAAAAGAGGATTTTCAAAAATTGAGGCTTCCTTTGATAGTTTTACAGTTATTCCGACAGTTATGATTGCGTATTTTTTTCTTCAATCTGCAAATGCATTTGGAAGCGGAGAGGAGACAACAACCTTTTTTGAAAGGGCTTCGTTTCAAGTGGTATTACTTGTACTGCTTGTGATGCCAGTTATTGCACTGTATGTTGCGAAGGAAGTTCGTAAATTGCGAACGGAAGAATTTGTTGATGCCGCGCGCATATTAGGTGGATCGAGAAGACATATTGTTATAAAACATATTTTTCCGCATCTCTATATGCCGTTTATACTCGTATTTCTTCAGCAGTTTACGCAGACTCTTACTATTTTACTGCACTTAGGATTACTTGAAGTGTTCTTTGGTGGGACTGTAATGTTTGGTGGACAAATAAAAGAGGTGGAATCTTATACGCATGAATGGTCAGGTTTAATTGGAGTATACTTTAGGTCATTAACAGTGAATCCGTGGATCCCTCTCGTTCCGATTACATTTTTTGGACTTACTATTTTTTCAGGAAATATGGTTGTAAAAAGTATCGAAGAGGCGATGATGAAAGTAAGGTTAGGAGGAGAGCTAAAGAAGGATGTTGTAGAAGAGGAACAATCTGCTGTGCAGTCAAAAGAAGAGTTATTTACTTTTAAACATACGATGTGAAGATAAAAAGAAGCAAGCACGGATTTCATGCTTGCTTCTTTTCTTTATTTTGTAGAAACTTCACCTTCAGCTTCTGTTTGCGGAATAAAGTATCCGATTAGACCACCGATTATTGCTGGAACGATCCAACCGATTCCTAAGTTGTAAAAAGGAATGGTGTGTACAATATTCGCAATAAAACTTGGTATCATTTCCACATTATCAAGTGCATGAATACAGCTAATAATGAATGCTGCGATCATTGCTCCGATGTAGACAGAAGGTTTACGTTTCGTATATTTATCAATAAATGATACGAAAATTAAAATGATTGTAATTGGATATAAAATAATTAATACAGGTAATGTAATTTTGATTAATAAACTTAATCCTAAGTTTGAAATCACGAAGCTAAAAATACAAACGTATAGTACGAGCTTTTTATAAGAAACGTTTGTTAATACTGTTGCAAAATAGTTGGCAAATGCACTTACAACACCAATTGCAGTCGTTAAACAAGCGAAGATAATGGCGATACTTAATAAAACATTACCGCTTGTCCCAAAGAATTGGTACATAACAGTAGCTAACAGTTGACCACCGTTCTCGAGTTGTCCCAAGTTTCCGTTTGAAGCGCCGATATAACCGAGTAAGAAATAAACAATTGTTAAGAATAGGGCTGCAATGCTCCCGCAAATAATTGTATATTTCGCAATAGATTTCTGCTCTTGTATACCGTTTTGGCGAATTGCATTTACAACAATCGTTGATAATACGAGAGCACCAATTGCATCTAACGTTAAAAATCCTTCAAGAAATCCCTTGAAAAATGGAATTTCTTTATAGTCACCAACAGGCTCTGCAAATGTTCCAGGTGAAAGAATCGCTTTTGTTGCCATAATTGCAACAATTCCAAGTAAAATTGGCGTTAATATTTTTCCAATATGATCTACTAATTTGGATGGATTTAATGATAAGAAGTAAACGACTGTAAAGAAAATCGCACTAAAGATTAACATAGAGTACCATTGGTCTGGGAAAAGTGGTGCAATTCCAATTTCGTAAGATACAGATCCAGTTCGTGGAATAACAAATAGTGGGCCGATTGAAAGATAAATAATGATAGCGAATATTGCTGCGAATTTTGGATGAACGCGGCTTGCTAAAGTGTTAAAACTACCACCGGCAAGGGCAACAGCGACGATCGCAAGTAAAGATAAACCGACGTCTGTAATAATAAATCCTGTAATGGAAATCCACATATTTTCTCCGGAAGAAAGACCGAGAAGGGGCGGAAAAATCATATTACCAGCACCGAAGAAAACTGCGAATAGTAATAAACTAATCGAAAGTATTTGCGCTGGCTTTAAAGTTGTACGCATATAAAGAAAATCCTCCTAATGAGTGTTTTTGTCGAAAATTCAAATAATTTGTCGAGTAACTGTTACTATTTTAAAGGTCTGATGACTAGAAAGCAATAGGGAATTTTGAAAATATTAAAAAATAATACATTAAATCGAATAAATATACTATTTATATCTTTAATAGGAAGGATTTAACTTTTAACGTAAAAAAAACACATATCACTAGGATACGTGTTTTAAAAAAATATTTTTTTATCACGTTCTTCTTTTAAAATTTCAACTGCTTCTCGGAAACGTTGTGAATGAACAATTTCTCGTTCACGTAAGAAGCGTAGGCTGTCATTTATATCGGGATCATCTGATAAGTTAATGAGCCATTGATATGTTGCACGTGCTTTTTCTTCAGCCGCAATATCCTCGTATAGATCGGCAATTGGATCACCTTTAGCCTGTATATAGGTTGCAGTAAATGGAACACCAGCAGCATTATGGTAATGAAGTGCACTATCATGATCAACATAATGAGGATCAAGTCCAGCGGCTTTCATTTGTTCAGGAGTTGCATCTTTCGTTAGTTTATAAACCATCGTAGCAATCATTTCAAGGTGAGCAAATTCTTCTGTACCAATATCGGTAAGGAGGCCAATGACTTTATCGGGAATTGTATAACGCTGATTTAAGTAACGGAGTGCAGCAGCTAGCTCGCCATCTGCACCGCCGTATTGCTCAATTAATAATTTTGCAAGTGCTGGATTGCAAGTTCCCACTTTAACTGGGTATTGTAATTTCTTTTCATAAATCCACATAGTTTCTCTCCTTTATATTTGCCATGGCCAAGGACCTTTGCTCCATTCCCAAGGGGCATTAGAATAGCTGTTTCCAAACTGTTGAAGTGGCCCGTATTTTTCTTCCATCTTTTGTTTTAATACTCTTCGTTTATAGGAAAAATCATTAAATTGATTAATAGCAGCGGTGTCATCTGGATGTGTATCTAAATAAAGAGTGAGTTCAACTAGTACAAAGTCCAGTTCTTGAAGCTCCAGTAAAAGCTGATAGTATTCTTCTGGTAGCGATTGAGTCACGTCAGTAGTCACCGCCCTTTTTTATAAGGATTTTCATAATAGTCATAAAAAACAGGCCATAAAGTTCCTTTTTGTAGCGCTTCTTTTGGCGTGAATTGTGGTAAGTTTGGCGGTTGAAAGCCTAAAAATAAATTAGGAGGAGTAGAATAATATTTTTTTCCAATAGGAGGACAAGGATCGAGAGGACTATGATAGGGCACGAATGATCTCATATATTTATTCACGAATAAACCTCCTTACATGTTCATTACTACGTATTGTATTCAGACATAATGAGCATTTATGACACATATAAAAAAGTAATAAGTACAGGAGGAATGAATGTGGAGAATGTAAAGAATTTAATTGTGTTAGAAGTAAAGAACTT
Organism: Bacillus sp. 1A; assembly: GCF_052682215.1. Taxonomy (NCBI): domain Bacteria; kingdom Bacillati; phylum Bacillota; class Bacilli; order Caryophanales; family Bacillaceae; genus Bacillus; species Bacillus sp. 1A. The sequence continues at coordinate 5,759,137 of NZ_JBQYLZ010000001.1, read as the reverse complement.
AAAGGAAACTCTGTATTTTTACGAAGGGATTTTAGGAATAACACCTAGTTCAGAGAGGCCGCAATTAGATATTACAGGGGTTTGGTATGATACCGATTCAACGAGAATTAGTTTTGTTATGAATCGCAGTTTGGGCGGGCGTGAGAAGAGTGTTGCGGACTCAGTTGATGTTCTAACGTTTTCAATTTCTAACATAGAGAATGTAAAGAAGAGGTTAGTATTTTATAAAATTGTATATACAGAAAACAAAAGTGAGAAAAGTATTGTAGTACAAGACCCAGATGGATATAAACTTCAAGTGGTAGAGAAGGATGAATAAACGGAGGGGATTTAGTGGAGAGAAATTATGAAGAAAGTGCGTTGTTTGAGCATCAATTTTGGCTAAAGGTACTTACTGATCATGCACAATTTTTACTTGATGCATTAGCTCCGAAGGAAAAAGAGGATATAAAGAAAGCTACTTACTTTGTTGAAACATTTACGAATTTGTTAAATAAAGTTCGGAATGTGAATCTGATGGCATTCTCAAAAGAGGCAGAGCAAGCTGCCAAGGAAATTCGGACGTTTAAATTAAGTATTATACAGAAGCAATTGGAAGGGAAAATTACTATTCATTTTACGCCAACTTTTATTAATCATATGGTAAACGAAGTGGAAGAGTATATAACGGTTTTAGAGTTTTTGAAGAAAGGAGAAGTTCCGCCTGTTTTTCATGAACTGCATTATCATCTCGTTTGGTTAACGGATGCGGCTGGTCATGCGGGCTCTATTTCTGGTGGGTTAGATCTTGTTGAAAAAAGATTGAAAGAGAAAAGCGAAGAATTTACGAAGCATTTTGAACAATTTTACTTAAAGGCAGTTGAGATGACTGGGTATTTACGGACAGAGCTTCATCATTTTCCAGCGTTAAAGAAGTTTACAAAAGATGTTTCACTTGAACTAAAATTATTTTCACATTTTTTACATGAAGTTGAAGAATTGGAGTTGTCGAATGAAATATTAAGTGCATTATCAGCGAGAATGGCAGACCATATGGCAAGAGAGGAATGTTATTATTTATTAAAATTAGCTCAATCATCTGGACTCGAAATGCCGAAATGTAATCCGCTTTAAAGAACAAGAGGCCGATATCATTTGGCCTCTTGTTCTTTTTTATTTTCTCTTTTTATTTGTGCTTGTTCAATACTTGCCTGTAATGTCTCCATAATATTGATGATGTTTGGAGCAGGAGAGATTGTTTCCGTTTTTTCCTGTTGTTCAACTTTATTTTCGATTAATTCGGTAAGGGCTTCTGTATATTCATCTGTATACATTTCTTGTTCAAAAGGATTTGTAAGGTGGTGGATTAAATTAATTGCTGCGGTGAGTTCTTGTTTTTGGATAGGATAATTTTCATTACTTGGTAAGTTAGGTGTATTTGTTATATCGCGAATTTCATTAGGGTAGTGAATGGTTTGCAACATAAGTCCATCTTCAAAGTTACGGATAATAGCTAAATGTTGTTTTTTTCTAATGGAAATATGAATCAGCCCAAGTTTATTTGTACGTTCAAGAGCTTCTTTTAATAATAAATATGATTTTTCGTGTCCTGGAGTAGGGCCTATAAAATAAGAACGATCATAGAGAACTGAATCAATTTCGTTATTTTGGACAAAAGATATAATACGAATGGATCGTGGTTCGTGAGCTTTTTGCAAAGCAGCTAATTCTTTTTCATCAATAATGATGTATTTATGGGGTGCATATTCATAGGCTTTTACAATATCTTTATCATCAATTTCTTCATCTGTACAATCAGGAGCAAATTTTTTATATTTAATAGGTGTTAAGCATTCTTTATGGAGACTTAAAAATTTTATATCGTTTTCTTCTATGGCGCTATATAGTTTAATTCCTATATTTAATAGTCCAAGTGAGAGTGCACCTTTCCATACGGTATGCAAATGAAGCCTCTCCTTTCCTTAAAAATGATTATGTATATTATGAGGTAGTAAGAAATTTCCTATACGTGTATTTGTATTTTAGTGAAGGGCTTGAGACTTAAAATATATTGACAAGCCCTCCGAAATATTTTAATGTGAGTGTATAAAATTGTGTATAAAGGGGAGTAACTTATTACAGTAAAGTCGTCATTACAGGGAGAAACCCTCGGCTTTATTGGCAACGTTTCGTTGTTAGTGAGACCTTTACCAGCAATGGTAAAGGCCCCTTTCTATGTTTTTGAGGACCCTTACCATATTTGGTAGGGTCCTTTTCGTATACAAAGAGAGGAGAAATAAAATGAAAAAACTTATTAGTAGATTAAGAGTTGTATTTCATGTTCGTCGTTTCGTTCCATTTCTATTTGACTTTTTTACTTCAAAAGAGGTTTCAATAAAGAAGAAAATCTTATCTATTGCTTTTTTAGTTGGTTATGTAGCGATGCCGCTTGATTTAATTCCAGACTTCTTACCGTTCATCGGTATTTTAGATGATATTGGAATTGTGTTATTTATTTTGAACCGAATTGTAAAAATGGCGCCAGTTCAATTACAAGAAAAGCATAACGTAAACGTAGGATAGGAGTTAAAAGTGTGGAGCAAATTATTTTAGATATAATCGAGTTTTTAAAGCAGTTTTCTTATTTTGGAGTTGTGTTAGCATTAACGTTTGAATTTATTCCAGCAGAAGTAGTGTTGCCCATGGTTGGGTATTGGGTATACGAGGGTGATATGAATTTCTGGTTAGCTGTATTAGCAGGGACACTTGGCGGAACAACAGGACCTTTAACGTTATATGCACTCGGTTATTACGGTGGTCGTCCGTTATTAATAAAGTACGGGAAATACTTCTTTATTAAAGAAGAACAAATTCAAAAAGCAGATGATTTCTTTGAGAAATATGGACCAGTCGTAGCATTTGTTGGGCGCTTTGTACCCGGAGTTCGAACGCTTATTTCTGTTCCATGTGGTATGGCAAAAATGAACATATGGAAATTTAGTATATATACATTCGTAGCAATGTTCCCGTTAACGACTTTGTATATTTATTTTGGGATGAAATTAGGTCCGCATTGGGCAAAAGCGGCGGATGTTGTTGGACAATATATGCTACCGATATTACTAGTCGTAGTTATTGTTGTAGGTGGTATATTAATCTATAAATTTATGAAAAAAAGAAACAGAACGGAATCTATCTAGTTATTAGTACAGGAGTTGTCTTATTTTTTGAAAATAGATGAATCGTACAGGCAAAAGACTCTGAAGGACATACACATATAAGGAATAAAAAAGAAAGAAGGGAAAGACTATGGCTTGTGAGTGCTCAGGAACAGTTTTAACGTGTTGTTCGGATAATAGTAGTAACTTCGTCCAAGATAAAGTATGTAATTCATGGTCTAGTGCCGCTGCTAGTACATTTACTGTGTATGCGAATAATGTGAATCAAAATATCGTTGGAACAGGTTATTTAACTTATGATGTCGGGCCGGGTGTGAGTCCTGCAAACCAAATTACAGTGGCAGTGCTCGATTCAGGCGGAGGAACGATTCAATCATTTACCGTTTCTGAAGGTACAAGTATTGCGTTTACGTTCCGTCGTTTTAATATTATTCAAATTACGACACCGGCTACTCCGTTAGGAACCTACCAAGGAGAGTTTTGTATTACTACACGTTATTTAATTTCATAGAGAGGGGAAAAATAAGATGGGGAATTGTAGTACTAATCTTTCGTGCTGTGCAAATTCGCAAAAAACGATTGTTCAAGATAAAGTTTGTATTGACTGGACTGCATCAGCAACAGCTGAAGTAATTTATGCAGATAATATCTCTCAAGATATTTATGCATCGGGGTATTTGAAAGTAGATACTGGTACTGGACCTGTTACACTTGTGTTTTATAGTGGTGGTATAGCAGGGACTGCATTGGAAACGATTGTTGTTGCCACTGGAAGTAGCGCATCATTTACAGTTCGTCGTTTTGATACCGTTACAATTCTTGGAACAGCAGCTGCTGAAACTGGGGAATTTTGTATGACGATTCGTTATACTTTAGCATAGGATATTATAATATTGAAATAAAAAAACGTGTAAACTACGAGATAGTTTGCACGTTTTTTAGTGAACTTTTGGATTTTCAAAAGTAATGGTTGTTTGTAGACAAAAAATAATGCGATCATACGCAATCTCGTTTTGATTTGCAATAAGTGAGCTGGAAACAGTAACGTCCCTCTACATAAATAGAAGGATCTGTTGGAATATCTATTATTGTAACAGATTGTAAATTAGATCCTGTATATGAAAAAGTATTACCTGGTAAAACAGTGAAGGTACTTATATTATTGCCTACTATTTGTAAAAATAAAGCATTCGTGCTATTTCTATTGTTATATATGGATATAGTGCCGGAAACTGAAATAAGTCCATCGGATTCCCAAATTTTTAATGTTGAATACGTTTGTTTTAGTTGTCTTTGAGAAACTGGAATGAAATCATTTGAGATGAAGATATTACCAGCGAATTCATTTGTAACAAGTTCAGAATTGGAGGTAGGAGGTGGTGGAATTGGAGGGCAAGGACATGTCGGTTGACAGATGATAGATAAAGGAGCAAAACAACCAATATTTTTGTGGGATTTCAATAGGATCCCCTCCTTTTGAAAAGGTATTTATTATTATTAAATGTAACAGCATGGCCGATGTGTTAAGAATGGACAAAAAAAATTAAATCGTGATAGTTTCATAGGCTCATATCTCTTAATAGTTTTTATAGGGAAAATTTAGTTATCTATTAGACAAAAAGTACTTGTTTTATGTAAATGTGGGATTTAATATAAAATTGACTGTATATTTACAAAATTTAAACAAAATACATTTTTAGTTTAAATGAAGTTAATATATGTTCGATACAATAACCAGTGTAATTAATTTATTATATGAGGAGGATTCATGTGGAAAGAACAGCTTTACGAAAAGTAAAAGGTCTTATTGGATTATTAATGGTTTTTGTATTAGCATTCGTATCATTTCCGTGGAGTACATCAGTCAAAGCGGAAGAGAAGAAGCAAGAAAAGGCACCAAGTGAAAAGAAGATCGTTTTTCCAGTCGTAAGTGATGTACATATTAAAAATAGTGGAACAGATGATACGTTTCGCTGGAAAAGAGCGATTGAACAGTTCAATACGCTTGCACCAAGGCAAGATGCGTTTGTTATCGTAGGTGATTTCACAGATACAGGGTCAGTGCAGCAATATGATCGTTTCATGCAAGTATATAATGAAAATGCAAATAAAGATGCAGTACGAATGAATTCTCTAGGCAATCATGATTATTGGAACGGTTTAACTGTAGAGGGAGCGCAGAAACGTTTCTTAGAAAAAACAGGTATGGAATCGATTTATTATCATAACGTGGTAAAAGGTTATCATTTCCTTGTTATGTCTCCGGAAGATGGGACAACTCATGGGTATTATTCAGACAAGCAAATTAATTGGTTAAAAGAAGAAATGGCAAAGGCACAAAAAGATGATCCAGAAAAACCAATTTTCGTATTTTTACACCAACATATTAAAGATACAGTATACGGTAGCCAAGAGTGGGGAACAAAAGATAGTGCGAAAATTAACGAGGTGCTGAAAGAATATCCACAGGTTATTACATTTTCAGGTCATTCACATTATCCGTTAGATGACCCGAGATCCATTCATCAAAAAGACTTTACATCAGTTGGTACCTCTTCAGTAAGTTATATGGAAGTTGAAGGTGGTAAAGTACAAGGGACGATCCCGCCAGGAGCTAGTACATTAAGCCAAGGTTTATTAGTAGAAGTAGATGATAAAGAAGTAACAATTAATCGCCGTGATTTCCATACAAATTCTTGGACAGGCGAGCCTTGGAAAATTAAATTACCATCAAAGAAAGACACATTTACACATGTAGAAGATCGTGATAAAGAAAAGCCATACTTTGCAAAAGATGCGAAGTTATCGGTATCCAATGTAACAGAAAATGCATCAACAGTAACATTTATGCAAGCGTTGGACAACCTTCTTGTTCATTCTTACCGTGTACAAGCGAGAGATAAGCAAACGGGAGAAATAAAGAATAAATTGTTAGCATTCTCAGAGTTTTATCGTGATCCAGTGCCGAAAGAACTGACATTTACGCTTGCAGGACTAGATGGCGGGAAAACATATACACTGGAAGTCGTTGCGATTGATTCATTCGGCAATGAAAGTGTACAACCATTAACGGCAGAGATTACTACGAAAAAAGATAATATTGACCCGAATGTGAAAGTACCAAAGGCGGATGTTTTTGATGTGAACTTTGCAGATGGTACATTTAAAGACAATTCATCATTTGGTACAAAAGGTGATGTTAAGGGTAATGTGACTATTGAATATGATAAAGCATTGAAAAAGAATATTATGAAGCTAAACGGAAAAGCAAATACATTTGGATACCTCCCATTTTCAGCAGCACAAAAAGAGAAAGTAGCAAATACGTTTACGTTAGAAACTGTGTTTTCAATGAATGAAATCCGTGGGCAAGGTATTTTACAAAATACAGAGAGCGGCGGAATTGGCTTTGAATCTACAGGAAGTGGTTATGTAGAATTATGGGCTCATATTGGCGGTAGCTATAAGCGTGTTGGCGTTCAATTAGAGGCAAATAAAACGTACCATTTAACTGGAACGTATAATGGAAGTGAAGTAGCCATTTACGTAGATGGTAAAAAAGTAAATAGCCAACCAGCTACAGGGAAAGTATATCACCCGAACGTACCATTTGCACTTGGTGCAGATCCAGATAGCAACGGGAATGGTGGTATTCCGTTAAATGGACAAATTGCGCTTGCGAAATTATATAGTAAAGCGTTAAGTTCTTCAGAAGTATTAGCAGCGTATAATGAGTTTTCTAATCGTACAAAATTAGAGCAAGTAAACGCGTTATATGAAGAGCTTGGAAAAGTAAAAGAAGTGTTAGCTGGTACGTATGAGTTTGGTGACAAACCAGGTCAATATTCAAAGGAAGCATTTCAAGCATTAGAGAAAAGCTATAACACTGCAAAGCAAGCATTTGAAAATGTAGGAAGTACTGGAGAGCAAATCGTTCAAGCGTATAACGAATTAAAAACAGCTAATGTAACATTTGTACAATCTAAAGTAGCAGAAGAACAACCGAAAACACCGAAAGAAAAATTACAAATCAATATTGAAACTGCAAAAGCAGTGGTGAAAAAAGCGCAAGCTGCAAATGTAACGGATGGTTCAGTGAAATCATTGAGTCAAAAAATTACAGTGGCAGAAGCTGTATTAAAAGATGCGAAAGTAAAAGATGCACAAGTAGAAACGATGAATCGTACGGTGGAATATGCGATTTCACTCGTTGAAAAAAGCATAAACAAATAAGAGAGAAGAAAAAGAAGCTTATCATGATAGGCTTCTTTTTTGTTATACTAAAAGTAGTATAGAATGAAGGAGCGAATAATTTGGAAGAGAAAAAGCTAAAAAGAATTCTTGAATATGTATGGATCGCGGTTGTGCTCCTTGTAGGATATTATTTCTTAAAAGAGAAAAGTATATGGGTTCTATTTTTAATGACGTTTTTATTAGCGGGTTTAGGCACGTTATTTATTAATTTCTTCTTTGATAGTTTAAATGTATGGAAGAAGAAAAAGAAGGGAACGAAGTAAAGGAGGGAATATATGCAAAAGTGGAAGCTTATATATCAGGTGATTATTTTCCTATTGCTTGTAGGTATTGGCGTTTTTAAATACGCTACACCGATAGGGAATTGGGCATCGTTTACAGCTTGCATCGGCATATTTTTCATTTTACAATCGTTAACGAAAAAATATAATAATACAGAAAGATAGCTCACCGTTTTATCGGCGAGCTATTTTGTTATGCTTTTTTCTCTTCATCATTTGTTTTTTCAGTAGCTAAATGGCTATGTTTTCTAGAGTAGAAGAAATAGAAGCATAAGCCGACTAGAAGCCAAACTGCAAAGCTTATCCATGTCGTTTTAGACAAATTGATCATTAAATATAAACAGCAAAGAATTGCAACAACTGGTAATACAGGTACGAAAGGTGCGCGGAATCCACGTTTTAAATCAGGATGTGTTTTTCGTAAAATAAGTACAGCGCAGCAAACGAATGTGAATGCTGTTAACGTACCGATGTTTACTAAATTCGCTAGTAAATGTAAGTCTAACAGTCCTGCTAATAAAGCTGACACAACGCCAGTAATCCACGTGTTTAATAAAGGGATTTTTACTCTTTTATTCACACGTGCTAACGCTTTTGGAAGTAAACCGTCGCGGCTCATTGCATACGAAACGCGAACTTGTCCATACATAACGACTAAGAGAACGGTTGTCATTCCAGTCATCGCTCCAACAGCGAGTAGTCCTGCAATTGTATCTTCGCCAACGAAATGTAAGGCAAACGCAACCGGATCAGAAACATCTAATTGTGTATACGGAACCATACCTGTTAAAACGAAAGATACAATCATGTATAAAACAGTACAAATAAGAAGGGAACCGATAATGCCAATTGGTAAATCGCGCTGCGGTTTTTTCGTTTCTTCTGCAGCTGTTGCGATTGCATCAAAGCCTAAGAAGGCGAAGAATACAGTGGCAGCCCCAGTAATGATACCGTCGTATCCGAATGGAATGAACGGCGTCCAATTTTCAGGTTTTACATATTTTGCCCCTGCTACGATAAAGGCGATTATAACAGCTAGCTTGATAAGAACCATAATATTATTAATGCGTGCGCTTTCGCGTATACCGAAACTTAAAAGTCCCGTAATGAGTAGTAAAATACAAACAGCCGGTAAATCGATAATGCCGCCTTTTCCTACGCCAGGGGCCGAGGCGATTATGGTGGGCAGATGGATGTTAAATCCTTGTAGTAAAGATTGTAAATAACCAGACCAACCGACAGCTACTGCCGCGACTGCAAGTAAATATTCGAGCATTAAACACCAGCCGACGATGAAGGCGACGACTTCTCCGACTGTCATATATGCGTAAGTGTACACACTTCCTGAGACAGGAATAGAAGAAGCAAATTCAGCATAACAAAAGGCTACACAAGCACAAGTAAATGCAGCAATAAGGAATGATAGCATAATACCAGGACCAGAATGTTTCGCTGCGACAATACCTGTTAATACAAAAATCCCTGTCCCAATTACGGCGCCAATTCCTAAAAATGTTAAATCAAGTGCCGTTAATGTTCTATCTAACTGCCGTGGTGATTCAGTACTAAGCGGTTTTTTTCGTAATAATGACTTCACTTTGGACTCTCCCCCCGTTTTTCATTTCCATAACTGCGAATATAGTATGAGCCCACTAGAAAAGAGTATGTAAGTAAATGGAGGTACAGTTATGGTGTCTAGTTTTTTAAAATTGCTGGATTAATTTTATTATAATTCAGAATATTTTGTCAAATAAAAATGTGACAAATAAAATGCGAATGAATAGGGGAAACTACTGGCAGGAATGGACGAGGGTTAACAGAGTGACAAAACCACTCATAAAAGTTTTACTTTATAAAGTAGGAGAAGATGTTATGTTATTTTATTTTGAACTTGTCGTCATTTTACTTTGTACGAAATTAGCTGGTGATATTAGCGTTAGGCTTGGCCAGCCTTCTGTACTTGGTAAATTAATCGTTGGTATTATTATCGGTCCGGCTGTGCTTGGTATTATTAATAGTTCTGAACTCATTGATGAACTGAGTGAAATTGGTGTTTTACTACTTATGTTTATGGCAGGACTTGAAACAGATTTAGAAGAGTTAAATCGAAATTTGAAATCTGCATTCGCAGTAGCGATGGGAGGAATTATTTTCCCATTCCTTGGTGGATATTTAGCAGGACTTGCATTTGGAATGTTACAGTCACATGCGATCTTTTTAGGGTTATTACTTTGTGCCACTTCGGTTAGTATTTCTGTTCAAACACTAAGAGATTTAGGGAAAATGAATACGAGAGAAAGTACGACGATTTTAGGGGCAGCTGTATTTGATGATGTAATTGTTGTTATTTTATTAGCATTTGTGATGAGTTTTTTAGGTACACAAGATGTAAATGTAACGCTTGTCATTGCAAAGAAAATTATCTTTTTTGTAAGTATCGTTTTCATCTCTTGGAAAGTTGTTCCATGGATTATGAAAATGCTCGTACCACTTCGCGTAACAGAAGCGTTAATTAGTGCAGCTCTTATTATTTGTTTCTCATTTTCGTATTACAGTGAAATGATGGGGATCGCAGGTATTATTGGGGCATTTGCAGCCGGAATTGCCATTTCGCAAACAGAGTATAAGCACGAAGTAGAACATAAAATTGAACCGATTGCTTATGCAATATTTGTACCGGTGTTCTTCGTAAGTATCGGAATGGAAATTACATTTCAAGGTATCGGAAGCCAGCTTTGGTTCATTATCATCATGACGCTTATTGCAATTTTTACAAAGTTAATCGGATCAGGTTTAGGAGCAAGACTGACAGGGTTCAACCTTCAATCTTCTATTAGTATTGGTGCGGGGATGGTTTCACGCGGGGAAGTGGCGCTTATTATCGCAGCGAATGGACTTGCGGCGAATTTATTAGCGAAAGAAAATTTCACAGCGATTGTTATTGTTGTTATATTAACGACGATTATTACGCCGCCGCTTTTGAAGAAGTATTTTGTATAGAGAGGAAGAGCTTATCTGATGTAGATAAGCTCTTTTTTTATTGGAAAAAGCAATGGTCATATAGCGTGAATCGTTTGTAATTATGGTAAAATCTACGTATATGGTAAGTCGAGGGGAGAAAATGTGTGAGGATTACGAAGGGGAAGGTTATCGGTATAATCATACTTATTGCGCTATGTATACCATTTACTGCATGGAAAGAGTCAAAAGTGAAAGACTTTCCGGTTTCTATTTTTTCGCAAGAAGCAGATGGTGAGTACGATCAGAAGCTGAAATATACTGCTTTTTTACCTGATGTTGCGATTTGGATGAACGGTTGGGAAAAGAAGTGGACAGAAGGGGAAAGAACCGTTTATCAAAAAGGGAATCGCATTGTAAATGTGTTTCATCCTCCTGGCGATGATGGTTTTTACCTTCTTGAAGCAAGAGAAAATAAGTGAACGCAACTGTAAGAAGTGGAGGTTAAATAGTGAAAGCTTCAACATTACTATTTAAAATTGAAAGTAATATGGATCAATTTTCACCAGCTGAAAAGAAGGTTGCCATGTACATAATGGAGAATGCAGAGATTGTTCCGAACTTAACGACGAAAGAAGTGTCAACGAATGCAGGCGCGAGTGAAGCAAGTGTTGTTCGCTTTTGTAAGTCAATCGGAATCGGAAGCTTTAAAGCATTTAAAATCGCGCTCGTTCGTGAATTGACGATTGCTGATTATAATATTAATGATTTTTCAGTGATGAATACGGAAGATGGACCGTATGACTTGTTTAATAAAGTTACGTATGTGAATAAAGCTGCAATTGAGGCGAGCGTGACGGCGATAGATAAAAAGGAACTTGAGAAAGCTGCAGATCATATTGTAAATGCAGATAAAATTATCTTTTACGGAGTAGGCGGATCAGCTACTCCTGCGATGGACGGGGCTTATAAATTTACAAGGCTCGGATTTACAGCGATGATGCTATCAGATTTTCATATGATGTTGCCGCTTGTGACGAATTTAAAAGAAGGCGATATATTTGTGGCGATTTCAACATCTGGTCGTACGAAAGATGTACTTGAAATGGCGCAATATGCGAAGAGACAAGGTGCAACAGTTATTGCGATTACAAAGCTTGATCAATCATCACTGTTATATAAAGAGGCGGATATTCGTCTTTGTATGCCAGATGTAGAACAAGATCATCGTATTGCAAGTATTGCTTCAAGAATGACGCAATTGAACATGATAGATGCTTTATATGTCATTACTTTTAATCGTATTGGTAATAAAGTGCTGGATCAATTTATGGAGACAAGAGAAGAAGCCTTGCGGTTACGGAAGTTAAAATGAGAAGATGGGGAAACCCATCTTTTTTTGCGTACTGACATAAAGTGAAACTTTAATAAGTGGGGGGGCATCCCCCACTTATTATTAGTTGAACCAATGGGACTTTTACAGGCAGTTGATCCCCCACCTATCTTCTTTGCTTTCGCTGAATTTGAGGTGGGGGTCTTACTGCCAGTTAAAGTGGGATAAATTCGTCATGAAAAGAAATAAAATTTCATAAAATAATAAAGTAATATTGATTTTAAATTTCTTAAAGTTATAATGAAAGTATGAAATTAAATTTCAAAGCAGGTGATAATATGTTAGAAAATTTATCGACAGAACATCGTAATGAGAAGACGATGAATTTAGATGAGATGAGTATAAAAGAAGTGTTGCAAAGTATGAATGAAGAAGATCGAACTGTTGCGTTAGCAGTTGAAAATGAAATAGAAGAAATTGAAAAGGTTGTAGTGGCTGTTATTCAGTCTTTTGAAGAAGAGGGCCGATTAATTTACATTGGGGCTGGTACGAGTGGCCGTTTAGGTATTTTGGACGCAGTGGAATGTCCGCCAACATTTGGCACAGATGATAAAATGGTGCAAGGATTTATAGCAGGTGGATTGAAAGCGTTTACTAAAGCGGTGGAAGGTGCAGAAGACCGCGAAGAGTTAGCAGAAGAAGATTTAAAAAGTATTGGATTAAACGAGAAAGATACATTGATTGGAATTGCGGCAAGTGGTCGAACTCCTTATGTAATTGGCGGTTTGAAGTACGCGGCTAGCGTGGGAGCGAGCACGGCGAGTATTTCTTGTAATAAAAATGCTGAAATAAGTAAATATGCAAAACTAAATGTGGAAGTAGAAACAGGCGCAGAAATTTTAACAGGATCAACGCGTTTGAAAGCTGGTACAGCGCAAAAATTAGTACTTAATATGATTTCAACAGCATCTATGATTGGTGTTGGGAAAGTATATAAAAATTTAATGGTAGATGTTCAATCTACAAATGAAAAGTTAGTAGAACGATCAAAACGCATTATTGTGGAAGCAACAGGTGTGAGTTATGAAGTAGCAGCAGAGTGCTATGAAAAAGCAGAACGTAATGTGAAAGCCGCGATTGTTATGGTGTTATTGCAGTGTGAGTATGGGGAAGCACTGGAGAAATTAAAAGAAGCGAAAGGGTTTGTGAAGAAGGCACTATAAAATAATAGGGAGGGGGATTCTATTATGAAGAAAGAAGAGAGAATGGCCAAAGAAATATCAGAGCAACTTGGGGGAGTAAAAAATATTCGTGGCATTGCTCATTGTATGACGAGGCTACGATTAACGCTTCATGATGAAAGTAAAGTGAATATGGACCTTTTGAAAAAAGTTGAAGGGGTTATGGGCGTTATTGAAGATGAGACGCTTCAAGTTGTTGTTGGCCCAGGGACAGTAAATAAAGTAGCAGCTGAAATGGAAGGTTTAACGGGACTGCGAATTGGTGAGGTGGCAGATCATCACCTTGAAGACCTTGGGCAAGAAATGAAGTCAGAGATTAAGAAGAAAAATAATACACCAGTGAAAAACTTTTTAAGAAAAATAGGAAGTATTTTCATTCCGTTAATTCCAGGTCTTGTTGCGTCAGGAATTATAAACGGGGTCGCTAACTTTGCGAAAAACGCAGGTGCTGATCCGAATGCAACGTGGCTACAAATACTACTACTCATTGGTGGCGGTATCTTTACATTCTTAGGAATTTTAGTCGGCTGGAATACAGCGAAAGAATTTGGCGGGACACCAGTTCTCGGGGCGATTGCTGGTATTTTAATTTTTAACCCGGCGATGGCAAATGTGAAATTATTTGGTGAAGCGCTCGTACCCGGACGGGGCGGATTGTTTGCAGTTATTTTTGCAGCATGGCTTATGGTTGTAGTAGAAAGACAAGTTCGAAAAGCAGTGCCAAATGCAGTTGATATTATCGTGACACCGCTCATTACTGTGTTAGTCGTAAGTATTGTAACGATGTTAGCCATTCAGCCGGTAGCAGGTTTCTTATCTGAAGGAATTACAAGCGGAATTAATGGTATTTTAAGTATTGGCGGCGCATTTGCTGGAGCAGTGCTTGCTGGAACATTTTTACCTCTCGTTATGGTCGGATTACATCACGGTTTAACACCAATTCATATGGAGTTTATTAATCAAACGCACGTAACACCTTTATTACCAGTACTAGCAATGGCTGGGGCTGGGCAAGTAGGAGCAGCGATTGCGATTTTTGTAAAAACAAAAAACAAACGACTTCGTAACGTAATTAAAGGTGCATTACCAGTTGGATTTTTAGGAATTGGCGAACCGTTATTATACGGGGTTACATTACCACTTGGGAAACCGTTTCTTACAGCTTGTTTAGGTGCAGCAGTTGGCGGTGCATTCCAAGCAGTTATGAAAACAGCCGCACTCGGAATCGGTGTATCAGGATTATCATTAATTCCGTTAATTGCTGATAATAAATATTTATTATATTTCCTTGGATTAGTAGTGGCATATACGTTCGGATTCATCTTTACGTACTTCTTCGGATTCAAAGAAGAAATGGCAGAAAACATATAGAGAAAGGGATTCCTTTCTCTTTTTCTATTCATAGAAAGGGAGATTTATATGATAGGAGTTTCAATTTATCTTGCAAAAGAACGAGTAAAGAAGCAAGAAGAGTGGCTAAAAGTGGCGAAGGAAAACGGGTTTTCATCTATTTTCACATCACTTCATATACCAGAGGATGATCCTGGTACGTATAAAGAGTTAATTCAAATACTTGGGAAACAGGCTCTTGAAAATGAAATGGAATTAATGGTCGATGTTTCTCCACAATCGTTACACCATTTAGGTATGACGTACGAAAATGTCGAAGAGTTAGTAGACTGGGGCATTACTGGTTTACGAATGGACTACGGCATCACGCCGAAAGAAATCGCACGCGTATCTCATAAAATGAAAGTAGCTTTAAATGCGAGTACGATTACAGATTCATTTTGGAAAGAGTTAATCATAGAAAATATAAAAGTAGAGAATGTAGAAGCTTGGCATAATTTTTATCCGCGTCCAGAAACAGGACTAGCAAAGTCCTTTTTACAAAAACAAAACGAATACTTACATGAGTGGGGAATAAAAACGATGGCATTTATTCCGGGAGATGGTGAAAAACGTGGACCGTTATATGAAGGTTTACCGACGTTAGAAAAACACCGTTATATGCGTCCCCTTGAAGCGTACTTAGAACTTGTACAAGATTGTGGTGTCGATAAGGTGCTAATCGGGGATATAAGCGGAAGTGTAGAAAGTGTACAAGAGATAGCGAGTGCGAGCAGAGGGATTATTCCGCTGCGGTACAAATCGTTTATATGCGATAAAGAAGCATTAAAAGTAGTGGAGAGAGTGCATACAAATAGACTAGATCCAGCTCGTGATGTCATTCGTTCTGTAGAATCGCGAGAGGAGAATAAAGTGATTTTACAGCCGATGTATACAATTGCAAGAAAGAAAGGCAGCATTACAATTGATAATGAATTGTACGGTAGGTATGCAGGAGAGATGCAAGTTGCCACACATGATTTGCCTAAGGATGAGAAAGTGAATGTTGTTGGAATGGTTGTAGAAGAGGACTTGTCTTTATTGCCGTATGTTGGTGCTGGAAAAATGTTTCAACTTTTTTTGTGCGATAGAGTAAAAGCTTGAATTAGCGCTATTTTGTAGGAAAACATTATCCGTAAAAGGGATAATGTTTTTTGTTTCCTTAAAAAAAGTATTTGACGAATGAAATGAAATACCGTATTGTTTTGACTTGTAAATAAAAGTTCACCATAACAGAACAAAAAGGAGAGTTCAAAATGAATCAACATATTGGGAATTTAATGCTTCGTATCGTTTTAGGAGTGACATTCTTTGCGCACGGTTTAGCGAAGTTTCAATCAGGTATCGATAACGTAGCAGGATGGTTTACAAGCATCGGCTTACCAGGTGGTCTTGCATACGGCGTAGCAACAGTTGAATTAGTTGGTGGTATATTATTAATTATCGGTTTAGGCGTAAGATATGTAGGATTGTTATTCGCTCTTATTTTAGCTGGAGCTATCGTAAAGGTAAATGGAGCAGCAGGTTTATTAGGAGATGGAAAGAACCCAGGATATGAATTAGATCTTGCATTATTAGCAATGGGTGCGTATTTATTCGTTGTAAAAGCAGAAGGATATGTAGATCGTTTCGTAAAAGAGAAAGTAATGAAAGCGAAGTAAACTTATTTATAAATTGTTGGCTTGACTTGAATTATGATTGTAACTATAATGATTACAACTGATGGGTTAAGAATAAAACATTATAAAAATTTTTTTGCACAAGTTGTAACTATAAATGTTACAACTTGTGCAAAAAATAAATAAAACGGGAGGAAGTAATATGCCTAAATCAAATTTAGAAATTATTCGAAGCACGTATGAAGGATCAGCTTCTTCAAATGCAAAACATTTAGTAGAACCCCTCTCTGAAAAAGTAGAATGGACAGAGGCAGAAGGATTCCCGTACGGGGGAACTTATATAGGTGTAGAAGCAATAATGGAAAATGTATTTAGCCGATTAGGATCAGAATGGCATGATTATAAAGCGAGTGTAAATATGTACCATGAAGTAAACGGAAAAGATGTAATTATTGCTGAAGGTGTTTATTCAGGAGTTTATAAAGAAACGGGAAGATCATTTGAAGCAGAGTTTGTTCATGTATGGCAACTGGAGAACGGAAAAATCGTGAAGTTTAAGCAGTATGTAGATAGTCATATTGTTAAGGAAGCGATGAAGAGCTAATGCTTTTTAAATGGATTGTAGGAATATGTATTACAATTATAGTAATCATCTCGTCTATAGTTGGCGGAAAGAAATTGCTTGCATATGTGGAAAAAGAGAATAAAAATATTCAAACCCAGCAAGCGGAAAACGAAAAAGAGAAGAAAGTTGCAGAAGAATCTCCACAAGTTAGTGAAGGTGAAATTATTTCTACAATGCATAGGATGGTACATCAAAAGGTAAAATCCTCGGAGAAATGGGGATTTGTAGAAATGACAACAAAAGAAATTTATAGCGTAAAGAAAGGTATTGAAAATAGTATAGATTTTCAATATAAAACGAAGCTGCTTTCTATTATAAATAGATGGGAAAAAGGAGATTTTTCTCAAACTGTTGAGGAGCATAACTTTTTATGGGGTCTTCAAGGTGGAGATACTGGAAAGGCAACAGAACGTTTATCGCCAGAAGAAGAAAAGCGGTATATAAAAGAAATAAAGAGTAAATAAAAACATCGCCACCCGGATGACGATGTTTTTTTCATTAAGAATGTTTTCGCATTAAAGCTCTAGTTGGTTGAACAGTAACCGTTTTGAAATGAGAAAATAAATAACATCCTGTCACAACGATCATTGTCCCTAAAATTTGTATCCACGTTAGTTCTTCACCGAGGAAAAGGAATGCTAAAATAGCTGTGAAAATCGGATTGAAGTTTAGAAAAATACCGGATGTAGTCGCTCCTAATTTTTGCACGCCAATATTCCAAAACACCATACAAAGAACTGTGGAAATAAGCCCAGTATATAAAAGTGATGTTAGGAAAGAAGTATTTATGTTTGTAACAGTGAAGCTCCCTATGTTAAATGGCAGTAATAGAATAACGCCGAAAATACCAGAGTATAATGTTGCCATGAGTGGTGTCGTTGTTTTTGTTGCCCATTTACTACAAACAGAATAGATTCCCCAAATACAAACAGCCGCAATCATCCATAAATCGCCGCTATTAAAATGTAGTGAAAATAAAAGTGCAAAGTTACCTTTTAATAGGACAAGAATAACCCCAAAGAATGAAAGAATCATGGATAGAATTTGAAGTGTATTTACTTTTTCTTTTAGAAATAATACTGAAAATAGTGCAATTGAAATCGCATTTAATGTAGAAATAAGCCCTACATTCGTTGCGGATGTTTTTTCTAGTGCTAGAAATTGAAAGATGTTAAAAAGAGCGACCCCTGAGATTCCCATTAGTATTAACGGAAGTATTGCCGCGCGAGGTGGAATGATTTTCTTTTCTTTAAACCATACGATCGGTAATAAACAAACGATCGCAATCATCCATCTTAAACTTGTTAGTGTCATCGGTGATGCATGATCAACGAGCGATTTTCCAACGACGAAATTTCCTCCCCATAATAAGCTCGTTAGTAATAGTAAAAAGACATAAAAATAAGGCATATTAAAATCCCCTTTGTTATAATCAATGTGAATTGTAAATAATTTTAGCATTTTTCTTCGTTGTGTAATATATTCTTTTGTATAATGGTTAAAAGTCGATAAAATATTTTGTTGTAAATAGTGTTTGTAGAATGATATTCAGTTTTATATAAGTTGTAAGTTGTTTTTTCGAATAATCATCGGTAAGAAAAAGGGGGAATTGTAATGGAGTCGTCTGTTATTAAAGTGTTAGATGATTTGGACGTACAAATTTTAGATATATTGCAGAAGGAGTCTCAAGTAAGTAATGCTGAGCTTGCGCGACGCGTTAATTTATCACCAGCTGCGATGCATGCGAGAATAAAAAGATTAGATGGAGAAGGGTTCATTGATAAGCAAGTAGCCATTTTAAATCAAGAAAAGCTTGGTTTTGATTTGTTATGTTTCATTTTTATGAGTACGAATATTCATCAATCGGATAAACTTGACGTGTTGGAAAAAGAATTAGAGTCGATGCCAGAAGTGTTAGAATGTCACTGTTTAACAGGAGAATATGATTATTTATTAAAGGTTGCAAATCGTGATCGTAAAGAGCTGGAGCAGTTTATTAGAAAGTTGAATAAGCTGGGTATTACAAGGATACAGACGAGTTTAGCACTTCGTGAAATTAAATATTCGACAGTATTACCGATCCGAAATGGGGAACCGAGCATCGATTAGATTGCTTGGTTTTTTGTTTGTATAAAGTGATTGACGAGGGGAAAGGAGAGATGTATTATTATATAAAATTATGTATTAAAATTCAATTTAGGTTATAAATATTAATATCGGGGACAAGGGGATATAATATGAAAATCTTTAATGCGGTTACGAGTGATGTGAAAGAAATTTATAGTCTTATTGAAGCTTATGCAAAAGAAGGAGTAGTTTTACCACGTTCTCTTTTATCTCTCTATCAATATTTACAATGTTTATATGTTATGAAAGAAGGGGAAGAAATCGTTGGAGTTGCTGGTTTACATGTGTTAGGGGAGGACCTTGCAGAAGTCCGGTCGTTAGTCGTCTCGCATACATATGCAGGGAAAGGAATTGGTCGCATGTTAGTGAACCATGTAATAAATGAGGCAGCGAAAATAAAAGTGAGTAGAGTCATTTCTTTAACATATGAAACGGAATTTTTTCAAAAGTGCGGGTTTGATTTTGTGAATAGAGAGGCGTTACCTGAGAAAGTATGGATCGATTGTAAACATTGTCCAAAAGTTGATTATTGTGATGAGGTGGCGATGATTCGATATGTTGGGTGAAATTTTCAGAGAGAAAAAAGTCCCACTATTATTTACGTAATAGTGGGTATCTATATTTTAGGGGAAATTAAGAACTTGAATTCGTTTTTCTTACTGCAAAATTAAAAATGGGATTTTTAAGCTCATAGTTATAAGTAGAACCATCGACAAGCCCTACAACTTTATCACTATCGTAAAGATCAAGCATAAATTGTGCCATTTGTTTTGCAGTGTGGAATTTCGGTACAACATTATCGTATTGGAATTCATCAATATCAAATGAACGTTTTGCAAATTCTGTTTCAGTTGCAGCAGGAGCTAAAACTTTTGCTTGCAGTTTCGCGCCTTGTTGTTTCAGTTCGTGTGATAAACCTTCTGTAAATGCACTTACATAGAATTTCGTAGCGCAATACGTAACAGCATCAGCAACAATTGTGTATCCACCGCCTGATGAAACGTTAATAAGTTGTGTGCCATCAACCATGGAATAATCTCGAACGAAAAGAGAAGAGAGTATTGTTAGTGCTTCTATATTTACATGTAACATCGTTTCTATTTTATTTAAATTTTGTTCAGCAATGGAGGCGAAATTACCAAAACCGGCGTTGTTAATCCACGTTTCAATTTGAAAGGCTTGCAGGCTTTCATAAAGCTTATAAACATTTTCCGTAATAGATAAATCCGTTCTTCGAATAACAACATCCAATTCTGGATTCATTTCGTTAATTTTTAATTTTAATCCGTCTAATTCTTCTTGTCTTCGAGCTACAAGTATTAAGTTCTTTCCGCGAGCTGCAAAGGCTAAAGCCGATTCATAGCCAATTCCAGAACTAGCACCAGTAATAACAGTGTATTTCATATAAAATCCCCCTAAGTTCAAATAAAAGTACTATGGTTAGATTTTATTTGTTAGAGTATACTCTAAGTCAAATGTTTTTTATGAAGTTGATAAGGCTATAAAATATATGCGGGTAAGCACGTGGAGGGAGTTAGAGTATGTACACAATTAGCGAGGCGGCTAAATTAATAGGATTGAGTACACATACACTACGTTATTATGAAAAAGAAAATATATTAATTGCAAATCGCGATACAAATGAGAATCGAATGTACGAAGAGTCACATATAAAGTGGTTGCATTTTGTCATGAAATTAAAACAAACGCAAATGCCAATAGCGAAAATAAGAGAATATGCTAGGTTATATTTAGAAGGGGAGCATACAACCGAAGCTCGTTTACAGCTCCTAGAAGATCATAGGAAATCTATTCAGATTCAAAGAGAAAACTTAGTAATTACAGAAAAGATGCTTGAGAATAAAATTATTGCATACAAAGCCTCTTTGGAAAATAAATAGAAAACATATATATGATAAAAATGGATTTAATCTCACAGTGTGCTGGAAAATAAAAAAGAGCAGCTAGCAAAAGCTAACTGCTCGGTAAATTGGATGTGAAAATTTAGTGTTTATATTTTCATAGTAGATAAATTATGATTTCTTGAATGTGATTTTTTTACTGAAAATCGCATCTTAATACAAGGTACATAAACGAAGAAGAGCCTGATATGGCTCTCAGGCTCTTCCCTCAATAGCAAAGAGTAAGTCTTTTAATTACTCTTCTCCTATATAATACACAAGATGTATTTGGATGTGTAGAACAGGAAATTCCAATATAATTATCCGAATATAGTGTTTAAAAATAAAATCTAGATGATTTAAATAAGGAATTAAATTACAAATGTTGATTTAACGCATAATAGGAACTCGTTTATATCAAAAGATGGTTAATAAAGTGATATTGCGATAATAAAATATGAAATATTGCATATCGAATTGTAGAACAAAAAAGTGAAATGGTAATCGAATGAAAATGCTATTTTGTAGAAAAGGATGTGCAGCTTAAAATCTGAATAAATTAAACAGCTCATTACGGATTTAGAACGAAGAAAATCAAATCTAAAATGAATCTGAAATGACTTTTTGGGAATTTATAGTGAGGAATATCGTGATAGTATTGCATAAGCAAATATTTATTTTAGATCAAGTGAATATGCGATTGAATTGGATTATGAAAGATGAAAAATAAAAAGAGCAGCTAGCAAAAGCTAACTGCTCTATTAAAGGGATCTCTCCAAGGGGGAGTGGAGAAAATATTATGTTACTAGCAGTATTGGCAGATTATTAGGAAATATACAAATTGGAGGAAATAAATTTTAAATAACTTTTCGACATTGACAGTTTTTAAAATATTCATGTACAATGTTTATGAATGACATTCAGTCATTTTTCTATAAAAGGATGTAGTTAGCTTGGAAATGGAGCAAATATAATGGTAAATGAGGATGATAGTTGTTTTATATATAGTAGTGATGAAAGAGAATATTTTTTAAAAACAAAAATGACTGATAGTCAGTCATAAGGGGTGAGAGGTATGAAAAATAGAGCTTGGTTATATGTCATATTAACATGTATCTTTGAAATTTTTTGGGTGTTTGGTTTTAATACAGCCGATACTTGGTGGCATTGGATTATTATTTTAGGAGTTATCGCTGTTGATTTTCACTTCCTTTCTAAAGCATGTGAACATCTTGCGACAGGCACTGTATATGCCATTTTTGCCGGAGCCGGTACGGTAGGTACTTTCTTAATGGATGTATTCCTTTTCGGTGGAAGTTTCAGTGTAGGAAAGTTATTCTTTATCGTGATGGTTGTAGCCGGCGTTATCGGTTTAAAGTTAGCTGATAATAAAGAAGAAACTATGGAAGGAGCTGCTTAAAGATGGGTTGGTTTTTCGTATTTTGTGCTGCAATTAGTGAAATAGTCGGTGTGATCGGTCTAAAAATGTATAGTAAAGATAAAACGTTAGCAAATGGTGCAATTTATATAGGCGGGTTTGCTACATCCTTCGCATTCTTGTATACATCTTTCTTATTTTTACAAGTAAGTGTCGCTTATGCGGTTTGGATTGGTATTGGAACAGCAGGTGCCGTTTTATTAAACATGTTCCTGTTTGGTGAGTCGAAAAGTAAAGCACGTATCATTAGTGTGGCTCTTATTGTATGCGGAGTGACAGGATTAAAGGCTCTTTCTTAAAGATATATTGTATTTTATCTCCTAATGGTTTATTAGGAGATTTTTATTATTAAAAAATGATTTCCTCTTAGAGTTCACTATCATTGACAGTACAATCGATTATCTTATAAAATGAGTGACAGTCATTCAATATGTGTGTGAAAGGGTTTAGATGATGAATAAAAAAGAAAAAATTGTCTATGCAGCTATTGAAGTGTTTCAGGAAAAGGGCGTTGAAAAAACGAAGATTTCTGATATCGTGAAATTGGCTGGCATTGCACAAGGAACTTTCTATTTATATTTTCCTTCTAAGTTATCTGTTATGCCTGCAATAGCAGAAGTAATGGTTGAAAAGATGATACTTGCAGTGAAAGAAAAAGTGCAAAATGATGCGCCTTTCTCAAGTAAAGTGACGCAAGTAATAGATGCGGTGTTTCACTTTATAGCGGAATATCGTGAAATACAAGCTTTAATGTATGCGGGTCTTGCATCTACAGAACATATAAAAGAATGGGAAGCTGTGTATGAGCCTCTTTATATGTGGCTAAGCGAGTTTTTAAGTGCGGCGAAAGAAGCTGGTGAAATTCGTGATTCGGTTCACGCGGAAAGAACGGCTAAGTTATTTATCGCTCTTGTTGAATCTGCAGCGGAACAAGTTTATTTATATGACCATAAAGATGATGAGCAAGTCGAGCTACAAAAGGCAGAAGTACTAGATTTTTTAACACATGCACTACATATAAAGAAGTAGTAAGGTGAACCTGTCTGAAAAGGTAGGTTCATTTTTGAGGAAAACTGAATGATAGTCATTCATCTAATACTTATGTATGTGTGGAAGGATAGAGTGAAATTCTAATGAGTAGGGGTATCTCTGCTCATGATTAGCCCACAAATAGCAGGATAAAGAAAAAGCTTCTTGGGCATTATTTTTTGAGAGAAACTTACGGGAAGAGGTGTTAAAAAGTGAAGAAACCGATAAAAGAACAAAAGATGGTATTGATCATTCTTTTGAGTAATATATTTATCGCTTTTTTAGGGATTGGATTAATCATTCCGGTTATGCCGTCCTTTATGAATGACATGAGTTTAACAGGGAAGACGATGGGATATCTCGTTGCAGTGTTTGCAATGGCTCAGCTCATTACGTCACCTATTACAGGCCGGTGGGTTGACCTTTACGGTAGGAAGAAAATGATCATCATTGGATTATTTATTTTTGGTGTTTCAGAACTTCTTTTTGGATTAGGAAAAGATGTGTGGATGCTTTATGCAGCACGGGTGTTAGGCGGAATTAGTGCCGCGTTTATTATGCCTGGTGTTACGGCATATGTTGCGGATATTACCTCTATGCAGGAACGTCCAAAGGCGATGGGGTATTTATCAGCAGCGATTAGTACCGGTTTTATTATAGGGCCTGGAATTGGCGGATTTATTGCAGAGTATGGTATACGTGTGCCGTTTTTCGTTGCAGCAGCAATTGCCTTTATAGCATGTATAATTTCGATCTTTATTTTAAAAGAACCGTTAACGAAAGAAGAACTTGCAGAGATTTCTGCTAACACGAAAGAATCAAGTTTTATTGGTGATTTAAAGAAATCATTACATCCAATGTATGCAATTGCATTTATTATCGTATTTGTACTCGCTTTCGGTTTATCGGCGTATGAAACTGTGTTTAGTCTATTTTCTGATCATAAGTTTGGATTTACGCCGAAAGATATTGCGGCAATTATTACGATTAGCTCCATCTTTGGGGTAGTTGTGCAAGTATTTATGTTTGGTAAATTGGTTGATATGTTCGGGGAAAAAGTGTTAATTCAAATATGTTTAATTGTAGGTGCAGTATTAGCTTTCGTTTCAACTGTAGTCTTTAATTATTGGATTGTACTTCTCGTTACTTGTTTCATTTTCCTTGCATTTGATTTGCTTCGTCCAGCTTTAACGACGTTTTTATCAAAAGCAGCTGGAAAAGAGCAAGGATTCGTTGCTGGTATGAACTCGACTTATACGAGTTTAGGAAATATAGCAGGACCAGCGATGGGCGGAATATTATTTGATATGAATATTCATTATCCATATGCATTTTCAGGAGTTGTTTTAATAGTTGGTCTCGGCATTACATTTATGTGGAGAGAGAAACAGCTAGCTCAAAGTTTTGCGAAGTAATGTAGTGAATAACGAAAAGCCTCTTACTATTTTTATGGTAAGGGGCTTTTCGTTTATAAACTTAATCCAAAACGCTTTAATTCAATAAATATCCCCTCTAATTGCTTTCCTTTATCCGTTAACGTGTACTCTACACGAGGCGGAACTTCTGGATATACTTTTCTCGTTATAATGCCTTGAGATTCTAATTCTTTTAGTCGAAGCGATAATGTTTTCGGACTAATCCCGTCCATTGATTTTTGTAAATCACTAAAGCGTAATGTTCCTTCGATAAGAAGGTCACGAATGATTAAAAACGTCCATTTTGTACGAATTACATCAAGGGTTTTAGCGATAGGACAAGGTATGCCAGGTAAACCTTTCGTTAATTCAACTGGATCTATATTGTTCATGGAACTAGCCTCCATAAAATTTTTTTGAATGAATTTGCTTTATAGTATCACAAAACTATACTTTTGGTAACTATATGAAAAAAATATCACTACTTCCGTAAAGGAAGTTAGTGCATATACAATAGCAATACGAAATAAAACGGGTTTAGATGAGGAGGTGATTTTCATGGGGATAAAAAAGTTGTTTGGATTTCTTAGTTTGTTTGTTGTTTGTATTGTACTTGTAGCATGCGGCGTGGAACAAAAAACGGAAGTCCAGTTATTAAAAGAAATGCCGAAGCCAAAAGCAATGACAATTGATCCCTCACTAAGTAAAAAAGAAGCGACAGAAATGGTTCATGCAGCGCAGCGTTTTTATGCATTTTGGGATACAGGTAAGGAGGAACTTATTCCGCAGACTGTTACTGAAAAATTTTTTGATAATACATTGCCGAAAGGGAGACCACAAGGCACGGAAGGATTAAAGTTTGCGGCGCAAAACTTTCGTAAAGTTGTTCCTAATATACATTGCGAGATTGAAGATTTATTAGTCGTTGGTGATAAAGTAACAGCTCGTCTTTCTTTTACAGGAACGACTAATGATAAGAAAATCAACTTTTTTGCAATTGATATTTTACATGTGAAAGACGGAAAGATAACGGAAGACTGGCATTTAGAAGATAATCTTACGCTGAAACAGCAACTTGGGTTAATAAATGAGGAATAGAGTAGGGGAGAGAAAAACGATGAAAAATATATTTATTATAAATGGACATGAAAAATACGGTACAAAGGAAGGACGATTAAATAAAACGTTAGTGGATCATATGGTAACGGTATTAAGCGAGAATCATCATGTGAAAACGACAACGATTCAAGATGGCTATAGTATTAAGGAAGAACAAGAGAAGTTTTTATGGGCCGATGTTGTGATTTATCAAACACCGATTTACTGGTTTAGTGTACCGGGCTTATTTAAAACGTATATGGATGAAGTATATGAATACGGTTTGTTCTTTAAAGGCGCTGATGAATATGGAACAGGTGGTTTATTAAAAGAGAAACAGTATATGTTTTCTACAACTTGGAATGCACCTGAAAAGGCATTTGGAGATAAGACGAAGTTCTTTGAAGGGGAAAGTTTAGAGTCAGCGCTTAGCCATTTACATCGCGTGCAAAAGTTTCTCGGTATGAGTCCGTTAAAGAGTTTTGCTTGTTATGATGTGGTGAAGCATCCGAATATTGAGCAATATGTATTGAACTTGAAAGATCACTTAGATGGAGTAATTAAATAGTAGTTTGCACCTGTATGCGAAGAAGGTACTACTAAGGATGTAGTACCTTCTCTTTCAAGTGGCAAAAATGAACGGGGCATTAGGTGTTATGTTAGGTTCATTTATTGCATCTTGGGGTATGAGTGCTCTGTACTTTATCGTTGGTATGAGCAGTATTTTATTATTTATGAAGGCGATTGGGAGAGAGAAGTATGAGGGGGAGGTTTCTCAGATTGGATAAAACGATATGAAAAGCGATGCTAGAAATCGCTTTTCATATGACTTTTAAAACGGATCAACTTCAGCTAAATCAGGATTGCTATTTGGGTTTGTTAATAAGACTTTCAGCTCACCTACTTCAGAGAGCGTAACGAGGATATAGCCACTAATAAGGACGACGAGTCCGATGACCCTTAATGTTTGCAGTGTAATGTCACGGCTATTGTTTTCGGAGTTGTCTTGGGGCGTTGAAGGTGGATTGTTATTCATAATTAAGGCTCCCATCTTTTTTATTTATATATGTGTAAAATCATTATTTAACTTATGGATAGGAATCGTATAGTCATTTTCACTATATGAGAAATGCCTATGAAAAGTGATTAGAAAATTGGGGAAGAAGAAGGGATGGAATCCATAGGTTACTAAAAATGACATTCCTTTTTATTTTTCATACAAATAAAAAGGTTAACCAAAGTAGCTAAATAGCTACTTTGGTTAACCTATAATAACTATCCTAATACACGCAATGATTCTTCAATAAACGCTGGGATGTCCTCTGGTTGTCTACTTGTTACTAGCTGATTTTGGCATACGACAACCTCTTTGTCATGGAAATTTCCACCGGCATTTTTCAAGTCGACCTCAATGGATTTATATCCAGTCACATCACGTCCTTCAAGCATTTGGGCAGTGATGAGTAATTGGGGGCCGTGACAAATAGCAAAAACAGGTTTTTTCGCATCCATAAATGCTTTGCTAAAGCGAACGAAACGTTCATCTGCACGAAGTATATCTGGGGAAAATCCGCCTGGTATGAAGAGGGCATCAAAGTTTTCTGGAGAAACATCATCAATACTTTTATCAATTACGACTTCACTTTTTCCTTGTTTACCGTGTACCGTTTTACCTTTTTCTGCTTCAATAGTTGTTAATTCATATCCCTTTTGTTTAAAAGCTTCTGCTGGCTCTGTGTATTCTGTGTCCTCGAAATAATCTGTTATTAAAGTAGCAATTTTTTTACTCATTCTAATCCGCTCCTTACATTAATATTATCGGTTTCAGAATCATCCTTGAGCAATGTCTTTTATAAAGTGAAACTTTAATTCATATTTTTTCATTCCCTCCAGTTTCTTTGCCCTGTTAATTTAATACATACCCTTTTTGTTAGGACGTAAACATGTATTATCGTTTTTTTATGTAAAATTATAAAATATCGGTTGTGCCGGTGATTCTTGTTTGAGGAGGGAAAATAAAAAATCCCAGGAGAGAATTTATTCTCTCCTGGGATTTTAAGATAATTCTTTTCGTTAAAACGAAGAAACGCGTTGCTTCGTTTTTGGTACAATAATACATTTGATCCAGAGTAACCCGATAATCATAATGATAAGGCTATGTAAAAATTGTACTGTAGCAATGAGTATAACAATTGAAAATACAATGAGTTGAATGCTTAGTAATATAAAGATTAAGCGAAGAAATTGATTCATTCGTTGCTCAGTATCAATGGGATATAATGCTACGATAATATTTCCCGAAAAATATTTCCACAGGGAACGGAGCTGCATAGAGATCATATATAGGACGATGTAAGCGATAGCACCTTTTACGTATATGTTTGGTATAAAATATAAGGCGAAGGCACCGATCAACCCTAAGCGAATATATATACCGAAATAATCATTCCCGCGTAAAAATGCTAGTGTATGTAAATAGAAGAAAGTTGCTCGTTTTTTATGTAATAAAGGTTCAATCCAATTTGTAAGCCATTTTCTTTTATTTACTTGCTTATTCAGTTGCGGAACATCGGTAAAAATGCTAGCAAATTGATAAAAACGAACGTCCATTTTTTCTTCTTGTTCAATTATGTAATCCCACGGTATTCGTTTTGTAGGTTGTTTTTTCGTGTATAGAAGCAGGAAAGCAAGTAGTAAGAGTAATCCGCCCAATATGAGAACATGTGCCGAATAAAACAGCATGTAAATGATTAGGGCGTTACAAGCAATACGGATGATCAGCCATATACTTTTTTCATAACTATCACGCCACATCCAATGTGTATATATATTCCAAGCTTTCGTAATCATTAAAACGATAAAGATTGTACATAAAAAAGGCACAGTTAATTGTAATGATTGCATTGCAAGTGGAACGAGAATAAGGAACGTAAATAATAATGGAAAAAGCTGAATGATGTAATTATATAGAAGAGATTTTTTAAAATAAGATGTTAGTTTCTCTTCTAATGCAAGCAAATAGACAGCATCAGGTTTTTGAATAAATGTACGGATAGGGCATCTCGTTATAATCGCTGTTAGGACGATTGTAATAAGTAATAAAGATAGTCCTTTAGAAGGCGCTGTCTTAAGAAACTTTGCGTAATAGTAAGCACCTATACAGGCAACGAAGATAAAGCTATATAGTAACCCGTTAATCATACGTGCAAAGTATGTAATGATATTTTGAATATGTTGTTGGAAGCGGCTGCTCCATAGTGATTCAATTGACATGTTTTTCACCTCTTTGTTCTATTATATATGTTTTACAAAAGAAAAAACGAGCAAATTGCGTTATGCAACTTGCCCGTTTTTCTTTTCTTTATTTTTTTTCTCATCACGATTCATTAATGGATAGAAAGCAAATCCGATTACGAATAAACCAATTCCGAGAAGGAACGTTTTGATATCGGATGCGCCGGTTTTAATAACCCATAGTGCGTAGCAAAGTGCGATTACTGCGACTATGCCATCTGTAATTCTTGCCCGCATTTCATTTTTATATGTTTCACCAGTTGCGACTAGTTTTAACTGGAAGATTGGTGAAACGAGATATGGAATGAGGTAGGCTAGTGTTGATACGGTAATAACGAATGTATAAGCTTCCGCAATGGTTCCTGATAATGTTGAGAATAAGAACACTTGCGACATAATGTTTGTTAATCGTAATGAGTAAATTGGACTTCCTTTTTTATTTGTTTTCGTAAAGAAGGAAGGGAAGAAACCTTCTTTTGCAGCTTGATATGGTACTTCTGAGCTTAATAAAATCCAGCCTAATATAGAACCGAATAGAGAAGTAAGTGCAAGTAATGCCATCAGTTTCCCGCCGCCATGCCCCATTGCAGCGTTTAATGCGTCTGCTAATGGACGTTCAGAAGCTTGTAATTTATCAACGTGAAGGACACCCATTGTTAAAATTGTAATTCCTAAGTAAATCGCAACTGTAATAAGTAATCCCGCAACTGTTGCGCGTTTTACTGTTTTAGGAGAGGTAGCACGGTTTGATAAAAGTACTGCTGATTCAATTCCGATAAATGCCCACAGCGTTGTAAGAGCGGCTAAATTTACTTGTGAAAGAAGGCCGTGTGATACACCTGATTTATCGATCATCGGTGTGTACCATTGTCCAAACTTAGAAGCCTCGAATGCAAATAACGTAACGACGATGAATAAAAGGAATCCTGTTACTTTCGTTGTTGTTGCTAAGAAGTTTAGCTTTCCAGCTCCGCTTACACCGTTTGTTAATATAATATGAGTTCCCCAAAGTAAGATGGAACAAATAGTAAATGTAATTAGTTTTCCGACTTCTATGTTAAAAGAACCGATTGAAAATAGTAGTCGTGTATCTTTCATAATTGGGAAGAAGAGTGATAAATATCCCGCGAAAGACGTAATGATGGCAACGTTACTTGCCCAGTTTGCAACCCAATATCCCCATACCATACTGAAACCAGCCATTTTTTTCTTTTTTGGTGATGAGAATAAAGCATATGCATGACTTTGTGGTCCTGTCGTTAAATCAGGACGACGAATTGCTAAATTACCGAAAACAAGAGCTAGCATTAAAACACCAAACCCTGTTGTTAACCAAGCTAAAGTGACACCGAGAGGGCTTGCTGTTTGTGCCAACGTACTTGGCACCATGAAAATACCAGCGCCAACCATGTTACCGACAACGAAAGCTGTTAGTACCCAAAAGCCCCATTTTTTTTGTTGCATAGAAAATACCTCCAAAGTTAGTATAACCAAGTCAAGCGAGGAGATATGTATGTCTTCTTAGTAGAGAAGAAAAGTTCCAAACAAAACAAAAAAAGCACGTAATTTGCCGCTACATGCTTTCTATCTTATAAGAAACCCACGACATACCTCTCGATAGCTCTCCACAAACGAAATGTTTCGTTTGTGACAGTTCTGCACTTATTAAATGCAGACCCAGCAAGCGTGCATGGTGGACACGACTTACTTCGGCAATCATTCCTTTCTCATTCCTTCATCAATGCCACTACATCTCCTGAAACGATACTCTTAATGATTGCAACCTCTACCTCACCGAGATACGAATGAGGATTTAAATATTAAATTAACGTAGTTAAGAGTAACAAATGTATTTTTATACGTCAATGGATATAGTAATAATCAGATTATAGAGAAGAGTTTGTTATTAGGAATGGATAATTATTTAATATAAAAAGAAGCTGATCTAAAACTAGATCAGCTTCTACATATAAGATTAAACGAAGTTTAATACTGTTACTTTTTCACGTGTCATAGACTCAAGGCTCTTACGAATACCTTGTGCGCCCATACCTGAACCTTTTACACCGATGAATGGGAAGTGGTCAGGGCCGCGCTCTGTGCGTCCGTTAATTTGAACAGAACCAGTTTCGATTTTGTTAGCAATTGCAAATGCTTTGTTAATGTCTTTTGTGAAGACACTTGCTTGCAAGCCGAACTCTGATTTGTTAGCAATTTCAATTGCTTGTTCATCTGAAGAAACACGGATGATTGGAAGGATTGGGCCGAATGGCTCTTCCCAAGCAACTTTCATTTCTTCTGTTACGTGGTCGATTAATGTTGGGTAAATTAAGTTACGCTCACGTTTGTTACCGATAACGATTGTTGCACCTTTTTCAACAGCGTCGTCAACTAAACCTTGAACGAAGTCAGCAGACTTGTCGTCGATTAATGGAACGATTGTGCTGTCTTGTTCTGGAGATCCAACTGATAGCTCAGCTACTTGCGCTTTTAATAAGCCAACAAGCTCGTCCGCTACGTTTTCGTGTACAAGTACACGTTTAATAGCTGTACAACGTTGACCAGAGTAAGAGAATGCACCGCTTACGATATGGTTTGCAGCATCTTGTAAGTCAGCATCTTCACGAACGATACCAGGGTCTTTACCACCAAGTTCTAATACAAGTGGAATCATTGCAGCTTTTTTCGCTAAATGTTTACCTGTGTTTGTACCACCTGTGAACGATACCATATTGATGCCTTCGTGTTCTACTAAGTAGTCACCAATTACAGAACCACGTCCTGTAGCTACGTTTACAAGACCTTTTGGAAGGCCAGCTTTATGTAGTGCTTCAACCATTTTAATACCACTAATTGCACCTTGAGTTGCAGGTTTGAAAATAACAGCGTTACCCATAATTAATGCTGGTGCAAGTTTTGCAGCAGATAAGTTTACTGGGTAGTTAAATGGTGCGATTGCTAATACAACACCAAGTGGTGCGCGTTGGATGATCGCAAGTTTAGATTTCGTTCCGCCAGGGAAGCTATCGCCCATCATGCTTTCTCCGTGCATATGAAGAGCTTCTTCGATTGTGTAACGAATGAAATCAGCTGTACGAACAACTTCTTTCTTCGCATCTTTATATCCTTTACCGACTTCTTTCATAATGATATCGGCAATTTCATCTTGCATATTTACGAGCTCATCAGCCCATTTATATAAATATTTTGCGCGATCTTGTAGAGAAGCTTCCGCCCATGATTTTTGAGCTTCTTTTGCAGATGCAATTGCTTCATCTACTTCTCCGCGAGTAATTGCTTGTACTTGTCCAATTACTTCGTGTAAGTATGGAGATGGAATTTCGATTGTTTCTCCTGAAGAGGTTTCTCTCCATTCTCCGTTTAAATAAAATTTGTACGTATTGCTAGTTGTCATGATTAGTCCTCCTAAAATAGCAACTTGTAAGAGTGAGTATAAGGTGATTGTAGGGTGTTTGATAACATTTTTCAAATGAAATGTTTGTGAAAACGATTTCTTATTCTTTTTTTATTTTGTATGCCCTTTCTTACAGAAGATTCTCTTATTTCAAAATGATGTAGCATATATTTTTATTCGGTTTGTAAAAAAAATAATTGACAGAATACTCAATAAAG
Source organism: Bacillus sp. 1A (assembly GCF_052682215.1). Classification (NCBI taxonomy): domain Bacteria; kingdom Bacillati; phylum Bacillota; class Bacilli; order Caryophanales; family Bacillaceae; genus Bacillus; species Bacillus sp. 1A. The sequence goes on along the minus strand of NZ_JBQYLZ010000001.1, from coordinate 5,726,344 downwards.
TTGTAAGATTATAAATGGAAAATAAATGAAGGGGGTGTGCGTAATGATTGTAATCGTAAATGTGATGGGCTTAGCTCTGTTAAATGGCAGAAAACATTCATATCATTACGCAACCCGTGCGGATATATAAGGCATCTTTGTCTTATAAAAAGCGTACGTTGCGTATATCGTAACGTACGCTTTTATGCATTTTTGTGCATATCGTCAAGCGGCGGTATGCTTTTTTTTGTTTTCCACATTACTATATAAAATTTGGGAAGGTGGAAAAATGTGATGAGATTGTATGGATTACGAAATGTAAATGTGATGGGTCTGGATAGTGGGTAAAGAAATGGGAGTGAAATGAGAACGAGAAGGGAGAGGTTACATTGTTATCAGTATTACTAAAGCTAAAATGGTTTTTTAAAGAGCATTGGAAGAGATATAGTATCGCCATTGGAGCTCTTTTAATTGTGAATATAGTTGAAGTCATTCCCCCGAAAGTGTTAGGGGTTACGATTGATAATATAAAAACAGGAACGTTAACGAATGCGGCGATTATGCAATTTATTCTTATTTTAATAGGGGTTACGGTAATTGGATATGGTCTTACTTTCGTTTGGCAACATCAGCTGTTTGGGGGAGCATTCGTACTGGAGAAAACGATGCGCTCTAAATTTATGGGGCATTTACTTAAAATGACACCGACGTTTTATCATAAAAATCGTACTGGTGATTTAATGGCGAGAGCGACAAATGATTTAAAAGCAATCGCTATGACAGCTGGTTTCGGTATATTAACGCTCGTGGATTCGAGTTTATATATGCTTACGATTGTCTTTATGATGGGATTTACAATTAGTTGGGAGCTTACATTTGCGGCGCTTATACCACTTCCGATTATGGCGTATGCGATGAACATATATGGAAAGAAATTGCATGAGAGATTTACAGTTGCGCAAGATGCGTTCGGAGATATGAATGATAAAGTACTTGAATCAATCGCTGGCGTGCGCGTTATTCGTGCATACGTACAGGAAAATGCAGATGAGGGAAGGTTTCATCATTTAGGAGATGACGTCTACGAAAAAAATATGAAAGTAGCGAGAATTGATGCATTATTCCAGCCGACTGTGAAAATGCTTGTTGGCCTTAGTTATTTAATTGGTTTAGTGTACGGCGCGTATCTTGTATTTCAATCAAAGGTAACACTTGGCGAACTCGTTTCTTTCAACGTGTATTTAGGGATGATGATTTGGCCGATGTTTGCAATTGGCGAATTAATTAATGTTATGCAAAGAGGAAATGCATCATTAGACCGTGTGAATGAAACGTTAGCGTATGAACCAGATGTCAAGAATCCGAAAAATCCAAAGCTTGTACAAGAGCCGGATTATATTCAGTTTGAGGATGTTTCCTTTTCATATCCTTCATCGACTGGGGAAAATTTGAAGAAGGTGTCATTTACATTAAAACAAGGGGAAACGCTTGGGGTTGTTGGAAAAACAGGAAGCGGAAAAACGACGCTCGTACGTCAGCTTCTTCGTCAATATCCGCTTGGAGATGGGGATATTGCAGTCTCTGATGTGACGTTAGATAAAATAACGAATGAAAATATACTCGGGTGGATTGGGTATGTACCTCAGGAACATATTTTGTTCTCCAAAACAGCGAGGGAAAATATTTTATTTGGAAACCGAGAAGCGACGGAAGAAGAACTCGAGAAAGCAATTGAAATTGCGGCGTTTAAAAAGGATTTAGAGTTTTTACCAGAAGGGTTAGAAACGCTCGTCGGAGAGAAAGGTGTTTCTTTATCAGGAGGGCAAAAACAAAGGATTTCGATTGCGCGAGCTGTTATTCAAAATCCAGAAATTTTAATTTTGGACGATTCTTTATCAGCTGTTGATGCTCGTACGGAAGCAGCAATCATCGAGAATATAAGAACAGAAAGAAGCGGAAAGACGACGATTATTACGACGCACCGTTTATCTGCCGTACAACATGCGGATTGGATTCTCGTTATGGATGAAGGTGAAGTAATAGAAGAAGGTACGCATGATCAGCTTATCAAAAGCGGAGGCTGGTATGCGGAGCAGTTTGAAAGACAACAAGGTGAAAGTGAAAGTGCGGATAGTGGGGTGAAAATATGAGCGTATCAAAACGATTGTTCCAATATGCGATGAAAGTAAAAGGGACGATTTTTGCAGCGATGCTAATGTTATTTATTTTCGTCATCGCAGAGCTTGCTGGTCCTTTCGTCGCGAAAACGATGATTGATGATCATATCGTCGGGATAGAGAAACCTTGGTATGAAACAGAAAAGAGTGAAGAGGCTGTTTCGTATAATGGCGCCTTTTATAAGCGAAGTGATCGCTTCCAGGAAGGTGAGAAAAAAGGAAAAGAAGTACGCGTGATGCAAGTCGGTTTTCAATATTACTTTGTACCGAATAAAGTGAATGCTGAAGGCTCACGTACTGTAAAAGATGATATGATTACCGTTCAAAATGGTAAGGCAGTGCAAGTGTATAAAGCGAAAGCATTAACGAAAGAAGAAGTGTTTGCGTTTTATAAACCAGAAATAAACCGTCTATTATTACTTGGTGGTGGCTATTTCGCTTTATTAGTAGTCGTTTCATTATTTGCATATGGAAAGCAATTTTTCCTACAGAAGGCAGCGAACAAAATTATTCAAATTATGAGGGAAGATGTGTTTTCTCATATTCAAACGTTGCCGATTCGTTATTTCGATCATTTACCAGCAGGGAAAATTGTATCGCGTGTAACGAATGATACGGAAGCCATTCGTGATTTATACGTAACGGTATTGGCGACATTCGTTTCTAGTATCATTTATATTATTGGGATATTCGCTGCGCTATTTTTACTCGATGTAAAATTGGCGACGTTATGTTTACTTATTATCCCGATTTTAATTGTTTGGGCAATTCTTTATAGAAAGTATGCGTCTGTATACAATCATAAAATGCGCTCACGTTTATCTGATATTAACGGAACAGTGAATGAATCTATTCAAGGGATGCCGATTATTCAAGCGTTTCGCCAAGAGCGTGAAACGAAGAAAGAGTTTGAAGAATTAAATGGTGATTATTTTAAATATCAAAATAAAATTTTGAATTTAAATGCAGCAACTTCTCATAATTTAGTGTCTGTATTAAGAAATATCGCTTTTACAGGTGTGATTTGGTATTTCGGTGGTGCTTCATTAAGTGCTTCAGGCGTCATTTCTTTAGGGATACTGTATGCGTTCGTTGATTATTTAACACGATTGTTCTCGCCAATTACAAATATGGTAAATCAGCTTGCTAACTTAGAACAATCGCGTGTTGCATCAGAACGTGTTTTTGAATTGTTAGAGGAAAAAGGGGAAGCAGTAGAAGAGGAACGTATGCCTCGCTTACAAGGAAATGTGAAGTTTGATAATGTGTCGTTTTCTTATAATGGAAAAGATGAAGTGCTAAAAAATATTTCTTTTGAAGCGAAACAAGGAGAGACAGTGGCACTTGTCGGTCATACTGGATCAGGAAAAAGTTCTATTATGAATGTACTCTTCCAGTTTTATGAGTTTGAAAAAGGGAAGCTTACGATTGATGGTCACGATGTAAAAGCGATGCCGAAACAAGCAACGCGTGAACATATGGGAATCGTACTGCAAGATCCGTTTTTATTTAGCGGGACGGTCGCTTCTAATGTAAGCTTAGAGAATGAAAAAATTTCAAAAGAGCGCATCGTAAAAGCATTACGTGATGTTGGTGCTGAACGGTTTGCGAACAATATAGATGAAGAAATTACGGAGAAAGGAAGCACACTTTCAACCGGAGAACGTCAGCTTATTTCGTTTGCTAGAGCACTCGCTTTTGATCCAGCCATTTTAATTTTAGATGAAGCAACGTCTAGTATTGATACAGAAACAGAGGCGATGATCCAACAAGCGTTAGAAGTTGTGAAAAAAGGAAGAACGACATTTATTATCGCTCACCGTCTTTCAACAATTAAAAGCGCAGATCAAATTATTGTGCTTGATAGAGGAACGATTTTAGAAAAAGGCTCTCATGATGAACTAATGAAAAAGCGCGGGCGTTATTACGATATGTACAAAACGCAAATGGAAGGAAACCAGAGCGCTTAATATGTATGGGGGAGAACTTGTGAGTTTCACAAGTTCTTTTTTAGTGAATCAGGGCTGTTAAATAAGAAGTATTGTTTTACCTTTTTCTTTATAAATGCTATATTAAAAAATGTTACTTATTTTTTGTATGTAGCGTTATTTTCCCCTTTTGTTTGATTATGAAGAAAAAGGATAAACTAAATAAGAACATTTTCATTGAAAAATTGTTCAAGATTGCATACAATCAATATAGTTTTTAAATTCCTATCAGAATACTTGGAGGATTACCATCATGAAAAAATTATTTTCAGTACTTGCAGTAACTACATTAGCAATCGGGATTGTAGCGGGCTGCGGTAAAGAAGAGAAAAAAGATACAGCTAATCAAGATGCGTTACAAAAGATAAAACAAAGTGGTGAACTTGTAATTGGAACAGAAGGTACATATCCACCGTTCACATTCCACGATTCAAGTAATAAATTAACTGGATTTGACGTTGAATTAGCAGAAGAAGTTGCAAAACGTTTAGGAGTAAAACCTGTATTTAAAGAAACACAATGGGATAGCTTACTTGCTGGTCTAGATGCAAAACGTTTCGACATGGTTGCGAATGAAGTTGGTATTCGTGAAGATCGTCAAAAGAAATATGACTTCTCTAGCCCATATGTTTCATCTTCAGCGGTATTAGTTATTGCGAAGGATAAAGATAAACCTGCTACATTTGCTGATGTAAAAGGATTAAAAGCAGCACAATCTTTAACAAGTAACTATGCAGATATTGCTAAGAAAAATGGTGCAGAAATCACGAATGTAGAAGGATTTAGCCAAGCAGCAGAATTATTAAATACTGGACGCGTTGATTTCACAATTAATGATAAATTATCAGTATTAAACTACTTAGAAACGAAAAAAGATGCAAAAATTAAAATTGTAGATACAGAAAAAGAAGCGTCACAAAGTGGATTCTTATTCCGTAAAGGTAGCGACAAGGTAGTACAAGAAGTAAATAAAGCGTTAGAAGATATGAAAAAAGATGGTACGTACGATAAAATAGCGAAAAAATGGTTCGGTGAAAATGTATCTAAGTAGTGCGTTGGTTTCAGATCGATTGTCTACTTGGATAGATATTATGCAGTCTTCCTTCATGCCTATGCTGAAGGAAGCTGTATTTACGACAATTCCATTAACGCTTATTACATTTATTATCGGGATTATACTTGCGACGTTAACGGCGCTCGCACGTATTTCAGGTAGTCGTATTTTACAATGGATTGCTCGTATCTATGTATCTATCATTCGCGGAACGCCACTTCTTGTACAGTTATTTATTATTTTCTATGGTCTTCCAACTCTTAATATTGAAGTTGAGCCATATACAGCAGCAGTTATTGGATTTTCATTAAATGTTGGTGCGTATGCATCTGAAATTATTCGTGCTTCTATCCTTTCAATCCCGAAAGGGCAGTGGGAAGCAGCTTATACAATTGGGATGACATACCCGCAAGCATTAAAACGTGTTATTTTACCGCAAGCAACGCGTGTATCTATTCCGCCGCTTTCGAATACATTTATTAGTTTAGTGAAGGATACTTCATTAGCATCGTTAATTTTAGTAACAGAAATGTTCCGAAAAGCGCAGGAAATTGCGGCAATGAACTATGAGTTTTTAATTGTTTATTTCGAAGCAGGTCTAATTTATTGGGCAATTTGCTTCTTATTATCTATTGTGCAACAAATATTAGAAAAACGTTCAGAACGTTACACTCTAAAATAACCCTTTCATAAAAGGAGTTTTTGTTTTTATGATTTCAATTCAACATTTACAAAAAAGTTTCGGAGATAATACCGTACTAAAACATATAGATTTATCAGTTGAGAAGGGGGAGGTTGTTGTTATTATCGGGCCATCGGGATCTGGTAAAACGACATTCCTGCGTTGTCTCAACGTGTTAGAAACGCCGAACGCTGGTAATATTCGCATCGGTAATAAAGAGCTCGACTTCTCTCAAAAAGTATCGAAGAAAGATATTGTCAATCTTCGTACGCAAACAGGTATGGTATTCCAGCACCATAATCTATTCCCTCATTTAACAGCACTTCAAAATGTAATGGAAGGGCTCGTTACAGTGAAAAAGATGGGGAAAGAAGAAGCGAAGAAAAAAGCAAACTATTTCCTTGAAAAAGTTGGTCTTGCGGATAAAGTAGACTTATATCCGTTCCAATTATCAGGCGGACAACAACAGCGCGTTGGAATTGCTCGCGCGCTTGCGATGGAGCCGGAAGTATTACTATTTGATGAACCGACGTCAGCACTTGATCCTGAACTTGTTCAAGAAGTTCTGAAAGTAATGAAAGAACTTGCTAAAGAAGGCATGACGATGGTTATTGTAACGCACGAAATGCGCTTTGCACATCAAATTGCGAACCGTGTTATTTTTATGGATGGCGGTGTCGTTGTCGAACAAGGTACACCAGAAGATGTATTTACAAATCCAAAAGAAGAACGTACGAAGAAGTTTTTACAAATGTTGCAATAAATGAAGGAAGGTCTCAAGGCATATGCCTTGAGACCTTTTTGCCATATATATTTATTTTTGGAATCCGCCAAGGCTTTGCTCAGCCATTGCAACTAGACGTTTTGTAATTTCTCCACCAACAGAACCGTTAGCACGAGCCGTAGAATCTGCTCCTAATTGTACACCAAATTCTTGAGCGATTTCGTACTTCATTTGGTCGATTGCAGCTGTTGCTCCTGGTACTACTAATTGATTTGAAGAATTTTGGTTTGCCATAGGAATATATCCTCCTTAGAGTTATAAAAATTTTTTTTGGTTGGACTAGCTGGATTTGAACCAGATTATCGCCCCGTTTGGCGCTAATCCATCGGTAATTAAGTTTGTACTCATAGTATGGATGTTACCTAGAAAGATATACGAAATAATAATTTGTAAATTTTGTAAAAAAATCTTAGTGATTTCGTAAATTATGAAATAAGAGTAATCGTTGTATTTTTTAGAAAGAAGGCTAAACTAAGAGCGATATGAAATATGTTTTTCTTTTTGTATCCCGCTATTGTGGGGCAAATCATTAACTTCTTATTTATGACTTACTAAAATTAAATCGGTAGCAACTTTATAGTTCTATTTTAAGTAGGGGTGGGACAGGACGCTCCTATGCACGGCTAGATGCTCTCTTCAATCTGCTTGTAAATGATAACGTATGGAGGAATCGTGATGGGAATTTGCCCGCTTTGCAACGCATTAGAATCACAAACATATTCTTGTCAAAATTGCCAAGGTATACTCCAAGATTATGGAAAAACTGTAGATTACATAGACGATTATAGTGCGTATATGGATCAAGAATTATTAAGTGCAGTAGATGGTTTAACACATAGTAATTCACAAGAGTACTGCAATCATGTTTTTTATTGCGGGATGTGTAATGTGGAAACAGAGGTTGTAGTGAAACTTGTGTAAATAGAAAACTTCCACCTTATGAATGAGGTGGAAGTTTTTGTTTTTGTATTTGTGAGTGAATCATAGGGGATGGGATATGTTCGGTGTTTGATGGAGTTCCGGATTTTATTTGAGACATTTTTTCTTTTGCATCGCGCAAAGAATGTTCAGTTAAGTAGATGGCATATTCGTAAAATAATTGGCGCGTCAGTTCACTTTGTTCTTTTAACTTTTCATCTTGGAATACAGTTCGCCCAGGTTTAGAGTTTGCTTCAAAGAGCCACGGGTTTTCCTGCGTGTCTAAACCGATATCAAAACCAATTTCTCCAATATTTCCGGTTACTTGTTCATCGAGCGCGTAACTGATTTGTAAGGCTGTATGTTTTAATTTATTTTCAATTTGAACTTGTTTCGTTGAATCTGGAAAAAGTTCTTGCAGTAATTTTGTATCGCCACCGCTATTTACATGCGTTGTTAAGCTACCTTTGCCAGCAATTTTTGCAACGATTGCACTGACCATCCATTGGCCGAAATGATTTTTATTTGTATGAATGCGAAAATCAACAGGTTGCCCATCGAAGCGAAGTAAGGAAATACCTTGTTGTACGATAAATTTTTTTAAATCATGCCCTTTTAACACATGGTTCAGAAGCGTTTCTAATGATTGGTACTTTCTTAGTTTATTTTCTTCATTTTCGCGATAACGACAGTAGTAGCAATTCTCTGTTTGAGAATAAAATAGTTGATGAATATTTCTACCGAAGCTGCCGTGAATCGGTTTCATGTAAACAGATTTATACGTACCGAGAAATCGTTCTACTTGTTCGAAGTGTTGAAATGTTTCGGTGTTTGGTAATAAAGGCATAATGGATTCATCTTTCACAAGAAGTTGATGCACTTCCCATTTATTGAAAAAGCCTGGGTTAAACCAAGGAATGGAGTAGTCATGCTCTAACTTTCTTTTTGCTCTTACGATCGGTTTATAATTTTCGGCTTTACGATTTGGTAATCGATCGTAAATGACATTCGGTAAAGGGACTTTTTTCTTAATCCACTGTTCCTCTTGAAAGAAATATCCTTCAATTGTTTCGTCTTCCCAGTTTATATGTTGCACACCAAAAACGAATACAAATGGTCGCAAGGTGAATGGCGGCGTTAGTAACTCGCCAAGAGAAGTTGAACGGTTTCCTAAAGGATTAGAAGAGTCATCGTTAAAACCAGTTGTAAAAATCCCGATTAATGGTCCGAAAATAATGGTTTCATTTTGCGTGAATGCATGGATAGTAGTGGAATGAGGAAGTAAAAGTTTCTCTGCAATTTGTTTTCCAATAATGATTTCGCGAGTAAAGGAATAATGAATTTTCACCTCTTCACTTGCAACATGGCGTACGCCGAAGGAAAGGGATGTAATGGGTGGTGTAATGGAAAAAATGTAAGGTAAAGTAATACTATTTGGATTCTCATCTGAAATGTTTAATGTATATATGTGCTCTTTCAAAATGGTGTTACCTCCTTTCATTATGGTGTGAAGCGACTAAACTTTAGTGGTCCGTGATATATTTTTTCGGCAAGTGCATCACTATGACGAATGTAATGTTCATACGGGGGAATCGTGTTGACATACATAAGCCAAATTGCTCCTTTTTGATCCATAATGGTGGAAAGCTCTAGCTCGAATAACGAAGAATAAGATTCATCTAATGTTTGAAACACTTCATTTATAATGTCATGTAAAGCGTCTTGTAATAATTGTACACCGGTACTAGATAATACGTATTTAACTTTTGAAAATGAATGCAGCGAGGAATCGTCCGTTGCCGAAAGTAAAAGTTGATTCGGAAATGAGCTTTTTTGTATAAATTGGCCGATAGCAGTCCACTTCTGTTCTTTATTTTTTTGCAAAATGGTTCGAATATGGAGTGGGTATGTTAATTGATTTGGTGGTTGCAGCATTGTATGGGTGATGTAACGTGCTGATCGTATGTTAGATTTGTACCAAGATATAAATTCATCTGTCCGTTTGATTGGAGTAGAAGTATGATAGTCATCATTTATCGTATCGATATGAAACGTTTTATTTTTATAAGTGATCCGGTACAGACTTTCATTGGAATGTGTGTTAGTAGGCCGTATAATAATATCTTTTGTTTTTAATAACAGTTTGAAAATGTTTTGTATCGTTGCTATTTCAAATTTTGGTATATAAGGAGATAATTTTTTATTCGTGAGAAATAAATCGTGTAGTTCGCTTAAGTCAATAAGTGTGTTATTTAAAAAGGTAGTGGTAGGACGGTTGTGTAATGAGTGAATAATTGATTTTGCTTTGTCGAAGTCTGTTTCCTCGTTAAAAGAAGAACGATCGTAAATATAAGAAGGAATAGGGAATATTTGCTCCTTCCATTTTCCTGTATCTGTATCATAAATAAGACCAGAGACAAGGTCTGTTTTAGGATCAATACCAAATGGCGTAAACTGGGCAACGACATTATGATAAAGCCGAGCGCGTTTAGCGATTTCGGTGTAATACATTTGCTCATAATGAGGGTGAGAAGTTAAAATACCGAGAACCAACGAAATCACTCCTTTACTAACAAAATGTTGGCATAATAGGCATAGCTATATATTGCAAATACGTTTTTATACCATTATACTTTTGTCCGTATGATGATATGCTATAGTTTTGGAGAAGCGAAAGGTTGATTGTAATGAATATATGGTTAAGTATGTTAACGACGACAGGGCTCGGAGCGATTATTGGGGGATTCACAAATCATTTAGCGATAAAAATGTTATTTCGTCCTCATCGTCCTATTTATATCGGGAAGTTTCAAGTTCCATTTACACCAGGGTTAATTCCGAAGCGCCGCGATGAGCTTGCTGTTCAATTAGGAAAAATGGTTGTCGAGCATTTGTTAACACCAGAAGGAATCGGAAAGAAGCTAACAAATGAAGAGTTTCAAAAAGGTTTAATTCAATGGACACAAGTAGAAGTGGATAAAGTAATTACGAATGAACAGTCGTTACGACATATGTTAGAAAAATGGAATGTAGCGTATGTAGAAAAAGAAGCGACCGGGAAAATCGAACATGTGATTACAGAAAAAATAGAGGCATTTTTAGCAGAGTATTATACATATACATGGGAACAGGCTTTACCTCATTCTGTTCATGAAAAAATAGAGAATACGATCCCAAATGTCTCGGCATTTATTTTAAATCGAGGAATTAGTTTCTTTGAGAGTGAAGAAGGAAAAGCACGTCTTTCAAAAATGATTGATGATTTCTTTGCTTCTAGGGGAACGCTACTTAACTTAGTCGGAATGTTTTTAGGGAATGTAAGTGTAGTGGATCGTGTGCAGCCAGAAGTTATTAAGTTTTTAGGGCAAGATGGCACAAAGCAACTTTTAACTGACGTACTGCAAAAAGAGTGGGAAAAGTTAAAAGGAAGAGATGTAAAAGAAGTAGAAACGTTTGTAGAAAAAGAAATGATTGTAAGCTCCATTTTGTCAGCGGTTAAAGTGGAGGAAACAGTGAGTAAGTTTTTAAATCAATCTGTGCAGCAAGTATGTGAGCCAGTTCGAGAAACAATTATGGAAAAGGTAGTCCCAAGTGCAGTAACGAAAGGTTTAAAGTGGGGGACAGAAAACGTAGAAAGTATATTAAACAATCTACATCTTGCGGAAATTGTCCAGCAAGAAGTGTCTACATTTTCAACAGAGAGACTAGAAGATTTAGTTCTGTCCATTACAAAAAATGAGCTGAAAATGATCACGTATTTAGGTGCCTTATTAGGCGGAATGATTGGACTCGTGCAAGGGCTATTACTGTTGTTCCTTATGTAGTAAAGATAAGTACATAGAAATAAAAGTGAAATTTCTTCACATCTCTTGCATAGTTTGATATGGTAAGAAGAGGTGCGTATGTAAATGCACTTAAAAGGCGGTGCGCATAATAAGCGCTAGCCTTCTAAAGGAGGAAAAATAAAATGACAAAAAACATTCATGATGTTGCATATGAATTACAAAAAGCAATCGCTGAAAACGAAGATTTCCAAACATTAAAAGCAAGCTACGCAGCAGTACAAGGTGATGCAAATTCAAAGAACTTATTCGATGAGTTCCGCGCAATGCAACTTGGCCTACAACAAAAAATGATGCAAGGTCAAGAAATCAGTGAAGAAGATAACCAAAAAGCACAAGAAGTTGTAGCTCGCATTCAACAAGATGCTAAAATCACAAAGTTAATGGAAACTGAACAACGTTTAAACATCGTTATCACTGACGTTAACAAAATTATCATGCAGCCACTTGAAGAATTATATAACGCGCAACAACAAGCGTAATGAGAGAAGACGCTCCTAGTATAGGAGCGTCTTTTTCAGTGACAATAAAGGTGTTTAATTTTAGTATAAGAAATGTAATAGCCACCTACTAAATTTAATTGTTGTAGCCTTTAATTTATAAAAATAATAAAGTTGGTTAATTCTTCTTCAACTAATGCCGCTTATTGAAAAAAAGTAGCTTGCTCCATTTACTAAATTTTCATCCTGTTTTACATAGCTTAATCTGCCTCAACATCTTTTTCACCTAAATTTTGAACAAATCTTAATAGATAACCATCAGGGTCCATAATTAAAAATTCTTTTTGTCCCTTTAATTTAGTATCAGCTCTATACCAATTCTCTTGAATATCAAATTTAATTGGATACTCGTTCTTTTTCAAACTATCATATAGTGAATCAATATCATTTATGATAATTTGAAAATTGATTCCTCTTCCGTACGGATAAGATAACTCCCCAGTACTCCAATGACCATTTACTTCTTCAATCATAATCTGGCAGTCATTTAAAGACAGTAAAGCAAACTTATCCTCTGGTCTTTGATATTCAATTTTAAATAGGAGAATTTCCGAATAGAAATTTAAACTTTTCTCCATATCTGAAACTGATAGCTCTGGTATTAATGCATTGAGTTTGTGCAAAAATGCTGCCCCCTTTGCTTAAGTTATTGATTATTATAACACTCAATATAAATTCTTCTTCTATTAAACTACTTCGTTAGTCCTATAAGAAGTAAACAACTTTATTATCTCAACACACGTCTTTTTTGTTTGTTATTTCTTGAAATACTCAGTCTCAATCTGTTTCTCCTTCAAAAACGTTTCAATTTCTTTTTGCTTCCTACCATTCACTTTCTCAAAGCGTTTTGTAAAAGAAAAATCAGTTTTGAATAAGTTACCATCTTGCGCGATTTTGTCTAATTCTTGCTCTAGTTCTACTGAAAGTGCCGTAGACGCTGAAATGTAATCATGAATTTCCTTTGAAGGCTGTTTGTAATCATCAGGGATCGTATTGTTACTAATAAAATCATGGAAGTTCGCATCATTTTGTTGCGCTAAATTTACTAGTTGTTTTAATTTCTCTCGGTCGGATTTCGTGACATTCTCGTCAGACATGGCTGACGAAAGTGGAACGATGTTTTCGTATAACTCTCCGCTATAATTTAAATACGTTTTTATATTTTGTTTCATTTCGTCTTCGTTAATCGTTTCATTCTTTTTTGAGGAAGTGAATATAGTTTCTGGAATTTTAATCGTTACATCTTTAATAGATTGTACATCGTTTTCTTCCTTAGGTTGTGCACTGTTTGAACAAGCTGATAGAAATAAAATTGTAAGTAACATGAGTAGATATAAAGTATAATTCTTCATTTTAATCTCCTTTTATATTCATTATTATCTCTGTAAAATAGCTACATTCCATTTTAAATACTTTACTAAAGTTGCGTATAGATGTTTTACCATTTGGTAACATATGACGGATATGAGTAAACCGCTACAAAAAGCGATGAACACATTATAAACGTCGGAATAACTAATTTGATGAAACCCTTTGAAAAATCCTAACCCTATTAATAAAATAGGTGAAATGATTAATACTGGAGTGGCAATGATAAGTGCTAGAATAATAGGTAATAAAAAGAGTAGTACGAAAAAGGCGATAATGATAAAGGCAAAGTTTAAAATACTTAAGCTCATAACAGAAAATAGTGCGGTTATCATATTTTTAAAGCTTCGTTTACTGTCAGCATTGCTTATTGCATATGAAACAGTAAGTTCTTTAGCAATAGTTTTAGGGTTTCCTAGTTTTCTAGAAATTTCTTCTTCACATTTCCCATCTTGTTTACCACTGATAAAATGAGTTTCGTACTCTGAAAGAATATCTTTCTTTTCTACATTAGGCATATTTCGCAGAGCAGAACTAAGTTGTTTCAAAAATTCACTTTTGTTCATAACAATCACTTTCCTTTATAAAATGATGAATTACAGCTGAGAATCCTATCTTTTGAAAAGGGGGATACGAATTAAAAAGTGTGTTCCAATTATTGGGCATTCCAATATTTACAAATATATCATTTAGTAGTGTTCTTTGCAAGGTACTATAATCTTATTAATACTTTGATGAGATGAAAGTTTTTTTGTACATTTTTAGAGAAGATATAAAAATATTATTTTAGGATAAATAAAGGGTTGTAAGCGCATTCCTTAGCAGTTGTCAAAATAATGTCAAATTCATATTCTTGGAAAAATAATGCATTTGTAATATAATGATAGAAGATACTTCACCACATTAATTAACTAGGTGAAATTAAAAATCTTTATTACACACATTATGAAATAAAGGAATGATTAGTTTGAGTACAGGTGTAAAAGCAAACGACGTGAAGACAAAAACAAAAGGAGCAGATCTTGTTGTTGATTGTTTAATTAAACAAGGTGTTACACATGTTTTCGGTATTCCAGGAGCGAAGATTGACTCTGTATTTGATGTACTGCAAGAAAGAGGACCAGAGTTAATTGTTTGTCGTCATGAACAAAACGCAGCATTTATGGCAGCTGCTATTGGTAGATTAACAGGGAAACCGGGCGTATGTCTTGTAACTTCAGGACCAGGGACATCGAATTTAGCGACAGGTCTTGTTACTGCGAATGCGGAGAGTGATCCCGTTGTTGCTTTAGCTGGTGCAGTTCCACGTACGGATCGATTAAAACGTACGCATCAATCTATGGATAATGCTGCACTATTCGAACCAATCACAAAATATAGCGTAGAAGTAGAACATCCTGATAATGTGCCAGAAGCACTATCAAATGCATTCCGAAGTGCGACTTCCACTAATCCAGGAGCTACTTTAGTAAGTCTTCCGCAAGACGTTATGACTGCGGAAACGACTGTAGAGTCTATCGGTGCGCTTTCTAAGCCGCAGCTTGGAATCGCTCCCACACATGAAATTACATATGTAGTAGAAAAAATAAAATCGGCGAAATTACCAGTTATTTTACTCGGTATGAGAGCGAGCACAAATGAAGTGACGAAAGCCGTTCGTGAATTAATTGCGGATACAGAACTTCCTGTCGTTGAAACATATCAAGCAGCTGGTGCAATTTCGCGTGAGTTAGAAGATCATTTCTTTGGCCGCGTTGGATTATTCCGTAACCAACCAGGTGATATTTTACTAGAAGAAGCAGATCTTGTTATTTCGATCGGTTATGACCCAATTGAGTATGATCCGAAATTCTGGAATAAACTTGGAGACAGAACGATCATTCATCTTGATGACCATCAAGCGGATATCGACCATGATTACCAACCAGAGCGTGAATTAATTGGCGATATCGCTTTAACAGTAAATAGCATTGCAGAAAAATTACCGAAACTTGTATTAAGTACGAAATCAGAAGCAGTGTTAGAACGATTACGCGCGAAATTATCAGAACAAGCAGAAGTTCCAAACCGTGCTTCAGAAGGTGTTACGCATCCGCTTCAAGTGATTCGTACACTTCGTTCTTTAATTAGTGACGATACAACCGTTACATGTGACATCGGTTCACATTCTATTTGGATGGCAAGATGTTTCCGTTCTTATGAACCACGTAGATTATTATTTAGTAACGGTATGCAAACGTTAGGTGTTGCACTTCCTTGGGCAATTGCTGCTACTTTAGTTGAACCGGGCAAGAAAGTTGTTTCCGTGTCAGGTGATGGTGGTTTCTTATTCTCTTCGATGGAATTAGAAACAGCGGTACGTTTAAACGCACCGATCGTACATCTTGTATGGAGAGACGGTACGTATGATATGGTTGCGTTCCAACAAATGATGAAATACGGTAGAACATCAGCTACAGAGTTTGGCGATGTCGATCTTGTGAAATATGCAGAAAGCTTCGGTGCAAAAGGTCTTCGCGTTAACACGCCTGATGAATTAGAAGGTGTATTGAAATCCGCATTAGCAGCAGATGGTCCTGTCATTATTGATGTTCCAATTGATTACCGTGATAACATTAAATTAAGCGAAAAATTATTACCAAACCAATTAAACTAATGGAGGCATGATTGAGATGACTGTTGCACAATTCATTGATATTGATGCAAAAAGAACGAAAACGAGTAATGAAGTATATCAAACATCTACAATGCTTGCGCTATTAGATGGTATATATGATGGTGTAATTAGCTTTGAGGAATTGAAAGAACGTGGTGATTTCGGCATCGGCACATTTGATCAATTAGATGGTGAAATGATTGCATTCGATAACGAATTTTATCATTTACGTTCAGATGGTTCAGCAGAAAAAGTAGAACCGGAAGAAACAACACCGTTTGCGACTGTAACGTTTTTTGAAAAAGAAATGAGTTATACAGTAGAGCGCTCGATGAATCGTGAAGAAATTGAGGCATTATTACATGAATTAATGCCAAGTAAAAACTTATTTTACGCGATTCGAATGGACGGTACATTCCGTGAAGTAAGAACGAGAACTGTTCCAAGACAAGAAAAACCGTATACACCGCTCGTTGAAGTGACGAAATCACAACCAATCTTTTCATTTAAACATACAGAAGGTACGCTTGCTGGATTTTGGACACCAGATTACGCGCAAGGTATTGGTGTAGCTGGTTTCCACTTACATTACATTGACGATGCAAGAAGCGGAGGCGGACATGTTTTCGATTATGTTGTAGAAAACTGTACGATCCAAATTTGTCAAAAAGCTCATATGCATTTAGCACTTCCAGAAACAGCTGATTTTATGGCAGCTGAATTATCGAGAGAAAACTTAGAGGATAATATAGCGACTGCGGAAGGCGCGGAGTAAAAGGGAGAGACTGTTCCATTGTGGAACAGTCTTCTTTTATTAATATTCCTTGTCGAATCGTTGATATATTTTGAGTTATGATAGATATATTTGAAAAATCGTTGATATATTGTAGGTTACGATAGATATATTCGGAAAATCGTTGATATCGTTTATTTCTTTGAAACAAACGGATGCCCCTCATAATAAAAACGCCACGGATAATGTACAGCTTCTTCTGCATAGTCGATGTTAATACGAGGTCCTGCTGTTATTTTATATTGTGATGATATGTGTTCTTCTTCTGGGACGAGTTCAATATGTAATGTATCACTTTGTAATGATACACCTCGTTCTTCTAAAGTAATTCCGAGGGCACGGCATAGTTTGCCAGGGCCGTTCGTTAAATTTTTATACTGCGCTTTTGTAACGTCGGTTTTGTTGTAGCGCGCTAGTTTTATTTCTTCTATTCCATCTACTGGCTCAAGGGCTCGAATGAGAACACCTTGTGGGGTGCCAACTGGCGCTGTAATGACGTTAAAACAATGATACATACCGTAAATTAAATATACGTAAGCATGTCCTGGTGCACCAAACATGACTTCCGTGCGACCTGTTCGTCTCCCGCCGTAACTATGTGCGGCCTTATCATCGGGACCTTTATATGCTTCTACTTCTACAATGATTCCGCTTCGTTTTATTCCATCTACAGTATGTACAAGTTTTTGTCCGAGTAATTTCTTTGCGACTTCTAACGTATCGCCTTCATAAAAGGAAGGTGGTGCTTGCATTGTACTATCTCCTTTACTGAGTGTATATGTATATAGTAAACCAAATTTTCAGTAGTAATTCTAACTCGTTCTATTTGCTACATTTATTTCATAAATTATGGATAGAGTACAACAGCGAAGAGGGGGAGTGCGACATGATTTATCGCTTACTAGCTCTTAACATAGATGGGACACTACTATACAACAACGGAAAAATTGCAAAAGGATTAAGAGAAACAATTGAATTTGTGAAAAGAAAAGACGTATACGTTACATTATTTACGAGCCGTAATTTTCAGTCTGCTCATAAAGTAGCAAAGGCATTAAAATTAGATTCTATATTAGTGACACACGGTGGTGCTTTCGTTTCAGCAACGTTAGATAAGCCGTACGTTCAAAAAAGATTATCTGAAGAGAAGACGTTTAACATCGTGCAAGTATTAGAGCACTTCGATTGTAACGTCCGCATTTCTCATGAACGGTTTTCAATCGGAAATCGGGAGAGGAATACACCAAACTTAATTGCGCGTACTGTATTATCGAGTGCAGATCCGTTATTTTATCCAGTTCAATTTGTAGACTCATTAGGTGATGCGCTTCGTGATCATCCAGTAGCGGCTCCGAAAATTGATGTGGTTTTCCAAAGTAAAGGTGAAAAAGAACGAGGGCTAAATACATTACGAAAAGCATTCCAAGATATAGAGTATGTTGAGTGTGATTCAAAACGAATAGAAATCTTGCCGCAAAATGTATCAAAATTACGCGGATTACAATTGCTTGGAGAGCATTTAAATATTTCGCTAAACGAAATGGTTGCGATTGGAGATAGTTTAGAAGATCTAGAAGTAATTGAAAATGTAGGGCTCGGGGTAGCGATGGGGAACGCACCTGTAGAGTTAAAGCAGGCAGCGGATTGGATTACACGTTCAAATAGTGAGAACGGTGTAGAGTATATGATTAAAGAACATTTCCGTAAGCAATTCCCGCTTCCGTTTTTGAAAAATCATAAAAATACACCGAAACGATGAAAGAAAAACGTAGCTTTTTGGCTACGTTTTTCTTTTGGTTTTACCCTAAGATTGAAAGCGTTTTACTCGAGTTAATTGTGTCTGAAATCTATACAATTTACTTGAATCCTTTAGAAAACTGTTGTAAAGTGGGTGATGTTGCCAAAATAGTTACACCACATGAAATATTCTTCAGGTTAATTTTGTTGAGCTCCATATGCAAAAAATACTTCCGCATGATAGTTTAGTTCACGTATTATCTCAAAAATGAATTGTAGTAATGTTATTAAGCAGTTGTAGAGTTTCTTGTTTTTATTTAAATGGATGATTTTAAGTTATTGTGAGTAAGGCTTGGTACATATGAAATGAGCTTCTTTTCATAAATTTAAGAATCATAAAAGGGGGAATGAATTTTTTGAGGAAATCATTTAATCAAAAAATAAAAAAATTAAGTAGTAGTTTTATAGTTATATTACTAGTATGTATGAATTTTTTAATCCATTTACCAGATAAAGCAGAGGCAGCTACAACAGAGTTAAAAGGTTTAGGTGATGTATCTTATTACAATGCAATCATTTTTGGAGATCATAGTGCAACGAGTGCGGATATTGAGGGTGCGATGGCTATTCAAAAAAATATGAACGCATCAAGTTATACAGTCTTAGCGGCTGCAACTGGAGCGCATAACTTAGCTGGAGCAACATGGGTAGAGGAAGGATATCCATCATTATTACTAGGTGGTCAATTTACGAAAGCGGGAACAGGACAAGTAATTATTCAAGATGGAACAGTGGCGATGACAAAAGATGGTGATCCAGAAGGTGCAATGAAATCATCATATGACCGTATCTCATATAAAGAGCAAGCGGAGATTGATGCTAAATTTAAAGAGTTTAGAAAAGACGTTGATAGTGTAATTGAGGATGCGGGCCAATTACATACTGATAAACCAAAACCTGGTATGACTTTTGGAATCGGTGAAGATGTAAATAACCCTAATATTTATGTTTCTTCAGGCCAAAATGGAAAGAAAACATTTGATGTAAAAGACGTTTTTCTTCCGAATGTAAGTAATAAAGACTTTATTGTTATTCATTCAGATGCAGAAGAAGTGAGTTTTGGTGGCGGTGCAATCTTGTATGATACAACAGATAAGGGCGGGTTCACATTAGTTAATACATCTCAAGCATATGATCCTAATTCCTTTTTTACCGAGTTAGCTAGTAAAGTCATTTGGGTGTTCCCTAATGCTACAAAGATAACAACTAAAGGATATGGTGTAGTAGGAAGTGTATTTGCGCCTAATGCAGTTGTAGAGACAAAAGGTGGCTCTATTAACGGACAAGCCTTTGTTGGTGGATTACACCAAAGAGATGGATTTGAGGTTCATAATTTTAAATTTAATTGGCCGAAATGGAAAAAGCCGGCTGCTGAAAAAGGAAATTTACAAATTAAAAAAGTTGATGAAAACGATGAAAATATTGTTTTAAAAGATGCGAAATTTGATGTTATAGACAAAGATAATAATGTTGTGGCTACTGTTACAACAAACGAAAAGGGTATTGCGGAAGTTAAAGATTTACCATTTGGTGATTATTTTGTAAAAGAAATTAGTGCACCAGAAGGATATATAAAAGTTGATACACCAGTAAAAGTAACAATTGATAATACAAACATAATTGAATTTGTTATGAAGAATACGAAAAAAGTAGAGAATGGTCAATTTAAATTATTGAAAAAAGATAGTGAATCTGGTCAACTTTTACCAGGTGCAAAATTTGATGTTATAGATAAAGATGGGAACGTTATCGAAACAATTATTACAGATGGTAAAGGTGAAGCTTTATCAAAACAACTTCCAGTTGGAACATATACATTAAAAGAAGTTGAAGCACCAAAAGGTTACGAACTAACATCTAGTTTAGTTCATGTTGATGTAGCTGCTAATAAAACAGTGACTGTAGATGTGTTGAATAAAAAAATTGTTGAAAAAGCTACAGGTCAATTTGAAATCGTAAAAGTGGATTCAGAAGATAAAGCGAAAGTATTATCAGATGCAGAATTTGAAGTGTACAAAGATGGTAAAAAAGTAGAGACGTTACGAACAGATAAAACAGGTAAAGTAACCTCTAAGAAATTAGAGCCAGGAACATACACATTAAAAGAAACGAAAGCACCACAAGGATATACATTATTAAAAGAAGAAATTGAAGTCGTTGTGGAAGCAAACAAAGTAGTACAAGTACAAGTAGAAAACGCAAAAGAACTAGGAAGCTTACAAGTAATCAAAAAGGATGCAGAGAGTGGAAAAGTTCTAGAAGGTGCAGAATTTAAGCTGAAAAATGAAACTGGTCAAGTAGTTGGAGAGGCGAAAACAACGAATAAAGCCGGCATTGTGAAATTCGAAAACTTAGTGCCAGGTAAGTATACGTTAGAAGAAACGAAAGCGCCAGAAGGCTACAAAGCGATAGAAGTAACAGTAGAAGTAAACGTTGTAGCAAATGAAGTAGCGAAACGAGAAGTATTGAATGAAAAAGTGAAAGAAGAAATTACAGGTCAATTAGAAATTACAAAAGTAGATGCTAATGATACAGGTAAAACATTAGCTGGCGCAGTGTTTGAAATTTGGAAAGATGGAACAAAAATAGACACATTAACAACAAATAAGAATGGTAAAGCAATTTCTAAGAAGTTAGAACCTGGAGATTACATTTTAAAAGAAGTTCATGCACCAGAAGGATATAAATTATCTGATAAGGAAATTAAATTTAAGATTTCTAATGAAAAAGTAGAAGTTAAAAATCTTGAAATTACAAATGAAAAAGAACAAGAAAAAGGTCCAGAAAAACCAGGCGAAGAAACAGAAAAACCAGGTGAAGAAACAGAGAAACCAGGTGAAGAAACAGAAAAGCCAGGTGAAGAAACAGAGAAACCAGGTGAAGAGACAGAAAAACCAGGTGAAGAAACAGAGAAGCCAGGTGAAGAAACAGAGAAACCAGGCGAAGAAACAGAAAAACCAGGTGAAGAAACAGAAAAACCAGGCGAAGAAACAGAGAAACCAGGTGAAGAAACAGAAAAGCCAGGTGAAGAAACAGAGAAACCAGGTGAAGAGACAGAAAAACCAGGTGAAGAAACAGAGAAGCCAGGCGAAGAAACAGAAAAGCCAGGTGAAGAGACAGAAAAACCAGGTGAAGAAACAGAAAAACCAGGCGAAGAAACAGAGAAACCAGGTGAAGAGACAGAAAAACCAGGCGAAGAAACAGAAAAGCCAGGTGAAGAAACAGAAAAACCAGGCGAAGAAACAGAAAAACCAGGCGAAGAAACAGAAAAACCAGGCGAAGAAACAGAGAAACCAGGTGAAGAAACAGAGAAACCAGGTGAAGAGACAGAAAAACCAGGTGAAGAAACAGAGAAGCCAGGTGAAGAAACAGAGAAGCCGGGTGAAGAAGTAGGAAAGCCTAACTTACCAGAAAAAGAGCAAGGCAGTTCCAATGATCAAAAACTTCCAGCTACAGGGCATAATACAAATTACCTTCCATTTATAGGTGTAATTCTTGTGTTATTAGGAATGCGTTTAAGATTTATGACTAAAAATAGCTAATAGATTTATAAAAGGCAGAAGAGAAATGTCATCTCTTCTGCCTTTAAGTTTTTAAATAGAAGAAATAAGGTAAAACCTTCTGTATTGACCTGCAAACGCCCTTCAAGTAAACTAAAGAGAGTTTGCAAATGAAAAGGTGATAATGTTGTTAATTTCAATTAAAACGCTACAAGATGATCGTTTTTTACGTCCGCTGCAAAATATTGGCGGCTTATTTTTTGAAGATAGTACGATTGGATTTGAACAAAAGGAAGCAAATCTTATTGTTGATATACACATTGAAGAGAATGTGAAAGCATCTGCTCGTTTAACAGATGTTGCTACTGGAAATGTGTATGAAGAAACTTTCGCAAAAGATTTATCTGCTTTCACAGATGAAAAAGAGCGTATGAAGCAAGTGAAGCACGTTGTTTCTTATGTATATCTTTCTGTTCTTCAGCAGTTAACTGGTCTTGAACAAAGTTGGGGCATTTTAACAGGAGTTCGTCCGACGAAACTCCTTCATAAAATGCTTCAAAGTGGTATGTCAAAAGAAGAAGCACACCAAGAACTTCGTGAAAGCTATTTAATTCATGAAGAGAAAATTGAACTTCTTCAGCGTATTGCTGATTGCCAATTAGCGGTAGTTCCGGATTTATACCGTTTGAAAGAGGAAGTAAGTATTTATATCGGTATTCCATTCTGCCCAACAAAATGTGCATATTGTACATTCCCGGCGTATGCAATTAACGGACGCCAAGGCTCTGTTGATTCATTCTTAGGTGGTTTACATTATGAAGTTCGTGAAATTGGTAAGTTTTTAAAAGAAAAAGGTGTAACAGTTACGACGATTTATTACGGCGGCGGTACACCGACAAGTATTACAGCAGAAGAGATGGATATGCTGTATGAAGAAATGTATGAAGCGTTCCCAGATGTGAAAAATGTGCGTGAAGTAACAGTTGAGGCAGGTCGCCCAGATACAATTACGCCAGCAAAACTAGAAGTGTTAAATAAATGGAACATTGACCGTATTAGTATTAATCCGCAGTCATACCATCAAGAGACATTAAAAGCAATTGGGCGTCATCATACTGTAGAAGAAACAATTGAGAAGTATCACTTAGCTCGTGAAATGGGAATGAACAATATTAATATGGACTTAATTATTGGTCTTCCTGGTGAAGGGTTAGATATTTTCAAGCACACGTTAGATGAGACAGAAAAGTTAATGCCAGAATCGTTAACAGTTCATACGTTATCATTCAAACGTGCTTCTGAAATGACGCAAAACAAACGTAAATATAAAGTAGCAGGTCGCGAAGAAATTACAGCGATGATGCATGAAGCAGAAGAGTGGACGCAAAAGCATAATTACGTACCATATTATCTATATCGTCAAAAGAATATTTTAGGTAACTTAGAGAACGTTGGTTATGCAATGCCGACGCAAGAAAGTATTTATAACATTGTTATTATGGAAGAAGTTCAATCGATTATCGGACTTGGTTGTGGTGCATCAAGTAAATTTGTTCATCCGAAGACAGGTGCAATTACGCACTTCGCAAATCCGAAAGATCCAAAATCATATAACGATGGCTTCGTAAAATATACAGAAGACAAACTGAAAATTTTAGAAGAGCTATTTGTATAAGAAGAAGGAGGTTGTTCCGATTTGGAATAGCCTCTTTTTTATATTTTTGTGAGTAAGTTGCTATAATTTCATTTACCAAAAAACCACACTGTTTGTAAAACTATGTCGATAATAATCAGAAAAATTAGTCAAATCATTAGAGGACAATGTCTACTTATGGACGAAATGATAGATTTATGAAAGAGAAAAGGGGGAAATTGTTGGCATGTACATGACGATAGGGAGAATATTTGATTTAGCGGTTGGTAAGTATCCGAATAAAGAGGCGTTAGTAGAGCCGGAAAAAAATATTCGCTGGACGTATAAACAGTGGGATGAGCAAATAAATAAAACGGCGCAAGCTCTATTAGAAGAAGGGGTAAGAAAGGGAGATACTGTATCTGTTTACTTATATAACTGCCGTGAATTTGTAAGCGTTTACTTAGCCTGTGCGAAAATTGGTGCGATCTTTAACCCGATTAATTTTCGCTTAAAAGCAAAAGAAGTATCTTATATTCTCCAGGACGCATCCTCCAAAGTCGTTGTCTTTGAAAAAGCAGTTGAATCAACTGTCGCTATCATTGAACGAGATTTTCCAAATTCGTCTTTTTGGTATGTAGAAGACGATACACCTTCTTATGCAAGTTCTTACCATGAAAAAGTAAATGCGGCATCTTCTGACAAAGTACATATCGAAATTGATGAAATGGATTATTGTTCTATGCTGTATACGAGCGGTACGACAGGTCATCCGAAAGGCGTATTGCATCGTCATCGTGAAATGACCGAGCATAGTATGATTTGTACGTATTTCTTAAAATATAATAGAGATAGTGCCGGACTTGTTGTAGCACCTTTATATCATTGCGGCGAGTTAAATGCTGGAATCATTCCGCGCATTCAAGTTGGCGGAAAGAATGTTATTTTGCATCATTTTGATACGGATAGAGTATTACATACGATTCAAGAAGAGAAGATTACGACGTTTTTTGCAGCACCGACGATGTGGAATATGTTACTGCAAAAAGATTTAACACAGTACGATTTAACGTCGATGAAGATTGGTATATATGGTGGAGCGGCGATGGCGCCAGCGTTAGTGAAGGAATGTAAAGAACGTCTTTATATTGATCTTGTACAAATTTACGGAATGACAGAAATGGGACCAGTTGTTGCATTTCTCGTAGAAGAAGATCAAATTACGAAAGCAGGTTCAGCGGGAACACCATGCTTTAGTCATGAAATTCGCATTGTAAAACCAAGCGATGATGCACCAGCAGAGCCAGATGATGTATTGCCTCCTTATGAAGTTGGGGAGATTATTTTGCGCGGCCCAACTATGATGGCTGGTTATCATAACCGAGAAGAAGCAAATGAAAAATCAATGTATAAAGGATGGTATCACTCTGGTGATTTAGGTTACTTCGATAAAGATGGCTATTTATTCGTCGCAGATCGTGTGGATGATATGGTAATTAGCGGAGGCGTTAATATTTATCCACGTGAAATTGAAGATTTTCTTCATAGTCATCCTGGTGTATTAGATGTTGCGGTGCTTGGTGAGCCAGATGAATTATGGGGAGAACGTGTTGTGGCTGTTGTTGTAAAGAAAGAAGAAGCGATTACAGAAGAAGATTTGGAAGTATATTGTAAAGAAAGTGATGAATTAGCAGATTATAAACGTCCACGTCATTACTTATTTGTGGATGAACTGCCTCGTAATGCGAGTGGAAAATTACAAAAATTTGTCTTGAGAGAGTCGTTGAAAGGTGCAAAACAATAGAGAGTAGATCAGTTGTCTATACAAATAAAGCTATCTTTTTTAATAAGAAAAGATAGCTTTATTTTTTTGAAAACGATTGAAAAAATGGTGTGTATCTTCTATTTAAACTCTCTTCTATTATTATATAAAAATATTTTTTAGGGGTTTGCACTTTGCTTATAAATGTATGTAATCCGCTTTAAATAAGGGTTTTGTGAACTTTTTAGGTGGATTGTATAGATGTTAAAATAATAAATTTAGTAAGAGTGGAATAAATTTATTAGAGGAGAATTATCGCTGAAAGATAAAGAAAGTTAGTCATCAGATGACCTTATGAACAAAATGGTCATTTAGTATATTTTGGTAGCATGAATATAGTAACAAATTAATATGTAAATGAACAGTCTTGTAATGTGTTTTTATTAGGAATAGTATTTATTGTTGGCTGCCCGAAAAAAGTAGGAATGAACACAATATAGTGAATGAATTGTATTGTTTATTATTTTATGTTGTAGAACTAACGATGGTTTGATGCTGCAAATAATCTTTAGTCTGTACCCCCTTAGTTTAAGGGGTATTTTGGGTGGAATAGATTTCATGGTTAAAAGTTTAACAATTAATATTGGAGGTTTTATGAGTACATATTTAAAAAGAATATCTGTGATTTGTTTTATTTTTACTGTTCTTATTGGACAAGTTTTTATGCCTATCATAGGGCATGCTCAAGAATTAAATACGACAGGATTTGTTGATAGTTTTGCGATTGAAAAAACAAAATTAAATTATGGGGAACAGACTAGCATACGTGTAGATTTTAGTGAAAAGCCTGGGAAGAAGATGAAGTCCGGGGATACATTAACGTTAGCACTTCCTCCAGAATTAAAAGGTTATAGTGGCACAATTGCGTTAAAGGATGAGGCAGGGCGTGTTTTTGGCACGTGCCAAATTAATGCAAATAATGTGGTTTGTACATTTAATGATACGGTAGAGAAGCTTAAAGATATTAGAGGGAACTTTAATTTCACTGTTCAAGGTACGAATGTTGAAGCCGGAAAGACGAAAGATGTACAAACGAATTTAGGGACAGATTTAGAAAAACAAATGGTAAGTATTACGCATCCAAAAGGGGACGGGAAAGAACCGGGAATCTTTTTCTATAAATCTGGTGATATTCAGCCAGATAAAAGTAATGAAGTACGTTGGTTTTTAAATATAAATTTAAAGAAACAGTATTTACATGACAATATCGTTTTGAAAGATACGTTACAAGAAGGACAAATGCTTAATAAAGGTAGTTTCTATATAACGATTAATAATAAAGAATATTTGTCTCTTGAGAAATTTCAACAGCGAGGTTATGGATATATTAAGTTTACTAGCGATAATTCATTTGAAGTTGTAGTTTATAGACATATGGGGAACGCCACTTCGTTTACTATTGCCTATACATCAACTATAACTGAGAGTGGGAAAAAGTTAGAATTTCTACAAAATGACTATAAACTTGACTATCAAATTTTATATGAGAAGCCTACTTCTGAATCTAATAGTGTAAAGGTTAAAAATATATCATTCGGTGGCGAAGCTGAAGGGGATTTACCTGCGAAAGGAACGCTGCAAATTGTAAAGCATATTGAAGGAAACGAAGGGAAAGTGATCCCAGGTGTTTCTTTTAAATTATTTACAGAGTCAGGTCAGCAAATTGGTGATTCCTATACAACAAATCAAGACGGAATAGTTGAAGCGCCAAACCTTGCTCCAGGTAATTACTATGTGCAAGAAATCGCTGCTCCGAGCTACGTAGAGTTTGATCCGAAAGCAAAAATTTCTTTTACAATTAAGCCGGATGCTGTAAATGGAATTAAACTTATGATTTCAAATAAGTTAAAAACTACATCTGTTGCAGGAACGAAAACGTGGGAAGGCGATAAAGTAAACGATCGCCCAAAAACGATTAAAGTAGATTTACTGCAAAATGGTAAAGTCATTGCAACAAAAGAAGTTACGGCAGCAAATGATTGGAAATATGAGTTTGGAAAGCTACCAGCAGTTGATAATGCCGGAAAAACTTATACGTATGAAGTGAAAGAACAACTAGTATCAGGATATCAATCGAAAGTTAACGGATATGATATTATAAATATAAAAATCCACGAAGTAACGGAAGTAGAAGAGCAAGGTAAAGAAGAGTCAATAGAAGAACTGGAAGTCCCAAGTGAACCGCAAGCACCAAAGGTAACAGAAGAGCCGAAAGAGTTAGAGAAGCCAGAAGTTACGGAGAAGCCGGAAATTCATGTAAAACCAGAAGAAGAGCAAGTTGAAGAAGGAACAACAGAAGAAATAAAAGAAGAAAAACCGGAAGAGCCAAAAGTGACAGAAGAGCCGAAAGAGTTAGAGAAGCCAGAAGTTACGGAGAAGCCGGAAATTCATGTAAAACCAGAAGAAGAGCAAGTTGAAGAAGAAACAATAGAAGAAATAAAAGAAGAAAAACCGGGAGATCCAAAAGTGACAGAAGAGCCGAAAGAGTTAGAGAAGCCAGAAGTTACGGAGAAGCCGGAAATTCATGTAAAACCAGAAGAAGAGCAAGTTGAAGAAGGAACAACAGAAGAAATAAAAGAAGAAAAACCGGAAGAGCCAAAAGTGACAGAAGAGCCGAAAGAGTTAGAGAAGCCAGAAGTTACGGAGAAGCCGGAAATTCATGTAAAACCAGAAGAAGAGCAAGTTGAAGAAGGAACAACAGAAGAAATAAAAGAAGAAAAACCGGAAGAGCCAAAAGTGACAGAAGAGCCGAAAGAGTTAGAGAAGCCAGAAGTTACGGAGAAGCCGGAAATTCATGTAAAACCAGAAGAAGAGCAAGTTGAAGAAGGAACAACAGAAGAAATAAAAGAAGAAAAACCGGAAGAGCCAAAAGTGACAGAAGAGCCGAAAGAGTTAGAGAAGCCAGAAGTTACGGAGAAACCGGAAATTCATGTAACACCAGAAGAAGAACAAAATAAAGAAGAAACAACAGAAGAAATAAAAGAAGAAAAACCGGAAACACCAAAGGTAACAGAAGAGCCGAAAGAGCTAGAGAAGCCAGAAGTTACGGAGAAGCCGGAAATTCATGTAACACCAGAAGAAGAAAAAGTTGAAGAAGAAACGACAGAAGAAATAAAAGAAGAAAAACCGGAAACACCAAAGGTAACAGAAGAGCCGAAAGAGCTAGAGAAGCCAGAAGTTACGGAGAAGCCGGAAATTCATGTAACACCAGAAGAAGAAAAAGTTGAAGAAGAAACGACAGAAGAAATAAAAGAAGAAAAACCGGAAGAGCCAAAAGTGACAGAAGAGCCGAAAGAGTTAGAGAAGCCAGAAGTTACGGAGAAACCGGAAATTCATGTAACACCAGAAGAAGAACAAAATAAAGAAGAAACAACAGAAGAAATAAAAGAAGAAAAGCCGAAAGTAACAGAAGAACCGAAAGAGTTAGAGAAGCCAGAGGTTACGGAGAAACCGGAAGTATTAAACAAACAAGATGTACAAGAAAAAGTAGAAGTACAAAACAAGCAAGATGTACGCAGTAAAGTAGAAGTGCAAAATAAATCTGAAGTATCATCAAGTGAAGAAAATAATAAGAAATCAAAACTTCTTCCTCAAACAGGTGGAGCATCAACAGAAGCTACTTCTGTTATGGCAGGTATGTTCTTATTACTTTTCGGAGCGCTGTTGTTTAGACGTCAGAAAAACTAATGAACATGAGAGTTCGTTCGGAAACAAAATGTATGTAAAAAAAGCGGAGACTATAGTCTTCGCTTTTTTATTTTCGTACGTAGTTAAGCTGAATTTTATTGTTTTAATTAATGCGTTTTAAAATCATATGCTTTATGTTTTTACGAAATCGGGTGATTAGCGTAATGATAATTATACCGAAGAGAATTTTCCATATGTGTTGCCCAAGTATTTGGAAGATCTCTTCTAAATTTTCACCTAACCAATAACCACCGAGTAAGAAGAAGGATACCCAAAATAGAGCACCTGAATAAATTGTCATCGCAAAGCGGCGAAATGGTAAGTTGATAATTCCTGCAAAGTACCCTGTGAAATGACGGACACCTGGGATGAAAAAGGCGATAAAGATTAGAAAGTAGCCGTATTTATCGAACCACATTTTTGTTAAATTAATTTTTTTGGGGGTTAAAAATACATATTTCCCGTACTTCTGAATGAAGGGCATGCCTAGTTTATTTCCTACAAAGTATTGGAAGGTCATACCTACACTTGTCCCAATAAAAGATAACATAATTAAAATTGGTAGACTTAAATCTCCTTGGTGTGATAAAAATCCTGCATAGGCTAATGTAGGCTCTCCTGGAAACGGAAGCGCAATATATTCTAAAAGTAAACCGACAAGTACTACATAATACCCATATTGCTGAAATAATTCATGAATCCATTCCATGTTGTGCGCTCCTTTTATAGTGAGTTCCCTCTATTTGAATCAACTTTAACGAATAATAGCGGAAGGTTTTTTATTTGGCCATATTCAAGATAGCTCTTTGCTAAGTAGCAAAGAGCATTGAAGTGTACATATTAATTAGTTAAAGTTATAGCGGTACAAAAATACGTTGAAATCTTCTTCCGTTGGTCCAAAATTAACGGCTTTTTCTTGTATGCATTGGAAGTTTTGTCTGTCATAAAATTCATAGTTACATTCGTTATCTGTATATAAATATAAAGATGTTACGTCTTCTTTTTTCATATATTGGAACAAATCGTTTAGTAAAGACTTCCCAACTCCAAGACCTCTAGATTCTTCGGATACGATGAATAATTGTATACAGCCTTGAAATTGATCTTCTTTTCCTTGAATGAGTTCTTTATATGTTTTTTGTACTTGTATAAATGCTTTTAGAAATTCTCTATTCTCTTTATTCGTTATGAATAGCTTTAGCGTGTTAAAGGCAAAGCTAACAGTGTTATGGAAGCTCTTTAAACGGTTTTTATCTTTTTCAGAATCGCCTAAAATGACACCGATCACTTTATTATCTTTTTCAGCTACTTTACTGAAGGAACTTCCTAAAATACAACTGTGTAGATAAAAGTTTAATACTGAGTTTAAAAATTTTTTATCTGTAATGAATTCATTAAATCCAAAAGCTTCACCAATTAAATGTTTTATAGGCTCATAGTCTTGCTTAACAAGACTTCTATATTTTACTGTGTTCATAATGGTATACTCCCTTTATTAATGTAAATGACTTATTATAAATAGTAAGGTCTCCTCTAAGGAGAGAGTCAATGGTTACACATGAAAAAATATAAGGGAAGAGATGTAAATGAAAAAAATGTTTTCTATTGGAGAAGTTGCAAAAATAAAGGATATTACGATAAAAGCGCTAAGATACTATCATAAGATGGGGATTCTTATTCCAAAACATGTTGATGAATCAACGGGGTATAGATATTATTCTATAGATCAATTTATTCACATTGATATTATAAAAAGCTGTCGAGAGTTGAACACGAGCATAGTAGAGCTGCAAGAGATTTTTAAGGAACGTAATACGGATAAATTGCTACGATTTTTACAATTGAAGAGAGAAGAAGCGGAAGAGCATATAAAGAAAATGAAAGAGGTAATGGAAACGATTGATGACTTACATGCGAAAGTAGTGAGCTCACAGGAAATATTAAAGAATGATGAAATATCTATTGGATTTTTTGAACAGCGTTATGTCGTTGTTGCGCCTTGTAAAGAAGTAGGGAGTTTACAGGAGTTACTGTATTATTCCGATTTAGAGAAAATCGTGCAAGATTATGAAGAGAAGATGGAAATGGAGATGGGGATTCTCTACAACGTAAATGCAAATTGGGATGTAGAACCGAAGTATGTTTTTAATAAAGTACGAGATGATGTACATATGGAAGAGATGCAAAATATAAAAGTATTACCGGGCGGGAAATATATAACGTTAGCGTATAGTAAAGAAAATGAGGAAGAACGTCGAAATACCATAATTAAATATATAAAAGAAAATAATATAGAAGTAGAGAGTTTTATTGAAGTGGAGTTAGTTAGTGATGTTTTCAATACGGAGACGTATAGTTGTCAAATTCAAATTTTGATAGGGGATAGTAAGAATAAGAAGTTTTGATGCTATACATTTAGGGGAACGATCCAAAAAGTCTACTTACTTAATAAGAGAGACCGTCCCTAAAAATGGGACAGCCTCATTGAATCGTATTATTTACGTGAAAATCCTTCTTCATCGAGGTATTCTGCAGCTTCTGGATAAGAGTTGAATGTACCGTCTAAGTTTACACCAGCGTACACGTTCCACATATCATCCTCTTGAATAAGAGTTAGGATGTGGCCGTCTTCGTTCTTCCATTCTTCTTCTGCAGCAGGTTCCATTGGTGTAACAATTTCTTCTGGCTCCTGTGATAGACGTTCAATTACTTTTTCAATTAATGAACGCAGTTCTTCTTCTGAAAACTCACGGATGTTAATCATGCCTTTATCATCTGTTTTATAACCTTTAATGAAGTT
The DNA here is from genome assembly GCF_052682215.1 of Bacillus sp. 1A. Classification (NCBI taxonomy): domain Bacteria; kingdom Bacillati; phylum Bacillota; class Bacilli; order Caryophanales; family Bacillaceae; genus Bacillus; species Bacillus sp. 1A. Next base: position 5,694,364 of record NZ_JBQYLZ010000001.1, on the reverse strand, counting down.
TGCATATACAAAGCCGTTTCCATTTGGATGTAAATGATATACAACGTTCTTTTTATCTAAACGACTTTCTTCAAAGTGAAAGTTCACACGTTTTAATGATACGTTCTTTCTTTCTAATTCTGGGAAAGATTCAATAATCGATAATTTTTCTTCAAAAGTTAGCATAGTGCCTCCAAATATATAATAAAAGATTTAATTTATCTATTATAGCACAGTTATAATGGTTTCCAAAGATGCGGCGTGAGTTTACAATTGAATACGTTTACGTCACGATACTGTAAAAAGTGGGCTAACGAATGTATTCTTTTAGGTGTACAATGGAAAATGGACTTAATCCCGCATTAACGGGCAGTAAGATTCCCACCTCAAATTTCGACGAATGCGAGGAAGTTAGGTGGGAGATCAACTGCCCGTAAAAGCCCGATTGGTTCAACTAATAATCAGTGGGGGAGGAACACACCCACTGATTAAAGTTTCACTTTATATGAAGGTGGTTATTATATGTTTCAAAAAATAGCAAAGGAATGTTTAGCTGGTTTTACGGTTGCGATTGTTGCGTTGCCACTTGCCATTGCATTTGGTATTGCTGCAACGGGAACGTCTGAGGGAGCACTAGTCGGATTGTATGGTGCGATTTTTGCAGGTTTATTTGCGGCGTTATTTGGTGGTACACCGGGGCAGGTTACCGGGCCAACTGGACCGATTACGGTTATTGCAACAGGGGTTATTGCGACGCACGGGTTAGAGGCGAGTTTTATAGCCTTTATGATGGCGGGACTGTTTCAAATTTTATTTGGTGTATGTAAGCTTGGCTCTTACGTGCGATATATTCCGTATCCTGTCGTTTCAGGATTTATGAACGGAATCGCATTAATTATTATTTTAGGTGAAATAAAGCATGTGCAAAATAGTTTTCTACTCGTAGTATTAACGATTATTGTAATGATTGTTTCTGGAAAATGGATTAAGGCTATTCCATCTAGTTTAGTTGCATTAGTTGGTGTGACGGCTTTGCTTCCTTTATTTTCTTCTGCGTTAGAAGGGCTTACAGTGAAGTTGCCGATTATCGGAAACTTGTCATTAAATAAGGTGATTGAAAAGATTGGGACGATTCCAGAAGCGATGCCGACGCTTCATATTCCATCTTTAAGTGGAACAGGCATCGGAGAACTTATTTTACCAGCGCTTAGTATTGCTTTATTAGGATCGATTGACTCGTTGTTAACATCGGTCGTAATGGATAATGTGACGGGTACACGTCATAAAAGTAATAAAGAACTGGTCGGACAAGGTATCGGTAATATGATGAGCGGGTTGTTTGGCGGATTAGCAGGGGCAGGAGCGACTGTACGATCTATCGTTAATATAAGAAGCGGTGGTAAAACGGCGCTTTCGGCATGTATGCATAGTGTTATATTATTTATTTTCATTATGGGACTTGGATCGGTCGTACAATACATTCCGCTTGCTGTATTATCAGGTATTTTAATTTTAACTGGTATTGGCATGTTTGATTGGGAAAGCATGAAGAAAATGCATGTAGCACCAAAAGGTGATGTCATTGTTATGCTTGTAACGATGGTTGTCACAGTGAAGTTTGATTTAATGATCGCTGTTGCATTCGGTATTATTCTTTCGTTCATGATATACATGGTGAAATGTAAAGAACGTAAAGCTTCTATTGTAAAAGAAAAGGAAGCGACGTATAAAATTAAAGGTCCACTTTCTTTCCTAACAGTGGATCGTGTTTTTCAGACTTTACAAGACGTAAAGTCTCCGGTCGTTTTACGTATGAAAGATGTGCGCTATATGGATGTATCAGGAGCGATGGCATTGTTAAACTTTGTTGAGCAATCGGATAAAGCGGGCGCGAGTGTGACACTTGAGCAATTGCATCCGAGTATTGAACAAATAATCGTGACGATGGCAAGTAATGAGCAGAGGGAACAATTGCAATTCTTAAAGGCAAAAACAAGTTAGAGATAAGAACCCTCATGTGATAAAATGTGAGGGTTTCTGATTATTCGCATATGTATGTATTGAATTTGAATATCCAGATGTTATACGTCTGTTGACAATTGATACACTTAGCAGTATAGTAACATTTTAGATTAGCAGTATGCTATCGTAATAAGTGTAAGAATTTTAAGATTTCTTTACACTGAAAAGAAATCGCTTTAAGCTGGAGGGAATATTTGATGTACAAACAGTTACCACATGGAGTAAAAGTCGGGATTACACGTTCAATCGTTGCTTCTTTTGAGAAGTATATGAAGGAAATTGAATGGAACGAAGAAAAGTTTGACATACAACAATTTGTTGAACAGTGGAAACAATATTTATATACAAAATCAACTTGGATTAATAAAGTAGATGACAAGTTGAAAGAACATCCAGATTTCCATCAAGCGCTAGCAGTAAAAGTGAATGAGAAAATTAACGAGCTTATTAATGAAGAGCCGACTGAAGAGCAATTAAAAATTTTAAAAGATTACGAAGTAAATAATATAGATGATTTTTGTAAGTTGGAAGCAGCGTATCATATTGAACGTTTGTAGTTGAATTACATAATAGTTTACATAGGAAAACACGTCGTATTCATAAAAGAATACGACGTGTTTTTGATTACTCGCTTAGCGAGTAATGACGGTTATTGTGGGATAAAGGCTTTCCACTTAGATAAATCGATTGGTTCTTTTGATACTGAATCAGCCGGGAATGTAAAGGTCCAAGGTTTCGTAGAATTGGCCTTAATTTGAAAATCTTTTAATACAAATGTTTGTTCCGCAACGGTAGATTCAGAGCGATCTGAAATATGCAATGGAAGTTGCTCAAGAGTTATGTTTTGGTTATAGCCATTACGAATTAAAATAGTTGCGTTCAAATCTCCGTTTTCTTCTACAACTGCGTTTAGCCCTAGGAAGTTAATTTCATCTTCTGTAGGTGGATTTAGGTTAGCAACAATTTCTTGTAATTTCATTATTGCACTTGCAGGTAGCTTTTCTTTCCATATAGGATCTAAATCTAATAAATGTTTTCCTTTTAATTCAAATACTAGTTGCCAGTCTTCAGGTGATAGCGTTGCTTCCGTAATTGAATTTTCTTCAAAGACGAAAGTCCAAGGCATATTTACATTTGATGGGATTTCTTCTAAGTGTGATAAATCAAATGTTTGACGTGCACATGTTTCTCCATTTTTATTTAATAAAGATAGAGTAAGAGTTTCAAATTGAATTGGATATTTTACACTACTACGAATGAATGTAGTAATATAATAAGCATTTTCATGTTTTTTACTTTCAATTCCGGCTAGCGAAATTTGATTTTCTTGTAAGGTAGGTAAAGATTTATGTAAAAATTGATAAATATACTTCTGTTCTTGTGAAACCTCATTCCAAGAAGGATGGAAGTATAAGTTAGGTTTTACGTTTTTTGTATTATTGCTGTTTTCTTCGGTTCCTAATAATTGAGAACCAGAAATTACAGAGTCTCTACCTTTTTTTCTTGCCTTTTTTAAAAATGATAGCATGCAATTCACCTCATTATATATTTTGTGGAACAGTTATATATCTTGCTAAATATAAAGCAACTTCTTTTTCAAAATGGCTAAATGTGTGTAAAAAGATTTCAAAACCTTCTTTTTGATAAAGTCGTGCCGGATCTTCCTGTTGGTATTGTCTTAAGCCAATACCTTCTTTTAAATGTTGCATTGCACTTAAATGGTCTGTCCAACCAGAATCCAGGAAGTGCAAGCTAATTTGACGTAATACTTCTTGTGCATCTTCATTACTTTCTAAATCGTTAACACGTTCTATATAACTTGTAAGAGTATCTTTTAATAGCTCTTGTAAGTCCTCAGTAGAATGAACGTTATTAGCAGATAATGCTGGAATTTCTTCGGTAGATAAAACTTTTTGTAAATCTTCTACTAGTCTAGTAAAATCCCACTCTTCAGGAAGCATTCCTTCTAATAAATGATCTTTAGCAATAACGGTTAGTGTATTTTTAATCATTGGAATGACAATTTCTATCATATTTACTTCTTCGTTTAAAAGGTTATTACGAAGTTTGTAAACTACATTTCGTTGGTCGTTTATGACATCATCTAATTTCAAGTTGTATTCACGCATTGAAAAATGACTACCCTCACAAATTAATTGCGTACGGTTAATTAAATCATAAATTTTAGTATTTAGAATTAAACCGTTTTCATCAGTTTTAAGTGGTTTTTTTAGCTTCTCTATATCTTCACCTGCGTAGCGTTGCATCATTTCATCTTCTAATGAAAGGAAGAATTGAGAACTTCCAGGGTCACCTTGTCGACCAGCTCGCCCTTTTAATTGATTATCAACGCGGCGAGATTCATGTCTTTCTGTTCCGATTACATGTAAACCGCCAAGCTCATGGACGCCTTTTTCTAACAAAATATCGGTTCCGCGTCCTGCCATGTTTGTAGCAATTGTAATTTTTCCTTTTTTTCCAGCTAATGCAATTAAATCAGCTTCTTGCTCAGCACTTTTGGCATTTAATAGTTGATAAGTTAAATTAGCTTCATCTAAATAACGTGCAACTGTTTCAGATTGAAGGATGGACATCGTACCAATTAAAATAGGACGTTCTTTTTTATGTATATTTATTACTTCTTCACAGACAGCTTTATATTTAGCGTCGGCTGTTACATATACGACGTCTTTTTTATCTTCACGAAGTATAGGACGATTCGTTGGAATTGAGATAACTTCCATATTGTATACGCGGTTAAATTCTTTTTCTTCTGTTTTTGCTGTACCTGTCATACCAGATAAGGCTGGATACATACGGAAGAAGTTTTGAATAGTAATAGATGCTTGTGTTTGATTCTCATCTGTAATCGGTAAGCCTTCTTTCGCTTCAAGTGCCTGATGCAATCCGTCACTTAAAGAGCGGCCATCCATAATACGTCCTGTGAAAATATCAACAAGCATAATTTTTTCGTCTTCGACAATATAATCAACGTCTAGTTGGAAAGCTACGTGTGCACGTAATGCTTGAATCATATAATGATATAAAGTTTGGTGCTCTAGATCATATAAGTTATCGATATCAAATAACTCTTCAATTTTTGTAATTCCATCTTCTGTAAAATTACATGCTTTTGTTTCCGCATCATAAGTGTAGTGCAGAGTGTCTTGGAATGATTTCATTACTTTCGCGCATAAATGATGGAAATCGGAACTGCTTGACTTTTTCCCAGCGATAATAAGTGGAGTTTTAGCCTCATCAATTAAAACACTGTCAATCTCATCAATAATTGCAAAGTGATATGGGCGCTGTACTTGTTGTGACTTAGATGATGCCATATTATCACGAAGATAATCGAAACCAAACTCAGTACCAATTCCGTATGTAATATCCGCTTCATAAGCGCGCTTTTTATCGATAGATTCCATTTGTGCCATATTTAATCCAACTGTTAATCCAAGAAATTCATGAACTTGTCCGATTAATTCCTTATCACGCTTTGCTAAATAATCATTTACTGTGATAACGTGAACGCCTTTTTTCTCAAGAGCACGTACGTAAGTGGGTAAAGAAGAAACGAGAGTTTTTCCTTCTCCTGTAGGCATTTCAGCGATGTTTCCTTCTAGTAATACAAGGCCACCGATTAACTGTACGTCGTAGTGACGAAGACCAAGTACTCGTTTTGCGGCCTCTCGAACGACAGCAAATGCTTCTATTTTTATATCGTCAACTGTTTTTCCGTTTTGTAACATATTTTGGAAAGTAACAGTTTTTTGGCGTAGTTCACCATCTGATAATGTTTCCATTACAGATTCTAATTGATTAATATCATTCACAAGTTGTTCATAATTTTTAATCTTTCTTTTTTGTGAATCTCCCAATAACTTCTTGACCGAATTCAGCATTCTTGTAACACTCCTCTTACTGACAATAGATACATTATAGTATAGTTATACTAGAAAAAAGTAGAAATGGAAAGTGGTAGGAAGTTTGAGCGAACTCGTTTTTTTGAGTAAGTATACTTTCATTTTGCTATAAAAAAGAAAGTATTCAATATATAAGAAATTTGGTATGATAATTTAATGAGATGAAAGCAGTCTCTATATTTAGTAATAATTCGTTTGAGAATATATGTATAAAAGAAAAGAGAAGGAACATGAATAAGAAGTTTGTAAAAGGTGCAGCAATTTTAACAATTACAACTTTTTTGTCGAAATTGCTTGGAAGTTTCTTTCAAATTCCATTGCAAAATATTGCAGGAGATGAAGTGCTTGGTATTTTCCGCCTCGTTTTTCCTGTATATATGATTGCCCTTACCTTATCAGTAGCTGGTGTCCCATTGGCAATTTCAAAATTGATTGCAGAGTTGAATGAAAAAAATAAGCATAAAGAAATTGCGAAATTATTTAAATCGGCATTGATTATAGGGATGGCATTTGGAATATTCGGGTGTTTAGTGATCGTGTTATTTTCTACTGAAATTGCAAGTATGCTTGGTGGAGAAGAAACGAGGGTGCCCTTACTGGTTACGTCATTGGCCTTACTCGTTGCACCATATATGGCGGTTTATCGTGGGTATTTTCAAGGATTCGGTGATATGAAACCGACGGGGATATCACAAGTCATTGAGCAATTTGTACGAGTATTTTTTATGTTAATCATCGCTTATATATTAGTATATTGGAATGAAAGTAGTGCTATCATTACTAGTGGGGCAATGGTTGGATCTTTTCTTGGGGTAATAAGTTCACTTATATATTTACGTATGACGTACAATAAAAGTTCATATCAATATAAGAGCAACTCGTATTCGCTGCAAGATTTGAAAAAAGATGGAAAGAAAATATTGCAAGTATCTATTCCAATTGCTATTGGAGCTTTATCCATGCCGCTTTTAAATTTGGTGGATTCGTTAACAGTGCCGCACGTGCTGCAAGGATCGTCAGCCGAAATTCAAGCGCAATTTGGTATATATAGCCGCGGTTCTGCATTTACACAATTAATCGTTGTTTTCGCAAGCGCAATTGTATTTCCGTTAATACCATTATTAACGTCTGCACTAGCAAAAAAAGATATGAATTTAGCAAAAACGACAGTTCAAAATACGAACTCACTTATGCATGTGCTAACAGCCCCGTTAACGATATGGTTAATTGCATTAACGGTTCCGTTAAATGTGGGATTGTTTACAGATGCGAAAGGAAGCAGTATGTTAGCTGTTATGATTGGTAGTTCGTATTTCACATCGGTTATGGTATTATCAATAGGAGTTTTACAAGGAATTAACCGCTCTGCCCAAGCTGCGTGGATTGTTATTGGCGCAAGTTTTGTGAAATGTTTATTAAACATAGTATTAACAAAAAAGTTTGGCATAGATGGAGCGGCGTATAGTACATTGATTATATATGTGTTAATCTGTATCATAAATCATCTGTACATTCGAAAATATCTTTCCTATTCTGTTCATATAGGAAGATTTTTTATTGTAATAGGTGTATCTTGTATTTTAGGATTAGGACTATATGAACTATCTACTATAATAGATGTTACATCTTCAAGAATGATTGCGTTATTATATAGTGGTGTAGCACTTGCTATTGCAATAATTTTGTATGCGGTATGTGCTTTGAAATTAAACTGGATATCAAAAAAACAAATACCATTTTTGAAAAAATAAATATAGAACTACGAAATGTAAGGATTGGAATTCGGACGGGTTTATTGTGATGATGCTTTTTTAGGTAAGGAGTTGGTACCAGTTATGATGAATGAAATGATTGGTTACCAAATGTTGGAGGAGATTAAGAGTGCGGTTAGTTTTATCAGGATATTATGGTTTTTATAACGTTGGAGACGAAGCTATTCTACAATCGATTATTGAATCGTTACATAAAGAGAATCCGAATATTGAACTCGTTGTGCTGTCAAATGACCCTGACTATACAAGGAAAATGTACGGAGTAGAAGCGGTGGATCGTTGGAGTATCAAATCGGTTTATGATGCAATTAAAAAAAGTGACGGGCTTATTAGTGGCGGAGGGAGCCTCCTCCAAGATAAAACGAGTATAAAAAGTATTTTATACTATACGGGTATTATGGGGTTTGCTCGTATGTTAAAAAAACCGTATTACATTTATTCACAAGGAATAGGTCCGATTACAAAAAGGCATAATCGACTATTAGTGAAATGGCATTTGTCGAAAGCTGCATATATATCAGTTCGAGATGAGGATTCATTTTTATACTTAAAAGAACTTGGCATGAAAAGGGATATTGAACTTGTTCCAGATCCAGTTTTAACATGGAAACGAAAAAAACAATCAGATTGGCTACAAAAACATTCTCTGCATGGGAAAATAATTGCAGTGAGTGTGCGTCACTGGAATGCAAAAGAAGATTATATAAAAAAGTTAGCGATTGCTTTAAAAAAATTAAAGCAAGAAGGGTACCAAATTTTATTCGTCCCGATGCATGGTCCGTTTGATCAAAATGCTTCGCGTGATGTAGTAGATTTAATGGGAGAAGAGACGTATATGCTTCCATATAAAATGGATATTGATGAGAAAATATCTATTTTATCAGAGTGTACCCTTTTAATTGGTATGCGTCTTCACGCTCTTATTTTTTCGGCTGTCGCGAAAACACCGATGGTTGGAATTTCATATGATCCAAAAATCGATTCATTTTTAAGACAAGTGAATCAACCGGTTATAGGAAGTGTGGATGGAGACTGGAGTGCAGACGATTTATATAAAATTGCGAAAAAGCAAGTGACGCAGCATGAAGAGATACAGCAATCCCTGCAAAGAAGAGTGGATGAGCTGCAACTGCAAGGAGAACAAGCGGCCAAGAAAATTATTTATCATATAGAAAAAAACACTCTACAGAAAAAGTAGAGTGTTTTTTTGTTAGTGTATTTCTTTACGTTGAAATCTTTCTTTTATATATTGTGTAATAAGATAGACACCGTAACCTTGTATAATCATAAATGTAGGGATGATAAAGTAGCGATAGCGCGATTGAATTTCAATGAAGAAGTGCACGCCTACATACCCTAAAATTAATAATGAGAAGAACAGTAACGTTTTATTTCGTTGTTCTTTTATCGTTTTGATGGAAGCTATGCAAGCGAATATGCAAATGCTTACGTAACATAATTTTTCTAACGTCCACAGTAATTTTGATAATTCGGGTTGTGGATGTCCTTCTAATCCCCAATAAATGGATGCGTCATAATCTCCCCACATAACTTTAAACTTATCTTTGAATAACAATAACAGTTGTCCTTTATCGGCAGTTCTTTCTTTAATGAGCTGTTTTTCAATTTCGAAACGTTCCTCGCCAATCGGATATTGAAAAACAAGTTTATGGTCAGGAAAAGAAAATCCACCTGTTGTTTCAGTATTGAATCCGACTACAAATTTCCAATAAGGGTCTCGACTAGATAATGGATATTGTGTAACCCCTGTAGCAATTAATGTATAGCTACAGATGAAATGCACGATATAAAAAATGCCAATCATGCCAATTAGCTTTGATACAACCATTTTTTTATTCAGTTGTTGATCACCAATTATATGAGTGATCAGCAAGAAAAGAATGAGAGCTAGTAAAATAACAATACCAATCGGTCTCATAATATCGCCAAATGCAATAAGAATACTAACAAATATCCACGCATATGAATGCGAGATTCCTTTTTTTACGAGAAGATAAAAACCAGCATAGAATAGAAATGTTGCGAGATGCTGATTTGTTAGTACAGAAGTCATCATAATGTTAGGAATGTACGTTGCGAAAATAAGTGCGGCAACTCTACCGCTAAATTCATTAAATAGATGCGTAGCTATGCGATATATAAAGTACGTAATGCCAGTGCAGTATAGTATATTTAATAATTTAATCGCTAGTACACCTTCGCCAAATAATTTAATGACACCAGCTTGGTACATTGTAAAGCCTAATTGATATACCCAAGTAGTAAAATATGCTTTGTCCGCGAATGAGAAATTGTTATTTGCTGCATCAACGGCTCCGTTATACATTTGTGCGAAATCTTGTACGACATTTGTTTGAACTGTTAACACCCATGCAAGACGAAGTGTGAACGCTAGTAGACAAATAAAGATGATAAATTGTGTTTGAGTGAAAAATCGATTCACGATGATAGACATGAATATAATACCGATTAGAACGACTATAAGTGCCACTATAAGGAAATAGGGATGATCGTACTTCGGTTCAGTTATTAAAAATTGCAATGAGTATATAAGAGTCATTACAAAAAATAACAATGTTAATATTTGCAGTGATTTAAATGCAAATGCATATAATCTAGGCATAATGATCCTCCGTAGTATGTAATATCTTTGTAGTTATTTCTATATAAACAGAAATAACTCCGTCATTATATCATAAAGGATTTTACGGTTGTAAAAGGAATGGAGTACATAGGAAGGTTAGTAGGATATATATAATATTTTAATATAATGAAATGTTTATTTTAAAAAGGCTGTATGTTAATTTTTGTTTATCATGTTTATATAATTAGTATATAATCGGTGTTGGAATGATAAATTCGTAGATTACGAGGAGGATTACATAACCGTGAAGAAATTTTCAAAAGGTATTACAGCAGTTGCGTTAACGGGGTCATTGCTTTTAACTCCTATTTCAAGTTATGCGGCGAGTGATGATATTACAGGTCATCCATTTGAGCAGCATATGCGTACTCTTATTAATAAAGGGATTATGTCAGGATATGGAAATGATGTGTATTTACCTGACAAAGAGATAACGAGAGCAGAGTTTGCTACATTAGTAGCGAAAGCTCTACAACTTCCACAAGCAGACTCGAATTTTAATGATGTGCCAAAAACATACGGATTATATGACGGTGTAAGTAGAGCATTCGGAGCGGGAATTATTAAAGGGCGTAGTCCTGAGGCTTTTGCACCAAATGATGTGATTACACGTGAAGAAATGGCCGTAATGGTAAAACAGGCGCTAGATTATAAAAAGGTTAACGTAACTGTAAGTCCGCTTACATTTGCTGATACGAATCGTATTAACTATAAAGAACATGTACAAGTTATGGTAGCTACAGGGATTATTAAGGGCTATCCAGAAGATAATACGTTTAGACCGCATTTATCAGCGACAAGAGGTATGGCTTCGGCGATGCTGAACTTAATGCTTAATAAAATTGGTGGTGGAGAGACGCCTGTAGAAACAAAGAATTATGTGTTATTAGATGATGCAGGGAAAATAGTAGAGCGTTACACTACATATAAAGAAGCTGTTACAGCTGCACAAAATAAAGGCATGAATGCAGTGAAGTATGAAAATGAATACGTATGGATTAAAGAGGGGTTTGCAGCGGCGAAGCAAATTCCTGGGGATACAATTAAGGTGTACGGTGATAATTTACAAACAGTATATACGTACATTCAGTATGGAACGGAATTTAAAGTGTTAGAAGTTGGAGAAGATCGTGTGAAAGTACAACTCTCTGATTTAACAGGTTATGTAAAGAAAAATGAAGTCACTTTAATTCCTGAAAATGAAATGAAGAAGTCATCTTATTACGTAAAACCAGATGGATATTTATATCACAGATATTTCACGTATAATACAAGCTCACCTGGATATACAGAATATAGATTTGGTGCAGCCCCTTCGTTCATGAAGCAAGGACAATCAATGTATAGTGTAGATGGAAAAACGTTTGGAAATGAAACGTTCTATCAATATTTTAATTACGTATCATTACGTACGAAAACAGAGTACACGGCAGAACAATTAGATAGTTATATAAAATCAGTTAAAGCAGATTCTCCATTAATCGGTTTAGGTGCGAAATTTAAAGAAGTAGAAAGTAAGTATAATGTAAATGCATTATTCCTATATTCATTAGCAGCTCATGAGAGTGATTTTGGGACAAGTAGGCTTGCACGAGAAAAAAATAATTTATTTGGCTTAAATGCAACAGATAATAGTCCATTTGGTAACGGTCTATCATTTAATTCAAAAGAAGATTGTATTGAACATGCTGCAAAAGTATATATGAGTGAAGGATATTTAAATCCAGGACATTGGCGTTACACTGCAACATATACAGGTGATAAAGCTGGCGGTTTAAATATGAAATATGCGTCTGATGCAAACTGGGGTAAAAAAGTAGCAGGGCATATGTTCCGTTTTGATTCGTACTTAGGTAAAAAAGAGTACAACAAATATAAACTTGCTCGTGTAACGAATAAGGTGGAAGCGAAAAAAGATCCTCGTACGTCGAATGAACGACTGTATAACTTAGCGGCAAATAAAGTTGTTACGATTACAGGCGAAGAAACAATAAATGGACAAGCTTGGGTTAAAATCATTTCTGATGACCCTGCTGTAAATGAAGCGTATGTGACAAAAGAAAATGTAGAGTACGTAAAACACTAATAAAGAAAAAAACAAAAAGACTGATCACCTTGATATGCTCCCCTTAAGGTAGACAGATTAAAAAATAAAAATCTGTTTTTATCTTAAGGGGAGTTTTTTTGATGTCTAAAAAACGATATCTTCCTGAATTTAAGCTAGAGCTATTGCTTGCTTATAGAAAAGGAAATTATACAATTACAGAACTTTGTAAGAAGTATCAAGTTACGCAATATTCATTCAAGGAATGGATGAAGTGTTTTGAACAATATGGGATTGAAGGTCTACAAAAAAGCTCATCATGGAAACGATATTCAAAGGAAGTCAAAGAAACAGCGGTTATGGAGTATTTATCAGGGAAATATTCTCAATATGAAATTATTAGAAGACATGAAATCTCAAGTAGATCCGTTCTCCAGCGATGGGTAAAGCATTATAATAGTCATAGAGAGTTGAAAGATACGTTGAAAGGAAAGATACGATCTATGACGAAAACGAGAATAACCTCTTGGGAGGAACGAATTCAAATTGTCCTATCCTGTTTAGAAAACGATAAAAATTTTCAAATGACAGCTGAAACATATGATGTTTCTTACCAACAGGTCTATCAATGGGTTAAAAAATATAACAATGGCGGAGACGAAGCATTAAAAGATAGACGTGGAAGAAAGAAGGAAGAACAAGAACTTTCACCAGAAGAAAAAGTAAAGTTAGAAATGAAAAATCTTGAAAGAGAGAATGAACGGTTACGAGCCGAGAATGCATTTTTAAAAAAGTTAGAAGAACTCGAGAGGAGGCGTTAAATCAAGTACGTTTTGAAAATAAATATGTCGCAATTCAAGAACTTCATAAAGAAAAAAATATGCCAATCTCACTACTCTGTAAAATCGCTGGCATTACACGTGCAGCATATTATAAATGGGTAAACCGTACACCTTCAGTTAGAGAAACACAAAATAAAAAAATCATAGAAGAAATACAAATCCTTCACGAGAAATTAAAAGGTATCTATGGCTATCGTCGAATGGTGTTAAATATGAATCGCCTATTCGGTGAAACCTTCAATCACAAACGTATTTATCGTTTGATGAAGATAGCTGGATTACAATCTATCATTCGTAGAAAGAGAAAGCGTTACAAAAACACCACTCCACAACATGTCACACAAAACGTATTAAATCGTGAGTTTCAAGCAAATAGACCGAATGAAAAATGGGTAACGGACGTGACAGAATTCAAGTATGGCTCATCTAAGAAGGCTTATTTAAGTGCGATTCTTGATTTGTATGACGGTTCCATTGTCAGCTACGTTCTAGGACATTCTAACAATAATCAACTTGTATTTAAAACCTTTGATCAAGCGCCAATTCGTTCATCTAAAGATGAACTTCTTCTACATAGCGATCGTGGTTTTCAATATACTTCCCATGGATTCAAGCGCCGTGTAGATAAAACAGGCATAGTCCATAGTATGTCACGTGTTGGTAGATGCATTGATAATGGGCCAATGGAGTCTTTTTGGGGAACGATTAAGTGCGAGAAATATTACTTACACAAATACGATACGTTTGAGGAACTAAATCAAGCGGTAGACGAGTACATTCAATTTTATAATTATGACCGATTCCAAAAACGACTAAACGGCCTCAGCCCCATGGAATATAGGGCTGAAGCCGCTTAGGGTGTTTTTATTATTTCCACTGTCTACTTGACGGGGGGCTGTTCACCTAGATGATCAGTCTTTTTGTTTGTCGAATAAAATGAATAAATGAGCTAAATGCTATATAATAACATTTATATGAAAAAAATACCTTTTTATAGAAATTTATAACAAATAATTCGACAAAATAACAAAAATAAAGCGCATTCTTGTCGAAGAGTGTCGATAATTTTAAAAAGTGTAAATTGTCATTTCATTTATATTATGTGCTATAATGCTATTTGTATATTAAATACAAGCGATGTATATACGTTTACATATTAGAAAAGTTGATAAATATATAATTCGACAAAGATTGTGAATTTGTCGAATTATGCGATGAAAAAATCTTTTAAAAAAAAGAATTATGACGTATTATATACATGGTTTAACTTTTTGGAAAAAGATAGTATTTATTATGGCTAATAAATTACTATTCTTCAAAAAGTGTTTGTAAATTAATATATGAATTTAGTAAATCACTAGTTTTTCAAATACATATTTCTAAAGCTAGTATTATATTTCTCAAGGAGGAAAATAAATCAATGGCAAAAAATAAGTCTTTTAACAAATTAATGGCTGGTACAATGACAGCAGCAATGGTAGCGGGAGTAGTAGCTCCAGTTGCTGCATCTGCAGAAGAGGGCGCGTTTAAAGATGTTCCTAAAGAACATTGGTCTGCAAAAGCGATCAACGCTATGGCTGCACAAGGTATTATCGTAGGTACAGGTAATGGTATATTCGGATTTGGTGACGATGTAACTCGTGCTCAAGTAGCTACTTTCATGGTAAAAGCGAAAGGCATTGAAGCTGGATCAACGAAAACTCCATTCACAGATGTACCAGAAAGCAGCATTTATGCTAAATTCATCGCAGCTGCTGAAGCTAACAAAATCATGGCTGGTTTAGGCGACAATAAATTCGGTCCAGACGAGAAATTAACTCGTGCACAAATGGCACAGCTTCTTGTTAACGCATATGGTTTCAAAGCTGATGAAGAAAACAAACAAACTTTCAGTGACATCGACGGTTTATCTTGGGCAACTGCAAAATCTTCAATCGAGACTCTTGCAAGCTTAGGTATTGTATCTGGTGAAGGTGAAGGAAAATACAATCCAAACGGCGTTGTAACTCGTGAGCAAGCTGCTCAGTTCATCTACAATGCGATGACATATAGCCCGAAAGTAAAAACAGAAGCTAAAGTTGAATCTGTAAGTGCAATCAACGCGCAAGAAATTAAAGTTACATTCACAAAACCAGTAAATGAAGAATCTGCGGTTAAAGAAGGTAACTACATTTTCAAACAAAATGGTGCTAATTTAACATCTGCTGATTTTGAAGGTGAAGCTGGTAAAAAAGGTGTTCTTTCAAAAGACGGTAAGAGCGTAACTTTCAAATTAGTTGCTGACAAAGCATTTGCTAACTCTGACAAATATGCAGTACATTCAACTACAGGCGTATTAGGTGCAGACTTAAAACCTGTAGAAAAATATCTTGATTCAGAAAAGACATTCTCTGACTCAGTAGCTCCAGAATTATTAGGTGCACGCGTTATTGGTAAAACAGTTGAATTAACATTTAACAAACCAGTGACAACAGATGCAAAAGTTAAAATTGATGGTGTTGAGCTTACAGAAGCAAAAACTGCAAGTAAAACTCCAGGTGTATACACTCTAACAACTGATGTAGTTACAGGGAAAGACGGTATCTTCGGTAAAGGTGATCATGAAGTAGTTGTATACGATGCGAAAGATACATTAGCAAAGAACCCTAATACGTCTTCAATCTTAACAACAAAGTACACTGTATCTTCTGATACAACAGCACCAGAAGTGAAATCAGTTAAAGCTATTAACAACCGTTCTTTCAAAGTTACATTCTCTGAGCCATTAAGCCAACACCCTGAAGTAACTGTGAAAAAAGGTAACTACACGTTCCCAACAGCAGCATATGATACTGTAGGCGGCAACGGTGTAGTACAATTTACAATTGATCCACAAGATGCAACTTCATACATCGTTTCTATTAAAGAAGATGTAAAGGATGCTCGTAACCCATTATATGCAAGTGGTGAGAAGAACGTTGACTTAAGTGTTAACCTTAAAAACTTCAAAGATACTGTAAACTTACTTGGTAAACCAGTTGATATGAATGTTTCTTTAACTGAAGATACTGCTACACCAAAAGTATCTACTGATAGCTTAAATAAAATTGACGGTAATAACTTACTAGTTAAATTCAACGGTAAAATTGCTGTGAATGACGCTAATCAAATCGTAGTACGTGACAAAGGCGGAGTAGTTGTACCATCTACTTTCGTAGCTGAAGGTGACGTATTAAAAGTTACTCCTAAGGATAACGTTGAATTAAAAGATGATTCTTACACAGTAGAATTAAAAGCTGGTGCTATTAAGTTCGCTAAAAATGAGGAGTTAGCTTCTTATTCTGTAAACACAAATAGCAACGAAGCGTTTATTACAACTGTTGGTAAAACAGGTATCGTAACACCTGTTGTAGAAAAAAATGCTGACATTATTTCAATCGCAGGCGATGTAATCACTGTAGATTACGGCCAAGATATGAGTGGTAACGCGAAAGATGTAGAGAACTACAAAATTGACGGTAAAGCATTACCAGCAGGTACAACTGCAGAGTTCGTTGGTAGCAAAAAAATCGTTAAGATTTCCTTACCTAAAAATTATTTCGCAAAAGCTCAAGATGCTAAATTTACAATTAGCACAAACGTATTAACTGCTTCTGGAAGCAAAGTAGTAGCTAACGCTCAAACAAAAGCTCCAGTTGAAAAATTAATCAACTTCGCTGATAACACAGCTCCAAAATTAGCTAGCGCTGTTTATGTGAAAGCTACGAATGAAGCTGAAGTTTCAAATACAATCAAAGTTACATTTGATGAGAACGTTAAAGAGTTCGCTGCAGACGACGCTCAATTTATCAATGACTTAAAAGTTGTTGTAAATGGCAACAATACAGCAGTTAAAGGTATTAAGCATGGCGGCGAAAAAGAGAAAAACGTTGTTTACTTAACAACTGAAAAAGAGCTAAACGTTGCTCAAGCTGCAACAATTAGCGTAGTACCAAAAGGTGCATATAACCCAGAAATCAACATTACAGATGCTGCAGGTAACAAGTTATCACTTGGTAACGTAACTGCATCAACTGCTATTGTTCAAAAATAATAATAGATTCTATATCTGTTATTGATGAAAATCCCTTGTAGGAAATTTCCTGCAAGGGATTTTTTCTATGATTCAGTTATGTGCGAGCAGGAAATTTATGCTGTTTGATTGTTGTAAGAAGTAAACATAGCAAGTATAAAAAATGCCATGCCCCTGTTTTAAGGGCATGGCATTTCAAATGTTATTCAATTTCCAAATCAACAACCATATAAGCAAGTATGACAGTAAAGAATATACTTACGGCTGGTGCTGTTAATACGTGTCCAGACATAAAGCCAATTCCGAGCGATAGGACGAGTGTGCTAGCTAGTAGCATATGTTTTACGCTAAATAGTTTCTTGAAGTTTGTGATGATGCGAATGAATATTTTTATACCGAAATAAAGAAGTGGTAGTAAGTACATAAGGAATCCGACAATTCCGAATGCGAAGAATAGGTCGTGGAAGTCCATTTCGACCAATTTCATTTTCGTTGTATAGTTACCGGCGTATCCCATTCCAAATAGTTTTTGAGATAGTGGTGCTTCTTTATAGTATTGTTTATATACTTTTAAATACTTGTCACGATCACTGTAAATTAAACTTTTCATTTCAGAGTCTGTTAGTTCGCCTTGTTTATGTTCTTCGTCTTTAATTACTTTTCCTTCTTTTCGGTCTTTTTCTTCTTGTACTGATTTTTTGTATTCATACATTTGTAGATGGATACTCATATTTTTTGCGATAGGAGTGTGCGGTGTAAGTACGAGTAACCCTCCTAATACGATAGCAGCAACCACTGTGTTTACAAGATGTGTGAATCCTTTTCCTTCTTTTTTGCGGTTCATCATATATTCAATGAATGAGAATAGCAGTGCTACGCCAAGTGTAGCAACAATTGCGCCATATCCTACTTTCGTTCCGACCATAATACTTGCATACATCGCGAGTACAGTTGGAATCCAGTAATAAAATTTCGAAAAAGATGTTGTTTTATGAACTGAGTATAAGACAACGATTGGGAACATAATTGCGAAAATGGAACTTAAATCATTTCCAGCAAAGAACCAACCTCTTGAACCAATCTTTGAGTGAGGGTAGCTTTGGAAATCTGTACCTGTTACCATCGCTGCAATGAGTGAGATACTCAAAATTAACGTTGCGTATAAGAAATAGGTAATGATTTTATGAAATACATATTCGTTATTTTTTAATTCTTTTAGTGCGATAATATATCCAAACAGTAGTACAATTGGATATACACTTTTTAAAATGAATTTCACTTCTTCTCCAAATGAAACTGGAGATTTGACCATTAAATTATTCACAAGGCCGATTGCGAGTACGATGCCAAAGAGACATAAGTAGAGAATATACTTTTTCGCGCCTTGTTGTTTATGATGAAGAAGTAGATAACCTAATGCAAGAAGCATAAAGGCGAAACGGACTACGATTCCGACTGTTGCGCTCATGTGTAATACATAGATTGAAAAAGATGTTAATAAATCTAAAATTGGTTGAAACACAATGAATAGCAGTAGGAAATGCGGGAAGTAGTTATCCGTCTGTTTTAACTTAGTAACCATATGTGCCTCCATTTCTTCATTCCTTTATTTCAGCACTTCTATATAATAGGAAGGAAAATGAATTTCTATATTTGATTTTTTATATCAAACTTAAGAATACACCATTTCATTGTAATGGTAAATAGATGAAAAGTATGGATAAACCGACTTTAATTGCTATATTTTTTAACGGAATTGTATGTTTTATACGAGGCTATATACAAATTACGCGATTATTAGACAGAAAATTAAGAAAAAAAGAAGGGTTTTTCACCTGCTTTCTATAATTATATAAGTATAATCTTTATGTAGAAAAGAGGGGTATATATAATGGAAGTAACAAGTAAAACAGAATCTGTCATTGTGAAATATGAAGGGCACGTTGCAACGGTTATGGTCAATCGCCCAGAGGTGTTAAATGCATTAGATGAACCAACGTTAAAAGAGCTATTACAAAAACTGAAAGAAGTAGCGGAGAGTTCTGCACATATTGTTGTGCTATGCGGGAACGGCCGTGGTTTTTCTGCGGGTGGAGATATTAAATCGATGCTTTCAAGTAATGATGAAAGCAAGTTTGATGGTATTATGAATACTATTTCTGAAGTTGTTGTAACTTTATATACGATGCCGAAACTTGTTATTAGTGCTATACATGGACCAACTGCTGGTCTTGGATTAAGTATTGCGTTAACAGCTGACTATGTGATGGCGGATATTTCATCCATTATTGCGATGAACTTTATTGGAATCGCTTTAATTCCAGATGGCGGTGGCCATTTCTTCCTTCAAAAGCGTGTCGGTGAAAATATGACGAAGCAAATTATTTGGGAAGGAAAGAAATTATCAGCAACAGAAGCACTTGATATCGGCTTAATTGATGAAGTAATCGGCGAGGATTTCCAAACGGCTGTGAAGAAAAAAATTAGTGAATGGTCACAAAAGCCGATCAAAGCGATGGTTCAAACGAAGCAAATTTTATGTGAAGTAAATCGTTCTAATTTAGAACAAACATTGCAACTTGAAAAACGTGGCCAATATGCGATGAGACAAACAGCAGATCATAAAGAAGGCATTGCTGCATTTTTAGAAAAACGTTTGCCAGCATTTAAAGGGGAATAAAGTGAAATTTTAATTAATGATAGTTTTACTACCAGTTAATTTAAGGTAAAGGGGAGAAAGTGCTAACACATTTTAGTATAATTGTGTTAGCACTTTTTTTTAAGGAGTAATGTATGAAGAAAATTATCGGTGTAATCGGCATGATTGTCATAGCATATTATGCTTTGCATAGTACACCATCTATGGCGGTGCGAACTGCTTTGTTTTTTGAAGGACATCCAAGCGTTGCGTTTTCTGGCGAGGTGACGAAAGAAAAAGATGTGAAAAAAGAAGCAATTCCAGCTGAGTACCAAACTTTATATGGTAAGGAAGAAGAATCAGAGCACTATTTCTTTCCGCACGTAAGGGCACATGGATCAGGAATTGATATGCTTAGTGCGTGCGTGAAGAAAAAATGGTTTTTCTATAAAGCAGAGCTCGGATGTTATTAAATGTAGGAGGTTGAATGATGTCAGCATATAACAAGTTAGTAAGAGATCGTGTTCCAGAGAAGATTTTAAGGTCTGGAAAAACATATACAGCACAAAAATTAACAGGACAAGCATACATACAAGCTTTAGCGAAAATTGGAACGGAAGAAATTCGTGAATTCGCTTCTATGAAAGAACGTGAACATGCGCTAGATTCACTTGCGGATGCACTAGAAGTAATTATCTCTTTAGCGCGTGCAGAAGGTGCAACAATTGAAGATGTAGAGCGTCTACGAAAGCAAAAAGAAATAGAGCGCGGTGGATTTGAAAGAGGCATTTATTTATTAGATGTGTCAGAAGAATAGTTTGATAGAAAACATAGTGTTCATGAATAACGCTATGTTTTTTTAGTGAATTTTAATACAATTTAGAAAATTTAGCTATATGAGTAGAGGATTTATAGTAAATTCGGTATACTAAATAGTAGAGAAAATGAGGAGGAAACGACAATGGCACATCATGCGAAAGAAACGATGGAACTTATTAAGGAGCTTGTCTCTATTCCGAGTCCGTCTGGAAATACAGAGAAAATCATTCGTTTTATTGAAAACTATGTAAGTGAGTGGAATGTAGAAACGAAGCGTAACAATAAAGGCGCTCTCATTTTAACGGTAAAAGGGAAAAATGATGCACAGCACCGTTTATTAACAGCACACGTTGATACGTTAGGTGCGATGGTGAAAGAAATTAAGCCTGACGGTCGTCTAAGTCTTTCTATGATTGGCGGATTTCGTTGGAACTCTGTAGAAGGGGAATATTGCGAAATTGAGACATCAAGCGGTAAGACGTATACAGGAACGATTTTAATGCATCAAACATCTGTGCATGTATATAAAGATGCAGGTGAAGCGAAACGCGATGAGAAAAATATTGAAGTTCGTATTGATGAGCGTGTGTTTTCAGCTGATGGAGTACGCGAATTAGGCATTGAAGTAGGAGACTTCGTTTCATTCGATCCGCGCGTTCAAATTACAGAGAGTGGATACATAAAATCACGTCATTTAGATGACAAAGTAAGTGTTGCAATTCTATTAAAATTAATTAAGAGATTACAAGACGAAAACGTAACATTACCATATACAACTCATTTCTTAATTTCTAATAATGAAGAGATTGGATACGGTGGTAATTCTAACATTCCAGAAGAAACGGTTGAATATTTAGCGGTTGATATGGGAGCGTTAGGTGATGGACAAGCATCTGACGAGTATACTGTATCTATTTGTGCAAAAGACTCTAGTGGTCCGTACCATTATGCACTGCGTAAACATTTAGTAGAGCTTGCGAAAACGAACAATATTGAATATAAAGTAGATATTTATCCGTACTATGGATCGGATGCATCAGCTGCGATTCGCGCTGGATTTGATGTGAAACATGCATTAATTGGAGCGGGTATTGATTCTTCTCATGCATTTGAGCGCACACATGAAAGTTCGATTGTACATACAGAAGCGTTAGTATATGCATATGTAATGTCTCATTTAATTGAAGAATAATTTCATAGAAAATAGAGAGGGCTGATTAAAAATATTATTTTTAATCAGCTTTTCATTTGGTAGGTAATTAATCGCTTTTTGAAATGTATTTACATTTATTATTCCTTATATATTCATCTTTAATAATTTAGGCAGGAAACGTATTTACTACAGTGATAGAATGTTATAAACTATTATAGGAGTTATTTTCCAATTAATATTTTTAATATTAGTTTGATTAAGAGAATTGTATAACGTGAGATTTCGAGAGGAGATTTAATTTTTATGAAGTACAAGGCAATAGCTGCTGGTATGTTAGCAGCAAGTTTACTAGCTTATCCAGTTAGTAGTTTAGCAGAAACGAAGAAGTTTTCAGATGTTCGAGACGACTCATTTGCAAAAGACGCAATTTACTATTTAGTAGAGCGAGATGTAATTAGCGGTATGACAAGTGATACGTTTGCGCCAAAAGGACTTTTAACACGTGCAGAAGCAGCGACAATTATAGCGAAAGCAATTGGATTAAAAGTGGATCCAGCTGGGAAACCATCTTTTAATGATTCGAAAAATCATTGGGCAACTCAGTATATTGCAGCAATTGAAAAAGAAAATATTATTTCAGGCCGAGGAGCAGGCGTATTTGATCCTGATGGAAAAGTAACGCGTGCTGAAATGGCCTCTATGCTTGTGAAGGCTTATAAATTACAAGGTTTAGTACAAGCCCCGATTACGAATAAATTTACTGATTTAGAAGATCATTTCGGTAAAGAAGCAGCAAATATTTTAGTAGCGTTAGAGATTTCAGCGGGTACTGGGAAGACAATTTGGAGTCCAAATCAGTCTATACCACGTGAGCAAGCAGCGCAAATGACGTATAAAGCGGACAAGCTAAAGAAAAATAATGATAATACGAGCAAACCAGAAGAAACAACGAAGGAAATGTATATAGATCGTCAGTTCATTACATATCACCAACCATCTTTATCATCAGGGATTACTGACATGCAACATGAGCCACAAAAAGTTGTAGTAAAAGAAGAGCGAGATGGATGGATTAAAATTGTAACGAGCAAAGGTGAGAAATGGACACCTTTAAAAGAAAAAACAGAAGTTATTAATGAAGGATTTACAACATATGCAGAAGCGTCACATTCTTCTAAAGTGCTAGCGAAACGTGAAGCGCAAAAAGTAGTAGTTATTGAAGAAAAAGATAGTTGGATTCGTATCCGTACAAATAGTGGCTTCCAGTGGGTTGATAAAAATCAATTAAACCCAGTAAAACAAGAGAACTTCTTAGAAGGCAAAGCAATTATTATTGATCCAGGTCACGGTGGAATTGACTCGGGTAATGTTGGTTATTATGAGAAAGAAAGTCATATCGTATTAGACACATCTTTACGATTACAAAAAATATTTGAGAAAAAGACACCATTTACTGTTAAGTTAACACGTACGAACGATACACGCCCAGGAGTAGATTCTAGTGATTCTTTAAGAAAAAGAGTAGAATTTGCTAATGAAAATAAGGGTGATATTTTCGTAAGTATTCACGGTAACGGTTCGGATGAAAAAAATGGACACGGTACAGAAACATTCTATTATGCAGCAGCACCGACAAGATCAACGAATCCACATTCGGAAGACAGTCGCTTATTAGCAGACAAAATTCAAAAACGCCTTGTAGCAGCACTTGGGACATATGACCGTGGTGTGAAAAAGGATATTTGGTACGTAGTAAAATATAATACAATGCCAGCTGTACTAACAGAATTAGCGTTTGTAGATAATAAGAATGATGCAAATAAACTCGCTACAGCAGCACAGAAACAACGTGCAGCAGAAGCGATTTATCAAGGGATTTTAGATTATTACGAAGCAAAGGGTAATAACGTATCTTCTTTCCGTTAATAAATCAAAAGAGATTGCCGATTGATAGGCAGTCTCTTTTATTTATTAACGTTTCTCTTTATTTCCGGCATGTGATATCATTTAATTTTACGTAAAAAGATATTCGAATAATTGTAATCATAATAATTTTAAACGATAAAGGATGATAATAGATTGAGTAATCATAGTACAACACCTGCATGTATATATACGTATGCGTTTCGTGAGGAGGAGCGTGCTTTATGTTACTTGGAAATGCGCTCGTTCTTTGGAATGGAGTCCCACGTTAATATTTTGAAAAGTGATGTCAAAATTGAACCGAGTAGAAGTGCATTTATGAAAGAGCGCGTTGAGGTTATGTATGAAGGAGACGACTTAGAAAGCATTCTAAAACAAGTGGAACAAATTGATTTGGCGGGAGCGTCGTTTAAAGTTATCTTCGTTAAAATCAATGACCTGGTTGGAGAAAATAAAATTGAATATGGGGAAAGACGTCTCATTGAACGCGACCTCGGTATGCATATTGAAGGAGAAGCAGATGTTCGTAATCCAGAGCGTGTATTCGGGATTGTTCCTCTTGGAGGACGCTGGTACTTCGGACATTATGTAGAAAGTGAGCCAGTTTGGTATCATCACATAAAAAAACCGCATAGTTATTCGACATCTCTTAGCACACGTGTTGCGAGATCAGTTGCAAATATTGCTGTACCAAATCCAGATGGAGTACGAGCAATTGACCCGTGCTGCGGTATTGGAACAGTAGTAGTAGAAGCACTTTCTATGGGAATTAACATCGTTGGTAGAGATATTAATCCACTTGTAGTTCTTGGAACGAGAAAAAACATCGCACATTTCGGATTTGAAGGGACAGTAACAATAGGTCCAATTGAGGAAATTACTGAGAACTACGACGTTGCAATTATCGATATGCCGTATGACTTATTTACGCATGCAACACCAGAAGACCAGTTCTCCATTCTTTCAAGTGCGCGCCGCATCGCTAAAAAGGTAGTCGTTGTAACGATGGAAACAATGGACGACATGATCCATGAAGCAGGATTTGAAATTACAGATCGCTGTGTTACAAGAAAAGGATCATTTACTAGACAAATTCTCGTTTGTGAATAAGAAAGGAAGGTCACCCGTTTGGGTGACCTTCTTTGTTTGATATTGATGTGTGATTGGTTGGTAGAATGGAGGAGTGATTTGACGGAATTTGTCGGTAAGTCGATATTCCATGTCGAATCGTCGATATATTTAAAAAATCGTTGATATATTCTGAGAATCGCCGATATCGCTACATTAGCATATTACTGTTCTTTTAATTTCTCTTGTTGTACAAGTAATAAATTGCGTAAAACGTGTCCGCGGTAACTTTCTAGTTTTCGTCCTTCATGATAGCGCACACCTAATTTTTTTAATTCAGCTACGTACCAGCCTTTTGTTCCGTAGTACATTAGATCACTTCCTTTTTGCTTTTGAACAGTATATGTGGCGGGGGGAGAGAATTTTCTTTTTTATTCAGCATTAGTGCTACAAATTTGAAAAACATGTAAGAAGAGTATGATATCACTTCTATTTCTAGGTTATAAAAATAGGCTTTATAGTAAGAATTTCTAAAAATATAAAGGGGGAATATGCTTTGTTTCCAGGTACTTTATATGAAACACATGTTAAAACAAGAAATTTAGAAGTAGCAAAAGAATTTTATACGAAACTTGGATTATTTCATGCTCGCACAATTGAAGAACGCCGTGTAGCATTCTTTTGGTTTGATAAAGCTAATAAGAAGGAGCAAATGCTGGGCATTTGGGAGGTATCAGAAGAAGCATTCCATAAAAGTCACTTTGCATTCAAGGTTAACTATGAAGAAATCATTCATGCAAGGGAATGGCTTCTGAATAAAGGAATACATCCAAGAGCAGCTTTTGGTCTTGAACCGTCTGAGCCTATGGTTCAGACGTGGACACCTACTGCGAATCTTTATTTTTATGATCCTGACGGTAATTCTTTAGAATTTCTATGTTTACTTCCTGAAAAGAAAAACGTAAAACAAGATGTCATGCATTTAAGTGAGTGGGAAAAATTGCCGAGTGAAATATAAATTTGATTTTGGCTCCAATCCCGCAAATCTATTTTAAAAGGAACTATAACCTCGCCTATGCGGCATCACACCCTGAGTTTTCGGGGTTTTTTGTTTTGGATTTGGTGAGTGCGGGACTAGGGTTTAATAATCACCGACTGTCTACTGTATAAAAAAATAGACAGTAGTGTATGCTTTTTTTTACAATGTATACAAATTTATACCCTATGCGTTGGCATGATATTTGCAATAAAAATAGTATCAACATATAGGGGAGAGATAGAAATGAAGGTTAGTAAAGTGTACACGACAATTGATGCTCACGTAGCTGGGGAACCGCTTCGAATTATTACAGGTGGCGTGCCAGAAATAAAAGGAGAAACGCAGCTAGAAAGACGCGCATACTGTATGGAGAATTTGGACCATCTTCGCGAGGTTCTTATGTATGAACCGAGAGGGCATCACGGTATGTACGGTTGTATCATTACTCCACCTGCAAGTGCTCACGCTGATTTTGGTGTATTATTTATGCACAATGAAGGCTGGAGTACGATGTGTGGTCATGGCATTATTGCTGTTATTACAGTCGGAATTGAAACAGGTATGTTTGAAGTGACAGGTGAGGAACAAAAGTTCATTATTGATAGCCCTGCTGGGGAAGTGATTGCGTACGCAAAATATAACGGGAGCGAAGTAGAGTCTGTATCATTTGAAAACGTTCCTTCATTTGTATATAAGAAAGATGTTCCTATTAAAATAGATAACTATGAATTTCAAGTAGATATCGCGTTTGGCGGAGCTTTTTATGCGGTAGTAGATAGTAAAGAATTTGGTTTGAAAGTTGATTTCAAGGACTTATCTGCTATTCAAACGTGGGGCGATAAAATTAAGCACTACATCGAGAGCAAAATGGAGGTAAAGCATCCACTTGAAGAAGGGTTAAAAGGAATATACGGCGTTATTTTCTCAGATGAACCGAAAGAAAAAGATGCAACTTTACGAAATGTAACGATTTTTGCTGATGGGCAAGTAGATCGTTCTCCTTGTGGCACAGGAACTTCCGCAAGAATCGCAACTCTTTTTGAAAAAGATGCTTTACAAGAGGGAGAAATTTTCGTCCACGAATGCATTACTGACGGGAAATTCGAGGGGGAAGTATTATCGGTAACCGCAGTAGATACATACGAAGCTGTCGTTCCGAAAGTAACGGGGCATGCCTTTATTACAGGATTTCATCAGTTCGTTGTAGACCCGAGAGATGATTTGAACCGGGGGTTTTTGTTAGGATAAGAGGAGGAGGTGGAAAGATATGCTAGTCATAAGCGCGAACGAACAAAGAAACTTAGTAAATATGAATGAAGTCATTGAATACGCGGCGCTTGCTTTAAAAGAATTTTCCGCAGAAAGAACGATTACACCAATTCGCAGCTCATTACCATTTGCGAACGAGCAAAACACTGCATTAATTATGCCTTCAGTAGCGGAAGGACTTGAGGCACTTGGCTTAAAAGTAGTAACAGTAGTCCCTGAGAACAAAAAGATAGGAAAGAAAACGATAAACGGGATTGTTATGCTATCAGACTTTCAAACGGGAGAACCGCGCGCACTTTTAGAAGGATCCTACTTAACGATGATTCGAACAGGCGCCTTATCAGGAGTAGCGACAAAATATTTAGCTCGCCATAACGCAAAAACTTTATGCATAATCGGGACCGGTGAACAGGCGAAGGGAATTGCTGAAGCTGTATTTGCGGTAAGAGATATCCAAAAAGTCATTTTATACAATCGAACAGAAGAAAAAGCATACGCATTTGCGCAATATATACAAGAGAAATTTGGTAAACCTGCATATGTTCACACAAATGCAAATGAAGCAATAAGTGAAGCAGACATCATCGTTACAACTACGAACGCATCCACACCAGTCTTCTCAGAAAAACTACAAAAAGGCGTCCACATAAACGCCGTCGGCTCATTCAGACCAAGCATGCAAGAACTACCATCTCACGCCATCGCAAGTGCAACAAAAGTAGTAGTCGAATCAAAAGAAGCAGCATTAGAAGAAACAGGTGACCTTCAAGTTCCGATACAGGAGGGTTTATTTGAAGCAAACAACATCCACGCTGAACTCGGACAAATCATTAGTGGAGAAAAAGCTGGTAGAGAGAACGATGAAGAGATTACTGTTTTTAAATCAGTTGGTTTGGCGGTGGTAGACATTATTGTTGCGAAGTATTTGTATGAGAAAGCGGTGGAGTGTGGAGTGGGGAATAGGATTGAGTTTTGAGGGAGACTGCCTTTTGGTGGTCTTTTTTTGCGTAAAATCTTGTAAAGTAAGTAAAAGTAGAATATTTAATCTTTCTATTGAATATTAATATTCTAATATTCAATAGAAAGATTAAATATTTAAAAATTCATAATAAAATATTATAATATATTTAGTAAAATTAACCAATTCGTATTTTACTCATTATGTATTAAAGGGGAAATGAAAATGGCTGGACAAATTCGCATGTCACCAGAGGAGCTTAAATCGAAAGCCGCTCGATATGGACAAGGTGCAAATCAAATTGAGGACATTTTAAGTCAACTACAAAACTTACAAAATGAATTAAGAGGAGAATGGGAAGGTCGTGCTTTTGAAGGTTTTGACCAACAGTTCAATGAATTAAAGCCAAAAGTACAAAACTTTGCACAGCTATTGCAAGAAATTAATATGCAACTTAATAAAACTGCAGAGGCTGTTGCTTCTCATGATGAAGAATTATCACGTAATTTCGGTTTGAATTAAAAACGCTTTACTCTATATAACAAGTATTTCAAATGAGCCATACAGCTTATAGTGTATGGCTCATTTGATTGCATGCCCAGCGAGTGATATTGATAAGGATATATAATGAGATTTCTTTAATACATTTGGAAAATGTATAGAAAGGGTTTGAAAGAATGGGACAATTTCAAAGTAATTTACAAACAGCAACGCAAATTGCTACGAAAATGGGATCAGCCTCTGATAGGATTCAAAGTGCAACCAGTCGTTCTATAACAAAGGCGACGCGTACAACGTTGTCTGTTAATTTCAAATCACAAGAAGCAAATCAGCAAGTTTTAGACTTGACGAAACAATTTTCCGCTGCTTTTCAACAAGCGGTTGATAATATTCATTCGGTAGCTAAAGAATTTGAGAGAGTGGATAACGAACTTCACAATACTTTTCGCTAATGTGACAACCTACGTAAAGTAAAATAGTAGGAGGAATATGATGAGTCAAGATATTGAAAAACAAATTAATCAAGTAAATCAAAAGTTACGAAGTGTATTTGAAGAACAGGACCGAAATCAATTTGCGATTCAAAAACAGGAAAAAGTAGAAGAAGATTTTCATGTATGGAAGAATCAAAACCATCGTTTGTTTGATCGTATTTTAGGAACTTGGCATAAAGATAGAGAAATGTCATTGTTTTTTATGGATATGCGTCAAGAAGCACAATACATCGAACGAAAACTTACATTTGAATTGGAAAGCCAAAAAGAAACATTGTTTAAAGAGAAACGAGATCTTAGGGATTTAGAAAATGATTTTTCTTATGAGAAACAAAAATTAGTAAAGGAGACCAATTCATGAGTTTAAATATGTATTTGGGAGAAGTACAAAACCAAACTCAAAGTATGAATGCTGTATGTGCCGCTACTATTCAAGGCATGGAACAAGCGATTCAGTCGATTGATGCTTTTGCAGTTGATACTGTTTTACAAGGACAAACATATAGTAGTGCAAAATCATTTTTTGTACAAACCTTTCGTCCTTTAGCGCAAGGTATTATTTACTTATGTGAAGAACTAATTCGTCAGAATAATGCCTTTCCAAGTCAATTTCAATCACAGGTAGCTTCAACAGATGTCATTGAGCAAGAAATACGAGAACAAATTCAAGAAATTAATCAATCGATTGCAAGTATAGAAATGATGAATGCCGTTACACCAATGCCTGGAATAGATGCACTTGTGGCTGTTTTAGTTGAGATGAGAAAAAAACTTGAAGAAAAACTAGAGCATCTATATGAATTTAATTATACTTCTAGTAGTAATTATGATACAGCACTTCAACTAGCATCTAGTATTGCTATTGGTCTTGCTGAAGTTCAAAGTGGAAAAGGGTTTAGTCCTGCAAGTGGTACATTTAGTACACAAGGGTTGAATATGGAATGGACAACTTCAATTCAAGCGATTACAGAAGAGAGGGCACGACAAGCTGCCAATTCAATTGAAGAAGGTGAAATGTGTGGTAAGCTACCTGAAAAATCTACTGGTGAAAAAATTTGGGACGGTATTGTAGATGGTACGGGACAAGCAGTTAGCGATACAATAGACGGAATAAAAGCTTTAGGAGATTGGGAAACGTGGGAAAACATGGGGAACGCTGCTTTGCACCCTATTGATACCCTCAGTACGATGTATAATGTATTGTCAGATTCATTTATTAATGATGTAATAAATGGAGATGCTGAAAGTCGTGCTAAATGGGGAAGTTATGCTTTAACACAAGTTGGATTAGGACTTATTGGTGATAAAGGATTAAGTAAAGTATCGAAGGTAGCAACTACTGCAAATCTAACAAAATTCTCAGAAGGTATTTCGTCTGTTTCGAATCATTTACCATTGAAAGAAAGATTTGCATTCGCAGGTACTAGTGGCTTTGGTAGCAATCAGATAAAAACTTTTGAAGCTTTACAAGAAGCCCGTGATACATTTATGTTTTCTGAAACTGGTGGAAGAAGTAGGGTTAAAGGTGTACAAGAAGTAATAAAAGATTATGCGGATAAAGTTCTTGATAGAGTTGAAGTAAAAAATGAGTATCCTGATTCGTATACAGCATCTAAAATATTACGTGAAGAACTTAAGGATGCAGGGATTGAACCACCCCCATATTCTAATGCAGCACATCATCTAACACCTTGGAACGATAGTAGGGCAGAAAAGGCACAAAAATTATTAAAGGAATTTGGGATAGACCATGATTCGGCGGCTAATGGAGTATTTTTACCTTATAAAGTTAATGAATACGTGACTACTGAAGTCTTACACATAGGAAAGCATAGTTCAGAGTACATACTTGAAGTAGAGAGAGTATTAAGTCTTGTTAAGAAACGGGGCGGTACGCAAGAAGATGCTGTTGACGCCTTACATGATATAAGAGAACGTTTATTGAATGGTGAATTAAAATTAAATAAACCGAAGAAAGAGTGATCTTATAATAGAAAAATAACAAAGGAGAGTAAAAATGAAAATTTGGGAATTAAAGAGTTCATTTGATGACTATGAATCCTTTCAACTATTGAATTTAGAAGAAGATTCTAAAAAGTATTTTGAAGGAAAAATTGACTCGGCAGTAAAAGCATCTGATTCATGGGGAGAAATACGTATTAAATGTGTAGAAGAAGGAAATCAAAGTGATTTGCCTCATTTTTGGGGAGAAGTTGGTACACCAATGGTTAGTGGGAAAGCTAAAAAATTCTTAGAGTCTATATTTGGTGATAATGTAGAATTTCTTCCCCTAATTCATGATGTGACGGGAGAAGTGTATTATATAATTAACGTTTTAAATGCAATAGATGCTATTGACTATGAGAAAGCTATACTAAAGAAACTACGTTCTGGCTTAGTAATAGATTTCAAAAAATACGCATTCTTACCTAATATGGTTAAGAACCAAACAATATTTAAAGTTTACTTAAATGAAATATTACATATTCCTTCCGTTTTTGTATCAGATGAATTTAGAAATACAGTGTTAGAAAGTGATTTAAAAGGCTTTGAATTTGTAGAGGTATGGGATTCAGAAGCAAACATGTAAAAGAAAGTCCTAAAATAATTGATAGGAGTTAGTGACCTGGATGCAAAGGTTTTAGAAATTCTAAGAATGTTAAACAATTATGAGGGAAATGAAAAAGAAATTTTTGAACTGATTCAAGCTGAAGCGATGGTGAAATTTATATGTGGAAAAATCTGATTTTAGAAATTGAAAAAATAGAGAAAAGTTTTAATGATAAATTGAATACACCAGCAACAGATAGTGAAGTTAAGAAATTAAGAGAACGCATAAAAAAGAGTTTTAATGTTGACCTACCGAGTGAATATGAGGAGTTTCTTAAAACTGTAAATGGATTAGATTTTAACGGGCTAGTACTTTATGGAGTTGACTCTTATTTGTTAGATACAGAAAGGGACGAATCAATTTGTGGGCTTATAGAAACCAATGAGATTTGGTATGAAAATGAATTTCAAAAAGAGTACCTTTTCCTTGGAGATTCAGATATAGCATGGTTTTGTAAAAACATATCCGAAGGTACTTACTTAGAACTTGATAAACCATCTGGTACAGTGATGGAAACATATAATGATTTCAATACAATGCTTGAGGAAGCATTGAAACCAACTCTTCTTTAGTAAGGAAGTAGTAAAAATTATGTTTAACTTTTTGAAAGAATATGTTGTAGCAGACAGAAGTGTCCGTTCTAAACAAAAAACTATTTTCTATCCTATATATCAAGATGAGATAGATGAGGCAGAAAGCTTATTACAAATGGAACTTCCAAAAGAACTGAAACGCTTTTATCATGAAATAGGTTGTGGGTTTTTAAATTCTGATAAAAGAACGTTTTTTAACAGATTTATGGACCCGATTTCAGTTGCAGATTTCCGTTTAAGGCAAGATATTTATGAATATAATCCCAATCTAGATGATGTAGATGATGATGAATCATTAGTGTTTTTTGAAGTAACAGAACTTAACTTTTTAACCATTAAATTTAAAGAGGAAAATGAATTAGGTCAATGTCCTATTTACTCTGAGGATGAGAAAATAGCGGATTCTTTAGAAGAATTTTTAATTAAAATGGATGAAAATCCTGACTATTATATTTAATCTTTTTAAGACTTGCTTTAAGGTGTAGCATTTGAAAAATATCTAATCATGAGTAAAAAAGCTTATGTATAACCTGCATAAGCTTTTTTAATGTCCATTACCTTTTTTTATTGAAAGTACTTTGAATAGACGATACAATCAAATTTAGGTAAGCAATAAACTTTATACTTCTAACCAATAAATAGAAGTTTTTAATAATTGTTATGAAATATACAATGCCTTGATATAGTGATGGTTATACAGTATCCATGTCAAAAGCAAAACCTACGAATTCTGAGTTCATCACAATGGTTGAGGATAAGCTGAGACTTGAATATAAGGCTTCGTAAACGCTCATATAACAGTGTTTTTGATTGTTTAGCGGTAATGTAAAGTTACCAACAAATAATGTTAATGCATTTTAATAAACACCGTCTTTTATTGGTTTGTAAATCAAACTAATGAGAGGCGGTGTTTTTTTGTTTTGACTGAATTTGAATTACAGCTAGGTAATTTTATGCTGTACTGTTCAAGTAAAAACTTATCGACTAAAACGCTGAAAAGCTATGATCAGACTCTAAACGGTGGAGAGTGGTCCTCGTTATCACGTATTTTCGGTCATTCTAGTGTAGAGGTAACTCAAAAAGGTTATTTAGATTTTACAGATTCAGAAATAGGTAAAAAGTATCAAAAACATTCACCATTAAATCACTTGAAAGTTTAAAGCGAAGAAAAAAGAAGTCGATAATACCTTTAAAACGACTCCTAAATTAGAAAATCATATTAAAAACATAGACCCCTCTGTTCCAAGAAGGAGAGGTATTGGTAGAGCGCACGTTCTTTCAAGAGAATGGACAGGTGTTGACAGTAAAGAGATAACTTGGAGAGGATAACATAAAGATGGAGAAATCTCTTCTTTTTTTCCAGAATAAATTAAAGATATACGAGGAGAGATATGTATGCAAAGAGAATTTAGATTAAAAGATGAGGATTTACTAGATTTAACTCATTACCCTATACAAGCAGTGTTTAATATGGTAGATGATGAAAGATTTTTAAAGGTAATCAATTCAGTCTGTGAAGGAGTAGGATTTGGAGAGGAATATGGCGCATGTACTTTTCCAGGAGATTTGGATGAGTATGATATTGCCAATGGAGATTCATTTGAAGGTGTAGAATTTGCATTATACAGTGGTGATGAGGTAATAATTGATTATCAAACACTTTATCATTATTTTAAAAAAATGTGTGAGGGTTATTCAAAAAAGTATCCAAACACAATTAAGAGATTAGAAGACAGTCTTAACAAATTTATTGAATTATATAATATTAATAGGGGGATGGAAATTTAGAAAGGTTTTTTCCTGGCTTAGTAGAGGTACCAAATGAGGGAATTGTGACGGAAAACATATAAAATGTTATAATATCATTTGGAATATATAACCTTTTGATTCTAGGAAACAAAAAATCTACTAGTTGTTATATCGCAAAGAGAGAAAGGAAATAAATATGTTTATAAAAAAAGTAATAAGTAGGGGGCGCGTTCAGAGTCTACTCATTCCCATTTTGTTTCTGGCACTTATCATATCTGTTTCTAGCGTAGAAGCATCAGAACAACAAGCCATAAATAAAAAACGTGAACTACGTGCCGTTTGGATTTCAACTGTGTTCAATATCGATTGGCCAGTGAAAGGTGCAAGCGCTGACGAACAAAAGAAACAGTTTATTAACATTTTAGATGATGTTAAATCAATGGGGATGAATGCTGTTGTTGTACAAGTAAGGCCAACTGGTGATGCATTTTACCCATCAAAACATAGCCCATGGTCAGAGTATTTAACAGGTACACAAGGAAAAGACCCAGGCTATGACCCACTAGCATTTATGGTAGAAGAAGCGCATAAGCGCAACCTAGAATTCCACGCATGGTTGAACCCATATCGCATTACAACAAGTCACCAAGATGTAAATAAACTAGCTGTAAATCACCCAGCTAAACAACATCCTGATTGGGTTGTTAAACACGGCAAGCAACTGCTCTATAACCCTGGCATCCCAGCTGTTCGAGACTATATTAAAAATAGCACTCTCGAAATTGTCCAAAACTATGATGTAGACGCGATTCATATGGATGATTATTTCTATCCATACGCAGATGCGGAAAATTTCAAGGATGAAACAACTTACGAAACATACGGGAAAGGTGAAAATAAAGACGATTGGAGACGTGAGAATGTCAACACACTTGTTCGCGATTTATCAACAAGTATTAAACAAACAAAATCTCACGTGAAATTCGGAATTAGCCCATTCGGTATTTGGAGAAACAAACATAATGACACACAAGGTTCCGAGACAAATGGCTTATCCGCTTACGATAACATCTATGCTGACTCAAGATTATGGGTGCATAAAGAATGGGTGGACTATTTAACACCTCAAGTTTATTGGAGCATTGGCCATAATGCCGCAAACTATGACGTAATAACAAAATGGTGGAACAACGAAGCACAAGGAAAGAACATACACCTATACATTGGACAAGCTGCTTACAAGATTAATAACGATTCGGACAAGGCCTGGGAGAACCCGACTGAGACAAACAATCAATTGGCTCTTAACTCAACACTTCAAAATGTAAAAGGAAGTATGTTCTTTAGTTACCGCAATTTAAAGACAAATATATTAGGTATCAAAGATCAATTACGAGCAAATGCGTACAAATACCCAGCATTAATTCCAACTATGCCTTGGTTAGATAACTCTGCGCCAAGTAAGCCTTCTATACATTCTGTGACAGACGGTCCTAACGGTGCAACAATCTCATGGAATAACAATGCTGGTAATGACGCGGCCTATTTCGTTATCTATCGTTTTAACAGAGGACAACTAATCGACGGAAACAACTCATCTGTGATTGTCACAACAATTCGTAACAACGGTTCAGAGGTACTATCATATGTAGACAATGCAGTAACGAATAGTAGTGACTACACATACGCAGTTTCAGCAGTAGACCGCCTTCATAACGAAAGTGACCTAGTTCCGGCTTCTACGCCTGAACCTGAACCAAAACCTGAACCAAAACCGCAATTCAAAGATGTATCTACTAACCACTGGGCTTTGACTTATATTAATTTTCTAGCTGAAAAGAAAATTATTTCAGGTTTCCCAGACGGGACATTCAAACCAGAAGACAGACTCACTCGTTTACAAGCTATTTTTATGATTTTGAACGAAAAAGGTATTAAAGATTTATCTAATGTATCCAATCCTAATTTTATCGACGTAAATCCTAGTACTTATGGGTACAAAGAAATTGCAAAAGCAGTTGAATTAGGTATTGTTACAGGCAAAGTAAACGACAGCGGCCAAAAATATTTCGATCCAAATGGCGTGTTAACCCGTGCTGAAATGGCAACTATTTTAACTCGTAACTATAATTTAAATGGGACACACAGTGAAGAATTCTCAGATGTTCCAAAAGGTTATTGGGCACATTCGTACATTCAATCATTAGCCAAAAATGGTATTGCGGTTGGATATGGCAATGGAATGTTCGGACCAGGGGATCCGTTAACACGAGAACAGTTTGCGACTATGATGGCGAGAACGATAAATGAGGAATTACGTTAACATTTTAACGCCAAATATATTTCAGTGTGATTTGTGGTGTGCTGTGATTTAAAATTTCTTGCAACATAGCCACATCCTTAGTTTGTTTATAGAACCAATAGCCGGAGGTTTTATGCATGGTGTGAATCCCGATAGATTCGATACCAGCAAAATCTCCGGCTTTTTGAATTTTTTGATAACCCTAGATCTTATTAATGGGTTGATCTTCTTTTCGAGAAGGGAATGATATTTCACAGAAGGTGTAAAATGGGATGTTGATTTAGATGGTGATGGTGAAGATGATAGTAGTAAAGGAGAAATGAAAAAAGCTTGGTCAACAATAGCAGGGTGGTTTAATTAATATGAAAAAAAGTCTAGATTTTAATAAGAAAGCTTTTGCACATTATATGGCTCTTTATCCTGTAAATGAAATAAGAGTCCACGTAATTGGTCTTGTCCTTTTGGGGGCAGATGTGTTCGTTCTTTTGCCTGCCTTTGCGAATCCTTTTCGATTACTTTATGTATATATAGTAACTCCTCCAGTTATTTTTTTAAATTTGTGGGCGATATGGATTGCTATCAATCCTCGGAAACGACAATTACAATACACTCTATTTCGAGGAGTATATGGCACCATATGTTCAGTCGGATTATTGGTTATAACGCAAAAATTTGCCTATGAAGTGTTGCAATTACAAACTCCTATCTATTTTATTCTTTCATTTGGTTTGTATGGTGTTGCTTTGTATCATTTTTATAAAAATCATATTGAAAAACTTCAGGAACCAAGAAAAAAATCAAAGTCGTCGAAAGGAACTGGTGGTGTAAAAGTAGCAGCTATTGCAGCTGGATTGGGGCAGTTAATTGCTAATATAATTCTTAGCATTGCAACACAACAAATGGGGGCAATTGTATTTATGTGTGCATGCACAGTGTTTTCGTTTGCTTTGTTTTATATGATTATAGAACTCCATAAGTATTATTACTTACGGAAGCATATAGAAGATGGAGGGAAAATACGTATAGGCTTTTAAAGAGGATTTGTTGCATTTCAAGTGTATAATCGCATTCTTCTTATGGAAGCCATTCACGAGACTTATAGCAATAAAAGATGTATAAGTGGAAGATTATATTCTAGTAAAACATCTGAAGGAATGGAAATTAGGTTTGTTCATATTAATGATAAGATTATAACTGTTTATCCAATGTATTAAAGAATGTGAAGTACTCAAAAATGAAAGTAACTACTCAGCCCATAGTTAAAAATGCAAGACAATATAGAGGGAATTGCTAAGAAGCACTCCCCCTAAGTTTCAGATGAAATTAAATGATTGAATATTTATATTTAAATAACCGACTATTTATGCTTTAATATTTCTATGTACATAACTGGGATGATTAGGAAATTATATTTAATATGTTTTAAGAAAGGGGAATGTTTTTTATATGGAAACTCCAGAAAATCAATTTAAACGTGCACTTAATCCGTGGTTCTCCATTTGGACAAAACCACGTGATACAATGAAAGAAATTTTTATATCCAAACCTAAGAATGTGTTTTTGCTCATTTTATTAGGCTCATTCGTACAGGCTTTAGATCGAGCATCTTCTAAAAATGTGGCGGATTCAATAAGTAGTCCATTTTCAATAATCTCAATAGTTATACTCGGTACCTTCGTTGCTTTCTTAATTTATTATTTTTTGCTACCAGCGTTATTTAATTGGGTGGCAAAAAAACTTGGTGGACAAGGTACCTTTGAAAAAACACGTTACTCAGTTGCCTATTCTTATATCCCTTACGTTTACTCTCTTATATTAGTTTGGGTGCCTTCATTTTTCTTGTTTGGGATAGAAAACTTTACGAGTGAGACACCAGAAATGGATAGTAGCATAACTTTAACGATTTTGTTTCTTATTTTTGCCATAATTGATATAGTTATTGGAATTTGGACAATCATTATTTCCTTAAAATGTTTAGGAGAAGCACACCAATTTTCAGCATGGAAAGCATTATTAACAATAATAGTGTCCTTTATGATTATCATTCTTCCTTTGGTAATAATAGTATTTCTTATAGTAGGGGTTACAACCCTTTAATAATTTATTTGCTTCGTATTTATCCAAACGTTTTCTACTTGGCGAAGCGTATGACCTTTATGATCAAATTGATCGCCCGTTTTACGGCCTGTTTTTCTTATTATCAGTGTTAACAGGAATTTGTGAAGGCAAACTTAAAAATAAAAATATTAAACCATTAAAACCTTAGGGGATCTGAGTAGATTGTCTTTGTTTGTCCCTTATTTTCCAATTGGAGAATAAGGGACAAATTTTTATGGAGGAGTAAATGCAGCCTTTTACCATTCCCGCCATTCTTCTGTTATATCTTCTTCGGATTCTAAGCCAGCTATTCGTGCTGCTGTATCGATAAATTCATAGAGATCTTCTCTTTCCATTGTTTCGATAAAATGGTCATGTTCGATATTTAGTTCATTTATTTTAATAACTACCTCTTTAACAACTTGCATTACTTCGACTTCGGTT
Source organism: Bacillus sp. 1A (assembly GCF_052682215.1). Lineage (NCBI taxonomy): Bacteria > Bacillati > Bacillota > Bacilli > Caryophanales > Bacillaceae > Bacillus > Bacillus sp. 1A. The sequence continues at coordinate 5,655,405 of NZ_JBQYLZ010000001.1, read as the reverse complement.
GGATTCTCTCCTAATCGCTCTAAATGGTTAATGTAAGTGTCAAGAACCTTATTTGTTGCACTTATATTTTCTTCAGTGAAAAATTCCCCATCTTCATCATACTCAACCCATGAGGTTGTTGGTTTGTTTTTTTTCAATTCATCAAATGTCATGATAACCTCCTAAATGTGTTTTTTTGTCTTTAATCCCATTCTACATTTTCGATCATATATAACAATCATTTAAGAGAACTTTTTTGTAGGCTGCTAGTTTTTTAACTTATTTTGCTCTGCGCATCAATATAGCTTATCGCAAGAATGCATGAATAGATTTCAAACTTTCCACATTTACGAAAAAGTTTGACTTTACATACGGGTAGTGGTAATTTAAAACTTATAAGAAAACTCGGGATTAATTCCGAGTTTTCTTATGGGTATAAACAGTTGAGGGGGCCGAAAGATGAAACAGAAGTTATTTGCATTACCATTTGTCCTAATACTACTTATTGCATTAGCGGCTTGTTCTGGGGAAAAAGATTCTTCGAAGCAAGCGGGCACTAGTAAATCAGGGACTCCGAAAGACGGAGGGGCGTTAACGATTGGTGTTAGCGATAATCCAGATACGATGAATCCGCTTTATGCGAATGATCGTGTGTCGTTAACTGTGCAGCAAGCTTTATATGCGCCGCTATATCATATGGAAGACGGTAAGAAAAAGTTTGTTCTTGCTGAGAGCTTTACGCCTTCAGAAGATCAATTAACGTGGACATTGAAACTAAAAGATAATTTGAAATGGCATGATGGTAAGAAAATTACATCAGACGATATAGCATTTACATTCCAATCTATTTTGGATGAGAAGCAAAATAGCTCAAGTCGTGAAAACTTTATTTTTAAAGGAAAGCCGCTTGAGGTGAAAAAGGTAGATGAGTTAACAACTCAATTCGTTTTACCACAAGTAAGCGCATCTTTCGAAGGTGTGATGAATGATTTCTTCCCAATTCCGAAACATGTATTTGAAGGGGAAGCAGATTTAGCGAAAAGTAAGAAAAACTTACAGCCTGTAGGATCAGGGCCGTTTAAGTTTAAAGAATATAAATCTGATGAGTACGTTGCATTAGATCGATTTGATGATTATGTAGGTGGGAAAGCTAAATTAGACTCTATCGTATACCGCGTTGTAAAAGACCGTAATACAGCAAATGTTTCACTGCAAAATGGTCAAATCAACATGAAGATGATTGAGCCGCAAGACTTTAAGAAATTAGATAGCACAGGGAACTTCTCAATGGTGACATTCCCTGAAGGTAGATTATTCTATTTATCTTATAACATGAATACAGATTTGATGAAGAAAAAAGAAGTGCGCCAAGCAATTGCGCATGCGTTAGATAAGAAAGAAATGATTAACTCAGCATTCGTTTCTAGTCAATTTGCAGAACCAGCCAATTCAATCTTAACGCCAGACGCTATGTATTATGCGAAAGATATTAAAGACTATAAGTATGATAAAAAAGAAGCGAAAGATTTATTAGCGAAAGCTGGCGTGAAAGATAAAGAAAAAGTACGTGTGATGTATGTAACGAATAATAAAATCATGGAAAGCTTAGCTTTATATACACAACAAAAATTAAAAGAAGTTGGCTTAGAAGTTGAACTAAATGCATTAGATGCTAGTGCGGCAAGTGAAAAAGGCTTAGATAAAGAGAATAAAGAATATGACATTACATTTGGTGGTTACATAATGGGACCTGAGCCAGATTCATATAAGAGCTTATTCTTAAGTAATGCTGAATACAATTATGCGCGATATAAAAACGCTGATTTCGATAAGTTATGGGAAGAAGCTGCAGTTGAAACAGATAAAACAAAACGTGCAGAGCTATATCATAAAATTCAAGAGACAGCTAGAGAAGACGTACCTTATCTCCCAATTGCATATCCGAAAGCAGTTATTGCAGTAGATAAAAAGTTTGATGGATTAAAAGAAGCGAAAGCAATTCCTGTCACAATGTTTGAAGATCTATCTAAGATCTATGAAGTGAAATAAGAAACAGTAAAGAAGCTGGTGGAAATCAGCTTCTTTAGCTTGAGGGGGGAAGTTTGTGTATAAAGTAATTGCGAAGAGGCTTTTAAATGCAATTCCGCTTTTATTTGTTATTTCTATTATTTCTTTTCTATTAATAAAACTAGCACCGGGGGATCCCGTTCGAAACTTTGTCACGCCAAACATGAGTCCAATTGATGTTGAGCGTATTCGTAAAAGTTTAGGATTAGATCAACCAATTTACGTGCAGTATTTTTTATGGTTAAAAAATATTTTAACAGGGAACTTTGGTTACTCACTTCAAAACCATCGTCCTGTTTTAGATCTTATTGTAGAAAGGTTACCTGCAACAATCGGCTTAATGGGATCGTCTTTACTCGTCTCATTTGTAATCGCAATACCACTAGGACTACTTACAGGTGTGAAAAAAAATTCTATCTTTGATCGCATTGTAAACTTTATTTCATACGTTGGTATTTCTATGCCGGTTTTCTGGTTTGCATTACTATTAGTCTACTTATTCTCTTTAAAATTGAACCTACTTCCGAGTATGGGTATGCGTACCGTTGGTAAAGATTCTGTCTGGGATATTGTGCAACACGGTATTTTACCTTGCATGGTGCTAGCGTTCCAAAACGTATCTGTTTATATGAGATATATTCGTTCAAGTACGATTCAGCAGTTAGAAGAAGAATATGTACAAATTCAATATGCATACGGCGCTTCAAAGAAAACAGTTTTATTTAATCACGTACTTCGAAATGTATTAATCCCGATCATTACAATTTTCGGATTATCTATTCCAAGTTTAGTAGGCGGAGCTTTTATTACAGAAACAGTATTCTCATGGCCGGGTCTTGGTTCACTTGGGGTAAATGCTATTTTTAGATTTGATTATCCGATTATCATGGCAATTACATTACTATCATCATTCATGTTAATTCTCGGTAACTTAATTGCTGATATTTTATATGGCGTAGTAGATCCGCGCATTCGAATGAGGGGGTGATTTGGAATGAATAATAGGAGATTTCAAACGATAAAACATAGCTTTACGAAAAATAAGTTTGTTGCAATGGGAGTTATTATACTTGCGGTTTTAACGGTCGCATCAATTTTCGCATTCGTATCACCGTACGATCCTAGCAAAATGTCGATTCCAGATCGCTTACAAGAACCGGGTATGAGTCATCCTTTCGGAACGGATGATTACGGAAGAGATTACTTAACGAGAGCGTTATATGGCGGACGAGTTTCACTTGCGGTCGGTTTCCTTGCAATGGTTGTTTCTATTACAATCGGTACCGCAGTTGGAACAATTAGCGGATATTTTGGCGGAAAGTTAGACAACTTTTTAATGCGAGTTGTTGAAGTACTTATGTCAATTCCATCATTCTTTTTAATGCTACTATTAAATGCGTATTTAAAACCAGGAATTACGACGTTAGTTCTTATTATCGGATTACTAACATGGATGGACACCGCCCGCATCGTAAGGGCAGAAACGTTATCTGTAAAAGAGCGTGAGTACGTTTTATACGCAAAAGTATCAGGACAAAAATCACTTATGATTATTGTAAGACATATCATTCCTAACATTTTATCAACCATTATTATCGCCGCGACATTAACGATTGCGACATCGATTTTAATGGAATCATCACTTAGTTTCTTAGGTTTAGGTATTAGAGAACCAGATTCTTCTTGGGGCAGCATGCTAAACAATGCGCAAGGATATATTGGTGAAGCTTGGTATTTAACACTCTTCCCAGGATTCCTTATCCTTTTAACGGTACTTAGTTTTAACGTAATTGGTGAAGCATTGAAGAAAGCTTTCGCACCAAAAGGAGCCGGACATGAAAACTAAAGTGTTAAGTGAAAGGAGTGAGAAGCGTGTCTGAAAAACTACTAGAAGTGAAAAATTTAAAGACTTCTTTTTTCATAGAAAGTGGCGAAGTTGAAGCGGTTCGCGGCGTTACATTTCGCTTAAATAAAGGAGAAGTAGTCGGTATCGTTGGGGAATCTGGAAGCGGAAAGAGTGTAATGGCAAAGTCCGTTATGTCTCTTGTTACATCACCAGGGAAAGTGAAAGAAGGGGAAATCCTTTTTCATAATGAAAACATGCTTTCTAAATCTGAAAAAGAATTGCGTTCTATTAGAGGAAATCAAATTTCACTTATCTCTCAAGACCCAATGTCAGCGCTAAATCCAGTCGTAAAAATTGGGAAACAAATGACGGAAGTAATTATACGCCATCAAAAAGTGAAAAAGAAAGAAGCAGAGCAGATTGCGGTCAATTTGTTAAAGCAAGTCGGCCTTTCGTCACCAGAAGAAAGGGTAAAACAATATCCGCATGAACTAAGCGGCGGTATGAAGCAGCGGGTTATGATCGCAATGGCGATGTCTTGTAACCCTGACCTTCTTATTGCTGATGAACCGACGACTGCACTTGATGTAACGATACAGGTGCAAATACTAGATTTAATGAAAAACTTAAAGAACGAAACGAATATGGCGTTACTTCTTATTACGCATGACTTAGGAATTGTCGCGCAAAACTGTACGCGCGTCATCGTTATGTACGGCGGGCTTATTATGGAAGAAGGACCTGTACTTCATATTTTCCAATCGCCGAATCATCCATATACGAAAGGGCTATTAAACTCTCTGCCAAAAATAGCGAATGGCGTAAAAGAAAGACTCGCTCCTATTCAAGGTGTAACACCAAACTTATTAAACCCGCCACAAGGTTGCCCATTCGCAGAGCGTTGCCCGCATACGATGGACATTTGTGAAAAAGAACGTCCACCATATTTTGAAATCGGAAACGAAAGACGTTCCATGTGTTGGTTAAATGATAGGGCGGTAGGTGATTTCCATGCGTGAAGAAAACTTAATTGAAGTTCGGAACTTAAAAAAGTATTTTCCTATTAAAAAAGGACTATTCGGCAGAAAAACAGAGCAATTAAAAGCGATCGATGACTTAAGCTTCACAATTAAAAAGGGTGAAACATTCGGATTAGTAGGAGAATCGGGCTGCGGAAAATCAACGACAGGAAGAAGCATTATTCGTTTACACGATGTCACTTCAGGTAACGTTTTATTCGACGGAAAAGACATCGCAAGTTTAAAGGAAAGTGAACTAAAAGAATATAGAAAACGAATGCAAATCATTTTCCAAGATCCATACGCATCATTAAACCCAGCAATGAATGTATTCCAAATTATTAGCGAGCCAATGAACATTCATGGATCTTACACTGCGGAAGAAAGAAAAGAAATCATTCTAGACCTTCTAAAAAAAGTAGGTTTAAAAGAAGAACACTTATACCGCTATCCGCACGAATTTAGTGGAGGCCAGCGCCAGCGCATTAGCATCGCGCGTGCACTATCTGTAAAACCAGATTTCATTCTATGTGACGAACCAATCTCAGCGCTAGATGTCTCCGTCCAAGCACAAGTCGTAAACATGCTGCAAGACATTCAAGAAGAAACAGGCGTCACATACTTATTCATCGCACATGACCTATCGATGGTAAGACACATATCAGACCGAATCGGAGTCATGTACTTAGGAAACATAGTAGAAATTGCTGACAGCGAAGACCTATACACAAAACCGGCACATCCATACACACAAGCACTACTCTCATCTATGCCAGAACCAGATCCAACAAACACTGGTAAAGAACGGATCATCCTAGAGGGAGAAGTACCGAGCCCACTAAACTCACCATCTGGCTGCAAATTCAGAACGCGCTGCAAATTCGCCACTGAAAAATGTGCACAGGAAGTACCGAAGATGGTCGAGATTGCGAAAGGGCATGAGGTGGCTTGTCATTTGTTTTAGAGTTGGGGGAAGCATCGGGGGGACCTGGTGCTTTTTTGTCTTTTGTAAGGGACGGGGGCGCTGGTGTGGGATTGCTTCGAGGTTTTTGCGGTAGTTTCTGCGAAATTTGTCGGTAAGTCGGATCTTGCAGATTAAGAGAACGGTAAAAGAAACTGAAACTGTAATCAAGGACAACTGATTACTAGCTCGTAGCAATTGTTTTTTACGAGCATCTTAGACTCCTGCATCAAATTTTGATGGGGGAGTCTTATTATCTGTTAATATGGAGATAAAGAAAATAAGGATGTGATTGTAAATGATGATCGATAAATTTATATTAGATTTTATTAAAGAGTTTCAAAGAAATCCTTTTTGGAAAGAGATGCCTTCTGCAGAAAAAGAACGATTAGCAGAAATAATCGAGTTTCTTGGCGGAAGCAATGTTAACAAAGTAAGAGAAAGAAATATTGTAGAACCAGCAATTTATCAATTCAAAATTACACTCAAAGGCATACGCCCACCAATTTGGAGAAGATTCCTTATTCATAACGAAGTAACTTTCAAAGAATTCCATAACATTATTCAAGTTGTAATGGGCTGGGAAAATTGTCACTTATATAACTTCTATACGAATGATTCCTATATAGAAGAACAAGATGATGCTATAAACATGTTCGCATCATCCCGTGCAAAATATGATGCAGCGGACATACAAATTGGTGAATTCATAACAGAAGAAAAACAAAAATGTTTATACACATACGACTTCGGTGACGGCTGGGAACATGAAATCGTATTAGAAAAAATATTACCATTTGATGAAGAGGCAATAGTTCCTATATGCCAAAAAGGAAAAAGAGCGTGTCCACCTGAAGATTGTGGTGGCCCTTATATGTATAATCAAATCCAAAAGGCATTACGAGGTGAAGGTGAACTGGATGAAGGTTTGCTAGAGTGGCTTGGTGAATTTGATCCTGAGGAATTTGATGTGGATGGGGTTAATGATATGTTGGAGGAGTAGGAGCATTTCATTTTTATGAAACTATAAAGGAGAGAGGGTATGATAGGGAATAGTTTGTCGTTACAAGAGTTATGTACGGAATTGAAGAAAGAACAATTGCTGGAATTAGTGATGTATCTGTCGAATCAGTACGAGGGTATAGATATGGTTGTGATGGAATGGTATACATCACAAAAAAGGGTGGAGAAGAAAGAGGCTGTAAATAATTATTCACTTTGGGAATATTGGAAAAGAGCTGAGGCAATAATCCAGAGATTTAATGAGTATGGAGGTGGCCCGGAACACCTTGCGTATGACGTATATGAATATGTAAGGAACATTGTAGATATATTATCTGAATACCCTATTTCATCTGAAGAAAGACGATTATTAATCAAGAAGCTATATGTGCAATATGAAATCGGGAACTCCGGACTAAACGATATCATAATGGATACAATTTATGAAATATGTAAATCGGATTCTGATTGGAAATATGTGATTACATTGCTTGAAAAATCTCCTAATGAGTATGATCAGAAATTGATTATGCAAATTTATAAAGAGAAATTGCAAGATGGTGAAGCATACTTGCAGTTGCGGTTGAAAATTTTGGAATATGGAATGGATTATTGGGACTTGGCGGAATATTACATTTCGATTGATCAAGTGGATAAGGCGGCTGAAATTGCTGAAAGTGGTTTAGAGAATGGAAAAGGGCGACAAACAGAACTATTTGCGTTTTTATTTGATTATTATGTGTCACGAGAAGATACGAATAAAATACACGGTTTAATAGATAAAGCTTTTTATACAGAGTCAGATATCAATTTAATAAGTGAACGGGCTTTTCTATATTTTAAAATGAATAATGATTATGAAGAAGTCAAAAATATTTTAGTAAGAACGTTTCGAACAAGCTCCTATCGTAAGCAGTATTACGAGGGTTTTAATTTCCTGAAGGAGCAATTAACAGCTAAAGATTGGGAAGAAATACAAGAAGAAATGATAGGGATTGTAAAAAAAGAAAGTATAGTGGATTACTTGAAAATCTGTTATGAAAATGAAAGGTATAGTGAAATGTTAGAGATTCTTCAGAAGGCTCAAGGGGGGATGAGTCCATATAATATGTATGACCAACTTGATCATTTTGCTAATCAACTTATAGATGAATATCCACAAGAAATTATTGAATACTATTGGAATAAAGGCTGTATTCTTTTACCACAAGGAAATCGTAAGCGTTATAAAGAGGCTGTAAAATACTTTGTAAAAGTAAGAGATATTCTTAAAAACAAATTAGATGATGAAGAGTCATGGCAATATAATTTAACAACATTGAGAACGCAACATAAAAAGAAAAAAGCATTTTTAGATGAAATGAGAGTTTTTGGGTGAAAGGGTATCGGGTAGTTTGTTATTTGTCTTAGAGAGAAAGCACTGGGGGGAACCTGGTGCTTTTTTGTAAGGAGCGAGAGAAGATGTGTGATTGCTTGGTGATTTTTGCGGTAGTTTCTGCGAAATTTGTCGGTAAGTCGATATGTTGTGTCGAATCGTCGATATATTCGGAGTTGTGTTCGATATAATTGGAAAATCGCTGATATATTTTTTGAGGGTGTGGAATTGGTTGGAAGATTATATAAAAAGGCCACCTCTTTCAAGGTGACCTGCCGTATTGTGTTATTTTGAACTAGTACCATCCTTCAAACTATCCCCACCACCAAGTTCCGCCTCAATCTGCGAAGTCTTCGATGACTCATCCATACGCCAATACGTAATAAAGCTGATCGCGATACATCCAGCTACGTAGAAGTAGAATAGTGATTCCATTCCGATACTCTTTAGCCATAGTGCGATGAACTCTGCTGTTCCGCCGAATATCGCAACTGTTAGGGCATATGGTAAACCTACGCCTAGTGCGCGAATTTCAGTTGGGAAGAGTTCGGCTTTTACAATTGCGTTAATGGAAGTGTAGCCAGTAACGATAATGAGGCCGACCATCATGAGTAAAAATGCTACCATTGGTTCTGTCGTTTTTTCCATGAAGAAGAAGATTGGTGCTGTTAGTAATGTTCCGAGAATACCGAATGCCATTAATAGTGGGCGTCGTCCAATTTTATCGGATAATAGTCCCGCAATTGGCTGAAGTACGACGAAAATAAGTAGTGCGACAAAGTTAATCCAGCTTACAACTTCTTTCGGAAGACCGACTGTGTTTACCATGAATTTTTGTAAATATGTTGTGTACGTATAGAATGCAACAGTGCCTCCTAGTGTTAGGCCGACTACTGTTAATACTGCTTTCGGATGTTTCATAAGAGCGCGAACAGTTCCTGCGCTTTCGCGGTTTTTAGATTCCATGTTTGAGAATTGCTCCGATTCATCCATCGTGCGGCGAAGCCATAATACAGCTACTGCGCCCATCGCTCCAATAATGAATGGAATGCGCCATCCCCAAGCTTTCATATCTGGTTCGCTTAGTAATTGCTGAAGAACAATTTGAACGCCTAACGCAACCATCTGTCCAGCAACGAGCGTTACATATTGGAAGCTTGAATAAAAACCGCGGCGACCACTACTAGCCATTTCAGATAAATATGTGGCAGAAGTTCCGTACTCTCCGCCAAGTGATAATCCTTGTAGTAAACGGGCAAGAACTAAAATAATTGGTGCCATAATACCGATGCTTTCGTAACTAGGTGTACAGGCGATAATTAAAGAACCACCGGCCATAACTGTAATCGAAAGCGTTAATGCTGCCCGGCGTCCATGCCGATCTGCATAGCGACCCATTAATAAACTTCCGATAGGGCGCATTAAAAATCCAACTGCGAAAATAGCTGCTGTGTTCAGTAACTGACTTGTTGGATCTCCTTTAGGAAAGAACTCTGCTGAGAAGTAAACAGCGAAAGCAGAGTAAACGTACCAGTCGTACCATTCAATTAAATTACCGACTGAACCTTTGAAAATATTGCCGGCGACTCGATTAGATTTTGCTTGAGCCATAATCATTCCTCCTCTTGCTTATAAATAAAATGATAATTATGAAAGCGTGTTCATTGTAGTTGAATTGTACTGTCTGCGGAATAAAATCTCAATATTATGACAATTTTATTCTTTTTGTACTTTATGTACATGGAGAGTTTTAATAGTTGCTTCATTATTAGTTTTGTCATAATAATAGAAAAGGAGATTGATAGTTTTGAATATTTTATCAAAGGATATGAAGTATGAAGAAATCACGCAAAGTGTCATTACAAACGAAAATAGTAAGCTTAATTATTACGTTAATTTTATTTGTCGTTCTCCTATTAGCAGGAATATTTGTTTACATTCAGTCCGTTGATACGAAACGCCAAGTGGAGCAGCTAGCACTGCAAACAGCGAAGTCGCTTTCTTTTATGCCTGCTATAAAAGATGCTTTTCAAAATAACGAGCATAAAAGTACCATTCAATCCATTGCGGAACAAGTTCGTGAGCAAGCGGGTGCAGATTATGTCATTATAGAAGATCGCTTTGGGGTTATGTATTCCCATTCTAATTCGGAGTTAATTGGTACAAAGAGTAACAATCCATATAACTATGAAGCACTTACTTTTGGTGGCTATTATACGCTTGAAGGAAATGGTGAAAGTGGTCCTGCTTTAATGGCGAAGGCACCTATTATTGTTCATAACGGAGACTATGATCAAGTCGTAGGTGTTGTGACAGTAGAGTTTTTAATAAAAGGTATTGAATCTAACATATTGAGCAGAACGAAAGAAATTATACTCTTTTCTTTAGCTGTATTATTAGCTGGAATTGTTGGTGGTATTCTTTTAGCACGTAGCATTCGTAAAGACACACTCGGTTTAGAGCCGAATGAAATTGCGGCGTTATACCGGGAACGAAGCGCGATACTACTATCTATAAAAGAAGGAATTATCGCTATCGATCAAAACGGTTTTATTACAATGATGAACACGTCAGCAGAAGAAATGCTACATGTAAATGATGATTATATGCAGCAGCACATTTCAAAAGTTTTACCAGAGTTTAATATGGAAAGAGTGCTAGAAAACGATCAAGAAATCGCGTTTCAAGATAAAGTGTTTATTTTAAATAGGACGCCGATACTTGAAAATAATAATACGGTAGGCGTTGTATGTAGTTTTAGAGATAAAACAGAACTGCAAAATTTAGTGAATACGATATCTGAGGTAAGAAAGTATTCAGAGGACTTACGCGCTCAAACACATGAATTTACAAATAAGCTCTTCGTCTTATCAGGATTACTTCAGTTAGGGCATTACAAAGAAGCAATTGAATTCATTCAGCAAGAATCTAATATTCATCAAAGCCAAAACCATATTTTATTCCATCAAATTCATGATGCGAAAGTACAAGCTATTTTATTAGGGAAACTCGGAACAGCATCTGAGAAGAAAATAGATTTTCATATTGAAGGAGATAGTGCGCTTCAGCCGTTACCGGACCATATAAAAGTTTCGCACCTTATTACGATCCTTGGAAACATAATCGATAATGCATTTGATGCGGTGAATGAACGAGAGGAAAAGAGTGTTTCCTTCTTTGTGACAGATATTGGACACGATATTGTGTTTGAAGTGATAGATAGTGGGATAGGGATACCGGTAGAAAAAATCACGACAATTTTTCAAAAAGGATTTTCAACGAAGGGGAATAATCGTGGTTACGGGCTAGCGAATGTGAAAGAAATGGTAGATGTACTAGAGGGAACAATTGAGATTCAAAACGAGAAAAATGGAGGAGCTATTTTTACAATTTACCTTCCGAAAACATTGAGAGAAAGTACATGACAAACAGGGGGATGGGCATATGTTGAAGGTTGCAATTGCAGAAGATGATTTCCGCGTAGCACAAATTCAAGAAGAGTTTTTATCAAAAATAAAAGACGTAAAAGTGATTGGAAAAGCGTTGAACGCGAAAGAAACGATGGAACTATTGCAAAGGGAAGAAATCGACTTGCTTCTATTAGATAACTATTTACCAGATGGAATCGGAACAGACGTATTGCCGAAAATACATGCTGATTTTCCAAACGTTGACGTCATTATGGTAACAGCTGCGAATGAAAACCATATGTTAGAAAAAGCAATTCGAAATGGCGTAAGTAACTACCTTATAAAACCAGTCACGTTAGAAAAATTTGTTCGTACGATTGAAGACTATAAAAGAAAGAAGCAATTATTACATAGTAACAATGAAGTGAATCAAGCACTCATCGATAACTTCTTCGGCATTTCGCAAACACAAGATATAAAAAACTTACCGACAGGTGTTGATCCGTTAACACTGCAAAAGGTGAAAGGAATTATAAAAGGATTCGAAGAGGGTATTACAATAGAAGAAATGGGAGAACAAATGGGGGCCTCCAGAACAACCGCAAGAAGATATTTAGAATACTTAGTAGCGACAAACGAATGCACGGTAGAGTATACATACGGCATTATCGGACGACCAGAACGAAAATATCGAATAGGGCGAGGACTATGAAAAAACGATTATTACTATGTATATGGATTATGACAGGAGTAATAGCTGGTTGTTCACCGGAAAAAACTCAAACGGATACAGTAAACATAGACAAAGTAGAAATCGTTGCGCCGAACGTTCAAGGAGCAGGATGGGACTTAACAGCACGGGCGATGCAAAAAACACTGACAGAAGAAAAAATCTTCACAAAACCAATCACAGTCACAAACAAAGTAGGTGGCAGCGGTGACGTCGGATGGAAATATACGAAACAAAAAGGCGGTCACGTACTGGCAATTAACTCAAGCTTACTCATAACGAACAACCTACTAGGCCACAGTAAACTAACATATAAAGACTTCACACCGCTCGCAACATTAGCATTGGACTGGGAAGTTGTTGTCGTATCAAAAGAATCAAACATAGAAAACGCAAAACAACTCATGGAACAACTAAAACAAAACAAGAAAAACTTCAAAATCGGCGTTGCACCAGGCCTAGGAAACGACGATCACCTATCATTCGTACAAGTAAGCAAAGCGTTCGGCATAAACCCAGCCGAACTACAATTCTTCGTCTACGAAAACAAAGAAAAAATCATAAACGCCCTAACGAACAAACAAATAGGCGCCGCAACAATGACCCTATCAGAAGCCGAAAAACAATACAAAGCCGGCAAAATAAAAATACTAGCCGTATCCGCACCAAAACGACTAGACCGACTACCAGAAATCCCAACATGGAAAGAACAAGGAATCGACGTCATCTTCCAGCACTGGAAAGGAATTATGGGCCCGAAAGATATGACGGAGGAAGAGGTTGCTTATTGGGATGGTGTTATTAAGAGGATGGTGGAGAGTGAGAGTTGGAAGGGGATTTTGAGGGAGAAGGGGTGGAATTCTTATTATAAGGATAGTGGGGAGAGTAGGGGGTTTTTGGAGGAATGTCATTTTAGGTATGAGGAAATGGTGAAAAAAGAGGCTTAAGAGGGAAGTATTCAATCAGGCTTTATTTTTGTAGTTACTTCTATATAATATAAAAGAGATGAGAGTGTTAGGCTAATTGTATTAAAAGGGCTAGATAGGGATAAATAAAATCTAGCTTACTGATTAAAAATATATTAGTCGTTAAAAGATATAAAAGGCATTTTTCAGTCTATAAAGTGTGGAAACATAAAGTATAGAGTTTCTGTGAGATTTAAGGAGGACATCATGAAGAAAAATATTTATGTTGTTGGAGCAGTAATTGTCCAAGATGAGAAAATTTTATGTGCACAAAGAGGTCCATCTAAATCGCTACCTCTTATGTGGGAATTTCCAGGTGGGAAAATAGAAGAGGGAGAAACACCTCAAGAGGCGTTAAAGCGTGAAATCGATGAAGAAATGCATTGTAGCGTGCAGATTGGTGAACAAATTGATTATACAGCTTATGAGTATGATTTTGGTATTGTTCATTTGAAAACTTTTTATTGTAAACTTGTTGAAGGAAGCCCAGTTTTAACTGAGCATGTAGCAATTAAATGGTTATACCCAAATGAACTAGCAGCTTTAGAGTGGGCACCTGCGGATATCCCAACTATTGAGAAATTAGCAAAAGAATCGCTTGTAAAGTGATTTGAAAAAAACTATTCGTTTTATGCGGATAGTTTTTTATATTGTAAAAAATTTGCACTTTAAATCAGTGAGTAATACAATTAGTATAAAAATTTGTCAAAAATGGTGATCATATGGAGAATTTTATTCAGAAATTAGAGGGGTCTTTATATAAAGGGTTTATTGATCAAAAACATAATCATCCCGGAATATATAAGCCTAAGTTATTAGTAAACAACACGAAAAAAAATGAAAATGTTTTAAGCTCATTGTTGGAGGAGCTTGAAAATAGTACATCCTTTATTTTCTCAGTGGCTTTTATTACGGAAAGTGGGCTGGCGACTTTAAAATCACATTTCCTTGATCTTAAACAAAAAGGGGTTAAAGGACGTATATTAACATCTACATTCTTAAATTTTAATACACCAAAAGTGTTTAGAGAGTTAATGAAACTTGAAAATGTAGAAGTAAGGTTAACAAACTTATCTGGTTTTCATTCAAAGGGATACATATTTGATAACAAAACACATTGTTCGCTAATTGTCGGCAGTTCTAATCTGACTGCACATGCTTTGAAGGTAAACTATGAATGGAACGTCAAGTTAACATCGCATGAAGATGGAGAGATTGTTCAACATTTTAAAAATCAATTTGAAGAAGTTTGGGAGCATTCTCAAGTATTAACTGAAGAGTTGATTGGAAATTATGAAACAATATATGAGCAAGCTGCAGAAAATAAGGTGCTAGATCGAGTTATAGAATTACCTGGTCAATATCATAATTCAATTGAAGAAGCCTTGAAAATTACGCCAAATAAAATGCAACAAGCTGCGTTAAAAGAAATACAAGCTATTCGAGACGCTGGAAAAGAAAAAGGATTAGTTATCTCTGCAACAGGAACGGGAAAGACATATCTTTCAGCATTTGATGTCAGAAACTTTGCACCTAAACGGATGCTATTTATTGTTCATCGAGAGCAAATATTAAATAAAGCGAAATCAGATTTTCAAAAAGTTCTTGGTGGAATAGATGAGGACTTTGGAATTTTATCAGGATCAAATAAGCAAATAAATGCTAAATATTTATTTGCGACAATCCAGACTATTTCAAAAGAAGAAAATTTACATCAATTTGATCCTGGGATATTTGATTATATTTTAATAGATGAAGTTCATAAAGCAGGTGCTAGTTCTTATCATAAAGTTATTAATTATTTTAAACCAAAATTTTTAATGGGAATGACTGCTACACCTGAACGTACAGACAATTTTAATATTTATGAGCTATTTGATTACAATATTGCTTATGAAATTCG
Organism: Bacillus sp. 1A; assembly: GCF_052682215.1. Lineage (NCBI taxonomy): Bacteria > Bacillati > Bacillota > Bacilli > Caryophanales > Bacillaceae > Bacillus > Bacillus sp. 1A. The sequence continues at coordinate 5,640,148 of NZ_JBQYLZ010000001.1, read as the reverse complement.
TTTGCAAGAAGCACTTGAAGAAGATATGCTTTGTCCTTTCCATTATTTTGGAGTAACTGATTTTGAATATAATGGTGAAAAGATAGATGACACTACAGTTTTATCTAAACTTGTTACGGAAGAACGAGTGGATCATATAGTTGAAAAAGTAAAATATTATGGCTTTTCTGGTGAGAAAGTAACAGGATTAATGTTTTGCAGCAGAAAAGATGAGGCAGAAAAATTATCATATGCCTTAAATAATAGAGGTTTTCGCACATTTGCATTAACCGGCGATCATTCCCAAGAGGAAAGAGAACTGCGGGTGAATCAATTAGAAAATGGCATACTAGATTATATTTTAACAGTAGATATTTTTAATGAAGGTATTGATATTCCGAGTGTGAACCAAGTTGTTATGTTAAGACAAACTCAATCAAGTATTATCTTTATACAGCAATTGGGGCGTGGACTTCGAAAACACGATTCGAAAGATTTTGTTACGATCATTGATTTTATTGGAAACTATAAAAACAACTATTTAATTCCGATTGCCCTTTCCGGAGATAAATCACAAAATAAAGATAATATACGTAGGTATACAAATGACACGAGTTATATTAAAGGTATTTCAACAGTTAACTTTGAAGAGATAGCGAAAAAGCAGATCTTTAAAGCAATTAACGAAAGTAATTTAACAGCAATGAAAGTATTAAAAGAAGCTTTTGGTGAGTTGAAAAATAGAATAGGAAGAATTCCCTATCTATATGACTTTATCGTAAACCATTCTATTGATCCAGTTGTACTTGTAGAAGGATGTTCGAACTATTATCAGTTTCTATTGAAAATGAAAGAAGATGTCTCTGCATTAACAGAGTACGAAAACAAAGTTTTAACAATGTTCTCATTGGAAGTATTAAATGGAAAACGTAAAAACGAAATCGTTTTGTTAGACTTATTATTAAAGCAAGAAAAGGTTGATAAGAATGAGTATATAAAACAACTTGAAGAATCTAATTGCTTAACAAATGATGAAACGATTACTTCAGTACAACGAATTTTTGAATTAGAGTTTTTCTCGCAAAACAACCAAAAAAAATATGGGGAAAGGACAATTCTCACTTTGCAGGATGAGAAGACATTTATATTTAATGATTCTATTCGAAAAAGTTTAGAACAAAATGAATACTTTAAGTATATGGTTATGGACATCATTAAAAGTGCGAAAGAAAAGAGCAAAAACTATGAGTGTGATAGTAACCTGACTATATATAAAAAATACTCAAGAAAAGATGTATGTAAACTTTTAAATTGGCATAATGATGAGAGCTCAACTATGTATGGTTATAAGACCAAATACTATACTTGTCCAATATTTATCACGTACCATAAAAATGATGAGGTAGAATCCAGTGTGGACTACGGTGATGAGTTCCTCAATCAAGATGTTCTGAAATGGTACACAAGAAGTAATAGAACATTAAAGTCAAAGGAAGTTCAGACAATTATTGATGCTAAAGAAAATAATATTGATGTCCATATTTTTGTGAAAAAAGATGATGACGAGGGAACCGACTTTTACTATTTAGGAAAAGCGAGACCTGATAAAGCAAGTGTAGAACAAACTGAAATGCAAGATAAAAATGGTAAAGAACTACCGGTTGTTACGATGAATATGATTATGGAGAAATCGGTGGATAATAAGCTTTATGATTATTTAAAGGATGGTAATGCTTTGTAGGTAGGTTTAATTTTTAATACCTATATATTTCTAAAATCATTAAGGGAATATAGATAAGGTTGTATCAGAATGACATCGGAGTATGCTTTTGATATGGCCTTATTTATTGGTGTTTAATGTGTTTTTTATTGGTTTTTATGTGTTCATTTTAGTGGTGTAGTTAGAATGAATGGATCTTTCTCCAATGCTGCAGTGTGTAAAAGAAGTAGAATGAATTTATCCTTTTTGTGTCTGAAATCCTGACTTGAATCCCAAATTATGTTTTTAGGTTTAATTTATGCTTTGAAAACTATTATAATTAATTTATTACCAAATTTTGATATTAGTGAGGGAGATTTTAAATGTGTAGCTCTATAAAGGTTTTTCCTGCAGCAAATGGAGATTGTTTTCTAGTAAAGATTAAAATAGGAACTAACTATAAATATATTCTTATAGATGGTGGGAAAGGAGTACTTTGCCATCAAAAATTAAAAGAGGAATTTAAATATTTAGAAGAAAATCAACAACAATTAGATTTATTAGTATTGACGCATATTGATGATGATCATATTGCTGGGATATTAAAACTATACCAAGACAATAAAATTAATACATCTATTATAAACAAGGTTTGGTTTAATTCAGGGGCTTTAATATCAAGTGAATTTAGTAACCAAGTGGCTACTAATAGGGAAATTCCATTGGCACCTCTTTCTAGAAAAATGAGTGTGAGACAAGGTGTCACCTTAGAGAAAAGAATGCAAGCGTCTAGTTCCTGGTATCAAAAATTAATATTTTCAGGCCAAAAACATCTATTAGATGATATTGAAATTTATATTCTATCTCCAGATGTAGAAACTCTTAAAGACCTAAACAGTAAGTGGGAAGACGAGATAAAAAAGATGAATGCTAAAAAAGCTAAAAAAAGGAAAATGTCATTTGTAATGGATTATCATAAAAATTTTGATGAGCTCTGTGCTGAAACATTTGAGGAAGATAAGTCAGTTTTTAATAGAAGTAGTATAGCCTTTTTGTTAAAATACAAAGATTATAAAATATTAATGCTAGGAGACTCCCATCCGTCAATTATAATAGCTAGTTTAAAAGAGCTAGGATATTCGGAGAAACACAAATTAAAAGTAAATGTTATGAAGGTTTCACACCATGGAAGTAAAAAAAATACGTGTAATGAGTTGCTTAATATGTTAGACTGTACAAATTTTATTGTTAGCACTGATGGCAGTAAACATGGGCTGCCTAATAAACAAAGTCTAGCAAGGATAGTGAGGGCAATGGGAAAACCAGTGAATTTCTATTTTAATTATAGTTCTATGAATAAGGTATTTTCACAGGAAGAACGTGAAAAATACAATATAACATGTCATTACTTAAATAATAAAAACAATTATACAGTGAGGGATTGATATTGGGTATTTATTCAAAATATGAAGAATTGGCCGTTAAGGTACATTGTATAAACTCTAAGGGGTCTGGATGCCTTTTTCAACCATTTACCACGGAATATTCATATGTAATTACTGCTAAACATTGCTTAGAAGGTAATGAGGAAACTCCTCAGAGTTTTAGCAAAGATGATATTAAAATATTCTTTAGTAGGGATGGTAGTATAGGTGAGCAAATAGTCTTAGATTATTACTTACATGATAAGTTAGATCTAGCAGTTATTAAAGTGAAGTATATTGAGGGACTTCCTAGTACATTAATAACCATACCTAAAGAGAATCAGGCAATTTCACTCTACGGATTTCCAGATATCTTACAAGATGAAGAACACGATGGAATTGTCAGTAGCTTAAATGGTCACCGTTTAAAATGTTCAATGAACTTTGTTCGTCCACACCAAAATTTAATTGAATTTACACCTGACTCCGATGTTTCAAATATAATCAATACTGTTAATGAAACCATTGTAGGTTTCTCAGGTTCAGGAGTATATTATGAAAAAAATGATAATTTGTATTTGATTGGTATTTTCATAGAATTGAAGGAGGAAAATGGTGCTTTTAATTCTCTTTTTGGACATGATATCTCTGAGGTTAACCGAATTCTGTTTAATAATCAATTACCACAATTAATTCCAGAAGAACTTTTAAATTTTGAAAAATACATTGAGACAGCTTTTGAAAGCAATGAAGGGATTATTAAACCAGTTTTGAAAAGAAATGCAAGGCCTTTATTAGATTTACAGCCTAATCATATTGTAAATTCATATAATGAAAAATTATATTTACCATATAATTCTTTTATTGAAGAGGGCCTTTTAAATCCTAAGTTATGGGAGGGATGGGTGTCACTATTAACGTACTATTATATGGACACTAATAATCTTCCGAGTAAAGAGGATTTTAACCTGGTCAGAAGTAGGGATGGTTATTACCATAATATTCGAATGTATTTTACAGGGTATAAAAAACTTTCGAATTGTGTAATGGATTTGTTTGTAAATAATTATGATGAGTTGAAAAAAAATGATGTAATCGTTATTAATACTCAAGGCAGTAGTCCAGGAACTAAAAGCTGTAACAAGGGAAAGACAGGACGATTTTTGAGACAGATAGATAGAGGAGATAGAGAAAAGTTAATTGAAAAAGGTATTGAAATTGATAATCCAGAACATCTAAAGGGCGTAGAGTTTATTCATATTGATCTATTTAAAGATAAGTTTTCTATTCATGATGAGATTGAGATACAAGCAGAACTGGAAGCTAAATTAAAGGAGAGTATTAAAGAGGTGTTCAACAATGTTCCTTAATAAACCAGAAATAATTGAGATGATAAAAAGAGAAAGTGGTGAAAATTTATTTGATTTAGTAGAGTGTAGAGTTAAATCTGAAGATCTTTACAATGTTTATATTTTTACCATGGTCTTAACAAATCAGGATGAATTAGCGAGAGTATGGGAAGATATTAGTAGTGATATAGCATTTCATTTTCAGAGTGTGTTAGAAACTGAAATTGAAATATGGAATATTTACATCTTATTTTTAGTGCAAAGTAGTGTTGATAGTAAAATCCGATATTTAATCGAACAAAATAAGTACTCCTCACGAAAATTAGTGATTGAAGATACCAAGGGTCCGGTAACTGAGGAAATCATTGAAAGTATAATTAATGAGAAACTATTTTCAGTAAAGATTGATTTAGTTCCTCGTATGAATAATCCTGCCGAAACAATATCGAAAAGACTGGAAGATGACTATCAAAATGTGTTTAAAATAATTAATCAAAGCCAGGATAAACCTTCGGTTTTATTTACTAAGTATCTGGAGTTGTTAAAAAATGAAATTTAAATTAAAAGGTATAGAATTAGATGCTTTTAGAGTGTACGAGGATAAACAATTATTTAATTTCCTAACAAAATTAGGTGAAGTTGCTAATTTAGTTGTCATTTATGCACCCAATGGATATGGTAAAACTTCGTTTATTGACGCAGTCGAGTGGGGGTTAACAGGGAGTATTAATAGAATTTCTAAAAGTTCAATAGTCAAAAATACAGCTGATAGTGAAAAGGGAGTCATTTTAAAGAATAGAAAAAGTTCAAAGGAATTTGGTACTGTAACACTAATAGCTGAAAATGGAGGATCTTTAGTAAAACAAACTAAAGTAATTGGAAGGAATGGAAGGAAAACAGATTATGCAGAGGGTGATATAGTTGTAAAAGCAGATATATTCAGTGATTTGGAGCTTTCTGATTTTGCAATTAAGTCTATATTAGGCCAAGATAAAATTGATTCTTTTCTTCGTTCATTTTCACCGAGAGATCGGTACGACATATTAACAAATTTTTGGGATGAAGCAAACGATTCCGAGTTATTTAAGAATATACTAGGCATGAATAGTGAATCGGAAAAGCAACTTCAACAAGCTAAAGAACAACTTCGTAAAATTGATGAGGAAATACAGAGCTTAATAATTAGGCCTAATATTATTTTTGATATCAACAATTTGATTAATAAATTTAATCAAATCCAATTAAGAGGATTAGCTCTCTTTAAGGTGAATCGGGATAATAATATACAGTTTATAAAATCATTAATTGAAATTAATTCAAAATTAGAATCTTTAAATACTGATAATGAAGATAAGTTATTAATTTCCGGCTACTTAGTAGAAAACAATAAATTATATTCACTGAAAAATAATGAATTGAATATTATTAGAAAAAATATTCATGAGATTAGCGATACATTAGACAAGTTTAAGGAGAGAAAGAGAGAATTAAGTTTTTTAGATGAAGTGATAGTCGAATCACATAACTTATATAGAAAGTATAAAAATCTTAAGAAACTAGAAAAACAATACTATGAAGCTGAACAAATTCTTGGGAATATAAACAACTATGAGGAATTAAATCTGAAACTAATTAAAGAATTATCTGGGCTAAATAGCCTAAAGACCCAAGAAGAACAAAATTTAAAAGAAATACTGGGTAAGTTAGATAATGTTCGAAGTTCAAAAAAGGAGATAGAAAACAATCTTTTTAAACTAGACAGCAATCTTGAGAAATATAATTCTTTAGAAAATAAAAAAGTGCATTGGATTAAAAGGCTATCGCAATTACAAGAATTAATTGATATTCGTTGGAATAATAAAAATGAATATAAAAAGAAAATATTAACATTAGAATCCTATTCTAAATATGAAATACAAAATGTTATTAAAATTGAAAGTGATAATCAACAAATCAAAATGGCTATTAGTGAATTGCAAAATAGCTTCTGGTTAAAAAATCAAAAAGAACAGGAATTAAGGGAACTTGAGCAAGAATATACTCAATTCGGAAAACTTACTGAACAGTTAAATATTATTTATAAAGCTGGAAAGAAATTTATCGAGGACTCTCATACTGAGGTTTGTCCTTTATGCAATAAGGAATATGAGGACTTTAATACATTAATAAATAATGTGGATAGAGATTTTGTAGAAGTTGAGAATTTAAATAAAATAAAAAGTGATATAGAAAAGGTTAAGGCAGTATTACAAGATGAAGAAAACAAAATATATCACTGTATTACTTTATTCAGAAAAGAAATTGACAGGGAAATAACTATATTATCTAAGAAGGATATAGAGAATGAAACGAAGATCACTTCTTATAATTCGCTGAATCAAAGGATTAAGAATAAATTAGATGATATAAAACGAGAAGAAAATAATTTGATTCATTTTTTTGAGCAATTGAATATTGATATTAAAAATAAAAGTTTGGTCTATCTAACAAATATAAAGTCCTCTATATTAGATAAGATATATAACTTAAATGAATCAATGAATGATTATGCTCAAGAGATAAATAATAAGAATGAAATGCTAAAAACATTGTCTGAAAAACGGAACCATAAAGAATTGGAGATTATATCTAATAAAAATAAAATTAGGGAACTTAGTGGAGAGCCGGTCTTGAACAGTGTTAATAAATTATTAGAAGAGTGTAAAGTAGAGAATAATATAAACAAAATTAAAAATGAATTTGAAGTAGTTAAATATAACTTCTTATTGCAAATGGATCAAAAGCGAGTTATTAGAAAACGGATAAATGTGCTTGATAAAGAGTTGAAAATAATAAATGAGCAAGAAATGAAAGCTGCGTTTGAAGAAAAGCAGAAAGATTATCAGAAGGTTAACGAGTTTATTGGAAATTACAATAAAAAGGCGAAAGATTTAATAGTAGGAGATTCTTTCCAAGAATGTGATATACAACAAATTCATGATGAGTTAATAAATGAAAAAAAATGTGTTAGAGAAGGATTAACAGTTGTAAATGAATTGATGGGATTTACTAAGTACATTGAGAATAATATAGCAACCAAGACAAAAGATTCTAAGAAAATAGAGATTGAAACACAGATTAAAATATTAGAAAGGGGAAATAAAGAACTTTCAAGTGCGAAAAAATACATAACTGAATATATTGAGAGTAAAATAAAAAATGCATTTAATTTAGATTCTATTAACAGTATTTATCAAAGGATAGATCCGCATCCTGATTTTAATAATATAAAGTTTGAAGTAGATCTAGCTAAAGATAAACCGGAATTAAACATTTATGCTTCGAGTAAGCAAGAAAAACTTTCACCTATTTTATATTTTAGTGCTGCTCAGGTGAACGTTTTATCTTTAAGTATTTTTTTAGCAAAAGCACTTATAGAAGAACAAAAGGGATTAAATACAATTTTTATGGATGATCCAATACAACATCTAGATAACTTAAATATACTTTCTTTTATAGATTTGTTGAGAACCATTACTGTAAATTTAGATAAACAAGTCATAATTTCTACACATAATGAAAACTTCTTTAAGTTAATAAAGAGAAAAATGGATCCAGATTTTACGAGTTCAAAGTTCATTGAATTAGAGTCTTTTGGAAAAATAAAAAGATAATAAATTCTAATTTTGATAGCATAATAGGAAGTGATTAGATATTAGTTCCTTAAGTGGAGAATACCAGGTGGTAAGGTGCACGAGTTTTTCAGAGGAAATTAGGAAGGGAGCTTAAATGTGTCGTAGCTCTTTTAAGTGGATAGCTCTATGGTCATCAAGTTAAGGTTCAAAAGTTTTTAACTTTTGAACCTTTTATCAAATATTTCAACTCAAATTATTATTTTACATAGAGAAAAATAAAATAAAAATTTAATAGAAGAAAAACCAAACGGAGGGAAATCCCATGCCAACCTACAACAAACTAATCCGAAACAAAATCCCACAAATAATAAAATCCAACGGAAAAACACCCACAACAAGAATCCTAAACGAAGACGAATACATAGAAGAACTCTGCAAGAAAACAAAAGAAGAACTAACAGAATATATCGAAGCAAAAACAAAACCCGATAAACTCGAAGAACTATCCGACCTACTAGAAATAATAAACGCCCTATCCGAACATAAAGGCACAACACTAGAAGAAATCAACAACATCCGTAAAAAGAAAGAGGAAGAACGAGGCGGCTTCTCAGATCGAGTCTTTTTAATCAAAGTAACCGATAACTAGCTCCTACCAAGTAATAAATCACTAGGGAAAAGCAAAAACAATTACAAGAAAAAATACCGTAGTAGTGGTAGTAGGGGGATTTAGAAATAATGCTGAAGTGGGTTTTTGGTGAGTATTCCCTTATTTGTATTTTGTGATTTTTAAAAGGATGAATAGTTTATTGTATTAAATCCATAATATATCTATTAAAGATTTTGGGGGTGTATGTGGTGAGTAATGGTAAGTTTATTGAGGCTCTAATGCAAGAAAATAAAGCACTAAGAAGGACGGTACATGAATTGACCCGTGCTAGTGAGAAAAAAGATGAAGCCTATATGGGATTAGGGGAAGAAAATGAAGAATTAATTCAAGCGTTAGGCAAGACTAGACAATATTGTGGAGGCGGTGTAGGAGTTTCTACACAAGCATTAAATAAGGTAAGCTCTAAAGAGGAGCTTCTTAAAGAGGTTCGTATCGAATTTGCTGATGAGATAAAAAAGATCCGTTAATGCTTTATTTAAAAAGTTGTCCTCAATTTAAAATATAAATAGAGGACAACTTTTTGGCATTTTTAGACTGTAATTGGGAATATGATGTGATATATGTTTAACTTCAAGAGTAAAAATATCAAATTATCATTATGTTTGATTAACAAAAAAGTAAGATTAACAAAAAGAATAAGAGAGAGGTATTGAATTTATTAATTTGGGAATCCGTTTTATGGAAGGAAAGGAGGTTCTAGAATTGGAACCTCCTTAATTAACAATGTTATTTGTTTATTTTTTGGATATTTTATTATTATGATATTTAATAAATTCTTTAGAGATGTTATGGACTTTAACGTTTTTTAACGTCGAATAATTTAATGAAATGGCTCCGTAATCACATAGAGCATGATGATTAGGGCACAAAACAATAATGTTTTCACTTATATCTAGACCATTATGTGGACTACCTAATGGCTTTATATGATGAGCTTCCGAATAATATTTATTTGTAGATAATTCAAGTCTTTCACCACAGATCTGACATGTATGATTATGTAATCTTTTTAAATCGCGAGTTAAACTTGTATCTCTTAAAATTCTATATGTTTCAGTTTTTATTCTTTTAGGTGGAGTTGTAATGTCGGTAGCTTTAATCAAAGGTTCTTTGTTCCGAAGAACCCAAGTACCTTCTCCTAATCCATTTACTGAGTAAAATAAATCCTTTTTACCATTGAACTTTTGTGAATCTGATGAATGATTTTCGATGGTGTCTCTTACAATAGCTTGCCAATTAGTTGGGAGAGTTTCCGTTCTAATGTTCTGCACTTTAGTGTAAAGTTCCTTGTAATTACTAGTTTTGTTTGGTGATTGATTAAGAGCTGTTATAATGTCTTCTAACCAAGTTGCCATAATGTATCTCCTATTCTTTTGAAAATATATTAATATAACTCATATATTCTTCCTATTATTGGAATATCCTCTTTTTAGAATAGAAAAGTAGAAAATAAATTGGGTTTAATTATAACTAGCCCCTCCTAAGCCCCTTGCAAGCCCCTACCAAGTAATAAATCACTAAGAAAAAACACAACAAAACAAAAACACCAACAAACACCGTAGTAGGAGTCGAAAAAAATTTTGAAATAACACGCCAAAAACCCGGCCCTCCTTCCTATATATAGTACAAAGAGGGAATTTTCATTTTTGAATTAGGACGGGAGGAATTGGGATGGCGGTGTATCGTACGGTGCAGGTGAATTTTTGGCAGGATGATTTTGTTTTGGATTTGACGCCGGAGGAGCGGTATTTTTATGTATATTTGTTGACTTGTTCGAAGACGACGCAGTGTGGGATTTTTCCTTTTCCGAAGCGGTTAGCTGAAATGGAGACGGGTTATAATCGGGAGACTGTTGATAAGCTTGTGCAGCGCTTTATTGATTATGGGAAGATTCTTTATGATGCGGAGACACGGGAGTTATTCGTTTTAAATTGGCTTCGTTATAATCCAGTGACGAACACGAATGTGGAGAAGTGTGTGCTTCGCGAGCTTAAGGGTGTGAAGAATAAGGAGTTTGTACATATGTTTCTTCAGAAGTGTGCGGAGGAGGAGATGAATGTTCCGATGCTGTTAGCGCATTTCGGTATGCCTGGTGATTTGGCTATGGATGATGTAGAGCCGGATTGTGAGGAGGCAGAGGAAGAAGAGGTTGTAGAGGAGGAAACGGGAAGTCGCGTGTTTTCTTTTTATGAGCAACATTTTGGTAGTTTGTCTCCTTTTACGGTGGAGGAATTGAATGCATGGATGAATGATTTGTCAGAGGAGCTGGTGCTGAAGGCTCTTCAAATTTCGTATGAGAATAAGAATCGGAAGATGGCTTATGTGAAGGGGATTTTGCGTGGTTGGCACGGGAAAGGGTTTACGAAAGTGTCTGAGGTTGAGGCGGATGCTGCGAATTTCCGGAAGAAGGGGTCGTCTGTTAGTACGGGGGAGACGGAGCATTTTTTGGCGAAGTGTGAGGAGTGGGAGAAGAGTGTGCCGTCAGAGGAAGAGTTGCAGCGCTTTTTAGCGGAGCGCGGGTGGCGGCCATGAGTATTCAAAATGTGGAGGCGGAAAAGACGGTGTTAGGTTCTCTATTACTTGATGGAGAGCTTATTAAGGAGTGCCGTTTGACGGAGCAGTATTTTTCGATGCCGGTGCATAAGTCTATATTTCAATTAATGCGAAAAATGGAAGAAGAGGGGCAACCGATTGATCTTGTGACTTTCATTTCTCGGGTAGATCCAAAGTTTTTGAAGGAAATCGGGGGAATGGAGTATTTTATAGGATTAATGGATGGCGTGCCTACGATTGCCAACTTCTCTTATTATGAGGGGCTTGTTCGAGGTGCCTGGAAAATGTATCAGGCTGGTGTTCTCGGGCACAAGATGGGAGAGCGCCTTATTGCGGAGAAGAGTGAGAAAATTATTGGTGAGACGATTACGGCACTTTGTGAGTTAGAGGAAAAGGATTGTGTATGTGAGTTTGATTTGAAGGATGCGCTAGTTGATTTATATGAAGAGCTTCATCAAGATGCGAAAGAGATTACTGGTATTGAGACTGGTTATATATCGCTAAATAAAATGACGTGCGGATTACAGGAAGGTGATTTTGTTGTACTTGGTGCGCGTCCTTCTATGGGGAAGACTGCGTTTGCGCTAAATGTTGGACTGCATGCGGCGAAGTCTGGAGCTGCGGTTGGATTATTTTCATTAGAGATGAGTAGTAAGCAATTGTTAAAAAGGATGGCGTCTTGCGTAGGTGAAGTGTCAGGAGGCAGACTGAAAAATCCGAAGCACCGTTTTGCGATAGAAGATTGGGAAAAGGTGAGTAAGGCGTTTGCGGAGATTGGGGAATTACCACTTGAGATTTACGATAATGCAGGCGTTACGGTGCAAGATATTTGGATGCAAACGCGAAAGTTAAAGAGGAAGCACGGTGATAAGAAGCTTTTAGTCATTGTAGATTACTTGCAGCTTATTACGGGCGATCCGAAGCATAAGGGCAATCGATTTCAAGAGATTAGTGAAATTTCTCGTAAACTTAAGGTATTAGCACGTGAATTAAATGTTTGTGTAGTAGCGTTGTCGCAATTGTCTCGTTCGGTAGAAGCACGGCAAGATAAGCGTCCTCTTTTATCTGATTTAAGAGAGACAGGACAAATTGAGCAAGATGCGGATGTCATTATGCTTATGTATCGAGAGGATTATTATGATAAGGAAACGATGCAGAAAGAGATGACGGAGATTCATGTGGCGAAGCACCGGAATGGGCCTGTGGGAAGTTTTAAGTTGAGATTTTTGAAGGAGTTTGGGCGGTTTGTGGAGATAGTGGGAGTGGAACCCACTGTCTCCTAAAATGCTATAGTAACAGTGCTTTCAAAGGTTTATAACTAATATTAAAAGTGTTTGATTACGTATTTGACTATGTTTTATTGAAATATAAGTTGTGGGGGTATTTTTAATATATAACATATTTAAATTTACATCTAAGTATTCCTCTAAATACATCGGAATGTATTAATACAAAATAACCTTTTTATAACAGAACCATTACCTAATAAAACAAAAAATGATTTTTTTCTCTAACACTACTTTCTATGAAGATTTGCTAAACCTTTTATAAGTTATAATTTTAATCTTATACAAAAACAATACACGTGATCCATAAACTTACATTACTAAATCTTTATTTTCAATACAGTTTTTTTCGCTAGGTGGTCTTCTATACAAAGAAAAAAGCCTAGAAACGCTGAAAAATCAAGGTCTAGGCTTTAAATTTTACTATTGTCACTCTGTACGTTTATTATTTTATAGCGTTTGTGCGGTTTTATTTGGTTACAATCAACAAAAATATAGGTGAAACTACTTTCGCTGGTTGCAAATTAGTCGCAATCGCTTTTGACTATGAATAAATAATCGTCCACATAGGATAGGGAAAATATGCTAAAATATAATGAAATAAGACATTTTAATAGAGGGACATTATGAAACTGAGCGTTCGTTTAGCTAGGGAAACAATGCATGGTATTAAGGAGCTTAAAGATATAATTGAAAAAGAAGATAGGTATAGAGGAATTATTCTTCCCAACGGATTTGTAGTTAATCAAGCTTATGAAGAAACTAAAAAGATTAACCGGGAAGATTTTATTTCTGCTAAAAGAATTCCCAAAGATAACAAAGAAATTCTTTAAGTGAAAAACAAATCTGACAATTAGTCAAGAAGCTATTGACGGAATCAATAAGCTAAAAAAAGAATTGCCTTAATATTTAGATGTGTCTTAAGTAACAATATCATTTATAATCCGTTTAATCATTAAGGTAGCGTTGTTACTAAGAGATGAGAGAAGTAATTAAGAACAAATAATAGGTCTTATGGAAATCGAATTAAAAAAAGCGAAAAATTAAACGTCATGATGATTGACAACGAAATGAGGAACAATACAATGATCAGTACAGCAATAGTCTAACTGTATTCAAAATTCAATATCAATTCATTAGTCGTAATGTAAATGAATGGATAATAACAACTGTTTGTGTTGTGACAGAAAAGGCGGTGGCGTAGATGGTAAATTATCAATTGACAGGTAAAGAAGTTGATACTGATTTCATGGTAAAGGATTTTTTAGATGCTATTGGTGTCGAATATTCTTACCAAAAGTCCATAATCAAAGAGGTAGATGAGGCGTTAATTGGAGCAAGTAAATCTGAGTCTGGAGGAGGAAAAGGGAATCCTGAGTATGTATTTTTGTCTGGAGGACACTTATTTATTATTGAAAATAAGCCAAATATAAACGAACTGGAATACTTGGACAATAATATTGTGTCCACCGAGTTTCCCTATCGAAATAAGTTTGCTGTGAATGGTGCGGTTCATTATGCTAAACATATAGTTGAGAAATCAACTTTTAAGGAAGTAATAGCAATCGGCGTTGTAGGGAATCACCATTACTATGAGATTCAACCTTATCTCGTAACAAAGCAAGGTGAGGTTAGAAAATTAGAAGATGTGAAAAGTTTTGAAGACTTTTCACCAAAAAACATTGATGAATTCTGGAATGTTGCTATTAAAGGAATGCTACCGAAAGAAGAACGAGAATTACAAGAAATATCAAAAGTAGCCGCAAGCCTACATGAAGATTTGCGAAATTACGGTAACCTTTCAAATGACTACAAAGCGACGGTTGTTTCAGGGATTTTGCTAGCTCTTGAACAGAAGACCTTTTCCATTGATGAATTAAAAGGCTTTGAAGAAGATGGCGCAAAGGATGGGGATAAAGTATATAGTGCCATTGATATGTTTTTGAAGCACCAAGATTATAAAGGAAGACCAGCAAAATATGGTGTGCTTTTAGAACATTTTTTGTATATAAAAAATGATAACACATTAAATACTGTGAACTCTTATTTAGGAAAGACACCGTTAAAATATTTTGTCGAACAAATTGAGGAAAAAGTTTATCATCATGCGAAAAATAATGAGCATGATATTGATATTTTAGGGAAATTTTATGGTGAATTTGTTAAATATGGAGGTTCAGATGGAAATTCACTAGGTATAGTATTGACTCCAAGACATATTACATCATTAATGGCAGAGCTGATTGATGTTTCTCCAGATGATTATGTTCTAGATCCCGCCTGTGGTAGTGGCTCGTTTCTGATAAGTGCAATGCAACGCATGATAAATCAAGTTAATCAAAATAAATTGTTGTCCGTTGCTCAGAAAGAAGAGAAAATTGAGGATATAAGGAAGAATAAATTATATGGTGTGGAGCTTCAAGGGAAATTATTTACAATAGCTACTACAAATATGATTCTTCGTGGTGATGGCAAATCCAACTTGCAAATTGGAAGTATGTTTGATTTGCCAGAAGATATTTATACACAAGAAGTAATTACACCAGCTGGAAGAGCACAGAGAGAGAAATTCCTTACTAAAATTCTGATTAATCCTCCATATAGTCAAGCAAAGACGAAGGAATTGGCGTATCTTTCTGAAATTAGTTTTATAAAAACCTCCTTAGATATGCTAGCTAAAGGTGGGAAATTATCCGCCATTGTTCCTATTAGCACAATGGTTGGAAAATCAAAGGAAGAGAGAACTTATAAGAAGAAAATTTTAGAAGAAAATACCTTAGAAGCGGTTATAACCTTAAATATTGATACATTTTACGGTGTGGGAGTTCACCCCGTTATTTGTATTTTTACAGCCGGAATACCACATGATTTTGAAAAGAAAAGAGTAAACTTTATTGACTTTAAAGATGATGGCTATCAAATAAATAAACACGTTGGATTAGTTGCAAATGGTAGTGAAAAATCAAAACGTGAACATCTTATTGATGTATTAAATAATAATGCTGATGACGGGACCGAGTTTGTTGTGAGAACAACGATTACAGCAGATGATGAATGGTTGCATAGTTTTTATTATTTTAACGAAAATATTCCTGAGGAAAATGAATTTCAACAAGCTATTGCGGATTACTTGACTTTCAAATTTGATATGGAAAGTCACGGAAAGGGTTTCTTGTTCGAGGAGGAAAATAGTTGATGTCAGAAATTATTTGGAAAGAGTTTTCGTTAGGAGAAAAGTCATTATTTGAACTTCATGCAACAAAAGATGGGATAGATAAATCTAAATTAGATATAATAGGTGAAAAAAAATATCCTTACGTGACAAGGACCGATGAAAATAATGGAATTGATATGTTCATTCCTTACCAAGAAAAATATAAACTAAATGAGGGCAATGTTATAACTATTGGATTAGATACCCAGACTGTATTTTATCAGCCCCATGACTTTTATACCGGTCAAAATATACAAGTGTTTTCAATAAAAGAGAGCTTCAATAAAGAAATAGCTCTTTTCTTAATACCTCTAATAAAAAGTCAACTTTCAACGCTAAGTTGGGGTGGTAATGGCGCTACACTTGGGAGATTGAAAAAAAAGAAAATATTATTGCCAGCAACTGCAACAGGTAATATTAATTTTGACTATATTGAAAATAAAGTGGATAACCTCTCAAAAGAAGTCAATAAAATGGTTAGGCCAACTTCTAAAAATGATATTCACGATTTTAGAAGTTTAAGTGATGTTATATGGGGGGGATTTCCACTAAATGAAATTTGTATTGTCAAAAGCGGTAAGGATTGGAAGCAAAAAACAAGAACTTCTGGAAAAGGTGCATTTGTCGGTGCTACAAAATCTGGAAACGGGGTGACAGATTTTGTAGATTATTCTGGTAAAATTCAAGTTGGAAAAAATGTTATTAGCGTTAATAGGAATGGCTCTTATGTTGGAATGGCATTTTATCACCCTTATGAAGCATATTTTTCAGGAGATACACGTTTTCTAAAACTTAAGAATCATTCAGGAAATTTTTGGATTAATGAATTTATATCAGTGATGATTATGCAACAAAGAAAAAAATATCAGTTTGGATATAAAATGGGAACAAGTAGGATAAAGCGACAAATAATTCAACTGCCTATTAAAGAAGATGGAACTCCAGATTATGAATTTATGGAACAGTTTATGAAGCGAATGGAAAATAAAGTGATATCTTAGATATAATAATTTTAGTGAAAAGTCTTACTCATTTCTGGGTAAGACTTTTCACTTGTCCCGAGTTCTTTGAATTTTACTTTTATGTTAAAAGCAAACATAGAAGTAAACAGGAAAGAAGATGAAATTAATTTAATTTAATTTAATTTAATAGTTTTAAGAGCAGTCAGTGAATTTTGAGTTATCAACCCTTGATTCGAGGGGGGAAATAAGTTACAAACAAAAGGAAGACAAAGAAATTTGAGAAAACAGATAAATTCATATATGTCTATTCTGTCGTATGCTTAGACCGCAAATTTGATAAAATCGACATCAAGTTGGTTCTAATTGGTATCGGAATGTGGGCTTGGAGAAATGTTAAGCTTAAAGTAGCTAGAGAAGAAGGTGCGATTAAAAAAGATGCTAGAAGACAAGCAAAATACGATAAAGTCTTTAACAAAGAGTATTATAAAGAAAGACGTAAATAATAGTAAAGATGCTAGAAAAAATCAAAAAGGTCTCTAATATATATATTTGTTAAAGGCGTATCTTTCGCTTTTTGCTCAATAAAATCATATTCATATATATACCCATTTTTATCTAGTACATAACGTTTCATTACGACTACAGCTCCAGCGTGATTATCTTGTCTTAAAGCAAGTAGTGTATTACCATCATCGGTTGTACCCTCTACGTCCACTTGATAGTCTTGAGGATTATTTTTACCGGAAATTAAATAATCTTCTACTGCAGCCATAATTTCTTTCGTTTTATATCCTGATTCTTCAGGTGAAGGAGCAACAAACGTCTTATCAGTCAACTGCTTCTTCAATTTCTCTTTATCAACCTTTGAAGATGATTTTGTAGTTTCTTCTTTATTATTTTCTTTACTATCATTCGCATTTTGATCCGGATATTCATTTATTACTTTTTCAGTATTCAAATCAATCATTTTAAGGTTGCTTATAGTTGGTGTATCTAAACCGCCAACTTCAAACATAATGGCGTAATTTGAAAGTATTTGTATGACTTGTCCGCCGCCGCGATTTGTGGAGATTGTACCTTTTGTGTTGGAGTTTTTCTCAAATTCCCACCCTGCATCTTCAAGACTATTGTCCCAAGGAGAACCTGTGTAAATACTATAGATTTTTTGTGCTAATTTTTTATCTAACTCATATGTCTTTTGCTCTTTATCTGCTTTCGATTCTAAATCAGCAAGTTTTTTTGTTAATTCTTTATTTGCTTTTTCTAGGGAGTCTTTTTTCTTTTGTACAGTCTGTAATTCAGTAGTAGAATTCGTGTTTTCATTTGCTTTACTCGGAGTGTTATTACAACCTTGTAAAAGTAGTAGTGATGTGGCGAGTGTGAATATGACTTTAATCTTTTTCATAAATACCCCTCTTTTTCTCTGTTATTTCCTTTTCTACCATATAACGTATAATTGTATTCGTCAAATTCACTCCGGCTAATATCCAAGACAAAAAATATGGTGAGAGAGTTGGAGGGGGGGTTCTCGAAATTAAAATACCAGTATCGTTTAGATAAATACTGGTGTAGGGATTGGAAAATTATTTTCCCATAAAGAAAGATCTTCTCTCTGTCGTAATCCATTGCTGCAAATCATCTTGGCTACGTCGGACAAGTCGATTCACTAAAACATCATGCCATACATAATCCTCTAATAGGTATATATGAACGGGGTCATCTGTATAAAAAGCAATATTACGCTCTTCAAGTGATGGTCCATAAATCATCTCTTTAGAATCTATCGATAAAATAAACCAATGTTCTGTAGAGAGGGTTTCTGTATAAGTTGTTATACGATGGGCTTCTAGATTTTTAATGGGATTTTCAACATGCAGGGTAATGCCTCGTACTGTGACTTTATCAGCTACCTCAGCTAGGTCCTCTTTTAACGCTTCATACATTTCATCCCACATCGAAATGACAATACGTCGTTCTGCTTTTTTTATTAATGTCTGACAATAGCTAATGATTGTTTGATTGTCTTTTAAAGTAATTACTCGATTATCCGTTTTTTCTTCGGAAGTTTCTAGTTTTTTTAATGAATCACTGATTCCTTCATAAGTAGACTGCCATTCTGATTGAGCCTTCTGTAAAAAGATTTCAACAGGTAGAGGTGAATAGCGAGTGGTGTCATTTATTTCTTCCTTCATGACAATTCCTTTTTCTACAAGGTTACCTAAAATCTCATAAATTCGCGCTCTTGGGACACCTGAATCCTTACTCACTTGATAGGCTGTGACAGCCCCCTGTTTAACAAGAGATACATAAGATTTAGCTTCATATTCATTAAAACCCATTTTTTTAAGCTGTTGCACTATGTAGTCCACTTTTTTCGTCCTCCGATGTTTGCTTTTATCCCGCATTAACGGGCAGTAAGACTCCCACCTCAAAATTCAGCGGAAGCAAAGAAGTTAGGTGGGGATCAACTGCCCGTAAAAGCCCGATTGGTTCAACTAATAATCAGTGGGGGATGAACAAAACCCCCCACTGATTAAAGTTTCACTTTATATTTCAACGTTACAATAACTCTTTACATTTAGCAAATTGGTAGTTACTATTACAATAGTGACTAAAGGGGAGGCTACTCGTATGGATTTGTATTTAGACCCATCTATATTAATTATTTTGATTGTTTTTGGATTTGTAGCTGCATTTATTGATTCAGTTGTAGGTGGTGGTGGATTAATCGCCTTACCAGCTTTATTATTTACAGGATTGAATCCAGCAAGTGCAGTAGCCACGAATAAATTAGCATCAACAATGGGGAGTGCAACTAGTAATATTGTGTTTTATCGTTCTGGTAATCTGGATTTGAAATCGGCGTTCAAATTATTTCCAATCACTTTCATAGGTTCCATAATAGGGGCATGGACCGTTCATTTAATGAACCCAGAAGTACTGAAGCCATTGATGTTGATCATGCTCGGGACAGTCGCTATTTATACGATATTCAAAAAGGATTGGGGTAGTATTTCTACTCATAAGAAATTATCTAGT
The DNA here is from genome assembly GCF_052682215.1 of Bacillus sp. 1A. Taxonomy (NCBI): domain Bacteria; kingdom Bacillati; phylum Bacillota; class Bacilli; order Caryophanales; family Bacillaceae; genus Bacillus; species Bacillus sp. 1A. The sequence goes on along the minus strand of NZ_JBQYLZ010000001.1, from coordinate 5,620,359 downwards.
CGACACGTCATTATTTTTACCTTTTTTATTTTTGCTATTGGTTTTTATGATGGATTTCTAGGTCCTGGCACAGGTTCGTTTTTAATGTTTGCTCTTTTATTTATTGGTTATGATTTTTTAAAAGCAGCAGGTAATGCGAAGTTTCTTAATTTAGGAAGTAATGTTGGTGCATTGTTGATATTTATGTATGTAGGGCAAGTAAACTATGCGTATGGTTTTATAATGGGGATTGCTCAAATTGCTGGAGGGATCGTTGGCTCCAAATTTGCTATAAAAAAAGGAAGCGGGTATGTTCGTGCTCTTTTCATTACAGTAACTTGTTTATTGTTAGCGAAAAATCTGTATGACTATATTCAGTAAGTAATTTTGAACATCTTTTCTTCAAAAAACGTAGAAAAGGTTAAATATGAAGACTACATAAAGTATAAGAAGATACCAGGGGGGAATTCTTTTTAACAATTTTAGATGCTATCTTATTTGAAGATAGCATCTAAAAAGTCTCATTTAAAAGAAGATCTAAGTGAAGAGAATGAAAATAATATAAACTCATATTTTTCTAGGGTATGTTTATTGATTATAGTAAAATGTTTACTCAATATTTTTCTTATAATTAACCCGCAACAATCCCTTAAAATCCACCTCAGCAATCAACACACTCAATAATATAAGCGTAGCGCCTAAATACCCTTTCCCTGTAAATGTTTTATCTGTGAAAACAAAAGCAAATCCTGCAGAAAAGACAGGTTCTAATGAAAAAACAAGGCCTGTAGGTGTAGTGTATTACTGTGCAAAATATGCTTGGCCATGAGTCCGTAGTGCTAGAAAGTTTCAGCGTATTTTTTGCGGAAGCAACTTCTGGGTAAGGACAACAAAAAACCCACTCCGCGCCGTAGGAAGCAAAAGGGTGGGTTTCGTAAAAAATAATAACGTATAATAACCACCACCCTATACGGTAGCAGTTAGGGAAGAGATGTTAGCGCATCTCTTCTTTTATTATATGCCATTTTATTTGATGTCATACTTATATAGTACTCTACCGAAAATATATCATATTCCTATTTTATGGTCAATTTGATTACATTTCCTCCGTAACATCATACCGAAGCAACTGTCCCTGATCATAAGACCTCTCAAAAATAATCCCCATTACATAGAAGAATACTAAACCGAAACCAATATGAATGAGTGTAAAAGTAGCTCCAAATGAAGAGAATTCATAGACGAGAATTGGCAATTTCGCAGTGGTCCAAACGCCTAAGAAAAATACGATGTACCGAATACTTGCGCCTTTTTTTAATAGTAGTGCTGCAATTGGGAAGGCAACGTAGAGAGGACCAGCTGCAATGCCGCCTAATAATAAAGAAAATAGGATTCCATATATGCCGGACTTTTCTCCCATATATTTCATGAGCGTTTCTTTCTTCACCCATTGATCAAGTAATCCTACAAATACTAGGACAGGTGGGAGTAAAAACAGCATATCTAAAATGCTATTCCCTGTTAATTGTAATGCGCTCCATCCTAAAGATCGATTTATAAAAGTTAATACAAAGAGCCCCAGGAGTAAGATGAAAAAGAAACGGTATCTTTTTAGTTCCTTCATACCATCACCACCCAAATGATATAGGAGAATAGAAGTGACATGAGCAATGCAGATGCATTACGTGCGTAAGCGAAGCTTCGTCCGAATATCTTTTGTTCCATCGGTAATGTTGTGATTCCTACTGACATGAGTGTAGACATAAGTGCCGCAACTTGAGGAAGGCCTGCGCCGTGTTGTACTAACGTATTACCGAGAGGAAATACGACGAAGCTTGGAATAAGTGCAACGGAGCCGAGTATCGCTGAATAAATAATACCGATGAATCCAGATTGCTCCCCAATAATAGAAGAGATGAAAGACGGCGTTAATATAGAAAGTGATAGTCCAACGAAAAGCATGATGGAGAGCATCGCAGGTAGAAGATTGCGAAACATTTTCCACGACTTACATAGAGCATCTTTCGTTTTCGTCCGGTCCTTCATAAAAGAAATCCCCGTAAAAATAATGGCTAAAGTGTAAAGGATCACGCCGTTAATCATGGTTGGATTCCTTTAAGTCCTTATATTTGTCTATGAAAAAGGATAAGTTCTTCATTTTTTCTTCAATATCCATTTGAAAATCTGCCAATTGTTCCTTTCCAGCAGGCGTAATTTTGTACATTTTTCTCGGTTTGTCTTGATGATCTGTACTTACGTAAGATTCAATCGCACCTTCGTTTTCTAATTTTTTTAGCGTGCGATATAAAATGGCGCTATCGATTGGATTGACTGGAAGTTCTTCTTCGCACTTTTGCAGTAATTGCCCGCCGTAGTTATCGTCCTCAGCTAGAAATAACAAAAGAAATGCGCCTGTATGTCTTCCTGTATGTTTCATGGATCTTCCTCCTAGAATGAATTAGGATATATACTGTTAATGACAGTATACTGTTGATAACAGTATATGGTGCATGAGGTGTTATGTCAATTTTAAAATGTGCGAATTTCGAGGGGGAATTACAAGGATACTATTTCTTTATGACAGTAACTATTAACGTTGATAAACTACCAATGCGAAGGGGGGGTACATCAAAAAACACAAAAAAAAGACACTCTCAAGAGTGCCTCTCCTTAGCAGCCGAATCCGCCGCCCCAACAGCTAGCGCCAACGATGATTAATAAGATAAAGAGTACAACAAGTAAAGCGAATCCGCCGCCGAAACCGCAGCCTCCACCACAACTACCGCCATATCCCATATTAACTCCTCCTTCCATAAAGACCATTTAATAATGGATTTAATTTACTTTATGTTTTTACGGATAATCTTGAGCAGGTCCTTTTGAAAAATAAAAAGTGCTTAGATTTTAAAAGAGTTGACGACCTTATTTTTGTCACGGGTAGTATGCTGATGACATATTGTATTTTATTCTGTGTATTGGGGGAAGGAGGATCTTTATGGCCAATTCTGAAATGATTTTACGATTACTTACGGATTTAAAGATTGAACAGCAAGCTTTAAAAGAGCAGTTGGAAAAAATACAAACTGCTGTGACTACTCTTGAAGAAAAATCAGCGATTGTGGAAGAGAAACCAACGACTATTGAAGAAAAACCAGCTGTTGCTGCTGCAAAGCAAAGAGCTCATTCTGGACACCCAACATCTTTTCGTGCTTGGAGAGCATCTGCTCAAAGGAATTCATAAAAATATAAGAAAAGAAGACATCTAGTAAGATGTCTTCTTTTACTTGTACAATCCAAATGAGTTAAGAAGGTATATCCATATTGCTTTAAAAAATAAGAAGAAAATAACGATTGTCGACTCCTGTTTTAGTATAGCATGTAATAATGAAATTTTTCTATGTAATATTGCATATATATAGATTATACAATTTTTGTGTTATATATTTTAGTTGTCTGTTATTTGTTTTAATTCATTTACTTATATTATTTTTTGAGCGCCCCAGTGATGGGGCCTTTTTTATAATTGTTTTAAAGCAAAAACCCCTCAAGTATAGTGAGGGGCTACATGACTAGGTAAATGAAAGATTATTAGTGTTTAATGAGCTGAAGTTCAGGATGTTGCTTCTGAATTTCTTCTAAATGATTTTCGTTTATTCCTTTTAAATTATGATCGAAAAAGCTAGTTACTAGTTTATTAATGAGTGTATAATTTGCGGCTACATCTTCGTCTGGTTCGTTAATAATAGGTGAAAATGCTGCTAAATCTGTAAAACTAGTATGATTTGTTTTTGGAATTACTACTGTGTATACGCCCGGTTTTTCAATCGTTTTATTTCTTAAATAGGATATTTCCAATAATTCATTTTGGATGCCGGTTGTCTTTTGATTCTCAGCTTCTTTCATATAATGAATGGTAGCTTCAGCGTTTATCAACATGAATGGTTTCTGAGGACCATCTTTAGGCATCGGGTCTCCATACAATCCACCGTCCATATCAATTGCAGCCTTAATACGCGTATCCTTTACTAACATTTGTGCGGAAGTTGCTCCGCCAAAAGAGTGACCGAACATTCCAATTTTGTCATAGTTAATTAAGTCTGCGATAGTTTTAAAACTTTTATCGAAATTACCTTCTATTACTTCGTTTAAAACAAAAGTAGTATCCTGTTCCCATTTTTGAACTGTGGTATTTAAGGCAGTAGGTGTATATTCAATTGGTATAGAGTCTACGCGGTTTCCGTTAGGGAAAATTGTTGTTGCTGCGTATCTTGTGAAATTAAGAGCGATTACGACATAGCCTTGACTAGCTAATTCCTCTAACTGGAATGTATTTTATTGACCATATAATCCCATCCCATGGCCGAATAAAAGGAGGGGGAATTTTTCTTTATCTTGAAGTGGCTTAGCATCTTGATAAGAATGTGTTTTTGTCAGCCCTAAATGTGTCGTTACGATATACGGAGCACCGTTTGTTACTGCCAATTGTTCAGCCAGCTCGTTTATGTTCTCAAAATAGGCAGAAGGGTTCCCTGATTCTTTTTCGGCAGGATAATATACTTGTATCATTAACTCACGATTTCCATGATTATTTGGTACAGTGGTTTCTTTTCGATTTTTATCAATTAAATGAAAAGCTTTCGTTCCTACCGTATATTTTCCAGTAGGCTCAGGGAGTGTTATGATCGGAAAAAGTAAAGGTAATGTAAACATTGCGATAGCAGTTACGATAATTCCGAAACCTTTTAAAACTTTCATCACTAACTTTTGAGAAACGGCTGTAGTTTTTGGTTTCAAAAAAACTTGTAATGTTAAAACGAACAATAAGAAATAGGCGGGGATCATACGCCAGTTTGCGCCAATTAGAATAATGGTGGCAAATAAGAATACATAATTGATCAGTAAAATGACTACATTTTTTTTCGTCAAACCACGTTCGATAAAAATGAGAGTGATGCTAGATAAAAGTAATAAAGTAACAAAAATGATTTCTAACATTTTTAGTTTTTAGCTCCTTCCCAAATCACGTTATAATAGATTGATAATTTGCAACCTTCTCAATTATATAACTATCATTGGTGATTGTATGCATGTAAGTAAGTTTAGAATGTTTTTACATGACATCTAAAAAAGTACTCATACGAGTACTTTTTCTTAAATGAATTATTATTTATTTTTAAACCGTTCCCCACAAATGATAAACCATACCGAAAACAAAAAAAGCTAGTCCTACAAACAAAACGATTAAAGCAAGCATCCCATTTTTATTATGTTCCATACAGTCAGCTCCTTTTTAGTTGTATACAAAAAAGCCTTTAGTCGTAATTATGGCTAAAGGCTTTGGTCTTCATACTTTGCAGTTTATAAAAAAGTTGCACTTCTGTATTAATTTGGAATATGATTGTTTAAAGAGTAGGTGATGAGTACATGCAGGAAACAAAACAATTCCCGCTTATATCTGGAAATCTCTCATTAGATTTAGTAAATACAGAGTTAGTTAGGCGTGGACAACGTTATGATTTATTAATAACGGATGAAGATGTATTAGAATGGCTACATGTAATAAAGGTTAATCTGCCTTTTTGGAATGAAAAAACACTTATAGGAATTCAAGAGCGCATGAATCAAGTTACATCTAGCATATTAGAGGCAAGAGAAGTATTGCGAAAACAGTTTGAGGCAATTGCCGATCGGCACGAAACTTCTAATGATTTTATTACGTATTTAGAAAAACAAATTGAGAAGGCACCATTTACATATAAAGTCATTGAACAGCGTCTAGTTTCTATCCCAGTTGGAGAAATTGAGGATGTACTAGCATCGTTAATTGCATTTGATGCTTTAACGTTAATAGCAGAAAATAAGCTTATTTCTCTTAAAAGGTGCTCAAACCCTAACTGTGTTTTATTATTTATAGATAAAAGTGGAAAGCGAAAATGGTGTTCTATGAAAATATGTGGGAACCGAAAAAAGGTAGCAAAATTTCAGGTTCGAAAGTCTGAAGAAGTTTAGGGAATCAACTTATAACAGTTGATTCTTTTTTTCTGTATTTTTAAACTAACCCCTAAAAACAATATTGACTGGTTAGTTTTTTGAAATATAATTGTTGGTAAATAAAGGAGGAGAATGATGAGTAATATAACAGCAACTAAGCAGAAAGAAGATCAACCAATAAGTGTACGATATTTTGCAAAAATGAAAGGGAAAGGAAGAAGTCCATTACAAGTAAATATAAAGGACTCTTTGACGGGACTATTAGGGGGATTTTTAACGATTCTCACCTTAACATATTTAACGAGTATAACGTCTACAGAATTGTTAATGGCTCCATTTGGGGCGAGTTGTGTATTAGCGTTTGGAGTTTGGAATGCACCGTTATCTCAGCCACGTAATATTATTGGAGGACATTTGATTTCAACTTTCATTGGTCTATCAATATATCATTTGTTTGGGAATGAATATTGGACAATTGCTTTAGCAGTGGGGATGTCGATTGCTATTATGATGTTAACAAGAACAACGCATCCTCCGGCAGGGGCTGATCCCATTGTCGTTATTTTAGGAGCATACAGTTGGAGTTATTTAGTAACACCGGTTTTAGTCGGTTCCCTTGTTATTGTAGTTATTGCTTTATTTATTAATAATATGAGTAGTAAAAGGAATTATCCAACTTTTTGGATATAGTTTATAAGGTGAAAAACAATTTGAGTAAGTATCCCATTTTTACTATGTTTTCATTTCACATACATTTTAGTGTACAAAGAAAAGACACCCATATAAGAGTGTCTTTTCCGACAGTTTTTTAGCAGAAGCAAGAAGCTCCAACGATGATTAATAAAATAAACAATACAACTAATAGTGCAAATCCTCCAGAAAAACCGCAGCTTCCGCCGCAACTACCACCAAATCCCATAATAGTTCCTCCTTTAATAAGAGGGGAAAACAAAGGGTCACTCGTGTTTTTTAACGGATTCTATTTACTTTATGTTTTGATGCATAAACGTGAGCAGGTCCTTTTGAAAATAAAAAAGACATCTTAAGATGCCTTTATCCCGCTTTAATGGGCAGTAAGACCCCCACCTCAAAATTCAGCGAAAGCAAAGAATTTAGGTGGGGGTCGGGCTGCCCATTAAAGTCCGATTGGTGAGGGCTGATAATCAGTGGGGGATGAAGAAAACCCCCACTGATTAAAGTTTCACTTTATGTAATTAATATTCGCTAGCATAAAACTCTTTTATTAGCTTTATTTCATTTGTATCTGGGTTAAATTTAAATATTTTAATTTGATTAGATTCGTCTTTATAGGCAAATGTATTATCGCCAACTGGGGTCATATTGCTGGTGTTTACGATAGGTTCACTACCATGGTCAGTGATTTCCACAGTTTTCTCACGATCCCAAAATGCAATGACAATGATCAAGATGATAAGGCATATACGTATGTTACGTAGTTCTCTCGATACAGTATTCTCCATTCGATATTCTCCTTTGTTGTTTAATAGATTTTGTTTATAAAAGAGATAATTCTCATGAAAATAAATAAAAAAGACACTTGAAAGTGTCTTTTTTATTTGAGTTATGCGCATTGCTTAATAAGACGCTAGTTCCTCAATCGGAATATGAGTAACTATGTAGGGTAATTTCATTATAACATTTTAACCAGTAATGGGTCTATATGGAATTTTTGTAATGGTTATGTTTATTTATTAAGAATGATAGATATATCATTTTGAATTTGATCTATTAAAAGCAGTGGAAAGGGCAAAGGGCATACTTTATTCCGTGTTATAGGAATGTATAGAGAGAGATTTCCCTTTACACAAACATAACGATATAATATAGTTAAGTTAAGTGAACTTAACTATTAAAAATGAAATAACAGCATGGAGGAAGAACGCTATGACTAGATCGTATAAAGAAGTAATTAATGAAATGAATCGAGCCTATAATGAATTTTACATTTTACTATTTCAGGATTTAAAGGATGAGTTCGGTCTTACTGGGCAGCAAGAGAGCATGCTATTTCATATTAATTTAAATGAAAACACGACAGCAAATCACATTGCGACTACTTTTAATATATCGAAAAGTGCTGTGAGCCAAGTTTTATCGAAGTTGGAAAAGCAGAAGATGATTTCGAAACAAGTTAATCCTAACAATAAACGGGAGTATTTCCTTACACTTGGCCCAAACGGTAGTAAGTATATAGAGCGGTTGTCTGAGTTAGATGATGTATTAATTGAGAAATACTTTTCTAAAATCGATATAAATGCTTTAGAGCAAATGACTGATACGTTAACGAAAATAAATAAAGTGATATTGGAAGAGAAACAGAAGGCTCTTGATTGTAATGAGTAAAAAGGAGGGGAAGCATGTGATGAGTTACATACCAAATATGATTACGATAGCAAACTTTGTGTGTGGGCTTTTGGCTATTCACGCTGTTTTCGTTCACGATATGTATGGTGCAGTTATGTTCATTATTACAGGTATGGTATTGGATCTGTTTGATGGTATGGTTGCTCGGAAACTAGATTCTGTTTCGGAAATGGGCGGAGAACTAGATTCATTTGCGGATTTAGTAACCTTTGGTGTGGCACCGTCTATTCTTGCATATAGTGCCTCGTTAAAAGATTTGCAGTCTATCGGGATGCTATGTGCGCTTGTTTATAGTATTTGCGGAATGCTGCGGCTTGCTAGATTTAATACACAACAAAGCAAACTCCCAACATTCATCGGAATGCCCATTCCATTTGCGGCAATGTGTCTTCTTATTTTATGCCTCCTAAATAACCCAGTTTCCGTGGCATTTGGCACATGCGTACTCGCTTATTTAATGGTGAGCAAAATCAAATTCCCCCATTTTAAAAAGGATATATCGGAAAACTTGAAGTCCGAAAGATGGGATTAATAGGAAAGATAAGGAGAATAACATGATTCGTATGGCATTAAGATCATTCAACATACAAATATATTGTTTGCTAGGCGTGATGTTATTGGGATGGCTGATGACACCTTTTCGAGCCCAGTTTGTAGGGATAAGCATTGGCCTTTTAGTAAGTATGTACTGCGCCTGGATTTTAGGAAGGCGTATCGAAAAGTTCGGAAATAGCATCGTAAAAAAAGAAAAAGCACCAATGCTTGGCATGATGAATCGGTTTGCAGCCGCCATACTAGGTGCGATTATTATGTATGAAATTGAACACCGTGAGTACATGTGGACATTTGCTGTTGGAATTATGGGTGGGTATTTCTTAATTATTATTAATTTGGGTTATTATAGTATGAGGGATGCGAAGGAATAAAGTGCTGTGTAAATAACTAATTTGGATGATTTGAATGTAAAAGCCTAAAAACTTTCCTTTATAGAGAGCTTTTTATTACAAAGAAAAGATACCCATAAGAGTGTCTTTTCCAATAGTTTTTTAGCAGAAGCAAGAAGCTCCAACAATGATTAATAAAATAAACAATACAACTAGTAAAGCAAAGCCGCCGCCACAATTACTACTACAACTACCACCAAATCCCATAATAGTTCCTCCTTTAATAAGAGGGGAAAACAAGGGGTCACTCATGTATTTTAATGGATTCAACTTACTTTATGTTTTTTACACAATAATTGAGCAGGTCCTTTTGAAAATAAAGAAAAGACACCCTAAGGTGCCTTTCTCCGACTTGAACCATCTTAATTTTAATAATATTGGACTCCCGTCCGAATATTATTTTACCATGTTAAGTTGTTTTTGGAAATATGCCATATTGATAATTACAGTACACGTTTTAGTTTTGGAATGATGTATCTGTCTAAACGTTGAAATTAATAAAGGAACGATATACTTGAGGTTTTTTATCCCGCTTTAATGGGCAGTAAGACCCCCACCTCAAAATTTAGCGAAAGCAAAGAATTTAGGTGGGGGTCGGGCTGCCCATAAAAGTCCGATTGGTTCAACTAATAATCAGTGGGGGATGAAGAAAACCCCCACTGATTAAAGTTTCACTTTATGAGTGATTACAATCATACCATTAAAAAGAACCCCATAAATGATAAAGCATTCCACTAACAAAAAACACTAATCCTAAAAACAAAACAATTAAAGCAAGTACTCCATTTTGATTATGTTCTATAAAATTAGCTCCTTTTAGAATTATTTTTATATACAAAAAAGCCTTTAGTCGTAATTATGGCTAAAGGCTTTGAGCATTATACTTTTTAGTTAATAAAATCGTATAAGAAGAATTTATAATGTTTTTTATCGAATTTGGAACTGACAATGTACTAGCTTGATAATGAAGCCTGGCTATTAGAATTGAAAAATTTTAGTTTTATTATAATTAATAGAAATGAGAGTAGTGTGAATATAAATCCGCTCCAAATAAGCTGGTGAATACCTAAGTTTGAAATGAACCAGCCTCCAATAGTGGTTCCTAAAGTAATTCCGAGATTTGAGAACGAAACGAATAGACTGTTACCAAATTCGGGTGCTTCTTTAGCTTCACTTATTAACCATGTTTGACCAACAATTAATCCACCAGCATGTACGATTCCCCAAATGAATACTACAAAAATCATTGGAACAAGGTAGGAACCTAAATAATAAACCAATATGTAAACTATAGAATATAGAATAGGGAATGATATTACAGTGTTTATTATGCTTTTTTGCAGAAGACCACCAAATAAATGATTACCTAAAATCATAACTATACCAAATATGAATAGCATGATACTAATGAGTGATCCATTCATGGAAGTTACTTTTGCAAGGTACTCAGCGAAGTAGCTGTATACGGAAAACATGGCTGCAAAAAGGAATGTGACGGTTAAAATATTTAACCATAATCCTGGTTTGCCAAGTATACGAATTTGTTTGCCGAAAGACATTTTTTCTTTAACAGGCATAGAAGGAAGTAGGAGTAGTATTCCAATGAATGCAACAGTGTTAACGAATGCTCCGAATAAGAAAGCCATTTCGAGTGAAAATTGGTCTGCAAGGTAAGAGGTTAGTGGTACACCTAAAGCAAAGCCAACAGTAATTCCCATGAAAACTTTTGTAACTGCTTGACCGCTCTTTTCTGGAGGGACAAGTTTAGCAGCTGTTACAAGAGCGATTGAAAAGAAGAGTGGATGAAGCGCTGCCGGTAAAATACGAAAAATAAGCATGATTTCAAATTGCGTTGTATAAGCGTAGATTAAATTTGAAATAACAAATATGAAGATTGCTGTTAATAAAATTATTTTGCGATTAATACTAGAGACGAGCAGAATTAAAAATGGACCAGAAATAGCAACAACTAGTGCAAATATACTTACTAAAAATCCAGCTTGTGTAGTTGAAATTCCGAATTTTTCAGTGATTTGTGGTAATACGCCGACAATACCCATCTCGGTAGTAATAATTCCGAACACACCTATTGCGAGTGTCAGAATAAGTAAAGGATTTACTTTTTTCATTTATAAAACTCTCCATTCGTATCAGTATTTTGAAAATAAATTCATTAACAAAGAAGCATTATTATAAGCATGATTGGATGCCAATATTATCAGGAGTATGTAATTCGAAATACAATAACAGATATCTAAATAACTAGATATAATATGCCAAAAAAATTTCTCCTTTCGATGTTTCTTGCTTTTATAGGCAGTGCAATTTATACAAAAGTCATTGGATACCTGTAAAAAAGCAGAATGTGTGAAAGCTAATAATCAATTAGTATGCTGATTGATTATTAGCTTTCATTTTATAATTTGTTTTGGACGTATTCAGAAAACTCTCGTATTGTTTTTTCATTTCGACGATAGTAGGTCCATTTTCCAATTCGGTCAGACTCTAGTAATCCTGCTTTTTTCATAGTTAATAAATAACTAGAAATAACCGATTGGGCTAAGCCAGTTTTAAGCTGGATATCTCCTACACATACTCCAACTTGAAAGTTAAGGTCTTGTTCTAGATAAGGTTTTTCATCGAAATGGTTTTCTGGATTTTTCAACCATGATAAAATTTGACATCTTGTTTCATTTGACAATGCTTTATAAATTAATAAAGGTTCCATAAGGATATTATATCTACTTTTATAGATTTGTAAATGGGTTTTAGTAATTTTAAGGGGAGAAGGTATAGTTAATCCCCTTAAATAGGAATGAGGTGCTCTTGATCTGTACCTTTTGTAAAGGACGTTCTAAAAAAAGTTAGGCAACCTAAAAAAGATGATTTCGGTATGTAAACAGGAGTCATCTTCTTTAAATTCTATTGATAGCAAGAGTGATTATAGTACGTCATATATTTCTTAATTTCATGTTTAACTGAACAAACGATTCACATGATTTTATATACAGTCGAACTAAAAGACTCAGGAACGTTCTCGACTGCTAACACATTCAACTTAAATTTATCTATTACTTGTTGCAACATATTCATTAGAAAAACCCCCATTTCTGTACCGTTTATCTTTTTCAGTACGTCTAACAATATAACATATATATTCATTATTTTTGGAAATCTTAATCTATTAAATGTCCCTTTTTTGGGGGTGCACTTCATTTCGCTAGAAGGCTTTTCATTTTCAAAAACATCGAATCTTAAAATTTCACTGTTCACATCCTTCTTCGGCTGTATTTCATACATGAAGTTCAATGATCACGTTTAATTATTCGGAATGAAATAGGGAGTAGTATTATTTACACACTAGAAATTGGTACTTTATTTGTGAACTCGCCACCTCATTTTCTTACAACGAGTATAAAAGAAATTATAGTAAAAAATGTTTTTGTCTGTATTTCTAAAAATATAGATGCTGATTTTTTATGTTTTTATTGTGATAAATTTCAGGGGTGGTAGCGGTTTAGAGAGGAAAATGCAAGGAGATTTATCTTACAATATTGTAATTGTAATGTAATCTATTTCAATTGTTCACATTGTTATTTTTGCAATATACTAACGGCATTCATCACTATATAATGGCCCTTTTTTGAAGAATATTTATAAAGGAGAGATGTGTAATGTGGAAAATTAACTTTCCGTAGGAGATTATAACACTTCATGAAATGAAAACTTTTTTATTGTGCTAATTACTATGTGATGCTGTTTTCTAAAATGAATATATTAATTTTCGCTATATCTTAATGATAGATGTTTAAATTAATACAAAAGGAGAAGTATTTTTATATGAAATGGCTTTTTAGTACGTTTATGGTTTTAGTAGTAATTTGTGGTGGTGCTTTTTATTATCTTACCTCCAGCAATGGATATTATTCAACGAAAGAGTATTACGTGAAGATGATAGCCGATCCTATAGTTGAAAGAGACAGATTAAGTAGTGGTGAAATGAGCACAAACAAAGTTTATAACGTGACAGGGTACGATAAAGAAGGAAAAGAAAGAAAGCTTCGAATTGCATCAAATGATGTTTTTGAGAAAAATCAATATTATATTATACATTGGGAAGATAGAAGAGGCATTATTTCTAAGAAAGAAAAAGTCGATAAAACCAAGATTGACAAAGTAATCTTAGAAAAACTAGATGTTGTTTTATAAAGTGTTATAAGCTAGCGAGAATATGCCATTAATCTTAACAAAAATAGACCGAACCGTCCGGTTCATTCGGCCGATAATTTCATTTGAGGAGGAAATCATGAATTCAATAATAGATTCAAAAACTAGAATTGTATCACTTGATATTATTCGTGGATTCGCATTGTTAGGTATTTTATTTATTAACATACCAGCATTTCAATTAGTAGTTGAAGGATCTTCAGCACCCACGAATTATGGTGGTATAGATGAAACAATTCGTATATTAATTGATGTAATAATTACGAAGAAGTTCTTTTCAATTTTCTCATTTTTATTTGGAGTAGGATTTTATATTTTTGCTTCAAATGTTGAGAAGCGTGGCGATAACCCTAAAAGGAGATTTGCTAGACGTTTAGGATCACTTTTCATTATAGGTATTTTTCATAGCCTTATATTTTGGGGGAGTATTTTACCTGTTTATGCATGTATCGGTTTCTTACTAATCCCGTTTTATAATGCAAGTTTATCTACAATAGCTAAGTGGCTAGGGGGGATTTCTGGCGCTTATCTACTTTCAATCGTGATACAAATTGTAAATATTGATTACAAGCTGGTTACTTCAGTCGCAAAATTTATATCAACAGATTCGACTTTAATTTTCTTGATGTTCTTAGCTGGCTTTGGGGTATCTAAAGCAGGGTGGATACGAAGAATTTGGGAATTTAAAAAACAAATTATGAAAATTCAATTGGCGATGTTACCGTTAGTCATTGGTGGTGCTGTCTGGATTTGGCTAGCATCTAGTGCAAACAGTGATCAATTATCCCTGATTATTAAACTAAGCAGTATCCCAACGGTTGTTTTATATTTAAGTACGATGTTTTTATTATTAGAAAATAAAACAGTTGCTACGTTGTTTACACCGGTTGCTTCTGTAGGAAGAATGGCCCTTACAAATTATGTAGCACAAAGCATCATTGCCAAAGTAATATTTTCATTTGCAAATATTGAATTTGTAACACCTACACAAACAGTTTGGATAGCGTTACTTATTTTTACGATCCAAATTATATATACTTCGATTTGGTTTAAATTCTTTAAAATGGGTCCACTAGAGAAAATGTGGCGAACTATGACATATGGAAAGAGAAAAGCATAATCACTTTAAAATTAGTAGAGTATTTTGATGAAATTAAATACCTGGAGGGGTTTAAGTGAATAGAACAGTTGTAAAAGTTGAAAATGTGAAAAAAACGTATGGAAAAAAAGATGCAAATCAATCCCATGCTTTAAAGAATGTTTCATTCTCGGTAAGAGAAGGTGAGTTTATTGGAATTATGGGTCCGTCTGGTTCGGGGAAAACAATTTTGCTAAATGTAATTTCGACATTAGATAAGGCGACAGATGGTGTAATTGAAATTGCAGGTACGGATATTACAAAAATGAAGCAGGATGAGCTTTCTGATTTTCGTTCTCAAAAATTAGGATTTATATTCCAAGATTTTAATCTGTTGGAGAACTTATCTGTGTATGAGAATATTGCTCTTCCCTTATCACTTCAAGGTGTTCCATCACGAAATATCAAACCAAAGGTAGAGAAAGTAGCGGAAATGTTAGATATTTCATCAATTCTTCCAAAATATCCTGCGGAAGTTTCAGGAGGACAAAAACAGCGTACTGCTGCAGCACGTGCGCTTGTACACGAGCCAGCAATTATTTTAGGGGATGAGCCAACAGGAGCACTCGATTCCAAAAATGCGAAAAGTTTACTTAAGGCGATGAAAAACCTAAATAGAAAGCAAAATGTATCTATTATGATGGTTACTCATGATCCTTATAGTGCGAGCTATTGTGAACGGATTTTATTTATTAAAGACGGAGGGTTATATAAAGAATTACATTGTACGAGTGATCGTGAAACATTTTATAAAGAAATTTTAAATGCTATGGCAAACATGGATACGAAACAAATATAAGAGAGGAAGTTCAATGATGTTATTCAAATTAGCTATTGGGGCTATCCAAAGCAAGAAGAAAGATTATGGCATCTTGCTGATGGGATTAATTATAGCCATTTCTATTTTTTATATGTTCCAAACATTAGGAACTAATGAAGTGTTTTTGAAAGAAAATAATTCAATCGGTGCGATTTTATTTATATTTAAAGCAGGCTCATTTTTAGTTGGGACTGTGACATTTTTCTATATTCTATATGCTAATTCATTTCTATTTTCTCTACGTCAAAGGGAATTTGGAATGTACATGATGTTAGGGGCGACACGAGATAAAGTTGTAACCCTTATGTTTATGGAGACGATGGCATTAGGAGTTGTATCTCTTGTAATTGGCGGATTAGTTGGAATCGTTCTCTCACATACGACCGGCAAATTGCTTATGACACAACTCGCATTTGATGCAGTTGGATATAATGCGTTGCATCTACCAGCATTAAAAGCAACTTGTACATTTTTCTTAACTATCTTTTTTATCAATGCGGTTATCAATAGCTTTAAATTATCAAATACTTCGGTATTACAACTAGTGCATGGAAATGCAAAAACGGATCAAGTAAAGGTAGGGGGAATAAAAACGGCAGTACGTGCAGTATTTGCCTTGATTTTATTAGCAGTTGGGTATTTTGCAATGATTAATATGTGGAGATTACAGGTTAGCGGGATAGTCATATCTTTAATCACTGTAACATTAGGAACGTATATGTTATTTGGAGCTGTATTACCGCTTATCGTAAAAATGATTAAATCTAATAAGAAGTTTAATGAAAAAGGAATTAACGCTTTTACATTTGCTCAATTAAACTATCGGATTAGTAATCTAACGAAAGTCTTAGCTACGATTACAATGCTAGTAGCATTAGGTGCTGGAGCAATATCTGGAGGGATGGCTTTTAAAAATAATATTCCATTCCAATTAGATAAATTTACCCATTATGATGTTACTATTCATAATCCAACAGCTGAGGAAAAGAAAATATTAAGTGATATTAAATTTACAGAAACAAGAGAATATCGCTATAAAGTAGATGAGAAGTTCGTTTATTTCGTTAAGGAAGATTTAGAAAAGGATCCTTTATTAATAGAAAATGATGCGGATAGACAAAAAAAGCTAATACGTAATACAGAAGAACTACCTTTAAATTCTCTATTAGGGGGAGATATAAAAGATGGAGACGCTATGAAAGAAATGTCTCCAAAATGGAAAAAGAGCTTTGAGGTAATCGTGCCTTATTACGTAGCTTTTCATTTGAAGCATCCTATTAAAATTGTTGATCAAAAAATGTATGAGGACATAGCAAAATCAGAGAATGTAACGTTTATTGGGAAATCAGATGATTACATGAAATATATGAAGGAATGGAAAGAAATTAATGATTTGCAACTAGTGAAGTATAAAGATTTAATTACTGAGTTAGAAAAGGAAGTAAAGAATGCAAAATCAGTATTATTAGAATCAACAAAATACCATCTCTACACAATATATTCAGGTTTTGTAAACGGAATATTGTTTATGGCGTTTTTCCTAGGGATTGCTTTCCTAACAATGATGGCAAGTTGTCTCATGTTTAAAATATTATCAGGTGCTTCGAGCGATGTGGCGCGTTATCAAATGCTTCGTAAAATTGGAGTTCGCCGTGAATTATTAACAAAGTCAATCTATAAAGAATTATTCTTTGTCTTTGTATTCCCTGCAATTGTCGGTATTACTCATGTATTTGTTGGGATGAATATTTTTTCCGCTTACGTTGTTAATCCTTATTTAAACATATGGATGCCAATTTCTATTTTTATAATTATTTATGGGGCTTATTATATGCTGACTGTTCAATTATATAAGAGGATTGTACTGCCTCAAAAGGATTAAGATTGCCCTTTACTATGACCTATTCATAACTATTATTGTAAACACAATTAAGAAAGAATATAAAAATAAAAGCCCCGCCCATTGGAAAAATAGAGTGATCAAATGGGCGGGGTAATTTCTTCGAAGGGTAGAGACTTTTTTGAGCAATGTTTTAGATGAGGTAAAAGCATTATTTAGAATAAGAAGTAAGCAGATGTTTTACTTGCTCAATAAAATAATGGTGATGAATATTATCATTACATACTTGACTAGCCATAATAGCTCCCTCCATTGATGATGAAAGAAAAGAGGCAAGTGATAAAGTGTCCATTTCGTCTGTGAATTCCTGTTTTTCAATTCCTTCTTTTAAAACAGACTCCAGTAATACTACTGTATCATCAAATCCTTTTTTAGCAGCGCTTTGCAACTCTGGGAATAGACCTCTACTTTCAACGGCAGTATTAAGTAAAGGACATCCGCCAGGGATTGGTGGGTTATTGGCTGCATCTTTGTATACAAGAAAAAGTGCAATGATCTTATCGATTGTATGCTCTTTGTTTTCCATTGCTTTATAAAAATGTTGCCACATAATTTCCCCGCCTCTTTTAAAGGAAGCAAGTACAATCTCTTCTTTGTTTTTGAATCTACGATAAATCGCTCCTTTAGGCAAATCAGTAGCAGTCATTATATCTTGGATAGATGTATGAGTTATGCCTTTTGTATTAAACAAATATAAGGATGTATCGATAATCTTTTCTTTTATTAAATCAACCTTAGTCATAATGAATATCCCCCAAAAATAAAAAACATATTAAATTTCCATATCATATCGTTTTACAAATAGTAGAGTTATAAGTTTACTACTTCTTTTATATAAGTTTTGACAGCTTGAGTCAAAAATATTGATGAATTTGTATTTTTTCTATGTTTGTTTTTAAAAATGATGAACAGGAAAGTATTAGATTCCACTTAAAGTAGCCACAATTTTTTTGTAAATAGATTGTGGATTAATCTCTTTTATATCAGTGACAAAGCACGAAGGTATCAAAAAAATAGTATAGGTTTTGATTTATTTATTGTGAAGAATATTGTAGAACAATATAATGGGACAATTACTGCCGAAAGGGATTTAATACCCACGATATTAGAAATTCGATTACTACTGGCGGATTCCTAAGAAGAGTAATAATAAAAACTAACATAAAATTTAAGAAAAATTTTATATTTACCCCACTTTTTATTTTAAAAGTTTTTCCTATCCTATAAACAAGTTACATCAAGGAGGAGACTGAAAATGAAGGAGTGGGGATTTTTTATTTTTAATATATTCCCGATATCCGAAGACAAAGTAGAAGATTAAATATATGAACAAAGTACTAGTTCTTAAACTATGTTCTAAAATAATAGATGAAAATGTAAAGTTAGGGGATTCTACATGCATACAGAAGTTTTGATGAGTTATTTGTATACTTATTTTTTTACTATTATGTTTTGTGTGGTGTTTCAAATTGGATTGTATTCTAAAGTGAAAGGAAATATATCTATTCGGCATTTTTTATGGGTATATGTTTTTCTGTTCTACCTTTCGCTAGTGTATAAGGTGACTCAGATCGCGACTATATGGGATATAAGTAGATATGAAAAGTGGATTCGTGTCAGTCAAATTAACTTGACTCTATTTGATACGGCAGGTAGTACTACGTATCTTTTGAACATTGTACTGTTTATGCCGTTCGGTTTTTTATTACCGACTATTTGGCCACAGTTTAGAAAAATGAAAAACACCGTATGTACGGGATTCTTTTTTTCATTGGCAATTGAGTTAAATCAATTACTAAATAATAGAATTACAGATATTGATGATTTATTTACGAATACCCTCGGGGCGATTATTGGGTATTTATTATATAGATTATATAGAGCTTTATTTAAAATGATATTTAAAAGAGAGGGAAAAAAGCTGGATACGAACTCTTCTTTAGTTATAAAATATGAAGCTGTTTTTTGTTTAGTATGTTCATTTGTAGGTGCGATGTTAATTTATTATCCAGTTTTATTTGGAAGGCCTGTAATCATTCAGTGAGGTGATTTTGTCCTTGTGAGATATCCTCGTTTATAAAATGATTCTAGTTCTCCAGGCTCAAACACGGTAAAATTTGAATGGATCATTCTGTTTTTCTAATTTAATAGATCCATTTTATGTATTACATGATAGGTAGGTGTAAATGTGTTACATGTTCAATTATCTCAATACTTACTAAAAGAGTCTAAACCAGCTCTTCATACAGATGGAAAACGAGAGTATATGTTAAAAAATGAAGGGTTATCACCTTATCCTATCTATTTAAATCACCCTATTATGATAGGAGTGGGAACGAATTGGAATCAGCATACAGGATTCGAAGAAATCATTAAAGGATTTATGGGTACACATAACAAATTACCTATGTATATGTTATTTGAAACTTATTTATGTGGAGACTTTATTGAAGGATTTTTAGAAGAGAATAAACTTCATTTTGAGCTAGTTTTTACTAATAAGAAAAAGGATACGAACTTTTTTAAAGTGTGCATTACCAATAGTGATGATATAACGACACTTATGAAGTATTTCCTCCAATCAGCACAAGATTCTCTCTATACGCTATTAAGCTATTCAGCAGACTGTAAGATTATCAGTAATCGTACTGGTGAGATTGAAATAAAGGCTGACAGTTTCTATCCAAGCTTTTCATTTATGTATGATGCGCAAGAATTATTTATTATTGGTGGAGAAGAGAAATGGTCACATATCCATTATATAAAAAGATTTTTCCATCTTGAGCAGATTACAGATGAGTTAACTATTGATTTAAGAAAATGAGAGATGAGAAGGAATAGATGAGTAAATCCTCAAGTATAGAACGATATACTTGAGGGTTTTTATGTATGAAGAAGGCTTTTCTATTTTTCTCTAGAATGAACAGTAATGTATAATCTAATTCCTTAATGTAATAAGGAGGCAGTAAAATTTGAACAGGAAAATTTGGTTTGTATTTACTTTTTTTGCTCTTTTAGTATCTGGTTATGTTGTTGTCCAATATTTTATTATGGATGGATTTCAAACAGGACTTGTAAAAGCGAAGCTTATGTTTGGATCTAAATTAAGTGAATTCTGGTATATGATGTTATTTATACATATTACAACTAGTATAGTAGCATTAGTAATTGGTCCTTTTACATTATCGACTAAATTTAGAGAAAGGAATATCAACCGTCATCGAATAGTTGGGAGAATCTATATGGTTGGTATATTATTAGGAGGCGTTTCTGGACTATACTTATCCTTTTATGCTACGGGAGGATTGGTAGCGAAGCTAGGTTTCGGTTTGTTATCCGTATTTTGGCTAACATCAGCATATCAAGCGTTAAATAGAGTTAAGAATAAAAAAATTAAAGACCATCGGAATTGGATGATTAGAAATTATTCTTTAACCTTTGGAGCAGTTACATTAAGAATTTGGCTACCGTTGTTTATCGTTCTATTTGGAATAGAGCGGTTTGAACTTAGTTACGCTATTATTGCTTGGTTAGCGTGGGTACCCAATTTAATTGTTGCAGAATTATTCATAAGAAAAAGACTTAATAAAGGAAAATACGAAGGAAATGAGGATTTACATTTTTAATGTAAATTTGTTGTAATATTGAAGGCAGAATTCTTCAGTAATTGAATTTTTTTTAATAGGTGAATTACGTACAAAAATAGGATGGCCAATTGAAGTCATCCTATTTTTATTTATATTACCAACTAGCAGTTTCCGTATTTTCCTTCAACCACTTCACCCAATCCAAATCCTCCACCTTAAGCAAACTGAGCGAAACACCTTTCATATCTAAAGAAGTTAGAAGGGTACCAACTTTTACGAACTTCACATGTAATCCTTCAAGCTCACATAAACGGCGAATGTCATTTGCGAAAATGTATTGTTCCATTAACGGCGTTGCGCCTAATCCATTAATGAGAATAGCAAAGTTGTCACCTTTTCTCCAGCGGTAAATACTTTTTAGTTTGTTCATCAGTTCGATCGCTAATATTTCAGAAGAGGATAGTGCTTCTTTACGGTAACCTTTTTCACCATGAATGCCGACGCCGTAAAACACTTCATCGTCGTTTAATGTGAATGAAGCTTTTCCTTTCACTGGATCGTTTGCAGGTGAAAGGGCGACTCCCAATGTGTGTAAGTTTTCGGTGATAGAACGGCCGAGTGCTGTGAGTTCATCTAAAGAGTGACCTGCAAGAGCGGCCGCACCGAGTATTTTTTGAACGAAAACAGTACCAGCGACGCCACGTCTTCTTTTATTAAACGAAGCATCATCTTCAATTGAAACGTCGTCATTTACGATGATGTGGTCAATGTGTCTTCCTTCTTCTTTTGTGATTTGTTCTGCTGCTAGAAAATTTGCTACGTCATCTTTAAAGTTTTTGATGATGAATAAAATATTCTTATTTTTTGGCATGAGGCGAGTTGCTGCAATAATTTGTTCCACTGTAGGCGGAGTGAAAATACTGCCGTTTACTGCCGCCGTAAGCATACCTTTTCCTACATAACCAATATCAGCAGGTTCATGTCCGCTACCACCGCCGCTTATGATAACAACGTTTTGCTTCAGTTTTTCTATATCTTTTACATAAATGATGTTATTTGTTTCATCGTAATTTACTTTTTCGTTATGTTCAAAATAAAAGCCATGCATCATATCTTGAACAACATTTTCTACATCATTCATAATCTTTTTCATTGCTTTTGCCACCCTTTAATTACTTTGCTGATTGTTCCAGTAATCGTAGTAATTGATTGTTTATCATATTTTTCATGAGAGAAGACATAATGGAAGGATCTACTTCGCATTTGCTTTCAATCCAATCTTTTATCGTTCCAACGAAGCCGTGACTATAAAAGGAGGCAATCGTATTTTTTGTCTCATCAGAAAGGCTGAATCCACAGCTCACAGATAATTCATCAATAATCTTCATATATAAGTTTTTCGTATGCTCAAATAAATAGTGATTAAACGAGTTTTGCTCAATGACTTTAAAAGCATTTCGGTAAAATTTTTGATTTTCATAAAAGTAATCAAATAATAAATCGAAAATGTTTTCCCACGTTTCATAGTCGAGAAAGTCGATAATGTTCTCTTTCGTTTCTTCTCTATAAATCCAGCTTAATAGTTCAAATTTATCTTTAAAATGATAATAAAAAGTTTGCCTACGCATTTGACAGTGTAACATAATATCGCTCACTGATATTTTATGAAACGACTCTGTTTCCATTAAATACTTCAATGAATTCGCGATTATCTTTTTAGAAATTATAGAAGAGGTCATCTCAATCATCCCTAGAATGTTAGTAATATGAAAATCCTACCCATAAATGAGAGCGGTGTCTTTAGACAGATTGTCCATTTTGTCCGTTTACTATAAAACGCTTTCATTTTAACATGGATAGTAAGAAGAAGATTTCAAATATATCACAATATATTAAAGGAATTGAGGGAGAAGCACAATGAAAAAGATTATAAACAAACCAGAAACATTAGTAATGGAAATGTGTAACGGAATGGTTATGGCTCATCCAGAGCTTGAGCTTTTGAAAAAATATAAAGTAATTAAGAAGAAAGAAATGAACGAAAATAAAGTAACGTTAATTAGTGGTGGCGGTAGTGGTCATGAGCCAGCGCATGCAGGATTAGTCGGAAAAGGAATGTTAGATGCGGCAGTGTGCGGAGATGTGTTTGCTTCGCCTTCACAAATTCAGGTATATCAAGCAATTAAAGAGACAGCGAGTAAAAAAGGTACGTTATTAATTATTAAAAATTACAGCGGCGATATTATGAATTTCAAAAACGGAGCGCATTTAGCGACGGAAGATGGAATTGAAGTAGATTACGTAAAAGTGGACGATGATATTGCAGTAGAAGATAGCCTGTACACAGTAGGACGCCGCGGCGTTGCGGGCGTTATTCTCGTTCATAAAATTGCCGGTGCAGCAGCGGAAGCAGGTATGGATTTAGGAGCGGTGAAAGCTGTCGCAGAAAAAGCAGCGGCTAACGTGCGCACAATCGGTTTAGCGTTAACGTCTTGTACAGTTCCAGCGAGCGGATCACCTACTTTCACACTTGCCGAAGACGAAATGGAATACGGCGTAGGTATTCACGGTGAACCAGGAATTAAACGTGAAAAAATGTTGTCGGCAGATGAACTAGCGAACCGTATGACAAATGATTTAATGAAAGATTTAGGAGTAAATGACGGCGAAGAAATTGCGCTTTTAGTTAACGGTTTTGGCGGAACACCATTGCAAGAACTTTACTTATTTAACAACGCAGTTACACGAGAGTTAGCGGCTAGAAACATTACAATTAATAGAGTATTCGTTGGTAATTATATGACGAGTATCGATATGGCAGGTATGTCTTTAACTGTAATGAAATTAGATGATGAGTTAAAAACGTTATTATCGAAAGAGTGTAATACACCTGCGTTTAAAGTAGATGGACCAGTTGAAAGTGTAGAGTACGTGAATGTACTTGAAGGGGCAGAAGAGAAGGAAGTTTCCTTTGAAATAGAAACAGCGGAAGAGCACGCTGTTATTAAAAATAATGTGGTTACATTAAATAACATGATTTATCTCGTTGATAAAATGAGCGACATCATTATTAAAAATGAAGTGCCGTTCTGTGAGTTAGATACACATGCAGGTGACGGCGACTTCGGAATGAGTGTGGCAAAAGGATTTAAGCAATTAAAACGTGAGTGGCATTCTATTGTAGATCAAGAGAACGTAACGATCGGATCATTCCTTGACGGTTGTTCGATGATTATTATGGAACATTGCGGCGGCGCTTCTGGTCCAATTTGGGGCGGAGCATTCCGCGCAGCTAGTAAAGCAGCAGGCGAAAAACGTGAGCTAACAGTGAAAGAATTCGCTGAAATGTTACAAGCAGCACTGCAAGGCATACAATCTATCGGTGAAAGATCGTTCGGTAGAGGAGCAGTAGTTGGTGACAAAACACTTGTTGACGCACTTGCTCCGTGTGTAGACTCTTGGTTAGCTAGCGCTTCAGACGAAGAAGAAATGAAAACTGCCTTTGAAAAAGGCGCAGAAGCAGCGGTTAAAGGAGCAGAGTATACGAAAGAAATCGTAGCTCGCATGGGCCGCGCCGGTACAGTTGGTGAAAGAAGCTTAGGCTATCCAGATGCAGGTGCGCATGCACTTGGAGTTATCTTTACGGAGATTGCGGAGAGTTTGAAATAGGAGTTAGAAAGTCCCTTTGCCTTAAGGTGGAGGGACTTTTATATATTCTTCATTTGTATCTATATCAAATTTTTCAGTGCTTTTTGCTTATTTGAGACTTAGCTTTTTTGTGATTGCAGCTTATCGATTTTCCAGTGTGCTCCTAGAGGATCTAAAGAGCTTTCAATATAAAACATATATTCATCTGCGGTACTTGGTACTTCAAAAGCTATTTTCAATTCTACCGTTTCATTTGGTTTAACTTGTATATCAGAAGGGTTTTGATCAAGCACCTTTCCTTCATAGGCCTTTCCGGCTTTTTCATCTTTTAGGTTATATTTTAATTCTGATAGTCCGATCGTTTGACCTCGTACATTTTTTACAGAGACATTAACAACGACGGAATCGTTACTAGCACTTAAATATGCATTTTGAACGGCGGTCAAGTAATAGCCTCCCTTAACACTCTCACCAACTAATAAAATACCTTGTTCCAAGCCGCTCATATCTTCTTTTTCTTCAAGATTTATTAATTCTTCATTTTCATTTTTTGCGGTTGGTTCTTCTATTGGACCATTTTCAACGGCACTATCTTTTTTATCTTGTGTGCAAGCAGCCGTAACACTGGATAATACTAGAATTAAAGTAAGTAATATGAATGATTTTCTCATAAAATTAATCTGTCTCCTTAAGTTTCTCAATTTTGTGCAACTATACATATAAGATTAACATAATGTCTCATTATTGGCTCAAAATAGGGAATCTTTTAGACACCTTATTCTTTTTACTTTTCATATACATTCGATTGGGTCTCACGATATTTGTTAATCTTTTAAATCATTGTCTTAGTAATACCGAGGGTTATTATAGATATATTAATCATATAATTTGTCCCTATCAAAACGAACGTTTCTTGCATCTAATATATTGTAAATATATTTTATTTTGAAAGGATGTGATTATATGGCTCATAAATCTACTGGAGTGTTTCGAGTTCCAGTTTCTGAAAATGGGATTATTCCAACTGCTCTCAACATTATGTTAAACAATGATTCACGCTGCCATACTAGTAATGTAACGGTAACTGTTAAGAGAAGTCCAAACACTTCTTTCCCAACTCAAAATGAATTAGTTGAAATCTCTCGTACTTTTGTTTCTTTAGAACCAAACAGAACAACTAAGATTGTGTTGTTTACTCCAGAATTCCAAATAGAAGATTTTCTTGATGTTATTATTAGTGGAAATAAAGATGATGTTAAGGATGTTCTTGTATATTCTTTCTTAGCAGATTCAGCAGGTCACAATCTGCCATCTACTGTTTTCAGAAATGCAGAATACACTTTTGTTTGCTGACAACGTGATGATATATTCTTTACTAACATATCAAGGTGCCATCCTGCAGCTTGAATCAACTTAATTTTATTGTGTTGTTATTGTATAAGAAAAGAAGACATCGATTAAGATGTCTTCTCTTACTTGTACACTTGGTGTTAAGAAGGTATTATATTGCTTAAAAACTATGAAAAAAATATAACAATCATCGAGTAAGCCTATTATAGCATCAATAAATAGGTTTTAACATGTAATATTGCATATATATAGATTTATTTATGTTTAATCTATATAGTTAAATTGTCTGTTATTTGTTTTAATTCATTTACTTATTTTATTTTTGAGTGCTCCAGCAATGGAGCCTTTTTTTATGAAATAAAACATTTTCTTTGCGTTATGTAGTTGATCTATATTAACTTTACCTCTTTAAAAAATATCCATTAATTGTTTAAAGAAACGTTAGTTAAATAAATATATTTCTGAATTTTCTGTAAAAATTATCTCAAGTTTATGAAGATATCACGAGGTAATGTTGTATGGTAGTATGAGGAAAAGAGTATATAGATAATTTTGGAAAAGGGGGATGTAAATTGAATGTTCAAACTACCGTAAATAACAAAGTTACTGAACTGTTAAATGCTTGGTATATTGAAATTCGAAATAGAAACGTTGCGAATGCATATAAATTTAAAAAAGAAATAGAGAGTTCTATAAACAACATTGAAGAAGACCAAAATCTATTACTGTATTATTCGTTACTTGATTTTGGTTATAAATATTTAATAGATAATTTGAGTATAGCAAAAAATAGTTTTGATCAAATTGAATCTTTTGATAAACCAACTGATGATTTTTTATCGTATTATTATAATTTTTATAAAGCGATCTACTCTAATGCAGTTGGTAATTACAATGCAGCAAAAGAGCATTATGAAATAGCAGAAAAATTACTTGAAAGTATTCCAGATGAAATTGAAAAAGCAGAGTTTTATTATAACCAAGCTGTTTTCCAATATCATTATTATCAGGCTTTTGTGGCCTTCCAACAAGCAACAAAAGCAAAAGAAATATTTGCTAAACATGAAGGGTATGAAGTGAAAATCGGTTATTGTAACAACCTAATGGCGTTAGCTTGTACACATTTGAAAGAATGGGAATTAGCTGAAGAACTTTATATTTCGGCAATGGATATCTTTAAAAAGGTTAAAAATGAAAACGGTATGTTAGTTGTAAAACAAAATTTAGGTTTAATGTATGCTGGACAGAATCTTTCGGAGTTAGCTATCAGTCATTTAAATGAGGTCTGTGAAAAAATGCCTGAAAACTATAAAGCGATATATATTAAGGGGAAAGAACATTTTAAATTAGACGAAAATTCACTAGCTTCAGTACTTGTTCGAAAAGGCACGGAGATTTGCGATAAATTAGAATTGGTAGAGTACCAACACCATTTTAAAATTTTAAATGGACGAAATGAAGGATTAAGTGGAGAAAAGCTAGAAGAAATTATATTAGAAGGTATTGTATATTTCGAAAGAGAGAAGCTTTGGGAATACGTGAAAGAATATACTGAAGTACTAGCGGTTCTATTCCATAAAGAACATAACTTTGAAAAAGCGAGTTATTATTTCTTCTCTAGCCATAAAGCGAGTGAAGAGGTTTTTAAAAAGGAGGCATTAAAATGAAAAAAATAAGTGTTACTTTAGTTGGTGTTGTCACGGCTCTTACGTTATTTTTGAATGTGTCTCATAATTCGGTCAATCATCAGGAAGCCTCTCAATTTATTAAAGATGTCATCGTTCAATATGCACATGGGAATACTGGTTGAAGATAAAGTTTCGTGATGGAAAACCTCGTTATTAATAGCGAGGTTTTTTTGATGTTAAATAGTAGGGTATCGCTATCAAGCTAAGAAAAGCAAATACCCCAAATTAATTTTTTTGTTTAGGGTATTTGTATATACTGCCAAATATTAAGTCGATAGGCCATGAATGATGCCCCGAGATAAGAGAGTCTAAAGTGTTTGAATAAGAAACTTTAGATTGTCCGTTATAGTTTTTAAATCTTAATATAATCATATATACTTTTTTATTATTTTAGTTAAAAGAAGTTTGAAATTTGTAATTCACTATGTTTTCCAAAGAAAATAGTGAAAGGCAAGGCGATGAATACATTTACAAAATGACAAAATTGTAAGAATGCACGAATGTTTGTAAGAAAGTTCGATGTTTTCCTTTTTCTTTTTCTATAACCCTATTCATCTCTTTATACATTCCTATCATGGCGGTACCCCATTTATAGGTTATGAGAAATGATGTTTTTTGCACTATTATCTATTCTTGGATATTATTAATAATATCTATATGAACTTCTTTTTTATTAAAAAAGGTTTGGCGGTGTGTTAAATGATTAAAGGTATTAAAAATATTGAAACGAAAGAACCGATAAAAATGTTTCTATTGGTTCCCTGTAGTATTCTTTTGTTTGATAATATTTATCAACATTTTATTCTTAGAAAGGACTTTTCACTACAGAAACTTTTATTTGAACTCGTATTTTTATTTATTTTTGTTTCATTTATTTTATATAATAAGTGTCTACAAAAAATGAATAAACAAATGTTTACAAAATATATTTTTCTTGGAGTAAGTATTATTTATCTTTTGGCATACGATCTTATGTTTATACGTAATCCAGATGCTTCTTTACATATCCCTTATTTAGAGTGCTTCTTAGTAATTTCTGCACCTTTATTTTTAAGTATTCATTATCTGCTATGGGTATCTATTTGTATGATATGTAGATTTTTAATTGCTATTTATTATTTTGACATTAACTATCCAATAGCATTAATATTATTATTTCTAACAATTTTTGTTACGTCATTTTTTGTATTTCTTTCATTAAAATTTTTAGTACAAAAAATTAAGGCATCCTATGAAAAACAAATGAAAGAAACAGCTTTATCGATAATGAGGATAATGGAATTAAAGGATCAATATACGAAAGGACATAGTGAACGTGTAGCAAATTATGCTACTATTCTTGCTAAAGAAACAAATGAATATGATGATAATTCCTTAAAACAATTTCATTTTATTTGTTTATTACATGATATAGGGAAAATAGGTATTCCTGATGAAGTTTTAAAAAAAGCATCTTCTCTTACAGAAGAAGAATATAATATTATTAAGACACACCCACAATTAGGATTAGAAGTTTTTAAAAATATATCTTTAATAAAAGGTAATGAAGACATAATTCTTTCTCATCATGAAAGATGGGATGGAAAGGGCTATCCTCAAAGACTAAAAGGAAATCAAATACCATTATGCGCAAGAATTGTTGCAATAGCTGATGCATTCGATGCAATGACTTCTTCAAGAGCATATCGTTCGGCTCTATCTCCTGAAGAAGCTTATAGACGTATTATAGAAGGATCTGGTACACAATTTGATCCTTCTATAGTAGAGGCTTTCAAAAAGGTATTTCCTTTGTGGGAAAAAATGGTCCCAAATTCTTTTAGTTAAAAGCTCATGTCTGAAATCGATTCATATTTGAGGTATGATGAATGCGAAAAATGAAAAAACCGAATCCAATCATGATAAAAGTTTGGAACTAGATAATGAATAAGGCACATAAAGAAAAGGTACCTATATATAGGTACCTTTTCTAATAGTTTTTTAGCAGAAACAACTGCATCCGATAATGATTAATAGAATAAATAATACAACTAATAAAGCAAATCCTCCAGCGAAACCGCAGCCTTCGCCGCAACTACCACCATATCCCATAACAATAGTGCCTCCTTTTGATAAAAGGGTAAAACTAGGGTTCATTCCATGGATTTTAATGGGTTCACTTTACCTTATGTTTTAAAGAATGAATTGAGCAGGTCCTTTTGAAAATAAAGAAAAGACGCCATTAGGCGCCTTCCTTTTAGGTAGATAAGACTTTAGTTTTCCAATCTAAAGAAATTTTGTATCAGTTCTTTGTGAGTATATCATAATATCTGATTGACTTATTATGCATTGTTACATACTTCTCTAAATCCCTCTATTTTTCATTTGATAAAATAAAATCCTAATATTACCAAGAGTTAAATAAATATTTCTACATATTCAAGATATTTACATAAATTACAAAAGTGATACATTTAAGTTGTAAGTTATAAAAACTATTAAAGGGGGATTTATTATGTTCAAGAAATTAGTAGTAGGGCTATTGTCAACTGGTATTGCATTAACAGGAGGAATTGGAGCGGCTTCAGCTGATACGCAAAAAGCTGTGAGCTCTTCGAAACAAGCAACATGCTCAATTCCTTATGAGTATTCTAATGGTAAATTCAAAAGAACTCTTTATTACTCAAATGGAGTATATGCTAATAGTTTTAATGAAAATGTTTGTGGCGGGACGATTACATGGTATTTAAAACATGTTCAAAATGGAGTTGCTTTTTACGAAGGTAATTTAAAATAGTAGATTTTTTGAACCTCATTTATTGAGGTTCTTTTATTATTAGTTTTTAAACGGACTCTCCATAAAAAAAGACACTCAAAGGTACTTTCCTCCGATTGAAAGAAACCATTTAAACTCTAATAATATGTATTGGGCATCCGTCTGAATATTATTTTATTATTTTAAACAATATGGGCCTTTGAGAAATATGATTCAATCCTATTATTACTCAACTTTATAGAAAGGTATGCTCAAGCGTTGTCATAAAGGTTGGGGGATTTATTAAATAGAAATAATTAGTTGTAATATAAAGTGTTTTTTACCTAATAAACCTTTTTAATTCTAAATATTAACTCTAAAGTAATTCATTTCATAAATTTTAATTTTTTGTTAACACTGTTATTATTTTATATATTATTATTCCAATAAGTGTTGTGTTAATTAGTTATTTTCTGATAATATCTCTGTGTGTTCTACTCTAATAATTATAAAAAGGTGGTGTTTTCTTTATGTCAAACATGTTTCATTAAATTGGTGATGCGATTGAAAGGAGTATGTATTTTAAATCTTGTTTTTATATCTTAACAGGAGCTCTGCTTATTTATATTGGTTACATTGTAGGTAAGTGGGTGGGTTCTGTTGTATTTTAAAGTAAAAAAATAGAATTTAATCAATAAAAAAGAATTTTTCAAAAGGTGTATTAATATAAAATTAATATTGTTTAAATGCAATATAATTAAATTAAGAATAATAGATATTTTTATGAATTCAGTATTAAAAAAAGAAATGACTAATTTAGCAGTATTAAGTAATGAGGAATTAAAAAACATTGATGGTGGAGTGGTTCCTTTAGCAATTGCTGGAGTTGTTGGAGCAGGTTATGTAGGCGGAAAATGGGTTGGTAAAAAGATTTTCAAATAAGAAGTAGTAAGGAGTGTTAAAAATAAAAACGATTACTTTAGAAAAGTACAAAAGTCTAACTGAAGAAGAGATGTACGATACGAATGGTGGTATCGTTCCTGTAGTGATTGCAGGTGGATTACTAGCTGTTGGAGCTGGTGCTGGAATGTGGGATGCTTACGAAGAGAGTCAAGCAAAGAAGAAAAAATAAACATTTTTATAAAGAGGAAAAGATTGTATGCGCTTAATAGTATAATCTTTTCTTCTTTATAAAAAGCCTTTCAATATGAAATTTTTGAAAGGCCAACAAATTTTATTGTTATCTTTAAGTACAATAAGTTTGAAACTCCTGTGTTTATTAACATATGTGGGAGAGAATTCATTTAAAAGTTAAATATGAGAGGTTGTTTAAATGAGTATGTCTTTATTTAAAAAATATCATTGGGTGAGACAACACGATATTAAAGATGGAAGTGTAGTTCAAATCTATCATGACCCTGTTATTAGCAAGAATAAAGATACTACATTCTTTGTTGTAGAAGGAACAATTGAAAATAAAGGGAAAAAGAAGTTGCGTTCGGGTTCTACTGGAAAAGCTGCAATTGTAGTAGATTAAAAAAATATTCTTTCATTAATATTAGAAAAACTAGATATACCTAACTAACAAAGAATAATAAATTAGCTTTTTTAGGAGGAACATTCATGTTCATGGTGTCTACAGCAGTTTTTTTACTGGTCACTTTACTGTGTATTACGTTATATTTTAAAACACATGATAAACGTTTTATGTATCTTGGATATGTATCATTATTTTTAACTTTTTTTGTTATTGGTACTTTTTCATAATTAAATGTCCAGTGGTTTATCATAAACTAAATTCAGAAGAGCATATATAAGAGAGACAAGGCATTCATAAGAATGCCTTGTCTCTATCAATAGCCCGGGAAGAAGAGAATGTACAGATTTTGATATAGAAGAAAAGTAACTTGGTTATAAATGATGTTTTCGACATAAGGCACCATAGCCCTTTAGATATGCGCAAGTAAAACAACATAATATTAATACGGAAAAATATATTAATATGAGTTTTTGCATATTTCAAAACTTAATATATCCTTCAAAAAATTTTAATAGTATAATATGTTTTGTCATATTCTTTTAGATTTTTCGACAAAATATAAAAATAGAGAACGTATTGGGAGAAGGAATTATGTACACAAAACTATTAAAATCAATTACATCATTATCACTTATTGGTGGTGCTTTATTGTATACAAATGGCAGTGAGGTGAAAGCTGCTGAGGCGGGTGTTTTTTCTGATGTGCCTACATCGCATTGGTCGTATCCAGCGATTAAAGATTTAGCGAGTAAAAATATTATTTCTGGTTATGGAAATGGAATATTTGGTTTTGGAGATGTTGCGACGAGGGAGCAAGTTGCAGCTTTAGTGCATCGAGTTATGCTACCGAATAAACAAGGCGGAACGTTTAGTAGCAATAATGCTCTTTATGTATTAAAGGATGGATCTAAGTTTAATAATCCTTATGGCGATATTAATCAAAACTCTACGATGTTTCCTGAGGAAATTTTAATGTTAACGAATGCAGGGGTATTTAAAGGGGATGAGAAAGGGAATTTTAGACCGAAAGCTCCTGTGAATCGCGCAGAAATGGCACAAATTCTTACAAACGCTTTCCATCTTTCTGCGAAACAAAAGCATACATTTAATGATGTTCCAAGCGGTTATTGGGGTGAAAATGCAATTAGTGCGGTGCAGTCAACCGGAATTGCTTCTGGTACAGGCGAAGGGAAATTTGAGCCATCTAAAACGGTAACACGTGAACAGTATGCACAGTTTTTATATAATACTTTGAAATATAAAAAGCCTGAAGTTGCGGTGCAAGATACAGGGGATGCGGCATTATTAGCAGCATTTAAAGATGAAGTGCAAAAGCGTATTAATGCGTACGAAACGAATATTACACTTCCATATAAAACGAAAAATGGTAATCAGGAAGAAGTAATGAAGACACTTTTCAATGCCTATAAAGAAGTCGCAAGTAAAAATGAGTATACAAATTATAATAGATCGAATGTTTCATATGGAATTTCTGGATCACCTGGAAATTATACGTTTACATTAAAGATTACATATCGTGAAACGAAAGAACAAACGGAATATGTAATGAAGCAAGCAAAGGCAATTGTTTCTTCTATTACGCAAGTTGGAATGGATGATCACGAAAAAGTGAAGGCGATTCATGATTATGTCGTAAAGCATATTTCTTATGATACGTCTTATAAAGCTTACACCGCATATGAAGCACTCGTAAATCGTTCTGCGGTTTGCCAAGGTTACGCACTATTAACCTATCAATTATTAAAAGAAGCAGGTATTGAAAATCATTTTGTAGTAGGAACTGGAGACGGTCAGCCTCATGCTTGGAACTTGGTGAAAATCGAAAACAAATGGTACCACCTTGATACAACATTCGATGATCCGGTGCCAGATGAACAAGGCCGCGTAACATATTCTTATTTCAACTTATCAGATGAGCAAATCGCAAGAAATCATGAGTGGAACAGAAATGACTATCCGCAAGCTACAACAAATTATTATAGTACATTAACAAATAAAATTACAGCAGGTAGTACGAAAACTCCTGCATATCAGCAAATTTTAAAAGATACAAAGTTAAATTATTTAGGAAATGAATACATTGCAAATAACTATAATGAATTCAAAAATAAAATGCAGCAACGTTATAACGAAAAGTCACCAAAGATCGAAATCCTTTATAAACAATCAATGGATGGCGCATTGCAAGATGTGAAAAAAGTAATTGGAGAAATCGGTTATCCGCAAGGAGCAAACCGTGTTTCTTATAAAGCTGAGCCGTATAATGCGAAAGAAGGATATTCTTTAGTGACGATTACGTTTATGTAAGAAACAACCTAGATCATATGAGATCTAGGTTGTTTTTTATGACTTAATTTGACATGTACAGTCTAACTGTATAAAATCAAACTATACAGTTCAACTATATAGTTTAGCTATATAGTTATCGTTACATTGGAGGTCTTTATGAATAGAGATAAAAATTTACCATTAACGGAAACAACGTATTACGTTCTTTTAGCTTTATTAGAGCCAGCTCATGGATATTTAATTATGCAAAAGGTGGAGGAACTGAGTAATCATCAAGTAAAAATCGCAGCGGGTACATTGTATGGTGCGGTTGAAAATTTATTAAAACAAGGGTTAATAGAATCGGTAAAAAGTGAAGATAAACGAAGAAAAGTGTATGTCATTACGGAACGTGGGAAAGAAGTATTGCACTTAGACTTTATGAGAATGCAGCACATTATTGAGGTTACAAAAAGTTTATTACACGTATAGTTAGGGGGAAACGATGATGTGGAGATTGAAATTCTTTTTAGACTTTGAGAAAGAGGAAAAATGGCTAGAAGAGATGGCTTGGAAAGGCTATCAACTAGAAAGCAATACATTTGGTTATACATTTAGATATACAGAGCCGGAAGATGCGACGATTAGAATAGACCATAGAGTATTTAGTAGAAAAAGTGAATTTATTAATTACTGCACATTATTTGAAGATAGTGGCTGGGAGCATATAGCTGGTAATCGGTGGTCAGGTACGTACTATTTTAAAAAGATAAATGAAGAAAGTGAAGATGACATTTTTTCAGATCCAATGTCACGAGCAGGGAAGTATAAACGTCTATCTAAAACATTTTTAGAATTAGCGATATGTTATTTGCCGATATTATTTTTATTTATGTATAGTAATACGATGAATTTAGGAGCGTTTGTAAATCCGAAAGAACTATATTTGACGCCAGGATTATGGGATAAGCAAGGCGTATCATTTCTATGGTCATTCTTATTTGAAACGCCATTTGCATTAATGAGAGGACTTTTTTTGACATTTATCCCCGTTGCGACATGTATCTTTTTCGTTTGCTCGTATAAAGCAAATCGGTTGTATGAAGAGAGAAGATGATAGAAGGGATCTCCTTAAAGCTGACGCTTTGAGGGGATTTTTTTGAGTTTGTAAATGGTATCTCTTTAAAATAGATAAAGGGAAAGAATGTGCATTGGAAACAAGTTATTATGATTTTTATTTTGCGAACAATATAAAATGGAATAATATACTTAAAATATCCATAATTAACCTGAAATAAGTATTTTTATATGTTAATATAGAAAAAGATTTGTGCAATATTTTTTATAAACATATTATTTTAAGGATAGGGGATTCAATTATGAATTTTAAACAACTAATCTTGGCAGGGACAGTTATTGCATCAACAACACTAGCTCCTCTAACAAATGTGCAAGCAGAAAACACAATAGGATTTAAAGATGTTCCTGAACATCACTGGTCGTATAAAGCGATTATGGATTTGCAAGAGAAAAATATTGTATCGGGTTATGGAGATGGAATATTTGGTTTTGGTGATAGTATTACACGTGGACAAGTAGCTAGAATGTTATATGCCTACTTAAAGCCAGCGGATGAACCTAACTTACCAAACCCTTACACTGATGTGAAAAATCATATGTTTGAAAAAGAAATTTTAACGCTTAGTAAAGCTGGTATTATAAATGGATTTGGCGATGGAAGATTTGGTCCAGATAGTATTTTAACGCGTGAACAATTGGCAGCTGTATTAACAAATGCCTTTCATTTAAAAGCGACATCTACTACTACTTTTAAAGATGTAAATAAAAATTACTGGGCAACAAATGCTATTAGCGCATTACAAGAAAATAAAATTGCTGCTGGCACGGGCGATAATATGTTTGAACCTTACAAAATTGTAACTCGTGAGCAGTATGCACAATTTTTATACAATGCAATTATTAAATTCGAAAAACCAGAAATAGAGCCTGAGTCAAAGCCTACTGTTATCCCGCAAGAGTTAGCAGACGAGCTCATTTATTATCATGAAGGTTGGATGGATAGCTCTTCAGTATTAAAAAAATCTATATCTAAGGAAGCACAAAATCTTATTACTGAAATTAACGCAAAACATAATGCGGAGCTAAAATATATAGCGATAGGCGGTCCACGTTCAGAGGTCGTGTTATTCTCTCCGGTATTAGAAGGGATTCCAGAATTTAATGGGAATTTCACTGTAGAAGGCGATAATGAAAGTAACTTTACCGTTAATTTTGTAATTGATAGAGGTCAAGATAAGAAGGCGTTAGTAGAGTTAGGGAAAAAGTGGATCACTATGATAAATCCAAACTTAGATTTAAGTACAGAGATTGATAACATAGTGGCTTCTAATACACGCACAGGTAATTTTGATATAAATAAAAACAATCTTAAAATAGATATAAGCGTAGAGAAGCAAAATTCTAGTAGCGATCTAATGAGTGTTAAAATCCAAAAGTAAAAAAGAGGAGTGAAATTTCACTCCTCTTTTTTACTTTTATCCCGCTATTCTATTATGATGCTAACAGTAATTATAAACTCGTAGATTAAATGAATCCTGAAGAAATCGAAAAAGAGCTAGAGGGAATACCGCATTATCTATGTGGCTTAAGCAAGGACTTTTGGGTGTCATCACTGCTATTGTTCTTTTGTTAATCGCTGCATGGACTACAAAAGGACCTCATACAGACGACCAGCATAAATAAATTATTGTATTTCTCAATAAACAAAATAACTTAACATGGTAAAATAATAGTTGGATGGGAGTCCAATACATATTATTAAAATTAAGATGGTTCAAGTCAGAGGAAGGCACCTTATGGTGTCTTTTCTTTTTTAGGAAATTGCACTTTAAAACGCTTTTTAGATAAAAAATAACCGGTTTCTTATACGTTAAGAAACCGGTTATTTATTTCTCTACTTTTAGAGGGCTTTTTCTTATAATAGTCTTAAATCATAAATAAAAGACAGAGTAAAAACTATATAAGAAATAAATGTAACGAAAATAAGAAAACATATAAACTGAGAATTACATACATATTGTTCTATTCTTTTTCTCAATTCAATTTGTCTTACTTTTTCAACTTGGAAGAATCAATTTGAATTTGTCCCTTCCAAGATCCAGCTACCTTTCCAATTTTATTTATATTTACATCTAATGTAAGTGGCTGCTTGAAGGAACCTTTCCCCTCAGGACCTTCCACAAATGTAAGGACACTTTCTGGTCGATCTTTATCACGAACACCTACATGTTCTAATTCTTCCCCAGCTGCTTTTAGTTTGAATGGTAATCCATTTTCTCCTTGAACAAATGATAATTGTGAAAAGGTTCCATCTTTCTCATGATACTCTGGATTCTCTTCTTGTTGTCCATTTTTCTTGCCTTCGTTTTTTAAATTTAATCCATTTGTATCAAATTCAAATGGTACTAAACTTCCATCCGCTTTTTCAATTCTATAATGAACAGATATACGTGAATCTGCAATATAGAATTCCTTGAAATGTACTGTCACACCTTGGTCTGTAATTTTTTCATCAATCGGAATGTACTGGCCATTTTTCATCATGTCTTGCGTGACACCATTTTCATCCTTCATACCCTCGTTTACAACCTTATCATTTGAAACTTCATTCGAAAAATACAAAGCAACATTTGTAGCCGCCACTTGTACTTGTGGAATCATTGCTGTTGTAAAAATTGTTGCTGCAGCTACTGCGGTATACATGATACGTTTTGATTTTTTACTCATGTTTGTAAAGAGTCCTTTCTTCTGTTGTTTTTTGTGATTTATATTAGAAACATTCTCCAACTTGGAACGACTTTCAAATGTTTTCCATGCTTGTTCTATATCAATTTTGATTTCTTGTGGTGAATTTGCACATTCTTCATCTAGCATTACGTTTTCCCATTGATTTAATTTACTGATTTCCACTACTAAATCTTGGCATGCTTCACACGTATCTAGGTGCTTTGTGAATTCCTTTCTTATATCATGAGAAAGTTCGCCATCAATATATGTTTGAATAAATCCGATATCATAACATTTCATTTGTTATGCCTCCTCTATTTGTTTATAAATCTTGCGAAATTTCATTTTGGCTCGAACCAATAATGTTCCAATAGAAGATATTTCAATTTGAAGTATTTCTGCAATTTCTTTATATTGAAAACCAGAGAATTTCATTAGTAAAAGGGTTCGTTCTCGATCATTCATTTTATTTAATATCGTTTGGACCTTTGTAATTTCTTCTTTTCTTATCCAATCATCGTCTAATGATGAAACATTTTGTACTTCATGGTATTGTATTTCTTTATCAATCTTCGCTTGCTGCCTTTTTTCAGATCGAAAATGGTTATAAGCTACATAAGTAGAAGATTTAATCAACCATCCAGGTATGTTTTCAATCCCTTTCCAATCGCTACGATATAATTGTAAAAATACTTCTTGTGCTAACTCTTCAGCGATAGATTGATCTTTAACAATCCATATAATCTGTTTCACAGCATAAGCATAGTACTGCTTAAATAAATCTTCAAAGGTCATATGAGAAGCATGACTTTCTTCATTTTCTATAGTTAACATATTAGTTTAAACCTCACTTTCAATTTGATACCTGTATTATAGAGAAACCAGAAAAACGGATTTTGTGACAGTTTTTCTAGTTATTTTTTTATATTTTTTATTATGTACCAAAAAAGCATTCATCTGATTAAAAGATAAATGCAAAAAAGGAAATGAAAACATAAAAACTATAACTCTTGCAGTAGTTGTCTATTCATGTATAAGAAAACAGTAGTTTGTTGCCAAATTGTATCTAAACGTACAATTATACTTCTTCCATTTTCATAAATATGTATAATTACATAAAATTTCAGTGAAAAAGAGAGTATACTTTCATATTGTGTAATAAAGATAAAACCCGCCTACGGAAATAGGCGGGCTTTTTTAACCTATAAAGAAAAGACAACTTTTCAGGTACCTTCCTTTGAGTTGAAATATTTTACTAGGTTAAGTTTTTGTGATAATAATCTCTTTTAATTGGAATGAATTGGCATAGTGTATCGCTTTATTTTTAAGCATCTTTCTCAACAAATGTGAATATTTTCATTATCCTTTTCACTACAAAGGGTAGTAATTTAGAAGCTAAAAATGCAAGTACGAAAGCAATTGCCCATGTTTTTATCCATGATTGGAGAAATAAAGCTGTATATCCAACATTCATTGAAACCATGACGAAAGAGATAATACTAGATATACCTAAAATCATAAAGATATTAAAAATTATTGGTTCGAATTTTTTATTGATTTTCAAAATTAACACCTATTTTCTATATATGCTTTGCTGCCCGATTTCACCAACATCTAATCTTACAGTTTGAAATCTAGGTTGTCCAGTTTGGTTTACTTTGCTGCAATAGCAACAATAGGTATATAACTACAGCGTAAATAAACGTTATAATTAATAGTTTTACTTTGAATGCTAAGGAGCAGAACTCGATAGGCTGTATGAAGAGAGAAAGGATCCCCTTAAAGGAGATCCTTTTTACATTTTAAAGAAATCTTTCATCATTTTAGCGTCTTTAATATTCACTATCACACTTTCTACCTTATCTTTCTTCTCATCTTTAGCAATCGTAAGTTGCTCCTTATTATCAACCCAAACAAGAAATTCTTCTTTTGCGTCATCTTTATATGTAACGGTAATAATAGAATGTACAGATTCTCTCTTTTTTTGATCTAGTGTGATTTACTTAGGAGTGCCTTTTTGAACTGCTGAAACGATTGATTGTATCATTTCTTCGTTGCCTGTTTGAGATTTTGAAACGTTGTTATTTATTGTGCTAAGTATTTCAATGTCTGTAATATTTGCAGAGTTTAATTGAAAGATATTTTGTGTATGTTCTTGCTTAGCTTGTGAAGCTTTATCTGTAGCTGAGGTGCTTGTACAACCAATTAAAGTGAAAGATAGAGCGGTTAGAGCGCATATAGATATGATTTTTTTCATAGTATCTCTCCTTATATTTAATTATAAAAATTTTCCGTTAATTCAGGTAGTTATTGTAAGTGGGTTTATTGTACTAGTTTTGGGATAGAAAAAATTCATATAACTTTTTTCATATTTTATGTTTAACATTTCGAAAATGGGTGTATTACATATAATATAACAAATAATTCATTTTAAAGGAGGAAGTTAAAGATGGAAACGAAGTATAGTAAACCTTTTGTATATGAATTTATTACGGAGAAAGAGGTCATGAATGCGGCGAATGATCTAGTGAAGAAAGGGATAGACCAAAAAGATATTTACGTATTAACACATGAGAAAGATAGGACAGATAGAATCGCAGACAATGCAGACGTGAATACAATTGGAATAAAAGAGGAAGGACTTGGGACAAGCATTATTAACGTCTTTCAAAAAACGGGAGATCAGTTAAGAAATAAGATGCAGGAGTTAGGGCTTAATGAGGAAGAAGCAAACTTCTACGAAGAAAAGCTAGATGAAGGGAAGATCTTGTTATTCGTTAAAGATTTAGAAAGAGTCGGTGAATGGTTACAAGAAAGAAGATGCATGTATTCTATTTAAATTTGTATCCTTTAAATCTATAAATCTATTACGAAAAGGAGATTAGAAATATGAGTGAGAGCGGGCTAAAAGAACAAATTACTGGTAAGGTTGAAAAGAAAAAGGGCGAAGTAAAAGAAGGAATTGGTGAAATTACAGAAGATACAGAGTTGAAAAATGAAGGGAAGTGGGAGAAGACAAAAGGAACGATAAAAGAAAAAGTCGGAAAAGTGAAACAAAAGATAAGTGATGGGTTGGATAATAAAGAATAATACATGTTTATCAAGCTTTGGTTACATACCAAAGCTTGATAAATCCAATATAAAACGAATATAGGAGGTTTAATTGTGGGACTTATTATTACGTGTATTGTAGGTGGACTTATTGGTGCGTTAGCTGGAATGATTACAGGAAAAGACTTTCCTTTAGGTGTAGTTGGTAATATTATTGCCGGTTTAATCGGATCTTGGGTAGGTAGTGCGTTATTTGGTCATTGGGGTCCTGAATGGGGAGGCATTTTTATTCTTCCAGCGTTATTAGGTGCAATCGTCTTTATTTTAATCGTTACATTCTTTTCTAGAATGCTGCGGAAAGCGTAAGTATGATAATGAATAGTAATCTTAAGTTTATTATATACAGCTATAAAGTTAATAAACTGATAAATATACATAAAAAAGCATCCAATTAAACTAATTTGGATGCTTTTTTAATGTAATCTTCATAGGAATGAGCGGGGGATGAAGGCCCCCACTCATTAAAATTACACTTTCTATTATGTATTAAACCATTGTTACCTTTTCACAATTATTTATTTTTACGACCTGCCTTGGTTCTATATGAGATAAGTCTTCGCTATTATCGATATCCACTACAATTGTATTCGTTAGTATGTTAATAACGGAACCAACTAATTTTGTAGCATGATCGTGTCGATAAGAAAATTGAACAAAATCTCCTTTTTTAAAGTTGTGCTCTTCCATAGATAGATCCCCCTAAAAATAATGTTTATACATTATACATACACAAAATTATAAGTTTTAAACATTTGATAATATTTTTTAAGTGTTAAGCCGAGAAAGGTGTAGAAAATTTATCCCGCTTTAACGGGCAGTAAGACCCCCACCTTAAAATTCAGCAAAGCAAAGAAGTTAGGTGGGGGATCAACTGCCCATAAAAGTCCGATTGGTTCAACTAATAATCAGTGGGGGATGAAGAAAACCCCCACTGATTAAAGTTTCACTTTATTTATAATAAAAATAAAAAAATATGTTTAAAATTAATTTTTATGGGTAATTAACATAGTAGTAGTTTGAGATAAGGGGGCGGAAATGATGAATTTGGCAATAAATATTTTACAAAATGATGTAGGTTATACGGTACAACTTAATGGTGAGATTGATGCGTATACGGCATCAGATTTAAAAAATAAGATGATGTCTATTGCAAGCGAGAAAGAGGTTTATATTATAGTAGATTTTACTAAGGTAGAGTATATGGATAGTACGGGTTTAGGCGTGTTTATAGCTTTATTAAAAGCAATTAAGAAAAATGATGGAAAGCTAGAGTTTATTGGTGTATCTAAAAGGTTAAAAAGATTATTCGATATTACAGGACTAACTGAAATATTAAATTTGAATGCCGATTTTGAAAAAGTAGAAAGAAGGTGACTAGGGATGATGGAGAATTTTGAAAAGATAGAAATGAAAATTCCTGCAAAAGCAGAATATGTAGCTATTATTCGTTTAACAATGGCTGGTGTTGCGAATCGAATGGGCTTTGCTTATGACGATATAGAAGATATGAAAATTGCTATTAGTGAAGCATGTACAAACATTGTACAACATGCATACAAAGAAGATGTTGGAGAAATTACAATTGTCTTTGGTTTATATGAAGATCGATTAGAAATTATGGTTGCGGATAATGGGGTTAGCTTTGATTTTAGCACCTTAAAAAGGAAAGTTGGTCCGTATGATATTAATAAACCAGTAGAACATTTGCCGGAAAATGGTTTAGGTTTATATTTAATCAATACGTTAATGGATGATATACAAATTATGCATGATGAGGGCATGACAGTTTTAATGACAAAATATATACAAAGAGAGCAGGTGGAGAATGATGGAAATCCAATCTCAACCTACAAATCTTACTAAAGAAGACGTTATTAAACTAATTGCAGAATTCCAACAAAACCAATGTGATGAGGCGCAGGAAAGATTAGTTAATCACTATAAAAATCTCGTACATTCCATTGCATATCGTTATTCAAAAGGTGGGCCGATGCATGAGGATATTATACAAGTAGGAATGTTAGGGCTCTTAGGCGCAATAAGAAGGTATGATTATTCGATAGGGAATGCTTTTGAGCCTTTTGCAATACCTACGATAGTAGGTGAAATAAAGAAGTATTTACGTGATAAAACTTGGGGTATTCATGTTCCAAGGCGAATGAAAGATTTAGGCGGGAAAATTAAACTTGCGATAGAGGAGCTAACAGATCATTTGCAGCGTTCACCGAAGATTATAGAGATTGCGGATCATTTAGGACTACCCGAAGAGGAAGTGCTAGAAATTATGGATGCGAAAAATAATTATCGAGTATCTTCCTTAGATGATGTAGTTGAAAATTCATCTGATGGCAGTTCGGTAGCGAGAATTGAATCTGTAGGTGAAGTAGAGCAAGGATATGAAGAGACAGAAAGACGTCTCGTTTTAAAGGATATTTTTAACGTATTAAATGATACGGAAAAGAGTGTTATTCATTATATATTTGGTGAAAATTTAAATCAAAAGGATACAGGGGAACGATTAGGTATTTCACAAATGCACGTTTCTCGTATTAAAAGACAAGCGATAAGTAAATTGAAGCAAGCGGCGTTTTTAGATACATAAAAAATTTTACAGAATTATGTTTAAAACATGAGAAAAGGGGTAGTTATTAAGTATAGGAGGAGATATAAAAATGTCACACGATGTGAAAGAACTAATCGAAGGATTGAATGAAGATTTAGCAGGAGAATACTCGGCAATTATTATGTATAACCATAATGCAGCTACAGTTTCTGGTATATATAGACAAGTGTTAAAACCTTTCTTTGAATCTGAAATTAGTGATGAACAAGGACATGCCCTATATTTAGCGGAGAAAATTAAGACGTTAGGTGGTACACCTACTACGATTCCTTTACCAGTGAAACAAGTAGAAGATGTTAGAGAAATGTTAGAAGAAGCTAGGAAGTCAGAATATGAAACAATTAAGCGTTATGAACTGAGAAAAGAACAGGCAGCGAAGTTAAATATGACAGAGTTAGTTGTAAAGTTAGAAGATATGATCGCAGATGAAACAAATCATATGGAAGAGTTAGATCGTCTTTTAAGTGATAAAGCAATGGTGTTAAATTAAAAGTGGAAATTTATCCCGCTTTAATGGGCAGTAAGACCCCCACCTCAAAATGCAGCGAAAGCAAAGAATTTAGGTGGGGGATTAACTGCCCATAAAAGTCCGATTGGTTCAACTAATAATCAGTGGGGGATGAAGAAAACCCCCACTGATTAAAGTTTCACTTTATAGAGTGAAAGAACAAACTCTCATTTCTAGGGGGTTTGTTCTTTTGCTGTATAAAAAATATGTTTGAGTAGGAAATTTTCATTTTGTAACTGAGTATGTAATACTAGAAAAATAGAAAATGATCATAGATTTACATTTTATATAAGAAAAGGGGAAATAACTTGTGTCCATTTTAATTGTCGATGATAATCCGGTTAACATCTTTGTAATTGAAAAAATTTTAAAACAAGCCGGATATCAGGATCTT
This sequence comes from Bacillus sp. 1A, assembly GCF_052682215.1. Lineage (NCBI taxonomy): Bacteria > Bacillati > Bacillota > Bacilli > Caryophanales > Bacillaceae > Bacillus > Bacillus sp. 1A. Next base: position 5,575,699 of record NZ_JBQYLZ010000001.1, on the reverse strand, counting down.
GTATCGCTTAATTCTGCACAAGAGCTTTTCGAATACATTCAATTTGGAAAAGATTCTTCCAGGCATAATGAAATTGATTTAATACTATTAGATATTATGATGCCTGAAATTGACGGACTTGAAGTTTGTAGGCGATTACAAAAAGAGGAGAAGTGTAAAGATATTCCTATTATTTTTGTAACAGCTTTAGAAGATGCGAATAAATTAGCTGAAGCGCTTGATATAGGCGCAATGGATTATATTACGAAACCGATAAATAAAGTTGAATTGTTAGCGCGTATGCGTGTAGCATTACGCTTGAAATCGGAATTAAATTGGCATAAAGAACAAGAAGAAAACCTTCGTAATGAGTTGGATTTAGCTACACAAGTACAAAGAAACTTATTAAGTAGCCCATTAAGAGAAGATCATATAAAAATTGAAGCAAGCTATTTACCTTCATTCAAACTAGCTGGAGATATGTATTATTGGTATAAAATCGATGAAAACCGCTACGGTATTATATTATTGGATGTGATGGGACATGGTATATCTGCTTCATTAGTTTGTATGTTTATTTCGTCTGTATTACGTGAAACGATTAAATGTTTAATCGATCCAGAACTCGTCATTAAAGACTTAAATAAATATATGACTCTTTTACATAATGAGAATGACAATATTCCATATTATTTTACAGCGATATACTTAGTAGTGGATACAGAAAAGAGAACAATTGAATATGTAAATGCAGGACATCCTTCTGGATACGTTTTAGTCGATGAAGCGAATGTAGTGGAACTAAATCGCGGGAGTTGCGCGGTAGGATTTTTTGATGAAATAAAAGTTAAAAAGACAGTTATACCTTTTGAGAAGAACGCTCAAATCGTATTGTTTACAGATGGTGTTCTTGAAGCAATTGCAAATGATGAATTTGAGTCTGAAGAGAAATTACGTGCTTTTACAGAAAGAAAATGGGGAGATTTAGAAGAAGAGATAGAAGGGTTTTATAAGGAAGAACAGAAGAAAACACAATCAGATGATATGTGCCTAATTATGATACAAACGAATGCGAAATAAAAAGCGTATGAAATCCAAACAGAGGATTTCATACGCTTTTATTGTATTTTTTGATAGATTTGTTCGTTCGGATTAAACTGGATATAATGCGGCATTATATTTGAAAAACGAAGAGTTTCTTTATTTCCTAAACATAGGAATCCATTGTGGCCTAAACTTTCATAAAATAGTTGCTGTACTTGGTTTTGAAGTTTACCTGTAAAGTAAATTAAAACGTTACGGCAAAGTATAATATGAAATTCGTTAAAAGATTGATCAGTTACTAAATTATGTTGCGCAAAGATAATGTTTTGTAAAAGAGATGGATTAAAATAAGCAAAACGATTATCTGTTGAATAGTAGTTAGAAAATGCTTGTGTACCGCCAGCTTGTAAATAGTTTTTCGTATAAGTTTGCATTTTATTTAACGGAAGGATGCCTTGTTTTGCTTTTTCTAACACATTTGTATTCATATCTGTTGCGTAAATAACAGCTTTTTCACTTAATCCTTCTTCGTGAAGTAAGATAGACATTGATAATACTTCTTCACCGGTTGCGCATCCAGCATGCCAAATTCTAATTTCAGGATACTTTTTTAATTCAGGAATGACATGCTCTCTTAGCGCTTTAAAAAAGTTAGGGTTACGGAACATTTCAGTTACGTTAATGGAGAAATCATTTAATACCTGTTCTAAAAAGCCTTCCTCATGAATTACTTTTTCAATTAATTTTGAAATGGTTGGTATATTAGAGAGCTGCATTCGATTACAAATTCTTCTATAAATAGATGTGCGAGCATATTGGCGGAAATCGAAGCCAGATAGTTTAAATACCGCTTCTAATAGTAATTCAATTTCTAAGTTCGTGCGCTTATCCATATCGACGGATGGATCAAAATTATAATACTTATTTTCCACTTAAATTAAACCTCACTTATTTTATTAACCATACACTCATTACCGAATAGAGTTGATGTAAATTTAATGGTTTACTTATATAATCTGAAGCGCCAGCAGATAAACATTTCTCTTTATCATTTGGCATTGCTTTCGCAGTTAATGCGATAATAGGTATTTCATGTAACCTTAAGTTCATTCGGATATGTTCCATCGTTTCATAACCATCCATATTCGGCATCATAATATCCATTAAGATAAGGTCAATATTTGTATTGTTTTTAAGTATTTTTAAACACTCTATACCGTTTTGTGCAGTAATAATGTTGGCATGTTGTTTTTCTAATGCGTTTTGTAATGCAAATATATTTCGATGATCATCATCGACAATTAAAATAGTTTTCTCTTGGAAGACGTTATCTGTTTCTGGAGTCACTATAGTTTCCTCAACCACTTCAACAGGAATAACGTCATCTATCGTTGCTGCAACCTCTAAATTGGATACTTGTATATCAGTTAATCCATTTGGAAGGTTAGGAATATATACAGTGAAAGTACTGCCTTCTCCTACATGACTCTCTAACGTAATCCAACCACCTAATAATCTAGCAAACTCTTTACAAATAGATAACCCTAAGCCTGTACCACCATATTTTCGAATCGTTGCGCCATCGGCCTGTTGAAAGGCTTCGAAAATGAGTTGGTGCTGTTCTGTAGCGATACCAATACCGGTATCTTTTACTGAAATTGTCATCCAATCATTACTTATAGACTGCATTTCATCACTTAAATGGGTTGTTTCTATCGAATCGAAATGTAAAGAAACAGATCCTTTTTCCGTGAATTTAAATGCATTGGATAATAAGTTTTTTATAATTTGTTCAATCCGTTTTGCATCTGTATAAAACAGATCAGGAATCGTATCACTGTCTTCAATCATAAATTCAACATTTTTTTGTGCAGCTATATGTAAAAAGTTTTGATGCATATTTGCTGCCATGTCACTTATGTTCGTTGCTTCAAAAATCACATCTAGTTTTCCGGCTTCTACTTTAGACAAATCTAGTATGTCATTAATTAAAGTAAGTAAATCTTTTCCTGATGAATGAATAACGGTTGCTAATTCAATTTCATCATCGGATAAATGATTATCATGATTTTCTTTTAACATTTCAGATAATAGTAAAATACTATTTAACGGTGTGCGTAATTCATGTGACATATTTGCTAGAAATTCTGATTTGTATTTTGAGCTACGTAATAACTCACTTGCTTTTTCCTCTAATTCTGATTTAGTAATTTGTAAGTCAGCTGTCTTTTGCTCGGCCTCTTCAGTTCTAGACTCTAGTTGTTCATTCGTTGTTCGTAATTCTTCAGCTTGCATTTGTAGTTCTTCAGCTTGCGTTTGCAATTCTTCTGATTGAACTTGCAGCTCTTCTGTCATTGCTTGTGATTCATGTAAAAGAGTTTGAATTCGCATACGTCCCATAATACTATGGATTGTTAAACCTAGATTATCAACAGTTTGTTGAATTAAATCTTGATGTAAGTCTGAAATCTCAGTTACACTTACTAATTCCATTACTGCGATTACTTCATCTTCAAATAAGATAGGGACGACTAGTAGGTTTTTAGGGCGTATTTCTAATAATCCAGTAGTAACGTAACGAAATTCTTCAGGTATGTCCCTGAGAATAAAACTTTTCTTTTCTAAAGCAGACTGTCCAATGAAACCTTCACCCATTTTAATGGATTGTTTCCCAATATCAGCACCTTGATCGGCGAAAGAAGCTTTCTTTACATAGTATACAGTTTCTTCAATTTCTTCACGTACATAAAATGCACCGCAAGAAGTTTGCGTTTTTTGTATAACTCCACTAAGAATTTTGTTACCTAACATCTCAATAGAAGATACACCTTGATACATTAAAATTAATTCTGCAAGCTCGGTTTGCAACCACTCTCTTTTCGATATTTCGTCTAGTAGGTGGTTCGTTGTATAAGCCAGATCTTTTATTTCATCATGGCTGTTTACATGAATTCTTTCCGTAATTTTTTCTTTAGAAGAAATGGATTTAATAACTTGAATTACATTTTTAATCGTTTTTGTAATGGAATTCGAAATATAGAGTGAAATGATAATAGAAATACAAGAAAGTAAGAACAATAAACTGTATAACCAAATCTCTAATTTATTATTTTCAGTATCTAATTGTGCAGCTCTTTTTTTCGTTAGTTGCTCCTCTACACTACGGAAGTTAGTTAGCTGCGATTGTAATGATTGAATTTGAGTCGTGTCGATTGCTTGTACGTTATTACTATTGTGATTTGTAATGAATGGGTGAATCTCTTTATTAATCCAACTAGTAATGTTTTCATTAATCTGTTTTAATTTTTCTTGTTGAGAAGGGTTATCCTCTAATAGAGCCAAAAGATCTTGATAATGTTTTTCGTAATCCTTTTCCGCAGCGTTAAGAGATTGCACGTAATTTGCATCATTAGAAGTGACAAATCCTTTCGCTTTATTTTCAATTGTTAGTAATTCTTTCTCCACTTGATTCGTTAAATTAAGAACTTTAAAATCGTGATCAATAATAAAATTACGAGATTTTTGTAAACTAGAAATCTCATTGTTTAGCATAATGAAAGAAATAAGTAAGAACAAAATGATAACTAAATAACCAGCCATAATTTTGTAGCGAATACTAAATTTTGCTTTCGATTTCATTAAAAATTCCTACCTTCAAGGTTATTCAAAGTTTTCTATTGTAAAGAATGAAAAACGTAATATATATTATATCAGTTTTCATAAGGCCAAACTAGAAATCCCCCTATTGTATTAGGGGGTTCTTTTTTCATAGAGGAAATCATTTTGAAGTATAAAAACATATATGAAAAGTAACGATCGAGGGAATAGGGGGATCATATAACTTTTAAGAAGGAAAGAGTGTTCTTAAAGCTTTTTTTGCATCTATTCCTTCAAAGATAAATAATACAAGCTCTCTCTTTTTTACAGTAAGGAAAAAGGATACTAATGTGCTTAAGTTTTTAATAGAAGTAAGTGTTCCATGTTTACTTATAAATACATTCGTTTGAAATGTTGTCATTAAAGCATAAAAATGATGAATCTGCGTTATTGTAGGTGTTTCATTATAAAGAATAGTAGTAGATTGGATTGCATTCATCGAAATATTCCTTTCCATATAGTAAGCATAACAATATAAACATACCCGTTTTAAAAAATGTTAAACATATAAATAAGAAAAAATATAATTATAGTATTTTAGGTTTAGAAAGGGTTACGAAGGGTATACATATACTAGAAAGAGATTGAATGAAGATGAATTATAAGAGTTCTAGTCTATAAAAATATACTTTTACTTTAAATAAAAAGGAGTCTGGTATACATGAATGAAATGATGATTGATATTACATTTGATTTAATTTACTTGTTAAGTAGTTCGCTTGTAATCCTTTTATTATTCGCTTTTTTCGTAAATGGTTATGTTAATAAGAAGATTAGTGTATACAGAAATGAAGAAAGATAAAGATACATTATATAAAACTTTAGGAGGTTAATAGTTATGGATGTAGATAGAAAAATAGTAGGTGTTTTTAGAACAATTGATGATGCGGCATGTGTTATTAATGAATTAAATGATAAAGGATATGCGGCGGATAATATTTCAGCTATTGCGAAGGATCAAAAGGAAATTGAACATCTGGAAGAAAAATCGGGTGAAAAAGTGAATCATGAAACTGCACATAAAGCGGATATCTTTTCAGCGACAGGGCTTGTGGCAGGAGGAGTAGCAGGCGGACTCGGTGGTTTATTAACAGGTCTTGGTATACTTGCCGTTTCTGGAATGGGTCCAATCGTAGCAGCGGGACCTGTCGCAGCAGCTATTGGAGGAGCCGGTATTGGCGGAGGAGCTGGAAGTTTAATAGGAGCATTTATCGGATTAGGAATTCCAGAAGAACATGCTAAAAAATATGAAGAATATATTTATGATGGAAATATATTAATTTTAGTAGATGCAAAATTAGATGATAAGTTAGAAATCTATAAAATATTTGATAAGCATAATGCTTATAACTCTGATTTCTTTAAATAATATGTACGTCACATATTAAACATAGTGAATATCGTTTTTTGATCTTACAACTTTGGCGCGACCGAGGAGTCGTATGACTATAAGAGAGGAAGGGCTTATAGTAAAAGATTAAGTTTAAGAGAGAAGGGGTGTCTTTTCGTGATTGTAAAAATATTAAAGGATAGTAGTAATAGTTTCCTTTGTACGGTTCAAAATAAAAATGGAGAGAAGTATGTGAAGAAATGGTTTAGTAAACAGGAAAACAATGAAGAATTAGGGCGACCAACCTTTAAAGAAGTGGAAAAGGATTGGAAAGAAAATAGAAAATCGTTTATGTATCCTAACGTAAAAGCGCTGTATTAAATAATAGCCGTTTCATTCTTACAAAATTGTCACACTCCTGTAAGGTAATTCAATAGATTAGATACTTTTTCTGTGTCATAATAAAGACATAAGAAAGCGCATTAAAAAACTACAACTTATTAGGAGAGTGTCAGTCATGATTGTAACAACAACGTCTGGAATTCAAGGTAAAGAAATTATTGAGTATATCGATATTGTAAATGGTGAAGCTATTATGGGTGCAAATATTGTTCGCGACTTATTCGCTTCTGTTCGTGATGTTGTCGGTGGTCGTGCTGGTTCTTACGAAAGCAAGCTAAAAGAAGCTCGTGATATCGCAATGGATGAAATGAAAGAACTTGCAAAACAAAAAGGTGCGAACGCTATCGTTGGTATTGACGTAGATTACGAAGTTGTTCGTGATGGAATGTTAATGGTTGCTGTAAGTGGTACAGCTGTACGTATATAAGTAAATAAAAAACAGGCTCCCCCTTGAAGTTCATGCTTTGAGGGGATTTTTTTGTTTCATGATTAAAGTTAAAATGAAGAAAAGTTGATGGCGTATTGTAAAAAATGCTAGGATTGCTCCTAGCATTTCGTGAGGGGGTATTGCACGGGAATTTGGATAATAAGCAGACGTACCCGCTTATTTCAAATGTAGTATATATTGTTTTCAAAGAGAAAAGTAAGAAATACAACAATCTTTATATATGTTTAACGAGAGTGTTAACTTTATGATAAATAATAAAATTGTTATTTGAGGTAAGGGGAGAAATAATGGTATGAATAACTTTAGAGGGTGTATAGTTTATAGAAATAAACGATTGAGCATGTAAAGAGTTGTATTACATAAAATTTATAATGAATAGAGGGGGTTACATTATGTTTTGGTTAGGATGTTTTTTAGGATATATTGTAGGTTCAGTTATTACATGTGCTCTACTTTACTATGGGTATAGATCTAATGAAAATAAAAAAGCGGATATACAAAAGGGGGAGGAGAGGAAAATCAATAAAAAAGGTGTATAGGATGTGGAAGGTAAGGTGATAACGTTGATGCAAAAATAAAGGACAGTACATATTGTATATGACTACTATGTACTGTCCACACTTATTTCTTTTGGATTATGAAAAATTATTTCCTGTCTTGCTATAAATTTCATAGGCAAAAAAACCAAATAAATAGCCTATTCCAGATCCTAAACTAATGGAAAGTAGTGAGAAATCCGGAAAAAACATACCGAAAATCAAACCAATCATATAGCCAACAAGCATTCCCATAGGTATTAAACTATCTAATAACAGTTGAGCTTTTTGAGATTTTTTCTTACCTAATTTTCCATTCTTATATTTATGTTCCAATCTTTTAATTACAAATACTACAATTCCACCAACTATTACAACAGGCGCGATTGCCGTGATTAGCCACATGTTTGAATCTCCTGTCATCTTTTAAAATAATCATACCAAATAATTACAATTTTGTGTAGGTAGATAATTGAGGAATAATAATTTTGTCGCCTTTCCTCTAAATAGTATTGCGTTAAACTTATAGATTTATAGTTGTTATTGAAAAAATGATAATCTCCACATAAAATAATTGGGTAAAATTTCAAATCATTATTCTAATGTGGAATAAAAATGATACAGTAATAATTAAGATAATGCGGTTCACTATTTAAATTAAAATTTTTTAGAAAGATATTGAGGTGCAATAGATGATACATAATATTCCAGATGTTTATACAAAAAAAATCCTTATAGTAGACGATGAAAAAGAGATTTTAAATTTGTTGGAAGCAGTTTTAAAGAAAGAAGGGTTTCAACATATTTATACATGCACAACCGGAAAAGATGGAATACACATGTGTAGGCAAGTGCAGCCAGATCTTATCATATTAGATATTATGCTTCCAGATTTAGATGGATATAGTGTTTGTGAGCAAATTCGACAGTTTACATTCGTTCCAATCTTCTTCTTATCGGCAAAAAATGAAGACTTAGATAAAATACTTGGATTAAGTATAGGGGGCGATGATTACATTACAAAACCTTTTAGTCCGAAAGAAGTAGCATATAAAATGAAAGCATTTTTTCGACGCAATCAATATGAAGAAAAGGCTCGGAATATATATCAGTTTGGAGACATTACGCTAGATGAAGCACAAGGGACAGTGTTAAGGGCTGGTACATTACTAACCTTAACAGCAAAAGAATTTAATATATTACTATTTTTAATAAAAAATCCAAATCAAATTTTTAGCAAGGCTCGATTATATGAAGCTGTCTGGGGTGAAACATATCTAGGGAATGACAATATTATGATGGTACATATTCGACATTTAAGAGAAAAAATAGAGGATAACCCTTCAAAACCTTATTATCTTGTAACGGTAAGGGGACTTGGATATAAACTTAATACAAAAGGTGATACAAAATGAAGTGGAAGGTCACAAGACTATATATTACCTCATTAATAGGATTAATTATGTTCATCCTGATCGTTCAATTTTTTGCTTTTAGTTATTTAGTATTTACATATAATCGTGAGGGGATGGATGATCCAGAGAGCTTAGTATTAGCTTTTCAAAAAGAAATAAAGGTAGAAAATGGAAGTGTTTCTATAACAAATAAAGGAGAGGAATTTTTACAAGAACATGGAGCTTGGTTACAAGTATTAAATCATAATAGTGATGAAATTTTTCAAATGTATAAGCCAAAAAATACACCAAACCACTACACTCCTAGTGACTTAATTTTACGCTATAAGTACGATGTTGGGGATTATACAACGTTTGTAGGTAAGTTAGATAAAAATACACAGGTAGATAGCTACATTGTTGCTTTCCCGTCAAATCAAGCATTACGGAAGTCGGTCTATTTGAACTTCAATAATTTATCTAGCTTCTATCCATATGGGATTTTAATGTTAGTAGGAGTGACGGTGGTTTGTATTTTATTATTTGCTTACATTGTGGCAAGGTATATGTCCAAACCTGTTGTCATGATCATTGAACATATAAATAAATTAAAACAAGGACAATATAAACAAGTACAGGAGGAAAAGGGAATATATGCAGAGGTGTATACAAATCTAAATCAGTTATCACATCAACTAGAGGATATTAGCATTCAGAGAAAAAGACTAGATACGATGCGAGCAGAATGGATTGTAAATATCTCACATGATTTAAAGACACCGCTTTCTTCTATTAAAGGGTATAGTGAAGTTATAGGAAATCGGGATTATAAAATTACTGCACAAGAAATGTATCAATATGCAGAAGTAATTCAGGGTAAATCAATTTATATAGAAAAATTGATTGATGATTTAAAACTTACATATCAATTGAAGAATGCGTTATTACCTATCCATAAAACTACGGTAGATATTGTAAATCTCACTCGAGAAATAATTATTGAATTTATGAATATACCTCATTATGAGAATCGCTTAATTGAATTTGAATGCCCTCAGGAAGAATTAGTTATACAAGCAGATCAGGGATTAATACAGCGTGCCATAGTAAATCTAGTGAATAATGCGCTCATCCATACTGATGTTAAAACATTAATACAAGTTCGTATAAAACAAACATTTGGATACGCCATAGTTACGATTGAGGACAATGGTAAAGGGATAAATAAAAGTGATTTACCACATATTTTTGATCGATACTTCCGTGGTACAAATACAGATCCAAAAAGTGGTTCAGGTTTAGGAATGGCAATTGTAAAGGAAATCATCGTAGCTCACGGTGGAGAAATTGTAGTAGAAAGCAACAAAGGAAACGGTACTAAAATTATATTACAAATTCCGGTGAAAAATTAAGCTAAACTTAAGGTCAACTCAATTCAAAATTAAGCATGAACTTTCATAATAAATGATAGCTTAATTAAGAAAAGAGGTACCAATAATGGGAACATATATCGTTGAAACAGAGGATATGACAAAGACATATGGAGCTGTAAATAGTGTAAATCAATTAAAGATGCAAGTTGGTGAAGGTGAAATTTATGGATTCCTAGGCCCAAATGGAGCTGGGAAAACGACGACAATTAGAATGCTACTTGGATTAATAAAACCGACGACGGGTAATATTAAGGTATTCAATCGAGATTTAAAAACAAATCGAATAGATATTTTAAGAGAGGTTGGCTCTCTTGTTGAATCACCATCTTATTATGGACATTTAACAGGTTATGAAAACCTAGAAGTAATTCGGCAAATGTTGCAAGTACCAAAAATGGCTATTGATGAGGTACTGCGTATTGTTCGATTAGAGAAACAAAAAAATAAATTAGTTAAACAATACTCACTTGGAATGAAGCAACGCCTTGGTATAGCAATGGCGCTACTTGGCAATCCGAAACTATTAATTTTAGATGAACCTACAAACGGATTAGACCCTGCTGGAATTCAAGAAATTCGTGAGCTCATCAAACAATTGCCAAAGCAATATAATATGACAGTTATCATTTCTAGTCATTTGTTAAATGAGATGGATCAAATTGCAACGCAAGTGGGCATTATTAATAGTGGACAGCTTATTTTTCAAGATAAAATTGAAGTTTTACGTAAAAAAAGTCAGGCATCAATGAAAATACGCGTAAATGATGTAGTAAAAGCTCATCAAATATTAGAGCAGCATCATATTCATCTTAATATTGAAGGCAATTGTCTAGTTACGCAGCAACAAGAAGACCACCTTATTTCTCACATAAATCATTTATTAGTACAGCAAAATTTATCAGTGTATCGAATTGAAGAAGAGAAATATACGTTGGAAGAAATATTTCTAAGTTTGACAGAAAAAGGCGGTGTTTTATAATGTTTGCTGCCTTAAGAAGTGAACTATTGAAATTAAAAAGAAAGAAATTGTTTTTAGTAGTCTTTTTGATACAGGCTTTAGCATTATTCTGGTTATTTGCTATTGTTTCACAAGAAAAAAAGGAATTTCTAAATTGGGAGTCGCTTCTTTCAAGGATAAGTATGATAAATGCATTATTTTTACCTATAATGATTGCAACAATTGCATCTCGGATAATTGATTTTGAAAATAAGGGAAACATGTGGAAGCTATTGTGTGCAATTCCTATATCTAGGAAGCTAGTATACATAACCAAAATTATCTTTAGTCTCTTTTTTCTTGTATACGCAAGTGTAATTTCTATTTCTGTAATTATATTAATAGGAAAAATTTTTAATTTTGAAGGTGAAATTCCAGTAATATTATTACTGAAATACGGTTGTTTTACCATTATAGGGTGTATTCCGATGGTTATTTTGCAACTCTGGATATCATTGGTAGTGAAAAATCAAGTATTTGCTTTAACGACAGGTGTAATTGGTTCATTTTTAGGTTATTTTGGCCCAATGCTTCCTTGGAAAACATGGATAATTTGGACATATTCATCTCTTACAAATCCAATTTCTTGGGCATTTTCCAATGGAAAGATAGTATTTTTCCCAAACCAAGGAGTCATGATGAATCTTTTGTTAAGTTTAGGAGTTAGTTTATTATTTATCGTTCTTAGCACTGCCCATTTTTCGCAAAAAGATATTCATTAGGAGGATGCACATATGTTATTAAGCTCATTTCGATGTGAATTATTAAAATTAAAACATTCCAAAATATGGATTGTAATGACGTTCATTCCGCTTATTTGTATTGCGCTTGGACTCATAAATTTTCAAGTAAACCACGATGTCTTAATGAAAGTCTCAAAAAATGAGTGGGAGAAAGCTTGGACACAAGTTGGCTTAATATATGGCTTATTTTTATTTCCTGTCGTAGTAAGTATGTATTGTGCGTTTGTATGCCGCTTTGAACATAGTGAAGGTAATTGGAAAAAAATATTATCTTTACCAATCCCATTTCGATATGTTTACACGGCAAAGTTATTAATCATCTTTATGTTAACCTTATTGACACAAGTATTTTTTTTAATTGCTTATATCGTAATTGGTAAACTATTAGGTATTACAAGTCCTATACCTTGGGTTTCATTATTAAATTGGTCATTCAATGGATGGATTGGCACGTTTTCAATTGCTGCACTACAATTATTTCTTTCATCTTCTATAAAAAGTTTTGCAATTCCAGTTGGAATGAGTTTTGGTTTTACCTGCGTAGGAATGATATTTCATTATTTAAATATCGGATATATATGGCCATTTGCGCAACCGGGATTAGCCATGGATCCTATTCATTTAAAAGGTTTGCAGACCTTCTTTCAATTTAGTAGTTTTTATGCGTTAAGTTGCGTATTTGTTATTATATTTACTTTTGCTGGAGTTCGAAGATTTACAATAAAAGATATTATATGAATAGGCATATAGTGGAATTATTGAAATATGAGGGCAGAGAACAGATAAATTTTTCAGGTGAAATACGTGCGTGTATTAATAAAAAAGAGCTACGTTTATTCTTAATAGGATAAACGTAGCTCTTTTATTTTATCTTGCCTATCGTATTTTTTTCGGAGTATAGGTGCTATTCCTTATATACATCATGTAAGCTGCTTTCAAATAAGTCTATGCTAAGATATAAAAAAACAAGAGGATATATGCTCTTATATTGAATGTATTTATCTCCGTATTCATGTAGTCGATTTAAAAAAGCACTCAAAATAGATCCTTCAATTGCATTTAATAACTCGTCAAAAACACTTTCCCTTTCGTTTTTTCAGCAGACTGCACGATATCAACCGCTGTTTTCACATCTGTTAGGTCGTATGTAGAATGTACTTTCATAAAACGTAATTGCTTATTTTCCACTAAGCGAATTAAGTGACGAAACGTTTCTTGCCATTTATATGGTGACACTTCTTTATTCCAATGTCGTAAATGAAATATGTTCGCGTGCACTTTTGCTTTCGTGACAATCTCTGCCCAGTTTACTTGTATTCCTGATAGAAGACCGATCGTTAAAAAGTGCCCGTTTGGACGTAAGGAGAAAGCTAATTCATTTCCATCCGGTCCTCCGATAGAGTCAATCGCAGCATCCGCACCGAGCCCGTTTGTTAATTCCATAACGGTTTCATAAAGCGGGGCAGTGGAAGTATCAATTACATATTCGGCACCGAGGCGCAGTAATTCTTCTGTATGCTTATTATTTCTTGTAACAGCAATGAATCGGAAGTTTAAAATTTGTGATAACTGCGCGAAAAGATGTCCAATAGCGGACCCACAAGCATTCACTAATAAAACGTCATTACGTTGTAAGTTTAGCTTTTCTGTACATGTAACCCACGCCGTAAGAGGATTAATATACATTTGTGCCGCTGTGAAATCATTAATCGAATCAGGAATAGGGACTACAAAATCAGCGGAGGTCTTCACATATTCTTGCCAAGTACCTTCTCCGCGTAAAGGTAAAACACGTTTGCCGATAAGATCTCTAGAAACAAAAGCTCCTACATCTTCTACAATACCAACACCTTCATAACCAGGTATGTTAGGTAAAGGGATTCTATGCGCATAGGCTCCAGTTACGGGAATTAAGTCAGATGGATTAATCGGTCTAACTAACATACGAACGAAAACTTCATTATCTTTTAATGGTTCTATATTTTTATATTCAACTTGTAATACATCTTTTGGGTTACCAAACTTGTGAAATTGAATGTGTTTTCCGTGCAAGATAGTTGTTCCCCCTTAGTTTGATTGGGTTTATTATAGCATTTTCAGTTTAAATGATTATTTCATTAGCACTAAATAAAAGGGAACAGAAAATCTTCTTTTATACTTTGAGGGGGATTTTGATTGTGTAAACTTTAAACAGATATATTAATTATGTAGTATTGTAGAATCGATTTTCTAAACAAGTTATTAGGTATATAGTAATATAAAAAAAAGGCGCTCTTGTGAGCGTCTTTTTCCAACTTGAGATAGATGTATCATGCTGGGGTACATAATTTTCGTTTGAAGTTTTCTCACACAAATGATCTGTGTATCAATTTGTTTTTGATATACAGATCATTTGTATGATAACTCGTATAGATAATTGCTGAATAATAATCTTACATAAATGCTTTTAAAAGTTCTTGAACTAATGGAATTACTCCACCTACAAATTTTAAAACTGCCATTGCGATTTCCATATGATTGCCTCCTTTTTGTTAATAATAAGATGTAATAAATATTTATATTCTCATTATAGTAAGCGCTTACAAGTATATCAATGCATTTTGATATGCAATATTTCATATTATTATTGGATAATGAATATGATGAAGAATCGATAAATTATCTCGCTGTTTGCAGACAGTAAGACTTCTACCTCAACATGCTAGGTGGGAGCTAATAATCAGTGGGGAACAAAACCCACCCTGATTATAGTTTCACTTTATCAAAATGTAAGCTGCATCTTGTATAATATAATGATGGAGGTCGAATATGAAAAAAATGAATTCAAATATAGACGTGGATACAAATGTATTGGAAGCGGTATTTATTCCAAGAAGGTTTGTTGTTTTATGGATTACACTCGTATATATAGCTTCAATGCTTTTAGAATTTCGTAATAATATTCTCTCAATGGATAGTTTCTTCTTCACAATAATTATTGTTATTCATACTATCTTTCATTGGTATGCAAGTTCATTAAAGAATAGACAATTGTTGTATTTCTTTTTTGTACAACTCTTCATTGTGTTTCTTGCTGCATTTATTGTACCAAATGGTTCAATAGCTATTTTTGTTGGATTAACGCCTATTTTAATTGCCCAAAGTCTATATGTTTATAACAATATATTTAAAGTAATGGCAGTTTTTACTCTCATGTATGCCATATTTTGTACTGCGATTAGTATGAATTATGGTGTGAATAAAGTAGCTATTCTTATCTCTATGTTCCTTTTAGTACTAGCAATTATTATTCCTTTTTCTTATATTAATAAGCAGCAATATGATGCACGTAATCGTATACAGAGCTACATTCAAGAGTTAGAGTCTGCATATATGAGAGTAGAAGAATTGACATTAGCTAATGAAAGGCAGCGAATGGCAAGAGATTTACATGATACGTTAGCGCAAGGTGTAGCGAGCTTAATTATGCAATTGGAAGCAATAGATGCCCATATGCAAAAAGGGAATACAGGGCGATCTCAAGAGATTACGAAACAAACTATGATAAGAGCGAGACAAACGTTACATGATGCAAGGCTGGTTATTGATGATTTACGTCATACTACCAATTCATTTAATAAAGCAGTAGAGGAAGAAGTTCAACGTTTTTCTGAGGCTACGTCTATACACGTGAGATTTACTATTCAAAGCCCTCCGCATATTTCAAGCTTAGTAAAGGAACATTGTTTATATGTAATTAGTGAATGTTTAACGAATATCGCAAAACATTCGCAGGCAACAGAGGTAAATTTAAAAGTTGAATATATCGATGATCTTGAAAAACTTACTATTGAAGTTGAAGATAATGGAATTGGTTTTGACACTGGAGATATCGGTAAGAATCCTGGACATTACGGCTTAATTGGCTTAAATGAGCGTGTTCGATTGATGAATGGAGAAATACATATATTGAGTGAAAAGATGAAGGGTACGAAAGTGTATATTCAAGTACCTATCAATAATGAAGGAGATAGCCATGAAGTATAACGTATTAATTGTGGATGATCATTTCGTTGTAAGAGAAGGTCTGAAATTAATAATAGAAACGAGTGATTCATTTCAAATTATAGGTGAGGCTGCAAACGGAGAAGAAGCCCTTACTTTCATAGAAAAAAAGAAACCTGATGTTATTTTAATGGATTTAAATATGCCTAAAATGAGTGGTTTAGAAACAATTGAGGCTTTGAATAAAAAACAAAATCATACGCCGATTATTATATTAACTACTTATAACGAAGATGAATTAATGTTAAAGGGAATTGAGCTAGGAGCAAAAGGATATTTGCTAAAAGATACGGATCGTGAGAATTTGTTTCGAACATTGGAAGCGGCTATTCGAGGTGAGATATTACTACAACCAAATATTATGGAAAAGATAGTGAATTATAAAAGGAAAGAAATACATCCTAATATGGTTGAAGAAAATAACTTAACAGAAAAAGAATTGTTTGTGTTGAAAGCTATTGCACGCGGTTATAAGAATAAAGAAATTGCATTCGATATGGGGATAGCTGAACGAACGGTAAAAGCGTATTTAACAAATATATACAACAAACTAGGTGTTAATTCACGTTCAGAGGCAGTAGCTGTATCTATTGAAAGGAAATTAATTCATTTTTAAAACATTATATATGCCCAATCGTACATTATAGGCTTGCCCTTTTGTACGATTTTTTTATTTCTTTCTCATGTTATGCTTTAGAAAGTATGAGAGATTTAAAAACGCTCTAATTGCATTACACAGACGTTTTTAATGTGGGAAAGGAAGAAGAATAATTAAATGGCAACTTTGTTTTTAATTTCTGTAGTAATTTTCTTTATTTGGCTGCAAAGCAAACAAAGAAAAATAAACTGGATAGATATTATAACTTTTCTCATGATGATAGGAATTATTACTTATACGGCGCCGCAACCAATGACTAGAGATTTACAAGCAGAGTTATTGGCAGTTATGCTTTTTTCTTTCGCTATTGGTGTTTGGCAAGGTGGGGGAATTACAGTCTGTTATGAGGATGGAATTTTATATATTACAAATGGAAAACAGTATTTCATTTCATGGATGCTTTTAATAATCGGCAACATAATTATTACTAACACATTTGAAGGTGGATTTACATTTAATGGATCGTGGATTATTTTGTGTAGCGTTGTCATTGCATCTGGGGTGAAAAACAGTATTCTATGTATTCAATACAAATTAACAGTGCGAAATTGAATGGAAAAGCAAAGCTGTTTTCTTTTATCACAACCTTGAACGTATTGTTATAAGTTCATAAAAATGAGAAGAACGTATTGGAAGAATGGGAGGAGTTAACTTAGATGTTTTTACCTATTACTACATTTGATAGGTTTAGTTGGCTGGGGAATGTTGCTTTCTCTTCAGAAAAGGTTAGCGAAAATCAAACGCTTTTGAGGGCTGAAGAGCAAGATGATAATTTGCGTAACAAGAAATATATAGATTCGGTTACTAAAATTCATAAGGAAATAAATATAGATTTTGTAAAATGTGGTGCTAATTATGTATCGGGCTGTGCGGAACCGCATTCAATAATTGTCATAACAAGTGTCGATACGTTTGTTGGAAGTGGACGGGTTAATAAGTATGGAGAATTTAAAATATATACGAATGATTATCTGGGAGAGTATTTGGTAATAGAGATTCAGTTGATAATGGGTGGTTTTTATCAAGAGAGTATAACGGTAAAGGTAGAATGTTAAGATAGGATTATTTCTTTTTTCCACTATATAAAAAGGAAGCAACCGTAGTCGCTTCCTACATCTATTAAGCCGAAGCCTTCTTCATTCTCTCAAGTAAACTAGATAAAATATGTGTACGATATGATTCTAGTTTTTTACCTTCGTAAGTGCGAATACCTAATTTTTTAAGTTCTTTTACATACCAACCTTTGCTTCCGAAATACATGTGATCGCTCCCCTTCAACTTTGTTTTATTTGTTCTGATTGTATATGGAGGTACAGGTAATATAATGAAGGAAATGAATTTCGCGCGAAAATGGTTAACTTTGTTGCAAAAGACATATATACTAAGGATAGTATATAACGAGGTGGGCAAGACGTGATTATAGAGAAGCACGAAATTCAAATTGACCAAATTACGAGCGGTAAAGTGAATATCTTTACTTTCTATAGAAATAGAAAGCAAGTTGATGATCATTTTTTACGATTGCAAGAACCATCGCTTACAGCAAACTACTTCTTCCATTTTCATTTTGATGCAGAGAGCTTGCATCTACTGCAGGAAGAGTTTCCGAGCGTATATCCGTACAACGGTAGTGAAACGATTCACGACTGGACGGAAAAGATGAAAGCAGAATTGCAACATCAGATCCAAACAGGAAAATGGAATAAGCGCGTACGTATCGGTAATCGCATTCTAGATGTGGTGTTTACGTGGTGTGACGAAGATATAGTAGAGTGAAAAAGAAGCGGATGACGCTTCTTTTTTTAGCGCTGGAATAAAACGAGCTTACCTGCAGAAGATGTGCAGCGATGTGTTTTTTCATACAATCCTTTTTCTTGTAAAATAGATTCACCTTTTGCTTTCGCTTCTTTTTCAGTTGCCGCCTCGAATGATTCGTCTAATGCTTTAGAACCATCTTTTTCAAAGACTGTTAGAACGTATACTCCCATGAAATTTCCCTCCAATAATAAAAATCAGAATCTTATAACTATTTTGACATAAATCGCTAGAATATGCAAAGAAATATATGACATTGCGTGTTACAATAAAGTGACACTTTAACTAGTAGGGAGTCTTTTCATCCCCACTAGTTATTAGTGGAACCAATCGGGTATTTATGGGCAGTTAACTTTCAGATAAGCTTCTTTATCTACTGCCCGTTAATACGGGGTAAGGTGAAACTTTAATGAGTGGGGAGTTTTTTATTTCCTGCTTATTACTAGTTTTCACCAATTGAGCATGTAGTGTTTGTGTTCATGCGGATAAAATGAAACTTTTGAAATATAGAAAGGATCGTTATTTGTGAAACAAGTGAAGTTTATACATGCGGCTGATTTGCATTTGGATAGTCCGTTTAAAGGGATGGGGATGAATGTTGCGCAGTCTGTTTGGGAGAGAATGAAGCAGAGTACGTTTGAATCGTTCGAGCGTATTGTTGATAAAGCGATTCAAGAGCGCGTTGATTTCGTATTACTAGCCGGGGATTTGTATGATGCGGAGACGAGAAGTTTGAGAGCGCAAGTGTTTGTGCGCGAGCAAATGAAGAGACTGTCGCAGTATGATATCCCTGTTTTTATTATTCACGGTAACCACGATCATTTAGGGGGAAGCTGGGCAGCAATTGAGTTTCCAGAAAATGTTCATGTGTTTACGGAGCCTTATGTAGAAGAGAAATCATTTTATAAAAATGGTGAGCTATTAGCTTCTATTTACGGGTTTAGTTATTTGCAACAAGCGGTAACGGATAATATGACAGCGCAGTATACGAAAATGAGTGATGCGCCTTTTCATATTGGCATGCTTCACGGAAGTGTGGAAGGAGATGCAGAGCATAATCGTTATGCACCGTTTCAAATTCGTGAGCTGAAAGAAAAGCAGTTTAATTATTGGGCTCTTGGCCATATACATAAACGTGAAATTTTATCAGAAGAGCCATGCATTATTTATCCAGGGAATATACAAGGACGTCATCGTAAGGAAACAGGTGAGAAAGGTGCGTACCTTATTGAACTTACGAAACAAGGAACACAATGTTCATTTTTCCATACGGCAGATGTTGTATGGGATGAGATAGAAGTGAATATTGATGGACTTGAAACTGTTGATGAACTTATGACGAGTGCATCGAGTACGATGAATGAGTGCCGAAGAGAAGCGGAAGGGACGCTATTAACTGTCATATTTACAGGACAAGGCCCACTTTCTCCTTATTTACGTGATGAAAAACGTGTGGAAGAGATTTTTCATATTTTAGCAGCTGGCGAAGAGCGAAAAGATTTCGTATATGCGATGAAGTGGAAAAATGAGACGGCTTCTTTTGCGGAAATCGAGCGTTTGAAAGAGGAAAATCATTTCGTCGGTAGTGTGCTGAAGGAGTTAGAAGCTTTCACTAATATGGACGGTGTGTTGCGCACGATTTGGACATCTCCTGTAGCGCGTAATAGTATTGAATCTTTTACAGAAGAAGAGAAGAAAGAGATTCAAAAAGAAGCAGAAAATATTATTTTAGAGCAATTATTCCAGCAAGAGAGGGATAAGAAATGAGAATTGAAAAACTCCATATTTATGGGTACGGAAAATTAGAAAATGTGGAAATGGATCTGTCAATGTTGACGGTGTTATACGGTGAAAATGAAGCGGGGAAATCGACAATTCGCTCATTTATGAAAAGTATTTTATTCGGTTTTCCGACGAGAGGACAGCGCCGTTATGAGCCGAAAGAAGGCGGCAAGTATGGCGGTGCGATGACTGTGCAAACAGAGAAGTACGGTCGTTTGAAAATTGAGCGATTGCCAAAGACGGCAGCTGGTGAGGTGACCGTTTATTTTGAAGACGGCAAAACGGGCGGCGAGGAAATTTTACACGATATATTAAGCGGGATGAATGAAAGTTTATTTGAATCAGTCTTTTCATTTGATATGCACGGCCTTCAAAATATTCATCAGCTCGGCGAAGCGGATATCGGAAATTATTTATTTTCGGCAAGCGCAGTCGGAAGCGATGCGTTATTGCAGCTAGATAAAAAGCTAGAAAAAGAAATGGATCAGCGCTTTAAGCCGAGCGGTCGTAAACCAGAAATTAACGTGTCACTGCAAGAAATGAAGAAGCTTGAAGAGAAGATGAAAGAGTGGCAAGGGAAAATTGGCACGTATGAAAAGCAAGTGGAGCAGTTAAAAGAAAGTGAAGAGAAACTTGCTGCTGTTCGTGCGGAAAAAGAGAGTGCAGAAAAGCGAAAGCAAGATTATGAAATATTAGCGGCGCTAGAGCCTCTCGTTATTGAAAAGCGTGCGCATGAGAAAGTGTTAGAAAACGAGAGCGGGCAGTTTCCTGTAAACGGGATGGCGCGTTATGAAGCGATTAAGGCGAAGATGGAGCCGCTCCAATTACAAGTTGATTCGCTCCATAAAAAAATAGAGAATGTGCAATCGGAAATTGAATCGATTCAAATAGATGAAGAGTTTTTACAAAAAGAAAGTTATGTAGAAGAACTTCGTATGCAGCATATGTCTTACGAAAATGCACGCCAAGAAATGCGTGATATAACAGGAACGATTACGAATATAAAAGAAGA
Organism: Bacillus sp. 1A; assembly: GCF_052682215.1. NCBI lineage: Bacteria > Bacillati > Bacillota > Bacilli > Caryophanales > Bacillaceae > Bacillus > Bacillus sp. 1A. The sequence goes on along the minus strand of NZ_JBQYLZ010000001.1, from coordinate 5,554,425 downwards.
ACTGGCAGAACTAGAGCAACAAATTGGTGCTACTTTTGAAAAAGAAACAGTTCTTTCGTTTGATATGAGTTTGGCAACGAAAGAGTTAATTACGCAAACGGTGCAAAAGGCGCGCGAACTAGAAACGCAAAAAGTACAGCTTGACGATCGTTTCAAAGTAGCGCAGGAGCAATTAGAAGAACAAGAAGAAAACATAAGACAGGTTAAGCACCAAATGTTAGCGGATGAAGAACGAAATACGCTAGTTGAGAAAGAAAAGTCATTCCAAGATGCGGCGTTTATCGGTATGGGCGCAGAGAGAATGAAGCGCAAGTATGAAGAGAAGGCAGGAGCGGCAGTGCAAAAGAAAAAACAGTGGCAAAGAGTTTGTCTTCTGTTACTTCTTATTAACACAGTCGTTTTATTCACAAGCTTATTTATGGACAACCGCCTACTCTTATTTATTAGTGTCATTATTTTTGTAGGGATCGTTCTTGCCCTTGTTTTATATAAAGATCCGTCAAGTGGATTACAAGAAGAGCTTCTTACTCTTCAGCAAAGTGCTGGTGGGAGACAAAGCGAAGAAGCAATGTCAGTTCGTTATCAATTAGAAAAAGATGAAGAGATACGTAAATTATTTGAGCGTGAGTCGTATAAGTTACAGCAAATGGAGCGAGCTTATGATAAAGTCGTTTCATCGTATGAGGAATGGGAGAGAGAAACGTTCCGCATTAGCGAACAAGTAAATGTGTATAAAGTGCGCTTTATGTTCCCTGAATTTTATACGTATGCACACATATTGCCGGCGTTTGAGCGTATGGAAAAAATGCAGCAATTATATCGCGAGTTAGAGAAACAAAGTGAGCGGAAATCTTCATTAGATGAAATGATTTCGCAATTTGAACATAAACTAGAAACTGTTATCGGTAGCGCGGAGTATAGTAAACTGCACGAGGCGCAAAGTCGTATGCAAAATGAGAAAGAAAAACGTCAAACTTGTAAGCAGTTAAAAGAGAAGCTTGCGGAATGGCAAGAAGAATATGAGTTCATGCAAGAGCAATTGAAACAAATGTTAGTAGAACGAGATGGGTTATGGCATATCGCACATTCTACAGATGAAGAGATGTTTTTAGAAGCAGGTAAGCTGGCAGAAAAACGTGAAGATGCTGAGAAGCAAGTAGGGCGTTTATTACCGCAAATTGATCTGTTAGAACAGCGTTTAACGAGTTTATCATTAGCTGAACATTACGAGGCTGACGGTTACGATGAAAAATTAAAGCAAGAACTGACAGCTGCGCAAAACTGTCTTACGAAAGAGAAAGAACTGACAGAGCGCATTGCGAAACATCGTATGGAAATCGCGAATTTAGAAGAAGGTAGTACGTACGGTGATTTACTGCACGAATGGGAAATGAAAAAAGCGCAAGTGCGTGAACAAGTGAAGAAGTGGGCTGCTTATGCGGCTGCGAAGACAGTGTTAACGAAAACGAAACAATATTATCACGAAGTACATCTTCCTCGTATTTTACAAAAATCAGAAGAGTATTTCGTCTATTTAACAGGCGGACGATATAGTAAAATCTTTTCGCCGTCAGAGGCGGAACCGTTTATTGTGGAACGTAACGACGGTATGCGTTTTTACAGTCATGAACTAAGCCAAGCGACAGCGGAGCAGTTATATTTATCGTTACGATTTGCGTTAGCGAAAACGTTTGAGCATGATTATCCATTTATTATTGATGATAGTTTCGTGCATTTTGATGCGATAAGGACGAATCGTACAATTGAACTCATAAAGGAAATTGCGAAAGATAGACAAGTCATCTTCTTTACATGCCATGCGCATTTATTAACGTATTTTACAGAAAAACAGATTATAAAATTAACGCATAAGCGTAAAGAAAATGAGTTGTAGTATGCTATACTAAAAGTAATTGATATGGTGGAGGAATTCGAATGAAAAAGAAAATTGCAGAATATGAAGTTGGTGAACAAGTCGATGTTTTCTTGTTAATTAAAACAGCGACAAAAGGTTTAGCAAGCAATGGGAAACCATTTTTAACAGTAATCTTACAAGATCCAAGTGGAGATATTGAAGCGAAGCTATGGGACGTATCGCCAGAAGTTGAGAAACAATATGTAGCAGAAACAATCGTTAAAGTAGCTGGTGATATTTTAAACTACAAAGGACGTATTCAATTACGTGTGAAACAAATCCGTGTTGCGAATGAAAATGAAGTAACGGACATATCGGATTTCGTAGAAAAAGCACCAGTGAAAAAAGAAGATATGGTTGAAAAAATTACGCAATACATATTTGAAATGAGAAACCCGAACATTCAACGTCTAACAAGACATTTGTTAAATAAGCATCAAAACGAATTTTTAGAATATCCAGCAGCGACAAAGAACCATCACGAGTTCGTATCTGGACTAGCTTATCACGTTGTATCGATGCTTGATTTAGCGAAAGCTATTGCGGCTTTATACCCATCGTTAGATAAAGACTTACTATATGCAGGCGTTATTTTACATGACCTTGGTAAAGTAATCGAATTATCTGGCCCAATTTCTACAACATACACGTTAGAAGGAAATTTATTAGGCCACATTTCTATTATGGTGAACGAAATTGGTAAAGCAGCAGACGAGCTACAAATCGATGCAGAAGAAGTATTAATTCTTCAACACATCGTTCTTTCTCACCACGGAAAAGCAGAATGGGGTAGCCCAAAACCACCGTTAGTAAAAGAAGCAGAAATTCTGCACTACATCGATAACTTAGATGCAAAAATGAACATGATGGACCGCGCATTAGGACGCACAAAACCAGGTGAATACACAGAACGTGTCTTTGCACTTGATAATCGTTCGTTCTATAAGCCGACGTTCCATAATTAAAATTGCCTTTTTAATTATGGAATGGCAATATAGTTATAAAAAATGGTGTGAAATTAAGTTTTCACACCATTTTTTATTGCCTGATAAGAGAAGAAACTACAGAGAATTAATGTTGAATTAGCCGGTGTAAAGCTAATGGTTGAGAATCTGTTTACAATAAAATAAAAATCTTTAACAAGAAAAATTGCATACGATATGATGCAAAGAAGGTAAGAGAAAGTGCTCATTGATTGGAAATCTTTTGTAGGTTACTCTAAATGTATAGGTGTATTAGGAATATTCTTTAAAGGGGAGTGATCACTTTATGCTAGACAAATGGCTGGATAAAGTAAAAGAACCTAAATGTATACACAAATACAAATTTATTAAAACTCAGGATAGTGAAAACTTTAAAACTGGGCAGATGGGCACAGCTAATTTTTATAAGTGCGAAAAGTGTGGTAAAGAAAAGGTTGATTATAAATATAACAGTGATATAAATAGTGATTTTTGGAATATATAAACGAAACTATAATCAGTGCAGGGAATCCGGCACTGATTATAGACTATTGTGTTTTTGAAATGAAGTGATTTTATTATCGTAAATATGTAAATAATCGCTTTAAAAAACATATAGCAATTAACGATTCTCCACCTTGAAATGTTATTTAATAAAAAAATATCTCGAATTTGAGATAAATAACTTGCTTTTTAATCACTTGAGTTGTAAAGTGATAGTAACGAAAGCGATTGAGTCATATGAAGAACATACACTCAGTTGTTTTCGATTAAAAAAACGAAGTAACTTATTCAGTAAAAACTAAGATGAATTTACAAAAACATAATGAGAATAAATTGAAAAGCTAAGAAGCATATTATTTTTTAGGTATCACTTGACTAGTAAAATGAAACGGAGGAATAAACAATGTATGAAATTAAAGGGCATCATCACATTTCAATGGTTACAAAAAACGCGAGTGAGAATAACCATTTTTATAAAAACGTGCTTGGTTTACGCCGTGTGAAAATGACAGTAAACCAAGATGATCCGTCAATGTATCACTTATTTTACGGAGATAAAACAGGAAGTCCAGGTACGGAACTATCGTTTTTTGAAATACCTTTAGTAGGAAAAACGTACCGTGGTACGAATGCAATTACGCGAATCGGATTACTCGTTCCGTCAGAGGAAAGCTTACATTACTGGAAAGAACGATTTGAGAAATTTGATGTGAAACATAGTGAAATGACAACATATGCAAATCGTCCTGCTTTACAATTTGAGGATGCTGAAGGTCTTCGCCTCGTGCTACTCGTTTCAAACGGAGAAAAAGTGGAGCACTGGGAAACTTGGGAGAAATCAGAAGTTCCTGCCGAACATCAAATTCAAGGAATGGGTTCTGTAGAAATGACAGTGCGTAGACTTGATAAACTGGCGAATACATTAACAGATATATTTGGTTATACAGAAGTTAGCCGAAGCGACGAAGAAGTGATTTTCCAGTCTATTAAAGGAGAAGCCTTCGGAGAAATCGTTGTGAAATATTTAGATGGTCCTACTGAAAAACCAGGCCGCGGTAGCATTCATCATTTAGCAATTCGTGTAAAGAACGATGCAGAGCTTGCTTACTGGGAAGAACAGGTAATACAAAAAGGTTTCCATTCTTCAGGCATTATCGACCGTTTCTACTTTAAAAGCTTATACTTCCGTGAATCAAACGGAATTCTATTTGAAATTGCAACAGATGGACCAGGATTTACAGTTGATGGCGATGTAGAACATTTAGGAGAAAAACTTGATTTACCGCCGTTCTTAGAAAATCAGCGAGCAGAAATTGAAGCGAAATTAGCACCTATTGAAGAGAAATAATAGAAGAGAAAATATACATTTAAAAACCATTGGAGGAATATAAAATGAACCAATTAAAAGGAATTCACCACGTTACAGCGATTACAAGTAGTGCAGAAAAGAACTATGAGTTTTTCACTCACGTTTTAGGAATGCGTTTAGTTAAAAAAACAGTAAACCAAGATGATATTCAAACGTACCATTTATTCTTTGCAGATGATAAAGGTAGTGCAGGAACAGATATGACATTCTTTGATTTCCCAGGTGTTCCAAAAGGAGTACACGGTACAAATGAAATTTCAAAAACTTCATTCCGTGTTCCAACTGACGCAGCGTTAGCGTATTGGGTGAAACGATTTGACCGTCTTGAAGTGGAACATACAGGCATTAAAGAGCAATTTGGTAAGAAAACTCTTTCTTTCGTTGATTTTGATGATCAACACTATCAATTAATCTCTGATGAATTGGATAAAGGGATAGAATCAGGTACACCGTGGCAAAATGGTCCAGTTCCATTAGAATATGCAATTACTGGCTTAGGACCTGTATTTATTCGTATCGCAAACTTTAGTTTCTTCAAAGAAGTGTTAGAAAAAGTTCTATTATTTAAAGAAATGGCTCAAGAAGGAGAATTCTATTTATTTGAAGTAAACGAAGGCGGAAACGGTGCATCTGTCATTGTAGAACATAATACGGTTCTTCCAGAAGCACAACAAGGTTTTGGTACAGTTCACCATGCTGCATTCCGCGTAGAAGATCGCACTGTATTAGAAGAATGGATTGAGAGAATCAGTAGCGTAGGGCTTCCTTCATCTGGATATGTAAATCGTCACTTCTTCGAGTCATTATACGCAAGAGTTGCACCACAAATCTTATTTGAATTTGCAACAGACGGCCCAGGATTTATGGGGGATGAGCCATACGAAACACTTGGCGAAAAATTATCATTACCTCCATTCTTAGAGCCAAAACGTGAAGAAATCGAAAAATTAGTTCGCCCAATTGATACAGTGAGAAGTACGAAGGAATTTATTAAAGAGTAAAAATAGAAATAATAAGTAGAAGAGCAAGTAGTTTTAGCTGATCGCTGGAACTGCTTGCTTTTTTATTTGTTCCATAAAGTTTTCTGACAATTTTTTCTCAAGTTATCAAAAAGGAAAACTTTGGTATAATCAATTAAAATATTTAATTTTCTGATAATTATTTTTCAATACATAGAAAAGAGGTGGTAATATACAATTTGGATAATTGTATAAATATCCTAATTTTGTAAGTTTGGAGAAAAGGGGATGCGAGTGTATGGGAGCAGATGTAGTAACAAGGGAGCAAATGAAACATTCTTTAGATGATTGGTATCGTGTAATGTTGCAGCAAAATATAGAGAAGGCCACAGAAATGAAAGAGGAGATTGATAGTAAGATTAGTGGGTTGGAAGTGGATCAGGATGTATTGTTTTATCATGCGTTATTGAACTTTAGATATGATGCATTAGTTGATTGGATTGGGGTTAGAGAAGATAGTTTTGATAAAGGGGAATCTTTCGAAATTCCAACAGAAGGATTTTTAGCTTATTATTATCACTTTTTCAAAGGATTTCATTGCACATTAATTTCAAATTATAACGAAGCGAAACAGCAGTACGAACAAGCTGAGAAGTTATTGAAATATATTGCAGATCCGATAGAACATGCGGAGTTTCATTATCGGATGGGGAATTTCTATTATCATTCCTATCAACAAATCAATGCGATTGATTATTTGAAAAAGGCAAAAGAAGATTTTACGAAGCAACCAGGATATGAGATTAATTTGGCTTTATGTGAGAATGTATTGGGGTTATGTTGTATAGATTTAAGACAATTTGAATTGGCGGAGGAAAATTTTAATAATGCATTAAATGTTTTCCAACAAGCTAATCATGAAAAGTATATTTTAATGGTTAGAAATAATTTAGGATGGCTATACGGCAGTCAAGATTTATCTGATTTAGCGATTAGACATTTAAGCGAAGTTACTCAAAAAATGCCTAAAAATTTTAAAGCAATTTTTACGGAAGCGGAGGAAAACTATAAATTAGGTAGGGTAGAAACTGCTAATGAGTTAATAGAATTAGGCTTAAGAATTTGTAACGAATTACAAAATAAAGAATTCCAATATCGATTTATAATTTTAAAAGAGCTGAATATTAAATCCAGTGCTAGTCAATTAGAAAAAGTAACTTTAGAAGGGATTTTATATTTTGAAGAACATTCTCTTTTAGAGTGTGTTAAAGAATATATGGAAATATTAGCTTATAAGTTTTATCAGGAAGAAAATCATGAAAAAGCTAGTAAGTACTTCTTTATTAGTAGTCAAGCTCAAAAAAGAATTCTCAAAAAGGGGGCGCTAAAATAAATGAAAAAGGCTAGTTTATTCATTACCGGTTTAGTAGTTACACTGTCAATTGGACTGAATTCTTTGGCTGGGTTTCAAGAGCAATCGTTAAATAGAGGAGACACAGGCGGAGCACCAGCAAGGCCAGACTATGTTAGCTTTAATAAAGGGGATACTGGTGGTGTACCAGTAAAACCAGACTATGCTAGTTTCAATAGAGGAGATACAGGTGGAGCGCCAGCAAGACCAGACTATGTTAGCTTTAATAAGGGAGACACCGGCGGAGCACCAGCAGATAATAGAGGCGATGGCGGCGGAGTAAGCCAACTATAATAACAAAGAAAAGGACTTCAACATGAAGTCCTTTTCTTTGTTATTAGGCCATGTAGAGAAAAGAATTGACTTACTTTAAATCTGTAACTATAATAGTTACAAAACGGCCATCATTAATAGAAGTAAGTAATATTTTTTTAGTATAATTGTAACTAACGTAGTTACAATTAAAATTAATCATAAAACAACCAAATAATGTAAAAACTTTAAATAGCAACAAGAGAAAGGAGACGGGAATTTTGAAACGGTTTAAATTTTATTTTATTAGCGGTATTGTGCTCGTTTTGTTAATCGTATGTAACTTCGTTGATAAGCCGATTGCAAAGGTTGGAGAAGTGAAAAATACTGTTATGATGAAGCTGCATACGAAAGAGAGTATGGCGCAAATTGATGGGCAGACGATTTACTTTAAGCAAATTGGTGAGGGGAAGCCACCTTTACTTATGCTTCACGGATTTGGTGGTTCTTCAGATGGGTTTAGTGATATTTATCCAGAACTTGCACGAGACCACACGATTATAGCGGTTGATATTTTAGGATTTGGACGTTCTTCGAAGCCGGTTGATTTTCAGTATTCGTTTCCTGCGCAAGTGAATTTATATTATAAGTTAATGAAGAAACTCGGATACGATCAATTCGCAGTACTTGGTCATTCGATGGGTGGAGAGATGTCTCTAAATTTAGCGTATTTATATCCGGATGCAGTAACGCATCTCGTTTTAGCGGATTCTACAGGGATCGAGTCTTTCCAGCAAAAAGAAAGCTATGAAGTGCCGCCGCTATCAACGGACTTACAAACTGTAACAGAGATTACAGATTATAATAAAAATGCAGTGAAAAATAGTCGCGACGATAAAGGGCATTATGATCAGCTTACGAAAATGAGAGAGCGCCGCATTGCGATGGAAGCCGATAAAATTAAGGTACCGACTTTAATTATATGGGGACGACACGATAAGAGCGTTTCTTGGAAAAATGGTGAACTGTATCATGAGCTATTTGCGAATAGTACGTTCCATATCATTGAAAAAGGATACCATGCACCGTTTCGCCAGGAACCAATAGAGTTTATGGAATATGTACAAGCGTTCTTCACGAAGAATCCACAATAAATTTTAAGCATAAATCCACTTCTTTCCTCATACAGTGAAACTAATAAGGCTTGTCTAAGGAAAGGAATGAAGTACAGTGGAAACTTTACCATGGTGGGTGTATCTTGTAATTGTCGGGATCGTATTAAGTGGCTACATGGTTTTATATACTTCAAAAAAAGAGCAAGATATGGATAATGAGTTTATCGAAAAAGAAGGCGAAGTGTATATGAAACGTTTAGAAGAAGAGCGAGAGAAACGGAATCAGGATACTGATAAGGATTCGGTATTGCTTTAATAGAAATTTTGAAAGGCTATCACCTAGTAAAATTTTATATCTAGGTGATAGCCTTTTTCTTCTGGGGGAGCAGGTTATACAAGTTGAATTTTACATGTATACAATATTCATCATGAACTTTTATTGATGGTATTTATATATTTTTTTACTCATAAGAATGGAACTAGCGCATTATTTACTGGGGGGGATTAACAATGCATAGGGATGAAACATCATTACATCCTGATACAGGTGTTACATCTGTAATGTTTGTTGAGCGTTCATTAAATGAAATTCGTTTTTGGTCTAGAATCATGAAGGAGCATTCTTTTTTTCTTCGCTTAGGGTTTAGATGTGAGGATACTCAACTAATCGAAGAGGCGAATCAATTTTATCGATTGTTTGAACATATCGAACAAATAGCGCATTCCTATACAAATGAAACAGATCCTGAGCAAATAAAAAGATTTAATTCAGAAGTACAACAAGCCGCAACTAATATTTGGGGATTTAAACGAAAAATTTTAGGATTAATTCTCACATGTAAATTGCCAGGACAAAATAACTTTCCATTGTTAGTTGACCATACGAGTAGGGAAGCTGATTATTTTAGAAAACGTTTAATACAATTAAATGAAGGTAAATTAGATGCTCTTCCTGATGCTATTATTAAAGAAAATGTTTTCTTTTTAAGGATTATGGCAGACCATGCTAAATTTATTGGTCATCTTCTTGATCCATCGGAAAGAAAGCTTGTAGATACAGCACGGAATTTTAGCAATGATTTTGATGAATTGATGTATCAAGCAATTGACTTAGAATCTATGAAACCACAATCCCAAACAGTCCCTCTTTTAGATCAATTTTTAGATCAAAATCGTGTGTCGGTTACATCTCTTCGGGATTTTAAGAAAACAGCACGTGATTTAATTGAGCAATGTAAAATAAAGAGTATCATTCATCCGTTATTAGCAGACCATGTTTTCCGTGAAGCGGATAGATTTCTTGAAATCATTGATATGTATGATGTTCATCTTACAAATATTCAATCCCAACCTAGATATTAGAAGATAAGGAAAGATACTATTTTGCTTAAGTTGGGAAGTTAACAATTTATTGTTAGCTTCTTTTTTTTGTGATTAAAATTTTCTTTTCGTTTAGTAAATTTTCCTTTAAAGATAAATCCCTTTGACCAAATATGTAATTCTTTGTAAAATGATATATGGAAAGATTATGAATATACAGGAAATCTATGGGGGAGTAGATTCTAATAAATTATTCTTGGGAAATTTATTAGTTAAGTATGTTAACTTGTTTGCACTAAATTTTACACATAAAGGGGTATTAGTAATTATGAAAGCAAAGAAATTAGTAAGTTTAGCGTTACCAGTTATGTTATTGAGTGGTTGTATTACAATTGAAACTGATGGTAAGAAAGCCGAACCAAAGAAAGAAGAAACGCAAAAGGTAGAGAAAGAGAGTAAGGCTGCTGAAAAAGAGAGTAAGTCAACTGATAGCAAGAAAGAGGATAGCTTATCTGTAGCGAAAGGTGAAGATACAAACAGTAGTTCATCAAGTAGTCAACAAAGTTCTTCTTCAAATAATTCTACTTCTTCTAATTCTTCAACTGGTAAGGTAACTGGTTCAGATGTTGAAAGGTATAAGGCAGATATTATAAACAGTGCCACTCAAATTGAAGATACAATGAAATTAATTGAAGGAATAGCAGATTCAGACGTAAAATCATACAAACAAAAGAAAAGTGAAGTACAACTGAGTTTAGGTGGAGCAAGGCAACCGCAACGAAATTGAAGAATCTACAAGCACCTCCTGAGTTACAAGGAGAACAGGCGAAGATAAAGCAGTCGATGGAACTGTATGCGGATTGTTTTCAACTTCTTTTTGATGCATTAGACCAAGAAGACGAGAGTAAAATGCATCAATCATTTAGTAAAGCACAAGAAGGCTCAAAACTGTTTGAAGAAGCAGCGAAGAGTATCGGTAGCAAAACCAACTAAGAATAAATGACTTAAAGGGGTATGAGGTATGAAAGTGAAAAAACTAATAGCTGCTGCAGTTCCAGTTGCCATATTATTAAGTGGTTGTGTTACAGTAAAAGATTCGGCAAATAAAGAAGAAAAGACAGAAGAAACGAGTAAATCTAAGGCTGCTGAAACGAAAGAAAAATCAACTAATTCGAAAGAAGAAAGTAAAGATGTTCAAAAGGTCCGAGTTTTAGATGAAGATTATGCACAATATTTGTTAGACATTGAACAGGATATGTTAAGACGATTTGATTACTATGACGCTTCTATAAGAGATTTGAGAAATGGAAGTAAATCAAAAGCTGAGGTATTAGATAGTATTAAAGACATCTATAAAGTATTTGATAAGATAGAGAAGATTTACGCACCGCAAAAACATAAAGAAGAACAAAAAGAGATTGAAAGAGCGACAGGTAAACTAAGAGAAACATTCGGTGAAATAGAGAAGTTATTCAACGATAAAGGCTTCAGCTTAGAGACCGATAAGGAAATCTTAAATAAAGCAAATACAAAACTAGAAGAAGCAAAACGTATTTGGAAACCTACATTCGATAAGTTAAGATCCGAAATAAAAGGTGATACAGCCACAGAAAAATCTACTAGTACAACAAGTAGTTCTACACAGGCAAACCCAACTACTGATAGTCAGGCTCAAACAGATAAAAGCCAAGCTAAAACGGGGGTATTTGTAGGTACAGTTGGTACAAGTGAAGAGTTAGGAATTAATTATGGAAACATGGAGAAGAACATCAAAGATGGTACTGAGATTATTGGTAATTGGGGTATTGATTACGGTAGTGGCATAAAAACTACGTTAGTATTAAAAGGTGATAAAACATTTGAGTCCTATGCGAACGGTTCTTATCCGAATAAAGATAACTACTTAACAGGGACATATGCGGTAGATGTTCCGTCATTCCAGTTATCCTTAAAAGTAACAAAAGCAGTTAAAGACGGTCAAGAAGTAAAGTTAACAAATGATAGTATGATGTATAAATTACAAAACTATGATGGAAACACATTACAAATTTATCATATGGATGATAACGTTCGTATTCGTTATGCAAAACAATAAATAGTTGGCAAAAAACTCTGTAAGAAATTTTACAGGGTTTTTTGTTCGTTCTAATTGTATTTCTTCGTTAATTTCCCTGGCACTATCTATATTAGTATAAGTTGAGAAATGAACAAAACGATTTTCTTTTTGGAGAATGATAAGGAGGGTAATCAGGATAGTGATAAGGATTTGGTTTTATTATAATTAGGGGAGAGTGGATAACGTATTGTTATCCACTTTTTTATTTCCTAAAATATATCAACGATTTTTCAAATATATCGAACACAACTTGAGATATATCAACGATTCGACATAGGGTATCGACTTACCGACACAAAGCGACAATGTTAAGAAGCACGATTATTGTTCGGGAAATTATTATAGGAGCATAGCATATGAAATATACACAATACATAGCGCCATTACAACCTGTAGCGCACAAGTTGCACAACCTACGCAACGATAACTCGCTTTACTCTTCATCATTTATTTGACCATACTAGACATAGAGAGGTGATAAACACAGTATGATTTTTAGTGAACGTTTAAAAGAAGAACGAGAAAAACGAAATTGGTCGCAAAATGATTTGGCTGAAAAGATTCATGTAAGTAGGCAGTCTGTTTCGAAATGGGAGACGGGAAAGAACTATCCGAGCATTGAAATTATTATTCATTTAAGCGATTTGTTCGGTATTACGATTGATGAATTGCTAAGGAGTGATGAAGAGTTGACGCAAAAAGTAATTGAAGATAGTAAGCAATTGGCATACCCAAAATGGAAGGTGTTTTTTGATAGTTTATTTATGATGGGGGTATTGTTATTTGTTACAAAAATCGGTATATGGATGTTAAATAAGTTTGCAGGAGCGAGCATTACTATTATAGCGGATGCACCGTATGTAATGAACTTTCTACCTCTTATATTAATGATCATAGGTGGCACGGCTTCTGATAAGTTGAAGAAAATATATAAATAGAGGAAATAATTTCCCCGCACTAGCTGTTCTTTCTACTCAAATTGTGTACTATAAAGGATAGGATGACATAAAGAAGGGGACATTTAGAATGGAATTTCATGAACAAAAGATTTTGCCGGCAGTGAGGCAAATTAAAGATTTGGAAAAGCTATTACATAGTTCGTATGAGTATATTGTTATTTTAGATATTCATGTCGGTCAATTGAAGAGTGTTGTGTCACTTGCGAAGCAGCATAGTAAAAAGGTGTTTTTACATGTTGATTTGATTCATGGATTACAAAGTGATGGGCATGCGACGGAGTTTTTATGCCAAGAATATAAACCGTACGGGTTACTTTCGACAAAGGCGAGCGTGATTATGAAGGCGAAGCAAAAAGGTGTCGTCTCAATTCAACGCATTTTTTTAATTGATTCTAGCGCGATGGAAAAGAGCTGTAATTTGCTAGAGAAGACGAAGCCGGATTATATAGAGGTGCTTCCTGGTGCGCTAACGGATGTGATTGCTGAAGTGAAAGAGCGTACTGGTGTACCGATTTTGGCGGGTGGTTTCATTCGTACAGTGGAAGATGTTGAAAGAGCTTTAAATGCTGGTGCGACAGCAATTACGACATCAAAAAAAGAACTATGGAAACATTACCAAAAAAAGTGACGAAAATGTGAAAAAATTCTGTTGACACCGCTTTCATGAAGGGTTAACATTATAGACAAGTTAATAAACGTGACGGAGAAAAGAAGAGATCCACATTTCATTGTTTCTATATAAATTTATATAGAAGCGTGCAAAGCTGTGGGTCTTTTTCTTTTGACAAAAACGAATGGCCATTCATTTTACCTCTATCACATTTGGAAGCGTTTAAATTGATTGTGGAGGGATACTATGTCAGCATTTTTAGGAGAGTTAGTAGGGACTGCGTTGTTAATCTTACTTGGTGGCGGCGTTTGCGCTGGTGTAAGTTTAAAGAAATCGTTTGCGAAAGATTCTGGTTGGATTGTTATTACAATGGGCTGGGGCTTAGCGGTTGCTATGGCAGCGTATGCAGTTGGATCAATTAGTGGGGCACATTTGAATCCGGCTTTAACGATAGGATTAGCATTTAAGGGAGCGTTCCCATGGAGTGAGGTACCAGGTTATATCGCAGCACAAATGATTGGGGCAATTATCGGGGCAGTTCTTGTATATTTACATTACTTACCACACTGGAAAGAAACAGAAGATCCAGGAACAAAATTAGGTGTATTTGCAACAGGCCCAGCAATTCCGAACACATTTACAAACCTTTTAAGTGAAATGATTGGAACATTCGTTTTAGTATTTGGTATATTAGCAATTGGAGCAAATAAATTTGCAGATGGTTTAAATCCATTTATCGTAGGTTTCTTAATTGTAAGTATTGGTTTATCATTAGGTGGAACAACAGGATACGCGATTAACCCGGCTCGTGATTTAGGTCCGCGTATCGCACACTTCTTCCTTCCGATTGCAGGAAAAGGCGGTTCAAACTGGAAGTATGCATGGATTCCAGTAGTTGGTCCAATTCTAGGTGGATCACTTGCAGGATTATTCCATCAAGTTGTATTTGAAGGAAAACAAAATGCAGCACTTATTTATGTGATTATTGCAACTGTGATTGTACTAGCAATCTCTTATATGACAAGTAAAAAAAGTGAAAGCAATACAAATAGTAGAAAAGTAGCATAGGGGGAAACCGATATGAAAAAATATATTCTTTCTTTAGACCAAGGAACAACTAGCTCACGCGCAATTCTGTTCAATAAAAAAGGTGAAATTGTTCATTCAGCTCAAAAAGAGTTTACACAACATTTTCCAAAGCCAGGTTGGGTAGAGCATAATGCACAAGAAATTTGGGGATCTATTTTAGCAGTTATCGCAACTTGCTTAAGTGAAGCAGATGTAAAACCAGAACAAATCGCTGGTATCGGTATTACGAACCAACGTGAAACAGCAGTTGTTTGGGATAAAACGACTGGTAAACCAATTTACAACGCAATCGTATGGCAATCTCGTCAAACAATGGAGATTTGTGATGAGTTAAAAGAAAAAGGGTATAGCGAAATGGTTCGCGAAAAAACAGGTCTTTTAATTGACGCATACTTCTCTGGTACGAAAGTAAAATGGATTTTAGATAACGTTGAAGGTGCAAGAGAAAAAGCAGAAAACGGCGATTTATTATTCGGAACGATCGATACGTGGCTTGTATGGAAACTGTCTGGCGGTAAAGCCCACGTAACGGACTACTCAAATGCATCACGTACATTAATGTTTAACATTCACGACTTACAGTGGGATGATGAGCTTCTAGACATGTTAACAGTACCAAAGAGCATGCTTCCAGAAGTACGTCCATCATCTGAAATATATGGAGAAACAATTGATTATCACTTCTTCGGTCAAAATATACCGATTGCAGGCGTAGCTGGTGACCAGCAAGCAGCATTATTTGGACAAGCTTGTTTCGGTGAAGGTATGGCGAAGAACACTTACGGAACTGGTTGCTTCATGTTAATGAACACAGGTGAAAAAGCAGTAGCTTCTGAGCACGGCCTATTAACAACAATTGCATGGGGTTTAGATGGTAAAGTAAACTACGCATTAGAAGGAAGTATTTTCGTAGCAGGTTCTGCAATTCAGTGGTTACGTGACGGAATGCGCATGTTTAAAGATGCAAGTGAGAGTGAAGTGTACGCATCACGCGTTGCATCAACTGAAGGTGTATACGTTGTACCAGCATTCGTAGGTTTAGGTACACCATACTGGGATAGTGAAGTACGCGGCGCTATGTTTGGTGTAACGCGCGGTACGACGAAAGAGCATTTCATTCGTGCGACGCTAGAATCTTTAGCTTACCAAACGAAAGATGTATTATGCGCAATGGAAGCAGATTCAGGTATTGAATTAAAAACATTACGCGTTGATGGCGGAGCAGTTAAAAACAACTTCTTAATGAAGTTCCAAAGTGATATTTTAGATGTTCCTGTAGAGCGTCCGGTGATCAATGAAACGACAGCTTTAGGTGCAGCGTACTTAGCTGGTCTTGCGGTTGGATATTGGAAAAACCAAGATGAAATTAAAGAACAGTGGCATATGGACAAACGCTTTGAACCAACGATGGAAGCGGAAACAAGCGAAGAGCTATATGCTGGATGGAAAAAAGCAATTGAAGCAACAAAAGCTTTCAAATAATCATAAACAGTGTTATAATGGTGACAAGTTAATAATTCGGTAGGAGATTTGGAGAGACCACAACACGCTATAGAGGCGAAATCTATAGCGGAGTTCGTGGTCTCTTTTTTCGTTATCAAAGGGAGGAATTACCATGAAATTTTCAAGTAAACAACGTAAAGACGTATTAAACGGAGTAAATAAACAAGAGTTAGATGTGATCGTAATTGGTGGAGGTATTACTGGTTCTGGTATTGCATTAGATGGGGCAACACGCGGATTATCAACAATTGTGTTTGAAATGCAAGACTTTGCAGCAGGTACATCAAGTCGTTCAACGAAGCTTGTACACGGTGGTCTACGTTATTTAAAACAACTTGAAGTGAAAATGGTAGCAGAGGTGGGGAAAGAGCGTGCAATCGTATATGAGAACGGTCCCCATGTAACAACACCAGAGTGGATGTTACTTCCGTTCCATACAGGCGGTACGTTCGGATCATTCAGTACATCAATTGGTCTTCGTGTATACGACTTCTTAGCAGGCGTAAAACGAAGCGAGCGCAGAAAAATGTTTAACCGTGAAGAAACATTAAACAAAGAGCCTCTTGTAAAAAAAGAAGGATTAAAAGGCGGCGGTTACTACGTAGAATATCGTACAGACGATGCGCGTCTTACAATTGAAGTAATGAAAGAAGCAATTGAACACGGTGCGAAAGCTGTTAACTACGCAAAAGTAGACAGTTTCTTATATAAAGATGGAAAAGTATGTGGTGTACGTGTAATCGATTTACTAGACGGAGAAGTGTACGAAGTTTACGGTAAGAAAATTGTAAACGCAGCTGGTCCTTGGGTAGATACACTTCGTGAAAAAGATAACTCGAAAAAAGGGAAAGTACTTCAGTTATCAAAAGGTGTGCATTTAGTAATTGATCAAAAACGTTTCCCGTTAGGGCAAGCTATTTACTTTGATACACCAGATAAACGTATGGTGTTCGCGATTCCTCGCGGCGGAAAAACATACGTAGGTACAACAGATACGTTCTATGATAAAGACGCAGCTGTACCACACATGACAACAGAAGATCGCACATATATCATTAATGCGATTAACTACATGTTCCCAAGTGTAAAAATTACAGAAAAAGATGTGGAATCAAGCTGGGCTGGTGTACGTCCGTTAATTTATGAAGAAGGTAAGAATGCATCTGAAATTTCTCGTAAAGATGAAATTTGGACTTCTGAATCTGGTTTAATTACAATCGCTGGTGGTAAATTAACAGGATACCGTAAAATGGCTGAAATGGTAGTAGACTACGTAACAAACCTATTACAAAAAGAAGGTCATAGTGCATATCCGAAGAGCGACACGAAACATATGCCAATCTCTGGTGGACATGTAAGTGGTTCACACGGATTCCCAGCATTCGTTGCGAAAAAAGCAGACGAAGGTACGAAATTTGGTTTAACGAAAGCGCAAGCAGAAGAGTTCGCGAAATTCTATGGCTCTAACGTTGACGTACTGTTCGACTTAGCGAAAAAACATAAAGACGAAGCGAAAGAATACAACATGCCGCTAGACGTTCTAATCCCACTTGTATACGCAATGGATTACGAAATGACAGCAAAACCAGTTGACTTCTTCGTACGCCGCAGAGGCGCTGTATTCTTCAACATTCACTGGGTATACGAGTGGAAAGAAGCAGTAATCAACTACATGGCTGCGAAACTAGGCTGGAGCAAAGAAGAGCAAATGAAATACACAGCAGAATTAGAAAAAGCATTAACAGACGCTGTAATTCCTGTAGATCAACAAGAGCAGGCAGCTGCGTTAGCGTAAAATAGAGAACCACCTGAAGAGAACCCCTTCAGGTGGTTTTTACCTTGACTAAAAATAAATAAAATGTGTTACAATGATGATAGAGTATATAGTATGAATTTTGCATAAAATAAAGAAGACAGAAGCCTGAGAAACTTCTGCCTTGTGTAACCTAACTTACTATTGTGGTGGTAGTAGGTGCGGTTATAAGACAATTACATTAACGTTTTAGCCGAGAACCGCCCTTACCTTTTCCACGAAGCAGGGTGGTTCTCGCTTTTTTGTATACAGAAATTAGCCACGGACCGACGTATCTTCTACCGATGATAACGCCAGCTCCGGTTAGGATACCATACACTAATTTAGTGA
This sequence comes from Bacillus sp. 1A, assembly GCF_052682215.1. Classification (NCBI taxonomy): domain Bacteria; kingdom Bacillati; phylum Bacillota; class Bacilli; order Caryophanales; family Bacillaceae; genus Bacillus; species Bacillus sp. 1A. Next base: position 5,536,198 of record NZ_JBQYLZ010000001.1, on the reverse strand, counting down.
CAAACATCGCGATCATATTATCACCTCCCCCTTTTTTCAAAATGGAAGAGATGATTACCAACACCTACTAGTTATAGCTTATTAAGTTACATTTCAATTGTATTATGTTTTAAAATAGGGAACAAGACAAATGAATACGGATATGAGGTGCAGCATGAAAAAATTAATTACTTATGATCCTGAAATCCAGATGGCATATTTGTATGTAATTCCATTCACTTCAGATATTGAGATTGAATCGACTGAAGAATTAGAAGAAAATCCGACATTAAATTTAGATATAGATCAATTTGATCGTATAGTGGGGATTGAGTTTTTTGGAGAAAATGCTCGCAAATTAAAAGAATTAGCAAATAAGAGTAAAATATATATAAAGAAAACTTCAAATGATAATAAGTACATATACTCATTTAGACTTTCTCAGGATATTCATTTGCAAAAAGTGTTATTTCAAAATGTTGTATTTTATTTTGCAGATAAGAAGTATGAAGAATTTATCGGTTTTGATATTATGAAGCCATCCTTATATGGTTATGACATATTAGATTCTTTAAGTAAGTTTTAGGAAGAAGGAGGACTCGGTTAAATGGGTTCTTTTTTTCATTTAGCGGTCTTTAGAGCTGAGGGGAATCTTGACTATAAAAATCCTTATTGCAAAATGAAAGAGCGCCTTGGGAGGAAGACGCTCTTCAGGTGAATGTATTGTAACGACTATTCGGCTTATTATATGTAATTTGCTTAGGAAGTGATTTCTCCAAAAAATATTATTTTAAAAAGGGAGTTGCAATTGATGAAATCAAAAGTTCCTAAGGCTGCTATTCATTAGGTATTTTTTCAATCGTAGCATCATTTGCAATTGGTGGTGTAGATTTAGTCGTTACGCTGAAAGATATAACGAGTTTATCCCCAAATTGATAATTCCTATTTTTTTCGATAGGAATTTTTAATAGTTTGTTTGGAATAAATTTCATTGCTTCCATCTCGGAGTAGGTAAGTGCTTCCTTTTTTGTAGGGGTATCTGCAACGAGTATGTATACAGTGTCAATTGAAATAACATATTCTGTGAAAGTCTCCGTTTTCAGAGAAGTAGTATTAGTTTGGTTTGGCGCATCTAATGCTACTGTGCATCCGCAAGCTAATGTTAGGGTGGTTATTAAAGTTATGATTGTTTTTTTGTCATTCTTATTTTTAGCCTCCATATAGTATATATTTCGTAATATAATATTTTAATGTATAGATAAACGAATTATATCATGAGAAAGTGAATATAAATTAAAACTTAATTTTGCAAAAAAAGAAGCTTATCCTCTACAAGTAAAAGAAGTGTAACTTTAAGTACATATAGTATAAGCGTGATTAAAAATATTATGTGGAAGTGAAAATAGAAGTTAAAGAGGTAGTTCGTTTATAAAGGAAAGGCGTAACAAAATGGTATGAACATTGTCAGCCATATTTTTTTTATGAATTTATAAAACTTTTCCATGCAGTGTATCGTCTAATATATGGGAAGGAGGGAAGGCTGTGGATGAATTAATGATAGAAGCGTTTGAAATAGAAGATAAGGAGGACCTTATCGACGAAATAATGAACAAGTATGGACAAGAAGTCTTACAGCTTGTGTATTCATATGTGAATAATAAAGAGGTTGCTGAGGATGTAACGCAAGATATATTTGTGAAATGTTATAAATCTCTTCATACATACAAAGGGAAGTCGAATGTGAAAACGTGGTTATGGAGAATTGCGATTAATCAATGTAAGGACTATATAAAGAGTTGGTATAACAAAAAGGTGATCGTGGCAGAGGATGAATCTGCTTATATTGGGGTTCAAAATGATAGTGTCGAACAAATTGTCATTCAAAATGCGGAGGACCGTGAGCTCGCTTCTGCAGTGATGAATTTACCGATAAAATATCGAGAAGTGATTTATCTATTTTATTATGAAGAATTACCAATTAAAGAGATTGCTATTGTAATAGACGTGAAAGAAAACACGATAAAAACGAGACTGAAAAAAGCGAAGGAGCTTTTGAAGAAAGGATTGGAGGAATAATCAAATGGAAGATCGATTAAAAGGCCTGCGAAAGTCAATGGAGAATACAACGTTTAAACATTTGAGTTTTTCTGATCAACATCGAAAGCAGGTGCGTGAAAAAATCAATGCATCACACGAAAAGGAAGAGGACATCTCTTTAGCCATTTTACAACTCCTCAGTAATGAAAAAACAGGATATGAATTGTCACAGCTGCTACGAGGGAGAGGGATTCGAAAATTCGAAGGAAATGAAGGTTTTTTATATACCGTATTACATCGTCTAGAACAGAATCGTTTTATTCAATCAAGTTGGGATCATGCGGGAGCGAAATATTATCAATTAAATGATAAAGGAAGAAAGATGCTGCGAAAGGCAGAGAAAAATGCTACGAAGGTACAATTTATATTAAAAGGCTTAGTACAGGAGTGAGGCGAAATTGAATAAAAAAGGGGAGCGTTTTGTAAGCGAAGTTACGAATCATATTAAATCAAAAGAAGCAAAGAGCTTTGTGGCAACTGAACTAGATTTTCACTTAAAACAGGCGAAGAACACATGGATAGAAAAAGGATTAAGTGAGGAAGTTGCTGAAAATAAAGCTGTGGAACAAATGGGAAGTCCAATTAAACTAGGGCAAGAACTTAATAAACTTCATAAGCCAAAGGTGGATTGGTTCTTGCTTATTTTATTAGTGGCTGCGATGGGGCTAGGCTTTTTGCCAGTTATAGCTTTTGGATATATGAATGATTTACTAATGAATAAGGTGCTATCTGTTATTCTCGGTATTACAACAGTTGTAGTGATGATGCTACTTGATTACCGGAAGCTAGAGAGGCTCGGGTGGCTGTTTTATACAATTGGTGTACTTATCTTGTTAATATTAAATTGTTTTCCGAGTGCTTACGTGAATGGAGAACCGTTAATAAAAATTGGTCCCGTTGCAATTGGTCGTTTAATGGTATTGCCGTTCTTTTTTCTAGCTTGGGCTTCTTTTTTCAATAATAGTAGGTTGAAAGTTAGATACTTTGTGGTTTTATATTTATTTTCTTTGTATTTATTTTTATTTGGATCAGATATTTCAACAATTTTTATTTATATCACGATGGTATTCGTTATGCTTTGGTGGAGTAAGTTAGGAAAGAAAAAGGCATTGATTATTACGGTTGTACCCATTTGTTTATTTATTATTAAGGTATCCTTTTCCATGGCCTCAGCAAAAAGATACTACTTGGAGAGATTTTTAGGGTATATAAATCCAGAGCGTGATGCACGTGGCGCAGGGTTTATGTATATACGTTTAAAAGAGATAATGTCGTCAGCAGGTTGGTTTGGTACAGCTGGAGATACAAGGTTCATCCCTGCTGGAGATACTGATTTTGTATTTGCTAGTTTGACTTACTATTATGGGTATTGGCTTGCGCTAATTCTTGTCTTCGTTCTTTCTCTTTTTGCAGCAAGATTAATAGTTATATCTTATAAAATAAATGATCGGTACGGTAAATTGCTGCTCGTTGGTGGAGTGACTCTTTTTGTATTCCAGTTTATTTATAATGTTGGAATGATACTAGGGTTATTGCCGCATGCTGCTATATCCTTACCTTTTATTAGCTATGGATTAACGCCGACTGTATTTCATTCGCTTATAATAGGGATCGTGCTAAGTGTATATCGGCGTAAAGATATTTCAGTGAGAAAATCAGCTTAAAAAACAAACCACCCGTTCCCTATATTCTTTAGGGCATAGGTGGTTTTATTTGCACACTTAACAAGTTTTTCCGTTCTCAACTTCTCCGCATGAATCAGGAATTTGCTTATCTTTTATTAATAGTAATAGAAGTTCAAAAAACTGTTCACGTTGCTCTAATGTGAGGTTTTGCAAAATATCGTCTGCGACTTCGTCTTGGAATGCGAGCGCCTTTTCCATATTGGAATGCGCACGTTCAGTAAGTTGAATTAATGTAGCCCGGCGATCGGTTGGATCTGGTATACGAATGAGGAGCTTGTCTTGTTCGAGTGCATCGACAAAATCGGTAACTGTACGTGCTTTGACGCCTAATTTAGCAGCTAATGCATTCATTCGAATGGGGCCATTTTCAGAAACGGTAGATAGAACGCGTAGCCTAGGACCTGTTAGATGATAAGGTGTGTCAAAAGCTGACAATTGAGATTGAAATTCTCTTTGAACATAGTTGGTCGATTGCATTAATATATGGATGATATCTATTGCAGCTGGATTATTTGATTTCATGAGTGGAATGACCTCCTCAGTATTTTTTAGTTCATTTTTGCACGTTTCATAAATATATTGTATATTATTAGTGAGTATCCTCTCTATATTATAAACAATTAGTGAGTAACCTCATTATATTGTATACTCATAATGTGTAATAGCGGGATAATTACTATTATAACTGATGCTGGGGTCTATAGAAAATGATAATAGAGTGAGGTGGATCTATGTAAGTCGTTTCATGATTCAATAGTAATACTTTAAAAACACATATAACGGAGGAGTGTACATGACTATTGTAGCACTAGTACTTCAATGTTTATTAATTTTTGCATTTTTCTTTTCAAGTGTTAGTAAAATTGCGGGAGCAAAAATGCAAGTAGAAGCTTTCTCTCATTTAGGTTTACCTCAATGGTTCAGAATTGCGACAGGTTGGATCGCTTTAGCAGGAGTGGTTGGGCTGATTTTTGGTTTTTGGAATGAGGTAATACTCGTTTTAGCGGCATTATGGATTGCTTGTATTATGTTAGGGGCTGTATTGTTCCATATTCGTGTTAAAGATTCAATTGGTAAAATGATGCCGGCAACAGTGCTTATGATTTTAGCGCTAATTGTTGCGTTCGTTCATTCTTCAGCGGTAACAGGACTTTTGTAAAATGAATTGTAGATTAGTAGATTCGATTGAATAGAAGTAGAAACTGAGCTCTTACGATAAAAATGATATCCTCATTATAATAAATTAGTGTGGATATTCATTATGTTGATACTCATTTAAATTTGTATAGATTATGGGAAAGAGAAAAGGAGGTCTACACGATGGTAGATAATTCATCACAAAATGCGGATAAACTGCTAGGAGTTTTAGTAGTCACCCTAATATTTTCGGTTATGAACGGTACGATGTTTAATGTAGCTCTTCCTGAGATCGGTAAAGAATTCAACCTTGTTCCTTCAGAGGTTAGCTGGATTATGACTAGTTATATGGTCGTTTACGCTGTTGGTTCCATCGTGATGGGAAAACTGGCGGATAAATATCGGCTAAAGGATTTGTTAACGTATGGATTACTTATTTTCGCTCTAGGTTCCTTGCTTGGCTTACTTGCTACTGAGTACTGGGTTATTATTTTCGGGCGTGTTATTCAAGCGGCGGGAGCTTCTGTTCTTCCGGCGACAGCGATGATTATTCCGGTTCGGTACTTTGCGCCAGAGAAAAGAGGCCGTGCGCTTGGAACTTCAGCGGTTGGTTTAGCACTAGGTAATGCGTTAGGACCGGTTGCGGCAGGATTAATCACAAGTTTTGGAAGTTGGAGATTTATGTTTGTTCTTTCTTTACTACCGCTTCTAACGCTTCCTTTCTTTAGGAAGTATTTAGATAATGCAAAAGGGAAGGCGGGTAGTATTGATGTTCTTGGCGGAGGGCTATTAGCTGTATCAGTCACGTTCTTCTTGCTTGCCATTACGCAGATGCAAGTGCTGTTATTCCTTGGCGGATTTGTTACGTTAGCTTTCTTCATTTTGCGGATTAGAAAAGCTACAGAGCCTTTTATTAAACCAGCTCTGTTTAAAAATAAGAACTTTTCGATTGGGTTACTCCTTGCTTTTATGACGACAGCAATGAGCTTTAGCATGACATTCATGACGCCGCAATTTCTATCGGCAGTAAATGGATTGACGCCTTCGAATATTGGCTTCGTTTTAGTTCCAGCAGCAATTGCTTCGGCGATTATGGGAAGAAAGGGAGGAAGAGTGGCTGATACTCGAGGGAATTTTGCACTCGTTTTTATGGCCGCAGTATTCATATTTCTTGCTTTCTCATTATTATCTACTTTCATCGGGGTCTCGGTTTTTATCATTGCATTGATTTTAATTTTCGGGAATGTAGGACAAACCTTTATGCAGATTTCGATGTCTAATACGATTTCACAGACGTTGTCAAAGGAGGAGACAGGTGTTGGAATGGGATTATTGTCGATGATTAATTTTATATCCGGCGCGATGGCTATGAGTGTAGTAGGGAAATTACTTGACCATGGTTCTACTTCTATGCAGTTCAATCCTTTTATTGCAAATCACGCTGCAAATATGTATAGTAATATTTTCGTCGTTATGTCATTGCTGATTATAATTGTAGTCGTGCTGTATCGTTTTCAATTTGGTACGGGTGCTTCTAAGTTGAAGAATATGACTAGCAAAGGGAATAAGAGCTTATAAAAGAATACGAGGAGGTTTATGTATGAATCAAACTGCGTCTGTTTCTTCGCAGTCAAATGAGTTTGACAATGTGAAAAGACTCCCAATTTTAATATCGATGATCATTGGAGCGTTTTTTACCATTTTGAATGAAACATTATTGAACGTTGCTTTTCCGCAATTGATGATTGAGTTGAATGTAACACCGTCGACTCTTCAGTGGCTTTCAACAGGGTACATGCTTGTTGTTGCCGTGCTAATTCCTGCTTCTGCTTTATTAGTACAATGGTTTACAACAAGACAAGTATTCATAGGTGCTATGGTAGTCTTTACTGTCGGTACATTTGTAAGTGCGATTGCGCCTGGATTTTCTATACTATTGCTTGGTCGTTTGTTACAAGCTGCAGGTACGGGATTAATGATGCCCGTCTTAATGAATACGATTCTCCTTCTATATCCTCCGGAAAAGAGGGGAGCGGCAATGGGGAGTATTGGGCTTGTAATCATGTTTGCTCCTGCCATTGGACCGACACTTTCAGGTATCATTTTGGAAACATTGAATTGGAGATGGCTATTTTATATCGTTCTTCCGTTTGCAATCTTTTCCATTGTTTTTGCGTTCATCTATTTAAAAAATGTCTCAGAGCCTACTAAACCAAAGGTAGATGTGTTATCCATTCTTTTATCTACAATTGGATTTGGCGGGATTGTTTATGGGTTTAGTAGCTCAGGTGAAGGTTGGGATAGTTTCCGGGTTTATGGAATCATCCTAATTGGTCTTGCAGCAATTCTATTCTTCGTATTACGTCAATTGAAATTGAAGGAGCCATTACTAGATCTTAGTGCATTTAAGTATCCGATGTTTACTCTAACGACAATTTTATTGACGATCATGATGATGACGATGTTTTCGACAATGACGTTACTACCATTCCTATTCCAAGGTGCTTTAGGCTTAACTGTCTATGCAACTGGTCTTATCATGCTTCCAGGTAGTCTATTGAATGGTCTGCTTTCTCCAGTTTCAGGGAAGCTCTTTGATAAATTTGGTCCAAGAGCGCTTATTATTCCTGGTACGATATTATTAGCAGGTGTGATGTGGTTCTTTACACAAGTAACGACAGATACGTCTAAAATAACTTTCATCCTATTACATGTCACTATGATGGTATCCATTTCAATGATCATGATGCCGGCGCAAACGAACGGTTTGAACCAACTTCCGAGGCGATTTTATCCGCACGGAACAGCCATTTTGAATACTTTGTCGCAAGTAGCTGGTGCGATAGGAGTTGCTTTCTTTATTAGTGTTATGACTTCCGGACAAAAGAAATATTTGGATGCATCTTCAAATCCAACTGACCCAGCTCAATTGACAGAAGCAATGGTTTCAGGCGTGCATAATGCTTTTACGATTGGCTTTGGTTTGGCACTACTTGCAGTCGTTGTAGCTTTGTTTATAAAGCGTTCGGAAACCTCAGATCATTAATAGAAGGGTTTCGCTAATTGATAAACAAGATTTTAATCTATTTCTTGTTCAACATTAATTTTTATGCACTTCCCAGTCTTAATTGTTTTATTTCAAAAACGTAAATAGATAGTAGAAGAGGGTTATGATAAATAACCCTCTTTTCGTGTTTAAATAAGTGCACTCTCTTTAATAGAAATACATAATTCAGAACGAGAGATTGATTCAGTTAGTTGTTGTAAATAGGTGTATTCTTCTGCACCTTTTTCTGAAGTGTTAGGATCTAATAAAGGTGAAGATAGAAGTACATTCAGTGTAAGTATGTCTGCATCATGAGAAGTGATGTTATAACCTGCAAATACAGGGCGTTTTAAGTCTTTTAAGTAAGTGCTCGTTTGCATGCGTATCACTATTTTATGTACAATAAAAGAAAAGCCTCTTATGAGATGGGGAGAGAAAAACTCATGTCCAGCCAACAATTAGTAAATTTACGTATTGATTTTGCGTTTAAACAACTATTTGGCACAAGTGGAAATGAAGATATTTTAAGTGCTTTTTTAAATGCGATGTTACAGGATTCTTTAGAATCGCCTATTGTTTCATTACAATTAGTAGATCCACATTTACACAGGGAACATGAAGAAGATAAGTTATCTATTTTAGATATTTCAGCTACATTAGACACAGGAACAAAAGTCAACGTAGAAATACAACTCAATAATAATCATGATATGATTAAACGCAGTTTATATTATTGGGGAAGGTTATACACATCTCAGCTTCAAAAAGGAATGCCATACAGCTCTCTTCATAAAACAATTACAATCAATTTGTTAAATTTCGTTATGTTTCCTGAATACGAGGCATTCTATACAACAGGAGTCTTATGGAATCGACAACAACATAAAATATTGAGTAGTGATATCGAAGTTCATATCGTAGAGATTACGAAACTTATGCAACAGTGGCGGAATGAACAAGTAAATCCTTGGGAAAATTTGTTTGTTCGTTGGTTATTACTACTTCCGGCAAACGAGGATGAACAACTAACCCAAACATTGGAGGACATTGCGATGAACCAAGACCCGATTTTACAAAAAGCAATGAATAAATGGGAGCGTATGAGTCAAGATTCTTCTTTTCGACAAGCATATGAAGCAAGAGAGAAAGTTTTGATGGATGAAGCCGCAAAGTTTGCTCATGCTCGTAATGAAGGAAAGAAAGAGGGGATTGAAGAAGGTAAGATTCAATTAATTCGTGGAATGCATAAAAATGGAATGCCAATCGAAGATATTGCAAAGTTTACAAATTTACATTTAGAAGAAATAGAAAGCATTTTACAAGTATAAATGATAGAAAAACACCTCCACTGAATTTGCATACTTAGTATACGGATTCAGGAGGTGTTTTTTCATGTGCCACTCTTTAGGTTCATTTCAAATTATCAAGTTGTAATAACTTCAAAACTTTCCGAATTAGCCCCAAGTACAAAAGGACTAACCTCGCCAACGCTATAAAGTTGCAGTTCATGCATTGCGCGCGTGCAAGCAGTGTAGAACAATCTACGAACGCTCTCGTCGCTGTATACATCTTTAGAAGCATCGTAAATAATAACAGCATCAAATTCGATACCTTTCGCTAAGTAAGCAGGGATCACGACAATGCCTTGCTCATACTCGGCTGAGTTACTTTTCACAAGTTTAATATTCTCGATATGACTAAGTGCTTCGTAGGCAGCAGCGCTTTCAGCTGCAGATTTACATATAATTGCGATCGTATTGTGCTGCTCTTTTTGTAGTTCAGCAACTTTGGCAGTAATATGTTCATGCAGTTCGCTGTCATTTGATACTTTCGTCACTGTAGGTTTCTCACCGTCACGTTCAAAGGCGTGAATGTTCTCTCCTTCCGGTACGAGAGCACGTGTAAATTCAATAATCGGTTTTGTTGAGCGATAGCTACGAGTTAAGTTGATACCGTTCGTTTCATCTGGTCCGTATAAGCTAGTAAGTGTATTGAAATTCACTGCTTCACTCGCATGGGCAAATATCGCTTGGTTAAAGTCTCCGAGTACAGTCATTCTTGCAGCAGGGAAGAGACGTTTTAAAAACTCAAATTGAAACGGTGAATAATCTTGTGCTTCGTCTACGAGTACATGTTTAATCGATCTATTCGTTTGGAAGCCTTCAATTAATTCTTTTAACAGTAAAAATGGAGTCGCATCCTCGTAATATAGCTTTCCTTCATCAAGCATGTTTACTGTTAATGAGCAAATGTCATCCCACTCTTTCGGTTTTTCCTCAGTAACCCATGATGCATCTGTGAAGAGCTGTTTATATATGCCGGTGAAATTGATGAAACGTAATGTTTGAACGCCTTTACGAAGTGGCTTCAATTTTTTACGGATAATCATACGTCCAAGTACTTTCGTTTCTTTCTCAAAATCATGAAAGGAGTTGTCGTCAAACTCGCCTTTTTTCTGTAAATATTTATAAGCCTTTTGGTATTCATCTTTACTCAGTAATTCGATTTCTTCTTCTACCCAAGGCTTTTTCAGTTCTGCTTTTTCAATTGCATCTATTTGTTTATTTAGCCAATCTGTTAACTTTTCAATTCGATTATGGAAACGGAGGGAGGAATCAGTGTTGTAAAATTGTTCTGTAATTTCTTTAGCAGAAACAATTAACTTTCCTCTAAATTTCATTCCTCTAAATAGCATGCCTGAAGATTCAAGGGATTGTCTATACGCTCTAATCATCTCGAAAAATTGAGTGGATGCTTTAAATCGAATGCTCGCATTTCTCGTTTTATAGGTAGGGCTATTCGTTTCAGTTAACATATATTCTAATTGTTCATAAGGATCTTCAACGTCAAATGACTTACTGAGTCTATGGTTTAAATATTCTTGGAATGTCACTTGCTGCATATTTTCTTCACCGAGTTCAGGTAGTACGTTAGATACGTAGCTGTTGAACATAGAGTTAGGGGAGAAGAGAATAATTTGATCAGCTTTTAGCCATTCGCGATATTTATATAGTAAGTAAGCGATTCGTTGCAGGGCAGCTGACGTTTTACCGCTACCAGCAGCTCCTTGCACGATAAGGAGTCGGCCTTCATCGTGACGAATAATTTCATTTTGCTCGCGCTGAATTGTAGCAACGATACTTTGCATATGTTTGTTCGTACCTTTTCCGAGCGCTTGTTGCAAGATTTCATCACCAATTGTAAGGCTCGTATCGAACATAGAATCAATCTCGCCATTTTGAATAATGTATTGTAATTTTTTCTCCACATTACCGTGGATTACGCCTCCTGGTGTACTGTATTCAGCCGGTCCTGGTGGATAATCGTAGTACACACTCGAAATAGGTGCGCGCCAGTCATATATAAGAAAGTTTTCTCCGCTTGCATCAGTAAGTGTAGCTACGCCGATATAAATTTGATCCGCAGCAGATTCTCCTTCTTCTTTGAAATCAATTCGCCCAAAGTAAGGTGCTTTATGCATGCGTCTTAATGCGGCAAGTCGATTAAAGGTGTGCTTATGGGTAATTTGTGTGACAGCTAGTGACTGAGCTTGTTGTCTTAAGTTGATAACTGTTTCAAGATAATCATCGAAAGTATCAGTATTCACTTTCACGTCATCCCAAAAGTGTTTACGAATATGGATTACTTCTGCCCGGCGTCTGCCAGTTTCGTTTTCCAGTTTATCAATTTGCTCCGTAATCGTTTCGATTACGGTATCCAATCGTTTTTGCTCTAAATCAAGTTTTTTGTTCATACGTAAGCACTCCTTTAAAAGTGAAAAATAGAGGTTGACTGAAGATGTGTTTTGGTGTACAATTAAGATACGGATAAATACGTTCTGTGTATTTTTGAAAACGTGTTTCTGTACTAATTTAACATAGTTTCTTAATTTAATCAATGATAATAAGATAAACCTTGGTTCCGCGCGGTGGAATCGAGGTTTTTTTGTGTTTCTTGAAGAGGGGATCGCGATCATTGTCAGTTTTTGTCGGTAAGTCGATATATTTTGAAAATCGCCGATATAATTGGAGTTGCGCTGATATATTTCGAAAATCGCCGATATAATTAGAGTTGCGGTCGATATAATTGAAAAATCGCTGATATAATTTAGATTCACGAAAATCAACTACATAATTTCATGTACCGAATCTAGACGCAATGTATCACGAGAAGAGGGCAAACAAAAAAAGCTCGGGCTAATCCCGAGCTTTTCATTATTTCTTTTCGTCTTTCTTAGCGTCAGCTTTTTTCTCGTCGAAAAGATCTTTCAAATCTTTATCGTCAACTTTTACGTCAGCTTTTTTGATTTCTTTCATCATAAGCTCGTTCATGAATTCGCCGTCTTGTGCTTTCTTCTGAACGATTTCTTTTTTGATGTCATCTTTAGATTGTTCGAAAGATTTTTCTGGTTCTTTAATGTCTGTTACTTTAATGATGTGGTAACCGAATTGTGATTTCACAGGCTCGCTTACTTCATCTTTTTTCAGTTTATAAGCAGCATCTTCGAATTCTTTAACCATTTTACCAGAGCTGAAGAATCCTAAGTCGCCACCTTTTTCTTTTGAACCAGTATCTTCAGAGTATTGTTTCGCTAACTCTTCGAAAGATTTACCTTGTCCAAGTTCTTCTTTAACCTTTTTCGCAGTCGCTTCATCTTTTACAAGAATGTGGCTTGCTTTAATTTCAGGCTTGTAGTTATCTTTTAATTCTTTATCAGTGATTGTTTTCTCGATAGCTTTTTCTTGCGCTAATTGAGCACGCACACCAGTTTTTAACGTTTCTTCTTTAATACCTTGTTGTTTTAATAGTGTATCGAATTGATCACCGTATTGTTTTTTCATTTCATCGAACTTTTTGTCTACTTCTTTGTCTTCAACTTTGTAGTTTTTAATAAGTACTTTTTCCATAACCATGTTGTTTAGTACTTGTTTACCAGCTTGTGTCTTCATTTGATTGTAGAACTCGTCTTTTGTAATGTCACCAGCTTTAGATGTAACGATTTTGTCTGATGATGATGTTCCACATGCTGATAATGCGATTACACTTGTTGCGGCTAAGGCAAGCATAGCTTTCTTCATTCGATAAACACTCCTACTATTATGTATTTTTAATTTATCCTACACCAATGAATTTTAGTTCATAAGAGCCCGATTAAGTCTCACTGATACTTTTGCTTTGTATATTGGTAAAGCGCGCTTAACAGGGCTTACCGAGGCTGAGGATAAAGTTAAGATGCGTGTCATTTATTTCATAGTATAAGCAATATGTACAAAATTTAATATATCATATTTCGACTCGATTTCATATTGATAAAGAAAATTTAACCAGTGCGTGTCAGATTTTGAAGGTGTTCCATATTGGGCGCATGCCGCATATACAGAAAAGAGGAGGGGATGGGGATGAATTCTCAACTTATTTTATTACTTGTACTGTTTATTTTATTGGTTATAGTAGGTATAATTTGCTTATAGAGGAAAAAAGTGAGGAAGGGGCTTCCTTCCTCACTTTCCATGAAATATAATTTCTATATAACTAGAAATTAATAAAATTGTTATACATACATTAATAACCCGAAAGACACCGGGTTGGCGGCTCGCAGCTATTTGTTTTCGTTCACACAGTGTATGTGTCATGAAATTCGTGTAAAATATAACAAGAAGTGCGAATGCGACAAAAACAACTGTTATAAGTGTCATGAGGCGAGACCTCCTTTTGGTAAAATACATATACTTTATATATTGTATCATACGATATTTTGTTCGTGTTATAAAATTCAGAAATAGAAGACTTTGTGTTAGAAAGAGAGGGAGAAAATGGACGTTGTTAGAAGATTAGAACAAGCTGAATACTACGTAGACCTACTATTTAAAATGATTGATGAAGAAAAGTGTCCATTTTATTCTTTGATCATAAAGAAAAAAGCTCGTAAAAAAGATATTGAACGTATACTAAATCTTTGTGAAATATTGAACGAGCAATATGTAGTGGAGAAAGCAGAAGGGCTTCTTTTGTTCGATGCGCTGTTAGATCAATTTGAAAAAGCGCTTCCACATCAGCTCGAAGTACACGAAACTGCGGAAGCGCTAGCAAAACAAGGTTTATTTAAGCCGCTTATGAATGAATTCTTAAGCATGATTGCGAAACAATAAATAGATTACTTCTTAACTAACTTCTGATCGGATTCCGTAAAATTCTCCTCAATATTCTCTAATGACTTCTCAAAAATATCGATGAAGTCTTGTCCGTAAATGTTGCGCAAGATAGCGATAAGTTCGATATTTTCTGGGAACTTACCATAGAAATTACGAAGTGCAAGAGCCCCATTAAATACAGAGTTATTTTCAGGATCATACTCCTCCATTAAGCGAAGTAGTAATTCTTCCCCTTTGTCTGTAATCTCAATGTACGTATTTCGTTTATCATCTTCTTTTTTTGAGAATACAAGATAGCCGCGTTCTTCCAGCTTTTTCGAGAAGTTAAACGCCGTTGATACGTGCATAACTCCAAACTTAGCAATCTCAGAAATAGAAGCCCCTTTTAAATGATAAGCGATTGATAAAATATGATGCTCATTAATGTTTAAATCGTAAGGCTTAATCCACTGTTGCCAATCTTTCTCTACACATTTCCATAACGCTTTCGATAATTGAGCAATGCGTTGGCTGAAAATCATCGCTTCTTTTACCGAGTAATCTTTTTCTCCACTTTTCATTTACTCACCCACTTTAACATTCTTTTTCATTACTATCTATTATGCCAGTAAAGTAAAAATTAATAAAGTCTTTTTGTGAGAATTGTGAAAATTTTTCGGAAAAATGACATTCTATACAAATCATGCATAACTATGGAAGCGTTTTATGAGTCGTGAATACATGTGTTGTCCTTACATGTTAAGTGATAACATATATTGTAAATGCATAAAAACACGGCATATCTGTGTGATATGCCGTGTTAAGGTCAATTTATATAAAAAATATTTGTTATATGCAAAAAACTAAGCAGGAATTTGTTTACGCTTTTTCCGGAACAGCTTCTTGTAGTTTCTCAATTGATTTTTGAATGTCCAAAATTTCTTGCTCAATATGTCGTTTGTTTTGAGAAATATCTTGCTTCCAGTTAGAAAGCGTGTCTTGCATATCTTCTTTTAATTCTTGAAACACTTCTTTACCTTCCGAAGCAGTTTCAACGATTTGACGTTTTAATAATTTTGTATCAGCTGTAATATCAGCTAAAGTCTTTTTAATATCAGTTCCTTTTTCTTTTAGCTTACCGCGCATAGTTTTACCAGAAGAAGGAGTAGAGAAAAGAACGGCTAATCCAGCAACTGCTCCGCCGCAAATGACACCTGTAATAAAGGATTTAGCTTTTGACATAAAAGGAAACCTCCTTATTTTTTGTTCGTATTCATGATGTGAAAAAATATGCATATCTTTAAGATAAGGGGAAGAAAAGTACACAGTCCCCGGCATCTTGAATGGAGAAACAAGCCGTGCAATATGTAAACATTTTAGGAAAGTGGCTTGTTATGTATTACTTCTTATTATAGTGTCATTATTTCACACTATTTGCAATTGTACTTGCGATGTTTTGTAAATTTTCCATTGTGTATTCATTTTGATGTGATTTCCAAACAGCACCGAAACCATCGTTTTCACCGTAGCGTGGAATTAAATGAAGGTGGAAGTGGAACACAGTTTGTCCAGCTTTTTCACCGTTATTGTTAAGTAGGTTAAAGCCAACTGGATTAAACTCTGCTTTAATCGCATTTGCGATTTTCGGAACGACAGAAAAAATGTGTGATGCGATTTCTGGCGTTAACGCAAAAATGTCTTGTTTGTGAACTTTTGGAATAACAAGAGTATGTCCTTTTGTTACTTGACTAATATCTAAAAATGCAAGCACATGTTCATCTTCGTATACTTTTGAGCAAGGGATTTGCCCGTCAATAATTTTACAAAAAATACAATTGTCCGCTGTATGATTCATTGATCTCATCCTTTCAAGTAGCCTTAGCCGTATTTTACCATAATTATATAAGAGAACAAACACGAAAAACAGGAAGCTGACTCAGCTTCCTGTTTTCTGAAGAGGGATTGAAAAAGCATTATCGTAATTTACGTTTCGCAGACACCTCATTTATTTAAGAAATGCACGGTAAATCGGCTAAAGTTTCTGCCGTAGACACCCCATTTTCAAGTGAAATGAATTGCAATCTTTATAAAAGGAAATTGTTTATTTTTTAAAACAGTATATGCTCTTTCGGAGACACCCCGTTTCTAAAATGAAACAAATGATCTGGTTATGTGTAAATTTCTTTGTCCAACACGGACACCCCATTTCATGATGACTTCACTATGTTGTTGTACTCATCAATAGGTGGTTGCTTTTTCAATGTGTTCCTTCTTCAATAATTATGATGTCCGCTTTCGTAAAAATATATGCGAACAAATTTAAATTTTTTTTGAGGGCATCGATACTATGTAGTACAGCGCTATTTTTGGTAAGATGAATATAGAATGAATACTAATGAAGAAAGTGGTGTCGTATGAGCGAGTTATTGCGTGTAGAAAATGTTACAGGAGGATATACGAAACGACCTGTACTAAAAGATGTTTCGTTCTCTGTTAATAAAGGCAAACTTGTCGGCTTAATCGGTTTAAATGGAGCGGGTAAAAGTACGACGATTAAACATATTATCGGTTTAATGGAACCGAAAAAAGGAACTGTCACAATTAATGGGAAAACAATTCGTGACGATATGACAGCGTACCGTTCTAGTTTTTCGTTCATCCCAGAAACACCAGTATTATATGATGAGCTAACGCTAGAAGAACATTTGAAGTTAACAGCAATGGCGTACGGTGTAGATGAAAAACAATATGAAGAACGCGTAGGACAACTATTACAAGAATTTCGCATGAAAAATCGTTTAAAATGGTTTCCGTCTCATTTCTCAAAAGGGATGAAACAAAAGGTAATGATTATGAGTGCGTTTTTAGTTGAGCCATCTCTTTACATTGTGGACGAACCTTTCGTTGGGCTTGATCCGTTAGCAATTCAATCACTCCTTCAAATGATGGATCAAATGAAAAAGAGCGGCGCGGGCATTTTAATGAGTACACATATTTTAGCGACAGCAGAGCGTTATTGTGATTCATTCATTATTCTCCATCAAGGTGAAGTGAGAGCAAAGGGAACATTATCTGAACTTCAATCACAGTTTAATATGCCAGGTGCAACGTTAGATGATATTTATATTGCATTAACGAAGGAAGAAGATTATGAATAGCACAGCATTATGGAAAGAACGATTTCGTCACTTTCTAAAAGAAGTTCGTACATATAGTAAATACGTATTTAACGATCATTTAAAATTTATTTTCGTATTTATCATCGGCGCAGGAGCGTATTATTACCAGCAATGGTTACAAACGTTAACACCTTCGTTTCCGGCGGCGCTCGTTATGGCAGTGTTGCTTGGACTTGTATTAACGGCCGGATCCATTCAAACGTTATTAAAAGAAGCGGATCTCGTTTACTTACTGCCAGTTGAACAAAAATTAAAACCATACTTTACAAAGGCATTTCTTTTTACGTTTATGATTCAGTTATACATAATTGCAATCGTAGCGGCAGCGCTTGCCCCGTTATACTTCCAGCAAATGAAACAAACAGGAGCGGCTTACATATGGATTGTACTCGCGTTTGTTATCGTAAAAGCGTGGAACTTATTCGTAGCGTGGGAAAAATCATTTTTAACAGATCAAAATATACAAAGAGCTGATTGGTTCATTCGTTTTATTTTAAACGGCTTATTTGTTTATTTCCTTGTAGAGCGTACTTCCGTTATGTTTATTGGCGGAATCGTCCTTCTCATGGTGTTATACCTCGTAGTACTGCATCAAATGGTGAAGGGAAAGCCGCTAAACTGGGAGTATTTAATTTCTGAAGAAGGTAAGAAGATGATGCTGCTGTACCGCATCGCGAACATGTTCGTTGATGTACCAGCATTAAAAGAAAGAGTAGCACGTAGAAAATGGCTTGATTTCATTCTTTCGATGATCGGTGAAAAGCGTACATATTTATACTTATATACGAGAACATTTTTACGATCTGGTAACTATTTTGGCTTATATGTGCGTTTGCTCGCTCTTGGAGGAGTTATTCTTTACTTCATTCCGTTCTTATATGGACGATTTATCGTAAGCTTCATCTTCCTATACTTAATCGGTTATCAGCTATTAACTTTATGGAAGCATCACCGCATGAAGATTTGGCTTGATTTGTATCCGGTCGGGGGAGAAGAGAAGAAGAAAGATTTTCTTGTCTTATTAAATGCGATCCTTATTACCGGTAGCGTTGTATTTACAGCTATATTCGCCCTTGCGACGAAAGATTTCATGATGACGGGAATTTTACTAGTCGTAAGCATAATATTTAGTATCGGTTTCGTTTATCAATACGGAGCGAAACGTATTGAGCGTTTAAATTGAAGGGAATGAACCTATGATTACATACGAAGAGAAGGTTATAAAAGAAGTGGAGCAGTGGAAAGCTACATTCATGAAAGATTCTTCTATGATGACACGGTTCTCTAAGAAAGTGCAGACGAAAGTACAACAGCTTATTCCGGCGAAAGTGCAAAAAGTATTAACGGAAACGATTCGGCTGATGGTGCAAACGATTAGTGCCGGATCAAACTTTATAAAGCCGAAATTAAAAGAAACGCACTGGTCATTGCAAAGAAGAGACGACGAAGTACGTAAAAAGATGGATGAGTACAAAAAAATAGCAGCGGCAGAAGGAGCAGGGACGGGAGCTGGCGGTATTCTCCTTGGTCTTGCTGATTTTCCGCTTTTACTCGGCATTAAAATTAAATTTTTATTCGATGCAGCAACATTGTACGGATTTGATACGAGCAACAAAGAAGAGCGCCTTTTTATCCTTCACGTTTTCCAACTTGCCTTTTCAAGTGACGACTACCGAAAAGAAATATGGAAAGCAATTGAAACGTGGGATACAGAAGAAGAAAATCATATGGATTGGGAAAAGTTCCAAACAGAGTACCGAGACTATATCGATTTAGCAAAAATGCTTCAGCTCGTACCGATAATCGGTGCCCCGGTCGGCGCATATGCGAACTATCAATTACTGCAAAGGCTCGGAGAAGTGACGATGAATTGTTATCGTATGCGATTGCTGAATAAAAATTAAAAAGAAAGCATCCTAAATGTGTAATTTAGGATGCTTTCTTTAGAAGTTAATGCCGTTATAGCCAACTCCGACTACAGTCAATACGATAAAGAGCACAATGAGTATTATATACCCACCACTACCGCCTTTACCGCCAAGTCCCATAGGAATATCCTCCTTATTGTTATAGGTTGCTTTTACTTTATACTTTTCTGAATTTACCAATAAATTCCTTCTGAAGCGCTAACTAACTTGCAAATCGTTTCGTTTCATTTTATAATTTATTTACCGACCGGTAAGTAAAAATAAGTGAGGTACAGTATGACAAAGAATTTACAAACATCGCAAAACATTGTAGAAGCATCATTTAAACTCATGGCAGAGCACGGCATTGAGAAGATGAGCCTTTCCATGATTGCGAAAGAGGTAGGTATTTCAAAACCGGCTATTTATTATCATTTTTCTTCTAAAGAAGCGTTAGTCGATTTTTTATTTGAAGAAATTTTCTCTGGATATCATTTCGTGAGTTATTTCGATAAAGAGCAATATACGAAAGAAAACTTTGCAGAAAAATTAATTGCCGATGGTTTACATATGCTCTCTGAGTATGAAGGCCAAGAAGGAATATTACGTGTTATAAATGAATTCATCGTAACTGCGGCGCGAAATGAAAAGTATCAGAAACGCTTATTTGAAATACAAGAAGATTTCTTAAATGGTTTCCACGATTTATTGAAGAAAGGTGTAGAACTTGACGTTGTGTCACAACATGCAACGGAAGAAAATGCTCATACGTTAGCGCTCGTAATCGATAATATGAGTAATTACATGCTGATGGGATTCCAGTTAAAGTATAAAGAAATTTGGATTCAAAATGTGAAAAACGTAATGAAGGAGGAATAAAAATGAAAATGCAAAAAAACTGGTGGCTCGGTTTTCTTGGATTCATTGGGATTTATAAAATACCAGGTATGATTGAAGCTTTTCAAGCAGATGGAAGTTGGATGAAGTTAATTGGCTTCATTTGGCTACTTTGGTTCGGATATTTTATTCCAGAGAAGAAAGAAGATTAAATTTCAATTTTATGTAAAGTTATGTAAAATATAGATTGAGAGTATTCGTATATTAGATTACTAGATTTGGAGTGGTTACATGGATCCATTGAAAAATGAAATTAACCCTGACATGGTCAAGGTGTGGAAAGTTCGTGCTGTAATTGAAGAAGGAATCGGTATTCTCGTCATTTTAGCTTACCTTTTCCTCATGATAAAGTTTGATTGGTGGGCGTGGATTTTGTATGTGTTAATCGGGTTAACGGTTGCACTAGCACCATTGGAGTACTTCGTATTCCCGAAACTTCGTCAGCGTTATTACAGCTACCAACTAAATGAAGAAGAACTTGAAATTCAGCACGGTCTTTTCGTCGTAAAGCGCGTATTAGTACCGATGATTCGTGTACAGCACGTGACGATTGAACAAGGACCGATTATGAGAAAATATGGATTAGCACAATTACACATTTCAACAGCTGCAACTTCACACAGCATCCCAGGCTTAACGATGTATGAAGCAGAAATGTTGAAAACGAAAATCGCAGAATTAGCGAAAGTGAGTGATGAGGATGTATAAGAGGCAGCATCCAATCACGATGTTATTAGAATTAAAAATAACAGACTTTATACCACTCATTATTTTCATGTTTAGCTTAAATGGAAAATTCCCGTTTTGGTATTTAATTCCCGCTGCATTCGGCTTACTCACCGTCTTTTCAGCGTTTGAAAAATGGTATTACACAACATATTGGGTTGAAAATAACGTATTACATGTGAAACAAGGGCTCTTTGTGAAGAAGGAGAGCTACTTAAATAAAGAACGTGTTCAAACGATTAATACAAGTTCTAACGTGTTATATCAAATGCTTGGCTTAAAGAAAATTCAAATCGAAACAGCTGGCGGGGGCGATGATGCAGAAGTAAGCTTAGCTGGAATTACAGTAGAAGAAGCAACAGAGCTTATTGCAATGCTAAATGAGCCAACTCCAGAAGTGAAAGCAGAGGATATATCAGAAGAAGTAGTCGAAAAAGAAATCGTTACAGAAGAAAAACAAGCGACAGAATACAAATTAACTTGGAAAGAAATTTTGTTAGCATCTGTTACATCTGGTCAGTTTGGATTGTTATTCTCATTAATCTTTTTCGTGTATCACCAAGTAGATGAGTACATTCCGAAATGGATAGAGAATGGCGTAAAGTCGTATGTAATGGAACATGATGTATATGGATGGATTTTCATGGTAGCCATTTTGATCGTCCTTTCTTGGATTATATCTACAACTGGTTACGCTTTAAAACATGGTAATTTCACAGTAAATCGAAGAAATGATGAGGTCCGCATTTCGCAAGGATTACTTGAGAAAAAAGAACTCGTACTAAAGTTACATCGTATTCAAGGTATTACGATAAAAGAAAGTATTTTGCGTCAGCCATTCGGTTATTGTGCTGTGCAAGTAGAAGTCATTCAAAGTAAGGGAATGGGTGACGAAAAAGAAAAAGTTACACTGCATCCTATCATTCGAAAAGATCGCGTACAACAGTTACTTGCACATTTACAATTACCATACGAACTGAATACAAACATTATTTCATTACCAAAAGTAGCATTACGTCGTTATTTAATTGATAGTTTTATATTCTTCGCAATGCTAGCAATCCCGCTTATCGGAATAAGTGTTTACTTTGAAAAGCACTTCATCATGTGGGCATTAATTCCGCTCGCAATCCTCATCTTTACACTTGGATACGCAACATTTAAAACAAATGGTTACAGTGTAAACGGAGAGCAAATTACGCTTGTATATCGCAGCGTCGGAAAATATACAGGACTTGTTAGAAGAAGACATGTCCAATCAATGGAAAAAACACAATCCTATTTCCAACGCCGTGCGGATTTATGTACGTACAAATTCTCTAACGCATCATCGGATTATAAATTAGAGCATACGAGAGTAGAAGATGCGGAGAGAATGCAGGATTGGTATAAGAAGAGAATGAGTGAGAATTAACTTGAAAAAGCTTGCCTATTATGAAAGGCAGGCTTTTTTTATTATAGGAAAATGAGTGACTTAATTCATATATTAGTAAAGCTACAGCGCACATATATCAATACATACCAAAAAAGGTAGTATGCTTCTATTTCAGGAAAATCTGTGGAATTTTTGATATAAATGGTATACTAATATAGAAAAAGTATTAGGAGGCTATATATGATAAGTCAGTTAAAAAGAGAATCACTTGATGCATTAAAAGGAAAATGGGGATTAGCGGTAGGGGCAACTTTATTAGTCGGAATCCTTATTGGAGCTGTTGAAATTCTAACTACAGGTATTTTCTCGATATTTTGGGGGTGGGAAGAAGCAAATGAGTCACTTACAGTAACTATTATTGCAATGTTTATTATCGGGCCGTTAACAGTAGGTGCTTCTTATTTTGTTTTAAATGTAATTCGCGGGACTAATGCTCGTATTGGTCATATATTTAGATGGTTTAACGATGGAAGTAAGTTTATGAAATCGTTTTTAACATATTTACTAATGAATGTGTACTTGGTTCTATGGACATTACTTCTTATTATTCCAGGTATTATTAAATCATTTTCTTATTCTATGACATATTTTATTTTGAATGATCATCCAGAATATACAGCGAATCAAGCGATTACTGAAAGCCGTCGTATGATGAATGGACATAAAATGGATTACTTTTTACTATGCTTAAGTTTCTTAGGTTGGTTCATTTTAAGTATTCTTACTTTAGGAATCGGTTTCTTATGGTTAGTACCTTATTTCTACACGACATCAGCTGCATTTTATGAAGAGATTTCAAAAGAATATTATAAAAAAGAAGACACTACTTTCTAATAACCATCTATCCCCTAAAGAATATAGGGCACAGATAGAAGAAGAACCACCGGATACATATGAAATTTGTAATATATGTTATTGGGAAGATGATGAGGTTCAGTTTAACAATCATGACTTTGAAGGCGGGGCGAATGAAGTTTCGTTAAGGCAAGCACAGAGAAATTTCATTGCATTTGGTGCTTGTGAGGAATGTTTTGTGCAATCAGTTAGAAAGCCAAATAGTGAAGATGTGAAGGGCGCTAGTTGGAAGCAAATTCAGTAAGTAAAATGTTATTACTCAATTTATCAGGAGTAATAACATTTTTTTATGCAATGATGAAAGAATTAACGCCGTCTTACAAAATAAAACAGTAAAGATGATACAGTAATAGGAAGGCCAGTATCCAGAAAAGCTTCTAAATAAAAGGATAAAAAATCTCTGTCGTTAAACCACATAAAGAATAAATGATTGTAGGAAATACCTAACAGTATAAATAAAGGAATACCGATCTTTAATTCGTGACTTCCTTTTATTTTTCTATAACAAAATTCACCAAATAAACAACCGATAAGAACAGGGATGCTTCCAAGAATTGAAAACATAATAATAGATACCCAAATCGGTCCCCAGGAGTCGGCATAATTTGGAACTAGTGTATACTGTAAAACGTTCACAATGATAGAAAAAACCAGTAAACATATTAAATAACTAATAGAAAATTTTTTCAATGGAATCATCCTTATAAAATTTCACTTTATTTTTATGAAAATATAAACGTCTTTAAATTATAGATTAGATATATAAGGATAATTAATTTTTATACATTGCGTGTTTATGGATATATTTTCAATGAATATAAAAGTATAGATGTATAGTCAACTTTGTGTATTTAATGTTATCATATTGAATGATATGGAAATTTTTAATAGAAGAAGCAACGAACAATTCAAAGGCGAGGAAGCTTTTGTTGTATAAAGAAAATATTTATTATTACTCAGCGATATTGAAAATAAGGTACGTATTTATATAAATTTAGTAGAAATGGGGTTTTAAAAAGGAATGAGTACAAGTATAACACGGCAAAAGATTTTAGAAGCCGCTTCTCAAATTGTGCAATGTAAAGGGGTTGCTAAGTTAACCTTAGAAGCGGTAGCTAAAGAGGCGGGGATAAGTAAAGGTGGATTGTTGTATCACTTTTCAACTAAAGAAGCTTTAATAGAGGGCATGATACTCAAAGGGACGGAGGAGTATCAAGACGCTATTCACAATAAAGTTGCGGAAGACTTAGAGAAGAAAGGAAGGTGGGTACGTTCTTTTGTAGAGGAAAGATTAAGTAATGAGAGAAGAGTAGAAGAGCTGGGTAGTAGTATGATGGCAGCATTAATGCTAAAACCTAAATTACTTGAACCGTTACAACAATCATTTCAGCAACTGCAAAATAAAATAGAAAATGATGAGATAGATTCAGTTTGTGCCACAATTATTAGATTAGCGGCAGATGGATTATGGTATTCGGAATATTTAGGGGTTGGAAGACTAAGCCCCGAATTAAGAGAAAAAGTAATTCAAGCTCTTATTTGTAATTCATATAAATAGAATATACGAACTATATAATGTAAAATAATTCACCATTGCTTATTTAATGCACTGGTGAATTATTTTTTTTATTAGAAAAATAGAACAATTTTATAGAGTATTGAATTATAACCGTCCAGACGGTATAGTAATATTTGGTTTAAGAGGAAAATGAAACAAAAAAAGAATAAAAAATATTTTTAGCACACTATTCGAAAGGATAGGCCGCAAAGCTTAGAGTCTACGGTAATACATATTGGTTACTAAGATCGTCTGGTTGCACATTTTTGATGCAACCGGACGGTCTTTTTTTGTTATATAAATATAAAAAATAGGAGGGAATTATACAAATGAAAAGTACTAAAAGGCATATTTCGATGGTTTCATTAGTTTTTCTAGTATTATTTTCAGTGCTAAATGTGTGGGCTCCAGTTATTCAAGCTGCTGTGATAAAAAATCCAGTGGACGAGATTAATATTTCCCGTACTGATGGTACAACGTCTGAACCATATCAAGCCTCAGATGGCATGAAAGTAGAAGTGAAGTGGTCAGCTAAAGAAAAAATAAAAAGTGGAGATCAATTCACAATTGATATGCCAAAAGAATTCAGAAAAGATCTTATGAATATGAGTTTTCCTTTAAAAGATGCTGAAGGAAAAACAGTTGGTACATGTGAGATGAAAAAAGGTCTATTGACGTGTACTATGGGTGATTACGTAGAAGGAAAGAATAACGTTAAAGGTTCTTTATTCGTAGAATTTTACTTTGGGCTAGAAGCATATGATGGTGTCAAAGAAATTCCATTAGAATTTAACGTTGATGGTCAAATCGTTAATAAAGAAGTAAGTGTAAATAATACGACAGAGAGACCGAAGCCACATCCCAATACAGATAATTTATTGAAATGGGGTTCTTATAATCAAGAAGATCCGTCCATTGCTGATTGGCTTGTATATGTAAATGCAACTGGAACAGAAATGCAAGATCTTAAATTAACAGACACATTAGGACCTGGGCATGAATTAATTACAGATAGCTTAGTATTAGAAGAGGCTGTATTTGAAGATGGCTATGCACCAACAAATGTTAAGCCAGCAGATTTATCTAAAATTAAAATTAATGCAACGAAAACTGGATTTACAATTGAATTTCCAGACAGCTCAAAAGGTTATATTTTAAGATATAAAACAAAGATTACTAATCCTGCTGCAAAGCCTCATAAAAATACAGTGAAATTAGAAGGCAAAAATATTAAAACTGAAGAAAAAGTAGGAGAAGTATTTGTAAGTGGTGGGGGAGGAACTGGTTCAGGCGACGATCATCCACCTAGTATTGAAAAGAATATAGTTGATGAGAGTGGTAAGCTTGTAGAGAATCAGCAGTTAGCGCAAATGGATCAACCTATTCAATATCAAGTTGGTACACATATACCAAACGATCCTCCTAAATACACATCTATGGTAATTAGTGATGATTTAGAAGATGTATTAGAAGTATTAGAGGCAAAAGTGTATGATCAAAATGGCCAAGATATTACTTCTAAAGGAACACTAAAGATAGATAAACAAAAAAGTGAAGTAACATTTACGTTCGGTGAGAATTTTGACTATAAGTCATATGAAGACCAGGTAATTAACCTCAGCATTAAGGCGAAAATTAAAGCTAATGCAGATTTATCTTCTTACGTAGATAAGAAGATTCCTAATAAAGCGGAATTACATTTTGATGATAAAACATTAACATCGAAAGAAGTAAATGTTACACCGCCTGAAGCTCCAAAAGAAGGTACAGTATCGATTCATAAAATAGATGCTGAGAATCCGAACAAAGGGTTAAAAGGTGCCGAATTTGAAGTTCGAAATAGTGCAAATGAAGTTGTTGCAAAATTGATAACGGACGAAAACGGCTTTTCAGTACCTCAAACTTTAGCTCCTGGGACGTATAAAATTTATGAAACAGTAGCACCAGAAGGGTATCAAAAATTAACGATTCCAGTAGAGGTTACACTTCAAGCTGGAGAAACAAAAGCAATTGAAATTAAAAATACTTTGCAAAAGGGTCAAATTGAATTAAAGAAAATTGATTCGGAAAATGGTGAAAAACCATTAGCAAATGCAGAGTTTGATATAGTAAAAGACGGTGTAGTAGTTGAGCATATTATTACAGATAAAGATGGTAAGGCAATCTCTAAACCGTTAGCGCCAGGGAAATATATTTTAAAAGAAACGAAAGCGCCTGAAGGATACCAATTAAAAGAAACAGAATTCGAAGTAAATGTAACAGGGGACGGTATATTCCCGATAACAGTAGAAAATGCAATGACAGACAAAGGTAATGTAGAAATTTCAAAGGTGGACAAAGAAAACGGTTCAGTATTAGCGGGTGTCGAATTTGAAGTCCAAAATGAGAAAGGTGAAGTAGTAAGAAAAGTAACGACGGATAAAGAAGGAAAGGCAATCGTTTCAGATCTTTCAGTAGGAAAGTACAAATTAGTAGAAACGAAAAGCTTACCAGGTTACAAGAAACTAACAGAGCCAGTATCGTTTGAAATTACAAAAGGTATGACAAAAGTCCTATCATTAAAAGTAGAGAATGAGCAGTTAGATAACGGTTCAGTAGAAATTACAAAAGTGGATAAAGACAGCCAGAAAGCATTAAAAGGCGTAGTTTTCGAAGTACGAGATGAAAAAGATAAAGTAGTCAAAGAGGTAACAACAGATAAAGAAGGAAAGGCAATCGTTTCAGATCTTTCAGTAGGAAAGTACAAATTAGTAGAAACGAAAAGCTTACCAGGTTATAAGAAACTAACAGAGCCAGTGTCATTTGAAATTACAAAAGGTATGACGAAAGTCCTATCATTAAAAGTAGAGAATGAACAGTTAGATAACGGTTCAGTAGAAATTACAAAAGTAGATAAAGACAGCCAGAAAGCATTAAAAGGCGTAGTCTTCGAAGTACGAGATGAAAAAGATAAAGTAGTAAAAGAAGTAACAACAGATAAAGATGGAAAAGCAACAATTGATGATTTATCAGTAGGAAAGTATAAATTAGTAGAAAAAGAAAGTTTACCAGGTTATAAGAAATTAATAGAGGCGGTATCGTTTGAAATTACAAAAGGCATGACCGAGGTCTTATCATTAAAAATAGAAAATGAAATGGTAGATACGGGAAATATAGAGATAACAAAGATAGACAAAGATAATAAAGCACCGTTAGTGGGAGTAACGTTCGTTGTCCAAGATGAGAAAGGTAACGAAGTTAAAAAAGTAACGACAGATAAAGAAGGAAAAGCAAATGTTTCAGATTTATCAGTAGGAAAGTATGAATTAGTAGAGGTAGAAAGTTTACCAGGTTATAAAAAGCTAGAAAAACCAGTATCATTTGAAATCAAAAAAGGCATGACCGAAGTTCTATCATTAAAAGTAGAAAATGAAATGGTGGATACAGGGAATGTAGAGATAACAAAAATAGATAAAGATAGTAAAGCGCCATTAGAAAATGTTGTATTTGAAGTACGTGATTTAAAAGGTAAAGTAGTTGCAAAAGTAACAACGGATAAAGAAGGAAAAGCAAACGTTTCAGATTTACCTATTGGGAAGTATGAGTTGGTGGAAGTAGAAACACCAGCAGGATACAAACCACTTGAAAAACCAATTTCATTCGAAATTGAAAAGGGTAGAGTAACAGCGTTAAAGCTAACAGTCGAAAATGAATTAGTGGATACAGGAAATGTAGAAATTACAAAAGTAGACAAAGAAAATAAAGATGCTTTAGCTGATGCTGTATTTGAGATTCAAGATGAAGCAGGACAAGTAGTCGCTAAAATAACGACAGATAAAAAAGGACACGCACAAGTTACTAATTTATCAGTTGGCACATACAAGCTAGTAGAAGTAAAAGCACCAAAAGGATATAAGCAATTGGTAGATCCGATTACTTTCCAAATTGAAAAAGGTATGACGAAATCTCTTGCTTTAACAGTAGAAAATGAAATGTTAGACAAGGGAAATGTAGAAGTAACAAAAGTGGATAAAGACAGTCAAAAAGCATTAGAAGGCGTAGTCTTCGAAGTGCAAGATGAGCAAGGCAAAGTAATAACGAAAGTAACAACAGATAAAGAAGGAAAAGCAAACATTTCAGATCTATCTGTAGGAAGTTACAAATTAGTAGAAGTAGAAAATTTACCAGGCTACAAAAAACTAACAGAGCCAGTATCATTCGAAATCAAAAAAGGTATGACGAAAGTCTTATCATTGAAAATAGAGAATGAATTGGTAGACAAAGGTAATGTAGAAGTTACAAAAGTGGACAAAGAAAGTGGCACAGTATTAGCGGGCGTAACTTTCGAAGTGCAAGATGAAAAAGGAAAAGTAGTAACGAAAGTAACAACAGATAAAGAAGGAAAAGCAAACATTTCAGACCTATCTGTAGGAAGTTACAAATTAGTAGAGGTAGAAAGTTTACCAGGTTATAAAAAGCTAGAAAAACCAGTATCATTTGAAGTCAAAAAGGGTATGACAGAAGTTTTATCGCTGAAAGTAGAAAACGAACAAGTAGATAAAGGCACAGTAGAAATTACAAAAGTAGATAAAGACAGTCAAAAAGCATTAGAAGGCGTAGTCTTCGAAGTGCAAGATGAGCAAGGCAAAGTAATAACGAAAGTAACAACAGATAAAGAAGGAAAAGCAAACATTTCAGATCTATCTGTAGGAAGTTACAAATTAGTAGAGGTAGAAAGTTTACCAGGTTATAAAAAGCTAGAAAAACCAGTATCATTTGAAATTACAAAAGGTATGACGAAAGTCTTATCATTGAAAATAGAGAATGAATTGGTAGACAAAGGTAATGTAGAAGTTACAAAAGTGGATAAAGACAGTGGAACAGTGTTAGCGGGCGTAACTTTCGAAGTGCAAGATGAAAAAGGCAAAGTAGTAACGAAAGTGACAACAGACAAAGAAGGAAAAGCAAACATTTCAGATCTATCTGTAGGGAGTTACAAATTAGTAGAGACGGAAAGCTTACCAGGTTACAAAAAGCTAAGCGAATCAGTATCATTTGAGATTACAAAAGGTATGACAGAAGTCTTATCACTAAAAGTAGAGAATGAACAGTTAGATAAAGGTTCATTAGAAATTAAAAAAGTAGATAAAGACAGTCAAAAAGCATTAGAAGGCGTAGTCTTTGAAGTGCAAGATGAAAAAGGCAAAGTAGTAACGAAAGTAACAACAGATAAAGAAGGAAAAGCGAAAGTTTCAGATCTATCAGTAGGAAAATACAAATTAGTAGAAACGGAAAGTTTACCAGGTTACAAAAAGCTAACAGAACCAGTATCATTCGAAATCAAAAAAGGTATGACAGAAGTTTTATTACTAAAAGTAGAGAATGAACAGTTAGACAAAGGTTCAGTAGAAATTACAAAAATGGCTGCTGAAAGTAAGAATGTATTATCAGAGGCAGTGTTTGAAGTTCATGACGAAAAAGGCAAAGTAGTAACGAAAGTAACAACAGATAAAGAAGGAAAAGCGAAAGTCTCAGACTTATCTGTAGGTCACTACACACTTGTAGAAGTAGAAGCACCAAAGGGTTATGAAAAATTAACTAATCCAATTCCATTTGAAATTACAAAAGGAATGATAAGTTCAGTTCAATTAGAAGTATTAAACAAATTGACTTCTTTAGCACCACCAGGCCCAGAGAAACCAGAAACAACGGATCCAGAGAAACCAGAAACGACGGATCCAGAAAAACCAGAAACAACGGATCCAGAAAAACCAGAAACGACGGATCCAGAAAAACCAGAAACGACGGATCCAGAAAAACCAGAAACGACGAATCCAGAAAAACCAGAAACGACGAATCCAGAAAAACCAGAAACGACGGATCCAGAAAAACCAGAAACGACGGATCCAGAGAAACCAGAAACAACGGATCCAGAGAAACCTGGAACAATGAATCCAGAGAAGCCTGAAAAAGAATTACCGAAAACAGGACAGAAAATGCCTGTGGAACCATATATGGGAGCACTTCTTATCATGATGAGTTTTGGATTGCTCGTATTAGGTAGAAAACAGCAGAGGTAATAAAAATGAAAAGGTATCCTCAAAGTATTGGAGGATACCTTTTTTATTTGGCATAAAAAACATTTAGCAAAAGAACTCGATGCAAATAGAAACAAAAAGGAAGAAAAAGTTCGTCCTATTTTCTTGATATGGTTATATCAAAAAAATAGCTATATATATTTAATGTGAAAATAAAAGGTTAAAGGCCTTCGTAATGTTTGGGGGAAAAAAGAGTTATCTATGTAATTAATTTGAGTACTTTAAGAAAGAGAGCTTTTTCCTAAAGTATTCAAAGGATGATAGTCCAATAGCAGGTGGGAGATGAAACTCGTTTTAGCACTGTATTAACACCTTAAAATGTAGATAGGGGAAAATAATGTAAAAAAACTATTGTATGTTTAAAAACATTATGTTACATTTGTGTTACAAGAGAGTTACGAACGGTAACTTATGTTACGGTTTGTTTTCTTTTGTTTATCGGTATGTTACAAATAGGGAAAAAGTAAAGCTGAAAAAATAGCAACCTAAAAATAGTTTTTCTATGTGTATAAGAGTGTGTGTAGTAAAGAGCCTGGTGAGAGCTTTACGCACATTATTAAAATTCCTTTCTGTCTTAAAAGAAGAAAACCAACTACCAACTATTTAGGAGTTTTAAGTAATGATAGTAAATGAAATGTACTTCCTTTCCCACACACAAAGTACATCTTTATTTTCAGTCTAATTACTACACAGACTTTTATACATATGCTGTTACCCCGCCTTAACGGGCAGTAAGCCCCCCACCTGAAAATTTAGCGAAAGCAAAGAAGTTAGGTGGGAATCAACTGCCCGTAAAGGCCCGATTGGTTCAACTAATAATCAGTGGGGGAGGAACAAAACGCCCCACTGATTAAAGTTTCACTTTATCGTTTTAGGGATATATAGGAGGAGAAAAAATGAAAAAGTTATTAATGGTAATGGGACTTACGTTTTTCATGTTAGCTGGATGTAGTAATGGGAATTTTGACAAAGCAATGGATGAAGGAAAGACCGCGTTAACGAATAAAGAATATAAAAATGCATTATCATCATTTGAAAAAGCGCTAGATGAGAAAAAAGACGATTCAGATGCAAAGATGCTTGTAGAACAAACAAAAGTAATGATTGAAGCAGTGAAGTTAAAAGAAGAAACAAAGGTAGAAGAATCAATCAAGTCATTTGAAAAAGTAGAGAACATGAAGAATGGAAATGCTACGCTTGTAAAACAAGCGAAGGAAGAACGAACAGCATTACTAGCCATCTTAGAGCAAAAAAAGAAGTATAGTGAGCAACTGACGAAAAGTGAAGAGTTAATAAGTAAGAAAAATTATGCAGAAGCGAAAGAAATATTAAATAAGCTAGTTACAGAAACAAAAGATAACAAGAATCTTGAAGAATATAATAAAAAAGCGGTAGGATTAGTTACTAAAATGAATGAAGAAGAAAAAACTGCAAAGAGTGAAGCAGCGAAGGCACAAAAAACAAATGCAGTAACGAATCAAAAGGTAGTAACAGAAAAGAACCAAAAAACTGAGACAGAAAAGAATCAAAAGGTAGAAGCAGAAAAGAATCAAAAAGTAGAAACAGGAAAGAATCAAAATGCATTTACTTTTGAGAAAGCGAAAGAATATATCAAAAATGAATATAAAGAAGACTATAATTACACGCTAGAGAATACGCAAGTAGAGAATGGAAAGAAATATTATCAAATAAGAGTGCATACGACATATAAAATAGAAGGTGCAGGTGGACCAGGATTTACTGGTGTATATAAAGTATTCGAAGATGGTACAATCGTTGAAGTGCACTAAATTGATGGAAAAGGTATCCTCAAAGTATATGAGGGTACCTTTTTTAGCATAAAAAAAGGCATCTAGCAAAAGTACTAGATGCAAATAAAAACACAAGGGAAGATAAATATCTTCCCGTTTCCCGTAAGTAATTATATCAAAAAATATATAAAAAACTAGCTTTATTTTTTATATAATTGATGTGTAAAGCTATGAAAGTATAAGATTACACTGTTTTCATAGTGTTTTATTGGAAAAAAGGAGCTGCGTATATGATTAATTTTAAACCGGAAAATTTGAACCAACTACTAAAAGTAATGTTAATTAGTGCGAATAAGTCTTATGATGCGATTAAAGATTATGAATTTACGGGAGAAGCAGTAGTATTCCGTGTAGATTTCGAATATATTGACGTTTCTCTAATGATTGTAGATATGTTAGGAAGATCTGCTTCTAAATTTAACATTTTGCCATATGCCCGTCCGAATACGAATGAAATAGATTACATTCAGTTTCAAGTGTATGCGATTAATGAAGGGAATTTTAAAGAAGTAATGGATACGATGTAGAAAAACTATAAAGTGAAACTTTAATCAGTGGGAGATTCATCCCCACTGATTATTAGTTGAACCAATCGGACGTTTACGGGCAGTTGATCGCCCACCTAACTTCTTTGCTCCAGCTGAAATTTTTTGGGAGTTTTACTGCCCGTTAACGTGGGGTAATTTTACAAATATGTATATACCAACTAATATATAATTAATACATTCATATAATTGGAGTGATGAGATGCAGCCGTTAGAAAGGGAGATTCATTCTAATATGCTGAAAGTGTGGAGAATTCACGCTTTAATTGGGGCGGCGGTTATACTAGCAGTCGTAATTGCGTATTTCTTTTTTATGATTAATTTTAACTGGTGGGGTTGGTTATTTGGCTTGCTAGTAACAGGAGCTATTACATTTATTCCGCTTGATTATTTTGTGTTTCCAAATTTACGTCAACGTTATTATAGTTACAGATTAAATGAAGAAGAGATTGAGATTCAAAAGGGAATGTTCGTTGTAAAACGCGTACTTATTCCGATGATGCGTGTGCAGCATGTAACGATTGAACAAGGACCGATTATGAGAAAGTATAATTTAGCAGAATTACATATTTCAACAGCGGCAACTTCTCATAGTATTCCAGGCTTAACGAAAGAAGAAGCAGAGCAGCTGAAAAGACAAATTGGAGAACTTGCGAAAGTGAGTGATGAGGATGTATAAGAGGCAACATCCGATCACAATTTTATTAGGTATTCGAATTGCGACTTTGTTGCCTTTTATTTTTCTTGTTTTATTTCGTTCAGATGGTGAAGTAAAACCTTGGTATTTCTTACATCTTGTTCTTTTGGCCATATTATTTATTATGGCAATTTTCTCAGCTATAAAATGGTATTTCAAAGTGTACTGGGTTGAAAATAATATTGTACATATAAAGCACGGTGTGTTCGTTAAGAAGGAAAGCTACTTAAATAGAGAACGTGTGCAAAATATTAGTACGTCTTCTAACATCATTTATCAAATACTTGGACTGACGAAATTAAATATTGAAGTAGCGGGCGGCGGTAGTGAGCCGGAAGTGATGTTAGCTGGTATTAGAGAAGAGGAAGCGAAGGAACTGATAACCTTATTACATAAAGAAAGAAGCGTTGTGAGTGAAGAAGCGCCTGCGGAAGAAGGAAGTAAGACGGTTTATCAGTTAACAACGAAAGAAATTTTAGCAGCATCTATTACATCTGGTAGATTTGGATTAGTGTTTTCTATGTTGGTCATCCTTTACACAGAGTTTAATCAATTTCTTCCAGAATGGATCATAAATAAAGTGGAAGCGTATGTGATGGATAACGGTGTATATGAATTAATCGTTATGGCCGCGATTTTAATGGCGGTTTCGTGGGTCGTTTCGACAGCTGGCTATGCGTTAAAATATGCGAACTTTAAAATAGAGCGAAACGGAAATGAAGTTCGCATCGTGCAAGGGTTATTTGATAAGAAAGAGTTTGTTTTAAAATTACATCGCATTCAAGCAATTACGGTGAAAGAAGGAATTCTCCGCGAGCCTTTCGGTTATTGCTCTGTCGAAGTGGAAGTCATTCAAAGTATAGAAGCAGCAGGGCATGAAGTGATGCTACATCCTTTTATGAAAAAGAAAGATGTACAGCAGTTACTTACATATTTGCAGTTGCCGTATGAAATGGAAGAGAAAATCGTTCATTTACCGAAGGTCGCATTACGCCGTTACGTAATAATGGGCTGGATTACAAGTGCGATACTCGCTGTGCCGATCGTCGGTGCGAGTATATATTTTAAGCAAAATATGGCGTTATTCACTTTAATACCACTATTTATCATATTTACGTTACTTGCATATGCCCGGTATAAAAGTGGTGGATATATGATACGAGACAATCAGTTAGTAATGGTGTACCGAGGCCTAGCAAAATATACAGGAATCATGCGAAGAAGGCATGTTCAAGCAGTAGGATACAATCAATCGTATTTTCAAAAGAAAGACGAGCTATGTACAGCAGTGGTATCGGTAGCGGGGCATCGTTACAAAGTGAAGCATATGCAAAAAGAAGATGCGCTTCGTATATATAATTGGTACAAAGAAAAAGGAAACACCGGTGCGTAACGGTGTTTCCTTTTTTATGTCGTGATTTGTCGATAAGTCGATATTCTTTGTCGAATCGTCGATATATTGAAAAAATCGTTGATATATTCAAAGATATGATAGATATATTCGGAAAATCGTTGATATAATTTCACATACCGTGGTCTTCAAAATCCGAACTCCAAAACCTAAACTAACACATCAAAAGTAGTCACAAATGACGGACGAGAGAAGATGCTTTTCTGTTGCTCTGCATGTGGATGTGCTTGAGCCGGAGCTTGTCCTTCTGCTTGTGCAGGGCGTTTTTTATGAGCGTTTTCGAATGAACGTGATTCTGTCCAATCTTTAAAGTTTTGCTCTGTTTCCCACATCGTTAAGATGACATATGTATCGTTACTTAATGGGCGTAGAACACGGATTGCTTGGAAGCCGGGTTCGTTTTCAATAAGGCCTGCTCGGTTTTTAAATCGGTTTTCAAATACTGGGCGACCTTCGTCTGTTACAGAAATGTTGTTACAAACGATATAGCCAGGTTGTCCTTTAAATTCTCCAACAGCGTCTAGTACGTCATACTGAAGCGCTGATTCTACTGATTCTTCTGTATTTTCTTTATAAAACATATCTTTTTCATTATTTTTTGCAGTGAAATGTGCTTGTTCTAGAGGTGTTTCGTATGAAATAATAGCCTTCATTTTAATGCCCCCTTAATGGTTTGTTTCTATTATATCAACTCTCTTAAAAAACTTCGAAGATTATATACATAAAGATACTTCTTTTTCAAATAATAAATGTACCATCATTTGGAAAGAAGGCCGATGTATGAAGAAAGTAAAGTGGACTTTATTAGGTGGATTCGCAACGCTAGTATTAGCGATTGTACTTTATAAACTTATTGTGTTAGCTGGTGGCTATATGATGGATGAAAAGCAGCTCGTTTTCCACTCTTCATCACGTATCGTTGACCAGAAAGGGAAAGAGATTACGAAATTATATGTAGAAAATAGAGATCTCGTACCAGTAGAGCAAATTCCAAAGCATGTCCAGCAGGCGTTTATTGCGGTGGAAGATTCTCGTTTTTATGAGCATCAAGGAATTGATTACCCGTCTATATTCCGTGCTCTTTATAAAGATACGTTAGCTGGAGAGAAGGTCGAAGGCGGTAGTACCATTACACAGCAACTAGCGAAAAACGTCTTTTTAACTCGTGAAAAAACAGTTACGCGTAAATTGAAGGAAGTCGCAATTTCTCTTCAATTAGAGCAAAAATATACGAAGCAACAAATTCTTGAAATGTATATGAATCATATTTATTTTGGCCATGGGGCTTACGGTATTCAAGCAGCAGCAAAGTTGTATTTTAATAAAAATGTAGAAGATTTAACAGTAGAAGAGGGCGCAATGCTTGCAGGTCTTCCGAAGTCGCCAAACGGATATTCACCGTATTTCTCACCAGAGAAAAGTAAGGAGCGCCGTGATCTCGTATTGTCACTTATGCATAAACAAGGCTATTTGACTGCCGAAGATAGCGTACGTTATCAAGGAAAGACCATTGCTCTTTACAAAAACTTAGATGAGAATGAACTCGCATATATGCCGTATATTGATATGGTTATAGATGAAGCAGCTCGTTTATACGGATTGTCTCATCAAGAAGTACTGCGCGGAGGATATACGTTTGTCGTACCGATGGATGAAAAGATTCAAAAGGTAGCGTATAACCAGTTTCAAGATGCAAGGAATTTCCCTGGGAAAGAAGAGGGGGCACAAGGTGCTTTTTTATTAATGGATAATCGTACGGGCGGAATTAAAGCGGCGATTGGCGGAAGAAAGTACGTCCCGAGAGGCTTTAATCGTATTTTCGCAAAAAGACAGCCCGGTTCTGTGCTAAAACCACTTATCGTCTATGCACCAGCACTCGAAACGAAAAAGTATAATCCGTATTCTTTATTGACGAATGAAAGAAATTCATTTGAAGGCTATGAACCTCGAAATTATAACCATTCATATTCGAAAGAAATGACGATGTACGATGCGATTTTAGAGTCAGCAAATGTGCCGGCAGTTTCTTTATTAAATGAGTTAGGGGTAGAAGAAGGAAAGCAATATTTAGAGAAAGGAAATGTTCATATTGCAGACGCAGGGTTAAGTACAGCGCTTGGCGGATTGAAAAATGGTGTTTCGCCATTTGATCTTGTAAAAATGTATCGTGCGTTTTTAGCAAATGGCGCTATTATTGAGCCGCACGTGATTGATAAAGTGTTAAATAGACACGGTGCAGTTATTGGAGAATCGCCAAAAGTAGAAACGAAAATATTCTCGAAACAAACGGCGTGGTATATGACGAAAATGTTAGAAGGGGTTGTAAAGGAAGGGACAGCGAAAGCCGGTGTATATAGCGGTGCATTAGCTGGGAAAACAGGTACAACTTCCTTACCGAATGACGATAATGGAGCTAGAGATATGTGGTTCGTCGGCTATACACCAAATTTAGTAGGTGCTGTTTGGATTGGTTATGACCGTACGGATAAAGAGCATCAGTTGCAAGGAGAAAGTGCGTCAGCAACGAAATTGTTTAAGAAAATTTTAACGAAGGCAAATGTAAAACAGAAAGAGCAGTTTATGAAACCAGAAGGTGTGGAAACAATCGGTGCTCCGATTCGTTTGCGCAAGATTGAAGATGTGAAAATGAAATTAGCGTTTAGCCCTTTCGGTTTATTTAAAGCAAAATTAAGCTGGACACCACTTCCAGATGAAAGAATTATGTATCGTATTTATAGAGTGGAAAACGGAGTTCATACGCATGTAGGCACTGTAAATGGTGCCGGAGAATATGAGGAAAAGTTCGTTAACATCTTTTCAAAACCGAGTTTTTACGTTGTACCATATAACACACAAACGAAACGTGAAGGAGAAAAGTCAAAAGTAGCTAAACCATAGTTTTTCTCTGTGCTATAATAAGAATGTTGTGAAAATAGTAAGCGGTTTTACGAATGTTTGTGTCAATTTCATGAACAACGTACATAATGTTATGCATTTTGTTTTTACAAGCTGTATAGTAAAAAAAGATAAATATCGGAATAGAACGTATTTAGAGCAAAAGCATTGGCAAGGAAGGGAGCAAGGGTCTTGGTAAGAACTATAAATGAGACATTTTTAAAAGCATGTAGGGGGGAACGTACTGATTATGTACCAGCATGGTATATGCGTCAAGCAGGTCGTTCGCAGCCGGAATATAGAAAGATAAAAGAAAAGTATTCTTTATTTGAAATTACACACAATCCAGAGTTATGTGCTTACGTTACAAAGTTACCAGTTGATCAATATAACGTAGACGCAGCAATTCTGTATAAAGATATTATGTCACCACTACCTGCAATTGGTGTGGATGTAGAAATTAAATCAGGTATTGGCCCAGTTATTGATAATCCAATCCGTTCTTTACAAGACGTAGAAAAGCTAGGGGAAATCAATCCAGAAGATGACGTGCCGTACATATTAGATACGATTCGTTTATTAACGACAGAAATGTTAGACGTACCGTTAATCGGTTTTTCAGGGGCTCCATTTACATTAGCGAGCTATATGATTGAAGGCGGTCCATCTCGTAATTATCATAATACGAAAGCGTTCATGTATGCAGAGCCGAAAGCTTGGTTCGCTTTAATGGATAAGCTAGCAGATATGGTTATTACATATTTAAAAGCGCAAATTAACGCAGGAGCAAAAGCGGTTCAAATTTTCGATTCTTGGGTTGGAACAGTAAATGTAGCAGATTACTGCATATTTATTAAACCAGCAATGGAGCGTATTTTTGCAGAAGTTCGTAAGATGGGTGTTCCAATGATTATGCACGGCGTAGGAGC
Source organism: Bacillus sp. 1A (assembly GCF_052682215.1). NCBI lineage: Bacteria > Bacillati > Bacillota > Bacilli > Caryophanales > Bacillaceae > Bacillus > Bacillus sp. 1A. The sequence goes on along the minus strand of NZ_JBQYLZ010000001.1, from coordinate 5,497,201 downwards.
TGCACACTTAGTAAATGAATGGCACGACTTACCGCTTGATGTAGTAGGTTTAGATTGGCGCTTACCGATCGAAGAGGCGCGCGCACGCGGCGTTCATAAGGCGGTACAAGGTAATATGGACCCGTCATTCTTACTTGCGCCATGGTCTGTTATTGAAGAACATGTAAAAGGTATTTTAGATCAAGGGATGAAACAGCCTGGTTATATCTTTAACTTAGGACACGGTGTATTCCCAGAAGTAAATCCAGATACATTAAAACGTTTAACTACATTTATTCATGAATACTCTAAAGGGCAGTTAGCGAAGTAAAGGAGCATTGCTGTATGAAAAAGAAAATTGGTTTGCTTGTAATGGCATACGGAACGCCATATAAAGAAGAAGATATTGAACGTTACTATACACATATTCGTAGAGGAAGAAAACCAAGTCCTGAAATGCTAGAAGATTTAACAGAGCGTTACCGTGCAATTGGTGGTATTTCTCCTTTAGCTACTATTACATTAGAGCAAGCTAAAAAGTTAGAACAGCGTTTAAATGAAGTACAAGATGAAGTAGAGTACCATATGTATCTTGGCTTAAAACATATCGAACCGTTCATTGAAGATGCAGTGAAAGATATGCATAACGACGGTATACAAGATGCAATCGCACTTGTTCTTGCGCCACACTATTCTACATTTAGCGTGAAATCGTATGTAGGACGAGCACAAGAAGAAGCTGAGAAACTTGGAAACTTAACAATTCACGGCATTAATAGCTGGTATAAAGAACCGAAATTTATCCAGTACTGGGTTGATGCAGTGAAAGGTATATATAACGGTATGTCAGAAGCAGAGCGTGAAAAAGCGGTATTAATCGTATCTGCACATAGCTTACCAGAAAAAATTATCGCACTTGGCGATCCATATCCAGATCAATTAAATGAAACAGCTGACTATATTGCAAGAGGTGCTGAAGTAGCAAACTATGCAGTAGGTTGGCAAAGTGCAGGAAACACGCCAGATCCTTGGATTGGTCCAGATGTACAAGATTTAACGAGAGAACTAAACGAAAAGTATGGATACAGTTCATTCGTATATGCACCAGTTGGATTTGTTGCGGAACATTTAGAAGTTTTATATGACAATGACTTTGAGTGTAAAGTTGTAACAGATGAAATTGGTGCAAAATATTATCGTCCAGAAATGCCAAATGCATCGGACGCATTTATTGAGTGCTTAACAGATGTTGTATTAAAAAAAAAAGAATCTGTATTGTAAAAAGAAAGGGGGAGCATGCTTGAGGAAAAAAGTTGTAATCATCGGCGGTGGCATCACAGGATTAACAACAATGTATAACTTACAAAAAGATATTCATGACAACAACTTGCCGATCGATACATTACTGATAGAAGCATCGGGTAAACTTGGCGGGAAAATTCAAACCGTTCGAAAAGATGGATTTACAATTGAACGCGGGCCGGATTCTTTCTTAGCACGAAAGGAAAGTGCAGCTAGATTAGCGCGAGAATTAGGTCTTGGCGATGAAATTGTAAATAATAAGGCCGGTCAATCATTTATCCTCGTAAACAATCGGTTACATAAAATGCCGAGCGGATCGATGATGGGAATTCCAACGCAAATTACGCCGTTTCTATTTTCCAGGCTGTTCTCCCCAATTGGTAAACTAAGAGCTGGTTTTGATCTGTTAATGCCGAGATCAAAGCCAGTATCTGACCAATCACTCGGGCATTTTTTCAGACATCGCCTCGGCAACGAAGTGGTTGAAAATTTAATTGAACCATTACTATCGGGTATTTATGCAGGGGATATTGATGAAATGAGCTTAATGTCAACATTCCCGCAAATGTATCAAATTGAGCAGAAACATCGCAGTATTTCACTCGGTATGCGTACGCTTGCTCCGAAAAAAGAGAAATCTGAACCGAAAAAGGGAATCTTCCAAACAGTGAAAACAGGTTTAGAATCTATAGTAGAATCTCTCGAAGCAAAGATACATGAAGGTACGATAATAAAGGGAACTCGCATTGAAAAAGTTGCAAAACTTGGTGATGCTTACACGATTACTCTTAGTAACGGAAAAGAAATAGAAGCGTCCGCGGTCGTAGTGGCAAGCTCACATAAAGTATTGCCATCTATGTTTGCACAGTACAAGCAGTTTCGTTTCTTCCGCAACATTCCGTCTACATCAGTTGCAAATGTGGCAATGGCTTTCCCGCAATCAGCCATTCAGCGCGATATTGACGGCACAGGGTTTGTCGTATCTCGAAATAGCGACTACACAATTACAGCATGTACGTGGACACATAAAAAATGGCCACATACAACGCCAGAAGGAAAAACGCTTCTTCGTTGTTACGTTGGTCGTGCTGGTGATGAAGCAGTTGTAGAACAAACAGAAGAGGAACTCGTTCAGCTCGTACTAGAAGACTTACGAAAGACGATGGATATTACAGAGGATCCTGAGTTTACAGTCGTAAGTCGCTGGAAAGAAGCGATGCCCCAATATACAGTAGGCCATAACGAGCGAATGAAGAAACTCACAACATTTATGGAAAAAGAGTTGCCAGGTATATACTTGGCAGGTAGTTCTTACGCTGGTTCTGGTCTTCCGGACTGTATTGATCAAGGTGAGAAAGCCGCAAAGCGTGTACTATCTCATTTGGAGAAAGTAATGGAGACGGAATTACTCGCACAATAAAATATAAGAAACGCCTTCAATCACATTGAAGGCGTTTTGTTACTTATTCACCAATAAACATATATAAGTTATTTGGCTTTATAACAGCATCTCCCGCATAAATAACCCACTCTGTTAGGTTATCAAAATCTAACTGATAACTATTTCCCTCACTCATATCTTCTATAAAATATGGTTCATTAATGAGTATTCCTTGAATGAAATCTTCCGTGATTTCTTGCATTTCAAACCACATATGTTCACTTTTTCCTTCTTCGTAGGAGACACCAAACTTAGCGAGGAAACGAAAATCTTCATTTGATTGTTCAATGTGAAAAATGTTGCTGAAATACCCAAAAGTATTCTTCGCATTGTAAGCCATACGATCCGTTTCACTATTTGTTTTATAGAACATGAGCCCAGTAGCTTCCTCGTGTTCTTTGAAAAAACTTTCAATATATTCTTCTGAAGTATTAAATTTGAATAAGAGAACGGACGGAGATTGATGGTATTCATCTCGGTCATCCATCCCGCCTAAGAATGTTTTTTGCGCATCTATTGGTTGTAGTTTCAATTCTTCATCCTCGATTGAAGATAATTGATCCATCCTCGTTTTATGCCCAATATAAGATAATCCCTTTTCCCATGGAACAGCTACTGTATGTATAGAACCTTGCTGACTATGCGCGATAACGATAGGCTCATTCATAGGGACTTGTCCATTCTCAACGGCGTTATTAGCAAATGTTTGAAAAAGGTCGCCAATGCCGTAGTAGGAAGAAATGCGATTTGGAATAATTAATTCTATTTCCGTTACGCCTGCTCTTAAAAGGCCATGTGTATGAAACCAATATTGCGTAGGCTCACCTTCTTTATCGTCTTCATAAACAGAATGAATAACATACAAGTCAGGAATGTCAGGTAATAATTCATTTTCAACGTGATATTCAATATAGCTTCTAGATATTACTTTCATTGCTGCACTTGAATCGATTACAAATAACAAGTCTGGAGCGAGGTTCCATAAAAACTGTAACTGCTGGAAAAAGCAGTCTAGCACATCGCCTACAAATAGCGTACGAGTGAAAATTTCAGTGCCATAAGCAGCATCTTCAAAATTACGATCTACGATTGTAGAATCTTGTCTATTGTACATTTTATATTCTTCTGGATCGCTCGTTTCATCAATATGCAGTTCATACGGTATGATTGTTTCATTCATATGTAACTCAACAATAAGGCTTGTCTCATCACTGTAAACAATTTTTAATTCATCCACTTTAGTAGAGATAGTCTCTAGCCGCTGTTTTAACTGTTCAATTGTAATTCTAGTTGGTATAACGGCAATCATATCTGAAAAATGACGTTCTAATGTTCCATTCATAGCTGCGCGGTATGTTTCTGTTTGCACTTCCATCCAATCACTCCTATTCAAATGAATCCATTTTACATGCCAATGAAATTTCGATATTTTCTGTTTTCTCTCTCTACTATTATAGGTCGCATTCGTAGAAGGTGTAAAATTATTATTTTGTATTATAGTTTGAAAGCTTGTAAATTAAATAAATTTTTTGTAAAACTTGTCGAAATAGCATTCTATATAACGAATCATTTGTTATGATAGAAATGCTGAGAAAATATGAAATAGGGAGAGGGAAATGGCTGTGAAGAAATTGTTAAGTGTCTTTTTATCATTGATGCTATTGCTTTCATTTACTGGAACTTTAGCGCAGGCAGAAGAAAATACTTCTATGTCAGTAGAAAAAGCAATTCAAGTATTTAAGCAGCAAGGGAAAACGAAGGGGACAGTGGAAGGATACATCGTTGGATATACGCAAAGTCCTTCTAAATACACGAAAGATCCTGCTAAGTTTGATGATACAAACGTAGCAATTGCGGATTCGCCAACTGAAACGAATCCAGACAAAATCATGCCTGTTCAGTTGCCAAAGGGTGATGTGAGAGCGGCAGTAAACGTGAAAGATCATCCTGAAAATATCGGGAAGAAAGTTAGTTTAACAGGGACGCTTGAATTATATTTTAGTAGCCCAGGTTTAAAATCGGTAACAGCTCATAAGTTTCAAGGGGAAGGACAAAACCGTGTTAGCGATGTAGTAGCTTCGCCTAGTAGCGGAGAAGTTGCGAAGGGAACAGCGGTAACATTAACAACGAATACAGAAGGAGCAACAATCTACTATACGTTAGATGGCTCTAACCCTACAAACAAGAGTGTTCGTTATAACGGACGAATTGTAGTGAATGAAAATAGTGTGATTAAAGCAATTGCAGAGAAAGAAGGGCTTACTTCTTCATCCATTTCAACATTTTCATTTATTATCGTAAATAATGAACAGGTTCGTATTCATGATATTCAAGGAAAATCACATATTTCCCCTTACAACGGGAAGAAAGTATACAATGTGGAAGGCGTTGTAACAGCGCTTGATAAAAGTGGTTTTTATATAGAAGACAATCAGCCAGATAATGATCCAGCTACTTCAGAAGGTATGTATGTATACAAAAAAGATGCGAATGTAGCAGTAGGAGATCTTATTCAAGTTGATGGAGTAGTAGAAGAATATGTTGGGCCTGGATATGCAGAGCGATTTGAAACAGACTTAACGACGACGGAAATTAAAGCGAGCCGCGTTGCTGTCATTGCAAAAGATCAAGCTTTACCAGCGCCGATTGTACTTGGAGAAAACGGTGTGAAAATTCCTGATCAAATTATCGATAATGATGCATTCGGTTTATTTGATCCAAATGAAGATGCAATCGACTTTTATGAAAGTATAGAAGGTATGCGCGTTACGATGCCAACGCCAAAAATTATTGCTCCTCAGAAAAACGGGAATTTATATGTAACAGTAAAAAATGGTGGAGATAAAGTCGTAACGAAATATGGTACACCTCTTTTAGATGAAAATCAATTAAATCCTGAGCGTCTTTCTGTAAAAGTACCTCGTGATTATGTAGCGAAAGTAGGAGATGCTTTCGCTGGAGATATAACAGGGGTAGTCGGATATGATTACGGTTCATTCCGTATTTCACCAGTGACAGAATTACCATCTATAGTAGACGGTGGATTTAAGCAAGTAGGTGCGAATATTCAGCCGCGTCTTGATAAGTTAACAGTTGCTACATATAACATTGAAAACTTCTCGGCGAATAAAAAAGAAACAACAGATGAAAAAGTAAAAGCGTTAGCTTATTCTATTAAATACAATTTAAAAATGCCAGATATTATCGGTGTAGAGGAAATGCAAGATAATAACGGAACGCTTAATGACGGTACAACAGATGCTTCGTTAAGCGCAAAACGTATCATTGATGCAGTGCTAGAAATTCGTGGACCGAAGTATGAGTATGTAGAAATTGCTCCGAACAATAATCTAGACGGAGGAGCACCAGGAGCGAATATTCGCGTCGGTTTCTTCTACAACCCATCACGCGTGAAATTAGCAGCAGTACCGAAGTTACTTGATAAAAACGTTGTTCGCATTGGAGATGAAAGTTCATTATTTGAAAGTACACGTAAACCGCTTGCAGCAGAATTTACGTTCCAAGGACAAAACGTTGTTGTCGTTGCAAATCACTTAAACTCAAAAATAGGAGATGCAACGCCATTTGGAAAAGTGCAGCCGCTCGTATTAAAGAGTGAAGAAAAACGAATTCAGTTAGCGCAAGAAGTAAATCAATTCATACAAGGAATTCAGAAAAAGAACACGAATGCACCAGTTGTTGTGTTAGGAGATATGAACGATTTTGAGTTCGCTAAACCACTAAAAGCACTAGAAGGAACAAACTTAAAGAATATGTTAAACACAGTGCCGAAAGAGAACCGCTACACGTACATTCATGAAGGAAATGCACAAGTGTTAGATCATATTTTAGTAACAAACAACATCGCACCACACACAATTGTAGATCCAGTACACTTAAACTCAAACATTATGAAAGAGCATGGACGTGTAAGTGACCACGACCCAGTACTTGCTCAAATTGATTTGAAGAAAGCTTCTTAAATAGTCATGAAAGAACGCTTAGAGATATACTGAGCGTTCTTTTTCTGTAAAATCACGTTGAAATTAATTAAAAATTCAGATTTTTATAATGAGGAGGTTAAAGATGCAAGCGTGGTTAAATGGAAAATTAATGAATCAGCTTGCAATTTTGTTTTGTACAATCGTCATGCTCCAATTTGTAGCGGAGGTAACAGGACTTACTCAAAATTTGGATATTACGTATAACTTAATACATACAGCATTGTCCTATGTAACATTTAGTTTCGCAGTCATTTTTACTCTAATAGGCGCAAGAAGAGAATTAAGTACATATGCAATTATTTTATTATGTTTAGTTGTAGGTATTAAAGCGATTTATTTTGCGGCGGTCGTTATTTTATGGGGATTGGCAGGTACGCCGTAAAGGGGAGATGATTATACGATTGATAAATGTAAATGAGAATAAGAGCGTAATTCTCTAAGCTAACTTAGGGAATTACGCTCTTATTCGTACAATCACTTAGTCTGAAATTGCTTGAAGCGCTTTTCTACACCGATCTCTTTTTTGCAGTCTTCTTCTATATTTTTTTCTATCCCGCTTTACTCCTTGTATATACATAAATAAGCTAACGAGAAGGAAGAAAGCACATTGCATCGTTAAAATATACGGTGACATGCCTTGCAATGGTTGTTTCGGATCGTATAAATGAATAGGTGCTCCGCCTATTGAAGGAAATATTGTATTTAGCAGGACGTAAGGAATGGAGGCAACTGCAAATGGAAAGAGAATTGCCATATAGTCCTTTTGTGACCATACAGATGCAGCAAGTCCTAAAAGGGCCATTAAACCTGCAAATAAAAAATTAATTCCGATATATACAGTAATGTAAGTGAGAGGCGCATCGAAATATAGGTTTGCGAACATTCCATCAGCATTTATGATGCCTGAACCAATCGTAGGTGTTCCGTCTGGAATGGTTAATTTGCAAAATAATAACGATAAGATGAATGGAAATGTATAAAGAAATCCTCCGCAAAAAAACGTAACGATATATTTCATTACTGAATAAGGAAATAAAGAAATCCCCTTACTCACAAACGGTTTAAAACCATCTGACTTATCCGAATTGTAACTTGTACTAAAGGGGAAACTCGCAATAACTGGCATTAATAATAAATAAACATCCATTTCATTGTCGCGAAATCCGATCCATTTTATATCTGTTGAAATAGGTCCACTCGCTGCGTCTCCTAAATAACGAATGACATAGTAATAGTGATAAATACAAATAAGAACGAATCCACTAAACATAATAATTAAAGAAATACGACTACAAAAAGCTTGCTTTATATTTAAACGAAGCGCACGCATCATGACTGAAAAAGCCTCCACTATTTTGATAAACTTGTCTATTTTCTATATTACTATTAAATGTAAAGATTTTCTTGTTTTTTTATTTGATTATTTGAAAAAAGGGAAATTTGTTGTTGTTAAGTAAGGTTTAATTGTATATCTTAAGAACACCTTTTCCTTTTCTCTTTTCTTCTGATAAACTATGGACAGTATGATATACACTGACTGGAATTTTTTTATACTGGAAATAATAAAAAAGAGAACTTGTCTAGAATGTAAGCGTGTGGTAATATCAAAGATGTACTGATTGACTATATTATCCAATTGGTCATTTTTGGAGGTGACGATGTGGCGATAGATCGAAAACGTTCTATTATTGAAGCTGCAACAAAGTCTTTTTCAGCGTTCGGTTATAAAGCAACAACGATGGATCAAGTAGCGAAGTTAGCGAATGTAGGAAAAGGAACGATTTATACTTTTTTCAAAAATAAAGAAGAGCTATTTGGTGAAATTATTTCTAATTTAATTACAGAAATGAAGCAAGTTGCAGAAAATGCAATTCGTTCAGATGTTTCATTTTTTGAAAATGTACATAGAGCATTATATAGCATATTAGAATTCAGAAAAGAACATCAGCTCATGATTAAATTAATTCAAGAAGAGCGCGATATGGGAACGAAAGAAGTACAAGAAGTGATGCAACAAGTAGATGTGGAAATCGTTTCTGTTATTCAATCGTATTTAAAGATTGCGATTGATAAAGGTGAAATTAGCAAATGTGATCCAGAAATTACAGCATTTATTATGCTTCGCTTATACGTATCGCTTATTTTTGATTGGGAAAAAAATCATAAACCGTTAGAAAAAGAAAAAATCGCAGAATTATTTGAACTTTATTTATTAAAAGGATTGTCAAACTAAGATAATCCTTTTATTATTATAAAAAAGTGACTGATTGAACAAAACGGTCATATATTAATTTTAGGAGGGATAATAGAAATATTCACTTCATAGTAAGGAACAGTTGCATAGTATAAATTCGGGGATAAGGCATATGTATGAATAGGTATAGCCTTTTTGTTTGGGTAAAAATGACCAAATGAACATTTTGGTCATTTTAATGAAGGGGGGAGAAATGATGAAATGGAATCAGTTGCTTCGTAAAGAGTTTACTGAAATTATAAAAAGTAAAAAAATATTAATTCCAATTATCGCGGTTTTATTCGTGCCAATTTTATATGCAGGTATGTTTTTATGGGCCTTTTGGGATCCGTATAAACAGTTAGATGATTTACCAGTTGCGGTAGTCAATTTAGATAAAGGTGCAGTATTTGATGGGAAACCAATTGAGGTCGGAAAAGGGCTCGTTGATAACTTAAAAGATAATACAAGTTTCAAATGGGAATTTGTAAGTGAAAAAGAAGCGAAAAAAGGAATGGAAGGTAGAAAGTATTACATGTTAGTACGCATTCCAAATGACTTCTCAAGTAACGCTACAACGTTATTAAAAGATGATCCGAAACCATTAAACTTAGAATACATTCCAAACGAAAGCTTAAACTTCTTATCTTCACAAATTGGCGGAACAGCCATTGAAAAAATTAAAGGTGAAGTATCAAGTACGTTAACGAAAACATATGCAGAGAAAATGTTTGATTCTATTCAAGACGTCTCAAAAGGATTAGCAGATGGGGCGGAAGGAGCAAATAAACTACATGACGGATCAAGTGAACTACATGATGGTTCAAGTAAAGTGACGGATGGCCTTCATACACTTCAAGGGAAGTCTGGGGAGATGAAGGATGGAGTAGGAAAACTATTTGATGGATCTGGGAAAGTAACGAATGGTTTAAATACGTTAAATAGCAAAACAGGTGAGATGCAAATAGGGATCGGAAAATTAGTAGATGGTTCCGGAAAAGTAACGAACGGTTTAAATACATTAAATAGTAAAACAAGTGAGATGCAGACAGGTATAGGAAAATTACAGGATGGGTCTCAGAAAGTAACAGCAGGTTTAAATACTTTAAATGGTAAAACAGGTGAGATGCAGACAGGTATAGGGAAGTTACAAGACGGGTCCGAGAAGGTAACAGCAGGTTTAAATACATTAGTAAGTAAATCCGGTGAATTAAAAACAGGGACAACGGATCTATCAAATGGTATGGAACAACTGGTTGGGGGGCAAAGCAAATTAGAGGGAGCTTCTCAAAAAATTGAAAAGGGTTTGGAAGATTTAAATCGTACAGTAAAAAATTCTGCTGCAGATTCAAAGGAAATGCAGTCGAAAGGCCCTTCTATATTGAATACAGTAAATGAGAAAATAGATGAAGCTGGGGCAAATGTAAATCAGTTAAATGAGCTTACGCAATCAACAGCAGAAGATGCAAAAAATGCAGCGCAAGAGGTAGCGAATTTACAAAAGCAAATTGAAAGTTTACCAAAAGAATATCAAGAGCAGTTACAACCATTCATAACAAGTGCTGTAAAAAGTACAGCGACAGTTCAGCAAAAAGCTGCCGGAGTAGCAGGGGGAACAAATAAATTAAATGAAGAAGTAAAACAATTAAAAGGCGAAATAAATCAAAAAACAAGTGATTCACAAGACAAGCTACCGAGCACAGAAAAAATGGCCTCTTTAACAGGTAGTATTGAGAAATTAGTCGGTGCGCAAAAAGGTTTTGTTGAAAGTTCCCAAGAGTTTGGTAAGAAATTAAATGCAGCAAAAGAAGGCGCAAATAAATTTAAAAATGAATCCGGTCAATTAATTGATGCGATAAATCAATTAGCAGATGGCTCAGGTCAAGTAACAGGCGGTTTAGGAACTTTATCTGCGGGAGCAAATCAAATGGCAGGTGGAGTAAATCAATTAGCAGATGGCTCAAGTCAAGTAACAGGCGGTTTAGGTGCATTATCTACAGGAGCAAACCAAATGGCAGGCGGAGTAAATAAACTAGCAGATGGTTCAAGCCAAGTAACAGGCGGTTTAGGTACATTATCTGTAGGAGCAAATCAAATGGCAGGTGGAGTAAATCAATTAGCTAGTGGCTCCGGCCAAGTAACAACAGGATTAAGTACATTATCAACCGGCTCAACCCAACTAATCGACGGCGTAAATAAACTAGCAGACGGATCAGGAAAAGTAACGGATGGCCTCGTAAAAGTAAATGATGGTTCCGGTGAACTTGCTGAGAAACTTGGCGAAGGGGCAGAGAAAACTGGTGAAGTAAAAGGAACCGATAAAACGTATGATATGTTTGCAAGTCCTGTAAAAGTGAAGACGGAGAAAATGGTGGAAGTTCCTAACTACGGAACTGGATTTACACCGTATTTCTTATCACTCGGTTTATTTGTTGGGGCACTACTATTATCTATCGTATATCCATTACGTGATACAGTGGGCGTTCCGAAATCTGGATTTAGTTGGTTTATTAGTAAGTTCGGTGTACTACTATCAGTTGGTATTATCCAAGCGATTGTAGCAGATATTATATTACTATTCGGATTAGGTGTAGAAGTACAAAGTATTCCGTATTTCATACTCTTTAGCATCGTTACAAGTTTAGCATTTATCGCATTAATTCAATGTTTAGTAACAGCATTCGGTGATGCAGGGCGTTTCATCGCCATCATCACATTAATCATTCAGCTTACAACAAGTGCTGGGACATTCCCACTAGAATTGATTCCGAAGTTTTTACAACCATTCAATGCTTGGTTACCGATGACATACTCTGTATCAGGATTGAAAGCAGTCGTATCAAGTGGAGACTTTAACTTCATGTGGCAAAACGTAGGAATACTCATGATTTTCATCGTTGTATTATCACTTGGAACAATCGCATCCTTAACTTGGATGCACAAACGACAATTTAGAAATATTGCGGAAAACCAATCGATTGAAGCATAGAAAAAAGCACCTTTTCGGTGCTTTTTTATTTTAATGTAGGGTATCTTTTCTGTAGTTTATATATAAACCTTTTTAAAAGCTATAGAGACGAGAGAAAAGGATTTACAACAATTTACAGAGAAAAACTATAATAGAGGAGTTGATATGATGAAAGGAAATCTTACTTATTATTTTATCTTAAATCCGCTAATCATCTTTCTTATTTACGCCCTTTCACCTATCTTGTTTCATAAAGAAAAATATGTAAATATGAAAGATGCACTAGGAATACTTTTAGTTTACTATGTGCTAATTAGCGGGTATTACCTTATGGATGTTGTAAGTGAAAGAATGAAGAAGAATAGTAAGGACAAATAATAAAGTTTCATGGCATAAAAACCGATGGAGGACAACAAAATGACTGAAAGTGAAATGAAATTTCGTGATACAACCATTCGTAACTTTTTCGATAAAGAGGACCGCCTAAAATCGATTCCAGGTCAAAAGAAGAAAAAACTAGTATTGTTAGAGCATTTAATTAGCCAGTTAAACGCTGGAAATCAATATACGGAAAAAGAAATTAATACATTTATAAAACAATATCACGATGATTTTTGTACGATTAGACGTGAGTTTATTGTGCATGGGTTTATGGATCGAGAGGATAATATGTACCATATAAACGGAAGAGAAGTTTGGACGAAGTGGGAGGAGCTAAAATAATGAATCAGCGGGGGAATCCCCACTGATTATGAGTCTGTGCTAGTTTTACATTTTCTTTGAAGTAAGTCTATGAACTCTTCAACATTCGAACTTGTAATGTATCCAAGCGTTATATATTCATCTTCATAGTAAAATATTATTTTTTTGTCAAAGATTCTTTTCTTCGTTTCTATGGATAGAATTTTTTCATAATCAAATTCGGCAATGAACGTGTTTTTATATTGGCTAAAAAAGAGAAGTCTTCTATTAGTAGCAAGTAACATGCCAGGATGCGGGACTTTATGCGTAATAATATAGCCAGTAAGTGAACATTTTAAAGTAGATAAAATCTTTTCTTCTTTATGTAATAGTTGTTTTGCAGCTGTTAAGGTTGGATTCATTGCATACATTCCTTTTATTTTGATGTATGAATATTGTATCAAGAGTAAAAAGATTCTCAATATGTAATATTGCATATTGGGCGTTTTATAGTTTTAATATTATTTTTTAAAAGAAAAAGTACGAGGCGATTCAATGATACGATTAGCAAAAGAGACTGATGCAGAAGCGATAATGAATATTAGAAAAGAAATTATATTATCGGAAACTACTACAAAGTTTTTCATAGTATCTCCAAAGAAATTACCAAATGATATTGATGCAGAAAAAGAAAAGATACGGAAAAGCAATGAAAAAGGGAATCTTTATATAGTTTATGAAGTAGATAGTAAGGTGATTGGCTTTTTACTTTTCAAACGCTACGAACTAGAACGCCTACGACATGCAGGTACAATGGGAATGGGGATTAGAGAGGCGTGCTGTAATCAAGGAATTGGTACGAAACTAATTGAATTTCTTATTAGTTGGGCTAAAGGACAGGAAGGTTTAGAGAAAATTTGCTTAGGTGTAGTTTCTATTAATGATAGGGCGATTAAGGTGTATAAACGTATGGGGTTTGTAGAAGAAGGAAGACAAGGAAAGCAAATTAAATATGAAGATGGAACATATGGAGATGACGTATTGATGGGGCTTTATATTGAATAAAGGATTAGTAAGAAGATGTATATACGTTATGCTATGTTCATCTTTTTTAGTCTAAAAGCAGTATGATTGCTCCTCCCATTAACAGACTTTTCCCTATGTATAATATTAATATAGTAAAATCATATCAACCCATATTGCAGTTTCCAATAATATACTATATAATCAGTTTAAGAAAACGTTTTCATGCAAAGGGGGAGGATTTCGTGTCGACTATAGAGGACGTGGCGAAATTAGCGGGGTTATCAAGAACAACGGTTTCTAGGGTGATTAATAATCATCCATATGTTTCAGATGAGAAGAAAAAAAGGGTTCAATTAGCAATGAAGCATTTAGGCTTCGTTCCTAATTCTGCGGCGAGAAGGCTTCGTAAACAAAAGACGGAAACAATTGCGGTGCTAGTTCCAAGGATTACAAATCCTTTCTTCAGTAGATTTATTGAAGCAATCGAGATTGCTGCTTCTGAACATAAATATAAACTGATTATTTGTCAAACAAGATATTTACCGGAAAAAGAGATGGAGTATTTACAATTATTATCTACGAAACAAGTAGATGGGATTATTCTATGTTCACTAGAAAATCCTTGGGAAGATGTAGAGCCATACTTACAGCACGGTCCAATCGTGTTATGTAATGAATATATTGAGGAAGCAAATGTTCCAACAGTGAAGTTTGATCATGCGCAAGGAGCATACATAGCTGCTAAGCATGTGTTAGAACAAGGATATCGTAATCTTATTTTTTGTCGTGGTAACGAAACCAAAGTGGTTAGCCAGCAGCGAAAAATGGGCTTTTTACGTGCAATAACTGAGAAGAGCCGCCAAGTAGAAGCGATCGATTTTCTTGAAAACGCTTTCTCTTGGGATGATGGAAAGAGAATATTCCATGAAGTATTAAAGGACAAAAAAAATCCTACCGCGATTTTGGCAGGAGGCGATGAAGTAGCAGCTGGAATTATTTCAGAGGCGAAACGCCATGACTGGAGCATTCCAGATGATCTCGCTGTTATCGGTTTTGATAATCAAATTTTATCACAGATTACAGAGCCAGGTATTACGACAATTGAACAGCCAATCGACGAGATGGCCCGAAAAGTTGTCGACCTGATGATGGATAAAATCCATACGAAAAATTATCGAAAAAAAGAATTGTATGAGTTTGAACTGGAGCTCTTGGTGAAAGGTTCGACGATGAAGAAGGATACGATGTTATTAGCCTAGTAGACTATGTCTGCTAGGTTTTTTTATGTTCACAAACTACTATTCTTCGTGAACGCAATCGTCACATTTGTTATGGTATGCTTCGTGCTGCTCATCAATTTCTTTCCCGCAATGTGCACAAGTTTTCGTCGGTAAATTTCTGAAAAACTCCATTGGTTGATCGATCATGTCAATCCCTCCATTTCCATTTCTTACTATTATTGTATTAGTACAAAAAACAAAAGTCAACAACTGTTTTATAACAAAATTGAAAATTAATGAAAAAGTTTAGGAAATGGATTATAGTTAACAATGTAGAATGTAAGTGAAACATGCATTCCTACTCGGTTTTAGAAAGGATGGATACATATGAAAATGACTGTTGTCGGCTTTTGGGGCGGCTTTCCAGAAGCGGGAGAAGCAACGTCGGGGTATTTGTTTGAACACGATGGTTTTCGTTTACTTGTAGACTGTGGTAGTGGTGTACTAGCACAGATTCAAAAATATATAACACCATCTGATATAGATGCAGTTGTACTGTCACACTATCATCACGATCATGTTGCAGACATTGGGGTATTGCAATATGCGAGATTAATTACAAGTGCGACAAAGGGGCAACTACCGGAATTACCAATATACGGTCATACGTTTGACGAGAATGGATTCCATTCTTTAACGCATGAACCACATACGAAAGGAATCGCGTACAATCCAGAAGAAACACTTCAAATTGGACCGTTCTCGATTTCATTCTTAAAAACTGTTCATCCTGTTACATGCTTTGCGATGCGTATTACAGCTGGTAGTGACGCTGTAGTATATAGCGCTGATTCAAGTTATATTCCTGAATTCATTCCATTCACAAAAGATGCTGATCTTTTCATTTGTGAGTGTAATATGTATGCACATCAAGAGGCTGCAAAAGCAGGGCATATGAATAGTACAGAAGTGGCAAGTATTGCGAAAGATGCGAATGTAAAAGAACTTTTATTAACGCACTTACCGCATACAGGCAACACATCTGATTTAGTAACAGAAGCAAAACAAATTTTCAGTGGCCATATTACGCTAGCGCATAGTGGCTACATTTGGAACTCATGAGGTGATACGATGTTATTTATTGATAATAATGGGATTACAGATCCTAGAATAAACTTAGCAATTGAAGAATATTGTGTGAAGAATTTAGATATTAACGAAACATATTTACTGTTCTACATTAACGAACCTTCCATTATCATTGGTAAAAACCAAAACACAGTAGAAGAAATTAATGCAGATTACGTAAAAGAACAAGGAATTCATGTCGTTCGTCGTCTATCAGGCGGAGGGGCAGTATATCACGATTTAGGAAACTTAAACTTCAGCTTTATTACGAAAGATGATGGAGACAGTTTCAGCAACTTCAAAAAATTCACAGAACCTGTAACGAAAGCGCTTGGTAAATTAGGCGTAAATGCAGAACTAAGTGGTCGTAACGACATTTTAGCTGAAGGTAGAAAAATTTCAGGTAACGCGCAGTTCTCAACGAAAGGTCGTATGTTCAGTCACGGTACGTTACTATTTGACTCTGAAATCGATCACGTCGTATCAGCGTTAAAAGTAAAAATGGATAAGATCCAATCAAAAGGAATTAAGTCAATCCGTAGCCGCGTTGCGAACATTACAGAGTTTCTAAACGAAGAAATGACGACAGAAGAGTTTAGACAACTTCTTCTAGAAACAATTTTCGAAGGGGAAACAGAAATTCCGACGTACGAATTAACAGAAAATGATTGGAAAGAGATCCATAAACTTTCTGAAGAACGTTACCAAAATTGGGACTGGAACTACGGAAAATCTCCGAAGTTCAACTTACAACATTCACACCGCTTCCCAGTTGGACAAGTTGACGTTCGTCTTGAAGTGAAAAAAGGAACAGTAACAGAATGTAAAATTTACGGTGACTTCTTCGGTTCACTAGATGTCCATGACATTGAAGAGCGTCTAACAGGCGTACAATTTGATAAAGATGCAGTCACTGTAGCTTTGGAAGGCGTAGATATTAAACGCTACTTCGGTAATATTACAACAGAAGATTTCTTACATTTATTCTTCTAAAAATAAGGGAGGCTGTTCAGTATGAACAGCCCCCCGTCAAGTAGACAGTGAAAATAATAAAAACACCCTAAGCGGCTTCAGCCCTATATTCCATGGGGCTGAGGCCGTTTAGTCGTTTTTGGAATCGGTCATAATTATAAAATTGAATGTACTCGTCTACCGCTTGATTTAGTTCCTCAAACGTATCGTATTTGTGTAAGTAATATTTCTCGCACTTAATCGTTCCCCAAAAAGACTCCATTGGCCCATTATCAATGCATCTACCAACACGTGACATACTATGGACTATGCCTGTTTTATCTACACGGCGCTTGAATCCATGGGAAGTATATTGAAAACCACGATCGCTATGTAGAAGAAGTTCATCTTTAGATGAACGAATTGGCGCTTGATCAAAGGTTTTAAATACAAGTTGATTATTGTTAGAATGTCCTAGAACGTAGCTGACAATGGAACCGTCATACAAATCAAGAATCGCACTTAAATAAGCCTTCTTAGATGAGCCATACTTGAATTCTGTCACGTCCGTTACCCATTTTTCATTCGGTCTATTTGCTGTAAATTCACGATTTAATACGTTTTGTGTGACATTTTTATAACGCTTTCTTTTTCTACGAATGACAGATTGTAATCCAGCTATCTTCATCAAACGATAAATACGTTTGTGATTGAAGGTTTCACCGAATAGGCGATTCATATTTAACACCATTCGACGATAGCCATAGATACCTTTTAATTTCTCGTGAAGGATTTGTATTTCTTCTATGATTTTTTTATTTTGTGTTTCTCTAACTGAAGGTGTACGGTTTACCCATTTATAATATGCTGCACGTGTAATGCCAGCGATTTTACAGAGTAGTAAGATTGGCATATTTTTTTCTTTATGAAGTTCTTGAATTGCGACATATTTATTTTCAAAACGTACTTGATTTAACGCCTCCTCTCGAGTTCTTCTAACTTTTTTAAAAATGCATTCTCGGCTCGTAACCGCTCATTTTCTCTTTCAAGTTTCTTCATTTCTAATTTCACTTTTTCTTCTGGTGAAAGCTCTTGTTCTTCCTTCTTTCTTCCACGTCTATCTTTTAATGCTTCATCTCCACCATTGTTATATTTCTTGACCCACTGATAGACCTGTTGGTAAGAAACATCATACATGTCAGCGGTCATTTGAAAGTTTTTATTGTTCTCCAAACAGTATAGGACAATTTGAATTCGTTCCTCCCAAGAGGTTATTCTCGTTTTCGTCATAGATCGTATCTTTCCTTTCAACGTATCTTTCAACTCTCTATGACTATTATAATGCTTTACCCATCGCTGGAGAACGGATCTACTTGAGATTTCATGTCTTCTAATAATTTCATATTGAGAATATTTCCCTGATAAATACTCCATAACCGCTGTTTCTTTGACTTCCTTTGAATATCGTTTCCATGATGAGCTTTTTTGTAGACCTTCAATCCCATATTGTTCAAAACACTTCATCCATTCCTTGAATGAATATTGCGTAACTTGATACTTCTTACAAAGTTCTGTAATTGTATAATTTCCTTTTCTATAAGCAAGCAATAGCTCTAGCTTAAATTCAGGAAGATACCGTTTTTTGGACATCAAAAAAACTCCCCTTAAGATCAAACAGATTTTTATTTTTTAATCTGTCTACCTTAAGGGGAGCATATCAGTAACGGACAGCCTCTTTCTTTTTGCGTAGATTGTCACGTTTTGTCGGTAAGTCGATATATTTTAAAAATCGTTGATATATTTTGAGTTACGGTAGATATACTTGGAAAATCGTTGATATATTTCGAGTTACGGTAGATATATTCGAAAAATCGCCGATATAATTTCATATACCATAAAATCACAGGACATTTGCCTCTTATAAAGGAATATATATATTCAAAAGGAGGCGGATCGAAATGACAAGGGTAATGTACGTTGTATTATTGCTTAGCTTCGTCATCGCAATGACAGCTTGTAACGATGAAACATCTTCAAGTCGCACACTTTTATCTATTGGAAAGCCAGCGAAGGATCATGTCATATATTTTACGCATACGGATAACAAACGAAAGATCGCTGATATACAAACTATGTTTCAAAATAAGAAATGAAACTTTTAGTACGGTGAATAAAACGCCAGATCTTGTCTTTTCGATAGATGACAATAAAGGATTACCGATATTATATGTTACATTGTTTTTTCATGAAGATGGAGCGGACGTTCTTAACTTGTACGGGGAGTATACGAGCTTAAATAAAGAAGAACTTGCAATGCTGAGAGAAAAAATGAATGCATATTATCCTGAAATGATTTTAGCACTCGTTTCATAGTGTGCTAATAAATGAAATCCCCTTATCTTTCCAAAGAGAGTCAACAGGAGGTGATCGTTGTATATGCAGTTAATGGAATATCACTTGCTACTTTAATTTTCTTTTAATATAATTAATTTAGAATTTTTAAATATTCTAAATTTTATAAAGGTGGGGTTTGTGTGAATCTCGTTCAATCTTTGGCTGAAACGGCGAAAAAGAAGGGGGATAAACCGGCTTATATATTTATGAATCAGTCGGTCTCGTATGACCAATTAAACAAAATAGTCACAAGGTTTTCTAGCAATTTAGCAGCGATGGGCATTGGAAAAGGGGACAATGTCGCATTAGTTGTTGGAAATTCACCACATTTTTTGGTCGGTTTATACGGAACAATGAAAGCTGGAGCAACTGTTATTCCAGTTAATCCAATTTATACAGCAGACGAAATGCATTATATTTTACAAAATGGAGATGTAAAAACAATCATTGTACTCGACGTCCTTCTACCTGTTATACAATCTCTTACAACAAGACTTCCTTCACTTGAAAACATCATCATATGCGAAACCTCATCAGATTTTAACCATACAGAAACCGAAAAAATGAAAACGTTTACGAGAATGATAGGGTCTGGAGATTTAACTTTTGAAGGCCCAGAATTAGATGAAGAAGATGTAGCGGTTATTCTATACACTTCAGGTACAACTGGAAAACCGAAAGGTGCGATGTTAACACATAAAAACTTATATAGTAATGCGAGCGATGTAGCGTCGTATTTACAATATACTGCTGATGATCGCGTCGTTGCGGCTTTGCCGATGTTCCATGTATTTTGCTTAACAGTGGCGGTAAATGCACCGATTGTGAACGGAGCAACTATTTTAATGTTACCGAAATTTAGTCCGAAAGAAGTATTCCGTATTTGTCGTACGTATGAGCCAACAATTTTTGCTGGTGTACCGACAATGTACAATTATTTATATTTATTTGAAGAAGCAAGCGCAGAAGATGTGAAGACGCTTCGTCTTTGTATTTCAGGTGGTGCGTCAATGCCAGTTGCTCTTCTACAAAACTTTGAAAAACGTTTTGACGTAATCGTTTCAGAAGGATATGGTTTATCAGAAGCATCACCAGTTACTTGTTTTAACCCGCTAGATCGTCCGCGTAAACCTGGGTCGATCGGTACAAATATTTGGCATGTAGAAAACAAAATTGTGAACGAACTTGGGGAAGAAGTACCTGTTGGCGCAGTCGGTGAATTAATTGTTCGCGGGCCTAACGTTATGAAAGGATATTATAACGCTCCAGAAGATACAGCAGCGACATTGAAAGACGGATGGCTATATACAGGTGACTTAGCGAAAATGGATGAAGAAGGTTACTTCTATATTGTTGATCGTAAAAAAGATATCGTCTTAGTTGGCGGTTATAACGTATACCCTCGTGAAGTAGAGGAAGTATTATATACACACGAATCTGTAGCAGAAGTTGTCGTAATTGGCGTTCCTGATGAAAACTTAGGAGAAGCAGTACGAGCATACGTCGTTTTGAAACAAGCTAACGTAACAGAAGAGGAACTTATGCATTATTGCACATTACATTTAGCAAAATATAAAGTACCAAAGAGTATCGAATTTTTAACAGAATTACCAAAGAATACGACGGGTAAATTGTTAAGAAGAGCGTTAAAAGAAAAAGCGATGCAAGTTTAAAAATAGGGGCAACCATCTTTATGAAGATGGTTGCCTTTGTATTTTTTAGAATTGGTTAAGCTATAACCCCATATATTTAAACCGTAATATGACTAATAAGGAGGAGATATACGTGGAGCAAAAGGAATTACGTTTACGGAGAGTTCAATACCTTATTTGTGACATTATGGATGAAATGAACGCTGAAAGTGAGAAGAAAAACTTAGAAATACTGCAGCAAGTAATTGATCATCTTTCAGGTGCGATAGGTGATTTAGTCGATCCATCAGGCTCGTATTCTATTGATTATTTAGAGAGAAAGGTTCATACGGCTCATTATTTACTATTTAAAAATGAACGAAAGGCATATTTATGCAGGAGATGATATTTTTTGCGCTTAATTGATAATCGTTATTAATTAAGTAGTTGCGTTGCGTATATTTATATAAAAGCAGCTGATACATAATATGTTATTTTTAAAACTTATAAAAAGTAAACAAATGAAAATATGAAACTACCAAAAAAATTTGCTGACTTAAACAATCATTGGGGTGCGAAGTATGCCAATATTTTAATCCAAGAAAAGATTTCAATTGGAATAGATAATGGCTGGGCTCCAAATAAAGCAGTAAGTCGTGCGGAAGCAGCACAATTTATTGCGAAGACGGATAAGTTGAAGAAATAAATGAAACGAAATGAGAAATGAAGGCGCACAACGTTCATTTTTGTGAATAGATTGTGTGCTTTTTTATTGTGGGATTTATTAATGAAGTAGAGGTAGATAAAGTATTGCCTCTTTGGATAAGGGGCCAGATAAACTTTATTTCAATCTAAAATATGATAAATATTATATTATAATATAAGGTTAATAATCTGTGAATAAGAATTATAAAATTGTTGTTAAATTGTCGGATTTTGTGCACGAAATCTTCAAAACTTTAAAACTATATTTACTTTACTCTTTCGTTTGTTTAAATTGTGATATGTAACATTATATATGTTAAAAATATTTCAGCGAGGTGAGTTTATGGAAGCAAAGAAATGGTATAGGTACTTAATCCAACTTATCGTAGTTGCATTAATCGTTACCTCCGTACCACTGAATGGATTGGCAGAAACGGCACCACCGTTTACACCATCTCCAAATTCAGAACAAAGTCCAGAAACAGAAAAGAAAGAGGAAAAGGAGTTACCAGCTCCACATCCAGATCAGTTAAAAAAGGATAAGGCTAAATCACAGGCAAATCCGACTGAGATTGTAGAAGAAAGAACGGAAACAGAGAAAGTTTTCGATAATAATGATGGTACGTATACGAAAAGGGTATATACGGAACCGATTCATATTGAGAAAGATGGAAAGTTAGAAGAGGTTTCACCGAAATTAGTAGAAGCACCAAATGAAAAAATTGTAACGGAAAATACAACATTAGAACCAGAATTTGAGAAATCAACACAAGATGGAAAGTACGTTCAATTTAAAGTGAAAAATCATAACATTCAGTATAAATTAATAAGTGCAAATGGTGAGAAAGGTGAATTGAAGCCGTCACCAGTTACTGCAACACATGAAAAGAATACAGTATGGTATAAAGAGATTTTTCCAAATATTGATTTAAAGAGTACGACGTTTAATGAAAATGTAAAAGAAGATTTTGTATTACGTGAATATACAGGACATCATATTTTTACATTTGCATTAGAAACGGATTTAACACCGAGCTTACAGGAAGAGGGTTCTATCGACTTCCAAAATGAGAAAAAAGAAAAAGTCTTCACATTACCGAAACCGTATATGAACGATTCAAATGTGGATCAACAGTCAGGTGAGGCTGTAACGTCAGATGCGGTTCGTTACAATATTGAGAAGAAAGATGAAAAAACATATACACTAACTGTTACCGCAGACCCGCAGTGGTTACAAGCACCAGAGCGAAAATATCCGGTATATGTGGATCCTTCTGTTGAACTAGGTAACTTTGAAAATGCGTACGCTGCAAGTGCCTATCCAACTGTAAACTATTCAGGAGGAAAACTTTGGGATTCCGGTCAAAATGCTTATACATTAAAAGTTGGGTATTATGATGGATCAACTGGAACAAACTTCGCATTCATTAAACCGAATGTTACAAGTTTAAAAGGTGCAAAGATTGAAAGCGCAACTTTCCACGCTTATGCTGTTTGGCATTATTATGGAAATCAACCGAATGGTGTTTGGTTAGATGAAGTTACAGGTAGCTGGAATGTTGGTGGAGTTAACTGGAATAATAAGCCAGGTTCTAACAACATTGCACAAACTGATGTGGGACGAGGAAAATGGGCACAGTTTAATGTAACGAATACAGTGAAAGCATGGGTAGAAGGCGCAAAACAAAACAACGGTTTTAAACTACATGCAAATGGAAATGGTCAGAGCCATTGGAAGAAGTTTATTGCAGCTGAAAGTGGAGCAAATGCACCGTACTTAGAAGTAAAGTATTCTTACGCAAAACCGAATAAACCGAGAGTACAAACTTATTCAAATGGTAGTGGTAGTGGTTCAGGTCACTTAAATGTACAATGGGACGCTGTTCCAGGAGCGAATGGTTATAAAGTAGCAATATTTAATGGACATGGATATGATGAGATCGAAGTTGGAAATGTAACAAGTTGGACAACAAAAGATAAAAAAATATTCCCAACGCCAGAAGAGATTGCACAAGGCCGTTATTGGGTGCATGATGACGGAAAAGGTGCAGAAGCACCAGTCAATCCAGGACCAATTTATAAAAATGCATTTTTAGATAAAAGTCCGTATGGAGATTATAGTGGTGCACGTGGATATTGGGTTCGTATTATAGCTACCTACCCAACTGGTGAGGATAGTCCACTTTCTGATGAAGCAATTGTTTATATTCCATTGGAACAAGTAAAAAAGCCAGATGGTTCGGCCTATATCAATGCGACAGATCAAACAACTGGTTATGTAACATTGAAATGGGATGCAGTACCAGAAGCAGCAGGGTATAAGGTTTGGATTTATAACGGAAAAGATTACGAAGCGTTCGATGTAGGAAGTAAAACAAATTGGACAACGCAAAACGAGAAAATTTGGCCGACGAAAGATGAAATTGCGAAAGGTCAATATTTACTTCATCATGATAAAAAAGGAACAGAATTAGCGGTAGATCCATCACCCGTGTATAAGAATTCTGGTGGAATCTATACTGGTTTTAAAAATTACTGGTTCCGTGTAACAGCGTATAGTAAAGCCGGACATGCTGAAAGTGAAATTTCACATGAATTTGTACCTAAATTTGCTCAAGACTTTGGGTTTATAGGGATGCTTGATTATTGGGCATCTATTCCGGTTTTAAATGGACAGGTAAATGCTACAAATGGTAACTTTATCATGAGTGAGAAAGACATTACGTTATCAGGGCGCGGACCAGATGTATCAGTGGAAAGAACATATAATAGCCAAAGTAAAAAAGTAGGTTTATTTGGTACAGGTTGGTCTAGCGGATTAGAAGAAAGAATTTTGGCTGAAGGAAATGGAAACCTACTATTAATTTCGGCAGACGGAGCAAATATCACATTTACTAAAAACGGAGATAATAAGTATCAAGCTCCTACTGGTGTATATTTGGAAATTAAGCAAGTATCAGGCGGATATGAAATAAAAGATAAAGACCAAACGGTTACTTTCTATAAATCTGGAGATGCACAGGGACGTATTGAGTATACAAAAGATAAATACGGAAATACGACGACGTATGAGTATGATGGTGAATCACGTTTATCAAAAGTAAAGAACGCTTCTGGTAAAGAGTTATTAGTACAATATGATGGGAATAATAAAAAAGCAGCAAGAGTAATCGGTCCAGATAACAAGACGATTACATTTAAGTATGATGGGGATTTACTCGTTTCTTCTACAACTCCAGAAGGAAAAGTATATAAATATGGATATGATAATGGACTGCTAACATCTATTTATGATCCGCAACATACCGATGCAAAACCATATAAAACATCGTATGCATATGAGAATAATAGATTAGTAAAAATAACGGACCCATTAGGGAAAGCTACGACATTAGCATATAATACGAATGCGAAAGAAGTTACATTAACGAATCCTAAAGGACGTAAAACTGTTTATACGTATAACGATGCTGGAAACCCGGTTAAAACAGTTGAAGACGCGGGTCGCCTAAATTTAACGACAACGTATGAATATAATGCAAACAATTTGGTGAAAACAACAACTCCTAAAAATCAAACAGAAACAGCGACCTATGACGATAATGGAAATGTAACTTCTGTTACTGATGAAATGGGAACTGAGAAGTTTGAGTACAATAAAGACAACGGGATTGTTAAAGCGACAGATAATGAGAATCGTGAAACAACAGTTGCTTATAAGGCTGCAAATATAGAAGTATCAGAAACAGATCAAGAGGCTCATACGTCTTCTTTCACACAGCATGATAAATACGGTAATCCGATTGAAACAAGTAAAGAATTAGGAACAGGGGAAAACCTGGTTCAAAATCCGAGCTTCGAGATAAATGGCACGGATAAATGGGTACCAGTAAATCACAATAATTCCGGTTCCATCGCAAAAGATGCAACACCAGCTCCAGGTGGTCTTGGAGGAGAGTCATCACTTAAGATTACAACGAAAGCAACAAGTAATGAGTGGGGCTATACCGCAGCAATTCAAGAAGTAACACTAGAACCAAATACAACTTACACATTAAGTGGTATGGTGAAAACGGATTTATCTAACGGTGCTGCTTTCTTCAATGTACAGTCATTAAATGAAAACGGTGCTGGTATAGATGGTGGTTGGAACGATAATCGTCACAATAAAGTTCAAGGAACTAGGGATTGGGTTAACCGCCAAGTTACTTTTAAAACAACAGAGAAAACGAGAAAAGTAAAAATCTATTTACAAGTAGAAAATGGTGGTTCTTCTACGAGTGGTTCTGCATGGTTTGACAAGATACAATTGGAAAAGGGAGACGTTTCTTCTAGTTTTAATCCAATTACAAATAGTAGTTTAGAGAATATGACGGAGAAAGGTTGTATTCCAGGGTGGATTCGCGGAGATGGAACAAGTTGTGATCCAAAAGATACTTCCCATGAGCAAAGCTTTACAGGGGATTCGTCTATTGTAATAGAGCGTAGTCAATATGGTGGATCCGATGTTGGATATGCTACATGGGTGAATTTAAATCAGAAAACAGCAGCCCCTCTAACAGTAACAGGGATGTCTAAATCTGAAAATGTAGAAAATGATGCACCTGACAAGCTTTCGAAAGATTACTCTATTTGGGCAGATATATACTATCAAGACGGTAGTGGAGAGAATTATCAAGCGAAATTCCCAAGTGGTACAAATGATTGGAATCGTAGTGCTGTAGTGATTCCAGCGAAAAAACCGATTAAAAACGTAGCAGTGTATGTTCTCTTTAGAAAAAATAATAAAGGGAAAGTATGGTTTGATAATATTCGTTTACTAGAAGGAAACGCCCTTATTAAAAACGAGTACGACAACGACGGAAATGTTGTTGCGACGTATGATGAGGAAGGACAGAAGAATACATTCACATACGATGCATCAGGAAATAAAAAGAGCGAAACAGATGAAAAAGGAAATACAAAACTATATGATTACAACAAAGATAATCTATTAACGAAGGTTACCTTAAAAAATGGTACCTCTGTAAATTATCGTTATGATCATAATGGAAATACAACTGAGAAATCTGTCATGTTTGGTGGGAAAACGCAAACACACAAATATGAATATGATGTAGATAATAAAAATACAGTGTATATTGATGCGTTAAACCGTCGTATTGAACATACGTACGATGAAAATGCAAACAAGATTAAAACGAAAATGCCAAATGGCTCGATTTTAGAATCTGTATATGATACAGCAGATCGCGTCGTTGGTGAAAAACGTAACGGAAAAGATTCATTTACATTCGAACGTGATCAAAATGGACAAGTTACGAAAGTGAAAGATCTTGTCAACGGCGTAGAACGCACGAAAACATACGATAAGGCTGACCGCGTTACAAGTGCAACAGATAGCCGAGGCGGAAAAGTTGACTGGGCATATCACGACAAAGCAAACAGTAAGACAGAAAAACTAAAAGAACAAACAGTAACACAAGGCGGATACACAAATAAAGTATCGTATGACTACAACACGTTAGATCAAAACATTCGTGTGACAGACGGTTCCCAAACGTATCGCTTTGATTATGACGATCAAGGAAATGTTCGTACGTATACAGCTGGAAATGGTTCAGGTTCTACCTTTAACTATGACCATGCGAACAAAATTAAAGATTTAGTAGTAGGTACGTCAAATAGTATTCTACTTTCGGAACGCTATGAATATGACCAATCGGGTAACCGTACGAAGATTAAACATGAAGGTGCGGGCGGAAAAGTAACAGAAACAAACTTTGTATATGACCCGATTAACCAATTATTAAATGAAGCACTACCAAACGGAACAACTAAATCATACACATATGATGGATTTGGAAACCGTACAAGTGTGAAAGTTGTAGAGAATGGAAAAGAAACAAAATCTATAGCGGCAACATTTAATGAAGGAAATCAGCTTGTAAAATTCGGAAACGAATCATTAACGTATGATGCAAATGGCAATCGTACATCAGATGGAAAGTACAAGTATACGTGGAATGAAGACGACCAAATTGTATCTATCACAAAACAAGGTGAAAGCAATGCATTTGCGACGTATAAGTATGATGATGATAATCGTCGTATTGAAAAGAATGTAAATGGTCAAGTAACACGTTATTTCTATGATGGAGATAGTATTAATCCGTTGTATGAGACGGATGGTAGTGGAAATGTTCTTCGTCAATATGTATACTCAACAAGTGGCACGCGCCTAGCAATGAAGTCAAAAGGACAAACATTATATTACCACTACAA
The DNA here is from genome assembly GCF_052682215.1 of Bacillus sp. 1A. Classification (NCBI taxonomy): domain Bacteria; kingdom Bacillati; phylum Bacillota; class Bacilli; order Caryophanales; family Bacillaceae; genus Bacillus; species Bacillus sp. 1A. The sequence goes on along the minus strand of NZ_JBQYLZ010000001.1, from coordinate 5,469,253 downwards.
CCCTCGTGGTGATGTCGTTGCGATGACAGATCAAAATAAAGAAGTTGTAGCAACGTATGAATATGATTCGTGGGGTAACGTATTAAAGAGTAATACGAAAGGTATCGCAGCAGACAATCCGTTCGGATATGCGGGATACATGTATGATAAAGAAATTGGTATGTATTATTTGATTGCGCGTTATTATAACCCAGACCATGGTGTGTTCTTATCGGTGGATCCAGATCCGGGTGATGAAGATGATCCGGTTACAATGAATGGGTATACTTATGGGGATAACAATCCTGTGATGATGACCGATCCAGATGGACATGCACCTTGGTTGGCTATAAATGCTGGTTTTGCAGTTTATGATGGGTATAAAGCTTATAAGTCTGGCGCAAGCAAAAAAGTAATATTAAGAAAGGCTGCGTTAGGATTTGTAGGCGGTGGTAAACTCAAATACGCTGGAAAGCTTACAAGAGCAATTGGAGGCGGCAGTTTTAATAGTGTAAATAAATTAAAAGGTACAAAATATGTAGGACATCATATGCCTCAAAATGCTTATAATAAGAGTATAGGTATAAGTAGAGGTAAGGGACCAGCATTACTTATGACAAAGGCTGATCATAAATTAACAAGAAGCTTTGCCGGTAAAGGAAAGGCTACCATGAGGATAGATAAAGGATTAAATGCTAGGCAAAGATTGGCAAGAGATGTTTGGGATGTTAAACGTCAATTTGGAAGAAAATACAATTATGGTTTGAAGCAAACTGTAAGCTACGGACAAAAGTTATATCCTAAACAAAGGAGATAACTAAATTTAAATTATAATAGTATTTCACAAATAATGATTTGTGAAATACTATTATGTATCCTATAAAATATTAGTTAAAAATAAGAATGGATAGCAAATCCATTTATAAAGTAGGTGTTACGTGTATGGAAAGTATAGGTTTTAGAGTGATATACGGTAAGGATAAACATAATCATTATTTTGGTGGGGAAACTTGGGATGTGCCTATATGTCCGCAATGTAATGAACAGGCACATCAAATATTTACTTTTGATTTAAACGATTTTCGATTAGAGGAACTTAGAACGAAAGAACTAACAGAATTGCCGTTAATCACTTGTTTAAATTGTTCCTTATATGAAGATGAACAAAATTTTAAAATAAATATAACGGAACGCTCTATACATACTATTAATCAAAGTGAGATGTTTGATTGGAAATATGAATTAATCGATAGGATACCAGTTCCTTTGCCGAAATATGATATGAAATTAATAACCATGGAGAATTATGATGTTCCCTGTGATGAAGATGAATATGACCAAGCTTTAGATGCTATAGGATCAGATTATATTTGCAGAATACTAGGAGAGCCTATATATATAGACGATTCTATAGAGGCAAATTGTCCTTGTTGCTCTAAAAGTATGAAATATGTGGCTATGGTGGCCGGAGAAGATTATGGGAATGAAGGGGAACTTACAGGAGGAATAAGTTTTCAAATAGGAGAGAGTTATTTATACTTTTACCTATGCAAAGAATGTCTAATCATACAAACTTCAATGCAGAGCACTTAAGTTTGTTCCGCAGCCTTGAAGGTTTTATTTTAATGTAAAGGCAAGACACACAATTTATAAATTACGCTTTTGAGATTAGGCTGTTTGGAATTAAGAGTTTTAATAATTAATGGCAGGGTGAACTGTGTTTTTGTATATTGAGTAACAAAGAATTTGTATAAAAAATGAGCTGTAGTTTTACCTAGAATCATAAAGAAAAAATATTCTAAAGGTTTGTAAAGGAGTGTTTCTTACGGTGGAATCACAAATTATAATAGGAATACCTGGTCAATGGAAAAACAGGACAGAATTAGTACAAGAAGTTGTTAGTAAAAGTATGGGATATATTTTAGCAGGTAACATCATACATCATATTGAGAAAGATATTGCTTTTGAAATTGATGTATATGATCACGATCCATCTTTAAGAGAAGCTTTTTTATATGCAAGTGGCGGTCGTTTTGACGAGGACTTACTTAGCAAGTTAGAGGAACATACTTATACAGTATATATTATTGCTAATGTGCAAAATATGCAGGAGTTAAAAGGAGTTATTGATGTAGGAAACGGCTTGTTAAATGCAGGCGGACTTGCTTTAAAAATTGAAACAACAGGTGTAGCGTATTCTAAAGATGAATGGCAGGAGCTTGTAGAAAATAAGGAGATATTCCACATTTATTCGCATGTTGTAACTTTAATTGGAGATGAAGATGGTTATTATTCATGTGGAATGCAAGCATTCGCTCTACCAGATGTAATTATACAAGGAGAGATAGAACCAGAAGCGGCTGGCGATTTATTAAATGATTTTAATTTATATAATATAGTCGAGCAACCCGAATTAAGAGATGGAGATACAATTAGTTTTACGGAAAACTCCCCCGTGTATCGACTGTCTTACTCCACAGATTATCGCTATGAATCAGAGGATCCATTTTACAATCCATGTGGATTATGGAAGTTAGAATTGGCTTAAATATATTAGGGTTTTATCATAGGAACAATTTAGTAGTGTAAGGAGACCTGATAGTATGGATTAGGTCTCTTTTTTGAGGATTTTAAATTATCGTAGCAGACAATCCATCCGGATATGCGGGATACATGTATGATAAAGAAATTGGTATGTATTATCTGATTGCGCGTTATTATAATCCAGATCATGGTGTGTTCTTATCGGTGGATCCTGATCCGGGTGACGAAGATGATCCTGTGACACAAAATGGATATACGTATGGAGATAATAATCCAGTAATGAAAATCGATCCTGATGGACATTTAGCGTGGTTTATTCCAGTCGCTGTACACGGGGCGAGAATCGCTGCTCCGCATGTAGGTCGTTTTGTTGGTAAACAATTGGCTAAACGTGCTGTAAAGCAACCATTAAAATACAAAAATACGAAAGCAGTAGCAGGTAAAATTACTGGATATACAAAACATGGGTTTAATCAAGCGATTAGTCGTAATAACGGATTAGGGCTTTCACCAAAGGCCATCTTACATACAGTTAGGTCAGGTAAGGTAGCTATACAAAAAGATCGTGGAACAATTAAATATACTAGTAAACAAGCTGTAGTCGTTTTAAATAAAAGGGGACAAGTCGTAACGACTTTTGCTAGAGGAACGAAATATACACGGAAAGGAAAAAATAAGCGTGGGTAAATTTGATAGAGATATGCAAGGGTTATTGCAAAGTATATTAAGGGAAAAGCAACCTGAGTTATTGTGGATTGCAAATTGTAAGGACTTTAGTATATTAGAAATTGAAACCATACATGAGTTGAGAGATATATTAGCAGATGAATTAATTGAAAAAGGCTTTGATGAACAGGATAATATTAATGATTTTGGTAGGGATTTAGAGAGATTGATTGATATGTTTGGGGATTTACTGCCTTAATAGTTTGGATGCATAATGGATTTGTAGGAAGAAGGGCTAATATTGGCTCTTCTTTCTTTTTGGATCGTAATCCAATGAATTCAATTTTAAACGAGGCATTACCAAACGGAACAAGTAAATCTTACACATATGATGGATTTGGAAACCGTACAAGTGTGAAAGTTGTAGAGAATGGAAAAGAAACAAAATCTATAGCGGCAACATTCAATGATGGAAATCAGCTTGTAAAATTCGGAAACGAATTGTTAACGTATGATGCAAATGGCAATCGTACATCAGATGGAAAGTACAAGTATACGTGGAATGAAGACGACCAAATTGTATCTATCACAAAACAAGGTGAAAGCAATGCATTCGCAACTTATAAGTATGACGAGGATAATCGTCGTATTGAAAAGAGTGTAAATGGTCAAGTGACACGCTACTTCTATGATGGAGACAGTATTAATCCGTTATATGAGACAGATGGAAATGGGAATGTCCTTCGTCAATATGTATACGCTACAAGTGGCGTACGACTAGCAATGAAATCAAAAGGACAAACGTTATACTATCACTATAATCCTCGTGGTGATGTCATTGCGATGACAGATCAAAATAGAGAAGTTGTAGCAACGTATGAATATGATTCATGGGGGAACGTATTAAAGAGTGATACGAAAGGTATCGCAGCAGACAATCCGTTCGGATATGCGGGATACATGTATGATAAAGAAATTGGTATGTATTATTTGATTGCGCGTTATTATAACCCAGACCATGGTGTGTTCTTATCGGTGGATCCTGATCCGGATGGACATGCACCCTGGTTACTTATTAATGCAGCTATAGGAGGATACAGTGCTTATCAGGCTTATAAGTCTGGAAAAAGTCGAAAAGAAATTTTATTAGCTGGTGCAATGGGATTTGTTGGCGGTGGAAGAGGAAAAATTGCTAAAAAAGCTGTTGGTTTTGTAAATGATCGTGCCGTAAGAGGATATACTAAACAGATTTTTGAAAAAAGAAGAGCTATCACTCCAAGTAATATTAATCAGCAAAAACGGAAATTTTCAGGTAATAATCATGTGAAAATAAGTGCTGGAAAATGGAGAAGTGCAGATGGTACTAGACAGTTTAGGGCAAAGAAAAATGATATAACAGGTCAACATGGTTTTCCTCATGTACATTTTGAATTTTTAAAGAAAAATGGAGTTGTTAAGAAAAATGTACATGTTAGATATAGTTCAAAGAAAGGGAAAAAGAAATGATAATATTAGAAGTGCAAACATATACAAAAGAAAACTTACAAGAGTATATTGAATTATTCGATGATGAAGAGCTAGACTTAAGCTTAGTAGGTGAAATATCTGATTTGGTATTAAAATTTGATATAGAGGGGGCTCGAAATATATTACATGCTTTAAAAAGCAGTCCAATCCAAAAAGGGATAGAAATAATTTTGGATGAATCAGTAAATTTCAAAGAAACATGTCATGTGAAAAAAGTAAAGATTAACTTTACTAATATATCAGAATTTGAATTATCAAATGTTGTTGAAGATAGTTTATTTTATAAGGATGGTATAGTATTTTTAAGTTTTTATCATGAGGCGATAGATGCTACTATATTTAAATTGGAAGAATGTATTGAAAAATATGTATTTTCTCCTGCTGAGATTATTGATCTTTATTATGAAAATCGAGAAATAACTTTGTATGGCGAATTTGTACATGCAGGTGAAAGATAATAAAAATTAATACAGCTTTTTCATGAAAAAATTTTATAAATTAAATATAATTTGTAGATTCGGTGCAGCTCAAAATTTAAACAGGTAGTTTAATTTTGGGCTGCATTTTTTATTTTAAATGCCTTAGTACTTCAAAGGCAGTAAACATATTAAAAGTGTTAAAGCATATCCTAAACATGCTGGAAATCCTAATAATATCAGGTTTGTAACACGCAAAGAACATTTAAGTCTTCATGGTGGAAATTGGAGGAACCCTACAACTGGTAAGTTTATTTACAGAAATAAACGTATGAAAAGGTAGGTTAATTACTAGTTTGCCACTGGATATAAAAATGTATTGTTTTGAAGGAGATATGGATAAAAGGAGTTTGAAGTATGCAAAATATAATTATAAAAAAACTGGAACCAGTATATGGAAAAGATGCAAAAACGGTAAGAACTGGAACTAAGGTATTTGGAAATATAGATAAAGTTAATTGGATGAATGTGATAAATCCGCCCCTTAGTAAAGAAGAAATTCAAGTATTTGAAGATGAGATGGAAACTGTATTTCCAGAACCATATAAATATCTACTATCTCTAATGAACGGAAGCTTTTTGGCAAATTTAGTTCGTATAGCAGGGCAGCCGAAAATTGGTGGTCTTTCTGATGAGGAAGAATATTTTCAACCGTTTGATTTGTATAATTTTCAACAACTATATGCTTCCAAAAAAATTCCTGATTCATATTTTGTCTTTGCAGATTCAATGGATTTGGGCACAATATATGCTATTAATGAAGAGAGTAGAGTATTAGAATTACATATAAGAAATAAGAAAGTTTTACGAGATTTAGGAACTATGGAAGAATGGTTGGGTTTATTATTAGAAGAAGCGGTGCGTGGTTGAGTGTGATAGAAAAGGAATATATACGATAGAAGGAGTAACGAAACGGATATTTACGATTTAGCTGATGATGTAGATTCAAAAGAAAAACTAGTAGAATTCTTATTTCACCTTCAAAAAGATTTCAAAGAAAATCAAGAAGATTGGGGGAATATAACATTAGCCGATTACTTAGAATCGATGGAAGCATGGCTAAATGATTGTGATGGTGTTTTTCAAAATAAAGGTGAAGAGATGCCTAAAGATATATCATGGAACTTTTTAGCGATGGTATTACTAGCTGGATCTTTTTATGAGTAATGAAAATTTTAAAATGAGGCGACTATATGATTAAACTGGTTAAGCAAGAAAAAGATAAAATGTTGTACTGGGAAGTATGGGGAGAAGATGAGAAAACTTTAATTATACATTGTGGCTGTGTTGGTGATACAGGTGAAATGTATGAAATAGAACTTTATCCATTTCAACGTGTTGAAAAAGAAATGAAAGAGTTAGCAGATGAACAGTTGGCAGGTGGGTATAAGAAACTTGATGAGGAAGAATTGATAGAATTTGTTTTGCAATATGATTACACAGATGATCAGTTGGAAGAAGCATTGGAAAAGCGACATCAAGTTCAAGAGATTATGGATGAAGCACTAGGGTGGTCTGGAAATGGACAGTGTGATGGTGGAGATATTGGAAGCGGGACAATTAACATACTTACTTTTGTAATTGACGTTGATAAAGCGTTGCAAACAACGCTAGAGGAATTGAAAAATCAGCGGTTGTTAGATGGTGTGAAGATTGCTTATGTGAACGATGAGGAAGATTATATACAGGTTTATCCTAGTGAAGGGGCATTTAATTTATTATAAATCTACTAAGTTGAGGTACAAAAATGTATGTATCAGGAGTAGGTATTTTTGAAGATGATTTATCCGAAAGAACGCATTCACCTCCTACATAAAAATATAGAAGTACCATCAAAGGATACATACCCAATCATGTCTGTAGCATGGGATGATTTTGATGATGATATCGATGAATATTACGGATTAAAATAAAGGCGTTAAAATATAAAAAGTGCATCCAACAATCTGGGTGCACTTTTTCATAACCGTTATATATTCCTCTCCATCAACTCCCCAACCTGCGTCGCAACATACTCAACATCATTATCAATTTCATCCAATACGTAAGATTCCAAAATGCCCATGACAGCTGTTCCTAAAAATTTTAAAACGATGTGTGTATCAATGTTTTTATTTACTGACGTATTTGTGTTTAATTTTTTTTCTAGTTCCCCCATGATGAACGTTAGGAACTTTTTCTGAAATGATAATGTGCTGTTGCTTCTAAATAACGATGCGAAAAATGGCTTGTGTTCTTTGAAGTATTCAAACCATATGACAGTTCCTTCTATATAGCCTTTTGTTTGTTTTATATCGCATATTTCTCTTAATTGATTTAAATGGTCGTCTACAATTTTGTCTAATAAATTGTATTTATCTAGGTAGTGTAGGTAGAAAGTTTTTCTTCCGATGTTCGCTTTTTCTGTAATGTTTTTTACTGTAATTTCGTCAAAGCCATCTTCAATTAACATTTCAATAAATGCGGATTGAATGGCGTTTTGTGATTTTATAATTCTTCTATCGATTTTCTCCATATGATGTTCCTCCGTTATTGATACATATATTTCGTTATGTGTGTATTATCACCCAAATGCGTAAATGTGGTCATTGAAACAAGTGGTTGCTCGCTTTATTATAAATATACACGTGAGTATTAACTCTCACAAGTGTAAATTAAAAATAAAGTAAGGGTGGTTTTATATATGGCAGTTACGAAGAGAAATGTACGTTTTTATGCAAGAGGATTACAAGTTGCAGGTATTTTACATATTCCTGTAGGTGCTGAGGAAAAGAAACAAAATGCAGCGATTGTTTGCGTGCATCCAGGTAGTAGCTGTAAAGATCAAACAGCAGGATTATATGCGGAGAAATTAGCAGAACAAGGTTATGTAACGCTTGCGTTTGATGCATCGTATCAAGGTGAAAGTGAAGGGGCACCGAGATATATGGAGGAACCAGCTGCACGGGTTGAAGATATTCGCTCAGCGGTAGATTATGTAACTACTCTTCCTTATGTAGATGAAGAACGCATCGGTGTATTAGGGGTTTGTGCAGGCGGTGGTTATGCGGTAAATGCCGCAATGACAGAGCGCCGTATTAAAGCAGTTGGCACAGTTGTCGGGGCAAATATCGGTCGATTAAATCGTGAAGCTGATCCGATTGGGGTGTTAGAGGCAATTGGTAAACAACGTACTGCTGAAGCACGCGGAGCAGAGGTAATGATTACAAACTGGATTCCTAAAGAACAGGAGGAATTAGAGGCAGCGGGTATGACGGATATAGATATTGTAGAAGCAGTTGAGTACTATACAACACCGCGAGGGCAAAGTGTTAACTCTCCAAATAAGTTAAATTTTACGAGCATGGGATCGGTAATTGGTTTTGATGCGTTCCATTTAGCAGATACATTATTAACACAGCCGTTACAAATTATTGTCGGCAGCAAGCAAGGCGCATTCGGTTCTTATAAAGATGGTCATGAGTTGTATGAGAAAGCAGCTTCAGAGAAAAAAGATTTACTTGTTGTGGAAGGTGCGAGTCATTACGATTTATACGATCAACCAGAACCAGTAAAAATTGCAGTTGAAAAATTAACAAGTTTCTATAACGAAAATCTGTAAAAGTAATTTTGTTTTGAATGGCACCTCTAATTGTTAGATTTGCATCTAGCAGTTAGAGGGTTTTATTGTGAAGATTGCTGTGCTTAATATTTACGTTAAACGTGCATAACAAGATATAATAGAAGAAATCAAGAAGGAGGCTCGCTGTGAAAAATCTTCGTTATTTCAATATATTTACTATATTCATTATATACACACTACTTATGTTTTACATAGGCTGGAACGGATGGGTTTGGCTTCATGCAGTATTCGGCTGGCAATCTTGGGGATATTACGCTTTCGTAGTCGGATTTATTTCATATGCGTACATTCTCGTACAAGTGTTTAAGTTTTTGCCATTTCTACGAACGATAGGTTCAATTTGGTTTGCGGTCATACAATATGCGCTTATGTTGTTGCCACTTGCTAATATTACAGTCTTTCTTTTACAGTTTGGGGTGGAGAAAGATGCGGCAATTATTTGGACAGGAACGGCTGTGTTAGTTGCATTTATCTTTATTTTTGCGTATGGAGTATTCAACGCATATAGCCCAGTAGTAAGAAAATACGAGGTGCATATACCGAAAAAAGTAGAGGGACGTAAAAGCTTACGCATTGCGATGGCTTCTGATATGCATTTTGGTAAATTATCTGGCGTTTCGCATTTGAAAAGGCTTGTTCGTCATGTAAATGAAATGGAGCCTGATATTATTTTACTGCCTGGTGATATTATCGATGATCATCCAGGTGTGTTCATTCAAAAAAATATGGGGCATATTATGAAACAAATGAAAGCTCCATTAGGCGTATATGGTGTGTTAGGAAACCACGAATATTACGGACGAGCGGTTCCGGGATTTTTGCAAGAGATGGATAAAATCGATATTCATATTCTTTTAGATGAAGTGATCACAATTGAAGATAACTTTTATCTCGTTGGAAGAAGAGATAAAACTGAGCGAGATCGCCAAAGCTTTGAAAGTTTAATGAGTACGGTAGATAAATCTATGCCAGTTATCGCAATGGATCACCAGCCATTTGAATTGAAACAAGCAGCGGATGCGGGTGTAGATTTATTATTATCCGGTCACACGCACCGCGGACAAATGGCGCCGAATCATATTGTAACGAGAAGAATGTACGAACTAGACTGGGGATACGCACAAAAAGGTGCATTCCACGCGATTGTTTCTTCTGGTTTCGGATTCTGGGGACCACCGCTTAGACTTGGAAGTAGGTCGGAGATTGTACAGGTGGAGGTTACGTTTGAATAGGATTATAAAATAGAGAGCTGATGGCTCTCTATTTTTTTCAATAAAAACAAATAACAATAAATATCTCTGTTGGTGCTAATTTCATAAAAGAGGTACGATTATAAGACATGGCTGAAATAAAGGGGGATTATAAGTGATCATATCAGATGTACTATACGGAGAATTTGAAGTGGATCAAGTGTTAGAAGAATTAATCTTAAGTAAGTCTGTGCAAAGACTGAAAGGAATTCATCAAGCAGGAGCAAGTTACTTAATGAATGAGAAATGGAATGTAACACGTTTTGATCATTCAGTTGGTGTTATGTTGTTAATAAAAAAACTCGGTGGTTCAGTAGAAGAGCAAATGGCAGGTTTACTGCACGACGTATCACATACTGCTTTTTCTCATGTGATTGATTACGTTTTTGATAATAGAAATGAAAGTTATCATGAAGAGATATTTAGTTCTGTCGTGAAAAACTCAGAAATTCCAGCGATCCTTGCGAAGTATGGCTATAACTATGAAGATATTTTGTTAGATGATTCGAAGTGGACGTTATTGGAAAGGTCAGCGCCCGAATTATGCGCAGATCGAGTGGATTATACATTGAGAGATATGTATACATATGGATATATTTCTTTGGAAGAAGCTCAAGATTTTTTAGATGATTTAATCGCAGTTGATGGAAAGATGGTTCTTCAAAACATCGAAATAGCCGAATGGTTTACAGAAACGTATTACAAAGAAGTAATCGATTTCTTTATGAAGCCAATGAATATTTACGGAAATGATATGTTAGCGAAAACGCTAAAGTTAGCTCTACATAAAAAGGTTATTCATGCAGATGACTTTCTTCTTGAAGATGAGGAATTAATTTCGAAATTACAGCTATGTAAAGATCAAGAAGTAGGTGCTTTATTAAGCAAAGTTCATCCGAATGTAAAGGTAAAAGAAGATAGAAATGATTATGATTTACATCAGAAAAATAAAGTCCGCCTTATTGATCCGCCGTTACTTCATGAAGGGGAAGTTGTTCAATCGTCTGTCGTATCAGAAAATATAAAACAGATGAGTGAGGTCGCTTATGAAAAAGCGGTGAGAGGGATGTATGTGAAAGTGATTTCAGATTGAATAGAAAAGGTTACCCTGAAATAGTGATGTAGCTATTTTAGGGTAACCTTTTTTGTTGTACTTTATTATTTATCTTTAGTTGTTAGTAAGGTGTTTTTAACGGTTAATCCTCTATTAAACTACTCTATCTCATACATAAAATCTACAAGTTCTCGATAAGAGAATGTATTGGCCTGAACATCAGTTGTAATCTTCCCGTTTTTTAGTTTTATAATACGTTGGCAAGCACCAGCTACGAGCTCGTGATCATGAGTAATGACAAGTACGTGACAGGAGCGTTTGGCGAGTTGATGAATTACTTCGATAACACGTTGTAAGTTCATGCCGTCTAAACCAGAAGTCGGTTCATCTAGTATGAAAATAGAAGCTTCATTCATTAAACCGATTGCGAGAACGAGCCGTTGTTTTTCTCCACCTGATAAAGTGGCAGGATGATTTTCTTTCAAATGCCATAAATGGAGGTCTTTTAGAACGTTTTCGGCCATTTTCTCCTGGTTAGGATGGTTGAGTAATACTTCATTCCATACGCTATCGGTGAATAGTTGGTACACTGTATCTTGCATAACGAACCAAATTTTTTGCATTCTTTTATTTGCTTTTAGTTGCATGTTATCGATGTGGATGTTGCCGGTACTTTCTTTTTTTAATCCTGTTAATGTGCGGGCAAACGTCGTTTTACCTGCACCATTTTTTCCGATTAATGCGGTTACTTCATTTGCATGAAGTGTGATGTTCAAATCTTGCAGTACCCAATCTTTTGTTCGTTTATGTTTGACGTGCAAGCCTTCAATCTGCATTTTTTCTAATTTTGAAGGAGAAGTACGGTCGTTCATTTTTCCTTTTGCAATAAAGGGAGAACGTAAGCCTAGTGCTTGTATTTCTTCGCAAGAGAAAGCGAGCAATTCTTTTGGCGTGTAGATTTTTTTGATTTCACCATTTTCCATATAAATAATACGATCTACAAGATCCATTAAGTAATAAAGGCGATGTTCTACAATGACAATTGTTTTATTCTTTTTTCGTAAGGAGACTAATTCTTCTTTGAGAAGATTCGTTGCTTGTAAATCTAAATTCGCAGAAGGTTCATCCATTACAAATAGGGATGGATCAATTAGCTGCGACGCAGCAATTGCCACCTTTTGTTTTTGGCCACTAGAAAGACTCATTACGGGTTTATGTTGTATAGATTCTAATTTCATTTGTTGTAAAACGTCTTGTAATCGGTGTTGAATTACAGTTCTTTCAACTCCATGATTTTCAAGTTCGAAAGCAAGTTCATCTTGAACGATAGAGGTGAAAAATTGTGATTTCGGATCTTGAAAGACGCTACCAATTTTTTTACTAAGTTCCCATATTGGGGCGTCCTTCGTATGAACACTATCAATGATAATTTCACCTTGTAAGTTTCCTTCATAAAAGCTTGGTATTAAACCATTTAATATTCGTCCTAGTGTCGTTTTTCCGGATCCAGAAGGGCCGGTAATGAGGACGCATTCTCCTTCCTGAATTGTTAAATTAATATTTTTTAAAAGGGTTTTCCCCGTTTGGTATTCAAATTGAACATTTTTGAGTGTAATCATAGCTATTCTCCTTATGAAATCCAAAGCGTGCCAAACATACATAAACCGAGAAGGAGAGCGATACTATCTTTCGGACGGAAGGCAATCGCGTAGTGACTTGTTTTTTTGCAAGGTGCATCAATTCCACGAGTCGTTGCTGAAGCACTCAAATCATCAGCGAGTCGAATCGTTCTCATCAATAAAGGAATGATCGCATATTCAAACATTTGATTTAAACGAAGCCAATTTTTCGGGCTTTTTAATGAAATACCACGAATGCGCACATTCTCTCCGATGATTTTGGATTCAGCACGTAAAATAGGAAAGAACCGCAAGGCAACTGTAAGAGTTAATAAAACACTTTCAGGAATTTTTAGTTTTTGTAAACTTGCTAGTAGCTGCCCTGATGGGACTTTCGATAATCCAGATGCGATAATTAACGTAGGTAAAGTTTTTAAGGCAATGAGTAGCATTAATAAAAACGCATTTAAAATGGAAGCATTCATATAAGTTGAAATGAAATAGTGTGCAAAGAACAAACAACCGTATATAATGAACCATTTGAATCCTAAACGATATTGGTTTTGACAAATGAGTAAAAGAACAGCAAACGCTGCGAGCATAAGTGAACCGGTGCTTGTAGCGGAAATTGCTAAAAATCCACAGATGATTAATAGAGTAAATTGTAAACGAGCATCAAACATAAAAACCTCTCCTAATTATTTCTTCATATATAAATAGCCAGCTTTAACAAAATGTTTTTGTAATAGTTTTGTTGCAAAGTAACAGCCAGACAACGATAGAATGAATCCGCCGATAAGACCGATTGTCATCCATATAGGTGAATAAGCAAAATAAATTAATTCGTCGATTGCTTTTTTTGAGTAACGCATTTTTTCTAACTGACTACTACCGAGTAAATAAATTGTCATATAGGAACCAATGCTGAAGAAAGCGCCATAAATTCCGTATGCGATTGCTTGACGATGACGATTCTTATATTGAGAACCGTCGCCTTTCAGTAACGTAAGTTCAGCGATGAAAGCAATTAGAATGCAATAAGGTAGAATAATAGGTGTCCCCATTAAGGCAAAGAAAATCCCTGTTAATGTCCCCATTAATAAAAGTGTGCCTCTTTTACTCACGCGCAAGGCCATTAACATATAGACGATGCCGCCAAAGAACATACCGATAGCGGGAGTAAGTGGTGGTGCAAATGCCATGAGTGGACTCGCGACGACGATGACGATAGACTGTACGATAAATAAGAGAACGGTATATAATCCAATTGTAATTAAATCTTTTGCTGCAAATTTTTTTATATTCATTTCGATTCATCTCCTAACCATTGATAATCCAAATGATAAACATTATCAGTAGTTCTAACTACTCCAATAACGAAAAAATAGCCCGAAATCGTAATTTGAGGCAGAGGTGAAGAAATTGAAAAATATGTTGAACGCTTTTTTCGCGGAAATGAAAAGGGGAAATGATGCAACTTATTACGAAAGCTGGCTAGGTGCGACTTATCATCTTGTAAACGGTAAAGTCAGACGGTTGTATATTGAAGAAGGGGTTGAAATTCAGATTTTTGATAACTGTACATTTCAACGCCCCCAAATGCCTATATTGAAAAAAATATTAGAGATTACAGTCATATTGGATGGACAAATTAACCAAAAAAAAAAACCGTTATTTTCCGCACAATATGACTCGAAAACATTGCTATTCTTTAATGAAATTGAAGAACAACTTCAATATGATCAGCTAACAGGAATGAGTGTTTTTCTCGATTTAGACTGGTTGGAACGTTATCTTATTCAAGAAAATCAGCTTGATAGCTGGAAGGAAATTGAGCAGTTTTTTCTTCATTCTCAAAAAATTATTTTTCAAAAAAATAGCGAAACAATTCATCGTTCTATTGCGCGTTATTTACAAACCGAATTTAAAGAAAATGCGATGAACCATTTATTAATTAAAGCGAAGGTTTTAGAGTTTTTAGCGCATAGTCTTCAAAAAATTTGGCCAGAAGTTGTAGATCAACGAATTGAGGGAATTCTCGATGTAATTCATCAGCAATTTCACCTACCGATTCAAGTGCAGCACTTGGCAGAAATGGCGAATATTAGTGAATCAAGTATGCAAAGTTATTTTAAAGCGTCGTTTGGAATGTCAGTCTATCAATATATACAGCGTAAACGTGTAGAGTACGCAGCGGAATTACTTATTCATACAAATGAATCCATTACCGAAATTTCAATGCAGGTTGGATACGATAACCCAAGTAAATTTGCAAAAATATTCAAGAGAATATACGGAGAAACGCCTTTGCATTATCGGAAGAAATATGTGGAAAAGACGAAACCCTAATGAGCGTAGCACATTAGGGTTTTATTGTGAGTGTATAAATATAATTCCATTTATATACAATTATTAAAAAGAAAGATAAAATATATTTAGAAGAAGCAACGTTAATCGCAACCATAATCCTTTCAAAATTATCACATCAGAAAAAATTCCTTCTATATAGGAGAATCCGTAGTAATCTCGTAGTAGTAACACATTTCGTCTTTCAAGGGGAAGAGAAGATAAACTGTCTAACCAACTAGCAATCTCATGTTTTACAAAATAAGAGTGCTCTGTACTTGGTACGTTTGGTAAATGGAATTCTGCAACTGTCGTTGTTTTATATCTTTTTTCCTTTCGATACCAATCGATAAAGGCATTGTAAGCAATCGTAAATAATCAAGGCCTAATTTCTTCTCCTTTATAATAGTCAATATGGACGAGCATTCGGTAAAATGTTTCTTGCATGAGATCTTCCGCATAGTGGGAATCTCCGGTTAGGGAGAGAAGATAGCGAAATAAAGTGAAACTTTAATCAGTGGGGGTTTTCTTCATCCCCCACTGATTATTAGTTGAACCAATCGGACTTTTATGGGCAGTTGATCCCCCACCTAAATTCTTTGCTTTCGCTGCATTTTGAGGTGGGGGTCTTACTGCCCATTAAAGTGGGATAAATCTTGCATATGTTCGGAGTAAATGTCTTCTAATGATTGTTTGCGTTTCACTACATTTCCCTCCCTTCATACATAACAACGAAATACATATAAAAAAGTTACAATTTTTCATGGAATTATAGTAAAAAACGTCAAGAATTGGATAGGATTCTCTTTTATCATAATACATATAAGGCGGGTGAACAGAGATGGAAAGCTATGAAACACAAATTCAAAGGTCAATTGATTATATTGAAGAAGATGTCATGGAAAAACAAACGCTGCGTAATTTAGCACGTATTGCAGGTTTTTCTGAGTCACATTTTCATCGTGTATTTCAGGCATTAGTAGGTGATACAGTAATGGAGTATGTTCGAAAGAGGAGGTTAGCCCGGGCAGCTTATCAACTTTCTCATACGGATGAAAAAGTTATTGATATCGCATTTGAGCATGGCTTTCAATCTCACGAAACGTTCACGAGAGCCTTTAAAAAAATATTTCAAATGACACCGAGTGAATATCGAAAACAAGAAATTGAAACACCGATGTATTACAGCGTAAATGTAAAGCAAAGAAAATTAAATCCGTATTTAGGAGGCATACAAATGGAATATCGTATTGTAAATAAACCAGGATTTTTAGTGGCGGGTTATGAGCTGAAGACGACAAGTAAAGAAGGGAAAAACCATCAAGACATCCCAGCATTTTGGCAAGAATATTTACAGAAAGATCTTGGAACGACAATTCCGAATCGTAAAGATACGAGCCAATGGGTAGAGCTTGGATTATGTACTGATTTTAATTTAGAAACAGGGGACTTCACTTATATAATTGGAATGGAAGTTACAGGATTTGAAAATGTACCAAATGGAGTTGCGAAGCGTACTTTCCCAGCAGCGACATATGCTGTATTTACAACGCCGAAAGTCCCTCATGAAGAAATGGTATCGTCCATTCACCAAACGTGGAATGCTGTATTCTCAGAATGGTTCCCGCATTCAGGATACGAACATTGCGGCGTTAATGAGTTTGAACTATACGATGAGCGTTCCCATGCAGATAAAAGTGAGTTCGCTCAAATTGAACTTTGGATACCAGTGAAGAAGAAGTAATAGGATAAGAGCGAATCATTGGGAGATGGTTCGCTTTTTTATAAAGGGGGAAATGGGAAGATGTTCAAAAAATTAGAATGTGTATCTATACATACGAAGGATATAGAAAGGTCAGTTTCTTTTTATAAAGAAATGGGAATGGAGCAAAACTGGGTTATAGAAAGAGAATTAGAAGAAGGGATTATTTGGACGTTAATAGGATTGAAGTTTCCAGATGAAAAAAGTTCGGAGTTAGTAATAAGTAATCATCCGGATATTAATTTTATGGAAGTCGAAGTATTAGTAGCAGATGTGCAACAAACGTATGAAAGTTTAAAAGATAATAAAGATGTAAAATGGATTCGCGAACCATCTCCAACAGAATCAGGACATGTTGCGGTAATGGAAGCACCTGATGAGAATGTGTTTGTGTTAGTAGGGAAATAGCTAAAATATGGAGATGACCTTTCATAGTGAGTTGTGAAAGGTTATTTTTATCCCGCTTTAATGGGCAGTAAGACCCCCACCTCGTTGAAAATCACAAAAACTATAGCTAGAGAAGGTATAGTTATGGGATTTAAGAAATTAACGACAAAAAAGCGCAAAAAGAAGACCACCCGTCTGCCTGCGAAGCGTGGGAAGTCTTCTAAGCACAAATAAGCTTTAGTTGCAGTGACAGGGTGTTGGAAGCACCTCGTCTACTTCATTTTATGCAAAACTTAGTTAGTTTATATTTCTATTTATAGTATAACAGTTTAGAAATGTAGTTGTTAATAGTTTTATTTTTACTTTGTATAGTAGGAGAAGTAGATTAGTATTGTTGGTTTTGTCGACAAATCGATATATCTAGAAAATCGCCGGTATAATTTCATTTATCGACACCCCCCAGAAATGAAAAAAGAAAAGACGCCACATAGCGTCTTTTCTACGAATGAAACGGGAACACAAGTATAATTGTCGTTCCTTTTCCAAGTTCGCTCTCAATAGAAATCGTTCCGTTATGAGCATGAACGAGCTGTTTCGTAATAGCAAGGCCAAGCCCCGTTCCGATGTTGCTTTCTTCTGTATTTGTTCCTCTGTAATATCGCTCAAATAGAAGTTCTTTCGTTTTGTCATCCATTCCTTTTCCGTTATCTGAAATAGAGAGTGTAAATGAAGTAGCGTTTTGGGAAAGTTTTACGCTGACATTTGTCGTTTCATTATTATGTTTTACAGCGTTTACGAGTAAGTTTTCGATAATACGCTGGAACCATTTTTCTTCAATGAAATATTGAATTTTATTTGAGCTCGGTACGAATTCAATATTTTGATTTTGAAGTGTCGGATTATTAATGAATTGTAATAATACTTTTTGGACGAATTGATTCATTTCAATGTTTACGTGCTGCGCAGGAAGACTGTTATTTTTTAATTGATACGTTAAGCTTAAGTCATCGATTAATGTCGTCATATATTGAGATTTCTCTTTCATAACGCTGCCGAATTGTTGAATGTCACGATCAGTCCAGTTGTACTGCTGTGATTCTAGTAATAATGCGTAGCCATATATAGAACTAAGTGGTGTTTTTAAATCGTGCGTTAGACCGGTAATCCATTCTTCACGTGTTTGCTGCAGTACTTGCCTCATCGCATCATTTTTTTTGAGTGTAATAGAAAGATGCTCTAGTGAATTTGTCACATCACTAAATAAGCGGAATGACCATTTTTCTTTACCAGATCGCCGGAACCTGACAGGTTTCCCTTTTTTACTAACAGGTTCTTCGTACTTTCCACCAGCGATGTTTTTAAGCCAGCGCATCGCATGGAGTAACGGTTTTCCGAATTTATTACCGTACCAAATAGAAAGAATGACTAAATAAACAAATACGATAAGAAGGATTAATCCGCATCCGATTAGAAACTTTTTAGTAAATACATCGTCTATTTCATCATCTGGGTAGTAGTACTCATTTTTGGCAGTTACAACGAGAAGGAGATTGCTATTTGTGTCGTAAAAGCTAGACGTGTTTTCTTTATGATTCCACGGTTCCTTTTCGCTAAGAGCAGCTTGTATGACAGAAAACGTTTTTTTCTTTCCATCTGGATAGGAGAATACTTCTTCGCCATCACTATTAAAGATTTGAAGTGCTGCTTTTTCTTTAGAAAGTAACTGTTTTTCTTCTTCTGTTAATGTGAATGAATCCGTAGATACAGACGGGTGCTCTTTCTGTATTGTTTTCAGTAATACATTGCTTTTTAACATACCGCCGTATATAACAAGTACGTTTTTTTCTTCTAATTCAATTTCCCAATATGTAAATGTATAAGGGCTTTCTATATGATTCTGTATATATGAGAATAAAGATGTTTTCGTATAAGATGTCGGTACGTCACTCGGCGTATTAAAGTGATAGAGAACTTTTCCATTTTCCTCTACAACTTGAATCCAATCATTTTTTTCTTTAATTAAGTCTTTTACTTCAGCTTTTAACGAAATATCGCCATCTTCTGAAGAGATATATCTTGCAATCATAAAATTATCAGCATCTGGAATATTCGGTTCGTATGAAGTACTAGTAACAAGGAAAATTAAATAAGTGAAAGCAGCTACTACAGCAAGCAGTAATGTAACTAAAACAAATACGTGTTGCAGAATAAACTGGATAATAAGTCGTTTATTAAAATTCATATCGTCACCTTACTTTGTAATGAACTTATAGCCAAGTCCGCGAACGGTTTTTATATATTCTGGTTTACTTGGGTCTTGTTCAATTTTTTCACGTAGTTTTCGAATGTGAACCATAACAGTATTATCATCGCCATTATAGGCAGGTGCTCCCCAAACTTTTTCGTATATTTCTTCTTTCGAAAATACGTAGTTCGGATTCTCGCAAAAGAAGAGTAATAGCTGAAATAGCTGGGCGGAACATTCGACAACATGTCCATTTACTGTAAGTTCTGCGGAATATCGATCAATTTCAAATCTACCAAATGAACTGAAGTTTGCTTTTTGTTCGTGTGGTACTGCTTGTTTTATATGTCTTCGGAGTTGTGCTTTCATACGAGCGACTACTTCAAGTGGATTAAATGGCTTCGTAATATAATCATCTGCACCGTGTGAAAATCCAGATATTTTATCTAAATCAGATGTTTTGGCTGTGAGGAAGAAGATAGGGCAATCTGTTTTTTCGCGAATGATTGGACAAATATCAAAACCAGATTGTCCAGGAAGCATGACATCTAAAATAATTAAATCGTAATCGTTTTGCGCGGTGAGAGATAAAGCTATTTCAGCGGATGTTGCAGTTGTAATATGAGAAAAACCTTCTTTTTCAAGAATGGTAGTTAGTAATTGTAAAATTGCTGTTTCATCATCAACGAGCAAAATATTTGCTTGGTACATAAAAAATCCCTCCTAATTTCCTCGAATATCATATCATCTTTCTATAATTTATGGAATTTTTAAGGAAATTTTAAGGTTTTCTTTCGCAAAAAATTAAGAATCAAATGATATGATAAAAGAACATAGGGGAGGAGATGAGTGTGAATCCGTTTCAAACGATGCGAGCTAGATATTTTTTAATTGTATTTGCACTATTAACTTTAGTTGCAAGAGTCAGTAATGAATTGATAGAAAATACATTTCATATGCAAAATTCTACTTTTATAAATATTCTTATATTCTACATCCTTCCGATTATATGGATTTTTTATGAATATAGAAAACACCGTGTTTCATTTTCATTATTTGTTAATAAAAATGAAACATTTAACCTGGTGCAAGTTTTATACATTACGATTATGTTATGCGTGTTTAGTTACGGATATCTTATTTTGTACATGTATAGTTTTGCATGGATTACACCCGAATTTATTATGAACGCGTTACGTGAACCGGTTATTGATAGCACAGGGGGATATGTATATCAAATTATTATGGTCGTGTTCATCGCACCAATTATTGGTGAATTTGTTTTTCGCGGATTTTTACTGCAACGTTTCGCCGCAAAATGGGGAACGAGTATAGCGATTATTGTAGTAGCGATGTTGTTTGCGTTGTTACATGTTGATTTCCTAGGCGCAGTAGTATTTAGCGTTGTACTATCAATCGTATATATTCGTACGAATAGTTTACTTATGCCAATTGCTATTCACATGTTAAACAATGCATTTGTAATCGGCGCTTCTTATTTAATAAATAAAGAAGAAATAATGAGTTTTGCAGATTTCTCAAATTATACGACCTTTTTCCCAGGACTTATTATTTTTATAACAGGATTAAACTTAGTACTCATCTTCTTATTTGTTAACCGCAAATATTGGAGTAAAGAAATGCCAGCTATATATGTAGAGCAGGAAAAAAGCTTTTCAGACGTAGTGGGGAGTAAATGAGATGAAGAAGACGATTGAAAAAATATTGAAAGGGATGTATAAAATTATATGAATGAAACAATATCATCAAATAAGTTTTTTTATTTGATTTTGCTTAGTATTGTGGTGATAACGACAGTCAATGTTATTCTTCGCTGGGAGGAAGCTTATTTCTTTATGTATTTAGCACTCCATTTGTTAGGAATATTATGTATAAGCGGCGGAATAGTTGCTGAAAAAAAGAGTGAAGAAAGCATTAATTATATGTGTGTGACCGGTCTTATTTTACTTTTAGCTGTACAAGGTATTATGAAATATAGTTCTTTTTCTTTACAAGATTTTAGTTTATTAGTGGATGTACTTCCTTAAGGGGGGACACGTTATGTTATCTAAGAAGCAAATAGGATACGTACTAGTTTTAATTGGATTTTTTACGCTTATTGTAACGACTTTATTTTTTCAAGACTATGAATATATACGCTATGTCAACTACCCCTACTGAGATGAAACGTTTCAGTGGGGGCTTGAGTTAAAACGCTAGGTCTTTTCGTCTATCGCTAGACATTTGACGCTCTAGCCTTCATGCCACCTTACGGTAACACCCCAAGTAAGTTTTTGGTTGGTACTGACAACGAATGATTGTTTTCCCACTTGCACCACCCTTTTGAAAAAGAGCAGTTCTTCCTTGCAGAAGAAGCCACCACTCAGATGAATCCGGCGTGTGCTACAAGCCCCGACAAGTCGAGTACACATGGATGGTTGACACACCCACTAAGCTATGCACGAAGCAACAGCCTTACGTTTTTGCACTTCTAATAGAATCGGCGTTTTCACTTTGAGATTTTCATCCAATTCTACAACTCTTGATTTTTGCAATGTATTCAACGCACCATTAATATCAGCATGGATACATGTTCCTGCTTTACTTTGGTACAGACCACGAGTCATTCGTTTGCCGCTAAAGCGATACTGCGTCCTATCATCCTTAGACCAAACTGGAATCCTATCTTTATCAAGAAAACTAGCTTTTGAAGTATAGCTTTCTTCTTGTTTTAAAAATCGGATGCCTTCTTTTACACATTTATTCTCAATTGCTGCAATCAGTTTATGAAACGGGATTTGCACAAATGTTTGATTATTCTTTTTTCCCATATCAGATTTTTGTTTCCAACCAGCGTTATACCCTACGACAACCGTATCTATGTTGCATTCTTTCACCTTTTTAAACAACAGCCCTACAGTTTGTGAAATGTAACCATTTATTTGTTTTTCTCGTTTATGCCAAAGTGCAGCCATTTTATTCGTTACAACACGTTTAGAAAGTCCATTTCCCCCATTTTTCAGTTGTAGATCACGTATCATTTTGTTGAAGTACTGGTTAATAGATTTTAGTTTTTTCCCATCAATTAAGAATGTATCACCTGTATTTGTCACACAACTTACTAATCTATCTACTCCTAAATCGCAACTCAAAGCGTTACTCGTAGTCGTGGATTGTTTCTTCATTTGAGAAACGTGCATTTCATATGTGTAATGCACCTCAAAGAACCGACCTTTTTGCTTCGGTACAATCTCAATGTAAGAGATTTTTTTATTTCTTAAGTTTTTAGGCATACATATTTTAATGGAACTGAATTTTTTTCTGAATGCAACATTCATTGGAATCATCCAATACCCGTTATCATCGACTTTTGGGACTTGATAGATTTCAATAATTCGTTTGTCAGTTGAACGAGAATAATTGGGAAACTTAGGACGACCTGTGAACTTCTCAGGATTTTTCTGCCACTGTTCCATTGCTTTAAAAAAGCTCTTCACTTCTGTAAATAAGGCTCTACGAATCGCTTGAACAGAGTTTGATTGCATGCCCCAGTAATTCATATCGGCTTGCATAGCAGTGTCCACTTCTTTTATAGTAGCCATCTTGTTATTGTTCAAATAACTTTGTTTCATCGTGTACAATCCAACATTTCGTAATGCTTTTGAACTATGTGACATGCGCTGAAGTAAACGGAATTCTTTTGCAGTAAGGCAAGCTCGTCCAATATTTTGTTTTTGCGTGAATCGTTGCATGTTTTCTCTTTTCTTTTGTTTCCGTAATACTTTCACTGCTTTCTTTCTAGCCATTGTTTTCACCACCTTTCTTAGAGAGTTCATTAAAATTGCTTGTCATTCAAGTAGCCGAATGATTATATTATCCAATTTCGTTGTCCTACGATATATTCCCTCCTTATCTAGGAGCAGATTGCATCGTAAGACAAAAAGAACAAATATTCGCCTGGGAAATTTGTTATGAACGAAACAAAAGAGTTCATCCTACCTTCTGACGGCAATTCATCTCCACCTGAATTGTTGGGTTTCACCCGTAACACAAATCAGATGGAGTCTTCTTGCCGAAAAGGATAAAAGGCGCTGGTTTAATATGTTGGGTTGTAAGTACGTTTCTTATCCCAGAGTATGAACCGAAGAAAGTGTCTAAAGGTAGGTAAAACTCTTCTTTTTGTAGAAGAGTTTTTTTATGTAAATAAAAGGATCTCGAGCAATTCGCGTAATAAGCTTGTTCTAATTTAGCATGTACGAACTTACAATAATAATAGACAGGCAGCATAGAGGAGGGAATAGCGTGAGGAAGGTTATTGGGTGGTCGCTTTTTTTGTACGTTGGGTTTGCATTGCTTATATATTGGTATTTATTTGGATGGAATCATGAACTGATTCCGGACATGTATAAAGGAACGAGTGCAGATCCAGAAACGTTTATGAATGCAAGAGAGCTTACGCTAAGCCAAGATTATTCGCGCGTGAAAAATTTACTGTACTTTTTAGCGACGCCTCTGGAATGGATTATATTATTATTTGTACTTGTGCTCGGTGTTTCAAGAAAGTTTGAGAAATGGTCGAAGGAAACGACGAAAATAAGTGTCCTGCAAGTTGCGATTTATTTTTTTTATTTATCACTACTCACAACAGTTCTTGCTCTGCCGATGCAATGGATTAGCCGAAAAGTGTCCGTTGATTACGGCATTTCAACGCAAAGTACACAAAGCTGGATAAAAGATCACGTTATCGATTTTTGGGTGAATTATGCGACGATGTTAATTGTAATTGCCGTTCTTCTATGGCTTATCCGTAAATTCCCGAAGAGATGGTGGCTAGCAGGCTGGGCGCTCTCTGTTCCATTTACAATTTTTTTAACATTTATACAGCCTGTCGTTATTGATCCACTTTATGACGACTTCTCGACGCTGAAAAATAAAGAATTAGAAACGAAAATTTTAGCGATAGCAGACAAAGCGGACATTCCTGCTAAACATGTATATGAAGTAAATATGTCGGAGAAAACGAATGCGTTAAATGCTTACGTAACAGGAATTGGCCCTAACGCCCGTATTGTAATGTGGGATACAACGCTAAAGCAATTAAAAGATAAAGAGATTTTATTTATAATGGCTCATGAAATGGGGCATTATGTTATGAAACATATATATTGGGGCGTGGCGAGTTATGTGTTGCTATCGTTTATAGGGATGTATCTCATTAGTCGTATTATAAATATGTGTATTCGAAAATGGGGAGATACGCTGCAAATTTCAAAAGTAGCATGTTTCTCAATTTTACCTTTATTTTTCTTAATTTCTTCTGTTCTCTCTTTTGCATCACAACCAGCAACAAACTATGTTTCTCGTATAGAAGAACGAGCGGCAGATCAATATGCTTTAAATATGACGAAGGACGGGAAATCTGGTGTAAAAACGTTTCAATATTTATCAAAAACGAGTTTAAGCCAAGTAAATCCGCCTGCGTTAGTGAAGTTTTTCCTATACACACATCCACCAATTTTCGAAAGAATTCATACGTTTGAACAATATGAGAAACAAAGCAAAAAGAAGTAGCTATTATGCTACTTCTTTCTTTATAGAGATATAAGTTTGATATTGGGAATATTTATCATTGCTTTTTATTGTGATTTTGTAAATAATAAGCTATAAAATTCTAAAAATCTATATATAAAGGGATAAAGGTGGAAAAATGTATTTTTTACAAAATTTAAAAGTGAAATATAAATTATTATCGCTTATTTCATTAGCAGTTTTAGGTATGGTAATTATGAGCTGTGTAGCAATTAATTCTATTAACAAGATTAAGCATGATACAGAGGTTGTAGTAGATGATTATCAACATTCTGTAGTTTTATTAGAAGGAATGCTTCGTACACAAAATTCACTAGAGTATAACTTACTAGAATTAATTACAGCGTCACCAAATGAGGGGACAAATAAAGAGGGGATTATTGGTAATATTGAAAAGGATCTTGAAAAATATGATTCTTTATTAAAAGAATATGATGATGGCTTCAATTTAAGTAAGCAAGAGGATGAGCTGTTTCAGAAGATGAAGGAATCTTTGCCAAGTTATATGGAGACATATAAGAAGTTGTTTGATAAAGCGAAGGTAACAAATGAATCTCAAATGGTAAACGAATTTCATAAGGAATTAAAACCGAAGGGAGTAGAGTTAGCTAGTTATGCTGTAAATCTAGAAGCGTATGTTTCAAATTTAGCTGACCAAGTATTTAAAGATTCTCAAAAAATGATAGATCGGTCCGTTATTACTTTTATCATTCTTGTAGTAGTTACTACAATCGTTATATGTATAGTAAGTTATATTATTAGCAAGCTTATAGTTGCTCCTTTACAAACGGTTAGTCGTATGATGGAAAGAGCAAAAGAAGGAGATTTAACTGTACATGGTGAGTATAATGCTAAGGATGAATTAGGTGTATTAGTAAGTGATTTTAACGAAATGATTGCAGGGCTAAGAACAAATATGCAAGAAGTAGAGAATAATATTCAGCTTTTATTCCAACATGCAGACGGAGTAGTATCTGCATCGGAAGTATCTAGTGGTGCAGCGAAGAAAATCACTATAGATATTGAAGAAGTTGCAGATGGCGCAGAGGGCCAAATGCAGGCAATGGAGCAAACTGCGGGTGCGATGGAAGAGTTGACACAAGGAATGCAGAGTATAGTGAATACATCATCCTCTGTAAATGAATTGTCTGCTCAATCAGCATTAGATGCAGAGAGTGGTAACAAATTAATGAAACAAATGATTCAACAGATGGATACAATCCAAAATTCAGTACATAACGGTGTGAAACAAGTAGAGACTATGAAAGAACAATCAGAAGAAATTGTTAAAATCATTGATGTTATGCAAGGTATTACCTCTCAAATTAACTTATTAGCATTAAACGCCGCAATTGAGGCTGCCCGTGCTGGGGAAAGTGGTAGAGGATTTGCAATTGTGGCAGATGAAGTAAGAAAATTAGCAGAACAATCTAGTGATTCTGCAAAACAAATTGAGAAGCTTATTACTCAAGTTATGGGAACAACGAACCATACGGTATATATGATGGGGAAAGTAGATAATGAGGTACAGGCAGGTACACAAGTAGTAATGCATACAGAAAAAGTATTTGGAAAAATTACAGAAAAAGTACAGCAAGTATCTGAGCAAATTCAAACGGTATCTATGTCTACAGATGAAATTGCAGCGAGTAGTGAAGAGATCTCGGCTTCTACAGAAGACATGGCTCAAATATCCCAAAGATCATCTGACCGCACTGATAGGGTAAAAGAGTCTATTCAACAGCAAGAAAAATCTGTTCAAGAGATCTCGGTTTCAATTGAACATATGCATAATGCAGCAGGAGGATTAAAACAAATAGTTGCTCAATTTACTCTTCAAAAGTAGTAGTATATTTAAGTTTTAATATAGAAAAATTCCACTTAATAAATAAAAAAATCATCCTATATAACAAGAAGGCACTGAAAAACTCCACTTCATAAGAAAAAGGATCCTACCACCTACTATATAAAGGTGATGGGGTCCTTTTTAATTTCAACATATTGATAAAATGCGTGTTATTTTCTCAAAGCAACCACTTTTTCAGTGGCCTCATATAACAAAGGATGATTTTTTTATGGGAATTTTGCGCAGCTATCACTTAATATATTCTGATTTTTTACAATTTTCCGATTGTAATATATAATAATACGTAATGTTTTGGAGATTTTTCATTTGTAAAAGATAGTTTATAGGAGGGGAGAAAGGGTGTTCAATAAAAAATCAATGCCGGCTATAAAAATGATCCTTTCGATGTCTATTTTCGGATCAATTGGATTTTTTTCTACTCAAACAGGTTTACCGTCTTTTGAATTAGTATTCGTTCGTTGCATTTGTGCAACTATATTTTTAGCATTGTGTTGGCTCGTAACAGGACAGTATAAAAGTGAGAAATGGAATAAAAAAGAAGTAATGCAAATATTAGCATGCGGCGTATTTCTCGTTTTTAACTGGGTATTTTTATTTAAAGCGTTTGAAGTTATGTCGATTACAATTGCGATTTCAGTGTACCATCTTGCACCCATTATCGTATTAATGATTGGTAGTATCGTATTTAAAGAGAGACTTACAGTATTTGCGGTTATGTCCATTGTCATTTGTTTTATCGGTACCGTTTTAGTAGCTGGAGTAGACGGTAGTATGTCGTTAGAGAAATTAATGTCATCTGGAATGGTATGGGCACTTCTTGCAGCCTTATTTTATGCTTTTACCACTTTATTAGGAAAAGGAATTCAGCATACGAGTGCATATGCGATGACATTTTTACAAACGTTTTTAGGTATATTTTTATTGCTACCATTCGTAGATTTTGGCAAGTTTCAAGGGTTAACAGAGATGAACTGGATGATGATCACAGCAACAGGACTTATACATACGGGATTTGTATATTACTTATTTTTTGACAGTTTAAGAGGTTTATCGACGAGATTAATTTCGGTATTAGTGTTTTTAGATCCTGCGGTTGCAATATTATTAGATACAGTCTTTACCGGCTTTAGACCGACTAGTATGCAAGTAGTAGGGATTGTTCTTATATTTGTAGGAATGGCATTTACTTTTCGTAAGGGAACAGAAAATGAATTATCGATGAAGGAAAGTGCTACTTTATAATTCGAATAAAATGATATTGAAAAGACGCATATATTATTTGCGTCTTTTTGTGTCAATAAAGTGAAATTTAAAAATGTAAAGGAGTTCACAAAGAGATTGTAGAATTTTTAATATATAGCACCTTAGATGTGACAGCTTCCTTTTTGAAATAAGAAAGAAGGAGGTATAAAGCAGAAAGGTAGTCGAAATGTTTCTTCTAGAAGGTTTGCATTTTATCTTACATTCACCAACAAATTAATACTCCTGAAATAATGAAGTTCATTTTATTTGAAAATACTTCATATGTAGTATGGATAACTTCGTATTATCTATTATTTTTCTATTTAACATAAAATAGAAATAGGGAGAGAGGACAATGAAGAAAAAAATATTGGGTGTAATGATGATTGCGACAATGGTAGGCGGTATCTTTACAGGGACGAATGTGGCCCCTGTAAAAGCGGAAGAATATCCGGAAATAATCGTATTTGATGATGTTCCATACGGATTTTGGGCATATGATGCTATTTTAGACTTAGCTTATAATAAAATAATAGTTGGATACGGAAATGGAAAGTACGGTGTTGGAGACCTTACAACACGTGAACAAGTGGCTGGAGTTATTTACAAAACACTTGAAATGAAAGACGAAGGGGCAATAGCGAATCCATACAAAGATATTTCTGGCAGTTCAACTGATTTCCAAAAGGAAATTTTAGCGCTAACAAAACGTGGTGTTTTTAAAGGTGATGCAAACGGAAACTTTAGACCGAAAGCACCAATTACTCGAGCAGAAATGGCAGTAGCGCTTCAAAAGGCATATACTTTCGAAGCAAAACAAAAGCACACATTTAAAGATGTACCAAAAGGACATTGGGCAGAAGCGGCAATTAGTGCACTGCAATCTAATCAAGTTGTGACAGGAACTGGAAAAGGTATGTATGACTTAAATCGCCCTGTACCGAGAGAACAATATGCTCAATTTATAAACAATGCGATTATTAATTATCATTTGAAAGAGGATTGGAAATAGCGTGAAATAGGAAAGCACAAATAGTTCTATTTGTGCTTTTTTGTTTGCTTACAAAAGAATTATTATTCGTTTTTATGTATTTTTATTGTTATACATGAGATTTATAATCAACCCTGTAAAAAGGACATGATGTGTAATATGATTCACAAAACCGTCACGAAGTGTGTCGAAAAATCTATTGTCACTATACCATTTGTTATGTATATTTTTTAAAAAAACATATACATATTGGGGAGATAATTTGATGAGCAAAAAATTATTAAAAACAGCTACGGCATTAACAATTATGGGTGGGGTGTTATTCTCAACAGAGAGTAACAATGTAAAAGCGGAAATTGCACCGTTACAAAATACAAATCCAATTGTATTTAAAGATGTACCAAAAGGACATTGGTCAGAAGAGGCAATTCATAATTTAGCGGCAAACGAAATTATTTTTGGATATGGGGATGGAATTTTCGGTTTTGGAGATGACGTAACACGTGAGCAAGTTGCAGCTTTAATTTATCGTGTATTTGATATAGAAGAACAAGAAGAATATGAAAACCCATATGGGGATATCGATGAAAACTCAACAAACTTTATTGAAGAGATATTAGCTTTAACGGAACTAGAAATTTTTATGGGAGACGAGCATGGAAACTTTAGACCGAAAGCAACGTTAACTCGTGCGGAAATGGCGCAAGTTCTTACGAATGCTTTTGATTTACATGCGAAGGGATCTCATACGTTTAATGATGTTTCAGCAAATTCATGGGCAAAGAATGCAATTAGTGCAATACAAACAAATGGTATTACAGCGGGAATCGGAGATAATAAATTCGGCCCATCCATGAAAGTAAAAAGAGAACAATACGCACAGTTTTTATACAAAGCAATTTTGCATGATATGGAACAAGGACAGCAATAAAGTTTAACTAGTAAAGTGAAATTTGAAAAATAATACAAAAAGGTCATTGTTGTATAACAGTGGCCTTTTTTGTATGGAATAAAGCGTGAAAGAAAGGCATTTTGAAAAAAAATGAAATGAATTTTCAAAAAAAACTTCCTTTTCTGAAGATTTGTTATATAATATAAAACATAAAATCAAATCTGTTATAAAACAGTTTAAGAAGGGGATGCTAATATGTCGACGCAAACTTCACGGGTTACATTGCCCGGAGAAATGTTACCAGCGTACAACGAAATATTGACACCTGAGGCGCTTAGTTTTTTAAAGGGATTACATGAGAATTTCAATGAGCGCCGCATAGAACTTTTACAAAAGCGTGCGGAGAAACAAAAGAGAATTGATGCAGGAGAGTTTCCGAAGTTTTTAGAAGAAACAAAGCACATACGTGAAGCGGATTGGACAATTGCCAAATTGCCAAAAGATTTAGAGGATCGCCGCGTAGAGATTACTGGACCAGTAGATAGAAAGATGGTTATTAATGCTTTAAATTCAGGAGCACATCTTTTTATGGCAGATTTTGAAGATTCGAATTCACCAACTTGGCAGAATGCAATTGAAGGACAAATAAACTTACGAGATGCTGTGCAGGGAACGATTTCACATAAAAATGAAAACGGAAAAGAATATCGTTTAAATAGTAAAACAGCAGTATTAATTGTGCGTCCAAGAGGATGGCATTTAGAAGAAAAACATATGCAAGTTGACGGGAAGAATATGTCTGGTAGCTTAGTAGATTTCGGACTTTATTTTTTCCATAATGCGAAAGCTCTTTTAGCAAAAGGAAGCGGTCCATACTTTTACTTACCGAAAATGGAAAGCCATTTAGAAGCAAGGTTATGGAATGATGTTTTCGTATTTGCTCAAAAATATATCGGTATTCCAAACGGAACGATTAAAGCAACGGTTTTACTGGAAACGATTCACGCTTCGTTTGAAATGGATGAAATTTTGTATGAGCTTAAAGATCATTCTGCTGGATTAAATTGCGGAAGATGGGATTATATTTTCAGCTTTCTAAAGAGTTTCCGTAATCATAATGAATTTTTACTTCCAGATAGAGCGCAAGTCACGATGACGGCGCCGTTTATGCGCGCGTATTCTTTGAAAGTCATTCAAACGTGTCACCGCCGTAATGCACCAGCTATTGGAGGAATGGCAGCACAAATTCCAATTAAAAACAATCCAGAAGCGAATGAAGCAGCTTTTGAAAAAGTGCGTGCAGATAAAGAGCGCGAAGCTTTAGACGGTCATGACGGGACTTGGGTTGCCCACCCGGGACTTGTACCAGTCGCGATGGAAGTATTTAATCACATTATGAAAACACCGAATCAAATTTTTAGAAAACGTGAAGAAATACATGTTACAGAAAAGGATTTATTAGAAGTACCAGTGGGAACGATTACAGAAGAGGGGCTTCGCCTAAATATTAACGTAGGCATTCAATATATCGCATCTTGGTTAAGCGGACGGGGAGCGGCACCAATTTATAACTTAATGGAAGATGCGGCAACAGCGGAAATTTCTAGGGCACAAGTATGGCAATGGATCCGCCATGAAGGTGGAAAGCTAAATGACGGCCGTAATATTACGCTTGAATTGATGGAAGAGCTAAAAGAAGAAGAACTAGCAAAAATAGAAAGAGAGATTGGTAAGGAAGCTTTTAAGAAAGGGCGATTCCAAGAGGCGACAACGTTGTTTACAAATCTCGTTCGAAATGATGAATTCGTACCATTTTTAACATTACCAGGTTATGAAATTTTATAAAAAATGAAAAGGGGATGGAACAAATGAAAAACGAAAGAATCGAGAAATTACAAGAGAGCTGGGAACTAGATACGCGCTGGAAAGGGATTATACGTCCATATTCGGCAGAAGATGTAATTCGCTTGCGCGGGTCAATTGATATTGAACATACATTAGCGCGCCGCGGTGCTGAAAAGCTTTGGTCATCGCTTCATACGGAAGATTATATTAACGCACTTGGCGCATTAACAGGAAACCAAGCGATGCAACAAGTGAAAGCTGGGCTAAAAGCAATTTATTTAAGTGGATGGCAAGTCGCTGCGGATGCGAACCTTTCTGGACATATGTATCCAGACCAAAGTTTATATCCAGCGAACAGCGTACCAGCTGTAGTGAAACGAATTAATCAAACACTTCAACGTGCGGATCAAATTCAGCATATGGAAGGAAGCGATGATACAGATTATTTCGTACCGATTGTAGCAGATGCAGAAGCAGGATTTGGCGGACAATTAAACGTATTTGAACTGATGAAAGGTATGATTGAAGCGGGTGCATCAGGTGTGCACTTTGAAGATCAATTATCTTCAGAGAAAAAATGTGGCCATTTAGGCGGAAAAGTATTATTACCAACGCAAACAGCGGTGCGTAATTTAATCTCGGCACGCCTTGCAGCAGACGTAATGGGAGTGCCGACAATTATTGTTGCAAGAACAGATGCGGATGCAGCAGATTTAATTACGAGCGATATCGATCCGGTTGATAAAGCATTTATTACAGGTGAAAGAACTCCAGAAGGATTTTACCGTACGAAAGCAGGGCTTGATCAAGCGATTGCACGTGGTTTAGCATACGCTCCTTATGCAGACCTCGTTTGGTGTGAAACATCTGAACCAAATTTAGAAGATGCAAAACGATTTGCGGATGCAATTCATAAAGAGCATCCAGGGAAATTGCTTGCATATAACTGTTCACCTTCATTTAACTGGAAACAAAAATTAGATGAAAAAACAATTGCAAGCTTCCAAAAAGAAATCGCATCTTACGGTTATAAGTTCCAGTTCGTAACACTAGCTGGCTTCCACTCATTAAACTACGGCATGTTTGAATTAGCACGTGGCTATAAAGAGCGCGGCATGGCAGCGTACTCTGAACTACAACAAGCAGAATTCGCAGCAGAAAAACACGGCTACTCCGCAACACGTCACCAACGCGAAGTAGGAACAGGTTACTTTGATGAAGTAGCACAAGTTATTACAGGCGGTACTTCATCAACGACAGCGTTAAAAGGATCTACAGAGGAAGCACAGTTTACGAAATAAGAGGAATGGGCACCTTTTTGAATGGTGCCCATTTTTATTTTCTGAACGATGCGAGAGTAAATGAAAATACATCAACGGTTTTTCAAATATATCGACTTACCGACAAAAAAGACGATATTATCAAATCCACTCAGCTCTATGATCACGAATAAACTGTATATCTTTCTCATAATGCTCTAAATGTCCTTCATCAATCATTCTTTGGAAATTTAAGTCGCCTTCTTGTGCTTTTCTTTTCATATATGTACATAATGCTTCTAATCGTAGTAACACTATTCCTAAGTAATCTTCGTCCATACTTTTACCGTAGGACTGGACAAACAATTTCACTCTTTCTTTCATACGGCTAGCATGTTGTGCCGATTCATAATGAACTGCCTCACCCGATTCTGTATAATACACTCTACTTAAAGGTACACAAGTATAAAGCGTATAAGCGATATCCCAAATTCTCGGACCAGGAGCAGCAACATCGAAATCAATAATACCTACTGGTTTCTCGTCATGAAAAATAATGTTATATATAGCAAAATCATTGTGGCATAAAACCTCAATGTTATTTGGAGTAAGATCCATCGGTTGCCATTCATCTGATAAGGGAAAGTCACTTACCGCATCATGATAAAGGCGGAGCATCTTTGCTATTTCCTTTAAAACATCATTAGATCGCATATATTCTTTTAAAGGATAATTCCCAGCGTCTCCTTCAATAAAGGATAAAATCTCTCTATCTTTTTCATCTACACCTAAAAACTTTGGAGCATAATGAAACCCTTTGTTTTCTAAGTGCTGTAATAATGTATGAATTTTTGCACTACCTGGCTTTAATTCTCGCCGAACAGTATTTTCAGAACGATACACATTTGATACATTTCCCCCTGTAAGCTTTTCTTCGTTGGTGTAGTTTGACATATAATCCCCTCCAATATAACGACTGTACGATTATATTGTAACACTTCAGAACAAGGGATGTAATCGCGTTCAAATGATGTTTGTGTTCACTTCATAGTGAAATCCGCACATACTAAAATCAATTATTTACGAATGTACAATCAATTTAATTTGTCAGTTATTTTCAAAAAAGATTGTACATTTCATTTTAAGTATGCTATGATGAAGTCAGTTGAATAGTTAAATTAAGCAATCCATATATTATCAAGTGCCGAAAAACGAACGAGAAAAAGTATGTGAGAACTAGTTTATGTTTCGTGTTTGATAATGTGTGGATTCTTTTTTTATACAGGAAGACTAAAATAAATTGTGTTTTCTTTAGGAGGAAATAATTATGGCAGTAACAGGACAAGTAAAATGGTTTAACAACGAAAAAGGATTCGGTTTCATCGAAGTTCCAGGCGAAAACGATGTATTCGTACATTTCTCTGCAATCGAAACTGAAGGTTTCAAATCTCTAGAAGAAGGTCAAAAAGTTAGCTTCGAAATCGAAGATGGTAACCGTGGACCTCAAGCTAAAAACGTAATCAAACTATAATTTTATAGTTCATTATGGAAAAAGGATGGCTGCTGCCATCCTTTTTTTTGTTGTGGAGAAAGTCTTTCCATCTCTTTTTTTATGTCAAAATTGATGGAAAAGGAGAGATTTCTTATGATGGAGGTATTCAAAAATCATCGGGGTGAACGCGTATCAGTTTCTATAGAAGAATTAGTTCTGCAGGATCATTTTCTACGTACGATTGAAGTAACAATTCGTTTTCATTTCATTGAAGAAAAATTACGTCCTTATAACTGTGAAAATAATGGTCGTCCTTTTATCATGCACATTAACGGGCAGTTGGTTTCTCCTCTCAAAATTCGGCGGGAGACCAACTGTCTGTTAACGCCCAATTGTTGAGGACTGATTAAAGTTTCACTTTATAAATGAGAAAGTATTAAGTTTATTTGTTGTTCTGTTTACATCCGAAATGGGTAAATCTACGCCATATAGGCTTTGAGTAACATCTTTTTTGTTAGTATTGTTGTTAGAATTTTGTTCGTCTTGAGATGACGTTTCTAACATTTGTTCTTGCTCTTTACTAGGGGTATTCAGAGCATCTGATGGGACGCTATTAATCTGTTGTCTTAATAGACTTTTTTTCTCCATATTATACAGCTCCTTTTTGGAATTAGATAAAAAACTAATGTAATCATAAATAATCACTTACATATTTTGTGTTTTGAAATGGAATTCTATACAAAACTTATATTGTAGATTTAACGAATTAAAAAGTTGCTAGTGATGTATAAAGTTGAAGTTCTTAATAAAAAATAAAAATGGGTAACACGTACAAGTACTTTTTAACGTAGTGGATAATTTTTCATCGTATTTTTGTATGTAGTAATATTTTCAAAAAAGGATATGAGGACACTCGGAAGAAAATAGGAAGAAGAGTAAAAGGCTTTCCAAAATGGAAGGCCTTTTACTCTTCTTTTTCAGCTTTTCTCTTCGCGCGTTTCTTACATTCAGGGCATTTTGATTTTCGGAAAGGCTTTGCGAAGAATAGTAGAATGAAAAATAGCCCGAATATAATGCTAGCTGAGTTTTTCACGATTACAATGCTACTATTTTGCATTTGAATCGTTGGTTGCATTTTTTTTTCTTCCATAGTGGACCTCCATATATTGGATTTTCCTTTTAATTATAGCAAAGTTAATTGTCGTAATGATGCGAAATGAGGAAGCAGTTGTAAATATTTATAGGTAGTATAAATACATTTTATATAGGATTTTTATTATAAAATCACTATATTGTTAATTTATAATTTAAAAGATGTTTGATAAATGATAAATTATTGTAAAAAAGCGGAATCTGTAAACCATTTCCTTTTCATAGATGCTAGAATTATATATGCAGCTGCTAATATAAATGGAAAAAAGGAGACAGTAGAATATGGAAAGTAAAGTAGAACGCTATGTCGAAAACTATGTGGTAAATAAAAATACAATGGCCTTACTTCCTGTTATTCTAAGTGAAAAGAAAATCGTTACACGAGTTGTTGAGATGGAAGATTCTTTTTTCGTATTTCAAAAGCCCCTAGATATTATAGAAAGAAGTTGCCGCAAGCATGGCTCTAGTTTCTTAGGCAGAAAAGAAGGAACGAAAGAGTTAACTCATATTACACATAAAGCACCGATTGCGATTAGTCCGGCAGATCAACTTTATTTTTTCCCTACTTATTCTTACTCTAGAAAAGAATGCTCTTGGTTGTCTCAGTTTTATATTGAAAGTAATAAAGAGTTAAAAGATGGAAATGTTATTGTTAGATTTATAAATGGCTTTGCTGTGAAATTAGAAATATCAAAAAGTAGTTTTGAAAATCAACAAAATCGTACAGCGAAATTGCGTACTGAATATGAAGATCGTAGAAAAAAACAAGGAAACCCTTGTTTTAAAGAGATTGATCAAAGGGATGAATTGACATTAAGACCAGCTTATGAGAGAGTGTATGTTGTTAGAGAAGAGGATGTGTAAAAAGGATTTTAGAAGTAGTTTAAAAAATAGTATTGAGTCTTTTAATATATGCGTCTTTCCGAAAAATACATTTCGGAAAGACACATATATTTTTCGGGAGAATATATATTTTTTTATAATATAATATTAAAAGAGATTATATCGATTTCGAATTATAGAATTAAAAAATAGAAAGTGGGTATTAAATATGAAAAAAGCAGCAAGTGCAGCGGGACCAGAAGCTAAACAAGCGTTGCTAGATTTCTTTGCTTTAGGAAGTATTTATTCTGCTTGTTTTGAATAATGATATAGGAGTGAAATATGACTATCATCAGTACGATTTTCTTCTTTAGTTTTTCAGTGTTTTTTGTAATTCGTTATTTAAAATTAAAAAAGATATACGATTTATTAATGATATTTGTAGGTTTGTATGCAGGGCTTATAAATATGAAATTAATGAGTTTAAGTACAACGGTATCATATGTTTTAGATGCCATAGTTATTGTTCTAGTAATTATTTCTGTAATTCTTTTTCTTAAGGATAAGAAGAATAATTAAACGTTATTTATTAAAATTAAATTGAAATTCAAAAAGGACTACTTCAAAATTATAATTTTGAAGTAGTCCTTTTTATTATTTTTGCTTACTAAATTATAAAACTACTAGTTCTTTAATAATTTGAGAGAATACAAAATTAAAGTGTAAGGTTTGTTTTTCATATTATTTTAATTAATAAAAAGGTAGGTGTATTGTTGATATAAAAACCTCATTATCCACAACAAAGTTGTTTTTGAAAAATATTGAGTGCCACTATATAGTATTCCTTTCTAAATATTGTCGAATATTGAAAGATTATCATAGCGTAATAATGAAGGAATTCTAATGAAAGATATGGAAACTTAATAATTACATCTCCATATGTCGTATCTACCATTTCCTCTTTCATATAAGCAATGATACAGTAGAGGTAGTACTTAGAGTAAAGGGGTAAAGTGTAGAATGGATTTTCAGACAATCAAAGAGTATTTTTCACCAGAAAATATGGATCATATTGTTGAAAGCTATAAAGCGTTCGGACCACTTCTTGGTATTGGTTTACCGATGATAGAAGCGTTGATTCCGGCATTGCCACTCATCGTATTTGTACTGGCGAATGCTGTTGCATTTGGGTTTTGGCTCGGTTTTCTTTATTCTTGGCTTGGATCAGTAATGGGCGCCTTACTTGTCTTTTTCATTATCCGCCATTTTGGCCGAAGTCGTTTCTTTTCTTTTGTAAATAAGCATGAGAGAGTACGAAAGGCAATGGGGTGGATTGAAAGGAAAGGGTTTGCGCCAATTTTCGTCATATTTTGTTTTCCGTTTACACCGTCTGCGCTTATAAATGTTGTTGCTGGTTTATCTCGCATTAGTGTAAAGCAGTTTGGACTTGCGCTCGCGTTCGGAAAGCTTGTGATGATTTTTATTTTAACGTATATCGGTCATGATTTAATGTCATTTATTCATAATCCGGTGAAATCAGTCATTGTAGCAATTGGTATTTTTATTTTATGGTATGTCGGTAAGAAAATCGAAGTAAAGTTAGAACTACATTAAGAATAGTCTTCTTTATTCAGCTATTTGAGGGTAGTAAAACTCCCACCTCAAAATTCGGTTGGATAGGTGAGAGCCTTGTTGCTCGTAAATGCTGGATTGGTGCGGCTGATAAGGAGTGGGATGAACAAAACTCCTGCCGATTCAGTTTCACTTTATAAATGCAGGCTTCATTATTAAAGGATAAGGGGAGAAGCTGATGAAGAAAACTTTGAAAAAAGAAGGCATAGAGTGGATACGAACAATTTTAATTGGTGTATTATTAGCTGTATTTTTTCGAACGTTTTTCTTTTCAACGTACGTTGTAGAGGGGAAGTCAATGATGCCGACATTGCAAGATGGCAATATGCTCGTTGTAAATAAGGTGAGTTATCAAGTAGGGGACTTAAACAGGTTTGATGTTGTTGTGTTTCATGCGAATAAAAAAGAGGACTACGTAAAACGAATTATCGGTTTACCTGGGGATCAAATCGAATATAAGCATGATAAACTGTATATAAACGGACAATTCATGGATGAACCTTATTTAGAGACATATAAGAAAGAGATAAATGGACGACAACTAACGGGTGATTTTAAACTAGAAGAGTTAACGAAAGAAAATTCGGTGCCGCCTGGATATATTTTTGTAGTAGGTGATAATCGCCTCGGGAGCTGGGATAGTAGACACTTTGGATTTGTAAAAGCTGATACAGTTGTCGGTAAAGTTGATTTACGATATTGGCCAATTCAAGAGGTGCAAACGAATTTTTCAAAAGGTTGATATAATAGGTAGAAGTATAGAAAAAGACAAACTACTCTGTTTGTCTTTTTTCGTGTACTATAATACAATTATAGTAGCAAACTAACGTTCGTTATGTAAGTGAAAGGTGGGGTTACATGTCACTTCGATTTGTGATTGGTAGAGCGGGAAGTGGAAAAAGTACACTTTGTTTACACGAAGTGCAGGAAGAGTTAAAGCAACGCCCAAGAGGGAAAACAATATTATATCTTGTGCCAGAACAGATGACATTCCAAACGCAGCAGGCGTTAATTGGTAGTGAGGATGTAAGAGGTTCTATTCGGGCACAAGTTTTTAGTTTTTCACGATTAGCGTGGAAGGTACTGCAAGAAGTTGGTGGAGCGAGTCGCCTTCACATTGATGAAGCGGGCGTACATATGTTACTTCGTAAAATTGTAGAGTCTCGTAAAGATGGATTATCGGTGTTCCAAAAAGCAGCGGAGCAAAACGGTTTCTTTGAACATCTTGGTAGTATGATTGCGGAGTTTAAACGTTACAATGTGACGCCATCTAACGTATATGAAATGTGGCAACAATTAGACGCACATAGTAGCAGTGCAGAACAAAAGCTATTAGCGAATAAAGTGTATGATTTACAACTATTATATGATGATTTTGAACGTGCTTTAATCGGAAAATATTTGGATTCAGAAGACTACCTACAATTGCTAGTCGAAAAGCTTCCACAGTCTGAATATGTAAATGGGGCTGAAATTTATATAGATGGATTTCATTCATTTTCACCGCAAGAACTAGAAATTGTAAGACAGCTTATGATTTGCGGTGCGCGAGTTACGATCACGTTAACGATAGATGAAAAAACGTTAGCACAGCCAGTAAATGAACTAGATTTATTTTATGAAACGACGTTAACGTATGAAAAAATAAAGCAAGTGGCGCGTGAAGAGAAAATAGAAATTGAAAAAACGATTCCACTTATGGAACAACCGCGTTTTCATTCGCAAGCATTAGCGCATTTAGAAACGCATTACGAAGCACGTCCAAATGAAAAGTTTCACGGAGAAGCAAGTGTAACGATTAGTACAGCAGCGAATTTACGAGCTGAAGTAGAAGGTGTTGCCCGTGAAATTCGTAGACTTGTGGCAGATGAAGACTATCGTTACCGAGATATTGCAGTCCTTCTTCGTAACGGAGAAAGTTATTACGATGTGATGCGAACGCTATTTACAGATTATAATATCCCGCATTTCATCGATGAAAAACGCCCGATGTCACATCATCCGCTAGTAGAATGCATTCGTTCTGCACTCGAGATTATTAGCGGAAATTGGCGTTATGATGCAGTGTTCCGCTGCGTGAAAACAGAGCTTTTATATCCATTAGACGTAAGAAAGGAAACGATGCGCGAAGAGATGGATGAGTTTGAAAACTACTGTTTAGCGTACGGTGTACAAGGGAAGAGATGGACTTCTGAGGATCCGTGGCTGTATCGCCGCTATCGTTCTCTTGACGATACGGACGAGATGATTACAGACAGTGAACGTGAAATGGAAGAGAGAATAAATCGACTGCGCGACGTTGTAAGAACGCCTGTTATTCGTATGCAAAAAAGGCTGAAGCGAGCGGGAACAGTTATGCAAATGTGCGAAGCTGTTTATTTATTTTTAGAAGAGCTAGACGTTCCGAAAAAACTAGAAGCATTACGTATTCGTGCAGAAGAGAGCGGAGATTTCTTATTTGCGACAGATCATGAGCAAGTATGGGAAGAAGTAATGAGTCTTCTTGATACGTTCGTTGAGATGCTTGGCGAAGAGAAAATGTCACTTTCTATGTTCACAGACGTTATGTCGACAGGTCTTGAGGCGCTTCAATTTGCAAACATTCCGCCGTCATTAGACCAAGTGTTAATTGCTAATATTGATCGTTCTAGATTATCAAATGTGAAAGCAACATTTGTCATTGGCGTGAATGAAGGAGTTATTCCGGCAGCACCGATGGATGAAGGGATGCTTTCTGATGAGGAAAGAGATGTTCTTAGTGTTGCAGGTATCGAATTAGCACCAACGACGAGACAAACCTTATTAGAAGAACAGTTCGTTATGTACCAAATGGTAACGAGAGCAACTGAGAAATTATATATTTCATGCCCGCTTGCAGATGAGGAAGGGAAGACGTTACTTGCGTCTAGCTTTATTAAGAAAATAAAAAGAATGTTCCCTGATGTGAAAGATACATTTATTACAAATGACGTAAATGATTTATCACGTTCGGAACAAATTTCATACGTAGCAACGCCAGAAGTAACGTTGTCATATGTTATGCAGCAACTTCAAACGTGGAAGCGATATGGATTTGAAGGGAATTTAGATTTTTGGTGGGATGTATATAACTTCTACGTAACTTCAGATGAATGGAAACAAAAAAGTAGCCGCGTATTATCAAGTTTATTCTACCGAAATCGTGCGCAAAAGCTAAGTACAGTTGTAAGTAGAGATTTATATGGAGATAAAATAAAAGGAAGCGTATCTCGTATGGAACTATTTAACCGTTGCGCATATGCTCATTTCGCGCAGCACGGTTTATCCTTAAGAGAGCGTGACATTTTCAAACTGGATGCACCCGATATCGGGGAACTATTCCATGCAGCGCTGAAGAGAATTGCGGACAGGCTATTACGTGAAAACCGTACTTGGGCGGATTTATCAATAAAAGAGTGTGAGCATCTTTCTGTTGTAGTAATAGAAGAGATTGCACCGTTATTACAAAGACAAATTTTATTAAGTTCAAATCGTCATTTCTATTTAAAACAAAAACTACAACAAATCATTTTCCGTACATCAATCATTCTTCGTGAACATGCGAAGTCAAGCGGTTTCGTACCAGTTGATTTAGAAGTGCCATTCGGTATGGGCGGTACAGGATCGCTTCCGCCGATGGAATTCTCATTACCAAATGGTGTAAAGATGGAAGTAGTTGGTCGTATTGACCGTGTTGATAAGGCGGAAGATGAAAACGGAACGTTCCTACGTATTATTGACTATAAATCAAGCTCAAAAGCGTTAGATTTAACGGAAGTGTATTACGGATTAGCACTTCAAATGTTAACGTATTTAGATGTTGTTACTTCAAATGCACATACGTGGATGAAAAAAGGCGGCACGGCATCACCGGCTGGTGTACTGTACTTCCATATTCATAACCCGATCGTTGAGATGAAGGGTGACGCATCTGAAGCGGAAATTGAGAAAGAGATTTTAAAGAAATTTAAAATGAAAGGACTCGTACTAGGAGATGCTGATGTTGTTCGTTTAATGGATAACAAACTTTCAACAGGAAGCTCTGATATTATTTCTGCTGGTTTGAAAAAAGACGGTAGCTTTAGTGCGCGTTCGAGTATTGCAAGTGAACAAGAGTTTAACGTACTTCAAAAATATGTACACCATACGTTTGAAAATATCGGAAAAGACATTACAGAAGGCGTTATCGATATTGCTCCTTATAAGAAGGGGAATAAAGCGGCGTGTACGTTCTGTAACTTCAAATCT
Organism: Bacillus sp. 1A; assembly: GCF_052682215.1. Lineage (NCBI taxonomy): Bacteria > Bacillati > Bacillota > Bacilli > Caryophanales > Bacillaceae > Bacillus > Bacillus sp. 1A. Next base: position 5,426,727 of record NZ_JBQYLZ010000001.1, on the reverse strand, counting down.
GTTTGTCAGTTCGATGAATCACTTGAAGATAACCAGTTCCGTACGCTAAAAGATATGAAAGATAGCGAAGCGATGGAGAAAATTAGAGAGGAGGTTGGCGGAGAATGATTGAAAATTGGCCTAAAAAACCAGAAGGTAGTCAGTGGACGGATGACCAGTGGAAAGCGGTTGTAGCGAACGGACGTGATATATTAGTCGCGGCAGCAGCTGGATCAGGGAAAACAGCAGTATTAGTTGAACGTATTATTAAAAAGATTATAAATGAAGAAAATCCAGTCGATGTCGACCGCCTGCTCGTTGTAACATTTACGAATGCAGCGGCGCAAGAGATGAAAAACAGAATTGGGGAAGCGTTAGAAAAGGTATTAATTGATGAGCCAGGCTCTCAGCACGTAAGAAAGCAGCTTAGCTTATTAAATAAAGCTTCTATTTCAACGATCCATTCCTTTTGTTTACAAGTAATTAGAGGATATTATTACATGCTTGATGTTGATCCTCGTTTCCGCATTGCGAATCAAACAGAAAACGAATTATTAAAAGAAGAAGTGCTAGATGACATATTAGAAGAAGAGTATGGAATCGAAGATAATAGTATTTTCTTTGAACTCGTTGACCGTTATACGAGTGACCGTAGTGATGATGACTTACAGCGTATGATTTTAGCGCTTCATACAGAATCAAGAGCGCATCCAAATCCGGAAAAATGGCTCGATAAATTAGTAGAAGCATACGACGTGGAAGGAAAGACAATTGAAGATTTAGTGTACGCTTCTTACTTATTAGAAGATGTGAAATTCCAGCTTGAAACAGCAGAGACACATATTCGTAAAGCGACTGAACTCGCAATGCTTCCTGACGGTCCGGCGCCCCGCGTTGAAACACTGCAAGCTGATGCAGTTTTACTTGGAACGTTGTCATCAGCTGCTCGTGAGTCATGGACAAGTGTGTATGAAGCGATGCAAAATGTATCGTGGCAAACGTTAAAGCGTATTAAGAAAAGTGATTACAACGAGGATGTTGTAAAACAAGTAGACTCTCTTCGTAATAAAGCGAAAGATGAAGTGAAGAAATTACAAGAAGAGTTATTTAGCCGCAGACCTGAAAGTTTCTTACGAGATTTTCAAGACATGCATCCTGTATTAGAAAAACTCGTACAGCTTGTAAAAGTATTTACAGAGCGTTTCCAAGCGATGAAGCGTGATAAAGGGATGGTTGATTTCACAGATTTAGAGCATTTCTGTCTACAAATTTTAAGTGAACAAAGTGAAAACGGTGAAATGAAGCCGTCAGCAGTAGCACTTCAATATCGTAATAAATTTGCTGAAGTACTAGTTGATGAATATCAAGATACGAACTTTGTGCAGGAATCCATTATTAAATTCGTAACGAAAGATTCTGAGAGTGAAGGGAACTTGTTCATGGTAGGTGACGTGAAGCAGTCGATCTATCGTTTCCGACTAGCAGAACCAGGCCTATTCTTAGGAAAGTATAAACGCTTTACGCAAGAAGGATTAGGCGGCGGAATGAAAATCGATTTAGCGAAAAACTTCCGTAGTCGTCATGAAGTGTTAGCAGGTACGAACTTTATTTTCAAACAAATTATGGGCGAAGAAGTCGGAGAAATCGACTACGATGCTGACGCTGAATTAAAGTTAGGTGCTACCTATCCAGAAGGTGAAGATGTAGCGGCAGAACTACTATGCATTCAGCAAACGGAAGAAGGGGTAATAGACGGAGAAGAAGGTGCGGAAGTAGAAAAAGCACAACTTGAAGCTCGCCTTATGGCGCAGCGTATTAAAGCGATGGTTGATTCAGGTTATGAAGTGTATGATCGTAAAACGGATAGTATGCGCCCTGTACAATACCGCGACTTCGTTATTTTACTTCGCTCCATGCCATGGGCGCCGCAAATTATGGAAGAGTTAAAGCTGCAAGGAATTCCAGTATACGCTGATCTTGCGACTGGTTACTTTGAAGCGACAGAAGTAAATATTATGATGAACGTCTTCCGCGTGATTGATAATCCGATGCAAGATATTCCGCTTGCAGCAGTACTTCGTTCACCAATCGTTGGGTTAAATGATGAGGAACTTGCGACGCTTCGTGCTCACGGGAAGAAAGGTTCGTTTTATGAAGTAATGAGCACATTCTTAAAAGGGGCACCACTTGAAGAAGAGCAAGAACTGCATGATAAATTAGAGTGGTTCTATAACTTACTGCAAGGATGGCGTGAATTCGCGCGTCAACAGTCACTTTCTGATTTAATTTGGAAAGTGTACGGTGAGACAGGTTATTACGACTTTGTTGGCGGTTTACCAGCCGGAAAGCAAAGGCAAGCAAACTTACGAGTACTATATGACCGTGCAAGACAATATGAAGCAACATCGTTTAGAGGATTATTCCGCTTCTTACGCTTTATTGAGCGTATTTTAGAACGCGGTGATGATATGGGAACGGCGAGAGCTTTAGGTGAACAAGAAGATGTCGTTCGTATTATGACGATTCATAAAAGTAAAGGACTTGAGTTCCCAGTCGTATTTGTAGCGGGACTAGGTCGTCGTTTTAATACACAAGATTTAATGAAACGTTTCTTACTGCATAAAGATTTCGGTTTCGGTTCACAATTTATCGATCCTCGTAAACGTATTAAATATACGACATTATCGCAACTTGCGATTAAGCGTAAAATGAAGATGGAATTAATTGCGGAAGAAATGCGCGTATTATACGTAGCGTTAACGCGTGCGAAAGAGAAGTTAATTTTAATTGGAACAGTTAAAGATGCAAATAAAGAAATGGAAAAATGGCTTGATGCAAGAGAGCATAGTGAATGGTTATTACCAGACCATATACGTGCCGGAGCGTCTTGTTATTTAGATTGGATTGCACCTTCATTATATAGACATCGTGATAGTGAAATGCTTCTTGAATTAGGACAAGGAAGCATTCCAGGTGAAATTTATGAATATGACACGAACTGGAAAGTGGAAGTTGTTGACGGCAAAACATTACTTGCACCGGAATCGGTTCAAGAAGAGAAACAAGAATTGTTAGAAGCACTTCGTGAGAAAAAAGCTGTTCCCTTGCAAAGTGAACGGAAAGAAGAAGTGTACGACAGATTAATGTGGAAGTACGGATATGAGGAAGCAACATCTCACCGTGCGAAACAGTCTGTTACAGAAATAAAGAGAAACTACCAATCAGAAGAAGGTAGCGATAATGCCTTTATTAAAAAACTGCGTGCACCAATTAAAACGCGTCCTCGTTTTATGGAGAAAAAAGGATTGACGTACGCAGAGCGTGGGACAGCAGTCCATGCTGTTATGCAACATGTAGATTTGAAGAAACCAATTACGATTGAAGTTCTTCAAGAGCAAATTGCCGGAATGGTAAATAAGGAATTATTAACATTCGAACAAGCAGAAGAAATAGCAATTGAAAAAGTGATTTCATTCTTTGACAGTGACCTAGGTAAAAGAGTATTAGCGGCGAAAAGTGTTGAGCGTGAAGTACCATTTACGATGATGCTTGCAGCAGAAGAGGCGTATCAAGATTGGCAAGGTAAGAGTGATGAAACAATTCTTGTCCAAGGGGTTATCGACTGCATGATTGAAGAGGAAGATGGTATCACTTTAATTGACTTCAAAACGGATACGATTGAAGGGAAGTTCCCAGGCGGATTCGATCAAGCGAAACCGATTTTAGAAGATCGATATAAAGTACAGCTTTCGTTATATGCAAAGGCGCTTGAAAAAAGCTTGCAACATCCTGTGAAAGAGAAATGCTTATACTTCTTTGATGGCAATCATGTTGTCAAAGTTGAGGAATAGAGGGACTTGAAAATGGCAATGGAAAAAACGTTAAGAACTTGTGAACAGGGACATGAGTATTATAAAAGTAGCGATTGTCCAACTTGCCCAGATTGTGAGAAAGAAAAGAAACCTAAAACAGGATTTTTTTCACTTCTGTCATCACCAGCACGAAATGCGCTGCAACACCATGGAATTCACACGATAGAAGAACTCTCAAAGTATAGTGAAAAAGAAATTTTAAAACTACATGGTATGGGACCTGCGTCTATGCCGAAGCTTAGAAATGCTTTGGAGGAGAAGGGGTTATCATTTAAATAAAATGAAACAGTAAACAGTGGAGTTTTTGATAATATTGAATGAGGTAAAAGAAAAAAGTAGGAGAATATCTCCTACTTTTTTTTACGCTGTTCCAATTTGATCTTGATCAGCCACATCAGAATCAAACGTATTTGTTGCACTAACACCGTTAAACGTATTCACGACAAATCCAACATTGGAAGCTCCGGATCCATTATAAGCTTTCGTATTTTCTTTCGGAGACACGTTATAAAAATCCCCTAAATTGAACGAACCATTACTGTTTTGAACGACGAGATTTCCAACAACAGAAGGCATACTATCCACCTACTTTACTTAGCTTTTTAATTACTATATGAATTATTGTGCGGAAGGTTCATCTGTAATATATTGGCGGATTTGCATAATACGAGAGTTATTAAAAACATAATCAACATTTCCAATTTGAAAGCAACCAGAATTTAAAAGTGTTCGCAATTCAACATTGTTTACTTCAATAAAAGGGCATTCATTTACAATGTTTAATTTTACATCTGTCGTTCGTTTTGGGATTGTGATGTGTTCATCTGTAAAGATTTCAAATGCGTCTAAGCGGCCTTCGTCTTTTATATAACAAGGAATTTCCCTATGGACGGCAAGAGCTCTACTTTTTAATTCCATTTGATTGGCATCTCCAACTTGAAATACGGCACTAATCCCTAAAGAAATAATAGAAACATTTTGGACAACAGACACATGATGTAACATAGTTTCTCAGTCTCCTTAACCTGGAGTAGGAGGGACATCTGTGACTAATGGTACAAATGGACCCTCTGTAACAGTTTCAAATGGTGTATCAAGAATAGAAGATAGTATGAGGAAATTTGCATCCCCAATTAAAAAGAGTGCGGACGACGATACACCGTTCATTTTAATTTGGCCGACTTTTAATTCGCGATTTACAACGTTAAGGTTCATACATACTTACTCCTTTCGGAAATTGCCCGGTATGTGTTGAATAAAAGAGAGGAAAGCTTTGTCGATATCATGTTTCATCGCTTGAATAATGATATCTCGTAAATAATCTGGATCTGTTGAAATCCCTTCATAGGATTGCGTTTGTGATAAATAATAAGGAAGTCTATGCTCCATCTGTTTTTTTATGTCATCAACCATCATTTGTCGATACATTTCATCGAGCGGCGTTCTCTCTTCTTGTTCAAAATGGAGAATTCGATTATATGCTTCTTCATCTAAGTAACGATGCATTTCTTGAAGGATGCCTTGGTAAAAATCTGGGTTTGTATCTGTTTCAGGATTTACTTTTAATGTTTCTGTATCCACTTGGAAATCTTCAATTTGCTGTCCTTTTGCTGAAAACGGATTTAAACCGATATTTAAAGTACCATTTAAATTTTCTACTTTTAATTGATCGAATTTGTATTCCACTTTTCCTACAGAAGAGGAGGGGCGATTTTTTAATTCGTTAAGCTCTTCTTGGAGTTGGCGAACTTGATCTTCTAGGTTAAGGATGGTTGCTTGTTGTGCTTGAAGAGCTTGTTGAAGTTGGTGTAAGTAAGTATATATATCTTGATTCATTTTGTGAAACCTCCTTTTCAGTAGGGAGGGTAAAAATATTCCTGCTATATATTTATGACAAGGATGTCTTAAGAAGAACTAGTTGATGGTTTGATAGAAATAATTTGTCCTTTCGCCTGCAATGGGCGAAGGGGCTCTGTAAATCCACCGCTATTTGAGAATTTAGATAGAGCTTTAATACTTCCTGCAGTACCAATTTGGAATACAGAAGAGGTTGTAATGCTATCAATTCTAATGCTATTAATGATGATGCTTTGGTTTACATAAAAATTCAATGCAATCGCCTCCTCTAAGTTGAACCAATTATCGCTTGATCAATTACATCTGAATCATTGACAGTCGTTGCGCTTTGATAATTGTAGACAGAAACGTTATCTCCAACATTAAAAGAGCCGGCCCCAGCAAAAGCGCGTGAATAACTAATAGGCCTAATCGCAAATACATCTCCAATATGAAAAATACCACTTGATCCAATATTGACGATACGAATATGTCCGACCATAGCTGGCATACAAAACACCTTTCGTTTTTAAAATTTTCTTTTCTACTATTGTATGGGCGTTTTCAATAAAATGTGTTTTTTTTTATAAAAGAAACACACACGTTATTGCGTGTGTGTATTGAGTGTTTGATTAGGGTGAAAATCCGTATGTACATGCCAAATTACATTTAAGAGCCTGTCCAGTTCTTGGCTACAATCCACTGTTTTTTGAGAAGTCATTCCGTAGCGTTCAGCAAAATAAATCATTTTTTCACGTTTTTTTTCAATCGCTTGCTCAAACATTGAAATCGGCTCCATCTCTAAATGAAATTTTTAGTATATATGTAGTACATATTATACAAAAAACCAATAAAAAAGAAATACCTTCGCTAAAAAAAGTAAAATTTCTACATTTTATGCCAAATATAAAGGAGTAACGAATAGAATATGAGAAGAATATTGTAAAAATTAGCGTGTATGAGAAGGTTTTTTTCTTACGGATGCGAATACAATTAAAGGTCATGAGTTTTAGGATGGAGAGTGGAAATATTGCGTTTGGTAACGGCGAAAAAAGATGAAAAGGTATTTGTAGGTATTGTGGATGAAGAGGAAGAAAAGGTATTGCATGTAAGAGAAGCGCAAAGACAAAAAGGGGAAAAGGTTACGATTCCGATTACAATGTTAGAGTGTATTGAAAGAGGAACCGAATGCTTTGAAAAAATATGTGATATTGTAAATTGGGCGAAAGAAAATGAAGGGGCAGCGTATTATCCGTTAACTGAGGTGAAAATATTAGCACCAATTCCAAGGCCAAGGAAGAATATTCTTTGCGTTGGAAAGAACTATCGTGAGCATGCGATAGAAATGGGTGGAGTAGAGTCAATTCCAGAAAATATAATGATCTTTACGAAAGCGCCAACGACGGTTATTGGAATGAATGAAAAAATTAATAGTCACCCCCACGCAACGAATGAACTAGACTATGAAGGAGAACTAGCTATCATCATTGGTAAGCGAGGGAAACAAATAAAAAAAGAAAAAGCGCTTGAGCATGTTTTTGGTTACACCATTATAAATGATATAACTGCTCGCGACATTCAAAGGAAACATAAACAATTTTTTCTTGGAAAAAGTTTCGATACATTTTGTCCGATGGGACCGTATCTAATTCATAAATCAATGGTTGAAACGCCAAATGCGTTACACATTGAAACAATAGTAAATGGGGAAGTAAGACAAACTTCAAATACAAATAAAATGATTTTTTCAATAGAAGAAATCATTTCAACGATAAGTAAAGGAATGACGTTAGAGCCAGGCGATATTATCGCAACAGGAACGCCAGCTGGTGTCGGAAAAAGTTTCACACCACCGAAGTTTTTGCATGCGGGTGATGAAGTGGTCATTATAGTAGAAGGAATTGGTACTTTACGAAATGTAGTGAAATGAAAAAAGAGCTATCTTGTGAAAAGATAGCTCTTTTCTATGGTCTTGGGTGATAGAGGTAATCGATAACCGAAAAAGTGTAAAGACCGACGAATGCAAGTGTACAAATACCAAATAGTATAACCGTAAGTGCGCTTTTTTCTCGTCCAAAACCAATGATAGTAAGGGTAACAGCAGTCCAAAATGATGCTTTCAGTAGTGTGAATGTAGTAGAAGTTGAGTAGTGACTAAGCAATGTTACGGAAAGGAGGAAGCCAAAGAATGTAACTAAAATAAAAGATGTAGCTAAATAGTTAATATGTTTACCATACCTTAATAACATATCGCACCTGCTTTCTAAAATAAAATACAGAAAATTACAATTTTATTTTAGTATAAATCAATATAAAAAGAAAGAGGTTGCCCTAACATGTAGGACAACTTCTCTATTATTACGATAATACAGCTTTAATTTTTTGGAACGCCCACTCTAAATCTTCTTCAGAGATTACTAGAGGTGGTGCGATACGAATTACATTTTCGTGTGTTTCTTTACATAATAGCCCAGCTGCTTTTAATTGTTCACAGTAAGGACGAGCTGGCTCGTTTAATTCGATACCGATGAATAAGCCTTTACCACGAATGTCAGTAATCATTGGGTTATCAATTTCTTTTAATTGCCCAACTAATTTTTCACCTAATTGAAGAGAACGCTCTGTTAATTTTTCTTCTTCTAACACTTCAAGAGCTGCGATAGAAACAGCACATGCAAGTGGATTACCACCAAATGTAGAACCGTGAGAACCTGGCTCGAATACGCCTAAAATGTCGCGGTTTGCTGCTACACAAGAGATTGGGAATACGCCGCCACCAAGTGCTTTACCAAGTATGTACATGTCAGGAGTTACACCGTCCCAGTCACAAGCAAATACTTTACCAGTACGGCCTAAGCCAGTTTGGATTTCATCTGCTACGAATAAAACGTTTTCTTTTTTACATACTTCAAGAGCTTCTTTTAAGAAACCAGCTGGTGGGATGTTAATTCCTGCCTCACCTTGGATAGGCTCTAAAATAAATGCAGCTGTGTTTGGTGTAATAGCAGCTTTTAACGCTTCTAAATCACCGTAAGGAATTACAACGATGCCAGGAAGCATTGGGCCAAATCCACGCTTGTACTCTTCGTTTGAAGACATAGAAACAGCACCCATTGTACGTCCGTGGAAGTTATCTTCACAAACGATAATTTCAGCACGGTTTGCTTCTACTTTCTTCACATCATAAGCCCAGCGGCGAGCTGTTTTAATTGCAGTTTCAACAGCTTCTGCACCTGTATTCATTGGAAGTACCATTTCTTTATTAGTTAGTTTCGCAACTTTTTCGTACCAAGGACCTAATTGATCGCTATGGAAAGCACGAGAAGTTAACGTAACACGATTAGCTTGGTCAATTAAAGCGTTAATAATTTTTGGGTGACGATGACCTTGGTTTACTGCAGAATATGCACTTAATAAGTCCATATAGCGATTTCCTTCAGGATCTTCTACCCAAACGCCTTCTGCTTTAGAAATAACGATCGGAAGTGGGTGATAGTTATTTGCTCCGTATGTGTCTGTAAGTTCGATAATATCCTTAGTTTGAATCATGATTGTTCCCCCTTTTGTTATTACAAGAAGTTTGTAAATACTCTAAATATTATATCATTTAAATGTAAAAAAGCGAAACATTTCCTGAAAATAAATGAACATGTTATCATATAGAGTGAAAAAGTGTGAAAAGAGGAGGTAGGGGATACGATGGTACATATGCATATTACAGCATGGGCGTTAGGTTTAATTTTATTCTTCGTTGCGTATTCACTTTATTCAGCAGGAAGAAAAGGTAAAGGTGTACATATGGGGCTTCGTCTTATGTACATTATCATTATTGTGACAGGTTTCATGTTGTACATGGGTATTATGAAGACTGCAACAAGTAACATGCACATGTGGTATGGTTTAAAAATGGTAGCTGGTATTTTAGTTATCGGTGGAATGGAAATGGTTCTTGTAAAAATGAGCAAGAACAAAGCAACAGGGGCAGTTTGGGGACTATTTATTGTTGCATTAGTAGCAGTATTTTACCTTGGACTGAAATTACCGATTGGCTGGCAAGTATTCTAATAAAAAATAAAACCACCTTATAATCTCAAAGACTTGGGAGATAAGGTGGTTTTTTTTACTTTATGTTGCATCGATATGCAACTCTTCTCCGTTTACTTTCGTAAAACGAAACATGTTTTTATTTGACGTAGCGTGACGAACGAAATGGTGCTGCAATGTACAAATCATCTCTTCGTTATCAAATAAAAGAATATTTACTCCTTCGCATGCTTCCTCTTTCGGTAGGAAAGATAAATAATTATGACAATACATGCAATCATATAAAGAGTAATGAAGGGATTGCAATGATTCGGTTAATAATGTAAAGACAGAGTCAGGTAATTCCTCAAGCCATTCCGTATAGCTAAGAAGTAATTTTTTTCGAATTCGTATCATTTCTCCGTTTTGCAAATGGTGCTGTTCGTTGGCGATTTGTAGTACATCTTGTTCATAGAAACGAGCTGGTAGCCAGTTGTTGTTATATAAAATCTCAAAGCCATCACCGGCAATATCTTCTAATAAAAAAGCTTCATCATTTTCATCATCAAAGAATACCCATTCATTGTTTATATATTCTACATTACCGACTGTATGAGCGCGTGGCTGGTTATATAAAATATGGTTACGTTGTATCATATATGATTTCTCCTTTATAAAAAGTAGTTATTTCTGTTATAGACAGTTCGGGCATTCTTTATAACTAGACACACCTAGACATAGGTGGGCATACAATAACACACGTTTTACTGAGTGAAAATGCTATTCCGTATGTGGATAGTACGTTATCGTCAAGTTTTTCATTTTTTTGATCCGCACCTTTAAGGTGTGGATTACTGCTCGTTTAGGAAAAGAAATAAGATGGAAGGATGATTCGTATGTGCGGGATTACAGGATGGGTGGATTATAAACGATCATTAGAAGGAGAACGGGACGTCGTTACGAAGATGGCTGAGACGTTAGCAAAGCGTGGCCCGGATGATAATAAAGTTTGGATTAAAGGCAATGTCGCATTTGGGCATAAACGGTTAATCGTTGTTGATCCTGAGGGTGGTAAACAACCGATGACTTGTTTAAAAGATGAAACGAATTATGCAATTTGCTATAACGGTGAATTGTATAATACAGAAGATATTCGAAAGGAATTATTAAGAAGAGGATATACGTTCAAAGGTCATTCTGATACAGAGGTGCTATTAGCGTCGTATATTGAATGGAAAGAAGAATGTGTCGATCATTTAAACGGTATATATGCGTTTGCTGTATGGGATGAACAGAAGGAACAAGTATTTATTGCACGAGATCGACTAGGGGTAAAACCGCTATTTTATAAATATGATAGTGGGCGATTACTATTTGGTTCAGAGTTAAAAGCGATATTAGCGCATCCAGATGTGAAGGCAGAAGTAACGTTAGAAGGGTTATCCGAAATATTCGGTCTTGGACCGTCTAGAACACCTGGTCATGGCATTTATGCTGGTATAAAAGAATTACGTCCAGGGCATGCGATGACATTTTCAAAGAACGGTTTATGTATATGGAGATATTGGAATGTAGAAAGCAAAAAACATGAAGACTCCTTTGAAGAAACAGTAGAGAAAACACGCTTTTTATTACAAGATGCGATTACAAGGCAGCTCGTTTCTGATGTACCACTATGTACTTTTCTATCAGGCGGTGTAGATTCGAGTGCGATTACAGCAATTGCTGCGAAAGAATACGCAAGGTCAGGAAAAGGGCAATTACACACATACTCTGTTGATTATGAAGATAATGACAAATACTTTAAAGCGAATGCGTTTCAGCCGAATTCAGATGCGCCATTTATTCATTTGATGACTGAGACGTTTCAAACAAACCATCATCGCTGCGTCATTTCAAATGAACAATTAGCACAGTATTTAACAGAAGCGGTACTCGTTCGTGATTTGCCTGGTATGGCAGATATCGATTCCTCATTATTATGGTTTTGCCGCGAAATTAAACAAGATTTTGTCGTCGGTTTATCTGGGGAATGTGCAGACGAAATATTTGGTGGTTATCCGTGGTTTTATAGAGAAGATGATTTACAATCGAGTGCATTTCCGTGGATGCGCTCTACAGAAGCGCGTGAACAACTGCTAAAGAAAGAATGGAGAAATAAATTAAACTTACAACAATATGTACAGCAGCGTTATGAAGAATCTATTCAAGAAGTTCCTGTTTTAGAGGGAGAAAGCCCAATTGAAGCAAAGAGACGACAACTATTTTACTTGAACATGGTATGGTTTATGACAACATTATTAGACAGAAAAGACCGTATGAGTATGGGGGCAAGCTTAGAAGTACGTGTTCCATTTGCGGATCACCGACTTGTCGAATATGCGTGGAATATTCCTTGGGAAATGAAAATGTATAAAAACCGCGAAAAAGGTCTATTGCGTAAAGCGTTAGAAGGATTACTTCCAAATGACATCTTGTATAGAAAGAAGAGCCCGTATCCGAAAACCCATAATCCGCACTATACGAAAGCAGTAACAGTATGGCTACAAGATTTATTAACAGATAAAGGCTCAATTTTGCACGAACTATTTGATAAAGAACAGCTGAGTGGATTAATTGAGTCAGGTGGCAGTGCATTTCAATCCCCTTGGTTCGGTCAATTAATGACTGGTCCGCAGCTTTTAGCTCATTTAGCGCAAATTCATGTTTGGTTTAAAGAGTATGGGGTAAATATTAAAGAATAGAAGAAAAGCGACTTGCATAAAAGTAAGTCGCTTTTCTATTAAATAAATTGTCATATAAAATTCGAAATCATATTAGAAATAATACTTATTTAGAATAATTATTTTGACGTACTTATTATTAGTTGTTATAATTGGAAACAAATGTTCTTGAAAAAGATTCTCATTTATCCCACTTTAATGGGCAGTAAGACCCCCCACCTCAAAATTCAGCGAAAGAAAAGAGTTTAGGTGGGGGATCAACTGCCCATAAAAGTCCGATTGGTTCAACTAATAATCAGTGGGGGATGAAGAACCCCCACTGATTAAAGTTTCACTTTATAAAATTGAGGTGTTATATAGATGACAAAGAAAAAAATAGGTTTACTCGTAATGGCGTATGGAACGCCAGAATCATTAGATGATGTAGAAGCGTACTATACACATATTCGCCACGGGCATAAACCTTCAGAAGAAGCACTCCAAGACTTAATCAGACGCTATAAAGCGATTGGCGGAATTTCACCACTTGCAAAAATTACGAAAGAGCAAACGCATAAATTAACAGATTCTATGAATAATATATTTACAGAGTATGAATTTACTTGTTACTTAGGCTTAAAACATATTGCTCCATTTATAGAAGATGCAGTAGAAGAGATGAAGCGCGATGGAATTGAGCAAGCGATTAGTATCGTATTAGCACCGCACTATTCTACATTTAGCATTAAAGCGTATAATGATCGTGCTATTCGTCTTTCAAAAGAAATCGGTGGTCCTGTTATTGAACCGATTGAACAATGGTACGATGAACCGAAGTTTATTTCGTATTGGGCAGAGCAACTAAAAGAAACATTTACAAAGATTGAAGATAAAGAGAAAGCAGTCGTAATTTTTTCAGCACATAGTTTGCCAGAGAAAATTATTGCAGCAGGGGACCCTTATGTGGAGCAATTGCAGCATACGGCAGATTTAATTGCGAAGGCTGCCGATATTCGAAACTATACAACGGGTTGGCAAAGTGCTGGAAATACGCCTGACCCATGGATTGGTCCGGATGTGCAAGATTTAACGAGAGATTTATTTGAAAAGCATGGTTATGAATCTTTCGTATACTGTCCGGTTGGGTTTGTAGCAGAGCATTTAGAAGTTTTATATGACAATGATTACGAATGTAAAGTTGTAACTGATGAATTAAACGTGGCATATTTTAGACCAAATATGCCAAATTCACAATCTGTATTTATCGATTGCTTAGCTGAAATTGTTTCCAAAAAAATGAAGGAAATAGTTGACAAGAATTTAGTTTTGAATAATAATTAGTTTATAATAATTTTAAATAAATAATAATTACCATGAAAGAAAGAGGAGGATCCCCTAGATGAATCCAAATAATCGCTTAACAACAAACCAAGGTGCTCCGGTTGGAGATAACCAAAATTCTCGTACAGCTGGTCGCCGTGGACCGGTATTATTAGAAGACTATCATTTAGTAGAAAAACTAGCTCACTTTGATCGTGAACGTATTCCAGAGCGTGTTGTGCATGCACGTGGTGCAGGTGCTCACGGTGTATTCGTAACGAAAAACAGCATGAAGCAATATACGAAGGCAGCATTTTTACAAAATGAAGGAACTGAAACGCCTGTATTTGTTCGTTTCTCAACGGTTATTCATGGTCAAGGTTCTCCGGAAACAGCTCGTGATCCACGTGGGTTCGCTGTTAAATTTTATACAGAAGAAGGAAATTACGATATCGTAGGTAACCACTTACCAGTCTTCTTCATTCGTGATGCAATTAAATTCCCTGATATGGTGCATTCTTTAAAACCAGCACCTGATACAAATGTTCAAACACCAGATCGTTACTGGGATTTCATGACGTTAAGTCCGGAATCTACACATATGATGACGTGGGTATTTTCTGATTACGGTACACCAGCAAGCTATCGTGAAATGGAAGGTTTCGGTGTCCATTCATTTAAATGGATTAATGCAGAAGGTAAAATCGTCTACATTAAATATCACTGGAAACCACAGCAAAGTGTACGTAACTTAAGTGCAAAAGAGGTGCAAGAAGTACAAGGAAAAGACTTCAACCATGCAACTCGTGACTTGTTCGATGCAATCGAAAAAGGAAATTATCCGAAGTGGGATTTACACGTACAAGTGATGCAACTAGATGAAACGGATTCTTTAGACTTTGATCCACTAGACCCAACGAAAGTATGGCCAGAAGATCGCTTCCCGTTAATTGAAGTAGGGACGATGACGTTAAATCGTAACCCGAAAAACTTCTTCGCTGAAGTAGAACAAGTGGCGTTCTCTCCAAGTGCAACTGTAAATGGTATTGAACCATCTGAAGATAAATTATTACAAGGTCGTTTATTCTCTTATCCAGATACACAGCGTTACCGTCTTGGTGCGAACTACTTACAAATTCCTGTAAACTGCCCGTACGCAGCTGTTCATAATCAACAACGTGATGGTGCGATGCAAATCAATCAAAACCCATCTACAATTAACTACGAACCGAGCCGTCATACTGAAAATCCAGTTGAAGACCCAACTTACCGCGATTCAACTATGAAAGTAGAAGGCTATGTATCTCGTGAAAAAATTGACAAACCAAATGATTTCAAACAAGCAGGTGAGCGTTACCGTTCATTCTCTAAAGAAGAGCAAGACAACTTAATTGCAAACTTAACAAATGACTTAAAAGACGTAAATGAGCGCACGAAATTACTAGCTGTTTGTAACTTCTTCCGTGCAGATCAAGAGTACGGTATGCGTTTAGCGCAAGCGTTAAATGTTGATATTACGCAATATGTGGGAAATGCTCCGAAATAAATAGAAAAAGACGACCGGGTTTCGGTCGTCTTTTTATGTGTAAAATAAGCTTTACACGGGGTGTTTTTCATTTTCGTCATGTCGGAATTTGTTGGTAAATCGATATTCTGTGTCGAAACGTCGATGTAATGAAAGAATCGCTGATATATTTAAAAAATCGTCGATATATCCGAATAATCGTTGATATATCCGAATAATCGTTGATATATTCATGAATATACCAACTAGGGTATACCACCGGCAGTATAATAAAAAGAGATGCAATCTACTACTAATAGATTGCATCTCTTTTTTTAGTTCACTCGCTCAGTATACTCATAAGCCTTCTCTCCGTGCATCGAAATATCAAGTCCCATATGTTCTTCGTGTTCATCTACCCGAACAGGCAGGAAGAAGTTAATCGCTTTAATAATGGCGTATGTCATGATGATCGTGAATGCATATGTTGCGCCGATTGCTACCAGTTGTTTAAATAGTAAAGCAGCGTTTCCGTAAAATAATCCGTTAGCGCCATCAGCATTTACAGTAGTAGTTGCAAAGAGTCCTGTTGCAATACCGCCCCAAGTTCCTCCGATGCCGTGACATCCGAATGCATCAAGTGTATCGTCGTACCCAAATTTCGTTTTTAAGAAGAAGACAGCACCGAAACATAATACGCCGCCAATTGCTCCGATAAGAAGGGCGGAGAAAGGTGTAACGAACCCGCAAGCTGGTGTAATAGCGACTAGACCGGAAACGACACCACAAGCAGCTCCCATCGCAGTCGGTTTTGATTGGAAGAACCATTCTGAAAGCATCCAAGTTAATGCAGAGGCAGCAGCGGCTATATTTGTATTAATAAATGCAGTTAAAGCTACGTCGTTTAAAGATAATGCACTTCCGACGTTAAAACCGAACCAGCCGAACCATAGTAAGCCTGCGCCTAACATTGTGAATGGTAAATGGTGAGGAGAAGTACCGTTTATGTTTTTTCGTTTTCCAAGGAAAATAGCTAATACAAGGCCGGCGACCCCAGATGTAATATGAACGACATTACCGCCAGCGAAGTCTAACGCGCCGAGTTCTCTTAGCCATCCGCCAACGCCCCATACCCAATGAGCGACAGGATTGTAAACGATTGTTGTCCATAGAAGGATGAAAATAAGGAAAGCAGAAAATCGCATTCTTTCGGCGAATGCACCTGAAATTAAAGCGGGAGTTAAAATGGCGAACATGAGTTGGAACATCATAAATAAATTGTGAGGAATAGTAGATGAGTAGTCTGGATTTGGTGCGTAGGTAACTCCGTTTAAACCGAACCAATCGAGTGTACCGATAAGTCCGTGCCAATCTGGTCCGAATGATAAAGAATAGCCGATCACAATCCACTGAATCGAAACGATAGCCATTGCACTATAACTATGCATTGTCGTACTGAGTACGTTTTTACTGCGAACCATGCCCCCATAAAAAAGTGCCAATCCTGGTGTCATTAACATGACCATTACTGTCGTTACAAACATAAAAACCGTATCTCCTGTATTCATTCTCTCTCCTCCTATAATGTTAGAAAAAATAACATCGATTTGTTATGTTTCATATCATATTCGAAATGAAATGAAAAATCAACTAAAAATTCAGAAAACTTTATACTTCATGTTAGAAAATCTAACATGAAGTATTTTGAGGGAATGAAATCAACGTATGTGATTCGTTCTAAAAATTGGTATAATATTCTTACAATTAAAAAACATGGGGGATGCGTGTGAGGAAAATACGGACTAGGAAACTATTTATTTGTTTTTGTTTAGCTGTCGTTTTGTTTGTGCCAATACATACGTTTGCAGATGAAAAAAGAGAGTGGCGAGACGAAGTCGTATATTCCATTATGATTGATCGCTTCAATAATGGAGAACCGAAAAATGACAAACAGTTAGAAGTTGGCAATTTAGAAGGATATCAGGGTGGAGATATAAGAGGGATTATAAAAAGACTGGATTACATAAAAGAAATGGGCTTTACCACTGTTATGCTTTCTCCGCTTTTTGAAAGTGGAAAGTATGATGGGTTAGACGTGCGTAATTTTCAAAAGGTAAATGAACATTTCGGAACAGAAAATGATGTGAAAGAACTTGTACAAGAAGCGCATGCAAAAGGGATGAAAGTTATATTCCAATTTCCGCTTGGAGAAAACGAACAACAAGTTATCGACGCGATGAAATGGTGGATCAAAGAAGTCGATTTAGATGGAAGTTATGTGATACATAGTGAAAAAAAGTCGCGTTCTTTCTGGGATGACGTGCAAAAAGATATGCAAGTGATAAAGAAAGATTTTCGTATTATGACAAAGGAAGATAGTGGATATAACGAAAAAATAGTAGAATCGTTTTCTAAAGTGGATGTATCGGTGAAACCTTTATATGATGTGAGTAAAAAAGAAGGGGAATCCGTTACATTTTTAGATAATCAAGATACAAAAAGGTTTGCCCGTATTGCAAAAGAGAATATGAATTATCCACCATCTCGTTTGAAACTAGCCCTTACATATTTATTAACATCACCAGGTATTCCGAATTTTTATTACGGGACTGAAATTGCATTAGATGGAGGGGATACCCCGGATAATAGACGATTAATGGATTTCAAATCAGATGAAAAATTTGTGCAGCACATAACGAAACTCGGTGAGCTTAGACAAGCGAGACCATCTTTACGCCATGGAACGTTTGAGCTTTTATACGATAAAGATGGAATGAGTGTACTGAAACGAAAGTATAAAGATGAAGTAACATTAGTAGCGATTAATAATACGAAAGAACCACAAAAAGTTGCTTTACCTGTAAGTGTAATTGGCGAAAAACAAGAGTTACGAGGATTGTTAGAAGATGAAATTATAAGAGAAGAAAACGGGAATTTTTATCTCGTTTTAAAGCGTGAAGAATCAAATGTATATAAAGTTAACGGGGAAACAGGTGTGAATTGGCTATTTATCTCTTTAATCGTCGGTGTGAACGTATTGTTTATTGCGTTTTTAATTGTTGTTAAAAAGAGACGGAAATGAGTAATGGATGTGTGTTCTTAATAAGTACGAAAACTCTTCTGCTGAGAGGGGATAGGCTAAGGAGGGATACTTTCTCCCTAGCCTGTTTTTCTGTGAAGGAAGACTCTTGCCTCAAAATGCAGCTGAACAAAGAAGTGAAAAGACCGATAGAAGAAACAATAATTGCAACTATATTGATTTTACATTACATTAAAGGGTGAAAAATATTCTGTTACTCATTGAGGGCTATATTTGAGGAGGAAAAATGGAATTTTACGATTTGGGTATTACCATTAAAGAACTTAGAATGAAAAAGAATATATCACAATCTGAATTGTGTCATGGAATATGTTCGCAAAGTCAAATTAGCAAAATAGAAAAAGGTATGATTTATCCATCTAGCATATTGTTATATCAGTTATCTGAAAGACTTGGTATTGATCCAAATAATATTTTCGCACTAACGCAAAATAAAAAACTAAAATATGTAGAAAATGTAAAATATGTAATGAGAGATTGTACAAAACAAAAACAATATAATGAACTTTACGAAATAGTGAAACAAGAGAAAAACGAAAATAATTTCCAGTTAAAAGAAGATAAACAATTTCTAATATGGCATGAAGCCATTGCTATATTTCATGTAAATAAATCAATAAAAACTGCTTTAAATCTTTTAAATAGTGCACTAAAACTAACTGTAACGAATGTTGATTTTTTATCAGAAAGAGAAATAGATATTATGCAGTCGATGGCTATATTTCATTGGGCAAATAAAGAGTATGAAAAGAGTATTACTATATTAAGAAGGTGTTTAACTAATTTTAATAAGTTAGATTTTCCTAGAGATAAAGAGATTAAATTAAAAATCATTTTTAATTTGGCGAAAATTTTAGGTCTTGCAAATCAACATGAAGAGGCAATAAAATACAATGATATGGGGATTAAATTAGCTATTAATCTAAATACTTTATATTTATTAGGTGAATTATATTATGGAAAAGCTTGGAATTTGCTAAAGCTAGAACAATATAATGAAGAAGATGTGGCTGACAACATGAAAAAAGCATTATTTATCTTTGAACTAACAGAAAAAGAAAATCTAATAAAAATGGTTAAAGAAAAATATTTTGAAAAACAAAATAAAAAATGATTCATAATTTCTGATGAATATCTTATTAATTTCTATAAAAAAAGGCACCTTACGGTGTCTTTTTTATAACTTATATCATCAATTATTACATTTTATAGGTTTCTTATACCAAGCTTTGTTGATGTATTTACACTTCGCAGGTGTTGAAGTTTTATGTGTATCCTCGGGTGTAGTTATATTATTAGAACACCCTGCAATATATAGACAGAATGTAGTTAATAAAAAACATAGTATTAATTTCTTCAAATAACCACTTCTAACTCTTGTTTAATTAACATTTTTTCATAAAATAAATTCCTTACTAATTTTACATTACATGAAAGGGCGGAAAATATTCTTATACTCATAATTTGTTACATTTGAGTGGTGAGGGAGGTTTTTGCGCTGATTATTAAAAGGACCTTCTTCATTTATGCATAATAATTAAATACTCATTCCAACTATCCGATTGCTCGTAATCTTAGACTTTGTAATATTTTCTCTACCGCTAAAAAGAAAAACATCCTCTACACAGAGGATGTTTTTCTTTTTAGCGGTAGTTAATAAATTGTACGTCAATCGGTAAGTCAGCACTGCGAACTGCTGCGATAACTGCTTGTAAGTCATCACGGCTTTTCGCTGTAACACGTACTTGGTCATCTTGTACTTGTGTTTTTACTTTTAATTTCATTTCTTTAATGATGTTGTTAATTTTTTTCGCGTTATCTTTATCGATACCTTGTTGAAGTGTTGCGCGTTGGCGAACAGTGTTACCAGTCGCAGCTTCAACTTTTCCGTAATCCAAGTTTTTAATTGGAACGTTACGTTTTACAAGTTTAGAAATTAGAACGTCTTTTACTTGGTCTAATTTGAACTCATCGTCAGAAGTTAAAACTAGTACTTCTTTTTCTAATTTAATATCACTTTTACTTCCTTTAAAGTCATATCGGTTTTGGATTTCCTTTAATGCGATGTTAATTGCGTTTGTTACTTCAGGTAATTCTACTTTCGAAACGATGTCAAAAGAACTATCTTTTGCCATAGTTAGCACCTCCAAATAAATTTCTATCTTTTCATGCACCTAAATAGGCTATGTAATATACATATTAAAGTATAGCGGAAAATACATCGATTAGATAGAGTGTTGCAACTTAAGTGTTTTGACGGATCATCTGTAGGGTAATATAGTCCTATAGATAAAGTCTTTATTTAATTATAGTGAATTTTGGGCAGTTGGACAAATAAAGGAAAAATCGTGTTATAATTAACTTTTGTTTGGAATGATAAAAAATATAAAAAGTTAATTATATATATAGAAGGGAATTAAAAAATATGTATTTACAATTAGGATCGATTGAACAGGTAACTGTTTTACGCGAAACGGAAATCGGCTATATGGTTGGGAATGAAGAAGAAGAAATCTTCTTACATAAAAACGAATTAGTTGGAGAAATTGCAGAAGGCGATACGATTGATGTATTCTTATACCTTGATCACCAAAATCGTATTTCAGCAACAATGAAGGAGCCGCTTATTACAACTTTTGATTGGAACTGGGTAAAGGTTGTAGAAGTTATTCCTAGTTTAGGTGTGTTTGTTAATATTGGTGTATCAAAAGATATACTAATCCCAGCTGATGAGTTCCCGATTTATATGCCAGTATGGCCAGAGGTTGGAGACGAATTATATTGTACGTTAAAATTAACGAATCGTGATCGCCTTATCGCTCTTCCGGCAAGAGACAGTGATATGCAAGAAATTATCGTAGATGCGACGCCATCTATGCGTAATAAAAACGTCAATGGACGTGTGTATCGTTCACTTCAAGTTGGTTCATTCATACTAACTGATGAGCATTTCCGTGCTTTCTTACACCATACTGAAAGAAAAGAACAAGTCCGCATCGGTGAACGTGTAACAGGTCGTATTATTGACGTGAAAGATGACGGTACAATTAATATTTCACTTCTTCCTCGTAAAGAAGAAGGAATGGAAGATGATGCTGCAGTACTTTATGCATATATGGAAGAACGAGGCGGAGCGATGCCGTTTTGGGATAAGAGCAACCCAGAAGACATTAAAGAACGTTTCAATATGAGTAAGGCTGCATTTAAGCGTGCACTTGGTAAGTTGATGAAAGAAGAGAAGGTTTACCAAGAAGAAGGTTGGACGTATTTTAAGAAGTAAATTAAATAAAAAGCACCGCCTTATTTTGCTGTAAAAATAAGGCGGTGCTTTTTTAATTCCCTTGCTCGTGCGCAAGAGTAAACGTATCTTCCAAGTCACTATCATTTATTTTAATATTTGCTTTTTTTAATTCCTTTTGTATTAACTTATGACTGAATGTAGGGTCGGCAATACGTTCTGCTTCTAAGTTTTTACGGATGGAGTCTTTCACTTCATCGTAAGGTTGTAAATCTTTTTTATCAGTTAATTTAATAATATGATAACCGTTTGGTGATTTAACGGGATTGCTAATTTGTCCGACTTTTAGTTTATAGGCAGCTGTTTCAAATTCAGGCGCCATTCTGCCTGAATTGAAGTATCCAAGGTCTCCACCTTTATCTTTTGATAGTAGATCTTGCGATTCTTGTTTTGCTAATTCTTCAAATGAAGCGCCAGCATCTAATTTTTTCTTTATTTCTTTCGCTTCATTTTCGTCACTTACTAAAATATGACTCGCTTTAATTTCTGGTTTATAGTGGTCTTTCACGTCTTTTTCTGTAACACTTTTCTTAATTGCTTCATTCATAGCAAGTTTGAACTTAATTTGATTTTTGAAATCAGCTTCATCTTTTAAACGATTGTTTTCTAGTACAGCTGTGAATTGATCGCCGTATTGCTTTTTCGCTTTTTGTACTTCTTTATCTACATCATCGTCAGATACTTTATATTTTTTCGTGATAACGTCTTGTGCCATCATTTCGTATAGCATGTCTTTTCCGTAACGATCTTTCAACTGTTTTTCGAAGTCGCTCTTCTTAATGGTTGAGTCTGTTGCTGTAGCGACTGTAGCTGAGCTGTTTTTTTGTCCACAAGCAGCTAGCATTAATATACTTATTAGTGCAGTAATAATGAAAATGTGTTTCCCTCTCATGCCAACACCTCATCCGAATATGTTATCGCTATTGTAGAATATAGAAGTGAACATGAAGTGAATTTTTAATGTTTTTTCCCTGTAAAATGTAAAAAAAGTACATCAACAATATTGTTGATGTACGATGGAATCAAAGGTGATCGGTCTTTTTAGAATAGGAACGCTTACCTTGCTGAATATTTTTTTGTTCTTGCTCATTTTTTTGTGTACGCTTTGCATTATTATCGCGTGCTTTTTTGTCGTTATCACTCGTATGTGGCATATGTATCAACTCCATTTCTAAACGTTGTACGTTTATCATTTCCTTTTTCGTAAAGACTATGTATAGCAGTGCATTCATGAATAATAAAGGTGGATTCGAAATGGATTTGAAGTTGAATTATACCGAACTTATAAAGAAGTTAATCGTTGTAATTGTCGCAGGTTTGTTAAACGCGATTGGAATGAATTTATTTTTAACGCCAGCGAAAGTGTACGCGAGTGGCTTTGCTGGATTGTCTCAATTGTTATCACAAATATTAGGTGACTTTTTATCTATTCACATATCAACGGGGGTATTGTTTAGTTTGTTTAATATTCCCGTCGTTATTTTAGCATGGAAAAAGGTTGGAAAGGCCTTTACTTTCTTTAGTTTTCTTTGCGTCATATTTATGACTTTGTTTCTAGAAATTATCCCGGTTAGAGCAGTTTCGAACGATATTATATTAAATGCGATTTTTGGTGGGATTATTTCAGCAATTGGGGTAGGGATTGCGTTGAAGTGGGGGGCTTCTACAGGTGGTTTAGATATTATCGCCATGATTTTATCAAAGATTAAAGACAAGCCTATCGGTACGTATTTTTTCTTCTTTAATGCACTGATCATTATCGCCGCTGGCTATGTGTATGGATGGGAAAAAGCATTATATACTTTGGTGACTTTGTATGTGTCAACACGAATTATCGATGCGATTCATACGCGTCATGTGAAGATTACAGCACTAATTGTTACGAAGAATGGGGCAGATGTACGAAAGGCGATTCATTCTCGCTTAGTGAGGGGGATTACAACTATACCAGCAACAGGCGCTTATACAAATGAAAATAAGGAAATGTTAATGATTGTTATTACGCGTTATGAGTTATATGAATTAGAAAGGGTTATTAGGCAAGTGGACCCAGGTGCATTTACAAATGTATTACAGACGGTTGGGGTGTTTGGCTTGTTTCGAAAAGATTAAAGAGGACCAAAGCTGGTCCTCTTTTTTTAATGTAAATTCGTAATATTTTGCAACTGCTCCTGCATTTCACGTAGCTGAACTTTTTCAGCTGTTGAAGAGTTTGCATAAGCAGAGTGCAAAGCGTTTTTTGCTCTATATACGAGATCTTGTTGCTCAGTACCGCTTGAACAAGTGACGGCATTTGCAACGGCATCTCTAGCTTGTTGGAATAGTAAGTTCCCCATTTAAACCCCTCCAAAAGAAGAGTTACTTCTCGCTTTTTCTGCCTCAGCTAATGTACCTCTGTACGGGAATCTTGCATCATGCTTCATAACAGCATCGGCTCCTTGTTGGATAAAACGTTTTGATTTGTTCTTTTTACCCATTCGAAAAACCCCCTTTATTTAGCTGAAAACAATCGACGCGATAATCCGGCGTCTAATAATAGTATGAGCGTTTGGCGAGAAACTATAAGCAGGGAATTTTTAGATTATAATCCAAGAACCTCTTCTAAATATAGCGCAATACCATCTTCTTCATTCGTTAATGTCGTATGATTTGCGAGTGATTTTAATTCAGGAATTGCATTACCCATTGCGATGCCATGACCAGCAAATTCAATCATTTCAAAGTCGTTATCTTCATCACCGAAAGCGATAATTCGCTCTTGTGGAATGTTGTAATGACTAGAAATTTTTTGTAATCCGACAGCTTTATTTAACCCGCTTTTTACGATTTCAATAATCGGCCAAGGTGCGCCCCATTTTCTATGGTCGATTACTTCAGCGTGCATATCAGTTAAATGTTGACGAATTGCACTGGAATGCTCGTCATGTGCGTCAATTAATAAGCAGGTTGGATGGTCGTTTAAAATATTTAATAAGTCTCCTGTAAAAATATTTGGAGAACCGAATTCGAAAATATGTTTTTTATCTTCATCAATTTCACGAACATACACATCGTCCATTACTTCAGCGTATATATTTTTCACACCAAAATCAAAGCAAGCTCGGACAATTTCTTGGGCTGTTGCTAGCTCAAGAGGAGAGTGATGTGTTCCCCACTTTAAATCAAGAGGATGATGTACGTAAGCGCCATTAAAGTTTACGATTGGTGTGTTAAGACCGAGTTCTTTATAGTAATCAAAACTAGCACGGAATGGACGTCCTGTTGAAATAACGACAATATGTCCTTGTTCCTTTGCTTTTGCAATTGTATGTTTTGTTCGAGTGGAAATTATTTTGTTGTCTGTTAATAAAGTGCCGTCTAAGTCTAATGCGATTAAATGCTGTTTATTCATAATTTCACCTCTTATAATAATTTTTTTGTTTCT
Organism: Bacillus sp. 1A; assembly: GCF_052682215.1. Taxonomy (NCBI): domain Bacteria; kingdom Bacillati; phylum Bacillota; class Bacilli; order Caryophanales; family Bacillaceae; genus Bacillus; species Bacillus sp. 1A. Next base: position 5,401,669 of record NZ_JBQYLZ010000001.1, on the reverse strand, counting down.
ATCTATATTTCCGTTTTTAATATGCAGAAATAAGAGGTTGAACTGGGTGAGAACACCAAAGATGGAAAGTTCACTATATATCCATCTTACGTCGCAAAGTGCTGTGGTGTCTACTATTTCTCGCTGGAAATTAAGAAAAGTCAACATCTTTTTAGAAAGTTCAAACAATGTTTCTTTCATTATGTACAAATTGTGAAAAGGGTTACATTGCTCGTGTGATGAGGCTTATAATGAACATGTAATCTTCTCGTATATGTTTGACTCTCCTTTGAAGCTGGCCTATAGTAGGTTGGTTTCTTTTTTTCTACAAATAGGAAAGAAATCCCTTCCTAAGCTTGTATCATTCATGTATATGTACAAGAACGGAATGTAGTACTTGTTTCCTAAACATGACAGAAAAGCTTTCTTTTAAAATGGATATACTAATGAGGCAAAGACGTCATGGAAGGAGAATGGAAATGGGACAAAATCGCAGGTTTCGTTCTGGACAAAAAGCGCCAAACGATGGCATTTACGTAGAAATTGGTGAAACAGGAAGTATGGTAAAAGATCCGCAAATGGTGAAATTAACTGCGGGTGAAAAGTTTCCAGATAACGCGAATCATAACCGTCAGTGGACATATAAAAGAAAACCGTAACAGGAGCCGCAATCATTATTGCGGCTTTTTTGTCGTTATGCATTGCGTATATTTTTCAGTTGTATAATGAATGTTCCCTTTTTCTTTTTCCAATAATAAGTTTGAAAATACATAAGCAAAATTATTGTATAAAAAAGTCAGTTGGCGTATAATCAAACCAAAGGTCAAAGAAAGTCAAACATTTGGAGGACTGTAAAGATGGACTTAAATCAAATGACAACAAAAACACAAGAGGCGATTATGAGTGCCCAATCTTTAGCGGTATCTCATCATCATCAAGAAGTAGATACTGTTCATCTCTTGTTTACATTATTAGAAGAGCAAGATGGGTTAGCAGTGCGTATTTTTCAAAAAATGAATGTCGATATAGAAGCGTTAAAGCAAGGCGTCGAAAGTTTAATTAAGAAAAAACCTTCTGTAACGGGAAGCGGTGCAGAAGTAGGAAAATTATATATAACAGGTGCTCTGCAACAACTACTTGTAAGAGCAGGAAAAGAAGCAGAGAAATTGCAAGATGACTACATTTCAGTTGAACATGTATTGCTTGCTTTTTCAGAAGAAAAAGGCGATATAAATCAATTACTTACAAGATTTCACATTACGAAAGATAACTTATTACAGTCTTTAATGAAAGTTCGGGGGAATCAAAGAGTGACTAGTCAAAATCCAGAAGCAACTTATGAAGCGTTAGAAAAATATGGTCGTGATTTAGTGGCGGAAGTGAGAGCAGGGAAAATTGATCCTGTTATCGGTCGCGATAGTGAAATCCGCCGCGTAATCCGCATTCTTTCACGTAAAACGAAAAACAACCCGGTTTTAATTGGTGAACCCGGTGTTGGTAAAACAGCAATCGTTGAAGGATTAGCACAGCGTATTGTGAAGAAGGACGTACCAGAAGGATTAAAAGATAGAACAATCTTCGCATTAGATATGAGTGCGCTTGTAGCTGGAGCGAAATTCCGTGGTGAGTTTGAAGAGCGTCTGCAAGCTGTATTAAATGAAATTAAAAAGAGTGAAGGTCGCATTTTATTATTCATTGATGAACTTCACACAATCGTCGGCGCTGGTAAAACAGAAGGTGCGATGGACGCAGGAAATATGTTAAAACCGATGCTTGCGCGTGGTGAACTGCATTGTATCGGGGCGACAACGTTAGATGAGTATCGTAAATATATTGAGAAAGATCCAGCGCTAGAAAGACGTTTCCAACAAGTATTAGCAGAAGAACCAACTGTTGAAGATACAATTTCCATTTTACGTGGTTTAAAAGAGCGCTTTGAAATTTATCATGGTGTAAATATTCATGACCGCGCGATTGTAGCAGCATCCGTTTTATCAGATCGATATATTTCGGATCGTTTCTTACCAGATAAAGCGATTGATCTTGTTGACGAAGCGTGCGCAACGATTCGAACAGAGATTGATTCTATGCCAACAGAATTAGATGAAGTAACGCGTCGTATTATGCAGCTGGAAATTGAAGAAGCGGCTCTTGGAAAAGAGAAGGACTTTGGTAGCCAAGAACGCCTGAAAACGTTGCAACTTGAATTGTCAGATTTAAAAGAAGTTGCAAGTGGTATGAGAGCGAAATGGGAAAAAGAAAAAGAAGATATTCACAAAGTTCGTGACTTACGTGAACATCTAGAGCGCTTGCGCCGTGAGTTAGAAGAAGCAGAAGGAAATTACGATTTAAATAAAGCAGCTGAACTTCGTCACGGGAAAATTCCAGCTATCGAAAAAGAGTTAAAAGAAGCGGAAGAAATGGGTGCACATAATAAACAAGAGAATCGCTTATTACGTGAGGAAGTAAGTGAAGAAGAGATTGCTGATATTGTTTCACGCTGGACTGGTATTCCTGTCGCAAAACTCGTTGAAGGTGAACGCGAGAAATTACTACGCTTAGAGCAAATTTTATCAGAGCGTGTCATCGGACAAGAGGAAGCGGTAAGCTTAGTATCAGACGCAGTTCTTCGTGCACGCGCTGGTATTAAAGACCCGAACCGTCCAATTGGTTCCTTCATCTTTTTAGGACCGACAGGTGTTGGTAAAACAGAACTTGCAAAAACGTTAGCACAGTCTTTATTCGATAGTGAAGAGCAAATGATTCGTATCGACATGTCTGAGTATATGGAGAAACACGCTGTGTCACGCTTAATTGGTGCGCCTCCTGGATATGTTGGGTATGAAGAGGGCGGTCAATTAACAGAAGCGGTAAGACGTAAACCGTATTCAGTTATTTTGTTAGACGAAATCGAAAAAGCACATCCGGAAGTATTCAACATTTTATTACAAATGTTAGATGATGGACGCATTACAGATTCTCAAGGACGTACAGTAGACTTTAAAAACACGGTTATTATTATGACTTCAAATATTGGATCCGCTCATTTGTTAGATGGATTAAAAGCAGATGGCTCAATTAAAGAGGAATCAAGAGAACTTGTAATGGGGCAATTAAGAGGACATTTCCGACCAGAGTTTTTAAACCGTGTCGATGAAATTATTTTATTCAAACCTCTTACAACGAATGAAATTAAAGGTATTGTTGATAAAATTGTAAAAGAATTACAAGGTCGTTTAGCTGACCGTCATATTACAGTAGAATTAACAGACGCAGCGAGAGAATTTGTTGTAGAAGCTGGCTTTGATCCGATGTACGGAGCTCGTCCATTAAAACGATATGTACAGCGTCAAGTTGAGACGAAATTAGCGAGAGAATTAATTGCAGGAACAATTACTGATAACAGTCACGTAGTTGTTGATGTAGAAAATAACGAATTAGTCGTTCATGTAAAGTAAAATAAAAAAGAGTTCGGATAAAATCGAGGGCACTGAAAAACTTACGTTTTTCGGTTTATAAACCGGATGCAAAACAAGAAAGGCGACTTTTCATTCAATTTTGAATGAAAAGTCGCCTTTCCCTTTATTCTTTTTTACTTTGTTTCTTTTATCAAGGTTAGGATTCGTTTTAAATTGACAGCGAATATAGCCATTACACCTTGCATTTGCATACCAATCAGACCCGAGGAAGATGCCACATCATACCCGTGTCTATGCTTAAGTTCACTATTTTTCGCTTCAATTTTATAACGTTCTTTCCCCTTTTCTTTAAAATATGCACTTTCTTGAAATGCTTGTTGTTCCTTATGTTCAGTAGATTTAATTGTCACAGAATATGTTTTACTTTTAGCGCCTTCTTTGTAACACCCACTTTTGAATGGACATACTTTGCATTTTTCAATATCAAAATAGTAGGTATGACTTTGACTATTGTTTGTTCCCTTTTTACCCGTACGTGCTCTACGAACGGCCATATGTCCAGCTTTACAGACATACATACCCGCATCTTTATTAAACTCAAATTCATCTTCTTTTTTACGTGGCCCTTGTGTCACAATAGGGTTTAATTTCGATACTAATTGTAATTGATTTTGGTTGGCATATTGAATATTATTTTTCTCAGAATAAGCAGTATCTCCAATAACTGTATCAATTTCCATCCCTGTTTCACGACTTTTTTCAATCAATGTTTGAAGGTATTTTCCATCGCTTTTTTCACCCGTTGTAATCACCGCAGCTGTAATGATGCGTTCTTCATTCATCGCAATATGTGTTTTATAACCAAAGAAAGAAGAATCCGCTGTTTTATGTCCAATTCGCGCATCAGGATCTTGCGAAAATTGGAGGTGTTCTTGGTGATCTTCTACGATTTCTTTTAAATAATTCAGTTTCTCTTTCACATTTGGATATTCACGAATGATTTCCTCTTTTTCTACTGTTTCAATTACTTTTTGACAATATTCAAGTTCGTCACTTAAGTCATCTGTCATTGTTTTTGGTGGGAACTTTCCCTTCATTCCTTCGTCAACTTGATAAACAGCTTTGCGGAGTAATTTGGATTTCTCCATTACAAATTCTTTCGGCGATTTTTGATTGAAGCGTGCTTTTGTATGTGTGGCATCAACAATAATAGATTTATTTTTAATCAAGTTTTTTTCGAGTGCAATTTCCACTGTTTTTTGAATGAGCATGTCAAGTAACCCTACATCTGTCAGACGAAGCTTGCGGAACTTCGTTAATGAACTAGGGTCAATGACCATATCTTCTGGTGCCATATCTAAGAAATATTTAAAGGACATATCGTATTTTGAGCGTTCCACAACATCTACATCTGATAAATCAAAAATAGATTTTAGTAATAAATATTTAAACATACGAACAGGCGGCACTGCATTGCGACCGTTATCGAGACAATATTTATCTTGTAGTTCTTCTAAAACAAAAGAAAAGTCTACCAGTTCATTAAATTGACGAAGCATATTATCCTTTGGTACAACGATATCGTAAATCGCCATAAATGGACTGAGGTTAAGAGATTGTTGATTAGAAATCATCCGAGACACCACCTAGAATTAGTATAATTATTATACATGAAAAAAGCGAAAGCTTCCTCGATTTCATCGAGGAAGCTTTCGCTTTTTAAACTATAAGGACTTTTTCAGTGCCCTCGATAAAATCCGGACTCTTTTTTTAGTGTTGTTCTACTGGCTCGTTTGGAATTGTAGCTGAAATTGCTAGTACGAATACCGCAAGAACAACTGAGAAAATAGACGCTTGGTTAAAATCGTATGTACCGCCAGTCATAGAGCCGATTACGTAGCTCATCATATGTACAAGCGCGAACGACCAAATTAATGCCCAAATGAAACGCATATTTTACACCTCTATTCGTTCAATCTGTCCTTATTGTAACACAATTGAAAAAAGAATATAGAAAAATATTTGTAGATTTTTCAACGCAAATTCGCATTCCGTTCATACATTATAGAAGAGTACTTTTATACGTTTAGAAAATAAGGCGGGGGAAAAATGAGTATTACGGAACGTTTTTTTTACTTAGAAAAAGAACCATGTGTCATTTATTTACCGGAGAAGCCAAATGGATTTTCTGTTATGCTTCTCGGTGATTATAACTACTTTATTGAGAATGGTACAAGTTTATGGACACAGCATGCAGGTAGATCTTATTTTTTACATGGCCTTATTGAGGAAGGCTACACGGTCTTTTCCTCTAATTTATACGGAAGACATTGGGGAAACGACCAATCTGTTCGTCTAGCAAAACGTTTATATGATGTTGTTTTGAGAAAAGAGACATTAAATGCGAAAATGCACATTATGGCAGATGGTATGGGTGCACTTGTAGCACTTGAAATGATGAACAAATACCCTGAATGTATACGCTCTGTCGTTATGTTAAATCCGTGTTTAGATTTACCAGAATATGTGGAGTTTGAAAAAGAGCATAAGTTTTTTTACAAAAGATTAGTGAAGGAATTAAGTTTGGCGTATGATTCCAAAGAAAAAGAATTAGAATCCAAAATAAATAAGAAATCATTTACGCTTCTTCCGTCTTGTGTACCTGTTAAAGTTTTCGTATCAACACAAGAAAAAAGAGGAAGAAAACAGTTGTTACGTAAATATGAGAAAATGAGGCAATTCAATCAATGCGATACTTCTGTCTTATTCCATCTGCAAGATGTGAAATATAAAATGGTTAGGCAAACGACTGATTTCTTTAAAAAATATGAAGAAGAATTGTGAAGCTCCCATATACATAAATGAGGAGCTATTTGTTTCAAGGAGAAAGGGTTGGTGGTATGGAGCGCGTACTAATTATAGGTGCACTTACGTTTGTAGGTTATCACCTTGTGAATAAAATGATTGCAGAAGAAGTAGAAGTGTACGGTCTTGATTTTGATGAATTCGAGAATATGAAAAAAATTAATGAAGAGAAGTTATTGTTGATTGGACGAAATGCGTTATTTACGTATTATTCGATAAGAGATGAAGATGGATGGAGATCAGTAGAAGGAGAGAAGTTCGATACGGTTTACTTTTGCTTGTATGAGCCAAATCAACAAAGTGGTTTTCGGAATGAAAGAGTTATATTACAGTATTTAAAGCGGATTATAAGACTGTGTGCAGAGCAGAAAGTGAAGTTAAATCTAATTTCTTCTATTGAAGTAGGAAACGCAGATGAATCTGAAAATAAACGTTTATTTTTGAAAGTGGAAGAAGGATTGAAAAAAGGAGAGGCACCATATAGTGTATTTCGAGTTCCTACATTATATGGGCCATGGCAACCATCTTTTATGATGTATCATCAGCTCATTTTATCAGAACTGGATGAGAAAGAGTGCCATTATGCGAGTGAGGAAAATGGAAGTGATCTATTGTACGTGGAAGATGTATGTGAATACTTATGGGAAAATGGAATGAACGAGGAGCATCTCGGCATATACAATTTACTTAGTGGTAAAAAGTCATTATGGAAAAAAGGTATGAACCTTTTACGTGCAACGGATAAAGTGAATAAAAAGAATGAGGAAGAACGAAATGATGCTGTCGAGGTTATTTCGATAAAAAGAAATACCCCGTTAGAATACGGTTTAAATAAACAATTGGCACATATGAAAAAATATAAAGAGTTATACGAAGGATAGCGAGCGTGTTACACTATGTATGTGAAAGTTTTAATGGAGAGGAAGAACATAATATGAATGAGAAAAGCATGCAATTTTTACAAATCGCAATGAAGCATTTACCAGAAGCAAAGGCCATCTTAGATTCGAATGGAATTGCGCTTGATATGGAGAAAGCACAACCAGTATTAGAGTTATTGATGAAAGTTATGAACGAAGCATATGAGCTTGGGAAAGCAGATAAAGAATAAAACTTTTTGGAAGGGAAGAGAGGCTCGAACCGTGGATAGAAGCGGTTCGGGCCTTTTTATACTTCAAAAGAAACAGGAAAGGTATGTTTCTGTTTCTTTTAATAAACAATAAAGTGAATAATGCTGGATTTATGGTTTAGCTGAAATATATTCTAGACAAAAATACATTTATGTTTTAAAATTAGTACCAAGTCATAATAATTGATATAAAACGGAGGGCTGCGATGTGAACGTGGGCATTTTAGGGATCGGAAGATATGTGCCAGAAAAAGTAGTCACAAATCACGATTTAGAGAAAATCGTAGATACATCTGATGAATGGATTCGTACGAGAACGGGAATTGCAGAAAGACGCATTGCCGATGATACAATAGATACTTCATATATGGCGGTAGAGGCTTCTAAAAAAGCACTTGAAGATGCCGGGATTAGCGGAGAGGATATCGACCTGATTTTAGTGGCAACAGTAACACCAGATCGCGCATTCCCAGCAGTAGCTTGTGTCATTCAAGAAGCCATTGGCGCAAAACACGCAGCCGCAATGGATTTAAGTGCAGCGTGTGCTGGTTTTATGTACGGAATGATTACAGCGCAGCAATTTATTCAAACGGGAACTTATAAAAATGTATTAGTAGTTGGTAGTGATAAACTATCTAAAATTGTAGACTGGAATGATCGAAATACAGCAGTACTATTTGGAGACGGAGCCGGTGCAATCGTAATGGGGGCTGTTTCAGAAGGAAGAGGCGTTCTATCTTTCGAATTAGGAGCGGACGGAAGCGGCGGTAAGCATCTTTATCAAGACGAGTATGTTATGATGAACGGCAGAGAAGTCTTTAAATTTGCTGTTCGCCAACTTGGAGATTCCTGTCTTCGCGTGTTAGAAAAAGCGGGACTTACGAAAGAGGATGTGGATTTTTTAGTACCACATCAAGCGAATATTCGTATTATGGAATCTGCAAGAGAGAGATTAAATTTACCGCAAGAAAAAATGAGTATGACAATTGAAAAGTTTGGTAATACATCAGCTTCTTCAATTCCAATTGCAATGGTAGAGGAATTGCAAAATGGACGTATTCAAGATGGTGATTTAATTATACTTGTTGGTTTCGGCGGCGGATTAACATGGGGAGCAGTTGCTCTTCGTTGGGGTAAATAAGGACTGAGAGAAAAAAAGGAGTGTATTTTGTATGGAGAAAAAGAGGGTCGTAATTACAGGACTAGGAGCTGTTACACCGATCGGAACAGATGTTGAAACAGCGTGGGAAAACATTAAAAAGGGTGTATCTGGAATCAGACGACTTACAAGAATTGATCCGGAACTGTTTCCAGCAAAAGTAGCAGCAGAAATTAACGACTTTGAAGTCGAGAAATATATTGATAAAAAAGAAGCGCGCCGTATGGATCGCTTTACACAATATGCAGTAGCAGCAGCGAAAATGGCAGTTGCAGATGCAAAGCTTGAAATTACAGAAGAAAACGGACCTCGAATTGGTGTATGGATTGGTTCTGGTATTGGCGGTATGGAAACATACGAAGAACAATTTAAGATTTTTACTGAGAAAGGTCCGCGCCGCGTGAGCCCATTCTTCGTACCGATGATGATTCCAGATATGGCAGCAGGTCAAGTATCGATCGCAACAGGAGCAAAAGGAATTAACACTTGTTCTGTAACGGCTTGTGCATCTGGTGCAAACTCAATTGGTGATGCATTTAAAGCAATTCAGCGTGGTGATGCTGATGCGATGATAACAGGCGGAGCTGAAGCGCCGTTAACAAGTATGGCATTTGCAGGATTTAGTTCAGCGAAAGCATTAACATTTAATGAAGATCCAGCAACAGCTTGCCGTCCGTTTGATAAAAACCGTAGTGGTTTCGTAATGGGTGAAGGTTCAGGTATTTTAATTCTTGAAGAATTAGAGCACGCATTAGCTCGTGGTGCTCACATTTATGCGGAAATCGCTGGTTACGGTGCAACTGGTGATGCATTCCATATTACAATGCCGGCTCCTGGCGGTGAAGGTGGCGTGCGTGCAATGCGTCAAGCTTTAGCAGATGCAGGTCTACAGCCAGAAGATATTGATTACATTAATGCGCACGGTACAAGTACGGATGCGAATGAAAAGTATGAAACGATGGCAATTAAAGAAACGTTCGGTGAGCATGCGTACAAAGTAGCAATTAGCTCAACGAAATCAATGACAGGTCACTTATTAGGAGCAGCTGGTGCTGTTGAAGCGATCTTCTCAATTAAATCAATTACAGACGGAGTAATCCCTCCAACAATTAACTATGAAACACCAGATCCAGAATGTGACTTAGATTACGTACCGAATAAAGCGAGACAACAAGAAGTAAATGCAGTATTAAGTAACTCACTAGGATTCGGTGGTCATAACGCAGTATTAGTATTTAAATCGTATAAATAATAGATGAGATAAGGAGTTTTTTCGCACTATATTGCGAAAAAACTCCTTATTTATTTTTACGCCTTTTTCTCCTTTTGCATATACATAAGAAAAAGGAGGGATAAAGATGGGGATTGTTGAAACTGCTGAGTGGTTACATCTATATTATGGACGGCCAGAAAAGCTGTGTGAAAAGTTTACGAAGTATATCCCGCTACCAAAAGAAAGGTTGTATCGCTTTTTAATTTCTAAAGGTATGTACCGCCCAGTTATACGAGGAGAACAAGAAGTAAAAGAGTTAGAGGAAAAGGAAGTTTGGAAAGAGTTACGTACGGAGTATGAGAAACTGAAAACCTGGTTAAAAGGTCCAGATGTCCCTGTCTTTATTTTATTATCAGATTCCTATAATCGAACTATACAAGAAGAGTATAACGGTAGGGCGGGATTATCTATGCGTCACGTTATTTTCTTATTCGTATGTGGACGGAATTCGGTGGAAGAATTAAAGGTGTTATTGGCGCATGAATATCATCACATATGCAGGTTACATCAAATTGAGACGAAAGAAACAGAATATACATTACTTGATACGATGATTATGGAAGGGCTAGCTGAGCAAGCGGTAACGGAAAGATATTCAGAAAAAAACAATGCACCGTGGACGATGTATCTTTCAAAAGAAGAGGCTATTTATTATTGGAAAAATGTTGTACATGAAAGAATAAGTATAAAACGAGGAACAAGGGAGCACGACATCTTATTAAATGGATTTCACTCTTATCCAAAGATGCTTGGCTATGCGCTTGGATTTCATATTGTCAAAGATTGTGTAACATTGGAAGGAGAAGATACACTTTCTTTATTATCTATAGATGCAAAAGAAATATTGAATAAAGCAAATACATTTCATATATAAAAAACAGGAGCTCTATTTCCTGTTTTTTTTAGTATTAATAGAAGAAAAAATAATAATTAGAATATATTTCCTTAGGTGGAATAAAGTTAAGAAAAATTGAACATAATGATTGATACAAACAGTAGTGAAGTGAGGGGTAGTGAATGTTATATCTACATGATGTATGGGTAAATTGGTTTGAAGGTGAAGAGAATGGGTATAACGTTTGTCATTTTTACGAATGGCGGAAAGATGATACGATTGAGCTATTAGATCAAGTGCCATTATTAAAAGTAGATGCCACATTATATCATTACATCGAGGACGAATTGTTAGAGCTTCCGCAAAAAATGTTGGAAGACGTACATCATAAGGCATATATTCGTAAAAATCATGAACGTTTGCAGCAAGAGTATTGCTTTGTTGTTACAGATGGAAAAGGAATTATTGCGATTGACACAATTGGTTACAATGTACCAATTCGAAAAAGCAGACTTATACCGCGCCAAGAGCAGATGGTATATGAGATGGTAGAAAACGTACAAGCAGAAAAGTATGAGTTCCAAGTAGAAGAAATGGAAAAAGAACATCATATTTTATCACCATCACCTTTCATTATGAATGGCTTAACTCGTAAAGAAAGACAGCTTAAACAATTATTATTTATGGCGTTAGATCAATTACATACAACGAAAAACACAGCAGAAATTCGCTATTGGTTCACAGAGTGGGATCCATCAGCATACGGAATGGTTCAACATATGGAATTTGAAGATATTTGGGCTAAACTGTATGATGAAGCGAAAACAGGCTGGTCTGAGAAGCACGAACAATTATGTGAGCGTCTCGTAAAAGGACAGCCATTTTTTGAAAAGTTATGGGAAATGGAAAACGAGCAAAAGGTAAATTAAAAAACCGCCAATTGGCGGTTTTTTAATTTGTTGTAACTTAGCTCCGGCGGCAAGAATGTTCGGTGGCTTCGCGCCTTCCTGCGAGGCAAAAAGCGCCTCTACGTCAGGAGCTCCATCCCCCTCACATTCTAAGCGAGCCGCTTCCGCTTTATAAGAAATCCAGCTCCGGCTCCTAGCCCTTCGCGTCTAAGAACCTTCCCCACGAGAAGGTAAAAAGCACCTTCTGTGGGGAAGAACCTTAGCCGTCAGGGCTAAACAGTCGCCTCCGCTTTATATGTTACCTACGTTTTCTGCTTAGTCCCATTGCGTTTTCTACTTTGCGTAGTTGTTTGAATGCAACGCGGTTTGCTTTTTCTGCACCTTTGTCTAGAATTTCGTCTAGTTCTGGTGAGTTGATTAGTTCGTTATATTTGTCTTGGATTGGACGAATTGCTTCTACGACTACTGCTGCTAGGTCGCCTTTGAAGTCTCCGTATCCTTTTCCTTCGTACATTGCTTCTATTTCTTCAACTGTTTTTCCAGAGAATGAAGAGTAGATTGTTAATAAGTTAGAGATTCCAGGTTTGTTTTCTTTATCAAATTTCACGATACCTTCAGAATCAGTTACAGCACTTTTAATTTTCTTTTCAATTGTTTTTGGTTCATCAAGCATACTGATCATTGCTTTTGGATTCGGATCAGATTTACTCATTTTTTTCGTAGGTTCTGTTAATGACATAACGCGAGCTCCTACTTTTGGAATACGAATTTCAGGAACAGTGAACACTTCACGGAAGCGTTTGTTGAAACGCTCTGCTAGGTCGCGTGTTAATTCCATATGTTGTTTTTGATCATCACCAACAGGTACGATTTCAGTGTTGTAAAGTAAAATATCAGCAGCCATTAATGGTGGATACGTTAGTAATCCAGCTGGAACTGAATCTCTACCAGAAGATTTATCTTTGTATTGCGTCATACGCTCTAATTCTCCAACGTAAGCAACTGATTGCATAATCCATCCTAGTTGAGCGTGTGCTGGTACTTCTGATTGTACAAATAAAGTAGCTTTTTCAGGATCGATGCCACATGCTACATAAAGTGCAGCAAGACTGCGAATGTTTTTACGAAGTTGTACGGGATCTTGAGGTACTGTAATCGCATGTTGGTTTACAATACAGAAATAACAGTCGTGTTCATTTTGAAGCTCTGTAAATTGCTTCATAGCTCCTAAATAGTTTCCAAGTGTAATCGTTCCACTCGGCTGAATACCAGAAAAGATAACTGACATAAGTAATTCCTCCTAAATTTGAATGCGTGATGGGGAAGAGAAGGCAAACAAAAAAGCCCATTCATCCCAAAAACTATAGGGACGAATGGACCGCGGTACCACCCTAATTATTTCACTACTGTGAAATCTCTCTAATCCATAATAACGTTTGGATATAACGCCAAAGCCTACTACTTTCGGTTCGGTTTGGTGCTCAAAAGCCCATTCCATACTGCGCAATTACTTGTTCACACCAGCCACAAGCTCTCTGAAATTGCCTCAATATGTACTCTTCTTTATCATCGCATACATATAAATTTATTTATTGTTACCTAAGCTCTTTTAATATGAAAGAACTAAAGTTTTATAACAAAATGTTTTGCTGATTATTATATCATATGGGATAGTGTTTGCAAACTACATCAAAATAGTAAAGCTAATGAGGGTCGAGAACAACCCAAGAACGATACCGGTAATGCAAATTGGATACGTCCATTTGAATGAATATGTTTTATAAATACGTTCTTTCTTATCGACAGGTTCCTCTACTTCTTCAATTAAAGACTCAATTTTTTTGTTTGTACCAAATACTCTTTGGAAGGCGTAAATTGTTACGTTAAAAAATCCATTTTGAAATATGAATAAAAAACCGCCTATAAGAATAAAAAATAGTGCGACATAAAACGATATATTGACAAAATTCAACAAAAATTGCGATGAAACGAGGAATGCGCCAATACTAGAAGCGATTATCGCTATGGAAATTAGTATACAAGTATGAAAAAAAACTTTATTCAAAATGTTCCCCTCCGTCAAAATATTACTAGAATTATTATACTATAAAAGCTATAATATGTACTAGAATTAATTTTTTGAAAATTATACGCAATTAAAGGTCTGATTTCAAGATGATGGTAGCAATGTTAACGTATCCCTTTACAAAAAAATAAAAAAATAAACATTTTATTAAAAATTTTAACAAAAAAACAAAAAACTATATTCACAATTGTTATATTATATGTATAATGAAAATTGTAGAAACTTGGAGATTATTCTTTCAATTCTACATTTTTACAAGTGAGGGTACAGGAAGTGCAATTAGGGGAGGCAACACAACATGAAGAAAAAGATACCGTTATTACTTGCATCGACGTTGACTGTCAGTATGTTAGGAGCTTGTAGTTACCAAAAAGAGGATAATAAAGCAGGCGCAAAAGAAAAATCCTCAAACAAGCAAGTGTTAAATCTAACCGAGACAGCTGAAATCCCAACTATGGATACGACGTTATCAACAGATGCAGCATCTTCTAACATCATGAATAACACAATGGAAGGATTATATCGTCTGGGGAAAGACGATAAGCTTGTTCCAGGTGTCGCTAAATCTTATGAGAAATCAGAAGATGGCAAAAAGTATGTATTTAAGTTACGTGAAGATGCGAAATGGTCTAATGGTGAACCTGTAACAGCGAAAGACTTCGTTTATTCTTGGCGAAGAGCTGTAGATTCAAACACGGGTGCCAAGTTTGCTTACATACTATTTGATGTTAAAAATGCGGAGAAAGTTAACAAAAAAGAATTACCAGTTGAAGAACTTGGTGTAAAGGCAATTGATGATCATACACTTGAAGTGGAATTAGATAACCCTGTTCCTTATTTTGTAAGTTTAACAGTCTATCCAACATTGTATCCTTTGAATGAGAAGTTTGTAACAGAACAAGGAGCAAAATTTGGATTAGAATCCAATACGACACTTTATAATGGTCCATTCGTATTAAATGAATGGAAGCATGAACAAAGTTTCCAACTTAAGAAAAATCCAACGTATTGGGAAAATAAAGAAGTAAAACTTGAGGAAATAAACTTCAATATTGTTAAGGATCGTTCAACTGCTATAAATTTATATGAAACGAAAGCAATTGATCGTGTAGTCTTAACATCAGAGTTTGTAGACAAATACAAATCAGATGCTGACTTTAAAACGATTAAGAGACCATCTACACAATTTATTCGCTTAAATGAAAAGAATAAATTTTTAGCAAATAAAAATATCCGAAAAGCAATTGCAATGTCCTTTGAGCGTGAAAATATCGGGAAAGTTATCTTAAACGATGGTTCAGAGGGGATATATGGTTTTGTTCCGAAAGGCTTAGCAAAAGGTCCGAATGGAAAAGACTTCCGTGAAGAAAACGGAAAGCTTATAAAAGAGGATATTAAAGAAGCTCAAAAATACTGGGAAGCTGGTAAAAAAGAACTTGGTGTAGACAAAGTAGAGTTAGAGCTATTAAACTTTGATACTGATGATGCTAAAAAAATCGGAGAGTATTTAAAAGGCCAATTTGAAAAGAACTTACCAGGTTTAACAGTTTCAACAAAAATGCAGCCATTTGCACAAAAATTAAAACTTGAAGCAAGTGGAGATTACGCAATGTCATACGCGGGATGGAGTCCAGATTATATGGATCCAATGTCATTCCTTGAAATGTATACGACAGGTAATGCGCAAAACAAAGTAAATTACGCAAATGCAGCGTATGATGATTTAATTAAAAAAGCGAAAACAGAAGTTGATGTACAAGCTCGCTGGGATGCATTATTACAAGCAGAAAAACAACTGCTTGAAGATGCAGCGATTGCTCCAGTATATCAACCAGGAAAAGCTTATTTACAACGTGGCTCAATTACTGGCCTATTAGAACATAAATATGGCGGAGAATTTAGCTATAAGTGGGTTGAACTAAAAAACTAAAAATGGTTTCCATCATGAATAAGGGTATATGCCTATGATGGGCATATGCTCTTATTTTAAAAAAATAAAAGTAAGAATATTTTAAACTATCTTATTGCTTTTGAGAAAAACGGGGAGGTGCTTGACTATGGGACGTTATGTATTAAAACGTTTCGTGTACATGGCTTTGACATTATTTTTAATTACTACACTGACTTTCTTTTTGATGAAATTACTTCCGGGTTCTCCGCTTAAAAACCAGGAGAAACTATCACCGGCACAAAAAGAAATCATTCTTGAAAAATATGGTTTAAATGATCCAGTACCAGTTCAATATGCACGTTACTTAGGTAACTTAGCAAAAGGTGATTTAGGGGTATCATTCCAATATGATAACCGTCCAGTAACAGATATGATTGTGGATCGTATTGGACCATCAGCACAACTTGGTTTACAAGCGATTATATTAGGAACATTTATCGGTTTAATTTTAGGAATCGTTGCGGCACTTCGTAACAATACGTGGGTCGATTATGGGGCGACAATTATTTCCGTACTCGGGATGTCGGTACCATCGTTCGTATTCGCCGCATTACTACAATATTTCGTAGGGGTAAAACTTGGGTGGTTCCCAGTAGCATTCTGGAAAGGACCAGAGTTTACCGTAATGCCTACAATCGCTTTATCGATGGCAGTTATCGCAACAATCGCACGTTTTGCTCGTGCAGAGTTAATTGAAGTTATGCAAGCTGATTACATTTTAACAGCGAAAGCGAAAGGAATTAGCCAAGGCGTTATCATTATTAAACACGCACTTCGTAACGCGTTAATTCCAGTAGTAACAATTTTAGGACCAATGGTTGCAGGTTTAATTACAGGGACATTAGTTATTGAGCAAATTTATGCTGTACCAGGACTAGGGGAACAGTTCGTTAAATCTATTACAGTGAATGACTATACAGTTATTATGGGAACTACAATTTTCTATAGTGCGATTTTCATCTTAGTTATTTTCATTGTCGATATTTTATACGGAATTATTGATCCTCGTATTCGTTTAGCGGGAGGGAAAAAATGATGAAAGATGTACAAAAATTATCTCCAGATTTATTTCAACAAGCCAATCAAAATAATGTTGATAATGAAGTCATTGCCCGTCCAAGCTTAACGTTTTGGCAAGATGTAAGAAGACGTTTGTTCCAACATAAAGGAGCAATGTTCGGTTTCGTTTTATTAGCGCTTATTATATTACTAGCAATTTTAGGACCGATGGTAAGTAAGCATTCTTATAAAGAGCAAGACTTAGGTCGTGCGAAATTACCACCGAAAATTCCTGTTATTGAAAATGTTCATTGGCTACCATTTGACGGTACGGATCAATATGGTGTTGACCAATATGAAAAACGTGATATTAAAGAGTATTTCTGGTTTGGTACAGATGATCTTGGCCGCGATTTATGGACAAGAACATGGGAAGGTACGCGTGTATCATTATATATCGCTCTTTTAGCAGCGGCGATTGACTTAGTAATTGGGGTTGCATATGGAGGTATTTCAGCGTTCTATGGCGGTAGAGTAGATAATATTATGCAACGTGTTATGGAGATTATTAACGGTATTCCATACTTAATCATCGTTATTTTAATGGTAATCATTATGGGATCTGGTATATGGTCAATTACACTCGCGATGGCGATTACAGGTTGGATAGGGATGTCACGTATCGTTCGTGGACAAATCCTGAAATTAAAAAATCAAGAATATGTATTAGCATCTCGTACATTAGGTGCAACAAATACACAATTAATTGTAAAACACTTAATCCCGAACGTAATGGGACCAATTATCGTAATGACAATGTTTACAATTCCAACAGCAGTGTTTGGTGAGGCGTTCTTAAGCTTCATCGGTTTAGGTATTCAGCCACCATTCGCATCACTTGGTTCTCTTGTAAATGACGGTTATAAATCAATTCAAACGTATCCACATATGATGTTCATCCCAGCGGTTGTCATCAGTATGTTAATCTTAGCATTCAACTTAATGGCAGACGGATTACGCGACGCGTTAGATCCAAAAATGCGTAAGTAAAAGAGGGGAGAAGTAAAAATGAAAACATTGCTAGAGGTAAAAGATTTGCAAGTCTCCTTTGATACACATGCAGGTGAAGTACAAGCTGTACGCGGTGTTACTTTTGATTTAAAAAAAGGAGAAACATTAGCGATTGTAGGAGAATCTGGTTCTGGTAAATCAGTTACTTCTAAAGCGTTAATGGGATTAATTCCGAATCCTCCAGGGCGCATTAAAAACGGTGAAATCGTATTTGAAGGTCGTGACTTAACGAAACTGACAGAAAAAGAAATGCAGCAAGTGCGCGGGAAAGATATCGCGATGATTTTCCAAGATCCAATGACATCATTAAATCCAACGATGACAATTGGGAATCAAATTATGGAAGGTCTTATTAAACACCAAGGGATGAGTAAAGCAGACGCACGTAAAGTTGCGTTAGAATTAATCGACCTTGTAGGTATTCCGAATCCAGAAGCGCGTTTAAAACAATATCCTCACCAATTCTCAGGTGGTATGAGACAGCGTGTAGTTATTGCGATGGCGTTAGCTTGTAACCCGAAATTATTAATTGCCGATGAGCCGACAACAGCGCTAGACGTTACAATTCAGGCACAAATTTTAGAGCTTATGAAGGACATTCAGCAAAAAACAGAAGCGGCAATCATTTTCATTACACATGACTTAGGTGTAGTGGCAAACGTTGCGGACCGCGTAGCAGTTATGTACGCAGGTAAAGTTGTTGAAATTGGAACGGTTGATGAAATTTTCTACAATCCAAAACATCCATACACTTGGGGCTTAATCGCATCTATGCCAAGTTTAGATGGTTCAGAAGAAGAGTTATACGCAATCCCTGGAACGCCTCCAGATTTATTAAAGCCGCCAAAGGGAGATGCTTTTGCACCACGTAATCCACAGGCATTGAAAATTGATTTTGAAATGGACCCACCTTTATTTAAAGTAAGTGATACACACTATGCGGCAACTTGGTTACTTCACGAGCAAGCTCCAGAAGTAAAACCACCGGCAGTCGTTGAAAAACGCATTCTTCAAATGAAAGCAGGTGAACAACATGACTAAACAACGTGAGAAATTAATTGAAGTAAAAAATGTAAAACAGCACTTCGACGTGAGTGGTGGTGTTGTCAAAGCGGTTAATGATATTTCATTTGATATTTACCGCGGAGAAACATTTGGTCTTGTAGGCGAATCAGGTTGTGGTAAATCGACAACTGGAAGAACGATTATTCGTTTATATGATGCAACTGCTGGTGAAGTGTTGTTCGATGGTGAAAATGTACATGGTAAAAAATCACGTGCAGAGCTGAAGAAATTCAACCGTAAAATGCAAATGATTTTCCAAGATCCATATGCATCATTAAACCCTCGTATGACAGTAGGGGATATTATTGCAGAAGGTATTGATATTCACGGACTAGCAAAAGGCAAAAAAGAGCGTATGGACCGTGTTCATGAATTATTAATCACAGTTGGTTTAAATAAAGAGCACGCAAACCGTTTCCCGCATGAATTCTCAGGTGGACAACGTCAACGTATCGGTATCGCCCGCGCACTTGCTGTAGAGCCTGAATTTATCATTGCCGATGAGCCAATCTCAGCACTTGACGTATCAATCCAGGCGCAAGTTGTAAACTTACTGAAAAAGTTACAAAAGGAAAAAGGTTTAACATACTTATTCATTGCCCATGATTTATCAATGGTAAAATACATTAGTGACCGCATCGGCGTAATGTACCGTGGTCAAATCGTTGAGCTAACAACAAGTGAAGAGTTATATGCGAATCCAATTCATCCATATACTAAATCACTATTATCAGCAATTCCGCTTCCAGATCCAGATTATGAGCGCAATCGTAAACGTATCGTATACGATCCATCTCAGCATGATTATGCTAGTGAAGCACCAACAATGCGTGAAATTCGCCCAGGACATTTCGTATTATGTTCTGAAGCAGAGTATAAGAAATATAAAGAGATTTATCAATAAGAAAAAGAGCCATTCTTCCGCTACAGAAGGATGGCTCTTTTTCTATTCTATAAACAGTTGTATTGTTAACATTTGTCGGTAAGTGAATATAAATGTTATTTTCCGATGAATGCATTTTAATTAAACGAGTATTACTGTGCCTGAACAGAAACACACTCCTCTTGTTCTTCAGGTTTAACGAGTGCATAACGTTCCCACGCTCTACTTTTCCAGCGGAAGAACATAATGATGGCACGTGTCCATTCATCAATAGCAATCGCTAGCCAAATACCAGCGAGCCCCATATCTAAATGGAAGGCGAAAAAGTAGCCGAGTGGTAAACTCATTAACACCATAGAGAATGCACCGATTAAAACGGGGTACTTTGCATCACCAGCTGCGCGAAGTGAATTGATAATGACGATGTTCATCGTACGTCCCGTTTCAAGTAGTACACTTAGTAAAAGAACTGATGCACCTAACGTAATAATGTGCGGATTATCTGTAAATAGTCCCATTAATTGTGTACGGAATGTAACGACGAGAGCGACCATACATAAAGTGACGCCAATTGCCCATTTTACACTTTTCCATACGCGTTCATACGCTTCATCTTTTTCACCACCGCCAACGAGGCGTCCGATAATAATGGCTGTTCCCATACCGATCGCAATCGCGAATAAATAAGTGAACATAGAAATGTTCGTAGCGTATTGTCTAGCCGCTAATGATTCCGTTCCTAAGTATGTTGCATAGTATAAGAAGACAATTTGGCAAGCTTGATACATAACCTGCTCAAATGCAGATGGAATCCCGATTTTTAAAATTTTCCCGATGTATTCTTTTGATAAGGTGAAGTAATATTGTAATTTCACACGGTATTCCATAACGCGGTACAGTAACCAGAAGAAAACGATAAGTGCGATAAGTCGGCTGACAGCAGAAGAAATGGCAGCCCCTTGTACACCGAGTTCTGGGAAACCAAACTTCCCGAAAATGAGTACGTAGTTTCCAGCGATATGAATAATATTCATTCCAAGTGAAATAAACATCGCTTGCTTTGTGAAGCCGTGTACGCGGATAATTGCGGCTAATGAATTAATAATAGCTTGAAGGAAAATAGCGCCTCCGACGATGGATAAATAGTTTTGCGCATACATGAGTACATCGCCTTGTAAGTTCATTGCCATCATCATATGTTTTGAAAATAAAAGAAAACCAGCGCTTATAATGAGTCCGACCACTAAATTTAATGTGACGGCTAAAGCTGATATTTTAGATGCTTCCATAAAACGTTTGGAACCGAGGTATTGAGATACGACGATAGCTGCGCCGTTCCCGATGACTTCTAGTACCAAAATAGCGATATGGAGATATTGATTCGCTGCACCAACCCCAGATACAGCATCGTCTGATAATGCACTTAACATGAAAGTATCAGCGATCCCCATTAACATAAATAGAAAAACTTCTAGAAAAATAGGCCATGTTAATAAGAATAAACTTAATTTCTCTGTCGGCCCGTTTTTTGCCTGAATTGCTGCCATGTCCGTCCCCTCTTTACCGATATCTATTTTTAGCAAGGTGTATCGTAACATAATTTCCTATCCTTTGCACTCATTTTAACCTACATATCTTTATTATGAAGGTAGCGCTATTTTATGATAAAAAGAGAAGGATAATTATGCGCAAAGTATTATAGGATATAAAATTTACTTTTATCTGATAATTTAGAAAAATATAAAAACATTCATTTTCAACACTTTAGTAAGGATAATCAGCAATATGAAACGTTTACAAAGGTTTATTTTTTAACAGAAAATTTTAATAAAATAGAAATATGAATATACAAAAAATATATTTGTGTGTATAATATGAATTGTTAGAACATATATATATTTCTTTTTGTTTGAAAATGAAAGGGCTAACATTTTTGTGGAGGGTGGAAGTATGAAAAAAAAGATGCCAGTTTTTGTAGTATCAACAGTAGCGATGAGCATGATGTTAGGGGCATGTAGCTACCAAAAAGATGAACCGCAAGCGAACGCAAAAGGGGATAGCGGGAAAAGCGGTGCGAAGCAAGTTATTAACTTAATTGAAACACAAGAAATTCCAACGATGGACCCAGCGTTATCAGCTGATGCGGTTTCTTCAAGAGTAATGACTAATACGATGGAAGGCTTATACAGTTTAGGGAAAGATGATAAGCTAGTTCCTGGTGTAGCGAAGGAATTCCAAAAGTCAGAAGACGGTAAAAAATATACATTTAAATTACGTGAAGACGCACAATGGTCAAATGGTGAGCCTGTGACGGCGAAGGATTTCGTATACGCATGGCAAAGAGCGATTAACCCAGATACAGCTGCGAAATCAGCCTACATTATGTACGATATAAAAAATGCAGAGAAAATTAATAAAAAAGAGATGAGTCCAGATCAATTAGGCGTGAAAGCGATTGATGATCATACATTAGAAGTGGAATTAGACAATTCAATTCCATACCTTGTAGATTTAATGGTATATCCAATCTTTTATCCTGTGAATGAAAAGTTTGTGAAAGAGCAAGGTACGAAGTTTGGTTTGGAAGCGAATACAACACTTTATAACGGACCATTTACATTAAGTGATTGGCAACATGAACGTAGCTTTAAAATGACAAAAAGCGCGTCATATTGGGACAATAAAGAAGTGAAGATTGAGGAAGTAAACTTTAATATTGTAAAAGATACGTCTACGCCAATTAATTTATATGAAACAAACGCAGTCGATCGAGCGACGCTATTAGCAGAGTTCATCGATAAATATAAAGGAAAACCAGATTTCCAAACAGTAGAAGATACATCTGTATTCTTCCTTCGTTTAAATCAAAAAGACCCAGCTTTAGCAAATAAAAATATTCGTAAAGCAATTTCACTTGCTTTTGAACGTAAGCCGTTCGTTGATACATTATTAAATAACGGTTCTAAGCCAGCAACAGGATTAATTCCTGATAACTTCATTAAAGGGCCAGATAAGAAAGACTTCCGTGCTGTAAATGGAGATATTGTAAAACCAAACGTGAAAGAAGCGAAGAAATATTGGGAAGCTGGTAAAAAAGAGCTTGGTAAAAATGAAATCGAATTAGAGTTATTAAATGAAGATGTTGAATTATCGAAGAAAACAGGTGAATATTTAAAAGGTGAATTAGAAAAGAATTTACCAGGTTTAACAGTGAAAATTAAACAACAACCATTCGCGCAAAAACTAAAACTAGAAGATGCGGGCGATTATGTTATGTCATTCTCTGGATGGAGCGCAGACTTCCCAGATCCAGTTACATACCTTGATATGTTTGTGACGGACGGATCGCAAAATAAAATGAAATACTCTAATCCGAAATATGATGAAATTATCATGAAAGCGAAGAAAGATGGAAGCGATGTAAATGGCCGTTGGAAAAAATTACTAGAAGCAGAGAAAATGTTATTTGATGACGCTGCGATTGTTCCAGTATACCAACGTGGTAGAGCATATATACAAAGAGAATCAATTAAAAATATGTACAACCATAAATATGGCGGCGATTTAAGCTTTAAGTGGGCATCTGTAGAAAAATAAAAAAAGCAGGCTAACCGCCTGCTTTTTTAATACGTACGTTTCTTATAAATACCTTTTCCGCCAACTTGGTTCCAGCCAGATTGGACATCCAAGCTTTTATTAACAAACTTCATTTTTTCTTTTCCGCCAAAGAGTTTTTCACCAATGCTATTTGTAATGACACCAATCAATGCTGTGATTCCGATGATGAGGGCAGCAACAGTGACAAAATCAATAAAAAAAGCAATCATTTGCAAATTCCCCCTTTGCCTGTCTGTATGTTTATTGTATGAGATAAAAGATAAAAAAGAAAGAAATGTCAGAAAAATAATTGATTTATTTTAGAAATCGTATAGACATGGATGAGGATGTTTGTTAAAATAAGAACAAGTGTTCCTTTTAATTCTCACTTGTATAGTCTTACATTTCTTAATTGATTTATGAAGAAAAGGTAAGAAAACGTTCTCTTTTTCATAGAGAAGATTATGGGGAAATAACTGTATATCACATGAAAAATCTATGACAAGCCAGTATTAAGAGGGTTGAAGGTTATTGTTAAATTACAGCTGAAGTGAGTTTGATCATGTTACATAGCAGTAGAATACACGGAAGAGTTTTCTCAATTAGAAGGAAATTTACTGTATATTTCTTGCAAAATCTATTGTATAATGATTATAGAAGTTACTTATTAAAAGTAATTGTTGTTTGCTCAAAGTTGTTGCTTACATGAAATGAGATTTTTTGCACTTTGTTATAAGACAAGGTATCGTAAAAAATTGCTGAATTTAGAAATTTAAACTGTAATTAGTACAGAATTTGTACTCTTTAAGGAGAGTGAGCTTTGTATGGTAACATTATATAGTTCTCCAAGCTGTACGTCTTGTAGAAAGGCGAAATTATGGCTAGAGGAAAATCATATTCCTTATACAGAACGTAATATTTTCTCAGATCCATTAACGATTGAGGAAATTAAAGAGATTTTACGTATGACAGAAAGCGGAACGGATGAGATTATTTCTACTCGTTCGAAAGTTTTCCAAGAATTAAATGTAAACTTAGAGTCTTTACCACTTCAAGATTTATATAAGATGATTCGTGACTATCCAGGGATTTTACGTCGTCCAATTATGATTGACGAGAAGCGCCTTCAAGTAGGTTACAATGAAGACGAAATCCGCCGTTTCTTACCACGTACAGTAAGAACGTTTCAATTACGTGAAGCACAGCGTCTTGTAAATTAATTATAATAATATGAAAACCTTCTACCTATTATATAGTAGAAGGTTTTTTTTAATGTTTCACATTTCGTAATCGAACTTGTTGCACGATAATACCGATGCATAGAACAGTGAAAATGAATAAGAAAGGCATGCTTGTGGTGAAATTTGGATTATTATGAAAGAACGTTGCAAGCCTGTCTTCATGTGTAACCATTTTTCCTGCTGTATAGGCGAGAATCGCTGCTCCGCAATAAATGAGGAATGGAAAGCGTTCCATAAGTATTAAAATAAGTTTGCTGCCCCAAATAATAATCGGGATAGAAATGAGTAAGCCGATTATTACGAGTAAAAATCTTCCGTGAGCTGCACCTGCAATGGCAATAACGTTGTCAAACCCCATAACGAGATCCGCGAATACAATTGTACGCACAGCTTGAAATAAAGTTGTTTTCCCCTGAATAGCAGAAAGATCGTTGCTATTATCAGTTAGTAAATTTACTGCAATTAGTGTAAGTAAAACGCCTCCGATAAGTTGCAGAAATGGAATGTCGAGTAAATAGACAGCTAGTATAGTAAGGACAATTCTTAGTACGATTGCTAAAAGAGTACCAATCAAAATGGCTTTATTTCGTTTCGATTCAGGTAAATTTCGGCTAGCTAGTGCGATGACGATTGCGTTGTCACCACCTAATACAACATCGATACCGACAATCATTAGTACAGATGTTAAAAACTCTAAGTCCATTCGTCTGCCTCCATTTATGATGTTTTAATAAGCGAACTATATGTATGCGGTGAAGAGAGAGACTAAATCACCTTCTCTAATAAAAGTTTCACTTTATTACAGTGTACGGGGGAGGGTGGAAATGTATGTCCAAATTTTTTATGAGTGAGAAATCGCTATAATGATATATTTGTGTAGATGGTCGAATAAAGATAGGCATATAACTATTTTTGTAAAATAAATCGATTTTATTTCCATTCTGGAGAATCTTATCATAAAATGAGAGTACAAGAATCTATTGATTTGTCATATGAGTGGGGAATCCCTTCATAACAATTCTAAGCAGGAAGGGAGAGTTGTATTTTGGATATTGAAAGAATTAATGACCATACGATGAAATTTTTTATTACGTACATTGATATAGAGGATAGAGGGTTTAATCGTGAAGAAATTTGGTATGACCGCGAACGAAGTGAAGAGCTCTTTTGGGAGATGATGGACGAAGCTCGTGATCATGATGATTTCTTTATTGATGGACCGTTATGGATTCAAGTGCAAGCAGTCGATAAAGGGATTGAAGTACTTGTAACGAAAGCAGAGCTTTCAAAGGATGGACAAAAGCTAGAACTACCAATAGGTGTAGATAAAATTATAGACATTCCTCTAGATGAAGGCATTGAATCATTATTCCAGCAAGAATTAGTGGAAGAGGTAGAGGAACAAGCAGGAACAAACTTTAACGAAGATGGTACGTTTGGATTTTTAATTAAATTTAATGATTTTGAAGATGTCATTTCATTAAGCCACCGTCTTATCTTTGAAGATATAAAAGATGAGCTGTATTCATTTGAGAACCGCTATTATGTATATGTGGAATTCGATGAAGTGCTACATGATGAAGAAGAAATTGATCGTATTTTAAGTATTGTTTTAGAATACGGAGAAGAATCAACTTTAACAATTCATCGTGTAAGTGAGTATGGGAAACAAATTGTGAAAGAGCATGCGCTTGAAACAATTCGCAATAATTTTCCTGCTAAAACGTAGGCCGATTTCTGTAGTATGAAATCGGCTTTTTATATGAAGAATAGGAAAGCTTTCTTAGTAAGGAGGTAAGAGATGAAAAATACGTTAAAGTTGATTTTCTTTGTTTTACTATTGTTCGCGTTATTTGTTTCGTTACGTATGTTTATTGATGTAGCATTTTATTCGGATGTAATTGGTATAAAAGATGTTTCGATTTTAGGTATTATTAGTATTTTATTTACGGTATCTGCATTTTTAATTGGCTGCGTTATTTTCTTAGAGAACCGTCATCCGTCTAAAACACTTACATGGCTCATTGTGTTAGGTATTTTTCCGGTATTTGGATTCTTCGCTTATTTATTATTTGGACAGAACTTTCGGAGGAAGAGAATGTTCCAAAAGAAGGCGTTGCTCGATGAACAAGCATTTTTACAATATAAAGGGCATGAAGATTACGAAGAACGGATTTTGCGCAATCATAAGCACCAAGAGCTGTTATTTCGTTTAGCGGACCGCTTAGGCGCTTTAAATATTTCATTTCAAACTGAAACGAGAACATTAACAAATGGAGATGAAACGTTTCAGGCCATTTTAGATGGATTAAAACGAGCGAAACACCACATTCATATGGAATATTACATTGTGCGTGATGATAAGCTTGGAACAGAAATTAAAGATATTTTAATACAGAAATCAAAAGAAGGTGTTGTCGTTCGTTTTTTATATGATGCGGTTGGAAGTTTTAGATTATCGAATTCATATATTGAAGAATTGAATGATGCAGGAGTAGAAATGATTCCGTTTTTCCCTGTGCGCTTTCCGATTTTAAACGATAAGATTAATTATCGAAACCACCGGAAAATCGTTATTATTGATGGAAATGAAGGATTTGTCGGTGGATTAAATATTGGTGATGAATATTTAGGGAAGGATAAATATTTCGGTTTTTGGCGAGACACGCATTTATATTTGCGTGGTGAAGCTGTTCAAAGCTTGCAACTTATTTTCCTTCAAGATTGGTTTTATATGACTGGTGAGGCTGTGCTGGCCCCTGAATATTTACAAGCGAAAGCAGTTGAGGGTGATCATTGGGGAGGCGTACAGCTCGTTGCAGGTGGACCAGATAATAAATGGGAAACAATTAAACATTTATATTTTGCTATGATTTCTTCTGCGCGGAAATCCATTTGGATTGCGACGCCGTATTTCATTCCGGATGATGATATTTTATCCGCATTAAAGGTAGCGGCACTTGCTGGTATTGATGTCCGTTTGTTAATGCCGAGTAAGCCTGATAAACGCACCGTCTTTTACGCATCGAGATCGTACTTCCCAGAGCTTTTAGATGCAGGGGTAAAGATATATGAATACGAAAAAGGTTTTCTCCATAGTAAAGTTGTCATTGTCGATTCTGATTTAGCTTCAATTGGGACTGCTAATATGGATATGAGAAGTTTTCATTTGAACTTTGAAGTAAATGCCTTTTTATATGATACAGACAGCATTCGAAAACTTGTTCAAGATTATAAAGAGGATATAGAAGAATCAAGTGAAATTCATGTCGATCGTTTTCATAAAAGGCGTCTTCATAGACGAATTGTTGAATCGACGTATCGATTATTATCACCTTTATTATAAAAAGAGATGTCCGAAATTGGGACATCTCTTTTTTAAAAGGAATTTGTAATAAATTGTAGAATATAAGGAGCTGAAAGGGTGTGATTCCGATGTTTATCGCCAAAAGAGAAAACGGAGAAAAAATTCATCTACTCTATCATCATGATGAAGAGCTTTTACATCGTATGCGTAAAATGGAAAGCTTCTTTTGCATAGCTTGCGGGAAGGAAGTGCAAATGAAATTAGGGAAACAAAAAAGTTGGCATTTTGCTCATAAGAAAATGGACGCGTGTCTTGCCTTTTATGAAGCAGAATCTATGTATCATATGCACGGTAAAGAATTGTTATATAGGTGGTTCAAACGTCAAAACTTTCCTGTGTATATAGAGCACTATCTTCCAGAAATTCAGCAACGACCAGATATTTTCATAGAAAGAGCAGGGAGAACAATTGCGATTGAATACCAATGCGCCAATCTCTCTATAGAGCAGCTGTACAAACGAACCTATTCGTATTGGCGAGCTGGTATACAGGTCATTTGGATCATTGGTGGAAATCAATTGAAGAGGCAATCAGCATATTGGATGAAATTCTCCTCACTTATGGCTTTCTCCTTACAATCTTATCCTCAGCCATTTCTTATTTTCTTCTGTTCGAAACAAAAATCATTTATGAAATGCGCGTTTCTCACTTCATTTTCTACAAGCGTCTCTTTCTCACATATTATCTATTTACCAACTGAAACGACTACTTTTGAAATGCTCTTTTCTCCCGTCTCTTTCCGAAAAGAAACATTAGGTGAGGAATGGAAAAAGCGAAAGAGCTATTTTCGGCAAAATGCTCTGCCGATTTGGAATTACAATCATAAGTCACTATTACGCCTTTTATATCAATGTAAATGTACCCCAGCAAATTTTCCTTCTGAAATCGGTGTGCCACTCCCGTCCTCATTTGCTTTTCAAACAAATCCATTTATATGGCAAGCTTTTCTATATATAAAGTGTATAGGTGAGCTTACGGTAGGGGATTGTATTTCTCTTCAATATGTATGTAGTTATGTGAAAACGTATACGAAAAGGCGCATGCTCCCGTACTTTTCACGGCATATATGGAAAGTAGCAGTTGCTGAATATATGACATTTTTATGTTATGCAGGTGTATTGCAGAAAGTAGGGACTTATAAGTACCGGAAAAAAAGAGAAGTAGTTATGTTAAAAACAGAGGAGGAAGTTATAAAATATGATGAAATTTGCTTAACGTATGCCTTATCTTTATTTGAGGCAAAGTACAACATGAGAGAAGGAAAAGGGGATATAATAAAGACTGATCGTGAAGGAATTACATAAGAAAAATCGAATTGTATGTAAGTAGAGATATTTAAAGGAGGGCTTAAAGGATGTCTGAACAAAACACAACAAAAACATTACCAAATCGCAGTGAGATTGAAGAATCAAACACATGGCGATTAGAAGATATTTTCCAAACAGATGCAGAATGGGAAAAAGAATTCCAAGCTATTAAAGGGCTATTACCGAAGTTAACTGAATTTAAAGGGAAACTTGGTGACTCTGCGGACAATTTGCTTGAGGCATTGCAATATGAAGACGAAATTTCAATGCGATTAGGTAAGCTATATACATATGCACATATGCGTTACGATCAAGATACAACAAACTCTGTGTATCAAGCGTTAAATGACCGCGCAACAAATTTATATTCACAAGTATCTAGTAGCACAGCATATATTGTGCCTGAAATTTTATCGATTGCAGAAGATACACTGCAAACATTCTTGACAGAAAATAGAGACTTAAGTGTATATGAACATGCATTAGAAGAAATTACGCGTCAACGCCCGCACGTATTATCTGAAGCGGAAGAGGCTCTATTAGCAGAAGCATCTGAAGTAATGAGTGCGTCAAGTAATACATTTGGTATGTTGAATAATGCGGATTTGAAATTCCCATCTATTAAAGGTGAGGATGGAGAAGAAGTGGAAATTACACATGGTCGTTACATTCAGTTTTTAGAAAGTGATAATCGTCGTGTGCGCGAAGATGCATTCAAAGCTGTATATGAAACGTACGGGAAATATAAGAACACATTTGCAAGCACGTTAAGCGGAGCTGTGAAACGTAATAATTTCAATGCGCGTGTTCGTAAATACGATTCTGCACGTCAAGCGGCATTAAGTAATAATAATATTCCTGAAGCGGTGTATGATCAACTTGTTGAATCTGTAAATGATAATTTACACTTGCTACATCGTTACATTGATATTCGTAAGCGTGCACTAGGACTTGATGAGCTTCATATGTATGATTTATATACACCACTTGTACCAGAAGTGAAAATGAACGTGAAGTATGAAGAAGCACAAGACATGTTATTAAAGTCTTTAAACGTACTTGGTGATGAGTATGTTGACATTTTAAAAGAAGCATATGAAAATCGCTGGGTAGATGTGTATGAGAATAAAGGAAAGCGAAGCGGAGCATATTCATCTGGTGCATATGGAACAAATCCGTATATTTTAATGAACTGGCATGATAATGTAAATAATTTATTTACACTTGCTCATGAGTTCGGTCATTCCGTGCATAGCTACTATACAAGAAAGACGCAGCCGCACGTATACGGTGATTATTCAATCTTCGTTGCGGAAGTAGCATCAACTTGTAATGAAGCACTTCTAAACGATTATTTATTAAAAACGACAGAAGATAAGAAAGAGCGTCTATACTTATTAAATCATTATTTAGAAGGATTCCGTGGTACTGTATTCCGTCAAACGATGTTCGCAGAGTTTGAGCATATTATTCATAAGAAAGTACAAGAAGGACATGCGGTTACGCCAGACATGTTAACGGAGATCTACTATGATTTAAATAAGAAATATTTCGGTGATGCTTTAGTAATCGATGAAGAAATTGGTTTAGAGTGGTCTCGTATTCCGCACTTCTACTACAACTATTACGTATACCAATACGCAACAGGATTTAGTGCAGCAACGGCTTTGTCTAAACAAATTTTAGAAGAGGGGCAACCAGCAGTAGAACGTTACATTAATGAGTTCTTAAAAGCAGGGAGCTCAGATTATCCAATTGAAGTGCTGAAAAAAGCTGGAGTAGATATGGCATCTCCAGAACCGGTAAAAGAAGCGCTACAAGTATTTGAAGAGAAATTAAATGAATTAGAAGCATTATTATTTGAAGAGAAGTAATTGTAAAGACGAGGAATTTACCTCGTCTTTTTTTGTTTTAAATATTTTTGTCGATATTTGTCGAAAAAATAAGGTGAATTTCTTTCTTTTTTCTAAATTAGAAGGCAGTTTTACAGGTGATTTTTGTAGTTAAAAACCTTTAAATCGTTTTTTATGGTTGAAATAAGAGAGAGCGATGACAATGACTCCAAATAAAAGAGGGAAGGCAATAATTTTAGGAAAAGCTTGTAGTAGAGAGAGGATGTACAAGAAAAAAGAAACGATGACAGCTAGTAAGATAAGTAAAATATACGTTTTTTTCATACGGAACACCTCCAAAATAGCTTTTTTATAGCTTATTCAGAAATGAAAACGTTTAGAATGTGACAAAAGTGTGAAATTCGACAAAAGGGGTTGTCATCTGACGTCGAATCTTGTAATATAATAAGCGTGAACGAATTCACATACAAACATATACCCCTTTGTTTGAACGTGAAAATTTCTCCCATCCCCTTTAATATTTTTATAAGCCGTAAAGAAAAAGACCTGGTGTTTTACACCAGGTCTTTTTCTTTTGCTATCCATTTCCAATAACGTTCACATTTTACGTCAATCATTTGTACTTTTCGTTTCAGTTGTAATTTTTTCAGTTCACGCTCGATCTCTTGCTGCGAGCAGTCATATATAAATGCTACTTCTTTTGAAGATATAAATTGCGTTGCTTCTAGTAACACTTCTAAAGGTGGTAATGGTTCTGGCTCGATTTCACATTTTACAAGTTCTTTCAATAATTGTACGTATACGTCGTAGGAATAAGTTCCAGCGATTTTAATACCTTCTTCATCTGAATTCGCATGAAAGAATACGAGAGAAGGTATTTCTGTAATATGCATCTCATTTGTAAATTTTAAGTCACATTGGAAAGCTTTTTTTGCGCTAGCGGAATGTAGGTCTTTTTTAAATTCTTCTACATCAATATCGCTATCTCTTGCACATGCAAGTAATAATTCGCAGTCAGGGTTTGATACATTTTCAAGGAAAATGTATTCTTGGAGTTTTCGCAAAAACTTCGAACCTGCTTTTCGGCCCTGTAACTCCGCTGCCTTAATTGCCATCGAAACTAAATATGGGGTTGACGATGCTTCTTGCATATGTACCTTTCCATCACATGAAAAACCTTGTAAACTTGTTGTCTTTTCCCACACAAATCGAATATTAGCAGGTTTATTCCATTTGTGTGAGGAAGCGTTCGTTCCATCCACTTTTCCTGTTACGATATGACGAATAGAGAAGTATTTCCCGTATTCAAGCCATAGTTTAATAATAAAGGGCTCAAGTTCCCAGCAATCTTTACAAAGTGGATCAATAAATAAATATGCTTCTACAGACTTATGCTCACATGCGGAAGGAGATGGCATATTTATATGCGTTGCTTCCTGCTTATCCATTACACTTCACCTGTTTCGTTTGGAGTATTAACCATATGCTGAGCAGTTAACGCTAAACGTTCAAAAACGAACTCTCTTATATGACCGTGCACTCCTGTGTCATCCATTGCTTGCTCCATACATGATAGCCAAGCCTCTGCTCGTTTTGGAGTAATCTCAAACGGAAGATGGCGTGCTCTTAACATAGGATGACCATGTTCTTCAGTGTACAAATTAGGACCACCTAAATATTGCGTTAAAAATTGTTTCTGCTTCCTAGCGGTTTCTGTTAAATCATCCGGGAAGATGGGAGATAGGTCAGGGTGTTTACTGACATAGGAATAAAACGTGTCTACTAATATTGCAATGCATTGTTCACCGCCAATTGCTTCAAATGGTGTCATCGGTTGCTTGCTCATCCTTTATAAACTCCTTTTTCCATGAAATGTATATCTATTGTAGCAATGGAATGTTCTAGAGGGCAAATAAACAGCCTTCATAACGTTCTTTGCTTATTTTTCAAATGTAAAAGAATCTTTTCCTTTTAAAAAGTGAGATATATCCACTAGTAGAACGTATTCACTAGTGGAATTTTCACTTTAGCGTGCTTTGTTTTGTTTGGCAAGGAAAAAGCGTTTTACTTTATTATTTGTATGACGGATTGGTATGTCGTGCTGTTTTAATAAATGAATAAATGCAGCTTTTCCTGTTTCTTCATCTTGCACTTCAAATTCAATTTCATAATCATCGTGATTGTAATAGAAACTATGATCAAAGACAAGCGTTCCGCCTTCAAATAGTGTTTCGGCTCTTTCAGTTGTTAAACTACCCATATAAGTTAAAGTGGAAACAGGAATTTGTAATTTGTGTAGTTGATCCATTACAGCCCCTGGAATGATTACGTTTGTTTTCATCATCATTCTTGCTTCGTCTTCTGTTACGATTTGATGCGTTTCTAACAAGCCGACTTCTGCAGGTTGTTTCAATGTTAATGTATAAGTTTCTCCTTTATGACGAATACGAAGTGCAGAGCCAGCTTCTTTTAACGAGAAGCCCGGTGTTTCAAAGTAGTGATTCACCTGTTTCGTAAATACCTCAATAGAGAATGATTTACATAATGTATCGAATTCTTTTTCTGTAACAATATTTTTAAATTCAATTTCAATTTCTTGTGTCATTGTATGCGCGCTCCTTTTAAAAAATAATTCTTTACACATTATCGCTTTTTCATAAATTTGGTTCAATGTTTTATTTGTTTGCGTCCATGTTATGATACAATAATACTGTTAAGTAAGACAGGAAGTTGAGATGGAGGAGTAAGAGCATGCAAAATAAAATTCAAGTTAAGAGCGTAGAAAAGAGAGAGAATGCGCTTATTTTTTGTGCGGAAAATAATGAAATAGAGGTAAAGGAGTTAAGTGCGCGTAATCACGTACTTGTAGACTCAGACAATTTATCATTTTTATATATTTTAGAAAACGAATCATCTTTCATTTATGTAAGTATTCCGCACACATGCTGGGAAGCAATGCATGAAGCGATGAATAACGATATAGTAATGTTCGTTCGTGTGAACGACGTTGAAATGGAATTAGAAAATTTAAAAGAAGAAGTAGAATATTTAGTTGAAAATATTGAAGGTAATGCAAATTACGGAGAAGAACTAGTAACTGCTGTAGAAAAAGTATTTCTATAAGCAAATGGATTGATTTTGGTGGTGGTTGAAATGAATCGAAATTGGGAAGAATTTTTAGCACCTTACCATCAAGCGGTGGCAGAGCTGAAAGTGAAACTAAAAGGAATGCGTACTCAATTTGCAATGTTAACAGAGCATTCTCCAATTGAGTTTGTAACAGGAAGGGTAAAGTCGGTTGCTAGTATTATTGATAAAGCGGAGAAGAGAAATGTACCGCTAAATCGGCTGAGAGAAGATATGCAAGACATCGCGGGTCTTCGAATGATGTGTCAATTTGTTGATGAGATTAAGCCTGTTGTAGAATTTCTTCGAAAACGAAATGACTTTGAAATCGTGGAAGAACGTGATTATGTCACGCAAAAGAAAGATAGCGGCTATCGCTCTTATCACGTTGTCATTAGTTACCCGGTTCAAACGATTCAGGGAGAAAAAAAAGTATTGGTAGAAATCCAAATACGCACGTTAGCAATGAATTTTTGGGCAACAATTGAGCATTCTTTAAATTATAAATATAGTGGACGTTTTCCTGAAGATATTAAAATACGCTTGCAACGCGCAGCGGAAGCGGCGTTTTTATTAGATGAAGAAATGTCTTCTATTCGTCTTGAGATTCAAGAAGCGCAGAAAGCTTTTTCAAGAAAACAAGAAACGAAAGATTCCGAATCATAAACTAAAGGGTGTTGGGCGATGAAATTTACAATTATGTCAAAGGGAGATCAATCATCAGATACACTGGCAAGCACGATGAAAGAATACTTGCTAGATTTTGGATTTATAATGGATGAAAAGGAACCCGATATTGTAATTTCTGTTGGGGGAGATGGAACGCTTTTATATGCATTTCATCGTTATTATAATCGATTGGATGAAACAGCATTTGTTGGTGTACATACAGGGCATTTAGGTTTCTACGCAGATTGGTTACCGACAGAAGTAGAGAAATTAGTAATTGCAATTGCTAAAACACCATTCCAAGTGGTGGAATATCCGCTTTTAGAAGTGATTATTCGCTATGTGAATGGGAGTAAA
The DNA here is from genome assembly GCF_052682215.1 of Bacillus sp. 1A. Lineage (NCBI taxonomy): Bacteria > Bacillati > Bacillota > Bacilli > Caryophanales > Bacillaceae > Bacillus > Bacillus sp. 1A. Next base: position 5,366,530 of record NZ_JBQYLZ010000001.1, on the reverse strand, counting down.
GAGTCACAGTATTTGGCGATGAATGAAGCAACTGTTAAAAGTGCGGAAGGTACATTAGTAACAGAAGTGGAAATACGCGGAGAGTACTTTGAAACGTTCCGCGGGGATGGCCTTTGTATTTCTACTCCTTCGGGAAGTACTGCGTATAATAAGGCGCTTGGCGGAGCTATTATTCACCCTTCTATTGAAGCGATTCAAATTGCAGAAATGGCATCTATTAATAACCGTGTGTTTCGTACTGTAGGCTCGCCACTCGTATTGCCGAAGCATCATACATGTGTGTTGAAGCCGGCTGCAGGAATGAACTTACAAATTACGGTGGACCATTTAACGATGGTTCATCAAGATGTGAAATCAATCCAGTATCGCGTTGCAAACGAGAAAGTACGATTTGTTCGTTTCCGTCCGTTCCCGTTCTGGAAACGAGTTCGTGACTCGTTTGTTGCAGATAAATAGAAAGGGTTTATATATTTGAACAGATTTACATTGAAATGGGATATAGAATCGGCTGAAGAGGGAACTTTAGTTAGAGAATTTTTAAAAACAAAAGGGATTTCTAAAGCCGCCTTAACGGATATAAAATTTCGCGGCGGAGCTATTGAAGTAAATAATCAACATGCCAGTGTTCGTCATCAGTTGCAAGCTGGTGAAGAATTACGTGTCTTTTTTCCAGTGGAAGAAAGAAGTGAAGGGATGATTAAAGAAGATATCCCTTTATGTATTGTATATGAAGATGATGCGGTTCTTGTCATAAACAAAGAGGCGAACATGTCAACGATTCCGTCTAGAGAACATCCGGCAGGTAGTGTTGCGAATGCGCTCTTATCTCATTATGATAAGCAGCATCTTGCAAGTACGGTGCATATCGTAACAAGATTAGATCGTGATACTTCAGGGCTTATGCTTATTGCAAAAAATCGTTTCGTGCATCATCTTTTATCGAAACAGCATCAACAAAAAGCTGTGAAAAGAACATATGAAGCAATTGTTCACGGTGAGATGATAGAACGAGAAGGAACGATTGATGCACCGATTGGACGAAAATCGGATAGCATTATTGAGCGAACCGTTTGTGAAAATGGGCAAAGAGCAGTTACTCATTTTAGAGTGATGGATAGCGCCAATCATAAGACGCATGTATCACTTGAGCTTGAGACCGGAAGAACGCATCAAATTCGTGTACATATGGCTCATATAGGCCATCCGTTACTTGGTGATGATTTATATGGAGGAAGAAGAGATGTGATAAAACGTCAAGCACTTCATAGTACATCTTTGACGTTTTATCATCCTATTTTAGAGAAGGAAATGTCTTTCACTACAACGATTCCAAGCGATATGGAAGAGGTATTAAGGCATACTTAAAAAGGGAACAAAATTCTTATGTAACGAAGAATTTTGTTCCCTTTTTTCTTAGCGGAATAATATTAAAATTTGATTTTCACCCGTGCGCTTTATAATGAAAAAGCCACTTTCGGATTTTGTAGCAATGCCATCGTTATTTGGACGACAATATCCATGCGTTTCGCAAGTGCCGTCATCGCGTACTAACATTTGTCCAATTAATCCGACAGGAAGCCACTCGGTACGATCTTTTCTTGCTATATATTTGCAAGTTGGATCCCATTCTGTATTTAAAAGAGGTTGTATGTCTTGCGATTCCGTACGTACATATTGGCGTTTTCCAAAGTTATCTGTTTTATAGCGTTTTTGCCAACTTAAAGCACCGCTATTTCCTATAAGGGCGGGGGTTGCACTAGATATTCCTAAAATGAATGAATCGTTTGAAGTAGCGATCCGAATTTTTTCTTCGCTACTAAATGTAACGAAATAACCTACATCAATAAAATGATTGTCTGTTGTTTCAAACATTTGTGCAAAATCAGTTCCACTTGCATTGTAAGAAGCGCCATCAATATACATTTCCCCATTATGAGCAAGCCACTTTGCACCGATATTATGATCGGTTTCATTTGTGCCGTTTGCAATAAACCAAGAATAAGATTCTTCTGCTGTGCCGAAGCGCCCCATAATATGGCTACCTGCAAAATGAGCTGTTGATGTATGATTACCTTCCGCATGAGAAGAGAATCCGTTAGCGATAGTCGCGGTTCCTTCTGCATGTGCTGCTTCGCCTAAAGCGATTGTATGTTTACCTTCCGCATGAGAATAAGAGCCACCTGCTGTCGTTTCACTTCCTTCACTATGGGAACTATGTCCAGTTGCTTTCGTTTTTGATCCTTCCGCATGAGAGAAAGAAGCTTTTGCGTGTGTAAGAAGTCCTTCTGCATGTGAAGCTGTACCCTCTGCATTAGAGTGAAGCCCCTCTGCATGTGCATATCGTCCCCCTTTTTTTACTTTTGTATTTTCAGGTGTAGGAGTTTGAATTATGATCGTTTTTTCTGTTTGTATATCATTGGATGGTGCTAATGCTTCTCTTATTTTTTTCACTTGATTTATAATAGCAGCTGGAATTTCTGATTCTGCTTTTTTATTTATTGCTACAGGGATGTCTTCTTCTGTATTTTTCTCTGTTTGCTCAGAAGGCACAACCTGTTCAGTGTGAGTAGAGAGAGGTTTATTTTTTTGCTGCATCTTTGTTTTTCTATTATCGATTATGCGGCTCATTACAGCATTTTGCAAAGAGACATATTTTGGTTTAGCTTTGTTTTTGGGGGAAGCCCCTTGTCCGTCCGGTTCTTCTAAAGCTGCAGCTCGAATGCTGCACCAGTTGTTAATTCCGTACATGGGTAGATAAAAAGGCGGGCATTTTCTTTTTTGTTTAGAAGATTTTTTCTTCATTCTGTCACCTCCTGCGACAGTATATGCCGTGTAATTAAAAAAAGATGCACTTTATTGCATCTTTTTTTAATTACTTTACCTAGTTTTTATAGGAGAGCCGCCTAAATGATACGATAATCCTCGTAATTTGTGAATGATATCTAAATAAGGGTCGTTATGAAATTGGGCGAAATTTCTCAGGGACAAAAGACAGGGAGGAAGGGACGGAAACGGTCTCCATCTCAGGATAACGTAGTCCGGTTAGTTTGCCACCAAATACAGCGCCAGTGTCAATATTGACTGTATGATTTACGAAGCGAGGTTCTTTAACGGGCGTATGTCCATATACAATCCAAGCTTTTCCTTTATATTCTTGTGCCCAGTCGCGACGGACAGGAGAGCCGTCAGCATGTTTTTCTCCTGTAATATCGCCATATAATACAAAGGTTTGTACTTTTTTATCTTGTCTTCCTATGTAATCTTGCCGAATTCCAGCGTGACATACAATTAACCTTTTCTCATCGAGTACGTGATATAAAGGGGATTGCTCATAAAGTGTGATGAATTTTTCTTTTATAATGTTTTGTTTATGAGAAGGCAGTGCTTCATATTCGGCAACAGTTGTTTCGAGTCCATGAGCGATTGTCACATTACGCCCGAGGAAAAAACGGTATAGTTTATTACAGTGATTTCCCGGAGCGTAATAAGCTACTTTTTTATTTATGACAAGTTCCCATACAATTTCAATCATACGTAATGAATGAGGGCCGCGATCTGTAATATCACCAACAAAAGCAAGCCTACGTTGGTCAGGGTGAAACGGCAGGTCACTATTCCAGTTGTATCCGAGTTTCGTCGTTAAATCTTGAAACTCTTGAAAGCATCCATGAATATCCCCTATAATGTCAAATTTCATATTTAAACCTCCACCATATTTTTCATTAGTATATCTAAAAAAGGATAGAGATAAAAATATACTGTTTTTGCTCGTCATTTAAACATAAAGATTTTCGTTCTTGAGCGAACGTTTAAAACGAATCCAATCGCTATCATGTATGTGAGTAAAGAACTTCCTCCGTAGCTCATAAGGGGTAATGTAATTCCTGTAATAGGTAGTAATCCGATGGTCATCCCGATATTTTGAAATACTTGAAAGGTAAACATTCCGATTGTACCAGCACAGATGTAACTACCGAAAGGGTCATTACTTTCTAAAGCGATATGAATCATGCGGAAAATAAGTAGAAAAAAAAGTGAAATAATGACACTTGCGCCTAAAAAGCCGAATTGCTCAGCGACATTGGTGAAAATAAAATCTGTATGTGGTTCTGGAAAGTATACTTGTCCATTTTCCCAACCTTTTCCTTGCATTTCCCCTGATCCAGTAGCTAAGAAAGCTTGTCTTAATTGATAGCCTTGCGCATCATATTTGTATGGCGCTAACCAGCCGTAGAAGCGATTTAGTTGATATTCTTGTAAAATGTGTGCTTTAAAGAATTTTGTATGAGTAAAAAAAATATACGTTAATGTAACGCCAGCTACAAAAATACCAGAAACTAATCCGAAAATAAAACGCCAACGTATACCAGAAACTAGTATCATTGCTGCGAGCATAGCGGAAATTACCATTGTGTTTCCTAAATCAGGTTCCTTTGCAATAAGTAGTAGGGGTGGCAAACTTGTTGCACATATTTTTCCGAGTAATAAAAAATCGCCGTGTATTGTTCGGAAAAAATGTTTCTCATTGTGATTTGCTATAATTCGTCCGGTGACGATAATTAAAAACAATTTCATAATTTCAGAAGGCTGGAAATTTCCGATGCCTGGAAGCCTGTACCAAGCGGTCGCACCTTTTATTGTAACGGCACTTGGTACTTGAAGTTCTAGTCCAATTAGTAGTACCAATGCAAAGCTATATAAATACCAAGCAATTTTTTGATAACGATCGAAATCGATAATCATAATAAAACCGATGGCTATAAATCCAATGAAGTACCATTGGATTTGCTTTAATACAAAATTTACATTTTGCAAAAATGGTGGTAAAGAGGCTTGTGCACTTGCAATTGCAAAGCAACTAACAGTCCCAATGGCAAATAAGATGAATAGTAATACGTAGTCTATTTGATATTGAGAATTTGGATCTTTCAATGTATGTATTCCTTTCTATCGCCTAGTAAGTATATGGATCATGTCATGGTAAAAATAATATACAAGCAGACTATGCATACATTTATTCCACTATTTGTGGGAAGTCATACATCACGAGGAAGGAATAGCTCCTCCCTTGTGATGGACTATATTGCACGGAGCTCTTTTGTAATGATATTTAAACAATAAGAAAGTCGTGCATGTGTATTTTTATCTGGAATGAGGTTTGGAAATAGATCGTAAAATTTGGTCGCATTTTTATACCATCCGTAAGCTCTTATCAAACCTTTTTTATAATATTTGGCGTCTTGTAAGAAACCATACTTTTTCGAGGTTAAAACGAGCTGAGAAAAATCTTCACAGCCCTCAAGGAATTTGTGACGTACTTGCTGTCCAGTATGAAGACGGAATGAACTTAAGGGCTCAGTTATATACATCGCATCACCTTTTGAAAGTAAACTGATCCAAGAGGCCATATCAACGCTACAACCATATTTTCTGCCATTTAAAGTGCCGAAAGGTTCCGTTAATAGGCTTTTTCTAAAGAGTACGATTGTAGGCTCACCGATAATATTTTGTCCTGCCATAAGCATACGGTTTCCAAAATCTTTCCCATTTAGTAGAGTATCTTCATCATATAATTTTTTCATGGAGGGATGTTGTTCAATTATATCTCCATTATCATCAATCCAAGTGCGATAGGATGTGATAAGTGCGAGATTTTTATTGAGGTCTTGTTGGAAATAAAACATCATTTTTTCGATTTTATTATTATAAAATGTATCATCGTCCATTAAGAAATTTATGTACTCTCCATTTGACTGTTCTAAGAGCATAAGGGCGTTATGAAATTGTCCTAGAGTAGAGGCATTTCGAATGTACGTTATATGTTTATGCTTATGTAAATAATGTCTGTATATTAATTTTTCTGTTTCATTATTTGTACTATCGTCCCCTACAATAATTTCAATATTTGAATACGTTTGCGCTAATGCACTTTCTAAAGCAATTTTAAAATAATGTGGTCGATTATAGGTGGGAATAAGAATGGAAACGAGAGGCGGATTTTTTATATTATTCATATACAACTACCTTTCAGAAGTTTTTTGTGTAAGAATAATATCTTGATAACTTGTGTGTTCAGTTCTGCTACACCATGAACCATAATGAGGGGGGGACTGTATTTCTAGTCCATATTTATTTAATAGGGTACGAATATCTTCCTCAGGATAGGCAACTGCGAAATTAGGGATATCTTTATTTAGAACATAACAATTGTCAATTTGATGATAAAAACCTAACGTACTTAGTCCTGCATTTAAGTAATAGGATGATTCAGGGTTAATTAAAAAGAAAGTAATAAAACATCTCCCATCTTTTTTCAGAACTCGTGCAATCTCGCATACGTAATGTTCTAATTCTTTCGGAAGGAGATGAGTAAATACAGACGTTAAAAAAATAAAATCGAATGATTCATCTTCATATGGAAACTTGTATTGGGAAGCATCTTCTTTTCCATCGGGATTGTAGAATTGGTTATATATATCGACATGTTCAAAATGGAAATTGTTACAGCGTGTTGAAATGTTATTTTTGCACCATGTAATGCCCGCATTGAATAAGTCAAATCCATAATAAGTACCTTCATCGCTTAAATAATTCATTAATGGAACCGCCATTCGGCCAATGCCACAGCCTACATCTAACACTGTTTCATTTGATTTTAAATTGCCAATTTCAATAAAATAATGCATAAACTCTTTTCCAACTTCTTCAAAATTACCACCTACATATTGAACGAGTTCTGGGGGTGGAATTAATGTGATTTTTTTCTCGTTTTCGTTCATACATTCACTCCGTCCTTGTAGTAAAGTAGGGGATTTCTATTGTATATATAAGTTAATCATTTATAGTGAGGGGAACTTTACACAATTAGTTCTTATGAATAAGTAGTGTAATAGAACCCCTCAAAAAATAAAATCATATTCTATTCTTTTCGCCAATAAATACCGAAATCATCAATTTTAGTAATAGGAGCGTTTAAGTTTCTTTCATTTCTGAAATCTGTTACAGCCTCTGCGCATGTTACCAATCCGTAATCATCAATAATAATATAGCCACCTGTTGAAACTTTATCGTATAAGTTTACAAGACTATCCATCGTTGATTCATACATATCACCATCAAGGCGAGCGATTGCAATTTTTTCTATCGGTGCGGAAGGCAATGTATCTTTAAACCAACCCTTTAAAAATTTCACCTGATCATTTAATAAATCATATTTTCTAAAGTTTTCTTGCACGGTTTCTAAAGAAACTCGTAAGTAATCGAATGTGTGCAAATAATCACCGTAATCTTTCGGATATTGTTCTAAGTTAGGTGCGGGCAGACCTTCAAACGAATCGGCAACCCACACAGTACGATCCTTAATGTTGTTTGCTTGTAAAAAACCATTCATAAAAATGCATGATCCTCCGCGCCATACACCAGTTTCAATAAAATCACCTTCTATATTTTCCCTGACTACAGTTTCCATCGCCTCTTGTAATTGATTCATACGTTTTCGACCAACCATACTGTGTGCAGCTCTTGGCCAATCCTTGCCACCTTGACGCTCATTGTTTGAAACGTTAGGATTAACGATTTTTAAATTGTGATTTTCTACGTACTGCTTAAGAAATAAAGGAAGTGGAACCGTAACTGGTTCATATGATAGTTCTTTAGATATATGTAACGAAGCAGGTAAGTATGGTTCGTATTCTAACCATATTTCAAATAAAATTGTTTTCTTTAGTAACTCAAGATAAAGCTGGACAGCCGATTTATTTTCCATATAAGTGCCTCCTGCGGAATGTCATACAACATTATGACTATGTAGAAAAGGAAGATTTAATGATTGAATTTACAAATGAAAAAGCAGTAAAACTGATATCAGTTTTACTGCTAAGTAAAAAATTAAGCAACTTTTTCAATAATAATAGATGCACTCGTACCAAGAGCTAATGATAGCCCAAGCCCTGTAACAATTACTTCAACTAATGATGGAGTTGTCGTAATTTGCGTAATTGCTTGAATAACGATAGGTGCTCCAAGTGAGATTAAACTTGATCCAGTACCTGGTACAGGTACTCCATTCACTTGGATTGTAAGACCCCCTAATACACTGACTGTTGCAGTATTAGCGATAACAGTAATTTTATAGAATCCAGTTTCACTAATTACGAAAGTATCAGCATCTAATTGAGAAATTGCTGTACCAAACTGAGATCCAACAGTATTAAATGGTACTGGATCATTAATTCCTAGATCTAAAGAAATCCCACCGGAGTTAAATGCATATAGTCCTGCTGGAAGTCCTAGTCCGGATGGCCCAGTTGGCCCAGTCGGTCCAGTCAGTCCGGTAGCACCAGTTGGCCCAGTAGCACCAGTGTCTCCAGTTGGCCCAGTTGGTCCAGTAGCACCAGTAGCACCAGTAGGTCCAGTAGGTCCGGTAGCACCAGTAGCACCAGTTAGCCCAGTCGGTCCAGTCGGCCCAGTCGGTCCAGTCGGCCCAGTCGGTCCAGTCGGCCCAGTCGGCCCAGTCGGTCCAGTCGGTCCAGTTAGCCCAGTCGGCCCAGTCGGTCCAGTCGGTCCAGTCGGCCCAGTCGGTCCAGTCGGCCCAGTAGGTCCAGTCGGTCCAGTCGGTCCAGAAGGTCCAGTTGGTACAGTTGGCCCAGTCGGCCCAGTCGGTCCAGTCGGTCCAGTCGGTCCAGTCGGCCCGGTTGGAAGGGTAAACGGTGGTATTGGTGGTAATGTTGGTCCTACAAGATTAGGGTCAAATGCACTAGCTGATAAAGATTCATCGGGATTTAATCCATCTGAATAATTATTATTTGACATAAATTCACCTCCATAAAGCGTTCATTATATAGTAGATGCAAAACCGGAAGAAAATGACACGGACATTTGAATTATTGAAAAGAAATCTTAAACTGCTTGTGCAAGTTAAAAAAGTGGAAAGTTTATTGTATGTATAACATATGATTGATTTGGAAGAGGGTGATTATGTTGAACAAGCAAGGAATTACAATTAGTTTATGTATGATTGTTCGAGATGAGGAAGATACAATTGGTCGATGTTTAGACGCAGTAGAAAAAATCGTTGATGAAATTATTATAGTTGATACAGGTTCCATTGATCGAACGAAAGAAATTGTAGCTCAATATACCTCTAACATATATGACTTTCCATGGATTAATGATTTTGCGGCAGCAAGAAATTTTTCTTTTTCAAAAGCAACGCAAGAGTATATATTGTGGCTAGATGCAGATGACGTATTATTAGAAGATGCTCAAGAAGCATTGAAACTCTTAAAAAGAGAATTAGATCCTAAAATTGATGCTGTTTCGATGCCTTATCATCTTGCAATGGATTCTAACGGGAAACCTTTATATTGTACAAAAAGAAATCGACTTGTAAAGCGTGAAAAACAATTTCAATGGTTTGGAAAGGTTCATGAGTATTTAGCTATTTCTGGTGAAACTTTTAGTAGTAATGTTGCTATTACACATAAAAAAGAAAAAAAGGTAACAAATCGTAATTTGAAAATTTTTCAAAATGCTGTAGCAGCTGGAGAAGAATTGAGTCCGAGAGATTTATTTTATTACGCGAATGAATCTATGGATAACCAAAAATATGATGATGCAGTTATTCTATATGAAACATTCCTTAATCAAGACGAAGGATGGTATGAAGAGAAAATTTATGCATGTGGCAAGTTAGGAGATTGCTATGCAAAGCTTGGAATGTGGGAGAAGGCAGTTGAATCTTGCGTGAAGTCGTTTCGGTATGATGTCCCTAGAGGAGAGAATTGTACAAGAATAGGATATATATATATGGAACAACAAAAATATAATGAAGCAATTTTTTGGTTTAAACTTGCAACAGAAGTACCAATGGCAACAGAGAGTCCTTTTCACAGTCCAGCGAGCTACACATGGCTTCCCTATTTACAAATGTGTATTTGTTATAGCAAGTTAGGAGAGCAAGACAAAGCTTATTATTACAACGAATTAGCAGCTGCTTATGTTCCAAATAATGCTGCAATTGAATATAACCGCAAATATTTTCGGGGTGTTTTTGATAAACAATATAAATCGTTATAGGTTGTTTTTTTTAGAAATGGCTTATCACGATTCTAACTCTAATAGATTGGCTATATAGTAAAGTATCGGTGTAATGGTTACATTTATAGACTTCATATGAAGTTTATATTTCAAATTCAATTTGCATAAGGAGTGTGTGAAATGAATTCCCAAAAAAATTCTTTATATGAAGAAAAGTCTGTGCATTATTATAATGCAGTGAATCCGAATTTATTAAAGCATATAAAAAAGGAATGGAAAGAAGTTCTTGATATTGGTTGCTCGAGTGGTGCATTGGGAGCGGTTATTAAAGAAAATGGAACACGTGTATCAGGAATCGAGGCATTCCCAGAGGCAGCAGAAAAAGCAAAAGAAAAACTAGATCATGTTGTTTTAGGCGATATAGAAACAATGGATATGCCATATGAGAAGGAGCAATTTGATTGCGTCATATTTGGGGATGTATTAGAGCATTTATTTGATCCGTGGGCTGCAATAGAAAAAGTAAAGCCGTATATAAAAGAAAATGGTGTGATTTTAGCAAGTATACCAAACGTTGCTCACATTTCAGTATTAGCGCCTTTACTTGCTGGAAATTGGACGTATACAGAATATGGTTTATTAGATAAAACACATATTCGTTTCTTTACATTTAATGAAATGCTCCGAATGTTTTTAAAAGCAGGATATTCGATTAGTAAAGTAGATCGTGTATATATTGATCATAAAATGTATGAACCGTTAATTGAGGAGTTATATGGAATTTGTAAGAAATATCGTCTTGGAAGTGGCTTCATGGCTGAGACGGTCGTATTTCAGTATATTATTGAAGCAGAAAAATCGCAGTTATGAGTGCTGCTGAAAAAACAATATTATTTGTTACGTGTATAAATGATCGGAAAATGTATGCACAGTGCGTGCGGCATATATTGAGATTGGGAGTGCCTCCAGGATATATTGTACAATTTATGCCAATTCGGAATGCGAAAAGTATGACGAGCGGATATAATCAAGCGCTTTCGCATCCAGCGAAATATAAAGTATATATACACCAAGATGTTTTCATTATGAATGTGGCATTTTTATATGGATTACTTCAATTATTTAACGAACATGAACATCTTGGAATGATTGGAATGATTGGAGCCCAATATGTTCCTCCAAACGGGATATGGAATGAAGGCAGAGGAGTTGTTGGGAAAGTAATTGGTTATATGAACGATTTATTTTATATGGCAACTCAAGAACAGCCGTACCATGAGTCAAAAACATTTATGCCTGTGGAATGTATCGACGGTTTATTGATGGCAACGCAATACGATATTCCGTGGCGAGAAGACTTGTTTGATGGGTTTGACTATTATGATGTATCTCAGTCATTTGAATTTAGAAAAGCTGGCTATACAGTTGGGGTTCCTGTACAGCGCGATGCGTGGTGCATTCACTATCATATTGATGTGAATATGACCAACTATGACAAGTATAGAAAGATATTTGTGGAGAACTATATGTCAGATGTAAATCAAGACGAATAGAGGGGCTACAAAATGAAGGATCGTACAATATTAGTTGTTGTTTGTGTAAATAATGAAGAGCTATTTGAACAATGCGAGAGACAAATAAGAAACCTTTTTGTTCCCCCTGATTATGTCGTACAAATTTTTCCGATACGAGATGCAAAAAGTATGGCAAGTGCATATAACCGAGCACTTTCATATCCCGCGAAGTATAAGGTTTATATACATCAAGATACTTATCTTATTAATCGAGAGATGTTTTATACACTTATTTCCCTTTTTAAAGATAATGAAAAGCTTGGCTTAATTGGAGTAGCTGGAGCCCAATTTTTACCGAGTAACGGGATATGGTGGGAAGGGAAAAATTTAGTAGGGAAAGTGATTGAGTATAGAGGACGGAATTATCAATTATTAAATTTAGATCAGGGGTTTTATGGAAGCCAATCTTTTATGTCGGTGCAGGCAATTGATGGCCTATTCATGGCAACGCAGTATGATATTCCGTGGCGAGAAGATTTGTTTCAAGGGTTCCACTTTTATGATGTATCACAGTCTTTAGAGTTTCAAAGGGCTGGTTATTTAATTGGTATCCCAAATCAATCAAATTTATGGTGTATTCATTATAACGGAGATGAATTTGATGCGGATACATATGAGAAAGATCGAAAAGTGTTTGTAGAACAGTACAAAGATATACTATCTCCATCATAAGGGAGAGATGCAGAGTGAAAGGGATTATTTTAGCAGGCGGTACTGGATCGAGGCTATATCCAATAACGAAAGTAACGAATAAACATTTGCTTCCTGTTGGACGTTATCCAATGATTTATCATGCGGTATATAAGCTAAAACAATGCGAAATTACAGATATTATGATTATTACAGGTAAAGAGCATATGGGAGATGTTGTTAGTTTTTTAGGAAGCGGTCAAGAGTTTGGGGTGTCCTTTACGTATCGTGTGCAAGATAAGGCTGGCGGAATTGCACAAGCATTAGGGCTTTGTGAAGATTTCGTTGGGAAAGATCGTATGGTAGTTATATTAGGGGATAATATCTTTTCAGATGACATTCGTCCGTACGTGGAAGAGTTTGCAACTCAAAAAGAAGGTGCGAAAGTACTGCTGCAATCTGTAGATGATCCGGAGAGATTTGGCGTGGCGCATATTCAAAACCGAAAAATAATTGAAATTGAAGAAAAGCCGAAAGAGCCGAAAAGTTCCTATGCAGTTACAGGAATTTATTTGTATGACCCGAAAGTCTTTTCTTATATAAAAGAATTAAAACCTTCCGCAAGGGGAGAACTTGAAATTACAGATATCAATAATTGGTATTTAAAGCGAGGGGTACTTACTTATAATGAAATGAGTGGTTGGTGGACTGATGCGGGAACTCATGTTTCTCTTCAAAGGGCGAATACGTTAGCGCGGGATATAAACTTTGGTAAACAGTTTAACGGAGAATAGGTGAGAATATGAAAGTTGTAGAAACAAACTTTACCGACGCAAAATTGTTGGAACCGAGGTTATTTGGAGATGAGCGTGGCTTTTTTACTGAAAGTTATAATAAGAAGGTGCTAGAAACATTAGGGGTTACGTATTCATTTGTACAGGATAATGTTTCTTATTCAGCAGAAGCGGGAACGATTCGGGGATTACACTTTCAAAAAAATCCGAAAGCACAAACGAAACTTATTCAAGTTATGCAAGGGGCAATCTATGACGTTATCGTTGATTTGCGAAAAGATTCACCAACGTTTAAACAGTGGAGAGGATATATTTTAAGCGCGGATAATCATCGGCAATTGTTAGTGCCAAAAGGATTTGCACATGGTTTTTGTACACTTGTGCCGCATACTATTGTTATGTATAAAGTAGATGAGTATTATAGTGCCGATCATGACTCAGGGGTACTTTGGGAAGATAAAGATTTAGCAATTCCATGGCCGGTAACAAGTCCTATTTTGTCTGACAAAGATCGAATATTACCGTTGCTTCAGGAATGTGAAGATAGCTTTTGAGTAGGAGAGTTGTTTATGAATATATTAGTAACAGGTGGGGCTGGATTTATTGGAAGTAACTTTGTTCATTACATGTTACAAAGCTATGAAACATATAAAATTATTAATTTTGATGCATTAACATATAGTGGAAACTTAAATAATGTAAAGTCTCTTCAAGGGCATCCTAATTACTCTTTTGTAAAAGGGGAAATTCAAAATGGAGAGCTGCTGGAATATGTTATTAAGGAACGTGACGTGCAAGTAATTGTAAATTTCGCAGCTGAATCACATGTGGACCGTAGTATTGAAAATCCGATCCCTTTTTATGATACAAATGTAATTGGGACAGTCACATTATTAGAGTTAGTAAAAAAATATCCACATATTAAACTCGTGCAAATATCAACAGATGAGGTGTATGGCTCTTTAGGGAAAACGGGGCGATTTACCGAGGAAACCCCATTAGCTCCAAATAGTCCATACTCTTCAAGCAAGGCGAGCGCCGACATGATAGCTTTATCTTATTATAAAACATATCAATTACCAGTTATAGTAACACGTTGCTCCAATAACTATGGGCCGTATCAATATCCTGAAAAGTTAATTCCGTTAATGGTTACGAATGCGCTGGAAGGAAAAAAACTACCGTTATATGGCGATGGATTAAATGTAAGAGATTGGTTACATGTAACGGATCATTGTAGTGCGATTGACGTTGTTCTGCATAAGGGACGTATAGGAGAAGTATATAATATAGGTGGAAATAATGAAAAAACCAATGTAGATGTTGTGGAACAAATTATCTCTCTCTTAGGAAAAACGAAAGAAGATATTGCGTATGTTACAGATCGTTTAGGGCATGATCGTCGTTATGCGATTGATGCACAAAAGATGAAGAATGAGCTCGGGTGGGAACCGCAGTATACGTTTGAACAGGGGTTAAAAGAAACGGTGGAATGGTATGAATATCATATAGAATGGTGGAAACCACTAAAAGAAAAATAAGGGGCATATAAATGAAAGAACGGATTATCATAACGGGAGCGAATGGTCAATTGGGAAAGCAACTACAAGAAGAGTTAAATCCTGAAGAATATGACATATATCCATTTGATAAAAAGTTACTAGATATAACAAATATATCCCGAATGCAGCAAGTGGTACAAGAAATAAGGCCACACATAATTATTCATTGTGCAGCGTATACGAAGGTTGATCATGCCGAGAAAGAACAAGATCTTGCTTATGTAATAAATGCAATAGGAGCTCGAAATGTAGCGGTTGCTTCACAATTAGTAGGGGCGAAATTAGTTTATATTAGTACCGATTATGTATTTCAAGGTGACAGACCAGATGGCTATCATGAGTTTCATAATCCATCACCGATAAATGTATACGGGGCTTCTAAGTATGCGGGAGAGCAGTTTGTCAAAGAGTTACATAATAAATATTTTATCGTTCGAACATCGTGGTTATATGGTAAGTATGGAAACAATTTTGTGAAAACGATGATGCGGTTAGGAAAAGAAAGAGCAGAATTATCTGTTGTAGCGGATCAAATTGGTTCTCCTACTTATGTGGCGGATTTAAATGTGATGATTAATAAGCTCATTCACACTTCTTTATACGGTACGTATCATGTATCAAATAGAGGTTCATGTTCTTGGTTTGAATTTGCAAAAAAAATATTCTCGGATGCAAATATGAAAGTGAATGTATTACCTGTTTCAACCGAAGAATTTGGATCGGCGGCAGCGAGACCGAAATATTCTGTTTTCCAACATAACATGCTACGATTAAATGGTTTTTCACAAATGCCTTCTTGGGAAGAAGGATTAGAGCGGTTTTTTATAGAAACAAAAAGTCATTAACAAAATTTAAGTTAATGACTTTTTTGTTTGCCTTTAAGAGGTTTTATGGTACTATAATTATAGTATCAGGTACTAATAACAAGTATAAGTAATTCTGGGAGGATATATCATGGAACTATTACAAGGGAAAACATTTGTTGTTATGGGCGTTGCGAACCAAAGAAGTATTGCGTGGGGAATTGCTCGCTCTTTGCATAATGCAGGTGCAAAATTAATATTCACATATGCAGGAGAACGTTTAGAAAGAAACGTTCGTGAATTAGCGGACACTTTAGAAGGACAAGAATCACTTGTATTACCTTGTGATGTAACAAATGATGAAGAACTTACAGCTTGCTTTGAAACAATCAAGCAAGAGGTTGGTACAATTCACGGTGTTGCACACTGTATTGCTTTTGCAAATCGTGATGATTTAAAAGGTGAATTTGTAGATACTTCTCGCGATGGATTTTTACTTGCACAAAATATTAGTGCATTCTCTTTAACAGCTGTAGCAAGAGAAGCGAAGAAAGTAATGACAGAAGGCGGAAATATTTTAACGTTAACATACCTTGGCGGCGAGCGCGTTGTGAAAAACTATAACGTTATGGGTGTTGCGAAAGCTTCATTAGAAGCGAGCGTAAAATATTTAGCTAACGATTTAGGCCAACACGGCATTCGCGTTAACGCTATTTCTGCAGGACCAATTCGTACGTTATCTGCAAAAGGCGTAGGCGACTTTAACTCAATTTTAAGAGAAATTGAGGAGCGCGCACCACTTCGTCGTACAACAACTCCAGAAGAAGTTGGGGATACGGCAGTATTCTTATTCAGTGATTTAGCACGAGGCGTAACAGGAGAAAACATTCACGTTGATTCAGGGTATCATATCCTAGGATAAATATAATATTAATTTTTAAAGGACAATCTCTAAATGTTGAGATTGTCCTTTTTATTTGTTCTTAGAAAGAACAATTTTTAACGAAAGTTCTTACCACGTTATGAATATAACTATAATAGTACACAATTTATTCAGCTACGTATGGAAGTGGGAGGGACGAGTGTGAAGAATAAAAATAAAAGTTCAACAGTTGGAAAACCGTTGTTATATATTGCGCAAGTAAATTTGGAACTTGCTGCACCGAAAATAAAAAGAATTATCTTAACAAACTTTGAAAATGAAGATCGAAAAGAGGAAAGTAATAGAAACGAAAATATTGTAAGTAGTGCTGTGGAAGAGGTAATAGAGCAACAAGAAGAGCAACAAGTAGAAGAAAAAATAGAAGAAGAGGAACAAGTACAAGAGCAGCAAGAGCAACAAGAACAACAAGAGCCAGTGAGAACTGTCCCGTATAATAAATCATTTAAGGATATGAATAATGAAGAGAAGATTCATTTTTTATTAAACCGCCCTCATTATATTCCGAAAATAAGGTGCAGAATAAAAACAGCTACAGTCTCATATGTTGGATCAATCATATCGTATCGTAATGGAATGGTAGCTATTATGCCGCCAAATAGTATGCGAGATATTAAGTTGTCTATAGATGATATCCAATCGATTAGTATGGCGGGCTTTTAAATATGTAAAGGTGGTAGAAAATCTTCTACCACCCCAATAGTTTTTTAGTTTACTTAACTTATTAGATAGAAACGTCGCGTAAGCACTGAATCGCACAGAAGCAGCTTAAATCAACAGTAATGCAAGTAGGTGTCGATTTCAACTTTGAATTTGGTACATTTAAAAATGTACAAATTGGATTGTCGCCACCAGGACCAGGTGGTACAGGAGAACCATCACCTAATACTACAGTTAATACACGTAGTACAGCGCAGCTATCATCATCTACACTCTCAACACGGAAAATTGGAGACGTACAGAAATCAAGATTTCCAACTGGTGCAAATGCTTCAAATGGTGTTCCAGCTTTTGTGTATAAAATAAAAGGGCGTGTATTCGCTACTGCGGTACTATTGTGTGCACCTAAAAATGGAATTTCACAACCAGATCCACACGTTGTTGTAGAGCAATCTTGTAATTCATTGATGAATTTTACAACGTCAACTACACAATGAGAAGAGCTATGGTGTTTATTTTCGTTACAACTCATTAATGTCACTCCTTATCTTCTTGTTTGTATTTACATTAATAAGATATTGGAGTCGAGGAGATTTGGTCACAATCTCAAGACCTTTTTTTTTAAATAGGCGAAAGAAGATAAGGGAAGGTGGAATCATGCTGTTTACAAGCTGGCTTTTATTTTTTATTTTTGCGTTAGCTGCCTTTAGGCTAACCCGTTTAATTGTTTATGATAAAATTACAGCTTTTTTGCGAAGACCGTTTATTGACGAAGTAGAGATTACAGAGCCGGATGGAAGTGTATCAACTTTTACAAAAGTAAAAGGTAAAGGATTAAGAAAGTGGATTGGCGAATTATTCAGCTGCTATTGGTGTACAGGTGTATGGGTTAGTGCTTTTTTATTAGTTTTATATAATTGGATCCCTATCGTTGCAGAGCCGTTACTTGCATTATTAGCTATTGCAGGAGCAGCAGCAATCATTGAAACGATTACAGGATATTTTATGGGAGAATAATATATTTTCATAATACGAGAAAAAGCGGAGTTTAAAAGAATGAGGGAACGGAAATAAAGAGTTGTTCATATAGTGAATAGACAGAATTGACAGTAGAGGAGATGTTTGCTGTGAGTAATAGTCCAAGGCAAAATTCATATGACCTGCAGCAATGGTATCATATACAGCAACAACACCAAGCACAACAACAGGCATACCAAGAACAATTACAACAACAAGGGTTTGTGAAGAAAAAGGGATGTAATTGCGGGAAAAAGAAGAACACAATAAAACATTATGAAGAATGAAACACTCATATTACTGTGAGTGTTTTTTATTATAAATATAAAAAGCGGTATTTCTAATGAAGAAATACCGCTTTTTACTAGCTAATTTGTGCAACTGTTAATGCTGCAGCACGAATGTCTACAGTTCCAATTAACTCAACTGGTACAATTTGAATTAAATCACCAGGGTTTAAGTTAATAAGAATAACACCACTGGATACGTCTACTTCACCAGTACCAATAACGTTAGAACGAACTGCTGTACCTGATCCAGGAATAATGTTAGCTGGCGTACCCAATGATAAGAAGAAACGACCAGCTTCTGGTGCAACAGGTGAGTTATCAAGACTAATTGTTAATGTATAACTGATTTGATAAATACCAGCTCGTAGAATTCGAATGCCATCTCCAACACTTACTGTATCATTTATTACAGGAACAGTAATATTTGGGTTTGGACTTACGCTAGGTAATAGTAGTGGTGTGAATAGTGAAGCGAACTGAGGTGCAGACGCGTTGAAAGCAAAACCGAAGGCAGGTAGTGTACTAGCTGGTTTCGCCTCACAATCGATTTTAGTAAATTCGCAATCAGAAGAGAACATGTTTTTCACTCCTTTATCTGTTTCTACTTTCAGTTAATGAAAAGGACAGGTTCTATGTTCTAGACAAGTTCCCAATTTTATGAAAAATACATAATAATAGCTTTTAAGCATGGATTGGGTGGCAGAAAACTCTGCCACCCAATCCATGCTTAAATTAATATTTAGTTTTATATAGAAACATCACGTAAGCATTGAATAGCGCAGAAACAACTTAAATCAACAGTAATACAAGTAGATGTCGACACTAGCCTTGCATTTGGTACAGCTAAAAACGTACAGATTGGGTCGTCACCAGGTGGTACAGAGGTACCATCACCTAAAACTACAGTCAATACACGGAGTACAGCACAGTCATCATCATCTATACTTTCTACGCGGAAAATGGGAGATCGGCAACTAGTAAGGCTTGAAGATGGTGCAAATGCTTCAAAAGGTTCTCCAGTCTTTGTGTATAAAATAAAAGGACGTGTATTCGCTACTGATGCATTGTTATGTGCACCTAAAAATGGAACTTCGCAACCGGATCCACATGTTGTAGTTGCGCATTCTTGTAATTCATGTATAAAACGAACGACATTCGATACACAGTTGAAATCACAATCATGGTGATGATGGTCTTCGTTACAATTGCAGCTCATTATGTTCACTCCTTATCGTGAGTTCTGACATACACTATTACAATATGAATGAGATATGGTCGATATTACGTTAATTCTTACGATAAAAGCAGGGAATTTATATAGTAGGGATGTACATAATGCAATATAAAAAAAGACATCCTTATTTAGTGGATGTCTTTTCAGGTAAATCTTTTCGCGCAGTATATAAAAAACGAGATATATCTAATTTTTTTCCTCTAAAAAATTGCGGAGAGGAAATGTAAAGTTCTTCTTTCGCACGTGTAATTGCGACATAAAGTAGTCGACGTTCTTCTTCTAAAGCTTCAGAAGTCTCTGTAACACGATCATTTGCATCTTTTAAAGAAGAAGTATGGGGAAGAATACCATCGCTCGCTCCAAGTAAAAAGACGCATGGAAATTCAAGGCCTTTTGCGTTATGAATAGACATAAGCGAAACAGCATTTTTTTCCGGCATTGTTTTTAATGCTTCCATTTCTTTTTGACCTTGAATTGCTTCATCAATAAATTGTAAATAAGCTGGAATATCGCTGAAACGAGTTGCTGACTCCATTAATTCTTCTAACATTTCTTCTTGTATATCTTTATGCATCGTAAAGGAAGAACGATCGTTACTTTGTAAGTACTCTAAATACTTTCCTTTACCATGAATAATTTCTTTTAATGCTTTTTTCGGTTCTAATTCTTTTATAAATTTAATAAAATCGATACGCTCATTTACCTTTTTTACTTGAAAAGGTTTCAAGCTCGGATTTAATAATAAGAAATGAAGAAGAGAAGGGAACCGCCCCTCGCCATATTTCCATTGTTCACGTTCAATAAATGAAATACAATCATCACGTCCGATATACATAGTTGGCAATATATTTGAAAGTGATTCTAGTCGAAACGGTTCAATCACCAGTCTTAAATGATCTAATACAGGCTTAATTAAAGAATGTTCATAAAATGATTGACTCGCCCCGTGCTTAATAAACGGGATTTTGTGAATTGTAAGCTGATCAAGTAACGAACGGCTTACAGAATGTGTACGATACAATAAACAAAAATCTTTAAAGTTGCGTTCGCCGCTATCTACTTTTTCTTGAATGAGCTGCAAAATTTGATTTGCTTCATCAAGAGTCGTAGCAGGTCTTGCGTAAAAAGGTTGTACACCTTCTTCACGCACAGAATATAGCTCTTTATCAAAACGCTCCTGGTTTAGTTTGATAACTTCATTTCCAAGCCCGACGATAAAAGGATTGGATCGATAATTCGTATTAAGTGCGATAATCGTAGTGTTATCAAATTCTTTTGGAAAAGATAAAATAATTTGGTGACTTGCTCCTCGCCAGCCATATATCGCCTGATCGTCATCACCTGCGATAAATAAATTATTTCTTGGCGTGGCTAACAATTTTACAATTTCATATTGTGCATACGATGTATCTTGGAACTCATCTACTTCAATATAGTGGAAACGTTGTTGTAATTGGGTAAGCAAAGGAACGTTATTTTCTAACATATAATATGTTTCTAATAAGATGTCATCGAAATCAATATAATTATATCGTTGTTTTACTTCTTCAAAACGCTCGTATACTTCTTTAAATTCTTGTTCAACGGGTGTTTTTGCTTTTACATCTTTCGGACGATTCAATTTGTTTTTCTCAAGTGAAATCATGGCGAGCATTGTTTCAGCATCATAATCGTCTTTTAGACGCAATTCTTTCAAGATTTTCTTTATCATAATTTGTTTATGTTTTTCATTTGCTAAAATTTGCTGATTATATCCTTGACTACGAAGCAATTTTAAAAAGACAGAGTGGAATGTACCAGCAACAACGTAGCTACTTGCAGCACGATTCATACCTGGTAAATTTGCTACACGGTTTCGGATTTCTTCAGCTGCTTTTTGTGTAAATGTAAGCAATAAAATATTTCGTGGATGAACTTGTTTTACATTTACTAAATAACCTACGCGGGTTGTTAAAACAGATGTTTTCCCGCTTCCGGCACCAGCCAATGTAAGGACAGGGCCTTCTGTCGTTCGCACAGCCTCTAATTGTTTTTCATTTAAAAAAACATTTTGTTGTTCGAGAGCGCGAAAATACGCCGCATCTGCATCTTCTTCCATAATTAAATGGGTAGATGTTTTCGGAATATGATATGTTGCACGCGGAATGTCAGCGTGCGTTAATGATTTTTGTGAAAATTTTTCTTGTGTCATATATTCACCTTCAAAACTATAGCATCAACATTTAACTTTAGCGGAAGAAAAAGAAAATAGCAATGTAAAAAACAGGAGGGGATACCTCCTGTTTTCAAATTACAATTCTTTTATCATAACGATGTGAGGAATATTTGCTTCCATGAATACATCAGAATGCGTTACATATCCAAGTTTCTTATAGAAATCTTCAGCATGTGTTTGGGCATGCAGCTTTAATTTTGGTAGCGAGTTTTCATTCGCATACGCTTCAAGTGCATCCATAACAATTTTTCCAATGCCTTTTTTACGATGGGAAGCTAGTACGCAAATGCGTTCCATTTTTCCTATTCCATCCAGTATGCGAAAACGACCAGCACCAACTGGAACATCATTATCATATATAACAACGTGTGTTGAAGTTTCTTCAAACTCATCATACTCTTCGTCAGCAGAAACTTGTTGCTCATTCACAAATACTTGCTTACGTACAGAGAATGCATCTCTTAGTTGTTCGTCCGTTTGTACGATCTGTGCGTGCAAATTAGTTGTTCCCCTTTCCAAGGTGGAATGTTTCGTATACAGTCCACGTTCCGTTTTCTAATTGATATAGAAGATGGAAGCGATCAATTGGTTGTTCATAATAGAAATCTTTCATACGTAATCGACCTAATACATCAGCATGCTCTGCATCGGATAAGCCTTGTCCGATTGTTAAATGAGGTACGAAAGCGTACTCGCGTTCTTGTATAAAGAATTCGCTATGCATCTCCTCATTTAAGAAAGTAAGTTCAGGTGTTTTTTCTACTTTAAAATAAAGAACATTATTAACAGGTGCGAATGAACCAACTTTTCCGACATGAAGGGTGAAAGGGTTCGTTTTACTTGCGATTGTATGTAACTCTTTTACAATCGATTCTAATTGTTCATCTTGCGTCTCAAAGGGTGTTTTCAATGTAATATGTGGCGGAACTAATGCGTAGTGCGGATCATAACGTTTACGCAATCCGTTCGCTTTATCTTGAATCATTTTAGATGGAAAAATTACAATGCCTAATTTCATGTTCCAATTCCTCCCTTTGTAAGTCTAGTTAGATTTTGAGAAAATAACTCTCTTAATCTATTATATCAAATTATTCTGAATACTGCTCTCTATTATTTCATTGATAGAATATGAGAGAAAGCTTTCGGTAAATCAGTTTGCCAATATTTCCACGTGTGGTTACCTTCGAATTCTTCGTAATGTGTGATGAAATTTCTATCTGTCAGAAGCGTATTGAGCTCACGGTTCGGCCCAACGAAATCGGATACTTGTCCATCAGTGCGTTTTACAGCTGTTTCTTCTGTCCCAATGACGTGATAAAGGTCTAGCGCCTCCGGATTTTTAAAGTCTTTTGCTAAGTTCATCACTGTTTCATCCACAAATGGTGATTGCATAACGACTTTACCGAATGTATGCGGATACATAAGTGCAGTCATGAAGGAAACTGTCCCGCCAAGAGAATCGCCAATTAACACACGACCTTTTCCCATTTGGTACGTTGGATAATTTTCATCGATATATGGTGCAAGTTCATGAGCAAGGAAACGAATATACGCAGCGTTTTTCACTTCATTTGGGAAATATTTTTCTTTACGATCGTGTACATTTTTATATGGAATACCGACAATAATTGTACGGTCAATTTCTTCAGTTTCACGAAGGCGCTCAATTACACGGTGCGCTTTACCAAGCTGAAAATAATCTCTACCATCTTGTGCAATTACAACTGTATGTTTGTGCAGTGGTGTGTAATTTACTGGTAAGTAAACGAGAAGTGTAACATCTTCTTGAAGTGATGCGCTATAAAATGAAATTTCTTCAATTCTCCCTATTGTTTGATTCATGTAGATCCCCCTAAATAAAAATTTACTGTAATGATTGTAAGAGCGACGCTTGTAGTGAAAAAGAAAGAAATATTCACTAATAGGTGCTTTCGTTTCTATTTTACCATAATGGTACGAAGAATCTAAAAAATTAGTATTTAAGTTATGAAAGAAAACGGATATAATGAAGTGGGATTTTTGACAGGTGAGAGGGGAGACGGAATTTGAAACAAGAAAGATCAATCGCACTACCATTAGCAATTTCTATTATAGCCATTTCATTCGCAGCAGTTTTTGTAAAGATGTCCTCAGCACCATCTTCAATATTAAGTATGTATCGATTATGGATTATCGTGCTTATTATGCTGCCTATCGTTTGGAAAAAACGGGAAGAGTTTAGTAAGATTCAAATAAAAGATTGGGGATTTTTAATTGGATCTGGTTTCTTTTTAGCGCTTCATTTTCTTTTGTGGTTTGAATCTTTAAAGCATACGACAGTTGCTAGTTCGACGATTATTTTAGCGCTTCAACCAATCGTATCTTTAGTTGGAGGTTTCTTCTTATTTAAAGAAAGAACAACATACTCAGCCATTGCGACAATGGGAATAGCGATACTAGGCGTAATGTGTATTGGGTGGGGAGATTTAGGGTTAAGTGAACAAGCAATTTATGGAGATATATTATCCTTTTTAAGTGTCATAGCGGTTGTTGGTTATTTATTTATCGGGCAAACGACAGTAAAGAAAGTATCACACTGGATTTACAGCTTTACAGTCTTTGCATTCGCCGGTATTTTTATGGGGATTTATAATATAGTATTGCAAGTGCCTTTTACAGGTTATACGAAGTGGGATTGGACCGTTTTTCTTTTACTTGCGGTTGTGCCGACAGTGTCACACGTCATTAATAATTGGTTATTAAACTACGTAAATGCAACAACAATTTCAATGAGTATTTTAGGTGAACCGGTTGGAGCATCTATATTAGCGTTCTTCTTACTCGGGGAAAGACTAAATGCCATGCAATTTATCGGTAGCATGCTCGTATTGTTTGGTGTATCTGTTTTCTTACTACAGCAACAAAAACGAACAGCAAAAAATGTAGTAAATGAGCCGGCGTATACACAGGAATTATAATGTTAGAGGAGAAAAGAGAAGTTGTGATACTTCTCTTTTTGTTTTACAGAAATATAGGGGAGGAAGGGAAGTTTAATGGAATTTCCATCAAAAAAAGATATATGGTTATATCCGATTTTTTACGTTGTCATTGGAGCGTGTTTTGCTCCTCTATTTGCAGGAAAAGAGTATTTTCTTTTATTTTTTACACTTCCGTTAGCAATATTATTTATGTGGAGTTGGTTTTCGACAAAATACATCGTCGGAGAAGAAACAATTACAATTAGATCAGGTCTCGTTAAAAAAAGCATATTTATACGAGATATAAAACAAATTTCAAATACGAAAAATCCAATAGCTGCTCATGCATTGTCATTTGATCGACTTGAAATTGTTTACGGCGCACATAAAACAGAAGTTATTTCTCCTAAAGATAAAGACCAATTCATCAATCTTGTTACAAGTAAAAATTCACACATTGAAATCAAGTAAAAGAGTGGCTAGGAAGCCACTCTTTTACTTTGGATTTGTCATATAAGGTTGTACATGAATAATACATAGGTCACGGAACTTTCCTTCAGTAGTTGTGACAATTACGACTGCTCTTCCGGCACTTTTTCCAGTAATCGTTACCGTATTACCTTTTGGATACATTGTGATAACATCAGCATTCATATTTGTCCAAATAAGTTCTTTATTCGTTGCTTGCACTGGCAAAACGGAAGCTGATAACTCAGTGCTTTGTCCAGTTCTTACTTTCAACTTATTTTTTTCCATATGAACACCAATGACTGAAATAACAGAAGGAGCGATTGAAATTTTAGGTGGGTTAGGTTGTATGTTCAAACAAGACGCAGAAGTATTTGTAATAGGTGAAAATTTTCGTGTTTGTTGTTGCTGGAAAGCTGCTAACATGTTGGAGTCCCCTTTCTGTATAAGTGCTGATAGTAATACTATAAAGGAGTAGTGTTATGTTTAATTTAACGAAACATAAAGAAATTGTTAAATTCGAGTAGAAGATTGTCGAACTTTCATAAAAAGAAAGCTCTGCTGATACGATAACAGCAGAGCTTTTCCTTTATAGATTATGACCATGTTGTTTTTCGAAATTCTCAAATTGGTCTTCAACTTCTTTTGAAGGTTGCGTTAGTAAACTAACAATAACGATTACTAGTAAACTAATAGTGAAACCAGGAATCATTTCATATAAGAATTCTTTTAAGAATTTGAATTGAGTCCAAATAATTACTGTAGCCGCACCAGAAATCATACCAGCAAGTGCGCCCCACTTCGTCATACGTTTCCAATATAAGCTTAATAAAATAGCAGGTCCGAATGAAGAACCAAATCCAGCCCAAGCGTATCCAACAAGAGCTAAAATCGTATCATTTTGTTTAAACGCTAATGCGCACCCAACTAATGCAATAACAAGTACAGCCATACGGCCGACAAATACAAGCTCTTTATCAGAAGCAGAACGTTTAAAGAATGTACGATATAAATCCTCTGTTATAGCACTAGAAGTAACGAGTAACTGAGATGAAATTGTACTCATAATAGCTGCTAAAATAGCGGCTAATAAAAATCCAGTAATAAGTGGATGGAATAAAATTTTTCCTAGTTCAAGGAAAATTGTTTCTGGATTAGATAATGTTAACTCTTGTTGTGAGTAGTAAGCGATACCGATAAGACCAGTAAACATAGCTCCGACAACAGAGAAAATCATCCAGCTCATACCAATTCTTCGTGCGCTTTTAATTTCTTTTACAGACGAAATTGCCATAAAGCGTACGATAATATGTGGTTGTCCAACATAACCAAGGCCCCATGCGAATAAAGAAATCATTCCTAAAGTAGAGGCACCTTTAAAAATATCTAAACGTGTTGGATCTACAGATCGAATTGTGTCAAATGCAGGTCCAAGTCCGTTCGAATTCATAATTGTTACGATAGGAACAAGAATAAGAGCAATTACCATAATGATTCCTTGCACGAAGTCTGTCCAACTTACCGCTAAGAAACCACCAAATAATGTGTAAGCCACGACAACTGCTGCAACAATGAATAATCCCACATGGTAGTTCATACCGAATGAATTTTCAAATAATACAGCGCCTGAAACTAATCCTGAAGCTACATAAAAAGTAAAGAAAATCATAATAACAAGTCCGGATACTAAGCGTAGCATGTGAGATTTGTCGTGGAAACGGTGTTCCAAAAATTCTGGGATAGTAATAGAGTTGTTTGCAAGTTCAGAGTAGGTACGTAAGCGAGGAGCGACATAAAGCCAGTTTGCGTATGCGCCTAGTGTTAGGCCAATCGCAATCCAACTACTACTTAATCCAACGCTAAACATTGCACCGGGTAATCCCATTAAAAGCCAACCACTCATATCGGATGCTCCAGCACTTAATGCTGTTACTGCGGGGCCTAGTGTACGCCCGCCAAGCATATAATCTGTTAAGTTGGACGTTCGTTTATAGGCGAAATAGCCAATTACTAACATCCCGAGCATGTAAATAGAGATTGAAGTTAAAGTTAACATCTGCGTACTCATGTAGTTCCCCTTCCTTTTGTCATGTCTTTTGATGCGTTATGCATATTTATAATCTATCATGATTATTCTGAAAAATCCATACAGAAATACGAATTTTCAGAAATGTAAGCGTTCTTTGACATCATTTTACTTTTTTAATATATAATATTCATGCAAAAAACCTTATTTTTAATAGAGTATTTATTATATTTACATAAAAAGGGGTTGTTTTGTCAATATAATATTGAAAGGAGAGAAAAATAAAATTCTTTTAAAAGTATTGACTTATGAAAAAAGTTAAGTCTATAATGAGTGCAACTTAAAAAAATGCAAGCGTTGATGAAGAAGAGTACACATGATGAACATGTCAGAGAGCTGATGGTTGGTGCGAATCAGTATGGGATTGATGTGGAATGGGCTTCGGAGCTTCCAAACCGAAACGAAAGAAGTAGGCTTTGGCGACATGATCTCATCGATACAAGAGACACGTATTGTTTTTGATACGGTAAAGTGCGTTACATTCGTAACGAATTAAGGTGGCACCACGGGAGTACCCGTCCTTTCTATAGGATGAGTACTCCCTTTTTGTGTACAAAAAATTAAATAAATGAAATCGTTTAAGTAAGAAGAGTACGTATATTGGAGACGTTACAGAGAGCCGGGGATAGGTGGGAGCCCGGTGCGGTGCCATATACGGAATGGGCTTACGAGAGGTATGCTGAACAATTATTTTCAGTAGGCAACCCGGGTTCCGCCGTTACAAGGATAAGGTATATATTTTGTACCTGAACAAAGCGGGATGCTTTTGCGTCCAACATGAGGTGGTACCACGGTAAATTTATCGTCCTCTACATATTTTCGATATGTAGGGGACTTTTTTATTTTTCAGGGTGAGGTGAAAGGCATGATGACAAAAGAGGAATTTATGAAACACAAAGAGAAGGAAAGAACATTTTTAGTAATCGCTGAAGAAGAAGGAGATAGCATTACGCCAATTTCTTTATATAGACGTATGAAGGGAAAGAAAAAGTTTTTATTAGAAAGCTCGCAGCTTCATCAAGATAAAGGACGCTATTCTTACTTAGGATGTAATCCATATGGTGAAGTAAAAAGCGTTGGTACGGAAGTGGAACGAACGATTTACGGCAGGGCAGAAAAGCTGCAAAGTAACGTACTACAAGTGTTAGAAGAAGTAATCGTGTCAGCACAAGTAGACAGTCCATTTCCATTTTGCGGAGGAGCAGTTGGTTATATTGGCTATGACGTCATTCGGCAATATGAAAACATTGGAGCAGATTTACACGATCCATTGAATATTCCGGAAGTACACCTTTTACTGTACCGTGAGTTTATCGTGTATGACCACTTACGCCAAAAATTATCATTTGTATATGTATGCAGGGAAGACGATTCAGCTTCTTATGAAGAAGTATATGAAAGATTGCAAGTATACAAAGAGGAAGTGTTACAAGGAGAAGAATCTGAAGTAACTGAAATAAGATCAACATTATCATTTACTTCTTCAATAACTGAAAAAGAATTTCGCGTGATGGTAGAAACGGCGAAAGAACATATAAGAGCCGGGGACATATTCCAAGTCGTACTGTCACAGCGTTTGCAAAGTGAATGTATTGGGGATCCATTCGCGTTATACCGAAAACTTCGAATTGCCAATCCGTCACCATATATGTTTTATATCGATTTTCAAGATTATGTTGTACTCGGTTCTTCGCCGGAAAGCTTGTTATCAGTTAGAGAAGATAAGGTGATGACGAATCCAATTGCGGGTACGAGGCCGAGAGGGAAAACGAAGGAGCAAGATGCGGAAATTGAAAAAGAACTGTTAGAAAATGAGAAAGAACGAGCGGAGCATATGATGCTTGTAGATCTTGGGCGAAATGATATTGGCAGAGTAAGTGAAATTGGATCCGTGACGATAGATAAATATATGAAAGTAGAAAAATACTCCCACGTTATGCACATTGTAGCTGAAGTTTACGGAACATTGCGAAAACAAATGAGTGGATTTGATG
This sequence comes from Bacillus sp. 1A, assembly GCF_052682215.1. Classification (NCBI taxonomy): domain Bacteria; kingdom Bacillati; phylum Bacillota; class Bacilli; order Caryophanales; family Bacillaceae; genus Bacillus; species Bacillus sp. 1A. Next base: position 5,337,268 of record NZ_JBQYLZ010000001.1, on the reverse strand, counting down.
CATTAGCGTATTGCCTACCAGCAGGAACAGTGTCGGGAGCTCCGAAAATTAGAGCGATGGAAATTATAAATGAGCTAGAGAATGAAAAAAGAAATGTATACGCAGGTGCAGTTGGATACGTTAGTTTTTCAGGGAATCTTGATATGGCGCTCGCCATTCGAACGATGGTCGTAAAGGATGAAAAAGCATATGTTCAGGCAGGAGCGGGAATTGTTTATGATTCAGACCCAGTAGCTGAATATGAAGAAACGTTAAATAAAGCGAGAGCACTATTGGAGGTAATGAAATGATTGTACTAATTGATAATTACGATTCATTCACATATAACTTGTATCAACTGTTAGGTGAATACGAGGAAGAAATTGTTGTCGTAAGAAATGATCAAATAACGATAGAACAGTTAGAAGGGATGAATCCAACAGGAATTGTGCTATCACCAGGACCAGGAAAACCAGAGGATGCTGGCATTTGTATCGAAGTGATTCGTCATTTTTATAAGAACGTTCCCATATTAGGTATTTGCCTTGGTCATCAAGCAATTATATCAGCATTTGGAGGAGACATTGTAAGAGCAGGACACATTAAACACGGTAAAACATCACGTGTAAAACATAATGGAACTTCAATCTTTTCATATGTAACACAGCCATTAACGGCGATGCGCTACCATTCCCTTGTTGCAGCGCAAACGAGCTTGCCAGAGTGTTTTGACATACTAGCGACAGCGATGGACGATGGAGAAATTATGGCAGTTCGTCACAATTATTATCCGCTATTCGGATTACAGTTTCATCCGGAATCAATCGCGACAGAAGAAGGTGGAAAGTTAATACGTGCCTTTTTAACAGAAGTGAAGGAGGAGGAAAGAGTATGAATAACTATCTTCGTAAATTAGTGGAAGGACAACATTTAACAGAAGAGGAGATGTATAGAGCAGGGCTTCTTTTATTAAATGAAAACATATTGGAGAGTGAAATTGCAGCTTTCTTAGTATTACTGAAAGCGAAAGGTGAAACAGCAGAAGAAATATACGGCCTTGTTCGAGCTCTTCGTGAAAAGGCATTACCGTTTTCGAACCATATACAAGGAGCAATGGACAATTGCGGGACAGGTGGTGACGGTGCCCAAACGTTTAATATTAGTACAACATCGGCATTTGTACTCGCAGGAGCTGGCGTAAAGGTTGCAAAACACGGTAACCGTGCTGTATCTAGTAAAACAGGAAGTGCAGATTTATTAGAAGAACTCGGTGTAAATATTAGCAGTACGCCAAACGAAATTGATTATTTATTAGAGCATGTCGGCATCGCATTTTTATTCGCACCAGCGATGCATCCAGCATTAAGACGCATTATGAAAATAAGAAAAGAATTGAATGTGCCGACGATTTTTAACTTAATTGGTCCTTTAACAAATCCGGTAAATTTAGAAACACAATTTGTCGGCATTTATAAACGAGATATGTTACTACCAGTTGCGCAAGTATTACAGAAGCTGGGAAGAAAACAAGCGCTGGTCGTAAACGGAAGTGGATTTTTAGATGAAGCATCATTACAAGGAGAGAATTATGTTGTCATTTTAAAAGATAATGAAATAGTAGAAACGAGTATTGATCCTGAGAAACATGGTTTCTCAATAGTGAAAAACGAAGAGATTAGAGGTGGAGATTCGAAAGAAAATGCAAAGATTACGCTCGGCGTATTAAGTGGAGAAAAGAGTGTTTACCGTGATACTGTTTTATTAAATGCAGGTTTAGCTCTTTTTGCAAATGGAAAAGCAGAAACGATCGAAGAAGGAATTACACTAGCGGCATATAGCATTGACTCTGGAAAAGCATTAGCCAAACTAAACTTATTAATTGCAGCAAGTAATGAAAAATTAGAAAGGGTGAATTAACGTGGGGACGATTTTAGATGAAATTGTAGACCAAAAGAAAAAGGAAGTTGCGGCATTATATGAAACGTATACACCATTAAAAGAAAGTAGAAAGACACATTCACTTGTAGAAGCATTACAGCAGTTTACTGTCATTGCAGAAGTAAAGCGAGCATCACCGTCAAAAGGAGATATTAATTTACACGTTGATGTACGAAAACAAGTGAAAATATATGAAGAATGCGGCGCAGGAGCAGTATCTGTTTTAACAGACGGTCAATTTTTTAAAGGGTCGTTTCACGATTTACAAACGGCAAGAGCAGAAAGTAACATTCCGCTTTTATGTAAAGATTTCATAATTGATAAGATTCAAATTGATAGGGCGTATGAAGCTGGAGCAGATATTATTTTATTAATTGTAGCGGCGTTAACGAAAGAAAAATTAAAAGAGCTGTACAGCTACGTACTAGAAAAAGGATTAGAAGCAATTGTTGAAGTTCATGATGAGCAGGAATTAGAAATTGCAATCCAATTAAATCCGCACGTTATCGGCATTAACAACCGTAATTTAAAAACATTCGAAGTTGATTTAAGCCAAACAGAAAAGCTTGGAAAACGATTAAACGAGGAGAAATTACTTTGGATTAGTGAAAGTGGGATTCATTCAAAGGAAGATATTATCCGTGTTAAAAAAGCTGGAGCAAAAGGTGTGTTAGTTGGAGAGGCACTTATGACATCATCTTCTATTCATACCTTTTTTGAAGACTGTAAGGTGAACATATGAAAGTGAAAATTTGCGGCATCACTGATGTTGAAACGGCAAAACGTGCTTGCGAATACGGAGCTGATGCACTCGGATTTGTTTTTGCAGAAAGTAAGCGAAAAATCACTCCAGTGCTAGCGAAAGAAATCATTCAGGAGCTTCCAACAAACGTGTTAAAGGTTGGTGTTTTCGTAAATGAATCAGTAGAAGTGATCGAGAAAATTGCAGATGAATGTGGGTTAACGCATGTGCAACTACATGGGGATGAAGACAATCATCAAATTAGAAGATTGAATATTCCGTCTATAAAATCACTTGGGGTAACTTCAGAGAGTGATATGAAAAATGCTCAAACATATGAAACGGATTATATATTGTTTGATAGCCCGAAAGAAAAGTTTCACGGAGGAAATGGAAAGCAATTTTCATGGGAGTTACTCGCACATATGTCAAAAAAATTGCGAGAGAAAACGATATTAGCTGGTGGATTAAACGCTTTTAATATAGAAGAAGCGATTCGAACTATTCAGCCATACATGGTCGATGTAAGTAGCGGAGTAGAGACAGAAGGAAAGAAAGATCTAAAGAAAATAAAACAATTTATTATAAAAGCGAAGGAGTGTTCAAAATGAACTACGCATATCCAGATGAAAAAGGTCACTACGGTATATACGGAGGACGATACGTTCCAGAAACGTTAATGCAATCTGTATTAGAGCTAGAAGAAGCATATAAAGAAGCGATGCAAGATGAAGCGTTTCAAAAGGAATTAAATCATTATTTAAAAACGTACGTCGGAAGAGAAACACCGCTTTATTTCGCTGAAAATATGACGAAGTATTGCGGCGGTGCAAAGATTTATTTAAAACGTGAAGATTTGAACCATACAGGAGCTCATAAAATTAACAATACAATCGGTCAGGCACTACTTGCATTACGAATGGGCAAGAAAAAAGTTGTCGCTGAAACAGGGGCAGGACAACACGGAGTGGCAACCGCTACTGTATGTGCCCTACTCGGATTAGAATGCGTCATCTTTATGGGAGAAGAAGATGTGAGACGTCAAAAATTAAATGTGTTCCGAATGGAATTAATCGGAGCTAAAGTAGAAAGCGTAGCGGCAGGTAGCGGTACATTAAAAGATGCGGTAAACGAGGCGCTTCGCTACTGGGTTTCACATGTACACGATACACACTACATTATGGGATCCGTTCTTGGACCACATCCATTCCCGAAAATTGTTCGTGATTTCCAAAGTGTAATTGGGAAAGAAACGAAAAAACAATATGAAGCGTTAGAAGGGAAATTACCAGAGGCAGTCGTTGCATGTATTGGTGGTGGTAGTAATGCGATGGGCATGTTTTATCCGTTCGTACACGACGAAGAAGTCGCTCTTTACGGCGTAGAAGCAGCTGGAAAAGGTGTTCATACAGAAAAGCACGCAGCTACTTTAACGAAAGGAAGCGTTGGTGTTTTACACGGATCGATGATGTATCTTCTGCAAAATGAAGAAGGACAAATTCAAGAAGCGCATTCTATTTCAGCGGGACTCGATTATCCAGGTGTTGGGCCAGAACATAGCTTGCTAAAAGATATTGGACGCGTTTCTTATCATTCAATAACAGACGCAGAAGCGTTAGAAGCATTTCAATTATTAACGAAAAAAGAAGGGATTATTCCAGCGTTAGAAAGCTCACATGCTGTCGCATACGCATTAAAATTAGCGCCGCAAATGAATAAAGACGAAGGACTTGTCATTTGTTTATCTGGCCGCGGGGATAAAGATGTAGAGAGTATAAAACGTTATATGGAAGAGGTGTAAAAAATGGGAGTAGAAAAAATTAAAGCAGCGTTTGAAAATGGTAAGAAAGCATTTATTCCGTACGTAATGGGCGGAGATGGTGGCCTTGAAAAATTAAAAGAAAGAATTTGTTTTCTAGATGAAGCAGGAGCGAGCATCGTTGAAATCGGCATTCCGTTTTCAGATCCAGTCGCAGACGGTCCAACGATTCAAAGAGCAGGGAAACGAGCGCTAGATAGCGGTGTAACAGTAAAAGGTATTTTTCAAGCATTAATAGAGGTAAGGAAAGAAGTACAAATTCCGTTTGTACTCATGACATATTTAAATCCGGTACTCGCATTCGGAAAAGAACGATTCATCGAAAACTGTATAGAAGCAGGTGTAGATGGCATCATCGTTCCAGACTTACCGTATGAAGAGCAAAATATTATTGCCCCGTTACTTCGAGAGGCACACATTGCGCTAATTCCACTCGTTACAGTAACGAGCCCAATTGAGCGAATTGAAAAAATTACGAGTGAATCAGAAGGGTTCGTTTACGCTGTTACAGTAGCGGGCGTAACAGGAGTACGTCAAAACTTTAAAGGTGAGATTCATAGTTACTTAGAAAAAGTAAAATCACATACACATTTACCGGTAGTGGCAGGGTTCGGTATTTCAACAAAGGAACATGTAGAAGAAATGATTACAATATGTGATGGAGTAGTCGTTGGAAGTAAAGTCATCGAGCTGTTAGAAAATGAAAAGCGAGAAGAAATATGTGAATTAATACAGGCAACAAAACAAAAAGAAGAGGCATAAGTCTCTTCTTTTTGTTTTACGTAATAAATGTTAAAATATACAGAAAATACATATAACTTAGAGGGTGAGAAAGCATGCTAAGACGGAAACTACTATATCTTCTTTTAACTGTACCACTATACGCTTGGCTCATTAGCATGACGAAAATAGAATTGATGGCTCTATTTATAGGATATGTATTCATCTTTTCCAACTTAAATCGCATTCAAGAGCAATCTATTTTAGAAATATGTATATTTTCGATTAGTATAGAACTATTTAGTATCGTTTCGATTGTATTATTAAATGAATTATTTCGCTGGATCCACTCATTTGAATTAATGAAATTTGGAAATGTTGTATTGCAAGTAATATGTGCTTATATTGTGTTTGTTGTGTTAGACAAAATAGTCGGACAGCAGACAGTTTTTCAGGATAATAGAAAATGGGAGTGAAAGGAGCCACTTGGCTCCTTTTTTGAATCTGTTGCAAAAACAATTGAAATTTACGACATCTGTTATATAATAGTTAAAAATTGTATTTTTAATGAAAAGAGCTGATAACATGGCCATATTGTTGGCACTTATCCCAATTATGATGATTTTCATTTGTTTATTTTTATTTAAACAAACGTCATTAAGGTCCTCTTTAATTGCTTACGTTGTGTCTATTGGAATCGTTTTACTCTCGCCAACGTTTCAACTAGGGATAAGTGAAACTGTGCACGCAACGATTAAAGGTTGGTTAATTTGTTTTATTGTCGGGTACGTGTTGTTTTTCGGTATTTTTTTATTTCACCTCATGAACAAAATGGGGTACATCGATCAAGTAGCACGTTTTCTAGAAGAAGTGACGCACGATCGTTTATTACAAATGCTCCTTATGTGTTTTGGTATTTGTCCGCTAATCGAATCAGTAAGTGGATTCGGAATTGGCTTCATGGTTGCAGCACCTATCTTTCTATCATTAGGCTATAAACCGTTTCAAGCTGTACTACTTTCATTTATTGGTTTACTAGCTAGTTCATGGGGCGCAATGGCAACTGGTACGATTATCGGTTCGCAGCTTATTAACATGCCTCTTACAACACTTGGCACGAATACGGCACTACTAAGCATTCCGATGTTTGCTTATTTCGTCATCCTTTCTTTACACGTTGTTGGTGGTTGGCAGGCTGTTATTGAAAAGTGGAAAGAAGGATTCGGTTTCTTTCTATTATTTTCTCTCGGAATTTATCTTTCTAACGCATACGTAAGTGTTGAACTAGCAGGTATATTAAGTTCCATCGTTACAATTGCATTTGGCTTTCTTATCATTAAATTAAAAGGGAAAAATGAACAAAATCTTATAACAGAACATGCTGCGGCAACGGAGAGAGAAGTATCTATTATAAAAATTATTAGCCCTTATATATTCCTAACAGTTTGTATTTTACTTTCTCGCCTCGTACCAGCATTACATGATGTATTCAGATCATATGCCGTTCTTGATTTGAAATCATACTCTTACAAGCTAGAGCTACTATATTCACCAGGATTTTGGCTCGGTATGACTTGCCTATTTACTATTATTTTCTTCCGCATTCCATCTCATATTATTAAACAATCACTCTCGCAAACGATAAAACAATGGATTCCTTTTGCGATTACGACGACGATGTTTATCGCCATTTCAGAACTAATGGGTGCATCTGGCATGCATTCATTACTGGCAAAAACAGCTGGTGACACATTTGGAACGTTTTTCGTTTTCGTTGCTCCGTTCATCGGCGGAATCGGTGGCTTTTTAACAGGTAGTAACGCAGGATCAAATGCGATGTTCATAAAACTACAAATGCAAACTGCGCAAAACGTAGCACTTCCGTGGCAATACGTCACAACACTTCAAAACACCGCATCATCAGTAGCGACAATCGCTTGCCCGTCACGGATTACACTAGGCGCGTACTTATGTAATATACCGTATCGTGAAAATGAACTATTAAAGAAGACGACGTTAATGATTTTTGGTGCGGTGTTGCTTGTGGTGGTAGAGGTTATTTTTTGGTATATGTTGAGAAATTAAAAATCCTCCTAACATAGGAGGATTTTCTTTATAAGTGGATAATGTTTTAAATATGAAAAGCTTCTACTAAATGAATAGGAGATGAAATGTATGCCCCTAAAAAACTACGGCGTGTTAAAAGGTACAGTTATACAATCTAAGATTGGAAAAGGGAAAACACCTCATTATCAAGTTCATTTACAAGGTGAAGCAGAAGTAGATTATCGTATTGCAATTAACGTGAAATCGCAAAGTTATCCGTCAGAAGTTTTATATTTTGCGAGTACCGATATTCGGTCAGAGGCGATTCACATTTTACCGACATTACCGTTCGGTTTTACAGAAATAAAAAACAATGAACCGAAAGTAGCTTTAGACTACGTAAGAGGTAATGTATTTGATTCGAAGCAAATGATTCCTTTACCAGCTGAAAAAGCAGGAGTGGATAATGATTTAAATGAAAAAATAGAGCGTTATATAAAACGAGCGATAGAAGAAAAAGCAATTATTTATGCGTTCGGTGAAAGATGGGGACCAGAAGAAAATACACCTGATTCTTACTTTCATTTCGAGCCAGGAAACGGTATACACGATATTCATATGAATCAAGGGAATGTAGAGAAATGGAAAGGTGATAATGGTATATGGCAAGACGGGGGAATACTCATTCACTTTGAAAAGGAAGAAGAATGGGTTGGTATCTTTCTTGCCTTCCAGTCGCAGTCATGGTGTACAGATGAAGAAGGACATGCCCGTGTTCCGGTTGAGTATTGTGATTATAAGAACAATAAGTGATGAGAAGAGCTAGTTCGTAATGAACTAGCTCTTCTGGTTAGAATACAATTTGCTGTTAATTTGCAGTATTAAATAATAGGGGAGATGATTTGAGTTTTTAATTAATATATTTTAATATAATGTTATATTTATTCAAAAATAAAATGCTAGGAGGAGATTTTTCGTTGGATAAAACTAGGTATTTAGAGATGTTGCAAATGACAAAAGAATTTTTAAAAAAGAATGTTCCTTTTATAACGGTAGGATTTCTTGGTAAGCGTATTATATCTATAATAATTGTTTTAATAACATCAACAGTTGCGTACGTTACTGGATATCTGTTTTTATGGGGGTATTATTTTGGTGGTGAAAAAGATCAATCGTTATTATCAGTAGCAGTAAATTTTGTCCCGATTGATAATAAGGTAGCTTTCTCCGTAGGTTTTTTTTATATTGTTTTAATTGGAATCGTAGTTTTGTTCTTAATTTCACTACTTATTGAAAAGCCAACTTTAAATTCGTGGGTTTTAATTATAATAGCAGTGGGATTGGTAAACTTAGCTCTTGTAGGCTTTTTAGCAGATAGTGTAACCTTAGCAAACTATTCTAAAGTGTTATTATTTTGGATACTCCCATTTTTTATGCTGTTTACAATCGTATACTATTATGTTTGGGTTAAAGAAGTTAAACTGGCTATTCTAGCTGTTATATATTGTATTTCTTTATATTTCAATTTATTTTTTATTGCACAAAAATACAATTTAATGTGGTTAGAGAAAGTATTGATTCCTGGTTTTGTTATTTTTATATTTATATTTATTATAGGGATACCACTAGCTATCGTTGCAAAATCCATTGGGAATAAAAAGAAATTACTTTGGTTGAAGATATTTTTATGGTGTATTGCGGGTTTTCCACTAGTGCTAATATTAGCTTGTAAAATGATAGAGAATCTTATTACTACAATAATGATATTAATAGGATTACTAGTTATATATATATTGTTTTTAAAATTGCGAGCTAAATTTAAGCAACAGAAGAGTAAAAGAAGTGAAGGGGTTTTATTGATTGAAAAGCCAATTACAGCTTTTTTATATATATTAGCAGTATTTCTTATTTTAGGTGTATTTCTTCCCTATTATTTAATAAAAGGAGGGGATTATATGCATTCAATTATGAAAACAAATGGTTATCAAAAAATAGAGTATACATGGGGACAAGAAACAAAATGTATAGAGGGGACTATCATTTCTAACCGAAATGATACGTATTACATATCAACAACCGATAGGAAATTAATGATTTTAAAAACGAAGGATATTATTATAGGTTCGAATTAATAAGAAGAGGGCGTTCACAACGAACGCCCTCCTCTTATTTTATAAAACCCAAAACTAACAAGTGTAGAAATACAAGAGAACAGCAGAGCCACACTAGAAAACGCAATGAGGTACATATTATACTTCATCACTTTGCCAATGAGCTGGTTACTGTCGTACTGAAATAGTCCTGCTATTATGTTGAATAAAAATAAAACGATAAACATGACGATAACACCGTCTATTGATCCTTTAATATCTGGTTTACTTAAAGCGATATGTGCAGAAATACAAATGGCGATAAATAAAAATAGCCAAAAGGAAGGATTCAATAAATTGCTTATTGTAAATAAGCTTTTCAATAATACAAACGTCGATAAAAGCATGTCTTGAACCATTTCTATATTAATAGAAGTAGAAGCGATTGTTTTTTCGAGGGTTGTATTAAATAAGAAATATGAATTTGGTACGAAATAGCGCATTAAAAGGATTAACGCAGTAATACCGGAAATAATAGGACCGATTCCAATGAAGAAGTTCCCAATTCGTTGATATACACTTTTTTGATTGTATTGATGTTGTACGTAGCCTAAAGCGCCTTGACTTGTATCCGTTGGGAAAAACTGCGTCGCTACAATTTTATGACGAAATAGTACACACATAATGGCATGTCCAAGTTCGTGAATAGGAACACCGATCCAAGCCGTTAAAAGGAATCCTTTTCTTCCGAAAGCTCTCGACCAATACATGCGTGTTAATGATTCTAAATAGCCTAATAGAAATCCAATTACAATGATAACGCCAATTAAGGAAAATAATTGGATTACGCTTGTAAGGAGTATTTGAAAAATTGAGTTTACCAATTCCATTGCCTGTCATCCAATCTGGTGAACTACCCACCACTTAGTACCTCTTACGAGCTTACCCCAAGTAGGGGCTTCTCGGTTCATCGCTACTTTTGATAGCTAACGAATTTGTCCTAGGACAGCCGAGCTAACTCCCTTGTTCCAAAGGTTATTTTATTACTATTTATACCAACATTAATAAGCGGATAGCTTCCTTTTTGATATTGATCGCTGCATTATAATCACGGCCAATTGTGAGTCCACACAAACACGCATACATGCGTTCACATAATGGCATTTCTTTTTTATTTCCACAATTACTACACATCTTTGTAGAAGGAAACCATTTATCTATTTTCACAAGCTGTTTTCCTTGTTCTTGTAGCTTATATGCTAAAAATGTCGTGAACATCCTCCAACCGTTGTCCGCTACACTTTTACCAAAGCGAAGTGCTCGTGACATACCTTTCATATGTAAGTCTTCGATTGCTACAACGTCAAAACTCGTAGCTAATTCTTTAGACTTATGATGAAGAAAATTTTTACGTTGATTGGCGACCTTTTCATGCAATTTCGCTACACGAATGCGTTGTTTATGCCAGCGCTCTGAACCTTTCACACGTCTTGCTAATACTCGTTGTGCCTTCGCTAATTTCTCTAACATCTGACGATAAAAGCGAGGATAATTGGCTTTCTCATCTTCGCTACTCACGTACAATTCAGCCATTGCGAAGTCTAATCCAACTACACTTTGTACTTCTTTTTGTACAATCTCTTTTTCATATTCAGTCAAGATGGACACATAGTATTTACCAGTAGGTGTCATCGAAATCGTACACGATTTGATGATATGTTTTGGCGGGATTTCTCTATGTTGCTTCAGTTTCACCATTTTCAACTTTGGTAATTTGATATAACCATGAAATAACATAATATTTCCATTTACTCGATTCGTTGTATAGGATTTTCTACTCTTTTTACTTTTGAATGTAGGAAAATCACTTTGACCACTAAAAAAATTCTTATACGCAGTTTGCAAGTTTAATTGCGCGTTGGCCAATGCCAATGAATCAACTTCTTTCAACCATTCATACTCTGTCTTATATTTTGCAGGAGTAGGGAATTTTTCTTTCTTTAGTTCTTCCTTGTTCTCTTTATATTTTTCATATACTTCTATTCGTTCAGCTAGCATTTTGTTATACACAAAACGTACACACCCGAATGTTTTTCGTATGAGATGTGCTTGTTCTTCTGTTGGATACAGACGAAATTTATACGCCTTATTCTGCTTTGGCATATCCATTCACCTCATTTTTCGCTTCATTTTCCATAAGCTATGACGGTGATCACACAACCTGAACACTACAAGATTATTATCTACTTTTATTGTTATACCAAAATTTCTCTCTTTCTCTTATAAGACTGATTATATCAGAGGCGAAATAAATAGGAAAACCAAACGTTTGGCTACGCCAAACCGAAATTCATCTTCCATCTGCCGCTAGACTATCGTCTTTCACCCGCCTGAGGAAAGAGACTTCTTTCGGATAATATGTTAAAAATGTTATTTGTTCTGTTTCATAATAGCATTATTTTTCAAGATTGCTAGCACATATATTTTCATTTGAAAGAAGGATTTCATAATCTTTTTCTTGTAGTCATGTTTTATGTACAAAGTCATATATTGAATTTGTAACACCCTATATGGTATATGCTTAAGGAGGGAAGAGAGAATGAAATGTCCGGCGTGTCATACGGAAAATACAGCAGAGGCAAAGTTTTGCGGAAATTGTGGACATTCGTTAACGGAAGAAGTAGTGGCAAGTAGTGGCCAAGAAGAAGAGCCGGAACAAGCGAAGGAAACTCAACCGAATGAAACGGTAGAGCAAGCGAAGCGATTTGCGAGTGGGTATTTTCAGTTTTTTAAACATGCTTTCAAAGCACCGACAGCGATTATGAAAAGCGGCAAGGTTGAAGTACGAAATGGAATTGTAAGCCTTGTTCTTATTTGTTTTTTAGGTGCATGTATTTTTTATAGAATGATGAGTGCTGCAGCAGCTGTTACGAAAACATTTGCACCAGATATACCTACTCCTACATTCTTTTTGGACTCTGTAACGGTCTTTTTATTTTTACTAATTCTAACTTTATTTGTCGGATTTATTATTTTTGTAAGTGGGAAGATGATGAAATCATCTTTTTCGTTTCTAGAAGTATTCGGTATATGGGGAACGATAGCGACTCCGGCAATTGCGATATTAGTGCTTTCTTTTCTGTTTAGCTTTTTATTAATTTTTTTCTTACCAATCTTATTAGGGCTGTCTACAACGTATATGGCAATTAGTATAATTGTAGCTATAGTAAAACTAGATAACGGTGGATTAGATCCTATTTACACACTTCTTATCGCAAACGTTTTAATTGGAATTGCAACATTCATTGTACTGTGGTCATACATTAGCACGATAATTCAAACCTTTACGCAGGGATTAACTGGCTTCTAATGAAAAGGTGGTTGAATGGATGAAAGTATGTACAAAGTGTGGGACTCAGTTTGAAGATGGTGTGCAATTTTGTCAAAACTGCGGTCAGAAGAGAGAAACTCCTGTAATAAAGAAGAAAATGAGCAGCGATGCAAAGGTTGGCATCACGCTGCTAGCATTATTTTTTATAGCAGTTGTTGGGTTGTATTTGTACGGATCATCGTATTATAAGCAGACGGCACAAGTAGACCGGATGATTACTATTATACAAGAGAGGGACGGGGAGCAGTTAGCTAAAATCGTCACGGCAGATGATCCATCAGTTATTGTAACGAGAGAGAGTCTAATGCCACTATTTTCGTATATAAAAGAAAATCCATCTTACGTGAATGAATTGAAAGAACAGTTGAGGATAGGTGAAAAACAAGGGAACGGAATCAAAAGAGCAGACTTTTCGTTAACGAAAGACGGAAAGTATTTCTTTTTATTTGATCGGTATAAATTGAAAGCGAAGACGTATTATACGACATTGCTTACAAATGAAAAAGGTACATCTTTAAAAATGAACGGAAAAGAAATAGATAAAACAGATGACAAAAAATTTGAGAAGCAATATGGACCGTTTCTTCCAGGAACTCAAGTGTTTCAAGCAGAATATAAAAATGATTATGTGAAACTATCACGTGAAGAAAAGGTTGTACTTATGAAACAAGGTCAAAATAACGTAACGATAGATTTAACGTTGAAAGGACAATATATTACGGTTCAAACGAACGCGCCTGGTGCAACATTGTATGTGAATCAAAAGCCAGTTACAGCGCTGGCTGGAGAAGAAATTATGTGGGGACCGGTAGCAACTGATGGAAGTACGACGATTTATTTAGAACGAAATGGAGAAAGCGGAAGGGAAACGACGAAGGTAGAAACGGTAACGGCACTTCCGTCTTATAATCTTCCATTCGAAAAGAAAGGTACAGAAAAAAACGTTGTTTACAATGTTACTCCGCCGCCTACGACTCGGTATGTATATAATGGTTTCATCTTCCCTGATAGTGATATTCGAAAACTAACGAGTGCGGACTTAACATATTTATCGAAAGAACAATTGAAAATAGCGAGAAATGAAATATACGCAAGACATGGACATATGTTTCAAACGAAAGATATGCAAGTGTATTTTTCAAAACAGTCTTGGTATAGAGAGAATCCGTATTTTACAGGAAAGCTAACGGATATTGAATCTTATAATGTTGAACTCATCAAATCAAGAGAATAGAACACGTGAAAAAGGTACAGTGCATAGCTGTACCTTTTCTATGGTTATTTACCTGGACCAGGATCCCTTGAGAAAAAGATATGAAAGAGGAATGTGACTTTACTTGATCCTCCTGATGTACTAGCTTGTATATGTGATAAAGGACCAGACGTTAGAGCTGCCTCGGAATGGGGGGGTACGACTATTTTGAGCGCATGATCTGATTCTGGTGAAGCAGTAACAGTTATTGTATCGTCAGAAAAGTTCAAAATTTTAACAGAACCGACTGGAAAGATGGACTTGCCAGCATGTGATGCTGAAGCGAATTGGGTAGCTTTCCAAATATCTTGTGCAAACGTATCATCGTTAGATAACCAAGCACGAGCGCTGTATATTGTTGCATTAATGGAAAATTCTTGGTCAAGGGAGAGGGCGGGTTTCGGTTCTTTTGGTTCTTGCGGTTCATCTGGAAGTTGGGCGAGAAGGCCGGCGCACATGTATGTTTCACCTACTTTCAATAGTAACTGTTATAGCATATTAAACATGTTGTTTATAAGACACGACGGCTACCTATTCAGGCATAGGTTTGTGCACCAAATTTGAAGATGAAATTATCTTTCTTTACAATGGAAGTAGGTGTTATTTCTGAAAAATATGGAAAACGTAAAGAGTATGTAAAAAAGAAGGAGTGGTAAAGTGAACTATGTCATTATTGGCGGAGATGCAGCTGGTATGAGCGCAGCTATGCAAATTGTTAGAAACGATGAAAATGCAACTGTTGTAACGTTAGAAAAAGGTGAAATTTATTCGTACGCGCAGTGTGGGTTACCATATGTCATTAGTGGTGCTATCACTTCAACGGAAAAATTAATCGCGCGTAATGTAAAGACGTTTCGTGATAAATACGGAATTGATGCGAAAGTGCGTCATGAAGTAACGAAAGTAGATACGGAAAAGAAAATGGTGTACGCAGAGCATACGAAGACGAAAGATGTTTTTGAATTTCCGTACGATCGATTATTAATTGCGACTGGAGTGCGTCCTGTTATGCCAGAATGGGAAGGTCGAGATTTGCAAGGCGTTCATCTTTTAAAAACAATTCCGGATGCTGAGCGTATATTAAAAACGTTAGAAACGAATAAAGTTGAAGATGTAACGATTATTGGCGGCGGTGCGATTGGACTGGAGATGGCAGAAACATTCGTCGAACTTGGTAAGAAAGTAAGAATGATTGAGCGAAATGATCATATCGGTACGATTTATGATGCAGATATGGCTGAATATATACATAAAGAAGCAGATAAACACAATATTGAAATTTTAACGAATGAAAATGTGAAAGCATTTAAAGGAAATGAAAGAGTGGAACAAATTGAAACAGATAAAGGGACGTATAAAGCAGATCTTGTTTTAGTATCGGTTGGAGTGAAGCCAAATACTGATTTTCTTGAAGGAACAAATATACGTACAAATTATAAAGGGGCAATCGAAGTAAATGCATATATGCAAACGAATGTGCAGGACGTATATGCAGCTGGTGATTGCGCAACACATTACCACGTTATAAAGGAAATTCATGATCATATCCCGCTCGGAACGACTGCTAATAAACAAGGCCGACTTGCTGGACTGAATATGCTTGATAAACGAAGAGCATTTAAAGGTACGTTAGGTACAGGTATTATTAAATTTATGGATTTGACGCTTGCTAGAACAGGTTTAAATGAAAAAGAAGCAAAAGGGCTACATATTCCGTATAAAACAGTCAAAGTAGACTCCACAAATATGGCGGGCTATTATCCTAATGCGAAACCACTTTACTTGAAATTACTATATCGCTCTGACACGAAACAATTATTAGGTGGACAAGTAATTGGAGAAGAAGGTGTAGATAAACGAATTGATGTGATCGCAATGGCACTTTTCAATAAAATGAGCATTCACGATTTAGAAGATGTCGACTTAAGTTACGCACCACCATATAACAGCGTTTGGGATCCAATTCAGCAAGCGGCAAGGAGAGCAGAATAGCACTTTTTAAGTGCTATTTTTTTCGTTAAAGGGGAATCATTATTTTGGGGCGAAAGAAGCGAATTGGAAATAGTTATATATAGGGAAGGGGATCATTAAAAATGTTTGTAACACTTCAAACAGTTCAAGAATCAGAAAAAGAAATATTACGTAATTTATATGCACTATATCTTCATGACCTCTCTACATTCACTCCTAATATAAAGATTGGGGCAAATGGATTTTTTGAATACGAAGATTTGTACATGTTTTGGGAAAATGACGGAATCACTCCGTATTTTATTAAAAGTAATAATGATATTGTAGGATTTTTATTACTACTGGAACGTCCATATTTGAAAAAAGAAAATGACTTTAGCATAAATGACATTTTTATATTGAATCAGTACAAAGGAAAAGGAATCGCTAAACAAGTTATTGAGAATGTACTAAAAGAGAAACGAGGGCAATATTTCGTTATCGAACTTGTGAAAAATGTACCAGCAGTTTCTTTTTGGAAGAAAGTATATAGGGAGTTAAATATCGAATTTGATGAGAAAACACAGTTAATCGATGATGAAGAATGCCTTGTTCAAACGTTTAAAATATAATGAAATCGATGCTCCTAGTATATTACTTTGAAATTTAACTTTATTTTGAATATACCGTTCACCCTTGAAAACATAGTACATATGGCTTATATTGTCATATAGTATTTATTTTTAAATAAAGCAATGAACGAACCAGGGGGCACAGTATGGCAATTAACATGAAAACAATCGAAGAATGGATTGCTGAATCAAACGCAAGACAGGAAGAAGACTTTGGAAACGTTGTTGAAGAAATGAAAGAAGTATGCGTCGGACTTGATAATGCGACATTAATTTATACGAAAAATGTATTTTGTTTCGGTAAGAAAGTAGAAGTATTGTTCTTCTTCCAAGATCATGTCGTGATTGGACAAGAAAAAGATGAATATGTTGAAATCGAAAAATTAAAGTATGAAGCAATTACACATAGCAACTTAAAAACAAATGACAAAAATACAACGTTAGAATTAAAGTTTGCTAACGGACAATCTATCAATTTAGATAGTTTAAATGATAACTACGGTACGAAAAATTGGTTATTCGCGAGACAAATTAAGAGTATTTTTAAATTAATCTAGTAAAAAAGCACGCCGTCCACCGGCGTGCTTCTAATTACGCAAATTCCCTTTTAACCAATTCCGCGCTCGATACGCCCCAACAGGAATTTGAATGAGAGACGTTTCATTTCCAGTATCTATCCCGTATAACTGATCACATGAATTTGTATCAAAACTTAGTAAAGGATGCCCGCCCATCCCCATCGCGGTTGCGGCGAAAACGAGTTTATGAACGAGTATACCAGCTTCCATTTGGTGAATACGGTATCCTCTATAGCCTAATGCATTTGTATAGTAATCTTTCTTTCCGACTACATGTAGGCAAAGCGGTACTTGAAAAAGATTTACGTTATCCATCGTCATACTGGATTGAAGGGGATAACGAAGGTCTCCGTATCGAAGTGGCTGTATGGAATGTGCTTTACTGTTATAAGCGTAAGCACCGTTTTCTATATCTTTTACGTTATAAAAACATCCATATAAGGAGACGCGCGCATTTTCATTTACATACTGACCGTCAAGGTCGTTGTAATAAGGGAAGGAGAGACTCGCTTCTTGTAGTAAAGTAGCGAGCTCGGCTGCATCCCATTTCGTGAAAGTAAAGTCAGCATCAGGGGAATACCGTTCTTTACAAAGTTGTAAGAAATCATACGATAACCGTTCTACTTGCGGCAACTGTACAGCGTGCGCATGATGTTGATAGTGCTCTTCATGATGTAGTGTTTGGAAGTGTGCTGTCGATTCAATCATAGAAGCTTCATTTATTTTTGTTATCATCGGATATTCATTTACATGTTTTGAGCGAACGAAATGTTCGTGTGCTAACGGCGGAATTTGTTGCAACAACTCATGAGAAGTAACTGTTTTATTTTCACGGTAATCATTGTGAAACCAATTCGTTTGCGGTTCTGTACTTAAAGGAACGACAGCATACACACTTTCTTCGCTTTCTGACAGTCCGAGTAAATGATTGATTGCACGGTCTAGAAACTGAAAATATACGCCATTTGTGTAACCGAATTGTTTGGCACATGCAAGTAATTGGCCGATGAGAACACCACTATCTAACCCTTGAAGTCGATATGAAAAGTTATTGTATTTAAAGTAGTTTTTCCAAAACATAGTGGATACGAATGCAGCGCCAAAACAAGACTGTATGTTACAACGGTTGCCAAGTGCTTCTGTAATGTAAGAATCGAAATTTCCTTCGCGAAGTAAAATAAGTCGGTGGTGCGCAGCGTCGTAATGGTAAATACCGTCTGGATAATCATCGATCTTTAAATATATATACAATTCATTTGGATATAAAGCGCCGCCTGAAGGGATAGATCTTCGGAATAAAATTTTTTCGCTATTTAGCTGACATAACTGTGTTAGACCAAATGAGGACCAAAGGTAATGACCAATTTCCTTCAAAGTAGGTGTAGTAGAAGAGTTAGGTAAAGATAATGGGATTTCTAAAGAGAGAGGAATGATAGGTACATTTCGGTATAATTTATAAGGAAGCGGTGCATCTTCCCAGTCCACTTCATGATTTGGCATAATTTCATCAATTGAAAAATGGAGATGATGTAAAAAAGTATCCAGCTGCATAGAATCCCCTCCTCTACTATGGAAACGGATGCGGATGTGGATTTAATTGTTCATTCGTTAAAGGTTCGTTTGTATATCCAAGTGTCATCGGCACAGTATATACTCTATCTAGTCCTGTAACCCGAGTGAGATGGTGGCCGAACGTCATCGGTAGCATGCCTGGAATAATGACTTTTACACAATGTAATCCGTTTTTTTCTATAAGAGGTACTGTTTGATCTACAACGATTACATCAAGTCCAGATTGCTGCAGACGGTTTAAAAGTTGATGAAGATCGGATGTTAAATCAAGGTTAAATGATTGTAACCCGTTCATTTCTTGGAACGATTGCATCGGTGCATCGTCACGTAAAAGAAAATGAAGACGTTCTTCTGCTTCTTTCAATCCGTACAGCATACTATGGTCTTCCATTTTATTAACGAGATAAGGATCGTGTAAGCAGTTTTCGTAATACTCTCTTTTTTGTTCGAGTTCATCGTCTGCTATTAGTAACATGCCTGCTATTTCATGGATGGCACTCTTTAAAGCGCGGACAGGGTCTAAATGAGAGCCTCCCGCACAAACAACGTTCATTCCATTTTCACGCGTATTTTTCGCAATTACCCATAAGCTTGGAATACCGTGTTCCATCGTTGCGTTAAAAGCATGTAATTCATACCCAGTAATCGTGTACAGCCGCTGAATCATTAATTGTAATTCCGTATCATTTGCTGAACTAAGATCAAGGCGGGGGAGAGGTAATTCGGCATACCAAGTGAGTAAAAAGGCGTCACGCTCTACAATTTCTAAAATGCCATGAAAAATTGCTTCTTCTAAACTACCACCAATTGCACATCCATTTGATGTTTCATACACGAAAGCATCTCGATGACCGAGACTATAATAAGCAATTGATTCAGGAACTAAAAGTGGCCGGTTTTGTAATAAAGAGTAGCCCCATACCCAGTTTTGTTCATAGTCAGGATCAAACGGTTTAAACGGAAAACTATTACGATTATAATGTTCATTTGTATGTACACCGAGCGAGAGGGGATTCAGTGCATGATCCTCTAACTCACGAAAACTGCCGTGTACATTTGTCTTTTTTCCTCGAGGTGACATACCACAATATCGTTCTAAACCTTCTAAAATAGCAGTCGCTTCACTCATTGCAAATGAATGAGTTCGGCCTGCAACACCTTCATTTCCAAACATTAATGGCATGTTTATAATAACGTCAGCAAATGGTAATAAAGAATGCTGCATTTTTCCGTTCAACATACCGACGCGATAATCTAAATAATCTCTCGTTAAAAATGTGTTTAGTTCATGAATGGAACGACAGCGATATGCTGCTTCGCTTGTTTTTAAGCTCGGTTGTAACGAAATCGCTGCTGCATCTGCCGTATCATCAGGCAAATTGCTACATACAGGGCAGAGCGGATCGGGAAGAAAAGAATGCCGCGTACATTGCAGTGTTTGTAAGTTTAGTAAAATGAGTTCATTTTCTAAAGAAGAATGGTTATGAGTTAATATTTTCTCTGTTTCTGCACGAATAAGATGGCACATTTGTAACATACCATTTTGGGTGGCACGTACATCACGCCTTGTTACATTATCTGCCTTTAACGCATATTTCCGCTGTAGTGCCCACATTTCTTGTTGATCAAATCCAGCGATAAATCGGCGTCCATCAGAGCAGTTGGAACAGCCAGTTGCAAGAGGATGAATGTAAGGACCGATAATACCTTCACCAAATGAAGTGAATGCACGTAGCCATGGAATATGATTCGAACGAAACATTAGCTCGGCATCATGATGAATAGTAGAAGGAGAGCCATCATGTAATACGAGAGCGAGATGAATATTTTCAGGGAGTTCTTCTGTAAGGCTATGTTGGCGAATGATAGAATATTGTTTGCATAGTTGATCATGTACATAGTTTGCAAGTAAGCCATCTCCTATAAGCAATATATTTTGAGTCATAGACTGTCCTCCTTTGCAATTAATACACCGTACACACCATCTAAGTTTTCTTTCAAAAATGATTCAATGGCTAAATCAAACACGAATGGATAAAAATTATGTTCTTCTAAATGTTGCAAGGCAAGCTGCACAGATTGCACACCTGGAACTTCTTCTTCCGCTTGTATTTCCACTCTAAAAGAATCCGTGTCATATAAAATAATAGAGGATTCAGGCAAGATATTAGCTCTGTAAGGAGTCTCTTCACTTTGAATATGAAGAAGTGATAGTTGTAGTGCGTTTCGTAAGGCTAACGTCATATTAATATTAGATGCACCATACCAGCGATTATTTATACCGACCCAAACGACAGGAAAGCTGAGAATCTCTTCGCTTACTGCTATTTTAGGTGTTTCATGAATTGTAGAGAGAGCATCGTAATAAAATCTACAATGTTTATCATGAATTGCAGTTAAATCAATCGTCGTAATTTCTTCTAGCATATGTGACTGCCGCTCATACAATTTGTTATTTAAATGTTGTTGCAGTGCCCGGTATACACCTTCTGTCATCGTTTCTCCAGCACCGATACCGATATCGTTATGTTCCGGAATAAGTCGGTGCATAATTTCTGCTACATATGTTTCAATTCCTGCTAAACCAGCTTCTCGGCGCGCTTCATTATGAGTCAAACCACCACAAGTCATAAGAGGCAGGAGGGAAGCAGGACCATCTGATAGTGGGGTAGCTACTTGAATATGGCATTGTGATAACGGTAATTGATATGAATCTTGTTCATCCCATACATGGAATAAACCAGCTTCTTTAGAAGTTAATGAGTCGAAAAAGCGGAATAAATCAGTTGAGGTATGTTGGTTGGACCGTTGCTCAAGTTGTTCAGAAAGATTTTCTATCGTATCAATTGTAAAACTTTCATCAGTTGCGAGAGGATGTTTTATAAAAGGATGCCATGCTCCTTCGAGTGTTTCGTAATTTAATAAAAAGAATTGTGGTTCTTTTTCTCGGTAAGAATCATCAGCGACATGCTTAAGTAATTCAAATGCGATTATATTTGCTAACATTGCAGATGGAAGTGGTGAAAATGATGCTGATGAATGTTCATTTTGTAAAGTCGTTTCATGTAGCCGATGCCATGCGGATTCCCAGCATTCTTCACGACTAGCTGTTACGATAGGGCCGGCTATACCAAGTGCTGATAAACAGACGGCAGGTATGAAGTTCTTTCCTACTTCTCTACAAATCGTGTGAACTGCTCTTAGGCCTTCAATATCTCCATTTTGAGAAACATACAAAATCCAGTCGAAAGGCTCGAACACTTCATGCAGGGGACGATCAATTGTCGTATCTATTTCCTGAACAAGGACATGATCATCAACTTCATGTGCAAGTTCTACTAGCTCATGAATGCGATCGTAATTTGTTTCCTCATAATCTGTAACAAGGTAATGAAAGGTAGGTAATCCGGATTCTAATAAAGAAGAAACTAAGGAAGTAAGCATATCTCCAGAACCAATTATAAGGACGTTTGCCGCGCGATACGTTTCGAATTTTAGAGCGCCTGAATGAGAAGCAGCTTCTAAAAATTCAATTTGTGAAGCGTATCTATCAAGTAATGCGCTATTTAATTCATGAGGTGCATCTTGACTTATATCCCGAACGAAACCATTTTCATATAAAATCTCTCCAATTTCAAATACACGATTTTGATAGGGGAGAGGGAGACCATCGGTTATTTCTGCTAAAGAATAATTCCCGTTAAACATTGGCATTAATTTTTCAATCCAGTTGTAAATTCCATCACCGTCCATACGAAATGAACTGGCATTATTTCGAAAATAGACACCCCCGTTTGAGTCGGGGAGGAAAAAAGTATCTTTATTTACTTTAAGTTTTGCATCAATTGGAAGGTTATTCATTTTAATCCTCCTTACGTTTTAGGCATACATTATTAGCTTATGTTATGAAATTTGTCCCATATGAACGCAATAAAAAAAGGCTGTAGAATAATTCATTCTACAGCCTGTAATAGATTATTAATCCATCAACCTTCTAATAATAATGATTTTGGATCTTCAAGCATATCTTTAACAGCAACAAGGAAGCTAACTGCTTCTTTACCATCAACGATACGGTGATCGTAAGATAAAGCGATGTACATCATTGGGCGGTTTTCCATACGCTCGTTATCGATTGCAACTGGGCGTACTTGGATTTTGTGCATTCCTAAAATACCAACTTGTGGGCTGTTTAGGATCGGTGTTGACATTAGAGAACCGAATACACCACCGTTTGTAATTGTGAATGTACCACCTTGTAGTTCTTTTAATGAAAGTTTGTTATCACGTGCTTTTTTACCTAATTCACGAATTTCGCTTTCGATTTCAGCGAAGTTTAATTGGTTAGCATCGCGTACAACTGGAACAACTAATCCATCTGGAGCTGCTACTGCAATACCGATATCATAGAATTTTTTAATGATAAGCTCGTCACCTTGAATTTCAGCATTTAATAATGGGAATTGTTTTAATGCTGCAACAACTGCTTTTGTGAAGAATGACATGAAACCAAGACGTACATCATGTTTTTTCTCGAAAGCATCTTTACGCTCTTTACGTAATTCCATGATTGCAGTCATATCAACTTCGTTAAATGTTGTTAACATTGCAGATGTTTGTTGAACTTCTACAAGGCGTTTTGCAATTGTTTGACGGCGGCGGGACATTTTCACGCGCTCAACTGGTTTTTCAAATTCCGTTTTTGCAACTGGAGCAGGAGCTGGACTTTTTGGAGCAGCTGGTGCTTCTTTTGGTGCGGCAGCATGAGCTTGTACATCGTGTGGTCTCACACGTCCAAGTGGGTCTGTGCTACGTACGTCGTTTAAGTCGATTCCTAATTCACGAGCCATTTTTCTAGCAGCTGGTGATGCGATAGGACGGTTCGTATTTGGTAAACCTTGTAGAGTTGCAGCTTGCTCAGCATTTGATGCCGCAGCTTTCGGTGCTTCAGTTGTTTCTTGTTTTGGTTGCTCAGCAGCCGGTGCAGGTGTACTTACTGCAACTGGTGCTCCGTTTGCATCTAAAATTGCGATAGTTGCACCAACTTCAACTGTATCCCCAGGTTCGCCTAGTAACTTCGATACAATACCTGAATCTTCTGCAATGATTTCTACATTGACTTTATCAGTTTCAAGCTCAACAACGCTGCCACCTTTCTCAACTTTGTCGCCTACGTTGATAAGCCATTGTGAGATAGTTCCTTCAGTAATAGATTCTGCAAGCTCAGGTACTTTAATTTCGATCATTTTAAATGTCCTCCCCTTATTTGCCTAACGGTGTGTTTTTTCTTCTTTTGTCTTCGGTAATCTCCATTTGTTAGCCTGCCCCTGGGCAGAATATCTGTCCGGGGAGCAAGCTAGAAACCTTCATTGTTACTTTCAGTTGCTGAAAACTTCAATTTCTTGTTTATCTTGACGGAAGTTATACTTCACATCTAAAGCGTGTGCAACAATTAGTTCTTGCTCAGCTTTGTGAGCGAATGGATCGCCGCCAGATGGGCTAGAGCGATCTGGGCGTCCAATATAACCTGTTTTCACTTTATCTCCAGCAAGTTCGAACAGAATTGGAGCCATGTAATGCCATGCGCCCATATTACGAGGTTCTTCTTGAACCCAAATAATTTCTTCTAAGTTTTTAAAGCGTTTAATAATAGATTGAACTTTCTCAGCAGGGAATGGGTACAGCTGTTCAATACGAACGACATGAACTTCATCTAAGTTATACTCATGTTTACCAGACTCAATTTCTGCTGCTAAGTCAATCGCCATTTTACCTGTGCTTAAAACAAGACGTTTTACTTTAGTTGGTTTCATGCCAAGGTTTTCTTGTTCTAGAGCGGGCTGGAAACGTCCTTCGCTTAACTGACTAGCAGTTGAAAGCGTAAGTGGGTGACGTAATAAACTCTTCGGCGTCATCAATACTAATGGTCGAACAGCTTCTGTTCCTAAGATAGATGCTTGGCGACGTAAAATATGGAAGTATTGTGCCGCGCTCGTTAAGTTTGCAACGGTCCAGTTGTTC
Organism: Bacillus sp. 1A; assembly: GCF_052682215.1. NCBI lineage: Bacteria > Bacillati > Bacillota > Bacilli > Caryophanales > Bacillaceae > Bacillus > Bacillus sp. 1A. Next base: position 5,312,538 of record NZ_JBQYLZ010000001.1, on the reverse strand, counting down.
TCAGCAGCTAACTGTAAGAAACGCTCAGGACGTGCACTAGAGTGCTCTGGTCCTTGACCTTCATAACCGTGTGGTAATAGAAGAACTAAACCAGATTTTTGACCCCATTTTGCTCTTCCAGCTGAAACATATTGATCAAATAATGCTTGCGCAGTATTTGAGAAGTCACCATATTGCGCTTCCCACATAACAAGAGTTTCTGGAGCGAATACGTTATAACCATACTCGTAACCAACAACAGCAGCTTCTGATAACGGACTGTTATGAACAGAGAAGGATGCATTAATGTTTGGTAAGCGATGTAATGGTGAATATGTTTCATTTGTATCAGTATCGTGTAATACGATATGACGGTGCGCGAATGTACCACGCTGTGAATCTTGACCAGTTAAACGAATTGGCGTACCTTCTTGTAAAATAGAAGCGAATGCTAATGACTCAGCAAGTGCCCATTCAATTTTACCGTTCTCTTCAAGAGCGTCTTTACGGCGTTCAAGAATTTTCTTTACTTTCGGATATACGTTAAAGCCTTCTGGCCAAGATAGTAGACCTTCATTAATTGCACGAAGTGAGTCAATCTCAACACCAGTATCAATTGGCTGAATGCCTTTTGCAACAACATCTGGCACTTTAACGTCAATTGTTGCAGCGCTCGTATCAGCTGGCGGTACTTGTGCATAGTCAGATTTTAATTGCTCTTGTATAAACTGAGTCATTGTTTCAACCTCATCTGCATTTAGAACACCAGCAGCTTGTAATTGATCTGCATAAATCGCTCTTACAGTTGGGTGATTTTTAATCTTTTTGTACACTTGTGGTTGCGTAACTGCTGGGTCATCCATTTCGTTATGACCGTAGCGGCGGTAACCAATTAAATCGATTAAGAAGTCTTTTTTGAACAATGTACGATATTGAATCGCAAGGTTAGCAGCAGCAAGACAAGCTTCTGGATCATCAGCGTTCACGTGAACAATCGGAATATCGAAACCTTTTGCAAGGTCACTTGAATATTTCGTAGAACGAGAATCATAGCTATCAGTCGTAAAGCCAACTGCATTGTTTGCGATAACATGAATTGTTCCGCCTGTTTGGTACGCGTTCAATCTGCTTAAGTTCAACGTTTCAGATACAATACCTTGACCAGGGAATGCAGCATCACCATGAACTAAAATTACGAATGATTTTGAAGTATCTTGTTCTGGAAGACCAGATTGTTTACGATTCTCTTGAGCCGCACGCGCAAAACCTTCTACAACAGGGTTAACGAACTCAAGGTGACTTGGGTTATTTGCTAATGTAACGCGAGTGCTAACTTCTTCGTTACTAACGACTTGTTCTCTACCTAAATGGTATTTCACGTCGCCAGTCCAGCCAGAATTTGCCACTGCGCCTTCTATTTTTGCATGTTTGAACTCAGCAAACATGTGACTATATGGTTTTTCTAATACGTGTGCAAGTACGCTTAGACGACCGCGGTGAGCCATACCAATCATGACATCTTCTACGCCGCCCTTTGCACCTTCGAGAACAATTTCATCTAGAACAGGTACAAGCATATCAACGCCCTCGATAGAGAAACGCTTTTGCCCAACGAATGTTTTATGCAAGAATTGCTCGAAACCTTCAACAGCTGTTAAACGTTTTAAAAGAGCAGTTCGTTTTTTATTTGATAGTGGTTGACGCAATGAATTTGATTCCACCATTTGATGTAACCACACGCGTTCTTCACTATCTTGTATATGAGAAAATTCATAAGCTAAAGATTTTGTATAAACGTCTTTTAATCTATGAATTACATCAAGTGCAGTGTGAATACCTTCTGGCGCATCTTGCCATACTGTTTTTGCTGGAATCGCTTTCAAGTCAGCGTCGCTCAGTTCGTTCATTGCTTTCTCAAGAAGAGATTGTCCATTAGCAGCATCTTCCATCGGATTGATGTGAGCCAACGTATGCCCGAAAGAACGAATCTGTTCAACAAGCTGAACGACTTTAAGAATTTTTTCAATGTTCCCTGTGTTTTGAGGAGAAAAATGTGTTGCTGTGTTGTCCCCTGTTACGACATCATCTTGAAACGAAGGAGCTCCAAAAATTTCAAAAAGCTCTTGTAATTCCGGATCAACAGAACCTGCTCCAGTTACGTAAAGATCATACTGCTCAATAACATAACCAAGGTTCGGACCATGGAACTTGGCCCAAGGGTTTGTCGTTGTATTCTTCCTCGTCATTTGTTTAAACCTCCCAATGCATATAATCCTTTTTCCAAACAAAAGGTGCATTTTGCTCTTTTCAATAATTGATGAACCAATAATCAATGTAAATGTTTTCTTTACTCTTATGTTATTACAATAATTTACATAATACCAAACACTATTACTTATCTGTTTTGTAAAAAAACATTCACAATAACTTATCACCCAAGTTAATCTTTCATGTTATAAAGTAATTTTACAGAAAAATGGGGTGGATATATTTGGTATACCTATACAAATAACTAAAATTGTTGCATGTAAATATAAGTATAATAGTTAGAATGTTTCGATAAAAAGAGTTCGAATTATGTATATTGAAATAATAAGCGCTTTCATTGATATTATACAACAATATAACGGAATATAGTATAAAAAATAAAAAATTATGAATTTATCGTAAACTTCATTTAGATAGTGTTAAATATTGAAAGGAAAGTGAAGGATTTCTACAAAAAAAGTTGCTAAACATAAAAAATGCTTCATAAACAGTTAGTTTCTATAAATATGCCGAAAAACACCGTAAAACCAATAACGCATTTCGTGGAATAAAGAGATAAATGAAATATTTTAAAAGGATAAAACAAATAGGGAGATATTAAATTTTTAAAAAAGAGAGGAGGAGATATAGTAACGGTTCATTACAGTGTTCCATGTTTCATTTCAAAATAGACGTGCTGAAAATGAAAAAGTTTCTTCTATATAAATAGAACGAAAAATAAACAAAATGAATGTAAAGGAAACTTGACGTAAAGTTTCCTTTACATATATACTCGATATAAGGGAGGAGGGAGAAATTTCCTTGGAAAATAAAATGGTCGAATACCGAAAAAAATTTGGACTATCTCAAGAAAAATTGGCTGAGAAACTTGGAGTTTCCAGGCAAACCATCATTTCAATTGAAAAGGGAAAATACGATCCATCACTTCCGTTAGCATTTGAAATAGCAAAAACATTTCAGACAACGATAGAACATGTATTTATTTATGAAGGAAAAGTAGAGGGGGAATAGGGATGAATTATTCACAAAAGTACTTTATTATGGGAATTATTTTTCTATTTATGAGTGGATTTATGATATTAACAGGTATAATGACGCATTCTGCACCACCGGCTCCAACGTATACATTGCTTGCGATGATGATTATGTGTTTTTGCTTAAGTTACTTACACCCGCAATTTAAAGAAAAAGATGAGCGAATGAAACTTATTCGTTATAAAGGAATGTTCTTCAGCTTTTTTGCATTAACAGCATATTATCTTCTTTTCTCTTTCGGCTTAAACTTAAAAATAATTACACTATCTGCTACTGAACTATTGAACATACTAATGGCACTTACGATGAGTACAGTTTTTATCTCGTTTGTTGTTTTATCGAAAAGATATTAAGATGGAAGAGAGAAAGGAAGATTAACATATGCAAATGATGTATGCTTTTGGCATTGGGCTTGTATTATTTTTAGCCGTATTCTTATTTATTCGGAAAGACGTTCAAGGTGGGACGTTAACGAAACGAGGCTTTTATAAAATGATCGGCTGTTTAGTTGTTATGTTTATAGCGATTATCGTAATGATTGTTTTAATAAACCAGTCACTATAGAATATAAAAATGGAACCTTACTGTAGTAAGGTTTTTCTTTTTGATATAAAATCCGAAAATTCCCACATAATCCATTTACTACATATAATCGATATTATATAATTTAATGAAATGATAGATAGGGAGAATAGTATATGAATAAAAAAACTATCTTCTTTTTATTAACATGTCTACTACTTATAGCTAGTATTACTTATATAATATGTAACAAAAGAGAACAAGTGCCACCTATGTTAGTATGGGAGGACCAAGAATACTATGTTACGAATGAACCTGCCAAAGCAGAAAAAGTCGGGCAAAGGTTTGGAGAAGTAACAAAGAAAATCGAAACAAGTAAAAAACCTACTAAAAACAGTGAATCCAACATATTACAAGAAAAAACAGAAGTATTCACAATGATAGAGGCAGAAAAAAATCCTCACGCGCCTTTAATCATAAAGGAGCCTGATAGTGACGAATATAGGGTAGTAAGACCGATGTTACATGTACTATAAAGTGAAAAGGAGACTCATATGCAGACAGTAACTTATCCATGGTCGTTAAGAAAAATGTTTGTTTTTTTCCTTTGCTTCATCCTTCCGCCTATCGGTGCAATTTACATTGTAATGAATAGAGGGGCACTACAAAAGAGAGACTTTATTTTATATGTATTATTTGCTGCTATTAATATATCGCTGTGGTTATCGCTTATGATCTTTGATCGGAGTATGTGGATGGTAGCAGGGCATTATGTACTTGGGATGATTGCTGTTGTGTTTTCAGTTGTGTATAAAAAATAATATGGAAGGAAACTAAAATTCTTAAGGACAGATTTTGAAGAGTAATTTTCTAATATATACTATAAGTTACATAAATGAGGAAAGTAATATGAAAAGAGCTGAATATTTTTATATGGGAAAGGTAGAGAGAGAGTTACAAAAGAAAATTGAAGATTTAATAATTGATTGTAAATTAGAAGTATCAAGTATAGGGATAGAGCATATGGAAGTAAATGATTTGAAAATGATGAATGCATATATTAAATCAAAGTTAGAAGTAATGAAGCCTACTCCACATTTCAATACTGTGGTAACATTTGCTGTTGCGATTATAACAATAATGCTAACAACAGTTTTGACAATAAATGTGAAAGGTAATGCTCCTTTTGTGGTAATAATGTGTAGTGGGATATTTGCAGTTGTATTTTTTTCGTTTTGGTTTTTAGAAAAGAGGTTTAAAAAGAGTTTAGAATCAGGTCATTATCTTTTGAATTTATTAGATATATATATTGAGGAAAAAGAAGAAGAAGAAGAAAAGCGTATAGATAAAATTTAAAGTATAAAGAATTTAAAGTATAAAGAATTTAAAGATGGAAAAGGATAATTAGTAATACTTAAAAAGAAACGAATCATTTATCTATTGAGTAATTTATGCTTACATTCAAGGAAGAATACTTGTATGGTGGAGCGGAGTACATATAGAATTTTAAGAACGTCCGGTTGTTACCAAAAAATTAGCAATAAATGTATGTAAATACATGTTCCAAGATCGATACGAAGATATTAAAGTGTTCGAAAGCTATCGTCCTTGGACAGATTGGTTTTATGATGTTGCGTGGGATATTACTTGGATGGTGTTAGATAGTAAGGAGCATAAAATATGGTTCATTTGTGCTACGGATACGGATTGATAGAAGAGGGGCCTTGTAGGAATGCTACAAGGCTCTTTATCTTTTGGGAATTAATAGAAAATGAATCATATAAATGCTATACTAAAAAATGTTTGTAATGTCAGTTTCATACTATTGTATAATGCTGACTTACTAGAAAAGATAAGAGGAGAATGAGCATGCAAAAGATAAAGAAATTATTGCTGTTAATGATGGTAGTAGGATTAACAGTTGGTGTTTTAGCAGGATGTGCAAATCCGAAAGATACGACAGAAGAATTTTTAACAGCAATACAAAAAGGTGATGTAGAAAAGGCTCGTACATTTGTTGAGAGTGACAAGGAATTTAATAAACTAAATGAAAAAACAGATGATGCTGAGGCAAAAGCGATGCTAAGTGCAATTACGAAAAACTTTAAATTTGAAAAGCCTGAAGAAGTATCGAAAAAAGATGACAAAGCAGAAGTGAAAGTGAAAATTACATCTGCCGATTTATCCGTTGCTGTAACAAAAGCAGTGGGAGAAGTTATGCCAATGGCCTTCGCTAGTGCCTTTAGTGAAGACAAAGAACAATCTGAAAAAGCGATTGAAAAAACGATGACATCAGCAATCGTCAAACACTTATCAGATAAAGATGCAATCATGGCAACTCGCGAAGTTACATTGAACTTAAAGAAAAACAAAGATGGCGACTATAAAATCGTTGCAGATGATAACTTGAAAGAAGTATTGTTTGCTAATGCGAAGTCTTTGGAGAAGATGTTTGGCGGGAAGTGATTAACTTACATAAAAAAGAGAAACCATATCACGTAGAAGGTTGATATGGTTTCTCTTTTTTTATGACCCCGGAGAGGCTCGAACTCACGACCTCCACCCTGTCAAGGTGGCGCTCTCCCTGCTGAGCTACGGGATCTTCAAAAATGCGTATGTAACAGCATCTTTAATCTTTATGCTAAAGCAATTATATATAATTAACTGAAATTTTACAATATTTTTATAGTAAGTTTTAAAAGGGAAATCATATGCAATTATGTGAGTAGTGTCTGAAGGGATAATGATGAGAAGAAGACTTAGTAGAATGTAGCGGTCATATTATTTAATGTATTTATCCAAAGGGTTTTCATCGCTTAAATCAACAAGTAAAGGACATAAGAATAATAAAGGTAGAGCGGCATTAGCATGATGAAAGGTGTCATTTGATAGATATTGCCTCCCAAAACAATACGGACAATCTTTTTCAAATGTCACGAGTATCAACCATACATCTTTTATTATCCACTTCGTTTTACAATACGTACAACGCGTCATAGAGTTCCTCCTCATTTTAAGGTTTCTTGTAGTATAGTCCATTTCATTGTACGAAAGTCATTTGTATTTGGTGTGATAAAATGGAAGTTGTTTTATTTTTATGTGGATCTATTCAGTCATTTCTGATCAATTCCATATCATTTGATATTTTGGCAGGATGATAGATTTTCGGGTTTAATATGCAAATTGGCCAATATATCCTTTTTACAATTTACTTAAAATCATGTATAACAGAGAGATACAAGATTATTTTATAAATATTCAGAAGTAGAGGGAGAATTATTGTAATGGTAAGAAAAACGTTCAAGATGCGCGTATCTAGAAATAGAACGATTTCGATTAATGGCTCAATTCTTGATGTGGATGTTACACATGATGAGTTTTTACAAGAGTTTGTTGAGTGGGTCGATTCTAAAGGTTGGTCGTTTATGGGGATGACAGATGAGATTACGCCTGAAGAAGCTAGCCAAAAGTTAATAGATTCGTTGATTGATGAGAAGGATAAGAAAGAATAACTCCTTCTTATTTTTTATTGTATATTTATGTTCTTCATCGTAAAAATATGATATAGTAAAAAACAGTGAATATTCTTCCAATTTAATACAAATTACATATGGATTGGTAGATTCAGTTTTTAAACTGTGAGAGTATAGTGAAAAGGGAGAGTCATATGGTAAATTTTAAGAAAATTTTGGCTTTTATTACCGTTATTTGTTTATTTTTTTTGACACCTATGACGTTACGTGCGGAGACGAATATTGGAGTGAATCCAGAACAAGTGGCACCACCACCTGCGGAAGGACCAAATGTTTTTAGTCAGTTTGCAACTACGATTGATGCAAAAACTGGAGATGTTTTGTATAACAAAAACGCACATCATCGTGCATTTCCGGCTAGTATGACGAAAGTGTTAACAGCGATTTTACTTATGGAGCATACGAAGCCAGAGGATCAATTTACGTTTTCACAATTAGCATTAGATCAAGAGAAGAGTAATTATCAAATTGAATTTCAACCTGGTGAGACGATTAATAGAAATACTGCGCTTATGATTTTAATGGTGCTGAGTGCAAATGATGTGTCGTATGCGATTGCGGAGCGTATTGGCGGAAATGTTGAGAAGTTCGCTCATATGATGAATGAGAAAGCAAAGCAATTAGGGGCTACAGATAGTCACTTTGTAACGCCAAATGGATTGCATGATCCAAACCATTATACGACGCCGTATGATATGGCTATGATTACGAGAGGTGTACAAAAGTATCCTGAGATTTTACAAGCAATGAATACGAAAAGGACGACGGTTACGACATCTAGTCAGACGGTTTCTATTTTTAATAAGTCTACTTATTTTGAAAATCCATATAGCATTGGCGGGAAGACGGGTTTTACAAATGAAGCGCGTAATACACTCGTTCTATTAAATGAGAAGGATGGCAATCGCATTATAAATGTAGTAATGGCTTCCCAAAGACCTGAAATTTATGAAGATTTGAAGCAGATGGCGGATTATTCTTTCGGTCAATTTGTGAAGCAAACTGTATTAGATAAACATAGCTGGCATCAAAAGGCAACGTATTTAAATAAAGATATTGATAGCGAGCTTGAAAAAAGTGCAGAGCTTATGCTTAAGAAAGATGAAGGTAAAAATGTGAGGACGATTTTCCGTGCGGCTTCATTAGATAAAGATTCTTTGTATCATAAAGGAATTCATCGTGGTGAGGTAGTTGGTGCAGTTGATATCACGAAAAATAATCAAACAATTGCGACGGTAAATGTTCTTTCAAAAGAAGATGTTACTTTTGCGATGCCTAAAAAAGATACGGCTACGCCTGAAGTAAATGAATCAAATGTGAAAATAATAAGCATTGGGATAGGTGCCGCTGTACTATTTGGAGCCATTTTATTTGTAGTGCTACGCCGAAATACAACAGGAATGAAATCAGAAGAAAAATAAATTACTAGTAAAAAGACTGTGAAGTGATATTATCCCCTTTAGGTAGACAGTGTGAAAAAGACCATGTATACACATGGATGTTACACTATTACTTGGAGGGGATTTTTCATGGCCAAAAAAGGTACAACATTTAATACATACTCAAATGAGATAAAGTTATCAGCTGTTCAAAGTTATTTAAACGGTGAAGGAAGCTACGATATGATAGCGGAGAAATATCAGATTAGAAGCTCTACACAACTTAAAAATTGGGTAAAAAAATATAAAGAATGTGGTGAAATTACAGATACTCGTGGGGAAAATAATAAAATGAAAGGCATACCGAACCCTTTAAAAGGCAAACGGATTCATTTTAAAACTGTTGAAGAAGAGCGTGATTACTATAAGGCTCAGGTTGAATATTTAAAAAAGCAGTATCCAAATCTGTAAATGGGGGCGTACTAAAATATAAAGAACGATATCATATCATTGAATTACTAAAGAGAAAATATCCCGTTATATGGCTTACTAATTTTGCGGGTGTACATCGTTCAAGTTACTATAAGTGGGTTCATACAAAAAGTATGAACAACATACGACTAGAATCCGATAAACGATTAAAAAAGGTAATTCAATCTATTCACCTAAAGCACAAAGAATATGGTTATCCACGTATGAAAATTGCTTTAGAAGAAGAGGGTTATTTTATAAATCATAAAAAGGTATATCGATTAATGAGTGAGCTTAACATTCAGTCTATTATTCGGAAGAAGCGTCGCTTCTTTAAAGGGAATTATTCTAATACTTTTCCAAATGTTTTAAACCGTGAATTCAAAGATCGCCAACAAAATGAAGCGCTTGTTACAGACATTACCTACCTACGATTTCAAGAGGGCTTCCGCTATCTTTCTGTTGTACAAGATATTTATAATAACGAAGTTGTTTCTTGGAAAATATCCAAGCGTAATGATAATGAACTTGTATTAGATACAATTGAAATGTTGGCACAAAAAAGAGATGTGCGTGGAACCATTCTCCATTCAGATCAGGGGTTCCAGTACACATCTCATGCCTACAATAAACGACTTTTCGATTTAGGTATCATTGGCAGCCACTCTCGCAAAGGAAACTGCCATGATAATGCCTGTATCGAGTCATTTTTCTCCCATTTTAAATCGGAGATGTTGTATTTGAATCATTTTAAAACAGAAGCGGATTTAATACAAGCAGTTGAAGAATATATTTACTTTTATAACTATAAACGTTTCCAAAAACGACTCAACCATCGAGCTCCGATAGAATATCGAATCTCGATGGCTGCTTAGTCTTTTTAATACTGTCTACTTGACAGGGATAAGACCAGAAGAGACTTTGTCGCAGTCTTTTTTGTATATATAAGATAACTAATAATTGTAAATTTTCTTATTGCATTTACGAGTTGTTCGTTATATTATTTAGTTGTGTTCTCGTTAGAGAACTAATTGAGTATTATATACTCCAAATAATATAAAACAACGGAGAGGGAGAGAGACGATGAAATTAATTTGGAAAGTGATTAGCAACGTTATCTCGTTTGTTTTATTTGCATTAATGGTTTTTCTAGCTTTTGTAGTTATTTCGTCAAAAGCGAGTGGCGGAGATCCAACAGTGATGGGATATCAATTTAAATCAGTGTTATCAGGATCGATGGAACCGACATTTTTAACAGGATCAATCATTGCGATAGAGCCGACGAAAGATGGTTCGAAATATCAAAAAGGCGATGTTATTACCTTTAAAGAGAAAGATGAAAAAATTATCACTCACCGTATTATCGGTGTGAAAGATACAAATGGAAAAGTAACGTATGAAACAAAAGGGGATAACAACAACGGCCCTGATTTAGAACCAGTACGTGCGGAGAATGTCATTGGGAAATATGCGGATATTACAGTTCCTTATGCAGGATATGCATTAAATTATGCTAGTTCAAAGGCTGGAGCTGCATTGCTTCTTATTATTCCAGGGGTCTTTTTACTGGGCTATTCCGCGATTTCTATTTTTGGCGCGATTCGCAGCATTGAAGGGGAAAAGAAAGAGAAAAAAGTAGAACAATCCGTCTAGTTTGTTTGGTTATACTTTCCGTTTAGGAAGTTAACAAATATATAGATTAAGGGGATATGGACATGACTTTAAAGAAAAAATTAGGTATGGGTATCGCATCAGCAGTGTTAGGGGCAGCATTAGTTGGCGGAGGAACATTTGCATTTTTCAGTGATAAAGAAGTGTCAAACAATACATTTGCGACTGGTACACTGGATTTAGCATTAAATCCATCAACAGTTGTTAATGTATCGAATTTAAAACCTGGCGATACAATTAAAAGAGATTTTAAACTAGAAAATAAAGGATCTTTAAATATTAAAAAGGTTCTACTGAAAACAGATTATAAGGTAGAAGATACGAAGGGCGACAATAAGGATGATTTTGGTAAACATATTAAAGTAACATTCTTAAAAAATGTAGACAAGCATGAAACAATCGTAAAAGAAACAACGCTAGATAAATTGAAGGGTGACACACTTACAGCGGTAGATAATGATTTAGCTGCTTGGTTCTGGGATGAAAAAGGTATTTCAGCAGGTAAATCTGATAAATTCACAGTGAAATTCGAGTTTGTTGATAATAAAAAAGACCAAAATGAATTCCAAGGCGATAAACTAAATTTAACTTGGACGTTTGATGCACAACAAACAGAAGGTGAAGCAAAATAATATGTAAAAGGGCTATCAAATGGATAGTCCTTTTTCTATTTTTCTAGTATATAGCTATCATTTTGTATCGTTCTTTATTATAATAAAGTTAACGTTCTGTATAGAGAACATCTTGTTCGATGGGAGAGATTAAGATGCTGAAAACACCTCGCAAATTAAAAAAGATGCTTATATTGCCTTGTATGTGCTCCATTACGTTTTATTTAGGCTCTCAAATAATGACGTATACAGAAGCTGCATTTATTAATGAAAAGAAAGTGGAAGCCGCTCTTTCTACAGCGATTATATTTCCGAAGACAGTTGATATGTTAAAAGAGGAAGCTGAGAAACATAAACAGTTTATTGAGCATCAGTATGGAGAAATGAAGGGGAAGTTGGCAGTAACTTCTATAGAAGAAATTGAACAGGCAATTGTAGTGTGGCAACAAGGACGTGAGAAAATTGCTTCTGAGGAGGAAGCGCTGCAAAATGTATATACTGCAATAGAAACTCCTTATAATCAAATACAAGAAGAATTAAAAGTGGATAAAAGTGAATCGATTCAACAAGTGGCCGTATATGTGAATGAAGGTTTTCATAGTATAAAAGAGAACCACGATTATATTGCGAAAGAAGTTAGTTTGCAAGCGATTGATGAACAAATTCAGATTCTTCACCAACAATTAAATGATGCGATAGAGGCGGAAGTTCAAATGAAGGCAGAAGAGGAGAAGAAAGTAGAAGAGCAGAAACAAGTAGAAGAACAGAAAAAAGTGGAAGAGCAAAAGAAAGTAGAAGAGCAGAATAAAGCGGAAGAGCAAAAGAAAGTAGAAGAACAGAATAAAGCAGAAGAGCAAAAGAAAGTAGAAGAACAGAATAAAGCAGAAGAGCAAAAGAAAGTAGAAGAACAGAAACAAGTAGAGACAGCTAAAAAGCCTGAGCAAGGAACTCATGAAAAGGCTACTACCACGGATCATAATGGGAAATCATCAGAATAAACTGACGACCGATATAAAAAATGATGTATATGAGTGTGAGGGAGTATTTGCCCCCGCACTTATTGTATTTCTTAAAATATAAACATAAAAATTCCGGAAAAACAAAATAATATTGAGAAATAAAAAAATTGAAAATATTAATAAATATTTGTTGTATTTATAGAGTGATGTTCGTTATAATGAACATAAGGTTTTTAAACAAGAACAAATATTAGCTAAGCTAATATAGTTTTAGTTACATCTCTTATTTTAAATAAGAGATAGCAATAAAAATATAAAAAACAGCTAGGGGGAATTGATTGTGAGTCTGAAAAAGAAATTAGGTATGGGAGTTGCATCAGCAGCATTGGGGTTATCTTTAATTGGTGGAGGAACATTCGCTTACTTTAGCGATAAAGAAGTATCAAACAATACATTTGCAGCTGGGACGTTAGATCTTACATTAGACCCTAAAACGCTTGTAGATATTAAAGATTTAAAACCAGGGGATTCTATTAAGAAAGAGTTCTTATTAAAGAATAGCGGTTCATTAACAATTAAAGATGTTAAACTAGCGACAAAGTATACTGTAAAAGATGCAAAAGGTGATAATGCTGGTGAAGACTTTGGTAAGCACGTTAAAGTAAAATTCCTTTGGAACTGGGATAAACAAAGTGAGCCTGTATATGAAACAACTTTAGCTGATTTACAAAATGCTGATCCAGATCTTTTAGCGAAGGATATCTTTGCTCCTGAGTGGGGAGAAAAGGGTGGATTAGAAGCAGGCACAGAGGATTATCTGTGGGTACAATTTGAATTTGTAGATAATGGGAAAGAACAAAATATCTTCCAAGGTGATTCATTGAATTTAGAATGGACATTCAATGCTAACCAAGAAGCTGGAGAAGAAAAATAATAAAAAAGCGGGTATCCCCCGCTTTTTTTTATAAAGAAAAAAGAAGTGCCAATTGTAAGCACTTCTTTCTATTTATTATTTTTGATCTTGCTTCCATTTTGTAAATTCAAGAAATTCACGAAATTGTTCTTTGGAGACACCTGAGCTCATCGCATCTTTAACGAGTTGCGTCCATTCGGAGTCTAAGTGATTTTCCTTTGTTGTTTCATCATGAAGTAAAGTATCAACTGGAATTTGTAGAACTGCTGCGATCTTTTCAAGAAACTGAATGGAAGGGTTTTTTTGTAAATTTCGTTCTATAGAACTAATGTAAGATTTAGCAACGCCAGCTTTTTCGGCAAGTTCAGTTAATGAAATACCTTTTTGTAAACGAAGGCGTTTTATACGTTCTCCAATCATATTTGCGCACCTTTCTATCAATATGTAGTTGTCTTATGATGTCATTATTATAACATAAACTTCGTTAAAAAGAACAAACCTATTGAGCCTGACTTGATGGCTTCATACGTTGGAAAAATTGCTCGATGTCTTGCATGGCGATGCCAGCATCTAGAGCTTCAAGTATTAAATCAATCCATTCTTGATCCAGTGCGTCTGTCTTATCTTTGTACAAATGTAATTCCTCCCTAATTATCGGTCATAATTGCTGCTACAGAATATATGATAAGCAATCGAATTTTGTGTTTTATGCATCGAATTATCAAATATTGTGTAGATGAAACAAAGATAAAATCCCCATTAAATTCCCTCTATGGCGATTATAAAGTTTCTGACAAGTATTTTCAATATTTTCAGAAAACATTGTTGAATTGTGATATATTCGTATGCTAACTATGGAATTTTTACAAATATGTTAAAAAAATTACATAATATAACTAAATATTGAAAAAATATTGAATTTTTAATAAAATTTAATTTGTAATACATATTTTTTATTAGGGGAGGAAATAAGGGATGAACAAGAAACCGTTCAAAGTTTTGTCATCAATCGCTTTGACAGCTGTGTTAGGTCTTTCATTCGGAGCGGGTGGCCAGTCTGCATATGCTGAAACACCTGTGAATAAGACAGCTACGAGTCCAGTCGATGATCATTTAATTCCAGAAGAACGTTTAGCAAATGCGCTAAAAAACCGTGGGGTAATTGATTCGAAGGCTTCAGAGACAGAAACAAAGAAAGCCGTCGAAAAATACGTAGAGAACAAAAAGGGTGAAAATCCTGGGAAAGAAGTATCAAATGGGGACCCACTTACGAAAGAAGCATCTGACTTTTTAAAGAAAGTGAAAGATGCGAAAGCTGATACGAAAGAAAAGTTAGACAAACCAGCAACAGGAACACCTGCAGCGACAGGCCCAGTTAAGGGTGGTCTAAATGGTAAAGTACCAACTTCTCCAGCAAAGGGAAAAGAATATAACGGTGAAGTTCGTAAAGATAAAGTACTCGTTTTACTTGTAGAGTACGCTGACTTTAAACATAACAATATTGATAAAGAACCTGGTTATATGTATACTGACGATTTTAACAAAGAACATTATGAAAAAATGTTATTCGGTAATGAGCCATTCGCATTAGAGGATGGCAGCAAAATCGAAACGTTTAAACAATATTACGAAGAGCAATCTGGCGGTAGTTATACAGTAGACGGAACAGTTACAAAATGGTTAACAGTTCCTGGTAAAGCTGCTGATTACGGTGCAGATGGTGCGACAGGTCATGATAATAAAGGGCCAAAAGGACCACGTGATTTAGTAAAAGATGCATTAAAAGCAGCTGTAGATAGCGGTATTGATTTATCAGAGTTTGACCAATTCGATCAATATGATGTAAATGGCGATGGAAATCAAAAACAACCGGACGGTTTAATCGATCACTTAATGATTATCCATGCGGGTGTTGGACAAGAAGCAGGTGGCGGTAAATTAGGTGACGATGCAATTTGGTCACATCGCTGGACTGTTGGACCAAAACCATTCCCAATCGAAGGCACACAAGCGAAAGTTCCATATTGGGGCGGAAAGATCGCAGCATTCGACTACACAATTGAACCAGAAGATGGCGCAGTTGGTGTATTCGCACATGAATATGGTCATGATTTAGGTCTTCCAGATGAGTATGATACAGACTATACTGGTGACGGTGAACCAATTCAAGCTTGGTCTGTTATGAGTGGCGGAAGCTGGGCTGGTAACATTGCAGGAACAACGCCAACGAGTTTCTCACCACAAAATAAAGAGTTTTTCCAAAAAACAATCGGTGGTAACTGGGCAAATATCGTAGAAGTAGATTACGAGAAATTAAATAAAGGTATCGGTCTAGCAACATATTTAGACCAAAGTGTTACGAAATCTAACCGCCCAGGTATGATTCGTGTTAACTTGCCAGATAAAGATATAAAAACGATTGCTCCAGCATTTGGTAAGCAGTATTACTACAGCACAAAAGGTGACAATCTTCACACAAAAATGGAGACGCCACTGTTCGATTTAACAAATGCAACGACTGCGAAATTTGATTTCAAGTCATTGTATGAAATTGAAGCAGAGTATGATTTCCTTGAAGTACATGCTGTAACAGAAGATGGTCAACAAACATTAATCGAAAAACTTGGTGAGAAAGCAAATAGTGGAAATGCACATTCAACAAATGGAAAATGGATTGATAAATCATACGATTTAAGCCAATTCAAAGGTAAGAAAGTAAAATTAACATTTGAGTACATTACAGACGGTGGTTTAGCATTAAACGGTTTCCTACTTGATAATGCATCACTAAATGTAGACGGTAAAGTAGTATTCTCTGATGATGCAGAAGGTACACCGCAGTTCAAATTAGATGGATTCGCCGTATCTAATGGAACAGAGAAGAAAAAACATAACTATTATGTAGAGTGGAGAAACTATGCTGGTTCGGATAACGCATTGAAATATGCTCGTGGTCCAGAGTATAACACTGGTATGGTTGTATGGTATGCGGATTCAGCTTACACAGATAACTGGGTTGGTTTACATCCAGGACATGGTTTCCTTGGTGTAGTTGATTCTCATCCAGAAGCAATTGTTGGAACTTTAAATGGTAAACCAACAGTAGCGAGTAGCACACGATTCCAAATTGCTGACGCGGCGTTCTCATTCGATAAAACGCCAGCTTGGAAAGTTGTATCTCCAACGCGCGGAACGTATACGTATAATGGCTTAGCAGGCGTACCGAAGTTTGATGATTCGAAAACGTATATTAATAAACAGATTCCAGATGCAGGACGTATTTTACCGAATCTTGGCCTGAAGTTTGAAGTAGTAGGACAAGCTGATGATAATTCTGCAGGTGCTGTTCGTTTATATCGTTAATACAGTAAAACTACCGAAAGATTTTCTTTCGGTAGTTTTTTTGTGAGCAATGAATTTTATATGCAAGAAGAAATTATATATAATGTAACTTTACGAATAGAAATTTATTATATATGAAGTCTATATAAATAATGAAAGAATTGGATAAAAATAGTGGGAGAAGGTGAATGAATGAGTGTTTCTTCTATTGTAAATAAACAAAAGGCATATTTTTATAATGGTCATACGAGAAGTATAGAAGTGAGAAAGAATAATTTGCAGAAGCTTTATAAAGGCATTCAGCGCTTTGAAGAAGAGATATTTCAGGCATTGAAATTAGATTTAAATAAGTCAGTTCATGAGTCGTTTACAACGGAAGTTGGATATGTATTAAAAGAAATTTCCTTTCAATTGAAGCATATTTCATCGTGGAGTAAACCAAAGCGGGTTCGAACAGCACTCACTCATTTTGGATCAAAGGGGAAAGTAGTTCCTGAACCGTACGGTGTGACACTTATTATTGCACCGTGGAACTATCCGTTTCAATTAGCAATTGCACCTCTTGTAGGAGCGTTGGCGGCTGGAAATACAATTGTTTTAAAGCCGTCAGAGCTAACGCCAAACGTTTCCAAAGTGCTTACGAGGATGTTAGAGGAATTATTCCAAGAAGAGCTTGTAGCGGTAGTAGAAGGCGGTGTAGAAAAGAGTACGGAATTGTTAAAGGAACCGTTTGATTATATTTTCTTTACAGGTAGTGTAGGTGTTGGAAAAGTTGTGATGGAAGCAGCAGCGAAACGGTTGACGCCACTCACGTTAGAACTTGGGGGAAAAAGCCCATGTATTGTACATAAAGATGCAAAAATAGATGTAACAGCAAGACGAATTGTTTGGGGGAAGTTTTTAAATGCAGGGCAAACGTGTGTAGCGCCTGATTATATGTATGTGCATGCTTCGGTGAAAGAACAGTTAATCGAGGCATTACGACACGAAATTGCGGAGCAGTATGGAAAAGATCCACTAAACAATGACAATTATGTACGAATTGTGACTGAACGTCATTTTGAACGTTTATGTTCATTTTTGAAAGATGGTAAAACGGTAATCGGCGGGAACTATAAAAAAGAAACTTTACATATAGAACCAACAGTGTTAACGAATGTTACATGGCAAAGTACTGTTATGGAAGATGAAATTTTTGGTCCGATTTTACCAATTGTAGAATATGACAACATAGAAGAGGTAATTGGCACAATTCAGCAACATCCGAAGCCGTTAGCGTTATATGTATTTTCTGAAGATAAAGAAGTACAAAAGAAAGTGACAAGTAATATTTCATATGGCGGAGGCTGTATTAATGATGTTGTCTATCATCTTGCAACGCCATATTTACCTTTTGGTGGTGTTGGAAGTAGTGGATTAGGTAGTTATCATGGGGAAGAAAGTTTTCGGACTTTTTCACATTATAAAAGCATTTTAGCCCAATCTACGGCATTCGATATGAAAATTCGTTACTCTTCTACAAAAAGTGCTTTAAAATTCATACGAAAGTTGTTAAAATGATGATGGTGTTTATCAGTAGGCGTAGCCGTATGATAATAGCCCCTTCGTAATGGAAGGGGTTTTTCTGTTCGACATATGTATCATGCAAAAATGAATCAAACATACTACATAAAGAATAGAAGAGAACGCTAAACAACCATTTTTGTTTGGATCGAAACAAAAAATAGTCTATAGAACATAAATATTTATTCATGAATATAAAAATTAAAATTTAAGGTAGATAGGACGGGAAAATGAAAAAGATTATTAAAGTTGAAGCAGTAGAAAAACATTTTGGAAATCAAGTGATTATCCCACCTCTTTCTTTAGACATTAAAGAAGGGGAATTTTTAACGATTTTAGGGCCGAGTGGTTGCGGGAAAACAACGTTACTTCGCATGATCGCAGGCTTTGAAACGCCAACTAAAGGGAATCTTTTATTAGATGATGAAAAGATTAACGATTTGCCACCATATAAGCGTCATATGAACTTAGTGTTCCAACATTATGCGCTATTCCCACATATGAATGTGGAGAAAAATATTTGTTTCGGTATGAAAATGCAGAAAGTACCGGCAGCAGAGCAGAAAGAGCGTGCTGAAGAGGCAATGCGTTTAACGCAGTTACTTGAGTTCCGTAATCGTAAACCTGCAAAGCTTTCTGGTGGACAGCAGCAGCGTGTAGCAATTGCGAGAGCGATTGTAAATAACCCGCGTGTATTATTACTAGATGAGCCACTTGGGGCGTTAGACTTTAAGTTAAGAAAAGATTTGCAACGTGAATTGAAAAACTTACAACGTAATTTAGGAATTACATTCATATACGTAACGCACGATCAAGAAGAAGCGATGAGCATGAGTGATCGTATTGTCGTTATGAATAAAGGACATATTGAGCAAATTGGAACGCCGAAAGAAATTTACAATAAGCCGAAAACAATGTTCGTTGCGACATTTATCGGTGAAAATAATATTGTGAAAAACGGGGAAGGCTATGTAGCAATTCGCCCTGAAAACGTAAAAGTACGTTCGGTTGAAGAGCCGATTTTAAAAGAATACCATCTTGGACATATTGAAGACGTTGAGTTTGTTGGAAATATGGAAAAGCTGTATGTACGTGACGAGAAAACATCAGAATTACTAATGGCATATCAAACTGCTGAAGAAGCAGCGCAGTGGAGCATTGGAGATAATGTATACGTAGGCTGGGAGCAAGAGGACGAGGTGACCTTAAATTGAAAAAGGGGAAATTACTCGCACTACCGACAGTCGCGTGGCTGTTAATCTTCTTCCTAATTCCCCTTCTGTTTGTATTGGCATTTGCCTTTATGCAGCGCGGAGCATACGGAACAGTGGAAATGCAATTTACGTTAGAGAATATAGCTCGTGTGTTTGATCCACTATACATGGGAACGTTATGGGAAACTGTTAAGATTGCAGTTATTACAACAGTAATCTGTTTAGTAATTGGTTATCCATTTGCTTATACAATTACAATTGTTGATCGCAAATACCGTTCAATTCTTTTATTATTGGCAACGATCCCGTTTTGGATTAACTTCCTTGTTCGTTCATACGCATGGATTGTTATTTTACGTTCACAAGGTCTTGTAAACACATTGCTATTGAAACTAGGTATTATAAGTGAACCTTTAAATTTACTATATAACACACCTTCTGTAATACTCGGAATGGTCTATTCTTTATTACCATTTATGATTTTACCGGTGTATGCAGCGATTGAGCAGCTTGATAAGCGTAAGCTAGAGGCAGCTTATGATTTA
This sequence comes from Bacillus sp. 1A, assembly GCF_052682215.1. NCBI lineage: Bacteria > Bacillati > Bacillota > Bacilli > Caryophanales > Bacillaceae > Bacillus > Bacillus sp. 1A. The sequence continues at coordinate 5,292,533 of NZ_JBQYLZ010000001.1, read as the reverse complement.
GGAGCAACACCAGCAAAGGCATTTTGGAATGTAACAGTACCAATGACGATGTCAGGGATTGCTACTGGTTCTATTTTAGTGTTTGTTTCTTCTATCGGAATGTTTGTTGTATCAGACGTTATGGGTGGATCGAAAGTAGCGTTAATCGGAAACGTAATTCAAAATCAATTCTTAGGAGCGCGTGACTGGCCGTTTGGATCTGCGTTATCTATGATTGTTGTTCTATTCTCTGTTCTGTTAATTTACTTATATTATCGTGCAACGAAAGTATATAAATATGATGGGAACGGAGGGGAATAGGCAAAGATGAAGAAGTTTTTAGTTTCTTATTCTTGGTTAATTTTATTGTTCTTGTATTTTCCAATGATGGTTTTAATGGTATATTCCTTCAATGATTCTCGCATTAATGCGGAATGGGAAGGTTTTACATTCCATTGGTATACAGATTTATTTCAAAAGCAAGATGTTATTGATGCGTTTGTAAATAGTATGACGATTGCGATCGTAACGACGGTTGTAACGACAGTTCTTGGTGTGATTTTCGCTATTGCATTACATCGTTATAAATATCGTTATGAAGGGGCTATTAACGGTCTTGTGTATTTACCAATTTTAATTCCTGATATTTTAATGGGATTATCTTTACTTATCTTATTTAGTCAATTAGGTATGGAACTTGGCAAAACAACAATTATTATTGCGCACATTACATTTAGTATTTCATTTGTTGTCGTTATTTTAGCAGCACGTCTTTCTGGTATGGGACGTGATTTAGAAGAGGCTGCGAATGATTTAGGAGCAACGCCGTGGCAAACGTTTCGTTATGTAACGTTCCCAGCAATTGCACCAGGAGTTATTTCAGCCGCATTATTAACATTCACATTATCAATTGATGATTTTGTAATTAGTTTCTTCGTATCAGGACCAGGATCAACAACATTGCCATTATACATTTACAGTATGGTTAAGCGCGGAGTATCACCAGAAATTAATGCACTTTCTACAATTTTAATTGTAGCTATCGTAGGATTAATGGTTCTATCTGAAGTCTTCCGTAACAAAGGTGCAGATGGTGAAGAAAACTCTGGAGGACACCTTCCTTTATAATACGAACGATATAGAAAGTACGAGGAGGTAATAAACCGATGAAATTAATGAAAAGATTAGCCGGCGCAGCAATTAGCTTTAGCCTTGTTGCTGGTGTACTTGCTGGTTGTGGTGAAAAGAAAGAAGAGTTAAACATTTATAGCTGGGCTGACAATTTTGATGAGCAAGTGCTAAGAGATTTTGAAAAGAAATATAACGTGAAAATTAACTATGATAAGTATGCAAGTAATGAAGAAATGCTTGCGAAATTACAAGCAGGTGGCGCGAAGTATGATTTAATTCAGCCGTCTGATTACATGGTTAAAACAATGGCGAAAATGGATTTATTAGCGCCGTTAGACAAAAAGAATATCCCGAATATCGAAAATATGGTTTCTAACTTCAAAACACCGGCGTTTGATCCAGAGAATAAATATTCTTTAGTATATACTTGGGGCGTAACAGGTATTGCATACAATAAAAAGTATGTGAAAGAAGCTCCTACAAGCTGGGCTGACCTATGGAATGAGAAATATAAAGGGCATGTAACTTTATTAAATGATTCTCGTGAAGTATTAGGTATGGGTCTTAAGAAGCATGGATTCTCAAACAGCACGAAAGACGATACACAGTTAAAGACAGCAGCAGATGATTTAAAGAAGCTGCTTCCAAACTTATTAGCATTTGATACAGATAATATTAAACAAAAATTCATTACAGAAGATGCTTGGATCGGAACAGTTTGGTCTGGAGATGCAGCATTTATCGCAAAAGATAATAAAGATGTAGAGTACGTTGTACCAAAGGAAGGCGGCACAATTTGGGCTGATACGTTAGCAATTCCAAAAGGTGCGAAAAACAAAGAGCTTGCAGAGAAGTTTATGAACTACTTATTAGATGAAAAAGTAAGTGTGAAAAACTACGAGTCAATTGGATACAGTAATCCTAATGAAAAAGCTCATCCTCTTCATAGTAAAGAATATCGTGATAATCATATGATCTTCTTAACGAAAGAAGAATTAGATCGTACAGAATGGCTTGTTGATGTAGACGATAAGCTAAAAGACTATGATCGTTACTGGACAGAGTTAAAAACAAAAGGTAAATAAGTAAGGAAATGCGGTTTCTAAAATAGAAATCGCATTTTTTCATAGTAGGAGGAAATCGCTTGAAAAAGAAGTTGCATCAATATGAGGTAGTATGTATCGTTTTATTACTTGCTGTATTTGGCATTGTTGCTTGGCGCGTACATGCGGGTGGCGTTACAGTGATGGATACATATGTCCGAGCATTAGTAAAAGGATTACAAACAGAAGGTTCGCTTACATTTTTCTCACACTATACAAAATTAGGTTCTGCTATCGGGATCGTAACTACGCTGGCTATAAGTTTACTTGTTTTTTGGAGAAAACGTTATTATGCTGCGATGATCGTGTATCCAATGGGCATTTTAATAACACATCTTGTTAATAAAGGGATAAAAGAAATTGTGAAAAGGGAGCGCCCATCGTTAAATGAAACGTTGGATGCGCTTGGGTATAGCTTCCCTAGTGGACATGCAATGTTATCTATTATGACATTCGGGTTTCTTACTTATATTATTGCGGCAAATTTGAAGAGTGTAACTGGAAAATATGTTATAACGATTTTGATGGGAATTGTAATTGTATCGACTGGATTAAGTAGAGTTATTTTAAATGTACATTATCCAACTGATATTTTAGCTGGTTATTGCGTAGGTGGTATTTTGTTAATTATGGCGATTTACTGCCATCGTTTACTTACCAAGAGATTGGGACTTAATAAAGAGAGATAAAGTGAAACTTTAATCAGTGGGGGGGGTTCTTCATCCCCACTGATTATTAGTTGAACCAATCGGACTTTTATGGGCAGTTGATCCCCCACCTAAATTCTTTGCTTTCGCTGAATTTTGAGGTGGGGGTCTTACTGCCCATTAAAGCGGGATAAAAAACGTCTGGAAAAACTATCATTATAGCGTTTCCAGACGTTTTTTGTTTGTACGAAGATGTGATACAGTATAAATGACAATTGAATTATTTAAAGTAGGTGAAAATGTGTGAAAACAAATGTACATAAAGTAGATAAGTGGGGGAAATTAGGAGCTTTTTTGTATCAGTTTCGTTATACAGTAATTGTAGCGTTACTATTGGTTGCGATCGCACTCGGTATTTTCGCTCCAAAGCTGCCGGGAGTATTAGGCGGTGATGGTTTCCAAACGGAAGGGGACTATCAAAAAACGAAAGAAATTTTAGATAAAGATTTTAAGAGGTCTCAAGACACACTTCTACTCGTTTTTGAAAAAAATAAGGGTGCTTCACATGAGGAATTTCAAAAGCAAGTAGAGGGAATTGTAAAGAATGTACAAGAGAAAGAGACATATGAATCTTTCCATCACCCAGTGCAAAATAAAGAAATGTTACAAGATGATATCGGCTATGCGACAATTTTATTTTCCGGGAAAACAAATAAAGAACGAATGGAAAAGACATTGCAATTTGCTGATAAAATCGAAAAAGAAAGTAATGCAGCACTAAAAGTAATACCAACAGGGTTTCCAAAAATTAATCAAGAGATTAATGAAAGAACGCAAAATGATTTAAAAGTAGCAGAGATGATTGGATTACCAATTGCATTTCTCGTATTACTATTTTCATTTGGTAGCCTTTTGGCATCTATTTTACCAATTGTAAATGGGGCACTTAGTGTTATTAGTACGATGGGCATATTATACTTTATAGGTAGCGATAAGGAACTATCTATCTTTGTGTTAAATGTTGCACCGATGATTGGACTTGCGCTATCTATTGATTTTGCGCTATTATTTGTAAATCGCTTTCGAGAGGAAGTTGCAAAGCGAACGGTAAAAGAAGCGATAGCAATTACATATCAAACAGCAGGGCGCGCTATCGTATTTTCAGGATTATGTGTATTTGTTGGATTATCCGGCTTGTTTTTCTTTAAGATCGATTATATTCAGTCTGTCGCAATTAGCGGAATGATTGTTGTGATTATGAGTATTTTATTCTCACTCACACTTCTTCCAGCCCTATTATCATTAATTGGGAAACGAATATTAAAAAAGAATCAAGTAGCACATACGCCGGCAAAGGCGTGGCGTAAATTTGCGCAATTTGTAATGAAACATCCAATCGCAATGATTATTATTGTTACAACGTTTATTGTTATTTGCTTATTACCGTTACGTACAGCTAATTTGCAGTTCCCTGACGTAGAAGCTCTACCTAAACAAAGTGATACAAGAATTGCATATGAGAAGTACGAAGAGGCATTTAATAAAACTGCAAAAAAACATGCTGATGTTACGTTAGTGGTAGAGACGAAAAAAGATATGAAAGAAAAAGAAAGTTTACAAAAGATAGAAGAAGTCGTTCAAAAGTTAAAAGATGATAAGAAAGTATATGAAGTTAGAAGCTTATACGACGGGTTAACTCGTATGAAAGCAGATCAAGTTGCTGGAATGTTAGAGTCGCCAGAAGCGGCGAAACTAGCTCCTATATTTGAAGCGTATACGAAAGGAAATAAGACGACGATAGAAATCTTTTTGAAAACAAAACCACGTACTGAAACTGCTAAACAGTGGGTTCGTGATTTTAAACAAAATTATAAAGAAACAGATGTTACGTATTATTTAGGCGGGATGACGACGTTCCAACAAGAGTTAGAAGATGAAATTAAAGATAAAGTTGCAATTGGTATGTCTGTTATATTTGGATCGACCTTTGTTATATTATTATTTGCATTCCGATCTATACTCATTCCAATTAAGGCGATTATTATGAATATACTTAGTTTAAGCGCAACAATTGGAATTGTTGTTTGGTTATTTGAAGGTGGGCATTTTGGTTTAGAAGCGAGTCCTGTTCTATTTGTCTTACCAATCTTCATTTTCGGTCTCGTATTTGGGCTTAGTATGGATTATGAAGTTTTTCTTATTTCACGTATTCATGAGTTATATGAAGAAACAGGAGATAATGATCAAGCGACGTTAGAAGGACTTGTGTCAACAAGTAGGATCATTACATCAGCTGCGTTAATTATGATTGTTGTAACAGGTGCGTTCGCCTTTACTGATATTTTACCAGTACGGCAAATGGGGCTTGGTGTTGCATTAGCAATATTCCTTGATGCAACAATTATTCGTCTTATGCTTGTACCAAGTTTAATGAAACTGTTTGGAGATTGGAACTGGTGGTTACCATTTCGAAAGAAAAGAGAAAAATCATCGTAAAAAATACTCATCTTATAGATGAGTATTTTTTTATGAATAGCAAGGCCTACATTTTGCAAATAGTATGTGATAAGAACATTACATATAAGTAGGTGAAGGCAATGTTTCGTTATTTTAAGTTTAAGCTAAATGATACAGTACAGTTTGCAGAAAACGATGGGCATATGTATCGCATTGTCGGTTATCGATTAGAAAAAGGATTTTATCCAAAAGATGAATGGACTCATATCATTTATGAATTACTTAGAGATTTTGATGGGTATACGATGGATGCGGAAGAGGAGGAACTTGTAAAGGTCATTCAAGTAGAGGATGAGTATTACAAAATACAAGAGGTATCGGGCTATCGTTATCCAGTAAAAATGAAGCAAAAACAACAAGTGATGAAAGTAGAAAAAATTGATGACTTATTAGATACGTATAATGATTATAAAAGATTGGCGGATTTCTTTAAAGATTTATCGTATGAGCAAAAAGCGGAAGAAGTATTGCAGGAAATGAAACGGCGTAGAGCGTGAGGAGGACAGTCTACTATAAGACTGTCCTCTATTTTTGACGGTGCATCAAATTGTATTTTCCGTTACAATGAGAGAATCAATAGAAATAAGGTGATACAGTATGGAAACGAAGAAGAAGGGCGAATGGTGCGAAATTACTGTTCCAGCGAAATGGAATGGCATAAGTATTGATTCGTTATTAAAAATAGAATGGGAAATACCGAAAAAGTTGTTACATCAGCTTCGTATGGAAAAAGGTATTACCGTTAACGGAGAACAGAGAAGATGGAATGAGCTTTTAAAAGAAGGCGATAAGTTACAAGTACATATGTTTATGGAAGAAGAATACGATGTAGAGCCTGAATATGGTGAATTAGATGTAGTATATGAAGACGATCACGTACTCATCGTAAATAAGCCTGAGAAGATGGATACGCATCCTGCGGAAAAAGGTGGAACGGGAACACTTGCAAACCTTGTTGCCTTTCATTTTCAAATGCAAGGTTTAGAGACGAAGGTTCGTCATATTCATCGGTTAGATAAAGATACGACAGGTGGTGTCGTGTTTGCTAAGCATAGAATTGCTGGTGCAATTATGGATCGTTTATTAATGGAACGAAAAATTAAAAGAACATATGCGGCGCTTGTGGAAGGGAAAGTAAAAGGTAAGCAAGGAACAATTGACGCAGCTATTGGAAGAGATCGCCATCATGCGACGAGACGACGTGTTTCTCCAAAGGGAGATCAAGCTATCACTTTTTATAAAGTAGAGAAGTATTTTAAAAACCAAAATGTTACGTTCGTAACGTTACAATTAGAAACAGGTAGAACCCATCAAATTCGTGTTCATATGAGCTATCATGGTAATCCATTAGTTGGGGATGTATTATATGGTGGACAAACGCAATATATGTCCAGGCAAGCATTACATGCGATGAAGATAAACTTCTTACATCCAATTACGAAAGAAGAGATCGAAGTGGATGTACCATTCCCTGCAAAATTAAATGATACAATGAAAGAATTTCAAAGAATGAATGCGTAAAGTGTAAGTTTAAATTTGAGAAAAGTAGATTCTTGCAGGAATTTCTCTAAAAGAAGCGAAGCCGTTAAGAGAAAAGAGAGGTGAGAATTGCTTGGTCAAATATAAATACATACTAGGAATATTTTTCGTTTGTCTTTTAGTTACTCTATGCCTCTATCCATATTTACCAAATGAGATGGCTGTACATTGGGATGAAAATGGTGGGCCGAACGATTTTATGAGTAAACAAGTTGTTATAGCATTTATTCCTTTTTTTCTTATTTTTTTACATGGATTGATGTATGTTATTTCACATAATATATATAAGTTTAATGAAGGCGAGCATGTCATTATAAGTGGATTTCTAAAGACGATTACTTTATTTATGTTGTTTATCCATATGCTCATTCTCTTTATTAATTTTGGAAGTATGATATCCTTTCAAACAGGACTAACAATTGGGATTAGTATGTTTCTTTTTATGCTTAGTAAGTTGTTTAAACAAGTTCAGAGTACGGAAAAAGACCCAATCAAATTACAAAAGATCCGTTTAGTGAGTAGGCGGATTTTTCAAATGATGGCATGTAGTATATTATTTTCATTATTTTTGAACTTGAAGTGGGGGTTTTATGTATTACTTAGTGTAATAAGTAGTGGTTCTATTTTGTTCATGTTTTACATTTTATACTCATACATAATAGAAAGTTATGAAACATAAAAAAGAGTCTTCTCATTATGAGAAGACTCTTTTAATCTATTTACTTCGTAATAAATTGTTGTGTCCAGTAGTTGCCGCTTTCTACATAGCCAACACCGATGTGAGTGAAGCCGTTATTTAAGATGTTTGCACGGTGTCCAGCACTGTTCATCCAAGCTTGTACTACCTCTTCAGGTGTACGTTGGCCTTGAGCGATGTTTTCACCTGCAGATGTATAAGAAATACCAAATTTCTTCATCATGTCAAACGGAGACCCGTATGTAGGGCTGTTATGATCAAAGTAGTTATTCTTCTGCATATCTTCAGATTTAACACGTGCTACTTTGCTTAATTCAGTATCGATTTTTAGTGCTGGTAAGCCTTGTTTTGCACGTTCAGCGTTTGTTAATTCAACAACACGTTGTTCGAATTCGCTTAAAGATTTTGCTTCTTCAGCAGGTTTTTGCTCAGCTGGTTTTTGTTCAGCAGGTTTTTGAGTATTGTTGTTTTCAGCAGGTTTTTGAGCTTCTGGTTTTTGAACTTCTTCAGCAGGCTTTTGTTCAACTGGTTTTTGCTCAGCAGGCTTTTGAGTTTCTGGCTTAGCTGTTGGTTGCTCAGTTACAACATTTTCAGTTGGTTGTTGACCAGGAATAATGCAATTTGGTTGGAAGTTTCCTTGTTGCCATTGTGCTAATGATTCCACGCCCATAGATTGTAAGAATGCTTGTAATTCTTGTTGGCTCATTTGCTTCATCATCACTTTTGAATGCTGAATATTTTGAACCTTTACGTTAGATGGTTGTACTGTTGCAGCTTGTGCATCTAGAGAAGATACTCCTAAAGTAAGAGCCGTTGCAGCAGCTACAGATAATAAAACACGCTTTTTCATAATGTGTGTCCCCCTATATAAAGTTTTAATTTGTTTTCACACGATTTGTTTTTGACAGCCTGTCTGACTGACAAATTCATCGTAGCATAGATTTTGTGAGAAAAAAGATGGAAAAAAATTCATAGACTTAAAATTTACCTAATTTATCCTAAGAGGGGAAAAGAGGAAAAATAAGAGAAACATAGAGTATAAAAGGAATTTTCAGCATTTTTATACTTCGTTTTAAGAGGGGTATTTTGGATGAATTTACCTAAACAGAAAATGAAGAATCCTATTGTATCAATGGTTTGAGAGTTTTTTTTAGGAATATACTGGATTGATTTTTACAAAACTGTAATGTATCTGTTGTTCTTTTTTATAATAAAGTAACATATTTTTAATATTGTAGCGGACAAAAAAGCGGCTATCTCTTTACATAGACGAAGGAGATAGCCGTTTTCCTATTATTACGTATGTTACGAGTTATTACGAGTTGGTTTCAAATGCTTCTAATAATAAATCTACAATGTGAATTCCTCTCATTTTATGAGAAATTCCTTCTCGTTCAATGCCTAATTTCATTTGTAGTAGACAACCTGGATTTGCAGTAACAATAGTTGCTGCTTCTGTTTCATGTACACGGTCCATTTTATAATCTAGAAATTCCATGGATAATTCTGAATGAACAATATTGTAAATACCAGCAGAACCACAGCAGCGATCCGCATCTTTCATTTCACGATATGTTGCGCCTTGAATTGCTTCTAGTAACATACGAGGTTCTGAAGATGTTCGCATAACATTGCGTAAATGACAAGAGTCTTGATACGTAATAATTTGCGATGGAAGTCGTAAGTCATTTCGTTTATGGAAATCTAGTTCTACTAGAATAGCAGTAATATCTTTAATTTTAGAAACAAACTGCTTTGCGCGTTCAGCCCACTGTGGATCATCTTTTAAAAGATGATCGTAGTCTACGAGGTAAGCTCCGCAACCACCTGCATTCGTAATAATATAGTCGATATTTAAATCTTCGAATGCTTTTATATTTCGTTTCGCTAATTCTTTCGCTCCGCTCTTTTCACCAGCATGCCCATGTAATGCACCGCAGCAACTTTGTGTTTTCGGAATAACGATATCACAACCAGCTAACTGAAGAAGTTTCATCGTTGCGTTATTTGTTTCTAAAAACATCGTATCCATTAAACAGCCTGTGAAGAATGCAACTTGTTTCTTTTTTGTACTTTCAGCAGGTAAAAATGCAGGACGATCTTTCATTGCCTTCATTTTAGGGACTTTTGGTAAAACGAGATCCATTGTTGCAAGTGTTTCAGGGAATAACTTCATAATACCCATTTTATGTGTTAGTGTTTGTAAACCAGAACGTTGGTAAAATCCGATTAACCCTGTTAATGTTCTCATTCGATTTTGATGGGGGAAGAGCCCTTCAAAAACGACTTTACGAACGGCTCTCACTGGCACCGAGAACTTTTTGTTTTGATTTATAATATCACGAGCTTCTTCTAATAAATGTCCGTAATTTACACCTGATGGACAAACAGGTTCACAAGCACGGCAGCCGAGGCAAACATTCAATGTATTTTCAACATCTTCATCTGGTTCAATTAAACCGTCAACGACCGCTTTCATTAATGCAATACGTCCTCGTGGTGAATGTGATTCTTTATATCCAGATTGAATGTAAGTAGGACAAGTAGGTAAACAGAAACCGCATCGCATACAGTTTAGTAGTTCATCTTCACTTAATCTTTCTTTAAATTCTTTTTGAATGTTTTCTTTATTTAATGTTGTCATCGCTCAACCACCACTCTTTTGCGAGTGTCTTTCGCGAACATCTTGCCAGGGTTCATAATGTTATTTGGATCGAAGGCTTGTTTAATTCCTTGCATGGCAGCAATACCTTCTTTACCTAATTTCATTTCTAAATAAGGAGCTTTCATCGCACCAACACCATGTTCACCAGTAATTGTGCCACCAAGTTCAATTGCTTTCGCAAATATTTCAGCAAAAGCTTGTTCAGCTCGGTGCATTTCTTCTTCATTACGAGCATCTGTCATACAAGTTGGGTGTAGGTTGCCGTCGCCAGCATGCCCAAACGTACAAATAGGAATATTATATTTTTTTGCAATCGCATTAATAGCTTCAACCATCGGAGCTATTTGTGAGCGTGGTACCGTTGCATCTTCTAATATTGTAGTAGGTTTTAATCTTGCAAGTGCTGATAGTGCACTACGGCGAGCTGTCCGAAGTGCATCTGCTTCCGCTTCATCTTTTGCAATGCGAACATCGACTGCATTCATAGAGCGGCAAACGTTAGCCATTTTTTCAATATCTCGATTGACAACTTCAGGTGGACCGTCTTGTTCAATTAATAAAATTGCTTTTACATCAGTTGGTAAACCGATTTGTGCAAACTCTTCTACTACTTCAATTGTCGGCTGGTCTAAAAACTCAAGTGTCGCTGGAATGATTTTATTTGCAATAATAGAAGAAACAGCACGTGCAGCTTCATTAATATCTTCATATAGTGCAAGCATCGTTTTCTTCGTTTCAGGCATAGGAACAAGTTTTAATATTGCTTCTGTTACGACGCCAAGTGTTCCTTCAGAACCGATAAATAAACGAGTTAAATCGTAACCGGCTACATCTTTTGCTAATTTACCGCCAGTACGAATAATATCGCCATTTGGTAAGACAAGTTCAAGACCCATCACATAATCACGTGTTACGCCATATTTTAATCCGCGTAATCCACCTGAGTTTTCATTAATGTTACCGCCGATTGTAGAAATTTTCATCGAGCTTGGATCTGGTGGATAAAATAAACCTTTTTCTTCTACCGCTTTAATAATATCAAGTGTAATTACACCAGCTTGTACAGTAATTGTTAAATTCTCTTCATCAATTTCTAAAATGTTATTCATATGGCGGAAGATAAGGACGATACCGCCTTCAAGTGGACATGTCCCCGCGCAAAGGTTTGTTCCAGAACCACGAACATATACAGGAATTTTGTGAGTGTTACATATTTTTAACACTTCAGCTACTTCATTTGTATTACGAGGCGCAATGACTGCATCAGGCATTGCTTGGAAGTTTGGAGTGGCATCATAACTATACGTTAAACGCCCCATATTGGATGTATCTACATTATCTTCGCCAACAATGGATACGAATGAATGAATAATTTGCTTTTCTAACATTGGAAATCCCCCTCAAACTGTTAACGTATTTAGTCATCATAAAAAACGTTGTAACAGTGCTTTCGTTATAATGATAAAAAAGTTGGGGGATTCTTTCTATGTATAATCATCTAAAGATTAATCTTTTTTATCATTCTTTTTTGTGTGATTATCTAATAAGAGGAGCGAGAAGTATAAAATGTTTAAGTCTTTGAATTGTTTCGGGTCAAGTCCTGTATGCTCCTCAATTTTTTTAAGTCTGTAATGCAATGTGTTAATGTGTATATGTAATTGTTCAGCTGTTTGTTTATAGGATTGGTTATAATCAATAAATAAGCGTAAAGTGTGCATAAGCTCAGGAGATGATAGTAAGTTTTCGATGGTGCGCCTTAGAAACTGTTCCCGCGTTTCAGCAGAAATATCTTGTAAGCACATTTCTAAACGTAAATCTTCATTAAATACAATTTTTTTCGTTTCAAGTGATACGGAAAGAGCTTGTAATGCTTGTTCGTACGATAAGTTCATATTAATTGGAGTAACGGATTGTCCAATCCCAATATATAAAGGAATAGAAAACAAAGTTTCACAGTCTTGTTTTAATCTTTTTAAAAATTGATACGTTTGCTCTTTGGAGTTTGTGGCTGTAAATAAAATGAATCGATCATTTCCCCAACGAACAAATAGATGCTCCTTTGTTAATAGATTGCGTACGTGTTGCCAAATCTTACGCTGAAGCATCGTGTCATTTTGATCGATAGAGAACAAAATAAGTTGTTTCTTCTTATATAAATCAATACCAAGTGTTTTTGCGCGATCGAGAAAGCTTGGAGACCAGTCTGTATTTTGAAGCCAATCAAAGACAAATGCTTCATAAGAACGGTGTTCAAGTTCTAGTTGTTCTAAAAAGTAGTTTTCGTGAATGAGTAGTTCGGTCATTTTACGTAATATTTCTCCGTATTGCGAAATGTTTTCAGGTTCGCCTGTAATTCCAATGACACCAATTACTTCGTCATGAAATAGTAAGGGGAGGTTCATACCCGCCTTTACGCCTTGCAAACGTCGTTCATCTGCTTTTGTAATAATGACAGTTTTCTTTTGTTTCGCGCATCGGAGTGCACCTTCATGAAATTGGCCGATTCTTTCTACATCTGTACTTGCGATAATAACGCCTTGTATATTAATGATAATGATATTTTCTTTAATTAATCTGCGTACTTCTCGTACAATTTTATTCGCTAAATCAGGAAAAAGCATAATTTGCACACCTCAAATTCTATTTGTTGTACATTATATATGTAAATGAAGTAAGAAAGGAAAATTTCACACTTTCCACACATTTATTTGTTATTTTACAATTATAACGAAATCATCCGAAGATGGAGGGAATCTTTTGAGAAAGTATGTTTTTCTTCTCTGTTTTTTATTTCTATTAGTAGGGTGTCAAGGAAGTTCATATACACCGATTGCTAAAGATAAAAGTGTTATTATAACAACGAATATAAAAGAAGGTAGTATTAGTTTTGTTGATGAAAAAACTAAAAAGTTAATTACGACATGGGAACTTAATGAACCAATGGCAGGAGTTGCACTACTTCCAAACGGTGAGGACATACTTGTATATGGCAAGCAGTTAGAGTACATGTATGTATATTCACTAGCAGAAGGAAGGCAAGTGGACAAATATAAAACGGGAAAAGGCATTGTAAATGTGATTGTATCCGAGGATAAAAAACAATTATTTGCTGCCGATCAAACTGCCCAAAAGGTAAGGTTCTTTACGATAAAAGGGAAAGAGACACGGAGTGTATCAACAGGAAAAGGACCAATTACGATGGTAGAGCACGATAACCAGTTATCTGTATTAAACTTTTATGATACGAAGCTAACGACCATTGATACAAAGAAAAAAGAAGTGATACAATCCTTTATGATTCCCCCAGCATCAACGGGAGCGACAATTAGCCCGGATGGGAAAGAAATATGGATTGGCGGACATGGTGATGGAAATCAAGTCAATGAAAAAGTATTAGTGTATTCATTGCAGAGCGGAGAAATGGTACGTTCTTTACATGCTCCGTTTATGCCTGTGAATATAACGAAGGATAATAAGAATGTATATGCATTAAGTCACGGTTCGAATACGCTTAGAAAGTTTGATGTTAGTACGTATAAAGAGGTGGCTTCTGTAGAAGTAGGATCGAATCCATTTGCATTTTTGAAGAGCGGAGCAGAAGGATACGTAGCAAGCTATGATAGTGATGAAGTGTGTGTCATGGATATGAAGAGCTTGAAAATAAAACAAACAATTAAAGTCGGAAAAGGGCCGTTTCAACTCATAGAGAGGGAAGGGAAGGACAATGAGTAAATATAGGGTGCTAGTTGTAGATGATGAAAGTGATATGAGGCAGCTTGTTGGAATGTACTTAGATAATTTCGGATACGAGTGGGGAGAAGCTGAAAATGGAAAAGAGGCTCTAAAAAAATTAGAGACTGATCATTATGATTTCGTTGTATTAGATATTATGATGCCAGAGATGGATGGACTTTCAGTTTGTAAAGAAATTAGAAAAACGTCGGATGTACCAATTATATTTTTAACAGCAAAAGGTGAAGAGTGGAATAGGGTGAACGGCTTGCGTATGGGAGCAGATGATTATATTGTAAAGCCTTTTAGTCCTGGAGAACTAATTGCTCGTATGGAAGCTGTGTTAAGACGTTATACAAAGCAAGAGCAACAAGAGGAGATTCAGTTTGGACCGATACTTATTAATGAAAAAAGTAGGAAGATTGAGGCTGATGGTGAGCCGATTTCTCTTACAGTAAAAGAGTTTGATTTACTCTATTTTCTTTGCCAACATACGGGACAAGTATTTAGCCGGGAACAATTGCTGGAAAAGGTATGGGGATATGATTATGCCGGAAGTACAAGAACAGTGGATACGCACGTGAAAACGATGCGTTTGAAGCTTGGAGAAAGTGGAAACTACATTCAAACGGTTTGGGGTGTAGGCTATAAATTTGAGGTGTAACGTATGTTTACGATGGTACAGAAGCTTTGGCTTACAGTAGTATGTGCAGTATGTGTAACAGTTTCCTTTCTTTATTTTGTATCTTTATACTCGTATGAAAAACTATACGTTGATAATTTAAAAGATTCATTAGTAATGGAAGGGAAGCGTCTTGCTGCGCAATATGATAAGCGTGAAGGAATAGCAACTTTTGAAGAGAAAGTAAGAGCATTTGATCAAATATCGAGTTCAGATGTTCTTTTCGTATCTAATCCGCGTGATTTAAGCGCGTGTTTACCTTTTGATGTGCATCATCATTCTCTTATAAGTGAAGGGGACAGGCAAGCATTATTAGATGGAAAAACTGTGACAAAGATAGGGTATGAGGAACATTTTGACCGAAATATTATGGGGGTTGTCATCCCTGTTTTAGAAAATAAAAAGTTAGTTGGCATTGTATATTCTTATATTCCTTTAAAAAGTATAAAAGACTTAATATATGATATGGGCCTTATTTTAGCACCGTTAGCACTTGCTATGACTTTACTGACAATATGGATTGGTAGAAAGATTATTATTGCTATTACGAGACCGCTTTCGCAAATGGAACGAGTTGCCAATCATTTGGCTACGGGAGATTTCTCAGAACGGATTACAATTTCTTCCGAAGATGAAATTGGACGATTAGGAAAAGCATTTAATAAAATGGCAAATTCTTTAGAGACAGAAGACGTAAAGCGTAAGGAATTTTTAGCTAACGTTTCGCATGAACTAAGAACACCACTTAGTTATATAAAAGGATATAGTGAAGCTATTTTAGATGGTGTAGCGAAGGGACCACAGCAGGAAAAAGTAACACAGCTCATTCATAAAGAAGCGGGTCGTATGCAGCGTCTCGTTCATGATTTATTAGATTTAGCACAATTAGAAGGTGAACATTTTCCGTTAAAGAAACAACCTATCGTTTTTTCACAACTGATTGAAGATGTGTTAGATACGTATGAGATTAAGTTTATAGAAAAGAAAATTCATATTTCAACAAATTTAAATCCAGAAATCATTGTAATGATTGATGAGGATCGTATGCAACAAGTGCTTCATAACGTGTTAGATAATGCGATACGGTATACAAATCAAAATGGGGATATTGTGATAACACTCAGGCAGATAGATGATTACTGTGAATTAAACATAAAAGATACAGGAATCGGTATTGAAACAGAACATTTGGAAAATCTTGGTGAACGTTTTTACCGCGTTGATAAAGCGAGAAGTCGTCAACATGGTGGAACAGGTTTAGGCCTTGCCATTGTCAGACAAATTGTTCATATACATGATGGACAGTGGCGAATTGAAAGTGAAAAAGGGCATGGAACGACGGTTAGTATTAAATTGAAAATACAAGTTGAAGAAAGCATGTTCTAACGTGAAGGACATGTTTTTCTTTATGAGTGCAAACGAATAGAGGAATAAATATAAATTAATATCAAATAAATATTAAAAATTTGACGATTTTATGAACAAAACATTTGTACTTCTTACCAATTCGTTCTAAAATAGTTATGATGCAAAGTTCTTATAAATCGTTTCAATTGTTGTTTGGAAGATACTGAGGTGATTTAACTGGAGTACAAATCTATTAAACCGAAAAAGATTTACGAAGAAGTATCTGAAGCTATTTTAACAATGATTAAAAATGGTACGTTAAAACCTGGTGACAAACTACTTCCTGTACATCAATTAGCTGAGCAGTTTCAAGTTGGTAGATCTGCTGTTCGTGAAGCGCTAAGTGCGCTAAGAGCAATGGGCTTAATTGAGATGAAACAAGGAGAAGGTACATATGTGAAGAATTTCGATTCTTCTTCATTAACAAAATCATTAAACAATAAACTATTAATGAAGAAAGAAGATATTTTAAACTTATTAGAAGTACGAAAGGTGCTTGAAGTGGGGGCAGTTCGAGCAGCTGCGGCAAAACGTACGGAAGATAATTTGCAAAATATGAAGCATTGGTTAGATGAAATGGTAAAGAGCATTGGAGATGAAAAGGCTGGCGAAAAAGCAGATTTTCAGTTCCATATGGGAATTGCGGAGTCTTCGCATAACAACATTTTGCTTGAACTCATGAATCACGTTTCAGAGATGATTGCTGAAACGATTGGTGAATCAAGACGCATTATTTTATATGGTGAACAAACAACATCAGAACGACTTATAGAAGAGCATCAAGTTATATATGATGCAGTGTTAAAGCAAGATGTAGAATTAGCGCAGCAAGCAATGCTAGATCATTTAACAAATGTAGAACATATTGTCACAGGTAAAAACGATATAAATTCGTAATTTAATCTTTTAAAAATCAAATTTTTTGATAAAATAGAGAAAGATTAAGTAAGCGTTTTCTTTAGAAGAGGGAGAGGATAGGCCATGGTTGAGCCTACTTCTTCTTTTCTCAGTCATCTGATGACCATATGTTTGTTGGTGGAGTTGTAAAAAGGGGGAGTAATAATTATGAAAGTTACTTTATTTGTTACTTGTTTAGTCGATATGTTTGAAACAAACGTCGGCAAAGCAACAGTTGAAGTGTTGGAGCGTTTAGGTTGTGAAATTGAATTTCCAGAAGCACAAGTTTGTTGTGGTCAGCCTGCTTATAATAGCGGCCATGTAGAAGCAGCAAAAGAAGCGATGAAACATATGATTGAAACTTTCGAAGATGCAGAATATATCGTTACACCATCTGGTTCTTGTGCGACAATGTTTCATGAGTATCCGCATGTTTTTAAAGATGATCCGAAGTGGGCTAAACGTGCACAAAAGGTTGCTGATAAAACATATGAATTTACACAATTTATTGTAGATGTTTTAAAAGTGACAGATGTTGGTGCAAGCTTACCAGGGATAGCTACTATTCATAAATCTTGTCATATGACACGCCTGCTTGGAGTAAAAGAGGCACCAGGAATTTTATTATCAAACGTAAAAGGATTAACTGTGAGAGAACTGCCAAACGAACAAAATTGTTGTGGGTTTGGGGGAACGTTTTCAGTGAAGATGACTCCAATTTCTGAGCAAATGGTAGATGAGAAGGTAGATAGTGCAATGGAAACAGGTGCTGATTATTTAATCGGTGCAGATTGTGGGTGTTTGTTAAACATTGGCGGACGTATTGAGCGTTTAGGAAAAGAAATAAAAGTAATGCATATTGCTGAGGTACTAAATAGTCGCTCATGAAGGGGGAACATAAGCTATGTCTATGAAAATCAGTGAGAAAAAATTTAATGATCGCGTTGGCGATGGAATTCAAGATTCTTTTATGCGTGGAGCAGTATCTTCTGCGCAAACACGCTTATATACGAATCGCTTAAAAGCAGCGGAAGAATTAGGAAACTGGGAAGAGTGGCGTGAACTAGGTGAACAAATTCGCCAACATACGTTAGAAAATCTTGATTATTACTTAATGCAGTTAAGTGAAAATGTATCAAAAAGAGGCGGACATGTGTACTTTGCGAAAACGAAAGAGGAAGCAGCAAAGTATATTCAAGACGTTGCAAAAAAGAAACAAGCGAAGAAAGTTGTAAAATCAAAATCAATGGTAACTGAAGAAATTAGTATGAATCATGCCCTTGAAGAGATTGGTTGTGAAGTGTTAGAAAGTGACTTAGGAGAGTATATCTTGCAAGTAGATAACGATCCACCTTCACATATTATTGCGCCCGCACTTCATAAAAACAGAACGCAAATTCGTGATGTATTTAAAGAAAAGCTTGGCTATGAAAATTCTGATGATCCATATGAAATGACAAAGTTTGTTCGTAAACAACTTCGTGAGAAATTTATGGATGCAGAAATTGGTGTGACAGGTTGTAACTTTGCAGTTGCAAATACTGGCTCTCTTTGTTTAGTAACGAACGAAGGTAATGCCGATCTTGTTATGTCGATTCCGAAAACTCAAATTGCAGTAATGGGTATGGAACGTATGGTTCCGACAATGGAAGAATTAGATGTTTTAGTTGGTTTACTATGTCGTAGTGCAGTAGGGCAAAAATTAACAAGTTATGTAACTGTAGCGGGACCAATTCAAGAAGAGGAAGTAGATGGACCAGAAGAATTCCACTTAGTTGTTGTTGATAATGGCCGCTCTCAAATTCTTGGATCTGAATTCCGCTCAGTATTGCAATGTATTCGTTGTGCTGCTTGTGTTAACGTATGTCCTGTATATCGTCACGTTGGTGGACATTCGTATGGTTCTATATACTCAGGACCAATCGGTGCGGTATTAACACCACTTTTAGGTGGATACGATGATTACAAAGAGCTTCCATATGCCTCTAGTTTATGCGGAGCGTGTACAGAAGCTTGTCCAGTAAAAATACCATTGCATGATTTATTATTAAAACATCGTCAAGTAATTGTTGAGCAAGAAGGACGTGCACCACTTGCAGAAAAATTAGCAATGAAAATGTTTAGTATGGGTGCATCTTCAGCAGCTTTATATAAAATGGGATCAAAAATGGCGCCAGCAGCAATGAGTCCATTTACATCCGGCAACCGTGTATCAAAAGGTGTTGGGCCACTTAAAAACTGGACAGATATTCGTGAATTCCCGGCTCCAAGTAAAGAACGATTCCGTGATTGGTATAAAGATCATAAGAAAGGCGGGGACAAATAATGACAGGATTAATTCAAAACCGTGAGTCCTTTCTAGATAATATTGCAAAAGAACTTGGACGTGAGCGGAAAACGGAAGGCGTAAAGCGTCCAGCATGGAAAAGTAATGTGAATGTAGAAACGCTAAAAGATTATTCAAAAGAAGAATTGTTAGAAGTATTTAAAAATCAATGTACAAACATTCATACAACTGTAGTGGAAACGACAAACGACCGTTTACGTGAAGATATTCAAAAAGTAATCGTGGAAAACGGTGGGGGACCTATTATGTTATCGGCAGACGAACGTTTTGATTCTTATGGATTGACTTCTTTATTTAAAGAAGAGCTTCCAAAGCAAAATGTTGAAGTGAATGTATGGGATCCTGAGAAAAAAGAAGAGAATATGCGTATCGCAGAAAGAGCGAATATTGGAATCGCATTTAGTGATTATACTTTAGCTGAATCTGGTACGATTGTTGTACAAAGTCATAAAGGCCAAGGTCGTTCTTTACACTTTTTACCGACTGTATACTTTGCTATTATTCCACGTGAAACACTTGTGCCTCGTATTACACAAGCAGTTCAGGATATGAACACACGTGTAGAAAATGGCGAGGCAGTAGCATCTTGTATTAACTTTATTACAGGACCTAGTAACTCGGCAGATATTGAAATGAATCTTGTTGTCGGAGTACACGGACCATTAAAAGCAGTATATTTCATCGTATAAAAGAGGGGAAAGCAGGCCGGAAAATGGCCTGCTTTTTTAATAGAATAGAAATAATATGAAGTAGAAGTTCTCTCCTTTTTTTGCTATGTTCTTCTGGAAAGGAGAGGAAGGGATGTTCACTTATTTATATGCATTGTTAGTGGGGATGGTGTTTGGTTCTTTTTTTATGTTAATTGCGATGAGAGTACCGCTTGGTGAGTCTATCATTACCCCGCGTTCACATTGTCATTATTGTAAGTATGTGCTAAAGCCAAAAGAATTGATTCCAATCATTTCTTTTTGTATACAAAGAGGACGTTGTACGAATTGTAAGAGGAAAATTTCAATTTTGTACGTAGTATTTGAACTTGTAACAGGAATGATATTTCTTCTTACTGTATATATGATTGGGGTGGAACGAGAGCTTATCATCATTTTATCGCTTTTTTCGCTACTTCTTATTATTTCAGTTACAGATTACATATATATGTTAATCCCAAATCGTATTTTAGCTTGGTTTGCCTGTTTACTCATTTTAGAATGTGTTTTTGTGCCGTTAGTGACTTGGACAGATAGTATAGTTGGTAGTGGCGTTATATTCATTTTGTTATATTGCATGCAAAAGATATATCCAGAAGGGCTTGGTGGAGGAGATATAAAATTACTTTCGTTACTTGGATTTATAGTGGGACTGAAAGGGATTTTTATGATTTTATTTTTAGCATCTTGCTTTAGTCTTTGTTTCTTTGGAGTTGGTATAGTATTAAAACGTATGAAAATGAGGAGCCAAATTCCGTTCGGTCCTTTTATCAGCCTTGGGGCAATATGTTACATGTTGTTCACGTATACAAAATAGAGAGAGGATAGAACATGAATGTATATATGGATGATCAAAGAAGTTGTCCGTACGGGTATGTGCCCGCCACTACAGTAGAATGTGCCTTGCAAATGGTTCGGGATTATGATGTGAATATTCTTTCCCTTGATTTTAATATGGGATGGGGGAAAAGAAATGGATTAGATTTTGTAGAGGCTTTTTGTAAAGAGGGTTTATATGTAAATGAAATTCACCTTCATACGAATGATGTCATCGGTATGCACAAGATGAAACAGAGAATTAATAAGGGAAAGGAAGAAGGCGAAATTAATCCGCACCTTGTTGTTAAATATGTGGGAAGCTAAAAACTCCAAAGTAAAACTTTGGAGTTTTTAATGTTTCATATGTGCTTGTAACGGAATGATTTCTTCTTGTTGAGCCGCTACTAATTCAGTTTCTTCTTGTTTCACGTCAGGTACTTTCTTTGTTAAGTAATGGTATACCATGCCGACAAAGACGGACCCGCCAATAATGTTACCGATTGTAACTGGAATTAAGTTATGAATAGCACCTGCAAAAGAAATTGTCTCCGGATGCGGTGAAACTAAAGATAGAGCAAACAGTGATAAGTTTGCAATGCTATGCTCGTAACCGGATAAGAAGAATGTGAAAACGAGTAGCATCATCATCATAATTTTTGCTGTATCACCTTTCACTTGAGAAGGTAAGAAACACGCAAGACATACAAGCCAGTTACATAAAATTGCTTTAAAGAATAATTGTATTGTAGGTGTATTCATTTTTCCTTCTACTACTTTATTCATGAAATGGCCGTGATCAATTGCTTCGAAAATTCCAGTTGCATAAAATAGTAAGGCAAAGAATAAAGCTCCAGCTAAATTCCCTGCATAACAAGCGACCCAGTTACGAAGTGTATCAGAAATCGTTGTTTCTTTTCTTAAAGTTGCTACAGTGAAGTACATTGTGTTTCCAGTAAACAATTCAGCACCGCCATATATAATAAGTACGAGGGCAATTCCGAAAAACATAGAAGCAGCTAAATAAGTTGCCGGTGAATCTGCAATGTGAAAAAAGTTACCTAATTTAAAACATAGTACAATAATAAAACCGATATAAATACCCGCAAGTGCGGCACGAATGAAATATTGCATCGGGTTTGTATCTAGCATTTGTTTTTTGCTCTTAGCCAGTTTGACAACATAATCTATTCCTTGCTCTAGCATGAGTAATACGCTCCTTTAGTACATCATCTATAAATACTCCTTATATGAATAAAGTACATGGAATTGTTCTTAGTTTCAATAAGTTTGTGCAATGTTTCACAAAAAGGACATACATATATTGAGAAAACGCTTACAAATGGTAGTATAATAGAATTTTTTCTGGACATTGAGGGGGGAAGGGAAAAAGAAAAAGCGCTGTAATTACAGCGCTTTTTCGTCTAAATTCTTTTCTACTTTTACTTCTACTTCTTTCGAGAAGAACCAACCGCCAACTGCGATTCCGACTAATACAATCCAGAATGTAAGCTTCCATAGTGTAGATTCTGGGAATGAATGCGGAATTACATTTAATGCAGGGTGTGCTAATGTATAAACTGCTAGTTTCACACCAACCCAACCTACAATTAAGAATGCTGCAGTTTCAAGTCCTGGTTTACGTTTTAAGATTTGTACGAAAGCAGTTGCTGCAAATCTCATAATGATTAACCCGATAAGTCCACCTACAAAGATAACAACGAATTGCCCAGTATCAAGACTACCAATTGTACCTAATCCTGTTTTTGGTAAAGTCATTGCTAATGCAACTGCAGCTAAAATTGAATCAACTGCGAAGGCGATATCAGCAACCTCAACTTTAAATACAGTCCACCAAAAGTTCTCTTGTTTTTTCTTTGCTTCTTTTTCTTCTGTTTCTTCATCCGTATTCTTTTTAACATACGTTTTAAATAAGTGATTACCAGCGATAAACATAAGGTAAATGGCACCGATTGCTTGCACTTGCCATACGTCGACTAGGAACGAAATCATAAATAACGATCCGAAACGGAAAACAAATGCCCCCGCTAATCCGTAAAATAGTGCCTTCTTTCGTTTTTCTTCTGGTAAATGTTTTACCATAATTGCAAGAACGAGAGCGTTATCAGCCGCTAAAATCCCCTCTAGTGCAATTAGGATGAGTAATACCCAACCATACTCCAATAATAATGATACATCCATGTACATTCTCCTCTCATTTCTATAAGTACTAAATAAGTGAAGAATTTCCCCACTATTTAGTTTCCCCATACTCCTGCCTATTAACTTTGGAAGAATTTGGAAATTAATACAAAAAAGACCTCTGCCGTTAATAGGCAAAGGTCTTGCTAGACATATGTAATGAAAATGCCAACAAAGCCGGAAGAACTAAGTTCTACGTAATGACGACTTTGTTTCCAAGAAATATTCTTGGACGCTACTCCCCTTTGGAGATATGCTATTGTACTCTCATTATATGGATAATGTATACGGTTGTCAACCTGTTAAAATATCTTCATTCGGATATTTTATTTTTCGGTTCTTTTTACGTGCAAATGAAAAAGCCAATGTTAAAGGTCCCATTTTCCCAAAAAACATCATAAAGATGATAATAGCTTTTCCGATCATAGTTAAGTGTGGTGTGAAATTCATACTGAGACCGACAGTCCCAAATGCTGAAAATACTTCGAAAGCACTCATCAATAGAGGAACTCGCTCAGTAATACTTAAAATTAAAATAGCAAAAAAGATAAATGAAATGGAAATAATAGTGATGGTTAATGCTTTGACAATGAGAGTATCTTTAATAGATTTTTTAAACACGACAATATCATCTTGTTCTTGTAAAAATTTAAATACCCCAAAAAACATGATTAAAAATGTTGTTAACTTAATTCCACCACCGGTTGAAGCACTACCAGCGCCAATAAACATAAGGAGCATCATTAATAGTAGGGAAGGCTTTGATAATGCAGAAATATCAACTGTATTAAACCCGGCAGTACGAGTTGAAACCGCCTGGAAATAAGCGGCCATTCCTTCTTCAAATGGGGTAAATCCTCTCATAGAAAGGGAATTGTGGAACTCGAATATAAAAATAAAAACAGTCGCAATAATATTGACGATTAGAGTAGAAGAGAGCATAAGTTTTGAGTGTAATGTAAGGTTTTTAAAATTTTTCTTTCTTTTTATATCCACGATTACTGTAAAACCAATCCCACCTAAAATAATGAGGGAGGAGATAACGAGATTGACAAGAATGCTATGAGAATGGGACATTAAATTATCGCTCCACACAGAAAAACCAGCATTGTTAAAAGCAGAGATCGAATGAAAAAAGCTATAATAGATCCCTTTAGCAATCCCGTATTTTGGTACCCATTCAAAAGAAAGAATCAAAGTAGCGATACATTCGACTGTAAAAGAGAATAAAAATAATGCTTTGGCAAGACGAATGACGCCACCAATGTTCGTTTGGTTTAACGCTTGTTGCAGTAAAATTCGGTTTTGAAGACCAATTTTTCTGCCGAGCATAATTGCAATTAAAACGGCAAAGCTCATAATGCCAAGTCCCCCTACTTGTATAAGCGTTAAAATGACACACTGTCCAAACAAAGTAAATACTTTTCCGGTGTCTACAACACCAAGCCCAGTAACAGTACAAGCAGAAACTGTTGTAAATAAAGCGTCGATCCATGAAATAGAAGTTGTTGTAGCAATTGGTAGTTTTAATAAGCATGTACCGATAATTGATAACGTAATAAAAGACAAAGTAAGAACACGGGGAGGACTCATGCTAATATTAATCCGTTTCATGTCACATATCGTTCCTTTCAGTTTGCTCTTACTAGTATGTGAAAAAGCACGATTATGTATGTTAAAAATAGAAAGAGGCAGAGAATATCTGCCTCTAAGCCATAGGTTATTGTATTATCCACGTAATTGTTGTTGAGCTAAAGCGACTAGTCGTTTCGTTACTTCACCGCCAACTGAACCGTTTGAACGAGATGCTGTATTAGAACCTAAGCTAACACCGAATTCTTGTGCGATTTCATATTTAAATTGTTCAAGCGCTTGTTCTGCACCTGGAACTAGTAATTTGTTTGTTTTTACCATGTTGATACACATCCTTATGAGTAGTCCAGTTCAGCTAAATACTTATCTAAACTGGTAACGTTATTTTATGTGGAAACGACGTACTCATACACGGAAGTAATCGGTGTGATTAGAAGTTATTGGATAGAAAAAAGAGTAGCAAATTTGCTACTCTTTTTTCAGTATTGTCGCTGTACCTTCCACGACAATATCACCGGATTGATTATATATGTTTGTTTGCAACGTAATGATTTTTTTATCGTCTCGTTTTTTAATGACTTCTGCCACAACGCGAAGTGTATCACCGATTTTGACAGGAGCACGGAATGAAACGTTTTGAGATAAATAAATCGTGTTTTTGCCAGGGAGTTTCGTTCCAAGAATCGTCGAAATGAAACTGGAAACGAGCATGCCATGAGCAATACGTTCTTTAAACATTGTCGTTTTTGCAAAAGAATCTAAAATATGAATAGGATTCACATCTCCAGTTAATTTTGCAAAATTAATAACGTCCTCATCCGTAATAGTTTTTGTAAGGGATGCTTGATCACCGACTTGAATCTCATCATAACGAAGCTCCGGAACAGTTTGTGCTTCTTGAAATGGATTCATTTTGGCCTCCTTCTTTTCCATATCGAAAAATGCTAGCCATCTTGATGTAGTAGGAGGAAGAAAGAGTTTTGTTTGTGCTGCAGTTAGCTCCCACATTTTTCTTACTTGATGGAAGTAAATAAATTTTTTGAGTTTTCCTCGAACTGCTTTGCGAGTTCTAGTTGTTTGGACTTGAACTCTCCCAAAAAAACTTCTAACTGTTTTTGAACCTCTTCACGTTGTAATTGTTGTTGTTCAATAAATTGTTTTGTTGTTTCTTCAAATTGACCGCTAGTTTGAGTAAGAATAGACAAAGATGTTTTCGTAGGAGAAACAGTCAGTTGGTGCATTTGATTAGAAAGTTCATTCCATTTCCCTTGCCACTCGTTAATTTGATCATTTAAGGAGTTTCCAGTTAATTGCTTCACGTAATCTGTATATTGGTTATTGAACTGAGCAGTGAATTGTTGTAGTTCTTTTTCTAGTTCATCTACTCCTGATGTTAATTTATGCAAAGCGTCTTGTTGTTGTTTTAAAGTTTCTAAAGTAAGTTGCTCTAATTGTTTCCCCGCTGAAGAGAAGAGGGAAAGAGATTGAGACCAGTTTTTCCAAAATGCATCGACTAATTCGTATGGCTTAGTTTCCATTGTTTGACCTCCAAATGTTTTTTTGCATATTGTGAACGCAGATCACTCTGCTGTACCACCAGGTGAAGATGAAGAATCCTTTTCATCCTTTTCTGGAGAAGTAGAAAATGGAAAGAACGCATTGGTGTATAACGTAAAAAACGTCCGCAACATATTTTGATAATGTTCAAAAGAAGTTGCACATGTTGTTAAATATTGCTCTCCATATTCTGTTAAAGAATAAATTCGTTTCGCTGGACCGCCTTCACTTGTATCCCAAGTGGAAGAAATGAGATTTTCTTTTTCTAACTTGCGCAATGTTCTATACACATTACCTTGGTCAACAGAAGAAAAGCCGATGTCCATTAGCATTTGAATGAGTTTGTAACCATGAAGACTCCAGTCTTTTAGACAGAGAAGTAAGAAAGGAACTAAGAAGTTTTTGGGCATGGAGTTTGGTTGTTTCGCTTGGTTTTTTTCCAAACTTTCTGGGTGTTCTGGTTCATTATGTAGCATGATTGTACATCACCTCATGAATCAGTTAGATGGAATTTTTTTTGCTTATAAGTGCAATTTACACCTATCTGTTTTTAATGTCAACACATTTATCGGAAAATAAAGAAAAATAAAATATAGACTTGAAGTTTTATTCAGAATATTAGAAAATAGTGAATAGGTTGAATTGTTTCAAAAACGAAAAAGGGAGTGTAGGCGAAGTGATTGATCAAAAATTCGATCCATTGCAAGCATGGAAAAATGCTTATGAACAAACCGAAACATTTTGGGGAAAAGCGCTCAATGAAACAATTAAAACAGAAGAATATTCTGCTTGGATGGGCAGCGTTCTAGATTTGAATTTGTTTTATCAGAAAGCATTAAATGATACGACAAAAAATTATTTAGAACAGGTGAATGTGCCGACGAGAGAGGATATCGCTAGAGTAGCTACGCTTGTTATCAATTTAGAAAATAAAGTTGATAACATTGAGGAAATTCTAGAAGAGAAAGTGGATTCATTAGGACAAGCTCCTACATTAAAGCGTGATGTTACGAAAGTAAAACAAGATATTCGCACGCTAGAAACGAAAGTTGATCAAATTTTAGAGTTACTAGAAAAGCAAAATGCAGTACTAGCGAAACTACAAGTACCTGCAAAAGAAGAAGTAAAACCTGCGAATAAGCCGGAAAATAAAAAATGATAATAGCGTTTGTTTATAACGTGTAAAAGGGAAAGGGAGAATCTCTTTTTCATGTATAAACAACGAAACATAATTGATATATGGACTCTATTCATATGAGTACCAAAATGATTCATAACAATCGTTCGCAAATTCATTTAAGGGGGAAAAGAAATGGTTCAATTAAATGGCAAAGTAGCAATCGTAACAGGTGGGGCAAAAGGAATTGGAAAAGCAATTACAGTAGCATTAGCACAAGAGGGAGCAAAAGTAGTTATTAACTATAACAGCAGTAAAGAAGCAGCTGAAAACTTAGTAAATGAATTAGGAAAAGAAGGACATGACGTTTACGCAGTTCAAGCGGATGTTTCTAAAGTAGAAGAAGCAAACAGACTTGTAGAAGAAGCTGTGAATCATTTTGGTAAAGTTGATATTCTTGTTAATAATGCTGGTATTACAAGAGATCGTACATTCAAAAAATTAAATCGTGAAGATTGGGAGCGCGTAATTGACGTGAACTTGAGCAGTGTATTTAATACAACAAGCGCGGTACTTCCATACATATCAGAAGCAGAAGAAGGAAGAATCATTAGTATTTCTTCTATTATTGGCCAAGCTGGTGGATTTGGACAAACAAACTACTCTGCAGCAAAAGCAGGGATGTTAGGATTTACAAAATCATTAGCATTAGAGCTTGCAAAAACAAATGTAACTGTAAACGCAATTTGCCCAGGATTTATTGATACTGAAATGGTAGCAGAAGTACCAGAAGAAGTACGTCAAAAAATTGTTGCGAAAATCCCGAAAAAACGTTTTGGTCAAGCTGATGAAATTGCAAAAGGTGTAGTATACCTATGCCGTGACGGTGCGTATATCACAGGTCAGCAATTAAACATTAACGGCGGATTATACATGTAATGAAGTAAGAAAAAAGTGCATATCCATAGCAGGAATGCACTTCTTTTTTTAGAAATAAATCGACCGAAAAGGAGATAGAAAAATGACTACATTCGTAACGGAATGGGAAAAGCAATTGGAGTTGTACCCAGAAGAATATCGTAAAGCATATCGCCGTGTGAAAAGAGCGAGCGAAGTTTTATTACGCGAACCAGAACCACAAGTTGGTTTAACACCGAAAGAAGTTATTTGGACGAAGAATAAAACGAAGCTGTATCGTTACATTCCAAAACAAGAAAAAACACAGAGAGTTCCAATCCTATTAATATACGCGCTTATTAATAAACCGTATATTATGGATTTAACTCCAGGAAATAGTTTAGTGGAATATTTAGTAGATCGTGGTTTTGATGTGTATATGCTTGATTGGGGCACATTTGGTTTAGAAGATAGTCATTTGAAATTTGATGATTTCGTGTCTGATTATATTGCAAAAGCAGTGAAGAAAGTAATGAGAACTGCGAAATCGGACGAGATTTCTTTACTTGGTTATTGCATGGGTGGAACGCTAACTTCTATTTATGCAGCACTTCATCCGCACATGCCAATTCGCAACTTAATCTTTATGACAAGTCCTTTTGATTTCTCTGAAACAGGATTATATGGTCCTTTATTAGATGAGAAATACTTCAATTTAGATAAAGCGGTTGATACATTCGGAAATATTCCGCCAGAAATGATTGATTTCGGAAATAAGATGTTAAAACCAATTACAAACTTTGTAGGTCCATATGTCGCTTTACTCGATCGTTCAGAAAATGAGCGCTTCGTCGAAAGCTGGAAATTAGTTCAAAAGTGGGTTGGTGACGGTATTCCATTCCCAGGTGAATCGTATAGACAATGGATTCGTGATTTTTATCAAAATAATAAATTAGTGAAAGGTGAACTCGTTATTCGTGGACAAAAGGTAGACCTTGCAAATATTAAGGCGAATGTCTTAAATATTTCTGCGAAACGTGATCATATCGCCCTGCCATGCCAAGTAGAAGCTTTGCTAGACCATATTTCTAGCACAGATAAACAATATGTATGTTTACCAACGGGACATATGTCGATCGTTTACGGTGGAACAGCGGTAAAACAAACATATCCGACGGTTGGAAATTGGCTGGAGGAGCGTTCTAATTAAAAATAAAAAGTCCAACTAGCGTATGTTAGTTGGATTTTTTTATGGGAAATAACAAAAGATAGAAAGGAGAAATTTATATTTTAGGAGTATAATTATGAAACGTATGACTGGTAAGTTGTTTTGGAATACAGGAGTTTCTATACCTTGTTATCCATCATTAGAAAATGATATGATATGTGATGTGCTTGTAGTCGGAAGCGGAGAAGCAGGTGCTCATATAGCGTATTCGTTAGCGAAAATTGGAATGCGTGTTACGCTCATTGAAAAACGAGCAATCGCATGTGGTAGCACAGCTACTAATAAAGGTTTACTACAATTTCTTCATGATAAATCGCTAACCTCACTTATCCATACATTTGGTGAAAAAAAGGGGGTACGAGCATATAAGCTTTGTTACGAAGCGCTACGAACAATGGAGCAAGTTGTACCGACTCTCGATATTGATCCCCAGTTTATTCCGCGAAGTAGTTTGTATTATGCAAGTAGAAATGAGGATGTATCGTTTTTACAAGAAGAATATAATACGTTACGCCATTATGGATTCCCGGTTGAATATTTTACCCATTCACATATGAAGAAGAAGTATTCATTTATAAAACAAGCAGCGTTATATACGCATGGTGATGCCGAAGTGAATCCGTATTTATTAGCGCATAGCCTTTTGCATAAAGCAAATCAAATGGGAGCTACTATACTTGAGCATACAGAGGCCATACATATAAAAAAACGCCAAAACGATTTAATTTGTTACACGAAAACAGGAAATCAAATTGTAGCAAAGAATATTATTATGGCGACAGGTTATGAAGCACTTTTCGGAAAGAAAGAAAAAAATACAACAGTGGAAACATCATATGCAGTGGTGACAAATAAGGTAGATTCATTTGAAGGCTGGCATGAACAATCATTAATTTGGGAAACAGCACGGCCTTACTTATATTTTCGAACGTATCAAAACCGTATTATTGTAGGCGGATTAGATGAAGCGATGCAAATTCAAGCAATTGGTGATACGAAATTATTGCATAAGCGTGATATCCTTATTAACATTGTAAAAGAGATGTTCCCACAGTATAAGAATATACAGGCAGAGTACTATTGGGCGGCAGCATTTGGCGGTAGTCATGATGGTCTCCCTATTTTAAAAGAAGACAAAGAGATACATAATTTATTTTACGCATTGCCGTATGGAGGTAATGGAACTGTGTATGGAATGGTATTTGCCAAATTATTTGAGCAGTTATTTACAAATAAAGAAAGTGAAGATTTTTCTTTATTTAATCGATAGAAAAAAAGGTAGCGAAGTGATGGAATGAGAGATATAAAAAAGTTTTTACAAAAATTACGTCCTGTACAACTCATTGTTTTGTTTTATTTATTAGCAGTAGTTGTATCGGTGATATTGCTTAGTTTCCCGTTTGTTACGAAGTCTGGTGTGAAATGGACATTTATCGATGCCCTCTTTACATCTGTTAGTGCGGTAAGTGTTACGGGACTGTCTGTTGTTACGATTTCAGATACATTTACTACGGCAGGAATTATTATGTTAGCCCTTATTTTACAATTAGGCGGCTTAGGAATTATGGCACTTGGTACGTTTGTTTGGATTATAACGGGGAAAAAGATCGGTTTGCAGAGAAGAAGACTCATTATGGCAGACCATAATCAAGGGAATTTATCAGGCCTTGTAGAATTGATGCGTTCTATTTTAATTGTAATTATTTCGATAGAACTTATTGGAGCGATACTATTAGGTACAAGATTTCTACTTTATTTTCCAACTTGGCAAGAAGCTTATTTTCACGGTTTCTTTGCCGCTGTTAGTGCAACTACGAACGGGGGATTTGATTTAACTGGACAATCACTAATTCCGTACAAAAAAGATTATATTGTGCAAATGATTCATATGTTACTTATTATTTTAGGAGCGATTGGCTTCCCGGTGTTAATGGAAATAAAGCAATTCTTTAGTAAAAGGCGACAGCAACTATTCCGCTTTTCGTTATTTACAAAATTGACGACAACAACATTTTTTGCACTCGTTATCGTTGGAACAATTATGATTTTTTTACTAGAACGAAATCAATTTTTAGCAGGAAAGTCATGGCATGAAACAGTTTTCTATACATTATTCCAATCTGTGACGACGCGAAGCGGTGGACTTGCTACAATGGATATACGTGAATTGTCACAACCGACGCTTTTATTTATGAGTATATTAATGTTTATAGGGGCATCTCCAAGTTCGGTTGGGGGCGGAATACGTACAACAACATTCGCTGTTAGTATATTATCGTTATACACTTTTGCAAGAGGCGGAAGAACGGTTAGAGTCTTCAAACGTCAGTTACATGAAGAAGACGTGCTAAAAGCATCTGTCGTTATGACGATGGGTATTTTATTATGTGCCACAGCACTCTTTATTTTATCTATTACGGAAAATGTACCGCTTATGAGTTTAATTGTTGAAGTGTGTTCTGCTTTCGGAACGACAGGGCTATCGACAGGTATTACGCCAGATTTAACAACTGTTGGTAAACTTGTACTCATTGTACTTATGTTTATTGGGCGTGTCGGTATTTTAACATTTATACTGGCTAGTGGGGGAAGAGAACAGCCACCTCGCTATAAATACCCGAAAGAGCGAATTATTATTGGATAGTATGAAACCATTCTACCTATGTGAGGTAGAATGGTTTTTTAGTCGTTAATGCCAAATTGCGGATGCATAAAAGCCTCATTCTTATTATCCACTTCTTTTTTTAGCAACTCTTGATTTTCTTCTGAAATCCACCCAATATCATTTGTAGGATGAATCCATTCTTCTCCAGCCATAATGGCAGGGTCTACTTCATCAGTCCAATTGTGAAGTGGACTATTCTCGGAATCATATTTACTGTCTCCGATTACGACGTCATATTGATTTATGAAAGGTTGTTGCATCTTCTTTCCTGTTCCTTTAAAAGATGGGAAATTCATTTGATGCGGGAGCGTTTCATCTAAAATTGGTGACTGGATTTTATCTTTCTTCTTCAAAATAATCGCCCCTTTTCTAATGCTTTCTTCATAGGTAGTATTTCCATCTAGCGGCCTTATGTACTTGTTAACACTTGCCAGTAATAATTATTTAATGTTGTTTTAAACTAGAGTAGAAAGTGAATTCTTGAGAGCAGGTGAATGTATTGGTAAAAAGAAAAGTGAAACAAAATGCGGCAATCAACAATAATAAAACTCCGAAAGAAAGCTTACCAGATGCAGAATTTGCATTAGAGTATGAAGGAGAAAATAGCGCGAAGTATGCAAATCGTAATTCAAAAAAAGGTAAACAAAAATGAGGCGTTTTTTTACAAACGCCTCATTTTTTTGTGGGATTATAAAGGTTTTTTTAATTATTTGTAAATTTAGTGTTCATTATTAGCAGAAAAATGCGAAAAAACATAGAAGTAGCAACGTATTACACAAAAACAAACA
The DNA here is from genome assembly GCF_052682215.1 of Bacillus sp. 1A. Lineage (NCBI taxonomy): Bacteria > Bacillati > Bacillota > Bacilli > Caryophanales > Bacillaceae > Bacillus > Bacillus sp. 1A. Next base: position 5,259,620 of record NZ_JBQYLZ010000001.1, on the reverse strand, counting down.
ACAAACAAAAGATTAATGTTGGTTTAATACTGCTTTTACACTAGTTGTTTATATTAGAGTTGTACATAAGATTTATAAAAGGAGAGAGAGACAGTGAAAAAAACAATCTTTAAAGCTGTAGCAACTGGAATGGTATTTTCGTTATTAATGGGGTGTGGTGCAAAGAAAGAAGAGAGTGCTGGGGCAAAAGTAAAGGATGATAAATTATCTGGATCATTAACTGTTTACACAGCGATTGAAGAAGAACTTGTACCAATTTACCTTGATTCTTTTAAACAGAAGTATCCAGATGTGAAACTGAACATTGTTCGTGATTCAACTGGGGTTATTACAGCGAAATTGCTAGCTGAAGGAAAAAATACACAAGCAGATGTTGTATGGGGAACAGCAGCGTCTAGTCTATTAGCTTTAGATAAAAAAGATATGTTAAAAGGATACTCTCCAAAAGGAGCGGATCGTGTTCTTCCGCAATTTAAAGATGATAAGCAACCAGAAAAATGGGTAGGTAATACGGCATTTATGACGGGGATTGCTATAAATAAAGAAGAATTAAAGAAGAAAAATTTACCGATGCCAGAATCATACGAAGACTTAACGAAACCAGAATATAAAGGAACGCTTGTTATGCCACATCCAGCTTCTTCTGGAACAGGATTTTTAACAGTTTCTGCATGGTTACAAATTATGGGTGAAGATAAAGGCTGGGATTACATGAAGAAACTTCATGATAATATAGCAACTTATACTCATTCAGGTTCAAAACCAGCGAAATTAGCAGGCGCAGGTGAATATCCAGTTGGCGTATCAATGGTTTATAGTGCTTTGAAAGAGAAACAAAAAGGTGCACCAGTTGAAGTTGTATTGCCGAAAGAAGGATTAGGTTGGGAAGTAGAAGCGAACGCACTTATTAAAAAAGATAATGCAAAAAATGAAAAATTAGCGCAAGCATTTTTAGATTGGGCAATTACTGATGATGTAATGAAGTTATACTTCGAGAAAAATGGATTTGCGACAATTAAAAATGATTATAAACTTCCAGATGGATTCCCTAAAGATGTGACAGAAAAGTTATACAAAAAGAATGACTTTAAATGGGCAGCAGAAAATCGTGACAAAATTTTAGAAAAATGGGAAAAAGAGTTTGGCCAAAAAGCAGAACCGAAAAAGTAAGTGAGTGGGAGAGAGAAAAAATGAGCGAATATTTATCAATTCAACACATTCAAAAACAGTTTGATGCATTTACAGCGTTAAAAGATATTTCTTTTACTGTGAAAAAAAATGAGTTTGTATGTTTATTAGGCCCAAGTGGTTGTGGGAAAACAACATTGCTTCGAATTTTAGCAGGGCTAGAAGAGGCAACAACAGGTAGTATAGCTGTGGATGGAAAAGATATTACAGCATTACCTCCTGGAAAGAGGAATTTCGGAATGGTGTTTCAATCATATGCATTATTTCCGAATTTAACAGCACTTGAAAACATTGAATATGGCTTAAAGACAAAAAAATATGGAAAAGCAGAAGTAAAAGAGAAAGCGCTAGAGGTGCTAGAACTTGTAGATTTGCTGAATGTAAAAGATAAATATCCTGCTCAAATGTCTGGTGGACAACAGCAGCGAGTAGCACTTGCACGTGCGCTCGCTCTGTCTCCGGATATTTTGTTACTCGATGAGCCATTATCTGCTTTAGATGCAAAAGTGCGTGAAAAGTTACGTAGAGAAATGCGTGATTTGCAAGAAAAAGTAGGAGTAACAACTATTATGGTTACGCATGATCAAGAAGAGGCATTAACGATGGCCGATAAAATTGTTGTAATGAATCATGCGGAAATTATGCAGATTGGCACACCAGAGGAGATTTATCAAAGACCAGCCAATCCATTTGTGGCAGATTTTATTGGTTCTATTAATTTCTTTTCGAAAAACAATGAAGAACATGCAATTCGTCCTGAGCATGTAACAGTTGTACAAAAGGATGGTATTAAAACGGTTGTGGAAAGTATGGAATTTCGCGGATCTGTATATCGGACAGAAGTGCGGGTCGTAGAAGAAAAAACACATCTTTATAACGAGAAAATTGTAGTGGATATATTGGCATCAGAAGTAGAAGCAACCGCAATTAGAAAAGGAAAGCCGATTCAAATCTCTTTCTCAGAAAATCATATGTTGTCATATGGAAAGAAGGTCATTGTATAGATGGAGATGTTAGAAGATTTTAAGGTAGAAAGTACGAAAAAAAAGATTAAGAGACGTATCGGTAAAGAAGAGTGGATACAAAGACTATTAATTATTGGTATGCTTCTCGCGTTTTTGATCATGCTTGTATTACCTCTATTACAATTGTTTACACAAGCTTTTTATGATAAAGATGGAGCTTTCATTGGTGTTGCGAATTTCAGTAAATATTTCACAACACCAACGCTAGTTCAATCATTACAAAATACGATATGGATTTCGGGTGCGACAACAATTATTGCAGTGACACTTGCTTTCGCTTACGCCTATGCGATCGCTCGTACGAATGTGTTTGGAAAGCGTGTATTCCAATATATTGCGTTGTTACCATTATTCGCACCAACGATGATGCATGGTATCGCACTTACATATTTATTTGGTAATCAAGGGTTAGTAACGAAAGGAATGTTTGGTTTGTTTGAAGGGATACAAATCCCTTTATATGGACCAGTAGGAATTGTAATGGCTGAAGTCATGTATACATTTCCGCAAGCATTTCTTATATTATTAATTGCTTTTCAAGGCTCTGATTATCGTTTATATGAAGCTTCTAATATGTTAGGAGCGAGTAAAACAAAGCAATTTTTCACTGTTACTTTACCTAGTGTAAAGTACGGATTAATTAGTGCGATGTTCGTTGTGTTTACACTTAGTTTCACTGATTTTGGGGCACCAAAAATTGTTGGTGGGCAATATAATGTACTTGCTACTGACGTATATAAGCAAGTAATTGGGCAGCAAAATATGCCGATGGGTGCAACTGTCGGAATGATTTTATTAATCCCAGCTATATTTGCCTTTGCAGTTGATCGCATTACGCAAAGAAAGCAGGCGAATCTCTTATCTTCCAAATCAGTACCTTACAGAATAATAAATAATAAGAAACGAGATGTTATTTCATTCGTATATTGTAGCGTAGTAACGCTTATGATCATTCTATTATTTGTGGCAGTTGGTATTGCTGCAAGTGTGAAAGTATGGCCATATAATATGAGCTTTACATTTGAGCATTTTAATTTTTCCAGTTTAACAGGAGATGGATTGGAAGCATTTAAAAATAGCGTAATTGTTTCAGCAATTACTGCAGTTATTGGAGCGGTTTTAACATTTATGTTCGCTTATGCGATTGAGAAAATAGATCAGCTACAATTTTTCCGAAAAGCAGGTTACTTTTTCTCTATCGTTCCTTTAGCGATACCAGGTTTAGTACTTGGGTTAGGCTACGTCTTCTTCTTTAGTCAACCAACAATACAAATCTTTGGACTTTCCGTAACGAACCCGTTCCATTCTCTATACGGAACAATTGCTGTGCTAGTACTAGTCAATATCATTCATTTTTATTCTGTAACATTTGTGACGGCAACGACAGCTTTAAAGAAATTAGATCGAGAGTTTGAACTTGTTTCACAGTCGATGGGGATACCGTTTTATAAAACATTCTTTCGAGTTACGGTACCGATGTGTTTACCAGCCATTTTAGAAATGGTAATGTACTACTTCGTAAATTCAATGGTAACTGTCTCAGCAGTTGTATTCCTGTATGCAGCTGATTTTAAACTAGCTGCCGTATCAATTGTAAATATGGATGATGCAGGAAATGTAGCACCAGCAGCTGCAATGAGTGTACTTATTGTTGTTACAAATATTGTAGTGAGAGTTGTATATGAATGGGGAACGAAAGCACTTCGTAACCGAACGTCACAATGGCAAAAAAGATAAATAAGAAGGGTGATGGATTGAATGAAAGTAGAAGCAGTTATTTTTGATTGGGCAGGTACAACAGTTGATTACGGATGTTTTGCACCACTGGAAGTATTTATGGAGATTTTCCATAAACGCGGTGTTGCAATTACTGCAGAAGAAGCCCGTAAGCCAATGGGATTATTGAAAATTGATCATGTTAGGGCATTAACAGAGATGACTCGTATTGCGAGTGAGTGGAATCGTATTTTCGGACAATTACCAACAGAAGCAGACATTCAGGAGATGTATGAAGAATTCGAAAAGATTCTCTTCGCTATTTTACCGCGCTATGCGTCGCCGATTAATGGAGTAAAAGAAGTGATTGCTTCTTTACGTGAAAGAGGAATTAAAATTGGTTCAACGACTGGTTATACGAGAGAAATGATGGATATTGTAGCAAAAGAAGCAGCACTACAAGGGTATAAACCTGATTTTCTTGTAACACCAGATGATGTTCCAGCAGGTCGTCCGTATCCGTGGATGTGCTATAAAAATGCGATGGAGCTTGGTGTATATCCAATGAATCATATGATAAAAGTTGGAGACACGGTATCAGATATGAAAGAGGGAAGAAATGCTGGTATGTGGACAGTAGGTGTAATTCTCGGCAGTAGCGAACTCGGCTTAACTGAAGAGGAAGTGAAGAATATGGATCCGGTAGAACTTCGTGAAAAAATAGAAGTAGTTCGCAATCGTTTCGTTGAAAATGGGGCGCACTTTACGATAGAAACGATGCAGGAACTCGAAAACGTAATGGAACATATCGAGAAACAAGAACTTATTATTTCATAAAAGGGGAATAGGATCATGACTGAAAATCACTATTTATTATTAACGCCTGGACCATTAACAACAACAAAAACAGTAAAAGAAGTTATGTTATACGATTGGTGTACGTGGGATGCTGAATATAACACAATGGTACAAGAGGTAAGAGCTAAGCTTGTATCGTTAGCAACGAAGGAAGAAGAGACATATACAACTGTTCTCATGCAAGGAAGCGGTACGTTTTCAGTTGAAGCAGTGATTGGATCTGTCGTTCCTAAAAATGGAAAGCTGCTCGTATGTACAAATGGTGCGTATGGTAAGCGAATTGTACAAATGGCAGAGATGTTACATATAGATGTGGTGGTCAGTCAAACAGAAGAGTGGGAGCCTACTAATATTGCAGCAGTAGAAAAGATATTGCAACGAGATAAAGAGATTACACATATTGCAGTTGTTCATTGTGAAACAACAACAGGTATTATCAATCCAATTGTAGATGTATGTAAATTAGGGAAGCAATACGGAAAAGTAACACTGGTTGATGCAATGAGTAGTTTTGGTGGTATTGAAATAGATATCGCTGAGTTGCAAATTGACTTTCTAATTAGTAGTGCGAATAAATGTATTCAAGGGGTTCCTGGATTCGGCTTTGTTATTGCGAAGCGCGATGAATTGGTGAAATGTAAAGGGCAGGCACGTTCATTATCATTAGACTTATTTGATCAGTGGGAAACGATGGAACATCAAAATGGAAAATGGCGTTTTACGTCACCTACACATGTTGTACACGCTTTTTATCAAGCACTACTTGAATTAGAAAAAGAGGGCGGAGTAGAAGCACGTTACAATCGATATTATAACAATCAAAAAATATTAGTGAATAGAATGAGAGAAATCGGATTTAAGCCACTAGTAGATGAAAAATATCAATCGCCTATTATTACATCCTTCATTTATCCAGAAGAGGGGTTCGATTTTGGGCAGTTATATAATGAATTAAAGTGTGATGGGTTTGTTATTTATCCAGGTAAAATTTCAAAAGTAGATACATTCCGCATTGGAAATATCGGTGATGTACATGAGGCAGATATCAATCGCTTAGTTGATAGTATCGCTAAAGGAGTTGTTATAGGTTGAAAGTATTTTGCTTAGGTGGAGCAGGTAAAATTTGTCGTGAAGCAATTTTAGATTTAGTGCAATTTTCATCTTTTGAGACGATTACAGTAGCTGATTTTAATGAAGAAGAGGGCCTGAAAGTAGTAGAATGGCTCAACGATCCTCGTGTTGATTTTGTGAAAGTAGATGTAACGAATCACGAGGATACGGTTGCAAAAATGAAAGGTTATGACATTGTAATGGACGGTACGACAATTAAGTTAAATGGATTGTCTACTCGATGTATTGCAGAAGCGGGTTGTCACGGTGTGAATTTGAATGGATTTGGTGAAGAAAATGAATCTCATTCTATATTTGCTCAAAATGAAAAAACGTGTTTACCTGGTTTTGGTATGACGCCAGGTGTAACGCAAATGATGGCAATGCATGTAGCAAATCAGCTAGATACTGTAGAGTCAGTACGTGTAAGTCATGGCTCGTACCGTCCAATTGCTTTTTCTGCATCAATTACAGAAACAACGACATATGAATATGATCCACATTTACCATCGCGTACAGTATATGAAGATGGTGAGTTTAAGCAAGTACCGCCGTTTGCGCGTCCGAGAGAAATTGAATTACCGGCGCCTTATGGTAAGGAAACGCAGTATATAATACCGCATTCTGAAACGATTACGTTAGCAAAAGCACTAGAAAATAAAGGGGTCAAACTGATAGAGACGAGAGGAACTTGGCCAAAGCAAAATATGCAGCTCGTACGTGCTTTATATGATTATAGTATATTGCGTAATGATCGGGTTGACATAAATGGGAAAGAAATTGGCATTATGGATTGTATTTCGAAGTATTTATTGCAATCGAAAGAAGGGCAAGAAACAGAAATTTACGGTTATTCGCTTCATGTAGAAGTAATAGGTATGAAAAATAATGAGAAACAAAGGCACGTATTATATCATACACACCCGTTATCTGATGGTTCTGTTGTAGGATGGGAAAAATTAAGAGCTTATACGAGAAACGTCGGTATTCCATTTGGGATTGCTACAGAGTTAATCGCAAAAGGGAGTGTAAACAAAGTTGGTGTTGTGACACCTGAGGAAGCTTTTGTAAATCCACAAATTATTTTTGATGAACTAAAAAAGCGTGGTATTCATATTCATGAAGAAGTTTTCACTGAAAAAGAAAGTCATAACTTTGTATAAGTAAGGCAGTGTATGAGGTAGAAATCAATGGGGTGAATCTATGTCTGTAGTAGGTGAAGAAAGAAAGCGAACCATTCTTGAGAAGGTAGAGTTTAAAGGGAAAGTAAAAGTTTCAGAGTTAGCGAGAGAGTTTGCTGTATCAACAGAGACGATTCGTCGTTATTTAGAAGAATTGGATCGTGAAAAGAAGTTGAAGAAAGTGTATGGCGGAGCCGTCCAACTTCCGGGAGCTGGAATAGAGGCACCAATGTTAGAACGAGAGATGCTGCATATAGAAGAGAAGAAGAGAATTGGGTATAAAGCAGCAACGTTTGTGGAAGATGGGGATGTGATTGCGATTGATGATGGAAGTACACCACTTCAAATGGTGCCCTATCTTGTTCATCGCAAAAATTTAACGATTGTAACAAGTTCATTTCCAGTAGCAACACAATTAATTTCTTCTATTAATAAAAAGATGTTTCACGGTGAAGTTTTATTTATTGGTGGAAAAGTATCTCCAAAGCATTCACGTGTGTCAGGTTCTATTTCGCAGCAAGTAATCCAGCAATTTCATTTTCATAAAGCATTCGTTTCGATTGATGGATTGTTACCTGGTTTTGGGGTTTCTAGTTTTGAATTAGAAAAGGCGAAACTGTCAGAAGCGATGCTGAAATTAGCGGAGAAAACATATATTTTATGTGATCATACAAAAGTAGGGGTAAAAGGAAATTACCGAATAGCAGCATTTTCACGTATTCAACATGTAATTTGTGATAAGAAAATGCCCTATAGTTTTGAAGAGGAAGTCAAAAATCATAATATTCAATGGACAATTTGCTAAATAAATTGAACTCCCATCTGTTTTTGAGGTGGGAGTTTTACTGTCCGCAAATAGCGGGATAAAAGATTTGTATGTATGCAAAAAGTGGACACATTTTCTCAACTCTTTCATATAATTTACCAATACAAAAAAAGTTGGTCGAAGGAAAGAAGGGAGAAGCATGTCAGAACGGATATACAATAAACTTGTATTGTATGCAAATATTTTGCAAAAAATTGGTTTTATTAATGAAAAAGAAAAAAGTGAAATTCTTCATACGCTAGGTAAAAAGGCCCTTTGATTAAAGGGTTTTTTATTTTTTATCTTTGGAAATATAAACTTAATGTAATATTACCATTGACAATGATAATGATATTCATTATCATTTACTTGTAGATAATTGATAACATTTATCAATTATGAAAATTATATATGATAGGGGATATTATTTTGAAAAAAAGTTATATTAAGGCGCTAGTAGTAGCCACAACATTAGCAATTCCATTTGCTACATACTCTACTCCAGCATTAGCAGCACTAAAGGCTGAAGCAAACCAGTCGGTGGCAGCAGCTAGTGAACGTACATACGATACTGAGATTAAAATATATAAGGATCAAAAAGATGAGCCATCTATGGTTTCTCAGTACATAAAAAATCCTAAAGTAGCAATTGAAGATGGGAAAAAAATCGTTACTGTAACAATACAAGATAGCGATTATTTTCAATATCTTAGAATAGAGGATAAAAACCAACCTGGTGTATTTCAAGATGTGAAAGTTTTATCAGAAGATAAGAGGAAAAATGGAACGAAAGTAGTCCAATTTGAAATTGGCGAATTTGAGAAGAAGCATAATATGCAAATGCATATACTTATTCCGGCCATCGGATATGATCACAAATATCAAGTTCAATTTGAAATTAAAGATCCAACTGTAGGTGACAAAGAAACAGAGAAACCAGATGATAACTCTAATTCAGGCAATACGGAAACGGATCATCCAGTTGATAGTCAAAATATGATAACAGATAACAAATTAAGAGAACTTGTTAATAAAAAAGTATTTAATAGAAAAGATTTAAATACACCAATTACGAAAGAGGAGTTATTACAAGTAAAGGACTTGTTTTTAAACACGAATGAGATTCTTGATTATAGTGCATTAAAATATATGCCAAATTTAAAATCTTTAACAGTTGCGAATGCGAAGATAACAGATCCGTCGTTCTTTGCGAATTTAAAGCAATTAAATCATTTAGCTTTGCGTGGTAATGAATTTTCAGATGTAACACCACTTGTTAATATGGATAATTTAGCATCTCTTGATTTGAGTAATAATAAAATTACAAACGTTGCACCACTCGTTGAAATGAAAAATGTAAAAAGTTTATATCTATCAGGCAACCAAATAGAAGACGTAACAGCATTAGCGAAAATGGAACAACTAGATTACTTGAATTTAGCAAATAATAAAATTACGAATGTTGCTCCATTAAGCGCGTTGAAAAATGTAACATACTTAACTTTAGCAGGTAATCAAATTGAAGATATTAAACCGTTATATTCATTACCTTTAAAAGACTTAGTATTAACGCGTAATAAAGTTAAAGATTTATCGGGTATTGATCAAATGAATCAATTAAATAAATTATTTATCGGTAAAAATCAAATTGAAGATGTGACACCACTTGCTAAAATGACTCAGCTTACAGAATTAGATTTACCTAATAATGAGTTAAAGGATATTACTCCATTATCAAATCTAGTAAACTTACAAAAACTTGATTTAGAAGCAAATTATATTTCAGACTTATCGCCAGTTAGTAAGTTGAATAAGTTAGTATATTTAAGTTTTGTTGCAAATGAAATCCGCGATGTTAGACCAGTAATAGAATTAAGTAAGAAGGCTTATATTAATGTTCAAAACCAAAAAGTCTTTCTAGAGGATACAGAGGTAAATAAAGAAGTAAAAGTACCTATATACGAAAAAGACGGCGAGGTATCTACAAAAATCCGTCTGAAGAGTGATGGTGGTACGTATAGTAATGGTGTAGTGAAATGGAGTACATCAGGTGAGAAAGTATATGAATTTGGGGTGAAAGATCCATTTAATGATACAGGTATTTTCTTCACTGGTTCTGTGATTCAAAAGGTTGTAAATGAAAAAGTAGCTGAAGAAGTAATAGAGTTTAAAGATGTACCAAAGGGCCATTGGTCAGAGAAAGCAATTAATCATTTAGCGAAAGAAAAATTATTTGTAGGTTATGGAAATGGGGAATTTGGATTTGGTGACAATATTACGCGTGGTCAAGTAGCGGTTTTAATACAAAAGTACTTGAAGTTGGAGCGTAATCTGGAACAAAAAATTAAGTTTATAGATACGAAAGGAAATGCGTATGAAGGGGCTATTGAGTCAGTTGCACAAGCCGGTATTATGACTGGATACGATAATGGTCAGTTCCGTCCAGATGGAGTATTAACTCGATATGAAATGTCAGTAGTATTACAAAAAGTATTTCAGTTAAAGGGAAATGAAAAGAGTGTAGAGAGCTTTACTGATGTGCCAAAAGGTCATTGGGCAGAAGGCTATGTGAAAGCTTTAGCGGATAATAATATATCAAAAGGTGATGGAAAAGGAAACTTTTTAGGTGATGATTTCGTAACACGTGAACAATATGCACAGTTTTTATATAACGCAATAAAGAAATAAAAGATGAGAAAATACGTTATTCTTTGATTTAAAAAGAATAACGTATTTTTTATGTACAAAATGAAATAGGTAATAGACAGGAGTATAGATATATGAATGGCCCATTTTAAAGAAGAGCTGTGAAACTATATTGACAAAAAGGCGTTCTCATGTGATAATTCAATTAAATTTTTAGAATAATCAAAAAATACTCCTTTTACATAGAAAGGATTCGAACATTATATAAATATTATGCCGGGGGTGACGAAATGTTATTTTTTCTAAAGAAATGGAATGAATTAAAAGATGTAAAATCTGAATTGGCACTTCGTGATTGGTTTTATGGTACAAAAATTAGTTTATCACTCTGTACGTCAAAAGAGCCGTTAACTTTTTTAATAAACGTTGAGGGAAGAGATAAAGGGTTATTTTCAGAAGAAGACTTTATTGTTGTTAATTGTATGTGTGAGCCAGTATTTGAAAATGAAGAAAAACCAGCTGCAGAATCGTTTATGCATGCGGATATTTATAAAAAAAGTAGTGCAGAATGTATTTTACAAGTGCAGACTGTAGATAGCCATTTAATATCAGAGTTATATGGAGAAGAAGGGGAAGTAACATTCGATAAACGTAGCGTGGAACGTGTTTTTGGCAAAGAAGGTATAACAGAAATGACAATTCCGATTGTAGAAGATGAGAAGAAATTTGCTGATTTATTAGAAAGTAATGTACCGAATTTTATTGAAGGTGGAGGAGTAGTTCTTGTTCATAATTATGGCATGATTGTGTGGGGGAAAACTCCAGAAGAAGCGAAAAAATGGCTAGAGGGTATAGAATATTTAATGAATTACCATGTAAAGTTGTTAATGATAAAAGGTGCAAAGAGCTCTGTTATATAAAATGTTTGTGATGTCGTTACAAGTCAATAAAAAATGAAAGCGTTTTAAAAAATAATTTCACTCATAAAATATAGGTCTCCTTATTATATATAGATTACATGTTGACATGTAAGGAGGAACATATTTTGCGAGTTAAATATCATTTTCTGCCAAAACAGCAAGTAACATTTTGCAAAATGAACGATTCAGGTGAAGAGGCTTTGCACATTATGAATGAAACGGGATTTCGAGCAATCCCTGTATTAGCAGAAGATGAAAAGAAATTCATAGGGATTATTTATAAAGTAGATCTTTTAGAAAAGAAGTGTAATAGCGGATTAGAGAAATTAAGTACGGAACATATGCTGGGAGATTCCTCTGCATTTATTTTTGAAAAGGATTCTTTTTTTAGAGCATTTTATGTTATTCGTCGACTTCCATTTTTAGCTGTGCTAAATGACTATAATGAATTTGTCGGTATCTTAACGCATTCCAATATATTTGATGTTATTGAAGATTCATTCGGTATGCGGACGGGTGGTTATATATTAACGATTGCAACACAAGATTGTAAGGGAACGATTAAAGAACTTGGGACATTGTTGAAAGCCTTTAATATCGGTGGATTATTTACGCTAGATAACGGTGATCAATATATTCGCCGCGTTATCGTAAATATAGCAGATGAGTTAAATGAAAAAAGATTAAAGCAATTAATCGAAAAAATAGAGAAAAAAGGATTCAGGGTGAGTCATGTAGATTATATTTAAGGTGAAAAGGAAAGGTACCAATTTGCTATATGCAGATTGGTACCTTTTTTAGTGCGAGTAATGAATCTTATTTTGAAACAGGAGGTGGAGATAATGCTAAATCAGATAAAAAAATAAAATCTGCATGTTCGCGAATTTTAGGAATAGAAGTTTCTATAACACGTGATGTAATTTCACCTGGAGGTCCAACGTGTCCAATAGCTACCATAATCGGTTTTTCTTGAAGTTTTTTAATAAGTAATTGGGCTTGTTTTGAAATATGTGCCGCTGTATACACATCATCAAAAAATAATTGATTTTCAATAATAGGTACTCCTAATTCTTTCCCGATTTTTGGGACAACACTTTTAGGATTTGTTTTGCTATCTAAATAAAATAAACCGTGTTTTTTACAAGCTGCAAGTATAAGTCGTACAATTCTTTCGTCCGCGGTCACTTTTGATCCCATATGATTGTTCATGCCAATTGCATGCGGTACTTCTTGAATCGCTTGTTCGAGTCGGTTATTTATTTCTTCGTCACTTAAATCAGTTGTAATTGCTTTTGGTCCAAGCCATTCTTTTTTACCTTTAATAGGTTCCATTGGCATATGTATAATAACTTCGTGCCCTTTCTTATGAGCCGCTATCGCATCTTCCTTTGTGGAAGGGAGAAAAGGCATAACGGCAACAGTCAGTGGAATAGGAAGTGATAACATTTTATCAGTCCCCTTCATATTATTGCCGAAGTCATCAATGACAATAGCGACTTTGTTTGTATGGGCCTTTGCTTGAACAGGAAACAAGAAGGATGGTAAGAACATAGTAAATATAAGCAATGCAATCGTATATTTGCGCATATAAATATTTCCTTTCTATTTTATCCCGCTATTTGCGAGCAGTGAGGAAGGGACAAAATCCCCAATGATTAAATTTCACTTTATCAATCATCATTATGTTTTGCGTTTTTATAAAAATTAAACAAAAAATGTCGAAGAAAAGTATATGGAAAATAGAGAATCCGCTATTTAATTGGTATTTGTAAAAAAAGAAGATGAAAAAAATGTCTATTATTGCGAATGTATTTACAAAGATAGAATAATTTGTAATAATTCTCAAAGTGAGGGTAAAGATTTGTAAATTACAGGGAGAAAATGTTAAATTTTCTGATTCTTCAAATTCAAATATGATTAAGTAGTTAAAAGGCCAATGGAGAAGTAAAGTTGAGAGCATGGAAGTATAATAAGGGGGATATGAATGTTTACTGTAAAAAGGAAGTACACATTAGAAAAGCTTTCACGTGATATTCATATGAAACGTGAAGAAATGATTCAATTAGGTTTAACAAGTGGGTTAAATAGTATGGAGACAATTCAAGTGAGTCAAGAATTGGACAAGCTTATTTTACAGTACCAGCGTTATAAAGAAAAACAAACACCAAAATGGTTATCAATTATAAAGGTACCTATTTTTCAAATTGGATATGAAGGGAAATCCAGTAATTTTTGGCGAATGCTTGTGGCTGGTTTTATGAAATAAGTATAATTACCCTTTTGGGATAAGGATAATTATACTAGGTGTAACGGAATTTCGATATGAACTGTCGTTCCTTCGTTTTCTATACTGTCAATAAAAATATGCCCATTGTACATCTCTACAATTCGTTTACATATGACAAGTCCAAGACCGGTTCCAGTATCTTTATTAGTAAAGAACGGATGAAAGAGGTGTTTTTGAATATGTTTTGGAATACCTTTTCCAGTATCTATAATTTGCAATTGTGCGTGTGTTTCATTGTTTGTTACGGAAATGATCAGTGTGTCACCAGAATTCATGGCTTCAATTGCATTTTTTGTAATGTTTAAAACCACTTGTTTCATATGGTCTTTTGAGCAACGGATATGAACAGAATGGTCTGGCAAATGTAAATGGAATACAATGTTATGTAGATTCGCCTCAGATTGAATAATTAATGCTACCTCATTTAGAATGGTTCTCACATCATATGTTTGTTCAATGATAGCAGTTGGCTTTCCAAGAATAAGAAATTCGCTTACAATTTCATTAATCCGTTCTATTTCTTGTTCGATGACGGAAAAATAAAACTGATCTTGTTCATCTTTATATTTCTCTTTTAATAGAGCGACGAGCCCTTTAATTCCGGTAAGAGGATTACGGATTTCGTGGGCTGTACTAGCTGCAAAAGTTCCAACCAATTCAATTTTTTGTATTTCATTTTGTTGTCTTTCCAGTTTTGTTTGACGTTTTAACAACATATATTGAGCAAGTAAAAATAAAATAGACATTAAAAATAAAGTAGCTATACACTCTATTGCAACCCACTGATATAAAGTTTTTTGATGGATAGGCAATGGAGAAACAGAGACCTTCCAATTTAATCTTTGGAGTGGGGTAGTAAGCATATTAGAATGCGCATCACTTGTTTCGTTATTATCATCGTTGAGAAAAACTACATCATGTTTATCAGTTACCTCAAAATGGTATTGTGGCTTAATGGCATTTAAAGATGATGAAATGTAGTCAAAGCGTAAACTTGCTAACAATAAGCCTGAGATTTCCTTCTGTTTATTGAAAATGGGAGAAGCAATCATAATAGCTTGATGTCCAAGAACACGATCTGTAATGGCTGATGATACAGTTGTTTTCTTCGTTTGCAATACGTCTTGAATATATTTGCGATCTGAGACATCAACAGGTGGTCGGTCGCCTTCGGATGCGATTGTAATGATGCCTTCTGGTGTAGCGTAATATAAACCAGAAAAACGTGTATCGTTTCCATCTGTATCATGTACAATTTGTTTAACTCCATTTATATTTCCAGTCTCGGTTCCTACGACCTTTGAGAGCATTTCTAATGCGGAAATTGCTTCACCAAGGTGATGATCTAAATAGTCTCTATATAAAAAGAGAACCGTGTGAGCAGATAGTTTGTTTTCCTGCTTCATTTTATACGAATGATATGAATAAAATGTAGCACCAATTCCTATCGTTGGTAGGATAACAAGCACCATATATAAAACTATGCTGTGGAATTTGACTTTCAAATTTGGTACTCCTTCTTTTTTATTATCATTATATATAAACTATGTTAAAATTGTCATGTTTTTATTCAAGAATCATTCATAATATATTTGGGGAGAGGAAATGAATGAGTGAATACTCATTCGGAATTTATATGAAGTACTAAGTTGTTTTTTCTTTTTATTACTGAGAATTTAAGTGAAGGGTTGAAAGTTGTATGACATCAAATAATGAACGAGAAGATATTTCTCAATCTTTAAAAGTATTTATTGCATTATCTCGTGTACATCGATCTGTTATGGATACTACAAATAAATCTATACAAAGTAACGGGTTAAATCCAACTGAATTTGCTGTATTAGAACTGTTATATCATAAAGGCGGTCAACCACTTCAGCAAATTGGTGAGCGTATTTTAATAGCTAGTGGCAGCATTACATATGTTGTAGATAAGCTAGAGAAAAAGGGACTAGTAAAGAGAATTCCGTGCCCGAATGACAGACGTGTTATTTATGCACAACTAACTGAATCTGGAGAGAGCTTTATTGCTTCTATTTTTCCAGGGCATGAGCAAGTTATACATCAGTCTTTTGAAATGTTAACGAAAGAGGAAAAGGATGAATTACTTGCTCTATTAAAAAAGATTGGAAAATATGAAAAATAATAGTATGTTCCAAAAGAGCTTTGGATAAAGAAATCCAAGGCTCTTTTGTTTACATGTAATTATGACAGCATCTGCCGTATTTTGTTGAAGAATAAGAGGAGATTTGTAAGTAAGCATTGAATTATAGTAGGGATGCACATAATGGAGAGGAGGCTCGTTCATGTCATTTAAAGACTATGAATATAAACGGCCAAATATTGAAGAATTAAAAGAAAAGTTTACTGTTGCTTTAGAGAAGTTTGATAATGCAAAAACTGTAGAAGAACAAAAACAAGTCATCAATTCAATTAACGAAATTCGCAACGACTTCGGTACAATGGGGAATCTTTGTTACATTCGTCATTCTGTTGATACGACAGATGCTTTTTATAAGGAAGAGCAAGATTTCTTTGATGAATTCTCTCCAGTTGTACAAGGATATGGTACAAAGTATTATAATGCGTTAATTCATTCTCCATTCCGTGAAGAATTAGAAGCGTATTATGGAAAGCAATTATTTGCTTTAGCGGAGTGTGATTTGAAAACATACTCTGATGAAGTTGTGAAAGATTTACAATTAGAGAATAAATTGTCTTCACAATATACGCAGTTATTAGCATCTGCAAAAATTGACTTTGCAGGAGAAGAAAGAACGTTATCGCAACTGATTCCATTTATGCAAGGGAAAGAAAGAAATGAACGTAAAGTAGCAAGTGAAGCATATTACGGATTTTTAGCTGAGAATGAGGAAGAGTTAGATCGTATTTATGATGAGCTTGTTAAAGTGAGAACGAAAATCGCCAAATCTTTAGGTTTCAAAAACTTTGTTGAACTTGGATATGCAAGAATGTACCGTACAGATTATAATGCGGAAATGGTGGCGAATTATCGTCAGCAAGTACTTGATTATATCGTTCCCGTTACAACGGAATTAAGAAAGCGACAACAAGCACGTATCGGTGTAGAGAAGTTAGCATATTACGACGAAAACTTTGAGTTTGCTACTGGTAATCCAACTCCAAAAGGAGATGCGGATTGGATTGTTAATCATGGGAAAACGATGTATAAAGAGTTATCGGCTGAAACGGATGAATTTTTCAATTTCATGCTAGATAATGATTTATTAGATTTAGTTGCGAAAAAAGGAAAAGCTGGTGGCGGATATTGTACATATATTGAGAATTATAAAGCACCATTTATTTTCTCAAACTTCAACGGAACATCTGGCGACATTGATGTATTAACACATGAAGCTGGTCATGCTTTCCAAGTATATGAAAGTCGTAAGTTTGAAATTCCAGAATACAATTGGCCAACGTATGAAGCATGTGAAATTCATTCTATGAGTATGGAATTCTTTACATGGCCATGGATGAAGTCATTCTTTGAACAAGATGCAGATAAATATTATTTCTCTCACTTAAGTTCAGCACTTCTGTTTTTACCGTATGGTGTATCTGTTGATGAATATCAACATTATGTATATGAAAATCCAGAAGCATCACCAGAAGAGCGTAAGACAGCATGGCGTAATATAGAGAAAAAGTATTTGCCGCATCGTGATTATGAAGATAATGATTATTTAGAGCGCGGTGGATTCTGGCAACGTCAAGGACATATTTATAGCTCGCCATTCTACTATGTCGACTATACATTAGCACAAATTTGCGCACTGCAATTTTGGAAACGTGCAAGAGATAATAGACAAGAGGCATGGGAAGATTATGTGAATCTGTGTCAACAAGGTGGAAGTAAATCATTCTTGGAATTAGTAGAAGTTGCAAATTTAACATCACCATTTGCTGAAGGCTGTGTGAAAAGTGTTATTACAGAAATTGAAGCGTGGCTACGTGCGATTGACGACACAAAATTGTAAAAAACATGCGCTTTTTTTCACATGTTTAACATCGACATAATGGGAAAATGATGAGATAATAAAAGAAAATTCAGAATACTAAAGAGGTGTTTCTAATAAGGAGCACCTCTTTTCACCAACAAAAGGGGGGAAAGAAGTATGCTTCAATCTAATATGGATGTGAGTTTAGAAAGTTTGGTGAACTCATTACAGTCTACTCGAAGCACGCTATTATCAGAAATTGAAATGTTAAATGATACAGAAGTGAATGTAAAGCCACGCCGTGATAAATGGAGTATTATTCAAATTTTGCATCACTTGCATTTAGTTGAACAGTCAGTTACATCTGCCCTTGTATATGCTTTACAAAAAAATGAAAGAAACACGACTCCATTTAAAGACCTCCAACTTACGCTTGATCGCACACATAAACGAGAAGCTCCTCAGCAAATGGAACCAACAGAAACGTTAATGAAAAAACAGCAAGGAATTCAATTGCTAGAACATTCACGACAAGAACTATTACACGCGCTTCATAGTGTGATAGATGAAAAAGATCTATTTGAAAATGGATTAAAGCATCCTATTTTTAATGAGCTGAATTTGTATCAGTGGGTTCAATTTCTTGAATTGCATGAACAAAGACATCTTACGCAGTTAAAAGAGGCGAAACATGCAATTTTACAGCGATAAGTAGGAAGAAGTGGGAGACCACTTCTTTTTTGATACGTGCATAGTTTTCTTTCTTATTTTGGAATACTACATGGAGAAAGAAAAGAAGGAGTTGAAAAGTATGTCCAAGAAAAAGAAAGAAGAAGAGCGCGCTTGGAAAGCACGTAAAGAAAATCAAAAACCACATGGCAAAGTGAAAGCCTTTGCTGAATTAGTTGAAGGAACAGAAAAAACGTGATGATTATTTCATCACGTTTTTTGTATGAGTGGAAAAGTTAATAAGAAGGTTGTACCTGTACCTTTTTCGCTTATAATATCGATTTTTCCGTTCATAGCTTGAACAACACTGAACACGACCATCATTCCAAGACCAGTTCCTTTTTCTTTCGTTGAGTAGAAAGGAGAGCCAAGACGTTTCACTTGTTCGGTATCCATACCGATTCCTGTATCTTTTATATACAACTGAATATGCTTATGATCAGGAACTAATGTGAAATAAAGATCACCGCCTTTTGGCATGGCCTCAATGCAGTTTTTTAAAATATTTAACAAGCATTGATTTAGTTTTTGTTTTTCTCCCGCGATAAAAAAAGAAGTGCTTTGCTTTATATAATGTGTACGCACATTTGCTAAATTAGCAAGCGGTGTAATTAACGATAATGCATGTAGTAGTTCTTCTTCTAACTGTAATCTTTGTTCTTTTTCAATACTTGGTTTTGCAAAGGTTAAATAATCTGTAAGAACGTGGTTTGCTTGTTCGATTCCGTTGATGGCTATGTCGATATATAATTTTCGCTCCTGCTCAGTACATGTATCTGATTGTAAAAGTTGCAAAAATCCTTTCGTTGAAGTTAATGGATTGCGAATTTCATGAGAGATAGACGCTGCCATTTCACCAATTAAATGAAATTTTTCAGCATTCATAAGTTCATTTTGGAGACGAACTTGAGTTTGTAATATGTGTAGTAAATATAAAATAAGGATCGTACCAAGTATCGTACATAACTCATACACAATAATATGTGGTATATAATCAGCCTTGTTTGTAACTTTTGAAAGGAAGAAAGGTATCCAACTAAATCCGTATGTGAGACTGTAGATAATAGCAAGTGCTATTTTTATACGATTAGAAGTTCGGTTGAAAAATTTGTATGTAAATAATAGGACAATAAATAGAAGGATAGAACCGATAAGCGATGGGAAAACACCTATTCCTCCTAATAAGAAGCGGTATATATTTAATACAACTAATATAGATCCACCAGCAATAGGACCTCCGGTTAATGTACCGACAATTAATACGATATGACGCATATCAAATTGAAATCCATAATTTGTTTTTGCTGCGAAAGTGATACATAGTATAGTAACGAGGCAACATAATACAATAAATATAGCTGAATTTAATTTAGGAGAACGTTTCCCTTTTTGATTCCAAAATAAATGGTATACGAGCATTGTAACAAGGATGAATAATATATTTAAAAAGAGATAAATAATAAAGGGTTTCAGTGGTGTGCCTCCTCTCTTCTCTTCTCGCATTAAATTCATCATACTATAAAATGAAAGAAATGAAATGGAAAAATAGCGGAAAAATCAGAAATTTTTTCTGGTAGTATACAATATGTTACAATAAGCTTTGTCAATGAAAGAAGGAATTCCGTGCATTGCACGGGAGAGGTTCGCGAACTCCCTCTATAAAAAACTATGGAAACAACAATATCTTTAGGTATTGTTTTGTTTTTTTATTGTGACAGTTCAAGAACGTTCTTTCTTCTTATTCGTAGTAGAGAAGGAGAATGAGTGAAATGAAAAAAGAAAAGGCAGTTGTTGTTTTTAGTGGAGGACAAGATAGTACGACATGTTTATTTTGGGCAATAAAGCAGTTTGCAGAAGTAGAAGCTGTAACGTTTAATTACAATCAACGTCATAAACTAGAAATTGATTGTGCAGCGGAAATTGCGAAAGAGCTAGGAATTAAACATACGGTGCTAGATATGAGTCTATTAAATCAACTTGCTCCAAATGCGTTAACGAGAACGGATATGGAGATTACACATGAAGAAGGTGAATTGCCATCGACGTTTGTAGATGGACGAAATTTACTATTCCTATCATTTGCTGCTGTATTAGCAAAACAAGTTGGAGCACGTCATATTGTAACGGGTGTATGTGAAACTGATTTTAGTGGTTATCCAGATTGTCGTGACGTGTTTGTGAAATCGTTAAACGTTACTTTAAATTTATCCATGGATTATCCGTTCGTAATTCATACACCACTTATGTGGATTGATAAAGCGGAAACATGGAAATTATCAGATGAACTTGGAGCATTCGAGTTTGTTCGAGAAAAAACATTAACATGTTATAACGGAATCATTGGTGATGGTTGCGGTGAATGTCCAGCATGTCAGCTTCGTAAAGCAGGATTAGATACGTACCTACAAGAACGCGAAGGAGCAAATAACTAATGGATAATTTCTTTGGATTTCGCATCGTAGAAAATTTGCAAAAAATGGACAAGGATATTCAGCGTAAACAGCTCAAATATCATAATAAAAGAGTAATGGTCAGCAAGGAATTTACATTTGATGCAGCACACCATTTACACTGTTATGAGGGGAAATGTAAAAACTTACATGGTCACACATATAAAGTTGTATTTGGGATTAGTGGATATGTAAATGAAATAGGTCTTGCGATTGACTTTGGAGATATAAAAGAAATTTGGAAGAATGAAATAGAAATTTATTTAGACCATCGTTATTTAAACGAAACGTTACCAGCAATGAATACGACTGCTGAAAACATGGTCGTTTGGATTTATGAAAAGATGGCAGAAGCATTACTAAAAGATAATCGTGCGAACGAATATAAAGGAGCTCGCGTTGAATTTGTTCGTCTATTTGAGACGCCGACTAGTTATGCGGAAGTAAGACGGGAGTGGATGCTTGATGAGTAAAATCCCTGTCTTAGAAATATTTGGTCCGACTATTCAAGGTGAAGGAATGGTTGTAGGACAAAAGACGATGTTTATTCGTACGGCTGGTTGTGATTATAGCTGTGCTTGGTGTGATTCTGCTTTTACGTGGGATGGATCGGCTAAAGATCAAATTAGACAGATGACAGCAGAGGACGTTTGGAACGAGCTTGTAGAAATTGGTGGCGAAAATTTTTCTCATGTTACGATTTCAGGTGGAAATCCAGCATTGCTGAAAAATATTGAGTTTCTTCTTTCTATATTAAAAGAGAATGGAATGCGAACAGCAATTGAAACGCAAGGGAGTAAATGGCAAGATTGGTTACTTCAAATTGATGAGATAACGATTTCTCCAAAACCACCAAGTTCGGCAATGAATACTGATTTTCAGAAGTTAGATGCTGTTATTCAGAAACTAGCAGGAAAAGATATTAGTTTAAAGGTAGTAGTATTTGACGATTATGACTTTGAGTATGCAGTTAATATGCACGAACGTTATCCAGATGTGCCATTTTTCTTACAAGTAGGAAATGATGATACAAAAACGGTGGATGATACGATGTTGATTAAAAAATTATTAGATAAGTATGAGTGGCTGATCGATAAAGCTGTAAATTGTAAAGAGATGAATAATGCAAAAGTATTGCCGCAGCTTCATGCGTTAGTATGGGGAAATAAACGCGGAGTATAATGAGAAGGGATGTTTAAAATGGCAGGAAGATTAGATGAAGATTTAAAAGATGTAACTTTATTAGGAAATCAAAATACAAAATATTTATTTGAATATAGCCCAGAAATTTTAGAGGTATTTGATAACAATCATCCAAACCGTGATTATTTTGTGAAATTTAATTGCCCTGAATTTACAAGCTTATGTCCGAAAACAGGTCAACCAGATTTTGCAACAATTTATATTAGCTACATTCCAGAACAAAGAATGGTAGAGAGTAAATCTTTAAAGCTATATTTATTTAGTTTCCGCAATCATGGTGACTTCCACGAAGATTGCATGAACGTTATTATGAATGATTTAATTAAATTAATGGATCCGCGTTACATTGAGGTATGGGGGAAATTCACACCACGTGGAGGGATTTCAATTGATCCTTACTGCAACTACGGTCGCCCAGGCACGAAGTATGAACAAATGGCAGACTACCGCATGATGAACCATGATCTATATCCAGAAACAATTGATAATCGTTAATATATAATAGAAAGAAAGGATCTGTATGATATACAGATCCTTTCTTTCTATTATATTATGCATTTTGATTAATGACAGTATAGTTTTTATGACTTACAACTGTAAGAGGTTCCATATCTAGTTCTCTAAAATTTTCCATAATTGTTATATCTACAATAACGGAGTTTTGATTTACTTTTTGAACACGGCCTTGCATTCCACCTTTAAATTCAATGATATCTCCAGTTTCTGCGATCTGCATAAGCAACTCTCCTTGTTACAGTTTTCCAAAAAAAGAATAATTTTGGTTTTTTTTTATTTCCTCTTATTTTGAACCATATTGTCTAGTTTGTAAATGTTTCCAAAGTAAAAATTCGAAAAATATTCACATTTTGTAAGAAAATATGCAAGAACTCCAAGTTAGTAGAAAAAAAGAACGGTTTAATGCGTGTATCTTTATATAGGGGTATAATGAAAAATATACAATAACCTACTAAAGTGGGGGAAATTAGAGGCGGTAAAATGATGTTTGAATTTGTGGGGAGTGTTATAGCATTAACTTTATTTGTATTTTCTTATATAAATTTAAAAAAGATTCGTCATCATGAAACGACTACATATTTTGATGGGATGGATGGTATACATGCTGGGGTCACACATGAGAGTGGCGGGGATATGTAAAGGTGTATAACTTTCTTTTTTGGCGTGGTATGATATTTAAAAATAGTACATAATAGAGTTCGTAAGTGATGAATGGAGAGTGGAAAGAATGAAGATTTCTTTTATTCGTCATGGTCGCTTAGATCGTACTATAGAACCAATGACGGTTACATCCTTTCATGAATGGATGAAAGGATATGACTTACATGCTATAACAGAAAAAGCACCTATACCAATGGAAACAATGGAAGCGATTGAAGCAGCAAAGTTGATTGTAACGAGTGATCAAAGGTGTGCTATACAGTCAGCAGCTGAATTAATGAATTCTTTATCTTTTATGCAAAATTCTCTTTTTAGGGAAGCTGAAATTCCGACGAATTTTTATGCTCCAACATGGTTGAAATGTAAACCTAACGTATGGATGTTTATCGGGCGAACATTATGGATACTTGGTTACCATAAAGGTGTTGAGTCTTATAAGGAAGTAAGAGAGAGGGCAAGGCAAGCGGCTTACTTATTACACCGTTATGCTCTCGTACATGGAAGTATTGCTCTTGTAGGTCATAATTACATTAATGCAATGGTTGGTGCGGAACTGAGAGCGATGGGGTGGTCTGGTACGCCTATTTTACATAGGAAGCCATGGGGATGTACAACCTATACATTCCACGAAGCGATGGATGGAAATGTATTAAATACAAAATTAACATAAAAGCACACGATTTATATATAAATCGTGTGCTTTTATGTTAAGATATAGAAATTTTGATGTTTAATGTTTTTACGAGATGTGCATAAGGTTCGCCTACAAGCATAACGATTTGATCTTTTTTATAACCTAGTTTTTCATATAGTGAATAGGCACGTGTGTTTTCTAAATTAACAAGTAATGCGATTTTTTCATGCTCCTTTTCAGTTGCATGGATTTCAGCAGCTTCAATTAATTGAGAACCAATTCCTTTTCCGCCATATGCACTTGAAACTGATAATGTATCAATGTAATATTCATCAAGTTCAGCTTCTTTTTCTAATGTAATTGATTCATCTTTATGTAATTCTCTTAAGTAATGTACAATTGGTGCATCAAGACTTGTTGCTTCACTACCGTGATAAGCGACAATAACCCCAACTGCAACCCCATCTTGTACATATACAAAACAGTTTTCATAGCTCAGTCGATTTCTCTCTTTTGAGAACCATGTTTCAAGTCCTAGTAATACTTCTGTCTCAACTGTGCTGCCTGTGATTTTTTCAGCAATTTCGTGCAGAGCGTTATATAATAAAGGTGCAATTGCCTTCGCATCTGTCTTTTTTGCTTTCCGAATCATAGTATCCCTCCTAATTCTATTTATATATTGTAGCATAGTGGTATGGAACTTTGCATAATTGAATGCTGAAATGATTGATATAGAGAAGTAGCTATGTTAGTATATGATATTTAGTGGACATATACTAAAGAGATCTTTTTTGAAAAATAATGAAAATGAAGGTATAGCACCTGGATAATTTTACAGTTGTTGACCTATAGAATATACGATAAAATAAAATATTGCATAGAGGTGAAATACATGGATAAAGAATTAGCAAATGCAATTTTGGATCAGCTGAAAAATGGTGAAATAAAGGAGTATGTTGTTACGAAAGATGTATTTTATACGTTCAGAGAAGTTGTAGTAAGTCGAGAAGATTTTAAACATATTATTGGGAACGCACAGCGCGGCGGACAAGTAATTTATACATATTCAGAAACGCCACGTTCGTAACTAGAAGAATATAGGGAGGGGAATTATGGGCGATTTTAAACAAGGCATATTACCGCATTGGGATTATATGTGGAAAGATAGAGCTGGCAATAGGTTTATGGGGATGGTCATGTATCCAGAGAAACGAAAGTGTTCGGCAAAAATGCTTCAGAAAATAAAAAGAGCATATGAAGAGGCTATAGAAATTAAAGTAACCGTACAAGTTCAACATACATATCAGTACGTAGAAGGAATGATTGTGTACTTTGATGAAGAAGCTCCTGTATGTACAATGATTGATAAAGATGAAAATCCACATCATATATTTGTAAAAGATATTTTGCGCATTGAGCACTCAGAATAATCTTTTCATAAATAAGTTGAATTTCCATAATAATAATCTTTTTCTATAATAGTTATCTTTTAGTATGTAACGCGAACCGAAAGTATATGTATAATATTTAATAAAGTAAAACTGATAAATGTAATCGTTTTTTAGAACAGATTATCGTTTCATGTCTGTTCTTTTTTGCGTGATGCTGGAGAAATATATTCCTCCAGCATTTGCCGTTTTATGACAAAATATATTGGTAACTTTTTTAAAAATAAGGTTAAATTCGTTGACAACTTTTTTGAAAAGCACTTTATTGACATGAGTTTTAGAATGTTGTTTCATAGTCATTGTATTGAAAAAAATCGACTGTCTTGTCGAAAAGTAAAATTTAAAAAAAGAAAGAATTTATACATATATCTTGTGTCTTATTTTGAAACGTAATACAATATATAGAGAAATCAAGAAACAACATACAGAGAGTATAGATTGGAGAGGGAGGGTCGGAAATGATAGTTGCATATGATTCTATGACAGGAAACGTGAAGCGTTTCATTCACAAATTAAATATGCCGGCCGTTCAAATTGGTGAAGATCTAGTAATAGATGAAGACTTTGTTTTAATTACGTATACAACAGGTTTTGGCAATGTACCAGAACGTGTTTTAGAATTTTTAGAGCGCAATAATGAAAAATTAAAAGGCGTATCTGCAAGCGGCAATCGTAACTGGGGAGACATGTTCGGTGCAAGTGCTGACAAAATTTCTGCTAAATATGAAGTGCCTATTGTATCAAAATTTGAGTTATCAGGAACAAATAATGATGTAGAATATTTTAAGGAAAGGGTGCGGGAGATTGCGACACATTGAACTGAATAATGAAATCACGCAAATGCAGGACGGTTTTTATCAGCTTCATAAAGATAAAGAGGCATTAGAAGTCTTTATGGAAGAAGCTAGAGAAAATACCGTTCATTTTAATAGCGTGGCAGAGCGAATAGAGTATATGAAAGAATATGATTACTATTACAACGTTCTGGACGAGTATAGCTTGGAGGAAGTAGAAGAGGTATATAACATCGCTTATGGTGAAAACTTCGAGTTCCAATCTTATATGGCAGCATCTAAGTTCTACAAAGATTATGCGTTAAAAACAAATGATCAAAAACAATACTTAGAAAGCTATGAAGATCGTGTAGCAATTGTTTCATTATACTTAGGACGCGGTGATGTTGCGAAGGCAAAACACTTCGCAAGCATGATTGTAAAACAAAACTACCAACCAGCGACACCAACCTTTTTAAATGCGGGACGAAGCAGAAGAGGAGAAATGGTGTCTTGTTTCTTGTTAGAGATGGATGATAGCTTAAATTCAATCGGCTTTAACATTAATACTGCAATGCAATTATCAAAAATCGGCGGTGGAGTAGCTTTAAACTTGTCTAAGCTACGTGCACGCGGTGAGCAAATTAAAGGTATCGATAACGCTGCAAGTGGTGTAGTACCTGTTATGAAATTACTTGAAGATTCGTTTTCATATGCGAATCAACTTGGGCAACGAAAAGGTGCTGGCGCAGTATACTTAAACATTTTCCATTGGGATATTATTGAATTCTTGGATTAATTGGTAGTCCCTCTACACAGTAATGTGTATGAGAAAACCTTGTGAACCTAACCAATAGGGTGTCGCATTAGCGGCTAACGGTATCAGTTGAATAAGGGGTAAAAGAAAAAGAACCCACGAAGAAGCTGACTAAGAGAGCCTACGGTCCATGTACGTGGATAGCAGGTAATACCGTGCCAAGCTTGAAAGAAATATTACTTGGGTGAAGTGGAATCTTATATTCACCGGAGGCGAGATTCCATGAACTGTGGAATTTATTTGATAATTAATAAGGAAAACAGGAAGTTTTATATTGGTAGTTCTAATAATTTTAAAGTACGATTTAAAACTCATAGAAATCAATTGAATGCTAATCGGCATCATAGTAAACATTTACAAGCAGCCTGGAATTTATATGGTGAGAATAAATTTGAGTTTAAAGGGATAATGAAATTACCAGATGATAAGGACATTCTTCATAAGATAGAGCAAAGTTTATTAAGTCAATATTATGGGAAACAGTATTGCTACAACGGACATCCTATCGCTAGAGGTGGGGCGTTGAGTGGGGAAAAGAACCATATGTATGGGAAAACCCACTCAAAGGAAGTAAAAAAATTTCTTTCTGAAATTAATACTGGGCCTAATAATTATTGGTATGATAAACCTCAACATATGGAGAATATGAGATCTAAGATTACTAAACGATTTCATGGTAGAAAACATACTGATGAAACAAAAGAAAAAATGTCTAGATCTCGTAAAGGTAAAAAGCATACAAAAGAAACATGTATGAAGATAAGTAAAGCTCAAAAAAATCAATATAATTCAGGTAGAGAAAAACAAAAAAAGCCAATTGTTATAAATGACATTTACTATGAGTCTTTAGCAGAAGCCGGACGAGCGTTTAATGTACCTGCTAATACGATAAAATATAGAGTACTATCCAATAACTTTCCTAATTATCAATACTTTCAAGAAGGTGTAGAGACTATCGAACGCGCGTCATTAGACGAAAGCTAGTAGAGTAGGCTGGAAATAGGTACCAGTCGAAGTGCAAGGCAACCAGTTACAGGTTGATGATATAGTCCAACCTTCATAGAAATATGAAGACGAGTTGACCAAAAAAATAAATGCTGATGAGAAGAGCCGTATTCAGTCTCTATCAATCGGAATTATCGTGCCAAGTAAGTTCTTTGAGCTAGCTGAGAAAAACGAACCTTTCCATGTTTTCGCGCCTTATACGGTGTATAAAGAATACGGAAAGCATTTAGATGATATTGATATCGATGAAATGTACGATGAATTAATGAGCAATCCGAAAGTGAAGAAGAAGCCGCTAGATATTAGTGCACGTGATATGCTTATTAAAATTGCTATGATTCAGCTTGAGTCTGGTTACCCATACTTAATGTTTAAATCAAATGCAAATAATCAACATCCATTGAAGGATATTGGAACTGTGAAGATGTCGAACTTATGTACAGAAATCTTCCAGCTTCAAGAAACTTCTGAAATAAATGATTATGGTACAGATGATATTATCCGTCGTGATATTAACTGTAATTTAGGATCGTTAAATATCGTGAATGTAATGGAAAATAAAGAAATTCGTGAAGCTGTTCATGCGGGAATGGAAGCTTTAACAGCTGTGTCTGATATGACGATCATTCCGAATGCACCAACTGTGAAAAAAGCAAATGATGAGCTTCATTCAGTTGGACTTGGCGCAATGAACTTACACGGATATTTATCAAAAAACAAAATCGCATATGAAAGTGCAGAAGCGAAAGAGTTCGCTCGTACATTCTTTATGATGTTAAATTACTACTCTATTGAGAAAAGTATGGAAATCGCTAAAGAAAAAGGCGAAACATTTAAAGACTTCGATAAGTCTGATTATGCGAACGGCACATACTTTGAAAAGTATGAAACGACAGATTACAGCCCAGTAACTGAAAAAGTTCAGCAACTATTTGAAGGAATTCATATTCCAACAAAAGAAGATTGGACAAGTTTAAAAGAGCAAGTGAAGAAGAATGGATTATATAATTCATACCGTCTTGCTATCGCTCCGACACAATCTATCAGTTACGTTCAAAATGCAACTTCAAGCGTAATGCCAATCGTAAGTCAAATCGAATCAAGAACATATGCGAATGCGACAACATATTATCCAATGCCGTATTTATCAAAAGATACGTTCTGGTACTATAAATCTTCTTACGATATGAATCAGTTTAAATTAATTGATTTAATCGCAGAAATTCAAGAACATATTGACCAAGGAATTAGTACAATTCTTTACGTTAATAGTGATATTTCAACACGTGAATTAGCACGTTACTACATCTATGCACATAAAAAAGGCTTGAAGAGTCTTTATTATACGAGAACACGTAAGTTAAGCGTGGAAGAGTGCGTAGCTTGTACCGTTTAATGGTATATTGCCATACTAAATGAATAACCCAACAGTATGAGCAGGGTTATGAACCCTGCTCATACTTGGTTTGTTCTACTAAACGGTTAGCTTTTCATTGTTAGATGGAAATTTAACCGTTCAGTAGAACAATAATTGATATAGGGGTGATTCAATGCGCGCTGTTAACTGGAATAAAAAAGAAGATGATTTCAGTTTAATGTTTTGGAAGCAAAACATCGCTCAGTTTTGGACAGAAGAAGAAATCGCAGTATCTTCTGACAAAAATACTTGGGCACAATTATCAAAAGAAGAGCAGATTGCTTATAAGCGTGTATTAGGTGGTTTAACACTTTTAGATACGAAACAAGGTGGCGAAGGGATGCCACTTGTACTTGTTCATCTTGAAAATTTACAAGCGAAAAGTGTATTAGCTTTCATGGGTGCTATGGAAGAAGTACATGCGAAGAGTTACAGTCATATTTTCACAACGTTAGCTACAGAAGAAGAAATTGATGATATTTTTGAATGGGTAGACAATCATCCATTACTTGAGAAAAAAGCTGGTATTGTTACTAGTTACTATCGTCGTTTATTAAAGCCTGAAGTAACGAAAAAAGAGTTATACATGGCAATGGTAGCTAGTGTGTTCTTAGAAAGTTACTTATTCTATAGTGGATTCTTCTATCCACTTTACTTAGCAGGTCAAGGTAAATTGACGGCAAGTGGTGAGATTATTAACCTTATTATCCGTTAACTTATAGCGGCTTTTGGTAGAGATACCAATTGAAAAACCCTTTTAATTGCTGGGAACCCCTATTGTAAATTTATCTGTTTTATTATTGATGAATACATGCATTCAGGTTATTCTCTAACTATCAATAGATGGAAAGGAGAATAGCTGATAGGGCAATCAGCAGCGAAGCCTTTATCTAGCGATAACATGTACGGAATTTACTATTTGAAAATCAATGGAAAGTACTATATTGGTAAAGATGTGCAAGTTTCGAATTTAAAACGAATTAAGGAACATATGTGGATGTTAAAGAGTGGCACACATTATAATAGCTATTTACAAGCAGCATACTGTAAATATGAATTCACTTTAGAATATGGAATTCTAGAGGAGATAGAATGTTCATTGGAAGAATCGAGTGAGATTGAGCAACAGTATATTTGGCAGTATGATTCTTATAATAATGGCTATAATTTAACTTTGGGTGGAGAAGGATTGGGTGGAATTAAGTTCACTGAAGAACAATTAGAGAAGAAAAGACAGCGTGTTATAGGTGAAAAAAATCCACAATCCAAAATTACAAATGCGCAATTTTTTGAGATTGTAGCATTATTAAAGTGCGGAAAGACAAACCCAGAAATTGCTGAAATATATAATCTTCATCCAAATTATGTGTCTTTAATTCGACATAAGAAACGTTTTAAACATCTTTGGAGAAAAGTCCAAAATTATGTGCCAGTTAAATCTGAGCACCAACTGAAAACAAGGGGGCGTGTTACCCTGGAAATGTTTTTGGATATTGTTCAGATGTTACAAGCTGGTGAATCAAATGCATCCATTGAAAGAAAACATGGGTTATCGAGCGGCACAGGAAGCCGTATCAGACATCGAAAACTGTACAAACAGTGGTGGGTGCGATACGTAGATAAAGGAACGTTCAACGACTATCCCAATGGCGGTGAAATTCCGCAATAGGAGTAGGGCCAAGCGGTGGGTGAGAATCCCTTAAATCGAAATGGAGGGCTACCTGAAAAGGTAGATGATATAGTCTCTTCTTGCAGGAAACTGTAAGCTGTTAAATAACGGTATAGGTGTAGCGAACCTATATGAAGGTAAAGGATGAGTCAATTCACGGCGTATTCGTCGGTATTTTAGCACAACAACTCTTCGTAGAACTTTCTGCAGAAGATCAACAAGAAGTGCAAAAAGAAACGCAAGAGTTATTAATGGAACTATATGAAATTGAAATGGCATACACAGAAGAAATTTACACTTCTATCGGTCTTGTAGAAGATGTAAATCGTTTCGTTCGTTACAATGCGAATAAAGGACTTATGAACTTAGGGCTTGAGCCGAAATTTGAGGAAGAAGAAATTAACCCGATCGTTTTAAATGGTTTACGTACAGATACGAAAAACCATGATTTCTTCTCTGTAAAAGGGAATGGTTACGTAAAAGCAACGAACGTTGAAAAGTTAGCTGATGATGACTTCGTGTTTGATTTTTAATATATACTCATAAAGAAAAGCTGTCTTATTCATTGATAAGACAGCTTTTCTTTATGGATTTGTTTACATAACACTATTATTTTTGTATAACGAGTTCTGTTTAAAAAGTTCTATCCAGCAAATGGATAGAACTTTTTTGTAATTAAATGGGTATTTACAAATTATTTGTATCGGTGTATTATTTAACTAGTACACCAATACAAAAGGAGGGAAGAAATGAAAATAGAGTTTTCTCCAAATACACCAATTTACATTCAGGTAATGGAATACATAAAAAAAGAAATCGTAACAGGGCATTTATTGCCTGGTGATAAAATTCCCTCTGTACGTGAATTAGCGAGTGAATTACAAGTAAATCCAAATACGATTCAGCGTACATTTCAAGAGCTAGAACGGGATGGGGTTGTTGTAACGCGTAGAGGAATGGGTCGATATGTAACGAATGAAGGGGAGAAAATTATGGAGCTGCGAAAAGAGATGGCGAAAGAATTACTTCATTCTTTTATAGATGGAATGGACAATTTAGGTTTTTCAGAAGAAGAAATTCTTACAATCCTTCGTTCTTCATTACATGAGAAGAGGGAGGAGAGCGAATGACAGAGTTATTAAAAATAGAGAACTTATGGAAGAGATACGGATTAAAAGCAGTGATCCGTGAATTAAACATAGAGATTACGGAAGGGAAAATTATAGGACTCGTCGGAGATAACGGGAGCGGGAAAACGACGTTATTGAAAATGATTGCCGGTCTGCAGCATCCTTCTGAAGGCAGTATTACAATCGCTGGTAAAAAAGTAGGATTAGAAACGAAAGAAATTGTTTCTTTTATGTCGGATAAACCAGTATTTGATGATTGGATGACGGTAAAAGATTCTTTATTCTTCTATCGAGATTTTTATAAAGACTTCGACATTCAAAAAGCGGTAGATACGATTGCAGAATTTAAAATACCGTTAGAAGAAAAAGTTATAGCTTTATCAAAAGGTATGATTGAAAAGCTACAAATTATTTTAACATTTTCGAGGAAAGCAAAGTTATACGTACTAGATGAACCGCTGGGCGGAATTGATCTTGTTTCTAGAGAACACGTATTGAATCTCATTTTACAATTTTATAGAGAAGATTGTACGATACTAATCTCGACTCACTTAATAAATGAAGTTGAAAATATTTTTGATGAAGTAATGTTTTTAAAAGATGGGGAAATTGTATTGTATGAAAATGTAGAAGAGTTACGTTTTCAGAGAGGAAAAGCTGTTACGGATTTGTTTAAGGAGGTGTTTAGTAGATGAAGGCCAGTTTAATATATATGTACAATGCGAATAAAAAACAAATTTTCATTTCGTTATTGTCATTCATATTTATTGCAGCTGTCGCTTTTGTAAGTATGGGGAATTATATTAAACAAGAATCAGGAGAAGTAAGGCAAATGATTATAGTTGCCTTAGTATTCTTAGTTTATATAATTTTTGCGGTATTAGTATTTCTGCAGGCGATGTCTGCGTTTGGGAAAATGACCGAAAGTACATTATTTCGATTAACACCGATATCTGGTAAAAAAATTGTTTTAGCAATATTGTCATATGCGGCAATTAGCTTAATGTGTTTTGAAGTAATAGGTACTATGTTTTTCTATAGCATTTCGATGAAAGTAATAAAAGGTACAGAACTCTATGGATTGTTATTTACCGAAAGTACACTTACGCTAGATATAGTAAAACAATTATTTAGCAGTGTGTTATATGTATTTAATTTATCAAGTGTATTGTTAGTTTTACTTTTTACAGTAGCTGGCGTTAAAGTATTTTCTTTGAAAAAGAAAAAAATGGAGTATGTAATTATTTTCTTCTTATTTTTACTAGTAACGAAAGTAATCAATATGATATATGAAATGCTAGGTGGACTTGCACCTACACCTGCTTTTATAACAAAGTTAGTGTATATAGATGAATCATCAGAAGCAAATGTGTTTCTTTATCCAGAAAAGCTTATGAATTTATATAGTATTGCTTTTTCAATCGGTATATTTGTTTTACTTGTTTATATAACAGGTCGCATAATCGATAAAAAACTAGAAGTCTAAAGGAGGAATCAACATTGGGAAATGTAGTAGTAAAGTTAGAGAATGTTCGAAAAAAGATTGGTGGAACGGAAATTATTCGCGGTTTATCATTTGAAGTTCGTGAAGGGGAAGTGTACGGGTTTCTTGGACCGAATGGTAGTGGTAAAACGACGACAATTCGTATGATGACAGGTCTTATATCAATGACAGAGGGCGATATTACAATTTGTGGTCATAGTATTCGCACGGAGCGTGAAAAGGCGCTAGAGCAAATTGGGGCGATCGTAGAAAATCCTGAACTATATGATTATATGACTGGAATGCAAAACTTAAAGCATTTTGCGAACATGGCAATTACACCAATTAGTAAAGAGCGCATTGCTGAGATTGTAAAGCTTGTCGAATTAGAGCACGCGATTCATAAAAAGGTGAAAACATATTCACTTGGTATGAAACAACGTTTAGGAATTGCACAGGCATTACTTCATCAGCCGAAAATCTTAATTTTAGATGAGCCAACAAATGGATTAGATCCAGCGGGTATTCGTCAAATTCGAGATTATTTACAACGTTTAGCGAAAGAAGAGAATATTGCTGTAATCGTATCAAGTCACTTATTAAGTGAAATTGAACTCATGTGTGATCGCGTCGTTATTATTAAGCAAGGTGAGTTTGTGCAAGAGTACAACTTACACGAACAAGCGAAACACGATGAGACAGTAGTTGTAGCGTTTGAAGTAGATCAAGTACAGAAAGCAAATGAAATCATTAAAGGTAAGATGCAAGGAAATGTAATTGCAGTATCTGTAATGAAAGAGGAAATCCCACAACTTGTAAAACGACTTGTAAATGACGATGTGCTTGTATACGGAGTTACTGTTCAAAATAAAACGTTAGAGGATGAGTTCTTAGCGATTACAGGGGGAGTGAAAGCGTAATGTTTAAATTAATTCAAAATGAATTTTTAAAGTTACATGCGAAAAAAGGTATGTATATTTTAATTGGTGTCATTGCAGTATTGGAGATTTTGGGAGTTTTAGCGATGCTGAAATGGGGAGACGGAAGTGAATTTAAAGGATCATATTTAGATTTTGCAAGTTCAGAGATTGGTTTAATTACTTTGTTTGCAACAATTTTTGGGATTACGATTGCTTCTCGTATGATTACTGATGAGTTCCAAAAAGGTACAATTAAGCAGTTATTAATCCGCCCAAGAAAACGAATTACAGTTTTATTCTCTAAATATATTACAGTGTTACTTACTATAGTATTTATCATATTTGCTAGCACTTTAATTGCAATGATTATTGGCGGAATTGTAATGGATGGTAGTAAAACAGAATTAACGGTAGGAATCGTAATGAAATCTACTTTATATCAAGTACTTTCACCGTTCTTCTTTGCGACACTTGCATTTTTCTTAGCAAACGTATTTAGAAAGTCTGTATTACCATTAATTATTACGATGTTCCTCTTCTTTTTACAAGGAGCAATTAATATGGTATTAATGATGTTTGCAAAAGGTGTAGCGAAATTCGTAGTGTTTTTCCATTTGAATTTAAGTGTGTACGATAGCAATAAATTAGTAAGTGGCGGAATGGAACCAACATTTACAGAGTTTACATTTACAACTTCAGTATTACTTGTAGCTGCATACTTTGTTGTATTACTTGTAGCATCAAGTGCATTATTCCAAAAACGTGACGTATTATAATAAAAGAAATCCCCGCTTGTAAAAACGGGGATTTTTATTACATAACTTTCTCCTAAATGGCAACTTGAAGAACAGTGATATGGTATTTTAAGAGATATGTTGTTTGAAAGTAATTGAGAAAAATAGGAGGAATTTCGACTATATTCAAATTATAATTTAGTTATCCGACCATTTGTTTTTATTATCTTTGGGGGTGTTCTACATGCATTATGCATTTTCACGCATAAGACTACGCAGTTTTTTTGGATGGATGATTATAGGGTTGTTTCTTACGATGATTCCATTAGATCTAGCAAATGTTTCTGAGAATGCGCTAGAGGTTATTTCACAAATAACTGTATTTTTTGTATTTCCATTATTTTGGTTATACGTAAAAACAAATAAAAATAATGTTGTGTTTAACAGTTTTTTTGATAAGCCAGGACGTTTACCGTGGGGATTAATTGTATTAGCAACGATAATGGGAATGATTTTTTCAGTTGGTATATCTCATATTCAATTTTACATATTAGCACATACGTTACCGAATTTCTTAGTTACAATGTTAGAAGACGTAAATGTTATTAATACGAGTAACATATATATGACGATATTTACTTTCATTTCAGCATGTGTATTAGCACCTATTATGGAAGAGGTTATTTTTAGGGGCTTCTTTTTACAGCGAATGGCTCATAAATGGGGAATTAAAAAAGCTGTAATCATATCTTCACTTATTTTTGGTTTAGGACATTTTGATGTTATTGGTGCATTTATGTTTGGTGTTGTAATGTGTCTTTTATACATAAAGACGAAAAATATATGGACGAATATCGCTGTACACGCTCTAAATAATTTGATTGCAACGAGTATGCAATTTGTCGGTGGAGAAGAGAGTAGTGCAATTTCAATTCTTGAATTACAAGCGCAAAGTAATTTATGGATCGGTATCGGTCTGACAGTTGTTGGATTCCTTTGGTTAATTCCTTACGTTTGGAAGCAATGGCGTACAGTAAAAGAAGTAGGTGTGCCACCAGTACGCTTTATAAATGAGGAAAAAGTGGTGAGTGCATTACAAGAAAATGAAGTGTATAGTCAAGTGATCGTAACAGATAGACTGATGGCTGTAGAGCTACCAGATGAGGCTGTAAATAAGCTTCGATTAGAAGAAAATGATTATGTAACAGTATCTGTAGAAGAAGATAAAATTGTAATAAAGAAAGCGCGTGATAGATAATTAAAAAGTAGCTCTTAGGAGCTACTTTTTAATTTGTAATAATTTCTACACGAAAATTATTACCGTTCTTTACATATTTAATATCTGTAACAGTACGGACTGTTTTTAAAATCTCCACTTTTTCCCCAATTCGTGGGATAGTCGGAACATTGTCCCAAATGCCAAGTAAGTCATCTAATTGTGCCGTTTTTTCATAAAACCAGATTTTCAATGTAAAGCCCCTTTCCCGAACTTTATGTATTTTAATACATAATATATTATTTTTATTCTTAATGTAAGGGGTTTTTAAATGTTTTTTGAATAAAAATAAATTAATTTTCTGGGAATATATGTTCAATGTCCGGAGTAAGAGATACTTCTGATAATACGATATGAGAAACTGTCGTTGCATATGAAGAAACATCATTGATAAAATCTTCAAGTTCAACGAGTGAAGGAACAGAAATTTTTACAATGTAGCATAAGCTTCCTGTTACTCGGTAACAAAAACTTGCAGATGGATAAGACTGAATAAACTGTTGCATACGTGTTGTATCACCATTTTTTAAAGTGATTTCTAAAATACAATCTAAAACAAGTCCTGCTTTTTTATAATCGATATCAATTGTGTACTTTTGAATCACGCCTTCACTTTCAAGTTTGCGAACACGTTCTGCAGTAGACGGAGCAGATAAGTTTACTCGTTTCGCCAATTCACGCATGGAAAGGCGACTATCATTATATAATTCATTTAAAATCTTTCGATCGACACGGTCTAGTTGCATTTGTAAATATACCTCCAGTAAAATAATAATTTTTGTAAGGGAAAAATATAAATTAAGATTCATATGAAATGTAAAGTGAACTTTATTTATTTTACAATAAAACAGAAGGAAATAGGAGGGGAAATAATGGAGAGAATTTCATTATCAAATGTAGAAGTTACAAAGTTTCAAAAGTTATTAGGGCATAATCCAGATCTATTACATTCATGGAGTATGGTAGAGAATACACTGTATAGTAAAGGAACTCTGTCGGCAGAGCTAAAGGAGCAAGTAAGAAGAACATTAGCGTACGGGAATGAATGTCCGTACTGTATGGCAAAGGGAAGACCTGATGATATGCAAAAGGTAGAAGAAATGAGTGTAGCAGTTACTTTTGCACATACATTTGTTCATGATAAAAAGGCAATAGATGATAATATGTTTCATGCATTGAAACAATATTGGACGGAAAAAGAAATTGTAGAGCTTTGCGCTTATATTTGTTTTATCACTGCGTCGCAACAACTTGGTTTTCTGTTTCAATTACAGCCAAATGAAGGAGAAAATGATGAATAATCAAATAGCACTTATTATAATTGATGTACAAAAGGCGTTTCAACATGAAGAATTTGCTACGATTGTGACGAAAAAAGAAGTATTAAAATTATTTTAAGAAAATAATTGCGAATTATGTAGAAAAAAATAAGAATATTTCGTATAATCTAAGTACAATCATTTTGAAATAGGGGTGGCATCATATGGAGCAAATTCCGGTAAAGAGAATAGAAGAAGTACTTGTTGTAGCAGGGGACGATAAACAGAAGCAAAAGGAATTTTATGAATTGCTCTTATCTACTGAGTTTTATGTTGCTGGTTCACTAGAAGCAGAGGACGGGGCAACAGAAGGAATACTTCGTTTGCGTCATTTCCAAGGAGAGGGTAGATGGATCGTTCCGTTCTTTACACAAATGGAATTTGTAAAAGACGTGTTGCCAGAAGGAACGCCCCTTATTACGATACGTGGAAAAGAATTATTTGGTAGCATTGAGAAAGATGCTACAGCAGTATTAAATGTTGGCACTGATATAAGTAAAACATTTATTCCAGAAGAAGTTGCAGATATCGCATCTGGACGAATTTTTAATTATTATAAATAAAAGGAAAAGCGGAATCGCTTTTCCTTTTTAATTTGAATACGGATTGGCTACGCCAGAAGAAATAGAGAGTGTTTTATTATTTGTATTTATTGTCGCTGTAGCTCCAAGAGGAATCCCGATGTTTGGGCTTATATGTCCAATCGGTAAACCGAATAGAACAGGTATATGATATGGTGCGAAATATTCATATAGTATTGTTTGCAATGATTGAGATGGTTTAGAAGGAGTGCAGTCGTGACAACTTGTAAAAATAACACCG
Organism: Bacillus sp. 1A; assembly: GCF_052682215.1. NCBI lineage: Bacteria > Bacillati > Bacillota > Bacilli > Caryophanales > Bacillaceae > Bacillus > Bacillus sp. 1A. The sequence continues at coordinate 5,220,917 of NZ_JBQYLZ010000001.1, read as the reverse complement.
CTACATTCATTAAACTTGCCAGATAAAAGTAGCTGATTTAACATACGGTCAATGCGATACGGTTCTTCCCCAATGTCTTCAAGCAATAAAAGTTTATTAGCCGTATTTATCTCATAGGGTGAGCCAATTATACTCGTTAATACAGTTAAATTTCCTCCCGCCAATGTGCCTGTAACTGTACATGGAGAGGTAGGTACGATACATTCTGAAGCAGATAAGATGGTTGAATACGGATGGAATAGTTGATTGAAAGAAGATAAAGAAAGAGAATCTACACCTTTACCTAGTTCTTCAACCATTGGACCATGAAAAGTAACAAGCTTTGCATAACGTGAAAAGGCCGTATGTAAAGCTGTAATATCGCTATATCCCCAAAAGATTTTTGGATTCTGCTGAATGATTTCATATTGAATGTGAGGGAGGAGACGAGCACTTCCGTAACCACCTCGTGCACAGAAAATGGCCTTTACTTCATTATTTGTAAATGCTTCATGTATATCATCGAGCCGAACTTGATCACTTCCAGCTAAATATCCATATTTCTCATAAACACTCTTCCCGATTACTACAGATAAACCCATTTCTTGTAATAGGGTTACCCCTTTTAATACATTTTCAATTGTTGGTGGGCCGGACGGTGCAATAACCATTACTGTATCACCTTGTTGTAACGCATTTGGATATATCATTGTTTTTAGCCTCCTTCCTTTTCAATATATTCGCTTCCTATGAAATTCAACCCTTGTAAAAGAAGGGGAAAGTTTGTCAAATAAAGAAGATATAAGGGGAATAGGAGGAGAAATGATGTTTACAAGTCGCGTAATAGATCTATTACAAATTAAGTATCCCATCATTCAAGCAGGTATGGCAGGTGCGATTACGACGCCTGAGCTTGTTGCAGCTGTAAGTAATAGCGGAGGACTAGGAACGCTTGGAGCAGGCTATATGAGCTCTGAGCAAATTCGTGAAGCAATTAATAAAATAAGGGAACGAACTGATAAGCCTTTCGGTGTTAATTTACTGTTAACGAAAGAGATACAGATAGAAGAAGAGAAAGTAAACTTGGCAAAGGTATTACTTAGCGGAGTGAATAGAGAATTCGGTATAGAGGAAGAAGAGACGATAAAGCTTCCAAAAAGCTATAAAGAACAATTACAAGTGTTAGTAGAAGAAAACGTACCAGTCGTTAGCTTTGCATTTCAAACGTTAGAAAAAGAAGAAATAGATGACTTAAAAAGAAGAGGAATAAAAGTCATCGGAACAGCTACTCATGTGAGAGAGGCGAGGGTGCTTGCTGAATTAGGAGTAGACATTATTGTTGGTCAAGGTAGCGAGGCAGGAGGGCATAGAGGAACGTTTATTGGGAAAGAACAGGAAGCTATGATTGGGACGTTTGCATTAATTCCACAGTTAGTAGCAGCAGTCCCGCATATCCCAATTGTTGCAGCAGGTGGTGTAATGAACGGACAAGGGCTTGTTGCGGCATTTACACTGGGGGCAGAAGCTGTTCAAATGGGATCAGCCTTTTTAACGAGTAAAGAAAGTATTACGCATGATGTGTATAAAGAAGCAGTTTTACATAGTACAGATACGAGTACAACTGTGACCCGTGCGTTTTCCGGGAAATATGCGCGGGGTATTCGTAATGAATTTATAGAGAGACATGAAGGGAAAGAAGAAGGGCTTCCGATGTATCCAGTGCAAAATGTATTAACCTCTAAAATACGCCAAGAAGCAGCAAAACAAAATAAAGGAGAATACATGTCGCTTTGGGCAGGGCAAGCGTCATCGTTAGCACGAATAGAATCAGCTCAGCATGTAGTGGAGCGAGTGATGAAAGAAGCAGAGAACGCAATCGAACAATTACAAAATATATATAGAAAAAGACCACTTGAATAATTCAAGTGGTCTTTTCGTTAGTTTGCTTTATAAAATTGTTGGATGGCCTCATCGATATAAACCCAGCCTTTCCAACCTAAGTGCATATGATCTTTTAAGAAGTATTTATCATACTCATGATTTGAGAAGTCGGCAATTGGATAGCCAGCTTTCTCAATTTGCTCATGAACTTTCTTGTAGTACAATTCGCGACGTTCTTTCGGGAAGCCAGCGTAATCGTACCAAGGACCTTTTACAGGAACAGAAATGAAGAGTGGTTTTGCACCAGATTGTTTTAATAAATCAAGTACAATTTGTAAATCTTCATATTCTGGCGATTGATCATAAGCATCATTTTTTAAGTAGCCTTCACGTTGCTTCAATTTCTTCTTAATTTTGCTATTGAAGTAATTATCTTCGATACCATATTCGTTAGATCCTGATTCTACTGCACCAGTTTGATCTGCATGTTTACGAGCCTCGTCCCAATTCATTTGTTTTAATGAAGGGTCAAGTTTTTCTTTATGCGGTTTAATATCAAACATTGCTGTAAATAAATCTTTACGATCTAAAATGTTACGATAAATATAAGCGAAAGGTTTAGCAGCAAGTGCTTTTACTTTATGCTTTGTATCATCATAAACGATACCTTCAAGCGAAATTTTTAGTAAAGTTTCTTTCTTGACGATTTCAAAGTTTAATAAACGTTTTGCAATTTGCTTTTTCATTTCAGGCTTTAAGTCATCATTGAAAAGCAAGTGATAGCCTTGTTGTTTTGAAAAGTTAGGTGCAAAGTGTGTTTCATCAATACCTTGTGGTACAAACCATTGAGGAGAAAGAACGAATACCATTTTCTTATCCTTCAATTGATCCATAGTAGATGCAAAGTTTAACACATGTACAAGGTCTTGTGTTCCTCCGCGTCCAAGTAGGAATGGTGTGAACCCTTCAGGCTTTACTTTGAAATAATTTGATGGATGGAAAGCATCCATACGTGCGAATTCCGATGAACCGTACATCGGAAGGTATTTCGGGTCTGCTAACATCTTTTGCTGTAATATCATACTTTGAATCTTTTCTTCTTTTAAAGAAGTGGCAGCTTGTTCTACTTTTTCATCACTTAAAAGTGGAAGTAGGAAGCGCGTTGGAATAAGTAAGAATACAGCAAAAAGGGCCAATGCTAAAAGCATCGGACCAAATTTTGCTTTGTTCATCGGATTTCTTCCAACTTCTTAATAACCATGTTTGGTGTAGCCCACTCGTCACGGTCAAAATCAGAAATAGAAACTTCAATATCTAAACGCTCTTGGAATTCAACTAATAAAGATACTACAGCGAAAGAATCAAGAATACCTTCTTCAAATAATTGAACATCTAAGTTTTCTTTCACAATATCGTTTTCACATACTTCTTCTAAAATATCTAATACTTGCTCTTTAAATTCTGCCATTTTTAAAATCTCCTTTATATCCGAAATATATTATATGTGCAACTTCTTACTAGTATAAGAAGGGTGCATTAAAAGTATCTGTTAAGGTGTCCAGAGAAAATTAGGAAACCGAAACATACAACGTGGAACGTAATTACAATCGCAAGGACATGTGTAAATTTATTGTTTGGCCAAAACTTATGCTTCTTGTTTTTTCGCTCGAAAATATCGAATAAAATAAACAGTGCGGCATGGTATAGACCATAAATAACATACTGCGCAACAGCGCTTCCTTGGATGTGCCAAATTCCCATGATGAAGAAGTTTAAAAATGCACCGATATACGAAATTGTGTAGCGGTTTTTAATTAACTTTTTCTTCGTTGCAAAAAAGACGAAACGCATGTAAATAAAATCACGGAACCAGAATGATAAACTCATGTGCCAGCGATTCCAGAAGTCTTTAATGTTACGACTAAGGAATGGCTTATTAAAGTTTTCAGGAGTTTTAATTCCCATCATGTAACTGATACCAATTACGAACGCACTATAACCTGCAAAGTCAAAGAATAATTGCATGCTAGTAGCGTACATAAAAATCGCATTAGATAAAAGTGTATCTTGATTGGCGAATACTGCCTTTACAAGATATGTTGTTATCAAGTGCGCAATTATAAATTTATACAGAAAACCTTGGAAAATACGGTTAAGCCCTGTATATAGTAACTTTTGATATTCCTCAGCGCTAGGTGGCTTTTGGATATCTTTTTGGAATCTACGGTAACGATCGATAGGTCCACTTGAAATCGCAGGGAAGAATAAAACGAATTCCCAGAAATTAAAGAAGGAAAGTTCTTTAATTAAATTATCACGAACTTCAAAGACCATTTGTACTGCTCTAAATGTTACGTAAGACATACCTGCGAAAACAATAAAATGTAATTCAGGCACAAATGGTGCGATTTTTGCCAAAATAAGTGGCAAAATCGATAAAATAACAGCTATACAAAACATGAATGTACTATTATTTTGTTTTCTTAAAATTAAATAGCCTTTAATTAGGGCATATTGCCAAATAATAAATGCGGCTAACATAATCGCTTGCTTCGGTTTATCCGAGAAGATAATAGCAATCATGACTAATGTTAAAACGGCATTATATTTACGCAACATTTTACCTTTTAATCCAGCTATGATAGTAGGTATTAATAAAATGCCCACTATAGCGAAAAAATAAAATGATCCATATGCGGTCATGCTGTAACCTCACTCAATAATTTTTTGCGATCTACCTTTCCATTTGGTGTCATTGGAATAGAAGATTGATACATGAATTTACGTGGAATCATGTAGTTTGGTAATCGCTCATTGAGTTCTTTTTTAATTGCAGATGTTAGTTTGAATTCTTTTTCAAATGAATGTTCTCCAGGAACAACAACCGCTAATAAATAATCGTATTTCTCACCTTTTTTAATTGGAACGATAACTGCTCCTTCTACGTAAGAACACGCACGAAGGTGATGCTCAATTTCTTCTAATTCCATTCGATAACCATGCAGCTTAATTTGGAAATCAAGACGACCATTATAGAATAGAAGACCATTTTCAACATAGCCAGCATCACCTGTTTTATAGGCGCGCTCACCGTCAATCATAGTAAATGCTTTTTCTGTTAATTCAGGGCTTCCTAAATATCCAACGCTTACGCTTGGACCGACAATTACGATTTCACCTTTTTCACCATCAGGTGCAATCGTACCATCTTCTTTCATAATAAGAAGGCGGCAATCTGATTTACAGTAGCCAACTGGAAGTGATTTGTATTGATCAAGCACTTCTTCTGTAACGTGAATACCTGTTACAGCGACAGTAGCTTCCGTTGGACCGTACGTATTCATAATTGTCGCTTTCGGGAAACGCTCAATTAATTTTCTAGCTACTTCATTTGGTAACACTTCACCGCAGAATAAGAATGTTTTCATGTTCGGTAGCATACTCTCAGAGAAAGATGCTTCCATTAAACACATTTCTGCGAAAGATGGTGTTGAAGTCCATACTTGTATATCCGATTGCTCTAAAGAAGCAAACAAGTCTTTTGGACGTGCAATCATATCTTTATCGATTGCCCAAAGTGTACCACCTGTTACTAATGATGGGTAAATATCCATGACAGATAAATCGAATGAGAAAGGTGCTTGGTTTAAGAATACTTGCCCTGTTTGTAAGTTGAAATCTTCTACAGCCCATTTTGTAAAACTTACAAGGCAGTTATAAGTAATCTGAACCCCTTTCGGATTACCTGTACTTCCTGATGTGTAAATAATGTAGAAGTTCTCATCACCTTTTACCGCATGTTCAGGATTTGGAGTGTTCCCTTTATGAGTAAAGAAAATATCTTTTAAGTTGTCTTCACTTACAATGCGAACTGGTAAATCAGTTACAGTTACTTCAGTTCCTGATAAAAGTAGTTTCGCACCAGAATTTTCAGCGATACGTTGTACACGATCAGCTGGGATAGATAAATCTACAGGAATATAAGCATGTCCAGCTTTTACACATCCTAAAAAGTTAATAATCATTTCAGGTTGCATATGGCCATACACCATAATTGGTGAACGATCATCTGGATACGCAGAAGAAATCCAATGTGCTAACGCATCAGAATCTTCCTTTAATTGTTTGTACGTAATTTTCGCATCTCGCCAAACAAAAGCAGTTTGATCAGGCGTTTCAATAGCCCACTTTTCAATTTGTTCTAATAACTTCATAACGTTCCCACCCTAAAATTCGTTGTAAATAAATGTACTTGTGTTTGTATCATGGAATCCATACAACCAAAGCAATGCAAATAAAATTGCAAGGTAATAAACCGTCTTTGCAACCCATTGTGTGAGTGGTCGAGACCATATCTCTTTTAATCTTTCCATGTCTTTCCCTCTCTTAATGAAATGATAGCTCTTTGTAGGTATCATGTCCTACATTATTGTGAAAAAAACAAAATCCCACATTTTAGGTAAAAATAAGTCAAAAGGCTCTTTTCTGATATTAGCACTAAATACTAAAAAAGAAAATCCCTAACTTAGCAATTATATTACATTCAGTATGAATTTGTAATGGGTTTGACATGTAAATAGGAAGTGGATTGTGTGAATGTATAAAAGTGGTCTGGGAGAATGTATAGAAATGTAATATTTGTTTGAGTTTTTCATAGTTAATGTATGAATTGTTAAAGTTTCATAAGAGGAGGAATTTCTGATGAAGAGGATGTGGAAGGATCTTATTTCAGAAGAAAACATTATTAAATGGAGACAGCATTTTCATAAATATCCGGAATTATCATTTCATGAAAAAGAAACTTCACAATTTATATATGATACATTATGTTCATTTTCTTCTTTTGAAGTAACGAGACCGACGAAGTATAGTGTACTAGCAATTAAAAGAGGGACGGGACAAGGGAAAGTAGTTGCGATTCGAGCTGATATAGATGCTTTACCAATTCAAGAGGAGACAAGGAAATCTTATACGTCTGTGAATAAAGGAATGATGCATGCATGTGGGCATGATGCTCACGCAGCTATTTTGTTAAGTACAGCAGAGGTGCTATCAAATATAAAGGAAGATTTTGTAGGTGAGATTCGTCTCTTCTTTCAGCACGCAGAAGAGGTGTATCCTGGCGGGGGACAAGAAATGGTTGAGGCAGGCGTGATGGATGGTGTTGATTATGTAATAGGTTTACATGTTATGTCAGGACTTGAGAGCGGGAAAATCGGAATTGCGTATGGACCGATGATGGCGGCACCGGACGTATTTACAGTTGAAATTCAAGGGAAGGGAGGGCATGCGGCGAGGCCAGAAGAAACGATAGATCCTATTGCTATCGGAGCACAGATTATTACAAATTTACAACATATCGTATCAAGAAATACAAGTGCTTTCATGCAAAGGGTCGTTTCAGTTACACAGTTTCATGGGGGAATAGCTGATAATATTATTCCTAGTGCAGCAACTTTAATGGGAACTGTGCGTTCTTTTAATCAAGCGTTAAGAATAGAAGCAGAAGAGAAAATTGAGCAAATCGTGAAAGGAATTACAAAAGCACATGGAGGAAAGTATACATATACGTATCGATATGGATATGATCCGGTTATTAATGATGAATATATTACGAAAGTAGTAGAAGAAAGTGCACTACATTTGTTTGGGAATGAGCGTGTTGTGAAGCTGGAACCTTCTATGGGAGGAGAAGATTTTTCAGCATATTTAAAAAAGGCACCGGGTTGCTTCATTAAATTGGGGACGGGGAATGAAAAGATCGATACTTGTTATCCACATCATCATCCAAAATTTGATGTAGATGAAGCAGCTTTAATTTATGGAGTGGAATTATTTGTAGAGACAGCAATAAGACTACTAAAATCATAGAAAAGTATAAAAAAAGGCAACTGCGCTCTATCGCAGTTGCTTTTATTTCTTTCCGTCAGAGAGGGCTGAGAAAGAACTATGCTCATTTATAGTATATGAATAGCTAACGGACAAGCTTGTACATTTTAATCATTTTTTTAAAAATAGTTATTGACATTGATAATCACTGTCAATTAATCTAAGGTTAGTTGAAATTGATAATTATTATCAATAGGATGGGTGCGACATGTTAATGAGAAAAAAATTTCACCTTCTGCGGAGGGGATTAAAAGATAAAAATAAAGATGTTGATCAGCATATGGAATGGCAACGAAATGTAATTCGATCTGAATATGTAGATGAGAAGAGTACACTTCCAACAGAAAAAGAGATACAAGGTAAAAGGAGAGATTCAGTTGAGTAAGTTAGTAATGATTTTTGCAAGTATGAGTGGAAATACAGAGGAAATGGCTGATCATATTGCGGGTGCAATTCGTGAAACAGAAAATAAAATTGAAGTGATCGATATTATGGACTCACCAGAAGCTTCTATACTAGAACAGTATGATGGAATTATTTTAGGAGCTTACACGTGGGGAGATGGTGACCTTCCTGATGATTTCTTAGATTTTTATGACGCAATGGATTCTATTGATTTAAATGGGAAAAAGGCCGCAGTATTCGGGTCATGTGATTCAGCTTATCCGAAATACGGCGTGGCGGTTGACATTTTAATCGAAAAGCTACAAGAGCGCGGAGCTGCAGTTGTGTTAGAAGGACTAAAAGTAGAATTAACGCCAGAAGATGAAGATGTAGAAAAATGTTTACAGTTTGGAGCTGAATTCGTGAAACACCTTTCTTAATGGCAGAAGGGAGATGAAGAGCAAGTGCACGAGAAAATCTCAATCAAAACGATGACAGATTATCATTTGTATGATTTTATGCGTTGTCCGCATAAATTTTATTTTCGTCATATAAAAAGAAGAGAACCTTCTTCATTTGAATGGCAACAAATCGCACAAATGATTGTGAATCAAATTATTAACGAGTATTACACGCTACCCGCAGGCCAACAAACGAAAATCGTACTTTTAATATTAATAGAAAAGTATTGGAAAAGAGTAAGGATTAATATGTTCGCTTCGAAGACGGAGTATTATATTGTGTTAGCGAAGCTAACGGATCACTTATTACAGTTTGTTGAAAGAGATGATAGTCAGACACCGCCGTTATTTTTATATGAAAAATTTCAAACATATATGGAAGAGTTAGGCGTCCACATGTCATTGACATTAGAAGTTGGTGAGTGGAGTACTGAGTCGTTTGTAATTAAAAAGTATGTTGTCGATGCGGATGAGGAAATGCTTGCTCTTTGTCAAAAGTTAATGACAGTATTCAGTTATAAAGCTTTCGGTATTCTTCCTGGAAAAATTGAAGTTATTAATTTAATAGAAGGAACTAAGTATGAGTACATTCCGAAACAGGAAGATATTATAACTGGCATGGCTGATTTATCTAGAATGAAAGAAATGTTGCAACAACCTGAGCATTATACAGAGCGTCATTTTCGTTCTGAGTGTATGAGTTGTGCGTTTCGTAGTGAATGCCAAAGGGAAGAAGTAAAGAAAGAAGCGAAGCAGAAGAAAAATATCGTACATTAAAGGATGCAATTTTGCATCCTTTTTTGTTATTGACATGAAAAGCTTTTCATCATTTACCGTATATTTGTAGCAGATTTTAATAAAGGGAGGAATAATCAATGAAAGATGAAACGAAAGTATTTCAATGGTTAAAAGAACAGAATGCTCCTTTTGGAATTCAACTGCAAATTTTACAAGCGTTTCAACTGTATCAAATCATTGTTGAAATGGATAAAAAGTTAATGATGTATGAGGAGAGAGAACATAGAGAGAGCATTTAATCTCGGCCCTGTAGTATTACTTTCAGTTTTTCTGTACCTGCTAGGAATTCAAGTTCATTTTTTGTTTCAAAGTTATAAATCATATTATGTAGTAAAGGACTGTATTGATAAAAGGTCGTGATGCGGTGAATGAGTAATGGATCATGGTGTGAAATAAGCGTACTGTATTGTTCATATACTGATGTAGTAAATTCATGTCCGAAATCATAATATAGCCCAGCAAAATCAAAAGCAGGATCACCAATTTGAGCAGCACCGAAATCAATAACTCCTGAAATGGTTTTATTTTGGTTATCGAATAAAATATGATGATGTGTAAAATCAGCGTGAATAATTGTATTTTGAAAAATGGCTGTATCGATACATGTAAAGAAATTTTCGAATAAACAATTTAACGCTGATTTCTGGTATGAAGTAAGACTGTTAGTAAGATATTGAGTTAATTTTGTATGTAGCTCTTTCCAGTAGGTGAGTGTTTTTTCTATAGGGAATTCTAATGCTTTTACACGCTTTAAAGGAATACTATGTAGAGCCACAAGGAAAGTCGCTAATTGTGTAATAAGTGCTTTTAGTTCTTTTTTCTCTAGCGTATTAACTATTTCTGTTTTTAACGGTTCACCATGAATGAGAGTATAGTAACTGCAAAGGGGAATAGTATCAGTATCCTTTTTATAGAATAGGTGATACTTTGGAACCTCAATTTCATGTAGTGAACAAGAGAGAAGTGTGCATAGTTCTTTTTCTAACGGAATTCGCATTGCATATTCCTGTTTTCGAGGGAAACGAAACAGTAGCTCCTCATTTACTATAACTGCTACATTATCCCATCCTTCTTCATTTTGTTTATATGAATGTATAGAAAGATTAGGAAAAGCTTCTTTTATATACTGTTTGTAAGAGTCCATAATTGTTCCTCGTTTCTGAATTAAGTTATTCCACTTTATGATATCAGAATTTTCTTTCTATATGTTAAAATATAACTATCATTATGAAGAAGGGCGGGAGTATTACGAAGAAAAGACTATTCATCATTTCTCTATGTATCGCTTTTGGATTGTTTTGGTCATATAAAGAAGAGGTTTTTGCTAGCTTTAAACCGATTGATCAGTACGGATTAAATAATGAATTAAAGAACAAAAGTATAGAAACTTTAACTCATAATGAAATGAAAAAGGTAGGAGAACATTTTGTGACAGAGCAATTATCAGTGTTTGAGTTTAATAATAAAGAAGATGTGAAACAAAAAGGTGAAGAACTATTTGTAAATAGAGAGTTTGAACAATTAATGAGAAATTATTATCCAAATCGCTTTCGGGATTTAGAGTATAAATTTACAGACGAGGACATACGTGAAGAGACAGATGAGAGTTTTCGTTATCATGCTGTAGCGTACGTTACTGGTATTGAGAATGGTAAGAGAAGTGAAATGAAATTAAATTATGACATGAAAATTGTAAAGGTTAATAATATTTTTAAGGTGTTAGAACAAAAACAGTATGTACAATAAAGTGAAACATGAATCAGTGCCACAAATAGCGGATAAAAAAATCCCCCAGTTCTTTGAGGGATTCTAAAGATTTTCATTTTGTTGACCAAGCTCTTTTTGAGCAATATATAAATTTCCTTGCTCGACTTGTTTCTGAGTAAGAACAGAATCACCTGCATACCCTTTTTCTGTTTTCACAGTTCTTTTTGAACGATTGGAATCTTGTTTCTTCATATAATATGTCACCCTTCCTTAAAAATAAACGAAAATGATGAGTACGAGTAACACAGCAGCAAAAATGGTAATGCCCATTAAAAACGAGGTGTTTTTATATTTAGGTGGCTTATGTACATCTTGCCGATATCCAGGTGAAATTTCAGGGGCGAATTCTTCATTGAATGCTTGCTTTTTTTCTTTTTCGTCCATATGTATCCACCTTTCTTTTTCATTATGTTATACGTTCAAAGAAAAAATATGCATGAAGAAAACAGCCGCTATATCATTAGCGGCTGTTTTGCGTTGTATATTTTCTCTGGACTTGAAAGAGACGGATAAGTAGGAAGCTAGCTCCAAATGCTAGACCGATAATAAGACCGATCCAATAACCTTTCGCTGCCCATTCCGTATAAGTTGCTAATATGTAGCCAAGAGGAAGACCGATTACCCAATAAGCAATTAGCGTCATAATTAATGCGACATTGACATCTTTATAACCACGCAGTGCCCCTTGTACGGGAGTTGCAATTGCATCTGAAATTTGAAATAAAATCGCAAATATAAGGAACTCTTTTGCTAAATGGTGAACATTTGCATCTGTCGTATAAATTGAAGCAATTTCATCGTCAAAGAAGTAGAGAAGAATTGAATATAATAGGGCGAATGCAATTGCTAAGCCAATCCCGATAAATCCATATTGTTTTGCGTTATTGTATCGCTTTGCTCCAACTTCAAATCCAACAGCGATGGTCATTGCCATTGCTAAACTTAAAGGAGTCATATATAACAAGGAAGCGAAGTTCATAGCCGCTTGATGAGCTGCGATTGTTGTCGTACTAAAATTACTCATCATAAGTGTCACCGCAGCGAAAATACTCGTCTCAAAAAAGATAGCAAATCCGATAGGGACACCAAGTTTTAAGAACTCTTTCCAACTAGAAAGAGAAGGACGATATAATTGTTTGAATATATTGAAAGATGCGAAAGGCTCTTTCGTACGAATAATAATAACGGTAATAATTAAAATGCACCAATAGGTTGCTGCAGAAGCAATTGCCGCTCCAACACCACCGAGTTTTGGAAAACCGAAATGACCGAAAATTAATACATAATTTAATACTACGTTAATTGGTAATGATAGTAATGTAATGATCATCGTTGTGCGAGTTTTTCCTAATGCATCAATAAAGCCGCGTAAAACAGTGTAAGTAAATAAAGGGATAATTCCAATTGCAATAATACTTAAAAATTGTGCCGCAATACGTTCCACTGGTTCTTCCAGGCGCATGCCGTTTAAAATAGGTGAAACAGCGAAGAAACCGATAAGGATGACCATGAAACTAGCACAAATTGCTAAATATACTGCTTGTATGACAACTTGGGGAACATCCTCTTTTTTCTTTGATCCAACGAGCTGCGCAACAATTGGAGTAGTAGCCATTAAAATTCCTGTTAATCCGGTACTAACGGGAAGCCATATACTTGTTCCGATAGCAACACCAGCTAAATCAATAGGACTTGCGTGCCCTGACATTGTCGTATCGAAAAAACTCATTGCAAATAATGACATTTGCGTTACGAAAATCGGGAAAAATAGTAATACAAATTGCTTTAATTTTTGTGAGAATGAATTAGTTTCCTTCATAAAATCCCCTTTCCGCTAAAAAAACAAACTCTTACTATCATACAATTTAATCAAAAAATAGAAAAGAAATACGCGCATACAACATGTACAATCAATAAAAAAAAGATGCACTTTAAAAGGGGATAAGGTATTATGATAAGGTGTGAAAAATTACATATTCGTTATTAAGGAGGCACTACTCGTGGCTGATTGGTTAATTGGAATAATCATGGGTGCTGTTGAAGGTTTAACAGAGTTTTTACCAGTTTCATCAACAGGACATATGATTTTAACAGGTCATTTACTTGGATTTGACGACGAGAGAGCGAAAGTTTTCGAAGTTGTTATTCAATTGGGATCGATTTTAGCAGTTGTTGTTATATTTTGGAAGCGTCTATGGTCTTTAGTAGGTATAGGAAAAGTAACAGATGGACCATCGTTAAATTTATTACATATTATTATCGGGATGATTCCTGCCGGCATACTTGGCGTATTGTTCCATAGTGCGATTAAAGAAGTTTTATTTGGGCCAGGCCCAGTTGTCATCAGTTTAGTGGCTGGTGGTATTTTAATGATTGTTGCTGAGAAGTTTTCGAAACCAAGTACAGCAAGAACATTAGATGAAATCACATATAAGCAAGCATTTACAATTGGGATGTTCCAATGTTTAGCGCTTTGGCCAGGATTTTCTCGTTCTGGTTCTACAATAAGTGGTGGTTTATTAGCTCGCGTGTCACATACAGCGGCGGCTGAATATACATTTATTTTAGCAGTACCAATGATGGTAGCTGCAAGTGGTTTAGATTTAATTAAAAGCTGGGATATATTAAGTGCGGCTGATATTCCGTTATTTGCAACAGGATTTATTACAGCATTCGTTGTTGCGATGCTTGCAATTGTTTCATTCTTAAAATTATTAGGTCGTGTAAAACTAACACCGTTCGCTTACTACCGTTTCATTTTAGCTGCGGTATTCTATTTCTTCATTATGTAATAAAAAACTGCCGAGTTCGGCAGTTTTTTATTTTACTACTTTTTCCATCATGCTTTCCATTACATGTTCCCAAAGAGAAGTATCATCAGCTAATGTAGCACGGAAATTAGCGTACATTTCTTTTTGTTTCTCTTCGAATGTTGGATTTTCTTTTTCAGGCAATGTAGCGCGCATTGAAGTTACTAACTCTTGTACTTTTGGAGCGCGTGGTCCCCAAACGGCTTGTTCATTTCCATCTTTATCAATGAAAATAAAAATTGGAATGGCACGTGCTGTTCCATTTGTTAAATATTGATCCATTAATTCTAAGTTTTCATCGCGAATTAATAATCTCATATCAATATTTGCAACTTCAGAAATTCGTTTCATAACAGGTACGCATAAAAGAGCGTCACCACACCAATCAGCTGTTAATACGATAACACGCCAGCCATCATTTTGGCGTTCTTCTAATACAGGAAGTAATTCATTTGGAATTAAAAAGTTATTGTAAATGTGCAGTAGCTCGTATTGATTTACTTTCATTTCATTCACATATGTATCAAAGGACATACCTTTATCAGCCCATTGTTGTAAGTTCATAAGTAACACCTCTTTAGTATGATTTGTTTTCATTGTACCAATTTTTATATAGAAAAGCTTGTATTCTTACTCTTTCTTGTCACTTAATAATTGATTTAATAGGAAAAAGAATAGTACGACACATAATTCAGTAAGATTGGACAGTTGTACGCTCTCTATCCAATCATCGGCAGTATGAATGACGAACCAATCTAGCGTAATTTCAATGATTGCAAAAAGAGTAATAGCCAGCCAATTTGGCATGTTTTTTGTCATTGGATATAGCAACGCCTTGAGGAAACCGAAGATAAAGAATGTAATACCGTCTAAGAAAGTGATTAATAGAAAAAATAGAAGTAAAGCAGTGCGTGATCTATACTCTATACCTGTAATATGAAAGATTCCTACATATACAAAGAATATAAATGCAAAAATTATAATGAGAAACAGAATAACAAAACCAATAATCAAAGTCTTATCTTTTAGATTGAGATTAGAAAATTTGTCTTCTTCACTCACTATTCCATCCCCTTTTTCTGGAAAATCAACTTTATTGTATCATGAAATATCTATTAAAAAACTACGAATTATGGGAAAATAAGGTGACAAAAAGTAAGATTTCATGTAAAATTATTAATAAGGTTTTTATTTAACTAAATGAAATAAAAGGGGCTGTCAAAGTTGTCTCAAAATCGAGAGCAATTAATGGAAGAACTATCGACAAATGTTTTTGCTATGTTCCGCACGTTGCGTAATGATATTGGAAAGATATTTGGTGGTTACATACCGTGGAATGAGTTCATCGTCCTTAGAATATTGAATCGTACGAATAAAGAAATGGTATCACGTGTAGCCAATGAGTTAAATGTGTCGAATAGTCATATTACAGCTGTTACAGAAAAATTAATTAATAAAGGTTTTGTAACTCGTTCACGTTCTACGTCAGATCGCAGAGTTGTATATTTGGAGATTACAGAACAAGGAAAAGATTTAGTTGCGAAAATGGAAGGGGAGAAAAAGAAATATTTACAAGAAAGATTCTCCGCGCTTTCAGAAGAAGAAATGAATATAATGATATCAATTTCTAAAAAACTTATTTAATTCATTACAAGTAAGAAAACGCTTACGTAATAAAGGAGAAGACCTTCCCTATGTGAGGAAGGTCTTCTTTCGTATGTAAAAGATTATAAAAAAGAAAATATGTAACATACTACTAGTAAAGGAAGGGGGCAGACATATGACAAATCGAAATGGTAGTAAAGGGAGCGGAAATCAAGGCTCACCAAAATCAGGGCAATTTCAGCAAGAGTTTAGTACTGAATTTGAGACTGGTAATGATAACAAAGGAAAAGAATATCGTTCGAAAAAAGGAAGTAAATCAAAAAAGGAGTGAAATAATTCACTCCTTTTTTGATTTACGATGCTGCGGATTGATCCTTATTATATTTTTCTTCTGATTTTGCGACGATCATTGCGCAAATTGCATCACCGGAAATATTTACAGCTGTTCTTGACATATCTAAAATGCGATCAATACCGATAATTAAGGCAATACCTTCTACCGGTAGATTTACTTGATTTAAAACCATCGTAAGCATCACAAGTCCAACACCTGGTACACCAGCGGTACCGATACTAGCTAGTACAGCAGTTAATACGACGACAGCTAATTGGGTCACTGTAAGTTCAACGCCGTATACTTGAGCGATAAATACAGTTGCTACCCCTTGCATAATGGCAGTGCCATCCATATTAATCGTTGCACCTAGTGGTTGTACAAAAGAACTTATCGCTTTTGGAACACCAAGTTTTTCTTGTGCTGTTTTCATTGCAAATGGAAGAGATGCATTAGAGCTAGATGTACTAAACCCAATTGCCATTACCGGTCCGAAATGTTTAAAGAAACGGACAATACTTTCTTTTGCTAATACCTTTAATAATCCGCCATACACGAAGACGCCGTGAATAATAAGTACTAGCATAACGACAATCATATACTTGAACATCGCAGCGACGCCTGCAAGACCCATTTTACCAACGGATGAAGCGAGCAATCCAAATGTTCCGATTGGTGCTAATTTCATAACGAGATTAACAAGATACATCATTAATTCGTTGCCCTGTTCAAGTAATGAATGGATACCTTGAACCCGTTTTCCTAAAATAGCTATACCGAGTCCGATTAATACGGCAAAGGCAATAATTTGTAACATGTTTCCATCAGCCATCGCTTTTGCTGGGTTATCTGGTACGATATTTAGCAATGTATCGACGAAAGATGTTTCGGTTTTTGCCCCTTCATATTTAAGCCCTTCTGTTTTAAAGTTACCGCCAGATCCTGGTTGAATAATCAGTGCAAATGTAACTGCAATAGAGATAGCAACGGCTGTAGTTACAAGAAAGAATGAAATTGATTTTAAGCCGATTCTTCCAAGTTGTTTCGGGTCCCCAAGCCCAGCAGCCCCAAGCACGATAGAAATGAATACAACAGGAACAACTAGCATTTTAATGAGGCGAATAAACAATTGGCCAAGTGGATTGAACACATATTGATTTAATGGTTCAAAAATGGATGGTGCAGCTAAATTTAAAGTGAGTCCGACGACTAAACCGAGAAATAATGCAATTAAGATTGCTTTTGTTTGTTTCAATAAAATCCCCCCTTATTTTTGTGAAATTACTTTCTACATTAATTGTACCGAAAAACTACCTATTTTGACAATATTTTCTGAATATTTTGTATAAAAATATCTATTTAAATATAAATTGCTTTTACTAAAATAAGCAAAAAAAGTTAAATGATTTATTTAGAAAACAAAATAGACCATCATATAGGATGGTCTAAGGAAGGGGACAATTTATGTCAATTTAATTAGGGATGGAAGTTGTTCAAGACACTGGGGAATGTCTTATGAATTAGGGAGGAACAACTTCGATACATATACTATAAAAGGTGGGTGTGACCCCCATGTGAACATAGAGTGAAAGAGAGAGGGAATTTTAAATAGAAGATAGAGTAAACAAAAAAATAAGACCATCACAAATGATGGCCTAAGGAAGGGGACAATTTATGTCAATTTAATTAGGGATGGAAGCTATTCAAAGACACTGGGGAATGTCTTATAAATTAGGGAGGAACAGCTTCGATACATATACTATAAAAGTTGGATGTGACCCCCATGTGAACATAGAGTGAAAGAGAGAGGGAGTTTTAAATAAGAGGTAGAGTAAACAAAAAATAAGACCATCACAAATGATGGCCTAAGGAAGGGGACAATTTATGTCAATTTAATTAGGGATGGAAGCTATTCAAAGACACTGGGGAATGTCTTATAAATTAGGGAGGAACAGCTTCGATACATATACTATAAAAGTTGGATGTGACCCCCATGTGAACATAGAGTGAAAGAGAGAGGGAGTTTTAGATAGAAGATAGAGTAAACAAAAAAATAAGACCATCACAAATGATGGCCTAAGGAAGGGGACATTTATGTCAATTTAATTAGGGATGGAAGTTGTTCAAGACACTGGGGAATGTCTTATAAATTAGGGAGGAACAACTTCGATACATATACTATAAAAGTTGGATGTGACCCCCATGTGAACATAGAGTGAAAGAGAGAGGGAGTTTTAGATAGAAGATAGAGTAAACAAAAAAATAAGACCATCACAAATGATGGCCTAAGGAAGGGGACATTTATGTCAATTTAATTAGGGATGGAAGTTGTTCAAGACACTGGGGAATGTCTTATAAATTAGGGAGGAACAACTTCGATACATATACTATAAAAGGTGGATGTGACCTTGGTGTGAACATAGAGTGAAAGAGAGAGGGAGTTTTAAATAGAAGATAGAGTAAATAAAAAAATAAGACCATCACATAAGAGATGGTCAAGGAAGGGGACAATTTATGTCAATTTAATTAGGGATGGAAAGCTGTTCAAGACACTGGGGAATGTCTTATAAATTAGGGAGGAACAGCTCCGATACATATACTATAAAAGTTGGATGTGACCTTGGTGTGAACATAGAGTGAAAGGTATGAGAATTTGAGAAATGATACATATAAAATGATTGTTGCGAGAGTTGTAGAGTACGAATAAATATAATAGAAAGTTTCTTGTCATAAAATGAAGTGGAGTTCGAGTATAAATAAAAGTTGAAATCTTAAAAAAAAAGGATTATGCTCAACTATATTATAAGAATATAAGGTTTATCCCGCTATGTAAGGTTTCTTATAAGCCTTTAGTTATGAGGGGAAAAGGGAGTTAGTGAATATGGAAGTAACAAAAAGACAAGGGCTGTATAATCGTTTTATACGATTAAATCCACCACAAATATTAGCACTAGGTTTTTTCTGCTTAATTGTGGTTGGCGGTTTGTTATTAAAGTTACCATTCGCAACGAAAGTACATATTAGTTGGGTAGATGCTTTCTTTACGGCAACGTCAGCAGCAACTGTAACGGGATTAGGAGTAGTAGATACTGCAAGTACGTTTACGATGTTTGGCGAGATTGTTATTATGTTTTTAATTCAAACAGGTGGTTTAGGTCTTATGACAATTGCCATTTTAATTGTTTGGGTATTAGGTAAAAAAATCGGGTTACGCCATCGATTATTAATCGGAGAGGCATTTAATCAGACAAATATAGGTGGTCTCGTAAAATTAGTAAAACGTGCCTTTATATTTTCAATTTGTATTGAGCTTATTGGAGTCATCTTTTTATCGTTTCGCTTTGTTCCAGAGTTTGGCTTTGGAAAAGGTGTATACTATAGTATTTTTCACGTTATTGCATCTTATAATAATGCTGGATTTGCTCTATGGCCGGATAATTTAACAAGGTATGTAGGAGATCCTATTGTTAATATTGGGATTTGCTCATTAATCGTAATAGGTGGTCTCGGTTTTACCGTATTAATTGATATATGGTATAGTCGTAGCTTTCGAAAATTATCACTTCATTCTAAAATCATGATTGTTGGAACAGTAGCGTTAAATGTTATAGCAATGATTGTGATTTTTGTATTGGAATATAATAATGTGAAGACGTTAGGAAATTTACCTTTAAATGAAAAGTTATGGGCTTCTTTCTTCCAAGGTATTACTCCTCGTACTGCTGGATTTAATACAGTTGACTACGGGGGAATGGAAGAATCATCTATATTATTTACCATGGTTTTAATGTTTATTGGTGCAGGGAGTGTATCAACAGGTGGAGGGATAAAATTAACAACGTTTGTTATTTTAGTTACATCCGTCCTTTCTTTCTTTAGAAAAAAAGAGGAAATCGTTTTATTTCAGCGCACGATAAAAATGTCAACAGTAACGAGAGCGTTAGCCATTGCTGTTGCCAGTCAAATACTCATTTTTGTAGCAGTATTTGTATTAATGCTTACAGAAAACTTTAGTTTTATTCAGTTACTATTTGAAACAATTTCAGCGTTTGGAACAGTAGGGTTAACGATGGGGATTACTGCAAAGTTATCAGCGTTTGGAAAATGTATTATTATGTTTGTTATGTTTTGTGGATTAATTGGCCCGTTAACACTTGTTTTTTCTTTAGCGCGACCAGCAAAACAAAAAATTAAATATCCATCGGAAGATGTATTTACAGGATAAGGTATCCCGCATAAGCGAGATACCTTTTTCTTTTTAAAAAAGGGAGAACAATAATCCGACAAGTGCTACTCGGAATAAAATTGCAATGAGTGCTGCAATTCCGCCGACAATCGCAGCGATACCACCAGTTACAGTAGCTCCGCGATTATAAGCGTAAATTCCTAGTAATACAGAAACAAGACCAAATAATGTTGGGAAGGTAAAGAGTGATAAGATAGATAAGGCAAGAGCGATAAAGCCAGCAGTTGATCCAGCGGCGGACGATCTTACATCATCTTTATTATCTTTCTCGTCGTAATCATAATCAATGCGCTGTGGTGCAACCTCAGCTGCATATTCTTCTTTATAGTCACTATAATCACTATCTATTCTATCTCTTTTTTTATACTCATCAAATTTCTCAGTCAAAGTCAAGACTCCTTTCATAACAAGGTTCAATAGTAGTATGCATCTCTTTTTCTTTTTTATCCTGCTATTGTAGCCCGTAAACATCTGATTGCTGATGGCTAATAATCAGTGGGTGATGAACAAAGCCCTGCTGATTAAAGTTTTACTTTATCCGAGCGAGTACAAGGCGTAATTCCACTTAGAAGAGTAGAATTGTTTTTTTGAAATAGGAAAAGTTAGTATGACTTCCTCTATTTTGGAAAGTATAAAAAAGAATAATGAGGAAAGGGTGCAATACATAATGGAACATCCAATTGAAGATTTAATGAAAACAGCAATGACAAATTTAAAAGAGATGGTAGATGTAAATACGATTGTCGGAAGTCCAGTTTCAACAGCTGATGGAAATGTAGTATTAACAGTATCTCAAGTGGCTTTTGGTTTTGGTGCCGGCGGAAGTGACTTTAAAGGTGATTTTATTTCCGAAAAGCATAATAACGGACAAGGGCAGCATAAAGAGAAGAAGCAAAGCCATCCATTTGGAGGCGGAAGCGGGGCTGGGGTTTCTATTAGCCCAGTTGCTTTTTTAGTAGTCGGTTCTAACGGTGTGCAAGTATTACACCTCAATAGTAGTACACATTTAATTGAAAAGGCTTTAAATACGGTACCAAGCACTGTAGATAAATTTGTAAATGGTCGCCAAAAGTGAACTTGCATTTTTTAGGAATTATGATATATTAGAAAAAGTGCGCTTTAAGATGATCGGAATAATTGAACTGTAAATATATATGATGTGTGGAATAAGGGAGAGGAATTTATGATTAATATCAAAAACTTAGTAGTTGGCTTATGTATGTTAGTAAGCGGTTTTGTTGTATATGTAATAAAAGAAAAAGCTCCATTCTAAAACAGACAAACCGTTACTGTCTGTTTTTAATTTGTGAAAAATGTTGACAAGTTATTGTATTAGTGTTAAAATTTTAATTCGTGTCTCGGTTACAGCTAGTGTAAAGTAAATAAATCTTATAAATATAATACGAAAAGTTTGCAAAAGATCGGGTAGTCTTACCAACAACTTTTGTGAACAAACCCTATAAATTATTATTGTAGGCTTTATATGTATACTAGTGAATCAAGGAGCGGTCAGTGGAACCGTAATGATGAGAGAGAGGTAGGGCTTTCATCCAGTATATGTTACTTTCCCGTTAGGTGAATATAAAAAAGAGGACTCCTTTTCAAAAGGAGTCCTCTTTCTTTTTGTATAATACATTTAAGTGCGGCTCTCAACTTGCTGACAAATTTCATCTGTTGTTAAACCATGAGCTGCAATTACCGATCCCTTAATTGATGCATCTGCAATACCCATCATATTAGAATCTTGCCCAGTTACAACACAACAATCGCACCCTTGTGCATCATGTTCGGAGCTCAGGGTAACAACTTCATGTCCCTGTTGCTGAAGAGCTTGTTGAACATCTGTTAATGAGTTTTCAACGCCAATTCTAGCCATAATTCTCACCTCCTACCATCTAGTTACTAGTATGCCCAAGTCCACTGCATATATTTATGAAAAGATGGTAGGAAGTAAATCTTTGTTTAGTCGTTATATACACCAGTAAGCATTTGACTTACGAATTGATCGTTTAAAGTATCTTGGGCAGAAGAAGTATTTGAATGAATGTCAATTGAAGCAATAAAATTATTATGTTCTTTATTATTTGGTTCTACCTCTACATAATTATCGAATTTACAAAAACCTTTCGTATCCATTAGATCAAATAGTTGAAGCATTTCTACTACCTCTTGTCTCGTTCCTTTAATTTGTACACATGCCATATTGCTTTCCTCCTTCATTTTGACAAATTGTTTTTTAAAAATAGGATTATGATTACGAAACGAAAAATATGAATGTTATTTTTAGACAGCTTTATTTTTATTATTTTCCCCCTTTTTCAGCAAAAGTCGTTGTATATTCCTGAATTTATAAAAACGGACGTCCGTTTATTGAATACAATAGATTCGTATCAATTGATGAAAATCCTTCTTTTAAACAAATATTTTTTTTAGTGAAAATTGGCGAAAAAAATTTTTTGACTTTTTGTAAACGTTAACAATGCTGTTAAATCAATATAATCAAAGATGTACGTACGATTAAAAATTATAAATTTTCTAAAAATTCACTTGATTTATTTAGAAAGGAGAGTAAACTAGGAAACAATAAAAAATTCATAGAACATAGGAGGCGCTTTCCAGTGAACGAGCAATGGATTTTCTTAAATGGAGAATTTGTTCCAAAAGACGAGGCAAAAGTTTCAGTATATGACCATGGTTATTTATATGGCGATGGAGTATTTGAAGGAATTAGAGTATATAGCGGTAATGTTTTCCGTTTGAGAGAGCATCTTGTCCGGTTATATGAATCAGCAAAATCCATCATGTTAGAAATTCCATATTCTTTAGATGAAGTAACGAATATTGTTGTTGAGACGATTCGACAAAATAAATTATCTAATGGATACATTCGCCTTGTTGTATCGAGAGGAGCAGGAAATCTTGGATTAGATCCTGATTCTTGTAAGAAACCGAATGTAGTAGTAATTGCAGAACAACTATCTTTATTCCCGCAAGAATATTATGAAAAGGGGATTCCGGTTGTAACAGTTGCAACGCGCCGAAACCGTCCAGATATTTTGTCGCCTCAAGTAAAATCTTTAAATTACTTAAACAATATTTTAGTTCGTATTGAAGCGAAATTAGCTGGAGTACAAGAAGCACTTATGTTAAATGATCAAGGATACGTAGCTGAAGGCTCAGGAGATAACGTGTTTATTGTAAAAGGAAATAAATTAATTACACCACCAAGTTCTGCTGGAGCGTTAGAAGGCATTACACGAAACGCTATTTTAGAAATCGGTGAAAAACTTGGATATGACGTTAGAGAAGAGTTATTTACAAGACATGATGTATATGTAGCTGATGAAGTATTTTTAACAGGAACGGCTGCTGAAGTAATTGCTGTTACGACAGTAGATGGTAGAACAATTGGTTTAGGGCAAACGGGTCCACATACGAATCGTTTATTAGAAGAATTCCGAAAGTTAGTTATAGAAGATGGAGAGAAGATTTACGAAGAAAATAAAGTTGGATAACAACTCTTTATAATATACGAAAGCGTTGAGAGGGAGGAGTAGTTGATTGTGAAGCCTTACAGAGAGTCGGTGGCTGCTGAAAACCGATGGTTCACGTCGACGAACATCGCCCTTGAGTGCTAAGCTGAAGCATTTGTCTAGGCTTAGACGGTAGCTCCGTTATTAGCTAGACTCATTTATGGGTCACTGAGGCAAGAGTATTCTTGCGAAGAAGGGTGGTACCGCGAAATCTTTCGTCCCTTCAGCACATAGCTGGAGTGTGGACGTAGGATTTTTTTTATTGATAAAAGTTTTCAAAAAGGGGGCTTATAAGAACAATGTCTTCAAAAACGGAAGAGAAACTGGCAACTGGTGCACAGCTATTGTTAGAAGCGCTAGAAAAGGAAGGAGTAGAAGTAATTTTCGGTTATCCTGGTGGTGCTGTTTTACCTCTTTATGATGCACTCTATGATTGTGAAATTCCGCATATTTTAACAAGGCATGAGCAAGGAGCTATTCACGCCGCTGAAGGGTATGCCAGAATTACTGGTAATCCAGGGGTTGTCATTGCAACGAGTGGACCAGGTGCTACAAATGTTATTACGGGTCTAGCAGATGCGATGATTGATTCATTACCACTTGTTGTATTTACAGGGCAAGTAGCAACGACGTTAATTGGAAGTGATGCTTTCCAAGAAGCGGATATTATGGGGCTTACGATGCCGGTAACAAAACATAACTATCAAGTGCGAAAGGCTTCAGATTTACCTCGAATTATTAAAGAAGCATTTCATATTGCTAGAACAGGAAGACCAGGCCCAGTCGTTATTGACCTTCCGAAAGATATGGTAGTAGAGCAAGGAGAACGATGTAATGACGTACAAATGGATTTACCAGGATACAACCCTAATTATGAACCGAATTTACTCCAAATAAACAAATTATTACAAGCAATTAAGGCTGCAAACAAGCCGTTAATTTTAGCTGGAGCAGGTGTATTGCATGCGAAGGCTTCGAAAGAATTAACAAGTTTTGCTCGTAAATATGAAATTCCTGTTGTGCATACATTACTTGGTCTCGGTGGGTTTCCGCCAGATGATGAACTTTTTCTAGGGATGGGAGGAATGCACGGTTCTTACACAGCCAATATGGCGTTATATGAATGCGACTTACTTATTAATATAGGTGCAAGATTTGATGATCGCCTTACTGGAAATTTGGCTTATTTTGCTAAAGAGGCGACTGTTGCGCATATTGATATTGATCCAGCAGAAATCGGAAAAAATGTGCCGACTGAAATTCCAATTGTTGCAAGTGCTAAGCGAGCGCTGGAAGTATTACTTCAACCAGAAGGAAGGAAAGAAAATCATCATAAGTGGCTCTCTTTATTAAAGAGTAGAAAAGAAAAGTATCCACTATCTTATAAAAGGAATTCGGAAAGTATTAAGCCTCAATACGCAATTGACATGTTATATAAAATTACGAAGGGAGAAGCGATTGTAACAACAGATGTTGGGCAACATCAAATGTGGGCAGCCCAATATTATCCGCTCAAAACTCCTGATAAATGGGTAACTTCAGGAGGATTAGGAACGATGGGATTTGGGTTTCCAGCAGCAATTGGTGCGCAAATTGCAAAGCCTGAGGAACTAGTTATTGCAATTGTAGGTGACGCTGGATTTCAAATGACCTTGCAAGAATTAAATGTGTTAAAAGAACACTCATTGCCTGTTAAAGTATTTATTTTAAATAATGAAGCTTTAGGAATGGTAAGACAATGGCAAGATGAATTTTATAATCAAAGATACTCGCACTCTTTATTGTCGTGTCAACCAGATTTCGTCGCTCTTGCGAATGCGTATGGCATAAAAGGTGTTCGTATAGATGATCCACTTCTTGCAAAGAAGCAAATACAGCAGGCGATTGAATTACAAGAACCAGTCGTAATTGATTGCCGTGTACTTCAATCAGAAAAGGTAATGCCGATGGTTGCGCCAGGGAAAGGTGTTCACCAAATGGAGGGAGTGGAAAAAAGGTGAAGAGAATTGTTACAGCGACAGTTCGAAATCAAAGTGGTGTGTTAAACCGAATTACGGGTGTTATGACACGAAGACATTTTAATATTGAAAGTATTTCAGTAGGTCATACGGAATCATCGGACATATCGCGGATGACGATTGTTGTACACGTTGAAAATGAACAGCAAGTGGAGCAGTTAATTAAACAACTTCATAAGCAAATTGATGTTCTGAAAGTATCAGATATTACAGAAGAAGCGATGATCGCAAGAGAACTTGCACTTATTAAAGTAGCAACATCAGTAGCAAGAGCAGAATTATATAGTTTAATTGAACCGTTTCGAGCCGCTGTAATAGATGTTGGGAAGGATTCCATAGTTGTGCAAGTAACTGGTACGCAGGAGAAAGTAGAAGCATTAATTGAATTACTTCGTCCGTATGGTTTGAAAGAAATTGCTAGAACAGGTGTAACAGCATTTACGCGTAGTATGAAAAAACAAGATAAGCAAGTTATGTTAATTCAATAATCATTTAAATATAGGGGGAAATGAAAATGACAAAAGTTTATTATGAGAAAGATGTAACGGTAAATGTATTAAAAGAAAAGAAAGTAGCAATCATTGGATATGGTTCGCAAGGTCATGCGCATGCGCAAAACTTACGTGATAACGGATTTGATGTAGTAGTAGGTTTAAGAAAAGGGAAGTCTTGGGATAAAGCGAAAGAAGATGGGTTTTCTGTATATACAGTAGCAGAAGCAGCGGAAAAAGCTGATGTAGTAATGATTCTACTACCAGATGAACTCCAGCCAGAAGTATATGAAGCGGAAATTGCGCCAAATTTAAAGGCAGGAAATTCTCTCGTTTTTGCACACGGATTTAATGTTCACTTTGATCAAGTGAAACCACCAGCTAATGTAGATGTATTTCTAGTAGCGCCAAAAGGGCCAGGTCATCTTGTGCGCCGTACATTTGCTGAAGGCGGAGCTGTTCCTGCATTATTTGCAGTATACCAAGATGCAACAGGAGTTGCGACTGAAAAGGCACTTTCTTATGCTGATGGGATTGGAGCGACGAGAGCTGGTGTATTAGAAACGACATTTAAAGAAGAAACAGAAACAGATTTATTTGGAGAGCAAGCTGTGCTTTGCGGCGGAGTAACTGCGCTAGTAAAAGCTGGATTTGAAACGTTAGTTGATGCTGGTTATCAACCGGAACTTGCATATTTTGAATGTTTACATGAACTAAAACTAATCGTTGACCTTATGTATGAAGGCGGACTTGAAAATATGAGATATTCAGTTTCAGATACAGCGCAGTGGGGCGACTTCGTATCAGGACCACGCGTTGTAACGGAAGATACGAAGAAAGCGATGGGTGCAGTGCTGGCAGAAATTCAAGATGGTACATTTGCAAGAGGCTGGATTGCAGAGCATAAAGCAGGAAAACCAAATTTCCATGCGACAAATGAGAAAGAGAATGAACACGAAATTGAAGTAGTTGGACGTAAATTACGTGAAATGATGCCGTTTGTACAGCCGCGAGTAAAGGCAGGGGTCAAATAATATGAAGCAGATTTTGTTCATGGATACAACGCTACGTGATGGCGAACAATCACCAGGAGTAAATTTAAATGAACAAGAGAAATTGCAAATTGCAAGGCAATTAGAGAGACTAGGTATTAATGTCATGGAAGCTGGTTTTGCAGCAGCTTCCGAAGGGGATTTTCAATCGGTAAAACGCATCGCAAATACCATTCAAAATGCTACAGTTATGAGTTTAGCTAGAGCGAAAGAAAGTGATATTCGAAGAGCATATGAAGCGGTGAAAGGTGCTGTATCTCCTCGTCTACACGTATTTTTAGCTACAAGTGATATTCATATGAAATATAAACTTTGTATGTCAAAAGAAGATGTATTAGATAGTATTCACCGCTCGGTTACACTCGGGAAATCATTATTTCCGACAGTACAATTTTCTGCAGAAGATGCGACAAGAACAGCAAGAGATTTTTTAGCTGAAGCAGTTGAAGTTGCGATTCGTGCAGGAGCGAATGTAATTAATATTCCAGATACAGTTGGATATACGAATCCAGAAGAATATTATTCTCTTTTTAAATACTTACAAGAATCCGTTCCTTCATATGAAAAAGCAATTTTCTCTTGTCATTGTCACGATGATCTTGGGATGGCAGTAGCAAATTCATTAGCTGCGGTTGAAGGCGGAGCGTTGCAAGTAGAAGGAACAATTAATGGAATTGGAGAAAGAGCAGGTAATGCGGCGCTAGAAGAGGTCGCAGTTGCTCTTCATATTAGAAAAGATTTCTATAAGGCGGAGTCTTCTATGACGCTAAAAGAAATTAAAGCGACGAGTACATTAGTAAGCAGATTAACAGGTATGGTTGTACCGAAAAATAAAGCGATCGTTGGAGCGAATGCATTTGCTCATGAATCCGGAATTCATCAAGATGGTGTTTTAAAAGAAGTGACAACATATGAAATTATTGAACCAGCGCTAATAGGCGAATCTCAAAATCTATTCGTACTTGGAAAACATTCTGGACGTCACGCGTTTACAGAAAAAATGAAAGAGCTTGGCTATGAATTTACAAAGGAAGAACGAGATGCGGTGTTTGAAGCGTTCAAAAAATTAGCTGATCGTAAGAAGGAAATTACTGAGGAAGATTTACGTGCACTTATGCTTGGTGAAGCAGCATTTGCAGCTCAGCAATATAACATTACGCAACTACAAGTTCATTTCGTATCAAATAGTACACAATGCGCGACAGTTGTACTAAAAGACGAAGAAGGAAATGCATACGAAGATGCAGCCACTGGTTCTGGTAGTATTGAGGCGATCTATAATGCAATCCAAAGAATTTTAGGATTAGAATGTGAATTGGCGGATTATCGCATACAATCTATTACACAAGGTCAAGATGCACTGGCTCATGTTCATGTTGAATTAAAAGAAGGAACGCATCAAGTATCAGGTTTTGGTGTTGCACAAGACGTATTGGAAGCTTCGGCGAGAGCATATGTCCATGCAGCAGGGAAATTGAAATCTTTTATCCAGCTTGTGAAATAAGTGTTTGATAGGTGAGAGAAGCTTTCCTCACCTATCAAAATAAAGTTCTGAAAATTCAGTTAAAAGGAGTGTTGAAATTGGAAAAACGTATCGTTTGTTTAGCTGGTGATGGTGTTGGCCCGGAAGTTATGGAAAGTGCGAAGGAAGTATTGCATATGGTAGAGAGGTTATATGGGCATCATTTTCATTTGCAAGATGAGTATTTTGGCGGGAGTGCTATCGATTTAAATGGGCAACCATTACCACAACGAACGCTTGCCGCTTGTTTAGCAAGTGATGCGGTTTTACTTGGAGCGGTTGGTGGACCAAGGTGGGATAGCGCGAAAGAAAGACCGGAGAAAGGATTATTAGCTCTAAGAAAAGGACTTGGAGTATTTGCAAATGTTCGCCCTGTAACGATAGAAAGCGCAACGGCACATTTATCGCCATTAAAAAAAGCTGATGAAATTGATTTCGTTGTCGTTCGTGAATTAACAGGCGGAATTTATTTTTCTTATCCGAAAGAACGAACGGACGAAGTAGCAACAGATACACTTACGTATCATCGTCATGAAATTGAACGGATCGTTTCTTATGCCTTTCAATTAGCGAGTAAGCGGAAGAAGAAAGTAACATCTATTGATAAGGCGAATGTTTTAGAATCTAGTAAACTATGGAGAACTGTTACGGACGAAGTAGCACTTCGTTATCCAGACGTTGAACTAGAACATATTTTAGTAGATGCAGCTGCGATGGAGTTAATTCGGAATCCAGGACGGTTTGATGTAATTGTAACGGAAAATTTATTTGGGGATATTTTGAGTGACGAGGCTTCAGTATTAGCGGGATCATTAGGAATGCTTCCATCAGCAAGTCACGCGGAAAAGGGGCCTTCATTATACGAGCCTATTCACGGATCAGCACCGGATATTGCCGGGAAAAATAAGGCGAATCCAATTGCAATGATGCGCTCTGTTGCAATGATGCTTGGGCAATCGTTCGGATTAACGAGAGAAGGGTGTGCAATTGAAGAAGCAATTTCAGCAGTTCTTAAATTAGGAAAATGTACAGCAGATATCGGAGGAGATGAGACGACAACTTCATTTACGAAGGCAGTTATACAAGAGATGGAAGAGCAAGCGTTAGTAGGGAGAGGGAGATAATGGGAAAAAGGTTGCTAGATAAACTTTGGGAAAGACACGTAGTTACGACAAACGAAAATGGATTAGATTTATTATATATTGATCTTCATCTTGTTCATGAAGTAACGTCACCGCAAGCCTTTGAAGGCTTGCGGCTTACAAATCGAACGGTTCGCAGATCTGATTTAACATTCGCAACGATGGATCATAATATTCCAACGAAAGATGTTTGGAATATTACCGATCGCATTGCGAAGCAGCAACTGGATACACTCCGGGAAAATTGTAAACAATTTCAGGTGCCGTTAGCGGATATCGGGGATGAAGAGCAAGGGATTGTTCATGTTATTGGACCAGAACTTGGACTTACACAACCAGGAAAAACAATTGTTTGTGGTGATAGTCATACAGCAACGCATGGTGCGTTTGGCGCACTAGCATTTGGCATTGGTACGAGTGAAGTGGAGCATGTATTGGCAACGCAAACGTTATGGCAACGAAAGCCGAAAGCGATGGGTATTGAGTTAAAAGGAAAATTACAGAAAGGTGTTTACGCAAAAGATATTATTTTGCATTTCCTTTCAAAGTACGGTGTAGCAGTTGGAACTGGATATGTAATGGAATTTTACGGAGATACGATTGAGGCTATGGAGATGGAAGAGAGAATGACGCTTTGTAATATGGCAATTGAAGGAGGAGCAAAGGCTGGTATTATAGCACCAGATGAAAAAACATTTGCTTATGTAAAAGGACGTAAATATGCACCGAAAGACTTTGAAACATTCGAGAAGAAATGGTCTGAACTTTATACAGATTCAGATGCAATTTATGATTTGCATATTTCGATAGATGTGACGGATTTAGCACCGTACGTTACATGGGGAACAAACCCGAGTATGGGTGTTCGTATTGATGAAAAATTGCCAGAAAAGCAGGATGCAAATGACGAAAGAGCATTTTCTTATATGGGATTAAGCCCTGGACAAAGCACGTATGACATTCCTGTTCAGCATGTTTTCATTGGATCTTGTACAAATTCCAGGCTTTCTGATTTAGAAATTGCTGCATCTGTTGTGAAAGGGAGAAAGGTAAAAGAAGGTGTGCGAGCGCTCGTTGTGCCTGGATCGAAAAGAGTAAGAGAAGCTGCGATGCAAAAAGGGCTACATCACATATTTGAAGAAGCTGGATTTGAATGGAGAGAACCTGGATGTTCAATGTGTCTTGGAATGAATCCAGATCAAGTACCTGAAGGAGAACATTGTGCTTCGACTTCAAATCGTAATTTTGAAGGAAGACAAGGAAAAGGGGCACGAACACATTTAGTTAGCCCAGCAATGGCGGCAGCAGCTGCGTTATACGGTCATTTTGTTGATACTAGAAAGGAGAGTTATGATGGAGCCATTTCGTATTCATAAAGGTACTGCTGCAGTACTGATGAATAATAACATTGATACAGATCAAATTATTCCGAAGCAATACTTAAAGAGAATTGAAAGGACGGGATTTGGAAAATATTTATTCGATGAATGGCGTTATGATAATAACCGCCATGAAAACCCTAATTTTCCGCTTAATGCACAAAATAGAAAAGGAGCAAGTATATTAATTACAGGTGATAATTTTGGTTGTGGTTCTTCAAGAGAACATGCTCCGTGGGCGCTTGCTGATTATGGTTTTCGCGTTATTATCGCCGGCGGGTTTGCAGATATTTTTTATATGAATTGTATGAAAAATGGTATGTTACCAATTGTAATGGATAAAGAAATGCGAGAACAACTTGCCAAAACGGATGCGAGAGAACAAATAGAAGTAGATTTAGAGAATGAGGTAATTACAACAAGTACGCACAGATTTTATTTTACAATCGAGAAAATGTGGAAAGAGAAATTATTAAATGGTCTAGACGAAATTAGTATTACGATGAAATATGAACAAGAAATTGTAGAGTATGAAAGGAAAGTAGCTTTATATTAAGAAATAACGGAATGTTCAAAAAGTATTTACATTCAGAATTAAGTATTATATACTATGTAAAAATCAGAGGAGAAAGGGAGTAAGTATTATGAATATCATGCAATCTATTAAAATGCTTACACAACTACATCATCATACATAAAGCCCTTGAACCTAGCGTGAAAACGTGTAGGCACAAGGGTTATTCCCGTTGTACCTACACTCTACTAAAGAGCCTTGTAGGTATTTTGTCTACAAGGCTCTTTTTATTTTCGGTTTAGGTGAATGAAATGGGCATACATTAGAAAGGGAAAGGTGTGAGAATTTAGATGACAAAATGGAAACGGGCAAACCCAAATGGAACGAGAGACTATTTATTCGAAGAATGTACGTTAATTGAAGAGGTGGAGCAAAAATTAAGACGTACTTTTTTAGGGCGAGGTTATGAGGAAATAAGGACACCTACAATTGAATTTTATGATGTTTTTGCCTTTCAAAATAGACCGATAGATGAAGAAAAGATGTATAAATTTTTTGATGAAAAGGGACGGATTATCGTGTTACGTCCAGATATGACAATTCCTTTAGCGAGAGTGATGGGAACGCAGAGGTGGGATACGCCGCTTAAACTGACGTATGGCGGGAATGTATTTCGGGCGAATGAGTCCCTTACTGGAAAATATAATGAAATTGTACAAAGTGGTATTGAAATTATAGGTATTGATAATGTAAGAGCTGAAATTGAATGCGTCATAAGCGTCATTCAATCACTTCAAAAGGTGAAGGTACAATCTTTTACAATAGAGATTGGGCAAGTGCAATTATATAAATGTATTGTAAAAAAACTCTCCATTCATGAGGAAGAAGAGAGAGTACTTAGGACATACATTGAAAGTAAAAATTATGCGGCTCTATCAAATTTTATTAGAGAAAAGAAATTAGATCGATGTGATGAAACAGTAAGATTACTTGAGAAGTTACCAAGGCTATTTGGGAACTTAGAAGTGATTGAGGAAGCAGAAAAACTCGCCTCAAGTAATGAAATGAAAATGGCGATTGCAAGAGTGAAAGAAATATATGAAGCAATTGAAAAACTAGGCTATGGATCTTACATATCAATTGATTTAGGTATGATCCAACATTTAGATTACTATACGGGAGTTATTTTCAAAGGGTATATATATGAAATAGGAGAAGAAATTGTTAGTGGCGGAAGATATGATGAGTTAATTGGAAATTTTGGAGAGATGCTGCCAGCTGTTGGACTCGCGGTGCAAGTCAATCAAATTGTGAAGGCGCTGCAAGAGCAACAAGAACCATATGAACGAAAGGGAATAGATATTATTATTCATTATGAGTTAAATAGATTAGCAGAAGCGGAAAGATTACGAAATTCACTTCAAAAGGACGGGAAAAAAGTAGAGCTATCCTTATTCTCTAATGTAAAAGACACCTTTCAATTTGCAAGAAAAAATCAAATAGTAACGGTCGTTGAGGCGAAGAACGAATCATTAGTGGAATATGTATGGAAAGAGAAATGGGTAGTCAAGAAAGAAGGAGAAAATTCATGCGTAACATTCAAATTGCGTTAACGAAAGGAAGATTAGAAAAACATGTGATTCCGCTCTTTGAGCAGATTGGAATTGATTGTTCGGAGCTCAAAAATAAAGGACGAAAGCTTGTCTTTCAAAGTAAAAATACAGATATCTCATTTATTTTAGTGAAAGCAGTAGATGTTGCTACTTATGTAGAACATGGAGTAGCTGATATTGGGGTCGTTGGAAAAGATATTTTAATGGAAAACGAGAAAGATATTTATGAAATGTTAGATTTAGGAGTAGGTGTGTGTAAGTTTTGTGTTGCTTCTATTCCTACTTATAATCCGAAGAGCTACCGGAAGAAACGCATTGCGACGAAATATCCACATATTACTTCTAACTATTTTCATGATAAAGGGGAGGATGTAGAAATTATAAAAATAGAAGGTTCTGTAGAAATCGCTCCTATTCTTGGATTGGCAGATGCGATTGTTGATATTGTGGAAACAGGAAAAACATTACAAGAAAATGGGCTCATTGTATTTGAGGAAATGTGTTCTATATCTGCTCGAATGATTGTAAATAAGGCTGCATTAAAAACTAAAAAAGACGAAATATTCAGTATTGTAAATATGATGGAGCAAGAAATTTTGTCAGGAAAATAGGGGGACTTGTAATGGAGATAGTTTTTGAAGATTTTCAAAAGGCGTTATCGAAAATAAAATTGCTACGAGAAAACGCTAATATAATAGAAGAAACTGTTCAAAGAAGTGTAAGCGAAATCGTTCGAAAGGTAAGGAAGAGTACGGATGAGGCTCTATCTTTTTATACAAAAAAGTTTGATGGTGTGGAGATTAAAGAGTTTCGTGTAAGTGAGGAAGAAATAAAACGAGCGGGTATGTTTGTAGAGAATTCATTTTTAGAAGCGTTACAAGAGGCGAAGAAAAACATTATTTCTTATCACGAAAAGCAAAAAAGGCAATCCATATTCGATTGCACGAGTGAAGGCATTATTAGAGGGCAAATCATTCGGCCGTTAGAAAATATAGGGGTATATGTGCCGGGCGGAACTGCTTCGTATCCTTCGTCAGTATTAATGAATGTATTGCCAGCAAAACTCGCTGGTGTGAAAAAGATTGTAATGGTAACACCACCAAGGCAAGGGGGGATTGATCCACATATTTTAGTTGCTGCAAGCCTTGCAGGGGTAGATGAAATTTATACGATAGGTGGTGCGCAAGCAATTGCTGCTTTAGCATATGGGACGGAATCGATTCCAAAAGTGGATAAAATAGTTGGACCAGGAAATTTGTACGTCGCTCTGGCGAAACGAGAAGTATACGGAATAGTAAATATCGATATGATTGCTGGACCGTCAGAAATTGTAGTTATTGCTGATGAAACCGGTAATGCAAAATATATCGCTGCTGATTTATTATCACAAGCAGAACATGACGAGAGAGCAACAACAATTTGTATTACAACGAATATAGAGTTAGCAAAAGAAGTAGAAAGAGAGATAGAAAGACAGTTAAAAACATTACCAAGAAGCGAAATTGCACGTGAATCGATAAATAGAAATGGAGCTATCTTTATCGTTCCTTCTTTAGATGAGGCGCTACAATTATCGAATGAAATCGCTCCAGAACATTTAGAGTTACATATAAAAGAACCGATGAATGCTCTAGCTTATGTGAAACATGCAGGATCTATCTTTCTTGGTCCATATGCACCGGAGCCGCTCGGTGATTATTTAGCAGGACCGAATCACGTGTTACCGACAAGTGGAACGGCAAGGTTTTTCTCACCGTTATCAGTCGATGATTTCGTGAAAAAATCAAGCTTTCTGTCTTATACGGAGGAAGCGTTAAGAGATGTACAACATCATATTGTAGAACTTGCCAATAAAGAAGGGTTACATGCGCATGCGAGAGCAATTCAAATAAGATTTGAGGAGGAAGAATAATGCGTGAGTGCAGTCAAATACGTGAGACGACAGAAACAAAAATCAAATTAAGTTTGCAGCTTGATGAAGGCAAGAACGTTTCTGTACAAACGGGAGTTGGATTTTTTGATCATATGCTAACTTTATTTGCAAGGCATGGAAGATTCGGTTTACAAGTGGAGGCGGAAGGCGATGTATTCGTTGATGCGCATCATACAGTTGAAGATGTTGGAATTGTACTCGGAAATTGTTTGAAAGAAGCATTGCAAAATAAAGAGGGGATTAACCGTTATGGCTCCGCATATGTACCGATGGATGAATCTTTAGGTTTTGTCGCAATTGATATTAGCGGGCGCTCATATATTGTATTTCAAGGAGAATTAACGAATCCGAAGCTAGGGGATTTTGATACAGAACTAACAGAAGAATTTTTTAGAGCAGTTGCTCATGCTGCCAATATTACATTACACGCTCGCATTTTATACGGAAGCAATACACATCACAAAGTTGAAGCATTATTTAAAGCGTTTGGTAGAGCGCTTAGAGAAGCAGTCGAAAGAAATGCCAGCATTACTGGTGTAAATTCCACGAAAGGGATGTTGTAATTGATTGTTATTATAGATTATGGAATGGGAAATATTCGCAGTGTGGAACAAGCATTACAATATATTGGAGCAGAGTACATCGTAACAGGTGATAAAGAAAAGATTTTTAGAAGTGATGGAGTGATCTTACCAGGAGTAGGTACATTTCCGAAAGCGATGGATGTATTGGAAGAAAAAAATTTAGTGCGTGTGTTAAAAGAAGTCGGGCGTTCAGGAAAACCGCTTCTGGGCATTTGCCTAGGGATGCAGCTTTTATTTGAAAAAAGTGAGGAACTACAAGACTGTAACGGATTAAGTTTATTGCCAGGTGTTATTCGAAAGTTAAAGGTTCCTTATAAAATTCCACATATGGGATGGAATGAGTTAAAGAAAGAGGGAGAAATAGCACTTTGGAATGGAGTAGAGGACGGTTCTTTCGTATATTATGTTCACTCTTATTATGCAGATTGTCCAAATGAAATTGTGTATGGAATAAGTGAATATGGAGTGAAAGTACCTGGTTTTGTAGCAAAAGGAAATATATACGGCGCACAGTTTCATCCTGAAAAAAGTGGTGACATTGGGATGCAAATGTTAAAAAATTTCAAAGGGGTGGTAGAAGCATGGAAATCTTCCCAGCTATCGATGTAAAAGAGGGTCGATGTGTTAGACTTTATCAAGGAGAGTTTAGTAAAGAAACAGTAATGAATGAAGATCCGGTTGCGCAAGCGATTATATTCGAAAAATTGGGAGCGAAAAAGTTGCACATTGTTGATTTAGATGGCGCAATTGCTGGCGAGTCAGTAAATTTGCTCGTTATTGAAAGAATTTGCAAGGCAGTACGTATTCCTGTGCAAGTTGGAGGAGGAATTCGATCACTTGTAGCGGTAGAGAAGTTATTGTCAGTAGGTGTAGATAAAGTGATTTTAGGAACAGCTGCTCTTTATGATAAGGAATTTTTAGAAGAAGCAGTTCTTCTATATAAAGAGAAAATCATTGTTGGAATTGATGCGAAAAATGGTTTCGTAGCAACGAGAGGCTGGCTTGATGTGTCTGAAATTTCTTACATTTATTTAGCAAAGCAAATGGAGAATGTAGGTGTTCAAACGATTGTGTTTACAGACATTTCGAAAGACGGGACACTTGCAGGACCGAATTTAGAGCAATTGGAGTTACTACAAAAAAGTGTGAGCATTCGTCTTATTGCTTCTGGAGGAGTGGCATCTATTCAAGATGTGAAAAAATTAAATGATATGAATATATACGGCGTCATAATTGGTAAGGCTCTTTATGAGAAAACGATTGATTTAGAAGAAGTGTTAGAGGTAACAAAGTTATGTTAGCGAAACGCATTATTCCATGTCTAGATGTGAAAGAGGGCCGAGTCGTAAAGGGTGTAAATTTTATAGGGTTACAAGACGTCGGTGATCCTGTTGAAATAGCCGCTTTATATAATGAAGCGGGAGCAGATGAGATTGTATTTTTAGATATTACAGCAACGCATGAAGGACGAAAAACAATTATAGATGTTGTAGAAAAAACAGCTTCGAAAGTATTTATTCCTCTTACAGTTGGCGGGGGGATTTCAAGTGTTAAAGATATGTACAATTTACTAAGAGCTGGAGCGGATAAAGTTTCAATCAACTCAGCGGCAGTGCGAAATCCAAAGCTAATTGAAGAAGGGGCAGAACACTTTGGCTCACAATGTATTGTCGTAGCAATTGATGCTAGAAAAGTAGCAGAAGAAAAGTGGAATGTTTATGTGAACGGCGGAAGAGTTGATACGGGTATGGATGCAATCGGGTGGGCAAAACGCGTTGCCGAGCTAGGGGCAGGCGAAATTTTGTTAACGAGTATGGATGCAGATGGAACGAAAAACGGGTATGATTTTCGTTTAACAGAAGAAATTTCAAAAAGCGTTTCCGTACCAGTCATCGCGTCAGGCGGATGTGGTCACGTTGATCACATTATAGAAGTTTTTCAAAAGACAACAGTTGATGCAGCACTTGCGGCATCCATCTTTCATTATGGTGAGGCGACAGTGCAGGACGTAAAGAGAAAATTAAGAAATGCAAATGTTGAGGTGCGGTTATGAAACCTAACTTTTCAAAAGGATTATTACCAGCAGTTGTAATTGAAGAAGGGACAAAAGAAGTTTTAATGCTAGCTTATATGAATGAAGGAGCATATGAAAAAACGCTAGAAACGAAAAGAACATGGTTTTATTCTCGTTCAAGACAATCGTTATGGAATAAAGGAGAAACATCAGGAAATGTCCAATATGTGCAATCTCTTTATTTAGATTGTGATCAAGATGCAATTATTGTTGTCGTAAAGCAAGTGGGACCTGCTTGTCATACAGGAGAGAAAACATGTTTTCACTACCAAATTATATAGGGGGATACATATGGAAAATGCCTTTAAATTACTATTTGAAACAATTGAAGAACGAAAGGGAAATCCACTTCCTGAATCGTATACAAATTATTTATTTTCAAAAGGAGAAGATAAAATTTTAAAGAAAATTGGTGAAGAATGCACGGAAGTAATTATCGCATCTAAAAATAATGACAAAGAAGAATTAGTGAAAGAAATGGTTGATGTATTGTATCACTGCTTTGTTTTATTAGCTGAAAAAAATATATCATTAGAAGATGTTATGGAGGAAGTGACAGAAAGAAATGGGAAGCTTTCGCGAGTAGGGGACAGAAGTGAAATAGATACGTTATAAGGGGGAAATGTAGATGAAGGTGGATTATCACATTCATTTAGAAGAAGGGCCATATTCAATAGGATGGCTAGCTAAAATAAATGAAGTGTTACAACATTATGAACCACTTACAGAAGAAAAACATTCTATGGAATGGCTTGTGAAAACACAAGAACGCCTGCAAAGACGTGTGAAAGAAGGGCCATTTACAACGAAATGGATTGATTTATATTTAGAAGAAGCTTTGCGAAAAGGTATAAAAGAAGTTGGTATTGTCGATCATTTATACCGTTTTTATGAAGCGAAAGAATACTATGAAAGATATGTCGATATAAGTGATTCAGGGCTTGGTCGTTTACAGAAGGGATGGTTAGACCAAGTAAGGGTAACGTCACTGCATGATTTTACAAAGGCAATTGAAGAGGCGAAAGAACGATGGAGTAAACGAGGCGTGACGCTAAAACTTGGAATTGAAGCGGATTATTTTATTGGTGGTGAACAAGAATTACAATCTTTACTCGCATTAGGAGATTTTGATTATGTAATTGGTTCTGTTCATTTTTTTAATGGATGGGGATTTGATAATCCAGATACGAAAGAATATTTTAAGGAACATGACTTATATGCTTTATATGATACGTTTTTCAAAACGGTTGAGTGTGCAGTTCGCTCTAATTTATTTGATATTATAGCTCATCTTGATAACATAAAAGTATTTAATTATCGGTTAGATGAAAATGAACAACTTTCTTATTATAAGGAAATTGCGCGTGCGTTAGTAGAAACAAATACGGCAACGGAAATAAATGCGGGATTATACTATCGCTATCCTGTGCGCGAAATGTGTCCGAGTCCGCTATATTTACAAGTACTAGCTAAGCATGGCGTTCCGGTTACTCTCTCCTCAGATGCTCATTATCCGAATGATTTAGGAAAATATGTGGCAGAGAATATAAAGACGTTACGTAATCATGATATTTCTCACGTAGCTACATTTACGAAACGAGTAAGAACGATGAGATTACTGGAAGAAGAAGTAACAATTTCAAAATGATCACGATTTTTTGATGAAAACCACCCTTTTTGTTCAAAATAAGAAAGAATAAAAAGGAGGGTAAGAAATGGCGAAACAGCAAAATAAACAAAATGTACAAGATGCACAGCAACAAGCTTATACTTCTGAAACGAATGCTACATCTCAATCAGTTATTGAGGAACAAATTAGCGATACAGTTGCAGAAGGAACGATCGATGTAAAGCTTGGACAAGAATCGCAAGAGAAAGCGTAAGAAAAGGGGAGAGATGAATCTCCTCTTTTCTTATGGGTAAAAAATGTCGATTTTCAAAACTATGATCAAATTCCTTGGTTTTTATAGGTGGATTTCTTACAATGAAAGATAAGAGATATCTTATTTTTTATAGAAGAGGTGTTAGTAGTGGTAAAAATATTAGTAGCAGGGAAAATTCCAGCAATCGGATTAGAACTATTAAAGGATCATGATGTAGAAATGTACGATAAAGATGCGTTAATTTCTTTAGATGAATTAACAGATCGTGTAAAAGATAAAGATGCATTGTTAAGTCTACTTTCTACAAAGGTGACAAAAGAAGTTATTGATGCGGCACCTAATTTGAAGATTGTTGCAAACTACGGTGCTGGTTACGATAATATTGATTACTCGTATGCCGGAGAAAAAGGGATTGCGGTAACGAATACACCGAAAGTATCAACTGAAGCGACAGCAGAATTAACATTTGCACTTCTTTTAGCAGCTGCACGTAGAATTCCTGAAGGCGATACATTATGTCGTACAACTGGATTTAATGGATGGGCGCCATTATTTTTCTTAGGCCGTGAAGTACATGGTAAAACAATTGGAATTATTGGCCTTGGAGAAATCGGAAAGGCAGTTGCAAAGCGTGCGAAAGCGTTTGGAATGAATGTTTTATATACAGGTCCAAATCGAAAGCCTGAAGCTGAAAGTGAACTGGAAGCAACATATGTAACATTGGAAGAATTATTACAAACAGCAGACTTTATTACAATTAACTGTGCTTATAATCCGAAATTGCATCATATGATTGATGATGAACAGTTTAAAATGATGAAGAAAACAGCGTATATTGTAAATGCTTCACGTGGACCAATTATGAATGAAGCGGCACTTGCTCATGCATTAAAAACGAATGAAATTGAAGGAGCAGCTCTTGACGTGTTTGAATTTGAACCGAAAATTACAGAAGAGCTAAAAGGATTAAAGAATGTAGTACTTGCTCCTCACGTAGGAAATGCAACATTCGAAACTCGTGATGCGATGGCTGAAATGGCAGTAAGAAATATTTTAGCCGTATTAAACGGTGAAGAGCCTGTAACACCTGTAAATCAAAAAGTAGTAGTTACAAAATAAAAAGAAACCTTCCGGAATCGGAAGGTTTCTTATTTTTCTTTATTTGCTCTTTTAGATGGTCTTTGTCTAAGAAATTGAGATAGCATATACAAAATATATAGTGGAATAGCAATGAATAAGAAAACAGAAAAATTACCGAACCCTGTTTGGTACATTGTGATAATGATTCCGACTAGAAATAGTGTAATAATGATGCTATATCGTGGAATTGGTACATCTTTTAAACTTGGGATACGAATGCGGCTCACCATTAAAAATGCGAACGTTACAAATACTGTAATAAGAACGATTTTTGGAATGGTATGTGAAAATAATGTTAAGAAAGCAACAAGCCCTCCCGCTGCTGTAATCGGTACCCCAGTGAAATATTTCATTGAAGTAGAAGATGGTGTTACATTAAATCGTGCTAAACGGTATGCTCCGAAAAGAGGGAATAGTCCCGCTATGTATAGTCCGATGATTCCGTAATTGGAGAAAGATGTGTAATACATGAGAACAGCAGGTGCTGCACCAAATGTTACGACATCCGCCAGCGAGTCAAGCTCTTTTCCCATTTGTGAATCAACACGTAATAAACGAGCAACACGCCCATCAAGACTATCTAACATCATCCCGATAAGTACTAAAATAGCAGCTGATTTATAATATCCTAAAGATGCATAGCCGATTGACAAGAATCCACTATATAAATTTCCGAGCGTAAATAAGTTTGGAATAGCTGCTCTATACAAAATCTGATCCCTTGCTTTCTGTAATAAATTCTTAATTAGTTTATGAAATTTTACTTATTTTATCATACCATAAATTTCTTCCTCATACGAAAAAAATTCCCAATTTGTGAAAGATTTCATAGCGGAATGATTTGAAAAATAAGTAAAAAAAGAAGCAACTTTTATAAAAGTTGCTTCTGGCGCTATTCAAATTTCGTTGTCATTGTTCCGGTTTTATAACGATTGTTAGGGTCGAAACGTAATAAGTCTCCATAAATGAGTTTGTCGGAGAGTTTCAATTCAGTTTTTGCTTTTTCAATATTTGGTTGACATAATGAAATGTCCGCTTCTTCACCTGTATTTCGTTTATAGCACATGTTTTTTGTATAAACATAGTTTTCCGAAACGAAGCTACCATCACGCATTACCATAAGTGGATCTTCTTCTTTAATAAATAGGTCAGTTCCAAATTCAACTGATTGATTTGTTTTAATACCAAGTAAATGAAGTAGCGTTGGTTTAATATCAATTTGACCAGATACTTTAGAAATGACTTTTCCTTCTTGACCAGGTACATGAATAATGAGAGGGACGCGTTGTAATTGCATAGAATCAAACGGTGTAATAGCGTCTTTCCCAAGGAACTGAGCCATAGCTGCATTATGGTTTTCAGAAATACCGTAATGATCTCCATAAATGACAATAACGGAATTATCATACAGTCCTTCCTCTTTTAATTGTTTAATAAATAGTTTAAGAGCTTCATCCGTGTAACGAACGGTTGGGAAGTAGCGGTTTACAACACCACTTTCCGAATTAAACTCATCAACATATTGATCTTCTGGATTTAGAAGAAATGGAAAATGATTTGTTAAAGTAATAAATTTTGTATAGAACGGTTGTGGTAAAGATTTTAGCTTTGGAATTGATTGTTCAAAGAATCCTTTATCTTTTAATCCCCAACCGACAGACATTTGTTCTGTGCCTACGTAATCATTTAAATTAAAGTAACGATCATATCCAAGTGCAGGATACATTACATCACGATTCCAAAACGTTTTATCGTTTGAATGGAAGACAGCAGAAGAATATCCGTATTTTTTTAATTGTTCTGGTGTAGCTGTATATTCATTTGTTGCGTGAGTAAAGAATACAGAACCGCGGTCTAGCGGATAAAGTGAATTTTCAACGATAAATTCAGCATCAGAAGTTTTACCTTGTCCCGTTTGATGATAGAAG
Organism: Bacillus sp. 1A; assembly: GCF_052682215.1. Taxonomy (NCBI): domain Bacteria; kingdom Bacillati; phylum Bacillota; class Bacilli; order Caryophanales; family Bacillaceae; genus Bacillus; species Bacillus sp. 1A. Next base: position 5,177,957 of record NZ_JBQYLZ010000001.1, on the reverse strand, counting down.
TTATCGAAATAAAAACTATCTTTAATAAATTCATTTAAAAATGGAGTGATTTCTTTTCCATTTATTTTTTTATTAATAACAAAACTTTGTGTAGATTCCATTGAAATCAAAATTACATTTTTACCTTTTGCAGCTCCAAATAAGTTTTTATCAACTTGCTTATCTTTTGAGTCTGTATAGTTTTTAATTTCAGAGAACCCGTCACCACTTGCAAATACACGTTCAGCCGAAGATTTAGATTGAAGTGTAATATCAAATAGATGATATGTGTATAAACCTAAATTTTTCACGACAGTTTGACGATCAAATGAGCGTGAGAACATTTGTGGTTTATAAATAACTGAAACGACAATTTGTAATGCTAATAGAGCTGTTACACCGCTAAAGAAAGTTCGCTTCTCAGAGCGAGAAAGTGGCGTCTTGTCGCAAAATGCTGGGAATTTACGTGAAAGAAACATTAAAATAATTGCATCTGCAAATAAAAGTAATGTTTTGTACGTAAAGAGTTCTTTTATACTTGTCCCTAAATCAGCCATATTATTTGTTTGAAATAAAACTGGGAACGTAACGAAATCGTTATAAAACCCATAAAACATTGCATTTCCAAATAAAATAAAGGACAGTATAAAACTGATTCCAACTATAATGCGGTTTCGGTGTTTAGATGCAAGTAAAGCAAAACCGAAAAATAAAAGTAACGCAGCTAGTGGATTAATAAAAAGCATAAATTCTTCAAAGAAGTTATCAATTTTAATATCAAATGCTAGCTTGTACACAATATATGTTTTTATCCATAATAAAACGACTGCAACGAGTGCAAATCGCAGTTTTGGAAACAGACGTTGTAGCATAATATACTCCTCTCCTAAAAAGCATGACAGTTCTTGTGAGCCGGTTTGGTTAGCACCTCATTTTATATATACGAACAGTCCTTTGTTATTATGTTTATTATACTATGAGTATCATTATACGAAAATAAAAGAGAGTTGTGGGCTTTTTTATAATAATTGAGTAGAAAAAGGGCAGTGGGAGACAATAAAACGGAGTTTCTATGTATGATAATTATCGTGCGCAGAAAGAATCGTGTAATAATACGGAGGTTATAATGCGAAAATTATTATATTTTATAGTATGCAGTAGTGTTATACTTTTTGCTTCACCGAGTGTGTCGGTAGCCCAATATGATGCACCTCTTATGGAAGATGCCCTTTATTCTGTTTTATTTCCGAAAATAAATAAAGCAATTGAAAAACAATATGGGAGCTTGAAGCCTTATCAATGTCCTAAAATTATTAGTTTAAAAAAAGTGTATAGCGGTACATATTTATTTCAAGCAAGTATTGAAGTAACGAAGTATGAACGAGTTGCTGGGAAAATTGCTCCACCATTTGAGAAGGTAACGATTACATTTAATAATGAAGAAGGGGAATGGGAAGTGTCAAAGATTTCAGTAAAGCGCTTACCAAATGATACGAAATTAAACTGTAAAAAAACAATATAAAAAATTGTTTGACAAATAAAATGGTCCTTTGGTATTGTTAATAGCAACAATTAGATGTTTGAAAATTAAATAGACTTACCTCATCTACTCTCAAAGGTAGAGGCCGCGATAGGAAAGAGTAAGCTATGGGAGATTTAATGGAATCTGTGATCATAGGTTGAAAGGGACTATTGCCGAAATATAAGAATAACCATCTTATTCATATATTGGGACTACATTGAATAAATGTAGTACTGTCATAATATTTCTTTTATGGAGAGCTATTTGGAGATGTTGATGCGGTTTCTTATTTTGAGGAGATAACAACTCGTTTATTTTTTCAATATATATTTTTCCTAATAAGAAACGCGTGTGAACATTGTTCCGCGCGTTTTTTGTCTATCTAAAAGCGTGCTGCAATGAATAGAAGATTGGGGTTATGAGTTTTAGAGGAAATAAGGGAGGAATTCAAATGTATTTACACGGCACAAGCCGAATCAATGGGCAAGGACACTTAGAAATTGGAGGGTGCGATACGACGCAGCTAGCAAAACAATACGGAACACCACTTTATGTATACGATGAAGAGTCAATTCGAGGAAAGTGCCGCGCGTTTCATCGTGCGTTTAAAGAAAGTGGTTTCTCTTATCAAGTAGCATATGCAAGCAAGGCGTTCTTGTGCATGGAGATGTGCCGAGTGGCTCGTGAAGAGAATATGTCATTAGATGTTGTTTCTGGAGGAGAATTATATACTGCGCTGCAAGCAGGATTTCCGGCATCACGCATTCATTTTCACGGAAATAATAAAACAGAAGAAGAAATTGTGATGGCTCTTCAGGCAAATATTGGTTGTTTTGTCGTAGATAATTTCTTGGAATTAGAAATTTTGCATGATTTAGCAGTGCAACATGGGAAATTTGTGAACATATTAATTCGTGTAACGCCCGGAGTAGAGGCGCACACACATGAATATATTACAACAGGCCAAGATGATTCGAAATTTGGATTTGGCGTGTCAAATGGTCAAGCGATGCAAGTGATTGAGATTGCTTTACAAAAATCAAATTATAACGTGTTAGGGATTCATTCACATATCGGATCACAAATATTTGAAACGGCCGGCTTTGTGCGAGCGATTGAAGTTCTTCGTCAATTTTTAGAACAAGTGAGAGAGCGAACAAACTATGTAGTAAAAGTGCTAAATGTAGGCGGAGGATTCGGAATACGCTACACAGAGTCAGATACACCATTAACTCTTGAGACATATGTGCGAGCTGTAACAAGTGCGGTGAGGGAACAATTTACGGTATGTAATTATCCCTTGCCAGAAATATGGGTTGAACCAGGCCGTAGTATTGTAGGGGATGCTGGAACGACAATTTATACAGTCGGATCTGTGAAAGACATTCCTGGTATTCGGAAATATGTATCAGTGGATGGTGGGATGACTGATAATTTAAGACCTGCTTTATATAACGCTCGTTATGAAGCGATGTTAGCGAATCGAGGGAATGATGAGAATGAGGAACTTGTTTCGATTGCTGGGAAGTGCTGTGAGAGTGGAGATATGTTAATTTGGGATATCACTCTACCGAAAGTTGCTTCAGCCGATTTACTAGCAATTTCTTGTACAGGGGCATACGGGTACTCGATGGCGAATAATTATAATCGGATTCGTAGACCAGCTGTCGTCTTCGCGAAGGGCGGCACATCACAAATTGTTGTAGAGCGTGAAACATATGAAAATATTATTGGGAACGATCGCATACGTATTAAAGAACTTGTTTAAATGAGGAAAAAGGAGTTGTTCGGATGGGCAATTCCTTTTTTATAAAATAAAATAATTAAAATATATCGGAAAACTAGGATTGAAAAAAATCAGAATTGTGATAAAATACAAATACAAAGCTTATCAAGAGAAGCTGAGGGAACTGGCCCGACGAAGCTCGGCAACCTGCTTATAGAAAGCAAGGTGCTAAATCCAGCAAAATGGAATCCATTTTGAAAGATAAGGTAAAATATATTACCGAACAGTCTTTTCGAAATGGGAAAGATTTTTTTTATGAATAAAAAGGGGGGCTGTTCGCGTGAGTGTACGGGAACATTTTGAGGAAGTATCTGAGAAAATTCAAGCGATGCTTGCTGATATGAAATATGGTTCAATTACAATTGTTGTGCAAGATGGGAAAGTCATTCAATTAGAGAAAAGTGAAAAGGTACGTTTAAAGTAAAAAGCGCTGACTAGAAAAACTAGAGGCGGTTTTAACCTATTATATTAGGTTAAAACCGCCTTTTTGCTTTTACAGGGGGAAAGAACATGTTGACGTATGAAACGTGGGAAGAAAATAATGTTTCATTTTCAGAAGAAGATGAAACGAAAGGCGCGCTATCAGTATTAAGTTGGGCTTATAAAGAATATAAAAGTGAAATTGTATACGCATGTAGCTTCGGAGTGGAAGGGATGGTATTGCTGCATCTTATAAACCAAGTAAATCCATCTGCTAAAGTTGTATTTTTAGATACGAATGTTCATTTTCAAGAAACGTATGAATTAATTCAAAAAGTGCGGAAACGATTTCCTTCATTAAATATTATAGAAAAACAGCCGGAACTTACGCTTGATGAACAAGCGAAGTTGCATGGTGAGAAATTATGGGAAAGTAATCCGAACCTTTGTTGTAAAATTAGAAAAATTTTACCGTTAGAAAAATCATTAGCAGCGGAAAAAGCGTGGATATCGGGTTTAAGGAGGGAACAATCAGAAACGCGTAAGCATACAAAGTTTATAAATCAAGATCATCGCTTTCAATCTATTAAAGTTTGTCCACTCATTCATTGGACGTGGAAAGAAGTGTGGCGGTATGTATACAAACATAGCTTGCCGTATAACCCGCTACATGATGTTGGATATCCAAGCATTGGGTGTGAGAAGTGTACGTTACCTGTAGGTGAGGGTGGCGATTCGAGAGATGGTAGGTGGTCTGGGAAAGTGAAAACAGAATGTGGTCTTCATTACCAATAAGATGAATTTGAAAATAAAGCTAAGAGAGGAAATAGAAAATGAGTACAAGAAACGAATTAATAAATCGTATAGACGAGACTTACGACTTATCACAAATCGAAAAAGAAATTGAACTAGACAACATTTCGTTAAGTGATTTAGAGCTATTAGCGACAGGGGGATATAGCCCACTTACTGGTTTTTTAGGAAAGAAAGATTATGATTCGGTCGTAGAAACGCTTCGCTTAGCAAACGGGAGCGTATGGAGTATACCGATTACATTACCAGTAACAGAAGAAGTAGCAGAGAGTCTGAAAGCTGGAGAGGAAGTAAAACTTGTTAATGCTGAAAATGTATATGGTGTCATTCAAATAGAAGATATTTTTGTGCCTGATAAGGAAAAAGAAGCGTTACTTGTGTATAAAACGACGGATGAGGCTCATCCAGGAGTGAAAAAATTATATGAACGACCGAACGTTTATGTCGGGGGAGCCATTATTCTTACAAAACGCTTTGAAAGTAATCCGTTTCCTTCTTATCATTTAGATCCAATTGAAACGAGAGAAGAATTTAAAAAACGTGGTTGGAAAACAGTGGTTGGATTTCAAACGAGAAATCCGGTACATCGTGCCCATGAATACATTCAAAAATCTGCCCTTGAAATTGTAGATGGTCTCTTTTTAAATCCACTCGTTGGGGAAACGAAGTCGGACGATATTCCTGCTGATGTAAGGATGGAAAGCTATGAAGTATTACTTCAAAACTATTATCCGAAAGATCGTGTCTTTTTAGGTGTATTTCCTGCAGCAATGCGTTACGCAGGACCGAGGGAAGCGATATTCCATGCATTAGTCAGAAAGAATTTTGGATGCACCCACTTTATCGTAGGGCGCGATCATGCAGGAGTAGGAGATTATTACGGGACTTATGAAGCACAAGAAATTTTTACAAACTTTACAGTGGAAGAGTTAGGAATTACACCGTTATTTTTTGAACATAGTTTTTACTGCACGAAATGTGAAGCGATGGCTTCGACGAAAACATGCCCACACGGAAAAGAGGATCATGTCATTTTATCAGGTACGAAAGTAAGAGAACTATTAAGAAACGGTGAGGTTCCGCCGAGTACATTTAGTCGTAAAGAAGTAGTGGAAGTGCTAATTAAAGGTTTGAAAAAAGAAGTAGTAACAGAATAGGGAGAGAATGACATGGATACGAATATTACTTGGCATACAGCATCTGTTTCAAAAGATGAGAGAAGAGTAAGAAATGGGCATCATAGTTTTGTAGTTTGGTTTACTGGTCTATCAGCTTCAGGTAAATCTACGGTGGCGAACGCGGTTGCTCGTAAACTATTTGAAAAGAATATTGGAAACTATGTACTAGATGGAGATAATGTACGCCACGGTTTAAATAAAGACTTAGGTTTTTCTGAAAGTGATCGTATGGAAAATATAAGACGGATTGGTGAAGTGGCGAAGCTATTTGTAGATCAAGGTACTGTTGTTCTTACAGCGTTTATTTCACCGTTTCGAGTAGACCGAAAACAAGTTAGAGATCTATTAGCAGCAGATGAGTTTATAGAAGTGTTTGTAAAATGTCCAATTGAAGAGTGTGAAAAACGTGATCCAAAAGGGTTATACAAAAAGGCAAGACAGGGTGATATTAAAGAGTTTACTGGTGTTGATTCACCGTATGAGGAGCCAGAGAAAGCAGAGTTAATTGTAGAAACGCACAAGTATTCTATTGAAGAATGTGCAGAACAAATCGTGAAGTACTTACAAGAGCGTGGTTTTACCCCGCTATTTGCCGGGTAGTAGAACTCCCATCTCAAAATTTGGCTAGGGCAAAGAAGTTAGGTGAGAAATGAACTGCCCGTTAATGCCCGATTGGTTCAACTAATAATCAGTGGGGGATGAACACTCCCCACTGATTAAAGTTTCACTTTATATAGGGGGATAAAAAATGAGTTATGAAAAAGTATGGGCTAACAATGAAAAATTAAATCAGACTGAGAAAAATAAATTGAAAAAAGATGGATTGGAAATCTTTAATGATATTCCTTACTATGCAGAAAATGGCTTCGAATCTATTCCGAAAGAAGAGTGGGACGCATTCAAATGGGCAGGGTTGTATTTACAACGTCCCAAAGAAGCTGGTTATTTTATGATGCGTGTAAATATTCCATCAGGGATTATTACGAACGCGCAGGCAGAAGTGCTTGCTTCTATCGCTGAAGATTATGGGCGTGACGTAATAGATATTACGACAAGACAGGCGATTCAGTTTCATTGGTTAGAAATTCATCAAATTCCAGATATTTTTAAAAGATTAGCAAGAGTTGGGTTATCTTCAGCGGGGGCGTGTGGTGATATAACGCGTAATATTACAGGGAATCCACTTGCTGGTATTGATGCAAATGAACTGTTTGATACAACGGGTATTGTGAAAGAGGTATATGATTATTTCCAACATAATGAAGAGTTTTCTAACTTACCGCGTAAATTTAAAATGTCTATTAGTTCTAACATTTATAATTCAGCAAACGCAGAGATTAACTGTGTTGCATTTACACCTGCAACGAAAGAGATAGATGGTGAGAAAAAAGTTGGTTTTCATATAAAAGTAGGCGGTGGATTATCAGCCCGTCCATATTTAGCTGATGAATTAGATGTATTCGTTTTACCAGAAGAAGTGAAGGGGGTAGCAATTGCGATTGCTACGATATTCCGTGATTTTGGATACCGTGAAAAACGTCATTTAGCCCGTTTGAAATTTCTAGTTGCAGACTGGGGAGCAGAGAAATTTAAAGAGAAACTAATAGAGTATATAGGACCATTGCAAAGTAAAGGAGAAAGTGCTCTCAAAGGATGGAATGCGGGATACTTTTATGGTGTTCAAGATCAAAAACAAGATGGACTAAAATATGTAGGTTTTAATGTGCCGGTAGGACGTCTACATGCGGAAGAAATGTTTGAGATTGCAAGAATTGCTAAGCAGTATGGAAATGGACAGATTCGTACATGTAATTCGCAAAACTTCATTATTCCGAATGTTCCGCCAGAAAATGTGACGGGTTTACTAAATGAGCCGTTGTTTGAAGCCATATCAGCAAGTCCAAAATCGTTTATTGGTCATGCAGTTTCCTGCACCGGTATTGAATATTGCAATCTTGCTTTAGTAGAAACGAAAGAAAGATTGCGAAAAATTGCCGAATACTTAGATACACAAATTGCACTCGATGTTCCGGTTCGTATTCATATGGTAGGGTGCCCGAATTCATGTGGTCAACGTCAAATTGCTGACATTGGATTACAAGGGGTGAAAATGAAAACGAAGGAAAAAGGAATTGTTGAAGCATTTGAAATATACGTAGGTGGAACATTGTTAGATGGCGGTGCTTACAATCAAAAGTTAAAAGGGAAAATAGATGGCGAGGATCTACCTGATGTACTTGCATCATTTATAAGCTATTTCAAAGAGAATAAATTACCAGCTGAAACGTTTTATGATTTTGTCGGCCGTGTTGGTATAGAGACATTACAAATAGCGTTAAATACTGTGTTAGAAGAAGTAATAGCGTCTTAGGAGGGACAATATGGATTTATATCGATTTGAAGCTGTGTTAGTAAATAGTATTGTTCCGATTGTTGTTGTTGCTCAAAGTGAAGAACAGGCATTTAAGCTCGCGGAGATAGAGCTTGAAAAACATTTTTTACCGTTACCAGAAGTAAAGGAGATTGCCCTATTTGAAAAAAAGAAGATTCGAAAAGGTGCAGCATTTGTTATTCATGAGTAGGGAAAAGGTAATACGAAATAATGAAAACTTCCATTCGTATATAAGGATGGAAGTTTCACTTTAATAGTAGAAATGAGGAGAGATGATGGGGAAGGTTTATATCGTTGGTGCAGGTCCGGGTGATCCAGAGTTAATTACTGTGAAAGGGGTGAAATGTATTGAGAAGGCAGACGTTATTTTATACGACCGTCTCGTGAATAAAGAGTTACTTTCATACGCAAAGCCTGAAGCAGATTTAATTTATTGCGGAAAACTACCAAATTATCACACGATGAAGCAAGAGACGATTAACACGTTTCTTATTAAATATGCGAAAAAGGGAAAAGTTGTAACGAGACTTAAGGGCGGCGATCCATTTGTATTTGGTAGAGGAGGAGAAGAAGCTGAAGCGTTAGCAAAGCAAGGTGTACCATTTGAAATCGTTCCTGGTATTTCAGCTGGAATAGCTGCTCCTGCTTATGCTGGCATTCCAGTGACACATCGTGATGCAAGTGCAAGTTTTGCTATTGTGACAGGGCATAGGAAAGAAGGTGCTGAAGAGGAAGTGAAGTGGGAAAATTTAGCGAAAGGTGTAGAGACTTTAGCCGTATATATGGGGGTTAGCAATTTACCCTACATATGTGAACAACTGATGAAGCATGGAAAAGACAAAAGTACACCTGCTGCTATTATTGAGCGGGGAACGACATCAATGCAGCGCACAGTTGTTGGGACGTTAGGAACAATTGTGGATGTTGCAAAAAAAGAACAAATTCAAAATCCGAGCATGATTGTAATTGGAGAAGTGGTCCGTTTTAGAGAAAAAATCCATTGGTTTGAGAAACAGACAGAAAGTACCTATCAAGTAAGTGGAGTGTTATAAAATGAAAGCCATCTTATATATATGCCATGGAAGTCGTTTGAAAGCAGCTAAAGAAGAAGCGGTTGCATTTATTACATCATGCATGAACCGTGTAGAGGCAAGTATTCAAGAAATTTGTTTTTTAGAGTTAGCGAGCCCAACGATTAATGAAGGGTTCCGTACATGTGTGAAGCGTGGTGCTACAGAGATTATTGTTATTCCAGTTTTTTTATTAGCGGCAGGTCATGTGAAAAAAGATATACCGTTTGAATTGGAAAAGTTAAATAATCAATTTTCGAATGTTAAAGTGACCTACGGTAACCCGTTTGGTGTATCAGAAACACTTGTGAAATCGGTGTATAGCGGAAGTGGCATTGAACAGGAAGATAAGAATGAAGTGACGCTACTTCTCGTTGCAAGAGGGAGTAGTGATCCTGAAGTATTAAGAGATATAAACTGGATTGCTTCTTTATTTCAACATGAAGAGAAAATTAAAAAAGTAGAGGTTTGTTATTTAGCGGCTGCCGAGCCGAAATTTGAGGAGAAGTTAAAGGAAGTTGTTGAACGAAAAGAAAAGAATATCGTTGTACTGCCTTATTTATTATTTACAGGTTTACTTATGAAACACATTGAAAAAGAAGTGCGCCAATATGAGTTGGATGAGATAAAAATAAGTCCGTATTTAGGAAAGAATGCAGCATTTCAATATATGTTAATTCAGAAAACGAAGAAATTATTGAAGGGAGATCAATATGTATCCACTTACAGTGCGAGTTGAGAAGAAACGTGTTGTTGTCATTGGTGGAGGAAAAGTCGCGGGATTCAAAATTGTTCCTTTACTAAAACAAGGTGCGGATATAGTTGTGATAAGTCCTGAATTGGATGCGAATTTAGTGAAACTAGTGGAAGAAAAGCAAATTCGTTGGTATCAAAGGGAGTATGAAAAAAGTGATATTCAAGGTGCTTTTTTAGTCGTTGCAGCGAGTAGTGATGCCGTATTAAATGAACAAATTGCTGAAGATAGCACAGAGAATCAGTTAGTAAATGTTATTACGAACCCGGAAAGTGGCAATGTTCATTTTCCGGCGGCAATTCATCGTGGATTATTGAATGTGGCTGTTTCTACTGGAGGAGCAAGTCCGAAACTGGCAAAAAAAATTCGTGATGATATCGCAAATAAATATGATGAGGCGTATGGATCGTATCTTGATTTTTTATACGAAGTTAGAATAAAAGTGAAAGAATTACAAATAGAGAAAAGAGAGAGAAATATATTGTTGCAAGAAGTATTAAAGTCGATATATGTTCAAAATGAACAAAAAAGAGAATTGTTTTTACAAGAATTAGAGAGAAGAGTTCATATAGGATAATGAATAAATTGTACTTTACAACTATAAAAATATAATTTATAATCACAAGTAACTTCAATAAATGAAATCGATGAGCAAGAAGAGTATGTATATTTGATACGTTCAGAGAGCTGGGATAAGGTGGGAGCCCGGTACGATAAAATATACAGAATGGGCTTGCGAGAGGTATGTTGAACATTGTAGTAGGCAACCCGGGTTCCGCCGTTAAAAGGATAGAGTATCGGAGTTTTCCTGTACTTGAACAAGTGGGATTTATCAATCCAATTGAGGTGGTACCACGGTATTTACATTACATATATCGTCCTCTACATGCATATTTGCGTGTAGGGGACTTTTTTATTTTCTAAAGGAGGTGTGCGAGTATGAAATGAAAGTGTATAATTAACAAAAGTTTAAATATTCAGAAAAGGAGAATTTATGATGAAAGAAACACAGCAATGGACGTCGAAAATAGGCTTTGTACTCGCAGCAGCCGGAGCCGCAGTAGGTCTTGGTGCCATATGGAAATTTCCGTATGTTGCAGGTAATGGTGGGGGAGGCGCATTCTTCCTTGTATTTTTACTATTAACTGTATTTATAGGTATGCCGCTTCTTTTAGCTGAATTTGTTATTGGACGTAGTACTCAAAAAGAGGCAGTTACAGCGTATAAAGTATTGGTGCCAAATAGCAAGTTATATCCTTGGATTGGTCGCATGGGAGTTGTTACTTGTTTTAGTGTACTCTCTTTTTATAGTGTTGTAGGTGGATGGATTTTACTGTACTTATATTATAGTGTTACAGGGAGCTTCTGGAATGGTGTTGTTGATTATGGAAAATTATTTGGTGAAACGATTTCAAATCCAGTAAGCGCGATTGGAGCGCAATTTATCTTTATGCTTTGTACTATTTTTGTAGTAAGTAAAGGTGTAGAGAAGGGAATAGAAAAGGCAAGTAAGTATATGATGCCGCTATTATTTATTTTGTTTATTGCAATCATTATTCGTGCGTTAACACTCGATGGTGCTTTTGCTGGGGTAGAGTTCTTCTTGAAACCAGATTTTTCAAAGCTGACAGCAAATACGATTTTATACGCGATGGGACAATCGTTCTTCTCGCTAACAGTAGGTGCCTCAGTAATGGTCACGTATAGTTCGTACTTGAAGAAAGAAGAACATTTAGCTAAATCAGCAACATCTATTGTAAGTTTAACTGTTTTTATTACAGTACTTGCAGGATTAGCAATTTTCCCGGCAATTTTCGCATTAGGCGTTAAGCCGACTGAAGGACCAGGACTACTGTTTATCGTCCTTCCAGCAGTATTTGCGAAAATACCATTTGGACAATTTTTCTTCATTATGTTTTTAGTTTTATTTTTCTTTGCAACTTTAACATCTGCGATTTCCATGCTTGAAATTGTAGTAGCATCTGTTGCGAAAGATAATGAGAAAAAGCGTCCGTCAGCATCATTATTAATTGGTATTCTTATTTTTGCAGTTGGAATCCCGTCAGCATTATCGTTTGGAATTATGAGTGATGTGAAAATATTTGGTAAGACATTCTTTGATTTCGTCGATTTTTCGGTAAGTAATGTATTACTGCCGCTCGGAGTACTAGCCATTTCACTATTCGTACCAAATAAAATGAGTAAAGAAATGTTAATGAAAGAATTAGAAGTTACGGAAACGAAAGGGAAAACATTATTTAATATTTGGTTCTTCTTGCTTCGTTATGTTATTCCAGTAACTGTAATTATTGTATTTTTAAATGCGATAGGCGTATTTAAAATGTTTGCATAATAAAAAGACGGAGATTTCTCCGTCTTTTTATTATGTTGTAGGTGTATTCACTAAACGATTATACGCTTTATAGGCTGTGACGACAGCAATGAATGATCCGATTAAAAATAATGCTGAGCCGCCAAATGTAAATAACCGGCCAATGTAAGTTTCTCTAGCTTCTTCTATTTTCTGTTGTAATTGTGTATTCATATGATTCACCTCGTAAAATATGGGCATTTAGTTGTAGTCTATGTGGAATGCCTATAGTGTGTGAAGTGGAAATAAAAAAAACTCGGTATGAACCGAGTTTTTTTATAATCCGATATAAGAAGATGGATCCACTGCGTTTGTCTTACCGACATTCCATTCGCCAAGGTGAAGTTCGAAGTGTAAATGCTGCCCGTATGATTGGCCAGTATTTCCCATGAATCCAAGTTGAGTGCCTTGTTTTACAGTTTGTCCATTTGATACAGAACGGCTACTCATATGAGCATATACTGTCGTATATGTTTTTCCGTTTATACGGTGAGATAAGTACACAACGTTTCCGTAACTAGATGATAATTCCGAGCGGATAACAACGCCATCAGCAGCGGCAATAATTGGAACGGTTCCTGAAGCTGCGATATCGATTCCTTTATGGTTATCTATAGAGCGCACGCCAAACCCAGAAGTTTTTGATCCAGCTGCTGGCTTAATAAACCCGCCAATATTTGTATCGTGTGGTGTTGGAGCTGCTTGAGCTGTTTGAGCAGATGTAGTAGCTTGTTTACGAGCTTCTTCCGCCTTGCGAGCTTCTTCAGCTTTACGAGCCTCTTCGGCACGTTTTTCTTCTTCAATTGCTTTTTGAACAGCTTGACGCTGATTTTCTAAAATGCCTTTAGATTCTTCTAATCCTTCAATCTCTGAATCTACTTTTGCTACTTTCGTATGTAGATCGCTAATAAAGGTTTGCTGCTGTTGTTGGTTATTTTGTAATTCTTGCTGTTTTTGTTCTAATTTTTGCTCGGATTCTTTCAGTTGTTGTTCTTTTTTCTCAACAGCCTCTTTTTCTTTCGCCACAGCATTTTGGTCAGTTGTTTGTTTTTTCACAATATCTGTATCATTGTTTAAAATTAAACTTACAGAGTACATATTATCAACAAGATCAGCAATGTTTGTAGAATTTGTTAATACCTCTGTAATGATGTTTGTACGAGGTTTTTCTTGCATAGATTGTAAACGTTGTTTAATAACTTCCTGACGCGTATCTATGTTTGTTTGTAATTGCTCTATATGTTTCTTTTTTTCAGTAATTATTTGTTGTGTTTTACTAATTTCTTTTTTTGTATCGTTTAATTCAGCTTCGTTTTTATTAATAGAAGTAGTTAAGTCATCAATTTTCTTTTGTAATTCTTGAATTTCTTTTTCTATTTGTTCTTTCTCAGCTGATTTATTTTGTAAGTCATTTTGTTTTCCTTCTAATTCAGATTGAATATTAGATAATTTATCTTGATTCGTTTCAGCGTATACGGGTGAAAGTAACGGAGAAACAAAAAGTGTTCCTGCTGCTAAAACACTAAACGCTGCAAATTTCTTTTTCATGGTTGTCTGGCTCCTTTCCCTATGAATGTTATATATCATAAGAAGAAGAGTGTCTATCGTTGTAACCATAATGTAAAGAAAATTTTATAAAGTTGCTAAGTTTTGTCGGAATTTATCATTTTTCAACAGTATTTGTAATGGTAATTTTATTTTTTTAGTTTGTGCAACAAAGTTGTATTCTAGATTTTATCTGTAAAATAAAGGGAAAAAATCGTGATTTTATATAGCGAAATTCAAGTTGAAAACCCACTAAAATACTAGTGAGGAATCGTTCTCATGTTAGGTTTTCTGACATGGGTTTTATTTTTGTCAAGAAAATTATTTGTGTTCAGGAAAAGTTATTTTGTTGTCAGATTTAATTTTTTGATTTATGATTTTTAACAGGGACAAAATGTAGTGAATTGTCGAATAATATGTAATACTCTTAATTTCAAGTTTTATAAATATAGAATGAGAGGTAGAGTGACACATCGAAGAGGGGGTTACAACAAATATGAAAAGAATAGGACTTGCATGGCAAATTTTAATTGGACTTGCTCTAGGTATCGCGGTGGGGGCAATTTTTTATGGCGATAGCACAGTTGTAGGGTACCTAAAACCAATTGGTGATATTTTTATCCGATTAATTAAAATGATCGTTGTGCCGATTGTTGTAGCAAGTATTGTTGTTGGAGTTGCTGGTGTTGGCGATGTTAAAAAACTAGGCCGATTAGGCGGGAAAACAATTCTTTATTTTGAAATTATTACAACAATTGCAATTGTTGTTGGTCTACTGGTAGCGAATATTTTCCAACCAGGAAAAGGCGTGAATATGGATCAATTAACAAAGACTGATATTTCTAAATATGCAGAAACAACAGCTCAAGTACAAAGTCATTCGTTTGCAGATACATTTGTGAATATCGTTCCAACGAATATTATGAAATCATTGGTTGAGGGCGATATGCTTGCGATTATCTTCTTCTCTGTACTATTTGGTTTAGGAGTTGCGGCGATTGGTGAAAGAGGAAGACCGGTTCTTCAATTTTTCCAAGGTGTAGCAGATGCGATGTTTTACGTGACTAACCAAGTTATGAAATTTGCACCGTTTGGTGTATTCGCATTAATTGGTGTAACAGTTTCGACGTTTGGTTTATCTTCATTAATTCCATTAGGGAAATTAGTCATAGTTGTATATGGTGCGATGATTTTCTTCGTTGTAGTCATACTAGGACTTACAGCGAAAATATTTGGAATTAACATTTTCCAATTCTTTAAAATTTTAAAAGACGAACTGATCTTAGCATACTCTACAGCAAGTTCAGAAACAGTTTTACCGAAAATCATGGAGAAAATGGAGAAGTTCGGTTGTCCGAAGGCAATTACATCTTTCGTTATTCCGACAGGTTATTCATTTAACTTAGATGGATCAACTTTATATCAAGCAATTGCAGCTATTTTCTTAGCGCAAATGTACGGTATTGATTTATCCATTACACAACAAATTACATTATTACTAGTATTAATGGTTACATCAAAAGGTATTGCGGGTGTACCGGGCGTATCATTCGTTGTATTATTAGCGACACTTGGTACAGTAGGTATTCCAGCTGAAGGTTTAGCCTTTATCGCTGGTATTGACCGTATTTTAGATATGGCTCGTACAGCAGTTAACGTTGTAGGTAACTCTTTAGCAGCTGTAGTTATGTCTAAGTGGGAAGGTCAGTATGACGCTGAAAAAGGACAAGCCTACTTGAAAGAAATTTCTAATAAGCAAGCAGCTTAATTATAATTTGAACAAGCTCTCACATAATATGTGGGGGCTTTTCTATATAGAAGGGAAGCGGACGTAATGAAACGTAAATATGGTGACGGTTCTTCGTGGAAGCGACTAATAGAGAAGGATTATACGGTTAAGCAAGTAGAAGAAGGAATGCTAGGAATATTAGAAATAAAAAAGGTAAGAGAACCTAGTTGTAAAGAATATGATGGTAAACAACTTTGTATTGCAGGGAATCAATATACGTGGATTCAATATTTCATAGACGGGAAAAACTTTGCGATTACAGCTATGTTAGATGATCAGAAAAAATTAGTGCAATATTATATCGATGTGGCGAAAGAATATAAAATTGACGACCGTGGTTTACCGTATTTTGATGATTTATATTTAGATGTAGTGTTATTACCGAACGGTAAAATGTATATATTGGATGAAGATGAGCTAGAGGATGCTTATAAAAGTGGCGATGTTACAAAAGAAGAGTATAAGTTAGCTTGGTACACTACGAAATGGATAATAGATGCAATGAAAAATAGCGAATTTTATTGGATTTCAATATTGGAAGAAGAAATCAAAAAGTTAAAATGATTGTTGTATTCAAATTTTTGTATAATTACCAAAAAAATCTATACAAAAAATAATTGACTTTTGTTTTGTAAGCGAGTAAAGTTAGGGAAGAAATTATTATTAAAAAATAAATATGAAACCTTCTTATAAAGAGAGGCGGAGGGACTGGCCCTACGATGCCTCGGCAGCGGACTCGATTTCAGAGTGCTGTGCCAAATCCAGCAAGCATGTGCTTGAAAGATGAGAAGAGCGTTCCTTATAGATGTATAAGACCTCTTCTCATTGGAAGAGGTCTTTTGTTATTCATTAGAAAAAGGTTGAAACTAGGGAGAGATGGTACTTTGAAAGAAACGAGAGGAAATGGTTTGGCTTTATTACCACTTGGGATATTTTTGGCGCTATTTATTGGTTCTGGAATTATTACAGGTGATTTCTATAAATTGCCGATACTTGTAGCAATTTCAATTGCTGTAGGAGTCGCTTTAGCAATGAATCGTAAAGAAAGTTTTAATGTAAAAGTAGAACGATTCGCTAAAGGTGCAGGGAACCCGGATATTATGATTATGGTTTTAATTTTTGTACTGGCAGGAGCGTTTTCTGAAACGGCAAAAGGGATGGGCGGCGTTGATTCTACAGTTAACTTAGCGTTATCCATTTTACCGCAAGGATTTATCGTAGCTGGAATTTTTGTTATAGGGGCATTTATTTCATTAGCAATGGGAACTTCAATGGGAACAATTGCTGCATTAGCACCAATTGCTGTAGGTATTAGTGGGCAAACTGATATCTCCATTGCACTTACGATGGCTACCGTTGTTGGCGGAGCGATGTTTGGTGATAATTTATCATTTATTTCAGATACAACAATCGCAGCTGTACGCTCACAAGGAACAGAAATGAAAGATAAGTTTAAAACGAACTTTTTAATTGTATTACCAGCGGCTATTATTACAATTGTACTATTAGTAATCATTACTTTAGGGAGCGATACGCAGATTAAAGCGCATAGCTTTGACTGGATAAAGATTTTACCGTATGCAGGAGTACTTATTACAGCATTGCTTGGCTGGAATGTACTTATTGTGTTAACTGGTGGAACTGTACTATCCGGCGTTATAGGTCTTTTAGATGGAAGTTACACGTTAGAGAGTTTCTTTAAAAGTGTAACGACTGGAATGGGCGGTATGATGGAGTTAGTATTACTTGCTATTTTAATTGGTGGTATGGTCGAACTGATTCAATATAATGGTGGTATTCAATATTTAATGAATATTTTAACTCGTAACATTCGTTCGAAAAAAGGAGCAGAGTTCGGTATCGCTGGTTTAGTAGGTATGACGAATATGTGTACAGCGAATAATACGATTTCTATTATTTTTACAGGTCCACTTGCGAAAAACATTGCAGATCAATATGAAATTGATCCTCGTAAATCAGCGAGTGTATTAGATCTTTTCTCATGTTGTGTGCAAGGGTTAATTCCATACGGTGCGCAAATGTTAACGGCAGCAGGATTTGCGGCGTTATCTCCGATTGAATTGTTACCATATGCGTTTTATCCGATCTTAGTTGGAGTATGTGGAATTATTTCTATATTAATTGGTTTCCCGAGGTTTTCTAAAGTAGCGGGAAAGAAAGAGTATCATAAAACAGCATAATTTAAAATGAAGTTTATGAATAGTAACCAAAGCCGTATAGAGAATGTTCTCTGTACGGCTTTTTATGTGCGATAAAAGAGTGAATCATCCTATCCCTACCGCATATTTTTACAAAAGGCTGAATGCAACTCAGTCTTAAGTCTGAGTCGAAAACGGTTCTTAAGCTCGTTATGGAAAAGTGAAAAAATAGTTAAGATAAGAGTATCAAATCGAAGGGAGGCAAGCACAAGATGAAACAATTTCTAGCGTTTATCGCGGCTGGTATTTTAGCTTTAATTGCTCTTGGCAGTCTTGCTGGTATTATAGGATTCGCAATTGGAGCAGGAGTTGTGTACTGGAGCTATAAATCATTTGTGCGAGCACAATCATTTTTTGGAAAGTTAGCTTGGGGTATTGTTGGTTTGATCGGCTTGTCCATCGCCCTTTCTCATTCCCCAGCATTAATCGGTATCGCAGCATTAGTAGTTTTATACTACGGATACCGTGAGTGGAAAAAAGAAAAAAATGTAGTTGTTGATTCTGCACCAGAAAGTTCTAAACCATATAGCAACTTTGAAGATGAGTGGAACAAGTTAATGAAAAACTAATAAAAAATTAATAAAAACCAAATTAAATTGATAAAGTAGAAGAGAGGAAGATTATAATGAAACAATCTTTATTCGGACGTGTACGCGAGGCAATTTTAGCAGATTTTCATAATGTGTTAGATGAGAAAGAAAGAAAAAATCCAATCGCGATGTTAAACCAATATTTACGCGATAGTGAGCGTGAAATAACAAAAATTGAGAAGTTAATTGAGCGCCACAAAACATTAAAATCTAATTTCGCTCGTGAGCTTGAGCAAGCACGTTATTTCGTTAATAAAAGATCAAAGCAAGCGATCGTCGCTCAAGAAGCAGGCGAATTACAACTACATGAGCGTGCGTTAGAAGAAGTAGCGTATTATGAAGGGCAAGTAACTCGATTAGAAGAAATGTATGCAGGTGTTGTAGATCAAATTGATGAGTTAGAGCGTCGTCTTGCTGAGATGAAAAATAAATTAAAAGAAATGCACGCAAAACGTATGGAATTAATGGCACGTGAAAATATGGCACATGCAAATCGTCGTATGAATACAGCGATGCATAAAATGGATGAAAATAATCCGTTCTTACGCTTTGAAGAAATTGAAGATCATATTCGCGACTTAGAATCTCGTATAAATGAGGAGCATGAACGTGACACATTTGATATGAAGATTGCAAAGCTTGAGCGTGAAATGAAAGAGAAGAATGATGTATCGTTAACGAAAGAGTTAACAAAATAATAGTAGTATATTATAAAACAGGCTTATGATATAGTGATAGGAGAAAAGGTGTTGGAAAGCAATGCCTTTTCTTCTATGTATATGTAACAAGAAGGGGGGAGCTGAAATGAAGAAACAATTTTCAAAAACACAATTAATGGGGATGCTCCTCATCATATTTGGATTCGGTCTTTTTCTTGATATGATACTTGGACATTTTGAACCAGGTGGTCTCATTTTTGCATTTATTATGCTTATGTTTGGAAGGCATTATCGTAAGAAGAATCGTTATGTAAGGGGAAATGTCTTTTTATTTGTTGGTGGTATCGTATTTTTATTCTTCTTATTTTCATCAGCAGCATTTGTTCTTGTCGTCTTTGCTTGTTTAGCTTTAATTGGTTATCAATTGATTCAACAAGGACATCAGAAAAAAGCAATGAAGGTTGAAATTAAAGAAAAGGGATATATAGATGAAGAGAAGCAAATTTATCGTACAGAACCATATTTAAAAAACATGTTTGTAGGTAATGTGCGAATGATGGATCATATTTATGAACTTGAGGATATTAATGTTCAATATGGCGCTTGTGATGTGGAAATAGATTTAACAACTGCTATGATTCCAGAAGGAGAAACGGTAATTGTTATCCGAGGTATCGTTGGTAATATTCGTTTATACGTGCCATATGATATTGAGTTGTCTTTAAATCATTCTGTTATTGTCGGACGTGTGCTCCTGCCAGGACATGAAGAGACAGGATTTAATCGTAATGTTACATTTAGAACAGAGCAGTATAAAGAAGCTCCTCGTCGTATTAAAATTATTTCTTCGCTTGTCGTAGGCGATACGGAAGTGAGGAAAGTATAATGAAGAAACAAAAAAATATTTCGTGGATGTATATTCGTTATTCTATGTTGTCTTCCGTTAGTATTGCACTCATTTGTACAATTGTATATGTATGGAAAAGCGAGCAACAAGTGTATGATTTATTATGGAAGGAATCCATCGCTTCTGTTCCAATTGGCTTGTTTATTATGACTACAAGTTTACTTATCGGGGGAATTGTAGGATATGCAATCGGTTACTATATAGAGCAGCGTATACAAGGATTAAATACTTTTCTATTTGAAGTAGAGCGAGGGAATTTTCCGAGCGATGTTTCGTTTACTGCAGATGATGAATTTCATGAAGTAGAACGAAAAGTAATCGGTCTTGCTCGTCGATTAGAGGAGCAAGCTGGACTCTTTCAAAAAGTAACGAATGAACGAGCTCATTGGAATGAAGAGATGAGACAAGAAGCGATATCCCAAGAAAGGCATCGATTGGCGAGGGAGCTGCATGATTCTGTAAGTCAGCAGCTTTTTGCAATGTCGATGATGATGTCGGCTATTAATGAACAAGTAGCTGAAATTCCAGAAACGACAAACAAGCAGTTGCAGCTCGTTGAAAATATGGTTGTAAATGCACAATCAGAAATGAGAGCATTGCTTCTTCATTTACGGCCTGTACAATTAGAAGGTAAGAAACTGACACAAGGTATAGAGGAATTATTGACGGAATTATCGCGAAAGCAACATATGAAAATTGAATGGCTAATCGAGCCAATAGAATTGAAAAAAGGTGTAGAAGATCATTTATTTCGTATTGTGCAAGAAGCTTTATCCAATACTTTACGACATGCGAAAGCGAAGAAAACGGAAGTACGTCTTCGGAAAATTGATCAATATGCAATTCTAAAAATTATTGATGATGGCGTTGGATTTGAAGTCGGAGTGAATAAGGCTGGTTCATATGGTTTAAGATCAATGCAAGAGCGTGTTCATGAAATTGGTGGGACATTAAAAGTACTTAGTTTCCCCGCTAAAGGGACGCAAATAGAAGTAAAAGTACCGATTATGATTGAGAGAGGGGGAGAATCATGATAAAAGTGTTACTTGTCGATGATCATGAAATGGTTCGAATGGGTGTATCAGCATATTTATCAACGCAGCCAGATATCGAAGTAGTTGGAGAAGCTGAAAATGGAAGAAAAGGTTCAGAGTTAGCACTGCAATTAAGACCAGATATTATTTTGATGGACCTTGTCATGGATGAGATGGATGGGGTTGAAGCAACACGTGCTATTATTCAGGAATGGCCAGAAGCGAAAATTGTAGTTGTAACGAGCTTTTTAGATGATGAGAAATTGTACCCTGTTATTGAGGCTGGAGCGACAAGTTATTTATTAAAAACATCAAGAGCAAGTGATATAGCAGACGCTGTACGAGCTACTTATGATGGAGAAACGGTATTAGAGCCAAAAGTTACTGGTAAAATGATGTCTCGTATGCGTCAGAAGAAAGAACAACCTTTGCATGAGGAGTTAACAGAAAGAGAGTCTGAAATTTTGTTATTAATTGCAGAGGGGAAAAGTAATCAAGAGATTGCAGATGAATTGTTTATTGCCCTCAAAACAGTAAAGACACATGTGAGTAATATTTTAAATAAGCTAAATGTAAGTGACCGGACACAGGCAGTTATTTATGCGTTTAGACATCAATTGACGAAATGATAAAGTGAAACTTTAATCAGTGGGGGGCTATTCCACTGATTATTAGTTTACGCCAAATCTTTTTATTGACGTTAATAAATGTAAGCGTTATCATTGAGTTGTTAACAATACATACAAAGGGGAGAGAGTGTATGTTAGTTCAAACGATATTTGGCATGGATAAGTCTAAAAAATTAGGGGATTATGTGAACGCATTACAAGCGCTTTGTGAACAATATAATGTTGAAACAGATAAAATTGCAATTGTTGAGGCGACAGAAGAGTACTATTTATTTTTAGTAAAGCAAGAAGATTGCTACGATGTTGTCAAAGTAGAAACAGTGGATACAAATATCGAATATTATACGAAAGCATATAAAATAAGCAGTTTTAATCATACTGCTTATCAAAAGTAAAAAACTCCCTTTCGGGAGTTTTTTAGGATGCTTTTACTTCGCGGGAATCGGTTATTAAGGGAACTTTTTTCGCACCGCTTAACTTAGCGATTGTAAGGCCGATAATAGCCCCGGCTAATGCTGGTATTAGCCAACCAATTCCTTCCTTATATAAAGGGATAAATTCAAAATATGGTGTGATAAATGAAACTGAAATGCCACCTTGTTTTAATCCGTCAAATACGCTTACGATTGCTGCTCCAATTAAAGCACCTACATAAACAGAGCGATATCCACCGAAATATTTATGAAGTAACGATAGTAGAACGAGCACAATTGCAACTGGATATACAACAAGTAGAATTGGAACAGAGATGGCAATAATTTTCGTTAAACCTAAGTTGGCAACTAATAATCCTAATGCACAAATGATACTCGCGAACATTTTGTATGAAAATGTAGTCAATAATGTTGAGAAATATTGACTACACGCAGATACAAGTCCAACACAAGTTGTTAGACAAGCGAGTGTAACGATTAGAGATAATAGAAGTAAACCGTATGGACCGAATAATTGCTGTACGATAACAGTAAGTAATTGTCCGCCATTTTGTGCGTATCCGAGCGAGACGCTAGTTGCACCGAGCCAGCCAAGTGCACCATATACAAGTACGAGACCAGTAGCGGCAATAAGTCCTGCTTTCGCTGTTGCGATGGCAATGGATTTACGATCTTTCACACCTTTAGAGCGAATGGCATTTACAACGATAATTCCAAATGCAAGCGCAGAAATGGTATCCATCGTTAAGTATCCTTCCATAAAGCCTTTGAAGATTGGAGAAGTTTGATACTCTTGCATTGCTGGTCCTGATTGCCCGAGTGGTGTAAATACACTTTTAACAAATAGTAAGAGAATAGAGAGTAATAAAATAGGTGTTAAAATATTTCCGATGCGATCGACAAGTTTAGATGGATTTAAACTAAGCCAAAATACGATAGCGAAGAAGACGACTGTGTATAAAAATAGTGCTAGGTTACTAGAACGAATTGTTTCTGGTAAGAAAGAACTAACACCCATTTCATAAGCGACATTTGCAACGCGTGGAATTCCCATAGAAGGACCGATTGCGATGTATACAACTACAGTAAAGAAAATTCCGAATAATGGGTGAACATGACTTGCGAGTTGTTGCATGCCGTTTCCTGATAAAGAAATTGCAATAACAGTTAATAATGGTAAACCGACTCCTGTTAGTAAAAATCCAATCATTGCCGGCCAAAAGTTTTCACCTGCATTTTGTCCAAGCATGGGAGGGAAAATTAAATTACCTGCCCCAAAAAATAAAGAAAATAGCATAAGACCCGTGAAAAAAATATGTTTTTTTGATACAGTGTTCATTGTTTTCCTCCTTTTTTAAATTCATTTGTAAGAACACAAAAAACTCGTCCCTAAAGAAAGGGACGAGTTATATTTACCCGCGATACCACCCTAATTTATACATGTAGAAATGAGTCTATATGTATACGGCTTTACAACGTACAACATGATACGTGTTCCTTGTAACGGGGGACAGCCGGTAAGAACTTACTGTAACATTCGGTTCTACTTCTCAGAGATGATTTTCGGTTACGCACTGAACGTTGGCTTTCAGCAAATCGCCAACTCTCTGGGGGACAGTCCTATAACGTACTCGTTCTCGTCAATGAATTTTTATTCAAGTATTCTGACAGTATTGTCACATGTTTTTTTTTGAAAGTCAACATTTTTTTGAAAGATATATTTATATATGGAAATATCGAATGTGATATTCGTTATTGTAAAGGGAATGGTGAATTGTAAAACGGGAGTAAAAATTTGTAGAGAATTGTAAAACTTATAGAGAAAGTTGATATTTATAGGAGTAAAGAAGGTATTGTTTGAATTTACAGAGAATAATAAAACAATCCACTTGCTGGAAAGAACAAACCAAAAGAGGTGACTGGAATGCTTGCGATGGGAGTATTATTTGGCATTATTGCTATAATTGGTTTTATGTGGTTATATTATTCGCGTTCGTTTAAACAAGCAGAAGTTTTACTCTTTCAAAAAGGTAGTTTGTTGACAAATCAGTCTAGATATTTAGTATGTCCGAAGTGTGGAAGTGCACAGGCCAGAAGTGGAGGATATCAAGAGTGTTGCAAAATTAGATTATGAAAGAAGGAAGCCTCACATTATGTTGTGAGGCTTCCTTCCTTACAATTTCATGGCGCTCCAAATTGTCCACCGATCTCTTTCGATAATAGGAGAGATGCTTTGTAATGCGGTCTGGACCTGTTGTAGAAGTTGAGAAAGTTCATGATCTGTTAATTCATATAGAATGGATCGACCTGTTCGAGGTGATAAATCTTGTAGCAATGCTTCTACAGAATCATGTATTTTTCGTACTTCCCATTGTGTTTGAGAGGGGAACACGTGAAGAAAATGTTTTTGTAATTCTTGCTGTATCGTGGTGGTTTTTGGCCGCCTTTTTGATTCTATTTCAATGAGTTTTGGAAAGGTAGAGAAAAAATATCCACGAATGTGTTCGGGGCTTCCAGGAATTGTACAATCTTCAATGGTTCGGTCTTGTACAATAAGTACACCGTTTTTCTTTAATATACGAGAAGCTTCACGTAGAAATGTAGGAATGTCTTGTAAATGATGAATCAATGCGCGCGAAATAACAATGTCGAATGTATCATTAGGATATGGGACGCTATGTGCATCACCGTGAATGAATGAAATATTTGGAAAGCCGCTACAATTTTCTTTTGCAGCTTGTAATATTTCTTTTGAAAAATCAAGTCCAATGACATTTTTGGCCCCCATAAGAGCAAGTTCTTTCGTATAAATCCCGCCACCACAGCCGATATCAATTATTTGCTTGTTTTGTACATTTGTAATACTTTTTATCATTTCTCCCCAAGAAATATGGGCGTTTCGCTGTGCGTATGTGTATTTATTATTTGCATCGTGAAAATTAATGGACATGAAAAAGACCTCCTTTCAATACTTAGTATAGCGTATTTTATAGTGTGTCACGTTTTTGTTTTTTATATGAAGAGTATAAGAATTTCTTATTGTAAAAGGAGGATTAAGTTGAAAAGGAAATATGTATTATTGTTATTTGCTATGTTACTAGCGTCTTGTGGTCAAGTAGAGCAAAAAAAAGAAACAAAAAAAGTGGAAGAGACGGTGAATGAAGTGAAAGAAACGATAGGGGTAACCGTTATACAAAAAAAACATAAAGAGAAAAAGTTACAGGAATCAGAAGCTAAGTTAGTAATAGACATTATAGATAAAACGGAAAAACAAGAAGTAACAGGTAGTTTTGGTGAACCGGAATATGAAATACAAATTAATAGGGGTGGAAAAAAAGAAACATATTATGCATGGCTAAGAGGAGAAGACAGAAGAGGATGGATACAATATAAAAAAGCTATGTATATGCTGAATAAAAAAGATACAGAAAAGCTTTTGGCTATATTTCCAAATGTTTTAGAACAAAAAGAAGATGAGATGCAGGTAGGTCCTTTAACGGAAGTAACAAAAAAAGATTTGCAGATTACTGCGTTTCATATTAAAGCAGGCGATCAAAAAGTGAATTATACGGTGCGGTATACGATTTCACAATCACTATACAACAAGTTAGAGAAGGAACAAGAGTATTATTTACAAGTCGTTTTCCCAGAAAAAGTTCAAAAATTAATTGGAGCAAAAGAGAGTGAAAAAATTTCAGGTAAAAAGGTAAAGGAAGGGTATAAACAATATGAATTGCATGCTACTGTTCCGGTAAAAGATGCTTCAGAATCACAATTAAAGTCATTAGAAACATATTATGAAAATTATGATTTGAAAATATTAAATAGCAAAAAAGAAAAAATAGGTGTTTTTCAAAATATCATTCAAATTGTTAAAGAGTATGGTGAAAAAATGGATTTACAAAGATAAAATGAAACTTTAATTAGCCCTTACGGATCGGGATGAAGGTAATTAGTAAAGTTTATATGGCCTTTCCTAGGAAATGATAATAGAGAGGGGGAAAAACCCCCTCTCTATTACTTTGCTTTTGCAGATGGCTCATTCATTGATTTTCGTGTAATAAGAAAAGAAATCATAAGAGCGGAAAGGATGACAAGGGCAATAAATACGTGATTGGGCAACAAATCTAATAATAATACGTAACTAACGGTATAAAAAATAAGAGTTGAAGCTAAAAACGATAGAGCGCCTATTATGAGAGATTGTAAATTCATTTGCAAACACCTCCTTATATTTATATTTATATTTTTGGCTAAAAATGGATTAAATAAACATTATTTCTAACGATAGAAAAAAATATGTCATAATAGAGAAAAGAATAGTTTTGATGAATAAATATGATTCATTAATGAGAGATAAAGGAGAGGAATATGAAAAATAATAAAAAAGGATTATGGGGAATTATTGTTGCAATAGGGCTATTTTTACTTTCTAAGTTAAAGTGGGTATTTGCAATTTTTAAACTAGCAAAGTTTTCAACGGTATTTAGTATGTTTCTATCACTTGGTGCATACGCGGTTATATATGGTTGGAAATTTGGGGTAGCGCTCATTTATTTGTTGTTTATTCATGAAATGGGCCATTTATGGGCTGCGAAAAAAAAAGGTATACCAACATCGCCAGCAATATTTATTCCATTTATGGGCGCTCTTATTGGGATGAAAGAGATGCCGAAAAATGCAAAAGATGAAGCTTACATCGCCTTCATGGGACCTCTTTTCGGATTGTTGTCATTTTTACCTGCGATTCCACTTTATATAATAACGAAAGAGCCATTTTGGGCATTAATTATTTTACTTGGAAGTATGATTAACTTCTTTAACTTGATTCCGGTTTCTCCATTAGATGGTGGACGAATTATCTCAGTTGTAAGTACAAAGATTTGGGGAGCGGGTCTTATTGTATTGCTCGGTTATGCCATTTACTTTAAAAGTATTTTGGGAGGATTTATTTTTATTATCGGCTGTATGGAATTATATAGAGTAATAAAGAGAGATGAGCCAATTAAGGAATTAGGATATAGAATTGATGGAATGAAAGAATATGTTGCAAGACTTGAAGAGGAGTTAAAAGAAACAGGTGCGGTGCATCGAAATATATATATGATGCAACATGAAATAAATATATTAAGGCAAAAAGAAAGAGAGAAAGAATTAAAAGTAGGAGAACTTCAAAAGATTGAAGTGTTAGAGCATCTTTTACCAAAGTTTGAGCCGCTTGATTACGTTCCATATGAAGATGAAAAAGAAACGCATACAATTCATATAAGAGAAGCATTTGAAATGTCAGAAAGAAAATTACAGGAATGGGAGACAGAAAAGAGACAACAGGAAAACTATTATAAAGTTGATATGAAAACAAAATGGACAGTCTTTGCTTGTTATATCGGATTAATGGCTATACTCGGTTACACAGCTTATGAAGGGTACATTGTTTTACAAGAACATTTACCAACGAGAAATGTATAGAAAAATATTGTCGAAATGATAGGAAGAATTTATACAGGAATTATATTTCGACGAGAGAATGTTACAAGTATAGTCATACATTGTAATATCTTTAGTAGAGAAGGAGTTCTGTATATGAAGAAATTGTTAATTGTATTCGGGATTATTATCGTAATGATCATTGCGAGCTATAGTCTTATGAAATTGCTATTACATTATGCGAATAAGCCTGCTGAGGTAAGTACAATAGCTCAAATAGAAGATGTGCAAGAAGAGACAAAAGTGCTAGATTTTATTCGTATGACGCATGAAAGTTATAATAATTTCTTAAATTACGGTAAAGCAGAGGATTATACAGAAGGGGACTGGAACCAATTTAAACAATGGTTTCAACAACAAGAATCATCTTTAAACAATATACATACAGAAATAAAGAATGAAAAAATAAAACGTGATGTAAATAGAAGCTATGAAATTGTAAAAAAAGGTGTGGAACTTCAAAATATTGAGTATGTAGTTTATGCACATCGTGTATACCATGACTTAGATATTATAGTAAATAAATATAGAGGTGAAACGAACATCTGGGGGTATACAGAGTTTGGAGATGGAAAAGATATAAGGGTAATTGAACAAGCTATACAGTCCAAATAATAAGCTAGCTAGAATTCTAGTTGGCTTATTTTCTTTTGTAAGTGCAATGTTCATATATTATTCACAAAAACACCGTGTTAATAGTGATTAAAATCACAATATGTACTATACAATTCAGTTAAACTAAAAACAGTTAAGGAAATAGAGGAGTGGGATACAATGTTAAGTG
The DNA here is from genome assembly GCF_052682215.1 of Bacillus sp. 1A. NCBI lineage: Bacteria > Bacillati > Bacillota > Bacilli > Caryophanales > Bacillaceae > Bacillus > Bacillus sp. 1A. The sequence continues at coordinate 5,149,595 of NZ_JBQYLZ010000001.1, read as the reverse complement.
CAAAAACAATTGAAATCGTAAAGTCAACAGTACCATTATTACAAGAAAAAGGCGTTGAAATTACAACGAGATTTTATCAAATTTTATTTTCGGAACATCCGGAGTTATTAAATATTTTCAACCATACAAATCAGAAAAAGGGAAGACAACAACAAGCGCTAGCGAATGCTGTTTATGCAGCTGCAACGTATATTGATAATTTAGAAGCTATTATTCCGGTTGTAAAACAAATTGGTCATAAGCATAGAAGTTTAGGTATTAAAGCAGAGCATTACCCGATTGTAGGTACATGTTTACTACGTGCAATTAAAGAGGTTGCAGGAGCACCTGATGAAGTTTTAAATGCATGGGGAGAAGCTTATGGTGTCATTGCTGATGCATTCATTAGCATTGAAGCAGAGATGTATGAAGAAGCGGCACATAAAGAAGGTGGATGGAAAGATTTCCGTAACTTTGTGGTTGTTAAAAAAGTGAAGGAAAGCGACGTTATTACATCATTTTATTTAAAACCTGAAGATGGAGGGCAAGTTTCTTCATTCATCCCAGGACAATATGTAACGATTCAAATAAATATAGAAGGTGAAACGTATACACATAATCGTCAATATAGTTTATCAGATGCTCCTGGAAAAGAATATTATCGTATTAGTGTAAAGAAAGAAAAAGGTGTAGATACACCGGACGGTAAAGTATCTAACTACTTACACGATCATGTAGAAGAAGGGGATATGTTACCAGTAAGTGCACCAGCAGGAGATTTCGTATTAAATATGGATTCAACATTACCAGTTGTGCTAATTAGTGGTGGAGTAGGTATTACACCAATGATGAGTATGCTAAATACGTTAATTGAACAAAACTCAAAACGTAATGTATGTTTTGTTCATGCAGCGATAAATAGTAATACACATGCAATGAAAGAACACGTTGAGGCAGTAGATAATGAATACGAACAAGTTAAAGCATACACTTGCTATTCTGGACCAACTGAAAAAGATTTGGAAATGAAGAACTTTGATAAAGAAGGTTTCATTGAAGCTGAATGGTTACAAACTATTATTCCGACAACTGAAGCAGAATTTTATTTCTGTGGTCCTGTACCATTTATGAAGCATATAAATGCTGCACTAACTAATTTAGGTGTGGAACAAGAGCATATTCATTATGAATTTTTCGGTCCAGCAGCAAGCTTACAATAGATGAAGTTTGAAGTAAGTAAAAAACGAGGTATTATTTTACCTCGTTTTTTATTTGTTCTCGTAACAGCCGATTTACCGTTTCACGGCGTATACCTATGAGTTGACCGATTTCAGTTTGTGTTAATATTTCATATATAGGAATGTCACCTAAATATAGTGTGAACCATTCTTGTAAACGATGTAGACGTTCTTTCGGAGAGACGGTTGTCAATTGATCGATACGCTGTTGCATCATTCTTAATTTTGATTGTAGTTGCATAGCAATATTTGCATATGATGCAGGATTTGCCTGAAGTTGATCGTACCATTCATTACTAATGATAGGTTCAACTTCTGTTTTCATTAAAGCGATTGCTGTACCGTGATATTCCTTCGGTGAAATTAAAGAATGGTGAGGTATCGTTTCACCTGGAACGATAATGTTGAATAGAAATGGTGTTCCATCTTCTTCTATCCGTACTACTTTTAATAAACCTGTTTTTATAAAATATAAAGGACCGTCCTCGCCTTGACGGAATAGTACATCTCCTTTGTGTAGAATCAATGTTAGCCCCCCATTTAAACATTTCTATTTCTTCTATTTTAGCGTATATGTATAAAGACAATATGCTTTTAAATAGCAATTTCATTGACGAAATATATGCTATTACAGTAGTATACTATTTAGTGTGTAATAGTACTAGCAATGAATACGCTGTAGGGGGTTTAGTATATTGTTAGATGCGATAAAAATGACGGATATGAGAATTCCGGCGAATGCTATCATTCATGTAGAAGAGATGAAAGGTGGAGTCGTGTTATCCGTTGAAGTAGACGGCCAAATTATTTATACGATGGCTTATGATGAAGAAACAGATAGTTATGCTGAATTATATGATCGAAACGATAAGAGGGCGTGCCAAGTACATGAGGATTTTATGGGATGGTCACTTCTTCACTAAAAAAGATGTCAATATGACATCTTTTTTTATTAAAACGATAGAATATACAAAGAAATGAAATATAAGGATAAAATTTGTAATAAATGATTTTGCATTGTTAGCACTTTGTAACTGCAAGTGAATTATTTTTTCGCTATCATAAAGATAACAGTCGCAGTTATAGGAGTGGTCAACTTGAAGAAAGTACATATTTCCAATTATATGTTATTATGTGTTTGTTTAATTTTATTTGTTCTCTTAGGAGGATTTTTATATTCATGTGTATAAGAAAAACGCATTCTAAAAAGAACGCGTTATAAAAAAGAAGTAATGATTAATCTAGTTCCGAGAATAATTAATGTGATACGTAATAAATTAATTACGGCATTACCACTTAATTTTGTATTAATATAAGCCCCGATTTTCCCGCCAATCCATGCACCAGGAATAAGAATTAATGCGTAAACCCAGCTGACATTTCCAAGGGAGATGTGAGTTGCAGAACTTACAATTGCTGATAAAAATACGATAAACATCGAAGTTGCTACAGCAATATGTGCTGGGAATGCAAAAAGTAGCATCATTGCTGGAACAAGTAAGGCACCGCCGCCAATTCCAAATAATCCAGATATAAAACCAACTATAAAGGCGATAAAGATTGCGAGAAGCGGTGGAAATTGATAGTGTACAGTGTTTCCTTCGTTATCTGTAAAAGAACGCTTAATTACCGTCATATTTGATAAAGAAAGGGGGTTTAATTTGTCTCGTAACATAAGAAGAATGGAGACAAAAATAAGGAAAATCCCAAAATATAAAGAAAATGTATCTTGGTTTAAAAATTTGTTTGCCCACGAGCCGATGATACCACCAGGGCCACTCCCGATAAATAAAATAAGTCCACTTTTGTAATCTACTCGTTTATGCTTCATATAAGTAAGGGTGGAAGATAGTCCTGTAAAAACGACTGTTACCATTGAAGTTCCTACTGCAAGTTGTGGTGATAGACTGTGTAATCCGATTAATAACGGAACAATAATAATTCCGCCACCAAGCCCGACTAGACTCCCGACTGTCCCGGCGATTAACCCGATGAAAAGTAACATGATGTATTCCAAAATTGCCAACTCCTCTATATAACTTATCCACCAATTATTATACACGCTTTTTAATAAGAAAAAGGTTTGTTCACAAAAAAGTCGTCTTCCTAGAAAAATAAGGAAGACGACTTTTAATTAAAAGATTAAGTGTAATAAAGCGAAAAATAATGCAGCTAACGAAGCTGAAATAGGAAGTGTAATAACCCATGTAATTAACATGCGTTTTGCAGTTCCCCATTTTACACCTTTCACACGATGTGAAGCACCAACCCCTAAAATAGAAGAAGAGATAACGTGCGTTGTACTAACCGGTAAGTGAATGAATGTTGCGCCGAAAATAACAAGTGATGATGATAAATCAGCAGCTACACCATTTACAGGACGAATTTTCATAATTTGTCCACCGACAGTTTTAATAATTTTCCATCCGCCAACAGAAGTACCAAGACCCATTGCGATTGCACAACATAATTGTACCCAGAACGGGATGTCGTCAGAAGTATGATAGTTATTGGCCATAAGAGCCATCGTAATGATTCCCATTGCTTTTTGTGCATCATTCGTACCATGTGTATAAGCTTGTAATGCTGCAGTGAAAATTTGGAATAAACGGAAGTTTTTGTTTGTTTTCGTTAAATTAAAGTTTTTAAAAACCACTTTAAAAATACTGTATACGATATAACCAATAACAAAAGCGATAATCGGTGAAATGATTAAAGCTTCAAGAATTTTTATGAACCCTTTAAGATTTAACGAGCTAATACCGGCAGCAGCGATAGCTGCACCTGCGATAGAGCCGATAATTGCATGCGAAGAACTACTTGGAATACCGTAGTACCAAGTAATTAAATTCCAAGCTATTGCCGCAAGCAAAGCAGCTAAAATTACAAGAGAACCATTTTGCAAGGCAAATGGATCAACGATATCTTTTGTAATCGTTTTTGCTACACCTGTAAATGTCATCGCACCTAAAAAGTTCATAATAGCTGCCATAATAATTGCATGTCTAGGCTTTAGAGCTTTCGTTGAAACAGCCGTTGCAATAGCGTTTGCTGTATCGTGAAATCCATTGATAAAGTCAAAAGCTAAAGCGCAAATGACTACTAAAACGGTCAGTATCAAGAGTGTATCCATGATCAAACTCCTTACGCGTTCTTCATAATAATTGTTTCTAATACGTTTGCAACGCTTTGGCAGCTATCCGCTACTTCTTCAAGCTCTTCGTAAATCTCTTTGTATTGAATAATCTTAATCGGATCTTTCTCACGAGAGAATAAGTGCTTAATTGCATGACGGCGAATATCATCACATTGTGATTCGTAATCCTTAATCTTAATCGCGTTCGTACGAATGTCGACTAACTTCTTTTTAGACAGTAGTTCAACAGAATTTGCAATCTCAATCGCACATTGATTAATTGCTTCAACGAATTTAATCATGTATTCATCAGCTTCTGTAATAGAATACATTTCGAATAGACTAGCACTATGATCTAATCCGTCTAATACATCATCCATACTCATTGCAAGTTGTAGGATGTCCTCACGTTCAATTGGAGTAATAAACGCTTTGTTTAGCTCCATAATGATTTCGTGAATAAATGAGTCACCTTTTGACTCATACTCTTTCATGCGCATAGAAAACTCTTTTAAATCGCTAGCATTTTTAATTTTATACTCCACGAAAAACTGCGCGCCTTCTTTTAAATTTTCTGAAACATTCATTAACATTTCAGAAAATTTATCTTTTTTTGATTTAAATACCATTATTAGTTACCCCCACAAAAGTAATATATGTAAAATATATTGGCTAATCAATTCTAACAAAAAACTGTCGTTTTTTAAAACATTTTATCGAAAAGTTTACAAAAACTTAACATAACTCTCATTGTTGTATTAATAATATTAATAATCAATAATGAATATCTTACTTGTAGAATGTCCTTTTCTTGCAAAAAGTATGAATGTGAAAGAAAAGCTTTACACTATAGGAACGACTACGTTATTATAATAAATTTAAAAGGAGGTATATTCTTCCTTTTGAAAAGAAGAGTGTAAACAAACGAAGGAAGTGAACGAATGAAATTGAAGAACACTCACTTAAAAAAAATGCAGGAGTGGTTCAACAAGAGGAAGAAATTTCGTAATTCATTAATTGTATTAGGGAGTTTACTCGCTACTCTATTTGTTGCTATAAATATAATAATTTCCATTCAAGACATATCTGAATTAAAACAAGCTGTTCCGCAACCGACCTTAATTTATGATGCAAATAATGAAGTTGCGACTAAATTAGCTTCTTCTAAAACAGAAGGTGTTAAAAGGAAAGATATTCCTGACATTATGGTTCAGGCAATTGTTGCAGTAGAAGATAAGGAGTTTTTTAACCATCACGGTATTTACTATAGTGGAATTATAAGTGCAGTTTTTAAAAATATTACAGCAGGAGAAGTTGTAGCAGGAGGAAGTACAATTACACAACAACTTGCGAAAAATGTATTTCTGACACAAGACCGCACATACTCTCGAAAAATAAAGGAATATTTTTTAACAAAAAAAATAGAGCGTACGTATACGAAAGATGAAATTATTGAAATGTATATGAACCAAATTTATTTTGGTGAAGGTGCTTGGGGTATAAAAAGGGCAGCTAAATCTTATTTTGATAAAGATGTAAAAGATTTAACGGTTTCAGAGGCTGCAACGATTGCTGGCTTGATTAAAGCACCGTCTGCGTATTCACCATATAAAAACTTTAATAAGTCAATCGAACGACGTAATGTTGTATTAAGTTTAATGAAAGAGCAAGGATATATTTCTGACGAACAGTATAATAAAGAAAAAGAGAGCGGTCTTGTGTTAAAACGTGGTGTGGATGATAAATACAAGGGGAAATACTCTCAATATGTAGATTATATTGTTAGGGAAGCTATGGACAAGTACGAATTAACACAAAATGAAATTTTAGCAGGTGGTTATCGTATTTACACAGAGCTTGATCCGAAAAAACAACAGGCTGTAGAAGACGTTGTGAATAATGAGAGTTATTTCAAAGATAATGGCTCAGACCAGCTTATGCAAACGGGTGTAGTTCTTATGAATCCAAAAACAGGTGGTGTACCAGCTTTAGTTGGAGGTAGAGGACCGTATCAGTTTTTACAGTTTAACCATGCAACCCAATTAAAAAGACAACCTGGCTCAACGTTAAAGCCTCTAGCTGTATATGTACCAGCTTTAGAGCAAGGGTATGAAGTATACGATATATTAAAAGATGAACCATTTAATATTAAAGAATATAAACCGCAAAATAGTGATCACACTTTTCACGGTGATGTGACAATGTATGAAGCCGTGGCAAAGTCGTACAATGTTTCGGCTGTTTGGCTATTGGAACAAATTGGATTGGATAAAGGATTGAAATCTTTAGAGCGATTTAGTATTCCATTAGTGCCAGAAGATCGTACGTATCCAATTGCTTTAGGCGGGATGCATGTTGGGACCTCTCCATTTGTAATGGCTCAAGCATACAGTACATTTGCAAATGATGGTGTCCAAGTGGAAGCTCATGCGATTAGAGAGATACAAAATGCTGAAGGTGAAACAATTGGAAAGTGGTATAAGAAAGAGACACGAGTGACGAGCGAGAAAATTGCTCAAAAGATGACATATTTATTAAAAGGTGTTGTCGAAAAGGGAACGGGCGAAAAGGCGAAAGTTAATAATGTTGATACGGCTGGTAAGACAGGAACTACTCAAATTGTAAATGGACCAAGCACCGGTGCAAAGGATTCATGGTTTGTTGGATACACACCAGATTTAGTAGGTGCGATTTGGGTAGGGTTTGATAAAACAGATAGCGATCATTATGTTCCAGGGGGGAGTCAAATTACGACGACAATGTTCCGGGATATTATGAAAAAAGCGAATGCCAATCCAGCTCAAAAAGCATTCCAGTTATCGCTCATATCTGAGGCTGATTATAAAAAACAATTGAATACAATAGAAGAGGAAAAACGAAGAAAAGAAGAAGAGAAGAGAAGAAAAGAAGAGGAACAGCAAAGAAAAGAAGAGCAACAAGAGTGGATTGATAAAGTGAAAGAATGGATTCCTTCATTTTGGTAAAAGAAAGAGGCGAATAACGAAATTCGCCTCTTTTTCGTATGAGAAATTAAGTGAACTTTTAATCGGTGGGAGGAGCTGTATCTATCTCTACGAGTTGTTATCCCATATCAATTGGGATAAATAGTATTACTCGTTAAGTGTAACATTTGTACTGCCAAAGGATTGAGAATCGTATGTGACGATTATTTTTCCTTTACTAATAGGCTCGTAAAGTAATTCTTCTTCGTAATTACCATTGTTTTCATTGTGGATAGAAAGTGTGATTTCATCGATTTTTTTATTTGTATACTGATCTTTAATCGTTTCAGCAATTTGAAGTAACGCTTCGGAACTAGAAGCTTTCGTAATAAGCATTCCTTTTATAACCTTTTTTTCATTCTTTGTGGTATTGGAATAAGGGATGTTGCTTTGTTTTGTATACAAAAGTTTGTATGGAACAGTTTTTCTCTCTGCTTTTGATATAGTGGAATATTTTAGAGTTAAAAAAAATCCTACACATAAAATAATGCATACCATAAGAGAAAACCAAATGCGTATTAGTGACATAACTCTCATTTTCATCCCTCTTTCATATCTTTGACTTCACTATTTATCATACAAAATGAGGATTAAGATAGAGTAAATTTGAGGTAAAGAAACGTAAAGAAGGAGCACTTATCCTCCCAAATAAGTGCTCCTTTCTATATAAAGAGAGATTTAATGCACGGTTAAACGATACATATTATTATAAATATACTTATTGATTGAAAATTAGTAAATTAGTAAATTCGGAATACGGATAGTGTTGCAGTTGTATCGCCTGTGTTAGGAATAGAAATAGTGTTTGCTGTAGGCTGTACAGCAATCGTTGTACCAGCTTGTAAAGTAACGATTGTAGAGAAAGAAACAGCACTACCGATAACGTTAGTTGAGAAGTTACGATTAGGTGGTTGGCCATTGAATGAAATACCGAATCCGAATGGTGAAGATCCTGGGAAAGTTGTAGACGCTGAGAAACTAATATCATATACGCCTGTTTCTAAAATTGTTAAAGTATCTGAAGTATCGTTGAAAGAGATATTAGTTAATTCAAAAACTTGATTGAATTGGATGTTTGTTCCAGGGGATATAGTTTGTGGATTTGAGTTTCCGATAGCTGCGATAGTTACAGGAATTGGAGTACCCGCTGCACCTGTTGCGCCAGTAGCACCAGTAGCACCAGCCGGACCTTGAGCACCAGTAGCGCCAGCTGGACCTTGAGCACCAGTAGCACCTTGAGCGCCAGCTGGACCTTGAGCACCAGTAGCACCTTGAGCGCCAGTAGCGCCTGTTGCTCCTCCGCCTCCAAGGCAACCTGATCCGTATTGAACTAGAATAGTTTGGATCTCTGTTATAAGTCTAACTAGTTTGTCGATCGTACAACAATCTACTTTGAATAACTTAGCGATATACAATAAATAATTAAGCAGGCTTTGTAGCTCAACGTACAATGCTCCGCATGAGAAAGGTGTTGTTCTTAAAATAGTTAATAGATTAGCAATAATAGAATTTCCAATTTGTTTTTGTGCTGGAGACAAATCTAAGCAATTGAGGAATTTTTGTAGGTTATTTAGGGCAGCAATCAAGTTATCGATATTATTTTGAGAAGGGTTTTGAAAGACAGCTTGAATAGCTTGGCCAAGAGATTGAAGAAGTCTAACGAATTCTGTAAGTTCGGACTTAGAGATGTTAATATAACTACAAGCTCTGACTTCGCAACAATCATTACCATAAAATACTTTTCCTTTATTTTTATTGTTCATCTTTTCATTCCTTTCTTTCATAGAATCAATAGTCGTTACTATATATTAAAATGAAATTTATACTAAATTCGTGATGGACAAACTACCATTTCTAAAAAAATAAGAAATTGGCCCTCTTAGCAAAAATAAGTAAGATAAAGAGAAAGTTTATATAATGTAAAGACGAAAAATTCGACATAAAAAACTGCATGCTAATTGTTGTAGGTATTTAACAATTGGCATGCAGTTTGTGGGGGAGTACCTCATTTGTAGTCATTTAATCTTTCAAGGGTTGTTTTAGGTAAAATTGGAATTGAAATAGTGAAAGTTGTACCATCTTGATTACTGGTCATTTTTAATGTACCGTTATGATTTTGAATAATTTTCTTCGTTACTGACAAGCCCAGTCCTGTGCCCGAATCTTTTGTTGAGAAGAATGGATCAAAGATATACTCTTGAATGGCTGTTGGAATACCAATTCCATTATCAGTGAAAGTAATACGAACAAAATTATCTAGGCGATAACTAGTAATTTGGATAGAAAGTTTTTTTTCACCTTGAGCATCGACAGCATTCTGAAATAGGTTTAAAAAAACTTGTACAAGTTCATGACGATCAATATGGACTAATACATCATCTAATTCGGTAGAAAAATTATAATCAATTGAAATATTATGTAAAAAGACTTCACTAGCTAGTAACTGTTGAATATACTCACGTAAAAATGTATTAATAGGAAACGGTTCTCTTGTAAATTCGCGTGTTTTTGAAATAGCTAAAAATTTTGTAATAATACTATTTGCGCGGTCTAATTCAGGAATAAGTAAGTTTTCAAATAATTCTTTATTAGATGGAGAAACAGTTTCTTGTAAAAATTGTAAATAACCTCGTACGGTTGTAAGAGGATTACGTACTTCATGTGCAATCCCAGCTGCAATTCGCCCTGCTAAAGAAAATTTCTCTGCATCACGTTCTGTGTTTAAATAATGAAAGACACTAATAACTCTAAAAATCTCTCCGTTATAATCACGAATAATTCGGTTATTTAAAATGCCATAGTTTTTGTCTAAAACTTCTTCATTATATATTTCTGTTCCCGTTCTTAATGTTTCAAGAGCTTTAATTTTTTCTTCTGGCAATTGTAGTAATTGTTGAATTGGCTTTCCGATTATATCATTTCGTACTACACCAAAATCATCTGCTGCAGCTTGGTTACATAAAGTGATATTTCCTTTAGCATCAACAAAGGTTACATGATGTGAAAAAGCATCAAAAATATGAATGAAGTATGTTTCAAGTTGCTCAAATAAAAATAATGAATCGCAAGTAAGTTGAAAATCAGCCTCTTTATTCTCTTTTTTTATGTTTTGAATGGAATGAGTCGTTCTCGTTTTCTTTATTTGTAAACCAATATGTGGATTTTTGTATGTGAAATGATGTGGTAATTGATTCACAAGTTCTTCATAAAAACGTACTTTATTTTCTAATTCTTCTATTCGTTTTTCATGAGATACAATATCATCGTGTGGAAGCATAAATAAATAACCCCTCAATTTAAAAATTCTTCCATCTAGTATATCATATTTTTATACGGATACTCTTAAAGAAGGGGCTACTTAATAAAATTGATTAGCTGAAGTGTTCGGGAAGTGAGTAGAATGAATAGAAGGTGAAGTTAAAAAGGGAGGGATATATTTGCTTTTCATTGGAGTGACAGGGTGGGGAGATCATGATTCTTTATATATAGATCCCTATGAAAATAGAAATAAATTACGAACATATAGTGAGTATTTTCCTATAGTGGAAGTGGATAGTTCATTTTATGCGATGCAACCTGCACGAAACTATACAAAATGGGCAATGGAAACACCGAAAGATTTTGCTTTTATAGTAAAAGCATATCAAGGAATGACAGGACATATGAAAGGTGAAATCCCTTTTTCTACGTTTGATGAGATGTTTGATGTGTACAAACAATCTATTCTGCCTTTAATAGAAGCTGATAAATTAAAAATGATTTTATTTCAATATCCACCATGGTTTGATTGTAAAAAGAAAAATGTGGATTTTCTTCGATATACGAAAGAAAAAATGGAAGGTTTACCGTGTGCCATAGAATTTCGAAATCAAACATGGTTTTATCCCGAAATGAAAGATAAGACGATACAGTTTCTAGAACATGAGAAATGGATTCATACCATTTGTGATGAGCCGCAGGCCGGGATAGGTTCGGTACCGCTCGTATTAGAAGTAACGAATGCAGAGATGGTGTTAATACGTTTTCATGGTAGGAATGTTCATGGGTGGCTTGATAAAGGGGAAAATTGGAGAGCGGTTCGTTGCTTATATCGCTACAACAATAAAGAATTAGAAGAATGGGTAGAAAGACTAGAGCAATTAAAAAAGAAGACAAAGGACATATATGTACTATTTAACAATAATTCGGGCGGAGATGCAGCGGATAATGCGAAACAGCTTATGAAAATGATGAACATTACATATGGTGAGCCGAAGCCTGAGCAATTAAATTTGTTTGAATGATAATAAACAAGAAAGGCACTGTACAAACAGGGGGAATGTACAGTGCCTTTCTATATGAAAAAGAGGGGTAACAATGTTACTGAGCGTTTGGTTGATTCATCAATTGTTGGCTTCGTAATAAATGATAATGGTTATCATTATCATTGTCAATAGTTTTCCGAAAAATAAATAAAAAACTTTTTATGAGACATTAACGGGTAGGAAGATTCCTGATAAAAGGTTTGGCTGAAGCAAAGAAGTTTTTCGGGGGAGAATGCTAGTAAACTCCTAATAAAATATCAAAAAAAAAGAACAGCAATGAAGTGACCCCTAAAAATTAGACACGGTTATTTCATTAGGCAGCTTGATCAAAATGAGTCCGGTATTGTACCGGGCTCATTTTTAATTTTGCCTTAATCCGTTTCGTATTATAATAATCTATATATTTTTCTAATTCTATTTTAAAATGCTCAATACATTCAAATTCTTTTATATAGAGGAACTCCGACTTCATAATCCCAAAGAAATTCTCTATTACTGCGTTGTCGTAACAGTTTCCTTTTCGAGACATACTCTGTACGATAGCTCTTGATTCAAGTGTACGGACGTACTGTCTCATTTGATAATGCCATCCTTGATCCGAATGCATCAATAGCTGGTGGTTTTCAGGTAAACGTTCTAATGCTTTCTCTAACATCTCTGAAACAAGCGAATACGTCGGTCTAGAACTAATTGTATAGGTAATAATTTCACCATTATACAAATCTAATACAGGTGATACATACAGTTTTTCTCCAAACAATTTAAACTCTGTGATGTCTGTTACCCATTTTTGATTCGGTGCATCTGCATAAAAATTACGCTCTAAAATATTGGGTGCAATTTTACCGACTTTCCCCTTATAAGATTTATATTTCTTCATGCGCACAACGCACTTTAAGCCAAGCTCTTTCATAATGCGTTGCACCTTCTTGTGATTCACTTTCTGACCACGATTCGTTAATTCATCACGAATGCGACGGTAACCATAACGACCTTCATTCTCCTCATAAATCGCTTTAATCTCAGCTTTCAAATCGGCGTCTACATCTGGGCGATTCATTTTTTTTACTAAATCATAATACGTGCTTCGTGGAATACCAGCTAGCTCCACGAGTGCCTTCACCAAATATTTATGCCTTAATTCATAGACTACTTGCGCTTTATCTTGTTTTGTGATTTTTCCTTGTTTTGAACTAAGGCATTCAACTTTTTTAAGTACTCATTTTCCATTTCAAGCTGTTTAATACGTGCTTCAAGTGCTTCGGCTGACCCTTCAGCTAAAGCTTGTTTTAATTGTTTATTTGAATCTTTTTTCATGGATAAACGCCCCTTTTTCTTAGATTGAAGGGCATCAATTCCTTGTGTTTCCAGTTGTTTTTTCCAAACAGAAATCGTTGAAGGGGCAGGAATGTTAAAGATAGCTGCCGTCTCAAATAAGGACATACCGTTTCCAATCATAAAGTTTAGTACGTCTAGTTTAAATTGTTGTGTGTAATTTGTACATCGTTTTAGAAAAGCTTCCACACCATTTTGCTTATATTGGTTTACCCAATTCAAAATGATTGTGCCACTTATACCGATCGCTCTACCCATTTCTCGATAACTTTCATTTCCGTTCAAATAACGTAGAACGATTTGTATTTTTTCATCAGCTGTAAATTTAGCCATAGAAAAACTGCACCTCCAATTGTTAGACTGTGTCTAACAATTGGGGTGCAGTTCACAATTAATGCTGTTCTTTTCCAGTGACGAATTGTTGTAAATCAAAAGGAGTTATCGCTTGGATAAACTCTTTTGAGATAAGTGTTTGAACAAGAGTACTTTCAGAAATGGAAGCACCTGTTTTCTTTTCATAAGCTTGTTTTAATAAATCAAGTTTTTCAGCCGTATCTTTCGGTAATTCAATTGTTAATGTGTTCATAATTTCTCCCCCTTACTATTAGAGTACCACTACAATATAGGAGAGACAAGAAAAGAGAATGTGAAACATAAAAAAGGTTACCATTTATAAATGGTAACTTTTTTTATGTATAAGAGTTATTAAGCAATACCGATATACTTTAAAGTTTTTGATGGAGTACTATGATCAAAGAAGTGTTGTAAAAATGCGATATCAACACCTGATTTGTATGCACAATATCCCCAAGTTTTTCGAAGTGTATGTGAGCTAATCCCTTCTAATCCAACTTCTTTTGCAGCTTTGTTTAAAATGTACCATGCATGTTGTCTCGTAATAGATTTCGTTCCTTTTTGAGACTTTAATAATGGTTCATTACGTTTCCAAGTTTTACGTTCTTTCATGTAGTCTTCGATCGCGTGCTGCAAGTCTTCATTTACAGCAAACCATTTATGTTTCTTTACTTTTTCATTGTAAAATAAAATGGAATGGCGAACATTTTCATTTTCATCGATTACATCACTAACTTTTAATTGTAAGATTTCACTTACTTTTAAGCCAGAATTTACAGCTAATACGAATAATAAGCCATCACGTTTCGAAGATTGTAAAAGTATATTTTTGATAGTTTCTAATTGTTTTTCATTTTGAATAGGTTGTCCTGCTTGTTTCATTTCACGCACTCTCCTCATTTATGTGTGTAAAGGAAAGGATTAACTTGTTTCCTACTATAAAGGGAGAGTGTGAATTTCATGTGAACTCCTAGTGAAATTAAGACAAATTATTTGACTTCTTTTACTTTTTGTAAATTAAAGTAGAATACAACACTATTAGTCGTGTTATATACACCGTACTCGGCATGGTGGAGGTCTAAAATGTTTTTTACAATTGATAACCCGAGACCGGTACCTCCAGTATGACGGCTACGAGATGCATCTAAACGGTAGAAACGATCCCAAATTTTTTCAAGACTTTCTTCAGGGATAGGGTTTCCTGTGTTTTCGATTTCGACTTTTACTATATCTTCCAGTTCTATAACGGAGACGTGTATTTTTTCTCCATCTGGCGTATAGCGAATTGCATTGCTAAGTAAGTTCACAACGACTTGCTCAATACGACTACGATTCGCGTTAACGAATATAGAAGAGTCTACATCTACGTTCACTTGTAAATGCTTTTCCTCCATGCTAAATAATAACTTTGTATAGACTTGTTGAATTAATTCACCGATTGAGAATGTCGTCATATCTAGTTTGTACGTACCAGATTCTAGTTTTGCTAATTCTAACATTTCAACAATAAGTCTGTTCATGTTTTCTGTTTCTTCTAAAATAACATCTGTGTAATACGTCGTATCTTTACTAACGCCATCTTTAATTCCTTCTGCGAAACTTCTAATTACACTAAGTGGTGTTTTTAATTCGTGTGATACACCAGAAATGAATTCTTTTCGCGTTTTCTCTAATTGACGTTCACGTTCAATATCTTGTTGTAATTTTGTATTGGCAACATTTAATCGATCGATTCGGTCTTTTAAGTTTACAGATAACGTATTAATACTACCGGAAAGCCCGCCAATTTCATCGTCTGCTGTCACAGGTAATTTTTCACTAAAATCAAAATTGGCCATTTTTTTTGTAACGCGATTCATTTTAATTAATGGTTTCACAATGATTTTTGAGTAGTAGAAGGATAATAAAATAATTACGAGAAATACGATGATTAAGGCATAGACATAATAATCCTTTAAAACGAGCATCGCTTCATTAACAGGTTGTAAAGATGCTATCGCAAAAGCGTATTCTGTAATTTTTCCATTTTCCACAATAGGTTTTACAAAGATACTATTTTTTATATTCTCTCCACCATCTATTATATAAGTGTTTAATTGGTGTGAATTAGCAGTGCCATTTCTAATAATCTCTGCAAAATATTGAACGGCTTGTAATGTTTCAAAATCATTTGCAAGACGAACATCTGCTTTGGATGGAAGCTGTAACTTAGATACGATACCAGTAAACTCAATTTGAGACACAGTTTTGGATCGGCTTGTAAGTCTATTTTTAGCAGGGTTTCCATTAATGGATTGAAAATCTGAGTTGACATTTTCGTTTTGCCATCGATTATAGTTTGTTGTCAATTCTAGTGGTGTTATGGTGGAATCTTGTACAAAACCGACGACGTTTATCATCCCATCTTTTTTCAATCCTAAGTTTTCGAATTTATTATATTCTTCTGGCGTTAAAACATTATTGAGTGGAATGGAATATGCTTTATTATTTTTAGGATTAATTACATCAATGTAGAAATTATTGTCACTTTTAATAATGCCGTTCGTATTTAAAAACTGCATTTCAGCATTTGTTTTATCATGAAATTCTTGTTTTAGTTTTCGAATTTCCTCATAAGTTTTACCACTTTCTTCGTAAGTATTTACGAACTTCTCAAAAGCAGTTTGAACTGTTTTTACTTTTTTATTAATGTAAAATTTCTCTAAAAATAGCGATTGTCCTAAGAAAAAAAGGAGGAATATGATTGTAAATAATGTTGATGTTAATAAAAATAGTTTAAAGACGATACTTCTGTTTTTCACTGCGTCACCTCTTGTGAGAAATACTGTAAATGATTTCTTTATTATAACAAACGTTACAAAAAAGTAGAGGAGAAAATCTGTCTCTTCCGAAAGTAGTTTTTAGTAAAAAGTCACATAAAAAGAACTCGACAGACGTATGACGAGTTCTTTAATGTATTATTGTTGAATTGCTGCATCTAAAGCGATTTCAATCATTTCGTTAAATGTAGTTTGACGCTCTTCAGATGTTGTTTCTTCACCAGTGAAAATGTGATCGCTTACTGTTAATACAGATAACGCGTTTACACCGTATTTCGCTGCTAATGTGTAAAGAGCAGTTGTTTCCATTTCTACTGCTAGTACACCATAATCTCCAAGTTTTTTAACCATGTCCATGCTTTCACGGTAAAATACATCTGCTGTTAAAACATTACCAACACGAACGTGTAAGCCTTTTTCAGTTCCAGCATCGTAAGCTTTCTTTAAAAGGTCAAAGTTTGCAGCTGGTGCAAAATCAAAACCTGGGAATGTTAAACGGTTCATATTAGAATCTGTACAAGCTGTCATTGCAATAATAACGTCACGTACTTTTACGTCTTTTTGAATCGCACCACAAGTTCCAACGCGAATTAAATTTTTAACTCCGTAGCTTTGGATTAATTCGTTTACATAAATAGAAATAGAAGGTACACCCATACCTGTACCTTGAACAGATACGCGTTTTCCTTTATAAGTTCCAGTGAAACCTAACATACCACGCACGTTATTATAGCAAGTAACGTCCTCTAGAAATGTTTCAGCAATATATTTTGCACGTAATGGATCACCAGGTAATAGAATAGATTCAGCAATTTCGCCTTGTTTTGCTTCAATATGTACACTCATGAAAAGTCCTCCTTATAATGTATTGATAGAAATCAATATCATTTGCATTATACACTATCAATCCTTTCAATTAAAATCTTTTAATTATTTGTAATATGTGCAAAGTAGGAGGATTTCATAAATCATAATCTAGAATATATATGTAAGAAGTTTTGTATGAACAGAGACAATAAAAATGGTAGGTGATGTTTTGAAAAATCTTGTCATTGGACTTGTTGCTTTGCTATTTATTGTAGTAGGCGGATTTTACATAAAAAAGTATCAGGAAACTACAGAGACTGTAGGTGATGTTCAGGAAGTAAAATGGGATGTGTCAAATGGAAAAGGAAATGAGAAAGTAGATATTTTGTTTCAATTGCTAAATAATAAAAATAACGAAGTTCGTGGTGTGAATGATCAAATTCGGGCAGTTATTGTAGACGGACAATTAAAACATGTACAACAAATGAAACCTACATTTGCAGGGAATGGATCATATAAGGTATCTTCCAAAATAGCGAAAGATGAAAGATATACAATATTTTTATATGAAGACAAAAACAAGTCTGTGAAATCATTTGCGAAGAATGATTTTGGGAGAGAAATAGAGGAGAAAAATAAGGAAAAAGTAAAATTTCCAATTGATAGTGTGCTTACAAAAAAAATAGGGGAGTATGAAGTTTCTCTATTATTTGGTGCATTGCATCCGAATGAACCAGCGACGTTAACATTTCAATTCCAAGCGAAAAAGGGAGAGAAATTGAAATTACATTCAGAGAGAGGAGAAGTGGAAGCGCTCTATATCGTGGACGAAACGAGAGAAAACTTTTTATACGCAATACCTGTTGATACAGATGAGCAATTACAATACCGTATTACATTTCCTATAGAAGGAACGTATAAAATATGGGGAGATTTCTATATAAATGGTAAGAAATATGAAAAAGAATTTATTGTACAAGTTCAAAAAAGAAAAAACAGCTAAATGTTTAGCTGTTTTTTCTTTTTCCTATTAATTTTGTTACAGAGAGCATTGTAATTGGTAAAGAATGATTCTTTCTAAATGCTAAATATTTACCGCTCCATGCTGGTTTATATTTTTCTTTAAAATGACGTAGCCCGCTGAAGCTATACGTATAACGAACATTATTAAAGATGGCAGCAGCAACTCGTTCGGACCAAAAAGATTGTGTCGATAAACCTACATTTGAAAGTGGTGCCATACCAATATTAAAGGAGTGGTATTCATTTTCTTTTGCCCACTGGAATAGGTGGATGAAAATTGCATCCATAATGCCGCTAGGTGCATCTGGATAATAGCGCATTAAATCAACAGACAATGATCCGTCTTGATATACGGGCATAAAGGTTGTAAATGCAATGATTTTTCCATCAGCATCACATAATGTAGCGATAGGTGCTCGGCTAATATATTCACGATCAAAGTATCCGAGTGAAAAACCTTTCTCTTTTTTTCCGCCGAGCCACGCATCTGAAACTTTTCTTAACTCTTCAAATAATTCGTTTGAGAATGGTGGCTGATGAATAGAGAATGTATAGCCTTCTCGTTCGAAACGGTTGAAAGTCGCTCGCATACCGGCTCGTTTTTTTCCTGTTATTGTAAATGTGTTCAAATCAACGACAGCTTCTTCACCAAGTTTAAAGAAGTTGTAACCAAAATCATGATATAAACTCATCCATTTACTTTCTATTTGGTAGAATACACAAATGTATCCAAATCGATCAGCTTCAGCTAAAAACTCTTGTAACACAGTACGGTAGGAGGAAGGATCCCCAATTGGATCACCTAGCACAACGAGACGTTTTCCAGTTATAGAGAAGAGAAGGAGCGCTTTCCCATCACTACTGAAGAAAAATTGCTTATCTCCTAAAAATCCTAAATGACTAAGTACATTACCATCATGTTCATCTAAAAAGTTTTGCAACCTTTTATCATTAGCTGGTTGCCCAGGAAATTCATTTCGATAACGATTGGCAATGAGTGAGCCAATCAGTAAAAATGTAGGAACGAAAAAGGCAGCTGCTAATGCACTTCGTTTCACTTGCGTAATATTACGAACGACAAAATCAGGTTTAAAAGCTTCTTTTGCACCTGCAAATAAAATACCTAAGTTTTTATATAAATATAAAGTTATGAGTAAGAATATAAAAACTTTTACGATATCAGAAAGTGAGACTTCCATTTTCTCGCGTACAAATCTTTTACGAAGCATATATAATACAGCGAGTACGATTAATAAAATAAACGTCTCTTCAATATCAATCCCTTTTAGCGTATTAAAGATGGCTGCTCCGATTAAAGAAATAATCGTCATATAGTAAGAACGCTTTGTTCCATAATATATCCCTCGCGAAAGGATCAGGAGGAGAATACCAAATGTTAGTGATAAGCTAAAAGAAAATTGAATAAGATGTTTTGGAGCTAGAATATGTAAGGCGTGTGCTCTGTTTATACTTGTCGGTAGAATGGTTGATAAAATAACCATTAATCCAGCAAATACTGTTAAAGCAGCAGAGGCCCATGAACCTAGTTTTCCTAGAAAATCACGCTGCAAAGTCCATATAACACCAGTTGTTTCTAATGCAGGCGCAATAAAAGGTTTATCTTCAAACTTTTTAATGGCCACGCCTGTCATTTCAAAAGCTGCAAAAATAAGACCAAGGCAGAAAGGTAAAATGTAATAGACGAGGCGATATAATAACATAGCAGGTAGTAATACGCCTGTATCAATGCCGTATTGTCCGAGCCCAGTTAAAAAGACAAGATCAAATGAACCAAGTCCACCAGGAACAAGACTAACAACACCAGCTAAAGCAGCAATTACATACACACCTAAAAACTTTTGAAATTCGATATCGATACCAAATAATATTAGTATGACGTACATAACAATACCGGCAGATACCCACTCAACTAATGAAACTAATGAGTATAAAACAGTTGGATTTTTTTCTTCTTCTTCCCCTTCCTCTTGCCCTTCGGTTTGCTTTGGTTTTCTATTTTTTAGTTTAGAAAAGCCAATGTATATAGGGACGAAAAGGGCGAAGAAAATAAGAACAGGCCATAGCCACGGTTTTTCATGCAAAATAAAACTTGTGTCTAATATTCCAATAAGACCGAGGAAAGAAAGAATTGCGAGTCCGTTAATAAAAGCAGTTGTCATCCAGGCGATACTTTTAATAAGTTTGCCATTTTCTTTTATGTATGGACGATAAAGCATTGTGCGTACACCAGCTCCAACGAGACCACCAAACCCAATAAATCCATTTAAAGTATTAGCAATCCATGAGATACGAAAAATCTTTTGGACTGGTATATCAGCTTTTAAATAACGAAGCATAACATAGTCATAAAAGAACATTGTTGATACGGCAAATGCACCAAGTGTAATTGCTAAAAATACTCCTCCGGTTGGAATGTTTTTAATTGTATTGATTGCTTCTAAAAAAGAAATGCCTGCTAATTCTTTTTTTGCTTGAAAGAATACAATTGTTAATACAACAAATGGGAAGATAATTTTCCCGATTTGTAAGAAACGTTTCCATGAAAACGACATAAATACAACTCTCCTTGTATAAGAAAACTGAGACAATAATATTATTATGACAAACTTCAAGAAAAATAAAAAGGTAAATTCCTGTATAGGGAAGCTATTTTTTATATGGGTTATATTTAAAAGAGTATTTCGTTTATCAGAAAGTTAAGTTAAAATGAATTGAAAGAAGGAAGAGAGGGGAAGTAGATGATTATAATAGGTTATGCGGGATATGAGTTAGAGAAAGCGAAACCTAATACATCAGAAGATTTCTTTAATAGATCTGAAGTGACATATATATTAAATAATAAAGAGAGAACTTTTTCCGTTTTATACGTTCGATATTTTGAAGAAGTTTTACAAGAAATTACTCCTTTTGAAGGAAATCCAGTATGTAAAGTAGAAGAACAAGACATATATTTACGGGATATTGTAGCGATATGTTGTTTACTGAAAGAGAATGAGCATCGCATGCAAAAACGTTTATATTTAAATAATATAGAAGCATTCCAACAATATTTTGATGAGGAAACATTGGTGAAAGTACAAGAAATATTAGCTGAATTACATAAAAATAAAAGAGTAGAAATAGCGTGAAATGGCAAAGGAGAGGGAAAAAATGTCTAATCTAATGGTTGAAAATCAAACAGAACAAGTTTCTATGTTTTTAGAAGACGTTATTACTTTGATAACCAATTATGTAAATTATCATACGTTGCCTTCTTTATTAGAAGAAAAACCAGCAGGGAACGAGCAATATTATAAAGGGTTATTAGCATCAATAAGACGTCTTCTCGTTTTTTGTGAAGAAGGACATGATGCATGTTTTGTTTTGTTAAATAGCCAGCCATTTCGAAAAACAGCAGCTGAGAAAATTTTATATAAAATTTATCATCAAGTAATTGCAGAGTTTTTCTCACCAAAGAGTGATCATTGGTATGAAAATAGTCGGTCTGCCTATACAGGGAAAAACTCCATCGTTTTTCAACAAACGCCACCAGCATCTATAGAGCAAGTGATGAAGAGTTTAGAAGGAAAATTTCAATTGATGCGTGAAGAACTAGAATATTATGAGACGGATTACCAAACAAAGATGTTACACAAATATTAATTGCGAAAAAGAAGCTAAGGGGACTTAGCTTCTTTTCCTTTTGTAAAGTTATATAAGGGATTTCCTTTGAATATATTTATGGGGATAGCATTAAGGAGGTGTAACATGAGTCAGCAAGGTGTATTTACAGATTACTTTCATGAAGTAGAAAGCTGGTGTGAAAGTGTTCTTCACGTATTAGATAGCCGTGCAATGGAAGTGTATGATGTCCATATGCTTGCCTATAAAATTCAAACGTTATTAGATCGTATGAAAGAGCATGAGTATGATACAGATGCAGAGTTTATGTATGAAATAAGTGATGATGTAGAACATATTCAGCATCATTTGCAGGAAGTATTCGTGCAAGGAGAAGAGGAATATGAACTATATGAAAGAGTGGATAGTGAACGAGCTGTTCCAATTGGAGGGCATACACTTCCACCATTACCTTATCCGTATAATGCGTTAGAACCGTATATTTCTAGAGAAATTATGATGTTACACCATGATAAACATCATCGCAGTTACGTGGAAGGATTAAATAAGGCAGAGAAAATGATGGAAGAAGCGAGAAAAACAAATCAATTTGATTTAATTAAGCATTGGGAAAGAGAAGCGGCTTTTCATGGATCAGGTCATTACTTACACACGATATTTTGGAATAACATGAAAAAAGATGGTGGCGGAAGTCCAAGAGGGGCTCTTTCACAACAGATTGAACAAGATTTTGGGAGTTTTTTACGTTTTCAAAAACATTTCACAGAAGCAGCTTCTAAAGTGGAAGGATCAGGCTGGGCGCTTCTCGTTTGGGTACCACGATCTGGAAGATTAGAAATTTTGCAGAGTACACTTCATCAATTATTTACACAATGGGATACGATACCGCTCCTCGTGCTAGACGTGTGGGAACATGCGTATTATTTACAATACCAAAATCGAAAAGATGAATATATTAAAAACTGGTGGAATGTTGTAAATTGGCCTGATGTAGAAAAAAGATTTGAAAGTGCGAAACAAATTGAATGGACACCGTATTAGACGCAGGTTCTCTGCGTCTTTTTTATTAGAAGGAGAAAGAGATTTCGTTCATATTTTAAAAGGCCAAGCATACACTTGTACAAAAAGTGCCAAAAGGACGTGGGGGGAAATATGAGACGAATTTGTGTAATAATCACGCTTCTTATTATGTACGCAAGCGTTATACCAATTCCTACATATGCAAAGATGAACAGTAATGTCAGTGCTCGAAATGCTGTATTAATGGAGCAACAGTCCGGTCGTGTATTATACGGAAAAGCAGAACATGAGCCACAAAAAATTGCTAGTATAACAAAAATTATGACAGCCCTGTTAGCTGCTGAATCAGGAAAAATGAAAGAAATGGTATCGGTTAGTAATGAAGCGGTGAGAGTAGAAGGATCAGCAATTTATTTAAAGCCTGGACAGAAAGTGAAGTTAGAGGATTTAGTATACGGACTCATGCTTAGATCTGGTAATGATGCAGCACAAGTAATTGCTGAAAATGTAGGAGGAAGTATAGAAGGGTTCGTATATTTAATGAATGAAAAGGCGAAACAAATTGGAATGAAAGATACTCACTTTTCAAACCCACATGGTTTGGATGGAGATGGATCCCATTATTCATCAGCCTATGATATGGCACTTTTAACAAAGTATGCAATGGGGAACGAAACCTTTAAGAAGATTTTTGGGACAAAAACGTATAAATCAAATTCGTGGGATTATCCGTGGAAAAACAAACATAAACTCGTGACATCTTATTATGAATTTGCGACAGGAGGAAAAACGGGTTTTACGAAGAAAGCAGGACGGACACTTGTTACAACAGCATCAAAAGATGGACTAGATCTAATTGTCGTAACTTTGAGCGCTTCTAGCGATTGGGATGATCATATGAATTTATTTGATAAAGGTTTTGAACGTTTCAAGCAAACGAACGTTGTAGGACAAGGAGCTCTTGCTGAAATAACTGAAAAGAAATATGCCAATCATGTATATACAAAAAATAGTTTTGCGGTGCCATTAACTGAGCAGGAAAGAAAGAATGTCGTATTAAAAGTTGAACTTGATAAAAGTGCAAAACTTAAAGATGGAGTAAAGGTTGGGAAGACGGAAATTTATGTTGGCAATGAGAAAGTTGGAGAACGGAATTTATTTTATAGTAAACGAAAGTTAGTAGCTACAACGGGAATGTATTGGAATAATGTGAAAGAAATTTTTTCTCATATGATAGGTGTTGGGAGCGATGGTTAATCTCGTATGGGTAGCGATGGCAGTCATAGGGATTGTATATGCCATGATAAATGGAACGATGGAAGCAATAAATAAAGCCGTATTTGACGGAGCAAAAGATGCAGTAACAATTTGTATAGGACTTATTAGTGTATTAGTATTTTGGCTCGGTTTAATGAAAATTGCAGAGGAAGCAGGGTTGTTAAAAAAGTTAGTGTCACTTTTTATGCCGATAGTAAAAAGGTTGTTTCCAGAAATACCGAAAGATCATCCGTCAATGGGATTTATTTTATCGAATATGATGGCAAACTTTTTTGGGTTAGGTAATGCAGCAACCCCTCTTGGTATTAAAGCGATGGAACAATTGAAAGAGTTAAATGGAGGGAAGGATTCGGCGAGCCGTTCTATGGTGACGTTTCTCGCATTAAATACATCAGCGATTACTTTAATTCCTACTACTGTCATTTCGATTCGAATGACGTATGAATCAGCGAATCCTACTGAAATTGTTGGGGTAACATTCATTGCACAAGTACTCTCTATGATCGGAGCGATTTGGATTGACCGCTATTTTTACCGAAGAAGGAGTAGGAAGGGGCGGAAAAAATGAGTATTGTCAATACGATATCATTATGGGTAATCCCTTGTGTAATCGGTTTTATCCTTTTATATGGCACGATAAAGAAAGTGCCGACGTATGAATCGTTCGTTGAGGGGGGAAAAGAAGGGATTCAAATTGCGATCTCTATTTTACCGTTTATGGTTGGAATGCTTGTATCTATTTCGATTTTTCGGGCGTCTGGAGCGTTAGATGCAATGATATCAGTAATGAAGCCGATGTTAGATTTAATTCATGTCCCAGCAGAAATTGTTCCACTAGCACTTATACGCCCTATTTCAGGCTCTGCTGGTTTAAGTATTACGACCGATTTAATTGCCACATATGGGCCAGACTCGTTTATTGGAAGATTGGCTTCTACGATGCAAGGGAGTACAGATACGACTTTTTATATTTTAACAGTATACTTCGGAGCTGTTGGAATTAGAAAAATGGGAGATGCATTAAAAGTAGGACTTTTTGCCGATTTAATCGGGATTATTTGTTCAATTGTGTTTGTTTCTTTAATGTTTAAGTAAGGCGGCTATTCATTTTTTATGCTATTTCGCTTATAATACGTATACGACCACTATTAAGGTGTTGCTTAATAGTGGTTTTTTTATGCGGTATTTTTGACAAAATGATGAACTTTTATTGTGAGCAATATGAAGAATATGGACAATAATAAAAGGTAAAAACATGATTTGCCCTTTATATGTTTATTATCATCGCTATGTTGTTTAAGTAAGATGAAGCGAATAGCCGTCAAGCGTATGCGGTTGCCAAGTCTTTCTAATGTAAGGTAAGATAAATTCGAGGTGAAAAAAAGAAATGGAACGATTACAAAAAGTGATTGCGCAAGCAGGTATTGCATCGAGAAGAAAGGCTGAGGAATTAATTCAGCAAGGAAAAGTAAAAGTGAATGGAAAAATAGTGAAGGAGTTAGGAACGAAAGTAACTCCTCAAGATAAAGTAGAAGTAAATAACATCCCTCTTGAAAAAGAAGAACCTGTTTATTTTTTACTATATAAACCAACTGGCGTAATTTCAAGTGTATCAGATGATAAAGGAAGAAGTGTTGTAACAGACTTTTTCCCTGAAATTAGACAACGTTTATTCCCAATCGGACGCTTAGATTATGATACGTCTGGCGTATTATTGATGACAAATGATGGGGAATTTGCAAATGTATTAATGCATCCAAGATATAAAGTTGAAAAAACGTATGTTGCAAAAATTAAAGGGCCATTAACAGGTGAGAAAATTCGCATGTTAGAACGAGGTGTTGCATTAGAAGATGGGAAAACAGCACCAGCACAAGTGAAAATTATTTCTTGGGACAAGCGTAAAGAGACTGCGATTGTACAATTAACGATTCATGAAGGACGTAATCGTCAAGTACGCCGCATGTTTGAAGCGCTAGATTGTAAAGTAGTGAAACTAAAGCGTGAACGCTACGCCTTTTTAGAAGTGGGTAGCTTGCGCCCTGGTGATGCGAGAGAATTGTCACCACATGAGGTGAAACAATTACGTGCATTGGCTTCTACAAAGCCGCGCTAATCGATAGTGTGAAACTTTCACCAGTGGAATGCTCCGCTGGTGATTTATTAAAAAATACATATATTTATCACTCGTCGAAGAGAGGGGAGACAATATGAAAAAAAATCGCTTATTATTTCGCGTTATGATTCTACTCATTTTATGCGGTGCTGTAGGATTTACACTTTATCAAGGATATTTCACTAAAGAAGAGAAAATGCAAATCGGAAAAGAAGCACCTAATTTTGTTGTAACAGATTTAGAAGGAAAGAAAATTGAATTAAAAGATTTAAAGGGAAAAGGTGTATTTTTAAACTTTTGGGGCACTTGGTGTAAACCGTGTGAAAAAGAAATGCCTTATATGAACGAATTATATCCAAAGTATAAAGAAAAAGGCGTTGAAATTATTGCGTTAGATGCAGATGAAACGGATATTGCTGTTAAGAATTTTGTGAAACAATACGATCTTAAGTTCCCAGTCGCAATTGATAAAGGTGGAGAAATTATAAAAACGTATGGAGTAATACCGTTACCAACAAGCTTCTTGATTGATAAGGATGGTAAGGTGATTCAAGAGATTAAAGGTGAACAAACGATAGAACAATTGGAAGAGTATTTAAAGAAAATTACTCCGTAATAAAGAAAGCCTTTACATACGAGGCGCTTACCTATAGCGTCTTCGATTTAAAAATTCTGAGTATTGCGGTAACTCGAGGGTAGAATATACAATAGTACATATAGATATAGGGGCGGTGAGAGTGTTGAAAGAAATTAAGTGTGAATGTGGACACGTTAATCCGATAGGAACTGTTTTTTGTGAAGCATGTGGGAAACCATTTGAAAGCAATGAAAATATAAAACTATTGGATATGCGCTATGAGGGGAGTGCTCGGAGATCTCTCACGCAAACAAAAACGATAGTCGATAAAATTTGGAGCTTTTTCTCTTCTGTAAAAGTGGGTGTATGGCTCATTGTAATCACTTTAGCTGCATCAGCGATAGGAACTATTTTTCCACAAGAAATGTACATAACTCCAGGAATTGCACCAGCTGAATATTATAAGCAAGAATACGGATTTTTAGGGCAATTATACTATCAATTAGGATTTAATAATTTATACGGTTCATGGTGGTATATGATTTTAATTGCTTCAATTGGTATTTCACTTGTGATATGTAGCTTAGACCGTGTCATTCCACTTTATAAAGCTTTAAAGAAGCAAGGGGTGAAAAGACACCCTAGCTTTTTAAAGAGACAAAGATTATACGGCACTGGTACACCGCAAGATGGTGATTTGGAAAGAGTCCAAATAAATTTAAAGAAAACGAACTATAATGTGAAAGTGGAAGACGGTAACATTTTAGCTGAAAAGGGACGGTTTTCACGCTGGGGTCCATATGTGAATCATATCGGTCTCATTATCTTTTTATTCGGTGCAATGCTCCGTTTTTTACCGAGTATGTACGTAGACGAAGCCCTTTGGTTACGTGATGGTGAAACGAAAGAAATACCAGGAACGGATGGGCAATACTACTTAAAAAATGAGAAGTTTATAAAGGAAGTTTATGATAAAAGTAAGGACAAGGAAGTTTTTGATGAAGCAATTGACCGTGTAGGTGATAAAATGATTGCGAAAAACTTCCAAACGAATGCCGTATTATATAAAGCGGTAGGTGAAAAGATAGCTGGACAAAAACCAAAATTGGAAAAAGTAAAAGAAGTTGAAATTCGAGTAAATGAACCGCTGAAATTTGATCAATTTGCTGTTTATCAATTGAGTTATAGAGAAAATGAATTTAAAAGTATGTCCTTCCGTTTGCAAAATAAAGAAAATAATCAAAAGTGGGGACCGATTAAAGTTGATTTAACAAACCCTGCAGAAAAATATGATTTAGGAAATGGTTATTCTTTAGAACTATTAAGCTATTTCCCTGATTTTTATTTTGATGAGAATGGAAGACCAAATACAAAAACAAAATTACCAAACAACCCTGCATTTGTATTTAAAATGTTTACGCCTGAAACACCAGATGGTGAAGTGAGTTTTGTTGGTATTCAGCAAAATATAGAACCTGATGGAAATAATAAATATAAAATGTCGTTTGCAGGCGTGGAAATGCAAAATGCAACAGCACTTACTGTAAGGAAAGATTTAACGCTTTGGATTCTCGGTATTGGAGGATTTATATTTATGGTTGGTGTCATTCAAGGAATGTATTGGAATCATCGCCGTATTTGGATACAACGCGTTAATGATGAATGGTGGATTGCAGGACATACGAATAAAAACTGGTTCGGTTTAAAGAAAGATATTGAAAGAGTACTAGAAGGTACAGCAATTCCGCAACCAAATGATAAAGTAGTCGATAAAAAAATTAGTTAAGGTGGGGAAACGATATGGTGCAAATAAGTAGTAACTTTCTCTTTACCGCATTTATTTTATATTTAATTGCCACTCTATTTTTTGGGGGAGCAATTAAAGAAAAGGGTCATAAATGGGCAAATGTAGGAATAACGATTACAATTTTAGGGTTTATTGCACAAACAGTTTATTTTGTAACAAGGTGGATCGCATCAGGTCATGCGCCAGTTAGTAACTTTTTTGAATTTGGTACGTTTTTCGGCATGATGCTTGTCGGAGCATTTATTGTCATGTACTTTATGTACCGCGTAAGTATAATCGGACTATTTGCATTACCGGTTGCGCTTTTATTAATTGCTTATGCAAGTATGTTTCCGAGGGAAATATCTCCGCTTATTCCTTCTTTAAAAAGTAATTGGTTGCATATTCACGTGACGACTGCAGCAGCAGGACAAGCAATTTTAGCAATTAGTTTTATTACGGGCGTTATGTATTTATTGAAGAATGTAGATCAATCAACGAGAAGCAAACGTACATTTTGGTTAGAAACGGTAGTGTTCACACTTGTTTGTACAGTTGGGTTTATTGGAGTGACAACGGTATTTTCTAGTATGAAATATGAAGCGAAGTTTCAATGGGTTGATAAAAATGAACAACAAGTGGAAATGAAGTACAATCTTCCGGCTTTAGTGGGACCGCACGAAGGAAAGTTATTGACAGAAAATAAATTAGAGCCGACAGTTGAAGTTCCGGCGATTGTAAATGCGAAAAAATTAAATACAGTAATTTGGTCTGTGTTAGTTGGGACATTACTTTATATTGTATTAAGACTTGTTTTACGCAAACGAGTATCGGCAGCACTTCAGCCGTTAGTAAAGAATACAAATAGTGATTTACTGGATGAAATGGGATATCGTTCTATTGCAATTGGATTCCCGGTTTTCACATTAGGTGCATTAATTTTTGCCATGATTTGGGCTCAAATAGCGTGGACACGTTTTTGGGGTTGGGATCCAAAAGAGGTTTGGGCGCTTATTACTTGGCTCTTTTATGCGGCGGTATTACATTTACGCTTATCAAAAGGGTGGCACGGAGAGAAGTCAGCGTGGTTAGCGGTAATTGGTTTTGCAATCATTATGTTTAACTTTATTGTAGTAAACTTAATTATCGCGGGTTTACATTCATACGCATAGAGAAATAAAATAGGAGAGTGAATGTCACTTTCCTATTTTATTTTTGTCAATTTTTCTTCTTTTTTGAGAAAAACATGACAAAGTAGCGGTTGATTTTGTAAAATGATGTCGAGGACATTATATCCTGTTCAAAAAAAATACATAGTTTTGGAAAAAAATTGAACAAACTTTATTATTCTTGTGAAGCATAATATGGGAAGTGAAACATTTAGAAGATTGCTTAAATAAACGAGAATAGCGCAACATACTAGTGTAGAAGGGTAGGTGTAAACCGTTGTGGTAAAAGTACGCAACGGGTAGAAATGGAAAATGAATCAAGAATTTTAATTGTAGACGATGAGGATCGTATTCGTCGTTTGTTGAAAATGTATTTAGAAAGAGAACAATACACAATTGAAGAAGCGGACAATGGTGATACAGCTTTAGAAATGGCACTGCAAAATGATTACGATTTAATCCTATTAGATCTTATGATGCCAGGTAAAGATGGTATTGAAGTGTGTAAAGGGGTTCGTGAGAAAAAAGCGACGCCAATTATTATGTTGACAGCGAAGGGTGAAGAAGTAAACCGAGTACAAGGGTTTGAGGTAGGAACTGATGATTATATTGTGAAACCATTTAGCCCACGTGAAGTAGTGCTTCGTGTGAAAGCGGTCTTACGCCGTTCTGTACCAACAACGTTCTTTACACAAGATACAACGACAAAAGATGTTACTGTGTTCCCTCATTTAACAATTGATAATGATGCACACCGTGTTACAGCAGATGGTAATGAAGTAAACTTAACACCGAAAGAGTACGAATTACTATTATTCTTAGCGAAAGCGCCTGATAAGGTATTTGATCGTGAGCAATTGTTAAAAGAAGTATGGCAATATGAATTCTTCGGAGATTTACGTACAGTTGATACGCATGTAAAGCGTTTACGTGAGAAGTTAAGCAAAAAATCACCAGATGCTGCGAAGATGATTGTTACCGTTTGGGGCGTAGGTTACAAATTTGAGGTTGTGAACGACTGATGCTTTGGAGAAGTGTAGTAGGGAAGTTATGGATGACTATATTACTTCTCGTTTCGTTTGTTCTTGGATTTGTTGCGATTTTACTTTCACAGTTTTTTAGAACATATTATGTTGATATGAGTGAAGCTAGGCTTCAAAAAGTTGCAACAAGTGTTTCAGAGTTAATTGAAGAAGGTGCCGATGTAAAAACGATTGAGAATATCGCGTACAAATTCTCTGATCCCCTTTCAAGGATTATTATTGTAGAAGATGGTAAAGAAATATCTTCTTCGCCGAAACAAGAAGGGTTAGTCACTCTTACAATGGATGATTTGAAAGAAGATAAAGAATTAGCGGCTGTGTTTACAGACAAAAAAGAAATTAAGAATAACATTAGAAAAGCCTCTAATAGTAGAAAGAATAAAAACACTGAAAATGATATTATGATTGTCGGAAAACCAGTGCATTCAAAAAATCAAAGTGCAGTGTTCGTATACGAATCTTTACAAGTACCGATACAAGGTATGGAGAGAACGACTGATTTTATATTCTTATCAGCAGGGATTGCGATTATATTAACAACGTTCTTTGCATTCTTCTTATCTACTCGAATTACAGCACCACTCCGTAAAATGCGTGAGGTTGCTTTTGAGGTCGCGCGTGGGAAGTTTGATGCGAAAGCACCTATGGTATCTCAGGATGAGATTGGTGAGCTTGCAACGGCCTTAAATCAAATGGGGAAACAGTTGAAGTTTAATATGAATGCCTTGCAGCAAGAAAAAGAACAGTTAGCAAGTATTTTAAGTAGTATGGCAGATGGGGTTATTACGTTAAATCAAGAAGGTGAAGTCGTTGTAATTAATCCGCCGGCTGAACATTTCTTACAAGTTTGGCAAGAGGAAAAGGAAGTAGAGCTCAGTAAAAAACTACCTTCTGAACTTGTTGAACTATTCCATCTCGTTGTAGAAAGTGAACAACAACAAGTGGTTGAAATTAATTTACAAAAAGGGAACTATGTAGTTCTTATGACGCCGCTTTACAACCAAACGAAAATTCGTGGCGCTGTAGCTGTATTACGTGATATGACGGAAGAACGCCGTCTTGAGAAGATGCGTCAAGACTTTATTGCAAACGTATCACATGAACTTCGTACACCGATGGTAATGCTTCAAGGGTATAGTGAAGCGATTTTAGATGATATTGTGCAAACGAAAGAAGAAATTAATGAGTTTGTTCAAATCATTTATGATGAATCTGTTCGTTTAGGTAAACTTGTAAATGAACTATTAGATTTAGCGCGTATGGAAAGTGGTAATGTAGAGTTACATATAGGTGAAGTTGATATTCATCCTTTCGTTGAAAAAATAGGTCGTAAATTCCAAGGAATTGCAAAGGATAAAGAAGTCACATTAACAGTTGATTTCCAAAATCCAATTGAGCAATACCCATTTGATGCAGATCGTATGGAACAAGTATTGACGAATTTAATTGATAACGCAATTCGTCATACGAATGCAGGCGGACATGTAACGCTTGTAATTAATACGATAAATAATGGTCTTACTTTTGAAGTACAAGATTCGGGCGCTGGCATTCCAGAAGAAGATATTCCATTTTTATTTGATCGTTTCTACAAAGCTGATAAAGCAAGAACACGTGGGAAAAAAGGTGGAACAGGACTCGGGCTTGCGATTGCAAAAAACATTGTGCAAGGCCATGATGGTAAAATTGCTGTTTCAAGTGTTGTTGGAGAGGGAACTACATTCTCTGTATATTTACCAAATCGTATAATTTAGATATACGTTTTTAAAGTTGATAATGAATAAAGTTCTACTGTTATTTATTTTTTTGTAAAATCAATTAAATAAATAACAGTAGAACTTTTTTTCTATCTTAGTCGAATGAAGAATAGCAAGAGGGGTGTCGTGAAGCGATGAAATTATACACGAAAACAGGAGATAAAGGGACAACAAGTGTAATAGGCGGCAGAGTGGATAAAGATAATATCCGAGTTGAAGCATATGGCACGATAGACGAGGCGAATTCTCATATTGGATATGCAATGACTAAGCTACAAGGCGGATCTTTTGGA
The DNA here is from genome assembly GCF_052682215.1 of Bacillus sp. 1A. NCBI lineage: Bacteria > Bacillati > Bacillota > Bacilli > Caryophanales > Bacillaceae > Bacillus > Bacillus sp. 1A. Next base: position 5,116,917 of record NZ_JBQYLZ010000001.1, on the reverse strand, counting down.
GATATTTACAATGAACTTGAAAATATTCAACATGAACTATTTGATTGCGGGGGAGACTTGGCGATAGTAGAGGGGAAAATTCCTTATAAAGTAACGGTTGAAATGGTTGAAAGCTTAGAAAGAAGGATTGATTCGTATATAAAAGAAGCACCGCCGTTAGAGCGTTTTATTTTACCGGGTGGAAGCGAAGCGGCAGCTGCTATTCATATTGCACGTACAGTTGTAAGGCGAGCAGAACGATGTGTAGTGTCCTTGCAAAAAGAAGGGGAAATAAATGAAGTTGTTCTAAAGTATGTAAATAGATTATCTGATTATTTGTTTGCGGTAGCTAGAGTAATAAACGCTCGATTACAAGTAAAAGATGTGGAGTATAATCGCAGTGCAATCGTTTTTCGTGATAAAAACGAAAAGGAAGTGGAGTGATTCACTTTCTTTTTTTTGTATACTTTTTTCTGTAATATACCAAAATAAGAGAAGGTATGGTGTTAATTAGAAAACGGAGGATGTATATGAAAGTGTTAAAATGTGGCGTCATGTTATTGACGGTATTGTTTTTATCTCAATTACATGTGTACGCAGAGGGAAATCAATGGACATGGCCTGTTGAAGGGCAGATAAGTGATTATTTTGGGACAAGGCATGGAAAACACTACGGTATAGATATAGCAGCACCGATTGGCACGCCTGTGGCAGCTATTCAAGAAGGTAAGGTAACAAAGTCTTATTATTCAAGTAGTTATGGAAACGTTGTATTTATTAAACATGGAGAATATGAGGCCGTGTATGCACATTTAAATAAGAGATATGTAGTTCAAGGGGATTATATTTCAAAAGGAGACATAATTGGAGAAGTAGGAAATACAGGAGAATCGAGAGGTGCACACTTACATTTAGAAGTTCATCAAGGAAGATGGACGATGGCGAAAAAGAATGCGATGAATCCATCGCTTGTTCTAAATGAACAGAGAAATGAAGTTGTTTCCTCATCCTTATATGTCGTCCAAAAAGGGGACACTTTAGTTAGTATTGCCCGGAAATTTAGTATGTCAGTTAAGGAAGTTAAAGAAAAAAATGGACTGCAGCAAGATCGGATTTATCCAAATCAACAATTATACGTAAAGTAAAAAAAGAGCTAGTTAAACTAGCTCTTTTTTTTACCAAAAAATAAAGACACATATAAATCCAGAAATAGCTAAGTAGCTATATAAGTAAAATACTTTCGTTCTTGTTTTTTCGTTCGTTCGAAATAGTACAATAGTCGGTTCGATTAAACCGATTGTCAAACAAAGTAAACCAAGAAGCATACAACCGATTGAAATGGAGTACAGGGCGATTTGTGGTGCTTGAAATGGAATCATCCATTTTAATAAAAATGCAATAAGTGCAGTGTAGCAAATGCTGCCGATGTATTTATTCAACGGTGCATTAGAACGGAACCCTGGAAGTTTTTTTAAGAAAGAGCGGGAAACAACTTCAGTTTGTAAAGATGTGTGCTCTTCAATTATTTTTTGAGCTTCTTTTCCTTTTTGGAAAAGGGATAATATCCAGTTTCGCTCACCTTGAAAAATAAATTGAGAAGTTGTCAAATAATGATCCACCTTCACTTTATTCCAACTCTTCCATGGGTGACGCTCACACAGTTTTAATTTACTCTCTGTTTTTTTATCATACTGATAAATACTGATGCCATCTTCATCGAAAGCAGCATAGTATGTCTCGCTTGAGAATGTGCCTAAATCAATTGGACAGTAGAAAAGTAATTCTTTTTTTAAGTAAAAGTATTCTTTTCTTAAGTTTTTTTTCATTGCTTCTCGAATAGAGTGTCTCTTTTCTTTTTTCATGACATTTCCTCCATAATCCAGAAAATGTTCTTATCTTAACAATTCAACATCTTATCACTTTTCATTATATATGACTAGGGGATTCATAGGGGAAATGCCGAATACTAAAAAATCTGGGGTGTATTGTAAAATATAGTGATTGGTTTTGGTTATATAAAATTAATAACTTATTTTTAATAAGTTACGCTTTTTTTGTTCACAATACGATTATGTTGTTGTATAATAAAGTGGAAAATAGAATATCGGTCTATCTTCGGGGCAGGGTGAAAATCCCGACCGGCGGTGATGAACTATATGTGATTTTGTTCTAAGCCCGCGAGCCGTTAAGGCAGGATTTGGTGTGATTCCAAAGCCGACAGTATAGTCTGGATGGGAGAAGATGGAGGTTCAAGCGTTCAAAAAAGATATGGATTTGAACGTCTGTTTGATGTGCCTTAAATTCTCCCTTTGTGTAAAACACAAAGGGTTTTTTCGTTCTATGAAAAAGTAGGCATAGCAGAACCTTTCCACTTTCCATGAGATGATCGATGGAAAAGGAGAGAGAAAGATGAAACAAAAAAACAGTGTAGTGCAGATGGTGAGTGTAGCGATGCTAAGTAGTATTGCATATTTACTGATGATGTTGGATTTCCCGTTTCCAGGGCTTCCGCCATTTTTAAAAATTGATTTTAGTGATGTACCAGCTCTAATTGCAGCAATTATTTTCGGGCCAGTTGCAGGGATAATTGTAGAGGCGATAAAGAATATTTTACATTACGGGATTCAAGGGAGTTTAACGGGAGTGCCAGTTGGAGAAATTGCTAACTTTATTGCAGGATGTTTATTTATTGGACCGGCAGCTTTCTTATTTAGAAAGTATCGTACTGTTAAGAGTTTAACGACAGGATTAATGCTAGGGACAATTACAATGGCGCTCATTATGAGTGTATTAAATTACATCATTATATTCCCAGCTTACACTTGGTTTTTAAATTCACCAGCTATGTCTAGCGAGGCTATAAGAACAACGGTTGTAACGGCAATCTTACCATTTAATTTGATTAAAGGAATTGTTGTGACAATTGTATTTGTAGCGTTATTCTCACGCCTGAAAGTATGGGTGTTTGCAAAAATGAAAAATGCATAAAATATAAAATAAAACCATTAGTAGTATGGAACTACTAGTGGTTTTTTATTAAGTAGAATGAAAATAGAAAACAAAAAATATCCCTCATATGAATGAGGGATATTTTTTGAAGTTAATAAAAGACTATTCGAATTTTAAAGAGTCGCCATCAAATGATTCATCAGCAACTTTAATTGAGTCAGTTGGACAACCTTCGAATGCATCCATCATATCTTCAATTAATACATCTGGAATTTCAACGATACCTTGGTTATCGTCTAACGTTACAAATGCAATACCTTCATCATCATAATCATAAATGTCTGGTGCAGCAGCGCCGCAAGCACCACATGCGATACAAGTATCTTTATCAACGATTGTATATTTTGCCATCTTTTTTCCCTCCTGATAATATGTATGTGAAAAGCTCGCCATAAAAATTATAACCTTATTGTAAAACGGTTTTTAAAACTTTTCAACATAAAATTATAATGATAATCCTTATCAATTAGAGTGTCAACTAATTTTTGCATTATGTCATAAGATTTTCAAAATACGTAAATGTTATTTCGTTTGGTACAATATACTATATACAAGTACATAGTGCCGATATGATAAGTTTAATGAGTAACATAGAATAGTGCAATCATACTAAAAAGTAATTAAGCTAGATTGAAAGGTGGAAGCGGTAATGCAACTACAATATACTTTATTGTATTGTTTAAAACAATTGAATGGTGAAAGGACCGTTTCTTCTATTTATTATTTATTAAAAGGAAAACGATCTTCGCAAACGTTACAAGATGGAAATATGTTCCGAATTTCATTTTTGTTTGGAATATATAAATCGTTAAATAGAACAGACTATGATCGGGAAGTTGCAAAGTTGTTGCAAGTAGATTTGATTCGAGAAATACATGAAAATACATATTTGTTAACATCTAAAGGTAAAATGCAGTTACATACATGGGAGGAAGTGTATGCTTTTCCCACGTATTTACATGGTTTACACTATGGTGAATTAGGTGAAACATTTTGGAAACGATTATCATTAATTATTCAAACTATATCTAATTTACAACAGAATAATACGAAGTTTATTCCCATTCAACAAGATACAGAAATAATGATGTGGGTAAAACGTTTTTTAACAGGTATACCATATAGGCGAAGTGAATTGGCTAAAAGATTATGGAAAGAAATACATAATCTTTTAGGAAAAGGTGATGTGGTAGAAGCGACGATTGTAACATATAGATTAACAGGATATGAACGTATCGGTTGTACATTGCAGCAATTAGCGGAAATTACGAAACAAGATATATTCCGGGTGTATTTTTTATTTTGGGGTACAATTCACTTCTTTATACAAGAAGTTCACGATAAAGAAAATGAATTTCCGCTATTGGCTGAGATTATCTCTTATCCAAATGAGAGAGCTGAATTATTTAGTTTATCAACGAAAAAAACATATAATTTTTGGAGACAAGGACGCTCCTTAGATGAAATAGCGACAATTAGAAATTTAAAGGTTGCAACGATAGAAGATCATTTTGTTGAAATTGCTTTGCGGGAAAAAGAGTTTTCAATCGAGATGTTTATGGAAAAAGACAAAATAGATAAAGTAACAAAAGTAATTGAGACATTACAAACACGTAAGTTGCGTGAGTTGAAACAAGCGGTTGGAGAGGGTATCTCTTATTTTGAAGTTCGTCTTGTATTGGCGCGGATGGAGGGTATAAATGAAGCTTGAGGAATATTTATATAGATGGTTTGGATATTCTGAATTTCGTACAGGGCAAAAAGGGGTAATTACAGATTTATTAGAAGGAAAAGATGTTATAGCAATGCTCCCGACTGGAAGGGGGAAGTCTATGTGCTATCAACTTCCAGGGCTAATGCAAGAAGGAACCGTGCTTGTTGTATCACCATTATTATCTTTGATGGAAGATCAAGTTACACAATTAAAGTATGTTGTGAAAAACCGAGTAATAGCATTTAATAGTTTTCGGACATTACATGAAAAAAGAGAAGCGATGAAAAAATTAGCTTCATATAAATTTATTTTTGTTTCACCAGAGATGTTGCAGTCGGAAGTGTTAATAAGAGAATTGAAGAAAGTTCATATTTCATTATTTGTTGTGGATGAGGCTCATTGTATTTCACAATGGGGTTATGATTTTAGGCCAGACTATAAAAAACTAAATGTAGTCATTGAAAATATCGGGTCTCCTACGGTGCTAGCATTAACGGCAACAGCGACAAAAGATGTACTCCGAGATATAGCAGAGAGCTTAGATTTGAAGAAAGTGACGCAGCATGTATACTCTATTGATCGTCCAAATATTGCGATGGAAGTACAATTTGTGGAGACGATAGAAGAGAAGAAAGAAGCGCTTTTGAACCAGGTGATGTATTTACAAGGGCCAGGGATTGTATATTGTTCAAGCAGAGCGTGGACAGAACGTTTAACGGAGTATTTAAGAGGAAAAGGCGTGACTGGTGTTGCTTTTTATCATGGTGGTATGGAACATGAAGAGCGTATGTTAATTCAACAGCAGTTTATGAATGACCAGTTGCAGCTTGTAATATGTACAAGTGCTTTTGGTATGGGAGTAAATAAGTCGAATACGAGCTATATTATTCATTTTCATTATCCGACTAATATAGCTTCCTATTTACAAGAAATCGGAAGAGCTGGAAGAGATGGTGAACCGAGTATAGCTATCTTACTATGTAGTCCGTTAGATCACGATTTACCAATTTCAATAATTGAAGATGAATTGCCAAGTCAGTCGCAAATACAATTTTTATTCTCTTTACTACAAGAAAGAATGTTTCAAACGAAAGAATTACCAATAGAAGAGGTAGAAGAAATTTGTTATAATGCAGCAAGATTTAATGAACAATATTGGCGCTTCATCCGCTATCATCTTGAACAGCTTGGAATCATACAACAGCGAAAATTAAAATTAGAGGGCTTGTCAGATGAAATTATGAACAGATTAATAGCTGAAGTAGAAATAAGGCTACGTAATAAATATAGTGAGCTAGAAAACATGAAATCGTGGATACAAGTGAAAGAATGTAGGCGTGAATATTTGTTACAACAGTTCGGTTATAGAAAAGAGAACGAGTTGAAAAATTGCTGTGACTATTGTGGTATTACAAAAACAGATTATAAAAAAAGACAAGCGCAACAATCGGATTTCGACTATAATTGGGAAACAGAGTTACAAAAGCTTTTCGGTCTAGAAAAGATGGGGGAATGATGAACATTCAAAGGCATAATATTGAAGATATGAGTCCGAAAGAAATAAGGCTGAATCTGTATATCACACAGTTCATTATTATCGGTATCGGTTGTTTACTAGCATATGTATTATTCCGAGATATAAAATCGGTGTATAGTCTGTGGAAGTGGGAACCGGTGTCTATACTTATAATAGGTGGCTTGTTGGCGATTGGTATTGTGTTATTAGATTATGTTGCAATGCGAGTATTTCCAGAGTCTTGGTTTGATGATGGTGGTATTAACGATAAGATGTTTCAAGGAATGTCAGTTATGCACCTACTCGTTATTACGTTCATTATCGGCTTTGCAGAAGAATTTTTATTTAGAGGTGTAGTGCAGACGCACTTTGGAATTGTAATAGCTAGTTTAGTATTTGCAGTGTTACATATTCGGTATATAACAAAGCCATTTTTGTTTTGTTTCGTCTGTTTCATTAGTTTTGTCTTTGGTTATGTATTTGAATGGACAGGAAATTTATTTATAACAATCTTTGCACACTTTCTTGTTGATTTTATAATGGGACTCCAATTAAGAAAATAAATGGAAGGTGGTGGTGAACAACATGAGAAAACGAATTCCTGATTTCGAAGAGGAATTAGAAGTTGAGCGAGTGGAAGAAAAAGAAAGTTTACCGCCGCGTAGTGAAATTCATAGAAATAAAGAGAAAAAAGAAAAGTTTAAAATGAATCATATTTTCGTCCGAGTTTTAACATTTCTATTCATATTACTACCAATTAGTATCTTATGGTATACAGATAAATATATTCAGGTGAAAAGTGATGGTAATAACGCTGGGAAAAGTGCGTTTGAGGTCATTTTCTTTGATTCAGCTAAATCTGAGTCTGAGGCAACAACTGAGAAAGTAGTAACGCATACGGTAAAAGAAGGAGAAACTTTAGAAAGTATAGCGAAGCAATATTTTTCAGATGAAACTGGGATTGAAGTGATTAAAAAGTATAATGATTTACAAGAAGATGAAGTGAATGTAGGTCAAGAAATAAAAATTCCCATAAAAGATAAGTCCGCAAAACAGGATAGCTAGTAACATACCTACTATAAAAACTGAGGATTATCTTTCTGCGGAAGGGAGTGAAAAATATATGATATGGATTATCTTATTAAGTGCTCTCATATGTATTGGTATTATATTTCTTCTTGTAATGTATACAGAAGCGATGCGTAATACTGTGTTAGAACATACTTTACTTTTTGAAGAATTTCCGAAAAGTTTTCAAAAAGTAAAGGTGTTTTTTATTTCTGATATTCATAGAAGGGTCATTTCAAGTTCATTAATTGAACAAGTAAAAGGAAAAGTAGACCTTGTAATTATTGGTGGTGATTTAGCGGAAAGAGGCGTCCCTTTATCGAAAATTTCTGCGAATATACAAAAGTTAAGAGCGATAGCTCCTGTATATTTTGTGTGGGGAAATAATGATTATGAGATTGAATATCATGAATTAGATGCTTTGTTATTAGAAAATAATGTGAAAGTTTTAGATAATACAAGAGTTGTATTTGAATCTGAACTAGGAGAAAAAATTTGTTTACTCGGTGTAGATGATGTTGGTTTGAAGCGTGATCGTTTAGATTTAGCTTTGGCTGATTGCAAAGAAGATGGTTTTCGCATATTAATTAGCCATAACCCTGATATAATAAATAAAATGTCTGGAAAAGAACAAATTTCACTTGTGTTAAGTGGACATACACATGGAGGACAGATTCGATTATTCCCATCTAAAAAATATTTAAAAGGTGGCGTATATAAGCATTCAAATATGACTCTTTTTGTTAGTAATGGGTATGGAACAACGTTGATTCCACTTCGCTTCCGAGCACCTGCTCAAACACATATTATTACGTTATGCGGAGGGAAATGATGCCAACTCTAAACGGGAAATATAACATAAAAGCTGTTTCGAATATAATTGGAATTCAGCCGAGTACGCTTCGTGCATGGGAAAGACGATATCAAATTATTGCCCCAAAGCGGAATCATGCGGGGCATCGATTATATACAGAAGAGCATATTCAAATTTTGAAATGGTTAATGGACAAGGTTTCTTCTGGCATGATGATTGGACAAGCAGTTCAATTATTAGAAGGGAATCGTTTGCAGAGGAATGTTCAAAAAGAAATACATTACGATAGAGAAGTTGTTTTAGTGGACGATTTACTGCAAGCTTTGTTAAAATTTGATGAAATTACAACTTCTGCATTGTTAAACGAGGCTTTCAGTATTTATGCAACAGAAAAAGTCATAGCAAGTATTGTTCTTCAAGTGTCAAATAAATTGTTAACGTTAAAAAATAATAATGAAGTTACAATGGTGCAATTCCAATATGTCGTATCATTTTTACAAACTCGTCTAGGAATGGTGTATCATAATGCATCATCATTTTCTTCTATACACAAAGTTGTCGTGTTAGAAAATAATATGTTGAAAGGGTTTGTTTTCTCAACGTATTTACGCTTAAAAGGATATGAGGTGATATATATTAGGTCAAGCTTAGCGGAAGATGGTATTTTGTTAGCTGTTGAGCAAATACAACCTACATATGTAGTAGTCTCTTTTGATGAGGAACGAGAACTTAAGAACGCGATGAAGGACATGAATTTGTTGCAAGAAACAAGTGAGAAACTTTCTGTTGGGTTTATAGGAGAAATAGGTGCTCGAGATCAGTTGAACATTCAAACATGCCTAATTGGTGATACGAAAGAAGAATGGGATGATTGGTTAAAAATGTTAGAATAGTTGTTCGAAAAGAACCATCTATTTTCTATTTCATATAATAAAAATTATATTCATTGGTTACGTAGGGAGGGTATGAGATGAGGCTGGAACGATTAAATTACAATAAGATAAAAATTTTCTTAACATTTGATGATTTATCTGAACGAGGATTAACGAAAGAAGATTTGTGGAGAAATGCACCGAAAGTACAGCAATTATTTCGTGATATGATGCAAGAAGCAAATAAGGAACTAGGGTTTGAAGCGGATGGTCCGATTGCAGTTGAAGTATTTTCTCTACAAGCGCAAGGAATGGTCGTAATTGTAACGAAAGAACATCAAGATGTGGATACAGATGATGAGTTCCGTGACGAGTTTATTGAAATGCAAGTGACTCTAGATGAAAGCGAGCATATACTTTATGAGTTTGCTACACTAGATGACGTAATTAACCTGTCGAATCGTTTATATAACCTTGATGTAACTGGCGGAAAACTATATACGTGGGATGGGCGTTTCTATCTTTGGATGGAAGAAGAGGAGCAAGTTCAATTACTGAAGGCAGATTTTATAGCTATTTTAGCGGAATATGGTAATCCGTCTACAGCAACTATTTATCGTCTAATGGAGTATGGTAAAGAATTAATGGCTTCTCAAGCAATTGAACAAATACACAATTACTTTGTGAAAAAACAAAACCTTAGCTAATATAACAAAGCTAAGGTTTTGTTTTTTATTTGGAGAAACATAAAATATTGGTTTGAAAATGTCAAAACGATTAATGGTATAGCGGGAATCATAAATATTTGGGCGCTCTTTACTATACTTAAAAATATCTTCTTAAGTTGTTATATATAAGTAAAATAAAAAATATTTAAATATTTAAGTATTTTACTTTTCTAAAAGCAATAAAAGGACTATAATGATAGTGAAAACGCTTGCAACAGGAAATAGTTTGTATATATTTGTTAGCGTTTTCTATTGCATTCCAAATTTAACGGTGTATACTAGGCAATGAAGGTTTACTAAACAAGTGAAATTACAGGGGGTTTACTTACTATGGTAGCCGAAAAGGGAACTCAAACAAAAACACAACAACAAAGGGAACAACATTTTGAACTATTGAATTCGACACAAATTGTTATTAGTGAAGCATTAGAAAAATTGGGTTATCCAAACGAAGTATATGAATTATTAAAAGAACCAATTCGTATGATGACAGTGAAAATACCAGTTCGTATGGATGACGGGACTGTTAAAATATTTACAGGATATCGTGCACAACATAATGATGCTGTTGGTCCAACGAAAGGTGGAATTCGCTTCCATCCGAATGTAACAGAAAATGAAGTGAAAGCACTTTCAATCTGGATGAGTTTAAAATGTGGTATTGTTGATTTACCATACGGTGGAGGTAAAGGTGGAATTATCTGTGACCCACGTGAAATGTCATTCCGTGAGTTAGAAAGATTAAGTCGCGGTTATGTACGAGCAATTAGCCAAATCGTAGGACCGACGAAAGATATTCCAGCTCCAGATGTATTCACAAACTCTCAAATCATGGCATGGATGATGGATGAATATAGCCGTATTGATGAATTTAATTCACCAGGATTTATTACAGGTAAGCCACTTGTATTAGGTGGATCACATGGACGTGAAACAGCAACGGCGAAAGGTGTAACAATTTGTATTCGCGAAGCTGCAAAAAAACGCGACATTGATATTAAAGGTGCACGCGTTGTTGTTCAAGGATTCGGTAATGCTGGTAGCTTCTTAGCTAAATTTATGCATGATGCAGGCGCGAAAGTTATTGCAATCTCGGATGCTTACGGTGCATTGCATGATCCAAACGGATTAGATATTGATTATTTATTAGACCGTCGTGATAGCTTCGGTACAGTAACAAAACTATTTAATAATACAATTTCAAACAAAGAATTGTTAGAACTTGATTGCGACATTTTAGTTCCAGCTGCAATTGAGAACCAAATTACAGAAGAAAATGCTAATAATATTAAAGCGAAAATCGTTGTTGAAGCTGCAAATGGTCCAACAACATTAGAAGCAACTAAAATTTTAACAGATCGCGGAATTTTACTTGTTCCAGACGTATTAGCAAGTGCTGGCGGTGTAACAGTATCTTACTTTGAGTGGGTACAAAATAACCAAGGTTACTACTGGACGGAAGAAGAAGTAGAACAACGTTTAGAAAAAGTAATGGTAAGATCATTTGATTCTATTTATGAAACAGCACAAGTTCGTAAAGTGAACATGCGCTTAGCTGCGTATATGGTCGGTGTTCGTAAAATGGCTGAAGCAAGTCGCTTCAGAGGTTGGGTATAATATTATATCGTGAGAAAACGTGATTCCTTTCGAGGGAATCACGTTTTTTTGTTGAAGTATTAGTGTGAGGTGTTGTATATGGAAAATGAAATGATGGAACGAGTAGAACAATTAGAAGAAAAGGTTAAGAGGTTAGAGGGAGAACTCTCAAGAACGATGAAAGCCCGAAAAACAAGTAACGTTCGGATGTTCGGAGAAGGACTACTGTTTTTAATATTTGGTGCAGTTGTAGTAGGGCCGATTATCGCTTTTGTAATCTCAATTCTTACTTGGATTGTTGAAAAATAAAATAAAAACAAAAAGAACGCTTGTTCTATACGAACAAACGTGCTATACTTTCCTTAGATAAACAAAACGGAAATGATTTTAAGGAGAGATAAATGATGAAAATGACAGTAGACCAAAGATTTATGATGCCAGCAGATGTTGTAGAACGAGTGGAAGTATTAAGAAACAAACAAAGTAAGCGCGGCACATTATTACAATCTGTAAATAAATTTTTCGGTTTAGATACGAAAGAAGATTGTGTTTGGTTTTACGGTTTTTATGGAGTTGCTGTAAGTATTTTATTATTTATGGTGTTCACATCAAATATTTTCGATTTTCTCTTCGCGTAAGAAATATGCGATAAGGACATTGCTACCGAATACATATATAAAGAAGTAAGGTAATCTTCTGAAGCGGGAGTTGGTAGTAATGGCGATGTTTCCTATAGAGCGTAACTATATTGGGTATGGAAGTTCACGACCGGGAATTCCTCTTTCTAAAGTAAGGTTTATTGTAAGTCATGATACGGGGAACCCTGGTAGCAATGCGATAGGGAATCGGGATTATTTTAATGAAATACAACCGAAAGCTTCGGCACATACATTTATAGATGATAAAACAATATTGGAAATTGTTCCTATAAATGAAGTTGCCTATCACGTTCGATATGGTGTGCCGACAGATAATGACTTATATGGTTATGATGCTAATAAGGCTGCCATTGGAGTGGAACTTTGTTATGGCGGTGATGTTAACTTTTGGGAAGCATATACCCGTTTTACGTGGTATCATGCGTATTTATGTCAAAACTTCGGCTTGAATCCGAAGAAAGATATCGTATCACATAAAACACTTGACCCAGCTAGAAAGATTGATCCTGAAAATGTATTAGGGAAACAAGGTATTAAATTTCAGCAGTTTTTAGCAGATGTCTATCGGATGTACGTTTCGTTTAGATGACAAATATATGAAAAATGAATACAATAAAGATAGGTGCCTACTGCTGTAAGTAGGTTTTTTCTTGTTTTTATAAATAGCGTATTGGTAGAAGACTAGGAGTGAGCTGAGTATGCAGAAAGAAACAGCTATCATAATTGGAGGCGGTCCGTGCGGATTAGCAGCAGCAATTTCGTTGCAAAAGGTAGGGATAAATCCGTTAGTAATTGAAAAAGGAAACATTGTAAATGCGATTTATAATTATCCAACTCATCAAACATTTTTCTCTTCTAGTGAAAAATTAGAAATTGGTGATGTAGCTTTTATTACAGAAAATCGTAAGCCAGTTCGAAATCAAGCGCTTGCGTATTATCGTGAAGTAGTAAAGCGTAAATCTGTACGTGTAAATGCTTTTGAGCGAGTGGAGAAAGTACAAAAAGATGGAGAAGTTTTTCATGTTGAGACAACAAAGCGTGACGGAAGTACAGAAATATATATAGCGAAATATGTTGTTGTAGCAACTGGATATTATGACAATCCAAATTATATGAATGTTCCCGGCGAGGAACTGAAGAAAGTAGCTCACTATTTTAAAGAGGGACATCCTTATTTTGATCGAGATGTAGTAGTTATAGGTGGGAAAAACTCGAGTATAGATGCCGCGTTAGAACTTGTTAAAACCGGTGCGCGTGTAACGGTTTTATATCGCGGAAGTGAGTATTCACCAAGCATTAAGCCGTGGATTTTGCCGGAGTTTGAGGCGTTAGTACGAAGCGGCACAATTCAAATGCATTTCAGGGCTCACGTGAAAGAAATTACTGAACATACAGTAACGTTTACAGTCGATGATGAGGCATATACAATCCAAAATGATTTTGTATTTGCGATGACTGGTTACCATCCTGATCATAGTTTCTTAACGAAGATGGGTGTTCGGATTGATGAAGAAACAGGACGTCCGATTTATGCAGAGGATACAATGGAAACGAACGCTGAAAATATTTTCATTGCAGGTGTAATTGCTGCTGGAAATAATGCAAATGAAATATTTATTGAGAACGGTCGATTTCATGGGGATGCGATTGCGCAAACCATTGCGTCAAGGGAAATATAAAAAGAAGCTGTCGAAATAAACTTCGACAGCTTCTTTTTAATTGTGCATAAACATATTTTGGATTGTTTCATGAGAATTTGTATTCTCTAATGCAACTAATAATTTAATACGTGCTTTTTGAGCATTTAAACCGTATGTGAATACAATACCCATATCTTTTAATTGTTTGCCGCCACCTTCATATGAATATACATCTTGCACGATGCCATTGAAACAGCGAGAAACTAATACGACAGGAATTCCTTTGTCGATTAATCGTTCTAGACTAGGAAGTGTTCTTGGAGGTAAATTACCTTGTCCAAGTGCTTCAATAACAATCCCATCTACTGGAAGGTTTTCAATTGCTGCTAACAATGTATCGTCCATACCAGCGTATGCTTTTAGAACAACTACGTTTTTAGAAACCTTATTTACTGAATATGTTTCATGGTGTACTAAAGCGTGATGGAATACAACGCCGCGCTTTGTTACCATACCAATTGGGCCATACTGTGGACTCTGGAATGTTGCCACGTTACTTGTATGTGTTTTCGTTACATTTGTAGCGCAATGGATTTCGTCGTTTAATACGACTAAAACACCTTTTTCAGCAGCTTCACTACAGCTAGCTACTTTTACAGCCGATAAGAAGTTATATAGACCATCAGCACCTAATTCATTACTAGAACGCATTGCACCTGTTACAACGATCGGAATAGTTGCTTGCACTGTTAAATCTAAGAAATAGGCTGTTTCTTCTAATGTATCCGTACCATGCGTAATGACTACGCCATGAATGTTGTCTTGTTTTACTCTTTCATCAATGATGACTTGTAATTGTAACATTTCGCTCGGTGTCATATGAGGAGATGGTAGATGGAACACGTCTTCAACGATTAAATCAACATCGCCTTCTAAATCAGGAATAAATTTTAAAAGAGGATTTTTTTCACCTGGCTGTACGACCCCAGTTTCTTTATCTTCCTCCATTGCAATTGTTCCACCTGTGTGTAAAACTAGGATTCTTTTCAATGCTTATACCCCTTTCAAGTTGAAAAATACATTTAGAACATAACATGTTTTGAGTAAATTCGACAATGGAAATGTATAAAAGTATGCCTCGAAAATGACAATAAAGTTAGCTGCTATATATACGATGTATAAAATCACGAAACGAAATGTGTAAATGTAGGATAGGAGGGAGCAATTACATTGAAAAAGATGGAGAAAATTTTTATTCGTATATTAGTAATACAATTCATTTGTCTTTCTGTTGTGCAATTGTTATTTATACATAAGTCATCAGTGAAATATTTATCTAAAATTGTTTATTATGAAGGTGTCATGGTAAAAAACAAAGCAGAAATCTTACAGGTGAATAGGTAGTTTTCATTTTCTTCTATGGAGGATTATGCTACAATAATTGAGGATTTAATGACGTGAAGCAAATGAGAAGAAGCAGGAGAATACCTGCTTTTCGTTTTGTTTTATAAGTGAAAAAATGAGGTGTTACAATGGATAAACGAATTTCAATTGCTATAGATGGTCCAGCAGCTGCTGGAAAAAGTACGGTTGCAAAAGTTGTGGCAAAGAAACTTTCTTACGTTTATATTGATACAGGCGCAATGTACCGCACGATTACATATGCAGCCCTTGAACAAAAAGTGGACATTGAAAATGAAGAGAAGTTAATGGAAGTTGTAAAGAATGTAAATATTGAGTTTCAGCAAGGAGAAAATACACAACTTGTATTTTTAAATGGACAAGATGTTTCTGAAGTAATTCGTACACCTGAGGTGACGAATCGAGTATCTATTGTGGCGAAACATCGCCTTGTTCGTGAAGAAATGGTACGTCGTCAACAAGAGTTAGCGGAAAAAGGCGGCGTTGTAATGGATGGCCGTGATATTGGTACACATGTGTTACCAGATGCTGAAGTGAAGATCTTTATGCTTGCTTCTGTTGAAGAAAGAGCAGAAAGAAGACATTTAGAAAATATAAATAAAGGTTTCGATTCTAATTTAGAGCAGTTAAAAAAAGAAATTGCTCAGCGTGATAAATTAGATTCAGAACGCGAGGTTTCTCCTCTAAAGAAAGCTGATGATGCATTGGAATTAGATACAACTTCTTTATCAATTGAAGAAGTTGTCCAAAAAATTATGAGTATTGTTTCAGGAGTGTTTGCGAAATAAAGAAAGGGGATAACCTCTTTCTTTTTTTGTTTATATAGAAATGTAAAGGATGCGTGAATTGTGAGTCTCTTTCCTTGACAAATGATCGGATTTGTAAGAAGTTAGTAAAAGAAGGATAAAACTTTCAGAATATATTCGCTATTATATTTCAAAACATACTTTCTTCAAGATGATTTTGCTGTATACTATTTATATAGGTTTAATATATTTTCTAGTGAAATGTATGAAAACTGAGTATGTGATGATAAATTCTTAAACATGCAAATGAAAACATATGTTTTCATTTCGTATATACATAAAAAATGCTTTGTCAATTCTGTAGGGAGGTATTTCCATGGTAGAGAAAATGAATGAAGAAGTTATGGATTCAAAAGAATTACAAGTTGGTGACGTTGTTACAGGTTCTGTAACGAAAGTTGAAGAGAAACAAGTGCTTGTAAATGTTGGATACAAAACAGATGGCGTAATTCCAATTAGTGAATTAGCTAACGTTCATATTGAAAAAGCAAGCGATGTTGTAGAATTAGATCAAATACTAGAATTAAAAATTATTAAATTAGAAGAAGATGATCTTGTCTTATCTAAACGTGCTGTTGATGCAGAAAAAGCATGGGTAGAATTACAAGAGAAATTTACTTCTGGTCATGTGTTTGATGTTACTGTAAAAGATATCGTGAATGGTGGATTAGTTGTGGACCTTGGTGTTCGTGGTTTTATCCCAGCTTCACTTGTAGAAGTACATTATGTAGAAGATTTTACTGACTATAAAGGCAAAACATTAGCCGTGAAAATTGTTGAATTAGACCGCGAAAAAAATCGTGTAATCCTTTCGCATAAAGCAGTAGTAGAATTAGAACTAGATTCTAAGAAAAAAGAAGCGATTTCTTCATTAAAAGAAGGAGACGTTGTTGAAGGAACAGTGCAACGATTAACGGATTTTGGTGCTTTCGTTAACGTTGGTGGTGTGGACGGTTTAGTTCATATTTCACAAATTTCACACGAACGTGTAGAGCAACCTTCTGAAGTATTAGAGCAAGGTCAAAAGGTAAAGGTAAAGGTATTATCTGTTGATGCTGATACACAACGTATTTCTTTATCAATTAAAGCAGCACAGCCAGGACCTTGGGAGAATGTTGCTGGCGAAATAAAAGCTGGAGATATTCGTGAGGGAGTAGTAAAACGTCTTGTTACATTCGGTGCATTCGTTGAAATTTTACCTGGCGTTGAAGGTCTTGTGCATGTATCTCAAATTGCAAATCGTCACGTGAAAAATCCAAATGAAGTATTGGAAATGGGACAAGAAGTAAAAGTGAAAGTGCTTGAAGTCCATGTTGCAGAGAAACGTATTTCTTTAAGTATAAAAGAAACGCTTGAGGAAAATAATGTAATTGAGGATTACAGTCAGTATGAACCAAATGCTGATTCTGCTACTTTCCAATTAAGTGATATTATTGGTGAACAACTGAAAAAATTAAAGAAATAAAGAGGGGTACAAGTGGTAAGGGCAAAACGTAAATTAGATCATATTGAATACGCTCTTTCTACTGGTCAGTCTCGTACGCATGGCTTTCATGATATTGATTTTGTGCATCAAGGATTGCCAAATTCAAGTTATGACACAATAACATGTGAAACAAAAATCGGCGAACTTTCACTAAGTTCGCCGATTTTTATCAATGCGATGACTGGTGGTGGGGGAGAGAAAACGTTACATATTAATGAGCAATTAGCATATGTAGCGAAACATCATAATCTTGCTATGGCTGTAGGGTCGCAAATGGCGGCGTTAAAAGATGAAAGTGAGGCTGCTTCTTATACGATTATTAGAAAGGTAAACCCAAATGGTGTTTTCTTTGCTAATTTAGGTAGTGAGGCAACTATCGAACAAGCAGAGCGTGCCGTTGATATGATTGAAGCGAATGCATTGCAAATTCATTTAAATGTCATACAAGAGTTAACGATGCCAGAAGGAGACCGTGACTTTACTGGTGTACTTCAGCGCATTGAGAAAATTGTATTAAATAGTAAGGTTCCTGTCATTGTGAAAGAAGTTGGATTTGGGATGAGTAAGGAAACCGTACAACAGTTAGCGAGCATAGGTGTAACGGCAATTGATATTGGTGGACAAGGTGGTACAAATTTTGCTGCTGTTGAAAATGAAAGAAGACAGCGAATGCTTTCTTATTTTAATAACTGGGGCATACGAACAGCAACCTCGATTATTGAAGCAACCTCTACAAATAATAACCTCTCTTTTATTGCATCTGGGGGTATACAAACAGCGCTTGACGTAGCGAAAGCAATCGCATTAGGGGCGAATACAACTGCGTTTGCTGGATACTTTTTACGTATTTTAATGCAAGATGGTATCGAGAAGTTAGTGGATGAAATTGATCTTTTACATACAGATTTGAAATTTATTATGACAGCTCTTGGTGCAAAGACGATAGAAGAGTTACAGGCTGTACCTCTTGTTGTAAAGGGCGAAACGTATCATTGGTTAACACAGCGTGGTATTGATACGACGCATTATAGTAGAAGATAAAAAAATCAACCGTTTGGTTGATTTTTTTGTTTTTGTTCGTTTTAGTAATATAAGGTGAGGAATGGAATTAATATTCTATCAAAATAAAATTATTCCTATATAAACACTATCTTGTGCAAGTTGCGACTGAAAAAGAGGCTGGAAAATGTAGATAGTTTTCTACTGAATTATTGGGGAGGGTTTAATTTTGTAAAGGAAAAATAGGTAGAGATAAAAATAAACCATAGAAAAATTCGGATGTTAAATATTATTTTGATATAAGTAAAAATCATTAAAATAATTATGTAAAAGACGGTTTCGTACAATATCGAAACCGTCTTTTTGTGTTCATTAGTGCTGATTTTGTTTTCGGGCTTGCTCTGGTGTATCCAGCCCAGTTGCACCCGGATATTGTAGTGATTGGTCACGATCAGATTCAACGCGTCGTGATTCTCTTAGTTTTCGTTCTTGACGATCTTTACCCATAATGAATAGCACCTCCTTATTAAAAGTGTTGCTGTTATATGAAAAAACTATGCGCGAAGAAAGTGGATTAACTTTCATAAAAAGTTCCCATAATGGAAAACATAGGAGGTGAAATGATGGAAGGGAGTACTTTTTATTTTTTAGCTTGGATAGGGTGGATTGTTGTAACTTTTTTTATGAAAAAGGACTCTATGCGGTGGAAGATAAGCGCTTGTATATTGATTTTTATTATTTGCTCTCCGTTACATGTAACGATTGCTTCATTCACGGTATCAGTAAATGCACTTTTGCTTTGTATTGTTGCTTTTATAGGAATCGCACTATATTCTATTTGGAAAAAATTATATAGCTTACTTTCGGCACTTATTATTGCAATGTTATATACAAGTTTTCATTTGTTAGAAGTATATGATCCGATTTGGATTGTGGTGGACAGGTTGTTTTTGGTAAGTGGTGCTCTTGTGTATGCATCGGTTTTATTGCATGAGGATCGCATATTACGATTATGTTCTCTTTATATAGGAATGTTACAGGGGGAATTGTTAGTGACACTTATTTTTCGAAAACTACATTTCCCTTATGATTACGGAAGTTTAGCGTTTTTTGATATCGTCGCCGTTGCTACATTTTTCATGGCAATTTTGTTTTGGATTGCAAAAGCATCAGTATACATGGAACAGTTCAAGAGGAAATCACGTAAAAGAAAGGCGAGGGTAATACATGACTGAATATACACCGGCCATTTTATGCGGAGTAATAGCGGGGACAGTAACGAGAGTGCTAATGCTCCGGACAGATACGCGTCAATATCCGACGAGGCTCCACGGGAAAATTATTCACGTTGCGATGGGGTTAATTGCAGCGGCTTTAGGAGCGATTGCAATTCCGTCAATTTTGAAAAAAGATTTTTCTGCTATTACATTTCTTACATTAGCAGCAACACAGTTTCGTGATGTGCGTAATATGGAAAGAAATACCCTTCAACAATTAGATGGATATGAGCTCGTACCGCGTGGAAATACATATATTGAAGGGATTGCATTAGTTTTTGAAAGTCGAAACTATTTGGCGATGTTAACGTCGTTTGCAACGACGTTTGCGTATATAGGATTCCATTCATGGATTGCTGGAGTAATTATGGCTATAATCGCATTTATTATTGCGAAAAAATTAATGTCTGGCAGAAGGTTACATGATCTTGTTGATATCGAGCATGTTCCACTTCGTTTTGAAGGAGCGGGGCTGTATATTGATAATATTTACATTATGAATATTGGATTACCAGCAAGGCAAGAGGAAATTATGAAATATGGAATGGGCTTTATTTTAAGGCCGAAAACAATTGATGCGATGGTGACAATCTCTAACTTAGGACAACGACAAGCTAT
Source organism: Bacillus sp. 1A (assembly GCF_052682215.1). NCBI lineage: Bacteria > Bacillati > Bacillota > Bacilli > Caryophanales > Bacillaceae > Bacillus > Bacillus sp. 1A. The sequence goes on along the minus strand of NZ_JBQYLZ010000001.1, from coordinate 5,096,714 downwards.
TTTACATGATGTTTCTGTTGCTTTAGGGATTTATAGAGATTCTGGTACGCCAGCGCTTGTGCCGCTAGCAAAGCGTGATTTAGAAGATGGTAGGGTTGGGATTTTTGTCTTGCCACAAGATCAAGATGCAGAGAAAGCGATAGGTGTCATAGGGAATGTGCCGACGTTAGAAAGTGCTGTTCATATGTCATCGGAAGCCCCGAAAGGAAGGGGAGATAAAAGATGATGTTAGAAAGTGTAATTCTCGCGGTTATTACAACAACGCCGGAGAAATTTGCTGGTGGTGCCCCTTTGTTTACTTGTGAATCGACAGATGAGTTAGAATTTGTTGCAAATAATTTAGAGGCAATTTTAGATGGTATTGCGCATCGCTTACAAGAGAATGTATATATTATTGTGAAACATTAGTAACGTGTGGTATAATGTGAGGTGTTTTGATACGCTGAGAAATATTCTGGAATGCAAATCCCTTCTTGCACAAAGAAGGGTTTTTTACATAATAAACAGAAGCAAGTTGAAAGGATGAAAGTATATGCCGAAACCAGTAATAGCAATAGTAGGCCGCCCGAACGTAGGAAAATCTACTATTTTCAATAGAATTGTTGGAGAAAGAGTTTCAATCGTAGAAGATATACCAGGTATAACGCGAGACCGTATTTATAGTGCGGGAGAATGGTTAAATCACGAATTTAACATTATTGATACAGGTGGAATTGATATTGGAGACGAGCCGTTCTTGACACAAATTCGTCAACAAGCGGAAGTAGCGATTGATGAAGCAGATGTTATCATTTTTATGACGAATGGTCGCGATGGTGTAACTGCAGCAGATGAAGAAGTTGCTAAAATTTTATATCGTTCTAAAAAACCAATTGTACTTGCGGTAAATAAGGTTGATAATCCAGAAATGCGTAGTGATATTTATGATTTTTATGCATTAGGATTTGGCGAGCCATTCCCGATTTCAGGTACACACGGCTTAGGACTTGGTGATTTGTTAGATGAAGCTGCAAATCATTTTCCAAAGATTGAAGAAGAAGCGTATGATGATGAAACAATTCGTTTCTCTTTAATTGGACGTCCAAATGTAGGGAAATCATCACTTGTAAATGCACTTCTTGGTCAAGAACGTGTAATTGTAAGTAATATAGCGGGAACGACACGTGATGCTGTTGATACACCATATAGTAAAGATGGTCAAGATTATGTAATCATCGATACAGCTGGTATGCGTAAAAAAGGGAAAGTATACGAAAGTACAGAAAAGTATAGTGTACTTCGTGCGCTTAGAGCGATTGAACGTTCTGACGTTGTTTTAGTCGTTTTAGACGGAGAAGAAGGAATTATTGAACAGGATAAAAAAATTGCTGGATATGCTCATGATTCAGGACGTGCTGTTATTATCGTCGTAAACAAATGGGATGCAGTGAAAAAAGATGAAAAAACAATGAAAGCATTTGAAGAAAACATCCGTGCTCATTTCCAATTTTTAGAGTACGCACCGATTGTATTCTTATCTGCGAAAACGAAAAAACGTACACAAACATTATTACCAGTTATTAATGAAGTAAATGAAAGCCATAGTATCCGTATTCAAACGAACGTATTAAATGATGTAATTATGGATGCGGTAGCGATGAATCCAACACCAACTCATAATGGTAGCCGTCTGAAAATCTTCTATGCGACACAGGTTGCGGTAAAACCACCAACATTTGTTATATTTGTAAACGATACAGAATTAATGCACTTTTCATATGAGCGCTTCTTAAAGAATCGTTTACGTGAAGCGTTCGGTTTTGTAGGAACGCCGATTCACATTATCGCTAGAGCAAGAGACTAATGGAGAGGATGTGATTTTATGACAAAAATCACAGTAGTTGGAGCAGGTAGCTGGGGAACAGCGTTAGCGATGGTATTAGCTGACAATGGACATGATGTACGTATTTGGGGAAATCGTTCTGAACTTATGGATGAGATTAATACAAAACATGAGAATAGTCGATATCTTCCAGGAATTACATTGCCAAGCACAATCGCAGCCTACTCTTCTTTAGAAGAAGCATTAGTAGATGTAAATGTAGTACTTCTTGTAGTACCAACGAAAGCGTATAGAGAGGTATTACAAGATATGAAGAAATATGTAGCAGGTCCGACTACTTGGATTCATGCAAGTAAAGGGATTGAACCTGGTACATCAAAACGTATTTCGGAAGTGATTGAGGAAGAAATTCCAGAGGACTTGATTAAAGATGTTGTTGTACTATCTGGACCGAGTCATGCTGAAGAAGTTGGTTTACGTCAAGCGACAACTGTTACGTCTGCAGCAAAGCGTATGGAAGCGGCTGAGGAAGTACAAGATTTGTTTATGAATAGTTACTTCCGTGTATACACAAATCCAGATATCGTTGGAGTTGAGCTTGGTGGTGCGTTAAAAAATATTATCGCATTAGCTGCTGGGATAACTGATGGACTTGGATTAGGTGATAATGCGAAAGCGGCATTAATGACACGTGGTTTAACGGAGATTGCTCGTTTAGGAAGAAAAATGGGTGGAAATCCATTAACGTTTGCTGGTCTAACTGGTATGGGAGACTTAATTGTAACTTGTACAAGTGTTCATAGCCGAAATTGGCGCGCTGGAAATATGCTTGGAAAAGGATACTCTTTAGAAGAGGTGTTAGAAAGCATGGGTATGGTTGTAGAAGGTGTAAGAACAACGAAAGCTGCTCACGAATTAGCAGAGAAAATGGAAGTTGAAATGCCGATTACAGCTGCCTTATATGACGTGCTATTCAATGGGAATAATGTGAAAGATGCAGTAGGCTCATTAATGGGACGTGTTCGAAAACATGAAGTGGAAGCTATACCTGACTTACTTTAAAGAAAAGCGACAGAAGTACATTTGTACTTCTGTCGCTTTTTATTTTTATGGGTCTTTTCACCATTTTTTTAATTTTGCATAGGATGAAGAGTAACTTGAGGAGAGGGTGAAAAGAATGGATAATAACATTTTTAATAACATTGAAAAAGAAGCGAAAGTGAATAAAGAAGATATTTTTAAATTAGCATCATCTGTACAGAATGCGAATTTACGTGATGAGACTGTGCTTCGTCAATTGATTCATCAAGTGGCTCTTATGGCAGGACGTGAAGTGCCGAAAGAACAAGAGGATCAAATTGTAAAAGCGATTATTAACAATAATATGCCCGCTGATTTTGGTTCGTTAAGCAAAATGTTTAAAAAATAAGATATAAGAAACAAAGAGTTTGTAGATTGCATATGATAGCCATGAAAGTATGGGAATAGAGCTGTTTTGGGCATATTTGGTCAACCGAAGCGAGAGATACACTCGCTTCGGTTTTATTTTTATTTAGATTAGTGGAAGATGCGAAAAAACCTGTTGATTAAAGTTATATATTCGTAATTTTTAGTAAAATGTTTCTTTTTGTATTTGTTTAAAGATTTTAATTTGTTAAAATAGTATAAAAATAGATTAATAAAAAGGGGTGTGTATATGTCAGAAGGGCTCATAAAAATGTGGTTTGCTTTAGGAGCAATTGGATTTATGTTTTTTGCAGTAAGTTTTATTTTACTAAGTAGATACAAAATAAAGAATAAATTTTTGAAAGGGATTACAGCGTTAGTAGCGTACACCCTTATGATTGTGTCAGGAATTGTTATTTTTCTTGTTGTATTTAGTGGACCTGTACAGCAGTAAAGGGAATGGTCTCGAAAATGCTACATACGGAGCAAGTTATATTAGTATGAAAAGGTGATTTCTAGTGAAAAAAGTCCATATTATTTTAATATTTTGTTGTATGAGCCTTTTAACAGGATGTCTGTATCCGAAAGAAAATATGAAACAAAATGCCGTTCCTTATGAAGATCAGATACAGGTTGTTCAAAAAGCTGTAGTGACATTTAAGGAGCAAAATGAGGGGATATTGCCAATTAAGACGCGGGATATGAGTACGCCTATTTATCAAAAGTATCCAATCGATTTTCAAAAGATTGCTCCGCGTTACATACAAGAAGCGCCAGGAAATGCGTATGAAAGCGGAGGAGTATACCAATACGTATTAATAGACGTTGAAACAGACCCGACAGTAAAGTTAATTGATGTTAGGATGGCTGAACAAATCCAGGAATTATCATTAAAGCTTAAGATGTATCGGGATGAACATCAATATCCGCCTTTTAAAAAGGTAATTTCAGATGGTGTGTATGAATTAGATTTCAAAAAACTAGGATATAAAGATGTGCCGCAAGTGACAAGTCCGTATTCTGGTAAAGGGCTTCCTTTTGTAATCAATGAAAAGGGAGAAATTTATGTTGATTATCGAATCGATTTATATGAAGCGTTGAAAAAAAATGAAGGGCAATTTAAGGAAGGGGAAGATATTCGGAATATACTTTCGAAAGATTCTCCATTTGTACCTGCGTATTCTTTACCGTATACGGTAAAGAATGGAGAACCAATTTTTTTAAAATCATAAGTCATGAACCTTTCTTTTAGTGAATAAGTTCTAGAAGAAAGGTTTTTTATGTTACACAACTTGCGATGCAAACAAAAGGTATTTTTTAATAGTCATATGAAATTGGACAAAATTATATGATATATTGTCCGAACTTCTAGAATACCATTATATTATATCAGATATTATAGGCAACGTTAGAGAAGGTATTAGTTGACTATAAATGTGGAATTATTCCCAAAAATATTGAGGGAGGGAATCACTTGGAAAAGGTAGATATTTTTAAAGATATTGCGGAACGCACAGGCGGTGATATTTATTTTGGAGTTGTAGGAGCTGTTCGAACAGGGAAATCAACATTTATTAAAAAATTTATGGAACTTGTAGTTATTCCTAATATTGAGAATGAGTCTGACCGTCAAAGGGCGCAGGATGAACTGCCTCAAAGTGCTGCTGGTCGTACAATCATGACGACGGAACCGAAGTTTGTTCCAAACCAAGCGGTTTCTATCGAAGTAGATGAAGGTCTTGAAGTGAATATTCGATTGGTAGATTGCGTTGGATATACGGTTCCAGGAGCAAAAGGCTATGAAGATGAGAATGGCCCGCGCATGATTAATACTCCTTGGTATGAAGAACCTATTCCATTCCATGAAGCTGCAGAAATCGGAACACGTAAAGTAATTCAAGAACATTCCACAATTGGTGTTGTAATTACAACAGATGGAACGATTGGGGAAATTCCAAGAAGAGATTATATAGAGGCAGAAGAACGCGTAGTAAATGAGTTAAAAGAAGTCGGAAAACCTTTCATTATGATCATTAACACTGTACAGCCGTATCATCCAGATACAGAGCAATTGCGCCAAAGTTTATCTGAAGAATATGATATCCCAGTCATTGCGATGAGTGTAGAAAGTTTAAGGGAAACAGATGTGTACAATGTGCTTCGAGAGGCTTTATTTGAGTTCCCGGTTTTAGAAGTGAATGTTAACCTTCCGAGCTGGGTGATGGTGTTAAATGAAGGGCATTGGTTACGCCAAAGTTATCAAGAAGCTGTTCAAGAGACTGTGAAGGATATAAAACGTCTTCGTGATGTGGACCGTGTCGTTTGGCAGTTTAGTCAGTATGAATTTATTGATCGAGCGAGCTTAGCTGGCATTGATATGGGGCAAGGTGTAGCAGAGATTGATTTATATGCACCAGATGAATTATATGATCAAATTTTAAAAGAAGTAGTAGGAGTAGAAATTCGAGGGAAAGATCATTTATTAAAGCTTATGCTCGATTTATCTCATGCGAAAATAGAATATGATCAAGTGGCGGATGCCCTGCGTATGGTAAAGCAAACAGGATATGGTGTAGCAGCGCCTGCGTTAGCTGACATGAGCTTAGATGAGCCAGAAATTATTCGTCACGGTTCAAGGTTTGGTGTGAAACTAAAAGCTGTAGCTCCGTCTATTCATATGATTAAAGTAGATGTGGAGTCAACGTTTGAGCCAATCATTGGTACTGAAAAGCAAAGTGAAGAATTAGTTCGTTATTTAATGCAGGATTTTGAAGATGACCCATTATCAATTTGGAATTCTGATATATTCGGACGTTCACTTAGCTCTATTGTTCGAGAAGGTATTCAAGCGAAACTATCTTTAATGCCAGAAAATGCGAGATATAAATTAAAAGAAACGCTAGAAAGAATTATTAATGAAGGATCTGGCGGATTAATTGCGATTATATTATAAGAAAAAATCCCTCTCATCGTAGAGGGATTTTTTTTGATTTTCGCGTATAGAATAGCAAAATAAACAGTCATTATCTAATATATTGTTGTAAATTGTCAAGTTTCATCAGATTTTCACATTTTAAGAGTAACAATTTCCTTAAAAATATTGAATTATAAAGGAGAATCGTATAATATAGGCGTTGATAATGATTTATCTACATCTTTGTAGTATAGAATTTGTAAAAATTGCCTACAAATGAAAGTAAGACTCATTTTATGATCATTATACAGTCTTATCTTTGGGAGGAGGTGAATGGCATGAACAAGACAGATTTAATCAATGCTGTTGCAGAAGCAAGTTCCCTTTCTAAAAAGGACGCAACAAAAGCAGTAGACGCTGTTTTTGATTCTATCTTAGAAGCTTTAAAACAAGGTGATAAAGTACAACTGATCGGATTCGGTAACTTCGAAGTTCGTGAGCGTGCGGCTCGTAAAGGTCGTAACCCACAAACAGGTGAGGAGATTGAAATCGCTGCAAGTAAAGTACCTGCATTCAAACCTGGTAAAGCGTTAAAAGATGCGGTTAAATAATCCTTACATATTAACAGGGAAGAAGAGTTTCCTTTTTGGGAACTCTTCTTTTTGCTTTTAAAAACATAAATATGCTAGAATGTGTTCGTATCACTTTTAGGTTTTCGGGAGGGCTAGCGGATGGCAAAAGTTAATTTAGAACAAATTGAACATGCAGTACGCCTTATTTTAGAGGCAATCGGAGATGACCCAAATCGTGAGGGAGTACTTGATACACCAAAGCGTGTGGCAAAAATGTACGCAGAAGTGTTCGCGGGTATGCATGAAGATCCGAAAGAACATTTGCATAAAGTGTTCGGAGAAGATCACGAGGAGCTTGTACTAGTAAAAGATATACCGTTTTATTCGATGTGTGAGCATCATTTAGTTCCATTCTATGGAGTTGCTCACGTTGCATATATTCCGCAAGGCGGAAAAGTGACAGGGTTAAGTAAATTAGCTCGAACTGTAGATACAATTGCACGTCGTCCACAACTGCAAGAACGTATTACATCAACAGTAGCGAACTCTATTATGGAAGTACTAGAACCGCATGGTGTAATGGTAGTAGTAGAAGCGGAACATATGTGCATGACGATGCGTGGTGTGAAAAAGCCGGGCGCGAAAACTGTAACAACAGCAGTACGTGGTGTGTTAGAAAATGATGCAGCGGCACGTAGTGAAATTTTATCTTTTATTAAAACAAAGTAAAGAAAAGTAGGAAACTGCTTTTCTTTTTTTTTTATGTAAATAAATGATATAGTTTTAGCAAGGCAGAGTGAGAATAGAAAGACTACTAAAAAGAATGGAAGATGTTATTTAGTTCGGTGGAAGTTTGGAAAGAGTAGCCAAGTTTTGGTTATAGAAAATAGAATGTATGTGTTATAATAAGTTTTATGAATTAGAAAACAAGGGTGATTTTTGTGTGTGACATCTACGGAGGGTATGCGGGTATAAGAGAGAAATTGATGGAGAAATTACGCCATCCTTATTTTATAAACTATATTGAAGAACCATTTATTGATGAAGAAAAAATAGCATTGTTATATGGTGCTTTAAAAAGTGAAAATTTACATATAGAACAAATTGAGCATTATGTAGTAACGATTATGCTTGTGCAAATTGCGCTTGATACACATGAAAGAGTATCAAATAAAGCAGGGGAAGAAGCAAATGAATCGCATAAACGTCGCCAGTTAACAGTGCTTGCTGGTGATTACTATAGCGGGTTATATTATTACTTACTGTCTATGAATCGTGATATTGTTTTAATTCGTGCGCTTGCTGAAGGAATTAAAGAAATTAATGAACACAAAATAATGTTATATCAAAAAGCGCATGAAACGATGGATGACATAATGGAAAGTGTAGTAACGATTGAGTCTGCACTCTTGCAAAAAACATGTGATCATTTTCATTTATCGCATTGGAAGCCATTTATAACGTATGTACTAGGAAAAAACCGTCTTCAAAAAGAATGTGAACTGCATGCTGAAAAACAACATTCACCTGTTTTTCAAGCAGTTCAAGGGATTGCGAAGGATCAAGCGGAGGCAGAAACAGTTATTCATGGATGGATGATGGAACTCAGAAAGAAAGAAAATCAATATTTGAAAAACCACACAGATATAAGCGAAATAAACTCTGTGTTAAGAGATAAATCGAAGACATAAGCAATTTTACATTGGAAGAAGGTACGAGCATGCAACAATCAAAAGAAGAAAGAGTACATGATGTATTTGAGAAAATCTCTGATAAATACGATGTGATGAATTCTGTCATTAGTTTTCAAAGACATAAAGCGTGGCGTAAAGAGACGATGCGCATTATGGATGTAAAACCAGGTAACAAGGCTCTCGATGTATGCTGCGGGACAGCGGACTGGACAATTGCGCTAGCTGGAGCGGTAGGTGAACAGGGCAAGGTTGTTGGTTTAGACTTCAGTGAAAATATGTTATCTGTCGGTAAGCAAAAGGTAGAGGCGTTACAATTAAAACAAGTAGAACTTTTACACGGGAATGCAATGGAACTTCCATTTGAAGATAACACATTTGATTATGTAACGATTGGATTTGGTTTACGTAACGTACCGGATTATATGCACGTATTAAAAGAAATGACGCGTGTAGTAAAACCAGGTGGAAAAGTAATTTGTTTAGAAACATCTCAACCAACAATGATTGGTTTTCGACAAGGATATATTTTATACTTTAAATATATCATGCCGTTATTTGGAAAGTTATTTGCGAAAAGTTTTAAAGAATATTCATGGCTGCAAGAATCTGCTAGTACATTCCCGGGTATGAAAGAATTGGCTCATATGTTTGAAGAAGCTGGACTTGAACGTGTACAAGTGAAGCCGTTTACTTTTGGAGTAGCAGCGATGCATTTAGGTATGAAACCAGAATCAAAATAGAAAAAAGAAAAAAGAAAAAAGAAAAAAGAAAAAAGAAGTTTTAGGTTAAGGTGAACAATATGAAGTTACAACTTATGTACTCTTTTTTACGATCGGATATTAATGTGATAGAAAAAGAATTAAAAAAGACAGTTGCTTCTGAACAGCCATTGGTAGAAGAGGCGGCATTACAACTTATTGAAGCTGGTGGGAAGCGAATTCGTCCTGTATTTGTGTTGCTTGCGGGAAAATTTGGAGATTATAAGTTAGATGCAATTAAGCATGTAGCTGTTGCGTTAGAACTTATTCATATGGCTTCTCTTGTTCACGATGATGTTATTGATGCTGCATTTTTACGACGTGGTAGTGCAACTGTGAATGCGAAATGGGGAGATCGTATTGCAATGTATACAGGGGACTATTTGTTCGCTAAGTCTCTTGAATGTATAACAAATATCGAAATTCCAGAGGCGCATCAGGCGCTATCGCATACCATTTTAGAAGTGTGTAAAGGTGAAATTGAACAAATTAAAGATAAGTACAATTATGACCAAAATTTACGAACGTATTTAAGAAGAATAAAGCGAAAAACAGCATTATTAATTGCTGCGAGTTGTCAACTAGGAGCAATTGCTGCTGGCGCTAATCGTGATACGGTAAATCGACTATTTTGGTATGGGTATTTTGTAGGAATGTCGTATCAAATTATTGATGATATTTTAGACTTCGTTTCCACAGAAGAGAAGCTTGGAAAACCTGCTGGTGGTGATTTGTTACAAGGGAATATTACGCTTCCTGCCCTATACGCTATGGAAGATCCCGTGCTTCGTAAGAAAATCACATCTGTACATGAAAATACAACAGCGGACGAAATGAAAGAAATTATTGAGGCTGTAAAAAATAGTGACGCTATTGATCAAGCATTTGCGTTTAGTGAACGTTATTTACATAAAGCATTAGAAATCATAAAACCACTTCCGCGTGGACAAGCGAAGTATGCATTACAAAATGTAGCAAAGTATATTGGGAAACGAAAATTTTAGTGTTTTTTCTAAAAAATAAAATAATCTCTCTATTTCAAAACTATTGCGCAATTGTGATAAGGGTGTTAATATGTGTGTGGGGATATACAATTACATACATAATTCAGAAGTGGAGAGATTTTTTATGGAAAAAACATTTCTAATGGTAAAACCAGACGGTGTACAACGTGCCTTCATTGGGGAAATCGTAGCTCGTTTTGAGAAAAAAGGCTTTCAATTAGTTGGTGCAAAATTAATGCAAGTCACTCCGGAAATTGCTGGACAACACTATGCTGAGCACACAGAGAAACCTTTCTTTGGTGAATTAGTAGACTTTATTACATCTGGACCTGTATTCGCAATGGTATGGCAAGGTGAAGGTGTAGTAGATACAGCTCGTAACATGATGGGTAAAACAAGACCACATGAAGCAGCTCCTGGAACAATTCGTGGAGATTTCGGTGTAACTGTTGCGAAAAACATTATCCATGGTTCTGATTCGTTAGAAAGTGCAGAGCGCGAGATTGCTATTTTCTTTAAGGAAGAAGAATTAGTTGATTACTCAAAATTAATGAATGAATGGATTTACTAATTATTTTGAAATAATTTGTAAACGCTTTAATCACTGTGATAATAGTAGAAAGTGCAAGGAGAATAGGGGTATTCTTCTTGCACTTTTTTTGTTGCAATTAGTTACGAAGTTAGAGCTGTTATGATATATTGATATGTAAAGTAAAAGGCCTATTGGAGAATAAGCGAATGGCTGATCAAATATATAATTACTTTCATATTTTTAGAGTAAGGAAAGATAATATCATTGCTTAATATAGCGGGATAAATACATATACGAAAAGAGGAATAACGTATGCGATATATTACAGCTGGTGAATCTCATGGTCCACAACTTACAACGATTATAGAAGGTGTTCCGGCAGGACTGCCTTTAGTAGCGGATGATATAAATGAAGAGTTAGCTAGAAGGCAAAAGGGGCATGGGCGTGGTAGACGCATGCAAATTGAAACAGATCAAGTGCAAATTGTAAGTGGTGTTAGACATGGAGAGACATTAGGTTCTCCAATTGCACTTGTTGTTGAAAATCGTGATTTTGCACATTGGACAAAAATTATGGGCGCAGAGCCTTTAACGGAACAAGAAGAAAAAGAAATGAAAAGGAAAGTAACAAAACCAAGACCTGGGCATGCTGATTTAAATGGTGCAATTAAATATGGTCATAGAGATATGAGAAATGTACTGGAGCGTTCTTCAGCACGCGAAACGACAGTGCGTGTTGCTGCTGGTGCGGTTGCTAAAAAAGTGTTAGCAGAACTTGGTATTACAGTGGCGGGCCATGTAATTGAAATTGGCGGTGTTGAGGCTCAGGAAATTACGTATAGTTCAATTGAAGAATTAAAAAGTATTACAGAAGCATCACCTGTACGTTGCTTAGATGAAGAAGCAGGTAACCAAATGATGAAAGCAATTGATGATGCGAAAGCAAATGGTGATTCAATAGGTGGAATCGTTGAAGTGATTGTGGAAGGAATGCCAATTGGGGTCGGTAGCTATGTACATTATGATCGAAAACTGGATGCAAAATTAGCAGCTGCAATTATGAGCATTAATGCTTTTAAAGGCGTCGAGATTGGAATTGGTTTTGAAGCAGCGCATAGACCGGGAAGTGAAGTTCATGATGAAATTCTGTGGAATGAGGAACATGGATATACACGAAGAACAAATAATGCAGGTGGATTAGAAGGCGGTATGACGACTGGAATGCCAATTGTTGTGCGCGGTGTGATGAAACCGATCCCTACACTATATAAACCTCTTCAAAGTGTAGATATTGAAACGAAAGAGCCTTTTACAGCGAGCATTGAACGTTCAGATAGTTGTGCTGTGCCAGCAGCTAGTGTCGTTGCAGAAGCGGTTGTGGCTTGGGAATTAGCGACAGCTTTAATAGAACAATTCGGATTAGATCGTATGGACCTTATTCGTGAAAATATTGAGAAACATAATGAATATGCGAGGGGATTTTAATGGGAAACATACATATTCAAACGAAATCAAAAGAATATGATGTACATGTAGGAAAAGAATCGTTGTCACATTTGACAACAATCATTCAAAACATGCAGCCATCTGTATCAAACATCATGATCATTTCAGATGAAGTTGTTGCAACTTTACATTTACAGACAGTTGTAGATGCATTGCAAATAAAGCAAAAAGTATTTTCATTTGTCGTACCGAGTGGCGAAAAAGAGAAGTCTTTTGAAAATTTTTATGCGGCTCATACGTCAGCTCTTGAAAATAAATTAGATAGAAATTCTTTAATTATTGCACTTGGAGGCGGGATGATTGGAGATTTAGCTGGTTTTGTTGCTGCGTCGTTTATGCGTGGAATTCGCTTCGTTCAAGTTCCAACGACTTTATTAGCTCACGATAGCGCAGTAGGTGGGAAAGTAGCAATTAATCACCCGTTAGGTAAAAATATGATAGGGGCATTCCATCAACCAGAAGCAGTTGTATATCATACGCCTTTTTTACAGTCTCTTCCTGAAAAAGAGTGGCGTTCAGGTTATGCAGAAGTGATAAAACATGCTCTTATTGGTGATGTAAAGCTGTATCATTGGTTAAAAGAAGAAGTGCAAACATTAGCGGATCTTCGTGATGAGAAGTTAATCCATATATTAACGAAGGCAATTCCTGTAAAGGCAAACATTGTATCGCAAGATGAAACAGAAAAAGGTGTACGTGCTCATTTGAACTTTGGACATACGTTAGGCCATGCTCTTGAAAAAGAACTAGGATATGGAAATATTACTCACGGTGACGGAGTAGCGGTTGGAATGTTATTTGCCTTATTTTTAAGTGAGCAAGTGTACAAGGTTAATCTTTCTTATGAAGAGATGAAGCAGTGGTTCTTAAAGTACGGATATCCAAAAATGCCAAGTGATTTGAATGTAGAGCGTCTCGTTCAATTAATGAAACAAGATAAGAAAGCGAACGCTGGAGCAATTCATATGGTGTTAATGCAGGAATATGGGGTAGTGAATGTCGTATCTATTCCAGATGAGACTGTTCATATTGCGTTAGAGGCATTTCAAAAGGATATGGTTTAAGAGCTAAGAAGTGCTTGTTTAAAGGTATCCTCGTAATAGTGACGGTTAAGATAAACGATTGCAGTGAGAGATTACAACCTTATTGTAATTGAATTGAATAAAACGACTGGGGGAAGAAAAATGAGAGTGAAAGAGCAATTGTTAACTTTGAGAGCATATGTACCTGGGAAAAATATTGAAGAAGTAAAAAGGGAATATGGATTATCAAAAATTGTGAAATTAGCATCGAACGAAAATCCATTCGGTTGCTCAGCACGCGTAACAGAAGCATTAACTTCTTTAGCGAGTCAATACGCTCTTTATCCAGATGGATATGCATTTGAACTTCGGACAAAAGTAGCAGAGCAGTTAGGTGTCAAAGCAGAACAACTGTTATTTGGTAGTGGATTAGATGAAGTCATTCAAATGATTAGCCGTGCATTACTACATGAAGGAACAAATGTTGTAATGGCGAATCCAACATTCTCGCAATACCATCACCATGCTGTTATTGAAGGAGCAGAAGTTCGTGAAGTATCACTTAAAGATGGCATTCACGATTTAGATGCGATGTTACAGCAAGTAGATGATAAAACGAAGATTGTATGGATTTGTAACCCGAATAATCCGACAGGTACATATGTAGAGAAACAAAACTTACTTTCATTTTTAGAATCAGTTCCTAAGTCAGCGCTCGTTATTATGGACGAAGCATATTATGAATATGTGGGGGCAGAAGACTATCCGCAAACATTACCACTTCTTGAAAAGTATGAAAATCTTATGGTTTTACGCACGTTTTCAAAAGCATATGGTTTAGCTGCTTTCCGTATCGGATATGCGGTTGGTAATGCGAATTTAATCGGGCAGCTAGAAGTAGCAAGGTTACCATTTAATACATCGACTGTAGCGCAGGCTGTAGCACTCGCTGCATTAGAAGATCAAGTATTTTTACAAGAATGTGTGAAAAAAAATGAAGAAGGATTAAATCAATATTACGCATTTTGTAAGGAATATAACGTATTCTATTATCCATCTCAAACAAATTTCATTTTCTTAAAACTCGGTATTCCTGGTAATGAGGCTTTCGAACGATTAATGAAGAAAGGATATATTGTTCGTTCTGGTGCTGCATTTGGTATACATGATGGTATTCGTATTACTGTCGGTTTGAAAGAAGAAAATGATGAAATTATAGAATTATTGAAAGAGCTTGTAAATGAGCAAGTAAAGAAAGAAGAAACATACTCTTAAGAGTTTGTGAAGGCTCCTAATATAGGAGTCTTTTTTATTTAAATGAAGGCCTGTAAAGCTTGATCCGTGCGTGTTAATAATTAATAAGGGAAGTTATTTGCACGGTAATGAAAGAAAACGGTACAATAGAAAGTAGTAATGCGGTATCGGTGTCATATTCGAATCGTTATGAGTGAAAGTACAAGAAGAAGTATGCTTATTCTAAAGGTTGCGTTCGTACACCTAGTTGCTTATGATAAAGTGAAACTTTAATCAGTGAGGGGATGCTTATCCCCTCACTGATTATTAGCCCGCACCAATCGGGGTAAATGAACAGAAAATAATATTTGTTAGAATTAAAGGAGACGTTTATGCAAAAGTTTGAACAAGCTGTTTCATATATTGAAAATGGTGAAGCGGAAAAAGGATTACAATTATTAAAAGAACAATTAAAAATTGCGAATGATGAAGAGAAGTATGATATCGCTCGCTATTATCATACACTTGGATTTACGGATGAAGCGTTAGCTATTACAGAAGACTTGCGTTTATTGTATCCGGAAGAAAGTGAATTCACTGTATTTTTAGCAGAATTATATATTGATCTAGACAAAGAAGATGAAGCGATTGAAGTGCTTCATGATATTCCAGAAAATGATGACTTATATGTTCAATCGTTATTACTTGTTGCAGATTTATTCCAAATGCAAGGTTTCGATGATGTAGCAGAACAAAAACTATTAAAGGCGAAAGAAATGATGCCTGACGAACCTGTTATTACGTTTGGATTAGCAGAGTTATATAGTAGTAAAGGTGAAGAACAAAAGGCAATCACTCATTATGAGTCGCTATTAGCAGAACATAAAGTCATGGGTGGTGTTGTCATTGCACTTCGCCTCGCAGAGACGTTAAGTGCGATTGGAAATTGGGAAGAAGCGATCTCTTACTATGAAGCAGGTTTAGAGGAACAAAAAGATATCCACTCATTATTTGGATATGCCTTCACATTATACCAAGGTGAAGAATACCAAAGAGCAATTGGTGCTTGGCAAGAACTAAAAGAATTAGATCCGGAGTATGCATCGCTTTACATGTATTTGGCGAAAAGCTATGAAAAAGAAGGAATGCTTCAAGAAAGCTATGAAACACTTCAAGAAGGAATTAAAGTAGATGAGCTTTCTGTACCATTTTACGTAGAATTAGCGAACATTGCGGCAAAATTAGGAAAAATAGCGGAAGCAGAGGAAGTGCTTCAAAAAGCGCTTGAGTTAGATCCAGGACATTTAGGTGCGATATTAAAATATGCGTATATCTTAAAAGAACAGGAAAAATATGAAGAGTTAATTGCAGTTGTAGAGCGTGCGATTGATAGCGGAGAACCAGATACACAACTACTTTGGGATCTTGCGTTTGCAAAAAAACAATTAGAAATGTATTCGGATGCATTAAAACACTATGAAAGTGCATATACTTCTTTTAAGAATCATCCAGACTTCTTGGAAGAGTACGGTTATTTCTTATTGGAAGAAGGTATGCGAAAAGAGGCGAAAGAAGTATTTACTCAGTTAATACAACTAGACCCGACACAAATTCATATTGAAGAATTGTTATATAATTTAGAGGATTTTTCATAAGTTGGAAGGAAACTGAATACCGCTTCTTGAATCTAAAAAGAAAAGAGAAAGACAGAGGAGGGACTTAATTGCTATGAATACCCCTGTTTCTGTAAACGAGAAGAAGGATTTTGTAAAATGGTTTTTGAATAATTACCAACTGAAACAGCGTGAATGCGTATGGATTTTGAATTATTTAATGAGTCATGACCAATTGATGCATAAAGTCCACTTCGTAGAGCATGCAAAATATTGTCCGCGTGGTTTAGTGATGTCCGCGAATTGTGTGAAAGACACACCGTTTCACTTTTTTAAACAAAATGTTATGACAACAGATGCTGAAAAATCGTTTCATGATATTCGTTTAAATCGAGATGAAGATATTTATATTCAACTCAATTTTAAATCATCGTTTCAAAATGCCAATTATGTAGCTGTATTAGAAGAAAACCCGTATTTACCAAAGCATATTGAAGTAAATGAAAAAGATCGTTTACTTGCAGAAAGATTTTTAGAAGAAAGTGTATTTTCTTTTAGAAGAGAACGTCTTTTGAAACAAATTGATGAAGCGCTGGATAAGCAAGATAAGGAAGCGTTTCATAAGTTAACAGCTGAGTTAAAGATGTTATAGAATTCATTTGGATTCATAAAATTTTACAAATTTCAGACTTTTTAAGAAAAACTACCTTAATATAGGTAGTTTTTCTTTTTTTACCTCTTTTAGTATGGTTTAATATATATAAAGTGAAAGTTCTGTCATTTACAAATGAAGGGAGGGAAGACATTTGAAATGGAGTGTAAAAGATGTGGAGCAGTTTGAGCAAGCAAGAGAGTATGTAGATACTGGTGTTATACCACTTTTATCAATTTCGGCAGCAAAAGAAATGAAAATGGTAGTAGAACAAGGTGAATTTATCGAATTGTTGAGTATGGAGTTGGAAAGAGAATATAAAGGAAGAGTACTTTTACTACCTGCATTTACGTATTTAGTAGAAAGTCAAAAAAATGAAAAAGGTCGTTTGCAAGAATGGACAAATCATTTGCAAAAGCAAGGTTTTAAGCATATTGCTTATGTTACAAGTGATTTTTCATGGAAAGAAGATATGCAAGAGTTACAAGGAGATTTATTTTGGTTTCCTTCATTAGCGTTAGAACAATTTAGTGATCAAGCGAAAAGAGAAGTTATTCATGCACATATAAAAAATATAATGGTGATGTTAGAAAAAAAATGGGGAAAGTAGTAATAAACAGAAAGTTCTTATTATTATGAGTAGTATGATATTGACCTGTACCTAAGCGTATTATATCATGATAGTGTCCTAGTTTTTATTTTTTATATAATTTATCACGAGGGGACAATTTCTGATAGAGGGGGGAAATTTTCGTGAGCGAGAAAGAACATCGTGTATCAAGAAGACAGTTTTTAAATTACACCCTTACAGGGGTAGGAGGCTTTATGGCAGCGGGTATTTTAATGCCGATGACGCGATTTGCGCTTGATCCGGTGTTAAGAAAAGAAGCGGGAACGGATATGGTTGCTGTTGCACAAGTAAAGGATATTACAACAGAGCCGAAACGTTTCGACTTTAAGGTGAAGCAGGTTGATGGTTGGTACAAGTCCGAAGAGCCAAAATCAGCTTGGGTTCATAAAGATGAAAGCGGAGACATTGTTGCGTTCTCTCCAGTATGTAAACATTTGGGATGTACAGTTAACTGGAATTCGGACAAAGCACATCCGAATCAATTCTTTTGTCCATGTCACGGGGGCCGTTACACAAAAGACGGGATGAACATTAAAGGTACGCCGCCCCTTGCTCCGCTTGATGTATACGAGTCCAAAGTAAAAGATGGAACGCTGTATTTAGGCAAAGCGAAGCCAAAAGGGGGTGCAAAGTAGATGCTAAATAAAATTTATGATTGGGTAGATGAAAGGTTAGATATTACACCAATATGGCGTGATATCGCTGATCATGAAGTACCTGAACATGTAAACCCGGCACATCACTTTTCTGCATTCGTTTATTGCTTTGGAGGACTTACCTTTTTCGTTACTGTAATTCAAATTTTATCAGGAATGTTTTTGACGATGTATTATGTGCCTGATATTAAAAATGCTTGGGAATCGGTTTATTATTTACAAAATGAAGTTGCATATGGGCAAATTGTTCGTGGTATGCACCACTGGGGCGCTAGTCTCGTCATTGTAATGATGTTTTTACATACACTTAGAGTTTTCTTCCAGGGTGCGTATAAAAAGCCTCGTGAGTTAAACTGGATTGTTGGTGTTCTTATTTTCTTTGTTATGTTAGGTCTTGGTTTTACCGGATATTTATTACCGTGGGATATGAAAGCATTATTTGCTACGAAAGTAGGGATTCAAATTGCAGAGCAAACGCCGCTCATTGGTCCTTATATTAAAACATTACTCGCTGGTCATTCCGAAATTGTTGGCGCTCAAACATTAACTCGCTTCTTTGCTATTCACGTATTCTTCTTACCAGCAGCACTTCTAGGTTTAATGGCCTTCCACTTCATCATGATTCGCAAACAAGGTATTTCCGGTCCGCTATAAGAGATTGCTAAATTAAAGGGGAAAGAACTAAAGGAGGGAGATTATGCATCGAGGCAAAGGGATGAAGTTTGTAGGAGATTCTCGGGTACCAGTAGCTCGGAAACCAAATATTCCAAAAGACTATTCTGAATACCCAGGAAAAACAGAAGCGTTTTGGCCGAACTTCTTGTTAAAAGAATGGATGGTTGGTGCAGTTTTTTTAATCGGTTATTTATGTTTAACAGTGGCGCATCCGTCACCACTTGAGAGAATGGCGGATCCAACTGATGCCGGATATATACCACTTCCAGATTGGTATTTCTTATTCTTGTATCAGTTATTAAAGTATTCTTATGCTTCTGGTTCATTTACTGTAATTGGAGCGTTTATTATGCCAGGGATTGCGTTTGGCGCATTACTGTTAGCTCCATTTCTTGATCGAGGCCCAGAAAGACGCCCATTGAAGCGTCCTGTAGCAACTGGATTTATGCTTTTAGCAATTGCATCGATTATCTTTTTAACTTGGGAATCTGTAGCACACCACGACTGGGAAGCTGCAAAAAAACAAGGAGCAATTGTAAAAACAGCACCAGTTGATAAAAATGATGACGGCTATAAATTAATGCAAAAAAATACTTGTTTAACATGTCACGGTGACAATTTACAAGGCGGGGCAGCAGCACCAGCACTGCAAAACTTAACTTTAAAGCCAGAAGAAATTGCTAAAATTGCGAAAGACGGAAAAGGTTCCATGCCTAAAGGGGTATTTAAAGGTACAGATGAGGAACTGAAAAAGCTTTCGGAATTCGTTGCAAAGTATAATAAAAAATAATGAAAAGCTGACTACAAAAAAATGAAGTGCCCCCCGAAAACGGGACACCTATCAAAACACCTAAACCACTTGTTCCCTAAATTCTTTAGGGGATAGGTGGTTTAATTTTTCTTGAATTCGCACACAATTGTAGTAATGAATGTATTCTAGCACAATCTTTCGCACAGTTGTGTTGGATACTTTTGTTATCTTTTGTGAGTAGAAATCTTCACTTTTTAAATGACCAAAGATACGTTTGATCTGTACGATACCATTGCATGCATGTCTTAATTTGGGAAACATTTTTAATTCCGAGTTTCTCCATAATTGTACGATTTGAATAACCGTCTTTCTTCATTTCAATGACTTTCCACTTTGTTTCTTCTGGGTAATGAACTCTTGTCTTCAAACGACAAACACCTCCATTGAATTTGAATACTTAGTATGCGAATTCAATGGAGGTGTTTTTTTCATGTACCACTATTCGGGTTCGCTTCAGTAGTAAAGGGGTTTTTGTGTTTTGTAATCATAACTTGTTAGCCATTCTTTCTTGAAAACATAGTAAATCTTTTTAACAGCTTCACTATGGGGTTCCTTATTTTTGTGTATTTTTGGTGATATATCCATGAGGACACTCCAATCTTTATATAATTCCACGTACCGTATCGCTAGTAATTTTATAAATTGATACTTATATTATAGGTTTTTTATATATGTAAAATAAGGTTTGACCCTAAAAAATTTTCTCAACATTAAAAATCGCTTGTGGTTAAAGGAATTGTGTTAATATTTAAATAATATGTAGGTAGTATATAAAGAGAGGGTGACGGGCGATGGAAACAAGGGATTTCACAAATACAGGATATGCATTATTACAAGAATGGTATCTTGAAATGGTTTCGCAGCATACAGAAAAAACGATTGCCTTGAAACAAGTTATAGATGAAAAATTTAATAGTATGAAAGAATATGACGATCTTTTAGATTATTACACCTTATTTAATTGTCGTTTCCAAATGTTAATCGGTAACTTTGAACATGATCTAGGAAGTCTTTCACATCTTCAGGAGCAACCTGATTCAAGATTGCAATACTATTATCACTTTTTTAAATTCATCTATACAACAGAAATGGGACAGTATCCAAAAGCAGAACATCATTTGAGACTTGCAGAAGAATTACTACCAGTCCTTAATGACGAATTAGAAAATGCAGAGTTTCAATATAGAGTAGGCTTGTACCATTATTATTTATCACAACCCACTTTAGCGGTGAAACATACATCGAATGCCCTAGCATACTTCGAAAAAGATAAAGAGTTACATTCGTTTCATGCGAAGGTTGGAGCCTGTAAAAATACAATAGGGATGTCCCTTATTACACTTGATCAGCATGGTATGGCAGAAGAATATCTAATATCTGCCTTAAGTATACTAGAGGAGGAAAAGGAATCGAAAGCAGCCCTAACGGTTCGTTATAATTTAGGTGTTTTCTATTCGAATCAAAAGCTGTGGGAGATATCTCTACGACATTTAGAAGATGTATATGAAAAATTCAGTTCTCCTCGATTACCGTATCAGAAAAAAGGTATACATACCTTAGCGGAAGTTCACTATAATTTAGGGAATTATGAAAAGGCAAGAAACTTTATTGCTGAAGGGTTAGAAGACTGTACGGAAGAATATCACCACCGTTATAAAATATTGAATGCTTTAGTTGATAAGGCTGCTATCGAAGAATTAGAGGCTATTGTTTTGGAAGCTATTGTTTATTTTAAAGATCAAAATATTTCGAAAGAAATTCAAAGCTATTCTGAATTTTTAGCTAATGAGTGTTATAATATAGGAATGAAAGATAAGGCTTCAGATTACTATCGTATGAGTTATGAAGCTAAAATTTCAATAAAGGAAAAGGGGTATTTAAGATGAAAAAGATCAAGATTTTCGTTCTAAGTCTAGTAACTGTCGCTGTATTATCTGTTGGATTAAATAACCCTGAAATTCATCAAAATGCAACACAAAAATCACCTGTTGTACAATATATGACTGAACCAGGTGGAGGAATCTAGTATAAGGTTCATTACCCCATTTAAAAACCGAATAATTATGATTTATAACAAAAAGCCCATTTCGTAATGAAGTGCCCCCCGAAAACGGGACACCTATCAAAACACCTAAACCACTTGTTCCCTAAATTCTTTAGGGGATAGGTGGTTTAATTTTTCTTGAATTCGCACACAATTGTAGTAATGAATGTATTCTAGCACAATCTTTCGCACAGTTGTGTTGGATACTTTTGTTATCTTTTGTGAATAGAAAGCTTCACTTTTTAAATGACCAAAGAAGCTTTCCATGACGGCATTATCATGGCAATTTCCTCTCCGGGACATGCTGGTGATAATGCCGTTTTCTTTTGCTGTATAAATACTTCCTTGATCTGAGTGAAGAAGGACATCTTTTACTTTTCGCCCTCTCATTGCTTGTAATTTAATGATGACACAACTAATAATTTCACGATTAAAGGCATCCATAATCGTTGATAAATACATGGAAGTGTTTTTTTCATGCACCAATATTCGGGTTCACTTCCAAGTGTAGTGAGTTTTTTATTTTGATGAAAGAAAGTTTACTATATAATAGAGTAGAGTTTGAGGAAAGAATGACTTTGTTTGAAAGGTGTTGGACATACAGCTTGATTTACTTGTATGCAATGTTAAGACAACGCTCTATATTATTATTTTTATTAGTTGTTAACATATTAGGTACAATATACGGATTTATATGGTACGGAAATCAATTAAAAGAAACCTCACCTATATTTTGGCCGTTTGTACCCGATAGCCCGATGGCGAGTCTCTTTTTTGTCTTTGTTTTAATTGCTTTTTTAAGAAAGAGAAATTGGGGATTAATAGAGGCGCTAGCGATTGTTACTTTAATGAAATATGGTATATGGGCTGTTGTTGTAAATGCAATTATGATCTATGTAAAAGGTCCTATTGGTCTTATGGGGTATATGTTAATGCTTTCGCACTTTGCGATGGCAGTACAAGGATTGTTATATGCACCGTTTTACCGTATAAAAAAATGGCATTTTGCGGTAGCAGCTATATGGACAGTACATAATGATGCAATTGATTATTTATTTTGGCAAATGCCGAGATATGGAATTATGCATTTGTTTGTAGAAGAAATTGGTTACTTTACGTTTTGGCTAAGCATCGTCACACTATGTCTTACGTATTATTATTGCTTGCGTGAGAACCGAAAACAGTTTTCTTTATGATAGTTAGAACATGTAGGGGGAGAAAATGAAGAAAAATAAGAGTGGTACAAAAATATTGGATCGATTGATTACTATAGTTGTTTCATATAGTATAGCATTTTCTATATTTGCACTCGCAACAACGGTGGTTGTATACGGAAAATGGCTATATTATTTTGAAATTGATTTTTTAAACATTCCAGATTTAGCGGATATGACGAAGGATGATATTAAAAGAAATTATGATGTGCTTATTACATATTTATCGCCGTTTTATGATGGAGCATTGCAGTTGCCAACATTAGATATGTCTACAAATGGCCGTATTCATTTTGTAGATGTTAAAAATATTTTAGTAAAGATTCAATATGTAATGTATGCGACAATTATGATTGCAATAATAGGCGGGATTTATTTATTAAAAAAGAAAAATGAAAAGTTTTTACTGCACGGATCAATTTTAACAATTATTTTACCGATCGCGCTCATGTTACCGATCGCTATTAATTTTGAAAAGAGTTTTGTATTATTCCATAAGCTGTTATTCAGTAATGATTATTGGATGTTTGATATTGAAACGGATCCAATTATATTAATGTTACCAGAAGAATTCTTTATGCATGCTGCGTGTGCAATTTTATTATTTATTTTATGTGGCAGCATACTTTGTTACAGCTTGTATAGATATTTCGTAAAAAAGAAAAGGATTTCAAAGGAAAAATTCTCTGTTTAAAGAGAATTTTTTTGTTTGTAAAACGATAATATATTTTTCGGTCCAGTTCTGTTCTATTCTTGTCCCAATTAACATATTTTGTACTAGTAGTTATAGGGGGGACCGTGATGAAGAGAACATTAATTGGATTGATAGCATTTCTAATTATAATGTTTCCGTTACGTATATATGCTGAAGAGTGGAGTGAACTAACAGGGTTGTTAGACGACTCATTACAATTAGTGAAGCGTAATGAAGATGAAAAAGCAGTGCAAGTATTACAACATTTCTCGGAGCAGTTTGTCATAAAGGGGAATGAAAAGAAGCAAGAAGTAACGCCAGATCAAGTTAGAGTTATTTCTTTAGCTTACGACAAGGCGAAACAATCACTCGCGGAAACAGATTTAGGTAAACAAGTTAAAATTGATAATGTGTTAGCCCTACAGCTCGCTGTTGATGCGAAAGTGTCGAAATATCAACCACTTTGGATGGAAAGAGAAAAAAAAGTAATGGGTGCCTTTTCTCAAATGGAAAAAGCGATGAAAAAAGAAGATACGGGACAGTTTCAACAAACGTTAAACACATTTTTACATGAATTTAATATTATTTATCCAAGTTTAATGATTGCTTTGCCAGAAAACGAAGTGCAGCGTGTAAATGCCCATTTATCTTATTTGGATGAATTTCGTAACGTTATGTTAAAAACGAAAGGTGGGCAAATGCAATTAGGAATCATTAAAGGGGATTTGCAAAAAATATTTCACACAGTAAAAAAAGATGAAATTGCACCCTCTCTCATTTGGTTTATGACAATTACTGGAGGTCTTATTTTATTCACATTAACTTATGTTGGATGGAGAAAGTATAAAGGAGAGAGAGAAAAAAGAAAAAGTAATGTACACTCTAAAAATAGATAATGCAATAAATAAAGATATGGATTGTAAGGTTTATTCATTGACAATGATGTCAGAAGAAAATAGAATGAGAAGTACTATAATTAAAACTTCAATGGAGGTTCAAAGGTTCATGATGTTTTATTTAATTTACTTCGCGATCATAATGATCATACCGTTGTATGCACAGTCAAAAGTACGTAGTGCCTATAGCAAGTATTCACAAGTTTATTCAACATCAGGTATGACAGGAGCGGAAGTGGCTCGAAAGATTTTAGATGAAAATGGATTATACAACGTAGCTGTAGAAGAAACATCAGGTCATTTATCAGACCATTATGATCCAACTGCCAAAACAGTTCGATTATCAACAGATAACTATTACGGTCATTCAGTTGCTGGTACAGCAGTAGCAGCACACGAAGTAGGACACGCAATTCAAGATGCAAAAGATTATAACTTTATGCGTATTCGTCATTCGTTAGTGCCTGTGGCGAATTTTGGATCGAATATATCATGGGTATTTATTATGATTGGTATATTTGCGACAATGTCAAAACTATTGTTATTAGGAATTATTTTAATGGCAGCAGGTGTTGTGTTCCAACTCGTTACATTACCAGTTGAGTTTGATGCATCAAAGCGTGCAATGCAACAAATTGAAGCGTTAGGTATCGTATCAACAGATGAATATGGGCAAGCTCGTAAAGTATTAAATGCGGCAGCATTAACATATGTAGCGGCTGCAGCTGTAGCAGTATTTGAATTATTACGTCTCGTATTAATGTATACTGGTATGCAGCGTAGCGACGACTAAAGACTATCAATTTTGATAGTCTTTTTTGTTTTGTGGATTGAATTATATAATGTATTGCAAATAGAAATAATAGAAGTAATACGGAAAGGCGGTGGGGAAAATGAAATATCCAAGCCATTTAGTAAAACAAGTGAAAGAACAAAGTGCTCCTTATCAGCTAGAAGGTTTCTTAAGTGGACAAGGTCCTGAAAATCCGAAATTTATGTTGTTAGGAGAAGCGCCTGGTGAAACAGAAATTCATAATGGGATTCCGTTTAGCGGGAGGGCGGGAAAACAACTAATGGATTTTTTAGAGCGTATTCAAGTTAAAAGGGAAGAAGTATATATCACGAGCGCCGTTCGAAGTAGACCATATAAGTGGCGAGAGAAAAAAGAACGAAATGGTGAAATCATACAGAAAAAGTATAATAGAACGCCAAATCAAGGAGAAATACTTGCCCATGCCCCTTTGTTAGATTATGAATTAGAGAAAATAAACCCGAAGCTTATCGTCACGCTTGGAAATATCGGCCTTCAACGTTTAACGGGGAAAAATAAAAAAATTACAGATGTGCACGGACAATTATTAATACAGCCCATTCAAAAATTAAAGGATATGCAAAGTGCAGAGTTTACATGGTCAGAGAAAGAATATCATATTTTCCCGACTTTTCATCCTGCTTCCATTTTTTATAATAGGAGTTTATTGGAGTTTATTTATGAGGATTTAGAGAAACTTAAAAAATATGTAATAAAAAACTAGAAAAGCTCTCTAGCTTTTCTAGTTGCGTTTATGTATGTAAAGGATTTTTATTTTCATCTAACGTAAAACCTTCACCAACTACATCATGTACATCACTTACAGCAACAAAGGCATGAGGATCTACAGAAGTAATAATATTTTTTAATTTCACGATTTCATTTTTAGCAACAACGCAATATAATACGTTCCGTTCCACTTTTGTATACGATCCAACAGCTTTTAAAAAAGTAGCTCCGCGTTCCATCTCAGATAAAATTTTGGCAGCAATTTCATCGTTTTTATCTGAGATAATAGTTGCTCCTTTTGCCGCATAGGCTCCTTCTTGCATAAAATCAATGACTTTCGCCCCGATAAAAACAGCAACTAACGTATACATGCCCTCGCGGTATGATAAATAGGTAAGAATAGAGACGATAATGACGATAGCATCAAACATAAACATCGTTTTCCCCATACTCCAGCCAACATATTTATGAGCGAGTCTTGCGATAATATCTACACCGCCAGTAGTCCCGCCATATTTAAATATGATTCCAAGACCGACACCGATAAATGCCCCGGCGAATAAAGCCGCGAGTGTCATATCATTTTGTAAGTTTAAATGTAAGTTGAGAACGTCGTAACGTTGAAAAATCCATAGAAATAAAGATACGCTGAAGGTGCCGATTAGTGTATAGATAAATGTCGTTCTTCCAAGTAACTTCCAACCAATAAAAAATATAGGGATATTTAAAATTAAGTTTGAATAAGAAGGATCAAACTTAAATAGAAAATACAATAATAGTGTAATACCGGTAAATCCACCTTCCGCAAGGTGATTTTCAATATTGATATTCACAATACCGAAAGAAAAAATAGCGGAACCGATTAAAATGAAAATGATATTTCGAAACTTCAAATTTGATGTCATATAGAAATCCCCCTAATTATGTAGATTGCATTGCTCCGCTGAAACGGTAAAACATAATGATAAGTAATTTCTAGTTGTTAGTAAAAATAGTGAAGGCTACAAAACCGCAAAAGAAAGTTTCACTTTACCCCGTTCCAACGGCTGGTAGGAGATGAAGCTCTGAAGAAGGGCAAACCAGTCGTAGGAACCCGATTGGTTCTGGCTGATCTTTTGCAAAAATCGCAAAAGAAAGTTTCACTTTACCCCGCTCTAACGGCTGGTAGAGGATAAAGCAGTGAAGTGAGATCAAACCAGCCGTAAGAGCCCGATTGGTTCAACTAATCTTTTGCAAAAAACGCAAAAGAAAGTTTCACTTTATTATAGTCTATCCAAAAAAGGGGCGCAAATAGGTGTTTGGCGGGGAATAATATTTGTCAAATCGCGATGAATTGGCTAACATGAAAGAGGAAGGATTAGAGGTGAATTGTATGGAAGCAAAAACGATGAAGGATATGCAGAAAGAAGTAGATGCATATATTGGTCAGTTTAAAGAAGGTTATTTCAGTCCACTTGCAATGATGGCTCGTTTAACGGAAGAAATGGGGGAGCTTGCAAGAGAGGTAAATCATTATTATGGAGAGAAACCGAAGAAAACAACTGAAACAGAACGTAGTATTGAAGAAGAGCTTGGAGATGTATTATTTGTTATGATTTGTATGGCAAATAGTTTAAATATTGATTTAGAAACAGCACATAACATTGTAATGAATAAATTTAATACACGTGATAAAGATCGCTGGACACGTATTGATGAGGGAGAGAAAGAATAATGAAAGAAATTAAAGTAATTATCGCTGGACCAAGAGGGCGAATGGGGCATGAAGCAGTCCTTCTTATGGAAAGAACGGAACATTTTAATTTAGTAGCGGCAGTGGATTATAAGCATGGAGGAGAGAAAATCTCTGATTTACCGGGCATGCCTGCGCTAGATGCACCTATTTACGCCGATTTACATACTTGTTTAGAGGAAGTAGAAGCAGATGTGTTGTTAGATTTAACAACACCAGAAGTTGGGAAACAACACGTTACACTAGCAGTTGAGCGTGGACTTCGTTCTGTTATTGGTACAACTGGATTTACAGAAGAAGAACTAAAACAATTAACAGAGAATGCGAAAGAAAAAGCAGTAGGAACAATTATCGCTCCAAACTTTGCAATTGGTGCAGTTCTTATGATGAAATTCTCACAAATGGCAGCGAAGTATTTCCAAGATGTTGAAGTAATTGAATTGCATCATGATCAAAAGTTAGATGCACCATCTGGTACAGCAGTAAAAACAGTAGAATTAATTCGTCAAAACCGTGAATCAAAGCAGCAAGGTCATCCGAATGAAGTAGAACAACTAGAAGGTGCTCGTGGTGCAAATGTAGACGGCATTCACATTCATAGTGTACGTTTACCAGGACTTATTGCACACCAAGAAGTAATGTTTGGTGGAGATGGACAAATGTTAACGGTTCGTCATGATTCATTCAATCGTGCATCATTTATGTCGGGTGTAAAACTATCAATTGATACAGTAATGAATCTAGATCATCTTGTGTACGGTTTAGAAAATATTATCGACTAAAGGGGAGACAACGGATGAAAATTGCCTTAATCGCACATGACAAAAAGAAAGATGACATGGTTTCGTTTGCATACGCATATAAACCAATTTTTGAACAACATGAATTATTTGCAACAGGGACGACAGGACTTCGTATTATGGAGGCAACTGGTTTAGTTGTAACAAGATTTCAGTCGGGTCCTCTTGGTGGCGATCAAGAAATTGGTGCCATGATTGCAAAAAACGATATGGATATGGTGATTTTTTTCCGAGATCCACTAACTGCTCAGCCGCATGAACCAGATGTAAATGCATTGCTTCGTTTATGTGATGTATATGCGATTCCACTTGCAACGAATATGGCAAGTGCTGAAATGTTAATGCACGCATTAGAGCGAGGAGATTTAGATTACCGCAAGTTTAGAAAATGAGGGGAACAATTATGAGTGGATTACATATATTAGCGTTTGGTGCTCATGCCGATGATGTTGAAATCGGCATGGCTGGTACCATTGCTAAATATACGAAGCAAGGGTATGAAGTAGGTATTTGTGATTTAACAGAAGCTGACCTTTCTTCTAATGGAACGATAGAATTGAGAAAAGAAGAAGCAAAGGCGGCAGCTCGTATAATGGGAGTAAAAACGAGACTGAATTTAGCGATGCCAGACCGTGGTTTGTATATGAAAGAAGAGTATATACGTGAAATTGTAAAGGTGATTCGTACATATAAACCAAAACTAGTTTTTGCGCCGTATTATGAAGATCGTCATCCAGATCATGCAAATTGTGCAAAACTTGTGGAAGAAGCTATTTTTTCAGCGGGAATTCGTAAATATATGCCAGAGGTTTCGCCACATCGCGTGGAGTCTTTTTATTATTATATGATTAATGGTTTTCATAAACCGAATTTTTGTATAGATATAAGTGAGTACCTTTCTATAAAAGTGGAAGCATTAGAAGCGTATGAAAGTCAGTTTTTAACAGGTAGTGATGGTGTGAAAACGCCGTTAACAGAAGGTTACGTTGAAACTGTGGTCGCTCGAGAGAAAATGTTTGGAAAAGAAGTTGGAGTCTTATATGCCGAGGGATTTAAGAGTAAGAAACCGGTTTTATTACATGCTGATTTAGTAGGGGGATGTAAATGAAATTAAAAATAGGTATTACATGTTATCCTTCTGTAGGTGGTTCTGGAGTTGTTGGAACAGAATTAGGAAAGCAATTAGCGGAACGCGGGCATGAAATTCACTTTATTACATCGGGTTTACCATTCCGATTAAATAAAGTGTATCCAAACATTTATTTTCATGAAGTGACGGTAAGTCAATACTCTGTATTTCAATATCCACCATACGATTTAGCGTTAGCGAGTAAAATGGCAGAGGTTGCACAAAGAGAGAACCTAGATATTTTACATGTGCATTACGCAATACCACATGCCATTTGTGCTTATTTAGCAAAACAAATGATTGGGGAGCGTATTAAAATTGTTACAACCTTGCATGGAACAGATATTACTGTGTTAGGTTCCGACCCTTCGCTAAATAATTTAATTCGTTTCGGTATTGAGCAATCTGATGTTGTGACGGCTGTCTCGCATTCATTGATTAGCGAAACGCATGAGCTTGTAAAACCAAATAAAAACATTCAAACGGTATATAACTTTATAGACGAGCGTGTATATTTCAAGCGTGATATGTCTCAATTAAAGAAAGAATACGGTATAAGTGAGAGTGAAAAGATACTCATTCACATTTCAAATTTCCGTAAAGTGAAACGCGTGCAAGATGTTGTTCAGGCATTTGCTAAAGTTGTTACAGAAGTAGATGCGAAGTTGCTTCTTGTTGGAGATGGACCAGAATTTTGCACGATTTTACAGCTAGTGAAAAATTTACATATTGAAGATCGCGTCTTATTCTTAGGGAAGCAAGATAATGTTGCAGAGCTACTTGCAATGAGTGATTTAATGTTGCTTCTATCAGAGAAGGAGAGTTTTGGTCTTGTTTTATTAGAAGCGATGGCGTGTGGTGTGCCTTGTATCGGAACAAGGGTTGGAGGTATTCCAGAAGTCATTCAACATGGTGAAACAGGATATTTATGTGAAGTTGGCAATCCAGCAGGAGTGGCAAATCAAGCCATTCAGCTATTAAAGGATGAAGAACTTCACCGTAATATGGGAGAGCGAGCAAGAGCAAGTGTTTACGAGCAGTTCCGCTCTGAAAAAATCGTCTCACAATATGAAACGATTTACTATGATGTACTAAGGGATGACAAAAATGGAAAGATTTAAAAAAGCTAGTTCTATTATTGAGACTTTAAAGCAAAAAGGACATGAGGCCTACTTTGTCGGCGGAAGCGTACGAGATCTTATTATCGATAGGCCGATTGGAGATATTGATATTGCGACATCTGCTTTACCAGAAGAAGTGATGGCTATATTTCCAAGACATGTTCCTGTTGGTCTTGAGCATGGAACTGTAATTGTGGTAGAAAATGGTGAACCTTATGAGGTAACCACTTTTCGAACAGAGAGCGAATATGAAGATTTTCGAAGACCTAGTAGTGTTCAATTTGTTCGTTCATTAGAAGAGGATTTAAAACGTCGTGATTTCACAATGAATGCAATTGCGATGACAGAAGAAGGCGAAATGGTTGATTTATTTGCTGGACAACAAGCGATTCAAAAGAGAGAAATTGTGACAGTTGGCAATGCTGCGGATCGTTTTCAAGAAGACGCCCTGCGAATGATGCGTGGTATTCGTTTCGTAAGTACGTTAGGTTTTTCTTTAGAAATGAAAACGAAACAAGCAATTGAAACATATGGACATTTGCTAGAACATATTGCAATTGAGCGAATTACAGTCGAGTTTGAGAAACTGTTAACTGGTACATATTGCGTGAAGGGCTTGCAAGAATTAGTAGAAACGAAGCTATTTTCTCATCTACCGTATTTACAAATGTCAGAAGAGAGATTGTTAAAAGCTACGCAGTATAACTGGGATTCTTTTGAAACGGACATTGAGGCATGGGCATTTTTCTTATATTGTATTGGAGAAGAGCATCCATCTGTCTTTTTACGTCAATGGAAGTTTTCGAATAAAAAAATAAAAGATATCGTTGCAGTTTTATTAACAATCCGTACGAGAAAGGAGAAGGATTGGGATACAGTTCTTCTTTATAAAACGGGAATTCATATCGCTGAAATGGCAGAAAGAGTATATGAAGCGATGATTGAAAGCTATGATCATACATCTGTTAAACGAATACAAACGTTGTTTGAAGCATTGCCAATCAAGAGTCGCCAAGAAATGAATGTGACTGGGAATGATTTATTAAACTGGGCAAATAAAAAGCCCGGTCCGTGGGTGGCTAAAATGATTCAAAAAATTGAGGAAGCAATCGTACAAGGAAACGTAGTTAATGAGAAAGAGTGTATAAGGGAGTGGCTGCAAGAATGCAATCTACTATAAGAAAGCAGTTATTGCAAGTTTTTTCGGAAGCGGATGGCGCGTTTGTATCTGGCCAAACGATTAGTGATAAACTTGGTTGTTCAAGAACCGCTGTGTGGAAACATATGGAGGACCTTCGGAATGAGGGATATGAACTTGAAGCTGTGCGTCGATTAGGTTATCGCATTGCGGGGAAGCCAGACAAAGTGACTGCTAATGAAATTCAGTTAGGGTTACAAACGAAACATATTGGTAGAACGGTATATTTTGAAGAAACTGTTGAATCCACGCAGCATATTGCAGCAAAACTTGCTTATGAAGGTGCAGAAGAAGGAACGATTGTTGTTGCAGAAGAACAAACATCAGGCAGAGGTCGTTTAAGCAGGAAATGGTATTCACCAAAAGGAACAGGAATTTGGATGAGTATTATTTTACGTCCATCAATCCCGGTTCATCATGCACCACAACTTACTTTGTTAGCGGCTGTTAGCGTTGCACAAGCAATTGAAAAGTGCATGGGTGTAAATGTAGGAATAAAATGGCCAAATGATATTTTAATTCAAGGTAAAAAGGCTGTAGGTATATTAACAGAAATGCAGGCGGATCCTGATAAAATTAATGCTGTCATTATGGGTATTGGTATTAATGCGAATCAAAAGCAAGAACATTTTGATGAGGAAATTCAGCATATTGCTACTTCTTTAGCGATTGAATCTGGTAAGCCAATTGTTCGTGCAGAGCTTATGCAACAAATCTTTTTACAACTAGAAAAATTATATGAAGAGTATTTACAAAATGGTTTCTCTGTTATTAAAATTCTTTGGGAAAGTTACGCTGTGAGCATCGGGAAAGAAATTACCGCTCGAACGATGAGAGAGACAATTATAGGGGTAGCAAAAGGAATTACAGAGGATGGTGTATTACTTCTAGAGGATCATGAAGGGAAAGTACATCACATTCATTCCGCGGATATCGAAATTAAGTAAAAGAAGTTCCTATTTGGAACTTCTTTTTTATTTACATACTTTTGAGCTTACAATACGGTAATAAATTTTTTAGTATCTAATTTTCATTTTAAACTATCGTCTGTTTGCCCTTACTTGTTATTTGACGATTACTTTTCCCTCCATTCCTTTAAGGAGATGGTACCGACATATTAGCTCATATGTACCAGTATTTTTAGGGGTTACAGTAATATTTTTTTCTTTTCCTGACTCGACTACGACGTCAATGCCAAGTTTTTTTACTGTAAAGGTGTGTTCATTCTTACCTTTGTTTTTTAATAACAATGTTGTTGACTCTTCAATTGGAATCGTGATGACGTTTGGATGAAAGTAATCATCATTCAGTTCGACCTCAATTACTTTCGTTGAATCGATAGGTTGTGTTACGACGTTAACTGAGGCAAATGCATGGAAGGAGCTAAAAGTTATCATCCCTACAATCATCAGAAGCAGACCGGTAAATGGAAATAACCATTTGTTCATAAACATTCGCAATTCTCCTTTTGTAAGTACTTTTCTCAATTAACCTGCATCATTAGTTCACGAGTTATACAATGCATGTAAACAAAGCTATTTATCCTTTCTATGGGTGCGTTAGTTATGAAAATTTCACATACCGTAATAGGAATAAAAAATTATTTTTTCAAAAAAATATAGTAATTCCTTTTTGGAGTTTGCTATAATTAGTTCGAATGTGGGCAGTATCAGAGCGAACTGCACCATGATTCGAAGCAATACGAAAAATAATAACTTGGATTCTGCCTTGATCCAATAACGGACTGGGACAGAGGGATGAATAATGCCGACTAACACACAACCCTTCTGCCCTTTTATGGCCAGAGGGGTTTTTTATATGATTTCGGCCATCTCCTCTCTCCTGTATAAAGGAGGAGTAGTTTTTGAAAACAAAAACAGATTTTTTGAAGATGAAAGAGCAAGGTGAGCCGATTACGATGCTAACGGCGTATGATTATCCATCTGCTAAGTTAGCAGAAGAAGCTGAAGTTGATATGATTCTAGTTGGAGATTCCCTTGGGATGGTTGTGCTCGGCTACGATTCAACAGTACCTGTAACAGTAGAGGATATGATTCATCATACGAAAGCTGTACGCCGAGGAGCGAAAGAGACGTTTATTGTAACTGATATGCCATTTATGTCGTATCATGTGTCGCCTCAAGATACGATGGTGAATGCACGCCGCATTGTTCAAGAGAGTGGTGCTCATGCACTGAAGGTAGAAGGTGCAGGGGAAGTGGTCTCAACTATTCATTACTTGACGAATGCGGGAATTCCTGTCGTGGCACACTTAGGCTTAACTCCTCAATCTGTAGGAGTACTAGGTGGGTATAAAGTACAAGGAAAAGATGCTGAAAGTGCAAAAAAATTAATAGAAGATGCGAAGAGATGTGAGGAAGCTGGTGCGATAGCGCTTGTGTTAGAATGTGTGCCAATGCAGTTAGCGGAATTAATTTCGAAGCAACTAACAATTCCGACGATTGGAATTGGAGCAGGGAAAAAAGTAGATGGGCAAGTACTTGTCTATCATGATCTTATCTCATACGGCGTAAATCGTGTTCCGAAATTTGTGAAGCAATATACGTCTGTTCAAGAGGAGATTGTGCGAGGGATTTCACAATACGTTACTGAAGTAAAGACAGGACAATTTCCAGAAGAAAAACATTCGTTCACAATGAAAGAGGAAGAATGCTTATCGTTATACGGAGGAAAACAATAATGAAAATCGTAACTACAGTGCAAGAGATGCAGCAAATTACAAACGAACTTCGTATAAGTGGAAAAAGTGTTGGTTTTGTTCCAACGATGGGTTATTTACATGAAGGTCATGCGACTTTATTACGTAAGGCAAGAGCAGAAAATGAAATTGTAGTTTTAAGCGTGTTTGTCAATCCACTACAGTTTGGGCCGAATGAAGATTTAGATCGATACCCTCGTGATATTGATAGAGATGAAAATGTAGCAAAAGAAAACGGTGTAGATTATTTATTTTATCCGAGCGTAGAAGAAATGTATCCAGCAGAACAAACGACAACAGTAGCAGTTGTGAAGCGTACCGATGTATTATGTGGCAAACAAAGACCTGGTCATTTCGCTGGAGTTGCGACTGTACTAATGAAACTATTTAATATTACATTGCCAACGCGTGCTTATTTTGGTATGAAAGATGCACAGCAAGTTGCTGTCATTGAAGGATTTGTCGCTGATTTTAATATTCCGGTTACGATCGTACCAGTGGATATTGTAAGGGAAGTAGATGGATTAGCGAAAAGTTCTCGTAACGTGTATTTATCACAAGAAGAGCGTGAAGAGGCTCCTCATTTATACCGCAGTCTATGTAAAGCGAAAGAAAGAATTGAAGCAGGCGAACGTAATGCAGAAATCATTACAACTCTTGTGAAAGAGTATATTGAGACGTATACGAAAGGCACTGTAGATTATGCTGATTTATATGCCTATCCTTCACTACAAGTAATAGATAAAATTGAAGGACGAATGATTTTAGCAATTGCAGTTAAATTTGAGAATGTACGATTAATTGACAATATAACATTAACGGTTAAATAAGGGGGAGCATCTATGTTTCGCACAATGATGAGAGCGAAGTTACATCGCGCTACGGTAACAGAAGCAAATTTAAATTATGTAGGTAGTATTACAATTGATGAAGATTTAATGGATGCAGTAAATATTGTAGAAAATGAAAAAGTACAAATTGTAAATAACAATAATGGTGCGCGCTTAGAGACATATGTTATTAAAGGAGAACGCGGTAGCGGTGTTGTTTGTTTAAATGGTGCAGCTGCAAGGCTTGTACAGCCAGGGGATAAAGTTATTATTATTTGCTACGGTTTAGTGGCAGAAGAAAATATTCATAACCAAGAGCCGAAAATTGCAGTATTAGACGATGATAATCAAATTATCCAAATGTTAGGCGCTGAAAAAGCGGGTACGATATTATAAGTAAGAAGGCTATCTCTATTATGATATGATCCCCTTATAGTAGACAGAAAAAAGAAAGCACATTAATCTGTTTACTATGGAGGGGATTTTTCTATGGGTAAAATTCGAGTAACTTATGATATGGAATTCAAGAAGAAAGCAGTAGATTTATATATAAAAGAAGGAATGGGCTATAAAACTGTTGCCAAGGAATTAGGAATTGATCACTCGGTCGTAAGGCGTTGGGTGAAATACTTTGAAGCCGAAGGAATCAAAGGGCTAGAAGAAAAACGTGGTAAAGCGAAAGGATCCGGTTTAGGCAGACCAAGAACGAAGCCAGAAGATCCAGAAGCAAAGATAAAACGATTAGAAGCGGAAAATGAAATGCTAAAAAAGCTCTTAAAGATGTAAAAGGAGGAATGGAAGCTGTATCCAAAACGAAAAAATTTGAAATTATCCATGAGATGATAAACACAGGGCACACGGTTATCATGTTATGCGAGATTGCTGGTGTAACCAGAGGTGGATATTACAAATGGGTAAAGCGGTATTCAGCACCTTCTGAAAAACAATTGGAGGATGCTGAAATCAAGAAAAAGATTGTAACGTGCTATAAAAAACTGAAAGGAATTTATGGCTACAGAAGAATACAAGTTTGGTTGAAAATCACCTATAATCTTCATATTAATCATAAACGAGTACAGAGACTTATGAAGGAATTAGGTATCAGATCCGTTATTAGGAGAAAACGTCCTTATTACGGAAAGAAAGAAGCCTATGTGATTTCAGATAACCATCTAAACAGAGATTTTCAAGCTTCCAAACCGAATGAGAAATGGGTAACAGACATTACTTACTTAATTTTCAATGGACAGAGACTATATTTATCCGCGATTAAAGATCTATACAATCATGAAATTGTCGCCTATGAAATCAGCCGTAGAAACGACTTGAAGCTTGTGTTAGATACCCTGAAAAAGGCAAGAAAAAAACGAAATGCAAAAGGAATTCTTTTACACAGTGATCAAGGGTTTCAATATACATCTCGACAATATAACCAATTACTAAAAAAATATCAAATGAAGGCAAGCATGTCACGAAAGGGAAATTGTTGGGACAATGCTTGTATAGAAAACTTCTTTAGTCATTTCAAGTCAGAGTGTTTCCATTTATACTCTTTCCGTAAGGCTGATGAGGTGAAAGTTGCCGTGCGCAAATATATGTACTTTTATAATTATCAAAGATTTCAAAAGAAATTAAATAACCTGAGTCCATATAAATATAGAACTCAGGTTGCTTAATTGTGCTTTTTAAAGACTGTCTACTTGACAGGGGTCACTTCATTACGGAGATAGCTTTTTTGTGCATCTTTTCATTAAGATGAGATAAAACGTGGTATAGTAACATTATATAATTTTGTGTTTGATAGGTAAGAAATTGAGGTGTTACATATATGAGTAAACGTTATGTCGTTGTGGATTTAGAGACGACAGGGAACTCCTGGAAGGACGGGAAGGATAAAATTACCCAAATCGCAGCTGTTGTAGTGGAAGATGGAGAGATACTAGAGATTTTTTCATCTTTTATTAATCCGAAGAGAGAGATTCCGCCATTTATTACAGAATTAACAGGGATTGATGAGAGTATGGTTAAGCAAGCCCCGTTATTTCAAGATGTAGCCCCGATGGTTGTTGAGCTATTGCAAGGTGCAGCTTTCGTTGCACATAACGTTCACTTTGATTGGAATTTTTTAACGGAAGAATTAAGGTGGGCTGGATATACAGAAGTACATTGTCCGAAAGTTGATACAGTTGAGTTGGCGCAAATTCTTTTGCCGACGGCTGATAGTTATAAATTACGTGATTTAGCTAAACAACATGAATTAGAGCACGATCAACCGCATCGTGCGGATAGTGATGCTCTTGCAACAGCGGAATTATTTTTACAATTTTTAAATGAAATTGAAAAGTTACCACTTGTCACCTTGCAATCGCTCTATGAATTGAGCGATGTTTTTCAAAGTGATATAGCGGATGTACTTTCTGAAAATATTTTAAAGAAAATGATGCATGGTAGAAAAGCGGCAGAGGGGTATGAAGTGTATCGAAATATTGCGCTTCGAAAACGGAATTATGCTTTAAATCTCAGTGAAACATGTTCATCTAAATTTGATGCTTTCTTGCATAAGGCAATCGATAACCTGGAATTGAATATGCCAAAGTTTGAAAAAAGAGAAAGCCAACAGATTATGATGAAGGAAATATATACAGCACTAAGAGATTCTAGGTTTTCACTAATTGAAGCAGGAACAGGAACAGGGAAGACTCTTGCATATTTACTTCCAAGTATTTATTTTGCAACGAAAAAAGAAGAACCTGTCATCATAAGTACCCAAACAGTACAACTGCAACAACAAATATTAGAAAAAGAAATTCCATTACTACAGAAAATAATGCCATTTTCATTTGAAGTAGCTCTTTTGAAAGGAAGAAAGCATTATCTTTGTCTACATAAATTTGAATATGCTTTGCAAGAGGAAGAGAAAAATTATGATATGGCGCTCACAAAGGCAAAAATTTTAGTGTGGTTATTGCAAACAGAAACTGGCGATCGTGATGAATTAAATATTCCTGAGGGCGGAAAGTTACTTTGGAACCGCATTTGTAGTGATGTACATAGTCCAGGCGGGATGCAAAGCAACTGGTATAGCCGTTGTTTTTATCAACGAGCAAAGAATAAAGCATTATTTGCAGATATCGTTATTACAAATCATGCGTTATTATTTCAAGATTTTTCAAGTGAAGAACCACTATTTGCTTCATGTGAACATATTATTTTTGATGAAGCTCATCATATCGAGGAAGCGGCGAGTAGAACATTAGGTGAACAGTTCTCCTGTATGTATTTTCAATTAGTTTTATCTCGTCTTGGTACGCTAGAAACAGATGATGTACTTTCTAAAGTATATAAAATGATGAAAAAATCAGAGCAAGCCTCTCGTTCGACTTTCCGTATGGTGAGTCATAGTTTGAAGGAATTGAAATTTGATGCGGATGAGCTATTCCAAATGTTACGTGCTTTCATCTTTAAACAAACAAAGCAGGAACAAGGGATAAGCAATATGCCACTCATTTATCGATATAACACGGAAGTAGAGAAAGGTAAGTTATGGGATAGCATTACCGAGTTAACAAATCGTTTTGTATACGATGTAAGAAAATTATTGACTACACTTGAGAAGCAAGTTGATATATTGCAAAGTAAATTAGAATGGGAGATGCATGTTGTTACAGGTGAATTTATGCATTTAATTGAGTTGTTGAGAAAGATGGAACAATCTTTACAATTACTCATTTTAGAAAAAAATTCATACGTGACATGGATGGAGACTGAAACGAAGGGAACAATTCATTCAACCGTTTTATATGCACAGCCTGTTCATATTGGTGAAAGGCTTGCGGATGAATTTTTAACACAGAAAAAGAGTGTTATTTTCACATCAGCAACGTTAACAGTAAACGATTCATTTGACTATATAAAAGAGGAGCTAGGTTTACATGATTTTGCTCCCAGTACATTACAGGTTCCATCACCATTCCGTTTTGAAGAACAGATGAAATTAATGGTTTCAACAGATGTGCCTTTTATTAAGCAAGCAAGTAATGAAGAATATATTGAATCTGTGTCGGCACATATTGCAAAAATAGCGAAAGCTACAAAAGGTAGAATGCTTGTTTTATTCACTTCGTATGAAATGTTGAAAGAAGCGTATACGAATTTGAAAAATGATGAAGAATTAGAGGGGTATTTATTATTAACGCAAAGTGTAAATAATAAGAGCCGAAGTCGTCTCATTCGTAAATTTCAAGAGTTCGACAAATCGATTTTGTTAGGAACAAGTAGTTTTTGGGAAGGGATAGATATACCTGGAGATGCCCTTAGTTGTCTTGTTATTGTACGGCTTCCCTTTACGCCTCCTCATCAACCGATGATGGAAGCAAAAGGAGAGTGTTTAAAAAATCAAGGAGAGGACGTATTCGCTAAGTTAGCACTCCCGCAAGCAATCTTGCGTTTCAAACAAGGATTTGGTCGTCTGATTAGAACAAGTACAGATACCGGAACAGTATTTGTATTAGACCGTCGTTTGATAAGCACTTCTTATGGAAAACGTTTTTTACAATCAATCCCAACTGTTCCGCTTTATGAAGGCCCTCTAGAAGAATTATTAGAACAATTAAAGGCATGGCCAAATAAATAAAATTGGAAGAAAAATACGCCTGAAGTACATTTAAGCTTCAGGCGTAAAAAATGTGGGTAGGAGGAATTTTATTTTTCTTACTTCTTGTATACAAAATGTATTGGTTTTCGACTTGAAACCTTTTTTTGCAGTACATGTCCTGCTATAATAGATGGGTGATGAAGCAGGGGTTGTAAAGAATGTACTCTTATTGTAACCGTATTGCGTTCTTCTATAATTAGAAATTTTTGTGTAACGGAGGAGTTTTTTCATGGATAAGAAAATCGAAGTCCTATCAACGACGCGTATTAAATATTCGTCTGACTTGTATAAAATTGTTGATAGTTTGAATCGTACGTTAAAAGAACAGGACCTCATGTTCGGATTAGCATTAGACGAAAAAGATAAAGAAATAGCTGTATTTACGATTTACAGAACGTAGTGATACAATGAAAAAGTGGATCTTTGCAATCGTTATCGTAATCGTTGCTAGCGGAATATATGGGGCGTATGTTTACAATAAAGCAATGGAAAAGAAAATCCATAAAGAGGCAAAATCTGTAGAAATTGCAAAAGAAAAGGCAAAGCTTACAAAAGTAAAATCTGTTGATTATTATAATGGAAATTCTTCATATACAGTCGTACAAGGTGTAGACGAAAAAGGAGAACAAATTATTGTTTGGGTGCCTAATAAAAAAGGGAATGTCCTTGTGAAGAAAAAGAGTGAAGGTATTCCTGAAAAAGAAGCTTTGCAAAAGTTGGCTGAACAAGCTACAGGAAAAGGTGATGAGCCAAAGCCAAAGCCAAAAGAAATTATAAAAGTAAAATTAGGTGCTCAAAACGATATTCCGTTGTGGGAAATTACATATATTGATCAGGAAGATCGTTATACGTATTATTATTTAGAGTTTCAAAATGGGGCTTATGCTGGTCACTACAGCATTGAAAAATAGATGTAGGGGGAACTACAAATGAAATTAGCAAAGCGAGTAGCTGCTTTAACACCATCTGCAACTTTAGAAATTACAGCAAAGGCACAAGCATTAAAAGCAGAAGGTCATGATGTAATTGGATTAGGGGCAGGAGAACCTGACTTTAATACGCCAGAACATATTATGGATGCTGCACATAAAGCGATGTTAGAAGGACATACGAAGTATACACCAACAGGTGGATTACAAGCGTTAAAACAAGAAATTGTGAAGAAGTTTACACGTGATCAAGGAATTGCGTATGATCCATCTGAAATTATTGTATGTAACGGTGCAAAGCATGCATTATATACATTATTCCAAGTGTTACTTGATGAAGGAGATGAAGTTATCATCCCAACTCCTTATTGGGTAAGTTATCCTGAGCAAGTAAAGCTTGCTGGAGGTAAGCCAGTTTACGTAGAAGGCCTGGAAGACAATGAGTACAAAATTACAGCGAAGCAGCTGCGTGAGGCAATTACAGAGAAAACGAAAGCAGTTATTATTAATTCACCGAGCAATCCAACAGGAATGATTTATAGCAAAGAGGAATTACAACAGCTTGGAGAAGTATGTTTAGAACACGATATTTTAA
This sequence comes from Bacillus sp. 1A, assembly GCF_052682215.1. Lineage (NCBI taxonomy): Bacteria > Bacillati > Bacillota > Bacilli > Caryophanales > Bacillaceae > Bacillus > Bacillus sp. 1A. The sequence continues at coordinate 5,055,078 of NZ_JBQYLZ010000001.1, read as the reverse complement.
TCGTTTCAGATGAAATTTATGAAAAATTAATTTATGGTGGAGCAGAATATACTTCGATTGCCCAGCTTTCTAATGCATTAAAAGAACAAACACTTATTATTAATGGTGTATCTAAATCTCATTCTATGACAGGATGGCGTATTGGATATGCAGCAGGAAATAAGCAGCTTATTAAAGCGATGACGAACTTAGCGAGTCATAGTACGTCAAACCCTACTTCAATCGCTCAATACGGCGCAATTGCAGCATATGCAGGCTCACAAGAACCTGTAGAAACAATGCGTCAAGCATTTGAAGAAAGATTAAACATTATTTATGATAAATTAATTCAAATCCCTGGCTTTACTTGCATTAAACCACAAGGTGCATTTTACTTATTCCCTAATGTAAAAGAAGCTGTAGCTTTATCAGGATACGAAACTGTGGATGATTGGGCAAAAGCTCTATTAGAAGAGGAAAAAGTGGCTCTTGTACCAGGTACAGGATTTGGTGCTCCAAATAACGTTCGTTTATCATATGCGACATCTCTTGAACAAGTAGAGAAAGCATTAGAACGCATTCATACGTTTATGAAAAGTAAAGTGCAAGCTTAATTGTATATTTTATTAACGCAATACAAAAAAACCTTCCTACATAATAGGAAGGTTTTTTTGACGAATTGTGGCAAAAAGAAATAGCGAAAGGTGTGTTATACTAGAGAGCGAGGTGTTTGGTGATGAAAAAGAAAATGATGTTACAGTGGTTTGAGCAGGGAAGCATTGCAATTCCAAAATTACTTATGATGCATTATAAAAAATTAGGGTTAAATGAAATGGAATTTATGGTTGTACTTCATGTACACACATTTTTAGAATCGGGCAATTCGTTTCCGACTCCGTCAGAGATTTCAGAACGGATGACGATTACTGAAATGAAATGTATGGAAGTAATTCAGACATTGATTCAAAAAGGTTTTTTATCACTAGAAGGTGGACAAAAATCAGAAGCGATGATGTGTGAAAGTTATTCTTTACAACCGCTATGGGAAAAAATATTGCATTTCTTAATGAATGAATCAATAGAGGAAGAACAAAAAGAAATAAAACAACTGCAAGTAAATTTATATACAGTATTTGAAAAAGAATTTGGAAGACCACTTTCTCCGTTTGAATGTGAAACGTTGAGTATGTGGGAAGATCAAGATCAACATCATCCGAATTTAATTCAAGCGGCCCTCAGGGAAGCTGTAATGAGCGGTAAGCTTAATTTCCGATATATTGATCGTATTTTATTTGAGTGGAAAAAGAATGGTATTAAAACAGTAGATCAAGCCCAAAATCAAGGACGGAAATTTAGAGCAAATCAACAAAGAACGCAGCAAACGACAAAACAAGAGACGAAATTTACTGGGAAAGTGCCTTTTTATAATTGGTTGGAGCAGTAATGTAGGAGGAAGTATATGTTAAATAAAACGCAAATTCGCTATTGTTTAGACACAATGGCGGATATGTATCCAGAAGCACATTGTGAATTAATTCATGATAATCCATTTGAATTAGTAATCGCGGTGGCGTTATCTGCACAATGTACAGATGCACTTGTAAATAAAGTGACGAAAAATTTATTTCAAAAATATAAAACACCAGAAGATTATTTAAGCGTGTCTTTAGAAGAATTACAACAAGATATACGTTCCATTGGATTGTTTAGAAATAAGGCGAAAAATATTCAAAAATTGTGCCAGATGTTGCTAGATGATTATAACGGGAAAGTTCCAGAAGACCGTGACGAGCTGACGAAATTACCAGGAGTAGGAAGAAAGACAGCGAATGTAGTTGTTTCGGTTGCATTTGGAATTCCAGCGATTGCTGTTGATACGCATGTAGAGAGAGTGAGTAAACGGTTAGCGATTTGTAGGTGGAAAGATTCGGTGTTAGAAGTAGAAAAGGCATTAATGAAGAAAGTTCCGATGGATGAATGGGGCGTTACACATCATCGTATGATTTTCTTTGGGCGTTACCACTGTAAAGCACAGCGACCACAATGTGAAGAGTGCCGATTACTAGAAGTGTGTCGTGAAGGAAAGAAGCGAATGAAGGGGAAATAAAGGATGGAGCGAGTTATAGAAATACCGAAAGAATTTCGGTGCTTACCATTTTTTACAGAAAGCGTAACTTCGATTACGTATCATACAGATCAGTCTTTTGAAGAAATAATACAAAATACTTACTTTATATTTGATATTGAAAGACAATATGAGCCGTGGAATGAAATTGAAAATAGTATTCCTGTACTGTTGAATGTATGGAAAAGTAAGCATGAAGACATTGCTACACTATTTCGAAACAGAAATAAGCAAGAAGCTGAAGGTCCAATAATTCTTTTTGCGGCACATTTGTTATCGATTGTATATTGGCTAAATGAGCAACCTGTTCATAGTTTGAATGAAATGGAAGCTTATACGAGTAAATTGGAAGTACAACCAGTTAATTTTATGGAGCGATATTCGTTCATTATAAAGAAACCGAATAATTATCATTCCTATATTCAGTTAGCGCAGTTGTATATTGAAATAGAAAAGCTATATGTTAAGAAAATGATAACAAAAAAGAAGTCCTTTTCTCGTTAAGAGAAAGGACTTCTTTTTTTGTATTAAGACTCTGTTGTAACAGCATTTCCATCTGCGTGAGGTGTATCTCCTCCGGTATTTTGTTGTTGTTCTTGTTGTTTGTGTTGTTCTTCTTCAGCTTTTTTTCTAGCAGCCTCTTCTTCGGCTTTCTTTCTAGCAGCTTCTTCTTCGGCTTTCTTTCTAGCGGCTTCTTCTTCAGCAGCCTTTTTCTGAGCTTCTTCTTGTTGTTTACGTTGTTGTTCTTGTTGTTGCTGTTGCTCTTGTTGTTTACGCTGCTCTTCAGCAGCTTTTTTCTGAGCTTCTTCTAGTTTTTGTTTATCTTCATTAGCTTTTTTCTGTACTTCCTCATCAGCTTTTTTCTTAGTTTCTTCGTCAGCCTTCTTCTTAGCCTCTTCTTCAGTTTTCTTAGGGTCTGGAGTTCCGCCAGGTGCAGTGAAGGATGCACCAACTGCAGGGCTTGTTCCAGTACCCTTTTTCGCTACTACAGAGAAGCTGTAAGTAACGCCTGGTTTAATGCCACCAAGAGTAGCTTTCGTACCACTTATTGATAGGCTACCACTTGAACCGTCAGTCGCTTTATAGCTTGCTGCATACGCATCAACTTCTGTTGGTCCAGACCAGTTTAGTGTAACAGTACTAGCGCCATCGAAAGTGACATTAAGACCACTAGGTGCATCTACTTTAATTTGTTTAATTGCATCTTTTTTCGCACCTTTTACGTATAACTCTCCGTTTATTTCTTGTACAGAAGAAGGACGTTCGAAACGGGATTTATCTGTAGCGAATTTGCTCATCATTACTTGGAACATTTGTTGTGCAATTCTAGTATAACGATCACTAATGTAGTTTTCTGGGCCATTTTTTTCGTAACCAGTCCATACTGCCATTGTATATTGCGGTGTATATCCAGCGAACCAGCTATCTCTGTTTGCATCAGCTGGAATACCATATTTTTTAAGAACGTCTTCATCAAAGTTTTGTGTTCCTGTTTTACCGGCAACATCAACACCTGAAACGTATGCTGTTGGACCAGTACCGCCAGCACCAGGTTTTACTACGTCACGAAGAACGTCAGTCACCATGTAAGCTGTGTAGTCTTGCATCGCACGTTGTTCTTTCGGTTTAAAACTTTTCTTTTTCCCATCTGGGAAGATAACTTCTTTTACGAAGTGCGGTTTATTGTAGTTCCCACCGTTACCAAAGGCTGCATATGACCCCGCTAATTGTAATGGAGAACTATCGTTACTACCAATTGCTGTTGATTCATATGTTTTGCCGTCTTTAAATGTCATACCTAAACCTTCAGCAAACGCTTGTGACTTAGGAAGACCAACCGCTTGAGCTGTCTTTAAAGCTGGAATGTTTAATGACTTTTTCAAAGCTTCACGTAGTGAAACGTCACCTTTGTAACTATTTGTTGCATTTCGTATTTTTTTACCAGTGGAATACGTATACTCTGAGTCATTTAATTGATGATATGTAGACCATTGTAAATTCTCAATTGCTGGACCGTAGTCGAAAATTGGTTTCATTGTTGAACCAACTTGGCGTTTTAAATCAGTGGCCATATTATGACCTTTGAAAGTAGACTTACTTTCTTTACGCCCAGCTCCAATTGCTCGAACTTCTCCAGATTGTGTATCCATAAATACGAATGATCCTTGGAATTGATCGTTCGGATACTTAATAAGATTGCCATCCATAATTTTTTCAGCGTAATCTTGAGCATCTTGATCAAGTGTTGTATGAATCGTTAAACCATCTGAACCGATATTTATATCGGGATATTCTTTTTCAACTTCTTTTACAACAGCATCTAAAAATGCTTGATACTTCATCTCAGTTACTTCTGAAGCCGGTTGAAGACCCTCAGTTACAGAGATTTTCATTGCGTTATCCATTTCATCTTTTGTTATATAACCATGTCGATTCATTAATGACAATACGACATTACGACGATTTGTTGCTCGTTCAACATTTTCCTTTTTGGTTGGATCATAAATGTTTGGACCTTGGGGTAAACCAGCGAGCATAGCAGCTTCATGTAACTGTAAGTCTTTTAAATCTTTGTTATAATATTTTTGGGCTGCTGTTGCAATACCGTACGAACGGTTACCTAAGTTAATCTTATTTAAGTACATTTCTAAGATCTCATGTTTAGAGTATTGTTGCTCTAATTTGTAAGATAGGTACCATTCTTGTACTTTTCTCTTCGCAGTTTTGTCCATCGTTAGAAAATAGTTTTTGACTACTTGTTGTGTAATCGTACTACCACCTTGAGATCCGAACCCTCCAGTGACATTTTCCATAACTGCTTTTGTAGTTCGTTTAAAATCAATTCCATTATGATCATAGAAACGTGAATCCTCAGTTGCAAGGAATGCACTTTCAACTACCTTTGGAATTTGATCATACGTAACGTGGGTTCGTTTTTCAGCACCGTATTCATAGAAAAAGTTCCCATTCTTATCAAGAAACTTTGTTGATAAAGGATTGACAAGTTTTGATTTGTCTAATTTTGGAGCGTCCTTCACCATAACAAAGAAAGCGGAAACGCTAGCTATAAGACCAACGATACCAAGAAGTAGACAACCTATAAGGAATTTTTTAAAAAAGGAGCCCTTTTTCTTTGGTTTTTTTTCTTTATTTGTTTCTTGCTTTTGATTTTGATTTTTTACATGATTTCGTTCTGTACGAGAACGATAATTATCTGACATTATACTTTCTCCTACCTTTCATTCTCTCCCCAAAAGTCGAAAAAAGAGCCTTAGTGATGACTCTATCACGAAAAATAAACCGTGTCTAGTACACGGATATAATCAATCCGAGGGTGATAACCGCATGATAATAAAGATCCATGCTCTTCTATTTCTTCTTTCGTAATCGATTTCCGTCCACCAGTATTTTGACGATTCCAGAATGCAATAATATGTTTTGCATCTAGTAAATAAAGTTCATCAAAAAGTGTAAATTTAATAATAACAAATGCAATTCCATCATGAACGATTACTTGCTTCATATGTTCAATTTGATGAAGGTGGAAGTTTTGAAGTGGAAAGCTGGTTTTATTTTTTGTTTCTTTCGCTTCAAAATCGATGTATTTCCCTTTGTATACACCGTTGTAATCTGTTGTAGAAGGTTGTTTAAAATACGCTTCTTTTACCACTGCAGCACTTCGAGCGGGGTAATCTACTTTTACAATTTGAAGAGGTGTAGGTTTTTTATGTACACATGCAATATTATGGGTTAAGTAATATTCATTTGTTTCATTCAATTCCTCTTCAAGGGACATACCTCTATTACTATAAGTATGTTTTTTAATTGGTGTTTTATGAGGTTGTGAAGCTTGATTGTACCGTTTTCCGTTTGGGTAACGAATGGTCATAGTGTGTCCACTCCCAACTTGCTAAGAATTACTTACAAAGGTGATTATAACAAAAAATGAAAAAAGATGTGACCTTTTTGAAGAAAGGTATGATGACTTATTTATGTTTACATGGAATGATTATGAGAAAATTAAACAATATCGTAAAAATATGGTTTGTACAGACGAAGAAAAAACAATCGTTTATAACATTAAGAGGAAAATAGAAATGGCTAATATGGACAACATTTCTCGAACACAGTCTTATCAAGAATATTATGTAAGGAACAGTGAAATTAGGTGGGCCTTTTTAGCAAGTATGGTCTCGAGAAATGCGGGATGGAATATGACTGATTTAAAAGGGAGATATTATGCTACTGTTTTACCTCAAACAGTAAAAAAACATTTGTTTCTGACTTATGAAGAAGCGAATTGGATTATTTTTTTAGATGCATTTCCTCAGCTATTGTTATACGAAGAAAGTAAGAGGAGGCAGGTACCACTATTCCATTTGTTACAATATTTTAACGTATCAATTTTCATGGAAAAAGAATGGATTTATTTTTGGGAAAAAAAAGATATAAATAGGCTCATGACAGCGCTTATTATAAATGAGCAAAATAAAATTCAAAAACCAGTTATTGAGAATGCATATTTTAAAAAACATGTATTCCATACTGCACTTTTTAAATTGCAAGAAATGCTTCATATTAGTGCTGTTATTTTTCCGACTGTTGAAGGGAGGATGTATGGTTTTTCAGTTTATCAATTTGAAACGTTACAAAAGCGTATAGAACTAGGGCAGAAATTAGCGGAGTTACTGTTTCATCCGAATTATAAAAGTTTATTCCATAGGTTTGCATTGCAAACTATACACACAGGATCAAGAGCAGATTATGAATATTATGTAAGAGAAGCTAGAAAATCTTGTACGCCAGCCCTTAGAGAGGTTTATCCTGTCGTTGCACATAAGGAAATAAGTATGAGAGATTGGTTTTGTAGAGATAAGGAAATAAATGAGTTGTTTCTACTGGAAGAGTATAAGGGTGAAGTTGATATAACAGAATGGTATAAAAGAAAGAGGGAGCAAATCTATGTTGCTTCTATCGTAAATCGTTTTGTTAAAAGGATGGATGAGTTCGTGATATAATAAAAAAGAAGTCCCGTCTTCATAAATGAAGACGGGACTTCTTAATGTGAAGTAATCCTGCCGTGTATGCTAAGAATTTAATCTCAAAACGTAATGAATATAAGAGATTAAGGATGCTTCAGAAATTAGCTTTTTGTAAAAGCGCTAAAGTCTCACTTTATCCCGCTACTTGCCGGGCAGTAAGACCCACGTCTCAAAATTCAGTGAAAGCAAAGAATTTAGGTGTGGATCAACTGCCCGTAAAAGCCCGATTGAGAAGGCTAATAATCAGTGGGGATGAACAAAAACCCCGCTGACTAAAGTTTCACTTTATGTAGCAGGGAAGTTTGGACCATCTAACTTAGGGTTGCCAGTCTCGGGTTTATTTTGTTTGTTTTGTTTTTTCTTTTTTTCGTTTTTGTTCTTTGGCATTTTCATACACCTCCTTTTTGTATTGTTACCATTTCTATAAATGACATACAAAATGATTTCTTTGACGAATAACAACTAGTTTTGTCATGTGAGCAGGAGTGAGGAGTCATTCGGCGAAATTACATGACAAAGGAAAAGCAAAGAAGGGGGCGTTTTGTATATGGCGATGGTTCAGAAGGAAGATGTAATGAAAACAATGGATCAAATGTTAAGTTCTCTCGATTTGCTGGAAATGAATATAGGGATTAGAACGAATCATGCATTGAAGGATACGAGTGAAAAAATATGCAATAAAATAGAAATAACAGAAATGCATATTGAGCATATGGAAAATAAATTAGTGCACCACGAAGAAAAAGGGAATTGGGTGAAGGCATTTCAAAACGTCGTAGTGAGTGCATAATAAGGTGGGAATAAAATGAAGTATGAAGCATTAATACAATCTTCAGAAAAACTCATGCAGTATAATAATGAAGCGAATGTGAAAAAAAGAGAAATGATTGAGTACGATTTTTATAAGGATATGAAACCATTTGTAGATATAGTAGATGAGGAATTAAAAGTGTGGAAAGAATTAGCTTATAAATGGATTAAGGAAGAAAAACCGAAGTATATACATGTACAGCAAATTGATCAAGTGTACGATAATTTACAGACAAATGTTTTGCAATGTTTTGTAAATAAAGGCAAAGGTAAGCGATTCTTTGAAACACATCAAGCCATTTCGTATACTTTGCAAAATATAATTGAGCAATGTAAGTAACAAGAGGGGAAACCCTCTTGTTTTTTTTATGCTTCTGTCATTGTTGTAGGCTTTGTTGCACCGTTTATTTCTAATTCTTTTATTAATGTTCGGTAATCTGAAATGCATATTTTTCCTTCGAGATACCAATGTCTCGCAAAGTCTAACAATTCATTTACATTCTCTGTGTAATACCCCTTTTTTTGAGAAAACGCTTGTTTTAAATCCCCTAATACCATGTTGATTCCTCCCCCATGAGAATCTTCTTCTTCACTATCATAGCATGGAAGGGTTTTCTTTTTTAATTTTTTAAAAATTTAAACTTCCGACAAAAATAGACAGAGACTCCGCCACACAAATTATTTTACAAGTACATATTATATATGTAGAAACTTATGTGAAGGAGGAGAGAATGCATGTTTCAACAATCTAACGTATATCAGCAATCTAATCCATATGCACAGCAAAATATGTACCAATATAATACGGATACATATTTACGGTATAATATGTATCCTTTCGAGCCTAATTATGGAAATCAAAATTATTACCAGCCATTTGAAGTGTCGTTTATGAATCAACCACAACAACAGCAGCAACCCCATACGAATCAACAACAGCAGCCCTATATGGATCAACAGCAGCAACCCTATACGAATCAACAACAGCAGCCTTATATGGATCAACAGCAGCAACCCTATATGGATCAACAACAGCAACCTTATATGAATTCACAATACTATATGCCACCACCATCTCCCTATGGAAATCAACAAGCGATGTTTTATCCACCAAAACAACCGTACCCGACGCAGAATAAACAAAAACAACAACAGCAACCGAGTCAATTTTCTAGTTTTGTTTCCCAATTTAAAAACTCAGATGGTAACTATGATGTAAATAAAATGATGAATACAGCTGGACAAATGATGAATGCGATGAACCAAGTGACAGGTATTGTAAAGCAAGTTGGAGGTTTTTTTGGTAAGTAATCTTGGGGGTTGTCTATAAAAAGCATTACGTATAAAGCAGATGGCTAGACAAATTTCCTTGTAATAAATGGGTATATATAACAAACGGCTTTCTCTCTTTTCTCATATTGTAAAGTGTAGTCAGATTTTTTTAACGAGAGAGGAGAGAAAAAACTATGCATCATTGTCATCCTTGTTTTGGAGGGCATAAGCCTGTAGGACCTATCTGTACAACTGCTCCTGTCATTCATCCGACGAAACAGTGTGTAACACATTCTTTTTCAACAACGGTGGTGCCACACATTTTCCCAACGCATACAACACATGTTCATCATCAACAAATTAAAAACCAAAACTTCTTCCCACAAACAAACTCGAATGTAAATGTTGTAGACCCGATCGACCCAGGGTTCGGCGGCGGATGTGGACCATGTGGTCATGGACATCATGGACATCACGTATCACCATTTGGACCAGGACCAAATGTATCTCCATTCGGACCAAACGTATCACCATTCGGACCAGGACCAAACGTATCACCATTCGGACCAGGACCAAATGTATCACCATTCGGACCAAACGTTGGTGGAATATTTAAAAAGTAAATGATATGTTAGAACTAGCGAAATGCTAGTTCTTTTTTTGTAATTGGAGTGTTGATATGAAAGTTATTGCTGTAACGGGATATAAGCCATTTGAACTTGGTATATTTAAAAATGATCATCCAGGGGTGGAATGTATAAAAAAAGCATTGCATCGAAAATTAACTACTTTTGTAGAAGAAGGTTTGGAATGGGTGATAATAAGTGGGCAGTTAGGAGTCGAATTATGGGCTGCTGAAGTTGTTTTTGAAATTCAAGTAGAATATCCAGATCTAAAATTAGCGGTATTTACTCCGTTTTTAGAACAAGAAGAAAGCTGGAAGGAAGATAACCGTGAATATTACGAATGTATTCTCTCTCAAGCAGACCATATTGATAGTATTACGAAACGGAAGTACGAAAGCCCGGAACAATTTAAATTAAAAAATCAATTTTTTATTGAAAAAAGTGATGCACTTTTAGCTGTATATGATGAAGAAAAACCAGGGAGTCCCAAATATATTGTAGAAGCAGCAAAGAAAAAAGGAGAAATAGAAAATTATCACAGTTATTTTATTCTTTTTTCTGATTTACAAGATATAATAGAAGAGGAACAGTGGAATAATGCTGAGTAATATGTAATATAGTACTCGTATATATGATTGACAAAAGGCATTGTTTCTGAAAAAATTTAGGTAATGAAAGTTTTGGCAAAAATTTGAGGTGAAGAAAATGATTTCGGATAAAATTAAATTAACGGCGAAAGATATTTTAGAAAAAGAATTTAAAACAGGCATGAGAGGCTATCAACAAGAAGAAGTAGACAAGTTTCTTGATATGATCATTAAAGACTATGAAGCTTTCCACAAGGAGTTTGATCAATTAAAGCAACAAAATGCTCGTTTAAAGCGTGAATTAGAGGAACAAAAATTAGTAGCAACGCAAGTGCCACAACAACCAGTTGTACAAACACCAGTTGCACAACCTGTATATAACAACACGAATACGGACATTTTAAAACGTCTATCTAATTTAGAAAAAGCTGTATTTGGAAGTAAGTTATACGAATAATTTTTAGTGGTAAAAAGATTAAAGCATTTTACATAGAAAAAAACATTGCAAAATCTTTTTGTTTCCACTATACTAATGGATGTCATAACGTTTGGGTAATCGCTGCAACGCCAACGTTGTAGAGGAAAGTCCATGCTCGCACGGCCTGAGATGGCTGTAGTGTTCGTGCCTAGCCAATTCATAAGCTAGGGTATTCTGGCTGTAAGGCTGGTTTAACGGCAGGGAAAAAACCTAAGTCCTTTCGGATATGGTTTGACTACCTTTAAAGTGCCACAGTGACGAAGTCCTTGAAGAAATGATAGGAGTGGAACGAGGTAAACCCCACGAGCGAGAAACCCAAATAATGGTAGGGGAATCTTTTCCAAGGAAATGAACGATGGGAAAGGACAGGTTATATAACCTGTAGATAGATGATTGCCACCGGAGTACGAGGCGTGGGCCGTTTGCAGTACAAAGGAACAGAACATGGCTTACAGAACGTTATGAACCAACTATGAAATAACTCAGCTCTCCTTTGTTAGAGGAGGGCTTTTTATTTGTATGAAGTTATAAATTATGAGTTAAAATGGTTAATGAGAAAATTCTTCGTAAAATGTAATGATTAATAGGACAAATTGCTATTAATTATTGTTTAACTATACATAAGAGGTGAATGCAAATGGGAAAAGTTACTTTAATTGCAACAGCGGCAATGGGTATTGAAGCGTTAGTTGCCCGAGAAGTTCGTGATCTTGGTTATGAATGCCAAGTGGAAAACAGCAAAGTAACATTTGAAGCAGATGAAAAGGCGATTTGCCGCACGAACTTATGGTTACGTACTGCGGACCGTGTGAAAATTAAAGTTGGCGAATTCAAAGCGACAACATTTGATGAGCTGTTTGAAAAAACGAAAGCATTAAACTGGGGAGATTATATTCCAGAGAATGGAGAATTCCCTGTAATTGGTAAATCGTTAAAATCTGAGTTGTTCAGTGTTTCAGATTGCCAACGTATCGTTAAAAAAGCTGTCGTTGAAAAATTAAAAACAACATATAAACGTACAACTTGGTTTGAAGAAGATGGTCCGTTATTCCGTATCGAGATCGCAATGCTCAAGGATATTGCAACATTAACAATTGATGCAAGTGGTGTTGGACTTCATAAACGTGGATACCGTATGGATCAAGGGGAAGCCCCATTAAAAGAAACATTGGCTGCGTCTTTAATTAAGTTAACAAACTGGAAGCCGGATCGTCCTTTCGTAGATCCTTTCTGTGGATCAGGTACAATTCCGATTGAAGCAGCATTAATTGGACAAAATATTGCACCAGGATTTAACCGTGGCTTCGCATCAGATGAGTGGGGCTGGGTTGGTAAACAAAACTGGCGTGAAGCTCGTCAAGAAGCTGAAGATTTAGCGAATTATAATCAACCACTACAAATCATTGGATCAGATATTGATCATCGTATGATCCGAGTTGCTCAAGATAATGCAGAAGAAGTGGGCTTAAGTGATTTAATTACATTTAAACAAATGCAAGTAAAAGATTTCACGACAAAAGAGGATTATGGCTATGTTGTAACGAATCCTCCATACGGAGAACGTTTAAGTGAAAAAGCACTCGTTGAACAATTGTACAAAGAAATGGGACAAGTATTCCGCCCATTAGATACATGGTCAGCGTACGTATTAACAAGCTACGAAGCATTTGAAAAGTGTTATGGAAAAGATGCATCGAAGAAACGTAAACTGTTTAATGGATTTATCCGTACAGATTACTACCAATACTTCGGAAAACGTCCACCGCGTAATTCATAGTATAAAACTCCTCCAGCGCGCATATACTGGCTATTATGTAATGCGTAAAGGAGGACGTGATATGGATAGTTTCCAATTATCTATGATTCAAAAAGCTATTCATCGTACGTATGATGAGATCGGGAAAGAAGTGGATAGCCAAGGTGCGATTGTAGAGGAAATACAAAAAGCACAAGAAGAATATTTGTCAGCTCTTTCACACGAAACAGCGATTGATAAACGGTATTTAAAGTCATTAATATAGAAAAAAATTTTCCTTTTTCGAAAGGAAAATTTTTTTTCGTGTATTTCTATGTATGGCAACAGGGGAAAGTGGCTGCACACATATGAGTAGTAGTTGCTATATCTTTTTATAGAAAAACTTTTTGGTTGGAGGCTAAGGATGTTTACTGAGAAGAGATTACCATTTGAAGTAGGAAAACAAGATAATTTTTATGATAAGTTGAATGAATGGATTGGAGATGTGTTTTACGATATCCTTCCGGAAAAAGGCTTTGAAGAGCGTGATGAACAAATTTTTATGGCGTTTCAATTAGAGCGTGCTTTCCAAGAAAAGAAAGTAATGTTCGCAGAAGCGGGTGTAGGAACAGGGAAAACAATTGTATATCTTCTATATGCAATTTGCTATGCGCGTTATACTGGAAAACCAGCTATTATCGCTTGTGCTGATGAAACGTTAATTGAGCAGCTTGTGAAAGAAGAAGGAGACATTGCTAAGTTATCTGAAGCATTAGGACTATCTGTTGATGTTAGACTTGCGAAATCAATGGATAATTATTTATGTTTACGTAAACTTGAAGATGTTATGAGTGGACGAGCTCCAGAAGTAATTGAAGATGTATACTACGAATTACCACAGTTTGTATTCGATCATGGTACGATGCAAAACTTTACTCACTACGGCGACAGAAAAGAATTTCCACTTTTAAATGATGAGGAATGGTCAAAAGTAAATTGGGATTACTTCCAAGATTGCTTCACTTGTGATTCTCGTCATCGTTGTGGTCAAACTCTTTCTCGTGAACATTATCGTAAAGCGGCAGATTTAATTATTTGTTCTCAAGATTTCTACATGGATCATATTTGGACGTACGATGCTCGTAAGCGTGAAGGGCAAATTCCGTTATTACCTGAAAGTAGCTGCGTTGTATTCGATGAAGGACATCTTGTAGAATATGCAGCTCAAAAAGCTTTAACATATCGTTTAAAGCAAACGATGATGGAGCAACTTTTAACAAGATTGTTGCAAAATGATATTCGTGAAGAGTTTGCACATTTAGTAGAAGAAACAATTTGGCAAACAGAGCGATTCTTTGATGTGTTACAAGAAAATAAAAAGGACATCGCCGGTTCTGATCGTTTAGAAATTACTGTGACAGAAAAAGTAACAGCTGAAGCGAATAGACTTTATGCGAAAATTGGTGAAGTCGGTGATGCATTAGTATTTGAAAGTGAAATGCATACAGTAAACACGTATGATTTAAATATCGTTGATGAACATTTAGATGTATTAGAACATTCACTTCGTCTGTTCATGCACGAGAAAAATGTAATTACATGGGGTGAAGAAGGTGATGGAGCCTTCACGTTAGTGATTATGCCACGTGCAGTTGAAGAAGTATTACAAGAGAAAGTATTCTCGAAGAAAATCCCGTATATTTTCTCTTCTGCTACATTATCTAACAACGATTCATTCGCATTTACAGCAAATAGCCTAGGGGTAAAAGATTACTTATCATTCTCAGTTGCCTCACCGTTTGATTATGCAGAGCAAATGGCAGTAAACTTACTATCGCATACGAAAGAAAATGAATGGGAAAGAAAGTGTCAATATACACTTGAAAATATACAGAAAACAAATGGACGTACACTTGTATTATTCCGTACAACACAAGAACTTGCAGCGTTTAAAGAATATGTAAGTAAAGAACAAATGTCCGTTCCGTTCCTATATGAAGGGGATCAAGAAATTAGTCAGCTCGTTTCTCGTTTCCAAAATGAAGAAGAGACTGTACTTTGTGCTGTTCATTTATGGGAAGGTTTAGATATTCCTGGTTCATCATTATCGCATGTTATTATTTGGTCATTACCATTCCCTCCAAACGATCCTGTGTTTGAAGCGAAGCGTAAACATGTAAATAATCCATTCTGGGATGTAGATGTACCGTATATGATTTTACGTCTTCGTCAAGGGATTGGACGTTTAATTCGTACGAGCGACGATAAAGGGGCTATATCAATCTTCTTATCTGATACAGAAGATGAGAAAGTGATAGAAGCGGTGAAAAACGTACTACCAGTAGAAGGTAAAGAATTATAAGGAGAAAGCTTGGCGCTTGCCAAGCTTTTTTTCTATTATAAAAGGAATTTAGGTTTCCATGTCGAATTAAGTTTGAGGTAGAAAAGGGAGGTTTTATACGATGACAGTAGCTACATATGAAGTAGAAAAACAATTTTTAACATATGTGAAGAAGATACAAAATTACGGTGAAGCATTAAGCTTAATGTTTTGGGACTTAAGAACAGGTGCACCTAAAAAAGGTGTAGACCAGCGTTCAGAAGTAATTGGTATGCTTTCATCAGAAGTGTTTGTCATGTCGACTTCAGATGAGATGGGAAATTATTTAACAGAGCTTGAAGCTTTAATAAGTGAAAATAAACTTTCTGAAACGACGAAGAAAATGGTTGAAGAGTGTCGTAAAGAATATGATAGAAATAAGAAAATTCCACAAGCGGAATACGAGGCGTATGTGAAATTAGAAGCGAAAGCGGAAAGTGTGTGGGAAGAAGCTCGGGAAAAATCTGATTTCGAAATGTTCCGTCCGTATTTAGAACAAATAGTTGAATTTAAAAAGAAATTCATTACATATTGGGGTTACGAAACATATAAATATAATACATTATTAGATATGTATGAGCCAGGTATTACAGTAGAAGTGTTAGATCACGTATTTGGTCAACTTCGTGAGCGTATCGTTCCGCTCGTAAAAGAAATATCGGAGTCACAAAAGAGATTAAAGACAAGTGCTTTATCAGAACATTTTTCAAAAGAAAAACAAAAGAACTTTACATTAGAGTTATTAAAGCAATTGAATTATGACTTTGAAGCAGGTCGTCTTGATGAAACGGTACATCCATTTGAGATTACATTAAATAGAGGGGACGTTCGCATTACAACACGCTATGATGAAAAAGATTTCCGTATGGCAGTGTTTGGAACAATTCATGAATGTGGCCATGCTGTATATGAACAAAATATTGCAGAGAAATTCGAAGGTACACCGCTATGTAGTGGAACTTCTATGGGTATTCATGAGTCACAATCATTATTCTTTGAGAACTTTATCGGTCGTAATAAATCATTCTGGAAGAAAAATTATGATTTATTAAAAGAGTATAGCGATGGTCAATTCAATGATATATCAGTAGATGAGTTTTATGATGCGATTAACGAATCGAAGCCATCGTTCATTCGTATAGAAGCAGATGAGCTTACATATCCGCTTCACGTCATGGTTCGTTATGAACTTGAGAAAGAATTATTTGATGGTACATTACAAGTGAAGGATTTGCCAGCGGCTTGGAATGATAAGATGGAAGCATATTTAGGAATTCGTCCGGAAAGCGATGCACAAGGTGTATTGCAAGATGTTCACTGGGCTGGTGGTTCATTTGGATACTTCCCATCTTATGCGCTTGGTTATATGTATGCAGCGCAATTTAAGCAAAGAATGTTAAAAGACATTCCGAACTTTGATGCATTATTAGAAGAAGGAAACGTAACACCAATTCGTGAATGGTTAACAGAAAATATTCACCAATACGGTAAAACGAAAAAGCCACTTGAAATTTTAGAAGATGTGACAGGTGAAGGATTAAATGCAAACTACTTAGCAGATTATTTAGAAGCGAAGTATAAAGAAATCTATGAGTTATAAAAAAGAGCTGCTTACTTGCAGCTCTTTTTTTCAAGGGGGATAGAAGAATGGATTATACATATACAGTAATGACGCAAGAAGAAGCAGAAGAAATTGCATATAACTGGCATTATGAAGGGAGGTATTCCTTTTACGATATAGGTGCAGATGAAGAAGATTTAGCTGAGTTTTTACATGATGAGAGTAGAGGAGATCATACATTTTCTGTGAAGGAAAACGGCACTCTCATTGGTTTTTTTACTGTTTGTAAAATAAATGATGGAACGGTTGATATAGGTCTTGGAATGAGACCTGATATAACTGGAAATGGATTTGGTTTACAGTTCGTAAACGCTGGACTAGCTTTTAGTAAAGAAAATATGGTTGTAATTATATAACGCTATCAGTAGCGACATGTAATGAGAGAGCGATTAAAGTGTATAAAAGAGCAGGATTTGAAGCTGTTGGAACGTTTATACAGAAAACAAATGGTAGTTGTTTTGAGTTTTTGAAAATGAATTATATATGTAAAAATGATTAAGAAACAGAGGGGGATCTTCTGTTTCTTTATTTTGATTTAGAAGTATAGGATACATATTTTTGTACTTGTTGTAATTGGGAGTTTTGAAATTTTGACAGAGGATGTGTATGATTGAACTTTAGTAGCAAATAGCAGGTTTAGCAAGGAGAGGTAGAATGATTACAATTAAAACGAAAAATGAAATAGATTTGATGCATGAATCTGGGAAATTACTTGCTTCATGTCATAGGGAAATTGCCAAAATGATGAAACCAGGTATTACGACAAAAGAAATTGATACGTTTGTTGAAGCATATTTAGAAAAGCATGGTGCAATATCTGAACAGAAAGGGTACAACGGGTATCCATATGCGATATGTGCATCTGTAAATGCTGAAATGTGCCACGGGTTTCCCGCCGATGTTCCTTTAACTGAGGGTGATCTTGTAACAATTGACATGGTAGTAAACTTAAATGGTGGTCTTTCAGATTCTGCTTGGACGTATAGAATTGGAAATGTTTCTGATGAAGCAGAAAGGTTATTGTTAGTAGCTGAGAATGCTTTATATAAAGGGATTCATCAGGCGCTGATCGGTAATCATGTAGGAGACATTGGCTATGCAATTGAAAGTTATGTAGCTACTGAAGGTTTTTCGGTTGCAAGAGACTTTACGGGGCACGGGATTGGTAAAGAGATTCATGAAGAACCAGCAATTTTTCATTTTGGAAAGTCAGGACAAGGGCCTGAGTTACAAGAAGGGATGGTTATTACAATTGAACCGATTGTAAATATAGGTATGCGATATTCTAAAGTAGATTTAAATGGATGGACTGCGAGAACGATGGACGGGAAATTATCAGCTCAATATGAGCATACAATTGCGATTACAAAAGATGGGCCGATTATTTTAACGACACTTTGAAATATTATGTAAGAGTTTACAAAACTCGAACGAAAACAGTTCTTTTTAAAATTTTGTACGTGTTTTTTCGATAAATGCTTTTCAAAGTATAAAAAGTGCGTTATAATCCATCTATAAAATAAATAGTTAGCTACACTCATATAATCGCGGGGATATGGCCTGCAAGTTTCTACCGAAGTACCGTAAATACTTTGACTATGAGTGAGGACGAATATATTTGCTTGTTTAGCATTCTTTTTTGCGAAACTCCAAAAGCGCGTCTCTCACTTGTAACGAGTGGTGGCGGCTTTTGGAGTTTTTTATTGCATAAGAGGGGGAACAAACATGAAAGTATTACAAGAAAAGATTTTGAACGAAGGAAAGGTTTTATCTGGTGACGTATTAAAGGTAGATGCATTTTTAAATCATCAAATTGACCCAGTACTTATGCAAGAGATCGGAAAAGAATTTGCTAAACGTTTTAAAGAAGAGAACATTACAAAAATCGTGACGATTGAATCTTCAGGCATTGCACCAGCAGTTATGGCTGCATTAGAGCTTGGTGTAAAAGTAATCTTTGCAAGAAAACGTAAATCGTTAACGTTACAAGATAATATGTACGTTGCAAACGTATATTCATTTACGAAACAAGAAACGAATGAAATTTCATTATCTCGAAATCATATCGATGAAAATGATCGTGTTTTAATTATCGATGACTTTTTAGCAAATGGTCAGGCTGCTTTAGGTTTAATGAGTTTAGTAGAGCAAGCAGGAGCAAGTATTGCAGGAATTGGTATTGTTATTGAAAAAGCATTTCAAGATGGAGGAAAGAAGCTTCGTGAACAAGGAGTTCGTGTTGAGTCACTAGCAGAAATTGCATCACTTGATAACGGCACAGTTACATTTGTACAGCAAGAAACTGCGGAGGTGAAATAAACGATGAAGCAACATCCATTTAAAATCGCATCGCTTGGTATGCAGCATATGCTTGCGATGTATGCTGGCGCAATTATCGTTCCGCTTATTGTGGGCGGCGGACTAGGCTTAAATCAAAAAGAGTTAACGTATTTAGTCTCAATTGATTTATTAATGTGCGGCGTTGCGACGATTTTACAAGCATTATCAAATCGCTTTTTCGGTATTGGGCTCCCAGTTGTACTAGGTTGTACATTTACAGCCGTTGGGCCGATGATTGCAATCGGAAAACAATACGGCGTGTCTTCTATTTATGGAGCGATTATTGCTGCCGGGTTATTCGTTGTTATTTTTGCGAAATTATTTGGAAAGCTTGTAAAACTGTTTCCACCTGTTGTAACAGGATCTGTCGTTACCGTAATTGGAGTTACACTTGTTCCAGCAGCGATTAATGATATGGCTGGAGGAGTAGGAAGTAAGGATTTCGGTAGTCTTGAAAATTTAGCATTAGCATTTGGTGTGTTACTATTTATCATCATTATGTATCGTTTCTTTGACGGATTTATTCGTTCAATCTCTATTTTACTAGGTCTATTGTTCGGTACAATCGTTGCAGCGTTTATGGGGAAAGTAAGCTTGCAAGCGGTTGGAGAAGCGGATTGGTTCCATGGTATTCAGCCATTTTACTTCGGTACACCAACATTTGAATTAACGCCAATTATTACGATGATTCTCGTTGCTTGCGTAGGGATTGTAGAAGCAACAGGTGTTTACTTTGCATTATCTGATATTTGCAATAAAAAGATCGGTGAAAAAGAATTAACAAAAGGTTATCGTGCAGAAGGATTAGCGATGGTGTTAGGTGGTATTTTCAACGCCTTCCCATATACAACATACTCTCAAAACGTAGGGCTTGTTCAATTAACTGGAGTAAGAAATCGAGTTATTATTTATACTTGTGGTGGTATGTTAATCGTTCTTGGGTTCATTCCAAAAATCGCAGCTATTACAACTATTATCCCGAAATCAGTACTTGGCGGTGCAATGTTAGCGATGTTCGGTATGGTAATGGCATATGGTATTAAAATGTTAAGTAGTGTTGATTTCGGAAGACAAGAAAACTTATTAATCGTTGCATGCTCTGTCGGCATCGGACTTGGAGTTACAGTCGTTCCTACATTATTCTCGCAACTTCCAGAAAGCATTCGTATTTTAACAGATAACGGAATTGTACTTGGAAGTGCGTCAGCAGTACTTTTAAATATAGTATTTAATATGGTGCCGCAGCGTAAAGTAAAAGAAGAGCCAGTGTCTATGCAAAGTGCAGTAAGGGAAGCATAAAAAAGCAAGGTCTCATTATGAGACCTTGCTTTTCTTTTTAAGTGGCATCATTTTCCCGTAAGTACCAAGACGCCAAATGTACTCAAGTGGCCCGTATTGATAACGTGACAGCCACCAGCGGCTAATAAAGATTTGTAACGTATAGAAACTAATGCAAAACAGAGGACCTACCCATAATGGAGCAAGATAATCATTTTTGAACAATAGTCCGAATACAAGTAATGTAACAATTGTATGCGAAAGGTAGTTTGTTAACGCCATTCGACCAACATACTGGAACGGACGTAATAATGTTTGCCATCTTTCTTTTTGTAATAAACGCATTAACGTGACAATGTAGAAGATGAACAATGTCTTTCCGCTTATCATCGTAATACCCATAAGTGAAAATGGTGTGTATGGTTGATTGTTCATAAAGAAGTAAACCATAATAAACCACATCGGTAATGTTAAAATGAACATAATGATTTGCCATTTTTTAAGTTTTAGATCTAATTCTTTAGCACGGCGGAAAATGTCTTTTTTACCGGCATATAATCCTAGTAAAAACAATCCTAGTGTTTCAGGAAGCATAATAAGACTGTTACTTATTGCTTCAGAATAGAAAGAATGGAATCTGTCTGTAATTTGTAAGCCCCAGTTTTCTAACGGCATAATGGCTATGGAAAGGCCTAGTTCATCTACCGGCACTAATAACATGAGAAGAGAACCTACTAATGTGAACAATTGCATGAAACTTAATAGTACAATTGACCATATTAAAATAGTACGTGGCTTTCTCTTGTAAAATAAAAATAAGAAAAATCCAGCGATTGCATAAGTATGTAAAATGTCCCCGTCCCATAAAAGAACGTAGTGTAAGAAACCAAATAATAATAAAATAAGTAAGCGGCGAACAAACAAAGTTTTTGGACGATCGGTTTTCGCCTCAGCACGATTCATAAAAATATAAAAACCTAATCCGAATAAAAACGAAAAAATTGTATAAAATTTCGTTTGAATAAACATATCGTAAAATAGGCGAATATAGCTGTCTATCCCTTCGTAAATTCCTGTAATATCACGTGAGTCAACCCCGGCGATAATTGGCCAGTTAACAAGAAAAATACCTAGTACAGCTATTCCTCTAATAATATCGATGGAATGTATCCTCTCGCCTTGTGAAATATTTTGTGTCATTATTTTCCTCCTTGTTAAGTAATTCCCTTTTATTATACAAAATGTAAAGAGGAGGGTATATAGGTAATTTCCAATTTTTAAAACTGTTAAGATATGTATTATGAGATATAATAAGAGTGCACAACAAGTTTTAACCTTCTTCAAAACAGGCAGTAAAGCTCCTTTCTATAAGGGGCTTTCTTTATGAAAAGTATTGATAATGATTCTCTTTAATGATAAAATGTATTTAAAAGTGATAATCATTATCAAAAAAGGTTGGTGCATGAGTATGGTATATGCATTAGTAGCAGGTACAGTCGCTGTATATGCAGTTATTGCAAAGTATGTTTTAAATGGAGTAGGAACAGCAAAATGAGTGATGTGACATAAAATCCCTTTCATTTGTAAAAAGAATGAAAGGGATTTTTTATTTTTAATGAGAATATGCTGAAAATTTAGTATGATAGTAAAGTGAAACTGTAATCGATGAGGGGATGTATTTCCTGATGATTATGAGCTCGCAAATGGTGGGAAAAAGTATATACATCTTGGATAAAGGGGAACAAGGGGATGACAAACATAGTACAGACAAACGGTATGAAAAAACTTGTTTGTTTTTATGAAGAGTGGCAAAAACACGGCGATGCAGAGAATAGTGTAAAGTTGTTTGAGGTGATTCAAAAATATAAACAAGAGCAGCTTATGATAGCGTTCTGCGGTCACTTCTCTGCAGGGAAATCAACGATGATGAATCATCTATATAAAGCGCAGTTGTTACCAACAAGTCCAATTCCGACAAGCGCTAACGTTGTCAAAATTGAAAAAGGAATGGATCGTGTTGTTGTAACAGTTAAATCTGGAGAACAGTACGAATATGATGGTGCATATTCAGCTGAAGAATTAAAACAAATTTGTAAAGACGGTGATGAGGTAATTGGTGTTCATATTTATCGGTATGATGCGCCAATTCCTGAGGGTGTTATGTTAGTTGATACACCAGGTATTGATTCAACAGATGATGCCCATCAATTAGCGACAGAATCAACGCTGCATCTAGCAGACGTAATTTTTTATATGATGGATTATAATCACGTCCAATCGGAAGTGAATTTACAATTTGTTAAAGAATTGAAACAACGTAATAAAACGGTTTATCTCGTTGTAAATCAAATAGATAAACATAAAGAAAATGAATTATCGTTTGAGGATTATAAAGATAGTGTAAAACAATCGTTCTCTAACTGGGATATTGAAGTAGATGGAGTGTATTATACTTCATTACGAATGATGAACCATACACATAATGAAATTGGAAGCTTAGAAACATTAATTATTTCTATTATGAAAGAAAAATTGCAGTATGTAAGAGATGGAATGGAGCGAGAAACAGAATATTTAATGGGGGAACATTTCTCGTTTATTCTTTCAGAAAATGAAAAAGCTCTTTTGAAATATGAGGAAGAGCTAGCATCGCCGCTTTCTATTTCAGAGATAGTTGAAAAGAAAGAAGAGCTAACGGAAACTAAACAACGCGAGGTTAGTAAAGAATCTCATGTGAGAAACGAATTTATAAAAGGCTTACAAGCTATATTAGATAACGCATATTTAATGCCATTTGAAACGAGAGAACTGGCAAATGCGTATTTAGAAACGAAATTAACTAAATTTAAGGTCGGTTTGCTGTTTGCGAAAGGAAAGACGGAGCAAGAAAAACAGAGACGTTTAGATGCTTTTTATTCTGCTTTGCAAAAGACTGTTGAAACGCAACTTGATTTTCATGTGAAAGAATTTATTGTTGCCTTCTTAAAAGAAGAAGGATTGTTCACAGAGGAAATTGGGAAAGACATATATGCTTTAGAAATTGCTTTTGGACCAGAAATGTTAGCTGAAGTCATTAAACAAGGTGCAGGTTTCACAGGTGATTACTTACTTCTTTATACAGCGGATGTAGCGAATGAACTGAAGAAACGTTATTTTACAAAAGCGCAGCAAATTTTTGATAAAAGTGCAGTCGTTTTAAAGCAAAAGGTGAAGGAAGCAGTTGCACGCATTGAAGAAGAGATTGAAAAATATATGATGTTGCAAACGGCAAAAGAAACGCAATTGCAATACAGTAACAATTTAGAGACATATGAAAGTTATTTGCAAAATGTTTGGCACGAGCGTGTTGCTACACCAGAAGGATTGCAAATAGAGGAGATATTGCAAAGTAAAACACAAATTGTTAGTGAGAAATTCACACTACAAGAGCAGGAAAGCGTAAACGATAACGTAATGGCTCGTGAAGAAGAGATAAAAGGAACGGCAGCTTTAAATATTCAGCGTATATTAGAGAAAGTGAAGAAAGCTGAAACGATATTAGAGCCATTGCCAGCGCTGAAACATGTACAACAAGAGGTAATAGAAAAAAGGCGTCGTGTGGAAACGAAACAATTTACAGTAGCGTTATTCGGAGCTTTTAGTGCTGGAAAATCATCATTTGCCAATGCATTGCTTGGTGGGAATGTACTTCCTGTATCACCAAATCCGACGACGGCAACGATTAATCAAATTTTGCCGGTTACAGAGGAAAAACCACACGGAACAGTAATGGTTCAATTCAAATCAAAGCAAGCTCTATTAGAAGATATGAAAGCTGTTTATAAGTTGTTTCATTATGAGATTACTACGTTAGATGAAGCGTTAGCACAAATTGATAAAGTTATGAAATATCCTTCACCAACTGGGAAGCAAAAAACAACATTTAGCTTTTTACGAGCGGTACAAAAAGGATATGATACGGTTTCTGCTCATTTAGGGGAGCAAGTACAAGTTACATTAGAAGAGTTTTCTTATTATGTAGCGAATGAAGAAAAATCATGTTTTGTTGAGTACATGGAGCTTTATTATGATTGTGCTTTAACAAGGCAAGGAGTAGCGCTTGTAGACACACCTGGAGCGGATTCTATTAACGCCCGCCATACGGACGTTGCGTTCCAGTATATTAAAAACGCAGATGCTATTTTATTTGTAACGTATTATAATCATGTGTTCTCTCGTGCTGACCGTGAATTCTTAATCCAGCTTGGTCGTGTAAAGGATACTTTTGCACTTGATAAAATGTTCTTCTTAATTAATGCGGCCGATTTAGCAGAGTCTGAAGAAGAACTTGAAATGGTAAAAGGTTATATCGCAGACCAGCTACTGCAATACGGTATTAGAAATCCGCGTTTATTTGCAATTTCAAGTTTATGTGCACTTGAAGAGAAGCAAGGAAAGAATATTGAAAAAGAGAAGTACGGTATTTTACAAAACTCTGGGATTGCTAAGTTCGAGGAATCATTTACATCCTTTATGATGAGAGATTTAATGCTCGTATCTGTTCATGCTTTATATGGTACATTGCAAGGCGCAGATCAGCTTTTAGTAAATATGATAAACGGTGCAAAGCAGGGGAATGAAGAGAAAGAGAAGCAAACGAAAAAATATGAAGCAGAGCGTGATCAGCTACTTCATATTATTTCATCATATAGTGTGCTTGCTGAAGAGCAGGCGATGCAAAATGAAGTGAAAGAATTGCTTTATTACGTGCAACAGCGTCTATTCCTACGCTATAACGATGTGTTTACTGAATTTATTAATCCAGCATCGCTGCGAACGGATGGGAATGTGAAAGTGCAGTTGCAACAGTGCGTTATGGAATTAGTAGCATTTATTCAGCATGATTTACTACAAGAGATGCGTGCGACATCATTACGCCTTGAGAAATGGATAGATGAAGCGATGAAGCGTGCAAAGAATGAAATTGTGGTGAACTGTAAAGTAGAAAATGAATCAATTTCTATGAGTGGGACAGTGGATTATGAATATAAAGATATTGCACATAAAGAACCGTTCCCTTCAGTTGAAATAAAAGATTTCAAAAAAGCACTGGCGCATTTTAAAAATGAAAAAAGCTTTTTTGAAAAAAATGATAAAGCTTTCATGCAAGAAGAGGCTAAAGTTGTATTAGAGCCTTTCGTATCAAACTATGTAGCTGATGAAAAAGATTTATTTGTTCATCATTATAAGCAAGAGTGGGATTTGAAATGGAACTTATTCCAAAAAGTGATGCAGCAAGATGTGATGAATTATTATGAAAGTGTATTATTTGCATTGGCTGAAACAATTGATGTATCACTATATGAACAAAGTAAAGAACAATTGCAAAAGCAGTTAGTAGAGATTGAAAAAGAAATTTATGTGATATAGTCGTTATGAGAAAAAGATTCGTTCAATTTTCTTTTGCAATACTGTATCTAAAGATTTGACAAACCCAGCAAATTCATCGGTAGAAATCATATGAGTAAGAACGAGGCGTCTGCCGTCTGGTGTTTCACCGCATAAGACGAATGAAGAAAATTCATATGTTTTGTTTTCTACTACTAATTTTGGATAGGAATACGTGTCGCTTTTCTTCTTCTTTCCATCAATAGAGATGACGTTGCACTTTTTCTCATTGTTGTCCATGGTGAATCCCTCCTTTCTATTATTTATGGTAGACAAGGAGGGTTTAGAACAATAGAGAAAGGGGAGTTTTTTATGTGTGTAGTAATAGAGTATATTTCGAAAGAAGCTATACCGAAACCTTTATTATTGCTTGCTGATCCAAGTGAGGGGCAAATTGATACATATGTACAAAGAGGGAAAACATATGTAGCTAAGCAAGAGGAGAGAGTTGTCGGTGTATATGTTCTTTTGGAAACAAGGCCGAAGACGATGGAAATTATGAATATTGCGGTTGTAGAGCATTTGCAAGGAAAAGGGATTGGAAAGCAGCTATTAAGTCATGCCATAGAAACCGCTAAAGGATATGGTATGTCAAAACTTGAAGTTGGTACAGGCAATTCTAGTGTTTCACAACTTGCTTTATATCAAAAATGTGGATTTCGTATTTTTTCTATTGATTTTGATTACTTTTCAAAGCATTATGAAGAAGAGATTATTGAAAATGGGATTGTATGCCGTGATATGATTCGGCTTGCAATGGAATTGAATGAGAACGTATAACTTATTTAGGGGGAAGAGAAGATGGAAGTACATAAAGCAATTACAGCACATTCTCGTAAACAAAATGAAAGTGTAAAAGCATGTTTACAATTAGATGCGCAGCGTGAAGCAGCTATTGAAGCAGCCGTATCTCTTGCGTCAAATGGGAAAGAATTTTCGGTTGATGTCATTAATGTTGTAACAAAGCAAATTAATGATCTTGCAAAAAATGGTGTTACACTAGAGCGTAAATATGTTACAGAAGAAATGGTTATGGAGTATGTAAGTCGTTTGCAAGAGAAAGAAGGTCGTTAAAGATGATAGTTACAGTCGAATGGTTACGTGAGCATATAGAAGATGAGAATGTCCGTATAATCGATTGTCGTTTTGATTTAGCGAATCCTAATTGGGGTAGAGAAAAGTATGAGGAAGAACATATTCTTCATGCATTATATTTTGATTTGAATTTAGATTTATCAAGTCCTGTAACAGAACATGGTGGTCGCCATCCATTGCCGAATATTGAGGAGTTTGCAGACAAGCTTTCACAAGCTGGTATTGATGAACATACGACAGTAATTGCATATGACAGTCAAGCGGGTGCAAATGCTTCTCGTCTCTGGTGGTTATTAAACTATGTAGGACATGAGAAAGTATATATATTAGATGGTGGATTTCCAGCTTGGAAAGAGAATGGACTACCGATAACAATGGAAATTCCTGTTGCTATACGAAAAACATTCAAAGCAAATGTACAAGATCATATGCTTGTAACGATGGAAACGGTGAGAGAGAATATTCATGCAGGTGCAGATGTTACGTTAATTGATTCTAGAGAGCCAAAACGTTATGCTGGTGTAGAGGAACTAGTTGATCCAAAAGCAGGACATATTCCGACAGCAGTAAACTATTTTTGGAAGGATGGAATTGTACAATCAGGGCAATTTAAGAATGAAGCTGGGCAACAAGAACGATTCCGAAATCTTTCGAAAGATAAGGAAACAATTGTATATTGTGGTTCTGGTGTTACAGCCTGTCCAAATATCCTTGCATTGAAATTAGCTGGATTCCAAAATGTTAAATTGTATGCAGGTAGCTGGAGTGATTGGATTTCTTATCCAGAAAATCAAATTGCAAAAGAAGAAGATTAATCACTTGCATGCAAAAATAATTTGTATTAAAATAAGGTCACAAGCAAGAAATTGCTCGAAAAACTTTGTATTTTACACATTGGAAACAATGTGATAATATAACGACAGGTAAATAATACATCCTGCGGTGTACGTAACTTATTTATGTCTAAAACCGATGTTAGTTATACGGAAGCTCAATATTTAGCGACCATCATCAAGCCTTCCTTGTGGAGGAAGATGTACGGTAACTGTGAGGGCATCCACCTGCGAGTAGCGGGTTTTTGGACATTTACGAGGAGCGGCACGTGCGGGGGTCTTATTTCAACTAACATTATATAAAATTCCTACGGTGTACGTAGCTTATGCATGTCTTAAACCAATAAGTTTAATATGGAAGTTCAATATTTAAATGTAGCTAACATGCCATCTTTTTAAGAAGGAAGTTACAAACATTTGTGAGAGCATCCACCTGTGAGAGCAGGTTTATGGACATCTAGAGAGAACGGCATATGTGGGGCTATATAAAAACCTTACGTTTTATACGTAAGGTTTTTTTGTTGCATAAATATATCTATTTTATCTGGATTCACCTGTGAAGTTTCCATAATAAATATAGCACTTTCTATCTTCATCAATCTCTCTTGAATCTAAAGCGAACTCCATATGCATGCCGTCGCGCTGAATATATATAAGGTCTGAATGAAGAGATGGCAAAATTTCTTCATAGTTCCATACATCTTTCCGATCTATTATGCTTGAACTCGTTTCACTTAGTTCTCTAACCTCAAAACCGATG
This sequence comes from Bacillus sp. 1A, assembly GCF_052682215.1. Lineage (NCBI taxonomy): Bacteria > Bacillati > Bacillota > Bacilli > Caryophanales > Bacillaceae > Bacillus > Bacillus sp. 1A. Next base: position 5,026,690 of record NZ_JBQYLZ010000001.1, on the reverse strand, counting down.
TGAGAGTATGTAGGATCTGAAGGGTCATTTGCAAACTCTTCTTTTTGAATATATATAACTGCTGTTCCGTCTGGATCTACTGAAGTAGCAGTAACAACATATGTCTTGTTATCCTTTATAAAATATTCACACGTCATGCGTGCGATGATTTCAGAGTTAGAAATATTTGCGTAGTTCCATAAAGCAGGATACCTTTTCGTTTCATCATTAAGTCGATATTCTAAGCGCATTTTATCCGATACGATAAACTTAACTAAATCTATACAATTCAATCAAATTTACACGAGTTAGTGCTTCATTGTGTTCTCGCAACCCCGAAGGGACGAGGGGTATAACACTCCACACGAGGCAGTATCGTTACCTCCTATTATCAAGCATTTATTTTACCCATCTTGATAAATTTATCGATGCATTTACATCCCTATCGTGATGGCTATTGCATGGAACACAACGCCACTCACGTATTTTTAAACTCCACTGTCCTTCTGGTTGAACTGAATGGTCGTATTTAACGCCGCAACATGAACAAATCTTGCTTGAAGCGAACCATTTATCAGCTTTTACATACGCAATGCCATACTTCTCACACTTGTATGATAAACATTGAAAGAAGAAGTTTAATTTTTGAAATGAAAATGCTTTCGATAGTTTTTTGTTTTTTAACAAGTTTGAGATAGATAAGTCTTCCACAACAATCCTCATTGGTTTGGTTTTCACCAATTTAGCTGTTGCTTGATGGATATGGTTATTTCGGATATTCGTAATTTTCCTAGATAACCGCAGGTGCTCAGCTTTCGCTTTTTCATATCCGGCAGATTGAATTTTCACACCTTTTTTTAATCTCCTAGACATATCTCTTTGAGCTGACCTTTTCCTTTTCAAAAGTTTTTTAACCTTAGCATCTTTGTTTATATTTCGTTCTTTCGTACCATTAGAAGCTACAAACAGCTCTTTTAAACCAACATCCACACCAATCGACTCATTGGTTAATTCTTGTAATTCAAAGTCTTCTTGGAACCCTACACTAATCCACCAGTGACGACCATCAAATGTAACTCTTGGATTGGATGGTTTTTTGTTTCTTGGTAGTTGTTGGCTTGTTTTCACTTCTCCAATGGACTGAATATGAACTACTTTCTTTCCTATAGTCAGTCTTTCATAATTGGCATAAAATCCTTGGATTAAATCTTTTTTGGATTTATAAGAAGTGTGATAACCATTTTTGTACTTTTTGAACGAATTTTTTCTCGCCTTATCAAAATCTTTTGAAGCCTGTTTGGGAACTTGTGCATTAATGTCTTTTAACCACTCATATCTCTTTCGCTTCTTGATCTTTGTAAATCGTTTCTGTAAAGCTAACTGTGAAACAGATTTTCCAAATAGCTTATAATATCTATCACTCATTCTTTTACAATAGTTATAAGCGAATCTTGCAGCACCTGCATGGTTTCTAAGCACTTTTTCTTGTTCAGGCGTTGGAATCAATCTAACTTTCTTCGCCAATATCATCAGAATGTAACTCCTTTAATGAAAGATTTGTTCTTCTGAATCGTAGCGTGTTCCACCAGCATTCTCTTAAGACTACTAGGATACAAACCTGTTAATTCCGATACTTGACTAACTCGTAAAAATTTCATTATTATTCTTACCTCATTAAACCTACCGTAGCACATATGTTCGGCGCATTCAATGAGGTTTGATAGATTTAATTAAATGTATCTCGTTCAACTAAGGGCGCAATTCCTTAGCCAGTTCTCTTATGAACTTCTCATGTTTTCACATGAGCGCAGACTATATGTTTATCTCTTTAGAGATAGAGGATTTTTCCATCACCATAAGCTTGTGATGTACTCTCGTCAGTTATACGAGATAGTCGTTGAACGTTCATCTTATCTATTTTGACTTAGACGATTCGATGCGGAAGACCCATTGTTCTAGTGTTTAGGATTTAACCTTGCACCATCTGATTGATTTTTTCTGCTTTCGCGACATTCACGCTCGCTATTTCTAGCCACGTTGTAGTTCAATCAGCTTTAGGGATTGTCCGCAGTTAACCCTCACTACTAGCCAATCACTTGACTAGCAGGGCTTACTGATATATTTAATTAACTTTCGTTATAATTGTTTAAATAAATCGTAACAGTTAGTTACCCTCTTCTTCCTTTTTCTTCTACTTTATCATGCTATCTTATATAATAGGAATAGAATTTAAAAAGGGGAGTGCGAAGGTGACAAAAACGAAATGGCTAGTAGGTGGTGTCGTAACGTCTTTAATGACTGGCACCTTATTTGGCTGTGCACAAGATCTTCCCCCAAAACCGAATGATAATAGTTGTTCAGATTGGGATTGGGATGATGAACTTGGGGTATGGCAGTGTGATGATAGTAGGTCAGGTTATCGTGGGCATTATTTTTATGGTGGGAGTTACTATCAAAATAAATCCACTTTTAAAAATTCATCGGCGTTTAAATCTTATCAATCGTCTGCGGAATTTAAAGGTGGAATTGGAAGCGGTTCAAAGGGAGGATTTGGGGGCTAACATATGTCGCAATACATAAGGGATCGAAAAGAGTTTTATTCGAAATATCCGAATTTTTGGTCGGATTTATATGAATGTGAGTATAGTTTGTTTCATATTTTCCCTATAACAAATCAGACTATGAAACAATTACAAGTAGCAACTGAACGAATGGGGAAAATATTTTTTAAGACTGCTAAACTTTTGCGGAATTTAAGTGACGAACAGCTTCTTGAACTTGGGTATCCTCCTGCAAGCTTATCTTTCATTAGAATGAAAGGATTATATCCTGAATCTGTTATTTCACGATTTGATTTCGTTTTAACAAGTGATAACCACATTAAAATGCTTGAGTTTAATAGTGATACACCAACTTTTATTATGGAATGTTTTCAAATGAATGGAAAAATTTGTAGGAAACTAGGCTATGATGATCCAAACTTGGGTCAAGAACGATTACTATCTTCTGGTGTTACAAAGGCCGTAATGGAAGCGACAAAGGGAATAGATAACCCAAATGTTGTTTTTACAGCACATCATGAACATATTGAGGATTGGAATACGACTATGTATTTGAGTCAGTTATGCCATGTTGAAAATAAAGTAGTGCCAATGTCAGAACTTAGAATTACAAAAGATGCTTTAGTGGATAGAGATGGAGTACAGGTTGATATTTTATATCGCCAAACATATCCGATAGAAGATTTAATTGAGGATCAAGATCCTGAAACAGGAGACTTCGTAGGTGTGGAACTGTTGCAACTTGTAAAAGCCGGAAAGCTTTTTATAATAAATCCTTTGTCAGCATTTTTACTTCAGCCAAAATCAATTCAGTGTCTGATTTGGGGGTTAGCAGAAGAAAAGGCCTTTTATACAAATGAGGAACAACAGTGGATTAAAGAATATATGTTACCTACATATTTAGAACCAGATTTATTTTTAGGAAAAGGCTCTTTCGTTCAAAAACCTTCATTTGGTAGAGAAGGAGACACAATTACCGTTCGCGATAAGGCCGAAAATATTATGATTCAAAATGCACACCAAACGTATAAAGCGTCACTGCCGATATTTCAAAAGTATACAGAACTTCCAGTCGTATCTTTGGAAACAGAGAAAGGGATGGAGAAACTGTCGTATGTGTTTGGTTCGTTTTTAATTGCTGGAAAAGCGAGTAGTATCGGTATTCGCGCTGGGGAAAAAATTACGGGGAATGAATCGTACTATTTACCGGTAGGTATAAAAAAGGAGGAAAGTATATGATTAATTTTTTATTATATTTAGCAGTAACACTGGGCCTTTTATGCATTGGTCTGTTCCTCATGGAAGTGACAACGAAAGTAAAAGAATTTAAGTTAATGGCCCAAGGGAATAAGGCGGTAAGCTATGTACTTGGAGGACGATTACTTGGGTTAGCTATTGTTTTATATTCGACAGCAGCTAATTCCATTTCACTTCTTGATATGGTTTCGTGGGGAGCCGTTGGGATTTTGGCTCAAATTATCGTCTTTTATTTAGCTGAGTGGCTTACACCACGCTTTAATATAAACAAAAGTCTTGAAGAAGATAATCAAGCAGTCGGTCTTTTTCTTATGTTTTTATCGCTTTCCATTGGGATTGTAATTGCTGGTTGTATAACTTATTAAAACCTTTACGTTTAAACGTAAAGGTTTTTATTTTATATACGTTAGTTCGCCATACCTTTCGAAAAAATTGTAGGCTACTGTTGACATCTATTTTAAATAAGAGTAACATTTTCTATGTAATAAAAATAAGTCTCTGTTAGGTGAGGCTCCTGTATAGAGAAATGCTACTGCCCAAAAATGTCGAGAGACGCCAATGGGTCAACAGGAATGATCGAATTAAGGTTTTTCTTAACGTAGCTGGTAATGTACCTATGCTATACAGTGCTAAAACTCGGCGAGGGAGAGGTCCGTAGATTTCTAATTGTTTAGGAATCGTTTATTTGTGTATGCCATGACCTTTACTCTTTTCGGAGTAAGGGTCTTTTTGTTACAAATCTATGAGTAACTTCATAGTATAAACTATAAAATTAAACGAGGAGGTGAGGAGCATGTCAAATTCTGACTCGGTTCCGTTACCCATATACTTCAAATCAAAAATATATGATGTAGGCAGGAAACGACTTGTTCCTCCCTCTATATTTATCATAATGTAGCGTTTATATGCATGTTCAAGCGCCAAACACTGTTACGGTAAAGTGGATAAATTGAGAAACAAAGCGTTTCTTCCTATGTTGTACAGGAGGAGACGATAATATGTTATATGCAAACAAAACTGTGGGTAACACGTCATATAAATTAAGTAAAAAATCAATGAAAGAACAAACAATGCTTCAAAAAAATAAAGATTTATTAATTGAAATCGCAACGAGAGATGTAAAATCTGTATTTGCGTATTTTAAAACAACAAGAGACGGATTATCTATGAAAGAGGCACAAAAACGCATTCAAGTATACGGCCGAAACGAATTAATTTCAAAAAGAGCGCGTATTGCGGAAGTAATGATGAAGCTAAGTGGAATGATTCCAGGTTTTTCAAAACAACATGTGCGTGATGGATTACAATGTGAGAAAATTACTGTGTCTCGAGTAGAATGTTCTAGTGTAACAGGTTTAAACGGTGAATTAAAAATGATGAATGTGCCAGTACAAGAGCTTGTTCCTGGGGATATGATTTTTCTTTCAGAAGGTGATACAGTACCAGCAGATGTACGTATCATTTACGCGAATGATTTATTAGTAAATGAATCCGTGCTAACAGGAAAAGATGCAAGTATTGAGAAATTTGAAAGTTGCTATCACCTTGAGCGTAAACGATTTATTCCTTTAAAACGAATGAAAGACTATAATCCACTTGAACTTGAAAACGTATGTTTCAAAGGGACTCATATTGTTGGCGGAAATGCAAAGGCTGTAGTTGTTTCGACTGGGAAAAATACGTATACAGGAATTCTTCATACTTGTTGCAGTAGAACGTCTTAATGTGTAAATGATGCTAAATATACAAAAACAATGTATAATAGACAAAGTTGAAAAAACGTAGAATGGTAATCTATTTATATAACCTTACGTGATGACGTGGGGTTATTATTTTTTTGGTAGGAGAGGGATTATGAAAAAAGTATTATTAGTTGATGGTATGGCACTATTATTTCGTGCTTTTTACGCAACAAGTGTCTACGGACAATTTATGAAACGACAAGATGGTACCCCTACAAATGGGATTCATGGTTATATGAAACATTTATTAACAGCTATGCAAGCAATTGAACCGACACATATCGTAACATGCTGGGATATGGGTAGTACGACATTTAGAACAGAATCGTTCTCGAATTATAAAGCGAATCGTGTAGCGCCGCCTGAAGAATTAATTCCGCAATTTGATTTAGTTCAAGAAATGACTGCGAAATTGTCTATTCCAGTTATCGGTATGAAAGGGTATGAAGCGGATGATTGTATCGGTACGCTTGCAAAACAATACTGTAATGAAGCGGAAGTTTATATTTTAACAGGCGATACGGATTTACTTCAGCTTGTTGATAAAAACGTTACAGTTATGCTCTTGCGCAAAGGAATTGGAAATTACGAATATTACACACCAGAGAAAATCATGGAAGAAAAAGGCGTAGAGCCGTGGCAAATCGTGCATGCGAAAGCGTTTATGGGAGATACGAGTGATAATTACCCAGGTGTAAAAGGTATCGGCGAAAAGACAGCGTATAAATTGATTCAAGAGCATGGAACAGTAGCAACCGTACTAGAAAATGTAGCAACATTAACGAAAGCGCAGCGCACAAAGATTGAAAGTGATTTAGAGAACTTAAATATTTCATTACAATTGGCACAAATTCATTGTGAAGTTCCAATTTCATGTTTACTAGAAGAAGGATTACACACAATGGATGAAGAAAAACTTAGATTCGTTTGTGAAGAAATGAATTGGGGAAGACCTGAAATATTAATCAATATGCTATAAATAGTTTTGAAAGAGAGGTGTTATATAAGTCAAACTTTGACTTATATAACACCTCTCTTTTTGTTTTTACGAACGGTATAGTAGTAAATAAAATTATATCGAACTCAATTTTAAATATATAAATGTTTCGACAAAATATATTGATAGAAGTTGATGACAATAGCAACTTTTATAATGAAATGAAGCAATTTCAAAATGGTTTTAGGATGATCACATTTTTGTATGTTCACAAAGTTGTCAGAAAATAAATGAAATTTTAATATGAAGTTCAAATGGAATTCACAACAATCAATTATTATAAGGGCACACAGATAATTCCTTATCTTTTATATAAACCATCCCCCAAGGAGGACAATGAAAATGAGAAAAAAAGTGAGAAAATCTTTTAAACAATTATTAATTGAAAATAAACAATCACTATTAAATAATAAAGAAAATATGAAAGAAATTGAAGAGAGAATTGAGAAACGACATGTAGCATATAGTGGTGCCAATAATTAAATAAAATAAAAAAGATAGCCTTTAAAGGCTATCTTTTTTATTTTATATTGAAAAAACTCTATTCCTCTCTTTAATTTTGTAACTATGCAAGATGTTTTTATAGTGTTTTTCTGTCAATATTATTCATTTTTCGAGGTTGTAATTGGTATATATCAATTTTGGAGATTCACTATTCATAATATTACAAAAAATGTTACAATACATTCAAAATTACGCTATAAAATCATTTTAATATGAAAAATTGGAATGAAAAGAAAGGAGAGGAATATGAATAATGGTGTCGCTTTGAAATGATTATTATCATTTCAGTAGGAGTTGATGTAAAACGATGGATAGGTATGAAGAACTGGATTCTATACGAGGAATTTCTTCATTGATAGTAATGATTGGCCATCATTTAATGATTTTTTCAGTATTTCAAAATTACAGTTATGAAGATAATAAACCATTTGTTATTTATCTATTAAAAGAAACACCTGCTCGTCTAATTTTTAGTAGTGGTAACGAATCTGTTATTATCTTTTTTGTTTTGAGTGGATTTGTTTTGTATAGATCCATTCAAAAAAACTACGATAGCTATGGATCATTCCTTTTAAAGCGTATATGTAGAATCTATATTCCATATATCGTAGCAATAATTATAGCTATTTTATGCCAGACTACAATGAGTAAATATGGTATTTCTAATTTAAGTGAATGGTTTAATCGCTCATGGACGATTGAAAGTTCTTTAAGCTTAATAGCGCAACATATTTTATTAATTGGGAAATATAATACAGATGCATATAACGGCGTAATTTGGTCACTTGTTCATGAAATGCGAATATCGATAATTTTTCCGTTAGTTTTGATGGTTTGTTTACGAAAAACGTTGAGGTATTCATTATTGTCATTGTTTAGTTTTAGTATATGTTCTGTCGTGATTTTATTTTTATTTCACTCAAGTTTAACATTAACTAGTTATGCATTAACGCTGCATTACACAGTGCTGTTTTTACTAGGAGCACTAGTTGCGAAATATAAAAATAATTTAATAGTTTTTTATAGTAATCGTACTAAAAATGAGAAAATTGTATGGTTTTTATTTGCGGTTTTACTTTATATGTATGAAGGGGTTGTTGGAGAAATTAATTTGCTTAATAATTTTATATTTCGGGACTACGTAGTAGCGATAAGTGCATGTTTATTTGTCATATTAAGCTTGTCAGTATCAACTTTGTCATCCTTGCTACGTAATAAATACTTGTTATATTTGGGGAAGATTTCTTACAGTCTTTATTTATACCACATCATATCTTTATTTTCCCTAGTGTATATGCTTCATGAAATATTTCCGTTACCTATTGTTTTAATGTTATCGCTCATTCTTTCGTTTATACTAGCAATAATTTCTTATTTGTTTGTAGAAAAATTTGCATTCAGGATCGGAAAGTATATAACAAAGCAATCGAATTTAGAAAAGAAAAGACTATCTGCAGAAAGTGAGTTGCAGGATGTCATTCAAACAAAGGCGGTGAAATAATTGAAGCAAGAAATTAGTATGAAGGATTTTCAGCAGCTATTGAAAAGAAGAGTAGTAACAATTATTTTGACGATGTGTTGTGTAACAGTTTCTTTAATTCTTATTTCTATGTATATATTAAAGCCTTCGTATCAATATTCAACGCAAATTCTCGTTGGGAATTTAGATGGGTTTAATAAGGAAAATGCAGTGAATAAAACACAGGAAAATAAGCAACTTGTAACGTCGTATGTTGATATATTAAAAAGTCCACTCATTATTTCAACGGTTAAAAAAAATTTGAAATTAGAGCAATCAACTTATGAATTAGCACAAAAAATTTCAGTGGTGAATATGGACAACTCACAAATCGTTACTGTCACAGTAAAAGATTCGGATCCTACAATCGTCAAAGAAATTGTAAAGTCATTGGCAGAACAATCTCAAAAAAGCTTTCAACAGTATACGAATGTACAGGGGATAAAAATATTAACTGACCCTGAGTTACAGGAAAAAGCTGAAAAGTTGTTTCCGAAATTTCAACTTATCATTCCTATCTCTTTAATTGTTAGTTTTTTTGTTGGGATAGGTTTAGCTGTATTTCGAGATTATTTTGATGAGCGTATATACGTGGAACAAGATTTAGAGAAAATAACAACAGTATCTGTTATTGGTCACATAAATATGAAACCGAATAGAAAAAAGAAATCTACAGAAGTTGATGCGCAATCATCTATATATCGAGGTGAACATGTCGATGTTTAAGACAAAGAAAAAGCTGCCATTTAATCCGCATGATGCTTTTATGAAAGAGCAGTTTTATACGGTGTATCACGAGTTGAAAAAATCGGGGAAACAAGTGTTCACAGTTACTTCAACGAAGGATAGAGGTGTTATCGCGTCGCTTATAGTAAATCTAGGGGTAGTGTTTGCAGAGATGAAAAAAAAGGTGTTACTTATCGACGTGAATTTTTCTGATCCTAAACTACATCTACTATTACAAAGCAATTATACGAAAACAGTGAACGATATAATAAAAGATTCCCCTTGTAGTTATGAACCCTTTTCTAGTAATTTATCTAAATACTTATATTGTATTCCTGCCCAAAAAACAGTACACACCGGAACGCCTTTAGTTGCTACGGATGAATTTGATCATGTAATGGCGAAGTGGAAAGAAGATTTTGATTATATTTTCTTGTATTCCTCTGAAGTATTTGAGCTTCCTGCTACGCACATGATTGCAGGGAAATGCGATGGAGTGGTCTTAGCAGTCAAAAAGCGAAACGATTCCCTACGTAAGGTGCAAAAAGTGATAGCAAATATAAAGAGGAAAGAATGTGAATTAATAGGTATAGTTTTATATTCTTGAATGTGGGGGTAACGATCTATGATTCGTGAAACAAATCAACCCAAGTTGTATACGATTCCGGCTCAAGAAAAGACCAGTATTTTGAATCGAAGTATAAAGCGCTTGTTTGATATTATATTTTCACTCATATTGTTACTATTAACGCTACCAATTATGTTGTTCTTTTGTATTATGATTGCTTTCGAAACAGCAGGAGCTCCAATTTATTTTCAAGAACGTTTAGGGATTAATGGAAGGAAATTTAATGTATTTAAATTAAGATCGATGGTAAAAGATGCTGAAATAAATGGACCACAATGGGCAAATGAAAAAGATCCAAGAATTACTAAAGTTGGATCTTTTATAAGGAAAACGAGAATTGATGAGTTACCGCAACTTTTAAATATTTTAAAAGGTGATATGTCTTTTGTCGGACCAAGACCAGAGAGAGAGTATTTTTATAAACAATTTGATACGTATATTCCAGAATTCAAGGACCGTTTAATAGTGAAGCCAGGGTTGACAGGATGGGCACAAATAAATGGAGGATATAATCTTGATCCGAAAGAAAAATTGAAATTGGATATGGAGTATATTGATTTGAAAACGTTTAAGATGGATATTCGGATTTTGTGTAAAACCGTTTTAATAGTATTGAACGGTAATGGTGCAAGATAAATATATGTAAGTAGGTTGCTTGCAAAGGAGAGCAGGTATGGGGAGATCTATTTTAAATAATATTATCCATCTATTTTATAGCACAATTTTAGCTAATCTTCTTCAGGCTGTGAGTTTAATTGTTTTAGCAAATTTTTTTAATGCACAAAATTATGGGATGTTTAGTGTTGCCATAGCAGTGACGTTTGTTATGTTATTTTTTACAGATTTAGGACTTACGAATACGTTTCTTCGAGAAGGGGCAAAAGATGGAGTAGACTTAGAGACAATTTTATCGTCGTATATAAAAGTAAGGATGATTCTACTTATTTTTATTTCTATAATCGGCTATATTGCTATTCATTATATGTATGCGGATAGAAATTTGATTTATATGATGATAAACGTAATGTTTTTCATGTTAATAGGATTAACTTGGCAAAATATAGGGATTGCCTACTTTCAGCTGACCGAGCGTATGAAGTATATAGCGCTTATTAAAATTGTATCAGCGGCAGTTGTCATTATCATTACATGTTTTTGTATTTTCGGAGAGTTACCAGTTTATATAACTGCTCGTTTATATGGATTTGGTTATATGATTGGTGGTGTATTCAGCATATATGTAATGAAAAGAAAGACGAATATGAACATGAAAGTCGTAATTTATAAAGCGTTATTTTGGCAATTGACACCTTTTATTATTAGTGGTTTTTTAATAATGAGTACGCCACAATTAGCACCTATCTTACTTAACTATACATTGCCATTAAGTATGGTAGGTGTTTTCGCAGTGGCGTATCGGATGCCAGCAGCTTTATATCAAGTGCCAGGGGTGATTGCAGGTGCATTTTATCCAGTACTCTTTAAGCATTATAATCAGAATAATTTAGAAGAGCATACGAAATTAAACTTACTTCAAATAAAATCAATGGCGATTGTGGGAATATGTATGACGATAGGTTTATATCATTTAGCGCCATACTTTATTTCTATATTTTTTCAGGAGGAATGGAGAAATGCAGTAGAGCCACTCCAAATATTATCATTTCTCATTGTGCTGCAAAGTTTAAATATTGCTATAGCTGACGGCTTAACAACGAGTGGACGTCAAAATAAAAGAACGGTGGTGCAATGTATAGCATTAGTGATAGGTGGGATTATGCTTTATAGCTTTAGTAGTATTGGTGGAGTGATAGGAGCGGCTTACGCTATGGTTTTATTTGAAATTGTGGCTTTAGTTGGGTATATAGCGGTAAGTGTAGTGAAGAAAAAAATTGTATTCCAAATTGTAATACCGTATACAATTTATTTTGGCGTAACTTTTATTGGAGTGCAATATATATTGGACACATATCATTTCATTGCGCTCGTTCTGAATACGTTAATCGTAGTAGTTGGTATATTCCTATATGATTACGAGCTGAAAAAACTTCTTCTTTCGTTTATAAGAAAAACACGCAAAAAGGATTATATTACGAAACAGGGGATATAGCCTATGGAAAATAATATAAAGATATCGATGAAATGGATTATGCTCTTAATATTATTTGTCATGTTAAGTAAATACAACATATATATTGGATTTTCGCTGAAGATATATATGATTTTTTTAGTTATATATTTTTGTTTAACAATTAAAAACTTTCATATTCAAAAGCTATATTTTCATGAAGTTGTATTTTTACTATTTTATTTCATCTATTGTTTGAGTGGCATTCTTTCTATATATTTAAATGCTAGTATTCGTATGATTCTTGGTGTGCTACTTGTTTTAGGGTGTTATTTTATAATGAGAAATTTATTAGGAAATGTTGAAATAGCAACACTCGAATCATCTATCGTCTATGTAGGATTCGTATTTAATGTTGTAAGCCTAATACTTTATATAGTCGGTTTACAGCACTTTGGATTATACGGTGGAGAAGAGAGAGAAATTTTTGCTGGACTATTAGTTGATAGAGGGTATCCAAGATTAATTGGTTTGCTAGATGATCCTAACATTTTTATTTTTTATAATACAATATTTTTGATGTATTATATGACAAATCTACATAATATGACGAACATTATAGGATTGATTTTATGTGTTACGACAAGTTTATTAACTTTTTCAAGAGGAGGGATATTAGCACTTATGCTTGTCGTTTTTGTATATATATGTACATCTAGTTTTGCAAAAAAAATAAAAATAATGATAAGTTTACTATTATTTGGTGTAGTGATTTTTAGTTTATCAAATAGTGTAATGGGTGGCCAATTGGATGACATATTGAATAAACGAATTTCTGATTTTTCGCACGATAATGGAAGTGGTAGATTTACATTATGGGAAGCTGCTTTTAAATATTATGTATCCAATCCATATATCGGAATCGGTGCATTTAATTTTTCGAATTATTATGAGTTTCAATTTAATGAAAAGTTATATGTACACAATACATTTTTAGAAATTTTATCTGAATCGGGTACAATTGGTTTTCTTTTATATAGCGCTTTTTTATTCATATTAATGTTCAAGTTAACGCAGTATACTTTGTTTCGTGAAAAACCGTACCTTTTATTGACTATGATTGCATTTTTATTTCAGATGATGTCATTGTCACTTATTATTAACGAAGCGTTCTTTTTATTTTTAGCAATGGTTGTGAAGTATATTTCAATATATGAAGGAAGGGGAAAGGTAGATGGTAAAATGTCTATCAGTACATAATAAGGCGCCTCATGTTTCTGTAATAACACCTTCTTATAATAGTATACGATTTATAGGTGAGACGATTTTATCTGTACAGAATCAATCATATGAAGATTGGGAAATGATTATCGTTGATGACGCTTCAACTGACCAATCTCTTGCAAAAATTAAAGAGATAATAGAAGGAGACTCGCGTATTAGATTATTATCATTAAAAGAAAATGTTGGTGCTGCTAAAGCTCGGAATATAGCGATTGAAGAGGCGAGAGGAAGGTATATTGCCTTTTTAGATAGCGATGATATATGGTTGCCTCATAAATTGAAGACGCAATTGTTATTTATGGAAGAAATGAATGCGGCCTTTTCATATGCATCGTATAGTTTAATCGATGAAAACAGTAATGAACTAAATCGTGAAGTGGATGTACCGAAAATTGTTGACTATCATTGTTTGGCAGGAAATACAATTATCGGTTGTTTAACAGTAATGATTGATCGTGAAAAAATTCCGCATATTGAAATGCCTAGTGTACAGCCGGAAGATACAGCGTTATGGCTGAACTTATTACATGAAGGACATGAAGCGAAAGGGATACAGCAAGTGTTAGCAAAGTATAGAATTGTAGCAAATTCTGTTTCGAGAAATAAAATTAGAGCCGCTTTTCGTTATTGGAAATTATTAAGGGAACAAAAACGACTTAATGCTGTGCAAATCCTTTACTATTTTAGTAAGTATGCTTATCATGCCTATAGAAAAAATAAAATCAATGTAGTTGGGAAGACGCAATTATGAATATATTGTTGATGACAGATAAATTGATAACTGGAGGAGCTGAGAGTTATTTCTGTAAATTGGAAAGCAATTTGCGTGATGAGAAATTTACGGTTTATACAGCTGCAGGTGATGGAGAACTATATGAGTCTCTTACTAGAAAAGAAAATTTCATGTTACTTAGTCGATGGAATCATCTGAGAAATATTCAGTACTTACGAAGTGAGATTTGTAAACGAAAGATAGAACTTATTCATGCAAATAGTTTGCGAATGGTATTATATTCCTTTTTAATTCGAAAGTTTATGAAAAAACAGATAAAAGTCGTGTATACGAAACATAATGTAACGATATTAGAAAAGAAAATGCCAACTCTTTTTCGTTATTTTATAAATAAATATGTGAATAATATCATTACAGTAAGTGAGTTTGAAAAAAATAATTTAATTTCAATGCATGTAGCAGAAGAGAAAATAAAGACAATTTATAACGGTGTGGATATTGAAAAGTTTTTATTCCAGCAGAAAAAGACAGAATCTATTTATAAAATAGGGATATTAGCAAGACTATCCAAGGAGAAAAACCATCAATTATTTGTAAAAATTGCAAATGTGTTAAAAAAAAGAGATGACTTTTTGTTTTATATTGCTGGTGATGGACCAGAAAAAGAATCTATTATGAAAGAAATAGAAAAGTATGGATTGCAGCAAAGTGTAAAGATGTTAGGGAATATTTCAGAGCCACATAGGTTTATAGGAAATATGAATGCCCTACTTTTATTATCTTTTCGTGAAGTGTTTCCAATGGTGGTAATTGAAGCAATGGCTACAGGAACACCGATTGTTTCAATAGATGTTGGTGGAATAAATGAAGCGGTAATAGATGGAGAATCAGGTATTTTGTTAACTGAATATTGTGAATATATATTCGCGAGTGCGCTTGAGGAACTACAAGGAAATGAGGAAAAGGTGAATGGTATTAGACTGAAAGCACGAGAGAAAGCAGAGAGATATTTCTCATTAACTAAAATGATAGAAGAAACGAAAAGTATATATGAATTAAACAAATGACCGTGCAAGTCGTTTGTTTTTTTTATTAGAGAAACTTTTAAGAGAAAACTCACATATTATATGAAAAAGGTAATATGAGGAGTGAATTTATTTTGTCAGAATATATTTCTTCCCAAGAAGATTGTGCACCAGAAAATAGTGTCCATATTGATTGTTTTGGTGCAGTTCCGAACTCAGGGAATGATAGCTCATTAGCAATTCAACAAGCTATAAATTATTGTGTAGCGAACCGAATTTCGACGGTTAGAATTACAGGGATTAATACGTACAAAATTGTAAAACCGATTGTTATTAAATCAAATGTAAGATTAGAGCTAGATCCTACTGTTACGTTGCAAATCGATGGAGATTTTAATGCGTTTGAACTGCAACAAAATGCGTCTATTACAGGTGGTACAGTTCAAGTTATAAACCCAGTGTTTCAATCTGCTGTCATTTATGTTTCCGGTTCACAACAAATAGAAGTTCCTAATCACTCTCTTATATCAAATATTAATATAATAAATGCAACGTCGTCATATAAAGGTAAGGCTATACACTTTTATTGTCAAAAAGCATGGGATTATATTAGTTTCTTTCAAGTTAACTTTATTCAAATTAAAAACTTTCAAACTGCAATACATTTGAAGACAGAATATATAGATGATATAAATACACCTTGCTGGATTAACGCAAATGTATTTCAATCTATATTTATTGATGGATGTCAGTATGGGATAGAAGTTGATGGAAACAGTGATTTACCAAATGAAAGTTCAGGAAATACGTTTCAGGATATTCAAGTGCAATGTAGACAGCAAACGAAAAAAGTCATTCGTTGTACGGGTGCCTATAATACATTTGATTGTATGATTTGGGATACGTACAGGATGAGTAGTGAACAGATTGTCATTGAATTTTCTTCTAATTCACATCGTAACTACCTTTTTTCAAATTTACTTTCCACAACTATTGTAGATAAAGGGCAATACAATGTTTGTACGTCTACCTATGAAGAATCTCTTCGAATTCAGTTACCGATTACGTTAAATAAACCACATTTAATAGGGAACCAAGATGATATTTTAGTAAACGCTCAGCAAAAGTATACTGTTAAGCAAGTTAGTGGGAAATTACCTTATGGAGGGAATCTTGCAAATTGCTTCAATTTAATAGATGAACAAAGTGTAAACTATATCGATGTTCCAGATAGCAATCCAGTTGTGATTGAGCTAGATTTTACGAAAAATCCAATCAAAATGTTAAATTGTTTTGGAATGTATTTTGGATGGGGAGAGAGCCCGAAGAAAATTAAAATTGAATATGCATTAAATGCAACTGGAAATTGGGTTGTTGCATCGGATGTTCCATTAAATGTAGGCGATACAATTATATCGAATATGAAGGCGAGTCAACTATATAAAGTAAGAATTACATTGAGTGGTTATTCTCAAGACCATAAACGTTTTCGGATTAATCGTATGTTTGCGAGGTCTTCTATGGAGAATGGGAATGCTTGGTTAGCGACAACTGGTGGAAGAATGTTTGGAGATATTGAAATAGAAGCAAGTAAAGGTATCATTATGAAGACTGCTAGTGGAGCGAAATGGAAAGTAACGATTAATGAGGCTGGTCAGCTTATTACGACTAAAATAACTTGAGATGATGATTGGTTGTAAATGCTTGGACGAGTTATTAGGTCTTACGATAAAGGGAATAAAAAAGAGATTGTAATTTGGTTTCAACCAAACTACAATCTCTTTTTGTTTAAATTAACGCCACCAAATCCAAGCCCAAAAGTAATTTCGTATATTTCGAGGAGTAACGCGTATAAAACGTTCACCGTTAAAGAAGCAATTTAAATTTGGAAGTGTTTCATCTGGATTTTCTGAAATAAAAGAGACGATGTTTTCGTTGCTTGTAACGGTTACTGTAATTGGTGGATCGGTAGGCGACACCTGAAGTTGTAACGAAATATTCGCCGTGTTTTTGAATTCATTATTAACAGGTGAACTTATCACTTGTACTGTGAATAACACGATAATTGTTTCGTTTTGTTCCAAATTAGTAGCGACTAGGAAACCGATATTCGGATTCGCTAGTGGAGAGCGTTCGCCGTTAATAAAGACAGTGCCGTTCATAAATTGTAAACCTAGTGGAATGGTATCTTGTAATGAAACATTTGAAAGTGAAATATCAGAAGTATTTGTAATACGCACCGTATAATCAAAATATTGGTTTAAATAAGCTGAGCTGACGGAAGCGTTTTTTACTACTGTTGCAGTTATAAATTGAACTGGTATGCGTACAATGTTTGAATTAACAATGAAAGTAATAATCGGGTCTTGTGGTGTCAATTGGAAAGCTGCTGTAACTGTTGCGGAATTGACAATTGTATTGTTTGAAGGAATAGAAGTGACGAGAACTTTAAATGTTATCGTTGATACACCATCTGCAGGTAAAGCGCCGATGTTAATACCAGTGTCTGGACGAACATTTGGAACCGGAGTACCGTTAATTGTTACGCTGTTTTCTATAAATGTTGTACCAGATGGAATGATATCTAGGACAGAAGTACTAATTGTAGGAATTGGTGAATGATTTATTACTTCCAATGTGAAAGTTATAGTATCACCTGTTGCTACGATAGATTTATCAGCTGTTTTTTCAATGCTAACTAACGGGTCAACTACTGTTGTTGTAACGGTATTTGTTTGCTTTGTAATTGTAATAGGCGGTTCATTCGGATCAATGGTAACAGTATAGGAAACAGAAGCATCGTTATTGATTGCAGATTGAAGAGTCGAAGGAGATATTGTTACTTGGAAAGTAATGATAGTAGATTCATTAGGAGTAAGGTTTCCTAATGTAATACCATTTTCAGGGTTTGCATTAGGTTGATTGATTCCGTTAATCGTAACGCTGCCCGTAACGAAGGTTGTATCTACTGGTGCCGTGTCTATGACAAGAAGATCTTCAATCGTTACATTACCGCTATTTGTAATTGTGATTGTATACGTTACAGTTTGACCAGGTAAGGCATTCGTTATATCAACAGACTTAATAGCAAAGACATTATCATTTTGGACAGTTGTTGTGACGGTATTTGTTGTAGTGGTATTCGTAACGGGTACGTTATTTGGATTGACTATATAGTTAAAGGTAGTAATTGCTTTGTTGTTGAGTTCATTTGGTGTTGGGATAGAAGTCACAGATACTTGGAATGAAGCGCTAGCGTTTCCGCCTACAATTATAGTGCCAATTGGTATCCCACTTACTGGATTAACTCCCGGAAGGGCATCTCCATTTACAATAACGCTATTTTCTATAAATGTAGTACCTTGAGGAATCATATCTTGAATGATTACATCATTTGCTGCAACATTACCAGTTTGATTGAGTGTAATCGTATACGTTAACGTGTCACCGACTGTTGCAAATGCAAGGTTAACAGTTTTGTTACTATTTAAATTCGCGTGATTAATTGTTGTTACGGAAGCTGATGAAAGAATAGTTTCGGTAATAGGCGGTCGATTAGGTAACGTGTATTGGTATTCAATTGTACTCGTGTTAGAGATTGGATTGGTTTGCGGAATCGAAGTAACCCGTACTTGGAATAGAACAGTTGCTGTCGTATTAGGCGGAATGTTATCAATTTGTATCCCGCTAACTGGTTTGTCATTTGGACGAGAGGTGCCATTCACGATAACACTATTCTCTATAAAGCTCGTATTTGCTGGGATGATATCTGTAACGATAATGTTTTCAACTTGTATATTCCCATTGTTCGTGATGGAAATTGTGTAAGGGATAATCGTTTGTAGGTCAGCGTATTGGATAGGTGTTGTTTTTGTTGCAATTACATTAGCAAAAATAACTTCAGTGAAGGTAATGTTACTAGTCGATATTTGTTCTTCACCATTAATTGTATAACGGGAAGTGGATTGATTTTGAATACGACCGCTAGCTGGAAGAGCTAACACAGTAACGGAAAATGTGACTGGGATAGAAATGTTAGGAGCAATCGTTCCTACAAGTATACCAGTGCTTGGATTCGCGTTAAGCTGAGGAATATTATTTACTAAAACGCTACCGTCTATAAAGGTTGTTCCAACAGGAATATTGTCTGTAAATACAAGGGTAGTAGCATCTGCATTTCCTATATTCGTTAAAGTTGTTGTATAAGTTAAAATGTCACCAATCGTTACAGAAGTTAAATCAACAGTTTTCAGTGAAACGATATCAGCATCATTAATTTGGACGAAAGTAGTATTGGAAGTAGTAGATTTTTGAATTGGTGCAAAGTCAGGATTGAAAATAAAGTCGTAGACGATGTTTGCAGTATTAGGCGTTGGATTTAAAGCTGGTAAATTCGTAACGGAAACTTGTAACGTTATTGTAGTCGCTTGCCCTGACGCAATATTAGGAATGAAAAAGCCGATATTCGGATCTGCTGCAGGAAGTACAGTGTTGTTAACTGTTACACTTCCCGGAATAAATACTGTTCCATCTTCTATAGTATCTGTAAAAAAGATGGAGTTAGTTGTAGTAGATCCGTTATTTTGAATGAATACTGTATATTCAATGGTGTCATCAATATTAGCTAATACTTTATTAGCAGATTTTGTAACGATAAGAATCACATCAATAAATTGTATATGTGTAGTATTGGAAGAGATCGTTTCTGAAATTGGTGGTGCGCTTTGTTCCGGTTTATATTCATAGTGTATAACAGCGATATTATTAATAGTATTTTGTGCAGGTATAGAGACTACATTTACTTGGAACGTAACAATAATCGTATTATTTGGAAGGATAATACCAAGATTGATACCGGTAATTGGATTTTCGTTAGGTCTTGGTATGCCATCTACAAGGATGCTATTTGGAACGAATGTAGTGCCAGCAGCAATTGCGTCAATTAGGATAGTATTTGTAATAGGTACTGTACCAGCGTTTGTAACTGTGACTGTATATGTGATGATTTGACCGATACGTGTAATAGATCTGTTAGCAGATTTAATTGCACTAACATTTGCAGTCCGCACTTCAGTATTTACTGCATTTGATAATGATCTACGCTGAACAATCGGAGAACTAGGGTCAATTTGGTATTCATACGAAGTGTCTGAAACGTTAATGACAGTGTTGCCCTCTGGTATATTTGTAAGTTGTACTTGAAATGAAATAGTGGCTGTTTCATTT
This sequence comes from Bacillus sp. 1A, assembly GCF_052682215.1. Taxonomy (NCBI): domain Bacteria; kingdom Bacillati; phylum Bacillota; class Bacilli; order Caryophanales; family Bacillaceae; genus Bacillus; species Bacillus sp. 1A. The sequence goes on along the minus strand of NZ_JBQYLZ010000001.1, from coordinate 5,006,441 downwards.
TGTTGTATCGTGCCGAGAGTTATTCCATTTTGAGGATTTGCACCAGGCTGAATCACATTATTTATTGATAAGCTATCTTCAATGAATATAGTACCTTCTGGAATGTTGTCAATGAACACCGTATTGTTAGCTGGAACAGTTCCTATATTTTGTAGTGTATTTGTGTAGGTAATATTTTGCCCGATGGCTACGAAAGTAACATCCGCCTGTTTAACAGAAATAATATTTGCATTTTGAAGTGATGTTGTAACGATATTAGAATGTGCAGAGCGATTCACTGGTGGAGCTGTAGGAATACTTACATATTGGTAATTTACAGATGATTGATTTACAATTTCGGTTGCAGTTGGTGGATTATTTGTTTGTACTTGAAATAGTATTGTTTTGGAACTGTTTGGTGTAATCGTTCCAATTGGTATTCCGTTTTCTGGATTTACACCTGGCTGAAGTACACCGTTAATTGTGACACTGTCGGGAACGAATGTAGTCCCAGCTGGAATAGAATCTGTAAAAATAATATTTATTGCGTCAACGTTGCCGATATTTTTCACTTCAGAAATATAAAGTATAGCTCCACCAATATCTACAGTTATTGGATTGGACGTTTTTGTAACTGTCAATTGTGCTTGCACGAAATTTGAAATGACAATATTACTTGTAGATGTTTCAGTAATAGGCGGTTGTCCTGGGTCTGGTTGAATTGTATATGTTGTATTAGATTGATTTGTAATCGATTGTTGCGAGAATGAATCGTTAATAAGAATTTGGAACGAAATAAGGTGAGTAGCGTTTGCTACTAGGTTAGGCAAAGTAACACCTGCATTTGGATTTGCACCAAGTATAGCTGTTCCGTTAAGTGTAAAACTATTTTTTACGAATGTAGTCCCTTCTGGAAGTGTATCTAAAAATATGAGATTAGTAGCTGGAATATTTCCGGTATTTTCTAGCGTTATCGTATAGGTCAAAATGTCACCAGTTGTTGCTTGTTGTGCATTGACAGCTTTTAAAGAAAGAACATTCGCATCCGAAATTTGTGTGAAAGCTGGATTAGACGTAATTGTTCGAGAGATGATAGGAGCAGTTGGATCGGCGATAAAAGTATAGTCAATACGGGCTATATTAGAAATTGGATTCACGCTTGGAATGGATTGAACGATAACTTGGAATGTGACGGTGACGATTTCTGAAGGTGCAATGGCGTTTAAGGAGATTCCTATGTTTGGATCAGCACCCGGAGCTGAAATGCCATTTATGGTTACGCTATTTGGAATAAATGCAGTTCCTTCTGGGACCAAATCTGTTAAAGTAACTGTATTTGCAGTTGTATTTCCGTTATTTTGAACGACTACAGTGTAAGTGATCGTACCGTCAGTAGATTGTACGAGAGAATCTGTATTTTTAATTACAGATAGCGATGCATCAACGACAGCTGTATTTACCGTATTAGATGAAGATGTTGCTGTAACTGGAGGTTGACTTGGGTCGACAATATATGTGTAACTTGTAAGTGCTTGATTTATAATCGCTCCTTGCGGTGGAATAGAACTTGCAAGAAATTGGAACGTAATCGTAGCAGAATCACCTGGTGCGATAATACCAACTGGAATACCGAGAGTTGGACTTGCATCTGGAAGTGAAATCCCGTTAAGCGTGACACTATTTGGAACAAATAATGCCCCTTCAGGAATTCCGTTAATGAGTAATACAGAATTTGCAGGGAAGTTTCCAGTATTCGTTAATGTTGCTGTATACGTAATTATATCTAAGGTAGATACGATTGTACGATTTGCTTCTAAAACAGTTGTAACAGTCGCGTTATTAATTTGTGTGGAAGCACTATTAGAATTTATTGTGCCGGTAACAGGAGGAGCAGTCGGATCAACTATAAATTCGTATTGAATAGATGCAACGTTTGTAATTGGATTCGAAGGTGGAGTAGATGTAACTATGACTTGGAAAGTAGCAGTTAAGGAACTACCCGCGTTAACGGTTCCGATATTCACTCCGTTATTTGGATTTGCACCTGGAATGGTACTTCCATTTACAGTGAAACTATTTTCAACAAAAGTTGTTCCTGCTGGAATCGGATCTGAGAAATTTACATTCGTAGCGTTTGTATTGCCACCATTTTGAATTAAAACTGTATAAGTGATCGTGTCGCCGATGTTTGCAAAGGCTGTATTAGCAGTTTTTACGGCTGAAAGTATTGTTGAATTAATAGAAGTAACGAAGACGTTCGTTTCCACATTGCCAGGCTGAGGTTGTAATGCATTTCCTACGTTATATTGGAAGTTCACAAATCCTAAGTTTTGGAGTTCAGGTGTGAACGTTGTTAGGTTGCTTACAATTTGAACTTGGAATACGATTGTTACAGTTTGATTTGGAATGATCGTATTTATGCCAACACCATCAATGATAGAAGCAGATGGTAATGGAGTGCCATCAACAATAACTGATCCTGCAACAAATTGTGTCCAAGATGGTATCGGGTCTGAGAAAATAACGTTACTGGCCGGAATATTTCCTGTATTCGTAATCGTAGTTGTATACGTAATCGTATCACCAATCGTTGCAAAAGCTTTATCTGCAATTTTAATTGTGTTTAAAATTGCACTTTCGATTTTTGTGGAAACAGTAGTAGAAGTAATATTTTTTGAAACGGGAGGATTAGCTGGATTAACGATATGCTGGAAGCTAATGCTAGCTTGATTGGTAATTGGATTTATAGGTGGAATTTCATTGGCATTAATATGAAATGCTACGATGACAAACTGGTTTGGTGCGATATCTCCAATTGGAACGCCTGTCATTATGTCTGCATTTGGGATGGTAGTTCCGTTAAGTGTAAAACTATTCGGTTCAAAGGAAGTTCCGTCTGGAATTAGGTCGGTAAAAATAACATTCGTCGCACTAACATTTCCGCTATTTGTAATCGTAACTGAATAGACAATATCTTGCCCAATATCTACTGTTTCCACATTTGAATTTTTTTGTACAGTAAGGATAGCGCTATTAACTTGTGTTGTCGTTGTATTAGATTGATTGGAAGTCGAAATGAACGGCTGATCTGAATCAACAATATAACGGTAAGTGGTAAGAGCCGAATTAGAAATAGGATTGTTGATTGGGAGGGTTGAAACGATGGCTTGGAATGTGACAATTGATGTATTTCCACCATTAATTGCACCGATATTTACACCAGTAGATAAATCAGCGTTTGGAATGGTTTGCCCATTAACTGTGAAACTGTTTGGAACGAAACTTAAATTGCTATCAAGTATATCGATAACGGTAACATCAGTTGCAGCCACATTCCCGGTATTAGGAAGGTTAAGTGTAAATGTTATTGTATTACCAACATCCGCAAAAGTAAGATCTGCTGTTTTTGTGCTAATAATATTTGCGTTGTTTATTTGAAGAAGTGTCGTGTTGGAGGTAGCTGCACTCGATACTGGCGGATTCCCTGGATCAACAGTAAACTCATACGTCGTTGATGCTATATTTGGTGCAGGGTTAATAGGTGGGATGCTGTTAACCGTAACTTGAAATACTATACTATATATTTCATTTGGTGGAAGTGTTGCAAGTAATACACCTGTATTTGGATTTGCGTCAGGTTGTAAAACACCATCAACAGTTAATGTGTTAGGAACAAATGTGAGTCCACTTGGTAATGCATCTGTAAATACAATATTAGTGGCATCCGTATTTCCTATATTCGAAATAGACGTAGTATAAAAAGCAGTTTGCCCGATATCTGCAAAGGAGACACTTTCATTTTTCGTCATGGATAATATAGCTTCTTTAATTTGCGTTGAAACGGGATTACTAATTGAAGTTTCTGGATCAGGCGGTGAGACTAATTGATACGATGTTGATGAGAAATTTACAATTTGGTTTTCGGTTGGTAATGACGCCACTTTTACTTGGAATGAAACAGTTACTGTAGACCCAGCTGTTATAGGCCCAATATTTACTCCGTTCGATGGGTCCGCACCACTTTGAGAAACCCCGTTAATAGAAAATGAGTTTGCAATAAATGTAATTCCGCTCGGCATTGTATCTGAGAAAATAACATTTTGTGCGGATGAGTTTCCATTGTTTGTTAAAGTAACAGTATAAGTGAGTGTGTCTCCAATACGACTAAAGGATTTATCGACTTGTTTTAATGAAAGAATGATAGCTGTGTTAATTGTAGTGAACACTGTGTTTGAAGTAACATTCCTTGAAACAATAGGGGCATTAGGGTCAGTGATAAATGTGTAAGAAGCACTAGCCGAATTGGCAATAGGATTTTGAACAGGAGTAGAAGTAGCGGTAACTTGAAATGCTATTGCTATTGAGCTGTTAGGAGCAATCGATCCAATTGTAATACCTGTATTAGGATTAAGACCAATTTGTGTGATGCCATTTATTGTGACACTATCCGAAACGAACGTTGTACCGTCTGGAATAAGGTCAGTGAACGTAATATTCGTAGCATTTGTATTCCCACTATTCGTTAAAAGTGTCGTATAGGTAATAGTATCACCTAGTGTTACAAGTGTTTGATCAACTGATTTAATCATCGTTATCATAGCATCTAGTACAGGATTTGTAACGCTGTTAGTTGAAGTAGAAGTAGTAACAGGAGCTGCGCTTGGATTAACGGTATAAGAGTATAAAATTGTATCGTTATCCATAATTGAACTTGAAGGGGGAACAGAAATAACAGTTACTTGGAAAGTAACGGTTACTGTTTCGCCAGGAGCGATATTGGGTATATTGACTCCAAGTGCTGGCCGTGCACCAAGTTGCTGCATACCATTGATTGTGAACGAATTTGGTATAAATGTAGTGTTGGCTGGAATAGCGCTTGTGAAAGTAATATTCGTTGCTGCAGTATTTCCCGTATTTGTAATAGTAGTTGTATACGTAATCGTATCTCCGACAGAAAGAATGGATTTATCAGCACTTTTTGTAGTAGTTAATATAGCACTATTAATAGTTGTCGAAACAGTATTAGATATATTCGTTTGTGATACGGCAGGTTGGCTAGGATCGACCACATGTGAATACTGTACAGAACTAAAATTTGAAATTGGATTTATACTTGGAATGTTTGTTACAAGTACGTTTATCGTAATAGCAACCGTACTGCCAGGGGTTATATTTCCAATTTGAATCCCGTTAGCGGGGTTTCCAATTTGCTGAGCACTAGAATCATTTACAAGAGTACCAGATATAAATGTCGTTCCATCAGGCAAAATATCCGTGAAAAGTATGTTTTGTGAAGTGACATTTCCAGGGTTGCTTAATGAAATTGTATAGGAAAGTGTATCCCCGATCTTTGCAAAAGTTTTATCTACAGATTTAACTGCCAAAATTTCTCCGGAATTTATTTGTGTTGAAACTGGATTAGATGTTGTACTTCGTGAAACGAGTGGTAAATTAGGTCCTGTCATAAATTGATAATTAATAGAAGCTCCGTTTACAACGGGTGAGTTTGGTCCTCCAGGTCCGATTGTAAAAATAGGATTTGGGATGCTAACTACTTGCACACGGAAGGTGACGTTTATAAAATCTCCTGCAATAATATCCCCAATTGGTATCCCGTTCGCCGGATTTACTCCAGGTAATAAAACCCCACCTACTCGAACGCTATCTTCTATAAATACTGTATTATTTGGAATCGGATCTGTAAAAGTGATATTAGTAGCAGTTGCGTTTCCTATATTTTCTAATAAAACTGTATAAGTTAAAAATGAATTTCCGGGTGCGATGTCAGAAAATAGACGATCGACACTTTTTGTTGCTTGGATAATTGCTTCGTTAATTTGCACTAAAGTTGGATTACTTGTAGCTGTTTCTGTCACTGGCGGCTGGGTAGGATCCACAATGATAGAATATGTCGTACTGGATTGATTCAACGTAGGATTTGTAGCTGGTATTGAGCCAACGATAGCTTGAAAGCTAATTGTTGTTGTTCCTCCAACTGGAATGGGGTCTAAAGAAATCCCGCTATCTGGTCTAAATCCAAGTTGTGGGATGGTATTAATTTGTAAGCTATCAGGAACGAATGAAAGTTCAGGTGGTAATATATCGATAAAAACAGGTGTGTTTGCGGTAGTATTTCCGCTATTAGTGAGAGTAGTTGTATACGTAATTGTATCTCCGACAGCAGCAAATGTACTGCTTGCAGTTTTTGTTGCGATTACGGAGGCTGTATTTACTTGTGTAAAAGTTTTATTGGATTGAACTGTTCGTGAAACAGGCGGTTCATTTATATCAACAATAAAGCTATATTGAAGCGATGATTTGTTAGGAATTGGATTCGGATTTGGGATCGTTGTAATGTTTACTTGAAAGCTGAGTATAACTGATGCATTTGAATTTATGTTCCCGATATTGATACCGTTTTGTGGATTTGTATTAGGAATAGTTATTCCATTTACTGTGAAACTATTTGGGATAAACGTCGTACCATCTGGCAGTAAATCTGTAAAAATAACATTGTTTGCGGTAGTGTTCCCGGAATTAATAATGGTAGAAGTGAAAGTGAGTGTATCTCCAATAGTAGCGAATGTTGAATTGACAGTTTTATTTATAGATAGAGTAGCATCAATAATTGGAGTAACCGTCGTATTCGTAATTGTACTACCAACAGCAGGTGATTGGTTTGGATTCACGTTATATTCATAATTTACAAGAGCATTATTTGTTAATGTGCCACTAGGTGGTATCGCTAAAATTTGTGCTTGAAAAGTAATGAATATAGTATCTCCGGGAGGAATATCTGCTAAGTGAATACCAAGTGATGGATCTAATCCTGGCTGTGGAACATTATTAATAGTTACAGAATTCTGGATAAATGAAGCCCCTGCGCCAAGTCCATCCGTTAAAACAGTTGCACTAGCGGGAATATTTCCTGTGTTCGTAACTGCAATCGTATAGGTAACGATATCTCCAATTGCAGCAGTCGGTGTGTTCACTGATTTCGTAGCGATAATCGTAGCATTGTTAATTTGAGTTGTTATTAAGTTACTTAACACATTGGCGGATGCTGGAGGTAAGTTAGGATTTACGACATATTGGTATGTTGTGTTACTTTGGTTCGGAATTGGATTCGGACTAGGGATAGAGTTTACGATTACTTGAAATGAGATTGTTGTATTTGTATTAGGGTTTATTGGATCGATTGTAATTCCACTGGCTGGATTTGTATTAGGGAGTGTATTCCCATTTATTGTTACACTATTAGGAATAAATGATGTCCCGTTTGGAATTACATCTGTAAATATTACATTTGATGCAAGTGTGTTCCCGTTATTCGCTAAAGTAGTCGTATACGTAATAATATCATTTACGTTCGCAAACTGTTTATCAGCAGATTTTGCAGAGGTAATCGTAGCGTTATTAATAGCTGTTTGTACAGTGTTAGAAGCAACCATCTGCATGATGGCTGGTTTGGATGGATCGTACGTGTATTGGAATGTAGTGCCTGATTGATTCGTAATTGGATTTACAGCAGGAATAGTTGGTACAAAAACTTGGAATGAAACGGTACGTGATGAATTTGCTCCAATCGTACCGATCAAAATGCCGTTAGCAGGATTTGCATTTGCTATAGGGACACCGTTAATCGTTACAGTATTAGGAAGAAAGATGGTACCATCTGGAATGATATCTGTAAACGTTACATTAGTGGCAGGGATATTACCGTTATTCGTTAAAATCGTAGCATACGTAATGACATCACCAACATCAGCAAAGTTTGTACTTTTTAGTTTCGTAGCAACAATATTAGCAGTATTAATTTGTGTAGCTACTATATTGCTAGTAGCGTTCCTAACAACAGCAGGTAAATTTGGATCTGCGATAAAGCTATATTGTAGTGCAGCACTATTTTGAACTGGATTTGGTGAAGGTAAACTATTTGCACTAATTTGAAAAACAATGTTTGTAATTCCACCTGCGGGAATTGTTCCAACTTGAAGACCAACACTTGGATCAGCACCTAGCTGTAAAGCGCCGCCTATAAAAATACTATTTGGTACAAGAGTCGTACCAGGAGGGAGTATGTCGGTAACAACTACATCATTCGCTGGAGTATTCCCAGGGTTCGCTAAGGCAATTGTATATGTGATTGGTTGCCCAACATCAGCAATAGTTAAATCTACCTGTTTGACAATAACTACATTTGCTAAATTAATTTGTGTGCTTACAGTGTTACTTAAAGAGGTTTCTACAGTTGGTGGATCGCCTGGATTTAGAATAAAGCTATACTGTGTACTAGATGAATTTATTGTTGGATTTTGTGTAGGTAAAGCAGTGACAGTTACTTGATAAGAAACAGTAATTTCACCGTTAGCAGGAATGGAAGGTAACGGAACACCAATGTTCGGATCTGCATTATTTTGTAGCACACCATTAATAAGGAAAGTGTTTGGAATAAAGGTAGTACCATCTGGATTCGTATCTACGAAAGTTGGACTATCAGCAGTAACGCTTCCTGCATTCGTTAAAAGAATAGTATAAGTTAATACATCCCCAACAGTAGCAAACGCCCGATCCACTGTTTTTGCTGAAATGACATTTGCATCGTTTACTTGAGTAAATGTAGTGGTTGAAGTAGTGTTCTTACTTACAGGTGAAGCGTTTGGATCCACGATAAAGTTATAGGAAATAGAAGCGCTATTTGAAATAGGATTTGGATTTGGGATGCTAGTTATTAATACTTGGAATGAAGCTGTAATTGTAGTATTTGCATTGATGCTACCAATATTGATGCTAGCTGGTGTAACACCTGGCTGAGCAACATTGTTAATTGTAACACTGTTTGGTACAAAGGCAGTACCATTCGCAATTGAATCGGATAGTACTACATTGTTCGCCGTAACATTTCCATCGTTTGTAAGAGCAAAGGTATAAGTTAATACATCTCCAACTTCCGCAAATGTTTTATCTACAGACTTCGTAGCTTGAAGGTTTGCTAGTCTAATTGTTGATGTAACAGAATTAGAATTTGCTGTTTTTGAAGTTGGTGGCAGACTTGGATTAACAGTATATAGATAAGAAGCGAAAGCATTATTAATGATAGGATTTTGGGCGGTAATATTAATGACTGTTACTTGGAAAGAAAGAGTAAAAGTAGCTCCGCCAGGAATTGTTCCGATAGGTAAAGCGACGAGAGAATTTACATTTTGCAAAACTCCATTTAGTTTTACAGTACCAGGAGTCAATATCGTTCCATTTGGAAGTGGATCTGTTAGTTGCACGTTAGTTGCGGCTGTATTTCCACTGTTTGTAATGAGGATTGTATAACTTATCGTTTCGCCAATTGTAGCAAATTGTTTGTTTGTTGATTTTGTTAATGTTACATTCGCGTTGTTAATTTGAGTGGAAACAAGATTAGAAGAGATATTTTTTGTAACGGGTGATTGGCTAGGATTGACGGTATATTGATAAGAAGCGCTTGATCCATTAGAAACGACATTTGACGCGGGTATTGTGTTTACTACTACTTGAAACGAAACATTTTTTGTTGAACCAGTTGTGATCAATCCAATGTTCACACCGTTAGTGGGATTTGCGCCCACTTGTGTCGTGCCATCTATTGTTAAACTGTTTAGAACAAAAGTTGTGCCAGTGGGAATGACATCTGTAAAAATAACGTTATTCGCATTCGTATTACCTGTACTTGTAAAGGAAACGTTGTACGTTAGTGTATCACCAATATCTGCGAAATTTTTATCTACTGCTTTTGCCATAGTTACAGTAGCGTTATTCACTTGAGTAGAGACAAGATTCGTCGTATCAGTCCCACTTACTGCCGGTTGATTTGGCACAGGAATGTATTGGTATGTTGTTGTTCCACTATTTAATATTGGATTTGTTTGCGGGATAGACGGAACGAATACTTGAAATGAAATAGTAGTAGTGGAATTTGCGGCAATAGATCCAATTGATATACCAGTAGCGGGATTTGCTCCAGCCTGAGTAACTCCGTTAACAGTTACACTCCCTGGAATGAAAGTAGTCCCGCTAGGAATCGGATCCGTATATATAACGTTCGTTGCGGCGATATTTCCTATATTAGCTAAGGCAATACTGTAAGTTAACGTTTCACCAATATCGGTAAAAAGTTTGTTAACTGATTTTGTACCATTAATATCTGCGAGGTTAACTTGCGTTCCAGCAGAGTTGCTTGTTGCAAGACCATTAAAAGTTGTTCCTCCGGCGATTGGTGTATATTGAAATGTAATATTAGCAGTGTTAGAAATTGGATTTTGATTTGGGAGAGAAACGACAGTTGCTTGGAAAGTTACTGTACGAGAAGCACTATTATTAATCGTTCCAAGAGATATACCGGCGGTAGGATTTGCATTTGTTTGTGGTACGTTATCTACTGTTACACTGCCGGGTATAAAAGAAGTACCGTTAGGGAGACTATCTATAAAAATAGCATTATTGGCGGGAAGGAGCCCAGTGTTAGGGATAGTAACTGTATAAGTTAGAATATCTCCAATTGCTGCAACACTTTTATTTACGCTTTTCGTTGCTTGTATATTTGGTGAGTTTATATTAATTTGTAAGCCGACTGTATTTAACATATATGCATCTCCGTTAGTTGTTAAACGGATTGCGGCAGACACTTGGGAGTTTGTTAAATAAGGAGAAATATCAATGGAAGTAATGTCCCAGCCTTGTCTTCCTGCAGATATATTTGTACTTGTAGAAGCGCTTTGGTTTCGTGTGCCAAATGTTCCAGTTGTATCTAAATTTCCAGCAGCATTATTAACTTGAGAACCGAAGAAATTATTTATCGCATTATTTGGCCCAGATAAAGCGTTTAATGAACTGAAATTTGGTCCAAATAAAGCTTGATCCCCAGTTAAATCAGCATCCCCTTCCGTAGAACTTAAAAATAATCTCCCGCTTACAGGTCCCCCTGAAGGTGTTAAAAATCCTGAGACAGATACATCGGCACTACCAGTTTCTGCGGAAACACGGTTACCTGCTACATAAATCGTCAAGTTTCTTGCAGGCAATGTTCCGTTTTGATAAGCGACGATAAGTGTCCATCCAGCCGAATTAATTGTTCCGTTAGAAGCATCTATAGGGTCCACAAGTCCAGGGACAGAGCCGGTTGTATAAGAGCCAGATCCTCCAGCTTGAACGAGAGATGTTACATCTGCAGAACGTGTATAGAATCCAAATGTGACGGATCCGGAAACGAATGTTTGATTAGAAGCTGTAACAGCAGAAGGAGTAATTGAGTATGTTGAAACAGGTGTTGTAAAAGAAACAGGGTTTCCTAAAACGTTCGTAATGTTTTGATCACGAGATAAATAGTTGCCACCCCAAATGAGTTCTGCGTAAAGAATCGTACTACCAGCAGGGATATTTAAAATAGCGGTAGAACTATTTTGTGTATAGTTTAACGTTGTACCAGCAGGAAAAGTAGGTACTTGTAAAGCGGTATTCGTAGTTGCGAATGCACCAATTGCCCCGATTGTACCAGCACGGTTTTGATTACTAATTTTACTTAAGCCTAAAGTATTTCCTGTAATAGCGAGTGCGCCGTTTGTGGTGGTAGAAAATCGATTCGTAATGGGCATGTTGTCACCTCATTTACAATATAGTCTTGGTCAAAATAGGATATGTGTGTGACAAATAAAGGGAAACATGTACAAGTTGATTTAGTAATAATGATTTAAATGTCTAAATAAGGGGTTGGAGAATGATTGGATTGAAAATAAGAGTGGAGCGTCTTAGAAAAGATAATATAAATGATATTGTTGCATTATCTTCTTATATTGGTTGGGATTATAACAGAGAAGAAGTTGAAACGATTTTTAATTCAGGTATTGTATATGGCGTATGGAATGAGAGAAAAGAACTGATTGCAAGCGCTGCAATTATATTATACGGAGAGGCGTTAGCGTCAATAGGAATGGTAATTGTCCATCCGGATTATAAGGAAAGAGGGATTGGAAAGGCGATAACGAGTTCTTGCATGAATAGCGTATCAGCTCGAACTTCAATTATGCTGATTGCTACAGATGAGGGGAAGCCTTTATACGAAAAGTTAGGATTTAGGGCAGTGAGCTATATTTCTAAATACATATGTAACTCGTACAATACGAATTATAACTGTCAAGGAAATGAAGAATATGTGATGAATTATAAAGAGGGGGATTTAGAAGAAATAATAAAAATAGATGAAGGCGCATTTGGAACAAGTCGAAACGAGTTTTTAAAACAAAGAATTATGCAAAGTGATCAGTGTGTCGTTATAAAGGATACAAAAGAAAATGTAGTAGGATACGGTATAAGTATACAAACGCCAGAAAATAAAATAATAGGACCGATCGTTGCTAAAAATGATGCAATGGCAATGAAAATAGTACATGCTTTAGCAAGAGGGCATGATGGGAGATTAAGAATGGATGTACCAAAAGGAAAGGACGATTTTCTGAAAGAGTTAGAGATTGCTGGTTTTCAAAAGGTGAATACACCGCCAATTATGATGAGAAATAGTGATCAATTTTTGAAAAGAAATGGGGAACTATACAGTATTGCAGCGCAAATTTTTGGATAAAAAAGAATCCTTTTCGGCAAGAAGACTCCATCTGATTTGTGTTACGGGTGAAACCCAACAATTCAGGTGGAGATGAATTGCCGTCAGAAGGTAGTCTGAACTCTTTTGTTTTTTTGTCTTACGATACAATCTGCCCTTAGATAAGGAGGGAATATATCTTAAGATAACGAAATTGGATAATAATCATCATTTGGTTACTTGCACCAAAAGTAATGAATAAGTTTAATGAACTCTCTAAGAAAGGTGGTGAAAACAATGGCTAGAAAGAAAGCAGTGAAAGTATTATGTAAACAAAAGAAAAGAGAAACCATGCAACGATTCACGCAGAAACAGAATATTGGGCGAGCTTGCTTGACTGCAAAGGAATTTCGCTTACTGCAACGCATGTCACATAGTTCAAAAGCATTGCGAAATGTCGGGTTGTACACGATAAAACAAAGTTACCTGAATCATAACAAGATTGCTACTGTAAAAGAAGTGGATACCGCCATGCAAGCCGATATGAATTACTGGGGCATGCAATCAAACTCCGTCCAAGCGATTCGTAGAGCCTTATATGCAGAAGTAAAAAGCTTTTTTAAAGCATTGGAACAGTGGAAGAGAAAACCTGAAACATTCACAGGACGTCCTAAGTTTCCAAATTATTCTCGTTCAACTGACAAACGAATTATTGAAATCTATCAAGTTCCAAAAGTAGATGAGAACGGGTATTGGATGATTCCGATGAATGTGGCATTCAGAAAAAAATTCGGTTCCATTAAAATACGTATGCCGAAAAACGTAAGACATAAAAAAATCTCCTACATTGAGATTGTACCGAAACAAAAAGGTCGGTTCTTTGAGGTGCATTACACATATGAGATGCACGTCTCTCAAATGAAGAAACAATCAGCGACCACTAGTAACGCTTTGAGTTGCGATTTAGGTGTAGATAGATTAGTAAGTTGCGCAACAAATACAGGTGATACATTCTTAATTGATGGAAAAAAACTAAAGTCTATTAACCAGTACTTCAATAAAATGATCCGTAATCTGCAACAGAAAAATATGGACAATGGAATTTCAAAACGTATTGTAACGAATAAAATGGCTACACTTTGGCATAAACGAGAACGACAAATAAACGGTTACCTTTCACAAACGGTAGGCTTGTTGTTTAAAAAAGTGAAAGCATTCGGCATAGATACGGTTGTCGTAGGGTATAACGCTGGCTGGAAACAAAAATCAGATATGGGAAAAAAGAATAATCAAAAGTTTGTTCAAATCCCGTTTCATAAACTGATTGCGGCAATTGAGAATAAATGTATAAAAGAAGGCATCCGATTTTTCAAACAAGAAGAAAGCTATACTTCTAAAGCTAGTTTTCTGGATAAAGATCCGGTTCCAGTTTGGTCTAAGGATGATAGGACCCATTATCGCTTTAGTGGCAAACGAATCACTCGTGGTCTGTATCAAAGTAAAGCAGGAACATGTATCCATGCTGATATTAATGGTGCATTAAATACATTGGAAAAATCAAGAGTTGTAGAATTGGATGAAAGTCTTAAAGTGAAAACGCCGATTCTATTAGAAGTGCAAAAACGTAAGGCTGTTGCTTCGCGCATAGCTTAGTGGGTGCGTCAATCATCCATGTGTACTCGACTTGTCGGGGCTTGTAGTACACGCCGGATTCATCTGAGTGGTGGCTTCTTCCATAAGGAAGAACTGCTCTTTTTCGAAAGGGTGGTGCAAGTGGGAAAACAATCGTTCGTTGCCAGTACCAACCAAAAACATACTTGGGGTGTTACCATAAGGTGGCATGAATGCTAGAGCGTCAACTGTCTAGCGATAGACGAAAAGACCTAGCGTTCTAACTCAAGCCCCCACTGAAAGGCTTTATCTCAGTGGGGGTAGTTGACTAATCACGATATTGGTCGTGAGTTGGTTGAAAGAGGTCTTCCTCAATATCTCTCACCATAGAAAAATGATCCACATTATAATGTCCATGTAGAATTTTATTATGATGACCAATAATTTGCTCTGCAGACAACACATTAGAATCAGTTGTGGAATGACCGTTTTTAATTAATGTAACATCAAATCCTTGTACAGTAGCTGTTCTAACTGCGGTGTCGATGCAATGTTCTGTTTTACATCCACCGATAACGATATGATTAATTTTTTCTTCTTTTAAAAGTTCAAGTAGAGAAGTGCCATAGAATGCGTTTGTTGCTGCTTTATTAATAAGGATTGCAGACTGAGGTACTTGAATTTGATTATGTACTTCAAATCCTTCTCCGCTACCAGAAGCAACATCGATATCTCTTACGAAAACAACAAGGGCATTTGCATCTAGTGCTTTCTGTACGGCTGTATTTAGTGTAGATAATAGATCTTTTTTACGAAAAACTTCATTTTCTTTTTCATTTCCATCCATTAATTCTTGCTGAGCATCAATGATTAATAGTGCTTGTTTCATCGTGTCTCCCCTTTAATATGAAATAAGTTCCACTATACATATTCATTCATATTGCAAGGAAATCCTCTATTGTCTATGCAGTAGACGATAGATTTACAAAGTTGTCAAAGAAATTTCATTCTCATAGCGTGTAAAAACATGTATGATAGGAGATGGAGAATTTTTGAGTAGGTGGGAATATCATGCAAACAGTAGAAGATTATCTTTCATTCTTACATACGAAAGGATTTAAACTATCAGAGGAAGCACAAGGGTTTATTATGTTCGGACAAGGATATACTGGTGCATCTGATGGAATTGTGAACGCAGCAATAGAAGCGACAATTAAACATCAATTACAGTTTGATGGGAGTTATTTTGTTGCGTTATTAGAACGTTTGAAAGAAGAAGAAATTACAGATAAAAAAAGCGCTAAGGCTTTTATGCGGAAGTTACAATCGTAACTTCACGCAGCCTGCGCTTCTTTTTTTGTTTTGGAAGGTAATTCAACAAAAACCATGCCTAGGAAAATACATAGGCATCCGATAATAGCAGAAATAGAAAGTTGTTCGTTTGCCACGAGAACGCCTGTTAATGCAGCAAAAACAGGCTCCATTGCGAAAATAATTGCTACTCTCGTTGGAGACGTATGTTTTTGTGCTGATGTTTGAATAAAAAAAGCAATGGATGTCGCAAAAAGGGAAGTTAGAAATAGAGCGAATAAAAAGGAAGAATTCGTCCATAGTGCCACTGAAAATAATTTTTCCCAATCTTCAAACAAAAAGGCGCAAATAGAAGAAAACATACCGACAGCTAATACTTGCGATGTGCTTAACAATAAAGGTGATATTTTCTTAGAGAAGAAGCCGTTAACAAGAATATGGGCGGCGAAAGCAACTGCACAACCGAGAACGAGTATATCTCCAATGTTCAATTGAAAAGAATCACCGGCCGTTAATAAGTATAAACCAGCCGTTGCTACAGCAATGCCCATTACGATAAAAATGGTAGCTTTTTGTTTTAAAAAGATAAAAGACAAAATGGGTACCATAACGATACTAAGCCCTGTTAAGAAACCAGCTTTTGAAGAAGTTGTATAAAGTAAGCCGAATGTTTGTAATACATAGCCAACGCATAAAAAAAATCCAACGATTAATCCAGCGAGACTACTCTGTTGTATATCTTGTTTTGAAGATTTTTTTGAGAAAATCATTTGAACGAATAATAAAATAATTCCAGCGAATAAAAAGCGAATACCATTAAAAGTAAATGGACCAACGAAAGACATAGCATTTTGAACGACAACAAATGTAGCTCCCCAAATAAAAGAGACAAATAATAAAGCAAGAGGAGCAACCCAATCTTTTTTCACACTCATACCCCCGTTAATTTTGTAAGATAGCTTTTCTAGCTAATTCATCAGCAACTTTATTTTGACTACTTGGAATCCACTTAATAAAAAAGAGATCGAAACTTTTTATGTACTGTAATGCTTCTTCTAATAGTGGTGCAAACATTTTATTTTTTGCGTATTCTTTTTCCACAGCTCGCTCGACAAGTTGCGAATCTGTACGAAAAGAGACAATGTTATAATTATGCTCCGTGCAATATTTTAATGCCGCAAGTAAGGCGTGGTATTCTGCTTCATGATTGGACATTGTCCCAAGGGGCAATGATAATTGTACAGCTGGTTGCACCCCTTTAATAAACACTCCAGCACCAGAAGGACCAGGATTTCCTTTTGATGCACCATCAATATATACTTCAATCAAAATGAGAAACCTCCAAATTATAAGATGATCCCCTACTTATATGTTTCTTTGAAGTAGGGGATAGAGTACTTTAGCCGATTGTAATACTATAACGACATGTAAATGTTTCATTCGCTTGTAAAGATTGAATTCCTTTTTTTTCCTTGAAATCTTTTGCCGGATTTACTTCATCAGCAATACCGTACCAAGGTTCAATACATAAGAAAGGTGCGTTTTCGCCTGGTGTCCATACGCCGACAAATGGGAATCCGTCAAATTCTACTTTTACAAATTTATTATGTTTATGAGAACGAATAGAGATTTCATCCGTATTCATATTTTCAAAAATAAGCGCATCATTTTTGAATAAATCGTATGTAAGTGGTAATTCATTCGTATTTTCAGCAATTAATTGTTTTTTACTTGAAAGATAAGGTCCTTCTAATACGCTTGTTTCTAAGCGTTCAGAACCATTAAATGATAAATGATAATCAGTAAATGATTCGCCCTCTAATAAGGGGAAGTTGAAACCAGGATGTGCTCCGATTGAGAAGAACATCTCTTTTGAAGCAGGGTTATTTACTTCATATGTTACATGAACGATATGTCCGTCTAGCTCATAAGAAACGAGTAATTCGAATTCGTATGGGTATTTTTTTAATGTTTCTTCATTACTAGTTACAATATAAGTGATTTTCGTTTCACTTTGTTCTTGTACAGAGAATGTAAGATCACGAGCAAAGCCGTGTTGTGTTAAAGAATATGGTTTACCATCTACGTAGTATGTATTATCTACTAATCGGCCGACAATTGGGAATAAAATTGGTGCGCGGCGCCCCCAATAAGTAGAATCGCCTTGCCATAAGTATTCAGTGTTATCTTCTTTTAAGCGAACGCTTTGTAATTCTGCACCTTTGTCAGAAATGGAAACGACCACTTTTTCATTTTGAATTGTTGCTGTCATGAAGTGAAACCTCCTAAAACTTTCATATGTTTTATTATACGTTGTCTAAAAGAAAAAAGGTAGTTAATGATAGGAATCTATTGACGAGAGAGTGTGTATTGCGTAGAATATATTCTTGTTGCTTAAAAAACGAATAACGTGGTTCGAAACCATCCCACGTAAAAAAACTAAGGAGATTTTGTCATGAATATAAGAACATTAGTCGGTAATGGTATTTTAGCGGCATTATATATTGCTGTTTCTATGCTTATTCAGCCATTTGGCTTTACGAATGTACAGTTTCGTATTTCAGAGATGTTTAATCATCTTGTTGTATTTAATAAGAAAGCAATTTACGGAATTGTATTAGGTGTATTTTTAACAAATCTCTTTTTCTCACCTATGATCGCTTACGATTTAGTATTTGGAGTAGGGCAATCTATTCTTGCATTAGTTGCAACGATTATTTCTATGCGATTTATTAAAGGTGTTTGGGCTCGTATGATTTTTAATACAGTTATTTTTACAATTACAATGTTTATGATTGCAATTGAACTTCATCTTGCATTTGATTTACCATTTATGTTGACTTGGTTAACATGTGCCATCGGTGAATTTGTTGTCATGGCAATTGGTATGCCTGTAATGTACTGGATTAATAAACGAGTACAATTTGAAAGATTTATGCAATAGATGAAAGAGCTATTCCTAAAGGGATAGCTCTTTTTGCATGTGATAATATTGAATATAATTCAGAGACTCTTGATAAAATATAATAAAATAAAGTGAGGCTTTCATTAGCTGGATACATATAAGAAGTCTTACATAAGGGGAATCTAGTATGAAATATAAAATTCATTGGTTATATAAAATGAAGCGCGGTTTGCAGACGGAATTAACGACAGATTATATGAACATAGAAGATGTGCTGCAATTTGCAGAGGATTTCGAGAAAACAGGAAGAGTGAAAGAACTATCATTTTATGATGAAATGGATGCAGAATGGTCATTAAAGGAAATGAAAAAGCTGAGTAAACAAGTGGAGGATGAGCCCCAAGAAATACTCGTTTATTTTGATGGTGGTTATGATGTGCAGACGAAAGAAGCTGGAGTAGGTATATGTGTGTACTATAAAAAAGCAAATAAAAATTACCGAATTCGCCGCAACGGATATATAGAAGGTATATATGATAATAATGAAGCCGAATATGCGTCATTATTATACGGTATGAATATACTCGAGGAATTAGGGATTAAGTATGAAGCAGTTACACTTCGCGGGGATTCTCAAGTGGTATTGCAACAATTGGCTGGAGAATGGCCTTGCTATGATGAGCATTTAAATCATTATTTAGACCAAATTGAACAAAAAGCGAAGCAAATGAAATTAAAACTTGTATGCGAGCCAATATCTAGAAAACAAAATAAAGAAGCACATCAATTAGCAACGCAAGCATTAGAAGGAACAGTCATTGATAGTCATAAAGAAATAACCGAATAGAGAGGTGCAACCGTGGATAAAAAGCAACTCATTACAGAGGTAAATGACTTATTAGAAACGTATTGTGAAGGGTGTTTTTTGCGAGAACATAATCGAAAGACAAATAGTAAATATTATGCTCATTCATTTTGTATTAGGCAATGTACAGTTGGAGAAACATTGAAAAAGTATGGGGAACAGTTGTCATGAAAAAACATCCAGAGAACATTCTCTGGATGTTTTTTTTAGTGCTTTGCTTCGTTTAATTGCTGCTCGCATTTACTTAATTTCTTTTCCTCATTCATTAGAAACGGCTCATCTAAATCTACCGCAACAGATTTCATAATTTCAAGCTGAGAGCGAGCTGCTTCTACAGCAGTTGTGGCATGCTCTAATGTATCTGGATCCATTGAAATTGTCGCTGATCCTACCATTTTTTGTGCTGTTTCTACACGGAATTTCACTTCTTCAAAATCATTTACTTCTGATCCCATTATTACTTCCTCCTTTGTATATTGCGCATTTCACATAGTTTTTGCTCTGTAAAACGGAAATATACAAAGGAATAACAAAGGAGGTTACCAAGTAAGGTAACCTCCTGTTATATGTTGGATTAAAGTTTTACTACGTTAGCAGCTTGAGGTCCGCGGTTTCCTTCAGTGATATCGAAAGATACTTCTTGACCTTCTTCTAAAGCTTTGTAGCCGTCACCTTGAATAGCAGAGAAATGTACGAATACATCGTCAGCGCCTTCCATTTCGATAAATCCAAAACCTTTTTCGTTGTTAAACCATTTTACTTTTCCTTGCATGTTACAATTCCTCCTAAAAACATTTGCTTTTTTCATTTAGTGAAATTCATTTGAAAGATAATATAAACTAAAAATGCTATAATCTTGAATATTCTGCTAAATGATTAATTTAAATATACACGAATTGGTAGAAATTAGTCAAGTAAGCGATTTTATTTTTTTTGTATTTTTAAATAATTTTTCAGCCGAATTTTTAAATAGGTATAGGACAGGCCGAGTATGTAATATTCTTAATTGAATGCTATACATAATGAGGTGAAAGAAAGAATGAATGAGTCTTATTTATTAGATAATGAAGGAATGAGAACGAGAACTGACATACCAAATTGGGTTACAAAAGAATTTCAAAATTTTTCGAGTGTCGTGCTAGAACCAACTTTCCCATGTTATTTCGGCTTAACAGCTTTGAAAAAGAATGAACTTCGTTATTCATTTCTCTCTCATAATGATTGGAGTCATTTGCCACATACAATGTTATCTTTTTTAGAGTTAATGAAAGAGCGCCCAATTGTAAGAAGAGGATTCTTTCTTTTTGTGGAACCGGAATGTGAGGAACAATCACTGGAATATTATCGTGATTACTTTTGGAAAGTACTACAATATTTACATGAAAACGATGACCAAACATGGCCGAAGCAAATTCCTGAAGACCCAGACCATTACTTATGGGAATTTTCATTTGGCGGGGAACCGATATTCGCATTTGGAAATGCGCCAGCTTATAAACAACGAAAAACTAGGCATTTAGGAAATTCTCTCGTTATTGGATTTCAACCGCGTACCATCTTTGATGGATTAGAAGGGGATCGCCCTAAAGGAGCATATTCAAGACAAACGGTCCGAAATCGAGTTGAAAGTTGGGATCAGCTGCCGAAACATCCTAACATTAGTC
Source organism: Bacillus sp. 1A (assembly GCF_052682215.1). Lineage (NCBI taxonomy): Bacteria > Bacillati > Bacillota > Bacilli > Caryophanales > Bacillaceae > Bacillus > Bacillus sp. 1A. The sequence goes on along the minus strand of NZ_JBQYLZ010000001.1, from coordinate 4,985,544 downwards.
ATTATGGTGATTCAGATCATCGCGAATGGAAACAATACTTCATAGGAGACGATATAGAGCTGATAAAAGGAAAATGTCCTTTTCTTCATAAGTTAGAAAAGTAAGAGCCATCATCGAGATGGCTCTTTTGCATAATTTGGATAAAAAAGGGTATTTTAGTAGTGAATATTTTGATGAAAGCTAGTCTATTTTTAATCATTACTTAATAGTAAAGGAAGTAGAAAGGATAGAGCGATGTTTGGAGCGATTATACAACAAATTGTATTAGGTATTTCATTAGCTGCGCCAGTAGGTCCGATTAATATTGAAATGTTAAAACGAGGAATTGAACGAGGTTTTTGGCATGCATGGGTTGTTGGAATTGGTGGAATGACTGCAGATATTTTGTTTATGCTTCTCATTTATTTCGGTTTATCTTCTCTGTTTATGTATACATATGTACAAGCTTTTATGTATTGCACAGGTTTTTTCTTATTATTTTATTTAGGATTTCAAAGTGTAAAACAAGGAATTTCCCACTCGAATATGGAATATAAAAAGGAAGAGGTAGGTGGTCTTAAACAATCGTTTATGGCAGGTTTTTTAATTGCGATATCCAATCCATTAAATCTTGTTTTTTGGTTTGGTATATACGGAAGTACACTTAGCTCATTGCTTACGAAGGTAACGAAACAAGAAGCCTTTTTGTACAGTCTTTGTATTATCGTTGGCATTATTTTATGGAATTTAAATATTGCTTTTTCTGTCCATTTTGGCAGAACTTTATTAAAGCAAAAAGCACTTGGCTATATAACAGCCGGAGCCGGTATTATTTTAGTAGGATATTCTATCCATTTTGCATACAAAGCTTTACAGTTGTTCACATAAGATTGAAGGGGAGATTTTTATGTATCGAACCACTATTGACGGAAAAGAAATTATTATTACGTTGGCACCCAAAATCCGAAAAGAAATTACTGATAGAAATCCATTATATGAAGCAGTATTTCACAATGCAGCAAGATTACTACAAACAAAGCAACCAACGTTTGCAGTGAATCATGAAATATTTGGGCTCATTATTGGAGAGGTACAAAGAGGAGAAGTGACAGTGTTTGCGGTGGAACATATTATTCCGAAGCAAAATATATTTGGATCGAACAATTTTTTCTCGACAATAGAGCAGCAGGCAAATTTGTAAAGTGAATAGAATAAAATAAAAAATAAAAGAAATAGTCGTAACGAAATGTTGCGGCTGTTTTTTTGGAAAAGGGGGAAGGAAGATGAAGAGAGTGGGGAAAGAGTTCTTTTTACAACATGATATCGTTATTATGTATAGTATTTTATTTATTTTCATCATTATTTTAAAAATGCAATTTTTCACATGGATCGGTATGTTCACGTGTTTGTTTGGGATTGTTTTTTATACGCTTAACGAATATATGACACATCGATTTTTATTCCATTTAAAGCCACCTAAAAACGTATTTTTATTAAAAATGTTAAGAAGATTACATTATGATCATCATGTATATCCAGATGATTTAAAACTATTATTTTTGCCTGTATGGTTTAGTATACCTAGCTTTACTATATATTTACTTATAGCATATGGTATAACAAAAAGTGTTACTATTACACTTTCATTCGGGACTGGAATGATTATCATGCTTCTCGTTTATGAATGGAAACATTATATTGCACATAAGCCGATTCGTCCGTTCACTAAGTTTGGAAGATGGCTAAAAAAACAGCACATATTACATCATTATAAAAATGAAAAGTTTTGGTTTGGTGTTTCAAATCCAGTATTCGATTTCATATTTGGAACGCTTAAAGATGGGAAAGACGTTGAATTAAGCGAAACAGCTCGTAATTTAGAAAAAGAAAAAAAGACAGAAGTAGTGCGATAAGCACTACTTTTTTTTATCTGGAAATTTTGAGGCGGTAAAACTCCCGCCTCAAAATTCGGCAAATATGAGGAAGTTAGATGGAAGATAACTTCCTGTAAAGCTTGACTGGTGAGGAATTGAAGTACGTAATTTTTATGTTGGAAAAGTATATTAAAAACTTAGGAGAAATTGGCGAAAAATGTCTATCGAAAAATCTTTGCAGGAATGTATGGATTGTCTAAAATAGAAATAAGTTTCTGAATATTTATAAAATTTAGCCTTTAGGTATACAAGGGGGAATTGTATTTTCAGTAAGAGAGGGGAATGGGAATGAAAAGAGATGATACGTCAGCACGTAAGTTACAAAGTGAAGTGAATTATACAGAGATTGTTCAGTCAGAAGAATTTCAATTACTATTAAATACGAAAAAGAAGTTTATCGTTCCGATGAGTATTTTCTTTTTAAGCTTTTTTATTGCATTACCTATTTTAACATCGTATTCAAAGGTGCTCAATACACCAGCATTTGGGGATGTTACGTGGGCATGGGTGTTTGCATTTGCGCAATTTATTATGACGTGGTCATTATGTATGATTTATAGCAAAAAAGCAGAATCCTTTGATGAAATCTCGCAAAAAATTCTACAAGATATGCAAAAAGGGAGGAGCTAACTTTGAATGTAACCGCTTTTGCATTATTTTTAATCATCGTTCTTGGTACACTCGTCATAACTTATTTTGCGTCGAAGAAAACGAAAAATGCGAGTGAGTTTTATACAGCTGGAGGGGGATTAACTGGTTGGCAAAATGGTCTGGCCATTGCGGGAGATTATATGTCTGCTGCGTCTTTTCTTGGTATAGCCGGAGCGATTGCATTAACTGGGTTTGATGGGTTCTTTTATAGTATTGGCTTTTTAGTTGCTTATTTAGTTGTTCTATACCTTGTTGCAGAACCGCTTAGAAATTTAGGGAAGTACACGTTAGCGGATATGATTGCGGCACGTTTTGATGCGAAAAAAGTTCGCGGTGTTGCAGCACTTAATACGATGACGATTTCGATTTTTTATATGATTGCACAATTAGTTGGGGCTGGTGCACTTATTAAATTATTATTAGGGATCGAATATACGACATCCGTTTTAATCGTTGGTACATTAATGACAGTGTACGTTATTTTTGGTGGAATGACTGCGACGAGTTGGGTACAAATTGTTAAGGCTGTACTACTTATGGCTGGTACATTTATTATTTCTGTTATCGTTTTCTCCAAATTTAATTTTAGTGTGACTGAAATGTTCGCGCAAATGAAAACAGCTACACCATTAAAAGATTCGTTTTTAAATCCAGGAGTAAAGTATAAGGATGGTCTTGATACACTGTCTTTAAATTTAGGACTAGTTCTCGGTACTGCCGGATTACCACATATTCTTGTTCGCTTTTTTACAGTACGTGATGCAAAAACGGCACGGCAATCTGTTGTGTACGCTACGTGGTTAATTGGTGCATTTTATATTATGACAATCTTCTTAGGATTTGGGGCAGCAGCATTTGTAGGGAATGAGGCAATTATGAAAGCAAACCCTGCTGGTAATATGGCAGCACCTTTGTTAGCTAAAGCGTTAGGTGGAGATTTCTTATTTGCTTTCGTTTCAGCAATTGCCTTTGCAACTATTTTAGCTGTAGTGGCAGGCCTTGTATTAACAGCAGCATCAGCATTTGCACATGATTTTTATAATGAAATTATTCGCAAGGGGAAATCAACGGAAAAAGAGCAAGTGTCAATGGCTCGCTATGCGTCTATTGGGGTAGCGGTATTATCCATTATACTAGCGTTATTTGCTCAAACGTTGAACGTAGCATTTTTAGTTTCATTAGCATTTGCAGTTGCAGCGAGTGCAAATCTACCAGTTATATTATTCACAATATATTGGAAGCGCTTCAATACAACAGGTGCCATTTCGGGTATGGTCGTTGGTCTTGTATCAGCAATTGTTCTCGTAGCCTTAAGCCCAAATGTTTGGAACCCTGTAGCTGGAAAAGCTATATTTGTTGGGGAAGCGATATTCCCATATACGACACCTGGAATTATTTCAATTCCGCTTGGATTCCTTGCAGCATATTTAGGAACCGTGTTATCTAGTAAGAAAGAAGATGCTGCGAAGTTTGATGAGATTCTTGTGAAATCTAATACAGGTCATGGTGTTAGTGATGCATCGTCACATTAAAAAGAGAAGGGCTTTTCGATATATAAGAAAAGCTCTTTTTTTCTTGTAAATATTACTGTATTGTAAGTAGGATTTTGTCTTAATTTTGTGGAATGAAAATAAGCAGGGAGAAATTTAAATCATCATGGCACCAGCGCAGCTTTTGTGAAAAATAAGTTGTTATGGAAGGTGGAAGAAATGATGAAAACGAAACAGACTGATGAATTATTAGCAAAAGATGAGCAATATGTTTGGCACGGAATGCGTCCTTTTAGTCCAAATAGTACAATGGTAGGGGCAAAAGCAGAAGGGTGCTGGGTTGAAGATATAGAAGGGAAAAGATATTTAGATGGTATGAGTGGTCTTTGGTGTGTGAATAGTGGATATGGCAGAAAAGAGCTCGCAGAGGCGGCATATAAGCAATTACAAACATTATCATACTTTCCGATGTCACAATCGCATGAACCAGCTATAAAGCTTGCAGAAAAATTAAATGAGTGGCTTGGAGGAGAGTATGTTATTTTCTTCTCTAATAGTGGCTCGGAAGCGAACGAAACAGCTTTTAAAATAGCAAGACAATACTATGCTCAAAAAGGTGAACCGCATCGTTATAAATTTATGTCGCGTTACCGCGGGTATCATGGAAATACAATGGCAACGATGGCAGCGACGGGACAAGCACAGCGTAGATATCAATATGAGCCATTTGCTTCAGGATTTTTACATGTAACACCGCCAGATTGTTATCGTATGCCTGGAATAGAAAGAGAAAACATTTATGATGTAGAATGTGTAAAAGAAGTAGATCGCGTTATGACATGGGAATTAAGTGAAACGATTGCAGCTTTTATTATGGAACCAATTATTACGGGCGGAGGCATTTTAATGCCGCCACAAGACTATATGAAAGCTGTTCATGAAACGTGTCAAAAACACGGTGCCTTGCTCATTAGTGATGAAGTGATTTGTGGTTTCGGACGTACAGGAAAAGCATTTGGATTTATGAATTATGACGTTCAGCCGGATATTATTACGATGGCAAAAGGGATTACGAGTGCATATTTACCGTTATCAGCGACAGCTGTGAAAAAAGAAATATATGAAGCATTTAAAGGAAAGGGAGAATATGAATTCTTCCGTCATATTAATACATTTGGTGGAAATCCTGCGGCTTGTGCATTAGCGCTTAAAAACTTGGAGATTATGGAAAATGAAAATTTAATTGAGCGATCTGCACAAATGGGATCGCTTCTATTAGAACAATTAAAAGAAGAAATTGGAGAGCATCCACTTGTTGGGAATATTAGAGGGAAAGGTCTACTAGTTGGAATTGAACTAGTAAATGATAAAGAGACGAAAGAGCCAATTGATAACGACAAAATTGCAAGTGTTGTAAATGCTTGTAAAGAAAAAGGTTTAATTATTGGACGAAACGGCATGACAACAGCAGGATATAATAACGTCTTAACATTAGCACCACCGCTTGTTATTTCAAGTGAAGAAATTGCTTTTGTTGTTGGAACGTTGAAGACAGCGATGGAACGCATTTAATGAATGAAGCGAGCTGTATATTACAGCTCGCTTTTGTTTAGTAGGAGGTTTTTTTATGAAGAAATATGAGCCTAGTCAACATTATCACATCGGGTATTATGAAGATGGATACGATTTAGAAGTGACGGCGTACAAAAGAATAAATGAGCCAGTTTGGGATGCTTATATTCCGCACTATGAGGTAGACGATTTTTACAAGAAAGTGGAGAAAATGAAGCTAGGTGAATATATAGATGATTACGGCATTATGGTGTATTCATTTAGTAATGATATTGATGATGAAGAAGCACGAATTATTTTTGAAAAATGGTTAAAAACGAATAAAATTGTTTAAAGATAAAACGAAAAAGGAGATTGCTATCTTATAAGATAGCAATCTCCTTTTATTATATGAAACTTATTTACTTGCTTTCATCGCTTTATCTTTTGCACCAAAAGTGTATTTTAACATTGGTGGTGTAATCATTGTAGTTAAAATAACGACAATAACGATAGCTGTAAAGTAATCTTGTGCCAATAGGCCTGAAGAAAGTCCTGTTCCTGCGATGATAAGTGCAACTTCACCACGAGAAACCATTCCAGCACCGATAATTGCAGAAGACTTAGCGTCAAATCCAGTCATTCGTGCACCAAATCCACAACCGATTAGTTTCGTTAATACAGCGATTATTGTTAATGCTAGGATGAACCAAATTTGATTGCCAATACCGTCAAATGTAATATTCATACCGATACTTACGAAGAACACGGGAACGAACATAGCGTAAGCAATTGGTTCTACTTTCTTTTCTACTTCATGTTTGTAGTTCGTTTGAGAAATAGCGATACCAGCTGCGAAAGCACCGATAATACCAGCAATTCCTAATAGTTCGCCGAAATATGCGAATGAGAAACAGATGATAAGAGCCGCGCTCACGATAGACTCAGATACGCGTAGTGGTGATAACCAGCGCATAATCGCAGGAACACCTTTCCATCCAATTAAAATAATAGAAGCGAAGAATACAACTTTCTTCAAGATAACCATTGTTAAGTTAACATCGTCTGTACCTAAGAAGCTCATTGCAAATGCTAATAAAATAACAACAAGAATGTCATCAAATACAGCAGCGCCAAGCATCGTTGTACTTTCACGTGTTTTCATCTTTCCTAAATCACGAAGTGTTTGTACGGAAATACTAACACTTGTCGCACATAGAAGTAATCCTAAAAATACAGCATTTCCTTGTTCCATTCCCATAACAAGACCAGAAACGTAACCACCTACGAATGGAAGAATGATACCGCCAAGTGCAACTGCTAAAGAAGAATTACGATTTGCGTTTAATTCCTCTAAGTCTGTTTCAAGTCCTGCCATAAACATTAAAAGAATAACACCGACATTACTTAATTGTGTTAGAAGCTCTGAATTTTCAATCCAACCTAATAAAGCTGGACCGATAACGATACCGACAATTAATTTACCTAGTACAGAAGGTTGACCTAATCTAACACTAAGATCACCGGCAAGCTTTGTACTTAATAAAATAAGTGCAATTTGAAAGAAAAATTCGAATTCCATCGGATCCTCTCCTCATCATTTTTATTTTTATCATACGATTTCTCGGAATTTGCCTAATGAAAATATGTAAAACCCATTAAACAAAGGGTCTGATTACAAGTTCTTTTGAACTCGTAATTTGAACCTGTAATTAATATATAATATATTTTACAAAAAATCAATGAAAAAATAGGAGCTTTTTTAGAGAGAGGCTGTGTTATTAGGGATATACATATAAGAGAAGCGTGCGGATTTTATATGTATAAAATAGTATGAAGTCTTTTTTTATTACAAATAATAAAGTCTAAATACTATTTCACGAATTATAACTGTGAAAGGGAGGGCTTATCATTTGAAGTCATTAAAAAACAACTTGTCTATCGTTGCTTTAGGTGGAGTAAATGAAATAGGGAAAAATATGTATGCTATTCAATATGAAAATGATATTGTCGTTATTGATTGTGGATCTAAATTTCCAGATGAAAGTTTATTAGGAATTGATTTAATAATTCCAGACATCACATACTTACAAGAAAATAAAGAAAAAATTCGCGGGTTAGTCGTGACACATGGACATGAGGACCATATTGGTGGAATACCATATTTTTTAAAACAACTAAACGTACCAATCTATGCGACGAAGTTAACGTTAGGTTTAATTGAAATTAAATTAAAGGAGCATAATCTTCAAAATGGTACAGAATTAATCGTTATTCACGCAGAATCAGAAATCGATCTCGGTTCTATTAAGACGACATTTTTTAAAACGAATCATAGTATTCCAGATTGTCTCGGTATTGTGTTTCATACACTAGAAGGTACTGTAGTACATACCGGGGATTTTAAATTTGATTTAACACCAGTAAATAACCAACATCCTGATATTCATAAAATGGCTAAAATAGGTAGTGAAGGTGTACTAGCGTTACTATCTGAAAGTACAAATGCAGAACGACCAGGTTTTACTCCATCAGAGAGATCGGTAGGGGAACGGATAGAAGAATTATTTTTGAAAGCTAGCAGAAAAGTAATTATTTCTACATTTGCTTCTAATGTAAATCGTGTTCAGCAAATAGTTGAAGCTTGCATAAAAACAAATCGAAAACTGGCTTTGCTCGGGAGAAGTATGGTAAATGTAGTAGAAGTTGCTCTAGAGAAAGGGTATTTACATATTCCAGACGGCATGTTAATTGAAGCGAGTGAGGTAAATCGTTTGGATCCAAAGCAGGTCGCAATACTTTGTACAGGAAGCCAAGGAGAACCAATGGCAGCTTTAGCGCGCTTAGCTAGTGGAAACTATAGACAAGTGGACGTTTTACCAGAAGATACGGTTATTATAGCCGCAACTCCTATTCCAGGAAATGAGCGTAATGTTTCACGAATTATAGATAATTTATTTGCATTAGGAGCAAAAGTAATTTATGGATCAGGTAGTTCTACTGGAGTCCATGTATCCGGTCATGCATATCAAGAAGAGTTGAAATTGATGCTCACTTTAATGAAGCCAAAGTATTTTATCCCAATTCATGGAGAGTTTAGAATGCTACATCACCATAGTTTGTTAGCAGAATCAATTGGTGTTGAAAAAGAAAATATCTTTATCGTTCGTAATGGGGATGTTGTAGATATAAGTAATGAAGTGGCCATTCAATCTAGAAAAATACAGGCTGGAAATATATATGTAGATGGATTAGGAATTGGTGATGTTGGAAATGCCTTATTACGTGATCGAAAACAACTTTCAGAAGATGGAATGCTCGTAATAGTTATTACTTTTAATAAAGTGGATGGAGAAATTATTTCAGGTCCTGATATTATATCTCGTGGATTTGTCTATGTTCGTGATTCAGAAGAATTTTTGAAGGAATTAAATAAATTAGCTGTTATTACAATTAATAATTTAAAGAAAGAGAATGTGAATAGCTGGGGTATTTTGAAAAGAGAAGTAAGAGAAGCTTTAGGAAAGTTTATATATACTAGCACGAAAAGAAAACCGATGATCCTTCCTATAATAATAGAGGTTTAAGAGTTAATAAAAAGAATTCTCATAGGGGAATTCTTTTTTGTTTTGAAGACAGAATGAACATATAATGAAATAAATAGAAATGGAAGGAAATAAAAGATGTTATTAAACAAACGCTTTACAATTGGAGAAATGGCAAAAATGCATAATATAGCTGAATCAACTTTACGTTATTATGATGAGAAGGGAATTTTTCATCCGTCCATTGTGGACCCGCAAACAAATTATCGCTATTATACGATCGATCAATTTTCACTATTAGATACGATTAAATTTTTACGCCAATTAAATATTCCATTAAAGGAAATTAAGAAATATATTGATGAAAGAAATCCGTCATACGCACTCAATTTACTGGAAAAACAACAAGAAATGATGTTGAAAAAACAAAGAGAAATTGAATATGCTTTGGCGAAAATGGAGCATAGAATTCATTTAATTAAGGAAGCAACAAAAGCAAAAGCTGAACAAATGGTAATGAAAGAGATCCCGCAGCGAAAAATTACAGCAATTGCGGTTGCCCCGAATACGACGGATGATATGTTTGAGTACTATATTCATTCGTTGCAAAAAAATATGAGACAAATGGATGATAGCTTATTTTCTGGAGATATCGGTGTAACAGTTGCGAAAAAAGGATTAATGCAAAATGAGTTTCAAGCATATAGTAGTGTTTTTATTCTTTTGGATTACATGCCTTTTCAAATACATAGTTCAGATGAAATTAAAGAAGGCATGTTTGCCTGTGTATATCATCATGGACCATATGAAGAAACGGATGAAACATATAAGAAGTTAATGAAATATATTAATCAAGAAGGATACGAAGTAAGTGGAGATGCGATTGAGATAGCATTAATTGATTGGTCTGTAACAGACAATCCAGAGGAGCAAGTAACAGAAATTCAAATTCCTATAATGAAAAAACAAAGCAATAAGTTGTAGGACGCGTATCATTACAAATTGGCTCCAAACATGATAATTAAGTTACCTATTTTTTAATTCTCTATTGACCTTCAAGTAACTTGAAGGTTTAAACTGTGAACAGAGCATTGAAAAAGGAGCATTTATATGATGGAAACAACAGAAAAGTTAAGAGAAAAACCGATAAAAAGTTTATTTATTTCTTATTTAATACCAGCCGTTCTAGGAATGGTGTTAATGTCAGTTAATATTGTGATTGATGCGGTTATGATTAGTAGGGGAGTTGGAGCAAACGGATTAGCAGGAGTAAACGTGGCTATTCCAGCGTTTTCAATTTTCTTCTCTATTTCATTATGGATTGGAATGGGCGGGGCAACGTTATATTCCATTGCACTAGGTGAAAATAAATTAGATAGGGCAAGATCTATTTTTACTCAATCCATGACGGTAGCAGTAATTATCGTAGGTGTGTTAGCAGCGATTTGCTTATGGAGAATAGAAGATTTAGCATACTTATTCGGTGCAAACGAAGTGATTTTACCGTATGCGTTAGACTATTTACACGTGTTATTAACATTTGGAATGATATACGTTTTAGAAAATATTTTAAGTACATTTATACGAAATGATGGAAATCCTAATTTAGCAATGGCAGGGCTAGTTGTAACGGCTGTATTAAATATAGTGTTTGACTATATCTTTATTTTCATCTTTGGATGGGGCGTAACAGGTGCGGCTTCAGCGACTATTCTTTCAGCAGCGATTGGTTTCCTTGTATTATTAACGCACTTCTTTAGAAAAAGTAGTATTTTAAAATGGACGAAATTCCATTTTGAATGGGATACAGTTAAACAAATTATGATCATAGGTTTCCCGAGCTTTACAGCAGAAAGTACAGTAGCGATTGTTACGATTGGTTTTAATATTACATTCGTTCAATATGCAGGAGAAGTAGGAGTCGCTTCTTATGCGATGGTGAATAGTATTCATGCGATGACATTACTATTATTCTTCGGCGTTGGAGCAGCGTTACAGCCAATCGCTAGTTTCCATTACGGTGCAAATTTAGCAGAAAGATTACGTGAAGGATTGCAGTTTGCTGTAAAAATTGCAGTTGTACTTGGGGGCGTAGCAATAATTGTCGGATTATTCTTCGGGAAATATATTATGGGTCTCTTTGATGTCCAATCTCCAGAGTTATTGGAGTTAACATTAACGGGTATTAGCTTGTTCTTTATCCAATATGTATTTTTAGGCTATAACATTGTGTATGGAGAGTACTTCCAATCCGTGCGACAAACGACAAAATCAGTACTTATTATAATGAGCCGAGGGTTACTATTTATTATTCCATTATTATGGATTATGCCAAAGATATTTGGGATAAATGGAATTTGGCTCGTTATGCCAGTAGCTGAAGTATTGACAGCGATTATCGTATTTACGATGAATCGTATGAAACATCCTGTTCCGTTAAATATGACAGGAAAGAAAGAAGCGATATAATGAAGAAAATCCCCTTGAGCAAGTAAGGGGATTTTTTTACTCTTTTAAACTAATCGCAAAAGATCCATCTGTTTCTTGAACAGACGCGAAAGCAACGCTTTTAATATTAGTGATGCCCTTTTCTTTTAATTCTTTATATAACCACTTTTCGTCCTTATGAATTAACTTTAAGTTATCGTATTGAATTTGCGAATCAACGATAAGGGCAATTGGTAATCCAGCATACGTAACATCTATGTTCAAATCTTTTGGAGTTAATGGTACAAGTTCACGCTTTGGTAAAATGCTAATGGCTCCGTTCGCTTCTAAAATAGCATATTCAATTTCGTGAACAATTGGATATCCTGCGACGCGAAGGTTAGACAGTAGTTCAGCGATTGGATATCTACTTTTTTGTAAGTTTTCAAAAATAATATCACCATGTTTAATTAAAATGATAGGGTGCCCGAGAATAAAACGATTTAGTTTGTTTAGTAAGCTTAATTTTGTAAGAAGCAAATGCAAACATGTAATAACGACCATACCGAGAAAAGCTTGCAAAGCACCAGAGACAGGTATGGCCTGAAAAGCTAAATAAGATAAAAAGATAATAGCACCAAAATCATGAGGAGTTAGTTGTGCTAAAGCTGATTTACCGAGCATCTTAAGTGATAGTAAAAACAAGATAAAAAAGAACGATACGTTACATAAAAAGAGAAGCAATAGGGACACTCCTTCGTGCAAAGTTGTACTTACTGTTCCCGAAAGAAATATAAATATTACTTTCCAGAGGATAAATTAGACTGAATTGGAATTTGTCTGTATACAAACAAATAAATGGATATTATCATGAAAGAAGCAAAGAACATAGGAGAATATGGATATGAAAAAGAAGAAAATAATTAAGTATATGATAGGCATTATAATGATTTGCACCGTTTATGCAGGATTTTTACAATATAACATTTATAAGCATGGGCAAATGAATGCGGCCTATGATGCTGATTATATAATTGTATTAGGCTCGAAAGTAAACGGGACGAAACCATCATACTCATTGCAATATCGTATTGATAAAGCAGCTGAGTATTTACAATCACATGAGAAAACAATTGCTATAGTATCTGGAGGGAAAGGAAAAGGAGAAGATATTTCAGAAGCATTAGCAATGAAAAATGGATTAATGAAACTAAAAATTGCAGAAGACCGCATTATAATGGAAGATAAGTCAACGAGTACAGATGAGAATATTACATTCTCAAAACCGTTAATTCCAGACAATATGAAAAAAGGAATGATCGTAACAAACGATTTCCATATGTTTAGAGCGAAAAAAATAGCAGCAAAACAAGGTTTACAATTAGAAGGTCTTCCGGCCGAAACACCGAAGCGAATTGTCATTCCATCGAATATACGAGAGTATTTAGCTATTACGCAATATTGGTTTATGAATCGAATATAGTGAAAGCGATCCCGTCTGAAATTTCAGGCGGGATTTAATTTGAGGAAAATCTTACAAATATGTCACGTTCGTGAAAGGTAAAGCGATAGTTTCTAGAATGGTTTCCTGACATAATGAAGGTAACAAAAACTATTTAGAGGTGAATCGGATGAAAGGAAATAATATTTTATCTTCGTTATGTTACTTTAGTATCTTTTTTGCACCATTTTTACTGCCAATTATCGTGTACTTCGTTGCGGAGGATGAAGTGAAATACCACGCGAAAAAAGCATTTTGGTCACATATTTTCCCGTATGCGGTTTTATTTGGTGGATTAGCAGTATCCGGCATATATGGTTTAAGCTTCAATCAATCCGATGGTGCTGGAATTGGAATGATGATCACATATGCAGTGTTCATTCTTGTAGGAATTTACTACTTCATTTGGAATATCGTAAAAGGTATTAAAGTTTTGAAAACAGCGTAATAAGACAAGAAATAATTCGGAGTGAATTTGTCGTTATTTGTCGGTAAGTCGATATCACTTGTCGAATCGTCGATATATTCGAAAAATCGTTGATATAGTGCAAGGAATCGTCGATATATTTAAATAATCGTCGATATAATTTCATTTGCCGTACTAATAGACGTTTTAAAAAAGAGCAGTTCAAAATGAAGTGACCCCTAAAAATTAGACACGGTTATTTCATTAGGCAGCTTGATCAAAATGAGTCCGGTATTGTACCGGGCTCATTTTTAATTTTGCCTTAATCCGTTTCGTATTATAATAATCTATATATTTTTCTAATTCTATTTTAAAATGCTCAATACATTCAAATTCTTTTATATAGAGGAACTCCGACTTCATAATCCCAAAGAAATTCTCTATTACTGCGTTGTCGTAACAGTTTCCTTTTCGAGACATACTCTGTACGATAGCTCTTGATTCAAGTGTACGGACGTACTGTCTCATTTGATAATGCCATCCTTGATCCGAATGCATCAATAGCTGGTGGTTTTCAGGTAAACGTTCTAATGCTTTCTCTAACATCTCTGAAACAAGCGAATACGTCGGTCTAGAACTAATTGTATAGGTAATAATTTCACCATTATACAAATCTAATACAGGTGATACATACAGTTTTTCTCCAAACAATTTAAACTCTGTGATGTCTGTTACCCATTTTTGATTCGGTGCATCTGCATAAAAATTACGCTCTAAAATATTGGGTGCAATTTTACCGACTTTCCCCTTATAAGATTTATATTTCTTCATGCGCACAACGCACTTTAAGCCAAGCTCTTTCATAATGCGTTGCACCTTCTTGTGATTCACTTTCTGACCACGATTCGTTAATTCATCACGAATGCGACGGTAACCATAACGACCTTCATTCTCCTCATAAATCGCTTTAATCTCCGCTTTCAAATCGGCGTCTACATCTGGGCGATTCATTTTTTTTACTAAATCATAATACGTGCTTCGTGGAATACCAGCTAGCTCCACGAGTGCCTTCACCAAATATTTATGCCTTAATTCATAGACTACTTGCGCTTTATCTTGTTTTGTGATTTTTCCTTGTTTTGAACTAAGGCATTCAACTTTTTTAAGTACTCATTTTCCATTTCAAGCTGTTTAATACGTGCTTCAAGTGCTTCGACTGACCCTTCAGCTAAAGCTTGTTTTAATTGTTTATTTGAATCTTTTTTCATGGATAAACGCCCCTTTTTCTTAGATTGAAGGGCATCAATTCCTTGTGTTTCCAGTTGTTTTTTCCAAACAGAAATCGTTGAAGGGGCAGGAATGTTAAAGATAGCTGCCGTCTCAAATAAGGACATACCGTTTTCAATCATAAAGTTTAGTACGTCTAGTTTAAATTGTTGTGTGTAATTTGTACATCGTTTTAGAAAAGCTTCCACACCATTTTGCTTATATTGGTTTACCCAATTCAAAATGATTGTGCCACTTATACCGATCGCTCTACCCATTTCTCGATAACTTTCATTTCCGTTCAAATAACGTAGAACGATTTGTATTTTTTCATCAGCTGTAAATTTAGCCATAGAAAAACTGCACCTCCAATTGTTAGACTGTGTCTAACAATTGGGGTGCAGTTCAAAAAGAATTGCTCTTTTTGTGCTTATAAGTTGTGAATATTGGAAAAGATATGTTAATTTTTCATTAGGAAGAGAAAAAAGGAGTGTTTTTCATGAATGAGATCATACATAAAATGGAGCAACACGTTTCAGTTCGTAAATATAAAGAAGAATCAATTCCGAAAGATGTAGTAGAAAGAATGGTGCAAGCTGCGCAGCATGCTGCTTCCTCGCATTTTGTACAGGCGTATTCTGTTATATATGTAACAGATCGAGACCTAAAGGTTAAACTAGCAGAGCTATCCGGAAATCGTCACGTGAAAGACTGCGCAGCATTCTTTGTTTGTTGTGCAGATTTAAAACGACTTGAAATGGCGTGTGAACAACATGGTACAGAAATAAAGCATGAAGGAGTAGAAGACTTTATCGTTGCGACAGTAGATGCTTCATTGTTCGCGCAAAACTTAGCGTTAGCAGCAGAATCGTTAGGATACGGTATTTGTTATATTGGTGGTATTCGTAATAATCCGAGGGAAGTAAGTGAATTGCTTCATTTACCAGATAAAGTATATCCTATATTCGGAATGACAGTTGGTGTACCAGATGAAAATCATGGAGTGAAACCGCGTTTACCAGTAGCAGCAATTCTTCATGAAAATGGGTATGATGAAAAGAAATATGATGAATTATTAAACGAATACGATGAAACGATGAGCTCGTATTACAAAGAAAGATCAGCAAACAAGAAAAACGTAACATGGACGGGATCAATGAGTTCGTTTATGGCTAAAGAAAAAAGAATGCATATGAAAGAGTTTTTAAGTGAAAAAGGATTTAATAAGAAATGAGTAAAAAGGCAGACCTGCATGCAGGAGGGCACTGAAAAACTTACGTTTTTCGGTTTATAAACCGGATGCAAAACAAGAAAGGCGACTTTTCATTCAATTTTGAATGAAAAGTCGCCTTTCCCTTTATTCTTTTTTACTTTGTTTCTTTTATCAAGGTTAGGATTCGTTTTAAATTGACAGCGAATATAGCCATTGCACCTTGCATTTGCATACCAATCAGACCCGAGGAAGATGCCACATCATACCCGTGTCTATGCTTAAGTTCACTATTTTTCGCTTCAATTTTATAACGTTCTTTCCCCTTTTCTTTAAAATATGCACTTTCTTGAAATGCTTGTTGTTCCTTATGTTCAGTAGATTTAATTGTCACAGAATATGTTTTACTTTTAGCGCCTTCTTTGTAACACCCACTTTTGAATGGACATACTTTGCATTTTTCAATATCAAAATAGTAGGTATGACTTTGACTATTGTTTGTTCCCTTTTTACCCGTACGTGCTCTACGAACGGCCATATGTCCAGCTTTACAGACATACATACCCGCATCTTTATTAAACTCAAATTCATCTTCTTTTTTACGTGGCCCTTGTGTCACAATAGGGTTTAATTTCGATACTAATTGTAATTGATTTTGGTTGGCATATTGAATATTATTTTTCTCAGAATAAGCAGTATCTCCAATAACTGTATCAATTTCCATCCCTGTTTCACGACTTTTTTCAATCAATGTTTGAAGGTATTTTCCATCGCTTTTTTCACCCGTTGTAATCACCGCAGCTGTAATGATGCGTTCTTCATTCATCGCAATATGTGTTTTATAACCAAAGAAAGAAGAATCCGCTGTTTTATGTCCAATTCGCGCATCAGGATCTTGCGAAAATTGGAGGTGTTCTTGGTGATCTTCTACGATTTCTTTTAAATAATTCAGTTTCTCTTTCACATTTGGATATTCACGAATGATTTCCTCTTTTTCTACTGTTTCAATTACTTTTTGACAATATTCAAGTTCGTCACTTAAGTCATCTGTCATTGTTTTTGGTGGGAACTTTCCCTTCATTCCTTCGTCAACTTGATAAACAGCTTTGCGGAGTAATTTGGATTTCTCCATTACAAATTCTTTCGGCGATTTTTGATTGAAGCGTGCTTTTGTATGTGTGGCATCAACAATAATAGATTTATTTTTAATCAAGTTTTTTTCGAGTGCAATTTCCACTGTTTTTTGAATGAGCATGTCAAGTAACCCTACATCTGTCAGACGAAGCTTGCGGAACTTCGTTAATGAACTAGGGTCAATGACCATATCTTCTGGTGCCATATCTAAGAAATATTTAAAGGACATATCGTATTTTGAGCGTTCCACAACATCTACATCTGATAAATCAAAAATAGATTTTAGTAATAAATATTTAAACATACGAACAGGCGGCACTGCATTGCGACCGTTATCGAGACAATATTTATCTTGTAGTTCTTCTAAAACAAAAGAAAAGTCTACCAGTTCATTAAATTGACGAAGCATATTATCCTTTGGTACAACGATATCGTAAATCGCCATAAATGGACTGAGGTTAAGAGATTGTTGATTAGAAATCATCCGAGACACCACCTAGAATTAGTATAGTTATTATACATGAAAAAAGCGAAAGCTTCCTCGATTTCATCGAGGAAGCTTTCGCTTTTTAAACTATAAGGACTTTTTCAGTGCCCTCGCATGCAGGTCTGCCTTTTTTGGAGGAGAAAGATGATTGTCTTCGAATAAGTATAGGGGGGAGGAGATAATATGAAAAAAGCTTTAATCTTTTTATTCGATGGATTTGCAGAATTTGAAGTGAATATAGCGAGTTTATTTTTAATAAGTAAGGAATTCGAAATAATAACAGCATCGGTAGACGGAAAAACAGTTACAGGAGAAGGCGGTTTTTTATGTCAACCACATGTCTCTATCGAGCATGTTGAAGTAGCAGATTATGAAGTGTTTATTGTACCAGGAGGACATATTTTTGATCATTTAGAAAATGAACAATTGTTATCGATCGTGAATGAATTACATAAGCAGAATAAATGGATAGCGGGTATTTGTGCAGGAACAGCTTTACTACATGCAGCAGGCGTGCTTAATAAGAAGAAATTCTCAACATCATTAACACCAGATGAAAAACAATTAGCGCATTTACATGAATGGGAATATAAACAAAATAAAGATGTAACCGTTGATGGGAAAATCATAACCGCGGTAGGATCTGCGTACGTGGAATTTGCTGCTGAAATAATGAAGCAGCTCAATTTATTTAACGAAGCTGAAGTGAAGGAGAACTTGCAATACTTTAAAAATGTAACAGAGCTTTGTGATGAAACGTTAGTATAAGTGAATAGTTTGATTGTTAATACATAAGTTCAGAATGTAGATTCCACTTTCTGAACTTATGTATTTTATTTGCTATTATATACATAGAAATAAAAATTAATAATTTTTTACAAAAGTGATAGAAAATGAGAATGAACTGCCAATAGTAAGTAAAAGCAGCTGCTAAAGGGGAACTGAGGAAGGAAGATGCTTATGATTTTCAATTCTGAAGAGGATTTAATTATAGCTATGAAAAAACATGATCAAGATGCTTTGAAAGAAGTGATTGATCAATATGGAAAATTAATTTTGTACATTATTCATAAATCATTAAGTACCCCTATTGAAAAACAATATGTGGATGATTGTTATAACGATGTATTTACTGTCATTTGGTTTCATATCGACCAATTTGATACAGAAAAGGGAAACTTAAAATCTTGGATGATTGGTATTACTAAATTAAAGGCATTGGAATATAAAAAGAAAGTATATAAAGAGAATACAATCGATAAAGACGTAGAAATAGATACAAGTGTCCATGATAGGTATGAAATAGAACAAGAAGAAGAGATTATGGAAATAGTTCAAGATTTAAATAAGAAAGATCGATATATCTTTTTAAAGAGGTATATTGATGGATATTCTATTGACGATATTGCGAAAGAATTAAAAGTAACGGCGGATTATATATACAATCGAATTTCTCGTGGGAAGAAAAAAATTCAAAAACTGTGGAAAGGGAGTGTGTAATATGGATAAAAGATTATTATCTATGTTAAATGAACTCCAATATTCAGAGGAAGAAATTGCACGTTTAGAGAAAGAAGCGAATGAGTCTATACATATAGATAAGTATTATGTAAAAAACGGGGAATTATTAAAGAAATTAACGATGCAAATGTTGGAAGAATCAGTTCGGAAAGAGTTGCAAGAAGGAGAAGAAATCGAGTGTGAAATATTAGTGGAAGAAGGAGGAGTTGTTAATTCTAAAGTTATACCGAATATATTCACGGCAGGTGCTACTTTTTATTATTACATTGTTTTAACTAATACAAGGTTACAAATTATAGCGTTAGATTGTTATTTTAAAAAGTTGAATGAATACAATGTACTAATAAACTCAATTCAAGCAGTTTCGCAACATAAAAAAATGAAAAATGTATATGGAATTAAAATAAATAACAATTATATACAATTAGGAAGTAAAGAGTATAATCAAGAATTAACAATTTTAATTGAAAAGCTAAAACAATGTGGAGTGAAAGAAGAGAGATATAAAGAATTTGAAAAACGTTGGATGATTTTTTTCAATGTGTTTGTAATAGCGATAGGTGGGCTTCTAGTTTTAAAATATTTAATGTGAAAATAAAAAGCGGCATAATAGCCGCTTTTTATCGTTTCGTTAGTATTTTATTTATGATTTTGTATCTCTAAAATATGTTTTTTAGTTATGATGTAAAGTACTCCACCGCACGTAATAATATATAAAGTATCTTTATCTTGAAAAACTTATTTACAACAAATTTAAACTTTCAATAAGAAGATACATACCCGTGCAACTCAAAAGGATATACGTAAATATTTTGAAAATCCGTTGATTAAGCCATTTGAAAATAATTTGGCCTATATACAAACCCAGAAATACGATAGGGACAGCATAAAAACTTGATTGCCAAATTGTTTTGTTTGTGCCAGTAAAGAGTATTTGAGTTAGTAGACTAATGAAATATATAAATAGATAAAAAGCTAAAGTAGTTGCTCTTAACTTCTCTTTTTTCGTATCAGTTCCTGTAAAGTAAAGTAACAGGGGTGGTCCTGGCATACCGATACTTGTCGTTAAAAGACCGGATAATCCACCCACTAAGAAATCTCTAGATTTTGTTGATTGAATTTTAAAGTTACATATTAGCATCAACGTTAATAGTAAGAGCAGGATGCTAATTGCTAATTTAAAAGTGTTGATGTTAATGGAAGTGAAAATTAAAATACCAAAAGGAACACCAGCTATACTTCCGAATATTAATCTTTTCAGTAGAATAAAATCAATGTCCATTCTTATTTTCCAAATGAGTGATATGGAAATAATTAATGATAAAATGATATTTATTTGTATAGCTTCTTGTGGTAGAAATAACATGAGTAAGAAAGGTGTTGCCATAATAGAAAAGCCAAAACCTGTACTTGTCTGTAAAATAGAAGCTACTAATATAATACATATGAAAATGAATATAATCTCCAAAATTGCCCTCCTACATAATCAGATCCAATACATATTTTAACATAAAGTGAAACTTTAATCAGTGGGGGGGCATACTGTCCTTTAATACGGGAAAAAAGCGGCTAAATATCCGCTTTTTATGTTGCAGTTAGTATTCTAATGACGATCCTGTAGCTTTAAAATATTTTTCTCGTGAAGGCGTCATTACACGGATTGCTAATAAACAGGAAAGGAAAAGAATGAGTAATGAGCTGCTTATTACAGTGATTTGAACGGAAAGAAATTGAGCAGACGCTCCAATTGCTAAAATGAAAAAGATTTGGATGAAATTTTTTATGGAATCAAACACGCTATCAATACGTCCCATCATATGTACAGGGATGTTATTTTGATAAAATGTGATAAAGCCAGTACCAGCAAATGATGAAGAAATGCCAAGTAAAATGAAACCGCTTGCTGCGATTATAAATGAATTTGAAAAGGCGAAAATTACATAGCCGATTGCTGTGAAAATCATACCTAATCCGATACAATATTGAATTGGTAATCGTTTGGCAAAGAGAGAGACAAGAAATGAACCGAAAACGTACGCAGCACCAGTTATACTAACAAGCATGCTATATTCTATATCGGATAAAAACAGTACTTGTCTTGTGAAAACAACTTCTTGTGAATCGAGTGCCATAGAGACAAGCATAGTAGCTTGAAATAAAACGAATATGAGAATAATGTAAGTTTCAGTTCGAGCGAATGAAAAAACTTGTTTCCAATCACTTCGTAATGTTTGTACGAAAGTATTTGCAACTTCTTCGTTTTGTTTTGTTTGTAATGTAATGTTTGGCAAGAAGTAAATGAGAATAGTAGAAAGTAGAAAGGAAAGAGAATTGCAGTAAATAACAAAGGCTGCTGAGTACGTGGTGAGAAGTATTCCAGCAAGGGCTGGACCGATAATAAAAGCCCCGTTTGTAAATAAGCTATTCCAAGCGTTAAATTGAGCGCGTTCTTCAGCTCGTATGAGCATTGTTTTATAAGTAAATGAAGCTGGATCGAAAAATGATGTAGCGATGCGAGTTAAAAAGATAAAAATATAAATGGCCCAAATAGAATCAAATAGTGGAATACAGCCAATGAGAGCTGCCCGAATTATATCTGTGATGAGCATAATGGACCGTTTGTTTAATCGATCTACTATGCTACCAGACCATATTTTTGTAACAACGGTCGCAATTGGACCAACAATCCATAATCCTGCTACAGCAGCAGGGGAGTTTGTGCTATTTAACACCATTAAGTTTAGGGCGATGAGATACATAAAATCACCTAAACGAGAAATTCCTGTTCCCGACAATAATAATAATTTATTTTTCATAAGCAGTTGGACCTTTCTTTCATTGTTTTTTAATCCTGCAGGAAATAGCGTATTCCTCTTCGGAGTTTGATTGACGAGCGGTTTTGTTTTCCCAGCGTAATAAAACTTGTGTAACTTCCCAAGTAAGCTGTTGTAATTCCTCTGGAGTTAAAAATAAATGAGATACAATATGACTGCCTGTATTCGTTCCTTCTGTGCCGCTTTCTTCAATATAGAAATGAGCAGATTTTGCCTTGTAATATTTTTCAATAATTCCTCGTTTTTCTTTCGTGTCTACTAATTCAAGTAACCCTCCATCATATAAAATTTGAACGTGATAATGAACGCTACCAGCAGATTTATTTAGTTTAGTAGCTACTTGTTTTGCAGTGAGTGCCTCGTCTTTTAAAAGGTGAAGAATTTGAATGCGAGTTGCATTAGAAATGAGCTTCTGCTGCTCAGCTGAAATAGTAAGTCTATCGTCAAACATTATGATATCTCCTTTCTTATGATCTAAATTTATTGTACATTCTAAAAAATTAGAACGTAAGGAAAATAAATCGCCTTTTTCCTTTATATTTCGACATAAATAAAAATAGCATGTACATAAACATGCTATTAAGTGTTAGTAGATTCTTCACTCAGTTTCCCGCGATAAAACAGGTAAAGCCATATAAAACTAACAAAAATACAGCATAGAGCTAATAGGCGACCAATAATTTGCGGAGAAAGAATTTCTAAAAGCGCTCCTGTAAAAAACATGGATAACTGAATAAGTGATCCGTAAATGGAATAATGGAATGAAAAAACTTTACCCATCATATTTTCATTCGTATAAGTTTGAAGTAATGTCGTATCAAGTGGAACGATAATTCCTCCTGCTATGCGCATACAGAGCAATGTAATGATACCGATAATAAGTTGATCGGACAACATGAATCCGAGAAAGAAAATTCCTTGTAGGAAATAGGCCCAACCGAATACTTTTTTCATTTTTTCTTCATTTTTAGATATATAAAGGTTAACGAGGAGGCTCCCAATCATAAGCCCAGCCCCTTGAATCGTATATAAAATTCCAATGTTGGTGTGGAAAATCTTTTCGGCATAGATTGTTAGAAGTAGCTGATAAGCGCCTCCAATAATACCCCATGAAATGCCGACAAGAATTAACGTTAAAATGATTTTTGTTTGTAATATGTATGTGTAACCATCTTTTATATCAGTAAAAAATGCTTTTTTCTTGTTACAAGTATCATGAGAAGGGACATTCATAGTATAAATAAAATAGGCTGAAATAAAGTATGACAGGCTATTTACTAAAAAAGCGAACTCAATATGTAAAGATTGTACAATTATCCCGCCTAGAGAAGCCCCCATAATAGACATAAAACCATTAATTGTACTAGAAAGAGAGTTAGCAGTTACGAAATGATTTTGGTGTACGATATTTTTTAAGGTTGCTTGTTTAGCTGGTTCAAATAAACAAGAAAGTACGGATAAACATATGTTAGAAATGAAAATAATCTCAATTTTATATAATGCAAATAAGTAAGTGAGGACGATCATGCCTCGTAAAAAATCGGTAAAAACCAGAATCTTCTTTTTAGAAAAACGATCTACAACTCCGCCTATAAAGGGGCTAAGAAGTAGCTGTGGTAAACCTTTACTTATAAAAGTGAGTGCAATCATAAACGAAGATTCCGTTATGCTATAGACGAATGTTACTAAAGCTACAGTATGAAACCAATCTCCAAGTACACTTAATGTTTGACCGTAAAATAGTTTTTTGAAGTTACTATTTGTTTTAAGAAGTGCGGAATAAGAAACTGACATAAAAAGATTAATCCTTATGTAATGACGATGCTTGAACTTGTTTTTTCCACTCGCTTAAATACACTTTCTCCGCTGTAGGAAGTCCAACAGGTAATTGTGCGATCAATTCTAAACTATTTCCGTCAGGATCATTAAAGTATACGGCGGCATGTGCTAATTCTGGAAAAACAATCGGCTCAATTGGTTCCATTCCAAAATCTTTTCTTGCTGAAATTCCTTTTTGGTTTAGCCAGTGTATTGCATTTTCTAAATCATGTAAGCTTACTTGAAAGGCGATGTGTCGTAAAGAGGGATGATAATTAACTTTGTATTCTGTGCCTTCCCAAAGACCGAGCCAACTTTCGTTTTCTTTAATCCAAAAGAAAGCAATATCATCTCCTCTTTTATATAATTTCAGTCCAAGTGATTCATAAAAAGATATTGATATCTCTAAGTTACTGACAGGTAAGTGTGCTTCGTAAAGACCTTTAATCATTGTAATCCTCCTTAGTAAAACATTTCTTATTTCATAGTAAACGTTTTTTTATTAGTTGAAATCACAAAAAAGAGGGATATCACTTCATACGAAAGTATGAAAAAACAGCTCGAATATGAGCTGTTTTCGTATAGTTTTTCTTTCATTTGTTAAGGATAGGATATATTAGTATCCGTATCCGCCGCCACCCCAGCAGCTACATCCGATGATGATTAGAAGGATGAATAGTACGATAAGCAAAGCAAATCCACCGCCGAAACCAGAGCAACTTCCACCATAGCTCATATGTTTTCCTCCTTTTGAGTAAGTTAATCTATATAATTCATGGACTACTATATACAGTATGTTTTTTGTATGGAAAAGGAGCCAGTCTCTTTTGTAATTAGACAAACGCCTGTATGGTTATTTTGATTGTATATTGTGCTAGGGGTATGTGAAGAAATCATTATATATTTTGCAATTTGTTCATAAAAAAATATAAAAATTGTAAAAAAAACCATTTTTATATTTTTTTATGAGAGGATTTGTACTATAATTTTACAAGTAATATTATGGGAAAAGGGAGTTTTAGTAAAGAGATGGAGATGGGAAAATTACACAATAAAATAGAAAACAAAAAGAAAGAGCTAATCCAACTTGTTGCTAGACACGGATTGGATCATGATAAAGTTTTGTTATTTAGCCGAGATTTAGATATACTTATTAATAAGTTTATGAATGTAAAAGATAAAGTACACAAATAAATAATTTGCAGTTTTTTATATTAAGATATTTTGTAAAAAAGGAGAGAAAAGTATTTGGAACATTTACAAGAAGAGTTATATAAACAAATAAAAGAAGAAAAAGGTATTGTTACAATTTTTTTAAAGAGTGGCGTTAGAATAGTAGGAGAAGTTGTTGCGATAGACAAATTTACCGTTTTAATGTTAGTTGATGGAAAACAACAGCTTATATACAAGCAGGCTATATCAACGATAATAAAATAAGACACTCATATTGAGTGTCTTTTCATTATCGTTTGCAAGCTTCCACATCAATGCCAGCAGCTAGTAATTTCTTTTCGCCATCTTGTTCAATCATTTTTTGTAATTTAGATAGGAAAGAATCAAAGTTTGTATGCTTTGCTACTTGGAATGTCATTTTATGCTCAATGGGTAGCCACGTATCAATATCAGCTTCGTTATGCTGAATTTTCACCTCAAGCTTATCAAGTGCGTTAGCTACTTTTGCCTCGTACGTTTCTTTCGCTTCAAACTCCATCCATAAATCATATAATTCCTCACCGAGAGAACCTTTTAATGTTCGTTTAATATTTAAAATGGCTTCTTGCTCATTTATTTGTTTTTGTAATTGTAATTCATGACTATTCATTGTATCAAAAGCAGGAATATCACCAGCTTCAGCTTCGACTAGGTCGTGAATAATAACCATTTTAAGTAATTTTTCAATATTTACTTTTTGATCTAAATAAGGCTCAACTAAAATGGCCATTAGAGACATGCGCCACGTATGTTCAGCAACACTTTCTTGACGTCCGTTAGAAAGCCAGCTATGTCGCATTTCATATTTTAATTTTTCTGCTAGTGCAATGACTTGTAAAATGTTATGTTCCATCGTGATCCTCCTCATATTTCCATACTATAATTCTAATATGGAAATGAAATGTGTCAATTTTATGAGTATATTGCGATAAACAGATGATAAGCGTATAATACTTATTATATGTGAAAACGCATTATTAAAATAAAAAAATGTTTTATAAAAATGAAAAGGAAAGGGCAGGAATATGGGAGAAGAAAATCAAGGATTTGCTAGACCACAAAGAAGAAAAAGGAAGTTTGACATTTCTAGCCCAGTCGGCATTATAGTAGGTTTTGCTATAGTGATAGCGGCAATTATGATTGGCGGCGGCGGAATAAAAGCTTTTAAAAACTTTTTAGATATTTCATCTATTTTAATTGTCATAGGGGGAACTACAGCGACAATTGTTGTGGCATATCGATTTGGAGAAATAAAAAAATATACGAAAAGCATTTTTACTGTTTTACATAGAAAAGAAGAAAATTTAGAACAGTTAACGGATCTATTTGTTGATTTTTCGAAAAAGTCTAAAAAACACGGCCTACTTTCTTTAGAAGTTGATGGAGAGCAAGTAGACAATCCTTTTATTCAAAAAGGAATTCAACTCATGTTAAGTGGTTATGATGAAGAGGAATTAAAAGAAGTGTTAATGAAAGATGTTGAAACGGAAGTGTATGAGCTAAGAAAGGGAGCGACATTATTAGATAAAATTGGTGATTTCGCTCCAGCTTGGGGCATGATAGGGACTTTAATTGGTCTTATCATTATGCTTCAAAACTTGCAAGACACATCGCAAATTGGTACAGGGATGGCAGTTGCGATGTTAACGACATTGTATGGATCAGTACTTGCAAATATGATTGCAATCCCTCTTGCTGAAAAGGTGTATCGTGGTATTGAAGATTTATATACAGAGAAGAAGTTTGTTATTGAAGCGATTTCAGAATTATATCGCGGTCAAATTCCTTCTAAATTAAAGTTGAAACTCGATACATATGTATACGAAACAAAGGTAAAAAAAGTAAAACGAGCAGCCTAATATTTCAAGGAGTGGTATGGTTATGATGAAACGACCGCAAAAGGGATCGCCTCGTTGGATGACGACTTTTACAGATTTAACGATGTTATTATTAACTTTCTTTGTATTACTAGTTGCTACATCAAAGCAGGATGCAGTAAAATTGTCAAAGATGCTTGAAAAGTTTAGTGACGTGGAGCAAGTAGATGCGAAAGTAATGGAAAATACAATACCAGATATTTCGCATGAAAAAAATGATGAAAAAATGGTCTCGAAAAAAAGAATGGATGAATTATATAAGAAATTAAAAGCATATGTAGATAATAACGGTATTAGTCAAGTGAATGTATATCGTGAGGATACAGGAGTAAGCGTCGTTATAGTAGATAATTTAATATTTGATACGGGTGACGCGAACGTTAAACCGGAAGCGAAAGAGATAATAAGTCAATTAGTTGGGTTTTTCCAATCAGTACCAAATCCGATTGTTGTTGAAGGGCATACAGATAGTAGACCTATTCATAATGACAAATTCCCTTCTAACTGGGAGCTGTCTTCAGCAAGAGCAGCAAATATGATTCACCACTTAATCGAAGTGTATAATGTGGATGATAAAAGACTAGCTGCGGTAGGGTATGCAGACACAAAGCCAGTTGTACCAAATGATTCACCGCAAAATTGGGAGAAAAACCGTCGCGTTGTCATTTACATAAAAGAATAGTATATTATCATTTTAATAATAAAATAATGAAAATACGAAAATTCTTTTAAAAAAATATTAAATTTTATCATTTTATTTTGTATAATGAGTGAGAATGATAAGGTGAAATATTAAGATATATTTATACATAGAAGGAGAGAATTAAAAAGAATGGCACATAAAATTTTAGTTGTAGACGATGCGATGTTCATGCGAACGATGATTAAAAACTTATTAAAAAGTAATTCTGAATTTGAAATTATTGGTGAAGCAGAGAATGGAGTAGAAGCAATTCAGAAGTTTAAAGAACTTCAACCGGATATTGTAACATTAGATATTACTATGCCAGAAATGGACGGACTTGAAGCGTTAAAAGAAATTATTAAAATTGATTCAAGTGCAAAAGTTGTTATTTGTTCTGCAATGGGACAACAAGGTATGGTATTAGATGCAATTAAGGGTGGAGCAAAAGACTTTATTGTAAAGCCGTTCCAAGCGGATCGAGTAATTGAAGCTTTAACAAAAGTAGCAAACAGCTAATATAGAAGGGGTGCCACAAGGAATCAAAACATTGATAGCGGATATGCGTGTGGCCCCCTTTTTTCTTGCTTTAAAACACTAAATTGTTATACATAAATGAAATGTTTGTTAGACAGGTAGGGGATGAAAATGCAAACAGATCTATTAAATATATTTTTTGAGGAATCAGAAGAACATTTACAATCGCTAAATGAAAATGTGCTAACTTTAGAACAAAATCCCACTGATATGGATGTTGTGGGAGAAATATTCCGCTCAGCCCATACATTTAAAGGTATGTCAGCGAGTATGGAATTTACGGAAATGGCGGATTTAACGCATAAAATGGAAAACGTTTTAGATGAAATTCGTCATGGGAATATAGTTGTAAATGCAGAGATTATTGATGTGATTTTTGAGTGCATTGATAATTTAGAGAAGATGGTTGCAGATGTGCAACAAGGCGGAATGGGCAATATTGATGTAATTACAACTAAGCAGAAATTAGAAGCATTATTGAATGGCAATGTAGAAACTCCTGCGGAATATATTGAGCAAGAACCTATAAATAATGATGATGCAGTTTCGCGTGAAGTGCATATAACTGTTGAGCAACATGCTATTTTAAAAGCAGTACGTGCAATTATGTGTATTGAAGCACTGCAAAATGTAGGTAATGTACAAAAAACAGTTCCAAGTATTGAAGAAATTGAAGCAGATGCTTTCGGTTTTGAGTTCACAGTATTTATGGATACTGATCAAAGTGAAGAAGAATTAAAACAAGTAGTGCTTCATGTTTCTGAAATTGAGAAAGTAGAAGTGAAGCAAGGACATACATTAAAAGAAGTAGTCTCGAAAGAATTGGGTACACAAGAAGCTATGCAGGAAGGTTTACAAGCGGCTACTCATGTGGAATCAACTAAAGAAGTATCGAAGCAATCTGCTAATGCTACACCTGCTAAAAGCGCTGCAAAAACGAAAAATGGTAAAGTGGAAAATCGTTCCATACGTGTTCAATTAGAAAAAATTGAAAGATTAATGAACATGTTTGAAGAAAGTGTAATTGAGCGTGGTCGTATAGATGAATTGGCACAAGCAATTCAAAACAAGGAATTAATTGAGCATTTAAATCGATTAGGTGATATTTCAAAAGATATTCAAAATGTACTATTAAATATGCGTATGGTACCGATAGAGACTGTTTTCAATCGTTTCCCGCGTATGGTACGTATGTTAGCGAAAGATTTAGGAAAGAAAATCGATTTACAAATTACAGGTGAAGACACCGAAGTTGATAAAATTGTTATTGATGAAATCGGTGATCCACTCGTCCATTTAATTCGTAATGCAATTGATCATGGGGTTGAAACTGTTGAACAACGTCGTGATGCAGGAAAAAATGAGACAGGTACGATTAAATTAGAAGCGTTCCATAGTGGAAATCATGTCGTTATTCAAATTACGGATGATGGAAATGGAATTCATAAAGGGAAAGTATTAGAAAAAGCGATTAAAAATGGTGTTGTAACAGAATCTGAGGCAAATAAATTAACGGACCGTGAAGTATTTGATTTGATTTTCCAACCAGGATTTAGTACAGCTGAAGTTGTATCAGACCTTTCTGGGCGTGGCGTTGGATTAGATGTAGTGAAACATACGATCCATAGTTTAGGTGGACACTTAATTATTGATTCTGAAGAAGGGAAAGGTAGTACATTTAGAATTGAACTGCCATTAACGTTGTCCATTATTCAATCTATGCTTGTTCAAACAAATGATAAACGTTATGCTTTCCCTCTTGGCAATATTGTTGAAGCAATTCGGATTAAAAAAGAAGACATCCAATCCTTACAAGGAAAAGATGTGTTAAATTACCGTAATCAAATTATTGAAGTGAAGCATTTAAGTACTGTATTTGGTGAGAAAACAGTAGATGAGGCGTTTGCGTCATATGATGGTCAAATGGTTCCTGTGTTAATTGTTCGTAATACACATCGCAGCTATGGACTTATTGTAAACACAATTATCGGTCAAAGAGAAATAGTCTTAAAGTCATTAGGTGACTTCTTTGCAGAGAGTTCTAATTATTTCTCTGGTGCGACAATTCTCGGTGATGGACGAGTGGTCCTCATTTTAAACCCAGAAGGTTTATAATAGGAATGAAGGAAAGCTCCCCACTTGTATACAATTGGGGAGCTTTTTGGTTAATCGTTACTAATCTAAAAATGGGAATAAATACATATTAACGTTTTATATAATAAGTTTGTTAAAATAAAATGAGAGTTTATATCATTTGATAGAAAAACAGAAATGAGGAGGCAGAGAAAATGCCTGAGCAACACACAAAAGGGGATACGAGCACAATTGTGCTAGAAAAAGAAAATGAGCATTTAACGCCTCAAGAATGTGATATTCTTGGCGAAATTGCAAATATATCATTTGGTTCAGCTTCGACTGTATTATCAACAATCTTAAATAGGCAAGTAAGTATTACTGCTCCTCGCATAGAATTGGTAGATTTATATGATTCAAGCGACGTCGAAGTTCCACACGTTGTATTAAACATTCATTTTACAAAAGGATTAGATATGGAAAACCTTCTTGTCCTTAAGCAAGATGTTGCATTATCCATTGCTGATTTAATGATGATGGGAACAGGTGAAGTGGAAGACGGAAAAGAACTTGGTGAATTAGAGCTAAGTGCTGTACAAGAAGCGATGAATCAAATGATGGGGTTCGCAGCTACATCTATGTCAGAATTCTTTCAAGATACAGTAGATATGTCTCCGCCGACAATTAAAGTTGTAAAGTTATCAGAAGAAATGGAGAAAATTTCTGAGATTGATGGGAATCAAACGATTGTTAAAGTATCGTTTGATTTAAAGATAGATAATCTTGTAAACTCTAAACTTGTGCAAATTGTTTCAGTTGAACATGCGAAACGAATGGTAAATAAATTAATGCAATTATCTGGTGGAGTAGAAGAAAAAGATGAGCCAGCAGAAATAGTGGAAACTGAGATTGTAGAAGAACAAGTTGAAAAAGAGCATTTAACACAAGAAGAGAAAGATGTCCTTGGTGAAATTGCAAATATTTCAATTGGTTCAGCTTCAACAGTATTGTCAACACTATTAAATCAGCCAGTTACAATTAGTACGCCCAATGTAGAATCAATCAATGTTCGTCATTATGACGGAGTACCAGTCCCGTTTGTTATTTTAAATGTTGATTTTGTTGAAGGGCTAAAGAATGAGAATGTATTCGTATTTACGAAAGATGTCGCTTTAACAATGGTAGATTTAATGATGATGGGAACAGGGGAAGTTGATCCAGAGAAGGAGCTTAGTGAATTAGAACTGAGCGGTATTAAAGAAATCATGAACCAAATGATGGGGCATGCTGCGACGGCGATGTCAGAAATGTTTCAAGAAAAAATGGACATGACACCACCAAATGTTAAATTCGTAACGTTAAAAGAAGAAATGGAATATTTGGGAGAGTCAATGAAAGTGGACGAACTCGTCCAAATTACGTTCAACCTTGAAATTGGCGACCTGCTTCAATCGAAAATGTATCAAATTTTACCGATTTCAGAAGCGAAAGAAATGGTAAGAAGACTTCTATATCCAATGGTGGAAGAGGAAGAAGAAATTGTTACGGTAGAAATTGAAGAAGAAAAAATTGTAGAACCTGTTGTGCAACCTATTGAATTTAAAGAAGTAAAACAAATGGAACCAGTATACATGGATACATCCATCTTACAAAATGTAGAAATGAATGTGAAATTTGTATTTGGAAGCACAGTGAAAACAATTCAAGATATTTTAAGTTTACAAGAGAATGAAGCGGTTGTACTAGATGAGGATATTGACGAACCAATTCGTATTTATGTAAATGATGTATTGGTGGCGTATGGTGAACTTGTAAATGTAGATGGATTCTTCGGAGTAAAAGTGACGAAATCGCTATAAGTCGTTGAAATAGGAGTTTGAGTTAGTAGATGAAAAACGTAAAGTTTTTTCTAATGAGCTGGTTATTCATAAATGTGTGTTTGTTCTTCCCACTGCAAAGTCAGGCGGAAGAACAAATTGAGCCAGATCAAAAATTAAATGAAATGAATGTACAAGAAGAAAACAAAGAAGTTCAAGAGCAGCCAGAGCAAGTGGAAGTGAATCAAGGTAAAGAGCAACAACAAGAAGTAGCAAATGAACAAGAGGTCGAAAAAAAGATAGAGACAGATCAAGGGATTATTACAGTAAATAAGTCGGAATTAAAAGTTGGCGAAGAAGTGCGGGTTATTGTAGAGCCGAAAGAGCAAAATGTTCAAAGTATAAAAGGTATTTTGCGCTTGCCAAAAAACGGCGATCGGTATGAACAAGAAAGAATGCTATCGTTTAAGTATGATGAGGAAACGAAGCGATGGATTGCTAACTACAAGGTCGAAACTTTTGATTTGCAAGGTGATTGGAATCTTAAGCTCATTCAAAGTTCTAAAGAAACTGAGAAAGAAGAGCTTATAGAAAATGAAGTGAAAGTCCCATTTATTCGTATAAATAATGACACGCCAACAATAGATAAAGAACTGCCGAAGTTGCATAAAGTTACTGTTGACGAGGCGAAAGAGAAGCTAATTGAACGGAAACAAGGCGATTCTATACGTGTGCGAGTGAAGGCGACAGACGTAGAATCAGTTGTGAAAGAGGTTCGTGTTACATTAAAAGGGAAAGAAAATAAAGAGATTACATTTTTATTAGATTACAATAAGCGCGACATGGATTGGCAAAAAGTATTTGAAATAACGGATGCGTTACCAATCGGGACATACGAAATACTTGTAGAGATAGTGGATGCGGCCGGCAATAGACTGGTTGAAGAAAGTGAGTATATCGTTTCTATTTTGGAGCAAAAACCAGAAGATAATAAAAAGGTAGAAGAACGAGAGAATGAAGATAAATTAGAAGATAAGGAAGAACCTGAGAAAGAACCAGAGAAGCAGGAAGACTCAAAAATAGAGATTCCGCTCCTGGAAGAAAAACCGCCAGTTGTTCAAATTCCGAAGCAAGAAGAGAAAATAAACGATTTTATAAAAGAGCCGCTGAAAGAGAAAGAAGGAATTACTTACTTTATAAAAGAGCCGTTGGGAAATCATAAGGAAGTAAGTGATGGAAAGGCTCAAAAAGAGAACAAAAGTAGAAATGACAATGGAGTCGTTTCGAAAAAGAAAGAACAAATAGAAGAACCGCAAAAGAAAAAAGAAGACAGTAGCGAACAAGGAGTACAAGCTTCTAATGTGTTTGCTATTATGTCAGGTTTATTCGTACTGTTTTTAGTTTTAAAGAGTAATAAAGAATGGGGCTAATTATTTCACCGTAGTGGAGGCGCTTAGATGGAGATTAAACGTACGACAATTGAAAATAAGACGCTACAACCATTAAAACAGCCTGCAGCTATTTCGGAACATGAAATCCAGAAAGAACGAAAGCATAGTAATCTAGTGTTTACTGGACAGTCTAAGATTATTTCGAAAAATAATGAAATAGGAATTTTACTTGCGAGTTTAGGTGATGGAAAGGTTATGAAGGAAATGCTTTCTAAAGAGATGGATACAGTGTTACAACTCTTTAAAAAGTTGCATACGTTGTCTGGAGAAGGGAAGCAAACAGAAAAAGTATTTGAACAAGTAATGAGAAGTTTACAAGGGCTTGTTAAGCAGGCGCATATAAAAGAACTTCCTTTGTTAGATGGAACGTATGATTTCGCAGAAGTACAACTATCATTTGGTAGAAAGGTACATATTCCGTTATTAGATGTAAGTGCACTCATTTCTAGAGTGGAAAGTGATTCTTCAGAAGGAAATATAAATTTAATGGTAACGGTTATTACTGCTTACATAACGAAATTGTCTAACGAAACTATTTTAATTAGCGTTACAGATCGCACTGCTAAAGAGCGGGATGTAAGTGTATGGAGAGCGCTCGCAGAAATGAATATGACACAATTATCACAGGCCCTGAAACACACGATGCAAGAACATAAATGGTCTATGACATTTCTTTTTCTCTTTGTATGGATTGTTGCTATTATTTTAATTCGAGTTATATAAAAAGGTCGTCACTTTACATTGTGACGACCTCTTTTATATTTTTTCGTAGAAGAATGTATCAAATCTCTGAAGATTATAACGTTCAGGTGTTAAAATTTGTTCGGTACTACCAACAAATAGTACGCCGCCTTTTCGTAAAGAACGACTAAACTTTTCATAAAGTTTTACCCTTGCTTCTTCAGTAAAGTATATCATTACGTTGCGACAAATGATTAAATCGTAATTTGTATCGAACGACTGCATTAATAGGTCGTGTTGTTTGAACGTGACGTTTTGCTTAATATTTTGATGTAATGAATATATATCATTCTCTTTTGTGAAATGACGCTCTTTCAAGTCGATAGGTAATTCTTTTAAAGAACGTTCTGTATATTGACCGCGTTTTGCAGTTTCTAAAATGTGAAAATCAAGATCTGTTGCTTGTATTTCAAAACGAAATGGAGCTAGATGCTTCGATAAAATTAAAGAGAGTGTATATGGTTCTTCACCGGCAGCGCAAGCGGCGCTCCATACTTTTAATTTTCCGTTATTTTGTTCGAGTAATTTTGGTAGTGCTTTCGTCTCTAACGTTTGCCAACGTTCTTTATTTCTGAAAAATTCTGAAACGTTAATTGTAATATAATCAATAAAACTTAAAAATAAATTTTGATCAGTACGTAAATTACTTAAAAAATTAGTGTAGTTCTCAAAGCCCTTTCTCGAAATAAAAGCATCGATTCTACGCCGCATTCTATCTTGTTTATATGAAGCGATATCCATATTGAATTGTTGTTTAAAACTCGCGATAAAATGATCATAATCTTGTTCAATTATCATATTTATAATAGGCACAATAACGATATTGTGCCTCCCCCTTTACATCATACGGATTTTTTGTTCAAAGTTTTTTTTCATCTGTTTTTCATGTAAACCTGGTAAATCATAAATAACAGCATCAATTCCTGCATCTTTTGCAACG
The DNA here is from genome assembly GCF_052682215.1 of Bacillus sp. 1A. Lineage (NCBI taxonomy): Bacteria > Bacillati > Bacillota > Bacilli > Caryophanales > Bacillaceae > Bacillus > Bacillus sp. 1A. Next base: position 4,950,460 of record NZ_JBQYLZ010000001.1, on the reverse strand, counting down.
TCAACGGGAATGACAGAAGTATGCTTGTCCCCATTATAAAAACAGAGAACTAAATCGGTATCTTCGATTATTTGTTTTACAAAAAACATATAATCTGATCGGTAAATGGAGTCGGAAGGATGATCAAAAGCGACATACTCGGCTCCGTGTTTTTTTAAGTAATCAACGACCTCTTGAAATTCATCTGTTAATGCTTGTAACGGCTGTAGCGTGTAAAGGCATAAATTTTGAGCGAGTCTTTCGTTTTCGATGAAAAAACGAAGAATCTCATTTTCGATAGATTTATAACATAATATGTAAATTTTATGTTTGTGAGCATAGTCAGTTAAAAATTTTTTTATTTCTTCTTGATCTAATGCTGTTAATTGATTTGAACCACAAAGAAAAATATTCATAGATTTGTGCCACCTCATGCTAAATTGTAACATATCTTTTATAAAAAATAACTGCAAAATATTAGTGTTCAGAGTATAATTATAAATAACTGGATTTTACGATTAAGTTTAGGAAGAAATAAAAAAATAAATAGGTGATATATATGCTGCGTTCGATCTCGCATAATCCAATTTTATCGCATATACCGCCTGCTACTCAAATGCCGAAAGAAGCAAATGTCAGGACAGGACTTGCATTTTCGGATAATTTGCATGCAGATCCGAAAAAAGATAAATTGCTAGAACAAATGGAAGCATTTGTCGATAACATTGGAGAAATTAAAGAGAAAATTGAAATGGAATTAACGCTTGATAATGTAATGGAATACAAAAATACAGTAAAATCATTTTTGAATTTTTACGTAGATAATGTATTGCAATATAAAGATGTCATGTCTCGTCATCCGCGTTACGGATATTCACAGAAAATGACGATTGTGAAACAGGCGGAAATGGGATTAAATGAGTTAGAAGATGTTATGAATTTAATTAATACGAAAACGGGACATTTAGAAATGTTAAATCAAATTGGAGAGATCCACGGTTTAATTGTAAATTTAGTCTTGTAAAAGGAAGGAAGCTATATGTACATACAATTATATGAAAAGCTTGTTATTATTCAAAAAGCGTATGAAAATATTCAAACGCTCGGAGAACAAATATATGAGAATTTGAAACATAAAAATGTAAATGCAGTTCAAAAATTGCAAGTAGAGCAATTGCAGTACATTGATGGTTTAAAAAAGTTATCAAGTTCATTTGAAGAAATGGTTGTTCAGTTTTGTAAAGAAAAGGGCGTGGAATCATTTCGTGTAAGTGCATTATTTTCGCATTTTTCTAACGAAGAAATTGAAAAAATGGAAGAATTACAAAAAAATGTAGCAGAATTAGAAGAGAATGTAAAAATGATTCTTTTGAAAAATCAATATTACTTAAACGTACTATTAAAAACTACAGAAAGTATTGTGGATTCCGTTTCTGAATATAATTTAGAGCGAAACAATAATTCACAAATCTTTATGAACGAACTATTGTAAAGGGGAAGTGAAACATTATGAGATTATCTGATTATAATACGCCGCTATCGGGTTTATTAGCGGCACAAATGGGATTACAAACGACGAAACAAAATTTATCTAACATTCATACGCCTGGTTATGTGCGTCAAATGGTGAATTACGGATCGGCTGGGGCAAGTCAGGGCTATTCACCGGAACAAAAAATAGGTTACGGTGTACAAACGTTAGGCGTTGACCGTATTACAGATGAAGTGAAGACGAAACAGTTTAACGATCAATTATCTCAACTCTCTTACTATAACTACATGAATTCGACTTTATCACGTGTAGAATCTATGGTTGGAACGACAGGGAAGAATTCATTATCTAGTTTAATGGATGGCTTCTTCAATGCCTTTCGTGAAGTTGCAAAAAATCCAGAACAACCAAATTACTATGATACATTAATTTCTGAAACTGGGAAGTTTACAAGTCAAGTAAATCGTCTAGCGAAAGGCTTAGATACAGCAGAAGCACAAACGACAGAAGATATTGAAGCGCATGTCAATGAATTTAATCGTCTTGCTGGCAGCTTAGCGGAAGCGAATAAAAAAATTGGACAAGCAGGTACACAAGTGCCAAATCAACTTTTAGATGAACGTGATCGTATCATTACAGAAATGTCTAAGTATGCAAATATAGAAGTGTCTTATGAATCTATGAATCCTAATATCGCGAGTGTTAGAATGAATGGTGTTTTAACAGTAAATGGACAAGATACATATCCACTTCAATTAAATAAAGAAAAAGAACCAATGACTGCTGAAATTTACGGTTCGGAAATTCCTTTAACTAGTGGAGCAATCCAATCAGCGATCGATACGAAAGCGAAGATTGCTAGTTATAAGAAAAACCTTGAAGAACTAATGAGTTCTGTAAAGAATGAAGTGAACACAGTAATGGGGAAAGAGTTCTTCGTTGGAGATCAAGCGAAAGATATGAAATTAAACCCTGAATTTGCAAAAGATGTTTCGAAAATGAAAATATCAGCTGAAACAGCAAATAAACTAGCAGCAATTACAGATGGAAAGTATAAAGAAGGTCTTTCTTATAAACAAGCATTAGACCAATTCGTAGTTGGTGTTGCATCTGATAAAAGTGCGGTGAATGCTTATCAAAAAATTCATGGGGATTTATTAGAGGGGATTCAGCAAGAAAAAATGGGTGTTGAAGGCGTTAATATGGAAGAGGAAATGGTTAATTTAATGGCCTTCCAAAAATATTTCGTTGCAAACTCTAAAGCTATTACTACGATGAATGAAGTGTTTGATAGTCTATTTTCGATTATTCGATAAGTGATAGTAATTGATTGAAAATTTATAAGGAGGAGATAGAAATGAGAGTATCTACATTTCAAAATGCAAGCTGGGCAAAGAATCAGTTAATGGATTTGAATGTGCAACAACAATACCACCGAAATCAAGTAACTTCAGGGAAGAAAAACCTTTTTATGAGTGAAGATCCACTTGCGGCAAGTAAATCATTTGCGATTCAACATTCATTGGCGAATATGGAGCAAATGCAAAAAGATATAGCGGATTCGAAAAATGTATTAACACAAACTGAAAATACTTTACAAGGTGTTTTGAAATCTGTAACGAGAGCAGATCAATTAACGGTGCAGGCGTTAAATGGGCCAAATGGTGAAAAAGAATTGAAAGCCATCGGTGCAGAGATTGATCAAATCTTAAGACAAGTTGTATATTTAGCGAATACGAAAGAACAAGGTCGTTATATTTTTGGTGGTGATAGTGTGGAAAAGCCACCATTTACAGAAGATGGTACGTATCAGGGTGGACAAAATGATGTGAACTGGCAACTAAATGACGGTTATGAATTAAAAGCATTTCGTAACGGCGAAGCGCTATTATCCCCTGTTATAAAAACGTTAAAACAGATGAGTGAAGCGATGCAAAAAGGTGACCAAAAAGCATTACAGCCTTTATTAGGAGAAAATAAAAAAAATTTAGATGGCATCATTAATCGCACAACTGAAGTTGGTTCGACAATGAACACAATGGAGACGTTTAAAACAATTTTAAGCGAGCAAAACTTAGCACTTCAAGAAAACCGTAAAGAAATTGAAGATGTTGACTTAGCGGTAGCGATTTCTGATTTAGCTTATATAAACGCAACGTATGAAGCTACGTTAAAAGCAGTTAGTACGATGAGTAAAACGAGTATTTTAGATTATATGTAATCTATAAGGAGTGAGAAAAATGGCAGGAACAACGATGACAGGTATTGGTGGTAGACAACAAATTTGGAACCTCGGAAATAATATGATCGATACTTCTAACCTTGTAGAATTAGAAATGCAAGCGTTGGATATGAGAAAAACACCATATACTACTGAGAAGCAAAAACTTACGCAAGATAAACAAGTATATGCAAGTTTAAAGACACAATTTACTCCTTTTACTCAAATGTTTAAAGATTTAGCAGCTTTTAAAGGGAATGAGAAAAAAGTTACAACGACACAAGACGGCTACATTAATGTGAAGGCTGATGGTGGAGCTATTGCAGGAACTTTTAATATGACGATTACACAGCTTGCGCAGCGTCATCAAATAGCTTCTAATAAGATTGCTGATATAAATGCGAAGCTTCCTAAAGATGAAACATTACAACTAGGTGGGAAAACACTCAAAGTAACAACTGATATGACATATAAAGATTTAATTAATAAAATTAATGACGGAGATTATGGTATATCGGCTTATACACTTGGAGATAAAATCTTTATGTCCTCAAAAAAAGAAGGAACAGATGGGGAAATTGATTTTTCAGGGAACACATCTACACTGTTTCAAGATATTGGTTTAGCTAAGGCGGATGGGACAGCAGTCAATACAATTAATGAAGCGCAAAATGCAAAATATAGTATTAATGGTATTGAAGCTGAAAGTTTTACTAATACAATTGAAGCTCTTCCAGGCGTAAAAATTGAATTGTTAAAAGTAACTGAGCCGAAAGCAGAAGGAACATCAGATGCAAGTACAACAACAGATCCAAAAGTAAAAGGTGTAGAATTAAAATTTACGGTAAGTGATTCCAATGTAACAGACACAGCCAATATTATTAAAAAGATGGTAACAGAGTATAATAAAGCAGTTTCTACAGTCGATCTTTTTGCTGGGAAAGATGGAGTTTTCCAAGGACAGGTAATTATGCAAAGCGTACGTCAAGCGATGAACAATGTTGCAACATTTTCTCAAGACGGTAATTATTTATTCACATTTGGTATTCAATTAAAGCAAGACGGAACCATGGAAGTTAATGATGAAAAATTAACACAAGCACTAAAAGAAAAACCCGATGCAACGAAGCAATTTTTCTTTAGTTCTAACGGTTTAGGAAAAATGATGGAAGAACCACTTGATAAAATATTTGGTGATAAAGGTGTAGTTGGAGAACGTGTAAAAAACATTGATTCACGTGTAAGTGATTTAGATAAAAAGATTAAAGATATTGAAACGCAAAACTTGCAAAAACAAGATGAAATTGTGAAGAAGTATCAAAAGCTAGAGAGTACGTTAGCGGCGCTTGATAGTCAATTAAAAACAATTAAAGCAATGACAAAACAAAAAAGTGATGATTAATGAAAGCTAAGGAAGTGATTGTATGCAAGCATGGCAACGTTATATGCAAAACGATATTATGACGAGTAATCCAATTAAAAATACAATTTTTATTTATGAAAGATGTATTGTAGAGTTTCGTAATTTAGAAGAACTGTTACATACTTTTAAGCTACAAGAAGGAGATGCACTTCTTGAAAAGTTAGAACGTATTTTTGAAGAATTAAAGCTTCAATTAAATCCTGAAATTACGAAAGATTTATATGATAGTTTATATGGCTTATACGATTGGATTAGCATTCAAATTCAAACGATGAAAGTAACACGTGAAGCAAAAGACATGGATGCGATTGTGAAAGTGTTACAAGATTTAATAGATGGTTACCGCGGAGCACTTGAAAATGAACAATGATATTTATCGGACGTTTGTCGGCTGTTTTAATGAAATCGGTGAATTGCAAGTGTCAGATGGAGAGTTTGCTGAGAAGAGTGAAATGTTAAATCGCTGGATGATGACATTGGATGAGGAAACACGTGCGCAAGTTGCAGCAGAAGTAAGCCCATTTATTATTAAGGCGGCACAGCATATTCGAGATAAGCAAAAGATTTTAGAAGAAATGATTATGACAAATGATGGGCGCATGAAAGCAAATTCATTTTACGGTAAATTTTAGTGATAGAGTTTAGAAACGGATTCCCCTTTTAAGAGGGGATCCATTACTTTGTTTAAATAAAGACTTCCGCTGATTGAGGTTTCATTTTATGACTGTAATGAAAAAATAGTAGTAATCTAAATAATGTAAAAATGAACTTTAGTTTGTAGATTATATGTTGAAATGTTGCATAGATTATTATGTGTATACAGTTTTTTTTGTATTCTTTTTTATATTTTTGTATTTTTCTAAAGACAACAATGGAAAAATGGAATAAAATATGTAAGGGTACATGATTGTTAATATTTTAATAAACACATATAAGAAAATAAATAATGAAGTGAAACTTCCATCAGTGGATCATTAAGTTAGAAAAGAAAGGGTGTGGAATATGCCAGATTTAGTGAGTGATGTAGGCCATTATATGAATTATTTAGTGACGAAACGAAATACTGTTTCTAGTAATATTGCAAATGCGAATACACCCGGCTATAAAGCGCAAGATGTAACATTTGCTGAGCAAATGAATAAAAGTAGTGCATTATATAAGAACAATGCTGCGGACTTAAAGAGTAATCCGAATTTATATCAAACGAATGAAATGCACTTACCGACAGTGAATACGAAAAATACATATGCAAAGATGCAAACAAAATCAATGCAAACGAATAAAGATGGAAATAGTGTGGATGTAACGACAGAAATGCTAGATTTAATGAAAGCAAATCAGTTATACGGTATTTCAATTAACGCGATTAATACACAATATGCAATTAACCAAGCGGCACGCGGACGTTAAAAGTAGAAGGAGAGACAACGATGTTTCAGGCAATTAATGCAAGTGGCTCAGGGCTAACGACAGCGAGAAAGTGGATGGAAGTTACTTCTAACAATATTGTAAATGCAAATACAACAGCTGCTCCGGGGACGGATTTATATGAGCGTCGTAGTGTAGTGCTAGAATCAAACAATAGTTTTGCAAATATGTTAGATGTGTCTCCTACAAATGGAGTAAAAATAAAAAGTATTGAAGCAGATAAAACTGAAAACTTAGTGTATGATCCAACACATCCGCATGCAAATGAAGAAGGATATGTACGCTATCCAAATATTGATGTGACTGCTGAAATGACGAATGTAATGGTTGCCCAAAAAATGTACGAAGCGAATACAAGTGTATTAAATGCGAATAAAAAAATGCTTGATAAAGATTTAGAAATTGGCAGAGGATAAGGGGGAATATAGTAATATGAAAATCCAACCAATGTTAAATACGCAACCATTTGGAGCAATTCAGTCAATTGGTGCACCGAAAACGTCTCAAACATCTGTAGTTGAGGGGAAAAAGTTTATTGATTTATTGGAAGATATGAATCAAACGCAAAACAATGCGCAAACAGCAGTATACGATTTACTAACTAAAGGGGTAGGGGAAACGCATGACGTTTTAATTCAGCAGAAGAAGGCAGAGTCCCAAATGAAAACGGCTGCTCTCGTACGTGATAATCTTATCGAAAATTATAAGTCACTAATTAATATGCAAATTTAGGAAAGTGGACGGGTGTGTTTAAATGGAAAAGATAAAAAATGTTATCCAATCATTAAAAACGTGGCATAAGTTAGTAATCGGTGCTGCGCTTTTAGCGATTGTAACAGGAGCACTTTTATACTTCACCTTGCCAGATAAATATGTTGTTGTATATCAAAATTTAAATGATACAGATAAGCAAGAGATTACAGCAGAATTATCGAAGTTAGGTGTCGATTATCAATTAGCGGCCGATGGTTCGATTCGTGTGCAAAAGAATGATGCTCCATGGGTTCGAAAAGAAATGAATGGGATGGGCTTACCATTTAATTCTAAAAGCGGTGAGGAAATTTTATTAGAAAGCTCGCTCGGTTCAAGTGAGCAAGATAAAAAAATGAAGCAAATTGTCGGTACGAAAAAGCAATTGGAGCAAGATATTGTAAGAAACTTTGCGACAGTTGAAACGGCGAATGTTCAAATTACATTACCTGAAAAAGAGACAATTTTTGATGAAGAAAAAGCAAAAGGAACAGCTGCGATTACGGTTGGAGTGAAGCGTGGTCAACTATTAACTGCTGATCAAGTTGCGGGTATACAGCAAATGATTAGTGCAGCAGTTCCTGGAGTGAAAGCAGAAGAAGTAAGTGTGATTGATAGCAAAAAAGGTATTATCTCAAAAGGAGCAGATGAAGCGCATTCTACTAGTTCCTCTTCTTATGAAAAAGAAGTAGAGATGCAGCAACAAATTGAAGGTAAATTAAAGCAAGATATTGATGCAACATTAATGACGATGTTTAAACCGAATGAATATAAAGTGAATACGAAAGTGTCTGTAAACTATGATGAAGTTACACGCCAGTCAGAAAAATATGGTGATAAAGGTGTACTTCGTAGTAAACAAGAGCAAGAAGAAAGCTCTACTGCACAAGAAGGAGCAGAGACGAAACAAGGTGCTGGTATTACAGCGAACGGTGAAGTACCAAATTACGGTACGAACAATAATCAAAATGGTAAAATCGTCTATGATAATAAAAATGGTAACAAAATTGAAAACTATGAAATAGATAAAACAGTTGAAACAATTAAGAAACACCCAGAATTAACGAAAACAAATGTTGTAGTATGGGTAGACAATGATACGTTAGTAAAACGAAAAATAGATATGACTACTTTCAAAGAAGCAATCGGCACAGCTGCTGGGCTTCAAGCTGATCCGAATGGAAACTTTACAAACGGTCAAGTTAACGTTGTAACTGTTCAGTTTGATCAGCCGAAAGAAGAGAAGAAGAAAGAACCAGAAGAAAGCGGTATAAACTGGTGGTTATTCGGTGGAATTCCAGCTGGTTTATTAGCGATTGGTGGTCTAGTATGGTTCTTATTAGCAAGACGTAAGAGAAAGAAAGAAGAAGAGGAATATGAAGAATACTTAGCAGAAGAGGAAATTGCTGCAAGTAATGAAAGTATTATGGAAATTCCTGAAGAAAAAATAGTACCAGAGCCAAAACCAGAACCAGAAGAACCGAAAGAACCAACGTTAGATGAACAAGTGCATGATGCTACGAAAGAACATGTAGAAGGAACTGCAAAAGTAATTAAAAAATGGTTAAATGGACAGTAAGGGAGGAACAACGATGTTAGATGAAATCTCCTCCAAAGAAAAAGCTGCCATCCTTATTCGTACATTAGAAGAAGGGGTGGCAGCAAAAGTCATTGAATATATGACGGCTGAGGAAAAAGAAGTATTACTTCGTGAAATCGCGAAGTTTCGTGTATATAAACCGGAAACGTTAGAAAATGTACTAGGGGAGTTCTTATATGAATTAAATGTAAAAGAATTAAACCTAGTGACTCCGGATAAAGAATATATTCGTCGCATATTTAAAAATATGCCAGAAGACGAACTAGAAAAATTATTGGAAGATCTTTGGTATAACAAAGATAATCCGTTTGAATTCTTAAATTCACTTGCAGATTTAGAACCGCTTCTTACTGTACTTAATGATGAATCGCCACAAACGATTGCGATTATCGCTTCTTATATTAAACCGCAACTTGCTTCTCAGTTAATTGAGAGATTACCAGATCATAAGCGAGTAGAAACGGTAATGGGGATTGCGAAGCTAGAGCAAGTTGATGGTGAATTAATAAATCAAATTGGTGATTTATTAAAATCAAAATTAAATAATATGGCATTTAATGCAATTAATAAAACGGATGGCTTGAAAACAATAGTAAACATTTTAAATAATGTTTCACGAGGTGTTGAAAAAACAGTCTTTCAAAAGCTGGATGAAATGGATTATGAGTTATCTGAGAAAATTAAAGAAAACATGTTTGTATTTGAAGACTTACTCGGACTTGAAGATCTTGCACTTCGCCGTGTGTTAGAGGAAATTACAGATAATGGTGTTATTGCGAAAGCACTTAAAATTGCAAAAGAAGAAATTAAAGAGAAATTATTTACATGTATGTCTTCAAACCGCAAAGAGATGATTCTAGAAGAGTTAGATGGCTTAGGACCGCTTAAGATGACGGATGCTGAGAAAGCACAGCAAACGATTACAGGTACAGTGAAAAAGCTAGAGAAGGAAGGAAGAATTATCGTTCAAAGAGGTGAAGATGATGTCCTTATTTAAAAACAGAATTCCGAAGAATTCTGTTTCTTTTTCTGAAGAAACGTATGAATTACAATTTCCAAAACCAATACCAGTTCAAGTAGAAGAAGAAATACAGGTGGACCATGAAGAGCTTCTTGCACAGCAACAATCATTACATATTGAGCTGAATCAACTAAGGCAAGAACAGCAAATGCTAGAACGAGAGCGTCAACAGCTATTGCAAGATAAAGAGCAATTTCAAACGCATATTCATGAACAAATGGAACAGATGGAAGTAGCGCGTATGCAGTTTCAACAAGAACAACAAGAAACAGCATATGAATGGACAGAGTTATTATGGGATCAATCTTTTCATCTAGCAGAAAAAATCGTGAATCAAGCAGTAGATTCACGATTGCTTGATGTGTTACCCATTTTAACTGGTATCGTTCAAACGTTGCCTACTTCGTTTGAAAAATTAATCATTACCGTACACCCAGAAACATTTGAACGTATTCAAGAAGAGAAGGAAAATACGAAAGAGTATTGGTTACTACAATTAGTAGAATGGAAATATGATTTCTCCTTGCAGTTCGGTGAATTTGTTCTGGAAGAAGAGAAAGAGTTCTTTGAATTTAAATTTGCACCTATATTTGCGAAACTTCGTCAGAAATGGGAAGAAGAGAAGTTGTTTGAGGAGCAAAATGTATGAACAACAAGCTCATAAATGAACAGAATAAGTGGAATACGTTTATCGAAACACCGTTTTATACGAAAATTGGTAAAGTTCATAGTGTACAAGAACAGTTTTTCGTAGCGAAAGGACCGAAAGCGAAAATTGGCGATGTTTGTTTCGTTGGAGAACATAATGTTTTATGTGAAGTAATTGCGATTGAAAAAGAGAATAATATGTTACTCCCATTTGGACAGACAGAAAAAGTATGTTACGGGGATTCCGTTACATTAATTGCAGAAGATGTTGTTGTACCTCGTGGTGATCATTTACTTGGAAAGGTGTTAAGTGCGAATGGTGAAGTGTTAAATGAGAACGCTGAAAATATTCCACTACAGAAAATAAAATTAGATGCCCCCCCTATCCATGCATTTGAGCGTGAAGAGATTACTGATGTATTTGAAACGGGAATAAAGTCCATTGATTCTATGCTAACAATTGGTATCGGTCAAAAGATTGGTATTTTCGCTGGGTCTGGTGTTGGTAAATCTACTTTACTCGGAATGATTGCGAAAAACGCAAAAGCTGACATTAATGTTATTAGTTTAGTAGGAGAACGTGGCCGAGAAGTAAAAGACTTTATTCGAAAAGAATTAGGTGAAGAAGGAATGCGAAAAAGCGTCGTTGTTGTAGCGACGTCAGATGAAAGTCACCTAATGCAACTTCGTGCAGCGAAACTTGCAACGTCTATTGCTGAATATTTCCGTGATCAAGGTAATAACGTACTACTTATGATGGACTCTGTTACTCGTTTTGCTGATGCGCGTAGAAGTGTTGATATTGCCGTTAAAGAGTTGCCAATCGGTGGTAAAACACTCTTAATGGAAAGCTATATGAAGAAGCTGTTAGAGCGCTCTGGTAAAACACAAAAGGGATCCATAACAGGTATTTATACCGTACTCGTTGATGGAGACGATTTAAACGGCCCTGTACCAGATTTAGCGCGTGGTATTTTAGATGGACATATTGTATTAAAACGTGAGCTTGCAACACTTAGTCATTACCCTGCTATTTCAGTGCTAGACTCAGTGAGTAGGATTATGGAAGAAATCGTTTCGCCAACTCATTGGCAACTTGCAAATGAAATGAGAAAAATCTTATCTGTTTATAAAGAAAATGAATTGTATTTTAAATTAGGGACGATTCAAGAAAATGCAGAAAATGCTTATATTTTTGAATGTAAAAATAAAGTAGAAGGTATAAATACGTTTTTAAAACAAGGTCGATCTGATAGTTTCCAATTTGATGATATTGTTGAAGCGATGCACCATACAGTATAAGACCTCTGCCCAAGAGGTCTTATTTTTTTGTTTTTTAATATTTCACAGATTTTTTTGGGAAAAAACTATATAATAGAAAAAGAGAGCGTTATAATAGGAAGGGGCTATGAAAACAGGTGGATAAGCAGCAGTACGACACGATAAAATTGCAAATAAATCAAGAAAAAGAACAGATTTTGAAAGAAGTGTATGAATTAACAGGTGAAAAAAGAAAAATAGAACAAAAAAAAGAATATGATTTATATGTAGTAAAATCGCGTAGTAAAGTCGTACAAACTGGGCAGCGTATAATGGCCGGTATGCTTTCGTCACATACGTTTTCACCTGAAAGAATAGAAGAATGGAATCGGAAAATTAAAAAAACGGAAGATTTTATTCAAAAAAATGAAAGCCTTTTAGAACAGGTAAAAGAAAAAGAACGTGTCATTGATGAGATGTATCAAGAAGATTGTAGAAAGCTTGCAAAAGTACGAGAAAAGCAGGAAGAAAAAATGCTTCTTGATTTGAAAATGTGTATGAATGGATGAGGTGAATATAGTGATACAGTCTGTATTACCGGTGCAACAAAGTTTACCTCCGCAAAAAGAAAAAGGGCTAGAAGTACAATCAAAAAGTGAAGATTCTTCATTCGATCGTACGATGAGAATGGAAAATAAAAAGCAGCCGAAAACGGAGAAAATGAAACGAGAAGAAGCACCAAAAGAAGAAAAAAAAGAATATATTCTTTCTAAACAATCAGTAACGAAAGAAGAGCCAATTGTAAAGAAAGAAGAAAAAAAAGAGACAGAACAGTTACTATTAGCTGTATCTGAGCAAATGGTTGCAATTGAGCAATTACGTGTGCAACCGGAATTGTTATATCAATACATACAAAAAATACAAGAGCTATATAAAGAATATGGGAATATAAAACTTAACGAATTACCCGCCAATGAATTACAACAGTTGCAAGAACTTCTTTTAAATATGAATATCAAAAATGCTATATGTTTAGAAGATACAATGCAAATGGTATTAGATAAAGTGACGATGCCGGAGCAAACGATGCAAGCATTAAAAATTGTAGAAACAGAAACTTGTAATATTGCAAAGAAACAAGAAGATTCCAAAGACTTAGATGTAGATCTTCCAAAAGCTGAGGGCGATGATGTAAAGATAGATTTGCCTGAAGGTGATGTGTTAAACGATTCGAGTTCAACGGGTGCGGAGTTATTAAATAAAGCAACGGGTACGGATCAAATAGGAAAATCAAATAGTGGCGCTGAGAAAGTTACGTTACCTGACTTAGGAAAGAAAATGGAAGCACAAGTAGAAGCGTTGCAAAAATTTGTAGTGAAACAAGAGCGTGTTTTATTTCAGTTAAATCCAGAAAAACTTGGTACATTAACGGTGTTTATGAAAAAACATGGAGATCAAATTGATGTTCACGTAGAAATGGAAAAACATGATGCGAAAAAACGTGTTGAAATCATTTTTGATGAATTGAGACTGAAGTTAAAAGAAAAAGAAATCAATATTCAAATTAGCTATTCAGATAAAGATGAAAATCGAAAAGAACAGCGAGAACAAGAGCAAAGACAAAAACAAAAATTAGCAAGTACGAAACATGAAAAACAACATTCAAAAGAATTTGCGGGATTATTGGAGGAATAAAGTGTGCCAACAGTTGGATTAAATACAACGAGTACAAATCATATTCCGTTACAAGCAGGAGCACAAACAAAAAACGCATCTGTTACTGGTGCACAGTCGACAGCTCAACAAGCAAACGGAGTATCAGCAAGTACTCAAAAAACACCCGGTATTATGGATAAAGATGATTTCCTGAAACTTTTCTTAGCAAGCTTTCAACATCAAGACCCGTTTAATGCGATGGATATGAACCAAATGATGAACCAAACAGCACAGCTATCGCTTATGGAGCAAGTACAGAATATGACGAAAGCAGTAGATAAACTGCAATCAACGATGTATTCGACGGCTCTTGATGGAGGGATGAAGTTTTTAGGAAAGTACGTTAGAGGTGTAAGCAATAATGGAAAGCAAGTGACTGGTCAAGTGGAAACAGTTCGGCTTGCTGAAAATAACGATGTGCAACTTATTGTTGATAATCAAGTTGTCTCACTTCGTTTCATAGAAAGGGTTTCTGATAAACCGATAACAGAAACTAATCCGGAAGATGAGAAGAAAGATGATATAGAAAAAAATGAAGAGGTTAAGCCAGATTAATAAAAGGAGTGTACAAAGGTTATGATTAAAGCGTTATATACAAGTATTACAGGGATGAATGCAGCACAAAATGCATTAAGTGTTACTTCAAATAATATTGCAAATGCACAAACAGTTGGATATAAAAAGCAAAAGGCTATATTTGATGATTTGCTATATAATAATACGGTTGGTTCACGTGGTGATGGTGCTTATGCTGGTACGAATCCAAAGAGTATTGGTAACGGTGTAAAGTTCAGTGGGACATCAACAGATTTTAGTGATGGCTCTATTACTTTAACTAGTGATAAGATGGAGACAGCGATAGAAGGAAACGGTTTGTTTTTAGTTGGTGATCGTAATGCTGGAAATGTAGAGTATACGAGAAAAGGGTCTTTTGGTGTATCGAAAGATAGCTATGTTACAAATACAGGTGGACAGTATGTACTAGGTTATGGTGTAAAAACAGGAACACAAGAAGTAGATTTTTCTTCACGACCAAGCCCAATTCATATTCCAATGGGATCAGCTGTTGGTGGGATTCAAACAGATAAAGCGACAATAGGTGGAAACCTTCCTAGAAACCAAAATGCATTATCTCACGAATTCACAGTTTTTGATGCGGAAGGGAACTCGTTAACGTTACGTGTAAATATTAAACAAAAGACTACAAAAGAGACTGTAGATGGTAAAGAAGTTGAAAAGCCAGTGCCAGGCGAATATACATATTCAGTTTCTGTAAGAAATGATTCTAAAAACGAAAAAGAATTTAAGCCTATTGAAGGTATGCCGGACAACAAACCGCTTATATTTGATACATTAGGAAATTTAAAGCAAACAGATGAACCTGTACAAAAAGATCCAGTAACTGGCGAAATTACTAAAGGTGGATCTGTTCAAATTCCTTTTGGTGGTGGTCTAACACTTGATTTAAGCGGATTAACAAATTATCCGACAGGGAAAACTATTTCTACCACAGAAGTAACGGGGCGTCCAGCTGCAATTGCAAATGACTATTCTATTTCTGACGGTGGTTTCGTTATGATGAAATATTCAGATGGTAGTATGAAAGTTGTAGGACAACTAGCTGTAGCTACATTCCCGAATTCAGGTGGATTAATGAAAACAGGGAATGGAAATTACGTTGCGACACCATCAGCGGGTATTCCAGGAATAGGTGTTGCTGGTGAGAATGGTGCAGGTAATGTACGAGGGTCAGCAAAAGAAAGTTCAAACGTAGATTTATCTGTAGAATTTGTTGATTTAATGCTTTATCAACGCGGATTCCAAGGGAATGCAAAAGTAATTAAAGTGTCAGATGAAGTATTAAATGAAGTTGTAAACTTAATTCGATAATATATCATAAAGTAAAATTGTAATGTAGTAGAAAGGGTTTTTTATTCGTATGACGACAAGACAAGAGCGAATTTTACAATTGCCTTTTTTCGAAAATAAACGTGAACTTGCAGAGCAAGTGTTAAAAATGGAACGAGAAGAGCATATATATTTACCTGATCAATTTGAAATTAAGCAAGTACCTGCATATTCATTTGGTGAAAAGCAATCAATTATTGGCCGTATTCATGAGTTTTATTTCGTAAGTGTTGGTAGCGAAGGAGAATGGAAGTATCAACTGTTTAAGGACGAGATGAAGTGCCGTGAGTTTTTTATTACATTATCAGGGATAACGGATCAGCAGATTGCATTTTGGTTCAATAACATCGAGTTATTGAAAAGCTCTTAAAAAGCTCTTAAAAAGCTTTTAAAAGCCCTTTGTTAGGTTTTGAGAGAGGACCTGGCGGTATGTGTGGTAGCGGTTAGTGCTTATGTGGGTGCTTGACCGTTGTTTAAGACCAGAGATATGAAGAGTTACTAGGTTAGTTTAAAATTTAAGCGAAGTGTAGTATGAATAATACCTGTGGTCTTAGCGTGTTAGATGGACTAATAAGTTTATTTGTGACGATAGATTTCTATAAAAGGAGAGGTGAGGAGGATGGCGCAGAATAAGTATCGCGTTACATTCATTTCGCCAAGTGAGGTTGAGCAGCGGACTGTTATGGCGGCGAGTAGTTTGCCGGATTTAATTCGTAAAGTAGAGAGTATTATTGCAGATCCGAACGGTTACTTTGTAAATGATAAAAAAAATAATTGCTATTTTAAAGTGATTAAAGAAAATGTTACGTTTATTCAATATGAGTTACTATTTTCGGATAAGGAAATTCATATTGAAAAATTAAAACATATAGCACCAGCTATATTGAAACAATTATTTAAAAAAATAAATGATCCAGAATTATATGCACTTGCGCTACTTGATGTTGATATAGCGACGAAAGAATATGTGCTAGAAGAAATGGATTCGGAGCTAAGAATAAGAGTAGAAACGGAGCTTTCGAAAAAGTGGGAAGCAATGCCGACAGAAATTGTAGGAGCGCAAGAAGTGTTATTAGAGGCACTTGCTTCGTTTATACAAGATTAAGCGTCTTTTAAAATAAATCGTTCAACTATCTATATTTTTTATATAGGTAGTTGACTTTTTCGATTTAATAAAGCTTAATAATTAGATATACGGAATTAATGGAAGGGGAGCGACACCTTTATGTCACAAGCACAAAGTATTTTATTAGAAAGCGGAACAAATGAATTAGAGATTGTTACATATACTGTTGGTGAAAACCTATTTAGTATTAATGTAATGAAAGTACGTGAAATCATTAATCCATTCCCTGTTACAACTGTGCCAGAATCTCATCATGCAGTTGAAGGTGTTGTTCAAGTACGTGGTGAAATTTTACCTGTTATTAACTTAGCGACAGCTCTTAATTTAAAATCGACAAAGCCACTTGATCAAACGAAATTTATTATCTCTGAATTAAATCAAATGAAAGTTATTTTCCGTGTTGATGAAGTGCATCGTATTCAACGTATTTCTTGGGAACAAATTGATGAACCAGCTTCATTGTCTATGGGACTAGAAGAAACGACATCTGGTATTGTAAAGCTAGATGGGCAAATCATTTTGCTATTAGATTATGAAAAAATTGTATGTGAAATTAGTGGTACTGGTTATGACAATAAATCACTTGCAGGGTTAGAACAGAAAACAGATCGAGCTGAAAAAGTTATTTATATTGCAGAAGATTCAGCGATGCTTCGCCAAATATTAGAAGAAACATTATCATCAGCTGGATATACGAAAATGAACTTCTTCAGCAATGGTGCAGAAGCGTTAGCGCAAATTGAAAAGCTAGCGAAAGAGCAAGGTGAAAAAATGTTTGAACATATTCACTTGCTAATTACTGATATTGAAATGCCGAAAATGGATGGACATCATTTAACGAAAGTAGTTAAAGATAGTGAAGTAATGAATCGTTTACCAGTCATTATTTTCTCTTCATTAATTACAAATGAATTATTCCATAAAGGCGAAGCTGTAGGAGCAAATGCGCAAGTAAGTAAGCCAGATATTCAAGAGTTAATTGGTTTAGTTGATAAGTTAGTACTTTAAAAGCTTTTATTGGCTGAAAGAGAGAATCTAGCAAGGTCAGTGCCTAATGAGCCCCATGCGATTAAGACCAGAGATATGGAGTAGTTTTAGGTCAGTAGAAGAATAGAGCCTTTAATTGAGGGTTTGAAGAACCGATATACAACTCTATTCTTTTAGTAGGGAGGAGGGAACTAGCCACGTGTAAGTAGTACTGGCTAGTTCCTTTTTAGTATTCTATACTCTGTATAGGCGGAAAGATGGGACGTTTTGGAGTGTGTGGCTGTATGAATAGTCTCTACTTCGAGATTTTCAATTCGTTTAATGAATAAATAGCGGGCTTGTTTATTTAAAAATATAAGAGAGTGTATTTTTGGAATATGCTAGTAAGGTTGCGTAGTGACGCAAACTTTTTCGGTGAAAATATATCCGAAATACCATATAATATAATTAATATGTAATTATACATATTAATTAAAAATAATTTTTCTATTTCTATACTTTCTATACATTTTTGTATGTTTAATATTTGACAGATAATTTCGAAATGTTATAATATGGATATGTAAAAATTGCTATTTTCTGAGAAGACATGGGAGTCAGATGAGAATTGTGAAAGGATGAGGGGGAGTGACACAGATTATGTATCACCACACAGCAATCAATGTATTAAGTCTTTTACAAAACATGTCAAATAATAAAATGAACGATGTGCAACTAGAAGAGGAATTTAAAAAAATAGAAAAACAATTCCAAGTAAAATATGAAGAACTAGTTGATTTACATAATAGAATGGTATTATTTCAAATAGATATAGAAAAAAATGGTGGGATGCGGGCGTATGAAAAATCAACAATTACATGGCTAAAGTCTGAGCTAGAGTTACTGTATGAAGTGTATCAATTTTCCCAACGTCACGGTTTAAACATTATTAATATTTCAAAATACATTAGTAAAAAAGAACTGAATCTTTTTCCAAAAACAGCAAGTCAATTACAAAATACGTATTACAAATTAAAAAAATGTGAAATACCATTTGAAAATGTTGAAAAACAAAAACCAGGACGAAAGCGAAAATATACGCCTGTAAAAGAACCAATTGTTGAGATGAAAACAGAAAACAAGAAAGAATTAAGAAAAGAAGTTGAAAATACAGAGAGTGAAAAAAGCCTTGTAACAGTTATATCTGGTATTGTTGATAATTTTGAAACGATTAGCCAGTGTAGTGAAAGAAAAGAGCATGAACTACATCAGTTCATGGAAGGGATTTATAAGCTTTCTAGCATGGCGGCAGAGCGTTCAAAAGATGAAAAGAATGCACGTGGTCTCGAAGGCGAATTACATGTATTACGAGCTGAAAATGAAAGGCTAAAACGAGAAAAGGAAGAGCTTGTTCATGATATAAAAGAAATGACGCATCATTTAATTCATTTCATTACGAGCTCTGATATTAATCAAATTCGCACATTACCTTTCTTCGTAAAAGAATGTAAACAAGATTTGCATAAATTAGGGTTATATAACGCACAAGACGGTAAAATGAAAATTATGGTTGATCGTAGTGGGCAGGTTATGACTGTAACGCAGTAATAAAATTTGGGTACAAAATAAAAGGGAGATACATAGTTTATATGTATTTCCCTTTTGTTTTGTATGGAATCGTTTCAAAGAAGGAAGATGATTTTTTAAGATTGTAGTAACTTGGAAACCATTTGCGGTATTTGATTTGCTTGTGAAACCATACTAATTGCAACTTCAGTTAACAATTTAAACTTTAAAAAATCGCTCATTTCCTGCGCCATATCCGCATCTTCAATTCGAGATGCAGCATCTGTTAGGGCCATACTTTGGCTATTTAAATTTTCAATATTAAACTGCAAACGATTCATCATAGCACCGAGATCGGCACGGTGAAGTGATACATTTTGTAAAGCCTCTTCAATTTTACGAATTGCAGCTCTTGCTTCTTGTTCTGTTGAAATCTTGATGTCATGTTGTGTAGGGGAAGGGGGAATATGTTTTATCATATTTACTGTATGACCAATATCATCTAACGTAACAGGACGGTTTTGGCCGGCGAACACGGATAAATCATTAAACTCAGTCGTCTCGCCAATATAGCCAATTTGTTCTGTTAAAGATTGAAACTCTTTATTCAATGAATCACGGTTTTTCTTTGAATTTGTACCATTTGCAGATTGAACAGCTAAATCACGCATACGCTGCAAAATATTCATCACAGTTTGAAGAGCGGCTTCAGCTGTGCGAAGCATCGATATCGCATCCTCATTATTACGAATTGCCACATGCATACCACTTGCTCTCGCATGCATACGAGTCACAATCGCAATATTAGCTGGATTATCAGAAGCATGGTTTAACTTCTTACCAGTAGCCAAATGCTCCATCGCCACATTCATACGTTTCTCATTCTCATATAGCGATTGCCTAGCATTCATACTCAAAACATTCGTACCAATACGCATAATAGACACTCCTTATAGATTGATATAGTTAGTGTTCTAAAGCTAATAAACGGTCATGAAAAGATAAATAGGCTTATGCCTATACGCAAGCTTGTGTTTTAACATAAGAGGGGATTAAGATAAGTACTGACCGTTTCTATGCCACATGGATGCTCTCTTCCATCTAAAAAAGAAAGCTTTTATAAAAAATTCATCTATATAGAAAAAATAAACCTCTCCGCAAGCAGAGAGGTTTATTCATGAAACTAACTCAAATGGCTTATTGTAATAATTTAGAAACCATTTGTGGCGTTTGGTTTGCTTGAGAAAGCATGCTGATTCCAGCTTCGTTCAAGATTTTGAACTTAGTCATTTCAGACATTTCTTTCGCCATGTCAGCGTCTTCGATTTGAGAAGCAGCTGAAGCCATAGCAGAAGATTGGCTCTTAAGGTTGTTTACATTAAAGTCAAGACGGTTTAATGTAGCACCTAGAGTTGCTCGGTTAGAAGCAACCATTGTTAACGCATCATCAATTTGTTTAACAGCAGTTAGTGCGTCTGCACTAGTTGCTGCGCCTGCTGCAGGTAAAGTGGCAGCAGCAGCAAATGCAGTTTCAATAAGTTTAGCAGCATCATCTTTTTTTGTAGTATCTGCCGTAGCATAAGCTGCAAATGCATTTTCAACTGCTGTAACCTGAGTTTTGTCTGTGATAAATCCTTTGACCTTATCGAATGCTTCTTTAGCATCTTGAACGTCTTTATCCCTAACTGTAGCATTTGCATTTGGAGTTTTAACTCGTAACATTGCTTCTTTAACAATATCTAAATCTTTTTGTTCTAGTTTATCAGAACCAATGTTTACGTCATTAAGACCTAGTTTATTCAGGGTAACAGCATTTAAGTTAATATCAATTTGTTTGCTGGCTTGATCAGAATCAAGTGTTTGAATTTTAATAACGTTATCGCCTTTTAGTAAATCTTTATCATTAAATTGTGTGTTTTCTGCGATATAAGTGATTTGCTCTTTTAATTGAGAAAACTCTTTGTTTAAAGCAATTTTATTCGCATCTGTGTTTGTTTCATTTGCAGATTGGTTAGCAATATCACGCATACGAAGTAAGATGTTAGATACTGAATTCATTGCTGAATCTGCAGTACGGATTAGTGCCATACCGTCTTGTGTATTATTAGCAGCAACACTTAATCCGCTTTCACGAGCACGCATACGAGTTGCGATTGCAAGACCTGCTGCATCGTCAGAAGCGTTGTTGATACGTTTACCGCTTGATAAACGGTCCATAGCGTTGCTCATTTTAGCTTGGTTTTGGCGCATGTACTCTTGAGTACGCATGCTATTAATGTTTGTATTAATTCTCATGTTAAGAACCCCCATTTTTTTATATTGACTTTTCTGCAAATTGAAAAACGGTAATATGCGAAAAAATCAATTTCGAGATTTATTGTAATCCCTGTCATAGCGGGTGTCAACTAAAAATTCGAATTAATAAATATAAAAAAATAACAGTTTAACAATATATTCATTTTTTTATTACAATATTATTAAAAGGATTATTGCAAACTTTAAAAAAAAACTCTAATATTAGATTATCTTTGTTTACCGAAAAGGTGATATTATGTTAGTTGGAAATATAGTAAAAGAAGTGCTTGCATATAAGAAAGGACAAATTCAGCAAAAGCTAAGTAGTCCACAAGCATTCGTTAGTAGTCGTTTTCAAGAGAAGTTGCAGAGTGAACCTGCGAAGGAGACGAAGGGAACTGCGCAGCCGGTAAATGTAGAGGATATGAGTCAGCCGGCACAATCTACGAAAATAGAAACGGTCGTAAATAAACCGGAACAATCTATTAATAAAGTAGAGGAAGCGAGTAAGCCTGAAGAAAAAGCTGAAACGAAGAACGTAGATGAAGTGCAAGTCGCACAAAAAGAGTTTGAACGACGTTTCCCAGAAACGAAAAATGAGGCTGCTGATACGTGGGAATTAACGAAGAAGTATAATATTCAAAAAATACGTTCTTCCAATGAAGGGAAGTATGAGGATATTATTGATAGAGTCAGTCGTACATACGGAATTCCGAAAATGTTAATTCAAAAAATGATTGAAGTAGAATCTGATTTTAATCCGAAAACGGTGTCACATGCAGGTGCGATGGGTCTTATGCAGCTTATGCCGGCGAATGTGAAAGAGATGGGTATAAAAAATCCATTTTCACCAGCTGAAAGTATTGAGGGTGGTGTGAAAGAGTTAAGCGGTTATTTAAAGAAAAATAACGGCGACTTAGTATTGGCACTTGCTTCTTATAATGCTGGACCTGGTAATGTGAGAAAGTACGGAGGCGTACCGCCATTTAAAGAAACGCAAGGATATATTAAAAAAATATTAAATATCGACGTTTCAAAATAAGAAGTTTCATATATAGAGAGAACATGAAATTTTCGTGAACATGATATGGGAGTTGGCTAGATTTGAAATTACAAGATGATATTCCGTTAACAATTTATTTTGAAATCGGAAATACGAAAAAGAAAATTGAAGATTTGCTTCATATTACGAAAGGTACATTGTATCGTCTTGAAAATTCAACGAAAAATACGGTGCGTCTTATGCTTGAGAATGAAGAGATTGGAACCGGAAAGATTTTAACGAAAAACGGGAAGATGTACGTTGAAATCGTTGAATTGAAAAGGTAGGGAAGGGGATTGTCATGAGTGGCGAAAAATTAAGCCAAGAGCAAATTGATGCCCTGCTGAAGGCGGTAAATGAAGGCGAGGAAATGCCAGCTTTCGCACAAGAAGCAGGAAAGCAAGAGAAATTTCAAGAGTATGATTTTAATAGACCGGAGAAGTTCGGTGTTGAGCATTTACGTAGCTTGCAAGCAATTGCTTCTACATTTGGTAAACAGACGTCACAGACGTTGTCAGCGCGTATGCGTATTCCAATTGAGCTTGAGCCTTCAACGGTTGAGCAAGTTCCGTTTACGAGTGAGTATGTGGAGAAAATGCCGAAAGATTACTATTTATATTGCGTTATTGATCTTGGCCTTCCAGAGCTTGGAGAAATTGTCATTGAAATTGATTTAGCGTTCGTTATTTACATTCATGAATGTTGGCTTGGCGGAGATAGTAAGCGTAACTTTACGATGCGCAGACCACTTACCGCATTTGAGTTTTTAACACTGGATAATATTTTTATGCTCCTTTGCAAAAATTTAGAGCAATCATTTGAAAGTGTTGTTGCGATTGAACCGAAATTTGTAACGACGGAGACAGATCCGAATGCATTAAAGATTACGACAGCGAGTGATATCATTTCATTACTAAACGTAAATATGAAAACAGATTTTTGGAATACGACAGTGCGCATCGGAATTCCGTTCTTATCTGTTGAAGAAATTATGGATAAGTTAACGTCTGAAAATATTGTCGAACATTCTTCGGATAAGCGTAAAAAGTATACGTCTGAAGTGGAAGTGAAAGTAAATCAAGTGTATAAACCAGTTCACGTTGCGATTGGTGAGCAGAAGATGACGATGGGTGAGATTGAACAAATTGAAGAAGGCGATATTATTCCGCTTCATACGAAAGTTTCGGATGAATTACTCGGTTATGTAGATGGAAAGCATAAATTTAATTGTTTTATTGGAAAAGATGGAACGCGTAAGGCGCTCTTATTTAAAAGTTTTGTAGAGTAGGAGGATCCATATGAAGCATGAAGTATCTCCTGTGTCATTAATGGGATTAGAAGATTTTGCAGGAAAGCGAAATGAAGCAAGTAAAGCACATATTGATACTGTTTCAGATATTTCGATTGAACTTGGTGTAAAGCTTGGAAAGTCATCTATTACGCTCGGTGATGTGAAACAGTTAAAAGTTGGCGATGTTCTGGAAGTAGAGAAAAACCTAGGGCATAAAGTAGATGTGTATTTAAGTAATATGAAAGTCGGCATCGGTGAAGCGATCGTAATGGACGAGAAGTTCGGTATTATCATTTCTGAAATTGAAGCTGACAAGAAGCAAGCCGCGCTTATGAAAGCGCAAAGTCAAATGCAAGATAAAGAGTAGAGGAGGAGTCATATGTCGTATATGACGACCTTATTTCAAGTCGTTTTACTGTTTGGTGCGCTCGGCTACGGTGCATATTATATGACGAAAAAGACGCGCAAGCAGCAGTTTTTTAAACAAGGTGAAAATGGCCATATTCAAGTAAAAGACGGCGTGTATTTAAATCATCAAACGAGTGCCTTTTTATTTGAAGTAGATGGCAAGCAAGTGTTCACTGTTATTAGTAATAATGGTGTACAATCTGTGCAATTAACAGGAACAGGAAATCAGTTTCAACAAGCGCTAGAAGACGCGGTGAAGAGTGAAACGAAAAAAGTAGAGGATCCATCATGAGAATAAAGAAACAGTTATCATTATTAGCCGTTATTTTCGTATTTTCTATCGTTTTTTCAATTGTTTTTGTAAATCCAGCGTATGCGGCCCCGAACGGTTTTATTAATTTCGAAAATGGAAAAGAGTTTACGAGTAATTCAAGTGTACAGCTATTTGCGCTCGTTACCCTTTTATCATTATCTTCATCTATCGTTCTATTATTTACACATTTTACTTATTTTATGATCGTTCTTGGGATTACACGTCAAGGACTTGGGGTAATGAACTTACCACCGAACCAAGTACTCGTTGGACTTGCACTATTTTTATCCCTCTTCACGATGCAGCCTGTACTTGGGCAGCTAAAGAGCGATGTTTGGGATCCGATGACGAAAGAGAAAATAACAGTAAGTCAAGCTGCGGAGACGACAGCTCCGATTATGAAAGAGTATATGTCAAAGCATACATATAAGCATGATTTAAAAATGATGCTGAAAGTGCGCGGAGAAGAGTTGCCGAAAGATTTGAAAGATCTTTCCTTATTTACGCTCGTACCATCCTTTACGTTAACGCAAATCCAAAAAGGGTTGTTAACGGGGATGTTCATTTATTTAGCGTTTGTATTTATAGATTTGATTATTAGTACACTTTTAATGTACCTCGGGATGATGATGGTACCGCCGATGATTTTAAGTTTACCATTTAAAATACTCGTTTTCGTATATTTAGGTGGATATACAAAAATCGTCGACATTATGTTTAAAACGGTCGCCTGAAGCGTTTGATGCTATGTGATAGGAGTCATATAAATGAATACGTCACCAATTATAGATATTTTTCAAACCTTTTTTTATAAAGGGGTTATGATTTTAATGCCGGTTGCCGGCGTAAGTATGATTGTCGTTATTATCATCGCTGTCATTATGGCGATGATGCAAATTCAAGAACAAACGCTGACGTTTTTACCGAAAATGGCGAGTATTGTACTCGTTATTATCATTTTAGGTCCGTGGATGTTTCAAGAGTTAACGACGCTTATTTTAGATTTATTTGATAAAATTCCATCGCTATTGCGTTCGTACTAAGATAGGTGAACTGAAATGAATATGGAATTATGGGCGGCGACGTTTTTTGCGTTTTGCCGCATTACTTCATTTTTATATTTTTTACCGTTTTTCTCAGGGCGATCCATTCCAGCAATGGCGAAAGTTACAGTTGGACTTGCTCTTTCAATTACAGTTGCCGATCAAGTTGATGTCTCTCACATAAAGACAACTTGGGACGTTGCAGCTTATGCAGGTACGCAAATTGTAATTGGATTATCGCTTTCAAAAATTGTAGAAATGCTGTGGAACATTCCAAAAATGGCAGGGCATATTTTAGACTTTGATATCGGTTTATCACAGGCAAGTTTGTTTGATGTAAATGCAGGTTCACAGTCTACTTTACTTTCAACCATTTTTGATATATTTTTTCTCATTATTTTTATTTCACTTGGCGGCATTAATTATTTCGTTGCCACGATTTTAAAGTCGTTTCAATATACAGAGGCGATTTCAAAATTGCTGACGACTAGTTTCCTAGATAGTCTACTCGCAACGTTATTATTTGCGATTACATCAGCGGTTGAAATTGCTCTTCCGCTTATGGGAAGTTTGTTCATCATTAACTTTGTTTTAATTTTAATCGCAAAAAACGCTCCGCAATTAAACGTTTTTATGAATGCGTATGTTATTAAAATTACATGTGGTATTTTGTTTATTGCGATGAGTGTACCGATGCTCGGTTATGTGTTTAAAAATATGACGGATGTATTGCTTGAGGAATATACGAAACTATTTAACTTTTTCTTAACGAAGTAGGGGGACGCGCATGGCAAAGGATAATAAAACAGAAAAGGCCACCCCGCAGAAGCGTAAGAAATCGCGTGAAGAAGGGAATATTGCCCGGAGTAAAGATTTAAATAATTTATTTTCCATACTTGTATTAGCAGTTGTCGTTTACTTTTTCGGAGATTGGCTCGGTTATGAGATTGCAAACTCTGTAGCAGTACTGTTTGATCAAATTGGAAAAAATACAGATTCAACTGAGTATTTTTATTTAATGGGGATTTTATTATTAAAAGTATCCGCGCCGATATTAATACTCGTATACGCTTTTCATTTATTTAATTATATGATTCAAGTCGGTTTCTTATTTTCTTCTAAAGTTATTAAGCCGAAAGCGTCGCGTATTAACCCCAAAAACTATTTTACGAGATTGTTTAGTCGTAAAAGTTTAGTAGATATTTTGAAATCACTATTTTATATGGGATTAATCGGCTACGTTGCTTACGTTCTCTTTAAAAAGAATTTAGAGAAAATCGTTAGTATGATTGGATTTAACTGGACTGCGTCACTTACTGAAATTATTAGGCAAATTAAATTTATCTTTTTAGCTATTTTAATTATATTAATCGTTCTTTCTATTATTGATTTTATTTATCAAAAATGGGAGTACGAACAAGATATTAAGATGAAAAAAGAAGAAGTAAAAAGAGAGCATAAAGATAATGAAGGGGACCCGCAAGTAAAGGGAAAGCGAAAAAACTTTATGCATGCCATCTTGCAAGGGACAATTGCGAAGAAGATGGATGGTGCAACGTTTATTGTAAACAATCCGACTCATATTTCGGTCGTACTTCGGTACAATAAACAGGTTGATTCGGCGCCAATTGTCGTTGCAAAAGGGGAAGATGAGCTCGCATTATACATACGAACGCTTGCCCGCGAACAAGAAATACCAATGGTGGAAAACCGTCCGCTTGCTCGTTCTTTATATTATCAAGTCGAGGAAGATGAGACGATTCCAGAAGATTTATACGTAGCTGTAATTGAAGTTATGCGTTATTTAATTCAAACGAATGAACTTGAAGTATAATAGCGCGGTTGGAGGAGATCTCTTGTGTTTAAGATAGATTCTGCAAGAACCTATTTTTCTATCTTTTTAGCAGCGTCATTCGTAGTGGCGCTCTTAATTCCACTTCCACCATTTATACTTGATATCGTTATCGTTTTTTTACTAAGTATGTCAGTGCTTATTTATATGCGAGCAACAAGTATTAACGAGTGGGATGAATTAAAGTCATTTCCGACGATGCTGTTATTAATCGGGATTTTCCGCGTATCGATTAACGTATCGACGACGCGAGCGATTTTGACAGACGGAAATGCGGGGCATGTTATTGAAGAGTTCGGTCAGTTTGTTATTGGCGGGAACTTATTAATTGGTATCGTTATTTTCATAGTATTAATCATATTCCAGTTTATCGTTGCAAACGGTGCATCTCGTACAGCTGAAGTTGCAGCTCGTTTTACACTTGATTCTTTACCCGGGAAACAAATGTCGATCGATGCTGATTTAAACCAGCGTATTATTACTGAAAAAGATGCACAGGCAAAACGAAAGAAATTAAATATGGAAACAGAGTTTTACGGAGCGATGGATGGTGCCGGAAAGTTCATTAAAGGGGACGTTATTTTCGGGATTGTCATTTTATTCGTAAACATTATTTTCGGTTTAATTGTCGGGATGATGCAGCAGGGCATGAGTTTTGCTGAAGCAGCTATTCACTATACACAGCTAACTGTCGGTGACGGAATCGTAAACCAAATCGGTTCGTTAATGCTTGCGATTTCAACAGGTATTATCGTAACACGTGTATTTGATGGTTCAGCGGATACGGTAACTGAAGGTATCTTTAAAGAGTTATTAGCACATGAAGTTGTTGTATATGCGCTTGGTGGTTTATTTATTGCGATGGGTATTTTCACTCCGCTACCATTTCTACCGTTTGCTCTTGTTGGTGGAACAATTATTTTCTTAGGAATTCGTAATAAAAACCGAATAAAGAAAGAAAAAGAAGACGAGCTTCAAAAAGAATTAGAAATGATTCAAGGCGAAGATGAACAACTGCAACAAGTGGAAGATTCATTCGGAGTATTTACAGATAAATATCCAATTATTGTAGAACTCGGTTTAGATTTAGCAGCACTTGTAAAGCAGAAGATTAACGGGGAAACAGCTCGTGATAAAGTTGTTCTTATGAGGAAGTCGATTATTACCGACCTTGGTATTAACGTTCCTGGCATTAACTTTAAAGATAATACGAGTTTTAGACCACGCGGACGTTACATTATTCGTATTAAAGGTGCGAAGGCAGCTGAAGGTGTTTTAAAATCAGGTTATTTATTAGCATTGAAAACACCAAATGTAATGGCCGATTTAGATGCAGAACCAGCGAAAGATCCAATTTTCGGTGAAGATGGATATTGGATTTTAGAGCATATGGTACAAGATGCACAAATGAAAGGCTATCAAGTATTAGAGCCGCTTAGCATATTAATTACACATTTAGATGTTGTCGTTAGACGTAATCTTCATGAGTTAATTCAGCGTCAACATGTAAAAGACTTAATTAACTCGCTTGAAAATGATAACGGTGTTTTATTAGAAGAGATTAAGAAGAAAGAAATTGACTTATCACTCGTTCAAAATGTTATTAAACAACTTTTAAAAGAGGGTATTTCTATTCGTGATTTACCAACCATTATTGAAGGTATTATTGACGGAAAAGAAATTTATCAAAACCACGTTGACGGTGTAACGTCATTCGTCCGTGAATGTATTTCAAAAGTGATTTGTGAAAATGCGAAAAATCCTGACGGTAAAATTTATGCGGCGCTCTTCTCAGATTCAATCGAGTTAGATGCGGATGTTGTAAATAATTCATACCAAGGTTACTTATTAAACTGGGATTTAGATTTAGAAACACGTGTTGTTGAACAAGTACAGCGTGTCTTTAAACAAGCTCGTTTAATGGGAAGAGAACCAGTATTACTAACGCGTAGAAAAGATTTCAGATTTGCGATTGTAAGACTTCTTGAGCGTTATCAAGTAGAAGCGCAAGTACTTTGTATTAGCGAATTAGCACCGGAAATTGTTGTAGATCAAATTGCCTATATTGAATAGTAGGGGGTGAAGTAATGGAAAGTACAGAAAAGAAAGAAGCGTTAATGCGAATAAAAGCAGCTTCGAAAAATGAATTGTATCGAAAGTTATTTGACCAATATGGTACAGATTATTATTACGTTGTCGATGAAAGTGTAAAACGAAATATCCCGTTTTTTTGGAAAAAGAATTATGAAATGTTAGTTGCTTTTCCAGAGGATAAACAGGAAGAAGTGAATGAAGGCACAGCTCAATTTCATGAACAACTAATGGATGTTGTAAACGATTCTTCAGAACAAATTGTAAAGGCGAACGGAATTCAATCGGTACTGCACAATTTAGAAAACGTGACGACTTCTATGTCATATGCGGCGATGCAAACAGGAAATAGTGAAGAATGGACAAGAAAGAAAGAGAAACTATTAAAGCTGTTTGAAAAAGGTATCGTGGTTGTGAAACAGACGGAAGAAACGAAAGTAGCGAAAGTAACAAAAAAGCAAAAAACTGTGAAAAAAGTTGTTCCGGTCAAGAAAGAAGAAGTGGTTGTAAAAAAAGAAAACCAAGAATCTGTACCGTTTATTATTCAAAAAGTAATTCGCATGCTAGAGCAAAACGATGTAGAACAATATTTCATTCATGCATATGCTGAGAAGTTAAAAGTGAAGTTTGAGAATGCAACGATGATTACAGAAGAAGAAGTGATCGGATACATATTGGAAGATATGAGATCTCATTTCAATACGGAAAACGTTTTTGAAAAAGAAGTGCAAACAATTGCATTAATCGGCCCAACTGGAGTTGGAAAAACGACGACTCTTGCGAAAATGGCATGGCAGTTTCACGGTAAGAAAAAAACGGTCGGTTTTATTACGACAGATCATTCGCGCATTGGAACAGTACAGCAACTGCAAGATTACGTAAAGACAATTGGATTTGAAGTAATCGCTGTACGTGATGAAGCTGCAATGACAAGAGCGCTTACGTATTTTAAAGAAGAAGCGCGCGTCGATTATATTTTAATTGATACAGCCGGAAAAAATTATCGTGCGTCAGAAACAGTAGAAGAAATGATTGAAACGATGGGACAAGTAGAGCCAGATTATATTTGTTTAACGTTATCAGCTTCGATGAAAAGTAAAGACATGATTGAAATCATTACGAATTTTAAAGATATTCATATTGATGGTATCGTATTTACGAAATTTGATGAAACAGCAAGTAGTGGTGAATTGTTGAAAATTCCAGCAGTATCATCAGCTCCAATTGTATTAATGACAGACGGACAAGACGTGAAGCAACATATACATATCGCTACAGCTGAACATTTAGCGAAACAAATGTTGCAAACATCATAGAAGAGAGGTGAAGGATAAGGCAACTGCCTTATTCAAACGATTATGAACGGTCTTTATATAGGTTCTATGGGTATGATGAATTACATGCAGCGCATTAATGTTCATTCGAATAACGTTGCAAATGCTCAAACGACAGGATTTAAAGCAGAAAATATGACTTCTAAAGTATTTGATGTACAAGACACATATCGCCGCGGAGATGGGGCTGTGACAAATATCGGTTCGACTGATTACGCTGTAGTACCAGCCGCAACGCATGTGAACTTAGTACAAGGAAATATACAAATGACAAATAGTGATACAGATTTCTTTTTAGATGACGGTACGGCCGGCACATCATCGTTTTTCGTTACATCTAAAAATAATGAAACGTTTTTAACGAGAGACGGTAGTTTTACATTAAATAGTGATCGTTATTTACAAACAACTTCAGGCGCTTTCGTAATGGGAGAGAATAATGAACGTATTCGTATTCCAGAAGGAGCAAAAGTAGCTGTACAAGCAGACGGTACGTTATATGATGCAGTAACACAAAATAATATTGCCCGCCTGCAAACAAAAACAGTAGGTGCAGAAGCGAATAATCGTCTCGTACAAAGAGAGAACAAAAGCTTTACACTAGCAGAAGGAAACATTGCTGATTTACCGAACGGAACAGGGACAGTAAAAAATCATATGCTAGAAAATTCAAATGTAGATATGACGAAAGAGATGGCTGATCTTATGACAGATCAAAAAATGATTTCAGCGTCACAACGTGTTATGACTTCATTTGATAAAATTTATGAAAAAGAAGCGAATGAAATATTGAGATAAGAGACTTCCCATAGCGGAAGTCTTTTTTTTATTATTGCTTTTATTACAGTTACATCATAAAATGATAATGATTATCAACATCGTTATTGTGAGGATAGAATTTCATAATGATAGCAATGTTTATTTAACTAAGTGAATTAAAAAAGGGGTAACTAACTGTTACGATTTATTTAACCAATTATAACCAAAGTTAATTAAATATATCAGCAAGCCCTGCTAGTCAAGTGATTGGCTAGTAGTGAGGGGTAACTGCGGGCAATCCCTAAAGCTGATTGAACTACAACGTGGCTAGAAATAGCGAGTGTGAATGTCGCGAAAGCAGAAAAAATCAATCAGATGGTGCAAGGTTAAATCCTAAACATTAGAATAATGGGTCTTCCGCCTCGAATCATCTAAGTCAAAATGGATAAGATGAACGTTCAACGACTATCTCGTATAACTGACGAGAGTACACCACAAGCCTATGGTGGTGGAAAATCCTCTATCTCTAAAGAGATAAACATATAGTCTGCGCTCATGTGAAAACATGAGAAGTTCATAAGAGAACTGGCTAAGGAATTGCGCCCTTAGTTGAACGAGATAAATTTTATTGAATCTATCAAACTTCATTGAATATATAGAACGTATGTGCTATGGTGGATTCAATGAGGTGAGAATAATAATGAAATTTTCACGAGTTAGTCAAGTATCGGAATTAACAGGTTTGTATCCTAGTAGTCTTAGGAGAATGCTGGTGGAGTACGCTACTATTCAGAAGAATAAATCTTTCATTATCTGAAAGGTGAGTGCCCGAATAATCGCACAGTAAAGGAGTAGGCTTCTGATGATATTGGCGAAGAAAGTCAGACTGATTCCAACGCCTGAACAAGAAAAAGTGCTTAGAAACCATGCTGGTGCTGCAAGATTCGCTTATAACTATTGTAAAAGAATGAGTGATAGATACTATAAGCTATTTGGAAAATCTGTTTCACAGTTAGCTTTACAGAAACGATTTACAAAGATCAAGAAGCGAAAGAGATATGAGTGGTTAAATGACATCAACGCACAAGTTCCCAAACAGGCTTCAAAAGATTTTGATAAGGCGAGGAAACATTCGTTCAAAAAGTACAGAAATGGTTCTCACACTTCTTATAAATCCAAAAAAGATTTAATCCAAGGATTTTATGCTAATTATGAAAGACTGATTATAGGAAAGAAAGTAGTTCATATTCAGTCCGTTGGAGAAGTGAAAACAAGCCAACAACTACCAAGAAACAAAAAGCCATCAAATCCAAGAGTTACCTTTGATGGTCGTCACTGGTGGATTAGTGTAGGGTTCCAAGAAGACTTTGCATCACAAGAACTAACCAATGAGTCGATTGGTGTGGATGTTGGTTTAAAAGAGCTGTTTGTAGCTTCTAATGGTACGAAAGAACGAAATATAAACAAAGATGCTAAGGTTAAAAAACTTTTGAAAAGGAAAAAGTCAGCGCAAAGAGATATGTCTAGGAGATTTAAAAAAGGTGTAAAAATTCAATCTGCCGGATATGAAAAAGCCAAAACTGAGCACCTGCGGTTATCTAGGAAAATTATGAATATCCGAAATAACCATATCCATCAAGCAACAGCTAAATTGGTGAAAACCAAACCAATGAGGATTGTTGTGGAAGACTTATCTATCTCAAACCTGTTAAAAAACAAAAAACTATCGAAAGCATTTTCATTTCAAAAATTAAACTTCTTCTTTCAATGTTTATCATACAAGTGCGAGAAGTATGGCATTGAGTATGTAAAAGCTGATAAATGGTTCGCCTCAAGCAAGATTTGCTCATGTTGCGGAGTAAAATACGACCATTCAGTTCAACCAGAAGGACAGTGGAGTTTAAAAATACGTGAGTGGTGTTGTGTTGGGTGCAATAGCCATCATGATAGGGATGTAAATGCTTCGATAAATTTATCAAGATGGGTAAAATAAATGCTTGATAATAGGAGGTAACGATACTGCCTCGTGTGGAGTGTTATACCCCTCGTCCCCTCGGGGTTGCGAGAACACGATGAAGCACTAATTTGTATAAATTTGATTGAATTGTATAGATTTAGTTAAGTTTATCGTATCGGAAGAGTATACAGGTTCTACTTTACGGGAGCATTTGGAGGAGAATCTATCAAATACGTTGCAACTAAAATAAGTGAAATAGTATGTAGAAAAAGCCTTCTGATGAAAGGCTTTTTATTTTTGGGTTAAATTTCAGAATTATCAATTGACTTTGTAGGTCTGTTTTTTTATATTAGTAGGTATACTAATAACTACTAATATATATGTATCGTTTTGAGATGAGAGTTATATAGAATGTGAGGGATTACCGTTGGATGAAATAATAAAGGAATTACAAAAGTTAGGTTTTTCCCAGTACGAATGTAAAGCGTATATTGGATTATTAAAACATTCCCCAGTAACTGGGTATGAAGTGAGTAAACAGACAGGAGTACCTCGTTCGATGATTTATGAAGTGCTCGGTAAATTGATGGATAAAGGAGCAGTGCATATCGTTCCTACTGAACCAGTGAAATATGTACCAGTACCAGCTACGGAACTAATGGATCGAATGCGAAAAGATTTTGAAAAGTCCTTTGAATTTTTAGACCGGAAATTAAATTGTTTAGAACAAGAGAGACAAATAGATGTAATTTCGCATATTCGCTCCAATGATCGTGTTGTAAAAGAAATATGCAATATAATTAATAGGGCAAAGGACGAGTTATGGATTTCTGTATGGGAAGATCAAGTGCATGAAATTGAGCCATATATTCGTCAAAAGGAAGAGGAAGGTGTACATATATTTTCAATCTTATTTGGCGCTCCAAATACAAAAATAGGCGCGACGTTTCACCATAATTATATGACGCCCCACGTTGTTGAAAAGAGAATGGGTGGTCATTTAACTGTTATTGCTCGTGATGGAGAGGAAGTATTAATTGCGAACTTTTCAAATGATAGTACCTCATGGGCCGTAACAACGTATGACCCAGCTTTAGTGCTCGTTGCTACAGAGTATGTGCGGCACGATATTATGGTCGAAGAAATTACGAAGGAATTTGGGGCTGATAAGTTAGATACGTTGTGGCGTGAAAATATAGATTTAGTTCATGTCGTAACAGGAAAAAGAGCGATGGAAAGAATGGAGGATGATATGGATGAGTAAGGCTCAGGCACATGTAGCTTTGCAGAGCGATGATACATTTCAGCAAGGAGTAAAAGATTGTTTACCAACTGTATTTGGTTATTTAAGCATCGGTATAGCAGCTGGTGTAATTGCAAAAACAGCAGGTTTCTCCATCATTGAAATTGCATTTATGTCCACTTTAATTTATGCAGGTTCTGCCCAATTTATATTAGCTGGTATGTATGTAGCCGGTGCTCCTGCTTCAGCAATCATTTTCACCGTCTTTTTTGTTAATTTACGCCACCTTCTAATGAGTGCTGCGCTTGCACCATACTTTACGAAACTTCCGCTATTAAAAAACGTATTTATCGGTTCTCAAATTACAGATGAAACGTTCGGCGTTGCAGTGCAGCATGCAGCGCAAAAAGGATATGTAGGCGACAGGTGGATGATGGGCTTAAATGTAACAGCATATTTAAATTGGATTCTTGCTACTATTATTGGCGGGCTGTTTGGTGAGTGGATACCAGATCCACATACGTACGGGATGGATTATGCATTACCAGCAATGTTTATCGGATTATTTGTACTTCAGCTCATAAGTAGTAAACCGAAACTAGCAATTCATCTTACTGTTGCAATTGTAGCGATTATGATCGCATACGTTTCACACTTATTTATGCCAGATAGTATAGCGGTTATTATCGCAACATTACTAGCTGCGACGATTGGAGTTGTGATTGAAAAATGGAAATGAGATTAGACGTACTATTACTTTTACTAGCAGCTGGAGCTGTCACACTCGTGCCACGTATTTTACCTTTACTCGTATTTAGCAAACTACAAATTCCAGACTGGGGTTTAAAATGGCTAAATTACATACCAATTGCGATATTAGCAGCACTTTTAGCACAAGTACTATTTATGCATGAGACGATACAGTGGGATTACCTTATCGCAGCAATCCCAACATTTCTTGTTGCAATATATACTCGTAGTTTATTAGGTACAGTATTAACGGGAGTGATTGTGATTATTTTGTTACGTTTCTTTTTCTAAAAAGGATTACACTCATATAATAGCGAAAAGTGTAATAACATGAAAAATATAGGGGTGGTGTTATGATACTTTTAACGATAGGAGCAATTTTGTTAACGTTGTTTATTTTCTTTATTATCGGCTTTATTACGTTTATGATGTTTGTTGATAAGGCGACACCTCAAATATATTATACACCTTGTGAATCAGTGACAGTGAAAGATAAAGGTAAAAATAAAAGGAAGAAAAGTTGAATGTTGGCTTTTCTTCCTTTTGTTTTATCTGATTTTTCTGTATAATTTAAGTTAGTTATACAACTAACTTAAAAGGAGGTCGTAGAAGTGGCAAAACCGAATGTTGTTAATAAAGAGAAGTTATTAGAAGCAGCAAAAGCAATTATTGCAGAGCAAGGGATGGAAAAGTTGACATTAAAAGCAGTTGCAGAAAGTGCTCAAGTTACACAAGGTACCGTATATTATCATTTTAAAACGAAGGATCAATTATTACTTGAAGTAACTGAATCGTTTTGTAAAGCATCGTGGGAACAAATAGGAAAGGATGTACAGTTAGAGAAGGCTTTAAAGTCCGCGGAAAGTAGATGTGTGAAAGATTCAATGTATCATCATTTGTTCTTTCAATTAGTAGCAAGTGGATTACAAAATGATGCGATGAAAGATAAAATTGGTGGATTGTTACATTATGAAAATCAAAAATTAAAAGGCGTGTTAAATAAAAAAATAGGAGATACAATGACATCTCAAATTTCAACGGAAACATGGAGCGTTTTATGTAATGCATTAATTGACGGATTGGCATTGCAAGCATTATTCAATCCATCTTTTTCTACAGACAAAGTATATGGTGATTTGTATATGCTCTTGGAAAAGCTTACAGTGCTACAAAAGGGAGGTAATGTCAGTGGATAATAGACTTTGGCTCACCATTTTATTTTCGATTGGCGTTTGGTTTTTTGCTTCAGCATTTTTCATTATTTTTGGTTCTTCCATTTTATTAGAATATACTTCAAATAGATTTTTTCTACAATTGACGTTTCTTGAATTAGGAACGGCTATAGCTTTATACTTTGTAATGTGGTTATACAAAAAACTAGATACTACAAAATATGCAGTTATTAAGTTAGGTATATGCGGTACAGCAATCGGTTTAATTTTAGATACTTACATTTTATATAATTCTTCTAATCTATTCTCACAATTCTCCTCACAGCAAATTATATCATTTACCATTTGGATGGTTATTGCTTATGCTTTATATTTACTAATCCCTTTCGCCATGGAACGAAAAAAGTTGTTGTAAAGAGGTATGTTATCCTCTTTACAACAATTACATCCCCGACAGAAGTAACAACAATAACCCAAATAAAAAACTAATAAAGGAAAGAAAACCGATACATATCGAGAACACACGATTATTTCTCCATTCGCGCCAGAAAACGATAAGCCCTAACATACAAAGGGAAAACCAAATCGGCAAGAATATAAACTTGCTAACTTTCTCTGGGAGTAACGAATAAAAAGATGTTACATATAAAATCCAATTTGTGGAAAATAAAACGAAAACGATAATAGATTGTAAGTAGGGGCGGTTGGAAAACTCCCCCTTTTTTATAGTTACAATAATGATAGTTAGTGCTGAGAAAAAGGCAATGAATATGAAAATAAGTAAGAATAATGTAAGCGTCATTTATAGCTCCTTTATAAAAGTGTTTTTTACAAGAAATGCATCTATTACATTGTATGCTTGCTTTGTAGAGTGCTCGTTATATTTTTCTGTGTACGGATTTAGAAATCCATGTTCACCGTGTAGTTGTTTTATTTCTAATAAAGGATTTTTTTGTTGCTGCAACGATTGAATGAAAGAGGATACTGAAAAACTAGCTTCTTTTTCAGGGAAAATAAGTAAGGTAGCACATGTTGGTTTTATATGAATATAGTCACGTATACGGGAACCGTAACAGCCGATAATAAAATCTATTTTCGGATTGTTACTGCATAGCCAGGAGATGGTAGCGCCAACACTAAATCCGATAAGTCCAATATGTGTATAATTACTTGAAAGAGTATTGATGAATTCTTTAATTTGTTCTTTTCCATCATCAAATCCAATATTATTTACAAAATGTTGATATGCTTTTTCTTCATCACTATAATGAAATGCATGTTGCGATTGTAGAAGATTAGGACAGAATACATCTATATGAGATGAAGTGAAGTGTTGGGTAACGTGATGCATATGGTCGTTCACACCATATATTTCATGAACAATAACGAGAGCTAATTTTTTCTTCATCGTTACAATGTACCTCTATGAAACTTAAATTCTTTTTCAACAAGGCAGATACGCAGGTGGAAGTTTTCATACCATTGCTCACGACCTCTTTTTTTCGCTTCTTTATGTAAGGCGTTCTGTTTCCAATTGTCAATTGCCGCAAGTGATTCCCAATAAGAAATTGTGATTCCGAGTCCCGAATGATTTCGTGCACTTTCTACACCTAAAAATCCAGGTTGCTGCTTTGCAAGTTCCTCCATTTTTTCAGAGGCGGTACTATAATCTGTCGTATCATTTGATAAATGAGAAGTGAATATAACTGCATAATAATGATTGTTTTTTTCTAAAGCAGATTTCATTATCTTTCCCCCTTAATATATAGTGCGAATAATTCATTTATAGTTTGTATTTTAGCAGGTTAAAAAAAGAAAAGAAGTAGAAGATTCTTATTTTTTTAGTTGTTGTAAAACAAGGGGGTATAGAGAATTTATATGAAAGTAAGAAAAATGCCACTTCAAAATCGAAGCGGCATTTTTTATATTTCCTCTAAGCTATTAACGGGGACCGTTAATTCGCGGTCTGGATTTTTAACTTCATATATGCGGGCGGTTTCGTTGTTTTCATCGACGTGTTGAATTGTAACAGGCATGCCTTGAAAACTGACATTTGCTTGTTCAGATGAAACAGAAAGCTCTTTTGCACGTTGAATATTCATTTATATTCCTCCCATCATTATTATCTTTGCTAAAAAAGAGGAATAATATACCATTTCGAGACATTCTTAAAGTTTTTGTATTATTTGTAATGTTTCTTTAATAAATGAAGAGAAAATAGAATCCGGATACGATTGTATCATTTCATTTGCTTTTGTTGCTTCTTCAAGAGCTCTTTTTTTATCATTCAGTTTAACGTAACAAAGTGCACGATATGCACCTGCTGTTGTAAGCCACGATTGATCCAATGGATGGTTCATATAATCCGGTATAATGCCACGTTGTAATGCTTCTAAAGCTTCCTCGTAACGTTTTAATCCGTATAAAGATTTTCCTTTTTCAAGATAATACAATCCGTCGTCTTGAAAAATGGGCTGATCTTTTAGTTTTTCTCGATATTGTTCTAGATGTTTTAATGCGATTGTATATTCATTAGTAATCGTGTTGTAGTAATAGGCTTTTAAAATATTAGTCATCGCAATGGATAGAGTATCTTCTGTAAAAATGGCAAATTGCTCAGATTTCTTTATGTAATATAAATAACGCTCTTTATCAACTGTAATGACTTTTTGATAAGATAAAATCCGGTAAAATACATCTGTTTTATAATACACTTGATGTTTTTTTGAAAATGTGAGTGTCTCTAATATCGTTTCTTCACATTTTTCATAATCGCCACATGCCAGTAATATGATGGCTTCATATAAACATAAATCAATATGTATAATAAGATCCATTTCTAAATGTTTCTCTTCATAATCATTTCTAATATTAGATATAAGTTGTAAACATTCTGCATACTTTTTACGTGTGAATATCGCAAAAGATAATTTTAATTTTGTTTCCGTACTGTCTCGGTATAACTTATATTTTTCGAAAATAGAAACAGCTTTTTCTACGTAAGATTCAATGTTGTAATCTTTCATAATCACCGCAGCAGTTACGAATTGTTTGTATATACGAGCCGTATTTAAAGTAGAAGGGAGCTCTTTTTGAACGATAGGTAGTAAAGTCTCGTACACTTCATCACATTTGTTTTTCTTTATGAGTTGCTCCATTTTTGTAATGAGTTCCACAATTTCTCCATCATCATCTTCTAATAAAAAACTCGCTTCACATTCAAGCTTTTCAGCGATGTATTGTAATGTTTTCATGGAAGGGGTAGCTTTTCCATTTTCAATTTGACTAAGCATACTTTTTGTAAGTTCCGAACCTGCCAGTTCTGTTTGTGTAAGTTTTTTTTCTTTACGTAACGCTTTAATTTTTTCACCGAGAGTTGCCATATTATTGCTCCTTTATAATTAAAAAGTTAAATTGTATTTAACTTTTTGTTGTAAAAATTGGAAAGTTGATTATATAATAAGTTTAACACAATTTAACTTTTAAGGGGAGAAAGTCATTATGGGAGATATAAGTATAGGAGAAAATGATTCAAGAATGAAAGTTGCAACGAGAAATATTATTTTGATGATGATTGGAAAGATGACGTCTTTATTAGGGGCAGGTATTTATACATTCGCAATGGGGCTATACGTATTAAAGACAACTGGTTCAGGGATGGGGTTTGCTATTACGCTCGTTTGCGGATCACTACCAAGGATGATCTGTGGTCCGATTGCAGGTGCTGTAGCTGATCGTGTGAATCGAAAATGGCTTGTCATTGGCACTGATTTATTAAGTAGTTTAACGATGCTTATTATGTTTATTCTTGCTACTATATTTGGACCGTCACTTCTTTTTATCTATATTTCAGCGGCATTATTATCAATTTGTGCAAGTTTTTATTCTGTTGCATTAACTTCGTCTATTCCTAATTTAGTAGATGCGGGGCGTATTCAAAAAGCGAGTGCTTTAAATCAAACGGCAGCTTCTTTATCAAATATTTTAGGGCCGATTATTGGTGGAGTTGTATTTGGTTTCTTTTCCATTAAGTCGTTCTTTTTGTTAAATAGTATTACGTTCTTTTTAGCAGTTATTTTGCAATTATTTATTGTATTTGATTTATACAAAAAAGAAGTGGCTGAGAGTAAAGAGCGTTTCTTGACGAGTATAAAAGAAGGATTTTCATATGTAAAACGACAGCATGAAATATATGGTTTAATGAAAATAGCATTGTGGGTAAACTTTTTTGCGTGTGGGCTAACCGTAGCACTTCCATATATTATCGTCCATACATTGCATCTATCTTCAAAGCAACTCGGTACTGTAGAGGGAATGTTAGCAGTCGGGATGTTAATGGGTGCGATTGCTTTATCGGTGCGTAAAGAAGTGAATAATCCGTTTCGTTCTATTTATACTGGGCTGTTTTTGTTTGCGGGTTTAAGTTTATGTACAGTCTTCCCATTGGTAGTTACCATTTCAAAAGGGGCAAGTTTTATTTACTATATTGCTTTTATGATGTTAACGGGTATAGCAATTATGATTGTAAATATTCCGATGCAAGTACATATGCAAAAAACGACAGATCCGAGCTACTTAGGGCGTGTGTTTGGCCTACTTGAAACAATTGCTACTGCAATCGCACCACTCGGTATGATTGTATATGGATTATTATTAGATATGTTGCCAACTAGCATTGTTATGATGACGATAGGCGGGGGGTTATTGTTAGTTGTATTAGTTGGAGTAAAGCAACATATGGCGAAAAAACAAGTAGATATGTCTGCTTAAAAATAAGAAAATAATAAAAATTTGACTTATCATCATGGAAATGACCAAATTAGTATTTTAGTTTTTGAAACTCTTTTTCATGTATGTTACAGTATAGTGAGCAGACAAAGAAAAGGAGAAAACATCATGAAAAAATTAAGTTTTGTTATGCTTTTTCTGTTAGCCGTAATGGCTGGATGTAGTAATTATGGCACGTATATTGATACAGGTATGCAATCATTGAAAGATGAAAAATATAGTGATGCAACGATGTGGTTTGAAAAAGCGGAAAAAGAGAAAACAGGAAATGAAGCGAAGGCATATAAAGAAGTCGCTCAGTTATTGGAGCGCGGAGCTACATCATTAAAAGATGGTAAGTATTTAGAGACGAAAGATATTGCAAATGAGGTATTACAAAAGAAAAAAGACGATGCACTTGAAAAAGCTGTGACATCAAATGCAGAGGATATGCTTCAAAAAGCAAAAGATGTGGAAAAGAAAGTAAATGAAAGAGTGGCAAAGCGGAGAAAAGTAGAAGAAGAAGGAATCGATAAACTCATTAAAGCGGTCGATAGTATAGATGACGTGAAAGAAAAAGAGAAGAAAGTTTCAGAAGCATTAGATAAGGCTGAAGAGGCGCAGGCAAAAGTTGAAGCGAAGAAAAATAAATAGAGTTATAGTTTGAAAGGCTGTCGTGCATAACGACAGCCTTTTAATTTTTTGCGGCATAAGAAGTGATGCTATGTAGTAAAAAAGAAATAATTTTAGAATTCCATCTGTCCTCATGATGAATCGTATAAATGTTACGTTGAAATTCAAATCCAGGGATAGGTATGTAGCATAGTTCATGTCGTTGTATTTCTTGTTCGATAGCGAGTTTAGAAATAAAAGCAATTCCATTACCGTATTTTAAAATTTGTTTCATCGTTTCTAATGAATCTAATTCAATTTCAGATTGGAACGTAATGTTATGTGCTAACGTCCATTGTGTAAGTAAATCTCTCGTTGTAGATGGATTACGATGCAATAATATACGTTCCCTCTCGATATCTTGTAGTGATACATTTTCTTTTTTTGAAAAATGATGTTCTTTGGAGAAAGCAAGAACAAGTGTATCAGGCATTACATTCGTCTGTTTTAAAAGGGATTCATCAAACGGTGCTGCAGAAATTACCCCGAGGTCAATTTCATGATTTTGTAGCATCGTTCTAATTTCAGGAGCTGTTTTTACCATGAGTGTTATTTTTATATTTGGAAATTCGCATTGAAATTGGTGAATCATTTCTGGTAAAAGATAAGTCGCTGGTACATAACTAGCGCCAATTGTTATAGCACCTTTATGAAAATCTTTAAACTCTTGCGTGACCCGCCTAGCTTCTTTCATAAGTGCATCTATTTTACAAGCATAATGATGCAATGCCTCACCAGCCTCTGTTAAGAAATATCTCCCGGATCGTAACTCAAATAAAGGTACACCAAGTTCCTCTTCTAAGCTTTTTATATGGAATGTAATAGTAGGTTGTTTAACACCAAGTTTTTCTGCAACAAGTGTAAGTTTTTTATATTTCTTAATAAGCACTACAATTTCTAATTTTAAGAGATTCATGGCAAGTTGCTCCTTTTTCTTCTAACTATAGAAAAAATCTATAGAAATAAATAGTTTATTAGAAGTTTTTTAATTTAATCTTTACAGTACATTAACATTCAGTATAAATCTTCCATATAGAATGAAAGCAGGTTAAGAGTAAGGG
Source organism: Bacillus sp. 1A (assembly GCF_052682215.1). Classification (NCBI taxonomy): domain Bacteria; kingdom Bacillati; phylum Bacillota; class Bacilli; order Caryophanales; family Bacillaceae; genus Bacillus; species Bacillus sp. 1A. Next base: position 4,907,306 of record NZ_JBQYLZ010000001.1, on the reverse strand, counting down.
GAGAGAGGTGATACGATGGATATTAAAATTCATGGATTAGAAAAGAACTTTGGAAAAACACAGGCGTTGAAACCATTACAAATTGTTATGAAACAAGGCGAATTCACCACACTTTTAGGACCTTCGGGATGCGGGAAAACGACTTTACTTAGAATGATTGCAGGACTTGAAGAGCCAGATAAAGGTGAAATATATTTTGGGGATAAGTGCATGTATTCTGGTGCAAAAAAAATAAAAACATCTCCTCATGAACGTAATATCGGTATGGTATTTCAAGATTTTGCTTTATGGCCGCATATGACAGTGTTTGAAAATGTTGCATTTGGTTTAAGAGCTACAAAGCAAACGAATCAATTGCGGGAAAAAGTAGAAGATGCAATAAAGAGAGTTCGCTTGCAAGGGATGGAGAAAAGATATCCGCATGAACTCTCTGGTGGACAGCAGCAACGTGTCGCATTTGCTCGAGCAATTGTAACAAAACCGCATTTTATTTTGTTTGATGAACCGCTGAGTGCACTCGATGCAATTTTGCGAGAAGAAATGCGATTAGAGCTTATGGACATCGTTCATTCAATTGGTTTAACGGCATTGTATGTCACGCACGATCAAACAGAAGCAATGTCAATGTCAGATCAAATTATTGTCATGAAACAAGGAGAAGTATTACAAAAAGGAACACCAGAAGACATTTATGTGAAGCCATCTCATGAATTTGTTGCAAAATTTGTTGGTAAGGCAAATTGGCTTGTAGAGGGTAAACAAATGATTCGTCCAGAGCATGTGAGCTGGACGAAAAATGAAGTTTGCGAAATGTATACAGGTGAAATTCAGCACGTTACATATGTAGGAGAACGGTATGAAATGAAAGTAAACATGGGTGCACTTGGAATATGGACAGTTTATCACAATAGTAAATTAAGCATCGGTAAACCAGTATCGTTATATGTGCCAAAAAAATGTATTCATCATATAGGGGGAGAATCGTATGAAGAGATTCAGTTCGCTTAAGTCTTTATTTGTATGTACGTTATTATTTTCTGCTGTAGTAACAGGGTGTAGTTCAAAGACAGGTAATGCAGATGCAAAAAGTAAAAATACGAATGAAAAGAAAATTGTTGTATATAGTGCAGGACCAAAAGGATTAGCAGAAAAGATTCAAAAGGACTTTGAAAAGAAAACAGGTATAAAAGTAGAAATGTTTCAAGGAACAACAGGTAAGATTTTAGCGAGAATGGAAGCTGAAAAGAAAAATCCAGTCGTTGATGTAGTCGTACTTGCATCATTACCAGCGATGGAAGGATTAAAAAAGGATGGGCAAACGTTAGCTTATAAAGAAGCGAAACAAGCTGATAAGCTTCGTTCTGAATGGTCGGACGATAAAGGAAATTATTTCGGATATAGTGCTTCAGCGTTAGGAATTGTGTATAACACAAAAAATGTGAAGACAGCGCCTGAAGATTGGAGCGATATAACAAAAGGGGAATGGAAAGGAAAAGTGAATCTTCCAGATCCAGCACTATCAGGCTCAGCATTAGACTTTGTAACAGGATATGTGAAAAAGAATGAGAAAGATGGATGGAATTTATTTGAACAGCTTAAGAAAAATGAAGTTACAGTAGCAGGTGCAAACCAAGAAGCGTTAGATCCAGTAGTAACAGGTGCGAAAGACATGGTAATTGCGGGTGTTGATTATATGACGTACAGCGCAAAAGCAAAGGGTGAACCGGTTGATATTGTCTATCCAAAAAGCGGAACAGTTATTAGCCCGCGTGCAGCAGGTATTATGAAGGATAGTAAAAATGTAGAAGGTGCAAAAGAGTTTATTGATTATTTATTATCAGATGATGTGCAAAAACAAGTTGCTAAAGCGTATTTATTACCAGGCAGAACAGATATAAAAGCAGAAAATAGACCGAATGTAGAAGAGATTCCGGTATTAAATATTGATTGGAAAACAGTTGAGAAAGAACAAGATGAAATAGGAAAACAATTTAAGAAAGTATTTCAATAAGATGGTGATTACATGGTAAATCGATTCGTATCAGTAAGACAAGTTGGAATGACGGTAGCGTTATTACTTGTGGCGATGTTAATCGTCATTCCGCTTTTCCTCATTTTATTTTCTAGCGTATATGAAAATAGTAGTTGGAATTTTTTAAAGCCTTTTGAAGTGATGCAGAGTGGTGGATTAGCTGGGATTTTTCTAAACTCGATGCTTCTAGGTGTACTCGTAGTAATAGGAGCAACCGTATTTGCATTTCCATTGGCGTTCATTATGAGCAAAACAGATGTTGGAAAGTATAGTAAATTGGATATTATTTTTATGATTCCATTTATGACTCCGCCGTATATTGGATCGATGGGCTGGATTTTGTTCATGCAACCGAACGGCTATTTCGAACAGTTTTTCCCGATGCTAAAGACGATTTCATCTTCGTTTTTTAGTTTAGGAGGTATGGTTTTAATTATGAGTCTGCATTTATTCCCATTTCTTTACTTTATGTTGAAAAACACGTTACTTCAAATTGGAAGTAGTAAAGAAGAGGCTGCAGCGGTTCATGGTGGAGGATTTTTCTATCGTTTACGAAAAATAATATTGCCGTTATTAGTATCAAGTTATGTAATGGGTGCTTTACTCATTTTCGTAAAGACGATTGCTGAATTTGGAACACCAGCTACATTCGGAAGAAGAATAGGATTTCATGTGTTAACATCAGAGATTCATAAATTTATTTCGAGTTGGCCGATTGATTTTAGTAGTGCAACAGCATTATCTTCTTTATTACTTAGTGCGTGTATGCTCATTTGGTATATGCAAAATGTATTAAATCGAAAGTATTCATATGCAATGGTTAGTGGAAAAGGTGTGAAATCTAAAAGGTATACATTGTCTATATTTACACGTGTTGTGGCATGGGGCTATGTAATTGGTTTATTAATCGTATCAATTGGAATCCCATACTTTTCTATACTGATTGCTTCATTATCAAAATTAAGAGGCGGCGGCTTGCAGTTAAATAACTTTACAACAAGCCATTATGAAGCGTTGTTTACAATTGGCTCTCCAGGATTAGAAGCTTTATGGAACAGTTTTTTCTTTTCACTTATAACAGCGATTATTGCTGTAATGATTGGGGTCTTTTTGGCGCTTATGATCCGAAAGGGGAAAAAGTCCTCTGAAAAATGGCTTGATATGTGCGGTATGTTACCGAATATGGTACCAGGAATCGTGATGGTTGTAGGGCTGATTTTATTTTGGAATTCACCCTATATGCCCATGTCAATTTACAATACACCAGTCATGGTTATCGTGACGTACGTTGTTCTTTTTTTACCTTATACGGTGCAGTATGTAAAAGCATCGCTCGGGCAAATTGATGATTCTCTTGTACAGGCAGGAAGTATTTTTTCTGGAAATTATATTTATATTTTTAGAAAAATAATATTACCTCTTATTATCCCGGGCATTCTTGCTGGGTGGGCGATGACATTTACAATCTCGATAAGAGAGTTAGTAGCATCCCTTCTCGTACTGCCTCCATCAGTAGAAACTTCAGCAACATTTATTTTTGCTCAATTTGAACAAGGAGAAGTATCTATTGGAATGGCAATGGCTGTCGTTTCAGTTGGACTTACAACAATATGTTTATTACTTCTGCAACATATGGAGCAAAAACGAAAAGGGGTAGCATGATGAGGATAGAAGTATGGGGAGGAGCGGGAGAATACGGTCGTTCCTGCTACTTCGTAAAAAATAAAGAGACGAAAATAGTATTTGATTGTGGTATTAATCGATCATATGAAGATAGTTATCCGAGAATAGAGAGGGAAATTGTACCATTTTTAGATGCAGTATTTTTATCACATATTCATGAAGATCATACGATGGGTTTACCATTATTAGCGAAGTATGGATATAAGAAAAAAATTTGGACGACTCGTTATACGAAGGAGCAACTTCCCGCTTATTATAAAAAATGGAGAAACTATAATTTAACGCAAGGATGGAATGTACCTTATAACGACCAAAATGTTAAAGATTTAAATTATGTATATATTGATGAGATTAGTAATCCGAATGAATGGGTACAGATTACTCCTACATTACGGTTTCAATGGGGGTATAGTGGACATGTATTAGGGGCTGTTTGGTTTTTAGTGGATATGAGTCATACATATGTATTTTATTCTGGCGACTATTCAGCAGAGTCTAACATACTCCGAGCCAATTTACCTGAGAAATTGCGCGGCGATATAAAAGTTGCAATCGTAGATGCCGCTTATCATACTGAGGATGTTTCGCAACATGAAAGAGTAAACGAACTGTGTGCAGAAATTGAACGAGTTGCGCAAAATAAAGGAATAGCATTACTACCATTGCCACCGCTTGGTAGGGCGCAAGATATCGTATTGTATTTATATGAAAAATATAAAGAACTTCCCATTATAGTAGATCAAGAAATTTTGGATGGATTTGAGGAGATGTTCGTATATAAAGATTGGATCAAAAATAATGAAGAAATTGAACGGGTGCTGGAGAGTTTAAAAAGAAACATAATCGTTATGGATCATGACATCGGTACGCAAAATAGTTATGGAATAGTTGTAATGAGTGATGCGAATATGCAAACGAAACGAGCGCAGTTATATTATGAACAACTGCGATATGAAGAACGAAATTCCATTATATTTACTGGACATATTGCTAAAGGGAGTTTTGCATACAAAGTTTTGAAAGAACGTGTAGGTAAAGAATGTAGGGTGAAGCGAGTTCCATATAAAGTTCACCAAAGTATAAGAGATGTGAAAGAGATGTTAAATACATTATTACCAGAACATACGCTGTTAGTACACGCTTTGAAAGAGGATACGGATCGTTTGCAGGAAAAGCTTAGCATAGCAGGGTATGAAAATGTGTATTCACTTACTATGGAGCGTATAGAAGTCATTTAAAATGTAAAGGAGATAGGTATATGAAAAAAGTATTTGTATTCGTAAGCATTTTCTTTTGTTGTTTCCTTTATAACATTAAGGAAGGGTTTGCTGCCAGTCCAATGACACCTAGTTTTGAAGTGAAGTTATTATTAAAACCAGAACAAGTATTAGGTTATAACAAAGAGATAAATCAAGAGGTACTAGAATATTTCCAGGCTGGTACAAATTATGAAAGAATACAAGTGCAATTTTTAGATACGGTAAATAAAAATTTAAGTAAGGAAGGTTGGTTTGCTAGAATTCGAAAGAAAGAATTTAGTAAAGATTTTGAGCTAACATATAAAAAAAGATATCCTATTCCAAACGGTGTAATTCAAGATGCACTAGAAGTAGCTAAAAATGATGGATTTGATAGTAAAACCGATAACTATGATGCGGAAATAGATTGGGGATTTGAGAAGAAAACGTTAAGTATTTCAAATAAGAAAAGCTACAGTGCTAAAGGATATGGAGTACTTGATTTACCAAACGAACGAGCTGCTCAAAACATGTTAATAGAAAAGTTGCCAGGGAAAATGAACAAATGGTTGTATACGAATTGGGGAGAAGAAATGCTCAAAAATTCTCGTATTTATGGCCCTGTATTAATGAAAAGGTATACAGCTGAATTTGAAAATATTAAAACGAATATTGAAGTTTGGCCACTAAGTAATACAGGGAAAATAGAAGATGATTTCGTAATAGAAGTGTCGTTTAAAACAAATGAGGAAAGTATTGCAACAAAACAAAGAGAATTATTAATGAAGAGTTTAGAACAAAAAGGATGGCTGTTACCGAAAGATAGTTTGAAGACTGAGCTTATTTTTCAGTGAATAGTAAAAAGGAATCCATATTCCATGGATTCCTTTTTCTAATATATGAGTATTAAGCTAAATCAGCTGACACGAACATATCATTATTTTGAAGGTTTTTAGAGCGTAAACTATAAGCAACTACTTTCTTTTTATGTTGCTTTACAACATCAACATGCTCTTCATGACTATAAATGTAAAAGATAAAATCTTTTTTACCACGTTTTGCATTGATAATTAAAGGCGTGCCCTCATTGTGTGGTGGTGCATAATAGCGATCTAAAAATAAACCTTCGTTAAAATCATGAATAATTTTGGATTTTTGTTCGCCTTCTAAGTTATTTCCATTGATTGTAACAGTCGAATTCTCTTCTTCAAGTTGTGGATGTGTTTCGTACTTGCTAATAATGGATTCAATAACAGAGTTGGGAAGGCTAGAAACGATAATTTTAAATGCCCCAAATACAACTAACATTACAATAAACCAAGTCGTCATAGTATATCATCCCCTTTATTCTATTTAATAATATAACTCATATGGTAATAGTACATAAGGTGAAGTTTTGTATAATTTGTGAAAAATATGCCATTTTTACGAACGAAATATTAGAAAAATCAATTTTGTTACAAAAAGTTGAAATCGAAGTATTTTAAAAGAAAAAGGTTTATAATAAAAATATAACTAATAACCACATTACTAATTATAAGGAAGTGTAACTATGAGTACTGTAGCAATCGTATATGGTATTATTCTTTCCACAATTATTGTTTTGTTTTTTGTTGGGGTTTCACGTTATATTCATAAATGGAAAGAAGGCGTTGCGAAATTAAATCACATTGAAGAAGAACTTAGTGATTTAATGTTACATCATGGTAAGTAAAAAGTTTATTTTTTAACTAAACAATGTGAAGAATATCACAAAACATGCTCTCATCATGAAGGCATGTTTTTTTGTTATGTGAATGATTAGGCACATTCATACATTTTTTCCATACGATACAGTGTGAAACTAGAAATGTTCGGAGTGGAAAAGAGGGATAAAATGAGTAGTTCAGGTTATGTTCCAGATAATAAAAATTTAAAGAAAAGTTCAGGAACTCCAAACCTTTTCTTTGATTCGAGAAAAAACATCTTTTTTAAAAGAGATGAGAAAAACGTTGCCTATGAAGTTACGTCAACGCAGTTACCAGCAATGATCGGTGGAGCGTTTGTCGATTTATTTATGACAAAAGGGCACATGCGGGAACCACATTGGCATCCGAATGCGTGGGAATTAGATGTTGTTGTATCAGGAGAAGCAGTTACATCCATTTTAAATCCGGAAACGAATCAATTGCAAAATTATCATGTAAAAGCGGGGCAAACTGTCTTTATTCCAATGGGATGGTGGCATTGGATCACAGCGGTAACAGAAGAAGTACAATTACATTTGTTCTTCAATAACGATCAGTTTGAAACAGCAGAAGGATCAGACATACTTAGATTAACACCGCCAGAAGTATTTCAAGCTGCATACGGTGTAAGTGCGGAAAAATTAGGGAAGGACCTTTCGCAAATTAAGGAGTCAGTTGTCATTGGTCCTCCTAACTCCAATCGATTAAAAGGTGCTAAAGAAAGTGGCGACTCAAATATAGTCGTTACGTTAAATGGACAAATAACATCATGTGAAATAGAGTAACTCTTTCTTTTTTAGGAAGAGTTACTCTGTTTTGTATAATTTTGTAATTAGATTCGTTATAATTATATAGTAGGGAACTTAGTAAAGGGGGGCATATTGTGAACATATTAAAGATTATAGGAATTATTGCAGGAGTCATTATAGTAGCCGTTATAGCTTTCTTTGTTATTATGAAGTACTATTTGTCAAAAGAAGATCCGAATTACGTATTAAAGTACATAAAAGAACATAAAGACGATGAAACATGTTCATTATTTATTAAAAGAAATGGAGAAGTAATAACTTCTATAAATGAAAATAAAAAATTGCCATTAGCGAGTATGGCAAAAATCGTAATAGCAGTTGAATTTGCTAAGCAAGTGTCAGAAGGAAAGATAAGCCGAGATGAACAAATTTCATTGCAGGAGCTAGATAAATATTACGTTAAAAACACTGACGGTGGAGCGCACCCTGACTGGTTAGAAGATGTTAAAGCGAGAGAATTAGTGAAAAATGGACAGATAGCTTTAGAAGAAGTCGCTAAAGGAATGATTCATTATAGTTCTAATGCAAATACAACATATTTGTTAGAAAAGCTTGGAATAGAAAGAGTAAATGAAAGTATAAAAGAGTTAGAGCTTACTAGTCATGATAAGTTCTCTTCGTATACTGCTTCACTATATATGAGAGGGTATGTAGAAAAAGAGCTTCATGAACCAGAAAATCAATCGTTAGAAAAGATACGTAACATGTCAAAGGATGAGTATAATCAACATGTGTTACAAATCCATGAATGGATGCAAGACGAAGAAGAATGGAAAAAACGGGATATCCCATTAAAGGTAGATATGGAATTTCAGCGAATTTGGTCAGATCGATTAGTGGGTGCAAACGCTAAAGATTATATGAGTATAATGGAAAAAATAAATAGTAGAAAGTATTTTCCAAAATCAATGCAAGAAGAAATCGAGAACATTTTCAAAGGAACAGTTAAAAATAGTAAGTTCGAATATGCTGGTCAAAAAGGTGGTTCTACCGCATTTGTATTGACAAAAAGCTTGTATACTACAGATAAGAAAGGGAATAAAGTAGAAGTTGTCATTATGTTTAACGATATAGAAGATCAAGTTGCATATCAAAAGCTGAGAAATAATATAAATTATTTTATTCAAGATGCTATAGTGGATGAAGAGTTTAGAAGGGAATTATAATAGAATAATTTTATTATGTAAACAAGATGCTATTAAAGGTAGGTGTTGAGATGGGGTTGAATGAGTATATGCTTGAAACGTTTCCAAATTTAGAACTTAGACCACCCCTATTTTATAATTGGGATATTGGTATTCGCTTTAGATTAGGTGTGAACTATGATTACAATAACATTTATGAAAACTGCCCATATTTAGAAGGCGTTTATAATAGAGCGATTACTTTATTTCAGTCTTTACATGCAACAGAAGATGATATTTATCCCACTTTAATGGGCAGTAAGACCCCCATCTCAAAATTCAGCGAAAGCAAAGAAGTTAGGTGGGGGATCAACTGCCCATAAAAGTCCGATTGGTTCAACTAATAATCAGTGGGGGATGAAGAAAACCCCACTGATTAAAGTTTCACTTTATATCGTAGTGGATGTAAATGACTATGGAGACGGTGAAATTTTCAAACACAAATTGAATATCTTTTCTAAGTGTGTAAAAGAGAAGTCCGATTTGTTTAAGTTACAGAAAAATACAATCCCTTATATTTTTCCAGAAGACGATGAAGACGGGGTATATAAAACCCATAGATATACTTTGAAATGTAAAGTTTCAGACTTGAAATACATTCCTATGCTAAAAGCAATTTGTAATCAAGATATGGGAATAAAACCGCGTATTTTTCATAGGGTGTATTTCATAAATGTTAACAAGAATACTATATTTCACGTTTATGATGATAGAGGTTGTGATGTATTAGCTACCTCTCCTAATACAATTAGGGATATTTATAATACATATAATGATTGGATATTAGAATACGATAGAAATAAAATTGATAAAGTATTTAATTGAATGTAGTCTATTTTAATTGAGGGAAATATCATATGAGGTGTTTCCCTTTTATTAATATGAAAATCAACATTTAAATTTGACAGCACTTATTATAAAGGTAAAGGGATTTGATGGTAATGTATTGAATTTGGATAAAAACGGAAAAGGGAGATGAATAAATGACGACAATCTATTTCGTTCGCCATGCCCATTCTACATATACAAAAGAAGAACGGGAACGGCCTTTATCTGAAAAAGGTTTGTTAGATACGCAGCATGTAACACGCTTATTAAAAGATAAACATATTGATGTTGTGATTTCTAGTCCGTACAAAAGGGCAATGCAAACTGTGCAAGGAATTGCGAATACATATAATTTATCAATACAACTGGAAGAAGATTTACGGGAAAGGCTATTAAGTAAAGAACCAGTACAGGATTTTAATGATGCTCTTCAGAAGGTATGGGAAGACTGGACTTTTGCATACGAAGGCGGAGAATCAAATGATGTAGCGCAAAGACGTGCTGTAATATGTATGCAAAGTATATTAAAAAAATATAAAGGTAAGAATATTGTAATAGGTACTCATGGGAATATTATGGTATTACTAATGAATTATTTTGATTCGAAATATGATTTTCAGTTTTGGAAAACCCTTCATATGCCTGACGTGTATAAATTAACTTTTGATAATAATTGTTTCAGTTCTGCTGAAAGAATACAGTCTACAGATTATCAAATAAATAATTTGTAAAAGTTTATCAAAAAAAGAGGAAAGGGAGAAGTTATTGTAGAAGTATGACTTTGTAACATAAAAAATATGTGTTAAAGGAGGCTGTTTACATGTTTGAGAAAGAGAAAGAAGGGCTTATTGAAGTTCAGAACGTATTTGAAATTGTACCAGCAGATGGAGCAATTATTGGTATGGCAACGGAAGAAGAAATGGAAATTGCTGCTGAACTAGAGCTGCAGTACTATGCCCATTCTCGTTTGTTAGAAGCAAATATTCAGTTAGACGGTTCCTCCTACAAAGAGTTACTTCAGGAGTTCCAGGAGTACGAAAGAAAATCAATGAGCTTTTGGCGAGCAATACATAAGCGTTTAGCTGTGCCATGGGCATGGGTATTACGTATTGACGTTGCGAATGGCCCTATATATGTAAGTAATGGGGATTCGTATTATGAAGAAATCGATGATGAAGAAGATTATGAATAGATAAGTAAGGAAGCAGCGTTAGTTGCTTCCTTTTTTTATTTGCAAGGAGTGAATTGCTTCAATAATAATATCTGGTCGAGTATTTTCAATTCCGTGACCAGCATGTTCGGCAAGTATATATTGGCTATTTATTGAGAGTTGTAATTGTTCATGAATCAGTTCTTGCCACATTGTTTCTAGTTGTGTTGCTTCCTCTTTTGGCATGCCATCCTCAGTCAACTGAGTAATAGAATATTGAGGGTCCCTACCAATAACGATTAAAGGTGTTTCTAATGTTTTATATAACTCTTTTATTAAGCGAGCACAATTTTTCCACGCACATAGTTCAGAAGCTGTCGCTCTATATAATAGAGGAGAGGTAGAAAATTCAATGTACTGTCTTGATTGATTCGCGAGTATAGGTTTTAGTTCATTATAAAGCATGTCTACATCCATTTTGGAGTATGTAATATATTTTTGAAGCCACATATCATCCGAGTCAGTCTGATCAGAAATTGGTAAATAAAGTTCATCTAATCGGTGTAAGTTCATAGAAGTAGAATCAACTAAAATAAGTGCTTGCAACTTATCTTCATGTAACATCGCAAAATGTTGTGCACATAAGCCTCCATAGGAATGACCGATTAAAATGATAGGCTCGTGAATAGCAAGTTCATGTAGTAACATATGAAGTTCGTTTGTCGCTTGTCTTGTAGTACGTGAATGATTTCCTAGTTCGCTTTTTCCATAACCTGGGCGATGGTATGAAATGACTGTAAAATGTTGTGAAAGTTTTTCTATAATAGGGAGCCAATCATAAAATGAGCAACCCATTCCGGTCTGAATAACTACCGTTTGTTTACTACTTCCTTTTATATATACTTCTATAGTTTGCCCCAATACCTCTACAAATTTATAAATAGTAAACCCTCCTAAGCTTGAAATAATTTTTGACAAGCAAAAACGATACACCAAACACCTATACCAAACAGGACAGATGTACTAAGTGAAAATGAGTTTTTTAGACCAATATAGACGATAAATAGTAGTAGTGCGGATGCAGGAAATCCATATAATACACCTATAGCAAATTGACTTAATTCTTGTTTGTTCCCGCCTTCTAAAGAAATCCAAAATAGGCTCAGTAAACTAACGAGAGGAAGGGCAGCAATAAAGCCGCCTATCGTACTATAATGTTTAGCGACTTCAGTAATAACGCCAATAATAAGTGCAGAAACGATTACTTTAACGAGGAAATGCATATTTTGCCTCCTTCGCTAATAACGAAAAGGCTTTTTCAATTAATTGTTGTTCTTCTTTTGATAACTGTGATTCTAATATTTTTATCTTTTCTTTATCTAGTAAAGTATGCTTTTCTAATATTTCAATGCCTTCTTTCGTTAAAGTAAGGTTTACGACCCTTTCATCTTGTTTGTTCCTTTCTTTTATAATAAATCCTTTTTGAATAAGGCGCTTTACGTGTTCTGACGCTGTGTTATGAGAGAGACTAAGCTCAGTAGCCACTTTTCCAATTGTTATATCTTTCTCACGAGAAATGAGTTGTAAAATACGAATGGCTTGGTGAGAAAGGTTGTCCTCATACTCATATCGTAAGTGATAATAAATGCTCTCCCAATGTTGATTGATGTCTTTCATAATGATAAATCCCCCCTATTTTTATATCGTATAGTAAGATATATTCGTGAACATAGAAATAAAATCCTTTTATTTGGATAAAAAATGTTGAAAAAGTTTATTTTTATTGAAATATAAGGTAATCTATGTGTAAAGGTATACATTTAGCAAGAGAGAGGATGATAGCTGTGAATACATTCAAATGGATGAGTCATGAACAGATGTATGTAGATGAAATACATGTTGAAAAATGTGGTCCTCTTTCAGTCGGCGTATATGGGGGAAATCAAGAAAGTGATGCATATGAACGAGGAGATGCGGTGCTTGCTTGGTGGGATCCTGAATTACAATTTGAATTTGTTATGATTTTTGATACACACCACAAAACAAAAAATATCGATTATATAATAGAAGCAATTTCAGCAAGAAAAGAGAAACTAAAAGAGTTATTTTCTTACCCGATACATTTAGCTTTTCATCATACGCATATGTACTTATTAGCGTTATTTACAGATGAATTGTTTATTGAAAAATGTGATCAAGATGATGAGGAACTTGCATGCTTAATTTGTTTGCGAAAAGGCGAATTTTTATATTGGCTATCAGTTGGTGATTGCTTCGCATATTTATTCCATTCTGAAAAAACGAAGAATGGTAAAGGGCGGTTAAATAAACGGAAGAATTACGAATATATTGGTAGGAAAAATATTTTCGCAGCAAATACACCTTGCTTTACATCAGGTGTCAGAGGATTAGAAAAAGGAATGAATCACATTGTAATGGCAACGGACGGTATTTTAGAGTGTGATAAACGAAAATTTGATGATGATCAATCTTTAGTAGAAATATTGCACGACGGAAGTTGCTTACAGATTGAGCCAGTATTAACAAATGTACTGCAGTGGAAAGGTAGAGATTGTGCCACTATTATTGGGTGGTCTATTGACACTGAAAATAAACAATGTGCTAATTAATATAAAAGGAGTTCAAGGTTTTTATCCTTGAACTCCTTTTTGTTAAGCGATATGAATATGATATGTTTTCAACCATTCATTTACTTGTAGCATATATTCCATAGCACTTCTTGCTTCAAAATTGTTAATTTCTTTATTGCTTTCATCGGCAATGGCAAGTAATGTGGAATGATTAATAAGTGAGAAAATAGGATTGTTTTTATTACTGCACAAGTCGAGTGATAAATGACGGATTGTTTGTAAATAATGTGGATCTTGTGAAGTTGGGTAAGCACTTTTTCTTCTATTGCGTACATCGTCAGGTAAAGCAGGTTGCAGTGCTCTACGTAAAATGCCTTTTTCAATATTATCAATGCTTTTTATATTGAAAGGAACGTTCCATAAATATTCAACTAATCTATAATCGCAAAACGGTACACGTACTTCAAAGCCTACAGCCATACTCATACGATCTTTACGATCAAGTAAGAACGGGAGAAATCTCGTTAAAAATAAATAAAACATTTGGCGTTGTTTCGCGGCTTTTTTACTTTCCCCTTCAAGAGTAGGTACTTCAAGAATCGCTTCTTGGAAGCGTGCATCAATATAGTTTTCTAAGTTGCATTGGTTATTTACTTCATTTAGTAGAAGAGGGGAAGTGTTTTTCCAATTTGTTAGCCAAGGAAATTTATCGACAAATAGTAAATCCTCTTGATGAAACCAAGGGTACCCACCGAATACTTCATCAGCAGATTCGCCGGATAAAGCTACAGTTGCATCTTTTTTCATTTCGCAAAATAGTAAATATAGTGAAGTTTCCATTTCGCCAGCACTCGGTAAATCTTTTGCACGGAGAGGGACGAATAAGTGATTTGCTAATTCTTCAGCATTCACAATAATGTCATGATGAGATGTTCCTACATGTTCGGAAACACGTTTTACCCAAGGAGCGTCTAAACCAGTGCGAGCAAATGTCAGCTCGAAATCTTTTGCACTATTTACAAAGTCAACGGAATACGTATGAAGTGTTTTATTTTCCGCTGCAAACTCTTTACCCGCTAGAGCAGTAATACCGCTAGAATCTAATCCTCCTGATAACATACAAACGAGAGGAACATCGGCAATTAATTGTCTTTTTACTGTATCTTGTAAAAGAGATAAAATATGTGATGATGTATCCTCAGTACAGTCTGTATGAACTTTACTTTCTAAATTCCAATATTTCTTAACTACTTTTTTATCACGTGTAAACGTTATAGAATGTCCAGCACGCACTTCTTGAATATGTTTAAAGACGCCACATCCTGGAGTTCGAAATAATCCTAATCCAAATATTTCGTTTATGCCATCTGCATCAATTTCAGCAGGGACAGATGGATGGGCTAATAGCGCTTTTATTTCGGATCCGAAAATAATACTGTCATTTCTTTCTGTATAAAAGAGTGGCTTTACGCCTAAATGATCACGTGCTAAAAATAATTGTTGCTTTTGATCATCCCATATTGCAAAGGCAAAAATACCATTTAAATGTTGTACGCAGTCTTCTTTCCATTCTAAATAAGCATGTAGTAACACCTCTGTATCCGAATGCGTTTCAAATGCATGACCACATTTTTGAAGTTGCTCTCTAAGCTCGCGAAAATTATAAATTTCTCCATTATAAGTAAGAGCATACGTATAATCACCGGCACGAAATGTCTTTGGCTGTGTCCCGCCTTCTGGATCAATTACGATTAACCGACGGTGTGCAAAAGCCGCACGAGGTGAAAACCAAAATCCTTCAGCATCCGGACCGCGATGCTGGATACTATTTGCCATCTTTTCTAAAATAACATGTTCATTGGAAAGATCCTTATTCCAATTTACCCAACCTGTAATTCCACACATACACATCTCATCTCCTAGTTTAAAATGTTGAAAAGTAGATTAATGAAATAAAGTGAAACTTTAATCAGTGGATTTTTTTCCATCACCCACTGATTATTAGCCCTCACCAATCGGGCTTTTACGGGCAGTTATCTCCCACTTAACTTCCTCGCATTCGCCCAATTTTGAGGTGGGATTTATTGCCTGTTAATGCGGGGTGAAATGTACACCAAGTTAAAGAATGACTATATAAATAGTGTACTACATGAATTAAATTGCAGACTTGAGAAAATTTTCTTGTAATACATAGTTATGTGAGACAATGGCGTAGGGAAAGTATTCCATAACATACAAAAAATAAAAAAAGATGAGAGAAAATTTTTTGTAAGACGTTATATAGGGTGTAAAAGCTTTTACAAAAAAATAAGGGGAATCGCTACATGAAATCAAATGAGAAAAATTTTATAAAAAGATTACAACGGCAAAAAGAAGATGCGCTAGAATTCGTTGTCGATACATACTTACCACTCATAAAAGGAATAACGCACAAAGTTCTTCTTCCAGTTCAAAATGATGGACTCATAGAGGAATGTGTAAACGATATATTTCTTTCCATTTGGAATAACGCAAATAAATTTCATGGAGAGCCGAGTGATTTTAAAAAATGGATAGCGGCAATTGCAAAATTTAAAGCGATTGATTATTACCGGAAAGCGACTAGAAAAGTAGAAATTATTTCAGATGAGATTCCTATCAGTACGGAAAAGTCAGCGGAAGACGAATTAATCGTTATGGAAGATAGGGAAGAATTATTGAAGCTTATTAATCAATTAGAACCGCTAGATCAAAAAGTGTTCATTATGAAATATCTTCTCGGTATGAAGACAGAAGAAATAGGAGACAAATTAGGGTTAACTCGGGCAGCGATCGATAATCGTGTGTACCGTGGGAAAAAGAAACTACAACAAAATGCTACGAAAATTAGTTTTGGAGGTAGTGCAATATGAAAGACATTTATGAACTATTAAATGATATTGATATAGATGAAAAAGAACTTGAGGAAATTGAGGCTTCTGAAATTGAAAAAGAAAAAGTGAAACGTAATGTAAAACAATCGATACGCACGAAGAAAAAGATGAAAAGTTGGAAAAAGGGTGTCGCTGTTGCATCTATTTTAGTAGGATTATCAGTTGCAACGCTTGGTATCGGATTTCCTACATATGCAGGGGGATTGCCAATTGTAGGTGATATATTCCGATTTTTAGATAATGGTAGAACAGGGTTATATGAAAATTATAAAGAGTTTTCGACTGAATTGAATATGACGAGAGAGAGTAATGGGGTTAAGGTTACAATTAATGATGCTGTGTTCGATGGTAGAACAATTACAATAACATATTCTATTGAAAGCGAAAAAGATTTAGGAGAGAAACCGTTCCCATTTGGAAGTCCGCAAGTGATGGGCTTTAACGGTGGAGGAGGTAGTTCAGACGTGACAAAAGTTGGAGAGGGAAAATATGTAGGTATGACTACGATGAGTGGTCATGGTAGTGAAAGGTTAGATGTTGCAAATGTTTGGTGGGATATAGAGGCAATAAATATGTATGAGGAAAAGAAATCTATAAAAGGGAATTGGAATTTTGCTCTTACTTTAAAGGCGATGGATAGTAAGGAAGTAAAGGTTAATGGGGTTTCCGAAAAAGAAGGTATAAAAGTAAATATAGACAAAATGGAAGTAACACCTATGTCCTTTATCGTTTTTTACAATCAGGAAGAATCTAAGGCATTACGAAGTATATGGGATAGCGCGGATGTGGAATTAGAAATAAAAGATGATTTAGGAAATAAATATGCAGGTGAAGGAAATGGCGGAACTAGTACAGTAGCAGAACCGCATAAAAGTAGTTGGAGTGCCACATTCCAAAAACTGAACGAAAATGCAACAAAGCTTATCGTTACACCTCGGGTACACTTACGAGTGCATACACCTGAAAATCATGGTGGAGTGGAGTATGTGAATGGAAAAGAGAAGAAAATTGAAGTGCCGAAAAAAGAAGCGAAGAGTAAAGATATTGTTCTAGATGATATCGTAATTGATTTAAAGAAATAAAAGAGAGACTGCCTAAAAACATTAGGCAGTCTCTCTTTTCTGTTAAAAACTAGTTACGAGTAACGCATGCGGATGCTGCTTTTTATACTCATCTTTCCACGGAATGTGTAGTTGTTCCCACGATTCGCCGCTATCATTGGATTGAAAGACGCCATTATTATTTAAAGTGTAAAACGTATGTGGTTCTGCTGGATTTGTTGCAAACATTGAAATGACTGTCCCAATTGCAGATGGTAGTCCTTGCTGCACCTGCTCGAACGGAGTATCTTTCGTTTTACGATAAATATAAGATTCATAAGGAATACGGTGATGAGCGAGGTCAGCGCTCGGTGCGGCAGAAACGAGAATTGTATCACAATCAGTCGGATCGATAGCCATGCTGTATAAATAATGGTGTTCAAGTCCTTCACTGCATGAGATCCAGCTGTTTCCACTGTTATAACTTTCAAGGTATGCGCGATCAGGTCCGCCCATAAAACCATCACCACATGATGCATAAAGGCGATTTGGAGCTTCAGGGTGCATAAGCAATTGATGCGCATCGATAGGAGCACCGAATTTTTTATCAATCCAAGTATGCCCTCTATCATTACTTTGAATAACAGCACCAGCTTCAATTGAAACATGGATTGTATTTGGATTGTTTGGATCAACTGTAATCCAGCGTACATGATGGGTGAAAGGTCTAGGCGGAAAAGCCCACGTATAAGAAGATAATAATGATTTCATATTTTTAAGTTCAGTCCACGTTTCACCACCATTTTCAGAACGGAATAAAGCGCTCGGTTCTGTGCCGGCATAAACGACGCCATAGCCGTTAACTTGTTCATTAGGACTTATCGTAATGGAAGTTATCGAAGAGTGTAAAATACCATCTTCTTTAGGGAAATCAAAGTAACGATATGAATCTCCAATCGGTTTCCACGAATCCCCGCCATCGTCGCTTAACCATAAACCTCGTCCAAATGTTCCGCAGTATACACGATTCTTTTGAAATGGATCAACAGCGATACAGGTAGGTTGCATATTTTGTAAGTGACACGCTGTTTCAAAGTGACCATATTGTTCTTTCACTACAACAATTTCTCGCTCCATACAGAGAAATAAACGTTTCATTTTAGTAACCTCCTTAAAAATTCTTTCATTAGTAAACAATATGAAGCTGAAAAAGAAGTAGTCTTATTTTTTGTTGAGAAAAAGGACTTGTTTGAAAAATATCGAAGTGTGTAGGTAGAGGAAGCGGACGTTTATGGGCAGTTAATGGGGGATAAAGAGGGGGAGTTTGTTTCATACTAACATACAGATATTGCACTTAAAGGAGTATTGGTATGGGACATTCACATGATCACGGTCATTCTAACAATAAAAAAGCGTTACTAATTGCTTTCGTACTAACGACAAGCTTTATGATTGCTGAAGTTATTGGGGGATTTGTAACAAATAGCTTAGCACTATTATCTGACGCGGGGCATATGTTAAGTGATGCAGTATCCTTAGCGTTAAGTTTACTTGCGTTCAAGCTCGGAGAAAAAACAGCAACAACTGCAAAAACATATGGGTATAAGCGAGTCGAAATGTTAGCGGCATTATGTAACGGTGTCGTTCTTATTGTCATTTCAGTATACATTTTTATTGAAGCAATTCGCCGTTTTAAAGAGCCAGTTGAGATTGCTAGTAATGGGATGCTCATTATTGCTGTACTTGGTCTGCTTATTAATATTTTATCAGCTTGGATATTAATGAGAGGCGGAGATGTGAAGGGGAATTTGAATTTAAGAAGTGCTTTCTTACACGTATTAGGCGATCTATTAGGATCAGTTGGAGCGATTATTGCTGCGCTACTTATTAAATTTTTCGGATGGACTGTTGCAGATGCGATTGCTAGTATTCTTGTGTCTATTTTAGTCATTATTAGTGGATGGCGTGTAACACGTGATACGATCCATATATTAATGGAAGGTGCACCCCAGCACATAAATGTTGAAGAGGTAAAAAGTACATTATTAAATATTACGGTTGTAAAAGAAGTTCATGATTTGCACATATGGTCTGTCACATCTGATTTTCAAGTATTAACTTGCCATTTGATTATTAAAGGTGATGAAACGCAAAATGTATTAAAAGAGGCTACGGATGTATTAAAGGAGAAGTTTCATGTAGAACATGTCACCATTCAAGTAGAAATAGATGGTGAATTTAATCATATTGAGACAACTTGCAAAGTATGAAAGAAAAAGGATAAGAAAATGTGTCATAACATTTTTCGCACGGCATACATATATATAATGTGGCCACAAATACTTTGTAAGGTAAATATTTCATGAAATTACTTTACTTATAATGAGTCATCTTTTATAATCAAAAGTGATAATTGATAAAGATTATCATTTTCAATGATCGTGGAAAGGAGTTTTTTTAAAGATGAGTAGTCAACTCCGTTTTGCTGTTGAAAATCGTAAGAGGCATTTAATTGATGAGTTAATTGGAGCAGGTGTGTTTAAAATTCGCGACCGACAATTATACGAGCTGTCTTTAGAGGAATTGGAAAAAGAGTACGAAGATATGGAAGAATATGCAGATATTCAGGCATAACTATATAGATTAGTAAAAGGCGAGCTGGTTACGATTTTGTGTAACCAGCTCTATTATTATTTCGTAGAAATTATTTTTGATATTTCTTTCATTGGACGGAGCCAGTTTTGAGACATCATTTGTTCCATTTGTTTTTCGTCCTGCTTTTGCAATGCTTGAATGATAGAGTGATGTTCTTCAATAGATTGACTTGCTGGAACAAAGTTTTGGAAAAACAAATATTCAAGGCGTAAAACGTGAAGTTGCATATTTTCTAGAAAGGGTTCAATATATTGGTTTTTAGCAATAGAAGAAATTGTATTGTGAAATTGTATATCTAGTTTTAAAGCTTGTTTTGCGTTTTTCTTCTCTATAGAGCGCTGAAAATCAGCATTTATTTCAGAAAGTAGTTTCAGATCAGCGTCTGTAATGTTTTGAAGTGCTTGCTTTCCTATAATAGAGTGAAGACCAGCCATTGTTTCATAAATGATAGGAATGTCGTCTAACTTAATAGGAGCAATTTTTGTTTTTTGCCCAGGTACCATTTCCACTAATCCAGAAAGCTCCAATATTTGAAGTGCTTCTCTTACAGGTGTTCTGCTTACTCCTAGT
Source organism: Bacillus sp. 1A (assembly GCF_052682215.1). Classification (NCBI taxonomy): domain Bacteria; kingdom Bacillati; phylum Bacillota; class Bacilli; order Caryophanales; family Bacillaceae; genus Bacillus; species Bacillus sp. 1A. The sequence continues at coordinate 4,886,887 of NZ_JBQYLZ010000001.1, read as the reverse complement.
GCTTCAGCCAACTCCCCATCATTAATTTTTTCATCAGGTTGCAGTACACCTTCAATAATCCAATCTTGTAGTTGATTTAAAACGAGTGATTTTGCCGAAACTCTTCCTTGTTTTTTATAATTTTGAGGGACAGGCATAGTGAATTCAATCCTTTCATTGTATATTTTCCTTTTCCGCATGAACAAGCTTTAATTTCGGTTTCCCTTCATCCGGTTTTTGGCTTAAGATGAGCACCATTACAATGACACAAAAAGCCCCTAATAACTGAAAAGATTGAAAGGGTACGTGTAATATAAGTACAGAAGAAATAATAGCTGCGAGTGGTTCAGTACAACCGAATAATGTCGTTTCTTTCGGAGTCAGGTATCGTATGCTGTCTAAGTATAAATAAAATGCAATCAGTGTTCCGAAAATGACGACAAATGTGATGAGCGGTAGGGTACTTAGTTTTACATATTTCATAGTCGATAATAAAATGAATTCTTTCGTAGAAATAAAGTGTAGAATCGTTACACCAATACCCCCAATAATCATGCCCCATCCAACGATAACAGAGGAAGACCACCTTTCTAGTAATCCCTTTGAATATAAACTATAAAAAGCAAGAGATAATCCAGATAAAATACCCCAAATAATAGCTGGTGTAGGAACAGCCAAGTTATGAACAGACCCGTTTGTTAGTAAGAGAAAAGTGCCTACTAATGAAAGGGTAATGGAAATGAAATCAATTTTTGATGGCCGAACGTTCCATTTGAAAAGTAAGTATACAGTAATAAATATAGGAGCTAAATATTGCAATAATGTTGCGACGGCAGCGTTCCCTTCTTTAATAGAAGCGAAGTACGTGTACTGTACAGCAAGCATACCGAATAGGCCAAACAATATCATTTTAGTAGCATCAGATTTTTGTTTCCATATGCCGAATATTTCTTTTTTTCTCGTTCCGAATGATGAAATAAGGAGCAAGATAACGCCAGATATAAGCAATCGAATTGTAACTAACCATTCAGTAGAAACATTTTCATATTGAAAAAGTTGTTGTGCAGCTGTCCCGGACAATCCCCATAAACAAGCACCAATTACAACCATAATGATTCCTTTTAAACGATTTGGATCCATATAGTTTTTATTCTCCTTTTCTACAAATTCGTTTCGGATACAATATGCAATATATCACGAAATGAATAAAAAATAAACTGAAATTTCTGTGTTATAAGGCAGGAATTTTAGTAGTTCCAGTTATGTTTACGATACAAGTGAGGAGGTGAAATAAAGCGAGATAAAATTATAAAAATAAATCATAATCAAGAGGATAAAAAAATAAAGATAAGAGTAATTTGGTTTGTTAAAAATATGTGTAGAAGGAGATACGCGATGAACTGGGTTACTCATAAACCAACATTTGAATTTGATAATTTTAGTCCATTTATTCGTGCGAATACTGCGTGGCTTGGGCATTTGGAGTTCGCATACGATTTAGTAAGATTTGAAAAACCCGAAATATTAGTTGAGCTAGGTACACATCTAGGCGCTTCTTTTTTCAGTTTTTGTCAAGGGGTAAAGGATGGGGGATTAGCTACAAAATGTTTTGCTGTAGATACTTGGACAGGAGACGGGCATACAGGTCCATATGGAGAAGGTGTTTTCCAAATCGTAGATAAAGTGGTAAACATGAGTTATCCAAATATAGGTAATTTAATTCGATCTACTTTTGATGAGGCTGTTGATCAATTTCAAGATGGAACGATAAATTTGTTGCATATTGATGGCTATCATACGTATGAAGCAGTTTCTCATGACTATAAAACATGGTTACCGAAACTTGCGAATAACGGTATCGTATTATTTCATGATATTGAGGTGAAAGATCGAAACTTCGGCGTGTATAAATTTTGGGATGAGGTTAAAGCGAAGTATCCTCATTTTCAGTTTGAGCATTCCTATGGGCTTGGAGTGTTATTTCCGAAAGGTTGTAGCGAGAAGTTTGTGGAAATACTTAAAAATAAAGAAGAAATACAAAATATGTATAAATAAAAGTGGAGCATGCATCATTTGAATGATGTGTGCTTTTTTTGTGTGGGGAATAATGATACTCCTTAAAACGGTGAGGATAATAGTAAAAAGTTTTATGGTGGCAAATATTAAAAAAGTTACTCTTTGATTGTTAAATATAAAAAATGTAACATTTTTTATATTTTCCATTGCGAAAAGTAGCATCTACTTTTACAATAGAAAAGGTGTCCGTATATTATACTGGAAAAATAAATCGAAATAATATGAAAATTTTGTTTTGTCTTCGCTAATTGTATATTACATACATGTAAGACGACATACGTCATGTTATCGACTTGTAAGGAGAGAAAAAAATGAAAAGTGTAAGATTACCATCGATGCTAGAAATCATAGTTCTTTTATTACTATTTCTTGCTGTTGTCTTTTCCTTCCAAACGATTTTTGATCTCCCAATTCAATTAGCGCTATTTATTTCATGGTTTTTAGTAATTGCGCTTGGATTAAGATTAGGATTTCGTTATCAAGAATTGCAAGATGCAATTACGAAAGGGATTTCTAACGGATTAGAAGCAATACTGATTTTAGTTGCGGTAGGTGCTTTAATTGGAACTTGGATTGCTGGTGGCGTAGTACCAACATTAATCTATTATGGATTAGAGTTTATTCACCCTAGCATATTCCTATTAGCAACATTAATTATTTGTTCGATAACTTCTATTGCGACAGGAACATCATGGGGAACAGTTGGAACAGCAGGTATTGCTATGATGGCGATTGGTGAAGGACTTGGCTTACCACTTCCGCTTGTTGCTGGTGCAGTTCTTTCAGGAGCTTATTTCGGTGACAAATTATCACCACTTTCTGATAGCACAGTTCTTGCAGCTTCTATGGCGAAAGTAGACGTTATTGCTCACGTTCGAGCTATGCTCGTATTAGATGTTCCGGCTTACATTATTACTAGCATTATGTTTACTGTAGCTGGTTGGATGTATGGCGGCGATAATGTAGATTTGAATCGAGTAGAGTTTTTAAAAGAAGCTTTATTAAAGGAATTTGATATTAAAATATGGATGCTTGTTCCGGCAGTCATTGTTATCGCTTTATTAGCGATGAAGAAACCTTCTATGCCAACAATTGCAATGGGAGCTTTAATTGGTGCAATTTGGGCAACTCTTTTCCAAGGAATGAACTTTGGAGAGGCGATTGGAACAGCGTATAACGGATTCTCAATTCAATCAGGTGTTGAGTTTGTTGACAAGTTATTAAACCGTGGTGGAATTAACGGTATGCTTGGCTCAGTAGCCGTTATTATTTTCGGTTTAGGATTTGGTGGATTACTTGAAAAACTAGGTGTTTTAAAAGTGATTGTATCAAAATTTGAGAAGAAATTAAATTCTGCAGGTAATGTAACATTGTCTACATTAATCGTAGCATTCTTAGCTAATATATTTGGTTGTGCGATGTATGTATCATTAATTTTAACACCGAAAATTATGGAAGATAGCTATGATAAATTAAAAATAGACCGACGTGTATTAGCGCGTAACTCAGAAGTAGGTGGAACGTTAACTTCTGGTATGGTTCCGTGGTCGGATAATGGTATTTTTATGGCTGGTATTTTAGGTGTAGCAACGTTCTCATACGTTCCGTTTATGTGGTTAAGCTTTGTATCATTAATTTTAGCAGTTATTTACGGATACACAGGCAAGTTCATTTGGTATGTAGATGACGTTGAAAAAGGAAAGCAAGCATCATAAAAAAATACCTTCTGCGATGGCAGGAGGTATTTTTTTATATATACGAGTGAGAATCCTTATCATTTGGGTGAGATTCTGTTAAAATGAGAAATGTAGGTATTTTATTTTCAAGGGGATGAAAAAATGGAGTACAGAATTGAAAGAGATACAATAGGAGAAATAAAAGTTCCAGCTGATAAATTATGGGCAGCACAAACGCAACGTAGTAAAGAAAACTTCCCAATTGGAACAGAGCAAATGCCGCTTGAAATTGTAAAAGCATTTGCCATTTTAAAGAAAAGTGCAGCACTTAGTAATCAAAAATTAGGAAAGCTATCAGAAGAAAAAGCAGAAGCAATTGTGGCAGCAGCTGACGAAGTGATTGCAGGGAAATGGAATGAACATTTTCCACTTGTCGTATGGCAAACTGGTAGCGGTACACAGTCAAACATGAATGTGAATGAAGTAATTGCAAATCGAGGGAATCAAATTTTGAAAGAGAAGGAATCTGACGTACATATTCATCCGAATGATGATGTGAACATGTCTCAAAGTTCAAATGATACATTCCCAACGGCGCTTCATGTAGCATGTGTAATTGCAGTGGAAAATCACGTATTACCAGCAATTACGAAATTAAAAGAAACGCTAGCAGAAAAAGTAACTGCATTTGAACATATTATAAAAATTGGTCGGACACACTTACAAGATGCAACACCGTTAACATTAGGACAAGAAATTAGCGGATGGCACCGTATGCTTGAAAAAACAGAGCGTATGATTGCTGAGAGCAATACATATATGAAAGAGCTTGCAATTGGTGGTACTGCAGTTGGAACAGGTATTAATGCTCATCCTAAATTTGGTGAGATGGTGTCAGAGGAAATTAGCCAATTTACAGGTAAGCAATTTATTTCTGCACCAAATAAGTTCCACGCATTAACGAGCCATGATGAAGTTGTATATACGCATGGTGCATTAAAAGCATTAGCAGCTGATTTAATGAAGATTGCTAACGATGTGCGCTGGCTGGCAAGTGGTCCACGTAGTGGTCTAGGAGAAATTATTATTCCGGCAAATGAGCCAGGAAGCTCTATTATGCCAGGTAAAGTAAATCCAACGCAAAGTGAAGCGTTAACGATGGTTGTAGCGCAAGTGATGGGAAATGACGCAACAATCGGATTTGCTGCGAGTCAAGGTAATTTTGAGTTAAACGTATTTAAACCTGTTATTGCATATAACTTCTTACAATCCGCTCACTTATTAGCAGATGCAATTGTTTCATTTAATGATAATTGTGCAGTTGGTATTGAAGCAGATGAAGAAGTAATTAAAGAGAATGTGAATCGTTCATTAATGCTTGTTACAGCATTAAACCCGCATATCGGATATGAAAATGCAGCGAAAATTGCGAAGCATGCTCATAAAGAAGGGTTAACGTTAAAAGAAGCAGCATTGCAATCTGGACTACTAACAGAAGAGCAATTTGATGAAATTGTCGATCCGAAAAAAATGATTGCTCCGAAAGAGTAATAAAAAAGCCGAGATTCTTTAGAATCTTGGCTTTTTTGATATTTATTTTTATGACTTCCATTTGTATTACTACAAGTGCCAAAATATATTATTTGTTAGCAGGCATGTTCAATATTTTCATTTGTGGACAGTTTTCTTTTAAGAGTGAAATGAACTTTTCTTCTTCTTGTGGTACGAAAGTTGTCACAGAATCAAATAAATTGTAATGGATTTCTAATTGCTGCCTAGTCCACTTTTCTGAGCGAAGTGTTTTGCCAGAGTATGTAATATGGCGAATATCTTCAAATGGAATTTCAGTACGCAGTATGAAACCATGTTTTACGACAAGAGATGATTCCGTTACGTCGTAGTGAGAGAAATAGAATGAAGAAAGATTCACGATATTTAACAGCATCATGAGAGTGAAAAAAATAGAATTTTCATTTTGGAAGAATAGCGAAACGAGAAAAATAGAGATAAATAATGTAATAAAAATGACGTGAAATGGATTCTTTTTCGCTTTGAATTTCAAGTTAGTCACCTCGGTTTACGTGTACTCTAACTAAATTAAATCACAACATCGTAATAAAACGTATATATATATGCATAATTGCATATTCACACGTTTTATTATTCATGTAAAATTTCTTGATGGGATAAATTCAAAAGAAGTTTTGTAATAGTGGAGTGGCATGAAGTGACTTACAAGAATAGAAAGGTAGCGTTAGTCATAATTATTTGTATGATAATTGTGGGTAGTTGTGCTAATAAATTTATTGAGGATGGAAACCGAAAGCATACATTCGTACAGGTAAGTAAAGCTTTAGTAGAGGTTGTAAATAGAATATATAATGAGTAAAAGGTGTTTTCGTATACGAAAACACCTTTTTGTAGTTAAAATTGAAGGCTGAAGTTTTGGAATGTGTGAATACCAGTCCCATGTTTAATCAGCTCTTTATCATTTAAATATTGAATAGCATATTTCACTTCTTTCAATATAACAGGTGAAAGGCCGAGGGTATGATGTGAACCAAAAATTTGTTTAATAGGAAAGAGGTTTGTAATTTTATTTAGAGACTGAACTAAATCTACAGGGTTTGTCGTTGGATAAAATGCAAAAATCGTGCCTTCATACAGTAAATCTCCTGTGAATAAAAAAGCAGATTCATAATCATATAGGCAAATATGTCCTGGTGAGTGACCTGGCGTATGTATAATTTGAATCTTCCTATTTCCGATATCAATCATATCTCCATCTTGTAGTAATTTTGTTGGTGTTCCTTGAAAGGGTTTGAATGTTTCAGGTTGAAATGTTTTAGGTGTAGGTAAAGTAATATCACGGGCGATGTCGTGCCTAATTTGAGTAATAGGAAGTCCTTTTATGCCATTAATGAGCCAATCCGCCTCTAAAGCATGTACATAGATTTCTTCAAATTGTGCGTGACTACCGATATGATCCCAATGGACATGTGTTGTGACAACAATAATTGGTAAGTTTGTTAGTTGGTCAGTTATACGCTTCAGATTATCGATACCTAGTCCAGTATCGATAAGGAGTGCGGTAGTATCTCCCACAAGTAAGAAGGAATGCACTTTTTCCCAATGTCCATATTCACTAATCGCATATGTATTTCGAGCGATTTGTTTAACCGTAAACCAAGGGTCGGGCAGAATGGTCATGTTTTGTTTCACATCCTATCGTAATTCATTTATTAAATACATTCGCTTTTCTTTATTTTAAATCCTTTTTTAGTTTGTTTAATAGATTTTTTTATAAAAGTTTATAAAATGGGTAAACGGAACGTTGAAATGTTTATTTGTGTTATGTTAAGATGATGAAGTGATAATAAACGTTATTATGATTTGTTTGGCTTTAAAATAAACGTTTTGAAGGAGTGTTTAGTATGAGTGATATTTCAGAGAAGTTTTGGGATGCTTCGGTAGAAGAATTGAAGAAAGGGTATGTATTTGAAGCAGAAGCAGAGGAATATATTTGTTTAGCTTGTGGAGAGGCGTTTATTAAGGGCGTAATTTATCAAGATAATCAAGTTTTGTATGAAGCTGAGAAGTTTGTGCAATTGCATGTGCAAAATGAACATACGTCTATGTTTGAGTATTTATTAAATCTTGATAAGAAGTATACGGGTTTAACTGATTTGCAAAAGAAAATGGTTCAGTTTTTCCATATGGGGCTAAATGATAAAGAGATTGTAAAAGAGATGGATGGTGGAAGTACATCAACCATTCGTAATCATCGATTTACACTTCGAGAGAAAATGAAGCAAGCGAAAGTGTTTTTAGCGTTAATGGAATTATCAGAAGAAAAATCAAAAGTACAAACGAAATTTGTACCGATTCATAGAACAGCAACGATGGTAGATGATCGTTACAATATTACGGAAGAAGAAAATGAGGAAGTATTAAAAGCACACTTTACAGAAGGATTAGATGGGCCGCTTTCTAAATTTCCGAAAAAGCAAAAGCGTAAATTAATTATATTACGCCATTTAGTGACGAAGTTTGATAGTAATAAAAAGTACACTGAAAAAGAAGTAAATACTGTCATAGAAAGTGTATACCCGGATTTTGTAACTTTAAGAAGATATTTAATCGAATATGGTTTTTTAGATAGAACAGCAGATGGAAGCCAATATTGGGTAAAGTTATAATAATGCGGAAAAGAAAATGAATAGAGACACATTATTATAACAACTATACAAAGAAATAGAAGTTGAAAAACAGATTTTTAATAAAAGGAGAAATGAAATTTGAAACCACCTACAGATAATAATAAAGAAGGTGCGGAGTCACATAAGTTAGAAAGTGAGAGTAAACCGATTTGGAAATCGATGTCCATGTTTTTAGTACCGTTACTATTAAGTAATGTATTACAATCGATTGGACAATTATTCGGTATGGTAGTAGTAGGAAGATGGCTTGGCGTTAATGATTTAGCGGCTATATCAGCATTCTTTCCACTATTTTTCTTACTCGTTTCATTTGTAATTGGTATTGGTTCAGGGAGTTCTATTTTAATTGGTCAGGCGTTTGGTGCTAAAAACGAAGATCGTTTAAAAGCTATCGTTGGTACGACACTGACATTTACCTTTATTATTGGAGTTGTGTTGGCGATAATAGGTAGTATTTTTGCGATGGATATTATGCGCCTAATGGGAACGCCAGAAAATATTATTGATATAAGTGTTCATTATGCACGTATTTTATTTATATCGATGCCAGTATTATTTTTATATTTTGCATACACAACATTTATGAGAGGTACAGGAGATTCTAAAACGCCATTTTACTTTTTAATTGTAAGTACAGCGCTAAATATGATCTTATTACCAATTCTTATTTTTGGATGGTTAGGAGCTCCGAAATTAGATGTGTATGGAGCAGCCTATGCTTCTGTTATATCTACAGTGATTACGTTTATTGTCATGCTAGTGTATTTAAAGAAGAAAAATCACCCACTACAATTAGATAGTACGGTAAGGAAATATCTTCGCATGGATGGGGAGTTATTAAAGCTATTGCTACGACTCGGTATTCCAGCGAGTATTAATATGATATTAGTTTCATTATCTGAAATTGCGGTCATCGCGTTTGTAAATCGTTACGGTTCAGATGCAACAGCAGCTTATGGCGTTGTGAACCAAGTTGCAAGTTATGTACAAATGCCAGCTGTTAGCCTTGGTATAACAGTTTCTATTTTTGCAGCGCAGTCAATTGGTGCGAATCGATTTGATCGATTGCAAAAAGTTGTGAAGGCCGGAATTATTATGAACTACGTCATAGGTGGTGTGCTAATATCCCTTATTTACTTGTTCTCAAGAGATATTCTATCGCTATTTTTAACGAGTCAAACTACAATTGAAATTGCTCATAGCCTAGTTATGATTACGTTATGGAGTTATTTAATTTTCGGGCATGCGCAAATTATTAGTGCGACAATGCGAGCGAGTGGCACAGTATTATGGCCAACTGTTATCGGAGTTGTATCAATTTGGCTTGTTGAAGTACCTGTAGCGTATTACCTTTCTTACCATACAAGTCTTGGCATAGAAGGGATATGGATTGGGTACCCAGCAGCATTTATTGTCAGCTTAATATTACAGTATGCATATTATAAGCTTTCATGGCAGAAGAAACGAATTACACGACTAGTGAGTTAAATCATGCGAATGTCCCTAAGTTATTATACTTAGGGACATTTTTTGTAAGTGTATGTTTATAAATAGCTTTTTAAAGTGATATCAAAATGTTGTCTAATGAGCTTGTTATCACTCATATAAAACTCCCACGCTTTTTCAGGTTCACCGATAATTTCAAAAGATTCTTCTGTAATATATAAAGCGCAATTATCCTCTAGTGCAATTCCTTCTATATTACCTTGATGATTTTGTAAAAAGGAATGGAAGGCGTTCATTCTATTTAATTGATTATAATGTGGACAAAACCTTTTGTTAACAATCCCCCAACCGTTACACTCTATATAACCAGAACCTTCATAATCTGATCGGATACTAGATGTGAACCAACACATAGCACCAGCGCTATACCCCGCAATGAGTGTTCCTTGCTTGAGAGCCGATAGTAATTTTTCATCGAGTTTAAGTTCTTTCCATTCTGTAACCATTTGAATATAGTTCCCGCCACCGAGATAAATTAAATCAGCAGACTGAATCATTTCGTCTAGTTCATATTTAGAAGGTGTATCAGCTATAGCACGTAAAATTTGTACTTCACAGTGTAATTGTTTTTCGAACGTGTCTAAAAATAGCTTTATATAGCTTTCATCATCATGACTAGCTGTAGGGATGAATAATACTTTTGGATACTGTTTATTTGTTAATTCTATAAGTCGCTCATTAATAGGCGAGTGATTTGAATCTTGTAAATCACCGCCACCAATGACAGCTAATTTCATAGTAAAGCACCACCTAATCATTTTTGTTATATAAAAATTCGATAGAAGAGAGTAACATTCCTTCTCTCATGTAATGAATAAGTAGAAAATATAGTTTCAGTATATCGGAATAGTAAAGGTAGTGAGAACTATATAGAAAAATGAATTTGAAACAATTTACCCCGCTATTTGCGGGCTGCCCGTAAAAGTCTGATTGGTGAGGGCTAATAATCAGTGGGGATGAACAAAACCCCATTGATTAAAGTTTCACTTTATCGATATATAATACTTCATACTATTGTTTCAAAATATGGAAACAATATGTTTAAATGGATATAACGACGCATTAATTCAAATTGAATTAGTGTTTATATTTTAAAAAGGAATCGGAAATAATGGAGATTTCACAAATCGTTTTTTACTTTTAATAGGAACTTGTATTACAATATGGTAAAATTATTTCAATATATTTATTTAATATAAAAATACAAAGAGGGAGCGTGAAAAAGGTGGATTTTCGATTTGAGTTTGCAGCGAAGGTGAAAGAATACTTAGATGATGAGAAGGATGAAAAAATAATAAAAGATGGACATAGAGATATAATTTTTCACTATTTATATGCGTTAGAGGCTGAAATTGGCGTTGTTAAAAATCCTAATTTTACTTTTTTTACATCAGGAAGACGTTCACATATCGTATTAGAAAATGTTGAATTTAAAACAGAGGTAAATGTAAAAAGTAACATCATTGAAATTACAAAAATAGTGGATAATGTCGTTATTCCTTTAGATACTATCGTAGCAAAGGATCGGGAATTATTTGCACTTGGGCGCAATGAGAAGTTTAATGTACAAATATTAGAGCAGTATCTCTTTGAGACATTTGGAGAGAAATTAGGTTTAAAATGAATGGAATGGCCTACGTATTTATAGGTAGTGAATTTTAGTGTATATCATTCTTGTTTGACCTTTCATTTAATTTATACTACAATTCGTAGTGTGAAAGGAGCCACATTATGTTTACTCAAAACTACAAGTTAAATGAACAAGGATTAAATCACTTTTTTGGACCACTTGAAGCGAAAATTATGGAGATCGTTTGGTCCACCGAGGGTATTACGATTAAAGAAGTGCAGCAGAAATTAAGTGAAGAATCACCTGTGAATTTTAATACGGTCATGACAGTTATGAACAGGTTAGTAGAGAAATTCCACTTAGAAAAACAGACTGTGAAAAGAAGTGGCATATATCGTACTGTACAAACAAAAGAAGAATTCTTATCCAATCAAACGAAGAAGATGACACAGGAATTGATGGGGGAATTTGGAGATTTAGTTGTAAATCATATGCTAGATGAGTTAGAGCAGGCTGATCCGACTTTAATAAAAAAATTAGAAGACAAATTGAGTCAGTTAAAAAAAGAGGATCAATGAAATGAAATGGCAAATGCGTAAAATCGTATTGTTAGCAGTAATTGTTAGTACCCTCTTTTTCAGTATGTTAGTGTATTACGTTACATATCCATTTCTGTTTCAAAATAAGGCGTTCTTTCTTTCAAATTTTTGCTTGTTTCAATTAGAACAACATATGAAGGAATTATCGCTCATTCGTATTATAATTGCTGGATTACTATTACTTACAGTACTCATAGTTTGCAAAAGAATTTGGCGACAATTTTTCTATAGTAAAAAATTACAAAAAGTACTTATCCCTTTCATCCGAAAAGGAAAACAAATATATATATTGCCGACTACGGAAGTTGCGGCATTTACAATTGGGCTATTTCGTCCGAAAGTTGTCATGTCAGAAGGGATGCTTCAAACATTTTCAAATGAAGAAATGGATGCAATTATTTTCCATGAAGAATATCATCAAACTAATCGTGATCCGTTAAAATTATTTTGTTTTACGCTATTAGCAGAAGGAATGATGTACATCCCGATATTAAAAGGGTTGTTACAGCGGTATCACACGTATCAGGAGCTAGCTGCTGATAAATATGCGATGCAAAAAATGGAATCTTCATTTGAGTTAGGTAGCGCGTTATTAAAATTAATTAAAATAAAGACAATGGAAAATCGATGTGTTACAGCTTCATTTGCAAAAACAGCAATAAATTTACGAATCGAGCAAGTGTTAAATGAAAAGGTTGTTAAGCTTACTATTCCGTTACATACGAATTCGGTATATGTAACAGCAGGTTTATTCTGTATGTCGGTTGTACTTATTATCGGAGAGTGCGTATAGCCTCTTTTTTTTAAGAATCAGCACTACTTGTTGTAGTGTTTTAGGGGGAATAAAATGAATGCAGCAGATTTAACAATTTGGCTTGTAGTAGGGGCGGGAGTATTGTCATTTATATCACCGTGCTCTTTACCGCTATATCCATCTTATTTATCTTATATTACAGGTGTTTCTATTCAAGATTTAAAAGAAAATCGTGGGATTATGCAAAAATCAGCGATTATACATACCATATTTTTTATGATCGGATTTTCGGTTATATTTTATGCGTTAGGTTTATCGGTAAGCTGGATTGGAATAACATTTTCATCTAACCAAAAATTGATTCAACAAATTGGTGGGATTTTTATTGTTTTAATGGGGCTATTTATGACGGGCTTGTTTCAGCCTAAGTGGCTTATGGCAGAGAAAAAGGTGCAGTATAGAAGTAAATCGACTGGATATATTCGCTCAATTTTAGTCGGTATGACATATGCAGCGGGTTGGACGCCATGTGTTGGACCGATATTTTCAGCTGTACTCATGCTTGGTGCGACGAATCCTGAAGGGGCACTTCTTTATATTACAGCGTATACTCTTGGGTTTGCGGTTCCATTTTTCGTGATGGCATTCTTTATTGGGAAGATCAAATGGATTGTTACATATGCCAATGTCATGATGAAAATTGGCGGTGGAATGATGATTGTAACAGGTATTTTATTGTATACAAATCAAATGACGAAAATTACAGCATTCTTTATTCGTCTATTCGGTGGATTTACAGGTTTTTAAAAATGAGGAGGAAGAAAAGTGAAGAAACTAATTGCTATTATACTGGCCGGGGCATTAATTTGGGCCGGAGTTAACTTTTATAATACAAAGAAAGAAGAAAAAGAAAGAAAAGCAAAACAAGCGGAGTTACAAGAAACAGAAGTATTACCACAAGTAGGATTTAAAGCACCAAACATAACATTAAAAGGATTAGACGGAAAGCTGCATTCGTTAAATGATGCAAAAGGAAAACCGTACCTTATTAATTTTTGGGCATCATGGTGTGGCCCATGTGAAATGGAGGCACCTGACTTAGTTCGTATGTATGATAAATATAAAAAGGATGTTGAAATTTTTGCGGTAAATGCGACAATTGGAGATCCAGTACAAGAAGCGAGCGCATTTGCAGATCGTCACGGATTTAAGTTTCCTGTTTTATTAGATATGGACGGAGTAGCTGGATTAGATTATAAAGTATTTTCTTTACCAACGACATTTTTTGTTAATAAAGATGGAATTATCGTAGAGCAAGTACGAGGCGTATTACCTCCAGATCAATTAGAAGAGAAATTTAAGAAATTAATTGAGAGTTAAAGAGGGGATTTCATAGTGATGGAGTGGATCGTGAAGTTACAACCCGTATCTCTTATAATTGGAAGTTTATTTGGATTTATGTTGATGAAACGAAAGATGAAGAACGAAAGTGTACCATATGAAAAAATGATGGATGCAGTAACCAATGCTTTTCTAATCATCGTATTTGTATGGAAATTTGCACCGGCAATTTTAAATCCAGTATGGGCTTTTGGATCGCCATTGCAAGCATTATTAGCTATAGGAAGTATGAAGTATATTATAGCAGGATGTGTAATTGCGAGTGCATACATTGTTTGGAAAAGTAAAAAGGAGCAATTTTCGCTTCGTATTTTACTCGATGCATTGCCTATTGGGCTATGTATGAGTATTATTTTTTATTTTCTATTCCACCACAAAATAGGTGTACAAACGACATTGCCTTGGGGAATGAAAATATATGAATCTAAATTTTTATATCATCCCATTTTCGCATACGAGATCATCCTTGCCCTTTGTATAATCGGCTTGTTATGGATGAAAAATGAAAGGATGGGAAATGGAAAGAACATAAGTGTTTTTCTAATAGTTGAGGGAGTTGCTCATATTATTATTTCGCTTATTAGTGAACAAAATTCGGTTTTATTTGGTTTATCAATACAGCAAATAATGAGCTTCTTTTTTATTAGTTTAGGGATTTTGTTGGTGCCGAAAAAATAAGAGGTATGCGTGTATGAGATTTTCATACACGCATACCTTTTTATCATTGGGATTGTGCGCTTTTCTGAAAAAAACGAATGGTTTTCTTCCAAGAATCAATACTCGCGAAAGCATTATCTTTTTTGCTCCCCTGGTTATAATTTACCCTTAAATAAGGGATGCCGATAGAATGTCCAGCCCCTTTATATACGAGTTGTTTATAAAAATGAGGGGAATGAAATGTATCCAATCTATTAATTGCCTTTTTTGATAATCTTACAATATCAGCTTCATCTTCTTCACCAGCAATTAGCAATACATCTCCATTAATTTTTTCAACTGGTATAGTAGCATTTTCAACAACTTTAGAATCTGAAGTTAAAGCGTTATACCACTTTCTATATGGCATTCCCCTATGTTCTTCAAACATTTTACGACATTCGAGTGCGACGGAGATGGGGTTTATTGGAGACGCATACGGTAATACTTTCCCTTTATATGTCCAAGCAGGAGGTAATGTTGTAGCATCGGACCACGGTACAATACCACTTAATGCAATAGCTGAACCATTTAGAGAGGTGACAGCGTTTATTTCTTGGAAAAAGCATGCTGATAAAAGGGCTAGTTCACTTCCTCGAGAAGTACCATGTATACCTAACCAATTTTTGGTGACTTCTTCTCGTTGTTTCATCCACTCAATGGCTGTTTTTATATATTCAAGGGGGATTTCTACAAGTTGTTTTGGTAGATTATCGATTCCGAAATAAGCGAGGGCGAGTACTGAAAAATTATGTGATGCAAGTAAAGCGGCAAGGTATTCATTTAATCCACCCTCCGAACCGCCGAGTACAATAATTCCTGGATTCGCTTTTTTGTTTTCGTTGTAGAAAAAGGTGGCAATCAATCCATTTTCTCTAATTGGATACCGAACGATTTGTTTGGATTTCCATAATCTTGAGATGTTGATTTCATCGATAGTAGATCCATTAATTTCAAGTGATAAAGTTAAGTTTTGAGGCGACAATGGGTTCTTATAATTTCGAGTAGAATCGTAATGTTCGTTTATTTTAATAATGTCTAAGGACCAAAATAATCCCATTCCATCAATCCCTGTATAAGAGCCAGTAATAGGTGCTTGTTCGGTAAGGTTTACATTCCCATTTTTAGATGCAATAAAGGTGGCATTTGATTCTAAATATATATCATTTATTCCCTCGGCAATTCTGGAGGCTCTTATTGTTACTTCTTGTAAAGGTTCTAATCCAGTTATATAAATTTGAATGGGAGAATCAATTAATGAGAATAACGAACTAACATGAATGCGGGGCTTCGTTTTTTTGTGAATGTTCATTTCATAACACCTCAATTTAAATTATATATAACAAGTTTTCTACGAATAACAAAATAGACCTCTACTGTAAATAGAATTTTATTAATATGAGGAGGAGTTTCTTTCTTATTAAATAAGAAGGATAATCCATGTTTAACAAGGATTATCCTGTTTTTCTTAAATGTATTAAAAAATCGGCGGAGTAACAGAAAATAAAACAATGGCATTTTTCTCGAATTGATTTACCCATTTATGTTTTAAATAAGCGGGTATTTTTACGCTATCACCCGTTTCTAATATGTATTCTTCTTCATTTAAATGTAATGTGATTTTCCCGTCTAATACGTATGCTAACTCTTCACCTTTATGTTCTAGTACATTTTCTGATGAAGCTGTATTCGGTGGAACAGTCATAATTGCTGTTGCTAAATTTCCTGTGAAATCAGGTGAAAGCAATTCATATGATAAATTATCGATAATCATTTTTTTTCGTTTATGAGAACGTACAATTAAATCGTCTGTATTTGTATCTTCCAGTAAAAAGCTAAATGTTGGAACATCAAGAGCTTTAGCGAGTACTTTTAATGTTTGAATAGAAGGGTTAGCAGACCCACGCTCAATTTGACTTAACATAGATGGTGTTATACCTGCCATCGTTGCTAGTTCTTTACTCGTTAAACCTTTTTCTTTTCTTTGTTTTTCAATCTTTTTACCAATATCTATATTTTCCATAATGAAAATCTCCTTACTAATTATTAAATTATATTTAAATAAATTAAATTGAAATTAACTAAAGTGAATAATTTATGTTAAACTATATTAAAATTAATTTAATTATAATTTATTGAATCGTAAGCTACAAGGTTATGAGGAGGAAGAGAAATGAAGGAAATAGAGAAATTAAAAGAGCAATATCCACTAATAAATAAATTAATCGCAACAGAAGAAGTGTTTTGGATGAATCCGAACATGGAAAAATATGAAACGGCAATAATAGATTCACCACTGAATGAAGAGAATGTAAAAGATGCGGAAGAGAGATTAAAGCGTTTTGCACCATATATTGCGAAAGTTTTTCCTGAAACGAAAGAAACAGGCGGTATTATAGAATCACCTTTAGTGAAGATACCTTCTATGAAAAGGTCTTTAGAGAAAAATTACGGGCAACCTATATTAGGAGAATTGCTATTAAAGTGTGATAGTCAGCTTCCAATATCAGGATCAATTAAAGCTAGGGGCGGGATTTATGAAGTGCTGAAACATGCTGAACAATTAGCTTTGCAGCATGGGATGTTAATAGAAGAAGATAATTATTCCATTTTAGACAGTGATACTTGTAGAGAGTTTTTTGCAAAATACTCAATTGCGGTAGGTTCTACCGGTAATTTAGGGCTAAGCATTGGGATTATGAGTGCGAAACTAGGTTTTAACGTAACTGTTCATATGTCAGCGGACGCAAAAGAATGGAAAAAAGATTTATTAAGAAGTAAAGGTGTAAACGTTATTGAATATGAAGCTGATTATAGTAAAGCAGTAGAAGAGGGGCGTCAGCAAGCAGATGCAGATCCTAGCTGTTATTTTGTAGATGATGAAAACTCACATGATTTATTTTTAGGATACGCAGTAGCAGCATCGCGTTTACAAAAGCAATTAGAAGAGGTAGAGATTGTAGTAGATGAAGAGCACCCTTTATTCGTTTACCTTCCGTGCGGAGTAGGGGGCGGACCTGGCGGAGTCGCATTTGGTTTAAAGTTATTGTATAAAGACAACGTGCACTGTTTCTTTGCGGAGCCTACGCACTCTCCATGTATGTTACTCGGTTTAATGACAGGACTTCATGATAAAATTGCCGTTCAAGATATAGGGATTGATAATGTAACAGACGCGGACGGACTAGCGGTAGGAAGACCGTCTGGATTTGTCGGTAAAACGATGGAACCATTTTTGAGTGGAAATTACACAGTAAGTGATGAAGAGTTGTATAGATTGTTAAAAGAACTAGCTGATACGGAAAATATTTATTTAGAGCCTTCTGCGTTAGCGGGCATGATAGGACCAGTGAAAGTATGTACAGAAGATGAGTATTTACAAAAGAAACAGTTAACAGAGAAGATGAAAAATGTTACTCATATTGTGTGGGGAACGGGTGGTAGTATGGTTCCGGAAGATGTAATGAATGGCTATTATAAAACAGGTGAGGCATTAATGTTAAAACAAAAATGAGGCTAGTTGTAGCCTCATTTTTTATTTATATAACAAATGTATTATTATAAATTCTTTGTTATTTTCGCATTAGTTCATTATAGTATAGATATAAAGAACGAATATGAAATAAACATAACAAAATAGCTTTATTTTACATAATAAGAGGATGTGTATACGATGTCATTACAGACTAAATATATAGCGGGTATTTCGCTTGGGGTTATGGGAGTAGGCTTTGCCGCTTCTATCCCTTTTCAAGGAACGGTAGCAGGGGAGATTATTCAAGGGGGATTTGAAGCTGGATTAGTTGGTGGACTTGCGGATTGGTTCGCAGTTACAGCTTTATTCCGTCATCCGATGGGAATTCCAATTCCTCATACAGCGTTATTACCTAAAAATCGAAAACGAGTAACGAAAGGGCTCATTCATACGTTAGAAAATGAGTGGCTAACGAAAGAAAGTATTACGAATAAAGTAAAAGAAATGCAGCTAGCACAAATGGTGTTGCAAATTGCTGAGAGAGAAATGCAGTCTGACGCTGTGAAAAAGGGGATTGTAACGATTGCTGAGAAAGCGATTGTTTCAATAGATACAGAAAAATTAGCTGTTATTATTGAAAAAGAATTAAAAATGTATTTGCATACAATTAATACAAGTAACATTTTACAGGTGCTTGTTGATCAATTAGTTGTGCAAGAATATGATGAAAAGACACTGGATTACATATTAGTAAAAGTGAAAGATTGGACAGCGCAAGATGAAGCACGTTACCAGCTCGGAAGCTTAGGTATGAAGGCGATGGAAAACATAAAAGTAGATGGATTCTTACAGTTTACTTTGAAATCGTTTATGAATATTGTAGATGAAGATAAAATTGGCGGCATTTTGCAGAAGTTTATTATTAGTAATATTAACAGCTTACAAGATGCAGATAATAGCACAAGACAACTTATATTAGCGAAAATTCGCCAAGAAATTATAAATGTAAAAGAAAATGAAGCGTTACTACAAGAATTAGAAAATTGGAAAGAAAAATGGATTGCCAATTGGAATGCTACTGACAAAATTAAAGAGATGCTGGAGCAAGTGCAACAAAAGGCAATTACTTTTGTGAAAAATGAAGAATTTACGGATAAATATGTTATTCCATTTTTACAAACACAAATGAATAAAATAAAAGAAGACGAACAGACTGTTCAAAAAATAGAAGGTTGGTTACAAAAACAAGTTGTCACACTTGTGGAAAAGAATCATTCGAAAATCGGAAAACTTGTACAAGAAAACCTTGATAAGTTAGATGATAAAACGTTAATTGAAATGATTGAAAATAACGTCGGTAAAGATTTACAGTGGATCCGAGTGAACGGGGCGGTTTGCGGATTTATGATTGGATTAGTGTTAGAAGGAATTAAAGCGATTATATGAGAAAAACCTTCCACAATTGTGGAAGGTTTTTATTTTTCAATAATACTCATATTGATATTATAAGCTTTTTCAATATTTAACTTGTACGTCCCATTGCCTGTTTTAATTGAATTTTTATACCAATGTTCTTGTTCGTTGAATTCTTTATTTTCTTCTGAAGTATTCTCTTCTTTTTTCGTTAAATCTTCAACTTGTTCCCAAGGTGTGTTTCCGTGGGATTCTTTTTTGTTTGTTATGGCGATTAAAGATACATCGCTTTCTTTTGCTAAATGAACAGATACATGTGAACTTTCTTGTACAAACCAATTATTTTGTAATTGACCAGGATAAAGGGATAGTTCGTTATTTGAAGCACGAACTTCTACATTTTTATTTTGCGGAAGAACGAGTGTCGGTTTGACTTGTGGTGCTGAATTCCATAACGTATGTTGAACGGGTAATGATTTTAAAGTAATATACATCGTTTCCCCAGCTGTTTGAACCGAAAGGAAATCTTCTTGTTTTAAATTAAGTTTTTCATTAGTTTTCGTCGTCATTTCATATGTTCCAAGAAGGTGAATTTGATTTGTATCATTTCCCTCTATTGTTAGAGGGTGCTGTCCTGCATCCACTACAATTTTTTTGATAGATTCAGGTATATCAATTTGTCCACTTGGAATATTACTCGTTTGGCGAGTGGTATGAATAGAATGACGAACTTCATCTAGTAATCCAGTTGATAATAAACAGTAAAAAGCAATTCCAACGCTTCCTAAAATGCCGATAAAGAAAATACTAAAAATATCATATTTAATAAAGGATTGTTCCTTTTTAGAAAATAGAAGGTATAGTAAAATTTCCACGCCAAGAATAATAAGTAAAACAGGCCACCATGCTGTTAAGGAATCTAATACCTCAGTACCTTTTACAACTGAAAATAGTAAGAAGCAACCTAATGAAATAATAGAAAGCCCCATTGAAAATGTTCCAACGCGCCATGTTCTCATTCTTTTGTACCACCTTTGTTTTCTTTATTTCCAAGTAACAATTTAAAGCCGCCACCAATTAAGAGGAGTGCAACGATAGATGTTTGGAAATAGCGATAATATAGCTCGCTAAGATGAATGTTAAATATAGTGGCAAAGTAATCATTCAAAATAGGAAGGAGTGTTTGATCTAATAAATAATAACCACCGAGTGTAATTAACCCAATACCGATCCATCTTTGATGATTGATAAAATAATCAATGATAGGTTCGTCATGTACACGTTCTTTTCCATACTTTGCAGTTTGCTGTAAAGCGTCAAAGAAGCTATAGAACCAAATGATTGGTACTAAAAATAAAAACGCTGAAAGTCTTAATAAGTCGAGTAAATAGATGGAAAGTAAAAAGGCTGCCATAAGCTGAAGACCGCGGCGTTGTAAGCCTAAATACATATGTCCCGCTCCAGGGAACATCGCTAAAATAGAAGCGAATGTTTTATTCTTCTTTCCTTGTTCACGATGCTCTTCAAACTCTTCGAAAATAGTACGGTCATCTAGTTGCTCGCCACGTTCTTTTTTCTGGAGTTGCTGAACAACATCGAAGAAATTGTAAATCCATAAAACAGGTAATGTTATAAGGAAGATAAGGAAACTTTCTTGTGATGTTAAAAGTGCAACGAAAATAATCATACTTCCGATCCCTGTGCAAGCTACTAAAAATGTAAGTCCACGTTGCATAAGCCCTAATTGGAAATGACCAAGTCCAGGTATGATGGATAGGAGAATGATATAAAATCGTTCGCTTTCTTTAGAGGAATCTGTTAATTCTCCGGCTGCTTGTTTTTTTGATTGGTTAATAATAGTGATAACTAAATCTAGTAAATTGACCACCCATAACACGACTAGTAAAAATAGAGAGATAAAAGCCAACTCACGCGCTATTAATTCTACTACGCAAAAAACTGCAAAAGAAAATAGTAATAAAGCCCCTCCGCTATATAAAATAAACCGTCCAAACTTCTTTAAATATAAATGTCCAAGCCCAGGAATTAGCCCTAATACAAGTGCTAAAAAGGGATTTTTATTCATGCTTTGAACCTCCGTCCTTTTTTGATGTGTCTACCGATTTGTTTACAATTTGTTGTGAGATAGAAGACTCGTTATGTTTTGAAGATTTCTCGAAATTTGATGTAGCTGTGAAAATATACTGGAATAAACCACTTACCATAAAAATAATTGTAGCCGCAGTCGCAATTATGTAATGAATAATCGTGCGCTTCAGTGAGTTTGATTTTACATTTTCATTAGGCTGTAGCGTTTCAAAATTTATTTGCGTCATAACTTCGTTCGTAAATGAATCATCATTTATCATTGGAAGGTTTTCCTGTTGTTCATCGATACTTTCCATATAAAGTGCTAAACAATGATCACATTCATAAAGGTGTTCTTCCATAGATTCACGCTCATTGCTTTCTATAAAATCTAAAGTATAATTGCGCCAATCTTCTTTTGAATAATGCATCATAGAAACTCTTCCTCCTTCCAATGTTTTTTAATCCATTTCCTTGCCCGGTACAGTTTCATTTCGACTGTTTTCACTTCGATGTTTTCCTGCAAAGCAATTTCTTGATAGCTTTTTTCTTCTAAGTAATGTGAGAGAACGATGTCACGGTAATTCTCGGGAAGTTCTCTCAGTTTTTGAGCAATGAGTAATTTTTGCTCTTTCGTCAATAATAAATCCTCAACGTTATGAGAGGATTTTATATTTTCCTCAGTTTCTTTACATAAGGAGAGTTCTTCATTTTCTCTAGCTTTTTTCCTCTTATAATCAATAGCGTGATTGGTGGCAATACGCGCCATCCAAGTTTTTAATCCGCGAAATTGATAATTAGGGAGAGAGGCGTGAATTTTTACGAATACTTCTTGTGTAACATCTTTCGTATCTTCTTCATGTCTTAAAATAGAAAAGATAACTTGAAAAATATAATGACGATATGTTTGCACAAGGATACGAAAAGCGTGTTCGCTTCCTTGCTGTGCTTTTTCAATTAATTGTTTTTCCTCAATGGGTCTCTCCCTCCTTTTTGACGCATTCTATTATATAGACGTAAGAAATGATCGGTCACCCTACACATGTTGTAAAAAAAGAATAATATATTTTTAGGAAGGAAGCTATATGAAAAAAGGTGTGAAAAAATAGTAAAGAGAAGTATATAATGAGCAAGTAGGAAATGTTATGGGAAGAAAGGATGTGAATGTTAGTAGGGGAAGGTCCACACTAACAAACATGAAAATTAAAATATTAATAGCAGATGATAATTCTTTTATTAGAGAAGGCATGAAAATTATTTTAAATACATATGAAGAGTTCGAAGTAGTAGATACTGTGAATGATGGGAAAGAAGCGGTGGAATATTGCAAAAAGAACGACGTTGATATCGCTCTTTTAGATGTCCGCATGCCAAATATGAACGGGGTAGAGGCAACGAAATTTATTTGTGCAGAAACGGAAACGAAATCACTAATTTTAACGACGTTCGATGATGATGAATATATTTTGGACGCAGTGAAGAACGGGGCGAAAGGTTATTTATTAAAAAATAATGATCCAGAGCGTATTCGTGATGCAATAAAAGGAGTATATAACGGTCAAACTGTTATGCAAGATGTAGTGCTTGATAAAATTAAGAGCAATTTAATGGAAAGCAAAGAGGACGAATGTAAAATAGATACAAGTCTTTTTACAGAAAGAGAACTTAGTATTATCGCATTAATTGCGAAAGGTTTCTCGAATAAAGAAATTTCAAAGCAACTTTTCATATCAGAAGGAACGATTGCTAATTATATTACATCAGTTTTAGGGAAAACTGGACTTGAACATCGTACACAAATTGCGATTTATTATTTAACAGGGAAAGTAGATTAAAGATATGGAATTTTGGTTAATTGTAAGTAAATTAATTGTTTTTATATATATTGTGTTTAGCTACATTTATTTAAATGTCGCGAACTTACCATGGATTATACTTACTTTGCTTTTATATCTTTCTGTAAATGTGCTGATTTCTATATTTAAAAAAGATACGTACAAAAACATATTATCTAGTGTTTCAATTGGCATAGTTATGTTATTTACATGGAAGGTTCATCCGTTTTTTATTTTATTTTTACCATTGAACTTATATGAAATTATATTTCGTTATATAGAGAAGAAATGGCAGCTCTTTATCATTATGCTGATTCCTATTATCTTTACAGATGAAAGTATTCGAATGACATATGGATTAATTGTTGCATTTTCTTTCATTGTATTAACTATGGCAGAACGGTATATATCGCGTGTATTAAAGCTTGAATCACAAAATGATAAGATGCGAAAAGATATGCAGCGGCTGACGAAAAGCTTAAATGAAAATAAAGAGTACATAAAGCAATCGGAGTACACATTTAAGTTAGAAGAGAGAAATCGGTTGTCACAAGAAATTCATGATAAAATTGGTCACTCGATGACAGGGGCGCTAATTCAAATGGAAGCAGCCAAGAGATTAATGGGGATAGATAAAGAAAAATCTGCCGAGTTATTACAAAATGCAATTCATATATCGAAAGATGGAATTGAAAGTATTCGGGTTACATTAAAAAATATGAAGCCGCCAACTGAGCAAATTGGTATTCATCGTATGAAATTATTCATAGAGGAATTTGCCGGTAAACATGATATAAATATTCCTTTCGTATATAAAGGGAATTTAGATATGATTTCTCCAATTCAGTGGAAGATTATCGGTGAAAATGTTACGGAGGCACTAACGAACGCGATGAAATATGCTGATGCGACAGTCATTTCAATCGATATTCATGTACTTAACAAGATGGTGAAAGTACAAGTGAAGGATAACGGAAAAGGTGCAGCTCTCGTTAAGAAAGGTCTCGGGATTATGGGAATGGAGGAGCGAACAGCATCAGTAAACGGAAAAATTATCGTAGACGGAAGAAGTGGTTTTTCAGTAACGATGCTGTTGCCGATATAAGAAATTGTGATGAGGATGAATCATCTCATATGAAAAAAGTGAATATTCTCATGTGAAAAGAGTGAACTTCTGCACTGAGCAGGTTCATTTTTTTTGTTTATACTAAAAGCAGAGAAATCGAAATAGGGGTGAAATGATGAATACATTAGAAATAAAAAATTTAACGAAAAAATTTGGTGATTTCATCGCGGTAGATAATATGTCTTTATCTATTAAAGAAGGAGAAATATTTGGCTTTTTAGGGTCAAATGGTGCTGGTAAGAGTACAACGATAAATATGATTGCCGGGTTGTTAAGAAGTAATGAAGGCGAAATTAGCATATTAGGAAAAAATATAAAGAAACATAATCGGTTTGCCAAAATGAACATCGGTATCGTTCCACAAGATATTGCGATTTATGAAGAGTTAACTGCCTATGAAAATGTGAAATTCTTTGCTGGACTGTATGGGTTAAGAGGAGCTGAGCTAAAAGCGAGAGTAGAGGAAGCACTTCAATTTGTAGGGCTTAGTGATAAGCATAAAAGTTACCCGAAAAACTTTTCTGGCGGGATGAAACGAAGACTGAACATTGCTTGTGCGATTGCTCATAGACCGAAGTTAATTATTATGGATGAGCCGACAGTTGGAATTGATCCGCAGTCAAGAAACTATATCCTTCAGTCTGTTCGGAATTTAAATGAAATGGGGAGTACTATTATTTACACGAGCCACTACATGGAAGAAGTAGAAGAGATTTGTACGAAAATAGCAATTGTAGATCACGGTAAAGTGATTGCAGAAGGAACGAAAGAACAGTTAAAAGCGATTATTACCGATACGAAAGACATTTGGATTGAAGTAAAATCAGTAGAAAATTTAGATGTAGAAAAGTTAAAAGAGATAAACGGTGTGAAAGCTGTTCAAATTGAAGAGAACGTAATCAAGGTAAACTCGGATGCAGGAGTAAATAATTTAAATAAAATTATTCAGCATTTCATTAATCATGACATTGAAATTCGTTCGTTAGAGGAGCAGGCCCCGAACTTAGAAACAGTATTCCTTACGTTGACTGGAAGAAACTTACGAGATAAATAAAAGGTAAATGAAGAAAAGGTAAAGGGAGGTTCATCAATTGAACATCTTCAATATTGCAGTTATGCATATTAAAAGAGATTTCAGAGACGTAAGAACTTTAGTTTTTATGTTAGCATTTCCGATTGTACTTATGCTTGTGTTAGGAACAGCGTTAACGAATGCATTTGATAGCGATAGTCAATCGATTAAAGATATACAAGTGCTCTACAAAGATGAAGCGAGTAGCACATTTTCTCAAACGTTCGAAGCATTTACGAAAGAAGTCGATAAATCGGGTATTCATTTTAAAAAAGCTTCAGGCAGTATAGATGGGAAAGAAGAAGTGAAGCAAAATAAATATGCTGCTTATGTAGAATTAAATAAAGATGGTGCGAAATTTTACGGAAGTGACAAAAGTAGTATTGAGGGAAGTATTGTGGAAGGCATGCTTACAACATTTATTGATAAGTACAATGTAGCGGCCGAAGTTGCAAAAGTTGATCCTAGTAAGGTGAGCGCGGTTATTTCAAGCGGAAATCATAATGATTATATAAAAGAAACATCTTTACAAGCTGCGAAAAAGCCAGGTTCTATGGATTACTATGCGGTTGTAATGACGACGATGATTGCACTATATGCTGCGATGGGAGCGAGTTCTTTAATTCGTGGAGAACGAATACGTAAAACAGGAGATCGCCTCATTGCTGCGCCTATAAGTAAGGCTGAAATATTCATTGGAAAAGTACTTGGTAGCCTAGTAGCAAATGCTCTTTGCGTATTACTTGTCATGTTATTTAGTAAATTTGTCTTTCAAGCGAATTGGGGCGAACATCTTGGAATCATATTTATTATTTTATTAACACAAATCTTTCTAGCAATTAGCTTCGGTTTAGGGATTGGATATATTACGAAAACAGCTGAATCATCGAGAGCGATTATTCTTGTAGTTGTGCAATTAGCCTCTATTTTTGGTGGTGCATATTTCGTAATAGAAGAAAATTTCGTTACGAATTTATCACCATTAACGTGGGCAAACACAGCTGTTATGAAAATTATTTATGCAAATGATGTAGGAGCAGCGCTGCCAGTAATATGTTTAAATCTTGGCATTTCGGCACTCTTTTTATTAATTGCAATTATTGCATTACGTAGACGGGAGGGGCTATAGTATGAAAGATATTTTATGGCTCATACAAAAAACGTTATCTGTACTTTTGAAAAATAAAAAAGGGTTATTCATTATTATTAGTTTGCCGATAATAGGAACACTAATCTCCTTCTCAATGTATGGGAATGTGGGGCAAGGGACGTTAAATATCGGGGTTATAAATAAAGAAGATCAATTTATAGCAAATGATACGGTGAAATTTTTAGAAGGGTTAAATCATGTAAAGGTAAGTAAAATTAAAGAATCTGAAGTAGAAGATAAACTCACTTCCAAAAAACTTGATGGTGTTATTACATTAGATTCTGGTTTTTCAAAAAGTGTTCGAGAAGGGAAACCGAGTCATATTGAAATTTCATCGATTAAAGGTGACCAAGTAACAGGATTTATAAAATCATATATATACAACTATACTGATAATGTAGCAGCTATTAGTAAAGTGGCAGGAACAGATCAAAGTGCATTTGATACTATGTACGCAGGTTATCAAAAAAGTTCATTTAAAATGAAAACTGAGACGCTAGAAGATACTTCGAAAAATAAAGATATGACAAACCAAACGATGGGTTACCTTATTATGTTTATGCTGTTTTCAGCAGCTAACTTATCAGGTTATATTTTAAAAGAAAAAGAAAATAGAACGTATTTTAGACTCTTATCAACGCCGATAGATGGGAAGAAATTCATATTATCTAATGTCGGGGTAAATATGATGATACTAACAGTACAAATTTTGATTACAATCCTATTCCTAACGAATATTTTTCATACGAATATTAATATGCCTTTCATAGTGATGCTTGGCGTACTCATGCTATTTGCTTTAATTGCGATTGGAATATCATTAGTTCTGGTCGCTTTTTCGAAAAACTCAGCATCGGCAAATGCGATGCAAAATATGATCATTGTACCGACATGTTTACTCGCTGGATGTTATTTTCCATATGACATTATGCCGAAAGCTGTGCAAAAAGTAGCTGATTTTCTTCCGCAGAGATGGTTATTAGACACAGTATCAAAACTTCAACAAGGAATTCCGATTTCAGATTTGTATTTAAATATATTAATCTTAATTGCCTTTGCGGTAGCATTCTTCTTAATTGCTATTTATAAGTTTGGAAGAAATAATGATGCGAGGAACTTTGTTTAGTGGAGAAAGGGTGTGACGTTAAATCGCATCCTTTTTTGTATGAAGCATGAAATCTAAATTTGAATGACAAAATAGAAGGGTGGAAAGAAAATGAGCGGAAGGAAATCAAAATGATTAAAAAAATATTGCGTGTTACTTCTATTGTAATTACTATTTTCGTTTTTGTTTTAATTTGGATGCATATTGACGTTACGCTCGGAAGAAAAATGGAAGTCGGGAAAAATATGCCGACAGAGTACGCTCCTCATTATAGTGATTTTCAATTATATGTAGAAGGAAAGTCATTTTATAAACAGTTATTTACTGATATAAGAGAGGCGAAGCAATCTATTTACACGTACTTTTTTATTTTGTCGGATGATAAAAGTAGCCATACTTTTTTAAACTTATTAAAAGAGAAGGCAAAAGAAGGAGTAAACGTCTATTTATCAGTTGATCGCATTAATGATTTATCATTTGAAAGAAAGATGATAAATGAATTGCGGGAAAGTGGTGTACATTTTACATATAGTAGAAAACCTGAATTGCCATTCGGATTTTATTCACTTCACCATCGTAATCACCGCCGTATTACGACGATTGATGGGGAGATTGGCTATACAGGTGGTTTTAATATAGGAGATGAGTATTTAGGGAAAGATAAGCATTTTGGATATTGGCGTGACTATCATGTGCGGCTTAAAGGAGAAGGAGCAAAAGATTTAGAAGAACAATTCGCTTTAGATTGGAAACGAGATACGAAAGAAAATATAAAAAGAAGTACGAATAAAGCTAGTAAAGGGAATACATTACATACGATGGCTAGCTATAATGGACATCACGTCGCTGAAACATATATCGAATTAATAAAACAAGCGAAGCATTCAATCGTAATTACAACACCTTATTTTATAGCGAAAAATAAAGAATTTATGAATGCTTTAATTGAAGCGCAAAAACGTGGTGTTACAGTGAAAATACTTTGGTCATATAAACCAGATATTCCTCTCATTAAAGAGGCAGCGTATCCTTATATTCGTCAAGCTGTTAATAATGGGATTAAAGTATATGGTTATAAAAAAGGAATGTTTCATGGAAAGTTAATGCTGATTGATAATGAACTAACTGTTATCGGTACAACGAACATGACTGCACGTAGCTTTTATATAAATGATGAGATGAATTTGTATATTCATGGTGGAACTATCGTTTCAGAAGTGAATGAGGCGTTAACAGAAGATTTTCGTGATTCGAAAGAGATGACGAAAGAATTTTTTGAAAAGTTATCGTTTTGGGAGCGTTGTAAGGAGAAATTAGCAGGGTTGGTGGACTTTTATTTATAAGGTTAATGGAAAAGGGTGTCTTTTATAGACACCCTTTTTTAATGAGAAATAATTAGTTTTCATGCACAAGCAATGAAGCATCATCATTAATCAATGTCCCCACATGCTCCCCTAAGCAAATTCTTTTCATTACACCAGGCTCATCAAAGTTAAAGACATGTGCTGGTAAATTATAATCACGGGCAAGTAATAAAGCGGCTTGATCCATGACTTGAATGTTTTGCCTAACAACATCGTTATAGTTTAGTTTTCTGTACATTTTTGCTGATTTATTATGTTTTGGATCACTAGTAAAGACGCCATCTACTCCTTGTTTTGCGACTAATATTGCGTCACTATTCATTTCAATGGCTCTTTGAACACTTGGATAATCTGTCGTAACGAACGGCTGCCCGTTACCGCCGCCAAAAATGACAACATAACCGTTATCTAAATGATGTACTGCGCGTAGGCGGATATATGGTTCAGCTACAGCATTAAACGGGATGGAAGTCATAACGCGTACTTCTTTATTTGTTTTACTTGTTAAGACGCCGCGAAGCATTAAGCTGTTAATGATTGTACCTAACGTACCGATATTATCAGCTTCTACTCGATCAATGCCCCATTCTTCAGCTAGATGACCTCTGAAAATGTTACCGCCGCCGATGACAATGGATACTTCGATACCTAAGTCAATAATGGATATAATTTCGTTTGCGATATGTTCTAATCTTTTGGAGTTAAAGCTATTTCCGGATTGATCAGCAAGTGCGCCGCCGCTTAATTTAATTAAGACTCTTTTATATGGCTTCATAACAATTCCCCCTATATAGATCGCAATAAAAAAGGAACAAAGGCAAATGCCTTTGTTCCTTTTTAAGAAAATGAAAAAGAAAAGAAGAAGATAGGACGAATTTTTGTACATAATTTTTCATACCATCCACTCCTTTTCATTTCGATTTATTGTAAGTGTATATCTTTTTGATTATACGAAACAATCTGATTACTTATCAAGTATATTGTATCTCTTTTTAATAAAAAGGTGTCAATGAAAAAGAAAAGAAAAATTTTCGAATTTTTTGTGACGAACTTGTAGGTTTTTGTATGATTTTGTAGGTTCGCTTATAAGATGTGTGAGTAGCTTTTATAAATTCAAATTGAAAGCGTTCGCATGAAGGGGATGAACATAAATGAAAAAATTCGGATTGGCAACACAAATTTTTGTCGCGCTTGTTTTAGGGATTGTAGTAGGGGCAGTCTTTTATGGCAATAAAACGGCGATTTCTTATATCACACCAATTGGGGATATATTTATTCACTTAATTAAAATGATTGTAGTACCGATTGTTATTTCGGCATTAATTGTTGCAGTAGCTGGTGTAGGAGATATGAAGAAGCTTGGGAAACTGGGTGGTAAGACAATTCTTTATTTCGAAATTATTACGACGATTGCTATTTTAATGGGATTACTTGCGGCGAATATATTCCAACCAGGTACTGGCGTTGATATGAGTAATTTACAGCAAAGTGATATTTCTTCTTATAAACAAACGGCAGATGCTACAGAGAAGAAAGGATTCGCTGAGACGATTGTTCATATTGTACCGAAAAACGTATTTGAATCGATTTCACAAGGTGACTTATTACCGATTATTTTCTTCTCCGTATTATTCGGTTTAGGAGTTGCGGCAATTGGGGAAAAAGGGAAGCCTGTCTTTAACTTCTTTGAAGGTGTACTCGAAGCGATGTTTTGGGTTACAAATCAAGTTATGAAATTTGCACCATTTGGTGTATTCGCATTAATTGCGGTTACGGTTGCAAAATTTGGTGTAGCAACACTACTTCCTTTAGGAAAACTAGTGCTAGCTGTATACGTAACTGTTATACTATTCGTTGTGATTGTATTAGGTATTAATGCACGAATGGTTGGCGTAAACATTTTCACATTAATGAAAATGTTAAAAGAAGAACTCATTCTTTCATTTACGACAGCAAGTTCAGAAGCTGTTTTACCTAATATAATGAGAAAAATGGAAGAGTTCGGTTGTCCAAAGGCAGTTGCCTCTTTCGTTATTCCGACAGGTTATACATTTAACTTGACTGGATCGGCTATTTATCAAGCGTTAGCGGCATTATTTGTTGCACAAATGTACGGTGTGCACATGTCACTAACAGAGCAAATAACGTTATTATTCGTTCTCATGTTAACATCCAAGGGTATGGCGGGAGTTCCAGGTGCATCGTTCGTTGTTGTATTAGCAACGTTAGGTTCAATGGGGTTACCACTAGAAGGTATCGCGTTAATTGCGGGAATTGACCGCATTTTAGATATGATTCGCTCATCTGTCAATGTATTAGGAAATGCATTAGCGGCCATTGTTATGTCGAAGTGGGAAGGCGAATTCGATAATGAGAAAGCAAAACAATATGTAGAAACAGTCAAAGAAACAAAAGCAGCATAAGAAATCGTTAAGGAGTGAATAATCATGGCAACATTAACTGAAGTTAAAAACGGTGTTCGAATTGAAAAAGATTTTTTAGGTGAAAAAGAAGTACCGAATTATGCATACTACGGCGTACAAACAATGCGTGCAGTTGAAAACTTCCCAATTACAGGATACAAAATCCATGAAGGTTTAATTAAAGCGTTCGCAATTGTAAAAAAAGCAGCAGCGCTTGCTAATACAGATGTAGGAAGATTGGAATTGAACAAGGGCGGTGCGATCGCAGAAGCTGCTCAAGAAATTCTTGATGGAAAATGGCATGATCATTTCATCGTAGATCCAATCCAAGGCGGAGC
Organism: Bacillus sp. 1A; assembly: GCF_052682215.1. Classification (NCBI taxonomy): domain Bacteria; kingdom Bacillati; phylum Bacillota; class Bacilli; order Caryophanales; family Bacillaceae; genus Bacillus; species Bacillus sp. 1A. The sequence continues at coordinate 4,855,021 of NZ_JBQYLZ010000001.1, read as the reverse complement.
AGGTACTTCAATGAATATGAACGCAAATGAAGTCATGGCCAATCGTGCTCTTGAATTATTAGGAATGGAAAAGGGAGACTATCATTATATTAGTCCAAATAGTCATGTAAACATGGCGCAATCAACAAACGATGCATTCCCAACGGCGATTCATATCGCAACATTAAACGCATTAGAAGGTTTATTACAAACGATGGGTTATATGCATGATGTATTTGAATTAAAAGCAGAGCAGTTCGATCATGTTATTAAAATGGGTCGTACACATTTACAAGACGCTGTGCCAATTCGTCTTGGACAAGAATTTAAAGCATACTCTCGCGTACTTGAACGTGATATGAAACGAATTCAGCAATCACGTCAACACTTATATGAAGTGAACATGGGGGCAACTGCAGTTGGTACGGGCTTAAATGCAGATCCAGAATATATTGAAGCAGTTGTAAAACATTTAGCTGCAATTAGTGAACTACCACTTGTTGGTGCAGAAGACTTAGTAGATGCAACGCAAAATACTGATGCATACACTGAAGTATCAGCAGCACTTAAAGTATGTATGATGAATATGTCTAAAATTGCGAATGACCTTCGCTTAATGGCATCAGGTCCACGTGTTGGCTTAGCGGAAATTATGTTACCTGCTCGTCAACCAGGTTCATCTATTATGCCAGGGAAAGTAAACCCTGTTATGCCAGAAGTAATTAATCAAATTGCGTTCCAAGTAATTGGTAACGACCATACAATTTGCCTTGCTTCAGAAGCAGGACAATTAGAACTAAACGTTATGGAGCCAGTACTTGTTTTTAACTTACTTCAATCTATTAGCATTATGAATAACGGTTTCCGTGCCTTTACAGATAATTGCTTAAAAGGAATTGAAGCGAATGAAGATCGCTTAAAAGAGTATGTTGAGAAGAGTGTAGGAATTATTACAGCCGTGAACCCTCATATCGGTTATGAAGCAGCAGCTCGCGTTGCGAAAGAAGCAATTGCAACAGGTCAATCCGTTCGAGAACTTTGTGTGAAAAGCGGTGTACTGTCACAAGAAGACTTAGAGTTAATTCTAGATCCATTCGAAATGACACACCCAGGGATTGCAGGAGCAACTCTTTTAAAGAAAAATTAAAAGAAGAGGGGGACAATCCCCTCTTTTTTGTTTACAATATAGAAATGCTATATATGAATAGAGGTAGGGATGTTATGAGTAAGTTTACAGTAGCTTCTAATGGTTCATTAGAAACGACATTAAGAGGAGTAGAAGTATTATCAACACCACTTTTAAATAAAGGGGTCGCTTTCACGCAAGAAGAGAGAGAAGAATTAGGTTTAAAAGGGCTTTTACCGCCAGCAGTTTTAACATTAGAAGAACAAGCACGCCGAGCATATGAACAATTTTGTTCTCAGCCGGATGATTTATTAAAGAACGTATACTTAACAGCGTTACATGATCGAAATGAAGTGTTATTTTATCGTATATTAACAAATCATTTACGTGAAATGTTACCAATCGTATATACACCAACAGTAGGCGTAGCGATTCAAAGGTATAGTCATGAATACCGTAAACCACGTGGTGTGTATTTATCAATTAATGATCCGTCAGGTATTGAAGACGCATTTGCTAATATCGGTGCAACAGCTGAAAACATTGATTTAGTCGTTGTAACAGATGGAGAAGGCATACTTGGAATTGGTGACTGGGGTGTTGGTGGTATAAACATCGCAATCGGGAAATTAGCTGTTTATACGGCCGCAGTTGGTATCGATCCTAGCCGTGTATTACCGGTAATTTTAGATGTGGGTACAAATCGTGAGGAACTATTAAACAATCCATTTTATATTGGAAATCGTCACCCTCGTATAACTGGTGAAGCTTACGATAAATTTATTGATACATTTGTACAAGCAGTGAATAAACAATTCCCGAAAGCACTTTTACATTGGGAAGACTTTAGCTCTCGAAATGCACGAAAAATTTTAGATAAATATCGTCATGATATTTGTACATTTAATGATGATATTCAAGGTACAGGTGCAGTTTCACTGGCTGCTGTGTTATCGGCAGTGAAAGTTTCGGGTGTACCTTTAAGTGAACACCGCGTTGTTGTATTTGGTGCTGGTACGGCTGGAATCGGTATCGCAGATCAAGTTAGAGATGCAATGGTCCGCGTTGGTGTATCAGAAGAAGAATCATATAAGCGTTTCTGGTGTATTGATCGTAACGGGTTAGTTACAAATAATATGGAAGATCTTCTTGATTTCCAAATTCCATATGCAAGAAAAGAAGCGGAAGTAAGTGAGTGGAAACAAAATGATGTGATCGGACTTGCTGAAGTTGTGAAGCATGTAAAACCGACAATTTTAATCGGTACATCAACTGTTGCAGGAGCATTCAAAGAAGAGATTATTAAAGAAATGGCTTCTCACGTAGAAAGACCAATCATTTTACCGATGTCGAATCCGACGCCACTTGCTGAAGCAAAACCAGCTGATTTAATCGAGTGGACAGAAGGAAGAGCATTAGTTGCAACAGGAAGTCCATTTGAACCAGTTACATACAACGGTGTAACGTATGTGATTGGACAATCAAATAATGCACTTATTTTCCCAGGTCTTGGTCTTGGAACAATTGTCGTACGTGCAAGCGTCATGACGGATGGAATGTTTGCAGCAGCTGCTGAAGCAGTTGCCAGCATGGTAGATACAAGTCAGCCAGGAGCACCTATTTTGCCAGAAGTTGAAGAGTTACGTAATATCTCGGAAATGGTTGCAATTGAAGTAGCGAAAGTTGCTGTTGCAGAAGGTGTTGCTAGAGAGAACTTAAGTGATAACGATATCAAGATTGCAGTGAAAGAAGCAATATGGGAGCCGGAGTACCGCCAAATAAAAGCGGTAGAAAAGGTTAGAATATAGAAATAAAGCCCGTTTATTATAATAAGCGGGCTTTCACTTTTATTGTCGAAAAAAGTATAGGAAGTGGCACCTTTGAATTGGAATCAATTATGGAAGAAAGATATATCCCTTTTAATTATATTAATGGTTGTTGTTCCGATTGCTGGAGAGCTTAATTTTCATCCTTTTAACGATACGTTTCGCGTTAGCTTTGGGACACCGCTTTTCTTTTTTTTATTATTATTTTTAAGAAGAATACCAGCAGCGGCTGCAGGTATTCTTGTCGGTATATGTGTCGTTTTATTCCGTGTATGCCTTGATTGGATCATGCAAGGTTCATTTCATATGACAGAATCATTTTATTTGCGCTATCCTGTGTTCTTCTATTATTTTATTTATGGAAGTCTTTTTTCACTTTGTAGGGTGAATAAGTTTCATCAGAAACCAATCGTTATTGGGTGCCTTGGAATTACAATTGAAATTATTGCAAGTATGTCAGAACTTGCGATTTATCATATGGTAGTACTCGGTACAACGATAACAGTTTCTGAAGTGAATAAATTAATTATTATTGCTATTTTTCGTAGTTTCTTTGCACTTGGCTTTTTAAATATGATGATTTTATATGAAACGAAATTAAAAGAGTCACAAGTCCGAAAAGAAAATGAAAAAATGTTCATGCATCTTTCAAATTTATATGTAGAATCTGTTCACTTGAAAAAAACGTTACAAAATGCAGAATTGATTACACAAGAAGCATATCAACTATATCGGAATTTACAGACAAGCGATGATTCTAGCAGTAAAATAGCATTGAAAATAGCAGGAGAAGTGCACGAAATAAAAAAGGATAATCAAAGGATTTTTGCAGGATTATCTAAACTGTTATTAGATAAAAATGTGGCTGAGTATGTAGAAGGACATGAGCTTACAGAAATGATCGTAAGGATAAATGAGAAATATGCTGAAATGCTAGGGAAAGATATACGTTTTTCAAAACATATAGAAGGTGAACACGCTGCATATCACGTGTATACAGTGCTATCAATCTTTAATAACTTAGTTGCCAATGCAGTGGAAGCAATTGAAGATAGAGGTCTCATTCGTATTAAGTTATATAAACGAGAGCAACATGTAATCTTTGAAGTAATTGACGATGGCCCTGGTATTGCACAAAAGTATAAGAAATTAGTATTTAAGCCAGGGTTTACTTCCAAGTATGATCAAACAGGAACACCATCAACAGGTATTGGACTTTCTTACATACACGAAATGGTAACAGAGCTCGGTGGAGAAGTAAGGTTAGAAGACAATGAAACAGGAAAAGGGTGTAAGTTTATCGTTTGTTTACCGGAGTGCAGTTTAAAGCGGGAAGGGGAATAGGTTTGTTTTATTATATTGTAGATGATGATGAAGTTTTCCGTTCAATGCTTTCGCAAATTATTGAGGATGGCGATCTTGGGGAAGTAATTGGAGAATCGGAAGATGGAGCGTTTATTGAAGCAGAACAGCTAAATTATAAAAAAGTAGATATTTTATTTATTGATTTATTAATGCCAATGAGAGACGGCATTGAAACAGTTCGCCATATAGCGTCTTCATTTACTGGGAAAATTATTATGATTTCCCAAGTTGAATCGAAACAGCTCATCGGTGAGGCGTATACACTTGGTGTAGAATATTATATTACGAAACCACTAAACAAAATAGAAGTAATATCTGTTGTACGAAAAGTGATGGAGCGTATTCGTTTGGAACGTTCTATATATGACATTCAAAAATCATTAAATAATGTGTTTCAGTGGGAAAAGCCGCAAATGCGTAGTGAAACAGTGCAAGAGGGAAAAAAAATATCAGATTCAGGACGCTTCTTACTAGCAGAACTCGGTATTGCGGGAGAGAACGGAAGTAAAGATTTACTTAGTATGCTGGAATATTTATATGGGCAAGAAAAGGCGCAAACATTTGAATTTGGCTTTCCTGCGTTAAAAGATATTTTTCACTATATTACGATAAAAAAATTAGGGGATGAAACTTTAGATACGGATATTGATAAAGAGAAAAAAGCATCTGAACAAAGAGTGCGCAGAGCGATTTATCAGTCGTTAAATCATTTGGCCTCTTTAGGGTTAACAGATTTTTCAAATCCGAAATTTGAAAGCTATGCCCCAAAGTTTTTTGATTTCACTGTAGTTAGAAAACGGATGACAGAAATGACAAAGGATGAACTAGCAACTTCTGGACATATACGAATTAATACGAAGAAATTTATTCAAGTGTTATATTTTGAGGCGAAACGGTTGGTGGAGATAGAGTGAAGAAGGTGCTTATAAATAAGCATCTTTTTTTGTTCAATCAATATTTTATATTTTCTCGTAGAGAATGTAAAATGTTAAGTAAGAGAAAATGGTTTTACATTAAGGAAGTGTCAAAACAATGAGTTTTACATTAAATAAATCGATTATAAAAGAAGTATGCGGAGAGACCTCATATAAAAGAGGTGAAGCTTATTATAAAGCAAATAAAGTAATCGTGAATCATTATGATGAAACGAAAGAAATTTGTGAGGCGACGGTAAAAGGGAATGAAGATTTTCATGTTACAGTAGAAAAAGCTAAAAAAGGTGATGTAGTTGCGAGGTGTAGTTGTCCTTCATTAGCGTCTTTTCAAACGTACTGTCAACATGTTGCAGCCGTACTAATACAAATAAATTATAACCAGCAAACGGGCGGCATGTCCGAAAATATGAGCGGAAATGATCAATTAACGAGCGGAATGTTTCAGTTGTTTGCAGACAAACCACTGCGGCCAAAAAGTAAACAACACCGTTTTGATACACGTGAAATATTAGATGTTGCGTTTATATGTTCACCAGTAGCGACGAAAAGTGGTGGGGCCCTTCTTGGAATTCAGTTAAAACTTGCGAAAACATATTTTATAAAGCATATTAGAGAATTTCTTTCTAAAGTGGAGAAGAGAGAGACTTTTCATTGTTCTAATGAATTTACATACACACCAGATGTACATAGCTTCAGGCAAGAAACAGATGCGGTTATTCAGAGGCTTATTAAAATGTATCATAATGAAAAAATGTATGAAGATGCGTTAGAAGTACATGCGAAACAAGATGAAAGTATGATATTCATACCGCCAGCTTCGTGGAAAGATATGCTCTCTTCACTTTCTAAAGTTGAGTATGTACAGCTGAAACAAAATGAACAACAGTTTCAGGGCTTACAAATTTCAAACGGTTTATTGCCATTACATTTTGAGTTTACGAAAGGAAATAATGGTGGGTTTACACTTCATATAGATGGCCTAAATCGTGTTCAAGTTATGGAAATGTATAATACCGCTCTTTACGATGGAAAACTATATTCTTTACCTATGGAAGATTGTATGCGACTTATTGAATTGCAAAAGATGATGAGCCGCTCAAATAGCAACCAGTTTTATATTCCTGAAAGTAAGATGGAACATTTTGTAGCGAAAGTTGTGCCAGGATTAATGAAACTGGGAACGGTACGCATTGATGAAGTAATATCAGATCGTGTTGAAACGCCGTCGCTAAAAGCAAAGCTGTATTTAGATCGAGTGAAAAATCGTTTGTTAGCAGGTCTTGAATTTCATTATGGAAACGTCATGATCAATCCGTTAGAAGAAGATGGACAGCCGTCTGTTTTTAATCGTGATGAGAAAAAGGAAAAAGAAATTTTAGATATTATGAGTGAAAGTGCCTTTGCGAAAACAGAAGGCGGCTATTTTATGCATAATGAAGAGGCTGAGTATAACTTTTTATATCACGTCGTCCCGTCGTTAAAAGGCTTAGTTGATATTTATGCGACGACAGCAATCAAATTACGTATTCATAAAGGGGATACAGCACCACTTATTAGAGTGAGAAGAAAAGAAAGAATTGATTGGTTGTCATTTCGTTTTGATATAAAAGGAATACCGGAAGCAGAAATTAAAGGTGTATTAGTGGCTCTTGAAGAGAAACGTAAATATTACCGATTAGCGAACGGTTCTTTCTTATCACTAGAAAGCAAAGAATTTAATGAAATTAATCAGTTTGTAAAAGAATCGGGTATTCGGAAAGAGTTTTTACACGGAGAAGAAGTGAACGTTCCGCTTATCCGGAGTGTAAAATGGATGAACGGACTTCACGAAGGTAATGTTTTAAGTTTAGATGAGTCTGTTCAAGATTTAGTGGAAAGTATTCAAAATCCGAAAAAATTAAAGTTTACAGTGCCGCAAACTTTACATGCTGTAATGAGAGAGTATCAAGTATACGGATTTGAGTGGATGAAAACACTCGCCTATTACCGTTTTGGCGGTATTTTAGCAGATGATATGGGACTTGGAAAAACGCTGCAAAGTATTGCTTACATAGATTCTGTGTTGCCTGAAATTCGAGAAAAGAAACTACCTATATTAGTCGTTTCACCGTCCTCTCTCGTTTACAATTGGTTTAGTGAATTGAAAAAATTCGCCCCGCATATTAGAGCGGTTATTGCAGATGGAAATCAAACGGAGCGGCGAAAAATATTAAAAGACATAGTGGAATTTGATGTCGTAATTACGTCATATCCATTACTGAGAAGAGATATAAGATCGTATGCGAGGCCGTTTCATACACTGTTTCTTGATGAAGCACAGGCGTTTAAAAATCCTACAACCCAAACTGCAAAAGCAGTGAAAACAATTCAAGCTGAATATCGTTTCGGGCTAACGGGAACGCCTGTAGAAAATTCATTAGAAGAGCTATGGTCTATCTTCCATGTCATATTTCCGGAATTATTACCAGGAAGAAAAGAATTCGGTGATTTAAGGCGCGAAGATATAGCGAAGCGCGTAAAACCTTTCGTATTAAGACGATTAAAAGAAGACGTATTACAGGAGCTTCCAGATAAAATAGAGCACTTACAGTCATCGGAGTTATTACCAGATCAAAAGAGACTTTATGCTGCTTATTTAGCGAAATTAAGGGAAGAAACGTTAAAACATTTAGATAAAGATACGTTACGTAAAAATAAAATTAGAATTTTAGCTGGCTTAACGAGATTGCGACAAATTTGTAATCATCCCGCTTTATTCGTTGATGATTATAAGGGTAGTTCAGCTAAATTTGAACAACTATTAGAGATACTAGAGGAATGCAGAAGTACTGGTAAGAGAATTTTAATCTTTTCTCAATTTACGAAGATGCTGTCTATTATTGGTCGTGAGTTAAATCGTCAAGCGATTCCATACTTTTATTTAGACGGGAGTACACCATCACAAGAACGTGTAGAGCTATGTAATCGGTTTAACGAGGGGGAAGGGGATCTATTTCTCATTTCTTTAAAAGCTGGTGGTACGGGTCTTAACTTAACGGGTGCCGATACGGTTATATTATACGATTTATGGTGGAATCCAGCTGTTGAACAACAAGCAGCTGATAGAGCATATCGAATGGGACAAAAAAATACAGTACAAGTTATAAAATTAGTAGCCCACGGAACAATTGAGGAAAAAATGCATGAACTGCAAGAGAGTAAGAAAAATTTAATCGCTGAAGTGATTGAGCCGGGAGAAGAGAAATTATCATCAATCACGGAGGAAGAAATACGAGATATTTTAATGATTTAATATAAAAAGCTATGCTTTCACATGTATGAGAGCATAGCTTTTTTAGTGTAATAATTATAATTTGTTTTGAACAAAGTAAAGAGATAATACAGAATTTATTTTTTAGTCCCTTTACTTTTATATGGCTTTGCAGCTGCCTTTTTCTTTGCACTTGATTGCCAACGATTCCATCCTTTACTTCCTGTACCTTGTCCTACACCTTTTTTCGGTTTTGCTTTCGTTTTACTCATATGATCACTCCGTTATATAAAAATCTTATTTGATAATAGTCAATGATTTAGAACATACTCTTTATAAATGACTATGATTGCTTTAAGTAAAAATAAACTGCTTGAATGCTATAGTATAACACGAATTTGCAAGTAAACTGAAAGGAATTACAAAGAAAATGAAAATAATACGAAATACTGCGGATTCTATATTTCGAACGATTACATTACTTGTTGTGTATATGTTAGTTTCGGTTAGTGAAACATTTTTTGGATTGACGAGACAGAAAAAGTAAAGATGTTAAATTAGCAACAATCAATAAAGCCGTAAAATAAAGAATTGAAAAATATTTTGAAACTTTTTGTTGACTTTCTTTATTTTTTGTATAGAATAATCATTAATAAAATGTTTCAGAGATGTGACAACAAAACGACTATGAAAGGACGAGTAGTAGTAGGATGTAGTCTAAGCGAGTCAGGGGTGGTGTGAGCCTGATACGAAGCCTATTATGAAGAACCTCCTGGAGTTGCTAACCGAAATCCTTTAGAGGAAAGTAGACTTAGCCGGGAACTTCGCCGTTACAAGAAGAACAGTATCGAGATATTTCATCTCCGTATTGTATAAGTGAGCAACCTCTGTTGCTAATTTGGGTGGTACCGCGGAACCAAAGTCTTTCGTCCCAGTTTTTTGGGAAAGAAGGGCTTTTTTTGTTGGCTTCTTTTCACAACATCCAAACATTTTAGGAGGAAACCACCATGTATCAATCATTAATGACAGTAAGAGAGACTCAAATCGCAATTAAGGAAGTTAAAACATTTTTCGAGGATCAATTAGCAAAACGCCTTGAACTATTCCGCGTATCTGCACCATTATTCGTAACGAAAAAATCAGGATTAAACGATCACCTAAACGGTGTAGAACGTCCAATTGAGTTTGATATGTTACATTCAGGAGAAGAATTAGAAATTGTGCATTCACTAGCGAAATGGAAACGATTTGCTTTACATGAATATGGATATGAAGCTGGTGAAGGTTTATATACAAACATGAACGCGATTCGTCGTGATGAAGAACTTGATGCAACACATTCCATTTACGTTGACCAATGGGATTGGGAAAAAATCGTTCAAAAAGAATGGCGTACTGTAGATTACTTGCAAGAAACAGTACGAACAATTTATGGAATATTCAAAGATTTAGAAGACCACTTATTTGAAAAGTATCCGTTCCTTGGAAAGTATTTACCAGAAGAAGTTGTTTTCATCACTTCCCAAGAACTCGAAGATAAATATCCAGAATTAACACCGAAAGATCGTGAACACGCAATTGCAAAAGAACACGGTGCAGTCTTTATTATCGGAATTGGTGATGCACTTCGTTCAGGTGAAAAGCATGATGGACGCGCAGCTGATTATGATGATTGGACATTAAACGGTGACATTTTATTCTGGCACCCAGTATTACAATCTTCATTCGAATTATCATCAATGGGAATTCGTGTTGATAGTAAATCACTTGATGAGCAGTTAACGAAAACAGGTGAAGACTTCAAACGTGAGTACGATTTCCATAAAGGTATTTTAGAAGACGTACTACCGTTAACAATTGGCGGTGGTATTGGACAATCAAGAATGTGCATGTACTTCTTACGTAAAGCACATATTGGTGAAGTTCAATCTTCTGTATGGCCTGACGATTTACGTGAAGCTTGCAAGAAAGAAAACATTCATCTGTTTTAATAGAAGAGAGAGGATAGCTCAAAGAGTTATTCTCTCTTTTTTATAGTGTAAACGAGTGGTTTACAGTGAATTTTACCAATAGTTTCTTTCTTTTTTATCTCCTATTATGTAATAATTTGTTAAAGGAGGAGACGTTATGAGCTTAGGAGAACAACTTAAAAGATTACGAGAGTCAAAAGGGTTTTCACAGGAAGATGTTGCTAAGAAAATTGGTGTGACAAGGCAAGCTGTGTATAAGTGGGAACATGATAAAAGCTGTCCGGATATTGATAATTTAGTTTTGCTTAGTGAAATGTATAATGTTACGCTCGATGAGTTAATAAAAGGGAACCAAAATTTAAAAGAGAAAATACATATTGATGAAGATGAAGATTTTGAGAAAGAGAATGAATTTGGTTTCTACATTGGATTTGGTTTGCTAATTGTGAGTGCTTTCATTGATTATGAAGGAATGCAAGAGATTTTATTAGGAATTGCACTATTCATGATGGTTTTTTACTCTGACGTGAAGAAAGTTATTTTGAATGAGTTCAGATCGTTTTTTAAAACAAAAGATATATATGATAAGAAGTGAGAAGAGTCCGTTATATTTCCTAGGAAAGAGTATAATAAGTAATTGAATTGTTTTATAATGATTTTGGGATGTTGATAGTATGTTAAAAAGTTCAAACAAGCATAACCCCGCTCTAAAGCTAGGACGGGGTTCAAAATCAAAGTTTTATTAAGCGTAAAGTTCTTTCAAATATTTTTACTTCAGTAAAGACTTCTAATAAAACATTACTTATTTGTTACCGAGTTCTTCCGCTAAACCGATTAAAATTCCTTCGGTTCCACGAATGTAGCAGAGTCGATACGAGTTCTCATACTGAACTACTTCACCAACGAGCTGAGCACCATGTTTAGTCAGTCTGGATACCATTTCGTCAATGTCCTCAACGGTGAACATGACGCGTAAATAACCGAGGGCATTTACAGGAGCTGTCCGATGATCTGCAATAGTAGGGGGGGTGAGAAATCGCGAAAGTTCAATTCGGCTATGGCCATCTGGCGTAACCATCATAGCAATTTCTACGCACTGAGAACCGAGTCCAGTTACGCGACCAGCCCATTCACCTTCGACAGTAGCTCGCCCTTCGAGTTTTAATCCAATCTCTTCGAAGAAAGAGATTGCGTTATCAAGAGATTCTACAACGATGCTGACATTATCCATTCTTAGTAATTTGTTGTTTGCCATAGTCTTTATCTCCTTATATGTATAAATTTATTATTTAATTATCCTCATAATTATACTAAAATCTCTTCTAAACAAAAAACATCTTGTCACAGTGTTGGAAAATGTGACAAGGTGTTTTCGGGCATAGTATATAAAATCTTGTTAACGAATAACACTTCGTAAACCCTTTACTATTGAAATATGCGAGAACTTTATTTCGTGAATGCTATCATTTCAAGAATTCGATACTGTAATTGCTATTCGATAGAATAACTTCGACTTTCCCACAAAACAGTCCTACCCTGTTTCTATTGATATAGGAAGGAAATAGATTCATATATTTTTTAAAGTTTTACCGGTGGAAATTAACTCATCTGCACTAAAGGCTCAATTTTCGCCATAAATGATTGATGCAGTGCCTCAACACCTGTTACTAAATGAAGGCGGTCAATAACGACAGACACTTTAATTTCTGATGTACTTACCATTTTAATATGAATATCTTCTTCTTTTAAAGTAGTGAACATATTTGCAGCAACACCTGGATTAGAGACCATACCAGATCCTACAATGGATACTTTTGCTAAATGATTTTCATACTCTACAGATTCATAGTGAAGTGTTTCTTGATTTTGTTCGAATACCTCTAACGTTTCTTTTAAATCATTAGAATGGATTGAGAAGGAGAGGTGAACAGTTCCTTCATTTGTAATACTTTGAATGATGATATCTACATTAATATGTGCCGCTGCTAATGTAGAGAAAATTGTTGAAAGTGCACCTTGTTCTAATCCTTTAATTGTGACACGTGTAATATTATCTTCAAATGCAATACCTTTAACGATTGATTGTTGTTCCATGTTACATTCTCCTTTTACAATTGTTCCATTTTCTTGTTCCATACTTGAGCGAACTTCTAAAACGACATTATGATTTTTAGCAAACTCAACCGCACGCGGGTGTAATACACCAGCACCGAGGTTTGCAAGTTCTAACATTTCGTCATAAGAAATTTCATCTAATTTATAAGCGTCTTTTACAAGTCTGGGGTCCGTCGTATATACGCCTGTCACATCCGTGTAAATATCACATTTTTTTGCTTGTAGTGCAGCCGCTAATGCAACAGCTGTAGTATCAGAACCACCACGTCCAAGCGTTGTAATTTCATGGTTTTCACTAACTCCTTGGAAACCGGCTACAATAACAATCGTGCCTTCAGTAAGATAAGACTGAATTCGATCTGTATGAATGTCAGTAATCCGTGCACTACTATGTACAGATTCTGTCGTCATACCAGCTTGCCATCCAGTTAATGAAATCGCGTTATAGCCTTTTGCTTGTAGTGCCATCGTTAATAATGAAATAGTCACTTGCTCTCCTGTTGATAGCAGCATATCCATTTCGCGTTTACTCGGATTTTCTGAAATCGCGTTAGCAAGTGCTACGAGTTCATCTGTGCTTTTTCCCATTGCTGAAACGACAGAGACGATGCTATATCCTCGTTCATATTCTTCAATAATTAAATTTGCTACATGTTGAATGCGCGCGACATTTCCGACAGAAGTGCCACCAAATTTTTGTACAATCGTTTCCATTATGAATTCCTTCTTTCATCCATTTTTAAGAATAGATTAGGACATATATAAATCCCAATATTCCTGTAGTTACCAGAGAAAAACAAAAAACACCATCTCAAATAAGTGAGGATGGTGCTGTTACAGGAAAAGGGAAACAGAAAACGGAGCTAATAAAAAAACCGCCAAAAAAGGAATACCATAAAAATGATATCTCTTTTTTGTAGATAGCTCTTCATACATACACTTCTGTACATATGACAGTTCTGTTTCTATTCGAAAACAGCCCCAATCGATAAATGCAGAGAAAATTATCGATTTCGGCAATACTTCCTTTCATCTAAGTTCATAGACATCTCTGTGTCTCCATTAGAATAATCATAAGTATCGCAACCTCTATCTCACGTTTTAGGCGAGAGTGTTTGATTTATGAAGTTGTTGGTAACATTTGTTTTATAATAATTTAAATTTTTCGGGGAATCAAGTGTTTTGTATAAATTTTAAAAATTCTTTCTTTTCTTGAAGTAGTTTGTGAAAACTGTAGCAAAATAAATTCATTGCATGTACATTAAATTTATAGTGCATAGGAGGTGGAAGAATGAAGGGGAAAAAGCCTATTTATGTTTCGGCAGAAATGAACACAACAATGGAAAATTTATGGGGATATACACAGGAACCAGATATACATACAGAATGGGATGCTCGCTTTACTGAAATTTCGTATTTAGAGAAAAAAGAAGGAGAACCGCAGAAGTTTTTATATAAAACTAAAATTGGATTTGGACTTGAAATAGTTGGTGAAGGGGAATCGATAGGAGAAATAAGAAAAGAAACGGGTGAACGGATTTCTTCTTTAAAATTTTGGACAGATAATAAATTATCACTTATTCAAATAGGGCGTGGTTATTGGAAGTATACACCGCGTAAAGAACACATTCATTTTGAGACGCAATATGATTACGATACGAGGTTTGGTCGTATAGGAAATGTAATAGATTTCTATATGTTTCGTCCGTTATTAGGCTGGGCGACTGCTTGGAGTTTTGATGCGTTAAAATTATGGATAGAAAAGGGACTTCATCCTAAGTTACTAATTAGAAGAACAATGACATATTGGCTCGTATGTTTTTTATTTGCTTTTGTATGGATGTATCAAGGAATAGTGCCGAAACTAGTGTTTACTCATTCAGAAGAAGTAAAAATGCTATCTGTGATGATTGGTTCAACGGAACATAGTATTTTTGTACTTAAAATAATTGGATTACTAGAAATTATTTTTGGTGTCCTATGGCTGTTGCCATTTCCAAAACGAAAAGTATTTATCGTACATATTTTTATGTTAATAGCCTTAACGATAGCGGCGGGTTTTACGAATATCGTAAGCTTTACAGAGCCGTTTAATCCAATTACATTAAATGTTTTACTAATGGGGTTATCAATTGTCGGTTATATAAATAGCACGAATTTGCCAAGCTCAAAAAATTGCAAGAGGAAGAGAAAGGGATAATGTATGGCTAATATGTATGAAAGACTATTAGGGGATTCTTATAAAAAACTTCATCCAAAATTACAGAAACGCTATGAGATTACAGAAGAAAATAGCTTTATTGGAGAAGGAAAGATGGATGGAATTTACGGAGGTTCTTTTTTCGTAAAATTGATATTAAAAATTGCATCGAAGTTTCGAATGTTTTTCTCTGAACGGGGGAAGGAAGTGCCATTTACAATACATAATACAGCTGAGCGAGATGAACATGGAAATGAACTTGTGCGGTGGAATCGTACTTTTTATTTTCATAATAAGAAAAGATACTTTAACGCTGTTATGCAGTTGGATGAAGAGAATAATGAAATTGTAGATTATTTTGGTGAGCCACATTTACTCGTTTCTACATTGAATTTTTATATTGATGAAAAAGGCGGGATGCATATCTCTTCAAAGAAACAATGGTTTTTTATGTTTGGAAGAAAAGTACCGTTACCTAGGTTTTTATACGGAGACGCCAAAATTGTAGAAAGTTATGATGAAACACTACAATGTTTTCGAATTCATGTACAAGTGCGCAATGTATTAATTGGTTCATTATTTTCATATAAGGGAACATTTGTGGGGAGGAAATAAGTGATATGAAAAATATAATAGTTGGGATAGCTTGTTATATTATTTTTCTAATATGTGAGTGGTCAAATGTAAACCCAGTTGAAGCAATTATTTTATTATCTATTTTGTTATTTATACCGATGTCATTTTGCATCATTGATAAGAAAACAAGAAATGGATTATATGTATTATTTTGTAAATTTGTATCGCTGTTATATCCAATCGCAGCAATTAGTGCAGTGCTAGCTTTCGTAACAAATCACTATTTCTTTGCGTTACTTTGGTTTGTATATACAGGAATTTTTGCGTTATTTGGTGTAAGTAGATTACTAGAAAGAGGATGGAAACCGTTAGAAGAGACGGCTATCGATAGTGCGTTTATGTATTTGTTTTTAGGTGGTTTCTGGTTTTTTGCTTCTGTAGCAAAACTCTCCATTATGCACTTTAGTTCTGACATTGTTTTGCTTACCGCTGCACATTTTCATTATTCGGCATTTCTACTGCCGTTATCAGCTGGTTTAATTGGGAGAAAAAGAGAAAAGAGAAGTAAAGTGTATGATGCTATTATGTTTATCATCGTCATTTCACCTATGACAGTTGCAATAGGAATTACGTACTCAAGAGCATTTGAATTTTTTGCAGTTCTTCTATATTTATGTGCTATTTATAGTTATGGGATTTATGTTTGGCGCACGAAATTTACTGCTATTAGTGCAAAGGTTCTCCTGATCATATCGTCTAGTACACTCATGGTAACAATTATGTTTTCACTTATATATTCATATGGGAATTTGAAACATGTAATGACAATTACAATTGCTCAAATGGTTTGGATTCACGGTGTTGTTAATGGAATTGGAGTAGCGTTACCGGCATTTGTCGGTTGGATGATTGAAAAGAGTGCTCCGAATTATAAATATTACGGGAAACCAATGAGCAGGTTAAGAGGAAATACGACAGTTGGAGAAGCATTTTTACATAACAGAAATTTAATAGATAGCAAGGAATACAAAGGTTTAGTTGATAAAATGAATGATTTTCATAGTGAGATATTTGACGTGACCAAGATTCCTTTAAGTATTATTCGTTTCTATGAAAATACAAAAGAGTATGAGTTACAATCGTATATTAAATGGAATCGTTGGTTCCACCCGCTTGCATTTTGCTATGAAAAAATGAGTAAGCGTGTAGGACAAATACATTTAGGAATGGGCGGCAAGTGGGAAACGATGCATGGCTCTATCATCGGGGTAATAGATGAGAAGGATGGAAGAGAGAATGTAAGGGCTTGGCTAAGAAAAAATGAAGCAGGAGAATCTATTTTTGTAGCTCTTTATTCAAAGCACACATATAAGAGCGAGACATATATGAATATTGCATTACCTTTACCAAATTCGAATATGACGGGGGTTTTAAAATTATGTAATAAGAGTAATGATTTAATCATTACTAGTAAGCTGAGAAGAAATGGTAAAGGAGATGAGGGGATTTATTTACATACTCGTTTCTTTACAATTCGTTTACCGTTAGCAGAGACTTTTATTATTAAAGAGAGCACAGATCACATATTAGAAGCTAATCATAGAATGTGGATATTTGGAGTTGAATTTTTAGAAATTGATTATGAGATTAAGAAAATAGCGGAGAAGTAAGAAAAGCTTGGAGAGATTCCAAGCTTTTCTACGTATGCGTAATTGTCATAGCAACTTGTTTATCTAAGTCTCGGTCCCAAACACGTTGAATTTCAAACGTACCTTTTTCAAAAAATAATGGGAATCTCTCTTTAAACCAATTTTGCATAGGAAGATTTAATGCTGTATCAATTGGCACCCATAATAATTCGCCTTCAGGAGGATTCATAAGAAGTTCGCCTTCAAATGAGTCTGTCCAATAATTAAATACCATATATCGAACGTTTTCTTTCGGATTTACGTATTCATCTAATCCCTTAAAAGTTAATTTTGAAACAAGTAATCCAGTTTCTTCTTTTACTTCTCGTTTAGCAGCGTGAACGATACTTTCTGGAAAATCTACTTTACCGCCAGGAGCGATGTAGCCAGGAAAACCTCGATGATCGGGGCGTTTTATAAGTAAAACTTCATTATTTCGCTGGATCATACACATTGTATAGATGCGGTGCTCGATGTTATGAGAATTTTGAGGCATAACAATGTATTCTCCTTTATATTTATTTTGATAATTTTACCATAACATAATGGTTTCTTATATAATTGAAAAAGAATATTAGGAATTTTTAGTGATATATTATAAAGTCTATAATCATTTGAAAAGAGGAGAGAGAAATGCAAGGGGAAGTACAAAGAGAAAAAGGTTTGGGGTATGTTGGGAAATTATTATTGCCAGTTA
This sequence comes from Bacillus sp. 1A, assembly GCF_052682215.1. Classification (NCBI taxonomy): domain Bacteria; kingdom Bacillati; phylum Bacillota; class Bacilli; order Caryophanales; family Bacillaceae; genus Bacillus; species Bacillus sp. 1A. The sequence continues at coordinate 4,837,294 of NZ_JBQYLZ010000001.1, read as the reverse complement.
AAGCGTCACCATATTTTAAGTTTTTATGGATTGGGCAATTACTTTCGACTTTAGGCAGTTCGATAACGATGGTTATTTTGCCAGTCGTTGTGTATTCATTAACTGGTTCAACAGTTGTAATGGGGATGACAATGGCAATGTACATGCTACCTAATATTCTTGCGTTACCGTTTGCTGGATTAGTCGTAGATCGAATTGATCGGGTGAAAGTAATGTTATTTACAGATATAATTCGCTGTATAGTAATGCTATTACTTGCGACACTTATATTTATGGACGTTTTAACAATTCCACTTCTATATGTACTTGTAGCATTATATGGACTTATGGAAGGGATATTTCAGCCAGCGTATGCGGCTGTAAGAGCGAAAGTATTTGTACCGGACATTCGAAATGCAGCTAATGCATTAACGCAAATGAGTAATCAAGGTATACGACTAATTGGACCGGCTCTTGGAGGATTAATCGTTTCAGTTGCATCTGCTGGAATAGGATTTGGACTAGATGCAGTAACGTATTTGCTATCATTTTTTTGTTTATTATTTTTAAGAGAAATAAAGTTTAAAAAAGTAAACTCCATTGAAAAGAGAAAGGTCGATTACAAACAAGAGTTTATGGAAGGTGTTTTCGTTTTAAAAAGTCATCCGTGGCTATGGATTACAATTTTAGTCTTTTCTTTCATCAATATTTGTTATGCAGGAATTATCGTCGTATTAATTCCATGGTTATTTAATGTTCATCATCAATTTGAAGCATACGTGTATGGATTAGGAATGGCATCCTCTGGTGTTGGAGCTGTAATTGCCGCGTTAATATTTGGTGGGAGAGAACGGTGGCATAAGCGTGGATTACTTGCTTATGGTGGTGTTTTAATAAGTGGTTGTGCGCTTTTAGTTATGCCGTTTATTACTTGGGCACCTGCTTTAATTGGATTAATGGCAATTGAAGGGTTTGGTATGATGATATTTGGACTCATTTGGGAAACAAGTTTACAAGAGCTTGTGCCAGAAGAAGCATTTGGAAGAGTGGCAAGCCTTGATATGTTAGGTTCATTTGCTTTATTGCCACTAGGTTATGTGGTTGTAGGATGGTTAGCTACTGTCATAGGTGGCGAGATAACGATTATAACACTAGCTATTTTTGTACTTGTAACAATTGGAATAGCGTTATGTGTAACAAGTATTCGACGATTTGATTGATGATATAAGGGAAGGGGGAACGACTTATATGATTATAGAAAACTTGAAAGATATAGTAGTAAAGGAGTTGGCCAACAAATATATTTTGCAAGAAAAGGTCTTTGAAGCAAAAAATTTCACAGTCTATATCGCCACCCATAGAGAAAATAAGCTAACATATAACCAACTAGTATTAATAAAACATCTTTGTAACGAAAAGCCTTCCGTACATATTTGGGACAAGAAAATTAGTACGGAAGCAACAGAACTAGAAATCACAGAAGAAGTGACGGAAGCGATTCAATCTGGTTTTGTAAATGAAGAATAAGCCCTAATCAAATTAGGGCTTATTCTTCATTAAACACAAATGTTTGTTTCATTTGTTCCCCCTCATTTACCGGATGACCGTTGTATGAGAAATTTTTTTCTTCCCAAGTAATGACGACTTTAAAATTATGGCTATTAAAGTCTAAAGGGAATACGATGTAGTCAAAGCTTGTCTGACTTTTTGAAACGTTGTTATGTAATGTAGTAGGATTAAAAGTAGCTTTAGAGGTAGGAGTGTTATCAACTATTTCTACAGCTACGTTTGAAACATCATTACCGATGTTTTTTATGAGTAAGCGATATGTATCGTATACACCCTGTTTTGGCTGCGCTGCTTGCTTGTTTGCGTTATGGGATTTATCAATTTCGATATACCACTGTTTAGACTTTGATTCAATTGGTAGTGAGTGAAATGTGTATGCACTAGCTTGTATTGGTAGTGCTAAACAGATTAGTGTAAAGAGAGAAAGTATTTTTCGTTTCATCTTTAAAGTACTCCCATTCTGTAACGAATTTATTTGTTATTATCTTCTTTTTTTGAGAAGGTATACCATAATTCAATTGTAAAAAATATAGTCTCTCTTTGTGAATAAGATGGATATATTTCTCTTGGGCTAACCAATTGCCTGCAGCAATTGCGTTATGGATTGGAACGATGTATTTATTTATAAAAGGAAAATTATATGTTGTTTTCTTAATTCCCGTGACAGTCATGACACTCATGACTGTAATTTACATTTTAAATGCAAAAATTGGTTTTAACATTCCGCTAAACACATCTTATATTGTAGGTACATTTATTACGATTATAGTAACTGCTGTATTCTTTATGAAAGCTGTGAAAAATAAAAATGAGAATATTGAAGTAGATGTGCAATTAGAGAAGGAAGCTGTGTAGAGATTTTTCTACACAGTTTTTTCTAATGTGAAAAATTTTCCAATAATATGTTAAAATAACATTGTCATACAACAAGGGGGATTTGTTTTATGGAAAATGGATATCTTGCTAAAGTAGATTTAATGAAAAAAATAGAATCGAAATCTAAGTATAATAAGAAACTTGAAAAATACCAAAGACGTTTATTAGCACTACAGCAAATTGTAAAAGAAGAAAAAATCGCAGTTATGCTCGTTATGGAAGGCTGGGATGCGGCTGGAAAAGGCGGAGCGATTAAGCGAGTGACGGAACATCTTGATCCGCGCGGGTTTCAAGTAAATCCAATCGGAGCACCAGCACCTCATGAAAAACGGTACCATTACTTGCAACGTTTCTGGCGGAAACTACCTCAGTACGGGCAAATTACTATTTTTGATCGCTCATGGTACGGCCGTGTGTTAGTTGAGCGTGTTGAAGGCTTTGCTACAAAGGAAGAGTGGACGAGAGCGTATGATGAGATTAATGATTTTGAAAAACTATTAACAGATGATCATTATATAATCGGGAAGTTTTTCTATCATATTAGTAAAGATGAACAATTAAAGAGGTTTAAAGATAGAGAGAACAATCCTTTAAAAAGATGGAAAATTACAGACGAAGATTGGCGTAACCGTGAAAAGTGGGATGAGTATGTTGAAGCAATGGAAGACATGTTTGAAAAAACAAGTAAGCTAAATGCGAAATGGCATATTATTGAAAGCAATGATAAATTATACGCACGTTTGAAAACATTGAAAGTGATTATTGCATTGATTGAGGATTACCTTTTAGAACATAATATAGAATTACCTTCGTATTATTATGAAATGAAAGAGGGTAAGACAGAAGGTTTTGAAGCTAATCAAGATGAAGTTGTAAAATAGTACAAAGTTTGTATATGAAATATAAAGTAGAGCCACCCTGTAATTTTAGATAATAAACTTACAGGGTGTTTTTATTTAGAAACATTTTACAATTAACGGAATGAGGTATATAATCAATAATTATATTAACAATGTTAATATAATTATTGATTATATACAGTATGGAGGTTTTATTTTGAAGGGAAGAGATGTTGTCTTAGGCTTGTTAATGGGAAAAAAAATGTCTGGTTATGATATTAAAATTGTGTTTGAAGACGTATTTACTCATTTCTTTGATGGGAGTTTTGGAATGATTTACCCAACGTTACGACAGTTGGAAAAAGAGGGGAAAATAAAGAAAGAGGTTATTATGCAAGAAGGAAAACCGAATAAGAAAATGTACTTTATTACAGATGAAGGGCGTGAAGAGTTTTATCAGTACATGCAAACAGATGTAGAGAAAGATGTTTTACGTTCAGATTTTTTAATGAGGATGTATTTCGGTTATTATAGCGATGACAAGGCAATAAAAAAATGGATTGCGGACGAAATTGAAAGGAAAGAAGCATATATTGCGGATCTTCGTTTGAAATATGAAAAGTGGAGAGAAGGTATTACTTTTGTTGAAGAAATTTCACTAGATGTAGGTATCGCATCGTATAGTGCTCAAGTAGAGACGTTGAAAAGAAAACTAGAGCAACTAGAAGTAAAAAAACACAATAAAACGGAAGAATGAAAAACACGTTCATAATAAATAAAGGGGTAGATGAACATGGAGCAATCAAAGGGTATTAAGATTGTCTTTTTAATGTGCTTAGGTATATTTCTTTGTATGATTGATACGACAATTATGAATATAGCTTTACCAGCCATACAAACGAGTGTAAATACTTCATTAGAAAAGATGTCTTGGATATTAAATGTTTATACGATGACGATTGCAGTACTAGCCATTCCACTAGGAAGGATAGCTGATATTTTTGGGAAAGCAAAGATGTATATTCTTGGTTTGATAATTTTTGGTGGTGGATCAGTGCTTTGTGCTTTTGCTAATACGGGCGATTTTCTTATCTTTTCTCGTTTTATACAAAGTATTGGTGCGGCAATTTTATTTCCGACAAGTATGGTAATCGGCGTATCAGCAATGCCATTAGCAAAGAGGCATGTTGCACTTGCAATTTTAGGGGTAACACAAGGACTATCAGCTGCAATGGGACCAGTAATAGGTGGAATTATTACACAAAATTTCGGTTGGAGATGGGTGTTCTTCGTAAATGTTCCAATTTGTATTCTTGGAATCATTTTATGCTGCGTTATGCTGCAAATAAAAAATGAAGAACGTATTATTTCAAAAATAGATTGGGTAGGACTACTATTAAGTAGCACAGCAATTTTTTCTTTTACTCTCATATTAGTAAAAGGCAATACATGGGGATGGCAAAGTAATATTGCTTTTTCTTGTTATGCAATTAGCACTATTTCTCTTATTCTATTTGTTTTAGTAGAACGAAAGATTCATAATCCAATGGTGAATTTAAAGTTATTTCAAGATCGAATGTTTGTCGGAGCGTCTATCGTTATCATATTAAGTAATTTATTTTTAATTGGAGTTACTGTATTGCTTCCGACGTTCTTGACGAAAATACAAGGCCGAACGGAAATTGAAGCAGCTTTTTTAGTGACACCTATTTCAGCAATGATATTTTTTGTCTCACCAGTTGCAGCAACTTTAATTAAAAAACTCGGAAAGGTAACTATTATTTTGTCAGGCTTTCTTGTTATGGGCTTATCTTATTATTGGTTGCAAATGATTGATGTTAATTCAACAAATATAGAAATTATTATTCCATGTATGATATTAGGTGTTGGGTATGGTTTAGTAGTAGGTCCAATTACAGTTTTAAGTGCTTCTTCGTTTGAAGGGGAATTATTAACTGCTTCTCAAAGTGTTGTCTCAATGTTGCGGCAAGTAGGAATTGTATTAGCAGTTGCAATATTTGTATCTAACTTAACGCACAATTTAGCTGTAAATAAAGAGAATGTATATCGTTATGCAGAAAAAAAAGTGCATAATATTCATGTGGATAGCTCACAGCAAGCTGAAATACTGCAAGTAACAAAAGAAAAAATAGAGAACCAAAGTATAGAACCAAGTGTAGAAAAGCATCAAAATAAAACATTTGTAGGGTTAAATAAAGAGAAAAAAGATGCATTAATTCACCAAAAAGTGGATGAAGTATTAAGAGGAATTCCAGTAGAATATAGAGATGTAAAAAGAGAAGAAGTTATGAATCAAGTGACAAAAGAAGTTGAAAAACAAGAGGAAAGTATAAAGAAAGAGGTACTCGCATTTTCGAATGATGTGAATCACTATGCTCAAAATCAGATGGCAATGAGTTTTACAGATTTATATAAAGTAAGTGTGCCGATTATCTTAGTTTTTGCGTTAGTAAGTTTGTTATTTTGGGAAGGAAAGGCTTTGAGTAAAGGGAGAAGGAAAAGGGTAGTAGAGGAAGCGTAAAAAAACAGGCTAATAGCAGCCTGTTTTTTTATTGTTTTCTCCTTGCATATTGTAAATAGTAGTATTTTTAATATAGCATGAGATAAGTAGTCTATGGTTAGTAAGTTTTTAGAATGAAAAAAACGAATAGAAAATGTCGTTGTATATGTAATGTAAAACATAATACATTAACAAGGGGATTTTATTTCAAAGGGAGGATGAGGAATTGTTAGATGAGGCGGGGGCTTTAAAAAGTAATCACATATATACAGAAGAAGACCAACAAAAATTATACAAACGAACGTTAATAATCGTCAGCATCTCACAAATGTTCGGCGGAGCAGGGTTAGCTGCTGGAATTACAGTAGGTGCACTTCTTGCGCAGCAAATGCTTGGGACAGATGCATATGCAGGATTACCAGCTGCTATGTTTACAATGGGATCTGCGGTAGCGGCTTTCTTTGTTGGGAAGTTATCACAAAAACATGGTCGCCGCATAGGGCTTGCAGGAGGTTTTATAGTAGGTGGACTAGGGGCTATTGGAGTTGTGGTGGCAGCTTTAACAAATAGTATTATTCTTTTACTAGTTTCTTTACTTATATATGGCGCGGGCACAGCTACGAATTTACAAGCGCGTTATGCTGGAACGGATTTAGCGAATAAGAAGCAAAGAGCAACTGCTATTAGTATTACGATGGTAATGACGACTTTTGGTGCAGTCGCAGGTCCGAATTTAGTAGGTGTAATGGGAAGGTTTGCTCATTCAATTGGAATTCCTGAACTTGCTGGTCCGTTCATATTATCGGCAGCAGCATTTATACTAGCTGGTCTTGTTCTATTTGTTATGCTTCGTCCAGATCCGTTACTTATTGCTAATATGATAGAAACATATAAACAAGAGCATACATATAAAGGGCAAGCAGTAATAGAAGAAGCGACAGAAAATAAACGAGGTATTACTGTTGGAGCTATTGTAATGATACTTACACAAATCGTGATGGTTGCGATTATGACGATGACTCCAGTTCATATGGGGCATCACGGTCATGGATTAAGTGCAGTAGGACTTGTGATTGGTTTTCATGTAGGTGCAATGTATCTTCCATCTCTCGTTACAGGAATGTTAATTGATAAAATTGGAAGAACTACGATGAGTATAGCTGGCGGAGTAATTTTACTAGCAGCAGGTGTCATATCTGCAATAGCGCCGAGTGATTCTTTAATACTATTAATTGTTGCTTTATCTTTACTTGGATTAGGATGGAACCTCGGTTTAATAAGTGGAACGGCTCAAATTGTTGATGCAACTATACCTTCCACACGTGCAAAAACACAAGGGAAAATAGATGTGTTTATTGCGCTAGCTGGAGCTTCAGGCGGAGCGATGTCAGGTATGGTAGTGGCGAATTCAAGTTATGCGGCATTGTCATTAGCAGGAGGAGTATTAGCTTTCATGCTTATTCCTGTTGTGATATGGGCTCGGACAGGTAAATAAAATTAAGAGAGTAGAAGCAGCGTTCAAAGTGGGGTAACCAATCTTTGGATGCTGCTTTTTTGTAGTTAGTTGTATAAAAGAAAAATGTTAGTTTAAATCCCACTCCACAATAAGGCCTAAATGCGTAAGACCACCGCCAAATCCGTATAGTAAAAGTGTGTCTCCGTTATTTAATTTTCCTTCTTTCCTAGCTAAGTCCAGAGCGAGTGGAATGGAAGCCGAAGATGTATTTCCCATGTGTTTTACACTTGTTAAAGTTTTTTGAATTGGAATTTCGGTTTTCTCACAAATAGATTCAATCATTCGTAAGTTAACACTGTGTGGTATGAACCAGTCTATATCATCTATTTGCATATTTGCGGTATGTAATAGTTCTTTTATACCTGCTGGCACTGTACGAGTTGCCCATTTATATACTTCTCTCCCGTTTTGAACGATTTTTTCATTTGTTTGCAGTGGTGTGCCATTCATAGTAGTAGATAAGTTTGTTCGGTATAGATGAATCCCACCGTGCCCATTTGTTCCCATGTGAGCAGCGACAAAGCTTGGTTTGTTTTCATCTCTTTCTAATAAAATAGCTCCAGCACCATCGCCAAATAAAATGCAAGTCGTTCTATCGGTGCAATCAGTAACTTTAGATAATGTCTCTGCCGCTACGACAAGTACTTTTTTGTGTGATCCAGAAGTGATTAAGCTATTACCGACGTGCAGGCCATATGTGAAACCAGCGCAAGTTGCATTTAAATCAAATGCTATTGTATGAGGTATGCTGAAGTGTTGTTGTATTTGACACGCGACACTCGGAAAAACATAGTCAGCGGTTTCAGTTGGTGGCAAGTTGTTACCCTTTCTATAGGCCTGTTACTAATAGTAGCTCTTGTGATTTTTATTGTAAGAAGAACGCGCAAAAAATGACGCTTAAAGTAAAAATATAAAGAATTTCTTTAGCGTGAGATAGGTTGTTTAATCTTGTGAAAGCGAATTACTTATGCTACACTTTATGTAACTTAAAATGAACGGAGGGGCTTCCTTTGATCTTAATCAGATTACGTCTCAATACTTTGTGCCAATAATTGAATAGCGCTCAAAGGCTCTGTCTGTGTGCAGAGTGAACGGGATTGGTCTGCCTATTTTAAAGGAACCCTTTATTAAGCTTATATGTGAAAAAGAGGGAGGGACGAATACGCCCTCTTTTTGTTTTGCCTTTATAAATAGAATGGGATCGTATAGGTGAACACTTATTGTGGATACGTATATGATTTTGGGACTTATTGACTATGAGATAGGATGAAAGTATAGCTTTCTCCTGTTTCTTTGGTGAACCCTTATCCGTTTACGAAAACACAGGCAGTAACCTGTGTTTTTTATTTTACGTAATCGAAATGGAGGAATAAATATATGGAAGAATTATTACAAAGAGCAGTTTTAGTTGGAGTAAATTTAGGTAATGAAGATGATTTTGCATATTCAATGGAAGAGCTAACAAACCTTGCAGAAGCTTGTGATGTAGAGGTAATTGGGCAAGTGACGCAAAATTTACAACGAGTAAATCCTTCCCATTATATTGGAAAAGGAAAGATTGAAGAAGTAGCAGCGTATGTAAATGAAGTAGATGCGAATATGGTAATCTTTAACGACGAATTATCTCCTTCACAAATTCGAAATTTAGAAGCGGATTTAGATTGTAAAGTTATTGATCGTACCATATTAATTTTAGATATTTTTGCGCAACGTGCGAAAACGAAAGAAGCACAGTTGCAAGTAGAGGTAGCGCATCTTCAGTATATGATGCCTCGTTTAATCGGGCTTCGTGAATCATTAGGAAGACAGAGCGGCGGAGTTGGTACGAAAAATAAAGGTGTCGGTGAGAAGAAATTAGAGTTAGATCGTCGTAAAATTGAAGAACAGATTTCAGTTTTAAATAAAGACCTAGAAGCACTTGTTGCCCAGCGTCAAACGCAGCGAAAGCAGCGTAAGAAAAATGAAGTTCCTGTTGTAGCTTTAGTAGGTTATACGAACGCAGGAAAATCAACGACGATGAATGCGATGCTTGAAATTTATAATGGTACAGAAGAAAAACAAGTATTTGAAAAAGATATGTTATTCGCGACGTTAGAAACATCTGTGCGAAATATTGATTTGCCAGATAACAAATCATTTTTATTAACAGATACAGTTGGATTTGTAAGTAAATTACCGCATCACCTTGTAAAAGCGTTCCGTTCCACACTAGAAGAAGTAGCGGAAGCGGACCTACTTATTCATGTTGTAGATTACGCTAATCCAAATTATGAACAGTTAATTGATATTACAAATGAAACGTTAAAGAAAATTGGGGTTGAAAACATTCCGACCATTTATGCTTATAACAAATCAGATATGGTAGATGTTGAAATTCCGAAAGTACAAGAAGAACGCGTTTATTTATCGGCGAAGAAACATATTGGAATAGAAGAGCTTGTCGAAATGATTCGCTCACACATTTATAAAGAGTATACGAAGTGCGAAATGTTAATTCCGTATGATCAAGGACAGGTAGTTTCTTATTTCAATAATCATGCGCACGTTTTATCTACGAGTTATGAAAACGAAGGTACGAAACTAGAAGTAGAATGTAAGACGAGTGATTACGAAAAGTATAAGCGTTTTGCGATTTAATAAAAAAGGCGATCCTAATATATGTTAGAATCGCCTTTTTCTTATTCTGTAATAGAGGCCCACTTATAAGAGTCAACTACCCCCACTGAGATAAAGCGTTTCAGTGGGGGCTTGAGTTATAATACTAGGTCTTTTCGGTCTATCACTAGACAGTTGACGCTCTAGCATTCATGCCACCTTATGGTAACACCCCAAGTATGTTTTTGGTTGGTACTGGCAACGAATGATTGTTTTCCCACTTGCACCACCCTTTCGAAAAAGAGCAGTTCTTCCTTGTGGAAGAAGCCACCACTCAGGTGAATCTGGCGTGTGCTACAAGCCCCGACAGGTCGAGTACACATGGATGGTTGACACACCCACTAAGCTATGCGCGAAGCAACAGCCTTACGTTTTTGCACTTCTAATAGAATCGGCGTTTTCACTTTAAGATTCTTATCCAATTCTACAATGTTTGATTTTTTCAATGTATTCAACGCACCATTAATATCAGCGTGAATACATGTTCCTGCTTTACTTTGGTACAGACCACGAGTGAGTCGTTTGCCACTAAAGCGATACTGAGTCTTATCATCTTTAGACCAAACTGGAACCGGATCCTTATCAAGAAAACTAGCTTTTGAAGTATAGCTTTCTTCTTGTTTCAAAAATCGGATGCCTTCTTTTATACATTTATTCTCAATCGCTGCAATCAATTTCTGAAATGGAATTTGAACAAACTTTTGATTATTCTTTTTCCCCATATCAGATTTTTGTTTCCAACCAACGTTATAACCTACTACAACCGTATCTACGCTACATTCCTTCACTTTTTTAAACAACAACCCTACCGTTTGTGAAAGGTAACCATTTATTTGTCTTTCTCGTTTATGCCAAAGTGCGGCTATTCTATTCGTTACAACGCGTTTGGAAATTCCATTTTCTATATTCTTCTGCCCTAGATTACGTATCATTTTGTTGAAGTATTGGTTAATGGATTTTAGTTTTTTCCCATCAATTAAAAATGCATCACCTGTATTTGCCACGCAACTTACTAATCTATCTACACCTAAATCGCAACTCAAAGCGTTACTCGTAGTCGTGGAAAGTTTCTTCATTTGAGAAACGTGCATTTCATATGTGTAATGCACCTCAAAGAACCGACCTTTTTGCTTCGGTACAATCTCAATGTAGGAGATTTTTTTATTTCTTAAGTTTTTAGGCATACGTATTTCAATGGAACCGAATTTTTTCCTGAATGCAACACTCATTGGAATCATCCAATACCCATTATCATCCACTTTTGGCACTTGATAGATTTCAATAATTCGTTTGTCAGTGGAACGAGAATAATTTGGAAACTTCGGACGACCTGTGAACTTCTCAGGATTTTTCTTCCACTGTTCCAACGCTTTAAAAAAGCTCTTTACTTCTGTAAACAAGGTTCTACGAATCGCTTGAACAGAGTTTGATTGAATACCCCAGTAGTTCATATCTGCTTGCATGGCAGTGTCCACTTCTTTTACAGTAGCCATTTTATTATCGTTCAAATAACTTTGTTTAATGGTGTACAATCCAACATTTCGCAATGCTTTTGAACTATGTGACATGCGCTGCAATAAACGAAATTCTTTAGCTGTGAGGCAAGCTCGTCCGATATTTTGTTTCTGTGTGAATCGTTGCATGTTTTCTCTTTTCTTTTGTTTCCGTAATACTTTTACTGCTTTCTTTCTAGCCATTTTTTCACCACCTTTCTTAGAGAGTTCATTAAAATTACTTTTGACAAATTAATATGTAGAAAGAAATGGAACAAGAATATATTCTTCATCGTAATTCCTTTTGGACCAAGTAGCGGAATGATAATCATTATCTAATTTCGTTGTCTTACAATCTATTCCCTCCTTATCTACACTATATCGTAAGAAAAAAAGAAACGAACATTCGCCTCAAAAATTATTATGAGCGAAACAAAAGAGTTCAGCCTACCTGCTGACGGTAATTCATCTCCACCTGAATTGTTGGGTTTCACCGGTAACACAAATCAGATGGAGTCTTCTTGCCGGAAAGGATAAACCCGATAAAGCATATAGAAAAAATATATTATTTAAGAAGTGATATTTCTGGAAAAAGAAATGAAACCAGTATAGAATAGAAATGTTTCAAAAGTCAGAATTTATCAAGATTAAAGTCTTACTTTATTACACCTGCTGTAATAAATATATATTTTGTACAGGAAGGAGAGATTCATATATGCAGGCAGTTTCGAAAAAAAATACAATGGAAACACCGACGATATATCGAATACTATTTGCGATTAGTTTCGGTCACTTTTTAAATGACTCGATGCAAGCAGTTGTGCCGGCATTGTTTCCTATTTTGGAAAAAACGATGAATTTATCCTATATGCAAGTAGGGTGGATTGCGTTTGCGTTAAATATGACGTCATCGATTATGCAGCCGGTTTTTGGTATGTATTCTGATAAGAAGCCGTCACCATTTTTATTACCGCTCGGTATGTTTTCGAGTATGCTTGGGATGATTGGACTTGCATTTGCACCGAACTTTATTATTGTTATTATTTCTGTTTTATTTATCGGATTAGGTTCCGCAGTCTTTCATCCAGAAGGTGCTCGTGTTGCTTATATGGCAGCCGGTGCAAAACGAGGTTTAGCGCAAGCGATTTATCAAGTGGGAGGAAATACAGGGAATTCACTAGCTCCTATTTTTACAGCGTTAATTTTCGTTCCGCTCGGCCAAATTGGCTCTTTAGGTTTTACAGCCTTTGCAGCGGTAGGAATTGTATTATTAATTTTCGTATCAAATTGGTATAGGAATGAATTAGCTACTGGTGCTGTAAGAAGAAAGAAGAGGGCTGCACTTGAGGCTGAAAATGCGATAGTAAGTACACATATTAAATTTGTTATTATACTTCTTGTTTTTCTTACTTTTGTACGTTCTTGGTACGGTGCTGGTATAGGGAATTTTTATCAATTTTACTTAATTGAGCATTACGGTTTATCTATAAAAAATGCCCAGTATTTCGTATTCGCATTTATGATTGCCGGTGTATTAGGAACTTTCTTTGGTGGACCGTTAGCAGATCGATTTGGAAAGAAAACAATTATTGTATTTTCAATGCTTGGTTCGGCGCCACTTGCCCTTTTATTACCTCACGTTTCGCTCATGTGGGTCGTACCGCTATTTTTATGTATCGGTTTTATTAGTTCAAGTAGTTTTAGTGTAATTGTTGTTTATGCGCAAGAGCTTGTTCCTGGAAAAGTAGGGATGGTATCTGGATTAATTGTAGGGCTTGCGTTTGGACTCGGAGCTTTAGGATCTGTAGTACTTGGGAAATTGGCTGACATATATAGTCTACAATTCATTATGTTACTATGTAGTTGTCTACCATTAATTGGACTTACTTCTTGGTTATTACCAAGTGATAAGAAAACGATAGAATAGGGGATGCACTATGAAATTATGTGAAAATGTTACAGAATTAATAGGAGATACACCTGTCGTCCGATTATCTAAATTTATTCCAGAAGACGCAGCGGATGTGTATGTAAAACTAGAAATGTTTAATCCATCACGCAGTGTGAAAGACCGCGCTGCATATAATTTACTGCACGTTGCAGAAGAGAATGGTCTCATCAAACCAGGAGATACAATTATTGAACCGACAAGCGGAAATACAGGAATAGGCTTAGCAATGAATGCAGCTGCGAAAGGGTATAAAGCGATTTTAATTATGCCAGACAATATGTCAAAAGAGCGTATAAATTTATTGAAAGCATACGGAGCAGAAGTAGTATTAACACCAGCAGAACAAAGAATGCCAGGAGCAATTGCGAAGGCGTTAGAATTGCAAAAGCAAATACCAAATAGTTTCATTCCGCAACAATTTGAAAATCCAGCAAACCCGAATATTCACCGTTATACGACCGCACTTGAAATTTATGAACAAATGGATGGCGAACTTGATGCATTCGTAGCAACGGCTGGAACTGGTGGAACTATTACAGGGACTGGGGAAACGTTAAAAGAGAAACTACCAAACTTATATATTGCAGTAGTAGAACCGAAAGGATCTCCCGTTTTATCAGGCGGTGTTCCAGGCCCTCATAAATTAGTAGGAACAAGTCCAGGATTTATCCCGAAAAACTTAAATACAGAAGTGTATAACGAAATTATTCAAATTGCAGACGAAGAGGCTTTAACGACAATGAGAAACTTAGCAAGACAAGAAGGTTTATTAGTTGGACCATCTTCTGGAGCTTCTGTTTACGCAGCGATTATGATAGCAAAACGATTAGGCGCTGGTAAAAAAGTTTTATGTATTGCACCTGATACGGGAGAACGGTATTTAAGTATGGGATTATTTGAATAAAAATGATAGAAACCCCTTAATGGTGAAATAGAACTATTAAGGGGTTTGTTATAGGATATTAAGAGAGGAGAAACACAATGAAACTATTAAAACCGACAAATGAATATAGCGAACAAATTATGGAGTATCGAGAGGCATTTTTACATGCGGATGAACAACCACATGGCAGTAGTTCTTTACAAAATTTTGCTGCACTTGATGAATGGTTTGAAAAAGTGAGTAAACAGGAACTGGGAGAAAACTTACAAGGTAATCGAGTACCTTCTAGTCAATTTTTAAGTTTTGAAAAAGGGGAACTTGTAGGTTTTGTGAATATTAGACAACGATTAAACGAAGAATTATTGCGGGAAAGTGGTCATATTGGATATAGTGTTCATCCGAATAAACGTCGCCAAGGCTACGCGACAAAACAATTGAAGCTCGCATTATATGAAGCACAAAAGTTAGGGTTACAGAAAGTGTTAATAACTTGCGATAAAGCTAATATTGCTTCGGCTAAAACGATTCAAAAGGTTGGCGGTGTTTTAGAAAATGAAGTAGTTTCTTCTCATACTGGGGAAATTGTTCAGCGTTATTGGATAAAAATATGATTTAGTGGGAATTTGAAAAGGGAATGCAATGCGCAATATCGAAATAGATAAATGAAAAAGTAAGGGTGTACTGCAATTATAGGGGGAAATGAAGTGGGATTAAAAGAGAAAGCGATAGAAATGTCGGAGGTTTATAGGAGAAATCCGAAGATCGAAGCTATTATTTTAGCAGGTTCAGTAGCTAGAAAGTTAGAAGATGAACATTCGGATATAGAATTACATATATTATGGTCAACGCCACCAGAGGATGAGGATCGTAAAGGGCCTATTAATCATATTGGTGGAGCGATTTTGTCATATCATCCTTATGAGGAAGAAGAATGGTCGGAAACATATTTGACAAAAGAGGGAATTAAATTAGAAATCAGTAACTTTTTAACAGAAACAGTAGAGAAAGTTATTTCGGATGTGGTGGATCAATATGATATAAGTTATGAAAAACAATGTATCGTATCATCCGTTCATGATGGTGTTAGTTTGTATGGAGAAGAGAAAGTGAATGAATTAAAAGATAGAGTGGTATCATATCCAGAAGAACTTGCGGAACAGATGATTTCAGAAAATCTTTGGTTAAGCAATCGCTGGCATAATCGAGAGGCACTTTTAAAACGAAAAGACTGGCTTATGTTATATGATGTTATTTGTGAAGTTCAAAGAAATATATTTGGGGTCTTATTTGGTTTAAACCGAATATATGTGCATCACCCGGCGTTTAAATGGATGCCGAATAATGTGGAACGAATGAGTATTAAGCCTGAAAACTTATATGAGCGTATGGCGAATACGTTAATAGGGAAACCGGAGTATAGTGTACAGGAGTTAGAAGTGTTAATTGAAGAGCTATTACATTTAGTACGACAATATGCTCCAGAATTACATATTACTGAACAACAAAAACGTATTCAATATGCGAAGTGAAAAAGAAGGGATGTAACAATGCGTTACATCCCTTCTTTTTATTTGACTAATTTACCTAGTACGGGTAATCGCTGAATTCTATCACCGAGAATATGTGAAGCAAGTCCGCTCGTTAGGACGAATAAAAGGTAAACAAGTCCTCCTGCGACGCCACAAATACATACAATAAGCAGTGATTCCATATAAGATTGTCCAGGAATTAACCATTTTAAAATTGCTTTTAATGCAATTACAACAGCAGACATTGCTGCGGAGTAAATCGTAATAAGAAATACTGTCTTTGCAGTCTCACCAATTTTGAATTTCGCAAACTTAACGATGCAGTACAACATAATAACATTGGAAACGAGGTATCCAAGAATTGTTCCAAGCACAGCACCGTGTCCGCCAAATAAATGTAAGAGCGGTGTATTTACTAAAACTTTAACGAGAATACCGGCTGAGAATGCAATCATTGTTTTTCTTTGATAATCGATTCCTTGTAAAATAGCTGCTGAAACTGTGAAAATCGCACTTAATATAGCAGAAGGTGCAAAGGAAATTAAATATTGTGATCCACCAAGTGCAATTTCAGGATTTACATAAACCATACGGAATGCATCGTAAGCGATGCTAGCAAGGCCGAATGCAGCTGGGATAGTGAAGAATAACAAGACTTGAAATATCTTTGAAATTTGTTCTTGTAATTCTTCTAGTTTCCCGCTTGTATACGATTTTGTTATTGCTGGAATGATCGTTAATGAGAATCCAGTTGCAAGTGAAGCTGGAATCATAATTAACTTTTGAGCGTAGTTCGTAATATAAGCGAACACTGCATTCGCTGTTTCTAAAGGCTCTCCCATCGCCCTAAGGACATCAGCTACAGTATATTGATCTACTAACGTATAGAGCGGGATTGCAATGCCGACAAATACAATTGGGATTGCATATCGAAGTAATTCCATATAAATTTTTTTTAAAGGAATATTTGATGCCCTTGATTTTAATTCACCTTCGGGAGGTTTTAATCGGTTATACTTTTTCCAGTACATCATTAAAATAGAGAGGCTGGCAAGTGCCCCGATAACAGCGCCAAACGTAGCAACTGCAACAGAAGAGGCGACTGAACCCCCTAATAGTTTTGAGACGATAAAACTACCAACTAAAATGAAAACAACGCGTGCAATTTGTTCTACGACTTGAGAAACAGCACTTGGTTTCATATGTTGAAATCCTTGGAAATAACCACGTGTAACACTCATAGCTGGTACGATAATAAGTGCGAAACTTAATGCTCGCATCGTAAGTGTTACGTCGGCGATAAATTGTGGATCTGGCGTTTTCGAGCGAATAATAAATTGTGATATGTACGGTGCTCCAATAAATAAAATTAAAAACCCTAAAAAGCCCATAAACAACATTAATTTTACGCTAGAGTGGTATAATTTTTTGCTTGTACTATAATCACCAAGCGCATTATGCTTTGCAACAAATTTGGAGACGGCAATAGGGATACCAGCTGTTGAGAAGCTTAATAAAATACCGTACCAAGAGTATGCATATCCATACAAAGCGACCCCTTGCGTCCCAACTAATAATTGAAAAGGGAAGAAGTATATAAAACCTAATATACGTGAAATCATTGTCGCACCGCTTAATAAAGCAGTTCCTTTTAAAACTTTTGAAGTAGACAAAATTCTTTCCTCCTACTCGTGCTGTCTTGCATTTATCGTATACTACTATAAACCTGTTAGAGAAGTTAATATAGTATGGAACATAAATATTCTAATATTATTCATTTAAAAGTCATATTTTACATTTTTTAAATAGAATGTAATACATAAAAATTCAAAATATAAGTTGACACTATTTTTAATGTGTGATAAAAATGATAGTAATCAATTCGGAAAATAATATTTGGGCAATGAAAGGGTATAGTAGTGAATATCTCCCTATTTCAGAGAGCTGATGGTTGGTGTGAATCAGTATATAGATTATTCATGAAGTTCGTCCTGGAGCATCTTTCATAAATCTCATATTTTGAGGAAATGAAAGACGGTAGTTTATACCGTTATCAAATAAAGTGGTGAAGATTGTTTCACAACTAGGGTGGTACCGCGATATTTATCGTCCCTACGTATTTACGTAGGGACGTTTTTTGTTTAGGTCCTAACTTTGTTGTGGCTTCATAACTAGGGTGGTACCGCGATATTTTATCGTCCCTACGTATTTGCGTAGGGACGTTTTTTATTTAGGTCTTACTTTGTTGTATCTTCATAACTAGGGTGGTACCGCGATATTTTTGTCGTCCCTACGTATTTACGTAGGGACGTTTTTTATTATTAGGGAGGAAGTGAACGTATTAGAAAAGAGTATGGATAGAACAATATAAATACCGGATTGTAAAACAGACACAGATAAAGAGAGGAGATTAACAAATGAATTCACAGCAATGGACATCGAAATTAGGTTTCGTATTAGCTGCAGCAGGTTCAGCAATTGGTCTTGGGGCGATTTGGAAATTCCCATATATGGCCGGCATCGGAGGGGGCGGCGCGTTCTTCCTTATTTTCATCGGTTTCACATTATTAATTGGTTTACCGCTATTATTAGCTGAATTCGTAATCGGAAGAAGTACACAAAAAGAGGCTGTTGATGCGTATAGAGAAATCGCACCAAAAACATTATGGCCATGGTTAGGTAAATTGGGGATTGTAACTTGTTTCATACTACTATCTTTCTACAGTGTTGTAGGAGGCTGGATTATATTATACTTATGGAATGCAATTTCAGGTAGACTATGGGAAGGAAATGGAGCATACGAAGCTACGTTTGGTGAAATCATTTCCAATCCGTATTTAGCAGTTGGATCACAGCTATTATTCATCCTTATTACTATTTTCATCGTAAGTAAAGGTGTACAAAATGGTGTTGAAAAAGTAAATAAATATTTCATGCCAGCATTATTCGTTTTATTCTTTGTTTTAATCGTTCGTGCACTTACGTTAGATGGTGCTGGAGAGGGAGTTCGTTTCTTCTTACAACCTGACTTCTCAAACGTAACATCAGAAGTCATTTTATACGCAATGGGACAATCGTTCTTCTCGTTATCTGTCGGTGTAGCCGTTATGGTAACGTATAGCTCATACTTACCGAAAGAAGAAAGTTTACCGCGTTCAGCATTTTCTATCGTAGCTTTAACACTTGTGATTACATTACTTGCAGGGCTAGCGATTTTCCCAGTTGTATTCGCATTTGGAATGGAACCATCTCAAGGGCCGGGGCTATTATTTATCGTATTACCTGCTATTTTCAGTAAAATGGCATTTGGAAAATTATTCTTCATCGTTTTCTTATTACTATTCTTCTTTGCTACTATTACATCAGCAATTTCGATGTTAGAAATTAGCGTTGCATCTTTAACTGCAAAAGGAAAAGGGAAGCGTGAAAAAATGGCTTTAATCGTAGGGCTATTAATCTTCGTTGTTGGAGTACCATCAGCATTATCATTTGGTATATTAAGTGATGTGAAGATTTTTGGAAAGACAGTCTTTGATTTAGCGGATTATGCAGTTAGTAACGTACTAATGCCACTTGGTGTTTTATTAGTTTCTATCTTTGTTCCTTTGAAAATGAAGAAAGATGTATTAATGAAAGAACTTGGTGTAAGTAAAAATAAAGGCTATAAACTGTTCGTATTATGGTTATTCTTACTTCGCTTTATCGCACCAATTGCGATTATTATCGTATTCTTAAATGTACTTGGCATTATTTAAAAAGAAAGGTAGCGTATCGTTTTATGATACGCTACCTTTTTATTTTGCTCTTTTTTGTAGTTCGTTTACTGTTACGAACTGATAGCCCTTCTTAGATAAAGAGTCTAAAATACCTTCAATGGTTTGTAAATTTTCATTAGACTCATCATACATTGAGTGCAGTAAAATGATAGAACCTGGTTTTACATTTTTATTAACATATTCAATTTTATCAGCAGCAGATTTATAAAAAGTATCAGGTTCAAGGTCCCATGTGATTGTTTCGATATTGTTTTTATTTAAATAATATGGCAGACCAATTAGCTTCTTACCGTTAGGTGGTCTAAAATCAATTTCGCCTGTATAGCCTGTTTGGCGGATGAATGAATTCGTTTTTTCTATTTCTTCTTTAATAAAAGAAGGTGTTTTAAAAACCATTCTGTTATGAGAATATGTATGGTTTCCAACTTGGTGTCCAGATTGTACGATAGATTCTCCTAACGATAGGTTTTTTTCTAATTCATTTCCGATTAAAAAGAAAGTAGCTTTTGCATTGTATGTATCTAGTAGCGGTAATATTTGTTTTACATTGTTCGTAGGACCATCATCAAAAGTTAAAGCAATCACTTTTTCATTTGTTTCTACTCGGTTTGTTAAATCTCCAAACAATTGAAAACTTCTTGCGTTCATCAATTTGTATGTTCCAAATAATGCTACAGTAATAATGAATAATGTAACGATTGTAATGATTATTTTCTTTTTCATAAAGCAACCTCACTATATTTTTGGATTGGACTAAAAAGTATTATATCAAATTAAGTAATTTCATGCTTTAAAAAGGATATGGATGCAAGGGGAAGGAATTTATCATATAATAAAATACAAAAGGTATATTAGGAGGTGTTTATATGGCGATTATAATTCAATTGCCGGACACTGCAGCGTCTCATGCAAAGCCAAGTATGGAAATGGCGATACTTTGCGTGAGGTAGACAAGTAATATACAATCGCCTAAATGAGCTCGTATCATTTTTTATATTTGGCTTTGCACCTTATTGAAATGAAACATAAAAAATAAGGGGCGAGCAGAAATGAAATACGTAAAAGCTGCGACGGTTTTACCAGAAAGTTTAATTGCTGAAATTCAAAAGTATATACAAGGTGAAACAATTTACATTCCAAAACAAGAAACGAAACATTATAAATGGGGTACACGATCTGGAGGAAGAAAACAATTAGATGAAAGAAATAAAACAATTAAAGAAGCGTTTAAAAGCGGAATTTCCATTCATCAACTTGCAGAGGAGCATTTTCTTTCCGGAGAAACGATTAAAAAGATTGTGTACTCTAAATGAAGATAAAAGAGTCTAGTTCAAATATCATTTTGAACTAGACTCTTTTTGCTTTGTATCTATTGGATATATTGCGTATGAATGGGAAAGATAATAGAAAAATGTGCCGTTTTTTTACTAAATAGAATATTTGAGTGAAAAGCAGAAAGGTGAGCATTTATGAATCATATTGGACAAATAACGATAGAGCTTTTAATTGGTTTCTTTGTTCTATTAATTGCTACAAAAATACTAGGGAAAACACAAATATCTCAGCTAACACCTTTTGATTTTATTTCTGCTATCGTCCTTGGTGAGCTCGTTGGAAATTCAATATATGATCCTAAAATTAAAGTGTGGTCTATATTATATTCAGTATTTGTTTGGGTAATTTTAATTTATTCAATAGAAGTGATAACACAAAAAATAAGAGGAACAAGAAGGTTTTTTGAAGGGTATCCTTCAATTATTATTCGTAATGGAAAGATTGACCGAGAACAATTAAGTTCAAATCATTTAGATATTAATCAATTACACCAAATGCTTAGGCAACAAAAAGATATTTTTTCAATTCGAGAAGTTGAATATATGATATTGGAACCTAACGGAAACATAAGCGTTCTGAAAAAGAGCAAATATGAATCTCCTACTATAAATGATTTAAGTTTAAAACATAAGCCTGTATACTTACCAATTTCATTAATTAGTGATGGAAAAGTAGTGAAAGATAATTTGAGGGAAGCTGGTTTTGATGAAGGATGGCTGTATAAGCAAATAAAGCAAAGAGGGATTACTAAATTTGAGGATGTATTATATGCTGAATGGAAAACAGACGATGGTTTCTATTGTCAGGAAATGAAGCGATAGAACATAATCGATGTATGTAATATTCGTTTCTAAGTTATCTTTTACATATCAAAAAGCTGAATCATTGTATACAATAAGACTAGATCAACAATTTGTATGGAGTGATAAAGATGGAAGCTTTTATTAGAAGTGATCAATACAATTTTATAAAATCACAAGCTTATATTTTAGCAAATGGGCATGCAACTGCAAATGATAGAGGTGTCATTCAAGCGTTAAAATCACTTGCGATTGAAAAGATAATACATGTATTTGAGAATTTAACGGATGAACAGAAAGAGTTAATCGATACCGTATTAACAGTTCAAAATAGAGAAGATGCAGAATCGTTCTTAATGAGAATAAATCCGTATGTCATTCCGTTTCAGGAAGTTACAGCACAAACATTAAAAAAATTATTTCCTAAAGCGAAGAAGTTAAAGCTGCCTGATATGGAAGAACTGGACATGAAAGAATTATCTTATTTAAGCTGGATTGATAAAGGGTCAAGCAGGAAATTTATTATAGCGAAAAATGATAAAAATAAGTTTGTTGGTCTGCAAGGGACGTTCCAAAGTTTAAATAAAAAGAGCATTTGTTCATTATGTCATGGACATGAAGAAGTTGGGATGTTTTTAGTTGAAATTAAAGGTGATGTACCAGGAACTTTCGTTAAAAAGGGAAACTATATTTGTAAAGATGGTGTAGCTTGTAATCATAATATGAAATCACTTGATAAATTGAACGATTTTATTGAACGATTGAAGAAATAAAGAAGGAACCTCTAGTATTTAAACTGGAGGTTTTTATTTTTTGAAGAAGTAGTAATAGGCTTCTTTTGTAGCCGTAAATTTATAAAAAAAGTCGGGTCATTTATAATAAAATTAGATAAAAATATCTATTTGGATACAGTTGCTTATATGCAAGGAGGTAAAACATGAATTACATTTCACCGAAAGAAGAAATTTTAAAAGCGAAACGGTGGCTTAAAGATACGATAGCGGCAGGTCGTGGTCATACCGTTGCTCTTAAATTGGATGGCACGGTGGTAGCAGTGGGGCGAAATAAAGAAGGAGAATGCAATGTAAGCAGCTGGTGTGATATTGAAGCAGTCGCAGCGGGTAATGTTCATATGGCGACGAACACGGGTAATGCACATACAATCGGTCTTGCATGTGACAGTACTGTGGTAGCTGTGGGTTGGAATAAGCATGAACAATGTGATGTAAACGATTGGCATAATGTTGTAGCGGTTGCGGCGGGGTGGCGTCGTACCATTGGCCTTAAACCGGATGGCACAGTAATAGCAGTGGGGCGAAATAAAGAAGGAGAATGTAATATAAGTAGCTGGAGAGATATTGTGGCGGTCACGGCGGGTGACTGGCATACAGTTGGTCTTAAAATGGACGGAACAGTGACGACTGTGGGGAATAATCGATATGGCCAATGCAATGTAAGTGGATGGAGTGCTATGGTGGAGTTGGCGGCAGGTTATCTTCATACTGTTGGTTTGAAATCGGATGGCAAAGTGATGGCAGTGGGTAATAATAAACTTGGTCAATGCGATGTAGGCAGCTGGAAAGATATTATGGCAATAGCAGCTGGTACGAATCATACAATCGGACTTAAATCAGACGGTACCGTGGTGGCAGTCGGCTGGAATGAGCATGGTCAATGTAATGTAAGCGATTGGCATGATATTGTAGCGATAGCGGCGGGGTGTGCGCATACGGTCGGTCTGAAATTAGATGGCACGGTGGTAGCAGTAGGTGATAATACATACGGTCAATGCGATGTAGGTAGCTGGCGTAACATCAGATTACCTGGCAAATAGTTAATTCACAACAAATCACTAGTAATATTATTCTAGTTTAGGAGTAATTATGGAATAGAATATGTAGATAAGAATCCCTTTTTAAAAGAGGTTCTTATTCTTTTTCCATAAAATGAGTGTCTAAATGGAATTTTGGAACAAACTTTATTTCAAAGCTACAGTAGAAAGTATAAATTACAAATAAAGCATAGGAGAGCTGAAGAAATGCTTAAAAAGTTTTTGCTTTCTTTACCGGATGTTTTACTTGTGTGCATTGTTATCTACATAACATACACAACTACTTTTAGTTTTGTACAGATGTTAGTAATTTCAATTGCAATCGGAATCGTCGGTGGTCTTGTTATAAGAATTTGTAAGGATGTATTCACGTATATAAGGTGGACAATTAAACAAAGGAAATCTTGAATATGTTGTATTGCTATTAGGAGGAGAGGAAATGACTAAGAAAAAGAGTAGAGTGAAAAATGAAATCGCACTTTGGACATTGACAGCGGTTGTTCTCATTATTGCATGGTACTTTTTTCAAAGATAAAAATGCATCGTACTTAAAAGGTACGATGCATTTTTATTATTTTTTTTGCCAATTTTCTTTTATAAAGTCTTCACGGCCAGATTCTTTTTGCTCAGTAGCATATTTCTCCGGATTTTTTTTATAAAAATGTTGATGGTATTCTTCAGCCTCATAAAAAGGTGCAGCCAGGCGAATTTCAGTTACGATTGGCTCTTTAAACATACCGCTTTCTGCAAGAGCTTGTTTTGATTTTTCAGCAAGCTCTTTTTGCGTTTCATTATGATAAAAAATAGCAGTGCGATAAGATGGACCACGGTCAAAGAATTGTCCGCCATCATCAGTTGGATCGATTTGTGGCCAATATAAATCTAGTAATTTTTCATATGGAAAAATAGAAGCATCGAATGTAATTTGTACAACTTCTAAATGACCAGATGTACCAGCTTTTACTTGTTCATATGTTGGGTTTTCTACATGACCACCTGCATAGCCAGAAAGTACTTTATGAATACCAGGAAGTTCATCAAATGGCTTTACCATGCACCAAAAGCAACCGCCTGCGAAGGTTGCGAGTTCGTATGTTTTTTCGGACATTGTTGTAATCCTCCTAAATGTATATGTTTTATATAGTATTATACAATCTTTTTTATTGCGCAATAAAAAAGATTTAGAAGTAAAGAAAAATTGAAATATATTTCTTTATAAAGTCTTTAAAATTCCTTCAAAGTTTCTTTTTTTCTGAGTGTTATGATGTAAATCGAAGTGAATATGTGAGGTGATAGTCAATGAATCCACGTATGAAAATTAATAGTTTACAACAAAAAATGAAAGAGAGACTAATATGAAAAAGGAATTTATACAAAGCGATTTAAGAAATATATTGATTGCGGCATGCTTACTATTAGGGTTAGTTATTTTTGGATATTTTTTAATGAATAATTACCCAGGTACAAATGAAAAAAAGAAGTTAACAAATGCAACATCTACTTTAGAATCAATTACATCTATTGCTAATTCAGATGCCAAAAAAAGGGTTACAAAAACTTTTAATATTACAGCGAAAGTAGCAAGTTTAGATTTGGGAAATGGGAAAAAGGTAGATGCATGGACTTTTGATGGAACATCACCGGGTACTCAAATTCGAGTTAAACAAGGTGAACGTATTGTTGTAAATTTGAAAAATGAATTGCCAGAACCCGTCACAATCCATTGGCATGGATTAGATGTTCCTGCGGCGGTAGACGGTGTTCCAGGTGTTACGCAAAATGCTATAAAACCAGGTGAAACATATACATACGCATTTAATGCTGATCAGGTGGGGACATATTGGTATCATTCACATCAAAAAAGTGCAATACAAACGGAGCGGGGACTATTTGGAACCATTGTTATTGAACCGAATAAACCAGCTATAAAATATGAAAAGGATTATACAGTGGCAATCCATGAATGGAAAACAGGAGCCATAAAAACCCGTAAGCATAATGGCGAACAAGATAAAGACTGGGATAGCTACCCTAGCAATCATATTCGAAATGAAAAGGCGCAAACTTTAGAAGGCCCGTTAATGATGCCAAGTAATGATCAACTCAAAGATTTATCTGATGGAGATGATTACGATGTATTTACATTAAATGATACAAGTGAGGGACTACGATTGGATGCAAAACCAGGTGAAACAGTACGCCTTCGCTTAATTAATGCTGGGAATAATACGCATTTAATGACATTAGTTGGGGCGCCATTTCAAATTATCGCATTAGATGGTCGTGATATAAAAGGTGGGGACGAGCTAGATAAAGCAATTCTTCCGATGGGAGCTGCACAACGTTATGACCTTGTTTTTAAAATGCCGGAAACAACGAGTGTAAAACTTATTAATGTGGATCCATCTAAGAAAATGAATCGAATGTTAACGGCGACTATTGGGAACGGTTCTTTGCCGAAAAAACCTATTGATATAAAGAGTTATCCATGGTTTGATTTTACGAAATATGGAGAAAAAGAAGTTGGCAAGTTTACGATAGATTCAAAGTTTACAAAGGTCTATGATATGGATTTGGCAGAAGGTGTGAAAGATGTAAATGGACAAGAAAAATGGGTGTATACGATTAATGGAAAGACATCACCTGATATTCCACCCATTAAAGTAGAGAAAGGAGATAAAGTTAAGATTCGCTTTAAAAATAAGGGAGAAGAAATTCATCCAATGCATTTGCATGGACATACATTCCAAGTTATTTCTAAAAATGGTAAACCAATGGAGGGAAGTCCGATTTACTTAGATACAGTTAATGTTTTTCCGGGAGAAGAATATGAAATTGCTTTAGAGGCAAATAATAGTGGACTATGGATGGTTCATTGTCATCATCTCGTTCATGCGGAAAAAGGAATGCATACGATGATGAATTATGAGGGGGTAACTACTCCATTTTCTACCGGAGATCACTCAGGTAATCATCCAGAATAATAATACGGAGGTTTTCATGCTTTATAGAATGATAGTATTTATTGTAACAAGTGTAAGTATATTTTTATTTTCTCATAGTAGTGTATTTGCTCATACAAGTGTTGTAGGAATCACCCCTAAAGAGGGTGAGGTTCTGACAGGACAACCGGAACAGATTATTCTTGAATTTAGTGAACCAGTTACAGGAAATGTAGTCAATATTGAACTGCTAGATCCAAGTGCAAAGAGAGTGCAAGTATCAAAGGTTGAAATATTAGATAACCCAACAAAAATAAAAGTGAAAATACCAAACTTAAATAATGGTACTTACACAGTAAGGTGGTCTATGATATCTGCAGACGGACATCCGAGTGAGGGAGGCTATCCCTTTTCAATTGGAGAAGAAGTACAAACTAATGTAGTGGTAGAGGGAAATGCGAGTGGGAGTGGCTCAGTATTTTCAGATGTTATGATAGTAACACTACGCTATATTGTAGAGGGAATGATTTTAATTGGAGCAGGAGTAAAGTGGCTCGATATGTTTGTAAAACGTTATAGATTACCTTCCATATTGCAAAGAATGAAGAATATGAAAAAGATTTTCTTCTCTATACTTGTAGTAGGATTAATAGCCGAATTAATAGTATATAAGTCAGTTATTCCGAAGGGAAGTTTACTTATTCATTCGCCATTTTCAGTTATTATTATGATTCAACTGCTATTATTAGTTCTTATGTCTTTGCAGCATATGGGGAACGAATGGTATGCGCTAGTTTGGGGATTTCTTGTTGTGAGTTTTTCTTTCACAGGTCATGTGTGGATTACTAATCCAAATTGGGCAGCAGTTATAATTAGAATGGTCCACGTTATGAGTATTGCAGTGTGGCTAGGAGCACTTATTTATTTAGCTCTTGTTATAGCGTGGACAACATTATACAAAATTACATTTGATCAAAAGCGTTTCCGTAAGCATTTTAGCATTATTGCTGGTATTTCATTTATTCTAGCATTTCTTTCTGGGGAATTAATTGTGTTTTTACAGACGAGGAATTGGGTACTTTTTAATTTTAATTCAATATGGACGAACCTTTTAAATATAAAGATTCTTACTGTATGTATAATTACAATTGTAGCATGGAGACAAACGAAAACATGGGGTAACGATATCGGAACAGTTAATCGCCGTTTATTGCTCTTAGAAATTGTTCTAGCTATACTCGTATTATTAGCTGGTATTTGGATGAGTCAAGTTTCGTTTCCGGTGAATTCTGTAACTAGCTAAAATTATAATGTTCATAGGAGTTCTGTAATGTCAATCCGTATTAGATTGCTGTTGTCGTATGTTGCGATGGTAATTATTCCAATCGTTTTTTGCGGTATAGCAGTTATGTTAATTAGTGTTACTTTATTTGGTGATATTCGTATTGCAAAAGCAATCATTGGTCTTAATCAAACTAGTCATTCTCTCATTGATAAAGAGCAGGAGGGAGCTATTCGTACAAAAGAAGATGAAGATGATATTTTTAGTAGGTTAAAAATTCTTTCATCGTATGCTCCAAATAAATTGGAGGATATAAATTTTTTAAAGGAAACTGATAAAGAATTAAACGATAATCAAGCAGGATTACTAATTCGAAAAAATGATGAGCTTACATATTCATCCCCATATTTTAAAATCTCTTCGTTCGATAAATACCTGCCCGCATTTGAAACGGAAGGACAAAGAAAGGGAATGGATGTGAAAATAGAGGGTAATTCTTTTTACTATAAGCAATTTGATTACTACGATGAAGAGAAGGATAAGGTTAGTATTTTTGTATTTGAGTATGTAAATCCTTTAGAAGAAATGATTAGAGAATTTTTCCCGTATTTCGTATTCTCTTTAATACTTGGGTTAATTATTACGAATGGAATATTAACATATTTTATATCACGGAGTATTATTAAACCATTGCATTCATTAAAGCAGGCAACGGAAAGAATTCAAAAGGGTGATTTAGATTTTCAAGTAAAGCCACTTGCGAAAGATGAAATAGGTGAATTAAGTTTATCGTTTGAAGAGATGCGTGGCAGGTTGAAGGAATCGGTCGAGTTGCAAATGCAATATGAAAAGAATCGTAAAGAGCTGCTTTCAAATATTTCTCATGATTTACGGACGCCAATTACGGCTATTAAAGGTTATGTACAAGGAATTAAAGAGGGTATCGCTCGAACTCCAGAACAATTAGATAAATATTTAACGATTATTTATCATAAAGTGTTTGATATGGATCAATTAATTGACGAGCTTTTTCTCTTTTCAAAACTTGATTTAAAAGAGGAACCGTTTCAATTTGAAGAGGTTGAAATTAACCAATACTTATCTGATTGTATAGAAGAACTACAGCTTGAATTACAAGATAAGGGAATTGCAGTGAGATGGGATGCTCAAAAGGATACTTCTATTTTGGTAAAAGGTGATCGTGAAAAATTACGTCGTGTTATTACAAATATCATTTGGAATAGTGTGAAGTATATGGATAAAGAAGAAGGATATATAGGAATTCGCATGACCGAATCTACTGATTATGTAACGATTTACATAAAAGATAATGGGGTAGGAATAGAAGAGAAGGCGTTGCCTCATATATTTGAAAGGTTTTATCGTGCAGATCATTCTAGAAATTCTAAAACAGGTGGAAGCGGACTTGGTTTGTCAATTGCACATCAGATTATCACACAACATGGTGGTGATATTTGGGTAGAAAGCAAAAAAGGTAAAGGAACGACGCTGGCATTTACATTACAAAAAATCAATTAGAAAAAGGAGAGCATCTTGAAAAGAATTTTAATTATTGAAGATGAAGCTATTATAGCAGAGTTAGAAAAGGATTATTTAGAGGTTGCTGGGTATACAGTAGATATTGATTACTCTGGCGAAAAAGGTTTACAAAGAGTTCTTCTGGAGGATTATGACTTGTTAATTTTAGACATAATGTTACCGGGAATAGATGGCTATGAAATTTGTAAACAAGTTCGATTGGAAAAGGACATACCAATACTTATGGTGTCCGCAAAACAAGAGGAAATCGATAAAATTAAAGGGTTAGGTTTTGGAGCAGATGATTATATTATAAAACCGTTTAGCCCGAGTGAAATGGTGGCACGTGTAAATGCTCATCTAGCTCGTTATGATCGTTTAACAGGAAAACGAGAACAAATAAAAGATGAAATTCGTATTCGAGGATTGTTTATTGATAAATCAGCACGACGTGTATTTGTAAATGGAACTGAGGTCATGTTAACAGGAAAAGAATTTGATTTATTAACTTGTATGGCAGAACATCCAAATCAAGTATTTAGTAAAGATCGTCTCTTTGAAACTGTATGGGGGATGGATGTCATTGGTGATGCAGCAACGGTTGCTGTCCATGTGAAAAATATTCGTCACAAAATTGAACTCGATCCATTTGATAAATCATATATTGAAACAATTTGGGGAGTAGGGTATCGTTTTACACAGTGAAAAAGGCCAGCAAAAATGCTGGCTTTTTTTGCGTAAGTAGATTAAGAAATTACAAACAAGATCCTCCGCTCACATCAATTAATTGTCCAGTAACCCAGCGGCTGTCTGGAGAAGCGAGAAATGCCGCGGTATCGGCAATATCTTCTACTTCACCTAAGCGATTAAAAGCGGAAATGGTAGTAGCGTACTGTTTCATCATTGGGTCGCTCAAGAGTTCCGCATTCATATCTGTTTTAATAAATCCAGGAAGTATTGCATTCACTGTTATTCCTCGTGCTCCGAGCTGTTTTGCTAGCGTGAAAGTCATCGTATTAATAGCGCCTTTCGTCATACTATATGCAACGAAATCAGGTAAAGAAATACGAGTGGCAGCGGATGAAATATTAATAATTCGGCTATTGTCACGTAAACGAGATAGAGCTTGTTGGATGATAAAGAATGGTGCTTTTGCATTAACAGAAACCATTCTATCAAAAAATTGTTCAGTCGTTTCTTCAATAAAAGCACCAGGACCAATTCCAGCGTTGTTTATTAAAATATCAAATTTAGTACTACCAGTTCTATTTTGTAATTCGCTATCTAAAGAACTATAAAGGGTTTCTACACCATGTAAAGATTCAAGGTTTGCACCGATAGAAAAAGCTGATCCGCCATTTGATTGAATTTCATAAACAGTTTCTTCAGCATCTTCTTTTCGATTTCCGTAATGAATAGCAACTAATGCACCGTCGTTTGCTAAACGTTTTGCAATAGCACGTCCAATTCCTCGGCTTGCTCCTGTAACTAATGCCACTTTTCCTTTTAACATAGTTTTCTCATCTCCTCATAAAATTTTATATGTTATTAAGTTGTTTTTCTTTATGTATTAATGCGAACATACTTAAGTAATATATGAGTATGTGTAAGGAGTTCATTCCGATTTTGTTTTGAGAAAAAATAAATAGTCTTCTAGTAAAATGGATTGAATTTTAAATCTTTTTTGGAAAACATGTTGACAATGAAAAGAACAACGTCCTATAATACGTTTAACAAATAAAAGTTAATTGAGAATTTTCCAACTTTATATATTACATATGCAAAGAAGAGGAAAGTAGATGGTTATGATCGTTTCAGAGAGCTGCTCCTAGGCTGTGAGAGTAGTAACAATCGAATCATTGAAGATCACCTCGGAGCATTGCTTGCGAAAGGGAAACTGAGTAGAGGGCGACGGCATCGTCTCCGGTAAAAGGACGGGGGTCTAATTGGACCTACAAAGCTTATATTTCGCGAGAAGTATAAGGAAGCTGAGTGGTAACGCGAAACTCTCGCCTCAGCAATCAAAGCTACTAAATTGTAGTAGTTGATTGCTGAGGCGAGAGTTTTTATTTTAAAAAATAGAATACGATAATGCGTAGAAGAGGAGAGTAAATGAAGAAAATTGTTTCAGAGAGCTGCCCAGAAGCTGTGAGGGTGGTAACAATTTCATCATTGAAAATCACCTCGGAGTACTACTTTTGAAAACTAGTAAAAAGTAGCGGAGTTGTTTCCGATAGAAAAACAAAAGTCTAATTGGACTTGCAGAGCTTATATTTCGTGAGAAGTGTGAGGAAGCTGAGTGGTACCACGATTCCCTCGTCTCAGCAATGGATTGCTACAAGTATGTATGTAATCGATTGTTGAGACGAGTATATTTTTAAAAATTATATACTGAATATTCTGTTAAAAATACTCATCTCAGCAATCGATATAGAAATAGATTGCAAAAATAGAGAGAAAAAAGAGGAGCGATGTGAGATGGGAAACCAGTATATTTATATGAATGGGGAATTTGTAGAAAAAGAAAAGGCAGTTGTTTCAGTATATGATCACGGTTTTTTATACGGAGATGGTGTATTTGAAGGGATTCGTAGTTACGGTGGAAATGTATTTTGTTTAAAAGAACATGTAAAACGATTATACGAATCAGCAAAATCTATTTTACTTACAATCCCACTGACAGTTGACGAAATGGAAGAAGCAGTTTTACAAACACTGCAAAAAAATGAATATGCTGATGCCTACATTCGATTAATTGTTTCAAGAGGAAAAGGTGACTTAGGGCTCGACCCTAGAAGTTGCGTGAAACCGAGCGTTATTATCATTGCAGAACAATTAAAGTTATTCCCACAGGAATTTTACGATAATGGACTAAGCGTTGTATCTGTTGCATCGAGACGTAATACGCCAGATGCATTAGATCCACGTATTAAGTCAATGAACTATTTAAATAACGTACTTGTGAAAATTGAAGCGGCACAAGCAGGAGTGTTAGAGGCCCTTATGTTAAATCAACAAGGATATGTTTGTGAAGGATCTGGAGACAATGTTTTCGTTGTGAAAGATGGAAAAGTGTTAACACCTCCTTCTTACTTAGGGGCGCTAGAAGGTATTACGAGAAATAGTGTTATCGAGCTATGTGAACGACTTAATATTCCATGTGAGGAAAGGCCATTTACTCGCCATGACGTATATGTAGCAGATGAAGTGTTTTTAACAGGAACAGCAGCAGAATTAATTCCAGTTGTAAAAGTTGATTCAAGAGAGATTGGAGATGGAAAACCAGGAAGTGTAACGAAACAATTGACAGAGGAATTTAAAAAGTTAACGAGAGAAAGAGGAGTACGTGTTCCAGGACTGGCGGAGAGCTTACTGTAGATAGGGAGAGGAGTTAATTAAAATGGAGCAGCATACAACACGTGAGAAATTACAGTGTGAAGATGTGACAGGTGCCGGACATGTTATTCAAAGCTTGAAAAAATTAGGTGTAACGACTGTTTTCGGTTATCCAGGCGGAGCGATTTTGCCAGTGTACGATGCGTTATATGGAAGTGGTTTGAAGCACGTTTTAACTCGTCATGAACAAGCTGCCATTCATGCGGCAGAAGGATATGCGAGAGCTTCTGGAAAGGTCGGGGTAGTCTTTGCTACCTCTGGCCCAGGGGCGACAAATTTAGTTACGGGTTTAGCAGATGCTTATATGGATTCGATTCCTTTAGTTGTCATTACAGGGCAAGTTGCAAAACCTCTCATCGGAAAAGACGGATTTCAAGAAGCAGATGTTGTCGGGATTACAGTACCTGTTACGAAGCATAATTACCAAGTTCGTGATGTGAATCATTTATCACGTATTGTACAAGAAGCTTTTTACATCGCCGAAAGCGGGCGACCAGGACCAGTATTAATTGATATTCCAAAAGATGTTCAAAATGAAAATGTAACAAGTTTTTATAATGAAGTAATTGAGATTCCAGGGTACAAATTAGAGCCTATGCCAGACGGTAGGAAGCTTAGAGAGGTAGCTAAAGCAATTTCCGAAGCAAAACGTCCACTTCTTTATATTGGAGGAGGGGTCATTCATTCAGGTGGTTCTGATGAACTCATCAAATTTGCGAGGGAGAATCGTATTCCTGTCGTTTCCACTTTAATGGGACTGGGTGCGTATCCGCCAGGAGATTCGTTCTTTTTAGGAATGCTCGGCATGCATGGAACGTACGCTGCAAATATGGCAGTAACAGAATGTGATTTACTACTTGCTTTAGGTGTTCGCTTCGATGATCGTGTAACAGGAAAATTAGAACTTTTTTCTCCGTATTCGAAAAAGGTACATATTGATATAGATCCTTCGGAGTTTCATAAAAATGTAACTGTGGAATATCCGATTGTTGGAGATGTGAAAAAAGCGTTACACATGCTGTTACATATGCCGATTTGTACACAGACAGATAAATGGCTTACGAAAATCGAGGAATGGAAAAGGGAATATCCTCTTTCTTATCATCAAAAAGAAAGTGAGTTAAAACCACAGCATGTTATTAGTCTAGTAAGTGAATTAACGAACGGTGAAGCGATTGTTACGACAGAAGTAGGACAGCATCAAATGTGGGCTGCTCATTTTTATAAAGCGAAAAATCCACGGACTTTTCTAACATCTGGTGGACTAGGAACGATGGGGTTTGGTTTCCCAGCAGCAGTTGGTGCTCAGCTTGCAAAAGAGGAAGAACTCGTCATTTGTATTGCAGGCGATGCTTCTTTTCAAATGAACATTCAAGAACTGCAAACAATTGCTGAAAATAATATTCCTGTAAAAGTATTTATTATAAATAACAAATTTTTAGGGATGGTAAGGCAATGGCAAGAGATGTTTTATGAAAATCGTTTATCAGAATCAAAAATTGGATCGCCAGATTTTGTGAAAGTGGCAGAAGCATATGGAGTGAAGGGATTAAGGGCGACAAATTCAACAGAGGCGAAACAAGTGATGTTAGAAGCATTTGCTCACGAAGGTCCTGTCGTAGTTGATTTTTGTGTAGAAGAAGGTGAAAACGTATTTCCGATGGTTCCGCCAAACAAAGGGAATAACGAAATGATTATGAAGAGGTGGGAAGAATGAGTCATACTTTTTCACTCGTTATTCATAACGAGCCAAGCGTCTTGTTACGTATAAGTGGAATTTTTGCTCGGCGTGGCTATTATATTTCTTCTTTATATTTAAACGAAAGAGATACTAGTGGCGTTTCTGAAATGAAACTCACAGCAGTTTGTACTGAAAATGAAGCGACATTACTTGTTGGTCAGTTGAAAAAATTAATTGATGTACTGCAAGTAAATAAATTATAAGGAGTGTATCGAATATGAAAACGTATTATGAAAAAGATGCAAATGTAGAGTTATTACAAGGGAAAACAGTTGCGGTAATTGGTTATGGATCTCAAGGTCATGCGCAAGCACAAAATTTACGTGATTCTGGTGTAGAAGTTGTAGTTGGTGTTCGACATGGTAAGTCTTTTGAAGTAGCAAAAGCAGATGGGTTTGAAGTAATGTCTGTTTCAGAAGCGGTTCGAACCGCGCAAGTCGTACAAATGTTATTGCCAGATGAACAGCAAACACATGTGTATAAAACAGAAGTAGAAGAGAATCTCCGTGAAGGGCAAATGTTACTTTTCTCACATGGATTTAATATTCACTTCGGACAAATTAACCCGCCAAGTTACGTAGATGTAGCAATGGTCGCGCCAAAAAGTCCAGGTCATCTCGTTCGCCGTGTATTCCAAGAAGGGAATGGTGTTCCGGCGTTAGTCGCAGTACATCAAGATGCAACAGGCACCGCATTACATGTAGCACTTGCGTATGCAAAAGGTGTAGGTTGTACACGTGCAGGTATAATTGAAACGACATTCCAAGAAGAAACAGAGACGGATTTATTCGGAGAGCAAGCGGTACTTTGCGGCGGGGTAACTGCACTTGTGAAAGCTGGTTTTGAAACATTGACAGAAGGCGGATATCGTCCTGAAATTGCATACTTCGAATGTTTACATGAATTAAAATTAATTGTTGATTTAATGTACGAAGGTGGTTTAACGAACATGCGCCATTCTATTTCAGATACGGCTGAGTTCGGAGATTATGTAACAGGATCGAGAATCGTTACAGATGAAACGAAGAAAGAGATGAAACGAGTACTTACAGAAATTCAGCAAGGTGAATTCGCGAAGAAATGGATTTTAGAAAACCAAGCTGGGCGTCCAACATATAATGCGATGAAAAAAGCAGAGCAAAATCATCAGTTAGAAAAAGTAGGGGTAGAACTTCGTGAAATGATGAGCTGGATTCATGCACCGAAAGAATTAGTAAAGAAATAGTGTAAGCGATTGTATGTGAAAAATACGTAAGAGGGGATTTGACAAGATGAGAAGTGACATGATTAAAAAAGGTTTTGATAAAGCGCCACACCGTAGTTTATTAAAAGCAACTGGTTTGAAAGATGAAGATTTTGATAAACCGTTTATAGCTATCTGTAATTCTTTTATTGAAATAATTCCAGGTCATAAGCACTTAAATGAGTTTGGAAAACTTGTTAAAGAAGCAGTACGTGCAGCAGGTATGGTTCCATTTGAATTTAATACAATTGGAGTAGATGACGGTATTGCGATGGGGCATATCGGTATGCGTTATTCGCTTCCGAGTCGTGAAATCATTGCAGATTCAGTAGAAACGGTTGTAAATGCACACTGGTTTGATGGCATGATTTGTATTCCAAACTGTGACAAAATTACACCTGGTATGATGATGGCTGCACTTCGTATTAACATTCCAACTGTGTTTGTTTCAGGTGGTCCGATGGCGGCTGGAAAAACGTCAAAAGGAGACGTTGTCGATTTAAGTTCTGTTTTCGAAGGTGTAGGAGCTTATCAATCTGGTAAAATTTCAGAAGAAGAATTAAAGGATATTGAAGATCATGGCTGTCCATCTTGTGGTTCTTGTTCCGGTATGTTTACAGCAAACTCTATGAACTGTTTATGTGAAGTATTAGGTTTAGCTCTTCCTGGTAACGGAAGTATTTTAGCTATTGATCCAAGACGTGAAGAATTAATTAAACAAGCAGCAGAGAAATTAAAGATTTTAATTGAAAGAGATATTAAACCAAGAGACATTGTAACGGAAGAAGCAATTGATGATGCGTTCGCGCTTGATATGGCAATGGGTGGATCAACGAATACAGTATTGCACACGTTAGCGCTCGCACAAGAAGCGGGTTTAGATTACGATATGAACCGTATTGATGCCGTTTCAAGACGTGTACCACATTTATGTAAAGTAAGTCCTGCCTCCAATTGGCATATGGAGGATATTGATCGAGCAGGCGGAATTAGTGCAATTTTGAAAGAGATGAGCCGAAAAGAAGCGGTGCTTCATTTAGACCGTATTACTGCTACTGGGCAAACATTAAGAGAAAACATTGCTCATGCAGAGATTAAAGATAGGGAAGTTATTCATTCTCTCGAAAACCCTCATAGTGAAGAAGGGGGATTACGTATATTAAAAGGAAACCTTGCGAAAGATGGGGCAGTTATTAAAAGTGGGGCAACAGAAGTAAAACGATTTGAGGGACCTTGCGTTATTTTTAATTCACAAGATGAGGCACTTGCGGGCATTATGCTTGGAAAGGTTAAGAAAGGCGATGTAGTTGTTATTCGCTATGAAGGACCAAGAGGCGGTCCTGGTATGCCGGAAATGTTAGCACCAACGTCAGCGATTGCTGGTATGGGATTAGGTGCAGATGTTGCGCTATTAACGGATGGACGTTTTTCTGGAGCTTCACGTGGTATTTCGGTAGGGCATATTTCGCCAGAAGCAGCTGCGGGCGGAACAATTGCACTTCTCAAGCAAGGGGATATCGTTTGTATCGATGTTGAGGAAAGATTGTTAGAAGTAAGAGTTAGTGATGAAGAATTAGATAAGCGTAAAAAAGAATGGAAACGACCAGAACCGAAAGTGAAAACTGGCTGGCTTGGACGTTATGCGCAGATGGTAACATCGGCGAATACAGGTGCAGTTCTAAAAATCCCGGATTTTGATTGAGCCAATTTAAAAGAGATAAGGATGATATGAAATGGTGCAAAAGGTAAAGGAGAGAGTGAAAATTGAAGATATCTTAATGGCACATAATTGCATGAAAGATATCGTTATTAAAACACCGTTACAACGTGATACAGTTTTATCTGAGAAATATGATTGTGACGTTTATGTAAAACGAGAAGACTTACAATTAATTCGCTCTTTCAAAATTCGTGGTGCGTACAATTTAATTCAAAGTTTATCGAAAGAACAATTACAAAACGGTGTTGTTTGTGCAAGTGCTGGTAATCATGCACAAGGAGTTGCTTATACGTGTAATTTATTGAAGATTCCGTCAAAAATCTTTATGCCAACAACGACACCTAAACAAAAAGTATCGCAAGTACAATTTTTCGGTGGTGATTTTGCGGGAATTGTATTAGTTGGTGATACATTTGATAGCTCGTTCCAAGAAGCACAG
The DNA here is from genome assembly GCF_052682215.1 of Bacillus sp. 1A. Taxonomy (NCBI): domain Bacteria; kingdom Bacillati; phylum Bacillota; class Bacilli; order Caryophanales; family Bacillaceae; genus Bacillus; species Bacillus sp. 1A. Next base: position 4,799,439 of record NZ_JBQYLZ010000001.1, on the reverse strand, counting down.
CGCTATTGTGAGGAAAATAGAATGACTTTCGTTCATCCGTTCGATGATCCGTATGTTATTGCTGGTCAAGGAACAGTGGCAGTTGAAATTATGCATGATCTGGAGAAACCAGTTGATTATATCTTTACAGCAATCGGCGGTGGTGGGCTAGCATCAGGTGTTGGTACATATGTAAAAGGTGTTAGTCCTGCTACAAAGGTCATTGGCGTAGAGCCGATGGGAGCTGCATCTATGAAAGAGGCTTTTCTTCAAAACGAAAATGTCGCGTTAGAGAAAATAGATAGTTTTGTTGATGGGGCAGCTGTCAAAAAAGTAGGGAAGTTAACATTTGAAACGTGTAAAGATGTAATTGATGATATTGTTTTAGTACCAGAAGGAAAGGTTTGTACGACGATTTTAGAACTGTATAAGAAAAATGCAATTGTAGCTGAACCGGCTGGTGCACTATCTATTGCAGCGCTTGATTTATATAGAGATGAAATAAAAGGTAAAACAGTTGTATGTACGCTAAGTGGTGGAAATAACGATATTGATAGAATGCAAGAGATGAAAGAACGTTCTCTCATTTACGAAGGGTTAAAGCATTATTTCATCATTGAATTCCCGCAGCGTTCAGGTGCACTAAGAGAGTTTCTTGATAAGGGATTAGGGCCAGAAGATGATATTACTCGTTTTGAATACATTAAGAAACATAATAAAGAAAATGGTCCAGCACTAGTCGGAGTAGAGTTGAAACATAAAGAAGATTATGAGCAATTAATTACTCGTTTTAAAGAAAATAATATTCAATTTATGGAGCTTAATAAAAATCCTATTTTGTTTGATTTGTTAATTTAATAGAAGCAAAGGGGTAACATACAGTTGTACCTGAAATAAAAAAGATAGATGCAAACAGCGGAAATGCTGCTTGTATCTATCTTTTTATAATTACACTATATACTTTCCATATTCAAGTAGGATAAAGCTAGTTAACCAAAAGAGTATCGCAATGCGAATAATTGCATACATTGTAAATTCAAAGGGAGAAAGTTTTCTCTCTCGTTTTATTTTTTTTAGAAGTCTAACAGAAAAAAATGAACATAAAAGTAGAACGGCTATAGATATTTTATAAATATTCTCTAACAAACTTACATTTTCTAATAAGTCTTTCAGCATGTTCATCACCTATTCTGTAAAGTATGTTACAGAGAAATAGATTTTGCGCTGTCTAGTTTCGTTTGTTTTTTATGTTCCCTGTATCATCAATATCTACATCAGTTGAAATCGTTTGTAAATACTGTAGAGCTTTTTTCTTTTCTTCCTCATTTACAGGTGAAATTTGGTTGTTGCGAATGATGTAAGGATTGAATGACATTTGGACATCCTTTCCTTTAAAAGTTAAAGTTAATACGCCAGTTTCAGCGCTTTTCCCACTCACATAACTTGGGAATAAAAAGTTACCTAATGAATAAGCGATAGGAACTTTATTATAATACTCAAATCCTTGTAACCAATGCGGGTGACTCCCGACAATCGCGTCAGCTCCTGCTTCAACCATTTTAGGTACATATTGTTTTTGGTATTCTACCGGACGATTTGATTTTTCAACGCCCCAATGCATATAGACGATTAAATAGTCTGCATCTTTCTTTTGCTCTTTAATTGTTTTTATTACAAGATTTAAATCATATCCGTTCGCAACACCAGGTTTATTGTCACCAGCTACCCAATTCGTATCAGGCATAAATCGAACGAAGGAAAGAAATTTGAACTTTTTCCCTTTTACAGTCATTTCTCGTGCAGTATATGCATCTTTTGCATTTTTTCCGGCTCCAATGTAAGGGAACTTTAATTTTTCTACGTGAGAGATCGTATCTAATAATCCCTCTTGACCGTAATCAAGTGTATGATTATTTCCGATATTTACGATGTCATATCCAGTGTTTTTTATCGCTTGAAGCGTGGATGGATCACTTTTAATCCAAAACAGTTGTCCAGGAGCTTTCTTTTCTCTTGTTGTAAATGCTGACTCTAAATTAACGAAAGAAATATCAGCTTTTGTTATTTCTTCTTTTACATGTTGGAATGGATAATCAGCCCCGTTTTTTTCGATTACAGGACGTAATTGCCAATCGAACATTGTATCACCAGAGAATGTGAGTGTGATTTCCGGATTTTCTATTTTCTTTTCATTTGTTGAAGCGGTTTTACTAGATTTGTTTTGCAAATCGGGTTTGTCTTTCGCCTTTGAAGTAAAAGAGTAGTTAATTAATAAAACAATTGGTGTAATGCAAAAGGCTATTAACAGAACTCGTTTTAGTAAAGTTTTCATAAATACCTTCCTTTTTGAATTTATACCGCAATTTGTGGGCAATAAAACTCACGTTAATTAAAGTTTCACTTTAAGTATAACTACAAAAAATTGCAGTTTATGTAGTGAAAACATTTGTTAATATTCTCAATATTAAGTTAACATATAGATAACCTGTAAATCAATGTATAAACCAAAATATAGAAATAAAGAATTCGAAGGGTGAAGAACGAGAGATGGTTATATTAGGAGCAGTTGTAAATGGGATTTGTATTATATTTGGTACTTTACTAGGAAAATTATTTAGTAGAATTCCAGAAAGTATGAAGGGAACAATTATGCATGCAATCGGTTTAGCGGTTACTGTGCTTGGACTTCAAATGGCATTGAAAAGTGAAAATTTTCTTGTTGTCATTTTAAGTTTAGTTATTGGTACCGTCATCGGGGAATGGCTACAACTAGAGGAAAAGTTAAAGCTGTTAGGAGATTGGCTAGAAAATAAAGTTGGATCGAAAGGGAAAGGGAGCATATCAGAAGGGTTTGTAACAGCTACTTTAATTTTTGCAATTGGTGCGATGGGCATACTTGGTGCACTCGACAGTGGGATTCGCGGAAATCATGATATTTTATTTACAAAGGCGATTATCGATGGGTTTATTTCTATTATATTAACGACAACTTTAGGAATTGGCGTAGTATTTTCGGCGATTCCAGTTATTTTATATGAAGGAGGGATTGCGGTTTTTGCAACACAAATTAATAGTTTGGTCCCGAAAGAATTAATGAATCAATTTATAGTGGAAATGACAGCTACAGGTGGTATTATGATAGCCGCTATTGGATTGAACTTACTTGGTGTTATTAAAATTAAGGTAGCAAATTTACTGCCAGGTATATTGGTAGTTGGAATAATCGTTTCACTTATTTATGGTTACGGTTTAATAGTAAAGTAATAGGGGGGGAGATACATATGGAGGAATTTCAATTTACAAAACGTGTTCATAACATATTGAAGATTGCAGCAGAAGAGGCAGAAAGTAATATCATTCAACCAGCTCATCTGTTTATAGGCATGTGTAAAGAAGGTACTGGAGTTTGCAGCGAGTTGTATATGTATTTGTTTCGTAACGTGGGTACGGATTTTTTAAAAAAACATTCATTACGAAAACGATACGATTTAACGGATCAACATTATAAAAAAATAGGCCAATATAAGTTATCTTATAAGGTGTTAGAAATTTTACAAATAGCGAAGAAACGTATGGAACGTTTTCAGCAAGTAATAATGAATGAAGGACATGTTATATATGCACTATTTCGTGCGGATACGCTTATTGGAAATGCACAAATACAAAAAGATATATTGCATATTATAGCTGAGCCAAGAGATTTAGCGGTCGATTTAAAAGGTTTTGCTCCTACTTATAATGATTTAACTTGTACTGTTAGAAAGGCTAACGCTTCTGATTTTGAACAATTAGCAAGTTTTGTTGAAGCAGAATTTGGTGAACGGTGGTTACATTCGATAGAATATGGATTTCGTACATATAAAGAAAACTTACCTATTTATATAGCAGAACAAGAAGAAGTAATAGTAGGTTTCGCTTGTTACGATGTAGTGAGAGGAAAGAGAGGATTGTTTGGTCCGATGGGCACAGCGAAACAAAATCGTGTGAAAGGTGTAGGGAGGCAATTGTTACATCGTTGTTTACATAGTATGAAGCAAGATGGGTATGAATACGCAATTATTGGACAAGCAGGTCCGATTGAGTTTTATGAAAGAAATTGCAATGCTCGTTTAATACCGATAGAGAATAAGTAACCAACTCCAAATAGGGGAGTTGTTTTTTTTATGAAAAAGATGTAGAGATGTAGTGATTTTTACTGGAAAATAGCGGGTTTTGTGGTAAGTTTTACAAATAAAGCAAATTACTAAACTTTTTACAAGAAAGGGTGTAGAATGGGTATCTAAAGAAAGAAGGTGTGAAAATGGCCAACTGGAAACGAAATTTAATGATTTGTTGGCTAGGTTGTTTTACCACTGCAGCCGGTATGAGTTTAGTAATTCCTTTTTTATCTTTTTATATTGAGGAATTAGGGGTGACTGGCACTTCTAGCATTGCACAGTGGTCAGGACTTGCATTTGGTATAACATTTTTAATGGGTGCGATCGTATCACCAATATGGGGAAAGCTTGGTGATATACATGGACGGAAATTGATGCTGATTCGTGCGAGCCTTGGGATGGCGATTATTATGACGCTTATGGGGTTTGTAACGGACGTGTATCAACTAGTCGCACTAAGATTTTTGATGGGAGCGGTATCTGGTTTCCTTTCAACGGCGATGACATTTATTGCAGCAGAAACTCCGAAAGAACATTTAGGTTGGGCAATCTCCACAATTTCAACAGGTGGCGTGAGCGGTTCTTTACTTGGCCCATTACTTGGTGGTTATTTGTCTGAGTTAATTGGAATGCGCCATGTTTTTCTTGTTACAGGGGCTTTTTTATTCCTTTCTTTTCTCATCGTTTTTTTCTTCCTACATGAAGAGAATCACTCCGCTCAAGCAAAAAAAGTACAACCGAAAAAAGTATGGACGATGGTTCCAGCAAAGCATTTAATTATTAGTTTATTTGTAACAACATTTATTATTCAACTTGCGAACATGTCAATTCAACCTATTATTACATTGTATGTAAAGAATTTAGAAGGCCCAGGAACAGCTCATATTGAAATGATTGCAGGCGCAGTCATGTCTGCGACAGGTTTAGCTATTATTATGGCAGCTCCTAAGTTAGGGAGATTATCAGATCGTATTGGACCTCAAAAAACGTTAGTTGTGGCATTATTTGCGGCAGGAATTATTTTTATTCCGCAAGCATTTGTAACCTCAGCTTGGCAACTATTAATTCTTCGCTTTTTATTAGGTATTGCACAAGCAGGACTATTACCTTCCGTACAAACTCTACTAAAACAACATACACCAACCCATGTAACGGGAAGAATATTTGGGTATAATCAATCGTTTCAGTTTTTAGGAAATATGATTGGACCAGTACTTGGTGGACAAATTGCAGCACATGCGGGCTTCCAATATGTTTTCTTTTCTACTTCATCACTATTATTTATTGCGTGCATTTGGGTTTATTTTCACAATAAGAACGAAGAGGTATCAGAGAAACGACATTTGGAAGTTAGTTAACTAAGTGAATGAAAAATAAAAAGGATGAAGCAACGATTGCTTCATCCTTTTCTTTAAAATTGAAGACAAAGATAGCTTAATGTACCAAGCTCGTAACTGCGGTGAATGACTTCACCGTTATTATCGCCACTTCCCATAGCGATAAATAAAGGAACAAAATGCTCTGCTCTTGGTACTGCTAATTGTGCATGAGGGGCATTGTTCTCCCAATTAAATAATGCATCTTTATCAGTAGTCTGCATATGTTTAATAATCCAATCATCAAATTCAATTGCCCATTGTTCGGGTGTAGTCTGATTCCATTTTAAAGCTCGTAAGTTATGAACGGTAACACCGCTACCGATTACTAAAATATCTTCTTGTCCAAGTCCTTTTAGTGCTTCACCAATTTCAAATTGTTCTTTTGCAGGAAGGAATGGATTGACTGATATTTGGACGACAGGAATAGTTGCTTCTGGATACATACGGTGCAAGAGTGTCCATGAGCCATGATCTAAACCTCTCGTCATATTATGATGGACTGGAATACCTTTGTTTTTAAATTTTGTTTCTAACATAGATGCAATGTTAGAAGAGCCTTTCGCACGATATTTGATTTCGTATAACTCAGGAGGAAAACCTCCAAAATCATAAATTGTTTCATATTCGTTATCTGATGAAGAAATCGTTAATACTTCGCTTTCCCAGTGAGCGGTGAAAATAACAATTGCTTTCGGTTTGAATGTTTCGCCAAGTGTTTTTAAAAACCTTGTATAGTCTGTATCTTGAATAGCAAGCATCGGTGATCCGTGTGCTAAAAATAATGATGGCATCATAATAGAAACCTCCCAAAAATATAATAATTACTTTATGTAAGTAACTATATAATTTTATTTTCTGTTCGTCAATATATTAGTTTAAGAGCTAATTGGAAAGTGGGTCATTTGTCATAATGAAGGCAATTGCATATAATACATAATAAGTATAATGAATGGATATTCATTTTTGATATACATAATAGAGTTGGGGGCTGACGAAATGAACGTACAGGAAAGTTTCGTTACGGCATTGGATGGATCGGAAATTTATTTGCGTAAGTGGTTACCAGAAGGAGATCCGCGAGGGATTATTCAAATTGCACATGGTATGACAGAACATGCAGGTGTTTATACAGACTTTATTGCTGCTTTATTAGAAGCAGGGTATGGTGTTTATGCGCATGATCATAAAGGTCATGGGAAAACAGTGAAAAGAGAAGAAGATTATGGTCATTTTGAACCAAATGTAGGTTGGAATGAGGCTGTGTCTGATGTTATTTTTGTATCAGAAACGATAAGAAAAGAGCAGACATGCTCGTTGTTTTTACTTGGACATAGTATGGGTTCTTTTTTATCAAGACGTGCTGTACAACTTAAAGGTGGATTATATGATGGATTCCTTATTTCAGGAACTGGTGGGAACCCGGGATTCTTAGGAGTCATTGGTCATAAAGTAGCGACAATCGAGATGAAACTACGCGGGGCAAAAACGAAAAGTCCGATGCTAAACTTTTTATCTTTCGGAAATTTCAACTCACACTTTAAGCCAAATCGTACGAAATTTGATTGGTTATCTTCAGATAATAATCAAGTTGATAAATATATTGCGGATCCGTTATGTGGATTTATTTGTACAACAAGCTTTTATCGCGAATTGTTTTCCGGTGTATTAGAAGTAAATAAACTAGAAGAGTTTAAGAAAACACCGAAAAATCTTCCAATACATATTTTTTCAGGAGATCGTGATCCTGTTGGGGATATGGGGAAAGGTGTAAAAAAAGTATATGAAAATTATAAAAAATGCGGCGTGAAAGATGTAACACTTCGTTTATATGAAAATGGAAGACATGAAATGTTCCATGAAGTGAATAGAGATGAAGTATTTAAAGATTTGATTTCGTGGTTAGATGCGCATAATAGATGAGAAAGCTAAGCCCAAACCGTTTGTAGTTTGGGCTTGTATTTATAAATTTGTTAGAGATAAAGACAAAGAATTTTTGGGGATTTTCTTCAAAGAAATATAGAAACAGTTTCAAGGAGAGGAATATATGAGATTTGGAATTATTGGCCCATCCGAAGATGAAATTATGCCATTTATTGAAGAGATGACTAATAAGGAAATAACGAACCTTGCGATGTTAACGTTTCATAGTGGGAAATATGCAAATGTGGAAGTTGTTGCATTATATTGTGGTGTATGTAAAGTTAATGCAGCTATTGCAGCTCAAATATTAATAGATAAGTTTAATGTGACACATATTATCGTAACAGGTGTTGCAGGAGCGATTGACAAAGTATTGAAAATTGGAGATACAGTAATTTCAACAGAAATAGCATATCACGATGTTGATGAAGGGATATTAACTGAATATCATCCGTGGATGGAAAGTGTATATTTTAAAACGGATCGTACACTTCTTGAATTGAGCCGTGAAGTAATCGAGAACAATCAATTTACCCAAAATATTTATTTTGGAAAAGTTGTTACTGGGGAAGCGTTTATTAGTGAAAGCGGTCGTACAGAAATAATTTCTAAATACAATCCACTTTGTGTAGATATGGAAACTGCAAGTATAGCTCACGTCTGTTATGCTAACACGATTCCCTTTTTAGCAGTGAGATCAATAACGGATACAGAAGAAGCGTCTGGCCTAGAAGTGTTTGAAGATAATTGTGTTTCTGCTTCACATCATTCCATTCATTTTGTTAAAAAGATATTAGAATCAGTGAAAAAGTAAAGAAATATTGCATGATAGAAAACCTCACTTTTTAGAAGTGAAGTTTTTTTAGGTAATGGAGTAATAGTAGATGCGAGATTTTTAGATGAATTTCTAATCAAACTTTTTATACTGGGCAACAGATACCTATTCATAATAGTAGTATAATAGTGAATGAGGTGTTAATAGAATGGAAGATAAAACATTGGGGATATTACTAGATGTTGTTGGGGAATTATTTTCAGATGAAATATCAATCGCCGTTTCGAATACGAAAGAATATATTTACTATCGGCCAAGTAAACGAATTGATTTAAAGATTAGCGCCGGGGATCCTATTAAGGAAGGAACGATTGCTCATAAAGCAATGGTAACGAAGCAAAAAGCCTCTGAGTTTATTAACCGTGATGTTTTCGGTATTCCTTATCATGGAATGGCCGTACCATTTTCAAATAATGGCAAGATTGAAGGGTGTGTGACGGCAATTTATCCCGCTTTAACGGATGGTAAGTCAGTCGTTACTTTAAAAACAACAGACGGATGGGTTCCAGTTCCTTTTTCAAAGGTCATGTATTTAGAGGCTAAAGATAAAAAGACGTATGTGAATTCAGAAGAGTTAACAGGAACACATAAATACTCACTACAAGAATTCGAATACTTACTTCCGAAAGATTCGTTTATTAGATGCCACCGTTCCTTTATTGTAAATGTTAATCATATTAAAGCGATTTATCCTGATACGCATTCTACCTTTTTACTTTCTATGGATAACGGAGAGAGGGTACCAGTAAGTCAATCATACGCCAGTTATTTTCGTAAGCTTCTAGGATTCTAAAAAATTCTGCTTTAGAACCTAGATTCGCTGTTTTATCTGAATTTTCGGCATTGTGTAAGAAAATCCCTATTTTGATGGTGTTAATGTGTAAAATAATTATGAATATTCATTGGGAGAGGGATTACATATGGAGAATAATTTAGATAGAATTAGGGATCAACGATTAAAAGATCGCGTAGTTACACCTGAAGAAGCAGCTTCATGGATTGAAAGTGGAATGACTTTAGGATTAAGTGGATTTACACGTGCTGGTGATGTAAAAGCAGTCCCATTTGCACTTGTAAACCGAGTTAAGAATGATAAATCTTTTAAAGTAAATGTTTATACAGGGGCGTCCTTAGGTTCGGATGTAGATAAATTATTTGCTGAGGCAGGAATTTTAGGGAAAAGATTGCCTTTCCAAGCAGATGCAACTATGCGAAAAGGAATTAATAACGGAGACTTTTTATTTGTGGATCAGCACTTATCTCATACAGCAGAGTTACTTCGTGCTGACGTTATGGATATAGATTTCGCTATCTTGGAAGCGGTTGCGATTACTGAAGATGGAATGATTATTCCAACCACTTCAATTGGAAATTCCTTAGCATTCTCCTTAAATGCTAAGTCCATTATTATTGAAATGAATCTGGCTCAATCTACGCAATTAGAGGGGCTGCATGATTTATATGAACCAGGTAAACAAGGGGAAAGACTCCCTATTCCGCTCGTAAAAACGGATGATCGAATTGGAACAATCGGTATTCCAATTGATGCTGAAAAAGTGAAGGGAATTGTGTTTACGAATCAACTGGATTCGCCATCGACAATTGTTCCTCCAGATGAAGAAACTGTTATTATGGCACAGCATTTAATAGAGTTCCTTCGAGAAGAGGTTAAAGTAGGCCGATTAACAAATCGTTTAGCACCGTTACAATCTGGAATTGGTTCAGTTGCTAATGCAGTATTGCACGGCATGCTAGATTCGGAGTTTGAAGATTTAGAAGTGTATTCTGAAGTTTTACAGGATGCGGTCTTTGATCTAATGGATGCTGGGAAAGTCAATTTTGCTTCCTGCTGCTCCATCACGCTTTCTGAAGAGAAAATGCAACAAGTATTTTCTAACTTTGAAAAATATCGTGACAAATTAATGATGCGCCCGCAAGAGATTTCCAATCATCCTGAAATCATTCGCCGCCTCGGATTAATCTCGATTAATACGGCTTTAGAATTAGATATATACGGAAATGTTAACTCTACCCACGTTTTAGGTACAAAAATGATGAATGGTATTGGTGGTTCTGGTGATTTTGCGAGAAATGCACGCCTAGCTATTTTTGTTACTAAATCGATTGCAAAAGGTGGTAACATTTCAAGTATCGTTCCTTTCGTTTCTCATGTAGACCATACGGAACACGATGTAGATGTTATCGTCACTGAACAAGGGTATGCGGACTTAAGAGGACTAGCACCAAGAGAAAGAGTGGAACTAATTATTGAGAATTGCGCACATCCAATGTATCGTGACCAGCTACGAGCTTATTTCGAAGAAGCGCAAACAAGAGGTGGACAAACTCCTCATATTTTAGAAAAAGCTTTTTCTTGGCATACGAACTATGCTAAAAATGGAACAATGCTTGAAGCGGTAGTAGAAACTGTTTAGAAGTGCAAAAATGATTCTTAATATAATATGCCATAAAGGTTAAAAGAAAAAGAACGCCAATTTTCAGGAATGGCGTTTTTTTCTTTTAAAAAATTGTTACCTATTATAAAGAATTATAAAAGTAATCTCTTATTTACGGAAATAAGAGGTTTTTTTAATTACTTTTCGAATCATTTTAATAGTTTATATATCAAAGGTGAGGAGAAAGAATCATGAAGATAAGAAATGCGTTATTGAGTGAAGCAAATGAATTAAGTGAACTTGCACTACATTCAAAAGCAACGTGGAACTATAGCGAAGCATTCATACTTGCTTGTAAGGAAGAGTTAACAATTACTGATGAGTACATAAAAAATAATTATGTATATGTTTTAGAAAACGATAATACGAAGATTGGTTTTTTCTCATTTTTACGTAATGATAACGCTCTTGATTTCCTGTACATTCATCCTCGTTACAAAGGAAAAGGGTACGGGAAAATACTTTGGGAGTATGTATTAGAAAAAGCAAATGAGCTAGGAATAAAAAGTTTTACAATTGATAGTGATCCGAATGCAAAAGGGTTTTACTTGAAGATGGGAGCAAAGTTAATAGGAGAGACACCATCAACGGTTTTTGAGGATCGTTTACTGCCTCTTTTGCAACATGATGTGTAAAACAATTAATAGTAGGAGAAGATTAGAATGGATGATGTAAAGATAAAAAGGATATATGAAGCACTAGTAAAATCATGGTCGATTGAAACAAGTTCAAAGTGGACTATTGAGAATCCGGCAAAGGGACAGTGTGGTGTAACGGCTTTAGTCGTTCAAGATATATACGGAGGAAAAATCAAAAAGACAAAAGTAGGGGAGGTGTGGCATTTTTATAACTGTATAGTTGGACAGAGGTTTGATTTTACAGAGACTCAGTTCAATGGAAGATTGAATTATTTGGATGTGGAATCAAATCGAGAAGAAGCATTTGCAGATAAAAATGAAAAACAATATAGCATTTTGAAGGAAAAGATAATGAAAGAATTCAAATTATCTTTTGACTCTTAATCTTTAATAAGTTACTATAATGGTGGTAACTTATTAAAGGGAACTTCATAGAGTTGAAAGGGGAAATACTTTTGAAAACAACTTATGTAAACGCTACAATCGTAACGATGAATGAACAAAATGAAGTGATAGAAAATGGATATATCATTGTAGAAAATGATCAAATTATAGATGTAAAGAGCGGAGAACTCGCTAATGATTTTGAAGTAGATGAAGTAATTGATATGAAAGGAAAGTGGGTTTTACCAGGGCTTGTAAATACACATACACATGTTGTAATGAGTCTCTTAAGAGGTATTGGCGATGATATGTTATTACAGCCATGGCTTGAGACGAGAATTTGGCCACTTGAAAGTCAGTTTACGCCAGAGCTTGCGGTCGCTAGCACGGAATTAGGATTACTTGAAATGGTGAAAAGTGGTACAACATCATTCTCTGATATGTTTAATCCAATTGGAGTAGATCAAGATGCAATTATGGAAACGGTATCAAAGAGTGGAATTCGAGCTGCAGTTTCAAGAACTTTATTTAGCTTCGGAACGAAAGACGATGAAAAGAAAGCAATTGAAGAAGCTGAAAAATATGTGAAGCGTTACTATAATGAAAGTGGTATGTTAACTACGATGGTTGCACCGCATAGTCCATATACATGTTCCACAGAACTGTTAGAAGAATGCGCACGAATTGCAGTAGAAAATCAAACGATGGTTCATATTCATCTTTCGGAAACAGAGCGTGAAGTACGTGATATTGAAGCACAGTACGGAAAACGTCCAGTAGAATATGCAGCAAGTTGCGGGTTGTTTAAACGCCCAACAGTTATTGCACACGGTGTAGTATTAAATGAAAATGAACGTGCATTTTTAGCAGAACATGATGTTCGAGTAGCTCATAACCCGAATAGTAATTTAAAACTAGGATCTGGTATAGCGAATGTAAAAGCAATGTTAGAAGCAGGAATGAAAGTAGGAATTGCAACAGATAGTGTGGCATCTAACAACAATTTAGATATGTTTGAAGAAATGCGTATAGCAACATTATTACAAAAAGGCATTCATCAAGATGCAACAGCACTACCAGTTGAAACAGCTCTTACACTTGCGACTAAAGGAGCTGCTGAAGTAATCGGCATGAAACAAACAGGATCACTTGAGGTCGGAAAGTGTGCCGATTTTATCACAATTGATCCATCTAATAAAGCGCATTTACAACCAGCAGATGAAGTGTTATCACATCTTGTGTATGCTGCTAGTGGAAAAGATATAAGCGATGTAATTATTAACGGAAAGCGTGTCGTTTGGAATGGTGAATGTAAAACGTTAGATGAAGAGCGTATTATATTTGAAGCAAGTCGTTATAAACGAGGTTTGCAAAGATAGATAATTGAAAAAGCTATCCTTTTTTTAAAAGGATAGCTTTTTTTCTTGAACGAATAAATATTCAAAAGAATGTCGCATCTTTCTGTTATTATTTCTGCTATAATATATTACGCTTTATAATATTTTATATTTAAGGAGAACAACTCATGAAGCGAAAGAAGAGCCATTTAATGGTAATGGCACTTGTTACATCTTTATTATTAACAGCTTGTAATAATAAAGCGAATAAAAGTGACACAGAGGCAAAAGAACAAGTATTAAATGTAACGGTATCAGAAGAGATCCCTTCTCTTGATACTGCGAAAACGATGGATGGTACATCAGCACACGTTATGCAAAACATATTTGAAGGGTTGTATGTATTAGATGATCAAGATCAGCCTATTCCAGCGGTAGCAAAATCGTTTAAAAGAAGTGAAGATGGTAAAAAATATACATTTGATTTGCGTAAAGATGCAAAATGGTCAAATGGGGACAATGTAACAGCAAATGATTTTATGTTTGCATGGAAACGTGCAATTAACCGTGAAACAGCGTCTCAATATGCGTACATGCTCTTTTATGTGAAAAATGCGAAAGAGATAAATAAGGGAACAATGCCTCTTGATGAACTTGGGGTTAAAGTTATAAATGATTATAAGTTAGAAGTGGAACTCGAACAGCCAATCCCGTATTTTTTACAGCTGTTAGCACTACCTATATATTTACCACAGCATGAATCATTTTTGAAAGAACAAGGAAAGAATTATGCATTGGAATCTAGTAATCTCATATATAACGGCCCATTTGTATTAGAAAAGTGGAAGCATGAACAAGAGTTTCAATTAAAGAAGAATGCTACATATTGGGATGAAAAGAAAGTGAAATTAGACGAAATAAACTTTCACATTGTAAAGGATACAATGACCGCTGTTAATTTGTACGAAGCTGGTAATTTGGACCGGGTGCCTATTAATTCTCAATTTGTAGACAAGTATAAAGGAAGTAAGGAATTGCATATGTCGAGCGAGCCTGCAATTGCTATGCTACGTTTTAATGAGAAAAATAATGCGTTAGCAAATAAAAAGGTGCGTCAATCTATTTCATTAGCGTTAAATAAAGAAGATTTCGTTGCTCATTTTATTAATAACGGGGCAAAGTCTGCAAGCGGACTTGTACCGGCTGGTCATATAAATGAAGAGACTGGTAAAGATTTTAGAAAAGAAAACGGAGATCTTTCTCCATATGATTTGCAAAATGCGAAAAAGATTTGGGAAGAAGCGAAAAAAGAGCTTGGAGTAGAACAAGTAAACCTCGAGTTTTTAACATTTGAACAAGATAATGCAAAACGTATGGCAGAATATATAAAGGGTGACTTAGAAAAGCATTTGCAAGGACTCGCGATCCAAATTAAACAACAGCCATTTAAGCAAAAATTACAATTAGAACAAATAGGAGATTACGATATATCTATGGGAAATTGGGGACCGGATTATAAAGACCCAATTAGTTATTTAGAACTCTTTACGACGGATAATCAAAATAACAAAATGGATTATTCTAACCGTCACTACGATGAATTAATAAAGAAAGCGAAAAGCGATCTAGTATTAGATCAGAAGAAAAGATGGGAAGCATTGCAAGAGGCCGAGCGTATTTTGTTAGAAGATGCTGCGGTTGCACCGCTTTATCAAATGGGCTCAGCTTACGTACAAAAGGGTTATGTAAAAGGAATTGAGAAGCATCAATTTGGTGGTATTTATACTTATAAGAATGCTTATATTGCTAATGAATAAATACAAAAAAACCTTACTTTTTAAAAAGTAAGGTTTTTTTTAAGAGTACATGGAATAAGGGAATGCAGTACAGATCAGCATACAAACATTTTCTTGTTGTAACTATGTTTGTTTTTAATTATAAAAAATATTAGATTATTTATTTTGTCATTGATATACTTAAAAGGTAATTGAGGTATTAAGATGAATTGATAGAGATGTTTGTGTGGAATTATTTGAGTATTATAAAAAAGAGGAGTTTAAGTGTTTGATTTGAACGGGACTTTTTCTATATGAATGAATTGGTATGTATAATACTTGGACGATATTAATTTGGGAATCTCGGGGGATTCTTTGAAGCTAGAAAAAGTAGAGTCAAATTTCATGTACTATTAGGTCCTGGTGTAGGTTTATGGGGATTTGGTTTAAGGAATAAAGGGGATAATTAGTATGAATAAGAAAGTAAAAAGATTTAAATATTTTATGGTTGTATTAGCCGGTATTGCAATTTTTGGTACAATCTTACCTAATGCATTAGATTCAAATGAAACATTAGCAGGTAAAATTTCAATTGTAGTTTTTGGTACAATGGGAGCTTGTTTACTATTCTCTATTATGTATTTGATTGTAAAAAAAGCTATTTTAAGAGGTGGGAAATAAGATGGTACAAAATTTAGAGTTAGAATTTTAATTCATGTACATAAAAAAGGAGAATTTTTATGAAATTACTACGTTTATTTATGGTTCTCACTCTTGTTGTATTGTTAAGTGCATGCAATACAGCAACACAAGTCACAAAGGTTCAAAAAAATGGCGAAACGACTTTGAAAATTGGTTCGTTGCAAGGGTATTACGATGTACAAACGGTTAAAGCTGAAAAAGGAAATGTGGAAATTCCTTATGAAGCAGCTGTTGAAGAAGGTGCAATTTTATTACAAGTTACAAAAGATGATAAGGTAATTTATGAAGAAGAAATCACTTCTCAAAAAGAAGGTTTGCTTTCTTTTGAAGCTCCAAAATCCGGATCATATGATTTAATTGTACGCGTGAAAGGTGAAAAAGAGAAAGCAAAAGAAATTCAAATACATACTAAGCTATGAAAAAACGGCAAGTGGAGTGCACCCGCTTGCCGTTTCCATTTTCGGTTGATTCTATCACAACATATGTTTATCAATGTAAGAAGTGATCCGCTGAGTCCTACTGTTTATTCCGCCGAAATTCCTGATGAAGTTACAATAAGAGATGAACAAAAGAATGTGTTACAAACCCGATAATTCTTTTTTACAAGAGCAAAAGACTGGGTTTGAAGCGTTTGTATTTGAAAGAGTTCTAGATGGTAAAGGGGGACATAGGGTGATGATCTTTTTAGAGAAGGTGTCTCAGACTTTACTACAGATATTGATTATATATGGGGGTAAATAAGTTGAAAAACATTGAGATTCTAAATAAATACATTAAAGGGTTTTCCGATACTCTCCCTACGTGGTTAAAGTATTTAATCGAGGCAGAGGAGATACATCAAAACTATGAGAATGTACAAGTACTTGGAACATTAAAAACAGATGCGGTGTTGTACTATGTGCACCGTACGCTACAAGTGTTAGATGGACTGCCTTTAGATGAAGAAGCGTATCGTATTATTGAAAAGGTACTAACGTATAGTGAGCTTGCAAAGGTAGGATCTTTAAAACAGCGGGAGCAATGGAAGAAAAACGGGATTAATCTATTCGTACATAACGAGGGTTCTGCTGATATCTTTAGTGATATTCAGTTTATTGAACGTGTAGAGACAAACTTAAACTCTACTGAGTATTTGTTTATTCGAGATTTAATTAGAACACATGGATTAATCGGGCAGTATATACGCGGGGAGGCTCGTTTGGACTCTCATGTTGATTTAATTAACACATATAAAGAAGAATACGGAGACGTTAGGTTAAAGGAGATTCTATACTATCTTAACCAATGCATTATTGAAGGCGTATCAAAAGCTTTGTGGAGTGAAGTGAAGAACGATGTGAAGATTACAATTGATGGCCTGTTTGATGGTTATATGGAGCCATTTACTTCTCGCATACATAGACTCACGCCAAAACATAAGGAGTCAGTATTTGAAAAAGATATAATTATGGGGAGCGAGAAGAGAGACGTTCAAACATTTTTATCTGATAAGGATTTGTGGTATGTAGAACCGTCTATGCATGCTCTTAGCTTTGAGGATATTTGGACAGTTTTTGTTATGTTAAAGAACGAGATAGGCTCTAGAAAAGTTCAGCATATACATTTCGAAAAATTGATGCAACAGTTGCACTATGATTTCAAAGGTGAGAAAAAGGACAACGTGTATCGTAAGCGGGTTATTGAGAAGTATCTACGAGAGTATCGTGAGAACGAGAAGCCGAATGAAACGCATGTTTCTTTTAAGGTTAAAGTCGATGAAGATATGAAGACTGCGTATGTATCGTTTCAGTTTTCTGCTGTAGGTGAGGCGTTAATTACCTTCTGTGTAGAGGCAGAAAAGATAGATATGATGCATGCTCGGGCAAATGTGCTGCTTTTTGATTTCTTCGGGTTACGTAAGGATGCATATGATAGATTCCATAATGAAGAAGTGTATCTGGAACATATGAATAGCTCAGCTGATGATAAACGAATTATTCTTGATTATATAAAGGGAGATACGATTGTAGATGTCGGAGCCGGTGGTGGTGTCATGTTAGACATGATCGAAGAAGAGACAGAGGACAAACGAATCTACGGTATAGATATTTCCGAAAACGTGATTGATACGTTGAAAAAGAAGAAGCAGAACGAGGGGCGTTCTTGGGACGTCATTAAAGGGGATGCAATCAATTTAAGCAGCTCATTTGGAAAAGAATCGGTTGATACGATTGTATATTCTTCTATCCTTCATGAGCTGTTCTCTTATATAGAGTATGAAGGTAAGAAATTCAATCATGAAGTAATTAAAAAAGGGCTGCAGAGTGCCTATGAGGTGTTAAAGCCAGGAGGCCGTATTATCATTCGTGATGGCATCATGACCGAAGATAAAACGTTAATACGGTTGATTCGTTTTAAAGATGCAGGCGGAATGAAGTTCTTAGAGCAGTATGTCCGTGAATTCAAGGGACGTATAATCAAGTATGAGGTACTTGCAGACGATACAGTCAAAATGCCTGTTAATGATGCAATGGAGTTCTTATATACGTATACATGGGGCGAGGATTCCTTCGTTCACGAGGTGCAAGAGCAGTTTGGAATATTTACGCTAAACGAATATAAGGATTTCGTAAAGGGTATCTTTGGAGATAAAATAAACATCGTTCAAGCTATGAACTATTTACAGGGTGGATATACACAACATCTTAGCGAGAAAATCGAGTTTAAAGATGAGTCTGGGAATGTTGTTGCGCTACCGGATAGTACATTCTTTATGGTTTTAGAAAAGAGGTAATGATGTTGAAAACTTTTAAAAAGTTTAGTTTGTGAGTTTCGATATGTTTGTGGGGGATCTCGTTCTAGAGCATATGCAATAACGGGAGATTACATGGAATATACATTCCAAAAGCATTGCGAAAACAGAAAAAGAACGTAAAAAAGGGATATGAGTAAGAATATGCTCATGCCCCTTTTTAAAATTATATAATTTATTGTACTTCGCATCAGTCGTATGATGATCTAAGAAATGAATAACGCTCGGTTTCCCATCTTTCGTTAAAGATGCACTATCCTGATTTATTATGCTGAAACGAGTTTTTACGCATAATTTCTATTAAACCGATTTTAATAAAGAATAAAAATTCGTGTCATAAGGGATATCATCTTGATACATATAATTTTTTAGAACGCCTTCTTTTTCAAATCCTAATTTTAATAGCAATTTATTGGAAGCTTCATTTTCAAGAAATACAATTGCTCCGATCCGTTTTAAATGAAGTGTGTGGAAACCGTATGATATAACTTCAGAAACAGCCTCCGTCGCATATCCATTTCCCCAGTGTTCAGGGAGAAAGGCATAACTTATATTGGCTCGTTTATGCTCAGAAGACCAATCATGAAACCCGATTGTTCCAACGAGCTCTTTTTTGTCTTTTAATTCGATTCCCCATTTTATGCCGCTTCTTGCATTGTAACTCAGTTTAAAGTTATGAATAATTTGTTTCACTTGATCAATATCTTGTAACGGTTTTTGGCCATAATAGCGCAGTACATCAGTATTAGAAAAGCATTGTAGTATACCCGGTGCATCTTCTTCGGTAAGTTCTCGTAAAATGAGTCGGTCGGTTTTTAATATAGGAAACATACTTTCACTCCATTTCTTCTGAAACTAGAATGTATTGTTATTATATAATCTAGTCTGAAAATAAAGATTATTCAAGAGGGAAGTATGGTTTTAATTTGTGATAAAATGGATTGTGGAATATATTTCAAAAAGAGGTATGTATATGGAGAAAAACTCAATTTTAATTGTAGATGATGATCAAGATATTGTTCAATTTGTGAACGTGAATTTAATGCAAGAAGGTTTTAAAGTCTTTAGTGCTCATAACGGAGAAGAGGCTTTAGAAATAATAAATAATAACAGTATTCAACTTGCAATTCTGGATATTATGATGCCAAAAATGGATGGGATAGAATTGTGCAGAAGGATTAGAGAGAAACATAGTTTACCAATTATGTTCTTAAGCGCAAAATCATCGGATGTAGATAAAGTAATTGGATTTAGTACTGGCGCAGATGATTATATTGTGAAACCGTTTAGTACAATTGAATTTATAGCGAGAGTGAAGGCTCAATTAAGAAGGTATACATATTTCAATCAAAATACTGTCCAAGTAATAGAAAAGAAAATAAACATTAGGGGTTTAGAAATAGATGAAGTGTCTAGAACAGTAATGTTATATGGAGAAACAATCAATCTTACGAAAACTGAATATGATATTTTGTACTTAATGGCAGCTGCAAAGAATCGTGTGTTCACTATTGAAGAAATATATGAAAGCGTTTGGAAAGAAAGAGCCTATGAAAGTAATAATACAGTAATGGTTCATATCGCAAGATTAAGAAATAAAATTGAAGAGAATCCAAAAGAACCGAAGTTTATACAGAATGTTTGGGGAGTCGGATATAAAATTGAAGATTAAATCATTACAAGGCATTAGAGCTAAGTTTTTTATCGCATTCATATGTAGCATTTTGTTAGCAACTGTAAGTATAATAACGTTTCAAATATTAATTGGAAATATATATAGTCATGTTACTGCATTAGAGGAAAAATATTCATTTTTATATTTTATAGTTTTTTTAATTTTTACTACAACATACTTTGCATTCATGACAAAAACAATGATGAAAAGATTATCTGAAATTAACAAGAGTGTGAAGGAAATAAGTAGTGGTAATTTTGAAATACTTATACCTATTTCAAAAAATGACGAGATTGGTGAATTAGCAGCGAATGTTAATAGAATGGCGAAAAGTTTAAAAGAGTCAATCGAAAATGAAAAAAAATCGCAGGAAATGAAAACTGAAATGATTAGTAATATTTCTCATGACTTACGAACACCTGTAACATCTCTAATCGGTTACGCGGACCTGTTAGGAAATCAGCTTCATTCAAATAGAGAAGAATGTGAACAGTATGTAAGTATATTAAAGCGAAAAAGTTATGAATTAAAAAATCAAGTAGATGATTTATTAGAATATTGTCAAATAAATTATAGAGAAATCGAATTACATAAAAGTGTAGTAAATATGAAAGCGTTCATTGAACAAATCATGATTGATTTTGTACCACTACTAGATGATGCCGATATGAGCTTTCGTATTAACGGTGATAAGGAGTTACATGTGGAAATAGATGTAGCGGTTATGGTGAGGCTATTCGAAAATGTAATTAGTAATAGTATTATGTACGGGAAAGACGGAAAGGATATTTTAATTCAAGTTTCTAAAAGAGACATGAATGCTGAAATAGAAATTAAAAATTTTGGACAATGTATTCCGGATGAGAACCTTCCTTACGTTTTTGAGAAGTTTTATCGCGGTGAAAAATCACGTAGCTCTCATACGGGTGGAAAAGGAATGGGACTTGCAATTGCAAGAAGTATAGCAGAGCTTCATAAAGGGGATATCACTGTGCGCAGTAACGAGAAAGAAACTGTTTTCACCATCGTCTTACCGCATTATAAAGAATTGTAAGGAAGTCGTAAGTATTTCTTTTGTATGTCGTAATTTTCACTTCGTATTATGTAGAACAAAGATATGAGAGTGGGGATACAACATGTGGAGGAAATATGTATTAATAATTTTAGTTGCGTTTTTAATTATAAGTTGGAGTGTAGTTTATTTAGCTAAAGGTGTTATATCAGTCACTGCTTGGTGGAGTATACAAGCCTTTAGCATAGTATCACTCTTTATTTTGATAGGATCAGTATTACTATTTGTGTGGAAAGGTATTTTCAGAAAGCAAATAGATAAAGCGCTACTCTTCATCGTTCTTTTCTCTATAATTGGAGCTTGGCCTTTAGGATGGTTTGCTAACATAGGGGGACTTGCTTACCCAGCAGATGTACATTCTATGAATCCTAAAGCAGTAGTTCGCTTTCCTTTGAATGAACGAGCACTAGTGGGCTGGGGTGGTGATCGGTTAGAAACGAACTATCATGTTATAAAACCAAATGAACGATGGGCATATGATATTCTTATTCCGCCTGCTGAAGTGAAAAGTAGTAAGTTAGAGGATTATGGAATATATGGAGCGAAAGTAATGGCACCAGCTTCTGGAACAGTTGTATCAATCAATAACGATGAAAAAGATGTAGTTCCAGGATCGGATAATTTTGAGTCAATGGCGGGGAATCA
This sequence comes from Bacillus sp. 1A, assembly GCF_052682215.1. NCBI lineage: Bacteria > Bacillati > Bacillota > Bacilli > Caryophanales > Bacillaceae > Bacillus > Bacillus sp. 1A. The sequence continues at coordinate 4,777,694 of NZ_JBQYLZ010000001.1, read as the reverse complement.
TATTTATTTGCGACTAGATGAATCAGGGACATTTTTGATTCTTGCCCATTTAAAAAAAGGATCGATTAAAGTGAGGGAAGGCCAACATGTAAATGAAGGAAAGGTACTTGCTCAAGTTGGTAACTCAGGAAGTTCAAGTGAGCCGCATTTACATATTCATCATCAAAGGCAGGATCCATCCAAGGTGAGCATATTTCTTTCGGAAGGATTACCACTTTACTTTCGAACTGAAAAAGGTACGATAATGCCAGAAAGAGGTACATACATAAGTGGTAATGAAAAAAGGTATTCCAGTTTTATTGGAATACCTTTTCTCATTACCCTACAAATGTTTGATACAGTAAGAAAATATTTAAAATGATAACAAGTACAGCGATGATCCAAGCGATAAAGGTTGTTATGCGGTGATTAACGAGCGCACCCATAATTTTTTTATTGCTTGTAAACATAATAAGTGGCACTAATGCAAAAGCAATACCGAATGATAAGACGACTTGGCTCATGATTAGAGCGTAAGTTGGATTTACACCTAAAGCGATAATAACTAATGGTGGAATCATTGTAATAAAGCGGCGTAAGTATAACGGAATATGCATTCGAATGAAACCTTGCATAATAATGTCACCTGACATTGTACCGACAGAAGAGCTAGATAGTCCTGCTGATAAGAGCCCAATTCCAAATAAAGCAGCCGATACTGGACCGACTAAAGTACTGAACTGGTTAAAAGCAACATCAAGATCTTCAACATGCAAGCCATTTTTAAAGAATAGTGCAGCAGCAACAATTAACATACTCGCATTAATTGCTCCAGCGATAACCATTGCAATAATGATATCAATAAATTCGAAACGGAAAATCTTTTTCTTTTGTTCGTCAGTTGTTCCAACCACGCGGCGTTGTGTCAATGCAGAATGTAAATAGATTGCATGTGGCATTACTGTCGCACCTAATATCCCTGCTGCAAGTAATATACTGTCTACACCTTGGAATTTTGGAATAAATAGTCCTGAAAGAAGGGGACTTAATTCTGGTTTTGCATAAAAAACTTGAATCCCAAATGCTATTACTACGATAAAAATCATCCCTGTAATAATAGCTTCTAGTGGGCGAAATCCTCTGCGTTGAAACTCAAGAATAATAAATGATCCGACTGCTGTAATTAAAGCAGCTGGTAACATCGGAATTCCAAATAATAAATACAATCCGAGTGCTGCCCCGATAAATTCCGCTAAATCTGTAGCCATAATAACGAGTTCACCTTGTATCCATAAGCCGATAGACACAGGTTTTGGAAAGTGTTCGCGAGCAATTTCAGGTAAATTATTTCCCGTAGCAATTCCTAATTTAGCTGATAAAGTTTGAATTAATACTGCCATTAAGTTAGAGGCGAATATAACCCATAATAGTAAATATCCATATTGTGAACCAGCTGCGATATTTGTAGCAAAGTTACCAGGGTCAATATAAGCTACGGATGCGATAAAAGCGGGTCCTAAAAACGGTAACAGTCTTTTCCAGCCTTTCGTTTCTCCACTTAAAGCTAAGTGTGCTGATTGAACAGTTGTACTTTGAGAAGGGACTTGTTCATCTTTTGATATATCTTTATTCATAGTAGTTTTCCCCTTTGAAATGTTAACTTGATGAAATTATTGTAAGTATTCTTATTGTTTATTTCAATACATTTAAATGTATTAGATGATATTTTTATTTGAACACAAATGTTTCCTTAGTGCAAATTATATGCCTTGCTACAATAGATGGTGTCGTGTTATAAAAAAATGGGAGTTTATGGTGTGATCACATGGGGAAACATAATGAATTAAAGGACTAATTTTGAAATTTATGTGAACATAGAGCCTATATTACAGCATATTAATTGATGGAAATGAAATTGTATGATATATAATATATTGGGATTACAACATAACCATAGTGTTTTGTGATGTAATCTTGTTTTTATTTTCGTTAACTTATAGAAAAAATTGTAAATAGAAGAAAATAGGCTAAGTACAATTTAGTATGTATTTTCTTATTATATATGTTTTGATATGAACGTTAACTTATACATGATTTTAAAATTTAGATAGGTGGTAGAAATAAATTGGCAACTACAAAACCATATAGAGTATTACTATATTACATGTACACAACAATTGAAAATCCAGAAGAATTTGCTGAACAGCATTTAGAATTTTGTAAATCACTTGAGTTAAAAGGAAGAATTCTTGTAGCGACAGAAGGAATTAATGGAACTTGTTCTGGAACTGTTGAGCAAACAGAGAAATACATGGAAGCAATGAACAATGATCCACGTTTTGCTGGAATCGTTTTTAAAATTGATGAGGCAGATGAACATGCATTTAAGAAAATGCACGTACGCCCTCGTCCAGAGTTAGTTACACTTCGTCTAGAAGACGACATTAATCCGAAAGAAATAACTGGTAAATATTTAGAGCCAACAGAATTCTATGAGGCAATGAAACAAGAAGATACAGTTATCATTGATGCACGAAATGATTATGAGTTTGATCTAGGTCACTTTAAAGGTGCGATTAAACCGGATATTGAATCATTCCGTGAGTTGCCAGATTGGATTAGAGAAAACAAAGAAACACTTGAAGGTAAAAAGATTTTAACATACTGTACAGGCGGAATTCGTTGTGAGAAGTTTTCTGGTTGGTTAATTCGTGAAGGTTACGAAGATGTAGGTCAGCTTCACGGCGGTATTGTAACGTATGGAAAAGACCCAGAAGTACAAGGTGAGCTTTGGGATGGACAATGTTACGTGTTCGATGAGCGTATCTCTGTACCAGTAAACCAAAAAGAGCATGTTATCGTTGGTAAAGACCACTTTACAGGTGAACCTTGTGAGCGCTATGTAAACTGTGCAAATCCAGAATGTAATAAGAAAATTTTATGTTCTGAAGAAAACGAAGCGAAACATTTACGTGCATGTTCTCATGAATGTCGTGTACACCCACGTAATCGTTATATCGTTCAACACGAATTAACTGAAGAGCAAGTAGCTGCTGCATTAGAGAAAATCCAAGCAGGGAAGTAAGCTAAATTATTGTAATAAAAAAGTACTCCAAATATTATTTTGGAGTACTTTTTTTACTATGTGTTTTTTATCAGTTTTTGTCGGTAAGTCGATATATCTTAAAAATCGCTGATAAAAATTTCATTCACTGAAATGCTCTACGTATTTGTAATTTGAAAATCACCCTTTTTAATGTTTATCATCTTTCTCTTTAACAGCAGAAAGCACAGTTTGTTTTACCCATGCTTTTCTTCGTTTATGTTGTAGACTCCATTGGTATAAACTTTGCGCACCTAAAATAAGTGAAATGACGATACCGCTAATTGCTATTAAAAGTGCGAAAAATTCAAGTGGAGACGATATTTTGTTTGAATCGGTGTTTCTTAAAAGATCGATCATAGTAAACCCTAACATTTGGCCTACTACAGAGTAGAGCGTTAAAATTAATAGTAAAAGGCTATCTTTTTTAGAAGCGACATTTTCTTGGTATTTAAACAAACTGTCAAGATTTTGTTTTGCATTCGAGTATAGTACTTCAATGTTAAATAGATTTCTTAAGCGGAAGAAAATATCTTCACTCTGTGATTGGGATACTAGTTCTAAAGAAAAGTAATTTGCTGTAAATGAATTGATTGAATAAATTAATTGCTCTATTTCATTTGTATCTTGTTCAATGTTTAGTTCAGCATAAGCGTTCGCCATCTTTAATAAAACAACTTTATGAAATAAGTTTAATAATAAAGCGTAATAAAATTCCCCGTACATTTGACTAGCAAGTTTAGCGATTGCTTGCTCACCTTCATTTGTTATACATGTAAAAATATGTTCTTCCATAACAAAGTAGCGATTAGGAGCCCATCTTTGATAAGAATGTTTTATTAAATAATCTTGAATATAAGGAACATTATTTGCGCTAATATACGGCTTACCATCGTCTGTTAATCCGGAAAGGCTGGAAGTACGATAAACATCCACTTCATTCAGGTCCATATCTTCTTTTATAGATAATAACGTTTGTACATACATTCTTTGGTCTTCAAAGAAAGGAAAGGTTTGAAAGTAAGAGCTCCGCAATCTCTTTTTCTCAAAGAAGTCTGTTACACCGTGAAATAAATCACCGAATATAAGTTTTTCCACTTGTGAGTATTGTTTTCCGTTACATTCAATACAAATAGTCTCGTTTGTATCATTTTTAGTTTCAAGTACACGGAAGCGGGCGGCGAATTCGATTGCTTCTGATAATGTCATGTTTGAAGCGGTTTCTATTTCTGTCCGAATTGTTAAGAAGCCAAGCTCATAAGGGCAAAGTGTTACATCAATAGAATGAATCTTGAAGGGAATGGAAATAAGATTTGTTGTTAAATGTCCAGTTAAGTTAAGGTCTTTAGAATAGCGTTGTAATCCTTTTTGATGCTCTGAGTGAGGAAATAGAATTTTATTTGTAAATGAAAGATAGTATGCTTCCATATTTTGATGTGAAACTTGAAACTTTCCGTAGTATGTATTTTCATTTTCAAGATGATCGAGTCTAAAAGGGCGGAAATCATTTTTCTGTAAGAAAGGGAACATATTTTGTTCATATCCAGTTTTAAAAGAAAACGGGAATATAAATTGAAATATAGCTGTTGCTACATCTTTTTCCTCGATTGTTTGTATTGCCTCCATTTACATTGTTTCCTTTCCATATATGCTATAAAAACAACATGCCCAAATTCATTTGAAAATAACCACTGTTTTATCCTTGATTAAGAATGAAAATTCAGCTTATTTAGTAGGGGACATGTATAATGTTATGTATACTACACGTTATAAAATTGTATTTTGAAAAGGGGGATGTTGTATGCGTATTTTAGTATTAGGAGCTGGTGGCGTCGGAGGCTTTTTTGGAGGCCGATTAGTCGAAAAAGGAGAAGATGTTACGTTTCTTGTCCGCAGTAAAAGAAAACAGCAATTAGAGGAAAAGGGACTTGTTATTCGTAGTGTTAATGGGGATTTTTCCTTCCAACCGAAATTAATAACGAAAGAAGATCGAACTTCTCCATTTGACGTTATTTTATTTTCAACAAAAGCGTATCACTTAAACGAGGCGATTCAAGATTTGAAGCCGTTTGTAGGTGAAAATACTGTCATCATTCCATTGTTAAATGGTATCGCTCATTTATCACTATTACAAAAGGAATTCGGCGTGGAAAAAGTAATTGGCGGTTTATGCTTTATCGAGACGACGTTAAACGATCAAGGAGAGATTGTACAAACGAGTGTTGCCAACAGACTTGTCTTTGGAGAAATGAAGCTTCAAGATTCAGAGAGAATAAAGCATATTGCTAAAGCATTTGCAGGTACGAAATCTAGTTTTGTTTTAAGTGAAAATATTATGCAAGATATGTGGCATAAATATTTATTTATTACTGTAATGTCGGGTGTGACGACATTAATGCGTGCACCGATAGGACCGATTCGCGAAAGCGAAGGTGGACACGATTTTATCCAAAACTTATTTGAAGAATGTGTGCAAATCATGAGATCTATGAAAGCTCCAGTTAAGGATGGGATTGCCCAAGAACATATGAAAACAATTGATAAAATTTCGTATGATATGAAGTCATCGATGCAGCGTGATATGGAAAAAGGTTCGTTCATTGAAGGCGAGCACTTACAAGGATACTTACTAGATGTAGCGAAACAATTTTCTATAGAAGCACCATTATTAGGGGTAGTATATCAAAATTTGAAAGTGTATGAAGAAATGACCTTTAACAGATCAGCAATACAATTGGATGTATGAAAAAATAAAAAAGAAAGCAATATATAAGTATATTGCTTTCTTTTTTATGACAAATTATTTATTTCTTTTCGTTCTATCTGTCAAATTTATTTCCTGTTCACGTTTACCGTATAATTGATTAATTTCATTTGCTAATGCATCTAAATAGGAATCGGAAAAAATAGGCTTCTTTTCTTTAGACATATGAGTCTCCTTTATTGATTTTTTAGTATTCATTATGTATATTTACTAGCGGATTATGCGCAATCATTTAAATTTTTTCTTTTTCAAAATTTTTGTTTACATTTTGAAAATAAAGGAGTATTATAATCCACAGTTTCAATTTTCTAAATCGCTGAAACCGCATGGTGCGGGGGACCCGTTCTTATGGATTAGTACTTAATCCAATGGGGTGAATCCTTGAAAAAGGTAGGGCTACTCATAGGCCCGAATCCGACAGCTAACCTCGTAAGCGTTATATTGAGAAGGAAGGTGGAGCTTGTGCGACAAAAAAAATAATGTCTACAAGTCTATTTCGTTATGGCTTGTAGACATTTTTTGTTTTCTGAAGAAATCGTTTACCCGCTGTAACTAGCAGAAAAGTTCGTACAAAATTATTGGAGAGTGGACAGCAGTGGTTTCATCAATCAAAAGGTTTTTAATTGGAAGGCCGTTAAAATCAACTGAGTTAGGAGAGCAAAAGCTTAATAAAACGAAGGCGTTAGCTATTTTATCTTCTGACGCATTGTCATCGGTTGCATACGGACCAGAACAAATATTAATCGCACTAGCAGGCCTAGGAGCAGTAGCTTATTGGTATTCTATTCCTATCGCTGTTGGGGTATTAGTATTATTGACAGCCCTTATTTTATCTTATCGACAAATTATTTTTGCTTATCCGCACGGCGGTGGCGCATACGTAGTATCAAAAGAAAATTTAGGGATGAATCCAGGGCTAATAGCTGGAGGATCTTTATTAGTCGATTATATTTTAACTGTTGCAGTAAGTGTATCAGCAGGTACAGATGCGCTTACATCAGCTTTCCCTAGTTTACATGCACATAATGTAATCATTGCGATTATATTTGTTATATTGATTACTATTTTAAATTTAAGAGGGGTAACGGAATCAGCTTCCGTTTTAGCATATCCTGTTTATTTATTCGTTTTAGCACTATTTATATTAATTGGTGTAGGTATTTATAATATTATAACTGGTCAAGTTTCACCGACATTACATTCACCGATTGGAACACCAGTTGCAGGAATTAGTTTGTTTTTACTGTTACGAGCATTTGCTTCAGGAAGCTCTGCTTTAACGGGTGTTGAGGCAATATCTAACGCAATTCCAAACTTTAAGGATCCTGCACCTAACAATGCAGCGAAAACATTGCTCGCAATGGGTGCATTACTTGCAGTTTTATTTTCAGGAATTGTTTTCTTAGCTTATTATTACGGAATTACTCCAAGTAAAGAAGTAACAGTTGTTTCACAAATTGCTGAACAAACTTTTGGGCGTAATTTCATGTACTATTTTATACAGGGTACAACTGCTTTAATATTAATTCTTGCTGCTAACACAGGGTATTCTGCATTCCCGCTATTAGCAGTTAACCTTGCAAAAGACAAATTCATACCGAGAATGTTTACGATTAGAGGAGACCGCCTAGGTTACTCAAACGGTATTATTATACTTGGAATTGCTTCGATTATTTTAATTGTAGCTTTCCAAGGGCAAACAGAACATTTAATTCCGTTATATGCAGTAGGTGTATTTATTCCGTTTACACTCTCTCAAACGGGGATGGTATTAAAATGGCTTCGTGAAAAACCTGAAGGATGGGCTTTGAGATTAACGGTCAATTTAATTGGTGCAGTCATTAGTTTTATTGTAATGAGTATGTTCTTTTTAACTAAGTTCGCACAAGTTTGGTCAATCCTTATTTTCTTACCTGCCATCATCTTCTTGTTCCATAGAATTAAGAAGCATTACGATGCAGTGGGTGATCAATTAAGTTTAAAAACTTGTGAGCCACTTGTTCCAATTGAGGGAAATGTAATTGTTGTTCCTGTAGCTGGTATGACGCATGTAGTAGAAAATTCATTGAACTATGCGAAGGCTCTTTCGGCAGATCAAGTTATTGCTGTATATGTTGCTTTTGACAGAGAAGAGGAAAAGAAATTTGAAGAGAAATGGAAGAAGTGGCAACCTGAAGTAAGGCTTGTTACCTTACATTCTCATTATAGAAGTATTATTCAGCCACTAACAAAGTTTATTGATACAGTACAATATAAAGCGAGTGAGTCAAATTACCGAGTTACTGTAGTTATACCACAGTTCATTCCGAAAAAAGGTTGGCATAACATTCTTCATAATCAGTCTAGTTTACTCATTCGTGCGTATTTACTCTATAAAAGAAATGTTGTTATTACGACAGTTCCATATCATTTGAAAAAGTAAGAAGATTTTTTAAGGATAGCTTTACGAAAGTAAAGCTATCCTTTTTGTGTATACACTATGCATAATTGCATATGGGTCTAAAAAATATATCAATATAATTTTTGTATCTATGAACAAGTAGAGGTTTTTGTTGTGATATATGGATATTTCAATTGAAAAAGTGAAGCGGATTATATTTTGAAATAAGGACAGGAAAGCTTGAAAATAAAGGGAATGAAAATACTTCTTTACGATAGATAAATAGCTGTGTTTAAATGACCTTACAGTACAAAACTTACATGAAAACAAAACGAAATTTCATAATTCTGTACGAAAATTATTTTAAAATGAATAGTATTTCCGTGTAATATATTCACTGTACAAATGTGGGAATGGTGTTGAGATAGAAAAATTATACAACCTTATTCATATTAACCACATATGAAAAGTTATGAAATGTTTTATAACAATAAGTAAGTACTGTAGCAATAAAAGTTGGGAGAGATGGTTCATACGTGAGTCATGATGAGAACGTTCTCTATTTTAACCATCTCAAACTATATGCAAGAAAACAGAATAATAAAATGCGATAGTAATAGTTGCTAATACATAGGAGGAGTTAAAGTGAAAAAGACTTTAATTACAGGGTTATTGGTTACAGCAGTATCTACGAGTTGTTTTGTTCCTGTAAGCGCTTACGCTAAAGAGGGGAAAACAGAAGTGAAAACAGTATATGCACAAAATGTAATTGCTCCAAATACATTATCCAATTCAATTAGAATGTTAGGGTCACAGTCACCACTTATACAAGCATACGGATTAGTTATTTTACAGCAGCCAGACATTAAGGTGAATGCGATGAGTAGTTTGACGAATCATCAAAAGTTTGCAAAGGCAAATGTAAGAGAGTGGATCGATGAATATAATCCGAAGCTAATCGACTTAAATCAAGAGATGATGAGATATAGTACTAGATTTAATAGTTATTATAGTAAGCTCTATGAACTAGCAGGAAACGTAAATGAAGATGAACAAGCAAAAGCAGATTTTACAAATGCATATGGAAAATTACAATTGCAAGTACAAAGTATCCAAGAGAGTATGGAGCAAGATTTATTAGAGTTAAATCGATTTAAAACGGTATTAGACAAAGATAGTAGCAACTTATCAATTAAAGCTGATGAAGCAATAAAAACACTGCAAGGATCAAGTGGAGATATTGTGAAATTAAGAGAAGATATTAAAAGAATTCAAGGGGAAATTCAAGCGGAATTAACGACTATTTTGAATAGACCTCAAGAAATTATTAAAGGTTCTATTAATATCGGTAAACAAGTATTTACAATTACAAATCAAACTGCGCAAACGAAAACAATTGATTTTGTTTCTATCGGTACTTTAAGTAATGAAATTGTAAATGCTGCTGATAGTCAAACGAGGGAAGCAGCTCTTCGCATTCAGCAAAAGCAAAAAGAGTTATTACCACTTATTCAAAAGTTATCACAAACTGAAGCAGAGGCGACACAAATTACATTCGTTGAAGATCAAGTAAGTAGCTTTACAGAACTAATCGATCGTCAAATTACAACTTTAGAAACGTTATTAACGGATTGGAAAGTTTTAAACAATAATATGATCCAAATTCAAAAGAATGTTGAAGAAGGCACATATACAGATAGTAGTTTACTGCAAAAACATTTCAATCAAATTAAAAAAGTAAGTGATGAAATGAATAAACAAACGAATCAATTTGAAGATTACGTTACAAACGTTGAAGTACATTAAGCAGAAAAATAATTAGCGATATAGGGAGAGAAGAAAAATGACAAAAAAACCTTATAAAGTAATGGCTCTATCAGCACTTATGGCAGTATTTGCAGCAGGAAACATTATGCCAGCTCATACGTATGCAGCTGAAAGTACAGTGAAACAAGCTCCAATTCATGCGGTAGCAAAAGCTTATAATGACTATGAAGAATACTCATTAGGACCAGAAGGCCTAAAAGATGCAATGGAAAGAACAGGTTCAAACGCTTTAGTAATGGATCTGTACGCTTTAACAATTATTAAACAAGGTAATGTTAACTTTGGTAATGTATCGTCTGTTGATGCGGCTTTAAAAGGGAAAGTAATTCAGCACCAGGATACTGCTAGAGGAAATGCGAAGCAATGGTTAGATGTATTAAAACCGCAGCTTATTTCAACGAATCAAAATATCATTAACTACAATACGAAATTCCAAAACTACTATGATACGTTAGTTGCTGCGGTGGATGCGAAGGATAAAGCGACTCTTACGAAAGGGTTAACTAGATTATCAAGTAGTATTAATGAAAATAAAGCGCAAGTAGATCAGTTAGTAGAAGACTTAAAAAAATTCCGAAATAAAATGACATCGGATACGCAAAACTTCAAGGGAGATGCGAATCAAATTACATCTATCTTAGCTAGTCAAGATGCTGGAATTCCACTTCTGCAAAATCAAATTACAACGTACAATGAAGCAATTAGTAAATATAATGCAATTATTATCGGTTCATCTGTTGCGACAGCTTTAGGACCAATTGCAATTATCGGTGGTGCAGTAGTTATCGCTACAGGTGCAGGAACGCCGTTAGGAGTCGCATTAATTGCAGGTGGTGCAGCAGCTGTAGGCGGTGGTACAGCTGGTATCGTATTAGCGAAGAAAGAGCTTGATAATGCACAAGCTGAAATTCAGAAAATAACAGGACAAGTTACAACTGCTCAATTAGAAGTAGCTGGGTTAACGAACATTAAAACACAAACGGAGTATTTAACAAATACAATTGATACTGCAATTACAGCGTTACAAAACATTTCAAACCAATGGTACACAATGGGATCAAAATACAATTCTTTACTTCAAAATGTAGATTCAATTAGTCCGAATGACCTTGTTTTCATTAAAGAAGATTTAAACATTGCGAAAGATAGCTGGAAAAACATTAAAGACTATGCAGAAAAGATTTATGCTGAAGATATTAAAGTAGTAGATACGAAAAAAGCTTAATCAAATACGAATCGTTAGAGCGTTACGTATTGATGAAAGATTTGAAGCTCCTGTTCAGTTGTGGGCAGGAGCTTTTTATCCCACTTTAATGGGCAGTAAGACCCCCACCTCAAAATTCAGCGAAAGCAAAGAATTTAGGTGGGGGATCAACTGCCCCTAAAAGTCCGATTGGTTCAACTAATAATCAGTGGGGGACGAAGAAAACCCCCACTGATTAAAGTTTCACTTTATACCCTTATAAAGAAAATAGGTGAAAAGTATGCAGAAACGATTTTATAAAAAATGTCTTTTAACGTTAATGATTGCTGGGATGGCAACGAGTAACGCATTCCCTTTACATCCTTTTGCAGCAGAACCAAATGCAAAGGTGCTACAAGAAAATGCGAAAAACTATTCTCTTGGGCCAGCTGGATTCCAAGATGTTATGGCGCAAACGACATCGAGCATATTTGCAATGGATTCATATGCAAAATTAATTCAAAATCAGCAAGAGACTGATTTGAGTAAAATAAGTTCCATTAATAGTGAGTTTAAAGGAAATATGATTCAGCACCAAAGAGATGCAAAAATTAACGCGGCGTATTGGTTAAATTATATGAAGCCTCAAATTATGAAAACAGATCAAAATATTATTAATTACAATAATACTTTTCAAGCGTATTATAATAGCATGCTAATAGCGATTGATCAAAAGGATAGCGGAAAATTAAAAGCGGATTTAGAAAAGTTGTATGCGGATATTGTAAAGAATCAAAATGAGGTAGATGTATTGTTAGGGAATTTGAAAGCTTTTCGCGATAGAATGGCGAAAGACACAAATAGTTTTAAAGAGGATACAAATCAATTAACAGCGATTTTAGCAAGTACGAATGCCGGTATCCCAGCTCTAGAGCAACAAATAAATACATATAACGATTCAATCAAAAAGAGTAATGATATGGTCATTGCTGGTGGCGTACTTTGCGTAGCACTAATTACATGTCTTGCTGGCGGACCGATGATTGCGATTGCGAAAAAAGATATCGCAAATGCAGAAAGAGAAATCTCCAATTTAAAAGATAGAATTTCTGGCGCACAAGCAGAAGTGGCAATATTGACAGATGTAAAAAATAAAACAACAAATATGACTGAAACAATTGATGCAGCAATTACAGCATTGCAAAATATATCAAATCAATGGTATACAGTAGGGGCAAAATATAATAATTTACTGCAAAACGTAAAAGGAATCAGCCCTGAAGAATTTACGTTTATAAAAGAAGATTTACATACAGCGAAAGATAGCTGGAAAGATGTAAAAGATTATACAGAAAAATTACATGAAGGCGTGGCGAAGTAAACAGTGGACTAGTTCTGCTGTTTATTTTTTATCCTGTTTTTTGTGAGAGGTGGACTTGTAATTTGATATATAGGTTTGCCATGTGTTTTATCAATGTGGCTTTGGGATAATGTTTAGCCAAATTGATACTAATATCCAAAATAAACTTCTGATCAAGCCTTTTATATGTAATGTTTTAATGAAAAAAGCTATACTATAAGCAAAACTAAAAATTGGAAAGGAAATACTAGAACATGGAAAACTATTTATTATTTATCCTTACAGCAATGCTAATCATAATAATGCCTGGTCCTGGTTTTGCACTAGTTACAAAAAACACTATCTCGCATGGTAAAAATGGTGGGATAAAGACTGTTTTAGGAACGATATCTGGAATGATGATTCATACAATAATGGCTACGCTAGGACTCTCTGCCATCCTAATGAAATTTGCTATGTTATTTACATTTATAAAATATGCTGGGGCTTTTTATTTAATTTACTTAGCTGTAAAGTCAATTAAAAGTGCCTTACATAAAAAAGAAGATATGTCAGGTTCAGTAGAAATGGACTCTAAGGATATTGGGGCAATTAAAAGCTTTAGACAAGGATTTACTACGGCAATTTTAAACCCAAAAACTGCTGTATTTTTCCTAAGTTTTTTACCCCAATTTATTGTGAGCAACCAAAGTCATTTCTTCCAATTTCTTTTGTTAGGACTCACATTTACGACTTTGACAGCAATATGGTATTTGCTTTATATCACGCTAATACGTCAATTAAGAACTTTTTTAAGAAAAGAAAGAGTGAACCGTACAATAGAGGGTATTACAGGCGCGGTATTATTAGTATTTGGAGTTAGATTGTTTTTCCAAAAATAAATATGTAAATGAAAAGAGAAATAAATAATGATGGTTATTTCTCTTTTCATTTATTCTAAAGCTACCATTTCACAATTTTATAATGATTTTAAGGTAGGGAAGTTGATCTTTTTCTCGGATAATTGGCATTATTAACCTCTTATATCAAAGTTAAAATTATTTATATAACAAAATCGGAACCTATCATATTTCATAATAGGTTCCTTCTTTAAATGCAAAAACTTAAAATGTATCAGGTTATACTTCGAATCGTTTCCGTTTCCATAAAAATCTTATAAAGTTGAATTTCTTGTTATATTTTAGCTTGATGCTGATGAGATACCATCATCCAAATTTTTTTATGATTCAATTTAGGATGAATAATTACTGTCGTTTGATAGGTGTTGCATAATAATTAAAAGCTAAATCCAGCAAAGCACTTGCTTCTTGACGCAGTAACAAATCCTTCGGACGGAAAATAAAGGATCCGTCAGCATTGATGGGAGTATCAGGGTCTAGAATTCCTTGGGAGGCAAGTGCCTGAATAGATTGGACTGCCCAGTCATCTGCGGCATCCAGTAATTTAACTTCAATAGCTTTGTCAGGTTGAATCGGTTTCAAGTTTTGAATTTGCTTAACGTTTTGAATCATGGTTGCTGCGACCTGGCGGGTAATCGAAGTAGCACGATTATACTCTGGAATTCCATTCATAATTTTTTTCCTTGCCTCTTTTGATTCATCTGGAAAACCGTTCCATCCATGAGCAAGTAACAACGTATCCGCAAACTCTCCTTGTGTCATGGTTTCCATCGGGTTGAATAGATTACCTGTTTTAGCACCCATAATATTTAGAGCATGAAGGTTATCAATGTGACTTTTATAGTTACTCTTTTGTGGAACGTCATCAAAAGGTGGTTTGTTGTTAATTTTCTGAGCATCTGCTACAAAATCAAGGCTTTTAGGAGAATTGTAGTGAAAATATGTGATTTCTCCAGCTGAATTCTTTTTGAAAGCAACTTTGTTACCTTCCGAATCTTCAAATAACAACGGATGAATCCTTTTGAGAACTTGTTTTCCAGTTATTCCACCCTCCATGACTAAATTCCCATTTTCATAAGTAAAATGAGTGCGAATCGTAGCGAAACGCGTATTTTGGAATAAGCCCAAGTATTTATGAGCTTCTTTCTCCTCTAACGGGAGATAACTTGTTTTTACTTCATTCTTCTTAGCTGGGAAATAGTGATCCATGAGAGCTTCATATACGTCTATACTCATCATTGAATCATTATTATAAGACATGAAGAATGCTGTTTTTTGTTCGGGCACTAAAATCATCAGTGATTGATGTCCAGGCATACTTCCCCCTTTCATTACAACGTGTTGACCGTTAGCAAATTTATTAAAAGGTGTCTCAAACCCAATTGTCGCAACAGGGTTGGTCTTATCATCAAAAACTTGATAGGCATGCATCATATCTATGCTTTTTTTGCTTACAATTTCTTTGTCTTTAAACTTTCCTTTCTGTAGTTGCATAATCATGTATTTTGACATGTCTTCTGCGGTAGATAAAATGCTTCCTTGTGGTGTATCCCTTAAACCGCTCCCACTTGTTGGGATCGGTTCGCCAGTGGGACCATAATGTGTAGCCATTCTTTCTATAAGTTCAGGTGTGAAGCTCATACTTGTAGATTTCATATCTAATGGTTTGAAAATATTCTTTTCCATATATTTGGAGGAAGGGCTGTTAGTAACATTCTCTACTGCAAACCCTGCAAGCGCAAATGAGACGTTATCATACGTATAAACTTCCCCTGGCGGCCGTACCACCGTTGGCATGTGTTTAGAGAAAAATTCCTTCATTGGTATGCTGTTTTCGTCATCGGTATATTCAGGTCCAGTTATATTTGTAAGGTCGGGAAAATCAAATCCGCTGGTATAAGTGAGCATATCAAACAGTGTTAGAGTTTTCCCTGTTTGATTAGGTATTTGTAATCCACCAAGATATTTTTGTACGTCTTGATCTAGTTTAATATTTCCTTTATCGACTTGTTGCATCACAGCCAAGGCAGTAAAAGTTTTTGAGACTGAAGCAATTTGAAAGACCGTGTCCTTAGTAACGGGAATTTTCTTTTCTTTATCAGCATATCCATACCCTTTATTAACAACAACCTTTCCATCATGAACGACGACAAAACTAGAACCATTCACATTATACTTTTTCATTTTTTCCTCAAATAATGGATCAGCAAAAGATTCTATTTCTTTTTTATTATTGGGTCCTTTCGTCATTTCAATATTAGTTGTGGATACCGATGGTTTTGATGTTTCTCCTTCTAATGATTGTTGGGAACATGCAGAAATCATGGTTGAAGAAGAAAGAAGAATTGCAACGATCCCCAGTTTGTTAATTGCTTGTTTCATTTTTGAACGCTCCTTTATTTAATTGAGATTTTTTGTTAGCTCAACGAGTTAGCGACTCACTAGCTTATGAACAGAGTGTAGCAAGCGGCGAGTCATAGTCGATAGTGAACTTTTGTCATATTTATAAAGAACAATAAAAATTGAGGGGGATACGGCTGTATTAATAGCTATGTCTTTGAAACCATGACATTTTGACACTACCGCATGTGACAGAAAAAAACTTAGAATCAAAGAGCAGTTTTTAAAGTATTAACAATAAATGAGGAGGGAAGATTTTTATTGTGTATGACAAAAATATAAAGAGGCGTGAAAGGGGAAACAGGTATGACCTATTTATGAAAAACAAACCAGTAACAAGAGTGTTTCAAGGAAAAGAAGTAATTTCTAGGGTTAACATACATATGGAAAAAGAAGAATTTACTCAGGACAGAATGGCGTTTGTAAAAATAATAATTGTGAATATGATTACGAATTCAATTTTGACCTTTTGTCATTGCTGGAGATAATAGCTTTGTGGTTAATACGAAACAGCAAGCAACTAACTATACAATATAAATAGAGAAGAGGAATACCTTATGAAAACACGCAGCCAAATTACATTTGCAAGTCTTGCCCTTTTAATAGCTGGAAGTTCCCTGTTATACACAACGCCGAACTTAATTGTAAAAGCGGAGCCTACTCAAAGTGTATCTAGTTCGTTAAAAACAAGTACCCAACGAGATCGTACTGCCGTCAAGCAAGCAATACAGGATACATTGCAACTTGGATTTCCGGGGATACTTGCTAAAACTTCTGAGGGTGGAAAAACGTGGGGTTATGCCGCTGGGGTAGCGGATCTTAGCACCAAGAAACCAATGAAAACAGATTTTCGCTTTCGCATTGGTAGTGTGACGAAGACGTTCATCGCGACGGTTTTACTTCAATTAGCTGGAGAGAAACGCCTGAATCTAGACGACTCCATTGAAAAATGGTTACCTGGTATCATTCAAGGAAATGGATATGATGCTAAACAGATTACTATCCGTCAGATGTTGAATCATACAAGTGGTATCGCTGAATACTCAAGAGCAAAAGAAGCTGATTTTACGCATTCCAAAAGACTGTATACCGCTGAAGAGCTAGTGAAGATTGGACTTTCGATGCCGCCAGACTTTGCCCCAGGAAAGGATTGGTCTTATTCAAATACAGGATACGTATTACTAGGCATCCTTATTGAAAAAGTAACTGGAAACAGTTATGCGGAAGAGATTGAAAATAGGATTATTGAACCACTTGAATTGTCGAATACATTCCTACCTGGCAATTCAAGCGTCATTCCAGGCAGCAAACATGCCCGTGGATATGAAGGATATGATGGAGCAAGTGAGCTAAAAGATGTTACTTATTTTAATCCAAGTATAGGTAGCTCGGCTGGAGAAATGATTTCTACTGCTGACGATTTAAACAAATTCTTTTCTTACGTGCTCAGTGGCAAATTAATAAAAGAACGGCAGCTAAAACAAATGCTTACTACAGTTCCTACAGGAAGAGCTGAAATCGGGAGATACGGTCTTGGAATCTATGAAACTAAGCTTCCAAGCGGTGTCCAGGTATGGGGACACTCAGGTGACTTTCCGGGATTCAGTACTTTTGCTGGAGGTACACTTGGTGGTAAGCATACGTTGGCCGTCAGTTTGAACAGTATGCGTAGCGCTAACAGTTTTGATCTTTATAAAAATATTTTACTTGCTGAATTTAGCAGGTAGGTAAAAAGGAAAATCGGATAAATTTTGTCATAGTTTTTATAGTTGAAAATATACCTTTCTGGTTAAAAAAACAACTTACTCTAAAAAAGTTTTGGGGTAAAGCAAGTTCTTAAGTTGATGGGCATGTGGCGGTACCCCATGGATATGAACCCATCGTTTAAAAAGGTACACCTTTTCGAACATGTTTAAAGATTATAAAGGAAAAATGTGTTTTACAAAACATACAAAATGTTAAACTCATGAGAATCAGTGATATATTATAAATATTGGTGTAAGTTCTTATATCTGTTGTGATAAGAACTTATTTGCATGGTTACCACTCTATTATGTACAATAAAGGAAAAACATCGTATGAGGTGGGGAGAGGAAAACCCATGTCTAACCAACAGTTAGTGAATTTACGCATTGATTTTGCTTTTAAACAATTATTTGGTACAAGTGGAAATGAGGATATTCTCATTGCTTTTTTAAATGCTATGTTACAAGATTCTTTAGAATCACTCATTGTTTCGTTACAATTAGAAGATCCACACTTGCACCGAGAACATGAAGAGGATAAATTATCGATTTTAGATATTTCCGCTACATTAGATACAGGAACAAAGGTGAATATAGAGATACAGTTGAATAATAATCATGACATGATTAAAAGAAGTTTATATTACTGGGGAAGGCTATATACATCCCAGTTACAAAAGGGAATGCCATATAGTTCTCTTCATAAAACAATTACAATTAATTTATTAAATTTCGTTATGTTTCCAGAATATGAAGCATTCCATACAACAGGAATCCTATGGAATCAACAACAACAAAAGAAGTTAAGTGATGATATTGAAGTTCATATTGTGGAGATTCCAAAACTCATGCAACAGTGGCGGAATGAACAAGTAAATCCCTGGGAAGATTCGTTTGTTCGTTGGTTATTATTACTTCCAGCGAATGAAGATGAACAATTAACCCAAACATTGGAGGATATTGCGATGAACCAAGATCCGATTTTACAAAAAGCTATGAATAAATGGGAACGTATGAGTCAAGATTCTTCTTTCCGACAAGCGTATGAAGCAAGGGAGAAAGCTTTGATGGATGAAGCCGCAAAGTTTGCTTATGCAGAACAAAAAGGGATTGAAAAGGGCATTGAAAAGGGTATTGAAAAAGGGAAAATACAGCTTATCCGTGGTATGCACAAAAACGGAATGCCAATAGAAGATATTGCAAAGTTTACAAGTTTAGATATAGAAGAAATACGAAACATTTTACAAGCTTAAATGATTAAAAATCACACCTACAAATATGAAGTGAACCCGAATAGTGGTACATGAAAAAACATCTCCTGAATTCGCATACTAAGTATGCAAATTCAATGGAGGTGTTTTTCGTTTGAAGACAAGAGTTCATTACCCAGAAGAAATAAAGTGGAAAGTCATTGAAATGAAAAAGGAAGGTTATTCGAATCGTACGATTATGGAGACACTCGGAATTAAAAACGTTTCCCAAATTAAGACATGGATGAAATGGTATCGTACAGATCAAACGCATCGTTTTCAACAACCTGTAGGAAAACAATATGCTTATGAAAAAGCGCCAAACGAACTTAGTGGATTAGAACAGCTACGATTAGAAAATAAACAATTAAAAACAAAATTACTTGTATGGGGAAAGTATCTGGAAATCGAAAGGAGCTGAAGCCACATACCGTTATTACTCTATGGGGTACCGCCAGCATTTTGGAAATAAACCACGTTAAGCAAATTTCGACATAAAATTCTTTGAGTTTTGTCCCGTTAATAACATTTTGATACAACACAATATCATTTGTGTTGCATTAGGACTAAAAAAGATTAATGCAAATGGGTGTTAACGCAACACAATTTATCGCAATAACCTAATTTCGAATACAATACAATTTAAATTAGCGTTAAAATGGCTCGAAAATCCTTAGAGTGGTTTTTTTCCATTTTGCGGTCTATACCCCATGCCCATCAAGCTAACAGAGCAGGTTGCTCCCCAAATGATAAAAATGAACTTCATTGCTATAAAAGACTCTAATTTTTCGGTTTGGGGCAAATATTATATAAAATGATATCGAAAATAATAGATATGCCTGAATCACTAGTTTCAAAAAAGCCTTCACGCAATGATAATTGCCTGAAGGCTTTTGATGTTATCTTATTTTTTTGTCTCGTTGACCCATTTAATAATGTCTTGGATGACGTACTCGGGAACATTAGCAGGGATTTCATATTCACTAGGAAGACTTAATTCCCCATCACCCTCCGTGAAGAAATGATTCAATTTTGGGTATTCATTGAACTGAACACTCCTGCGGTTTGAAAGTCCTTCTTTCCATTTTGTATATTCATCTTTTACTGTTACTTGATAATCGCGTGCCCCTTGCAGAATGAGTAAAGGCTCTTTTCGTGATTTTGCCTCTTCAACTGGACGCCACCTAGAAACATCATACATAAAATGAGGCGACCCAAAATTGTAGCCAGCTGGAGGATGGTCAGGATTGAAAGTAGGATCCTGGATAAAAGCGACCTGTCTTTTTAATTCATCGATTACTTCCTTTGGCGCCCCTAGGTATTGATTCTGATCAATGGCAATGTCAGTCAATGGGCGTGCAGGTGGTGCGAGTAAGATACTTCCTCTAACAAGTGAGGAAGGTGATTTGCTCAGTATACGCGGCATTGCGCCAGCTCCTAGACTATGTCCAAGAATGAAAATATTATTTGGGTCAATGCCTTCCTGCTGCGCTGCTGATTTTGCTGCATATATGGCATCATCTGTAGTATCACGGTCTAACGTAACAGGTTCTGCACTCATCTTTAAAGCATGTTCTAAGGTACGTTTTTCATAGCGCAACACTGCAATTCCGTTGGATGAAAGGCCCACCGCAAGGTCTCGTAAGATTTTTGTTCCCAGATATGTACTATCGCGATCGTGGATGCCAGCACCATGAACAAGAACAACTACGGGTACCTTTTCACCAGGTTTATGTTTCGGAACTGTTAATGTGGCTGGTAACGGATAGGTAGAATTTCCAATGACGATTTCACGTTCTTGATAGGAAGCAGGTTGATCATATCTAGGATGCGGGATAATATAAGATTCCGGAGGCGTCCTTACCCCAACTTCATCTACTTTCCCGCCAGGTGTGAATTTAAGGAGTAACGGTATGGTAGTTCCTTGGGTAGTTCCTGAAATTTCCACCGTCTGATGGACCAAGTTTCGTTCTTTTATCACGGGGGTTCCCATGCTTTTTATTCCGCTCCAGCCACTTTGTGTCCACCAGTTTTGTAAAGTGTTTGCTGTAAACTTGGATTGAAAAGCAGCAGACGTCAACTGGAGTGCCTCTGCATATTTACCTTGCTGGAGATATTCAAAAAATAATAATGTACGCTCCGTTAAAGAGATTCGTTTCTTTTCTACAGATTGTTCCTCACGTGTATGTGCGTGAATAGCTGTTGTAAGCGGGAAAGATGAAACGCCTAAAGAAAAGAGTAGGGTAAAGGTAATTGCTGATTTTTGTATTTTCTTTTTTTTATTCATGTTTTAGCCTCCAATATGTGATGGTAAAAACAGGTATGGTAATTAGGGTTCTGGTGCAAAAACTTCAAAATATTTGCAAGTAATCTCCAAAACTTGGACACACTGATATTATTACTCTAAAAAACCGTAGATTTCTCCTTTTTCCACATGCATATTAACCCCAGAAACAACCTCTTTTCCTTCACTTTATATTTTGATTATACGAAACGAAGCTCTCGTTTTTCTTACTTGATACTTAAAAATTCCTTAAGTAGGCGATATCTTAAAATCTTAGCTTGATGGATAAATGGGGGTACCCCTTTTCGAAAAATATAAAGATTCTGTCTAATGAAGAATGGAACAACAAAGGAGAAAAAACATGAAAAGAAAAAAACAAGAAGTTAATCAAGCATTGTTATCCCTACAATTAGGTAACCATGATGATTTGATCGAACTAGGGAGGCGAACTTCTAGAGCATAATATTTTTACATGCAGCAAGAGCCCTAAGAAATGTTACTGGAACAACAAGGGTAGGGAAAGATTTATTTGGAAATACAAAAAAATTGAATCTCTTAAAATCTAATACTACGTATGATTTAGTAGATAAAATGAGGGGTCAAGGAATTTATAAGTATGATGCCGGAAATCAAGGAATTGATTATGACACTTCGTTTCTTTAAGGAATCCTTATTTTAAGGATTCCTTCTTTGTATTAAAAAATCTGCAAAGAAAAAAGATAAGATCGGGAACACAATCTTATCTTTAGCACAACGAGTTAGCGGCTTGTTAGCGTATGGACAGAGTGTAACAAGCGGCGAGTCATAGTCGATAGTGAACTTCTGTCATGTTTATAAAGAACAACAAAAATTGAGTAGGATACGGCTGTATTGATAGTTATGTCATACAAACCATGACATTTTGACACTACCGTATGTGACAGAAAAATACTTAGAATTAAAAAAGTAGTTTTTAACACATTAGCAATGAGTGAGGAGGAGAGATTTTGATGACGAAAGCATCAGCTCAAAAAACTTTGCAAGATTTTTATTTCTTGTTATTTACCTTTGTATCCGGCTTTTTTTACTTTTGTTTCTATCTAGTCAGCATTACATTTGCATTAGTAATGACGATTATCTTTTTGGGTATTCCCTTATTGGCGTGGGTGCTGCAAACAACTCACACGTTTGTTCAGTATGAACGTATTCAGACGAAGGTTTATACAGATATATCGATAGATTTATTCGAACTAAGAAAAAAAAAGGAGGGAGATAAATGGATTAAAGCGAGAAATACGATCCTCAATAATAGCAACTGGAGGGCTATTTTTTGGCTCATGCAGAAATTTTTTGTCGGAATAATGAGTCTTATATGTGCTATTTTACTGTATGTAATGCCACTAGTATGTATCGTTACACCCTTACTTTTTCGATATTTTAATATATACTTATTGGGCATAGCTGTGGATTCATGGGAGACAGCAATTTTTGTCATGATTGTTGGTTTCATTCTCATCGTGATACATCATTTTATTGGAAACTGCTTAGTTCAAATTATTGGAATGTACACGCGTTCCATGTTTAAAGCTATAAAGGAGTGATAATTTGTTTAAGACTTTGAAACTATGGTTCTGGTATGATTGGGCCTTACTTTGTATACGTTTTATTATTTGGCTATCGTTGATATGGATGACTATCCAACAACAAGATTATTTGACAGTACCACTTTGGATCATTATTCTTTGGGAAATAGTTTCATTTTCAGTACCTTGGATTTGTTTAATGTTTAGTTATCGCTATTATTTGTTTACTGAAATAATATTATTTGGCGGAGTGTGTTTCTATTTAACTTTATTATTTCCGTCAGCGTATCTTACTTTTTTAATGCCAACTTTTATGATTGCGGCAAATAGTGCTCATAAATCTTACCGTTGGTCGGGTCCTACCACAATTATTTTATTCCCATTGCTCATTGCGATATTTTCCAAAGTAACAGATGTATGGGCAATCATCCTACAACTCAGTTTAGCTTTTGCTATGGGCTCTTTCTTTCGTTTACTGGCTATTAATTACCGTCAAAGTGAAACTATTCGAAACCAGAAACATGTATTGGAACAATACGTATCCCAAGTTGAGCGGATTACATTACTTGAGGAACGTGACAGGCTCTCAAAAGACTTACACGATACGATGGGGCATTCCTATACCTCAATTATTATGGGGATGGAAACATTACGTATGGAATTAAAGTCTAAAGAAGGAGAGCAACAGCTCGATTCATTATTACAATTGGCCCGTAACAGTATGGAAGAAGTAAGACTGTATTTACATCAATTGGATTTATCACAAGAATCGCTTCCCTTAGCTGTCACATTACAACAATTGACAGAGGAATTTAAGAAACATGCAAAAGTAAATGTACGTACTCGAATAATAGGGGAAGAGTATATGGCTTCAAAACAATCAAAAATGACACTATATCGGAGCTTGCAGGAATCACTAACAAATGCTGTTCGCCATGGGCATTCCACAGAAATCATTGTGTCACTCCACTTTGAACCACAACAGATAAGATTGGATGTACAGGATAATGGCTGTGGGGTAGAAGAGTGGAAGGATGGCTTTGGATTAACTGCAATGAAAGAGCGTGTGAGTCATTCTCAAGGAAGAGTTATTGTTTATTCTGAAAAGGGGGAAGGGACGTTAATTTCATGTGTTTTACCGAAACAAGTACAACTGTCTAATGAACAAATCCGCCTGTGTATTGTTGATGATCATTCTTTTATCCGAGAAAGTCTTCATACAATTTTGGATGGACAGGAGGATTTACAAGTAGTGGGAATGGCTGAAGATGGAGAACGGGCTTTGGAATTGTGTGAGAGACTAAAACCAGATGTAGTATTAATGGATTTAGAGATGCCAAATCTGGATGGGGTTCATGCGACTAAAATGATTAAGGAAAAATGGCCAGACATTCGTGTACTCATTCTGTCAACCTTTCAGAATACAGAAAGGGCAAAAGAAATCATACGAAATGGTGCGGATGGATATGTATTGAAATCCATAGATTCGCGTGAACTAGCTGAATCAATTCGTCTAGTCTATCGAGGAGGTACGATGATTAATCATGACTTGTTCCATAGAATGTGGGAAGAAAATGAAGAAACAGGATCATTTGAATCACGATCAGATGGAAAAGAGTATGGATTAACGAAACGAGAACTAGAGATTTTGGAACTATTATCACAAGGCAGCCGTTATAAAACAATAGCTTCGACGCTTTACTTGTCAAACGGTACAGTAAGAAATTATGCCTCCAATCTCTATGAGAAGCTAGGAGTTAAAAATCGAGAAGAAGCCGTACAAAAGGCAAAAGATATAGGATTACTTTCTTGACACTCTCACTATAACTAGTTAGCTAAAGTTAATGGGGAACTTACAGATAATACAGGGCATCACTACCCAATACTACACTTGAAACTACAATGAAAAATAAAGAGTTGGCAACCCCCTACTTTTTTGTGAATATAGTCTAATATAATTTAGTTGTTTAAAATTGGTATTCGGATTTTCATATCGAAAAAGTAAAATAGATATTTTGGTCAATAACATCTGTGATTTAGATGCTATAGACCCCATTTCGAAAATATCTATTACGTTGGCATGAGTGGTTTGGAATTGAAAGAGTTACTTCCATAAAGTCGGGGATAATAGCACTCACTAAATTCAAGCTCTTTATAAAGACAAGAATTTAGAAACCAAAGAAGTTAGTGTGAGGGTGCTTTATTGTAGTCAAATTAAAATATGTCGTTTTGAGTTGAAGTAAAATGTGTAATATAATTCTAAAATTTAAATTATATTGGAATGATGCAAAAGATAATCCAAAACTGAATTATACAAGTAGGTCTGCGCAATCAGTCTGAAGGTGGTCATCCCGTTGCTGGAGTTCATAATCCGATACAGAGTCCAATTGGATTCAATATGAGAAAGATAACAGGTTAATATATTTCTAATCATCTAAAGGGAAGGATATGTGATTGAGGTGAATAATACATATAATGAAAAGACGTATACATCGATTAAACAATTATTAAAAAAGTTTTCATCAAAAGCTCCTGGCTTTGCATATATTGCTAGTTTCGATAGCGGAGTAACTTATAAAGGTGCAGTTGGCCTAGCTTCTATAGAGAAAAATCTACCCATAACTACCAAAAATGTTTTTAATATTGCCTCAGTTTCTAAACAATTCACAGCATTTTCTATATTACTCTTAGAACAAGAGGGGAGATTGAGTTTAAATGATTCAATTGTAAAGTTTGTCCCTTCTATAGGAGCATATGCTGAACCTGTAACATTGAGACACCTAATTCATCACACTGGTGGACTAGTTGATTATATGGAATTGGCTGAAGCAGCAAATATTAAATATACTGATACATTAACTGTGGAAGAATCGCTAGAACACCTTAAAAGTCATCAAATTGCAAGGTTCCCAGTTGGAACAAAATTTGAGTATAGCAATACAGGATATTTTTTATTATCACAAGTGATAGAGAAGGCAAGTGGCAAGTCTCTATGTCAGTTTACAAAGGAGTGTATTTTTGATCCTTTAAATATGGGGACCACAATAATTGTAGATTACTACCCAACTACTATATCAATTGCTAGGGGCTATTCGAAGAATGAGCAAGGAACATATAAAATTTATGAAAGTCCTTGGGAACATACAGGGGATGGGGCAGTTCATACAACAGTTGAAGACTTGGTAAGATGGGGAGAAAATTTAACTACAGGTACCGTTGGTGGAAAAGACCTCGTTAAAAGAATGAGCGAAATAGGTCCGAAAATTTCTCCAACTGGAGAGACGATTATTGATAATGAAGATTATGCTTTTGGGCTGAGGGTTGCAGAAGGTTTTAACTGTCCATACCTGGAACATTCAGGAAGCTGGGCAGGTTATCGTTCACACTTCATGCGGTTTCCAAAAGAATATTTGTCTGTTGCGGTACTAAGTAACTATGCTGAATTTGACTCTAAAAAATATGCTAATGAAATAGCAGCAATTGTTTTAGAAAATTAAAAAATAGAGCGTAGAATACAGTCTTTGGAGTTGGTTTATCCCACGTTGTTTTATATTGTTTAAAAGAATTTACCTTAAACTTTCTCAAAATCCAATCAAAAAAACGGAAATAACCTTAGAATTGGATTATTTTTTTGAATATCCTGAATAAAAACTAAGGTTGTTGCGGTAATATTACAAATCGAGTACCCCTGCATTCTCATTTTTATTTAATAAGAATGCAGGGATATAATAAATACAAAATTTGCGTTTTGGGGGATAGCTTTTCTTAGCTTGATGTGGTACCGCTACATCAAGCTAAGGTTAGGTCTTTCGTGAACTTCCTTCGGTATTACCTACATGCTTGATAACTTGTTTATCTTTTTTGAAAATAATACCTATCTAATTTTATTTGGCATGGTCATTTTTAAAGGGAAAAAGTGTTTTCAGGATTTTTAGTTTATTTAAACGAAAATTCACTTTGTTTTCATTCTTAAGTTGATGGGAATGGGATCACCATTACAATGCGAATTTCGCACGCTAAGGAACTTCTATGTTTAAAAACTTGATTTTACTGTACATTAAGGAAGTTCCATAAATGATATCAAATGTTTGTTATTGAACGTCTTTGTTATCATTACTACAGAAAAAGCAAAAAAATGAATTAAATATAAATTGATTTACATGCGTCAAGAGCATCTGTATTGAGTTTATGAAGCTACACAATAAAGTTTCATTGTATATACTAAGTGAAGTAGAAGTTCAGTTAGATAAAGTTCGGTAGTCGAAATTTCTTGCATAAAGCTGTATAATGCTTGTAACGAAAAGGAAATACAGGAAAGGATATGTAATGAGTTACTATGGATAAAGATAAACAACAATTAAGCGTTGAAGTTGCAAGATTATATTATCAGTCAGATTATAGTCAGCAGGAAATTGCTAATAAATTAAATATTTCAAGGCCGACTATCTCTAGATTATTAAAGTACGCGAAAGAAAAAGGATTTGTTCAAATTAGCATAGCCGATCCATTTGCTGATTTAGATAACGTTGGAAATTTACTGAAAGAAAAGTACAACTTGTTAGAGGCACATGTCGTATTTTCTCCAGTGCCAGAATATGCAACGATTACAGAGTATATTAGTAAATATGCAGCTGAGTATATGGAAAAGACGGTTAAAACTGGTGATATCGTTGGTGTAAGTTGGGGAATGACGATGTATGAAATCGCTAGAAAAATTGTACCACAACATGTAAAAGGTGTAGAAGTTGTTCAGTTAAAAGGTGGTATTAGTCATTCGAGTGTAAATACATATGCGAATGAAACGATTGCTTTATTTGCAGATGCTTTTCAAACGACGCCAAGAAATCTACCGCTTCCAGTTATATTTGATAATGCAGTGACAAAAGAATTAGTAGAGCAGGATCGACATATCCATCACATTATCGAAATGGGGAAACAAGCGAATGTTGCAATTTTTACTGTAGGAACAGTGCGAGACGAAGCACTATTATTCCGATTAGGTTATTTTGATAAGGATGAAACGAATTTACTCAAAAAACAATCGGTCGGTGACATTTGTTCACGTTTCTTTGATGGAGACGGAAATATTAGTAGTGAAGAAATTAATCAGCGTACAATTGGGATTGAGTTAGAAGAACTGAAATTAAAGAAACGCTCTATTTTAGTTGCTGGTGGTAATAGAAAAATAAAAGCAATTGATGGCGCGTTACGTGGTGGGTATGCAAATGTATTAATTATCGATCAGCATACAGCAAAAGAACTGTTACATTATCAAAAAGGTTAGAAATAAAAGGCTTTCTCAAGATGTTAATTTTGAGAAAGCCTTTTATTTTTAGTATGAATAAATCAATGTGTAGTACCTTGTAAAGTATTTGTAAGGAACGCTCTTTGATTGATCTCCTTTTTCAAAAATTAGTGAGTTAGCCATAATATCTCTATCTACAAAACTCCAGCCATCTTGCTCCATCATATCGATAAAAGGTTCCATTTTTCCGCGCTTTACTAAGTAGGGGTATTGATTATCTATCGGTTCTACTTCCACCATTTCTTTATCTTGAATAACCATCTTAGAAATAGCTAAAGCAAATGGAACTGGGTTTCCTTCTTGGAAAATAACACCCCTTTTATAAAAAATAAATATGGATAGTGAGGTGCATACTAGCAATGTGAATATAAAGAATTTTGACTTAAACAAGTGGTTCACATCCTTTATTTACAAGCTTATACTACTTTCAATGTATTACTAGAAATTCCCTTCTAAAAAAGAATGAACAAAAGTTCAAAAGTATATTTACATTTGTTCAACTAAGAGTTAGAATGAAGTTGTTAAAAGATATGAGGAGTGAAGATAATGAATATTGCAAAGTTAATTGACCATACAATTTTAAAAGCTAATACTACAAAAGAAGATGTTATGAAAGTAATCGAAGAAGCAAAGGAATATAAATTCGCTTCTGTTTGTATTAATCCTACATGGGTGAAGCTAGCTGCTGAAGAATTAGCTGGGCATGATGTAGATGTTTGTACTGTAATCGGTTTCCCATTAGGAGCAAGCACTACTGAAACAAAAGCTTTCGAAACAAAAGATGCTATCGCAAAAGGTGCAACTGAAGTTGACATGGTAATCAACGTAGGCGCTTTAAAAGATGGCGATAACGAGTTCGTTGAAAAAGATATTTATGAAGTAGTACAAGCAGCAAAAGGAAAAGCTCTTGTAAAAGTAATCATTGAAACTTGCCTATTAACAGATGAAGAGAAAGTACGCGCTTGTGAATTATCAGTAAAAGCTGGTGCTGACTTCGTAAAAACTTCAACTGGATTCTCAACTGGCGGAGCAACTGCTGAAGATATCGCATTAATGCGCAAAACAGTTGGACCAAACGTTGGTGTAAAAGCATCTGGCGGCGTTCGTACACGTGAAGATGCAGACAAAATGGTAGCTGCTGGAGCTTCTCGCGTTGGAGCAAGTGCTAGTGTTGCAATCGTATTAAATGATGCAAAAGGTGCTACAGATAACTACTAATCATTAATGAAGTCAAAAGCAATAGATACACAAAGTAAAGTGTATCTATTGCTTTAACAATTGAAAAGAATGTAAGCGGATACGAATGGGAGGGGACGGCTTATGAAATATTTAATCGGTATTTTTGGCCTCGTATTGATTTTAGGTATCGCTTGGCTTGCTAGTAATGATAGAAAGAAGGTCAAATATCGCCCAATCATAACGATGGTTATATTACAATTCATTTTGGGGTTTTTATTATTAAATACAAGTGTAGGGAATATATTAATTAGCGGAATAGCAGATGGTTTTGGAGAGCTATTAAAATATGCAGCTGACGGTGTGAATTTCGTATTTGGTGGATTAGTAAATCAAAAAGAGTTTTCGTTCTTTTTAAGTGTATTAATGCCAATCGTATTTATCTCAGCTTTAATAGGTATTTTGCAACACATTAAAGTATTACCTATTATTGTGAAATCTATCGGTCTAGCATTAAGTAAAGTAAATGGAATGGGGAAACTAGAATCATATAACGCTGTTGCTTCTGCGATTTTAGGACAATCTGAAGTGTTTATTTCAGTTAAGAAACAACTAGGATTATTGCCAGAGAAAAGAATGTATACATTATGTGCATCTGCAATGTCTACCGTTTCAATGTCTATCGTTGGATCGTATATGGTGTTATTAAAACCACAATATGTTGTAACCGCTTTAGTGCTTAACTTATTCGGTGGTTTTATTATCGCTTCTATCATTAACCCTTATGAAGTTACTGAAGAAGAAGATATGTTAGAAGTACAAGAAGAAGGGAAAAAGACTTTCTTTGAAGTATTAGGGGAATACATTATAGATGGATTTAAAGTTGCAATTACAGTAGCAGCTATGTTAGTCGGTTTCGTTGCTTTAATCGCATTCATTAATGCAGTATTTAAAGGTGTAATCGGTATTTCATTCCAAGAAATTCTTGGTTATGTATTTGCACCATTTGCATTTATTATGGGTGTACCTTGGCATGAAGCAGTTAATGCCGGAAATATTATGGCAACAAAATTAGTATCAAATGAATTTGTCGCTATGACAGATTTAGCACAAGGAAACTTTAATTTCTCAGATAGAACGACAGCGATTATATCTGTATTCTTAGTTTCATTTGCAAACTTCTCTTCAATTGGAATTATTGCAGGGGCAGTTAAGAGCTTAAATGAAAAGCAAGGGAATGTAGTCGCAAGATTTGGTTTGAAATTACTTTTCGGTGCAACATTAGTAAGTTTCTTATCAGCAACGATCGTTGGCTTATTATTTTAATAGATTCATATCATATAAAAAGGAATGGTGATTGTAATGAGAATGGTAGATATTATTGCAAAAAAACGTGACGGCAAAGAATTAACGACTGAAGAAATCAAATTCTTTATTAATGGATATACAGACGGAAGTATTCCTGATTATCAAGTGAGTGCACTTGCAATGGCAATCTTCTTTAAAGATATGACAGATCGCGAACGTGCAGATTTAACGATGGCGATGGTTGAGTCTGGAGAAACGATCGATTTATCAGCAATTGAAGGAATTAAAGTAGATAAACATTCAACTGGCGGTGTTGGTGATACGACAACATTAGTATTAGGACCATTAGTAGCTGCTTTAGATGTACCAGTAGCAAAAATGTCTGGTCGTGGTTTAGGACATACAGGCGGAACAATTGATAAATTAGAAGCGGTAGAAGGATTCCACGTTGAAATTACGAAAGAGCAGTTCATTGATATTGTAAACCGTGACAAAGTAGCTGTTATTGGACAAACTGGAAACTTAACACCTGCAGATAAAAAGATTTATGCATTACGCGATGTAACAGGAACAGTAAACTCAATTCCTTTAATCGCAAGTTCAATTATGAGTAAAAAAATTGCAGCTGGTGCTGACGCAATCGTACTTGATGTAAAAACAGGTGCTGGCGCATTTATGAAAACAGAAGAAGATGCAAAAGAATTAGCACATGCAATGGTACGTATCGGAAATAATGTAGGACGTCAAACTATGGCTGTTATTTCAGACATGTCACAACCTCTTGGATTTGCAATTGGTAACGCTCTAGAAGTGAAAGAAGCGATTGATACGTTAAAAGGTGAAGGCCCAGAAGATTTAACGGAATTAGTACTTGTATTAGGAAGTCAAATGGTCGTACTTGCGAAAAAAGCAAATACGTTAGAAGAAGCTCGTGAAATGCTAATTGAAGTTATGAAAAACGGAAAAGCAACTGAGAAGTTTAAAGAGTTCTTAAGCAATCAAGGCGGAGATAGCTCAATTGTAGACAATCCAGAAAAAATGCCACAGGCGAAGTATGTAATTGATGTACCTGCAAAAACTTCAGGTGTTATTTCTAACATTGTTGCAGATGAAATTGGTATCGCAGCTATGCTACTTGGTGCTGGCCGTGCGACAAAAGAAGATGAAATCGATTTAGCGGTAGGATTAATGTTACGTAAAAAAGTTGGCGATGCAGTAAAAGAAGGCGAGCCATTCGTAACAATCTATGCAAATCGTGAAAATGTAGAAGATGTAAAAGCAAAAATTCACGAAAATATTTCTATCGCTGAAACAGCAGTGGCTCCTAAATTAGTTCATACAGTTATTACTGACTAATCATAATTACACATACTTTAAGGGGGAAATAATATGGATAAGAAAAAATATATCGAAGAAGCAAATAAGATGTTAGCAAAAGCATATATTCCGTATTCGAAATTTCCTGTTGGCGCAGCATTAGTTACGAAAGAAGGTAAAATCTATACTGGTTGTAATATAGAAAATGCTTCTTACGGTTTATGTAACTGTGCAGAAAGAACAGCGATCTTTAAAGCAGTATCAGAAGGAGAGCGCGACTTTAGTTACTTAGTTATTACAGGAGAAACTGACGGACCGATATCACCATGTGGTGCTTGTAGACAAGTAATTGCTGAATTCTGTGAACCGAAAATGCCAGTTTTACTAACGAATGTAAAAGGTGATGAAAAAGAAGTGACTGTTGAGCAATTACTTCCAGGTGCTTTCTCAATAGAAGATTTAAAATAAGTTGAAAAGTCATTCCGCAAATATTAATTGTGGAATGGCTTTTTTATTTTCAAAAATTGAATGTAATATTTTGTTCATATTCCGTTCATAAACTTTGCGTAAAATGATTGCAGCGAATATAGAAAGTTTACAGCAGGAGGAATAAAATGAAGAAATTATATAATGCAGCATTCATTTACTTAATTATCGGTTTATTATCAGGAGTATTTGCAAGAGAGTATTCGAAAGCACAAGGAATTAAAGGATCTACTATGTTACAGCTAGTGCATACGCATGTATTAGTATTAGGATTCATATTCTTTTTGGTTGCATTAGCTTTATTTAAAGTGTTTCATGTACAAGAAACAAAAAGCTTTCGCGCATGGTTTATTGTTTATAATACAGGATTAATTTTTACTATCGCTACAATGGTATTTAGAGGTCTTCTACAAGTAAATGGAACTGACTTTAATGGTTTAAGCCATATGGCTGGATTAGGTCATGTTATTATAAGTATCGGGCTCGTTTGGTTTATGATTTTGCTCAAAAAGTCTTTTAAATAGATAGTAGTGGGGGAGAGTATGATAGCACTTTTATCAAGTATTATAGCAGTTTGTATGGCTGTTGGGGTCATGTTTCTTCGCTTTAAAGCAGCGAAAAAACCGGTAACGAAAAAGAAAATTATATTACCGCCAATTTTTATGAGTACTGGCGCAATGATGTACTTCTTACCAGAGTTTCGATTAACATCGTTAGAAATAGTAGAGGCAATTAGCGTAGGACTTATTTTCTCTCTACTTCTTATTAAAACAACTAAGTTTGAAATAAGAAGCGAACATGTATATATGAAACCGTCAAAAGCATTCATATTTATTTTAGTCGGGTTATTGGCTGTACGAGTAGCGTTAAAATCATATTTAAGTCAATCAATTGATTTAGCAGAGTTAAGCGGAATGTTTTTCTTACTCGCATTTGCGATGATTGTATCGTGGAGAATTGCGATGTATCGCTCGTTTACTAAATTAGAAAAGACAATAAAAAGAGCTGGAATTTCTAAATAGGAATTCCGGCTCTTTTTATGTTTTATACGATTGTTTATTTAGCTTTGATTTCATTTGCTTAATTTCAAACGTATTTGAGCATCTTGTAATGCGGCTGGTGTAACGTTAAGACCATGTTGATCAACAATTTTTGTGTTTAATAAAATGGAATCTAAGCTGCCACGAAATGTTTTTGTATAGTTTTGACGCAGCATTTGTTGTTCTTGTTTTTCATCAACTGTTAATCCAGATGTTTTTTCTTTTTTTGATAATTCGTTAATACGGAATAAAATGTTTTTCATTTGTTTCACCTCTAGTTAGATTTAATTATATTAGTTACTTACTAATGTATAGTTATTGTAACGCTTAATTTTTATTATGTCAACACCATCTAAAAGGTTAAAAATTGACGAAAAATTATAACAATAATAAAATGAATAAAAGAGGACAATTAGCTTTACAAGTATACATAGAATACTAGGGGGATTATTATGAAATCAACATTTTTTTCTCAAAATAGAGAACGATTAGTAAACACATTACCAGATGAATCTATTACTATTTTATTTGCTGGACAAGCACCTCATATGTCAGCGGATGCACATTATAAATTTGTGCCGAATCGAAATTTTTACTATGTAACAGGAATCGAGGAACCAAATGTTATTTTCATGTTGAAGAAGTTTGGAAATAGTGTTGAAGAAACACTGTTCATTGAAAAATCGGATCCAGTCATGGAAAAATGGGTCGGTAAAACAGTTTCTAACGAAGAAGCAGAGAAAATTTCAGGTATAAAGAAAGTTGTATATTTAGATAGCTTTGAAAAGACAATGTCAAATATATTTTTTACAGAAAATGTGAAGCATCTATATTTAGATTTAGAGCGTCGTGAGTGGAATGGTACGGAGACAAAAACGCTTGCTTTTGCTAAACATGTAAGAGAACAGTATCCACACGTTTTAGTTGGTAATGTATATCCGAATATTTGTGAATTACGAGTGTTTAAAACAGAAGAAGAAATTGAAATCATTAAAGAAGCGATTGCTGTAACGAAAGAGGGTATTTACAACGTACTTAAGCATGCAAAAGCTGACATGATGGAGTATGAATTAGAAGCTCAGTTTGATTTCACATTGAAGTCATCTGGCATTAAGCATCATGCATTCAATACAATTTTGGCAAGTGGGAAAAATGCTACAGTTCTTCATTATGAAGACAATGATGCACAAATTCAAAATGGTGATTTAGTACTGCTAGATTTAGGCGCTCAAAAAGACTACTATAACGCTGATATTAGTTATACATTCCCGGCAAATGGAACATTCTCTAGTCGCCAAAAACAAATGTATAATATTGTATTAAAAGCATTGAAAGAAACAACGGAACTCATTAAGCCAGGAGTAAAGTTTGCTGCATTAAATGAGCATGCTAAAAAAGTGCTCGCAGAAGGGTGTAAAGCAATTGGTTTAATTCAAGAAGATGAGGAACTGTCTAAATATTATTATCATGGTGTCAGCCATTTCCTTGGTTTAGATACGCATGATGTAGGGACATACAAAGATAGAGTATTAGAAGAAGGTATGGTTATTACGATAGAACCAGGTCTTTACATTGAGGAAGAGTCGATCGGTATTCGAATAGAAGATGATATTCTTGTAACGAAAGATGGATATGAAAATTTATCGAAAGATATCATTAGAGAAGTGGAAGAGATTGAAGCATTTATGAGTGGAAATAATGAACATGTAAAAGGAAATCAAGCTGTAGTTAAATAATAAGAAAAAAAGTCACCACTAATTGATTTGAACTTTACCTCGAATCGTGGACGATTAAAAAATCCATGATTCGGGATAAAGCTCTATGTATCCTCGAAATACTAATCTTTAATTATTAACCCCAATAAAGTTGCAAACTGAACAGCTTGATATGTTGATACTTTGCATCCTCTTAAATCATTCACTGAGACTGTAAGTGTATTAAAATTAGAAGAACTAATATCTATCCCCTTCAGTGATGTCTGGTCAAAATTAGCTTCATCAAGGCTACATAATTGGAATTCAACTTTTTTTAGTTTACAGTCAAAAAAATCTGCACTATTTAATGAAGTTTCATTGAAGATAATTTTTTCTAATTTAGAGTTTCCAAATGCCGCTAAATTCAAAATGGAATTCTCAAATTTAACATTTCCTAAGCTGGATTCTGTAAAGTTAACTCCAATTAATTTACTATTTTTAAATTCAACTCTGTGAACAGAAGAATTGCTTAAATTAACATTTGATAAATCGCAGTTTTCAAAACAAACATCTGTGATATCAATATTGCTAAAGTCTGTATTGGTGAACTTACAATTCTTTATCACAGCATCATATAATCGTACTCTATCCACAGATTCATTTTCGAAAGTGGAGTCTATAATTTCACACATTTCCAATGTTGGATCTTCTTCATAAAAAATATCTTGAAAATTTTTTGGAGATAACTCTGGTGAAATTTTGGGTCTATCAATTTTCATAGTATATCAATCCTCTTCTTTTTGATATATAAGTGTAATTCATGTTTAGTGAATTTTTAAAAGGAACATTAGTTCTTATTATACACAATTCTACGTTTTTTTGTGAAGAGCATTTTAATTACTTTTTATTTAAAAGTAGCCATGTGTTTGAACTTTTTTATGAATTGCAGTCGTTAGCGTTAATGTATATGTTGTTCGCGCTCGAGCGAAGTTGAAGGCGTATAATCGGGGAATGTTATGAATACTGAAACAATGATTATAACACTAATTGAAAGCAATAATAAAAAGTGTCGGTGGATAACAGTAGAAAACCTTTCTGATAAAAGTTGAATTATACATGACATTGTAATCGTTATAGTAAGTAAAAGACTAATAAACAGTATACTATGAGCTTGTTGAGCGTTTAACATTTCTGTAATCATTGCTCCCATCATACTTGCCATTAATCCAGAGAACATTCCTTCTAAAGCGGTAAATAGGTGAAACCGTAGACCGACTAAAAAACCGATACAACTACTAATCAAAATCGCAAGCAATGTAGAATATAATAATTCTCCTTTAAAAAGAATACCTAAATAAAAACCTATACTTAAACCGATACTCATACTAAAAGACATAATAAATACCATATACTCCATTAGGGTACCGTTACGTTTAGAAATGTAAGATGTAATAAGAATCGAGATACAACAAAGTGTTAAGGCGGTTGCTGTGTAAGCGAACATTATGATACCTCCCTGTCCTATCGTTCATTTCATCATATGTTCGTATGGAGAATACTTATGCTTATTTATATCTGCATATTATCTGCACAATTTCATAAATGTAAGTAAGTAGGTGCTTGATTTTTTGAGCATCTTTTTTATTTGTGAGCATGAGAAAGAAATTGTTATATAATGAGTTTCTATTGTGAAGCCATAAAGAATAAGCGTATAATATTATAGTTATCCCATTACTGGGAGTAACCCGCGAATGATAAATAAGATTGTTGTTTTATCATCGCCTCTAAACATATAGACAATGAAAGTAACACTGGAATACAGATAGGGAGTTATAAAATGAAATTAATTATTGCCGAGAAACCAGATCAAGGTTTGGCTCTTGTTTCACAGTTTAAATATCGCCGGAAAGATGGATATTTAGAAGTAGAAGCAAATGAGTTATTTCCAAATGGAGCGTACTGTACATGGGCAATTGGTCATTTGACGCAGTTATGTAATCCAGAGCATTATCATGCGGAGTGGAAAAAATGGTCACTTAATACGTTACCGATGATTCCAGAGCGTTTTCAATTTGAAGTAACAAAGTCAAAGTATAAGCAGTTTAACGTTGTGAAACAGCTGTTACATAATCCTCAAGTAACAGAAATTATTCACGCGGGTGATGCTGGGCGTGAAGGGGAATTAATCGTACGAAACATTATTAATCTTTGTAACGTGCAAAAGCCGATGAAACGTCTTTGGATTTCCTCTTTAACGAAGCAAGCAATTTATCAAGGGTTTAAAAACTTACTAGATGAAGCAGATACGATTAATACGTATTACGAAGCATATACAAGATCATGCGCTGACTGGGTCGTTGGTATGAATGCATCGCGTGTCTTTAGCATTTTGCTAAAGAAAAAGGGAATGAATGATGTGTTTTCCGCCGGACGTGTACAAACACCGACACTCGCATTAATCGTAAAGCGTGAGAAAGAAATTGAAAACTTTAAGTCAGAGCCGTTTTGGGAAGTGTTCGCAACCTTTAATATAGAAGGAAAGAAGTATGAGGGGAAATGGGAGAAGGATAGTGAATCCCGCTTAAAAGACCCTGATATGGCAAATAAAATTGCAGCATTTTGCCAAGGTAAACCGGCTGTAGTAAAAGAAATGAAAACGGAGCGTAAAGAGTTTCAGCCGCCGTTTTTATTTAATTTATCAGCACTGCAAGCGACAGCTAATAAAGCTTTTAAATTTTCACCGAAAAAGACACTTGATATAACGCAAGCACTATATCAAAAAGGGATAGTTTCTTATCCGCGTTCGGATTCTAACTATGTGACACAAGGAGAAGCAGCGACGTTCCCTGATATTTTACAGAAGTTAAGTCAGTTTGATGAATATAAAGGGTTATTACCAGCTCCAGTTGAATCGATTATG
Source organism: Bacillus sp. 1A (assembly GCF_052682215.1). Classification (NCBI taxonomy): domain Bacteria; kingdom Bacillati; phylum Bacillota; class Bacilli; order Caryophanales; family Bacillaceae; genus Bacillus; species Bacillus sp. 1A. Next base: position 4,739,712 of record NZ_JBQYLZ010000001.1, on the reverse strand, counting down.
AATAATAAGCGTTATGTGAATGAAAAAAAAGTTACAGATCACTACGCAATTATACCGACAGAGCAAGTTACAAACCCAAGCAAACTATCAGGTGATGAAAAGAAAATTTACGATATGATCGTAAGAAGACTGATTGCGGCGCATTATGAAGTAGCAATCTTTGACTACACAACGATTACAACTCTTGTAGATGAACGTGCTGAATTCATTTCAAAAGGAAAACAGCAAATTCAAGAAGGTTGGCGTAAAGTTATTTTCCAAGACGATAAAGATGACGAAACAATTCTTCCAATTGTCGCAGAAGGTGAACTGGGAAAAGTTGTAAAGGTAAAAGTGAAAGAAGGAAAAACACAGCCGCCGAAGCGTTATACAGAAGGACAACTTATTACGTTAATGAAAACGGCCGGTAAGTATTTAGAGAATGAAGAGCTGGAGAAAGTATTAAAGAAAACAGAAGGTTTAGGTACTGAGGCAACGCGTGCAGGTATTATTACGATGCTGAAAGACCGTAAATATATAGATGTGCAGAAGAACCAAGTGTACGCAACCGATAAAGGGAAAGTATTAATTACTGCAATCGGTGATAAAATACTAGCTTCACCAGAAATGACAGCGAAATGGGAGCAGCGCCTTGCGGAAATTGGTGAAGGCACAGCATCACCAGCTACATTTATGGAACAAACGAAAAAGCTATCAGCGAAAATTATTGAAGATGCAGTGGAAATGTCGGAGAAATGGGATTTCACTGGATTACACGTTGAATCGATTGAGCGAAATGGATCGAAATTTACAACAGGTAAAAAGGTAGGTAGCTGTAAAAAGTGTGATGGCGATGTGATTGATAAGTCAACGTTTTACGGTTGTTCTAACTACAACACGACACAATGTAATTTTACCATCTCAAAGAAAATATTAAGTAAAACAATTTCGCAAAAGAATATGACAAAGCTTTTAAAAGGTGAAAAGACAGATTTAATTAAAGGCTTTAAAAAAGGTGAGAAAACGTTTGATGCGAAGTTAGAGTGGAAAGATAATAAGATTAATTTTGTGTTTGAGAATTAAGTAGTTTTAATAAATAAAAGGTTAAGTTTGAAAAATATGGATAAAAAAGAGAAAGCATGACAATTTTATGTCATGCTTTTTTTATTTTGTAATTACAGGATTTTGTATGCTAAATATAAAAATAGTATTTAAATAGGACGTTTATATTATCTATATCATTTCTTTTATATAAAAGGAAAAAAGTAATTAAGAGAAATTGAGAGTAGCTTATACTGATGTATTTGAAAGTATGCAATAAAAAAACATCTTAAATAATAAAAATTTATTGTAAAACGATAAATTTTATATTAAAATCAAAAACAGAATAAATAAGTGTGGTGCTTTTTATGGAAAAGATAAAAATGTTGTTTTTGTAATTAGAGGAGGTATAAATATGGACATTAACAATTTTATTATTGAAAATATGGATAACCCTCATGAGTTGGAGAGAATGTATAGAAAAGACCCGAAAGTTTTTAAAAAGTCATTCTCACAAGCATGGGATGAAAAACCTGATTCTCAGGTACTAGCTGCTTGGTACGAAAGATTGCATTTCAAGGAGACGGCAAATAAAGAAAAAATATCGCTGTTTCAAAAAGGTTTCTTATTCATGGGTATGTTAGCTATTCTAGCTGGACTAAGCACCAGAATCATTTTCCACTTTGTCGAGCAGGAAGCAATTGCTCCAATTAACTTGGCTTTTGGTGTAATTCCCTTTATTGCTGCTTATTTTATTTACAATAATACTCCGAAAAAAAGTATTATTTATTTCCTTGCGGCGTTGTTACTAATTTCCGGATTGTATCTTAATATGTTGCCATTAAATTATAAAGACAGCAGTATCCTTGCTTATTTACATTTTCCTATAATGTTATGGGTTTTAGTAGGGATTGCGTTTACAGGAAATGAATATTCAAAAGGTAGTACAAGATTAGCTTATATTAAATTTAATTTAGAATATTGTCTTCTCTACGCGAGTATGGCCGTGAGCGGAATGGTATTAGCAGTATTCACCATGAAGTTATTTAGCTTCGTTGACTTGGATATAGGAGAATTCTATTTTAGTAATGTTGTGTTATTTGGTGCTGCTGCTCTCGCTATTGTGGCTGCATATTTAGTATCAATGAATCTTAAACTTGCTAAAAATATTACACCATACATATCTAAAATTTTTAGTCCTCTTGTCCTAATCACATTGTTGATCTATCTTATAACAGTTATATGGGTCGGGAAAAATCCGTTCTTGGACCGCAATTTCTTAATGGTCTTCAACGGAATACTCCTTGGCGTATTGGCCGTTACCATATTTTCTATCGTTGAGAGTGACTCAGATGAGAAAAAGAACATTTCAGATTATATCAATTTTGCCTTAATTGTTCTGGCACTTATTATTGACACTGTGGCTTTGTCAGCCATCATATTCAGACTTTCTTCTTACGGGATTACACCTAATAGACTTGCTGTTTTAGGGGTAAACATACTGATCTGGGCAAATTTAATTTGGATTATGTTTTCCTATATGCGTTTCTTGCAAAACAAATCAGGACCAACAGCTATCCAAGATGCCGTTACGAAGTATTTACCAATTTACGGACTTTGGGCAGCTTTCGTTATGTTTACGTTTCCTTTAATTTTTAATTAGTAAGGAACTGTTAATGTAACGAAAAGTCAATCTTCCGTAACGTATAATATCAGCTTATTTTTATTTTAGATATGGAAAAATATGTTGAAAATATTTTGGCGTAATATATAATAAATTTAGATAATTGTATAAAAACTTCTTATTAAGAGAGGTGGAGGGACTGGCCCTTCGAAGCCTCAGCAACCTTATGTGATATAAAGGTGCTAAATCCTGTAGGATCTAAAAGTCCTAATAGATAAGAAAATAGGTATAAGTAAACCTTCTTCTTATTTTGAAGAAGGTTTTTTTGTCATTTAAATAGAGAATTAGAAAGGTAGTGATACAGAAGAGAAAGAATCAAAGAAAATATAGAAGGAGAAACCGGAGGGCATAGTGAATAATCAAGTTGGGGGTTTAAAAGAGGATAGCGCTAGTAATAGTATTTGGAGCAATAAAATTTTTTCGTATTTTTTCTTAGCAAGTTGCATTTCTTTAATAGGTAATTCTATGGTTACGCTCGTTTTACCGTTATGGGTAATGAAATTGACGAACTCTCCATTACTTGTTTCTGGGATAAACGTTGCAATTGCAATGGCGGCGATTTTGTTTGCACCTGTAACAGGGACGTTAGCAGATCGAATGTCGAGAAGGAAGCTTATGATAATTGCAGATGTTATGAGATGTATCGTTATGATTTGTGTTGCGGTAATAGCATTTTATAATAAAATGTTGTACATTCCGTTACTACTGTTACTTATTATACGTTCAATTGGGAGTGCTTTATTTACTCCAGCTTCAAATGCAGCATTAGTAACATATGTGGAAGAAAAGCATGTTCAACAGGCGATTACGCTGAGACAAATCTCAATACAAATCATATCGGTAGCCATTCCTTTAATGGCTAGCTTTTTAATTAGTATTTTTAATTTTCATGGAGTATTTATGTTAGATGCAATTACATTTTTTATATCATTTTTAATTTTAATGAAAATTAAATTTCCACGTGAATTAAAAGGAGAAAAGAAAAAGCCTTTTTATGAAGACTTTAAAGAGGGGTTCTCACTTTTAAAAAGTAATCAATCATTGAAAATGTTGCTTATGAGCGCTGCAATCATTAATTTGCTTGGAGCGGCGTGTATGCTATCACTGCAAGTAATCGTTGTTAGAGAAATGGATCTTTCTATGCAGTGGTATAGTATAGTTTTTGCGGCATCACCGATAGGAATTTTAATTGGGGCATTAATTACTAAAAAGATTCGTACATATAAAACGATTACAACTGCTTTTATATGTACTGCTATTATGGGAATTTTTAATGCTGCAATGGGTACGACGTTAAATCCGGTATTATTTTCTGTTTATTATTTTCTGTCAGGAATTGCATTTGGGGTAAGTAATATATATTTTGGAGTGTTGTATAGAAAGTTAATTCCAAATGAAGTGCAAGGAAGATTTTTCGGTTTTTTAAGTTCGTTATTATTAGTATCTACTCCAGTTGGAATTGCAATAACAGGATATTTCTTAGAGTCAATTTCAGCTTCTATTTTATTTATTATAATTGGTATTATTACGTTTTTAGTTTCGGTTATTTCATTTGTAATGATAAATAAGAAATAAGTGTTGTATGAGATTTTTCAATAATAAAAAACGTCCTATAGCAGGACGTTTTTTATTATGTATATTGCTGTTTTTTCTTAATAAGTAATAACACTTGTGAAACACAAGCAAGTACCGGTAACTCAATCAACGGTCCGATAACGAGTGCAAGTGCGATAAGAGGTTCGTCTGGAAAAGCAGTTACAGCAATAGCAAGTGCAACAGGTGAGTTTCTTGCTAATGTTGTTAAGCTTAGACTTACTGTATCTTTATAAGATAAACGCATCATGCGTCCGATAAATTGTCCTAGTAAAAAATTAATGATAAAGAACAATAGAATAGGAATGAGTAATAGTAAAACGACATTCATATTTTGTAGTAAATATTTACCTTGTGATGCAAACATCGCTACGATTGCTAAACTTAAAAATAAGATTTGAGCAGAGCTGAAAAACGGAATGAGTTTATTCTCGAGTGTTTTAGTTTTTTTCAGTATATTCATAATGAATTTTGTAGCGTGTGCAAGTACAAATGGTAAGACGATTACGATAACAATACTTTCTACTAAAACAGAAACAGCTACAGTCTTCATGACACCAGCAAATAAAAATAAATAAATGGGAAGGAGTAGTACTTGCAATATTAAATTTACAGGCAAAATTGCAGTAGAAAGTGCTACATTTCCTTTCGCAATTTCAGTAAAGATTAAGTACCAATCTGTACATGGAGTAACCATTAACATAATAAATCCAACCCAAAGTGCTGGATGATTTGAAAGAAATAGTGCACCTAACCCCCAAGCGAGTAAAGGTGTCCATACAAAATTAATGGTAAGGCTCGTTCCAGCGAATTTTAAATTACGGAATCCATTTTTTATTTCTTTCAATGGAGTGCTGAGGAATAATCCATACAGCATAAAAAATAAGAAGGGGACAATAAATTGCTCTGAATACATATGTATCAAATTAAATTGTCCGAGTACGATGCCGCATGTAACAGCAAAAAGAATAATAAAAGTTTGAATCTTTTCTATAGTGCTCATGAGTAAATCCTTTCTAAATATGAATGGCCCTCTTTGTATTCATTATACAAATAATAAAGTTATAATGGGTGTTTTAATTGTATTGGCGCTATTACTTTTAATTCGAGATATTATTTTTTATTTAAAGTTACTTGACTAAAGTAAGTGTGTGTATTACAATCACTTACATAAGGTAATTAGATAACAAAAAGTTCGCAATATCTTTACTTAAGGCATCAATTGGAACTTTTTATTAGAATAAGAATTTTTATGATGATGAATAATGAATATGACAAGAAAGCTTAGGTGAAGAAAATGGGGTTATTTAGCTCATTATTTGGTAAAAAAGAAGAAAATACAAAAGTAGAGGGGAATAAAACAATGTCAAAAGTATTATTTGTAAAAGCAAACGATCGTCCAGCGGAGCAAGCAATTAGTTCAAAAATGTATGAAACGTTTGTAAGTACTTATAAAGAAGCTAATCCGAATACAGAAATTGCAGAGTTAGATTTATTTGCATTAGATCTTCCTTATTACGGAAATATCGCTATTTCAGGTGGATACAAACGTAGTCAAGGTATGGAGTTAACAGCTGAAGAAGAGAAGGCTGTAGCAACGGTAGATCAATATTTAAATCAGTTTTTAGAAGCTGATAAAGTTGTATTTGCGTTCCCACTATGGAACTTCACAGTGCCAGCGCCATTAATTACGTATATTTCATATTTATCTCAAGCTGGAAAAACATTTAAATATACAGCAAATGGTCCAGAAGGTTTAGCTGGGGATAAGAAAGTCGTTGTATTAGGTGCGCGTGGTTCAGATTACTCTTCAGAACAAATGGCTCCTATGGAAATGGCAGTTAATTATGTAACGAATGTGCTTGGCTTCTGGGGGATTACAAATCCAGAGACTGTTGTAATTGAAGGGCACAATCAATATCCAGATCGTTCACAACAAATTGTTGAAGAAGGTTTAGAGAACGTTAAAAAAGTAGCGGCGAAATTTTAATTGATAGTAAATGCAAAAAACCAACATGGATGACCATGTTGGTTTTTTAGTCTATTTCTATGTTAAAAAATGTATATTTATAAAATAAAAGAAAAGTTTGAAAATAGTATTGCAAAATATTATATAGCAAACTATAATGAGTTCAAGAATAGTTAATAGTTGAATTGAAAATTCAGAAAATTCAATTAGTTAAAAATGGAAATGAGATAAAAGGATTGGAATGGAGGTTATATTATGACGAATAAAGTACCGTTTTCGTTCATAGTAGTTATTGGTTTAATGTTATTCGCACTATTTTTTGGAGCAGGAAATTTAATATTCCCGGCAATGCTTGGTCAATCGGCAGGAGAGAATGTATGGATTGCTAACGCTGGATTTTTAGTAACAGGTGTAGGTTTACCGTTGCTAGGAGTATTAGCATTTGGTATTTCAGGTAAAGAGGATTTACAATCGTTAGCAAGCCGTGTGCATCCAGTATTCGGAATTGTATTTACAACAGTTTTATATTTAGCAATTGGTCCGTTATTCGCTATTCCGAGAACAGGCAGCGTTTCTTATGAAATTGGTATTAAGCCGTTCGTGCCAGAAGATTTCAGTTCTACAGCACTTATTCTTTTTACAATTGTATTCTTTAGCATTACTTGTTTTTTTTCGCTAAATCCCGCGAAAATTGTCGATATTGTAGGAAAAATCTTAACGCCAATTAAATTAACGTTCATTGGAATTTTAGTAGTATTTGCTTTTATTCATCCAATGGGAGAAATGCAAGCACCTGCAGAGGCGTATACATCACATGCATTCTTTAAAGGGTTCCAAGAAGGTTACTTAACAATGGATACGTTAGCATCATTCGTATTTGGTATTATCATCATAAATGCGATTAAAGAAAAGGGTGCAAAAACAAAAAAAGATATTATGATTGTTTGTGCAAAAGCAACATTGATTGCTGCATCTATTTTAGCAATAATCTATTCAGCACTTTCATTTATGGGAGCTTCAAGTGTTGCAAAACTTGGTCATTTAGATAACGGTGGTGCAGTATTAGCAAAAGTTTCAAACTATTATTTCGGGGCATACGGCGGAATTATATTAGGGATTATGGTTATAGCAGCATGTTTAACTACTAGTGTTGGACTAGTCTCAGCGTGTTCTTCATTTTTCCATAAGCTATTCCCGAGGATTTCATATAAGAAGATTGCAATTGTATTATCAGTGTTCAGTGCAGTTGTTGCGAATGTAGGTTTAACACAATTAATCGCAATTTCTGTTCCAGTATTAATCGCAATTTATCCATTAGCAATCGTATTAATTTTCCTAACACTACTTCATCCATTATTTAAAGGACGAGCAGAAGTGTATCAAGGCAGCTTATTAGTAACATTTATTGTAAGTATGTTTGATGGATTAAATGCAGCTGGTATGAAATTAGCAGTAGTGAACGATATTCTTACTAAGTTACTTCCAATGCATGAAGTTGGATTGGGTTGGATTTTACCAGCACTTATTGGTGGATTGATCGGATACGGCATTAGCATTATGAAAGCAAAAAATCAAGTTCGATCAGCAGCTAGTACGAATAAGAAAATAAGTTAAATGAAAAAAGTTATAGAATTTGTTTCTATAACTTTTTTTGTTACTATTGATAAGGATAGAAAAAATAAAGTAGTAGGGGAAATATAATGAAAAAAACAATTGATCATATCGGCATCGCAGTTCGAGATATAGATAGTACGATACGTTTTTATGAAAATTGTGAAGTGACAACAAAGTTGTATTCTTTACAAGAAGGTTGTTCATTCTACAACAAAGTTATACACGATACATGAAAGATGTACACTTAAAATAATATAAGATTATATGGGAAAAAGCATAACTTTACGTTATGCTTTTTTGCAATTTCAAAATGGAATTTAAGGGGATCTTGAAGAATTAGTAAAGGTTAGAGTTCTATGGTTACAGAATGATTTTTAATTATTAGGTTAAATATTAAATTAAATATTAAATTAAATATTAAATGGAAATTTGAAGGAGAGTACCAGTTGCTAATTTAAGATTTCTTTATTAGATCTTTATATAGAAAATAAAAAAAGAGCCTGTCCCTGAAACAAGCTCTAGCTACAAGAAATAGCGTAATTGAGATGTCTATATATTACCATTTAATGAATGGAAGTTCTAGGTGTATTATGTTGAGAAATAAATTATAGGTATCTTAATGAAAACTTCATTTGAGATTAAATAAAGTCCCTAAATATAGGGCGTTAAAGTTTTAATTAACTACGTGTGAAGAGAAGTTTTAAAATATTTTTTTTATGGGGAAAAACAATGAGAAAAACTATAGAACAGCATTTTTTATGAAAATCAAGTATGTAATCAGTTCATGATAGAAGAAAGAAATGGTTCAGTGTATAAAAAATTAATTTAGGTGTATTTTACTTTGCAGCAAATATACTTCTTGGAAAAATACAGACAAATGTTATATGATAAATTTAAGAGATTGGGGGAATGAAACTTTGAACGAGTCATATACAGCAGAAGAAGCTGCGAAGAAGTTGAAAATATCTAAATTAACTGTTTATGAACTTATCAAAAGAGGGGAACTGCCATCTTATCGAATAGGTAGGCAAGTTCGAATTGATGTAGAAGATCTACAAAAATACATAGAGCAAAGTAAAACAGGGAGCCTAAAAAATTCCGCTCAATTATCTAAAAAACATAATTTAACGAATGTAATTGTAATTAGTGGGCAAGATATGGCATTGGACATACTAGGGAAATATATGGAGAGTAGTATGGGAAAAAGAATGCTAAGAGCTTATGATGGAAGTCTTACAAGTTTGATTCGTTTGTATAAAGGTGAAGGAAGTATAGTCAGTCTACATCTATTTGATGGTGATACTAAAGAATATAACATTCCCTACACTAAAAGAATTTTAACAAATTCCCAGTATATAATTTTTAATTTACTTTTAAGAAATGTAGGATTTTATGTACAAAAAGGTAATCCAAAGAATATCAAAACTTGGGAAGATTTATGTAGAGAAGATGTAAAGATAGTGAATAGAGAAGTTGGAGCGGGTATACGCGTTTTATTAGATGAACAGTTACGTATTCATAATATACATAGAACAAAGATTAAAGGTTATGATTACGAAGAAAATAGCCATTTTAGTATTGCAACTAGCGTAGCTATGAATAAAGCGGATGTGGGAATAGGGATTGAAAATGTAGCCAATATAACAAAGGTTGAATTCGTTCCATTAATAAAAGAACAGTATGATCTTATTATCTTAAAAAATGAAAGTAATGTTAAAATCATTAATGAGATTAAAGAAATACTGCATTCAACAGATTTTAAACAGGAACTAGAGTCTATTGGAGGATATGATTTAACATTGACAGGAAACACGATATACGAATCTTTTTAGGTAGATTTAATATCTTTTTTATTTATAATAATGAGATATAAAAAGCTTGTTATCTGTTTATAGATGGGATTTACACATAGAAAAAGACTGCTTTATAAAGCAGTCTTTTTCTATGTGTAAAGAATTACTAATTAATAAGATAGTAAGTAGTTTAATAAGAATAATAGACCGATAACACAAATGGTTTTGTTTAATTCTTTTCTTTTTCCAGTTAGAAGTTTTATTATTGGATAAAATATAAAACCAAAAGCTATACCGTCAGCTATATTGTAAGTTAGTGGGATCATAATAATTGTTAGAAAAGCAGGGAAATATTCAGAGAAATCATCAAAATCAATCTCTTTTATGCTTTTTAACATTAAACTTCCAATAATAATTAGTATAGGTGCAACGGCTCCATCTGGAATCATTTTTATAAAAGGCATAAAGAAAAATGAGATGAGAAATAGTAAGCCAACAAAAATAGAGGATAAACCAGTTTTTGCACCAGCCGCTATTCCCACAGCACTTTCTAAACCAGCTACAGTAGAACTAGTACCAAAAACCCCAGCAAAAATGTTAGACATCCCGGTTGCCTGATAAGCTCGATTGAAACGTTTATTGTCATTTTCAAAACTTTGTATGGTTCCTAGATTTTGAAATAATAGAATCATTGTTAAAGAAAAGGTAGCTGTCCAAAAGGAGGCGTTTTTTACTTGTGCAAAAGAAAAAGCATTAAACACAGCTGGGTAATGCTCATATAAAGACCCCATATTATAGGAAGGATCTAATTTTGTTATGCCACAAAGGGCTGCAACCAATGTACTAATTCCTATAACGATTAAAAATCCACCTCTGATATTATAAATAAAAAGGATTACGGCTAATGCCAGAGTAAAAATTGTAAGTAATGTATTTGCTTTAAATAGGTTATCCAATCCAATTATTGTTACAGAAGAATCTGTAATAAGTCCACCTTTCTGAAGTCCGATAAAGGTCAAAAATAGGCCAATCCCTACAGTAATAGCATTTTTTAAGGAGTGTGGAATAGAGTTGATTAAAAGTCTAGAAAAAGGTGTAAATGTAATCAGTGTGAAAATAATGCCTGATAATAATACGACGCCTAAAGCTTCCTGCCAATTTAGTCCTAAAGATTGAACAATTGTATAGGAAAAGAATATATTTTCTCCCATTCCAGGGATAATTACGAGAGGGGAATTTGCCCAAAAACCTATTATAAGGCAACCTAAAAAGCATGTTAGAGTAGTGGCTACTACAGATGCCTCTGTACTAATCCCTGCGTCCCTTAATATGGAGGCATTTACAATCACTATATAAGAAACAGTGAAGAAACTTGTTAGAGCAGCTAGTAATTCTTTTTTTATGGTTGTATTGTAGTGTGTCATATTAAAGTGAGTATAAATCCATTCTGTCATGACATAAGTCTCCTCTGTTCAAATTTTTTATACATTAACTGGATACTTCGTTTTTATTGTGACTTTCAAAGTTGAAATTGTTCTAAATCCAAAAGTATCGTTCCATTCTAGATCGTCAATAATAAGTGACTTATCTTCTATAAAAGGTTGTATGGTATTTAAAAATACTTTTAGTGATTTTCTTGTTAGATTTGCACCGGCACAGTAATGAGAACCAACTCCAAAACTTAAGATTGGAGGGGTGTTTGATCGTTTTTGGCATTCATTTGGGTTTTCATATTTACTCTGATCTCTATTTCCAGAAGAGATAAACAAAATAATTCTATCACCTTTATTAATGAGTTTATCTTCTAAAGGTATATCTTCATTAGCAACACGTGCACAATAGGGAAAAGGGCATTCCATTCTTAAAGATTCTTCAACTATATTTTCTAATGTTAGTAAACTGTAAGGGTTATTATGAGGTAATTTATCATTCTGCGTTTGTATGTAAAGATACATTAATGTTTTTACAGCACTAAGAAATGGTTCATGTCCATCTACTGTTACATTTGCGATTAGGGCTAAACTATCTTCTACTTGATCTACATTTTTCAGTATTAAATCGAATAAACCGTTTTTTTCGTATCTTTGTTGGTCACGAATTTCAGAAATAATGCTATAGGTTTTATCAATAGAGTGAACAGTTTTTTGTGAGTCTTCGAAACTAGGAACCGGAATCCAAAGGAAATCCACAGCTTTAAAAGCTTCTTGTAGAATTAATTTATAATCGTTTACATCTAGGCCCAATAAATTAGCAAGAGTGTTTTCTGTAAACGGTATAGCTATTTCATTAATAACGTCAATGAATTCATTATCTTTATTCAGAGAATTCAATACTTTGAGTGTAGAAGATTTAGCTAACTCTTCTATAATAGAGTTTGTTAAATTGATAGGTACTTGTACGTGTTTACGCAATTCCTTATGATCAGGATTATCCATATACATTAACCATCTAGAGTAAAAATTAGAGAGTTTATCTTTATACTGAACAGGTATATCTAGCTTTTCGATGAATTGTTTTTTTCGATTAGCCTTTAATCGAGAATCTTTTAATAGTTGAGTGATATTGGTGTAATCAAAAACAAGCCACGCATTGAGTTCTTTATCCCAAATAATATTTTCTGTAGCTAAGGCCGCTGTATAAAATTTATATCTATCTTCGATGATTTTTTTTATAGTACTGTTAGTCATTTCGTCACTCCTAGATTCACTTTTATTTGTAATATTAATTTTCTTGTAATTGATATTTCATATTATTGTGAGTGATCTGGTTGCTGGAAGAGAAAAGAGAAAAAATGCTTAAAAAATATATATTTATAGATATGGACCTATTTTCCAGTTATAACTAAATTATATTAAACAATAATTTTAGATATAAAACAATACTTATTTTAACGAAACATAACTAAATATAACAAAACATAACTGGATATATATTTGTTTAATCAATTCAGAATATTCTTCATTTTTTTGTTAAGATGATAATTTTTATGATTAATGAAGTGAAAATCTTTTATTAAATTGTAGGCTATCAAGGGTTGTAACTAAGAAATAAAGCTCCCAAAAGGTTTTTATCCTGAAAACAAAGAAAAAAATAATTTTGCAATTAATAGAATTGATATGATATGTTTTCTTTGTTAATAATTTGAAAAATCTACATAGTCTATTAAATTTATGTTTGATTTATTTTAAAGACATTATAGATAAGCAGAGGGGAAGGTAGATGATAGATCAGCATTGGGTAGAGTGAATAGCTGTGAGTAACTTAAAGTAAAATCACTTTGTTTATTTTTGAGTTATTATATAATCTAGGAGAAGTAAGAAGGGGAGTGCAAATTTTGAAATTTGTCTTTGATTTAGATGGTACAATTTGTTTTAAGGGAAAACCAGTTTCAGAAAAAATTCTTGCATGTTTAGATAACATTAGTAAAAATGGTCACGAAGTTATATTTGCTTCTGCAAGACCTATTCGTGACATGCTACCTGTGATACATCCGCGCTTTCACGAATATACATTGATTGGCGGAAATGGATCTTTAATTTCTCAAAACGGAAAATTAATTTATTCAAAAGAGTTCGAGAAATCGCAACTAAAAAAGGTTCTTGCTTTGATAAATGATTTTCAAGCAACTTATTTAATTGACGGTGATTGGGATTATTCATATACTGGTCCGGATAATCATTCTATACTTAATAATCTAGATCCAGCTAAACTTGCTAAATCTGTTAAGGTGACCTCTTTAAATTCGATAGTTAAGATTTTAATCCTTACAGCAAGCGACATGGAAGAACTATCGAAGAGTCTAAGTTTATTAGATGTTGTTGTGCATAAACATAGAAATGAGAATGTAATAGATATTAGTCCAAAAGGTATTCACAAATGGAATGCACTGCAGGTATTAGGTGTCAAAGAAGGGGAATATGTGGCTTTTGGAAATGATGCGAATGATATAAGTATGTTCGAACATGCTGCATATTCAGTAATGGTTGGACATCATCCAGAATTAGCGCCATTCTCTAAAGAAAGCATCCCTATGGACATAGAATACGAAATAGAGATCATAAATAGGTTAGAGAAACTTTCTGAATTATACAGCCTAAGTCATAATTAAATGTTTAAAAATCCATTAATATATTTTTAAATTATTAGATGTGGAATAATTAAATATTGTAAAATGAAAAATATCCCTTTGGATGATCAAATCCAAAGGGATATTTTCCTAACTTTATCTTAAATTAACTGTTGGATTGTTAGTACAGCTTGGTAGCCAAAGTAAATACCAAAACAGATTAAAATAAGACCTGCTGAAATGGAAATCCATTTCATTACAGTAGCGTTTACAAAGCGTCTACCAAAATGTATGGATGTAGCCATGAATAAATCCCATAGCATAATACCTGCAAAAATAGCTGTACTATACCATAGTGCTTGTTCTTTTCCAATTGTATTTATTGCACTAGTAAGAACAGAACCGTAAATTCCTATCCAAAATACAATATTTAATGGATTTGAGATTGCAATTGCAAATCCTGCTAAAAAAGATTTTAGAGGATGTTCTTTTTCGCCAGTTAAAGAATGATGTACTTGTTTAGGAGCATCCTTAATACTTTCATATCCTAAGTAAAGCATGGTAATAAAACCGAAAATCCAAATGCAAAGTTGAGCAATTGGAGTTGTTAGAAAAGTGGAAACCCCAAAATAAATGAGTAACATCATAATTACATCAGCTGACATAGCGCCTAATCCTACAAACCAAGCACTCCAAAATCCATTTTTAATGCCTTTATTTATTTGAGCCACATTGATTGGACCCACAGGAGCAGAAAGGGAAACACCTAACAATATATAACTAAAGATCATACTAATCATGTTTTTTTACACCTGTAATCGGACATCTCATTACACTTTCTTCATTTGTTTCAGGTAAAATATACTGTTTCCACTCATGTGAATTTTCAGCACCATAATCACCTATATCTGGATGCATTGAAATATTATCGTAGGCTAATAAACGTTTCCTAATAACTTTACGGACTTGTTTTCCTTGTTTGGTATCACCTGTAATATCATCTAACGTTCCGCGGGGTTGAAGGGTAATTTCAAGACCATTCTCTGTATATCTGCTTTGTCTTTCAGCATAGATAGGTGCTCGGCAAACTACAAATATAGGTTCTCCAGCAAAACAAAATTCCCATTTAGCATGGTAAGGATCTGTTGGGATTTCTGGATTCCATGGTTCAGGATCATTTTCGATTAAAAATTGTAGTACATTCCAAAATTGTTTTTTATATTCTTCTGCTAGTAATTGCTTACTTGAGGGTTTGAAGAATATCACTAGCGTAGTCCGCTTGGCAATTTGCTGATATGTCTTTATATATTCATAAATCCCATCTCTAAGCTTTAGCAGCTCTTTTTGATCATAGGCTGAGTCAATAAAAAGATATCTGGACCAACCATGTTTTTCGGAATCTACTGCAAAATAGCAAGGAAACGGTTTAGAATTATCCATAATACTTTTGTGGAAACTGTTGTAAGCGTGTATTTTCCAGTTTTCTAAGAAGTCATTGTTCTTTTCATCAAGAATTCTATTCTGATTATACAAATAAGATTTGGTTAATTGGATTACCACTGTAATCTCTCCTTCTTGTGAGTATAAAATCATTAATTGTTTTCATAAATTAAAATGTTGTTTTTGACTATATTTAAAATTTTATTGATATCCTCTGTGTGTATCTCAATTGTTAACTCAGGTACGCCTGGAGATAGTAGAAATTTATTATAATTATAGATCTTTTTATCTATAATAAGGGTAACCTCATCCTGATATCCGAAAGGGGCTACACAACCGGGGACACAGGAAGTCTTTTCAATCAACTCTTCAGCTGAACAAATTGAAACCCTCTTGCCAATTAGTTCTTTCATTGATTTTGAATCTAATTTCTCGCCTTCAATCGTAACTAGTACATAATTATGTCCGGTTTTATCTTTTAGAAATAAACTTTTACTTGGAACACCTTCTAAATTAAATCTTTTTCGTATTTCTCTATCTGTATCATAATCCAGATTGGGTTCATGCTTGTATTGTTGATAAGAAATATTAGCTTGATCTAATAGTTGCATCACATGATTATACATAATTATCCTCCTTTAAGATTTATGAAGTACATAGAAACTTTTTGTTTCAAAATTAATTTTTGTTAATGTGGCTTATGAAAAGGCACTTATAAAGTAATAGGATTTCGGTATCAAAAAATTCAATATAAGGGTTATATTGGAACCTTTTTAATATATTAAACTTTTTCATTGTAGAAAGGTATTGATAAATTTTCTTTTAAATACGGAAATTCTGAGATGATTTCATTTTCGAAAATTCAGAAAGATATTTTTGTATTGAATAAGAGAATCTGTTTTTAAAGATTAAAATGTATCATTTAATGTTTTGCATGTGGTTTTCTTAGGCTTGTTACAACAAGGATTGTTCTCTATATAATTACATATTACTCTCGGTAGGAGTATTTAGGGCTTGGTTTGCTTCTTTTTTCATTATTAACAAAACAAGTATTATACTAATAACCAGTGAACTAACTCCAACTGATATGAAAGATGAGAATTGAAAAATTTTAACGTCCCAGAACAAGCCGGACAGGTAAGCTCCTAATGCAGCACCTATACCCATGGTAAGAACTGTGTAGGTAGTTTGTCTTTGGCTAATTAAATCTTGGTCTGCATTTAAACTTAAAATGTTCATAGCACAAATGTGATATAAAGCAAAGGTAAAAGCATGCATTAACTGTGAAATTACTAATAAAGTGATGCTTCCGACAAAAAGTTCTATTAATGTCCATCTTAGAATACCTAAAATAGAACACAATAAGAGAATAGATGAAACATTCATATATTTTAGAAGCCTATGACCATAAGCGAAAGTAACAATTTCGCATATAACTGCAAAAGCAATTAATGAACCTATTGCAAAACCAGTATAATTATTTTCCAACAACTTAATAGAAAAGAATCCATAATAAGGTGCATGTGTTAATTCAAATAAGAAAAATACAGAATAAAAAAGAAAAAGTTTTCTTTCAATAAAAATACTTTTTGATTTTTTTTTCGTAACCTCAATCGGTTCAAGGCGAATTAGTAGAATAGAGGAAATTAACAACATAAACCCTAAAAATATTAATATAAACCAAAAAGATAGTGGGCCGAATTTAATAAGGGCATGACTTGCCCAAACTGAAAAGAAAATAAATCCGATGCTTCCCCACATTCTAATGGTTGAGTATCGTTTCATGTCACCATTTAATTTTGATAATGAAATTGTTTCTATGTTGGGTAAAATAGATATCCAAAAAATATTTAATAAGGAGAGTGCTATAACTATAGCCAAGCTATTTTTAACTTGAGTACCAACAAACAGAACGACTAAAAGGAGAACGCATTGTATAAGGTATATGCTTGCTAAATTTCTATTTAGTTTTGATATCATTAGGAATACATATGGTCCTAGTATTCTGGCTAGAATTGAAATGCCAAGGATTATCCCTATCTCTTTGCTACCAAAGTGTAATTGATTTAAAAAAAGGCCGGTTAGCGGAACTACAATAGCAAATGTTGCAAAGTATGAAAAGAAAGTAAAGGAACAGTACTTATCAAATGTTTTCATTTTTATCCACCTCTTTATTAAGATTGGTATTGTTATAGTAGTGATTGATCTGTATTAAGAACGTTTTTTTATTAGCTTGTAGCAACTTGTACTTGAAATTAATATATTCAGTTCTTAAGTGTATTTTATAATGCGGTTTAAATAATTTTTCTCCCAATGATTAGTGGTTTGTAAATTGGAAAAATAATATATTTAGTGATTTTCCACATGCTTGAAATAATTCTTAGTGTCTGGCGTATTTTCAACTGTAATATTTTGGAGAGAAGCCTTTTGTGTTTGTTCCTTCATAGATTAGAAAGTTATTTAATATACAAGTAAATGGTTTATGTTTATAGACTGTATTTTTAACTGAAAGGAGGTAGTAGTTCTTATAATGAAACTAGTCCAGTATAAAATTCTACAGGCTATCCAACCAATAAACTTCTTTTAAAAACATACTAATTTGAAGTTATGTTCCACATTGATTATTTCGAATTTATTGTTGGTAAATGTAAGTACGTATTAATATGAAATCAATTGTAACACCTCCTTTTTTATTATTCTGAAAATACAAAAAGAAGTATACAATACTTTTGATTTAATTGGAATATATTTCTTCGCAGATTTTAATGTATAACTAATTATAACTAAACATAATAAAAGATAACTAGATATAATTAAGTTTGAGTATTTTCAGTTTTTTTTTTCGCAAAAAATTTCTCTTATGAAATAAAATCGCATATTTCGACATGTGATGTTGTTATTTTATAAACATTTATTACATTGTTTTAAAAAAAATGAGGATCCACAATACTTTATTTGTTTAAATTGAGTGAATATTATTGTACAAATGTTTCTCAAAAATTAAATCTGAAAATATAGAAAAATTAGAATTTAAACTATAGTGAGAATGTTGTGGTATGTTCTGTTTGCGAGAATTAAATTTTGTACAAGTAATGCTTTTGGTAAAAGGAGGAGATACAAGAGTACTTTTTTGTTAGGTAATTTATTTATTGTCTTTTATTAAGAAGGGAGAAAAATTATGAAAACAATTAAATCATTTTTATTATGTGCTGTTTCTGTTTTTATGCTCGCAATTTTTACAGGATTCTCTCCTGCTCTGGCGGAAGAAAATGTTAATAAAACTGAGATAAAAGTATTTGCTGCTGCAAGTTTAAAAGATGTTTTAGAGGAAGTTACAGCTAATTATGAGAAAACTCATGGAAATGTAAAGTTTACTTTCACTTACGGTGGTTCAGGCTCACTTCAACAAATGATTGAGCAAGGTCAATCAGCAGATCTATTTATCTCCGCTGCCGAAAAAAATTTCACTCCTCTAGTTGAAAAGGGGTATATCAATCCGAGCCAAGCTATTAATTTTTTAGGGAATGAATTAGTATTGGCAACACCAATCGAAAAAAATATTGTGCATAGTTTTTCAGACTTGAACACAAATAATGTGCAAAAGATAGCTATTGGTAATCCTGCAACAGTACCTGCTGGAATGTATGCAAAACAAGTATTTGAAGGGCTGAATCTGTATGAAGTTTTAAAACCTAAATTTGTATTAGCAACTGATGTAAGACATGTATTGTCGTTGATCGAAACGAAGCAAGTTGATGCTGGGCTTGTATATAAGACAGATGCGCTCATTTCACCTCAAGTAAAAATAGTAGATACAGCAGATTCTAGTTTACATGATCCTATTATTTATCCAATGGGTGTTCTTAAAGCGACACCGTCTCCAGTTGAAACTACAGAATATTATAACTATCTTCAAACGGACCAAGTAAAAGAAGCATTTGTAAAATACGGATTTTCAGTGCTAAATCAGAAACAGGGATTAAACAAAGCAGCATAAACATAAATTGTAGATTTTGTACAAACTTAGAGTATCCACCATTAGATAAAAAATATTTAGTGGTGGATACTTTCTTGTTTTATAAATATCAAATTAAGTATTAACTATAATTAGATAAATAAAGAAGTTTTAATTCTTTTTTAGGAGCTACTTAAAATGAATTCTATGTTTGAAGTTGTCATATGTGATTTAGATGGTACTTTGCTAAACAATAATAAAGAGATTAGTAATAGGACATTAAAGACTATACAATCTTTAAATCAAATGAAAATACCTGTTATTCTCGCAACGGCAAGAGCACCAAGAGATATAGAAACATATTTAAAAGAATTAGCACTTGATACTCCTAGCATTTGTTATAATGGGGCATTAATTTTTGATAATAGAAAAAGTGAAATACTTACGTCTAATATGATTGATATTTCCATAGTGAAAAAATTATTTGAAGTATTAAGAGAAGAAAAAAGCATTGAAAATTTTTTAGCTGAAAAAAATAACGAATTTTGGGTGGATGTAATAGATAAAGATGTACAGTGTTGGATTGATGCGGGTTGTCCACCACATGCAATAGGATATCCATCTACTTTTTTAGATGACCATTTATCTAAGTTGATCGTTAGGGGAAATACCGAATTTATTATCAGAATTTTGGAAAAGCAATTCAAAGAACACTTAATTTATACATTTTCTGACTCCCGTAAAGTTTGGTTAGAAATTTTGTGTAAAAATGCAGGGAAAGCAGCGGCTGTAAAGTGGATAGCGAATCACTACAGTGTGCCACTTTCAAACATAGTGGCCTTTGGTGATGCAGAAAACGATATTGGAATGTTAGAACTAGTTGGTATGGGGGTTGCTATGGGGAACTCTGAAAAAAATGTGCAATTAAGAGCGAATTGTATTGCACCAACAAATGAAAATGATGGTGTAGCACACACTTTACGTGGGATTTTTTCTATATAAAGACTATAACTTATAAAGGGAAAGGATAGAATCTAATGACGAAAAATGGTTTGTTATATACATGCGGTAAATCAAAATCGATGTATCATGGTGAGGAAAATGATTCAATTATCATGCACTTTTTGGATAGTGTATCTTCTTATACACAAAATAAAAATGCTCGAATTATAGGAACTGGAATACTAAGATGTGAATTTTCTTCTCACATATTTGAGTTGCTCCATAAAAAAGGGGTACCTAATCATTATATATCCAATATAGGAATGGGGAGAATGAAAGTTAACAAGTTAGATATGATTAAATTGGAGATAATTCCTCGAAATATTGCAGCTGGTTCAATTGTAAGGAATTATCCTATCCAATATGGACAAGTTTTTAATCAGCCTATTTTAAAATTAGACCTCAAATATTCAAACGATCCGATGATGAATTCCGATTACATTGTTGCAATGGGCATTGCTACTAAAAGAGAAATAGAAGTTATAAGAGAGATAGCTTTTGAATTAAATGCTATTTTAAAGGGTTTTCTTTTGGAAAGAGGAGTAAAATTAGTTGATTTTAAGTTCGAAATGGGAAGAAATGCAGCAGGTGAGTTGGTAATAGGAGATGAAATTTCTCCAGATGGTATGCGTCTTTGGGATATAGAAACAAACCAATCTCTAGATAAAGATGTATTTCGTTACAACAAAGGGGACTTGGTACATGCTTATGAAGAAATATTGAAACGTATAATGCCAGTAGAGAGTATGAAATAATAAGATGAATAATGTAGATGTGAATTTTATTGAATACTCAACTGATACAGCTAGTTTTGAGTTATCTCCAGAGAGAGAACCGGTTTTATATGTAAATCCAGGTCAAGAAATCTCAATGGAAATAATGAATGCATTTTCACAAGAGACGGATAATGAAGAGGAACTAAATAATGTAATTAATAAAGGCAAACATCATCCGTTTACAGGGCCAGTTTATATCAATGGAGCATTGCCAGGAATGACAGTAGCTATAAAAATTAAAAATATTCATTTAGCAAAGCATGCATATACATGTATTTCGCGTTCTTCAGGAGTGTTGAAGGGTCAATTCACAGAACGAAATTATAAGAAAATAGAAATTAAAAATAATAGGATAGATTTTGAGGGAATTGATTTACAGGTTAGACCTAGCTTGGGAGGGATAGGACTAGCTGATCCCTTTAGAACAAGAAATGGTGCAACATGTAAATACGGAGGGAATTTAGATATCCGCTGGTTGGTTGAAGGAACAACAATTTATTTACCAGTAGCTGTCGAAGGTGGTTTATTATACGCTGGTGACTTACATGCTTTACAAGGAAATGGAGAACCCTCAGGGATTGCTTTAGAGGCATCAGGCACTTTACACATAAATGTAAATATATTTGAAAATAATATTCCTACTCCCATTTTACAGGTAGAACAAGGACTTGTAATAATTGGCTTTGGGGAGACATTTGAGGAAGCTGTTAAGATGGGCGTAGATACTTCTACAAAGATAATAGCTCAAGCAAATAATATGAATAAGGCAGATGCCTACATGTTATTGGGATGTACCTCGGACATTGTTATTGGGCACTTAACAGGGAGAATTAAAAGTGTAGGAGTGTTAATTCCATTTGAAGTTTTACGTATAGAAGATGTACTGATTAAAAAGTAAACAAAGAAGAAAATGAAAAATTATTAACATTTGATTTTATATTTTCTATGAAGAGAGGAATCACTTTGTCAGTTAATGAAGAGTTTATTACAATTGCTCTTTCAAAGGGACGCTTATTATCAGAAACCTTGCAGATTCTAAGAGCAAGTGGGATTAATATCCCCGTAGATTTAGAGAGTTCGCGTGAACTGTGTTTTGAGTTAAGTGAACAAAATTTGCGCTTTGTATTGGTAAAATCAGTAGATATTTTACTTTTTTTAGAGAAAGGGATTGCTGATTTAGGCGTTGTAGGAAGTGATTTACTATTAGAAAAGGGTGAAGGTTTTGTAGATATACTTGATCTTAAAATTGGGCAGTGTGAACTGTGTGTATGTGCAAAACCTGGAATAAATATAAGAGATGTAAAATCTGTAGCAAGTAAATATCCTGTAATTACAAAGAAATATTTTGATAAGCAATACCTTGATATAGAAGTGATACATTTAAATGGTTCGGTGGAAATTGCTCCAGTGTTGAATATGGCGGATTGTATTGTGGAAATAGTGCAGTCAGGTAAGACACTTGTTGAAAATGGATTAATAGTCTATGAAAAAATTGAAGAGATTTCAGCAAAAATAGTTAAAAGAAAAAAATCATTATATGAAAAAGAAAAACAAATTAATGACTTTTTAGCAAACCTTAATAATTATTTTTATAACATTAATGTGCCATCTAAGTTATAAAAATAACATTTTGAGAAAATAGGTGGTGTTTTGAAGTGAAAATAATAGTAATAACTGGTGCAAATCGCGGTTTGGGATACGGAATTGCAAAATCATTTGCGGAAAAAGGGCACAAGGTTATTGGATTGAATCGGACTTTGTGTAAAGAAGAATGGTTAGAAGAAATTAAATGTGATCTTTCACAAAAGATAGATATTGAAAAGTCTGTTGCCGAGATAATTAGACGATATGGAAAAATAGATATATTAATAAATAATGCAGGTATAAGAAGATTTAATAACATTTCAAAGATAACAGAACAAGATTGGCAAGACAGTATAAGTACAAATCTTTCAGCCCCATTATGGTTGATTCAGTTTACTGCCCCTATGCTAAAGCAGAGTAAAGGGCTAATCATATTCATTGGAAGCCATGCGGGTGAATACTATTTTGAGCAAGGTGTTGCATATTCAAGTACAAAATCTGCTTTGCACGCAATGGCAGAGGCAGCAATACAAGATTTAAGATACGAAGGAATACGTGTTAGTCACCTATCCTTAGGAGCAATTGCCAACAGGTCGATGGAAAATGATGAATGGAAAATGCGCCCACAAGATATAGGTCAATTGGCTGTTGCAATCTCAGAATTACCATCCAGCATAATGCCTGCTTTTGTAGAAGTTCGGCCTTCTATGCCAAATAGGTCTCCAATTTCTGGATTGGAAAGATTACAGTATATATAGGTGTATTAGTGATGATTTTCTTTTTAGCCCCATTTTGTTACACAAAAATGGGGGTTTTTGGGGTTATCTTTAGAAAAGATTACTTTACAAAAACGAATTATAGTTGAGCTGGGGATTAAAAGAGAAAACCGTCTATTGTGAATTTGAAAAAAGAATAACTATTTATTTAATATTTTTAATTAAACTATATTCCAAAACAATACCTATTATAATAGGTAGGGTTAACCAGTATTCTATGCTCTTGTTATAATAAAAACATTAAGGTGCTGTTCCTCTTTGGAGATGATGATCAACAAGGGGATTTCTTATTTTTTAAAATGTAATTGTCTGAAAAATCCTCTACTTAAGTTTAGTAATAATAATTTCAAGAAAAACTACTAGTTATGATATAAAAAATCTATTTAATTCTATTGATAATGAGGTCAGCCCTTTGAAGATATTTATATTATTTAGCATATATATCCAGAAATTAACGGATTGTTTTTTTCATTGCTTTCAAGGCCTCATGAAAGTTTTATTTTCCATGGGTAATCAACCCATGTAGGGATTTATTCGATTTAGAAAATGTAGTGGTGAAAGTAAAATCCTGTTTTGTATATGGAAAACTAGTAGTTGTTTTCTCATGAGACTATGGGGAACATAATGGAGATTTTGGAAAATAGTAATAAATTAGTGCTGATAAAATTTTCTAATGATGACAAAACAATTATACAAAATTTAGCTGGTATTAAACTGTTGTTAACTTATGATAAACACAAAAAGAGAGCGCAATGTTAATATATTATCGAGGAGTGTTTATTTTAGAAGTTTAAAATCTTAGTAGAATAAATTTAATAGGTAAAACTTTTTTGGAGGTTAATTTGTACTAAGGGTAAATAATACGAATTAGGAGTAAGTTACATGGACAAAGAGTTAAAGAAATTTTTTAAAGTTATAAAAGAATTGAGAGAGAGCAATATTATTAGATCCGACCGTTATTTAGGTGACATTGGCGAACATATTTGCCAGAAACTGTACGGTCTAGAACTAAATAAATCTGGAAGGGAGCAAGGATATGATGGGGTACTAAATCAACAAAAATATGAGGTTAAGTTCCATAATTCGTTAACAAGAACAAACATATATTTAGGAAACCCAGATATTTATGATATTCTTTTGGTTGTACTTGGTCCGGAAAGTCTACTCCGACCAAAAGGTGAAAAAGATTCCTTTCTTATTTATAAAATGGAAAGTGAATATATAAAAGAATCTTTTAAACACAAAACAGGTTTCAGTTGTGGTAAAAGGTATTTTTCAGAATCAATCCCTGATAGAACATATAACCTTCTATAAAAGAGGGGAGGATAATTTTGGGGAATTAATAGTGACAGAGAGTTATTTTTTGAAAATATGTATGCAAATTATCCAAAAAACCTTAGTCTAGAATGAGGGGTTTACTCTAAGACGGAGCGGGTAGTAGTTAACCTGCGTTGAAGTGTTAGATATAGAAGTTGGTGTTTTGGGACAAGATGGAAAATCAAAAATGAAGATTGATAAAAAATAGCCTCTCCAGGTACTATATCTATAAGTGGTTATTTTATTTTACTGAAAAGGTGTGATATGTATGTTTCCTGAGTATAACCCTGAAAATCCTGAATTGTTAGAATCTATCGTGTGTTTCACTGATATATTAGGTTTTTCGAATGAGTTTACTACTTTAAGGGAGAATTCTTTATGAGAGCTATAAGTATTAAATGCCGATAACAAATACTATTTAAAAGCTGTAAATCTATAGTCTCTTGAAGATATCTTTTTAATAGCAACCGTGGCTAACTACTTATTCATGAGTAAATCTACAACATATTTACTAAGCGATTAATTCTCACCATATATAAGAATTTTTCCATCGTAATCATCTGGAAATAGAAAAAACGCTATCCTTTCTATAAGATTTTTTAGAGTTTTATGGAGAAGAATTATTAATTCTTATGAATTCAACAATCACAGATAGTGCGAACTGTTGGCTTATCAAATTAATTAGAACTCATTATACTTCGTTTCATCCTATCCGACATATATTACTTACTATTTTTTTGGGTAAATCCGTGAAAAATCTAACTGAAAATAATGAGGGGAAAATTAATCTTTTTGGCGAAGGACCATATATTTGTTTGAATAAAGCAGCAGAACATTATAATACTCGTATTATAGAAACAGTCGAAATAAAAAAATTTAAAGATAAAATAAAAGGAATTTTCGAATGTAATTGTGGATTTAGTTATTCTAAATTGGTGCCGGATCATATTTCCGATGAAAAAATGTATTGGGAAATTGAAAAATATGGAAAGGTTTGGAGGAATAAGCTATTTGAACTAAGATATGTTGAAAAACTACCAATAGCTAAGATAGCGAGAATATTAGGTACATACGATGCTAAAGTATACTATCATTTAAGAAATAAATTGTGTCTTGAGGATAGACAAGAAGAATTAAAGCATCAAAATAGAAGGAAATATTTGGATTTAAAAGAAAAACATCCTGATTTTTTAATCACTCATCTAAAAAGAATTGATACGAATGTAATCGCCTGGCTGTATAAAAATGACAAAAAATGGATAATGAAAAATAAGCCAAATGTTAAATATAGACGTGGTAACAATTCTAAAACTTATAGAGAAGTGAATTGGCTGGAAAAAGATCTAGAATATTTACATAAATCAAGAGGCATTTTAGATAAATTATACCAGATTGAGCCTCCAATACATGTTACTAAAAATCGTGTAGCAAAAGAGTTAGGTATTAAGGGGTTTACAGGATATGAAAAGAAAACACCTAAAACTGTACAGTATTTACAGATGCATACTGAAGATAGAGAAGGTTATCAGTTGCGAAAAATTAAATATATTATCCCTATATTGATTAATAAAGGAGAAAAAATTATTAAAAATAACATACGAAGTTATGGATCCGTTAAATGTTTCGAGTTTAAAAACCCTGAAATGCAGAAAGAATTTATTGGATTAAGAGAGAAGTATAATTTTTAATATATGTATAGTGTGCAACTATCTTGTTTTAATAAATGTCTTGATTAATTATGGAGGCAATTAAGGGATAACCTTGTTGTAGCTATCTGTAAATTGAAATTGAAAAATAGGGGGTTATATACCTTATGAAATATAACTATCTTGAAACAAAACACTTGTTTCTATAACTTTTTTTGTTACTATTAATAATGAGCAAAAATAAAGTATTAGGGGAAATAAAATGAAAAAAATTGATCATATTGGAATCGCAGTTCGTGATATAGATAGTACGATACGTTTTTATGAACAGGTTCTCTCAGGGGAATTAATAGATCATTACGTAAGTGAAGCACCAGGTGTGGAAAGTGAAGTCGCTATTATAGAAGTGGATGGAGATAGAATTGAATTACTTGCACCGACGAATAATAAGACATCTCCAATTGCCCGATTTATAAAACAAAAAGGTAAAGGTGTTCATCACGTTGCGTATCGTGTCGATGATTTAGATGTGGCTCTAGAAGATTTAAAAGAACAAGGTATTCGGACATTAGAGCACACACTTCGGATTAATAAGCACGGTAGAAGATTAATATATCTTAACCCAGCGGATACAGAGGGAACAATCATTGAGTATTGTGATTATCCAGAAGAGAAGTAAAGAAATTTTATGATTGAAGAAGGGTATTACGTAATAACGTAATGCCTTTTTTATTTATGTATTTCACACTTTCTTCACAAATAATTCACGATAACCTTTCTTCTTTAGGAACTTACATAAATATATTTTATGATATAATAACAATCGACTTTAAAAATGTAAGTTGTATCTGTGAAGGTAGTTACTATCATATTAGAAGTTTAGAGGTGAAAGAGAAATAAAGAGTTTTACTGTATAGAAGTTTATATTTAATCAGGTTAATATTTATTCAAGTAATCGACTTGGTAAGTAGATGTAATGAAAATAGAGCGATGAGGAAGAAAGAAGTGAAATGAGTGTGAAAGTAATGAGAAGGTTAGGGGCATGGTTATTAATTGTATGTATGCTTATTATATCGATACCGAAAAGCGCATCTGCTCATGCGTACGTTGTGAAATCAAACCCTGCTGAAAATGAAACGTTGAAGAAAGCACCATCTGTAGTGAAAATTGAATTTGATGAGGATATACAAGTTTCGCATTTTAATACATTGTTTGTAAGAGATACCTCAGGTACAAGAGTAGATTTAAAAGATGCTCATATTGATAAAGAAAATAAAAAATTATTAGAAGCAGGGTTAAAAGAAAATTTAAAAAACGGACTCTACTCTATTCAGTGGAAAGTGATTTCTGCTGATGGGCATCCCATTCAAGGAGTGATTCCGTTCCGAATTGGGTCAGCAGAAGCGGGAGCAGACGATATACAAGTAGAAGAGATGGGGTATGTCCCGAAAATAGATATGATTATGGAACGTGGAGTTTTATATACAAGTTTCTCACTATTTATAGGAGTGCTATTCTTTAATCTTATTATGTATAAAGGGAATGCAACCTCGGTTCGATCAAGGAGTAAGAATGTAATATGGATCTCATTATTGGGTATATTGATTAGCTTATTATTCAATCTGCCATTGCAAGCGAAAATAAATGCTGATGTTTCATGGTTAGAAGCATTCGATCCATTACTATTAAAAGAAACATTACAGCTTTCTGTTTTTGGATATGTATGGATTACTCAAATGGTTCTTATTAGTTCGCTTATAATTGTTACTTATTTTGCGATGAAGTGTGAGAAGCTGTCGTCGTTTAAAGTATGGAGCATTCCAATACTATTGTTTATCGGGATACTTGTTATGAAAGCCTTTAATAGTCATGCATTTGGTTTAAAGTTTAAAGAGATTGCGGTCGTTATGGACTTTCTACATTTATTCGCAGCTTCGTTATGGGTCGGAGGTCTATCATCCATTATTCTTCTTTTACGTAAAGAGGAAGACAAGTGGAATATGTATTGGGATATGATTAAGCGTTTTTCACCGTGGGCAACAGGTGCTGTCATCGTGATTTTAATAACAGGTCTTTTTAACAGTACATTCTTTATACCAACAATTCATTCGTTATTTGATACGAAGTATGGTTTAGCTTTATTAGCGAAGATACTTTTATTCATTTTCATGGGGATATTGGGAATTGTTCATTATGTGAAAGGGAAAATGAGAGCGGAGCAAGGATTAGGCGCTACGGTGAAAGTAGAGTTTATCATAGGAATTATCATCTTTGTCATCGTAGCTTTTATGACAAACGTACAAACACCACCGATGCCTCCTACTGGACCTTTTACAGAGAGTAAGCAACTAGATAATGGGTATGAACTTACTTTACATGTAAGTCCTAATAAAGTAGGACAAAATACATTCCATATTACTTTAAAGGATGAGAACGGACAACCTGTTACCGATATGGAGCAAATTATTTTAACTACGCAATCATTGGATATGAACATGGGAAAAGGTTCATTTAAAGTTTCGGCCGTTTCACCAGGAGAATATGAAGCGGAAGGTATGTATATTAACATGACAGGAAACTGGAATATACAAGTGCATGGATTAACAAAATCTCTTGATAGCTTTGATGCGGATTATAAATTTATAGTAGGCGGCAGATAAAGAGAAGGTATAAATAAAAAGGAGTTAATAGAAAATGAAACGTATAAAAAAAATTGGCACAACAATGATCGCAACAATTATTGCAATGGGAATTTTTTCGTTACCTGTTAGTGCGCACGTCACTGTGAAACCAGAAGCTTCGGACGTTAATTCTTGGGAGACTTACACGATAAAAGTACCAGTTGAAAAGAATGTAGCAACGACAAAAGTTACATTGAAAATACCGTCTGGAGTGGAATTCCAACAGTATGAACCAGTACCAGGATGGAAAGTGGAAGAGCAAAAAGATAATGCTGGAAAAGTGAAAACTGTAGTATGGGAAGCAACAGGAGAAGGGATTTTACCTGGCCAGTTCCAGCGATTTACTTTCGTCGCTAAAAATCCGGATAAAGAACAAAAAATAGCTTGGGATGCATATCAACAATATAAAGACGGAGAAATTGTTGAATGGACAGGCGATGAAAAAGCTGAAAAACCACATTCACTTACTACAATTGCAAAAGGTACGTCATTAACAGGAGAACATGGTGAAGTGTCTAGTGTAGAACAGAATGAAGGTACTAGTAATATGCAAGTAATAGCGATTGTCTTATCTATTTTGGCGATTGTATCGTCGGCAGGTGCGTGTGTTTTTGTAGTACGCCGTAAAAGGTAAGTAAGATTGAAAGGTCTCATCGAAAATAATGAGACCTTTTTTATTAGGTCTATGGATTAGAAAGAATGAAGATAGTGGTACTATTATAGCCACTCTATAATGAAATTTATTGATGTATGGAAATCAATTGACGATTATTAAGTCTTCCGGCAGGATATCATGTTCGAGCCAGTTTTCAATTAAAGTATTAAATAGTATGGGATTTGCTAAAGAGATTCCATGACCAATTTTAGGAATGATAATACCTGTGCAATTCGTATTATTTTCAAGGATTTCAGTCATTGAGTCTTTCATAATTCTTTTTTCTTTGTTTCCAACAGTTACTAATATATTACTATTAGCATCCTTGAAACCTTCTGGTATTGTAAACGACATATTTTCTTCTAATATCCTTACAAATGTATTTTTATTTATTTGACAACTGTCATGATAATAGTTATCAAAATGTGTTTCATCTATGTACATTGATGTTGCTTGTATTTTGGAAAATGTCTTACTCTTTATTAGGAAGTAGGTTAAGCTAAGGGAGCTTATTAATGTTTTAGCGAAAGGGATTGGTTTAACTAATGCGCTATTGATCATAGCATATTGAATTAAGTTTGGCTTCATGCTGAGCATGGAAATTAATACTTGAGCGCCTAATGAAAACCCAATTACTATAACAGTTTGACCCTGACTTTTTTCTTCAATTAGGTCTATGATTTTTTCAGCACTAAAGTTTATTGAGAAAGGATCTTTACTTTTATTTTTTCCTTGCTCAAGTAAATCAGGAACAAGGCAGTGATAGTTAGTAAAATGTTTAATTTGTTTGTCCCACATCCAACCACTGACTCCACCCCCATGAATAAAAACCATAAGTGGTGAGCTTGAATCTCCAAATTCTTTATACTGTAAAACCATATAATGCCCCCTTATGATTAGAATTGTTAGTCCATCCATATATAGTAGAGGTAATATTCTTACTACTTAAGTATCATCATACAATAAAAAGAAAAAAATTCCTTTTAATAAAACTCTCTGTAACTGAACTGTACTGATAAAAGGGTGAAAAAGAGCCTACAAACAGCAGGCTCTTTTTCATTTTTATTTCACTTCAACCTGCTGCCTTACAGCAAGTGTTTTCGGCTTTATATTTACGAAACAAATACTCACCACAATAAATAATAGTCCGATGAATAAGCTAATAGTAATGGCCTCATGTAAGAAAATTGAACTTACAATAATAGCGATTAAAGGAATAAGAAATGTATAAGCCCCAACTTTACTTGCTTCACCAGCTCCAACAAGAGTAAAGTATGCAAGCCATCCCATTGCAATAACAAAGAATGAAATAAAGAGAAGTACGCTAACAAATGGTATACTCCAAGCGATACTAGACCAGCTTTCAAACTCTGAACCAAATCCAATTAAGCAAAGTCCACCAATAATGAGCTGAAGTGTTACCATCCAAATGGAATTAACGCGGTGCCCAGTCTTCTTAATAAATACTGTTCCAAGTGCCCAGCCAATAGCGCATCCTATCGCGAGAAGGATTCCAAAAATAGAAATATGTCCAGTTAAACTACTAGAGCTAATGACACCTACGCCAATAAATCCAAGAACAAGCCCAAAAATTTTTAAGCCGTACATAGATTCTTCAAGCCAAATCCATGAGAAAATGCCCAGTAAAACAGGTTGTAGAAATACAATGGCTGAAAATAACCCAGCGGGCATATATTGAAGGCCTACAGTTTGTAATCCGTAAAATATAATGATGTTAAGTAAAGAAGAAATAACGTATAAATGCCAAGTTTCTTTTAAGTGTAACTCTTTGTATTTCGGTAATGCGAAAAGGAGTAAAATGAATCCTCCAATTAAAGTTCGAACGCCTGCAAATAAAACGGGTGGTGTATAATGCAGGGCAAACTTAGATAAAGGCCAATTGATTCCCCACATGAAAACGAGAAAGGTAAGGATTATGGCCGTCTTAGTTCGAGAAAGCTGTGTCACGGTAAGACCTCCTTGTTGTTATTCATTTCACTATGATATGATATCGACTGTAATAAATAAAATGAATCTTTTTTATAAGGAGTATAAGTGATTAGTTATGACCATTACACAACTGCAAGTATTAATAAAAACTGTTGAGTTAGGTAGTTTTACGAAGGCTGCTCGGGTGTTAAATATGACGCAGCCAGCTGTAAGTCATGCGATTTCAAGTATTGAGTCAGAGTTAGGAGTTACGATTCTTATACGTGATAAAAGAAAAGGGCTAATCGTTACGGATGTAGGAAACAGAATTCTTGTGCATATTAGAGAGATTTTGAACGGTGTAGAGAAGATTGAACAAGAAGTTGCGATGGAGAAAGGACACGAAGTTGGGACGATTCGAATTGGGAGTTTTCCGAGTGCTTCTGCACATTTCTTACCCAAAATGATAAATCTTTTTAAGGAGAAGTATCCGAACTTAGAAGTCGTTCTTTGTGAAGGAACGATTAAAGAAGTTGAAGATTGGTTAGTATCGAGGGTTGTTGATATAGGAATTGTTATTTTGCCTAATAAAGAGATGGAGATTGTCCCATTAACGAAGGGGAAAATGGTTGCTATCTTAAGAGATGATCATCCTCTTTGTAAGAAGGACTCTATTGCAATTAGTGATTTAGAGAATGAACCGATCATATTATGTAAGGGTGGATACGAACCACCCATTATTGATATGTTTAAACAAGCAAACGTACCACTTCGGGCTGAGTATGTAATATCGACCGTTACTACAGCTTTAAATATGATTCAAGAAGGGTTAGGTATTGCAATATTAGCTCAATTATCTTTAACGAATTTACCACAGAATGTGCAAACGAGAGAATTGGAACCACAAGTATGGAGAGAAATTGCTTTAGCTGTTCCTTCATTAAAGGATTCCTCAATCGCTGTGCAGCTATTTATTGAAGAATTTCAAGCGCTATTTACAGAATAAAAAGAGGTGTCTCATATATCATAATGGGACACTTTTTAATTTGCTTATAAAAAATCTATGAAAAGGATTGACTTATCTTTTCGTTGTAACTATAATGATTACATCGAGGTGGTGATCACAATGAAAATTAGTAGCCGCTTTTCTATAGCTGTTCATATTTTATCTATTTTGAAAAACAATCCATCTTCACTTTGTACTTCAGACTATATAGCTGAAAGTGTAAACACAAATCCAGTAGTCATTCGTAAAATGATGTCGTACTTGAAACAAGCTGGTTTTGTATATGTAAATCGCGGTCCAGGTGGTGCGGGATTATTAAAGGATTTACATGAAATCACATTGTTAGATGTATACCATGCAGTAAATGTAGTCGAAGAAGACAAACTATTTCATATGCACGAGCAACCAAATCCAGATTGTCCAATTGGAGCAAATATTCAAGCAGTGTTAGAAGTTATATTAATACAAGCGCAATCCGCGATGGAAGAAATTTTGAGAAATATTACGATGGGGCATTTGTTTGAAACTTTGCAAGAAAAAATGAATGCTTAAATCATATTTATATTTTTTTATTATTAATGTAACTAATTTGATTACAACTATAAAGGTAAGGTGTAAAAGTATGACTGTAAAAATGAAAGTATACTCAGATTTTATATGTCCATTTTGTTTTTTAGCAAAAGGTCCATTAGATGAAGTAGCGAAAGAGAAAGATGTAGAAATTGAATGGATGCCATTTGAATTACGTCCAAGTCCATATTCAAAAATAGATCCATGGAATGAGCCAGAAAAATTAGGCTCATGGGATGCTTTTATTCTTCCAACTGCGAAGAAGTTAGGAATCGATATGCGTTTGCCGCGTGTTTCACCGCATCCATATACACATTTAGCTTTCGAAGGATGTCAATTTGCGAAAGAACGTGGACTAGGAAATGAGTATCATCACCGCGTATTCACAGCATTTTTCCAAGAAGAGCAAAACATTGAAGATATTGATGTTTTAACAAAATTAGCGGTAGAAGTAGGTCTTCCTGAAGCTGAATTTAAAGATGCTTTAGTAACTCGTAAATATAAAGAAAAGCATCAAGAAGCAATTCAGCATGCATATGATGAAGCAAATATTATGGCTGTTCCAACTGTCATGATTGGAGATGAAGTCATTCAAGGGCTTGCTAGTAAAGAAACGCTACAAAGAGTCATCGATAAAGAAATTGAAAAGGATAAAACAAATTCATTTGAAGGTATGCAATGTAATACAGATGGATATTGCTAATTCGCTTGTTATGAAATAACAAAATAAATTATAAAACAAATATTTGGAGGAATTAAAATGTCAGCAACTACAACAAATTTAAAAGAAGCAATCGTGAACCGTCGTTCTATTCGTAAAGTAACAAAAAACGATGCAATTACGAAAGAAAGAATTGAAGAAGTTTTAAAAACAGCTTTACACGCACCAACATCTTTCAATATGCAAAGTGGTCGTATGGTTGTATTAATGGATGGAGAACATGAAAAGTTTTGGGATATTGTTAAAGAAACACTAAGAGCCCGAGTACCAGCAGAAAACTTTGAAGCGACTGTAGAAAGATTAAAAGGTTTCCATACAGGTGTTGGGACTGTGTTATTCTTTGAAGATCAAGCAACAGTAGAAAAAATGCAAGAAAATGCACCATTATATAAAGATCAGTTCCCATTCTGGTCTCATCAAGGAAATGCAATGTTACAACATACTGTATGGATGTTATTATCGGCTGAAGGAATTGGTGCATCCCTGCAACACTACAATCCAATCGTAGATGCTGAAGTGAAAGAAACTTGGAACATTCCAGCAGAGTGGAGCTTAGTAGGACAAATGCCATTTGGTGAGCCAAATGAACAACCAGGAGAAAGAACATTCTTACCTACTGAAGATGTAGTGAAATTTTATTAAGAAATTTAATATATAAAAAGTTAAATAAAAGGAGAGTACATATTAGCCATATATGTGCTCTCCTTTCGTATGTAATGTTAAACACTTACTGCAAGAACAATTTCCTTCATATGAATCGAAGTCTTTCCTTACAATTACAAATCTATTATGTTTATTATTTTGAAATGACAGTAAACATCCCCGTCATGTTTGGTGAGTAATCCTTAAAATCAAATTTTTCATAGAATGATTCTTTATCTTGTGATGCAAATAAACCGACAAACGCTTTATCAGGGGCATTCTCA
Organism: Bacillus sp. 1A; assembly: GCF_052682215.1. Classification (NCBI taxonomy): domain Bacteria; kingdom Bacillati; phylum Bacillota; class Bacilli; order Caryophanales; family Bacillaceae; genus Bacillus; species Bacillus sp. 1A. The sequence goes on along the minus strand of NZ_JBQYLZ010000001.1, from coordinate 4,704,989 downwards.
TGTAAGTATGCAACTAAACGATGCATGATTTCTTTCCCGATACCATGTTTCTGATAATCCGGATGAACTACTATATCTTGAATATAGAAATAGATAGATTCGTCACCAACAATTCGCCCCATGCCAATTATTTGTTCATTATCTTTCACTGTGATGCAGTGAATAGAATTCTTCAGTGAAGTATCTGCTACATCAAAATTCATATAATCAGTCCATCCAACAGAATCACACAAATATTTGTACTCTTGTAGTGTTGGAATGTTATGTTTAAACTCATATGTTTTCAAAATAAACCCTCCAAGTCCTTAAATTCAACAAGTATATAAATTCGACATTTTTTTGTCTTTTCCTCTTATGTAATTGCTTTCACCTATTGAGTTTCGTACAGTTTCCTTATTTATATTTGTGTTAATTTATAAGAGTTTAGGGAAGAAATATAGAAAATAATGAAGTAGAAAGGGAAGTGGCAAAATGAATGATGAGAAAAAATATACAGTGGTAGGTACTGATGTTGAGGAAGTAAAACGTTTAAATAAAAATTCAGGGTTAACATATAATCAGGTGAAGGAATTATTAGCGAAGCAAATGAAAAAAAGAATGAATTAAATTGAAATTTTTCATTTTTTCATTTAGCATTTTAATAAGAGAGGGTTATAAGGATAACTCTCTTTTTCAATACAATTGAGCAACTTTTAGAGTGGAGGAACAACATGAAGAAGTGGGTAAAGATAACGCTGTCAATTGCTGGAGGTATTGTCCTATTGGCATGTGCCGGAGGATATTACGTGTATAAAAACTATTTTCCAAAGGAACCTGAGCGTATCGTATACGATAAAGATAGAGTGTTAAAACCGATACATAACCAGTTGAAAGGAATTAACATAGAAAACGTAAAGATAAAAGAAAAAGAAGTCGTAAATGCGACTGTAGATGAGTTTCAAAAAATGATTGATGATGGGAAATTATCATATGAAGAATTAACGAGTATATATCTTTTTAGAATACAAGAACATGATCAAAATGGAATAACATTAAATGCTGTTACAGAGATAAATCCAAATGCAATGGAAGAAGCGCGAAAGTTAGACAAAGAGAGGGATTTAAATAAGAAATCGAACTTATACGGCATGCCGGTTATCGTAAAAGATAATGTACAAACGAAAAATGTGATGCCGACAAGCGCGGGCACTTATGTGTTAAAAGATTGGATTGCAGATGAAGATGCGACGATCGTGAAGAAGTTGAAAGAAGAAGGTGCTTTTGTTTTAGGAAAAGCGAATATGTCTGAGTGGGCAAATTATTTATCTTTTACAATGCCTAGCGGATATAGCGGGAAAAAAGGACAAAATTTGAATCCATACGGTCCGATTACGTTGGATACATCGGGATCAAGTTCGGGATCTGCTACAGTAGTTGCGGCAGATTTTGCACCACTTGCAATCGGGACGGAAACGACTGGGTCAATTGTAGCACCCGCGACGCAGCAATCAGTAGTTGGGTTACGTCCATCACTAGGTATGGTGAGTAGATCTGGCATTATTCCGTTAGCTGAAACACTTGATACAGCAGGGCCGATGGCAAGAACGGTGAGGGATGCGGCAACATTATTTAATATAATGGTAAGTTATGATGAAAAAGATGCTATGACAGAAAAAATGAAAGATAAAGAAAGAATTGATTATACGAAGGACTTATCAATAGACGGATTGAAAGGGAAAAAAGTAGGAGTTCTTTTTTCAATAGATCGACAAGATGAGAATAGAAAAAAAGTAGCAGAAAAGATTAGAAAAGACCTTCAAGATGCAGGTGCGATATTGACTGATGATATTCAGTTAAACGATGGGGGAGTAGATAATCTGCAAACATTAGAATATGAGTTCAAACATAATGTTAACGATTATCTTGCACAGCAAAAAAATGTACCGGTAAAATCGCTAGAAGAGATTATAGCGTTTAATAAAAAGGATAGTAATAGACGAATAAAATACGGACAAACATTAATTGAGGGATCTGAAAAATCTGCTATAACGAAAGATGAGTTTGAAAAAATAGTGCGATCGAGTCAAGAAAATGCAAGAAAAGAGCTAGATAGATATTTAGTAGAAAAAGGTTTGGATGCTTTAGTTATGATTAACAACGAAGAAGTTCTTCTATCAGCTGTAGCTGGCTATCCAGAATTAGCGGTGCCAGCAGGATATGATAACAATGGAGAGCCAGTAGGTGCAGTGTTTGTCGGGAAGCAATTTGGTGAAAAGGAACTCTTCAATATGGGATATGCGTATGAGCAACAGTCTAAAAATAGAAAATCACCAAAACTGTAAAAAGGTAAACGAAAAAAAGCTCTATGAGTGGGGTAATATGAAAAGAATCTAACAATATAAAAAGAAAAAAAGGATTCTTCTCAATTAGTAAGAAAGATTGTCTATAGAAGTTCATAAAATGTAATATATTCAATTTCCATCCATTGAAGGGGGAGGTTAAATCTTAATGAATGAAGTGAAAAATTTCTTTCGAAGTAGAGGGTTCCAACGGTTTCTCGTTTTAATAATAGTAGCGCTTGTATTATATGGATTAAAAAGTATGATTAATTTAATATTAATTACGTTCATACTGACATTTTTAATGGATCGGTTTCAACGTTTTATTTCAAAGAAATTGAAAGTGAATCGGAAAATTGTTATCGCATGTTTGTATATAATATTAGTTACGTTTATCGGCACAACATTATATAAATATTTACCTGTGCTAACGATACAAATTTCCCAATTGATTTATCAGTTTAGGTTGTTTTTTCAAAATCCACCTGATAATGAAATCATTAAATATGCACTGTCAACTATTAATGGGATGGAAGTATCAAAATATATAGAACAAGGTGTAGATGTCATCTATCAATCGATTGCAAATATAGGAAAAGTCAGTTTGCAAATACTCCTCTCTCTTATTCTAAGTTTATTTTTCTTGTTAGAAAAAGAACGCATAATATCATTTACTTCGAAATTTAAAGATAGTAGTCTGAAGGTTTTTTATGAGGAGATTGCTTATTTTGGTGAAAGGTTTGCAAGATCGTTCGGTAAAGTAATTGAAGCACAGTTTTTAATTGCGGTTGTCAATTGTGTACTCACTGTAATTGCACTTGTGATTTTAGGATTTCCGCAGCTTCTTGTATTGGCTGTCATGGTCTTTCTACTCGGTTTGATTCCTGTTGCCGGTGTAATCATTTCTTTGTTTCCACTTTGTATTATTGCTTATAACGTAGGCGGGGTAATGTACGTTGTATACATACTTGTGTTCATTACAGTAATCCATGCTCTTGAAAGTTATTTTTTAAATCCGAAGTTTATGTCTGCGAAAACGAATTTGCCAATCTTTTATACATTTATGATTCTCATTTTCTCAGAACATTTCCTTGGAATATGGGGGCTTATTATCGGTATACCAATCTTCATTTTCTTATTAGATGTACTTGATGTAAACAATGAGGAACAGTTTAAAAAATAGGAAATGATAGAAAATAACTGATGTTTTCAAGGAATAATCAAAAAAGCAACCCAAAATAAATTGGATTGCTTTTTTGCATACACGATTAAAGAACTGGAGCCATTGTTTCTTTTAATACTTGAACAGAGTGATCGAATTTTAATTCTTCTTCTTCACTTAATTCCACTTCTAAAATTTCACGAACACCGCCGCGATTTAAAACAGCAGGTACGCCGATATAAACATCTTTTTGACCGTATTGGCCTTCTAAGTAAGCTGATACTGTTAATACGCTATTTTCGTCGTTTAAAATCGCCTTTGTAACACGTAGAAGTGACATACCAATACCATAGTAAGTTGCACCTTTTCGCTCGATAATATGGTAAGCTGCATCACGAACGTTTATGAAGATTTTGTCTAAATCTTCTTGCGTGTATGTGTTGTCTTTATCAAGAAGCGTTTGTAATTTTTGAATACCGACTGATACGTGACTCCAAACAGGAAGTTCCGTATCACCATGTTCACCGATAATATAAGCATGAATGTTGTGTGGACCAATATCGAAATACTCACCTAACATATAGCGGAAACGAGCAGAATCAAGAGTTGTACCAGAACCGATTACGCGTTCTTTCGGTAAACCAGATTCTTTCCAAGTTACGTAAGTTAAAATATCGACAGGGTTAGTTGCGATTAAGAAGATACCATCAAATCCGCTATCCATAATACTACGAACGATTTGTTTAAAGATTTTCGCGTTTTTCTCAACTAAATCTAAACGTGTTTCGCCTGGTTTTTGTGGTAATCCAGCCGTAATGACTACAAGATCAGCATCTTTACAATCTTCGTAGCTGCCTTTCCATACTCTAGTTGGAGCTGGAGCAAATGGAACAGCATGACTTAAATCCATCGCTTCTCCTTCAGCTTTTGCCTCGTTTACATCAACTAAAACAAATTCTTCAGCTACAGCTTGGTTAATCATGCAGTAAGCATAACTACATCCAACTGCTCCTGTTCCTACTAATACTACACGGTTAATCCCTTTTTTCATTTCAAAATTCCTCGCAATTTCATTGATTTTATTATGTAAGATAATACGTCTTACTTCTATAGATTCATATCTAGTTTATTACATTTTATAAAAGATATTCAAGTATTTGAAAATGTATCCGTGCAATTTCTTGCACGAAACATAGGAAGTAAGTGAACCGAATATAATGCAATAAAATCCTTTATCGAAGGGGAAAAGGGCATGATGCAGCCATTAACGATGGAAAGAATGCTCCATATTATTAATGTGGGGCTCGTTAAAACGAATAATCCAAAGCAGATTATTATCGCTGGCGCAGGAATTTCAGGATTAGTTGCAGCATCGTTATTGAAAGAAGCAGGGCATAACATAACAATTTTAGAAGCGAATAACCGAATAGGCGGAAGGATATATACGATCCGTGAACCGTTTAGCAGAGGCTTATATTTTAATGCAGGGCCAATGCGAATTCCTGAAACACACGAGTTAACTTTAGCTTACATTCGTAAATTTAAATTACCATTAAATCTTTTTATAAATAAAACCGCTTCAGATATTATTTATACGAATAATATTAAAGCGAGATTGAGCGTATTTGAAAAAAATCCAAGTATACTTGGATATCCAATTTTAGAGAATGAAATAGGGAAAACGGCAGAAGAGCTAATGTTAGTAGTGCTAGAACCAATACTTAATTTTATAAAAAAAGATCCTAATAAAAACTGGATCATCGTTGAAACAAAGTATAAAACATATTCGCTCGGATCATTTTTAAGTGAGTATTATTCAGATGGAGCAATAGATATGATTGGGGTACTTCTAGATATGGAAGCATATATGGGAATGTCTTTAATTGAAGTATTACGTGAAATGATCTTTTTTACGTCAACGACAAAATATTACGAGATAACGGGCGGAATGGATACATTACCAAATTCATTTTTACCGGAGTTAAAAGATAATATTTTTATGTCGTATAAAGTAGAAAAAATTATACAGGAAGATAATAAAGTGATGATGCAAGTAACAAGTGAACAAACGTTACATCCATTTATGGTGACAGGCGACATTGCTATTATCACAATTCCATTTTCAGCGTTACGATTTGTAGAAGTTCAGCCATATCATTTATTCTCTTATTTTAAAAGACGAGCAATTCGTGAATTAAATTATATTGCTGCAACTAAAATTGCGATAGAATTTAAAAGTAGATTTTGGGAGAAAGCGAGACAGTGTGGCGGTAAATCTATTACAGATTTACCTATACGATTTACATATTATCCGAGTTATGGTATTCATACACCAGGGACAGCTATCGTTTTAGCGAGTTATACATGGGCAGATGAGGCGTTAACGTGGGATAGTCTCCCGCAAAGAGATCGTATTCGTTACGCATTAAAAAATTTAGCGGAAATATACGGCGACATCGTCTATAGTGAGTTTGTTACTGGAACATCTTTTAGCTGGAGCCAAAATCCGTATTCTTGCGGCGCATTTACGGCTTTCGAACCAGGTCAAGAGTTAGAGTTATTTCCGTATATTACGCCGCCAGCTGGCAAAGTACACTTTGCAGGAGAGCATACGACATTAACACATGGATGGATGCAAGGAGCAATAGAGTCTGGAATTCGAGTTGCTTATGAAGTAAACGAACAGTGAAGATATATTTACAAATCACTATTCTTTTAATAAAATGATTAATATAAATCGTAATTATTACGCTTTGAATACGTTTGAAATAAAGAAATGGATGGTTGATCAAATGAAAAAAGTAGAAATTCATATATTAGGTGGCTTTTTAGGAAGTGGAAAATCAACATTATTACAAAATTTATTGTTAGCGGAAAAAAAGAAGAATAGAAAAGTTGCAGTATTAATGAATGAAATTGGTGAATACTCGGTAGATACAGATATTATTGGAAAAGAGAATGTTTTAAGGGAACTTCTGAAAGGATGTATTTGTTGTACGCTAAAAGAAGAGCTTGAAATACAATTACACTCGTTATATCAGCAAGAAAGACCAGATGTCATTTATATAGAAACGACAGGTGTTGCACATCCAATTGAAGTATTAGATGCGTGTGTATCACCAATTTTAGCACCTTTCTTAGAAGTGAAATCAATTGTCGTCGTTTTAGATGCAGTAAGGTGGTTAAATCGAAGAGTATTAAGTGCAAACGTTCAGCAATTATTGCATGAGCAACTAAAGTTTGGTAGCCACATTTTAATTAATAAATCAGATTTACTAACAGATGCGGATAAGAACAAAGTAATTGAAGAAGTGAAAGCAATAAATAATCATGCGAAATTGTTTGAAACAAAATATTGTAATATATCTTTAGAAGACATAGAAGAAGCTGAATTTACGAATGATGGGGAACATGAGACACTACATGTAAAACAGCATTTACATATACAAACGATGACATATCAATTTACGAAATCGATTGATCAAGATAAATTATACGAATGGCTTTCGAATTTACCAGATAGTATTTATCGTGTAAAAGGATTTGTGAAATTCCATGGAGATAAATACCCGCACTTATTCCAATATTCATTTGGGGTACCAACTTTACTGGAACAAGATTTCGGTTTCCCGACGAACTTGGTAGTAATAGGAGAAGGGCTAGATAAGAAACAATTGGCTGAAGGGTTAGAGAAAGTAGAAAATAATTAAGTGTTTTTTAGATAGGCTGCAATAATTGACTTAAGAACTTAAGTTAATTATTGTAGCTTTTTTCGTGATTAATACTGTAACGAAACAGTATTTTCAACTGGGAAGCAGAATATATATTGATTGTATGTCCGTTTCCATTAAATAGGAAGGTGATTATAGATTTGTGCCGAATGTAGAGGATACCACAAGAGTTTTCCATTACCTATCTTATAGTTAGTCATGATTACGGACAGGGGACTTTGGCGTGTTTGACTCTATCAGAAAGTAAAGTATGGGGAGGATCACAATGTCGATGAAAAAACGTAAATGGCTAAGAACGGTGGCTACTGGTTGTATTTTAGGTTCGTTATTAATAACGGCAGCTTGTTCAGGAAAGAAAACAAGTACAGAGGATGAAAAGACGATTAAGGTAGGGGTTCTTGCTTCATTAACAGGTCCATTAGAATCGTATGGAAAACAAACGGTGAACGGATTTGAATTAGGGTTAGACTATGCAACGGGTGGAACTGGGAAAGTGGAAGGGAAGAAGATTAAGTTTGTTGTAGAAGATACGGAAACGAAAGCAGAGGTAGCGGTTAAAAAAGCTACGAAGTTATTAGAAGAAGAGAAAGTCGATTTTTTAGTCGGATCTTCTAGTTCAAGTGATACATTAGCAGTTTTACCACTAGCTGAAGAATATGAAAAAATAATGGTTGTAGAACCGGCAGTTGCTGATAGTATTACCGGAAAGAATTGGAATAAGTATGTTTTTAGAACAGGAAGAAGTTCTTCGCAAGATGCGATTGCAGGAGCAGCCGCAATCGCCAAAAAAGATGTAAAGATTGCGACGTTTGCCCCAGATAATGCATTTGGCCGTGAAGGAATTGCAGCATTTAAAGCTGGAGCAAAGAAATTAGGTGCGAATATTGTAAACGAGCAATATGCTGATATAAATTCGACTGACTTCACTGCAAATATTCAAAATATCATTAGCTCAAAACCAGATTATTTATTTATCGTTTGGGCAGGTGCGAATTCACCTTGGAAACAGTTGAAAGATATGAATGTGGAAGCGCAAGGTATTAAAATTTCTACCGGTGCACCAGATATACCGGCATTAAAAACGATGGATGCGTTAGTAGGAATGCAAGGTTTTTCTGTTTATTATCATACACTCCCGAAAAATAAGGTGAATGATTGGTTAGTGGAAGAACATAAAAAACGATTTAATGGTGCGGTGCCAGATTTATTTACAGCAGGTGGAATGTCAGCGGCAATTTCTATTGTAGAAGCTTTAAAGAAATCAAAAGGGGATACAGATGTAGATATGTTGATTAAGAAAATGGAAGGAATGGAATTTGATACACCGAAAGGAAAGATGAAGTTTAGAGAAAAGGATCACCAAGCGATGCAGACACTTTATTCTATCACATTGAAAAAGCAAGATGGTGTTGACTATCCGGTGCCAGTACTAGAGCGAGAATTAACGATGAAAGAGACAGAACCACCAATTCAAAATAAATAGACTGAATTTTCTGTTGTTTTTGTATAAAGAGGGGATACCCTCTTTATACGTATTTCTTTCATACTTAAAGCTTTAAAGGGAGGGATTTCGTGACACATTTGCTTGAAACGAAAAATCTTAGCGTATCTTTTGGTGAACATCATGTTATTAAGGATGTGAATTTGACAGTACAAAAAGGAAAGCTCATTTCCATTATTGGACCAAATGGTGCAGGAAAGACAACGTTATTTAATTTACTAAGTGGGCAAATTTCTCCAACAAAGGGTGAAGTGTATTTTAAAGGACAAGAGATTACAAATTTATCAATTTCAGATCGAACTCGATTAGGAATTGGTCGTTCTTTTCAACTTACAAATATATTCCCAGAGTTAACGGTACTTGAAAATGTTCGATTAAGTGTTCAATCATTCGTGCAAGATTACTATAGTTTTTTTCCGAGTTCGGCAAAATTTAAGCAACAAGTGGGAGAGGCGAGACGTTTTTTAAAAACAGTCTTACTTCACGAGAAAGAACATGTATTAGCGAAAGATTTAGCGCATGGAGAAAAACGAAAGTTAGAGCTTGCGATGTTACTAGCTTTAAAAACGGATGTATTACTACTTGATGAGCCGACGGCAGGTATATCAGTTGAGGAAGTACCGGCTATTTTACAAGTGATTGAAAATATTAAGAAACATCCAGAGAGTACAATTGTACTTATTGAACACAAAATGGATATGGTACTAGGTTTGTCAGACTATCTTATCGTTTTATTCCATGGAGAGCTATTGGCTGAAGGTTTGCCCGAAGAGATTATGAAAGATGAGCGTGTACAAAGTGCTTATTTAGGGGGATTATATAGTGGCACTATTACAAGTAAATAATATAGAGACGTATTTAGATCAGTTTCATATTTTACAAGGGGTATCTCTTGCTGTTGAGAAAGGAACGATTACTGTACTGTTTGGAAGAAATGGGGCAGGGAAGACTACGACATTACGTTCGGTTATGGGATTTCACCATATCGCACATGGTGAAATTTATTATGATCGTACACAAGTAAATGGATTATCTACACATTTAATTTCAAGGAAAGGAATAGGGTATGTACCAGAGAATCAAGGTATTTTTCACGATTTGACAGTAGAAGAAACATTCGCTCTTGCTAGGGGTAAGGGAGAAGAAGCGGAAGAGAAAATTGAGTGGATGCTTGAACTATTTCCAGATTTAAAGCAGTTTTGGCACAAAAAAAGTGGACTCTTAAGCGGAGGACAAAAACAAATGCTAGCAATTTCAAGAGCATTTATTAATAGTGATGGTTTATTACTTATTGATGAGCCGAGTAAAGGCTTGTCCCCTATTATGATAGAAAAATTAATGATAGCTATTTTAAAAATGAAGGAGAAAACAACAGTTTTACTCGTTGAACAAAATTTTATGATGGCTAGTCAAATTGGGGATTACTTTTATATTATGGATAACGGAAAAATTGTTCATAACGGTTTTATGCATGAATTAAAAGAGGATAAGGAAATGTGTCACAAATATTTAGGAATCTCTTAACATGAATCCGGGGTGAGAAGAATGGATGTGTTAATCAATTTATTTGTAAACGGGATTTCAACAGGGATGCTTATTTTTTTATTAGCATCAGGTCTTTCACTTATTTTCGGTTTAATGAGCGTTCTAAACTTCGCACATGGTGGTTTATTTGCGTGGGGAGCGTTTACAGGTGTTTGGTTATTTAATATGACAGGTAGTTATGTATTAGCGTTAATTGGAGCGATCGCAATGGGGATGTTTCTTGGATTCATTTTAGAAAGATTCCTTATTAGACCGGTATATGGAAATCACGTTCGCCAGCTTCTTGTAACGCTTGGAGGAATGCTTGTACTTAGTGAATGTATTAAAATATTTTGGGGGCCAAATCCAATTGGTGCTAAATTACCGTTATGGTTACAAGGTAGTTATACATTTGAAGGCGTTATATTAATTAAATATCGTCTATTCGTTATTTTAATTGGGATCATCATTTACATTGCCTTACTATTATTGCTCAAAAAAACAAAGATAGGTCTAATGATCCGCGCTGGTGTAATAGATAAAGAGATGGTTCAAGCGCTCGGTATTAACGTAAAAGCAATATTTTCTTTCGTCTTTTTATTAGGAGCAGGGATGGCAGCGTTGGGAGGCTTCTTATTAGCGCCGTATTCAGGCGTTATTTTCGCCGAGATGGGTATGCAGTATGCGATTTTAGCTTTCATAGTAGTAATCATTGGAGGATTAGGAAGCGTACAAGGTTCAGCAATCGCATCTTTAATTGTCGGATTAGCGGGTGCCTTTACAGCGTATTTTATACCGGATTTATCACTTGCAATCAATATGTTAATGTTACTATTTTTCTTAATAGTGAAGCCAAACGGACTTGTTGGTGAAAAGGGGTGAAATGGTGAACAGCACATCAAATCGAATTAAAGTATACTTCGGAGTATTTATGCTCATTTGTTTAAGTGTATTTCCATTCGTAAATGATTCACGGAGCTTGTTAATTTTGTTCACTCAAATCTTCATCTTTGCTATTTTTGCAATGAGTTTTGATGTATTGCTTGGGTATACAGGAATTGTATCGTTCGGCCATTGTATGTTCTTTGGTATAGGAGCATATGGGGTAGCACTTTTATTTGATCGGCAAGGAGTATCCATAACGAACTTTTTAATAGGGATAGTAGCTGCAATTATCATTTCAGCAATTGTTAGTTATATAATCGGTTTGCTTTCGTTACGGCTGAAAAGTCATTTTTATGCAATGTTAACACTTGCTATTTCACAGTTGTTTTTCGTACTTGCTGAAAAGTGGCGCGGGCTTACTCACGGAGGGGATGGTTTTACATTTGGTGTACCAGACTTATTCCGTGATCGTTTTAACTTTTATTATGTAACACTTATATGTTTAATTGTCATTTTTATTCTGTTACGTCTTTTCACAAAATCTTCTATTGGAAAAGTATTAAAGGCAATTTCACAAAATGAGCAACGTGTTGAAGCATTAGGATATAAAGTTCTTCATTATAAAATTATTGCTAGTATTGTTGCAGGAGTAGTTGCTACGATTAGCGGTGGTTTATTTGTTATCACACTACGCTTTGTTAATACGACTGTATTTTCAATTGAAATGACATTAAATGCATTATTGATGACAATGATTGGAGGCGTTGGAACGTTAATTGGAGCAATTGCTGGAGCTGGAATTATTGAATCACTGAAATATTATTTATCAGAACTAGCCACAGCGTATCCGATTTTTGAAAGATGGACAATTATTCTTGGTTTATTGTACATTATCGTCTTGCTAGTTTTTCCGAAAGGATTAGTTGGCACGATTAAGAGACTGAAGAATGTGAAACAGAGTAAGAAGGAGAAAAGTGCAGAAGTGGAGCAAAATGTGTGAAAAATCAATTGTATAGAATATGAAAATCCCTCTTTATAGATTCGTAAAGGAGGGATTTTTATTGGCGTATGTAATTAGTTAGTTTGATAGCTCTTCTATTAATCAAATAGTTCATCAGGGATTTGTTTTAAAGAGTTTTCATTTGTAAAAAAATGAACAGCTAATTTCTCAACTGGAATATCTTCAATTGGTTCCAATTTATCATTTCTAATCGGTAAAAAGGCTATTCCGTTGCCATCGTTTATAAAATCTTCAATGAGTGAATAAGAATCTAATTGCTGAAGTTGATGCTGAGATAGATTATTTTCTTTTAGAAATTGTATCGTCTTATTTCTAAAAGGGCACTTTTTGTCATTGCTAACGAAGAAGAGTTCCTTTGAAAAGTCAATGGTACACTTTTCTTTCGCTTTTAATAAGCCTATAGAAATTGAAGTGGAAAATACTTTTTTAAACGCTGTGTCCGGATAATCCTCATAAGTAATGACCATATCAACGTTTTGTTGCTGCAGTAATTTTTGCAAATGACTACTATTTTCTACATATATTTGATAATTCCTGAAATTTTCTTTAATACGCTTACTTACATAATTAGTCAAAATAGATTGTGACGTCGCAATTATATAAGAAGAACCATTCGTTTTAATTTTATCTTTTGCTTCTTCTACTAGAGCTAATATTTGATTCGTGTAGTCTAATAAAATGTCACCGGAAGGTAATAAGGAAACGCCTTTGTTATCTCTATGTAGTAAAGGAGTTTCTAATTCTTGTTCTAATTTTTTGATTCGCTCAGTTACGTTTGGCTGAACATATCCTAACTCTTTAGCAGCTTTACTAATAGAACCTTCACTAGCTACAGTTTTGAATATAATAAGATCATTTATTTCCATGTATCACAGCTCCTTATAAGGTATCATTATAAATGATATCAAACATAATTTATACCTATTTTACGTTAGTCAATCATCGGTTTATCATTGTGTATATAAGATAGAAAGTGAGTGATAAACATGATTGGAATGCAATATAAGGTTATTTTGCCAAAGGATTATGACATGGAAATTATTAAAAAAAGGGTAAAGGATAATGGATATAAAACTGATGGTTTTCAAGAATTGAATTTCAAAGCATATTTAATTACTGAGGCAGGTAAGGATGGGAATTTCTATAACTGTTATGCACCGTTATATATTTGGAATGGTCATGAAGGAATGAACAAATTTATCTTTGAAGGGTATTACGATAATATTTTACAATCTTTTGGGTGGCAACAAATCAATATAGGTGTTCCATTCGTTGTTAATCTAAGTGATGATTTTAAGAAATGTAAGTATGTTGTTGAATATGTGGGAAGTATTTCTCAAAAAAATTCATTGATTGGGACTCAATTTAATATTTTTAATAAGAATGTCCAGAATACAGAAAATTGTAAAGGGAATGTAATAGTGTATAACTCAGATAAGTGGGGATATAGTCAGTTTGAATTTTATGAAGTAAAGCCTGAAATTGAAGAGATAGAGGGTATTACAATATATGAGGTTTTACACATTTCACAGTAGATGCGGAATTGAAATATAAATAAATTATTTATAAAAAATCCATTTTGATTCAAGTAATAATGTTCAAAATGGACTTTTCTTAATTATCTTATGTATACTCAAAACAAATTACTGCTTTTCTTAATTCTTTATTAAAGAATAAGTAAATACGATCGGCACCGTAAGCTTGAAAATAATATCCTGTAACAAATCCAACATATGTAAAGGGATGTCCATATTCATCTTTTGGTACATATAGAAGATTCGTAAAGTCAAAAATTTCGTCTTCGTTATCGCAGTCTTCTAATAATTCTTCACCTTCTTCTGTCATAAAACGAACATCATCTAGGATGCCATTTACCACGGGATAATTTAGTCCCCAGCCATTTGTTTGTTTTTCAGCAAACTCTTGTTCTAATACTTCTACAGATGTTATTTCTTTTTCAAAGCTAGAATAAGGATAAATTTTTTGATTACGTTGAAAATACTCTTTACGGATTTGATAATTTCTTTCATTACTCTCGTAGGCTTGTTCTATTATGTCAGAATTATTTTGTTCGATTTCGAAATAATTCCAATCCGCTTCAAATTTATATTTTCCATTAATGACATTGAATCCTAATGTATCTGCTTTCGTAAAATTTGTGTGAAATGGTTTGGTGAAATCACCCACGCAACCATCATGGATTTCTTTTGCTGACACAATATGTAACCATTCGTCCAATTCCGGTTCAATACATTGTAAGTTTATAGAACAAATGGGTAAAAAGTGCTTTTTATGTTGTTCCAAATCATCATAAAATATGTCTTCATATTCAGGAAATGGTTTTATAAATTGTTTAGAAATATGCATGTTCTGCCCACCTTTATACTAGTGCTTTGTTTAATTTTATCATTTTATTTGAATTTTTTCTTATTTAAAACTTTATGATACTCATAGTTATGGGAAGAAAGAGTTCGTAAGTAAGGTAGATATCTTATTGTTAAGATTTTATCATATGTCGAACAGTTGAGAGATGAAGCAAAGTAAGACTTCATACTTATACATAGCCTTACTACATTCGACACATAGCGACAATATACTGTTCGTTTATCTGTTAGTATAGTATATAGTTTTTGGGGGTTTTTATCATTTTCACATTGGGGGAAGGGAATTTATGTTTAAAAAAATCGCGACAGTCACTTTAGCAGGGACGTTAGCTTTCAGTTTATCGGCATGTGATGAGAAGAAAGAAGTAGCAAAAACTGTATCAAATGATACTAAGGAAGAGCAAAGTAGTGCCAAAAAAGAAAATACGAAGAATGAAGATACAAGAGAATATAATGTTGAAAAAACTACTGAAATTAGAAATCAAAAATTAACAGTCCATAAAGTACAAATAGCACAAGTGGCAGAATATGATAAGCTGGAAAAAGGTAATGAGTTTGTTATTGTTCATGTTACAGTAGAGAATATTGGTAATCAAAAAGTTAGAATTAACCCATTAGATTTCTACCTTGAAAGAGGCGATGGAAGTATTGTGGACCATACATTTTCAACTAGTAATAAAAATATTTTTAAAATTAAAGATGTAGATCCAAACGGTAAGTTAACAGGAGCTATAACATTTGAAGCGAAAAAAGGTGATTCTAATCTTGAATTAATTTATAGACCTGATGTTATGTCTAAAGAGGAAGTAAAAGTAGAGCTTAAATGATTTATCCCGTAAAAGTCCGATTGGTGTAAACAAGGGTCTTTTATGTAAACTTATACAGGTTTTACATGAAGACGGTATGCTCAAATGAATTTACGGTACGAAAAAGAAAATAATAGATTAGATGGTGTGAATTTCAAGCATACTGTTTTGAAAACCAAAAATAAATGCATGATAAGGATTGGCGTTGGAGCTTAATCCTTTTTTTATGGAGATGTAGAGAATGGCAAGTAGACCTAATACTACACGAGTGATGCCGTTAGTTAAGTACATGGAAGTTGAGTTATATAAAAAATGTGATTTTCTCTTGCTTTTTTATCACTTGCGTAGTAAAGTGATAGTAAGATTCACGATAGGAAGTGATCAAACATGCGTGATAATACGATAGGATCATTAATATGGTTACGTTTAATACGATTTACGAACCAAAGTAATCAGATGTCAAATGAGTTTTTAAAACGTTTTGATTTAACGACAGCTCAATTTGATGTGCTTTTACAAATACGTACGTATCAACCACTCACACAAATGGAGTTAGCTGAAAAGGTAACTGTTACACAAGGCGGTATTTCTCGAATGTTAACTCGTCTTGAAAAAGAAGGATATATAGTACGAAAACAAGATTGGAAAACGAAAACAATTAGTCTTACAGAGCAAGGCGAAGCAGCTTTAGAGAGAGCATTGCCAGAGCAACTTGCATTTCAATCATCGTTTTTTGATGATGTATTAAATGAAGAAGAGCAGAAAATATTATACGAGCTAATGACGAAAGTTCATAAGCATAGTGAAAAAAAAGAGTTGCCGCAAGAGTAATTTTTTTTACACTATCAATTGACTAATCAAGTGAAAAGTAATTGAAGAAAATGAATACGACTGAATTAAAGGAGAGAGCAACTATGGAAAAATACCGTATGGATACAAGTAAAGGAATAGAGTTTGGATTATATTCAATTGGGGATCATGTTTTAAATCCACATAACGGAGAGAAAATTAGTGCAGAACAAAGAATTCATGAATTAATTGAAACAGCAAAGTTAGCGGATGAATCTGGACTTGATGTATTTGCTGTCGGTGAAAGTCATCAAACGCATTTTACAACGCAAGCTCATACAGTTATTTTAGGAGCTATTGCACAAGCTACGAAAAATATAAAAATTGCAAGTTCAGCAACGATAGTAAGTACATCAGATCCGGTACGAGTATATGAGGACTTTGCTACAATTGACTTGATTTCTAATGGACGTGCAGAAATCGTGGCTGGTCGTGGATCTCGTATTGGGGGATATAGTTTACTTGGTTATGACGTGAATGATTATGAAGAATTATTTGAAGAGAAGATGGATCTTTTATTAAAAATTAATAAAGAGGAACATGTAACATGGAACGGACAGTTCAGAGCGCCGCTTACACATGCATCGGTTATTCCGAGAGCGAAAAATAATAACTTACCAATTTGGCGTGCAGTTGGTGGCCCGCCAGCTAGTGCGATTAAAGCAGGACGTGCGGGTGTGCCAATGATGATAACAACACTAGGTGGTCCAGCTATTAACTTTAAAGGATCAGTAGATGCTTACCGTGAGGCTGCGGCGCAAAGTGGATTTAATCCAGCAAATTTACCAGTTGCAACAACGAGTTTATTTTATACAGCAAAAAATTCACAAGATGCGTTTAGTGAATACTATCCTCATATTAATGCTGGTATGCTTACACTGCGTGGTGGTGGGTATCCGAAGCAACAATTTACAAATGCAGTAGATTACCGTGACGCATTAATGGTTGGTAGCCCGCAACAAATTATTGAAAAAATGCTTTACCAATATGAATTATTTGGGCAACAACGTTTTATGGCACAAATTGATTTTGGTGGCGTACCACTTAATAAAATTGAGAAAAACATCGAATTAATTGCTACTGAAATTTTACCGGCTGTTAGAAAACATACAGCAAAATAATTTAAAAAATACCGAGAGTCTAATCGATTCTCGGTATTTTTTTATGTATTAATTTTGTTTGAAAAAATGACAAAAAAATGAATTTTTAGTCTAGAAAGAGGGCGGGTATTTTCTATTTTTGAATAACATTATTTTGTGTTTGAATTTTAGAAATATATTTTTCTCTTGACAAAAAACTAACTGATTTCCCCGTTGGTTTAGAGGACATTTTTTCGCATGAAAGTCAAGTGTATGAAGAGAAAAATGATTATTTTATTGATATGAAAGTAAGTCTTATATTAAAAAAATACATTTTAGTAATGAGAAAAATCTAATTCAAAAAAATGACAAAAGACATATTTCAGACAAAATGATGTCAATAATACGTCAAAAATCAGCTGAATTTACTATGCAGGTATATTATACAATTCGATTAACGGATAAAACACTACTGAAATAGTGAAAAGGTAAATTTTATGAGAAAGTTTTTTTGTAATTATCTTGAAAACTGAAAATTTATATTTTCTAAAAGTACATAAACAAATTTATCTTTCTATATTTCTAAGATTTGAGTTGTTTTATTCATACAACTCAATTGAAATTACGATATAAAAAATTATGAAGGAAGTGATTGTAGTATGGAAACGCTCGAATTGGCACGAATACAATTCGCATCAACAACGATTTTCCATTACTTTTTTGTTCCGCTGTCTATTGGTTTAGCTTTTATCATTGCGTTAATGCAAACGTTATACGTGGTAAAGGGACAAGAAATTTATAAGAAGATGACGAAGTTTTGGACACAAATATTCCTAGTTAACTTTGCGGTAGGTGTAGTAACTGGTATTTTACAAGAATTCCAGTTTGGCATGAACTGGTCAACATATTCACGTTTCGTAGGTGATGTGTTTGGTCCATCACTTGCAATTGAAGGCTTATTAGCATTTTTCATAGAGTCTACATTCCTAGGTTTATGGGTATTCGGTGAGGACAAATTACCGAAGCGAATTCACTTGTTATGTATTTGGCTCCTTTCAATTGGAACAATGTTATCAGCATTTTGGATTTTAACTGCAAGTGCATTTATGCAATCGCCAGTAGGATATGAAATGGCAGCAGATGGACGTGCACAGATGAATGATTTCTTAGCGATTATTCAAAACCCACAATTATGGGTACAATTCCCGCATACAATTACAGCTGCGATTGCAACTGGTGCATTCTTTATTGCAGGTGTGAGTGCATGGAAAATAACGAAAGCTCAAGAAACTGAAGTGTTTAAAAAATCGTTCCGCATTTCTATCATTGTTGGAACACTTACAACGGCGTTAGTATTATTCTTCGGTCATGCGCAAGCACAACAATTAATTAAGACACATCCAATGAAAATGGCAGCAGCTGAAGCGTTATGGAATACGAGTGAGGATCCAGCGCCATTTACAGTATTTGCGAAAATTGATGCAGAGAAGCAAGAAAATTCGTTTGAAATTCAAATCCCTTATATGCTAAGTCTATTATCATTTGATAAATTTAGTGGTCAAGTAGAAGGGATGAATCAAATTCAAAAACAATATGAAGAAAAATATGGGCCTGGAGATTATATACCGCCAGTACACACTATGTTCTGGAGTTTTAGAGCGATGGTAATGAGTGGAACATTTATGCTTCTTCTAGGAGCATACGGATGGTTCTTATCAAGAAAAGATCGTTTAGCTGAAAAAACTTGGTATTTAAAATTAATGGTGTATGCAATTGCACTACCGTTTATCGGTAATACAGTAGGATGGATTATGACTGAAATGGGACGTCAGCCTTGGGTAGTTTTCGGTGTTATGAAAACGGAAGATGCTGTATCTCCAAATGTTACGTTCGGAGAAGTATTATTCTCTTTAGTTTCATTCACATCACTATATTTAATTATAGGTGGAATCACTATTTACTTATTCGTTCGTATTATTAAAGGACATGAGAATAAGAAAGCGAAACAGGATTCTCAAAGCCATGATCCATTTGATAAGGAGGAAGAGTATGTTATCTCTTAATGAGTTGTGGTTTATCATTATTGCAGTTTTATTCGTAGGCTTCTTTGTACTTGAAGGTTTCGATTTCGGTGTAGGTATCGTTTCAAGGTTTTTAGGGGAAAACGATTTAGAGAAAAGAATTTACTTAAATACAATTGGCCCATTTTGGCACGCGAATGAAGTATGGCTTGTTTGTGCAGGTGGGGCTATGTTCGCAGCATTCCCACACTGGTATGCAACTTTATTTAGCGGGTTTTACATTCCGTTTGTATTTATGCTTCTTGCTTTAATTATAAGAGGGGTTTCCTTTAAATTCCGTGCGAAAATAGACAATCATAAATGGAAAGGTTTTTGGGATTGGGGTATGTTTTTAGGAAGTTTACTACCGCCTGTTCTTTGGGGAGTTGCAATTGCTAACTTTATGGTAGGTATTCCAATTGATGAAACGAAAAATGCTGTAGGTGGATTCTTACCATTACTTCATCCATTTGCATTACTTGGAGGAGTTATGTTCCTTCTGCTATGTATTGTTCACGGATTGCAATTCCTTACTATACGTACAACTGGTAAGTTAAGAGAACGTGCACGTATTGCTGCGTTGAAAATTGCACCGCTTGCAATTATAGCACTTCTTATTTTTGCCGGTGTAGGGTTATGGAAAACAGATATATTCACTGGTCATGGTACAGAGTGGATTATGGTTCCGGTCGGAGCTTTTGTAGCATTATGTGCGTCAACATTATTAAATAAAAGAAGAAGAGATGGTTGGGCTTTCGTTATGACGAGTTTAACAATCATTTTACTAAGTGCGAGTGTGTTTGCCGGCATGTTCCCACGTGTCTTAATTAGCTCGTTAGGGTCAATATACGATTTAACAATTTATAATGCAGCATCGGGAGATTATGCACTAAAACTGATGACGTATTTTTCAATTGCTATATTGCCATTTGTTTTGG
Organism: Bacillus sp. 1A; assembly: GCF_052682215.1. NCBI lineage: Bacteria > Bacillati > Bacillota > Bacilli > Caryophanales > Bacillaceae > Bacillus > Bacillus sp. 1A. The sequence goes on along the minus strand of NZ_JBQYLZ010000001.1, from coordinate 4,684,731 downwards.
GAAGTCAAATATGGAGTTTCTATGTGTTTAGACAACCTGTTAAGTCAGATAAAGATTTGGAGTACTAATGAAAAGAAAAAGAGGACTTCCATCGTATCCTGGTAGCCGAGTTTTATATGTAGTGTTAACAATCATTAGCATTTTAGAAGCTATAAGTATTATTGGGCAAACAGTGTTTTTAGCACGGGCTATTACGTTTTTATTTCAAGGAGAAACAGTGCAATCTGTGTTAAATGAAACGGTTTATTTTGGAATCACGTTTGCAGTACGTCATATGCTAGTTCGAATTTCGCAAATATTAGTGGAACGTTTCGCTGAAAAAACAGGATCGCTACTGCGAAAACAATTAATAGAGGCATATTTCACATTAGGTCCACGGTATGTTCAAACTGCTGGAACAGGTCATCTGGTTACCTTATCGATTGAAGGTATTGAGAAATTTAAAACATATATTGAATTAACAATTCCTAAAATGATTAGAAGTAGTATCGTACCGGGACTAATTGTACTATATGTTTTTACGTTAGATATTGAGTCTGGAATCATTTTAGTTGTAACGATTCCTATCGTAATTACATTTATGATCCTACTAGGATTAGCAGCGCAGAAAATGGCGGATAGCCAATATGAAACATATCGAGTACTTTCTAATCATTTTGTAGATACGTTAAAAGGATTAGAAACATTAAAGTATTTAGGGAAAAGTAAACAACACGAAGGAAAGATTGAAAAAGTAAGTAAAAGGTATAGAAAAGCAACGATGCGTACTTTGCGAGTTGCTTTTCTTTCTTCTTTTGCATTAGATTTCTTTACGAGCTTATCAATCGCATTTGTGGCGGTCGGATTAGGGATACGTTTAATAGATGGGACAATTGTACTATTGCCAGCCCTTACGATTTTAATTTTAGCTCCAGAATATTTTCTGCCGATTAAACAAGTTGGAGCGAATTATCATGCTACGTTAGATGGACAACTTGCAATGGAGCAAATAGAAGAGATTTTACAGCAACAAAAAGAAATAGGAACGAAAGAATCTAATGTAGGTTTAATATGGAATGCCTCTAGTAACTTGAAATTACAAGATGTAAAAGTAAAGAATAATGAATCTGAAAAAGCTATATTAGAGGGAATTGATTTTACTTGGAAAGGCACCGGCGCTATAGGTGTAATTGGTGAAAGTGGGGCAGGGAAATCGACGTTAATTGACGTATTAGCAGGATTTTTAACTCCTTCGGGTGGAAAGCTGATAATAAATGGTGTGAAAATTGACGGGTCTACTCGAGAAGATTGGCAAAAGAATATTGCTTATATTCCGCAGCAACCTTATATTTTCCCGCTTTCATTAAAAGATAACATTTGTTTCTATGAAACGAATACAACTGATGCAGAAGTGGAAAGAGTTATTAATGAAGTTGGTCTTCGTTCACTCGTTACATCGCTTCCGAACGGGATGTATGAAAGAATTGGAGAAGGTGGACGTATGCTTAGTGGCGGGCAAGAACAACGTGTCGCTATGGCGCGTGCACTTTTAAGCAAAAAGCCAATTATTTTATTAGACGAGCCTACAGCACATCTTGATATTGAAACTGAATTTGAAATAAAGCAATCGATGTTACGTCTGTTTGAAGGTAAGCTAGTATTTCTTGCAACACATCGTCTTCACTGGATGAAACAGATGGATCATATTCTTATTTTAAATAAAGGGGAAATGATAGAAAGCGGCACGTATGAAGAACTTTTAAAGAATGAGGCATTACATTTTCAAAGGAAAGAGAGGGGATAGAGATGAGTAACTGGATTAAACCTTATATACAGCAAAATAAAGGTAGAATGACTGTAACTATTTTCCTTGGTCTTCTTGGAGTTAGTTCAGGTGCGATGTTACTTTTCATTTCAGGTTATTTAATCTCTAAATCTGCTCTTAGACCAGAAAATGTAATGGCTGTATATGTTCCTATCGTTGCAACACGTGCGTTTAGTATAGGACAAGCGGTATTTCATTATTTAGAGCGTTTAGTTGGACACGATGTCGTACTACGCATATTAGAAAAGATGAGAACGAAACTATATAGAATAGTAGAACCGCAGGCGTTATTTTTCCGCTCACGATTTCAAACGGGCGATATGTTAGGTATATTATCCGAAGATATAGAGCATTTGCAAAACCTATATTTACGTACAATATTTCCTAGTCTATTAGCATTAGTTGTATATAGCATATTCATACTTGTTATCGGTGCATTTGACGTAGTATTTGCACTTATTGCAGCATGTATGTTGGCTATTATCGTTTTTCTTCTTCCGTTTGTATCATTACTTTTAATGAAGCAGCATCATGTTACTTTAAAGCAAGGAAGAAGCCGTTTGTATCAACAACTAACAGACGCTGTTTTTGGGTTATCTGATTGGCAAGCAAGTGGTAGAAAAGATGAATTCATTGATAAGTATGTAGAGCAAAATGCTCAGTTGTTAAAAACGGAAAAAAGAATGAAGCGCTGGAATCATATTCGGGACAGTATCATTCAATTAGTAGTGGGGATTGTAGTTATTTCAATGATCATATGGACTGGAAATGAGGCGGCAAGTGGACAGATTGCACCTACCGTTATTGCGGCTTTCGTCTTAATGACGTTATCAGTCACAAACGCGCTTATTCCTCTTTCAGATGCTATCGATCGAATTCCATCATATGTAGAATCTGCTCATCGTCTAAATAAAGTAGAAGCTAATGATGTTTTACAGGATGAAAAGGAATTACATGAGGATAAAGATTATGTTGCATCAAAACATATAGACATTGAATTAAATAATGTATCGTATAGTTACCCAGATAGTAATGAATTTGTATTGAAAGAAGTATCACTGCAAATAAAGGCAGGAAAGAAAATCGCCATTTTAGGAAGAAGTGGAACAGGAAAATCTACTTTGTTAAAATTGTTAGCAGGTGCGCTAAGCCCGTTGCATGGTGAAGTTTTATTGCATAGTGAACATGCTCATACGAATCTTTTATCAAAATATATTTCTGTATTGAATCAAAAACCGCATTTATTCGATACGACAATTGGAAATAATGTGCGAATCGGTAAACCAGAGGCTACGGATGAAGAGATATGGACAGCTTTAGAGAAAGCACAATTAGCTTCGCATATAGCTTCTCTTCCAGATGGATTGCAAACAAAAATGCATGAAATGGGGAAAAGGTTTTCTGGTGGAGAAAGACAACGGGTTGCTTTTGCTAGAACGCTAATGCAAGAGGCTCCAATTATTGTACTTGATGAACCTACGATCGGCTTAGATCCAAAGACAGAACTATCTTTAATAGAAACAATGTTTTCTGCAACAGAAGAAAAGACTGTTATTTGGATTACACACCACCTTGTAGGAATTGAACATGTAGATGAAGTTATATTCCTTGATCGTGGTCAAATTGTGATGCAAGGCAGTCATGAACAACTTCTGAAAGAAAACGAGAAGTATCGAAAGCTTTATGAGTTAGATAAAGGAATATAGTTTGAATAAGTAATAATTGTTAAAATAGCTACGCCAAATGGTGGAGCTATTTTTGTTTTGAAATGAATATTCTATTCTTTTTTAATGTTGGATTGCAGATGTATATGATCATTATGAATGAAAAATGAATTTCATATTATACATATAATGGAGGGGGATATATATGAAGGAGCAGTATAAAATTATTGTTTTAAGTGATGAAGTATCAGGGGCAAGGATTCAAAATGCATTAGACAAAAATAAATGTAAAACAATAGTTCATGTTGTAGACGTTTCAACTATTGTTCGTATAGAAAATTCTTTTCAATATATAGTCATTTGGAGAGTGGACGCAGAAAAACTTACAAATGAATTGATAAACAAGGGCGTGCAAAGTAAAAAAATTATTAATTTAACAAAATACATGTATGAATGGAGGAATAAATTAATTTCTATATATCAAATAAATCCGGATCTTATGTTTTTATACATGTCTATGAAAAAAGTAAAGAGTGATCCCACATATGAATTGTTTGCTACCGGTTTGTCTTATCCGCATTGTGGCATAAGTACGGAGCTCCTCTCAAAAAAGTCAATAAAATTAACACTTCCATCGCAAGATCTGTACTATGATTATTTAATAGCGTCACAACTTCTATCAAACGATCATTCATTTCAATATTGTTTGATAGGAATAGCCTATTTCTCTTTTTACTTTGACATGTCGTTATCATCTGAAGCATATAGAATTCACAAAGTATATTATCCATTGTTTCAAGACGGTCATCATACTGTAGTTCATTCTCCTCTACCCACTGATGGATTCTCACATCTAGATAGTCCGAAACCACTTTTTTCTATTTTTAATTTGCATTTTGAATATATTTTATTAGACGAACTAAAAGATGAATCATTGATACTACCTTGGATAAATGCTGAATGGAATACCACTCCCCTTCATATTCCTTTTGAAGAACATGGGAAAATGAGAGCAGCTTCACATGCTAAATTGTCGTATCCTCATACTTTAGTTGAAAATAAAACGATTTTTAAAACATATTTAGAATTACTGTTAAAAAATGATATAAAGCCACTAATTGTTGTCTTCCCTGTTACTTCACATTATTTCAATTGTAGTAGTAAGAAATTAAAAGAAGATTTTTATAAAGTTATAAATGAGTTTCAAGCACAATATTCTTTTCAAATCATAGATCTATTTGATTCACCATTATTTTGTGATGAAGATTTTTATGATAGTGATCATATGAATAAAAAAGGTGCAAATAAAATGTCCGCGTTATTAAATATGTTTATTCAGGAACGAAAAGTATGATATTTCGATTCATATTTGCATAAAAGTATATAGGCTCCATACAGTTAAAGTAATGTGATTTTTGCATCGCGTATACAAATAATATGCGAAGAGGTGAGAGAGTAAAATGAGAACTCGTATTGAAAGAACTGTAGAGGTGGTAGATCAACTTCCGTTGGTAAGTGTGTTAATTCCTACGTATAATCGACCTCGCTACTTTGAAAAGGCATTATGTAGTGTGTTAGAACAAACGTATCCTAATATAGAAATTATAGTTGGAGATGATAGTACGAATGACGAAACAGAAAAGGTGTTACAAAAATACTTATGTAATCATTCAAATATTATTTATATAAAAAACAGGTCAAATCTCGGACAATTTGAAAATACGCTAATGTTATTTAATGAAACGAACGGTGAGTATGTAAACTTTTTAATGGATGATGATATATTTCACGTGAATAAAATTGAAAAAATGATGAAGTATTTTTTGAATGATCTAGATAATGAAATTAAGCTTGTAACATCTCATCGCCAAGTAATTGATGATAAAGGGAAAGAACTACGACATATTTATTCAACTGTTCGTTTATTTGAAGAGGATACGATTATAGAGGGAACAGAATTAGCAAATAGGGTAATTGTGGATCAAAAAAATTATATTGGAGAACCGACAACAGTTTTATTTCGTAAAAATGATTTACAAGAACCGTATGGGATTTTTGATAAGAGGCGGTATCTATGTAACGTAGATATAGCTTCATGGTTATCTTTATTAAGTAAAGGAAAAGCAGTATATATAGCAGAGACACTTAGTTACTTTCGATTACATCCAGATCAACAGTTAAATGAATCTAATAAAATGATGGATGGGTTAGAAGATTTTTCACATAGTATTATAGCAGGAAAAAAATATGGTTTCTTATCCGACGAAAAAGAATTAGACAAAGCGATAACTAATTTTCTAGATTATGCAAGAAGGATAGTTCCATCATCGATATTGTATACATTAGACTATTATCAAAAAATTAGGCGAAAGAAAATAAACATAGAAAAGAAAAAACAACATATAAATAATAATTCTCCTTTACCAAAAGTAAGTATACTTATTCCCGCGTACAATAGACCTTATTACTTGGAATTAGCGCTCAATAGCGCACTGAATCAAACATATGAAAATATTGAAATTATTATTTCTGACGACAGTACAAATAATGAAGTTAATGCTATGATTCAACCGTATTTACGTGAATATGAGTGTATTACATATGCTAAAAATGAAACTCCGTTAGTTGCTGAAAACTTTAATAAGTGTATAGAACTTGCGAACGGGGATTATATAAACTTTTTATTAGATGATGACTTATTTCATCATGAAAAGATCGAGAGAATGATGAAATACTTTTTGACGTTAGAAAATATTTCATTTGTGACGTCATATCGTGAACTGATTGATGAGAATGGAGAGATATTACCCCCCTCAACATTGAATATGAAAATTGCGAAAGAAACTACACTTTTTGAAGGAAAAGAATTAGGAAATTACATATTAAAAAATTTAAAAAATATAGTTGGTGAGCCGACAACTGTTCTGTTTAATCGAGATTTGTTTGAAGGGAAGTTTGGGTATTTTAAAGGAAAGGCTTATTCTTCTATTAATGACATTGCAACTTGGCTAGATATGATGAGGAAAGGAAAAGTAGTTTATATACAAGAACCTCTTAGTTATTTTAGACAACATAGTGGACAAAATCAAAAACAAATACATTTTATTTTAATGACAATTGAAGAGTGGATTGAATTAATTATAGATGCATATAATAGTGGATTTTTAAGTTCTGAGAGAGATTATAAAGAGAGTTTATCTTATTGTTTAGAAAATGCGGGATTTATAGTTAAGGATGCGGTAAGAAATGGGGAACTAGATCAAATTTATAATGAAAAGATAAAAAAAGGGTTAAACAAGCTAGTCACTCATATGTTTGAGAAAGAATGTTGTTATTGTCAATATTGCAATCAGCAATTTGAAAAATTTTCACCTTGGCCAGCACATTATGATTTTCCGAAATATAAATTTGAGATGTGGAATAAAGATACAGGGATATGCCCAGTTTGTAGTTCAATGGATCGTGAAAGGTTGTATCGTGCGTACATTGAAATGGAAACGGACTTGTTAAGTAGAGAATACACTATGCTTCATATTGCACCTGAAGAGAAGTTAAGAGATTGGTTTAACGAGTATAAAAATATTACGTATGTATGTGGGGATATAGAACCAAAGGATCCATTAATGAAGGAAATTGACGTTACAAGCATTACATATGATAGTAATACTTTTGATGTAATTTTATGTAGCCATGTATTAGAACACGTTCTTGACGATGACAAAGCAATGCGAGAGTTATATAGAGTATTAAAGCCAAATGGATGGGGGATTATTCAAGTACCAATCGTAATGAATGTAGATTCTATTATAGAAAATAAATTAATTGTAACACCACAATTGAGAAAATTAGCTTTTGGTCAAGAAGATCATGTGAGAATTTATAATCAATCGGGATTCATTCAACGATTAATGAATGCAGGGTTTAAGGTGGAATTATATAACGTAGCTGAAAGAAAAGGAATGAAAAGTGCTAGGAAATTTGGATTATCTGAAACAGATACGCTCTATATTGTCCGAAAATGATAGGAAGGAATAGATAGATATGGAGAATATTCCTTTTTTGCGTGCTTCAACTGTACCTGTAATTGAGTATTTGGACGAATTGAAGGAAATTGATACATCTCACATATATACGAATTATGGACCTATAAATCAACGTTTTGAAGAAACAATTATGTCGGAATTTTTTCAGAACAGGGGCGCTGTTACAACAGTGGCAAACGCAACGTTAGGGTTAATGGCCGCTATTCAACTTAAGAAAAGAAGAAAAGGAAAATATGCCCTCATGCCTAGTTTTACATTCCCTGCGACTCCATTAGCGGCTATTTGGTGTGGATTGGAACCTTATTTTATTGATATTTCAATAGATGATTGGTATATGGATAAAACAGTACTTTGGGATAAGATTGAAGAATTAAAAGAAGAGGTTGCGATTGTTGTCCCATACGCAACTTTTGGATCATGGATGGACTTAGAAAAATATGAAGAATTAGAGAAAAAGGGTATTCCGGTTGTCGTAGATGCGGCACCGGGATTTGGGTTAATGAATGGAAGTATGCATTACGGTCAGGATTTTAGTGGTATGATCGTATATAGCTTTCATGCAACAAAGCCGTTCGGAATTGGTGAAGGAGGGCTCATATATAGTAAAAAGGAAGAAGATATACAACGTATTAAAAGAATGGGTAATTTCGGATTTGATAAAAATCGTGAATGTACGATGATGGGGTTTAATTGTAAAATGTCTGAATATGCGGCAGCTGTTGGGATTGCGACTGTGAAAAAATGGAATCAAAAGTTAAAAGAACGCACCCGTATTTCTGAATGGTATAAACAATTGTTACAAAGTAATGGATTAACGAAAAAAGGATGGAAACTCCAAAAGACAGAAGCAGTTATTCAACAATTTATGCCTATTCTTTGTCCGGAAGAAGTTCACAACATACAAGTAATAGAAGAACTGAAAAAACAGAAAATAGAAGCTAGATTATACTTTTCACCATCATGCCACCAACAAGTTCTTTTTAGAAATTATAAGTCTACAGATTTAATAGAAACGAATAAAATAGCCAAACGAATAGTAAGTTTACCTTTATGGGAAGGAATGACGAAAGAAATAGTAGAACAAATTGTAATCTGTTTAGGGCAGAAGGTGGTGTCGGCAGATGAATAGTTTTTATAGTCAAGAAGAGCTAAAGAAAATTGGATTTTTATCTGTTGGGAAAAATGTATTGATTAGTAAAAAAGCAAGTATATATAATCCAGGTGTTATATCAGTTGGTAATAATGTAAGAATTGATGATTTTTGTATTTTAAGTGGTAAAATCACAATTGGAAGTTATTCGCATATATCAGCGTATACAGCGTTATATGGAGGGGAAGTTGGGATTGAAATGTATGACTTTGCAAATATCTCAGCTAAAACAATCGTATATGCAGTACTAGATGATTTCAGTGGAAATACATTAATGGGGCCAACTGTCCCGAATCAATATAGGAATGTGAAAACAGGAAAAGTTATTTTAAAAAAACATACGATTATTGGTGCTGATTCTATTATTTTTCCAAATGTAACTGTAGGAGAAGGCACAGCAGTTGGTGCGATGAGTATGGTAAAAGAGAGTTTAGATGATTGGTATATTTATGCTGGAGTTCCCGTAAGAAAAATAAAACCTCGTCAAAAAAAGATGCTAGAGTCAGAAAATGATTTTTTAAAAAGCATTAATTCTTAACAAAAAAGAATTAATGTTTTTTATTTTTATGATACAGCAAAGTTGTATCTTAACTTATTATGTTTTAAATTTAGCTGACAAAGGCAATACTGAGCCATAGTGAATGTAAAGTTGGAGGGCGAGCGTATATGTTTGATGAGGATGGGATTGTTTTAATTATGGAACCAGCTGATGAAAGTAACTTGAGGAGGTTTATTTTTTCGGTGCCAAAGTCAGTGTATGAAAAGAAGGGGCTTACATTACACTATGGAACAGCTATAGGACAAGGATATATGGATATAATTGAAGATATTATTAGCGTAAATATAGAAATAGATGTTGTAACGATAATAGGGCATGTACGAGGGTAAATAGCTATTTGAAAAAGGTTATAAGTAATTTAGCTAGAAGTTATGCATAGAGAAAATTGCAGACAATTATAAAGGCGAAGGGAGTCTAAAATGAAAATCAAATCAATTTTATTAGTATTTATAGTTTCAATTGGTTTAATGGGATGTTCACTAGTAGAGCAAGGAAAGAACTCCATAGATTATGCTCAAAAAGCGACAGACTATGTAAATGAAATAAGTGCATTTGCAAATGATGCACCAGCATTAGCTGAAAAGGCTGTTAATGATAGCGAAGCTCGAAAAGAGTTAGAAACGAAGCTTAGTGAAATTAAACAAGATATACCCGCTTTCAATGAATTAACACCACCTGATGTAGCAAAGGATCTTCATCAGCAAATCGTCGGATATAACGAAAAGTTAAATACATTAATTGATACGGCAATGACGAAGATAGAAGAAGGAAAAGTGGATGTAGAGCAATTTAAAAACTCTGAGCTTATGCAGACGATTGATCAAGTTCGTGATTTGAAAGAGAAGGTTCAAAATTTAGGACAATAATAAAAAGCTCCGTTTTGTGATGAACGGAGCTTTTTTATGTTTTCTAATGGAAAAGTTTATAATATTTTCTTCCTATAATATAAGTGTTTTTTTATATCTTCCATTGTTCTAAAATATGTATTGTTTTATTAGTTGCATCCATGTTCACTTGAGCACCTATCGGCATAGTGATCATCGGATGGGTATGACAACAATCAAAGTCAGCTAATAAAGGAATTCTTTGATTTTGCAGTACTTCTAATAATATTTCATAAGGTTTGCGATTTGTACCACAATCATCAAATTGCTCATGTTTTCCAAGAATAATACCTGAAACTTTATCAAATACGCCGTTAACTTTAAGTAATGAAAAGCTTCTTTCAATAGTAGCTGCATCTTTTGAACTATCCTCAATAAATAAAATATCCCCATCTTGAATACATGGCATATAAGGACTACCCCAAATTCCTTCTATTGTATTTAAGTTCCCTCCAATAATACGTCCAGTAGCTTGTCCATTTGTTACAGAAATCCAATTGTTTGGTCTAAGTTCTTTTTCTATCGTCTTCTCTTCCCAATTCATAAATTCATCTGACCAAAATAAAGGTTGTTTTATGTTGTAAGGAAGCATTTGATCATGTAGTAATGTTTCTACAAAATATTTGTATGTATAATCTACAAACGGCTCAAATTCTCCAAAGGAGGGGACGAGTGCCGGACCGTGAAATGTAGGGATTTCTGTTTTGGCATAAATCCCTAGCAATAAAGCTGTTGCATCTGAATAGCCAATCATTATTTTGGGGTTATTTTGAAAAGCATCATAATCAATATAAGGTAATAATGAATTAGAATTCATACCGCCAATTGTTGACATAATACAAGATACATTAAGGTTTCTTATTAAAGTATTCAGTTCCTCAGCACGCTCTTGTATACTGCCAGAGCGATAATAATCATATCGACCTGTTAGTGAACCTTCTAATATGTGAAATCCTTTCTGTTGTAAATAAGATTTCGCTCGTTCAAATCTTTTTGGAGAAGTGTAGGTTGCTGGTGAAGAGGGCGAATAAATGCCGATTGTGTCTCCGTATTTTAATGATTTTGGAAGTAGCATCGTAAGAATCCTTTCTATTAAGTAGTTAAATTACGACAATATAACATTGAATATTCTTATATTTCGGTATTTTAATTGTAACATAAATGTATTAGATGAATAAATATGCTTTTTGCCTTGACGATATAAAGTAATTATTGTTATGGTTAAACGTGAGTGTATAAAAGGTTTGCTAAAGGAGTTTTGAAATGAAGCGGTTAAAATGGGGAAGGCTGACGATCCTAGTAGTCATTATTTTAGGGATATGTTGGTTCTTATTCCAAGGAACTCAAAAGAGTGCAACAAATATAGAGGGACAACCTTTACAGGTGGCAGAACTACCTAAAACAGGATTAGCTGAAAAAGTAGTGCCACCAAAGTACATACCACCGGAAATTGATGCAAAAGCAGCTATGATTATTGATGCGAGTAATGGAGATGTTATTTATCAACATAATGAAAAAGAAGCTTTTGCGCCAGCAAGCATGTCTAAGATGATGACAGCGTATCTTCTATTAGAAAATGTACATAATGGGAAAGTTCGCTGGGAAGATCCGGTGAAAATGAGTGCGAAAGTGGCACAAACAGAGGGTGCGAGAATCCCAGTCCAAGTGAATGACATATTGACTGTTAAAGATTTGTACCATGCATTAATGATTGAATCGGCAAATAATTCGGCTGTGGCTTTAGCAGAACATATGGCTAAGACGGAGAAAGATTTCGTTCAGCTTATGAATGCAAAAGCGAAGGAGTTAAAAATGTCGGATTATGCTAAATTCGCAAATGCATCAGGACTACAAGAACCTGATGGAAGTGAGACGAAGATGACGGCTGCTGATGTAGCAAACTTGGCGTATCATCTAATAAAAGACTATCCAGAAATATTAGAAGTGACTCACTTACGTCAAAGTCAGTTAGCATTTAATAATATTAATGTTGTAAGTACAAATGATATGTTAAACAAAAATAATAAAGCTTTATATATAGAAGGAATAGACGGATTAAAAACAGGATTTACAGATAGCGCGGGGTATTGTTTTACGGGTACAGCAAAACAAGGTGATACTCGTATTATTACTGTTGTAATGGGAACGAAAGGTAAAACGAAGCGTTTTACAGAGACGAACAAGCTAATGTCTTATGCATTTGGCTTAGTTAATTAAGTGAAATACTGAGTTGGATCATCATATAAGAAAGGCAATTTGTTGTTACTTATTATCGGTAACAATAAATTGCCTTTTTATTGTTAGTATTAGGAAGTAAAAAGGTAAAAAATGTGAGTGTTATTATTTGAGTTTATCCGACTTTAATGGGCAGTAAGACCCCCACCTCAAAATTCAGCGAAAACAAAGAATTTAGAAGGTGGATCAACTGCCCATAAAAGTCCGATTGGTTCAACTAATAATCAGTGGGGGATGAAGAAAACCCCCACTGATTAAAGTTTCACTTTATTATTGTTTGTTGATAGTATAAAGTTAGAAGCTTATTAATGATAAGTTTTAAGAGGCGGAACATGATGTATACATATGAAAAAGCCTCAAATGAAAATTGGAGGGAATTATGATGGCAAAAGATTTTTACACAGCAATTGAAGACAGAAGATCTATTTACGCGATTAGTAAAGAGCAAGTAGTTTCTGATGAAAAAATTCAAGAAGTGATTTATCATGCTGTAAAACATACACCTTCAGCTTTTAACTCTCAGAGCGCCCGCGTTGTCGTCTTGCTAGGAGAACAACATGATAAGTTATGGAATATTACGAAAGAAACGTTACGAAAAATTGTACCTGAAAAAAACTTTGCATCTACTGAAGAAAAAATGAATGCATTTAAAAGTGGTTATGGAACGGTTTTATACTTTGAAGACAGTCAAGTAGTGGAAGAACTGCAAGAAAACTTTGCATTATACAAAGAGAATTTCCCGACGTGGTCACAGCAATCCTCAGGAATGTTACAATTTGCAATTTGGACAGCTTTAGAAATTGAAGGATTTGGTGCTACATTGCAGCATTACAATCCATTAATTGATGAAGAAGTGAGAAAAGAATGGGATGTTCCAGAAAGCTGGAAACTTACTGCGCAAATGCCGTTTGGTAAACCGGTGGTAACTGCAGGTGAAAAAAAATACCAACCTTTAGAAAATCGTGTGAAAATTTATAAATAATGCGAGATAAAAGGTGAACAGGGATACAACCTGTTCACCTTTTATAAGTAATAAGGATTTTTTTGATAGGAATTTTTCATCTGATCTTTTAATTCGTTTTTACGTGTTTCAATAGTTGATATTTTTTGTAAGGTAATAATTGAAACGAATTGAAAAAAAGCATAGTATAATTCTATATTTTTATTTATAGGATCATCTATTATGTTTTTCATAAATATACCTCCTTTTTTAATCCCAATATTTGCGGGCAATAAGACTTCCATCTCAAAATTCAATGTACCGCCCTGTAAAAGTTCGATAGGTTTCAGTGTAGGGTAAATAAAATTTGTATTGGTTAAAATACCACTATATATATGATAATATAAATATCCTATAAATTCCATAGTTAGTGAAAAGTGGGTAGTGGTGTGTGTGTTTTCGCCAAATTAGAACAGAATTTTTGAAGTTAAATCTTACAAATCGTCAAATCTTTTATAAGTGATAGATAGTATCAAAAATAGTTTTCTAAAAATATTATACTATTGATAAAAAAAGTATTTTTTGTCATGATAAGAGTATGCTTCATGGGAGGAGCTTTACTAGGAAATACATTCTTTGCATTGGATTAGATGAATAGGGTTTTTCAAAGTGGATAGACAATGTATATTAAGATAATGAATGAAATGTCGAATTTTCAATGAAATACATAAGAGAATTGAAAAAAGCATTGCAAAAACAATAAGTTTAATGGTAAAGTTCACATGAAGTTCACACGGAATTCACTTCATTCATTTAAAATGAACTCTGTGTGAAAAATAAAACTCTTGTTAAAAAATGGAACTTAATGAATATTTTACTTTAATAATATTGTAAAGTATTAAGTTTATAAGTTTTTTAAAGAGGATAGTAGGGAAAGGAAGTAAAGACAACTTATGAAAAAAGTAATTGCAGGTTTAGCAGCAGCTTCAGTAGTAGGTGTTGCAGTTCCAGGTATGGATTCTGCTCAAGCACAAGTTTCAAATGAGGCGCTAAAAGAAATTAATGGACAAACTCAAACTCAAACGACTGTAACTGAAACAAAAAAGGTAGAAACAACTTCTGAATTAAAATACACGGTAACAGCTGATGTATTAAATGTACGTTCAGGTGCTGGTACAGGACATAACGTTATTTCTAAAGTGAAATCAGGTCAAGTACTACAAGTAATTGGACAAGAAAACGGTTGGTTCAAAGTAACTGTAAACGGTCAAACTGGTTATGTAAGTGGTGACTTCGTAACGACTGGTGGTAAAACAGGAACTACTGTTCAACAAGGAACTGGTACTTACACAGTAAACGTTTCTTCACTAAACGTACGTACAGGCCCAAGTACATCTCATACAGTATTAGGCTCTGTAAATAAAGGTAAAACAGTGCAAGTTGTTGGAGAAGTACAAGATTGGTTTAAAATCAACTTCAATGGTGGAACTGGATACGTAAGCAAAGACTTCGTAACAAAAGGTGGTTCTGCTGTATCTAACGAAACAAAACAACCAACTACAAACAACAATACTACTACAGTTCAAACTGGTGGTTCTTATGTTGTTAACACTGGTGCTTTAAAAGTACGTACAGGCCCAGCTACATACAACGCTGTAATCGGTGGCGTAACACAAGGTAAAGTATTAAACGTTACTGGCGCTGAAAATGGTTGGTACAAAATTAACCATAACGGCCGTACAGGTTACGTAAGTGCAGACTTCGTTAAGTTTGTAAAAGGCGGAGTAAACAACGTTACAAATAACGTTCAACAACCAGGTAAAGACGTACAAAAACCAACAACAGGTGGAGATACATCTTCAATCGCTGGATTCGCTAGATCTTTAAATGGTTCACCATACAGAACTGCTGGTACAACACCTGCTGGTTTTGACTGCAGTGGATTCATTCACTACGTATTAAATCAAACTGGTCATAAAGGCGCTCGTCAAACAGTTGCTGGATACTGGAGCTCTAAAACAAAAACTAGCAATCCACAACCAGGTGATTTAGTATACTTCCAAAATACTTATAAATCAGGTCCTTCTCACATGGGTGTTTACTTAGGAAACGGTCAGTTTATTAGTGCAGAAACTGATGCAACTGGTGTACGTATTAGTTCTGTAAGCAACTCTTACTGGAGCAAGCACATGTTAGGTTACACAAAAGCATACTAAGAAAAAGTAGTTTATATACTTTTCGTATAGAGAAAAGGCTTTCCAGGGAAACTTGGGAAGCCTTTTTATAGTTGAGTAAATTGGGAATGTAGTAGTTTTTACTGTAACTTCCCAGTTAAAAATCGAGCGTATAGGTCATGAAAGTAGTTGGGACGAAATAAGTTTGCTGCATGTCCTGCTAACGGTATTTCTTTATATAAAACGTTAGGAAGAATGGACTTTAAATCAAAAAGACAAGATTTATAGAGATGATCATGTTCACCCATTACCCATAATATAGGGTGGGGAAGTGATTTTAATTTAGATTTTAAATCGAATTCTAAACGATGCCGTAATGATTGGGAAATAATTGATGAATGTAATTGCAATCCGAAACGGTAATAAATATTTCTTGAAATGACTGCGAACGGATTTGCCTTTAGTATGCCACTTGGAAAAATGGTATTTGCATATTGAGAGAGCCATTTAGAGTATTCGTCTCCGCGCTTCTCCCAAAATTTTTGAAATACGTTATATAAAAGGGATGGATTATTATAATGTCCACCAATATGACAAATGCTTAATACTTTTTCTGGGTGCATTTGTGCAAAAATTGTAGAGATATAACAGCCATAACTTAGAGCGCAAATATGAGCTTTTGTAATACCTTCTATTTCATATAATTTCAATAGTTGATCTACGAGGCGCTGTAATGAAAATTCGATAGCTTCTCCTTTATCGTCGCCGTGACCTAATAAGTCATAAGTAATAATGTTGTAAGAGGCGGAAAATCGCTTATGCTCTTTTTTGAAGGCACGACGATTGCCGACTAATCCATGAATAAAAATGATTGTTTCCTTTTCGGAATGTATATTTGTTTGCAAAAAGGATACTCCTTTCAATAACGGGAGATTTATACAGTATTGTAAATTGTTTATCTATAATTCACATAGAATAATATTAAGTACCAGGTAATAATATCAGATGTTTATATCTGTTGTAAAGATGCGTTTGTATGTATATTTTGTAAAAACAGAAAAAGTGTGTTTACATTCAGTTTACATTTGTATTGTATTCTACTTTTAGAAAGAACAGTTTGGGTGAACACGAGGAGATGAACAAAAATGGAAGTTAGAAATGAGATGGAGAAAAAAGGGAGCTGGAGGCAGTTTTTACGCCTTATTCAAGATACAAATCCTCCAAAGGGGATTCTTGCTTTTGCGTTATTAATGAGTTTACTTTCTACTGGAGCAAGTTTATTTATACCGATGTTAACGAAGGGCTTAGTAGATAATTTTTCACTTTCGTCAATTAGTACAGGACAAATTGTTGGGCTAATTGCATTCTTTATTATGCAAACTATAGCCGCGGGATTGTCTATATATTTACTAAATTATATAGGACAGAAGATTGTAGCTGGACTGAGAGAACGTTTGTGGAAAAAGGTGCTTATTTTACCGGTAACTTATTATGATCAAAATAGAACAGGCGATACAATTAGCCGTATGACAAATGATACAGGAGTTGTGAAAACGTTAATTTCTGAGCATTTGTCAAATTTATTAACAGGCGGTATTTCAATTGTTGGATCATTAATTGTATTATTTGTTTTAGATTGGAAAATGACACTTTTACTTTTAACGGTTATTCCATTATCAGTACTCATTTTAGTTCCACTTGGACGAAAAATGTATAAGATTTCAAAAGCACTTCAAGATGAAACGGCTTCTTTTACTAGTGTATTAACACAAGTGTTATCAGAAATTCGTTTAGTAAAATCTTCGAACACAGAAAAAAAGGAATATGAAACTGGAAATAAAGGTATTGAAAAGCTATTACAATTTGGTTTGAAAGAGGGAAAAGTGCAAGCGTTAATTTCACCAGTTATGTCGTTTGTTTTAATGGCATTACTTGTTATTATCGTAGGATATGGTGGAATGCGAGTTTCTAGCGGTGCATTAACAACAGGAGAACTAGTAGCGTTTATTTTATATTTAGTTCAAATTATAATGCCGATGAGTCAATTATCTATGTTCTTTACACAATTCCAAAAGGCAATTGGTGCAACGGAAAGAATTAATACAATTTTAGAATATGAAGTAGAAGATCATGAAACTGGTGTGAAAGTCACAAATGCTAAGCAGCCAATCGTTCTTGAAAATGTACATTTCGAGTATAACGAAGAAGAGCAAGTTTTAAAGAATATTGATTTCACAATTGAATCAGGAAAAGTAACAGCGATTGTAGGACCAAGTGGTAGCGGGAAAACGACGTTATTCTCATTATTAGAACGTTTTTATGAGCCAACTAGCGGTGTTATTAAATTAGGAAAAGACTCAATTAAGAATTATTCATTACAGTCATGGCGACGTCAAATCGGTTACGTATCACAAGATAGTCCGTTAATTGATGGGACGATTCGTGATAATATTTGCTACGGTGTTGAGGGTGAAGTGACAGATGAAG
The DNA here is from genome assembly GCF_052682215.1 of Bacillus sp. 1A. Lineage (NCBI taxonomy): Bacteria > Bacillati > Bacillota > Bacilli > Caryophanales > Bacillaceae > Bacillus > Bacillus sp. 1A. The sequence continues at coordinate 4,666,791 of NZ_JBQYLZ010000001.1, read as the reverse complement.
AAATTGAAAAAGTAGCAGCAATGGCATATGTTGATGCATTTATTCATGATTTGCCAAACGGATACGCAACAGAAGTTGGAGAACGTGGTGTGAAGCTTTCAGGAGGGCAAAGACAACGAATTGCGATTGCTCGAGCGTTACTTCGAAACCCACAAATTCTTATGTTAGATGAAGCAACTTCCAGTCTAGATAGTAAATCCGAGTCTGTCGTTCAAAGGGCATTAAATAACTTAATGAAAGGTAGAACAACGTTAGTTATTGCACATAGACTTTCTACTGTTGTAGATGCAGATAAAATTATCTTTATAGAAAAAGGGAACCTTACAGGAAGTGGTACACATGATGAATTGTTACGCACACATGACATGTATCGTGAATTTGCAACGCAACAATTGAAAATTAAAGAGGGCGCATTATAAAATGAATAATCAGTGGGGTATGTACTCCACTGGTTATTCATTTTTAAAAGCTTTATAAAGGATGCTAATTAGAAGGGAAATGGTTTCTTTGATACCTAACATTTTAATTGTGGATGACGATCCGCATATTAGAGAACTTGTTTCTGTATTTTTAGAACGAGAAGGTTTTCAAACATATGAGGCAATTGATGGACTAGATGCACTTAAGAAAATAGATGAAGTAAAAGTTGATATGGTTATTCTTGATATCATGATGCCAAATATGGATGGATTTGATGTATGTTTTGAATTAAGGAAGTACTATGATATTCCGATTTTGATGCTAACTGCTAAAGGGGAAACATCTCAAAAAGTAAAAGGGTTTCACCTTGGCACGGATGATTATCTTGTAAAACCATTTGATCCGATAGAATTAGTAGTGAGAGTAAAGGCGCTACTGAAACGTTACCAAATTACAGTGTCGCAATCGATTCAAGTTGGAAATGTACTGTTAAATCGTAAAACATTTGAAGTTACAGCCGGAGAACAAACGGCTACATTACCGCTAAAAGAATTCGAATTGCTCTTTACTTTAGGTTCTAAAGCAGGAAGAACTTGTTCGAGAGAGCAATTAATTGAAGATGTATGGGGATATGATTTTGAAGGGAATGAACGTACACTAGATGTTCATATTAATCGCCTACGTGAGAAGTTCCAAGTAGAGAAGTCGAAGTTCAGCATTAAAACGATAAGAGGTTTAGGGTATCGCTTAGAGGTAAGTAAATGAGAAAAAGAAAACGAATGAGTAAGTTGAAAATGTTGAAAGTAACGGGAGCGATAATAGCGCTCTTTTCTTTTCTCACTATAATTTGGTCTATCGCATTTTATGTAGCAACTAGTATATTGAATGCTTTTGAAGTGAACGTATCGTCGTTTGTGGCCTTTCTAATTAGCGATATGGTCGGTTTTGTATTTATTGTTCTTATTTGGACATTGATTGGGATATTAATGAGACCAAAACGAGAGGCAATGATCTGGACTATTATTGAACCGATACAAAAAATTACAAAAGGAGACTTTTCCGTAAAAATACGAAATGAAGAAAAGTATGATGGAGAAATTGGTGTACTCGTAAAAAGTATAAATGATATGACAGATGAACTGAATGCGATGGAGAAAATGCGCCAGGAATTTGTATCGAATGTTTCTCATGAAATACAGTCCCCTTTAACTTCTATAAAAGGATTTGCTAGAGCGCTACAAGATAACAATCTTTCCGAGGGAAAACGAAAGCATTATCTTACCATTATTGAAACGGAAACGACGAGATTATCTAAGTTAAGTAAAAACTTACTGAAACTAACTCTTTTAGAGTCGGAAGAGTATACACCAGAAAGAGTGACTTATCGATTAGATCAACAGTTAAAGCAAACTGTGTTAAATAGTGAACCGCTCTGGGCTGAAAAAGAAATTGAATTAGACCTTGATTTAGAAAAAGTGCATATAATTGCGGATCAAGAAAGTATGAGTCAAGTGTGGATTAATTTAATTCATAATAGTATTAAATTTACTCCAATTGGTGGCACAATTACAATCCAGTTAAAAGAATATGAGAAAGTAGTGGAAGTGCGTATTCGCGATTCGGGAATTGGTATATCCGAAGAACAGAAACAACATATTTTTGAACGTTTTTATAAAGCGGACACTTCACGAAATCGTACTTATGGAGGAAGTGGCTTAGGTTTGGCCATCGTAAAAAAAGTACTCGACCTTCATCAAGGAGAAACAAAAGTCGAGAGTGAGGAAGGGGATGGCACAGAATTTATTGTGTGTATTCCGAATTATGAAGAAAAATAGTGTTAGGAGGATATCTTCTAACACTATTTCTCTTTAAAAATACATTCCCCGTTACTGCAACTATATTGATAAGCCTTCCCTTCGTTATCAGTTAGTGACAAGAACCATTTTTTCTTTTCATACACATGCACTCTCCTATGCGGGATTTATTTTTATTTCACATGAATTATGGCAAAAACATGAGATTTATCAATAAAAACTTTCCATAGTTACCTATAAGTAACCTACGCACATGAAAGTGCATCATTGCCTTTTTACATAAACACAGATACAATTTTAATATAATACATAACTGAGATGATTAAGGAGTGTTATACTTGGCAGAATTATTACAAGGTAAAAATGCTTTAATTACAGGAGCAGGTAGAGGGATTGGTCGCGCTGTAGCGATCGCATTAGCGAAAGAAGGCGTAAATGTCGGTCTTTTAGCTCGTTCAGAAGAAAACTTAAAAGCTGTAGCGAAAGAAGTGGAAGCAGAAGGTGTAAAAGCTGTTATTGCGACTGCTGATGTTTCTTCATATGAAGAAGTGACTACTGCAATTGAAACGTTAAAAAACGGTTTAGGCTCTATTGATATTTTAATTAATAACGCTGGTATTTCTAAGTTCGGTAAGTTTTTAGAACTAGACGTTGCTGATTGGGAAAAAATCATTCAAGTAAACTTAATGGGTGTATACTATGCAACTCGTGCAGCTTTACCAAGCATGATTGAGCAACAATCTGGTGATATTATTAATATTTCATCTACAGCAGGACAAAAAGGTGCACCTGTAACAAGTGCATATAGTGCTTCTAAATTTGGTGTTCTTGGTTTAACTGAATCGTTAGCGATGGAAGTTCGTAAACATAACATTCGTGTAACTGCTTTAACTCCAAGTACAGTAGCAACTGATATGGCTGTAGATTTAGGATTAACTGATGGGAATCCAGATAAAGTAATGCAAGCAGAAGATATTGCAGAGTTTATCGTAGCGCAGCTGAAATTAAATAAACGTACATTTATTAAATCAGCAGGACTTTGGTCTACTAATCCGTAAGGGATAATTTCATAAAAAAAGAAGGGATATTTATTCTGTAATGGAGTGGATGTCCCTTCTTTATTTTTTGTATATAAGACAGAATTTTCGTTATAATCAAAAGTGAATAGTAGAAAAGCATTGAAAAATTGAAGGGATGGTATTTTCATGAGTATGATTGAGAAATGGACGGCTGTTGATCAATATGTGAGTGATGTATTAATACCGAAAGATTCTACATTAGAAGAAGTACTTCAAGCAAACGCTGCAGCTAATTTACCAGCACATGATGTATCGCCAACGCAAGGGAAGTTTTTACAACTATTAGTACAAATTCAAGGAGCTCGGAACATTTTAGAAATTGGTACTCTAGGCGGATATAGCACGATATGGCTTGCAAGAGCATTGCCATCTGGAGGCAGAGTTGTTACATTGGAGGCAAGTGAAAAGCATTCTGAAATTGCACGTAGCAATATTGAGCGTGCCAATTTGAATGATAGAATTGAAGTGCGAACAGGATTAGCTTTAGATTCTTTACAGCAAATCGAAAATGAGAATTATGAACCATTTGATTTTATTTTTATAGACGCCGATAAACAAAATAATCCTACTTATTTTGAATGGGCACTGAAACTATCACGCCCTGGTACTAATAATTATTGGTGATAACGTAGTACGTGAAGGAGAAGTTATTGACAATACGAGTAACGATCCTCGCGTACAAGGGATACGTCGCTTCTATGAATTAATAGCTGCAGAGCCACGTGTAAGTGCTACTGCGCTTCAAACTGTCGGAAGTAAAGGATACGATGGGTTTGTAATGGCAGTTGTAAAAGAGTGACGAAAGGTGGTAAAAAGATGAAAAAGATGTTTCAAAAATTATAACATGTATCGTGTACAACACAGCTAGCTCGTGGACCTCCAACATACTTGGAAATATAAGTTTATATAAAAATTGGAGGTAAGGAATAGATGAGAACTGAAAAAGAAATGTTAGACTTAATTATAAATACAGCAAAAGAGGATAGAAGAATTCGAGCTGTCATCATGAATGGGTCACGTGTAAATCCACATGTGAAAAAAGATTGTTTTCAAGACTATGATATTATGTATGTTGTAAATGATATACAATCTTTTACGTCTAATCATAATTGGATTCATAGATTTGGCGAAATAATGATTGTACAAATGCCGGAAGAAATGTCATTAGTTCCAGCAGATGAAGACGGGAAATTTCCGTATTTAATGCAGTTTATGGATGGAAACCGAATTGATTTAACGTTAGTTCCCGTTGATTTGATACATACATTCGTTGGGCAAGATAGTTTAAGTAAACTGCTTCTTGATAAAGATAATTGTATTAACGAATTTCCACCAGCAAGCGATAGGGACTACTTAATAAAAAAACCTACAGAAAAAGAGTTTTTGGATTGCTGTAATGAATTTTGGTGGTGTAGTACGAATGTGGCAAAAGGACTATGGAGAGAAGAACTTTCTTATGCGAAAGGGATGCTTGATGGTCCAGTACGAGATATGTTCATCGTAATGCTAGAATGGCATATTGGTATGAAAACAGACTTTACAGGTAATGCAGGAAAGTTTGGGAAGCATTTCGAGCAATATATTGAAAAAGATATGTGGGAGCAATTTAAAAGAACTTTTTCTAATGCAGAATATGAAAACATATGGGAGTCATTCTTTGTCATGGGTAATTTATTTAGGGAAGTAGCGAATGAAATTGCTAACACATATGGGTATCAATACCCGCAAGGTGATGATGACAGAGTGACGAGCTATTTAAAACATGTAAAAGCTTTGCCGAAAGATAGTGCATCGATTTATTAATTGTATAAAGCAGTAAGACTGTCCAAATTATGGACAGTCTTATTTTTGTTCATGAATAATAATTTCTCTAACAAAGTGCAGATGAATCACATATGAAATTTTAGGGAGGTTTTTATCATGTATTATTTTTATTCGTCAGAAATGTTTGCCCCATATGAATGGGGACTAGAACGAGATGTTTCGTACGCCTATATGCCATATAACTCATTTTATTATGGAGACTATATGAGCTCATTGCCATACGCATATATCCCTCAAAACTATACAGTACAAATGAAAGCATATGAGCGAGGATCGTGGACACCATTTTCGTGGGTCGAAAAATATGCGTACGCATTTTCAGGGCCGTACAATAAAGCGGAAGTAGCTCTTACATTTGATGATGGACCAGATTTAGAATTTACGCCGAAAATTTTAGATAAGTTAAAACAACATAATGTGAAGGCGACTTTCTTCTTGCTTGGTGAAAACGCAGAAAAGTATCCGAATGTAGTAAAACGTATTGCGAATGAAGGGCATGTAATTGGTAATCATACGTACAGCCATCCAAATTTAGCGAAAGTAAATGATGCTGAGTACCGTAATCAAATTATGAAAACGGAAGAAATATTAAATCGTTTAGCTGGTTATGCACCGAAATTTATTCGTCCGCCATACGGTGAAATACTTGAAAATCAATTGAAGTGGGCAACAGAGCAAAATTTTATGATTGTACAATGGAGTGTTGATACGGTTGATTGGAAAGGAGTAAGCGCTGATACGATTACAAATAATGTGTTAGGGAATTCATTTCCTGGCAGTGTTATACTTCAGCATTCGACTCCAGGTGGACATTTGCAAGGATCTGTAGAGGCGCTAGAGAAAATTATTCCGCAGTTAAAAACGAAAGGGGCACGCTTTGTAACGCTGCCAAGTATGTTCCAAACATCGAAAGAGAGAAAATAAAATGGATTTTAAATCACTCGGATTGTGTCTGTTATCTACTGATTATTAGCCCACTCGTACGGGCGCCCGACTTCAAACTCACTCATTGCATTTGTAGAAATTTGAGGTGGGGTTCTTATTGCTCGCAAATAGCAGGATAAAGAATAGGACTCCCAGGTACTTTAAAATGGGAGTCCTATTTTATTTATAAACTATTATTTTCTAGTAAGTCTTTTCCTTTTTCTATAACAAATTCATAGTATGCAAGATCATATGGATAAATATCTTCAAATGTTATCGTTATTGGTTTATTGTTTAAAACAGAAATAGCCGTAAAAGATGAAATCTCTCTTTTTAATAGTTGTAGAAAAGAAGTTGCATGTATTTTCATCACATCGTCTACTTCTTCACCTGGTGCAAATGAGAGTGTATTGATGACATTGTGAAAATACATATGACAAAATTCACGATCAGTAAGATTTGAAATTTCATAATCTATTTTAAAGATTCCTTTGTATGCTAAATCGGTAGTTTGAAAGAAAAGTCCTAGTTCTTCTTCAATTTCACGAAGACCGCCAATTTGTACATCTTCATCATGCATAATATGTCCAGCTGAAGTAATATCCCATATACCCGGCGCTTCTTTTTTATTTTTAGAGCGTAATTGAAAATATAAAAACATATCTTCAGCATCTTTTTCTACAAACCAACAATGAAATGTTTCGTGCCAATCACCGTCGCGATGCACTTCATCACGTAATTTCTTCCCAAGTATATTTCTTTCAGTATCAAATATTGTTAACCACTCTGTCATTTGAATTCCCCTTTCTGCCAATTATATTATACAATATTTGTATTGAATTTTGAGAAAATAAAGAAAAGAGGTAGTTATAAGTGGGGAGAGAGAGTAAGGAAATAAAATCGATTATTTCAACAGAGGAAGAGTTACGAAAAATATTGGGGCGACCAAGTGAGCGAGCTTTGAAAAAAGTTATTTCATCATTAGACCATCATTGCATAGATTTTCTGTCTAAATCTCCTTTTCTAGTATTATCTACTGCAAATAAATTAGGAGAGTGTGATGCTTCGCCGAGAGGAGACGCACCTGGATTTGTACACGTATTAAATAATAATAAAATTATCATTCCAGAAAGACCAGGAAACCGTCGTATAGATTCCATTTTGAATATTATTTCAAATTCGCACGTAGGGTTACTCTTTTTGATTCCTGGTCTTGGGGAGACACTCCGAATAAACGGCCGAGCATTCATTACAAACGATGAAGAAATTTTGCAAGAAATGCAGGCAAATGGACGCAATCCGTTACTTGGAATTGTTGTTGAAATAGAGGAATGCTATATTCATTGCGCGAAAGCTTTTATTCGTTCAAAAATGTGGGATTCAGAGTCATGGCTAAATAAAAAAGAGTTACCTTCAGCAGCAAAAATGTTGCTGGAGCATGCGAGAGTGAATGGTTCAGAAGAAGATGTTGCACGTTCTTTAGAAGAAAGTTATACGAAAAGATTGTATTAAAAAAGCTTTATTAATATATTTTTTGAGGCGGATTTCTACTTGTTTTAGAATGGAGTATTTATATATAAACCGTTGATTTACAAACTGGGGAAATTACAAAATAGGTAAATCAAGCGGTGGTTGTAAAATGTTATTGTGAAATATAATAAAAAGTAATCTTGATGATAGTTAGTAAAAATAGGCTTGCTTTTTAAAAACTTCATAACTATAATAAATTAACAAATAGACATGAACGAAAAAGTAACGATAAGGACATGAAATCATTTTTACGGTTTACAGAGAGGGAAGCCAAGGTGTGAGCTTCCTAACACGAGAAATGATTTTACCACCTTTGAACTTCAATAGTGAACGAGTAATCTAGTAATTATTGACGGAATCAGCCGTTATCTGAACTTGAGCAATCTAGAAGGAAATAAGTCTGGATTGGAACAAGGGTGGAACCACGAAAACACATTCGTCCCTTTCCTAGGGATGAGTGTGTTTTTTTATGGGATTAGAGATTGAAAATTAAAAATAATTAAAAAATAGTATTGATTTTGTTGTTTATGCGAGTATAATGAATTAACAAATAAACATGAGCGAAAAAGTAACGATAAGGACACGGAATCATTTTTACGGTTTACAGAGAGGGAAGCCAAGGGTGTGAGCTTCCTAACACGAGAAATGATTTTACCACCTTTGAACTTCAATAGTGAACGAGTAATCTAGTAATTATTGACGGAATCAGCCGTTATCTGAACTTGAGCAATCTAGAAGGAAATAAGTCTGGATTGGAACAAGGGTGGAACCACGAAAACACATTCGTCCCTTTCCTAGGGATGAGTGTGTTTTTTTACTTTGAAAGGAGGTGCAGTAAAATGAAACGATTTGTACGTACGGAAATAACCACCACCTGCATGATTAAAAAGCAGAGCAAGGTGATTGATAGAGATAAATAATAAAATTGTAGGAGGAGATTAGAAGATGAATAACGTTATTAATGTTGGGGTGTTAGGATTAGGTACGGTCGGAAGTGGTGTTGTCCATATTTTGAAAGAACATTATAAAAAAATTGCACTTGATACAGGGTATGAAGTGAAGGTAAAGACAGTCGTTGTACGTGACTTAGAAAAAGAACGTGATGTTTGCATTGATGGAATCGTAGTAACAAGTCATGTCGATGAAGTTCTAAATGATCCAAATATTGATATTGTAGTAGAGGTAATGGGCGGAATTGAAGAAGCAAAGCAACATATTGTTAAGGCTTTACGAAATAAAAAACATGTCGTAACAGCAAATAAAGATTTAATGGCTGTATACGGTGCGGAACTTCTCCACCTGGCGAACGAAAATGATTGTGATCTATGTTATGAAGCAAGTGTAGCGGGCGGTATTCCGGTGTTAAGGGGATTAACAGACGGATTAGCTTCAGATCAAATTGAAAAAATAATGGGAATTGTAAATGGCACAACAAATTATATGTTAACAAAGATGAGTCAAAAGGGATGGTCGTATGAAGAGGCTTTACAGGAAGCACAAAAATTAGGTTTCGCAGAATCGGATCCAACAGCGGATGTAGATGGGTTAGATGCGGCGAGAAAGGTAGCCATTCTTGCAAACTTAGGTTTTTCGATGAATGTTTCTTTAGATGATGTGCAAGTAAGAGGGATTCGAAAGGTCGAAAAAGAAGATTTACAAATGGCTGAAAAGTTAGGATTTACTATGAAATTAATTGGTAAAGCAGAGAAACAAGGGGCAGCCATTCATTTAAGTGTAGAACCAACACTTTTACCAAGCCATCATCCATTATCGAATGTAAATAATGAATTTAATGCAGTATATGTTCACGGTCAAGCGGTAGGAGAAGTAATGTTTTACGGCCCTGGAGCTGGGAAGTTACCGACTGGTTCTGCTGTAGTAAGTGATATTATTTCAATCGTTAAAAGTATGAATCAAGTTCCGAAAAATAAAAGTGCGTTAAAAGAACCAGAACCGTATGAATTACAAGGAGATGAAGAAGTCGTTTCGAAATATTTCTTACGTATTTCATTACGAGATGAACCTGGGATGTTGCAAAAAATAACAGAATGTTTCGTTAATTATTCTGTAAGTTTAAAAGAAGTTATTCAATTACCTTTAAATCGTGAACTTGCAGAAGTCGTTGTTGTGACACATAAAACTTCAAAGTATCAATTTGAACGAGTACTAGGAGCGATAGAAAATGTCGCAAGTGAAATAAACAGTTATTACATTATTGAGGAGGAAAAACAATATGTATAAAGGATTATTAAAACAGTATGCTTCTTATTTACCGGTGAATGAAAATACACCTGATGTGAGCTTAATGGAAGGAAATACACCGCTTATTCCGTTATTAAATATATCAAAACAATTAGGAATTCAGTTATACGGTAAGTATGAAGGAGCGAATCCGACAGGTTCTTTTAAAGATCGTGGTATGGTAATGGCTGTTGCGAAGGCGAAAGAAGAAGGTTCGGAGGCAATTATTTGTGCATCAACAGGTAATACTTCGGCATCGGCCGCAGCATACGCGGCACGCCTGGGAATGAAATGTATAATCGTAATCCCTGAAGGAAAGATTGCACATGGAAAATTAGCGCAAGCAGTCGCCTATGGAGCTGAAATCATTTCAATAGAAGGAAATTTTGATGATGCACTTAAGGCTGTAAGAAATATTGCTGCGGAAGAGCCGATTACATTAGTAAATTCAGTGAATCCTTATCGAATTGAAGGGCAAAAGACAGCAGCATTTGAAATTTGTGACCAGTTGCAAAGTGCACCAGATGTTTTAGCGATTCCTGTTGGGAATGCCGGAAATATTACAGCGTACTGGAAAGGTTTCTGTGAATATGAGAAAGAAAAAGGCTATAAGAAGCCAAGAATTCACGGATTTGAAGCAGAAGGAGCAGCAGCAATTGTAAAAGGACATGTCATTGAAGAACCTGAAACAATTGCAACAGCGATTCGTATTGGTAACCCCGCAAGTTGGTCATATGCAGTAGAGGCTGCTGAACAGTCTCACGGTGAAATAGATATGGTATCAGATGAAGAAATTTTACATGCGTATAGATTATTAGCAAAAACGGAAGGGGTTTTCGCTGAGCCGGGATCAAATGCTTCATTAGCAGGTGTAATTAAACATGTTCAATCTGGAAAAATTAAAAAAGGAGAGACAGTTGTTGCAGTTTTAACTGGAAACGGCTTGAAAGATCCTGATATCGCAATTTCTTCTAATACATTAGACATTGCAAGTGTTTCAAATAATATAGAACAAATTAAAGAACATATTAAAGGGGTGATTATGTCGTGATACCATTAAGTATTCGTGTTCCTGCTAGTACAGCGAATGTTGGACCTGGATTTGATTCAGTAGGAATAGCTTTGTCATTATATTTAGATGTGGTGGTAAAAGAAAAAGCTGATAGATGGCAAGTAATCCATTCCTTTGAAGAATCAATTCCGACAGATGATAAAAATTTAATCGTTAGCACGGCATGTAAAGTATGTCCTTCTTTATCACCTCATATAATAGAAGTTACTAGTAATATTCCGCTAACAAGAGGACTAGGAAGTAGTGCATCAGCCATTGTAGCAGGGATAGAGCTTGCGAATCAACTTGGCAATTTGAACTTAACGACTGATCAAAAAGTTCAAATTGCAACAAATTTTGAAGGGCATCCAGATAATGTTGCGGCTTCTATATTAGGAGGAACTGTAATCGGAGCACTTGATGGAAAGAATGTTTCGGTTGTAAGAATTGAAAGTAAGGAATTAGGTGTAATTTCTCTTATTCCAAATGAAGAGTTAAATACAGAGGAAAGCCGATCTGTATTACCAGCTGTGTTTCCGTTTCATGAAGCGGTTAAGGCTAGTGCAATCAGCAACGTATTAGTAGCTGCGTTTTGTCAAAAGAAGTGGGAAGTTGTAGGTGAAATGATGGAAAGAGATCATTTTCACGAGCCGTATCGTTTAGAACTCGTACCGCTATTACCCTCAATTCGTAAATGTGCAAAAGAGTTTGGCGCATACGGCACAGCGCTTAGTGGTGCAGGTCCATCCATTTTTATATTAACGCCATATGATAAGCGTCAAGAAATTGCTGAGCAATTAGCGAGAGTATTTACGTCTATGAAAGTGTGTGAGCTAGAAATCGATCATAGAGGAATTACTGTAAATAAAGAAGAACATATAGAACTATAAAAAAGCTAGCATTGCTAGCTTTTTTTGTTGTAAATATCTTTTCATTTGGCATATAAAAGAAAAGTAATAATGTATAATTTAGTAAAGCGTGTATTCATTTGGAGGTGATCGTATGAAAAAAGAGTCACCAGAAGAAAACAGAGAACGTATAAGGCAAAGTGAATTGAAAAATAATCCTACCGGTTCTTTACATGATGGATTCAACAGAGCTGAATCAGGTAGTCCAGTTGATATGACGGGTGGTATGAATTGGAAAGGTACAGCGCTAGTAATTTTAGTGCTATTTTTAGGGTATATTATATACACTTATTTTTTTAGTTAAAAAATAAGTGTTAAGGCTTCGAATTATTTGCTTTTATATTTAGTGGGGATGAAAAAACACGGTTATTGTACTACATATACTTTAAGCAGATTATAGTTGTTCATACACACTTATTTATAATACTCAAAATAGAGCAAGCGTTATGCTAGTTCTATTTTTTTTGCCACATTCCTGTAACAAAGCCCCTGTATATTCAGTGGTGGAGGTGCAGAAGATGAAAAAAATGATAGCAATATGTCTTCTTACAACGATGTCATTTTCGACTTTAGTCGGGTGTGATGTAAAAGGTAACAAGGCTGTACAAGAGTCTAAAGTAAAGAAAGCGACGTATAAAGAGTTTACTTACGATGTAAATCCAGAGACTTTCATGTTAACTGTAGAACATGATGGTGTAAAGGAACAGGCGTCACAGCCGTTACCAAAAATGAAGGTGTCGAATGTAAAAAAAGACAAGGAACGCACATCTTGGGAATATCCAGATCAAAAAGTAAAAGTGAATCTAGAAAAGAAAAAAGATCACTTAAATATTGAAGTGGAATCGACTGGTGCAGAAAGCTTTACGTGGCCGAAAGTACAAGCTGAAAATTATACACTTCCGTTATGGGAAGGTAAGCAAATTCCGAGTAATGATGAAAATTGGAAGAAGTTTTTAAAGGATGATGCATATTCATTTGCTGAATCATTTTCTATGAAGTTTTTTGCGTTAAATGGTTCGAAATATTCAATTGTATTTATTGCGAACAATATGTTTAATAATGAATTGAAATTTCATTCGGATCCCAAAATAGGATTTGATTTTATACATGAATTCCCGAGTATAAATAAAAATAAAGCATATGGATTTCAATTATATGTGACAAATAATGATGCAGTCAGTATTGCTAAACTGTATAAGGATAATATTGCTCGAAAAGGTGAATTTAAAACATTACAAGAAAAGGCTAGAAAAAATAAAGAGATTGAAAAACTTTATGGTGCTGCTCATTTTTATTTTTGGAATCAAAATGGCTTGTCTGACAGTAACGTAAATTGGCCTAAAATAAGAGAGCAAATAAATAGTCCTGTATTTAGTCATATAAAAGGGCTTATTCAAAAGAATAGTTCGGAGCCTGGAGAACTGAGTGTGTTTGAGCAAGTAAGTAAACAAGATTTCATTGATAAGTACCAAAAAAATGTTATTTTGCGTTATGTAAATGAAGTATTATCAATGAAGGAATTGTATAAAGATGATATTTTTCAAAAGGTTGATCAGAACGCTAGTGAGTTATTAAACAAAGGGGTAGATCACTTATCGAAGATGGAGTTATATAACTTAAATAAGCATGTATTAAAGTCGGCGCTCGGTGATGCGATTGAAGAAGTAAGTAAATGGGGTAACGCAGATGGAACGGATATTATAAAGGAAATGAAAGAATCAGGAATAGACAAAGCGTGGATTGGGTTACCGAACTGGGAACAAGGGTATATGCAGCCTGATTTCGTGACAGAAGCTAAGAAAATAGGATATTTAGTTGGTCCGTATGATTCTTATCATTCTATTCACGAAAAAGCTGATAAAAATTGGAATACAGCTTCTTTTCAGGATCCATCGTTATATGAAGAGGCAACTGTGACGAAGAAAAATGGAGAAAAAGTGCAAGGATTTTTAGGTAGAGGGCGAAAGTTAAATCCAACTTTATCTCTTCCTAGTGTAACAGAGCGAATGAACGATATATTAAAAAATGGACCTAAATATAATTCATGGTTTATTGATTGTGATGCAACAGGTGAAATTTATGATGACTATTCAGCCAAACATATAACGACACAAGAACAAGATTTAAAAGCAAGATTGCAACGAATGGATTATATTGCGCAAGAAAAAGGTATGGTAGTTGGCTCAGAAGGCGGAAATGACTTTGCAAGTAGCACGATTGCATTTGCTCACGGTATTGAAACACCGGTTATTAAATGGGACGATGAAGATATGAGGAAAAATAAAACAAGTCCGTATTATGTAGGCGGATATTGGTCACCGAATCAAAATGTTCCAGAAAAATATGCAAAACAAGTACCGTTAAAAGAAGAATATAAACAAGTATATTTAAATCCAGTATATTCGGTACCGTTATATAAATTAGTATACAATGATTCTGTAATTACAACGCACCACTGGGAATGGGGAAGTTTGAAAGTAAAAGATGAGGTAGGAAACCGTATGCTATACGAATTATTGTATAATGTTCCTCCGTTGTACCATTTAGATGAAGTAGAGTGGAATAAGCATAAACAAGAAATTACGCAGCACCTGAAAGTTTGGAATGACGTTCATGAACAGGCAGTAAAAGAAGAAATGACGAACTTTGCATATTTGTCAGAAGATAAATTAGTTCAATCTGCTTCATATGGAAAAGATATTAAAATTATTGTGAATTTCTCAAATGAAGAGATAGAAATAGATAAGGTGAAACTAAAAGCAAAATCCGCTTTCATTTATAATCATGGGAAGAAAACAACGTATACACCGCTTGAGGGATAATATGAAATGTATTGTTGCATTACTAATTTTTCTCTTTATTCTTGTTGATTTTTCAGGTGAAAATTGAAGAATTCGAAACGAATAAATTTATAAATCTGTAATTTCGGATGTTGAGAAGTGCTAAATATTTGAAGTTGGAAAATAGTGACTTGCCAAAAATAGCACGAGAGTATAATGTGAAATGGAATACATTTTGGATTCATCATGTAACCTTACAAAAATGTAAGGTGTTTGAAAGGAAATTCAATATGAAGAATACTAGACATACATTATACTAGGGAAAGAGAAAGAGAGGCGAATGAAGATGAGCTCTGAATTAGAACAAAATACGAGAAGCAATAAAAAACGTTCTAAAAGAAGGTCAATAAAATGGTTCATTTTAATTCCATTTTTCCTACTTATTTTTGGAGGAGTAGGATATGGATCATTAATATATAATAAAGCAAAAGCTGTTGTAAGTGATGCGTATGCACAAATTGATAAATCATCAAAACGTGATAAAGAAGTTGAGCCTTTAAAGGATAACATCTCTATTTTAATTATGGGTGTAGATGGTAGTGAAATGCGAAAAAGTCAATATGGTGAAGCTGTTCGCACAGATGCACTTTTATTAGCAACAATTAATAAAGATGATAAATCAGTTAAATTAGTAAGTATTCCGCGTGATTCACGTGTATATATTCCATCTAGAAAGAAATTAGATAAAATTACACACGCACACGTATTTGGTGGTGTTGAAAGTACACGAGATACAGTGGAAAGATTTTTAAATGTTCCTGTTGATTATTATGTGAAGTTTAACTTTGAATCATTCGTACAAATTGTCGATTCACTTGGTGGTATTGATATTGATGTACCTGTTACTTTCACAGAGCAAGATAGTAAAGACCAAGCGGGTATGATTCATTTAGAAAAAGGCTTCCAACATTTAAATGGAGAACAAGCACTTGCACTTGCAAGAACGCGTAAAATTGATAGTGACGCAATGCGTGGACAAAGACAACAACTTGTAATAGAAGCAATTGCAAAAAAAGCGATGTCTGTGCAATCAATTAGCAAAATGGGCTCTTTACTTGATGCGGTTGATAAAAATATGAAAACGAACTTAACTTTCGATGATATGCTTGCGATTACAAAAAATATGGCAGGATCTAATTTAGAAATGGAAAAAATGCAAATAGAAGGTACGGATAAACGTATCGGAGGTATTTATTATTACATTCCAAATGAAAAAAATGTGAAAGATATTTCGAAAAAATTAAATGATCATCTAGGTGTAACACCGAAACCAGTTCGAAACGAATAATAAAAAAAGATTGGCTTTCGCCAATCTTTTTTTATCGGAATGGATTTGTAACTTTTCTGTAACGATTTTTTATTTTAGAAAAACTATACTCATATGTATGAGAATATTGGAGAAGCAAAAAGTAAAGAAAAATAATAAAAATCTGTAATAAGGAAAGATATCATATGCAGAAATGGATAGGCATTATGGGAATCATTTTTATGTTGACTGGATGTAAAATGTCTGAAGCTCCAACAAGTTTAATGGGTGCTCCTGCCAATGAGAAATGGATTAATGAACTAAAAGAGCAAATAGATAAAGATTTGCCTGTTAATTATCGATTGCTTACTCCAAAGTCTAATAAAGATAAACAGATGATTTGGTCAATGGATTTTAAACAAGATAATAAGAAAGAAGCCATCTTATTTTATAAATTACCGAATGAAGATCATAGCGTATATTTAGCTGTCTATGAAGAAGTTAGGAATGTCTGGAAATTAAAGTCCACGCACAGATTTGATGGTGGAGATGTAGATATCGTTGAAGTCGGTGATTTTACAGGGAACGGGAAGCGAGAGTTATTAATCGGAATTTCTGTAAGTCGTGAATCGTTAGAACATGTTATGTATGTTTTTTCGGAAGAAAATGAAGATATGAAGGAAATATATAATCGAAGTTATACGAAGTTATTCATAGAGGATTTAAATAAAAATGGACTGAAAGATATAAGTCTTGTTACGTATGAAAAAGATGAGAAATTGACAGTTGAGTTCATGGAACAATTTAAGACTTTATCTGAAGCGTCATTCGATCCATTTATAAATAGTATTCAAAGAATACAAATGGGCCGCATTTCTGAATCACTAAAGGCGGTTGTAATTGACGCAGGTGTTGGTGCTCATTCAGGGATAACATATGTAGCAAAATTTGATAAGGGTCATTATGAGGTATTACCTATAGATGGGAAAGAAGATTTGTTCAATGAATATGTTGTAGAAAGTAAAGATGTTAATGAAGACGGCATTATTGAATTTGTTCGTACAGTGCGTCCACAAGGTTGGGAAGATAAATCACATGGTGATAGTCCGCTTTTCGAACGTTACATACAGTGGAGTGAATCTGGAATTAAACCAATTGAAGAAAGATATATCGATATAGAAAAAGGATATTATGTGAAAATTCCTGAAGAGTTAATTGGAAAAATTACGATACCAGATGAGCAAAAGGAATCAAATTCTCAAAAGTTTTTGGAGACAAGTACAAAAGAATTATGGCTTGAAGTCCATATATTTAAGCGAAAAGAATGGTTCAAAATAAAAGGATATGAAGCAGCAGTTAAAACAGCTTCTCACGTATATGCTGTACCGAAACAACCACATTTTGAAAAAGTGAAAGCATATGTAAAACCGCTAGCCGATTATCAACAAGAGTAGGGAGGTGGAAATTATGCCAACAATTTTAGTTTTAGAAGATGAAATGCCTATTCGTAGTTTTATCGTCTTGAATTTGAAACGTGCTGGATTTTATGTGTTAGAAGCTAGTACGGGAGAAGAGGCGTTACAGATTTTATGTGAACATACTGTTGATGTAGCATTACTTGATGTAATGTTACCAGGAATTGATGGTTTTCAAGTTTGTAAATCCATCCGGGAAGAAAATAAAAAAATAGGTATTATTATGTTAACCGCACGCGTACAAAATGAAGATAAAGTACAAGGACTAGGAATTGGTGCAGATGATTATATCGCAAAGCCGTTTAGTCCAGTGGAATTAACTGCACGTATACAATCGTTACTAAGGAGAATAGAAGTACATCATGAAAAAGCGAATATCATCATATCTGGCCCATTTTCGTTAAATGTAATAGAGGAAAGACTATATAAAAGTGGACAATTAGTCGATTTAACCCCTACAGAGTATATGATATTACAGTATTTGATGAATCAGGCTTCAAAGCCGGTTTCACGTGATGAAATTTTAAATATGATTTGGGGAACGAATTATGTAGGTGAGACGAAAGTAGTAGATGTAAATATGAGGCGGTTACGCCAAAAAATAGAATGTACTCCATCAGAACCTGAATTTATTCTTACTGTGTGGGGAAAAGGATATGTGTGGAAGGAAAGTATAAGATGAAAAGAAAAGTGACTTTATATTTTATGACGGTCATTATACTTATGCTTGTATTATTTGAAGTCGTATTTTCAGTCTCAATTTATCGATATTATTATAATGGTATTGTGCAATATATAGAATCTCATGCGAAGACAAGTACGCGATTTTTCTCTGAATACAATTCACTATACTTTATTCGATTGCAAGAATACAGCGGGGATATAATTGAGAGCTTTCAGTTAGAAGGAACCGAATTACAATTAATTGATCGGCATGGTACGATTATACAATCGTCAAGTGGACAAAAGGTAGAAGGTAAAGTAGTTATTCCATATTCGTTACTAGAAGGAGAAATGTATCATCAAGTGACTGCTACGAAAGACAATGTGAAACAATTGGAAGTGATTAGTCCACTTATTCATCAAGGACAAACGATCGGTGCTTTGAAATATACAACTGTTTTAACGAATGTAAATGCAAAGATTATTGAAATTATTATGTTTACTATTTCAGTTGGAATTGTCATTTCTGGTATCGTATTCTTAATCAGTAGACGATTAGCGAATTCGTTTGTTAAACCTATCGAATCTATTATTCATGCTTCTTCACAAATTGCAGAAGGTACATTAAAGAAGAAAATTAAAGAGGATTATCCAGGTGAATTAGGTGAGTTGGCACATAGTTTAAATCATATGTCTAATAAAATAGAAAAAGCGGAACAGATGAAAAATGAATTCATTGCTTCGATTTCTCATGAAATACGAACGCCTTTAACTGGAATTAAAGGTTGGAGTGAGACGTTAAAAACGGTAGATCATTTAACGGAAGAAGAGATAAAGCAAGGCATGGGAATTATATCAGGTGAGACAGACCGATTGATTCATTTAGTAGAAGAATTACTAGATTTTTCAAGATTACAATCAAATCATTTCAATTTATATAAACAAAAGGTGCAATTATACGATATACTAGAGGAGACGATTTGGCAATTAACTCCTAATGCTGAAGAGAAGCAAATGCAATTCATCAAAACTATAGAACGAATTGAATTGATGGGAGATCGAAATAGGCTAAAGCAAGTTTTCTTGAATATTGTTCAAAATGCCATTAAATATTCACATAAAAATGGTAAAGTATATATTGAAGCGACTAAAAATGAAGGACAAGCAGTGATCAAGGTGAAAGACGAAGGAATTGGAATTGCTAAAGAGCATTTACCATATATAGAACAGTCATTTTACCAGATTAATAACCATGCTACAGGTGCTGGTCTCGGTTTAGCTATCGTTAAAAAAATGGTGGAGCTTCATGGAGGTACACTTAGTATTATAAGTAAAGAAGGAATAGGAACAACCATTTTAATAAAACTCCCATTATAATACATAAAAAGTCTGTTTATATAGTGTAATAAAATAAATAGATGTATAATTATATTGGGTGATTTATATATAAGATTAATAGGGAGAGGAATTCGATAGAATGGAAAAAGCTTTTAAAATTAAACGAGTAGTAGTCGTTTTAATAGCGATTGCAGCAGTAGCTATTGGGTATTTCATGTTTCAATCCATTACTTCACCAGCAAAGGCTGTTGCAAAACAAGAAAATGTAGTACAGCTTGCAAGTGAACAACCGAAAGTAGAAATGAATAAAACGGCACCAAGTCGTTTTAATGGAAAAGAAAGAAAAGTTGCTTATCTTACATTTGATGATGGCCCAGGGAAATATACGGCTGAATTGTTAAATATGTTAAAACAGCATGATGCGAAGGCGACGTTCTTTTTAATTGGAGCGAATGTAAAAGAATTTCCGGATTTAGTGAAACGTGAAAATGCAGAGAGTCATTATGTAGGTATGCATAGTATGACACATAATTTTGCAAAGTTATATAAAAATGGCGAGTATGTAAATGAAATGAAAGAAGATCAAGGCTTAATCGCAAATATTATTGGAAAATCACCTAAATTAACACGTCCACCATACGGTTCGATGCCTGGATTAAATGAAGGTCTTCGAAATAAAGTGGTAGAGGGCGGTTTTAAAGTATGGGATTGGACAATTGATTCATTAGATTGGAAATATAACAAAATGCAAGTTGATGCAGCGGCAGCACAAATTGCTCAAAATGTAATAACAAATGCAACAAAACCACAGGAAGTCATTTTAATGCATGACATTCACCCACAATCAGTTGCTGCTGTGCCAGCAATTTTAAAAGGGTTAAAAGAAAAGGGTTATGAGTTTGAAGCTTATCATGAAGAGAGTCACTTCTCAGTGAATTTCTGGCATGATAACCGTATGTAATGGAGGAATGAACGTTGAAGTATGGAAAAGTAGCAGTAGTTGGAGCACTATCAGTAGGACTATTAACAGGTTGTTTCGGTGAAAAACCAGAAGAAAATCTATACACAGCTTTTGAAACAGCAGCGACACAAGAAAAATCATTAGTTGATGAAGCGAAGAAATTAGAGAAATTAGAGAATGAAGGTCAAGAGCTATATTCTCAAATTTTACAAGAAGGTAAAGATCATAATGACGCTGTTATGAAGAAAATAGAGCAAGCTACTGCAAATGTAGATGAACGTGAAAAAGTATTGAAAAATGAGAAAGAAATGCTAGAAAAAGCTCAGAAAGAAACAAAATCTGTTCAAGGAAATATAGAGAAGCTTGAAGATAAGAAGTTACAAAAACAAGCGAAAGCAGTAGAAGAGTCGTATAAAAACCGTTATGATGCATTCCAAAAGATGAATGAAAATTATACGAAGGCGTTAGCGACTGAAAAAGAACTGTATGAAAAATTAAAAGTAAAAGAAACGAAATTAAAAGAGATTGGTGAAAAAGTTAAGGCTGTTAATGAATTAACTGTGGAAGCACAAAAATCAAAAGAGCAATTTAACAATTTTACAAAAGAGTATAATGACAGTAAATTAGCATTCTACAAAGATGCAGAGATTAAGATTAAAGATCAGAAATAAAGAAGAATCTTAAGCATAATAAAAAGCCGGAGAAACATCG
Organism: Bacillus sp. 1A; assembly: GCF_052682215.1. NCBI lineage: Bacteria > Bacillati > Bacillota > Bacilli > Caryophanales > Bacillaceae > Bacillus > Bacillus sp. 1A. The sequence continues at coordinate 4,645,766 of NZ_JBQYLZ010000001.1, read as the reverse complement.
TTACAAATGTTTTTTCGGCTTTTTACGTTAAATGAATAGAAAAGACTGGAATTGATATCATAAAAGAGTTATAGTGAATTATTCCAAGGGAAACATTGTAAAGTAAGGAGAATGGAAATATGTCATATGAATTTTTACTCAAATTAGGTTTAGCACTCTTTTTAGGATTATTCATCGGGATAGATAGGCAGCTAAAGAATAAACCGCTTGGTGTGAAAACAAGTATGGTTATTTCTGTAGCAAGTTGTTTAATTACGATGGTTTCAATTGAAGCCGTACATGTATATTCTGTTCCAGGGCATACAAATATGGATCCAATGCGTCTAGCTGCTCAAATTGTGAGTGGGATTGGTTTTCTTGGGGCAGGTGTTATTTTACGAAGAAGTAATGATGTTATTTCTGGATTAACGACAGCTTCTATGGTGTGGGCTGCTTCAGCTTTAGGTATAGCAATTGGGGCAGGCTTTTATTTACAAGCGACGGTTGCAATGATTTTAATTATTTTAGCAATTAACGTACTTCCACAACTTGTGAAAATTGCAGGTCCGTATTCATTAAGACAAAAAGATTTATCTATAAAAATTACTGTAAAAGAGCATCATGAGTTAGATGGTATATTTAAGCAAATTAAAAATTTAGGTATGCATGTGAAACGCGTAAAAATTAAAGATATAGATGGTGGAGCATTTCAGCAATTGGAAATGGTTATTTTAGCTCCAGAAGATTTATATACAACAGAGTTATATAGTTCCCTGAAAGAGATTGATCGTGTTGTTTCAGTTGAAGTGGAAAGTAGATAATTGTGATAAAAAAGAGTGAAGTGCATTCGCTCTTTTTTCATTTGGATTTTTAAGGAAATAAGTTGATATAATGATGAATAACAAGGGGGAGAAATGATGGAAATACATATTAGAAGAGCGATAAAAGATGATATACGAGGTATAGCAAAGGTGCATGTTGATAGCTGGAAAACAACGTATAAAGGGATATTTGCTGACGAATTTTTAGAAAATATAACATATGAGCAACGAGAAAAACAATGGGAAAACATTTTTCAACAAGAAGATACATACCAATATAGATTTGTAGCAGAGACGTCAGATGAAACAATAATCGGATTCATTGACGGAGGAGTTGAAAGAACCGGTACATATAATTGTGATGGAGAATTATATGCAATCTACCTTTTACAAACGTATCAAGGAATGAAAATAGGACAAAAGTTATTTCAAGCTTTATTATCGGAATGTATAAACAATGATATGCAATCACTTTTAGTATGGGTTGTTACGAATAACCCTTCTAAAAAGTTTTATGAAAAATTTAATCCTGAAAAAATTGATACGAAATTTTTAGAAAGACTCAATGTAGAAGAAACAGCGTATTGTTGGAGAGATATAAATAATATTATTATGTAAACTTAGTGTTTGAAAGAGGTATACCAAATGAGGTATACCTCTTTTGTTTAACTATTTCGAATGGATTAGTAATGAAAAATAGTAATGTATGTAGTTTGAAAATGAGAATTTTCCTAGTTTATTTTTAATTAGGTTAAAGAAAAGGTAAAAAAAGAAATATTTATTCAGATTAAAAAATTCTGAAATAAACTATTGAATTGATAATGATAATCAATTAGAATCTTAATTGATAACGAAATTCAATTATCAAGTGTAATATGAAATTCCGATAGTGTTTATAGAAAGAGGAGGGCAAGTATGAAGCATGCGAAACAAATCGCGGAACATGCAACAATACAAAGTTTTTTAAATTGTTATTTAAGAGAAACAGGAAGTGGAGAATGGATTACAGAGGATAAAAGGATAGAGGATATTTTCTACCATTCATTTCAAAGAGATACTTGCTCTACTTATTTATGCTGTCGGTTATCGGCACAACACATTACTTTGTATGAAGAAGTTATATATAAATCAGCAACAGATCGCCATTTGTTTGGAGAACAATTTTATTATCAAATGGGAGAAAATAAGAATGTTATAAAAGCAGATTACGTTACAGTGATTACGTTCTTAATAAAAGAGATGTCTATCAACTACGGAGAAGGTACGAATCCTGCTGAACGTATGCTTCGAGTTATTTGTAGTTGTCAAAATATTGAATAATTTACAAAGGAGAGAATAGAAGATACATCTGCATTATACGGTTTCCATACATCCTTTATAGAAGCGGAGCAATCTTTATTATTTGGACATTTAACGCATCCAACCCCAAAGAGTAGACAAGGTATTTTGGAATGGAAAAGCACAATGTATTCTCCAGAATTAAAAGGAGAATGTCAGCTTCATTATTTTAGGGCACATAAAAATATAGTAAATGAAAAATCATTATTGTTAGATTCTACAACAGTAATTCTAAAAGAAGAGTTACGTAATGATGAGATGGTTTGTAAAGAATTTATATCGAAGTATTGTAATGAAGATGAATATTCATTACTTCCAATTCATCCGCTTCAGGCAGAATGGCTATTACACCAATCATACGTACAGGATTGGATAGATCAAGGAGTACTTGAATATATCGGTCCTGTCGGTAAGTATTATATGGCAACATCATCACTTAGGACGTTATATCATCCCCAATCAAAATATATGCTTAAGTTTTCATTCCCAGTAAAAGTAACAAATTCAATGCGTATTAATAAATTGAAGGAACTAGAGAGTGGTCTTGAAGGAAAGGAAATGCTAAATACAGCAATTGGTGAAGTGTTAGATAAGTTTCCAGGTTTTGATTTTATTTGTGATCCAGCATTTATTACATTAAATTACGGGGCAAAAGAATCTGGATTTGAAGTAATTATACGAGAGAACCCTTTTTATGGTGAACATGCAAATGACGCTACTTTAATTGCTGGATTAGTTCAAGATGCTATACCTGGGGAACGTACTCGTTTATCGAATATTATTCATCGACTAGCAGATTTAGAAGGTAGAAGCTGTGAAGAAGTAAGTTTAGAGTGGTTTAGACGATATATGAACATTTCTTTAAAGCCGATGGTATGGATGTACTTACATTATGGTGTTGCATTAGAAGCGCATCAGCAAAATAGCGTTGTTCAGCTAAAGGACGGTTATCCGGTCAAATATTATTTCCGTGATAATCAAGGTTTTTATTTCTGTAACTCAATGAAAGTATTAACAAATAGAAATTTAGAAGTAGTAACTTCTTAATATAAAATGATGTAAGAGTCTCTCATTGTAGAGACTCTTTTTTTAAAAATATAAATAACCAAAAATTACCATGTATTTAAATTAAAATTTAACACAATTTATATATAAATAAGGAGGTGATTGGTAATGGCTAGAAATCGTAACTCTAATCAATTAGCATCACATGGAGCACAAGCAGCTTTAGATCAAATGAAATATGAAATTGCACAAGAATTTGGTGTACAACTTGGCGCTGATACTTCTTCACGTGCAAACGGTTCTGTAGGCGGTGAAATTACAAAACGTCTAGTAGCGATGGCAGAACAACAACTTGGTGGCGGATATACTCGCTAATTGTAGAAGGTTATAGGAGAAAGGAAGGATTCTTCCTTTCTTTTTTTTTCAATTAATTGGTATGAATATATTGCGAACTGGATTCAAAGAATAGGAATAATACTATATTTTCCCCAATTTCTTTTGTTGTGAATGGGAAGTAGTAAAGATGTAATAGCCCTGGTGGAATGAAAAATTACGTTCCAGCAGGGCTATTATATGGTCAGAAATATACGATGAAAGGGTTCCGAAGCCAACATGTTAAAAAAAGAAAACTGTTGTTTAATTGCGCTTGCATCAGTTCCACTTGTTATGACATTAGGGAATTCAATGCTCATTCCAATCCTACCGACTATCGAAAAGAAATTACATATTTCATCGTTTCAAGTATCCATGATTATTACAATTTACTCTATTGTAGCCATTTTACTTATACCGATTGCTGGTTATTTATCAGATAGATGGGGACGAAAGATGATAATGGTTCCGAGTTTGCTGATTGCGGCTATAGGCGGAGCGGTAACAGGTTGGGTATCATGGAAAGTTGATAATCCCTACACTTGGATACTGATTGGTAGAGCGATTCAAGGTATTGGTGCAGCTGGTGCAATGCCAGTTGTTATACCTTGTGTTGGTGATTTATATAAAGATGAAAAACAAGTTAGTGCAGGTTTAGGAATCATTGAAACATCCAATACATTTGGAAAAGTGCTGAGCCCTATTTTAGGATCTGCTCTTGCTGCCATTGTATGGTTCTTACCATTTTGGGCGATTCCAATTTTATGCGTAGTATCAATTGTTTTGTTACTTGTTCTAGTAAAGGCAAAGAAACAAGAAGGAGAAGTGCCACCACTTAAAGAGTTTATAAAATCTATTATCTCTACATTTCGAGAAAAGGGAAGATGGTTAATTGCCATTTTTGTATTAGGTGCAATTATTATGCTTATTTTATTCGGAATGCTCTTTTATTTGTCGACGATACTGGAATCAAAGTATGACATACATGGTATATGGAAAGGTTGTGTACTTGCTATCCCGTTACTTGTACTGTCACTTAGTTCATATATGGCCGGTAAAAAAATTGGAGATAATCAAAATGTAATGAAGAAGTGTATTTATATTGGTTTTTTAATGGCAGCTGCATCAGTCATCATTCCTTTATTTATAAAAGGGGTTTATTTACTACTTCTTTGTCTCGTTATTATGGGGATAGGAATTGGTATGGCACTCCCATGTTTAGACTCCCTAATTACACAAGGAATTGAAAAGGAGCAAAGGGGAACGGTTACATCTTTTTATAGTTCCATGCGATTTATCGGTGTAGCAGCTGGCCCACCTCTATATTCTTTTTTCATGAAAGGTGCTGACCATGAAGTGTTTTATGTAACAAGTATTTTCGCTGGTATCGGTGCCGTTATAGCAATGATTTGGATTAAACCAGCAAAAGATGCAAAGAACGTAAAACAGAAACCGGAACCTACTTCATAATTTGTAAGAGAATTGTATGGTGTTTTAAGGAACATGCAATTCTCTTTCGTTCATTAAGAATACATAACTTGTTTTAACATATAAAGCGCGACACCCCATATGATGAGACCCGAAAACTTATTTAATAATACGATTGTCTTTCCAGTTGAGTCTATTTTTTTTAGAAATTTCCCCGCTAAAGCTAAGCTTATAAACCAAATCCAAGAAACGATAATAGTTGCAAGTGTGAAAGCCCATTTTTCACTTCCTATGTATTGAATAGAATTTGTTCCGATTACACCGATTGTATCTAAAATTGCATGTGGATTTAATAACGAAACCGATGCAGCAAAAAGGATTTGCTTTTTTAATGGCATGCTGTTTTCTTGTTTTATATCGTTGGAAGGGTTACTTCTCCAAATAACAAAGCCCATATATAGGAGAAAGAAAAATCCAATTATATATAACGTGTTAGTTAGCCAAGAAAAAGTAAGGAGTACAAGGGAGACACCTTGCACCGCAATCAATATGAGTAACGTATCACATATAGAGGCAGTTAATACTACAGGGGCTGCCCTCCAAATGTTTGGTTGGCTCGCACCTTGATTAAAGACGAAAACATTTTGGACGCCTAATGGAATGATAAGACCAAATGCAAGAATGATACCATGAATAATTGCTTCACTCATCATATTACCTCCTATTTTAATTCATTATGATAGTGTATATTGTATAGAAGAAATGAAAATTTGTATCCATCCATATGGTTGGAGAGGTTACCAACCAAAAAGAATATAAGGTGATATGATGGAAAGATTTGTTTGGAAACCGAATATGTCTCTAGCGACTCCTCTGTATAAACAAATAGAAACGTATATAAAAGAAAGAATCGTTAATGGAGAATGGACTGTTGGAACGAAATTACCTTCACAAAGAGATTTGGCACATACATTCGGTGTGAACCGGAGTACAATTGTAATGGCTTTCGATGAACTAGTGGCAAAGGGATACATTGAAGGGAATGGCAGGAAAGGAACAATTGTTGTAAATAATAATGAGAATGCTTCAACGTACGCGCCCCCGCCTAATTGGCAGTCTTATGTAGAAACAGGACTTCATTATCCGAATCTGCCTGCTATTCAAGAGATTAATCAAGCTGAATTTTATCCGCATGTAATTCGTTTAGGAACAGGTGAGCTCGCGCCGAGTCTTTTACCTGAAAAAAAGATGAAAGATATTATGAATAAGCTTTTAAAGTCGAGCATGATACTTGGGTATGAAGAACCAAAAGGGAATTTCTATTTAAGGAAGAAAATTGCGGACTATTTAAAAGGACATGGTATAGATGTAACTCCTGATTCTATATTAATTGTTTCAGGAGCAATTCAAGCGTTGCAACTTATTTCTATGGGACTTCTTCCAAAAGGGGCATCCATCTTATTAGAAAAACCATCTTATTTATATTCTCTTAATGTTTTTCAATCAGCAGGAATGCGTTTAATTGGTATACCAATGGATGAGAACGGTTTACATGCATCATATATTACGAAATATAAGAAGCAATTTAATGCATCTATTTTATATACAATTCCGTCTTTTCATAATCCGACGAACTTTAGTATGAATGCGAAGAAACGAATAGAAGTGATGGAAATATGTAACGAAATTGGTTTGCCTATTATAGAAGACGCGGTGTACCAAGACTTATGGTTTGATGAGCCTGTTTCAAAGCCTTTAAAAGCATATGATAAAAACGGAATTGTACTACATATTGGGAGTATGTCTAAAGTTATTAGTCCAGGATTAAGAATTGGATGGATTGTTGGATCTGAGCCTGTCATTCAAAGATTGGCAGACATAAAAATGCAAACAGATTATGGTTCAAGTTCTATATCCCAACAAATTGCAGCGGAATGGTTTACAAATGGATTGTATGATGAACATTTACAGGTTGTAAGAACTAAGTTGAAAAAACGCAGAGATTTTATGTTACAAATGTTAGAGAAATATTGTCGTGATATAGCAACATGGTATGAACCGACAGGTGGTTTTTATATTTGGTTATATATGAATGTACCCGTTTCGAACCGTAGCTTATTCGACAAAGCTTTGAAAGAAAAGATTTTATTAAATCCAGGTACTTTGTATGATAGAAGTGCAAACCAATTTTTGCGTCTATCCTATTCATACGCAACGTTAGAAGAAATTGAAATAGGTATCAAAAAACTTGCACAACTAATGAAAAAGTAAGAGGAGAAAATAATGAAACAATATGTAATTTGCCAAATTATCAATGGAGATAAATATTTAGCTGCTTATGCGGATACGAAGCAGGATGCAATTGAAAAAGCAGAATTGTTAGGATTACGAACAGGAAATCGATATACAGTTATTACTGCGGAGGAAGCTGAAGGGTTAACTTATCCTTAAGCTACGTATCATAATGATACAGGAAGTAAATAAGCCTAGTAATATATGATATTACTAGGCTTATTTTTTTGAAAGCGTTACGTGTTCTCGTATGAAAAATAATAGTATTATGAGTCAAGTTGACGGAAATACCGATTTGTTTTTCGGTCCTGATTTCCGTTTCTATATGCATCAATATATTGTCTGAAATTCCACGATTGTAAAAACTTATTTGCGGCGTTATAACCAGAATTGTAAAGCCACTCTTTTTCTTCCTTTGTTAAGTCAAAGTTTGTACTAGTAATGGCTCCTGTTGGAATTATAATCGTTCTTGCTTTTGATTCCTTATCTAAATGACGTAAATCATGGGCTTGCATCATTGTTTTAAATAGTCCTTTGAACATGGAGATAGGCTCGTTATAGTGAGCGGGATCAGCTTGAATCTCATCTTTTACGAAATGAAATCCAAAAGTCGGCCAGCGAGGAGAGGTAGGTGAGTCGAAAATCCAAATTGGGTAATTGCTTAAAATCCCTCCATCAACCATATAACAAGGTTGCTTCCATTTTGGGGTTCTCCATTTTACGGGTTCAAAAAAGAAGGGGATTGTACTACTCATTCTTACAGCTTTAGCAATAGAGAAGCGATAATTTAAAAATCCGTAGTTCGGTAAGTCATCGGGAAAGATAACCATTTTGCCATTACTTATATCAGAAGCGATAATTTTAAGCTTATTTAAATCAGGTAAATCTGTAAATAAGTGAACTCCTTTTTTTCGAAGTAATTCCTCAATCCATTCTTCTATGAAAATATTAGAGTAAATACCAAGAGTAGTCCATGCGCTTAATCCTTTTCCGATAAACGGGATTCTGTCAATAAAGGTTCTTTTCGTAAATTTATTATAATCGATATCAGTTATAATCGTTTTTAACTCTGAGCAAGAGTATCCTGCTGCTAGGAGCGCAGCGATAATGGAACCAGCTGATGTTCCAGCTACACGTTCCCATTCATAGCCTTTTTCAGCTAACGCGCAAATTGCCCCTACATGCGCAATTCCGCGTACACCGCCCCCTTCAAAAACACCATCAATCTTCATCAATCATACTTCCTTTCACATAAAAAATTTGAAAATGGCAAAAAAGCACGTATTGTACGTGCTTTTTTACAATAGTTTTTAAATTAACTAGCAGCCTACAAAGCCGCCCCAACAGCTAGCTCCGATGATGATTAGAAGGATAAATAAAACGATTAATAAAGCGAAACCTCCATAACCACATCCACCGCAACTACCGCCGTAACCGCCGTAACCGCCGCAACTATATCCGTAACCCATGTGGAATTCCTCCTTATATTAAAAATAAAAATGAACGAGGGGAAAATGTGCTGGAAGAAATAATGAACTATCGTGTTTGTAGGAACAATGTATACTATGCTTTTTTAAACTTGTTCGCGTATGTAGGAAGAGCCCGTTTTTTTGGAGGCTTGTTGTTTTTACAAAGAATGGAGTATAATTTTTGTACAATGATACAAATAAGTATGTAAATATAAGGAGAATTTATGAATAAACAAATTGAAGTATTAATTGATAAATATGGGCTGACACATTTAAAAGAGGAACTTATTAATACTGTATTTCCTTGTGTGAAAGTTGTGCCAAAGCAGGAGGCAACAGTTGCGGTAGGTAGTTCGAAAATGGGAGGAGCTCCTGATTTGCCAGCTACATTTGAATACCCAACGCATAAAGGAAATCCGTTACAGTTTCTCGCTCAATTTAATTTAAATGATTTACAAAATGTTGGTATAGATCACAATCTCCCTAAGACAGGAATGTTATATTTCTTTAGCATTGAAAATTATTTTGAAGAAGATGTGAAGCCAACTGAAGCGGGGCGTGTGCTTTATTATGATGTTCCTGTAGAGCAATTAAGAAGAGCAGATGAATTGCAAACGAATTATAACCAGTGTGCAACTACTTTTGAATTGACATATAAATTGCCAGAGCTCTTCATTGAAGATGAGGCTGATTCAGATCGATTCTTACAATTGCTTGAAGAGTTAATTCCGGACAACTACGATAGCCATCAAATGTTTGGAGAGCCATTCTCTGTACAAGAGGAAGTATTATATGAGACAGGAGAATATATGGGGATAGACCCGCAGCAAATGACGCTTTTATTCCAAATTGATTCAGATACTAAAAATTGTAATATGATGTGGGGAGATTTAGGAATGCTTTATTTCTGTATTGGAAATGAAGACTTGAAAAATCGACGTTTTGAAAATACATGTTGTGTATTACAAACTTGTTAATGAAAAAGGTTGTTCTTGTAAAAAGAACAACCTTTTTACAATGTTAAATATGCATAATCTCATATGACCTATACGAAAAAGTATTGTATACTCTGAAACTATACGATACTTTTTTCGTATAGTTATAGAATGTAAGGAGTGACGAGATGGGAAAGACAAGTAAGTATGTGACAGCTACCCTGCTTTGTTCAACTATAGTAATGGGAGGCTTACACGCGTCAACGGTATCTTATGCAGCTACGAATCCGACTGTAGCGACAACACAAACAGATGCAAAGCTATTAAATGATTTCAGAAAAGAATTAAAAAAACAGGTTGATAATCGAGAAGAAAATATGACAATCACTTATAAAACGAAAGATAGAAATGCCAGAAATGTTATGGATCAATTGTATGGTGAGTTTAATAAAATTGTAGATGCAGATGAGTATGTAAAATATAATGTAGCCTCTACTAAATATTCTATTAAAGGGCTACCAGGAAACTATACGTTTACACTGCAAGTGAAATACCGTGAATCAAAAGAGCAAACACAATATGTAAAATCTCAGGCAAAAGCAATTATCAGTTCAATTATAAAACCTGGAATGGATGAGCATGAAACAGTAAAAGCTATTCATGATTACGTTGTAAAGCATGTATCTTATGATACGTCTTATGAAGCGTATACAGCATATGAAGCATTAGCGAATCGTTCTGCCGTTTGCCAAGGATATACGTTATTAACATATGAATTGCTAAAAGAAGCGGGGATCGAAAACCATATTGTAACAGGTACAGGAAATGGACAAGCTCACGCATGGAATTTAGTAAACATTGAAAACAAATGGTATCACCTTGATACGACATTCGATGATCCAGTACCAGATAAAGCTGGACGTGTAACATATTCGTATTTTAATATGTCTGACGAGCAATTAAGTAAAGATCATGAATGGGATCGTAGTAAATATCCAGTGGCATCTACAAGTTACTTTAATGAATTAACAAACAAAATAAAAGCGGGTAGTTTAAAGACTGCTGCATATGAACAAATGTTAAAAGAAACAAATTTAAAATATTTGTCTGCACAATACGGGGCAGACAATTACAGTGAATTTAAGAAAAAATTACAGCAACAATTCGCTTCTAAGCCAGAGAAGGTAGAAGTACGATATAAGCAATCCATGGATGGAACAATGCAGGATATAAAGAAAGTGTTAAATGAAATAAATTGGCCAAAAGGTGCAAAACGTGTATCTTATCAAGTAGCACCGTATAGTGCAATGGCAGATTATTCATTAGCGACAATTACATTTACGTATTAATTAATGAAGAAGAGCATCTGTAAAGGGTGCTCTTTTTGTTATGTATCACTTTAAAAAACAGAATTGTGTGATAAAATTAAAAAGGAAGGATGTGGAATCTGAATGAATTTGTTCGAAAATAACATATTTACATTGATATATACTTGTTTAGTAATCGGACTTATCGTTTTGTTTTTCCTATCATTTACTTTGTTTATTAGAAGAGTATTTCAAAACAGTGTTGCAAAAAAACAACAAGTGATGCATATGAACGAGAAGCTAGACCGAATGATTGAATTTCTTGAAAAAGATAAGAAATAGCGATAGAAGATGTATGAAAAGGAGAAGAGGATGGCTAATTATATAAAAGAATTACGTGAAAAAGTAGGTCACGACTGTGTTCTCATAAACTTTGCGGGTGGTTGTGTGTTGAATAAACATGGAGAAGTATTACTGCAAAAAAGAGGTGATTTTAACGCTTGGGGATTTCCTGGCGGTGCAATGGAAATTGGAGAATCTGCCGCAGAAACCGCGATTCGAGAAATAAAAGAAGAAACAGGTTATGACGTGGAAATAAATGAGCTTATCGGGGTGTATACAAAATATTTTCAAGCATATCCAAATGGAGATAATGCCCAGTCAATTTTAATATTCTTTTCATGCTCAATTGCCGGTGGAGAGCAAAAAGTAGACGGTGATGAAACGTTGGAATTGAAGTTTTTCCCGCTAAACAAAATGCCACCATTGTTTAATCAACAACATGAGGATTGTTTACAGGACTTACTAGAGAAAAGAGTAGGGGTGTATCGTTAACATAAAAAAGAAGCTAATGAGATTAGCTTCTTTTTTATGTTTTATTTATTTCCACCAATCATCAAACATTGATGCTGGAACTTGTCTTTTATGTTCGCTCACTGTGTAACGTTTTTCAATTTTTTCTGCAACGTCAGTTGGAACTGCTTTACCTTCTAAATAATCATCTAGTTGATCATACGAAATACCTAACTCCGTTTCATCAGCTTGACCTGGTTTTTCATCTAATAAATCAGCAGTTGGCATTTTTAAGTAAAGTCGCTCATCCGCACCTAATTCTTGTAAAAGAGCACGTCCTTGACGTTTCGTTAAACCCGTTAATGGTAGTAGGTCTGCACCACCATCTCCGAATTTTGTAAAGAATCCTGTAACAGCTTCTGCAGCGTGATCAGTTCCAATCACAAGTAATCCATGTTGGCCGCCGATTGCATACTGCGTAACCATACGGATACGCGCTTTCACGTTACCTTTATTGAAATCTGTTAATGATTCACCCAATAAGTTTTCGTATTGATTTGAGAAAGCATCAACTGTTGAAGCGATATCAAATGCAACAGATTGATCAGCTTGAATAAATTGTAATGCTAATTGCGCATCATCTTCATCTTTTTGCACTTTATAAGGAAGGCGCACGGCGATAAATGTTGCGTTACCACCTTCATTACGAATTTCCTCCACTGCAAGCTGAGCTAAACGTCCAGCTAATGTAGAGTCTTGTCCGCCACTAATGCCAAGTACAAATCCTTTTGCACCTGTTTTTTTTACATAATCTTTTAAGAAATCTACACGTTTACGGATTTCTGCTTTCGGATCAATTACAGGCTGAACATGTAATGCTTTCATAATCTGTTCTTGTAATGTCATTATGTTTCCTCCTATTCATATTAAAGCGGTAATTAAGTTTATATGTATATTGGTACATACTTCTATCCTTTATTATTTCGCAAAACTAACGAATATACAATAGGATGCGTGTATGAATATGAATGTAGTCATTATAATGAAACTGTTTCGTTTAAGCAATTTTTTTGAAACCTTTCAATAATGTAAGGTTTTTGTCATTTGAATCGATGGAAGGTATTTCCGGACTTTACTAATATAAGAACATAGTTAGTAGAAGGGCGGAGAAGGAATATGAACATTAGAGAACTTGCTTATCGGAATGTAACGAGAAATAGACGAACATATTCAGCATATTTTTTAAGTAGTGCATTTGCCATTATGGCCTTTTTTGTATATTCGTTTTTTGCGTTTCATCCCGCATTAAGTGTTGGAGAATTGGGACGATACGTGTTCGTAAGTATGTCTTTTGCACAGTCCATTATTTACTTATTTACATTTTTCTTTATTTTATATTCGATGGGAATGTTTTTAAAAACGAGAAAGCGTGAATTAGGAATTTTAATGATGTTAGGTATGACAAAATATCAATTAAAGCGTCTTATCTTTTTTGAAAATATTATGATTGGAATAGGGGCAATTATTTTTGGGATACTTTCTGGAATGGTATTTTCCGGAATATTAATATTTGTAGCGCCCATGATATTAAAGTTAGATATTTCCTTACCCTACTACATTCCAATGAAAGCCATTGTTGTAACGAGTATTATGTTTTTCGTATTATTTATGATTATTTCATTGTTTAGTGCAGGAATGATTCGAAAAAATAAAATTATGAAATTGTTTAGAGGATCAGCAGAAGCGAAGCCAGAACCGAAAGCATCCATTATTTCTTCTATATTAGCAGTCATATTGCTTAGTGCGGGATATGCAGGAGCGCTTCTGTCACACGGCGCAATGGTATTTGTCATGATGATTCCTGTTACAACGGTAGTCATTATTGGTACGTATTTGCTGTACAAGCAGTTGAGTGTCTTTATTATTAGACTATGTAAAAAAAGTAAACGTTTCTATTGGACACAGACAAATATTATTACGTTGTCAGATTTAGCTTACCGTATGAGAGATAACGCAAGAATGTTTTTTATTGTAACCATCATTTCAACTGTAGCATTTTCAGCAATAGGTACATTAGTTGGCTTTACATCAATGACAAAGGCGATTATGGAGAGACCAATTGCGTTTCACTATCATTCTAAGCAAGGAAATAGTAATGAATCACAGCATTTGAAGATGATTGACGAAGGATTAAAGAAACATAGTATAGCAGCTTCAAAAACTAATATTTCGACGAAGAAAACGGAGGAGCAGTCGTTAAAAAACGCCACCTTTATAAAGGAATCAGACTATAAGGAATATGCGAAGTTAACAGGAGAACCCTTTAATGCGGTATCCAAAAAAGAAGCTTTATTTTTATCAGTCGATATACCAGGCCCACCGATGAAAGAAAGAAAAGAAATTACTTTACCACATTTGAATGAATCTTTAAAAGTGAAAAAAATTAATACTTCTTCATTAAGTAAAATACTAAGAGGTAACGTTTATGTAATTTCTAAAAATCAATATGATGCATTACAAGAAGGGTTTAAAGAGGAAAAAGATTATGTGTACAAAACAGAAGGAACGAAAGATGAAATAGAGGCTGGTAAAGAGCTCACGTATCAAATGAAGCCTTATGAAGAATATGCAACGTTTAGTGCAGAAGAGTATGAACAAAACCAAAGTTTACAAATCGCAGGACCAATTCTATTTGTAGGTTTCTTTATTGGTATAGTATTTTTCGTATGTGCAGGAAGTTTCCTTTACTTCCGTTTGTTTTCTGATTTGGAGGATGATACTCGTTTGTTTGAAATGATTCGAAAAGTAGGCTTAACGAGTGGAGAGTTATCGAAAGTAGTTACAATCCGATTGGCACTTTTATTCTTCGTTCCTATAGGTGTTGCAACATTACATGGAGCAGTAGCGCTAACTGCTCTGGGACAGATGTTTGAGTACTCACTATTTAAAGAAAATGCGATTGTATTAAGTGTTTTCGTAGGAATTCAAGTTGGTTACTTTTTACTGATAAGATCTCGTTATTTAAAACAATTGAAAGAGAGATTACGTATTCGATAAATGTGTTTTTTTAACTTGAGTACAAAATTTTCTAAAAAGAGACAAGTATTACCAAAAAGTGATAAAATGGAAAGAGCGAGGTGGAAAAAAATAATAGAAAGTAAGGGGGGAGTATTATGAAAGCAACAGGAATTATTCGAAAAGTAGACGAATTAGGACGAATTGTTATTCCTAAAGAGTTAAGAGAAGTATTAGGAATCCAAATCAAATCACCACTTGAAATTTTCGTAGAAGCAGATAAAGTCATTTTACAAAAATATCAACCTTACAATGCTTGTCAAATAACAGGTGATGTTTCAGATCAAAACATATCATTAGCAAATGGAAACATTACTGTTAGTATAGATGGAGCGAAACATTTAATAAAAGAAATAGAGAAGTTTTTAAATAAGAGTGAGGCTTAGTCTTAATTTATTTTATTTTTAAAATTTCATATCATTCTTTAAAAATTATAAAAGGACCATTAAATTGGTCCTTTTATTTTTGTTATTGGTTGTACCAATCGGATGTTTGGTGCCTAAAAATTACGAGATTAATAAAAGAGTAGTATAAAATTAGTAAGCTTTATTGAGAAATATTTTTAAGGAAGGAAAACGAAACGAATAAAACGAATGTTACATTTAAACGTTTTCAAAGGTGGTCTGAAATGAAAATAATATATTTTCAGGAGGGATTACGATGAATAGTAGTACAGCGAATAAACAAAAAGGTATACAATTGATTCCTTTTACAGTAGATAAGGTGGTTGAACAAGTAAATGAAATCCCGCCAGGTGTACAACTCATTCATGCTCCACAAGTATGGGAGAAGAGCGCGAAAGGAAAAGATATTGTTGTTGCCGTATTAGATACAGGTTGTGATGTGAATCATATTGATTTAAAGGATCGTATTATCGGTGGAAGAAATTTCACGAAAGACTACGAAGGGGATCCAAATATTTATCTTGATAATAACGGACACGGTACTCATGTAGCGGGGACAATTGCAGCGAATGAAAATGGTGTCGGTGTTTTAGGAGTCGCACCACTTGCTAAAATGTTAGTATTAAAGGTTTTAGCGGGAGATGGTTCTGGAAGTTATGAGCAAATTATTGAGGCGATTCATTATGCTGTAAATTGGAGAGGGCCTAATAAAGAAAGAGTTAGAGTCATTTCAATGTCACTTGGTGGCCCGCAAGACGTTCCAGAATTACATGAAGCAATTCAAAATGCGGTAAGGCAAGATGTTCTCGTCGTATGTGCTGCTGGGAATAATGGAGATTGTAATGATAACACGGAGGAACTGGACTTCCCAGGTGCGTACTCAGAAGTAATTGAAGTCGGCGCTGTCAATTTAGAACGGAAAATCGCATGTTTTAGTAATTCGAATCAAGAAATTGATTTAGTGGCGCCAGGTGATGAAATTTTATCTACTTATCCTGAGGGGAAATATGCGGTATTAAGTGGAACTTCTATGGCGACACCGCATGTCGCTGGAGCGCTGGCATTGCTCATTAAGCAGTGTGAGAGAGAATATGGTAGAAAGTTATCAGAGCCAGAAATATATGCACAACTTATTAAAAGAACTGTACCTTTAGGGTATGAACGTACATCTGAAGGGAATGGATTAATAGATTTATTAAAAGAATAGCAAATACGAAAAAACATCTCATATTCATATGAGATGTTTTTTCGTATGGTTCTGTCGCATATACAGGGGAATCTAGTATTTAATTCTTTTTCACGAAATGGTTGACACAACTATATCTATTTTTTCTGAAATAGAGGCTATGCATCCATTAAATATTACGAATACGTTGTTCGGTGGCGATATCGAAAAAGTGTGCTTTCGCTAAACTAAAAGCTAATGGAAGTGTATCGTTAGCTTTAATCTCGGAACGAGCATTAATTCGCGCAACAAAGTTTTGATTCGAAAGTTTTCCATGAATCATCGTTTCAGCACCTAATAATTCAGCAACTTCTACTGTAATTTCGACTGTGGATTCAGGTGAAGATTGAAGAACGATTGGTTCATCATGAATGTCTTCAGGACGAATGCCGAGTATGATTTTTTGTCCATTATATCCTTTTTGCTTTAATGTTTTTAGTTGGCCATCTGGTACTTTGAAGCGAATATTTTCTATATAGAAATAGTTCTCTTGTAATGTCCCGGTAAAGAAATTCATAGCTGGAGAACCAATGAATCCACCAACAAATATGTTTTCAGGAGTATCATATACTTCTTTTGGAGTACCCACTTGCTGGATGAGCCCATCTTTCATAACAACAAGGCGTGATGCCATTGTCATAGCTTCTGTTTGATCATGTGTTACATATATAGTGGTCGTATTTAAACGACGATGCAGTTTGGAGATTTCTGAACGCATACTGACGCGTAATTTTGCGTCTAAATTCGATAGAGGCTCGTCCATTAAAAATACTTTTGCGTCACGGACGATAGCTCTTCCTAGCGCAACCCGTTGGCGTTGCCCACCCGATAATGCCTTCGGTTTTCGTTGTAAGTAATCTTCAAGCCCTAAGATTTTCGCTGCCTCCGTTACTCGGCGATTAATTTCATCTTTTGGAAGTTTGCGTAGTTTTAAGCCAAACGCGATATTATCATAAACAGTCATATGCGGGTATAGTGCGTAATTTTGAAATACCATCGCAATGTTGCGATCTTTTGGAGCGACATCATTCATACGCTCTCCATCAATATAAAACGAACCATCAGAAATGTCTTCTAGACCTGCAATCATACGTAGAGTTGTTGATTTTCCGCATCCAGAAGGACCGACAAATACGATAAACTCTTTATCTTCAATATGTAAATTAAAGTCAGAAACAGCAGTAGTTTTATTATCATAAACTTTAAAAATATGATCTAATACTAGTTCGGTCATAAATATTCACTCCTTTTCATAATTGATTGAATTATAAGATTTTTATAACCGTAAGTAAATCGGCATTGTGCACAAAAGAATGAGAGGGTTTTATACAAGTTTAAAGATGTAAGAAACGAGAAAGCACCTGTAGGATGTACTTTCATCTATAGATATGGGATGAAAGTATTACTTTTTCGTAGAAAAATATGTAAAAAGAGTTTCCAAGTCATAAAACAATGATGGTATGAGAAAATGAATATTTTATCGTCTTTCATGAGAGCTTCACGAGATATCTAAAGAAAGAAACGCCATATAAACTGCTACTGCGCCTTCAAAAGTTTTTATATTCATTCCTGTTTTTTCAATGAATTTATCAATTCGATACTGCAAAGTATTACGATGTAAATATAATTGTTTCGCTGCAAGAGATACATTTAAGTTACATTGGAAGAATACTTTAACGCTATCTATAAGTTCTTTGTCATTCGAAATGTGTGCCAATAATTGATTCGTGTACTTTTTTCTTTCTTCTTTTGATAATGAGATCATTAATTGATAAGGGAGCAGTTGTTCAATGTGTGTAATTTTTTTGGATAAATAGGGAGAAAGAACAGAAAATAATTTTCGCTCCCATTCATACAGATAAGCAAATTCAGTTGTTTGCGTATAGCGTCTGCCAATAAAGAAGGATAGGGATATAAAAAAATCTGTTTCTAGTGTATCAAGGGCTGCTCGCAATATAGACTCAGGTACATTTTCTTCTAATATGAGGACACCGGCTTGCGAAGTTTCCCATATCATTGTAGTAGTAAAAGAAAACATGGACTGTAAAGCATCTTGAAATTCTTCTCTCTCTATTATGGGTTGTGTTGTGAAAAAGTGTAAAAAACGAACTGATAGTATAGAAATATTATTATTTTTGTATAATGCTTCATGCCATGATTTTTCTTTTTCTGTTTTATAAAATGTATCAGTATGAATGGGCGTTAAGATGGATGAAAGCAATTGATGCTCCTTTTGATGTAATCGGATTTTTCGAATCCCGACTTTGTTTCCTTCAACTAAAAACCAGCTATAATCTTCAGATAACACAGCTGCATTGATTTTGATATCCTCACCATAGTATGTTTTTAATTGTTGAATCATAGGAACACTCTCCTTTCTAAAATAATAGTATCAATATAGTAAAGAAGTATAGATTCATTGCGATTATCTTTAAAATTTCGCGCTAGAATCTGGTTTGTTTTTGCTAGAATTGATAGTGTTTCTGTATTGTGAAGGAGATAGATTCGTTTCTCGTTTAAATGATTGTGCAAAGAATGATTGGGAAGAAAAACCGGTAATGGTTGAAATATTAGAAATCGAATAGTTGGTCGTTTCTAATAATATTTTGCTTTCTCTAATACGAGTTTGAATTAAGTATTCAATAGGCGAAACACCAACGAATTTCCTGAAGGAATGAGATAAATAATATTTATTAATATGACTGATTCTTGCTAATGTATCCAGACTTATATTTTCGTGAAAATGCTGCTTAATATAGTTTTTTATAAATTCAATATCTTTATTGATTTTTTGAGTAGATGTTTTTTCTACATTAAAAGATTTTTTTCTCATCATTTTAAGTAGTAAAATTTCCAGAATATTTTGTATAATTAAATCGTAATCTTCTTGATGATTTTCCACTTCCTCAATTAATTGCTGAAGGTAGAAGAGGAAGCTCTTTTGATCCTGTTTATAGTTGTGAATAGTGACTTGACTAGGATTTTCTATGGATGAAAAGGACAAACCTTGAATACCAAGTGCGATGTATTCGAGTGGGTGATTCGTATCAGATTTTTCTGTGTGCTCGATATTTGGATTGATGATAATCAAATTGTGCTCTTGGACAGGGATTTCTTCTTTGTAAAAGATAAAAGTTCCTTTGCCCTTGGTAATATACAATAGCTCTGTAAAGTGATGCGCATGAATGGTACTATGCCAATCTTTATCGTATTTTGATTTTGTTATATAAAGAAGTTTTACTGGAAGATGGTTTCGTTGAATTTGTGGAATCTCATATACTTCATTGGACAAATGAATCCCTCCTTCGTAGACTTTTTATCTATGTTATAAAGATTTTAGTGGGATATTCAGTAAAAAGCAAGATATCTAAAAAACAGAACAAGATGTTTATTGTGAAAGCGTTATCTATTTTGTATTCTTTAATTATGAAAGGAAGATTAGGAGATGGGGGTAAATAAAGATGAAAAAAAAGTTATTGTTGTCTGGAATGACAGCTTTGTTATCTTTTAGTTTAATAGCTTGCCAAGGTAATACTACAAAAGTTGATAACTCTAAGGAAGGTAAAGGCTCCAGTGAAAAACAAACCCTTCATGTGGCAACACTTGAATCGGCTTATGGTAAAGAGATGTGGAGCAAAGTCATTGACGCATATGAAGCTGCTAATCCAAAAGTTAATGTTAAATTGACGGTGGACAAAAATCTTGAGGATGTCATAGGCTCAAATATGAAAGCAGGAAAATATCCAGATGTTGTGTTGTTGGCAACCGGGAGAAAACAGGCACTAACAGAAACTTTAATTAAAGATAAAGCATTAGAAGACATTACCGATGTTTTTGATAAAAATGTTTATGGTGAAGATGTTAAAGTGAAAGATAAGTTAGTACCAGGGCTTACTGGTACACCTGCGACTAATCCTTATAATGACGGTAAAATTTATATGGCACCGATGTTCTATAGTCCAACTGGATTATTTTATAATGCTAGTTTATTTAAGGAAAAAGGTTGGGAAGTGCCGAAGACTTGGGACGAGATGTGGGCCTTGGGAGATAAAGCGAGAGCAGAAGGAATTTCATTATTTACTTATCCTACAACAGGCTACTTTGATACATTCTTCTACTCTTTACTACTAGGGGTGGGTGGACCTGAGTTATTTAATAAAGCTATGAAATATGCAGATGGTGTTTGGGAAACTTCTGAAGCAACAAAATCTTTTGGAATTATCGGAAAATTAGGAAAATACACAGAACCAACTACTGTTGCGAATGCAAATGATAAAGACTACAAGAAAAATCAACAATTGGTTCTCGATAACAAAGCTTTGTTTATGCCAAATGGTACATGGGTAGTTGGTGAAATGAAAGAAGCTCCTCGATCTAAAGGGTTTGAATGGGGCATGATGGCTTTACCAACAATTGATGCTAATAGCGACCGTTATGCATTTACTTTCTTTGAACAAATGTGGATTCCTTCGGCAGCTAAAAATAAACAACTTGCTAAAGAGTTCATGACGTTTGTTTATTCGGATAAGGCAGCTGAAATTTTTGCTGAATCGAGTGCGATTCAGCCTATCAAAGGCCTTTCTAATAAACTGACAGGTGAAAATAAATCATTCTATAGTATCTATGATAATGGAGTGAAAGTGGGAATAGGTGGATTTGCTGCAACGAAAGCCGTTGAAGGTGTAAGTATGCCGGATACATTATTTAGAACGATTGATAGTGTTATTTCTGGTGATAAAAAGGTGAAAGATTGGCAAAGCTCTGTTGAAAAAGTGAGTGACCAATTACGGTCTGCATTAAAATAAATTCGTTTTCACTACGTACAATGGTGAGTCGCTAGTCTCACCATTGTACTTATTAACTGAGGTGATGGCATGAATAAGACAACAGAAAAAAGAATTTTTATTTTTGTTTGTACTGCACCCGCACTAATCCTGTTAGCCATTTTTATGATTGTTCCTACGATTGAGGTATTCAGGATGTCCTTATATAAGTGGGGAGGGTTTTCTAATAATAAAGTATTTGTTGGATTAGAAAATTTCAAGATTTTATGGAATGATATGAATTTCATTCGATCTCTCCAAAACAGTATCGTATTAATTGTTATTGTTACACTTATCACGATGGTGATGGCGATCTTGTTTGCTACTTTGTTAACGAGAGAAAAAATAAAAGGTAAAAGTTTCTTTCAAATTATTTTTTATCTCCCTAATATCTTATCCGTTGTAGTTATCGCGGGAATATTTTCTGCAGTTTATGATCCGACTACAGGATTGTTAAATAATATACTTGCTTTATTTAACCTTGAAAACCTTCAAAAGATGTGGCTCGGCAATCAAAAAATTGCTATCTACAGCATTGGCGGGGCACTCATTTGGCAAGCGATTGGTTACTATATGGTTATGTATATGGCGGCAATGGCAAGTATTCCGGAAAGTTTTTATGAAGCATCTGCTTTGGAAGGTGCTGGACGGGTCAGACAATTTTTCAGTATTACTTTACCGTTAATTTGGAATAACATTCGGACGACGTTAACTTTCTTCGTTATTAGTACGATTAATTTAAGTTTTCTACTCGTTCAAGCGATGACTGGCGGCGGACCTGATGGATCGACGGAGGTGTTTTTAAGCTACATGTATAAGCAGGCTTACACTAATTCTTCTTACGGTTACGGTATGGCTATTGGGGTGGTCATTTTCCTATTCTCATTCGCATTATCTGCAATTATCAGCGGTGTCACTAAAAGGGAAGTGTTGGAGTATTAAGGAGGGCCAAAAACGATGGAAACACAAAAAAGAATGAATACAGAAACAGCTTATCGAGATCCAAAAACGGTGGAAACCAAAAAAGAAATGATTGTAGAAACAGCTTATCAAGCCCCAAAAACAATGAAGCCCCAAAAAGGAATGACTACAGAAGCAATATATCGCTGTTTTATATATGTTGCACTGATTACGTTAGCAATTTCTATTATTATTCCTGTTGCATGGGTTTTCTTAGCTTCAGTGAAGCAAAATTCAGAATTTTACGGAAGTCCTTGGGCCATGCCGAAAAGTTTCTATTTTCAAAACTTTATCGATGCTTTCCAAAAAGCAAACATGGGTACCTACATGTTGAATTCAGTCATGGTAACTGCGTTGGCTCTGCTTATTTTATTAATTGTAGCCTTACCAGCAGCTTATGTGTTGGCAAGGTATACCTTTAGAGGAAGCAAGTTAATAAATACTTTTTTTAAAGCTGGATTATTCATCAATGTGAACTACATCGTTGTTCCAATTTTCTTGATGTTATTGGACGGAGATACCTTTTTACAAGGCCAACTGGGTGATGGATTTCTACTAGACAATTTATTTATTTTAGCTGTGGTATATGCGGCGACGGCGTTACCATTTACCATTTACTTGCTGACTAGTTTTTTTCAATCACTTCCATCCACGTATGAGGAAGCGGCGTTGGTCGATGGTGCCGGATATTTCAAAACAATGATTTCAGTCATGATTCCGATAGCTCGTCCAAGTATTATTGCCGTCATTTTATTTAATTTTCTTGCCTTTTGGAACGAATACATTATTGCCTTAACGTTAATCCCAGGACCGAATAAAACGTTACCTGTTGGGTTAATGAACTTGATGGCAGCTCAAAAATCTGCTGCGAACTATGGTCAAATGTATGCAGGAATGGTTCTTGTCATGCTGCCAACTTTGATTTTATACATCATTGTTCAAAAAAAATTAACACAAGGAATGTCCCTTGGTGGTTTAAAGGATTAAAGGAGGATTTACATGAAAAAGAAAAAAGGCCGTGTTACTTTACCGAGTGAAGAAAATTTTCTTAAGGAAACAAAAGAATTGATGGAACGATGGGGTGCGGATGCGATTCGCGATAGTGATGGAACGAAACTAGATGATGATATTAAACAATTGGATGCAAAAATTTATACGACTTATTTTGTTGCTCGAGCTCACAATGAGTTCGCAGAGAAGCACATGGATGAATGCCAGCAACTTTATTTAATGAGCTTATTCAATACTGCGCTTACTAACACCCTTGAAATTGATTTTATGAAAGGCTACTTTGAGGAACAGTTAAAGCCGGATTACGTTCACAACCCTAAAAAATACTGGGAGGTTATTGACCGGACAACCGGAGAAGTTGTTGACGTTAATGATTGGGAAGTAAATGAAGAGCAAAATCGTGTTTTGATTACGAAGGCGATTCCTTGGCATGAATATACGGTTTCATTCCTAGTCTATGCGATTTGGGATCCAACCCAAATGTACAATCATATTACTAATAATTGGGGAGATAAGCCGCATGATATTCCTTTTGATGTCAGGCAGCCACATTCCAATGAATTTATGAAAACCTATTTAAAACAATGGCTGACAGAAAATCCAGATACAGATGTGGTTAGGTTTACAACGTTTTTCTATCATTTTACCCTTGTGTTTAATAATCTTGGCAAAGAGAAATTTGTCGATTGGTTCGGTTATGGTGCTAGTGTTTCAGTTGCTGCTTTGGATGCTTTTCAAAAAGAAAAGGGCTATCGCTTAAGGCCAGAGGACATTGTTGATCAAGGCTATTATAATACTGCATTTCGAATTCCAACTCCTGCTTTTTTAGATTATATAGATTTTGTTCATAAGTTCGTTGCTGAAGAAGCAAAGAAACTTGTGGATATTGTCCATGAAAGTGGAAAAGAAGCAATGATGTTCCTTGGTGATAACTGGATCGGTACAGAACCATATGGGAAATACTTTGAAAATATCGGATTGGACGCAGTTGTAGGCAGTGTGGGCGGTGGAGCCACGTTACGTATGATTGCAGATATACCACATGTTCGTTACACGGAAGGGCGATTCTTACCTTATTTCTTCCCAGATACTTTTTACGAAGGTAATAACCCGACGATTGAAGCGAATGAAAACTGGTTAACGGCGCGAAGAGCTTTACTACGGAACCCTGTTGATCGTATCGGCTATGGCGGTTATTTAAGTCTAGCTTATCAATTCCCAGAATTTATCTCTTATATTGAAAAAGTTACGGAGGAGTTTCGTGAAATTCATGACACGATCAAAGGCGTTCAACCATATAGCGGTCTTAAAGTTGCAATTTTGAACTCTTGGGGCAAGTTGAGAACTTGGCAAACACATATGGTTGCTCATGCTCTATGGTATAAACAAATTTATTCTTATTTAGGTGTTTTAGAATCCTTGAGTGGGGCAGCCGTGGAAGTTTCGTTCATTAGTTTTGATGATGTTATTAACGATGGGATACCAGCGGATATTGACGTTATCATTAATGCTGGCGATGTAGGCACAGCTTTTTCAGGAGGGGCTAATTGGATTAATGAAAAGTTAGTCACTACAATCAGGGCCTGGATGTATAATGGCGGAGGCTTCATAGGTATTGGCGAACCGACAGCCTATCAGCATGAAGGACATTATTTTCAATTGGCAAACGTCTTAGGTGTTGACAAAGAACTAGGATTTAGCTTATCCACAGATAAATATTTTATTAATCCTGTTGAAAATCATTTTATTTCTGCTGACAGTACCCAATTTGATTTTGGTGAAGGAATGAAAAACATTTATGCGTTATCAGAGAAAACCGAAATAATCGAATATTCGAATGGTGAAGTTCATCTTTCTAGTCATCCGTTTGGAGAAGGCAGAGCTGTCTATATAGCAGGGCTGCCGTACAGCGAAGAAAATACACGTCTGCTGATGCGCGCGTTATACTATGCCGCCCATAAAGAAGGAGAATTTCAAAAGTATCATGCGAGCAACATTTATTGTGAAGTTCATGCATATCCATCTATTCAAAAAATGGTGATTGTTAACAACTCGATGATCGAACAAAAGACAGTTGTATATGATGGACAAGGAAACAGAAAAGAAGTGACATTGGCACCTAGTGAAATCAGATGGGAGGATGTTTCAAATGAAGGCTAGCGCTTTATTCATTATTAAAATTGTTGTGTTTATCGTATGTCTGTCTTTGATTATCATCTACCAAAAGACAGCTGGCAAATTCGAACTAGGTATGATGTTGATTGGATTAGCTGGTCTCTTAGGGATACTTTATGACTACAATCGGAAATACGTATAAATCAACCTGGGCACGTGGATTGATCAAGGAATCGCACATATATGTTTAACGATAACAATTATAAACATTACTCAATACTTCAAATACAAACCTAGGGGTGCGGACAAATGAAAAAGGCAGTCGGCATTGATATTGGGGGAACGAAGATTGCAGCTGGAGTCATTTCGGATACAGGCGAACTGCTTGAACGTTCGGAAATAAAAAGTGATCCTTCAGATCGGGAAAAAATGTTTGGTAGAGTTGTAGAAGCTGTGGAACAAGTTCTCAGAAAATCATCGATTTCCATCGCTGATATCGAGGGTATTGGCGTTGGGGTACCGGGAAAAGTGGATTACGAGAAGGGAATTGCCGTTTTTCAAAATAATTTACCTTGGAGACAGTTTCCTATTTCAGTTCGTTTGCAGGAACAATTTGGTATCCAACGAATCACAATTGACAATGATGTCTATATGGCGGCTTATGCCGAATGGAAAGCAGCTCATGTAAAAAGGAATGAAACCTTTGTCTACGTGACTATAAGTACGGGAATATCTTGTTCTATCATTCATAACGGCTCATTTTTTAGGGGAGCAGGATTTGCTGGAGAACTAGGCTTGATCCCTGTCCTCTCAAAGGGGATCAATGAACGATTAGAAAAAATCGCTGCTGGGCCAGGGATCCAAAGAATAGCCGAAAGGGACTTACAGGTAGATACAATTTCAACAAAGGATGTTTTTGCTGGTTATATAAACGAGGTACCGGAATATCAGTTCATCATCAACGAAGTAACCGACTACTTAACTCAAGGACTTTATACGATTTCCTCCTTATTAGATCCGCACAAAATAGTTTTTGGCGGTAGTGTCATTGTGAAAAATCCATTTCTACTGAAGTTGATTAAAACGAAGCTGAAAATGTATCAGCTTCCTGAGCAACAACATCTTTTGGAGCAGATGAGTATTAGTACATTGGCACAAAATAATGGAGTTACTGGTGCAGGATTACGAGTGTTTGAAGGTATGTAATGAGGCGGCGCCGATCTTCTTTTATGAAGAGAATGATCGTAAATAGGTAGAGGAGTGGACGAATATGTTTACATTAAGTCAAGAAAACTTAGTTTCGTTAGGTGCATCGATAACAACAGCGGAAATAAAGCGGCAGCCTGATTTATGGGCTGAAACCTTTGCTTTGTATATGGAGAAAAGCGAGGGGATTGAAGGGTTTTTACAAAAAATAGTAACGAAACACAATCGGGTTCGAGTTATTTTTACGGGCGCTGGAACGTCTGCCTATGTCGGTGATACAGTCACCCCTTATTTAATAGAAAAAGTCGATGAACAACAGTGGGAGGTACTAAGTATTCCGACAACCACGTTAGTTTCAAATCCTTATCAATTCTTCAAAAAGGATTATCCAACCTTACTCGTTTCATTTGCTAGAAGCGGGAACAGTCCGGAAAGTGTTGCTGCCGTACAATTAGCTGAGCAAATAGTAACGGATTTGTATCAAATAACGATTACTTGTGCGAAAGACGGTAAATTAGCCAAACGGGCAGTAGGGAATGAAAATAATTTATTGCTATTGATGTCTGAAAAATCAAACGACCAAGGATTTGCGATGACTGGAAGTTATACTTGCATGGCGTTAACAGCATTACTTGTTTTTGATTCTATATCGACTGAAGAAAAATCAAAGATAGTGAAAAAAATTCATCAAATGGGTGAAAGTGTCATTCAAAGAGAAGACGTCATCAAAGAGATAGTAGATTTTGATTTTGACCGAATTATTTACTTAGGTTCTGGTAGTTTAGAAGGCTTAGCGAAAGAATCACAATTAAAAATATTAGAACTGACAGCTGGAAAAATTGTTACCGCATTTGATTCACCACTCGGATTCCGACACGGTCCAAAATCATTTGTAAACGAAAAATCATTAGTTTTCGTGTTCGTTTCTAACCATCCGTATACACGTCAATATGATTTAGATATGTTAAAAGAAATGCAGCAAGACGACATTGCCAGTTATATTTGTGCCATCGAGGTTGATGGAAAAACTAATTATACCGGGAACAGATTTGTATTCGGCAGCGAGTCTCAGTCTGTACCAGATGCTTACTTAACATTACCTTTTGTCATGATTGGGCAAACAGTCTCACTGTTAGCTTCCGTGAAAGTAGGCAATACACCGGATACACCTTCACCGACAGGAACAGTGAACCGTGTCGTTAAAGGTGTTACCATCTACGAATATGAGTAACTAGGATAGGAGAAACATACATGTCTATTTTTATTTTTGCAGATAAGTTTTTTCTTGAGGAGATGGTCACAGGGCCTGGATTTTTAGGAATAAAAGACGGAAAATTCGGTATTTTTTCAGAAAACAAACCAGAGGAAACGACAGACATTATTGAGTATAAAGGACATTGGATCGCTCCTGGCCTAGTAGACACACATATTCATGGATTTAGAAATCACGACATTATGGACAATAGTTTTGGAGGACTGGACCAAATTTCGGTAGGACTCCTTTCTTGCGGCGTTACATCCTTTTTACCGACAACTTTAACTTCCTCAATAGAATCGTTAAATAACGTCGTTGAAATGATTGGTGCCAATTACACAAAAGTGCAAGGTGCAAAAATTAAAGGAATCTTTTTAGAAGGACCGTTTTTTACTGAAAAGCATAAAGGAGCACAAAACACGAAATATTTTTGTGACCCATCAGTTCATATGTTGAAAGTTTGGCAGGAATTATCAAATAATGCTATTAAAAAAATCGCGATTGCACCTGAAAGGAAAGGGGCAGCGGAATTTATTGAATATGCTGTAGGAGAAGGGATTGCCGTGGCGTTGGCCCATAGTGACGCAACTTATGAAGAAGCAAAGCAAGCGGTTGAAAAAGGAGCTTCCATTTTTATTCATACTTTCAATGGAATGAGCCCACTACACCATCGTGAGCCGGGGATGGTCGGTGCGGCCATGAATCTAAAAGATGTTTATGCTGAAATCATATGTGATGGACATCATGTTCATCCTATTGCCTCAAATATTTTAATGAATGTCCGCGGCAGAGAAAGGGTTGTAATGGTGTCTGATTGTATGATGGCTGGAGGTATGCCTGAAGGAATTTATCAACTAGGAGAGTTTCCGGTGAAAGTAAAAGATGGGATGGCTCGTTTGGAAAGCGGAAGTTTAGCCGGGAGCATTTTGCAATTAAAAGATGCTGTCAAAAATGTCGTCCAGTGGGGAATTGCTACACCTGAGGAAGCAATTTACATGGCGAGTACTGCACCAGCAAAAAGTATTCAGCTCGATGGCGAATGCGGGAAGATTGCTGAGGGATATGCTGCTGACTTTATTGTGATGACGCCAGCGATGGATGTAACTGCTACCTATCTTGATGGTGTATGCCGTTTTCAAGCTTAAACAATTTTCTGAAAGAGGGAGTACCAATGATTTTATCTGTCACCATGAATCCATCGGTCGATATTTCCTATCCGATGCATGAATTAAAGTTAGATGTAGTTAACCGTGTGGAAACGGTTCATAAAACTGCTGGTGGAAAAGGTTTGAATGTTGCACGAGTAATTGCTCAAATGGATGAAGTTGTTCTAGCGACAGGTGTGCTTGGTGGTACGATTGGTGAATACATTATTCAAGAATTGAATAATGTCAATATTCCAAATGACTTTTTAAAAATCAAAAAAGAATCAAGAAATTGTATTGCTATTCTTCATGAAGGGATGCAAACAGAGATTTTAGAATCTGGGCCGACATTATCTAAAGAAGAGGGAACTGATTTTCTAAAAAAATTCGAATATCTACTTACAACAGCTTCACTTGTGACAATTTCGGGTAGTTTGCCGAAAGGGTTACCAACTAACTTTTATTATCAAATGCTAGAAATCTGTCATAAAAATAGAATTCCAGTAATTATGGATTCGTCAGGGGAACCTTTAAAACAAGCGATGGTGCATAAAGAAAAACCATTAGCCATTAAACCAAATACAGCGGAATTATCTCAGCTGTTGGGCATTAACATGGAAGCGGGAATCATAGATCTGAAGCAAGCATTAAACCATGAACTATTTACTGGAATTGAGTGGATTATCGTGTCAATGGGTAGTGAAGGTGCATTTGTTAAGCACGGTGAGGACTATTACAGAGTTACGATTCCGAAAGTAGAAGTGGTCAATCCTGTAGGGTCAGGTGATGCAACAGTTGCAGGGTTAGCTGTGGCACTACATCAACATCAAACAGTGGAGACTGTTCTTAAAACGGCGATGACTACAGGAATGTTAAATACGATGGAAGCTGGGACTGGTTATATTAATGTGAATAAGTTTAAACAATACTTTGATCTCGTTAAAGTTGAAAAAATAGATTGATAGAGGAGAATGTTGATGCTAGAACTAACCAAAAATAAATTGGAAGCTCTAAAACGGTTATCTGCTGAAAATGGCATAATTGGGGCATTGGCTATTGATCAACGCGGTTCATTGAAAAAAATGATTGCGTCTGGTGGTGCAAGTCATGTTGGAGATGAAGGGATTATCCGTTTCAAAGAATTAGTTTCTGAGGAATTAACACCATTTGCAACAGCGATTCTTTTGGACCCGGAATATGGTCTACCAGCGGCTAAGGTCCGTGATAAAGAATCGGGCTTAATCGTAGCGTATGAAAAAACTGGATACGATGCGTCAGAAGTAGGACGGTTGCCGGATTTATTACCAGAATGGTCAGTGAAACGATTAAGGGAAGCGGGTGCCGACGCTATTAAATTCTTACTCTACTATGATGTCAATGAAGATGAAAAAATTAATAACTATAAACATGTCTATATGGAACGTATCGGATCTGAGTGTGCAGCTGAAGACATACCATTTTTCTTAGAGATTGTTACTTATGATGCTGACAGTGATGATGTAAAAAATAAAGCATATGCAAAAATAAAACCGTATAAAGTGATTGAGGCCATGAAGGAGTTCTCAAAACCACAATATAAAGTAGATGTATTAAAAGTAGAAGTTCCAGTAGATATGAACTATGTGGAAGGATATACAGAAGGAGAATGTGTTTACAGTAAAGAAAAAGCAGCTTCCTATTTCAAAGAACAAAGTGAAGCAACCGAGCTGCCGTTTATCTTCCTGAGTGCAGGAGTAAGCGCAAAATTATTTCAAGAAACATTAAAATTTGCAAAAGACTCCGGTTCTACCTTTAACGGAGTGTTATGTGGTCGGGCAACTTGGAAAGACGGTGTTATACCGTTTGCTATAGGCGGTGAACAAGCAGGTCGTGATTGGTTAAAAGATATTGGTAGAAGGAATACTGAAGAACTGAATCTCGTATTGAAAGAGACAGCTAATTCATGGTTTGCTAAAGTAAAAGTAACAGCTGAGCTTCAAAGTTAGTACAATATCTTTTCTTCCATTTTTAAAAGGAATGAAGAAAAATGAGTAGACATTCGTCTGCTCATTTTTTAGTTGCGTCCAGTTTGGTCACAAATTTTAGGGTGAAAGCTCAGAACAGTTAAGGGAGCAGTCATCATGACTAAGGGGAGGGGGAACAAACTTTACGTATAAATAAACCGAAGAATATTAATTATCCTATAAAATCCAATCGATTGAATGTAGTAAGACTCAATAAAAAACATACTTAAAAAGGTAACAATACCCTTATTTTGTAAGCGTTTTAAAAAGACAATATATCTAAAAAAAGAAACAATATCTTTATTGAGTGGACACTAAAAAAAAACTATTCTAAACATAAGTGAAAGCGGTACCTTTCAGGTTTTGGTATATTTTAAAAATGAATGTGCAGGTATTGTTTTTAACTAAAATTTAAATTTCAAAGGGGGAGAAAAATTGGAGAGTAAGCATTTCAAGATAGCTTTTAATACCCTTCTTGCACTTGTGCTAATTGTGCCGACATTTTTAGTTAGTATGATTGTGCCATTACATGTAGGAGCAAATGTGTCTAATCCATGGGTTACAATTTCATCTGGAGGAAACGAAATCAATGCATTAATAGAACAAAATGGGAAGTCCTATGTAAGGCTTGGAGCAGGTGCCGGAAATGATAATGGGGCTAAAGCTGCAATTTTTCAAGAACAAAATAAAATCGCTAAAGAATCGGGAACGATGGCGTATACCTTTACTCCAGAAACCAGTGGAGAAGATACTAGATTTGGTTTCTATCCTCACTATATTGACAATAATAACTTCGTTTTTGTAGGCTATGACTCACTTGGATGGTTTTATGAATACAAATATCAAGGAAAAGGTGATTGGTTAAAAACGAGACCGAATGTTTCACTTCCAGAGGCTGGGACCTCACATTCTATAAAAATCGATTATAACGCAACCACTTTGAATATTACATTAGATGGAAAAGATTTATTTGGATCGGTTACTTTACCTAATGATGTAAATAACCTCCTTACAGGTAAGGAAGCAGTTAAACTTGGTGCTTTTGGAGATAAAAAAAGTCAAGTTCTCATTGAATTAGGAGCTGCACCTGGAGATGGAGGCACGGATCCAGGAGATGAAAAACTTGTCGACATTACGGATAATAAACTAGAAGAAGGCGACTTTAAAATTATCTCAGGCGATGGAAAAGTCACTTATAATGAAGATGGTTCAGCAACTTTTGGTGTTACATCTACCCAAAAGAATCGAATTGTATATAACCAAATGAAATCGATTAAAAATGGTGTTTTTGAAGCGGATGTTACTACTAATACTGATAAGATGAATCGCTTCGGATTAATCTATCGTGTTCAAAATGCATCTGCATACACTTATGTGGGAACAGGGGATACGAACGACCAGTATTTTGGTGAAACATTTGGACCTATAAACAATTGGACGTCGATGACTTCAAATGTACCGTTAAAAGCAAAACAAACATACCATTTACGTTTAGTATTCATGGACGATGTTGCAACGTTATACATTGATGGTAAAAAGGTAGATTCTTGGACTTTAACAGGTGGTGTAGATCAAGCGGGGGGACTTGGGTTTGAAAAAAGCCGAGGAGCTGCCGATATTACGATTTCTAATATCAAAATCAAGGAATATAGTGCGCCAAAACCTCCAGATACTCCACCAGTAGAAGATACATTAAAGTCAAAGTATATGGATGTCACTATTGACCAAGTATTCCCGCGGGTTGTGAAATACAAAGTTGGCGATAAAGTAATGAATGGGCAAGAATCACCTGTTTACGGATTGAAAGTAAATGGTGCACTATACTATCCTAAAGTAAGCTTTGAAAAGTTAAGCGATAGTGAAGTGCTATATACATTAAAAGTTGTGGATGAAATGAAAAATCTTGATGCTATATTTAAAGTATCTTTGAAAGTAAATGATAATAAAGTTATTTATAGTTTCGATGAAATTAAAAATAATGGTAGTGCAAAAATTGAAACAGTTGAGTTTGCTGATATGAACGTTATCTCAGTAAATTCGGAGCAAAAAGGTGCAAAAGCTAAATTAACGAATATAAGTACTGATGTTAGGAAATCAGGAGATGTGGATGTAAGCGTAGATTCTTCCATGGGAGAAATAGGTACATCTACTAAAAATTATACTGCATTTTTGTCAACTGACGAATTGAGTGCGGGTGTATGGTCCAGTTCAGAAGTAGATGGCTATAAAAACTTAGTTGCAAATCGATATGTAAATAAAAATGGTTCTAAGGCAATGGGGATAAGTTCTAGTGCACTCTATTACCAAAGAGATTTTATGTCAGAACCACAAAAAAATAAACCAACTATTAAAATAGCTATCGCTAAAGATTTGAATACTGATAATAAGACAGATTGGCAAGATGCGGCGATTGCATACCGTGATATTATGCAAGACATTAAAGGATATCAAGATGTAAACAATAATGTTGGAATGCGTATTGCAATGAATTTCGGATCACAAGCACAACAACCATTCTTAAAAACAGCAGATAATATTAAAAAGGTTGCTCTTGCTACAGATGAATTGGGGCAGGCTGTTTTATTAAAAGGATATGCAAACGAAGGACATGACAGTGGTCATCCGGATTATGGTAATGTAGGTGAGCGTATGGGTGGCGTGAAAGATTTGGATACGCTTATTAAAGAGGGGCGTAAGTATAATACCCAATTTGGTGTCCATATCAATGCGCAAGAAGTTTATCCTGAAGCGAAAGCTTTCAACAATGATTTTATTGACCGTCCAAATTCTTTAGGATGGGGATGGTTAGATCAATCTTATACAATTAATAAATTAAAAGATTTGTATTCAGGAGCGCGTGCGAAAAGACTAGATGAATTGAAAGCTGCTGTTTCAGATCTTGACTTTATTTATTTAGATGTATGGTATCAAAATCAATGGGAATCAAATAGAATAGCAGAACAATTTAAAGATAGAGGCTGGAGATTAACAACGGAATTTGGTGGTTCTATGGCCAATTATTCAACGTGGCAACACTGGGCTACCGATAAAAACTACGGTGGACCGGAAAGCAAAGGTATCAACTCAGAAGTACTACGCTTTATTAGCAATCACCAAAGAGATTCTTGGGTGTTGAATTGGCCTGAAGTAGGAGGAACTGCTGATCATCCATTGCTTGGTGGATTTGAATTAGCTGGTTTCGAAGGGTGGCAATCTGATAAGAATTTTGATAATTTTATTCGCATGACATTTGATACGAATCTACCTACTAAATTCTTACAAAAATATTATGTAACGAATTGGACAGCTGTAGAAGGGGATAAAAGCAAGACAAACTTAGAAAAGGAAATAAAATTGAAAGACCCAAGTAATGGGGATGTTGTCGATGTAACTAGAAAAGACAATTCTAGGGAGCGTGTTATTACACTAAATGGAAACGTTGTACTTGATGGACACACATATTTAATTCCTTGGGTGAAACAAGACTTTAAAAACCCAACTTCTAATTCTGAAAAACTATATCACTGGAATTTGGAAGGTGGTACAACTACTTGGACACTTCCAGATGAATATAAAGATGCTTCTAGTGTTTATGTATACAAACTGACAGATCGCGGTAGAGCAGATATGAAAGAAGTCAAGGTCGTAAATAATAAGGTAACTTTGACAGCTAGTGCGGCAACTCCTTATGTTGTTGTACCAAAAAGAGATAAAGGTTTGGAAATTCTTGATTATGATTGGAGCAAGGGTGCTCATATATATGACGCGGGATTCAATACAGGAAAAGTAAGTGCATATACAACTATTGAGGGGGATAACAAAGCTGTAAGCGCCGTCAGAACAAATCAAACTGGAAGCAACCGTAATGTAAGTAGTGGAGATTACTACTTGAATATTGATAGTCCATCGAAAGATACAACTGTTTCCCGTGTTCTTACTGGTTTGGAACCAGGTAAAGATTATGTAGCAGAGGTATATGTTGAAAACAATAGTGATGTAAAGGCCGGAATTACAGTAACAGGTGGGAAAGAAGACGTTAACAATTACACACTTCGAAGCCTGCAAAAGAACTATGTTAAGGCAGATTCACATGCCTCAAATGATGGATACAATAGCAAAATGCAAATCATGCAAGTGAGCTTTACAGCTGTAACGAATAAAGCTAAATTAACTCTCAGCCGTGATTCTGGAAAAGGGAACACAAAATTTGATGATATTCGGATCGTTCAAAAGTCCTTAAAAAATTATGTCTCACCGACGGAATTTAAACAAGATTTTGAATCAGTAGTACAAGGTATTTACCCATTCGTTATTGGTAACACAGAAGGGGTAGAAGACAACAGAATTCATCTGTCTGAACTGCATGCTCCATATACGCAAAAAGGCTGGGCAGATAAAAAATTAGTCGACGATGTATTGGGTGGGAATTGGTCCGTTAAAGTGAACACTGGAAATAAAGGTTTGCTGTACCGTACTATTCCTCAAAATTATCGTTTCGAACCTGGCGTAACTTATAAAGTATTATTTGACTATCAAACGACAGCAAATGCATTCCGCTTTATTTCAGGGGATCAAGAAATTGATGTTCGAGACATTGCGAGTGCAAAGGGATTGAGTGTGAATAACACTCTTACTGCATCTACTGATACAAAAACAGTAGAGTTTACTGTGACAGGTTCTGAGAACGGTCAAACTTATGTTGGGATTTTCAGTGATGGAACGAATTTAAACGGGGATACCGGAGCAGGTACGTTTATTTTAGATAATTTACGTATTGAAAAGGTGACTTCAGGGGGAGAGACAGAGAGGTAAAAATCTCTATTAAGATAAAAGTAGTTTTATCGTTCGAGTAATATTGCGAATGAAAAGAGGGTGACCTAAAAGTAGCTGAGTAGCTATATGGGTTAACCTCTTTTTGATTTAAGTATGTCATCACAACTAAATGATGGAAAGAAAGGAACGATACTCTTATGTTTATCCCGCATTTAACGGGCAGTAAGACCCCCACCTCAAAATTCAGCGAAAGCAAAGAAGTTAGGTGGGGGATCAACTGCCCGTAAAAGCCCGATTGGTTCAACTAATAATCAGTGGGGGAGGAACAAAACCCCCACTGATTAAAGTTTCACTTTATAGATTATAAAAAATAAGGTGTCTCCAAAAGATCATTTGTAATGACCTTTTGAGACAACCTCTTTCAAATTATAACAACTGATTCTATTTATTTGACACTACTTCAATAACTAGATTATCAAGCATAATATCTTTATAACCGTTAAAGTTAGCTTGTGAGCCTTTCACACCGTTAGTATTAGCTGCTTTATTAGTGGAATAAATCCCAAACCAGCTTTGCCCCGATCCATCTCCTGTTAAAGTAAAGGAATATGTGCCAGCTTTTGTATTCTTATCACTGCTTGCGGTTGATTTTAATTCCTCCTTAGTTAATACTCCTTTTTCTTCAAATGGAGCATTACCTGTCACTACTGCATACGTTCCATCACTACCTGCTTCATAATCAAAAGTAATTTTATACGTTACTCCTGGTTTAAATGTGAAGTTTTGAGGGATAGTTTGGTAAACAAGAGCATCACCTTCCGTTAATCCATTTGTTTTAAGTGACCATTTACCTGCGATAACATCATTTACTATTTTTTGGTTCCAACCTCTTTGTGTATATGGTGCATGTAATTCAGATAGGTGTGTTCTATTATCTTCTACGCCTTCAATATTACCAATTACAAACGGATAGATGCCTTGTACAACATTTTCAAAGTCTTGTACGAATTTATTATTGCTTACTTGGTTTTCGGCATTACTTTCCACGATGCGAATATCATCAAAGTAACTTGCACCATTTCCAGCATCTCTAGATAAATCAATTGTTACATCGGATGTTTTTTTACCAGTTTCAAAAAATACATACATGTTTTGGAAGTAACTTGTTCCATCCACAGTTGAAGTCATTTGACCATCAGCTTTTGCTTGCTCAGAGCCTAGTGTATTATGTGCGTATGCTCTTACATAGTTTTTAGCGATAGATTTACCAGTACTATTCGTATACTGTTTGTCGTTAGAAGTAATTGTGATGCTTGCTTGTGCTTCACTTCGGTTGTCTATACCAACATATGCAGCATACTTTGTATTAGGTTTTAGGTCTGTTAATTTTTGAGTAACATTTACTTTCTTTTTATTATTGGAGATTGTTAGCATATTATTATTACCTTCACTCTTCGTAATCTTAACTGCTTTTGAGTCTCCTTTGATTTTCCAATCTTTTAGGGAATTGCTGTTAAATCCAGTATCTATAAGATGCATTCCTTCACTCCATTTAACATCTTTATTGGATTTTGGCCCTTTATAAATTACATATGCAGTAGATTTTTTTGCATCTAATGTGATTTTTCCATTTTCAATTTTAACATTTTTCATTTTCTCTTTACCTAATTCTGTTAACTCATACACTTTAACGGTACCTTGCCAACCAGTAGGGACAGTCCACGTTGTTTTTCCACCGTTTGTGTTCCAGTGATATAATTTTTCATTATCTGCTGATAATTTTTTACCATTTTGATCCCAAGACCATGGGAATAAATACTTTTCGTCACCAGGTTTACCTTCAAATATTTGCTTGCCATTTAATGTCATAGTTCTCGTTCGATAGCCATCTTTATCATTTGCAAAATCATTTGATTTTCTTTCAATTGTAAGTGTATTTTCACTAGATTCGTCCTTTAATACTGTCTTCATACCTGGTACCCAGTTGTAAGTTTGTTGTTTATCATCTATCATTTCAACTGCTTTTCCATTTTCCCACTGTGTTACTTTATAATGTTGAATGAATTTGCTTGGAACATTCACCGCAAATAAGTTATCAATATACGCTTTGTAGTCACTTCTACCTTGCCAACCTTCAAAGTCTTTCATACTGTATCCACCTAATAATGGAGCATCTGCGTCGCCTCCATACTTAGGATAGTTACCAATCCATGCATCTTTTTGATGGTTTTTAATGAAACGAGTGATGGTACTATTAATACCTTTTAAGGTATACCCGCCGTAAGTCAGATCGGCTGCCCAGTGTTGGAATGTGGAATCGTACTCGTTCGCATATCCCCACTCACTGCCTAAGCGCCAACCTAAACTATTTATTTCTTTACTTAATTGACGGCTCGGCCATGTACTATTATCACCTGACTGTCCATTACCCCAAACGTCTACATAAATAAAATCTAATTCATTCTTCTTGCCACCAAGAGCATCATATAAATCTTTGAATCGTTGTGCTCTGCCATTTCTTAAATCATAATCAGCATTAATGTTTATTCCTTGATCGATCCAGTTCCAACCATACTTATAAGTTCCATCTGGATTTTTTAATAAACGATCTTCTTGGAAATATTTTGACTCTGGATACGTTTCACTTGCATTCACATGAACACCAAAAGTTGCCCCATATTCTTTACCCCTCGTTAGCAATGTTTTCATGTCCTTTGCACCGCCAATTCGGGTTCCAATGTCAGCATAGTTTAAATGACCAGAATCATGCCCTTCACTACCATAACCTTTTAGTAGAATAGATTGCCCTAGTCCATCAGTATTTAGGTGAAATTTTTTCACTCCGTCTAAAGCCATTAAGAAAGGGTTTTGGGCTTGACTGCCAAAGTTCATGTTCACACGGTAACCAACTAGGTCTGGAACTTTTTCTGCTCCTAGAGGTTCGTTCATAATTTTCCTATAAGCAATTGCTCCGTCTTGCCAGTTTATTTTTTTATCATCATTAGCGTCAGCAGTAATGACAACCTTCACAGACGGCATTTCATCTACCTTATTAACTGTCCCGTCCTTTAGCTCTAGAGTGCCATCTTCTTTACGATGTTCTTCTGACTTTTGATACGTCCAGAATGTACTACTTAGACCAATTGTTTTTTTTCCAGCACTATTAGTCGTAGCGCTAGCCGTAATTCTTTGAGCGTCAGTCTTTGCAGCATAAGAATCTGGAGCTAATTTTTTTACTAAACTATTCTCCGTATTAGACCATATACTTGCACTTAATTCATCAGTAGAAAGAAAAGCATACATATATCCTTTTTGCTCTTCATCTTTCGTAATTAAATTTTCATCAACCTTTACTTGTCTGTCACCATTGATATGTGTATTTGTTGACATCTGTACACCATCTAGCACTGCATCTTTTTGACTGTTATTTACAGAAATTAAATGATGATTTGGAATTTCAATAGTTTTTACGATTTTGTTGTCGACGATCTTTGTAATATTGAATGCTAATGTATTCTCTTTAACAACCATCTCAGCAGTAATAACCGCAGAAATATTGTTATTAGTGTCTATTACCGTCATTTCATATACAACTTTATCTGATAAAACTTTTGCTTTTACTTTCGGTTTTACTGCTAC
The DNA here is from genome assembly GCF_052682215.1 of Bacillus sp. 1A. NCBI lineage: Bacteria > Bacillati > Bacillota > Bacilli > Caryophanales > Bacillaceae > Bacillus > Bacillus sp. 1A. The sequence goes on along the minus strand of NZ_JBQYLZ010000001.1, from coordinate 4,606,394 downwards.
GTCATTAATAAGGATTGTATCTAATGCCTCAGTCTGTCCGTAAAAAGTCTTTCTTGCTCCATTTCCAGATTTTAAATCGTATTGAATGACTCTTGGAAAATTCACATCAACAAGAACGTTCATTTGATTAGATGAAATAACCGCATTTGGGCTTTGAGAAATGATTTGATTTTCAGCTTGTTTAGTATCCGTGGTGCCCTCAGCTTGGATTAGGTAACCATTTGTAAAACAAGTAGAACCTACGACACAACCCGATACAAGTGTTGCGATCGTCCTCCTGAATTTCTTTTTTGATTTTTTCATATGTACCCCCTCGTTTTCGATTTTGGCACTTTTGATATTGATGGTTCTTCACAGGTATAGATCACTTTTTGGCCTTTTAAACTTAATATTTTGATAGAATGTAAAGCTTGTATAGTAGTTGAGAATCTATTAAAACCAGAAGTAGTTTCTAGTATCTATCTGTACCCATAGATTACTTTTTGTGAAACGCTTACACAAGAGAGATATTGCTCTGTTTTTTAGAAATATTGTTTTTTGTAATGTTGAAAATAAGATAAATAAAAAATAATTCTGGCTTATAAAGCTAGGATTATTTTATTTGAGAAGCTCATTAAAAATTAAACGGCGGCGATACTGGAGCAGATGCGTTTATTATTGAAAAGCTACCTTCAGGAGAGGGACACAGAGATACAGATCAGGGTTTAAGATAAAGGTAGTTTTATATTCTGTGTATTATTGTGTTTATTAAATCGTCAGAAATCGTTCTTCAAAAAATGTACCTTTTTATGTTTTTAGTGAGATGTTAAAAGTGAAAAGCAAGATGTCTAAAAAATACGACAAGATGTTGATTGTAGAAGTGCTTTTACGTACGTATAATGTAACAAAATAGCTTACTAAACGGGCGATTCAAGTATGCTAATAGCTTCTTCGGAGAAAGCAAAAGGTATATTAGAACGGTGGTTATCCCATACGTCTGTTCATAAAATTATAAAAGGTACATAGAACTTGCATCGTAACAACGAAAACCGCTATAAGGCTAGAGGAGGTATATACTGATGATATATCAAGCTATCCAGCAGTTAATTGATCGTGCTATTGAAGTTCAACTGATTGAAAAAGAAGATGAAATATATACAAGGAATCAAATCCTTTCCTTACTTCGTTTAGATGACTTTGTAGTGGAAGCGTCAGCGCCCGCAAAGAAAGCAATTTCGGAGTTATTGGAAGAGTTAATTGAATATGCTTGTATGCATAAAGTCATTGAGGCAGTAATGGACGAGAAGGAGGTTTTAGCAAGTGCAATTATGGATGTATTTATGTCCAAACCGTCCGTTATCAATTCTCTATTTTATGAAAAATATGAACAAAATCCGAAGGCTGCGACAAATTACTTCTATGAGTTAAGTAAAAACAGCAACTATATCCAAATGAAGCAAATTTCCAAAAATATAAATTATAAAGTAAATACGGAATATGGACCCATTGATATAACGATTAATTTATCAAAACCGGAAAAAGACCCGAAACAAATTGCTAGAGAGAGAGTATTGGAAAGTACAAATTATCCAAAATGTTTACTCTGTATTGAGAATGAAGGATATAGAGGCAGAATTGGACATCCAGCACGCTCGAATCATCGTATGATTCGTATGAATCTTACAGATGAAAGCTGGTTTCTACAGTATTCCCCGTATATATACTTCAATGAACACTGTATTGTATTGTCTTCAGAACACCGTGATATGAAAATTGACCGTCAAACATTTTTACGTTTGTTAAAATTTGTAGAAAAATTCCCGCATTATTTCCTTGGTTCTAATGCAGATTTACCTATTGTAGGAGGTTCGATTCTAACGCATGACCATTATCAAGGTGGAAATTATGAATTTGCTATGGCAAATGCATCAAACGACCTAATTTTTGAACTAACTAACTTTCCAGAAATGCAATGTTCTATTATTAAATGGCCTATGTCAGTTATTCGCTTAAGAAGTAAAGACATAGAACAAATAGTAAATGCAGGGGAGTACATATTAGAGAGGTGGAAGGGATATAGTGATCCATCTGTTAATATATTTGCATTTACGAATGATGTTCCACATAATACGATAACTCCGATTGCTCGTTACCGGAATAGTATGTACGAATTGGATCTTGTTTTGCGGAACAATCGTACAAGTGAAGAACATTCGCTAGGTATTTTCCACCCTCATGCGGAAATACAGCATATTAAAAAGGAAAATATCGGTCTAATTGAAGTAATGGGGTTAGCAGTACTTCCGGCGCGTTTAAAAACAGAACTTCAGGAAGTGGAAAAATTCTTACTTAACATTCCAAGTGATATTCCAACGCTTCATATACGATGGGCAGAACAATTAAAAATCAAATATTACAATCGGATACATGAACAAAATGTACAGGAGATAGTAAGAGCAGAATTAGGAGAGAAATTTATACAGGCGCTTGAATATGCTGGTGTTTTTAAACGAGATGACGAAGGGATATCGGCATTTAAACGTTTTATTCAGACCTTAAATTAGGAATGGACTTAGTAGTTATAGTAATTATAAAATGACCTAATTATATGATAAGGGAGGTAATAATATGGAGGAGTGTGAGCATAAGCAACTACAGGAATTGAAACAGATAGGCGGCCCTATATTAATGATGTGTATAAACTGTAATCAAATAATTAAAGTGTCCAAAGGATCCAGTACAAAAATAAAGTGAAAAAGAATGAAGCGTATATATTTCTAGTGTGTGATGAACAAAGTTCCTTCTGATTAAAGTTGCATTTTATTAAAAGAATAGAACCATACTAAAAAACATCTCATATGAATATGAGATGTTTTTTAGTATGGTTCTGTCGCATGTAATACGACGTCTAATAAACCGGGGAATCTAGCATGTAAGTCATCTTCACGAATTGAAATGAAACGCTGTGTTCCTTCAATGCGTGTATACATAACACCGGATTCACGTAACACTTTGAAATGGTGAGATAAAGTTGATTTCGCAATTGGAATGTTTAACGCACCACAAGATTGTTCATGTTTCTCTAGTAGCATCGTTACAATTTGTAAACGAATTTGATCGCTAAGTGCGTATAAGACAGAAGAGAATTGAATTTCTTCTCGATTTGGATGATAGAGAGTACGCATTTTTTCACCTGCTTGTATAAGTTAATATAGTTTGCACTATAACATATAAAGTGGTATATTTCTATTGTTCGAATATAATCGAACAATAGAAATATAGGGGGAGAAAAAATGAAATATACAAAATTGCAAAAGGCAGGACTAAATATTTCAAAGTTAGGGCTAGGAACAAATGCTGTAGGGGGACATAATTTATATGCTGATGTGAATGAGGAGGAAGGAAAACGATTAATAGAAGAAGCTATCCAGCAAGGGATTACATTTTTTGATACAGCAGATTCATACGGTTTCGGTAGATCAGAGGAATTGGTAGGAGAAGTATTGAAAGGAAAACGCCAAGAAGTTGTACTTGCTACAAAAGGTGGAATACAGCCGTTATTAAATGGAGAGGTTTATATTAATAATGAACGAAGCTATTTAAGAAATGCTGTGGAAAATAGCTTAAGAAGATTACAAACTGATTATATTGATTTATATTATTTACATTTTACAAATCCAGAAACAAGTTACATAGATTCAATTGGTGAGCTTACTCGCCTAAAAGAAGAAGGGAAAATTCGTTCAATTGGAATATCTAACGTAAACATAGAGCAATTAAAAGAAGCGAATCAGCACAGACAAATAGATGTTGTACAATCACCGTATAATATGTTAGATCGTGCTGCTGGGGAAGAACTTTTGCCGTATTGTATAGAATCAGGTATTTCATTTATACCGTACGGGCCTCTTGCTTTTGGGATACTAGGTGGAAAATATACAGAAGATTTTAAATTAAACGAAGGTGATTGGCGTCAAAGTGTAAATCTATTTGAAGAAAATACATATAAGAGTAACTTTAAAAAAGTTGAGAAGTTAAAAGGCTTAGCTAAAGAAATGAATCTTGAAGTATCGCATTTAGCTTTAGCGTGGCTATTAAACAAAAAAGGAATTGATACTGTTATTCCTGGTGGGAAACGAGCGGAGCAAATAAGAGAAAGTGTAAGAGCGGTGGAAGTTTCATTGAATCAGAAGGTGATGAAAGAGATTGAATCTATTTTAGAAGATTAGTTGAGAAGAGGGGTACTTCCCTCTTTTTATCCCGCATTAACGGGCAGTAAGACCCCCACCTCAAAATTTAGCGGAAGCAAAGAAGTTAGGTGGGGGATCAACTGCCCGTAAAAGCCCGATTGGTTCAACTAATAATCAGTGGGGGATGAACAAAACCCCCACTGATTAAAGTTTCACTTTATATAAAAGGAGAAGGTTTAAATGAAAAGAGTACTAGCTGTATTCTTTACGATAATGTTTATGATAGGTACAGATACTTTCTTAATTTCACCACTTTTACCGACATTACAACAGGTGTATCATGTTTCAACTGAGCTGTCAGGGTGGATGGTGAGTTCATATGCTTTAGGATACGCTGGATTTGCGCTTATTGCTGGTCCTATATCAGATGGCTTAAACAGAAAAAAAGTGATGGTAATAGGAATGAGTTTTTTTGCGTTAAGTACGTTTTTATGTGGAATGGCACCGAGTTTTCTATGGATGCTAGCATTTAGATTTTTAGCAGGTGTAAGTGCAGCCTTTGTATCTCCACAAGTGTGGGCATCTATTCCGCTCCTTATAGAGAAGGAGCAAATTGTAAAGGCAATTGGAATTGCAACAGCAGGGTTAGCAATCTCTCAAATTTTAGGGTTGCCAGTTGGATCGTATTTGGCGATGATACACTATACAACACCATTCTTCGTCATTGGTATATTATCAACACTACTTGTAATTCTTATCTATGTAGTATTACCAGAAATACAACCGGTTCATATAGGTGGAAGTAAAACAAACATCTTAAAGCGCTATAAACAATTACTTACAGATTCAAAGGTTTCAATTTCTTATTTTGCATATTTTGTTTTTCAAACTGGTAATTTTGCTGCATTTTCATTTTTTGGTGTATGGCTTTCCATTCAATTTGGCTTACAAGTTCACGAAGTAGGTACAGCTATGCTTATATTAGGATTAGGGAATTTAACTGGTAATATTTTTGGCCCTAGAATCGTAAATAAAATTGGTTATAACCTTTCTTTCTATGGTGGAATTATATTTACAGCAGTGCTATATGTATTACTTCCTCATGTAAAGAACATTATATTGGTGAAGTTATTGTTCTTTGTTTTGTTTTTTGTGACAGGAATTTTGTTTGTATTAATGATGAGGCACTTACAAAACATGTCTAGTGTAGCAAGAGGAACAGGAGCCGCGCTTGCTAATGCTTCTATGTATATTGGTCAAATGATTGGAGCGGCAATAGCAGGACTGCTATTTGCAGCATCTCACAATTTTATACTTATAGGTAGTTTTACTGCGTTACTATATATAGGAGCTTTATTTTTGTTTAGAAAAAGTGAAAAGCTTAATGAAGATAGTGAAACAGGAATTGCATCATAAAGCCTGTATAAATATTTCGCAAATCAGAATTAATAAGAGTGTGAATACATGAATGTGCTTTTAATTACAGTGGTTACTAAAAGTATAGAAATAGTAGAAGAAAGGTATTGTAACAAATTTATGAGGAATTCAAAAATAAAAAATCCCTACAAAGATAGGGATTTATATATCGGCATATAGTTCCTTGGAAAAGGATATATGTAGTTTAACATATAGGACTACTTATATTTGTGAAATAGATGTGAAAGTAATGTGAAAAACGCTGAAAGAAAAAACTATTTTAATAGAGGATAATTTAGATTAGGATATGGATTTTACATAAAAGCTGTGTTATATTTCTACTTATCTGTTAATAATTACATGTTTTAATTTTATTGGGGATAAAAGGGAGAGATTTAAATGCAATGGTATTTGAAAGCTCTAAAGAATTATGGGAATTTTAGTGGTAGAGCTACGCGAAAAGAGTACTGGACTTTTAGTTTATCGAATATCGTAATTTTTTGGTTACTGTTATTTTTATCATCATTTTCAGAGGTGTTAGTTGCTATTATTGCGTTGCTATTTATGTTAGTAATGATTATACCAAGTTTTTCGGTTGGTGCACGACGATTGCATGATATTGGGAAAACAGGATGGTGGCAACTATTAAATTTCGTACCGTTTGGTAGCGTTGTTTTACTTGTATTTTTTATCATTGAAAGTGAAGAAAATGACAATCAATACGGACCAAATCCGCATTCAGATTTAAAAGAAGCGATTTAATAAACCTATTATTAAAATGGTTTGCAAGGGCTAATATTATTAAGTTGATCTCTAGGCCTATATGACTTTTGAAACTGTAAAAATGGGAAGAATAAAGGCAGAGAGAATATAGCATGGCAAGAAGAAAAAATTCTAAATAAAAAGCACTGTTTTAGCTAATGTAACTAAAACAGTGCTTTTCTTTTTGATTGAACTGTTGCTGCATTTTCATCATGTATGCCTGCATCTTTAATAATTCGTTGTTTTGCTTTATTTAATAGATGGTCTACTGCTTCACCAAAATAATTAGCTTCGCTTTTTGTGCGGGCTTCTCGTAAACATTTATAGTTTTCTAGCAGTTCCTCTTTTTCAGTGTTTGTTAAGAAATCTTCTATTTTCTTTTTTGTCATACGAAACACCCTTTCTTCTGACAAACGACGCAATAGAAAATATTTATTGTTTATTATAGCAATAATTTTTAAAAAAAGTATAGACTAACGTCGTAATAATTTGTCAATTTCTTGAATCTTCTCATCAGCTTTCCCAATTTGTGTATTTTTAGCCTGCTCACCACCAAGCGCTTGGTGCAGTAAGAAAGTCTGACCGGAAATAGCAGTCACAATGGATACTTTAATAATTTCTTTTATTAAGGTGACATCGAATAAAACGAGTCCAAGAAGTGCAGCTAGACTACCAGTAAAAATATCAGTCAAAAACCCAAAGTGAAAAAAAGTTTTCAAACGGCGTGGAAGCAATAACTTACCTTGGTTATTGATTAGATGGGAAACGAAGCCAGTAATGCCACCAACGAGAACTGCAGTTAGCCATTGATACATTTCCATCGAATCCACTCCTTTTAGTGAATAAGATTCGATTCTTTTATATTGATTCCTTTTAATATTTCATAGAAGCATATTGAGAAAGTTTGTTTGGGTTTATTACGTATTCAATTTAATTATAACGGAAAAATCTGATATCTTTTAGTCTATTATATGAAGCGGTTATTCCTTAATATGAATGTAGAAAGGGGTGCGTGATATGAATATAGATTATCGAATAAGAAGTGTAGATGGTTATACAAAAATATTGGGGAATTAGTAAGCATGCTGGAGCATACGAGGGCTGTAACATTACAGGAAATAAACGATCTATCTGTTGAGCAATTAGATTTCATTATGACGAGTGGAGGGAATTCCATCGGAGCGTTACTAAAGCATATAGCAGCTATAGAAAAAGCCCATCAACTTATGTCATTTCAAGAGCGCGACTTTACAAAAGAAGAGTTAGAAATATGGGAAGACGCACTGTATTTAGGGGAAGCGGGGAGAACAATCCGTGGTAATGAAATACAGTATTATGTACAACTTCTACAAATTGTTCGAGAAGAATCTCTGAAGTATTTGAGTGAACAAAATGATCAATGGCTTATGTCAGAAAGAAAGTGGCCTAACGGTGTAGTGTATAACCAACACTATCTGTGGTTTCATGTGCTAGAAGATGAGGTTAGTCACCGTGGACAAATTAGAATGATGAAAAATAAAATATTTGAAAATTGCGTTAAATAAGGTAGCTTTTTAAATGAATATTCCATATAATGAGAGTAATTAAAATGAGAACGGAGTGATGTATTATGGCGAAAATAACGTATATGAATAATAAACCAAATACAAAGGTGGATGGAAAGGGCGAGACTGTATAAGTGAGCGCACGATCCTTCCGCTTAGCTTAAACTAGGGAGGATATCAATTTGAATCAAAATATTTTAGAATCATTCGGCTGGGATTCTTTTTTTAAAGAACAAGCTGTAGAGAACTTTGAAGTAGGGCGTATTTTACTAGAGCATAAACATATATATCGAATTATTTGTAATGATGGTGAATATATGGCAGAGCTGTCTGGAAAGTTTCGGCATGAAGCAGTAACGAAGGGAGATTATCCAGCGGTTGGTGATTGGGTGTATATAAAGAAAATAGAGAATGAAAAGAAAGCAATTATTCATCGTATTTTTCAAAGAAGAAGCTCTTTTTCTAGACAAGAGGCTGGTAATCGAACGGAAGAACAAGTAATAGCAGCAAATGTAGATTATCTATTTTTAGTAAATGCACTTAACCATGATTTTAACGTAAGAAGAATAGAACGTTATTTACTATTAGCGTATGAAAGTGGTGCAATGCCTGTTATTGTTTTAACAAAGAGTAGCTTATGTGAAGACGTGGAACAGAAAATTGTTGAAACGGAAGCTGTGGCAATTGGTGTTCCGATCTTCGTCGTTGATAGTTTAGAGCATACTGGTATTGAATCGTTGCAGCAATTTGTTTCTTCAGGAAAAACAATTGCTTTAGTCGGGTCATCGGGGGTTGGAAAATCCACTTTGTTAAATGCACTCATAGGACTTGAAGTAGCAAAAACGGGAGATATTCGTGAGGAAGATAGTAAAGGAAGGCATACGACAACTCATCGTGAATTGTTCCGATTACCGAGTGGTGGTTTAGTTATTGATACTCCGGGTATGAGGGAGCTACAGCTTTGGGAAGGAAGCGATGCAATTCAAACAACATTTTCTGATATTGAAGAATTAGCAAAAACGTGCCGTTTTAGGGATTGTAAACATGAAAATGAGCCAGGGTGCGCAGTGCATAATGCAATTGATAACGGAATTATTACGATAAATCGTTTGCAAAGCTATAAAAAATTACAAAAAGAACTGGCGTATTTTATGAGAAAACAAGATGCTATTCTTGCGAGAGCAGAGCGTGATAAGTGGAAAAAGATTTCTAAACAGCATAAAAAAATATGAAAAGCCAAAGGGTGGTTCCCTTTGGCTTTTTTTGCATTTGTAAATTTTATAATAATATTATTCAAATATATAGACAAAGGGAATTTAATTGTTTAAACTTTACAAGGTATTCATTGTAATAGCTTATGAAAATAATAATTTAGGGATGGGAAATGTTTACAACTCGCTAGATTTAACTATTGAAATTGAAAAGCAGGAGGTTTGTAATGGGTAGACTATTAAATTGGTTTCGTGATATGAAAGTAGCAAAAAAACTACTAATTTCGTTTTTTGTCATTTTAATTGCGGCTGTCTCTATTATTGGAGGCATGTCTTATCAAACAGCTAAAAAGAATTTTGAATCACAAATTACGAGCAGTGCTCACGACAATATAAAAATATTAGATAATTTAATCAATCAAATGATTGAGGCGAAATTTAACGATGTAAATAATTTTGCACGGGTGATTCAAGGTAATATGTATCAAGGGGATAATCAAGATGAATTAAGAAAAATGTTATCTCAATATATTAATTTGAATAAAGATGTTGAACAAGTATACGTTGGTGGGAATGATAAGAAATTCGTGCAAGAACCAAATATACAAATGGCAGCAGACTATGATCCAACAGAACGTTCTTGGTATAAAGATGCAGTGGCAAAACAAGGGGGTATTGTCGTTACTGAGCCGTATAAGGCGCAAGGAAATGGACATATTGTCGTAACAATTGCAAAACAAGCAGAAGATAAAAACGGTGTTGTAGCAATAGATTTAAGTTTAGATAATTTGTTAAAAACAACAAAGTTAATCAATATCGGTAAAAAGGGATATGCTTTCATTTTAGATGGAAAACAAAAAATAATTGCTCACCCTCAAGAAAAATCAGGAGAAAAAGCAGCTGATTCTTGGGCGAAGAAAATTTATGAAGATAACCATGGTGCTTTTTCATATATGTATGATGGCAGCGAAAAACAAATGGTATTTGCTACAAATGTAAAAACAGGTTGGAAAATCGGTGGAACGATGTACTCAAATGAAATAATTGAAGCTGCGCAGCCTGTATTTTATAATATGTTAATTGTTATGTTTATTTCATTAGTTATAGGCGGGGCACTTATTTATTTTGTGACACTTTCTATAACGAAGCCATTAAAGAGATTAGTTACCACTTCTAAAGAAATAAGTGAGGGAGATTTAACGCAAACAATCGAGATTCATTCTAATGATGAAATTGGTCAACTTGCAAAAGGGTTTAATGAGATGACAGATGCATTGCGAACGTTAATAGGAAGAATTAATACTTCGGCTGGACATGTTGCAGCAGCATCAGAAGAGCTAACGGCAAGTGTAAGACAAGCGAGTGAAGCGACTGAGCAAATTACAATGGCAATGGATGAAATATCGAGCGGGGCAACAACGCAAACGGCAAGTGTAGAAAATGGTGCAATGTTATTATTTGATGTAACAGAAGGAATTCAGCATGTAGCAAATAGTTCCTCATCAATTAGTACCGCTTCTGCTCATACTCGTGAAAAAGCAGAAGATGGCGGAAAACTAGTCGGAAAAACTGTAAATCAAATGCAATCTATTGCAGAATCTGTTTCACAATCAGATGAAGTTATACAGTTACTAAATAATAAATCAAAACAAATTGGTGACATACTAGAAGTAATTCAAAATATTGCAGATCAAACAAATCTTTTAGCTTTGAATGCAGCAATTGAAGCTGCAAGAGCGGGAGAGCACGGAAGAGGGTTTGCAATCGTTGCAGATGAAGTACGTAAATTGGCGGAGAAGTCTAGTGTATCTTCTAGTGAAATTAGTAAATTAATATGTGAAATACAAGATGACATGAGTAAGACGGTAAAATCTATGGGGCATGTAAATGAAGAAGTTCAATCTGGACTTGTTATTGCGAATGAAACGAAGCAAAACTTTACTGAGATTTTACTATCTACAAATGAAATTGCAGATCAAATTAAAACGATGGTTGAAACGGCTAACGGGATGTCAAAAGGTGCAAATGAAGTGTCTATTTCAGTAGGTCAAATTGCAATGACAGCACAGAATAATGCGACGAGTACTCAAAACGTTGCAGCATCAGCAGAAGAACAACTAGCGTCCATTGAGGAGATTAGTTCGGCGGCTGGTACATTATCTCAAATGGCTGAAGAGTTACAAGGGTTAATTGAAAGATTTAAAGTTTAACAGAGGACAGACTATCTCCAAAATAGCAGTATGCTATTGGAGTAGTCTGTTTTTATTATGTAAAATGAAATGAGATTGAGAGTATCTTTATAATATTTAAAGGTATATTTTGTATGACATTTGTCGAAAAATAGAGGTATTTGTTTGCTTTGTGTATAATTATAATCGTATAAAATGCAAATAAAGGAGATTACTATGGGAGTTTATTGGGGTACCAAAAGACATTCTTGGCTTAATTATGTCTCATTTTGGTTAAGTATTTCATTTTTTATTGTCTTTCTAATTGAAGTGTTTATTTTAAAAACACTTTCGAATAGTTCGGTGCAAATTGTTAAATATTTTTATTTTATACTTGTACCAGTAAACATCTTTCTTAGTTTAAAGTTACTCTTTAAGAAGAATGAAAAGAAAGCATTACCTATTTTTAGTTTCATTGTATCATTATTATTTACAATTTTAATACTAGTATTAGCGTTAGTAGCTACGGGGAAATTCTTTTAAGGGGAGTGATAAAAGTCACTCTTCTTTTTTGTTATTGTAAGGAAATACTAAGCGGAGGATGGACAAAGAGTGCATTTACTTATGTTTGATATGCTTGGAAAGCGTTAGAAACATATTAAGAAATATAATGAGAGACAATTCATATAATAATGAAGAGAATCAGGTGCTTTACATGCAATTATGAAGCAAATGAATACGGTAAAAACGACGATATATGGTACAATACATATGGATAGTGATAGAGATAAAGGGTATATAAAATACTCATCGTTTTTTAGTAAGAGAGGGGTTATCTTATGCTATACGAGGATTTGATGACATTATTTCAAGCAGCTCCGAAAGAAGAAGGTAGAGGTGGCTGGAAATATATAATCCAGGAACGAAATGATAAATATGAAATTGTTGATGAACTGTTGAAAAATCAAATGAGTGTTGAATTGTGTTTTAATGAATATGATGAGGTGAAAATCACTTTATATAAAGACGGAATGCCTATTTCTACTATGCAAAGAATTGCGATTTCAAAAGTTGAATTAGACGAAGAGGAAGAAGGAATTCAATTCGTTTTAGAACGTATGCCTAGTCGGATGATTCGGTTGCAATTAAAGCCATATTTAGCACTCGAAATGGGGCCGTACTGGGAAGTATGCGGTGATTGTGAATGAACATAAAAGAAGCATCCAATAACATGGATGCTTCTTTTATGTTTTTTGAAGTTGTTTAAAAGCAATAATTGGCAGTAAAATGATGCTGACCCATCCAATTATAGGATATAGAATGTGGAGTAATTCACTGTAACCAATGTAACTAAAGCAATAACTAATTAGTAAAATGAAGAAAATAATATTGTGACTTTTCCATCCGGTGATGGATTGCATTTGTTTTGTCATTCCGAATACATTGCCAACTAAAGTTGTGAACACTTCACCGAAAATAACAAGAACAAAGAAGAAGTGGAAAGTTGCATTAAATCTTCTTATGACTTCAGCCATTGGGATGTTATATTGATAAAATTGATCGACTGATAAGATAGCTAAATGGCTACATAATAAAATTAAAGAAAGTCCTGCACCGCCTAAAATACCGCCCCATAAAATGGCCTTTCGATCTTTTACTTCACTGGCTAACGGGACGAGAACGCTTTGGGCGAGAGAAAGATTTAAGGCGACATATGTAATAGGACTAGTAATCCACTTCATATTCCAGCTTTCTGCAGGAATAGTGTCACTAATAGGAGTTGTACCGTGAAAAAAAGTTGTAATAGCAAGTCCGATAATAAAAATCATCATAATAGGTACGACAAGTGTATTAACTTCAAAAACCCCTTGTAATCCGCGACTACCTATAATGAGGCAGGCGATCAATATAATGAAAATACCAAGTTGTCTTGGTAAACGAAGTTGCTCTTCAAATACCGCCCCAGCTCCTGATAACATAACGCTCGTTACACCAAATAATACGAGTAATAATAGTGTGTTTACAACATTGCCAAATACATCCCCAAATAAATATTTGTTAAATTCTTGCGCTGAAAATGCACCGATTTGTGATGAAAGTAACATCATCTTTGTGCCAAGCCAAATAAAAAAAAATCCACTTACACATATGCCAATTGTTCCGTAAAATCCGTTCACTGTAAAAAATTCAACAATTTCTCGTCCAGTAGCAAATCCAGCTCCAACGACTGTTCCAATATAAGTAGCAGCGACCTTCTTTGCTACTTGCCATTGTTGATTGTCCATGTTATCCCTCTTTCTACTACGATGAGCTTGATTTACTATTATGCATATGTATGAGCTTGGACAATTAGACGTATGAAGTGTTTGAAAACATACATGAATTAAAAGATATTAGGGAAGTATTAAAGGTGTTAAAACTTTGTTACATATGAGCCAATCGTTCGAAAGGATAGGAAATGTATGGTAACATGTAACTATGTTATTAAAAGATAAACATTATGAAATGATAAGAGGAGTGGATTGTATGAGTACGAAAACAAATGTTGTTGAAGTATTAAACAAGCAGGTAGCAAACTGGAATGTGTTATATGTGAAACTACATAATTATCACTGGTATGTGACAGGGCCACACTTCTTTACGTTACATGAGAAATTTGAAGAGTTTTACAATGAAGCTGGAACAAATATTGATGAATTAGCAGAACGTATTTTAGCGTTGGAAGGTAAACCGCTAGCGACAATGAAAGAATATCTTGCAACATCTAGTGTGAGTGAAGGGACAAGCAAGGAATCTGCAGAAGAAATGGTGCAAACATTAGTGAATGATTACTCTGCACTTATTCAAGAATTAAAAGAAGGTATGGAAGTTGCTGGCGAAGCTGGCGATGAAACATCAGCAGACATGTTGTTAGCGATTCATACAACATTAGAACAACATGTATGGATGCTAAGTGCGTTCTTAAAATAAATATAAGTATATTAAGAAAAAAGTCGTTGAAAAATTCGTTCAATGGCTTTTTTTGTCATTTTTCAGTTTTCTTTTATGCTATAATATAGTAAAAAGGAGGCGATGCAATGTTTCGCTTTTTCAGAACTGGAAAAGAAGAGCGTGAAATTACGAAAGATGAATTAGAACAAGCGATGGCTAAGTTTCTAGAAACGAATGCTAATATCGTTTATACAGTATTAGTAAATGATGATTATACAGTAAATTATGATTTGTTAAAGCCGTATTTACTTGCATTTCCAACAAATAGTTTTCTTATTACGAAGGAAACGCTTGAGGTATTTGAACATACAGAAGAAAATCTAAACCTAGTTAAAGAAATTGATATCGTACAAAAAGCAGTAGATCAGTACGTAACAGAAAAAGAAATGTTTCCACTTGTTGAAGGTAGTGAAGAGCGTCTTATATGCGGGATAAAATTAGGACCATATTTGAAGCGTATATTAAAAAGAGACCTATATATTTCAGAAAAACATTATTTAGTTTCAAGTAAACCGGACAGAAAAAAACAAAAGAGTGGGTAGATGTATTGAGAACAACAATAAATATATTGTTGTCTTTTTTTGTTTTTGAAAATATTGATTTTTCTGTTTATTAAACTTTATACTAAACTTATTGGACGAAGAGAAGTAATGATTAAGTATTGTTAGCGTGAGTTATATACAGTGATTACAGAATGGTATGAAGGTTTGAGAAATAAATATTATAAAAGATTACGGGGGAATGGGTGTATGGAAAATAGTATGACTTACATTCAATTATTAAATGAAACGTTACATTGTTACGCAAATAAAGGGAGTTTGGAAGCGTACACTTATATAATGGAGCATGCTAAAGGTGTAGTGGGGAATAAAGCGCAAATATATAATTTTAAATATGCGCTAGCGAGTGCAGCGGGGCTTGAAGAAGAAGCGTTACAGATAATGAAGGAAGCTATTATAGACAATGGATTTTGGTACGGAAATGAGTATTTAATTTCGGACGATGATTTAACACCACTACATAAATTTGAAGAGTTTCATAAAATAGTTCAATTATGTAAAGAAAGAGAAGAATTAGCAAAGAAAACAGAACGAGCAGACGTGAAATATTTAGACAGCAATAAAGAAGGAAAACTATTTATTGCAATGCACGGGGATCAAGAAAATATAGAAATAATAGAACCATATTGGAAATCTGTTTTGACACAAGATTATACGTTAGCTTTACCACAATCTTCGCAAATTCAGTTTTCAGATGGATTTGTTTGGGACGATATACATAGAGGGAAAGAGGAATTAAAAGAGCATTACGTTACGTTTATAGAAAATCATACAGTAGAAAGTGTAATAATTGGTGGTTTTTCTGCTGGCGCAAGAGTAGCTTTGTATACAATTTTACAAAAAGATATAGATATAGATGTAGATGGTTTTATTTTTGTGGCGCCGTGGCTTCCAGAGATTGAAGAATGGAATGAGTTGTTGGGAGTGTTACAGAATAAAAATATAAAGGGATATGTAGTGTGCGGGGATCAAGATGAAGATTGTTTCGAATGTACGCAGCAATTTGTACAATTATTAAGAGATAAGAATATAGAACATGAGTTTAAAGTTGTACCCCATTTAAATCATGATTATCCTAAGGATTTTAATGAACTATTAAAAGAAGCTATTGAATATATAGACGACAAAAATAATAAGTAGTAAAAAAGGGAGATGCATCATAATTGATGTATCTCCCTTTTGTCATTATAAATGAAAAGCATTTGCTAGTAAGCGATAAGAATTCAATTTATCTTCAAATCGATGAGTAATTGTGACAATCATAAATTCATCAGTATTGTACGCTTTGCTTAAGTTTATGATTTGTTCTTTCACAGAAGATGGATCACCGACGATCATACGTTGACGATTTTCTTTTATACGGAATAAATCATAAGCGCTGTATGAATAATTTTGTGCAGTTTCGATAGAAGGAGTACCAGTTGTACGCTTTCCTTGTTCTAGTAATAAGATTGATAAATCTAAACTAGAAGCAATTTTTTCCGCCTCTTCATTCGTTTCTCCGCAAATAACAAAAATAGAGACGATTGATTTTGGTTTATCTCCTAAATAAGAAGGTTGGAACTGTTCTTGATAAGCATTCATTACTTCAGGACCACCGTATCCGTTAATGAACTGTGCGAATGCAAAAGAAGCACCTTGTTTTGCGGCAATCATTGCACTCTCTCCGCTAGAACCAAGCATCCACATCTCGGGAGATGTTGGAATGACAGGAGTAGCCTTTAAATTTGCATAATGATGGTTTTCTGGTACTTGATCATGTAAGTACATTGCAACATCTGCAATTTGTTCTGGGTATTGATCAAGTGAGACCATTTTGCCTTCTTGAAGTGCGCGAGTTGCAATTGGCATACCACCAGGTGCTCTGCCGACACCAAGATCAATACGATTTGGATAAAGCGCTTCTAAAACGCGGAAATTCTCAGCAACTTTATAAGGGCTATAGTGCGGTAACATAACACCACCTGAACCAACTCTCATACGACCCGTTTTTGCTGCAATATGAGAAATAAGTATTTCAGGGCTTGAACCAGCAAGGCTGATGGAATTATGATGCTCAGATACCCAAAAACGTGTGAATCCTAATTTTTCAACTTCTTGTGCAAGTGTAACTGTATGTGAAAAAGCTTGGGCTGCTGTACTACCATCTGAAATAGGGGATTGGTCTAACACACTTAATTTGATCATAGAATATACCTCGCAATCTTAATGTACATCCTATTATATATTTACTTACGAAAAATGCGTAATAAAATGCTCAAAATAAAAAGTGGATAAACCACCTATCCACTTTTAACGAGGAAAGCCTCGTTCATAATGATTCATTTCGGCTAAATTTAATATATATTCGTAGTTATCAATCTCAAGTTTTAGTTGTTCACGCTCTTTTTTAGATAGTTGTTTACTACTAAGTTTGTTGCATAGTTGTTGTTTCTTTCCTTCTAAATACTTCTTTGTAGCGTTGTAGTCGTAAGTTTGTTTCATTTTCAACCACTCCTTCTTTGCTGTTGCTATATTATACGAAGCGTGAAGAGATGTGAAAGCTACCTCTTATGTACTTTTAGTGAATATTCCACTTGCTATGTTGTTATGTTTATAGGAATTTATGAATAAAATGCACTAAACCACTAATGCCCATTTTATCCCGCATTAACGGGCAGTAAAACTCCCACCTCAAAATTCGGCTGGAGCAATGAAGTTAGGTGGGAGATTAACTGCCCATAAAAGCCCGATTGGTTCAACTAATAATCAGTGGGGGAAGAACACCCCACTGATTATAGTTTCACTTTATGAAGTAAGGGGTGGAATTGTGCAGAAAGATATAATGTATAACACTGACATGGATGAAACGTTGAAAGTGATAAATAAAGGATTAAAGAAGACGACGAACCCGAAGCAAATTATCGTAGTAGGGGCTGGTATGGCTGGGTTGGTTTCGGCATCATTATTAAAGGCTGCAGGACATGATGTGAAGATTTTTGAAGCAAACAACCGGGTAGGTGGCCGCATAGAGACGGTTAGAATGGAAGATACCGGATTATATTTAGATGTTGGGGCAATGAGAATTCCGTATTCGCACACATTAACGATGGCATATATAAGAAAATTTGGGCTACAGGTGAGCCCGTTTATTAATAGGAATGAGACTGATATCATTTTCGTAAATGGCCGGAAAACGACATTAAAACAATACGAAAAAGATCCAAATATATTAAAGTATCCTGTAGAAATGAATGAAGTCGGAAAAACGTCTGAGGAGCTATTATTGTTAGCGGTACAGCCCATTATAAATTTTATAAAAAAGAACCCAGAGAAAAATTGGGATGTTGTAGTAAAGGATTTTGGGAGGTACTCTACAGGACAATTTTTAAAGTATCATCCTTATCAATATAATACGTATTTCTCGCCAGTAACAATTGAGATGATCGGTGTTCTATTAGATTTGGAAGGTTTTTTGGAAAGGTCATTTGTTGAGACACTACGCTTTTTATACATTATGCAGGAGGAGAGTGGATTTTGTGAAATAGTAGGCGGAAATGATAGATTACCAAAGTCTTTCTTACCACAATTAGAAGAAAATATTATATATAATCAAAAATTAATGAAGCTACATCAACACGATAATGGTGTGACAGCTTTTTATCGAAACGAGGAAACTTTTGAATATAGTAGTATTACAGGGGATTTAGTTATTATTACAATTCCATTTTCGACAATGCGCTTTGTGGAAGTAGATCCATTTGATTCTATATCTCATGAAAAATGGAAAGCAATTCGTGAATTGCATTATATGCCAGCGACAAAAATAGGAATTCAATTTAAAAGTCGATTTTGGGAAGAACAAGGACAGTTAGGTGGCAGGATTATAACGGATTTACCAATTCGTTACGCCTATTATCCAAGTCACGGAATTGGAGAAAAAGGACCTGCTATGATGTTAGGCAGCTATACATGGTCTTATGATGCGTTGTTATGGGATGGGTTATCAAAAGGTGATCGTATTTATTACACACTACAAAATTTAGCGACAATATTAGGCGGTCAAGTATATGATGAGTTCATGTCTGGCATATCAAAAAGTTGGACATTGGATCCATATGCACTTGGAGGGTTTGCGCTATTTCAGGCAGGGCAAGAATCTGAGCTACAACCAGCGATTATAAAACCAGAGGGGAGATTATACTTTGCAGGTGATCATACAACGTTATATCACGGATGGATACAAGGTGCAATTGAATCTGGAGTTCGTGTAGCGGTAGAGGTAAATGATTAAAATGTGTAAAATTCAGAAATTTCTTTACTGTATGGTTTGAGATGGATATTATTATATATAAAAGAATTAAAAGGAGTGTTGAAAGTGAATCCGTTATTATTCGATTTTCCTTCTGAATTTTATACTGATAGGCTATTTATTCGAATGCCGAAACCGGGTGACGGTAAAGCTGTATACGATGCAATTCAAGCTTCTATGAAAGAATTAAAACCTTGGATGGTTTTTGCACAAAAAGAGCAAACAGAGGAAGAAGTAGAAGTGAGCATTAGAAAATCGCATATTCAATTTTTGCAGCGTGAGGATTTAAGATTACTAGTTTTTTCGAAAGAAACAGGTGAATTTATTGCATCAGCTGGATTGCATCGTATTAATTGGGATATACCTCAATTTGAAATTGGGTATTGGATTGATTCAAGGTTTAGTGGAAAGGGTTATATGGTAGAGGCTGCAAAGGGTATAACGGATTATGCTTTTTCTGAGCTGAAAGCAAACCGCGTAGAAATTCGATGTGATTCTTTAAATAAGAAGAGTAGAGCGATACCTGAGAAATTAGGATTTAAGTTAGAAGGTACATTGGAAAGTGCGAGTGTAGCGGTAGATGGAAATGGGTTAAGGGATATGTGTGTATTTGCCAGGACTAGAAATACATATGAAAAAGAAGAGCTGTAAAGAAACAGCTCTTCTTTTTGTGTATTATGGTACAGGATGTCCATTAGAGCTTTCGAAAATTGTAAACCATTGTTGACGATCTAAATTAACTTTTGTAGCAAGAGCGGCTGTTTTAACACGATCTAGTTTACCAGATCCAACGATTGGCATCATGTTAGCTGGATGAGCAAGCAGCCATGCATACATAACTGTATCGATGCTAGTAACATTTAGTTCAGTGGCAACCTTTTGTAACGTTTCACGTACACGTATGGCACGTTCTGATTGACCAGTAAAGATTTCTCCGCCAGCAAGAGGCGACCAAATCATAGGATTGATTCGCTTTTCTTGGCATAAATCAATGGTCCCTTTTTCGAAATGTTCAAGCTGCATCGCAGATACTTCAATTTGATTTGTAATGAGCGGGAAATCTAAATAAGAACTTAACATATTAAACTGTGAAGGTAAAAAGTTAGATACACCGAAGTGACGGACTTTTCCTTCTTGCTTTAAGCGTGAGAACGCTTCTGCTACTTCATTTGGATCCATAAATGGATCAGGGCGATGAATGAGCAGTACATCAATATAATCTGTATGTAAGTTTTGTAATGAGTCTTCCGCGCTTTTTATTATATGTTCAGCACTTGTATTGTAGTGCGCAACATATCGCTCTGGAAATTTTGGTGATGGGGGAGCGATTCCACATTTTGTGATAATTTGCATGTCTTCGCGTAAGGAAGGCTTGAGTTGTAACGCTTCTCCAAATAATCCTTCACACGTATAGCCGCCATAAATATCAGCATGATCGAAAGTAGTAATTCCCATATCCATACAAGCTTCCATAAAAGAAAGTAACTCATGCTTTGTCATATTCCATTCTGCTAAACGCCAAAAACCTTGAATAATACGAGAAAATTCTAGTGTTTCGGCCATTTGAACTCGTTCCATTATAAGTACCTCCTTGATGAATGAATCATTTTTTGAAAAGGCTTTCTTGCTACATATTATTATATAGTTACAGTATCGTACATACAATAAATATGTTTTGCTACAAAAACGATTTTCTCTATATGCTATAATGTAAAAACATATAGCTATAAGGAGATGTACGAAATGATTCCAGTAACAATATTAACTGGTTTTCTTGGATCAGGGAAAACGACATTATTAAATCGCATTTTATCAGAAAATCACGGTCATAAATTAGCAGTGATTGTAAATGAAATAGGGCAAATTGGTATTGATAATCAGCTGATTATGAATGTCGAAGAAGAGATTATGGAGATGACGAATGGATGTTTATGTTGTACTGTACGTGAAGATTTACTAGTCGCTTTAAAACAATTACTGGACGTAAAAGCAGAAGGTAAAATGGAATTTGATGGATTAGTAATTGAAACGACTGGTCTTGCAAATCCAGGTCCGATTATTCAAACATTCTTTTTAGATCCTGTGATTCAATCTGCATACCAAATTAACGGCGTTGTAACAGTAGTAGATAGTTATCATATACATAAACATTTTGAAAAAGGACTAGAAGCAAAGGAACAAATTGCATTTGCTGATGTCGTTTTAGTAAATAAATTAGATTTAGTGGATGAAAGTGAAAAGGAAAATCTATTGCAGGAACTGCAAGGTATTAACCCTACTGCAAAGTTAATCGAGGCGACTAACTGTGATGTAGATATTCCATCGTTACTACAAATTCAAACGTTTAAAACGAAAGATACGTTACAAATTTATCCTCATAAAGAGCATAATCATCTAGAAGGCGTAAAGTCGTTTGTACTACGCGAAGAGCGACCGTTAGATTTACAAAAACTAAATGAGTGGATGTCAGCTGTCGTTCAAGAGCTAGGGGAGTATTTATATCGCTACAAAGGAATTTTATCGATTGATGGAGTAGATAAACGTATCGTTTTCCAAGGTGTGCATACACTGTTTGCTGCATCATATGATAGAGAGTGGCAAGAGGGCGAAGAACGAGTAAGTGAAGTTGTGTTTATCGGAAAAGATATTAATAAAGAATGGTTCCAAGAACATTTCGGGGAGTGTGTGAAATAAGTCTGCATATGGTGCAGGCTTATTTTTTTTTTAACTAAGTATTTTGTAGAAAAATGCTAGATTGCAAAAAACGAAGGATAATAAAAAGCCTGTTTTCACAGGCTTGTATGTTCATCTAATAGTAACTCCATTACAACACCTACAACTGGACCTTCGTCATCAATATCACCATTTAAACGGAAACCAAATGACTCGTATAATCCCATTGCGAGTTTGTTGTCTGGATGTAAACTTAAATAAATTATTTTACATTTAAATTTATCTTGTAAGAATTGAATGAGTATGCGAAGGAAACGTTTTGCATATCCTTTTCCTTGATATTGCTCGTCAATCATAAAGCGATCTAACCACACACTTTTACGTTTTTCCCAATACCATCCATACATTGCGTATCCTACAAGTGTTTCTCCATCATATAAACCTACTGACGTTCCGTTTCCCTCATATAATGATTCTGCTAGAGAAAACGCATTGCTTTCAATAAATTGCTGCTGGTCTTTTGCGACGTTTAAAGCAGCTACCGAACGCCAATTTTTTTCTGTTACTTCACAAATGTGAAGAGTCATAATTCCAACTCACCTTCTAAATTAATATAGCTTAAAAGCTAATATGGATAATTTTACTTGTTATTTTGGTCAAGTCAAGTAAGTACAAATAAAAAAGAAGCTGAATGACATATTCAGCTTCTTTTAAAAATTTGATTAGTTAGTAGCTTCTTTTAATGTATTTACGTTTTCTTCCATTAAAGTGAAGTAATCTTTATTGCTCTTCGCATCATCTTCAGAAATAGTAGCAAGATGATTTAAGCGTAAAATTTTTGTACCCGTCTCTTTTTGAATTACGGACGCTACCTTTGGTGTAGAGAATGTTTCAAATAAAATATATTGTAGATTATGTTCTTTTACTGTTTTTGTAATGTCAGCAAGCTGTTTTTGAGATGGTTCATCAGAAGCTGAAATACCAGCGATAGCAATTTGTTTCAGGCCATAGCGTTGTTCCCAGTATCCATAAGCCGCATGAGAAACTAAAATGTCTTTCGTTTTTGCATTCGCAACAGCTGCTTTAAATTGATCATCTAAATCAGTAAATTTTGTTTGAAGTGCTGCGAAGCTTTTTTCGAACTCTTGTTTATGATCAGGTTGTAATTCTACAAGTGCATTTTTTATTTTTTCTGCCTGTTTCATTGCTAGAGTAGGGTCTAACCAAATGTGTGGGTCTTTATCGTGATGATGTTCATCCTCTTTATGACCGTCTCCGTGATCATGATGCTCTTCTTCAGTAGAAGTACGCAGTTCAATACCTTTTGATGCATTTACAATTTTAACATTTTCTTTTTGTAATGCTTTTTCCATTTTTTCAGCAAATGGTTCTAATTCAGCACCGTTATAAACGAATAAATCCGCTTTTGCAACTTGTACTGTTTGTTTTTGACTTGGTTCAAATGTATGTGAATCTGCACCAGGTGGGTAAATCGCTTCAACAGTTACATAGTCGCCACCAATTTTTTTTGCAAAATCTGCAAGAGGAAAAATAGTAGTATAAACAGTTAGCTTTCCGTCTTTCTTGGCATTACCTTCTTTTTTATTTGAGCAGCCAGTAAAAATTAAAGTGAAAATAAGTAAGAATGAAAATATAGTCAATCTTTTAGGCATGAAGTTCTCCTCTTTTCTTTTTTTACGGATATATTTTCCCCAATTATAGAAGAAAAATATCATTTTAATACAAAACGGAATAATTACGTTTTAGTTTGCGAACTTAGTATAATACATCTTTTATAAAGTTGCAATAAATAATAATCATTCCGATTTATTTTTGTTATAAAGTTGTCAAATTTGGATGTATTATTTTTAGGAATGCATGCATATGTGACAACGCTACGTTCATATATTTGAAAGGAGGGTGCAGAGGGGGATGAGTGTTTGGGTTACTTAATGGAAGCTATTTTATTGATATTAGCGGTAGTATTACCATTAGCATTAGTCTTAATTTTTTTAAGAAGATTAATAAGTAATTTAGGAGATGCATCAACAGTAACAAAATTGCGAGAGAAAGATGAGAAAAAAGAGTGAGTAAAGCACTATGCGTACGCATAGTGCTTTACTTGTGGTAAAATGAGAGAAGGAAACTCCTAAAAGTTGTATTTTACTGAAGGAGAGAAAAGTAAAATAAGAGGTATATGCATATATGAATAAGCGAACAGCGTTAGTACTTGGTGCAAGTGGTTTAGTTGGACAAGAGATAACGCGTCTATTACTTGAATCAGATTACTACGATTCGGTTACTATTTTTGTAAGGGAACCAATGCAATGGCAACATGAAAAGTTACAGCAAAAACAAATAGATTTTTCGGTGTTAGAGGAATATAAAGAGTTTTTTGCTGTAGATGATGTATTTAGTTGTCTAGGAACAACAATCAAAAAAGCAAAAACAAAGGCAAATTTCAAAAAGGTAGATTATGAATATACGTTACGAGCTGCTTGTTTAGCTGAAAAACAAGGGGTACAAAATTTCCTTGTTGTGTCTTCAATGGGAGCAAAACCTAAATCGTTTTTCTTTTATTCGCAAGTTAAAGGGAGAATGGAAGAGGAATTACAAAAGTTAGTCATTGGTGGTATTCATATTTTTAGGCCATCTTTATTAGTAGGAAATCGACAAGAATTTCGTTTCGGTGAACGAATGGCTGAAAAGTTATCTCGTATCATTCCTTTTATATTTAAAGGGGCTTTCAAAAAGTATAAACCAATTTCAGCGAAAGATGTGGCGAAAGGGATGTATATCACTGCATTGAGAGAAGAAACGGGTATTTATATTTATAACTCAAATGAAATTACAACGATAGAATAAAAAACGAGAAAAATGGCATGTATTACAAATCAAGTTTGAATCTTGAATGAATAGTAAATACATGTAGTTTAGCAATTATAAGAAAGTAAAAAAGGAGTGGGGAGCCCACTCCTTTTTTACGATAATTTATTATGCAAATCGCATTTTTATCCCGCTATTTGTGGACAGCAAAACCCCCGCGGTTTAAAGTTTCACTTTATACGTTTCCAACACTCTTGATCTTGTACGACAAGTGACCTCGTTTATTGCAATGCTATTTTTAGAGTCGTATTATACTAACGGATGATTTCGTCTTATAAGAATGTTTCACTTCATTTGAAAATATACTACTATCATATATCCATTGTTTGTAATACCAATAAATCAAATAGAATATACTTTCTATTTGGAAACAATCTGTTTTTATATCTGTTTGAGTAAAATCTGAAGGGAATTGGGTTCCGAAGATATAAAAGTCCTATATGTACTACTCCGTATTTTTGGGAGATTTGCAAAAGGAGGATATACGAATGAGTAAAAAAGAAATGTTGCAAAATGGAATTAAGCAAGTGTTTTACGAAGAAGAATGGTATCCACCTTTATCAGACGCGTTAAAGGACCTTACTGCTGCGCAAGCATGTTGGCAACCAGAAGGAGAGGCTAGTAATACGATTTGGGAAAATGTAAACCATTTACTTATCTTTAAAGAACGCTTACTTGCCCGCTTGCATCAAGATGAAACATTTGTGGCGCCACAAAATAATGATGAAACGTTTGTCCAAGGTGGACGTAATGATGAGGGGGCTTGGCAACAAACAGTGTTGCGAACAATTCAACTGCATGATGCCTTACAATCTGCATTAATATCCCTCCAAGAAGCAGAACTAAATCAATTAACTCCTTCTCTACCAATTTGGCAACAATATATGATCATCCTTTTGCACGATGCTTATCATACAGGACAAATTGTACAACTTCGCAAGCTTCAAGGTTCATGGCCAGCGCATCGTTCTTATTTGTAAATGATACTTAAAATTGTTGGAGTTTCAAACTAAACAAACGAATTAATATGTAGAATACTACTATATCAAAAAAAAATTTCTCACTTAATCTGAGAAATTGTTTTTTTTCGTAATCACGATTGTGGAATTCGATTTTTAACCCTGTCACATATTCAGAACGGGAGATAAATACATAAAAAAATAGGTGTATCAAGCAAAATGTTGATCCACCTTAAAACGATATTATGAAATAACATACGTTATCTTATAGTATACTTTTTATTCCTCTAGATTCAGTAGTACATATTATTCTCGGTTTTATTTATTCGTATGGATTTTCCCCGGTGCTCGTTTGTATTGATACGGTTCTTCTAACTCAAAGCTAAGTTCATTGGCGGCTATTCTTGGGAAGTAAGGATTGCGAAGTAACTCACGTCCGATAAAAATTAAATCTGCTTCGTTATTATTTAAAATTTGTTCTGCCTGTACTCCAGTCGTAATCAAACCAACAGCCCCAGTTGCAATGTTAGCATGTTCTTTAATATGTTTAGCATATTGCACTTGATACCCGGGATATACATCGATGTGTGCCGGAACAACAGCTCCAGAACTACAATCAATCAAATCTACTCCTTGTTCTTTCATCCAGTTTGTATATGGAACGTAATCTTGAACCGTTAAACCGTCAGGATGATAATCGTTTGCTGAAATACGAACAAATAACGGTCCGTTCCAAACTTCATTTATTGAGTCAATGATTTCACGTAAGAAACGATAGCGATTTTCAGGTGAACCTCCATATTCATCAGTCCGTTTATTAGAAAGTGGAGAAAGAAATTCATTAATAAGATAACCGTGAGCGCCGTGTATTTCAATAACGTCAAATCCAGCTTGTTTGGATCGTATTGCAGCCTCTTGAAAAGCTAATATGGTCTTTTTTATTTGCTGTATACTCATTTCTACTGGGATTTTCATAGTTTCATTAAACGGAATTGCGGATGGAGCGAGAGCATCCGTTTCTAATTCAGCTTTTCTTCCGGCGTGAGCAAGTTGAATGGCGGCTTTTGCGCCGTTATCATGTATAAAAGTTGTCGTTTTATGTAAGCCTTCAATTAGGCTATCATCCCATATACCTAGGTCTTTATTAGAAATTCTTCCTTCAGGTAACACGGCTGTTGCTTCGATCATAACTAAACCAACTTGACCAGCAGCTCTTGTTCCGTAATGAACGTGATGGAAATTAGTTACTTGGCCATCCTCGTTTTCTGATGAATACATGCACATAGGTGACATAACGATACGGTTTTTTAATGTAACGTCCTTAATTGTATAAGGTGAAAAAAGTTCAGAATTCATCCAATAGCCTCCTAGATTTAATTTTCTTACATTTTATCATTCTTGTTTTTGTTTCCCTAATAAAACGCTTATACGAAAAATTTTGTCTATTCGTGTTACAATAATTAATATGAATTGAATTGGAGGATGACATATGTACCAGGCTTATTATGAAAGTGAATTAGGCTTGCTGGAAATTACAGCGAACGATAAAGGAATTACGTCTGTTATATTTGTTGATGAGAGAAAAGAAGAACATAAAAATGAAATGATAGATCAATGTATAAATGAGCTAGATGAATATTTTAAGGGGAAAAGAAGAGAGTTTACGGTCCCACTGTCTGCTGAGGGAACAGCATTTCAAAAAAATGTATGGGATGCGCTCTATACTATTCCTTATGGCGTAAGTGCTTCATATTTAGATATTGCAGAGAAGGTCGGAAATACGAAAGCTGTACGAGCGATAGGAGGAGCAAATAGTCGTAATCCAATTTCAATTATCGTTCCGTGTCATCGTGTAATAGGAAAGAGCGGGAAGCTTGTTGGGTATGCGGGCGGTTTATGGAGGAAAGAGTGGTTATTAAATCACGAAGGTATTTTGAAATGACGTATGGATGGGAAGAGGGATTGTTTTGAAATGTATAAATTGTGGAAAACCTTGCGAGGAGGAACAGTTAAATTGTGCAAGTTGTCAACGAAACTTGGATAATGAACAAGATGAAGGTAGCTCGTTAATAGATAAAGAATTAGAAGTATATGTAGGGAGACAATATCCGTATTACAAAAGGAAATGGGAGCTTGAGAATAAGCGGATTGCTAGGTGGAGCTGGAATGGTTGGGCTGCTATTTTCAATATAGGTTGGCTAGGATATCGCAAGTATTATGTACCAGCTGCTTTATTTATGTTGTTATTAGTAGCGTGTGATGCATTTTCGTATTATATGGGATTTAATGTAGCGTTGCCAATCATTAATATGGTACCTCTTACGTTTTTATTACTTATTTTTATTTTGTTTGGAATGGGGATTTTTGCAAATGGATTATACTATCAATTTGCGGAAAGACGTATATATCGAATAAAAGCAAGAGAAATAAAAAATGAATCAGTTGCAAACTATCTCATCCATGATAGTGGCGGAACGAGCAAAATGGGAGCGACAATTGTTACTATTTTAGCAGTTGCTAGCATATTTTTTAGCCATTTCTTTTTTCCGACTGATCGAGATGTTATTCAAAAAGTTCGTACAAGCTCGCTTTATGAATATCCTTTCTTTTCAATAGGTGAATCTTTCGAAAATTATTTTCAAAATTCAGGTTGGATATATTATCGTGGAACGGAAGGATTAGAATTAGTAGAATTTCAAGGATATAACGCTGGGACGCCAAGGCAAAAGGTGAAAATTCAATTTGTTGTCGATTATAAATTGGGTGAAGTGGAACCATACTCACTTACGGTTAACGGTGAATCTAAAAATGAAGAAGAGTTTTTGAAGATGATGGAAGAAATATTTAAGGTCCAAAATCCATTTGATATAGAGGAGGGATTACAAGTAAATGCTATTCAACAAAGTGGCTGGAAAGAAATTTCTGACCGCTTTTTTCTATGTTTATTAAAATAAATATTTAAAATAATCAGAATCTTTTGTATAATGAAATGTATTATATAGGATTTAACTTATACATATAGATTGGGGGAAGGAAGAATGAAGAGAAAGACAACAACAATTGCTGCACTTGTATTAACGACGAGTGTATTGGTTGCAGGATGTGGAAATGGTGAGAAGGCTTCGACAACGAAGAAAGAATCGAATAAGGGAATGGCAGATAAACAAGTTTTAAATTTGCTAGAAACAGCTGAAATTCCTTCAATGGATACATCTAAATCAACGGATTCTGTATCTTTCCGTGTATTTGTAAATGCAATGGAAGGTTTATATCGTCTAGATAAAGATAATAAACCAACACCAGGCATGGCAAAAGATGTGAAGATTAGTGAAGATAAAAAGACATATACATTTGAATTACGTGATGCGAAATGGTCAAATGGTGATCCAGTTCGAGCACAAGATTTTGTATATGCATGGCAACGTACATTAGATAAAGCAATAGCGGCAGAATATGCATTCATTTTATTTGATGTGAAAAATGCACAGAAAGTAAATAAAGGAGAATTACCATCAGATCAATTGGGTGTTAAAGCGAAGGATGATAAAACGTTGGTAGTAGAATTAGAGCAACCAGCACCTTATTTTCTTGAGCTTACATCATTCCCTACATTTTTCCCATTAAATGAAAAATATGTGAAAGGACAAGGAGATAAATACGGATTAGAAGCAGATAAATTAGTATATAATGGACCATTTACAATGAGTCAATGGAAACACGAACAAAATTATCAGTTGAAGAAAAACCCTAATTATTGGGATAAAGATACTGTAAAGTTAGACGAAATTAATGTAAGTATTGTGAAGGAAACAAGCACGGGAGTAAATTTATATGATAGTGATCAAGCAGATCGAGTTATTTTAACTTCTGAATTTGTTGATAAATATAAAAAGAATAAGCCAGATGAATTTAAAACGAAGTTAGATCCACGTATGTATTTCTTGCGTTTTAACCAAAAAAATGCAACATTTAAAAACCAAAAAGTACGTGAAGCGATTGATTTAGCATACGATAAAAAAGGAATTGCTGATGTTATTTTAAATGACGGTTCATTGCCAGCATATTTCTTAGTACCTGAAAAATTCACGACAGGTCCAGATGGAAAAGACTTCCGCTCTGTAAATAAAAACTTCCGTGATAGTAAAGATAATGCAGAGAAAGCAAAAAAATTATGGGAAGAAGCAAAGAAAGAGCTTGGTCAAGATACAATTACGGTTGAATTACTAAACGATGATAACGGTAGCCGTAAAAAAGTAGGCGACTTTATTAAAGAAGAACTAGAGAAAAACTTGCCTGGTATTAAAGTGAATTTGAAACAGCAACCATACAAGCAGAAGCTGGATTTAGAAAAGAAATTCCAATATGAATTCTCATTATCTGCATGGAGCCCTGATTATCCGGATCCAATGACTTATATTGATATGTTTGTTACTGGAAGCTCATTTAATGAAATGGATTATTCTAATCCGAAGTATGATGATTTAGTAGCGAAATCAAAAGGAGAGCTATTAAAAGATGATAAAGCACGCTGGAATGCACTTGCGGAAGCTGAAAAAATCTTAATTGGTCAAGATGCAGCAATTTCTCCTACGTACCAACAAAGTACAGCTTATTTAGAGAAGCCATTTGTAAAAGGTATTGCTAATCATACGTTTGGTGGGGACTTCAGTTATAAATGGGCATATGTTACAAAGAAATAGTATAATAAAAGATGAGCGAATTTTCGCTCATCTTTTATTTGTATAGGAGGAATTAGAGTTGGTAAAGGGAATCAATCATCTTTGTTTTTCAGTATCTAATTTAGAAAAATCTATTACATTTTACGAAGAAGTACTAGAAGGAGAATTATTAGTTAAAGGGAAAAAACTTGCATATTTTAATATATGTGGGGTATGGGTAGCACTTAATGAAGAAACACATATTCCGAGAAATGAGATTCATCAATCTTATACGCATATTGCGTTTTCAGTTGAACAGAAAGACTTTGAACGTCTACTGCAGAGATTAGAAGAAAACGATGTTCATATTTTACAAGGAAGAGAACGAGATGTAAGGGATTGTGAGTCTATATATTTTGTTGATCCAGACGGCCATAAGTTTGAATTTCATTCAGGGACATTGCAAGACCGACTTAATTATTATAGGGAAGATAAACCTCATATGACATTTTACTAAGGGGAGAAGAAGTTGCATGCGCTAGTAATTGGTGGAACAGGAATGCTAAAGAGAGTTTCTATGTGGCTTTGTGAGCAAGGATTTCATGTTTCTATTATTGGACGAGATAAAGTGAAATTAGAAAATGTTAAGCGAGAGAGTGCTATACCAGAAAATATCACATGTCTTCCGTTAGATTATCATAATGACGACGATGTAAAGCTAGCTATTAAAAGCACAA
This sequence comes from Bacillus sp. 1A, assembly GCF_052682215.1. Classification (NCBI taxonomy): domain Bacteria; kingdom Bacillati; phylum Bacillota; class Bacilli; order Caryophanales; family Bacillaceae; genus Bacillus; species Bacillus sp. 1A. The sequence goes on along the minus strand of NZ_JBQYLZ010000001.1, from coordinate 4,575,369 downwards.
TTGTGCAGAATGGCCCAATAACATTAGTTGTCGCATGGGTACACGCAAGTGCGAAGGATACGTTGTCATTCATTTGTAGAGAAGTGGATTTGTCGTCTGAAACATACAACGTTTTTCATATTTTAGGTAGTAAAGCGTCGCGTATACCCGCACAAAAAATAGGTGGTACGCGATGTAGCTACCATAGAATAATATTAGGTTTTATTTTAGAAGATACATACGGGAGATGGCTTACCCATGAAGAAATATCGGATGGGGTAATAAAAGGAATTGAGAGTAAATGTGATGAATGGATTGTAGGACGAGTAGAACCGTGGGAATTGCGGCCAACATGGTAAGGGGGAATGTGAAATGAAAATAACTGTATATGTAACAAGGCACGGTGAGACGGAATGGAATGTAGCGAAACGAATGCAAGGGCGGAAAAATTCTGCTTTAACTGAAAATGGTATGTTACAAGCAAAGCAATTAGGAGACCGAATGAAAGATTTATCTATCCATACGATCTATAGTAGTCCAAGTGAAAGAACCCTCAATACTGCAGAGTTAATAAAGGGCGAACGTGACATACCGATAATAGCGGATGAGCATTTTTATGAAATTAACATGGGTGAATGGGAAGGACTGACAATCGATGATATAGAAAGGCAATACCCAGACGAAATACAGTTGTTTTGGTATGAGCCACATCTTTTCCAGTCAACATCGGGAGAAAATTTTGAGGCTGTTCATAAAAGGGTAATGGATGGGATACAGCTTCTTTTAGAAAAGCATAAAGGAGAAAGTATATTAATTGTTTCCCATGCGGCAGCAGCAAAATTACTTGTAGGACATTTTGCGGGTATTGAAATAGAAAATGTATGGGATGATCCATTTATGCATAGTGCTAGTCTAAGTATAATAGAATTTGAAGAAGGGAAAGGTGCAGTGAAGCAATTTGCAGATATAAGTCACTTTCAATAAAGTGAAACTTTAATCAGTGGGGGGTTCTTCATCCCCCACTGATTATTAGTTGAACCAATCGGACTTTTATGGGCAGTTAATCCCCCACCTAACTTCTTTGCTTTCGCTGAATTTTGAGGTGGGGGTCTTACTGCCCATTAAAGCGGGATAAACGTAAAAAAGGCCGCAAAACGGCCTTTTTTTGTAGGCATAAAAACTAGCAATTACGTTTTTTATACCAGAAGTGATCGAATTTCTTATTTTTGCAAGATGGGAATTTATGTCCGCCTTTGCAATCATTCCATTTGTGCCCGTCATCGTGACAGTCTTTACCATGATCACAATCATCATCGCAAGATCTACCGTGTCCGTGAGGGAAGAATTCGCATTTTTTACAGAAACTGCGTTTTGTCCAGAAAAATTTCTTTTCAAAGCGTATGCATTTTGTAACGAAAGTACAATGCTTTCTGCGAGTACGTTTTGTAACTAAAACGCATTCTTTTCTACGCGTCACTTTCGTAACGAACGTCCATTTTTGAACGCGTACACGAGTACATTTTGTAACAAATGTCCATTTTTTTACGTGCGTACATTTTGTAACGAAAGTACAATGTTTCACGCGAGTACATCTTGTTCTTGGACATCTACCTCCTGTAGTACATTTACATCCTGTAGTACATTTATGATGAGAGAATTTATCATCATCGCACTCAAAAGTACTTGGATCTTGGTGTAAGAAATCCTCCATCCCAGCACTTTTGATTTCTTCAACAGCTTTTCTAATATCACGTTTCATAGAAATCCTCCTTATCATGTATTAAGTTGAAAAGGTATTCTTTTTCCTTAACATGATATGAGATATGACGTCTTTCTGAACAGGACAAGAGTGTAATTTTATATAAATGGATGATAGCGGATGTATGGACAAGACAAGGCGCATACATTGAATGAAGAGAACTGAGAAGGGATGAGAAAACATGCTACCTTCATATGATTTTTTTATTCATCCAATGTACTTAGTGGAATTGAAAAAAGACATTTGGTCAGACAGCCCAGTGCCGGCAAAATTAACTTATGGAAAAAAGAAGTATGACATTGATATCGTATACCGGGGTGCTCATATTCGTGAATTTGAGAAAAAGTCTTATCATGTTATGTTTTATAAACCGAAAAAATTTCAAGGTGCGAAAGAGATTCATTTAAATTCTGAGTTTATGGATCCGTCTCTCATACGAAATAAATTATCTTTAGATTTTTTTCATGATATTGGTGTACTTTCACCAAAATCACAACATGTATTTATAAAAATTAATGGTCAAATTCAAGGTGTATATTTACAGTTAGAATCAGTTGATGAAAACTTTTTGAAAAATAGAGGATTACCGAGTGGTTCTATTTATTATGCGATAGATGATGATGCGAATTTTTCTTTAATGAGTGAGAGAGATAAAGATGTTAAGACCGAGCTCTTTGCGGGTTATGAATTTAAATATTCGAATAAAAATAGTGAAGAACAGCTGAGTGAATTTGTATTTCAAGCGAATGCTTTGTCGAGGGAAGCTTATGAAAAAGAAATTGGAAAGTTTTTGCATGTTGATAAATATTTACGATGGTTAGCTGGCGTTATTTTTACACAAAACTTTGATGGTTTCGTTCATAACTATGCACTATATCATAACGATGAAACAAATTTATTTGAAGTGATACCTTGGGATTATGATGCGACTTGGGGGCGAGATGTACAAGGGAGACCACTTAATCATGAGTATATTCGTATCCAAGGTTATAACACGTTAAGTGCAAGATTGTTAGATATACCTGTATTTAGAAAACAATACCGAAGTATTTTGGAAGAAATATTAGAAGAACAATTTACCGTTTCATTTATGATGCCGAAAGTAGAAGGTTTGTGTGAATCGATTCGCCCATATTTACTACAAGATCCATATATGAAAGAAAAATTAGAAACATTTGATCAAGAAGCTGATATGATTGATGAATATATAAATAAAAGAAGAAAGTATATACAAGACCACTTACATGAATTGGATTAATTTTGAAAGAGATTGGAACATTATCAATCTCTTTTTTTGTATAATAAAGATGTATCAATTGAATTGACGTAATATTTATTTAATAAAGAATGGAGATGTGGAAACATGACAGTTAAGTGGGTTGATTGGGTAAAACAAATACAAGCTATAGCTCAAGCGGGTTTAACGTATTCTAAAGATGTGTATGATATAGAGCGTTTCCAACAATTACGGGATATTTCCATTTCAATGATGTCACATTATACAAAGACAGATTGGGAAATAGTAGAGAAGTTATTTGCAAGTGAGACAGGCTATCAAACACCTAAAGTTGATATAAGAGCAGTCATTTTTCAAAATGAAAAACTATTATTTGTGAAAGAAAAAAGTGATGGGAAATGGGCATTGCCAGGTGGATGGGCTGATATCGGTTATACGCCGACAGAAGTAGCAGCAAAAGAAGTTTTAGAGGAGACGGGTTATGAAGTAGATGATTTTAAGCTACTCGCTATATTTGATAAAGAAAAACATCAACCATCGCCTTCAGCAACACACGTATATAAAATTTTTATTAGCTGTAAGATTGTTGGTGGTGAAAAGAAAATTAGTATTGAAACAGAAGATGTGGAGTTTTTTGGTGAGAATGAATTGCCTAATTTATCGATTGCTAGAAATACAGAAGAGCAAATTAAAGAAATGTTTGCCTACATGAAAGAACCTCAAAAAGAAATAGTAATAGATTAATTATGCTTATGCCGATAATATTGTTGAAATGAAGATATTGGCAGAATGCGACCTTTATGTAATAATGGGATGGTATGTGAAGAAAAAAGGAGATAGAAAATAAAATGTTAGCAAGCATAATAGATCAGTTATTGCAATTTTTTGCAAGCTTAGGTTACTTTGGAGTAGCACTAGCTTTAATGATTGAAATTATCCCAAGTGAAATTGTACTTTCGTATGCTGGATTTTTAGTAGCGGATGGTAAAATTAGTTTTGTCGGTGCAGTTATCGCCGGAACTATTGGTGGTACTTTAGCCCAAATCTTTTTATACTGGCTTGGATATTACGGAGGGCGTCCAGTTGTAGAGAAATATGGGAAATATCTACTTATTAATAAACACCATTTAGACATAGCGGAAGGTTGGTTTAAGCGTTACGGAGCAGGAGTAATCTTTTCTGCACGCTTTATCCCAGTCGTACGTCATGCAATCTCTATTCCAGCAGGATTAGCTAAAATGCCATTAAAACTATTTACACTGTATACTGTGGTTGCGATTATTCCATGGTCAATACTATTTATATACTTAGGTGAAAAGCTTGGTGGAAATTGGCGACACATTAAAGAGTATGCATCTGATTACACACATTACATAATTATAGGAGCTGTTCTCTTTGTTGCTCTATACTTCGGTTTAAAGTATTTAAAAAAGAAAAAAGCAGCGCGTTAAAGTCAATGATTTTTCATTGGCTTTTTTATTTGTTTCGGTTCTAAAAAAAAGGAGTTGTCCATAATGTGTAATAATAAAGCGTAGCGGAGGAATGTGATGAAAGGGTCACCGTTTATACGTGGAACGATATTTTTAACGATGGCAACGATGATATCTAAAATGTTAGGATTTATATATGTTATACCTTTTACAGCAATGGTCGGTACGAGTGGGTACGTTTTATACACGTATGCTTATCGCCCATATACGATTATGCTCAGCGTTGCGACGATGGGACTACCACTTGCCGTTTCAAAAATGGTATCAAAATATGATCAACTGAATGATTATCATACGGTTAAGAGAGTGCTAAAGAGCGGTATCTTTTTTATGTTAATAATGGGAGTAATCTCATGTTTTACGCTATATATATTAGCTCCACATTTAGCTAAACTTGTAATCGATGGAAATGATCAAACAGGGAATAGTGTAGCAGCGGTCACTACTAATATCCAAATTGTAAGTTTTGCGTTAATACTTGTACCGGTAATGAGTTTATTAAGGGGATTCTTTCAAGGGTTTCAATCGATGGGGCCTTCTGCTTTAAGTGTAGTTGTTGAGCAGTTTTTTCGGGTCTTAACCATTTTAATAGGAAGCTTTGTCGTTTTATATATTTTAAAAGCTTCTGTCTCGCTAGCTGTTGGTATTTCAACGTTCGGTGCTTTTATGGGAGCGATAGGTGGATTAACTGTTTTAAGTGCGTATTACATAAGAAGGAGAAAGCACTTAAAGAAAAAAGAAATGGCAAGTATTCCGCAAACAACGAAATCTTTCTTCTCACTGTATAAGGAGCTCTTTACATATTCAATACCGTTTGTTGTGGTTGGTTTAGCAATTCCGTTGTATCAGACGATTGATACATTTACAATTAATAAACTACTTATACAAATAGGGTATATGCAAGGAGAAGCGGAGAAGATAAATGCAATAATTGGTCTTGTTCAGATGGTTGTACTCATCCCAGTTTCCGTTGCGACTGCTTTTAGTATGTCTCTCGTACCTGAGATGACAAAAGCCTATACAGCAGGGAATGTGAAGTTACTGTACAAACATTTTACGAGAACGAATGTATTAGTAGTAGGTATTACGGTACCAGCGGCGATTGGAATGATGTTGTTAGCAAAACCAGTATATACTCTTTTATTTGGTGCCGGAAATGATCCGGAGATGGGGCGAGTTATTTTACAGTATTATGCTCCTGCCTGTATACTATTTTCGCTTTTTACAGTAACAGCTGCGATGTTACAAGGAATTAATCAGCAACAGAAAACAGTGCTAGGATTAGTAATTGGCATTATTGTAAAGATAGTTTTAAATATCGTATTGCTTCCGTATTTCGACTATGTAAGTTTTATTATTTCAACATACGCTGGTTATACGATTTCAGTTGGCTTTAACTTGTGGATGCTTTCTAAATATGTTATAAAGGCAACATAAGCTTTTTAAGGCAGAGAGCACTCTGTCTTTTTCTTTGTTTAGAATATTTTTCTTATAAAAACGTTTTCAAAATAATTTTTCTATTGAAATTTAAACGTATGTTTCATATGCTGAGAATGGCGGTTCAAAAACTGTTATGTTAGAGAGGTAGATTCCTACATGTAAAAAGAATCGGGGTGATAGTATGCTAAATATTTATTTAACAGACCGAAACGGAAAACTACAAGAGGTTGAGGAAATGCAAAAGGGTTGCTGGATTAATGTACTTCATCCAACGGAAGAAGAAATTCAATATCTAGTACAAACTTTAAATGTAGACTTAGATTTCATTAAAGACCCTTTAGATGATGAAGAACGCTCTCGTATTGAAAAGGAAGACAATAATACCTTAATAATCGTGGATATTCCAACAGTTAGACATGATGAAGAAGGAAATTCGATTTATGACACGATTCCAATAGGTATGATTGTAATGCCAGATTGCTTTGTGACAATTTGTTTAGAAGAAAACCCAATTTTCGAACGCTTTATTAATCAACGTATTAAAGAATTTTATACGTTTAAAAAGACACGCTTTGCACTTCAGCTCTTATATACGATTTCTACTTATTATTTAAGATACTTAAAGCAAATTAACAGAAAAACAATCGATTTAGAGCATCAATTAAATAAGTCGATGAAAAATAAAGAGATTTTCACATTGCTAGGCCTTGAAAAAAGTTTAGTTTACTTTACAACATCATTAAAGGCGAATAAAATTGTAATTCAAAAATTAATGCGTAACAGTACATTTTTAAAAATGTATGAAGACGATCAAGATTTATTAGAAGATGTATTAATTGAAAATAAACAGGCTATTGAAATGGCGGAAATATATAGTCACATTTTAAGTGGAATGATGAATACTTTTAGCTCCGTTATATCAAATAATTTAAATAGTGTTATGAAACTGTTAACGTCTATTACAATCATTTTATCGTTACCAACGATGGTTTCTAGTTTCTTTGGAATGAACGTAAAGGTTCCGTTTGAAGGGGAAGCACATGGTTTTGTAATTGTACTCATAATATGTGTAACACTATCTTTCACATTAGCGTTTGTTTTTTGGAAGAAACGTTACTTTTAACGAGAAGAAAGCTGCTCTAGCATAGTTATATAACTGCGCTAGAGCAGCTTCTTTGCTATGAAATCGAAAGTTTTGAATAGAATATAACTTATAAAATGTAATGTATATGAAGGAAGTGAATTCCGTATAAGCCTTGTCCAATTCATAAAATGGGGTTAAAATTACATATTGTTAATGAAAAGTTGGAGGAAATACATCATGGAATTGTTTCAATTACCGAAAGCATTCCTGCAAATGAATACAATCTTTATCTCCATATTGATCGAAGCACTTCCTTTTGTGCTCATTGGTGTATTTATTTCAGGATTCATTCAAATGTTTGTGACAGAGGATATGGTAGCGAAATGGATGCCGAAAAACCGTTTTCTGTCTGTTTTAATGGCTACTTTTTTAGGTATGATGTTTCCAGGTTGTGAATGTGGAATCGTTCCGATTGTAAGACGGTTAATCGGAAAAGGGGTTCCACCATATGCCGGGATTGCATTTATGTTAACTGGACCAATTATTAATCCGGTCGTATTATTTGCAACATACGTTGCCTTTGGAAGTAGTATGCACATGGTATGGTATCGTTCTATCGTAGCGATTATCGTAGCAATTATCGTTGGAATTATATTATCATTTATGTTTAAAGAACATCAATTACGAGATGATCACTTCCCAGAAGTGAATCATAAGCGTCCATTACGTAAAAAAATGTGGGATGTATGTACACACGCTGTTGAGGAATTTTTCTCGATGGGAAAATATTTAGTATTAGGTGCGTTAATTGCAGCGGCAGTTCAAACGTTCGTACAAACTTCAACACTTCTTGCTATAGGACAAGGGCCGTTCTCTTCACCAGCTGTTATGATGGGACTAGCTTACATTTTATCACTTTGTTCAGAAGCGGATGCGTTTATTGCTTCGTCGTTCCAAAGTACATTTTCAACAGCATCACTTGTCGCGTTCCTCGTATATGGACCGATGGTGGATATTAAAAATATGTTTATGATGCTTGCGACATTTAAAACAAAATTTGTAATTGTCGTTACTGTTACAGTTACACTTGTTGTTTATGCAAGCTCACTACTCATTTATGCGATGGGGTGGTAGGTTATGTTTCGAGCATATATATTATTAGGTTTTACAATCTTAATCGCGCAGCTTCATATTTCCGGTAATATTACGAAGTATATCAATATGAAGTATGCTTATTTATCAACAACAGCAGCTATTATTTTAGGGTTTTTAACGGTCGTTCAAATTATTATCGTATTCCAAAAAGAACATCAGAAAGAACAAGAAAAACAAGATTGTAGTTGTGATCATAGCCATTGCGGGCATGATCATTCAAAAGATGAGAATACATGGTGGAAAAAAGCATTTTCGTACTTATTGTTTTGTTTTCCGATAGTCTCAGGATTATTTTTCCCAATTGCAACGTTAGATTCAGATATCGTTAAAGCGAAAGGATTTCACTTTCCAGTTGCGCAAGCAGAAAGTAAAGATCCGTTTATGACAAGGCAATTCCTAAGACCAGACACAAGTATTTATTACGGAAAAGAAGGATACCGTGGTGTAATGGAAAAAGGGAAGAAAGAGTTTGTTACGAAAGATAATATTACTTTAAACGATGAAAATTTTCTTAAAGGAATGGAAACAATTTATAATTATCCTGGCGAGTTTACTGGGAAAAAATTATCTTTTAAAGGGTTTGTTTTCAAAGATGACTCTTCTCAAAAAGAACAATATTTCTTATTCCGTTTCGGGATTATACATTGTGTAGCGGATTCTGGTGTATATGGTATGTTAGTGAAAAAACCAGAAGGGATAGAATGGAAAAATGATGATTGGATTCAAGTTGAAGGAGAAATATCAACGGAATTTTATCAGCCATTCCATGCGAATATCCCTGTATTAGAAGTAACGAAATGGAATAAGGTTGAACCGCCAAAAGAACAATATGTATTTAGAGGAGCCGATTGATAACATCGGTTCTTTTTTGTAGACTAAGAGTTCTGAATGTTGTTAATATTAAACGTGTAGTGATAGTAAGCTCATACCGTTCTAGTGTTAATGGGAAATGGAACTCTTACCGAACTTCTTTGCTCCAGCCGAATTTTGTGGTGGGAGTCTTAATGTCTGCAAATAGCGGGTTAAATAATCAAAGAGGTGATAACAATGACTGAAGTAAAAGGGAAAACAGCTAATGAGTCTAGAGTGTTTAAAACGAGCCGAGTATTTCCAACAGATTTAAACGATCATAATACGCTATTTGGTGGGAAGATATTAGCCGAGATGGATATGGTTGCTTCTATTTCGGCAACAAGGCACGCAAGAAAAGAATGTGTCACAGCATCTATGGATTGGGTAGATTTTTTACATCCTGTTCGCTCTTCAGATTGTGTTAGTTATGAATCTTTTGTAATTTGGACGGGTAGAACTTCTATGGAAGTATTTGTGAAGGTAGTAGCAGAAGATTTAATTTCAGGTGAGAAACGTATAGCAGCAACGTCATTTGTTACTTTTGTTGCGCTTAGTAAGGAAAATAATCCGGTTCCTGTGCCGCGAGTTATCCCTGAAACAGAAGAAGAGAAAGAATTACATCGCATTGCAGTGTTACGTGCAGAACAACGTCATATACGTAAGGCGGAGAGTAAGAAAGTAGCTACATTATTAACTTTTTGAGTTGAATATGTAGTCGTTAAAGGTACAATAACAAACGGAAATGTTTTTCATATGAAAAGCGGACACCTAAAAATAGGTGTCCGCTTTTATAGTTTTTTCATCCACATATCATATGACGATAACTACTTAGCAGAAGCAAGCAGCACCGACGATGATTAAGAGGATAAATAATACGACTAATAGCGCGAATCCATTACCATGTGCGAAGCCCATTGTTATTTCCTCCTTTTATTTTAAGATACAACATACAATATGCAAATGAGCTATCGTTTGATATGGACATATATCATGTAATGACATATTTTCTTGAATGATATTGTATTAAAAAAGGGAAGATATAGAAATAACAGTAAGTGGAGGAAGGAAAATATCCATGAAACACTTTTTCGTTGTAATCCTTTGTTTAATATGTGTATTCATTTGGATGAACATCGATGTGGAAATGGGGAAAAAAATGGCTAGTGAATATGAATTAGGACAAGTTCAATTAGGTGAATTTCAACTATATACGAACGGTGAAGAGTTATATACGAAATTGTTTGAGGATATACGCAATGCAGAAAAGTACATATATATCCATTTTTATATTGTAGGTAAAGATGAAATAAGCAAAGAATTTTTGCAGTTGCTTGAGAAAAAGGCATCGAGTGGAGTAGAAGTAAAATTGTCAGTTGATCGAATAGGTGGATATAAGCTGAAGAAAAAGATAATTCGTCAACTAAAAAGCAATGGTGTCCAATTTACGTTTAGTAAAAAACCTAAATTGAAACATTTATTCTATTCGTTGCATCAACGAAACCATAGACGCATTGTTACGATTGACGGAAAAGTATCATATATCGGCGGCTTTAACATTGGAAAGGAGTACCTTGGACAAGATTCGAAATTTGGCCCGTGGCGTGATTATCATGTACGAGTTAAGGGGAATGGCGCCACGGATATGGAAAGAAAGTTTGCTGCTGACTGGAAAGAAGATACGGGAGAAAAAATGCCTATACATAAAAGTCTACCTGCAATTGGGCATGTAAAATATCAATATTTATTTTCAGATGGAAAAGGGTTATGGGAAAAATATGGAGCGCTTTTAAAGCAGGCTAAAAAGTCTTTAATTATTGCTACGCCATATTTTGTACCAAGTAAAGAAATGATGAAAGAGTTAAAAGGTGCATTAAACCGAGGTGTCAATGTGAAAATTCTCGTACCATTTAAAAGTGACGCAGTATTGTTAAAACAAGCTGCCTATCCGTATTTGAGAGAGATGAACCATGCTGGAGCGGAGATTTATCAATATCGGAATGGTTTTTTTCACGGGAAAGTAACAATCATTGATGGAGAAATTGTTGATATAGGTACAGCGAATTTTGATAATAGAAGTTTTTATTTAAATTGTGAATCTAACTGTATCATATATGATACAACAGTTGTTGCTGACGTATGGAACCGATTAAAAGAAGACTTTCATAAATCAAAAAGATTTTCAGAAGAAGACTTTGAGAAAATTAGTAAGTGGGATTGGTTTTTAGCAAGAATAGCAAATGTTATAGCATCATATTTATAACATATAGACAAAAGAGAAGGGAGGTATTTTCATGGATTGTATGAAAGAATTAATGAGGTATAGTTATATGCTTATTTATAAGGTTGGGGAGTATACAGGAGAGGTAAGAGACGAAGAATTAAAAGAGCTATTACAGCATCATTTACCATATATGTTGCAAGCGTATAATGAACAAGTGAATTTTCAAGAAGGAGAGAATGTACAGCATATAACTTGTGAACCAATTTCATCTCATTTTCATGAAATGGAAAAGGAAACTGATAGTAAATATACAGGGGATATCCTTATTGCAACTTGTTATATTTCGCATTTAAAACGGTTAGCACTAAAGTTCGCTCAAGTGGCAGTTGAAGTTGCGAATCCAGAATTCCGCTCGTTTTTAGAAAATTGCTTCCTGAAAATGAATCGTTATGCCTATAGTGTATGGCAATATGTTGTGAAGAAAGAGTATAAGATTAAACATGTATATGAAAATGAGAAGTTTGCATAAGAAACTAAGGCGGAAAGATAGGCGCCTTAGTTTTTTACTTTTCATGGAGAAAAATAGACTAGGTGTACATATCTATTATTAGAAAATTTACAAATATTTACCGTTTATTTACTATTTTTCAATCTTTCCTTTAAAAATAGAGAGTAATATGGGGGTTGTACATATTCTATCTAAAGGAGGAAACGCAAATGAACAAATGGGTTAAATCATTAACTGCTATGGCACTTGCAAGTTCTTTATTAATGGTAGGTTGTAGTAAAGGTGAGGACAAGAAGAAAGAAGACGATACAACAACACAACAAGAGGACAAAAAGGATAAAGAAACAAGTGGAACTGAGAAGTCTACCGATTCTAAAGAAAAGAAATAAAGTGAAACTTTAATCAGTGGGGGGCATCCCCCACTGATTATTAGTTGAACCAATCGGGCTTTTACGGGCAGTTGATCCCCACCTAACTTCTTTGGTTTTACTAAATTTTGAGGTGGGGTCTAACTGCCCGTTAAGGCGGGGTAAAATAATAAAAAAGCTTCCTCTTATATATGAGGAAGCTTTTTTGTTGAAAATTGATTAAAATTATTGAAAAATAGAGAAAGAATGAAAAAGGGGGAAAACAAATGAAAGTATGTATATTAGGAGCAACAGGTCGAGTAGGTTCAAATATAATAAAATTAGTATTAAAGGATGCAGCTGAAGTAACTGCATTAGCACGTGATTTAAATAGAATAGAAATACAACATGAAAGGTTACGAGTAATAGAAGGTAATGTACTAAATGAAAATGATATAAAGAAAGCGATAGAAGGAAGCGATATAGTAATAAGTGCACTTGGTACGGATCGAAATGGAACGTTAGCGAAGAGTATGCCACAAATTATAAAGCAAATGGAAGAAGAAGGGGTACATAAAATCATTACAATAGGAACAGCAGGTATTTTACAAGCAAGAACAAATCTAAATTTATATCGTTTTCAATCAGCTGAATCAAAAAGGAAAATGACAACAGCAGCAGAAGATCATTTAGCTGCATATAAGATACTTAGTAGTAGTAATTTATGTTGGACGGTCGTTTGTCCGACGCATTTAATAGACGGTGATGTGACAGGAGTGTATCGAACTGAAAAAGATGTATTACCAGAAGGGGGAGCGAAAATAACAGTTGGTGATACAGCACAATTTACGTGGAATCTGTGTAGTGAAAACAAATATGAGAATAGTCGAGTAGGTATTTCATATTAAAAAAACCATCCCGAAATTGGGATGGTTAAAAGATGATATAACATACAAATATGAGAATCATAATGATTTGGAGAATAGCTTTCGCTACTGTGCTGCTTAAAAAACCAACTACAGTAGCAACTCCTACTAGAAAGGCGTCTTTTGGCGCTTTTTTATGCATTAGTTCTGTAATAAATACCGATAAGAACGGTATGATAATTAAACCGAATGGTGGGAAGAAGAAAGATCCGACAATAATAGAAATCATACCGACACGCTCTCCCCATTTAGAACTCCCATATTTCTTTAAGAAATATCCATTTGCAATAAAATCAGCAATGAAAATAAATAGTGTGAAAATGACTTGAATAATCCAAAAGGAAGTTGTTAGTTCTCCGCCATTTATACCAAAATGGTAAATTAAATATCCAGCCCAGACAACAAGGATGCCTGGAATGATAGGATAAATAAAGGCGAGAAATGAAACAATGAAACAGGCAATGATACAGATTGTTAATAATACTGTCACTTTATAACTCCTTCTTCGTGTCTAATTTATGTACCGCAATTTTTTTCACTTGATGTCCATCAAGTTCTAGTGCTTTAAATTGAAAACCGGCAAATTCAATGGAATAACCAGCTTCAATATTTAAATCAACTGCTTGAGAGAGGAGCCAGCCTCCAATTGTATCTAAATCGCTATCATCAATATGCAGGCCAAACATATCATTTACTTCAGAAATGAGCACCTTCCCATCTAAAACAGTAAGCTTCGGCGTACGTTTTTCAATCATAGGTGATTCATCCGCATCAAACTCATCTTGAATTTCTCCAATGATTTCTTCAAGAATATCTTCCATTGTTAAAAGTCCAGCAGTACCACCATATTCATCCATAATGATTGCCATCTGAACGCGATTCTTTTGTAGATGTACTAATGTTTTGCGAATTGGAACAGTTTCAAATACAGTTAGTACTGGATGTATGTAAGATTCAAGTGGTTTATGAATGCCTTTCGTTTGATCGTGAAATACTTCTTTCGTATTGATCATACCGATAATATCATCTTTATCTTTTTCGATGATCGGATAGCGTGTATACTTTTCAGTTGCGACGATATCCATATTCTCTTCTAACGTATTTTCAGTAGATAAGCAAATCATTTCTGTACGAGGGACCATAATTTCTTTCGCGACCCGGTCGTCAAATTCAAAAATATTATTTACATATTTATATTCGGTTTGGTTTATTTCGCCGCTTTTGAAACTTTCACCTAAAATGAGTCGTAGTTCCTCTTCAGAATGGGCAAGTTCATTTTCTTTCGCAGGCTCTAAACCGAGTAGTTTTGTGAAAAAGATTGCCGTACTATTAAGTAGCCAAATGAATGGATACATAATTTTATCAAATAAAATAAGTGGTCGTGCAAACTTAAGTGTGATTGCTTCAGCTTTTTGAATGGCGAAAGACTTTGGAACTAATTCACCTAATACAACATGGAAAAATGTAATAACACTAAAAGCAATAATAAAGGATAAAGTATTCGCCATTGTTCCAGTAATATTAATCTTTTCAAAGAGCGGTCGTAGTAAATGTTCCACAGTCGGTTCACCAAGCCAACCAAGCCCTAAAGAAGTAATCGTAATCCCTAGCTGACAAGCTGATAAATAAACATCTAAATTAGATAGGACACTTCTTGCAGCTAAAGCTTGTTTATTGCCTTCATTTGCAAGTTGGTCAATGCGACTTTTTCGTACTTTTACAACAGCAAATTCTGATGCAACGAAAAAGCCGGAAATAAGGATGAGCACAAAGATGAGAAAAATATTTAATATGTCCAAGTGTGTTCTCTATTCCGTAGTTTGGAATAAAGATGTCACCTCCTGCGATTATGTTATACTTTTATAATAAATCCAAACGAAAAGAATAGTCAAAGAAAAAGGGCAAATATTGGTATGTTTCTGCAATAGTTTTTGAATTTGCTGTTATTTTGTCCGCTATACAAAAGGAATAACCCCCTACTTTCAGATTATAGAGGGTTATTTCAAATTAAGGTTTTGGAATACTTCTCGTTAAAGCGTATGATTGTTGTTTAACGTGATTTGTCGTCCATAGTGTTTGAAGGAAAGAGAGTATGCAATACGGGATATACAAAAGTAATAAGCTAATTGTAACAATAACAGGTGCATTTCCGCCGAATTGAACGATAAATTGCAATAGTCCGCTTGCATGAAAAACGCATTCCATAATAACGAATGAAAGAATAATGGAACCTAGAATAGATTTATGATTCGAAGTAAGCGCTAAAAACAATGTATCTACAAGGAAAGAAGATTGTTTTATTTCATATTCATTGGTGTTACTTAAGAAAGGAACCCACTTTTTTATTGCTTGCATAACGATAATCATGGAAGTACTACAAACGATGATAAAAGATGAGTAGTAAGGAAGCTTTATCAATTTTGCGATGTATAGGAGTAGTAATAAGACTGAACATTGTAATAATGCAGTACAAAAAGAGTACGGTATCCATTTTAATAAAGAAGTGAACTTCTTAACCGATTGAGGTGCTTTAAAAAATAAATGGCCGATCCCTAAGCTGATAAAGAATCCAATCGCAAGAGTAAAGGTAAAACGAACAATCGATAAAAAATATATTTCCCATATGTAAGGGAATAACGGTGTTGAATGATTAGAAGTATGAACCATTTGATTTGCTGAGAAAAAGATAGATTCGTGCATCCAATCAATCTTTGGAATTGTCATAGAAGAAAGTTGTGCGAAGTTATGAAAAATGCTTATAAAGCCAGTTATGTATGAGTATTTATGTGTAATGAATAATGCAGGAATAGGACTAATGATAAATATAATGAGAACACCAACGATAAATTTACATATATGTGAGCGCAATAAAGACATGTAATCACCTGCTCTTGGAATATTCAGAAAATTCTTATTCTTATTTTAGCTTTTTTTGGCGTAAGTTACAATATATTTTTCTTAAAGAAATTTAGTATTGTAGGGGATATAAGTGAATGAAACGTGAATAAATTATGACAAGAAAATGAATAATTTTCAGAAAAATGAAATAAATTATTTATTTTTTTCTGAAAATATAATATAGTTATGGCACAGAAAGTATTTTAACATAAGGAGGCTGTTTATGAGGATTAAAGGGAATTATGTGCCGAAAAGGGAAGTTTTATTTTGCTCAAGTTCAATTACGATAGGGGAAGCACTGGAGCATTTAAATAAAACTGGGTATCGTTGTGTACCAGTTTTAGATGAAAAAAAAGAGAAATATTTAGGGAATGTATACAAAGTAGATATTTTAGAATATAAAGGTTCGCTGGAAGAGAGTGTAGTACAATTATTAAACGATAAAGAAGGTTATGTTAGAGAAGATTCTTCGTTCTTTAAAGTATTTTTTACAATAAAAAAATTACCTTATTTATCAGTAGTTGATGAAAATGGAGTCTTTCTTGGAATTTTAACGCATAAAAAGGTTTTCGAGTTATTAGAAGATGCTTGGGGCGTTCATTCTAGTAAATATTCTGTCATGATTGGGACACAAGATTATAATGGGGCCATTCAAAAATTATCGACAGTATTAAAAAAATATACAGGTATCCAAAGTTTAATGACTTTTGATAATGACGCCTTATTAGTTCGGAGAATCATGTTTACATTAGGAGAAGAGTTTAACGACGGTGAATTAGAGACGTTACTGAAAGATTTAGAAGATCACGGATTTAGAGTTGTGTATGTGGAAGAGATGAAAAATCCACGTGAAGTTGAAACAATAGAATAACATACAAAAGCCATCTAATTATGTTGGATGGCTTTTACTATGTTACGAGTATAAAATTATTTGAAAATAACGATAGGATAAAAGTTGAGATTATAACAATATTTGTGTGAAAGAATGAAAAATGTAGATAATTTTGATTTTCAAAAAAATCAATTTGAAAATATGTTTTTATTTTTCAACTAAATATGTTACTATATGTGTGATAAAAACAAAGAGGTCTGACAACTATACTCCACGCAATACCACTCTAATGAGTTAAAAATTCAAAAAAATCAAAAATTAATAATTAGAGTAAAAATAAGGGGAATGGAGAAATTATGGAGAAAGACACTGCTTTGTAAGGGGCATATTTTATCAGCTTGAGCAGAGAGGAGGATGCATAGCATATTGTGAAAATAGAGATAAACAATGAAAAAGTGCTATGCAAATGAAAAGTATGAAAGGACGTTTAAGGCCAGGTGATACGGTAGCAATCGGTTTAATGTTATTTGCACTATTTTTAGGAGCAGGAAATTTAATTTTCCCACCAGTTTTAGGGCAACAAGCTGGAGAGAATGTTTGGATTGCTACAATTGGATTCCTTGTGACGGGAGTCGGATTACCCCTATTAGCTGTAACAGCTGTCGCGTTTGTAGAGGGGGACTTGAAAGCGCTATCTTCTAGAGTTCACCCAATATTCGCGTTTATTTTCCCATTGATTAGTTATTTAGCAATTGGACCATTTTTTGCGATTCCGCGTACTGGAGCCGTTTCATTTGAAATGGGTATGAAGCCATTTTTATCAGAGGCATTGGTTTCCGAATGGTACATGCTATTTCTTTTCACGATAATTTTCTTCGGAATAACGTGGTATTTATCTTTAAATCCATCTAAATTAGTGGATTGGTTCGGGAAATTTCTTACACCAGTATTAGTATTGATTGTTGCTGTTATTGTCGGAAAGGCAATTATTGATCCGATTGGAGAACCAGCTGCACCGCTAGCGGCATACAAAGAAAATGCTTTCTTTGGTGGATTTATTCAAGGGTATTTAACGATGGATGCAATTAGTGCGCTTGTATTTGGAATTGTCGTTGTACAAGTTATCCGCTCTAAAGGAATAAAAGAGAGTAATCAAATTGCAAAAATAACCGTAGTATCAGGTATTATTGCTGTACTTGGTTTAACGTTAATCTATTTATCACTTGCTTATCTTGGTTCAACAAGTACATCACTTGGTGTATCAGAGAATGGTGGACTTATTTTAACGAATGTTGTAAATGAGTTATATGGAACAAGTGGTAAAATTTTATTAGGGCTCGTTATTATACTCGCTTGTTTAACAACTTCTGTTGGATTAACATCAGCTTGTGCTGGCTTCTTTACAAACTTATTCCCTAAACTTTCGCATAAAGCGATTGTAACGATGGTATGTGTGTTTAGTTTACTTGTAGCTAACCTAGGTTTAACACAATTAATCACAGTTACTTTACCAGTGTTAATGATCATTTATCCAGTTGCAATCGTATTAATCGTACTTTCTTACTTCCATAAATGGATTGGGAAGCGTAATACCATTTATATTGGAGCTATTTTAGGCGCATTGTTAATTAGTTTCTTTAACGGTTTAGAAAGTGCGAACATTAAAATTGACGCGATTTCTAACGTACTACAAATGTTACCATTATATAATGAAGGAATAGGATGGTTAATCCCATCATGTATTGGCGGGATTCTTGGTTTCTTCTTCTATAAATCAAATGAATCAAGTGAACTACAAAAGAAAGGTGCTTAGGCGCCTTTCTTTTTTTAAAGGGGATTTTATTGTTTTGTCTAAGTAATAAATGGGAGGAATGATAAAATGGCTAATTTTGAAGATTTTTTAGCTTTGGATTTACGAATTGGAACTGTAACACATGCAGAGGAATTTAAAGAAGCAAGAGTTCCAGCGATTAAACTAGAAATTGATTTTGGAGAGCTTGGAATTAAGCAGTCAAGTGCTCAAATTACGAAGAGATATACCCCAGAAGATTTAATCGGTCAGCAAATCGTTGCTGTTGTAAATTTTCCGCCAAAACGTGTAGCTGGATTTAAATCAGAAGTGCTTGTTTTAGGGGGAGTACCTGAAGCCGGTGATGTCGTATTACTTCAGCCCAATATGGAATTACCAAATGGAACGAAAATTAGTTAGTGTAAAGGCGGGGGAACATGGATATTGGACGAGAATATTTACAATGTGCGATTTCGAATTTTGAAGCAACAAAGAAACAAGGGGAACGGGTGCTTTCTCAATTATCATATGAACAGATTGAATGGTCTTCTCATGAAGCAACAAATAGTATAGCGGTTATTATAAAGCATCTGCAAGGTAATATGCGTTCTAGATGGACGGATTTTTTAACATCTGATGGTGAAAAAATAGATCGTAACCGAGACGCTGAATTTGAAGATGGTTATCATTCTAAGGAAGAGGTTCTCGCAGCATGGAATGAAGGATGGGAATATGTTTTGAAAACGATGCATGTGCTAACGCCAGAAGATTTATTACAGACGGTATATATTCGCGGTGAAGCACATACTGTCATGCAAGCAATTGAAAGACAAATTTCTCATTATGCTTTGCATATAGGACAAATTATTTACATCGGTAAAATGTTAAAAGAAAATGAGTGGGAATGTTTAAGTATTCCTAGAGGACAGTCTGCACGTTATGTAGAGAAAAAACGTTCAACATAATAATAGGAGAGAAACCGATATAGAATAGGAAACAAAAAAATAAGCCAAATGATAGATGGTTCCGTAAACATAAGGATGCTGCCGAAAATAAGTCCATATATAATAAGAAAGAAATTAAAAAGCGTATTTACAGGGATAAATCGTGAGATGAACGCTTGCTGTCGTTTAAAGCAATCACTGTGAAATAAATAAAAGCGGAAGTGCGATGTGGCAATAATAAGATCTTTCTTTCGCACAATTCTTTTTTTGCATGTATGACAAATGAATGGTGGTTGCATTTTATTACGCTCCATTTTTTATTTTCGTAATAATGTAAGACAAGATTAAGTGCAAGGTATATATCCCTATATATGCTCCTGATATAAGAAAAAATGGATTTAGTAAAATTCCATGAATGCTTGTCATGAAAACTAAATCTTGTATTAAAACATCATATATATTAATAGAAATAATTGTACCGAGTACATAAAGTGCTAAGTACGCTGAAATATGTAAAGCAACACGGATTGTAGGATGCTTAGCAAGCCAATAAAAAATAAATGATAGTACAATGGGTAATGTTCCTATTAGTAGCTTCAATTCATTTCACCTCATTAACAATATAGCCGGAATTTAGACGGTCTATTCTCTAGAGCTTGTACATAACTTGAAATAGAGAGGGTGATAGTATGAATCGAGGCTTTTTTTATGTGAAGTTCACAAGTGTACGTAAGTTAGTTTTATTTATTATTACTACAGTACTAGCGACTTTTTTTCTTATTAGTATGATGGTAACCTCTATGAAAGAGACAAAGTCAACGTATTTATATAATTGGTTAAATGAGTTATCGATGAATGGTTACATGTACGTTCTTGGGAAAGAGAATCATTATTTTACACAGGAGTATCGAAATTTAAATCAAGATTTTTCAATTTCTTCGTTTCTCTTTTCTATGGCTACGAATATTCGTTTTAATGATGTACGCAGTTTTGTCGGAAAAGAGCTACCTGGTTTTGGAAAGTACGATACAGAAATTGTTATTGCGGGTGAAGGGACAAATTACTCTAACTTACCGATAGAGTCGAGCGTTCCGCTTGAAGAAGTGGTAAAAGAACGGACTGGTGAAGGTGGACAGGCTCAAAATCCGAATACGAACAAAGAGAAAAAGCAACCGGCTCAAACAACAGGAAAAAGACAAGTTGCGCTTATTTATCATTCGCATAGTTGGGAATCTTATTTGCCGTTACTAAATTTAGCAAACGATCCAAATCCGAATAAAGCAACAAGTTCCGTCACTAATATTTCAATAGTGGGCGATCGATTTCGTGAACAATTAGAAAGTGAAGGGATAGGAGCTACTAACGACAAGACTGATGTCGGCCAAAAGTTGATTAGTAAAGGGTTAAATAGTAATAGTTCTTACAAAGTGTCACGGGAAATTGTACAAGAAGCAATGACAGGTAATAAAGAACTGCAGTACTTCTTTGACTTGCATCGTGATAGTGCTCGGAAAAATGTCACGACAAAAGCAATTGGAGATAAATCATATGCAAAGCTTGCTTTCGTAATAGGGAAAGGCAATAAAAATTATGAAAAGAACTTACAATTAGCAACAGCTCTTCATGAGGAAATTAATAAGAAATATCCAGGAGTGAGTCGTGGTGTCATTCAAAAAGGATTCCAAACAGGAAATGGTGTCTACAATCAAGACTTATCAGGACAAGCGATATTAATTGAAGTTGGTGGCGTAGATAATACGGAGGAAGAACTAAATCGATCAATTGATGTACTTGCTAAAGCGTTTGGTGAATATTTCTGGCAGGCGGAAAAGGTGAATGGATAAAATGAAATATAAATTAGTGGGAGAGTCTGAAGAAACGTGAGTGTAAAGCTTGCGTTTTTTCTTTGTAATGATAAGGTGTCACAGAATAGACATAATTTGCCGTTGTTATGGTAATATCGAAATTTGTCAAATTATACTGGGAGATTTACAAAGGGATTTTCGGAAAATTAGAGAAAATCTTTTTACAAGGAAAACTTTTTATTATAAAACTGGTAGGGTGATAAAAGTGATTAGGGAGATCAAAATAGAAGATGCAGCACCATTTTTGCAATTAAGTAAGCAACTAGATGAAGAAACGAAATTTATGCTATATGAACCAGGAGAAAGAAAATTTACAGCCGAGCAACAAGAACAAATGATTCATCGCTTTATAGAAAATGAATATGCAACAATATTCGTAGCAGTTGAAGAAGAAAGTATAGTAGGGTTTATTTTAGTGAATGGAAATCATATTCAAAGAAAAAGACATGTAGCAAGTATTGTAATTGGTATTTTGCAAGAGTATAGCGGGCGAGGTATTGGAACGAGATTGTTTAAAGAGGCTGAGAAGTGGGCAAGATTACATGATGTATGGCGTTTAGAATTAACGGTAATGGCCCACAATACAAGAGCTCAGGCACTATATAAAAAAGTTGGATTTGAGAAAGAAGGTGTCAAAAGAGCAGCTCTTATTATCGGTGGAGAGAACATCGATGAGTATGAAATGGCCAAATTATTAAACTAAGAGGTCGTTATATGAAAAAAAGATGGATACTACTTGGTATCGTAGCGATGATACTCATTGTTGGAGTAGCAGGAATCAATTATAAAATGTATAAGGATAAGCAGGCGCGCGAGGTAAATGTGAATAACATATTTCCGAAAGCGAAAGAAACGATTGCCAATATGGATGGTGATATTGCGGTAATTAGTAATCCGAATTCGATGCTTGTGCTTGTGAATAAAAGTAGACGTTTACCAGATGGATACAGACCGTCAGATTTAGTTATTCCGAAAGTGCGCTACTCAAGTGAAGGTGATCAAGAAAAGAAAAAAATGAGGAAAGAAGCAGCAGGGGCGCTAGAGGAAATGTTTCAGCAAGCTGATAAGGAGCATATTTTCTTATTTGCAGTATCGGGATTTAGATCTTTTGATCGACAAAAGGCATTAAATACGATGTATAAAAAGCAAGATGGAGAAGTAAAAACAGCGATGTCGAGTGCGGTTCCTGGTACGAGTGAACATCAAACAGGGCTTGCTATGGATATTACATCTCAAGCTGCTAAGTTTCAGTTAGAGACAGTTTTTGGTGAAACGAAAGAAGGGCATTGGCTTTCTGAAAATGCTCATAAATTTGGGTTTGTCATTCGATATACAAAAGAGAAAGAATCGCTTACGGGCTATCGATATGAACCATGGCACGTAAGGTATGTGGGGAACCCACAAGCTACATATTTATATGAAAATCAACTGACGCTTGAAGAAGTAACGCAGTGAACAATTGAGGGGAGAGAAGGATTATGACGGTGTTATATAAGAAAAAAGTACACGCATATGTGACAAGAGAAAAAGAAGGAGTTATGCAACTGCTTGTTTTTAAACATCGTGATAAACCTGAAGCTGGTATACAAGTACCAGGGGGAACAGTTGACGAAGGGGAAACGTTAGAAGCAGCAATTTTACGTGAAGTACAAGAAGAGTCTGGATTACGTCATTTATGCATAGAAAGATTCCTAGCCGATTACATCATACTTGTGAAAGAGCAAAAGGAATATCAAAAGCGCCATTTTTTCCACGTAACTTTACTAACAGATGTAAAAGATGATTGGGAACATATTGTAAGTGCCGGTGAGGAAGATCAAGGATTAGTATTTTGCTACGAATGGATTGATATTGCAAAATGCCCTGCATTAGCTGGGAAACAAGGTGAGTTTTTACATTTGTTAGATGAGGTATATGTAAAGTAATAAAAGAGTCTGAAGCGGAAATTTAATCGTTTCAGACTTTTTTTATTTTTCAGGAAATAAAAGGTTTTTACATTGGTAAGTTGAATTCTTTGAAAGGGATTGTAGTTGTATATGCGAGGAGCGGAGAAAATGAAAAAGTAATAGATACACGTTATCAATAAAAGCTTTTAAAGAAGGAGAATGAAGATGGAGATTCAGTTCAATGCTCGATTACAAAAAGAATTAACAATTCATGATATACAAGTAGCGATGGAAGCTGGGCAATTAACTTCAAAAGAATTAGTTATGTATTATCTTCATAGAATTGCGAAATATGATCAAGAAGGACCAAAAATCAATTCTATTTTAGAAATCAATCCAGACGCTATTTTTATTGCAGAAGCGTTAGATTATGAAAGAAAGACAAAAGGTGGACGGGGACCATTACATGGTATACCTGTTTTACTTAAGGACAATATTGAAACGAATGACTCTATGCATACAAGTGCAGGTACGATTGCCCTGGAACAAAATATTAGTAGTGAAGATGCATTTCTTGTTACGAAACTACGAGAAGCAGGAGCAGTGATAATAGGAAAAACAAATATGACAGAATTAGCAAATGGAATGTCTTTTGACATGTGGGCTGGATATAGTGCAAGAGGTGGGCAAACAATAAATCCATACGGTACAGGTGAGGATGATATGTTTGTTGGAGGCTCAAGTACAGGGTCTGCGATAGCAGTTGCCGCTAATTTTACAGTAGTATCTGTTGGAACGGAAACAGATGGTTCTATATTGAGTCCAGCTGTTCAAAACTCTGTAGTAGGTATTAAACCGACTGTTGGTCTAATTAGTCGTAGGGGAATTATTCCGCTTACTTATTCACAGGATACAGCGGGACCATTTGCTAGAACGGTAACAGATGCGGCTATTTTGCTAGGGAGTTTAACTGGGTTAGACGAGAAGGATGTAGCTACTCATAAAAGTGAAGGTAAAGCAGAACATGATTATACAAAGTATCTTGATGACAATGGTTTAAATGGAGCAAAGATTGGTGTATATAGCAATGCACCAAAAGATTATTATGAAACTGGTGAGTATGATGAAAAATTGTTTAAGGAAACGATTGAAGTATTGCGTAGTGAGGGAGCGACAGTAGTAGAAGATATTGATATTCCATCTTTTCATAGGGAATGGAGTTGGGGAGTATCGCTATATGAACTAAAGCATAGTCTAGATAACTATCTTTCTAAATTACCTTCAACTATTCCGGTACATTCTATTTCGGAATTAATGGAGTTTAATAAAAACATAGCAGAAAGAGCTTTGAAATATGGACAAACTAAATTAGAAATAAGAAAAGATTTTCCTAATACGTTAAGAAATCCTGAATACTTAAACGCAAGATTAGCAGATATATATTTTTCTCAAGAACAAGGTATTGATTTTGCGTTGGAAAAATATAATCTTGATGCGATACTGTTCCCGTCTTATATAGGTTCTACTATAAGTGCGAAAGCAGGTTATCCGTCTATAGCGATACCTGCGGGATACATGGATAACGGCAGACCGTTTGGAATTACGCTTGCAAGCACTGCTTTTTCTGAGGGAACTTTGATTAAACTAGCATACGCTTTTGAACAAGCGACAAAGCATCGGAAAATCCCTAACTTATCATGAATAAAATAAATAGGACAGGGATTCCTGTCCTATTTATTTTGTTAATTAGAGTGAAATATTTTTCTGCTCTGTCTTATCATATTTTAATAAGTTAAAGGAGAAACAAGCAGAGCATAATATAAGGATTGAAGCGAGAATATAAATCGTACGAACACCGAACAAATCGGTAATAATTCCAACGCTAAGCATAGAAAGACCAGAAGCTGTCGAGATGAGAGCGCCATGAGCTGTATACATTTTTGATAATAAAGTAGGGGGAACACTAGATTGTAACACTGTTGTTTGAGAAATATCTCTAATTTGATAACATGGCCCCATTAGAACGCATAGAAAAAGCGCAATAAACCCGCTACTTGTCATACCATATAAAAATGTAAGAATACTAAACATAAGAGAGCCTATCGCCATGGAGCGTATTAAATTGTTTTGAATGTATGTACTCATTTTCCATGCTAATATCCCGCCAATTAACGTCCCAACATAATAACTTGTATTAATATATCCCCACCATTCTTCTCCTTTATGAAGAACAGTCGTTACATAAGCCATCGTAATAGCGCCGATCCATATCGTCCCTGCGAAAGTTTCAATTAAGTCCATACATGTAACGATACGGAGAGAAGGGTTTTGAAATAAGAGTTTCCAACCTTCCAGTAAAGCAGCGCCTTTTGAAGAAGAAGGTTCAATTACTCGTTCAGTATGTATGGAACGTAATGAAAGGTGTAGTGCAACACACCCCAAAATCATCAAAATGTTATTCATCATGAGTGTAGAAGTGGCGCCGATAAGAAGAACTATAACACTTGTAAATGAATAAGCAGCGGCTTGCGCAATTTGTGTGGAAAAGGAAAAAATACTATTTACTTTTACTAAATTTTCTTGTGGTGTAAGGCGCGGTAGAATACCATAAAGTAATGGAGCGCTCCAGCCACTACATAATGAAATGAAAAAAATGAAAATGAATAGTGCTACAATGTTTGTGGACAGGGATGGGAATAATATCATTAATAAAAATAATAGAGCAGTTTTTGTCCATTGTAGTGTGAAAAGTAAGGAATAAGATGAAAAACGATTCATTATAAGTGGTGCAGATGTATTTGCTATAAGAGTAGTTATGACTTGGAGTAATGGAAACAGAGCAGTTAATGTAGCTGATTTCGTTGTGATATACATATGAGTTGTAATAATCATGATGTATACGATGTCAGCGAGAGTAATGCATATTTTAGAGCCTAAATAGTAAATTAGTGAACGATTTTGCAACAAGCACACCACCTTCCTAAAAAATAATATTTTAGTAGTTAAAATAATTATAAATTGAAAATTAAATTTTCGAAAGAATTTCATTTTTTGTCGCTTTTTGAAAGGGATTTTCATGTATAATGAAGAATATATTAATATAGTATTTTATTAATACTTTTTATAACAGTGAATATGTACAATAGCTTGTAGTAAATGCCCCGGTACAAGAAAGGGCGGATAAACCATTCTTTTCTTCATATACATATAGAAAATGAGAAAGAAAGTGAGGGTTGCATATGGCTGCTTGGGTAATTTGGTTTATAATAGCTGGTATTTTATTTATTGCGGAACTGTTGTCGATTACGTTTTATATGCTTTGGCTTGGAATTGGAGCTGTTGTCGGAGGTCTAATTGCTTTGTTTGCCCCTGAAGCACTACTGTTACAAGTTGTTGCTGGTGCGATTGTAAGTTTAACATTGACTTTCTTTACGAAAAGAATTTCAAAAAACTTTCGAGAAGCAAAAGGTTTTACTGATACAGTAGATTTGCTTGTCGGTAAAAAAGGTATTGTTATGCAAGCGATTACAAATGAAGTAAATGGTATTGTGAAGGTGGATGGAGATACTTGGACAGCTATTGCAGATGATCCAATTGATGTTGGAGAAAAAGTTATTGTTATAAAGAGGAATAGTACTATATTACAAGTTAAAAAGGAGAGTGAATAAATATGGCAGTAGCATTAACATTAACGATTATTTTAGCACTAATTGTTGTTACATTTATCGCATTAACAATTAAAATTATTCCACAGCAAAAAGTTGGGGTCGTTGAAAGATTTGGTAAGTTTCAGCGTGTTATGCAGCCAGGGTTAAATTTATTAATACCAATTGTAGATCGAGTTCGTGTATATCACGACTTACGTATTCAACAAACGAATGTACCACCGCAAAAGGTAATTACGAAAGATAACGTACAAGTAGAAATAGATACAATTATTTTCTATCAAATTGTTGAACCAGAACTTGCGACATATGGTATTTCGAACTATGAATACGGTGTTCGTAACATTACTTCTGCAACGATGCGTCAAATTATCGGTAACATGGAACTTGATGAAACATTATCTGGTCGTGAAAAAATTTCGACAGAAATTCGCTTAGCACTTGATGAAGCAACAGAAAAATGGGGCGTTCGCATTGAGCGTGTTGAAGTTGTTGATATTAATCCGCCAAAAGATGTGCAAGCATCGATGGAAAAACAAATGAAAGCAGAACGTAATAAACGTGCGATCATTTTAGAAGCTGAAGCTGCAAAACAAGATAAAGTTCTTCGTGCTGAAGGTGAAAAGCAAAGTAAAATCTTAATGGCTGAAGGTGATAAAGAAGCACGTATTCGAGAAGCTGAAGGTATAAAGGAAGCAAAAGAACTAGAAGCGCAAGGGGAAGCAAGAGCGATTGAGGAAATTGCAAAAGCAGAACAAAATCGAATTGAATTACTTCGTGCAGCAGATTTAGATGAACGCGTACTTGCTTATAAATCATTTGAATCATTGATTGAGGTTGCGAAAGGGCCAGCAAATAAAGTCTTTATTCCGTCTAATGCAATTGAAACACTTGGTACTCTTGGGGCCATTGGAGAAATCTTTAAAGAAAAACAAGCGAAGAAATTGCCTTCTTCAGATACACAAAAAGAACAATAAGAGTGAAAAAGAGAAATGGGGTGCCATTTCTCTTTTTATTTTTGAGTAGGATAAAAAATATTAGTCCTTTGCCATTATGGATAGGGCTTTTTTGTTTGTCACTTTTCAAAGAATTATAAGTTTAGAGTGTTTGGAATTGTTAAGTGGAATAACACGTTTACTAGACGGTTAAAAAACTGTCAAAGTAATATATTTTTGTTAAAGAAAATTTAAAATATGATATAATGGAATTTTGTGGATATTAAACAAGGGAGTGGGAAACAAGTGCAAATATTATTAATACGTCACGGTGAATCCGAAGCAGATATTTTACATGTACATGAAGGACGAGCTGACTTTGAATTAACAGAAAATGGAAGACGGCAAGTGCAAAGGCTTGTACAGAAAGTGAAAGCAGATTTTCCACCAGATTTCATTTGGGCAAGTACATTAAAGCGTGCTCGTGAAACGGGTGAAACGTTAGCTGAAGGAATTGGATGCCCAATTCAACTAGAAGAGGAATTAATGGAGTTTAATAACGGAGTGCAAGCAGGCTTATCTTTTGAAGAAGCAAAGAAATATCCAGAGCCAAAGTTTCTTCATGACCGTTTTGAAAATGGGGAATCATTTATTGAATTTAGAATGAGAATAGAAGGAATCTTTTCTAAAATCGTGACAGAGAATACTTATGAACGGATAGCAATCGTTGCACACGGTGGTGTAATAAATAGTCTATTACGTGCGTTTTTCAAAATGCCCATTTCAATGGACTATTATTTTAAAATGGGAGATACGGGAATAAGCTTAATTGAAATTGATGGCGAACAAAAAACGGTGCATTTCATTAATGATACGAATCATTTGGACGGGATGTAAAGACCCGTGTACAAAGTAGTGTTTTTTGATGTTGACGGTACGCTTTTAAGTGAGATTGATAGAAGTATGCACGAAAGTACAAAAGAAGCGATACAAAGATTAATAGATAAAGGAATTCACGTAGTTGTTACAACAGGGAGACCATATAGCTTATGTTCGCAATTTAAAGAGATGGGCATACATACAATTATTTCTGCAAATGGTGCACATATTAAGTGTGGGGAAACAGTTCTACATAAATCGGTACTTTCAAGTGAAATCGTTCATGATATCTCAGAGTTTGCAGAATTACATGGTCACGGCGTTTCTTATTTTACTGAGGGTTTTACAATGAACGGAATAGCCTCAGATAATGAGCGTGTAATGCAAGCGCTTAGCGAGACGTTAAATTTAGGGGAGTACCCTGAAAAAAGCAAGGATTTGTCTGAAGAAATCTATTGTTTATGTCTGTATGCGGATGAAATAGAATCTCAAAAATTTATTGAAAAATACCCAATGCTTACATTCGACCGTTTTCATGGTTATGTCATAAATGTATTGGAAGATAATAAAGTATCGAAGCTCACCGCAATTCAAAAAGTATTGGATCACTTAAACATTTGTAAATCAGAAGCAATTGCTTTTGGTGACGGTGGAAACGATATTGAGATGTTGCAGTATGTAGGATTAGGTATTGCGATGGGGAATGGCGGAGAAGTACTAAAAACAAAAGCTGATTTCGTTACAAAGAAGGCGAGTGAAGGTGGTATTTTATTTGCTTTAGAGAAGTTTCATGTCGTCTAACATACCTTTATTGGAATAAAGGTATGTTAGGATCTTTAATGTGCTCGCACAATAAAATATGAATTTGCCCACGATGATGATAAAAGTGGGCAACAATTTCAAGCAACCATTCAAAACGGGAATAAGAAATACCCCAATAAGCAGTCTTAATTTCCGCTAATTCTTCATTGGAATAGAATAAAAAAGTTTTAGAAAGTAAATCGTAGTCCTGTAGCATCGTTTTTTGCATTTGCGTAATTGTTTCGGGTGTTTGTTCTTTATAGAAAGTGTGTAGTTGTTTTTCCGTAACACCATTTAAAATGAGTAGATCTGCATGGCAAATAAGAGAAAGATGTGCACACATTTCAAATAGAGATCGCTTTGCGTGAATGGGCTGTATTTTTAAATCGGCTTCATTATATTGGTTAAGCATTTGAATAGAAGTATCAACAGCAACTTGTAGTTGATGCAATGCAGATTGTACAAACATTGTAATTCTCCTCTTCTCCGTATATAATAGTTTCTTAAGAGTATTATATCATACTCAAAATTCCGAAAATTCTAGTAGTTTGACTAGCATATTGAAAAGTATTATATTGTAAAAGGTCATATGAAACGTGAAATAGAATGGAATGCAATTATTGAGTTAGGAGTTAGACCAATGAGTTTGAAATATGGAAGAGATACAATTATTGAAGTTGACTTAAATGCAGTAAAACATAATGTAAAAGAATTTAAAAAACGTGTGAATGATGAAAATATTGCAATGATGGCTGCTGTAAAAGCAAATGGGTATGGTCACGGGGCGGTTGAAGTTGCGAAAGCTGCTATTGAAGTAGGAATAGATCAGCTTGCAGTTGCATTTGTAGATGAAGCGATAGAGTTAAGAGAAGCAGGAATTAACGTGCCGATTTTAATTTTAGGTTATACATCAGTAGCAGCTGCGGAAGAGGCAATTCAATATGACATTATGATGACTGTTTATAGAAGTGAAGATTTACAAGGTATAAATGAAATCGCAAACCGTCTTCAAAAGAAAGCGCAAATTCAAGTGAAAATTGATACAGGAATGAGTCGTATCGGTTTACAAGAAGAAGAGGTTAAACCATTTTTAGAAGAATTAAACCGTATGGAGTATGTAGAGGTAGTAGGAATGTTTACACATTACTCTACGGCAGATGAAATTGATAAATCATATACGAATATGCAAACAAGTTTATTTGAGAAAGCTGTCAATGCAGCAAAAGAATTAGGAATTCATATTCCATATATTCATAGTTCAAATAGTGCAGGTTCAATGGAGCTTAGCAATACATTTCAAAATATGGTCCGTGTAGGTATTGGAATATATGGAATGTATCCTTCAAAAGAGGTAGATCATGCAGTCGTTTCTTTACAGCCTGCGTTGTCGTTAAAATCAAAAGTAGCTCATATTAAACATGCGAAGAAGAATCGCGGTGTAAGTTATGGGAATACGTATGTAACGACTGGTGAAGAATGGATTGCAACTGTACCGATTGGTTATGCTGATGGCTATAATCGTCAGTTATCTAATAAAGGGCATGCATTAATAAATGGAGTTCGAGTACCTGTTATTGGCCGTGTTTGTATGGATCAACTTATGTTAGACGTTTCACAAGCAATGCCAGTACAAGTTGGGGACGAAGTAGTATTCTACGGTAAACAAGGCGAAGAAGAAATTGCGGTAGAAGAAGTAGCGGATATGTTAGGTACAATTAACTATGAAGTTACATGTATGTTAGACAGAAGAATCCCACGAGTTTATAAAGAAAATAATGAAACGACTGCTGTCGTAAATATACTAAGAAAAAACTGAATCGATATGATTCAGTTTTTTTATTTTTGACAAATGAAAAATGTTCTGTTTGTACCGTGTAATTGAATGTTCTTAAAACCTACAGATTCCAATGAAGAAATTATTTCTTCATTGGAATAACAAGCTTCCTCAAAAGAAAAGTCACTTCTTTTCCAATTATTATCTATGTCATGTTGAAATAGTATAAAGTTCATTTCTGCTTTTTTATTTTCGTTATCATATGTAGAATCAATTGTACATACATATTCTTCCGCTGAAATATGAAATGAAGCAATCCATTTTTCAAGAAAACCTTTCTCCATATTCATATCAAATACGAATGTACCTTCGCTATGTAATACGGAGTAAACATTATGAAAAACATTTTTTAATTCATCTAATTTTAACATATTATCCGAAAGAAGTCTCCTTCCTCAGGCGTGTGAAAGACGATAGTCTAGCGGCAGGTGGGAGATGAATTTCAGTTTGGCGTAGCCAAACATTTGTTTTTCCTATTTATTTCGCCTCTGATATAATCAGTCTTATAAGAGGGGAATTTTGGTATAACAATGAAAGTAGATAATAATCTTATAGTGTTCAGGTTGTGTGATCACCGTCATAGCTTATGGAAAATGAAGCGGAAAATGAGGTGAATGGATATGCCAAAGCAGAATAAGGCGTATAAATTTCGTCTGTACCCAACAGAAGAACAAGCACATCTCATACGAAAAACATTCGGGTGTGTACGTTTTGTGTATAACAAAATGTTAGCTGAACGAAAAGAAGTATATGAAAAATATAAAGAGAACAAGGAAGAACTAAAGAAAGAAAAATTCCCTACTCCTGCAAAATATAAGACAGAGTATGAATGGTTGAAAGAAGTTGATTCATTGGCATTGGCCAACGCGCAATTAAACTTGCAAACTGCTTATAAGAATTTTTTTAGTGGTCAAAGTGATTTTCCTACATTCAAAAGTAAAAAGAGTAGAAAATCCTATACAACGAATCGAGTAAACGGAAATATTATGTTATTTCATGGTTATATCAAATTACCAAAATTGAAAATGGTGAAACTGAAGCAACATAGAGAAATCCCGCCAAAACATATCATCAAATCGTGTACGATTTCGATGACACCTACTGGTAAGTATTACGTGTCTATTTTGACCGAATATGAAAAAGAAATCACTCCAAAAGAAGTAGAACGTGTAGTTGGATTAGACTTCGCAATGGCTGAATTGTACGTGAGTAGCGAAGATGAGAAAGCCAATTATCCTCGCTTTTATCGTCAGATGTTAGAGAAATTAGCGAAGGCACAACGAATATTAGCAAGACGTGTGAAAGGTTCAGAGCGCTGGAATAAACAACGCATTCGTGTAGCGAAATTGCATGAAAAGGTCGCCAATCAACGTAAAAATTTTCTTCATCATAAGTCTAAAGAATTAGCTACGAGTTTTGACGTTGTAGCAATCGAAGACTTACATATGAAAGGAATGTCACGAGCATTTAGATTTGGTAAGAGTGTAGCGGACAACGGTTGGAGGATGTTCACGACATTTTTAGCATATAAGCTACAAGAACAAGGAAAACAGCTTGTAAAAATAGATAAATGGTTTCCTTCTACAAAGATGTGTAGTAATTGTGGAAATAAAAAAGAAATGCCATTATGTGAACGCACGTATGCGTGTTTGTGTGGACTCACAATTGGCCGTGATTATAATGCAGCCATCAATATCAAAAAGGAAGCCATCCGCTTATTAGTTTTGGCATAAATAGTAATAAAATAACCTTTGGAACAAGGGAGTTAGCTCGGCTGTCCTAGGACAAATTCGTTAGCTATCAAAAGTAGCGATGAACCGAGAAGCCCCTACTTCAAGTAAGCTCGTAACAGGTACTAAGTGGTGGGTAGTTCACAATATGGTTTAAGCTATCGCCAGTAGAGATAACATAGTGAAATTGCTCATTTATCCCGCTTTAATGGGCAGTAAGACCACCACCTCAAAATTCAGCGAAAGCAAAGAAGTTAGGTGGGGGATCAACTGCCCATAAAAGTCCGATTGGTTCAACTAATAATCAGTGGGGGATGAAGCCCCCCCACTGATTAAAGTTTCACTTTATATTGAAATAACGAGCATCATCGACGATAAAGGTTGCGTCTGGCGCGTTTTGACGTGCGTATTCAATCATTTGGACAGAACCATCTATACCAGTTACTAAAAAAGTATTATCAATTAATTTCTTAGTAAGGTGACCAGTCCCGCAGCAAAGATCTAAAATATGAGAATGTGGTGGTGCATATTGTAAAACGAGTTTTTCCAAAAGTAGATAGGAGTGTTCAGCATAATGCCCCCAATGTTTATTATAAATGGATGCGAAAATATCATAATCAGAATAAATTAGTTTTTTACACATATGTATTCACCTCAAGATTCATTACATTATAATAGTCATGCTTCTTTTTCATTTCAAAACCACATTGTGTATATAGTTTTAAAGCGTGGTTATTTTTTGTTTCGACGTCTAATTCAATTGTTGAAATTCCTTTTGTAATAAGGGTATGTACCATATAACTAAGAATATCTTTTCCGTATCCTTTACCTTGATAAGAAGGATGAACAGCGAACCCTGATAGTGTAGTAGATTGTTCTTGCTCAGAAACTGTAATCGTTCCTATCACTTTTTCGTCGATAAGAGCACAGTAAACTTGATAGGAAGGGGAATTCATCATTTTTTGTAACCATGTAGCGGTATTTTTTGCTGAATCTCCAAAAGCTTTACTGGAAATTTCAATAAGATCAAGAAGTGACCCTGAAGATGCAAGAGTGAGCTGTATAGTATTCTTTGTTGATTTTTGCACTTCTTTTGCTTTGAACTCCATACTATATTCACTATATAAATAAGGTAACTTCATATGTCTTGCAAATTCTTTCCCAGAAGCAGAATCCCCATTCATAATAAGAAGAGCTTCATCTGCCTTTCGTATTCGTATTTCTTTCATTGCGGTTTGTAAAAGAGTAGTGCCTATATGTTGTTTCCTATAGTTCGGATGAACAAACCCTATTAACTCCAGTTTTGTCGGTCTTTCAAAATCATACATACTTAATGCACCGATTAATTGAGTATTATCATAAAATAGGAAATCATTTATCTCTTCATTAGTACGAGCACTTAAAAAGTTTATATGTAAATCTGATGAGTAATTAATTTGATCGTGTTGCCCACAAATATGAGCTAAATCTTTCATTCGCTGAATTTCGTTTGTTATTAAAGATTTCTTTTGTTCAATATTCATTTCATAACCCCTCTCATTCGTATTTAAAAATAGGATGGATGACTAAGCCACTTTTTTAACTCCACGCTGCCCTGAACAGATAATAACCGGTACAAATATCGATAGGGAGGTCTACATTCTGCAAGATGAGGAAGGGGCATAATGGTTTCGTAACCTTGTTTAAAAGCATGTGCCTCTTTTTCTGTAAACACATATTCTAAGCCGATAAAATCAAACTCCCGGGGAGCAACGGCATAGGCTTCTGTATCTACTAATCCCGTAATAGTTGTACCATCTGATAAAAACTGAGTAGGGTCCATATCAATTAAAACGAGCGTTGATTCCTTTGGTGCTGGTAAGGAAGAAAGTTGTGATTCAAAAGTAGGAAATGCATTTTGTATGCTTTCATTATCGGAATAAAACATATTCACAAGCTCTTTACTCACATTTAAAATGTGTGATTGGAATTCATCTAGTGTAATTTGGAAGGAACCTGACACATTTCCTATGTAATCGGCTTTAAATGTATGTATTTCTGCAAGCCCTTTTCCTAGACTGAATAAAATAGAATCTGGTTGCCCGATAAAAGATTGAACTGTGTTACCTACTAACTTTTCGGCTACAACGAATTCACGGCCATTTAAAATATGTTTTTCTAATATTGCTGGATAGGAAGATTAGTATGTTCTTGCAGCAATGTATGTACAGCTTTTAAATGATGTACGTTCCTTGGATTAATTCCAAATAGGTTTTTACATCCCCACCAAAAATCATTATTTGGCTCTTCATTCATTTTAGAAGAACGAACGATGACTTCTGCATCTTCTGTTCGGACGAGAAACACATCGCTTGCATGGTCTTCATAACCTGGGTGTAAAGCTTGAATAGATAAAATAGTTGAAGTGAATAGTTGTTGTAGCATGAAGTTGCTCCTTTTTCTGTAAATTCTATAAATTCATTATATAACAGAATATGTTCCAAATGGATAAAGATAAGGACAACATAGAACTTAAATAAATTTATAATGAGAAATCAGTGTGGAAATTATATTTTTCTAGTTTTGTATGAATTATCAAAATAATGTTTCTGATGATAAATCTGTAAAAATGCCTGAATGTAAATCCCGTATTTTTCAATAAATGAAAGGTTAAGCATATTTTTATAAGAGTTATAATGTAGGTTATGAAAAATATTTCTCAATAATAAAATGAAGTGAAAAATATGAAGAAGTAGAATAGATTCCTTTATAATAGTTTTAAATTAATTAATATAATTAACTATTAATATTGTTAGATAGGAGAGAATATGATGGCAAATGTACTCGTAATAAATTTTCCTGGAGAAGGTCATATAAATCCGACTTTAGCTATTGTAAGTGAGTTAATTCGGCGAGGGGAGACAGTTGTTTCGTATTGTATTGAAGATTATAGAAAGAAGATTGAAGCAACAGGTGCAGAATTCCGAGTGTTTGAGAATTTCCTCTCTCAAATTAATATTATGGAACGAGTAAATGAAGGTGGGAGTCCTTTGACGATGCTATCTCATATGATTGAGGCATCAGAGCGTATTGTGACTCAAATTGTAGAAGAAACAAAAGGGGAAAAGTACGATTACTTGATATACGATAATCATTTTCCCGTAGGACGTATTATAGCCAATGTTTTAAAATTACCTAGCGTTTCATCTTGTACAACATTTGCTTTTAATCAGTACATTACTTTTAATGATGAACAAGAATCAAGACAAGTAGATGAAACGAATCCATTATATCAATCTTGTTTAGCGGGAATGGAAAAATGGAATAGGCAGTATGGAATGAAATGTAATAGTATGTATGATATTATGAATCATCCTGGTGATATTACTATTGTATATACTTCAAAAGAATACCAGCCGCGTTCAGATGTATTCGATGAATCGTATAAGTTTGTCGGCCCATCAATTGCTACTCGAAAAGAAGTAGACAGCTTTTCTATGGAAGATTTAAAAGATGAAAAATTGATTTTCATTTCTATGGGAACAGTTTTTAATGAACAACCTGAACTATATGAAAAATGTTTTGAAGCGTTTAAAGATGTAGAAGCAACAGTCGTATTAGTTGTTGGTAAGAAAATAAATATAAATCAATTTGAAAACATTCCGAATAATTTTAAGTTGTATAATTATGTGCCGCAATTAGAAGTATTACAGTATGCTCATGTATTCGTGACACATGGTGGTATGAATAGTTCGAGTGAAGCGTTATATTATGGTGTCCCGTTAGTTGTAATTCCGGTAACAGGAGATCAGCCTTTAGTTGCGAAACGAGTGACCGAAGTAGGGGCTGGAATAAGGCTTAATCGTAAAGAATTAACTTCTGAATTGTTACGTGAGACTGTAGAAAAAGTTATAGATGATGTGACGTTTAAGGAAAATAGTCGTAAAGTTGGAGAGTCACTTCGAAATGCTGGTGGGTATAATAGGGCAGTTGATGAAATATTTAAAATGAAGATGAATTCATACTTAAAACTTAAATAAATGTTTGGAGCACACTTACTGTAATATGTAAGTGTGTTTCTATAAATAAATTACATAAAAAATCACTGTAAAGGTGAAACTTTTGTGTATATAAACTCATATCTTTGAATTAGTAGTAAAATTACGTTAAAATAATACTAAGAAAATATATAAGTTTTGGGGGTAATGAATGAAGAAAGTATTTGAATACGTATTATTAACAATTGGCTCAATTATTGTAGCGGGTTCATTAGAACTTATTTTAGCACCTAATGGATTAGTAGATGGCGGAGTAACGGCCATTGCTATTATGGCGAATAAAGTTGCAGGATTGCCGCTTTATGGAGTATTCTTAGGAATTAATATCCCGATTTTATTATTTACTGCAAAAGTAATGGGGAAGAAGTTCTTTATCCGTACATCTTATGCAAATGTAGTTACAACACTCGGATTAATCTATTTAAAACCATTTCCGGCGATTACAACTTCTGAACTATTAATTGTACTTTATGGCGGAGTACTGTTTGGAATTGGCGTTGGGATTGTTGTTAAAATGGGTGGCGCAATTGATGGATCAGAAATGTTAGCTGTTTGGATGAATAAACATTTTAAAGTGCCGATTAGTACATTTTTACTTGCTGTAAATGCGGTTATTTTCATTTTTGTTGCCATTTTATTTTCAATTGAACAAGCGATGTTCTCATTAGCAATTTTCTATATTGTTACGAAGATGATTGATTTCATATTAGATGGTATTAATCAAGGAAAGAGCGTTATGATTATTTCTGGTAAAAATAAAGAAATAGGCGATTTACTTATGAAAGAATTGCAATTATCCGTTACGTATCTACATGGAGAAGGTGGTTTTTTAGGAGAACATAAGAGAATCATTTATTGTATTACAAACCGTTTCATTTATCCGAAAATGAAAGATCTCGTTCTCTCTGTAGATCCAACTGCTATCATTGAAGCTTCCTATTCAACAGAAACAACTGGTGTTAAGCGTCCGGGAAGGACTGCGAGATCAGAAAAATAGTGAATGAAAATAGCTCCACGTAAGTATAACTTGCGTGGAGCTATTTTTATTTAGCGAACCAGGCCTTTTTCAGTAATTGGACAACGGTTTCGATACGATCCTCTGGAATACTGCCAAAACCGAGCAATACATACGACTCATCCATTACATTATGAACAGAATCGTATGTGGAGAGAGGGTATAACTTAATACGTTCTTTTGTGGCTGCATGAATAAGTTCTTGTTCATTCATCCCGTTATGAACGTGAAGTACAATATGAAGTCCGGATTGTTCACCGAGTATATGAACGTTATTTCCCATCTCGTTTGTAATAGATGTAATTAAAGAAATATGTTTTCTTTTATATAACGTCCGACTTCGGTTAATATGACGTTCCCAATCACCATTTTGAATAAACGTGGCAAAGGTAAGTTGCTGCAGCGTAGAAACAGTTTGTTTAAACATACCACCAAGCTCATCATAGGCTCTTAACAGATGAGGTGGTAAAACAATATATCCCATTCGTAAAGAAGGTAAAAAAGATTTCGAGAAAGTTCCCATATAAATAACACGTTCATTTGCATCTAGTCCTTGTAAAGAAGGAATAGGTTTTCCTATATAACGGAATTCCCCGTCGTAATCATCTTCAATAATATAGCCCTTACAATCATTCGCCCATTTTAATAACTCGAGTCTTCTAGATAACGGCATAATGATTCCAAGTGGAAATTGGTGAGATGGAGTGACATACGCTACATTGCAACCCGATTCACGTAAAGCGGAAATATGAATCCCTTTATCATCTAAAGGGATAGGGTGAACGGTAAGACCAGAACTTTGAATCATAGCAGGAATACGGTGAAATCCAGGGTTTTCGATTCCAAATTCCTTTTTTGAACCAAGCAGCTGAAGTAGTAGCCAAAGAAGAGGCTGCGTACCTGCTCCGATAATAATTTGATCAGGTGAAGAATGTACCCCGCGAGCATGATATAAATACTTTGAAATATGTTCCCGTAGAACGAGCTCACCTTGTGGATCTTCCTTAGCAAATAATTCATTTTCATACTGAAATAAAGTTTCGTGTATTGCTCTTTTCCAGTTTGTTATCGGAAAAGCTTTTTGATCAATAAGTCCTTGACTACAATCATAATCATATTGTTCGTTTTCTTTATTGTTAGCACTGTTTGACGCAATTTGCTGTTTCTTTTGAATGACATCAATATCAACTTCTGCAACAAAAATCCCACGTTTCGGTTTGCTTTCTACATACCCTTCAGCTAGTAATTGTTGATAAGCAGATTCCACTGTAATACGGCTCACATTAAGTTGCATAGCTAAATTTCTGTGAGAAGGAAGGCGTGTACCGGCACGTAGTGACCCATGAGAGATTTCAAGTTTCATATATTCATAAATTTGTAAGTAAAGGGGTGTTTTACTTTGTAATACTAATGGGATAGTCAGATCCATTCGTAGACGCTCCTTTTCATACTGGCCTTATAAAAAAGAATAAAACTGTCACTTAAGCTAAGGGCAGTGGCTTTCTATAATGATGATATAACATTTAGAAAATTTTATAAATAGTAAGGGGAGAATCAAAATGAATATTAGAGAAGTAGTAACAGAAGCGGATTTACATGACGTATTTCCTGTATTACAACAGTTAAGAACAAAACTTTCAAAAGAAGAAGTAAGTTCTTTATTTCAAAAAATGAAAGAAGAAAATTATAAACTGTTTTTGCTACGTAATGAAGGGGATGAAGTTGTGAGTCTAGCTGGTGTAGCGATTTGTACGAATTTTTATAATAAGAAGCACGTTTTCGTATATGACCTTGTAACAGCAGAAGCACATCGTTCAAAAGGGTATGGTAAAGTTCTGCTGTCATATGTAGAAAAATGGGGGAAAGAAAAAGGGTGCAGCTCTATTGTTCTTACATCTGCGTTTCCAAGAATGGATGCACATCGTTTTTATGAAAGAGAGGGCTATGATAAGGTAAGCTATTCTTTTTATAAAGGGCTATAATACTAAGTAGGTTCCATGTTTAAAAATATATGGAACCTATTTTTCTTTTCTGAATTTGAGCTAGCAACAGGTCCAGTAATATAATTTGTCGAATATTAGAAAATAACAAGGGAATATTGAATTTGGAGAATGTTAGGAGCGTTCATACTTGGAAAAAATAAAGAAATTATCTATACCAAATAATGGAAGAGTCATCATTATTTCTGATATTCATGGAGAATTAGATCTTTTTAAGGAACTACTACATAAAGTTCATTTTAAAGATGAGGATTATTTAATTATTAATGGTGATCTTTGTGAGAAAGGAAGAAATAGCATTGGCGTCGTAAACTATGTGATGGATCTAGTAGTTAGCAAGCCAAACGTTTATGTAATTGAAGGGAATTGTGAAGTTGTAGTTGAAGCACTTGTAAATGAAAATCCCGCGCTAATAAATTATTTATGTACGCGAAAGAATACAATTTTTAATGAATGGCTAGCGGAATTGAGTGTTACCGTTAATGAAGAAAGTGATATTTGTGAAGTGAAAAACATATTGATGGGTCATTTTTCAAAAGAAATAAAGTGGCTAACAGAATTACCAACAGCGATTGAAACAGAAGATTATATTTTTGTACATGCTGGCCTTGATGATAAAGAAGAGTGGAAAGAAACAGAGCGCAAAAATGCGATAGCAATGCCAGAGTTTTTCAATAAATCACATAGAGCAAATAAGTATGTAGTTGTCGGTCATTGGCCTGTTGTAAACTATTCAGACAAGGCACCGTCTAACAATCCAGTTATTGATGAGGAGAAA
The DNA here is from genome assembly GCF_052682215.1 of Bacillus sp. 1A. NCBI lineage: Bacteria > Bacillati > Bacillota > Bacilli > Caryophanales > Bacillaceae > Bacillus > Bacillus sp. 1A. Next base: position 4,534,483 of record NZ_JBQYLZ010000001.1, on the reverse strand, counting down.
AAGATTATTGCAATTGACGGTGGAAATGCGATTAAAGAAGCAGGACAATTAAACGCATTTATCATTCAAAGGACAAGAGCAGGTGATACGTTTTCTTATACATATGTAGACTATTTTCCAGAGTTTGAAGTGATAGCGGATTTTAATGCGAACACATCAATGCAGGGCGGGGTGAAATATCCGTATTATTACATAGAGCCTATGGAGAAGATGAAAGATTATACGGTATGTAAGCAAAGAGAAACGAATAAATTACTCTCTGTGAAAAATGAATATATTAGGCAACTTGATTCAGGTGAATACACAGTGAAAACCGATATTTCTTGTGCACAAATAAGTGTAAGGAAAGGGGACATTGTTTCTCTCATTGATGGAAGCTGTTCAGGATATGATTTAGTTAAAAGAGATGGAATAGAAGGTTGGATAGAGAAAGGTATTTTAGTTGAGATAGAAAAAATGAAAAAGAAAACGTTTAGCTGAAATAGGAGGTATAGAACCTCCTATTTTTTTATTACCTTTTTAAATGAGTAGATTGCTTGCTGTCTTTCATAAGTAAGTAAATCGTACTCGGTAAAATGGCAAGCGTCATTCCTAAAATAATTACGATTATAGCATAACCTCTATACGGAACAGGAACGATAAATGGAAGCCCGGCTAGGAAAATACCTGCTATTACCATTGAAATACTACAAATATTTGAAGCTCTTTTTTCAAGGTGTTTATCATTCCATTCCAATGAAACCGTTGATTTACTCGTATCAATTTTGGAACTGAAATAGCCTATTACTATAAATAAAAGCCCTAATGCTAAAAATATTAAATGATCAAGAGGAAGAGTGAAGCCAAGAGCGATGAGAGCAATGACAATATCGACAAAAAATAAAAATAGTAAAATTGTGTTGCCAATCCAAAGGAGAAATTTCTGGTTACTCGCTGCTTTAGATAAAGCTAAAAATAAAAAGAATAAGAAGGTACATATAATTATATGTACGATAACAAAAGTGCTTTTATCCATTGTTGATGTAGGCGTTCCATTGAAGTACCATTTCGTAACAATACGTAATGGTAAGAAGAAATAGAGAATAATATTTGTTGTAATAATAGTGAGAAATAAAGTAATACTAAATCGATTATTCATTGAATCACCAGCTTTCCACATGAATAATTGGTATCTTATAACAAAATTATACAATATAATAAACGATATTTGTTTTGATTTTTCTGAAAAAATATTATAATTATATATGAAATAAAGAGGAGTGTAGGAGGAAATTATGCAAAACGTAAGAGTAAAAGGGGATAAAGTTACAATTCGTGCAATTGAAGAATCAGATATAAAAAGATTATGGGATCTCGTATTTAAAGAAGAAAATCCAGAATGGAAAAAATGGGATGCACCGTATTTTCCGTTTTCAATGCAAGAATACTCGTCTTATAAAGAGAAGATGAAAACTCGTTTAAAGGAGGAACCTCTATCCAATTTAATTATAGAAAATAACGGTCAAATTATAGGGACAATCGGGTTTTATTGGGAATATAAACCGACGCGTTGGTTAGAGATAGGGCTTGTTATTTATAATCCAAATTACTGGAATGGTGGTTATGGTACAGAGGCGTTAACGTTATATCGAGATTTACTATTTGAAAAGATGGAGATTGGCAGAGTAGGAATCACGACTTGGTCTGGCAATGAACGAATGATGAAAGTAGCGGAGAAAATAGGAATGAGCTTAGAAGGTAGAATGCGAAAATGTCGTTATTATAACGGGACGTACTATGATTCTATTCGAATGGGAATGATTCGTGAAGAATGGGAAGCGTTATATGTAACGAAGGGGTGAGGAAGTATGTACGCTATTATTGCTACATTTGATCGTGTGTTTACTAATAAAATTATAGAATTGCAAAATGAAATAACAAATATCATTGGTACAAATCAATTAGCAGGAGTAGAACCTCATATTACATTAGCTGATTACAATGAGGTAGATGTTAACTTATATACTAAGAAACTAGAGGAGTTTGTAGCTGTTCAAGAAAATATGGCTGCAATAAATTTTCCTTCTGTTGGAGTTTTTCCTACTAATGGAACGATATTTTTAGCACCGACCATTACAGATGAATTGTTAAAATTTCATCATTCTTATCATGATAATTTTAAAACTTTTCATGATAATTTAAATTCATATTATGTACCAGGAAAATGGGTTCCGCATTGTACGATTGCAAATAAGTTACATGCAAATCAGTTTTTAATTGCAATGGAATATATTTATGAAAAATTTGATTATGCAACAGCTTCAATTGAGAAATTAAAATTAATTAAGGTGAATTATGAAAAAGGTTTTGTCATTTCTTCTAGTATATTAGCAGAATATAATTTAAAGAGAATGGAGACAACGAGATGACATATGTAATTAGAGAAATGAAGCAAGAAGATATCCATGCGGTACAATCAGTAGCGAAAGTTGCTTGGCATGATACATACGAAAGCATTATTCCGAGAGAGATTCAAGACAGATTTTTAGACGAGGCCTATTCTGATGAAAAAATGAAATATCGTCTTGAAAATACACATTTATTCGTTGCGGAAGAAGAGGGAGAAGTAATTGGCTTTGCGAATTTCTCGCCTGTTAGACTGCAAAACGAAGCAGAATTAGGAGCGATTTATTTGTTACCTGATCAGCAAGGGAAAGGGATAGGAAGTGCTTTATTACAAAAAGGGTTAACGGAATTAAAAGGAATTCGGAAACTATACATTCATGTAGAAGCAGCGAATGAAAAAGGAAAACGTTTTTATGAAGCGAAAGGTTTTGCACAATTAGAGGAATTTGAAGAAGATTTTGAAGGACATATGATGCAGACAGTAAGGATGGTTTTATACGTATAGGGAGGATTAGTAATGAAAATTTTTGATTTTAGTGAAAAAGTGGGAAAGAAAATCTCAGCATTTCAATCTAATTTCATAATGTCAAAAATATTAAACTATAAAGGAAATGTACATATCGGTGCTATGCATTTAAAAGAGAATGGAATAATTGGATATCATGAAGCAGTTGTATCACAGCTGCTTCTTATTGTGGACGGAGAAGGATATGTATGTGGAGCAGATAAAGAAAAAGTGAAGGTGGAAGCGGGACAAGCTGTGTTTTGGGAGAAGGGAGAGCTTCATGAAACGAGTACGGAAAAGGGATTGATGGCAATTGTAATTGAGTCGGAGGAACTTGAACGAGCAATATTAATGCCTATTAAAGAGGAGAGTTGTGAAAAATGATAGAAAAGGCAAATCGGGAAGAAACGGACGAAATAATACAATATGCAGCTCAATCGCTTTTTGAAGGAACGAGGGGGAATTGTCAGTTAAGTACAGAGAAAGCAATTGAAATTACAAGGCCGATTATAGAAAAGGGAGCATATTATTTAGTCGTTAAAGAAGAAAACAATGTAATGGGGTGGATATTAATAGGGGAAAATACGGACTATTTTTCTCATAAAAAACTAGGGTTTATATACGAATTGTATGTTTTTCCAGAGTACCGTGGGAAAGGGTTGTCAAGAAAGTTAATGGGGGCTGGTATTAAGGAATTACAAAAGAATTATTCAGAAATTCGTTTAAATGTATTTGCAGGAAACTTTGCGAAAGAGATGTACGAAGAGTTTGGTTTTGTTGAAAGACAGGTAATTATGACTTTGAAGTGAGAACAATAGGCTTGAACGGGAGGAGGGAAAGAATGAGAAAAGAAAATGAGTATATTTCGTATTTACAAAGAGTATGTCCTGAATTAAAAATAAGATCCGCTTATATAAATGAAATAGGCCAGAATAATGATGTATTAATTGTAAATGAAAATATAGTATTCCGTTTCCCGAAATATGAAAAAGGTATTCAGAAACTGCGAATAGAAACGCAGTTGCTAGAGAAAATAAGACCCTTCATTACGCTTCAAATTCCCAATCCGAGTTATCAAGGGTTTCAAGATGAAGTACCGGGGAAAGTATTTGCAGGATATGAAATGATTGAAGGGGAACCGTTTTGGGAAAATATCTTTACGGGAATAAATGAAGAAAAACAATTACAGAAACTTGCGTGCACATTGGCGGGATTTTTAAAAGAGTTGCACGAAATTCCGTTATCTACATTTGAAGGTATTATGCAATATGATAGTGCTGATATGTATTCAGAAATAAATAGTTTATATAGTCAATTAAAAGATTATGTTTATCCATACATGAGAGAAGAGGCAAAAAAAGAAGTTTCATTATCTTTTGAAACGTATTTAAATGAAGAGAGTCAGTTTAATTTTACACCGAGTCTCGTTCATGGGGATTTTGGCATGATAAACATTTTATATAGTGCAATAAAAAAGGATATTTCAGGAGTCATAGATTTTGGTGGTGCGAGCATCGGGGATCCTGCTTATGATTTTGCAGGGATATTAGCTAGTTATGGAGAGGAGTTTTTACAACTATTTGCAGCCTATTACCCTAATTTAGAAGCAGTAAAGGAACGAATGTATTTTTATAAAAGTACATTTGCGCTTCAGGAAGCGTTATTTGGGGTGATTAATAATGACAAGAAAGCTTTTAGAGCTGGAATAGCCCAATATGTTTAAAAATTTGATTGGTGAGAATGAACAGTCAGTGGAGAAGGGAAAATAATGATTTAGTGAACACTTTATTGCTGAAATTAAAAATGGATAAGTCCTTAAAGATACATAAAATAAAAGGTTTTCTTTAAATTTATAGTTGATTTATAGAGTATGCCTAAAAACACTAAATTAATATTATATAATATAGTGTTATTATAGTAAAAGAGAAAATTTGGAAAAATATCATTTTTTTGTTTAGAAATTTTTAAATTATTGATATAATCAATTTGTAGAATTGATTATTGGTTAATTTTACTATTTTTAAATTTTAAGGGGGATTTATTCATGGCAGGACAAATTCGCATGTCACCAGAGGAGCTTAAATCGAAAGCGACTCGATATGGACAAGGTGCAAATCAAATTGAGGACATTTTACGTCAACTACAAAACTTACAAAATGAATTAAGAGGAGAATGGGAAGGTCGTGCTTTCGAAGGTTTTGATCAACAGTTCAATCAATTAAAGCCAAAAGTACAAAACTTCGCAGAGTTATTACAAGAAATTAATATGCAGCTTAATAAAACTGCAGAAGCTGTTGCAAGACATGACGAAGATCTTTCTCGTAATTTCGGTCTACAATAAGACAGATAAAAAGAACTATATAATTTAGCCATGCAACCATACGTTGTATGGCTAAATTACTTTAAAATTAGAGTAAGATACGAAGTCTTTAACTTAAAAGACTCGCAGTCGCAGGAGTGATAAGTAGTGAAAAAGTTCAAGTGGAGCATCTTGTTGTTTATTATTTTAGCTCTTGTGTTATCAACAGGGATCTCCTATTTAGCGTTAAACCAAAATGTTAAGAAAGCAAATGAGAACACCACGCCAAAAATGACAGTTGCATTGGTAAATGAAGATCAAGGTACTGTATTTGAAGGTAATAAAATAGCATTTGGAGATCAATTTGTTAAAAATGTAAATAAAAATACGAAACAAGAATGGTACGTAGTAAGTCGTGGTGTAGCAGAAAGTGGTTTGAAAAATAATAATTACAATATGATGATTGTAATACCTAACGATTTTTCTAGAAAGGCTGTTGCAATTGATTCAGAACTTCCGGAGAAATTAACTTTAAATTACAAAGTAAATGCAACTGGGAATAAAGATTTGAAAGCTGAGGCAGAAAATACAGCTTCTGCTATTTTAGAAGATTTTAATAAGCAAATCATCGATGTGTATTTTGCAAGTGTTATCGGTAAGTTGCAAGGTGCACAAGATAATATAGGTAAAATAATTGAAAAAGGGACCAATCAAACGACTATGTATAAAAAAGATGTACATAGCCCGTTGGCAAATTACACAAACCAATTTAAAACGGTACAAGATTACACTGGTATTTCTGTTAATAGTTTTAAAGGATTCCAAGATGTTTTAAAAGGGTTTGGACAAGCTTTAGATGAAGGGAATAAATCTAATAATACGTATTTAGAAGGATTTAATAACTTTCAAAAAATACAAACGGATAATAATCTGTTAGCGAATAATTTTACAAATCAATTTAATCAGTATATGAGTGATATGAATTCAGGCGATGTTTTAAAGCAGTTAAGCGCATTAGAATCTGCGAATAAAATTATCGCAAATCAGTTTACACTTTCAGAGAAAGATCCTAATATTTTAGCTGATGCTTCAACAATACAAAAATATTTAACAGATGTAAAAAAACAAGTGTCAGAATATGATACAGAACTTGCAGAGAAATTAGAAAGTGACATGCAAGCGACAATCCTTAAACGATTACAAAAGTCTATTTCAAATGATGGACAACATGAAGTAGTTATAAATTCGTTAATGAAACAACCAGATATTCGAATCAAGCAACAAATTGAAAATTTAATTACGAAATTGCCTAGTATGAACATGGAAGAAATCGTTCAAAGTGATTTGCCTGATGTAACGAAAGTACAACTGAAAAACGTAATCCAATTTACGAATAAATATAATAAAGAAAATAATTTTAATTATGACCCAGTCAATAAAATATCTTTAGGAATTTCAATTAAAGAAGTAAAAGAAAGTTTGGCTAAAGATGGAATTACATTCAGTGATACAGCGAAAGTAATTGGAATGGATTCTTCGCAAACTATGAATATAACTATTCCTAGTGGCTTTGAGTTATATGGTAGTACAGATTCACTATTAATTGATGGTGTGGACCGTACAAGTGAATTTAAACAAAACGGATCAATTGTAATATCAGCACGTAATGAAGGAGATTTGAAAATTAGCCTTCATGTGAAGTTAATAGATCCAAGTATCAACATAGATGTTTTCTCTCCAGTAACGTGGGAATGGAAATTGAATGGTAATTACGAGAAAGAAACTAGTACTGGAAAAGAAGAACCTAAAAAAGAAGAACCAAATAAAGAGAATGAAGGAACAAAAACAGGAAATAACAAGGTAGAAAATGTAGTTAATAAAACGCAGTATGGAATAATGCCGCTAGTACACACTGCTAAAAACCCTATTATTCAAAAGACAGAGCATAGTAATAATGGTGTCAGTGTAACTCCTGATGCAGGAGGAAAGCCTGATACAGGAGGAAATCCAGACACAGGAGAAAAGCCTGATACAGGAGGAAATCCAAACACAGGAGAAAAGCCTGATACAGGAGGAAATCCAGACACAGGAGAAAAGCCTGATACAGGAGGAAATCCAGACACAGGAGAAAAGCCTGATACAGGAGGAAATCCAGATACAGGAGAAAAGCCTGATACAGGAGGAAATCCAGACACAGGAGGAAAGCCTGATACAGGAGGAAATCCAGACACAGGAGGAAAGCCTGATACAGGAGGAAATCCAGACACAGGAGAAAAGCCTGATACAGGAGAAAAACCAGACACCGGAACAGATAACGATGGGAATTCAACAGTTATTGAACGTACAAATAATTATATTGTACATCAAAAAACTGAGAAGTTAACAAATAATACATCTAATGTATTAATTAAAGAAGCAGTGGAGACCGTTCAAAGTTATCAAGGTTTAATGAGTCTTTATCAAGTGTATTATGGGATTGATTTAAGAACGAATGATGTGGGGCCTAAGCTTGAAGAGGGAAGTTTAGATGTGATTGCTACTGATCATTCATTGTACTATATGTTAAATAAGCAAAGTGTAATTGATTTAATTTCAAATCTTGTTTCAGCTAGTATTACGAGTGAAGTAAAGCAAGATATGACAGGTTTAAAACAAAAAATAGACTCTTACCAACAGCTCATTACTAGTGCAGATCAAAATTCAATGCTATTAGCAGAGAAGTTAAATGAAACGATGCAGCAAGCGACTAGTATGAATCAAAATTTAGGAGAGTATGTAAAAGGTTTAGCGAAATGGCGTGAAAGTAGCTTAAAGTTAGTGGAAGAGCAACAAGTATTAACGACTAATAATGCAGGTGAACAAACAGCTGTATTATCGTTAGACTCTGGTATTAAATCTTTAACGATGCAAACTCAGTCATTAGTAGAAAGTTCGAAGCATAGTTTAGCGACATCAGATGATGTGTATAAAACATTTGACCAAATTAATGGACAAGCAAAAGAAATTCAAGACAGCGGAACAACAATTGTTTCGAAAGCAGATTCTTTATTAAATGATTTTACGAAGAAAATGGAAGATGATAAAGCATTCTCGAAAAACTTTACGAAGATTTTGGCGAATAGTCGTATTGGAGATCGTCAAAATGAGATGCTATATGAGTTTTTATCTAGTCCAGTTCAGAAACAAAATGATGGGGTAATTGTAGCTGGTAATGCTTTTACACCATACTTAATCGTATTAACTTGTTTCATTGTTGCGTTATTTACGGCATATGCAATTGCGAATCAAGAAAAGAAACGAACACAATCAGATCATTTTGAAGAGAGATTCTCTTTAATTGATATGAATGTACCAACTACAGTAGTAGCATTTGGGATATCGATTGTGGAAGGAATCAGTATAGGAATCATTTCAGGCCGTCTTTTAAAATTCGGTCAGGATCAAAGTTTACTATGGATTGCGTTTATCACAATCATTATGATGGCGTTCGTATTAGTTTCAACATACTTACTACGACAAATAAAAATGGTAGGGATGTTTATCTTATTAGTATTTTTAAGTATGTATCTATTTTTAACTGAAGCAGTTGGAAGTAAAGTAGACCAAATGTCTTCTGTAGGTAAATTGCGTCAATTTTCACCGCTTCAATATATAGAAGGATTTCTAAATGATTTTATTAGCGGTAAAGATACAGGAAAAGTTATTTTTATCGTATTGTTTGTAATTGCCATTATAGGAATAGTTAGTAATCTATTTGTATGGCACAAGAAATGGGAGGAAAAAGAAGTAAATGATCAAACAATGGAGCATAGTGGTTAAGTTATCATTTATTTGTTTCCTTTTACTGTTTGTCGCGCTACCAATAAGGAGCGCGGCTGACAGTTATCTTGGTGATGATGGGAAAATTCAGTTTAAAGTAGACCGCTTTGAAGATAAAGACCAAGAAAAAAATAAAAAGGAACATAAGGAAACAGAATTAGATAAAGCATCGATTGAGTTGTTTAACGAAGAAGTAGAAGAAGAAATTCAGAAAAAGAAAAAGAAAGAACAAAAAGAGATGGAATCCTTAAGAGATTCTCTTTTTATAAAACAAAAAGAAAATAATCGTGTTAAAGATACGAAAAATAGTTTGTTTAGCAGTGAATACGTTGTAAGAAAAAGCGCTGATGAAGTAGCAAGTAATCAAACAATGAATGAAAAGCCAATCAGTACAACAATAATCATATTGTTAGGCGGCAGTGTTTTACTTATTTGCAGCGGTATTTATACGGTTCTTCGGAAAAGTTGGAGGTAAAGTAATGGCAATACAAACGCATATTAATGTAACGGTAGATTTTAGTAAATGGAATGGAAATACATATGATTTGCGTATTCCGAATCATCAATCTATTAAATATTTATTGAAAAACTTATTAGATACGTTAAAGATTGATAATCATGAAGGTTCACATTTTGTAATGAAAGTGAAAAGTAAGTCAATTGTTTTAACAGATAATGATCGTTTAATTGATCACCAAATAACAGACGGAGATATTTTACAAGTTTTATAAAGAATATTTCTTACTTGTAGTTTTGGAAAATAAGTTATTACTGGTTATAAAGAAAAGGAGAAGAGGATAAACATGACGGAAAAAACAATTCAAATTGATGCAATGAACTATCAATTTCAAATAGAAAAAGAAAATTGGAAATTGGAGATGACAAAATCTCAAACACGTATAAAAGACTTCCGTCAATTCGATATAATTACGGGCGCATCATCTGACTTTGTACCATTAACGATAGAAGAAACGGATGATATGTTTACGTTTCTATTTCAAGTCGACAAAAAATTATATAAGTGGGACGATCTTAGCCGTTTTGGAAGAAATGAGAAATTGAGGCTGCTTCGAAATGTTGCGCAATTTCGTAAATATTTAAATAAACGAATTACGTTCTTTTTACATCCAGACAATATAGTTTTTAATGCGAATTTAATGCCAAGTATTATACATAGAGGAATTCGAGATATTGTTCCACCAACCCCGTTGTTAGAAGAGCAATTTTTAACGCAATACAAGTGTCTAATTATTGCTTTATTCTCCGAAAAGCACAATTTTGATGATTTATATGCTGGGTTACTAAAAGATGCAAAAGAAACAACATTTGAACAGACAGTTGCTCAAATGGAAAGCTTAGATGCATTACTGCAGTTTCTTGATGACAGCTTTGAGAAGGAACAAACAAAAACAGAAAAAAATATGCAGTTAGTACCTAAAAAGAGCTATAAATCGTTTAAATACTTAGCTTTTTCCTTCATAGCGGCGACAGTTATTTTAGCTGCTCCTTTAATATATTTCACTTTTATAAAATTTCCTTATCAAAATAAATTAATAGAAGCAAATGCGAGTTTCATAGCAACTGATTATGACAAAGTAATTACGCAATTAAATGAAGAGGAATTTGAATCATTACCGATTGCATCTAAATATGAGTTAGCATTTGCATACATTACGGCTGAAAAACTAGGTGAAGATCAAAAGAAAATGATTATGAAAAATATTAGTTTGAAAAGTGATGAAAAGTATTTGCTGTATTGGATGTATAACGGAAAAGGTAATTTTGATAAATCATTAGATTTAGCTAAGACACTTGATGATCCTCAGCTTATTATGTACGGCCTTGTTAAACAAATTGAATCGCTGAAAAATAATCCGGATTTATCAGGTGAAGAGCGTGATCAAAAATTAAAAACATATGAGCAACAATTAGATGAATATGAAAAGAAATATGGCAAATCATCAAACGATAAAGACTCGTCAAGCACAGAGAAGAAAGAGTAAGCAAGCACTTGATGAGACAGTTGAAAAGGAGCAGTGAACACGCATGGAGCAACTATTAGTATTGACTTATGGAGACAAAATATATAAGTGCACATTACATCCAAATGAGCAATCAATAGTGTCGATTGGAAAAGAGTGGACAAATGATATTACAAATCCAAGTTTAGAACAAGAAGTAGAGTTAAAGTGGAATAATGAAGTAAATGCTTGGATGGTACAAAATCAATTAATAGAGTTCAATAAGGAATTTGAGATTGGAAAAACTAAAGATGTGAGCTTGAAAATCTTTATCTCTATTATTGGCACAACTAAAGTGTTTGATATCGGAACGAAACATTCTCTTACAATTAGTCAAAACAGTTTTGATGATATTTCTATTACTGGGGCAAATATAGATTTAATGCTATCTCGTGAAACGTTGTACGATTCTTTTAAAGTGAACGTATATGACGGGGATGTATTTCATAATTATACGAAGCTAAAAGATAGCGTTATGTTAGAAGCTGGAGACGTATTATATTTTGATGGTGTTTTAGTAGAAATAGGCAGTGAAGATATTCAAGTATTGTCTTCAGAAGAGAACGTTAAATCTACGTTACCTATTTTAGTAGAATCAGAAACGAATTATCAAAGTGGTTATCCAGACTATCATCGTTCACCACGTATTATTTACCGTGAACCAGAAGAGAAAATGACAATTGCAAAACCTTCAAGTATGCCGTCAAAACCGACTGAGCATTTGGCAAGAATCATTGCACCATCTCTTGTCATGATTGTCGTAACAGTATTACTTGCTATCTTTATGAAATATGGAATGTTTATTATTGCATCGATTGCGATGACATTAGTAACGATTATTGTTTCTGTCACATCTTATATAAAAAATTTAAAGCAATATAAAATCGACATTGTTGAACGTGATAAAAGTTATAGAGCGTATATAAAACAAAAAACGAAAGATTTACATGCAGAAAGTGAAAAGCAGCGTCATGCATTACAATATCATAATCCAAATGTTGAAGTTATACGTAATATGGCTATGCAAGTAAATCCACGTATATATGAAAAAACAATGTTACATCATGATTTCTTAACATTTAGCGTTGGAACAGGACAAGCTAACACAAGTTTTGAAATTCAATTTAATGAAGAAGAATTTAGTCAAACGAAAGATGAATTAATTGATATAGCACGTGAACTAAGACAGCGTTATCTTACTTTGGAAGATGTACCTGTTGTAACAGATTTGATAAATGGACCGGTTGGCTATATTGGACAACGCTCTTTAGTGTTAGAACAATTACAATTATTAGTTGTGCAAACCGCGTTATTCCATAGTTATTATGACTTGCAGTTTATTACTATTTTTCCTGAAGAAGAAAAAGAAAAATGGGATTGGATGCGCTGGTTACCTCATGGAAGTGTTCGCGATATAAATGTACGTGGATTTGTATATCATGATCGTAGCCGTGATCAAGTGTTAAATAGTTTGTATCAAATGTTGAAAGAACGAAAATTAAAACTAGATGAAAAAAGTTCAACGAATGAAAAAATGTACTTTGCACCGCACTATGTCGTTCTCATTACAGATGAAAAACTAATACTAGACCATGTTGTTATGGAATTCTTTAATGATGATCCGAGTCAATTAGGTGTATCACTTGTATTTGTACAAGATGTTATGCAAAGTTTACCGGAGCACGTGAAAACGGTAATAGACATAAGAGATGCAAAACAAGGGAACATCATCTTAGAACAAGGAGAGCTTGTAAACCGTCAATTTAAACTAAATCACGTACCGAAAGGGTTCAATTTAGAAGATGTTTCACGAGCATTAGCACCGTTAAATCATTTGCAAAACTTAAAAAATAGTATCCCAGAAAGTGTAACATTTTTAGAAATGTACGGTGTTGAGAAAGTAAAAGAACTGAATATCACAAGTCGCTGGGAGAAAAATGCAGCGCATAAATCTTTAGCTGTACCACTTGGATTACGTGGTAAAGAAGATATCGTAAACTTAAACTTACACGAAAAAGCACACGGACCACACGGGTTAATAGCAGGTACAACAGGTTCAGGTAAGTCGGAAATTATACAATCGTATATATTATCTCTAGCGGTCAATTTCCATCCTTACGAAGTAGCCTTTCTACTAATTGACTATAAAGGCGGCGGTATGGCGAATTTATTCAAAAACTTACCGCATTTATTAGGAACAATTACGAACTTAGATGGAGCACAAAGTATGAGAGCGCTCGCATCAATTAAAGCTGAATTGCAAAAAAGACAACGCTTATTTGGGGAAAATGATGTAAACCATATTAATCAGTATCAAAAATTGTATAAAGAAGGCTTAGTAAGTGAACCGATGCCACATCTATTTTTAATTAGTGATGAATTCGCGGAACTGAAGTCAGAACAACCAGAATTTATGAAAGAGTTAGTTTCAACAGCGCGTATCGGTCGTTCACTTGGAATTCATTTAATATTAGCTACGCAAAAACCGAGTGGTGTTGTAGATGATCAAATTTGGAGTAACTCGAAATTCAAACTAGCATTAAAAGTTCAAAATACGTCAGATAGTAATGAAATTTTAAAAACACCAGATGCTGCTGAAATTACATTACCAGGACGTGCTTACTTACAAGTTGGGAATAATGAAATTTATGAACTATTCCAATCAGCTTGGAGCGGAGCAGACTATGTAGAAAACAAAGAGGATAAAGAACATTTAGACGCAACAATCTATGCAATAAATGATCTAGGACAATATGAAATATTAAGTGAAGACTTAAGTGGACTTGGTAGCAGTAAAGAAGTAATAAGCGTACCATCTGAACTGGATGCTGTTATTGACTACATTCACGATTACGCAGAAATAAATGAAATTGAAGCGTTAGCTAGACCGTGGTTACCGCCACTTCCAGAAAGCGTATATTTACAAGACTTACACGCTATTCAGTTCAAAGAAGCATGGACGAAAGAAAAGAAACCATTAAAAGCAACAGTTGGTCTACTAGATCAGCCTGAATTACAATCACAAACACCATTAACATTAGATATTAGTAAAGACGGACACGTAGCGGTCTTCTCAAGTCCAGGCTACGGAAAATCAACATTCTTACAATCAGTCATTATGGATGTAGCTCGTCAGCATAGTCCGGAGCATTTGCATGTGTATTTAGTGGACCTTGGAACAAATGGTCTTCTACCTTTGAAAGGATTACCTCATGTAGCGGATACGATTACGATTGATGAATCTGAAAAATGTTTAAAGTTTGTTGAAAGATTAACTCAAGAAATGAAAAATCGTAAACGATTATTAAGTGAATATGACGTTGCAAATATTGAAATGTATGAAAAGGCAAGCGGGAAAGAAATACCACATATTATTATTGCAATCGACAATTATGATGCAGTAAAAGAAGCGAAGTTCTATGAAAGCTTTGAAATGCTAATTATGCAAATTGTCCGAGATGGTGCAAGTTTAGGAATTCATACCTTAATTAGTGCAGGGCGACAAAATGCACTTAGAATTCAATTGTACAATAATATTAAAATCCAAACTTGCCTATATATGATTGATCAAAGTGAAGTAGCTAGTATTGTAGGGAGATCTGATATAAAAGTGGAAGAAACAGCAGGAAGAGCGTTAATAAAACTAGAATCTCCTACATTATTCCAGGTTGCATTACCTACGAAAGCAGAAGATGAATTACAGCAAATTCAATTATTACAACAAGAAGCAAATGATATGGATCGAGAATGGGATGGAGAACGTCCGAAGGCAATTCCAATGATGCCAGAAGTGATTGATATTGCTACTTATCGTAAAAATAAAGACGTTACAAAAGCTCTACAAGCAGCAAGAATTCCAATGGGGCTTGATTTTGCAAACGTAGAAGTTATAGCTCATGATATTGCAGTGAATGATCATTTAATGATTTATAGTGTAGATGATAGTATGAGAAAACAAATTGTATCTAGCATCCTATCTCAATTGAATAAAGATTATTTTGAAAGTGTGACGTTGGTGGATACAGCAGAGTATAGTTTCGTTCAATATAAAGACGATGTGACGCACTACATTGTAGACGAAAATGAAATCAATATGCATGCGAAGTATTGGATGGAAGTAATTCGTGAACGAGCTTTTGAATTAGCACAAGCAAGACAAGAAGGTAGAGAAATTCCTGCATTCACAAAACAACTCATTATCATGACAAATGTTGAAGAGTTTAGTAAATTTGTTTATTTAGAAATGGAGGATGCAGCGACTTTAATTGATTTATCTCGTACAGTAGGTATTTACTTTGTATTAGCAGGTCACCACGACTACATGGACCGAAATCGTGAAGCTCTACCTATGAAAATGAGAAGTAAACTAACAGCAGCAATTATCGCAATGCCATTAAATGATCAAAGTATCTTCAATATAAAATATATAAGCAACGAAGCGCCATTAGGTAAAGATGAAGTGTATTACTATCAAAAAGGGAACATAATGAAACTAAAAATGCCTAGAGTAACTAACGAGGTGACAGTATGAAATTAAAGAAGAAAGCTAAGGTGATGATAGTCGTGTCAATAGTGGCAAGTTTATTAAGTGGATGTGGTTTTGGAGAGACAAAGATAGAGTATGAGAGATTAGTAAAGGCATTGGATGAAGGGGACATGAAGACAGTTATGTCTGCGAGTGATGATGGGTATGCGTATGTAACCCAAAGAGGTATATATAGTACATTTGAACAAAAGGAAGATGGAGAGCATAGTAAAACAATCTACCAAACTTCGACAGGCGTATATAATATAAAAGATAAAAGTTTATATGGGAATACAACACAAGAAATTACCTCGGAAGTAGATGATAAAAATTATAAAGAAGAAGTTAATTATAGTACAAATATTATGTATAAAAATGAAAAGGTGCAAAGTCCGGATTCAAATCTAGATGTTTCATACGTGAACTTAATTGTAGATCGTTTAAAAGGAATAGGGAAACTAAAGATAAAACCTGGAGATGATATAAAAAAGTTTGATCAACCTAATTCAGTGGGATATCGACTAACTGAATCCGAATTCCAGAGTATTATTAATGGTAAGTTAAAAATAAATTATGATGAATATGATGGATCAACAATTTCACTAAGTTTTGACTCTGCAAAAAATCCCAAACAGATATTACAATTAAGTATTGATATAGATTATAAAACAAAAAATGAAGATGGAAAAATAGTGAAAAATATGGTCCAAATAATAACATATTTTGATAAGAAACAAAATAATATTCATGATGGGAAAAAAGAATATTTAAATTATAAGGAAGATTACACAAAATAATAAATGATTAGGAGAGAGGGAGAAAATGGGTAAGGAAGTGAAACTAGGTAATAAGTTAAAAATAAGTTCTGATTGGGGGAAATTAGAGCTAGCAGGTGAGGATATCTATAAATTTAAAGCTGGTAAGCCTCCATATGATAAATCAAAAATAGATAATATAACGAGATTAGAAAAAAGATTTAATGCAACAATTGTAGATCGACAAGTTGATGAGAATACAGGATTTGCTGCATACGCTTTTAAAGATAACTCTACAGGAGAAATTGTTATAACATACGTAGGAACGGAAGATGCAACGGATGCAATAACAGATGGTGAAATTGGGGGACATAATATAACTGGTGCAAATAAAATAGTGTTAGGTAATTGGGAACACGATTTTACAGTCAAACAGTATGATCAAGGAGAAGAATTTTATTTGAAGGTTAAACATGATAACCCTGCTGCCAAAATTAGTGTAACAGGGCATTCATTAGGTGGTGGTTTAGCTAATACGGTATCGTTAAGGCACCAAGAAGATAATATTGAATCATTAACATTAAATCCAGCACCTATATTAAATCGAGATGTTGATAAATTTGGTAATGGATTTGATATGAATAATATTAGGAATGTTATTAATGAAAAGGATCCATTACATCTCGGAATAAAAATGGCGGATTTTACAATACCTGGGAGAATGTATATAATTCCAAACCAAGCATGGCATTCTTACGTTTTCTCTATGAAAGATTATGATAATAAGGGCAAGTTAATATGGTTTGATAAATTACCCAGTACTAATGATACTGGAGGGGATATAATTCCAGGTTTTGTAGAGTTTACCCAATCGGCAGGTGGTTTTTATACAGGTCTTATAAATAAAAAATTTGATAGAAAAGTTTCTTTAGCGGAAGAACAAGTCGCAGGTATAGGAATAAACTTTATCATACAAGGAACACCGATTTCATCGATTTTATGGGTGGCACTTACCTATTCAGATGCTGTACAAGCTGGGAGAGAGTATAGAAAAATAAAGGGTCAAGTGACAGAAAGTATTTATAACCTCAATAAAAAGTATGAAGGACTAAAATCTCAAATTACAGCAGAAGCAATCCAATTTAGTATAATGGCTACAGTTGAAATTAAAGGAGCGGTAGATATCGCTGTAGAATGGATTGAAACAACTTTAGCGAAATGTAAGGAAAAAGTTTTAGAAGTATTAGAGTCTGTATTTAATACTGCTATAAATTTTTTAGCTGGAAGTGTTGTAGTATATTTAGCTACAAGTGAAATTTTAGAAATTGCAAAAGAAGTTGCAGCTTCTTACGTGCAAGATTTACTAGATTTGTTTAAAGGAGATTTTGTAGTTGATACAAATGTAGCTGCAATTGTATCTGAACATATATTAAGTCATCGTCACTCATTGTTAAATCTCTTTATGAATGATAACAACAGGGGGATAAACCGTTCTTTATTAGGTGAAATTGCTAAAGATGTGAAGGAGTTATCAAAAGATTTAAAGCAATTAAACGACGATGTTTCAGAAGCGGTATTTTCTATGTTTGCAAAAGACGAAGAATTAGGAGCAGTTTCATATTATTAAAGCTCCAAGTTTATAAATTTAAAAGAGAGGGGTATGAAGGTGGATTTACATACGATAATGTCAAGGGTTCATAGTACATTTCCAGCTAGTGGTGGACGAGAACAAATTATAAACGTTGTAGTGCAATTAGAAAAAGCAGCTGCATCTTTAACAGGGGAAATTAGAAGGTTAGAGAGTAGTATTGATAGTACATTACAAGGAAAAACACGTGAGGCATTTATTGATCGGATCCGTCAATTAGAGAAAAAAAGACAAAAAATAGAAGAGAAAATTAGCGTACTAAAAGGGACAGTGAATTAATATGAAAGACTATATGGATAAAGTATTACCTTTAGGCAGTGTTGTAAGATTGGGTCTTAAAGAAGAGGAAGATGCGGAGTATGTAATTACTACGAGAGGTTTATTACTTGATGAAAACACATTCTATGATTATGGCGGAGTGTTGCATCCAGTGGGTTTAACCGAAGAGACGTATAAATTATTTAACCACGCGGATATTGCAGAGGTTAAATTTGAAGGGTATCGAAATAAAATTGAAGGTCAATTCGCAGCTAAGTTTAAAATGTGGCGGAATGAGTTTGTTGAAAAAGTAATTGAAAAAAATAAAAAGCAACAACAAGCACAAGAGTTAGAAATAAAGGGAAAAAAATAAATTTAAAAGGAAATAAGCTTTCCTCTTCCAAAATGGAAAGAGGAAAGCTTATTTTGATTGAATAAGGGTGTTAGTATGAAGTTCAAGAAGAAAGCTAAGATGATGATAGTACTGTCAATAGTAGCAAGTTTATTAAGTGGATGTGGCTTTTGGGAGACAAAGATAGAGTATGAGAGATTTGTTAAGGCATTAGAAGAAGAGGACATGAGTACGGTAATGTCTGCGAGTGATGATGGGTATGCTTATGTGATCCAAAGAGGTATTTATAGTACATTTGAGAAAAAAGAAGATGGAGAGCACAGTAAGACAATTCGTCAAACTACGGAAGGTGTATATAATACAAAAGATAAAAGTTTATATGGAGAGGCGATACAAACAGTTGCGACTGAAATAGAAAAAGACAAGGGGGAAAGGACAAATGAAAATTATAAAAAAAAACTATTTATAGTACTCATGTTAAGTATGAAAATGGACAGGTGAAAAGTTCGGATTCAAATCTAGATGTTTCATACGTAAACTTAATTGTAGATCGTTTAAATGGGATAGGGAAACTAAAGATGAAGCCCGAGGATGATATAAAAAGTTTGATCAGCCTAATTCAGTGGGATATCGACTAACTGAATCTGAATTTAAAGATATTATTAATAATAAATTAAAGATACAATACGATGAATTTGATGGAGCAACAATCGTATTGCGCCTGGATGCCCCCAAAAATCCAAAACAAATTTTGCAAATGAGGATAGATATAGACTTTAAAGAAAAGAATGAGGATGGAAAATTAGTAGAAAATATGTTCCAAATAATAACGTATTTTAATAGAAAACAGGATAATAACCAAGATGCGAGACAGGAATATTTAAAATACAAGGCGCAGTACAACAAAAGAGATGGTTAAGAGTGGCGATGAAAATAAAAAGGTATAAAATCAGGGACTAAAAAAATTGCATCTTTATTTTGGTAATATACTATAGTTCGGGGAAAGGTGGAGCTAACAAATGTGGAGCATAAAAGAAGAAGATTTAGATGAATTTAAAATAACATGTAGACATCGTTTAAGCCCTGAAGGAGCTATGTTGTTTATGTTTGGTGGAATGCTTTATAGTTCGTTATTGATGCTTTTTATTTTTGTAGCATTAATTAGATTTGGCTGGGATTACTATCCGACTCTTTTTGACACAGTAATAGTTAGAATGGAATTGTTGTTATATAGCCTACAAGTAATCTTTTTTATTATATATCTGATCCCTAAGGTACGTTTTAAATTTCAAAAGCTCCAGACATTGGTGATATTATTATATGCGTTTCAGTTAGGTACTATAGGTCTTACGGCATTTGTTCTTCCAGGGATGAGTAATTATTCTATTAATTTTATTACGCTTATTTATGTAGGTTTACTAGTATTAGGAGCAATACTTGTTCATGGTGTAACAACAGTTGATACTTTTAAACAAGCAAGTAAAGGTGCATTTAGTATGGGAGAAAGATCTACTTCATTTTTTAATAAGGCAAAGAAAAATGTAATGTTTGGTGTGGCAATTTATGTACTAATTCTTCTTGTTTTAATTTATGTACAAAATAATTACTCATTGAGCATAATGTTTGGTTACTTTATATTTACGTTCATCATGTACGCGATAGCCATAGGCGCAGCTGAGTTCCAATTATTAGCCTATTGTAGATTTAAATTTACATCATTTTATATTTCGTGGGAGGAACATGAAAGGGAATGTCAGAAAAGACTAAAGCTTTATGAAGAGAAGGAAAAAAAGCAAGCCAAAGAAATAAAATAAAATAAGTTTTGGTTTCTGAAAATTCGAATAGAATATATAAGCAATAAAGGATTGTATATAAATCGATGCTATTAAAAATTAAAGTATCTTTAATATAATCTGTATGAGTAAATAAATACCAATAAGTAAAGGTGAAATATATTACTATCCAAAAAGGAACATAATGAACTTAAAAAAATGCTTAGGGAAATCAACGGGGTGCCAGTATGAAGTTAAAGAAGAAAGCTAAGATGATGATAGTTCTGTCAATAGTATCAAGTTTATTAGGTGGATGTGGTTTTGGAGAGACAAAGATAGAGTATGAGAGATTAGTAAAGGCATTGGATGAAGGTGATATGAAGACGGTTATGTCTGCGAGTGATGATGGGTATGCTTATTTGAAAGAAGAGGTTAGGGATAGCACGTTTTGGGCGGAAACTGATAATCGCATTAGCGTTGTATATCAAACAACAGGAGGAGTATACAATATTAAAGAAAAAAAGTTCTATGGAACAACTTTTCAAGAAATTACTAGTTCATTAAATAGTGAGCAAAAAAAAGAAGAGATTGTATATAGAACTAGTATTAAATACGAAGATAATCAATCAAAAAGTCCAGATCAAAATTTGGATGTTTCGAATGTTCGATTTATATTTAATAGATTAAAGGGAATAGATAGTTTAAGGCCAAAAAAAGATAAAAAAAGATTTAATGAACCACCCAAGGTAACATATTACTTAACTGAATCGGAATTTCAAGAAATAATTAATAATAAGTTAAAGGTGGACTACGAGAAATTTGATGAAGCAATATTATTAATGGAGTTTAGTTCGGCGAAAGATTCAAAAGAAAATCCAATGGAATTCACTACAATAAGCATCACAATGGGATATGAAAAAAAGAATAAAGAAGGCCGATTAATAAGGCATGATCAAAAAATAGCAATCTATTTAAATAGTAAAGAAGATAATGATAAAGCTTCTAAAACCCGATATGAGAAGTATGAAAAACAATATTTGAATAGCAAGTAATGTATAAAATAAGGGGAAAGGTGTAGTTATGGCATGAGTAAAAGGTTAGTTAAAAAAATAGTTATTGTAATGACTGTAACGTTTTTACTAAGCGCGTGCAGTTTCGGGGAAACAAAAATAGAGTATGAGAGATTAGTAAAGGCATTGGATGAAGGTGATATGAAGACGGTTATGTCTGCGAGTGATGATGGATATGCATATGTGAAAGAAGAGACTAGCGACAGTGCTTATGAAGAAAAAGAAGATGGTGAACATAGCAGGATAATATATCAAACAACCCATGGAATATATAATGTGAAAGAAAACGACTTATATGGGAAAACAACTCAAAAGATTGCTACTGATATAAAAAATGATAAAAACGTTGGTAGTAATCAAAATTACAAAAAAGAAACTGTCTATAGTACAAATTTGAAAAATGAAAAATCTCGTTCAATAGCCCAGAATCAAGGCATAGATATTTCATATGTAAAAATAATGTTTAGAGGATTAAATGAACTTAGTAAATTAAAACCGAGTGAAGATACAAAAAGATTTAGTGAACCTAGCATAATAAGCTATGATTTAACTGAATTACAGTTTAAAAGCATAATAAATGACAAGTTAAATTTAAAATATGATAAATTTGATTCTGCAATATTGATGATTGAATTTAATACGCCTAATGATACAAAAGAAAATCAAATGAGAATAATACAAATAACAATATTGGTAAATTATGAAGAAAAAAAAGAAGATAAGCTTATAAAACGCAATCAAGAGATTTCAACATATTATCATACCAGGGAAGATAATAATCAAAGTTCCAAAAAAGAATATGTAAATTATGAAAAAGAGTATATAAATTAAAAATAATATATTTTGATTGAATTTTGAGAATGATAAATGTTGTGAGGATATGAGTAAAGGGGTAGTGAAAAATAGTTACTGTGATAACAGTTATGTTTTGCTGAGCGCGTGTAGTTTTAGGAAATCAAAATAAAGTATGAGAGCCTAATAAAGGAAATGGATGAAGGTGACAAGAAGACGGTTATACTTAAGTGAAAGAGAGAAGAATATTTGGAACTTTTGAGGAGAAAGGATACTATTTGAACTATCAAAAAGCATTCTGAGTATATGATTATGGTAATTAATGTGGTAATGGTATATCTAAAAGATTATCTGAATTTAATTGTACAAAGATCTATGTACTTAAAAATATTAAGAATGTAATAGAATTTTAGTGCACGAAAATTATTTAAACTGTATAGAAGGGGAAATATCAGGGTGTGGAATATAAAAGAAGAAGATTTAGATAAATTTCGAATAACATGTCAAGGACGTTTAAGTCCTGAAGGTGCTACGGGTTTTATGGTTGGAACAATATTTTATATTTCAATATTTATGTTTGTTATTTTTGTAGGTGATTTGAATTACTACAACAATTTTTTTAATAGAACAATTGTTAAAACTGAAATTGTGTTATTTAGTATTCAAATTATATTTTTAATTATATATCTATTTCCGAAAGCATGTTTTAAATTTCAAAAGTTACAAACGCTAATCGTATTACTATATGCGTTTCAACTTGGAACGATATTATTTGTAGTTTCGATTGTTTCTGAAATGGCTGACAATTCAATTGGTAGGATGTATACCGCGCTACTAGTTGTAGGAGCAGTTATTATCCATATTGTAGCAACGCTAGATACATTTAAACAAGCAAGTGAAGGTGCATTTAGTAGTGATGAAAGATCCACCTCGTTTTTTAGTAAGACAAAAGGAGCTATGATAAAGGGGGCTATAATATATATATTAATACTACTTATTTTAATGTATTTTCAAAATGATTATTCAATTGATTTTTTTGTTATGTATGGAGTAGGAACTGTATTAATGTATGCGGTTGCAATCGGAGCGGCAGAATTCCAACTATTGGCGTACTGTAGATTCAAATTTAAGTCATTTCATATGACGTGGGAGGAGAATGAGAGAAAGTGTGGAAGAATCCGAAAACAAAATAAGAAATTCAAAACGAAAAATAAATAATATATTAATAGAATTTTAGTGTTCGAATAATAATTGAAACGAATAGAAGGTGAAGAGCCAGGATGTGGGATATAAAAGAGGAAGATTTAGATAAGTTTAGGATAACATGTAATGATCGTTTAAGTCCTGAGGGTGCTATGGTTTTCTTTATTGGAGGGATAGTTTATACTTCAGTATTTATGTTTTTTATTTTTATGGGGGGATTGGATTATTATCATACTTATTTTGATAAAACAATTGTTAAAACTGAAATTGTTTTATATAGCTTACAATTCATCTTTTTAATTCTATATTCATTTCCAAAAGCACGTTATAAATTTCAAAAGTTACAAACGCTCGTTGTATTATTATATGCATTTCAATTAGGTACAATAACATTTACAGCGTTAGTTCTTCCTGGGATATCTGATTATTCAATTGATCGAATGACTTTAATTTGTGTAGGGTTATTATTTGTAGGAGCAGTTATCGTTCATATTGTGACAACAATTGATACATTTAAACAAGCGAGTGAAGGTGCGTTTAGTAAGGATGAAAGATCCATCTCATTTTTTAGTAAAACAAAGGGGAATGTGATGAAGTGGGCTACAATATATGCGCTAATCCTGTTTATTTTGATATATTTTCATAATGATTATGGAATTGATGTTTTAGTTCTTTATGCGGTAGGTATTGTTTTACTGTATACAGTAGCCATTGGAGCGGCGGAATTTCAACTATTGGTGTACTGTAGATTTAAATTCAAGTCATTTCATATGTCATGGGAAGAGAATGAGAGAATGCGTGGGAGAATTCGAAAGCAAAATACAAAATCCAAATCGAAAAGTAAATAAGAGTGAAATAGAATTGAAGTGAATGAAAATTATTTAAACTGTATAGAAGGTGAAATGTTAGGGTGTGGAATATAAAAGAAGAAGATTTAGATAAGTTTCGAATGACATGTCAAGGGCGTTTAAGTCCTGAAGGTGCTGCGGGTTTTATGCTCGGAACGATATTTTATACTTCATTATTTATGGTTATTATTTTTGTGGGAGGAATGGATTATTATACTACCTTGTTTGATAAGGTAATTGTTAGGATTGAATTAGTGTTATATGGTTTGCAAGTAATGTTTTTAATACTATATTTATTCCCTAAAGCTCGTTATAAATTTCAAAAATTACAAACGCTCGTTATATTATTATATGCATTTCAACTTGGAACTATCGGATGCACGTTATTTGTTCTTTCTGGGATGATAGAGCATTCAATTAATCTCAATACACGTGTTTATGTAGGGCTATTAGTATTAGGTGGAATTATTGTTCATATTGTGACAACAGTTGATACATTTAAACAAGCAAGCGAAGGTGCATTTAGTAGTGGAAACAAATCAGATTCGTTTTTTAGTAAAACAAAGGGACATGTTATACGAGTTGCTGTAATTTACGTGTTAATTCTTCTTGTTTTAATTTATATAAATAATAATTACTCATTAAACACAATGTTTGGTTATGGTATGTGTAATGTTGTTATGTATGCGGTAGCAATCGGAGCGGCAGAATTCCAACTATTGGTGTACTGTAGATTTAAATTCAAGTCATTTCATATGTCATGGGAAGAGAATGAGATAAAGTGTGGAAGAATTCGAAAACAAAATAAGAAATTCAAAACGAAAAATAAATAATATATTAATAGAATTTTAGTGCGCGAAAAATAATTGAAACGTATAGAAGGTGAAGAGCCAGGATGTGGAATATAAAAGAGGAAGATTTAGATAAGTTTAGGATGACATGTAATGATCGTTTAAGTCCTGAGGGTGCTACAGGATTTATGTTTGGAGGAATACTTTATAGTTCAATAGCCGTTTTTTCTATTATTGTATCAGGTGATTGGGATTACTGTATGGTTCTCCTTAATATAGGAATTGTTAAGTTGGAAGTGTTGTTATATGCTCTGCAAGTAATTTTTTTCATTCTATATTTATTTCCAAAAGCTCAATTTAAATTTCAAAAGCTACAAACAATTGTTGTATTATTAAATGCATTTCAAATGGCAACAATATTACTCGTAGTTTTGATTGGTACTAAAATGGCTAATAATTCAATTGATCAGATTACATTACTGTATGCAGGATTATTATTTTTAGGAGCAGTAATTTTTCATATTTTGACAACAATTGATACGTTTAAACAGGCAAGTGAAGGTGCATTTAGTATGGATGAAAGATCCGCTTCCTTTTTTAGTAAAGCAAAAGGAAAGATGATGAAGTGGGCTACATTATACGCAGTAACTATTCTTATTTTGCTATATTTTCATAACGATTATGGATTTGATACTTTAGGTATGTATGTAGTAGGGACCTTTTTAATGTATACGATAGCCATAGGTGCAGCTGAATTTCAGCTATTAGCGTATTGCAGATTTAAATTTCCGTCATTTAATAAAACGTGGGAGCAACATAAAAGAGAAACTCCAAGATATCAAAAGAAAAATAAAAAAAGTAAATCGAAACGTAAGGCATAAAGGGAAATGGCAGAATAAATTAGAATGTCCGCCATTTAATATAACGTGGGAAGAGAATGAGAGAATGCGTGGGAGATTTTGAAAGCAAAATACAAAATCCTAATCGAAAAGTAAATAAGAGTGAAATAGAATTGAAGTGTATGAGAATTATTTAAACTGTATAGAAGGTGAAAAACTGAGTGTGGAATATAAAAGAAGAAGATTTAGATAAGTTTCGGATGACATGTGAATATCGTTTAGACCCTCAAGGTGCTACAGGATTTATGTTTGGAGGAATACTATTTAGTTCAATCACAATTTTTTCTATTGTTTTATCAGCTGGGTGGGATTACTGCATGCTTCTCTTTAATATAGGAATTGTTAAGTTAGAAGTATTTTTATATATTATACAAATAATTCTTTTCGTTTTTTATTCATTTCCGATAGCTCAATTTAAATTTCAAAAACTACAAACCCTTGTCGTATTATTATGTTCATTCCAATTGGCAACAATAGCTCCTATTGCTTTGACTGTTACCAAAATGGCTAATAATTCAATTGATTGGATTACAATACTGTATGCGGGTTTATTGCTTTTAGGAGCAGTAATTTTTCATGTTTTGACAACAATTGATACGTTTAAACAAGCGAGTGAAGGTGCGTTTAGTATGGATGAGAGGTCTGCTTCTTTCTTTAGTAAAACAAAAGGGAAGATGATGAAGTGGGCTACACTATACGCAGTAACTATTCTTATTTTGATATATTTTCATAACGATTATGGGTTTGATGATTTATTTATGTATGTAGTAGGGACCTTTTTAATGTATACGATAGCCATAGGTGCAGCTGAATTTCAGCTATTAGCATATTGCAGATTTAAATTTCTATCATTTAACAAAACGTGGGAGCAACATAAAAGAGAGACTCCAAGATATCGAAAGAAAAATAAAAAAGGTAAATCGAAGCGTAAGGCATAAAGAAAGTGCGTATTGTAAGTTTTGATGATAGAAAAGTAATTATTTACAGGAGAGTATTTTAACTTCTAAAAGAAAATTTAATTATGTAAGGTGATTAAAGTGATTAGAAGGTTATCTGATCGAAAATGTAGAGTGGGTAGTGTGATGATGAAATGAACACAAAAAAGGTTTCTAAAATGATTACTATCATAATAACAATCAGCCTACTACAAGCATGTAGTTTTTTTGAAAAAAAGATAGAATATGAGCCATTTGTCAAAGCTTTGGATGAAGGTGATATGAAAAAGGTTATGTCTGCGAGTGATGATGGATATGCGTATGTGAAACAAAGAGGTATATATAGTACATATGAGCAAAAGGAAGATGGAGAGCACAGTAAAACAATCTATCAAACTTCGAAAGGCATATATAATACGAAAGATAAAAGTTTATATGGAAATACAACACAAGAAATTACCTCGGAAGTAGATAATAAAAATTATAAAGAAGAAGTTAATTATAGTACAAATATTAGTTATGAGAATGGACAGGTACAAAGTACGGATTCAAGTCTGGATGTTTCATACGTGAACTTAATTGTAGATCGTTTAAAAGGGATAGGGAAACTAAAGATGAAGTCAGGAGGTGATATAAAAAAGTTTGGTCAGCCTAGTACTGTTGGATATACACTAACTGAATCAGAGTTTCAAAATATTATTAATGATAAGTTGAAAATACAATATGATGAATATGGTGGTGGATCGATCGCACTGCATATTGAGTTTACAAAGGGCTCAGAGCAGATATTGGAAGTGAGTATTGTAGTGAATTATAAAAAGAGAAATGAAGAAGGAAAGTCAGTAGAACACATATCACAAATACACACATACTTTGATAGTCAACAAGGTAATAATCAGGACGCGAGACAGGAATATATTGATTTTAAAGCACAGTATAATAAGAAGCAGTAATATTAAAAAGAGCATTTGCACGTAATGATAATAGCGACATAAGTGGAATAAATGTTTCATAAATATAGTGGAAAGAATTTGAGGGTAAACGCCCCAATTGCTGGAGTAGGTGCAACAATTGGGGCGTTTATCTATCTAAATTTAGCTTGAATACATAACATGTTTTAGTTAGAGTATTGCTCCGCAAGTAGTTTTTCCATCTTCATAATAACGGTGTGAAGTTTTTGTGTAATCGGCTTTTATTGCTAAGTTACAACTATTTCCTCTTATAGAGTACTTCTTATTATCGATACATCGTCCACATTCCAATGTCTTTAAATCCTAGTCGTTTATAAATACGTCCAGCAGCTGGATTGTTATAAAATAAACAAAGTGTTCGGCCTTCTTTCGTAAAGTCTTGAGTCATTTTTTGTAATATGAGTGAAGCAAATCCATTTCCGCGGTAGTTCGGATGCGTACATACGCCAACAACCATTGCAGATAATGAGTTTTCAGCGGAAGTTGAGGCGGATGCGATGATTGCGCCGTTTTTTTCAATATAATATGTACGTCCTGTATTGGTTTCGATAGCTTGCCTTAAAATTTTTTCTGATTCATGAGCAGTCGGGAATTCATCGATGCTACTTCTTAATTGCATAATTCGCTCTAAGTCATCTAGTGTGGCAAGTTTAATTGTTTCTTGGATAGGCGTGCTAGGTAAGTTGTTGTCATCTAGGCATTCGCAAAAATACATTTCATTTTTAGTACCTAGTTGTATATTTGAAGCAGTTTCAAATCGTTCTACAATAGTTGACTTACCAGAGAGTTTAAGCGGCTTATATGCGGAAAGAAGTGCCTCATAGTCAGTAACCACAAACTCTTCTTTACTATAAGGTATAAATGTATCGTGAAAGCGAAGTAAAATCGATTTTAATGTTCCGTTCTCTTCAAATACTCCCCATAATACTTGAAAATCTGTATCATAACCGAAAGCTTCAATATCTCCAATAATAAATAAGTTAAGGGCTGCTTCTTCTTTTAGGTAAGCGAATACTTGTTCATGATCTTTCTTTGTTAATTTTCGCATCATAACGAATCGACCTCTTTTTTTATTTTTCTAAATATTACAACTTAAGTTTTTTGAAATCAATATAAAATTTTATGTTTAGTTCACAAACTTTCGGAAAAACTAGGAAAGATATGACAAAGGAGGTTATGAACGGTGGATCATCCAATTCAAGGGTTAATGAAAGCGGCAATGGAAAATTTGAAGGAAATGGTCGATGTAAATACGATTGTTGGAGAGCCTGTTCAAACGGCTGACGGTGGTGTAGTGTTAACGGTTTCTAAAGTAGCGTTCGGTTTTGGAGCAGGAGGTTCTGATTTCCAAACGAATGATGGACAAAGAGCAAACGGTAACCCTGCATTTGGTGGCGGTAGCGCGGGTGGTGTTTCTATTACACCAGTAGCATTTCTTGTAGTGAATAAAGATGGAGTAAATATTCTGCATCTACAAAATGCGACACATTTAGCAGAAAAAATGATTGAGTTAGCTCCACAAACAATTGATAAAATTCAATCGATGTTCCAAAAAGATGAAAAGAAAGAGGGAAATCATCATCCTCAAAACCCAGATGAAATCCTTTAAAAACACCTGCTCACGAGCAGGTGTTTTTTCTTGTAATCACTATGTAATAAAACACATGAAATTGTAAATAGTTTTTGAATTTTTTTCTATGTTTCTAAAATTTTTCATGTTAAAATATGCTATAGAATTGAAACATATAAAACGAAGGTGGCTAGGTGCTTTGTCTGGAGGATCTGACCAAGTAAAGAATATGATATATATTAATGGTAATCGTCGGGGTCATTGTTTTATTACATCAGGAATTACGTTTAAAGAGTTTGCAAGTAACATCCCTTCACCGCTTCATCAAGTGTTGCTTTTGAAGCATAACTTTGAATGGACAGATTTTCATTATCATACTTTATTTGAATATGTTGAGGAAGAAAATATACATAAGCTAATTCAAGCAGAGATTGATGAATTTGATGAATTTTGTTGGGTAGATTTTGATGATGCAAGCGATTTAGATGAATTAGAGCCAAAAGAAATTGCAGAGCTTTTATATTTGGCTCACAAAAAAGAACCACTTGCAAGAACATTCTTTCCGCTATTGAAAAATAGATTTGTTTATTTTTCACATGATGACGGATGGTACAACAAAGTGTATTATCGTAGAATTGCTGACTTTGTAGGAATGTTAAGTAAAGTCATTCCTTATAAACTCGGTGCTTTCGGTAAGAAACGTTTTTCTTTGTTCCAAAAATCAAAAATTTTCCCAGCCATTTCGAAAGAAGTGATCATGGGGCTTCTTCCATTAATGGAAGATGGTCTTTATATTGATCTAGCAGGGAAAATTGAGTCAAGAAGAGGTCTTGAAATTCCGGTATATGTAGTTGGTTCGTATGAAAGTACGGATGAGGTACTAGATAATATTGATGAATTGAAAGAAGAAGCAACAGAGACAGGTTGGCTCATTTTTGATAAGAAAGAACAAGAATGGCAATGGGTTGTGGACTAAGAAAACTTGGCGTATGTAGTCAAGTTTTCTTGTCATTTGAAAGGAGTACAAATGAAGAAATATTATACAATTGTGGGTATTATAAGTATTATTCTCGTGGCGATTTTACTTATTACTTGTCCGAAAGAATCAGATTTTAAAGTGTATGTAGAGGATAAGTATGCATTGAAATGTGATGAGAGTAGTTTTGAATGCACACAAAATGTAGATGGTAAAAAAGAAAAACTACAATTTGAAAGTATAGATGCACGAAATGGTGTATTCTTTATGACTGTAAAGCAAACATTTAAAACAGAAGCTGGTGTTACGAAAGAATATAGCGGAGTAGGAATGTTTGGTACATTTCTTTTTGTTTCAGAGAAGACTTTCTAGTAATAGAAGGTCTTTTTCTTATGCTTATGTTCATATAGATGAAGTAAGACAAGCATAGGAGGGGTAGTGATGAAGAGTACATGTATCGTTTGCGGTGGTGAGGAGTTTTTTTCCTCAACTTTGTATGCACGCACGAAACAAGATTGGGCATATGCACCAAATATGTATCGATTTGAAAAGGTGTTTATTGAGCATCGGGATGAAGAAAATTACCCAGTGTTTCAAGAAATTACAGCGAAACATTGTTGTGGATGCGGTCATATTATGTTGTATCACGAATGAACACACCAAGTATAACTTGGTGTGTTTTTTTTAAAACGCTGACAAAGCAAGCGGATAAAGTAAAGTAAATAAAACAGAAAAACTACCAAAGCCAATTGCTGTATATCCAAGTGTTCTCGCTCCGAAATTGACAGCTAATAAGCCAACTAAAATCGCGAGAGAACCGAGTGTAACCGGATAAAATGCAATTGAGAAAAGCGAAAGAAATAAAGCGACATAGCCAATCATTGCACCAGTATTTGTACCTTCTATTTCATTTGTAATTTCTTTACGCTTATGTCTAATTGGAATGCCAGCTGGTGATATTTCAGCTGCATACTCTTCATTTTTTTCACCACTTTTAAAATGATGATTTCTCTTTCTACGCATGTACATCCCTCTCTTTCAATTGGGTGTACCTATAGTATCTTTCATAAAGAGAAGAACATGAGTATGAGTTAAACCCAAGTAAAGCAAAAATTGGAGAATAAAGATTCCATCATTAGCTTGTACATCTCCTAGTGAAGATAAACAGGAATTTTGGAAAATGATGTAGAATGAAATGAGTGATAAAACGTGAAGGCAGGGGAATGTATGACGAAATTTAATTGGCATGAATCAGCAGAGAAAAAATGGGATAATAGTGCAGAATTTTGGACTCAAAATAGTCAGGAGATGTGGGACAGCGGGAGTAGGAGTACAATTATTCCATTTTTTGAACAATACGTGAAAAAAGAAGCTCAAGTGCTTGATGTTGGTTGTGGTGATGGATATGGTACATATAAATTAAGTCGGACGGGCTATAAAGCAGTTGGAGTAGATTTATCAGAAGTGATGATTCAAAAAGGGAAGGAGCGCGGAGAAGGACCGAATTTATCTTTTATAAAAGGGGATCTTTCTTCCTTACCATTTGAAAATGAGCAATTTGAATCAATTATGGCAATTAATTCTTTAGAATGGACCGAGGAGCCATTACGAGCATTAAATGAGATAAAGCGCGTTTTAAAAAGAGATGGGTATGCATGTATTGCAATTTTAGGACCGACAGCAAAGCCTCGAGAGAACAGTTATTCTCGTTTATATGGCAAAGACGTTGTTTGTAATACGATGATGCCTTGGGAGTTTGAACAGTTAGCGAAAGAACAAGGTTTTGAAGTTGTGGATGGGATCGGTGTATATAAGCGCGGAGTAAATGAGAAGATGCTAGGTCAACTATCTATCGAGTTACAACAATCGTTAACATTCTTATGGGTATTTATGTTAAAAAACGCATAAAGAAATGAAAGAATTTTTAGGAGGTAAATAAGTGCAGAAAATACAAAAAACTGATACAATATCATCAGAACCAATTAAAGGGGGACTAGGGTATATGACAACTACTACAACAGTTAAATCCGATATTGAAATCGCGCAAGAAGCGAGTATGAAGAAAATTCAAGAAATTGCAGCTGAATTAAATATTTTAGAAGATGAATTAGAGCCATACGGGCATTATAAAGGTAAGTTATCTCTTGACATTTTTAAGCGCTTACAGGATGAGAAAGACGGTAAAGTTGTTTTAGTAACAGCGATTAACCCAACTCCAGCTGGAGAAGGTAAATCAACAGTAACAGTTGGTTTAGGTCAAGCTTTTAATAAAATTGGTAAGAAAACAGTAATTGCACTTCGCGAACCATCTCTTGGACCAACGATGGGGCTAAAAGGTGGAGCAGCAGGTGGTGGTTTTTCACAGGTTGTACCTATGGAAGACATTAACCTTCACTTTACTGGAGATATTCATGCGATCACAACTGCCAATAACGCGTTAGCGGCGTTTATTGATAATCATATCCAACAAGGAAACACACTTGGAATTGATACGCGTAAAATCGTTTGGAAACGCTGTGTTGACTTAAATGATCGTGCCCTACGTAACGTAGTAATTGGTCTTGGTGGACCAGTTCAAGGTGTACCACGTGAAGACGGTTTCGATATTACAGTAGCATCTGAAATTATGGCCGTATTCTGCCTTGCAACAGATATACAAGATTTAAAAGCGCGTCTATCTCGCATCGTAGTTGCTTATAACTTTGCAAATCAACCTGTAACGGTTAAAGATTTAGGTGTAGAAGGTGCGTTAACATTATTATTAAAAGATGCATTAAAACCAAACTTAGTGCAAACGTTAGAAAATACACCAGCTATCATTCACGGTGGACCATTTGCGAATATCGCTCACGGTTGTAACAGTGTTATCGCTACAACAATGGCCGCAAAATTAGGTGATTATGTTATTACAGAAGCTGGATTTGGTGCTGATTTAGGTGCAGAGAAGTTTTTAGATATTAAAGCTCGTGCAGCTGGCATTAAACCAGAAGCAGTTGTTATTGTTGCGACTATTCGTGCGCTTAAAATGCATGGCGGCGTAGCAAAAGATCAATTAAAAGAAGAAAATGTAGATGCATTAGCAAAAGGTATGGAAAACTTACAGAAGCATGTTGAAACAATTCAAAGCTTCGGTGTGCCTTTCGTAATTGCAATTAATAAATTCATTACAGATACAGATGCAGAAGTTGCTTACTTACAAGAGTGGTGCAATGAGCGTGGCTATGCAGTATCCTTAACAGAAGTTTGGGAGAAAGGTGGCCAAGGCGGAGTTGACCTTGCTGAAAAAGTATTAAAAGAAATCGAAAAAGGTGAGAACAACTACGCACCACTTTATGAATTAGAATTACCATTAGAAGAAAAAATTCGTACAATTGCTCAAAAGGTGTATGGTGCAAAAGATATTGAATTTGCTCCGAAAGCACGTAAGCAATTAGCTCAATATGAAGGAGAAGGTTGGAGTAACCTACCAATTTGTATGGCGAAAACACAATACTCTCTTTCTGACGATGCAACGAAATTAGGTCGTCCATCTGACTTCATCGTTACAATTCGTGAGCTAAAACCATCTATTGGTGCAGGGTTTATCGTTGCGTTAACAGGAACAATGTTAACAATGCCAGGCCTTCCAAAACAGCCAGCAGCACTACAAATGGATGTAAATGAAGATGGAAAAGCAGTAGGTTTATTCTAAAAGGTTGTAATTCATCTCGTTTATCTGTACACTATATATACATCAAGTGGCGCCTTTCCATCGAAAGGCGCCTGTTTTTTGGAGGAAATTATGTTTGATCCAACTGCTTTTGATAATTTAAAAGTAATCGTAGAAGGTGCTGTTTATGATTTTGATTTACATGGAGATATTCTTGTAACAGATCGAAAAGATATGATGGACCTTGCCTCATTAAGTCGTATATACCGTATTTCATTTCAATTAACAGAACCGTTCGAACCGGTAGTAAAAGCAACATTTTCACTATCTGTAGATGCAAAGAACTTGTCTGGTGAAATATTGGAAGTACCACAATTTACACCAGGTTGTGAAATGAAGTTAGCATTTTCATTCCCGATAGAAAAGCCAGAGGTAGTGTGTGAAGAAATTGAAAATTTCATGCATTCTATATGGGGAAAAGAAAGAATGATTACGCAGAAAATTTCATACGAATATAATAAGCAAGCGATTTCATATCATAATAAGGTAGAGGTTCTATTTCAAAAAGCGATTACAGAAGACCATGTTGATGATTTAATAGCTGTTATTTCACACATGATAGAAACGGTGCGAACAATACAACATTTTCTTCAAAAATAGAGATAAAGGAGAAAAACAAATGATAAAAGATATGCAACCATTTTTACAACAAGCTTGGGAGAAGGCTGGTTTTAAAGAATTAACTGAAATTCAAAAACAAGCGATTCCAACTATTTTAGAAGGACAAGACGTTATAGCTGAATCTCCAACTGGAACAGGAAAAACATTAGCGTACTTATTACCCCTTTTACATAAAATTAATCCTGAAGTAAAACAACCACAAGTTGTTGTTTTAGCGCCAACACGTGAGCTTGTCATGCAAATTCACGAAGAGGTTCAAAAGTTTACAGCAGGGACTGAAATTTCAGGGGCATCTTTAATTGGTGGTGCAGATATTAAGCGCCAAGTTGAAAAATTAAAGAAACATCCGAGAGTAATTGTCGGTTCACCAGGACGTATTTTAGAATTAATTCGAATGAAAAAGCTAAAGATGCATGAAGTGAAAACGATTGTATTTGATGAGTTTGATCAAATTGTAAAACAAAAGATGATGGGCGCAGTACAAGATGTAATTAAATCTACAATGCGAGATCGTCAATTAGTATTCTTCTCGGCGACAATTACAAAAGCGGCAGAAGATGCTGCACGTGATTTAGCAGTTGAACCACAATTAGTACGTATAACACGTGCAGAGTCAAAAAGCTTAGTTGAGCATACGTATATCATTTGTGAGCGACGCGAAAAAAATGATTACGTAAGAAGAATTATGCATATGGGCGATGTAAAAGCAGTTGCTTTCTTAAATGACCCATTCCGTTTAGATGAAATTACACAGAAATTGCAATTCCGTAAAATGAAAGCAGCAGCTCTTCATGCAGAGGCAAGTAAGCAAGAGCGTGAAGCAACGATGCGTGCTTTCCGCGGAGGGAAATTAGAAATTCTACTTGCTACTGATATTGCAGCACGCGGTATTGATATCGATGATTTAACACATGTAATCCACTTGGAGTTACCAGACACAGTAGACCAATATATACACCGCTCAGGACGTACAGGACGTATGGGTAAAGAAGGAACAGTCGTTTCTCTTGTAACACAACAAGAAGAGCGTAAATTACTTCAATTTGCAAAAAAACTAGGCATCGTATTTACGAAGCAAGAAATGTTCAACGGATCATTTGTAGAAACGAAACCGAAAGCACCAAAGAAAAAGAAACCAGCGTTTACTGGGAAGAAAAAACCTAGATAAATAATGGAGAAGGCGTAGCTACTTGTAGTTGCGTCTTTTATGTTTGTAATTGAATGAAAAAGGAATAATAATAACATCTGTAGAAACCTACATAGAATATAAAAACCATTAGGGGGAAAAACAATGATTCATAAAGTCGGACAAATTATGTTATATGTAAATAATCAAGATGAGGCAGTACATTTTTGGACGGAAAAGGTAGGGTTTCATGTAGTTGCAGAGGAAGATAATAAGCAAGGAATGAGATGGATTGAAATCGCTCCGACTAACAGTGCAGAAACGAGCATTATATTACATAATAAAGAAGTTATTTCTAAGATGAGCCCAGAATTAAATCTTGGTACACCGTCCCTAATGTTCTTCTCAGAAAATCTTGATCAACTATATACAGATTTAAAAAATAAAAATGTTACTGTTGGCGAAATGGTAACTATGCCTTCTGGTAAAGTATTTAACTTTGCTGATAGTGAAGGGAATTATTTTGCGGTTATGGAAAAGAACAAATAATAATATTGCTATGTGAAAATCCCCCTCAAATATATTGAGGGGGATTACATGTTTGAAGTGGATTTTTCATTAGAGAGTTGTTTAATAAAAAATGTCCCTTTTTCAATAGCTGTTTCAATATAACCAACGATTTGATCGAACGTAAATACTTGCAAGTTTTCATGTAAATGTTGCTCTGGATACAACATATCTTCAAAAAGATACTTTCGAAAAGCTAAAACGTTTTCTTTAGAAACCTCTTCAATATCTATAATGTGAGCCTCTTGATTGAGAAGAGAGAAGAGCCGTTGTTCTTTATCGTAATGATAAAGTAATTTTGCGTTCAATAATTTAAAGTCGTTGTAGTACATAGGCGCGATAGTTTCGTCATTTTCGATTCTGTTTTTAAGCCAAGGTAGAAAAAAGCCGCTTAGCCAATTATCATCGGCAATGAGGTGGGTGCAATAGCCTAGGAGAAAAGGGGACTCCATATAATCTTTATATTTATGAATAAATGATCCATAATCAATTCGTCTCGTATAGTCTTTCGTTGAGCCGGCGTAAAAATGTGAGGTGACTTTTTCTATCTTTGAATGCACAGCATCAGGGGCCACACCTCCAAGTATAAAAGAAGTTTTATCTTGAATAGATAATTTCTCGGCAATCCTGTTAGCGATAATAGCATGCATAATTCGTGATCCCATGAATGACACCTCGGTTTCAAGTATTCATTTCAGGAAGGGGACTGAACAGTTAGTATTACTTTCCCTGTACTTTTTCTACTTTCGACCCATTCATGTGCTTTCCCTGCATCTTGAAGTGGAAAAGATTTCGCAGCTTTCATTTTCAGACGGCCATCACGTAAATAACGGAAAACTTCATTTGCAGTTTCTTGGAGTAGTTCAGGACGTTTTTTTCGTGTAGTACCAAAGCTAAAACCGAGTATAGAGCGGCAACTTGCGTGTAAATCTTTCGTTTGCGACAACGTATTCTGCGTAAGATCCATTTTGAGGAAAAGCAATGACACGTTGTCCAGGATAAATATTTTTCACATGAGAACCGACACGTTCTACAATACCAGCGGCATCTATCCCTGGTATAAAAGGTAGTGCTTTATTTCCTTTTTTACCATAACGGGATTTAATATCAGCGAAATTTACACTAGTAGTAACAACGCGAATTAAAACTTGATCTTCTGAAATAGCTGGAATATCTACATCTGTATATTTCATCACTTCAGGACCACCGAACGACGTTACAACGATAGCCTTCATCATTTATCCTCCTAAATTTGACTATATAAATCATTTTAAGACTTCATTAGAAATTGGAGAATTATATAATAGTTATGCAAGGTTATAAGTGAAGCTTATGAACTCATTGAATCATTATATTAATTTATATAAAAAACTTTTTAAAAAAATCGAACGAAATATAAATTACTTGCCAATATATTGTGTAAGACAAAGGAGGGCTGGTATATGAAGAGTGAAATAGATTACGTACATTTAATTCAATTAACTTTATCAGGCAATAAAGAAGCGTATAGCGAGTTGTATGATGTGACGATTCAAGAAGTATATAAAACAGCACATTTTTTGATTGAAGATAAAACGGATGTAGATGATGTCGTTCAAGAAATATACATACAGCTATATGAATCGCTTCGTAAGTATGATAGCGAGAAGCCATTTCGTCCTTGGCTAATTGGACTTGCGATTAAACAAATTCACTCTTATAGAAGAAAGAGGTGGATGCGACTACGAATTATAAAAAAAGCAGAAGAGCAAAGAAAACCAGTACAAATTGATTTTTCTAATGATCTTATAAGTAAAATATCAAACCAAAAACTAATCGAACTTATTCATAAATTACCGTATAAATTAAAACAAGTTATTATCTTAAGATACTTACACGATTACTCTCAAGAAGAAGTAGCACAAATATTACATATTCCAATTGGTACTGTGAAATCTAGAATTCACGCAGCATTAAAAAAACTACGTCAAAAAGAGCAAATAGAAGAAATCTTTTTAGGAGAGGTAGGGAATGTGAAATGAGTTTAGATTATAGAGTTAGAGAATCTATACAAGAAGAAGCAAAGGGGATTGTTGCCCCGCCGGAGTTGAAAGAAAAAGTAATCGTTCAAATAAAAATGAATCAAGGGGGGCGTAAGAGGAAGAAACGCCTTATCGCAGGAGTACTTGCAGCGGCTTTTTTAATCCCGACGACTGGTTTTGCGTATCAATCTATTATGGCAGATGGTATTTACGGATCTTTTGAGAATTTAAAAAAACATGCTGGAACGATGACATTAGAGGCGTACATGCGTTTTAGTGCAAAGCTATCAGAAGCGAAAGATGAAATGGGTACGAAAGAATATGAAGTGTTTACAAAAGAACTAAAGAAATTAACCAATGCAAAGCTTGCGTACGGAGATTCGAACGGTAATATTGATTATGATGCATTATCACCAGCAAAAAGAGAAGAAATGAAAAAGGTAAGTATGGGCCTTCAACCATACTTTGATAAATTAAATGGTCATAAATCAAGTAGAGAAGTATTAACGCAAGAAGAGTTTGATCGCTATATGGAAGCTTTAATGACACATGAAATAGTACGAGTGAAGACAAAATCAACCGGTGGGATGAAAGTAGAAGAAGTACCTGAGGTATATAAAGAAAGATTTATGAAAGCAGAGCAGTTTATGGAGTATGTAGACGAAAAGGTGAGATAAGTAAAAAAGCTCAGAGTCTAAGCTCTGAGTTTTTCTTATTGAAACGTAAATATATTAACCACCTATGCCTTTTGCTAGCAATAGGAAATATGCAACTACTAGTATTAGTCCATTTAATACTGTACCAACTATTCCGAATAACCAATTTTTTGATGCTATCGCAAAAATAATGCCGAGTAATGAGAGAATAACTAGTATGGAAATAACTAAAGTTAAATTTGCATTAGGCCCTCTTAAAATAAAGAAAGAACATATGCTTGCGAGAAACATTAGACACGAGAATCCAAAAAATCTATACATAATAATTCTCCCTTGATTAAAATGTCTTTTGACTTAGTACGTGATTCCTTTTAGTTTAACATAAATTTCCTTTTATCGTGTATAGCGACTTTTACAAGTAATATTGCATTTATAAATAAACCGCCGAAACCAATGACATTTAAGTATTGGTTATCAATTATATTTTTTCATATTTGCAATATCTTTTTGTATAAAACAATCTAAAAGAGAATAGCCAGCTATTAAACTTATTATAGTAACAAAAGTTGTATTTATAAGAATAATATTAGCTAAATAAGGTAGGTATTGGCCAACTGGCGAAAAGAGTAGAGCTGGAGAAAAGGAAATGAATAGCGTAGGCAACGTAATAGCGATAAATTTATCCGGTTGAAAGCGCCAGTTTTGTTTACTCGTTTCGCGATTAATAGATTGAAGGAATCGTAATAAAATGCCAACTATAAGAGGGAAGAGTGTAAAGTAGAATAATCTTGGATAAACGTTAAAGTTCGCCTGCGCATCTGTATCTAAATAAAATTGAATTTTCACTCCGACAAATAATAATAAGACGATAAATAATGTGAAGCAGAGGTATAGCATCACTTTTTGCATTGCATTCCACCATCCTTTACTCAAAATATATTCAAAAAAAGAAGAGATATACAATAACTACTGTTGTATATCTCTTCTTTTACGGTTATTTAATAGTGGAGTTTGCTTTTTCTTACTTCGTGAAATAATCAATAATGCCCATAGCGCTAATTTCTATATCTAGATGTAAAATGTTATAAACGGAATGATCTGATGGAACGTTTACCTTTGTAAGGTGAGAAGAGATCTTATCCATTAATATAGTTTGTAAAGCTTTAGTCGCTTCATCGAAATCATTATACTGTTCAAAGACCTCTTTACCAGTATGAACGAAAATAGGTAGCCAATGTTCCAGTTGGTTATATACTTCTGTAACATTAGAGGATGCACCGTAATGACCGAAATAAATAGTATCTACATTCATACTTTGAATGTGATTTTTAGAAGCAATCATCGCATCTGGTTGGAATTGTGAAGGGGACGTTGATGGTAAATATAGTTCGACACCAAGGTCTGCGAGTTCTCTATAATAAATTCCAATTGTATCGCCAGTAAAAATGCCGTTTGTTAATGAATCGTGAATGCTAATATGGTGTTTCGCATGTCCCGGTGTATCGTAAAATGTAAGTGTACGGTCTGCGGCAATTTTTAACGTATCACCATTTTGTACAATACGAACACGTTCTTCTTCTATAGGAAGAATTGGATCAAATAGTTTATCGAATTCTTCTTTGTATACAGCTTTTGCGCCTAAAATGAGTTTTGTTGGATCAATCATATGACGAGCACCGCGAGAATGCGCATATAAAGTAGCGTTTGGACATCTTTCCATCATTAAACCAGCAGCCCCGGCGTGATCTAAATGAACATGTGTAACGATAATGTTTTTAACTTCGTTTAAATCAATATGTAATTGTTGTAAGCCGTCTAAAATATAAGGAAGAGAAGGGGCTGCACAAGTTTCAATTAAAGTAATATCGTCACCTAATAAAACGTACGTACCAGTTCGTTCACTATGTTGTAAATCAAAATCATCAATAAGATATAGGTGAGAAGATAATTGCTCTACTTTTTTCATCGTTACCACTCCTTAGTTATTGTATGTTTCTATTATACGCTAAAATAGAAAAAGGCAGAAAACGAAAGCTCGTCTTCTGCCTTTTTAAAGTGTTGTTATTTCATTTGTTCTTTATTGATAGACATAACGAACAGTCCAACTATGCCACCAACGATTGGAAGCATAATCTCTCCTGCTAAATTAAAGTAGGAGCTTAAAAATAAACCATTTACATCGATTACCCAGCCAATCACATACAATAACATCATATATAGTACGAAATAAAACTCGCGATTTGAAATCGTTTCATGTTGTGCAGTTTTCATAATGAACACCATCCTTTTCTTTTATAATGGAATATAAACTGTCACACTTTGTTCACAATTTAATTGTAAAACTTTCCATCATAAAAGTCTAGTAGTTTGTGTCGAATTTTTGAACGGAAATAAAGCGCTATCATATTGGGGTGTAAGTACGTAATAAGAGCTGTATATTCATGAATGTAGTATAGTATAAACATAGAATGATAGTGAAGAGAGGGGTAAGGAAAATGACAGTTTATGATTTTTCAGCTAAAACGATAACAGGAGAAGATAAATCGTTAAAAGATTACGAAGGAAAAGCACTTCTTATTGTAAATGTAGCTAGCAAGTGTGGTTTTACACCGCAATATAAAGGTTTACAAGAAGTATATGATAAATATAAAGACCAAGGACTAGAAATACTCGGTTTCCCTTGTAACCAATTCGGAGGACAAGAACCAGGTACAGAAGCAGATATTACTAGTTTTTGTGAGTTAAACTACGGTGTAAACTTCCCGATGTTTGCAAAGGTTGATGTAAAAGGTGACAAGGCTCATCCTCTGTATACATATATGACAGAACAGGCCCCAGGTTTACTCGGTATGAAAGCAGTGAAATGGAACTTTACTAAGTTTCTAATTGGAAAAGATGGGAAAGTAGTAGGGCGTTTTGCGCCGCAGACGAAGCCGATGGATTTAGAGGTTGAGATTGAGAAGGTACTTGGAGAATAACTAGAAGTTTCACTTTATTAAAAAACGCCTCAAAGAACAATGTAGTTCTTTGAGGCGTTTTCTTTCAACTCACATTATCAAGATTAAATCGCTGAATGGAAGTCATTTGATTTAGGCGGAGAGGCTGCTTTTTTCATAAGAATTTCCCATATGTGTACGGATTTCTTCCATTCTGCTGCGGCCTGTCCTTTTTGATACATAGCGTTCTCATAACTGAAAGTAAGTTGTTGCATATGAGCCGAGTTGTAAAGTGTATCAATGTGGAGAGCATATTCTCGGAATGTTTGACTTTCCCCTCGTGGTATACCAATTCTGCCAAATTGTTTTAAAAGTGCACCGTAAGCTTTGCTATAAACAGCATCATCTTTTCGGTATTTATAGAAAAGAATGATAAAAAATGTAATCCATTTCATTCTAGTAGCGAAGAGAATGTATCCTATAATACTAATTAACATCGAAGAGAGGAATACGTACCACCAAAAAAATCTATTTTTAGCATTTGTAATCTTTTTAGTAGGAGCTTCTTCTGTATCTTCTATTAAACTTTTGAGCTTTGCTTCATTGTTTCTTTGGTGCATTTGCGCATTTTGAGAATTAGTTTCTGCGCTATTTTGTATAGTAGGAGCAGGCGTATTATTTGTAAAGTTATATGGATTGGTAAATCCTTTTGTTGGTTCGAATGGAATCCATCCGTATCCAGGGAAATATACTTCGACCCAAGAGTGTGCGTTATCGTTCGCGATTTTATAAACATCCTCACCTTCTGCAGAGGCAAGCGTATTATCAAGAGTTCCTTCTGTATAACCTTTTACCCAGCGAGCAGGAATCCCAGCAGAACGAAGTAACACAATCATAGACGTCGAGAAATTATTACAGTAGCCGCTTTTTGTATCGAAAAGAAATTGATCTACATAATCTTGGTTTTTGGCAGGGAACGACACATTCATTGTTTCATATACGAAAGAATGGTCGGTGAAGTAGTTTTCAATAGCTAAAACTTTATCATATCGGTTGTCTTTATCATTTGTTAGATTAACAGCTAAGTCTCTGACTCGCTGCGGTAATGATTCGGGAAGTTGCGTGTACTTTGTCATGAAATAAGGATTTGTTTCTTGGCCTTCATTCGTGTTTACAGCTTTCAAGTTTTCTATGGAAAACTCCGGGATCTCATATGTTACTTTATATGAATGTAAAGTAGTAGAAGAATCTCCTTCCATCGTATAGATTTTTTCTGAAAAGGGGTCAACACTGTATGATACATTAGATGAAGCCTCGACAGATACTAATCCTGCTGGATAGGTAAGGTGAGGATAACTTTTTTGCATGGTGATTGTTGCCTCAGTGGCCTCCGTTTTTGTATTTTGTTCGTACCAGCTCACGACGTCGTTTTTATTTTTAAAAGAAACCTTTTTTTGATTTTCAGAAACTTCCCAGCCTTTTCCTGTATAAAAATCTTTCGTTTCGACTCTCCAATATTGTTTGTTTTGCGTTTGTGCTGTGAAAACAATTGTCGGATCTGCCTTAAAAGGACCGCCTAATCGCGAGTCATCTAAACCATACCCAATTTTAGAAACTTCTTGTTTTTTACTTGCTTCGGATGTGTTGAATTTTAAAAAATCCATTGGGTTTGGCCATTGAGGGCCAAATTTTGGAGCGAAGTATGCGATCGTTGCTGACAATACAATAAATATTGTAAGAGGTCTAAGTAATTTTGAGATTTCTCTAGCAAAATTTTGTAGGTGTTCCATCTCTTTTATTCGTTCTATTCGAAGAAGACTAAGCATAAAAAAGCCGATGACAACAGTACGAATAATAGCGTAGTTTGCAGTGTATAAATGTAAGTTATGAAAAGTGGTGATATAAATAATAGTCAATATAAGAAATAACAACCCACGTTTTTTATGAATCATCCAAAAAGAGATGAAAGCACTCAAAAACCAAAAGGATAAAAAAAATAAAAGTGTTGGAAAAACTGGAGAGATATCCAGCAAATTCCCCTGAAATAACAAGGAGGAATTTCGAGAAATATCAGTGAAAAATTTCGTTAGCCAAGATGGATTTATAAAAACATTTTTATAATATAGGAAATGAATGATGAATAAAATCGTGACGATCTTTATTGGAATCTGCCATTTTATTTGAAAAAAAGAGAGAGTGAAGCAAATCCCTATAAATA
This sequence comes from Bacillus sp. 1A, assembly GCF_052682215.1. NCBI lineage: Bacteria > Bacillati > Bacillota > Bacilli > Caryophanales > Bacillaceae > Bacillus > Bacillus sp. 1A. The sequence continues at coordinate 4,490,235 of NZ_JBQYLZ010000001.1, read as the reverse complement.
TTACGAAAACATCTAATCTACCTACGTTTGTAATACCTACGAGCGGCCTTAGCCATTCTAGTAAAAGTAGAAATGCGCATGCATGCATGAAAAATCTAGTCATATCCAATTGTTTTTTTGCCTGTAATGTTATCATTTGCTCACCTCAAAAAACACGGTTGTATACTGGTTTCCATAAACCACATTTACAAATATTTGTCGTTTTTGTAGAGTTTCTAGAATACTAAGTTCTCGGTGTGAGAGTTGATTTGCTTTTTCTTTTACGACAAACACCATTAATTTTCTATTTTTTATAGCAGCAAAGTCAGCCGCCTTTTGAATATCGGAGGAAAGATCGCTTGTCACGAGTATAATCGTGACGGGCTCATAAATTTTTCTTAATTCCATTTCTACACTCCGGGAGAGCGGGAATACACTATCTGCGTGTACTTTCGCTAAATGACAAAAGATTTGATGCAACTGACTATCCCCATTGTCTAAAGGGAAAAAAGTTCGTTCTTTTCCGATAGATACGAATGACGCCGGTGAATTTTGCTTCAAGACAGACCTGACAATAGAGGCAGTAAATGTGACGACTGATTCGAATAGAGGGGATGGGGTTCTGTCCATGAATATCATAATATTATGGCTGCGCTGTTGTTCAAACTCTTTCGTCATAATGTTGTTTGTTCGTGCAGTTGCTTTCCAATCAATCCATGAAAAGCGGTCACCAGGTTTATAGTCTCTCACACCGACAGAAATGGTAGAGTCTTTTACTAAATTTATATTTGCTGAAAGTGCTCCTTGTTCGAAATGATTTTCCATTTGTCGATATGTTATATCTACATACTGAGGGTAGACTAAAAATGTATCTGGAACTGAAAAAGTTACTTCTTTCTCCATCATACCGAATAGATCGCCAGTTTTGACACGTACGCTTGAAAAAGAGTGCTCTCCTCTAGGGATTGTGTCAATTGCATATTGAAACGAAATATTTCGTTTCAATCCTGGAAAGAGTATTGCCTTATTTACTTTCGTTTGTTTACAATTTGTGAATTGTAATGGCAGTTCATCTTCTATAATTAAATAAAGTAAGGGAAATGGAAAACTTCTTTTTATTGTAATCGTGCTTAAAAATGGTTCTCCTGCTACATATTCGTCTTGATTTGTTCTTCGTTTTACCTCGGCGTTCCGTAAAGCAAAGAAGGGAAGCAATAGTGAATAAAGGCCAATAGGAATCGCACTGTAAAACAAAAACCAACTTACAAATCCTCCTTGAAGCATAGCGTATACAAATGTTAAGACTAGGCATAACGGAATGAGTGATAACTTAATAAAATGATAGAGTGCTCGTAGTATCCGTTTCATTAAAGGTTCATCTTCCTTTGAGTAGGTACGGTAGTTCGCGCAACGATTTTTGCGATAACTTGTTCTCCTGTAATTCCTTCAAATTTTGCTTCCATTTTTAGAATGAGTCTGTGAGCCAATACGTAAGGAGCTAAAAATTTAACATCGTCTGGAATAACATAATTTCTACCATGGATGAATGCATAAGCTTGTGAAGCTTTCATTAAAGCAATCGAGCCACGTGGACTTGCACCTAGTTGTATAGAACTATAAGAACGAGTCTGACTAACAAGCTTTACAATGTAATGCTTGATTGCTTTGTCCATGCTTATTTCCCGTACGCTCTGTTGTAAATAAAGTAATTCTTCTATTGTTGTAATAGCTTGTAAATGGGAGAGGGGATTTGTTTTTTCCATCCTGTTTAAAATTTCAAATTCTTCTTCTGGTGTAGGATATCCCATTTTTAGCTTCAATAAGAAACGATCGAGCTGTGCTTCTGGTAAAGGATATGTTCCCTCATATTCGACCGGATTTTGTGTAGCCATTACAAAGAACGGTTTTGGTAACGGTCTTGTCATGCCATCTATTGTAATATTGCCTTCTTCCATACTTTCAAGTAAGGCAGACTGTGTTTTTGGAGATGTACGATTAATTTCATCAGCAAGTATAAAATTCCCCATGATTGGTCCAGGCTTGAACTCAAATTGGAGCTCTTTCGGATTATAAATAGAAACTCCAGTTACATCTGACGGCAGTAAATCAGGTGTAAATTGAATGCGCTTGTAATCAGCATCAATTGATTTAGAAAGTGCACGTACTAACATTGTTTTCCCAACGCCAGGCACATCTTCTAATAGTACATGACCATCAGCTAAGAGAGCTGTCAAAGCTAAGATCGTTTCTTTTCGCTTTCCGACCATTAACTTTTCAATATTGTTAATTATTTTTTCTATAATGGGATGTAATGAATCAAGCTGGTGCATCGTAATCCTCCTAATTTTATTATCGTTTTCTAATCTATTTAGTGAAAAAATAGAATGACTCCATCTAATTGCGGGCAGTAAAGATTCTATCTTTAATTCTGAGAATATTCAGATTATTTATCGCGATTACATCTAGTATAATTGTTTCCGTAACTTAGGGCAATATGGTAAATAATGATTTCTCGTTTTATGTGAAATACGTTTTGATATAGAATAGTATCGTCGGTAAAAGTAGAAGAGGGGAAGGAAAGGAAAGATTGACCTCAATGAGCAAAATAAATAGCGTAGGAAACCCTACGTGTAAAGTTTGGAACATATATTAATACGCCTTGTGATTAAAATGTATATGAATAAAATAAAGTCGGCTTCACATGAAGAGGCCATCTATTTAAATTAATACACTCCTTTATTTTTTATCTTTTTTATATTCTTTTCGTTTATTTAACCAAATATGAATCAATTCTACCAATTCCATTGTTTCAATCTCACAATATTCTCCTTTCCCATCTTCGGCTAAATTGTCTAACACAGTAGTTGTGTCGTGCCGGATTTCTAAACCGCAAATGTTGCCATTTACTACTACATAATTTTTTTCTCCGTTTAAAACACTATGTATTTCTTCTAAAATCCAATCTCCAAAAGCTGCAACTTCAATTCCTAAAAAAGTTTCAACAAGTTTTATTTCTTGAGGAAGTCTCATAACTAAATCACTACTGTTAAGTACTTCAAAACTATATGGATATTTCATGACTATTTTACTCCTTTATTTCTGGCTTTAGTGACTCTATTTACTTTTCTATTAATCTCATAAGCTCTATTAAGGTAATAAATTCTTATACTATCATTACTCTTGTCTTACTTACATTTATAGTAAAAGTAGATTGTTATTAAACTTATTTATCCAATATCTCTCTGATGTAGGTATGAGTTCAGTGAAATCTTCATATGTACCTATCCAATCTTTTGGTACATAGTTTTCGTATGATGCCGGTTCTGGAAACATTGAATATAGTATTTTATTATCAAAGTTAATTAATAAGACTGGACTATAATCTAATAGATCTTCTCCTGCCTTCTTCCTTTTAATATTTTCAAGTAGTAAATAATTTAATTCTTCTTTAGTTGTTTTATATTGATTAATCCTTACTAAAAATACTTCTACATTTTCATGATCTAATACTTTTATTTCATTTCTTTCTTCCGTTTCATCATTATCTTCAATGCTTATACCTAAATTTTTATATGCATTATCTAATTTATTATAATCTAAAAACCATAGTTCTTTATCTGTTACATACCACCTAAACTCATTTTTATATATGACGGCTACTATAATGTTTTCTGCATAAAGCGGTTCTAATATCATAATCTACTCCTTTTATTATTATCTTAATATCCTGCCATTCTGGTGTATTCTTCTCTTCATTCAATCCAAGTTGCTGGCAAATCATATGGATTTCCTGGCGTTTTTGGTTCAACTATTTTCAGGATATTTACCCTTAGTATGGTGGATTGAAAGTATTTTATTTTCATTTATAAACTTATCTTACGATTTAGGCAAATCAAATTTAACTATTCCCAAATTACTTCCGCTATTATATAAGAAATTTTTTGTACGCTCAGTTTAATCTGTACTACATCTTAAACTTTGCTAGAAGCAAGGAAGTAATTTAACAGTCAGTGAAGTATGTGAACCCTCCACAATGATTAGATTTTCACTTTTTTATATTTGTTCCGGAATTTTTGACAATCTCTTGAACTGTGCGAAATGTCACATCTGTATTTTACAACCTCTCTTATAGTAAGGGTATGTAAGAGAGACGTATTAAAGGAGTGAACAATATGAAGAAGAAACCTTCAGCACTAATGAGACGTTTAAAATATTTTTCACCAATAGATCGTTATAACGATAACCATACACAAGAAACATATGAAGATCGCGAATGGGAAAATGTGTACAGAAAGCGTTGGCAGCATGATAAAGTAATTCGTTCTACACATGGCGTGAACTGTACTGGTTCATGTAGTTGGAACATTTATGTGAAAGATGGAATTGTAACTTGGGAAGGGCAGGAGCTTAATTATCCGACTACAGGTCCTGATATGCCTGATTTTGAACCGCGAGGATGTCCGCGTGGAGCAAGTTTTTCTTGGTACATTTATAGCCCGCTTCGTGTGAAATATCCGTATGTACGTGGTGTTCTTTGGAGTATGTGGCAAGAAGAATTACAAAATAACGAGTCACCACTAGACGCTTGGAAAAGCATTGTGGAAAACCCTGAAAAGGCACGTACGTATAAGCAGGCACGTGGTAAAGGGGGATTCATTCGTGCGAATTGGGATGAAGTGTTACAACTCGTTTCAGCTTCTTTACTTTACACAGTAATAAAATACGGTCCAGACCGAAATGTTGGTTTTTCACCAATTCCAGCTATGTCGATGTTAAGTCATGCAGCTGGTAGCCGCTTTATGCAACTTATGGGTGGACCAATGCTTAGTTTCTATGATTGGTATGCAGATTTACCACCAGCTTCTCCTCAAATTTGGGGCGATCAAACAGATGTACCAGAAAGTAGTGACTGGTATAACTCTGGTTACATTATGACATGGGGTTCAAATGTACCGATGACGAGAACACCAGATGCACACTTTTTAGCAGAGGTTCGATATAAAGGAACGAAAGTCGTTTCTGTCAGTCCTGACTTCGCTGAATCTACAAAGTTTGCGGATGATTGGATTAGTGTGAAACAAGGTACAGATGGTGCGCTTGCGATGGCAATGGGGCACGTAATCTTACAAGAATTTTACGTAGATAATCAAGTGGAATACTTCACAAAGTATGCGAAACAATATACTGATTTTCCTTTCTTCGTCACATTGAAACAAAAAGGGGATCAATTCGTTGCTGATCGTTTCTTAAATGCTTCTGATATTGGACGCGAAACGAAGTTAGGAGAATGGAAACCTGTACTTTGGAACGAGAATACGAACGATTTTGCAACACCTCACGGCACAATGGGGTCACGTTGGGATAATGAAAAGAAATGGAACTTACGTTTAGAAGATGAAGAAACAGGTGAAAAGATCGATCCACGTCTTTCTTTACTTGGAATGGAAGATAATGTTGGAACTGTACAAATTCCGTACTTCTCTGATGATGGAAACAAAGTATTAGAACGTACAATTCCAGTGAAAAAGGTTATGACAGAAGAAGGCGAAGTGTTCGTTACAACTGTATATGACTTAACGTTAGCAAATTACGGTGTGAACCGAGGACTTGGCGGACAAGAGCCGAAAGACTTCAATGATGACGTACCGTTTACACCTGCATGGCAAGAGAAAATGACAGGAGTAAAACGTGAGCTTATTATTCAAATCGCTCGTGAGTTCGCACAAAATGCTGTTGATACGAATGGTCGCTCAATGATTATTGTCGGAGCAGGTATTAACCATTGGTTTAACTCTGATACGATTTATCGCGCCGTTTTAAATCTTGTTCTTCTCGTTGGGGCACAAGGTGTAAACGGCGGTGGTTGGGCGCATTACGTTGGTCAAGAAAAATTACGACCAGCGGAAGGATGGCAAACAATCGCGATGGCAAAAGATTGGCAAGGGCCACCAAAATTACAAAACGGTACATCTTTCTTCTATTTTGTAACAGATCAATGGCGCTATGAAGATACACCAGTGGGACATTTAGCATCACCAGTGGAAGGCAACTCTCGTTATCAACATCACGGTGATTACAACGTATTAGCGGCACGACTTGGCTGGTTGCCTTCGTATCCGACATTCGAGAAAAATGGGATCGAATTATATAAAGAAGCTGTTGCTGCTGGTGCAACAACGCAAGAAGAAATCGGAAAATACGTTGCACAAAAATTAAAAGATAAAGAACTGAAATTTGCGATTGAAGATCCTGATAATAAAAATAACTTCCCGCGCAACTTATTCGTATGGCGTGCAAACTTAATTTCAAGTTCTGGTAAAGGACACGAATATTTCTTAAAACATTTATTAGGTACAACGAACGGATTAATGAATGACGATAGTGATTCGTTACGACCAGAAGAAATTAAGTGGCATGAAGAAGCACCAGAAGGGAAGTTAGATTTACTCATTAATTTAGATTTCCGTATGGCTGGAACAGCGCTTTATTCTGATATCGTCTTACCTGCTTCAACTTGGTATGAAAAGCATGATTTAAGTAGTACAGATATGCATCCATTTGTACATCCATTTAATCCAGCAATCGGTTCACCGTGGGAAGCACGCTCTGACTGGGACATTTTCACTTCTCTTTCTAAAGCTGTGTCAGATTTAGCGAAGAAAATCGATCTTGAACCAATGAAAGAAGTTGTTGCAACACCACTTCTTCACGATACACCACAAGAATTAGCGCAACCACTTGGCAAGATTAAAGATTGGAGCAAAGGCGAGTGTGAACCGATCCCAGGTAAAACGATGCCACAAATTCATGTTGTCGAAAGGGATTATAAAACGATTTATGACAAAATGACTGCGCTAGGACCAAATACCGGAAAACAGCCGATTGGTACGAAAGGGATTTCTTGGTCTGCGGAAAAAGAATATGAGCAATTAAAGAGTCGATTAGGGGTCGTTCGAACGGATTCTATTGCGAAAGGTTGCCCTGACATAAAAGAAGCAATTAATGCTGCTGAAGCGGTATTAACACTTTCTTCTACAACAAACGGTCATATGGCTGTAAAAGCATGGGAAGCACTTGAAAAACAAACGGATTTAAAACTACGTGATTTAGCAGAAGAACGTGAAGAAGAATGCTTCACATTTGAACAAATTACAGCGCAGCCGAAAACAGTAATTACTTCTCCGGCATTTACAGGTTCAGAAAAAGGTGGACGCCGTTATTCACCATTTACTACAAATGTGGAACGTCTCATTCCTTGGAGAACGATAACTGGTCGACAATCTTTCTATTTAGATCATGACATGATGAAAGAATTTGGTGAAACGATGGCAACATTTAAACCAATTCTGCAACATAAACCGTTCCGTAAATCACGACCTGAAGTAGAAGGGAAAGAGATTACACTAAACTATTTAACACCGCATAATAAGTGGTCAATTCATAGTATGTACTTCGATTCATTACCGATGTTAACGCTATTTAGAGGTGGTCCAACTGTTTGGATGAATAAAGAGGACGCTGCAGAAGCTGGCGTTGCAGATAATGATTGGATTGAGTGCTTTAACCGTAACGGAGTTGTTGTAGCGCGTGCTGTTGTAACGCACCGTATACCGAGAGGAATGGCATTTATGCATCATGCGCAAGATCGTCACATTAACGTGCCTGGTACGAAATTAACAAGCACCCGCGGAGGAACGCATAATAGTCCAACCCGTATTCATGTGAAACCGACACATATGATTGGTGGATATGGCCAATTAAGCTACGGATTTAACTATTATGGTCCAACAGGGAACCAGCGTGACTTAAACGTTGTAATTCGCAAACTGAAGGAGGTAGATTGGCTTGAAGATTAAAGCACAAGTCGGAATGGTAATGAACCTAGATAAATGCATCGGCTGCCATACTTGTAGTGTAACGTGCAAAAACACCTGGACAAATCGTCCAGGTGCTGAATATATGTACTTCAATAACGTAGAAACGAAACCGGGAATTGGTTATCCGAAGCAATGGGAAGATCAGGAGAAATATAAAGGCGGCTGGGAATTGAAAAATGGTGAAATTCAACTGAAATCCGGTTCAAAAATGAAGCGCCTTATGAATATTTTCCACAATCCAGATCAACCAACAATTGATGATTACTTTGAACCTTGGAACTATGATTATGAAACGTTAACAAATAGTCCACAGCGTAAGCATCAGCCAGTTGCTCGTCCGAAATCAGCAATTACAGGTGAATTCATCGACAAAATTGAATGGGGTCCAAACTGGGAAGATGATTTAGCTGGCGGACATATAACAGGATTGCAAGACCCGAACGTAAAGAAAATGGAAGAAGAAATTAAAACGGATTTTGAAAATGTCTTTATGATGTATTTACCGCGCATATGCGAACACTGTATGAATCCATCTTGTGTATCTTCGTGTCCATCGGGTGCGATGTATAAACGTGAAGAAGATGGGATTGTCCTTGTAGATCAAAATGCATGTCGTGCTTGGAGATTTTGCGTATCTTCTTGTCCTTATAAAAAAGTGTATTTTAACTGGCAAACGAATAAAGCTGAAAAATGCACAATGTGCTTCCCGCGTATTGAAGCGGGTATGCCAACAATATGTTCGGAAACATGTGTAGGACGTATTCGATATATTGGGGTAATGCTATATGACGCTGACAAAATAAAAGAAGCGGCGTCTGTTGAAGATGAAAAAGATTTATATGAATCTCAGCTTACTGTTTTCCTAGATCCAAATGATCCAGAAGTAGCAGCTGAAGCGAAAAAACAAGGGATTCCTGAAGAATGGATTAAAGCGGCACAACAGTCACCAATCTATAAAATGATTATCGATTGGAAAATCGCTCTACCTCTTCATCCAGAGTATCGTACAATGCCAATGGTTTGGTATATCCCGCCGCTTAGCCCAATTATGAACATGGTGGAGGGGAAAGGTAGTAACTGGCAAGCAGAAGAGATTTTCCCTGCTATTGATAATATGCGTATTCCAATTCAATATTTAGCGAATTTACTCACTGCAGGAGATGAATCACATATTCGTCTTACATTGAAAAAAATGGCTGTTATGCGAACACATATGAGAGCATTGCAAATTAATAAAGAACCAAATGAATCGGTATTAAAAGAACTTGGCTTAACGAAACAGGATGTAGAAGATATGTATCGTCTTCTTGCTATCGCGAAATATAAAGATCGCTTCGTCATTCCGGCCACTCACCGCGAGCAAGTTGCAGATTTATATAGTGAACAAGGAAGTTGTGGTTTATCATTCGCAGGTGGTCCAGGTTCTTGTATGACAATTTCTTAAATAATGGGGGCGGAAAAATATGAAACAAAGTTTACAAACTGCTTTTTCATGTTCTTCATTCCTTCTTTCCTATCCGGAACTCGGGTGGAGAGAAGCTTTAACTGAATTGCAAGAAGAGATTGAAGCGATTGAACAGGAAGACGTTAAAGCATCACTTACATCATTTATAAAGCAAGCGCTGGATAAAATGGATGATCAATTAATTGACTGTTACGTATATACATTTGATTTTGGTAAAAAGACAAATATGTATCTTACTTATATGAACACCGGCGAACAAAGAGAAAGAGGTATTGAGTTATTAGAGTTAAAACAACATTATAAAAAATCAGGTTTTGAAGTAACAGATAAAGAACTACCTGATTATTTACCGTTATTACTCGAGTTTTTTGCAAATGCAAATGAGCAAGACAGTGAACCAATTATGAGTAAATACAAGGAAAACATACAAGCATTACACGTTCAGTTAAAAGAAGCAGATAGTATGTATGAACCAATTCTTGCGGCTGTTCTACTCACTATCGATACATGGGGTGTACAGACAAATTAGAAAGGAGAGTTGTCAAAATGATGGATCAATTTCTATGGGTATTGTTTCCCTATATCATTTTTGCAATCTTTATCGGTGGACATATTTTCAGATACAACTATGATCAATTTGGATGGACATCAAAATCTAGTGAACTATTAGAAAAGAAAATGCTCCGAATTGGAAGTCTATTATTCCACTTTGGGATCATGTTCGTAATTGGCGGTCATGTTATGGGGATTTTAATTCCAGAGGCTATATACCGTTCAATAGGTATTTCGGAGCATATGTATCATGTAGTAGCGATTAGTTTCGGACTTCCGGCAGGTGTTGCTTCTATCATCGGTTTAATTATATTAACGTACCGCCGCGTAACAGTAAAACGTATCATTGCAACGAGTACAAAGGGAGATTATATTGCGCTTATTTTATTACTTATCGTAATGCTAGCAGGACTTTCTTCAACTTTTTTAAACATCGACTCAAAAGGGTTTGATTATCGTACAACGATCGGTCCTTGGTTCCGAAGTCTCTTTATTTTCCAACCGAAAGTCGAATATATGATGGAAGTGCCTGTATGGTTTAAAATTCATATTCTTGCAGGGATGGGGCTTTTCGCAGTATGGCCATTCACTAGGCTAGTACATGTTTTTAGTGCCCCAATTAAATACTTAAGCCGTAGTTATGTGATTTACAGAAGACGTATTCCAAATGAATTGAAAAAATGATTTAGTTTTATATGTTTAGTAGTTTATAAGGAAAGCCGAGATCTAATTGGAGACCTCGGCTTTCCTTATAGGTATAAGTATCTAAAAAAGATGCTAATCAATACTACAAACAGAGGCAGAGCAATCTTCACAAGCAATTTCACATTTTAAAAATTGTAAATCGTGAATTGTAATCTTTCCTTTATGAATAGAAATTGTACCTTGCTTTTTTAATTCATTTAACATTCGATTTACACTTTCACGTGAAGTTGCACAGAAATTAGCGAGTTCTTGATTTGTTAACGGTAAATCGATGAGAATACCATTTTCTTTTAATACACCATAACTATTTGTCATTCGAATGAGAGTAGAATAAAGGGCACCTTTTTTGCCGTGTAATACTAAATCTCGGAACTTCGTTTGCATTCTTCTTAAATGTTCACTAATCCATTTCATAAATTCAAATACAAGTGCGGGCTTTTGGAGTAATTCTCTTTCTAACGCTTCACGCTTTATAACGCCTACTTCAACATCTTCAAGGCATTTTGAATTTAATAAATACTTCGCATCGTCCGTGAACAATGTTAATTCTCCAATAATGTCATATGCCGAACAAATTCGAAGTGTTAATTCTTGTCCGTCAGCACTAAGTTTACTAATTTGTACTTTTCCTGAGTGGATAATATAGAGTTCGGTTGCCTCCATACCTTCTTGAAAAATAAAACTACCTTTTTTTATCTGCATTTTATATTCAACAGATGCAAGTAATTCCTTTAAATCTTGAGATAATTTCATACTGTTTGTCACAGCAATCACCTTTCTTCTTATAAGCAATCCATTTCCTATTTTGAGTGTAAGTATGCTGGAAATGCAAGAGATATTTGAAAAATATAGTGAAATTTCAATGACCGTAAGGAGTAGGCACTGAAGATGTGAACAAAATTCGAACGGATTTGTGAAGAATTTTTGAATGGGGAAAGTGATGTGAGAAAAGTCACATTGAATATGTAGCTTCTTTTTTATAATAAAGACAAATGAAAAATTGAAAACTTACTAAGGATTGCAGCAGAAAAGAAGGGATATAGATGCACGAGAAAATGAAAGATTCTTTAGAACGGCCACTTCAAGATTTACGTATTTCAGTTATGGATCGTTGTAATTTCAGGTGCACATATTGTATGCCCGCTGAAGTATTCGGACCTGATTACGCTTTTTTACAAGAAGAGTTATTATTAACGTTCGATGAAATAGAAAGATTAGCAAGATTGTTTATAAGTATGGGAGTCAATAAAATTAGGCTTACTGGCGGCGAACCGTTATTGCGTAAAGACTTACCGAAGTTAATCGCTAGACTTACAAAGCTAGAAGGTTTAAAAGACATTGGGCTCACAACAAACGGAATTCATTTAGCAAAACAAGCTAAGGCGCTAAAAGACGCGGGATTAAAGCGTGTAAATATTAGTTTAGATGCGATAGAGGATCACGTCTTCCAAAAAATTAACGGAAGAAATGTAAGTACAAAACCTGTACTGAAAGGAATTGAAGCAGCGAAGGCAGCTGGATTAGAAGTAAAGGTAAATATGGTCGTAAAAAAAGGAATGAATGATAGTCAAATTCTTCCTATGGCTCAGTATTTTAAAGAACAAGAAATACAGTTACGTTTCATTGAGTTTATGGATGTTGGCAGTACGAACGGATGGAACTTTGAACAAGTTATTACGAAGGAACAATTAATAGAGAAGATTAATCGCGTATATCCGATTGAGCCTGTTCAACCTCGTTACTTTGGAGAAGTTGCGAAATTGTATCGATATGTAGGGAGCGATGCCGAAGTTGGATTTATTACTTCAGTATCTGAGTCATTTTGTTCTTCTTGTACGAGAGCTCGTATTTCGGCAGACGGCAAGTTTTATACGTGCTTATTTGGAGAAAAAGGAACGGATTTGCGAACGCTTCTTCGAGAAAATATTTCGGATGCCTCACTATTAAAAATTTTACAACATACATGGCGATATAGAACAGATCGATATTCAGATGAAAGAACGATGGAAAGTACAAATAAACGTCCAAAAGTTGAAATGTCATACATTGGCGGATAGCGAAAGGAGGATTCTCTATGCAAGAGCGATATTCAAGGCAAGTATTGTTTTCTGGAATTGGTGAAATGGGACAAAGCAAAATAAGCGAAAAGCAAGTGCTCCTAATCGGTGCGGGTGCACTAGGAGCTGCAAATGCGGAAGCGCTCGTTAGGATGGGAATTGGGAAATTGACAATTGCCGATCGTGACTACGTCGAATGGAGTAATTTACAGCGGCAACAGTTATATACAGAAGAAGATGCAAAGCATTGTAAACCGAAAGCAATTGCAGCGGCAGAACATTTAAGAAAGATTAATTCTGAAGTGGAAATTGTACCAGTTGTAACGGATGTCACAATGCAAGAAATAGAAGAGTTAACAAAAGAAGTGGAGCTCATATTAGATGCGACTGACAATTTTGATACGCGCCTACTTATAAATGACATTTCACAAAAAGAAAATATACCTTGGATATACGGTGGATGCATTGGAAGTTACGGTGTAACGTATACAATTCTTCCTGGGAAAACACCATGTTTTCGCTGTCTAATGAATCATCCTATGGGCGGTGCAACATGCGATACAGCCGGAATTATTCAGCCAGCTGTACAGATGGTTGTTGCTCACCAAGTGACAGAGGCGATGAAAATATTGGTGGATGATTATGAGTCGCTAAGAGGAACGATGTTATCATTTGATATTTGGAACAATCAATATCTCTCATTAAAAGTAAATAGACAGAAAAAAAGTACATGTCCATCTTGTGGGAAATCACGAACGTATCCAAGTCTAGCATTTGAAGCGCAGATGAAAACTGAAGTGCTATGCGGACGGAATACAGTTCAAATCCGTTCAGGAATAAAGAGAGATCTTAATTTAAACGAAATTCAAAAACGATTACAAAAAAGTGTACATGTCCAAAAAACGCCTTACTTACTATCATTTCTAATTGATAAATATCGTTTCGTTTTATTTACAGACGGTAGGGCATTTATTCATGGAACAAATGATGTGAAAATAGCAAAACGATTATACGCAAAATATATAGGATGAACAGAAAGAGCGTTGTCCCTTATTAAAATGAGGTGAAAAAGAATGTTAGAAAAACGTATACCAATTCCGGTGGCAGAAGCAGTGGCACGTGTAATGAAATACGCTCATCAAGGTGAAATAGAAGAGGTTTCTCTTATAGAAAGTTACGGAAGAATTCTTGGAGAAGATGTTATTGCAGATCATGATGTCCCTCATTTTGATCGCTCTCCATACGACGGGTTTGCGATTCGAGCAGAAGATACAAAAGAAGCAAGTAGCAGTAATCCCATTCTGTTTGAAGTGATTGGTGAAATTGGAGCCGGTTTTGTTTTTACAGAAGAAGTGAAAGCATTTCAAGCTGCCCGTATTATGACAGGAGCCGCAATTCCGAAAGGGTGTAATGCGGTTGTTATGTTAGAGCTAACAGAAGGGTTTGAAGAAAATGAAACGACTTATATGAAATTGAAACGTTCCTTTATTGCTGGGGATAACATTTCTTTTAAAGGAGAGGATGTAAAACAAAATACCATCCTTGTGAAAAAAGGGACTGTTATTAACCCTGGAGTAGTGGCGCTTCTTTCAACGTTTGGTTATAGTACCGTTCACGTTGTAAAACAGCCGGTTATTGGAATTGTAACGACAGGAAGTGAACTGCTTGAAGTACATGAACAATTAAAGCCAGGGAAGATTCGAAATAGTAACTCCTATATGATAGCTGCTCAAGTTGAACGAGCGGGCGGGGTTGTACAGTATTATGGACAATTCGCTGACGATTTTGAGACATGTTATAACACTGTGAAAAAAGCGATAAAAGAAGTCGATATTTTAATTACAACTGGTGGCGTTTCGGTAGGAGACTATGACTATTTACCTGCTATTTATGAGAAATTAAGAGCTAATGTACTTTTCAATAAAATAGCGATGCGACCAGGAAGTGTGACAACTGTAGCTGAGCTAGAAGGAAAACTATTATTTGGTCTATCTGGTAATCCTTCTGCATGTTATGTCGGTTGTGAATTATATGTCCGGCCAGTCATTAGAACATATTTGCATAGAAAAGATCCGCACATATTTCGTGCAGAGGCAATTTTACAGAAAGACTTTCTGAAAGCAAACCCATTTACTCGTTTTGTAAGAGGGAAAGTGGAAATTGTAGATGGAACATTGCAAGCAACACCAGTTGGTTTAGACAAATCTAGTGCCATTTCTTCACTTGCAGAAGCGAATGCATGTATCGTCCTGCCGGGCGGAACGAGAGGATTTGAAGCAGGAATGACTGTTTCGGTACTGTTATTAGAATCAAACGTCGGAAGTGAGTGGCCGTGGGAAGAACAGTTTCGATCATACAAAGAATAGAAAAATAGATTGCTAACTTATACAAAGATAAGAGGTGCAAGATGACACATACGTATTATGAAGTAATTGATACACCTATTTCAATTGAAGAAGTTACAAACAAAGTAATTCTTCGTGAATGTGGCGCAGTTGCAACTTTCATTGGTACTGTTAGAGAATTTACGAAAGGCCGTCGTACGCTATATTTAGAGTATGTAGCATATAAGTCAATGGCGGAGAAACAGCTTAAGAAAATTGGCACCGAAGTAGGAGAGAAATGGCCTGGGACATATGTCGCCATTACACATCGCATTGGTACATTACAAATTTCTGATCTTGCTGTTGTCGTCGCTGTTTCTACACAACACCGGAAAGCAGCCTATGAGGCGAACGAATATATTATGGAGCGTATAAAACAAATTGTTCCAATTTGGAAGAAAGAGTTTTGGGAAGATGGTGAGTCATGGATAGGTGATCAGTTAGAGAAGGTAGCGTATGCAAATGGTGAGCCTGGAAAGAAGATGAGAATATGATTGAAGTACTATTATTTGCACATTTACAAGAAGAAGTAAGTAAGTCAGCATTACACATAGATTGTGAAAATATTACGGTTGCTGAACTAAAGGAAGTCCTTATTACGAAATACAACGTAGCAATTTCAAGTGAGATAATGGTCGCTATAAATGAAGAGTATGCACATGAGGATGACATCATTCAAACTGGCGATGTCGTAGCAATGATTCCGCCAGTAAGTGGTGGTTGATTCTTTTCAGCCTAATCATGTTAGGACGTGATTAGGCTGGAGGGAATGAATATAACTATGCATACATAGGAGGGAACAGGATGAAAAGTCCTAATTTTCAATTAAGTTTACAAACTTCTAATCTAGTAATCGGTTTTATGGTGTGGGTGATTTTATCATCATTAATGCCTTATATTAAAGTGGATATTCCATTAACTGCGGGACAAATTTCTATGGTAACAGCAGTACCAGTTATTTTAGGTTCTGTTCTTCGCATTCCAATTGGTTATTGGACAAATCGTTTCGGAGCAAGAAAATTATTCTTTATTAGTTTTATTCTATTATTATTTCCTGTCTTTTATATTAGTGTTGCCAATTCAATGATGGATTTAATTATTGGTGGCTTATTTGTCGGAATCGGTGGGGCCGTATTCTCCGTAGGGGTAACTTCTTTACCGAAATACTTCCCGAAAGAGAGTCACGGTTTTGTAAATGGTATTTACGGTGTCGGTAACGCCGGAACAGCAATTACTTCGTTCTTAGCACCCGTCATTGCAACATCAGTTGGCTGGAGAACGACGGTACAGTGTTATTTAGTTTTACTTGCAGCATTTGCACTTATGAACTTTTTATTAGGTGATCGTAAGGAGAAAAAGGTGAATACACCATTAATGGAACAAATAAAAGGGGTATATAAAAATGAAAAACTTTGGTTTTTATGTATCTTTTACTTTTTAACATTCGGATCATTTGTCGCATTTACAGTATACTTACCAAACTTTTTAGTATCTCACTTCGGATTAGAAAAAGTAGATGCAGGTATGCGGACAGCCGGATTCATCGTACTCGCAACAATGATGCGTCCGATTGGTGGTTGGCTTGGTGATAAGTTTAACCCGTTTAAAATATTAATCTTCGTATTTGTCGGTTTAACACTTTCAGGTATTATTTTATCATTTATGCCTAGTATGAACGTGTATACTTTTGGTTGCCTACTAGTCGCATTTTGTGCAGGGATTGGTAATGGTACAATCTTCAAACTCGTTCCAATGTACTTCTCAGAACAAGCTGGTATTGTAAATGGACTCGTTTCAGCTTTAGGTGGACTAGGAGGGTTCTTCCCGCCCCTAATTTTAACTTTACTATTCCAACTAACAGGTCATTATGCAATTGGATTTATGGCATTATCAGAAGTCGCACTTGCTTGTTTAATCATTACAGTGTGGATGTATAGCCAAGAGAAACTGTTAGTGATGTTAAAAAATCATTAATAAGGAAAAAGAACCGTTCCAAAGTATTTTGGGACGGTTCTTTTAGTAATAGGCTTCAACATGTTTTTTATTGATATCTCAACAAACGCTTGTTTTCTAAAATAATGTGGTTTTAAAATGAAAAAAGAAGGCTTATGTGATTTTATGTTAAAATATAGATGTCAGGTGTTATTCAATTAAAGGGCAGGTTAGTTAAAGAAAGTTTAAATTTCTTCCAAAGATCGAACTAATTTTTAACATACAAATATTTAATTGAATCGGGGTGTTTAGATGAAAAAATTATATAAGTCCACTCAAGATAAACAAGTATCAGGTGTGTTAGGTGGCTTAAGCGACAAGTATGGAATTGATGTAAGTATTCTTCGCATAGTAACTGCATTATCAGCTTTTTTTACTAGTGGATTTACAGTGTTACTTTATATAATTGCTGCAATTGTTTTGCCTACGGATAAAGAAATTAAGGGATAAATGTATGACCTTAAACCTAATTCTACAATCAGGAACTTTAAAGAAACGAGTAGATAAAGGCATTCCGCTTCTTACACGTTTAGCGTACTAGAAAGAGGCTTCCTTTGGTCAGCTTGCTTTTGTAGGGATGGGAGTATCAAGTAAGAGTGTTATGAGATTTTTACGCTAAGGGGGATGATTCTAAGTTGAATAAACGGAATATTAGAACGACAGTTTCAGGAGATTTGATTGTTACCCATCTAATTGGCCAGATTAAAACAGAGGATGTGTATGAATGGTTTAATGGTTTTGAACAGGTTTGTCAGCAATTTATTTCTGAGGGGCGGAAATACAAATTATTGGTAGATAGAAAAGGATACAAGCCAACTCATTTTTCTGTTCAAAAAGTATGGAAAGATAAGTTCTTCAATGAAACCATTTTGAATCATAGTAAGGCAATTGCATTTCTTCTTGAAGAAGGGGAGATACTGAATTATTTGCAACAATCCAATACGAAAGAATCTGTGGAATTTTTTGATGATTATGAACAAGCGCTAATTTGGTTGGATGAATACCCAATATAAAAAACTGAATGGAACGAGTTGCTCGTAATGTTGCAGTTATCATAACATTTACTGGTTTACAAGTTGCCAACACCATTCAATTTCTTCGCAGATTGCCTGTGCAGTTTCAAAAAAGAAACCAAAACAAAAAGAACAAACGCCTCTAAAAAACGTTTGTCCAAAGGTAATTACTATTTTAGCTAAGAAATAGATTACAATTTGTGTGAACGAGAAAGTCTTTTTATAAGATTAGGAAGGATAGAGGTTAACTCTAGTTTCAAACGCTTCGTAAACGATGGATCTTTACCAGAAGTTGAAATAGTGACAACATATTCATCATGTCGGATGACACCAGGTGTGTGAAACGATGATTCTGTACCATCACTTACAACGTTAACCCACTGGGAATCGTGGGCGGCCTGTTTGACCATCATATTTATAGCATGTTGATTTGTAGCTGCATAAATAAGATGAGCATTTTTAATATCATCATTAGAAAAAATTTTTTGCTTCCAATTAATATAAGGAAGTTCTTTCATTTCCTTGCAAATTTCTGGGCTGACAACGGTGACAAAAGCGCCTGTATCTTTTAATCCAGACGCTTTTCGATATGCGATTTTACCTCCACCAATGATAACGACCACTTTATTATGTAGATTAAACATAAGAGGGTACATGTTATACATACACACATTCCTCCATTCGTTCTAGTAATGTTAATTTCATATATGTATCAAACTGAAGGCAATTGCAAGTTGTAACGTGATCGTATTTTTTTGTATGCAACTTAATTTTTTGAAGCAATAATCCAGTAAAGAGAAGGTACGGCATGACATATACATGGGATGCAGTCGATGTTATAGTCTTGAGCTCAGCAGTAAAAATGGGCGTTCCTTTCGTTAAAAAGGAACAACATACTGGCATACCGAGTTTTCGTTCGACAGCTGCTCCGATTTGTTGTAACTCATGTATCGGCTGGGGGTCACTACTACCTCTCCCTACGAGTAAAACACTACTACTTTGCATTGGAATAGTTTCACGTATTCTTTTTACTACAAGTTCAACCATATGTGGATGTGTACTAAAAGGTTGTACAACTGAAAATGTTATATGTGGATATTGCTTTTGTATTTTTTCTATCTCAAAAGGAATATCACGTTTATAGTGAGCTGCTGCAAATAATAAAACAGGTACAATCATTATTTCAGTTGCTCCCTCTAGTATTGTTTCTGTAATGGCATCTTGAATGGTAGGTGTCGTTAGTTCAAGAAAAGCTATTTTTTGACTCCTTTCGTTACGTTCTTTCATAACAGATTGAATAAAGTGAATGAATTGTTCATTACCTTCTCGCAGGCGACTACCGTGTCCAACATATACAATTCCTTTCATCGTACCACCAAATCTTTCTTCATAATCATGTCTTGTAATTGCTCATCTACATTATGAAAACCGACTTTATTCGCATAGTGTAAAGTTGGAATGTCGGTATACGAGAAGGGAAGAGTAAGAATATCGATAAAGCCAAGTCGTTTTATTTCTGATAGAAATGTATCAATTGAGGCACGCCCTTCAAACACAATGCTATCCCATGAGAATTCAGAAAGCATACGAGAATGGACTTCATCGAAACGATGATCAATTGTATACGAATGAGTCATCATATATGAACCGGCACCAATTTTCTCTTGAATAAAAGCAATTCGATTAATATTTCTACCTAAATAAACAGTTGTATCGGAAGAGAACTCTGCTTGTTTACTTAGTAGCCCATATTGCATAAGTTTTTCTTGAGTGGCAACGTTCAAATATTGCAGTTTCGCCTGTAAGGAACGAATATCTTTCTGATGTTTACTACATGATTGCATCAATATTTCTACACTTTCAGCTGAACAAAAAACAAGGCGATCAACGTTAAAAATTTCATTGATTTGTTCAAGTGTTAATGTGTATTCTGCTTTTTTGAAAGTAGGAATTTGATATATTTCTGCACCGGCTTCTTGTAACTTTTGCTTCATTGAACTTGTTTTATTCGTTGCGGATGCAAATAAAACTTTTTTACCATGTAATGGTTTACGTTCTTTCCAAGCGATTTGATTACGTAAGGAAACGACATCACCAACAATTGTCATGGATGGATTTGAAATATTCTCGTTTTTGACGATAGGAACAATGGTTGAAAGTGTTCCTGTGACAACGCGCTGCTTTCCGGTTGTACCCCATTCAATGACGGCTACTGGCGTATCTTTTTTCTTTCCTGCTTGTAGTAAGTTTTCACAAATTGTAGGTAAGTTTTTTATACCCATGTAGTAGGCAATTGTGTCGCTATTGTGGGATGAATTATATTTTCCATGATCGGTTAAAGGCCCTTTTGCATGCCCAGTTAATAAAGTGACGCTATTACTGTAGTTACGGTGGGTGAGGGGGATACCTGCATAGCTACTAGCGGCGATGCTAGATGTAATACCTGGTATGATTTCATATGGAACGTTCGCTGCTGCTAAAGTTTCTGCTTCTTCACCAACGCGGCCAAAAATAGATGGATCTCCGCCCTTTAATCGGACAACGATTTTTCCTTCTTGTGCGAATTGAAGGAGGTGGGCGTTAATCATTTCTTGTCGCATAATATGATTCTTTGGCATTTTGCCGCAATAAATAAGTTCACATGTTTCTTTTGTATAACTAAGAAAGAAAGGGTTTAATAAACGGTCATATAAAACGATATCTGCACGCTTTAAACAATCTATCGCTTTCTTTGTAATAAGCCCTTCATCACCTGGTCCTGCACCAACTAAATATACATATCCGTTCATCATCGCACCTCTTCTATTTTTATTTAAAAGGAAGCCAGAGGAGGCTTCCTTTCGAAAATTACATGTATAAATAAATGTCACCATCAATAACTTCTACTTCGTATGTTTGAATACAGCCGTCATCAGGTTTTTGAACTTCACCTGTTAGTAATGAAATTTTCCAATCATGCAGTGGACAAAAGACGAATTCTCCAGATACAATTCCTTCTGCTAACGGTCCGTTTTTATGAGGACAACGATTTTCTACAGCTCGAATATCTCCATTTGAAAGGCGGAATAGGGCGATAGATATACCTTTCATTTGCACTTCTTTACCGATTTGAATAGGAAGGTCTTCCGCACGCATAACTTTTATTTTTTCTTTCGTTTGTATCATATAGATCACAGCTCCTTATTTCACAGTTTCTACTTCATACATCGCTTTTAATGACTTCGTTTCTAGTGCTTGTCCCCACGCTTCCGTATATGTGCTACGAGCTGTTTGGAAGCGTTCATTTAGCGTAGTCACCATACTTGCATCTTGTAGTATTTCTTTTATGTGATCGAAACCTAAACGTTCTGTCCAGTAGGCAGTACGCTCTCCGTATATACCAGTTTCACGATAATATTGCATGTAAGCTGTAGCGATGCGAAGGACATCACCTTCAGTAGGGACAATCATTACAAAATCAGCTTCGCGTACTTCTGTACCACCATTTCCACCAATATAAAGTTGGTATCCATTTTCGACACAAACAACGCCAAAATCTTTCGTCAGTACTTCCGCACAGTTACGCGGACAACCCGTTACACCCATCTTCATTTTATGGGGTGTATCTACCATTTCTAATGATTGTTCAAGGAGCATACCAAGTCCTAATGAATCTTTCGTACCGAAACGGCAGAAGCGAGAACCAACACATGATTTTACATTACGAAGCGATTTTGAATACGCATACCCCGAAGTCATATGTAAGTCAGCCCATACGTTAGGTAAATCTTGTTTTTTCACACCATATAAGCCGATTCGACTCGCACCTGTAATTTTCACAAGAGGGACGTCATATTTTTTCGCAACTTCAGCAATTTTCATTAAATCATCAGCTGTTGTAACGCCTCCGTACATACGTGGAATAACAGAGAATGTACCATCGTACTGGATGTTCCCGTTCATTCTTTCATTAACGAAACGGGACGATTTATCATCTTCATATTCTTCTGGAATCGCCATACGTAAATAGTAATTTAAAGCAGGACGACATTTTGAACAGCCATCTTCATGTACAAAACCAAGAACATTTCGTACTTCTTTTGGAGATTTTAAGCCTTTCTCGTGAATGGCGGCTACGACTTCATCACGTGATAAAGTTGTACATCCGCACATACCAGCAGACTGCGCAGAAGCATCAAAAGCATCTCCGAGTGTATGAGATAAAACTTGTTCCACAAGCGGACGACATTTACCACAAGATCCTGCGGCTTTCGTGCAGCCTTTTACTTCTTCAAAAGTAGTTAACTCTTGCTCTAAAATGGCATGAACGATTGTACCTTTCGTAACACCATTACATCCACAAATCGTGTCATCTGCACTCATTGTAGCAACGTCAAGTTCACTTTCTTCACCAGCTTTGTGAAGAAGGGAAGCGGCTGTATATTCTTGTATATCCTCTTCTTTCTTTAACATGCTAAAGAGGCGTGTACCATCAGCTGTGTCACCATATAAAACGATACCGACGACTTTATTATCACGAATTAATACTTTTTTATAGGAACGTTTACATTCATCAAATATTGAAATTGCTTTCGTCTGATCATCTTCATAAATTTGGCCAGCAGAGAATAAATCACAACCAGCAACTTTTAATTGCGTACCGACGATACTGCCCGTATATCCATCAGTTTGTAAATTCGTTATATGTTTCGCTAATATTGCGCCTTGTTCATAAAGAGGGGCAACAAGTCCATATGCGATACCATCATGTTCTGCACATTCGCCAACTGCATAAATGGATTCATCATTTGTAAGCATGTAGTCATTGACTACAATGCCTCGATTGACAATGAGACCAGCATCTCTTGCTATTTTCGTATTTGGTCGTATTCCGACAGCCATTACGATTAAATCACAATCTACAACTTCACCATCTTCAAATTGAATGCCCTCAACATGTTCTGTGCCAAGAATTTTTACAGTTTTCTTTTCCATTAAAAACTTCATGCCTTGTACTTCTAAATCTTCGCGCAGAAGAGAAGCGGCTTTCGTATCTAGTTGCTGCTCCATTAAGCTAGGCATTAAATGAACAACATGTACGTCCATTCCTAAGTCAATAAGACCTCTTGCGGCTTCTAAACCGAGTAATCCACCACCAATGACAACGGCCTTTTTCTTTTCTTTAGCGGTATCAATCATAAATTGTGTATCTTCAATTGTTCGAAAGCCTGTTACACCAGGAAGGGTGGAACCTTCAACAGGTAAAATAAAAGCACTAGAACCTGTTGCAATAATGAGCTTGTCATATGTAAGAGTACGATTTTTTTCTGTAGTAATAATTTTTTCTTCTCGGTTAATACTTTGAACTCTTTCGTTTGTATACAAAGTTATTTCGTTTTCATCGTACCAACTATATTCATTCATAATGATATCTTGCATATTTGTTTTGCCTTGTAAAACATGAGAGAGCATAATACGGTTGTAGTTTGGATGCGGTTCATCTCCAAAAATAGTAATCTCATATGAATCACTATCATGTTTTAATATTTCTTCCATACAGCGTATGCCAGCCATACCATTTCCGATCATCACTAAACGTTTTTTCATTTTCGTTTCCCCTTTTTATGTGAAATGTTGAACAAAGGATTATATTTCTATTATAGAAAATCAAAAAAGGGGGAGATGTGATATTTATCACACTTCTATAATGATTCACAAATTATTAAAATTCGGGTTAATGTGAAGGGGAGAAGTGTGGATGTTATTCACGTAATGAAAAAGCAGGACATGAGTAGAAATACTCATGTCCTGCTTTTATTTATGCTCTTGTAATTGCACGTGGAAATAAAATATTATTTTCTAAATGAATATGCTCAAATAAATCAGACTCTAGCGCTTCAAGACGTTGATAAACAAGTCGATAAGTGCCGCAAGCTCCTTCTGGCGGCGTAAAGTCATTTGTCACTTTACGAAGTTCTTTTATAATATTTCCGGCATGATTGTGTTCATTTTCTAGTTCATCTACTACTTTACGTAACTTTGCATAGTTTTCATCAGTTGGATTTTGTTCAAATTCTAAAATTAATGGAAAATCTTCCGTTTTTTCTTTAATTAAATGCTGTTCTAATTCCATTTTAAGTTCATGAAATAGCTTATGAATTTGAGCTAAATGAGGCTGATTTGCTCCATGAACGCGTAATACTTTCGTCACATATGGACTTAGCTGTGGCAACTCTTCATTTAAATAACGATGATGCTTATTAATTACATAATCAATCAATTCACGATAAGAAGCATTTTTCCAATCAATTTCAGATTCATTTAATAGTTTTGTTTTATGATAAAGCGTATTTATCTCTGTAAGTACTTCTGTTGCTGATAAATTTCTTTCATGAATTGCATCAATAAGTGGTTTATTACCACCACAACAAAAATCTATTCTATACGATTTAAAAAGATCACTAGCTTTCGGAAATTGTGTAACAATCTCACCAACAATTGAAGTTTCAGTAAATGTATGTTCCATATGAATGCCTCCATAAAGTTTAAATGTAATATCTAAATTAAGAATAGCGATAATTGAAAAACAATGTGGTGATTGAAATCACTTATTATGTGTCTGATTTGAGAATAATAGGAGTGTTATAAATGGAAGAGAGAGGAGGTAATTAGTCGCAATACTATTTGATAAAAAAAGAAGCTTACTAGAAGCTTCTTTTTTTATACTATTTTTCACATGCAACTCCATCACCATCACGATCAAGTTTAGAGCTATAACCTGGTTGGTCTCTATATAAAGGAGCTTTCCCAGCACTTCTAACTGCGGCACAATTTGCGTAAGTTACATTACTATTGTTACTTGCAGCCGGTTGTGTTTGAGCTTGCTGTGCTTTTTTCTGTTCCTCTTGTTGTTTACGATCTTGCTCATCAGCTATGCGTTTTTGCTCTTCTTGTTGCTTACGAGCTTGTTCATCAGCGAGACGTTTTTGCTCTTCTTGTTGTTTACGATCTTGCTCATCAGCCTGGCGTTTTTGTTCCTCTTGTTGTTTACGATCTTGCTCATCAGCCTGGCGTTTTTGCTCTTCTTGTTGTTTACGAGCTTGTTCATCAGCGAGACGTTTTTGCTCTTCTTGTTGTTTGCGAGCTTGCTCTTCGGCTTGGCGTTTTTCATCCTCTTGCTTACGAGCTTGTTCTTCCGCTTGACGCTTCTTATCTTCTTGCTTTTGAGTTTTTTCATCTGCTTCTTTCTTTGCTGCTTCATCTTTTTTGTCGCTATCTTTTTGTTCTGCATTGTTAGATGCAACTTTTTTACTAGTAGCTGACGTCTTTTCAGAAGAAGGGTTTGAAATACTTGATAACGCACCAAAAATGACAAATAAAATAGCAGTGATTATAAATTGTTTTTTTGCTACACCTGTCTTTTTAATTACGGATAAGATTGCTAGAATAAGGAAAAAAATAAATAAAATTAAACTTAAAGTAGCAAAAAAATCGATGACTGGGTGTTCAGATTTTGTAGTGCCCATTCCTGTTAAGAGAATTGAAATCATAAAAAGAATAACAGTAGGACGACCATATTGTTTTGCTTTTCCATTTTTCTTAAAGAATGAAATGATACATAGTATTAAAAGAATAAAAGCAATAAAAAATAAAGCTGCACCAATATTACTCAAAATTGCCATTTTTATACCTCCATTTGTAAGATTTTCACTATTGATTATATAGGAACTTATTGGATATTACACGATTTATATAAATTTAGAAAATTAGTATTTTTAATAGACTTATAAACATTCATTTCATATATAAGGAAAAATGGATATATTCCCTATTACATTTTTGAAGAGAATTCATAAAGTGTAATATAACGATTGAAAGGAGGGGGTTTAAATGGAATTTCAATTATTGGTAACTTGTATATTACAAGAAGGTAATGCTTTCTTTTTAGTAACGAAAGTAGACGATGTTATTACGTTAAAAGTACCGATTACTGCGGGAGTAGCAGGTTTATTCTTAGCTTTAGGTGTACCAAGATGTTCTTAATTTAAGTTTCTAGAGTAGAAGGGAAGGGATATACCTTTCTCTTCTACTCTTACATAATATGATTATGTAAACTGAAATATTGTTTTGTAATAGCACGTTTAAAATGGACATGCATATACTATAATGTTTCATTGGATGTTAGTGATGAAAGGTAGTTTTCACACGTGCATGTAATGATGTTCATTAAGTTATGAAATTAAAGAGGTGCTATTATATATGAAAAGAAGAACATTGGATATTCCAGTTACATTGCGAAGAGAGTGGTTTTTAATAGAATTAGCCCATTTAACGAAAAAATATGGAATTGAAATTGCAACTAGCAAAATGGAAGCTGCACCGTTTTTAAGAGATCAAGTTACGGAATCAAAAATAGGATCAGGCCTCCAATATGATAAATATGATGATGAGTATATCATTGAAAATTAAAGGATACCAGCAAAAAAATTCTTTATAACAAAATATAAAATAAAGCAGATTCTAAATATGGAATCTGCTTTATTATGAAATACTTCTAGTCAACTAGCCTCTTTCTAGTGTTTTTCCTACATATTTTACTTGCGTTATTCCAAAAGATTCACGAAGAATGCGAGCATAATCTTTTGATTCTATTGGTCGTTTATTTTTTGTGCCTTTAAAGGTTTCTGTATAATTTTTATTTGTTAATGATACGTGACCATAATCAGTTAATTTACAAGTAATAGCCCCTTTATTAAAAGGCGATTCTTTATGCTCTACAATCACTTTTTGAATGTTATTCACTTTTTTCTCATCTATTGGATGTAAAGTGAAAGCATAGCCTATTTTCCATTCGTGTGAAGGTTCAGATTGCAAGAAATTTGTAGATTCCCCGTTAGCTCCTTTTCTCATTTCTAAAATGTGTGTACCTTTTCGGGTAGTTTGTTTGCGAATTCGATATTCTCCCGTTTGAGAAGAAATCACTTCTCCGTTAAAAGGGACGGGATGTAGAGGTAGATGAGATGCAAAGCCTGCGTCTATAACATAATCTTTAAAATTATGATTTAATATGATTATGACATGACCATCATCGGGTTTCCATTTATTATCGTAAAGATCATAAACAGTACCAGCTACTTTATATACTTGAAACCCACAATCCATTAAAAAGTAATACAATAAGGAGTTTAATTCATAACAAAGACCGCCTCGTTTTTGAATTAGTAACTTTTCTACTAAGTTATTTTTTGAGATGTTTTTAATAGTACCAGCCATAATATCGAGATTTTCATAGGGGAGAATCAAGCCCATTTTCAAGAGAATTTCATCTAAATCATTAAATGTTATTTCTTTTGCAGGAATTTTTAGTCGTTTAAAAAACTCCTTTTGTAAATTGGTCATCATAAAGCATTCTCCTTTCTTTTTACAGAATTTTCTTCTGCTCACCGATAGGTTAGTACTTATAAAAGTTTAATTCAAATCTGCGAAAATTATCATAATATATGTTTCTCGAAATATTATTTTCTATTCGGAAATTTCAGTTTAAAGTTTAATGGTAGGAAAGTCTTACAGTATAAGCCTCTATTCATTTGTTTTGTATAAAATTAAATAAAAGTACATATCTTCATTAATCTTTTTTATAACTAGGTGGTAATAAAGTGTTTTTTTCCTAAAGTTTTTTCAAGATTTGTATACTTTATATAGACAATAATGATTTAGAGATATTTGGATTTAGTACGGTTAACAATTATTGAGAAACTTTTTTATAGTGTTCTCTCAAAAGGAAGAGATAGAAACAAAGAGAATAACGTGAGTTAAGAAAGAAGGTGTACTAGTAATCTCTTGCAAATAGGGACAAGATTTTGTTTAAGTAAAAAGATTATCTAGTATTAAGAGAGAAGATAAAAAAATATTACAAAGAGCACCTTCTTTCAAAAAAAGTGGGGGGAGTAACATGCGATTGATGAGAAGATGTGTTGCCTTACTGATTATATTTTTAATTATGGCTCCAATGATTAGCACGAATGTACGGGCAGAAGTTGTAAAAGAGCTTGGAAAGGGATTTCCTGATACAGAAGTATTTACACCTGGAGAATGGTTTTTAGGTCAAAAACCTGCCAATTACGATGAGAATAAGCCTCCAATTCTTTTTGTACAAGGAAGGAATGGGAATGCTGATAGTTGGTATGGAAAGACAGTGTATCACGATATAAATGATATGTATGATTATGCTTTAAAAGCAGGATATCAAACAGTATTTATACAATTATATGATGCTGCTGGGAAAGGGTCAGCTAGTCAGTGGGACAACGGAAAATTGTTAGCACAAAAGTTAGAAGAAATATATAATCACTTCGGTAAAAAAGTTAATATTGTAGCACATAGTAAAGGCGGTATCGATACACAGGCTGCATTAGTAGGATATGGTGCAAATCGATTTGTAGGAAATGTTATAACGCTTGCGACGCCACATCATGGCTCAAATTTAGCGGACTTATCATATAGTTGGTGGGCTGGATGGCTGGCTTCTATATTAGGTCAAAAAGATGATGGTACGTACTCATTACAAATGGGCGAAATGGCAAAATTTCGTTCAACGATTGATAATAATCCAGCAGCTAAATTAAACCGTTACTATACGGCTACTGGGACTAGCTGGGGACCAGTATTTTCTGCGCTATCTATGGGCGGGTTATATTTGTCATCATACGGTTCAAATGATGGACTAGTAAATGAGTGGAGTGCTAAGCTGCCATATGGAACGCATTTATTTACAGATTCCAGATTTGATCATGATAATATACGAAAAGGATCTGCTGTTTTCTCTCGAATTGAACCATATTTACGTACATCAAATGTAGCTGTACCAGCTTTAGTAGCATCCAGCACTAGTTCAGATGAAAATATAGAACAACTAAATACAACTTCAAATCAAAACATTTTAGGAGGAGAATTGCCACAAAATCAGTGGATAGAGCAAACTGTTACGGTTGATAAAAAAGCTGAAGGAATCGTTTCTATCTTAACAGCGTCTTCTGATGTAGAAGTACAAATGATGTCTCCAAAAGGAAAAATGTATACAAATAAGGATAGCGTTATTACTACTGATGAAGGTGAATCTTTCTTTGGTGGTGCGACAATTAGAACATTTAAATTTGATAAAATGGATGTAGGAGAATGGAAAGTTAAAATGATGGCGAAGCAGTCGAAAGATGCATTTTTAATTGTAAGCGATTACAATAGTGGTGCACCATTTGTTCTCCAAATGCCTACAAAAGTTAAAGTGAATAAATCTGAGTATAAACTGAAAAAATCACCTGTGGCACCTGAAATGAAAGGGGATCTTTCTATAACAGTAAGAGTAGTTAATAAAGAAGGGAAACTAGTCTCTGAATACAATGAATTACAAAAGGGTAATAACAATACGTTTACTGGTGCTTTGAAGGACATAAAGCAACCAGGAGTATATAACGTTACGATGGATATAAAAGGGACGAATAAAGAAGGACAACCGTATAATCGTACAATTGTTAAGTCGGTTTATGTGGAGAAGTAAGAAAGAATGAGGGGTTTTTAATATAAAAAGTACCGAACTTTTGTAGTAGAAGAGTTCGGTACTTTTTTCATGTTTATTAGATTAACAGAAACGTACAATGGAATTTATGTTTGATTATAGGAATCAAAAGAGCATTATTCAATAAAAAAAGATGCTGAAATAGCATCTGAATGTGAAGAGAATTATTAACTTAGTTTTATAACTGTTAATTCAACTGAATTAATACCATTATCACAAGTTGCAATACTTTGACGATTAAAACCACTATTATTTTTCAGTTGAAGAGTGGAATTAGCTGTCACTGTAACAATCGTTTCGCCTGCTAGTTGAAGACATTCGTTATTTGATGAAGTATTCATTTGGAAAGCGAAATCACCTTGACTATTAGCGAGTGGATTATTATTTAAAAATATAGTCATGACTGGAATATGTGGAAATACAGGATTTGAAGTAGTGTTAATCGTTGAAATGAAAGAAACTCTATAATCACCAGCTTGACTAAATTGTATAGTAGTAGGATTTAGTAAGGAAACTCCTCCTGCTATAGGGCCAACGTGATTGAATGGAAAAGGATCTCCAAAAGGAACAGTTATAAACTCAGTTTGCCAAAAAGTGCCGTATGCTGGACAGCTTTTTTTATGTGAATGGTCGCATGAACATTTTTTATAGGAACTAGAAGAGGAGTTGCATGAACATTTTTTATATGAACTGGAAGAAGAGTTACATGAACATTTTTTATTTGAATTTGAAGAATGATAGTATGAACCCAATATATTACCTCCTATTATGAATGAAGTGTATACTCATAGTATTTTATGCTTGTCTTATATAAAAGGTGATAGATTTGGAGTATAAAGTGCGAATACGATGAAATGTAGTAATAGAATAGTAGCTGTAACGATTTTGAAGAAGAAAAGGTTGATGTTTTGGTGGAAATATCAGTGGAATATCTTGAAAGATTGAAGTAAAGCGGGCACGCATATTTTACATGTGAAAGTAAAACCATTATCCTCAGTTGCAATGATGTGATCGTTTAAGTGAATGTCTATTTTGAAGTGTTTGTATATTAGAGTTTGTGGTTATTATCTTTTATTTACGTAGTGGGGCAGGAAGAAGACGAAAAGTATCGAATGAATGTACATATGTAGCATTGTTTGCTTTTGGTGTGAATAGTAATAAAAGATACGTTGAAATATTTTAAACCGTAACAAAAGAGCGATTAAATAATAGAGGGAGCAACTTACATGGAAAATATATTAAAGGTATCTTCAAAATCAAAACCAAATTCAGTAGCAGGTGCAATAGCTGGTGTACTAAGAACAAGTGGCAATGTGGAAATTCAAGCGATTGGGGCAGGTTCTATAAATCAAGCGATAAAAGCAATTGCAATCGCAAGAGGATTTGTTGCTCCAAGTGGTATTGATTTGGCTTTTGTTCCAGCATTTCAAGAGGTTACTATTAATGATCAAGAAAGAACGGCGATTAAATTAATTGTAGGTCCTAGAAGGAAAAGATAACTGCAGTAATTCAGTATTGAAATGATGTTTAACATAACAAACAAAAAGTGTCACAAATGCTTATGAAATAGGCATTTGTGACACTTTTTTTGTTTTGTTTAAAATGAAATGAATAACCCCAAAACTGCTCATTCTTCTCCCAAGATTCAACGATATAGGCTTAGAAACCTTATTATATCAAGGTTTCTAAGTGGTGGTTTTCCTCGATGCTCACATTTTGCTCACATTAAATATTTTCATTTTTTATCAGGTGTTTTCATTAGATTTTATTATGCTCTCGAAGTTTTCTGCTGCTTGTTGCTGCATGTTCTGTGTGATGTGACTATACTTGTCTAAAGTCATTTGAATAGAGGAATGCCCTAAGCGGTCTTGTACGATTTTAGGGTGTTCTCCAGCCTGAAGCATGAGTGTAGCGTGAGTATGTCGCAAGTCGTGTATACGAATTCGAGGAACACCAGCTTTTTTATAGTGATCATTCAAAAAGCGATGAGGAGCATCTATATGTAAGGGTGAATGTATCGTATTGCCGGTGAAAATAAAGGCCTCTTCATTCAAGTGTATACCCCAGCGGAAAAATTCTTTCTTTTTATAGGAGTAGTAGGATTGTAACTTCCCTATAACAAAAGAAGAGATACTAATGTTTCTATTTGAAGACTTAGTTTTTGTCGCAGCTTTAAATAGTCCTTTTTCTGTTTTTACAAGCGATTTATTAACCAGGATACGTTTATTATCAAAGTCAATATCTTTCCACGTTAGTGCAAGTAATTCTCCGCGTCTCATACCTGTATAGATTGCAAGTAAAAAGAACGTATGGTACTTAATATTTTTTTCTTTTAGATACTGGAGGAATCGATTACACTCTTCGCTAGACCATGTTTTCATCTCACCTTGCTCTTCACGTGGTTTTTTAACCTTATTCATTATATTATCATGTATGATTTCCCATTCTACAGCGTGTTTGAAAATGCATCTTAGGCAGCGGTGGATATTGCTGATTGTACCATTTGATAGTCCTTTTTCCTTAAGTTCAGCATAGTAGCTTTGAATCATTACGGGTTTAATACTCTTAATTTTTTTATAACTAAATGGGGGAAGGATATAGAGCCTAACTAAGCTCATGTCTTTTTCATAAGATGTAATTTTTAATTCAGCTTTACGAAGGGGCTTTAACTTTTCCCATACATCTAAAACAGTTAATTGTTTGTCATCAAAATATATTCCTTTCTCTATCTCTGTAATCATCGTTGCAGCAGCATTTTGGGCTTCTTTTTTTGTTCTAAATCCACTTTTACTTTTTTGCTGTCGTTTTCCTGTGGTTGGATCTATACCGATATCTATCGTAAAAGACCACGCATTTCCACGTTTACGGAAACTTCCTTTCATATTCAATACCTCCTGTATCGTTATTTTTGAAAATTACAGTATTGTGATATTTGATTTTGTAATTTACTTGCTAATAATTGATTTTCATAATGTAAAAGCCTTTTTTCAGCAAACTGTGTTGTTACATTGAATTTTTCTGAGATTATATATGCTTTTAACTGTAGGGGAGGAAGCTTTCTTAACATAAAAGTAGGTACACAAAATTGTTGTGCGAAGTTTTTAGCCTTTGCTTCTTGATAATCTAGAAACATTTGATGCATTAATAATTGATTACCAGAATGAAATAGGATGTGACAGGCCTCATGGCCAAAATCCTCCCATTGTTCTTGCTGAGAGATACGATTATCAATAACTAAGTTAGCTATTTGATTTCTTTCCATTGCATGACTTCCAAACGGAGCAAAGTACAGCAAAATGTTTAGCTTTTTCGCAATCTCCATCATATCAATTTGCTCGGGAACAAAAATAGATAAGGATTGGTACAAGTGCTGGATATAGTCTTCAAGTTGTGTTGTATAGTAGGGTTGCGATTGAAACATATTTTCACTCCATTCATATATTAAGAACGTACGTTCTTATGATATAACAAAAATAAAAAACTTGGAAGAGCAAGAAAGACAGGCAAAGAGATAATTATGAATTATATGTCTTGGAATCGTGAAGTTGAAAGTAAATTAAATATTAGATTATCGGTGCGATAAATTGATAAAAAGAAAAAAGCGTAAGAAATACATTTCTTACGCTTTTTTTTATGTGTCTTAAATATTATTTTCCTTTTGTAACTAAATTTCCCATGAAAACCTACTTATTTTTATTACAGGAATAATAATCCACCAAATAATAGCTAGCAAGCTAATAATAGATATTGTAGCCGTAGCAAATTTTAAGTATTGATTATTTAAATTTAAAGTATATATGAAAAAATTAAGTGAAATTGCTAAGTACGAAAATATATTAAAGATAATGATTGAGGATTTATGTTTTGAATCAATTAGCTTAGTTCGATTGATTAACATTATTTGATTATATTCACTTACTTTATTTAGCAGTAATTCCTTTAAATTTTCTAGTTCTTGAAGGGTTTCTTGTGAATAATATAATTTATCTTCTAAAAATGAAAAGAATATAATTTCATTTTTTAATTTAACAACAGCAATATTGGATTTGTTTATTGTAATCTGATAAGCTTCATAATCTTCTTTAGAAATAAACATTTTTATTTTTTGATTTAGTTCTTCTGAAATAATATTCTTATTGAATTGTTTTTTTGTAAAGTAACTACTGATACTCTTATGGTAAATATGATTTATATCTCCTAACTCTAACCCATCAAAAAAGTTAAATCTAATTTTCTTATCATATTGAAAACGTTCAAATTCATTATTTAAAAATTCACAGAACATTATTAGGATATTGTGATTATTTATAAGATCTAGCCAAAACAGAGAAAATTCAAATGACATAGGTATACAAAAATGAATTACATTATTTAAATTATAAACTTCCTCTGCATTTGGATTGAAATTCAATTGAAATTCTTTGGAGATATCTTCAGACTCTTTACTTTGGAACTGAATTAAACTCTCATCTTTATTATATTTACAAATGAATGAATAACCTAAGTTAATCATTGTTTTTTCTAACTCTTTTATAAATAAGTCAATCCAATTGTTAATGTCAATATAGATAAGATCGCTTTTCTTTGATAAGATTCCTTGATCAGTTAAACTCATAAGAGAGTCTATTTCTGTTGAGTGAAACTCATCTGTTAGTTTTTTTTGATTGAATATAAAATAATTACTGTTGTGTAACGTGAAATGCTCTGGTATTCTAGACAAAATTTCATATTCATGCCCCAATAACATTTGATGCACATCCCATAGGTTTTAATTTACTATCAATTTGACTAAGGAAATCTTCAAAAGTTTTTTCTTTATCCTTTTTTTTGTAAAAGTCTATTAAGTAACATAGATTATTATGTATATTTTGTTTATCCATTTTTGAGATAGAGGAGAAAAGTTCTAAAGTTTTATTTTCAATCCTTAAAATTGATGTATCTATGTTCTCGTTTGTCTCTAAAATGAAATTGTTAATTAAACTATAAAAGAAAGCATTTTTAATAGTTTTTATGTACATTAATGTCTCATCTTCACATTTATTTGCAATAAGTTTTTCTATTTCTTTGAAACCTTTAGTAAGTTCTACTTTTATAAAACGTGATGTTGAAATTATTTTTTCGTTTGCTAAAGATAATAGTACTTTGTTGTAGTCCTGATTTAAGTAATCGTATTTTAGTAATTTCGTTAATTGTTCAATAAATAAGTCGATGTCTTCTGTTTCAATATTTTTAGAACGGGATAAAAGTTTCCCTTCATCGCCATTAATTAATAATATCTTATCATCTTGTTCAGAAATAGTGACTTTAATGTGGGAAATAGGATATTTATCATAAAAATATCTAAGTTCATCCTGAGCTAATGCTTCGTAAGTACTGATATTTTGATTTATATTAATACCGACTTCCATGCGCCCTTCTACTTCAAACTTTATTTTTGTTGGAATTGCTTTGTCAGCAAGTAAAATACTGCGTAAAGAATGATCTTTCAATTCCATAAAGGAAAAACTACTATTGTTAGTAATAATATTTAACACGCCACTAATAAATTCTTTTTTTTGCGATTCTGAGTGAGTGTAGTCAGAATAATTTGTAACAAGTGCGATATTATGCTGTAAGTAAAACCTTAATTCGGTATGAATTAATTTTTCATTTTTATTTTCTTTAAAGTAGGTATTTTTAGAACTTGTAAATCTTATATCTAACACAGTGTTATTACATTCTAAAAAGTGATGTATTTCTAAATTTTCAATACTTATTTTTTGAGAAAGTGTAGTTGATAACTGCTTAAAGCGATCTCCTAGGTTTTCTAGATTCAAGATTGTTTTAGAATAAGTAAACATAAGGGCATTAAAGTCTGATTTTGGAGATGAAAGGGTGTGAAAAAACGAATCTACTAGACACTCTAGTTGTCGCTTATGTTCACCCTGAAAATCTAAATATTTACAATAAAAAAAATTAGGATAATTATCCGGAGCAACTGCTGTATTTGTTATAAGCCGTTTTTGTACAAGTTGTGAATATAGATTGATATATTGATTGCTATTTAAATGCATAAGTTTTTCCCAAAAACTAAATTGGTTTCTTCGAGTGAAAAATAATTTTTGTTCTTGCATAATGGCTTGTTCAATCCTCCTTTATTTTAGTGTTTGGAAGGGTATAATTAATGTAATGACTAGCTTTATCAATAGAGGTACTACTACTATGTGAAATTAGTTTTGAAATTGTATCTTGAAGTTCTACTATTGCTACATTAAAAGCATCAGCTTGACTTAGGAAATTACTGACTGCTTCTCGAATAATATCATCTGTAATAATCTTTTTATCATATTTCTTTAGTAAATCAATAATTTCATATGTAAGTGCAGCTGTAATAAATTTATAATATTCCTGAAGAGTTTGTTCACTTGTTTTGTAAAATTTAATATCGAAATTTTCATTATTTCCAATCTGTTTCATAAAGTCTTTCAATCTTTGTTTATACAATAAATTATTATTATCCTCTATAATCTCATTTTCTAATGTGTTTTTTTCTACAGAAGATTCATTTTTAATTTCTACTGGCTTTTCCTTAGATTCTGCTGGTAAACTTTTCATTGTTAAAGATAACCCCCTAAATATATTTGGAATAGATTTGCTTAATAAAGGTTTAAAAAATAGTGATAGTATATTTTGAGATTGATAGTTGGCATTATAAAATTTAACATTTACTGTATTATTCTTGTATAGGAATAATATGGCGTTATTTAAGTAGGAAAAACAGCCTCTAAAGGCTGTTTTTCCTACTTTTTATCTCCAGATTTACGTTTTATTTCATTTTGCATAATGAACTCCCAAAAGCGTTTTAATTCTTCACGCTTTTCAGGACTAGCATCTTTAATATCTTTAAACCAAAGACCTAATTCAGCGTCATCAAGAATGTTTTTAAAATCAGGGTTGGTATAATTTATATTATCCGTTCTGCCATGTAAATAATCTGTTGTTACATCAAAATAATCAGCTATTAGTTTTATTGTTTCAGGCTCAGGATTTCTTTCACCACGTTCGTATCTTGATAGTTGAGTATTTGTTAATCCTAATGCATCAGATAACCTTTTTTGAGAAAGATTATTCAATTCTCTTAAGTACCTGATTCGATCACCAAGGATATTCATAAATTTCATCCTTCCTAGTAAAACTTAGTATTATTTTACCATATTGGGGATATGCATATCATTTAAATTGCCGATATGGTGATTTTTTTGGTTGACTTTGCCGAAATGGCGATTTATTATTGAGGTAGAAGTTGCCAAAATGGAGAAAAGGAGGATTAAAATGGTTGCAATTAGAAGGGTTAATTTAAAAAAGATAAAGGATTTGCGAAAAGAACAACAGATTACTCTTGAGGAAATGTCTAAAATATTAGGATATGATAGTCCGAATGGATATCATTATATCGAAAAAGGAAGAAGTAAATTTTCCGCCGAGGCACTTGCGCAGGTTGCAGATGTTTTAAAGGTAAGAATAGACTCTCTTTTTTTTGAAAAATAAATCGCCAAAATGGCGAATTCAATATTTTAGTAATAAGAAAAATAGGGGGATATAAATGATTAACTTCGATATCGAATCATTTCGTCAAATCATCCGAGAAGAAGTACAAAGAGCAACAGAACATCTTCAGCCAATGAAAGAATTACCACCATTTTTAACTATTACAGAATTAATGGAACTATTACATATTAAACGTACCAAAGCATCTGAGTTATTAAACCGTTCTGATTTTCCAGTATGCCGTGAAGCAGGAGTTCTTATTCCTACACATCTTCTTTTTAAGTGGATGGAAAATCATACTGACTGGGTAGAAAATAATACTGAGTATTACAATCCATTTAAAGAATCCGTCTAATAATAAATTACCATAGTAAGGTGTCACAAATAAATATTGCTTTAGGTACGAATGGGGGAAGTAAACGATGTCCATAGGAAAAGAAGTTGCTATGGCACGAAAACGAAAGGGAATCACCCAAGAACAACTCTCCTTAGAAATCCCCGTGAGTCGTGAGTCACTAGCAAAATATGAAACTGAACAACGACGGTTACCAGAAGATTTACGAAAATGTATTACTGAAGGAATTGATGATCCACAGTTGTTTTTTAAAATGTGGAGTGAAGCAACAGGGCATGCAAGTATCCCGTTCTTCAATGGAGAGGATATAGACCTTCATCCTACAAGTATGAGATACATGGTTTATCAAGAGACAAATGAAGCTTTGGAACAACTCGATACGGTATGTTGGTTTAAACCTTCACAAACTTGGTCCGAAAGTGAGAAAGAGGATTTGAAAAAAGTAATGCATGAAATCTTGGATGCTACAGGTTCGATGATGAGCCTCGTAGCGGTCCTCTGTGATCAATATGGTATTTCAATGAAAGAAGTCTTTAAGTACTGGAAAGTATCATTACGAGCTAGGAAGTATATAAAAGCTTAATTTAATTATTTTATTGGGGAGGTTTAAGTTATGACAATTGATTATGCAAGTCCAACTTTAAATCAATATAAAACGCTAATTCGTAAGGAAGCAAATTTATATGGTGATATTCGAATTGCAGCAGTTTGTGGGGACTATATGAAAGCTAGGGATTTAAAACAAGAGAAGAAATTAATGGAGATAAGAATTCGAATTATAGAAGCAGCATTTGTTTTGAAAAACAAAAAGAAAAAAGGAAAGGCCACCGCGTAGCCTGCGATAGCCAATCATGACAGTAGATAAATTATAGCATATAACAATTTAGTGCGACAAGCTGTTGTGCTTGTCGTTATGACCAGAAAGATTTGTTAACTCTAACCGCTTAATATACATTACATTCTGTTCATAACGATGCGTACAGTATCAAATTACTAGAAATGAGGAATAAGTCATGAAATCAGAATGTAATCGTCTGTTCGACTTAGTTCTACCAGGTGATTTTGCTTTTGCAAATGAATTACATAATTGCATGGTTACATGTCTTTATAATCTGTTCAATGCTGAATCGTTGGATGAAGCAAATCGTTGGGAGATGGAATTAAATCGATGTACACAGGAGTTTAAAAGTCTACGCAATGCAAAAGAGGAACATGAAATATCTAAGAGTTATCGTGTAGTTATTAAAAGGTTTCAAGAAAGGGGGATTAACGCATCAGTAGTTAGTCGAAGAAAATAAAAAATCTATCACTTGGCAGAGTGATAGATTTTAGACTCTTATAGAGAGTCTTTCTAAAAATTGAATTGGATTAAGTATATCAAAGTAAATCAAGTAAAACAATGGAGGATGAATAATATGGCAGTTTATAGACCTGTTCAAGTTTCATATTGGCAAGATGCTTTCGTTTTAGATCTTACACCGGAGGAGAAATACTTCTACTTATACTTAATGACTAATAGCAAAACTTCTCAGAGTGGTATCTATGAGCTTCCACTACGAGTGATAGAAATGGATACAGGATATAACCGTGAAACGGTTGAGAAGCTGCTAGAGCGGTTTGCTGATTACGGGAAAATTCATTACAACAAAAAGACGAAAGAAATTGTGTTGATTAATTGGCTTAAATTCAATGCTATTACAAATATGAATATTGAAAAGTGTGTGTTAAAAGAAATCCAAAATATTAAGTGTGAAGATTTTTTAATTGATTTTTATGAGACATGTTTAGATTTAGAACAGCAGCAAGATTTTAAAATTCCTCGTATTAAGGAATACTTCCAAGCTCGTTTTGAGTGGCTTATAAGGGGCTTCGAAGACCCTACGAAGGAAAAAGAAGAAACAAAAACAGAAACAAAAGAAAAAGAAGAAACAAAAACAAAAGAAGAAGCAGCAAGCTGCTCAAGAGATAAAAAAGTTGCAGAAGAAAATCCAATAGCATTTTATGAGCAAAACTTTGGAGTTCTTAAACCATTTGTGGCTGAAGGGATTGATGCGTGGATTGAAGATTTGAATGCACAGCTTGTTATCAAAGCAATGAAAATAGCTTTAGAAAAGAATGCACCTAATATGTCTTATGTACAAGGTATTTTAAGAGATTGGCATGCTAAGGGGTATAAGAGTATTACTGATGTTGAGGCTGCGCAAACTCAATTCCGTAAGAAATACCAGTCTCGTGGTGGGAGAAGTAATACTAGAAAAGAAATCGTCCCTGATTGGTTACATACACAAGATACAGAAGTGCAATCTCAGCCTGTAAAGCACGATGAAATGGATTTAGAGGGTGAACGTAAACGTTTAGAACAAGTGTTATCTAAATATAAAAAAGAGGCTTAGGAGGATTGTAATGCCAAAGCAGTTAACAATATTTGATGTTGAGCCTGTAGTAGCATTCGATATTGAGAAAGCACACATTCATCGATTAAATTCTAAAGTTCGTTTTACGGATGTAGTTGTTCAAGTACCAAAGCAAGTAAGAGCTACTGATGAATTAAAACCAACAACAGCGCCAAATGATCAGTATGAATTATTTGAGGAATATACAATTGGAATTTGGAGATTTAAGCGAGTGGAAGATAAGCAGTTCGATTGGGAAGAAGCGGAGGAGCTTTGCAAGTCTGCGAGAGATAATAAAGAGCCGATTTCAATACGACTTTATTTATCATTAGAACAATCATTTATTCCTGATAATGTTGTGGAATATCTATAACAAAATAAAAAAGTCGAGATTGCTCCCGACTTGCTTCGACAAAATAATCATAACATACGGGAGTGGTCCTAATGGGAATTATTAAAGAAAATCTTGTAGAAATGACAGCTGAAATAGATTTGAAAATAAACGGAATATATGTTGTTAAAAATGGTCAGGTCCAACTAATAGAACCACCCCAAGGTGGATTTGGTGAACAATCATTTGTATATCAAAGTGGAAAAGTAATTCGTATGGAAGAACGAAAAACACAGTTACTTTAATCAAATTTGAATTTTATAAGAAATGGGGAATGAGAAATGGCTATTGAAGCACATAGATGTAACGTTAAAGGGTGTAATGGTCTTGTAGTTTTCGAAAATGCTGATTTTGATTTGCGAAATCCAGACACAATTAAAGGAGTTTATGCACTTGATGATCCTTCTTGTAACGTTTGTGGAAAAGAATTTTTAGTAGTTCCTAGCTATTCTGTCATCGATTTTGATAAAGAAACAGGAGACTTTGAAGAAATTGAAGCGGCTTGTATTACTGAATGGCAGAATCAAAAATTTTAACCAAAGCGTTATTATATGAAAAACCCCTAGTTTTCTAGGGGATGGAAAAATAGGATTGCTTTATTCTGAATCACTTAAAGTGTGAAGCTTAACCTCATATCTTTTATATTCCGGACAGAAAGGGGCAGGTATAATTGCTGTCTAGGTAGTCTGATTTAAAAGATTACTACGACTAATTACTTTATCAGGAGAAGAAAAAAATATTATTTCCGCTCTCAACATTGGAGGAACTATTATATTTATAGGTTCTCTTGTAATAATAATCATCTCCTATATTTCGTATTTTCAAGAGCATATGCTATTAAAAAGTATTTATTTCTTCTATTGGTGTTGTTTTAACAAATTGAGAAATTTTATAAAAACGCTACTTTAGTTAAAAAAGAGGTGTCTCGGGAATTATTCAAGTACAAACAATAGAGTTCATAACAATTAGGCTGTTAAGTTTTTATCAACAACCTAAAAGTGAAAGTAGGTCCTTTCCGCTAAATGTATTGTTTTATGGACCAACCCTTTTTAATATCAAGTAGGCAGAATTAGAGAAAGTACCATCTTCGGCAGTTACTAGGGTGTCCGGTGTGGAACCAACATTTCGAAGTGTAATATTAGCACCTGCTGGGAAACTTCGTATACCTTGCACTGAAAGCATCTGGACTTGACCAGTTACCTGGATAGATCCGTAAATTGCAGTGAGAAAATCATTAGTCCCATTAACATTTAGTGTATATACGGATTCTGACGGACCTAATATTGCTACTCCATATGCGTATTCATAATCACCTGCTGGACCAATTGTTATTGTGCTGGGGGATGTAAATATAGCATTATTCGCTGCACCTATGCCAAAAACAGGAGTGAATTCAACATCACTAAGCGATTCAACTGTTTGTCCAAAGAAAGCTGCAACACTTATATATGAGTTCGAAATAATTCCAGTAGGTCCGGTAGGTCCGGTAGATCCAGTAGGTCCGGTAGGTCCGGTAGATCCGGTAGGTCCGGTAGGTCCGGTAGATCCGGTAGGTCCGGTAGATCCGGTAGATCCGGTAGGTCCGGTAGATCCGGTAGATCCGGTAGGTCCAGTAGGTCCGGTAGATCCGGTAGGTCCAGTAGGTCCGGTAGATCCGGTAGATCCGGTAGGGAATTGAAATGGTGGGATAGGTGGTAAGGTAGGTCCAACTAAATTTGGATTTATTGCAGCAGAAGATATGGATTCGTTAGAGATAAAATCTTTATGGGATTCTTCATTAAACATATTTTCACCTCCGAAAAGTCGTATTTACTAATAGTAAATGCGGGAGTAGAGCAAAGTGAAATGGACAAGCGAGGAATTAGACAATTTAATTTAAACAAAAGCGTTATTTTAATCGAAAAGGGGAATGAGAAATGGAAATTTCAAAGTACAAAATACCATCTGTTAACGGTGAAGGTTGGGGAGTTTTCTTATTCGATGATACAGGAATATTCACGGCGATTACGGATTTCGGCAACTTCTCATATTGGTTTGAAACATGGAATGGCGAGAGTATGAAAGATTTTTTGAGTAGTAGACGTCCTGATCAAATTCTATGCAAGGTAGCAAGTGAAAACGTAATTGATATTAAGGAAACGTTTAAATACATTAAAGAAGAATTGATAAGTCAACGTAGATCGGAATACTTCACGAAAGAAGAGGCACGCGAGCAATGGAAACTTATCGAAAAGTTGAAAGAAGACATTCACGTTTACTCTGAAGATACAGCATTTACTCTGTTTTACGAGGAAACGAAGATTCAATTTTACGATGGTTTTCTAAGGTTTAAATATCCTAATGCAGCAGTTAGGTTTTGCAATGAAACATTCGTTAGATTACAAGAGAAAATCAGATTGGAAATGGAGAATTAGAATGTATACAAAAATAGTTAAATATGAAAATAACAGAATTAGAGTTTGGGATAAAGAGTATGAGAGTTTTGAAGTTCTAAAAAAAATAAAACCTACGGATAACGATTTTTTTGAGAATATCTTAAAAATAGACGGTAAATTGTACAAGCCTTGCAGCGCGTACGGTGAATATATAGCAGTTGATGAAATTAAAATTAATGAAAATCCGGAAATAATAGTAAGGTCAGAAAACGAATTGCAATGTCCATACTGCGACGGTACAGACCAGGATTTAGCAGAATTAGAAGGCGATAAAGGGGAAACGGAATGTATTCATTGCGGATCAATATTGAAATATGTATGCAATGCAGTGATGAATACATTTGACGAATGCGAAGATGTTATCTGTTATACGCAATTAATTAAAAATAATGAGCCTATCGAACTTTAACAAAATAGTTGTCTTGTAGAAAGGGGAATGAAAATGAAACCGCAATTCGAAATGATAAAGAATGAACACGGTGGGGTAGAAATGACTTATACAACGAGTGGAGGTAAGCAATCTTCTACTTACTTCCCTGGTCCTCCAGAAGATATAGATCATGTTTGCCTGGACTACATGAAAGGACGCTTTGCAAATGTTAGAACGTTGAAGCAAGTAGATTTTATAAAGCGCAAATATAAAGAAGCTTATCAAACAGTATTCGGTGCTATGGACGGATTAAAAGTAGGCGACAAGGTAGTGATGCACACTTGCTTAGAAGCGAAGCGTTATGAGGGGAAAGTTTGGACTTGTAGAACAGATCAATTTAAAGCAAGTAGTGGTTCGCAAGTGGTGTTTTTAGAAGGATTTAGTGGTTACTTCTCAGTTAAATATTTACAGCGTATAAGCTTGTTAGAAAACTAAACAAAATAGTTATTTTAATAAAAAACGGGGAAATGAGGGGAGTGAAAGGAAAAGAACCCTTTATATAAAGGGTTCTTCTGGTGATTTAATCTATTAATTACATTCGTGGTAATATTCATCACATGAATCGTTATTATCGTTACAGCAGATACAAAATGTTTTTTGAACAAATAAACTAACTGCACTATTAGGACCTTCCTGCTTTGTAAGAGTAAGACTTTGAAAATCTTCAACTTGAAATATTTTT
Organism: Bacillus sp. 1A; assembly: GCF_052682215.1. NCBI lineage: Bacteria > Bacillati > Bacillota > Bacilli > Caryophanales > Bacillaceae > Bacillus > Bacillus sp. 1A. The sequence continues at coordinate 4,446,447 of NZ_JBQYLZ010000001.1, read as the reverse complement.
GTTTGAACGGGTAGTAATGTAGTAGTAATTGGTATGCTAGATCTTCTTGTTAGAATAGTTACTTGAACGGGTGCACTCATACCGACAACGAATAACTGAATTAATGTTTTATTGTGATTGTTGGTGAAATCTTCAAATACTGTTTGTGGAGTGGTATTTAGGAGGTCAATAGATATAGGTATATTTCCATTTAAATTTTCTCCTGAACCACTAATTGTATGAGTCTCAACAAAACAGTTATTTTTTTGGTGGTCCGAATGCGATTGGTTTTTATAATACTTTTTACCATCTTTATAAAAGTAATCAGCCATATGAATTTAAAGCTCCCTTCTTTTAGATGTCTATATAGTCTATTTAATAAAGAGAAGAAGTGCTTGTACAAAATAATAAAATCCACTCTCGTAAATAATTAAAAAAGCTATTTAATATGTAAATGTAAGAGCACTTGGGGAAGTGCTCTGTAAAGAATATTCATTCTAAAAAGAAAAGAATATAAAATATTTTATGAATTTATTTTTGATTTTTTGTGTATTCTTTGTATAAAAATTTCATTGGAAACTGAAAACTAGATGCCATAATAGCACCTAGTTTTAAAGTTGTACTTGTACTAGTTTAATTTGATAATGTTTAATTCTAAAGCATTTATTCCATTATCGCATGTACGAATGTCTGTTTCGTCTAAAAAGCTATTATTTATAAGTTGAAGTGTTGAGTTGGCTGGGACTGATAAAATAGTGTCCCCAATGAGTTGAGCGCAATCTACATCCTCTGGATCTAGTATTGAAAGACCGAAAGTAGCTTTGAAATTTGGAATCAGACTGTTATTTAATAGTATAGAAATGGTAGGCGAATAAGGGAATGAAAGGGCTACAGTCAAGTTAATTGAGGAAATGAAAGAAATTCGATAATCCCCAGCTTGTGTGATATTAATTGTGGTTGGATTTAACAGGGAAATTCCCCCTACCATAGGGTCAGCCTGATTAAAAGAAAAAGGGGATTCGAAAGGGACTGTAATGAATTCCGTTTGCCAAAAAGTTCCGTAAGCTACTGATAGTGATCCAGTCGGCCCAGTCGGCCCAGTCGGTCCAGTCGGCCCAGTCGGCCCAGTCGGCCCAGTCGGCCCAGTCGGCCCAGTCGGCCCAGTCGGCCCAGTCGGTCCAGTCGGCCCAGTCAGTCCAGTCGGCCCAGTCGGTCCAGTCGGCCCAGTCAGTCCAGTCGGCCCAGTCGGCCCAGTCGGTCCAGTTGGTAGTGTGAATGGTGGAACAGGTGGTAAAGTAGGTCCAACTAAATTAGGATTTATTGCAGCAGAAGATAAAAACTCGTCCATTATATTTTCACCTCTGAATAGTTAGTATTACTAATAGTAAATGCAGGGATAGAGAAAAGCGAAATGGACAAGTGAGGAATTAGACAATGGAATTTTCATAAAAGCGTTATTTTATTATAGGAAAATAGGTGACTCAGCAAGTGTGCCAGCCGAGTCACCCAGTACTATCGATCCAAATAATGTTCTTTTTCTATATGTATTTATGTTGAGTTCCTAGAGGCTAGCTCAAAAACCACAGTTAAAGGACAAAGAAAATCATTTTAGAGAGTATTAGATTTTATTATGTTAATGCTACAACAGCAAGAGTTAAGCCCAACGTATTTAATGTATTAGAATATGGTCCTACATTAACAGTAAGAGTACTTGTTATACCTGAAGGTGTAGTGAAAATTGCGGGTGCTGATACAGAAGTGAATCCTGCAGTATATCCTAGAGAAGTACCTGAGCCAATGATTGGATTATTATTCAGATACATAGTGATACCTGCCGAATTACCTCCTGGTTGAATAATAACTTGCACTTCATAGATTGCCAAATAGGTTCTTCCACCTTCAAGTAAAACAGTTGTTGGTGGTGTGAATGAGATTGCGGTTCCATTAGAATTTACCACGGTATCTAGTGGGATCGCAGAATTTACAGAAACTATTGTTGGGGTAGTTTGAACAACATTTAAACTGTTAGCCGTGGGTGATGGACAAGTGCAAGGCTTGTGAATTTTAGAGTTGTTATCATTTTGGTAATTCACAAATAATCAAACTCCTTTGCGTAAGATAATTTTTTTATCCTATATAAAACGTAGCTCTTTTGTGTATCTATGTTATTTTTAATAAGTTTGTAAAATTTAGCCGAATAGTGTTGTTCAGTCAAATCTTAAAAGTATTTGATACTCTAGGGATTTCAAAGTGCATCCGTTAAAAATATATATGAATGTTTTATCAAGGACATTACTGTAAGTTAGGAAACGTAATAAAATAACCCGCTATTTAAAACGGGTTATTCCCACAAGGTGTGCAAGGAATTCAAGGTAACTGGACCAGAGAAACCTGTGAAATTCTTTTTGATAATAATGTATGCAAAGGAATCAATAAGGTTGATGAAATTCAAACAGAATTCTTATTTAATAAAAAAATCGCGTACAAAAAATGTACACGATTATCTAAAAACTTTGTCTTGCATGCTCGTTGCATTCTACGTTTATTGTATGTAAAACGTGATACATTGCAATACATTAAAAGAGCACTTTTGACAGTGTTCTCTGACCAAAACTAATATGGAAAAAGGATACCCAAGATATTATATGTATGTTTTTTAGATAGGTGCAGTTTTAAAACAAAATCTTTCTTTTACACAACAAAGCAGCTAGTTAACAAAACTAACTGCTTGTTGTACAAAAGAAACGCTGCGCTTACAGAAATAGTTTGTAACTTTAAGTTACAAAAAATAGTATGAACAGGGTTGAAAACGTTATGCAGAAATGAAAAAAATAAAATAAAAAAGAGCACCATGCATAAGTGCTCTTTAAGATAGGAGGTAACACTTTGAGCTGGACGGTTAGGTTAAAAGTATATGTTGTAGAAAAGGAATAAGACCTAAAACTTATTTTTAACTCAATACAAAAGAGCAGTTAGCAAAAGCTAACTGCATTGAGAAATTTACACCCATGAATTTAAGGAGTACAGAATCTCATGGTTGAGTATAGTATGGGCCAAAATTCTAGGTTTATGTAACAAAAATAAAAAAGAGCGCTTTGTAAGGCGCTCTATGACCAAGATTCATATAGAAAAAAGGTAAACATGATATTGTATGTATGTTTTTTATGGCTGTGCAATTTTTAAACAAAATCGTTATTTGAAAGTAAATAAAAAAAGAGCACACATATAAGTGTGCTCCTAGACTAAAAGGTTTGAACTTATGGACTGGAGTGCCCCATACAATAATATATGCTTGTCTGATTTAAGGGTGCAAAGTTTTTTATAAAAACGCTATTTTATTAGAAAAGGAGAATAAAAATGAGAGAAATTAAGTTTCGTGCGTGGGATAAAGAAAAACAATTTATGTTCACTCCTACCCAAGTTGAAATAACACAAGGTGAAAATTTCGCTAAATGGGATAGATGGCGTCCTATGGCATGGCGAGATGAGTTGCCCGAAGAAGGTGCAGGTGGTATCGGTCGAGCATTAGGTGATGAATGCGAATTAATGCAATACACAGGTTTGAAAGATAAGAACGGTAAGGAGATTTATGAAGGGGATATTATCAAGTCGGAGGATGGCATTGTAAGCACAATTGTTTATGATGAGGCATCATTCAAAAGTGTTTGGACCCATAATGATCACTTAGTGAATTGTATTTTAGACAACTTATTCATAAGAACGCTGAATCCTGTTGTTGTTGGAAATATTTACGAAAATCCAGAGTTAATTAAAAACTAAACAAAAACTTCATTTTGTAGAAATTCTCCGTACTCAAAAGAGCACCACTATATAGTGCTCTTCAAATTAAAGGCTTTATTAATAACTTTAATACGGCGTAGGAAGTTGAGTCCCTGGCGGTCTCCACCAAGACTCAACGGTTTTCCAAGCGGCATTATAATTGTAACCTCTTCCCATCAAGTATCCTAAGGCAACAGCTTCTGTTAATGCATGTTGATAGCCAAGGTGCTGGGCTTCTCGTAACCCATGACTAACAGCTGGAGTTATTATAGTAAGAGTTTGTTGTTGAAGGTTATGTGATTGTGGATATAAGGCTTGCTGAGGCTCTCGATAATAATCAATAGGGGTAAAAGATTGTTGATTGTTGATGTCCATATTAACACTCCTCTCTTTTGATTAAAATAATTATCAATTATGGATTTTAGATACTTAATAATTTATGCGGGTATGGGTTGTTTGAGGAATGGGCAATAAACATGTGTTTTTAATCTTCTAAAATAAATTTATTAGAAGGTAAGTTATAGGATATAGCTATATTAAAATGAATTGGCTAAAAGAAGAAGACAAGAGGCGACATAATTGCTATAACACTTGGTGAGGATTGGTATAAAAATTTCATTTTATAGGAAAGGAAAAAGAGCACCATGTGTAGATGCTCTTTGACCAAGAATTTCAGGAGAAAGTATGAGGTGTGAATTCACCCTTTATAAGATATGCATAAAATACTTTTCTTGTGTCGTGAATATAAAAAAGAGCACCCTTATAGGGCGCTCATACGATAGGAGGTAACTTTTTGAGCTGAATTCTGAGGTTAAATTTATATGTTTTAGAAAGGAAAAATAGAATGAAATTTTATTATTAGTTCAATATAAAAGAGCAGCTAGCAAAAGCTAACTGCTCAGCCCTCGGAGAAAGGAGAAAAGAAAATTACAGAGGTCACTGTGAATTCAAGCTGTATCAGCCCATTTATAGTATTGGACAGAATTTAGAATTTTATTCGGACAAACTTAAAAAAGCAGCTAGCAAAAGCTAACTGCTCTCACAAGCACTCCTAAAAGGAACTACTTTGGGGAAAAAGTAGGTTGTACTTAGTGTTACCGGAATATTGGATTTTATTCAAGGAAATGAAAAATTGAATTACTTAATAAAGTCTAGGTAAATAGCAGTTGCAACTATTCCGATTAAAAGAGAAAACCCAATTAAGAAGAAAATCATTTTTAATATCTTAAACGTTAATTTCAATTTTATATGCTCCTATTTAAATAACCGCTACAAAAGAGCAGCTAGCAAAAGCTAACTGCTCTCCGAAAAAAACGTTAAGAAGGAAGTTCAGAACTCAAGTGTATTTATAGTATGGACAAGGTTTATGGATTTATTCAAGGGGGGATGGATAATGTGTACTTATTGGGAAAACGCAGTTATAGAATTCTTTAGGAAGCAAGAGCAGGAACGAAATAAAAGAGCAGCTAGCAAAAGCTAACTGCTCGCCTCTCGACCAAGAGAGCTAGAGTGGGAAGAATTTAAAACCACCTTTTAAATTCTTCCATAGTATCGGGAAATATTTAGAATTTTATTCGTGTAAAACATAAAAAGAGCAGCTAGCAAAAGCTAACTGCTCAGTCTTAAATAAGATTTAACTGGTTACAGCACATTAAAGATGGGTTATCTATAGTATGGATGGAATATTGAGTTTTATTCAAGGGGATAGAAGGTCTTTTGCAAAAGAAAAGGCTAGGATTTCTCCTAGCCAGTCATAGGGTATTCGTGCATAGACGAATTTACGTATATTATAACGTAATAACTAGCTGTATGAGATGTTAATGTAGTTAAGTTTTTTACAAGATAATTACATTTATTAACTAAAGTTTAAGTTAGATTTAAACAAAATAATCCTTTTGTGGGAAAAGGAATTTATAAAATAGGTACAATTCACGTTTAGATTATTTTTGAATGTAATAGGTAGCAAAAGGAGTAAAACGCTCCAAAATGGAAATGTGAGACGTTTGCATGAAAGGGATGAGAGGAATGGCAAATGCAAAGAAAAAGAAAATAAGAAAAGCTATCGCTCGTCGTGCGATATCCGTTGATAAATACCATGTTAACAAAGCTTGGAGAAACATCTTTGTGCAGGCTGGTATTATCAAATAAATGAAAATAGAATACAGTCCGGCTAGAAAACTAGAGGACACCAATTCATTAAAGCAGCAATTAAAGCTGTTTTAAGAATAGGTGTCCTTTTTATTTTGGAAAGGGAGATGGGGAAATGAAGGTGCTAAAGGATCAGTTACGTGAGTGGAAAAAGCAATCAAAACAAGTGAAAAAGAAAAACAAGAAAAAACAAAAAGAGAAATTAAGCACTCGTGAAATTGAAGATTTAATGGGAATTCGTGGACCGCGTTATGAACGTAGACGTGGAGCATTAAGACAAAAGTAATTTAAAAATAAAAAGGAGTGGTCTTACATGACTAAACAATTATCTTTCTTACCAAAAATAGATAGAGCAGCAACACAGGAGGAATTAGAAGGTGTGTTGGAAAGCGTACGTATACATAGACAATTTGGGATGATGCGTAAAGAAATGAAAGTCACTCCTTCTTATGAAGTACGTGAGCATGGTCCTACACATACAGTTGGAAAACCATTAGAAGATGTTGCTATAGCAAATATTCAACAAAGTAAACGAGAAGAGTGGCTTGAGAGAATGTCATTACGTATTAATCAGTTTCTAACTCGATTAGGAAACGGACGTGCAGGAAGTATTCAAAGGGATATTATTTATAAACGTTATTTAGAAGAAGAGGACGTATGTGATTACATGGTTTATAACGAAATAGGGATGTCAGAGCGCACTTATCGACGTTGGAAGTCTAAAGCGTTTTATAAACTTGCTTTTGCACTTGGATTAGAAGTTTACGAGACAGAAGAAACGGGAGGTAATGAATAATGAATTTTGTTCAACCGATACGTGATCCAGAGCAAATACAGCAGTTAAAAGATTATTTTAAGGAAAAGAGCTTACGTAATTACATTCTCTTCATCATGGGAATTAATACAGGCTTGAGAATCTCAGATATTTTGAAATTGAAGGTAGGGGATGTCAAAGGTAGTCATATATCTATGAGAGAAAAGAAAACAGGGAAACAAAAACGAATACAAATTACTGCAGCATTGAAAAGAGAACTTAAATGGTTTATTGAAGAAAGAGAAGACAATGAGTATTTATTACAAAGTAGACAAGGTAGAAATCGTCCAATCGGTCGTAGCATGGCATATAAAATATTAAGCGGAGCAGCGGCAGAGTTCGGGTTAGATGAAATAGGGACACATACGTTAAGAAAAACATATGGGTATCACATGTACATGCAAACGAAAAACATAGCATTACTCATGGAGATATTCAATCACTCGTCAGAGAAGGTCACGTTACGTTATATAGGTGTAAACCAAGATGCAATGGATAAAGCAATGACTAGGTTTAAAATCTAATCATTGCTTATTTCTTTTTAAATCTAGGGATATCGCAGCATTTTTGAAAACCCCTATGCTACGAGCATGCGAAATTTTATACAGTTTTTCGGCTAATCCAATAACAAACAAGACCCCTAAAACCGCGCCAAGATAGGAATATATATAAATGCATAGATCCATAGAACAAAAAAAGAAGGTTCCTTGGTGAGAGTACGGTTTCCCTTTTTCATTGCTACCGATAATAGGACGTTATGTTAACTAAAATTGTATACCATATACAGCTTAAAAATAGAAAAGACTACCTTTTCCCAGTTAAAAGAAGTAGTCTTTTTCTATTACGTAATTGGGTTTCATGAATGATGCCTTATCGCGTCTGGGATAGTTTGCTCAAAGGATATTTCCCATGATTATGGAAAATATCCTTTGTTTGTTAACTTTATTGTTGGCTAGACTGTTGGTTCTTTTTAGCTTCTGCTTGAGCGTTTTGTTGTTTTACTGCTTGTACATCTGTTTCACTAGCAAATTCCGTTCCAAATTTGTTAGATGCAGATGCAGATGCAGCGTTTGTTCCTACAGAAGTTTTGTTTGGTTGTTTGTTATTATTCATTACAATCACCTCCATAAAAATTAATGTTCCCAATAAGATCGTAATTATCCAAAAAAGCTTTTAACGAATATACGATTGCTAATAGTAGGACGTTATGTCAACTTTAAATAAATATGATATACAGCCTACTTGTCATGAATGATTTAGTCATAATTAAAATTCTGTAAAGGCAAAATAACCTAAAAAGCCTTTGGAGGAACTTATGAGACAATTTATCGTGATATTAGTAATGTGTATGACCATTGTTTTAAGCCCTTATCAAGCACATGCATCTGCATCTCTACCATGTAGTGTTATACTAAATCCACTCAATAAAGCAGACAAAAATGCCAAAGGGGTTGCTTTGGTCTATAAGGTGAAATTAACAGAGAGTTTTCCACGAACAAACATAAGCATTCTAGGTGTACACCTACCTGACCCAAACACTCTGGGTAATTATGATACATACGAAGGTTTTGCCTTCATTCCAGAGAAAATTAGTTGGCGATTCAAACTCTATCCTTCTGAAGAAGATGGTGGTCCTACTTGGGTGGGGAGAATTGACATTATTACAGCAGAAATGAAAGGGGTACAGATTCAAGTACGCCCATCTAATTCTAAGACCGAGAAATTAGGATTACCTGTTTTAACAAACAGTATCAAATCCTGTAAATGAAGAGAAATCCATACAACTTCTAATAACGATAATTATGTAAATAAGCTGTCCACATGGGCAGTTCATTTTATTTTTCCGCATAGCGTAGGTTATTTTGAAAAATGCTGGTCGTATCCCTATACAGTTACTCATAAATTTCGTACTGTGTAACTCAAAAGAGAAAGTTAAATGAAATCACTGATAGCAAGGGATTCAGTGATAGACTCAGTTACACACAATATAAGATATGGGTAAGTGGCAGTATCAAGGTATCAAATGGTGTATATACATAAATATAAAATGTAAGGGGGAGGTAATTGTGATTCATGTTAAATGAAGAACTATTAGAAGTAATAATTAGATACAAAAGGAATACTGGAAGAAATCCTGATGTGTTAAAGCTGAATCCAACTTATTTTAGAAATATTCTAGAAGAATTGAATTATCCACAGTGGATTATAAAAAAGAAAATGACAGAAATGAAAAAAAGTATATTCGGTGTATCAGTGGAATTAACAGATGCAGTGGAAAAATTTGAACTATGAAAAAGTTGGCAGAGTCGTGACCGCTTTTTGGCAGGAAATGTGCCGGTTATTTTGGAATTAACGTGTTATATTTGTATTGTGGGAAGTGGCGGGAAACACAACTCATTATGTTGTTTTTAAAATTCTAAACGGTTCGTAATGATGGCACATAAAATCCGAAACCAGCAGATGGTAGTGATTGAATGATACCGTTATTAGGGAGAGCTTTTGCTCTTCTTCCGGCTACTTAATAATGTTGGTGCAGATTAGTGCAGCATCATTAGGTAGCTGGAAGAAGGATAAAACTTCATTTACCGTAGTTAAAGTGCAAATTAATACTTAATGAAAAAAGCATCCATTCGGGTGCTTTTTATTTTGGAGGAGGATGAATAATGGATTTAACATTAGATGGATTAGAGCGGTGTTTTAATGAAGCTGTAAATGAAGGTGCAGAGTATGTAGCTCCAGGTATTCGTATTGTTGGATTTGTATATGGCTATTCGTTCTCAGGGATTCAACATGAGTTAGGATTATTAGCGGAATAATGATTAAACCAATAGCAATTATCGTAGGCGCTGCCGTGATCTGGGTGGCGTCTTGTTTGTTGTTAAGGGATGATAAGTGGTGAAATAGACTTGCAATTTGAAGATTAAATACGAATATTATTATTCTAAAATGCAAAATATAGACTAGTAAACAAGCTGTTTTTGTTTTTTAGCATAGAATATGATGAATCCTAGAGTTGAGAGGAGGTAATCATATTTATGGGATGTAATTGTAATTTCAGACATTGCAGAGATTGTAATAGATTTTGGGATGATTTAATGTTTTGTAGACGCAGACATAGAGATTGTGATGACCGTCGTTGTAGACGTGACCGTGACTGCGATTGTGATGAATGCCGTCGCAGACGTAATCATGATCGTGACTGTGATAGCGATAATCGTCGAGATTGGTAAAGTCCTTTGAATGAGTGCGTTTCTTCACAGCACTCTTTTTTTGTTTATGGGTTTTCTAAATTTATACTTATTAAATACGAAGAATGTAGTTGTAATTCGATTTAAGGTCTAACAAAATAAACAAACACAACGAACGAGAATAAACAAGGCTCAAATGAGCCCTGCTAGGTGGAGATATAGAACTAATAATCCAATAGTGCTAATTAATTCTGGGAAGATGCAAAGTTTTAATTTAAATCCGTTTGGTGTTTTGATTTTTAGTTTCATAATTTTTCGCCCTCTCGTTTTTTGCCTTACAATTCTATATACGAGTTGAAGAAGCATTCTCCACAAATGGATAAAAATAATGGTAGTTAACAAAACAAACTCAACTCAACCCATATAATGGAAAATATTGAAAATGCTATTTAATGTAACACATCATATATTTTGTTACATTAGATTTAAGAAGAAAAATGCTGCTATATCAACGTTTTTGTCTATTTGTAAAAATAACTACCATATTTTATGTAACATATCGTATAATAAAGATGCATCTAATGTAACATAATGTATGGAGGGGTAAGGAATGAAGTTTGTGCAACCAATTCGAGATAAGAAAAAATTAGAAGAAGTGAAAGAGGTTTTACGTCGCCAATCTTATCGTGATTTGTTTTTATTTGAAATGGGAATCAATACAGGTCTAAGAATTAGTGACTTATTAAAGTTACATGTAAATGATGTGAAAGAAAGAACTCACATTGTTATTAAAGAACAGAAGACCGGAAAAGAGAAACGTTTCATTATCAATACAGCGTTAAGAGAAAAAATAAATGAGTATGTAAGTGGAATGAACGAAACAGATTGCTTATTTGCTTCTAAGAAGACAGGAAAACCGATCACAAGAATTCAAGCTTATCGAATTATGAACGCTGCTGCTGAAAAAGTAGGGCTTGATGAAATTGGAACGCATACTCTTAGAAAAACTTTTGGATATCATTATTATCAGAAGACAAAAGATGTAGTAATGCTACAAACAATCTTTAATCATTCTGCTCCATCGATCACATTACGGTATATAGGAATCCAACAAGATGAGATGGATAAATCATTAGAAGATTTCAGTTTATAAATAAAAAACAGTAAAAGTAGCGAATCCGCTGCTTTTTTATTTTGTATAGAAAAAAGGAACCCCTAAGGATTCCTTTTTCTTATTCCGATCTATCTTGAGCGCATCTAAGATAATGTTATTTCACATCTTAATATTAGGAATTACAATAATTAATTAGGGTTTACCGTGAGGTGGTGTAAATGGAAGAAGAAACTTTAAACGTTCCTACATGCTCTGTTTGTAATGAGCCTTGCATGTGGACATTAAAAATGCCATTAACTATTACTCATTTTGATAAAACATATATCCGTGAAGCAAATACGGATAATTCTCATATATGCATTGAGTGTTTAGAGAAGGAAGTGCAAGAAATTGGATAAGGGGGCAGGTGTTATGTAATTATGGCCAGACAACGAAGTCCAGACCGTAACAAAGCTTATGAAATATTTAAAGAACATAATGGTGATATTACTAATCGTAAAATTGCCGAATTGTTGTCTACATCCGAAAAAACTGTAAGTGAAAAAACGGTTGGTGGATGGAAATCTAAAGATGGATGGATAGACAAATTAAATGGAGTACTCCATAAAAATGAACGGAGTACTCCAAAGAAAGATGCGGAGTACTCCAAAAAGAAACCAGGAGCACCCAAAGGTAATAAGAATGCTATAAACAATCGTGGTGGAGCTAAAAAGGGCAATAAAAACGCCGTCGGTAATTCCGGGGGTTCTGCTCCGCTACGTAATGGTAATGCTGCTACTCATGGTTTATATAGAAAGTACTTACCGCAAGAAATATTTGATTTAAAGGAAGAATTAATAGAAGCAATTAATAATGATCCTTTAGCAATTATATGGGAAAGTATTATGCTGCAGTATACTCAAATCATTCATGCTCAACGTATTATGTTCGTTAGAGACAACGAAGACATGACAAAGGAACTACGGAAAAATAAACTTACCGAAAGTGGTTATGAGGAAGAGTGGGAAATTCAATTTGCTTGGGATAAACAAGCTAGTTTCTTAAATGCTCAATCGAAAGCAATGTCAACGTTAGTAACTCTTATTGAAAAATACGATAGGTTAGCTAATACAGAGGAACAAAAACTACGCATTGAGAAACTCAAGAAAGAAATCGCTGCTATTAAAATCGATGGTGATACTAATCAGAATTCAGAAGACTGGAAAGAATCACTTATGAAGATAGCAGAACGCAGACGAAAGCAAAGGGAAGCTGAAGCTAATGAGTAATACAGCTTTTAATGAATTTATGGAGATCATTGATGTTTATTGGGATGATCCAGTCGCGTTTGCTGAAGATATGCTCGGTTTTTATCCTGATGAATGGCAGAGCAAAGTTCTTATGGATTTGGCACAAAGTCCAAAAGTTTCGGTTCGTTCTGGTCAAGGCGTTGGTAAAACAGGTCTTGAGTCAGTTGTTGTTATTTGGTTCCTTTGCTGTAGGCCGAATCCAAAAGTTATTTGTACAGCTCCTACAAAAGAACAGTTATTTACTGTACTTTGGGCCGAAATAGCTAAATGGTTAGAAGGAAGTGCAGTTAAAAATCTTCTTAAATGGACTAAAACACGAGTATACATGATTGGTAGCGAGGAACGTTGGTTTGCTACTGCTAGAACAGCAACTAAGCCGGAGAATATGCAAGGTTTTCACGAAGACTATATGTTATTTGTATGTGATGAAGCTTCTGGTATAGCAGATCCTATTATGGAAGCCATACTCGGTACTTTATCTGGTGCAGAAAATAAATTGTTTTTATGCGGAAACCCAACAAAAACAAGCGGTGTATTTTATGATTCTCATAATTGTGACAGAGATTTATATAAAATACATAAAGTTTCTAGCTTAGATAGCCTTCGAACCAGTAAAGATAATATAGAAGTATTGAAAAAGAAATATGGTGAGGGTTCAGATGTTTGGCGTGTACGTGTACTTGGCGAATTTCCTAAGGCAGAAGCAGACGCCTTTATTCCATTAGAAATTGCAGAGCAAGGAGCATCTAGTAAAGTAGAGCCAACTGGTGAAACACTTGACTTAGGTGTTGACGTTGCCCGATTTGGTGATGATGAAACTGTAATTGCTCCAAGGATTGGAAATAAAGTCTTCAAATTATTAACTCATTATAAACAAGATACAATGCAAACTGCTGGTCATGTATTGAAATTAGCTAAAGAATACATGGTGAAGTACAAGCAGCTAAGAAGGGTTGATATAAAAGTCGATGATAGTGGTGTTGGTGGTGGCGTTACAGACAGATTGAGAGAAGTTATTAAATCTGAACGATTACCATTCAAAGTATATCCAGTTGTAAATAACGGAAAGCCGCTTGATGATGAACATTATGATAATGCAGGGACAGAAGGTTGGGCTATTGTTAGAGATTTACTTGAAGAAAATATAAAAGCCTTTATACAAGGTGAAGAATCTACAATGGAGATTCCAAACGATGAGAAAATGATTTCTCAATTTTCTAGCCGTAAATACAGAATAACAAGTAGAGGTAAGATTGCATTAGAACGAAAAGAGGAAATGAAAAAACGCGGATTGCAATCGCCCGATAGAGCAGATGCAGTAGTTCTAGCCTTCTATAAACCAAAAGTAGTTATGGGTGGAAAGATTAAAAGAGTGTAGTCGAACATTAATTGTTCGGCTATTTCTTTTGCTCTCTATTAATAGGGGTAGCGTCAGGAAAATGCGTATTTACAACGCTAAGCCCATTTTCAAGACGATTCCTCTGTTTTTAACAACGTTAAATTTATGAAATTACAAATGTATCCAGAGCCTCATTTTATAGAAAGCTATCGGAAAAGAACAAATAGTGTTTTCTTCCTCCATTAAAGGGCCAGATTGTTGAAGAAAACCCCGTTCCTGCTAGAAACTAAATGGTATACTAATCATAAAATACTTTAAAAAGGGAGGATATACAATGGTTGCAAAGACTGAAGAGGATTTTAATGGATTAAAAGTAATTGGTGAAATTTGTGGTGCGATTCGAGATGAATTAGTCCATAGTACGAAACCTGGAATTACCACAAAAGAACTCGATGAAATTGCGAGAGAGATGTTTGAAAAAGCAGGAGCTCAATCTGCCCCAAAAAGTGAATACGATTTTCCTGGATATACGTGCATTAGCATAAATGAAGAAGTAGCGCATGGGATTCCGGGGAGACGGATCATTCAAGAAGGGGACATTGTAAATATTGATGTTTCAGGTTCAAAAAACGGATATTTTGCAGATACCGGAATTTCCTTTGTAGTAGGGGAAGGAGAGACAATTTTACAGAAAATATGTGACGTTGCTAAAGAAGCATTCGATGCTGGACTTAAGAAGGCAAAGCCAGGTTCGAAAAAAAGCGCGCTCGGAAAAGCTGCACACAATGTAGCAAAACAGCATGGCTTAACAGTCATAAAAAATCTTACTGGACACGGTGTTGGACGTTCGATTCATGAAGAACCAAAACACATTTTCAATTACTTCTCTCACTGGGATGACGAAATTTTAAAGGATGGTATGGTAATTGCCTTTGAGCCTATGATCTCTACATTTGAAGAGGAAGTTTTCCAATCCGAAGATGGATGGACCTGCCTAACCGATGAAAGCTTTGTGGCTCAATACGAACATACGATTATCCTTACCAAGGAAGGACCGATTATTACTACATTGTAAGAGCACTAATACCACAATAGGGCGCTTTAATGGAGCAATGAAAAGCCTAATTTTTCATTTTTATGCTGAGAAATTAGGCTTTTTAATATTGAAATTTCCTTAACGTTGTAAATCCGCATTTTCCTGACGCTACCCTTAATAGAAGAAAGGAGGACATACAAACGATATGAGCAACAAGAAAACCATAAAGAATGTAAAAGTATTTGGTATTAATAAAGCAGCAGATGATCCAAAGAATAGGGAAGACAACAGCAAGCAAATGGCGGTTGATCCATTCGCTCAATCATACAGTGATAAAGGATTAATTAAACCTCCTTATGAAATGGCAGTGCTATTGGATATAAAGGAAAGTAATCCTATTCATTCTGCTTGTATTAGCGCAAAAGTCGATGATATTGCTGGTGTTGGTTTTGACTTTGCCCCTTTTGAAGAAGTAAAAGAAGCAGCGAGCCAGGAGCAGTATAAAAGATTAAAAGAATTCATGCGTAATTGTAATCCAGAAATGACGTGCGCAGAAATCATTAGAGCCGTATGGGATGATTATGAGACAGTTGGCTGGGGAATTATTGAAGTTGTTCGTAATAACAAAGGTGAACCGTCTGAACTATACCACATTCCAGCACATACGGTTCGTGCTCATAAAGATAAAGTTCGCTTTGCTCAAATCGTAAGTAACAAAGAACGATGGTTTAAAAAGTTCGGTTATCCTGATGAGTTTCGTCTTGCTGATGGTAAGAGATTAAATGCAGAGGATATTGCAGAAGATGGAACAGAAAAAGCCGGAGAAGTAATTGTTATTCGTAAATTCGGTTCTCGTTCTTCTTATTATGGGATACCTAATTACGTTAGTTCTATCGGCTCGATAGTTGGTTCTCAAGCAGTAAGAGATTACAATATTAACTTCTTTACTGGTAAGACTATTCCGGACGCTCTGTTATTTATAGAGGGAATCGATGAAATAGATGAGGGAACGGAAAATGAATTAAAAGCATTCTTCTCTGCAGAAACAAAGGGTGAACATCATAAGTTAGCTGTAGTTCCCGTTCCACCAGGAGCAAAAGCGAGATTGGAAAAAGTCAGCCCTGATGTAAAAGAAGGAAGTTTCCGTTTGTATAAGCAGGATAGCGCAATGGAGATATGTGTGGCCCATCGTGTACCGCCTTATCGTATTGGTTGGGCTATGACAGGTTCATTAGGGCAAACAACTGCTAAAGAAATGAATGAGATGTACAAGCGTTCTATCATAGAACCTGGACAAGAAATCTTAGAGCATCGATTAAATAATCAATTGTTCCGTGTATTTGCTGAAATACTAGGCGGTTTAGATTGGCATTTCAAATTAAATGAAATCGATACGGATGATCGTGAAGCAGATTTGAAGTATGCAAAAGACAGTTATGAAGGTGGAATATTAAAACTGAATGAGTCCCGTAAAGTAGTAGGTTATGAACCTGTACCAGGAGGGGATAAATTCTTTGATGGTACAACCGAACCTGCTCCACCGGAACCAATTGCAAAAGCTACAGATGATAAGCAGGAGAACATAATTACTATTAATGCATTTAGGGAAAAGCATGAAGAAGTAGAGAAAGCTATGCAAAAGAAGGTAGCTAATTTTTTTCCGAGCAGGGAAAACGGCTCTTAAACCTGCTTCCCGTAATTCGTATTAATAAAGCAGATGAAGAGATTGATCTTGTAATTGCAGAAGCAGAAGTTGATGAATTTCTGGATAATGTTGATTGGGATGAGGAACGACAAATGTTTGTCGATGAAGTCACTGCTACGCTACAGGATGATGTAACAGAATTTGTACAGAGTACTATTGCATCAAACGGTTTAACCTGGATGGTATTAGATCCAATTGGTGACGTTGCTGCAAAATGGGTTGCTGCTTATGCATTTGAATTAGCAAAAGGAATCCATGAAACCACTAAAGATAGATTAAGAGAAACAATGTTAAAGAATCTTCGTGAAGGAACGGGTGTCGATGCATTAAGTGTTTCTATTGCAGATGTAATGTCAGAAGCAAGCAACTACAGAGCGATGATGATTGCACGTACAGAAACAACATATGCAATGAATTACGGCAATTTAATCGCTTATAAGGGCGCAAATAGAAGTAAGAAAACATGGCTTACAGGAAACGATGAGCGTGTTTGTAAAGAATGTGGCGGTTTACATGGTGAAACGGTAGATATTGATGATCTATTTAGTAATGGAAAGATGTGTCCACCAGCTCATCCTCATTGTCGCTGCACTATGATTTCAGAAGAGTAATAAAATACACCTATTTGATTGGGGTTTCATCGTCAAAACGCATAGCAGCTTTAAATTGGCTGCTATGCGTTTTGACAGTGGAACCCCAATATTTATAGGGAAGGAGGTAAAATGATGGGTTACGAACTAAAAAACGCCAATATTAGTTATGTTTCATTGGTTACAAAGGGCGCTAACGGTCGTCAATTTGCCATTATGAAGAGCGCAACTGCCAAACAACCAAATATATCAAAGCAGGTTCCAATCCTTAAAACAGAGGAAGATAAGCAGCTTGTTACAGGTGTGGTATATGAACCAGATGTAGAAGATACACACGGGGATACAATGACTACAGAAGAAATTGAAAAGGCTGCATATACCTTTATGGAAAATTACCAACACATTGACAAACAACATGATGAAATTGCTGGTAAAGGGACAGTTGTTGAAAACTGGATTGCTAAAAGTGATATGACAGTAGGCGAACAAGAAGTAAAAGCTGGA
The DNA here is from genome assembly GCF_052682215.1 of Bacillus sp. 1A. Taxonomy (NCBI): domain Bacteria; kingdom Bacillati; phylum Bacillota; class Bacilli; order Caryophanales; family Bacillaceae; genus Bacillus; species Bacillus sp. 1A. The sequence continues at coordinate 4,428,961 of NZ_JBQYLZ010000001.1, read as the reverse complement.
ACATGGCTTATGACTGTACGTGTCGATGATGTAGACACATGGGAAGAAATTAAAAAGGGCGAAGTTACTGGTTTTTCTATGGGTGGATTTGGTGAACGTGTAGAAATCGCAAAAGCAGAGGATCTTACTCATGAAGAGAAAGGCATTATTCGTAAAATGGTCGGTTTCTTCAAAGGTGAGAAACACGAGATTAAAAAGGGCGAAGTTAAAGATCGTTTTGTAGATGAAAGGCAGAATCGTGATTTACGTGCTGTTTTTAATTTGTTCGAAGATGTGTTCTATTGGGAAATTTGGGAGAACAATCCCGATATCGACCGAATGACAGCTGCTCTTGATGATATGAAGGAAATCCTTTCTTCTATTAAAGGTGGTTATACCATTGCGAAATCAGAAGATAGTGTACAAGCAGAAAACATTGTATTAGAAAGTATTAAAAAAGCCGGTAAAGTTTTATCCCAAAAGAATCATGCAAAATTAGATGAAGCATTAGCTTTAATTAGTGAAATAAAAGAAGCTGCTTCACCAGAGGAGGAAGAAGAAATGAAAGCAGAAGATATTGCAGAGATTGTTAAACAAGCAGTAGAGCCACTAGCTACTAAGTTAGAGAAGATTGAAAAGCAGGTAAATGGTGAAGAAGTAGAACCGACACCAGAAGAGCAAACAGCGGAAGAGAAAGTTGCAGCAGTTATCAATAAAGCACTAGAGCCATTTGTTGAACGTCTTGAGAATATCGAAAATGCTGCTTCTATTCGTAAAAGTTTAGATCCAGACGAAAAATACACGCCAGGACAACAACCAATTAAAAAATCTAAATGGGCAGGCGTAAACCTGTAATATAAGGAGGAAATATTAATATGGGAACAACATACAACAATCAGCAATTATTAAATCGTCTATCTAAAATTGAAAAGACAATTACTACAGGATCAGTTTCTTCTGGTTTATTAAATCCGGAGCAAAGTAAAGAATTCTTTAGAATGGCTTTTGACGCAACACCATTCTCTCAATTACATCGAAAAGAAATGCGTAAAGCAAAACAAGGTGTACTTGATAAAGTTGGTATTGGCGGCCGCATTCTACGTAAGAAAACAGAGAATAAAGATGAGGATTACCGTGCAGGTGTTACTACATCAACTATTCCATACAATACAAAAGCACTTCGTCTACCTTGGGAAATTACAGAAGAAACGCTGCGTGAAAATATTGAAGGTGAAGGCTTTGAAGATACTGTAATGACACTTATGTCAAGTCAAACAGGTATTGATTTAGAGGATTTACACTGGAATGGTGATGTTGAGTCATCTGATCTATTTTTATCAATTAACGATGGTTGGTTGAAGAAGATTCTAAAATCAAAAGAATCGCATATTATTGACCACGCTAAACTAGTAACTGGTACAGGAGAAGAAGCAAAAGCTAATGGATTTGGTAAAGGTTCAATCTTTGCTTTATCTGGTGTAATGCCAAATAAATATAAAAATAGTAATCTACGTTGGATTATGTCACCAAATCGTAGAGAGAAATGGATTGAATATTTAACAAACCGTCCTACAGGCGCAGGTGATGCTGCATTACTAGGAGCAGGAGACCAAGTTAATAAACCAATGGGATACGGAATTGTTACAGTTCCTTCTTTATCAGATGACATTATTATTCTTGCAGATCCACGTAACTTTATTGCTGTTAACACATATGAAACTCGCATTCGTAAAACAACAGAAGGTAAATCAGCAGTAATGGAAGATAAACGATTCTATGTAATTCATTTTGACGATGATGCAGTAATTCAAGAAATGGATGCAGTAGCAATCCTAACAAATATTCCGGATACGTTTGGAGCTTAATATCCAGGCGTATTTTTTATGGGAATAAAACCTTTGTTATCAGGGTTTTGAATGTATACTTTTTTATTATTTTCTTGTTTTTGATGGAAAACGAGATGGAACCAATAAAATCAATAATTCGAATGTAAACTTTCATGTAATAGTTTACATTCGAGAAAGGAGTGTTAATTATGAAAGTAGTTACGCTACGATACGGTGGCACTTATACCGCTTATGGACAAAAGTTTAAGAATGGCCAAGAAGAAACTGTTGCAAATGATAAGGCTGATTACCTTGTAAGTACTGGACATTTTGAGCTTGTAAAAGAAGTCGATAAGAAGGAGAAAGAAACATAATGGATATTACCATGCAGGACATTAAAGACCGCGTAAATGTGCAGAAAATGCCTGATACAGTTATTCAAGAACTGATAGATTACTATACGGTTATTACTAAAAAGTATTTAAGAGTAAAGCCGGAGAACCCAATGAAAGAAATTATTCATACTAGTAAACTAGCTTGGCTTTCTTTTCCTGCTGAATCTATAGCAAAAGTAACTCACGTTAGTTCGAAACAAGATATGACCGATTCTATTACTGTAAATGGCCGTATTGTTTATGGTTTATCCGAAAATCAATTATATGAATTTGAATATAAGATACAAGATTACGATGATCTACAGGTACTTATGAGGAAATGTATTATTGATTTGGTTATTTCTGCAGTAGGTCGTGCTAAATTACAACGGAAAGGTATGAAGACATCCGAAAGTATAGGGGATTATTCGTACCAGATTAGCCCAGAAGCGTTAGATGAACCTGCTACAAATAATAAGATACTTAATGGTTTAAAAGCGTTTAGGGCAAGAGTTAAGCCAGTGATGGCCACATGAGTATGTACTTTGACGATGGTGATATGGATGATTTATATATTCATGAAGTAGTTGTAAAACGAAAAGAGAGAAAGAAACAATCCTCTGGTAACTATGCAGAAGTGTCAGAGGATGTTTACGAGAATATGATTTGTCGTGTAACTACTAATTCTGCTACTGATAATGAGAGATTTAAACGTGATAAACAAAATTTCGATACAACCTTTAAGATATATGCACCTGCTTCTTACAAAATTAAGCCGAATGATCTTATATATTTCAAAGATGATGATTTAGGCGTTGATTATACATTTGAAGTAAAAGGAGAACCACGTAATCCTGCGTTTATGAATCATCACATTGAGATTTATTGTGAAAAGGTGTGATTCTATATGTCTAATTCAGTAGAAGTTGAGTTTTCAAGCAATATGGAGCGAGTAAAAACACAAATTAATAATATGTGCGTTGAAAAAGTAACTGGTGCTACAATCCATTTGCAAAATCAAGTCAAAAAAACTCTTACAGGTAGTCGTAGTGGTAAGCAATACAAAATACCACATACAAGCCGTAAATATACCGCATCCAAACCAGGTGAAGCTCCTGCTGTTCGTACTGGTGATTTATTAAACTCTATTAAGTACAACATAAAAAGGTCGCAATCAGAGGTGTTGGGTGCAGTAGGAAGTGACTTAAAAAAAGCAATATGGCTTGAAACTGGTACGAGTAATATAGAAGCCCGTCCATTCCTGGTAAAAACGTTTGAGAAAGAGCGTAGAGAACTGAAAAGGCAAATGGGAGGGTAATTGTATGACTAATGCTATTGCAGCTATTAGAACGCTTGTAGAGAGCGATGAAATAATAAAGGCTAATCTATCGGAATATGGTGAAGGTGAAGACAAAGGCCCTGCTCTTACATTCCAAACTGCACAGGATGACATGGAAATGCCATATGCAATTATGAGGATTGAAGCAGATAATCCGGATGATGTTGAAATTATAGATCGTATGATTCTGAATTTCGATGTGTATTGTGGTAACGGGGATTATGATAAGGCGAAGTTAATTGCTACACGTATTGAAAAGTTACTAGATAGAGAAGTTGGTTTAAAAGATGATGGGATACTTTCTATACATCGTGCAGGTAAACTGCCAGTACCGGATGAAGACCCATCTATCATTCATATAAATGCAAAATTTCTTGTCCGAACGATTCGAACGGACTTGTATTAGGAGGTAGAACAAATGGGCTGGAAATTAATTAATGGCGTTCGGGAAGGTACAACTGATAATTTTGTTATCGGACCTGGTGTCATGTACAAAGATTTTGAAAGTGTAAAAAAATTAGGCGAAATGATTGGAGCTACTACAGGTGGTACTAAAGTAGGTTTTGATCGTGAGTATTATGATGCAGATATTGATGGTGTCCTTGGGCAATTAGTACGTGGTAAATGGATTTTAAAAGATGTTCCGCACATTGAGGTTACATTAGTTGAATTTACAAAAGAAAATCTACAGTTGGCTCTACCTGGTATGACGGTAGATAGCACAACAGAAGAGGGTTATGATGTTTTAACACCTTCAAATGAAATTCCGGATTCAAGTTACCATGATATTGCATTAATCGGTATGGTTTCGGGAAGTGAGTTACCTATTATTTTCGTAGTTCGTAATGCATTAGTTGTTTCATCAATCGAAGTTGATTTGAAAGATGGTAAAGGAACGGTTGGTTTAAAGTGTAAATTTATTGGTCATTACAGTGAATCTGCACCAACTACACCACCATATTCAATCTATTTACCAAAGAAAAAGAAAACAGCAGCACTTAAAGCGCCGGCTACCGCATAAATGGTAGTCGGTTTTCTATTACATAAAACGAGCTAAAAGCTAAAAGGAGAGAACAAAATGACTTCTATTTTAGAAAAAATGATGAATACCGGTACAGAAATTACAATTTCAGGTGTAAAAGTGACAATGCGACGATTAAATGTAACGGATGTTTGGCGATTCGCTAAAATTATTTCGAAGGTTGGACGCAGCGCAATGGCTAATTTTGCTGATTTCGGTAAGGATAAGCAAGAAATGGATGAACTAACTAAAGTAGCTGAATCTCTTCCGGAAGAAGAAAAGCAAGCGCAATTAGCTGCACTTAAAGAGAAGCAGCAGCAAAAAGGATTAGAATTCGCTTTCCGTGTTTTAACAATGATTCCTGCTTGTGAGGATGATTTTACAGAGTTCTTTGCTAGTTTATTGAAAGTAAAGGCAGATGAGTTTCGTAAATTCCCTCCAGAAGCAATGGTTGCTGTTATACAGGGCTTATTAGAGAGTGAAGACTTAATGACTTTTTTCAACCAGGTCAAGGGACTAGTGAAAGTTCAGAGCGAGAAATGGAGCAAATCAGCAGTGATTCCAGCAGCGGCTCCGAACCTAGCTTAAACGAAAATTCAGATGAATATTTAGAGGAAGCCGAACAAAACATGTTACGTGCTTTCGATAAAATCCAAAAGCGGTATGGATGGACAGATGAATACGTCTTATCTATACCGTATTCGCGTTTAATGGACCTATTTTCTTTAATTGCACGAGAAGAGCAGCAAGAAGAATTAAACGAGTGGAAGAAGATGGCGTTCATTGGTTTTCAAACTCGTCAACTTGAAGAGGGTACTACTTTCGATGATTATCTAAAAGCCTTTGGACTAGCTGATAACCAGGATGATAAGGAATCATCTTATGAAATGGGTGAAGTATGGAGCAAAGAAGAATGTGAAGCACATGTTGAGCAAATTATGGCTCAATTCCAGGAAGACGACGATGAAGAATAAAATGGTTATCGGCCCCAGCAGAAAAGGGGGTGCGTAAATGTTAGCTGAAATGTTCCAACTGTTCGGCACGATCGGTATTAAAGCAGACGGCGCTTATAAAGATTTAAAACAATTTGAAGATCGAGTACAAAAGACTGCAAACGGAATGCATGATAAGTTCCAAAAAGTAGGAGAATCAATTAGCCATGTAGGTAGTAAAATGCAAGAAACAGGCGCAAATATGACTGCTGGTGTTTCACTACCTTTAGCTGGTATTGGTGCTGCAGCTGTTAAAGTAGCTTCTGACTTTGATGCTTCTAATAGAAAACTAGAATCTACACTTGGTTTATCAAAAGAAGCTACAAAAGAGCTTGGTAATGTTGCAAAAGAGACATGGAAAGATGGATTTGGAGAAAGTATTCAAGAAGTTGATGAAGCTGTAATACAAGTGAGTCAAAACATGAAGAATCTTTCTTTCGATGAAATGCAGGGCGCTACGCAAAGTGCTATGACTCTTGCAAAAACTTTCGACACTGACGTTAATGAGGTTACTCGAGGGGCCGGACAACTTATGAATCAGTTCGGGTTAGATGCACAAGAGACATTTGACCTTTTAGCATCTGGTGGACAAGCAGGCTTAAACTTCTCAAATGAAATGTTCGATAACATTTCCGAATACGCGCCTTTATTTAAACAAGCAGGATTTTCTGCAGAAGAGATGTTTACCATTATGGCAAATGGAACGCAAGATGGTTCATACAATCTCGATTACGTAAACGACCTTGTAAAAGAATTCGGTATTCGTGTACAAGATGGATCAAAAGGTGTCACAGAAGCCTTTGCAGAAATGAGTCCAGAAACTCAAAAGGTTTGGGACAATTTTAATAAAGGTAAAGGAACTGCCGCAGATGTATTTAACGCCGTACTTGGCGATTTAGGCAAAATGGACGATAAAGTCAAAGCTAATCAGCTTGGTGTTGCTGTATTCGGTACTAAATGGGAAGACATGGGAGCTGAAGCTGTATTAGGGCTTACTAATGCCGATGGTGCATTACGCGATGTTGACGGTAGTATGAAGAAAATGCAGAAGACACAGCAAGAAGCATTTGGTGTTCGCTGGCAAAAACTCACTCGTACTACAATGGCATCCTTGGAACCGCTAGGCCAAGCAATTCTTGATATTGCAGAAGTTGCTCTTCCTCCCATTATCAAAGCTGTAGAAGTAGCTGCAAAGGCGTTTAGTTCTATTCCAAAACCAATCCAAATTGGTATCGTAGCAATTTTAGGTATGGTTGCAGTATTAGGGCCATTAGTCGCCATGATGGGCTTTATGACAAGTGGAGTTGGTGCATTCGTCGGATCGTTTAGATTTCTTGTACCAGTATTAACAAAGGTTCCTCTGCTGTTTACAGGTATATTAAAAATCGGGCCAAGATTAATAAGTATGTTCGCTATGATAGGAAGAGCAGTAGCTTTCTTAGGTAGCACTGCATTTGCAGGACTTTTAAAAGTAGGGCCTAAACTTATTGGTATGTTTGGTGCAATAGGTAGAGCGCTCGCTATACTTGGAAGATCTGCAATGACATTACTCATGAATCCCTGGACAATTGCCATACTTGCTATTGTTGGATTAGTTTATTTAATTTACAAAAATTGGGGTTCTGTTGTTAAATATACGAAGCAAGCCGTTAAATGGATAGGTGACGCATGTTCTAAGGGATGGGATGCAACCGTAAAAGGTGCGAAATCAGCTTGGTCTGGTTTATCTAAGTTCTTTTCTGGATTTTGGGAGGGAACGAAAAAAGTCTTCCATGCCTCTGTATCATTTATAGGAAAAATACTCGAAACAGCCTGGCGCGCTTATCTCACGGTTATAAAGTTCTATATAAATTTTTGGAAAAAAGCATTTGAAATTGGATGGAATGCTATAAAATTCATTTTTAATGCTGCTTTAAACATTTTAAAAAGCGTTGTTAAATTTGCCTTAGAATTTATAAAAAACGTAATATCTTTTTATATAAAAGCATGGCAAACGATTTTTAGAGTTGGGTGGAATTTAATAAAAACGATATTCGTTTCAATTTTAAATTTCTTGAAATCGTTTATTCGCGCTTCCTTTACTTTGATACAGAACATTATCTCTGTATCTATGAATTTTATAAAAAATGTAATCTCTACAACGCTAGCAATCATAAAAAATATATTCTTTACAGTGCTAAATTTTATAAAAAATCTTGTAGTTACAAGCTTCAATTTTATAAAAAATACGATAGTTACAATTTTAACTACTGTCAAAAATTTTATATACCAATCATTTGGATTTATAAAAAATACGATACTCTCTGCAGTGCGGATTTTTGTTAATTTCATAGTCGATAATTTCAACAAAATAAAAAACACCATCTTTTCGGTGATTGGCGCTTGCAAAGATTTTATAGTATCAAGTTTTTCTGCAATTAAAAAGGCAATGACCAGTGCCTTTACCGGAATAGTTGATACCGTAACAAAAGTATTTAGCAAAGTAGGATCTATTGTAAAAAATGTAGCAAAGGATGCTGTTAGCTGGGGAAAAGATATCATTGCCGGAATCGGTGAAGGGATGGCTGGAATGGCTGGTTGGCTTATAAAAAAAGCTAAAGGCGTAGTTTCAGGTATACCTAAAGCTGTATTGAAGTTCTTTGGTATTCGAAGCCCCTCCAGGTTAATGATGGAATACGGGGGTTATATTACAGAGGGTCTTGGTGTGGGGATGGAACAAATGATTCCTGCAGTAGATAAAGCCTCTGAACTACTAAATAAAGCCGTTGTTCCACCTAAACCAATGAAACTAGTAACGGATGTATCTACTCAAATCGGACAAATGGGAGCACGTTCTGCGGATCTAATCGGTAAAACTGCACATCCATTCGCTGGCCAAACCCATGTTGAGAAGAAAACAGATAAAGGCGTTACGATTCAAAAAGCTGAATTCAAAGTGGTTGTTGAGAAACTACAGTCTGCAGACGATTTTGTAAAAATGAGAAAGTTACTACAAAACGTAGTTGCTGATGATCTAATGGGAATGGCGGTGAGGAACGTATGAGTGTATTAAAACGGTTATATAGAGAAGTCGGGAATGGTTGGTTATTTCTCGAAGAGAGGGAGTTGAAAGACTCCCTCTCTTTTGTTATCGATTTTGGAACCCCTGGTACATATACATTTTCTTTTACTACAAATGTACCAATCAATAGCAACGGAGATTTACCTTATAAATATTTCGTTGTGAAGGTTAATGGTATAGAAAGGTTCAGAGCAAGGGGTGCTTATGCATGGAGATCTCATACAATTTTTGTTGATGAAGGTCCGCAAAGAATAACATTCCAACTCGAAGGATTCGGTAACGGAGATAGTTGTAGGATGAGAGACGCCTATTACAATCCATATTTAGAAATGAAAACTTTAGATATGATAGAGCAGACTAAGTTCCCTAAAAATTTAGACGCATTGAAGACATTTAACGTCATACAAGGTTCTCCAAGATGGCAAAGTACCGGAAGTAAGGGATGTGAAGTAGAGTTCACATTATTATTTTCCAATATAAAAAATTGGAAGGATTTCATGTCACATCTATACAATCCTTTCATAATTAAGGGAGACTATGGAGTTTATGGTGGTATTATCCCACCAAATGAGGTCGACACGCTAAGAGATGGGACATTGATTATGTCTAAATGTAAATTAATATCACCATCACGAGCAGGGATTGGAGTCGATGGCACATGAGGGATAGCAGTATAAATTTGATTAGGGCACTAGGAGATCATTTTCAAGTAGCAAATAATGCTCCTACCCTTGTTGTTCATATGAAAAAAAGAGAATCTTCTTCTTACGTACAAGTACAACATCATGTAACGGGATTAGAAGTGCAGGAGAACGGGGATCAGTTCGCAAGTACATTTACTATTACCTTTGCTAATGAACACGGCCAAATGGCTCCTGATAACTGGTTTGGTAAGTTTTCTTCAATGCAAGAATGGTTTTATAACAGTGAGGTAACAAATACAAATCAACTATATCCGCAGACTGAATTTAAGGTGGCTATTGGTTACGGAGAAGAGGTTTTACCTTATATACATGGTTTTGTATCTGATGTGAAGGTAAATGCCGAAAATGGTACTATTTCAGTCACTTGTACAACATCTTATAAGAAACTTCTACAAAAATCAGTAATACCAACACCTGGATCAGATGAAATCGTTGCGCCAACTGGAAATGTATATAATGTTGTGAAATTTTTCTTTCAAAAGGCAGGGGTTTTCTTACATGGTAGTCCTGTAAATATACCTGGTACCAATCAGAGTTGGCTTGTTGAAGGTGCGACTGGTAAGAGGTTTCAAAAATGGGATGAAATTGTTCGCGATATTATAGATACAACATTCCATTACATAAAGCACGAACCGGATGGAAGCTGCACGTTTATGAAGATGCCGGATTATGCTATCAATGAACCTTCGAAATTTAATTTTACAGAAGGAGAAAACCTTATATCACTAGATATGCAGCTAACAGACCAGGATATAAGTAATAGCATTGTTGTTAAATGTGGAGACTACGCAAACGGATTTCTTAATTCATTCCTTTTAAAAAATGTATCGCAGGGTGATTTGCGAGAAGAAATGATAGAAGTCCCTTGGGCGACAACATTTTTCGCAAGAAGAGCAGTAGCAGCAGCTTATCATTTAAAAGCAATCCAGAAGTTTAGGACATTAACGGTAGCAGTAGTTGGTGATCCAAGGATTCAATTGTTTGATGTAATTTCTGTTTACAACCGAGATTCTGGCCAACAATGGAATTATTTCGTGAAAGGTATTAATACTATGATTTCAGCAGATGATGGTTTCTATCAAACTTTAGATTTAACAGTTAACTATGGATACGAACCTACGCCTTATACAGACATAAGCGGAATCACAGTAAACGTAGATACCTTACGGTTAAAACTTTGGGATTATGATTATGAAGATGGTGACGTAATAAATATTTACGCCAATGATAGGTTAATAGAAGAAAATTACCTTATCCGAAACAACCCTACATATGTTGATATCCCGCTCGAATACGGGGTAAATGTAGTTGTATTTGAAGCTGTACGAAATCCTTTAAGGTGGCTTACAGGACGAATGCAAGTGTTAGATACACAGAATAATATTCTATTTGATTATGGTGATATTCCAGATTTAACGTTTGATAGAAAAAACATAGGTCCAGATGGATATTATATTCAACGTCCTGCAAAAACATGGTCTGTCACAAGGGTAAATTAGGGGTGATATGATGATAATGCAAAAGAACTTATATGATCCGATTATGTATTTGATGAAAGGATTAATTGATAGAGAATTTTACAGCGGTGGAAAACCAATGCCTGGGGATGACCCGAATAACGTATTTAAAGAAGGTATGACAGAGGGCTATACCCTCATTCGTGATGGTGCTCGTTTATCTGCAGTTGATGGAGATAAATATCTTTATTACGATTTAGTTTTTAACGACAACGGTATGTTAGATAAGGTTATTTTATCCCACAAGATAACAGGAAAGATGATGGAAACACAATTAATATATAATGCACAAAAACAATTAGAGCGTGTGCAGCCGCGACTTCTTAATAAAGGTAACGGTATGCTATCTGATTTAGCAATTCCCGATGTGTCTTAATGATGCACGGGAATTTTTTAATACATGGAAAAGGGTGAATGCTCTTGTTTGAAACAACCTATTTAGCTGGTGGGCGATTAAATCCACCTTTTCATCCAACAAAAACGGAACCATTCGTACCTGGATTTATTATGGATTCCACGTCATATAAAACGGATGAAGTGAAATATATATTACCTGCAGATATGGAGATTTACGCAATTAGTGTTAGTTCCTCCATGTACGAATTAGATGATAAATGGGACTTAATCGTGAATGGACAAACTGTTTGCCAAGATATCTATACGAAGCGTATTCCCGAAGGTATGCACTTTATGGTTTACAAATCTGTAAAAGCAGGAAGTACAATTACATTCCGATTCCATAATCAAGGAATTCTGGATAAAACGGTATGGTTTGAACTTCACTTTTTAAGATAAAGGAGAATATTTTATGAGCTTTGCAGTTAATTATATGGCTGGTGGGCGATTTGACGCGCCTTACTTCCCTACAAAGACAGAACCATTTATCCAGGGACGGAGAATTGGTATTTACGATGAAATCCATGTAGATAAGTTTTCATTACCGTTTCATACAGAAATGATTGCCTTCTCTGTTGCTGCATCTCATTACAGTGATAGAGACTATTGGAATTTATTTATTAATGGCCAGCAAGTATTTAAAGAAGTTTATGTAAAAGATGTGCCGGAGGGATTTAATTTCTCCGTTGTTAAACCTATACCTGCTAACGCTCAAGTAAAGTTCGAATACCACAATGCATCCGCAGATAAAAAAACTATATGGCTGAATTACCAACTATTAAGAGATTAGGAGCGTGAAATAGATGGCATACGTTGAAAAAATAGTTACAGAAGCAGATTTTCAAAATTCACTCATCAATTTAATGACTGAAAACGGTTGGAAGAAAGTCAAAAACTTTTATAAATACATTCATAAAGTAAAAGAGCAAGGAAGCAAAGATAACATTACTAAACTGTATAAATATTGGTGTGCAAAACATGTTATCTTACAAAATTCAGATGGTGGCATGTACGGAATCGTTCAAACTTGGGCTTGGGAGACTAAAACAAAACTAAATAGTGATTTATCTACAGATGAAGGAAAAGCAGAATTCCAATCTTATGTAGAAGATAATCCAAGATATAAAGATCGTTCTTGTATGTATCTATACATGATAGAACATGTTCCAAATTATCAAGACAATAGCATGATTCAAATGGGTGCTCAAGACGGTGTGGAATTTCAATCTATTATGGACGTGGAATTAGCTGAAGTAAAGGTTACTTCAAATAGAAACGTAAATCCTGAAAGTGGGGAAGTTTATTACACATATTCCTACGAATATACAGATCAACCTCAATTGATGATGTCCCCTTGGGTAAAGTGCTCATTTAGAAACCCTAAACTAATAAATATAGATGCCGATTCAAATTGGTGGCCAGATTCAATGGTTCGTATTACGGGACAAGTAGATAAATCTCGTGTGGTTCTTCTAATACAAGCTGATAGAACGCCTGCTTTCGATAATAACTCTGTTCCTGTAATTCCTGTTTATATGGGAAAATTAGAAAGTTATGCAGCTGATGACACAATTGCCGACGCTCTATGGGCAGGCACCGCTTACGATGAAGGTTCAGAAGTGTCTTCACATAAATATGACTTTGAAAATAAAACTCCATTTAGGGATGTAAAAAAATATATGCCGAGAACAAAATCGTATCCTAAAAACCCAGGTAACGGTATTGATAACATCATAATCAAGCGATCACGTTTCGGAGCAAGGTACCAAGCTCATTATCTAGCGTGGAATGTTCCACCTAACATGATGCCACCAGATAGAAAAAGTACAACCGGTGGCCAGTATCCGAACGCATGGCAGAATCATGAGAATGATGAATACAAATATCAATTTAACCCTTCTGTTTACAGCAACAAAGTACATACGTCACGAGCGTATATTGTTCATCCAGAAGAAGGTGTACGCGGTTATATGCCTTATATCGTTCTACTATCACCTTTAGGTTTATTAAATGGAGATAAATTGAAAGTAAGACAAAATACTTGTCCAGATACCCATGACATTTATCGTTTCTTTACGGTCGATGCAATTTCACCAATTACAAAGTTACCTGCTACTGCTTATCGACCAGCTGGATTAGGAATTTACGAAAAAACAAGATAAAGGCGGATGAATATAAATGTGGTTTGATAAAATAACGTATTTGCAAACATTACCAAATGACTTAGAAAAAATGTTTACCACTAATGGATGGAGTAGAAAACTATTTTTTAGGATTCGTAGTGGAATTAGTAAGTTTATCGATGTTCGTTTATTTGAAGCAGCCGGAAGTGATGGAGAACGTAGAAAACTAGGTGTAGCAACTGCGTACGATACGAATCTATCAGATTTTACCGATAATAGATACATTACAGCGGATTCTCCATTAGGTAAATTAGGTATAGGTGACGGCACAAAGAAAGAATTTCAAATGCCTGTATTTCCAGTCACAGAAAGCTCTCTTATTGTTTATATAAATAGTATCGTAAAAGATAAAAAAGGTTACACAGTGAATGGTCGTACTGGAGAAATTAAGTTTACTGATGCACCAGCGAAGAACGATAAAATTACATACGAATGTAAACTGGCTGGTGATGCTTATGAGCCTTCAAACGATATGATTTTCTTCACTTACAGCCAATACTTTATTGAAAAAGAAATGAAATTATCAGATCAAGCAAGTAATTTAGGGAATGGGAATGGAACAAAAACAGAGTTCCAATATCCATTCCCTAATTTCGATGAGTCACGCACCATTTTTTATAAAAATGATGTCATTATCTCACCAGAAGAATACACATTTACTGAATCAAAAGTTGTGTTTAAAAAGGCACCCGCAAGTACGGATAATATTAAAATGGCTGGCTTCTATACAGTTGAACCTAACGCAGATGGAACCATAGATACAATAACAACAACTAAATCTTTTGATACAGAAGATATGTTAGGCATTATGAATTCGGTGTATTCAGCGTTAAATTTCGCCAACCCTTCACCGTATACACCGATTAGTTTCACACCAGAAAAACGGTTTACACGGGATTGGAAACGAGATTCTGTCGTGTATATGTATGGCAATGCCAATAGAGATCGTATAGCCATGTTTATGCGTGTAGATCCAACACCTGCTCCTGTTCGTGCTTTATTCGTCCCTGTTTATATTGGCCGAATGTACACATTTGATAATGCACCACGAAGAAATATGATAATCGCAGCAGGTTGTCGTTCAGGTGATCAATTTGTATATTCTGCAAATAAAAAAGTCGGAAATGCAACGATAGATTATGGAGAAAGCACAAGTAACGGTAATGAAACGATACAATTGGCACAATCTTATACAGGTTCCATGTACCAACATCATTATCTTTCTTTCATTACTCATAATATGGATGTTGATAATAGCCAGGGACGCTTTAATCCGTCTGTGTATAGTGGTAAATACCATTTGTCTCAAGTATATATTGTTCATCCTAATGATGGGTATGTGGGTAAATTAGATGATGTTTATGCGGTCCATCCAAAAAACATCCAGCAGGCTGATGAATTAGAAATTGAAAAAACAGTTTCTAATGAAGTTTTAGGAAAAGGTAACGGGGCGCGTAAGGTGTTTCACTTAGAACACAAACCTAAAGGCGATACCTTGAAGATATTGCGATCTTGTATAGAGGTACCAAAGGGAGAATATGTGTACAATCCCGATGATAAAACCATTACATTTAATGAACCACCGGTAAATGATGCTGAAATTATAGCTTATTATGAAATGGCACAATTATACCGCTATACATTACCAACAACACCCGTTTCGCCTATGACGCAAGCAAAAGCAACGCCTTTCAATCCAATTGGCTTAGCGATCTACAAAGAAGATATCTAAAGATAAGGGGGTAGCAGAAGAATGAGTGAAAAAGTTTATTCTATTGCTTCCCCTTCTATATGTACCAAAGAAAAAAGTCATGTTGTCACAATTGGTTCTGGACCTAATAGAAATCAGAGAACCTATTCTTTTTCTATTACTCCGGCAAATACGGAAAACAAGAATGATGTTGAGTATCCAATTTGTATCGCTCCTTATGCAAGACATAAAGCGGTTAGAGAAGATAATGCAATAGTCACTGCGACGAAAGTACGAGCTAAGGGGATCTTATCCAGCGTCATTGAGGAAGCGATCAGACAAAACGAAATTGATGCTTCTATTTCGGACACAACTGATTTTGAATTAAACCGAATTATTGATGTGGCCAATTTAGAAACGCAGCATTCCCAACGTATTGATAGTGTGCCAGTGCAACTTATTTCTGCGGATGAATCCATACAACATGAACGAATTTTTAATATAGACCATATCGAAGGGGTAGAGAGCGAAAGACCAAATGAAAGCAACGCGGTTGTACATCATGCAAATGAATCACAACTTATAACCAGAGAATACGAAGCAGCTCGAATCATAGAGCAAGATATATTAAAAAATAAATTACGTGAATTCGTATCGGCTGGCGTCGATGAATTACCAGAATGGGTAAAAGTCGCTCGTGTGCTATATGGCGAAGAATTTTATGAAGATGTAAGTTCAATTGTAACCAGGGAAATGCAAGGTGTATATAACGAGGGCACTTTATCAAATATCGTTTCTCCAACTATCGATGCATTAATTAACACAGAAGTTTGTGGTGAAACAACACGAAAAGAAATAGAAACCCGTTTGCCAGATGATGACGCAACATTTACAACGGAACATGAATTACAGGCTTCTTTAGAAGAATTCGATTTATTCGAAGGTATGGGCACTCCTGTTTATCTTCCGGATTATGACTTGTTCGCTAGGATTCAAAGAGAATTGGTAACCAACATTGAAATACAACATGATTTTGAACGTAAGACAATAATAGAAAATACCGATCTACTTCCGAGTGATGATTTAACAGCCGCAGAAAGAGAGCCTGTTATAGATGCTACTCGTATAGATTTTGACTCTTCTATTCGGATGAAGGAACTTTATGCAGATTCTATTATGATAAATGATTCAAATAAGCATGTAGATGTATTTGCTACAGAAAGCAGCGAACCTTATACATTTGAAAGAATAAATGATCAGTATGCTGATATCGTACATATTCATAATTCCGAGCTAATCGTAAAAGAACTTGAAACTATTCTTCACGATACACAGGTATCTGTAAAGAAAGAAAGTGTATTTACTGTAGAAGTTACAAATTCACAAGAAAGCGAAATTACTTCGCGTATTTTATCGGTTGAAGATATCGCTGCAAGTACCACTGCACTAAAAATACAAAATACATTTGAAGTAATAGAAAGCAGCAAAGAGGAATTTATACGTTTAACCGAATTAACTGCAAATATTGCACATATAGACGGTGCTGATCGCTTATTAAATGAATCACAAGCGGATGTATTTGAATTAGTTAGTGCGGATAAGGAAGGTTCACCAGTACTTGTAGATGTAGCTGAAAGCATTTTATCCGAATTAAAAACACAAGATATTCTCACTACTATAGAAGACCATGATTTTATGGCTAATAAAACAATAAAAGAATTACCAGCTTCCATAGAAGAATTTGATTTATTTGAAGGTATGGGGATTCCTGTATACCTTCCTGAATTTGATTTATTCGGCCGTATTCACAAGGAACTAGAAACACGCATTACGTTCTTTGAAGATGCTTCTAAATTATCACAAGTAATGCAAATGCAAATAGATCAAACAGTTGTATCGGAAAAAATAGAAAAAGAAATTCTCACTATAGCAACCCAAGAAGTAGCTTCTGACATCGTTCCAGTTACCTTAGATGCACAATGTATCGATTTAGACGCTTCTTATAGACAAAATACACAACAAGCTCTTATTACAGAGCAAAAGTCCTTTAACGGTATACGTGAATTTTATGGTGGAATTATTTCTGAAATAACACTAGCAGATAGGGATGTTATAACAGATACAAATGTAATTGAAACTGTAGATGCAGCAAGAGAATCTGAACAATATGCAACCGTTAGTGAATATGAATTATTAGAGCGACAGGATGTTGTAGAAGTTGTGACTAACGAAGTGGATACATTTGATAGGGAATGTGAATTAGAGAGCATTACAGAGGAATATGAGCGATTTGAACGCAAACCAGAACGAGAATCAATTATAGCGGATACTGAACAATTCAAACTGGCGAGAGTACTTGATACAGAAAAACCAGATGAATTAATAGTTATCGAAAAAGAGAATGATGATCCGAAGTTATGGCTACGTCATAGCCGTCAATCTTGGTGGACAAATTCAAACTGGAAGAAAACGAGATAAAGTGAAGGTGATAGAATGGCAACACCCCAATTAGGTAATAGTTTACCTAGTCCAGAATTAGGATGGACGCGCAAGTTTTGCAATAAATCTAATGTTGGTACCTTTTTTAAAAATATCCGCGTAGGAAATAATAATTTTTATGCAAGCTGGCAATATATAGGTGACGATGCAAAACCCAATGAAGAAAGTTCTTGGTATAATGTCTCATCTATTAGAGGTTCTGATGATGATATATTTTCTTTCGAATTCACTGGGACTTCTTTTCGAATACTGCAAAAGTATTACAACACAAATCGTCGTAATATTATGGTAAGAATAGATAATGGAATATGGATGAACGGTTCTGTAATACGTGTTGCCGGTTCAAAATTTAGGGTTTGTTTTGAGAAATTAGACTTACCTAGGGGGACTCATAAAGTAGAGGTTATTGCTTATGGTTTCGCCGCTGGCTCTCTTGATAGCGACAATAATACAATGATAAGTGCTATTGATTACGCAGATTTTAGCACTAAAGTGGGGGATGTTTTAAAAGAACCCGAACCAGGTTGGAATCGGTTTGATGATACAGATAAAAACATTAAGTATATAGGCGATTATTGGATGGCGTATCAAAACGAGTTGGATATGTATTACAATAGATCCGCTCACCTCAGACCTTATGACAAGCCTGGAGCCCATCTGGTTCAGTTTACGTTTACAGGTACTGGTTTAAGATTAATAGGGGTTAATTCAAACAATGTAGATTTTAAAGATAAACTGACTCAAGTTACTATAGATGGTGTACAAGCAGGAACTTTTCAAATGTATCAAACTACATTATTGTACCAATGTATTCAGTTTGAGAAATTAAATCTCCCAACTGGAGTTCATACTGTCACTATTAGTACAGATGCATGGCATTTAGATGCTGTCGATATTCAGAACGGTGAATTGATTTCAGAAGACTTAAATAAAAAAACAAAAGTATCCTTATACGAAAAAGAAAGCGGAAAAATATTTGTAGATGATTTTGATTCCATAAATCCAAATTGGCTTATGTCACCATCAAATGTATTTAATATTGCTAGCAAAAAAGGATTCTTACGTATGAATCATTCGGCAGATAAAGACGTTATGCTTTTAATCGATAAACCACAAAGTAACTTTGCAATCCAAGTTATTGCGGATTATGCTCCTACAAAAGAAGGAGATGCAGGTGGCTTACTAATCTATCAAAACGAGAAGAATAAAGTGGAGTTTCTTGAATCCTATTCCGCTAATAGTTCACAAAGCAATAAAGAGTGGATGGCAATATGTAAGGAAGATCAATGGGATTTTCACACAAAGACAGATACATTTTTTGATTATGCGGATAACGATTCGTTAGCAGCAAAAAGAATTGGTGTTGTTCTAAAAAGAGGAACTTCAGAGGGATTTGTACCGCTAGACATCAATAAAATTATTATGACAACAAGCAATATGTTACGTCTGCGCCAACTATATGAAAATTATAAGGTTGTATTAAAAGATACTGCAGATAATACTCTTTCTACTAATATCGTAGCTGCAGCTCATACAGGCATTGATATTCTACTTCCTTCCTTAGAGTTTGAGGGAATCATAGAAATATATGATGAGGAAAACGAACTCCTAGCAAAGAAACAAGCTACCTTCTATGGTGGAGATATGTATTGTATGGGTTCATCCCTACAAATCAAAATGAATAGCGAAGAATTAAATACAACGGATCCAACGAATTTAGGTTACATGTTGAATAATGAGCAGATTGTAAAAATGACTATCGTAAATGATAACATTGGCGCTGCTACAAATATAAAACTATCCATAGAGCAGTACATGGAGAAAGTCGGTTATACCTGGGCGCTCATTTCCTTAGATGGTACTAACTATTCGAATGAAATACAGATTGATTCAGTTGCTGCACAAGATACGCGTGATTTTTGGGTAAAAGTTGTGAAGGACACAAATTTCCTAGCATTCGAACCAATTTATTTTAATATTCATCTAAAACATAATTGAGGTGAATACAATATGGGAA
This sequence comes from Bacillus sp. 1A, assembly GCF_052682215.1. NCBI lineage: Bacteria > Bacillati > Bacillota > Bacilli > Caryophanales > Bacillaceae > Bacillus > Bacillus sp. 1A. Next base: position 4,409,363 of record NZ_JBQYLZ010000001.1, on the reverse strand, counting down.
CTGTAATGAAATTATATAGATATACATCTGAAAGTGAGATTACACCATCAATCCTTATTGAGAGAAATGTACAAATTACAATTGAACCAGGAAAAACTCTATATACTCCACTGGATGTAGGTTGTAATAAATACGATATTCGTACGATTCAAGTTACAAATGATTCGAATGTTGAAGCAATGCTAGTTATGTACGACCAAAAAGAGAACGGGAATCAAATTTATAAAAGCTTATCAGAAAAAAGAACGTACGATATTTTATCCATTCCTTGTGAGGATAAAGATCATACAAACAAGGTACATCTTTATATAGAAAACAGGGGTGTAGCAACCTCTACTTTTAATGTATCCATGAAAGCAATACGTTTAAGTTAAGGAGGAACATGTAAAATGACAAATAAAATTTGTAAGTTACACAGACTAGAGCGCAGAGAAGTCTTTATGAAGATTATCGATGAAATGCAAAAAGCTGGATGGCAGCAATTAAATGCTGATGCGCCATCAAAAGATAAAATTTACGTCATGTACTCAAGCGGTAACGATGGTACCAAACATAATTACATAGAATTACGTCCATTTGATACAAATGCCTCAAATGAAATTTTATTAAACACTAACTCTTATAATGGTTATGATATAAGAACACCCAATAAGTATATGACAGATGCTAGCTTCAGATTGATTAATAGCTACGATGAAGTAAAGGGTATAGGAAAAGGAGGAAGTACTGGTGTTTATCCCCTAGCTTTTCATCAAGGGAAATCTAGTGGTTCAAACTCAGTAAACCATTTAACCTATTCCATACTGATGGTAGATTTATACTTATATGTTGATAAAGACACTGTTATTTATTGTGTTTATGAAAATGATGATAACTATCCAGATCGAAAAAAGAAAACAGTAATAGGATTTTTCGGCCTTCCAAGTGAATGCTACCAGCAAGAAACATTTTCACAACTTTATGGTTCATCACCATTTAGTGTAATGGTAAGTGCTGGTTCTAATTGGAGTAACAATAATGCATTAACAACAGATAGATCCAGATTTAATTTTTATGGAAATGGTACGAATGCGATTGTTAATACTTTCTTTTGGGAGAAAGTATTTTTAAAATCTCCAACTCCGGAAGGTAATATGATATTTACACCTCTTTACATGGGGGATAGCACGGATGGATTAAGAGCAAAGTTTGATGGTTTTTACATATATAGAGGTTCAAATTATGTAACTGGCGACATCGTTGAAATTTCTCAAGGTGAAGAAGTACAAAAGTATAAAATATTTAACACTTACTACTCTGGTGTATGGGGTTCATTTAGTGATCCACAAGTTGCGTTACGAATAGAATAAGGCTGGTGATTTTATGACGATAAAGGGCATTATATTTCAACCGAAAACCCTATATCAAACCGCAAAACGAAATATGCAAACACACAAAGGTTCAAAATTAGAAATCAGTAACATGTATATTACAGGAGTTAGAGCAACTGCTATACGAAAAGGGGTTATGTTAGATTTCTCCCGAAACGAAAGCAACACTACTGAAAAAGCAGTAATGAAACCACCACGTACTGAACCACTAGAATACGCGTGGAAGAAAATGAACATATAACTTTATCGAAATTGAGCGTGCTGCAGCAGGCTTTTTTATTTTGGCCAAAATTTGAAAGGAGGTGAGAACTTGGAACGAATTCAAGAACTTATCAAGGCATTGAATATAATCGATATCATTACAAGTACTCAATTTAAAGTAGGTGGTGTTATAGGTGGTGGATTAGGAACAATAATTAATTTACTATATGGCAAAGCAAATTTAATTTGGATAGCTATTTACTGCTGGATTATCATGCTCGACTGGATTACTGGTAGTAAAGCTTCAAAGCTAGATGGAACATACTCATCACAATACGGAATTGAGGGCATCACGAGAACCGTGGTGCTTTTATCATTGCCGGCTCTTGCACATTTATTTGATATCGCTCTTAAACTACCTGACTTCTTTTTCTTCATGGTAGTAGGCGGATTGAGTTATCACATTTTTAATAGTTTCGCTGCAAACTGTGCACGAATTGGCTGGGAAAAATGGATTCCAGCATGGTTATTAGAAAGTGTAGCATCCGAAATCCAAGCAAAAATCCAAAGATCTGATGCAAGAAAAGAAAAACAGAACAAACAATAAAAATACACGCCTTACATAAGGAGAGCATTGTCAAAAGACGGTGCTCTTTTTGTTTGGCCAAAAAGGGGGAAATACACAATGAAAAAACCAATTAAACTATTTAGTTCATTATTTATGACTCTATTGCTCTTATTTTCGTTCGCTACGGCTTCTTTTGCCGATAGAGTACTAATTATCCAAGACTTGCCGAAACAAGCATATCGCTACGGTGTGGGCGCTTATGAGGGCGTTGTAGCACATAGTACAGCAACACCAGAAGCACCAGCAATTAATATTCAGCGTTACGAATCTCGTACATGGCGTTCTGCATTCGTTCATTATGCAGTAGATTGGGATGAAACAATCCAAATTGCCGATACAAAATATATTGCTTACGGTGCTGGACCAGCTGCAAATAAAAGATTTGTTCACGTAGAACTTTCCGAAACTAGTAATCCAGCTAAGTTTAAATCTTCTTACGAACGTTATGTAAAACTATTAGCTAAGATTTTAAAAGATAGAGGAATTCACCCAAGCAAAGGATTATGGACACACAAAGATATTACTTATAAATTAGGTGGCACCGACCACGAAGATCCGCTTGATTATCTACGTAGTCACGGTGTATCAGAATCACAATTCAGAGCAGACGTACAAAAGGCGTATGAGGGCGCAACAGTTACAGTTAAACCAAAACCACAGGAACCTATTCAAAACATTGTAGGAGCAACAGGAGTAGCTTATATCGATGGATATAATGTAAACCTTAGAAGTGGGCCATCAACAAATTACGGTATTATCCGTCAATTAAGTAAAGATGAATCCTATCAAGTATGGGGAAAACAAGGTGATTGGTTAAATCTTGGTGGTAATCAATGGATTTATAACAATCCATCCTACATTAAATATCAAGGAGAACAAACTTCTGCTACAAGTTCTGAAGTAGGAAAACGTGTTGTTTCTAAAGTGGACAACCTTCGCTTCTATGATTCTGCTTCTTGGTCTGATAAAGATGTAGCAGGAACGGTAGATGAAGGGCTTGGATTTACTATTGATGCTAAAGTATCTGTTAATGGTTCACCACAATACAAAGTGCACAACAGTAAAGGCACAACATACTATATAACTGCAAATGAAGCCTATGTGTATGTGAAGTAAAGGAGGGCCTACTCTATCATGAGTAGGCCCTTTTTTGTATTTATTTTAAACTAATTAAATTAACCACCTGTGTGACCGTGCGAGTATTGTACAACTTCTTCAGAGGATACTTGTGTTTCTTTTGGGGTGTTTGCATTTCCTAAGATTAAGGTAAAAGCAGTTAATATTCCTAATGAATAAAGAATTGTTTTTTTCATTTTAGTGCCCCCTAAATAATTTTTTTGTTCATTGTAGAACATAAATAAAAATACTCACTTGACTTTACATGATCATTTTCACGATAGAATTTTAGTGCTAATTTTTCATTATATTCCTTTACATACTCATATATATTTTCTCGTTCAAAATATACATTACCTGCTAATACAATTTTTTCTAATTCTTCCGCACATACATCTTTTGCTATTGCTTGTGAAATTTTAAAGTGATGTTCATATTCTTCATTTTTTAAATCTGTACTAATTTTCAAGCCTTTCTCAAACAACTCTAATGCTTTTTCTTTTTCCCCAATTTTTTCATGTTCACATGCTGCAATCAATATAGCCTTATAATCATTCGGTAATTCTTTAATGACTTCTGAAAGGTGACGAATAGCTAAGTCTGATAGTTTTTGGTTTGCGTACATAAACCCTAAATTGTGACGCACATATAAGATAGCCTGTTCTTCTTTTTGTTTTTGGAAAATATTCATTGCAGACATAAAAAATTCCTCAGCTGTTTCAAATTCATTTAAATGTGTACAGATAAGACCAGATACGTTATTGCAATATCCTATATTTATTTCGTATCCGTTATATTTAGAGAAGATTTCTTCTGCTTTGGACACTTGTTGAAATGCAGGTATATACTGCTGATGGTGACAGTTAAATGTAGCGAGTTTGAAATAAAACTCTGCATGCTCTAACTGATCTGGTATTTCTCTTAGTTTTATTTCAGCCTTATCATAGTAAATTTTAGCTAAGTTGTAATTTCCGACTATCGTCGAATGCATCGCCTTAAAAAAGTAATAGTAGTATATAAGAAAATCATCTGTTGGAATATTAAAAGATTCGATTTTGTTGAAACTATCTTTTCCAATACTTAAACTATCAACTAAATATTGATGACGAAAATCTAATAGAGAGTAGTATAAAAGTAAGTTTTGATTTTCTTCCATAATTTTTATTTTTTTATCAATTTCAGTTTTTAATAGATGTGCATTTCTTACATGTCTAGCGCGAATTTCAATGTACCATTCATTCAGCGTTTGCATGATTTGTTCATTTGTTTGTGCCTGAACCTCCATACAACAACCTCCCCTTAGAGTTACAATGTTTATTATTTCCATTTATTTTAACACGCCTTTAGATATATAAAATTTTAAGAACTTGATATAATATATACAGAATATTCAGTTTTCTTAAATGTATATAAAGAACTCTAGATTTTTAGTGTTTTCCATAAAAAAGAAGGCGTATATACGTCCTCTTTTTATTTTAATTATGACCAAATTATATTTGAAATAACATAAGGGATAATGTTCCAGTATATCAAGCCCGTTAACAATAATGTCTGGACGTGGCTTACTATCAAGAAACTGTCCGAGTGCCAATAGGAAAAAGTGTTGGTTTCTCATATGAATTTCATAATTGAGAATTGGTTTAAATAACCGGTGCACCAACAGCAAAATGTGATTCATATATTTGCGCACATTTTGCTCACATTTTGTTCACGTACTATATAAAAAAGTATGAAAATCTATAAAAATAATTATTTTAATAAAATTTGTTCTAGATATACAAAAGTGCCAAAACCCTTGTGGTATAAGGGTTTTGGCACTTTTGTGTTTTTTATATTATATCAAATAAACAATCCTAAAACTGCTCATTCTTCTCCCAAGATTCCACAATATAATGTGCAATCGTAGGGTTGAATCCTTTCCCAACTAAAAACATAATCGCAGCAACTTCTGTTAAAGCGTGTTTGTGTGATGTATGTTTTGCTTCATTTAAACCGTAATCTACCCAAGGTTTTACGAAATCTAGTACAGGTTTCTTTAAAGGTAAAAACTGTGTACCGACAACTTGTTGAATTTGTTGTTGTGTTGGTTCTGTAATTGGTCCAGGCGGTAAGATTTGCGGTTGTGTAATATCAAATGTTGGTCCAGGGGGTAAAATTTGTGGTTGTGTCGGATCAATTGTTGGTGGTTTAGGCGGTGAGACACGTGCATCGTAGTTTGGTTGGTACATTTGTTGTTGGTATTGCGGTTGTTGTGGCTGATTTACGTATGGATTTTGTTGATATTGTTGTTCTTGATTTTGTGGTGCTACATATGGATTTTGCTGAAATTGTTGTTCTTGATTTTGCGGTGTTGCATATGGATTTTGAGGATATTCGTAATTTGGACGTGTGTCGTATGGATTTTGCTGAAATTGTTGTTCTTGATTTTGTGGTGCTACATATGGATTTTGTTGATATTCAGCTTCTTGATTTTGTGGTGTTGCGTATGGATGTTGTTCATATTGTTGCTCTTGTTCTTCATATTGTTCTGTGTATCTTTGTTCCTGTTGCTGAGGATAAAATGGTTGTTGTGGGTAAGGCGGTTGATTATTATAGAACATGTTTATTCCTCCTTCATGATGATGCCTACCACCCAGTGTATGGGCGGACAAGAAAATATGTGATGAAAAAATGCGGGCGTGTTACAATAAGTAACTGGGTGAAGATAAAATGACAAAACAAGAAAAGATTCAAAAAACAATTACTTTTGTAAAACATATTTTAGAAAAAGATGCGAGTGGGCATGATTGGTATCATATTGAACGCGTACATAAACTGGCGATTTCTTTATCCGAGCAAGAAGGGGGAAATCGTTTTATAATTGAAATGGCAGCATTACTTCACGATGTGGCAGATGAGAAGTTAAATGAAAGTGAAGAAGCAGGAATGAAAAAAGTTTCTGATTGGTTAGAAGAGTTACATGTTGAAGAAGAGGAAAGTAAACATGTTCTTCATATCATCGCCAATATGTCTTATAAAGGTGGTCATGGCGGTAAAGTGGATTCACTTGAAGGGAAGATTGTTCAAGATGCGGATCGCTTAGACGCTCTTGGAGCAATTGGAATAGCTCGCACATTTGCGTATGGTGGAGCGAAAGGGAGATTAATGTATGATCCAACTATTCCTCCGCGTGAAGTGATGACGAAAGATGAATATAGAAAAAATAACGATCCATCTTTAAATCATTTTTATGAAAAACTTTTGAAACTAAAAGACTTAATGAACACGAACGCAGCAAAACAAGAGGCTGAAGTTCGTCATCGTTATATGGAACAGTTTATTGAACAATTTATGAAAGAGTGGAATGCACAAATATGAAAATGTTAACTGTGGAAAACTTATCGAAATCATACGGAGAAAAACCGTTATTTGATGGATTATCATGTAGTATTACAGAAGGACAACGTGTCGGGATTATTGGTGTAAACGGTACTGGTAAATCGACATTATTAAAAATTATTGCAGGGTTAGAAACTCCTGATACAGGTGATATGACGCATTCACGTGGTTATACAATTAGTTATTTATCACAGCAACCAGAGTTTGATGAAAAGCTAACTGTATTAGAGCAAGTGTTCCATGGTGATACACCTTTAATTCGTCTTCTTCGTGATTATGAACAATCGTTATTAAATATCGAAAAAGATCCAAGTAATGAAAAAGTACAGGAACAATTATTTGCAGTGCAGCAACGTATGGATGCGATGAGTGCATGGGAAGCAAATGCGAATGCAAAATCGTTATTAACGAAATTAGGAATTACTGATTTTACAGCAACTGTTGGAAACCTATCTGGTGGACAAAAAAAGCGTATTGCAATGGCGCAATGTTTTATTGAAACACCGGATCTATTAATTTTAGATGAGCCTACGAACCATCTTGACCATGAGACAGTTGAATGGTTAGAGGAATATTTAGCACGATATAATGGTGCCGTATTACTTGTAACCCATGATCGTTATTTCTTAGATCGTGTGACGAATCGTATTTTCGAATTAGACAATGGAAAACTGTATAGTTATGAAGGGAATTACAGTACGTTTTTAGAAGCGAAAGCACTTCGTGAAGAACAAGAAATTGCGCAAGAATCAAAACGTCAAAACCTATATCGCCGCGAACTAGCATGGATCCGCCGCGGTGCAAAAGCTCGTTCGACAAAGCAAAAAGCACGTATTCAACGATTTGATGAGTTAAAAGGTCAAGAAGGACCAGCTGCAAAACAGTCAGTTGATATTGCGCTTAGCGGGAGTCGCCTTGGGAAAAAAGTACTTGAGTTAAAAGATGTAACGAAAAAATTCGGTGATAAAACGGTATTACACAACTTTAATCATATTGTGAAACCAGGAGATCGTATCGGAATCATTGGAGCGAATGGAAGCGGAAAATCTTCTCTATTAAATATGCTTGCAGGCAAGTTAGCTCCTGATAGTGGTGAAGTTGAAGTAGGGCAAACTGTAAAAGTTGCTTATTATACGCAAGAAAATGAAGAGATGAATTTAAATCAACGTATGATTGAATACATTAAAGAGATTGCAGAAGTTATTCATACGACAGACGGAAAAGTAATTGGTGCATCTCAAATGCTAGAACGTTTCCTATTCCCGACGCATTCACATGGTACACCACTTGGTAAACTATCTGGTGGGGAAAGAAGACGTTTATATTTATTACGTATTTTAATGGGAGAACCAAACGTACTATTACTTGATGAACCTACGAATGATCTAGATACACAAACATTAACAGTACTGGAAGATTATTTAGAAGATTTCCCAGGTGTCGTTTTAACTGTATCGCATGACCGTTACTTCTTAGATAAAGTAGTAGATGAATTGTTCATCTTTAGTGGCGGAGGCGAAGTGCGTGAATTCCTAGGTAGTTATACGGACTTTTTAGAAATGGAAAAGACGAAAGAGCTTATTGAGAAGGCGGAAGTTCAAAAAGAGAAAAAAGTGGTAGAAGAAGCTCCGAAACAACAACGTAAACGTAAACTTTCATACAATGAGCAGCGTGAATGGGAAACAATTGAAGATACAATTGCCGAACTAGAAGAGAAAATTGAGTCAATTGGAGAAGAACTTGCGAAAGTTGGATCTGACTTCACAAAGGCACAAGAATTATCTGAAGCACAGCAGAAAACAGAAGAAGAACTAGAAAAAACGATGGAAAGATGGAGTGAACTATCAGACATCGTTGAAGGATTAAAATAAAAACAAGCTGCATATATTGAAAAGTAAAGAGAAAAACTTTACACTATTGGTAGAACCTATTTTAGGAGGGAAAAAATGAGAACATCTAATCCAATGTTGAAAAAAGAGGCATTCCGTAAAGAGGGAGCAAGCGCTTCTGCGATGACGATTGGCGGAACAGTAGGCAAAACGTTTATTATGCTTATCTTGCTACTTGCAACGTCTGTCTATTCATACATACAAATGATGCAGGGGACGATGAAGATGCCAGTACTAATTGGTGCTTTAATCGTTGCGGCAATCATCGCATTTGCGTCTATGTTCTTCCCACGTATTTCACCTTTTGGTGCACCAATCTATGCGGCAGTAGAAGGGGTTGTATTAGGTAGTATTTCAGCTGTTTATACAATGAAGTTTGGCGATTCTATCGTTTTAAATGCTGTATTACTAACAATCTCAATTCTATTTGCAATGTTAGTGTTATATGCAACGCGTGTAGTAAAGGTAACGGATAAATTCCGTACAGGCGTGATGGCAGCAACACTTGGAATTATGGTTATGTATTTAGTCGTATTTCTACTAAACATGTTTGGTGTAACTGTTCCGTACATTCACCAAGGCGGTACGATTGGTATTATTATTAGTGCAGTTGTTATCGTAGTTGCTGCATTAAACTTATTACTAGATTTCGATTTAATCGAAAATGGTGTACGTAGTCAAGCTCCGAAATATATGGAGTGGTACACTGCGATGGGACTAATGCTTACATTAGTTTGGTTATACTTAGAAATTCTTCGTTTCGTTTCTTACTTTACGAAAAATGACTAATAAAAAAATCCTGCATGAAAAATGCAGGATTTTTTTATTTTTAAAGATAAATTGATGATATGGTATAATGTGGATGTTGATAACTTGAGTTAAAGGGGGATGGAATGTGATGAAAGAGAAGAAAGGGATTATGAAAAAACTATTTTCTAAAAGTTTTTTCATAGAACTAGAAGATGCTTTAACGTATCCATCATCAGAAGTTATTATTTCCACTATCGAAAGGTATGCGGTTGAATGTCAGGAACAATTGAATTTTGAGAGTAAAGTTAAACCGATTACTTTTTACTTAGAAAATGTAATGTACCGTGTTGAGATAAAGATGGCTCGCGGTGGATATTACATTTCCTGTAGTGAAGTATAAATTTTGAAACCTTACATGTTTAATATATGTAAGGTTTCTTTTTTTCTTTTATAGCATATAAAATAATATTTTTTACTTTAAAATATATTATTTTACGCTTTTTACCCTTCATACATTTTTCTTTACAATGAAGAAAAATATGTGAGGTGGTATAACTTATGATGAATCGAGTTGTATTAATCGGTAGATTGACAAAGGAGCCAGAATTATACTACACAAAGCAAGGCGTCGCTTATGCACGAGTATGTGTTGCGGTAAATAGAGGTTTTCGAAATAGTTTAGGTGAGCAACAAGCAGATTTTATTAATTGTCTCGTATGGAGAAAATCGGCTGAGAATGTAACTGAATATTGTACGAAGGGGTCACTTGTTGGAATTACCGGACGTATTCATACGAGTAATTACGAGGATGATCAGGGGAAGAGAATATATAGAACTGAAGTTGTGATAGAGAGTATTACATTTTTGGAGAGAAGGCGGGAGGGCGCATCGCAATAAGAGAGGACTTTAAACAATGGTTTGGGGGAATTAGGTGGAAAGAGAAAGAATGAAAAAGTATGATGATGGAAAGAAATCAGCAAGATAAAGCATCCGAGTAGGTTTAGAGAGGTGGAACATGTTACAATACACGTAAGAACACGCAATAAAGGAGAGTTTTTTACGTGAAGATTAAAGCAATTGAACCGACGCCAAGTCCAAATACAATGAAAGTTATTTTGAATGAAGTATTACCATCAGGAGCGCGAAATAATTATACAAATGAAAATAAAGAACAAGCACCAATGCAAGTGCAAGAAATTTTGAAAATTGAAGGCATTAAAGGTGTATATCATGTAGCCGACTTTTTAGCAGTGGAGCGAAATGCGAAGTTTGACTGGAAAGTTTTATTACAACAAGTTCGTTCTGTTTTCGGCGAAGAGGTAGTAGAAGAAAGTGAAGAACAACAACTTGCTCATTTTGGGGAAGTGAAAGTGTTTGTTCAAATGTTCTTTACAATTCCAATGCAAGTAAAGTTAACAGATGGAACATCGGAAGAACGTGTTGGTTTACCAGATCGTTTTAAAGAATCAATTATGAAAGTACAAATGTCTGCACCAAACGTCGTGAAAGAGCGCAAATGGGTGGAACACAGTACACGTTACGGTAATTTTGAAGAAATCGGGAAAGAAGTAGTAGAAGAGATTGTTGCTGCTTATTCAGAAGAACGTGTAAATGAAACAGTTAAAGAATTATTAAACCAGGCAGGTGCTGTTGAAGTAACGATTCAAAAGCGTGAGCCATATAAAGTAACAGAAGAGATGATGAAAGATGCTGACTGGAAAAACCGTTTTGCAGCATTAGAACAAATGGATCCTACTGAAGAAGATATTTCAGTGTTGAAGATGGCGTTAGATGATGAAAAGGTTTCAATCCGCCGTTTAGCAACAGCGTATTTAGGTATGGTAAAAGGTGATGGAGTATTGCCGTTATTATATAAAGCGTTATTAGATCGTTCAGTAAGTGTTCGCCGTACAGCGGGCGATTGCTTATCAGACGTAGGTGATCCAGCAGCGATGTTCGTTATGATTAAATCTCTGAAAGATTCAAGTAAATTAGTACGCTGGCGTGCAGCGATGTTCTTATTTGAACTTGGAGATGAAAGTGCGATTCCGGCATTAAAAGCAGCGCAAGATGATCCAGAGTTTGAAGTAGCGATGCAAGCGCGTCTAGCATTAGAGCGTATTGAAGGCGGAGAAGAAGCAAAAGGTTCTGTATGGAAACAAATGACGGAGTCTCGTAAAGGGGAATAATGTATGATTGTTTTCTATGATAGTTGGTGCCCGATGTGTACGGCGGTTGCAGAACGTACGAAAAAATTAGATAAAAAGGGTAAGATGAAATTTGTTTCATTTCGAGATGAAGATGTAGTTGAGAAGTATGAACTCTCTCAAGAACTACAAAGCAAGATGGAACAAAGATTGTATATTTTAAAAAATAATGAGTGGTATGACGGGATTCATAGCATACATGTATTAGCAAAGGCCGTTCCATCTTACTGGTTTGCCGTTCCTTTTATAAAACTATCTATCATACTCGGATTTGGAAGTAAAGTATACGATTATATCGCTAACAATAGAAAACTTGTCCCAGTTGGACATTGCCGCGGTGGGGTTTGTGAAATCCCTACAAAAAAATGAAATCATCGTTATCTTTCTTTTGCACCTAGTAATAGAGCGTGATATGATGAATTTGGAATGAAAGTTGAAGGAGAGATTACACGATGTCAAATGCTTATGAAGAATACATGCGCCAAATGGTAATCCCAATGCGTCAAGAATTAGTGCGTTCTGGGTTTGAAGAGTTAACTACAGAAGAAGCTGTAACAGAATTTATGGAAAATACGGCAGGTACAACTTTAGTAGTTGTAAACTCAGTTTGTGGTTGTGCAGCTGGTTTAGCACGTCCATCAGCAGGTCAAGCAGTTGTTCGTGCTGAAAAACAACCTGATCATCTTGTAACTGTATTCGCAGGCCAAGATAAAGATGCTACTGCAAAAATGCGTGAATACTTCGGAGAAATTCCCCCATCTTCACCATCTATGGCATTATTAAAAGGAAAAGAAGTTGTTCACTTCATTCACCGTCATGAAATTGAAGGTGCAACTATGGACGAAATTATTACGAACTTAGAACAAGCTTTCGAAAAGAATTGCTAAAGAAGGGGGAGAGTAAATCTCCCTTTTTTCTTTATATAGAGGTGAAAAAATGATCGTAACAACAGCAGGAAGAACGAACAAAGAAATGACAGATTACGCAAATAAGGTAGCAGCAGAATTAAATCGTTCTTTCGTTAAACGTAATGACGTACCGGTACATAAACTACATGAGCAGTATGAACAAGATGTACTTGTTGTAGGGAAAAATCGATTAGCTATTTATCCGAGAGGAACGGAAGAGTCATTTTTCTTTCATCCAAACTCAGCGATGTTTCGTGTAAAAAGGTTAATGCGCGGAGAACACGATCCGTTTGTACAAGCCACGCAATTAGAGAGCGGGATGACAGTATTAGATTGTACGCTCGGTATGGCATCAGATAGTATTGTAGCTAGTTATATTGTTGGTGAAAGCGGAAAAGTAACGGGACTTGAAGGCAATGAGTATATGGCTTATATTATGGAAAATGGTTTGAAAACATGGTCTTCAACTGTTTCTGAAATTGATGAAGCAATGCAACGAATCGATGTGAAGCAAACGGAGCATTACGCATTTTTAACACAATGTGAAGACGATAGTTATGATGTCGTGTACCTTGATCCGATGTTTGAAGAAACTGTAATAGAATCAGATGGAATAAAAGGATTAAAACACTTCGCTTTGTATCATGATATTACTGACGAAACAATTGCGGAAGCGAAGCGTGTGGCGAGAAAGCGTGTCGTTCTGAAAGATCATTTCCGTAGTTCTAGATTTGAAAAACATAATTTTCACGTATACAAAAGAAAAAGTGCTAAGTTTCACTTTGGTGTAATTGACCCTTGCTAATTGTTTGAAAAGATGTATAATAAGCAATAATTAATTAAATATACTGTCTGTGATGAAGAGAGTAGTCTTTTTTTTGAAGGAAAGCGAGCTAGGGATGGTGTGAGCCTAGTGCGGAAGAAAAAGATGAAGCGCACTTCGGAGATGCTTCTTGAACGAATAGTAGAGTAAGCCGAGGCCCCCTGTCCTCGTTATAAACGGGAAAGTGGTTCGTAATGAACAACAAGGGTGGTACCACGGGTTAAAACTCGTCTCTTTTTTAGAGACGAGTTTTTTGTGTTTTAAAAATGAAGGAGGTTGTAGTATGGATTATAAAACGCAGTTTGCGGAAAGTTTATCTAATATTTTCACGAATGAATTAACGCAAAACCAAATTTTAGATTTAATCGAAACGCCGAAACAAGATGAATTCGGAGATGCGGCATTTCCATGTTTTTCACTTGCGAAACAATATAAAAAATCACCAGCTATTATCGCAAAGGAAGTTGCGGAGAAATTAAGTGATCCATTTTTTACGAAAGTAGAGGCCGTTGGTCCTTACGTAAATGTATTTTTTAATCGTGAAATTGTAAGTGATGCAGTATTAAAAACGGTTTTAGCGGAGAAAGAAGAGTACGGTCAAAATCACTTTGGTTGTGAAAAAACGGTAGTTATTGATTATTCCTCTCCTAATATTGCGAAACCTTTTTCAATGGGGCATTTACGTTCTACGATGATAGGTAATTCATTGAAACATATCGCTGAAAAATGTGGTTATGAAGTTGTAGGAATTAATTATATTGGGGATTGGGGAACACAGTTTGGAAAGTTAATTACGGCTTATAAAAAATGGGGAAATGAAGCAGTAGTTAAAGAAGATCCAATCCGTGAACTATTTAAGTTATATGTTCAATTCCATGAAGAGGTAAAAGACGACGAAGAACTAGAAGAAGATGGACGCGCTTGGTTTAAGAAATTAGAAGAAGGTGATGAAGAAGCGGTTGAGCTTTGGAATTGGTTCCGTCACGAATCATTAAAAGAATTTTCTCGTATTTATGAACTTCTCGGTGTTGAATTTACTAATTTTCAAGGAGAAGCTTTTTATAATAACTTAATGGAAGATTTTATTGGAATTTTAGAAGAACATGATTTGCTTGAAGAGTCTGACGGCGCGTTAGTCGTTAATTTAGAAGAAGAGGGAATGCCGCCTTGCTTAATTAGAAAATCAGATGGTGCGACGATTTACGCAACACGTGACTTAACGGCAGCTGTATACCGTCAAAACACATATGCATTTGATAAAGCGTTATATGTAGTTGGCCCAGAACAAAGCTTACACTTCAATCAATTTTTCACTGTATTAAAAAAGCTAGGCTTTACTTGGGTTGATGGAATGGAACATGTACCGTTTGGATTCATTTTAAAAGACGGTAAGAAAATGTCGACACGTAAGGGCAGAATTATTTTATTAGAAGAAGTGCTAGAAGAAGCCGTTGCACTTGCGGAACAAAATATTGAAGAGAAAAATCCGAATTTAAAACAAAAAGAAGAAGTAGCAAAGCAAGTCGGCGCTGGCGCAGTTATCTTCCATGATTTAAAAAATGAGCGTATGCATAATATTGAATTCTCATTAGAAAATATGCTGAAATTTGAAGGTGAAACAGGACCGTACGTACAGTACACACATGCACGTGCTTGCTCTATTTTAAGAAAAGAAAGTGTAGAGTTTGAAACGTGTACGTTTGCATTAAAAGATGATCATAGCTGGAGCGTCGTAAAATTACTTAATAAGTTCCCACAAGTAATTGAAGCAGCTTTCAACAAAAATGAGCCATCAATTATTTCGAAATACGTATTAGATGTAGCACAATCGTTTAATAAATACTACGGTAATGTTCGTATATTGGAAGAGAGCGAAGAGAAAGACAGTAGACTGGCATTAGTTTATGCTGTGACAGTTGTATTAAAAGAGGGGTTACGTTTACTTGGGGTGGAAGCTCCTGAGGAGATGTAAATAAATATAGTAGCGAACTGAAACCTGGGTTTAGAATGAAGTGAACCCGAATAGTGGTACATGAAAAAAACACCTCCTGAATTCGCATACTAAGTATGCAAATTCAATGGAGGTGTTTTTTCGTATGACGACAAGAGTTCATTACCCAGAAGAAACAAAGTGGAAAGTAATTGAAATGAAGAAAGATGGTTATTCAAATCGTACAATTATGGAGAAACTCGGAATTAAAAATGTTTCCCAAATTAAGACATGGATGAAATGGTATCGTACAGATCAAACGTATCGTTTTCAACAACCTGTAGGAAAACAATATTCTTATGGAAAAGGACCAAAAGAGCTCAGTGAATTAGAACAACTACGTTTAGAAAATAAGCATCTAAAAACAAAATTACTTGTATGGGGAAAGTATCTGGAAATCGAAAGGGGCTGAAACCAGAAACTGTAGTTACTTTATGGAAAAACGTAAAAACAAAAATAACGATAAAAGAATTGTGTAACGTATTAGAATTACCCCGTTCCACATTTTATCGCTGGTTAGAACGGAAGATCGGAAAGATGATATAGAAGAGAAAGTAAAGGACGTCTGTCTTAGGCATAAATTTCGGTATGGATATCGAAGAGTGACCGCTACTCTTCAAAAAATGGGACTGTGTGTCAATCATAAAAAAGTATTACGAATCATGAGACAAAATCACATTCTTTCAAAAGTACGTCGAAAGAAAAAGAAATATATCAATGGTGCGGAACCAATGGTAGCCCCTCATCGATTGGAGCGTGAATTCGATGCATCCAGAGCAAATGAAAAGTGGTTTACAGATGTGACGTATCTCTTATTTGGAGAGCGTACCTTGTATTTATCAACGATCATGGATGCCTTTAATCGTGAAATTATTAGTTGTGTCATCAGCGAATCACAAACACTGACATTAGCGATGAAGACATTGAAACAAGCAATGAGAGGGCGAAGAGTAAAAGATGTCCTTCTTCACTCGGATCAAGGAAGTATTTATACAGCAAAAGAATTTCAAGCGTATGCCAAAGAAAACGGCATGATCACCAGCATGTCCCGGAGAGGAAATTGCCATGATAATGCCGTCATGGAAAGCTTCTTTGGTCATTTGAAAAGTGAAGCTTTCTATTCACAAGAGATAACAAAAGTATCCAACACAACTGTGCGAAAGATTGTGCTAGAATACATTCATTACTACAATTGTGTGCGAATTCAAGAAAAATTAAACCACCTATCCCCTAAAGAATTTAGGGAACAAGTGGTTTAGGTGTTTTGATTGGTGTCCCGTTTTCGGGGTTCACTTCAGAATGAACCTGGGTTGTTTTTTTATCTTTTTCGGCAAGAAGATTCCATCTGATTTGTGTTACGGGTGAAACCCAACAATTCAGGTGGAGATGAATTGCCGTCAGAAGGTAGACTGAACTATTTTGTTTCGTTCATAACGATGTTCCCGGGCGAATATTTGTCCTTTTGTCTTACGATACAATCTACCCTTAGATAAGGAGGGAATATATCTTAAGATAACGAAATTAGATAATCATAATCACTTGGTTATTTGAGCCGAAAGTAATTAATAATTTTAATGAACTCTCTGAGAAAGGTGGTGAAAACAATGGTTAAAAAGAAAGCAGTGAAAGTATTACGTAAACAAAAGAAAAGAGAAAACATGCAACGATTCACGCAAAAACAAAATCTCGGGCGAGCGTGCCTCACAGCTAAAGCATTTCGTTTACTTCAGCGCATGTCGCATAGTTCAAAAGCATTGCGAAATGTTGGGTTGTACACGATGAAACAAAGTTATTTGAATCATAATAGAATGGCTACTGTAAAGGAAGTGGATACCGCCATGCAAGCCGATATGAACTACTGGGGCATACAATCAAACTCTGTCCAAGCCATTCGTAGAGCCTTATATGCAGAAGTAAAAAGCTTTTTTAAGGCATTAGAACAGTGGAAGAAAAAACCTGAAAAATTCACAGGTCGTCCTAAGTTTCCGAATTATTCTCGTTCCACTGACAAACGAATCATTGAAATCTATCAAGCTCCAAAAGTGGATGAGAACGGGTATTGGATGATTCCGATGAGTGTTGCGTTCAGGAAAAAATTCGGTTCCATTAAAATACGTATGCCAAAAAATATAAGAAATAAAAAAATCTCCTACATTGAGATTGTACCGAAGCAAAAAGGTCGGTTCTTTGAGGTGCATTACACATATGAAATGCACGTTTCTCAAATGAAGCAACCATCCACGACTACTAGTAACGCTTTGAGTTGCGATTTAGGTGTAGATAGATTAGTAAGTTGCGCAACAAATACAGGTGATACATTCTTAATTGATGGAAAAAAATTAAAATCCATTAACCAGTACTTCAACAAAATGATACGTAATCTACAACTGAAAAATGTAGAAAATGGACTTTCTAAACGAGTTGTAACGAACAAAATGGCTGCACTTTGGCATAAACGAGAACGACAAATAAACGGTTATATTTCACAAACTGTAGGCCTGTTATTTAAAAAAGTGAAAGCATGTAACATAGATACGGTTGTAGTAGGATATAACGTTGGTTGGAAACAAAAATCTGATATGGGGAAAAAGAATAATCAAACATTTGTTCAAATCCCGTTTCATAAACTGCTTGCAGCAATTGAGAATAAATGTGTAAAAGAAGGGATACGATTTTTCAAACAAGAAGAAAGCTATACTTCAAAAGCTAGTTTTCTGGATAAAGATCCGGTTCCAGTTTGGTCTAAGGATGATAGGACGCATTATCGCTTTAGCGGTAAACGAATCACTCGTGGTCTGTACAAAAGTAAATCAGGGAAATGTATTCACGCTGATATTAATGGTGCGCTGAATACATTGGAAAAATCAAAAGTTGTAGAATTGGATGAAAGTCTTAAAGTGAAAACGCCGATTCTATTAGAAGTGCAAAAACGTAAGGCTGTTGCTTCGCGCATAGCTTAGTGGGTGTGTCAACCATCCATGTGTACTCGACTTGTCGGGGCTTGTAGCACACGCCAGATTCATCTGAGTGGTGGCTTCTTTCAGAAGGAAGAACTGCTTTTTTTCGAAAGGGTGGTGCAAGTGGGAAAACAATCGTTCGTTGCCAGTACCAACCAAAAACATACTTGGGGTGTTACCATAAGGTGGCATGAATGTTAGAGCGTCAACTGTTTAGCGATAGACGAAAAGACCTAGCGTTCGAACTCAAGCCTCTACTGAAATGTTTCATCTCAGTGGGGGTAGTTGACTACATATGAGTTCGCCAAAAACGATGCTACAAAAAATGATACATTCAGTTAAAAGGAACGGAAAAATAATCTGTTTTGAACCACATTGGATATATGTCTTCATACTCTTTAAATGGAGAGAATCAATCGGAAATTATTAGGCTAGGTGCTTTGCAGAAGTTATTTGAAAGTGACATGCAGAGAAGCGGAAAAGATGGGAATATTGGTATGAAAATCCCGATGTTTTTAAGTGAATTAGGCGTGAAAAATATTGAATGTAGAGTAAGTGATAAAGTAAATTTTTTAGATTCTAATATGCATCATAATGGTAAAGAAAAGTTGTATCACTCATTAAAAGAAGAGGGGATTGCAGGAGATCCAGGTGATAAGCAACAATTTATAGATCGTTTAATGACTAGAGGATTAATATATGATGATGCGCTAGCACAATATGAAGCTGAACTCCGATTTTTTAAAGCATTTCAAATGCATTCTTCTTTAGTATATGCTCCGAATATGAAAATTACATTTGGTGACATAGAATGTTAAAAGGTAGAGGTATTTTGAGGATTGTCATTTTTTGTCGGTAAGTCGATATCCACCGTATAATCGCTGATATATTTTGAAAATCGTCGATATATTTAAATTATCGCCGATATAATTTTATGTACGGATTTCAGCTTCCAAAAGATAAGCTCCTCATGTTACGTTATTCCATTTAATTAAACAAAATATGGGGGAAAACAATCATTTTTACTATATTTTGTTATAAATTTGAATAATATTAATTAATACCATCCATTATAAGAGATTTTAGTTGAATACCTACAATATGATGTGTAAAATCTAAGCAAGTAGCAGTACAAATAAATATTCGAGGTGAATACATGCTAGATTTTAAGCAGTTAGATGCTTGTTTGAAAGACAAGAGATTTATAGATGGATTACAGGAAATAAATAATGAAATTTCATATATAAAAGAAAAGAATACTTTATCTTATTTGAAGAGTTGGCTTGCTAGTGTTCCTTCACATAAGGAGTTTGACATATTAATACGCCTTACTGATGAAGGGCTTATGCACCAATACAGTTCATTCCTCATTCGCTACGCCTACAAAAAATTCCCAAATATGAGAACGCTCTCTTTATATTGTGATGAGTTAATTGATGAGCGGAAAATACTTGAAGTAGAACAGTTATTAAAAGACTCATTAGAAGAGGTAAATAAAGAAGAGATAGAAGCTGATCTTTTAGCGAAAACATATTTTACGTTAGTACGATGTCTGTTGGAAATGAAACGAAATGAAGAAGCCCTAATCTATATGCAAAAGGCAGAGGCGTACAGTGCACGTGCCGTATTTGATAAATGGGGCTACGTCTATATGCATACAGGTGAATGGGAGAAAGCAGAAGAACAATTTATAGCTGGCATGCAGCATAAAGATTGTGAAGAGCTATCTACCTATTTATTATCACAATTATATGCGAATCAAGGAGAACAAAAACGTGCATTACAGCTAATTGATGATGCGATTGTAAAGTTCCCGCAAGTACCATATTTTCATTTTGAAAAGGTAAAATATTTATTAGATTTAAGGAAGTATGAAGAAATGTTAGCGGTAATAGATAACATAAATAATCAGCTTCCTTATCATGCGTATAAAGCTTACTTTGTACATTTACGTGCAGAAGCGCTTTACAAAATGAATAAACTTGTAGATTTACAACAGTTATTAAAAGAAGAAAAAAGTTTAAAAGAGTCTTTATATCATAATTTAGAAAAAAATCCAGATGGAAAAAAGGTGCATTTACCGATAGTTCCTATTGTACAAAAGGATAATTATTGTGTTCCGACAAGTTTAGAAATGATGTTGCAGTTATGGGGAGAAAAACGTACACAAGATGAAATAGCAGAGTTTATTTTTGATATGACAGGATCGAAGTTTTCAGATACTGTTTCTTATTTAGAAGAATTAGGTTATGAATATCGTTATTTTAAAGGGAATGAGGAAAATTATAAGAGACTTCTGGATGAAGGGATTCCAGTTTTATTAAGTATAGATATTGAGCATGCTTCACATGTGCAAGTGCTATCTGGATATGATGATACGTTACAAGCTTTTTATGTTCAAGATCCGAACTTTATAGAACCAGTTATTGTGGAATATAGTAAGTTACAAGAAAAATATCGTTACACAGGTTGTTTAGCGATTACGTTTGTTCCGAAAGAAAAGAAGAAACAATTATCATTTTTAAAAGAAGAAGAAAATCATTATTTTAAATCTATTTTTTCTCTTACGGATCATTTAGATGAACATGATAAAGAGGGGATTCATAACTTAGTACAATTTTTAAAAGAGACGAGTGATAATCCGAATACGTGGTTATATACGGTTAAGCATTTAGATGTTGAAGTAGATAATGAGTTTATTATATTTTGTATTGAAAAGTTAATGGAGAAGTTTCCGAACTCAGATTTTGTTAAATTGCATGGTGCGCAGTGCTTTATTCGCCTTCAAGAATTAGAAAAAGCCGGGCAAATGCTGACAAGTGTTGAGAAGAAAAATAATCGTGCTTTATATCATTTAATAAACGGAAGATATGCTTTTGAACAGGAAAGTTATATAGAAGCGATTTTAAGTTTTCGTTCCTCATTACAATTAGACGCAGATCAGCCGATCGCTTGGAGTTTTCTCGCTTTATCATACATGTATATCGATCAATCTGAAAAGGCGTTGCAGTTTTCTCAAGTTGCTTTAGAACGTAGTCCAGAAAGATTCACTTTAACGAATCACGGATTAATATTAATAGATTTAGAAAGACATGAAGAAGCGTATGAAATTTTTAATGACCTATTAAGAGAGAATAAAAATGAGGCACATGTATGGTATGAGCGCGCGAGATGTGCGCATCATTTAGGGAAATTACATTTAGCGATAAAAGGGCTTAAAGTAGCGATTTATTTGGATAGTAATGCACCTTATATTTATACGAAACTTTCGGAAATATACGAGTCTGATTTGAAGGATGAGGAAAGTACGAAAGAAATTTTATTAAAAGGTATTGAGAATTGTGATGATAAGGCACCTCTATACGTAAAACTCGGTGACTATCATTTTCAAAATGATAATCTGGAAGAAGCAGAAACATTGTATAATCGTGCTTTAGAAGAAAATCATGATGATGTTTATTCTCACTTCGGACTTACGCAAGTTTATATGGCAAGAGAACAATACAAGGAAGCAAAAGAATATATTCTCGGTATTGAAAAACAAATTGAAAAGAGCCAAGATTTTCTTATGAATGCTGGAATGGTTTTATGGGATGCTGAGGTTGAACTTGGTGGAAATGAAGAAGGGTTTAAAGTAGCATTGTCTAAGTTAGAGAGTGGTATAAAGCAAAGCGAATATAATGTAGCAAGTACGTTAGATGAATATGTGAATCGAATTAAAGGAACGGTATTTGTACAACGAGGTATAGCATTCTTAAGAACGTTACACAAAGAAAGAAATGAAATAAGCGAATACGGTTGTTATACAGGTATTTTATATGAATCTATTGGGCAGTACGGCCAAGCGATGAAAAGGTATAATAAGGCGATAGAACAAAAGGAAACGGCATTACCGTATTACCGAATTGGTGAAACACTTATGGCATTAGGGCAATTGACAGAAGCGAAACAAGCGTATGAAACATGTTTAGAGCTTGATGGGAATTTCGTAGGTGTACATTTACAGCTTGCAGAAATATATGAAAAAGAAGAAAACCGTTCTAAAGAACAAAGTCATATGGTTCAGGCGATGAAAGAAGAGCCGTTGCATATTAATATGGAATATTTGGCACAGCTTTCAGTAGAAATGAATCTTCAGGAAGAGTTACTGACAGAACTAGAACAATTAGCGGACGAAGTACCTGAAATATGGCGATTAGATGCGATTGCATATGTGTATGGAGCGATGGATGAAATAGATAAAGAACAAGTACAGATTGAATACGCGCTACAATTAGATGGTGAGCATACAGAAGTTCTATATCATTATGCCAAAGTGTTAGTGAAAAAAAGAAATGCAAAAGCAATTGAAATTGCAATGAAAGTTATACAAAAAGATGCAAATAATGAACAAATATTTGATGTGTATGTAAAAGCGATAGAACAACATAAGAAATTGTCTAACATACGAGATTTTCTTCATACATTAAAGGTAAAGAGGGCAGAAAGAAGTATGGCATTTATGTATGCTGCATCTGCGGTGACGGAAAGATGGATTGAACGGCAACAAAATGAACAGCCGAAGAAATCCATAATTACGAGAGCTTTTTATCGTATGAAAAACCGTGCGAAAGAAATTTCGATTATTACTACAATCATTGATTTGTATGAAATTTCGTTAAAGTTAAATCAAAAAAATAGTATGGCAGCGCAGCGATTTTCACTATTTTACGAGAATGTGGCGATGTATAAAGAGGCGATAGATGTATTGCAAACATCGTTAGAAAATAAATGGGATTACGATGTAGCGAAGCAACTTGTAAATCTTTTCATAGAGTGTGAGGAAGAAGATATGTTACGGGATGCTTCAGAATTAACGAAGCAAATGGTTCGAGAGTTACCAGATGATTATGATACGCTTCTTTTACAAGCGCAAGTATTCTTTAAAATAGGAGAAGAAAGAAAAGCAGAAAAGATTACCTTACAATTAACGGAGCAAACACCGTTTGTAAGTAGAGCGTTTCTTGCTTTAGGAGAAATGTATCAAAGTCAAGAAAGGTTTGAAGAGGCAATTCATGTATTAGAAAATGTTTCTATACATCATCCAAATGAAGCAGCAATTCTTCTTTCTTTAGCATCTTCGTATCATGGTGCCGGACAAACACTAAAGGCAGAAAAAATAACAAATGATGTATTAACAATAGATGCGAGTGATTTGTTAGCAAGATATGATCATGCTTGTTATTTAGCACAGTTAAACAGAATTGAAGAGGCGAAGGAAGAGCTTGAAATTGTTCTTCGTGAGGATGAATCAGGATTCTTTGCTGAGCTTATTGAAGAAGATGAAGATTTAGCTGGAATACAAGAATTTAAGAAATAATTGTATAGGAATAGTGAAAAAAGGATATAAATAAATATATATTTCGAATTAGTTGACAATTTATTGCCCAATGGCATAAAATAGCTTTTAATAAAGTATACAAATCTGAAGACGAGAACGAGTAAAATAATGAATTGTTCCCCAGAGAGCCGGCGTATAGCTGAAAGCCGGTGTGCAGACGTTATTTGAAAATCATCTCCGAGGAGCCGAGGCTGAAAATAAGTAAGCCCGGACGGATGTCTACCGTTACAAAGAACACGTATGATAGTACGTTGCTAAGTGCTATTAGCGAAGAGCTAATAGAATTAGGGTGGTAACGCGGTTAAACCCGTCCCTACTTCATAGGGACGGGTTTTTTGTGTGCTTTAAAACATTCAAAGGAGTGATTGTAGATGAAGAAAGTAGATGTGAAAGAGTCAGCTGTAGGGAGAGAAACACGTATTCGTAAGCAGTGGAACGAGCAAAGTATTTTCGAGCAATCAATTCAGAATCGAGAAGGCGCACAGTCTTTCGTATTTTATGAAGGACCACCAACGGCGAACGGTTTACCACACGTCGGACATGCACTTGGACGGACAATTAAAGATGTAGTAGCGAGATATAAAACGATGGCTGGTTATAAAGTGCTACGAAAAGCGGGATGGGATACACACGGTTTACCTGTAGAATTAGGTGTTGAGAAGCAACTCGGTATTTCTGGTAAACATGAAATTGAAGAGTATGGAATTGAGCCATTTATTCAGAAGTGTAAAGAGAGTGTATTCACATATGAGAAGCAGTGGCGTGAATTCACTGAAAGCATCGGTTATTGGGTAGATATGGATGATCCATACGTTACGCTAGAGAATCCATATATCGAAAGTGTATGGCATATTTTAGGGACGATTCATGAAAAAGGCTTATTGTACAAAGGGCATAGAGTTTCACCATACTGCCCAAGTTGTCAAACTTCACTAAGTTCACATGAGGTTGCACAAGGGTATAAAACAGTAAAAGACTTAAGTGCAACAGTTAAGTTTAAAGTGAAAGATAGTGAAAATGAATATTTCCTAGGTTGGACAACAACACCTTGGACACTTCCAGCAAATGTTGCGCTCGCTGTACATCCAAATATGGAATACGTGAAAGCGAAACAAGAAGGTCATGTATACATTGTTGCGAAAGAACGTGTACAAGATGTATTAAAAGAAAACTATGAAGTATTATCTGTTCATAAAGGTGAAGAATTAGTAAACACATCTTATATCCCGCCATTTCCAATGAAGGAAGTTACAAATGGCTACCGAGTTATCGCAGCCGATTTTGTCACGGCAGATAGTGGTACAGGACTCGTTCATATCGCTCCAGCATATGGGGAGGACGATTATAGAGTCGTGCAAAGTGAAGGATTGTCATTCTTGCATGTTGTAGATGAAAAAGGTGAGTATACAGAAGCAGTACCATTTTTGAAAGGGAAATTTGTTAAAGATTGTGACGTGGATATCGTTCGTTATTTAGCGAAGGAAGGTTTACTGTATCATAAAGAAAAGTATGAACATAGCTACCCACATTGTTGGCGCTGTGATTCACCACTTCTTTATTATGCAGGAGAGAGTTGGTTAATCCGAACAACTGCAATTAAGGATACATTTTTGCAAAATAACGATTCTGTTACTTGGTATCCAGACCATATGAAACATGGACGATTTGGTAAGTTTTTAGAAAATATGGTGGACTGGAATATTAGCCGAAATAGATATTGGGGAACACCATTAAACGTATGGGAATGTGAAAGTTGCGATCATCAATTCGCGCCGAAAAGCATTGCTGATTTAAGAGAACATAGTACGAAAGAAACACCTGAAGATTTGGAATTGCATAAGCCATATGTAGATGAAGTGCAAGTTTGCTGTGAAAAATGCGGAAGTACAATGAATCGTACACCAGAAGTAATTGATGTTTGGTTTGATAGTGGTTCCATGCCATTTGCGCAATATCATTATCCATTTGAAAATAAAGAGTTATTTGAAGAACAGTTTCCAGCGGATGTTATTGCAGAAGGTATTGATCAAACACGCGGATGGTTTTATAGTTTATTAGCGGTATCAGCACTATATACAGGAAAAGTACCGTATAAACGAGTGCTATCACTAGGGCATGTTCTAGATGAAGAAGGACAGAAAATGTCTAAAAGTAAAGGGAATGCACTAGATCCAGTTGATTTAGTAAATCAGTTTGGTGCAGATGCATTAAGATGGTCGCTACTCGTTGACAGTGCTCCGTGGAATGCAAAACGTTTCTCGGAAAGAACAGTACTGGAAGCGAAGTCTAAATTTGTAGATACATTAGTCAATGTGTATAGCTTCTACGTTTTATATGCAAATTTAGATGAGTATAATCCGAAAGAAACGTATGACGCAAAGCGGACGAAATTGGATGAATGGGTATTATCAAGATTGCATAGCACAACGAAAAAAGTGAGAACAGCACTTGATGATTATCAATTTACGAATGCAGCTCGTGAAATCGCGGCGCTTGTAGATGAAGTAAGTAACTGGTATGTAAGACGATCACGTAATCGTTTCTGGGAATCTGGTATGAATGCTGAAAAAGCAGCTGCGTATGAGACACTTCATGAAGTGCTTGTGACAATTAGTAAATTAATTGCACCATTTACACCGTTTGTCGCTGAAGATATTCATTTAAATTTAACTGGAAGTAGCGTTCATTTAGAGGATTATCCAGTTGTAAATGAATCACTACTTCAGCCGAAATTAGAAGCAGAAATGGATGCAGTTTTACAAGTTGTTGAACTTGGAAGAAGCAATCGTAATCAGCATTCTTTAAAAGTAAAACAGCCGTTAGCGGAACTTGTATTACTAGCACATAATGAGAATGATATGGATTGGGAATCGTATCGTGATATCGTCATGGATGAGCTAAATGTCAAAGCGTTCCATGTTGAACTCGATGAAACGAAATATACGTCCTATCAATTAAAGCTGAACTTTAAAACAGCTGGGCCGAAGTTTGGTAAAAGTGTGAACGCAGTAAATGCATGGCTAAAACAATTATCAAAAGAAGAAGTAGAGCACTTTGTATCTACAGAAAGAGCAGTTTACGAAGCTGCACCAGGAGAAGAAGTAGTTGTAACAGCTGAAGATGTAGTAGTAGAGAAAGTCGCGAAATCAGGATTTTCTAATACGACTAACGGACAATATACAGTTATGTTAGATACGAATGTAACGGAAGAATTGTTACAAGAAGGAGTAGCGCGTGAATTCATTCGAGCAGTTCAAGAATATCGTAAGCAGTTAAATTTACCGGTTAATTTACGAGTAGATGTTATTCTTGATACAGAGGAAGAACTACAACGAACATTAACGAACCATAAAGATTTATTGGAAGAAAATTTACTCGTTAAGCAATTTACATTTGATCACTTAACGAATGAAGACGATGAACTATCTTTAGGTGAAGCGAAAGTTCGAATTAAATTAAGCGCGGCTCATTAAAGAAAAAAGGAAGTTGGAATGATTCCAACTTCCTTTTTGTATGAGTAGAATTTTTTCATAATCCGTTCGATAGGTTCTCTAGCAAATGTCTTTCTTCATAGCACACTAAATAAAATACTGTAGAAATATATTTCTACAGTATTTTTCTCATTTTATACATAAATATTGAGAAAATTTCACTCAACCTAAATGGAAAGGTAATAGAATTGTTTATAGAGAATTACTCGTAGATTCAATTTTTATCCCCCCATTTTGTGGGGAATGATTGCCTAGTGGTAATGGGATAAGGTTGAGCTACTTTATTAGGGGGAGTGGTTCTATGTTTAATAAAAAAATGGTGGCAATGGCAATGACTGTGCCGTTAGTAATGGGGACGATTTCTACGGTTTCGGCATTGGAAAAACAGCAGCAGGTAAAGCTAGAAGATTATTCACCGCAGAAAAAAGCAACTGAATATTTAAAAGAAAATGCTGCGCAGTATGGATTAAAAACAGACCTTTCAGACTTGCAATATATTTCTACAACAGAAACGTCAGTAGCTTCATATGTTAGGTTCCAGCAAGTTGTTAATGGTGCACCTGTATTTTCAAAACAAATTACAGTTACACTTAACGGAGAGGGAAAGGGCGTACTTGCTGTTTCTGATTATCAATCCGTCAAAGGTGTGAAGGAAGTAACGACAAAAATTAGTGAAAAAGATGCAATACAAAAATCAATGGCGTATGTTGGAGAAGCAAGTGAGCAAAACTTATGGGCTCCTACAGAGAAAGAATTCGGATATATTGTTGAAGAGGGAATTGCTCGTCCAGTATATAAAGTGGTAGTCCATTCTAATAATCCATTTGGTGCATGGGAAACATTTATTGATGCGGAAAATGGGAAGTTAATTAAAAAGGTTGATATAAACCGAAAAGCTGAAGGGACAGGAAAAGTATTTTTACCTAACCCAGTCGTATCTAGCGGTAGTAAAGTAGGCTTAAAAGATAATAACGATGCGGATTCAACAGCGTTAACGAATCAATTGAAGACTGTTACGTTAAAAGGTTTAGATGGGACAGGATTTTTAATTGGAGAGTATGTAACGATTTCTTCAAAAGCAAAAACAAAATCTACAAATTTACAATTTAACTATACACGTGCAAATGATAGCTTTGAAGATGTTATGTCGTATTATCATATCGATACATTACAGCGTTACATTCAAGGGTTAGGATTTAAAAATATTAATAATCGCTCTATTAAAGTGAATGTGAATGGAACGACGGCGGATAACTCATTTTATTCTCCCACAACGAAAGCTTTAACTTTTGGTACTGGCGGAGTAGATGATGCAGAAGATGCTGGTATTATCGCACATGAATACGGACATTCAATTCAAGATAACCAAGTTCCTGGCTTTGGTAGTTCAGCAGAAGGCGGAGCGATGGGAGAAGGATTTGGTGACTTCTTAGGTGCTACGTATGAAGATGCAGTATCGACAACAGGCTACGGAAAAGCATGTGTTGGAGAATGGGATGCGACTGCTTATTCTAGTTCAGATCCGACGTGCTTGCGCCGATTAGATACGAATAAAGTGTATCCGAAAGATGTTACAAATGAGGTACATGATGATGGGGAAATTTGGGCACAAGGTCAATATGAGATGGCACAAGCTTTTGGACGTGATGTAGCAACGAAAATTATTTTACAATCACACTGGTCATTAACACCAAACTCTAAATTCAGTGATGGAGCAAAAGCGATTAAGCAAGCGGATGCTCTTTTATATGGCGGACAACATGCTGCTGATATCGATCGTATTTGGGCAGCCAGAGGAATTAATACGAATTAATATAAAAAGTCGTGGCGTTTATAAGCCACGACTTTTTAATTTGCTTATGAACTGGTACTAGTAAAGTAAGCTATATGAATGCTAATGTAAATTCATCCGCATTCTATTTATTTTTTTCGTCTTTAAAAACAAAATGCTCTTTAAATTTTCTAGAATCAACTTTTTGACCATTTCTCATGGAGCGGAAAGGGTGCTCTTGCCAAGTAATGATTACATCAACTTCATCTGCTTTTGTCGCAACTGGAAAATTAGTATGTTCAAATCCAGTTTTTCCACTTGCTAAGCGACTTTCCTTTCGTGAGAAAAGTTCATATTTCGTTTTCGTTTTTGGCTCGTTGCGGAATACTTCGACTTGTACGTTATATACTTCACTGTTTCCAACATTTTTTACTGAAAATTGATATGTTTGAAATTCATCTTTTTTAGCTTGAAGTATATTTTTACCTATGTTCTTCGGTTCATCAATATTCACTTGCCATTGATCAGAGTTTTGGGAGATTGGTAAAGATTTTGGTGAATAGGCGTATGTTTCATTCACTGCAATTAGGCATAACAAAAGAAGAAAGAAACTAATCGCTTTTTTCATATAAACACCTCGCTATAAAATTTTTATCCCGCTATTTGCCGGGCAGTAAGACCCTCCACCTCAAAAATCAGGGAAAGCAAAGTAGTTAGGTGGGGGGCGGGCTTACCGTAAAAGCCCGATTGGTGAGGGCTGATAATCAGTGGGGAGGAACAAAATCCCCACTGATTAAAGTTTCACTTTATCAATATGCGTAAATAAAACGGAAATTATGTAATAAAATGGAAAAAGGTGATGATTTGATTCAAATGAATTTGAAAAAACTTGAAGAGGTAGTAGATGGAGAAGGGTTACAAGAATCGTTTCATTATATAGAGATACATGGTGTCTGCATTGATTCCAAAAGCATTAAAGAAGGAAATGTATTTGTTCCAATCATTAGGGTGAAAGATGGACATGATTATGTGAAAGAGGCAATGGATAATGGAGCTGTCGCTTCCTTATGGAAAAAGTCTTACGGTACTCCGCCAAAAGGGATGCCAATTATATTTGTAGATGATACTTTGTTTGCTTTGCAACAATTGGCACAATTTTATCGGAAAGAGCTAAATGTAAAAGTAATTGGAATTACAGGTAGTAATGGCAAGACAACGGTAAAAGATATAATAAGCACGATTTTAAGTACAACTCATCGTGTGCATAAAACAAAGGGAAACTTTAATAGTCAAATCGGTTTGCCATTAACTATTTTAGAAATGAAACGAGATACAGAGTTTTTAATTCTTGAAATGGGGATGAGTGAAAAAGGACAAATTCGAAACTTATCAATAATAGCACAGCCAGATGTAGTGATCATTACAATGATTGGCCATTCTCACTTAGAGACGCTTGGATCAAAAGAAGAAATTGCGAAGGCTAAATTAGAAATTATTGATGGATTAAAAGATGAAGGATTATGTTTGTATAATGGTGATGAACCGTTGCTTTTGAAAAATAAGAATCTATCGAGTATAAATTGTAAGGCATTTGGTGAAAAGTATACAAATGATTTGTTTCCAACAAACGTGCAATTAGATGAATATGGTATTCATTTTAAATTAAATGATTCAAAAATACAGTACGATGTTCCCTTGCATGGAAAACATAGTATTTTAAATGCGATTGTCGGAATCGCCGTAGGTCAATATTATAATGTCCCTACAGAAAAAATACAGGAAGCACTACGGCAAGTAAATATTACTCATATGCGCTTTCAATTTTTAACTGCTAAAACAGGTTTTACAATTATTAACGATGCATGGAATGCCAGTCCCTCTTCAATGAAGGCCGCAATTGAAACGTTACAGACATTAAATACCTATAATAAAAAAATGATAGTAATTGGGGATATGTTGGAGTTAGGGAAGAAAGCTGAAACATATCATAGAGAAATTGGTAACATGTTAAATGAAGAGAGCATTCAATATGTATTCACTTATGGAGAGTTAGCTGAAATTGTAGCGGAAGAAGCAAGAAAGAAATATGATACAGGAAAAGTACAGTCATTTAATAATAAGACCAGGATAGCAGAGGAAGTATTAAAAGTTATTACGAATCAGGATATCATATTATTGAAAGGCTCACGTGGAATGGCTTTAGAGGAGATTGTACAAAATTGGATATGAAAAATCAAAATATATTTAAAAAGGCTTGCGTTTTATAAAACAAAGAGATAGAATACTCTGTAAATATAAAAAGTGAGGATCAGGAAAAGTACATGATGCAAAGGTCTACAGAGAGCAATCGGTTGCTGAGAAGATTGCGATACCGCATGATGGAAAGACACCTGTGAGTGTTGCTTTGAACGTGATAATTAGTAAAAGCAAACGGTACCTACCGTTATCAGGGCTAAGATGGTCATTATGACAATTTGGGTGGTACCGCGGAACAATCCGTCCCTATTTATAGGGGCGGATTTTTGTATTCTTTGAAAGGAGGTGAGTGACCGTGGATGATGACGATGACAACAACAATAACGTAAATAAATATAAAATTACTGGAGGGAAATGTAATGGAGTCAATAATAAAGCGTTCACTCACAAAAGAATGTACGGAGCAAGGCGGCAAGGTTGTATTACTTCAAGGATGGGTAAAAAAGATTCGTCATCTAGGTAATGTTAGTTTTTTATTAATAAGGGATCGATCAGGAGTTATGCAATGTGTATTAGAAAATGAGTTAGCTGGATTTAAAGTAGATGTGGAAAGTGTTGTGCAAGTAGTTGGTCAAATAGTAGAGACTGAGAAAACAGAATTAGGGGTTGAAGTGCTTGCTCACGAAGTGAAAATATTAAATGGCGCAGAACCACTTCCGTTTGAAATAAATAAAAAGAAGTTACAAGTTGGTTTAGATCAACTACTGAATGAGCGGGTATTATCATTAAGACATGAGAGAACCGCGGCGATATTTAAAGTGAAATCTACACTCGTTCAGAGCTTTAGTGAATTTCTTATAGAGAACGATTTCACACGTATATTTACTCCGAAAATTGTTTCGCAAGGGGCAGAAGGAGGAGCGAATGTTTTTAAGCTTCCATACTTTCAAAAAGAAGCTTATTTAGCACAATCACCACAGTTTTATAAACAGATGATGGTAGCTGGAGGGTTAGAACGTGTTTTTGAAGTTGCACCTGTTTACAGAGCGGAACATCATAATTCTTCCCGTCATTTGAATGAATATATATCGTTAGACGTAGAACTTGGATTTATTCATGATTTTTATGAAGTGATGCAATTAGAAACGGATGTTTTACGATATATGTTTCAACAAGTAGCAAAAAACTGTGAAAAAGAACTGCAACTATTACAAATAGAAGTACCCGTTATTACAGAAATACCGAAAATTACATTGTTAGAAGCGCAAGAAATTTTGAAAAATAAATACCGGAAAGAGTCGCCAATTGGGGATTTAGATACAGAAGGTGAAAAGCTACTAGGCAAATATGTGAAGGAAACATATAAGAGTGAGTTAGTTTTCATTACACATTATCCGAAAGAAGCTAGGCCAATGTATACGATGCCGAATAATGAGAATCCATCTATTACTGATTCGTTCGATTTACTATATAAAGGATTAGAAATAACATCAGGGGCACAGCGAATTCATGATTATGAAATGTTACTTGCTTCTTTTAAAGAAAAGGGATTACATCCAGATACATTTCAATCTTATTTAAATACATTCCGATACGGTTGTCCCCCGCATGGTGGTTTTGGAATTGGATTAGAGAGAGTTGTATACAAACTATTAGAATTAACAAATGTACGAGAGGCGAGTGCTTTTCCAAGGGACTGTACAAGACTTATCCCTTAATAATAAGGGAAGAAAATTCCGCATTTTCTCATCAAATTTTAATATAGCCCTTGACAGTTATAAATATAACCGATATACTTCATATTAATTTCAAAAGAAAATATATTCTAAATATTAAAATGTGTTGAATAGGAGTAGTAAGGTCGTATATTTGTACAGAGAGCTATGGGTTGGTGTGACATAGTCAAATGACATCCTGAACTCGCCTAGGAGCAGTAAGGTGGAACGGAATCACATTCTTAGTAAATCTTAACGGTTAACCTTCGATATTAGGTTTGTAATCAAACGATTACTACTAAGGTGGATTCATAATGGAATCAATAAGGGTGGTACCGCGTTAAGTAAATGGCTTAGCGTCTCTTTATATAGAGACGTTGAGCCATTTTTTTATTTTATGGAAATAGAAATGGAGGGTTTATTCGGATTGGTTTATAAAATTTAATTATTTATATAAAGTAATTTAATTGGGAGGAAAATAAGATGAAACAGACGGAGCAATGGACTTCGAAATTAGGTTTTATAATGGCTGCAGCAGGATCAGCAATTGGACTAGGTGCAATATGGAAGTTTCCTTATATCGCTGGGAAGAGCGGGGGAGGAGCATTCTTTTTAATCTTTATATTATTTACTCTATTAATTGGACTACCACTACTTATAGCTGAATTTATGATTGGACGCAGTACGCAGAAACAAGCAGTTGGAGCATTTAAAAGTATTGCACCAAATACAGGATGGCACTGGATTGGGCGTCTTGGCGTTGGAACTTGTTTTATATTACTTTCGTTTTATAGCGTTGTAGGTGGATGGGTATTCATTTATTTATTCAGAGGAGTAACGGGACAACTTATTACTCCAGGACAAAATTACGGAGCATTATTTACTGAAACAATTGGAAATCCCGCTTGGGCGATTATGGGACATTTCGCTTTTATGTTCATTACGATTTGGGTTGTATCAAAGGGTGTACAAAATGGAATTGAAAAAGCAAGTAAATATATGTTGCCAGCATTGTTCGTTTTATTTGTTGCTCTTATTATTCGTTCATTAACACTTGATAATGCAATACAAGGTGTGAAGTTTTTCTTACAACCAGACTTCTCAAAGATTACTTCAGAAAGTATTTTATTCGCGATGGGACAATCATTTTTTGCGATTAGTATCGGGATTTCGATTATGGTCACGTATAGTTCCTATTTAAATAAAAAAGAAAGTTTACCAAAATCGGCAGTTACAATTGTTGGATTGAATTTATTTGTTTCATTATTTGCAGGTCTTGCTATCTTTCCGGCCGTATTTTCATTAGGAATGGAGCCAACAGAAGGGCCTGGATTACTATTTATCGTATTACCATCTGTATTTAATCAAATTCCATTCGGTGGGTTGTTCTTAACAGTATTTCTTGCACTATTTACATTTGCAACATTAACATCGGCATTTTCTCTACTAGAGACAGTTGTTTCAGCATTAGCAAATGGTGAACAAGAAAGAAGAACGAAACTATCATGGATGATTGGTTTCGGCATTTTCTTAGTGGGGATACCATCAGCGTTATCATTTGGAGTATGGAGTGATATTACGATTTTCGGAAAGAATATTTTTGATGCAGTAGACTTCTTATCTAGTAATATATTAATGCCACTTGGAGCACTATTTATTAGTATTTTCGTTTCATTCAAAATGGAAAAGAAGGTGCTAGAAGCAGAGTTTTTTGTAGGTGGAAATTATGGAAAGAAAGTATTTATTTGTTGGGCGTTTTTACTTCGATTTGTAGCGCCACTTGCAATAATCATCGTCTTTTTAAATGTAATAGGGATTATTTAATCTAGGATGTTATAATATTCAGTAAAAAAGAAGGTGATGATTATAAAGGCGAATTTGATAGGAACAGGGAAATACATGAACATTAGAGGGAAAAAGCTATACGTTGAAACGTATGGAAATCTTAAAAATAAACCAGTCCTATACTTGCATGGTGGACCAGGAGAAAGTTGCTATGATTTTTCATTTCATCAAGCGGAACGTTTAAAAGATTCTTTATATGTAATAATGATAGATCAAAGAGGTGTTTGTCGCTCAGAAGAAATTACTGAGGACGAAGCTTTTGGGTTAAAAGATTTGATTGAAGACTGTGAGGAACTAAGAACAGCATTACAAATTGAGAAGTGGTCTGTCATTGGACATTCTTTCGGTGGATATTTAGCATTGTTATATGCGTCGATATATCCAAGTTCAATAGAGAAAATCATATTTGAAGGGCCAACTTTCGATTTTGCATTAACAAGTAGAGCTTTGTTACAAAAGACAGGGCATTTATTAAAAAAGTATGGAAAAGAAGAAGTAGCAGAAGAGTCCATCGCTTATTCATCTAGCAATGCTACTTCAGAAGAGTTGCTAGATGCTTATATAAGACTAAGCAATGAATTAGAAGAAAATAGAATGGAGATTTACAATTATAAGGAAGATGTGACAGATGAGAGTTTGTATAGTGATGAAGAGTGGGAAATATTTTCAAATCGCTCCAAAATTCATTTTGATAGATTAAAGGTAGAAGGAGCAGTTCATACTTCATTATTACAAAAAATAAAAGATATACAAAATCCAATGTTATTAATTTTAGGAAAACATGATGTAGTAACGTGTGAAAAACAAATTGAAATGTTTAATAGAGATGCTCAAAATGGAGATTATATTGTATTCGAAGAGAGTGGTCATACACCGCATTATGAAGAAGCAGATCGATTTGCAGAAATAGTCATTCAGTTTTTGAAATAAAATAGAAAGGGAGCTTCGTATAATGCGAAGCTCCCTTTCTTTAGATTTTGGGATAAGTGATTGTAATACTAGGCCATTTGATTTGCCAATTCTTTTTATGAACTCTATTTTTGTACATAAGAATACGTTCTTTTGATTCAAGAAAATGAGCTGTTGGTCTCACTTGTAATGAAAGCACATCTTCAATACCGCATGGGGCCGTTAATAAGACGTTGTTTAGTTCGTCAAGCGTAACTCCTAAAGCGGTTGCTGTTTCAGGGAATTTAGAAATAGCATCAACAGAAGAAGAGTACGGTGGCATATTATTCACTACATGCATACGAGCTTGATTTTTTACTGACCAAGGTATAGAAGCATCCATATTTACCAGTGCTTTCTCTAGTAATTGCTCATATACCTCATCTGTATGTAATTGATCAAAATAAATGACATCAATATCTGGTGTAGCCGTTCGTATTTCGTAGTTATGTAAAGTATCCCAAATTTTAGAGCGAACAAATCCGGCGCAAATCCACCAATCTGGTAGCTCTAGTGATTTTGCCATTTGTAATATATCCATCATCCATTCGTCGTTTTCTATTAAGCGAATTATATCTTGCTCTGTTTGTATAGTCATTTGTTATCCCACCTACTATTTTTATAGAGGACTAATTCATCAGTTTAATAATCCATGTGATCCAGTAAGCACCTGGTATGAATAACAGTTGTGCTAATAACGTACCAAAAAGTCTAGAAATCATTAGCCAACCATACATTTTACTCATTGCTTCTGCACCTTCTTCTGATTGAAGAGCTCGCTCTGTTAAAAGAGCGATACGTGGATCGAGCAGCACTGTTAATAAAATAGTAGCAAAACCATTAATAAGGCCAGAAGCTGTAGTAGCTTTTGTTGCGTAAGCTGGAAGTAAAAAAGAAGCGTATAGGGCTGAAAGAACACCAGCTGTATAAATTGCAGTAGCAAACATATTAATAAGCATAATACGTTTTG
Source organism: Bacillus sp. 1A (assembly GCF_052682215.1). Taxonomy (NCBI): domain Bacteria; kingdom Bacillati; phylum Bacillota; class Bacilli; order Caryophanales; family Bacillaceae; genus Bacillus; species Bacillus sp. 1A. The sequence continues at coordinate 4,372,830 of NZ_JBQYLZ010000001.1, read as the reverse complement.
GAATACCACCGATACGAAGTCTATGAATCATTTCTAATTTTGGAAAGCGTACGTATTTTCTTGTGTACTTTAATTTTTGAATGTTATTTGTTTTCATCATTCGAATGAAAGAACCATCTGTTTCAAAGTTTTGAATGACGTATCCAAATAATTTGGTCAAAGTTGGATACAGTATAATCGCAAGTAAAGTACCGACAGAGGCGGATAATAGAACGAGCCGTATAGTATGTTCTAAATTAATGGAAGCGTCTCGTTTTGCCTCATCGACAATCCCGCCGATTAAAAAGGCTTGTAGCATGTTAGATGTTCTCGATATAAGTAACACCATGCCTACGACAGACAAAGCAACAGCAATTCTCTTTAAACGCACTCCAGCTAATCGAATACTATAAGAGCTTGTTTCAACCGCGTGAATAACAATTGTGAAAACCATTATAACAATTAACGTTATTGACATTAGATTCACCAGTTTCTATTAAAATAATTATAACTTTTTTACTTTATCATATGTACTCCATTTTGTAACTGAACGTATGTGACATAGAAGAGGTAATTTTTTGAAAAGATAAATAATGGTAGTATGGTAAAAGGTAGGCATGAAAAAGCCTTCTATATAATATGTAAAGTAAATAGGGGCGGGGGATTAAATTTGTACACAACATTTCTATTTGACTTAGATGGAACATTGACGGATCCGAAAGAAGGAATTATAAATTCAGTATTATATGCATTAAAAAAGGTTGGAATTGAAGAATTACATGTAAGCGAGTTAGATTCATTTATTGGTCCACCCATTCAGCAATCATTCGTAGAGAGATACAATATGAACGAAGGAGAAGTTGAACGAGCTGTCTTTTATTTCAGAGAGTATGTAAAGCAGCGTGTATTGTTAGAAAATAATGTTTACGAGGGTATTCCAAATCTCTTAAAACAATTAAAAGATACCGGAAATCGTTTATCCCACTTTAATGGGCAGTAAGACCCCCACCTCAAAATTCAGCGAAAGCAAAGAATTTAGGTAGGGGATCAACTGCCCATAAAAGTCCGATTGGTTCAACTAATAATCAGTGGGGGATGAAGAAAACCCCCACTGATTAAAGTTTCACTTTATTTATAGCAACTTCAAAACCTACTGTATTTGCAAAACAATTACTAGATCATTTTCAATTAACGGATTATTTTGAAGATATCGTTGGAAGTAATTTAGATGGTACAAGAATAAAGAAAGAAGAGATTATTGCTCATATTTTATAAACAAATGAAGAGCTTAATAAAGAAGGAATTGTCATGATTGGAGATAGAAAGCATGATATAATCGGTGCGAATGATAATGAGATTGCTTAAATTGGTGTTTTATACGGTTATGGTAGTGAAACAGAATTGACTGAAGTTGGTGCGACTCATATAGTAAATGATGTAAAAGAATTACATTATTTCTTGGGAGAAAATGGTTTGATAAAGAAGTAAATATAGAGACTGAAAATCCCTTTATAACGTATGACGATGAATTCGTTTATGTTTAAAGGGATTTTTCATGTGTAATCGAATACTTATAATTAGACATTTTTAGCATGAAAAATTTGTATGAATTAGAGGAGGGATGTCAGAAATAAAAGATTAGTAGAAGTACATCAACAGAAGTTTGAATTTTCAGTTTAAAGGAGGGGTATGATTGGAGCTAGTTATTATATTATTAGCACTTAGTTTACTTATGTTTGTAGCGTATAAAGGATTTTCTGTTATATTATTTGCACCGATATTTGCATTATTTGCAGTATTTTTGACAGAGCCTAGTTTTGTATTACCTTTCTTTTCGAATATTTTTATGGAGAAAATGGTAGGTTTTATTAAACTATATTTTCCTGTATTTTTACTCGGGGCAATATTTGGGAAAGTAGTAGAAATGTCAGGAATTGCAGATTCGATTGCAAAGACAATTATAGAGTTAGTTGGTGAAAAACGTACAATATTAGCGATTGTATTAATGGGTGCTATCTTAACGTATAGTGGTGTTAGTGTGTATGTAGTAGTGTTTGCTGTATATCCGTTCGCAGCTAAGTTGTTTCGACAAGCGAATATTCCAAAACGTTTAATCCCTGGAACAATCGTTCTTGGAGCGGTCACGTTTACGATGGATGCGCTACCTGGATCACCACAAATTCAAAACGTAATACCTACGACGTTTTTTAAAACAGACATTTATGCTGCGCCGATACTTGGTATTGTAGGGGCAATTTTTGTACTGACGTTAGGATTACTATATTTAGAGAGTAGACGTAAGAAGGCGAAGGCGGCAGGAGAAGGGTATTTTGGTTTGAACGATGGAGATACTGAAATGGCAGCTTCTTTGCAAGTAGAACAAAAAGATATGCCGGTGCTTAAAAGCATTGAAATTACAAGAGTTCAGCAAGTAATTGCTTTTGTACCACTTATTTTAGTAGGTGTAATGAATAAAGTTTTTACTATTATGATACCGAAGTGGTATCCGAATGGTTTTGATTTTTCTGCAATTGGTATGAAAGCATTTGGAAAAGTAGAATTAAGTGCAGTAGTTGGAATCTGGTCAGTAGAATTGGCACTTATTATAGGTATAGTAACAACGTTATTATTATATTGGAAACGAGTAGTAACAGGATTTCAAGCTGGATTGAATACAAGTATTGGTGGGGCGCTACTGGCAACGATGAATACAGGAGCTGAATTTGGATTTGGTGGTGTCATCGCAGCACTTCCAGGTTTCGCGATTATGAGAGACGGCATTTCTGCCACATTCGCGAATCCTCTAGTGAATGGAGCTGTAACGACGAATATTTTAGCTGGAATTACAGGCTCTGCATCAGGAGGAATGGGAATTGTTTTAAGTGCGATGGGAGATAAGTTTATTGCAGCGGCCAATCAATTTGATATTCCATTAGAAGTAATGCACCGTATCGTGTCAATGGCATCTGGAGGAATGGATACATTACCACATAACGGAGCTATTATTACTATTCTTACAGTAACAGGTTTAACACATAAACAGTCATATAAAGATATTTTTGCCATTACAGTTTTGAAAACGGTTGCTGTATTTTTAGTAATTGCATTCTATACTGCAACAGGAATTTATTAAGTCGATATGTTATAAACGAAAACATTAATTAGGGTAAGAAGGGGTGGAGTACTTGCAAGAAGTTGCTGAGTTTCGTATGCCGAAGTCTGTATTATATGGAAGAAATTCGCTTGAAAAACTGGGGGAACAATCTAAGAAGTTGGGGAAAAGAGCGTTTATAGTTACGGATACAATTATGGAGAATTTAGGATATGTTGAGAGTTGTATACAACAATTAAATACGAAAGGTATTACTGTTATTACATATAATAAAGTAAATGCTGAGCCTACAAATATACACGTGTTAGAAGCGTTAACTCTTAGTAAAGAAGAAAAGTGTGATTTTATTATCGGTATTGGTGGTGGAAGTTGTATTGATGCTGCGAAAGCAGTTGCGGTGTTATATACAAATGGTGGAGAAGTGGAAGATTATGTCCAAAAAGATATGGAAATAGACAACGATCCGCTACCACTAATTGCAATCCCAACAACTTCTGGTACTGGATCGGAAGTAACAAGTGTAGCAGTAATTACGAATAAACGAACAGATGTAAAAATGATGATGAAGCATCCAAATTTCACACCGCAAGTAGCGATTATTGACCCAATATTAACGCGTTCGGTACCACCTCATATTACAGCAGCAACAGGGATAGATGCATTATGTCATGCAGTCGAAGCATATATTTCTAAAGTTTCACAATCACTTACCGATGTACTTGCACTTTCCGCTATTGAAAGTATTATGAAATATTTACGTATTGCATATGAGGATGGAGAGAATATGGAGGCAAGAGAAGCGATGATGATTGCTTCCTTACAAGCTGGAATCGCATTTTCCAATGCATCTGTTACGTTAGTTCATGGAATGTCAAGGCCGGTAGGAGCGTTATTTCATGTACCACATGGTATATCGAATGCAATACTATTACCTACAGTTTTACAATATACAAAAATTAGTGCAGTAAAAAGACTAGCGGATATTGGACGTTGTTTAAATAAAGATTTGTATTCCTATTGTGATGAAGAAGTAGCCGACTACACGCTGAGGGAAATAAAAAAACTTTGTTTTGATCTTCGTATTCCAAATTTAAAAGAATACGGAATTGGTGAGGTTGAATTTGAAAAAGCTATTTCTAAAATGGCATCAGATGCAATTGAAAGTGGAAGTCCAGCAAATAATCCACGTGTGCCATCATATGATGAAATGAAACAGTTGTATCGAGAATGTTTTCATTATCAATATGAAGATTCTATAAAAACATTCGGTAATTAATTTCAGAATATTCTTATAAAATTTCCTTGGAAATAGTTAAAACATGAATTTATATTATAAACGTAAAGTCTTGTTTTATTATGTATATTATAGATAATAAGATGTTGTGATTAGTTTTGAAAAACGGTATAAGGTGGGTGTTTGTGTAATGAAAACAATAGGTTTAATTGGTGGTATGAGTTGGGAATCAACTTCTGAATATTATCGAATCATAAATGAAGAAATAAAAGAGAGATTAGGAGGGTTACATTCAGCAAAATGTATGATTAATAGTGTGGACTTTGAAGAGATTGAACGATTCCAGTCTAACGGAAATTGGAATGGAGCAGGAGAAGTATTAGGGAATGCAGCATATTCGTTACAGAGGGGAGGAGCAGATTTTATAATTATTTGTACAAATACAATGCATAAAGTAGTTGAGAAAATAAAGGAGAATATTCATATTCCAGTCTTACATATCGCTGATGCAACTGCGAAAGAAATGAAAAGGAAAGATATTCATAGGGTTGGTTTGCTTGGAACTAAATATACAATGGAGCAAGATTTTTATAAGTTACGCATAGAAGAGAATCATATAAAAGTAATGGTTCCATCAGAAAAAGATAGAGATAAGATAAATGAAGTAATATATAAAGAATTGTGTTTAGGAAAGATAACATCCCAATCTAGAGAGTATTATAAAAGAGTTATAGAAGAGCTAGTAAAAGAAGGAGCACAAGGAATCATATTAGGTTGTACAGAAATAGGGTTATTAATAAAACAGGAAGACATATCCATTCCGATATTCGACACAACTTATATACATGCAGTTGAAGCAGTTAATTTCGCTTTACAAAATAGAATATAATTATATTATGTAACCTAGTTCAAGTTTGTGGAAAACATTCAGAAAATATTTTATAATGTAAGTGGTTACAATTGAGGGGGAATGCGTATGTTTTCAGTTCAACCAATCGCATTTGTACATAATGAAAGAAAGGAAATAAAAGATGATGAGTGGGGAGAAGTAAGATCCTGTATTACTGTAACTGAAATGTATACAGAGGAAAGTATACAAGGGATTGAAGATTTTTCTCATATTGAAGTTGTTTTTTATTTTCATAAAGTAACTGATGAACAAATTCAATATTTTGCTAGACATCCTAGAAATAATAATGATTATCCTAAAGTAGGCATTTTTGCACAGCGCGGGAAAAATCGTCCGAATCGCATAGGAGCAACAATTGTAAAGGTGATCAAAAGAGAAGGTAAATCAATTATTGTTGAGGGGTTAGATGCTATTGATGGCACACCTATATTGGATATAAAGCCGATAATGAAAGAGTTTATGCCGAAAGAAGAAATTGTACAGCCTAAATGGGCAACCGATATAATGAGACAGTATTGGAAGGGGAATGGAGTAAAGTGAGAATATATGAGGCAACAATTGCAGATTTAGATGGACTAGCATCAGTTTTTAATAACTATCGTATGTTTTATAGACAAGATTCCGATTTAGAAGGAGCAAAAGTATTTTTACGAAATCGAATCGAGAAAAAAGAATCCGTTATTTTTGTGGCAGTTGAAGATGGGGAATATATTGGATTCACACAATTATATCCATCATTTTCTTCTATTTCGATGAAAGAATTATGGATATTAAATGATCTGTTTGTACAAGCCACTAAGCGTGGAGCAGGAACAGGTAAAAAATTACTAGAAGCTGCTAAAGAATTTGCCTTAGAAAATGGTGCAAAAGGTGTAAAATTACAAACAGAGATTGATAATTTATCAGCGCAGCGATTATATGCTGAAAATGGATATTTGAGAGATAATCATTATTTCCATTATGAATTAACTTTTTGAGATATGTATAGTTAAATGAGATGTTTTCACTCTGTGAAATAAAAAATGATTTATAGTTCTCTTTCTATACTAAGGGGAAGGAACTTATATAATGTTATATAGTATACAAATATTGGTACACTACTTAATAAAAGTGGTGTACTTTTTTTATTTGACAATTTTAGTACGTTCGTACTAAAATCGGTGTATGGAAAATAAAAAATTAAATCGTCGAACACAAATTATTGAAGATGCTATAAAAGTACTTGTTGAAGGAGGTTATTCAAATGCTTCGATTGGAAATATCGCTAAAAAAGGAGGAATTAGTAAAGGGGTTGTAACGTACCATTTTCCAAATAAAGAAGAATTGATGAAAGCTGTTGTTGAATATTCTTATGCGCTTGCGGTTCCTTATATGGGGAAATCTATGGAAGGCTTAGATAGTGCCCCTGCATTTCTTCGTGGATATATCGAATCGAATTTAAGGTTTATGTTTGAGCATAGAAAATACGTGATGGCAATTATTGAAGTTGTTTCAAATGCTCGAACTGAAAACGGGGAACTACTTTACAAAAATGAAGATGAATCTATATATGAACCGTTAATCGAGATTTTTAAGTGGGGGCAAGAAATTGAAGGGAGTTTTAGAGAGTTTTCACCCCTTATAATGGCTAAAACTATACGAAGTGTAATTGACTCAATTGGACCGCGAATTGCAAAGGAAGATGTTTCAGATATGGAAAAATTAATAGCTGAAATAACTGATACGTTTGATTTTGCCACTAGAAAAAATATTTAAAAGAAAAGGAGATGGAATAGTGGGGGCTTCTAAATTTAAGCGGTTAGATAAAAAGGTTATTGCTGCAAGAAAGGTGGAAGGGATTATCTCCTTATTTGTATACACAGTCATCATTGTTACATTGCTATATTGTACGTTCACATTCCATTGGCCCGAATGGATTGTCATTATTACAACGTGTTTAGCGATTATTTCCCTCCCTTTTGAATTATATTGGGCACCAATGTGGAGATATCGTATATGGCGATACAAAATAAACGAAACTAGTATTCAAATTCAAAAAGGGATTCTGTTTAAAAGAAAAATATTAATACCTATGGGGAAAGTTCAGCATATAGATGCAAAGCAAGGCCCTATTCTAAAAAGGTATCATTTATATACCCTTATGCTATCAACGGCTGCAGGTAGCCATCATATTCCAGGATTAGCTGAAGAAACGGCAGATTCTATCCGAAAAGAAATTGAAATCTATGCGAGGTTATATGATGAACAAGTCTAAGAAAAAGAATCAACAGCTTCATCCAGTTTCGATTCTTTATTTCATCGTTGTAGCTATAAAAGAATCTTTATCTTATATTTGGTTGTTTCCCTTATTGGTTTTGTTGGTACATAAACAAATGGGAAACCAAATTTCTACAGTGAAAATTGGAGTAATAGTAAGTGTATTTCTGATTATGATGTTTTTAATTGTAGGAATTTTAAAATGGAAATCTTTTATTTATGAAATTCAAGAGAAGGCGATCTATATTCAATCTGGTTTGATTATGATCAAGAAAAAATGGGTAACGCCTGATCGTATTCAATCTATTGATTCTACAATTCGTGTGTACGATCATTTTTTTTCAACGCTAACACTTACTATTGAACTTGCAGGTGGAGATGAATCCAGTATCACTTTTAGTTGTATATCAAAAGAAGAAGAACGACGTATTCGGGACATTTTACAAGTGAATTTACAGGCCAATACCATAGGTGAAATAGATGAATCAGTACTTCATTTGTCAAATAGTGATTTAGCTTTACACAGTTTTTTGTCACCGAAATTTGGAGTTATCTTAATGATATTAACCCTGGGCTTACTCAAATATTGGGATATGACAAAAGGAGGCAATCAAAATACCTTATTCACTTTCTTATTCGATTGGTTTGGCTCAAATTGGATTGTGATAACAATCGTTCTTGTTTTGATTATATCGTTCATTCTCTCATTATTACTTACTTTTGAAAGTGACTACCATTTCACGATCAAGAAAAATTGTAAAGATGAATTAGAAGTTGAACAAGGGCTATTGGAAAAGAAATATCGAACAATTACCAATGGCCGTATACAGGCACTTCTAATAGTTGAGCGACCATTACATCGCTTATTGGGGTATGCATCTATTCAAGCTATTGTTATTCGTAATAGTCAAAATGAGCAAAATGAAAAAAGCATTGCAATCATCCCTTTTGTTAAAAAGAAAAAAGTGAAAACTTTACTGAAGTCTTTTACTGGTTATCAAAAAAGTGATTGCTTACAGCAGCTTACTAAAGAAGCTTCCTTTCATTATAAAGTCCTCCCATTTATAGTAGGACTTCTTATTGCAATTTCAATATGGTTATATGTACCAGCATATTATCATTACTTCGCAATAATAGTCCCCTTTATACCCTTATTTTTAGGGTGGATGGAATTTAAAATGATTGGTTGGAACCAAAATGAACATTTTTTAACGCTTCAATATGGAAGTTTATCTCGTAAAACAGTCATTATTAAAAGAGGGCGTATTCAGTGGGTTTCCGTACGACAGACAAACCTACAGGAAAAACAGCATTTAGCATCTTTGAAGTTAGCAATTGCTTCAGGTAAGGAAAATATTAAGTTTTCATTGAGCCATATTCCAGTAGATGCTGCAAACCATATTTATAAAAATACGCTAAAGATAAAGAAAGAGGGATAAATATGAAAATCTTTTTAGGAATAATCGGGCTTGTTATTTTTGGGATTGGTGTTCGTGCTCTGTTTTCTGGGACATTCATTTTAGAAAACGTCATTCCGAGCATTTCGCATACAGCAGGTAATATTATTTTGATTATTATTAGTATTAGTATTGTTTTAATTACATTTGGATTCAAGGGTCATAAAGAGTAATAGAACTAAATAATAAAATAAACCATAATGATTCTATTTTTGTGAAACACTAAACTTAAACTAGTACAAACTTTTTTATGAAAATCCCATATTCACTTAAAAAGAAACGCCATTTTGATCAATATTTTTTCAAAATGGTGTTCTTCATTATCAAATAAAGAATTCGTAAACATCTTTTTTTAGCAATCTTTATTCTTATCGGAATTAGTCCCTCAACATGTATTTGAGAAAGGCATTCCAAATGTTGTAGAAAATGAAGTTATTTGTGGTGCGAAAAGGATCAGATGTACAGAATTATACTGCTTTTTGATATTGTTTAATCTAAACAATGTGAAGACGTCTTGGTGAATTTTTATTGGTAATTTAAAACCCAATTTGTAGCATCTTCAAAGTTTTCTGCAATGTAGTTTGGTTCAATATGTGCCCATTTGTCTCGGTACGTATGTAAAGCATCGTATCCAGCGCCTGTGCGCACCAATATCGTTATCGCATGCACTGTTGCTCCTGCAACGATATCGGTCCAGCGATCACCAATTACAGCGCATTTTGTTAAATCGAGCCCGTGTTTTTCAGCTGCTTGTAGCAGCATACCTGTACCTGGTTTACGGCATTCACAACCATCACCGTGTTTATGAGGACATACGTATATATCATCAAAACCAAAGTCTTCTAATTCTTGTGCAAAATCAGCTACAGTTGCTATCCCATCTGCGATACCTGGTTGATTTGTGAAAGAGAAAATTTTTATATTTTGAGCTTTTAGTTTTTGCAGAGCTGCTTTTGTGAAAGGAAATAATGTAAAAGAGCCTGGATAATGTATTGTAGTGTCACCACCAATTGTACCGTCACGATCAATAAAAATAGCTTCGATGTTTGTCATAGTTATAGTCCTTTCCATTTATAAGTAGTTTAAAAATGTTTCACAAATCGATATCCATTTACTTCATATCCTAATTTTTTATAAAAAGGATGTGCTTCTAATCTTTTTGTTCCACTGACTAGCCATGTGCCTATACAATTATGTGTCTTTGCTAATTGCTCAGCATAATCCATTAATACTTGCCCAATGCCTTTTCGTCGTATTGTAGAATCAACGCTAATAATTGAAATTTCCCCATAACGAGTTACATCTTCTAAATTTTCACGAATACGAAACCCAAGTAATCCAAATATAGTTTCTTCTTCATAAACATATAAAAAATCAAAAGGACTCATTTGTACGAATTGCAATCGGTTGTTCATATCTTCATAGGAAATAGAGGAACCTTTTAATTCTTTCGTTAAAGAGCAAAGTGCATCTATATCGTCTATCGTCGCTTCACGAATTTGAAAAGACATATTATCCACTCCAATAAAATGTAATCAAACATTTATTATTCTGTTAAAAAAATTTTTTTCCTGCTATAAAAATAAATATTTTATAATGATATATAGATAGTTGTATGTTATTCTTTTCCTTGTTTGTATTGGAAATGGAAAGAAGGGGAATGTATGTTAGCAGTAAATATTCGCTCTGCAGGATATGATTTAGCGGAAAAGACAATTCATGATATTGACTTTTCAATTGAAAAAGGTGAATTAGTTGCACTTATTGGTGCGAATGGTGCTGGGAAGAGTACGACGATTAAAACGATGCTCGGTTTACTAGTAAATATGAATGGTGAAATATCATTCGGTGAAAAGAAAAATCCTTATGCATACGTGCCGGAACACCCGACATATTATGATTATTTGACGCTTTGGGAACATATCGAACTATTAATGGCTGCTCGCGAGAACGAAGTAGGAAGCTGGGAAAGAAAAGCAGAAGAGTTATTACATATGTTTCGAATGGATAAACATAAACATGAGTATTTATCAAAGTTTTCAAAAGGTATGAAACAAAAATCGATGCTCATTTTGGCATTTTTAACTGAACCAGATTTTTATATCATTGATGAACCTTTTATCGGCTTAGATCCAGTAGCTACGAAAGAGTTTTTAAGTTATTTATATAAAGAAAAAGAACGTGGCGCAGGAATTTTACTTTGTACGCATGTATTAGATACCGCTGAAAAAATTTGCGAAAGATTTTTACTCATTTCGCAAGGTACATTAGTCGCAGATGGACATTTAGAATCTATCCAAACGTTAGCAGAAATGCCAGGAAGTTCATTATTAGACTGTTTTGATGTAATCGTAAGGCGTGAACAGCATGATTAAACAACAATTTTATAAAAGATTGCGTCATGAACTGAGGCGTAAATGGAAGTCCATACGTTCTATAACTGATTGGACAGTTGCGCTATATATTATTATTCCAGCACTTATATTTATAGGGATTTATTATCGTTCACTATGGATAGAAGAATTATCGATGGAAGAGACAGTTTATTTCGGGTTAGGTCTATTCGCATTTTATGTGATGACATATGCAAGAGGAGTGCGTTCATTTTTTGAACAAGCAGATAGTTTATTTTTAATTTCGTATCCCGCTCACATGCAAAAGTTAATCCAGTATGGTATGACATATACGTTAATTCGAATAGCGATAACGAATGTAGTGGTAGTAGTTGCTATGTTACCAGTGTTGATGAAAAGTATTGGAGTGACGAAGGTACAAATCATATTATTTTGGCTATTCTTTACTGCATTTCGATTTATGTTGTCGTTGTTAACGAGATTTATTCATGTACGTGTGGGGAAACGATGGCTACTATGGATTATAAAAAATGTAATGTTTTCTATAAGTTTAACCTTTTTTGGATTGAGTCTGTTTCTTATTTATACAAATCCATTTTATTCTATACTAAGTATCGGTCTAGCAGTTTTTCTAATTATCGGGTTGATAAAAGAAAAATTGAATTATAAAAATTGCTTTTTTAAAGAAGTTGAGAAAGAGAAAGAAGAAAGTATGCGCTGGACGAGTGGGATTATGCAAGTTGGTGGTCATACAGCTAAACCGAGTAGTTCGAATAAAAAACCGTGGATGTTTCCGCGTTCTAAAAAGTTTTTAGGGAAGAAAAAGGAATCTCGTATTGTTGAATCCTTTTTAAAAGAATTTTTCCGTACAAGTAGTGCACGAATATTTTATATTCAAATTGTATGTATAAGCACCGTCAGTATTATTATGAGTCCGAGGTGGATTGCAGCTATTATTCTTGCATTTGCTTTAGTTGGAATTTCTCGTTATGCGCGCGATTATTGGAATGAATTTTCGAAAAAAATGTTTCTTCATTTATATTGTGATGAAGGCAAATTACTAATGTTAAGATGGAAGGCAGATCGCTATTTATTACTTCCAGTAATACTTTTGTATGGAATAGTTATACTTTCTCATTTTTATTTATTACCAGCAGTAATTGCCGGGATTATTTTTATAGTCTGGATTGGTTGGATTGTATTCTTACCATAGAAAAAGAGCCGAAAAATGGCTCTTTTTTTTAATCCGTAACACATTGATAAATAAAATATACTAAAACGAGTATGCTTGCCGCGGAATACATGACATCTAAAGTCATCGGATCTCCTCCTCATTATTGTTGTATTTTTATTGTATGAAATCTTACAATTTCATATTCAAGTGAAAAATATGTGAACGTTAACAAAATTGTAAAGTGCAAAAATTACAATCATTTTGTATAATAGAAGGAACAACCGTTATATAAAACATAATGAGTGAAAGGGGAGGGAACATACATGCCAAATTGGTTTAGAAAAACCTTAGTCGCATTAATTACCGTATTTACATTTGGTTTAGTGACGCCTCCTTCCATATTGCTTGATAATGCCAAAGCTGCGGACAAGCCTACGAGCACAGCTGGGCAACAAAATTTGGAGAGTACGTCCTATACATATGAAGAAACGAATGACAGGTTAACCACTGATACTTTTATTACGTACGCAATGCAAGAAGCAGAGAAGCAGTCAATGCAAAAGTTTGGCACTAAAATTGGTCCAGTAATTGAAGATGAGTTTAAAGATGTAATATTACCGAAAATTGAAGAGGCAATTGCTGAGCTTGCAAGTGATGTGCCAGAGGAGTCATTGCAATCATTAGCGATTTCTCAAAGACCAGCTGGCGGAAATAATGAAAAGATTTTTCATGTGTATGACACGAAATCAGGAAATGACTTATTGCGATTTCATGTAAGAAGAGATCATCCACCGCAAGATGGTTATTATTTTAATTTCCACTATCACCGTTTTGATGATGGGTACTCAGGACACCATGAATTAGGGAATATTTATTGGAATACGAATATACCGCCAAAGTGGCTTTCTTAAAAAGAACAAGAGAAAAATCTTGTTCTTTTTTATGCTTATAGAAGGGTAAGGCAACTATATTGTTGAATAAAATAGGTTTAGGAAAAAAGAAGTAAGGGAGTATGGGAATGCAAAAATATATTGTTTTTGACTTTGATGGCACATTAGTAGATTCACAAAATATATTTGTACCAATTTATAATCAAATTGCTGAAAAGCACGGATATAAAACGGTAAGGGAAGAAGAAATTGAGTATTTGCGTAAATTAACGATGCCAGAGAGATGTAAACAACTTGATGTACCATTGTATAAACTACCGATATTAGCGCTGGAGTTTTATAAATTGTATCAACCCGCTATAAAAGATCTTATTTTGTTTCATGGGATGAAGGATGTATTAGATGAACTGCATAAAAAAGGATACGGAATTGCCGTTATATCTTCTAACTCAGAAGAGCATATTCGGGCATTTTTACACAATAATGATATAGAAAATATACAAGAGGTATATTGTTCTAAAAATTTGTTCGGTAAAGATAAAATGATAAAAAGATTTTTAAAATCGAAAAAAATAACAGAGAAAGATATGTTATACGTCGGTGACGAACAGCGAGACGTAGCAGCGTGTAAAAAGGCTGGGGTGAATGTAATATGGGTATCTTGGGGATATGATGTTATTGAAACAGTGAAAAAAGATGCACCAGATTATATGGTCAATACACCAATGGAAATTGTACAAGTAGTACAAGGGGCGTATTCTTAATATGAATACACTTTGAGCAGGTATTCATCATATTGAATTTTGGGTAGCAAATTTGGAGGAACCCATTTCTTTTTACGATCCGAATGGGTTTATTGTAGAAGTAGCGTATACATCAAATGTAGAAATGCAAGGGGAATAAAAATGAAAACAATTACAGCGTGGCAAAACAATATACAAATAGTAAAAGATGCAGTTAATATTGAAAAAATCTCCAAAGGTTTCTCACCGGATAAGAAATATATAATTACGAGTGCGAATAACGAAAAATATTTATTACGGACAGGCGATATAAAAGAGTATGAAAGAAAGAAAATAGAGTTTCAAATTTTAAATGAAATGCAAAACCGTAGTGTGCAAGCACAAAAACCAATTGAAATGGGTTTGTTGGCAGAAGAAGGTTTATGCTATGGTATTTTTTCATATTTAGAAGGGGAAGATGCGAAGAAGCTATTGCCTACATATACACCAAAAGAACAATATGATATTGGTATAGAAGCAGGAAAAGATTTAGCAAAAATGCATACATATGAAGCTCCTAAGGATATCCTTCCATGGTATGAAAGAGCAATGGAAAAACATCGAAAATATGTAGAGGCATATAAAACATGTGGAATAAAAATAAAAAATGATGATAAAATCATAAAGTTTATAGATGAAAATGAAATATATTTAAAGAACCGCCCAAATCGGTTTCAACACGATGATTTTCATTTAGAAAATATAATTGTACGTGATGCGAAATATGTAGGTGTTGTTGATTTTAATGGTTATGATTGGGGTGACCCACTTCATGATTTCGTAAAAATTGCACTATTTGCAAGAGACATTAGTATTCCGTATTCAATCGGACAAATAGAAGGCTACTTTAATGGGGGAATACCAGAGGAGTTCTGGAACTTATATGCGGTGTACGTTGGCATGACAGTTTTCTCATCAGTTGTGTGGTCCTTACGAGCAGCACCGCATATGTTAGAGGATACGTTAGAACGCCTTACTATCGTTTTAGAGGATCATAAAAACTTTGAGTTATTAAAGCCAATCTGGTTTCAGCCAGAAAAGATTGCTATGAAATAGGAAAGGTAGGTGTGATTCACATCTACCTTTATTTTTTACCATTCTTCATTTTGAAGCAGTTGTAATGCTAACTTTAAATCTACATCTTCCTGTATATGTTCCGGAGTCCAGGGGATATGTATATGCGGTTGTATACCAATTCCGGACATTCCTTCGCCTTTATCTATAATAGAGAGCCGTGAAGTAGGGTAGTAAAGTGCGAATGTATCAGCCCATTCCATTACCGCTAAATTAGAATAATCATTTAAACCAGCAGTAGGACGACCTATTACTTTTACTTTCAATGATTTTTTTGCAACTTCTACAAAAGAATCACCAGAACTTCCACATGTAACATCTGTTAATATAACTACTCTACAAGGTGATTTTCGTCCGTGTATTTTTAATGATTGAAGTTCTTTTGGTAACTCAGAAGTATCAAATGTAACGAATCCTTTTTTATAATTCCTTTTTAAATCTTGAATAAATATATCTGTGAATAATTTGGAAAGTTCGTCTAAAGAATCATAATCTTCCATTTCGATGTCTTTCATACGTAATTGATAGTTTCGTTCTGTATGATTTAATTGCATTGTATCTGAAGAATCTAAAAGGGAAATTTCTTTGTCTTCAAATAAGTAAGGAAGTAGGTTGAAAAATGCATCATCACTTCCGCCACGATTCAGTCGCACATCTATAATTAAGTTCGGAAAAGAATTAAGTTCATCTTTGTGTGAGTCTAATAGTTTATTAATAGCTTCAGTATTTGCAAAATCCGTCAAAGTAATTAAGAGTGTATCTTTATTATACTGTTTCAATGAATAAATAGGCGTGTATTCGTTTTGTTTATACTTTTGCAAAGTAATTGTTTGAGTCAATCCATCTTCATCTATAAGTGTACAATTTGACGATTTTAATAAAACATAATCCCATTTTTCACGTTCATATGTATTCTCATTTAAATACTTCTTATATTTTATTAATAGCTCAGGAACTTTCATATTATCTAATGCTAAAATTGACTGTCCTTTTTTCGCTCTTATTTCCTGTGAAGTGGATGTAATATATAGGCGGTCTTCGTATCTTTTCACCTGGAAGCCAATACTGTTAAGAGGTTGATTGTTAGAGTGCACTTTAAAAAACATATGATTATCTTTAAAGTCTAATAAGTAATCACGTACAATTTCGGTAAATTGTACTGGTGTTAGTTCTCCTTGTTTCTCTAGTTTCTCAATTGTCTGTAAATAAGTAGTAGGATCGTCCCATCCTTTTTTATCTATACAACCTGAATAATCGTGATGAGTAATCGAAACAATTTCTTTAAAAATTTCTATGTACACAGCTTTTCCTCCTGATAATTTAATTAGTTGAATAATGGAATTCTGTGCCTGTTACGTATTATCCTTTTTTTGATGGGGGATTTAAAAGGAAATAGAGGGAAGTGTTATCATCCCTCTATTTAAAATTTATTTAATTTTCTTAAATGCAAGCGGCTGCGTACTTAACATAGCTGGTACATGTAACTGAAGGGATGGGAATTCACCGTTCACATTCATTTCATATGCAAATAATAGATTCATTTTCATTTGGAATAAGTCAACTTTTGCAGAAAAGATGTCGTAATGATGGTGCCCTAATTGAATGTCCATTTCCATGAATTGTACAAATAATGAATCATCTCGCTTGTATACTTGTAATGTTCCATATGCCGGATGTTCGAAAGTACCAGTATAATCTTCTAATTTATGAGAAGGTGTAGTTCCTTTTATTTGTTCTGGAATGGATTCAGTTGCTTCTTTCATCATTTCCTTCATTTTTTCAGTATCTTCTACAGCACGTTTATGCCAATCAATGGATTCTAACTCAAGTAGTTCGTCATAAATTTGATTAGCGAGATAAGTAGGTAGTAATGTGCCTCCAGCATTCGTTAAAATAACAAGGCCTATGTTTTCTGTTGGTATGAATGAAACAAGTGCTGAAAACCCATCAATATTACCGCCATGATGAATTACCTTATTACCACGGTAAGCGCTAATAAACCAACCAAGGCCGTAACTATTTAATGGAGATTCAGGAAGTGATAAAACTGGTTGATCTGGAATTGAATTGTGCGGTGTATACATTTGTTGTAATAATTCAGGAGAAATTAATTCATGCTCTCCAAATTTTCCTTGTTTTAAGTGAAGAAGGACCCAATTGGCCATATCTTCAATTGTAGAATTAATACAACCAGCAGCGCCAACCGTATCGATGTTGCGGAATGGAACTTCTTTTATTTCACCGTCATTTTCGATGTAAGGTAAAGCATAATCATCTGTTGTTTGTGAATCTGTAACAGAGAAGTTTGTATGCCTCATATTTAAAGGTTCTAAAATATGTTCTGTGGCGTATTGTTCCCATGTTTGATTCGTAATGTTTTCTACAATATAACTAATTGTTGCATACATTAAGTTGTTATAAAGAAATGCTGTACGAAACGGAGCATCAAGTGGTAAATGTTTTATTTTTTCAACGAGATCTTTTCGAGATAAGGAAGAGCTATACCAAAGAGCCTCATGACGGCTTACACCAGTTCGATGAGAAGCTAAATCTCGTCCGGTAACTTGTGAGCTAGCAAGTAGTTCAGATAAAGAGAAGTTAGGTATATAAGACTGGATAGGAGTATCCCAATTAAACTTTTTTTGTTGTGCTAATAAGCTTAATGAAAGTGTGCCAAAAGCTTTCGTTGAGGAACCGATTGCGAACCGAGTACTTGGTGTAACAGTGTCTTTTGTCTCTAGATTTCGATAGCCAAATCCTTCTGAAATAATAACTTCACCGTCTTTTATAACAGCCACAGCAGCTCCAGGAACGTTTAAATCCTTCATCATTTTTTCAACCGTTGTTTGTAAAGCAGTCATAACAGGAGTTTCAATTTTAGACATACTTCTAACCTCCAAATATAAATTTTATCCTACCGCACTATACTTTCGGTAATAGAAAATGAAAACCTTTATAAATTTGGAAAGTTAATAATTTTGTAAGAATGAATAAAGTTATTATTTATTTAGAATTTTAATTTTATTATAATTAATTTAAATTAAGATTTAGAAAAGATGGTGAAGAAGTGTGCTAATAATAAAGAAATTACTTTGCGATAATAAAAAAAATCCGATAGGTATAGATTCAAAAGTTGTTAAAATGAGTTGGCTGCTTGAGTCGAGTAACCGAAATGTAAAACAACTTGCTTATCAATTGCAGGTTGCGAAAGATAGAGATTTTGAAATTATAATGTTTGATTCGCGAAAAGTAGAAACAGATCAAAGTTTACATATACCAATTAATTCATTTCCATACAGAGCAGAAACACGTTATTTTTACCGGGTAAAGGTATGGGATAATTACGGAGAAGAATCATCTTGGTCAGAAGTAGCATTTTGGGAGACTGGGTTACAAGGACAAGATAATTGGAGCGGAAACTGGATTGCTGCGAAAAAAGAACGAGCGCAAGTTATGTCCTTTAATAAAAATTTTACTATTAAAAAAGTAGTTAAAAAAGCGCGTTTATATATCACAAGTTTAGGATTATACGAGGCTTCTATAAATGGAGAGCGCATTGGAGATTGTTATTTTACCCCTGGATGGACAAGTTATGATAAGAGAGTACTGTATCAAACGTATGATATAACGCATTTATTAAAGGGTGAGCACAATACTATTTCGGCTCTGGTAGGTAATGGCTGGTATAAAGGACCACTTACCATGCATCATGTACGTAATTATTACGGTAGAAGACGTGTGATAATTGCTCAAGTACATATAACGTATGAAGATGGAACGAAAGAAAAAATTGTCACAGACGAAACATGGAAGGTAACGTCAAGCTCAATTTTGTATTCAGAAATTTATGAAGGGGAGGTTTACGACGCTAGGATAGAAGAAAGTGGGCAAGGGCTAGAAGATGTTGAAGTAATTGAGCATTCCAAACAAATAATTGTTGCGCAAGAAAACGAAGCAATTCGTAAAATGAAAATTATTAAACCGATTTCTATTTCAAAACTACCGAATCACGAATGGCTGATTGATATGGGGCAAAATATGGTAGGTTGGGTTCAATTTACAGTCCGTCATGTTTATATTGGCCAAAAGATAGAATTGCATCATGCTGAAATATTGAATAAAGACGGTAGTTTTTACACCGGAAATCTCCGAAAGGCAAAACAAAAAATAGTGTATATAGCAAAAGGAGAAGAAGAGGAAATGTTTGAACCTCATTTTACATATCAAGGCTTTAGGTATGTGAAAATAAGTGGATTAACCCAGCCGCCTCAAATAGCAGATTTTGAAGGGGTTGTATTACATACGGATATGGAAAAAGCGACTGAATTTGAAACGTCTAATCCATTAATCAATCAACTTCATCATAATGTGGAATGGTCTCAAAGAGGGAACTTTTTTGATGTGCCAACAGATTGTCCGCAGCGAGATGATCGACTTGGATGGACCGGAGATGCACAAATGTTCATTGGGACAGCTACGCAAATTATGAATGTACAATTGTTCTTTAAAAAGTGGCTCCAAGATTTATCATTAGATCAAAATGTTAATGGAGCTGTGCCTTTAGTTATTCCAGATGCTTTTGGGAAAAGAGCGGATTTTGATTTACATACTTCTGGTGGTTGGGGCGATGCAGCAATTATATGCCCATGGGTTCATTATTTACATTACGGAGATGTATCGATTTTAAAAGAACAATATGACAGTATGAAGAAGTATATAGATTACATACGTTCACAAGGTGAGAACGAGTATTTATGGGATACAGGCTATCATTTAGGGGATTGGCTCGCATTAGATACGAAACCAGATGTATATGAAGGCGGAACAGACAAGCATTTTATTGCGACAGCTTATTATGCCTATTCTACATCGCTTTTACGAAGGATTGCTGAGATTTTAGGTGAAAATACAGATGCTAAATTATATGCAGAGTTACATGGGAATATTGTTCAAGCATTTCAAAATGAATTCGTTACACCAAATGGTAGGTTAATTTCAAATACACAAACAGCCCACATATTAGTACTTCTTTTTGAACTAGTGAAAGATGACGTAAATGAGAAAGTATTTAATCGCTTAATTGAGTTATTAAAAGAAAATAAAAATCATTTAACAACAGGTTTTATAGGAACACCGTATTTGAATTTAATATTAAGCAAGTTTAACCGGCATGACCTTGCTTGTAAGCTTCTATTTTATGAAGATTATCCATCATGGTTATACCAAGTGAAAAAAGGTGCCACAACGATTTGGGAACATTGGGATGGCGTGAAAGAGGATGGAACACTTTGGAATGATAGCATGAATTCTTATAATCATTACGCATATGGCTCTATCGTTGAATGGATATACCGATATATTATTGGATTAGAAATGGATGAGACAAAACCTGCATATAAACATTTTTATGTACAACCACATTTTGATTCGAATATAGAATGGGTTAAAGTAAAACGTGAGACAGCTTATGGAGAAATTAAGATTGAGTGGCGGGTAGAAAAGGAACAAGCCTTTTTACATATTTCTGTACCACCTAATACAAGTGCTACATTACGGATAGACGAAACAAATTGGAAAGCAGAACATGACGTTGGAAGGGATTTAGGATCAGGTGATTATAAATTTACATTTTGTAAAAATATATTGAAGTAGAATTCTGTTTATATAGAAATATATTTTTATTCATTAGGATTATTTAATTCACTGTTTTTCATGTTATGATAAATTTCATATAAGATTGAAAGAAGGTTTTACTACATATGAAACATGCTGAATATGAATACTTAAATTTATGCCGCCATGTAATGGAGCATGGTACGAAGAAAGAAGATCGTACAGGGACAGGCACTGTATCTGTATTTGGATATCAAATGCGTTTTGATCTAAGTAAAGGTTTTCCTTTATTAACGACAAAGAGAGTGCCGTTTCGCCTTGTAGCAAGTGAACTGCTTTGGTTTATGAAAGGTGATACAAATATTCGTTATTTATTGCAGCATAATAATAATATTTGGAATGAATGGGCATTTAAGAGCTGGGTAGAAAGCGATGAGTATACTGGTCCTGATATGACTGATTTCGGTCTTCGCTCACAACAAGATGAGGAATTTAAAGTGCAGTACGATGAGCAAATGGAATTGTTTAAAAAGAACGTTTTAGAAGATGATGATTTCTCGAATAAATATGGTTATTTAGGAGATGTATACGGAAAGCAGTGGCGTGCCTGGAAAACGACAGCTGGTGAGACGCTTGATCAATTAAAAGATGTAATTGAAATGATTAAAAAAACGCCAGACTCCCGTCGCCTAATTGTTTCTGCCTGGAATTCTGAAGATGTACCAAGTATGGCATTACCACCTTGTCATACGTTATTCCAGTTTTATGTAGCGGATGGCAAACTTTCTTGTCAGTTATATCAAAGAAGTGGTGACATATTCCTTGGAATTCCATTTAACATTGCAAGTTACTCATTACTAACACATTTAATCGCAAATGAATGTGGTCTTGAAGTGGGAGAATTTGTTCATACAATTGGAGATGCACACATTTATACGAATCATTTTGAACAAATAGAAAAGCAATTGGCACGTGAACCACGTCCATTCCCGAAACTTACATTAAATCCAGATGTGAAATCTGTGTTTGATTTTGAAATGGAAGATTTAACGATTGAAGGATATGATCCACACCCAGCAATTAAAGCACCGGTTGCAGTATAATTGTAGAGGAGATGATAAAATGATTGTTTCATTTATGGTCGCAATGGACGAGAATAGAGTAATTGGCAAAGATAATAATTTACCTTGGCGTTTACCAAGTGAATTGCAGTATGTAAAGAAAACAACGATGGGCCATTCACTTATTATGGGCAGAAAGAACTACGAAGCGATTGGTAGACCACTGCCTGGAAGACGTAATATTATTGTAACTCGTAATGAAGGGTATCATGTTGAAGGTTGTGAAGTAGCACATTCTGTAGAAGAAGTGTTTGAACTATGCAAAAATGAAGAGGAAATCTTTATTTTTGGCGGAGCACAAATTTATGATCTCTTTTTACCTTACGTAGACAAGTTATATATAACAAAAATCCATTATGCATTTGAAGGAGATACATTCTTCCCAGAAATGGATATGACAAATTGGAAAGAAGTTTTTGTTGAAAAAGGTTTAACGGATGAAAAGAATCCGTATACGTACTATTATCATGTATATGAGAAGCAACAACAATAATAATAAGGATTGATGTGAAATTCACATCAATCCTTATTATTTGTATTCATTAATATAAGTTTATAGATGATATTCAATAGTGCTATAATGAAATCTAGCATGTAAAAATGCTAAAATTTTCAAAAGTATTCATATAGAAAGAGGAGGAGAATTGATTGAGAAAGATATGGGGGATTCTTTTTCTTTGCTTAACGTTCATGTTAGTTGGATGCGGTAAAGAAGAAAAACCACAAGAAGCGTTTGATACATATACAAAAGCATGGAATAAACAAAAATTTGCAGAAATGTATGATCAATTATCAGAAAAGGCAAAAAAAGATATTTCGAAGAAAGAGTTCACTGAGAAATATGAAAAAATTTATTCTGGCATTGAAGTGAAGAACTTAAAAGTAGAAGCAGGAGAAGTAAAAGAAGATAAAAAAGATGAAGGTCCTGTTCCTTTTAAAGTAAGTATGGATACAGTCGGTGGGAAAATCAATTTTGCCCATGAAGCAAAAATGGTGAAAGAAAAAGATGGAGATAAAGAATCTTGGAAAATAGATTGGACTCCTGATTTTATATTCCCAGGTATGACGAAAGATAGTAAAGTGCGTATGCAAACGACAGAGCCAAAACGTGGTGAAATATACGATCGTAATGGAAAAGGTCTTGCAACGAATGGGAAAGCTTCTGAAATTGGAATAGTTCCAGAAAAATTAGACGATACTGCTCCGCAAACGAAAGAGACAGTAGCGAAGTTATTAAATATGTCTGTAGAAGAAATTGATCAAAAACTAGCTGCTAAATGGGTAAAACCAGGGTATCTCGTACCAATTGGAATTTTGCCTGAAGGGGCAACGCAAAATACGTACATTGATTTACCAGGTGTTTCAACAAAACCTGTAAATGTTCGTACATATCCGTTAGGGGAAGCGGCAGCTCATCTGACTGGTTATATTGGAAAGGTAAATGCTGAAGATTTAAAAACGCTACAAAAGAAAGGCTATCAAGCTGATGATCCAGTTGGGAAAGCCGGTTTAGAGCAAGTATTAGAGGAAAAGCTACGCGGTAAAAAAGGTGGCCGTGTCTTTGTAGAAGATGCGCAAGGAAAAGAAATTAAAAATTTAGCAAAAACAGATGCTGTTGATGGAGAAAATGTAACTTTAACTATTGATAGTGCTGTTCAAGAAAAAACGTATAATGAAATGAAGGGCGAAGCTGGTTCAAGTGCAGCAATTAATCCGAAAAGTGGAGAAACAATTGCGCTAGTAAGTAGTCCAGCATATGATCCTAATATAATTGCACGAGGGACATCGAAGGCACAACGCGAAGCATGGAATAATGATCCGAAGAAACCGATGACGAATCGATTTACGCAATTATCGGTTCCGGGGTCTGTATTTAAGCCTATTACAGGTGCAATCGGTCTTGAAACGAAAACGATTGATCCAAAAGAAGAGTTGAAAATTGAAGGATTGAAATGGACAAAAGATTCTTCTTGGGGTAATTATTATGTAACGCGTGTAAAAGATGCAAATCCGATTGATTTTGATAAAGCGATGAAATACTCGGATAATATTTATTTCGCACAAGAAGCTTTGAAAATCGGAAAAGATAAATTTATGAGTGAAGCGAAAAAATTCGGATTCGATGAGAAATTACCAATTGAATATGCATTCCCAGCTTCTAAAATCGCAAATGATGGGATTAAAAATGATATTCAAATGGCAGACACAGGTTATGGACAAGGGCAAGTATTAATGACGCCACTCCATTTAGCATTAACGTATGCACCAATTGTTAATAATGGAAACATACCTTCTCCATATATTATTAAAACAGATAAGCAACCAAAAGTTTGGAAAGAGAATGTCATTTCAAAAGGCAATCAGGATATATTAAAAACTGCTATGACGAAAGTAATTAATGATCCAGACGGTACAGGGAAAATTGCTAAAGTTGATGGAATGACTCTTGCTGGAAAAACAGGGACAGCGGAATTAAAAGTATCGAAAGAGGCCGAAGGAAAAGAACTAGGCTGGTTCGCTGCATTTGATTTGAATTCACCAGATATGGTCATTACAATGATGATTGAAGATGTAAAAGGTAGAGGCGGAAGTAATATTCCAGCTGAAAAAGTGAAACATGTGTTTCAAAAATAGAAAATGATGAAGACTATCTCCATGGAATGTGGAGGTAGTTTTTTGTTTCACCAAAACGTATTGAAAAGATAGTGTTTATTAACTTACGAAAAAAAAGTAGCTATTTTTTATTGACATTGAACATAACTTTTTGTATTATACTTACATAAGGTAAGTTATTTACTTTCGAAATATAAATCTCAAATTAAAGATAAAATGTGTAAAAGGGAGAGAATACAATGACAAAAGTACTATTTATTACAGCAAATCCAAATTCAGCAGAAGGTTCTTTCGGAGTGGCAGTAGGGGAAGCTTTCATCGAGGCTTATAAAAACGAACATCCACAAGACGAAGTTGTAACAATTGATTTATTCAACACTACAGTCCCAGCAATCGATGCAGATGTATTCGCTGCTTGGGGTAAATTTGCAGCAGGTGAAGGTTTTGAAACTTTAACTGAAGTTCAACAACAAAAAGTTGCAGCAATGAACACAAACTTAGAAACATTTATGCATGCAGATCGTTATGTATTCGTAACTCCAATGTGGAACTTTAGCTATCCACCAGTAGTAAAAGCATACTTAGATAACTTAGCAATCGCAGGTAAAACATTCAAGTATACTGAAAATGGTCCAGTTGGCTTATTAGAAGGCAAAAAAGCACTTCACATTCAAGCAACAGGTGGCGTTTATTCTGAAGGAGCATACGCAGCTGTAGACTTCGGCCGCAATCACTTAAAAACAGTATTAGGATTCATCGGTGTAAATGAAACTGAATACATTGCAGTTGAAGGTATGAATGCAAACCCTGAAAAAGCACCAGAAATTAAAGAAGCAGCAATTGCTAATGCTCGTGAATTAGCAAAACGTTTCTAATATAGAATACTTAAAAATGTCCAAGCACTTGCTGTTTGGACATTTTTTCTTCTTTTTCCTTCGTTTGTCTAGTATAATGAAGGTCGGAATGATAATAGGTGGGGGTTCTGTATGATTCAAACGTTTTTTAAAATCTTTTATTTAATTTTAATCGTAATTGCGATTACACCAAGAATGTGGCGTCTGAAAAGACAAGTAAATACGATGTCGCCACAAGAAAAAGATAATGTTGTGTATAAAACGACAAATTGGTTTGGTAAGAAAATGGTACGTGTAGCTGGTGGGGCAATTGAAGTAAATGGTCTGGAAAATGTTCCAAAAGATAAGCCGGTACTAGTTGTAAGTAATCATCAGAGTAATATGGATATTCCTGTTTTACTAGGTTACTTAAATAAACCAATTGGATTTGTTTCAAAAGCAGAGATTAAGAAGTTTCCAGTTGTACCAACTTGGATGGAACTTATGAATTGTGTATTTATGGTTCGTAATGATCGTCGTCAATCTCTTCAAGCGATTAAAGATGGAATTGAGCTGTTAAAGAACGGGCATTCTATCGTAATCTTCCCAGAAGGGACGAGAAGTAAGGGTGGCGAAATTGGAGAGTTTAAGGCTGGGAGTTTTCACCTTGCAGTAAAGTCAGGTGTAGCAATCTTACCTGTAACGTTAGATGGTACATATAAAATGTTTGAAGCGAATGGAAACCGTATGAAACCAGCTCATGCAACAGTAACAATTTCTAAGCCGATTACACCTGAAGCGTATGCGAATATGGATATTAAAGAGTTAACGAAGCATACACAAGATGTTATCACATCACAATTACATAAATAATAAAAAAGGTTTCAGCTTATATAAGCTGAAACCTTTTTTATGCTGTAGGTAAGACGTAAAAGAGTACGCAGAAGAACATCATCGCACTACCACCTAAAACGAAAAGATGCCAAATGGCATGATTGAAAGGTAACTTTTCCCAAAGGAAGAATATAGCCCCTACAGAATATAAAATTCCACCTGCTAAAAGTAGTGAAAAACCATGTCCAGTTAGATTTTCATAAAGTGGTTTAATAGCAACGATTATGAGCCATCCCATTATGATATAGCATAATGTTGATGCCTTAATAAAGCGACGTACAAAGAAAATTTTGAAGATGATACCTCCGAGTGCTAGTGTCCATATAATAGCGAGTAACGTCCAGCCTAATGGTCCGCGAAGCGTAATAAGTAAAAAAGGAGTATATGTGCCAGCGATTAATAAATAAATGGCTGAGTGATCTAGTATAGTAAATAATTTTTCTACTTTTGGATGATGAATGCTATGTAACAAGGTCGAAAACAAGTACAGTAAAAACATGCTTACACCATAAACCGTAAATGCAACTACAGCAGATGCGGTACCATGCTTAGAGGCATGAATAATTAATATAATTAAGGCAGGGATGCTTAAAATGGCACCGATACCATGTGTAATTGCATTTGCAATTTCTTCTTTCACAAAATGCGTCATTCGTGTCATTTTTTCAGTCATAATGCAAATCCTTTCTACTATCATAAAATAATATGTCATTTCCCTTACCATATCATACACAAGGGCAATAGAAAATGAAATTTGTATAATTGATTATATTTTTGAATTTTTTTGACAAAAGGCAATGGATTTGTTGACGTTTTCAAACTTTTTTGACAAAATAAAATTATGCAATAGTAGGACAAGGAATCTACTAATAAAGGGGATGGAGAAATGTTTTCAAATATTGGCTTTCCAGGATTAATTTTAATTTTAGTAGCTGTACTCATTTTGTTTGGGCCGAAAAAATTGCCAGAAATCGGAAAGGCTTTAGGGGAAACGTTAAAAGAATTCAAAAAATCAACGAAAGAATTGACTGATGATGCATTTCAAGAGAAGGAAAAGAAAGAAAAAATGTAATGAATTTTCCTCGAAATGGATAAATAAAGTGTGGTGAACGAGATGGAAGATCGGGAAATGAGCGTAGTAGAACATATTGTTGAGCTTCGCAAACGAGTAATATATACAGTACTATCCTTTGTCCTATTTTTAATTATCGGATTTACTTTTACGAAGGATATTTATTTTTGGCTAGTAAAAGATTTACCAATGAAATTAACTGTTCTCGGTCCAAGTGATGTATTATGGATTTTTTTCTCGATTGCTACAGTATTTGCTATCGTTTGTACAATTCCTTTTGCTGCTATACAAATTTGGTTATTTGTAAAACCGGGTTTACATCCAAATGAACAAAAAATGACAGTAATGTATATACCGGTATTGTCTATATTATTTATTGCAGGTTTATGTTTTGGATATTTCGTTGTAATGCCGTTTTTATTTCATTTTTTAACTACGATAGGTAATGAAATGTTTAATACGATGTTTACGACAGAAAAGTATTTTCATTTTGTTCTTAATTTAACAGTTCCATTTGCTGTAATTTTTGAATTACCTGTAGTTGTCATGTTTTTAACGAGTATTGGACTGTTAACGGCGGAATTGCTAATACAAATAAGAAGGTATGCTTACGTAGCATTGATTATCATTGCATCGTGTATATCACCGCCGGATTTTTTATCACATAGTTTAGTAGCGGTACCACTTATTTGTATTTATGAAATTAGTATCGCTTTATCAAAGATTGTCAGTAAGCGGAAAAAGAAAAGAGAAGAAGAAATACAGTCGAAAAGTGCCTCGTTATAAAGGCACTTTTTTTATTTATTTGTTATACTTTAGACATAAACGTATACAATATATAGAAGAAAAAAATTATAGAATCTCCAAAATTTAGACAAACTTTGCACTTTGCTAAGTTTATACTAAAATTATTAAGCAATATACGGATAACGGGATTCCTGTCTGATCGGATATTTAGGACGGAGGGTGAATAGAGTATAAATCTTCTAACCAAAAGGACTACAGGGATTGACTAAGGATACTTTTGTATTCATAGAAGTCTCCACTTTAAACAACGTGTTTTAGCGTAAAGTAGAGGAAGTTCAAAAATCCAATGAAAAAGAGGATTGATATTGTGATTACGAAAAGTTTTTATTTCACTCATTCAACAGGGGATTGTATTAAAATATTCGAAATCCCTGTCCTACAGGCACAGCATCCATTATCGTTTCTAATTCAGTCTCGTCTTCAATTATTTATTGCAAAAATTCAAAAACAAAAGCACCCAAGATTTTCGTATTCTTTCCGTGAATATTTGCAAAATTGTTTGAAGTGGAATGATTATTTAAATGTATATAAAACAAATACCCTTGAAAAAAATGCATGATACAGAGTATGGACAGGGTTAGTAAACTCTGTCTTTTTCATTTTAGGTATAAAAATATAATTAATTTGGTGAAATTTGTTCGAAATTGTTGAAAGCACAGGGAATGCTAGTATAATAACAGGGAGAGCGTATTGGAAAGGGAAGAATATAATATGCAAAAAATTAAAATTGTAACAGATTCAACTGCAGATTTAACGCAGGATGTAATCGAAAAGTATGGCATTCATGTGCTACCATTATCAATCTCTGTAAATGGACAAACATATTTAGATCGCGTTGATTTACAACCTGATGAATTTATTGAAGAAATGATCAAATCAGAGGAATTACCAAAAACATCACAACCGGCAATGGGTACATTTGTAGAAATGTATGACAAGTTAGGTGAAGATGGAAGTGAAGTACTTTCCATTCATATGACAAGTGGAATGAGTGGTACTGTGGCAACTGCCAATAGTGCTGCATCAATGACCGACACAAAAGTAACAGTTGTTGATTCTCAATTTATTACACATGCTTTAGCATATCAAGTAATAGAAGCTGCAAAAATGGCAAATGAAGGACGCTCACTAGAAGAAATTTTAAAACGTGTAGATGAAGTGAGAAAGAATACTCGTTTATATGTAGTAGTAGATACATTAGAAAATTTAGTGAAGGGTGGGCGTATCGGTAAAGGAAAAGCGTTTATCGGTTCGCTACTTAATATAAAGCCAATTGCTAGCCTTGAAGATGGTGTTTATAACCCTGTAACGAAAGTGCGTAGCCAAGGTCAAATTGTAAAAACGTTAGCTAAGTTATTTGAGGAAGATACAGCTGGAAAAGTTGTAAAAGCTGTTGCAATTCCGCATGCGAAAGCAATTCCTTTAGCTGAAAATGTAAAAGCGGCTGTTGAAAAAGTGAGTGGATTTGCTCAATCAGAAATTTTCTTTACAACGCCTATTATTAGTACTCATACAGGTCCGGGTGCAATTGGATTTATGTATTTAGCAGAGTAATAAAAAAGCTACTTGAAATGAATTTTCAAGTAGCTTTTTTTATGTGAATAGAAAGTAAGAAATAAGAAGGGTTATACAGGCACTCCCGCTAATGATATAGCGAGTCTGTAAATATTCATTCATAGAGAACACCCACTGATTAAAGTTTTACTTTATGATTTTCTATAGTATATGTTGGATATAGAAAATAAGTAGTTACGTTATACGTGTAATGTTTCAATTTTTTCATTTACTTGCTTACCGTTTGTTGCGTTATTATAAGTAAAGGTTTGGCCTAAAAAGAGTACATGCAGTTGTTCCCACGGTAACATACGTAAATTCCAATTATTTCGAAGCCTTGTTACTGCCTCGCGGGGTGTTTCATCGGCGAGGGCAAAAGCTCCGTAATGCATCGGTATAAAGTGTGTAGCGTTTAAATCTAAATAAGCTTGCACTGCCTCTTCAGGTGAAACATGAGATACTTTCATAAACCACTCTGGTTCATAAGCGCCAATTGGCATAAGGGCAATATCAATTGAAAAGCGTCTGCCAATTTCTTTGAAACCTTGGAAATAGCCACTGTCACCACAAAAATAAACGGTTTCTTTCGTTGGTTCATTATTAATAATCCATCCACCCCAGTGAGATGTATTCATATCAAATAAGGATCTTCTCGTCCAGTGCTGAGCAGGTACGAAGTGAAAGGAAACATCATTAATGATCGTATTTTCCCACCAATTATACTCTTCTACACGAGTAAATTTTTTGCGAGTAAATAGTTTTTTCAGTCCAATAGGTACAAGGTATAAAACATCATCATTTAGCTGGCGAAGCGATGAAAAATCTAAATGATCATAATGACCGTGTGAAATGAGGACAATATCAATTTTAGGTAGTTCTTGTATAGAAAGACCAGGTTCAGTAAGTCTTGGGACTAATTTTAATTTAGTAGCCCATACTGGATCTGTTAATATATTCAGCCCATTCGTTTGGATAAGGAATGTGGAATGACCAATCCAAGTTACAGACGTCTTTTCAAAGTTGTTTTGTAGGAATTTACTTTGTTTAACAGGTGATTGTTCTACTAAAAAAGAAAAATCCTTTTTATTTTGTTTTCGTTCTTTTCGCCAACGTATAAAGGAACGAATTGATTTTTTTGTACTCACATTATCCATATTTTCATAACGTTTTGTCATGAACATCACCTCATTTAAAATCGTTGTAATTGTATTGTACCGAAATGTTGTTAAGGAATACAGTGTATAACATGGATGAATGTTTAAGGAATTGTTAAAAAATAGGGGGATGCGTTTACAAAAGTAACAATAAAATTAATTTTGCAACTTCTATTTAGAGAAATAATAGTAAAAAAATAAATTTTGTCTAGTAATTGGCTTGAAATAAAGAAGTAACATACGTAAATTCGTACGATTTCGTGAACAAATGTAGTAAACAATTTTCTCGTAGTGTTAACTTTTGTTATGATAAACATAACCTATTTAAATTTAGGATAGAGAAAAGAGGTTTATAAATGAAGCGTTATCAAAAAATAATTGGTCTTATGGTTGTATTTTGTCTCTTTGTACTTGCTGGATGTAGTGGATCAGGTTCAAAGCTTCGTAAACCATTGAATTGGGATTTAGAAACTTTCCAATTTACAAATCAAAATGGAAAGTCATTTGGTACAAAAGATTTAAAAGGGAAAGTTTGGGTTGCAGATTTTATGTTCACAAATTGCCAAACAGTTTGTCCGCCAATGACTGCTAATATGGCAAAACTGCAAAAGATGGCCAAAGAAGAGAAATTAGACGTTCAGTTTGTTTCGTTTAGTGTAGATCCAGACCTTGATAAGCCGGAGAATTTGAAGGCTTTCATTCAAAAGTTTACAGAGGATACTAGTAACTGGAATTTATTAACGGGCTATTCGTTAGAAGATATTACAAAGTTTGCAAAAGATAATTTCCAATCGCTTGTAGATAAGCCGGAGAATGGTCAAGTTATGCATGGTACATCATTTTATTTAATTGATCAAAACGGAAAAGTCATGAAAAAGTATAGTGGTATTAGTAATACGCCGTACGAAGACATTATACGTGATATGAAGAGATTAGTGGATTAAAAAGAAGGGTGCACAGCACCCTTCTTTTTTTACATTAGTCTATGGATAAAATGTCATGCTGTTGTGGAAGTTTTGGTGCCCGAATTTCTAACACGCCATTTTGATACGAAGCTTTCGCTGCTTTTTTATTAATTGAGTACGGTAATTTAATCAATCTTGATGCTTCTGAAATGGAACGTTCTCGGCGATAATAGTTATGAGATGTTTCTTCCTCGACCTCTTCAAGTATCTCTTCTTTTACAGAGACTTTTAAGTATTCACTTTGTATTTCAATTTGAATTTGTTCTTTTTGTATACCTGGTAGTTCAGCTGTAACAACGAGTTCTTCACCAACTTCATATAAATCTACAGGGAAGGTTAATAAACGATTTCCTTTTTGGAAAAAATGATTTAAATCAGCGATTACATTGCGAAGTGGTGTTTGCTCGAAGAAATCATCAATTTGCTTTAAATAATTGCGAACCGGTGGGCGAGAAGAGTCTTTTTTTTCTTCACTCATGGTATTCCCTCCTAGAAATCAATTTGCAATATCATATGACAAAAGCGGAGAAAGGTGATTGCCTAGTTTTCATGTTTTCATAAAAAATTGTTAAAAATGTGAAATGGAGTGATTTTTTTATAGTTTTTGGTCGCCATATTCAATTGATTATGCTAGTATAAATAGGGTTGATATAGTAGTATATAGACAGAATGAAAACTGAAAGAGGGTAAGAAGTATGTGTGGTTTTGTAGGATGTTTATGTGAAAACCCTAGAGAGTTTTCAGAAACAGAAAAACATCAATTTGAAAATATGAACACGATGATTTTCCACCGCGGTCCAGATGACGAAGGATATTTTCGTGATGAACATGTACAATTTGGCTTCCGCCGTTTAAGCATCATTGACTTAGAGGCAGGACATCAGCCGCTAACTTATGAAAATGATCGATATGTAATTATTTTTAATGGTGAAATTTACAACTATGTAGAATTACGTGAAATGTTACTTGAAAAAGGTGCAACGTTTGCAACACAATCTGATACAGAAGTTATCATTGCATTGTATGCACATATGAAAGAAAAATGTGTAGACTATCTTCGTGGTATGTTTGCATTTATGATTTGGGATCGTGAAGAGAAGAAACTTTTCGGTGCACGTGACCATTTCGGTATTAAACCTTTATACGTCGCACAACAAGGTGATACTACATTCTTCGCATCTGAGAAGAAAAGTATTATGCATGTGATGGAAGATAAAGGCGTTAATCCAACGTCACTACAACATTACTTTACGTACCAATATGGTCCAGAGCCAGAAACATTAACAATTGATGTTAATAAAATCGAGCCTGGTCATTATTTCGTAAAAGAAATCGGTAAAGAGATGGAAATCCATCGCTACTGGAAACCTTATTTCAATGCTTCAAGCGCAACGAAAGAGGAGCATATCCAAGCAATTCGTGATGTGTTATATGATTCAGTAAAAGTGCATATGCGCAGTGATGTACCAGTAGGTTCATTCTTATCTGGTGGTATCGATTCATCTATTATCGCTTCTATCGCAAGAGAAATGAATCCAAATCTTTTAACATTCTCTATTGGTTTTGAACAACGTGGTTTCAGTGAAGTTGATGTTGCAAAAGAAACTGCTGAGAAATTAGGCGTTAAAAACCATAACGTATTCATTTCAGCGAAAGAGTTTATGGATGAGTTCCCAAAAATCATTTGGCATATGGATGATCCTTTAGCAGATCCAGCAGCTGTACCATTGTACTTCGTTGCAAAAGAAGCACGTAAGCATGTAACAGTTGTTCTTTCAGGTGAAGGTGCAGACGAGCTATTTGGTGGTTATAACATTTATCGTGAGCCAAACTCACTAAAAATGTTCTCTTACATTCCTAGCCCAGGTAAGAGCGTTCTAAAAGCATTAAGTGGTGCTCTTAAAGAAGGCTTTAAAGGAAAGAGCTTCCTAGAGCGTGGATGTACGCCAATTGAAGAGCGTTACTATGGAAACGCGAAAATCTTCCGTGAAGAAGAGAAAGTTGAATTAATGAAGTATTACAATGAAAGTGTTAACTATATGGATATCACGAAACCATTGTATAACGAGATTAAAGATTATGATGATGTAAGCAAAATGCAGTACATTGACATGTTCACATGGTTACGCGGTGACATTTTATTAAAAGCTGATAAAATGACAATGGCAAACTCATTAGAACTTCGTGTACCGTTCTTAGATAAAGAAGTATTTGATGTTGCATCTAAAATTCCAACTGAATTTAAGATTGCTAACGGAACTACGAAAGCTATTTTACGTGAAGCAGCACGCGGAATCGTTCCAGATCACGTATTAGATCGTAAAAAACTTGGATTCCCAGTACCAATTCGTCACTGGTTAAAAGACGAAATGCATGATTGGGCTATCAATATTATAAACGAGAGTAAAACAGAGCATTTAATTGACAAACAGTATGTATTAAACTTACTGGAAGCACATTGTGCAGATAAAGGCGATTATAGCCGTAAAATTTGGACTGTACTTGCGTTTATGGTATGGCATCAAATTTATGTTGAGCATAAATACGATACGAATAAGTTCCACGAAGAAACGAAACGTGCGTATAGCTTAGTTTAATTAGAAAAACCTTAAGATCGCATATGATCTTAAGGTTTTTTTCATAAATGGAACGAATTATTGATACAATAATAGTAAAAGGATGGACAACATATGATTACGTTTGAAAAAGTAAATGTAGAAAATGAAAACGTTGTTAAAGAAATGTTTCGCTCACATAGTTTAAGTGAGAATCCGGTACAGTATTGTGTGAAAGTTGATGATACATATATTGGTGTAATAGATTATCGTGTTCAAGAGGAGAGTGCGGTTTTATCTCAGTTAATTATTCACTTTGATTATCAAAGTTACGGTTATGGGACAAATACGTATTTTACATTTGAAGCGATGATGAAAGAAAGAAATGTGAAAGAGATAAAGGTATTACAAACGGAATTAACAGAACAAGCAAAAACTTTCATAGAGAGCTTTGGTTTTAATGAAGAAGATGGAATATATGTGAAGAAAATATAAAGATGAGTAGTTATGCGGGATAAATAAAAGGCAGGTGGATATATGACGATGACTTCTGGTCTTGTATTAATTGGAGAGTGTTTTATAGTAGCAGAGCTAATCCATATGTTCATTCGAAAAAGAATGAATAAGAAGAGAAAGCCGTATGAATTACAATATGCCCCTGTGTTTTTCCTTTTATTTTGTATGCTTATTACATTACAAAACATAACGAACTTTCCACCGCTTTTAAATATTTTTTTAAAGTTCGGTTTGCTGTATAGTAGCACTGGAATAGCCCTTTTATTTCTTTTATTTTGCATACGTTATATTCACTATCAATCGTATATATTTATTTTAAATTGGTTAAAGCACAATGATAGAAACCGCCTTACATAAGGCGGTTTTTTTATTTGTAATTGTAATGGCTAGGTGCCGTTTTAATTAGTGTCATAGTTGTTTATTTATATATGAAAGTAACAGGGGAATTAAGTGATAGGAAATTTATATTGTTACAACGAATTGTATTGGCAGTTGCACTCATTATGTATTTTATGACTGAGTAAATAGATAATTTAAAATTACTTGGAGTTTTGACAGGTTCTACGATTGGTATCATGTTAGAGAATCATTTTATTAAAATGAATGAAAATAATAATTTTAAAATACAAGTAGTAAAAACAGTTTTAGGCCTTAGTTTTATGTTAATGATGCAGCTCATACTAAAAAAAGTAATACCTGATATGTATTATGTACGTTATGTATTGACTGGAATTACAATTACTTTCATATGTCCGTTTATTTTTCATATGTTACGGTTAAAAAATGTGAATAGTAAATAAGTACAAAAATATTTTGAATCAAAATGAGGTCGAAATTATATATATTGAAAAAGTTTTCTGATATATCTATTGACAATGTATGAGATATACATTAATCTTTAGATGTTAATGAAAATCATTTTCAACTAGGAGGATTTATGACACGCACTAAAAATATTCTTATACTTTGCATTATGTTATTAATGGTCATAATTGCAGGTTGCGGTAAAGAAGAAGAGAAGAAAGATAAAGATACATCAGTAAAGGCAAAAGATTCATATAGTATAAAGCATGCAATGGGCGAAACGACAGTAAATGGTACACCAAAAAGAGTTGTTGTTTTAACGAATGAGGGTGCTGAGGCACTTTTAACTGTTGGAGTAACGCCAGTTGGAACGACAAAACCACGAGCTGGGGATGAATGGTATCCTCATTTAGCGAATGAGTTGAAAGATACGAAAGTAGTAGGAACTGAGCGTGACATTAATTTAGAGGCAGTAATGAAGCTTCAGCCGGATTTAATTATTGGAAATAAAATGCGTCACGAAAAAATATACGAGCAGTTAAAAGAAATCGCGCCAACAGTATATGCTGAAACATTGCGCGGTGATTGGAAAGAAAACTTTACGCTTTATACAAAAGCTGTAAATAAAGAAAAAGAAGGGCAAAATGCTCTTAATGATTATAAAAAGCGTATTGCAGGAATAAAAGAACAATTAGGAGATAAAATTAACTCTAAAGTTTCAATTATTCGCTTCGTCCCAGGTGATGTTCGTATTTATCAAAAAAATTCATTCTCAGGCGTTGTATTAAATGATATTGGATTTAAACGACCACCACTACAAGATAAAGATGAATTTGCGATAAAAGGAATTACAAAAGAACAAATTCCAAATATGGACGGGGACTACTTATTCTATTTCACATCTGATAAAGATGCGGATAAGAATAATGAAGGAAACACGTTAGCGAAAGAATGGACAGAAGATCCGCTCTTTAAGCAGTTACAGGCTTCTAAAGATAATAAAGTATTCGAAGTAGATGAAGTGATTTGGAATACAGCAGGTGGTATTGTAGCTGCAAACCTTATGTTAGATGATATTGAAAAATATTTTTTAAAGTAAATGAATGGTCGAGTACATCACCTTAAATGGGTGATGTACTTTTTTATTTGTAAAAATACAGAAAATTCCTTCTTTTGAGTGTGGATAAGTTGTACAATTAAACTAATTATGGAATAAAGGAGTGGGAATGAATGAAAGCTACTCATAAAGATTGGATTTTGTTTAACGGAAGAATTGTAAATACGAAGGAAGAACAGCCGATGATTCCATTAGAGGAGAGAGGCTTTCAATTTGGTGATGGTATATACGAGGTATTCAGACTATATGATGGGAAGCCACATTTATTAGATCTACATTTGGAACGATTCTTTAATTCTATGGAAGAAATAAAACTAATTCCACCTTTTGCTAAGGAGGAGTTAGTGGAAGAGTTGCATCAAATGATTGAAAAAAATCAATTTCAAGAAGATGGGAATGTATATTTGCAAATATCAAGAGGTGCTCAAGCACGTAATCATGTATATGAGTCAAATATGCAACCAACATATTTTGCAAATATTGTTTCGTTTCCAAGACCAATTGCTGCTATGGAACTGGGAATAAAAGTTACGGTAGAAGAGGATATACGGTGGAAGTTTTGTCATATAAAATCATTAAATCTGCTACCTAATATTATGATTAAAAATAAAATAAACGAACAAGGCTATCAAGAAGCGATATTAGTACGAGATGGAATTGTAACTGAAGGGTGTCATTCAAATTTCTTTATGGTGAAGAATAATAAATTGATTACACATCCGGCTGACAACTTCATTCTACACGGCATTACACGTCACTTCGTTATTACATTAGCGAAAGAGTTACATATTGAAGTAGAAGAACGAGAATTTTCACTACAAGAAGTATATGAGGCTGATGAGTGCTTCTTTACAGCGACACCACTTGAAATATTCCCAGTCGTTCAAATAGGTGATGAACAGTTTAGAACCGGCGAAAGAGGACCAATTACAAAGAAACTCCAAGTTGCATATGAAGAAAGTATTCGTTTGTTTAAAGTTACGAACTAATATTGAAGAAAAAAGCTGGTATTCCTCCAGCTTTTTTTCATGATATAATTCAAACATAGGACAAGATTTGAAAACGTTGTAAAAAGGGGATTTAATGTATGAATTATAAAGATTTTAAAGAAGTAATTCACGGTAGACGAAGTGTTAGGAAGTTCACAGAACAAGAAGTATCCATTAGTGACATAAAAGAAATTATTGATTGTGCTCGTTATGCACCGAGTGATACGAACTCACAAACTTGGGAGTTCTTGGTCATTATGAACCGAGAGAAAATTAAAGAAATTGAGCAAATGACTTGGGGTGCATTACATAAACTTGCGGCAAAAGCGGCAGAAAACGGAGAAGAGAAAGCAGGGAAATTACTTACCCGTTCATTTGGACCATATGCAACAGCTTTCTCAGAGGCACCTGTATTAATCGTGTGTTTGGCAACACCATATGAATCAAAATTTCGCGAAAAGATATTTGATCCAATTGCTTTTGTTCCAGATTCAGTTTGGGAAGAAGAAGGAATTAAGAGTAGCTGTTTAGCGGTACAAAATTTAATGTTGGCTGCACATGCGAAAGGGCTGGGTACTTGTCCAATGACAGGACCGGTATTGTTAGCTCAAGATGAACTACGCCAATATTTACAAATTGAGTCTGAAAAACAAATAAATATGGTTATTTCACTCGGTTTTCCGAAAGATAAGCCGAAGAAACTTGTAAGAAAAGAAGTAGATGAGATTACAACATTTGTTTTTTAAAGCTTAAAATAAAAAGACATTGAATGAACAATGTCTTTTTATTTTGGACAGGTATGTAATTAATTTGTTGGGCTAAAATGATAGATAAGAGGGAATTACTATTTATTTCATAAAAAAAATTAATGTTCTATTAAGGAAAGTATGATACATTAATCGTGAGCAAGATTCTATTTGTTCATGAAAGTGTTGAAAATAGTCTTAAAATTTAAAAGGTATTTTTGTATAATAAATTATAATGAAATGACAGGGGGGATGAATTTTGAAAAAATTCATAATCACTGGATTGTCTGTATTGTTATTAGTTGGTTGCGGTGCTCCACAAGAAAAAGAGGATGCGCAATCAAAGCAGGAAGAACGAGTTGTAAATGCAAGTAATGAGAATATAGTAGTATTCCCTGAAGGTGCAGTACCAGTTGGTGAAGGAAAAGTAAAAGTTATTACACCAGATGGTACTTCTGAAAACGGCAATATACCAACTGTATTCATCAAAAAGGATACTTTAATTCAACATGTTGAATTAGAGCTTTCTAATTTTCAAAATGATAAAGAAACATTTATATTTGTAGATCAAGTATATGCAGATAAACATCAAGTCACTAGTACAACACAGACAACAGTACAATTAAAAGAAAAGACACTTGAGACAGGTAGTCATACGATTACTGCAGTTCAGTATGAAAACAATGATCCAAAAGGAAAGGTTATTAGTTTAAATCAAGCAACATTCGAAACAAAACCAGCGTCATAAGAAGAATAAAAAGTACATTACTCAAAAAGTAGTGTGCTTTTTTGTTTATACTAGAGGATGTAACAGTGAATAACTTGTTTCGTTTTCTAATACGATTAAGTAGGAAGAAATCACTTGTTTCTACTATGATAGAGAAAGAGGCTGAAGATGTGAATCGGTGTATTCGTATCGTCTTGATTATTTTAACGATGTCAGTCATTTTGTTTATGATCCAAGAGGTGACTCAAATTACGCTCAATTAACAAATTCATGATTTGTTAATAGGAGCTATTTGTTTTACCATTGTTTATCTATCATATGATAAACTCAGATTAAGGTAAGTTTTACATGAAAAATGTAGGTATTTCATTTGAAATGTCGAATAGTACATACGATGTCGTAATAACAAATTTTCTATTGTTTACTGTGAAACAGAAGAAGGGGAGATAGTAGTTATGAAACGAGCTCTTATTAATATTGATTATACATATGATTTTGTAGCTGAAAAAGGTGCTTTAACATGCGGGAAACCAGGACAAGAAATTGAGAAGGAAATTGTCCATATAACGAAGCAATATATTGAAAATGGAGATTACGTGGTCTTTGCGATTGATAAACATGAAGAAAACGATGTATACCATCCAGAATCAAAGTTATTCCCGCCTCATAATATAGCTGGTACAAATGGAAGAGATCTGTTTGGTGAATTACAAGAAGTGTACGAAACATATAAAAATGCAGAGAATGTATATTATATGGATAAAACACGATATAGTGCATTTGCAGGAACAGACTTAGAGATGAAGTTACGAGAAAGAGGAATAGAAGAAGTTCATCTTGTAGGTGTTTGTACTGATATTTGTGTTCTTCACACAGCAGTAGACGCTTATAATAAAGGATTTAAAATTGTAGTTTATGAAAAGGCTGTTGCATCTTTTAATGCGCAAGGACATGAATTTGCCCTTGGACATTTTAAGTCATGCTTACATGCAGAAGTGAAGTGAAAAAAGAGGCCTTTAAAAGAGGCCACTGAAAAAGTGGTTACTTTGAAAAAATAACACGCATTTTATCAATATGTTGAATTTTAAAAGGATCCCATCACCTGTATATAGTAGGTGGTGGGATCCTTTTTCTTATAAAGTGGAGTTTTTCAGTGCCCTCCTTTAAAAAGGTCTCTTTTTTCGTTTAAATTGAGACGAGGTTTCGCTCGATTAGTTTTTTTATGAACGGACTAATTTTTTCTGGTAACCCATTTAAGTCAAAAAATTGTACATGTAATGATTCTAATCCATCAGCTTTTAACGTACCGCCTGTAATATCTTTGCAAAGATATGCGATTGTTATAGGGTAAAATTCATCTCCGTTCGGTAATTTCACAAAAAATTCTTTTCCGGAAAATACGCTTATTAACTGTAAAGAGCCTATTTCAATCCCTGTTTCTTCAAGCACTTCCCGTCTTCCGGCTTCTTCCGTTGATTCACCAAGTTCAACAAATCCACCGGGAACACCCCAAACACCATTTCGCCTTTGTTGTAGTAATATTTGTCCTTGTTCATTGTAAACAGTTACAGCAACGCCAGCTAGATTGAGTGGTCTTGATCCAATAACTTCTCTTAGTTCTTCGATATAGCTCATTGTTAGTTAACCTCCGCGAGTCAAAATATTTTCAAATGAACAATTCGGCGTTGTGTTAATATTCCCCTTTTTGTTTAGGTAAGTATTGAGGTCTTAACATAAAGTCATTTATAAAAAATTCTATTGTTATCTCCCTTTAGATAATAAAAAAGGGTATATTTATAGAAGAAAGTGTAACAAGTTTTAAGGAAATCAAAAGGTATGTCAATAAATTAGTTTTTCATAAAATTTTCATTAGTTAAGGGTGTGGATGGATGAGTTTATTAACGTATACTGAAGAATTTTTTAATTATGTACGTGAGTTTTTACTTTTAAGATTTTTACTATTTGCATTAGTTTTAATCATTATCTCTTTTGTAATTAACCGCATTATTGATTGGTTTTTTA
Organism: Bacillus sp. 1A; assembly: GCF_052682215.1. Taxonomy (NCBI): domain Bacteria; kingdom Bacillati; phylum Bacillota; class Bacilli; order Caryophanales; family Bacillaceae; genus Bacillus; species Bacillus sp. 1A. The sequence continues at coordinate 4,331,506 of NZ_JBQYLZ010000001.1, read as the reverse complement.
AGAAATCAAGCTTTTTTGATGAAGAGGTAGAGCAAACGATTCAAAGTGTGATTCGATCTATTTTTAGATATATCATCATCATCAGTCTAATCATATATTTAATTAGCCAATTTGTAGATATAAAAAGTATCATTGCAGGTGCAGGGATAGCGGGTGTTGTTATCGGTTTTGCTGCACAACAGATGTTAAAAGATGTTATATTAGGCTTTGCGAGATTAGCGGACAAAGAGTTTCGTGTTGGCGATTTTGTTACTTTTAACGGAACAAATTCAGGAACGATTGAGGAAATTAGTATTCGTTTTATGCAAATTCGTGAATGGTCAGGAAAACTTCTTACGATACCACACGGAGAGATTAGGACGATACAAAATTTTAATAAAGGATGGATGCGTGTAATTGAACGGATTACGGTAAGTTATCAGGAAGATCCTACAAGAGTTAAGGAATTGTTAGAAGAAGTTTGTGTTAATTGTAATGAAAAATTGGCTTCGAGTCTTTATAAATTAGAGGATGAAGCTGTTGAACCGTTTAAATATGTTGGTGTCACAGATTTAAACCCGAATCTTAAATATGTTGGATATGAATTTTGTATTACAGGTTTAATAAAGCCAGAAGATTATTTTGAAATTTCTAGACAAGTAAGATTTGAATTAATGTCTATGTTCCATAAGAATCAAGTGCAAATGCCAGCAGCAAATATGGTCGTTACTACTGAAAGTTTACAGCATAACCATGGTGGACAATCTGTATCGGACAGCTAAAATAGAATAGTTTGTTAACAAAAATCTAGCTTCCAACATTGGATAGAAAAACAATAATAAAATGATCGATATAAAGAAAGAACTGAAGGAATTCAGTTCTTTCTTATTTGTAGAATTTAGAAATTTCTTAATGTTATAATGATAGATGGTGATGAAAATGAACTTTGAAGAAAAAGAGATGCATCGTTTAGAAGCATTAAAAGCAATTGCAGAATTATTAAATGAAGCAACAGACTTACAAGTCATGTTAGAAAAAGTGTTACATACATTGTTACAAGTTATGAATTTACAAACAGGGTGGATATTCTTTATCGATGAAAGTGGAAAGCACCGTATGCTTGTAGATGAAAACTTACCACCGGCTCTTACGTGGCAAGAGAAGAAGCCGATGTGTGAAGGAGATTGCTGGTGTGTAGAGCGTTTTGTGAATGGGAGATTAGAAAAAGCAACAAATATTATTGAATGTAAGCGGATAGAGGATGCGATTGAATGTAATTGGGGAGAGACCGAAGATGTTACGCATCATGCGACAATTCCCCTTAGGTCTGGATCGGAGAAGTTTGGTCTATTAAATGTGGCCTCACCTCAAAAAACACATTTTTCAGAGGAAGAATTAGCATTACTAGAATCAATTGCATTTCAAATAGGAACGACAATACAACGTATTCAGTTAGTAGAGAAAGAACGTAAATACGTAGTGGTAGCTGAAAGAAATCGACTTGCACGTGATTTACATGATTCAGTAAAACAATTGTTATTTTCTATTATGCTAACAGCAAAAGGTACTTTAAATATGACGCAAGATAGAGACTTGCAGGAGATGTTGAGCTATATTGGAGAATTATCACAGGAAGCATTACAAGAAATGACACTTTTAATTTGGCAATTAAGACCGGAAGGATTAGAGAAAGGTTTAGCAGAAGCAATTAAAAATTACGGAAAGTTGTTAGGGATCCACGTGGAAGTTCGAATTGATGGTATGGTTTCAATTGGAGATGAAATAGAAGAAGTTTTATGGCGTATTAGTCAAGAAGCAATACATAATTGTAAAAAACATGCTTCATGTGAAAAGGTAAATGTTCTTTTAAAAATAGAAAATAACCAGTTGTATTTTTACATAGAGGATAATGGAATAGGATTTATACAAGATCACGTAAGAGAGTCAGCACTCGGTTTAAAAAGTATGAAGGAACGTATTCAGTTAATGAGGGGATCATTTCAAATAAAAACTGAGCTGAAAAAGGGTACAAAAATTGAAATTCAATTGCCGGTTTAAAGGGGAGAAGAAGATTGAAGATTAAATTACTACTAGTTGAGGATCATCATATCGTTCGAAGAGGACTTGTATTCTTTTTAAAAACGAGAGAAGAATTTGAAATAGTTGGGGAAGCAGAAAATGGTGAAGAGGCATTAACATTCATTCAAACGGAAAGACCAGATGTAGTATTAATGGATCTATCAATGCCGAAGATGGATGGTATAGAAGCAACAAAACGGATAAAACAATATGATGAAACAATAAAGATACTTATATTAAGCAGTTTTTCAGAGCAAGATTATGTTTTACCAGCACTGGAAGCTGGAGCAGATGGTTATCAATTAAAAGAAGTACAACCAGAGCAACTTGTTGCTTCTATCATTGCAGTACATGAAGGAAATGCGAATTTTCATCCGAAAGTAACACCAGCACTATTCGGACGGTCAGCAGTCAAGAAAGAAAAAGAAAACCCTTTTTCCATGTTAACGAAAAGAGAGCAAGAAGTACTTCGTGAAATTGCGAAAGGGCGAAGTAATAAAGAAATTGCAGCGGAGCTTCATATTACAGAACAGACTGTGAAAACACACGTTTCAAATGTTTTAGCTAAATTGGAAGTAGATGATCGTACGCAAGCTGCATTATATGCGGTGAAGCACGGGGGAAATAATAAGTATGAATAATTATGTCCCTTGTTACGACAGAATACATAGGAGTATTTAAAATTTATCCCGCTATTTGCGGGCTTATAATTAGTGGGAGATGTACAATACTCTCACTGATTAAAGTTTCAATTTATAGTAGTGCTAAATAAAGGTTTTTCTTCTTTCTATAATTAGGTACAATAAAACTACGATGGAAGGGGAAGATATGCTATGCCAGGTACAAGAAGTGGAATTGGAAAGCTTCAGGCTTCGTTAAACGGTTTATCACCGAAATTACGAAGTATTGCCGAACATATATTGAAACATCCACAAGATGTTGTACATAAATCTATTACAGAATTAGCTGAAGTTACGAATAGTTCTGAAGCTACGATATTCCGCTTATGTAAGCACCTCGGTTTTCAAGGGTTTCAAGATTTAAAGATTACATTAGCTCGTGAAATTGTACATACTCCGATGCAAAATATTCATGAAGAAGTATCGGCGGAAGATAGTATGGTAACTGTTGCTAAAAAAGTTTTTCATTCGCATATTACAGGACTGCAAGATACATTGCATTTGTTAAATGATACAGCGCTAGAGCAAGCTGTAAAAGTATTGCAAGAAGCAAGCCGTATTGAGTTTTATGGAAATGGTGGTTCTGGTATTATTGCGATGGATGCATATCATAAATTTATGAGAACGGGTATTTCTTGTATTGCTCATACAGATTCACATTTTCAAATTATGGGTGCGGGTTTACTTACTAAAGAAGCAGTGGTAATTGCAATTTCTCATTCTGGTAGCAATAAAGGGTTACTGGAAGCGTTAGAAGTAGCAAAAGCAAGAGGAGCTCACATTATTGCAATTACGAGCTATCAGAAATCAGCATTAAGTCAACTTGCTGATATTACTTTGTATACTTCAACACGTGAGACAGAATTCCGTACAGAAGCAAGTTCATCAAGATTAGCACAGTTAAGTTTGTTAGATACTTTGTACGTTGGGTTATCGTTACAACGCCAAGAAGAAACGTTGCAAAATTTACAAAGTATACGCGAAACAATTTTGATGAAACGAATATAAAAAGTCCTTCAATTGAAGGGCTTTTTATATTGGCCAATAGTTTTTTGTGAAAATTTGATGATTATAATTTCCTGTTTTAAAAAATCTTTATTAATTGAGTTTTTACTCCCGCGTAGAGTTCTAATAAACTATACATAGATGCAATTTCGGTTTTCCCTTCAAATAAACATTTGGTTAATAATTCAAATATTGTTCAATATTTAACAATAGGCTTTTAAAATTACATGTTATGATGAACGTGTAATGATGATTGAACATTTAAATTTGGCATAATAATTAGCCAAACCAGTGAAGACAGAAGTTGTGAGATGAACTCATTAAAATTCTAAAACACTAAAGGGGAGATCACATATGAAAGCAGTAGTGGTAAATAAAAATAGTAAAGCAAACATTGAAGTTATTGAAAAGAAATTACGTCCGTTACACTCAGGTGAAGCGCTAGTAGATGTAGAGTATTGTGGGGTTTGTCATACTGATTTACACGTTGCAAATCATGATTTTGGAAACACAGATGGCCGTATTCTTGGTCATGAGGGTGTAGGTATTGTTACGAAAATTGCTGATGATGTAGCTTCACTAAAGGTAGGTGACCGTGTAAGTATTGCATGGATGTTCCAATCTTGTGGACGTTGTGAATATTGCGTAACAGGTAGAGAAACATTTTGCCGTGAAGTTAAGAACGCTGGTTATTCAGTAGATGGTGGTATGGCAGAACAATGTATTGTTACAGCTGATTATGCGGTGAAAGTACCAGAAGGATTAGATCCTGCTCAAGCATCATCAATCACATGTGCGGGCGTAACTACATATAAAGCAATAAAAGTATCAGACATTAAACCTGGTCAACCTATCGTCATCTATGGTTGTGGTGGATTAGGTAACCTAGCTATCCAATATGCTAAAAACGTATTTGGTGCAAAGGTAATTGCAGTAGATATTAATGACGATAAATTAGCGTTAGCAAAAGAGGTTGGTGCGGATATGACTATCAATCCAATTTCTCAAGGCCCTGCTGATAAGATTGTTCAAGATGAGTTTGGTGGTGCTTATGCTGCTGTAGTAACAGCCGTTTCTAAAGTAGCATTCAACTCAGCAGTTGATGCAGTACGTGCTTGTGGTAAAGTCGTTGCAGTAGGTTTACCAGTAGAAACTATGGATTTAAACATTCCGCGACTTGTACTAGATGGAATTGAAGTAGTTGGTTCTCTAGTCGGTACTCGTAAAGACTTAGAAGAGGCATTCATGTTCGGTGCAGAAGGAAAAGTAGTGCCGGTTGTTCAAACTTGTTCTCTAGATAAAGTACAAAATGTATTCGAAGAAATGGAACAAGGTAGAATTCAAGGACGTATGGTAATCGATTTTAAACAGCATAATTGTGATTGCAAATAATTCACTTTAAATATAAAAAGCATGAGTCTAGCTAAAGACATGTAAAAAAGTTAGACAGCAGAAAGAAGATGATCCCTGCATTCAACAGGAATCATCTTCTTTTCATTCCACTACCATCAATGTCGACTAATGAGAAAGGATTAAAGGTTCACTTTATCTACAAACGAAAAAGAATCTTTACTTTTAACAAATTTTTTATGATTTGGAACGGTTTGAATTGCTACAACTTGCGAATCTCTTGCTTTCAGTGCATCTTGAATCCCGATTGTCATAAGCTTAATAAATAGAATCGTAATAAAGAATGAAGCGAGAGTATAAAAAATAATCCACCATGAAAGATTCATTTCATTACGATTTAATCCAATAAGGCCTGCCCAATCATTAGATAGAGAAACGGGTTTGAGCACTCCGTCATAGAGTTCACGCATTTGTATCCCACCAATTACAATATCAAGCAACGCTAAATGGATAACGAGTATGAGAGTTTGGACGATATGTTCCATAAATAACACAAATAAGCGGTCAAGTAATAAGACTCGTAAGTGTTTTTTGATAATATGAAAACGGCTAGCACCCAGTAATTGTGAACTTAAAATATAATCTTGTTTCATAAATTCATCAACCTCTGAGGATATATATAAAGAAAGTGTAGGCAGAGCGACGAAAATAAGTACGAGTACTTGATAAAACGCAAATGAAATATTTGGATCTAATCTATCAGCATTTGATATGATTACAATATTAATGGGCGTGATGAGTATAAATGCGATAAATAAAGTAGGAATATAGTAAAAAACTTCTGAGCATGCCTGGAAAAATCTCTTGAATTTTGGAACATATAAACTTAAGAGGATTCCTATACATGTTCCGAATAAAATTCGAAAGAAGCTAATTGCCACAGCTAATAAGATAGTGAATTTTGCTCCTTCTATAATTTGTAAGAAAACAGACTCTCCAAAACGATCAGATCCAAAAGGCGGTATTAACGATGGCGGAAAGGGGGCCTTTCCAAGTAATTCGTTATTGTCATTGTAAAGTAACTGAGGAGGTTTTGGGATGTTATCTTTAAAGAACCAACTATAAATAAAACTAGCTGAAACAAGTATGAATAAATAAGTAAAGCCGATTAAAAAGCGTTTTGATTTCCAAATAGATTTCATAAAGCTGCTCCTTTCAATTGCTTTTGCCATCTATTCATCATGAAAGAGATTATTTGAAAAATGGCATAAAACGGTAAGATAATCATGACAAGTATGATAAATGCAGCTGGAGGTGAAATAAAAGCCTTTTTAAATAAAAATTGAATAATGCCTTGCATATTAAAAACAAATTCTAAAATGAATAAGTTAGACAGTAAGAAAACAAAAATCGTTTTTAAATGGTGGAAGAAGTGGATAGATATATTTTTGAATAAATGAATACAAAGTATATAACTTGATGAAAGGCCTTTGCCATATGCAACCTCTACGTAATGTTTTCCATGTTCTTCTTTTATGTATAACACCATCATTCGAAACATTTGTAATGTAGGTAAAACAGATAAAGATAAAATAGGGAGTAAATAAGCTCGATTTTCATTAAAAGAAATAATGGTGAAAGGAGCTTCCCCGAATTTCTGAAGTACCCATATGAAAAATATTTGCAAACAAATCATCATCATCATATCAGGGACAGCTTCTAATATGAACACAATTCGGTTTATCCATTTTTTTATATAATCTTTTGCCAAAAAATAAAAAAATGCCATGCTAGATGATAAAAAGAGCGCAAGCAAAAAGGCTAAAAATAATATAGTAAATGAATATAGATAAGGTTCTAAAACAGTTGGAAATAATGGTGTTGTTTTTAAATGACCAAACTTTGGGTCTGATCCTATAACCAACAATGATTCAGGTGAGAAAACCAGTTTTAACATAGTAACGATCTGGTTAAAAAAATAAATTGGTTGAAAGGTGAATCCTTGTTGAGTGATAAATAAATAAGGTAAATTTAATAATAGTAACAGTGATAAAAGAATGGATGAAAGCTTAATTGTGAATTGAGATATTTTATGTAACATTAAATCCCTCCGACATCTTTTTACAACATTATACAATAAAGTCTGAAATATTGTTTTATTTTTCTGAAAAATAAAAATACTATTAGATTTTATAGTAAGTAACCTATAATTACAAGTTAATAAAGTGATAGTAGGATCCGCACTCAAAGACTATTAAGATAAAAGGACAAGTGAACTTCATACAATAAAAATGAGCAAAGTGCACAAAATTTCCATTGCGGAGGTAGTTGCTGTACAACTCCTTTTTCATGCAAATGAGTAGAACGTAAGGAAGGACTATATATGTGTTGTTAATGAAAGAAAAAGAGAGTGTGTTGCGTAACGAATATTTCGCAACTTCACCGCGGGGAAAATCTAAATTTAGTATGTAAGTGAAATGGAATGAGGGGGATATATTTTTTATTATGAAAAAAATTTTCTTTTTAAAACTTGATTAATGAAAAAATATTTTATATACTAATTCATGTAAACGGTTTACTAGATCGTATTTTGCTAGAAACGAAGGGAAGATTCGCATGGAAACAAGGGGGAGAGTAATCGGGATTGATATCGGTACCACAAGTACAAAAACGGTTGTGTTTACAGAAAAAGGAAAAGTCGTTGCGTCACATGCAGTTGATTATCCAATTATTCAACCAAAGGTCGGATGGGCTGAGCAAGATCCTGATGTTATATGTGCTGCTGTATATAAAACTGTAAGCGTTGCCATCGAAAAGGGTAACGTGTTACCAGAGGATATTTCTTCAATCGGTATTAGTACAGCAATGCACGCATTAATTGCAGTAGATAAAAACGGTGCACCATTAACGCGTTCTATCATTTGGGCAGATAATAGAAGTACGAAACAATCGGAAAAATTATTACAACATATGAATGGGCATGACATTTATAGACGAACAGGCACACCAATTCATCCGATGTCGCCGCTTTCTAAATTATTGTGGATGAAAGAGGAAGAGCCAGAATTATATGCGAGCGCTTATAAATTTATTTCCATTAAAGAGTATGTTATTTATCAATTGTTTTCACGTTACGTAGTGGATTATTCAATAGCATCTGCTACTGGGTTATTTAATTTAGAAACATTAAATTGGGATGAAGAAGTTTTAACGATGTTACATATGTCACCAGAACAATTATCAAAACCTGTGCCAACTACATATATTTTATCGGGTATGAAACCTGAATTAGCACAAAAGATGGGCATTCGTGAAGATACGCCAGTTGTTATTGGTGCAAGTGATGGTGTTCTTGCGAATGTAGGCGTTGGGGCAATATCACCTGGCTCAGCTGCAATTACAATTGGTACAAGTGGTGCGGTTCGAACAATTTCATCAAATGTTAATACAGATGAAAAAGGAAGAACGTTTTGTTATGCATTAACAGACGAGCACTGGGTGATCGGCGGACCAACGAATAACGGGGGAATATTACTGAGATGGTTACGTGATGAATTTGGTAGCCCGGAACAAGAAGTTGCAAGGAAGCTTGGCATTGATCCGTATGATTTATTAATTAAGTATGCGGAAAGTGTACCAGCTGGAGCGGGTGGATTGCTATTTTTACCGTTTCTATCTGGAGAACGTGCACCTTACTGGAATGCAAATGCTCGTGGTACATTCTTTGGAATAAACCTTCAGCATAAACGAGAACATTTTATACGTGCAGTCATGGAAGGTGTTTGTATGAGCGTATATTCTGTTGCACTCGCAATCAGGGATTGTACAGGGCCACTTACTGAAATACGCGTTTCAGGAGGTTTTGCGAAATCTGCATTTTGGAGACAAATGTTATCCGATATGATGGGAAAAGAATTGCTTGTTCCTGAAAGTCATGAAGCATCTGCACTTGGGGCAGCGGCAGTTGCTTTATATGCTGTAGGAAAAATTGATTCTCTTGAAGAGGTAAAGGGTTGGATTGATATTGTTCATCATCATGTACCGAATAAAGAAAATACGGCTATATATTTAGAAATGTTTTATATGTATGAACGACTTTACAATCGCTTGAAAGAAGAATTTGATTGTATAGCTGCTTTCCAACGTAAACAATAGGGGGATTGGGAGAAATGGTAGTTGGAATCGTACTAGCGGCAGTTGTCATACTACTTTTACTTATTACAGTAGTAAAATGGCATCCGTTTGTCGCGTTAATATTAACAGCAATTGGTGTAGGGCTAGCAATGGGAATGCCATTGATTGGAACTTCACCAAAAGATCCAGGGATTATCGATTCTATTAAACTAGGGCTTGGTAATACGTTAGGGTTTTTAGCGATAGTTTTAGCATTAGGAACGATGCTTGGAAAAATGATGGCCGAATCTGGCGGTGCTGAACGAATTGCTAACACATTAATTGATCGTTTTGGGAAGAAACGTGTTCACTGGGCAATGATGTTCGTTGCATTTTTAGTAGGGATTCCAGTGTTTTTCCAAGTTGGATTTGTACTGTTAATTCCATTAGTATTTACAATTGCGTTAGAAACAGGGGTATCACTTATTACAATCGGTATTCCACTAGTAGCAGGACTATCTGTTGTACACGGACTCGTTCCACCGCATCCAGCAGCGATGGCAGCGGTAGGTATTTTTAAAGCAGATGTAGGGAAAACAATTTTATATGCATTAATTGTCGGACTTCCAACTGCAATCATTTCAGGTCCGCTTTACGGGAAATGGATCGGTGCTCGTATACATAAAGAAGTACCATTAGATATAGCGGAGCAATTTATTGAAAGAGATAAGAAGAAGGAACTCCCTAGTTTCGGAAATACATTGTTTACTATTTTACTTCCAGTATTTCTTATGCTAGGTGCATCGATTGCGGAAGTAGGGCTAAGCAAAACAAGTCAACTTGCACAAGTATTGCACTTCATTGGAGATCCAATAGTCGCGTTATTAATTGCAACGATATATTCTTTCTTTAGTCTTGGTTATGCAAAAGGTTTCTCAAAAGATAAAGTATTACAATTTACAAACGATTGCCTTGGGCCAATTGCGAACATACTGTTAGTTATCGGTGCAGGCGGTGCGTTTAATAAAGTATTATTAGATTCTGGAATTGGAACGACAATCGCAGAAATGGCGAAAGAATCTCATATTTCACCGATATTATTAGGTTGGGGAATTGCGGCACTTATCCGAATTGCGACTGGATCTGCTACAGTTTCTATGATGACAGCAGCTGGAATTGTAGCACCGATTGCAGCAAGTACACCAGGTGTAAATGTTGAACTATTAGCACTTGCAACAGGTGCAGGGTCATTAATTTTATCACATGTAAATGATTCTGGATTTTGGATGATTAAAGAGTATTTTGGAATGACTGTGAAAGAAACATTATTAACATGGACTGCAATGGAGACGATATTATCTGTTGTAGCACTCGGACTCATTTCGTTATTAAATATATTTGTATAGAATGGGAGATTGATGAATATGAAACTAGGTTTAATTGGATTAGGAAAAATGGGATTCCCATTAGCAGAACATTTATATGAAGACAAGCATGAGGTAGTTGTATATGACGTTAATAAAGAACTTGTTGAAAAAGCAGGGGCTTTAGGGATTACTGCTCGTCATACATTAAAAGAAATGATTGCTGAATTAGAAGCCCCTCGTACAATTTGGGTAATGGTACCTGCGGGAGAAGTTGTTGAGTCAGTATTAAAAGATGTATATCCATTATTAGAAGAAGGCGATATCGTTATTGAAGGCGGAAATTCATTCTATAAAGATACGTTACGCCGTGCTGAAGAAGCGGAAAGATTTGGTTTACATTACGTAGATATCGGTACATCAGGCGGTGTAGAAGGAGCTAGATACGGCGCTTGCTTAATGGTTGGTGGAGAAAAAGAAATTTACGATCAATTAGAACCTTTATTTAAAGATTTAGCAGTAGAGAATGGGTATTCGTATGCTGGTCGCGTCGGAAGTGGTCATTTCTTAAAAATGGTTCATAACGGTATTGAATACGGTATGATGCAAGCAATCGCTGAAGGCTTTGAAGTGTTAGATAAAAGTGATTTTGATTTCAATTATGAAGATGTTGCAAAAGTATGGGCAAACGGATCGGTTATCCGTGGTTGGTTAATGGACTTAACTGAAAAGGCATTTGCAGATGATCCAAAACTAGATGGCATTAAAGGTGTGATGAACTCTTCAGGAGAAGGGAAATGGACTGTTGAAACGGCACTTGAACTTCAAGCGGCGGCACCGGTAATCGCGATGTCATTATTTATGCGCTACCGTTCTCAAGAAGATGATACATTCCACGGAAAAGTAGTTTCAGCTCTTCGTAATCAGTTCGGTGGACATGAAGTTGTGAAAAAATAAGGCTGTTTTTTAAAAAGAAACTTGTGCATAGGCGCAAGTTTCTTTTTTTTTAGTTTAAGAAATTTCTAATTTTAAAATACCAATCAATCATTGTTTATTTGTACTGGATGTATCAAATATAAAGGGAAGCATAAAAGATGTCCCAACATAAAAATAAGAATAAATAAAATGAAATTTTCATAAATAGTAAAAGGGTGATTATGTCATCAATGTAGCTATGAAGTGGTGTTACATATGAAAAGAGCGTGTTAATAAAATATGAGGTGGTTAAATGGGAAATGAGCAAGTGAAGAATGCAGGGGAAGAAAAAAAGTTATGTCTTTGTATGATTGTTAAGAACGAGTCTAGAATTATGGAAAGATGTTTAAATGCTACAAAATCAATTGTAGACTTTGTTTCTATTTGTGATACGGGATCAACTGATCATACACCCGAAATTATTGAAAATTGGTGTAAAGAAAATGAAATCCCAGGAACAGTTCATCATGAACCATTTAAAAACTTTGGTTATAACAGAAGTTTAGCTGTTTCATTGGCACAAAAAACATATCCAGAAGCAGATTATTTATTAATATTAGATGCAGATATGATATTAGAAGTTGATCCTGAGTTTGATAAGACTAGTTTAACGGAAGACCATTATCTTACATTGCAATATGATATTCATATTAAGTATTGGCTTACACGCCTTTTGAAAGCTTCTTTACCATGGAAATCTGTCGGTGTTACTCATGAGTATTGGGATATAGATCGTTCCAAAGTTGGTGCGAATTACAATACGAGAGTAGCAAGGTTAGAGACGCTTGTCGTTAACGACCCTGGGGATGGTGGTAGTAAAGCTGATAAATTTGAGAGAGATGAGAGATTGTTGTTAGAAGGGATTAATGATCCAGAAACAACGCCTGATTTGCATATAAGATATTTATTTTATTTAGCCCAAACTTATTTTCATTTAAGTCAATTTGAAGATTCGATTAAATGGTACAAAAAAAGAGTGGAAGCAGGGGGATGGGTTGAAGAAGTTTTCTATTCGTTATTGCGAATAGGATTTTGTTATGAACAATTAGCAAACCGTTCAGCAAATAAGCAACTTGAAGTAACAGAAGCGGAGGAAAAAGAAAATGCTAAGATGCAAGAAGAGCAATATACAGCATTAGCTATTTTTTATTTTCAAAAAGCGTGGGAATATAGACCAACTCGGGCTGAGCCATTATACCAACTTGCAAGAATGTATCGATTAAAATCTCAAAATAATATTGCCTTGATGTATGCGTTGCAAGGGAAGGAAATTCCTTTTCCAAAAAATGATCTTCTATTTGTAGATTATCATGTGTATGATTACTTATTTGACTATGAGATTTCTATAAGTGCTTTTTATATACCACATAAAAAGCATTTAGGTGCTGTATCACAAAAAATTTTGGAATCGAAAAAAGAAGATCTACCGTTGCATATAGCAAATATGGTTGAAAGTAATGCGAAATTTTATTAAATACAATTTCGGTTAAAGGAGTAGTGGAGTAATAATGGAATTAATACGATGGGCGCTAGAATTAGGAGAATCTGTGCATGGAAATACGTATGAAGAATTGATGCCACTACTAGATTATTATTATGATCGTGATCATTTAAAAGCGTATTGTATCGCAACTCTTCTTTTAGACATGGACGTAGCAGATGAGCATCGGCAAAGAATTGAATTAAGAAGGTGCATTGCTGCTTATTATGCTGGATTATATAAAGTAGCAAAAAAACATGCAAATGAGCTTTTAATTAAATATCCGGATGTGGATTTGTATAAAAATAATTTAAGGCTAATGGAAGCTTATTTGAATAAAGAATATGATTATTGTCTTTTTATATGCCCAAAGACGTATGGTAGTTTCATAGATGTCGCGCGAGCTTTGAAATGGCGATTGGAGCAGGAGGGAAATACAGCAATCATATCAGAAACAATACTAGAAAATGTGAAAAATACAATTGTTTTTGGAGCGCATACATATGCACATAATCCGAATCTGCTTCCGAAAAATGCAATTATTTATAATTTAGAACAGCTATATGAAGGAAGCCCTTATGCGCATCCCCTATATTTAATGTTATTAAAAGATAAGGAAATTTGGGATTATAGTAAACAAAATATAGCATGGTTAAAACAAAAAGGTGTAGGAAAAAAAATAAGACATATAGGAATGAACTATGCCCCAACTTTGGAAATAAAAAAAGATGCATTTGAAGATGAGGTTACTGAAGACATCGATATACTGTTTATAGGTGCTCTTAATCCGAGGCGGCAAGCTATTTTTGATCAATTAAAAGCAGTTGCCCCGAATTTAAATATTGTTTTTAAAAATAATGCGTGGGGAATTGTTAGAAATGAATTGATCGCTAGGTCTAAAATTATATTAAATATTCATTTTTACTTATCAGGAATTCTTGAAACACCTCGAGTTTCTTATGCAGTGGCAAATAAGAAATTTATTATTTCGGAAAATAGTAATCCAGAGGACGAGATGGAGTGGCCAGGAATTGTGTTTACTCCGTACGAAAAAATAATAGAAAATATTATGAAATATGTAGCCTTACCAGAAGAACGTATCAAATTAGCAGTAAAAGCGTATAACCATTTTGAAGCGAAAGGAAACATAGGCATACTGTGTCATAAAGAGGAGGAAAAGTAATTGTGAATAACTCATACTTTCGTATGAGTTATTTTTTTCGTCTATTATACTATTTTATCAAGCTAGTTCCCTCTTTATATTGTGTTTTGTATAGAAATTTCTGATAATATATAAGTATAACTGAAAAACAAAGGAGAGAAATAATTATGAAACTAGTCGTTATTAACGGTACGCCAAGAAAATTCGGTAGAACTCGTGTGGTGGCAAAATATATTGCTGATCAATTTGAAGGGGAGTTATACGATTTATCAGTAGAGGAACTGCCTTTATATAACGGGGAAGAATCACAACGTGAATTAGAAGCGGTAAAAACATTAAAAGCATTAGTGAAAACTGCAGACGGTGTAGTACTATGTACACCTGAATATCATAATGCAATGAGTGGAGCGTTGAAAAATTCGTTAGATTACTTAAGCAGTAGTGAATTTGTTCATAAACCTGTCGCATTACTTGCAGTTGCTGGAGGCGGTAAAGGTGGCATTAACGCATTAAACAGTATGCGTATTGTTGCTAGAGGGGTGTACGCAAATGCAATCCCAAAACAAGTTGTGCTTGATGGATTACATGTGCAAGATGGTGAACTTGGGGAAGATGCAAAACCATTAATTCATGATTTAGTTAAAGAATTGAAAGCATATATGAGCGTATATAAAGAGGTGAAAAAACAACTAGGAGTGGAGTGATATGTCCTCACTTTATCAGGATTCTCGCTTGTATTACATTCTAGGGGCCAATAGTCTAGCTGCTATTGGTTCTGGAATTGTTATGATAACGATTCCTTGGCTGTTAATTAAAGAGAGTGGAGGAGAGACAGCGTTTGGTTATGTTTCTATCATTGCAACCCTCATTATGTTTTTATTAACACCATTCATTGGGCAAAGTATTGATCGTTTTTCAAGAAAATCTTTATTGCTATGTAACGAAGGAATCGGAATAGCCGTAATCGGGATAATGGTTATATGGGGATTTGCTGGGCAACCCTATCATTCTATTCACTATATTCTTATTTATATAGCCGGATCATTCTACTATTTATTATTTTACCCTACAATATTTGCGTTCAACCAAGAGATATTTCAAGCAGAACATTATAAAAGTTTAAGTGGAACGATGGAAATACAAGGACAGTTAACACAAGTTATTTCTGGAGCGGCCGCAAGCTTCTTAATTGAAATTGTATCTTTGAAGTGGATTTTGTTAGTAGACATGTTAACTTTTGCTGGAGCATTTTTTCTTTTCTTATGTATACCGTACGTAAAGAAAAAAGAAGTGAAAAGAAAAATAACATTTAAGAAGCAATTGTTTGAAGGAATTCACTTTATGAAAAAACGTCCTAAGCTCTTTTGGTTCTTACTGGCCACTTATATGCCGTTTATAGGTGTTATGATGGCAAATTATTTAATACCCGTGTATATTTCGGATATACTCAAAGCCAATGCCTCTGTATACGCAATAGAGGGCACGATGTACGGTGTCGGAGCGGTTGTTGCAGGAATCTGTATTCCACTCATAATGAAATATGTCAAAACAGAAGTTTCAATCGTTATGACGATGTTCATTTATGTAATTTCAATTACCGCAATGAGTATTGAACCTTCTGTATTGTTTTTATATGGACTAGCGATTTTTCATGCAATTGGAAATGCGGGGACAAGAGTGGCGAGAAATGTATTGATGATGGAGGAAATTCCAAATGAAGTAATGGGACGTGTAGACAGCTTATTTCGCTTAATTGGTACAGGAATACGCATTGTATTATTAATGCTGTTTACAGCTGGTGTATCCAAAGCCGGAGTGATGCTGCCGTTTTACGTATTAAGCTGTATATTGATCTTCTCATTAGGAATCGCTATTTATTATGTACTATCACAACGTAAAGTAAGAACGAACGTTTCTAATAAATCAATCATATAAAAAGTACTTCTGCCTTCCTATCTTTTTCTATCATTCCTTTCGAGAGGACTCCCACCTCTAAACGTAAGTGAAGGTGGTGAGGTGAATCGAAAGAAATATTTTATTTTCGAGAAAAAACGAAAACGTAAGTTCTTTTTGCTGTAATACCCTTAAGAAGGAGGTGAATAAAATGACAAAGGAAAATCCATCAAACTATAAAACTCTTCAAATTTGGATTAAAAAAGGGCATCGTATGTATTCTTATTTTCAAGAATGTTGTCATAACGCTAAGAACATGTACAACACCACAAACTTTTATATACGCCAGGTGTACACTGGATTAACACAAGAAAAAGAGTTGCAGCCTTTGCAAAAAGAAGTTCTGGCTAATATTCATAAAAATATTGGTAAGATGAATGACATACAACGTCTTGCCTATCAGAAGAAATTGGAAAAAGAGAAATTAAAGCCTAAAGAAGAACAGAAAGAGATTAAATGTAATTTGTTTTCGGAACCTAATTTTGAAAAACCTTATGTAGATTACAACTTTCTAGATGCACTATTTAAGGATATGATTCAAAATGATTATCGAGCTATGCCTACGCAATGTAGCCAGTCCATCATGAAAGGTTTGTTCCAAAATTGGAAATCTTTTTTTGCTAGTTTAAAAGACTATAAAAAGAATCCAAACAAATATGCTGGAATGCCTAGGATTCCAAAGTATATTCGTTCTTCTGAAAAAGAGATTCTGTATACAAACCAAGATTGCATCATTAAAAACGGTAGATTTTTAAAGTTTCCAAAGACGAAATTACAATTAAATATTGGGAAACTAGGTTTCACTGAAGGTAAACTGAAACAAGTTCGTGTGATTCCAAAATACAATGAATATGTAGTGGAATTGGTAATTGATGTTCCTTCTGAACAACAAATTATTGAAGAGAATGCTCGTTATATGAGTATTGATTTAGGGATTGATAACCTTGCAACCATCGTAACAAACACAGGTATGAAACCTGTCCTTGTTAAGGGCAAACATGTCAAAAGCATAAATCAATATTACAATAAAATGAAGAGTCATTTTACAAGTATTCTTAGAAATGGAAAACAAACTAATGAAGGACCTTTTACTTCTAAAAGGATAGAAAAACTTCATCAAAAACGTTACTTGAAAATAAAAGACGTCTTCCATAAAGTTAGTCACCATATCGTAAAACTAGCTCAAGAAGAAGAAGTTTGTAAAATCGTTATTGGTCAAAACAAAAGTTGGAAACAAGAAACGAATATGGGAAAAAGAAATAGCCAATCGTTTTGTCATATCCCGCATAATTTACTGATTCAAATGATTACATACAAAGCAAATGCTGTAGGCATTCAAGTTGTTGTAACTGAAGAATCATATACATCGAAAGCAAGTTTTCTGGATAACGACTTCATTCCAACGTATGGAGAAAATGACCAAAATACAACTTTTTCAGGAAAACGAATAAAGCGCGGCATATATCGTTCAGCAAATAAAACTTTAATTAATGCAGATGTAAATGCTGCGGCTAACATTTTACGAAAAGTAATCCCAAATGCATGGACAAATGGGATAGAGGGGTTAGGCGTGAAACAGCTCGCTAATGTGTTAACTCCCCTGACGTTAATCGTCCGTTAGGTCAAAACGTTAGAAACCCCCACTTCAAGCTTTGCTAAGTGGGGGAGTGTTCATATAATAAAAAGAAAGGGAGTGCAAACATATATATGAACAAATGGATATTACTTATCATCTTATTATTACCACCACTATACATTCTTTATATGACGTTTCGAATGAAGAAAGTTGCTCGTGAAAAATTGAGTAATCACTCTCCATACGTTCTTATTTTAGGCGCAAAGTTATTTGGAGAAAGACCGTCGTTATCTCTTCAAAACCGTTTGGATGTAGCGTTGGAATATTTATTTTCTCATCCTGAAGCGAAAGTAATCGTTTCAGGTGGTCAAGGAGAAGATGAAGATATACCGGAAGCTCAAAGTATGAGAAACTATTTAATGGTACATGGTATAGATGAGAATCGTATTTTAATGGAAGATCAATCTACAAATACGTATGAGAATTTAAAGTTTAGTATGAATTTATATGATGTGAAACATGCGGTAGTTGTAAGTAATACGTATCATTTATATAGAACGAAAATAATCGCAAAGCGTTTAGGCATGAAGATGGAGGCACTAGCTGCTGAAACACCAATGCGCTCTAAGAAAAAAATGTATGTACGTGAATATGCTGCAATAATGAAAACAATATTGTTCGACCGTTAGAGCTCAAATTTGAGCTCTTTTTTAATTATAAAGCGTATCATTTGAAATGAATGCCGTATTCCATCAAAATAAAGGAAACAACATTAAAGGAGCTGTATTTGTGATTCAATTTAATCATGTGTCAAAAGCGTATGAAGATGGCACGAAAGCAGTGGATTCATTGCATTTAGAAATTAACAAGGGAGAATTTTTTGTTCTCATTGGTCCGAGTGGTTGCGGGAAAACAACGACAATGAAAATGATTAACCGTTTAATTGAAACGACTGAAGGATCTATTTTAATCGATGGAAAAGATATTCAACAATATAATATTAATGAATTGCGTTGGAATATAGGATACGTATTGCAGCAAATCGCTTTGTTTCCGCATATGACAATTGCAGAAAATATTGCAGTAGTTCCTGAAATGAGAAAATGGAGCAAAGAAAAAATAAAAGCTCGTGTCGATGAGTTGCTACAGATGGTCGGGCTAGATCCAGACGTATATCGCAATCGTATGCCTGATGAATTGTCAGGAGGGCAAAAGCAGCGCGTTGGTGTCGTAAGGGCATTAGCCGCAAACCCGAAAATCGTTCTTATGGATGAACCGTTTAGTGCGTTAGATCCATTAAGTAGGGAACAGCTTCAGAAGGATATCGTACAATTGCAAAAAAAGATTCAAAAAACAATTGTGTTCGTAACGCATGATATGCAAGAAGCGTTATCGCTTGGAGATCGTATTTGTATTATGAAAGAAGGAAAAGTAGTTCAATTAGATACACCAGAAGGTATTATACATAATCCGAAAAATGAGTTTGTAGAGGAGTTCATTGGAAATCGCGGGAGACATTGGTATGAGGGGAAAAGTATAGAAGATGTATTACCACTTGATGAAAGTATGCGGATAGAAGGGGATGCACTATCATTGCATTCTTCTTTACAAGAAGCATTAGTTCGTGTGCGAGCTGACGAAGTCGTTCCAGTTGAAGAAAATGGTCAATATGTTGGAGCTTTAACAAGTCGTCATATTGTTAATTACATTGTTGAACAAATGAAGGAAAGAGGCTAAACAGTGACTGATTTTATACAAACGTTTCAAGAGCGAAAAATAGAATTACTAACTGCATTAAGTGAGCATTTACAAATATCACTTATTTCACTATTTTTTGCAGTAATTATTGCGGTGCCACTTGGCATTTTATTAACGAGAAAACAACGAATGGCTGAATTTATAATAGGAACTTCTGCAGTTATGCAGACAGTGCCATCACTTGCATTACTCGGACTTTTAATTCCGTTAGTAGGAATTGGAAAACTCCCGGCCATTATTGCATTAGTTGTGTATGCACTATTACCTATTTTACGAAATACATATACAGGAATAAGGGAGTTAGATGAATCTTTAATCGAAGCAGCGAGAGCTATGGGGATGAATAGCTGGAGAAGACTGTGGAAGGTAGAGCTTCCTCTTGCATTACCAATTATTATGGCCGGTATTCGTACGGCGATGGTATTAATTGTTGGAACAGCTACATTAGCAGCTCTTATAGGTGCTGGTGGGCTCGGAAAACTCATATTACTTGGTATCGATCGAAATGATCATGCGCTTATCATTTTAGGGGCCGTACCAGCCGCGTTACTCGCTTTATTCTTTGATGTAGTACTTCGAGTACTTGAGAGTCCAAAACGCTCTTCTAAGCGTATTATATTGACGATATGTATTACTTGTATAATGATTGCTTCTCCCTTTCTTTGGAACACACAAAAGAAAGATATTGTTATTGCCGGAAAACTTGGATCAGAACCTGAAATTTTAATTCAAATGTATAAGCAGCTTATTGAACAGGATACTGATTTACATGTAGAATTAAAACCAGGTCTTGGAAAAACAGCATTTGTATTTGAAGCATTGAAATCAGGAGAAGTAGATATATACCCTGAGTTTTCGGGAACAGCTTTATCTACTTTCGTGAAAGAAGAGCCAAAAAGCACAAATCGGGATGAAGTATATGAGCAGGCTCGCATTGGAATGGAAAAGAAATATAATATGGTTATGTTAAAGCCGATGGAGTATAACAATACATATGCACTAGCTATGCCGAAAAAAATAGCAGATCAAAATAATATAAATACAATTTCTGATTTAGGAAAAATGGCACAGGATGCTAAAGTAGGATTCACATTAGAATTTGCTGATCGTGAAGACGGTTATAAAGGAATGCAAAAATTATATAACTATAAGTTTTTAAATGTGAAAACGATGGAACCGAAACTACGTTATAGTGCAATTCAATCAGGGGATGTTAACGTAATCGATGCATATTCAACTGATAGTGAACTGGAGCAGTATGGACTGACAGTGCTAAAAGATGATAAAGGGTTATTCCCACCGTACCAAGGTGCACCATTATTAAGAAAAGAGACGTTACAGAAATATCCTGAACTTGAAAAAGTATTAAATACATTATCTGGGAAGATTACAGATGAAGAAATGCGAAAAATGAATTATGAAGTAAATGTGAATGGAAAAAGTAGTGAAGAAGTTGCGAAACAATTTTTACAAAAAGAGAATTTACTTCGTTAATTTTACAAGAAATATACAAATTTATATGTATGAAATGACCGTTCATTACAAAATGAACGGTTTTTTGTGCATACTTATACATTTTTTCAAAAAAGTATTCCATTTTTCTTCATTTTCTTTTAGAATAAGTAATGTTTTCCTGAAAAAATATAAGAGAAACGTCTATTAGAGAAAAAGGTGACTTTAATAGTTGAACGAACATAACACCTAGAATGACAGATGGGGTGGTACAAATAGAAAAGAAGTTAGGATTTTTTCCATTAATTGCATTAGTAGTCGGAACGATGGTTGGTGGCGGTGTTTTTAGTTTACCGCATGATTTAGCAGTAGGAGCAAATAGCGGCTCTATAATAATTGGCTGGTGTATTACAGCGATGGGAATGATTCCACTCGCGCTCGTATATCAAACGTTAGCAAGACAAAAACCAGAGCTTGAGGGCGGGATTTATAGTTATGCACGTGCTGGTTTCGGAGAATATATCGGATTTAACAGTGCTTGGGGATATTGGCTAGCAGGAATTTTAGGAAACGTTGCAACAATCATGTTACTGTTTAGTACATTAGGTTATTTCTTCCCCATTTTTAAAGGTGGAAATAATGTTGCGTCTATCGTTGGTGCATCACTTTTATTATGGACACTTCATTTTCTAATTTTATTTGGAATTCGTGAAGCATCTATTATGAATGTTATTGCAACGATAGGGAAATTAGTTCCAATCGTATTATTTATTGTTGTAATGGTAACAGCGTTTCGCTGGGATACATTTACACATGATTTTTGGGGAGAAGGAACGATCTCAGTTTCCTCTATACTTGGTCAAGTGAAAAATACAATGCTTGTAACTCTTTGGGTTTTCATTGGGGTTGAAGGAGCGGTTGTATTATCTGGTAGAGCGAAAAATAGCCGAGATGTTGGTAAAGCGACAGTACTTGGACTTATTTTAGTAATGTCTATTTATATTTTAATTTCTGTTTTGTCTATGGGAGCGATGACAAGAGGAGAGCTTTCCGTGTTAGAAACCCCGTCAATGGGACATGTATTAGAACATGTTGTTGGGACTTGGGGCGCAGTTGCGATTAACATTGGGTTAGTTGCTTCACTTGTAGGTACATTAATAGGCTGGTTTTTACTTGTTTCTGAAATTTCCCACGTAGCAGGAAAAGATGGCGTGTTTCCGAAAGTCTTTACGAAAACAAATAAAAAACAAACGCCACATATGGCATTATGGATCTCAAATGGCGTTGCCCAAATTATATTTATAATCGTTCTGTTTTCAGAATCAACATATCAAATTATGTATTTCATTGCTTCAACATCAATTTTAGTACCATATTTATTATCAGCGTTATTCCAATTTAAATTAGTTATTACAAACGAACTAAAAGATGCAAAAGTAAAAAACGGCTCGTTAGCTTTAATTGCTTCTACTTATTCTGTATGGCTTCTATATGCAGCTGGTTTGAAAAATTTATTACTTGTTTCAATCGTGTATGGAATTGGGATTATTGTTTACATGTATGCAAGAAAAGAAAAAGGAAATCGTTGTTTTAAAGGTATTGAGAGATATGTAATGTGGGCAATTGTTATCGCAGCTATCACATCACTTTATATGTTATTAACTGGAAATATAAAAATGTAAAAGTCCTTTTAAATAAAGGGCTTTTTTCTTTGTCTAGAGAATATTTAATACATAAGATATTCAGGAGGGATGAAAATGGAAGAAAAAGAACAGTTAACCAGAATTGTTGATTTAGCGAGTGAAGTAAGGAAAGTATTAGTGCAAGAATCCTTTTTTAATCATCATCCTGAACTACGAGGAGTGATTGAAAATTTAGCGAGTGCTGTAGAGAATTTGGCGGAATTACAGCAAAATACAGATGAAAACGCTGAAGATCGATTGCGATATGTACTTGCTAAAATGAAAATTGCTCATAATGCCATTTTACAAGAGAAAAAAGCATTTCCATCTCATTAATATACGTTTTAATTTTGAGCCTGGCGGATAACGTCAGGTTTTTTGTTTCTAGTTTTTCGTTTCTTTCATACACTAAGAATAGTATGAAAAAAAGAAGGTGACGAAGGTGAGATTACATAAAGCTCTTCAGCCAAGTTTTATAAAAAGAATGTACTATATGAGGTTTATCGGAAAGTTTACAAAAGCAGAGAGAGAGAAGAATGGAGAGAACTTCTTTGTACAATGCCTATCGCCAATACCATTCACGTTACAAGAGCAATTAAAAAATGAACCATACGTATTTGAAGGTTTATGTAGCAATAAAAAGAATGAAAAAGTCTTTTCGGAATTAAAGAAAAGAAAATTAGAAAAGCAATTGGTTATGTTTCGTCTCTATTATGAAAGAGGACATATATACGTGGAGTTAATTTGTGCAGAAGAACCACGAGAAATGGCCAATGGCTATAAAATGATTCCAGTACCTAAAGTTTCCGAATACAAAAAAGGAGAGTCTTTAGAAAGAAAACTTGGAAATGGCTATTTGTCATTTCTAATGCCAAAATATCCGAAAGACTTTGAGCCTCCCGAATTATTGTGGCATGATGGAAGGTTATATGGAAATATATCTTTAAAGTCATCATCAATTAGTTCAATCGCATATTTTGAACAGCAGAGGGAATGTAAGTATATAGACTTAAATGACTGGATGAAGTATGTGGAAATAGCGGTAGAAGATCAATTGTATTTTGTAAGCAATCACATGTATGAGCAATTAAAAAAACGAATGACTGAAGAAGGTAAGCATGTAGAAGTAGAGGAAATAAAAGTGCACAAGGATGAATGGGAATGGGATGAGCGTGAATCCGTCTTTTTACAGTATGTAAAAAGTTTTGTACGTAATAAAGGGCTATATTTGGATGAAACGGACATTTATAATTTCCATATAAGTGCGAAAACAAATATGTTGACGATTCTAGGTGGTATACCAGGCGCTGGGAAATCCCGATTTGTGCAAGCTTATGCAGAAGCACTTGGATTACAGTATGGGGAAGAATTGGTTTGGATTCCGATTTCACCATCGTATCAAGAACCACATGATTTACTTGGTTACCTTCACCCAAATGGTACTTTTATTGAAAGTGAAACAAAATTAGTTAGGGCGTTAATGAAGGCAAAAGAAAATCAAAATCAACTATATATAATCGTTTTTGATGAAATGAATATGTCACATATTGAGCATTGGTTTACTCCATTTCTATCTGTTCTTCAACTTGAAAAGCAAAACCGTATTCTAAATTTGTATGAAGGTGTACAAGGAAAAGAAAATCCAATTCCATCAACAATTGAAATTGGTGAAAATATTATATTTGTAGGTACAGTAAATTTTGATGAAACAACGAAAGAACTCTCAGATCGATTATTAGATCGGACGAATTTAATAACGTTACAAAAGATTCCGTTTTGTGAGATGTGTATGGAACAAGAGAAAATTGTATTACAACCACCTCTGAAAGTAACTGCAGGAGAATTTCGTATAAGCTGGGTCAGGAATAAAGCGATGATTGAGGTGTTTTCTGAAGAAGAGTTAGAACTATTAGATAAGTTACATGTTGTATTGTCATCACATGATATGTCAAAGGGAATTTCATTTCGATGTGCAAACGCAATCGCTACTTACTTGCAAAATATACCGTTCCAAAATAATCATTCCTATATGATCAGTAGAGAAGAGGGATTTGATTTACAAATCAAGCAACGTGTATTGACGAAAATAAGAGGTACTGAAATGATGGTTGGGTCTTTACTTTCTGAAGACGTAAAAAGGGGGGCGACATTACTACCTCTTTTGCAATCGCAACTTGCAAACAGAGTATCTACATTTGAACACTCTTTAGCATATATAAGAGAAAAGCGTAGAGAACTGGAGCTGTATGGCTATGCAAAATGAAGGGCGATATGAAACAGAAATCGTTGATACGAAAGAAACACTCCCTTTTGTATTAAAGTTAATCATTGGAACTGAGGCAAAGGGGGAATATATTTTATTAAATCGTCTTTGTACATCTACTACAGCATTAGTTCAATGTATTTATAAAGTACAAGAATTAAAACCAATTAGATTACATTACCATTATGAAAGTCCAATGAATATTACTTTTATATGGAATAAAGTATATGAGGGACAGAAAAATATAAAAGAGTCAAAATATGAAATAAATGAAAAAAAACAAAAGGTATTAATATATGAACATGGAAAAACGGAATTCTTTTATCCATGGCGTTGTGGATTATATCATTTTGAAGTGAATATAGAAGATAGAACGTATTATGGCGCATTTCAAATCGTTCCCAAAAATTTTTTTGATGATCAATTTGAAATGATTCAAAACTATGTAAAGTCAATTTTGAATGAGTTGATTTTAGATAGAGGTTATTATAAAAAAACTTTCTCTGCACTTAGTGATATTGAAGATTCTTCTTATTTAGTGTTACTTAGAAAGTTGCCGCAAAAGATGAAAAAGATAAAGCAAATTTTTAAGAAAATAGAATCGAGTTCAAAATTTATACATGAATATAAATGGGAAGAAAAAGAGCGGAAAGCAACGAGAAAAGGAGCCATAGTGGCGGAAAGAAAACCGTATGCAAAATATTATAATCGTAAGTTTATAGAACAAAAAAATAGTAAGGAAAATGCATTTCTTAAATTTAAAGCGATGCACTTTTATTTCTATTTACTTGAAGCTGAAAGTTTTTTGAGCCAAACAATTGAAATATTAGAAAGAGCAAAAAGAAAGAAATCAGAAGAATTTCAAGCTGTAAAAACGATTATACAAACAATTGAGCGTAATGGATCAGTGACCGATAGAGAGAAACAAAAGTATAAAAATATTCATTTACTAAAAGAGGCGGATTTGCGAAAAAGCTCTATGAAGATACAAGAATATAAAATATTAGCGCACTTTGTACATGAAAGTGTACAATACTTTCAAACTTTAATGCATTCTCCATTTTGGAGAGAAGTTTCCGAAACAGGTAACATGTACTCACATAATTTACCGATACCACATCAACAACTACTACAGCATTTAGATGTACTTCCACAATATACAGAACAATCTCCATCTTTATTATTTGTTTATAAACCAACATTTTTAGTGTATGAATATTACGCTTTTTTTATCGTTATTTCCATGTTAGAGCAAATTGGTTTTGAGGCTAGAAATTCCATTCGTGAACAAATTCAAGAACATTTTTATGTAGATGGATTACAGGATGGAACGACAGTAGTTTTACACCGAGATGATATTAGAGTACATGTCGCATTTAATGATTTAATTGAAACTCATCCCCTTATTGCATTAAGTAAAGGGAGTAATTTTTATAATGGAGAAGATACGAAGAAGCCAGACATTCGCTTAGACTGTTATGTAAAGGAAGAAGGGAAATACGTATATCAATCTTCTATTATTATTGAAGTGAAGTATAGCCCAATGTACAACATTTTTCAGCACGTTGGAAATACGAAGGCAACTGAGCAAATGTATAAGTACTGGTCTATAAAATATGTAGAAGAACAGGATGGAAAGAGAGTCTATTATCGAAGGGCCATTTATGAAGTTATTTGTGTATATCCAGGAAGTCATATGCATAGTAAAAAAATTGAGTCTGGATGTGGTGTGTTTTTGCAATTATATCCATATAAAACGAAACAAGGGGAAGAGAAATTAGCCGGAAAACATGGAATGGTACAAATTTTTGAGAAGTGGTTAAAAAGCATGAAGAAGTAAAAAAATCCTTTTTTATAAAGGATTTTTTTAGATTAAGAAGAAATATATGCTGTATGGAAGACAACTTTATACGATTTGAATTTGAAAGTAATATAAGTATGTTGTTAGAAGAACGGTACATGAGGGATAAAAGACGATTAAGATGGAATTTAATTCGTTTTACAGAATATAATAAGTCATAAATATTTTTAGTTGCATACGAAGATTTGTTCTTATATGATAGATAGTGAAAGCGTTATCAAATACAGAGCGGCGATGGGAAAGGCGGGTAAATATGTTCCAGCGTGTTCAAACAAAAGAAGAACATTTTTGGTTCGAGCAACTATGGGGAGATTTTTGTGAAGAAAGAAACTTAATGTTCGTAGAACGTAATTTAAATCCATCACGATTTTTATTAATAGAAGATGAACATCATATTGGTACAGTAGAATGTATTAAGTATACGGAACCAGAGCAATCGAATTCTGAGTTTTTCTATCCGTTTTCTAAAAATGATTTAGTGAAAGATTTGAAAAATGTGTATGAAATAGGCAAGTTGAGTATTGCGAAAACGTCTCGTGGGAGAGGACACTTCAAAAGACTAACAGCTATTTTATTTATGCATGCATTAGAAACGAAAGCAGAATGGTATATTGCAGCAGTGACAAAAAGAATGTATATGTATTTATTAACACTCGGTTTCCCAATTGAACCGGTAGATAAGCCATTTCAGTTTCATGATACTTTACAAGGTGTACCAGTGCGAATTCATGCCCGAAAAGGGGCTACGCATTTGTATTCTTTAAAAGAATTTCGAGATGTGATTCAAGGGAATGCTCATGCACAGGCATTAATCGCAGAATACAGTAAAAATATTATGTTAACAAAATAAAGCGAAATGAATATATATAATAAAGAGAATGCTATTTTAATATGAAGTCATTCTTCATGAAAAAAGACCCTTATTATTTTAATAAGGGTCTAAAAATTATAATCCAAATATACTAAAAATCATTTTGCGGCGCTTCGGCTTCTTTTCTCGTTCATATGTTGGTTTTGAATCGGGAGTAATATATATTGGTTCTTCTTTCTTCAGGGAAGCTTCTAGCTTTTGAATTCGCTCTAACATTTCCTCCATTTCACGGCGATGTTGTAAAAGTTGGTACGTAACAACATCATTTGCCTTATCTTGCATTTGTTCTTCCATTCGATCTAGCCTTCTCGTAATAGTGTTTAATTGAGCTGCTAATTGCTCAAATTCATGTGATGATTTGTCTTGAACAATTGTATTTACTTGAGTTTTTAATTCTTCAACATCATTTGATGATGTTTTTTGAGTAGGGTGAGAGTTTTGAGACTGCTCTATTTGTGAAAGATGGAATTCTAACATTTGATCTAAATCTTCTTGTGTGAAAATAAAGTGACCATATTTATTTTTTTCTATCGTAAGATTTAATTGTTGTGCAATCCGGACAACAGCCTTTGGGCTAACACCTAATTTTTTTGCGATAAATGGTGTTTTATATTCCAAAATAATCCCTCCTATATATATCCTGTTGAATGATTTCGATCTATGAAGGAAGTTCCCTTCTAGTGTGACAAAAGAAGTGTGGAATCGGCAAAGAAAGTGTTTTTTCACGAAATGAAGCTGTGAAGAATATATCGTTTATATAAAATGTTTTATCTTAAGATTTGGAACTATTTGACTAAGGGAAATGAATTAGATTATCATAATGATAAATATCTTTTTTATGTATGCATATAATATATAAAAAGGTGGTTGCTAATGTAGAATTTTTTTAGAGTATTAGAATGCTTACTTCACTTGAATAAAATTAAGTAGGAGGTGGCTTCCTTGCTTACAATGTAAGTAAGGAGAAGTATTTGGACATATATAGTATAAGTATAGTGATTGTTTTAATTGCCTTAACGGCATTTTTCGTCGCAGCAGAATTTGCAATTGTTAAAGTGCGAAGTTCACGAATTGACTATTTAATTGCAGAAGGAAATAATCGCGCAACATCTGTCAAAACAGTCATTACAAACTTAGACGAATATTTATCTGCTTGTCAGCTAGGAATAACAGTTACAGCTCTGGGGATTGGGTGGTTTGGTAAACCGGCGTTAAAGCAAATGTTTGACACGCTTTTTGTAAATTTGAACATTTCTACTCAACTAGCAGACATTTTTGCTGTAATTTTAGTGTTTTTGTTTATTACATTTTTACATGTTGTAATAGGGGAATTGGCCCCAAAAACATTCGCGATTCAAAAAGCTGAACAAGTGAGTTTGTTTGTTGCTAAACCATTAATTTTCTTTTATCGTATGGCGTTTCCATTTATTTGGATCCTAAATGGATCAGCTCGAATTATTACGAAGTTGTTAGGGCTGAAACCACCGAAAGGGCACGATGAGGTTCATTCAGAAGAAGAATTACGGTTGTTAGTTTCAGAAAGTTACAAAAATGGAGAGATTAATCAATCTGAATATAAATATGTAAATAAAATTTTTGAATTTGATGATCGTATAGCGAAAGAAATAATGGTACCCCGAACTGAGATGCATATTATAAGTAAAGAAATGCCTGCTGAAGAAGCTTTGCAAAAAATGTCTCGGGAAAAATATACGAGATATCCAGTTGTAGATGGGGACAAAGATCACGTAATAGGCTTTGTAAACTTTAAAGATATTTTCACAGATTTTGTGCAGCATAATGCAGTAAGTAATAAGAAAGTAGAGAAATATATTAGGCCAATCATTTTAGTTATCGACTCTATCCCAATACACGACTTATTTTTAAAAATGCAAAAAGAAAGAACGCATATTGCTATATTGATAGATGAATATGGTGGTACGTCTGGACTTGTTACAGTTGAAGACATTTTAGAAGAAATAGTGGGAGATATTCAAGATGAGTTTGATACGGATGAACAGCCAGAAATTCAACAAGTTAGTGAAACGAAAACAATACTAGAGGGAAAAGTGCTTGTTAGTGAAGTGAATACGTTATTAGGTTTAACAATTGATGATAATGGTGTTGATACAATCGGTGGTTGGATTTTAACGAAGAATATAGAAATTGCTGAAGAGGATTTCATTGAAATTGAAAATTATAAGTTTTGTGTAAAAGAATTAGATGGACACTATATAAAGAGATTAGAAGTTACAAAAACTGTAGAATCAATTGTTATTTTAGAAGATGAAAAACAAATTCCATTTCAAGAACAAATTAGTTCGTAGACTCTGCTATATGGCAGGGTTTTTTTGAGCATAATGTTTTTGGCAGAATAAGAGCTATGATACAATGGCATAAGTCAGACCTTTCACTAGGTGAAATATTGTTGTATACATATATTTGGAAGGGGAAGAGTTATGAAAAAGCATTTATATATAAATGGAGATTGGAAGTCTGTAAACACTTATAAACCATTATACGCACCATATTCTGAAGAAACGTTAGCGGAAATTGCACAAGGAACGGAAGAAGATGTACAAGAGGCTGTTACTGCTGCAAAAAATGCAATGAAAAAAATGAATACATTATCTGCATATGATCGTGCGACTATTTTAGAGAAGGTTGCACAAAAAATGGATGAAAGAAGAGAAGAATTTGCAGAGATTATTGCAAAAGAGGCTGCAAAACCAATTCGTGCTGCGAGGGGAGAAGTAGATCGTACCGTTCAGACATACAAATTTGCAGCGGAAGAAGCGAAGCGTATATACGGCGAGACACTGCCACTTGATGCAGCACCTGGTGCAGATGGGCGTATTGCATACACAATACGAAAACCGATAGGGGTTATAGGAGCTATTACACCATTTAATTTCCCATTAAATTTAGTGGCACATAAAGTCGGCCCTGCAATTGCTGCCGGAAATACAGTTGTGTTAAAACCAGCTGATCAAACGCCATTATCGTCTTACGCATTAGTTGAATTATTTGAAGAGGCAGGATTGCCAAAAGGAGCTTTAAATATTATTTCTGGTCCCGGTTCAACTGTAGGTGAGGCGATAGTTACAAATGATGATGTTGCTTCCATTACTTTTACGGGAAGTCCGAAAGTTGGAATTGGAATTAAGGCAAAGGCTGGGTTAAAGCGAGTTACGTTGGAACTGGGATCAAATGCTGCTGTTATTATTGATGAAGATGTAGAATTAACAGATGAAGTAATTGAACGTGTAAAATGGGGAGCATATGTAAACAATGGACAAGTTTGTATTTCGGTACAACGTGTTTTTGTACATGAAAAGAGAATGGATGAATTTCTTTCAAAGCTAAAGATAGCGATGGAAACAGTTATTGTTGGTGATCCATTGCTGGAAGAAACGGACGTATCGGCTTTAATTTCGAAAAAAGATGTAGAGCGAATAGAAATGTGGGTGCAAGAAGCTATTAAGGAAGGTGCTACTGTTTTATACGGTGGTAAGAAACGTGATGCAAGGATTTTTGAACCAACTGTATTAACAAATGTTCCAGAGTATGTATCTGTTCAGTGCCAAGAAGTATTTGGTCCACTCATGACAGTAAATACATTTAAAGAATTTGATGAGGCAATTGAGCAAGTAAATCATTCACGTTACGGTCTACAAGCAGGTGTGTTTACAAATAATTTGTTTAAAGCAATGCGTGCAATTGATGAGCTAGAGGTTGGTGGTGTCATGATTAATGATATTCCAACGTTTAGGGTAGATCATATGCCTTACGGTGGTGTTAAGGAAAGTGGTACGGGGCGTGAAGGAATTAAATATGCAATAGAAGAAATGACAGAAATGAAATTAGTGTGTATTAAAAAATAAAGTAGAGCGAGCTTAAATATCCTAATAAAAAACGAGCTGGAAATGTTTACGATTCCATACTCGTTTTTTTATTGTTTGTTTTACGTTTCTCGGAACGATTTAATTTAACCAAGTGTACCTTTTACTTCATTTCTTGTTTGAAAATAGCATCTTCTACATAAATTTGTTCTTTGTCAACAGCAGTGCTATGAGATAATACTAAACCGATTGGTGTTTCTATACCTTTATTTTGAACAATTGTAAAAGGAACATTTTTTTCATTTGCTAATTTAATGTATTTTGATAAATGTGGGTAAGCAATGCCACCATTTAGGAATATTTGTAATGATTGAGAAGAGCGCATGCTACTAGCTACTTCAGAATATACATTACTTTGCATTACTTGACCGATAGTTAAAGCGATTTCTACACGCTCACGTAACGTAGTTAAATACATATTACGTTCTTCTGGTTTGTTCTGCTTTTGGCCGTAAATGCCTTCTTGGAGATAATCTTCCACATTTTTATTTACCATATTTTTCACACCTTTCATTTTCTATTGTACGAAAGAATGAAGCAGGATGCAAAAAAAGTCGCATCGAATGTAAAAAATTTTGAATGAAAGGAAGGAAAATGGAATGTATCAATCTAAACAATTAATAAAGACATTAAAAATTTTATCAACACATATTAACAAAATGTGACAATAATCTATTAACGAATCGCATTTTTTGTGTTAATATTCAAAATATAAAGGGTGTTCGTCGCATGGAAATGGAGGAAATGGGGGTTTTTCCAATCGATAAGGATATTAAAGAAGTATTTTGTTCGCACTTGAAAAACAACAGGCACCAATTCGTTGAGAACTGGAAAAACAAAATGATAATTTCCGATAAAGATCCATTTAAACTAGAAGCAGTTCAAAATGGAGAGGATTTATTAGAGTTAATTATCGAACTTACTATGGAAGAAAAAGATATAGATTATCTTCAGCCATTATGCGAGAAAATTGCTATTGAACGTGCAGGGGCAGATGCGAATATTGGAGATTTTGTTTATAATGCAAATGTGGGAAGAAATGAACTTTTCGAAGCGATGTGTGAATTAGATGTTAGCGCACGTGAATTGAAACCGATTATGGCCCAAATACATACTTGTTTTGATAAATTAATTTATTATACTGTTTTAAAATACTCGGAAATTATATCAAAAAATTTAGAGGAAAAACAGCAATATATTAATGAAACACATAAAGAAAGGCTGACGATTTTAGGGCAAATGTCAGCAAGTTTTGTACATGAATTCCGTAACCCACTCACTTCAATTATGGGATTTGTTAAATTATTAAAGGCAGACCATCCAAGTTTATCTTATTTAGATATTATTTCGCATGAATTAGACCAATTAAATTTTCGTATTTCGCAATTTTTACTCGTATCGAAAAAAGAAATGTGGAATAAATCAGAACAATTTTGGCTTAATGATTTGTTTCAAGATATTATACAGTTCTTATATCCGAGTTTGGTCAATGCAAATGTTTCGATTGAAAAGAATTTACCGTATCCAATTCCACTTGTTGGCTATCGGAGTGAAGTGAGACAAGTATTTTTAAATATATTAATGAACTCAATTGACGCTCTAGAATCAATGAAAGAAGAACGGAAAATTATCATTGATGTATTTGAAGAAGATCAATCGATTCGAATTGTGATAAAAAATAATGGGCCAATGATTCCAGCTGAAAGTGTAGAAATGATTTTCGAACCATTTGTAACTACTAAAAAGTTAGGAACTGGTATTGGATTATTTGTATGTAAACAAATTGTAGAAAAACATAATGGGTCTATCATGTGCCGTTCAGATAACGAATGGACAGAATTTCAAATTGTATTTCAAAAATAAACAGTCTACACCAAATGAATGGTGTAGACTGTTTTAATTCGTAAGTATAATGGCTTCTAATTTAGGATCTTTAGTTGAATAACCTAAAAATGAAATTGTATATATGATGTTCGGTTCGACTTTGAAATTCGGTATAGTTAGTAAGACGCTGGGATTATCGGCGAGTGAAACTTCAATATCTGCTGTACCAGGACTAACTTCCAAAAAATCTGTTATTTGTTTAAAGAGTACATTTTCAAATAAATGATCTCCACCTTTTAAATCTACATTTACAACAGGGGTATCTGGAGAAAAATGTGCAAAGCGTATTTTTGCTTGACCAGCTGGTAAATGTGTATTATCAAGCATAGGTTGTAATTGTAGATGATTGTCACTATTTATTGCGGCAAAAGTATAAGTGTGATTCCCCATTATTGGTACTAAAGCTGAAAAGATGGGAGTTTCATTTCCAACAGGGACAATATCTATACGGTATTTACCTTGCACTAATGTTAAATAGGGGCTAAATTGTTTAAATGAAATATTTTTAATAACCTTTTGCCCGTTTACTAAAATGTCAACCGCAGGTGTATTGGAAGCAGAGTGAAAAAAACGTATGTGTGACGGTAAAGCAGCTTCTTGTGAATCTCTTTTTTCATACGCCTGTACAAGTTTCGTAAGCGCATCGTAATATTTCATATATAGTTCTACATATTTTTTCGGATTTTTAAATTGATAGTAACGAGCGAGCTGTTCGTAACGTGCAGCTTCTTGTCCATATTTTTCGATTTCAGATTGAGACATGAATATTCCTCCTTTGTCATCATTAAAACTATATGCTTAACAAGAAAGAGGTTATGCGAAAAAATTGTTTTTTGAAGGAGAAAAGTTGAAAATTAATAAAGAGTATTGCTTATGGATAAGTGTTTTTTAGGCGAAAGAGCCTTATAATTTTTTAGAGTATACAGCAATATATCATCTATGTTGGATGATGATGTACCGATTACAACGTATATTTCGAAATAAAAAACCTTAAGAGCGTATGAAGTAACATATCGAAAACATGTCCAAAAATCCTTAGAAAACTAGGGATTTTTTTAATAATGGGCAAATACACATACAAAGTGATAATTGTCCTACATAAATTATAAAGGAAAGGTAGTTTAAATATAAGGAAAGGAATAAAATATTGGGATGGGGATATCCAAAAAGGAATTGTGAATGGAGTTATGGACGATTTTGTGCTTTACGATGTAGGATGAATTTTGAATTTGTAACATTATTTTTTCTATTTACGTTAGCAAGTGGCAGTATTAACCGATAAAAGAGCGTCGTGCCGAACTGATTAATGTGGTTAATCGGTTCTTTTTTTATTGTATAAAACGGAGGAGAATGTATGTAAAATATAGGTTTCTATAAAAATAATTGCTATGCATTTAGTAGGATTAATTGTCGATATTTGTTTGAAAATATGCAATATAAAGTAGGAGAATAGGAAGGAGTTTAAAGGGAGTTTCGTCGAAGTTTACACAATGTCGGCAATTGAGGGAAGCTGATATTATGTTAAGAAAATATGTAGTGAAGCGTTTATTTTATATAAAGGAGGGTTATTGGAGCGTATAGATAAGGGTTGGTCTTCGTTTTAAGTTCTGAATTTTCTGTTTTCGAAATTAATATTTAGCACTCATTTGTATATTTTATAATAGTTTTTTGATAAAATCACTGCTTTCGCAGAGGGTTCTTTTTTATGAAAGAAACGTCAATTTTCTTCATATATATATACAAATTGGAGAAATGGGGGAGCGCTATGCGCGATTACTTAATTAAACCACTTGTTGGTCAGCCGTATCCAATGATTTCACATGGAAAAGGTGTGTATTTGTATGATCAAAACGGAAATAAATATTTTGATGGCTCGTCAGGGGCAATTACGGCAGGTATTGGGCATGGCGTAAAGGAGATTGCAGATGTTATAAAAAAGCAAGCAGAGGAGATTGCTTTCGTTTATAGATCACAGTTCACGAGTGAACCAGCTGAAAAATTAGCGAAGAAATTAAGCGATTTAAGTGTAGGAGATTTGAACTGGAGCTTTTTTGTGAATAGTGGTACGGAAGCAAATGAAACAGCTATGAAAATTGCAATCCAGCATTTTCAAGAGCGAGGTATTCAAGGGAAGCATAAAATTTTGTCACGATGGATGAGTTATCACGGTATTACGATGGGAGCCTTATCAATGTCTGGGCATCCACTGCGCAGACAACGTTTCGTGTCAATTTTAGAAGATTATCCAACTATTCCAGCTCCATATTGTTTTAGATGTCCGGTGCAAAAGGTATATCCAACTTGTCAGCTTGCTTGTGCGACTGAACTAGAAAGATCAATTGAAAGAATTGGTGCAGAACATATCGCAGCTTTTATCGCTGAACCGATTATCGGAGCAGCTGGAGGCGCAGTCGTTCCGCCGAAAGAATATTATAAAGTCATTAAAGATATTTGTAGTCATTACGATATTTTATTTATTGCTGATGAAGTAATGACAGGGCTTGGTCGTACTGGCGCATGGTTTGCGATGGAGCATTGGGGTGTAGAACCGGATATTATGACTCTTGGTAAAGGTTTAGGAGCTGGATATACACCGATGGCAGCGACGATTGTAAGTGACCGTGTTATGGAGCCAATTTTACGTGGATCGCGTTCTGTAATGAGTGGGCATACGTTAAGTGCAAATCCATTATCTGCAGCAACAGCTCTAGCTGTTATTGAATATATGGAGAAACATAATCTACCTGAAAAAACAGCAGAAAAGGGAGAGTATTTAATAAAAGGACTACAGAAAGTTCAGCAACAATCGACAATCATTGCTGATGTGCGCGGAAAAGGGTTGCTGATTGGAGTAGAATTGCAACCGTTTACAAAAGCTTCGGAACTTATTTCGGTTGCAGCTAAAAATGGTCTTCTTTTATACCAAGCTGTTTCAGGGCAAGCAGGAAAAGAAGATAGTGCACTGCTTGTAGCACCCCCGATGACAACTACATATTCCGAGTTAGATGAATTACTTTCAATTTTTGCAAAAAGTGTAGAAGAAATGATGCAAAAAGGAGGGCATAGTATCGCATGACAACTATTACGAATACATTCGATAAATTAAAAGAGATAGAGGAAGTAATTTCTTTGTTCCACGATGATATGACATTAATGTTTGGAGGATTTGGGGGGATTGGATCCCCTCCATCTTTAATACAGGCGATTTTAGAAAAAGGAGTTACAAATTTAAATTTAATAGGAAATGACACGGGATTTCCTGATGTAGGAATCGGTCGTCTTGTTACGAATGAAAGAGTAAAATCATTAATTACTTCACATATTGGTTCAAATCCAAATGCAGGAAGACAGCTAAACGAAGGAAGGTTACAAATCGAGTTTTCTCCTCAAGGAACATTAGCAGAGCGTATTCGCGCTGGTGGTGTAGGACTTGGAGGTGTATTAGTTGATGTAGGTGTTGATACGATTGTAGAAGAGGGAAAACGTACAGTTGAAATGAATGGCAAGACATATTTAGTGGAAACAGCATTAACTGCTGAGGTTGCAATTGTATATGCGAAAAAAGCGGATCCGTTTGGTAATCTTGTGTTTGATAAAAGTGCTCGTAATATGAATCCTCACGTAGCTATGGCAGGGGATATAACGATTGTAGAAGCAGAAGAAATCGTTCCACTTGGAAGTTTAGATCCAGAAGAAATTGTTGTCCCAGGAGTATTTGTAAATTATATCGTACCGTCGGAAGGAGTGAATTGGAAATGGGTATGGGCGTAGAAGTGAGAGATAAGATTGCTAGGCGCGCGGCGAAAGAAATACAAAATGGTATGATTGTAAATTTAGGTATTGGTATACCATCGCTTGTACCGAATCATCTTTCTGACGATATAAACGTTATGTTTCATGCGGAAAATGGAATTGTAGGTATGGGACCTACGCCAAGAAAAGGGAATGAAGACGAAAATTTATGTAACGCAGCAGGTTTACCGACTTCTCTTATTACAGGAGCGAGTTATTTTGATAGTTGCACAGCGTTTGGGATGATTCGAAAAGGTTTATTAGACATAACGATTCTTGGTTCATTACAAGTAAGTGAGAATGGTGATTTAGCGAACTGGATTGTACCAGGAAAACGCGTTCCAGGTATTGGGGGAGCGATGGATTTGGCACAAAAAGCGAAGCGGGTCGTTGTTGTGATGAATCATGTCGATAAATACGGAAATGCAAAAATTGTTTCGGAGTGTACATTACCATTAACTTCAAAGAAATGTGTAGATTTAATTATTACGGATATGGCAGTTATGGAAGTGACGCAGGGTGGACTCGTTTTACAAGAATTAATGAGTCCATACACAGTGGAAGATATAAAACAACATACAGAAGCTGATTTTAAAATTGGCTCTAACTTACTAGTAATCGAATGAGGGGAGATGTAATATATGGAGCAATTAAAAAAGAAAATTTGTGATTATATCGAGAGTCATGAAGAGGAAAGCGTAAAATTTTTAAAGCGATTAATTCAAGAAAAAAGCGTATCTGGTGATGAAAGTGGTGCGCAGGCAATTGTGATTGAAAAATTACGTGAGCTAGGTTTAGATCTTGATATTTGGGAACCTTCATTTTCTAAAATGAAAGATCATCCTTATTTTGTATCACCGCGTACAAGTTTTTCAGATAGCCCGAACATAGTGGCAACTTTAAAAGGAAGTGGCGACGGGAAATCTATGATATTAAATGGACATATTGATGTCGTACCAGAAGGAGATGTGAATCAGTGGGACCATCACCCTTATAGTGGTGAGCAAATAGGGAAGCGTATATATGGTCGTGGAACAACGGATATGAAAGGCGGCAATGTCGCACTGATGCTTGCGATGGAAGCTATTATTGAATCTGGTATTGAATTAAAAGGAGATATTTATTTTCAAAGTGTAATTGAAGAAGAAAGCGGCGGGGCAGGAACATTAGCGACTATATTACGAGGATATAAAGCAGATGGTGTCATTATTCCAGAACCAACAAATATGAAGTTTTTCCCGAAACAACAAGGGTCCATGTGGTTTCGGCTACATGTGAAAGGCAAAGCAGCACATGGTGGAACGCGTTATGAAGGAGTAAGTGCAATTGAAAAAAGTATGTTTGTTGTAGATCATTTGAGAAAATTGGAAGTGAAGAGAAATGACCGAATTACAGACCCGTTATTTAAAGGAATCCCGATTCCAATTCCAATTAATATTGGGAAAATTGAAGGTGGGAGCTGGCCAAGTTCTGTTCCTGATTCATTAAATTTAGAAGGAAGATGTGGTATTGCGCCGAATGAGACTATAGAGGCAGCAAAAGAAGAGTTCGAGAATTGGATCGCTGAATTAAATAATGTGGACAATTGGTTTATTGAAAATCCTGTAGAAGTAGAATGGTTTGGAGCGAGATGGGTTCCTGGTGAACTAGAAGAAAATCATGAGTTAATTACGACACTAGAGCATAACTTTGTTGAAATCGAAGGGAATGAACCGATTATTGAAGCATCTCCGTGGGGGACTGATGGAGGTTTATTTACACAAATCGCAGGTGTACCAACGATAGTATTTGGTCCAGGAGAGACGAAAGTAGCACATTATCCAAACGAATATATAGAAGTTGATAAAATGATAGCTGCCGCAAAAATTATTGCATGTACATTACTAGATTGGTGTGAGGTGAAAAAATGAAATACTATGAATCTTTTAGAGAACAGACGAATGACTATACAGTAGAAGGCGTTTTAGATTATTTTAATAAACGTATTCGAGTAGACCACTACACAGGAAATATTGAGAGGATTATCCAAACAATTGACGAATTAGCAGAGAAGCATTCTTTCACTAAATGTATTATTAAAGGAAAGGGAGAGCATGTTTCTACATGGCTCTCTTTCGGTTTTTTATTGGAAGCAACAATACCGCATTATTTTCAAGGTCACGATGCATACTTCTTCGTGAAATTTATTAATGATGAAAGACGAAATAGTATTCATTGGGCTGAGGAAGATACCATTTTAAGCGGTGTTAAAGCGAAAGAAGTAAAGGAAAAAATAGTACCAGAGAAATTTTTATTAAGAAAAGCGACAGAAGAGGATGCGGAAGAATTAGCGGCTGTCTTTGGAAAAGTATTTGAAGTTTATCCGACTCCTTTAAACGAAGCGAGTTATGTAAAACAAACGATGAAGGAAGACGATACAATATACTATGTGTACGAATTCGAGGGGAAAATAATTAGTACAGCATCTGCAGAAATGAATATAAAAGAAGGAAATGCAGAATTAACGAATTGTGCTACTTTACCCGAATATCGTAAGCATGGGTTTATGAAAAGTTTACTAATTAAGTTAGAAGAAGAACTGCAAGAAAAATCGATTTTCTGCTCCTATACAATTGCTCGATCGCTTTCTTTCGGAATGAATGCGGCCTTTCATCAGTTAGGTTATACGTATACAGGAAGACTGGCGAACAATTGCTACATTTTCGATAAGCTGGAAGATATGAATATATGGGTGAAAGATTTGTCTAAATAGTACGGTATAAAAAATAGAACGGAATCGTCATGCTTATAATCGCATATAGGTATGCCGGAAATTCGGCATGCGATTGCTGAATTTTCGGCAAAAGGGGGGATGACATTGCTAGCAGTTTCGACACAAGAAGTCATTGAAGCGATTTTGGGCAGTATTGATGAGGCTATACACGCAGTAGATGAAAATGGTATTACAATTTTCTATAATACTGTAGCTGCAAAACACGATGGGTCAAAAATTGAAAAAGTGTTAGGAAAACATTTGTTAGAAGCGTTTCCTTCTTTATCTAGGGAAACGAGTACGTTAATGAAAGTGTTAGATACAAAAAAACCAATCGTTCATCAAGTTCAGCATTATCAAAATTTAAATGGGGAAGACATTTGTACAGTAAATACGACGTTACCTATTTTTATAGATGGAAATATTGCTGGGGCTGTTGAAATTGCAAAGGATTATTCCACAGTTCAAAAACTTACGGATACAATTGTAGATTTGCAGTCAAAAATAAAGCGGTCATCTAGAAAAAAAGCAATTAAAAAGCATGTTGCATTTGAGACGATTGTGACGGATGATGCTCGATTTAAACAGACGAAAGAATTAGCACAAAAAGTAGCGCCAACTGATGCAAATGTTTTAATATATGGGGAAACAGGAACAGGGAAAGAGTTATTTGTACAAGCGATTCATGAAGCTTCTAAACGGAAGAACAAGCCATTTATTGCACAAAACTGCGCAGCTTTGCCAGAGTCGCTATTAGAAAGTTTATTGTTCGGAACGACGAAAGGTAGCTATACTGGGGCAATTGAACGAGCGGGATTATTTGAACTTGTAGATGGTGGGACATTGTTTTTAGACGAACTGAATTCAATGCCTCTCGATTTACAAGCGAAAATGCTACGTGTATTAGAAGATGGTGTTATTCGTCGAATTGGTGATAATAAGACGAGAAAAGTAGATGTTCGCGTTATTACTGCAATGAATCAGCCACCAGAAATATGTTTAAGAGAGAATAAAATTCGTACTGATTTATATTATCGATTAAATGTCTTTTCATTATATATTCCGCCGCTACGTGAAAGAACTGAGGATGTCTTATTATTAGCGTCTTATTTTTTGAACGAATATAATAAAAGTTATAAAAAAGGTGTACTTCAAATGGATAAGGAAGCGAAAGAAAGACTACAAGCTTATCAATGGCCTGGCAATGTTCGTGAGCTAAAACATACGATTGAACATGCTGTCATTATTGCAGAAGGGGATACACTAACAGCCAATTGTTTACCGCGTACATTTCGGAAAGAGAATCTGCCAAAGAAGAAGAACATATTGCCACTTAGAGAAGCACTTCATCAAACGGAAAAGGAATTAATAGATCAAGCGTTAATTGAAACGGAAGGGAATATATTACAAGCTGCAAAAATGTTAGGTATCCCTCGCCAAACGCTTCAATATAAATTGAGTAAGTACGACAAAACCGCCGAATAATTGGCGGTTTTTGTGTGTTTGCACCAATAAAAGCGTGTTTACATATATAAAAAGTAATGAATATGATAGTATGTATGGATTTCATACAGTGCTTACAAATATTTTTTTGTTTATGTAATAGCGTTTTCCGTACATTTACTTATCAATAATGTAAAGTTGGCATAACTATTGCTTATATAAAGGATGAGCGTATAAAAAGGGGGAATAGCAATGTTACATGATGTATACAAACCAAATCGTCACTGGAAGGATATCGAGTTGTGGAAGGATGTTACTGAAGAGCAATGGAATGACTGGGTTTGGCAATTAACGAATACGATCAAAACTTTGGATGACTTAAAGAAAGTGATTAATTTAATACCTGAAGAAGAAGAAGGCGTTAAAATTTCAACAAAAACGATCCCGTTAAATATTACACCGTACTATGCTTGGCTAATGAATCCTGATGACCCACGCTGTCCGATTCGGATGCAATCTGTACCGATCTCGGAAGAGTTATATAAAACAAAATATGATTTAGAAGATCCGCTTCATGAAGATGAAGATTCACCAGTTCCAGGGCTAACACATCGTTATCCAGACCGCGTATTGTTCTTAGTAACGAATCAATGTTCTATGTATTGTCGTTACTGTACACGCCGTCGTTTTAGTGGACAAATTGGAATGGGTGTGCCGAAGAAACAATTAGATGATGCGATCGGTTACATTCGTGATACACCACAAGTACGAGATGTATTAATTTCTGGTGGTGACGGTCTTCTTATTAACGATAAAATTTTAGAATATGTATTAAAAAATTTACGAGAGATTCCGCATGTCGAGATTATTCGTATCGGAACGAGAGCGCCGGTAGTATTCCCGCAGCGTATTACAGAAAACTTATGTAACATTATTAAAAAATACCATCCAGTATGGTTAAATACACATTTCAATACTTCTATTGAAATTACAGAGGAATCGAAAAAAGCATGTGAAATGCTAGCGAATGCTGGTGTTCCAGTCGGAAACCAAGCAGTAATTTTAGCTGGTATTAACGACAGCGTTCCAATTATGAAAAAACTTATGCATGACTTAGTAAAAATCCGTGTACGTCCATACTACATTTATCAATGTGACTTATCTGAAGGTATTGGTCATTTCCGTGCACCAGTATCTAAAGGTCTTGAAATTATTGAAGGTTTACGCGGTCATACATCTGGTTATGCGGTTCCAACATTCGTTGTAGATGCACCAGGAGGTGGCGGGAAAATTGCGCTTCAACCAAACTATTTAATTTCGCAAAGTGCAGATAAAGTTGTGCTTCGTAACTTTGAAGGTGTTATTACAACGTATCCAGAGCCAGAGAGCTATATCCCAGGAAGAGCAGAAGGGTACTTTAAAGAAATCTATCCAAACTACGAAGAAAAACGTTCAGATGTTGGTATCGCAGGTCTTATGAGTGATAAGAAATTTAACCTTGTTCCAGACGATTTACAGCGTATGAGCCGTCGTAAAGACTATGAAGATAATGACACTCATGCATCACTAAAAGATAAACGTGATAAGCGTGATCAACTTAAAGACAAAAAGTATCAATCGCAAATGGCTAAATTAGAAGAAAACGACAAAAAAAATGAGGATGATGCAGTATGAATTGTATGTGGTGTGACAGTACAGAAGCGAAAGAAAGCTTGAATACTGTATATTGGGAATTACCAGATGGTACGAAAGCCATTGAAATCCAAGAGACACCATGCATTTCTTGTTCCTCTTGTGGTATGGACTATCAAGCAGATCAAACAGTGAAAGAAATAGAAGATCAATTGTTTCTAATTTATACGAAAGATTTACCAAAACAACTAACATATGAAGAATTAATGGGAAGACCACGTCTATTAAAGAGAAATTATTTCGACTTTTAACCAGCATTTATGCTGGTTTTTTTCTTTTTTGCCTTGTATAATGTATCCAAGTTAGAAAGGTAGGGAATATTTTTGAAAAAGACATTTTACCACTATATGATGAAGCATCGTGCAGCTTTATTTAGTAATGAAGTATCGAATTTAGCAGAAGCAATGTATGATGATTTAAGCTTTCCAAAGCAATCTGAAGATTATGATGAAATTAGTTCATACTTAGAGTTAAGTGGATTGCTAGAAAGTATGTCTATATTTGATGAAGCTTGGGATTTATACATACAAGAGAGATAAGAACTATATGAAATTTTTGACGTGAAGCTAGTCTATTTGCTAGCTTTTTTTACGTTGTAAATAATTTTTTTATACGGTGATATTTTTTATTGAAAAAATTTATGAATATACGCTTCTGTGATAAGCGTTTTTATGTAGGTTGCATATACTGTTATCAAAATCACGACGTCAAAAAAAGGAGAGATATAGATGGCGAGAAAAAAGCAACCTAAATATAACGTAGGGGACATAGTCGTGATTACGCTATATGGAACCGTTGGTAAAATCACAAATATGAAGGTTTTGGATGGAGTTTACGTATACGAAGTCAATAATCACGATGGGTTTTACGTAGAGCAAACGTTGCAGCACGTTTCAGAACAAGATATGAAAAAAGGTGAAACTGAGTGGATTGAATTAAATTATAATTTCACATTTGGTGATCTCGTGCAAGTAACAGGATACGATAAAGATGTGTTTCGAATTGTTGGTTTTCGTACAGAAGTATGGAGATATAAAAATGACGCATGGGAAGATACTATATACGAATTGTCACGAATTACGGATGGTGAATGGTTAGAAGCGGATGAATCAGATTTAACGTTACTTGCTAATGCTCAAACGGCAAATGCAATTTTGAAGAAAATGAAACAAGATAAAGCTGGTATGAATAAATTAGATTTAGGAAAATTAAAGTCAATTAACAACTCAAAAAAAGTGAGTGTTAAGACAAATCGTCAAGAGATCATTGATGGATTACTTGATATTTATAACGATTATCAATTGTTATTCGATACATTTAAAGATGAAGAATACAAAATTGTTATGGATGTTGTTCATAATTATTTAGTTAAATTGACAGAGAAAAAATAGTTAACTAGAAAGAGAGAATGAATTGAACAACAACATATGCAGTATAAGGTATGCCTACAATTATTAAAAAAATAAAAAGCCATTTAATAAGAGAGTCTGCCCATTGATCTTCATGCATGAACTCTTCTTTTGTTTGCCCAACTTCTTGTTCTACCTCATATTGGTATTCCATAATTAAATCCCCCTTTTTGATAGCTTGTACTACCATCGTATGCATCTCGTCCAA
Source organism: Bacillus sp. 1A (assembly GCF_052682215.1). Classification (NCBI taxonomy): domain Bacteria; kingdom Bacillati; phylum Bacillota; class Bacilli; order Caryophanales; family Bacillaceae; genus Bacillus; species Bacillus sp. 1A. Next base: position 4,286,821 of record NZ_JBQYLZ010000001.1, on the reverse strand, counting down.
AGGATATGACCTATAAAAAAAGAAAAACTATTTTTCTAATCTCATATACATAATTTTGAGATTTTTTCATAAAACAGAAATAAAGGAGTGATGCTCATGAAGGAAATTGAGGTCGTAATTGATACGGAAGAGATTGCGGAGTTTTTTTATGAGCAACTAATTGAAAGAGGGTACGTCCCAAAACGAGAAGAAATTGAAGATCTCGCAGATATTACATTTGAGTATTTATTAGAGAAATGTATGATTGATGAAGTTTTTGATGAAGAGGATGAGTGAAAGTAACGGCGGGCTTAACTCGTCGTTTTTTACTCTTTACAAACTTGTCACAAATATAGTCGGAAATTATTGGTATAATTAAAAGAAAATTTTACTCAAGAGGTGAAGGGATGTTCAAAAAAATTATTGATTCTTTATTAGGTAGGAAAAAATATCGTTCGCATTCTAGTAGTGATTATCGCCATAGAGGTCGCTCTTATTCAAGTAGCGATTATAAACGACGTTCATCCGGTTATGGGCATCAGCATTATAAAAGAAAACGTAAAAGTCGTAGCTTCTTTTCAAGTAGCTGATGAAATGGCGTCGTATACTAGCTTTATTTGATAGACCACTGCGAAAAAATACAATCGTTGCAGAACGTTATAAAATTGAATCAGTAATTGGAATGGGCAGTTATGGGGTTACATATGTCGTTAATGACTTACAAATAAATAGATATAAAGTCTTAAAACAATTAAGACAAAGTAAACAAAGATATGAGTCTGGTAGAAAATCATTTGAACAAGAGAAAATGATTTTACAAACATTAAATCATCATGCAATTCCTAGTTTATATGATCATTTCGTATGGGAGAAAAAAAGCTTTTTCGTGATGGAATATATGCCTGGTAAAAATTTCGAAGATTATATTTTCTTAGATGGGCATGCATATACAGAACGTGAAGTTTTAAAAATTTTATATGAAATATTAGAAATTGTATCGGTGTTTCATAATAAAGGTATAATTCACCGAGATTTACGCATTCCAAACATATTAATGAAAGAAAACCAAATTAGTATTATTGATTTTGGATTAGCTAAATTGAAGGGTGAGGGTGATGAACGAGCTAAAGCTTATGAAGGTGAACAAGCTTTGATGCGAGAAGTTCACTTTCGTAGCGATTTTTATGCGCTTGGTCATTTCTCGTTATTTTTATTATATGCAGGCTATGAATCTAATGAAAAACATGAAAAACCATGGTATGACGAATTAACTTTGGAAAATTATAACCGTGAAATGCTTATGCGAATGTTACAAATAAAAACGCCGTACTATGAGAATGTACAAGATTTAAAAAAAGATATAGCTTTTGCTTTAGAAAGGATGGAGGTTCCGTGTTTCAAAAGTTTTTAGCAAGTGTTGGTATTGGTAATGCAAAAGTAGATACAGTTCTTGAAAAAGATGAGTATATTGTTGGAGAAGAGATACTAGGGGAGGTTCATATAACTGGTGGTTCAGTTAGCCAACAAATTGAAAGCATTTACTTAACATTATCGACGTCGTATGTACGAGAAGTGGATGATAAAAAAGTAACAGCAACATATGATTTAGAGCGAGTTCGTTTAACAGAACCTTTTTCTGTTGAGCCGAATGAAAAAAAAGAAATTCCATTTTCATTTATAATGCCAGTTGAAACGCCGCTTACACTTGGAATGAAAACAGTTTGGGTGCATACAGGTCTTGATATTAAACGCAGTATAGATCCAAGTGATCGTGATTACATTCAAGTGTTGCCTAATGCACTATTAAATAGTGTGTTAGAGAGTGTAAATCAATTAGGTTTTAAAGCGCGTCATATAGAATGTGAAGAATTACCGTATCGATTACGTAAGCGAGTTCCGTTTGCACAAGAATTTGAGTTTGTTCCTGTGTCCGGAGAGTATTATGGGAAATTAGATGAACTAGAATTATTAATCTTACCAAGCGCTTACGATCGCTTAGAAATTATTATGGAAGTAGACAGAAAATCTCGCGGATTAGCAGGTTTATTTGCAGAAGCGCTTGATCTTGACGAGAAAGTAATTCGCTTTACAGTAACGAATGAAGATATTCCAACAATGCAAGAAAAAATTAACAATTATATTTTTAAATAAACTATGCATAAAAAAGAAATGGAGAGGAAAACTAAAACAACCGCTCCATTTTTTTGCATAGTGAGGTTATGTATGTGAAACGATATCGACATTTATACTTGTTAAGTTTTACGCTACTCATTTGTTTTGTCGTATTATCACTTTCGTATCATACCGCTTGTATTGAGAAATTTGACAATATAGTCGCGCATTTTATTCAAAGCTTTCGAAACGATTACTTGACAGCCTACTTTACTTGGGTGTCTTTTATCGGTTCCAAAAGAATATATTTTCCGTTACTCATCATTCTTGTAATGTATTTTCTCGTTAGAAAAAAGTTGCTTAGTGCATTACTTCTAACAATTAATTATTATGGATCTCGTTATTTAAACAGTATGCTTAAACTATGGTACGAACGAGCAAGACCTGATGTAACGCAGCTTGTTACTGCAACTGGATATAGTTTTCCGAGCGGTCATACGATGAATGCTACTGCTTTTTTAGGATTTATTGCATACGTCACAATTACTGAAGAACGTATTACATTGCATAAAAAATTGTTGATTATTTTTATAGCGAGCTTTGTTGTATTATCTATTTCAGTTAGCCGAATATATCTTGGCGTTCACTATCCATCTGACATATTAGCAGGATGGGCAGCTGGCGGTAGCTGGCTCGTTTTATGTGTTATATTTCATAAAGCGTTCATTAAAAAAGAACCTATGTCATAATAGGTTCTTTTTTCATTGGTTCAACATGAATGTGTGCATGGTAAATGCCAAACTTTTTCCGAAGCATAGCCTCGATGTTGTCAGTAATACAATGACTTTCACCAACATCCATACGAGCATCTACCTCGATTGTAATATCAACGTACGTTTGATTCCCGTACATACGCGCGCGAATGTCTACGATGTTTTCCACGCCACCAATATGTTCAATAGCACCAGCGTACTCTTCCATCTTATCTGGATCAATTCCATCCGTTAACATATGAGAAGCTTCTACGAAAATCTCCCATGCAGTTTTACAAATAATAAGGCCGACAATTAAAGCGGCAATAGGATCTAAAATAGGCATTTGGAATTGCGAACCGACAATACCTACTACTGTACCAATACTTACGAGTGCATCTGATAAATTATCCTTTGCAGCGGCTTCTAATGATTTGCTTTTTGTGCGCGCTGCAATCTTTTTCGTATACAAATACACAAAGTACATAACGACAGCAGAAAATAAGGCTACCCATGCAGCAAGTACATTAGGCGCTGCTTGTTTCGGATTTAAAAAAGATTGAATAGCACTAATAATAACTTCTAATCCGACCGTTGCCATAATAAAAGAAGCAACAAGTGATGCAATTTGTTCTGCGCGTGAATGCCCATAAGGATGATCTGGGTCACGAGGTTTACGAGAGATTTTTAGACCAATTAATATAGCTAAAGAAGCACCGATATCCGTTAAGTTATTTAAACCGTCAGCACGTAATGCGTTAGAGAGGGTAATATAACTGATGATAATTTTCATAGAGGATAAAAATATGTAGGCCATAATGCTGACAATAGCACCTTTATCAGCTTCTTTATGAGAAAGAGTATCCATTTTAATCACTCACCTTTCTACAAGGAATTTCTTTCTATAAATAGAGTACCAAACGAAACTCGTGTGGGTCTATACAAACATTGTTGACGTTTTTTAGGTTTTTAAGAAGGGGATAACAAAGTTTCGTGAAGGAAAAATATGTTGTAAAGTGCAAAGTTAGGGTGTGAAATTAATGGGATTTATTTGCAATTAAAGGGTGGGAGGGTAAGAGGATGAAAAAACTAATATTTTTCTTACTATGTATTGTTCTTATAATGATTGGGTGTAATTCATCAAATAACGAAAATGTGAAGGAACATAATATTTCTAAAGTATCCATATCTACTTTTAATGGCTACGGTGGATTAAATGAAAATTATTTTCTAAACATGGAAGATAAACAAATAATCAATGGAATTAATAATATGTTTAATGGCATGAAAAAACAAAAGAAAAGAGGCGAAACACCACAATACGATATACTAATTACATATGAAAATAGTGATACGAAGGGTATCCATTTATACCTCGGAAATGAAGGGGAAAGGAGTGTAATTATGTACATTGGTCATGAAGAAACTGTATACTACACTTCTGAAGAAATGACGAAACAACTACGAAAGATAATTGTGAAAAAAGATTAAAACCCTCTAGAAATTATTTTTCAGAGGGTTTTAATCTTAGTATGCTTCTAAAAACTCAGTAACTTGCTCTTCAGTTTTTGCGTTAGCACTATGTAAGTGGCCTAGCTTCTCACCATTTTGATATACAAGTAAACTTGGAATACCCATTACTTGATACTCTTCAGCGATACTTGGGAACTCATCTTTATTAATAGAATACCATTCAAACTTATTGAACTCTTCCATTACATCTCCGATAAAGTTGTCCATACGAACACAATCTGGGCACCATGTAGTAAAGAACTTAACAACTACTGGTTCCTCGCTTGCAATGATGTCTTTGAATTCCTGTTCTGATTTGATTTCTTTCATGTTTTTGTCTCCTCTCAATGTCACACGGATAAGCTAGTATTTTTATGCAAAATCCGTAATTGCAAACATTTTGCAAACAGTAGTGTTTTCGAAATAGATTATTTGCAAAATCTTCGACTGCTTTTTCTTGTAGGCCTGGTACGACATCTGAGTAGGTATCTAATGTGATGCCTACTCTTTTATGTCCTAATCGTTCACTTACGATCTTTGGATGAATACCTTGTTTCAACATGAATGTTGCATGGGTATGTCTTAAATCGTGGAACCGAATATCAGGAACCCCACATTTCTTTATAAGCTTTTTCCAGAGCTGTGTCAAACTTCTGAAATTGCATGAGTTACCATTTTATCTCTTTTTCAATTTGTAGATTACTTATTTTTTATAACCAATTAAAATTCTTGTTTTTTTGGAAGCTTACTATTGATAATTTTCCATAATTATTCATCAACCATTTTATTAAAAATGGGAAATTATTTAGGAAATATCAAAACAAATTCAAAAGCAAGGTAAAAATATAAAAGATATACTTAGGGAGATAGCAAGGGGAGGTAATGGAATGGATAAAGAAAGAATCTGGAACGATACACAAAATGTATTAAGAAGATGCAGCGTAGCGCCGACTATGCATAATCAAGAAGATGCTGAGGTAGTAGAAGTCTGTAATGAATATATACATCTAAAGTTACAAGAAAAGACACAAACTAAAAATAGAGATGTAATTTTGACTGAGGAGGACTTTATTAAGGTCTTAACTAAGCTTGAGCAAAAGAACGAAGGATTAAGAAGGAAAGATCTAGATGGTTGTAAAGCTCGTTATTTATTAGCAATATTAAACTTACTACCTGAATTTCGAGTTGTAGATAGAGAAGTTTTTGAAAAAGGGCAATCTAGAAACAAAAAGTTTTTAGTATATATTTAGATATGTAAGGCGCTGCCGTGATTTGGGCGGCGTCTTGTTTGTTGTTAATGAAAGATAAGGGAGAAAATAAAAAAGAGAGCTAGTGCCCTCTTTTTTAGCGGTACGGTAATTAATCGCAGATTGGTATCCCGAGCACTCTTAAAGCTAATGCTACTTGAAGAGAAATCTCTAATCTAGCAATTTCAATACCAGCTATTGAAAGAACTAAAAAAGGTTGTCCATTTACAAACACAACGCAACTATCCATGGTTACGCCTCCTTTCTAGCAATCTAATATAGTATATGTATTTAACGGAAATATGTAATAGTTAAATTAATGGATTTATTAGAATTGGTAAATTAGCCTATTTAAACAAAACAAACGAACGTAATGAATGAAAAAACAAGAATCAAATGATTCTTGCTAAGGCAAAAAATTTAACAATTGAGCGATAGTAAGAATAAACTTTGAAAAGATATTAATCTCAAATTCTATATTCATATGAGTACCCCGTTCATTGTTTTTCCTACACCAGTAATACAGATGATTATTGAGTACATACTTTGTTGTCTAATCCTATATTAATATTTATAGTTTGATATAACAGATTGTAAATGATAGGAGGATTATAGCTATGTATGAAACTTTTTCAAAAAGAGCAAAAAAACGAACAGGACAAATTAAAGATGTATATATCTATGACACAGTACCAGAAAGATTAAGAATCCAAGTGATTCACGTTTGGATTCAAGCGATTGGTGAAGAGAACGACCGAATATGGAACGTTGTTAACAACATAATGTCTAAAGAACTAGGATTATTCAATTTAACTAATGAAAAATATTGTTCGTCATTTGAACGCTGCGTCGATTTTTTACAAACATGCAACAGAAGCAATCGACATTATAGAACTATCATTTATTATTTCTGGAGAACTCGGATGGGACCCAGACACCATCTATATCGGGAGAACCCAAACATTCAATGAGGGAATTAAAGAACTGAATGATTGGTTCAAAGACAATAATTTAGGTTACGAATTCACAAACGGGGAACTTATTCGTATCGACCAAACTCACATGCACGAAGAAGTCGTAAAGCCAGCCATAACTTTACTGTTTGAAGAAGACTTCGAAGGGCCAGCTGAAGAATTTTTAAATGCACATAAAGCTTACAGAAAAGGCGATTACAAAAATGCACTTGTAGAAGCTTTAAAATCTTTCGAAAGTACAATGAAGACAATTTGTGATAAAAAAGGATATACATACAACAAAGGTAGTGATACCGCACAAAAATTAATAACAGTATTACTCGATAACAACCTAATCCCTGAATACATGAGCAAACACTTCTCTGGTGTAAGGAATACATTAGAAGGTGGATTACCAACAGTTAGAAATAAACAAGCTGGTCATGGACAAGGTGCCGAATCAATAAAAGTAGAACCATACTTTGTTGAATATGCCATTAACTTAGCAGCAACCAACATTGTGTTTCTAATAAAAGCTTATAAAGGATCAAAATAATATGTGAAAATTAAAGTAGCGAATCAAATGCTTTTTTATTTTATAAAAAAGCATTTTAAACATTTCTCGTAGCATCGAAAACTTATATAAATATGGAAAACAGTTTTTGAGTCTTGGAATGAGGGTATCGATGTGGATATAACGCAAATTATGGATATAATGGTGGTTAATAGGAAAAATCTTCCGTTTACTTCAGTTCGGACTACTGCATGGATAAATGGACCGGCGAATGATTTAATTATTACGACTAAGTAAAGAGTAGATGAGCTTTATCAGCTTATGTGGTCACGGGTGCCAGTTATGCAAACGATGTATTTTCTTCAGGGTGCTGACGTGATGAGATTTGCTAGGGTTGCAGGAGTTGATGAAAGCATAACGGGAGAATATATATATCATTTTATTTGGTGATAAGACGAACTTTAAGTAGCCTAACAGCTGCTTTTTATTTTGCATAGAAAAAAGGAAATCACAAAGGATCCCTTTAATATTACGTTGTCTTATAAATTTTATTTTTAATCCTATTTTTAGTATCCATAAATGCGGCGAATGTAGCTATAGCACCACCTAAGTCATAGACTTGGAATTTGTGGAAAAAAGCTAATCCTGTAATGAAATTGTAGCTGTATATAAAGCAAGTTATACCGAACAACCATAACATGAACTTTAAATCTTTTAAGCTCAATCTATAATTTTTGATTTTTTTCCACATATGTATCAACTCCTATTGTTATGAGGTTTTGTAGTTTTTCTTTTTGAAATCTCGCATGTTGAGGATAAAGAATAGAAGGAAGATAACAGCTGCGATACCATTAATCCAGTAGTATGTGTGCCCTGTTATGAATCCGTTATAGAAGGAATAGGTATTCCAAATTACAAGAAGTACTGAACAAACAGTAGAAATCATTAATGAGCCAAAACTTCTCATGATTTTCACCTCGATTCGAATTTTTAGAACTCTTTATATAATTATACATTTAAATAAATAGATTTTCAAAGGTAATTCAAAGTGTTTTCATGATAGCCATCGCTATAACGTTCTTTTCTCACATATTTTTAGGAGAAGTTTATGAAGTGCCCGTAATGTGATGTCGGATAAAACAAGCAATCTCTTTCCGGTACTTAGAGAAGGTAAACGGTGGATGATCACTCATAAATTTTATGAGTGAATTAAACAACAAGCAGGAAATTTAAAAAATGCTGTAGGGGATGCATATATGAATTTAGAGGGATCGTTATAAGAACTTATTCGTGAAGTTGTGAGAGAAGAGATTAGGGCGGTGTTAGCTGAGTTCCAGCAATAATCACAACCAAATAAAGAAATGTGGGTGAAAGAAGCGTGACTAACAAGGGGGGATGTAGATGTGGTAGAAAAAGATCATTATATTATTCTTTCAGAGGGGGAATTAGGATGTTGAAATGGGTAAAGAAACTGTTTTCAAAAAACGCCCACCTTGCATTGTTTGTGAGAAACAAGAAGGTGAGCTTCACTTAAAAGAAACGAATTGGATTTTTGAAAATTGTGCCCAAATTACGCATGAACAAGGTATTGAAATAGATACCTATACCCTTTTACACCTTATTCCATAAATAAGAAAGCTGGTGGGCTTCTGATTCAAGAGCTATTAAATGATCATTATTAATAGAGTTATTCGTATACATTCTGTTCTTTTGGATGTTAAGGACAGTATAATTCGCATCGTTATATTCATTTGAAAATGTTGATTCATTTAATAATGTCAGTGTTGAGTTGATGTTATATTTATCAATTCGCTCTTTCTTTCCTTTGAAAAATAGTTTAATAAGATGCGGCTCATCATTAATGAGCAAACCGAGTTCAGGTGATGAGCGGACGATTAAATTATCTGATAACCAATGTGATTTACCTGGATCAAACCAAGAGACGTCTTTGTTTTTAATAAATTTTTTGTACTGCTTTATAACATCAATGTAGTTTTGCTTTTTCTTCTGATCAACAGTTTGTACTAATGTTTCAAAACAGTCAAAAGGTAGTTCGTTTTTATGAAATTTAATAACAGTTTCTCGTAATTGTTTCCAGTAATCAAAAACCGGGTGATATTCAGGTTGAGATTTTAAATTCTTTACAAAATTTGTTTTAGCTGCACTACTTTTTAGTGTGAAGTCTAAAAATTGTGTAAGTCCCACTTTAATTTCCGCCATGTTACACCCCCTTTCCAAACATTACTAATTCGATAGTGGAAAGGGAAATCCTGCATTTTTAAGGAGGTGAACAAGATGCTAGAAAAACCTATGTTCATACACATGGAAGTTGAGGGAGAGTAATATTAAAATTTCATTTGTTTTTTACTGTAATAAATAAATTCATTTGAATAGAAGTGAAAAATAGAGGTTTGCCTTAGTCATTTATGAAAGCTGAGAATATTTATAACCATAGGAGTAAATACACAGGTCCGATTTTTGTAATGATGGAGGGAATTGATGTGGACATAACTCAAAGCATGGCAAGAATAGTGGTTAATGGGAAGGATCTTCCGTTTATTTCAGTTAGAACTTCTGTATGGAATCAAGGACCTGTAAATGATTTAATTGTTTCGACAAACTTGAGAGTCGAGGAGCTTTATCAGTTTATGTGGTCACAAGTGCCAGTAATGCTTGCGATGTATTTTCTTCAAGGGGCGGACTTAATGAGGTTTGCTAGAATTAATGGGATTAATCAAAGGATAACGGGAGAATATATATATCATTTCACTTGGGGATAAAACGAATGTAAAGTAGCTTAACAGCTGCTTTTTTATTTTGTAAAAGAATTTTAGAAGATTAGAAAATATGATTAGAGAGTGATATAGATAATTTGTGACTGTTTTTCAAGTTCGTAAAGTTAATCAGTTACTTCATTTCATACAAGGGGGGCTATGAATATGAAGTTTTTTTATTCACAAATAGTTCCAGTTGCTCCTTTAGGCCCTTGATTTCATTTAGGTCCAGTATTATTTAAGAGTGAACTGTTCAAGATTCCTTGTAAAATTAAGCTGAATGTTTGTTGCAGAAATGGGTCGGATAGATTTGAACAACTAATGAGCGAAGATAAATTTTGGAATAGAAATTGGAATAACGCAGAGATTTGAGTAAGAGATGCAGTAGGCAAAGAATTGATTAATTGAGTGATAGTTCGTATAACTAAATTTTTATTTGGAGTATTTGGTTGTACTGCAATGATTAAATCATTTAACGCTTGTAATAATGATTGGAGTATTTGTGTAATGTTCAGGAATATTTTTCTTCTAAGTATATGATTAGAAAAACGAGACGTTCTTATGGGATGTATAATCAATAATTGGTTATTAACAGAAAGTGTAAGTAAGACTAGAAAACAATAGGGAAATATATTTTTATTAACTTAAAACATAAAAAGAGTAATTTATTAAGTGTTCTAGTGAAGAAGTCATCTATTTGCAAAAACTACTTTGTTTTATAGGAAAAGTAATATAAATGGAAAAAATTTAAACACTCAAGTAAATAGCGAACCGAATGAAAAAATAAAGGAAGACAGCTGATAGAAATAGCAGGAAGTTGGATACAAGCCGTCGGTTCCGTAATTTCATTAATTGGACAAATACGTGAAGAAAATGAGGAGTTGGAAGGGAGCGATTGATAGACTAGTTTAAAAAATTAAAATGTAACTATTTTCTAAAATGACAATGAGTAATTTTCACCTTGTTTTTTGATGAACCATTTTTATATGAAAATCATATAATATATTGTAGGACAAGCAACCAGTTTATAATCTATTAAATACTCCAAGAGCTTACCTTATATATATCTTCGCATCTACTGATCTAGATGCTCTTTTTTATTGAACAAAACACCCATTTGGAAAGGAGGTTAATAATGGGAGTGACATTAGAAGAATTAGAAAAGTGTTATAATAAAGCCTTTATTAAGGGAGCAGAGTACGTAGCTGTTCAGATTGAAATGGATGGATTTCATAGCGATGAAGTAATTATTGACGACAAATATAGTATAGATTCTAAATTAAAGTATTATAAGAAAACATACAATGAAAATTTAGAACATAGATGGATTCCAGGGATTCGTATTGTAGGTTTTGCATATGGCTATTCGTTCTCAGAAATTCTACATGAATTAGGGTTGCTAGTGAAGAAATGATTAAACAAATAGCAGTTATTTTATGCGATGCCATGCTTTTAGTGGTGTCTTTTTTGTTGTGAAGGAAAGATATAAATAAAAAAGAGAGCCTAAGCTCTCTTTTGAATAGATACCTAACGTTTATGCACAAATTGGAATTCCTAATGCTATTAAGGTCAATGCTACTTGAAGAGAAAGTTCTAATCTAGCAATTTCGATTCCAGCGACTGAGACCACTAAAAGAGGTTGTCCATTAACGAACAAAACACAGCTTTCCATACTTTCGCCTCCTTTCGAGTAATCTAATATAGTATATGGATAAAAAATTAATACGTAATAGTCAGATTAATGAATTTAATAGAATTGATAATTTAACCTATAGTATAAAAAAATTAAGTAGACTAATACCTGATTTATTAACACCATATATGAAGGACAAGAATATATTAGGAGTATATAAAAACGTAGGAGTGGTAAATATGTTCTTTGCAAAGTTACGCGGTAGGAATGAAGTTCCACCAGTAGAGACAGATGCTCGAGGAGAGGCTTTCTTTAAATTAAGTCCGGACAAGCTTAGCTTAAAATTTAAGTTAGATTTATTCGATATAGAGGATGTAGTAGCTGCCCATCTGCATCTTGGGTCAAAAGGAACGAACGGTCCTGTTGTAGCTTTTTTATTTGGACCTATAATAAATCCAATTTCAATAGAGTTTGCAACTCTTACGGGAATGATTACTCAAGAAGATTTGGTCGGGCCGTTAGCGGGTCAAACATTAGGTACTCTTGTAAATGAAATCATATCTGGAAACATATATATTAATGTTCATACAGTACAACATTCTAATGGTGAAATACGAGGACAATTGAATTATTGTTAATGAATAAAAGTAGTGAAAAATAAAGCATCCGTTTAGGGTGTTTTTATTTTGTGAAGGTTGTATAGATAAGTAATCTATTTTTAGTAATCTTGAACATTCATTTCTAAAATTTTGAAAGTGGTCGAATTTAAAAAATAGTTATCAGAAACCTGTTAATGAAATGCCCCTTCAAAAATTAAATTAGTATTAGTAGATGAACCTTGTAAACGAAATATGCAAGTGTAACAGATAATAAAAATTCTTTAAACTTAATCAAAGCTAATAGATTAATTCTCCACACCCACTGAAATAAAAAATCATAACATAAATTGTAATTACTTTTACGGAAGTGAGATGAAAATAATGTTTTATTCATATTTTACTACCCAAGCAGGAATGCGACCAGTGTATGGTACATCAATAACGTTTAGCGGAGCACAAAGTACAGTTCAAGCTGTTCAACAAGCGTTACAAATGCAACAACAAATGCAAATGCAGCAACAAGGTATCCAGCCGTATTATTCATCTATGGAGTATTTTTACCTAGTGCATCAAATCACACCGTATGGAAGTTCTTTTCTTACTATCCCGTATGGAACTGTATTTAATCTATAAATTAAAAGTTTAATCAGTAGGGGGCAGGTATCCCAAACCGATTATTAGTCCTCACCAATTGGACATATACGGACGATCCGGCTCCTACCTATCTTTCTTGCATGTTCCGAAATTTTTTGGGAGTCTTATTACCCGCAAATGGAGAGGGGATATGTAAGCGTCAAATAGTTCTCAACTACAATTTGTAAATAGTCGATGAGATAATCTCCGTACATATTACAAGTGTTTTTTGATGAGATGATACCGATTAAAGAAAAAATAGGGATTATTTTATCATGAAAAATGATGGTTAGTGGCTCTGTATGAAAGGATACATGAACATTTATTTACGTGGATTAGATCGAGAGGTAGCAACGAAGTCCTATTTGTGGTTATATCGAATAGTAACCTACAAAGAAGATTCGACCCGTTTTTTCTAATCTTGAAAGATATTTACAGCCATGACATCACATATTTTATTTATAATTGTAAATAATTATTAAAATGTATAAATGATGTTTTTTTATAAATAAAAAAGAAAAAAGGAAAAATAATGCAACTTTTGAATTTGTTTATTCGTGTTATATATGAAAGGAGGAGGGGGATGGAGATTGAAGAAATATATAAGGTTTATATAAACGATGTGTACCGGTATGTATTTTCCCTTTCTCGTAGCCATCACGTAGCGGAGGACTTGATGCAAGAGACTTTTTATCGAGCGTATCTTTATTTAGAAGACTATGAAAATCAAAAGGTAAAATCATGGCTTTTTAAAGTGGCATATCATACGTTTATTGATTTTGTTAGGAAAGAGAAAAAAGTAACCTTTGTAGGAACGGAGGAATTAGAGACAATACAAGCGAGGGAATCTACAGAAGAGTATGTAGTCGCAAAAAATAGTTATGAAAAGTTAATTCAGATTATTCATACTCTACCGGTAATAGAGGCACAAGTTATTTTATTATGTGACGTACATCAATTAACGTACGAAGAGGGTGCTTCTGTATTAGATTTAAAGTTAAATACGTATAAAAGTCACATGTTTCGCGGGAGAAAGAGATTAAAAGAATTGTTAAAGGAGGAAAAGAGTCAAAATGACAAATGATAAACCTCATTCTGAACAAGATGATTATAAAGAACTGTTACAAGAAGCTATTCATCAAAGACCGGCTTCACTATCTGATGGAAAACAAGAGCAATTGTTGAAAATAGGTAAAAAAAGAGCACGTATTACGAATGTTTTAATTGTATTTACTTTTTTACTACTTATTCAACCTATTTTATATATATCAACACTCTTATATTATACAGTGGCACCTACAAACGCAATGGAGATACGGAATGTAGTAAATCAAACGTTAAGTGTAACAGAACCAAATGTATTTTTGAAAGATAGGGACATGGAGCAAACGTTGTTACCGCTTAGTTTGCAATTGCATTTTGATTTGTATAAAAGAGTAGGAAAGAAAGATATTCGAATAGGAGAAGAGAAAACAGATTATGTATTTAGTAGAGCAACGAAAGTAAGCCGTGAATATACAACAGATGAAAAAATTCCAGAAATCCCGTATATAGACAACGAAGTATTGTCTCATCCTAATAATTATAATGCGTCCTATAATATTAGCGAAGAAGCGCAAGTATTAAAGGGTCTTCCGCAAGAATCTGTTGTAGAAGCATTTGTATCTTTTAGAGAATTATTAAGTGTACAAGAGGTAACAGATATGTTTCCTACTATTGATATTGTGTGGTATGCCGTTAATACAGGATTAGAGGAGAAGCAAACGAATGAAGAGGGTATGTATGTAGCCCCGATTGGCTTTCCAGCAGATATGATTTCAAGGCCAAGTGGTGCCTTTGAAAGTGATTCACCTCATGAGGAACAATTTATTGATGTGTTAAAGTCATTACAGAAGCATGAAGATTTAGCAGTGAAGCTATCTAGAGCGAAAGTATTAGAGTTGTCAAAGCGTATTTCTTTCCTTGAAAAAAATGGGGTGAAAACATACGGGGCAGTTGTAACTGGGCCTAAAGTAGAAGTTGAAAAATTGATGAGCCACGAAAAAGTTAGAAAATTGAAAGTAGGTGAAGCGAGGTTATGGAATTGGCATTCTTAAAAAAAAGAAAGAATCATATGTATAAACAGGAAACGTGGATGGGGACTATTTCATTAATTACTGCCTTTCTAGCGTTATTGTATTTGAACATTATATTGCTTATTCAAGAAACATTTATAGGTAAAGGTTTTCTGCAAATAGTTGGTATTGGAGTGGTGTGCTCAGTCGTAGGGATGATCACAAAAAGCAAAAGTCGAAAATATGCATTGTGGGCATGTAGTTTATTTGTTTTTATGCTATTGTTTGCTGTATTTGGATTTATGTTAGGTTGGATGATAAGCTTTGGGCCATAAATATGTGGGAAA
The DNA here is from genome assembly GCF_052682215.1 of Bacillus sp. 1A. Taxonomy (NCBI): domain Bacteria; kingdom Bacillati; phylum Bacillota; class Bacilli; order Caryophanales; family Bacillaceae; genus Bacillus; species Bacillus sp. 1A. The sequence continues at coordinate 4,271,712 of NZ_JBQYLZ010000001.1, read as the reverse complement.
GAGCGAATGTAGATTCGCTCTTTTTTGTATTGAAAGTAAAATAGCTAAGAGAAGAATCCATTAAATTTGAATGGATTGCACAATACATCTAGGTTGTGTTTTTATTAATATGTTTTCCTCTCAAGTGTATATAAATAGGCGATAAGTATAGTGCTAAAACAATAGCTCGTCCAAACATTGCGAATCCCTCTTACATAATATGTAGTAATAAACATGAAAGGGGAACTAGTATGTCTTGCTATTACTACTGTAAGTATTGTAAAGAGTATAAAAAGAAACAGCATGATTGTTGTAAGAACATGAGTAAGTGTAATGACAACGAGGAGAAGCTTGTTAGGGCATCTGCATTTAGAGCTAGAAATACGGTGAATCAAACGGTTCCTGCCAATACTTTTGTAAAGGTATTGTTCCAAAATGAACAATTTGATTTAGCAAATGAGTATAATCCAGTAACGTCTATTTTTATTCCAAAGACTAGGGGAGTTTACTCTATTATTGGAACGATTGGTTTCTTTCCAAACGATCCTAGCTTAAATTATAGAGCTCGTGTAGAAATTCGTGTAAATGGAAACGCAGCAATAGCTATAGATAATGACTTTTTCGGTCCAATAGGTTTTGGAAATGTAGTAAGTGTTTCGACGATTATTCAATTGAATGAAGGAGATCAAGTTGAGGTTTATGCACAAAGTAGCATAGACGGAGTTTTAAGTTCTTCGGAAGACGGCTCACATTTTGAAGCTGCAAGATTTCCTTCTCCAATTAAATAATGAAGAGAATAAAATACTTTTTAGTAGGTTTAGTTAATCCCCTTTACCGAATGGTGGGGGATTATTATTGTTTTTCTAAAATATACAAGTAAATAGGTTAAATGTAGTTTATTTCAGGAGCATTTCTCATGCTAGGAAGTAAGGTTGAAAGTGCTAGCTTATTATGAGTATTAGATATTCTGCAGGTAATAAAAAGAGTACAACGAAACAAGTAACATGGTTGTGAAAGTTCTTAGGCATTACATTCGCTAGTCGTCTTATGGAATAGAAAAGACATCTTAATTTATAAATACATAAAAGTCCGTATAATTACGGGCTTTTTCTTTACTATATAAAAATTACATATTTAACATAGGTATTGCTATTGTATGGAAAGGAATAACATTAAGGCGATTACACTATATAAAAATAAAAGAAATCCTAAGATGAGTAGTATTGGATGCAACTTGAACATGTTTGACCTCCTTGAGTATATAAAGATTTTAACGTATTACCCGAAAGAAGTCTCCTTCTTCAGGCGTGTGAAAGACGATAGTCTAGCGGCAGGTGGGAGATGAATTTCGGTTTGGTGTAGCCGAACGTTTGTTTTCCCTATTTATTTCGCCTCTGATATAATCAGTCTTATAAGAGGGGAATTTTGGTATAACAATGAAAGTAGATAATAATCTTGTAGTGTTCAGGTTGTGTGATCACCGTCATAGCTTATGGAAAATGAAGCGGAAAATGAGGTGAATGGATATGCCAAAGCAGAATAAGGCGTACAAATTTCGTCTGTATCCAACAGAAGAACAAGCGCATCTCATACGTAAAACATTCGGCTGCGTACGATTTGTATATAATAAAATGCTGGCTGAACGAAAAGAAGCATATGAAAAACACAAAGCGAATAAGGAAGAACTGAAGAAACAAAAATTCCCTACTCCTGCGAAATACAAAGTGGAGTATGAATGGTTGAAAGAAGTCGATTCCTTAGCGTTGGCCAACGCGCAATTAAATTTGCAAACTGCGTATAAGAATTTTTTTAGTGGTCAAAATGATTTTCCAACATTCAAAAGCAAAAAGAGTAGAAAATCCTATACAACGAATCGAGTAAATGGAAATATTATGTTATTTCATGGTTATATCAAATTACCGAAATTGAAAATGGTGAAACTGAAGCAACATAGAGAAATACCACCAAACCATATCATCAAATCGTGTACGATTTCGATGACACCAACTGGTAAGTATTACGTGTCTATTTTGACCGAATATGAAAAAGAAATCACGCCAAAAAAAGTAGAACGTGTAGTTGGATTAGACTTCGCAATGGCTGAATTATACGTGAGTAGCGAAGATGAGAAAGCCAATTATCCTCGCTTTTATCGTCAGATGTTAGAGAAATTAGCGAAGGCACAACGAGTATTAGCAAGACGTGTGAAAGGTTCAGAACGCTGGAATAAACAACGCATTCGTGTAGCGAAATTGCATGAAAAGGTCGCCAATCAACGTAAAAATTTTCTTCATCATAAGTCTAAAGAATTAGCTACGAGTTTTGACGTTGTAGCAATCGAAGATTTACATATGAAAGGAATGTCACGAGCACTTCGCTTTGGTAAGAGTGTAGCGGACAACGGTTGGCGGATGTTCACGACATTTTTAGCATATAAGCTACAAGAACAAGGAAAACAGCTTGTGAAAATAGATAAATGGTTTCCTTCTACAAAGATGTGTAGTAATTGTGGAAATAAAAAAGAAATGCCATTATGTGAACGCATGTATGCGTGTTTGTGTGGACTCACAATTGGCCGTGATTATAATGCAGCGATCAATATCAAAAAGGAAGCCATTCGCTTATTAGTGTTGGCATAAATAGTAACAAAATAACCTTTGGAACAAGGGAGTTAGCTCGGCTGTCCTAGGACAAATTCGTTAGCTATCAAAAGTAGCGATGAACCGAGAAGCCCCCACTTGGGGTAAGCTCGTAAGAGATACTAAGTGGTGGGTAGTTCACTACATCTATGGTCAATTTAGAAGGGAAATATATTAGATGAATATAATGTTTGGGTGAATACACTAATGTAACAGAGGAGTGAAAGTATAATAAATAAAGAAGTATTATTGAGTTCACATTGATTAAATTGTTTATAAGTAAGCAGGATGGGGGATCGCCTGTGAAATATAAAAGTAAACAGGTTTATATGTACAGGATGAGGGGAAAATAAAAAAAGAGCATACATAAAAAGTACGCTCTAAAGAAAGATAGGTTTTATGAGTGGATAATCTCCATACGATAATATATGTTCGGTTAACAAAAATGTGTGAAAAATCAATAGATTATCAATAGAATATCATGAAATGAGTAATTTTAATCTTTTACTGAAGTCGTTTAGCTAATCAAAATATGGATAGAACGGATTAACAATTGGATAATGATCGTACTTCAGTTTCGTATTTCTTATAGTCTGGATATTGGGTAATAGTTTGACACTTAGGTGTGGAAAGTTGATTAATTATAGAAACATTTGTAATTACCTCGTTACAAGGACCGAAAAATGTGATTTTTAGTTTTGAGTTTGGTGGAACTTTGACCACGATAGGTTTTTTTTTCATAAAATCAGCTCCTCATATGCAGTATCTTATTCTGCACTTTTTCGTTCAGATTATAAAGGCGTATTAATATAATATGAAATTTTAGTTGAGTTGATAATAATATGGGGTTTTATGGCGTGGTGAAAATGTGGAAAATGCATTGGAAACTGAGAATGTTCTATAAAATGTTTAATCGATATAATAGGTAAAAGCAAAAAATAAGTAATTTATCTAATACACTTTTTTCCTTGATACATATTATAGTAGTAAGACTTGTATTAGGAGGTAATGAAAGAGTGCAAGAAAATGTACAAGCTCAGCTTTCACCACCATGGATCACATATTTCAATGAGTTAAAAAATTCAATTGGTGCTGATCCAACTGTTTCAGTTGGTCCGCTAATTCCAGTTGGCGGGAATTATATTATATTAGTGCATGCGTTAAGTAATGAAAAAGCGATAGCGTTAGCAACGCTTCTAAAATCTTTTGTAGAATTTGGGAATGTAAGTGTAACAGTTATTGTAACTAATAATGAAAATAACATTGTAAATCCACTTCCATGTCCACTAGATGCATTTGAAATTGCTCATTTATTTCAAGTGGCGTTAGAAAATAATCCTTATTTTGAACAAGTTGTTGTACAGCCGCAGCTTCCTGGAGGATCAAATGTTGTCTTTCCAGTTTTTGCTGCGCAAGTGATTCAATTTTTTAATGATGATATTTCAAATTTATGTCAAACATTTACTGGTGTTGCTGCAAATGTATTTCATGATGTAATGAACGATGACATTTGTGATATCCCAATTTTATTCTCCACAAGCTGTGTTCCGAGCGGTGAGAGTGCACAATTACAAAATACAGATTTAACACCAAAACTGTTTTACTAGATTGTAAGTAGACATTTTCTTTAATAGAAAATGTCTTTTTTATATGTATTAACGTTACATTGTCTAGCTAATTGCGGATGGTGACTGAAATTTCCACTGATAAATATATAGCGTATAAAGATAGTATGTTTGATGCGAAAATATATAAGAAATGAAAGATAAATTATTTTCATGAATATAGAGTAACCGTAAGAAACACAGAAAGTTAGCTGTCATACATATGTTTATTAGTCTAAAGAAGATTAATATCGATGAGTAGTAATAATGAAAACGTTTCTAATAATAGCGCTAATGAAAGGTTAATTAATTGATATTATTTACTAATAGATGATAGTGCATATCTCGAATTTGTGAATGAACTGTATGAAAAATAAATAAAATTAGTGGAAGTTTAATTAAAAGATTATATGTTTTGAAAAATAATATAGATTCTTCTTATTTATATTATAGATAGCTAGTATTAGGCATAAGGGGCTTTTAATAAGACAAGCTTTGAATATGATATTAAAAAGGGGATGAATTGTATTGGGGTATATTATCGATATTTCAAAATGGAATGGAACTATTGATTGGGATATTGCAGCATCTCAGCTAGATTTAGTTATTGCTAGAGTTCAAGATGGTTCGAATACGGTAGATTTTATGTATCAAAATTATGTGAATGAAATGAAGAAACGCAGTATTCCATTTGGTAATTATGCATTTTGTCGTTTTATATCTATTGCTGATGCAAGGAAAGAGGCACAAGATTTTTGGAGTCGTGGCGATAAATCTGCTAAGTTTTGGGTGGTGGACGTAGAAATTCAAACGATGATGGATATGCAAGGGGGGACACAAGCGTTTATAGATGAATTACGCCGTTTAGGTGCGAAAAAAGTAGGGCTATACGTGGGGCATCACACGTATGTATCATTTGGAGCACGTAATATTGAAGTTGATTTTGTATGGATTCCTCGTTATGGAGGAAATAAGCCAGCATATCCGTGTGATATTTGGCAATATACTGATTCGGGAAATGTTCCTGGTATTGGGAAATGTGATTTAAATCAATTAATAGGAAAAAAGTCGCTTTCTTGGTTTATAGGATCGGATCAAGTAAATCAATCTGTTCAATCCGGCAAAGAGGATACACAACGATCAACTGGTATTGGTATTGCGGTTTCAAAATATTCTGATGGATATGGCATAAATCTATATGAAAATCCTGCGAATCCTCAGTTTACAGGTACAATCACTCAAAAAACTCCATATTTAGTCTTACATGGTTATTGGGGAGGCGCAAATAAAGATATGATTTGCTTAGGCAATGATAAACAGTGGGTATATGTAAAACATTTTGATGTGAAATGGTTTTATGCATCTTCAAAATATCCCGTTGGGTATGGAGTTAATTACTATGCAGAGCCTGAATGTATAAATTATAAAGGAAATATTGATGGATCAAAATCTTTTCGTGTGTGGGGCAGAGCCAAAAATGCGGTAGATATCGGGCAAAATAATTGGATACTGGAAGAACATGTAACTATTAAGAATCTATAGGAATACGTAAAGGGTCATTTTACTGATACATAGTAAGATAACATTTAATATTTGAACAAAAAGAACGTGATACATAGTTTATTCAAATGAAATGAATTACATGTAGAAAACACATTGTTAACACAAGTATATTGTATAGTTATTCTTATATAATAATAAAAGTGAGGTATTTTGAATTGAAAAAGAACAAGCTATTTTTAGGAACAATTATTTCATGCGTAGTACTGGCATTATCGGCATGTGGTTCCTCAGACAACGTAGTAACATCAAAAGTAGGCAATGTTACAGAAAAAGAGTTAAGTAAAGAATTAAGACAAAAATATGGGGAAAGTACTTTATACCAAATGGTGTTAAGTAAGGCGTTGTTAGATAAATATAAAGTTTCAGATGAGGAAGCAAAAAAACAAGTAGAAGAAGCAAAAGATAAGATGGGTGACAACTTCAAATCGACTTTAGAGCAAGTTGGCTTGAAGAATGAAGATGAATTAAAAGAAAAAATGAAGCCAGAAATTGCATTTGAGAAAGCGATTAAAGCGACTGTCACAGAAAAAGATGTAAAAGATAACTATAAACCAGAAATGAAGGTAAGTCATATTTTAGTGAAAGATGAAAAGACTGCTAAAGAAGTGAAAGAGAAAGTAAATAATGGAGAAGATTTTGCAGCTTTAGCGAAGCAATATTCAGAGGATACTGGTTCAAAAGAACAAGGCGGAGAAATAACTGGTTTTGCTCCAGGGCAAACGGTGAAAGAATTTGAGGAAGCTGCATATAAATTAGATGCAGGACAAGTAAGTGAGCCAGTAAAAACAACTTACGGGTACCATATTATTAAAGTGACAGATAAAAAAGAATTGAAGCCATTTGATGAAGTAAAAGATCAAATTCGTAAAGATTTAGAACAGCAAAGACTACAAGATACGACAGGTAAATGGAAACAGCAAGTAGTTAATGATTTATTGAAAGATGCTGATATTAAAGTGAATGATAAAGAATTTAAAAATACATTTGAATTTCTAGAAAAGAAATAATGATTGTAATTAGAAAAGGGAACCTATATAGGTTCCCTTTTCTAATTAGTGTGTGTGTTATAAATAGATAGTAAGACAATGTAATATTACATTTAAATATTAAGAATTACAATGGGAAATTATGGTTTTTTTCGAATGGGGGAAATACGTACTTCATAGAATGTTGATATTATAATGCTTTAATTGATTAATTTGATTGAAGTGAATAAAAATAATTTGAAGAATCATACATCATATATAAGCAAAGAAGAGCCTGATATGGCTCTCAGGCTCTTCTCTCAATAGCAAAGAATAAGTCTTTTAATTATTCTTCTACTATAGAATACACTAAAAATGTCTATTTGTGTAGAAAAATGTCGAAAAAATTATATGTCATATTACAAGTACAGAATATATGAAAATACTTTTTGAATAGAAAAAGAAGAGGGTCTTCCTAAAAATATGTTTGCTTCATTATCGTTAGTAAATTTAGATTATGCCGATTTGTGTGTAATTGATTTAAAAGAAGGTGGACTGGGATGTAGCGAATATAAACAATTGAAATATGTTGAACGAATGAAAGTAATATCGGAGTATGTGTATAGTATGATACTGAACGGGATGGAGAAGGTGCAAGGGCATGGAAAGTATAAGAAACAACGTGCAACAAGAATATTTCTCATACGAAAGGAAAGGCCTGGTATTTCATTATGAAATAGCCATAAACAAATTTGAACTAACTAATCTAAAAAACTCATAAAATCATCGGTGATACATACAATAGTATTAAAAAATATTGAGGTTATAGGAAGGGAAAAGTAGAACATTCTACTAAAAAAGGATGTTCTTTTTATTATGAAATTTTTAGGGGACGAATTAATTATTTAATAGATAAATATATTATGTAGGAGGAGAAAATATGAAAGTAATTTTTCAGAGAGAAGGCGGAGGGAAGGTTTTTGAATCGCATGATGAAGATATAAGTAACTTATTAGCTATTTTAAAAGAAACGAAAGGGATTAAGATTGGGATGGTTGACTATGAAGTATTAAAATACGAATTAGAGTATTTTCGTAACCCAAAAAAAGCAGTAACGGAGAGGGAATTACATATAATAGTACAACCAAAATATATGTAGTAAGGGGAGATTATGTATTCTTAAACAGTATGTACGAAAAGAGAGTGTTTACATTGCTCTCTTTTCTATAGAAATTTTGTGAGTTCGTTCTTTATAATATATGCTTTCATTTATAGTTGGTTAATAAACTTGAAAAATTAAAACTTTTATATAAGAAGTGAAAAGCTCATTTGATGAAGAAAAAATAAATGATGGATAAAAATATAATTTAAATCATTCCAAAAGAACGTAGGTTCGTGTATAATTGGAACGAATGTTCTTGTGTGTACAGATAGTATACGAATAAGAAATAAAGTGAAACTTTAATTAGCGGGGTGTTCATCGTCCGTTATGTATTAGCTTTCACCAATTAAGCGTTTACGGGCAGTTGATTTTCGTCTTACCTCCTCGCATATAGCGGATTTTGAGGTAGGAGCTTCACTACCTGTTAATGCGGGATAAATATGAGCCTAGCAATTATTAACGAATAATCGAGGAACAATATGTGTGAAATAGAATGGATAAATGATCAAGGAGATAAAGAAATGAATGATGTAAAGGTGCAGAAAGCAGAAAGAGAATGGGTTCCATTTACAGTAATGTCGGAACAGTTATTAAGTATGCGAAAGATTGTTGGAGAGAAGTTTAAAGTACAAAAACCGCTCTTAACAAACGAAGCAAAAGAGAGAATTTCTGATAAATTATTAACGTCATTATTGTCTGAGAAAGAAATATTGGTGACATATTTTGAAGATGGTTACATCCTTACAAGTTATATGACAGTAGTGCATATAAACCCACTAAAGTGCATTGTAATATGTACTGACGCATTTTATAAAACTTACGTATTTAATACTTCTGATATTATTGAAATAACGTAAAGGAAGCTGGAATTTCAATTTTAGCGTCCTTTACGTTATGTTAGATGAGGGATATAAATAATGAAAAGAAAAAGCAGCTAGCTTCATACTAGCTGCTAAGCCCCAGGGAAAGGGAGAAAAAGATAGGGTACTCCAAAAATCAATAATAGCTGTGTAACAGCCTGATTATAGTATAGACAAATTTATTATTCCTAAACAGTACGATGAAAAAATAGGACTAAGCTGTACCTACTTGGTTTTGATCTGCAAGGTCAGAATCAAAAGTATTAGTCGCGCTCACACCATTAAAAGTATTAACAACAAGACCAACATTTGAAGCACCAGATCCATTATAAGCCTTCGTATTTTCTTTCGGAGAAACATTGTAGAAATCACCTAAATTAAATGAACCGTTACTATTTTGTACAACTAAATTCCCTACAACTGAGGGCATAGTTTTCACCCGCTTTACAATCATTTGTTAACACTACTATATGGTCTTATAGTCCAAATGGTTCATGTAACAAAAATTGTGGAATAGTAAAACGTTTGAAGTGTAGCTTAATCCTACAATAAAAGTATGTTAAAATTAATGTAAGGTCGATTAATTTTAAAAAACAATTGTATAATTAATATATACAAAATCAAAGGAGGCAAAATGTAATGAATAATGTTATAAAAAAAGTAGATTTAACAGATGCAAAATCAAGTAATCTTGTTGCACTTATTTATAGCAATGAAGTTATATTGGTTGAAGAAGCATTTTGTCCAAATGAAATAAAATTAAAGTTTAATGAAATTGCAATTTTATCGGCTATTAAAACAGCACATATAATGAAAGTATCCATCAGAAAAGAACTGGAAGCAATTTTTCATGACACTGGTGTTTTATTTGTGAAGCATAGTGTTGATTATGGAAATAGTCAATCTATCACTATGCATTTTGAACAATTCAAAAAGTTGCAAAATGAGATTGAGAATTTAAATAAAAATAGGTAATCAGACTAGATGAAGATTCTGTCATAGAGGTGAACTGTTCTATGATGAAAAATTAGTTTGAAATTTTTTCAGATGAATCTCACTGTAAGCATAAATATGGTTTTATTAAGATGCAGGATAATGAAGATTTTAAAAGAAGTAATCTAGGTGTAGCTTTTATGTATCGGTGTGAGAAATGCGGGAAAGAGAAGCTGAAATATAAAAGCAATAACGAAATAAATAATGACTTTTTTGATATATAAGCAAGAGTAACTGTTATGGTTACTCTTTTTGCTTACATAAAAACTCCTACTAAAGTATGAAATGAGTTGATACTTTAGTAAATGGCTGAATGAAAAGGGAGAGTGCAAAATTTTATCCCGCTTTAATGGGCAGTAAGACCCCCGCCTCAAAATTCAGCGAAAGCAAAGAAGTTAGGTGGGGGATCAACTGCCCATAAAAGTCCGATTGGTTCAACTAATAATCAGTGGGGGATGAAGAAAACCCCCACTGATTAAAGTTTCACTTTATAAAGGAGGAGAGGTATATGCAGCGAAACGAAACTGGAAAAATTGTAATGATTACAGGAGTGACGCAAGGATTAGGTCGTGCAATGGTTGATCGATTTCATGAATTGGGATGGAATATATATGGCTGTGGACGTTCAAAAGATAAAATTGAAGAATTGAAAAAATATTACGGTAATATACATGATTTTCAAATAATTGATGTTTCAGACTCCCAGCAAGTAAGTAATTGGGCGAATTATATACTTCATAGATATAGAGCACCTGATTTGTTAATAAATAATGCATCGATTGTTAATAAAAATGCGCCACTGTGGAAAGTAACAGCTCAAGAATTCGAAAATGTAATGAATGTAAACGTAAATGGTATAGTAAATGTAATTAGGGCATTTGTCCCAGCGATGGTAGCTAGGAAAGAAGGAATGATTATTAATATGAGTTCTAGTTGGGGCCGAGAGTGAGAAGCTGAGCTGGCGCCATATTGTGCCTCAAAGTTTGCAATTGAAGGTATCACGAAATCTATGGCACTTGAATTATCCTATGGTATGGCTGTTGTTGCTTTAGATCCGGGCGGAAGTATCAGGACCCCAATGCTGTGTTCATGTGCACCAGAGTATGTAAATGAATCACCCACACCTGAAATGTGGTCACATCATTCGATTCAATATATATTAAATATAACAATAGATAAAAATGGAGCTTCATTGACATGCCCAGAATGTATGTAAATATATTTTGAATTGTATACGTATCTTTTAATTAGCATATTTTCAGTGATATACGCTTTTTTGTATGATTAACACGTTTTAGAATGCACAAAATTACATATAGAAAATAAATATGAGATAAAGGATGCCGTTTGTGTATGGCGAAAAAAGCACTAGAAAATTTCTAAATAGGTGATAAAAAATGAATCCAAGCGGTTTAAAAGTGACAGGAGCATGGTTTCAAGTAGGAGGAAATCTTACTGCGGCTATTGGGGCGACAAGAGGATTTATTGGAGAAGAGAAAGTTGAATCGAAGATTGTAATTGTAGGAAGCTCATTACAAGCCCTCGGTTATATATTACAAATAATAGCGAGTAATGATACCGGAGATGAAGCTGAAAGAGAAAATCAAAATATGTGTTTGGAGAATAAAAGTGAAATGCTTGATAAAATGGGCATTGAATTATTAGCATTAGGGAATATAACAAATGTAATAGGAACATATTTTAATATAAATAAACAATTGAAAGAGAATGATTATCTCATAATTGTCGGGAACAGTTTACAATCGATTGGTGCTTTTTTAGGAGTAGAAGCAGCTTTGCTTCAGATGAAAGCAATACAGAGAATTATAATACTAGGTAATTCTTTGCAAAGTTTAGGTGCGGGACTTCAAGCGTATCAAGGTATTATTAATGTATCAAAGAATGAAATAGAAAATGAAGGCAGTATGGTTGATAAGAAGAATGAGAAGATAATAGCACTCATTGGTATTTGGATACAAGCAATAGGAACTATTATTTCTGCAATTGGATTAACTATAATAGAGGAAGAAGAAAAATTAGAAAAAATAAATATATGAAAATACACATTTGATAAAGGTAGGGAAATTTCAATTTTACATACGTGGTAAGATTGAAGTAGTAGGTTTTTAGGCATATGAATAGAATATATAAGAGTAGAAAAGTTTTTCATGCTTAATTGGAATGTATGAAATATAAAAATAATTGGTTTTGTGAGCGTTTGAAAAGAAGAGAGATAAAAATACAAAATGAGGAGTTTTCAAGAGATGATGTATTTATTGGCAATTCTTCTGCCACCTGTAGCCGTATTATTTTGCGGCAAACCATTTCAAGCGATAATTAACTTCCTATTAACATTAATATTTTGGGTTCCAGGAGTTATACATGCGATATTAGTTGTACATGATAAAAAAGCAGATCGGCGTTTAAAAAAACAAATTCGAGCATATGGTGAAATTAATAAGAGGGATAGAAGGTAGCTAAGTCGTGAAATGATTGTAAAAAGAAAGGGGGACTACCTCCTTTCTTTTTTTCATTCTGTTTAAGTTTAAATTTTAGTATAGCGGTAAGAATTTTTAATATAAGTATTGTGATAATTAGTTTTAGACTGTGCGCTTAATAAACCGGTGTAAATGTTTTCAGGCACGTTAAAGAAATCATACGTTCCATTCTTTAATTGAATGCGTAAAATCATAGAAAAAGGATTATAGCCAACAGCAACAATATTTTTGGAACTCACGGGAGATAACTTCATCATTATGCAACTCCTCACTTTTCATTTTTAATAATTTCTTGTAGATGTTGAGGTTGTAGTGTTGAAATCCTTATAATTAAAGCGGTATTATACTTATATGCAATATATTAAATGTTCGTTATACGTAATGATAAGAAAGTTCACACGAAGTACATATCATTGTGCTATTTTTATTTCACCTTTGATTTATAAATAAGAAAATATTGACCATTTGAAAAAAAGGTATATTATTTATACGAGGTATGAAAAATTCACTTTTTACATTCTATGCTTCAAGGGGCAGCATTATTAGGAAAATAGAAGTGAAAATAGTTTGTATAAGAAGAATTCTAAAATTTATAATCTGTGAATTAGGAAAATATTGAATGCTCCAGGTCAATATACTTTCTTAATTAAATTCATTTTAGAAAGTGACCTCAATATTTTTAAGTAAATCAACGGGAGAATTGAAAGGCAGGAGAAAGTAACATGTCAGAAAATTATCGTTCTCGAGAGGAGCGACGACAAGTTAAAAAGAAAAAACAGCCAGCGTCTAAAACACAAAAACCAAAAGGTAAAACATCATTCTTTCGTAAGTTTTTGATTACATGTTTATTACTTGGTATTGTTGGTTTAGTGGCGGGGGTTGCTACCTTCTTCGTAATGATTAAGGATGCACCAAAACTTGAGAAAGCAAAACTTGTTAATCCGTTATCCTCAAAAATTTATGATAAAAATGGCGATTTGGTATATGAATACGGGAAAGAAAAACGGACGAATGTTACGTATGATCAAATTCCTAAATTAGTAGAAAATGCATTTTTAGCAACTGAAGATGCACGTTTTTATGAGCATAGTGGAGTAGACTTTAAAGGTACTGCCCGTGCTGTTTTGGTGAGTCTTAAAGGAGATTACGGTTCACAAGGTGGAAGTACAATAACGCAGCAGGTTATTAAAAACTACTTCTTATCGATGGAAAAAACATCAAAACGTAAAGTTCAGGAAATATATTTAGCGTATAAGCTAGAACAACAGTATTCAAAACATGAAATTTTAGAAATGTATTTAAATAAAATTAATTTAGGAAACCGTTCATATGGTATCGCAACAGCAGCACGAAACTATTATGATAAAGATTTAAAAGAGTTAACATTACCAGAAGTTGCGATGCTTGCAGGTTTACCAAAAGCGCCGAATAACTATGATCCAACGAAAACAGAAAATGTTCAAAGGGCAACAGAAAGAAGAAATGTTGTACTAGGATTAATGAATCGACATGGTTATATTACAAAAGCAGAAATGGAAGAAGCATCGAAAGTTTCAGTAACGGATGGTCTTAAACCTGCAACTGAACTTCAAGCAATGCCATATCCTGCATTTATGGATGCAGTTGTGAAAGAAGTAGAAAAAGAATTGCCCGATGCTAATATTGGCTCAGATGGTTTAGAAATTCATACAACTTTGGATCCAAAAGCACAGAAATTAGCTGATAATATTTTAAATACAAATATTATTAATTATCCAAATGATAAATTCCAAGGTGCTTTCACATTTATGGATACGAAAACAGGTGAGGTTCGTGCTATAGGTAGTGGACGCGGTGAAAATAAAGCAGTATTTAAAGGGCATAATATGGCAATTGAATTAGATCGTGCAGCTGGTTCGACGATGAAGCCAATCTTTGATTACGGTCCTGCAATTGAATACTTAAAATGGGCTACGTATCATCAAATTGATGATTCTCCATTTAAATATTCAACTGGACAAGAACTTCGAAATGCCGACAGAAGTCATTTAGGCCCAATTACTATGCGTGAAGCGTTAAAAATGTCACGTAACGTTCCAGCAGTTAAAACTGCAAAAGAAGTAGGACTTAATAAATCAAAGGAATTCTCTGAGAAATTAGGTATTACATTTAATAAACCGCTGGCAGAATCTACAGCTATTGGTACAAACGAAGTATCACCAACTGAAATGGCGGGTGCTTATGCGACATTTGGAAATGGTGGAAAGTATGCAAAACCGCATTTTGTTAAGAAAATAGTTTATCCAGACGGCAAGTCACAAAGTTTTGAGCAAAAACCAAAACAAGTTATAGCTGACTCTACAGCATATATGATTACTGATATGCTTCGTTCAGTAGTGACATCAGGTACTGGTACAGCGGCAAATATAAGTTCTTTAGATGTAGCTGGAAAAACAGGTACAACAAACTATGCTTCAAAACAATTAGCTCAATATAAAATTCCAGAAAGTGCAACTCGTGATAGTTGGTTTGCAGGTTATACGCCGCAATATACGATGGCAGTATGGACTGGGTATATGAAAGATGGTAAAGACGAGTATATTAGTAGTAAAAATACGAAAATTGCACAGTTGATCTTTAAAGAAATGATGAGCGAGATGGCTACAGATAAATCAAGATTTAAAATGCCAAGTAGTGTAATTCAAGAAGGTAGTGAGTTGCGTATAAAAGGGGAAAAACGTGATTCTTCTCCAAATACGAGCGTACCGGATACAACGGAACAACCAAAACAAGATCAACAGCAAAAAACTGAAGAAGAGAAAAAGCAAGAAGAATTAAAGAAAGAAGAAGAAAAGAAACAAGAGGATCTTAAGAAGCAAGAAGAACAAAAGAAACTAGAAGAGCAAAAGAAACAAGAAGAAGAAAAGAAACAAAATGAACAAAATAATGGAAATGGCCAAGGAACGACACCTCCAGCGAATAACGGAGGAGGCCAAGGAAATACACCACCTCCAGCAAATAATGGAGGAGGCCAAGGAACACCACCTCCAGCGAATAACGGAGGAGGCCAAGGAAATACACCACCTCCAGCGAATAATGGAGGAGGCCAAGGAAATACGACACCTCCAGCAAATAATGGAGGGGGTCAAGGAAATACAACGCCACCAGCGACCACACAACCAGATACTGGTGGGAATACAGGAGAGGCTCCTGCTAATAATGGGCAATAAGAAAATTTTATGAATAATATTAAAAAGCACTTAAGATTTGTAAACATTACAAATCTTAAGTGCTTTTTTCGTTTAAATGTTAAAAGTACCATAGAAATTTTGAAAATAAATGGAAGGGAAATGATAAAAAACTTGAGCCTGAGGTAATGGAGGATAACTTTGGCTTTGAAAGGTGGTACTACTTGGATGTGCGCCATGATGCCAAAATGAGGGAGTAACTTGACCTGGAATTTGATATTGTTGCCAAGTTGCAGGAAGTTCAATTCCTACATCGGAACTAGCTGTATGAACGGCTGGAACGTGTATCCCAGGAGTCGAAGGAACGACGGCTGTTACTCTTGAAGATACCCACATAACATAATCACTCCTAAGTTGTGATAATAAAGTAGTATATTCTTTTCACGCGTATAAAGGTACATATAGATAGGACTTTAGGCTAATGTATACTTATAAAGTTGTAAGACCAATTTATATTGATGGTGGACCATTATTATAAAAAGTTACGTCTATTTACGGAGGGAAAAGGGACTAAGAAAATGTAAAATGGAGGTGTTAATTGCAAGAATATACGTGTTTATGGAGGAATTTTAATGGAACGATTATGGACGAAATCATTTATTCAAATGACTTTCGCAATGTTATTTTTATTTACAGGATTTTATTTACTTGTACCAACGCTCCCGCTCTTTATTAAAGAGATAGGCGGCAATGAATCACAAGTTGGACTTATGATGGGAATGTTTACAATAGCAGCAGTTGTAATACGACCGATTATCGGAGGAATGTTAGATCAATATGGGAGAAGATCTTTTATTATTTTCGGACTCGTCTTTTTTGGGATAACGATGTATTCTTATAATTTAGCATCGACTATTGTTCTTTTAGCTGTTTTACGGGTTATTCATGGGGTGACATGGGCTGTTTCTACAACAGCTGTTGGAACAGCGATAACTGATATTATTCCAGATTCACGCCGTGGTGAAGGTATGGGTTGGTACGGGATGGCTATGACAATTGCAATGGCAATCGGCCCAATGATTGGATTATCGGTTGTACAACATTATTCATTTCACGGCCTATTCTTGTTGGCAACTCTTTTATCCTTTATGGCAGTCCTATTATCGTCCATGACGAAAACGCCATTCACACCACAAAAAGAAAAAGGGAAAATGCAGTTGTTTGAAAAATCGGTTCTATCCATTACAATTGTAGTTTTCTTTTTATCATTTGCATATGGAGGGATTACGACGTTTTTACCGCTATTTGCATCTTCAATCGATGTGAATCCTGGGACATTCTTTCTTGTATATGCAGTTGCTTTAACGATTGTAAGACCAATTTCAGGAAAACTATTAGATAAGTATGGAGAAGTATTTATCATACTCCCGGCATTATGTATTACTGTTATCGCGATAGTTGTATTAATGATTTCAAATAGTTTAATAGGGGTAGTTATCGCAGCTGCATTATACGGTGTTGGATTCGGTTCAGCACAGCCCGCATTACAAGCAGCGATGCTTACAATTGTTGACCCGAGTAAGAGAGGAGTTGCTAACGCTTCATTCTTTACTGCATTTGATTTAGGGATTGGACTTGGTGCGATTTTACTTGGAGTTGTTTCCCAAATGTTTGGTTACCGTATTTTATTTGCAGGTAGTGCAATTTCAGGACTAATCGCTTTCATTATTTTTGTCGTTTTTGTAAAACAGAGATTAGATAAAAAAGAATTTGCGTAAACGGGAGTAACAAAGATGAAAATTTCAATTGAACTTAACGATTTACAATGGTTAAAGGATAACATAATAATAGTTCAATTCAGCCGGACTATTCTTTAGGGATAGTTTCTGAGAAATCAGATGGGGAAATCGTGTCAGTTGAGAAAAAAGTCATTCTATTTTGGGAGATGTTTATAATCTTTGGTACTTTAAAAACTATCATTTAGTTAAATGTTACTATGAGGAAACGGAAGAAATTCAATTTAATTATGTGAAATAATAACTTTTTTAAAAATAAATAAGTTTTATATAAGAATTATATTGATGAGATAGTGAAATAGATATCATGTAGAAACGAGTTGTATATGTGTACAGCTCGTTTTTTTTATTTTCTTAAAAAAATTGGTCGAATGATATATTCTATGGGATTTTCTGAGTCATCCTTATATTTTGTTTTAATAAGACGCATAAAGAAGTCAGTCCTTTCTTTATAAAATGTGAAAATTATTTTTAGAAAATTGTATTGCTACATCGGTAAAAGTATAGGAAACTTATCATTATAAAATAAATTGAAATCTTCTAAAAACTCTGATACATTGAAATAGAAATGTAGTTTCACGATTTTGTAAAGGCTTACAGTTATGTGCACGAAGATCTATTAGGATTGGAGGAAATAATGATGAAAGCTGAAGAAAAATTTTCCCCGGGATTAGATGGTATAGTGGCAGCGGAGACGAAAATTTCGTTTCTTGACACAGTGAAAGGTGAAATTGTAATTCAAGGGTATGATTTAATCGAACTCTCAAAAACAAAAGAGTATTTAGACATTGTGCACCTTTTATTGGAAGAACATCTACCAAATGAGGATGAAAAAGCAAAACTCGAAAAGAAATTAAAAGAAGAATACGCGGTACCAGAAGGTGTATTCAACGTATTAAAGGCATTACCAAAAGAAACGCACCCGATGGATGGATTGCGTACAGGTGTGTCCGCATTAGCTGGTTACGATAATGATATCGAAAACCGCTCGTTAGAAGTAAACAAAAGCCGCGGGTACAAATTATTGAGCAAAGTACCAAACATTGTAGCGAATAGCTATCATATTTTAAATAATGAAGAGCCAATTCAGTCTCTTCAAGAATTATCATATAGCGCGAATTTCTTCTATATGTTAACAGGTAAAAAACCAACTGAACTTGAGGAGAAGATCTTTGATCGTTCCCTTGTTTTATATAGTGAACATGAAATGCCAAACTCTACATTTACAGCGCGCGTTATTGCATCAACGCAATCGGACTTATATGGTGCTTTAACAGGTGCAGTTGCATCTTTAAAAGGTAGCTTACACGGTGGTGCAAACGAAGCGGTTATGTACATGCTTTTAGAAGCTGGTAATGTTGAGAAGTTTGAAGAGTTGTTACAGAAGAAACTATATAACAAAGAAAAAATTATGGGCTTTGGACATCGTGTGTATATGAAGAAGATGGATCCAAGAGCACTGATGATGAAGGAAGCTTTAAAGCAGTTATGTGATGTAAAAGGTGATTATACACTATATGAAATGTGTGAAGCTGGAGAAAAGATTATGGAGAAGGAAAAAGGAATTTATCCGAACCTTGATTATTATGCAGCTCCAGTATATTGGATGCTTGGTATTCCAATTCAACTTTACACACCAATCTTCTTTAGCTCTAGAACAGTAGGACTATGTGCGCACGTAATTGAGCAACATGCGAACAATCGATTGTTCCGTCCACGTGTAAATTATGTTGGCGAGCGACATGTACTTAGTAAATAAGAACAACTGGGGAGTTGTTAGCGCCGCCCGCTAGATGGGTGTTTGACCGACACCCATCATTAATAATAACGAATTTTCGACAGAAAGGGAAGAATAGTATGATTAAAACAAATGAAATTAAACAAAAAGATGCATTATTAGAAGAAATTGCGGATTATGTATTAAATAAAGAGGTAAATAGCGCAGAAGCATTCAGTACTGCTCGTTACGTATTACTTGATACACTTGGATGCGGAATTTTAGCACTACAATATCCAGAGTGTACGAAATTACTAGGACCAGTTGTACCAGGAACGATCGTGCCGAATGGTACACGTGTACCAGGTACGTCATATGTGCTTGATCCAGTGAAAGGTGCATTTAATATCGGATGTATGATCCGTTGGTTAGACTATAACGATACTTGGCTTGCAGCAGAGTGGGGACATCCATCTGATAACTTAGGCGGTATTTTAGCAGTTGCAGATTATATTAGCCGTGTTCGTATTTCAGAAGGAAAAGAACCATTAAAAGTACGTGAAGTATTAGAAATGATGATTAAAGCACATGAAATTCAAGGTGTACTAGCTTTAGAAAATAGTTTGAATCGTGTTGGTCTTGACCATGTATTATACGTAAAAGTAGCAACAACTGCTGTAGTTGCAAAAATGCTCGGCGGAACACGTGAAGAAATCTTTAATGCATTATCACATGCATGGATTGATAATTCTAGTCTTCGTACATATCGTCATGCACCAAATACAGGCTCACGTAAATCATGGGCAGCAGGTGATGCAACAAGCCGAGGTGTTCATCTTGCAATGACTGCTCTAAAAGGTGAAATGGGATATCCAACAGCATTATCTGCACCAGGATGGGGATTCCAAGATGTATTATTCAATAAACAAGAATTAAAGTTAGCAAGACCATTAGAGTCTTATGTAATGGAAAATGTATTATTTAAAGTTTCATATCCAGCAGAGTTCCATGCACAAACAGCTGCAGAGTGTGCTGTGAAATTACATCCAGAAATTAAGGAAAGATTAGATGAAATTGATCGTATTACGATTACAACTCATGAATCAGCAATTCGTATTATCGATAAAGAAGGTCCATTAAATAACCCAGCTGATCGTGATCATTGCTTACAATACATTACGGCAATTGGTTTATTAAAAGGAGATATCGTTGCGGATGATTATGAGGATGTAGTAGCAAATGATCCACGTGTAGATGAATTACGTAATAAAATGGTTGTTGTTGAAAACAAACAGTACAGTTTAGATTACCTTGACCCGAACAAGCGCTCAATCGCCAACGCTGTTCAAGTTCATTTCAAGGATGGCACTGTAACAGAAAATGTGGAATGTGAATATCCACTTGGTCACCGTTTCCGTAGAGACGAAGCAATTCCAAAAGTTGTTCAAAAATTCACTGCAAATATGGCAGGTCATTATTCTAGTAAGCAACAAGAACAAATTCATGAAGTTTGTCTAAATGAAGAAAAACTAGAAAATATGAATGTAAACGAATTTGTAGATCTATTCTTAAATTAATAATAGGGGGAATTTAGAATGGCTTGGGTTGTGAATAAACAGTCAACACAAGAGGAGCTTGCGAATCGCTTCCGAGCTTTAGTAGAAGCAAATGAAATTTTGCAAATTCCAGGTGCTCATGATGCAATGGCTGCTCTTGTTGCGAAAAATACAGGTTTTTCAGCTTTATATTTATCGGGAGCTGCTTACACTGCAAGTAAAGGGCTACCAGATTTAGGAATCGTGACGTCTACTGAAGTAGCAGAGAGAGCAAGAGATCTAGTAAGAGCTACAGATTTACCGGTTCTTGTTGATATTGATACAGGATTTGGCGGTGTATTAAACGTAGCGAGAACAGCAGTAGAAATGGTGGAAGCGAAAGTAGCAGCTGTTCAAATTGAAGATCAACAATTACCGAAGAAATGTGGACATTTAAATGGTAAGAAACTCGTTACTACAGAAGAGTTAGTTCAAAAGATTAAAGCGATTAAAGAAGTTGCACCAAGCTTATATATTGTGGCACGTACAGATGCTCGCGGTGTAGAAGGCTTAGATGAAGCGATTGAAAGAGCGAACGCCTATGTAAAAGCAGGTGCAGATGCAATATTCCCTGAAGCACTTCAATCAGAAGAAGAGTTCCGTCTATTTAATAGTAAAGTAAATGCGCCTTTACTTGCGAATATGACTGAGTTCGGGAAAACGCCGTATTATAGTGCAGAGGAATTTGCGAATATGGGCTTCCAAATGGTTATTTATCCTGTAACTTCACTTCGTGTTGCAGCGAAAGCATATGAGAATGTGTTTACTTTAATTAAGGAAACAGGTTTTCAAAAAGATGCACTTTCAAGTATGCAAACGAGAAGTGAGTTATATGAAACAATTTCATATCATGACTTTGAAGAACTAGATACTGGAATTGCAAAAACAGTATTATCAGAGGATCAATAGATAAAACAACTAAGGCGATGAGAATACATCTTTGGCAAAACGAACTGCTTGATGTGACAATTCATCGCCTTCTGTTTTCAAAAATAAGAAATTCCACTCATCGTAGACGAGCATACGTAGTAGCAAGTAAGGCCGAAATGATAGGGGGATTCAGATGGAGAAAACAAAGTTACCGTGGGATGAATTTTTTTCACTTAATAAAGATGTGAATTATACTTTCTTTACGCCAGAAGATTTTTCAGGAGATGAAGATTTAATCGCAAAAACGACAGAACAATTCGTTAAACAAGAAATTGTTCCACAAATGGAGAATATAGAACAACATAACTATAAAATTTCTCGTCAATTATTTGAGAAAGCTGGAGAACTTGGATTATTAAGTATTGAAGTCCCAGAAGAGTACGGTGGATTTGAGTTAGGAAAGGCAGTTTCAGGGCTTGTAGCAGAAAAAATGGGATACGCTGGTGCATTTAGTGTTTCCTTTAATATACACGCTGGTGTAGGTACATTGCCTTACATATATTACGGAACGAAAGAACAAAAAGAAAAATATTTGCCGAAAATTGCGTCTGGAGAATGGATTGGGGCCTATGCTTTAACTGAGCCAAATGCTGGTTCTGATGCTTTAAGTGCAAAAACAAGTGCAGTATTAAATGAAGATGGTACTGCTTGGAAGTTAAATGGTGAGAAGCAGTGGATTACAAATGCTCATATGGCAGATGTATACGTTGTTTTTGCGAAGACAAATAAAGGAATGACAGCGTTTATTGTCGAAAGAACATGTGAAGGTGTATCCATTGGATTAGAAGAAAAGAAAATGGGGATTAAAGGTTCTTCAACGGCTACCCTAATCTTAGAAGATGTTGTCATCCCTGCTCAAAATGTTTTAGGGGAAGTTGGAAAAGGGCATCACGTAGCTCTTAATATTCTTAACTTCGCTAGACTAAAGCTGGCTTTTGGAAATATTGGAACAGCAAAACAAGCAATTGGTTTGTCGGTTCAATATGGAAAAGAGCGAAAACAGTTCCAAACGGAATTAGTAGATTTTACGATGATTCAAGAGAAAATTGCAAATATGATCATTGCTACATATGGAGCAGAAAGTGCAGCCTACCGTACAGCAGGTGTAATTGATGAAGCAATTCATGAGAGTGATGAAGATCTTATGAAGAAAATGTCTCAATTTGCAATTGAATGTGCACTTAATAAAGTAAATGCTTCTGAAACACTTGGTCATATCGTAGATGAAGCTGTACAAATTTATGGTGGTTACGGTTATATGCAAGAGTACGAGGTAGAACGATTATATCGTGATGCTAGAATTAGTCGTATTTTTGAAGGAACGAACGAAATTAATAGATTAACAGTTGCTAAAATGTTAATGAAGCAAATGGAACAAATTGAAGATACTGTAGTAGAAGTTGATGTAGCAAATGTTGAAAGAAACCATCGTTACATTTTATTATCGAAAAAATTGTTGAAACAATCTTTGAAAACGCTCTCTAAAACTCCAGGGTTAAAAATTGACCAAGAACAAGAATATTCACGTGTATTATCAAATATGTTAACGGACGTGTACGTCATGGAATCAGCATTTTTACGTACGAAGAAAGCAATTAGTAAAAATGGTGAAGAGAAAGAGCGTACGAAACAAATGATAACTGATGTTATTTGTGAAGAAGGCTATCGTAAAATAGAAGAAGCAGCGATTTCTATACTTTCAGCGGCTGTCACAGAAGAACAAGATAGACACGTAATTTTAGCTGAAATTCGTCAATTATTAGTGCCTTTATACACGAACGTATTTACAAAAAAGAGAGAAATTGCGAAAGCTATTATAAATCGCGGAAAGTATATTGTGTAAATAGGAGGAAAGCGATATGAAAAAGATTGGCTTTATCGGTTTAGGTAATATGGGTCTTCCGATGTCTAAAAATTTAGTTAAATCAAGTTACACAGTATACGGTGTAGATTTAAATAAAGAGGCCGAAGCTTCCTTTGAAAATGAAGGAGGAATTATTGGCTTATCAATCTCAAAACTAGCAGAAACATGCGATGTGATTTTTACAAGTTTACCTTCACCTCGCGCTGTTGAAGCGGTGTATTTTGGGGAAGAAGGATTATTTGAAAATAGCCACTCGAATGTAGTTTTAATTGATACAAGTACTGTATCTCCACAATTAAACAAACAGTTAGAGGAAGCTGCAAAGGAAAAGAGAGTAGACTTTTTAGCAGCGCCTGTTAGTGGTGGGGTAATTGGAGCCGAAAACCGTACATTAACGTTTATGGTTGGTGGATCAAAAGAAGTATATGAGAAAACGGAATCTATCATGGGCGTACTAGGCGCGAATATTTTCCATGTTAGTGAGCAGATTGATAGTGGCACAACAGTTAAATTAATTAATAACCTATTAATTGGTTTTTATACAGCTGGTGTGAGTGAAGCTTTAACATTAGCGAAAAAGAATAATATGGATTTAGATAAAATGTTTGATATTTTAAATGTAAGTTACGGTCAAAGTAGAATTTATGAGCGTAATTATAAAAGTTTCATTGCAACTGAAAACTACGATCCAGGCTTTACTGTGAATTTATTAAAGAAAGATTTAGGATTTGCAGTAGATTTAGCGAAAGAAAGCGAACTTCACTTACCAGTAAGCGAAATGCTATTAAACGTATATGAAGAAGCAAGTGAGGCAGGGTATGGTGAAAACGATATGGCTGCTTTATATAAGAAAGTTAGTGAACAGTTAATTTCTAATCAAAAATAATAGACTTATATACATCATAAAAAAGGAGAGAATATAATGATTACAACTGAAATTAAACGAGTAAAAAATCATATTAATGGTGAGTGGGTAGAATCTACTGGTACAGAAGTAGAAGCAGTTCCGAATCCGGCGACTGGAAAAATTATCGCTTACGTTCCGCTATCTCCGAAAGAAGATGTTGAAAAAGCTGTTGAAGCGGCAAAAGCAGCATACGAAACATGGTCTAAAGTACCAGTTCCGAATCGTTCAAGACAATTATATAAATATTTACAGCTTTTACAAGAAAACAAAGAAGAGCTTGCTAAAATCATTACGCTAGAAAATGGTAAAACATTAACGGATGCAACTGGTGAGGTGCAGCGCGGGATTGAAGCGGTAGAACTTGCAACATCAGCACCAAATTTAATGATGGGACAAGCTCTTCCGAATATTGCTAGCGGCATTGATGGATCGATTTGGCGCTATCCAATTGGAGTTGTTGCTGGTATTACACCGTTTAACTTCCCAATGATGATTCCATTATGGATGTTCCCACTTGCAATTGCTTGCGGTAATACGTTCGTATTAAAAACATCTGAAAGAACGCCACTTTTAGCAGAGCGACTTGTAGAGTTATTCTATGAAGCTGGTTTTCCAAAAGGGGTATTAAATTTAGTACAAGGCGGAAAAGATGTTGTAAATAGCATTTTAGAAAGTAAAGATATTCAAGCTGTTTCGTTCGTTGGCTCTGAGCCAGTAGCTCGTTACGTATATGAAACAGGTACGAAGCACGGGAAACGTGTACAAGCGTTAGCTGGTGCAAAAAACCATGCGATTGTGATGCCAGATTGCAATCTTGAGAAAACAGTGCAAGGTGTAATTGGATCTGCATTCGCAAGTAGTGGAGAGCGCTGCATGGCATGTTCAGTAGTAGCAGTAGTTGATGAAATTGCTGATGAATTCATCGACGTACTAGTAGCAGAGACGAAGAAGTTAAAAGTAGGTGACGGTTTCCACGAAGATAATTATGTTGGACCATTAATTCGTGAATCTCATAAAGAGCGCGTATTAGGCTATATTAATAGCGGTGTAGCAGATGGAGCAACTTTATTAGTTGATGGCCGCAAAATTAAGGAAGAAGTTGGAGAAGGTTACTTTGTAGGTGCGACAATCTTTGATGGTGTAAATCAAGAAATGAAAATTTGGCAAGATGAAATTTTTGCTCCAGTATTAAGCATTGTACGAGTTAAAGATTTAGAAGAAGGTATTAAACTGACAAATCAATCTAAATTTGCAAATGGCGCGGTTATTTATACGTCAAATGGTAAACATGCACAAACGTTCCGTGATAATATCGATGCTGGTATGATCGGTGTAAACGTAAACGTTCCAGCACCAATGGCATTCTTCGCATTTGCAGGAAATAAAGCTTCCTTCTTTGGTGATTTAGGTACAAATGGTACAGATGGCGTTCAATTCTATACACGTAAAAAAGTTGTAACTGAGCGCTGGTTTTAATATAGAGTGAACAGCCAAATCAGTTGTTAAATGAAAACCACCACTATTAATAGTGGTGGTTTTCGTCTTGTTAATTATTTTTTTCAAAAGCTAGTTTAATACCAAAACCAATTAAGACGATTCCTGTTAAGCCTTGAATATAACGTTGCGTCCTCGGTTTTTTCATAAAAGCACTAATTTTATCAATTAAAAATATATAAAAAGCGAACCAAATAACTGTTAAAATGAGGTAAGTAAGACCCATTACGAGAAGTTGAATAAACGTATTATGATTTGGATTTAAAAATTGCGGTAAAAAGGTTAAAAAAAAGACTGCAACTTTAGGGTTTAATAAATTCGTAAGAAACCCTTGGCGAAAGCAAGAAGTGTGTTCATCTTCATTATTTAAAGATATATCGTTCGTATCAAAGCCTTCTTTGTTTCTTACCGTTAAAAGGGCTTTAATGCCAATATAAATTAAATATAGAGCTCCAACGTACTTGAAAATAGAAAATAAAAGAGCCGACTTTACAATAATTGCGGAAAGTCCGATTACTGCTGCTAAAGTATGAATTAAAAGTGCAACACATGTACCGAACACTGTTTTCACTCCACCGACCTTACCGGCAACCAATGTATTTTTCGTCGCCATTGCAGTATCAGGACCGGGTAAAATAATAAGACAAATAGACATAATGATGAAAAGAAAATAATTTTCAATCATAGTTGCTCCTCCTTTTTTATTTTTAGAATATTTGATTAAAAATAGTGTAGCACACATTTCGATTTAATAAAATTAAATTTTATTAAAAATTATTAAATGAGAAAGAGGCTATATAGTAGTGGAATGATATGCTCCCCTTAAGGTAGACAGATTAAAAAATAAAAATCTGTTTGATCTTAAGGGGAGTTTTTTTGATGTCCAAAAAACGGTATCTTCCTGAATTTAAGCTAGAGCTATTGCTTGCTTATAGAAAAGGAAATTATACAATTACAGAACTTTGTAAGAAGCATCAAGTTACACAATATTCATTCAAGGAATGGATGAAGTGTTTTGAACAATACGGGATTGAAGGTCTACAAAAAAGCTCATCATGGAAACGATATTCAAAGGAAGTCAAAGAAACAGCGATTATGGAGTATTTATCAGGGGAATATTCTCAATATGAAATTATTAGAAGACATGAAATCTCAAGTAGATCCGTTCTCCAGCGATGGATAAAAGATTATAATAGTCATAGAGAGTTGAAAGAGACGCCGAAAGGGAAGATGCGATCTATGACGAAAAAGAGAATAACTTCTTGGGAGGAACGAATTCAAATCGTCCTATCCTGTTTAGAAAACGATAAAAATTTTCAAATGACAGCTGAAACATATGATGTTTCTTACCAACAGGTCTATCAATGGGTTAAAAAATATAACAATGGCGGAGACGAAGCATTAAAAGATAGACGTGGAAGAAAGAAGGAAGAACAAGAACTTTCACCAGAAGAAAAAGTAAAGTTAGAAATGAAAAATCTTGAAAGAGAGAATGAACGGTTACGAGCCGAAAATGCATTCTTAAAAAAGTTAGAAGAACTCGAGAGGAGGCGTTAAATCAAGTACGTTTTGAAAATAAATATGTCGCAATTCAAGAACTTCATAAAGAAAAAAATATGACAATTTCACTACTCTGTAAAATCGCTGGCATTACACGTGCAGCATATTATAAGTGGATAAATCGTAAACCTTCAGTTAGAGAAATAGAAAATAAAAAAATCATAGAAGAAATACAAACTCTTCACGAGAAATTAAACGGGATCTATGGCTATCGTCGAATGGTGTTAAATATGAATCGCCTATTCGGTCAAACCTTCAATCACAAACGTATTTATCGTTTGATGAAGATAGCTGGATTACAATCTATCATTCGTAGAAAGAGAAAGCGTTACAAAAACACCACTCCACAACATGTCACACAAAACGTATTAAATCGTGAGTTTCAAGCAAATAGGCCAAATGAAAAGTGGGTAACGGACGTGACAGAATTCAAGTACAGCTCATCTAAGAAGGCTTATTTAAGTGCGATTCTTGATTTGTATGACGGTTCCATCGTCAGCTACGTTCTAGGACATTCTAACAATAATCAACTTGTATTTAAAACCTTTGATCAAGCACCAGTTCGTTCACCTAAGGATGAACTTCTTCTGCATAGCGATCGTGGTTTTCAATATACTTCCCATGGATTCAAGCACCGTGTAGATAAAACAGGCATAGTCCATAGTATGTCACGTGTTGGTAGATGCATTGATAATGGGCCAATGGAGTCTTTTTGGGGAACGATTAAGTGCGAGAAATATTACTTACATAAATACGATACGTTTGAGGAACTAAATCAAGCGGTAGATGAGTACATTCAATTTTATAATTATGACCGATTCCAAAAACGACTAAACGGCCTCAGCCCCATGGAATATAGGGCTGAAGCCGCTTAGGATGTTTTTATTATTTCCACTGTCTACTTGACGGGGGGCTGTTCAGAATTCCACTACTATATAGCCTCAATTTTATCCCGCATGACCGGACGATCGGTGAAACATTAATAAGCGGGTAATGAACCCCCACTTATTAATGTTTCACCTTATTATGCATTAAGTAAGTTAAAGAATCGATTTACATCTTCTTCTGAAACATCACTTAACTGCTTATATTTATAATTCGGATTTTGATCTTTATCAACGACAACAGAACGTACTCCTTCGAAGAAATCCGCATGTCTCATGAAATTTTTAGCAAGTACAAGGTCGGTAGCAAAACATTCTTCAACGGACTTATCTTGTCCATCAATAAACTGTTTTAATGTTACTTTTAATGAAATAGGGGATTTTGATAATAGCGTTTCTTTCGTTTTTAAAGCAAAGGAACTTTGAGCTTTCTCCAATGAATCGGTGATCTCTTCAATTGTATCGAATGCAAAATGTGAATTAATTTCTTCTAATGAAGTAGAAAGTTCGCTTTCTAAGTTTGGAGCAGTTGCAAATGTACGAATGACTTCTTTTAAATTAGTATGTACATCATCTTGTTTATGCCAATTTACACTTTCAAGTTCAGTAAGGAAAATTGGTAATGAATCAGATGTCATAAAGTAATCAGCAGCGTTTATAAATAATACGTCAGCAGCTTTTAAAACAGATGCTGTTAAAGCAATATAGCGACCAGCAAACCCTGGAGCTTTATTTAAGAAATAAGCAGCACCGACATCTGGGAAGAAGCCGATATTCATCTCTGGCATTGCCCATTTCGTACGCTCAGTTACAATTCGATATTTCGCACCATTTGTAAGACCGACACCACCGCCCATTACAATTCCATCTAAACAAGCGATGATCGGTTTTTTATATTGATAAATATATGTATCAATTTCATACTCTTCTTCAAAAAAACGTTCCGCATGCTGCAATGCAGTTTCATTTGAACGCGCTTCATAAAGAGTTTTAATGTCGCCGCCTGCACAAAAACCTTTTGTGCCAGCTCCTTTTAATACGATAAGCGCAATTCGCTCATTATTTTCCCACTCTTTCAGTTTTTGCCCAATTGGTTGCAACATGTCATAAGATAAAGAATTAAGCGCTTTTGGGCGGTTTAAAGTAATTGATGCAACGCCGTTTTCACTAACAGAAAATAAAACGTGTTCAGTCATAATTCATCCTCCCTTACATATCTTCTTATTCTTAATTCTTGATACGTATTGAAATGTCCTTTATAAATTTTGTCTAAACTTGACGGTACGTGTTAATTTGTATATCGCATATTTTGACGAGATATATTTGCAGGATTTCTGAGGTTGAAAATGAATATTACAACATTACTGTAATTGTAATTATTTGAAATTATCATGATAAACACGCTATTATATATGTGTAAATTGTACATAATGACTTCAAAAAGAGTATTTGAAGCGATTATGATGAAAGAAAAATTGCTTTTCATTAGAAATAGAGAAAGGAGAAATCGGAATGCCAGTACCTTTACTATTGTCGGTGATTATTTTGTCTTCTTTAATGATAGGGATAACGCAGTATTTTCATCATACAGATACGACAGAGGAAGTGAAGGATAAAGTACGACTTGTATTTCCGATTTTCATCATATCTATTTCTTTTTGCATTTTATTAAATAAGGATGGGTACATTATCGCAGTATTTTCATTTTTTGTAGCGATCGTTTTCATTACAGTTTTATATTATGTAATGAAAGACTTTATACAAAAATAAAGATGTCACATTAGACATTTTTATTTTTAAAATAAATAAAATTTCACATACCGTATTATATGTAAAAATAAAAAACATATAGTAGTAGAAAAGTGTGTACTTTGCCGTGTATTTACTTGTCAATCTTGCATAGCCAATATACTATTAATAATGTAGAGATTAGAAAAAGGGGTTGTATCTGTCATGAAATTTGAGATGCACACAAAAATTATTTCAAATGAAAAAGAAGTAAGATTACATATAGAAGAAAACATATTTCAATTAACATTGGATGGTTATCACTTATTTACAGTTCAAGAAATATTGCCTTTATATAAATCAAATGAAGAAAGAATTGGTAGTGCAATGATACAAAAGTTAGAGTGGGAAAACGGAAAAACTACAATAAACTATCAACTCGTATCACTAAAATCAGTAAATTAAAAGGAGCAGGAAACTATGAAGTTATTTCATACAGCGGATTGGCATTTAGGAAAGCTCGTTCATGGCGTGTATATGACTGAAGATCAAAAGATTGTATTAGATCAGTTTGTACAAGCTGTTGAAGAAGAAAAACCAGATGCCGTAATTATTGCAGGGGATTTATATGACCGAGCAATTCCACCTACGGAAGCAGTAGACTTATTAAATGATGTTTTACAAAAAATAGTGATTGATTTACAAACACCAGTTATTGCGGTTGCAGGAAACCATGATAGTCCAGATCGTATTCATTTTGGAAGTAGTTTAATGAAGAAACAAGGATTATTTATTGTGGGACAATTTCAATTTCCATATGAGCCAATTATATTAAATGATGAACATGGCGAGGTTCACTTCCATCTCATTCCATATGCGGATCCAAGCATAGTTAGACATGTTTTGAAAAACGAAGATGTACGTTCTCATGATGATGCGATGCGTATTTTTATGAATGAGCTTTCTGAAACGATGGATAAAGAAGCTAGACACGTATTTGTTGGTCATGCATTTGTAACTTCTGCGGGAGAAGCGGAGGAGAATACAAGTGATGCAGAACGACCACTTTCAATTGGTGGTGCTGAATACGTAAATAGTTATTATTTTGATAAGTTTCATTACACAGCGCTTGGACATTTACATCAAGCGCATTTCGTACGTAATGAGACCATTCGATATTCTGGTTCGCCACTTGCGTATTCTATTTCTGAAGAAAAACATAAAAAAGGTTATTATATTGTGGAACTGAACGAAACAGGTGAAGCAACAATTGAAAAAAGGTTACTTGCACCACGCCGTAAAATGCGAACAGTAGAAGCAAAAATAGATGAATTATTACAACATCCAGTAAGTGAAGATTACGTGTTTGTAAAATTATTAGATGAAAATCCTGTCTTGCAGCCAATGGAAAAAATACGCTCTGTATATCCAAATGCAATGCATGTTGAAAGATCTATTCAAAGACGAGAGTTCACAGAGTCAAATGAAGTAACTGTTTCAAGACATAAAACGGATGATTTATCTCTTTTAAAGGCTTTTTATAAAGAAATGAAAGGCTTAGATTTATCAGAAGAGAAAGAACGTCTATTTGTAGAAGTATTACAAACAGTGCAAGAACGGGAAGGTGAACGAGGATGAGACCGATTCAGCTTATTATGACGGCATTTGGGCCATATAAACAGAAAGAAGTAATTGATTTTGACGATCTGGGAGAGCATCGTATTTTCGCCATTTCTGGGAACACGGGTGCTGGGAAGACAACGATTTTTGATGCAATTTGTTATGTGTTATATGGTGAGGCAAGTGGAGAAGAACGTAGTGATACGAGCATGCTTCGCAGCCAATTTGCTGATGATAATGTGTATACAAGTGTAGAACTAACCTTTCAGTTAAAAGGGAAACGTTATGAAATAAAACGACAACTGGGACATAAAAAACAAGGGAACAAGACGATTACGGGACATGCAGTAGAATTATATGAAGTAATTGATGAAGAGAAGGTTCCAGCTGTTGATCGTTTCCATGTAACGGATGTAAATAAAAAAGTGGAAGATTTAATCGGTTTAAGTAAACATCAATTTAGTCAAATTGTTATGTTACCGCAAGGGGAATTTCGAAAACTATTAACATCTGAGACTGAAAACAAAGAAGAAATTTTGCGTCGTATTTTTAAAACAGATCGTTATAAGTTAATGCGAGAGTTACTTGATCAAAAACGAAAACAATGGAAAGACGTTTTACAAGAAAAACAAAAAGAGCGAGAGCTACATTTTCGTAATGTTTTTAAATTACCGATCCGAGATGGAGCATTATTAGAGACATTAGTGGAACAAGAGCATGTAAATACGCATCAAGTAGTAGAAGCATTAGAACAAGAAACAGCTGTGTATAAGGCAGAAGTTGAGCAATTACAAGTAGAACAAGATGTTCAAACAAAGCAATTAAAGGATGCTGAAACACGTTTTCACGCAGCGAAGTCTGTAAATGAGAAGTTTATAGATTTACAACAAAAGAATGAGAAATATAACACTTTACAAGAAAACCGTACAGTTATTGAAAGGAAAGAAACATCTTTTAAACGTGGGGAACAAGCGAAGCGCTTATTACCATTTGAACAATGGCACGAAGAAGCGATGCAAAATGAGCAGAAAGCTGAAAGTTTGTTAAAACAAATTATCGCCAAAAAAGAAAATATAATGAGTAATTTTGAACTTGCTCAGGGGAAATATGAAGCAGTAAAGAATAAAGAACCTGAGAGAGAAGATGCAAAAAAACTTGTTCAAAGATTAGAAGAGTTACAATCGATTATTGCATCGTTAGCTGAGAAACAGTTGAATTTACAAAATACAGAAATTCAAATAGGAAAATTAAAAGAAAGTATGCAAAACTTAGATCGACAATTAGAAGAGCATACAAATCAAAAACAGCTAATGTCTAGTGAATTACAACAAATAGAACGAGCACTTGAGCAATATGTAGCTAAAGTAGAAGAACTAACGAATATGCGAGAAGATGCAAAAGTTTTAAAGCAAGCATATGATGTTTGGCAAGAAAAACAAAAATTCGAGAAAGAAAAAGAAACTGCATTTACTAAGATGCAAGAGGCAGTTCGTGCATATGAGAATATGGAACGTCGCTGGTTAAGTGAACAAGCTGGTATATTAGCTCTTCATCTACATGATGGCGAATCTTGTCCAGTATGTGGTAGTACGAACCATCCGAAAAAAGCTACAGAGCAAAGTGATGCGATCGATGAAAAAGAGTTAAATGATTTAAGAGACAAGAAGAATCTTGCTGAAAAATTACATGTTCAGTTAGAAGAGAAATGGAATTTCTATCACCTTCAATATGAACAGATAATAGTAGAGGTTAAGAAGCGAGGCTATCGCTCAGAGAAATTAGATGAAACATATAGTGCACTTGTTCACAAGGGAAAACAATTAGCAACTGAAGTGAATACGTTAAAGGCAAGTGAAGAAACGCGTAAGCAAACAGCTGTGAATATAAAAAGTGTAGAAGAAAAAGTAGATGCACTTCAGAAACAAAAGCGTGAGGTAGAAACAGAGCAGCACCGAACAGAAATGGAGTGTATGCAGCTTCGTACGTCATATGAACATGATAAGAAAAATATTCCTGAAAGCTTACAAACAGTACAGGCTTGGAAAGTTCAGTTTGACCAAGCTATGCATGAACTCAAATTAATGGAAGACGAATGGAGGAAAGTGCAGGAAGCGTATCAACATTGGCAAAATGAAAATATACGTATTCAAGCAGAACAGGAAGGTGCTTCTACTCAATTTGAAAGTGCAAAATTGAAGAAAGAAGAGACTTTCGCGCGCTTTATGAAAGAACTTGAACAGAGCGGGTTTACAAATCAAATAACGTATAAAGAAGCTAAATTAAGTGATGCCGAGATGGAGATGCTACAAAAAGAAATTCAAAGCTATTATTCATCTCTTGAAGTGCTTGCAAAACAAATTGAAGAGTTACAAGCTGAATTAAAAGATAAAGAGTATATGGATATTACAGCGTTAGGTGACCACATAACAGAATTACAAATTAATCTCGATATCATTAAAGAAAAACGTCAACGTGCGCAAAATGCAGTAACATATATTTTTGATTTACATGAAAATATTAGACGTATTGATGAGCAAATTCATGAGGAAGAAAAAGCTTTCCAAGAACTTGTTGATTTATATGAAGTAATGAAAGGTGATAACGAAAGCCGTATATCATTTGAACGTTACATCTTAATTGAGTATTTAGAACAAATTGTTCAAATTGCAAACGAACGATTACGTAAATTATCAAATGGACAATTTTATTTAAAACGAAGTGAACGAGTTGAAAAAAGAAATCGTCAAAGTGGATTAGGATTAGATGTATACGACGCATATACTGGTCAAACACGCGATGTAAAAACATTATCTGGCGGCGAGAAATTTAATGCATCGCTTTGCTTAGCGCTCGGAATGGCAGACGTCATTCAAGCATATGAAGGTGGTATTTCCATCGAAACGATGTTTATCGACGAAGGATTCGGTTCATTAGACGAGGAGTCATTAACAAAAGCAGTTGATGCCTTAATTGACTTACAAAAATCAGGCCGCTTTATCGGTGTTATATCACACGTTCAAGAGCTGAAAAACGCAATGCCAGCTGTATTAGAAGTAACGAAGCAGAAGGATGGGTGTAGTCAGACTCGGTTTGTGGTGAAGTAAGTTCAATTGTAATTCATACTTAAAGCATTGTTTGCGAGTTTCTAGTATAAAAATTATGATAAAACAAATGCCGCCTCTTTATAGAGGTGGCATTTGTTTGTTATTCAGAATTAGATAATGCACCTACGAGTTATCTGTAGAAGGCGGAGTATTTTCTAAACGATTATAAGCTTTAAAAGCTGAAATTGCGGATATAACACCACCTACTAAAAATAAAGCTGATCCACTGACTAATATGATACGACTGACATATGTTTCGCGTGCTTCTTCAACTTCTTCTTGTAACATTGTTGGCATTTGAAATCCCCCTAAACAACATTTATTTTGTAGATAGTATATACAAACGCCTAAAATATGTTAAAATCACTGAATAGTATTATGAGGAAGTATATAGTTAGATGTGAATTGTTTGAAAAATCTTCATTACAAATTTATGCTAACTTCACATAGAGCACATATTAAAATTGTATTATGTATATGTACCAAATAAATAAAGTGAATTGTATTTCGTTCTGTTTTTAAAAATTTAAAATTCTATTATTTTTATATAAAGGTTTCATATCGGAGTTTTAAATATTTTGGAAATAGATCTAAATAAGAGGAATTCATATAAAAGGGGAATGTCTTATGACAACATATACGAGTGAAATGAGAAAAAGTTCAGTTTCAGAAGAAGATGTAGATATTTTAAAAATTATGGCACACCCAATCCGATTACAAATTGTAAATGAATTAAGTACGAGAAAAACTTGTAACGTAACACAATTAACAGAATTACTAAATATTCCACAATCGACTGTTTCGCAACATTTATCAAAAATGAAAGGTAAAGTGTTACGAGCTGAGAGAAGAGGTTTAGAAATTTATTATCATATTAATAATTTAAAAGCGAGTAAGATTGTAAGTGTTTTAGGATATATAAACTAATGAAGAATGTTCATATAAAATAGCCCCTGCTGGTGAGCAGGGGCTATTTTTTGTTGTTTTATGTATTCGTATTTAAAATTTTATAGTTTTTATGATTTACAATTGTTCGATCAAATTCAAAAGTACCACCGCTTACATCTGTAATTTCAACTAAGACCGATTCAGTATAAAGTTTTAGTACAGATCCCGTAATCTTTAAATTATTTCGTTGAAAAAGTATAGTATCCCCTACGTTTGCTTTCATAGTACCTCCTCATTAAAGACAGAAATATTTTTTTATTATATATATTAAACCACGTATAGATATATTAGTGAATATTTAGTTTTATTTATCAATAAAATATTTTTTATTTTATAAAAAATAAAGTGCATCGTAGTGTGAAAATAGTTTTTCTGTATGTATAGGAAAATCAAAATATTGCAATGTAGGTATCATATAACTTGAGACATAATTTTTATAAAGAGAGATGATAAAACAGCTGTAAGTCGTATTGATGCAAAACATTATAATAGCTACTTACGTATTTAATAATTTGTTTTTGTATTTCGTCCTTCGTTTTCTGTAACTGATTCCATATTTTTGACGCTCTATCTTGTAAGTGCTTACATAAACAGAAATATCTTATACAATGAAGGTGTTAAATCAAATGAGGTGGCCAATATGAACATAAAAAAAGAAAATTTAGCGAATAGCATTGAAATAGAAAGAGGAGGCGGAAAGGTATGAAAAAATCAAATGTTAATCCATGGCTTGTTGTCCTTGGTACAGTCATAGTACAAATGGGACTTGGAACGATATATACATGGAGTTTATTTAATCAGCCTTTAGTTAGTAAATACGGTTGGAGTCTTAACGCAGTTGCTATAACTTTCTCAATTACTAGTCTTTCCTTAGCGTTTTCGACTTTATTTGCGAGTAAATTGCAAGAAAAATGGGGACTTCGTAAACTTATTATGATAGCTGGACTAGCATTAGGACTAGGATTAATACTTAGTTCACAAGCTTCCTCATTAATATTGCTTTATGTACTAGCAGGGGTTGTTGTAGGTTATGCAGATGGTACAGCATATATCACTTCACTATCCAATTTAATAAAGTGGTTTCCAAAGCGTAAAGGTTTAATTGCTGGTATTTCTGTCTCTGCATATGGTTCGGGTAGCTTAATCTTTAAATATGTTAACGCACAGTTAATTGAATCAGTTGGTGTATCACAAGCGTTTATATACTGGGGTTTAATTGTTACAGCTATGATTGTCCTTGGCGCTTGTTTAATCCATCAAGCTGCAGATCAAGGAGCAGTTCATGAAACAAAAACTCACGAATATACAACGAAAGAAATGTTAGGCACAAAACAAGTATACTTATTATTTATTATGTTATTTACATCATGTATGAGTGGCTTATACTTAATTGGTATGGTAAAAGACATTGGTGTTCAACTTGTAGGGCTTAGCGCAGCGACAGCAGCTAATGCGGTGGCTATGGTTGCAATCTTCAATACATTAGGTCGTATTATTTTAGGACCGTTATCAGATAAAATTGGCCGTTTAAAAATCGTTACTGGTACATTTGTTGTTATGGCAGCTTCAGTCTTGGTTTTAAGTTTCGTAGATTTAAATTATGGTATCTACTTCGTATGTGTAGCAAGCGTAGCGTTTTGCTTTGGTGGAAATATCACTATTTTCCCAGCTATCGTTGGTGATTTCTACGGTATGAAAAACCATAGTAAGAACTACGGAATTGTGTATCAAGGATTTGGATTTGGAGCACTTGCAGGTTCCTTTATCGGTGCACTTCTAGGTGGATTTAAACCAACCTTCATGGTGATCGGTGTATTATGTGTCGTATCATTTGTTATCGCAATTTTAATTCAAGCACCTAAGCAGAAAAAAGAACAAGAAGAAGAGTATCGCAGCGTAGCATAAGTATATAAATCTTCTATCACACTATAAATACGAAAAAGCATCCTATTAAATAGGGTGCTTTTTTATGAATGATTGTAACGAGGTTATATAATATTTGGGATTTTTTGAGACAAAAAAGTGAGTGAAATACCTGTTTGGATTATATTGGAATATCAAAAAATGATACATCATATTCGAAATACGTATTAAATCTTAAATTATAAACAAGACATATATCAGTAATTGCAAGATATATTTTCTCGGTATTTTCAGAAAAATGTTGAGAAAATATATACTTGGTTTTTTGATAAGGCTTTGTAAATGAAGGTATCTACAGTTAGTCTTCTACAAGTTTAAAAAGAGGAGTATGAATTAAGTGTGTAATGTAAGGTACTTATTAATGCTTTTAGATGTAATTGTGTTGAGAATCATTAAGATATTTTATCTGAAAAATAAAAATAGGTTGACAAGTTTATTGAGAAAGATTATCATTTAGGTGTAAGAATGTTAAATGAAAAACATTATCAATGAATAATATGTTGATGAAAAGTACACTTGACCAATTAGTTTAGTAAGTGTATTATTTTTAACATCATCAGTGATAATGAAAATCGTTATCATTTATAGTGTTGAATTTGATTAATTTTTATATGAAAGGATAGATGAAATGAACATAGGGGAATTTGATGGGAAAACGGTTTTAGTAACTGGTGCAGCGCAAGGTATAGGTAGTGTTGTAGCAAACATGTTTTTAAAAAGAGGAGCTACAGTTATTGGGGCTGATCAAACTGAAGAGGGGTTAAACGTACTCTTAAATGAAAATGAATTAAATGAAACACGTGTGAAAACGTTTCGTTTAGATGTGAGTGATAGTGCCGCTGTTGAAGAAGTAGTAGAACGGATTGAAAATGATATAGCACCGATAGATATATTAGTAAATGTTGCAGGGGTTTTACGTATGGGAGCGATTCACTCTTTAAGTGATGAAGATTGGAATAAAACATTCTCTGTAAATTCTACAGGGGTTTTCTATATGTGCCGAGCAGTAAGTAAATATATGATGCAAAGAAAGTCAGGGGCAATTGTTACAGTTGGCTCAAATGCGGCAAATACTCCGAGAATGGAGATGGCTGCGTATGCTGCATCAAAAGCTGCAACGACGATGTTTATGAAATGTTTAGGGTTAGAACTTGCAGCATACAATATTCGCTGTAACTTAGTTTCTCCAGGTTCTACTGAAACTGAAATGCAAAGATTATTATGGGCTGATGAGAATGGAGCTGAAAATATAATTGCTGGTTCTCAAAATACATATAGACTCGGTATTCCGTTACAAAAAATTGCACAACCTTCAGAAATTGCTGAAGCAGTATTGTTTTTAGCCTCTGATAAAGCGAGTCATATTACAATGCACAATTTATGTGTCGATGGCGGAGCTACATTAGGAGTTTAATAAAAAATTCAGGAGGTTTTAATACTATGAATGAACTTATAGCCGTAAAGGAACTGTCGGAAAAATTATTAGAAGATTATAAAACTGAATCTTCGTTCTTTTTCGCTTCACCAACTCGAACGATATTGACAGAAGGAGAGTTTACTAAAGTAAAACATCATGAAATTGAAAGTTTTACAGAACTTGTACAAGCGGTATTAAGCAATGCAAAACAAGCTGGAAATCCGAATCCTATCGTTGTTGGTGCTTTGCCTTTTGATCGTAGAAAAGAAGTTCAACTTATCGTACCAGAACATAGTAGAATTACTGAGCGTTTACAGTTAGAGACAACAAATGAGATAAAACGAAATGAGAAACTGACATTTGAAATGACACCGGTTCCAGCTCCTGAAGTTTATATGAATGGTGTGAAGCAAGGGATTGAAAAAATTCAGGACGGAGATTTAAAGAAAATCGTTCTATCTAGATCGTTAGATGTTAAATCTTCAGAGAAGATTGATAAACAAAAACTACTTCGCGAATTGGCAGAGCATAATAAGCACGGTTATACATTTGCTGTGAATTTACCGGAAGATGAAAACGAGTGTAATAAAACATTAATTGGAGCAAGTCCTGAATTACTCGTTTCACGTAGTGGTATGCAAGTCGTTTCTAATCCGTTAGCTGGTTCAAGACCACGTAGTGATGATCCAGTGGAAGATAAGAGAAGAGCAGAGGAATTAATTTCTTCACCAAAAGATTTACATGAACATGCGGTAGTAGTGGAAGCGGTTGCTGCTGCACTTCGTCCATACTGTCATACATTACATGTTCCGGAAAAACCATCCGTTATTCATAGTGAAGCGATGTGGCATTTGTCTACTGAAGTGAAAGGTGAACTAAAGGATCCGAATACTACTTCTTTGGAATTAGCAATTGCTCTTCATCCTACGCCAGCAGTTTGCGGAACGCCAATGGAAGAAGCGAGAGAGGCGATTCAAAAAATTGAGCCATTTGACCGTGAATTCTTTACAGGAATGCTAGGATGGAGCGATTTAAATGGAGATGGTGAATGGATTGTTACAATTCGCTGTGCTGAAGTGCAAGAAAATACACTTCGTTTATATGCAGGAGCAGGAGTTGTTGCTGAGTCAAAACCAGAAGATGAGTTGGCAGAAACATCAGCTAAGTTCCAAACAATGCTGAAGGCTTTAGGATTAAGAGATAATTCGCTGAATGAAAAATAGGGGGAAGAAATAATGTTATCAGGTTTCACGGAATGGCCAGAAGAATTTGCAAATCGTTATCGAGAAGAAGGATGTTGGCTTGGAGAAACATTTGGTTCGTTGTTAAGAGAACGTGCTGAAAAGTATGGAGATGAAATTGCAGTTGTAAGTGGTAATATGCATATGACGTATAGTGAGCTTGATAAAAAAGTAGATTGCTTAGCTTCAGGTTTACTGAATCTAGGAATAAAGCAAGAGGATCGAGTTGTAATACAGTTACCTAACATTATCGAGTTTTTCGAAATATGCTTTGCGCTATTTCGAATTGGAGCGCTTCCTGTTTTTGCACTACCTTCACATCGAAGTAGTGAAATTAGTTATTTCTGTGAGTTTGGTGAGGCGAGTGCTTACGTTATTTCAGATAAGGCTCTCGGCTTTGATTATCGAAAACTAGCAAGAGAAGTAAAAGTGAAAGTGCCAACTTTACAACATGTAATTGTAGTGGGAGAAGAAGAAGAATTTGTGAACATAAGTGATCTGTATATAGATCCCGTTCCATTACCAGAAGTTCAGCCAAGTGATGTTGCGTTTCTCCAATTGTCTGGAGGGACAACAGGGCTTTCTAAATTAATTCCTAGAACACATGATGACTATATTTATAGTTTACGTGTTAGCGCTGAAATTTGTAATTTGAATACGGATAGCGTCTATATGGCAGTTCTTCCAGTAGCGCACAATTACCCGATGAGTTCTCCAGGGACATTTGGAACTTTCTATGCGGGTGGAAAAGTAGTGTTAGCAACCGGTGGTAGTCCAGATGAGGCATTTGCTCTTATAGAAAAAGAAAAAGTAACGATTACAGCGCTTGTTCCACCATTAGCAATGATTTGGCTTGATGCTGCATCTTCCCGTAATAACGATTTATCGAGCTTGCAAGTGATTCAAGTAGGTGGTGCGAAATTTAGTGCCGAAGTTGCGAAGCGTATTCGCCCTACATTTGGATGTACGTTACAGCAAGTGTTCGGTATGGCAGAAGGGTTAGTAAATTACACGAGATTAAATGATCCTGAAGAAATCATTATTCATACACAAGGGAGACCGATGTCTACATTCGATGAAGTAAGGGTCGTTGATAAAAATAATAACGATGTAAAACCTGGTGAAGTAGGTAATTTATTAACACGAGGGCCATATACAATTCGTGGTTATTATAAAGCAGAAGAGCATAATGCACGATCATTTACAAAGGATGGATTTTATCGCACAGGTGATCTTGTAAAAGTAAATGAACAAGGTTACATCATTGTAGAAGGAAGAGATAAAGATCAAATTAACCGTGGTGGTGAAAAGGTTGCTGCGGAAGAAGTTGAAAATCATCTATTAGCACATGATGCAGTACATGATGTAGCCATTGTATCAATGCCTGACGATTATTTAGGAGAACGTACTTGTGCATTTGTAATAGCTCGCGGACAAGCTCCAACTGTAAGTGAATTAAAAATGTTTTTAAGAGAACGCGGTATAGCAGCTTATAAGATTCCAGATCGAATTGAATTTATTGAATCATTCCCGCAAACAGGTGTTGGAAAGGTAAGCAAAAAAGAGTTACGTAAAGTCATTGCTGAAAAACTTATTACGGTAAAACGATAAATAATATAAAAATTGGAAGGAAGTGATTAGATGGCTATCCCATCTATTTCAGTATACAAAATGCCAGTTGAATCAGAACTACCAAAAAATAAAGTGAACTGGACGCCAGATCCGAAACGTGCGGTTCTTCTAATCCATGACATGCAAGAATATTTTCTTGATGCATATAGCGATAAAGAATCACCAAAAGTAGAACTCATTTCAAATATTAAGGTGATAAGAGACAGATGTAAGGAACTTGGCATACCAGTTGTTTATACAGCACAACCTGGCGGACAGACGTTAGAACAAC
This sequence comes from Bacillus sp. 1A, assembly GCF_052682215.1. Taxonomy (NCBI): domain Bacteria; kingdom Bacillati; phylum Bacillota; class Bacilli; order Caryophanales; family Bacillaceae; genus Bacillus; species Bacillus sp. 1A. The sequence goes on along the minus strand of NZ_JBQYLZ010000001.1, from coordinate 4,229,651 downwards.
GAGGGTTATTACAAGACTTCTGGGGTGACGGTATTCCTGCTGGACCAGATAAAAAGAAAATTGTCGATGAACTTACTCCTGATGAGGATGATATATTCTTAACAAAATGGAGATATAGTGCATTTAAAAAGACAAATCTATTAGAAATTTTAAATGAACGGGGAAGAGATCAACTTATTATTTGCGGTATTTATGCGCATATTGGCTGCCTTTTAACAGCTTGTGAAGCATTTATGGATGGTATAGAGCCGTTCTTTGTAGCAGATGCAGTTGCTGATTTTTCACTAGACCATCATAAACAAGCATTGGAGTATGCATCTAATAGATGTGCAGTAACGACATCAACAAACTTACTGTTAAAAGATTTACAAAGTGTAAAAAGTGATGAGAGTGAAGGAATCACTTTACAGGAAGTGCATGAACTAGTTGCACAACTACTTCGTGAGCCAGTAGAGAGTATTGATATTGATGAGGACTTACTAAATAGAGGACTTGATTCGGTCAGAATTATGAGTTTAGTAGAGATGTGGCGTCGCGAAGGGAAAGAAATAACTTTTGCAGATTTAGCAGAACGTCCAACTGTTTCCGATTGGTACAGTTTACTATCTTCACAGACAGCACAGGTGCTGTAACAAATAGACTACATAATAAAGGGGTAGTAAAGAATGCCTAATAGTCAAAAGGTTCGTCATTCGTTATCATCTGCGCAGACTGGTATGTGGTTTGCACAGCAATTAGATCCGCTTAATCCGATTTATAATACTGGGGAATATGTTGAAATAAATGGAAATATCAATCAAGAAATTTTCGAATTAGCAGTACGTAAAGTTGTAACAGAAGCAGAAGCACTACATGTTCGTTTCGAAGAGGATGAAATTGGCCCGTGGCAAGTTATTGAGAAATCGTCAAATTTTCATATGCATTTAATTGACGTTCGTAAAGAAGAAGATTCTGAAGAGGCTGCTAAAATATGGATGAAAAATGATTTATCTATGCCAGTCGATTTGAAAAGAGATACTTTATTTACTGAAGCACTTATTCAAGTTGAAAATAATCGTTTCTTTTGGTATCAGCGCATCCATCACATTGTGATGGATGGCTATGGATTTTCACTTCTAAGCCAAAAGGTAGCGAAAGAGTATACATCACTTATAGAAGAAACAAGAAAGAATGAAAAGCCATTTGGTTCTCTTGCAAAAATTGTACAAGAAGATATGGAGTATCGTGAGTCTAAACAATTTAAGGAAGATCGTACTTTTTGGTTAGAGAAGTTTGCAGATGAACCGGATGTCATAAGTTTAGCAGAACGAGCGCCGAGAACATCAAATGGATTTTTACGAGAAACAGCTTATTTATCCAGTTCGAGTACGAAAACTTTACTAGAAGATATCAATGTTTCGTTAACAAATTGGCCGGAATTTATTGTCGCTGTAACAAGTATTTATATGCATAAATTAACAGGTGCAAATGATATTGTTTTAGGTTTACCGATGATGGGGCGTCTCGGTTCTGCATCTATTTATACACCGAGCATGGTAATGAATTTAGTACCACTTCGTATTACAGTAACTCCAAATATAACTCTTGCGGAATTATTACAGCAAGTTTCTAAAGAGATTCGAGAAGTACGTCGTCATCATAAATACCGTCATGAAGAATTAAGAAGAGACTTAAAGTTACTAGGTGAAAATCAAAGGTTATTCGGGCCGTTAGTGAATGTGATGCCTTTTGATTACGGGCTTAATTTTGCTGGGAATCGTGGTATAACACATAATTTATCAGCAGGACCTGTCGATGATTTATCGATAAATGTTTATAAAGGTTTCGATGAAAATGAGTTAATGATTCATTTTGATGCGAACCCGGAGGTATATAGTGATTCGGAACTAGCATTGCATAAAGAGAGATTTATGAATGTATTAGAATTAGTGATAAATGATTATGAAAAAGACGTGTCGATTGGAAATATAAACATTACTCTTCCAGAAGAAAATCATAAAGTTTTATTCGAATGGAATGAAACTAAGGAAGCTGAGGATTTAATCACTCTACCTTTATTATTTGAAAAACAAGTACAAAAAAATCCAAATAAAATAGCGGTTACGTGTAACGGAGTAGACCTTACGTATAAAGAGCTAAATGAACGGGCGAATGAACTAGCTCACTATTTAGTAGAAGAAGGAATAGGGGCAAATCAGTTTGTAGCTTTAGTATTTTCAAGGTCAATAGAAATGGTAGTTAGTATGCTAGCAGTTTTAAAGGCTGGTGCAGCGTATTTACCGATAGATCCAGAATATCCAGCTGAGCGAATAAATTATATAGTAAATGATGCAAAACCAATTTATATCATCACACATTCATCTGTTTCATCTACTGTAGTTATAGAAAATGATATAAAAAAAATCGAATTAGATGGAGAAGAAACAGAACTAGCATTAAAAGCATATTCTCATAGGAATCTACCATTTAGAAATGAAGAATCACTTTTAAAGCCTGCGTATACAATTTACACTTCAGGCTCAACCGGAAATCCAAAAGGTGTAATTGTTCCTATGAAAGCTTTAAGTAACTTTTTATTGTCCATGGGTGATATGTTTTCACTAAATGAGAACGATCATTTAGTAGCAGTTACAACATTTGCGTTTGACATTTCTGCTCTAGAGATTTATTTACCTCTTATTAGTGGTGCAAGTTTAACAATTGCACAAAAAGAGGTAATTCAAGAGCCTTCTGCGTTAACGGCACTGTTACAAGAAGAAAGAGTGACAGTTATGCAAGCTACACCGACGTTATGGCAGGCGTTAGTAACTGAATATCCAGAAAGGCTACAAGGGTTAAATGTGCTCGTTGGTGGTGAAGCTCTTCCAGCCCATTTAGCAAATACATTAAAAGAATTAGGTTGCTCTATTACAAACTTATATGGACCAACTGAAACGACTATTTGGTCTACTGTCATGAACATTGATGAAAATGAAATCGGTATACCTCCTATTGGAAAGCCAATTTGGAGTACAGACGTGTATGTATTAGATGCAGGTTTACAACCAGTACCACCTGGAGTAATTGGTGAATTATATATTGCAGGGGAAGGGGTTGCGAACGGCTATTTAGGAAAACCAGAGTTAACGGCTGAACGGTTTGTTGCAGATCCTTATGGAAAACCAGGGAAGCGCATGTACCGCACAGGTGATCTTGTGAAATGGCGTAACGATGGTGTGCTGGAATACATGAGCCGAGCAGATCATCAAATAAAAATCCGTGGTTTCCGAATTGAATTAGCTGAAATTGAAATGGTTTTACAACGACATGAGTATATTCAACAAGCTGTAGTAATGGTACGAGAAGATCGCCCGAACGATAAACGAATCATTGCGTATATCGTTGCCGAAGGGGATGAAGGGATTAACCTTTCAGAAATTCGTACTTATGTTTCAGAAAGTTTAGCGAATTATATGGTACCATCGGCATTTGTTGTGCTAGAAGAATTACCATTAACGCCAAATGATAAGGTTGATAGAAAGAAATTACCTGCTCCTGATTTTAATGAAATGAACAAGGAGAGAGTTGCTAGAAATCCGAAGGAAGAAATATTATGTGATTTATTTGCAGAAGTACTTGGTGTTTCTCGCATTAGCATTGATGATAATTTCTTTGAAATGGGTGGCCATTCGCTTCTTGCATCTCGTCTAATGGCAAGAATTCGTGAAACGTTAAGTGTTGAATTAGGAATAGGAAAACTATTTGAATCGCCAACTGTTGCTGAACTTGCGAAACAATTGGATCAAGCAAAAACTGCAAGACCAGCTATTAAGAAAGTAAGTAGACCAAATGAAGTTCCACTTTCATTTGCACAGCGCAGGTTATGGTTCTTAAATTGTTTAGAAGGTCCAAGTCCTACTTATAATATTCCATTAGTCGTTCGTATTTCTGGAAAGTTGAACGAGGAAGCATTGCAAGGTGCCTTTTATGATGTAGTTGAGAAACATGAAACGCTTAGAACGATTTTCCCTAACGTATTAGGTAGTTCCTATCAGAAAATTTTAGATATAGAAAATTTAAATCTAGAAATGATACTAACAAAAACATGTAAAGATGAATTAGAAAGTGTGCTTGTAGAGGCGGTAAGATATAGTTTTAACCTTGATGTTGAACCAGCAGTTCGTCTGCAACTATTTACAGTGAATGAAAACGAACATGTATTACTAATACTATTGCACCATATTGTTGGGGATGGCTGGTCATTACAACCGTTAACGAGAGATTTTACAGCGGCATATAAAGCACGATGTCAAGGTAACAGAGTGCAGCTAGAGACACTTCCAGTTCAATACGCAGATTATGCACTTTGGCAACAACAGTTGCTTGGTGATGAAACTACAGAAGAGAGTCTTATTTCAACACAATTAGAGTTTTGGAAGAAAGAGCTAGAAGGTTTACCAGATCAGCTGGAGTTACCTACAGATTACCAGCGTCCAATTGAAACGAGTTATCACGGAGAAACAATTCATTTTCAAATAGATGCGGGTATGCATAGTAGGTTAGTAGAGCTTGCACGGAAAAACGGAGTTAGTTTGTTTATGGTGTTGCAAGCAGGACTTAGTGCGCTATTTACAAGATTAGGTGCAGGTACTGATATACCAATCGGTAGTCCGATTGCTGGAAGAAACGATGATGCACTCTCTGACATAGTTGGTTTATTTGTAAATACATTAGTGTTACGTACAAATACATCAGGAGATCCAAGCTTTAAAGAATTATTGAATAGAGTGAAGCAATCAAATCTTGCAGCTTATGAAAATCAAGATGTTCCATTTGAACGACTCGTTGAAGTGTTAAATCCAGTACGTACTCGAAATAGTCATCCGCTGTTTCAAGTTATGTTAGCTTTCCAAAATACGCCAGAAGCAACGTTTGATGCTCCGGATATAGAAGCGAACCTTGAAATTCAAAGCGTTGGTTCTGCGAAATTTGATCTAACATTTGAAATTAGCGAGAGTAACGGAGTTGATGGTACGCCAGACGGTTTAAACGGGTTACTAGAATTTAGTACCGATTTATATAAACGTGAAACGATTCAAAAATTGGTTGAACGATTCATTTTGTTATTGGATGATGCAGCGAAACATCAGGATCAATCAATTGGCACATTAGAAATATTAACTTTAGCAGAGCGAAATACAGTTTTAGAAAAGTGGAATGGTGGTTTTCAAATTGTACCTGAAATGACATTGCCACAATTATTTGAAAAGCAGGCTCATGTAAATCAAAATTCTATTGCTGTTGTCTTTGAAGATGAAAAGCTAACTTATGAAGAGTTAAATAGAAAAGCGAATAAAATAGCTCGTTTGTTAATAGCGAAAGGAATCGGTCCTGATCAACTTGTTGCTTTAGCGATGCCGAGATCTTTAAATATGGTTGTAAGCTTACTTGCTGTTCTTAAAGCTGGTGCGGGATACCTTCCGTTAGATCCGGATTATCCGTCAGATCGTATCTCATTTATGCTACACGATGCGAAACCATCATGTGTTTTAACAAATTCAGATGTGGAAATTGAATGTGATGAGGCACTAAAGATTTTAGTTGATGATGTGAACGTAATAGAAGAAATTGAGAAATATAGTGAAGACAATATAGATGAAATGGAGCGCATGAAGCCGTTATCTCCTTCACATATTGCTTACGTTATTTATACGTCAGGCTCAACAGGTAGACCGAAAGGGGTTATGATACCTCATCAAAATGTAGTAAGACTTTTAGGAGCAACTGATCATTGGTTCCAATTTGACGAGAACGATGTATGGACAATGTTTCATTCATATGCTTTTGATTTCTCGGTTTGGGAAATTTGGGGACCTTTATTATATGGTGGGCGTCTAGTCGTAGTACCACATACTGTAAGTCGCTCGCCGAAAGAATTTTTACAACTTCTTGTTAAAGAAAAGGTAACTGTTTTAAACCAAACTCCATCAGCGTTCTATCAATTGATGCAGGCAGATCGTGAAAATGAAGAAATTGGCCAAAAATTATCTTTACGATATGTTGTTTTTGGAGGAGAAGCACTTGAGCTAAGTCGATTAGAAGATTGGTATTGTCGACATTCTCATAACGCACCAAAACTTATTAATATGTACGGTATTACGGAGACGACAGTACATGTTAGTTATATTGAATTAGATGAAACAATCGTCTCTTTACGAGCAAACAGTTTAATTGGGTGTAGTATACCTGATCTTAAAGTGTATGTGTTAGACAACTATTTACAACCGGTGCCACCTGGAGTAGTTGGAGAAATGTATGTTGCAGGTGCAGGGCTTGCTCGTGGATATTTAGGAAGAGCAAGCTTAACTGCAGAACGTTTTATTGCAGATCCATTTGGTAAGCCAGGTACAAGAATGTATCGTACTGGGGACTTAGCACGTTGGCGTCAAGATGGGACGCTAGATTATATAGGACGTGCAGATCATCAAATAAAAATTCGTGGATTCCGAATTGAATTAGGGGAAATAGAAGCGGTAATAATGAAACATCCTAAAGTTGAGCAAGTAGCCGTTATTGTACGGGAAGATCAACCAGGGGATAAACGGTTAGTTTCTTATATCGTCGCATCAAATAATGAAATGATTGATACGAATGAAATGCGTAAGTATGCTGGAGGTAGTTTACCAGATTACATGGTTCCATATGCTTTTGTAGTAGTAAATGAGTTGCCTTTAACTCCAAACGGTAAATTAGATAGAAAGGCATTGCCGGCTCCAGAATTTATCGCATCATCTTCTAGTCGTGGACCAAGAACACCGCAAGAAGAAATGTTATGTGACCTGTTTACAGAAATTTTAAGTGTGCCGCAAATTGGAATTGATGACGGATTCTTTGATCTAGGTGGCCATTCACTTCTTGCAGTGCAGCTTATGAGTCGTATTAAAGAAGCACTTGGGGTTGAACTAAATATCGGAACTTTATTTGCAGCACCTACTGTTGCGGGTCTTGCTGAAAGACTTGAAGTGGGAAATGGACAAAGTGCACTTGATGTGTTGCTTCCATTACGAGCAAGCGGAGACCAATTACCACTATTTTGTGTACACCCAGCAGGTGGATTAAGTTGGTGCTATGCAGGACTTATGAAATCTTTAGGAACAGATTATCCAATCTACGGTGTCCAAGCACGTGGTATTGCTAAAAATGAAGAACTTCCAAAAAGTCTAGAGGAGATGGCGGCGGATTATTTAAAACACGTTCGTGAAGTACAGCCTCACGGACCATATCGTTTACTCGGTTGGTCGCTCGGAGGAAATGTTGTGCATGCAATGGCGGCGCAACTGCAAAATGAAGGGGAAGAAGTAGAATTACTCGTTATGCTGGATTCTTATCCAGGTCACTTCTTACCGAATACGGAAGCACCTACTGAAGAAGAAGCGTTAATCGCATTACTTGCTTTAGGTGGATACGATCCAGATAACATGGATGGTAAACCACTTACGATGGAAAGTGCAGTAGAAATACTTCGTAAAGATGGAAGTGCATTAGCAAGTCTTGAAGAAGAGACGATTTTAAATTTGAAAGAAACCTATGTAAATTCGGTAGGATTGTTAGGGAAATATGTACCGAAGGTTTATAACGGAGATATTTTATTCTTTAGATCTACTGTTATACCAGACTGGTTTGATCCTATCTCTCCAAATACGTGGCTAAATTATTTAAAGGGGCAAATTGTGCAACACGATATTGATTGTAGACATAAAGATTTATGTCAACCAGGACCACTTACAGAGATTGGACAAGTATTAGCGAAATATTTGCAGGATAAGAAAGGGGTAAGTACAGTATGACGAATCCGTTTGAAAATGATAATTACACATATAAAGTACTAAAAAATGAGGAGGGCCAGTATTCTCTCTGGCCTGTCTTTCTTGATGTACCTATTGGTTGGAATGTCGTGCATGAAGAGGCTAGTAGGAATGATTGTTTACAATATGTTGAAAATAATTGGGAAGATTTGAATCCGAAAAGTAATCAAGTGGGCGAAAAAATATTAGTAGGAAAACGATAATGAAGGCAAAAATAAATCCAAAAGTAGTTGTAAGCATCGTATATATAACAGCGATGTTTATGGCTGCGATGGATGCAACGATTGTGAATGTAGCACTCCAAACGATAAGTAAAGAACTACAAGTGCCTCCATCTGCAATGGGGACGGTTAATGTTGGGTATTTAGTTAGCTTAGCTGTTTTCCTTCCGATTTCTGGTTGGTTAGGAGATCGCTTCGGTACGAAAAGAGTATTTCTAACCGCTCTTTTCGTATTTACAACTGCGTCTGCATTATGTGGAATAGCGAATGATATTACTTCATTGAATCTTTTTCGCATCATGCAAGGTGCTGGCGGGGGGCTTTTAACACCAGTTGGGATGGCGATGTTATTCCGAACATTTTCACCAGAGGAAAGGCCGAAAATTTCACGGTTTATTGTGTTGCCAATTGCTGTAGCACCGGCAGTAGGACCAATTATTGGCGGTTTTTTTGTAGATCAAATGTCTTGGCGTTGGGCATTTTATATTAATTTACCGTTCGGAATCGTAGCGTTACTTTTCGGTCTACTATTTTTAAAAGAGCATATTGAAAAATCAGCTGGTAGCTTTGATTCTCTCGGTTTTGTTCTTTCTGCACCAGGATTCGCGATGCTTATCTATGCACTTAGTCAAGGGCCGTCAAAAGGCTGGGGTTCTTCAGAGATTATAAGTACTGGAATAGCTGGGATTGTATTCATTACATTGTTTATCATTGTAGAACTTAGAGTAAAGCAACCGATGTTAGATTTACGCTTATTAAAAGAACCAGTCTTTAGAAAAATGAGTCTTATTTCATTGTTTTCATCCGCTGGTTTACTAGGAATGTTATTTGTTTTTCCACTTATGTATCAAAATGTAATAGGGGGTTCCGCATTGGAATCAGGTCTTACGACATTCCCAGAGGCGATTGGGTTAATGATATCGTCACAGATTGTGCCATGGTCATATAAGAAACTAGGAGCTCGAAAGGTAATTTCTATTGGATTAATTTGTACGGCGATTATCTTTGTTTTATTAAGTTTTGTAAATCACGATACGAACCCATGGCAAATTCGGGCATTATTGTTTGGTATCGGTATTTTCTTAGGTCAGTCTGTTGGAGCAGTTCAATTTTCTGCATTTAATCATATCACGCCACCTTCTATGGGGAGAGCGACTACTATATTCAATGTGCAAAACCGTATAGGTTCAGCGATAGGAGTTGCTGTTTTAGCTAGCATATTATCTGGATTTGGAAGTAATGAAATACAGAATAATGCACAGTCAGATTTCTTACCATATCAAGCTGCATTAATTGGATCTGCAATATTTTTACTTATAGCATTACTATTTTCTTTACGTATTTCTGATAAAGAGGTAATGGCAAAGAAGAAAGAAAAAATGTTATCTGTATCAAAAAAAGAGAAAGTACTTGTCAATGAATAACAATTTACGTAAGCTTTTTTAATGAAAATTGATATTCATTGTATGAAGGAGAGTTTACATGATAGAAAGTAAAGTTGTAGATTCTATTCCAACTTTGACTGAGAATGATTGTCAAATATGGTGGGCAAGAATTTCAGATTTACAATCATGGCATTACAATTTACTAAACGATGTTGAACGAGAGAAAGCAAATTCATATCATCATTCGGCAGATCGTGCACGATTTATAATAGGTTGTGTAATTAGTAGGTTAGTTCTTGGTAAAATACTTTCTATGTTACCAGTTCAAGTGCCAATTGATAGGATGTGCCCAGTATGTAAGTTACAACATGGCAGACCGCAATTACCAAAAGGAATGCCACAAATATCTGTTTCACATTCGGGTGAGTGGGTTGTTGTTGCATTTACAAAGTCTGCACCTGTAGGCGTTGATGTTGAACAAATGAATCCAAATGTAGATGTTATGAAAATGGCAGAGGGCGTATTAACAGACATTGAATTAGCACAAGTTATGAAGTTACCTAATGAACAGAAAATAGAAGGTTTTTTAACATATTGGACTCGAAAAGAAGCGGTACTAAAAGCGACAGGTGAAGGACTAATGATTTCACCAGTAGGTATTACTGTATCAGCTCCAAATGATCCTCCAAATTTGTTAGTTTTTAAGGATAGGCAAGAATTAGTAGAAAATACAATGATGGCAGATATAAGGCCTAGTGTAGATTATATGGCTACAATTGCAATATTTAGTAAAGAAGTAACTGAAATCACACAGTTAGATGCAGTAGCGCTTTTAAATTATAAATAAGTTAAATAAAAAATCTTATAGAAGAGGTGTTCCTCATGTTAGTAGCGGAAAATAGAACAAATGAATTCACTTATAATGTACAAGCAATTAAAAATATTTTATTTTCTGGAGATACATCATCTATTCATGCTTTAGAAAAGCTTTTGAATGATACAGTTCAGTTTGATGTTCTCGAACAAGAGGTACTTGATAGACAGTACATCCCGAAAGAAGCAAAGAATTTCTTTGATAAAAATGGAACATTTCTTTACCGTGTATCCAATGTTAGTTATAAAGGAAAAGTGTTATCTGAAAATCTAATTTTTGCGGACACTTCGTTTTTACCAAATACAATTAAGAGGGAATTAGAGAGTGGAAATATTCCAGTTGAAAAACTTATAGAAAAGATGGAAGTAAGAAGAAACGTATTATACGAAGGATATCAGCCATCTGGGAATATTATTGAATTGTTTGATGGATGCTCTGTTACGGCGAATGTGTATCCAACTAGAAAATATCAAATTGTAAGTAATTGCAAATGTATATTTTATATTTGTGAAGTGTATCATGCTGAGAATATAAAGGAATTACTTAAATAAAACAAGAAACCAGCCTATAAAATGGCTGGTTTCTTGTTTATTTCACAGCTTCTTTTAACTCTTTACCAGCTTTAAATGCTGGAACTTTACCAGCAGCGATTTGAATTTCTTCGCCAGTTTGTGGATTACGTCCTGTACGAGCAGATCTTTCGCGCACTTCAAAAGTTCCAAAGCCGATTAATTGAACTTTATCGCCAGATTGTAATGCAGTAGCAATTGTGTCAAATACGGATTGTACCGCTGCAGAAGCTTCCTTTTGAGAAATATCAGCGGATTGTGCCACGTTTTTAACTAATTCTGTTTTGTTCATGTTTTCACCTCATAAAAAGTTTTTTAGAATGAATGTTTTAGTATAATGGATAGTATAGAGAAAGCTATGTATATGGTTAGAAAGAATACTATATAGTTATGTTAATTTCGTTGTAAGAGACTGAATCCCTGCTAATAATTAGGGATTAATTAAGAATTAATGTATAGAAAACGCTGTAATATGAGGATGAGGGGGAGTATATAAATGATTTTTCGTGAAAAGAGTGAGAATGAAAGTATATTAATTCGTCAACATGATCATGGTTTTTTAGCTGGAGAGATTGCAAAGCATATAAAAGAAGATTTTTTTGAAGATGAAACATACTTAAAAGAGACAATTAATGCAATATATGAGCATGATAGAGGATGGATAGAACTTGATAAAGTACCAATTTTGAATGATGCTAAAAATATTCCATATACATTTATGGATTGTCCAAGTTCATTGCGCTTTGTTTTTTATACGATTGGTTTGAATGAAATTGAAGATTCGAATCCATACGGAGCATTACTTTGTAGTAAACATTTTTTATCATTTCCATTAAATGATGAAGATGAAGAGATGCTTTCATTTTATACAGGGGAATTGGAACGACAAAAAAGAATATTGAAAACGTTAACAAAAGAACAATTTGCGATGTTCGATAAACATTATAGGTTATTAAAGTTTTGCGATGAACTTTCTTTATATGTGTGTATGAATAAACCTGGTGCAGAAAAGGAAGATGAAATTGATTTGTTTAAAGATGGTTTTGAAGGAACAGAAATGTTTAATAGTAAGGTGGAGAAACCTATTCAAGCTGAATGGGTGGACGAGGAAACAATTCGGATTACACCGTTTCCATTTCAAACGGAATTTCATACGTATGTAAAATATAAAACAATAAATAAACGTGAAATTGAAGAAAAAGGAATTGTAAAGGCTGATAGAGAATCAGAAATGAAGAAACAAACCATTCGTTTCATACAATAAGGAGGCGATTTCGATTGAAAGAGTACATGTTAAAACAGGTGGATTACCATGCTTGGGCTAATATACGGTTATTCAATCGACTAAAAGAATTACCAAGCTATGAGACTATTTTTAATGAACAGATACAGAGTGTATTTCCATCAATTAAGGATACTTTTACGCATATTTATATTACAGACCAAGTGTGGTTACACATATTGCATGGTAAAAGTATGAATGAAGCAATACAAGACCGAGAAAATTTACGAAAACAAATCGAAACTAAATCGTTACATGAATTAGAAAAAATGTTTGAAAACATGGCAAATCAATATAAAGACTTTTTAATTGCAATACAAGACGTGAATGCTGTATTGGTTATCGAGAATCCATATGCAGGGAAATTAGAAACTTCAATTTTAGAGTTAGTACAACATGTCGTAAATCATGGTACATATCATAGAGGAAATATAACAGCGATGATCCGTCAACTTGGTCATTCGTCGACAATGATGGATTTTGTACTGTATTTACATATGGTGCAGAAGGAGGGGGAGTAATATAGTTTGTAAGAAGGAGAGCCTTTAATTGTAAAAGTCTCTCCTTCTATTTTATCCCGCACTAATGGCAGATCACTGATTAAAGTTTTACATTATTTCTTAAGAGGCTTTATTTTCTTGTAATTGTTTAGCATATTGTATAGCTTTATATGCATTGACTCTACCATTTTTCCAATACGTACCTGTACCACTAATTTTATCAGACGTTGACTCAATAATTTGGCGGATTTGTGTATTGCTATATCCTTGATTTGCTAAAAGAGCAGCGACTCCTGCAACATGAGGTGTTGCCATAGATGTACCACTTAATGATTGATACGTGCTTCCTTTATATGTGGAATATATATTTGAACCTGGTGCTGCAACATCTACCCAGTTACCATAAGTAGAAAATGAAGATTTTCTATCTGATTGATCTGTAGAAGTAACTGCAATCACCTCGTTGTAATAAGCAGGATAATTAGCTTTTGTATTTCCAGCATTTCCAGCAGCTGAAACAATAACAGAGCCTTTATTCCATGCATATTGAACGGCTTGTTGTAAAGCAGTCCCACCATTTGGAGCGCCTAAGCTTAAGCTAATTACTTTTGCACCTGAATCAGCAGCTTCTCTAATCCCTTGCGCTACAGCATCAAGAGTACCACTTCCTTGATTATCTAATACGCGGACGGCATAAATTGAAGTTTGTGGGGCAACACCAGCAATTCCAACACTATTATTCGTAAGTGCTCCAGTAATTCCAGCGCAATGCGTACCATGACCATTACCATCATCAGATGTATTGTCGTTGTCAACATAATCATGTCCGTAAATTACTTTCGAAGCTAAATCAGGGTGTGAGCCTTGAACTCCTGTATCAATAATAGCTACTTTTACACCAGGATCACTTCGTTGACTATCCCAAGCTTGTGGAGCTTGAATTTTTTGCAATCCATATTGATTTTTAAAATATGGGTCGTTCGGAGTCCAAAAGGCGTGAACGTAATAATTCGGTTCTGCATATTCCACATCTGGATTATTTTTATAACTTTTTATTTTTTCTTTGACAGTACCTTTTGAAAATTGAACGACTTCAAAACCTAACGTATCATCTTTAGATAAAACGTTAGCACCGACAGATTTGTGAAAAGATTGAACATTACTTAAAGAGGCATTTTGTTTGAACTTAACGATTAATTGGTTAGGGACGTAATCAGTAGATGATGTTTCAGCACTTGAAGTATTTGTGTTAAAAAAGAAACCACCAATAATAAATGATAAAACAGATAGGAAAACAATGATTTTGTTTTTCAAAAGATTTTTCCTCCCTTTTCTTGGATGAGTTTTTCGGCGACACTTTAATGTCACATTCCTTTTCAACTATATAGTTAGACCATACGATTTATGTCATTTATGTGAAAAACTTTTAGTGGAATAAAAAAAGGGAAAGATCGATATAAATATATTTTTAATGACATTTACTGAGTTAGAAAACGAAAAAAGGAATGCTCATTATGTATGAGTCATTCCTTTTTTTATATTAACTTGCCTGTTTTTTATGACTTTCTTTCAATTTCTCTGCTTGTAAAAAGCGATTCGTTTCAGCAACAACAATACCACTTAACCCAATAAGGCCAATTAAGTTTGGAATCGCCATAAGTCCATTTGCAATATCAGCAAATGTCCATACGATACCTAGTTTTAAATTAGCCCCAATAGCAATCATGACGATAAAGATCGCTTTATAATATTTAACAGCACCTTGTCCAAATAAATAAGCCACGCACTTCTCGCCGTAATACGACCATCCTAAAATAGTAGAGTAGGCAAATAATATAATTGCGATACCAAGAATCATACTACCAGCAGTGCCAAATACAGATTGGAACGCAAGTGTTGTCGCTTCAACGCCAGTTTTACCTGATTTCCATGCACCTGTAATAATTAATACTAGCCCTGTAATGGTACATACAATAAACGTATCTAGAAAAGTACCAGTCATAGAAACTAAAGCTTGCTTTGCAGGTGAATCAGTTTTTGCGGCAGCTGCAGCAATAGGGGCACTCCCTAAACCAGCTTCGTTTGCAAATACACCGCGCGCCATTCCGATTTGAATTGCAGATGCAATTGTTGCGCCAATAAAACCACCAGCAGCTGCAGTCCCATTGAATGCGCCAGAAAAAATAAGTGAGAATGCTTCTGGAATTTGATCGTAGTGATAGAAAATAATAATAAGCCCAGCAATGATATAAAAGAAAGCTTTAATAGGAACGATATATCCTGTCACTTTCCCGATTTTTTTCACACCGCCTAAAATAACAATGGCGATTAAAAACGACATGAATATACCAGTTAAAGCAGGAGGAAAAGAGAAATTAATTCGCATTGCCTCTGCAACTGAGTTAGATTGCACCATATTACCGATACCGAAAGAAGCAGTTGTGCCGAATATAGCGAATAAAACAGCAAGCCATTTCTTACCTAAACCACGTTCTAAATAGTACATTGGTCCACCTGAATATTCACCATTTTCATTACTAACACGGTATTTCACCGCAAGAATTGCTTCGGCATACTTTGTTGCCATACCGAACAAAGCAGTAATCCACATCCAAAAGATTGCACCGGGTCCACCGATCGTTACTGCAGTTGCAACACCGGCTATATTTCCCATACCAATTGTTGCCGCCATAGCTGTCATAAGTGCTTGGAAGTGGCTAATATCTCCAGAGGAAGATGTATCTTCTGATTTTTTAAAAGCTAGTTTGTGAGCGTATAATAGTTTACTAAACTGTAATCCTTTTAAACGCACTGTGAGAATGATACCAGTACCAACGAGTAACAACAACGTTGGTAATCCCCACACATAGTGATTGATTTGTTCTAATACTGTACTTACTGTCTCCATCTGTATTCTCCTTTTTATGAAAAAATAAAAACCATTTCAAGTAAATGAAATGGTCTCTGGAGAAACAAGGGATAGAAAAATAAACCGATACAAATCGGCATTTTCTTTCGCTTGTCTCTGTCCTTTTACCTGAGAGATTATCCGCTATAGTAGCGGATTTGCTCCTTCGGTGCTCTTTTTCCTCCGCGCTATATAAAAGCGAGAGGGAGTCTCTCCAGAGATTCGTCCCCATGCAGTTCTACTTGTAAACAAGACCTGAGAGTTTCAAAGTTGATTCAGCAACTTTTTGCCCCGTCGGTAGATCAATAGACCTTCTCCTGAATGGTTCATCCGAATTATAAAATTTATAAAAATATTGATTGTAAATCAATAAAAACATTATAGACAGACAAAATATGAATTGCAATCTTTTTTTATTTTAAAATAGTAACCAGTTTTATTTTTTTGCAAGTCCTAATTTAACTTCAACTTCATTTAACGTAGATAAAGCGAGAACAATATGTTGGTCCGCAAGTCCTAAAGCATGTTTAGTATTTTCAATTGTTTCATTGGATGGAGTAGAGTTACTTGCTCCGTCTATAATTAAATCTGCTGCGTTTTTCATAAATTTAGAAGCAGTCTTAAACTCAGTTGTGAAATAAATTAGTTGTTCTTGTATTTGTACTTCCGATATATTTTCTTTAATTTTCACAGTGTCTATTTCGTTCATAATTTTTTCATATTGTTTGGAAATAGCATTCATTGTGACTAATAGTTTATCTCTGTCTACTGAATCTCCGTTCGTGTTAATTTCTTCCCAGGCAGGCAACCAATCTTTTTCGATGATGTCATTATAATTTGTAGTTAATTCATCAATTTTTGGTTGAAATTTAGTTTTAAAAGTTTTTGTATCGATTGTTTCTACGGTAGTTTTTTCGTTATTATTTTTTTCCTTAGTTGTGTAGAAAATCGTACAGGCAATAATAAAAATAGAAATAACAATTGTCCATTTATTAAAAAATAAGTTCTTCAATGGGTAATACCTCCAAAAATAAGTATCTTATAATTATAATATATAACAATAATATTGTTAATAATAGAGAATATAGTCTGGAATTAATTTTAATTATATTTTTTACATACACAAATAATCAAGATTAGTAAAATAATGAAAGTAATATGTGAGAAAAGAGGGTTTTTAGTGAAAATGAATAGAAGAAAACTAGTTTCAAATATTTCAACGGTTGTGTTATTAGTTGGTTTATTTACACTTATATATGTAGACAAAGAATCTAAAATTGAAGATTTTCCAGTACCAATGTCAGCAATTCATATTAACGATGATAAGGAAGAGGAGTATAAATATATAAGTGTAATGCCTATTACAAAGGCTAGTGGATGGGAGAACTTAGGGGGAAACGGACATACTGTTAGTTTTAAAAAAGGGGAGCGGAAGGTAACTGTATTACATTATCCGGGAGAAATTACGTATTATTTATTTGAGCAAAAGATGAATAAGAGAGATAAGCTAAAGTTGTAATTCGTTAAGAGTTACATCTTTTCTTTTGATTCTGAATTATTTGAAATAAAATCAGATAGATGGTTTGATAGATGTAGTGATAAATATGATTAGTTCTCTATGCACATAAAGAGTGCTGAAGAGATCATAAAAACATTATGTAAACTAAAAATATAAGTGGAAGATAAATTATATCCTAAGGGGGAGTTAAAAATGTTACTAAAAACAATCTACTGTAAAGTGGAAGAAGAGAAAAAAGAGTTATTTTCAAAAGCACAAGAAAAATGGCAAGCTATACAGCATCTAGATGGATTTCATGGGCAATTTGGTGGATGGTATGAGGATGAGGCATGTGTATTTACTTTATGGGAAGATAGAAGTGCGTATCAATCATTTATGAATAGTGCACACGATACCATTTATTTAAATAGTAATCAAGAGGATACGTTTCTTTCATGTGAAATTGAATTGTTTCAAACGTTGTATGATATAACTGATATGCCTTTGAAAGACGTTGTTACAGATGGGTCATTTGTAAGAGTTGCAATTTGTGATGTAAAACAACAGAGAGAAAAGCAGTTTTTACATAAACAAGAAACAATTTGGAATAAAGGGATGGAAAATGCAAAAGGGATGTTAGGTGGAGTTGTTGGGAAGTCTTTAAAAAATGAAAATTGTTACATAGAGTTAACTTATTGGAAAGATGAAATGGCGCATCAAAATTATGTAGAAGAGATTTTCCCAGAGTTGTATAAACTAGCTAATATTCATGAGGATTTAAAAGATATAAGAGGTAAACAAGCTATATGTAAGGAAGAGTGGCTTGTATATTAAGTGTACAAAACGTGCATAAATGAATGTATAATAAAGATATTTTCTTATAAACGAGTAATTAATAGAAGACGTTATATACCCTTTCATGTTAATATATTTAAGTTATAATAGAAGGCTTACCCTTTTGTATTGTACGGTAGAAGCAGTGTGAGCTTGAATTTTTTTGAAAAGGATGTGCCTAATTTGCGTATCAATAAATTTATTAGTGAAGCTGGAAAAGCGTCTCGACGTGGAGCAGATAAACTAATTAATGAGAGAAGAGTAATTATTAACGGTAAGGTTGCAAAAATTGGTGACCAAGTAAATCCAGGTGATGATGTACGTGTAAATGGAGAGCAACTTCGTATTGCTCGAGATCACGTATATATCGCTTTAAATAAACCAGTAGGTATTACATGTACGAGTGAAAAAGCTGTAAAAGGTAATATTATCGATTTAGTGAATCATCCATTACGAATTAGTCACATTGGACGTCTTGATAAAGACTCAGACGGTTTAATTTTATTAACGAATGATGGTGATATTGTAAATGAAATTTTACGTGCTGAAAACAAACATGAAAAAGAATATATCGTTTCAGTAGATAAGCCAATTACACCTGATTTTCTAGAGAAAATGGCAGCTGGTGTGAAAATTTTAGGAACGAAAACGCTTCCTTGTGAGGTAACACAGTTATCAAAATATGAATTCCAAATTATTTTAACTCAAGGATTGAATCGTCAAATTCGTCGTATGTGTGAGGCTTTAGGTTATCAAGTATACACTTTAAAGCGTACAAGAATTATGAATATAGAATTAAATAATTTACCTGTTGGACAGTGGAGAGATTTATCGAAGAAAGAGAAACGACGTCTATTTTCAGACTTAAATTACGAACCACAAGATTGGTAAAATTGAGAAGAGGAAACCAAAAATCTATTTTTGGTTTCTTTTTTTATTTAATAAAAAATCATTTTTAAACACTTGCAAAAATAAAATGAATAAGATATAGTAAATAACAATTAATGGATGTACTTTTAAAAGCAAAGAAAAGGACACGAGTTATTTTATCCGGTTATACAGAGAAGGAAGGAAAGCTGAGAACTTCCTAACGCAGAAAAATAACTTACCACCTTAGAGCTGCACTGGGGAAACTAAGTATCTAGTGCCGTGTAAGCGACGTTATCGCAAAAGAAGCCATTATGTTTTTTGTGATGGGAATCTGGGTGGAACCACGGATATAAGCATATTCGTCCCTATTTTAGGGATGAATATGCTTTTTTGTATTCAATTTCATAATAAGCGAAGAAAAGGACACGAGTTATTTTATCCGGTTATACAGAGAAGGAAGGAAAGCTGAGAACTTCCTAACGCAGAAAAATAACTTACCACCTTAGAGCTGCACTGGGGAAATTAAGTATCTAGTGCCGTGTAAACGACGTTACCGTAAAAGAAGCCATTGTATATTTACAATGGGAATCTGGGTGGAACCACGGGTAAAAGCACGCTCGTCCCTATTTTAGGGATGAGTGTGCTTTTTATTATGAAATGGAGAGATGAAAAATGAAAGAACAGATGATTGAAATGAAATTTCCGGATGGAAGCGTTAAAGAATTTGTAAAAGGAATTACTTTAGAAGAAATTGCGGGATCCATTAGCAGTCGTTTAAAAAAGAAAGCAGTCGCAGGGAAAGTAAATGATCAGTTATATGATTTACGCCGAAATATTGAAGGAAATGCGGAAGTAGAAATCGTTACTATAGATTCAAATGAAGGGGTAGAAATTGCAAGACACTCTGCGGCACATATTTTAGCGCAAGCTGTAAAGAGAATGCATGGTAATGTAAACCTTGGTGTAGGACCTGTTATTGAAAATGGATTTTATTATGATATGGATCTTCCGAGTAGTGTAAACGTAGAAGATTTACCGGAAATCGAAAAAGAAATGAAAAAAATTATAAATGAAAATATAAAAATAGAGCGAGTTGAGGTTTCACGAGAAGAGGCAAAAAAACTGTTTCAAGAAATGAATGATCACCTGAAATTAGAATTGTTAGAAGCAATTCCTAGTGGGGAAAGTGTAACACTATATAAACAAGGTGAATTTGTAGACTTATGTAGAGGACCTCATTTACCGTCAACAGGCTATTTGAAAGCATTCCAATTAACTCACGTTTCTGGTGCATATTGGCGAGGTGATAGTAACAATCAAGTGCTTCAGCGTATATATGGTGTTGCGTTCTCTTCTCAAAAAGAATTAGAAGATTATTTACATTTCGTTGAAGAAGCAGCAAAAAGAAATCATCGTAAATTAGGTAGTGAGCTGGAGTTATTTATGTTTTCTGAAGAGGCTCCGGGAATGCCATTTTATTTACCGAAAGGACAAATTATTCGTAATGAATTAGAAGCATTTTTAAGAGAAATTCAAAAAGAGTATAAGTATCAAGAAGTACGTACTCCGTTTATGATGAACCAAGAATTATGGGAGAAATCAGGACACTGGGGACATTACAAAGACAACATGTATTTCTCTGAA
The DNA here is from genome assembly GCF_052682215.1 of Bacillus sp. 1A. NCBI lineage: Bacteria > Bacillati > Bacillota > Bacilli > Caryophanales > Bacillaceae > Bacillus > Bacillus sp. 1A. The sequence goes on along the minus strand of NZ_JBQYLZ010000001.1, from coordinate 4,209,222 downwards.
GTAGACAATAAAAGTTTCGCATTAAAACCAATGAACTGCCCAGGACATATGTTAATGTTCAAAAATAAATTACACTCTTATCGCGAATTGCCAATTCGTATGTGTGAGTTCGGTCAAGTACACCGACACGAATTTAGCGGGGCATTAAATGGATTATTAAGAGTACGTACTTTCTGCCAAGATGATGCTCATTTATTTGTAACTCCAGAACAAATTGAAGATGAAATTAAATCTGTAATGGCGCAAATTGATTACGTTTATAAAACTTTTGGATTCGAATATGAAGTAGAGCTTTCTACTCGTCCAGAAGATTCAATGGGTGATGATAAGTTGTGGGAGCAAGCAGAAGAGGCATTAGAAAATGTATTACATTCATTGAATTATAAATATAGACTAAATGAAGGTGACGGTGCATTTTATGGACCGAAAATCGACTTCCATATTAAAGACGCTTTAAATAGAAGTCATCAGTGCGGGACAATCCAACTAGATTTCCAAATGCCAGAGAAGTTTGATTTAAATTATATAGATGAGAAGAATGAAAAGAGAAGACCAGTTGTCATTCACAGAGCAGTTTTAGGATCGTTAGACCGTTTCTTAGCGATATTAATTGAGCACTTTGGAGGCTCGTTCCCGGCATGGGTGGCACCGGTTCAAGTGAAGGTCATTCCAGTTTCGAATGCAGTCCATGTACAATACGCAGATGAGATTGCGGATAAATTAGCACAAGCTGGCATTCGTGTGGAAAGAGATGTACGAGATGAAAAGTTAGGATATAAAATAAGAGAAGCACAAATGCAAAAAGTTCCTTATGTTCTTGTTATTGGGGATAAGGAAATGGAGAACGGATCTGTAAATGTACGTAAATACGGTGAAGACCAGTCAGAAGTTATTGAACTAAATGGGTTTGTGGAGAGTATAAAAGAGGAAATAAAAAATAAGAAATAGAGATTGATAATAAAATACACCATTAACATGTATTACTGAATTTAAACTCATTAAAGAACCATAATAAATGATGAAGGGATAGCTTAATCGCTATCCCTTCATCATTTATTGCCATATACTTCACTTCATACCGTTAAATCATTTTCTGATTTTATATTAATGGCTTCTTGTAAGAGCTTTTGGAGAACTGCAGCAAAAACAGCAATCACGATAGAGGAGAAAATAATGATCAATCCAATTGGTATAAAACTTGGAGGATCAATTTTTTTTGCCATAAGATAGTAAAGTGGCATACCTAGTATGTATATGGTACCGATAGTGAGGGCACAGTATTTTATATTTTTTAAAGCCTTTACTGATAATACCGAGAACGCTTTGTTCTTATCAATATAACTTAAAAGTTTAAAAACTTGATACAGAGCGAAGTAAAAAGGTATCGTCGCTACGTACATATCGATTAAAACGAGAGATTTCATATAAGCAATAGCTGGATACAATTCTCCAGCGAAATTCCCGATTTTAGGAACTAAAAATATGCACAATGCAAGTACTACTATACCTATAAAAACAATAGCTAGTTTTAAAAAGAGTGTTGTAACTTGTTTCATAAAAAGCACCTCGTTTATTTAATGACAACATGATTTTATCATATGATTTATCGTTTTAAAATAAAATTATATTGTTTTTTTAACTTATTATTATTGTTATTTATGTATCCTATTAATTTTGATAAAAATAAAAAACTTGCTCATTACAAATGAATCCACCTTATGAAATGGTCTGTAATATTTTTCACCTTACAAAAATGTAAGGTAAATGTAAGCGAAATCGAAGGAACGAGTTTTAGAAAAGTGAGAATATGGAATAGGAAAAAGGTTTACGTAACTCGTGTAATCCTTTCTGATTGAAAAATTTAAAAATTATTAAGGATTTACATGAGAAAAAGATAAGAAATATGTGAGAAATTAATTTTATACAAAAGGGATGGAGTGAAAGAGATGTCAACAAATGTAGTTACTGTAGAAAGTGTAGAAAAAACGTATGGGAAAAGAAATGAGAATCAGTCAAAAGCGTTAAGAGGCGTGTCATTAAGTATTAAAGAAGGAGAATTCGTCGGGATTATGGGTCCTTCTGGATCTGGCAAAACGACACTACTTAATGTGATTAGTACATTGGATCAAGCAACGGGTGGCAGTGTGACAATAGCTGGTACAAATATTACTTCTATGAAGGGGAATGCATTATCTGATTTTCGATCTCAAAAATTAGGATTCATTTTTCAAGATTTTAACTTACTTGAAAACTTATCAATTTATGAAAATATCGCTTTACCACTTTCTCTGCAAGGCGTACCTTCAAGTGAGATTACGGGGAAGGTAAATGAGGTTGCAAAGAAATTAGGGATTACTGAAATTTTAACGAAATATCCAACTGCTGTTTCTGGTGGACAAAAGCAAAGAACGGCGGCAGCACGAGCTTTAGTACATAATCCAGCAATCGTATTAGCAGATGAACCGACTGGTGCGCTTGATAGTAAAAATGCAAAAAGCTTATTAGAAGCGATGCAAGATTTACATGAAAATCACAATGTAAGTATTTTGATGGTTACACACGATGCGTTTAGTGCGAGTTATTGTGAGCGTATTTTATTTATTCAAGACGGTCTTCTTTATAAAGAGTTAAAGCGTCAAGGAACACGAGAAAATTTCTATCAAGACATTTTAGGTGTGCTCGCTCATATGGGCTCAGCTGCTGAGTCTAAGTAGGGGGCGAGACTATGTTATTCAAATTATCACGTCATAGTATGAAAAAGATGTTAAAAGATTATATGGTTTTACTTATTGGTCTCGTTATTAGTATTAGTATTTTCTACATGTTCCAAACGATGGCTATGAATAGTGAATTTACGAAAGATAATAGTCTTATTAGTAGTATTAGACTCGTATTCTGGGTAGGTGCCATACTATTATCGTTCATTACTGTATTTTATATTATATATGCCAATTCTTTCTTACTCACATTAAGAAGAAAAGAACTCGGTATGTACATGATGCTCGGTGCGAAAAAGAAAAAAGTAGCACAGTTATTATTTATTGAAACATTCGGTATGGGGATTGTCAGTATTATTATCGGGATCTTAGTAGGGATGTTGCTTGCGAGTGTAGCAGGAAACTTTTTAATGAATGGTATGGAAATTTCAGCGAAAGGTAGTTATTCATCTGTATATACACCAGCAATCTTAGTTACAGCTATTTTCTTCTTAATACTATTTTTTATTACTGGTTTAATGAATAGCATCCGGTTATTACGTAAAACAGAATTGGAGTTAATTCGTGAAGATGAAACACTGGATGAAGTGAAGAAAAGTAAAACTCGCATTATTATAATGACTGTACTTGGTGTATTACTAGTAAGTACAGGATACTATTTTATGGTAAATATAAAAATGTTTGCTGAAATCGGTTTTATAATAGCGACAATCGTTACAACACTTGGAACATATTTCATCTTTAGTTCATTGCTCCCATTTTTTGTGATGAAAATTAAAGGGAATAAAAAACGAAATGAAACAGGCTTAAATAGTTTTACATATGCACAGCTACGCTTTAGAGTAAATAGTTTATCGAGAGTATTAGGTACAGTAGCGATGTTAATTGCATTAGGTGCAGGAGCAATGACGGCAGGTATGGCATTTCAAAAAAATGTAGGTATTATGACAGACTTCTCACGTGTATATGATGTTGTAATTCATGATCCAAATGATCAAGATAAAGCGGCATTAAAAGAAATGGAAATTGTTGAAGAAAGCAAGTATAAGTATAAAGTAGATGGAGAAGCGGTTTATTATTTACGTAACGACTTAACTGCGAAACCACCACTTGTTTCCGATCACTTTGATACAAAAACTTTAAAAGAGCCGGCTCGTAAACGTGTGGCTGAACCTTTAACTGAACCTGTTTATTCTGCTTTGGAAGCTCCCGAAGCAGCCAATAAACTTCCTCGTATGCCAAGGGATTGGGAAGATGCGGTTGTAAGAGAAATACAAATTACACATAATCAATTTAACGGAAAACCTGTAAGAATTGCTGATGAAGAACACTACAAAGCAGTTCAAGGAACGGAACATAGTGTAACATTAGCAAAAGTAGATGATATGAAAAAATATAAACCGTTGTTAATTGAAATAGACAAGAGACAAAAAGAACAAATTGAAAAAACAACAGGTGCAAAAGTAGACTTATTTACGAAAATGACAATTTATCAGTTTATGAACAGTTTCATGAGCGGAACAATGTTTATGGGGTTTTTCCTCGGGATTGCCTTTTTAGCGATGATGGCAAGTTCTCTTATGTTCAAAATTTTAACAGGTGCTTCTCGTGACGTACGCCGTTATGAAATGTTACGAAAAATCGGTGTGAGACGTAGTATGTTAACAAAAAGTATATATAAAGAAATTTCATATTTATTTATCTTCCCAGCGATTATTGGAATTTCCCACGTGTTAGTAGGGCTTAACTTATTTAGCTTTATATTAGTTGACCCGTTTGTGAAAGTGTGGGTGCCAATAGGGATTTTCTTAGTCATTTATTTCATCTATTACTGGATAACTGTCCAACTTTATAAAGGTATGGTTATGCCGAAAGAAGAAGTAGCGAAATAGTTAAAAAAAAAGTCTTTGTTTTGAAAACAAGGGCTTTTTTCTATATTTCTAATACTTGTGATCGAGTCTTTCTATGGAAAAGTATTGAAAATTAAGAAAATATTAAGAGTTTATATAGCGGAAAGTTAAGAAGTGTATGGGATATTAAGTATGTGCAAAAGAGCAAGATGAAATTGCAGAGAGAAATTGTTATATATTCATATTATTTTGAGGGAGTTTTACAGAATTAAATTGATGTTTTTATAAATTTAAAAGAAAGGAGACTACTTATGAAGAAGATAAAAAAATTAATAAAACTTATTGGTGCCATCACTACACTATTATTAATCGTAGCACTAATATTTCCTACATGGACTTCGCAAATAAAGGGGAAGAACAGTATAAGTATATTAGAGCAAGTAGAGGTAAATGGAGGTGGTCATGAAATTATGATACGCGGAAAAGATAAGAACAATCCGGTTATTATTTTTGTACATGGTGGACCAGGTACTTCGGAAATACCATATGCTCAAAAATACCAAAACTTATTAGAAGAGAAATTCACAGTTGTTAATTACGATCAAAGAGCGAGCGGGAAGTCGTATCATTTCTTTGAAGATTATTCGAATCTTACATCAGATCTTCTTGTAGAAGATTTATTAGCTATGACAGATTATATTTCAAAACGTCTTGGTAAAGAAAAATTTATATTGGTTGGTCATTCTTACGGTACATATATCGGAATGCAAGCTGCTAATAAAGCTCCTGAAAAATATGAAGCATATGTTGGCATAGGGCAGATGAGTGATACAGTAGAAAGTGAAATGGATAGTTTAAACTATGTGATTGAACAGGCACAAAATGCTGGGAATACAGATGAGGTCTCCTATTTAAATGGGTTGACTGAAAAAATTAAAAATGGCGATACATACACTCCGAGAAATTATGTTGCGAAATATGGTGGAACATCAAGACTCATTGAAAATCCAGATGGTGATAACATCGGAATGTTACTCAGTAATGAATATAACTTGTTAGACGTAATTCGTTATAACGTTGGATTATCACATTCTCAAACTGTCTTATTAAAAAAGGATTTAAAGAATCCATTGCCTACTAAGGTGACTAAAATGAAGCTACCGCTTTATTTCCTTATGGGGAAATATGACTATAACACTTCATATCATGCAGCAAAAACATATTTTGATACGATTGAAGCAGGTCAAAAAGAATTTATTACTTTTGAGAAGTCAGCTCATTATCCACAATTTGAAGAGGAAGAAAAATTTTATAATTGGATGTGCGATACATTCATAAAATAATCAAAGTATATCCGAATGTTAGAGAATTAAAAAAGTTAGCGAGACGTAAAAAGATCTTAGCTACATATCATTACGTGAAGCGAAGTTAAATAAAAAGACTCTTGTATAAATGACAAGAGTCTTTTTACAATGTTCTCTATATAGAAGGAAAAGATTGGATAATGGTCGAAAAATATAATATAACTTCCGGGAAATGGCTAAAATAATAAAATTTTGTCGAGAGAAAGGATACGAAGTATGAAAGAAATGCTACAGTTATTTCGCAACAAAGTGTATACACGTTTTTTTCTAGCAAATATTTTAGAGCGACTCGGTTCTATGATTGCTGGAATTTCTTTAATGTTTTATTTGTTAGACCAGTACGGAAAACAACCAGTTTACGCAACGATGACACAAATTATGATGGCATTACCCGCATTAATCTTTTTTCTATTAGTAGGGACAGTAGTGGATCGTTTTGATAGACAACGTATTTGTACGGTAAGCAACATATGTTGTTCGCTCTGTAATATCGGAATTCTAATTTCGCTTTATTACGGAATGATTATACTTGTCTTTATATTTTTGTTTTTGGAAAATGCATGTATACAATTTTTCTCTCCATCAGAACAGTCGATGATACAGGGAGTAGTTGAATCAGACCAATATGGTGCAGCAGCAGGTATGAATCAAATGGTAAATAGTTTATATGCCTTGTTTGGTGTAGGAATTGCAACGATGGTGTATTGGACTTTTGGAATTTACGGGAGCATTTTAGTAAATACGCTCACATTTATTATGAGTGGTATTTTGATTCAAACGATCTCCATTCCAGAAAAAGTTCGTTTGCCAAATGGTAGAACAAAGTGGAAAGAAGTTAATTTGAAGATGTTAATAACAGAGTTTCAAGAAGGGATCAAGTATATATATCAAAATGACACTTTAAAAAAATTACTTTTAGGATTTATCGTATTTGGACTATTAAATGGTATTTTAAGCGTATCCACTACTTACATATTAAAATATAAATTAGCACCAGCAACGTATGAAAGTTTAGCGATGGTGGGCGGTGTAGTTGGAGGAATTTCATTATTAATTGGAAGTATAGTAGCAACAAGTATAGGTAAGAAATATGCACCCAACCCTATTATTGTATTTGGTATGGCGGGCTCAGGGATCTTTTTCGGTATGTGTTACTTTGTTAACTACGTATGGTCTTTTTACGTATGTATCGCTTTTGCGACTTTCTTTTTACCATTTATAAATGTTGCAATAATGGGATGGATGTATGAAATTGTAGAAGAATCATTTATGGGACGCGTTCAAAGTTTACTTAGTCCATTAACGACAGGATTCCAGTTGTTATCTCTTGGCGCGATAGCGATGTTGTTCCCGAAATGGATTCGTGCAGATACGTTGTTTATTATTTTATTTGGTTTATTATTTTTTGTTACGTGTTTATATCAAGCCATTTTACCTAGTGGGAAGAAACGGGTGCAAGGTATAGCTGAAGAGATGTAATATATCTGGTTTTGATTTCTGAATATTCTATCGGATAGTAAGGAGAAATCGTTATGTTGATGCGAATTGTTAAATGGTGTGGGGTTACTTGTTTACAACTAGTAGCTGCTATTTTATGTATAATCTGCCTAGGTGCGCTACCGCGTTTATTTAAGGGATTACAAATGGATTTAATCGGTTTTTGGAACACGATTGTATTTCTTGGAGGAAAGTTACTTCAACCAGGTGAAATTGCATATGGATTTCGGGACTCAAGAAAATTATTTCCGCAAATATGGATTCATTATTTTGAAACGATGATTGTATTTCTCTCAGCGTTTTTACTATCTTTGCTTATAGCGTATTTACTTGTCGTTTGGGTATTGCAACGTTCTCATATAAAGCAGAAAATGTGGAATGGGATTTTCCTTACGCTTGAGAGTATACCGGATATACTACTTATTTTATCATCACAACTTCTTGTCGTAATTCTTTTTCAAAAGACTGGCTTTATGCCAATCAAGCTTTCTGGATTAGGGGAAGAAAGGATACGTTTGTTACCGATTATATGTCTTACAATACCAACAACATTATTATTTATTAAACTGTTGTTATTACGGTTTAAAGAAGAATTAGAGAAAGATTATAGTTTGTTTGCTAAGAGTAAAGGGCTAAGCTTACGGCATATTTTGACACATCATATTTCAAGAAATGTTTTATTGACGACAATTTATTATGCGAAAACAAATATTTTATTTATGCTTTCAAATTTATATATTATCGAATGGATTTTCAATACATATGGAATGTTTGTTTTTGTAAAAGAAAATTCTAAATTAGAAATATTTACAGTGAGTCTAGTTATATTATACGTGCCGCTTTTTATACTATTTCGTATATTACATACGCTTTTACAAAATGTTATAAAGGAGCGTGTGTAACATGTGGCAAGTTGTAAAAAGAGATGTGAGATTTTGGATAGGTATTACTTTTTTGAGTGTACTAATGATTGTTAGTATTGGATATACGGTGTTTTTTGATGGGAATATTCGCGAACTTACGATGATGTATAACGAAAAAGGGGAACTAGAGGCAGCTCCATTTTCACCATCGGGTAAATTTTGGTTTGGAAGTGATGTGAAAGGCCGCGACCTTGTTCAATTAATAATAGAAGGCGCGAAATGGACAGTTGGAGCGAGTATAATTATAGCGATTTTACGAGTTATAGTTGGAGGGGGAATTGGTTTACTTCTTGGTATGTATGGTAAACGTTCTTTTCCGGTTATTTCATCCTTTTTTGATCCTTTTAGTATTGTACCGATGGTTATGATTTCTTATTTTATGTTAAATGAAGTTTTAACGTTTGATAGTGGAGCAGAAGTTGTGCCGTTGTATTTGCGTGTGGCATTTCAAATTATAGTTCTTGTATGTCTTGCTGTACCAACAGTTATGTTGTATGTAGCGCAAGAAGTAAAGCGTATTAAGAAAGAAGAATTTATGTTGGCAGCTACTGTGCTCGGCGGAAGTAAGTGGCATAGGTTGAAGCGCCATATATGGCCGCATATGTTACCATCATTTCTTTTATTAGTAGCTCAACAATTTGTGAGTACTTTATTGCTTCTTTTACACCTTGGTTTGTTGCAATTATTTTTTGGTGGAACAATAACCTTCAGTGGAATGGATCCAGATAGTGTAACAAAAGAATGGACGGGCCTAATTGGTCAAAACTTCCGTCACTTAACTACACATACATGGATTGTACTTATACCAATTGCTTTTTATAGTATGATGATCTTGTCAGGCAATCTAATTAGTAATAGTATGCAAGCTGCGATTAAACTAGGAAATGTAAAAATACCTAAGAGCAAGGATAAAGAAGTAAAGGAAGAGAAACGAGTACAAACACAAACTAATGTGAATGATTTTTCTTTCTATAGAGAGATACAAAAATAAAAAAGATAGCTGAAGACAAATCGTTTTCAGCTATCTTTTTTCGTTTAAAGTGGTGGTAAATCAATCTTACCTTCTTCAAATAATTCTTTTATCATATGCTTCGTATAACCAGCGGCTTGACCAAAGGTGATTTTTGCTGGCATTGGTGCTTCATTTGCATCTACAACTACATCAATAATACACGGACTATTTTGTTTTACCGCACTTTCGAAAGCAGGAAGTAGTTCATCTACATTCTCAACACGGTATCCAATTCCTCCGCACGCCTCTGCGTATTTTGCAAAATCAGGGTTTGTTAAGTCTGTACCAAATTCGATATTCCCCATAACTTCTTGTTCGAATTTAATCATGGCGATCTTATTATTATTTAAAACAACGACCACGATCGGCAGTTTATATTTAACAGCTGTTACGAAATCGTTCATTGTCATTCCAAAACCACCGTCACCACAAACTGCAAATACTTGTTTATCCGGAAAAGCAATTTTTCCAGCAAGTGCACCAGGTAAACCACAGCCGAGTGTTGCGAGCCAGCTAGAAATGATAAATTGCTGATTTGTCATACGGAAGTGCCTTGCTGTCCATACTGTTACATTTCCGACATCGACTGATAATATTGCATCATCATGAGCTACTTGTTGCAGTGCATGCATAACGCGTTGTGGTTTAATTGGAGTAGAAGAATCATCTTCTTGATTATGTAATTTTTCTTCCCACTTTTTCATCATTTCTTGGTGATATTCTAAGAAGGAATGGTCTGTGTGTTTTTCAATATTTTTAATTAACCATCGTAATGTTTTATCAGCATCACCAGCTAATCCGATATCTGTTACGTAACGTTTTCCGATTTGGGCAGGATCTGTATCGATATGGATTGTTTTTGCTTTTTCGGGTAAGAAACCGGTGAACGGATAAGAAGTACCAATCATAATTAAAGTATCTGCATGTTTCATTGCATCATAAGAAGGTTTCGTTCCAATTAATCCTAATCCACCGATACAAAGTGGATGTTCGTCAGGGATAATTCCTTTAGCTGGTAATGTAAGTACAATTGGAGCACCGATGTGTTCTGCGAAAGTAAGTAAAGATTCTCTCGCATGTTTCGCACCTTTTCCAGCTAAAATAACAGGATTTTTCGCTTCATTTATTGCGAGTTTTGCAGCATGTAAATCATCTTCTTGCGGAAATAACTCAGGTAATGTAAAAGAAGTATTTGTAACACGAGCACCACTTTTTACTTCGAATTTCGGAACATCATCTGGAATTGTAAGAACAGATACACCTTTTTTCGTATAAGCCATTCGAATCGCTTGATTCACGACAGCAGGTAGCTGTTCTGCTGACATAATGCGCTGGTTATAAACCGCGACATCATCGAACAATCTTTCTAAGTTTACTTCTTGGAAAAAATCTGTTCCGAGTAAATCTGTCTCTACTTGACCTGAAATTGCTAAAACAGGGACTTTATCAAGTTTGGCATCATATAAACCATTTAATAAATGAATAGCACCGGGCCCTGCGATTGCCATACAAACGCCGAGTTTTCCTGTTAACTTAGCGTAGGCAGCTGCTGCTAGTGCGCCAGCTTCTTCATGACGAACTTGAATAAATTTGATTTTATCTTGTTTTTTTCTTAAAGTTTCAATTATAGAATTGATAGAATCTCCAGGCATTCCGTAAATGTGTTCTACTCCCCAGTCAATTAATAGGTCAACTAGTGCTTCACCGGCTGTTTTCCCAAACATAATTTTTCCTCCTTATAAGTAGGTAGATACTATTATGTTTTGGAGAAAAAGGAAAAATATACAAATGATTATATTATTATCTTTAATGATGACCAGCGAATAGTGTAAATACTGTTATTAGTAAAAAACCGCTAGTTGCCCATGTTAAAAATGTAAGGAAGGAGAGCTGTTTTTTAGCCTTCCAAAGCATTTCATGAATTGTGACATAGCCAAGTGAACCGATAGCGTTCCCCATAATGAGCCCTTGTAAATGTAGAGCTTTTCCTTCCATCAAAATGCCAAAAACAGTACCTGTACCGAGGATAAGGGAAAGTAATAAAGTTGTTAATAAAAAAGAAATATATTTATGCTTTGTAAAGAGGAAGGGGATGATTAATGCTAGGCCTTCAGGAATATGGTGAATTACAATCGCAAGTAAAAAAGGAATGGCAGAGTCAGCATGATTTATAAATGCTGTACCTAATGCAAATCCACTCGGCAAATTATGAATAAATATGGCAAAAGAAAGAAAAAGGAAAGTTTGCCATGCTTGTTGATCTTTTTTATGTATCATTGGATGATGACAATAGTTATCTAATAAGCTCATAACTAAAATACCGATAGCTATACCAAGTATAGGTCCAATTATTTCATAGCTTGAAAATGTTTCAGGAATAATTTCAAGGGATAAAAGGCCAAGTAAAATTCCGCCACATAATGCGTATAAACGATACATTTTTTCTTCAATGAGCTGGCGCGTAGCAATGCCAACAGCACCGCCTAATAGTAATCCACCGAATGAAAAAAACGTAACAATCATTGGAATCCATAATCGTTCCATAGTATCACACTCCGATTCTTCCACTTATTTTTAGCTTACGAAAAGGAAAGTTAGATTAGTCCAAGTAATTGTGTTTGATTATAGAGAAAAAACTAATAATTCATTATAATTTATATATTAAATTTAAGTGCAAATATGAAATGGGGAATAAGTTTGCAAACAAAGTGGAGTCTATCTGAATACGAAAATCCAAAACGATATGATATAGAAAATAAAAGTTTGTCAGATTTTCCGTTCTTACTATCATGGGCACAAAAACTAAATATACAAAATGAATGGATTCTAGATATTGCCTGCGGAACAGGAAGGGTTACAATTCCATTTATAGAAAACGGATATCAAATGATTGGTGTAGATATACATGAAGGTATGCTTGCTGAAGCAAAGAGAAAATCTATGGATTGTAAAAAAGTAAAATGGTTACAACAAGACTGTTTACAATTAAAGATTGAAGAAACAATTCTGTTAGCATTTATGGTTGGTCATGGATTTCAACACTTTCTTACGAATACAGATCAAAATAAGTTATTAACATCTATTCATCATGTGTTAGCTGATAATGGTATATTTATATTCGATACACGTTTTCCTTCAAAAGAAGAATTAATACAACCATCTACAGAAGAATATTGGACAACTATTAGTGATGAAAAGGAAAGAAAATGCGATCTATATACTGAAATGACATACGATTCAATTCAGCAAATACAGCATTACATAACAACAAGAAGATTTTATGAGGATGATATGCAAGTAGAAGAACTGAAAACAACGATTGATCTTCGCTATACGTATCCACAGGAGTTAGAAAGATTATTAGTAGTGAATGGTTTTGAATTATTACATATATATAATGATTGGGAAGGAAATGAGTTAGGGGAAGACTGCTATTCTATGGTAGTAGTTTGTCGGAAGAAAAAATAGTGTTATTTTTAAAATATGAGTGTGAAAAGCTTTTAAGGAGAGAAAAAGATGACTTGGTACTTAGATAATGTTTATGAAATAAATAAAGAAGCGCCCTATACATTCTATCTTCCTAGCTCAGAAGTTTTGGAGAAATTAAAGGTTGGAGATTTGGTAAAGTTAATTTTTGTAACTAAAATCGAAGACGAAGATGGGTTTCATGGTGAACGAATGTGGGTGGAAATCAATGAAAGGAATGAGAAAAAGTTTGTAGGGGAACTGATCAATGAGCCATATCGTTTAGATTTAAAAATAGGTGATAAAATTTCATTTGGAATTGAAAATATATGTGATACGGAATATAATGATCCAGCTTCAAAAGATTGGGATTTTTATTTTGATACGAAGGTAATTGTTAGTGATGATGTACTTGAAAAAAGAGAATTTAACTTTATGCTTAAAGAGGGTTCAAGAGAAGAAGGTGACTCTGGTTGGTCAATATTGAGTGGCTATGAAAGTGATGACTATGTCAATAATCCTAAAAACTTTCAAATTATTTCAATTGGAGTCATTTTGAATATAGATGATTCTATTTTAAACTTTCTTGAGGAACCACCTTTATGTGCATATGAAAGAAATGATGAAGGGAGATTCTATAAGATTGAAGACTATGATTGGGATGCTTATTTAAATGGATAGATGAAGTTACTATGTTCTAAAGAAAGCGATATATATTATTTCATGCTATGTGCTGGATGAAGGTTTTACAGATAATAATTGAAGAGAATAGTAGTAAATGGAGGAACTAATTATGCAGCAAATAAAAAAAATAGGAAACTCATTTTGGTATATGACACCTGTTTCTGAAACAGATAGACCTATATTAGGAATGGTCGTTGGACAAGAAAAAACTTTAATGATTGATGCAGGAAATTCAGAAGAACATGCACAATTATTTTTAGAAATGCTAAAAGAACAGAATGTATCAAGTCCTGATTTCGTAGCATTAACTCATTGGCACTGGGATCATATTTTTGGGTTGCCTGTACTACAAGATGCATTAACTATTGCGCATGCAGAAACGAAGAAAGAAATGCAGCCACTAGTATCTTATGAATGGACAGATGAAGCGTTGGACGCACGCGTAAAAGATGGGACTGAAATTGCATTTTGTGCAGATTGCATTAAAAAAGAGTTTGAAGAAAAAGCGAGAAATATTAAAATTATTCCTCCGACCTTAACGTTCCAGGATCAAATTGAATTAGACCTTGGTGAAGTGACATGCGTGTTAAAACATGTCGGCGGAGATCATGCACATGATTCAGTTGTTATTTACGTGAAAGAAGAAAAGATTTTATTTTTAGGAGACTGTATATATGCAGATATCTTCTCTTCAAAGTGGAACTATTCGATGAAACGAACGTTTAAATTAATAGAAGAGTTGGAGTCATTTGGTGCTGAAACTTATATTCTTTCTCATGGGACAGCTATAAGTCAGGATGAGTTTTTACAAGAAATGCATTTGTTAAAAACAGTAGGAACTTATACAGAAATTCATAAAGGCGATGAAGAAAACATAAAGACAGCGTATAAACGAGACGTAAATAGAGAATTAAATGAAGATGAATTAGAAACAATTACGTTTTTTGTAAATGGTTATGAAATGAATAATCAGTAAGACACTACACTAATCAAATATAATTAAACTGCATAAAAAGAGTATTGAAAGTTAATTCAATACTCTTTTCAATAGTTAAATATGTAGTTTCAAACAAATTCTAAATATGGGGTTTATCGTCTAAAATAATGCCATTCTATTTATTTTTCATATAGATAGTGGTTCAAGTGGAAGCTTTCTTCGCTAATTCAGTTATATAGTTGAAAAATCCATTGTGGTTTACATCATATACTACATTTACAGGTCGTCCGTCAACAGTTTCCACTGTACGCCCCTGGCTAGGTCCATATGTATGAATAATACTATTAATTGTTTGTAATTTTGCAAGGTCAGATTTCCCGATAAAGGCAGCAGTTAATACATCCCATAAATAGTAAGTAGAGTTCGTTGAGAAGTGAACGAGAGGAGGGACCATTGCATAGCATTGACCAAGAAAATCAATTCCAATATATTTTCTCTCTGTTGCCCAACGTTCACGTATGTCTATAGTTAATGGAACTTGGTTTGTACTTTCTAACGTTACTAAGACGATTTCAATTTTTGATTCCCATACACGTGCTACTGCCTCAGGATCCCAAAATGAATTCCACTCAGCTGTTCCATCATGTTCTGGTTCATGTACATTGCCGGCAGTACGAAATGTGCCTCCCATCCAAATAAGACGTTCAATTTTTTCTTTGATTACTGGTGCTTCATATAGTGCACGCGCTAAATCGGTAAGAGGACCCGTAAATAATAAAGTTGTTTTCTCTTCAGTTTGTAGTAAAGTTTCAATTAAATGATGATGTGCAGGTTTTTCTGCTACGGGTGTTACAACTTTTCCAGACTCATTTAAAATTGGTAAAGCATCTACATAAAATGCATGCATCCGCCAATCTTTTGGAAATGGATTTTTGGCACGGGAATTTGATGCGGCTACTTCAATATTTCCTTTGCCGAAGCGATCAATAATTTTGCGACTTGCAGACATTGCTGGTTCTAAATAGCAATCTGCAGGGATAACTGAAACACCTGTAAGTTTGACATTATCCATCTGGAGTAATAAAAATAATGAAATTAAATCATCTACACCACCATCATGATTGAAGTACACTTTTTTCATCATTATAATCTCCATCCTATATGATTTAGTTAGGAATTAAATATGAATTGCGGAAAAATCATCAATAATTTCCACCACTTCAATTTTTCCATTGATCAGTAACTCAGGAAGTTCATTACTAACGTTTCCTTTCCAATACTCTCTTGCTTGTTCAATTTTTTGAGAGAAAGGAATACCATCTTCTTTCGGTAAAAGATTTCCGTCACCTTCAAAACAATTTCCAATTACTCGTAGTTTAACAATCTGCAAAACTTCTCGATTGTAAGAATCAAATAATGCTTTCCATTTTAAAGCATCTTCATAGCTCTTTGCAGCATATAAACAAGATAATCTTGAAGGGTATTCAGGAAATTCTTGTAGTCTAACCATTTCTACAATCGTTTTTCTAACCGTTCTAATTGTTTGATCGATATAACTCATAACTACTTTAGCATTTTCATTCTTTATATGTAATTCTTCATTTTTATAGTGGTTATTTATAATTTTTATGCCATCATCACCACTAGAATTTAATTGTTCTCTTTCAAAAAAGAACCGATATAGGGTATTAGTTTGATTTTTATCGAAATGAATGATTTGTCCAATCTTCATTTTTTTCCTTGTAACGACGTGGTATACGTAAAATTCTATGTCACTCATGGTTATCTTCCTAGTAGTAATGTATTTCAATGTTAAATTTAGTAATTCAACATTGAAATATATAAAACCTTTATAAGTATGAGTGAGAATTTGATCAGAAAGTATAGTGAATATATGATAACGCTTTAAATTCGTTCACAAAATGTTCACTTACGAAGAGGCTTCCATAATCGATATAATGACAAAGACTTAAACAGAAAGGATGATAGAAATTGCCAACAACAAGAAAGGAAAACCTCCAATTTGGTATGATGATGTGCCTTGGGATGGTTATTGTAATGACGTTTTATAATTTATTACTGAATGGAGCAGGGGGACCAATTCATATTAAGGAGATCGCATTAGAACTAATAATTGGATTCATTATTGCATTATTAATTGAAATATGTATCGTTGGACCTTGTGCGAAAAAACTTGTATTCATGTTACCGTTTGATAAATCGAAGAAAATAAATATTATAGTTGCGATGGCGACAGCTATGGTAATTGGAATGGTTTTCTTTATGTCTTTTTACGGAATGGCTATGATGTATTTACATGGTGGACTACAAGGAGACTCATTTGTATCGATGTATTTTTCAATTTTCATTAAAAATTTCATTTTGGCGTATCCATTACAATTAATTATTATGGGGCCACTTGTGCGTTTTTTATTGTTTATTTGTAGCTATTTTCATATTGATGTGACATTTGTCCTTTTGCCTTTATAGGATTATAGCTTTTAATTAAGTTAGAAATAAAAGATTAGGAGATGATTTTTTGAAAGGCGTTGTATTTGCTATTTTAGCTGGCGTATTTATTACACTTCAAGGTACATTTAATGCAAAACTTAGTTCACATATCGGTATATGGTCGACAAGTATTATTACGCATTTAATTGGATTCATTATTGCAACAACAATATTTTTGTTAAAGAAAGAAGAGAAAATAGCGGATTTAAAGGATGTGAAAAAAATATATTTAGTAGCTGGTGCACTTGGCGGATTAATTATTTGTGCAGAAACAGTAGCGATACATGCAATGGGAGTTACATTAACAGCTGGGACACTTATGGTTGCTCAATTATTAACAGCAACTCTAATTGAAATGAAGGGATTATTTCAAATAAAAAAGATACAGATGGAGAGATATCATATTGTGGGAACAATAGTAATGATTATAGGTATTGTTGTATTTAATATGTAAATGAAAGGAGGAAATGAAAATGGAGAATAGATCAGATTTAATTATCCATTATTTGAAAACTAATAAAATGCTTGAAATTTTTTCAGAGATAGATACAGCTTATTTTCAAGTAAATCATTTTGAAAAAGGCGAGCTTATTTGCAATATAGATGACGCAATGGATCGTTTATATTTTGTTGTTAAAGGTAAAGTAAAAGTTTATACGATTACACCAGAGGGAAAGAAACTGATCCTTCGTTTTATTAATCCATTGGCGGTTGTTGGCGATATTGAATTCATACAAAATAGCAAAGCGCATAATGTCGTTGAAGCTTGTTCAGATGTTATAGCCATCTCTATTTCTCATGCTGTAATTAGAAATAAGTTATTACATGACCCTATATTTATGAACTTCTTGCTTGAAAACATTGCAAACACATTAAAAATATCGACTCGTTTTACAGCACTTAATTTACTTTATCCAGTAGAAGTACGTGTAGCTAGTTATTTACTTTCTATTTCTACTGATAGTAACGGGAATATGTATAAAAAAGATTTGGATGCAACTTCGATATCAAGTATTGCGGATTTTATAGGAGTAAGTTATCGGCACGTAATTCGGGTGTTACAAAGATTTTATAAAGAAAAATTAATTGAAAAGAGAAATGGAGTTATTGTAATTAAAGACTTTTTTAAAATGAAGGAAGTTGCTAAAGATAATATTTATGAGTAATGAAAGGGAGAGGAAGATTTTGATTGGATTTACTTTAGCTATATTAGCAGGAATATTAATTAGCTTACAATCTGTTTTTAATACGAAAGTGAATGAAAATGTAGGGCAGTGGTTAACAACTACATGTGTTCTTGGAATAGGTCTTATAAGTTCAGTGCTATTTTATATCATTACAGAGAAAAGTATAAGCGTTAATTTTCACACTACAAATTATTTGTTTTATGTAAGTGGGTTGTTTGGTATCGGATTAATTATTTGTATAATGGGTGCAATAAAGAGCTTAGGTCCAGCATATACGGTGCTCATTAGTCTCATAACTCAATTAGTAGTTGCGTTATGTATTGATACATTTGGATTATTTGGAATGGAGAGTATTCCATTACAAATAAATAAATTAGCTGGGATAGGTCTATTAATTGTGGGGATAGGAATTTTTAAAAATCTATTTTCGAGTAAGAAAGCTATTCTTATTAATGAGGATAAGAAGTCGTGAATATATTTTTGTGAAGAGTTTACATCTATACGATACAATTATGAGTCAGTAACTTAAACAGTTGAAAAATAAGTAAAGAAGACCTTGTAAACTTAAGGTCTTCTTTTCCTATTTTCTATTGAACCGCAAATGAACAAACTTCAGCATCTTTATTAAGTTTACAATTCGCATCATAATGCGCGTACTACCATCCCAATCTTTATGTGTAGGTATATTTTTAAAGAAAGGAGAGCAGCTTAATACTTTTATGGTAGAAGACCATTTTTCTATTGATTTTGGATTGTTTACATAAAAATGCATCATTGCGCCGTTATTACCAGATTTCTTTACAGTAGCATTTGAAAGGTTCAGTGCAAATTTTGATTCAGCGTCAAAGTATAATTCGCCTCCAGGGAAACGTTTTGACATAGCGACTATGATTTTCTTCAAATCCTCTTCTTTAAAGTAATAAAACACGCCAGCTGATATAAATAGAATACCGTCGTTTGGATCATATTTTATATCGTCAAACCAAGAAATATCAAAAAATGATTTAGCGATGCTCATGTTTCTTGGTGTATCTTCAACTAATGTTTTTCGAAATGAAATAGCATCGGGCAAATCAAGATTATACCAATGTATCGTACCGTTATCAATTCTAGAAAAAGTAGTGTCTAATCCAGAACCTATATTTACAATAGTAGCATTTGGATGTTTTATAATGAATTTTTTTATCGTATCATCAATTTTTCGTGCGCGAGTAATGTATGTGATACATCCGTATTCACCAAATGTATTTGCTATTGTTGAGAAGTCAAAATCGCATTCTTTAATTATTCGAATAGCCTCTGTATCATCTAAAATATCCTTATTTTTCTCACTGCCATATGCTCGTCCCCATAGGGGAATAAGCATCGTACCTTGTACTGATTGTAAATCTAACTCTTTAACCATGAAACATCCTCCGTTGCATAATAAAACAATATATTTAGTCGTTATTTAACATTTTTGAGAGCATTGTATTTGTTTTATATAGTCCGTAAGTTAAATCCCGCCTATCTTCTTCGGATAATTGTTCGAGGTTTACTGTGAAATTTTTATAAATTTGTTTCCATCTCTCATAATGTAACTTTTCAGCTTTTTCTGTCAGAGAAATTAATACAGCTCTTTTATCTACCGTATCTTGCTTTTTTACAATATATCCGTTTTGTTCTAAGTTACGTACAGTTACACTTAATTGTTGCTTAGGAATGTTTAAATAACTAGCAATCATCTTTGAATTTACAGGTACTTTTTGCTGGGCGATATACTCAACTACGTGTTGTTCTAAATGTGTAAATTCAGAGGATTTTTCTGATAGTAATTTGAAAGTACCTGACATATTTAATAATAAATTCATGTATTCGTTTAATAATTCTTTATGGGACATTATTTTCGCTTCCTTTTTGGGTTTAGTCATTATTTTATTACTAATTTAGCTATAAATCAAATATTTAAACTCATTATAGTAAATTAATATTTACTAATTTGTTATTTTGAGATTATGTGAACTAAAGAAGAGGAGGATGAGAAGTGATTTTAGAAAAGACGAATATGGCCAAAAATAAAATATTACTAAATATATATAAGTAATGAATGCAATGTCTTTTTCAGTTATTATGTTGTAAATAATTTTATGATAAAATCTTTTACATAATGAAATAAAGGGGCAGTATTCTATGGGTTATTTTTCAAATGGTTTATTAGTTTTGTTTGTTCTTATCGTCTGTAGCTGTATGATTTTTGGTTGATAATATAATGATAGATTTATATAAAAGAAGTTAACTGAGGTGAAGTTAACTTCTTTTTATTTTATGATGAGAAGGAATTATATTGTTCTTATGGAAGTTTGTTTAAGTTAATTTCATAGTAAGGCTAATTTTGTGAAGTACAAACAAACGAGAGAATAAGGAGTATTCAAATGAATAATAGTATAAATTACACAATTGAACACCCAACAGATTTCAATGGATTATTAGCGTTGTATGAATCTTTAGGATGGAATTCTCTACAATTAACGGTTAACGAGTTAGAACAAATGTGTAAACAAAGTTGGTATGCAATGTATGCTTTTCATGATAAGAAATTAGTAGGGATGGGGCGTATTATATCAGATGGTATAATTACGGGCGTTATTTGTGGTATTTGTGTAATGCCAGAGTATCAGTCCATTGGTATTGGAAAAGAACTAGTAGAACGATTAATCCGGCACTGTGAACAAAACAAGGTTATTCCCCAACTTATGTGTGTGGAAAAATTGCAATCTTATTATGAATCTATAGGGTTTGAGGCATTCTCTATTGGGATGACAAAACCTATTAAAAGATAGTGTGGCTTTATATTTTCGGTGTAGTTGTGCATATTTTCAAACTTCATCATAAAGGAGACGGACTATATGGAGATTGCTAAAGGGGTAGAAATGTTACAACTTGAGTTTCAAGAATTTATTATTCACCCAATTCTTTTATGGGATGATGAAATGGCAGTGTTAATAGATACTGGTTTCCCTGGACAATTTGAAGACATACAAGTAGAGATGGAAAGAGTAGGGATACCCGTTGATAAGCTAAAAGTTGTGATTTTGACACATCAGGATATAGATCATATAGGTGGTCTTCCAGAGTTATTGCAACGCTGTGGAAGTAATATTAAAGTTTATGCGCACGAGTTAGATAAGCCATATATTGAGGGAGAGTTACCTTTATTGAAAGATGGAAATGTAGAGAATCCACCAAAAGGAAAAGTTAGTAATACGGTGATAGATGGGCAAGAACTTCCGTATTGCGGCGGGATACAAATTCTACATACCCCAGGACACACTCCAGGTCATATTAGTTTATATTTGAAACAAAGTAAAACCCTTATTGCAGGAGACTCGATGTATAGCGTGAATGGAAAGTTAGGAGGAATTCACGCCCCAACAACTTTAAATGTTAAGGAAGCACAGCAGTCTTTGAAGAGGTATTCAAATCTTGATATTGAATCGGTAGTTTGTTACCATGGAGGATTAAGTAAGGAGAATATAAAGATTCAAATTCAAAATTTGTAAAAATTGAAGAGGAATTTTTTGTTAAACTGTGCTGAAGTATAATCTAATTAATAGTAAATAAAAGAGCATGTTTGAAAAAAATTTCAAACATGCTCTTTTATTAAAGGAAATCTATTTAATATGAATGACCTAATCCGTTCCAATAAAAAGAAACGATTTCTTTTGCTAAGTTATCTATATTTGAAGGAATATCATTATGGCTCTCATCCTTAAAATTCCCAATTGATAATAAAGATACGAAAGCATGGGCAGCAAATTTAGGATTGCCTTTACTTATTTCTCCAAGTTGCATCGCGTTATGAAGTGCTTTTTCCAACACTTCATACATGTTATCTTCAGCATTTTTTAATTCTTTCAATTGCTCTTCAGATAAAGAGTGTTTTGCATCTTTCATAAAGTTCTTCATGTCAATATCCATCGTTGCGTGTAAGTAGACTTTAGCGAAGTCTAACAACCTTTCTTCCAAAGATTTATTCGTGGAAAGTATTTGATCCATATTCTCTCTTATACGTATCATCATTTGAATCATAGTAGCGGTAAATAAATCAGCTTTTGTAGAATAGTAATAGTAGACGGTTGCTTTCGTAACACCACAAACTTTTGCTACTTCATCCATAGAAACGCCTTGATAATTTTGAGTAAGAAATAACCGAGTTGCAACTTCTAAAATGGTTTCTTTTGTAGATTTTGTATTTTTATTTTGACGAGGCCTTCCAAGAGGACGTTGTTTTTGTTCCAAATCTATTCGCTCCTGACATGTATTGTTGAGATAATTATAACACAAATTTTTATTCATTCTTGATTAATTAACCGACCAGTATATATAATTAATAGTGGGAGAGAAAAGGAAGGTGGGTTTTTATGAAAAAGCACCCGTTACATATGTTAGGGAGGCTTGTAGCAGGGAAGCATACACAATGGATAACTTTATCGGTATGGATTCTTATTACATTAGTACTTTCATTTACGTTACCACAAGTAAATAGTACGAAAGAACCGAATCCGAAAAATTTACCTGAAACAGCTATGTCGCAGCAAGCGGAAGCACTTATGAAAAAAGAGTTTCCGAATAATGCAGGGAATCCTTTATTAGTAGTATGGTATAGAGATGGTGGATTACAGTCGCAGGATTATAAACTCATACAAGACGTTTATAAAGAGTTAAAAGCTAGTCCTTTAAAGGAGCAATCAACATTACCACCATTTGATACAATCCCTGAACAAGTATTATCAAAAAGTGCATCAAAAGATGGTACATCATTTGTTACACCAGTATTCTTTAACAAGGCTGCTGGAACAGATATATTAAAAGGAAATCTTGATGATTTAAGAAACATAGTGAATAGTAAGGTCAATGGAGATCCATTTAAACAAAAAATAAGTGATTCTGGATTACATGTTCGATTATCTGGACCAGTAGGCATTCAAACAGATGCAGTTAGTTTGTTTAGTCAAGCAGATGTAAAATTATTAATTGCAACTGTACTACTCGTATTAGTTCTATTAATTTTACTGTACCGTTCACCAATTTTAGCAATTTTACCTTTACTTGTTGTTGGCTTTGCATACGGTATTATTAGTCCGACGCTTGGGTTTTTAGCTGATCACGGATGGATTAAAGTAGATGCACAGGCGATATCAATTATGACTGTACTATTGTTTGGTGCTGGAACGGATTATTGTCTATTTTTAATTTCGAGATATCGGGAATACTTGCTAGAAGAAGAAAGTAAATATAAGGCATTGCAACTTGCAATTAAAGCTTCTGGCGGAGCAATTATAATGAGTGCATTAACTGTTGTACTTGGATTAGGAACATTATTACTTGCTCATTATGGTGCCTTTCATCGATTTGCAGTGCCATTTAGTGTAGCTGTATTCATAATGGGAATTGCTGCTTTAACGATTTTACCAGCGTTATTATTAATTTTCGGTAGAACTGCATTCTTCCCATTTATACCGAGAACAACTTCGATGAATGAAGAATTAGCAAGAAGGAAAAAGAAAGTAGTAAAAGTTAAAAAATCAAAAGGGGCCTTTAGTAAAAAACTTGGGGATGTTGTAGTACGAAGACCGTGGACAATAATTATGCTCACTGTATTTGTATTAGGTGGATTGGCATCATTTGTACCACGTATTCAATACACATACGACTTATTAGAATCGTTTCCTAAAGATATGCCTTCACGCGAAGGGTTTACGTTAATTAGTGATCATTTCTCAGCTGGTGAACTAGCGCCAGTAAAAGTTGTTGTTGATACGAAAGGAAAAGAGCTTCCTATAAAAGAAGAACTAGAGAAATTTTCTTTTGTAAATACAGTTAAAGATCCAAAAGAGGGTAAAGAAAATAAGCAAATACAAATGTATGAGGTTTCCTTAGCTGAAAATCCATACTCAATTGAAGCGTTAGATCAAATACCTAAATTGAAAAACAGTGTAGAAAAAGTATTAAAAGATGCGGGGATTAGTAATGCAGAAGATCAACTATGGATTGGCGGAGAAACAGCTTCATTATATGATACTAAGCAAATTACGGAACGTGATGAAGCAGTTATTATTCCAGTAATGATTAGTATTATAGCTTTATTATTACTGGTTTACTTACGATCAATTGTTGCGATGATTTATTTAATTGTAACTGTTGTATTATCGTTCTTCTCGGCACTAGGAGCAGGGTGGCTATTACTTCATTATGGTATGGGAGCACCAGCCATTCAAGGTGCGATACCGTTATACGCATTCGTATTTTTAGTTGCTTTAGGTGAAGATTATAATATCTTTATGGTTTCAGAAATATGGAAAAACAGAAAAACACAAAATCATTTGGATGCAGTGAAAAATGGGGTTATACAAACAGGTAGTGTTATTACATCAGCAGGTTTAATTTTAGCAGGAACTTTTGCGGTATTAGGTACACTTCCAATTCAAGTTCTTGTTCAATTTGGTATTGTAACTGCAATTGGTGTACTACTAGATACATTTATTGTTAGACCGTTACTTGTACCAGCAATTACAGTTGTTCTAGGACGCTTTGCTTTTTGGCCAGGAAAGCTTTCAAGAAAGAGTGAAGAAGTACAAAAGATGGATGCATAGTTAAGAAAGTCAAGGATATTTTCCTTGGCTTTCTTCTATGTAGTACATTAATTTTTTGAAGTCAAATCATCAGTTACAGCATGATCAGCATCTTCAATAGCAGTTTCTGGCATTCCATATAAGCCGTTCATTGCTTGTTCTTCTACATTAAAGTTTACAGTATTATTATTTTGAATAGGTGTATTGTTTGCGATAGCATTATCTTTTTTATTTACATTTTTGTCATTCATGTTTGAATCCTCCAAACGTCAGTTGATGTATTAATAGTATGTGGTTGGATTTCAATAAATATGTGAATGAATTTTTGTAGATGTTATATAATTAAATAAAAACTTTAACTATTAGGAGTGAACAGGTTTGGTGAAAACAAGAAAGTTAGCCTTCTAAAATAAAAAATTTTAGGAGGCTATTACAATGAAGTTTCATGTAATTGACAGAGAAAATTGGAATAGAGAGCAGTATTTTGAACATTATTTAAAGTTGAAATGTACGTTTAGTATGACTGTGAATGTTGATATTATGAGGTTATTAAAGGAATTACATCAAAAAGGAATAAAATTTTATCCCGTTTTTATATATTTAATTTCTAGAGTAATAAATAATCATAAAGAATTTCGAACATGTTTTAACGATGAAGGAGTTTTAGGATATTGGGAGGAAATGATACCAAGTTATACAATCTTCCATAAAGATGATAAATCTTTTTCAAGTATATGGACGGATTATTCTAATGATTTTCACATTTTTTATAAAAACTATGAAGAGGATATGAGGTGCTATGCTGGTGTTCATGGTCTCTTCACAAAAGAAAATGTTCCGCCAAATGTTCTTCCTATTTCTAGCATACCTTGGGCTAGTTTTACTGGATTTAATCTTAATATTAATAATGATGGTGATTTTCTATTACCAATTATAACTTGTGGGAAATATTTTAATGAAGAAAATAAGGTTATGCTACCAGTTTCATTACAAGTTCATCATTCGGTTTGTGATGGATATCATGCGAGTCGATTTATAGAGGATTTACAGGAGTTAAGTAATAGTTGCAACGAGTGGCTAAAGTAATATCTAATTTTTAATTATACACAATTGAAAATGAATAAAAGAGGAGAACATGTTTATATAGCAGAGGCCACTGAAAAAGTGGTTGCTTTGAGAAAATAACACGCATTTTATCAATATGTTGAAATTAAAAAGGATCCCATCACCTTTATATAGTAGGTGGTAGGATCCTTTTTCTTATGAAGTGGAGTTTTTCAGTGCCTTCATATAGCATGGTCTCTTTTTTATTCATTAATACTAAGTAACAGTGGAAAATATAGGTTGATTTGTAGTTTAATAGTAAATGAAGTTATTAATTTTAATTTTCTTTATTTTATAACTATACGGTTTGCAAAACTTATTATCTTGTAACAATGAAGGAGAAAACAAAAATGATAATAATATCTATAGAAAAAGCTACAATTTTAGATGCTGAAAAGTTAACAGAAATAATGACAAGAACATTTGATGAAGAAGCAAAACGATGGCTATGCGGTCAAGGTGATGTCATTGACTATAACATCCAACCACCAGGCTATTCTTCAGTTGAAATGATGAGGTATTCAATCGAAGAATTGGATTCTTTCAAGGTAATAGTGGATGACAAAATAATCGGGGGAATTATAGTTACGATTTCTGGTAAGTCATACGGTCGAATTGATCGTATTTTTGTAGATCCTGATTATCAAGGAAAAGGAATTGGATCACATGTTATTAAATCAATTGAAGTGGAATATCCAAGCATAAGGGTTTGGGATCTCGAAACATCCAGTAGACAACTTAATAATCATCATTTTTATGAAAAAATGGGTTATGAAATAATTTTTAAATCTGAAGATGAGTATTGTTATGTAAAAAGAATAACTGTAGAGTCAGCTAAAGAGAACCTGATTAAAAGTAATGATATGAAAAATAGCCAATATGAAAACTGTAATCTAGCAAATACAGAGTATTATCAAGTGAATTTAAAAAACAGTTCCTTTATTGGTAGCAATATGATGAATATGAAGATGAGTAATTGTAATGTGAGTCAATCAAAGTTTAGAAATATAAATTTTAAAAGTTCATTATATACCGATTTAAATCTTTCCGGTAGTAAATTTTCTTTTGTGACTTTAGGTGGAGTTCATTTTAAAGATACAAACCTTGGAGAAGGTAAACATCCTATTTCATTTAATAGATGTGATTTGGAAGGTAGTGCGATAAGTAATAGTAATCTGAAAAATATGGAAATAGAAAATTGTGATATAACTGGTATGAAAATAAATGGTATTCCAATTGAAAATCTGCTGGAGTTATATAATAGAGTAAAAAGTTAACCAAATTGTAGATAAGCTATTCATAAATTGGATGTTATACTGAAATGATTATGTAAAAATAACATAAAGAAATATAGAAGAGAAGGGGTTTCACCCAGGGGTCTAGAATGAATAATGTATTGTTATGAATATGGAGGGGAGAAAATATGGAGATCAAACTAAGAGCGGTAGAAATACAAGATGCTAGAGCAATTCACCGTATATGTATACAGGATGAGGTTTTGCCTTATATGGTTTTCTTACCTAGCATGCGTGTAGATGCGATGGAAAATAGAATTCGTAATTTAGCGCCAAATCAATTTGAATTTGTTGCAGAGTATGATGGAAAAGTTGTTGGATTTGTTGGATTAACCCAAAGCCTAGGACGTAGATCTCATTCGGGGGATTTGTTTATGGGGGTAGATAGTGAATATCATAATAAAGGCATTGGGAAAGCACTTCTTACAAAAATGCTTGATTTAGCTGATAATTGGTTAATGTTAGAGCGAGTGGAACTAGGTGTTTTAGAAACGAATCCGAAAGCGAAATCGCTATATGAAAAATTTGGGTTTGTAGAAGAGGGAGTAAAGATAGGGAATTTGAAGGCTCACGGAAAGTTTATTAATGAAATTATGATGAGTCGTTTTAGACCTGATGGTTTAATGATACATAATGGATAGTGAAAAGCATGACATTATACTGTCATGCTTTTTATTTATTAGTTGTTGTTAGGCAGTTTTGGTTGCACTAAAAATAATGCTAAGCCAATAAAAATAACTGTAATGCCTAGTCCTTGTTGTAAAGAAATAGTCTCATTTAATATAAAGTACGCTAGTATACAAGTTCCAATCGTTTCTCCTAAAATGCTCATAGAGATTACAGTAGCACTCATCCATTTTAATAACCAATTAAAAATTGTTTGCCCTAAAATTGTAGCAATAAATGCTAAGCTGATAAAGCACAACCAAGTTTGTGTAGAGTAATGGATGAAAGATTCTTGCTGCATGTAGGCAAATATACCGAGAAAACAGGCGCTACTTCCATAACTAATTACCGAATACGGTATAAGTGATAAGTCTTTACGAACATGTTGGCTAATGAAAAAGTAAGCGGTAATAATTCCGGCCGCAATAAAGGCTAAAATGTCCCCATATAAAGCTTCTCCACTAATTTGGAAGTCTTGCCATCCAATGACGATACTTCCTGAAATAGCGATGAGGCAACCAATAACCGCTCCTTTCGTAAATCTTTCTTTAAATAGAAAGTAACCACCAATCATTGAAAATAATGGTTGTAACGTTACGATGACTGTAGAACTCGCTACAGAAGTATATTGTAATGATTCAAACCATAGTACATAATGTGCAGCTAAAAATAGCCCGGATATGAATCCGAATCCCCATTGTCTTCTTGTTACTGTTTTTAGCTCGTTTCGATTATTTTTATTAAATAGTAATAACGGTAATAGAATCAGTGCAGCAAAGAATAATCGATAAAAAGCAATGATAGCCGCAGGAGCATCTGCCAATTTTACGAAAATTGCTGAAGTTGATAGGGCGAATACGCCGAAAAATAAAATGCAATATGAAAGAATAGGTGATTTCACAGTTTGTCCCTCCGATACAATGTTTATTATAATAAAATTAATACGATATAATGTACAAAGGTAAGTATATAAGTCCTTAAGGCGATAGGAAAGGATTATTTGCCTTTGTTTACTATGTCAGCACAAAGACAACGAAACATGCAATATGATGGACGAAAGGAAGTTTTTACTATGATACATGATAGACTCGGACAAACTGTATTAAGTTATCGTAAGAAAAATAATATGACAATTCGTGAATTTGCTAATTATGCAGGGATTAGTACTTCACTAATTAGTCAAATTGAACGAGGATATGCGAATCCTTCTTTAAGTGTATTGGAATTAATTGCGAAAGCATTAAATGTACCACTATTTACACTTTTTATTAATGAGATTGATACAGATTCACTCATTTCTAAGAAAAAAGATCGAAAAAAAGTATATCGAGAAAATAATGATCACATTGTATATGATGTATTAACACCGGATTTTATGAAAGCGCGTATTGAAATATTAATGATGGATTTAAATAAAAAAGCAAATACAACGGAAAGTCATTATTCACATGAAGATAAAGAAGAGATTGCAGTTGTTATGAAAGGAGAAGTGTATGTGGAATTAGAAGGAAAAGAATATTTTTTAGAAGAAGGCGATGTTGTACGTATTCCGCCAAATGTGAAACATCGCTTTTTGAATAAAAGTGATGAATCCAATCATATTTTATTTGTATTGACACCATCTTTAGGATGAGTATTAAGTGATTTTTATTACGGGGGAAAAATAGATGGAAAATAAAACTGTTTTAAGAGATGGTCTTTCAATTATTTCTCAGTGTAAAAAACAAACAAATGATATTTGGCATGCGCATTTCGGAGCAGCTGCAATTGCTAGTTATTTTTTTATGAAAGATAACAATATGGAAGAAGAGAGAAATCGTAGTATGTATTCTCAAACAAAAATGATGTTGAACAATCAAAACTTAGGTGAAATCATCGATAGTAAAAAAGAAATTAATTTTCAAAGTGCTGAAAAACTGATTATAAAATCAATGGAGCATACAATTGATGAACTTCATTGGGTGGGGCATAATGTCATTTATGCTGCATTAAGTTTATTAGCTATGAAAGAGTTACAAAAATGGGGGAATAATCAAGCAATTGAAGGGATTACTAACCTTATATTATCGTTTCGAAAAACAATTCCTGGTAGATCGTGGATTGGTTTTACGACGAAGGAAGTAAAACAATTAAGTATAAACGATGAGATAGAAAGTGAATTCAAAAATCCGAAACAATTATCTAAGTTTATTTTAAAGGAGCTCTCGCAATTTAATATTATTTATAGAGCGGAAGCGCATCATGATTTAATTGGTCATTTGCTTACTTTTTCTCATGCAATTAATATTATGTATGATTTAGGGCATAGAGATATATTCCAACGAGGGATACGTCCACTGTTAAAACTAGTATACGTGTTACGTGCTAGTCAATATCTTATGCCGAATACTGAAATTAACTTGCACTCACCTATAGATCGTTTACCTTTAATCGAATCAAAGCGTGCTTATGTATTACCAACAGAAAATCAATTTTGGCTAAAAGACTATAGTGCGTTTGATTGGGATTTCGGGCATATTTTAAAATTCTCATATAGTTATTTTGATCATATAAAGAGAGCTCCAGAATATAAAGATATTACATTGGAGAAATTTCGATTTGTTATTAATACATAATGAAGTCTAATGATCTGTATAAAGGGTTAAATTTAAAATTTTTTGTTGATAGTATATTATTTTTATGGTTGTAAGATTTTACATGCGTATTTTACTTTTACTAATTATGTAAATAGGCTATACTAAAATACATACATTTTAGTATTGGAGAGAGAAGTAAAACGACATGGAATTAGTAAAATTGGAAAAAGCGATTGAAATAAAGAAAGAAGAACTTTTATATTTAGTATCGGATTACGGAATTCAACATGAAAAAGTATTGGCATTAAGTCAAGAAATAGACAAATTGATTAATTATTTTATGTTTTTAAAATAAAAAGAACTATGGCATGATTTGAAAATGTTATAGTTCTTTTTTATTTGGAAATTAAGATATATATTCTATATACTAATAATAGATAGAATATTCTGTTTTGAAGGAGGGAGATATATGATATTACATACGCACATTTCAGGCGAAGGGGAACCAATTATGCTTTTGCACTCTGGTGGTATGACAGGTTTAGTAGAGTATGAAGAGCAGGTAGCATTTTTTCGAGAAAAAAATTATCAAGTCATTCGTCCTGATTTAAGAGGACATGGAAGATCAGGGGGGACGTTGGAGAATTATTTCCTACGATCTGTAAAGGATTTACATGATACGTTAGTGCATTTACAAATTGATAGATGTCATATAGCTGGTGTTTCACTAGGAGGATTAGTCGCTTTATTATTTGCAAAAAAATATCAAGATAAAGTGAGAACATTAACTTTTTCAGGTATCTTTCCGGTTAAGAGAGAAAATTGGGAGGAGTCTCAAGAGTATGAAGCAAAGTGTCATCAGGAATTGATGGAAAATGAAGAAGTTGTAACGTATATGAATCAAATTCATGAAAAAAGTGATTGGAAAGCATTACTTGAATCGTGGCAAGTTAAAGGTTGGTACCCATTTGATGAAACAGGTGATGTAGCTAATCTTCAAATACCTACACTTTGTATTGCTGGGGGAGATGCAGAAGATGAAGTTACAGCTACTACAACGTTCAAACAATTAAACGATAATATTCACATTGCTGTTATTCCGTTTGCTGGTCATTTAGTGCATAACGATCAACCAGAAATATATTCGAATATATTGTCTAATTTCTTACAGAATGCACAAGCTGCTAGTCGAATATAAGGACTTTTGGGTATAATAATAAAGGAATTATTAATTGTATCGGTTAGGAGCGCAGCACATATGAAAACAGTTGTTGTTATCGGTGGAGGTATAACGGGACTTTCTACTATGTTTTATT
Organism: Bacillus sp. 1A; assembly: GCF_052682215.1. Classification (NCBI taxonomy): domain Bacteria; kingdom Bacillati; phylum Bacillota; class Bacilli; order Caryophanales; family Bacillaceae; genus Bacillus; species Bacillus sp. 1A. Next base: position 4,177,507 of record NZ_JBQYLZ010000001.1, on the reverse strand, counting down.
TAGAAAAATTAAAAAAGGATAATAATATCGATTTAAATTTAATCCTTGTAGAAAAAGAAGAGTACTTAGGTGGTAAAATCCATAGTGTAGAAGAAAAGGATTTTATTATGGAATCAGGAGCGGATTCTATCGTTGCTCGTAATGAATATGTTATGCCGCTTGTAAAAGATTTAAATTTAGAAGAAGAAATGGTGTATAACGAAACGGGTATTTCTTACATATATTCTAATAATACTTTACATCCAATTCCTTCTGACACTATATTTGGGATACCGATGAGTGTCGAGTCTTTGTTTAGCAGTACGCTAGTATCAACGAAAGGGAAAATTGTAGCTTTAAAAGATTTCATAACGAAAAATAAAGAGTTTACAAAAGATACTTCGCTTGCTGTATTTTTAGAAAGCTTTTTAGGGAAAGAGTTAGTGGAAAGACAAATTGCTCCGGTGCTTTCAGGAGTATATTCCGGTAAATTGAATGAACTTACTATGGCATCGACATTACCGTATTTACTGGATTATAAAAATAAATATGGAAGTATTATTAAAGGTTTTGAAGAGAATAAAAAACAGTTTCAATCAGCAGGAAACAAAAAGTTCGTATCATTTAAAGGTGGACTATCTACGATTATTGATCGTTTAGAAGAAATGCTGACTGAGACAGTCGTTAAGAAAGGCGCTGTAACGACTGCTGTAAGGAAACAAGGTGATCGCTATGAAATCTCCTTTGCAAATCATGAATCAATCCAAGCTGATTATGTTGTTTTAGCAGCTCCGCATGATATCGCACAAACTTTATTACAGTCTAATGAGTTAAACGAGCAGTTTTATACATTTAAAAACTCATCTCTTATAAGTATTTACTTAGGATTTGATATACTTGATGAACAATTACCGGCGGACGGCACAGGATTTATCGTAACGGAAAACAGTGATTTACATTGTGATGCGTGTACATGGACAAGCCGGAAGTGGAAGCATACATCGGGAAAACAAAAGCTATTAGTAAGAATGTTTTATAAGAGTACAAATCCAGTATATGAAACGATTAAAAATTATAGTGAAGAAGAATTGGTACAAGTCGCTTTATATGATATTGAAAAGAGTCTAGGAATTAAAGGCGAACCAGAAGTAGTTGAAGTTACAAATTGGAAAGATTTAATGCCGAAATATCATTTAGAACATAATCAAGCTGTTCAAATATTACAAGAAAAAATGACGGATCTTTATCCTAATGTATATTTAGCTGGTGCTTCATATTACGGTGTCGGAATTGGTGCGTGTATTGGAAATGGAAAGAACATTGCAAATGAAATAATTGCAACATTAAATGAATCGTCAAACTAACATAGAATACATAAATAAATAAATAAATAAATAAAACGTCCCTCCAGTATATTGGAGGGACGTTTTATTTATTTCACTTGAATTGAGATTTTTTTATTAGTTGTATGATTCTCAGTAATCGTTAATGTTATGTTCCCAGATTCTTTAAATGAATATGATGAGAGTTGATAAAGCTCTTTTATGCCATGTTTCTCTTTTAATTTATTGGCTGGAATTGATGTTATGTTCGGTTTCCATGTTTCCTGTTTACCCGAAGGATAGTTAACTATTATTTCTGGATTATTTAATTGCATTACTTCCCAAGAGGCAAAATGTAGTTCAACTTCTGTATCTTTCTTTAGTAATACTTCTGAGAAATATCCAAGCTCTCCGACATTACCGAAAACAGTAAAGTTTTGATTTTGTAATGTGATATCTAAATGTTTAGGTTGATAGGTTGCTGCATGGTAGATTCCATAGGAAAGTGAAAGAGTTGCGGCGATTAAAATGCCGATTGAAAATGTTTTAAAGCTATTGCCTTTAAAACTAGTCATCATGAATGAGTTTGGAGCGAACTTTTTTGCAAATAAAAATATGAGTAATATGAGTAAGAGGGATAAACTGATGAATATATACATAGAAAATATACACCTCCATAAAAAAACATATTTTAACTATATTTTACCATAAATGTATAGAGGAGGGTGTTGTTTTAGCAGGGAAAAGTGAGCAAGGAATCGAAAGTATAAGACATCTTATTACGAGCGGAGTGATGGAAATGAAAATAATACAATTAATTTTAAAACTAGAGCATAAAGAGATGATCATAGTATTTTGATCACCTCTTTATTTTTTCTAATCATGCAAAAGCAAGAAGGGTTATTTTTAGTTTGTATTGAATTAAGAGGATAAGCTTCTCTAGAAATATTTGATAAATGGGACATTGAGGACTTTCCTAATTATAAATACTTTTTCTGCTATAATGAATGAGTAGAAAGAAAGGAGTGATCCTGTGGCGTTTCCTATATTAGAAACAGAACGTTTGCGTTTAGTTGAAATAGAACAATCTTATTGTCAAAAAATATATGAAATCTTTTCATTGGATGAAGTAACGTGTTATTACGGTATGAATTCTTTTACGGAGTTTGGACAAGCTTCACGTATGATTGAATCTTTTTCAAAAAATTACTTTGAGAAAAAGGCAATACGATGGGGGATTGTATTAAAAGAAACAAATACTTTAGTGGGTACAATTGGATTAAATAATTTACAACTATGGAGTAAACGATCTGAAATTGGATATGACTTACATCCTCGTTATTGGGGGAATGGTTATGCGTCAGAAGCGGCTCGAGAAATTATTCATTATGGATTTCGAGATTTAGGCTTATTTAGAATTGGAGCTATTACATACCCTGAAAATGGTACTTCTTGTAAAATGTTATCTAAAATAGGCTTTCATAAGGAAGGGTTATTACGTGGCTATATTCATCAAGGAAATAAGCAACATGATGCACTATTGTATTCTATAGTTCGAACGGATGTAGAGGATATAAATTTATAATAAAAACCCCCTCTTATAAAAGAGGGGGTAAGTAAAAATTAACCTATTTTAGGTAATAAACGTTCTCCGCTTTTCATGCTACTTTTACATAAAGGGCATTTAGGCTCTTCTTCAAATGAAAAATTCTTTCTCATCCATCCTAAACAATCCTCTGATTCACATTCCCAGACAGGGGTTTGTTCTGGTGGTACTTCAGCTACATCGTTCTTTCGATTGCGATACATATAACCACTCCTTTTATGTAAAAAATTTTAGTTATATATTAAAAAGGTTGTTAACCGAGCTGGTAACAACCTTTTTATTGTTTGAATTATAGCTTTACAACGTTTTTAGCTTGAGGTCCACGGTTACCGTCTTCAACTTCGAAGCTAACTTCTTGACCTTCGTCAAGAGACTTGAAGCCGTCGCCAGTGATAGCTGAGAAGTGAACGAATACGTCGTTACCGTCTGCAACTTCGATGAAACCGAAACCTTTTTCGCTGTTAAACCATTTTACTTTACCTGTTAATGTCATGGTAATGCCTCCTAAAATTTAAAAAGATTACAATATGATCGGCCTTATTTGAATGAAAAATAAAAGTTCACATATTATCAAACACCCATAAGGAGTACAAAATAATCCTGATTGATACTTGATAATATGCAAAGAAAATATGATGTTAAATTGACCTTAATTACTATCTTACAACAAATGGTGGGAAATAGCAAGTGCTGGTAATACCAGTGAATAATCTTGGTGATAATAGTAAAACGCACAAAGTTATCTCTTTTATTTATATATTATTCCAAATTTAGGTTTATGCTAAACGGAGAGCATTTTTATTGGAAGTTTGTATTAGAGAAACGATATATAGTATTAATATATTTGTTATGGAGGCGAGAATATTGCAATTTACGCAATTTAAAATAATTGATGCAGCTAAAGAAGGAAGAAAAAAAGTTCATCCAATATTCGCTGTTATACTTGCAATTGTATTTTTAACTTTAGGTGAATTGTTCATGTTATTTATGTTGTTTTTACCGAAAGCAGAAACACTTTTAATGAAGGCAATTTATAGTGATATTGAGATGATATTGACGTTTGGCGGAGCTGTATTTTTTGTTTTTTTATGGGTTAGATTTGTAGAGAAAAGATCAATTTCATCCATTGGTTTTTGGAAAAATCAGTGGATAAGAAAATATTTGAGAGGTGCATTAATAGGTTTTGTTTTCATTTCAATACCAGTAATGATACTTTTATTAACAGGAATTGTACAACTACAAATGCAACAAATTACGCCAACCGCTATAATTGGAATTGTGGGATCTTTAGTTGCTTTTTTAATACAAGGTGCAACAGAAGAAATTGTTGTTCGAGGTTGGTTATTTCCAGTCCTTTCTGTTAGAAGCCGTATATGGATTGGGATTGTTGTGACTTCTTTTTTATTTGGTTTTCTTCATTTACTTAATCCAGGTATTACAATTCTTTCAATATCGAATATAATATTAGTTGGTGTATTTGCAGCTTTTTACGCTTTGAAAGACAGTAGTCTTTGGGGGATATGTGCATGGCATTCCATTTGGAACTGGGCACAATATAACGTATTCGGTTTTGCAGTTAGTGGAATGGTGATGTACTCTACACCACTTTTTAAACCTGTAACAAACGGATCGGAAGTCCTTCATGGGGGCTCGTTCGGAATTGAGGGGAGTATCATTACAACAATCATGCTTTCTATCGCTTCAATTGTTTTATGGAGACAGTTATGGGGTAGAAAAGAGAAACAACGAGATTTAAGTTAATGAAAGTGGGAGAAACTATGGGGATTATAGCGTTTGAGGGAGCGAGTGCGGTTGGTAAGAGCAGCACGTCTCGTGAATTAGAAAAAAATCATGGTGCTTATATTATACCTGAAGTGAATTTTTTATTTGAAAGACCAAAAAACGAACATAGAACATGGTATTTTGAAAAACAAGTAGAGCGTTGGAAAATAGCAGTGCAGAAGTCAGAGCAATATGAATTAGTAATACTTGATGGTGATATTTATCAGCCACTTAGTTATAATTGGTGTTTCCATTTTGATATATTTAATCAGCCATTATCTTTAATAGAAAACTTTTATAAAGAAAAGCTGATCAATAAGGAAATTGGTTTTCCTGATCAATATTTTTATTTATATACGAATGATGAAGAACTTAGAAAACGGAAAGAATCTGACGAGACAAAAAGAAGAAGAAACTTTGAAAAACATTTACATATATCAAAATCGTTTCAACGTTATTATGAAAATTTAAATACCGTTACAGACGGGTACTGCAAAATGATTGATGCGAAAAGTGTAAAATCGAATGAGTTAGAAATTGTGAAAAGTTTAAACTGTTTAAATGTGTCTGAAGAGAGCCGTTTTGATGTTTCAAGGTTAGATGCGATTACGAAGTGGTTAAAAGAACATCGTGCATAAAAACAACGAGTGCCTTATAAGGTACTCGTTGTTTTTTTATGTATTATATATTGATTTTAAAATTTGTAAGTTCGCTTTTTCATTTTTCTTAATAGCATTTGCATATTTAGCTAGAAAGAGCTGAGAAGGATAAACCGGTAGTTCACCACAAATGTCGATACCATAAACATTTTTATTCCTAATAAGAGAATGTAAACATTTTAATAGTGTAGAAAGTTTCATATGTCCTTGATCCCAATTTGTAATAGTTACTTTTGAATCTAAAACATCTTTATCAATGCTTACATATATAGTATCTGTATGAATATGCGAAAGTATCGTATGTGTAGATGCTTCATAAGTTGTATCTATCGGGAATACTTCTACGCATGAATAATCATTAGAATGAATGGTTAAAGAAGAAGGTCCGATAATAATTACTTTCTTTAATTTCGGGTTATTTTGAAGTGCGAATGATACCCATGAACCGCAAGAAATAAGAGTATGTTCATTTTCTTCTTTTAAGTTCATGTCAGTGTGATGATCAAATAAAATAAGGCTAAATGGTTCATCTATTTCTTTTAGTAGCAAATAAGATACATAATGATAATTTCCAGAACCGATAAAGGTGATTCCTCTTTGCTTTCTACGATATAACTCCCGTTTTATTCGCTTTAAAGAAGGAGTCTCGCAATACAGGTTTGCGTGCTCTAAATGACTAAAATCAATATCTTCATGTGAATAAGAATGAAGTTTATTTTGTAATAAATATGTATCGTCAAAGTTTAAAAAAGTTAAACCGCTATACAATAAACTCATATTTATTCATCTCCTTTATATGTAGGCTAGCATATATTTTTATAAAATTAAAACGAAATGCTTAGAGATGGATCTGCATTTGAAAAAGATGGATGTTTTGACAGAATAATCTTTCAATTGATAAAGAAAAGAAATATAATATAAGGAAATATATATGTGGTTCGAGAAATAGAAAATATGAATGGGATATGTGGGAGGAAACAAGCAAGATGAAAACATTATTTAAAATAATAGGTATTTTAGCTGGTATGGCGGTAATTGGCGTAGGTGTAACATATGGTATGCTATATTATCTAAATAATAGTAAACCAGCTGCGAAAAAGGCATCACTAGCTGCTCCGGCAGCAGAAGTACTAGCTGATAGTAATGTAAAAGCTGAAGATGCAAAGCTTTTAGAAAATGGTAATCATTCATTACCAAATAGCGGTTTTAATAAAAATTTTAAATGGACAGATGAGAACATACAGACAGCATTACATGAAATGGCACATCAAAAAACGAAAGCTGATCAAAAGTGGGGCTATATTTTTATCACACAAGAACGAATTGAAAGTTTACTTGATATTGTAAAGAGTAATGATCTAGTACAAGGAAATACATATGCAGATATTTTAGAGAGATGGAAACAAGGAAAATATGAAAAGATGGATGCGGATCACAACAAGATTTGGAAATTACAAAGCGGGAATTTAGGCGAAGGAAAAGGATTAATGTCAGAAGCGGAACAAAAAGAGTTAATTAATCAAGTGTTTATGCAAAAAGGTACTTATTCAGGCAGTAAATTAATTGCAGGTGGGGGACAGACTAATAAATAAGAGATATGTTGATTTTGAAACACCTTTGTTGTTATAAATACAAAGGTGTTTTTGTTGACACAAGAAATAAATGGGAATATGATTCATATATGAAATAAATTAGAGGGGCTTAAATATATATATGAATAACAGAGAGCTTTACGCAAATATTCGTGATGTTTATCATTTACTCCAAAAAAATCTAGATAAGGAAATTGAACAATATGATATAAGTTACGTACAATTTGGAGTGATTCAAGTACTCGCAAAATCGGGGAAAGTATCTATGTCAAAGTTAATTGAAAACATGGGATGTGTTCCAAGTAATATGACAACTATGATTCAACGGATGAAGCGTGATGGTTACGTTATGACAGAGAAGAACCCAAATGACCAACGTGAAACGCTCGTTTATTTAACTGAAAAAGGTGAAGAAATAAAAAAGCAAGTAGATGTGCAATATAGTGATTTTTTAAAAGAGAACTGTGGTTGTTTTACGAAAGAAGAAGAAGAGCATTTAGATACTTTATTATTAAAGTGGAAGAAGCATTTGAATTAAATATAATAAAAATGTAACACTCTGTTACATTTTTATTTATATAAATACTTCATATATGAAATAAAACTAGCGCAGTAAAAAAGAAGAGAGGATAAAAATAAAGAGTTATTTCATATATGAAATAAAAGGGGAGTTATATATGGAGTTAAATTCGATGATACGTATTTTGACAATTGTAGCTTTTTTTGTTGGGTTAGATTCATTAATAGTGGCACCTTTATTACCAGCTATTACAGAAACAATCAGTATTCCTGATGGGAGTGGAGGACTATTAATTACTATTTATGCACTTTGTTATGGAATAACAGCACCTTTATTCGGACCAATGTCTGATAGAGTTGGAAGGAAACGTATGATCATAATGGGGTTTGTTATTTTCTCTATTTCTACATTTTGTACGGGATTAGCAAAGGATTTTGAAATGCTTTTATTATTTCGTGGTCTAACAGGTTTATCTGGTGCGATGATTATGCCAAGTATATTTGCATTAGTAGGAGATAAAGTTACATATGAGTCAAGAGGAAAAGCGATGGGAACGATTATGGGAGCGATGGTAGGTTCGACAGTCATTGGAGTACCTATTGGAGCATTTTTATCTGAAATAGGAAATTGGCAATGGACATTTTATAGTATAGGACTATTAACTTTATTTCTTACATTACTAGTTAATCACATATTAGAAAATGAAAAAACGAGAAATGAGGTGCATGTTTCTATAGCGAAAACGTTAGGTGCGTCATTGAAAATGGCTTTAGTAAATATATCAGTTTTATTTGCATTATTGGCAACGTTTCTATGGACAATTGGATTACACGGTATGTTTTCGTACATAGGTGTTTATTATGGCAATAATTTTGGACTTTCCGTTGGTGAAATAGGTATTGTAATCTTTCTGGCGGGAATTGGTAGTGTAGCAGGTAATATTCTGGGTGGAAAGTTAGCAGATAAAATAGGAAAGAGGAATGTCATATCTATTGCCAGTATTGTAGCCGCAATTACTGTAATGATATTCTCGTTTTCCATAGAAAATTTAACAATTGTAATTACTGTACATATAATTTGGAGTTTATTTATTGGATTTGGCCAAGCATCATTAACAGCATTAATTTCAGAATTAAACCCAGCTGTGCGAGGGACTGTGATGGCGTTAAATGGTTCTGCCATGTATATTGGTATGACTATTGCTTCTGGCATAGCGTCACTTGCCGTGAGTAATGGATTTCCGTTTTCTTCTTTAGGAATAATGTGTGCCATTGCTAGTTTGCTTGTCCTTCCAATCGTATTTGTTCTAGTTAAAGGAAAAGAATTATCTAATAAAAAGAAGATGACTATATAAGTCGAATGAAAGAAAACATGGATTGATATTCTTCCAAGGATTTCAACCTATGTTTTCTTTCATATTATTTTTATATTTTCATCACTTTTAATAGTGAAAGAAACGATTGTAATACGGGTGAAATCCATCTAGATTTATGATAGATTACATGGCTTTGAATAACTGTTGAAGTTTCGATAGGCTGAAAACAGAGTTGTTCTTTTTGACAACTTTCTTGTACAACAATGTAAGGAAGAATTGAAATTCCTAACTCACACATCACAGATTGTTTAATGACTTCAACGTTGGAAGTTTCAAATGTTTTAGCTGGAATATTTCCGCTTTGACGTAAAAACCGATCTACCATCGGTCTATAGCCGCAGCTTTGTTCTGTAAAGATAAATTGAGTATCATTTAGTAAACAAAATGGATTAGAGTGTGTAGAGTAATGGGGAGGTAAAATCCATCCAAATGCTTCATTACAAAAAGTACGCGTAATAAAATCATTATGTTCCATACTTTCTCCAATTATGAAAATAACATCTGTTTCTCCTTCACGTAGCTTATTCATTGCTTGTTCGTTTGTAGTTGTTTCCAGTACGATATTTACTTTCGGATTCTCCTGTTTGTACATACGTAATAATTGTGGTAATCGGTACACTGCTAATGATTCGTTAGATGTAATCGTTAATGTTCCCTCTAAATCATCACTATTTTGAGGGATTTCTTGCGCTTTTTCATAAATAGCTAGTAATTCTAGGGCATAAGGATGAAATTGATGACCTGCTTTTGTAAGAAGTACTTTTTTCCCTAATCGATCGAATAGAGGGAGACGTAAATCGTTTTCTAATGCTTTTATATGCGCTGTCACAGTAGATTGCGCATAACCTAACGCATGAGCAGCTTTAGAAAAACCACCATACTTAACAATCGCACAAAATGTTTTAACATGTCTCATTTCCATAAGCAATCCCTCTTTTATTATCATGATTTGTGAATGATTATATCACGTATTTCAATTTTCCAAATGATTAAATCCTTTATAAAATGAAATTGTAGAAATATTCATTTAAGTGATATTGGAGGAGAAAAGATGATCAAAAAGGGCTATCATATAGCTGTAGTTGGGGCTACAGGTGCAGTAGGGCAGAAAATTATTGAACTGTTAGAAAATGAAATGAAGTTTAATATAGTTGAAGTTACATTGCTTTCGTCAAAACGATCCGCTGGTAAAGTAGTGCGATTTAAAGGACGAGAGATAATTATACAAGAGGCAAAAACAACTAGTTTTGAAGGTGTTGATATTGCCTTTTTTAGCGCTGGAGGAGAAGTGTCTAGACAATTTGTTAATCACGCAGTCACTAGTGGTGCCATCGTAATTGATAACACAAGTGAATACCGAATGGCGCACGATGTACCGCTCGTTGTTCCAGAAGTAAATGCGCACACTTTAAAGGAGCATAACGGTATCATAGCAGTTCCGAATTGTTCAGCATTACAGATGGTGACGGCACTTCAGCCAATTCGAAAAGCATTCGGATTGGAACGAATTATTGTTTCCACATACCAAGCTGTATCAGGTTCAGGAATTCATGCAATTCATGAATTAAAAGAACAGGCTAAGTCAATGCTTACAGGTGAAGAAGTAAAGAGTACTATATTACCAGCGAAAAAAGATAAAAAACATTATCCAATTGCGTTTAATGTACTTCCGCAAGTAGATATATTCACAGATAATGATTTTACATTTGAAGAAGTAAAAATGATTCAAGAAACGAAGAAAATTTTGGAGGACCAAAACTTGAAAATGGCAGCTACTTGTGTGCGTGTTCCGGTCGTATCCGGGCACTCAGAATCGGTTTATATAGAACTTGAAAAAGAAGCAACTGTTGCAGAAATAAGAGAAGTGTTGCTGGATACACCAGGTGTTGTACTGCAAGATAATCCTAGTGAACAGCTGTACCCAATGCCATTATATGCAGAAGGGAAAATAGATACATTTGTCGGGAGAATTAGAAAAGACCCTGATACACCAAAAGGATTCCATCTTTGGATTGTTTCCGATAATTTATTAAAAGGGGCCGCTTGGAACTCGGTTCAAATTGCAGAAACGTTGGTGGAAGAGGGGATAATATAGTATAGGTAAATTAGGAAACTGTTAATGATTACAGTTTCCTAATTTTTATTTTATAATTGTTTTCTTTATTCCAGCCAAATTTGATTTGAAAGACAGTAAAAAACATCAAGAATGAATAAAATTCATTTGGTATGATATGGATAAATTAAATGTAAGGGGGGATTTAGATGTACCAAGTAAAGGGGTACTTTTCATCATTAAAAGGAAGTCATTATGATATTGGAAAGCAACAAGGGGAGTTTGTGAAAAATCATCCATATCTCATTCCACAATTTATACAGCAAGAACATTTAGTATCAGATAATTATTGGACAGAATCTAGAAATATATTAAATCAATATTGTCCAGGAATTAATGAAGAAATTGAAGGGTTTTGTGAAGTGTTGAAAATTCCTGCTAGAAATCTGATGTATTATTATCAAACACTATTAAAAGCAGGATGTAGTCATTGTGTCGTATTACCTAAAAAGACAGATTCAAAGCACACATATGTTTTAAGAAATTATGATTTGTCACCAAAAATAGATGATATGCGTTTTTGCTCAACACATGTTGAAGGTGCATATGTGCATAGTGGCTTTTCTACTTTTTATTTCGGTCGAACAGAAGGAGTTAACGAGCATGGGTTATCTGTTACATTTTCAGCATGTGGTCAACCAGTAGGAAATATTGAAGGCTTACGAAAGCCAGTGTTAAGTGGTTTACAATGCTTTGCGGTAATTCGAGTATTATTGGAGAAATGTAAAAATGTGCAGGAGGCGATATCACTAGTTGATGAAATGCCAATTGCAAGTAATATTAATCTAATTGTAGCAGATCCTTTAGACGCAGCACGTATTGAAATATTTGACGGTTTTAAATCAATAACCACAATTGATGAGGAAAACCAAAATTTTATCGTATCAACAAATCATGCGATTAGTTTATCTGTTCAAAAATTGAATAATAGAAGATTAGAACAATCTACAAACAGATATTACACATTGTATGAACATTTAAATCGAAATGAACAAGTGAGCATGGATTCTTTAAAAGAATTAGTAGAAAGAGAGTATCCTACTGGGCTGACAGTACATAATTATGAAGAATGGTTTGGAACTTTGCATTCTGTCTTATTTGATTTGCATAATCGTACAATGAATATTTGCTTCGGATCTCCACTATTCAACGACTGGTACTCATTGAAAGTTGGAGGAAGTCTTTCATTTTCTCAGGTAAATGTGAAATTTAATAATAAAACGTATACTGACTTTTGGAGAGAAGAATGCTATTAATTGATTCAAGAAGAATAAATGAGATAAAATGGTAATAGTAAGGTGTATATACGGGAGGGCTTGCCATTGCTAAAAGTAATGTTACCGATTGTTCTTATCTTATTTGTTGCCGTTTCAATGTATATTACTTATGAAAAAAGAAAAAAAGCAGGGGTAAAAGGATTGAAGAGTGCGTTAACTTCAATTTGTTTCTTTACACTAGCAATCTTAAATTTGCTTGCATATTGGTTTAACTTTGGTGGGATTATTATTTGGTTTATTTCAATTGTTTTATTGCTAGTTGGGGCATATTTTACGAAATATATTCCAATATCTAAAAAGGTACATTGAAATTTATATGAGTTTAAATATTATGTTTTATTTTGTTTTGAAAAGAGATTATTCTACTAGGTCGTTGTGAAACGGTTTTATAGGATAATCTCTTTTGTTCGTTTAGCTTTGTAAAGAATGTACTGTTCTTTTTAGTTGCTCAATAAATTCTCGAGTTGCAGCACACATATATTTATCTTTTCTATAAATAAGCCCAATTTCTATTGTTGGAGTAGGATTCTCTATTTTAATAGCTTGAATGTTTTTATTTTGTAAAAAGTCTATATACGGTTTTGGTAACACTGTAATTCCCATTCCTTTTGAAACCATTTGGATTAAAGATTCCATCGTACTAATTTCTAAAATTGGTTTTGGTTTAAAGTTAAATTTTTGACAATGAGATGTAATTAGTTCGGTTAAAAAGAAATTTTTAGGTAAAAGAATTAAAGGGTAGTTCTGTAATTCAGCAATAGATACATGATTACGTTCAGCTAATTGATGATCGGTTGGTACGACTAATGTAAGTTCACTTTTGTATAGAGGGATAGAAATAATCTCCTTATCTTGCACCGGGAGAAATGTAATGCCGATATCTAGTTCGTTTTGTAATAATTTTTCACGAATATCTCCTGTACGAAGCCCTAATACAGAAAGCTCTATATTGGGATATGAATGATTAAAATTTAATATAGCTGGTGGTAGTAAATAATTTACGACGGTTAACAAAGAGCCTATTGTTAAGGAACCTTGCTGTAATCCGTTTAGATCTTGAATTGCAGAACGAGCTTGTTCGACTTCATGAAAAATGGTTTTACTATGTAATAATAAAATCCTTCCTGCATCAGTTAAAGATATTTTTTTACCAATGCGATCGAAAAGCGGCATTCCTACTTCATGTTCTAATGCACGTATTTGCTGACTTAGAGAAGGTTGTGAAATATTTAGTTTCTCAGCTGCTTTTGTGAAATGCAATTCTTTTGAAACAGCTAAAAAATATTCAAGTTGTCTTAATTCGATTGGAATCACCTCAAGTTTAATGATAGGTTATGCCTATCATTATTATATAAATAATTGGATTGAACAATGATTTTGTTGAGCTTATAATCACTTTATTAGAGAGGGATTGAAAAGTTTTTGAAGTAAGGATAGATAAGTATCGGAGCAAGGATATTTGAGTGGTTATTACATTTGCTGACCTTTTGTCATTTTAAATGAAAAATAGACAGAGAGTTTGAAAGTATAAATTAATCTATTGAAAAATTGTGGGGTAAGTAAGGGGAGCGATTAAGATGAATAAAGTATATGAGGTACTATCTTTAAATATAGGGTTACCAAAAGAGGTTACATACGGCGGAAAGGTAATTCATACAGGTATAAATAAGAAGCAAGTAAGGGAACCGGTGTTTTTATCCTTTTTAAAATTTAATGGAGATGGGCAAGCGGACTTAGTTCATCATGGTGGAGTAGATAAAGCAGTTTGTGTGTATTCTGGAGAACATTATAGATACTGGGAAAAAGAGTTGAATCAAGCCCTTGTATATGGAGCATTCGGAGAAAATATAACAATTAATGGTCTGTGTGAAGAGGATGTTTGTATTGGTGATACATTTCAAATTGGAGAAGCAATTGTACAAGTAACGCAGCCAAGACAACCTTGTTTTAAATTAGCTAAGAAATACAATATTCCAAAGTTACCACTTTATTTTCAAGAAACAGGATATACAGGATTTTATTTTCGTGTATTAAAAGAAGGATGGGTATCACCTGTTGATACGTTAAAGTTAATAAAGTCTGATCCAAAAGGTGTTACAGTAGCATTTGCTAATCGTATTATGCATAAGGAAAAACAAAATATGGAAGGGCTAAAAAGGATCTTAGAAGTACATGCACTTTCTACAAGTTGGAGAAATACATTTGAAAAGCGAATGAGAGGAGAAGAAATTAATACGAGGGAGAGACTAGAAGGAAAAAAATAATAAAAAATATTTTTTATAAATGGTGCATTTCTATGAGTAAAAACGAAGTAGAAAGCACTAATAAACTTATTAATATTCAAAAATCTTAATATTGTTTTATTCGACTTACTTTCGAATAGTCAAAACATAAAATTAATTAGACTCTTTTTTTATATTTTATGATAGTATATTGATTGGTAAGACCTATTACATTAAGAGCAGGTTATATAACTAAATCTAATTTGATGGAATTAACGTATGGAGGGACAACATGGGGAATGTTGAAATTTTTGAAAAATTTCTTTTAGAAGAACCGAAAAGAGAGAAGTTATTTCCTTTATTTGAAGAAGTGTTTGGAATTACAATTCAAACATTGAATGATTTTTCAGAAAGAGGTTATTGGGATGATACATACAAAGCTTTATCATTTTTACATGACGATAAAGCGATTGCAAATGTTGCGGTATTTTCGCTACCATTGCTAGTAAATGGTGAAAGAATAAATGCAGCCGGCATTCAAACGGTAATGACTCACCCTGATTTTCGTAGACAAGGACTCATGACACAATTAATAAGTAAAATGATAGAAGAAATTGATAAGAAATGTGAATGTACATTATTATTTACGGAAAAACCTGAACTATATGCATCATTTGGGTTTAAAGTTGTGCAGGAGTATTTGATGACTATTCTATATGATAAAAAGAATAATAATGACTCCTTACTTAGAAAGTTAGATTATTATATGGAAGAGGATAGAAAGTTAATACATGAAACTATTGATAGTAGCCAAAGACTTTCAAATAATTTTTCAACATTAAACTTCCGTCCTTCGTTTTATTTGAATATGTATGATTCGGGATGGAATGAGAAATTGTATTATTCAGAGAAACTAGATGCTCTAATTGTGTATGAAGTAGATAATGAAAAGTTGAAATTATATGGAGTATTTGCAACAGTAATTCCAGTTTTAGATGAAATATGCGGAGAAATCGCTGAAAGATTTACAGAAATCGAATTTTACTTCTCACCAGATCAATTAGGGATTGAGGATGTACAATTTACAGAATTACAGTCTAATAAGTATTTAATGGTTCGAAGTAATAAAGAGTTAGATTTTAAAGGTTATAAATTCCCTGTATTAGCGGAGTTTTAAAGGTTTGTATAAAGGCTTTATTATGGAGGAACTATGAATATATCGT
This sequence comes from Bacillus sp. 1A, assembly GCF_052682215.1. Lineage (NCBI taxonomy): Bacteria > Bacillati > Bacillota > Bacilli > Caryophanales > Bacillaceae > Bacillus > Bacillus sp. 1A. The sequence continues at coordinate 4,161,837 of NZ_JBQYLZ010000001.1, read as the reverse complement.
ATATACCTAAACATGTTGAGCAGCTCACTATAATGAATGTCCCTGAATATTATAAAATTAATGACAACCGGTCGTTTATTGTCCGTTCGAAAGCAGAAACAGATTTCTGGCTTAAAACACATTATGGTTTTGAAGTAATGAATGGTCATGTATTTTATAGTGAAATGATGACAGACTTTCAAGCTGAAGTTCAATTGTGTATGGATCCAAATTCAAAATACGATCAAGCAGGTCTTTTTGTTATGATTTCGGAAAAGTGTTGGTTGAAAACTTCATTAGAGTATATTCCAGATGGCCCTTCTCATTTAGGAGCTGTCGTAACGAATAATGGATATTCTGATTGGTCAACACAAGACTTTCCAACAGAATTAGCTACCCAACAACTTCATTTTCGAATTGTTCGTAAACGTGGCGATTATATAATATATGTAAAAAATAGCTGTCAATGGGAACAAATAAGAATTGCTCATTTGATGGAGGATATAGGGAATGCGCCTGTTAAAATAGGTTTTTACACGTGTAGTCCTTCTAAAAACAATGGATTTGAGACTGAGTTTTTAGATTTTACAATTGAAGAGATATAGATGAAAAACCGTATTCTTTCTACTTAAGAATACGGTTTTTCTATTTGCGTAATATAAAGCACATTTATTGACCGGAAAGTCATTAATGCTTATCATTTAATAATGTTAAATATTAATTTGCATAATATAATAGAAATACTGGAAAAATCAAAAAATATATGGCTTAAGTAAGGAGGGTATGAATTATTAAATGGTAATTTCATAGGAAAAAGGAGATTAAGTATGAAATCATTTCGCAAATTATTACATTATTTAAAACCATACATGTTCTTCGCGATTATTGGACCACTGTTTATGGTACTTGAGGTTGCGATGGACTTAATTCAACCGACTATTATGCAGCATATTATTGATGTTGGGATAGCAAATCGTGATTTGAATTATGTAATAAAAATGGGGCTTCTTATGATAGGAGCTGCAGCAATCGGTTTAGTTGGAGGACTTGGGTGTATGATGTATTCTACAAAAGCAGCTGTTAATTTCGCTACAGACATACGAAAAGATGTATTTGCGAAAGTAGAAACATTTTCTAGTGAAAATCGTGATTCATTTGGAACTGGGAAATTATTAACGATTGTGACAAATGATATTACTTCTATTCAATCGGCGATGACGATGACATTACGTGTACTTGTTCGTGGTCCTTTGTTATTTATCGGAAGTATAATAATTGTTTTTGTAACAGCACGCGAGTTATTTCCTATATTACTTGTAGTTGTTCCAATTTTATTACTTGCGATTATATTCATTGCAAGTAAAGCGAGCGGAACGTTCAAAAAAGTGCAAGAAGCATTAGATAAAGTGAATACAAAGCTACAAGAAAATTTATCTGGAGTACGTGTTATTAAAGCGTATGTAAGACAAAAATATGAAATTACTCAGTTTGGAAATGTTAATACAAATTTAACGAAGATTAATATTCGAGCGGTGCAGCTTATTTCCATAATGATGCCAATCATTATGTTAGTTGTAAGCGGCGGGATTGTCGCAACATTATGGATTGGTGGAGAAAAAGTATTTGATGGAACGCTTCAAGTAGGAGCTATTTTAGCGTTTATAAACTATTTGAATATTATTTTAATGTCACTTATGTCTATAAGTATGGTATTTATGCAAATCGCGCGGGCATTTCCATCTGCGGATCGTGTACAGCAAGTTTTAAATACTGAGGTTGATATTACGACGGAAACAAATGCGGTTGCACCTAAGCAAATCGAGGGACAAATTGACTTTAAAAATGTTAGTTATAGTTACACGAAAAATAATGAATATGTTTTAAAAGATATTTCATTTAACATATGTAAAGGTGAAAAAGTAGGAATTATCGGTTCTACAGGAAGTGGTAAATCTACTTTAGCAAAACTGTTACCGCGTTTATACGATGTTGATCAAGGGGAAGTATGCATTGATGGAATAAATGTTAGAGCATACGATTTACAAAAACTTCGTGCTTCAATCGGGTTTGTACCTCAAAAGGCATTATTGTTTTCAGGTAGCATAGAAGAGAACTTACGTTATGGTAAAGAAGATGCAACGAATGACGAACTGGAAGTAGCGGCTTCATCAGCTTGTGCGACTGAGTTTATTAACAAGTTGGAAGATTCATATCAATATCATTTAACACAAGGTGCGACAAATTTATCAGGTGGACAAAAACAACGTGTATCAATTGCAAGGGCACTTGTGAGAAAGCCATCCATTCTTATATTAGATGATTCTACATCAGCAGTTGATGCGAAATCAGAATCTAACATTCAATCGGCATTAAGAACAGAATATAAAGGAACAACAACATTATTAATCGCCTCTAAAATCTCATCTATAATAGATGCTGATAAAATTCTCGTTTTAGATAACGGTGAATTAGTTGGTGATGGTACACATGAAGAATTGTTAGAACGATGTGAGGTATATCAAGAAATCTATCTTTCCCAAGGTGGCAATTTACATAAAGAAGGTGGGAAAGAACATGCGTAATTTTCAAGGGCAATTTTCTAATAAAGGTGGGCGTAACGTGCCTAAAATGGGTGAAGCTAGAAACACTAAAGGAACTGTATTGCGAGTATGGAACTATATGGGGTATCAAAAGGCTGCTCTTACGTTCGTTATATTTTTAGTATTTGTTACGACGTTACTTGGGTTATTAGGTCCTTATTTAATGGGAGTAATTATCGATCAATATATTGTACCGAAAGATTTAAGCGGTACGGCGAGAATGTGTTTGTTACTTATCGCGATTTACGGTGTAACAGTATTGTTAACTTGGCTACAAACATTTGTCATGGTTAACGTTGCATTAAAAACAATACAAAAAATACGACAAGATATTTTTGAGAAAATCCAAACGCTTTCTTTACGGTTCTTTGATGTACGTTCTCAAGGGGATTTAATGAGCCGTGTTACAAATGATATAGATAATTTGAATCAAGCGTTGACGCAAAGTGTTGTACAAATTATTTCATCAGCATTAACCTTTATAGGTGTAACAATTGCGATGTTCGCATTAGATTGGATTTTAGCAATTGTTACTTTAATTACAGTACCTATTATGTTTTTCGTTACAAAAAAACTAGTTGCTTATAGTGGTAAAAACTTTGCAAAGCGTCAAAAAGATTTAGGAGAATTAAATGGTTTTATTGAGGAAGCTATAACTGGAGCGGATGTTACAACGTTATACGGGAAAGAAAAAGAAACCGTACAAAATTTTAATAAAATTAATGAACAACTCAGAATGTCTGCTACGAAGGCGGATACATTTTCAGCTTTTATTTTTCCAAGTATGAACTTTATAAATAACTTAGGTATGGGGCTTGTAATTGGGACTGGTTCAGTTATGGTTTTAAATGGAATGACAACAGTAGGTGTCATTGCGGCTTTTATTAATTATTCTCGTCAATTCTCAAGACCACTAAGTCAATTCGCAACTTTAATGAATACAATTCAAGCGGCAGTTGCTGGTGGAGAACGTGTCTTTGAAATTATGGATGAAGTACCAGAAATTCAAAATAAAAAAGATGCATGCATTGTACAAAATTTACAAGGGCATGTTGCACTCGAGAATGTTTCATTTGGTTATGAGGAAAATAAAACGATTTTAAAAGAAGTGAGTCTTAAGGCACAGCCAGGGGAGACAATTGCTTTAGTTGGTCCAACTGGATCGGGCAAAACAACAATCATTAATTTGCTAACTCGCTTTTACGATATACAGCAAGGGCAAATTCATATCGATGGAAAAGATATAAAAGATTATGATATTAATTCGTTGCGAAGTAAAATAGGAGTAGTTTTACAAGATACGTACTTATTTGCTGGGACGATTATGGATAATATTCGTTATGGTCGATTAGATGCTAGTGATGATGAAGTAATCAATGCAGCTAAGGCAGCATCTGCGCATTCTTTTATTAAACATTTACCGAATCAATATGAAACAAAAATTGCTTCAGAAGGATCGAATTTAAGTCAAGGACAAAAACAACTTCTTGCGATCGCGCGGGCGATTTTAGCTGATGCAGATATATTAATTCTCGACGAAGCAACATCAAATATTGATACGAGAACAGAATTGCAAATTCAAGAAGGACTAAATAATTTAATGAAAGGTCGAACAAGTTTTGTAATCGCTCATCGACTGAAAACGATTGAAAAAGCAGATCAAATTCTTGTTATAAAAGATGGAAGTATTTTGGAAAGAGGGAATCATGAATCTCTTATGGAAGATAGAGGGTTTTACTTTGATCTGTATACGAGTCAGTTTAAAATTTAATAAGAATATTTGATAAAGTGCGGTTTCTCTAGAAAGGAGAAACCGCACTTTTATATTTATAAAGATAATTAGAAATATAGACTTGAATTTTTTTAGATACACGAATTGTTAGCAAAAACTAGCAACTTCAGTGACAGGGGGAAGAAATAATTTACGTGGTATTGTAATAATCTCAAGAGCCATCTGAGCTGAATGGAGAAGTATTGGAGTTAATTCTAAAGCGTGCGTTAATAATAATATAAAGCTTGTTAGGACTGCAAAGCTCCCCAAAAAGAAACTTTTTGAAATGTTACGGAAATCTTTTATTAAGGAAAAGAAAGAAAAAAATGCTGTAACAACGAGAATTAAAAATTTATACTTATCAGCCATTAAACCCCTCCTAAAGAACAGTAGCTTATGTTATAACATATTTTTCATGTATTATAATAAAGAGATTTATAAATAAATAGTTTAAATGCGTAAAAACCGCAACTAAAAAATATTAGTTGTGGTTTTTATTTATGAGTCCTTTGTTTTAGAAAATAGATAATCTAGAATTAAAAATTTAAAAATAGATTAGTGCCCTTATTATTGTTTGCTGGAGCTTTACTGGATATTTGACCGGACAATAAGACGAGCTTTGAATATATTAATAAAAAAGGGGATGTTGAACAATGGCTAGATATAGTTTACATGGAGGTCACAATAGTATTGTACAGGGTGCAAATTATGGGAATCGGAAAGAACATATTATGGATCGCCAAGTTAAGGATGCAGTTGTTGCTAAATTAAGAGCATTAGGGCATACAGTTTATGATGATACTGATGAAGTAGGGATAACACAAGCGCAAAATTTAAATAACATTGTATCTAAAACAAACTCACATGATGTAGACTTAGTAGTTTCATTTCATTTAAACTCATATGATACGAATGCTAATGGTGTTGAAGTACTGTATTATGACCAACAAGCTTTATCAGCAAAGATAGCAGCGCAACTTTCAAAAGATATTGGCTGGTCAAATCGTGGCGCGAAAGAGCGAAAAGACCTTTATGTATTAGCGAATACGAAAGCACCTGCAATCTTAATTGAACTTGGATTTATCGATAATGAAGCAGATATGTCAAAATGGAATCCAGATAAGATTGCAAATTCAATTGTTTATGCGTTAACGGGGCAATCTGGTGGGACAACTCCGCCATCGAAAAAAAATATCATTCAATCAGGAGCTTTTTCATCGTATGAAACCCCCGATGTAATGGGAGCATTAACGTCACTAAAAATGACAGCTAACTTCATCTTACAATCTGATGGTCTAACATATTTTATCTCTGAACCAACTTCAGATGCGCAACTTAAAGGAATGACGGATTACCTTGATCGTAAAGGCTGGTGGTATGAAGTTAAGTAACGATTTTAGTTTAGTGGAACAGAATATTTAAAAATCAATAGTCAAAAAAGAGGATTACTTATAATGAGTAATCCTCTTTTTATTTTATCTCGTATGAATAAGAGTAGATATAGAAGATTACCGCTTTAAAACTAAATAAGTAATGCATGTAAGCGGGAGGTTCATTTGGTATATCAGCTATATTTGTAAATCATACTTTTAAACAGAAATGAAATTTAGAGTTTGAATTTAATTGACTACAATTGAAAAAGCACTAAAAACTAATAAAACGGCCATAATGATGTTAAAAGATTTAGTATGTTTTAATAAAAGTTTTTGGAACATGGAACCAAATAAGCTCCAACTAAATGTACTCATTAACCCGACTACACCTAGAAATAATGAGAAGAATAGAAAACTTGAATATGAATTATAGTAAGGGAGAATAAAAGTTGACACTACAGTCAGGCCGAATAGTATCCCTTTAGGGTTAACAAACTGAAGAAAAATCCCCACTGTAAATAAGTTTTTATTATGTTTTTCATCGGGATCTGTACTAGTTTTACTAGTGAGTATTTTAAAAGCTAAATATAGCATATATGCTACACCTAAAATTTTTAAAGGGAATTCGATTATGGGTAGGATATTAATTAGTACAATATTAAAGAAGCTACATAAGGAAGTGAGGATGAAAAACCCGAAAGCTACTCCAAAACAAAATTGCATACTCCTTTTTAAACCATGTTGATTAGCGTATGTCATAGCTAAAAAATTGTTAGGACCGGGTGTGAAGCTACTTATAAAAACAAATAACAAAAAAGAAAATATAGGCATTTCAAAACCCCCTAATTAATTAGTGTGTGTTATAATGACCGAAAAGAACAATATAACGTGTGCTTTTTATTATACATAACGGTCGTTATATTGTATATAGTGTAGGAGTGTTTCTTATGGAAGAAATTCAACTTATTTTGGCGAAAAATTTAAAAACAATACGAGAGAAAGAAAAAATGAGTTTGGAAAAGGTCTCGCAATTAACAGGTGTGAGTAAAACGATGATTGGACAAATTGAACGAGGGGAGTCAAGTCCAACATTAACAACGATATGGAAAATTGCTAATGGTTTGAAAGTGTCTTTTACTTCTTTAATCAATAACCCGCAACCAGATACGAAAGTTGTTTTACGAAATGATGTTCAAGTATTATCAGAAGACAATGGGAGATATAAAGTGTATCCTTCTTTTCCTTTTCAAGATGATAGGAACTTTGAAATCTATACGGTTGAAATTGAAACAGAAGGAAAATTAAGTTCGGAAGGCCATAAAGAAGGGACCGAAGAATTTATAACGGTGTTTGAAGGGGAATTGATAATTGAAATAAATGATTGTCAATATACATTAAATAGCGGAGATGCAATTCGCTTTAAGGCGGATAGACCGCACTTTTATTATAATTCCGGAAGTACGCTAACTCGGTTAAGTATGACTATTTATTATCCGGCTGCATAAACTTACCATTGCATCAAGAATATAAAGAAATGTGTGTTGATAAACCATCTATAAGAGATGGTTTTATTTTTTAAAATTCATAAAAAAAGACACTCGTTTGAGTGTCGACATAGTATTGCTCTCGCGTATAGGATTGGAGTATGTTTCTCAAAAACGTATTGAGATGGTTCGCATTTGAGAAACTGTCTTCTTATTCAATGTAACATTGGCAGGGAGAAGTGTAAATTGATAATGTATATACGGAAAATTTAGTATAGATGGTTATTACTATGAATATAGTACAAATTGTTTTTATTGCTTAATCACTGTCGTGAAATTATTGAAATATTCTTAGCTTTAGGAATGACGTAATAGTTACTACTTTAGCAGCTAAGAATGTTTATTATAAAAAAGAATGAATCATTTATTAATCGATTCGTATAATTGTTAAAGAGGCACCTGTTGAACCACCTCCAACTAAATTAACTATGGATAATACGCCGAATATTTGAAGGGAAATTGTATTACCAGCAATTAAATTGGTTATTAAATTATTATTATAGTTTGAAGTTGATATTGCGGGTGAAAAAATAGATCCGGGAAGTGGAGTCGAAGAGTTTAATAGTAGCCTTGTACCAGCAAGTAGAGAAGTTGTTGTATTAATTTGATAGGTTAAATAATATCTTCCAGTAACAGGAATTGTATATATATCATTTGTAGCGTTCACTGTAAAATTATCGAGACTTTGGTTATTAGAAAGTGGAATATTAGTTCCACCTAATATGACTGAGATGGGACCACCTAATGTATTATTAGCGAACATAGAGTTTGTTGTAATAATGGGTCCAGTAATACCCGTGGGTCCAGTAATGCCTGTAGGTCCAGTAATGCCTGTAGGACCGGTAATACCTGTGGGCCCAGTAGGACCTGTCAGTCTGTATGGAAGAATAATTTCAAGAGCCAGTGATAATAGTTCTTTTTTCATTTTTTCATTCTTATCTTGAATATAAATCACCTCATTTTTAAATTAGAACGTAACCGATTTAGTATTTTGAAATGGAACTATCATTTTATTATATTAATACTACTAGTTATAGCAACGGTAAAAAGTTTACTATATGTAAAAATCATTTGAGAATGAAAAAAGTAGTTATGGAATTTTTCTAAAATGATAGATGTATTATTTTGTTAAGTAGTAAACAAAAATGTGGAACGAGGTATTAAAGTGAAGCGAGAAAATAAATTATCAATAAATAAAGCTATGATAGAACCTGAAAACATTGGACCTACGTTTCCAGTTCTTCCCCCAATTTATATTCCAACGGGCCCAACGGGGATGACCGGTCCGACGGGTCCAACTGGTTTAACAGGATCACCGGGAGTAACAGGCCCGACCGGTTTAACGGGATCACCGGGAGTAACAGGTGCGACTGGTTTAACGGGATCACCGGGAGTAACAGGTGCGACTGGTTTAACGGGATCACCGGGAGTAACAGGTGCGACTGGTTTAACGGGATCACCGGGAGTAACAGGCCCGACCGGTTTAACGGGATCACCGGGAGTAACAGGTCCAACTGGTTTAACAGGATCACCGGGAGTAACAGGTCCAACTGGTTTAACGGGATCACCGGGAGTAACAGGTGCGACTGGTTTAACGGGATCACCGGGAGTAACAGGCCCGACCGGTTTAACGGGATCACCGGGAGTAACAGGTCCAACTGGTTTAACAGGATCACCGGGAGTAACAGGTCCAACTGGTTTAACAGGATCACCGGGAGTAACAGGTCCAACTGGTTTAACAGGATCACCGGGAGTAACAGGCCCAACTGGTTTAACAGGATCACCGGGAGTAACAGGCCCGACCGGTTTAACGGGATTACCGGGAGTAACAGGTGCGACTGGTTTAACGGGATCACCGGGAGTAACAGGTCCAACTGGTTTAACAGGGGCAACGGGTCCAACTGGAGTTATTGGACCAATAACAACAACTAATTTATTATTTTACACTTTTTCAGATGGAGAAAAACTTATATATACAGATTTAGATGGGATAGCTCAATATGGTACAACACACATATTACCTCCAGATGAGGTTTCCTATATTAATTTGTTTATTAATGGAATACTTCAACCACAACCATTATATCAGGTTAGTAATGGTCAGCTAACTTTATTGGATAATCAACCACCAACGCAAGGTTCTTCAATTATTTTGCAATTCATCATTATTAATTAAAAAAGACAGATTCTTAAATAAAAAGAATCTGTCTTTTTGTTCTACATTAAAGTAGTTAAACTAAGTGACGATAAATTCGATTGTAATTGGAATTCCGCCGTCTAATGCATCTCCGCCAGGAATTGTAATAGCACCAGTAGGTCCAGTAGTAATACTGGAGTTCACACTAGGTTGAAGAATGCCGTTTACATAAAAGTTGTAATACGTAAAAGTTGGAAAAGCAGTTGCAGTAGTACCAGCATCGTTTAAACAAGCTGTAGCAGCAATTGCAAAAGCTGCACCTGTTCCTGTTCCAGCTCCTAGTGTAGATGTAAATCTTCTAGATGCCATAAATGGTTGGATGATTGGCAATTAATTCTCACCTCCTAAATTATTTTTTGAACGAAGTATAGAATAACTTGTCCGATATATTGTATGAGAGTTTTCTATAATAGAAACGGCTTCTTAATTATTGAGAGAACATAATTTTAGTAAAGATATTGTTACTTATCTGAAAAGATGGTGTTGTTACTTGTTGGTTATATGCAAATGCTTAGTTTTAATATTTAAATTAAAATGTGCTTTTGGACCTAAGAGATAAACGTGGAAAATTAAAATAAACTCTTAAGTTTAGGTGTTTAATCTAAGCAGTCAATTATTAAAAACATATAATTAATATGTGAGTCATGAACATAATTAAATATCGTTTTTTCAGTTTGATTATAATTCATGTTTCCTATTTTAAGAGAAACATATAACTTAACTACTTTTTTCAATCGCATCTTTTATAGTACTTAGAATAGGAAAACACTCAACTATAAGAAAAGTAAGGAGGAAATAAATGAAACATAATGATTGTTTTGATCATAATAACTGCAATCCGATTGTTTTTTCAGCAGATTGTTGTAAAAATCCACAGTCAGTTCCTATTACTAGGGAACAATTAAGTCAATTAATTACTTTACTAAACTCATTAGTATCAGCTATTTCAGCATTTTTTGCAAATCCAAGTAATGCAAACAGATTAGTGTTACTCGATTTATTTAATCAATTTTTAATTTTCTTAAATTCCTTATTACCTTCTCCAGAAGTTAATTTTTTGAAACAATTAACTCAAAGTATTATAGTTTTATTACAATCTCCAGCACCTAATTTAGGACAATTGTCAACATTATTGCAACAATTTTATAGCGCCCTTGCACAATTCTTCTTCGCTTTAGATCTTATCCCTATATCCTGCAACTCAAATGTTGATTCTGCAACTTTACAACTTCTTTTTAATTTATTAATTCAATTAATCAATGCTACTCCAGGGGCGACAGGTCCAACAGGTCCAACAGGTCCAACAGGTCCAGCAGGAACCGGAGCAGGTCCAACGGGAGCAACAGGAGCAACAGGCCCAACAGGAGCGACAGGTCCAGCAGGTACTGGTGGAGCAACAGGTTTAACAGGAGCAACAGGCCCAACGGGAGCAACAGGTTTAACAGGAGCAACAGGCCCAACGGGAGCAACAGGTTTAACAGGAGCAACAGGCCCAACGGGAGCAACAGGTTTAACAGGAGCAACAGGCTTAACAGGAGCGACAGGTCCAACAGGTCCAACGGGAGCAACAGGCTTAACAGGAGCAACTGGTGCAACAGGTGGCGGAGCTATTATTCCATTCGCTTCAGGTACAACACCATCTGCGTTAGTTAACGCATTAATAGCTAATACAGGAACTCTTCTTGGATTTGGATTTAGTCAGCCTGGCATAGCTTTAACGGGTGGAACAAGTATCACATTAGCGTTAGGTATAGGTGATTATGCATTTGTAGCACCACGCGCAGGGGTTATTACGTCATTAGCTGGTTTCTTTAGTGCAACAGCTGCATTAGCTCCATTATCACCTGTTCAAGTGCAGATACAAATACTAACTGCACCAGCAGCAAGTAATACGTTTACAGTACAGGGAGCACCTCTATTATTAGCACCAGCATTTGCTGTAATAGCGATTGGTGCTACAGCATCGGGAATCATACCTGAAGCTATTCCAGTAGCTGCTGGAGATAAAATACTGTTATATGTTTCATTAACAGCAGCAAGTCCAATAGCTGCAGTTGCTGGATTTGTAAGTGCAGGTATTAATATCGAATAACTTGTGGTAATGTATTCTGTATATAGCCCTTCCTAATTTTTTAGGAAGGGCTATATTTTATGGGGAAATAGGTGATAAATCAATTGAGAAATTTCTTATTGTTAAGTTGGTATAAAAGGAAAATCAAAATGTATGATTTACACTTTATTGTTTATGGAATAAGTTATGCAGTTTAAAAGATTACCTATAAATAAAAAAAGATGAATTCTATTCTTAATAGAATTCATCCATTACATAAATGGTATACAAGGAAAGTAAGTTATTTATCGTGAGCGTTGAAATGTTATAGTTCAAATTAGTAATAAACTATTTGTTTTTATTACAGTTACATCCTTTTTTCTTTACATAGCCTTGATCGGCTAAATCTCTTTGCGATTGGGAATTGGAAGATTGAGAATTGGAAGATTGAGAGGATGCTGATGAACTACTATTTTTATTATTAGAGTAGTTTTTTCGATAGTTATAATTACTCATAGTACTATCACCTCCAATTAAATATATAAATATTATATGTATGTACTCTATTAATTGTTACGAAAAAAATAGGAATGGAGGATATACAATAAAAAATCTCCTGCGTATTTTCCGCGGAGATGAATAATTGTCTTTTCAGTATATAAATTAATATCCCCAGTAAAGAGGGAAATAATATGAATCTTGGTAATATAAATTTTGTTGTGGATTAGGAGGCTGAGTTGTTGGGTTTATCGTGCCGCGGTTCTGATTACAGTTTGCTGGAGGACCAATTACTGTAGTGGATTGAATAGGGGATATCGCTTGTTTCCATTGTTGTTCATCGAGACAGTAAGTATGAGCCATCATATTAGCGGGAGTTAATCTTAAAATATCAGAACCAAAAATAACTTCTGGGGTTGGGGCATTGAAAATAGCTAATAAGTGAGTACGATCTGCTGTAGCAATTTCATAATGCCACCACGCTTGTGGAATGTTGGCAACTTGCCCTGGTTTTATCGGTAAGTTTAATATTTGGTTTGTAAAAGGATTAAGTAAGGAAACAACAGCAGATCCTGAAATACAGTAAACAAGTTCAGCTGCATTTTGATGAATATGTGGCTCTACAACATTTCCTGTACTTAAATAGATATCTAATAAAGAAGTATTTTCTAAAGTATTTAATTGTTTTATGCCAAGTACGTTTATATAATTTTGGGCATCTTTCTTAAAAAAATTACTTTTATTTAAATCATGAGTGAAATTTGTTGAGGGGGAAGTGTAGTCGATATTAGAAGTCATTTGTATTACCCGCCTTTCTTATATTTTCATGCAATTTGAATTTAGGATATGAGTCTAGTTATTGAAATGTGAAAGCGTTGCTGCTCTTCGTTTGTAAAGTGATAAAAATGTTCGTTTGAATGCACTATAATTACAAGAGTTTCATTGCGAAAAAAGGTGCTATTAATTACAATTAATGTAAAAGATAGCGCTTTTTTAATTTGGAGTACAAGGGGAGTGCAGAAAATGAACCATACTATTTTAAAAGAGTTGGAAGTTGAATTAAAAAATTACTTTCAACCGTTTTTGAATGCACCTGCAACAATAGAAGAAATTCAATATGCCGAAAGTGAAATGGGAATTGCGTTTCCAGATGAATTACGTAATCTTTATCTTGCACATAACGGTGAGGATAAATCAGGACCAGGGTTGTTTTTTGGTTTGCCATTTCTCTCGTTAGATGAAGTTTTGGATGAGTGGAGAATATGGAAAAGAATTGAAGAGGATGATTTTTTTAATTTTGATGCATTTTCAATACCAACAGAATATATTAAGGAAAGATATGTGAATCACAATTGGATACCTATTAGTAAAGATTATGGCGGTAACAATTTAGGAATAGATGTTGATCCGGATGAAAAGGGGAAAGTGGGACAAGTTATTAATTTTGGACGAGATGAAGAAGTGAAATATGTAATTGCAAATAGAATTTCAGATTTGTTACTATTTATTTTACAAATGCTAAAAAATAAAAACTTCACCATTCATCAAGAGGAAGATTATTTATATTGGAGTTATGGTGCTAATGATAATATACATTTTTTAGACGCTTTATTTAATATTGAATTACCTGTTTTACAGCCCCAATTTATATTTCAATCTGAAAATAACGTTAATGATTGGTACGATAGTTTAGATGAGAATTGGAGATATATAGTGGGTGCATCTGAACGAGCAGACAGGTTTATTAGAGAGAAGAGATTATATTTAGGTGGAAAAGGGTTAGTAGATATTAGTCCATTACAGATGTGTACAGAAGTGAGAGAACTAATTTTATCCGGAAATGAAATTCGAGATTTAGCAGGATTAGAACGAATGAATTCTTTAAAGAAGTTATATTTAGTTAATAATCCGGTTCAAGATTTAACGCCAATCATACATCTAAAACACTTACAAGAAATGAATATAAAGAATACGAAGATAAATAATTTATCGGAACTTGTAGAAATGTCATCATTAAAAAAATTAAATATTACACATACTAGTATTCAAGATTTTTCGTTGCTACCGCAGTTTCAAAAATTAGAATCGCTTTCTGTACATATTTCAAATCATGAGCAGCTCTATGCGATTTCGAAAGTAGATAATTTAAAGCATTTATATATTTTAGGTTTAGAGAATGTTAGTGAATTGGATTTACTTGTTTTGCAAAATTTAAATAAGTTAATCACAATTGAATTTGAAAATAGCGACATCGCTAATTTATATTGCTTTCGACACAATGCGTCAATTCAAAATATAAAGTTGACAGATACAAAGGTAAAAGATGTATCGGCATTAGGTAAAATGAAAGGACTAAAGGAATTAGAATTAGATGGCGCAACAATTGATAACCTTGAAACGATTTGTTGTTCTCGATCATTAGAAATATTTACAGGATCGTTTGAACAATTTTTTATGTTAAAAGACTCATTTGATAGAAATATAGATTTTTCAAAAATAATTGGAGGAATGAGTGAAGAAGAAAGTGAAATTTGGCACCAGCATGTAATGGATTAGAAAATAACATTATTATGTAAATAAGTTTGTTTGTAGAAGGAGTAACTGTTTGACAGTTGATACTGCAATAAAGTGGTTAGGTGAAATAAATTATGTGTAACTGAATGTCACATCCCCCCTTAATCGTTCGTCTTGTATGTAGAACGTATAAGGAGGGATTTTATTATGAAACATTTTGATGTAGCAATTGTTGGTGGTGGGCTTGCTGGATTAACAGCATCTATATATTTAGCGAAAGCTGGAAGGAAAGTTATTGTATTAGAAAAGTCCAGTCACTTCGGCGGCCGAGGGATGACTATAAATAAAAACGGCATTTGTATGAATCTTGGTGCACATGCTTTATATAGAGGTGGAGAAGCGTTTATAACTTTTAATGAGCTAGGAGTAAACCTTCCAGGTGGAATCCCATCTACAAAAGCACATGGAATATGGAAAGGGGATATTTATACCATTCCAACAGATTTTCGCTCCATTTTATCAACACCGTTACTTTCATGGTCTGCAAAAGTCCAGTTCGCTCGTCTTATGATTCATTTAGGAAACTTAGATGTAGGAAAGGTTCCTAAAATGAGTCTAACTACATGGGCAGAAAATGAAATTAAAGATCCAATGGTTCGAAATATATTTTATGCATTATGCCGAACAACAACATATACGTATGCTCCTACAATACAATTAGCATCTTCCGTACTAAAGCAAATACAGCTTTCTATGAAAGAAGGAGTACTTTATGTAGATGGTGGTTGGGAGACGATAATAACAAATTTAAGAGGAATAGCGAATACTAGTGGTGTACAATTTCTGGCTAAAAAGCATGTTTTGAAAATAGAGCATTGTGAAGGGAAACAAAGAATACAATGTTTTGACGATGAAGTATTTGAAGCAGGTGTAGTCATTGTAACAACTCCACCGAAAGAGGCTTGTAAAATTATAAAAGGTGCAGAAGGAACAAGTTTGCAAAAATGGTGTGAACAATCTATACAAGTGACCGTGGCAGCGTTAGATATTGGTTTAAAACAATTACCGAATCATTTGCATCATTTTGCATTGGGATTAGATCAACCTCTATTTTTCACGAATCAATCGAGAGCAGCTAAATTAAGTGAAGATGGATCAATTGTAGTGAGTCTAATTAAATACCATAACCCTGTACTAGAGCTGAATCATATTCAAGAAGATAAAGAACAGTTAGAAAATGCAATGGAATTGTTACATCCAAATTGGAAAAGAGAAGTTGTTGCACAGCAATATTTACCGAAAATAACGGTAGTATATGATTTTCCTCATATTGACCGTGTTGAAAAACCAGGCCCTAACATACCTGGAATGCCAGGTGTTTACGTTGCAGGAGATTGGGCTGGGCATGATGAAATATTAGCTGATGCTGCGGTGGCAAGCGGAAAACGTGCAGCGTTACACATATTAAAGCAATCCGAAAGTGAGGCAATTCATCATGGAAACGGAGCAATTATATGAAACGTATCAATCATTATTATTTTCGTTAGCATATAGAATCCTTGGGAGTGTTATGGATGCTGAAGATATCGTCCATGACGTATTTATATCACTTAATAATATGGAGGACGTTCAATCTATAGAAAATATGAGAGCCTATTTATGTAAAATGGTAACAAATCGCTCAATTGACAAATTACGTTCGGCAGCACATAAACGGAACGTATATGTCGGAATGTGGTTGCCAGAGCCATTTGTGGAAGAGGTTGATGATCCATCAGAGTCATTTGTAATGAAAGAATCAATTTCTACGGCATATTTATTACTTTTACAACAATTGTCTGAGGTAGAGAGAGTTGTTTTCATATTAAGAGAGGTTTTCAGTTATAAATACGAAGAAATCGCTTCAATTGTAGATAAGAGTAGTGCGAACTGCCGAAAAATCTTTCAACGTGCACGAAAAAGTATTTTGGATAAGCCGAAGCACTCAACATTAAGTACGAAGAAGATGGCTGCCTATGTGGAGAAATTTGTATCATCATTGCAGTGTGGGGATGCGCAAGGCATGTTAGAAGTATTAAAAACAGATGCGATATTAAAAGCGGATGGTGGTGGTAAAGCTACAACTGCAATCCATCCAATCTATTCTGCAGATAGAATTATACGTTTATTCTTTGGAATTGGGAAGAAGTTCCCGGAAGAGTACAATGTTGATTATAAGATGGTAAATGGTGCCCCAGGTGTTATTGTTAAAGTAAATAATAAAGTGACTTATGTGCTTTCATTTACATTTGAGAATGAGAAAATCTCAAATATTTATATGATGGTTAATCCTGAAAAACTTATGCACTTAAATGTAACTGTATAAAAAAAGACGCATTTCTTTAGAAGTGCGTCTTTTTTTTATTTCTCTAACATTTCAAGAGGTACATCTTTTTCGCCTGCTACCTCAAATTTAATTTCCCCATCTTCTTCATAAATACGTGAAATAATCGGTATAGTAATCATTAATTTTTTATGCTGTTTTCGTTTTCGAGCAGCATTTAAGCTAATCACGTTCATTGTAAGCATCCTTTCTTCTAGAAATATATAAACAAAAGAAAATGCGTCCGGAAAGGGCGCTTAATTGAATTTGAAATACCGATTCATTTAATTGGGGTTTATATGATTTAACAACTGCAATTGAATTAAAAATAGTATGAATGGAATAATTGCACGTAGAAATTAACTTTACCAAAAAACGAAACAATATGCTATAAAAAATTTTAAATTTTTGTCGTATAACGAGAAAAAGGATTTCGTTTCGCATATAATGAAAGTAGACGGGCAGCAAGAGCTTTTTCATCATATTGCTTTGGAAAGGCGATGAAAAAATGGATACGTTAGATTCATTATTATTTCAACTTGAACAATATGGAGAAGAGCATGATCGAAATAAAAAAACACGGGAAGAAAAATTACGGAATATTTCTCGTGAGATGGGGCAATTTTTATCAATTTTAGTAAAAGGATGTAGCGCAAAAAACATTTTAGAAATTGGAACTTCTAATGGTTATTCTACATTGTGGTTAGCTAGCGCGGTAGAAGAAACAAATGGAAATGTAACAACTGTAGAGCTTTCTTCAGAACGAGTTGGAGAGGCACTTATCAATTTTGAAAAGGCAAACCTATTACAAAGGATTGATGTTCATAATCAAGAAGCAGGGGCATTTTTAGATGTGCAACTAGATCATTCATTTGATTTTATTTTCCTAGATTCAGAGCGGACGCAATACATGTGGTGGCTTGAGCATATAAAACGCATTTTACAACCAAAAGGTTTTCTTGTTGTTGATAACGCAACCTCTCATGCAAGTGAGTTAGCCGAGTTTAGAAAAATGATTGAAGAAGATGAAATGTTTGAAACGGCCTTATTGGCATTTCAAAATGGAGCATTTGTAGCGCTTAAGAAGAGTTAGGATTGAGCGTAATATAATTATCACATTGAAAAAGGGTGTATGTCAAAAGATTGAGTACAGTAGGATGGGAAGGACGTAATTTATATACGTAACATACGAAGAATCCGCCTTCAGCATGTTGTTCTCTAGGTCTTAAGTCTGAGGAAAATAATGTTGAGAACAGGTATACTTATACTAAGAAACAGGGAATGACTGCATAAACAGGCATTTCTAAAAAAATCGATTTCAAGCAGTTAGAATGTATATGAAATACGATATAATAGATGAAATATAGTGCATATAAATTCGCACATATAAATAAAGGAGCGATTTTGTTGACTGAACTCGAGAAAAAAGAACCTGTATCCATTGTGAAAGATAATAATGTAGAAGTAGTAGTAGATACAGTTATAAAAGATCAAGAATTAGAGGAACTGAATAAAGAAGCTGATCTTTATGTACAAAAATTAAATAGCGAGCAAAATACGGATTTATCAAAAGTATTGTCACAGCTAGGAGATTTAGGGGATAAAGAGCAACAAGCAGCAGGACAAACGTTATCAGCATTAAAACGTCCTGTAACAGCGATGATGAATGGAAAGAATGAAGAAATTCCAAATACATTGTTAGAATTACGAAAAGTGGTATCAGAGCTTGATCCGAATTCATTAAAAGCAAGTGGTATGAAGAAAATTATGTTTAAAGTATTCAAGAAAAATCCACTTGAAACATACGTGCATAAATATCAATCTATAGATAAACAAATTGAAGAGATTATAAGATCCCTTCTAATTGGTCGTGACAACTTACAAGAAGATACAGTTGGTCTTGAAATGCTTAAAGAACAATCACACGATAAAATTCACGCTCTTGATAAACAAGTATACTTAGGAAGAAAACTCGCTGGTATGCTGGAAGCTGAGAAACAAAATCCAGAACGTCAAAGAGATATTCCATTAATTAACGATGCATTAGAAAAAATTCTAGTACGTACACGAAATATGCAGCAAGCGAAAAGTGTACTATTACAATCTATCGCATCTGTAGACATTATTAAGAAAAATAATGAAAAGTTAACAGAGGCAATTCGTAATGCAATTACGATGACGCAAAACGTTGTAACAGTTTCAGCTGCTATCCAGCTAGCGTTAACAAATCAGCGTAAAACAATTGATGCAGTGAATGCGACAAATGAAGCAATTGAATCAATGGTATTAAGTAACTCACAAGCATTAAAACAAAATACAGAAGAAACAACAAAACTTCTTGAAAATCCTGCTATTAGCATGGATAAATTACGTGAATCATTCCAAAATGTATTTGCTGCGATTGAAGCTTCTGAGAAATCATCAGAACGTATTATCGAGTCAAGTAAGAAGTTTGTAGTTGAATTAGACACATTTAATGATGAAATGAAACAAAAACTCATTCAGCGTCCAAGGAAATAACAGACTTTTAGAGGAGGTGAAAAAATGAGTTTCATTCAAACAGTATTAGTACTATTGGGTACATTGCTTTTAATCGCATTTACTGTCGTTGTTTTAGTTGTATATTTCGGACGTAAACTGTATTTTTCATGGACGAAACCATATAAAAGAGCACATGATTCTTTAGATAAGTTGTCGAATAAATCATTACCGTTTCTACAAGAATTTACACAACACCCACTCTTTTATCGCTGGATTCGTACGGAAGGAAAGAAAGAACAACATACATTAAACACTCTTTTCTGTGCATCGGGTCAACGTACGAGAGAGCAAGTATTCTCAATGTTACCGAAAGAAAAACAGAAAAAAGTACATGTAATGGCAAAAACAACGAAAAAACTTACAAATGAAGATATTGATGTAGCGGCGATGAAAGTAAAAGAATTTTTAAGACAAGAAACGCAGCAAACAGTAAAACCATCAGACCTTTCGTTTTACAAATTGTATTTTTATGATCGATATCCAGATGCATTAAATACAATTCAAACGTATAAACGCTCAATAAACCCTTCATTACAAAGAACGGTTGATGAAATTACAATTTCTGTATTAAATGCCTTGCCGTATTATCAGGAGCAGCGTATGTTTGAACAACAACATAAACTTGAAACGTTCTTAATGAAAGATTTAACAGCGATGCTATCGTTAGTCGTACAATTACCACCTTCACAGCGACCAGAAAAAGAAGAAGAATTAAAAATCTACTTGCAAAATTTCCAAAAAGAAATGGAAGTAGTCGAGCGAGATATTCGTGACTCGATTGATCACGATTTGAATGTGAAGATGAGAGCAGCGACTGAAAAGTTTAAGAATAAATAAAAAAGTGCCTTAAAGCTATAGTTCTTAGCTTTTAAGGCGCTTTTTTTATTAGATGTTATTTTGCTTTAACTGTAGTTTTACTAGAAGGAACACTTTCATTATGCAATCGATCAACTGCAGTTACTACATACGTGTAGGTTTCTCCAGAAATAGCTGTTTTATCTACATAAATCTCTCCAAGTTTTGTTTTTCTTACAGTAGTAAGTAAATGTTTTGGATTTTGTATATCCACTTCATTTTTTCCATTCACACGGTAAATGGCGTAATAAGCAGAGTCATTCTCTCTATTATCAATGATACCTACTGCAATACCTTCATCTCTTGGAATAGCACCTTTTAAAGTCGGTTGTTTTGGTGGATCATGATCAAGCCAAGGCATAGGCGGGATTAATGCAGGATGCTTATATATGTCGTTTGTGAGTCTATCTTTAATGCCTAGAGGATTGTTATTCATATCTTTTAAGCTGAAATGCATACTACCTTTTATCTCAGGGGATAACCGGTTTAATGTAATTTGTCTTGGATATTCTTCAGGATCAGACCAAGCGGGGACAGAATTATTATTAATTTTATAGGCTGCCTGACCGATGTATAGGTGAATCGGTTTATTATGTGTTTCTTTTACCCACCAATCTACTAATATGTCATATGCAGCTGGTGTGAAACCAATATTCCAATATATTTGCGGTGTAATGTAATCAATATAACCTTTTTGTATCCATTCACGTGTATCAGCATAAAGGTCATCATAGTTTCTTTGGCCTGCAGTTGTGTTAGAGCCAGTTGGATCGTCAGCTATATTTCGCCATACGCCGAACGGACTTATGCCAAACTTTACGTATGATTTTTCTTGTTTTATAGCAGTATTTAAACCTTTGACAAGTTCATTTACATTGTCACGTCGCCAATCTTCTATATTTGTAAATTTACCGTTATTATATGCTTCGTACGTTTTTTGATCGGGGAATTGTTCGCCCGCTACTTTATATGGATAAAAATAATCATCCATATGCAACGCATCAATATCGTAATTTTGTACGATTTCTAAAGCACCTTCAGTTATAAACTTTTTCACTTCTGGAATACCAGGGTTGTAATATAATTTCCCGCCATAAGGTACAACCCAATCCGGATGTTGTTTTGCAGGGTGATTATTCGATAATCGATTTATATCGGTGTGATTCATCGTTATTCGATATGGATTAATCCATGCGTGGAATTCTATATTTCTTTTATGTGCTTCTTCAATCATAAATGCGAGTGGATCATATCCAGGGTCTTTTCCTTGTGTCCCCGTAATGTATTCAGACCAAGGACCGTAATTTGAAGGATAAAAAGCATCAGCAGTTGGTTTAATTTGTACAACGACTGCATTCATACCAGTGTTTTTTACATCGTCTAATAATCTAATAAATTCTTGCTTCTGATTTCCGACGGGTAAGCCAGTTTTTGAGGGCCAATCAATATTAAGAACAGATGCGATCCATACAGCACGTAATTCATATTTTTTATACGTAGTATTTACTTCAGCATAAGTAGAGTGAGGAGAAATGAAAGAGAAAGGAATAAAAAAGATGACGATACAACATATCACTAATAAACGTTTCATGATTATTTATACGCCTCCCTATTATATGGTTAGCTAATATGATATCCGAGGTGAGGTTGTACTTACAATTGAGAAAAATAAATATTGAAACATTAATTTAATAGGAAAAATATTTTTACTGAAATTTACTTTCAATATAACTAAATTCTTTTACTTCTTCATATGCTTGTTAGTAAAGTGAAACTTCCTTTCATCCGAAGGGGATAATTTATAAGTATAGGAGGATTAATAAATGAAGGTTTTATTCGTTTGTTCTGGAGGGATGTCCAGTGCAATTGTTGTAAACGCTTTAAAAAAAGAGGCGGAGAAAAAAGGTGTAAACATGGAAGTCCATGCCATTGGAACAAGTGAGATAGAGGAAGAAGTAAAGAATGGCTGGGACGTTGTAATGGTTGCACCTCAAGTAAGACATAGATTTGACTCTGTTAAAAAATTCGCAGAAGAGGAATCTATCCCGTGCGGTATCATACCGCCACAAGCATACACGCCGCTTGGCGGACCGACTTTATTAAAAACTGTAAATGATTTAATTAGTTAGGGGGAAGCGTTATGAATAAATTTGTCACGTTTCTTGATAGAAACTTATCTGGACCGATGGCAAGGCTTTCTGAACAGAGGCATTTACAAGCAATCCGTGATGGAGTTATTTCAGCGTTACCATTTATTATTGTAGGAAGTTTCTTTTTAATCGTAGCATTTCCACCATTACCGAAAGATAGTTTCATATCTGTTTGGGCATTAAAAAATCAAACAAGTATATTAATACCATATCGTTTAACGATGTTTATTATGTCTTTATATATAGCATTTGGAATAGGATATAATTTAGCGAAAAGTTATAAGCTAGATGCTTTATCAGGAGCACAGCTTGCAGTATGTTCATTACTATTAACATTAACACCTGAATTAATTGATAAAAAAGGGTTTATGCTTCCGATGACAAATCTCGGGGGTCATGGATTATTCGTGACAATGATTGTTTCTATTTTATCAGTTGAGATTTTAAGATTTTGTAAGACGAAAAATGTAATGATTAAAATGCCAGAACAAGTACCGCCGTCTGTTTCACGTTCGTTTGAAGCACTTATACCTGCTGCATTCGTTATTATTTTAATGAGTTTAGTAACTGTCGTTTTTAGTATTGATTTACATCATGTAGTTGATAAATTAGCGGCACCGTTAGTAAAAGCTGGTGATAGTTACTTCGGTGTAATCATTCCAGTATTTTTAATTACGTTTTTTTGGTCATTCGGAATCCATGGTGTGTCGGTTGTTGGAACTGTTGCCCGTCCATTATGGGAAGTATATTTAGGGAAAAATGGTGAAGCAGTTGCTAGTGGCGCAAATCAGTTACCATTCATTTCACCAGAACCATTATACCAATGGTTTATATGGATTGGTGGTTCGGGCGCAACGCTAGGACTTGTATTAGCCATGATCGTTTTTGGTAGATCGAAATATTCGAAAGCATTATCGAGAAGTTGTATTGTACCTGGTATTTTTAATATTAATGAACCGGTTATATTCGGTTTGCCGATTGTATTGAATCCAATCTTAATTATTCCTTTCGTTATTACACCACTAGTAACAGCTACTATAGCCTATTCTGCAACTGCAATGGGATTTGTAACACCAACGCACATTATGCCACCGTGGACACTACCAGCTCCAATTGGTGCGTATTTAGCTACAGGGGGAGATTGGCGTGCAGTTGTATTAGTTTTAATAAATATAGCAATATCATTCCTTATTTACCTACCATTCTTTAAAATGTATGACAAAAATATGCTTGAAATTGAAAAGAATGGCGATGGAGAATCTGTTAATCCGTAAGTTTTATACTGTATTTATGAGTGATAGGCATTTTGCTTATCACTTCTTTCACATGAAGTCCAGAGAGGATGAATTGGAATGAATATAAAATTTAGTTATAAAGGTGTATTTTTATTATTATTTGGAGTGGTATGTGCGAATTTACTTTTTGTACCTTTATTAAGAATGCTAAATCTATCACAAATGCATAGTATATGGCTCGTTACAAGCATTGCGGCAAGTATTTTGCTTACAGTAGTTGTTTCTTTCATTGATGGATCGTTTGCATCAAAAGCTCAGTTATTTTTTAGATTCATATTTTTTTCAATCGGTTGTACGTTTGTAACTTACATGATTGTTTTTTAGTAAATAGGAGGTTATGCATGTTATGTATATTGCAGGGGTAATGTCCGGTACTTCGTTAGACGGAATAGATGTAGCACTCGTTCATATAGAAGGAAGCGGTGTAGATTCTAAAGTTGAACTCATCCATTTTACTACAGTTCCATTTAGTAATGATATGAAAAATGAAATCCAACAGGCATTATCAATAGAAAATTCAAATGTACAACTCATATGCAGTTTAAATTTCAAACTCGGTTTATGTTTCGCCACCGCTGTAAAGGAAGTTTGTAAAGAGGTCAATTTTCCTTTGAAACAATTAGATTTAATAGGTTCTCATGGACAAACGATTTATCATCAGCCAAAGCAAGATGGTAATATGATTCCTTCCACATTGCAAATTGGAGAACCAGCAGTTATAGCATATGAAACGAATACGACGGTTATTTCTAATTTTCGAACGATGGATATCGCAGCAGGGGGACAAGGTGCACCACTTGTACCATATTCAGAGATTATTTTGTATCGTCATCCAACTAAAAATAGACTACTACAAAATATTGGCGGGATCGGTAATGTTACCGTAATACCAAGTCACCTAAGTGATAAGAACGTTATAGCTTTTGATACTGGTCCAGGGAATATGGTAATTGATGAAATGTGTCAAAGGCTATTTCAGTTGTCATATGATCAAAATGGTAAGATTGCAAAACAGGGAGTAGTTGTAGATGAAATATTGACCTATTGTATGAACCATCCATTTTTGAAAATGAATCCACCGAAATCAACTGGTAGAGAACAGTTTGGCGAAGAATTTGTCAGTAAGTTGTTGAAAAAGTATGAAAAGCATAGTAAAGAAAATATATTGACGACTGTCACGATGTTTACAGCAAGTTCAATTGTTCATCAGTATAAGGAGTTTATTCTGCCGTATTATGAAATCGATGAGGTGATTTTAGGCGGTGGCGGCAGTTATAATCATACACTTGTTGAAATGATACGGTATGGATTGAAGGATGAAAAATGCGCCATATTCATTCAAGAAGATATAGGCTATTCTTCAGAGGCGAAAGAAGCAATCGCCTTTGCCATTTTAGCAAACGAAACGTATCATCGTAATCCGAGTAATGTACCAAGCGCAACAGGTGCAAAGCAATCTGTAGTTTTAGGGAACATAACATTCCCTCCAATTTGAAGAGAATGAGGCGAACATATGAAATATATGATTGGAGTAGACGGCGGGGGAACAAAGACAGAAGCAATTGCATTTGATCAAGATGGAAGTGAACTTGAAAGGGCTACGAGTGGTTTTGGAAATATATTAATAGATTTTGAAGAAGCACTTTTTCATATTATGGAAGCGATTGATCAATGCCAGAGAGGGTTATTAAATGGGGATTGCGTTTGTATTTGTTTAGGATTAGCGGGTGTAAGTGGAGCAAATACGAATGAATTAACATTACGTCTAAAAAAGAAGTACGGAACACAAATTGAAGTTTTTAATGACGCAATGATTGCTCATGCAGCTGCTTTAAAAGGAAAGGATGGAATTTTAACAATTGGCGGTACAGGTGCGATTTGTTTAGGAAAGAAAGGGGAAGTGTACGAGTATAGCGGTGGATGGGGACATATTTTAGGAGATGAAGGAAGCGGATATTGGATTGCGTTACAAGGTTTAAAGAGAATGGCAAATCAATTTGAACAAGGAGTTCCACTTTGCCCATTAAGCTTAAGAATTCAAGAAGAGTTTCAACTTTTAACATCGTCTCATTTAAAAAGACTAGTATATAGTTTTTCAAAAGATAAAGTTGCAGCAATTGCACCATTCATTATTGAGGAAGCGAGAAATGGGAATGATGACGCACTTAAAATTATTTTGCAAGCGGCTACGGAATTAACGAGAATTACGGTGAATATTTACAATAAGATGCAGTTTGATTTATCAACTTCAATTGCAGTAAGTGGCAGCATATTGCGTTTCGTTCCTGAAATATATGGTGAATTTAAGACATGCTGTGAGAAGAGTATAGGAGAAGTTACATTTGTATCACAATCAGAAACAGCAGTGAAAGGAACATATTATTTAATGAAAAATATATATTTTAATAAATAGCTGTATGAGAATTTTTGTATGATTTGTAAATATATGATGTTAAAATGTATAAAGGGATGTAAAGCAAGAAAAGTACAATATACATAGTCATTGAATATTGTATAAGTACTCCCATGTAGAAAGTGAATGATTACATGATTAATAGTATGCAATTTTTGTATTTGGTGGCTTCTTATTTATTTGGAAACATATTGACCGCTTATATAGTGACGAAATGGAAACATAATGTTGATATTCGGCAGGAAGGAAGCGGTAATCCTGGCGCAAGAAATATGGGGCGCGTATATGGAAAAGGGTATTTCGTCGCTACATTTTTAGGTGATGCAATCAAAGGGGCAATCGTAGTTTCTATTGCAAAATACCTTTTTGAAGATTCTACATTTGTAATGTTAGCTTTACTGGCTGTTTTACTTGGACATATTTACCCGATTGTATTTAAAGGCAAGGGTGGAAAAGGCATTTCAACATTTATTGGAGGATTAATTGCATTTGATTATTTGATAGCGCTTACCCTTGTTGCTGTTTTCATTATATTTTATTTAATCTTTAAAGGATTTACTAAGCCAGGACTAATTACAATCGCTTGTTTACCAGTTTGCATGATTTTGTATTCTTACTCTATTGTTACGACTATTTTAAGTGCACTTATCATTGTACTTATTTTATATGTAAATCGAGAATGAAATGAACTTTTTATAAGTGGAGTTAATCTCCACTTAT
Source organism: Bacillus sp. 1A (assembly GCF_052682215.1). Classification (NCBI taxonomy): domain Bacteria; kingdom Bacillati; phylum Bacillota; class Bacilli; order Caryophanales; family Bacillaceae; genus Bacillus; species Bacillus sp. 1A. The sequence continues at coordinate 4,134,975 of NZ_JBQYLZ010000001.1, read as the reverse complement.
AATTTTTATTAAATACATAAAGGAGAGAAGGCATGGGGTTAATTTATAAAGTTGCTGATCAAGCTTGGGAATTTGAAAGTATACATAAGTTGAATTATAAAACATTTGTAGAAGAAATTCCGCAACATGAAGAAACGAAAGAGCGTGTTCGTATAGATCGTTTCCATGAAGAAAATACATATTTAATTTGTTTAGATGACGATAAGTTAGTAGGTATGGTTACATTGCGAGGAAAACGACCATTCTCGTTAGATAATAAAATTCCAAATCTAGATTATTATTTGCAAGAACATGGAGAAAACGTATATGAAATTCGTTTACTTTCAGTAGAACGTGAATATAGAAATGGAAGAGCATTGTTAGGTTTAATTCGCTTTTTACATCGTTATTTGCTTCTAAATGGATATGAATTGGCACTCATTTCTGCTACAACACGTGAACTACCTTTATATGAGCAAATGGGATTCAAATCTTTCCATACGTTAGTTGGTACAGAAGAAGCAGCCTTCCAGCCAATGTATGTTACCCCTGCTATGTTTGAAGCATCGAGTGTTGGGGGAATTATGACGAAAGAATATACGTTTTTACCTGGTCCAGTAGATATTGAAGAAAATGTTCGAAAGGCATTTTCTACTAAGCCTATTTCGCATCGTTCTAAGTCATTTCAAGTGACGATGGACAATGTGAAAAAACGGTTACTTCACATGACAAAAGCAAAGCATGTACAACTTATGTTAGGAACAGGGACGTTAGCAAATGATGCCATTGCTTTACAGTTACGTTCTTTAAAAGGGAAAGGACTAGTATTAACAAATGGGGAATTTGGTAATAGATTAGTTGGACATGCAGCACGCGCGCAATTACATTTTGATACGTATAAAAAAGAAATGGGAGAACCGTTTATTTATACCGAATTAGAAAAAATAATGGGAACTGGCAATTATGAATGGCTTTGGTTTGTTCACCATGAAACATCGACCGGAATGTTAAATGATTTAGACGAGCTAAATGTTTTAAGTAAAAAGTATAATGTGAAGCTATGTGTAGATTGTATCAGTTCGATTGGAGCAATACCAATAGACTTGAAGGATGTATATTTTGCAAGCGGTGTTAGCGGAAAGGCAATTAAATCGTTTACTGGATTATCTTTCGTTTTTTATAATCATAATGTGAAAGTAAACGAGACATTACCGGCCTATATGGACGTTGGTATGTACGAAGAAAATGAAAGTATTCCATATTCTCATTCATGGAATTTAATTTATGCACTGCAAGAAGCATTAAAGATATTTGAAGATGCAAAAGTATTTGAAAAAATAAACGAGACGTATGCATATATTGAACAAACTATTACTAATATGGGTCTAAATCTTGTTTCACCTAAAGAACATGCCGCGCCAATTATAGTTACCATTCAATTAAATGAAAATCAGTCTTCTAAGGAGATTGGCGATGCGTTAGCGTTACAAGGATACATTGTTCATTATGAGTCATCTTATTTACAAAAGAATAATTGGATCCAAATTGCATGTTTAAATGATTATAAAGAACGCGATACGAAGAGGATGTTAAATTGTTTGCAAATGTGTGTATTACAGAGTGGGGTACATATATAAAGACTTTTTCTTAATATAGATGGTTTCGTATAAAGGAGTTGCTACATACGAAAACTTAGGAATAGACCATTGGAAGAGGTGTTAGTATGATAACTAAAAAACTACCGTTACATATAGACGATATAAAAAAAGCTCAAACCATTTTAGACAGAAATGCTCGTAAAACGCCACTAGTAAAATCTTTTTATTTGACTAGTAAAACAGGCGGAGAAATTCACTTGAAATTAGAAAATATGCAATTAACGGGTTCTTTTAAATTTCGTGGTGCGTTTAATAAAATGTCACAGTTGACAAATCAAGAAAAAGAGAGAGGAGTAATTGCTTGTTCCGCCGGTAATCATGCGCAAGGAGTTGCTTTATCTGCTCATTTACTTGGTATTAAGAGTAAAATTGTGATGCCAATTTCTGCCCCTCAGGCGAAAGTTGAAGCAACTAGAGGGTATGGATCAGAAGTGATTTTATACGGTGAAACTTTTGATGATGCGAAGGCAAAATGTGAGGAGATAATAAGGGAAACAGGTGAAACATATTTACATCCATATGATGATGTAGAGGTAATGGCTGGTCAAGGTACAATTGGTTTGGATATTCTTGATGATATGTGGGATGTAGATACTGTCATTGTACCAATTGGTGGAGGCGGAATTATTTCTGGTATTTCTGTAGCATTGAAATCTTTTAATCCATCCATTAATATAATTGGTGTCCAAGCAGATAATGTTCATGGAATGAAGGCATCTTACGATAAAGGAGCAATCGTAGAACATTATGAGGCGCCTACTATTGCAGATGGTTGCGCAGTTAAAATACCAGGGGAATTAACATTTGAAATTGTAAAAGAATTAGTAGATGATATTGTAACAGTATCAGAAGGTGAATTAGAAGTAGCGATGAAAGACTTATTACAGCGTGGTAAAGCTGTTGTAGAAGGTGCAGGTGCATTAGCTACTGCTGCTCTACTTGCAGGGAAAGTGGATACATATATTAAAGGGAAAAAAGTAGTAGCGGTTATATCTGGTGGAAACGTAGATTTGCAGCGCATTTCAAGTGTTTGTGAGCAGTTTTTTGTAGCTAATGAAGTGAAATAGTATTTAAAAAATATAGTTTTATAAATGAGGAGCTAAGAGGAATGATCTTAGCTCTTTTTAATTATGCCTGTGTTGAAGTAAATAATGTCTCCATTTTGATTTTACTCTTTTCTCGAATTTCAGCGTCTGCGTGCCTCATTACAAATTTATGCGCTATAGCAATTGCTAAAACATCATCTAATAAGCCAATTCCAATAATAGCAGCTATATCTGGAATGAAGTCGATTGTTAATACGTAATAGGATAAAGCGGCTAATATGATGAATTTCGCTTTAGTAGGTAACCCTTTTTTTCTCATTGTGTAGTACAAAATAATACTTTCATATACGCTAGATTTACCGAGGTTTGCTGAGCTTTTTTTGAATTTTTTCCAAAGTGTCTGTTTCTCCATATATACACTCCTTTTACAAAAACATCGATTTTTTAAAAGGATAGACAAAGAAGTAGGGAAATAATCAATTTTATTGTTTTTCTTATTGTATATTCCATAAAAATAGGAAATTACCTGTTCAAAATAATAGAATGTTGGTTATGTAATGATTCGCAGTGTTTCGTTACATAAGTATGTACAGTAAAATGTATGTGGATGATTTATTTATTATTAAACATTTAATAACGGGTATGGGGGAAGAAAAATGAAGATAATAGAACTACCAATTGAATTCGAATTTAATGGGGAAAAACAATGTATTTATCCGAGCTTAATTATAGTAAACAATGAATTAACTTTAGTAGATACAGGTTATATAAACTTTTTACCTTTAATTGAAGATGCAATTGTAAAACATGGGTATGAGATGAAAAACTTAAAAAATATAATTATTACTCATTATGATGACGATCATATAGGATCTTTATATGATTTCAAAGTGAAATATCCTCACATTAATATTATTGCTAGTGAAATAGAATCCAACTACATTAATGGTGAAATAAAATCAGAGAGACTAGTTCAAGCTGAAGAAATGTTAGAACATATGCCAATTGAAGAGAAAGAATTTGGTGAATGGTTTATACAACAGTTAAAAAATATAAGGCATATTTCCGTCGATGAAAAAGTATGTGATGGTCAAATGATTTTGAATGATAAATGTCAAATAGTAGCGACGCCAGGACATACTTCGGGGCATATTTCATTATATTTTCCAGACTTAGAATGTGTAATCACAGGGGATGCGGCCGTTCAAGATAATAATGAATTAGTAATAGCTAATCCAAATTTTTGCTTAGATATAGAAAAAGCGGAAGAATCTTTAAAGAGAATAAAAAACCTTAAAGCAGCAACGTATTATTGTTATCATGGAGGAAAGCTTACTGTATAAAATAATAAAAAACCGATCTTTCCCATATCGAAAAGATCGGTTTTTTTAATTCATAGATTCTGCAATTCTAATCAAATCATTAACATTGTAGTTCAATCCCTTCTGTTACATATGACCGCATTAATTTTTTATTATTTTGGAGTAATGCTTGTTTAAATTCACTTATCACATTTGCTTGAGATTTCGCCATAATAATTGAAGTTGATTGAAAATATAGTAAGAAGAATATACAAAATATTTTTATGAATGTAGTGGTCAATTTTATCACCCTGTAACTATATTTCCGTAACATTGAAATATATATGTAATGGAAGCATTAATAAAATCAGAGAAAAAACAAAAAGAATTTGTCCAACTAGTACACGATGAATATAAAAAAAGAAGATAAGAATTTTTTTATTTTTCATATTTGGCGAAACAAATGGTACAATGAAAGCTAATGTGAAAAATAAGGAAAAGAAGTGGTCTATTTGAAAAACTTTTTAGAATTAGGAATTAGTGAAACTTTTAATCATACATTACGTGAAAATGGAATTACAGAAGCAACACCAATTCAAGAGCAGGCAATTCCAGTTATTATGTCAGGTAAAGATATTATTGGGCAGGCGAAAACAGGAACAGGTAAAACGTTAGCATTCGTGTTACCGATTTTAGAAAAAATCGATCCGGAGTGTAGTGATGTTCAGGCTTTAATTGTTGCACCAACAAGGGAACTAGCACTGCAAATTACAACTGAAATTAAAAAAATACTTGTTCAAAGAGAAGATATTAATGTACTAGCGATTTATGGCGGGCAAGATGTAGCACAACAATTGAGAAAATTAAAAGGCAATACACATATTGTTGTTGCGACACCAGGACGATTATTAGATCATATACGTCGTGAAACAATTGATTTAAGTAATCTTTCAACAATTGTACTAGATGAAGCGGATCAAATGCTTTATTTCGGTTTCTTATACGATATTGAAGATATTTTAGATGAGACACCTGATAGTAAACAAACGATGTTATTCTCAGCAACGATGCCAAAAGATATTAAAAAATTGGCGAAACGTTATATGGATGAGCCGCAAATGATTCAAGTGCAAAGTGAAGAAGTAACGGTAAATACAATTGAGCAGCGAGTCATTGAGACGACAGATCGTGCAAAGCCAGATGCACTTCGTTTTGTTATGGATCGTGATCAGCCATTTTTAGCAGTTATTTTCTGTCGGACAAAGGTTAGAGCAAGTAAGCTTTATGATAATTTAAAAGGACTAGGTTATAATTGTGCTGAACTTCATGGTGATATACCTCAAGCGAAACGTGAAAGAGTCATGAAGAGCTTCCGCGAAGCTAAAATTCAATACTTAATCGCAACGGATGTAGCAGCTCGTGGACTTGATGTAGATGGTGTAACGCACGTATTTAACTTTGATATTCCTGAAGATGTAGAAAGTTATATTCATCGCATTGGCCGAACAGGACGTGCAGGTGGATCAGGTCTTGCAATTACGTTCGTTGCAGCGAAAGATGAAAAACATTTAGAAGAAATTGAAAAAACGCTTGGTGCACCAATACAAAGAGAAATAATCGAACAACCGAAGATAAAACGTGTAGATGAAAATGGAAAACCGGTACCAAAGCCGGCTCCGAAGAAATCAGGTCAAAATCGTCAAAGAGATAGCCGTGAAGGTTCAAGAAGTGGTTCAAAAGGTGGCCCAAGAAATAGTTTGAGAAATGATAACAATCGATCATTTAATAAGCCAAGTAATAAAAAAAGTAGTACAAAACAAGGTCAGCAAAGACGTGGCCGTTAAATAGTTATTATTCAAAAAGAGTCGCGAAGTGTTGCGGCTCTTTTTTTGCTTGTATACAACAAGGGTGATGCCGAGAAAAAACGAAAATTTCATTCACCGTATTTAAAATAAATTTTAAAACTTATAAAGGAAATTTTATAGTTCAAAACCAGTAGAGCAAGGGTATTACTACCATGTCCCAATTCAAGAACAAGTGTAACTTATGTATGAAGAATATTTAACCGAAAAAAATTGAGGGAAAGCAATTTGTACTAGCGACCCTGATGATGATACGGATTATGAAAAATCAATTCGTATAACAATACGAAGACATCTTTTACTAACAAAGAATTGGAAGATTTTGTGAAAGGAATTCGTAACATATTCAAACGGTACTGGAATGTTATGCTGCAGCAAAAAGAGAACGGAACTTATTATGTTTACTATTTCGGCAGAACACTTTAGTTGAAAGAAAAGGTATTGAAGCGAGAGAGTATTTTCATTACACATTCCGCAATTATCGAAATGGAACAAGAAAAGTTTATAAATGATTTAACTCATATTGGTAGATGAAAAAAATAAGGGCGTGTGAAGATTGAGATTTCTTATTTACAAATTTAAATTAACAACCGTTTTCGAACATTGGCCGAACGAGAAAATTATTGTTGCTGAAACGGAAAGTAAAGCAAGTTTTCTGTATTGGCAGCAGTTCAGAACAAAATTTATAACAATGTCGATGGCGGAATTTATGAAGTTTGTAAAGTGCGAGAATGAAGGTATTTTTGACATCAAGCGCATGTACAGTGCAGAGCAGGCTTTCAAGAAAATGCAAAATTATCGCAACCTCCATTTCGCTTACATGGAAATTGCTTATTACAATGATGAGGGCAATGTGGTTCGAAGTTACCAGAAGGGGGAATATGCGGTATAAGAAAAAAGGACTAGCAGTCGTACCTGCCGTCCTTTAATAGGAGAAAAAGTAATCTTGTTTAGAACTACGCATAAACAGAAAATCTGCTTGTAATTAGTTTTACCCTAAATATACGTGTCTATACAAAAAAGGGATAAGTAAAAAATACTTATCCCCGGAAGGGAAATCCCAAGCACCAAAATGGCTCGTACTGGTCTGCAGGTTCAAAAGTAGTATATGTAAAACGAAAAATCTCATACAAAAAGCAGACAACGATTTTGGTTGTCTGCCAGTGTGTTCAATGAGTTAGCTAATTGTGATAATTTGCATCCCCATTACGAGAAGAGTGAAGCTGCTAGTTCAAACAGCTTGTTGGTATTATTATCGATTTCTTAAAAAATATACAGAGAAAGCAGATAAGTGAAGAATCTACCTGCTTCTGCTGTAACAAAAGAAAGAAGTATTAGCCATGGACACGGCGGCTTGAAAATAGTATGTATTTTTATTTGAAAAATATTCAAGGGGTGAAGAAACATGGAATGTTTAATAAAAGGTGTTTGTGAAATTAATCAGCTAATTAGTAAAACAAAAGAGAAAAACAATGAACAAATATAACAATACAAAGGTAAATGTTCAAAAGAGCGATGAGTATAAAGTAAAACAAAATAGTTATATTAAAGCTTGATTTTTATAAAAAATAAAGCACACATATAAGTGTGCTCTTATGAACGCTTTAGATTTGTATGGCTAGATAGTCACCATACAATAAAATATGCTTGTTTGATATAAATGTGAGTCAAATCTATAACATATGTTTTGGTGTGTAGAAAGAACATTAAATGTTAATTAGCTAAGCATATTGTTTTTATTAACGAATTTGTACAACTGTTAAAGCGGCAGAACGAATATCTACTGTACCAATTACTTCAACGGGTACAATTTGAATTAAATCACCAGGGTTTAAGTTTATTAGAATGACACCGCTGGATACATCTACTTCACCAGTGCCAATGATATTAGAACGGACTGCGGTTCCAGATCCTGCAATAATGTTAGTTGATGAGTTTAGTGTCAAGAAAAAGCGCGCTGCTTCCGGGGCTACTGGAACATTATCGAGGCTGATTGTTAATGTATAACTGATTTGATAAATACCAGCTACTTGAATTCTAATACCAGTTCCTGTACTAATTGTATCATTGATTACAGGGACAGTAATGTTTGGATTTGGTCCCGTACTAGGTAGTAGTAGTGGCGTGAATAGTGTTGCAAATTGAGGTGAAGTAGCATTAAAAGCAAAACCGAGAGCTGGTAGTGTACTGGGGGCTTGTGCTCCACAATTAAAGTTTGTGAGCTTACGACTAGATGAGCGCATATTTTTACTCCTTTCTTTCATTTAGATTGCGTGAGTAATAACCTCACGTTTTGGACAAGCACAATACACTATATGAAAATTTATAGTGAATAGTGCAGAGGTGTACTGTTATGAATAAAACTAACTGCCTGTTGTACAAAGGAAACACTACGCTTACAGAAATAGTTTGTAACCTAATGTTGAAAAAATAGTATGAACAGAGTTAAAAATGTTTTTTAGAAATGAAAGAAAACATAATAAAAAAGAGCACGCATATAAGCATGCTCTTTAACAAGAAAGGTAGATTTTTATGAGTGGATTCCTTCATACAATAATATATGCTTGTCCGGTTAAAAGGTGAAAAGGCTTCATAAAATCATTATTTTAAAATTAAAGAGCACCTAAGGGAGCGCTCTTCGATCACAACAATATTAAAAAATATTTGATAATATATGTAATCTTTTTAGCTTGGTGATTAATTAATAGTTTTTCGAATTGCTTTTGGATGGTAGTACATGCTGTTCTATTTTTTCGTAAAGATTAAGTAGTTGTTTGATGAATGTAATTTGTGGTGTTAACCAATACGAAAATAGTGCTGAAATAATTCCTATTAGAGCTCCTGTCAGGATATCGAAAGGATAATGAACTCCTACCCAAATACGAGAAATAGCTACGCAGAATGCAAGCACAAGCCATAACCATCTAGCCTTTTTACGAACAATCCAGAATGAAAAACAAATTGAAAAAAATAGAATCGTATGATCGCTAGGAAATGAATTATCAACTGCATGATCGACAAGTTTATTAACATTAGGTAAAGCTGCAAATGGTTGATAATTTAAGTATAATTTCCCTGCTAATTTTCCAATAATTTCAGCAGTTATGAAAGCAATCATTGCTTGAATAATTACCATTTTGTTTTGTCTAGATTGAGTAAACCAATAAGCGATAATAATTAAACCTAAAAAATACACCATATATTCTGCTAAAAATACCATAGTTGAGTTTAGTGATGAATATTGCTTCCCTAAATCATTGATAGCTCGAAAAGCATCAATATTTAATTGAGAAAAAGACATTTTTAAATCGCTCCTTATATTGTGTCTATAACTTTATTACGTGAAAAAATGTTTAACTGAGGCTTTAACAGTCTCTTAATTAATTCTTAGTTATTTCTTAACAATTCTTGTTTGTGTATAAGGGAAATTATAGTAAAGAGTTTATAGTGAAAAAATTGATTTTAGTGACATTAGTATTACAAAACTGTAAGGATTAGCTCATTAAAGATTATTAATAAAATAGTTATTTTGGAGAAAGGAAGAATGAATATAGAACGAATTGAAACTGCTGAGGAATTACTTGAGGATATGAAGGAATGCTTTTTGAATGGAACATCTTTAAAGGTTGAAGCAAATGATTTTAATCTCGTATCTTCGTTGATTGAAGAAGTGAAGCGTATAACAAAATAAAAATTTCATTTTGTAGAAAAGGGGAATGGATATGTGTACTTATTGGGAAAATGCAGTTAAAGAATTCTTCAAGAAGCAAGAGCAGGAACGAAATAAAAGAGCAGCTAGCAAAAGCTAACTGCTCAATACTAGGAGATACAGAGAAGACTACTTTAAATGAATCTTGGCATATAGCCTACATACAGTATTGACCGAATATTTATTTTAAATCCAACTTATTTAAAGTAAACATCCCAACAGATATAATGACTGCGCCTGCTGCAGAACCTAGCAAGTCTCTCCAGCCTAATGTATTTAAAGGTGTATCTGTTAAATCCATAATTAAGAAGAGAGCAAACATTAATACACCAAATGCTAAGCATCCCCAAAATGTTTGCAAATATTTAATCATCTTCTTTCGGAACTTGCTCATATACATCACCCTTGTTAACGTTTTATATTCTTATAAAAGAATTATTGCATATACGAAAATTTAAAGTATGTAATATGCAATATTGCATGTTAGAGCTCGACAAAATAATCCATTCATAAGTAAATAGATCGTACGGAGGGGGACCGTATCGTATGAATCAATTGTCATTTGCTGCTATTCATCGTTATAAAACAAAAGTTGGCGATGAAGAAATTGAACATGTCGAAGTATTCGATAATGCAACAGTAACGTATTTAATTAATGAGAATGGCACGTTCAAACTAAATGGAGATTACAAAATCAATCCAATGCAGCATTCAATCCTGATTGTGCCTGCAGCGTATTTTCAATATAGAGAATTCGCTGAACCAAGAGGTGTTATGATTCAGTATGGTCCAAGTAATTTATCATATGATATTATTTCACTACTTGAAGAATTAGCAAAATTAATATCGGACAACTCAAATCGATTAGATGTGTTCTGTGATCTGTATTTACTGTTTAAAGGGTTAAAATTGAATCAAAATGCGTCAAAGTCGTGCTATTAGTATAAAAGGAGAACTAGGAGAACCAGTCGATGCTGAATATTTAATTGCTGATATATAGAATGGACCGATTGAATGGCAAGCAAAGGCACTAATTGATTCAATCTTCGAAACTCCACAACCATCTAAAATATATAAGCAAGAAGCACTTGCTGATTTGTCAGATGTAGCAATTGAGCAGCTATATGCACCACTTGATTTACAAGTGAATGAGAAGGAAATATATTTGCTATGATACATCAGGCGGAAATTTATGATTATTACCATTATGCTCAATGCACAGAAGCTGATTGAGAGTGGCGATAAAAAACCAGCAGAAGCATTAAAAGAAACATTGAATCCACGGAATGAAGAAGCTGTTAAAATGGTTAGCTGTACTTGGATTTTAAAGATAAAAACTCCTATTGAATATAGGAGTTTTTTCTTTGTTTGAAAGTTCGAAAAGATATATAATAATTTTCTGACTATTGAATTTGGAGGGATACAAATGAAAAATGAAACGTTACATACGCAAGAAGATATTATTGAAATGCTTGATTCATTATTAAGACCGGCAGAACCATTTTGGAATGAATTTTATAAGAATAGAGAAAAGGATGTTCCGTTTTTTGAAAACGTTCCTGATGAGAACCTAGTTTCGTATATACAAAAAAGCGGTTTTCACAAGGAAAGGTACTAGAACTTGGATGTGGTCCGGGTAGAAATACAATTTATCTAGCAAATGAAGGATTTGATGTAACAGCAGTAGATTTATCTATAGAGGGCATTAATTGGGCGAAAGAGAGAGCGTTAGCAAAAGGAATAGAAATCGATTTTATTTGTGATTCGATTTTTAATTTAGAGTGTCAAAATGATTTTGATTTTGTGTACGATTCGGGCTGTTTACATCATATTCCACCGCATAGAAGAATAAATTATGTGAATTTAATTAAAAACTCCTTGAAATCGGGTGGTTATTTTGGATTAACATGTTTTTCGGCAGGTGATTTAGATGAGCGAAATGGATCAGAAATAACAGATTGGGATGTATATAGAGGATGGAGTCTACAAGGTGGCCTTGCATATTCAGAAGAAAAATTAAGAGATATATTTGACGAGTTTGAAGTGATCGAAATTAGAAAGATGAAGCAAATTGACCAACCAAATACTATGTTTGGAGAATCATTTCTTTGGACAGCATTATTTAAGAAGAAATAAGAAAGTAGATAATTGACAAACTCATCGTTTTTATAGACAATATATTTATAAGAATATACGTTCGGTTTTTGTTGGCTGATGTATGTTTCGCATAAATACATAACAAGGGGCTGTCTCTATATGAGTAACACAAATCAAAAAATCACTACGTTTTTAATGTTTGAAGGTAAAGCTGAGGAGGCGATGAATTTTTACACGTCGCTATTCGATCAATCAGAAATTGTAAGTATCTCTCGCTATGATGAAAATGGACCTGGTAAAGAGGGTTCTGTCATTCATGCAACTTTTACGTTAAATGGCCAAGAATTCATGTGCATTGATAGTTATATAAAGCATGGTTTTACATTTACACCATCTATGTCTCTTTATGTAACTTGTGAGACAGAAGAAGAAATTGAAACGGTTTTTCATAAACTAGCGCAGGATGGATCCGTACTAATGCCTTTAGGTTCTTATCCATTTAGCAAAAAGTTTGGCTGGTTAAATGATAAATATGGCGTATCTTGGCAGTTAACGCTTGCGGAATAAAAATTTAAAAAGAAAAGCGTAGCCTATTTATAGTTACGCTTTTCTTTTTAAGCATTTTGCTTTCCGAATGCTTTCCCAAGTTTAGCTAACAATTCAGGCTGATCCCCTTGGCTCATTACAACTTCAACAAAGGTAAGTTGATTCTTATTAAAACTCATTTTTGTTAAGACTGCTGTTAACTCTATTTCATTGTCTGCTTTAAATGCTTGCTTTTTTTCTGATCCGAATAGGCTTACTAGTTTTGTGTAATCCAGAGAGAGTTTCCCTATGTGAGAAAGAAACTTTGGAAAGAAATGTTTTGGTCAAGAAGGTTTTGCTTGATTACTACGGGTGGTTCGCCGATAGGTGTAGTAAGAAATATATTGAAAATCAAGGGGAAAGTGAGGTGTAGAAAATGTTAAAATCATACAAATATCGTATCTATCCAAATAAAGAACAACAAATATTTTTCTTAAAAACATTTGGATGTGTTTGGTTTGTATACAACAAGATGCTTGCAGATAGAATCAAATCTTATCAAGAATCACAGGATAAACTTGATAAAACTGTTACATATCCTACGCCTGCACAATATAAGGCTGAATTTCCATTCCTAAAGGAAGTTGATAGTCTTGCGTTGGCGAATGCTCAAATGAATTTGAATAAAAAGCATACGCTAACTTTTTTCGGGATAAATCTGCTGGATTCCCGAAGTTCAAAAGTAAGAAAGATAACCATCGTAGTTATACAACAAATAACCAAAAAGGCACGGTTTACATCGAGGGTGGTTATATCAAACTGCCAAAAATAAAGACCTTGGTAAAGATTAAACAGCACAGACAATTCTTTGGATTAATTAAGTCTACTACAGTGTCTCAAACACCTACTGGCAAATACTTTGTATCGATTTTAGTAGAAGAAAATGAGCAATTGTTTCCTAAAGTTGATACAAAAGTTGGTATTGATGTTGGACTAAAAGACTTTGCAATATTGTCTAATGGCAAGAAATATGAGAACCCTAAATGGTTGAGAAAAGCCGAAAGAAGATTAGCTTTTCTGCAACGCTCTTTGTCTCGTAAAAAGAAAGGTTCAAACAATAGAAACAAGGCCAGATTACAAGTTGCAAGACTTCATGAGAAGATTGCGAATCAACGCAATGATTTTCTTCACAAGATAAGCAATGAAATCACAAACGAAAACCAAGTAATTGTGATTGAGGACTTGAAAGTGAAGAACATGCAAAAGAATCACAAATTAACAAAAGCAATCAGTGAAGTATCTTGGGCTAAATTCAGAGAGTACCTTGACTATAAAGCAATATGGAAAGGTCGTGATTTGATAATCGCACCTAAGAATTATGCGAGTAGCCAATTATGTTCTTGTTGTGGTTTTAAAAATAAGGAAGTCAAGAATCTAAACCTTAGAGAGTGGATTTGCCCTGAATGCAATAGCCATCATGATAGAGATATAAACGCAAGTATAAACTTACTAAAATTAGCCATGTAATTGGTATTTTCTTTAGGGGTAGGTACTACCCTTATAGCTTGGTAAATATAGGTAGCTAATAAAAGTATCTACTTCCCAAGAAGCTCCCACTTCAAACGGTCTGTAAGGACGTTAAGTGGTGAGTAGTTCACTTCATTACAATTGCCAATCCACTCTAACTTTTCATGTGCTATCACATCATCTAAAAAGGCAAGATTATAATCACCAGGGACACCAAAAATATGTTCAATTCCTAATTCACTTAATCGATCTAATAAATATGTACTTACAGTATATTGCGTTTTCAAATGAATCATCTCCTAATTGTGCAATGTATATTTCAATAAAGTAAAGAAGTTCCAATGCGTTGATTAAAATATTGATTACTGGATTGTGGTATAATTTACATACAGGGGGAAAGTAGATGACACAACATAAAGAAGAACAGATGAATGAAGCATTAGCATTATTTTACTTTGCATATAAAACATTTACTGAAAAGCCAGATGAAATTATAAAAGAGTATGGCATACAACGAGTACATCACCGAATTTTATTTTTTATCGCACGCTTTCCAGGGATAAGTGTAAATGAGTTATTATCACTATTAGAAATAAGTAAACAAGCTCTTCACGGACCATTACGACAACTTGTGGAAAAGGGTTTAATTGAGAGTAATGAAGCTACACATGACCGTCGTGTGAAACAGTTATCTTTAACAGAAATAGGTGTAGATTTAGAGAAAAAATTGAGCGATGTTCAAAGAAAACAGATGAGTGCTATTTTTTCAAAATTTGGTGAATCGTGTGAAGAAAATTGGCATCAAGTTATGAATGAAATGGCAAATAGTCGATCAGGTTTTGATGCTTGGATATCAAAACGAGCAGTTGTAATCGATCAGAAATAATAAGAAATATATCTGTTTTTATAGTTTGAAAAAGAACAAATTTTATCCATACATTTGGCAACTATGGATTGGTCATAGAGTGAATGGATAAAAAGATACATTACTAGATACTTTATACGTGTACGCAATGGAACAATAAAATTCACATTTCCGAGAGGGGAATTATTATGATAAAACTTGTACTTATTCGTCACGGACAAAGTTTATGGAATCTTGAAAATCGCTTTACAGGATGGACAGATGTAGATTTATCAGAGAATGGATTAAGTGAAGCGAGAGAAGCAGGAGCGATATTAAAGAAAAATGGATATACTTTTGATGTAGCTTATACATCTGTATTAAAACGAGCAATCCGGACGTTATGGATTGTACTTCATGAGATGGATCTTGCTTGGGTATCAGTACATAAATCTTGGAAGCTAAATGAAAGACATTACGGTGCATTGCAAGGGTTGAATAAAGATGAAACTGCGAAAAAGTATGGTGAGGAGCAAGTTCATATTTGGAGAAGAAGTATTGATGTAAGACCACCTGCTCTTACTGAGGGTGATCCTAGATATGAAATGAATGATCCAAAATATAAAGCACTTAAAAAAGGTGAGTTTCCATTGACTGAATGTTTAGTGGATACGGAGAAAAGAGTACTTGATTATTGGCATTCAGAAATTGCGCCGTCATTAAAAAGTGGTGAAAAGGTAATTATTTCATCACACGGTAATACGATTCGTTCGCTAGTGAAATACTTAGATAACCTTTCAAGCGATGGTGTTGTTTCATTAAATATTCCAACGAGCATTCCACTCGTTTATGAATTAGACGATGATTTACGTCCGATTCGTCATTATTACTTAAGTATGGACGGAGAAGTACCAAAAGGGGAAATTCCGAAACATATTTCTTTTTAACATGAAAATTTGAAACGCATGCTTGTCTACATATACAATGTAGATTCATGATAAAAGACGTGGTACCTTCTAATGTATATGCGATATTGCTAAATTTAGAAGCTTGTCCACGTCTTTTGTCATAAAGAGGGCTGCTTGTGCATGTAATGATATCGTGAGTAGTTTTTGAATGGAGGGTGATGTCATTGGTGATCTCTAACATTCGAATCGGCTTATTTATTTTAGCAATCGTTTTTCTCGTTCTTGTGTTCTTTTACTGGAGAAACGAAGAGTTGTACGAGGAGAAAAAGCAACGTATTAGAAAGACTTGGTATGGGTTGTTTATAATATCAGTCACCGTGTATTTCATGATAAAAGGAATTGATTTAACCCTCTGGAAAAACCTTTTAATGTTCACTGCAATGGTTATTTTCGTTGATATCGCATTTATTTTAACACCTAATATTTCAGAAATATGGGGAGCGAAATTTAGCGATATCGGCAAGACTGTTCAATCGATAAAACGGTCATTAATTGCTTCTAAAGCAAGAGGGGAAATATATACAACAATTATTCAAAATGTCAATCCAGCAATGTTCGGTACAATGGAATGGCATACGGAAGAAGAGTATACAAAAAGCTTAAACGCATTTTTAGATTCGTATGGGGAAAAGATTGGTGCGAAAATTGTTGTATTTGAAGCGGCAAAGGAATTAAATACTAACTTTCGCGGTATCCGTTCTCAATTTAGTATTATCGTTCCGTTTGAACACATTGAGCAGTTGAATGAGCAGAAAGCGGTACAAGTAGAAAATGTCGGCATTATACCAGCAAAAACTGTGAGTGATGTTTTCATTGTTATTGATGGGAAGAAAAATAATCTGCAAGATCGAGATTTTGAAAATGTATATAATTTAACAATACATCATAGTTATTTTAGTAAATAAGGACAGGATTTTCTTCTGTCCTTTTCACTTATACATAAAGGTAAAGCGAATTTAGACAAACTTGTATAAAATCGGACAATCATTCCTACACTAGCACGTAGAGGTGATTGTAGTGATAAAAGATTATGACAATGATTTTTTTAAAGAAGATAATGAAGATACAACAGATTTCTCGTTAATAAAAGGAGATACATTACAGCAAGTAGAAGAGTTAGAAGAAGAATTAAAAAGAAAATGATACGTGTACACGCTATCTACATTTGCGATATAATATAAATAGAAGATTGTATCTTTTTGAAAAGGGGGAGAAGAGATGGCTGAAATAAATGTACAAAAGTCTTCATTTTTTAAAGAAAAAAAAGAAGAACCAAATACAGATTTCTCTCTTGTGAAAGGTGCATTAACAGAAAATATAAATCGTTTAGAGAAACTGATGAATAATAGCTGTTCAAAATATATACGAGTGAAAAAAACAAAAGAAAATGCATAGTGCATTTTCTTTTGTTTTTTATTTAACATTTAACTTTTCTTTTACTTTTGCAGGTAAGTCAGCTTCCTGAACCTCTTCATATGACTTCACTTCAATTGATGATATTTCATTTTTGCTCTTATCATCTTGATCTACATAAAGGCGTAAAAATGCATTTTCATTTAATTTATGATCATTTGATGTTTTTTTACTTCTAAATGTAATTTGTTTTTTTACTCCGTCTTCGTCATAAGCAGGCAGTGTGTAGTTTCGTAAGTTTCTACCTTCTACTTTTTCGGTAGTTCCTTCACCTTCTATCTGCACGTAATATACATCTTTACCAATTCGATTTAGTGATGCTCGCTCACATCCAATAGTAATAGTAGAAAATAATAAACATAGTGTAATAATTGATAAAAACTTTTTCATTTTCTTTATCTTCTTCAATTTGTTTCTTTACACAGTATACGGCTATTATGAAATGAGAAAAATCGATATAGATTACAACACCCTTACAATGTTGTAAGGGTGTTGCCCATAAAATGAACAGTATTTTAAAAAGTTAAAAGAAAGGTAAAATAATGAATCATGGTATAATGATAAAAGACTTACATATTATTTTGTCATTTTGAGAGGAGCTTAAAAATGTATTCTACTTTAGAACAATTAACAAAGCACCCTGTATTTTTTCATTTTGCAGAAATTTCAAAGATTCCTAGAGGATCGGGTAATGAAAAGGAAATTAGTGATTATTTAGTGGGCTTTGCAAAAGAGCGTAACTTAGAAGTGATTCAAGATGAAGCGATGAATGTCATTATTAAAAAAGACGCAACTACTGGCTATGAAAATATACCAACTATTATCATTCAAGGTCATATGGATATGGTATGTGAAAAAAATCAAGCAACCGTACATGATTTTGAAAAAGATCCAATTGAATTACGAATCATTGGGGACATGTTATATGCAAATCAAACGACTTTAGGTGCTGATAATGGTATTGCAGTTGCGTATGCATTAGCTCTATTAGATGCAAAAGACATTCCGCATCCAGCACTTGAAGTAGTTATTACTACTGAAGAAGAAACGACAATGGGTGGGGCTTTCGCTGTTGACCCAGATCATTTTGAAGGAAAGATCTTTATTAATATTGATTCTGAAGAAGATCATAAATTACTTGTAAGTAGCGCAGGTGGTGCAAAAGCTGTTGAAACAATTCCAGTAATTTGGGATGAAGCGCCAGCGAATATGGATGC
Source organism: Bacillus sp. 1A (assembly GCF_052682215.1). Taxonomy (NCBI): domain Bacteria; kingdom Bacillati; phylum Bacillota; class Bacilli; order Caryophanales; family Bacillaceae; genus Bacillus; species Bacillus sp. 1A. The sequence goes on along the minus strand of NZ_JBQYLZ010000001.1, from coordinate 4,116,829 downwards.
ATACCGTCTATATGTTGGTGGTCTAAAAGGCGGACATTCTGGTATGGAAATTGATAAACAACGCGGTAATGCGAACAAAGTATTAGGACGAGTATTACGTGATTTATCAGCAAATATTCAATTTGATATAAGTGAAGTTCACGGCGGATTAAAAACAAATGCAATTCCGCGTGAAAGTGTAGCTACAATTGTATTAGCTAAAGAAGATGTAGAGAAAGTAGAAGAAAAACTAGAATCATGGACAAGAGTATTACAAGAAGAAATGCGTGCTGTTGATCCAGATGTTCATGTTACACTTACAAAATTGGATGAGAAAGTAGAAAAAGTATTTGCTAAAGAGACACAAAAGCAACTTATTTCATCATTATTCTTAATTCCGAATGGCATTCAAAGTATGAGCATGGATATTAAAGGCCTAGTAGAAAGTTCAACAAATTTAGGCGTTATTGAAACGTTGCAAGATGAAATTAAATTACGTAATGAAGTGAGAAGTTCTGTCAGTAGTTTAAAACAACATGTTGCAGATGAAATTAAATGTATTGCCGAATTAGTTGGTGCAACATTTGAAATAGAGTCAGAGTATCCAGAATGGCCATACAATCCGAATTCACAAATTCGTAATTTGTTTGAAAAAGTGCATCAAGAAAAATACAACAAGGATGCTGAAATCTTCGCTGTACATGCAGGTATTGAATGTAGTGCATTCGTTCAAAAGATGCCTGACTTAGATGCGATTGCATTTGGTCCAGACATTTTTAACGTTCATACACCAGATGAACATATTAGTATTTCTTCTGTTGTGAATAATTGGGGCTTCTTCGTTGATGTAATGAAGGGGACGAAAGAATTAGTTAAATAATATTCATAAAATGAAGAGTAGCCTATAAAACTTTATAGGCTACTTTTTTGTATTGATCTTTATTAGAAATTCTTTTTTACGTTAGTATTTAATTTTCACTTTTATTTCTAGAGGATATTGTACCAAAGATTGCTCCTGATATTGCTCCGATTAAAGTCATAAAAATTGCACTCCATGCTGCAAATGACATCTTTACACCTCCAAATAATCAATTATTGTTTCTTAGACTTTTGAATAGAAATGCTAATTGCAACAACTATTAAGAAAATAAGAGGAGACCAAGAATAGAAAGACATGTAATATTCTCCTTCCAATACTAATTTTAAATATTTTTATAAACAAATTATCGCATGTTTAAAGAGTGAACAAATAAAATATGCACTATTGCATATTCTATTTGTAGAACTTAAAGAACTCGAAATAGTTATTGAATAAAAATGATAATTTATAAAGAAAGTAAGGATTTTTTCTAACCTTAAAAAGGGCAAACAATCAAAAAACTCCTCTATCTTATATAAGGTAGAGGAGTTTTTAAAATGGTTTTTGTTTAAGAAAAATAGTATCCAATATTTATTTACTGGTGAGATAAACGTAAATTATTTTGAAATTTTAAAGCTGCCCCCATAATAATAATTTTCTCCAAGTTTCATAACAGCTACATATGTTCCTGGATTATAAGCCTTAGTAATAGGAGTTACAAATCTACCATAATTATGTTTTAAACCAGAGTCATAAATGGTTTTATATCTATGCAAGTTTATTTCATCATTTTCATTTCCACTCAATTGATATATTTTTACAATACCAGTATCCTTACCACCAGTATATATAGTAACATCGAATGTATCTCCATGCTTTAAGTCACCAACTGCTAACTCTTCTATAAAATCTGCATTATGATGTAATAAAAAATAGCTTTGCCACCGCCAATTATCTAAAAATCGTGATTCTTTTTGTGTAAGTTGCGATTCAGCAGACACAGGTGGGAGTGTACCAATTGTATTCGAAAATAAAAACCCTCCAACAGTCAATGCACCAATAATTGTTGATTGCCTTAAAAGTTTCATGTTTTAAACCTCCTATTTACTTAAGGATTCAGAAATCGTTTTTGTGAAAAACTAGCTGTGAAATCTAATGGATGATAATATCTTCTATAATCACATTAACATTTATTGATTTATCAGACAAATTAATAAATAATAAAATTATATCGAGGGAGTGAAGGGTAATATAAGAAAGAAGTTAGAGATATAGCTAATAAATCTTTATTATATGTAATTGCGATTTATTATTTGAAAACATGATTATTTTAAAACTGAAATTTTAATACACATCCTAAGTTTGAGTATATAATTTTACAATTTGACTTATGTAAATTATCAAGTTATGATTTTTTTATTATAAAAGAAAGGCTTGAATATAATGATTCGTCGTTTGAAAAAGCTAAAAAATGTAGCAGTCGTAGTAAGCTTCTAAGTAAATTGCAAAAATCTACAATACTTAGAAGCGAGGAATAAAGTTATGAAGCATCCATTATATAATCATTGGTCAGAAACGAAATATTTAAAAGATATAGTAACAAATCCACTCATTGAGGTAGGAGAGTACTCCTATTACTCAGGGTATTATGGTCATCAAAATTTTGAAGATGGCTGTGTAAGGTATTTGTGGGGGGATGCTAAGTCCCGAGCACTTTTCAATCCAATTGAACAGATGGGATGGCAGCTTGATAAACTCATTATTGGGAATTATGTTTGTATTGCCAGTGGAGTAGTCATTTTAATGGGTGGTAATCATAATCATCACTCAGAATGGATTACAGTATATCCATTCGCTGAGCAAATTGAACATTCATATGAACCGAAGGGCGATACAGTCATTAAAAGTGATGCTTGGATTGGAATGAATGCTATTATTATGCCTGGCGTTACAATCGGTGAAGGTGCAATCGTTGCGGCAGGATCTGTCGTAAGTAAAGATGTTCCGCGGTATACAATAGTTGGTGGAAATCCTGCTAAGGAAATAAAGAAACGATTCACTGATACAGAAATGAAAATGCTAATGGAAATGCGTTGGTTTGATTGGGATAGAGAATTAGTCGAGAAGGCAATGCCGCTTTTATCTAGTTCATCTATTGAATTATTATATGATTTTTATAACAAGGAAGTAAAAAATAGATAAATCTGTGAGGGAAACTACATTCTATATAGGATGTAGTTTTTTTATTATAAAAAATTAGTAGTCTAGACTAAGGAAAATTCATCTCTGGTATGAGTATAGTAAATAGCTGAATTAAATAATTAAAATCCTTGATAGCTAATAAAACCAGTGTGTCTCGATATTTAATCGGGATACACTGGTTTTATTTTTTGTAAATGTGGAACAAACGCATTATTTAGATTGTCTATTCATTGTAATCCTAAAAAATATGAAAGTACGGATCATTTTGAAAAATACAAGGGTATTAAAAATAGGGATGCGTGTAGGAATACAAAGTATCAGTGCGCCTAAAAGTGTGGGATGGTCTATATGAAAGCGATCCTAACGTCTTATATGTATATAGAATTTGATAAAACTATCTATTTTTATAGGGATTATACTAGAATATCGTTTTTTTTGAGTACAAAGATATTGGAGGTAAGAGGATTGAAAGGTATGTTTTACAAAAAAATCATTGTAATAGTAACAGTGCTTACACTATTTTGTAGCATAATTGTTACATCTGGAAGAGCAACAGCGGAAACAGTCCCTGTTTTAGATGTAGAAGCAGGATCAGCAATTTTAGTAGAAGCGAATTCCGGAAAAATTTTATATGAAAAAAATGCGGATGAATCATTAGCAATTGCTAGTATGACAAAAATGATGAGTGAATACTTAGTTCATGAAGCGGTGGATAAAGGAAAACTTAAATGGGATCAAAAAGTTAAAATCTCTGAATATGCATATAAGATTTCGCAAGATCGCTCATTATCAAACGTCCCATTAGAAAATGGTGGCTCTTATACAGTAAAAGAGTTATATGAGGCAATGGCAATTTACTCTGCAAACGGTGCTACAATTGCTTTAGTTGAAGAAATTGCTGGAAAAGAAGTCGATTTCGTAAAAATGATGAACGATAAATCAAAAGAGTTTGGAATGAAAAATTATAAATTTGTAAACTCTACAGGCTTAACAAACTATGATTTAAAGGGACATCATCCAGAAGGGACAACTCCAGACGAGAAAAATAAAATGTCCGCAAGAGATTGTGCGATTTTAGCACAACGTCTCGTTCAAGATTTTCCAAAAATATTAGATACAGCAAAAATTCCCAAAAAAACATTCCAAAATGGTGGCAAGTATCCAATTGATATGGTGAATTTTAACATGATGTTAAAAGGTTTAATTAAGCAATATGAAGGTGTAGATGGGTTGAAAACAGGAACTACTCCAGAAGCCGGTGATTGCTTCACTGGTACAGTGGAAAGAAACGGTATGCGTCTAATCTCTGTAGTGATAAAAGCAAATTCTCATACAGCACGTTTTGATGAGACGAAGAAATTATATGATTACGGATTTGCGAATTTTGAAATGAAGAAGGTCCATGGAAAAGATTCAGTAGTAAAAGGACATGAAACAGTGCGTGTAGCAAATGCGAAAGACAAAGATGTAGTTGTTCAAACGAAGCAAGCTGTTTCACTTCCAATGCCGAAGGGTAACAAAGACGTTTATAAAAAAGAATTTAAAGTATCGAATAATGAACAAGAAGCGCCTATTAAAAAAGGTTTAACAATTAGTAAAATGATTATCTCGCCTAAAGATAATACAGATCCTGGGTTCTTATCAGGTAAATCATTACAAGTAGACCTTGTAACAAAATCAGATGTAGAACAAGCAAATTGGTTTACACGTTTTATGCGTAACATCGGATCTTTTTTTAGCGGTATGTGGGATAGTACGGTTGATATAGTAAAAAGCTAATTTTATAGTCTGAAACAAAAAAGTTTCAAAGTATTATAGATTTTTATGTGGACGGCTTGGAATTGAAGATGGTATTAATTTTCAAATTGGATTCCTCGTAACCTTTGTTATTGCAATCAAGCTAAAATAAATTTGTATTCATATAATCAAAAAACGCTATGCTTTTTGTAGAAATATACAGAAAGGATGGCGTTTATTATGAATTCTTTGATTCAAAGCATTCTAGTACAGGGTTAATTTAATAAAGGTACATGAAGAAAAACCATGCATTATTTCATCAAATGACAATAAAAAATTAATATCAGATACTTATTTCTGTAATTAGATTTTATGAAAATTTAATAAAATCTTTTCTTTGTATTAAATATTTTGTTTTAAATTATTTATATAAGGAAATGGAGACCAGAAAACAGATGCATAGATTGACTTTGAACTGCTTATATTAGGGATTTAAAGAGACATTATGTACAATTCTCCCACTACACTAGTATAGCGGCCTTTATGAACAGCAAAATCTACAATTTACAAGGAGAACATTTTATGAGTAAGAGAATAAAAGAATTAGATTCCATACGAGGGTTAGCAGCACTTACTGTGGTATTTGGACATTTTTGTTTAATGTTACCATCTTTGCCTAATTCTATTAAATTTTCCCCACTGAGATTTTTATGGGCGGGTGGGGAAGCTGTTATCGTTTTTTATGTACTAAGTGGTTTTGTGTTATCTATGGCACTTTATCATTCAAAAACAAATTATTGGGGATATTTAATTAAGAGATTTGTAAGAATCTATATTCCTTATTATTTTTGGATAATCATTACCTTTGCTTTATTTATTTTGTTTTCGCCGTATGAAGTGGTAGGGCTACGGGATTGGTTCTATGATAGGTGGCAAGGGTCTATAACGAAATTAGATATTTTAAACCACTTTGTGCTTCTTAATAACTTTTTTACGGAAAATTATAATCCAGTTATTTGGTCATTGGCTCAAGAAATGCGTATATCTATTGTGTTTCCTTTGTTATTCCTTCTTTTTTATAAACTGAGTTGGAAGAAAACGATACTATTTGCTGTGAGCTTTTCTTTAATTAGTGTTTTTCTTAATATGTTGCATATTGGGAAAGCTGAGGGGTTTTATAATGGTTATGCCGACACACTGCATTTTACATCTATGTTTATGGTTGGAATGTTACTTTTTAAGTATCAGGAAAAACTTATCTACTCATATAGGAATATGAAAAAAATTAAAAAAGGATTTCTTATTGCATTAGGGATTATTTTATATTTATATTCCATTTTAATTTATGGTTTTTCCCGTAATGATACTACTTTCTTATTAAAAGATTGGGGTGTCGTAATGGGGGTTAGTATATTTATTATAATGGCTATGAGTAACCTAAAAGTAAAAGTATTTTTAAATAAGAGTGTGTTTGTATATTTAGGAGAAATTTCATACAGTATCTATTTGTGCCACTTTCCAATCATGATGGTACTATTTAAACTTTTGTATACAAAGATACCTATCTTTTTCCTTCTTATTTTGTGCATTACAATGACACTACTTTTTTCTATAGTTTCGTATCATTTAATCGAAAAGAAATGTATCAACTGGGCAAAACAAAGAACGACAAATTTTTTGAAAAAAGTATAATTCCTAAGGAGATTTTATTTCTTTAGTAAATATACGAATATGACCGATTCCTAAGTATACTTAGGAATCGGTCAATTTAGGTTCTAAATGTAAACATACTAAAGTGGAATGTAATTGAAATCGAAAACCACTTAGAAATAACAATTAAGGTGTGAGCTATTGTATAGTATAGATATGGTTAATAATAAAGGGGGAATACATATGTGGAAGCGATTTGTAGCAATTGGTGATAGTTTTACAGAGGGGATAGGGGATGAAGTTGAGGGAATTGCATTAAAAAGCTGGGTAGATCATTTTGTTCAACTCTGTGTAAACGATATAGAATATGCCAATTTTGCAAAGCGTGGGTTAGTAACTAAAGAAATTCGCTCGCAGCAATTGGAAAAGGCGTTAACTTTTAATCCAGATTTGGTTAGTCTCATTGCAGGGGCAAACGATGTTTTAAAAGGACGTTGGAATCATGATGCATATAAGAACGATATGGAATTTATGATAGATACATTAAGTAAAGCAGGGGCGGATATTATTATAGCAAACCTTCCAGATTTTACAGTTCGGCTTCCTTTTTCTTCTGAAAAAAAACAAGTGTTAAAAGAACAATTATTAGAGGCAAATGAAATTATACTTTCATTGAGTAGAGAGTATAAGCTTCATCATGTTGACTTTTGGAATCATCATTTAGTAAATGATAATACGCTTTGGTCTACGGATTTGATTCATCCAAACTCAAAAGGATATGTAAAAGTTGCTGAATTGATTTTTAGTAGTTTGCCTGTATATGACTCTTTTAAATAAGCTTTAGAATGAACAAGCCCCCTGTCGCATACAGTGCAGGGGTTTTGATGCGAAATAGAAGGATATAAGCGCCTATAAATTATACTTTCTGTTTATACTTATTTGTTTTCTGTTGTAGGCCCCTTAGTATAAGGGGTCTTTTTTGTTTCAAATATCTACAAAAAAGATAAGAGCGGAGAACTCAAACTAAAAGGTATTTTAAATAAAATTGTTAAAACAGCACTAATAATGACACCGATTGCTAAATAGATCTGCTTTTTTATTTGTAAGAATTTTAAAATCTTCCCCTTCGAATGCAACTGAACCATAAATTAATTTCTTTTGTAAATATGGAACAATCTCATTACTTACACTGTCTATTAAGCGTTACAACATTTTTTATTTAATATAGCAAGAAAGGAATAAATATTTTTAACAAAGGGAGAAGATTGAATTGAAAAAATTATGGATGCTGGTTTTCTTTTGTTTTGCAGTTATGTTGGTAGGGTGTAATAAAAACAAACCGCCAAAACAAACATTTGAAGAATATATCAATTTATGGAATGATAAAAAATTTGCAAATATGTATAATCATTTATCAGAGCGTGCCAAAAAAACGATTTCTAAAAAGGATTTCACAGAGAAATATCAAAAAATCTATGAGGGTATTGGAGTTAAGAATTTAAAAATTAAAACGAAAGGAGAGAATGCTAAAGATAAAGAGTTTTTTCTTTTTGAAGTTAAGATGGATACGGATGGAGGAACAGTTTCATTCATCCATGAAGCAAAACTCGTGAAAGAAAAGGAATCTTGGAAAATAGATTGGACACCAGATTTTATTTTTCCAGCTATGAAAAAAGATTACAAAGTACGTATGCAAATAGAACAAGGAAAACGCGGAGAAATACATGATCGAAATGGGAAAGCTCTTGCAACGAATGGTAAAGCGACTGAGGTTGGAATTATTCCAGAGAAACTAGGCGAAACAGCAGCGCAAACAAAAGAAATAGTAGCTCAATTACTTGATATGTCTATAAAAGAGGTCGATCAGAAGCTTACAGCGAAATGGATAAAACCAGACTCCTTTGTACCAATTGGTATTTTAAAAGAGGGAACTAGACAGAATGATTATATTGAATTAGAAGGAGTTTCATCTCGCCCAGTAAATGTTCGTACGTATTCTTTAGGCGAAGCGGCGGCACACTTAACTGGTTATATAGGAAAGGTGAATGCAGAGGAGTTAAAATCGCTTCAAAAAAAAGGGTATCAAGCAGATGATTTAGTAGGAAAGACAGGTTTAGAGAAAGTACTAGAGAATACATTGCGTGGTGAAAAGGGTGGACGCGTATTTATAGAAGATGAGAATGGAAAAGAGATTAAAAATGTAGCAAAAAAAGAAGCAAAAGAAGGGGAAAACGTTACGTTAACAATTGATGCTGCAATTCAAGAAAAAATCTTTAATGAGTTGAAAAATGAAGCAGGTTCTAGTGCAGCGGTCAATCCTAAAACGGGTGAAACTATTGCACTTGTAAGTAGCCCTGCTTATAATCCAAATACAATAGTTAGAGGAGCATCAAAAGCCCAACGAGAAGCATGGAATAACGACTCGAAACTACCAATGATGAATCGTTTCACACAAGCATTTGTACCAGGTTCCGTATTTAAAACGATTACTGGTGCAATTGGTTTGGAAACAAACACTATAAACCCGAAGGAAGAATTTAAAATTCAAGGATTAAAGTGGGCAAAAGATTCATCTTGGGGAAATTATTATGTAACACGTGTGAAGGAAGCTAGTCCAATTGATTTTGATAAGGCAATGAAGTACTCTGATAACATTTATTTTGCTCAACAAGCTTTGAAAATGGGAAAAGATCAGTATGTAAATGAATTTAAGAAATACGGATTTCATGAAAAATTACCAATCGAATACGAATTTCCTATTTCAATCATTGCAAGAGATGGGATAAAAAATGATATTCAACTAGCAGACACGGGATATGGACAAGGACAAGTATTAATGACACCACTTCATTTAGCATTAACATATGCACCCATTGTGAATGAAGGGGATATTCCGTCGCCTCATCTTTTAAAAGAAGCAAAAGTAGCGGGGAATTGGAAAGAAAATGTGGTTTCTAAAAAGAATCAAGAGATATTAAAGAGCGCATTAATAAAAGTCATTAATGATCCTGATGGCGCGGGGAGAATTGCTAAGGTTGATGGTATAACTCTTGCTGGTAAAACCGGTACAGCAGAACTGAAGGAGTCGAAAGAAGCAGACGGAAAAGAACTTGGATGGTTTGCAGCTTTTGATACAAATGCGCCCGACATGATTGTTACCATGATGATCGAAGATGTAAAAGGAAGAGGGGGGAGTAACGTTCCAGGCGAAAAAGTAAAACATGTTTTTCAGAAATAATAAGTAACTATAAGGTAAAATCTTTTACTACATTCATTGTTTGCTTCACACGAAGGTATAAATTGAGCAATACGAAGAACAATTAAGTTTCGAAAAAGCATTCTCCGTAATCGAGAATGCTTTTTGTTGTGGCTGAATAAAGATGATAACTTATCTTTGTTTTCATTTTTGAAAGGTTGGTATTGCTAATAGTAAATAGAAGAGTAAAACAAATTGAAAGGGACAAGTGAGGGGGATTTTAAATTTTAATAAAACAGTTATTTAGTAAAACATAAATAGAGCACACAAATAAGTATGCTCTAAGAAAAAAGGTGATACAAGTGGAGTGTTGCGTGAAATGCACAAATAATAATCAGATTTTTTATGAGTGTATTTTTAACATTGTATGCTTTACTTGTTTTTTCGGAGCCTGTCATGTAAAAGAATGTATAGATGATTATTTTATGAAGGTAATTGCACACCTTTACATTTTTAGGAGGATTTTTTTATCAAAAAAAGATAAAGAACGGAACAAATGAAACTTGTATCTTGTCTATATATTGAAACCATAATAAAAGTGAGGGCAGTTTTATCTTTATTCAAATAAGTTCGAGGTGTGGAAATGGAAGAGACATTTATTGAAAAGTGTATTCATGATGAGCTTGACTATGTTATAAAAGACTATTGGCAAGATGTATGGAATTATTCATTTATTATTACGAAAGATCCACACTTATCAGATGATATCACGCAAGATGTGTTTATAAAGGTATTTAAAAATTGGAATTCATTTCGAAAGGAGTCATCTATTAAAACGTGGATATTAAAAATTACAAGAAATACAGCAATAAACTATTTGAAATCCTCCTATTTTAAAAGGATATCATTAGTAGGTTTTTTTAGTGACGATAAGCAATCTCCATCGGCAGAACAAGAGTTTTTCAAGCAAGTGGAAATGAATGAAGTGTGGGATGTTGTCTTAAAACTACCTAAAAAACACCGTGAAATAATAATTTTAGACGCGAAATATGAATTATCTTATGAAGAAATGGCTGAAACACTAGGAGTATCCATTGGAACTGTTAAATCTAGATTAAGCCGAGCGAGAAGTAAGGTTTCAAAATTAATAGGGGAGGGTAGTAGTGATGAACAATAAAAAAAATCCTGACTGGTATAGTAAATTAAAAAAAGGTCCAATGGAGAATCGTAAAGATGAAGAAGAATTTATTTTTAAAATAAAGCAGTCTATATATGAAAATAATGAAGTGAATTCTGTAAAACATAAAAGACCGTTTCGTAAAAAAGCTCTCCCTATTATAGTTGTTTTTGTTTGTACAATGTTATTTGTTATCGTTCAACAACCATGGCTTGATGATAATAAATCACCGGTCCAAAGTAGTACACAAATTAAGCCTAAAACTAAAGATGAGTCTGCTCAAGATCCAACATTAAAACAATTTATGAATGAATTATATCAAAGTACAAATTCAAAAAATGAAAATGACTTGTATAGAGCGTTAAATGATGAAGTTCTATTTAAAGGGAAGAGTTATAAGAAGGATGAATTGAAATTTGATGAAGATATTTTTCATGAGTTGCAAGTTGCTCTTACCATGGGGGGAGAATTTACAAATGATACAAAGCAAGCATACAAAGTACCAAGTGGATTGACAGAAAGTAACGAACCAAAGCAAGCGCATTATATATATGCAACTGTTACTGGAAATAAAACGAAAATTTTAGCTGAACCAAAGCGAGAATCACAAGTTTTATATGAAGTATCTAATGAAATGGTAAAAGCTTGGATTCCAGAAAATGTACAGAATAATGGATATATAAAAGTATCGACAATTAGCGGTAATACTGGATATGTACAAAAAGAGTATGTTTTAACTGATATTAAATATTCTTTCATGTTCGAAAAGGATCATGAAGGTAAATGGAAAATAACGAATATAGATTCTATATGGTAAAGAGGAAGGTTCACTTTAATGAACCTTCCTCTATGTTTTTATTCTCTTATTGAAGAGTATTCCAGTACTCTAAAATTTCTGATGTAACGAGAGCAGCAATGTTTTTTTCTGAATTACTACCAGGAATAACGACAGAAACGGCAATTTGTGGATCTTCGGTAGGAGCATATGCAATGAAAAGAGAATGGTTTATCATTCTTTCTTGCTCATTCGGAGCACCTGTTATGCCTGTTTTACCTGCGACATGAAAGGGTAAGTTTTTAATTTCCTCTATATTTTGGCTCATCCCACCTTGCACGACACTCCAAAATTTCACCGGGTAACGATTTGAACTTTCTAAAATTGGTTTAAACTTTTTTGTTTCCTTACCATTTTGATCAATAATAGCACTTACGATTTGAGGTTTATATTTATCACCTTTACTTGCTAAAGTTGCTGCATATTGAGCAAGTTGAAGAGGAGTGTGTACTTCATTTCCTCCCCAAGAGGCATTTAATAAAGCTGAGATTCCATTTTCAAACTTATTAGATGGATGGAGTTCATATTGTCCGTCTTCTTCAAAAGGTAAATCAATCCCAGTTTTAGAACGAAGGCCAAATTGCTTTAAATACTCTGTCCATAAGTTTGCAACTTCTTCTATATTCCCATTATTTTGGTTGAATAATGGTAGAGCTACTTTTGCTGTCATAAATGTGTTAGATGAATTAATGATAGCCTGCCTCGGTGTAATCTCACCTGTTGGCGTTCCAGGTGCATTCGTAATGTTATTTTGATTATCATACTGAAAACTACCCTTATCTAAATAAGTATCTTCAGGTTGGAAAAGTTTTTCGTTTAATCCGATTAAAATAGTAAGAGGCTTTATAGTAGAAGCCATATTTACATAAGATTCACCGAACTTTAGTTTTTGAATTGCCTTATTTTGCGAAAGTGATTTAATGTTTTCTATTTTAGGTGATACATGTGTATTTAATATATTTGGATCAAAAACTGCCGAGTTTGCCATAGTTAAAATTGCGCCAGTTTTTACATCGGTTACCACAGCATAACCAGCATTAACATCAGTTATTTTCTTGATTTGAGATCTTAATGCTTCCTCTGTCTTTTGCTGCAACTTAGAGTCTAAAGCTAGCCGGACATCTTTTCCTTTTTGTACTTTTTGAATGTTCCATAAGAACTTTTTATTATTCATTTTAAAAATAAGAGTTTTTCCGGGTTTTCCTCTTAAATCATTTTCATATTGGAGCTCAATCCCGCTTTTTCCAACGGGTACATTAAGGGCATTTTCTACATATCCAATTACCTGTGAACCAATTTCATGTTTAGGATAATATCGAATCACTTCATCTTTGATTATTACATTATTGGGTTTGTTTTTGTTTATGAATGCAAGTTCATTCTCAGTTATGTCAGAGTATAACGGTATATCATTCATAGTCTGCTTTTTACAAGATTGTTGTAATTGAGATTTTATGTCCTCTGTAGAAATGTCGTGTTGAAACTCACTTGAAAATTGATTGAAAAAAGCCAATGTGTTTAATGTATCTTGATTCGATAGTTTTTCATCATTATAAGTGCAATATAAAGACTTAACTTTCTTATTTGTAGCTAGTATTACACCATTTTGATCAAGAATTTCTCCTCTTTCAGCTGAAGCAGTCTCGGTAGTAATTGAAATGAAATTGCTTTTTAACAAAATTATTAAAATCAAACCTACAATAGAAAGAATCGCTATAAGTCTCCATCTTTTTATTTTTGTATGTAACATAAAACCCTCCCTTTTTAGCCTATTCCATCTTATAGTTAATAATTTTTTTTGTAAATGTGGAACAACTTTATTATTTAGGTTGTCTATTAAGTATTACAGCATGAAGAAAGGAATAATCAGTATGAAAAGTTTTTAGCAAATCTATGTGTAAGTTTTATAAGTGCCAGTATACAGTTTAGCATTTCTAATGCTAGCGACAAAAAATAGAGAGAAAATAGGAAAGGAGAGTTATGAATTACGTAGCTAAACGAAAAGGTATGAATGCTAACAAGGATTTAGCAAAAAAGTCGAAACGATATTTATAACCGGCCATCGGTATGTAACATATAAGGAATTAAATGGAGGATTTATGGGGAATCAAAAAGGAAAGAACAAGACGTATATATCTATACGATTAAATATAATGTTCCTTTGCATATTTTTATTATTTTCAGCTATTATTATGCAGCTAGGAAAAGTGCAAATCGTAGAGGGAGAGGCTTATAAGAATCAAGTAGAAAGCAGTCAAAACGCAACAACTAGCATTCCAGTTCCACGTGGACAAATACTAGATCGAGAAGGGAAAACAGTTGTTAATAATAAATCTCTTCGTACGATTACGTATACAAGGGTAAAGGGAATTACTAGTGAAGATATTTTAAAAACAGCAAACGACTTAGCGAAAGTACTTGAAATGACTGAACAAGATATAAATAAATTAACAGACATCGATAAAAAAGATTTTTGGATGCAGTTGAATAGGCAACGTGCGGAGACAATGATTACTAAAAAAGATATAGAAAAGTTAAAAGATAAGGGAATAGAGGGAAAAGAGTTAGATAAAAAAATAGAAGACTTAAGACGAAGTCGTGTTACAGAATTAGAATTGGCAGAATTAACAGCACAAGATTTAAAGGTGTTAGCTATTAAAAGCAAAATGAGTTCAGGTTATCAACTAACACCACAAATTATAAAAAAAGATGTAACAGATCAAGAGTATGCGCGAATAAGTGAAAACCTTGCTGAGTTTCCAGGAGTAGATGCAACAGTTGATTGGGAACGTAATTATGTAAATGGTAATTTATTTCGTTCCGTGTTAGGTAATATTACGAGTAGTGAAGAAGGATTACCGAAAGAAAACTTAGATTCATATTTAGTACGTGAATATAACCGTAATGATCGTGTAGGAAAAAGTTATATTGAACAACGATATGAAGATGTGTTACACGGTACAAAAGAAGAAGTGAGAAACATTACTGATAAATCAGGAAACATTATAAACACAGAGATAATCTCTAAAGGAAAAAGTGGTAATAGTTTAACATTAACGATTGATATGGAATTACAAAAGAAAGTGGAAGAAAGTATAGAGAAAAATTTGAGAGCGTTTAAGAGTTCAGAGCCACTGTTGGACCGAGCTTTTGTCGTCATGACGAATCCAAATAACGGACAGATTTTATCTATGGCAGGCAAAAAAATTGTAGAAAAAGAAGGGGAATTAGAGATTGAGGATTTGGCATTAGGTAACATGACAACTTCGTATGAGCTAGGGTCAGCTGTAAAAGGTGCAACTTTATTAACTGGATATGAGACAGGGGCAATACAGCCAGGAGATCAATTTTATGATGCACCTATGAAATTTAAAGGTACACAAGCTAAGAAATCGTGGAATGTATCCGGATTTGGTAATATTAATGATTTACGAGCGCTACAAGTATCTTCGAATGTATACATGTTCCAGACAGCTTTAAAAATTGCGGGAGTTAATTACGTACCAAATGGTTCGTTGGATATAAAACAAGGAGCATTTGATACGATGCGCTATTATTTTAAACAATTTGGATTAGGAGTTCCAACAGGTATTGATTTACCGAATGAAATAATTGGACAAACTAGAAAAGTAGATAGTCAGCCTGGGTTTTTACTAGATTTTTCTATCGGGCAGTATGATACGTATACACCGTTGCAATTGGCGCAATATATTTCAACGATTGCTAATGGTGGTTATAGAATGCAACCTCAAATTGTACAAGAAATACGAGAGCAATCAATAAAAGAAGAAGAGGTTGGCAAAGTTATACGCTCTATAGAGCCTGTCGTATTAAATCGAATTGATATGAAGACAGAACATATTGATCGGATAAAAGAAGGGTTTAGATGGGTATTCCAAGAAGGTGATGGAACTGGCGTGAAGTATTTCAAAAACGCGCCATATAAACCAGCAGGAAAGACAGGGACAGCTCAAACTGTATATGGCGGAGATGATCCAATTGGTAGAAATGCAAAAGGAGAACGTATGGAATGCTACAACTTAACGTTAGTTGGATATGCTCCATATGATAATCCAGAAGTAGCATTTTCTGTAGTAGTTCCATGGCTTCATAACGATAAAAGTGGAATTAATTCTATAATTGGAAAAGAAGTTTTAGATGTATACTTTGATTTGAAAAAGCAGCGTATAAATGGTGAAGTTGCTGGTATAGATGCTTCGAATCAAAACGAGTAAAATTTGTGCACTTTTCTCAGGTGAAGAGCCCTTGTTTATATAAAGGCACTAATAAGTAAAAAGATGAGATGTGAAATAAGCGATAGTGGCGATCATAGTTGCTATCACTTATTTTGTTAATACCTCTGATACTAGTTATAAAGTTTTTTAAGTTTATGGAACAGATTTGTTTCGGTGATTGTCTATTATGTGTACGTATAAAAAGGTATTAAGAATTTGAAAGGAATGATGATCTTGAAAAACAAGAGGATGCTAAAAATAGGTGTATGCGTTGGTATATTAGGTTTAAGTCTTACAAGCCTAGAAGCTTTTAAAGGAGGGACATTGCAAGTTGAGGCAAAAGAAAAGACAGTACCAGTTAAACATAATAATCATGCGATGTATAAAGACTTCTCTCAACTTGAGAAAAAATTCGATGCACGATTAGGTGTATATGCGATTGATACTGGTACAAATCAAACAATCTCTTATCGACCTAACGAAAGGTTTGCCTTTGCATCAACCTACAAGGCGTTAGCGGCAGGAGTATTACTACAGCAAAACTCTACTGAGAAATTAAATGAAGTTATTACTTATACGAAAGAAGACTTAGTGGATTATTCACCTGTTACCGAGAAACATGTAGATACTGGAATGACACTAGGAGAAATTGCTGAGGCTGCTGTTCGTTACAGTGATAATACTGCAGGGAACATTTTATTTAACAAAATAGGCGGACCAAAAGGATATGAAAAAGCGCTTAGACAGATGGGTGATCGGGTTACTATGTCTGATCGCTTTGAAACAGAATTAAACGAGGCTATTCCAGGAGACATTCGTGACACTAGTACAGCGAAAGCAATTGCTACGAATCTGAAAGCTTTTACGATCGGAAATGCGCTTCCGGTTCAAAAACGTAACATTCTTACAGGGTGGATGAAAGGAAATGCTACAGGAGACAAACTTATTCGTGCAGGCGTACCAACTGACTGGATAGTTGCAGATAAATCCGGTGCTGGAAGTTATGGGACACGAAATGATATTGCTATCGTTTGCCCGCCAAATAGAGCACCAATTATTATCGCAATTTTATCTAGTAAAGATGAGAAAGAAGCTACTTATGATAATCAACTCATTGCAGAGGCAACTGAAGTTATAGTTAAGGCTCTTAAGTGATAATCTCTCAATTCTTTATGTAATAAAATATGAACTTGGAAAGTGATTCTTTTTAATGTGAAAAGAATCGCTTTTTTGTATTCCTATAATGAATAGTAAGTATATAAGTGAAAATTATTATATATAAGATAATTATATTTTGGAGTATCTAAGCTAAAGACTTTTATATGGATATGTAATTTTACATATCCATATAAAAGACACATATGTGTCAATCACCATTAAATTATATTGAAATTATTTTTAGGTAAGGAATTCATATAGATTTTGGGGAATAAAAAGATTTTTATGTTTAATTATCATAGTATAATTATTTCACTGTATGAAATGAAATTTGTATTGAACTTTTTTAAATATAATATTTATAAATTCGAATGATGAATATCTGAAAAATCAAATTTAACCAATTTGATTTTCTGGTTTACTTATGAAAAACATAGTGTTTACAATGAGGGGGAAGTAAGGTCCTTATATTCTCTCAAAAATAAATAAAAAACGAAATGCAATTTCTCTTTTGAAAAAAATGCTATCCTCAAGTGTTTGTGAAGAAATCCTAACGTTAGGGTGTGCAATATTTTTGATTAAAATTGTAAAAACAATAGTGAAGAGGTGTACGGAATGAAGAATAAATTTATGACAGGGTTTTTAATAACATCAATCGTTACTGGGACGACTATTCCTATCAATGCTCTCGCAACGCCCATCGTTCAGGCGGATACGATACAAGATAATATAGATATTTCCTCAGCATTACGAAAAATAGGTGCACACTCCAAATTAACACAAACCTTTATAGATGGGGCCTTAGCAAGTCCGAATGTACAACTTGAAGAAGTTCCATCTTTAAATACAAATCAATTTTTAATTAAACAAGATATGAAAGAGTGGTCATCAGAATTATATCCAAAATTAATTCTACTAAACAAGCTTCTGTCTTTTATTTTTATTGAGATATTATATGCGAAGATTAGGTAGATGAAATAGTTAACTTATTTCTATTATTAAAAAGTAAAATGTGTTTTTTATTTAAAGAGTTAAAATTCAACTGAAGGTATTTAAGATCTTAATACTTCGTAACTACCTGATTAATCGATTCTAGATTCCAGCTACTGAGTAGGAAAGTGCTAATTAATTTGAAAATGATTAGAATAATTAAATTCTCCTTTATACTTAATTACTGCAATAAACGTCCCTTTAGTATATACATTTGTAATCGGTGTTCTCTAAATTTCTAACCATTTCGGGGTAGTAATAAATTCTGATTCAATTGTTATAAAATGTTGTAAAGAGTTGGCAGGGTTAACGTTGAATTAAGTAGAAAGTATCTCCTGTTATGAGGTATTCAATATTCCAGTCGGGTTGGAATGTACTATTTTTAGCTCCCTCCAATTCATTAATGGTTTTAAATCCCTAATCGTTATTAAAAGGATCAGAATCTGTGGTTTTAACTTCTTTTATTGGTGAAATCATTTCAATGCTAGTCATACTTCCTACTAATAGTAATATGTTTCATAACATTTCATTCCCCAAAGTACATATTGGTTCCTGCGAAAGTGTATTCTAATGTTAGTATTATTCTGATATATGTGGTTGTCAAAAAAGTTTTATAATAAGTTCTTAGCATTTTATGAAAATAAGAATAATGAAAAAATAATATATTTTTCAATTTTAATATTCAAAACTTATATATACGTGTTACAATGAAATCTTCCGATTTATTTTATTCTTCTATTTAGAATTTATGGTTTAGTAATTTTATAAAACAAAAGTGACTGTAGTAAATAGATAAGTGTATGAAGTGATACGGTTGGAGTGGTTAAAAGGCTATTAAGTATAATTTTCCAAATAATAAATTCACTTAGTTAAGTTTTATTAGGTTTATTGTGGTAAGGATTTCATCCGATTTGAATAGTCCTAAATTAAATTTTTTATCCAATCAAAGCCACAAATCATTTTTTTAATGTAGTATTTGTTTTATCCAGTTTATTTGAATAATTCGTACCCTTAAAATTACTTACTATAGAAAAATAACATAATCGAAAGGAGGGTAGATAAAATTCTGCTCGTGAAATTTAAAACATTTATATGTAAATATACAATCGAATGGATGTATTAATAATTTCATTTCGAACGATACCATAAATGAATGTAGAAAAGATAAAGGGACAAACAATTAAATAAACTATATCAGTTGTAAGAATGAAAGGAAGAAGTGGATAGTGCTTAATATAAAAGAAAGATTGGGGCAAATAAAGCTTAAGACGAAGTTGTCAATGGCATTTATAGCAATACTAATTATACCAAGTCTTATCGTGGGAATAACATCTTATGATGAGTCGAAAACAGATCTCAATGAAACAATCCTACAATCAGCAAAAGATAATGTAAGTATTTTAGATAAGATTGTAGATGATGAGTTAGAAAATAAGCATACAGATATAACACATTTTGCAAAATTACTTACACAAGGTGATTATAATCCTGAACAATTACAAAATGTACAGGGTAAATTTAATCAGTATATACAGTTACATCCAGAAATAGAAACAATTTATACGGCATCCAGTAACAATCAATTTATTCATGCACCTGTTGGGAAAATACCAGAAGGGTTTAATCCGTTAGAAAGTAGTTGGTATAAGGATGCAGTAAAAGCAAATGGAGAAATTATTGTTTCATCTCCCTATAAATCAAAAGCTACGGGAAATATGGTAATAGCAATTGCAAAGCAAAATGCTGATAAAAGTGGTGTCATTGGTGTGGATTTGAATATTAATGATATCGTAAAAACATCCAAAATGATAAAAATTGGAAAGCAAGGCTTTGTATCTATAGTAAGTCAAGATAAAACTATAGTTGTCCATCCATCACTAAAACCTGGTGAGAAATTAGAGAAATCTTTAGCTGATGAACTGTACAAAAAAGAAGCTGGAGTAATTACTTATAGTCTTAATGGTGAGGATCGAAACATAAGCTTTAAGACAAACAAAAAAACAGGTTGGAAAATAGCTGGCGTAATGCCTACGAAAGAAATTGAAGAAGCTACCAATCCTATTTTTTATAAAACGCTCACTATAATAGGGGCTTCATTATTATTAGGTGGAATTGTAATTTTCTTCATACTTAGATCTATTATTAATCCACTAAGACAATTAGTTTTTTCAGCTCAAAGAATTAGTCAGGGAGATTTAACTGAGAAAATAGATATTCGTTCAACAGATGAACTTGGTCAATTAGGTGGTAGTTTCAATACAATGGCAGAGTCGTTACGTAATATTATTTCTCAAATTAACACTTCTGCAGGACATGTGGCTGCTTCTTCTGAAGAACTAACTGCCAGTGTAGAGCAAGCAAGTGTTGCGACAGAACAAATCACAAAAGAGATGGGAGAGATTTCCGATAGTGCGGAAGTTCAAAATAATGAAGTTGCGTCTGGAGCGAAATTAATTGGTGAGGTAACACGAAACATTCAATACGTAGCTGATAATGCTTCCGAAGTATCAACTTCATCCTTATATACAAAACAGAAGGCCAATGAAGGAGAACAATTAGTAGAACAAACTGTAACACAAATGCAGTCTATCCATCATTCGGTTTCTCAATCCGATAATGTAATTAAATTATTAGATAAGAAATCGCAGCAAATCGGAAGCATATTAGATGTGATTCAAAACATTGCGGAACAAACAAATTTATTAGCATTAAATGCAGCAATTGAAGCAGCTAGAGCAGGAGAACAGGGACGAGGATTTGCAATTGTTGCCGATGAAGTTAGGAAGTTAGCAGAGCAATCATCTGAATCTTCAATGGAAATTGGAAATTTGATTAAGGAAATACAATTAGATGTACATGAGACTGTAAAAGCCATGAATGAAGTAGGAATAGAAGTACAGTCGGGAATTCAGGTTGCGAATGATACAAAACAAAGTTTTTATGAGATTTCAAAATCTGCAAATGATATTGTGTCAAAAGTGCATGGTATGGTGGAACTGTCAAATAAAATGACAACTGATGCAATGAAAGTCGATACATCGATTAATCAAATAGCAATCGTTGTTAAAGAGAATTCTTCAAGCACGCAAACGATAGCAGGTTCATCTGAGGAACAACATGCTTCCATGGAAGAGATAAATTCTTCAGCGATACACTTAGCACAGATGGCAGAAGAACTTCAAGAGTTAATTGGTGGATTTAAGATATAAGTTCAGAGTCTAGGATAGAATACTAGGTAGTATGTTAAAGGATAGAAGTTAAAAATCTTATAACGATAAAAGGAGCAAATTAATTTGCTCCTTTTTCACTTGAATTCTACATGGAATTTAGTATCAATGATTCCAAAAGCAACTTTACATGGGAATGGATTTCTCATTGTTGAAGCAGCATTTACATTGGGTAGTACAGCAAGAAAATGACGGGAGTATGTAAGGTATATTATCCTTTCAAAAAGTTACAGTAATTTACCGTAAAAAGAGGTTGCGATTACGAGTTTATATGTAAATAGAATTTAAAATAATAGATTTAAGGAGGATATTTTATAGATGGAACAGGTTATACAAGAGTTTTTTTCTTCAAGTAAAAACTATAAGGTTTAAATTATTAGAAGAAAAGATGGGCTATATACAACGGAAGCTTATAGATGGATGGAGGATTGTGGTTATGAATTTTGGAGTTATATATCACAAGGATTAACTTTGATAGATAGTGAGGAACATGCACGAAAGATTGCTATGGAATAACTAAAGGAACTTTTAAGAGATGAGTATTAAAAATATGCTATTTTATCTGTAAAATTATAAGGGATAATGATGTTTTATGAAAATATAGAAGTAAATTTTATTTAATCTCATTTATTTTATAAGAATTGTAAGGTATACTAAAAGTAGGTGCAAAAATGCACTATTTGAAAAAGAGTGCAAGGCAAAAAGGAATCCGTAAAGGATTCCTTTTTTGTTTTTTAGAGAATGAAGCAACTTGCTAATCTAAAAATTTTTGTGAATTTTTTGCTAGATTATAAGCTTTAAATGTTGAAATTTATTTACTTATTTCGCCAAATGATAAGGAAATAGTGGGAAATAGACAGCAAACTGCTGAAAGCCAAACTGTGCCAGTCAAAGTGGGAGATTATATTGAGTTTACCCATATAGAAGGGGAAGCAGTGAATGAAAAGGCTCGGGCTACACTTACTAACCTTGAGAATAATAAACAAGAATATATAGGCAAAAAAAGAATCTATCAAGTTACTTCAACGGGATTAAACAAAATAGATTAACATGAAAAATATTCAAATTTTTAGTTAGATGCTTAATAGTCGTTCATTATGAACGGCTATTTGGCTTTTATTTAATATAAAGTGAAATTAATTTTAAAATATGTTTGAGGATTGAGTGATGTTTAGGTGCTATAGATTTGAGAAAAAAGAAACAGAATAATAAGGTATTTGTTGATAAAGACTCTCTCGTATTACAAAATTTTACATATTTGGTATGATGTATATGAGTGATATATATTAAGGGAGGAATGGGAATGAAGAGGTTCATAATTCATGCAAATGGTAATAAGATCTTTAAAAAGTTAGTTTTAATGGTGTTGCCAATGGTTCTAATGATAATGATGATAACCCCATCGAATGGTGCATTGGCAGCCGAGCAATTAAAGGCAAGTTCACTAAAAGGTGTGAGTCTATTTAATGGAAGCTGGACTGTTGCTATACAAGCTGCAAATTTACAATATGTTTCTGCTGGGCCATCGGGCAATGTAGTAGCAAATCGTAATGCAGTTAATGAATGGGAGAAATTCGAATTAATTCCGACTGGGGAATTATATACGTATGCTTTAAAAGCGAAAAGTAATGGCAAGTACGTTTCGTTTGAGCCAAATGGTAGAGTAGTAGCAGATCGTACATCAATTGGGGCATGGGAAAAATTTATTTTATATAATGGTGGAGACAATAGGATATATGTATTACAAGCGTTAAGTAATGGTAGATTTATATCAGCAAATAGTGGTAGAGAATTAACTGCTAATAGTTATGTAGCTGAAAGTTGGGAAAGATTTGTTATTGTGTATTTCTAAATTTTGAAGTGTTTTATATATATAATATTGACTGGTTTAGTTCATATGCATGCTAAATAAAGAGTTAAGTACTTAATACAAGTGTATATTAAGGTGTAAAAAGGACTGACTGCAAGTAATTGTCAGTCCTTTTTGTATGTTAAATAAGTAATTACGGAGGATATAATGAGAAGAAAAAGAACCCTATTGGGTTCTTTTTCAAGGCATATTAACAGTAAGGAGAATCATGAAATGCTACTTCAAATCTTTATTAGGGGAAAGATTTTGAAAAAGCTTAACATACATCTATTTTTACATAAATGTAAGATATAGTAAATTGATAATATTTATACTTACTATTACTAATATTCAATTAATATAGTTAACACTATGCTTATAGTGTTAACTGATGTTTAGTGTAGTATACATTTAGAAATCTAGTATTAGATTATAATTGTCAAAAAAGCTAATAGATTTATCATTTCAAATTCTAACTAACATTTAAACGATTTTAATTGAAATGGGGTGTGTATTAACTCTTATAAGCTAATGAAAGTAAATAAAATAAACAAAGACCCTGTAAAAAAATACAGGGTCGGATACAGGGTTAAGGGAACGCATAGTTTCTTAAAAACATAATAGCATATATATTTTGTATAGCTATATGAGGATTTTGACAAAATTAAGAACAAGACAGAAAATCTTTAAGAAATATATTGGTGGAGATATGATTTGGAAGTGAACTGTTTATCTGTTGATATAGATGAAAACTTTGGAGCATCGTGATCAAACTTTCTTTAAATAAGGGGTTTAGGTTATTGAGGTAATTGGATCTTCCTGAAAAAGAAAAATGTTTTTAAATTAAAAGAAGAAAAGACACCTTTGATATGATCCCCTTATAGTAGACAGAAAAAAGAAAGCACATTAATCTGTTTACTATGGAGGGGATTTTTCTATGGGTAAAATTCGAGTAACTTATGATATGGAATTCAAGAAGAAAGCAGTAGATTTATATATAAAAGAAGGAATGGGCTATAAAACTGTTGCCAAGGAATTAGGAATTGATCACTCGGTCGTAAGGCGTTGGGTGAAACACTTTGAAGCCGAAGGAATCAAAGGGCTAGAAGAAAAACGTGGTAAAGCGAAAGGATCCGGTTTAGGCAGACCAAGAACGAAGCCAGAAGATCCAGAAGCAAAGATAAAACGATTAGAAGCGGAAAATGAAATGCTAAAAAAGCTCTTAAAGATGTAAAAGGAGGAATGGAAGCTGTATCCAAAACGAAAAAATTTGAAGTTATCCATGAGATGATAAACACAGGGCACACGGTTACCATGTTATGCGAGATTGCTGGTGTAACCAGAGGTGGATATTACAAATGGGTAAAGCGGTATTCAGCACCTTCTGAAAAACAATTGGAGGATGCTGAAATCAAGAAAAAGATTGTAACGTGCTATAAAAAACTGAAAGGAATTTATGGCTACAGAAGAATACAAGTTTGGTTGAAAATCACCTATAATCTTCATATTAATCATAAACGAGTACAGAGACTTATGAAGGAATTAGGTATCAGATCCGTTATTAGGAGAAAACGTCCTTATTACGGAAAGAAAGAAGCCTATGTGATTTCAGATAACCATCTAAACAGAGATTTTCAAGCTTCCAAACCGAATGAGAAATGGGTAACAGACATTACTTACTTAATTTTCAATGGACAGAGACTATATTTATCCGCGATTAAAGATCTATACAATCATGAAATTGTCGCCTATGAAATCAGCCGTAGAAACGACTTGAAGCTTGTGTTAGATACCCTGAAAAAGGCAAGAAAAAAACGAAATGCAAAAGGAATTCTTTTACACAGTGATCAAGGGTTTCAATATACATCTCGACAATATAACCAATTACTAAAAAAATATCAAATGAAGGCAAGCATGTCACGAAAGGGAAATTGTTGGGACAATGCTTGTATAGAAAACTTCTTTAGTCATTTCAAGTCAGAGTGTTTCCATTTATACTCTTTCCGTAAGGCTGATGAGGTGAAAGTTGCCGTGCGCAAATATATGTACTTTTATAATTATCAAAGATTTCAAAAGAAATTAAATAACCTGAGTCCATATAAATATAGAACTCAGGTTGCTTAATTGTGCTTTTTAAAGACTGTCTACTTGACAGGGGTCACTTCACTTTCGGGTGTCTTTTCTTTTGGTATACAGCTTACATATTGCTGAATTAGATACGAAATCATAATTCGACTATGAAATAAACAACTTAAGAAATTTTAACATAATATGGACTGAAAAGAATATGTAATATTGCATTTTTAGTTTTCAATTTATTTATTGGTATAGAAAAGCAGCATAAATAAAAAGGGCATGCAGTCGTATCTGCCGCCCCTTTTAGGAGGAATTCAAGACACCGATAGAACACGTATTGGTAAAAAGGCTCAAAAATAGTATATGTAAAAAGAAAAAGTCCTATACCAAAAGTGGACTGAGCCGTATTTTTTTTACTTATTTAAAAATTAAATTTCATTCTTTTCAAAATCAGTACGGCAAACATATGATTTGGAATGAAATTAGAAAAAGTATACATGAAAATGGCAGACAATAATTTTGTCGTCTGCCAGTGCCAATGGACTGAATGAGTTAGTCAATTACTATATATTGCTACTCCATTACCAGAAGAGTGAAGCCGTTAGTTCAAACGGCTTAAACCTAGTTTGCCTAATAAAGAAAAAATTATGAGTAGAAATTTTGTTTGCTCTATATGAAAAGATAAATAGATATTCATCAGACAAGGATAATACAGCATACCTTGAATAGGGTGTAGGAACGAATTAAGGAAAAGAATGTTATTAGGGAAGGAACTGAATCCGGAGTGGGAATTTCGGACAGGATTTGGGGAGCCGTGGTTGCCTTTGGTATTGCGACTAATATCACTGCTTGTATAATGGCATTATACATTCAAAAGTATGAGCTAATGATAAACTACCTTACAGATATTTTATTTTTAATAATTATAGCTCTAACGTTTATCAAGATGAAAATTAACAAGTGGGTGGCATATGATCTAAGGTGTCAGCCTGTACACTGTGTGACGGCACAAAGACGC
Source organism: Bacillus sp. 1A (assembly GCF_052682215.1). Lineage (NCBI taxonomy): Bacteria > Bacillati > Bacillota > Bacilli > Caryophanales > Bacillaceae > Bacillus > Bacillus sp. 1A. The sequence continues at coordinate 4,090,641 of NZ_JBQYLZ010000001.1, read as the reverse complement.
TTAAACCACTTCCCGCAATTAATGTTGCAAATGCTAACTTTGAGAATTGCGTTAATCTAATCATTTTATAATCTCCTTTTCATTATTTTGTAAGGTATCTCCTTACACCTCACAGTCTATATCCACTACAAAAGGGTGTACATACATATTGATAGACAAAATTCTACAAAATACCTCATCTTTTTGGGGATTGTGTATAATAATCCAATGTTTAATAATTTATCAGAAGTAAAAAAGTAGGTCTTATATAAAATAAAATGAATAATTTATGCAAGTAATGTATATAAAATTATTGTTTGAATATTCTAAAATGAGTTGATAAAAATGGGGGAATTTTTTAGGAAATAAATGATTCCAAAGATTAAATTTGGAAGTTAGATTCTCTTTTAAGTTTATTTTTATAGTATTATTCACATGTGTGAATTATTAAGATTTAAATATAAAAAAGTGAGAAAAATGATAAACATTCTTCTCACTTTCATCAATTAGGGTGGCATATACATAAATATGCGTTTAAAAGGATTTTTGGATGAAAAATCCATATGAATAGTATAACAAAATATTTAAGGCTATTCACATGTAATATTGCATATGTAGAGTCGGTAGTTATAATAGCTAGAGTGTTTCCATTATTATTTAACAAATTTTCCTAAAAGATTCGCCTTCCTTAAGCTTGTACAGGGTGATACGTGAGAGATAAAATTTGATATGTAAAGCCCCTCCGAATGGAGGGGCTTTACATACACTTACATTAAGTTTGTTGTGGTGCACCACCATGATCGCCAACACTATATGTGGGAGCGGGGTAATGTCCATGAGTAGCAAACTGATCCGCTTTAGAAAATTGAGAAATTCCCACCGTTAGAACCCCAATAAAAGCAATACCCGATAATAATAGGCTGATTTTTTTCATTATTTCAACACTCCTTTTTCGATTGATTTTCGTCTTGCTTGGTAACAAATATGGAAATAGTCACTTACCTTTTGGTGGTTCTCTAATTGTCTACATTTTGTGGCAAATAATTCGGCGTATTCGACAACATATTCCCACAATTCTTCTTCCTCAAAGTATAAGATTCCTTCTTGAATGATTTTTTCTAATTCTTCAAGTGGAATATTTTCATTTAATCTTTTTAAAATAGAGAAGTGGTGTGTGTATTCTTCGTTATGAATTCCTCTGCAAATCTGCAATCCCTTATCAATGAGTTTGCTAGCTGCTGATTGTTCTCCTAATTTATAATGTTCCTTAGCTTGTAGGAAGATAGCCTTGAAGTGTGTAGGGATTTTTTCTGTTACTTCTGAAAGGTGACGAATAGCTAACGTAGACATACTTTGATCAGAATACAGCCACCCCATAGTACTTTTTACGTATAACAAGGAATCTTCTTCCTTATTATTCTGTAGTAATTCAATTGCACAATGTAGATATTCTTCTGCTTGTTCGTACTGCTTTAAATAGATACAGCAACCACCTAGCAAACTATTACAAAAGGCTGTTTTTACTTCATAACCTTCATACTTCGAAAAGATTGCCCGTGATTTATTTGCGTATTCGATAGAAGCGAGCATGTTATAGGTATGGTGATAAAAAGTAGCAATTCTATAGTAGAATTCAGCGTGTTCAATTTCATCTGGAATGTCTACTAATATCTTTTCGGCCAGTTTATAATGTTCCTCTGCCTCAGTAAAACTTGATATAAAAGTGGAATGAATGGATTTAAAAAAGTGATAATAGAAGCGTAGAAAATGGTCTGTAGGCATATCGTAATCACTAATAGCATCAAAACTATTTTGTTGAATACCGAGGCTATCTGTTAGGACCGTGTAACGAAATTCAAGTAGTGAGTAATAAAGTAACAAATTTTGATCCTGACGTTCTTGATTTGACTCAATGCTTAACTTAGTAATTTTTTCATCAATTTTCTTTTTTAGATTAGTAGCTTTTACAACTTGTTGAGATAGCATAGATCGATACCAGTCGTTCAATAGAGAGGTTAATTGCTCATTTCCCTTTACTGAAACACTCACTATATACTCCCCCATCCTATAGAAATATCTTAATCCTATTTAATTGTAACTATCATAGCAAAATAGAAGGAAAAATGGAGGTGTTTTACAATTTTTTCAATAAAATTCATAAAAACTAATCAATTTATGTCGAATGTACGTAGAATTTAATACCTAAAATGATAAAAGGAGGACGCATTAATATTTACGTCCTCTTTTTATTTTTATTTATTAGATAAGTTTAAGCAGAAACTTTTGTTTTAATTATGTCGATTCACGGATAATTAAGTTTGTAGGATATTCAATAATTTTACGTTTAATAGATTCATCTGTATTTATATATAGTAGAATCTCGTTAACGGTACGTTTACTCAGTTCAACAATTGGAATATCAATGGTACTAATTGTTGGAGTTGTAACTGTACAAATTAATTGATTATCATAACCACAAACAGCTAAGTCAGTTGGAATAGAATACCCTTTTATAGTAGCTCCTTTAATGACTCCAGCAGCAACTTGATCATTTCCAGTAAATAATGCAGTAGGTCTATCCTTTAATTTATCTAATTTATCAAAAATTCTAAATCCATCTTCAATAGTAATTGCATCTCCAAACAGCCAATTTTTATTGAATGGTAATTGCTTTTCTTTTAAGGCATGCAAATATCCTTGTTGGCGTTTTAATTGTGCTTGACTATTAAGAGAATCAAAACAAAAGCCAATTTTTTTATGATCTTTGTTTATTAAATGTTTAACAGCTTTGTATCCAGCTTCAAATTCATCGTAACAAATTATTGGAATAGGTGCATTTTCCTCATACTCATTACAAAGTAATATGGGCCCATATGCTAAATAATGCTCTATATTTTCCCAACTATTTTCTAGGGATGCGAGAATTACACCATCTACAGCTTTATTCTTTAGTAATGAAAGTAATTCTAGTTCTATTTTTTTCTCATAAAAAGTCTGATAAATTAGCAATTTGTAATTGTGTTTTAATAATTCTTTAGAAATTTCTCTAGCTAATTTTCCAAAAAAAGGATGATCTATATTTGGAATTGATAGAGCAATGGTTTGTGTCTTATTTATCCTAAGATTCCTAGCAATAGAACTAGGAGTATAGTTGAATTCTTGCATTACTTTTATTATTTTCTCACGTTTTTCTGAATTTACATAGGGATGATTATTTAGAACTCTTGAAACCGTAGCATTTGATACATTACATAATTTAGCTATTTCGTTAATTGTTACCATAGAGAAACCCTCCGTAAAAAAAATGTTGACATGTAATCGATAACATAAAATATAGTCTACTCATGATTTTCAAAATAATTTCTTAGAGGTGATTTAACGTGAAAACTCTTACTACAATTTCTGGACATAGTAAAGACAATTTAGCTTTATTAAAGTGCCTACAGGGGGAAACAAAAGAAAAAGAATTTGAAATTAGTAATATATTGCCGAATCACAAGATGAAAGAGAAATTATTTAGGGAAAATAAATTGAAAATAGATATTGATATAGAAAAAGATATTTTCAATTATAGCAGAAAAAATATACAGAAAATAGAATTTATGCCAGTTAATCGGTTGATTTCTCAAGATGAGGTTGAGAAAATTATAGGAGTTTTAAAAGATGTCTTACCGACAGGTCAATTTACAAGTGGACCATTTTCAAAAAAGCTAGAAGAAGTAATCGGAAATTATTTAAATAAAAAGTTTGTAATTGCAACAAGTAGTGGTACGGATGCCCTTATGGTGTCATTGTTATCTATTGGTATTCAGCCGGGAGATGAAGTAATTATGCCAGCTAATAGTTTTGCTGCTACTGAAAATGCCGTGTTAGCAGTCGGAGCAAAACCTATATTTGTAGATATAGATCAGCAGAGTTATTGTATTGATCCATCTAAAATAGAAGAAGCTATAACCAAAAAAACTAAATGCATTTTACCTGTACATTTGTATGGTAAACAATGTGAAATGAAAAAAATTCGTGAAATTGCGGATCTATATCAATTAACAGTTATTGAAGATGCATGTCAAGCTATTGGTTCTTCAAATCTTGGAGAATATGGAGATATAATTGTCCTTAGTTTTAATCCATATAAGAATTTTGGTGTATGTGGTAAGGCAGGTGCAATAGTTACTAATAATGAAACTCTTGCAATTCGTTGCAATCAATATAGTTATCATGGATTTGAGATTGATAAAAAAAATAAAAAGGTATTAGACTTTGGATTCAATTCTAAAATTGATAATTTGCAAGCAGCTATTGGTTTGGAAAGAATTAAGTACTTATCATATAACAATTTAAAAAGAGCGTATTTAGCTCAACGATATATACGTGATTTAAAGGAATTAGAGGATAGAGAATTAATTAAGCTACCTATGATGACAGAAGATAATGTCTGGCACCTTTTTCCGATTAGAGTTGAAAACGGAAGAAGAGACGAGTTGAAAAATAAATTGTACCAAATGTATAACATTGAAACAGATATTTATTATCCGGTATTATCTCATAAACAAAATACTAAGTGGGTAAAGGAAAATGATTTGCAAAACAATATATTAAATACAGAGCAAGTTCATAAAGAAATATTACATTTACCTTTATATCCAAATATGATGTTAGAAGAGCAAAATTTCGTTTTGGAGGGATTATTCAATGTCAATAAATAATGAAGTTTTACAGTCTTTAAATTTTGAAAGACTACCACAGGTTAAAAAGCCTAAATATGTAGTGTTCTGTGATTTTGATGAAACTTATTATCCTCATAACATGGATGATTCTAAAAGAAGCAATATGAAATTGTTAGAAAAGTATTTGTATGAACAAGGAAGTAAAGGGGATTTAGTAATTGGTTGGGTAACGGGAAGTAGTTTAGAATCAATTGTTGAAAAAATGAAAAAGGGTGGTATTCAGTATTTCCCTCATTTTGTGGCGAGTGGATTAGGTACAGAAATAACGTACTTTGATAGTAATGGGACTACTATAGATGATCAAATTTGGGAGGAGAGAATTATAGGGGGTGGTTTTGATTCTTCAAAGATTGAAAGAATTCTTAAATTGCTAGAATCAAAATATGAAATTTTTTTAAGACCTCAGACACAATTAGGAAGTTCTAAGTACAAATTTAATTTTTATTATGAAGAGCAAAATGAATTTATTGATGCAAAGAATTTAGAAAAGATAGAAGAAATCGGAGAGATATTCCAAGTTGGGGTTAATATTAACAAATGTAATCCACTAGCTGGTGATCCAGAAAATTGCTATGATGTAGATTTTATTCCACTTGGAACAGGTAAAGATGAGATAGTGAAGTTTATTTTAGACAAGTACGAACTAGATAAAACAAATGCTATTGCTTTTGGAGATAGTGGGAATGATTTAAGAATGCTACAAGCTGTAAGACATGGTTATTTAGTAGAAAATGCAACAGAAGAAGCCAAAAACACACACTCAATGTTAGCTGAAGGTGAATACTCGATTGGAATTTTAAATACTCTAAAGCACATTATTAATTAAAAGGGGATGTTCATATAATGAATATTGGGATTATAGGTGCAGGAAGTATTGCAAGAGCTCATTCTAGAGCATTATCAACTGTTGATAGTTGTAAATTAGTTGGAGTGTATGATGTTAATAATGAGAATGCCCAAAAGTTGGTAGGGAATTTTGGTGGGAAGGTTTTTAATAGCTATGAAGAGTTACTTGAAGTAGTTGATGGGGTAATAATATCTTCACCGAATTTTTGTCATAGATCTCAAGCGGTTCAAGCGTTAGTAAAAAACAAACATGTGTTATGTGAAAAGCCAATGGCAATTTCTTGTGAAGAAGCAAAATACATGATGACAATAGCAAAAAATACTAATTTAGTCGCTTCAATGGGGTTTAACTATCGCCACCTATCTTATGTTAAGGCTTTAAAACAATTAATTCAAAATGAAGAATTAGGGGAAATAGTAGTGGTAAGATTGCATTTTAAAAAGAATAGCGCTTTTAGGAGAACTTCGTTTACTTGGCGAGATGATTTTCAAAGTAATAGAACTAGCGGGGCCTTGGGAGATTTAGGAATTCATCTAATAGATTTATTATGGTTTTTATTTGAGAGTGATTTTAGAGAGGATACTGTTCGAACTAAAATTAAAACAAATGTTAAGGAAAAAGAAAGTAAACCAGTTTTTGTTGATGACTATGCTGAGGTTTATGGCCAATTGAAAAATAAGGTTTTTGTTAATATTACAACATCTAAAAGTTCATTTCTTGACGATTGTGGTTTTAGTATAGAGGTAATAGGTACGAAGAAAGAATATAAGTATTCTTCTAAAGAGCCAAATAAATATATACTCTTTGATGGATTGGAAAAACATGAAATCCCGTTACCATTACCTTTACTAGTCGATCCAGAAAACGAGATTTTTGAATGGTCTGATTCTTTTAGAAGTGAAATTATAGAATGGGCTAAGGCTGCGGAAGGTGGGCCAAATAAGTCTGTAGCAACATTTGAAGATGGATTTCGTTCACAAGTAATATTGGATATGTTTTTTGATAAAAGCAGTAGTAATAAAGAACGATCTGTAGCAACTATTTAGTTTTATGGTAAAAACAGGGGTTTAAAACTTTTACTTAAATCCCTGTTTTTATTTTGGATTGGAGTTGAGAAAAGGTGCGGTTAATATTTTATTATGGTTGCTTGTTTTATTTTATTGTAGGAATCATACATGTTTGCATAGGTAGTTTAATTCCTTCATTAATACAATATTATGGAAGAACCCCTGATCAATTAGGTGTTTTAATATTTTTTCAATTTACGGGTTTTTTATTTGGTGTTCTAAGTTCACCCATACTAGTAAGAAAGTATCATTATTTTAAAACAATAACATTAGGTGTTTTAGTAATGTCCATCGTCCTAGTAGGTTTTATATATATTAAAGAATGGGCATATTTAGCCGTTATTTGCTTTGTATTAGGCTATGGAGCAGGTTTGTTAGAAACTACGGTGGGTTCCTTTATTATTTCAGCAGAAAGGAATAGTGCTGCTAAATTTAGTATTCTCGAAGTATGGTTTGGGGTTGGGGCGCTAGGGTTTCCGTTACTAGTTAATTATATTACAAAATTTTATGAATGGTATTTTATTCTTTATGGGATATTACTATTCTTTATTTTTACACTATTTGTTTGGTACATGCTTGGACGTACAAAATTTCTAAATTTGTCTCCTCAAAAAAATGAAAAGGGAGGAGCATCCCTTTCCTCATTCACTCTTAAATTTAAAAGTGAAAAGATTAAAGTTATAGTATTTATTTCACTTTTTGCATTCTTATATGCAGGCATAGAAACCAATCTTGCAAATTTTTTATCTACAATAATGATTCTTACCAATAATGAATTAATCAGTTCAGTAAGTATATCTTGTTTTTGGCTAGCCATAGTTATAGGAAGAATACTTGTAGGGAAGCTAGCTCATAAATTTAATTATTGGACATACATTACATCTAGTTGCTTTACATTAGTGATTCTATTATTTCTATTCCCCTTTGTTCAAGGTACAGGTATGTATTTGTTTATCATCTTCATTATTGGTTTAGTTATAGCGGGTGTTTTTCCAATAACATTAATCTTAGCTTCCCGTATTATGGAAAATAATATTGATGAAGTGACTAGTTTATTTATTGCATCGGCCAGTTTAGGGGGGGCACTAGTATCTTTTCTAATTAGCTGGAGTTTATCATTAAATACTATAAAGGTTACTTTTGGGATATTTTCACTTTTCGCATTTAGTTTAGGTTGTATTATTTTGAAAATGAGGAAAATTTCCACTTTCAGTAATGAAAGTGCCAAAAAAGTAGAAAATATGAAAAATTTATAGAAAAAATTTTTTATAATGTGAAAAAGGTAATTTTATGTGGAATCTCTAAAAAAATTGATAAAGTTAAAAATTCTGTAATTGGTCTTTGTTTTATATATTGTAGCCTGTAATATATAAAACAAAGATACTTTAAAAATAAAAATGATATGCAACAGTGACCAGTTCTCAGGTGATTGAATGTTATGATATGAAAAGTTATTTTTAATTAGCTTTTCAGATTAATCTAAGAGGGGTTTGTTATCGAATGGAGTAAAGATTAGTAAAAAAGATAAGATTGATATCTCTAAAAAATTAAAGTCTTTTTTAGCTGAACAATATTCACTGGAATTGGGTGAATACATAAGCTATGAGTTACTTGAATTCATAATAAAGGAATTAAATCCACATTTTAATCAAGTTACTATGGATAGGTTGGAAATGTTGTTAAAGAATATAGAGAAAGATATATACAGTCAATAGACTTTAAATGACAATTGAAAAACTAAGGTATCATTTTAGATATCTTAATACCCAGTAAGAATAGAATATTTAATGCGTTACAAAATACCCATCCAATTTTATTGATTATAAAGGATGGGTGTTTTCTTTATATAGGATGTTTTGAAAAAAACTGCCGATGAAAGTCTATATTAAAGACTGTCTTGCATTTTTGTATGCTATATCATTTTCTATAACTAAAACCTAATGATATATATGAACTAATTCCAAAGGAGAGTAGTTAATAAATGACAGAATTGAAATAAAATTAGAAAAAATACCTATATAATGGTAGAATATGGTTGGTTAACCTATGGCTGAATAATCAATAAATCTATTATTAAAGGGGGAATTAATTTGGGGAATAGGAAAAAAAGAATGAAAAATTATTTTCAAAGGTTAGTAGCTGTAAGTGTTTGTTTTTTGTTAGTTTTTCTGGGAAGCAATTATTCAAAAGCCGAAACTGTTGCACCTATAACATTAAATCCTATAGATGTAGAAGCATTCACCAATAAAGTAATTCCAGAAAAAATGAAAAAAGAAAACGCAGCTGGTGTAGCTCTTGTCGTTGTAAAGGATAATCAAATTCTATTTCAAAAGGGGTTCGGATTTTCCGATAAAGAAAAGAATACTCCCATCGATCCTAAAAAAACAGTTTTTCGATTAGCGTCAATATCAAAAGTTTTTACTGCTAGTGCTGTCATGCAGTTAGTTGAACAAGGGAAAATTGATTTAAATAAAGATATATTAAATTATATGGGGGGACTAAAGTACCAAAATAACATGGGTGAACCAGTTACAATGGAGCATTTACTTACTCATACAACAGGGTTTGATTACGTAGACCCTAGACCAGAGGACATCCATTATCAAGATAATGATTACACAATGCTTAAAGATTATGTAGAGGATAATATGCCCACAGTAGTGAGAAAGCCAGGAGATACATATACATATGATAATTTTGCTTCTATGCTTCAAGGGTATATTGTTCAAAATCTGACAAACACACCTTTTTACAAATATATGGCCAAAAATATTTTTTACCCTTTAGAAATGCATAATAGCAGTTTTGTTATGACTAATTTTATTAAAGAAAAGTTAGCAACAGGATATGATGCTAAAGGTAATGCCATCCCATTTTATCAAACAAGACCAACAGATATGCCACAAGGGAGTATGTTTTCTACAGGGAGTGATGTAGCCAATTTCATGATTGCTCAATTGAATGATGGTAAATTTAAAAATAACCAAATACTACAAAAAGAAACTGTTGAAGATATGCAAAAAACAAAATTTGCTTTACATTCCAAATACCCTAATATGACATACGGATTTGAGTTCTTTTCACCGCAAAGTCATAATGGGCAATATGTGTTTGGTAAAGGTGGAAATATACCAGGTTTTTCATCTTTAATGTGGTTAATTCCAGAGCATAAAATTGGAGTTTTTGTTGTTACAAATAAAGATAGTTCAGCACTACCTGTTGAAGTATTTGATGATTTTATGAATCAATATTTCCCAGAGAAAACAAAACCTGAATATTTAAACCCTAATGAAGAAGAATTAAAGAAATTTGAAGGGGTTTACCGAGATTTGAGATTAAAAAACCTAATGTCACATGTAAACATAAGTGAAGGAAAGTTATATGTAAGTGATAAAGTATATGGTAAACAGGAGCTAAAACAAATAGACCCTTTACTGTTTGAGGATGAAAAAGGGAATTATATGGCGTTTAAGCTTCACAAAGATGGTACCGTAAAAGAAATGATACATTGGAACTCGGGCAGCTCAGCAGTGAAGTTAAGTGAGCCTGAGAGATTTAAAGACGTAGATGAAAATCATCCATATGCTAAGTTTATAAATCCTTTACATCAATACGAGGTATTACAAGCAAATAACGAGGGGAATTTCACTCCAGAATCTTCTCTTACACGAGCAGAATTTGCATATTGGTTATCTCAAATTGCTTACTTTACACCACCTTCAAAAAAAGAACCAGTGTTTTCTGATGTGAAAAATCATCCATATGCGCCACATATTCAAAAGTTATATGAGATTGGTATTTTATATGAAAAAGAAGGGGAACAATTCCATCCAGACCGTGCAATTACTAGACAAGAAGCAGCATGGATTACCTGGCAGTATTTAAAAATGTTAGGAGCGCCATCTGCAGATGCAACATTAAAGGGAGAAACTGATGATTGGGCAATAGAATCCGTGAAAAATATTGTAGGTCATCGTTTAGTAGGGCCTGAGGTTATCTATAATGAAGATGGATCAGCAGATTATTTATCAAAACAAAGTATGAAACGACAAGAGGCAACTGCATTGTTATTTTACATTTTGTTATCTAGTTAATTTATTTTGAGCTCAATTTCACAAAGAGAGAAGATCTAAAGAGCTTGAAATAATACACAGAAAAAGAATAATCTTTGACCAATGATTATTCGTAACAAATAGAGGTGGCTGAGTTATAAGTATACTCCAAATCTTAAGTAGAGCTGTAATTAGAAGGGTTTTATAAGTGTTTTGTAATGTAAGGAGCTCCTTTCAGGGGAGCTTTTTTTATTTTATTATTAATAATTTCATGTACCGTAATTAATAATAATAAAATAAAAATCTACAACAAGGGGATTCAATTCAAGTTAGGTAAAACTAGGTCACAGTAATACATTAGTTACTGACTTTCTTTTTTTGAAGGAGATTTTTGTATTTGGGCTAGTGCGACATTGCTATCAAGTTAAGATTATACAAAGTCAATTTAAGGCGGAATTGTTTCCTTTTCCTAAAGGGAGAGTATATTGCTTTATCTATTGTAAATAATTTTGAGTCAGATAAATCTTTTATTCTTGGCATAAAATTAAATCTTAATAAATGGGTAAATCTAAAAATCTATTTGGTTTAACCGACTCTGTCTGTATACAACAATGGACTTTACTTGTAGTGATAGGTATGATAGGCTCGTTATTCGGAAAAGATTCCAATTGAAAAAAGTACATCCATAGAGGAGGATTGGTAACCATGAGTGATAAAGTACTTATTGTGGAAGATGAACGCGAAATTGCCGATTTGGTTGAGCTCTACTTGAAAAATGAGAATTGTACGGTTTTCAAATACTATACCGCCAAAGAAGCATTGGAATGTATAGATAAGAATGTGCTTGACCTTGCAATATTGGATATCATGCTCCCCGACGTAAGTGGTCTCACTATCTGTCAAAAAATAAGGGACAAGCACACCTATCCAATTATCATGTTGACGGCGAAAGATACAGAAATAGATAAAATTACAGGGCTAACAATTGGTGCGGACGATTATATTACAAAACCCTTTCGCCCACTAGAGTTAATTGCCCGAGTCAAGGCGCAGTTACGCCGATATAAAAAATACAATGGAGTAACGGCACAGAACGAGAATGTTATCGTACACTCTGGTCTTGTTATTAATATAAGCACGCATGAGTGTTCTCTGAACGAGAAGCCGTTATCTCTCACTCCCACCGAGTTTTCAATCCTGCGTATCCTCTGTGAGAACAAGGGGAATGTGGTTAGCTCTGAGCAGCTGTTTCATGAGATATGGGGTGACGAATATTTCAGCAAGAGTAACAACACTATCACCGTGCATATCCGACATCTGCGAGAAAAGATGAACGATACGGTTGATAATCCGAAGTATATAAAAACGGTATGGGGGATCGGCTATAAAATTGAAAAATAAAAATAAGAATAAAAAAATCGATTATTCAAAATTAAAACGGAAACTCTACCAATATATCCTTACGATTGTCATGGCAGCAGTTGTATTTGTGCTGTTTTTGCGTCTATTTATCCAAGGGACACTTGGGGAGTGGATTGTACGTTTTTTGGAAAACAGTTATCATTTAGAGCGTTGGGACGCAATGATAATATATCAGTATACTATACGGAACAATATAGAAATTTTTATTTATGCGGCGGTTGCCATTAGTATTCTTATTCTATGCCGAGTTATGCTTTTAAAATTTGTAAAATACTTTGAAGAGATAAATACCGGTATTGATATACTTATTCAGAACGCAGATAAACAAATTGAGCTTTCTGCGGAATTGGAGTTCATGGAACAGAAGCTCAACACATTAAAGCGAACCCTTGAAAAGCGAGAGCATGATGCAAAGCTGGCCGAACAAAGAAAAAATGAAGTTGTTATGTACTTGGCACACGATATTAAAACGCCTCTTACATCAGTTATCGGTTATCTGATCCTGCTCGACGAGGCACCAGACATGCCAAGAGAGCAAAAGGCAAAGTATGTGCATATCACGTTAGACAAAGCGTATCGTCTGGAACAGCTAATCGACGAATTTTTTGAGATTACGCGATATAACCTTCAAACGATTACGCTCACGAAAAAGCACATAGACCTATACTATATGCTGGTACAAATGACTGATGAATTTTATCCCCAGCTTGCTGCGAAGGGAAAACAGGTGGTACTCCATGCTTCTGAAGATTTGACCGTATTTGGTGACCCTGATAAGCTAGCGAGGGTCTTTAACAATATTTTGAAAAACGCCACTGCATATAGCAAGGACGACAGCGTTATTGACATTACGGCGAACCTATCCGAAGATGTGGTATCCATCGTTTTCGAGAACGACGGAAACATCCCGAAAGATAAACTTGCTACCATATTTGAAAAGTTTTACAGATTGGATGATGCCCGTTCTTCTGATACGGGCGGCGCGGGACTTGGATTGGCGATTGCCAAAGAAATCATTGTTCAACATGGCGGACAGATTTACGCGGAAAGTAATGACAACTCTACAACTTTCACGGTAGAACTTCCAGTCTTCCAAGACTCGGTTAATAAAGGGGATTCTTAGAAAATAATCATTGTTTCTTAAGAAATTCTTAAGGTTATCTCTACTTTTTCTTAGGGAATTAACAATTTAATATTAATAAATGGCTCGTTCTTATGCGGTAGACTTAAACCATAAGAACGAGCTTTTTTTATTTCGTCAAAGAAAGATATGATAACTTATGCGTGGATTAAAATAGCTTACATGAATAAAGCGCTGTTTTTTCAGAGTAAAGTAGAGGTTCAAAAATATGATCAAAATCACAAAGATAACATAGATAATACAGGGACTACCTCAATTATTCAAAAGAAAGAGATTGTAAAAGAACACATCTATCAAGGGAATCTGCTCTTAATTAACAGTAAATATCCTATTCGCCAAAAGAGTGTGAAATCAGATATCGTAAATTTATCTAAACATAATGAGTTGATAAATGGATACGGGTTACTTAATACGAATATTTATCTATCAAAAGAAATAGCAAAAAATTTTTCAGAGATGATTAATAATGCTGTAAAGGAAGGTGTTAATCAATCTTTCATTAAGATGGGGAAAAATATTTGATTTCATATTATCCTTTTTTTCAAAATAAAACAATTGAAGTTGAAATACCAGTGAATGAATCTTATGGAATATATGGAGAAAATATAGATGGGGTGATTGTGACAACCCGTTCTTGAATTATATTCTAAAATGACAAAGTTATAGATTACAATGTAAAGTTAGGAGATTTTAAATGCATTCAGGAGTTTTGATTAATTATTTATATACTTATTTTTTTACTATTATTTTTTGTATAGTGTTTCAAATTGGATTTTATTTTAAAACGAAAAAAAATATATCTATTCAGCATTTTCTATGGGTGTATGTTTTTCTATTCTACCTTTCACTAGTGTATAAGGTGACGCAGATAGGGACTATATGGGATATAGGTAGATACGAAACATTAATTCGTGTAAATCAAATTAACTTGATTCCATTTGCTTCTGAAGGTATGACTACTTACGTCTTAAACATCTTACTGTTTATGCCATTAGGTTTTTTATTGCCGACTATTTGGCCGCAGTTTAGAACAATGAAAAGTACTGCCTATGCTGGATTCGGTTTTTCATTGGCTATTGAGTTAGGTCAATTGCTAGATAATAGAATTACAGATATAGATGATTTATCTATGAACACCCTGGGAGCAATTATTGGGTACTTATTATATAGAGTATTATTCAAAATGATATATAAAAGAGATGAAAAAAAAATTGATAAAAATATTTCTCTAGTAATAAAATACGAGGCTATTTTTTATTTAGTTTGTTCATTTGTAGGTATGATGTTAATTTATTATCCAGTTTTATTTAGACGGCCTCTAATCCTTCAATAAGGTGATTAAGGCGCTGTCAGATAATATACATATAGTAAATTGATTCTTAAATAATAGGATATTACATATACCCGTTTATATTAAATTCTCATAGAAATCTTTCAAAACTATTCTTACTGAAGGTTGAGTGGTTATTGAATTGATTTCTATTGCTCCCGTTTTATATTAAAGTACCAGCCTTTAATTAACAATTATATCCATTGCAAAAAAATAAAATAGGCTTTAACATTTACCAGTATTTAAATGCCGAAAATTGTTTAAGGCATTTTTCAACCAAATTTAAGAGGAGCATACAATGAACAAACTAAAAAGGTTATTGAAACGTAAAGCGACTTGGATAATTCTTATCCTATTCGTATTTGTTTATGTAAATAACAGTTCTTTTTTTGCTAAGAGGGACGATGGAACTCCTCTTCTTCTTGCTCACCGAGGACTTTCGCAAACATTTAGCATGGAAGAGATAGAGAGTGATACATGTACAGCAGAACGTATAAATAAACCTGAACATTCTTATTTAGAAAATACAATTCCATCTATGGAAGCGGCATTTAAAGCTGGAGCTGATCTAGTAGAGTTTGATGTTCAACCAACTAAAGATAATAATTTTGTTATTTTTCATGACTGGACTCTTGATTGCCGTACTAATGGTAAAGGTGTTACAAGAGATTTTACAACAAAAGAATTACAAGCACTTGATATTGGTTACGGTTATACAGCTGATGGGGGTAAAACATTCCCGTTTCGTGGCAAAGGGATTAATCTTATGCCAACACTTGATGAAGTACTTACCCATTTTCCAGACCGTTCTTTTCTTATTCATATTAAAAGTGATGATGAAAATGAAGGAATCCAATTGGCTACTCACCTCAAGAAATTACCAGCAAAGCGCCTTGATCAACTAACTGTATATGGTGGCGATAAACCAATTGCTGCGATAAAAGAGCGCATCCCTAGTTTACGAACAATGTCAAAAGCGACCATGAAAAAAGATCTTATTACTTATATGACATTAGGATGGACTGGCTACATACCTTCAAGCCTGAAGCATGGAGAATTACATATACCAGACAAAGTAGCTCCTTGGCTTTGGGGATGGCCAAATCGTTTTCTTAATCGAATGGATAAAGTAGATACTCGAGTTATCATTGTAGGAGGAAATGGGTCTGGGTTTTCAAGTGGATTTGACTCATCTGAAGATATAAAACGCCTTCCTGAAGATTATACAGGTGGAATTTGGACAAATCGCATTGATAAAATAGCACCTGTATTTAAGAAATAAGGGATAATATAACAGTCGAAGTTTTTTCATCTGTTTAACCATTTATATTTTAATAGAAGACTTATTAATAATTTTAAAGGTTTATATACCGATAAACACCCCTGATTTCCTATGAATAATGGAAATCAGGGGTGTTTTTCTTACGATTAGTCAACCTGTATTTTTAGTTTTTTACTGGAGTGAATATCAGATTGAACAAGTACTTGTTATCATGCATACCAAAAACCCCTAATATATACTCGTTTTTTTACTAGGGGTGAGATATGATATGATGAATGAAACTATGATATTAGGCCGTTAACCGATAATCATAGTGGATATCATGTGTAATAAGGTGAAAGAGGAGTTTCAAGAACTTGTTTACACATGCAATGGACGCAACTTTATGACATTTGTTATAGGGTTGCGTTTTTAATTTATCGTAATACTCAACAATGTGATTTTGTCCGTAACGTCGTTGTTTAATCATGTTCTGGATGATGAGGAAAAGGAGCTTCCGCAAATGTTTATTTCCACGTTTATTGATTTTATCTTTAAAAAAGGTTTTACCTGATTGAAAACGGCGTATATCAATACCCGCAAATGCATTGAGTTGCTTGTTATTGTTAAAACGAGTAATATCTCCTATTTCAGCCATCAAGCGTACTGCAGTATTCGGTCCAATCCCAGGAAGACTGAGAATGATATCGTATTCTGCACGTTGCTCGGCTATATATACCATCTTGTTAATACAGCATTCTTTTTGGTGAAGAAGCTCTTGATAGCGCCTTGCGTATAATTTGAGTTGATCACACAGAACATCGTTCTGAGAAACAGCAGGATAGGAAGTTTTCGCTATTTCAAGTATTTGAATCGCTTTTTTCTCCGCTGTAATATTTGATATTTTTTTATTGGTGTTGGCACGAATACGATTTTTTATAATGGTTTTTGAAAGACCTAAAATACAATCTGGGTGGGGGAATAGTTGAACAAAATTTAAAAACAAATCAGATTTACTGGTAAACATTCTCTCCAACTCAGGAAATGTTAATTGGATTACTTTATGCATACGACCACGAATTATCGATAATTCACTATCCAGTTCGCTATACAATCTAGAAAGAGATTTTAACTGATGGAATAAGTTATTAGTTCCATTAGATACCCTTCGGGTAACTGTGAAATGAGTGAGAGCTAATCGGTGTGCATCGCTTCGATCGGTCTTATGAATTCGTAAGGAATCACATTGTAGCTTGGCTTCTAATGGGTTTAATAAACAATATGTATACTGATTATCTTGCATAAATCGTTCTAGCTGTCTGGAATAGATTCCTGTTGATTCGAAAACAATTTCAGGTGATTCGCCGTTTTCATCTGTAACCTTATGTATCTTTTCTTGGAGCTTTTTAAAATCTGGCTTAGTATGCTTGATTTCACTTTCGAATACGCATTGTTTTTGTACATTATAAATGACCATATAGCTTTTACCCATACTAACATCAAATGCAATAACGTGTTTCATATAGCTCCTCCTCAGGTGGAATTGAAGTCTTCAACTTACACTTATCTATTCTCATTTCTTATACACGATCTCGAAGACCAACATACTAAAAACTGATTCAAATAAGGTAAGTGAAGAAGGTCAGTTTTGTATACGGATTCAGGATCCCAAAACACCCACGACCTTCTCTTCACTTCTACTATATAAAAAATAGTAGTGCGAACCAATGCCTTGGTCTACACTACTAATCTTAGTATGTTTTGGATGAATGGAACTTATTTTATAAGATGGTTATCATTCAATAGCTGACATTACGGCAAAGTTTTCTGTTAATTCTGGAACGATTAGAGCTTGGAAAATAAGCTATGAAGTGAATGGTGAAGACGGCCTAGAAGAAGCACTTTCTTGGAAAAAGGAGATAAAGATAGATTTGAGCGTAGAGAGAAACTGTAATTAAAGTAAGATAGGACAAAGACTAGCATTGAGAAATATAAAAGATGGAAGTAACATAGGGGATTTACGCATAAAGTAAAATTGATGGTAAAGTTAACGAAATTTTCATTTAAGTCAGATAAAAGGGCGGTGTTTTTAACTTATAATAATGTTAATACAATGAAAATACGGCTGCGAATTAGTTGTTTTAAAAATCAAATTTAGATGGGAAGAGGATAATGAAGACCAGAGATAGTTATAAAATTATTGTAATTGGTGCTGGGACTGCAGGAATATCTTCTACTGCACATTTGTTACGAAATGTACCCCTATTGAAAGAAGATATAGCAATTATTGATCCATCAAAAAAACATTATTTCCAACCACTATGGAGTTTAGTGGGGGGAGGAATTGTTTCAAAGGAAAATACGATGCGTGATCAAGAATTGCTTATTCCAAAAGGTGCAACGTGGATTCCTAAAAGTGTCGTTAAGTTGTTTCCGGAAGAAAATAAGCTACTTTTAGATGATGGACTGCTGATTGAGTATGAAATACTTATTGTAGCAGCCGGTATACAAATAAATTGGGACGGCATTAAAGGATTAAAGGAGTCTATTGGGACTAATGGGGTTTGTAGCAATTACTCTTATAAATATGTTGATTCTACTTGGAGAGAAATTGAAAAATTTAAAGGAGGAAATGCAGTTTTTACCCACCCAAACACTCCTATTAAATGCGGTGGTGCTCCACAAAAGATTATGTATTTAGCAGAAGAGTATTTTTCTAATAGCGGTGTAAGAAACAAAAGTGAAGTAATGTTTTATACGGCGAACGCTAATATATTTCAGGTTCCACGTTATGCTAATGCATTAGAACAAGTACTAGAAAGAAAGCAAATTATAACGAATTATAATAAAAACTTAGTAGAAATTATTGCCGAAAAAAGAGAAGCAATTTTTGAAGATACGCAAACACTGAAAAGAGAAACTGTACCATACAGTATGATCCATGTTGTTCCACCAATGGGGCCACCTAATTTTATTAAAGAGAGTGAGATAAGTGATTCTCAGGGGTGGGTAGATATAAGCCCTTATACTTTGCAGCATGTACAGTATAAGAATATTTTCGGACTTGGAGATTGTACCAATTTACCCACCTCTAAAACTGGAGCGGCAATTCGAAAACAAATACCTGTCTTAAAACAAAATATTATGGACGTACTTAACGGAAGAGACTTGCATGCTAAATATGATGGATATACATCCTGTCCGATTGTTACAGGTTATAAAAGTCTTATACTCGCTGAATTTAACTATGAACATGAGCCTCAAGAAACATTTCCGTTTAATCAAGCGAAAGAACGATATAGTATGTTTTTACTTAAAAGATATATGTTGCCCTATATGTATTGGAATTTTATGTTGAAAGGGATGCTATAGGAGAAGATAGAAAGCAGTTATACAAATTGAAAAGTACTTTGAAATAACTATTTGGAGGGAATAGCTATGCTTTTAAAATATTTTTATAATGAAAAATTAGCACATGCTTCCTATTTGGTCGGTTGTCAGAAGGAGGGCGTAGCAATTGTAATTGATCCAGGTCGCTATATAGAACAATATATAGAATTTGCTAAGAAAGAGGGAATGGAAGTAATTGCTGCGGCTGAAACTCACATTCATGCAGATTTTCTTTCTGGGTCTAGAGAACTTTCTAATCTTTATCATGCAAAGTTATATGTATCTGATGAAGGAGATTGTGATTGGAAATATCAATATCTTAACGAAGGTCGATACAAATTGGTTAGAGAGGGCACAGAGTTTAAAATAGGTCATATAAAATTTAATGTAATTCACACCCCAGGGCATACGCCTGAAAGTATTTCTTTTTTAGTAACTGATACAAGTCAAAATAATTATACGAATGATAAGCCAATGGGAATATTCACAGGTGATTTTATATTTGTAGGAGATATAGGAAGACCGGATTTATTAGAAACTGCTGTAGGTATGAAAAATACTGCAAAAATAGGAGCGAAACAATTATTTAATTCTATACAAAAAATAAAAATACTCCCTGATTATTTGCAAATATGGCCATCACATGGTGCAGGAAGCGCATGTGGAAAAGCATTAGGAGCAATTCCAACTTCTACATTAGGTTATGAAAAGATGTTCAATTGGGCATTTCAGTGTAATGAAGAAAGTGATTTTGTATCGACTTTATTGAGGGGACAACCAGAGCCTCCAAAGTATTTTTCATTAATGAAGAATTTAAATAAGTCTGGTCCTCCAATTCGTAAGAAGAGAGAAGTTATTGCTATTGATACAGTAGAAAAACTTCAAGAAGTTATGGCAAGCGTTCAGCAAATAGTTGATATAAGGGATGTAGAGAGTTTTGCTTCTGGTCACATCGAGAAATCAATTAACATACCTTATAACAATTCCTTTACAACTTGGTGTGGATGGTTACTAGATTATAAAACAGAAACTTTAATCATTCTAGATGAGGAAAAGGTTAGCGTGGAGGAAGTTATTAGAGACTTTGAATCTATTGGGCTAGATAATATTATTGCTTTTGTACCTGTAAAGGTAATACAAAAATTTAATAGATTAGAAAGTTACAAAGAAGACACATCAATCGAATTATATCCGCATATAAAAGGTGGAAGTGTTAAGGTAATCGACGTGCGTAGTAAAAAAGAGTGGGAGGAAGGACATCTTCATGATGCAATACATATTCCTTTAGGAAATCTATTTAAGCAGCTAGATTGTATACCAAAAGATTGCCCAATAGTTTTACAATGTCGAACCGGATTGCGTTCCGCTATAGCAGCTAGTATTTTACAAAGAGCAGGTATAAAGGAAGTAGTGAATTTAAAGGGAGGATTTCTTGCATGGAAAAAAGAAGAGCTTCCTTATATAACATGTAATCGCAATGTGTAGGGAAATAATTTTTATTAATTTATCCGATAAGGAAAATTGCGGATTACATAGGAGTATATATATAGGAGCAATACAGTTAGATAGTGTATTAAAATAGGAGAAATAGATGATTTATTCTATAGACCTGAATTTATTCAGAATTATGCTGATGAGCAAATAGATATAGTTTTATTAGGACACGCTCATGGTGGACAATTTAGGTTACCATTTATCAGCAAATTAGTGGCTCCAAATCAAGGTGTTTTACCTAAATATACAACCAGTTTATATGAAAAACAAAATACGTCTATGGTAGTAAGTAGAGGATTAGGCAATAGTATCATTCCGCAAAGAATTTTTAATAGGCCAGAACTTGTAGTCGTACAGTTAAATTGAACTGTACGATTTTTTGTACAGAAAAAATAGGCCATATACATTTTATACAAGTTAACATTACAGTTTTGTTAAAAATTTTCTACGTTACATAAAGTAACAAAATTTGACCCGGAGAGTTTGTTATAGTGTAAATAATCAAAAAACTTAAAAATTAGTCGAGTGAAAAGTGTGATAAGCAATTCAGTAAAAAACTTAAAGGGGTGTACACATGCATAAAGAATATGAAATTGAAGAGTATACGGCGATTGAGGAACAAATACATTATTATTGTAAATGTTTATTAGTAAGTCATCCTGATCAAATTATAAAGTATTTAGAAAAAAGGTTAGAAAAATATGCAGAAACATTACAATATGCACATTTATATCCTGATACAGTTATTTTACCGTTACAGCAATTAGTTATCGAATATTCTTTAGATGTTGCTAGAATTAGAAAATATATGAATTTAAAAACGTAAAATGAAATATATAATTTAAATGAAACAGAGTCGACTTTAAGAAATGAAATTCTAATGTCGACTCTGTTTCATTGTTTAAGATTGAAAATACATACTAATCAATGAAGTTTGACATATAATTACGCAAGAGTAAAATAAAAGTGAGTACTCACTCATTTTGAAAAGGGGGAAGAATACATGCAGCAACCTGCCATTATTTTACGAACCGTGTCAAAAAGTTTTTGGAAAAAAGAAGTTTTACACAATCTTTCATTGCAAGTTGAAAAAGCAGAGATATTTGGTTTAGTTGGGCCTTCAGGTTCAGGGAAAACGACTCTTATTAAATTGATTGCAGGTATTAATGAGGCAACGAAAGGTGAAGTGCTTGTATACAACACGAACATGCCTAATTTAAATGAAATGAAAAGAATTGGTTATATGGCTCAGGCTGATGCATTATATGAAGAACTATCAGCATATGAAAATGCAGATTTTATTGCAACGATGTATGGATTAAAAGGAAAACATAAAAAAGAAAGAATCGAAGAGGTTTTTGACCTTGTACAATTATCACAACATATAAGACAGCAAGTGCAGCATTTTTCAGGTGGGATGAAGAAGCGTTTATCATTAGCGATAGCACTCCTTCATGAACCTGAAATATTAATTTTAGATGAGCCAACAGTGGGGATAGATCCACTTCTTAGAAAAACAATCTGGGAAAAATTTTATGATTTGAAAAAGAAAGGCACAACTATTATTGTAACGACGCACATTATGGATGAAGCTGAGTTTTGTGAGCGTCTAGGGTTGATTAGAGAAGGAAAGCTAGTTGCGACTGGAACACCTGAAGAATTGAAAAAACGGGTATCATCAGGACGGATTGAAGATGTTTTTTTGTTGGAAGAGGTGGCCCTATCATGAGAGTTACTGGTGTAATCATTCGTATTATTCGCCAATTTTTTCGAGATAAACGTTCGTTAGCGATGATGTTTGGGGCACCAATGTTATTACTTTGGTTATTGTCTCTAGTGTTTACACAAAAAGACTATGTACCGCATATCGCTGTAGTTGATGTGCCTGCTCCTATTATAAAAACAATGAAAACTCAAGAAGCCTCAATTTATGAATACGGCAAAGAGAAAGCAATTTCAGAGTTAGAACAGCAAAAGGTAGATGCAGTAATTTATTTAGAGAATGGGAAAATGAATCTTTTATTAGAAGGAAGTGATTCATCAAAAAATCGTGCTGTACTTCAAGTTTTACAAAAGAGTTCAGAAAAGAATGATGTATCAGTTATGAATCCTGAAGTAAATTATTTACATGGCTCTAAAGACTTTACAATGTTTGATGGGCTTGGCCCCGTATTGATTGGTTTCTTTACATTTTTCTTTGTATTTATATTATCTGGAGTTTCCTTTGTTAGAGAACGTTTAAGTGGTACATTAGAGAGGTTATTGTCCACTCCAGTGAGAAGATGGGAAATAGTTGTAGGATATATTATTGGTTTTGGAATCTTTGCATTTATACAATCAATTATAATCGTGAATTTTTCAGTTTATATTTTAGACTTGTATGTAGCTGGCTCCATATGGCTAACGCTACTTATTACATGTATGCTTTCTTTAACAGCACTAACTTTAGGGACGTTTTTATCAGCATACGCAAATAATGAATTTCAAATGATTCAATTTATACCGCTTGTCATTGTGCCACAAATTTTCTTTTCTGGGTTGTTTCCAATTGAATCTATGAATAAGTGGCTCCAAATGTTAGGGGAATTATTTCCGCTCACATATGGAGCTGACGCAATGAGACAAGTGATGATTCGAAATCAAGGATTTACAGAGATTGCATTAGATCTTACTGTATTACTACTTTTTTCTCTATTATTTGCAATAGGGAATGTATTTGCATTAAAGAAACATCGGAAAATATAATGATGATACAAAGGGGCATTATAGATGAAGAAGGATTGGCTAGAAGAATTAATTGCCGCAACTAATACGGATAAACGAAATGAACGTCAAATGCGTATTTTAGAGGCAGCTGTTGATATGTTTGGAGAAAAAGGATATGCATCAACTTCTACAAGTGAAATTGCAAAGCGTGCTGGTGTAGCGGAAGGAACAATCTTCCGCTACTATAAAACGAAAAAAGATTTATTGTTAGCAGTCGTCATGCCGACATTAACAAAGTTTGCTGCACCATTTTTCGTACAAGCCTTTGCAAAGGAAATATTTAAATCGAAGTATGAATCATATGAGGGACTTTTACGAGTTGTCATTCATAATAGATTTGAATTTGCTCAAAAGCACTTTCCTATGATTAAAATATTAATTCAAGAAGTACCATTTCAACCAGAGCTAAAAAATGAAATACAACAATTAGTAGAAACGGAACTGTTTTCACATTTCAAAAAGTTGATTGTGAAGTTTCAAGATAAAGGAGAAATTATTGAGATACCACCATCTTCTGTATTACGTCTTACTTTATCAGCTGTATTAGGTTTACTATTAACACGATTTTTATTATTGCCTGAAGAAAAATGGGATGATGAAGTGGAAATTGAAAATACGATTCAATTTATATTGTATGGATTAACGCCACGAATCTAACTATAACAACATTTTAGGGGTTTGATTTTTGGTATTTAAATAAATGTAATTTAATAGGTTTAATCATAAGTAAAAATATGTTGATGTGTGAATTACATATACTATTTTTAAGCAAATAATAAATCGCCTTGAAAAAGGCGATTTATATTCATTATACAATTTTGATAAATAAGTACTTGTTTACTAAAAATATTTTGAATTAGCGTGTTTCTTTGTCTCTTCTTCTAAGACCTAATAATCCTGCTAGACCTAATAAACCGAGCCAAGCCCAATTATTATTTCTATCACGATTATTATTTAAATCATTTGTCGTATTTACATTTCGAGTTCTCACATCATTATTAACTCTGTTCAAGTTATTATCATTAACTCTGTTCAAGTTATTGTCATTAACTCGAGTTGACATATCAGTGTTATTAACTCTATTCATATGATTTCCATCGTATTCAGCTTGGGCAGATGTGCCTAAAAACATAATAGATAGTGCTAAAACACTTAAAATAGATGATAATTTTTTCTTCATAAATTTCCCCTCCTTTCTTATGTATTAATTTCTCCATTGCTTTTGTACATTATTCGTATCACAGTATCTAAATCATAAAGTTAAAATTATTAGAACTATCTTTAATCTCCATTATTAAAAGGACAGGTAAATACAACGAAGCGGTTAACAAAAGTTAACCGCTTATGCCATGTTATGCTTGATCAGATTGAAGAACATGTAAAGGGGGAGGAATAATCCAGCCTTTTTTCTTATTTAACCGTAGTAAAGTAGCACCTGCTTGTGCCTTTTTCATATGGAATTGTCCAAACATCATTCCTACGTCTTCTCGAAGTGATTGTCCCATCGCTTGGCTACATGCTACTAGTCCAGCAGCAAGATCCATAGAAACTTTAGCTGCAATTTCTGCGTCATTAATACGAGCACCAGGAGGGATTGTTTCAATAGATGCAACTGGACGTTCTGGAGGTGCTGGTGGTAATGCCACACCGTTTGATTTTAACAAGTTTTTTAGTTCTTCAACTTCTGATTGGATATCATTTTCTATAAGGTTTTCTAAAAACTTTTTTAAGTCCTCGTCTCCAGTATGATTGACAAGAACTTGGTAACCAGCAATGGCACCTTGTGCCCCTGCAAGATAACTCCAAATTGCAAAGACTTCTCCGTAATGCATTGGTTCATTTTGGGGATTACCACTTAATACTCCCATTTTAATATGCCTCCTTAAACTGAATGGATTTTTTGAAATGTTTTTTACCAAAGAAAAAATGCTTCTGAAAATGTTCCGTAATAAAGAAAGTAGGTTTCTAAAATTCATTTGGAACACCCTAACTACAAGTAATACTTTCTCAATCTATAATGTGCAAATATAAAGAATATATTCTAAATAACTTGGGATTAAAATTCGTATTAAGGCTTATTTTAATTTAAATGTAAAGAGGAAAGGAAAGAATCTGTAACTATGCTAGTAAAGATGGATTGCGTTTAGACAAAAAGTGTTAACAAGTTTGTACAAGGACTTGTTAATACATATACGAAATAGATTTGAATTGCAGTTGATATAGCATTAAATTTATAGTTATTATAAAAATAATCAATATAAACAGACTTTGCTTAAGATACTAATATCAGTACAATTTAGATTGTATGGATTGATACCATGGAGGTAATGAAATGCGGCAATTTGCAAAACCAACAATTGTTGTAAGTAAATGTTTAGAATTTGATGCCTGTCGTTATAATGCAGAGATGATACCAGATGTAACAATACGAAATTTGCAGCCATTTGTTACATTTATACCTGTTTGTCCAGAAGTCGAGATCGGATTGGGGACTCCTCGTGAAACGATACGAATTGTAGAAGAAAATGGTGTGAATAGGCTTGTACAGCCGTCGACACGAGAAGATGTAACTGAAAAAATGGAGCAATTTTCAAATGTCTTTTTACAAACGATATCTGATGTGGATGGTTTTATTTTAAAGAATCGTTCGCCGAGTTGTGGTACGCGTGATGTGAAAATTTATTCTGGTTTCGAAAAAGCACCAGCAAAAGGAAAGGGATCTGGCTTATTTGGCGGAGCAGTAATAAAAAATTTTTCGCATCTTCCAATTGAAGAAGAGGGTAGATTGTCGAATTTTATTATTAGAGAACATTTCTTTACAAGGCTGTTTACAATCGCATATTACAAAATGATCAAACATAATAAAAATATAAAAGATCTTGTATCGTTTCAGTCTGATAATAAATATTTATTTATGGCATATAATCAGGTAAAACAAAAGGAATTGGGACGAATAATTGCAAATCACAAAAATGAAAAGATTGAAGTGGTATTTGAAAATTATGAGAAAACTTTATATGAATTATTTATGCGCACACCCCGCTATACATCGAATGTAAATGTATGTGAGCATATTTTTGGATATTTTAAAACTAAGCTGAAAAAACAAGAAAAAGATCATTTTTTAGATTTGATACAAAAGTATATAGAAAAGAAAGTCCCGCTTAGTAGCTTACTTGCAATTTTAAAATCATGGGCCATTCGGTTTGACGAAAAGTATTTATTACGACAAACATATTTTGAACCTTATCCTGAAGCTTTAGTAGAAATTTCTGATTCGGGAAAAGGTAGAGATTATTAAACAAAAAATTACATAATTCGACAAGAAAACTCCTATGTTGTTGTAGAACAATGTAGGAATTTTTTTGTGCATTAGTACAGAATCTGTTTTAAAATTAAGTTATGACAGAATTATAACAATTATCTAACTAATATTCGTGTCTTTTAATTCGTAATGTTTGTAGTAGAAACTCGCACGCTGTCGAAACTCAATATTCGATAAGGGGTGTGTAGCGGAATGGAATTTACTCTAACTCGCGAAAAACAAATGATTAAAGAAATGGTACGTGACTTTGCTGAAAAGGAAATCGCACCGAAAGCTGTATATTATGACAAAACTGCGGAATTTCCATATGAAACATTTCAAAAGATGGGCGAACTAGGATTATTAGGAATCCCATTCCCTGAAGAGTATGGAGGTTCAGGTGGCGATACTGTATCGTACGCGTTAGCAGTTGAAGAAATTGGTCGTGCTTGTGGTGGGACAGGATTAAGTTACGCTGCAACAATTTCATTAGGTGCTTCTCCAATTTATTATTTCGGTACAGAAGAACAAAAACAGAAATATTTAATTCCAATGGCATCAGGTAAAACTTTAGGTGCTTTCGGATTAACTGAGCCGAACGCTGGATCTGATGCAGGTGGTACACAAACGAAAGCTGTATTAGATGGAGACGAGTATGTTATTAGTGGTGAAAAGTGTTGGATTACAAATGCAGAGTATGCAAATACAATTATTGTAACCGCTATCAACGGTGTTGAAGATAATGGTAGAAAGCGTATTTCGGCATTTATCGTACCGACTACAAGTGAAGGATTAACGATTTCAAGTCCTTACGATAAGATGGGTGTTCGTGCTTCTAATACATGTGAAATCGTACTTGATGGTGTACGTGTACCGAAAGAAAATATTCTTGGTGATGTAAATAAAGGATTTAAACAATTCTTATATACACTTGATGGAGGACGTATTTCAATCGCAGCATTAGCAGTAGGTATTGCACAATCTGCATTTGAACGTGCGCTGCAATATGCGAAAGAACGTCAACAATTTGGAAAGTCAATCTCTAATTTCCAAGCGATTCAATTTAAATTAGCTGATATGGCGACTGAAGTAGAACTTGCACGTAATTTAGTACATAAAGCAGCTTGGTTAAAAGATAATGATAAACCTTTCGGTAAAGAAGCGGCTATGGCAAAGTTATTTGCATCTGAGGCTGCTAGTCGTATTGCAAATCAAGCCGTACAAATTCACGGTGGATACGGCTATATGCGTGAATATGAAGTGGAACGACATATTCGTGATGCAAAACTATTAGAAATTGGTGAAGGAACTTCTGAAATTCAACGTCTCGTAATTGCAAGACATTTAGGATGTAGATAAAAAGGAGGAATCACTATGTTTCAAAAAATATTAATTGCTAATCGCGGGGAAATCGCAGTTCGTATTATGAAAACTTGTCAAAAACTTGGCATTCGCACTGTTGCTATTTATTCTGAGGCTGATGAAAATGCCCTACATGTAAAAATGGCAAATGAAGCTTACTTAGTAGGCGGACCGCGTGTCCAAGAAAGCTATTTAAACCTTGAAAAAATTATTGAAATAGCTAAGAAGACAAATGCTGAAGCAATCCATCCGGGATATGGATTATTATCAGAGAATTCGTCTTTTCCGGTTCGCTGTAGAGAAGAAGGGATTGTATTTATCGGTCCATCAGAAGAAATCATTACGAAAATGGGAAGTAAAATCGAGTCTCGTATTGCAATGCAAGCTGCAGATGTCCCAGTAGTTCCAGGTATTACTACAAATATTGAAACTGCTGAAGAAGCAATTGAAATTGCAAAACAAATTGGTTATCCATTAATGCTGAAGGCATCCGCAGGCGGCGGAGGCATTGGAATGCAGTTGATGGAAACTGAGCAAACGCTCACCAAAGCATTTGAAAGTAACAAAACAAGAGCACAAAACTTCTTCGGTAACGGAGAAATGTATTTAGAGCGCTATATTGCAGATGCACATCATATTGAAATTCAGCTTTTAGCAGATACACATGGTAACACAGTGTATTTATGGGAGCGTGAATGTTCCGTGCAGCGCCGAAATCAGAAAGTAATTGAAGAAGCACCTTCACCATTTTTAGATGAAGGTACGCGAAAGGCGATGGGAGAAGTTGCTGTACAAGCTGCCAAAGCTCTAGGCTATACAAATGCAGGTACAGTTGAGTTTCTTGTAGATGATCAGAAGAACTTTTATTTCTTAGAGATGAATACGAGATTACAAGTAGAGCATCCAGTTACAGAAGAAATTACTGGTTTAGATCTTGTAGAACAACAACTTCTAATTGCATACGGTGAGAAACTATCATTTACACAAGATGATGTAAAACGTAGTGGTCATTCCATTGAGGCACGTATTTATGCAGAGGATCCGAAAACTTTCTTCCCATCACCTGGGAAAATTACAAATTTAACGCTTCCATCAAATGTACGTATTGATCACTTTTTGGAGAATCAAGTCACGATTACACCTTTCTACGATCCAATGATTGCGAAAGTTATTGCTCATGGTGGAACTCGTGAAGAAGCAATTTCAAAATTACATGATGCTTTAGAAGAATTAAAAGTAGAAGGTATTAAAACGAACACGCCAATGCTACTTCAAGTATTGGAAGACGATGTGTTCAAAAGTGGTATTTATACAACGGGTTTTGTAACGAAACAACTTGTTAAAAAATAAGATTTAACAATATTAAGGGGGAAAAAATGATGACGAAGGTATATGCATCGATGGCAGGAAATGTATGGAAGATTGTTGTAGGAGTAGGAGATACAGTAGAGGAAGAGCAGGATGTCGTCATTTTGGAATCTATGAAAATGGAAATTCCAATCATTTCAGAAGAAGCTGGCACAGTTATGAAAATTAATGTGCAAGAAGGCGATTTTGTAAATGAAGGAGATGTATTACTAGAAATTGAATAGGGAGATATAGGGGGAAGCGAATTGAAACTACCTAATTTTGCTGTCATTAAAGAAGTAGGGCCACGTGATGGCTTACAAAATGAAAAAAAGATTGTTGGCACAAAAGATAAAGTAAAATGGATTCAACTACTTACAGAGGCGGGATTATCGTACGTTGAAGTTTCCTCATTCGTTCACCCTAAATGGGTCCCTGCATTAGCAGATGCAAATGATGTGTTTTCTGAGCTGAAAAGGGATTCCAATGTTACTTATGCAGCGCTTGTTCCAAATCAAAATGGTTTGGAACGAGCTTTTCTGCAAAATGTAGATGAGGTGAATGTTTTTTTATCAGCAAGTGAATCTCATAATAAAAGTAATATTAATAAATCAATTAAAGAAGCATTAGTTGTAATTGAAGATATAACAAAACAGGCAATATTCGAAGGGAAAAAGGTAAGAGGCTATGTTTCTACTGTATTTGGATGTCCTTATGAAGGAGATATAAGCGTCGTAGCAGTTGACGAATTATGTAATCAACTATTTTCATACGGCATTTATGAAGTATCTCTTGGTGACACGATTGGTGTAGCGAATCCACTACAAGTAGAGCGAGTATTAGAGCATTTATTAAAGAAATATGATGCTTCGCAGTTTGCAATGCACTTCCATAATACGTATGGAATGGCTCTGGCGAATGTAGTTAAGTCATTAGAATATGGTATTACAACATTTGATAGTTCTTGTGGTGGTCTTGGTGGATGTCCATATGCACCAGGAGCATCAGGCAATGTTGCAACCGATGACTTAGTTCATATGCTCCATAAGTTAGGGGTCCAAACGAATATTGATGAAGAGAAGTTATTGAAAGCGAGTCAATTCATTCAAAGTAAATTAAATATCCAATTACCGAGTCATGTGTATAGAGCGCTTCAACATAAAACGATAAGTAGGTGAGAAGATGCTACAACTACAAAACATTTTAGTTAATTATGTAACACCTCACGTTGTAAAGATTTCGTTATATCGTGAAAGACAAGCAAACTCATTATCTTTAGAGTTATTAGAAGAGTTACAAAACATATTAACTCAAATAAGTGAAGAGTCCAATACTCGTGTAGTTATTTTAACAGGTGCTGGTGAAAAAGCGTTTTGTGCTGGTGCTGATTTAAAAGAACGTGCTGGTATGAATGAGGAACAAGTTCGCCATGCTGTTAGTATGATTCGCACTACTATGGAGATGGTTGAACAATTACCACAGCCAGTTATTGCTGCTATAAACGGAATCGCCCTTGGTGGTGGTACGGAATTAAGTTTAGCTTGTGATTTTAGAATTGCGGCTGAATCTGCAAGTCTTGGTCTTACTGAAACTACACTTGCAATTATACCAGGAGCAGGTGGTACGCAGCGTTTACCAAGATTAATTGGTGTTGGTAGAGCGAAAGAATTAATTTATACAGGCAGACGTATTTCAGCGCAAGAAGCAAAAGAATATGGTTTAGTAGAATTTGTTGTACCAGCTCATTTACTTGAAGAGAAAGCGATTGAAATAGCAGAGAAAATTGCTAGTAATGGCCCTATTGCTGTTCGATTAGCAAAAGAAGCAATTTCAAACGGTATTCAAGTTGATTTACATACCGGATTACAAATGGAAAAACAAGCGTATGAAGGTGTAATCCATACGAAAGATAGATTAGAAGGATTACAAGCATTCAAGGAAAAACGCACACCAATGTATAAGGGGGAGTAAATATGTTAGATCAAAAACAACAATCGAATACATTTGAAGAACGAGTTGAAACGATTAAACAAGGCGGCGCACCAAAGTATCATGAACAAAACAAAGCAAAAGGAAAACTATTCGTTCGAGATCGCTTAGCTCTTTTATTTGATAATGGTGAATATGTAGAAGATGCATTATTTGCAAATTGTGAACAAACAGGATTACCTGCTGATGGTGTTATAACGGCAACGGGTAAAATACATGGTCGTACTGCATGCGTAATGGCAAATGATTCAACGGTAAAGGCTGGATCATGGGGCGCACGTACAGTTGAAAAGATTTTACGTATTCAAGAAACGGCAGAAAAATTACGTGTTCCGTTATTTTATTTAGTTGACTCTGCTGGAGCGCGTATTACAGATCAAGTAGAAATGTTCCCAGGACGCCGCGGTGCAGGAAGAATCTTCTACAATCAAGTGAAATTATCAGGTAAAGTTCCTCAAGTATGCTTATTATTTGGACCTTCGGCAGCTGGTGGCGCATATATTCCAGCCTTTTGTGACATTGTTATGATGGTAGAAGGAAATGCATCTATGTACTTAGGTTCTCCTCGTATGGCAGAGATGGTTATCGGCGAGAAGGTAACTTTAGAGGAGATGGGCGGAGCTCGTATGCATTGCTCTGTATCAGGATGCGGAGATGTTTTATGTAAAACAGAAGAAGATGCGATTACACAAGCAAGACAATACATTTCATATTTTCCAAACAACTACTTAGAGAAGACTCCATTGGTTACACCTCAAGAACCGAAACAATTCGAAAAAACGTTAGAACAAATCATTCCAGAAAATCAAAATGCTCCTTTCAATATGAAAGATCTCATTAATAGAGTTATTGATGAAGGTTCTTTCTATGAAGTGAAAAAATTATTTGCTCAAGAACTAATTACAGGCTTGGCACGTATTGATGGTAAGCCAGTTGGTATTATTGCAAATCAACCGCGTATGAAAGGCGGCGTATTATTCCACGATTCAGCGGATAAAGCAGCGAAATTTATTAATTTATGTGATGCATATCATATTCCGTTGTTATTCCTTGCAGATGTACCTGGATTTATGATTGGCACAAAAGTAGAGCGTGCTGGTATTATTCGTCATGGTGCAAAGATGATTTCTGCAATGAGTGAAGCAACTGTACCGAAAATTTCTATCGTTGTTCGTAAAGCATACGGTGCTGGTTTATATGCAATGGCAGGTCCAGCCTTTGAACCAGATTGCTGCCTAGCATTACCGACAGCTTCTATTGCAGTAATGGGTCCAGAAGCGGCAGTCAATGCTGTATATGCAAATAAGATTGCAGCTTTACCAGAAGAAGAGCGTGATAGCTTCATTGCTGAAAAACGCGAAGAGTATAAGAAAGATATTGATATTTACCATTTGGCATCAGAGATGGTCATTGATGGTATTGTTCATCCAAACAATTTAAGAGAAGAGTTAAAAGGACGATTCGAAATGTATATGAGTAAATATCAAGTATTTACAGATCGTAAACATCCTGTTTATCCAGTTTAAAGCCCTATTTAGGGCTTTCTTGCTCAAAAAGTCAAGGAGGGGAAAACATTGAAACAAGCAGTTTGGTTTCCAACAGAAGAATATAAAGAAAAAACGCGTTTATATGGTTGGATGAAATCATTGGGCTATGAAGATTATGAAACGTTTTATAATAAATCTATTGAAGAAACAGCATGGTTTTGGGGAGAAGCTGAGAAAGCGGTTGGCTATCAATGGATGAAGCCTTATACAGAAGTGCTAGATTTAGAAAATGGTACGCCGTTTGCACAGTGGTATAATGGCGGAACATGTAACGTTGTAGAATCAGTTTTATCACGCTGGCTTGCAGATGATGAAACTAGAACGCAACCAGCACTACAGTACGAGGGAGAAAATGGAACTTCAAAATCATTTACATATGAAGAGCTTGACAACTGGGTAAGTCGCGTTGCAAACGGTTTGAAACATGCGGGTATTGAAAAAGGTGACCGTGTAACAATTTATATGCCGATGATTCCAGAAACAGTTGTTGCAATGCTAGCTGTTATGAAAATCGGAGCAATTATTTCACCAATATTCTCAGGATTTGCGTCTGATGCAGTCATGACTCGTGTACAAGCGGCAGGATCAAAAATGATCATTACTGCAGATGGTTTTTCACGCCGAGGTAAAGTTGTTTCATTAAAAGACGAAGTAGATAAAGCCTGCGAACATTGTCCAACTGTTGAAAAAGTTGTTATTGTTCGTCATGCAGGAAATGATTTTACACCACATAATTATGATTTCCCATGGAGTGCGCTAGAAAAAGAAAAACTATTTACACATGCTGAAGAGATGAATAGTGATGATCCGTTAATGCTCATTTATACATCAGGTACAACTGGGAAACCGAAAGGAACAGTACATACACATGCTGGTTTCCCTTTGAAATCTGCATTTGATGCAGGATTTGGAATGAATATCAAACAAGGTGACCGCGTATTATGGGTAACTGATATGGGCTGGATGATGGGACCGTTTTTATTATTCGGCTCTCTCATTAATGGAGCAACGATGGTTATGTACGAAGGTGTTCCAGATTTCCCAGAAGCAGATCGTTTATGGGAGACCGTTGATAAATATGAAATTACACATCTCGGTATATCACCGACATTAATTCGTGCGTTAATGGCAAAGGGTGATGAGTATGTAAATAAACATTCGCTCAAGAGTTTAGAAGTATTCGCATCAACAGGTGAACCTTGGAATCCAGATCCTTGGATGTGGCTATTTGAAACAGTTGGAAAAAATAATGTACCAATTTGTAACTATTCAGGCGGAACTGAAATTTCTGGTGGGATTTTCGGAAACGTCCTTATTAAACCGATTGCACCAATTAGTTTTAACGCATCTTTACCAGGAATGGCAGCGGTTGTGCTAGATGATCAAGGCAATCCAATTCGTGATGAAGTTGGAGAATTATGTTTAGAGAAACCTTGGGTTGGTATGACGAAAAGTTTTTGGGAAGACGATGAGCGTTATGTGAACACGTATTGGTCACGTTTTGAAAACAAATGGGTTCATGGTGACTGGGTGATTTATGATGGTGAGCAATATATTATTACAGGACGCTCAGATGATACGTTAAACATTGCTGGAAAACGTATTGGACCTGCAGAATATGAATCTATTCTTGTGAAGCATAATGATGTCATAGAAGCTGCCGCGATTGGTGTACCTGATGATGTAAAAGGTGAAGTTTGTCATTGTTTTGTAGTATTAAGGGACAATGTAACATTCACAGGAGAGTTAAAGAAAGAATTAATGAGTTTAGTAAACTCTCATATCGGAAAAGCATTGTGTCCAAAAGATATTCACGTTGTAGAAGATTTACCAAAAACACGTAATTCTAAAGTAATGCGACGCGTCATTAAAGCTGCTTACTTAGGAAAAGAATTAGGGGATTTATCATCACTTGTAAATCCTGAAGTAGTTCCGTTTATTCAGGGGTTACAGTCTAGTAAATTATAAAATTAGGAATGAGCTCTATTTAAATAGAGCTCATTCCTAATTTTATAAAAAGAGAAGAGGGAAGAAGTAAATTTGGAGTAGAAAAATGCTACTAGTATTATTACATATTTCTATTTGTTTTATAGGTTTTATCAAAATATGATACTGTGGCATGTCTATTCAATGGAGTGATTGAATTTTGTTAAGAATAAAAATTTAGTGGAGCGAAAAGTAAAAAGATAATAGGAGAAATCCCTGGGGGACAGGGATTCATTAAGGGAGATATCGTTGTCGTGCAATGTCGAAATTTGGCGTATCCGACCAATTAATACTATCACGAATTTTCAGGAGATTGTGATAGTGAATATGTCAATAATGTGTACGGCTTTTATATAAAGGTGTTATTTAAAATAGGAAAAGGGGAAAATTACGTTCACTCGTTCTTAAGGTTTTTTCCCCTTAAAATTTACTGTTTGTTCGTTGTTCTATATACGTCTGAAATTGGTAAATCTTCACCATGTAAAGATTGAGTACTGTCCTTTTTGTTTGAAACATGTGCCTGCTGAGATGCTTCTTGCATTTCTTCTTGGGCCTTACTTGGAGTATTCAACGCATCCGATGACACATGATCAAGTTGTTGACTTAATAGATCTTTTTTATCCATGTTATGTAGCTCCCTTTTGAACTTAAATATAAAACGAAGTGTTTTTAAATAGTTACGTGGGTATTATGTATCTTTGAATGGAATTATATACATAAACTATTATAAATTTGTATTACTAATAGTAAATGCAAAAATAAAACAAGGTGAAATGGACAAGCGATTGTATATGTGAAATTTAATAAAAGAATTAATTTATAAAAAGCAGTTAGCTTTCGCTAACTGCTCCACTCCCAACTGGAGTTCTAGTTATGTAATTTAGATGAAGATACTACCTAATAGGATTAAGGCTCCTAGTAAAATTAGAGAATCAACTAAAATCAAGAACTGGTTTTTCTGTGGCTTTTTCAATTCTTTTATTAAGCTGAAAATTGCACTTAATCCGAAACAAATGTATAACAAAATCATTATCGTTCCTGACATAATTAACACTCCTAATATATCGATACTTTAATTATATAACGAAAAATATATACATGTAAGTTTTTAATAAAATTCTTATTTAAATAAAAGAAACCCCAAGACGGCTGGTTGAATCTTGGCGAAGAGCAATAGATTAAATACGATTCTTTGATGTGAAGTTCGATAAAAAAGTACAGTAGATTCATCTATTGGAGGAAAACGTGGTGTTTCTAAAAGGAATAATTTACGTTTCTATGATTCACCAACTTGGCAGGATAAAGACGTTGCTGGTTCTGTTAATGTATGATTAGAGTTTATTATTGATGCAAAAGCAAGTGTTAAAGGAACATTACAATACAAGATGCACAATAGCAAAGGAAAAACATACTGCTGGTAAATAAGCTTATATGTATGTGAAGTAATTAAAGAGTCGATTTATAAGAGTCAGCTTATTTTTCAATACTCCACTCAACTAGTAATTATAGATGCCAGTTTAAATCTCTACGTGTTAATATACAAAAAACTGCACCTCCAATTGTTAGACTGTGTCTAACAATTGGGGTGCAGTTCAATTTAGTCAGCTTTTTATATATTCTAGTATTTACCGGTCCCAAAAGATATATTCTTTCCTTTAAGTTGACATTTAAAATATTACCAATGTTTTCTTTTACAATGACAACAAATAAAGAAACATTTACAGCGACACTTATTTCGTTTAGAACTCCAATCATCATTGCAATGCTTTTCTTTAGATTTCCACCAATCATCATCACAATGGTGTTTTTCTTTAGATTTCCACCAATCATCATCACAATGGTGCTGTTCTTTAGATTTCCACCAGTCATCACAACAATGCTTTTTCTTAGAACTCCAGCAATCATTTTTCCAGGACATTCTTTTATACCTCCCTTCAATAGGATTACTATTATTCTATGTTTTAGTAAAAAAATGGCTTGTTTATTAACCTATTATTTTCCCTTTAAATGATAGAGTGCTTTCTACTAGATATAGAATCCATACAAACTATGCTAAATTTTACAAAATAGTGGAGAGAACTACTGGTTATGAGATTGATCAATAAACACTTGGTGAAGAAAACGTTCTGATTATAAATAATATCTTATTTTGGAGTATGTTTTTCTGAATGTATACTTCAAAACAGCAAAGGAAAAATATACTATATTACTGCAAACAAAGTCTATGTATATGTGAAGTAATAGGAATAGCTGGAGATTCTTTAAAAAGTCAGCTTATTAATAAAAAATTTTTTTGAGAAAGGGTCTGTCTAAATTTTAAATTCAGCAGAATTAAATCCAAGTCCAATCATTAAACAGGCCTTTAATTGTTAGAGGTCCGTTTTGTTATTAATAAAGAAAAGAATGGTATTGTCGTTGAAAGCACGTTTATACTAATAATGCTACATATTTGGAGTATTTGAATTGAGTATTCATACAGTAGTATATTCGTTTTTAATATATATAAAAAGGTTTAGTACAAGTGTTTGTTTTTTTTGTTTCTATGCTTTTGTCTCGTACACTTTTAAGCTATTGGACATACTTTACTAATAGAAAGGATTAGGGGGTGAGGATTTGGGTTCTCGATTTAATAATTGTAGAAAAAAATGTACGTGTAAACATGATGATTGTTGGGATGTTTTTGAAGAGTGTAAAAAAGAACAGCATGAGAAATGTGACAGCTCTTGTGTACAAGGAATTAGAGACGAACTTAAAAAATTAATTAATAAAACAGTGCGAATTAACACTGAAGGACGTACTTATATAGGTACTGTTTCTTCTGTAACTTGCGATGTTGTTAAGCTGGCTGCTATTCCTGGTTCAGTTGCAGCAATTATATCTCTTTGTAAAATTGAAGCGGTTTTACCACCTGCTACAACTGTTGCTGATGAGTTTGATTTTAACGGTGTTGACGTAGCAAATAAAGAGTAATTATGCTTTATTGATTGCAAAGCCATTCTTATGAATGGCTTTTTATTTTGTTTAAAAGGGAATATATTTTTCATATAGAAATAAATTTGAAGGTGTATAAAAGGTTGTGTGAAAGGAGAATGAGAGTGATCAAGCTGAAACAATTTACAAGAACTGATTTCAAACAATTAATAAACTGGATTGATTCCGAAGAATTTTTAATACAGTGGTCAGGAAATGCATTTACATATCCCCTAAATGAAGAACAATTAGAAAAATATATAGAAAGTGAAAATACACTTGCATTCAAAGTAATAGATGAAGAGACTCAAGAAGTAGTTGGTCATATTTCACTTGGGCAAATAGACAATATAAATAAATCTGCAAGGATTGGTAAAGTACTAGTTGGTGATACGAAAATGAGAGGACGTTCTATTGGGAGGCATATGATGAAAGCAGTACTTCATATTGCATTTGATGAATTAAAACTACATAGAGTAACGCTTGGTGTTTATGATTTTAATACATTGGCTATTTCATGTTATGAAAAAATAGGATTTGTAAAAGAAGGTTTATTAAGAGAGTCAAAAAAAGTGGGAGAAACATACTGGAATTTATGGGAAATGAGTATGTTAGAATATGAATGGATCGATAAATAATAATAGTTTTCTATAATTATGTTATGTCAATTAAAAGGGGTATGGTGGGAAATTATGAATAAAAAAGCGAAAATCATTACAGTGGCAGCTGTTTCAGGAGGAGGTAAAACTACTGTTACAGAAAGATTAAGTCAAAAGTTAATAAATTCAAAAGCATTATATTTTGATAGTTATAACTTTGATAACTGTCCTGCTGATATTTGTAAATGGATTGATGATGGAGCAAATTATGATGACTGGGTGCTTACGCCATTAATTCATGATATTCAGCATCTTGTACGAGAGGGTAACGTAGATTATATTATTGTAGATTATCCTTTTGCATACTTAAATAGTGTAATGCGAGAATTTATTGATGTAACTATATTTATTGACACTCCTTTAGATATTGCGATGGCAAGAAGAATTTTACGAGATTTTAAAGAAGATACAATAGATGAAATACATAATGATTTGAAACATTACATGACATTTGCGAGAAAAGCTTATTTAGAGGCAATCTATACTGTTAAGCCAAATTCGGATATTGTATTGGATGGATCTTTATCTGTAAGTGAAATAATTAATCATGCTGTAGAGGAACTTGGCCTGAGAGAAGTGATTGTCAATGGTTAAATGTATAGAAGAATATGTACAAGTTGACGATTTTAAAATGTATACGAAAAAATTCCAAGGAAAGAAGCTGCAGCCAGTTATTATAATGGAGGCAGGTTATGGTGATTATTCAAAGACATGGGATCATATCGCTGAAGAGTTGACGGAATATGGGACGGTACTTACATATGATCGAGCGGGCTTAGGAAAAAGTGGGAAGAGTTCCAAGCGACGTATTAGTTCTGAAATGGTAAAAGATTTAAGAAGTTGCTTAGCGCAACTACAATTGAAACCACCTTATATTTTTGTAGGACATTCTTTTGGCGGTATAAATGCACGTTTATTTGCAACTTCTTATCTCGAAGATATGTTAGGAATAGTTTTGGTTGATTCGACACCGGAAAATTATAAAGAAGATTTTCTGCCAATCATGTCTCCAGAATTTCAAGAAGCTTACTATAAACAGTTTGTATATGAAAGTTCTTATGAAGAGTTTACATTTAGTTTAAGTGAAGTAGATAGACATTGTAAATCAATGAATGATATTCCACTTGTCGTGTTAGCTGCGGGTAAAAAAGCTTTTTATTCGCCAGATGCACAAATGAAATGGTTACAATTGCAAGAAGAATTATTACGATTATCATACAATCATAAATTTGTAATTGCAGAAAAAGCGGTCACTAGATTCAAAAAGATGAACCATATTATGTAATAGATGCGGTTAAGTGGATTGTTGAGGTAGGGGAGAGATAAATATATATGTACACGTTATTTCAATACAATTGGCAAGTAAGGGATGATTGGTTTAAGTGGTGTGAACAACTTTCAGAGGAAGAATTACTCCGCAAGCGTGTAGGTGGTGTTGGGAGTGTTTTAGAAACATTATTCCATATTGTCGATGTTGAGTACAGCTGGATTAGTGCGCTTCAAGGAAAAGAAGATAATGAACCGCAGTTTAAAGATTATCAATCCATCCAAAAAGTGAAAGCGTTATCTAATTTATATATACGAGAATTAGAAGATTTTTTACAGTTGTGGTCATCTAGCCTTGAATGTAAGATATTAAAAGCTTCGTGGACAGATAAAACATATACATACGGTGAAGTTTTAAGACATGTAATTGTGCATGAAATTCACCATATCGGTCAGCTATCTATATGGGCGAGAGAATTAAATCTTCAGCCTGTTTCAGCGAATTTAATTGGAAGAGGATTATAAATTTAGAAACCGGCTTGCACTGTAAATGCAAGCCGGTTTTTATATAAAAGAAGATTTCCTAGTTGAAATCCTCGGATTTTTTCTGACGTATATGTAAAAACATTAAAATTGTAATGATGAAGAAAATCAACAATGTTTGTATGATCAAATTTTTAAATTGAAGCAAAACTGTCCACGATGTAACAGCATCTTTAAAAGCTTGGAGTGCAGAGTACGAGGAAGGATCAAAACCGTACTGTAGTAACTTTTTTGTTTCAATAAAAGTACTATTTTCTTCATTGGAGTCTAATATTACGGAAATAAGTCTAGTATCTCCTCGTTTTGCTGTACTGACAAAACTATAATTACCATTAGTTGAAAAACTAGTTTGTAAGCCGTCAACACCTTGGAGTTTAATGTTTTTATTAAGGGAATAAATCATTTTATTTGTGTTGAAAACTTTTGAGTCTTTGAAGGTAAATTGGTAAGAGGTTAGTTCCGTAATATTCAATACATCTGGAAAGTCTTTTACTAATTGTGTCGCTAGTTTAGCTACGTCTATAGCTGTTGTAGTTGATTGTTTATTTGTATCGTTATTCATTCCAGTAGCATTTAGAAACGGGGATGGTTGTGATAACTTTAGTTGTTTTGCTTTTTCATTCATTAAAAGTGTAAAGTTATCTTCGTTTCCAGCAATGTGTTCTGCAAGGGCAAGTGCGGAACGATTATTACCTGTCAAAAACAATGCATGAAGTAAATCACGAACTGTCGTTTTATCTTTCGAAGTTACTTGTATAGGACTCGTTTCTGCTCGGAAAACTTCGTTACTTATTTTTACTAATTCATCTAACTGTATTTTTCCTTCATTCAGTTGTTCCAGTGTGATATACTCTGTCATTAATTTAGATAAAGTAGCTGATTGTATAGGAGTTTCTTCATTTTTTTTATAAACAACTTCACCTGAATTAGCATCTATTAAAATAGCCGATTTAGCTTGAATAATTGGACCATTTACATAGAGGTAAAAATATAAAACGATAAGTGCTGTAATAACAAAGGATAAGAATAAAATTGTGAACTTTTTCAAGAATTGCATAAGCGATCCTCCTACTATGACATCAATAATACTATTGTAAAAAGTAATGCTTAATTAGGAAGAAAGAAAAGGTAAAGAATTTCTAAAGAATTATAAAATATTATTAAATTTTGGGTTTTAATGGAAATAAAAGGTCCAATTTCTTATATGGTAAGAAATTGGACCTAAAATTAAGTTGTATTAACATTTATATGGTTGTAGTTTTACAGTGAAAGTTGTTTTTTTATCATCACTATATACTTCAATTGTTCCTTTATGCAATTCCACAATACTTTTTGCAATTGCCAATCCGAGTCCAGATCCACCAGTGTTCGTAGAGCGAGATTTTTCAACGCGATAAAAACGTTCAAAAATATGAGGTAAATCCGTACTAGGAATAGGTTGGCCGTAATTTGTTATATCTATAGTAATCATATTATTGCTTTCATAGGCAGCAAGGTCGATATATCCACCGTCGTTTCCATAAGCGATAGCGTTTATAATAAGATTTTCAAACACACGCAC
Organism: Bacillus sp. 1A; assembly: GCF_052682215.1. Lineage (NCBI taxonomy): Bacteria > Bacillati > Bacillota > Bacilli > Caryophanales > Bacillaceae > Bacillus > Bacillus sp. 1A. Next base: position 4,048,631 of record NZ_JBQYLZ010000001.1, on the reverse strand, counting down.
TAATTTATCTCCATCAGCTAATACCATGAGTTTTTGAGATGGGAAAGAAGGTCGACATTCTATATTAGCTTCTTGAACTTGTATGCGGAATTGAACAGTTAATTGTCCAAGTAGCTCTACAATATCAATGGGAACAGAATATAAACTTAACTCTTTATTTTGAACACGTGTATATTCAAACAAATCATTCATTAATGCGTTAAGACGGGTTACTTTATCGTAAATGACTTGTATATAATGGCGTAATTCCACTTCATCTCTATAATTATCATGGTGGATTAAATTTACGTATCCAACTATAGAGGTAAGAGGAGTACGTAAATCATGCGATACATTTGTAATAAGTTCACTTTTTGCTTGTTCCGCCTGTCTTTCTTCATCAATCGAAACTTTCAATTGTTCAACAATGTGATTAACCCCGCTTGCTAACTCTTCCAGATAATTATGGTTTACGATAGAGACTTTATGATTGAAGTTTCCATTTGCAATATAACGAATTTCTTCTATCATTTTTTTAATACAAGTTTCATAATAAATCTTTTTTTCATGACGATAAAAAATGTATAGGTAGGATGAGAAAATAGAAAATAAAAACAAATAAGATACAATCATCATCCATAGAGATTCCTTTATTCCTTTATATTTTTCATATCCAAAAATTCTAATGAATTCTTTTCCGAGCTCGCTTAACGTAAGTGAACTTTCAATTACACTTGTAACAAGGCGATATATAATTAATTCAGTAATAGGAGTAAGTGTGATGGCTAACATAAACCAAAAAATTAACTTCCATTTTGGGATATCTTTTAATATATCAAATGCTTCATTTCTCAATTTTATAGCCTACTCCCCAAACAGTATGAATAAACTTCTCTCCATTCATTCCTGTTTCAAGTTTATCTCGTAAATTACTAATGTGAACCATTACAGTTTTATTTGAACCATAACCATCTTCGTTCCATACTCGTTCAAAAATTTCTTCGGAACTAAATACTCTTCCGGTATTACTCGCAAGTAAATATAAAATATCAAATTCAATAGATGTAAGTTTAATATATTCTCCATTTACTTTAACAGTATGATTATGTTTGTGTATTTCAGCAGAACGAATACGAATAATACCATCTTCATTTTTGGAGGAAGTGGCATTTTGGAAAGATGATCTTCGTAACAAAGCTTTCACTCTAGCTACTAATTCTAATGGATTGAATGGCTTAATCATATAATCATCTGCACCTGTCATAAGACCTAATATTTTATCCATATCTTCTGCTTTTGCACTCAGCATAAGAATAGGTACAGTATTATTCTCACGAACTTCCTGGCAAACTTCTAATCCATTGCGTTTTGGCATCATAATATCCAAAACCATAAGGTCAACATCATATGTAGAAATCATTTGCAATGCCTCATCGCCATCGTATGCTTTATAAATGTTATAGCCTTCATTTCGCAAATAAACAGCAAGTAACTCAACAATTTCTTTATCATCATCAATAATTAATATGTTTTTATTCATTATGTAGTTCCTTTCCTTACAAATCATTAACATTACTATAATATCAAACATTTATGTATTTTGTAGCAATGATTCACCATAAAATTTCATGTAACGTATAAAAAAGGGATTAAAACATTCATAACGAATACAAATAAAAAGGATATTTAAATACAGCGTTATATTGAAAGTTAGGAAGAAAGGTGACTTGAGATGTTATATAAGGATATATATTCATTTACTCCAACTGGAAAAATTGAAAATGATATAAAATCGTTTCTATTAAAATACAATAAAGAACTTACTTATAAACATTCAATTCGGGTGGCAAAAGAAGGCCGTAAAATTGCGAGTACGTATCATGTAAATGAAGAAAAGGTAGCGATTGCAGCATATTTACATGATATTAGTGCCATCTTTCCGAATGAGGATCGAGTTGCAGTTGCAGAACAATTTGGAATAGAAATATTACAAGAAGAACGAGAATTTCCAATGATTATTCATCAAAAACTATCAAGAGTAATTGCAAAAGAGATATTTAAAGTGAAAGATGAAGAGATTTTAAATGCAATTTGTTGTCATACTACACTACGTAAACATGCAACGAAGATGGATTTAGTGTTATTTGTTGCTGATAAAATAGAATGGGATCAAAAGGGGACACCACCATACTTAGTAGAAGTAAAAAAGGGGATAGAAAAATCTTTAGAACATGCTGCTTTTGCATATATTTCATTTTTGTGGGAAAGAAAAGAAACGTTGAAAGTTATACATCCTTGGCTAAAAGATGCATATTGGCAGTTAAAAGAAATTGTAGAGTAGAAAGGGTATGAAAATGTAGGTAAGAAAAGAAATGAATTAAACATTTTCTGGGGTTACATTAGTACCATACATATACTCTCAGTGGAAAAATCATTTTCATTTTGATTTCGGGAAAGGGAAATGTAAAAATATAGAAGGAACCGGCGATTTAAATATGGAATACTTCTCTCAAATTTATACATATAATAAATACTTATTTGAAGATATATTTTCAAAAGAAGATGAAGTGTTTTTAGTAACAAATGTTTATCGATTGAAAAAAGGAGAATGTGAAAAATCTACAGAAAATAAATATATAGACGATTTATTTAGAAAAGAGATTTAAAGTATCATATAAGGCAAGAAACAATACCATTTTTATATAAAGATGAAGAAGTTGACTCGTATTGTATATATCAATTTTTATTAAAATGTTTCGCCAGTGGTATAAAGCATAAACGACTTATTCAAGCAGCGATTCATGAAGGTTTTTTTAGGTCTTTTTCCTCGTTTTGGACGCAAAAAAGAAATTTCTTATCCAGATGTATTTCTCATAAATACAACAAAAGATATTAGCATGTTTATGTATGATGATAGAGGAAGTGAAGTAATTACGAAGAATAAAGAAACAATACGAAATTTATATGAGAAATACAAATAGCGGATGCCAGATTATGAACGAGAAACTATAGATACCTTATTTAAATGACAGTGGGGGAAGTGAAGCGTGTAATGAAACGTATTGCAATCGTATCCGCATGGGAACCAGAACTTACGTATTTGCATCAATATTATCCAAGTGAACGTATTGAAAAACGAGCAGCTTGGGAATTTCATTTTCACTATATTAATAATATGGAAATTATCTCTGTAATAACTGGAGTTGGCAAAGTAAGCTGTGCTAGTTGTGTGCAATTATTAATTAGTGAGTTTCAGCCAGATGAGTTGTTTATGACAGGAATATGCGGAAGTCTATCAAATAAGGTGAAAAATGGACATATTGTAGTAGCCCTTAATGCAATACAACACGACGTTACTGCTGCTGGTTCAGGGGAAGATATTTTTAATTTATATAATGGTAGGACAGCACCTATTGAAACAACAAAGTCACTTGTAAGAAGAATAAAAAAGATACGATCTTATGATCCGATTCATTATGGTACATTTTTATCTGGAGATCAACGTATCCGTAGTTCAGAAATGAGATATTTACTCCATACTGTATATGGAGCATTAGCGGTTGATCAAGAAGTGGCAGCATTCGCTTATGTATGCAAAATCAATAAAAAACCTTTTCTATGTTTAAAAGCTGCTTCAGATCAAGCAAATGATAAAACGAAAGAGGAACAAAAAATCTATAAAATGTTGGCATGTGAACGAGCGTGCGAGCATTTAATTGCTTTTTTACGTGTACATGAGATTAATGTAGTAAATAATAGATAGTAAGAGGGGTTAATATTGGAAAGTACAAATAAAATAGCTATTCTAGGTGCAAACGGAAAAGCCGGGAAATTCCTTGTAAACGAAGCGTTAGAAAAGGGATATCAAGTAAAAATATTAACAAGAAATTCTAATAATATCAAAATAACAAATGAAAATTTAGAGATTATTAATGGAGATGCACGTGATTTTTCTTCAATACGCAAATTACTTAAAGGTTGTCGAGCTGTAATTAATGCGGTAGGTCAACCAAAAAATGAATCTTATATTTTTAGCACAGTGACGAAGCATATTTTAGAAGCAATGAAAGAATTTGAAATAAAAAGATATATACTAATTTCTGGAGGTTCTTTAGATGTTACAGGAGATCAAAAGGGAATTGTAAATAAAATAGGAGCTACTTTGTTTAAAGTATTTTTATCAAAGATGATGCAAGATAAATATAAAGAATTGCAAACTATTCAAGGTAGTAATATAGATTGGACAATTGTTAGATTACCATTTGTTATGGAAGGGAAGAGCATTGGAGATATAAAAGAGAGTTTAGTAGATATGCCAGGAATCAAAATTCAAAATAGTGATATTGCACCATTTGTTATAAAACAAATTAACAGTGAGAGATATGTAGGGAAGTGCCCGTTTATTTCAAATTAAATGTTAAAGAATGATGGGTAGAGTGGAAATAGTACATTTTACGTATTAAAATGCTAAGTTTAACACGAGTAAGTGGGGGAGAATTTTATATGATTCAATACAAAAGATGCAGTGAAGTAAGTATAGATTTCGTGTATGAAGCTTTTAAAGATGGATTTTCAGATTACATTATTAAAATGGAAGTTTCAAAAGAAGATTTTATAAAAAGGTTTTTGGGACCAGAAGGGAATTCATTAAAACATTCCTTTCTTGCTTTAGACGGTAACAAATCTGTTGGTGTAATACTTGGCGGGATAAAGGATTATGAAAACATAAAAACAATGCGTTGTGGAACATTAGCGGTTCATCCTAATTACCGCGGTATTGGTGTGAGTCAAAAATTATTTGAACTGCATAAAGAAGAGGCGCTTCAAAATGAGTGTAAGCAACTTTTTCTTGAAGTCATTGTAGGCAATGACCGAGCGATTCATTTTTATACGAAATTAGGCTATGAAAAAGTGTACGATCTATCTTATTATAATTTAAAAGATATGACTAAAATAATAAATAAAGATTGTAAGGAAATTAAAGTAAAACAATTAGAATTTCCAGCTTTTAAAGTTGAAATTCAGAAATGGTTACACTTCCATATAAATTGGCAAAATGATATGGATTATATCGAAAAAACAAACAATACATTTTATGGTGCATATGTCGATAATGATTTAAAAGGTTCTATATGTATGAATGAACAAGGTAAAATTAGTTTTCTTTTCGTAGACAAAGACTATAGAAATCGTGGTATTGGATCAAAATTATTACAAGTAGCAACAGAAAACTTAAATGTATCAAGTTTATCAATTGGGTTTCCAAACAACAATTTACTGGAAGGATTTTTAAAGAAAACTGGATTTGAAAAGAATTCATTAGCACAATATGAAATGTATGTATTATTATAAAAAGCGAAAGGAGTCATTCTTTCGCTTTTTATTTTTGTGCTATATTGATATTTTACTTTGTATAATATTCTTTTTTTATGTAGAATAGATAGGATGGGAGGGAATGAAATGAATAATGGATTAAAGTTTAAGATTTTTGAATTGCATTGTTTCGTTCAAAAGACTTATTCTGATATTAAAATAGCATGTGATATTGCTATTTATCAAGAAAACACTTCTAAATATTTAATTTCATTAGGGTTTTTAAATAAATCATATATGACTTATATAGAAGCAAAAAGATTTTATCGTGAAAATGAAGAACTTATAAGTGTAGAATTTGATAATTTCTTTGATACATATGATAAATTAGAACAAGAATTAAAAAAAGTTATTTCAACTGAAGATAAGAATCCTTCATTGCTACATAACAGGCTTGATCAGTTTCAGCAAAAAGTTGAAAATATAAATGACCTAATAAAAGTATTGCAAAACGCTCGTTAAAGAATACTTTTTCTTTTTCATATAGAAAGTATGCATTAAAAACATATTAGGGATATGACATATCGAAGGGGTGACTTTTGTTGATGACAGAAGTCATCTTTTTATAATACGGTTTTGTGTAATGTACTTTATATTTTTCTATTTTTGATAGGAATACATTTAAGCAGTTTCATATTTTAGGAAATTATACGAGGAAAATAAAATGAAGAATAAAAAAGAAATAGCTATAGTTGCATTAACAACAGGATTAGTTTTAACAAGTGTAACACCATATGGAGTAGCTTATGCAGAAGAAACGGATCAAATGCAAGTTGAAATTCAAGAGGATTCGTTCCGTACAGGTGAACTTACACAACCATCACAAAAGACGCCAGAGAATGTAGTGAAAGATGCACTTAAGGAAAAGACCGGTCATGCTTTGTCTCCAAAACAAGTTAGTGGAGACAAAGGGGTAGATTACAACGTTGTTCAAAAACGTAGTTCTTATGATGGGACTACACTTGTGCGTATGCAACAAATATATGAAGGTAAAGAAGTATATGGACACCAATTGACTGCTCATGTAGATAAAAAGGGTATTATTAAAAGTATTTCAGGAGAAAGTGCACAAAATTTAACACAAGAAGATTTAAAGAATGCTAGTAATTTATCAAAAGAAGAAGCAAAACAATATATTTATAAGAAGTACGGGAACGATATTAAATTTATTTCTGAGCCAGAAGTTAAGGAAGTTATTTTTGTTAATGAAAATCATGGACAGGCTACCAATGCATATCAAGTTACATTTGCCGCTGCAACACCAAACTATGTATCTGGAACTTATTTAGTGAATGCTCATAATGGTGATATGTTGAAAAATATGGTGCAAGAGTCAGGTTTAAAAGTAACTGAAGAGCATGTTGAATCTATTAAGGAGAGTAAAAAAAGTAATTTCAAATCATTAACCGGAACAGGTAAAGATGATTTAGGTATAATTCGTACATTCGGTATTTCTGAACAAAATAATGGGAAATATGCGCTTGCGGATTACACAAGAGGACAAGGAATTGAGACGTATGATGTAAATTATAGAGATATTACTTATGAAGAAAAATATTATCCTGGTATATTAGCAACTAGCCCTTCAACAACATTTAATGATCCAAAGGCGGTAAGTGCTCATTTCTTAGCAACAAAGGTATATGATTTTTATAAAGATAAATATAAGCGTAATAGTTTTGATAATAAGGGGAACAAAGTAGTATCAGTTGTACATGCATGGGATTCTGGAGAAACAGATGATCCTAAAAATTGGGGTAATGCATTTAGTGCTAATATTAACAATGTTAGTATGCTAATATATGGCGATTCAATGGTTAGAGCATTTGACATAGCGGGTCATGAATTTACACATGCGGTTACATCTAGCGAATCTAATCTTGAATTTTTCGGAGAATCTGGGGCAATTAACGAGGCGTTATCTGACATTATGGGAACGGCTATTGAGAAATATATAAATAATGGGGAATTTAACTGGACAATAGGAGAACAATCGGGATCAGTGCTCCGTAATATGAAAAATCCATCTTCAATCAATTTTTTTGATGGGGTACCGTATCCAGATGATTATAGTAAATACAGTAATTTAAACGGAGAGGATAATGAGGGCGTTCATTTCAACTCAAGTATTATTAATAAAGTCGCATATTTAATTGCACAAGGTGGCACTCATAACGGTGTAACTGTAAATGGTATTGGTGAAGATAAAATGTTTGATATTTTCTTTTATGCAAATACTGATGAGTTGAACATGACTTCTAATTTCTCTGAATTAAGATTAGCGTGTCTTAAAGTTGCAACAAATAAATATGGGGCGAACTCAATTGAGGCTGAAACGGTTCAAAAAGCTTTTGATGCAGCGAAAATTAAAGGGACAGTGAAAGAAAACGAAAAAACTGTAGAAAACCAAGTCCCAGAGTTAACTGTACCGTTTACAATTACACTGCGTGTAGGTGATACGTTTGACCCGATGAGTAATGTAAAAGCTGTTGATAAAGAAGATGGTGAATTAACAAATAAAGTAAAACATAAAGGCAATGTAGACACTTCTAAACCAGGTACATACATTGTGGATTACTCGGTCGTTGACTCTCAAGGGGGGAATGCGACGGCTACACAGACGGTAATTGTAGAGGGAAATGGAGAAACATTAGATTTAAAGCCTACATTAACAGTGCCAACTGCAACGACAATTCATGTAGGAGATTCATTTGATCCAATGGCAAAAGTATTAGCTATTGATAAAGAAGACGGCGATCTTACTTCTAAAGTAAAAGTTGATGGTGAAGTAAATACCTCTAAAGCAGGTACTTACGTATTAACGTTCATAGTTACAGATTCTAAAGGTCATAAAGTAACTGCGGAACAAACTGTAACGGTCAAAGTTAGAGATGAAGTTAAAAATGAAATACCAATACTAAAAGTACCTGCTACAACTACAATTACTGAGGGGGATCAATTCAATCCAATGGTAGGAGTATCAGCTACTGATAAGGAAAACGGTGACCTTACTTCTAAAGTAGTTTATGAAGGAGATGTAGATACCTCTAAAGCTGGTACTTTTGAAATAATATATAGTGTCACAGATTCTGTAGGTAATGAGGTACATGCAATACAAAAAGTATTAGTGAAGGATAAAGACACTAGCAAAGCTAAAGGTATTACTAATAACAGTAATAACGGTAATATCCCGAACAGCATTAATTCTGATAAAAAAGAATCTACATATAAAGAGCTTCCCAACACCGGTGCCAGTACAACTAACAGTGCAACAATGGGCATATGGATGGTTATTGCAGGTACAGTACTCACTTTGGCTCGCAAATTTAGAAAGATATAAAAATAATAGTACGGGTTATTCGTTTGAAGAAAAGAGTACAGTATTCAAAAGAAATAAAATAGTTGTGTAGCATGAACTGATTCAATAAAGTTAGTTAGATCTTTGCAGAAGGGAACTTTAGGGTTTGAGTTCGATATTGTCCGGGACTCATTATACTGAATTTTCCCCTTAATTCGTTTGTTATTATTACGATCATTATATTTTTCCTAATTTGTTGAAGAAGGAAGGATAATAGTAAATATAGAATATATTAATAAATTAAAATGTTTACGAGGTGAAAGTGATGGCAACAAAACAAGATGAAATTAAAGTAGTAGTTGGCGCTGGCGTGTTTAATAATAATCCAGGTTGGATTCAAACACAAGAAGATGAACTTAACTTATTAGACAAAGCTACGTGGGAAGAAAGATTTGAATACAACTCTATTTCAGCTATTTTAGCTGAGCATGTATGGGAACACCTTACTTTTGAAGAAGGTATAAGAGCAGCTGAAATTTGTTATGAATTTTTAAAGCCAGGAGGGCATATTCGTTGTGGTGTTCCTGATGCATTTTTCCGAGATGAAACATACCAAAACATAGTTCAAATAGGCGGACCTGGCCCGAAAGATCATCCAGCAGCAAGTCATAAAATTGTTCATAATTATAAAACATTAACGGAAATGTTTAAATTTGCTGGATTTGAGGTAGTTTTACTTGAATATTGTGATGAAAATGGTCAGTTTTATTACAACGAATGGGATGCAAACGACGGTGTTATTTTCCGTTCGAAAAGGTATGATTCTAGAAATAAAGGTGAGAAGCTTGGTTTTCCATCTTTAATTGTTGATGCGATTAAGCGGTAAGTCATTCAATAAAAGCAAGGATTAATACTATAATTTCATGAGTCGCAAATGCGGCTTTTTTTATTGGTGCGTAAGTCTATATTTAATAAGGAAACGGATATACATGATAATTATTTTTTAACATTATATAACTCGACTTGGAAAATATTTAAGTTTTTCTCATTACCATTAACTTTAAATTAATACTTCGTTGACATAAAGATTTATTTTATATTTATATTCGTGTAAAATAGAGTGAGAACATACATTCTGTATAAAGGGGCAATCAATATGATAGCTGAAATTGGGAAACTAACTAATGGGTATATTGTAAAATTTGAACGCCGATTTCAAAATACGATAGAGGAAGTTTGGTCTGTATTAACAGATAATGATAAGTTAAAAAAATGGATGTCTAATTTACAGATTGAAAGCCTTAAAACAGGTGGAATTATAAAGTTCGACATGATGGACGGTTCATTTATAAATATTGATATTTTAGAGTGTCAAGTAAATTCAGTACTTGAATTTACTTGGGATAAAGATCGTGTCCGATTTGAAATACATAAAGAAGAAAGTGGGACTCTTTTACTTCTTAAAGAGTACATTCATGATTTAACAGATCATACACCGAAAGATATAGCAGGTTGGCATATTTGTTTAGATCTTTTTTCTTCCGTTCTAAAAGGAGAAGAAAAAGAATTTTCTAAAGATGGATGGCAACAGTGGTTTGAAATATATAAGGTAAGGTTCTTGAAGTGAGAGAATAATTACGTAAGAGGATATATTTATTGTGTAATTATTACATTTTAAAAATGATTTTGATGAAAAATAAGAATAGAGGTTAATATGAAAGGTAAATCAATTAATTGCTAATAACATAAATAAATTAGATACAGCTATTCCATTTAATAAGTCGTTTGGAATCGCTGATTTATCAGGATCGGGTAAAACAACTTTTTGTCAAACGATTGGCGAAGAATCAAAAAAACGATGGGTTTCTTTATTACCAAAGGCTGAATATCAATATTTATCCCTTTCGGCAAGAAGACTCCATCTGATTTGTGTTACGGGTAAAACCCAACAATTCAGGTGGAGATGAATTGCCGTCAGTCAATAAGGCTGAACTCTTTTGTTTCTTTCATAATAATTTTTTGCTGGGCGAATATTTGTTTCTTTTTGTCTCACGATACAATATGCCCTTAGATAAGGAGGGAATATATCTTAAGATAACGGAATTGGATAATATTCATTACTTTTGGTTACTTGCACCAAAAGTAATGAATAAGTTGAATGAACTCTCTAAGAAAGGTGGTGAAAACAATGGCTAGAAAGAAAGCAGTGAAAGTATTACGTAAACAAAAGAAAAGAGAAACCATGCAACGATTCACGCAGAAACAAAATATCGGACGAGCTTGTCTCACGGCTAAAGAATTTCGCTTACTGCAACGCATGTCACATAGTTCAAAAGCATTGCGAAATGTTGGGTTGTACACCATTAAACAAAGTTATTTAAATCATAATAAAATGGCTACTATAAAAGAAGTGGATACCGCCATGCAAGCCGATATGACTACTGTGGCATGCAATCAAACTCTGTTCAAGCGATTCGTAGAGCTTTATTTACAGAAGTGAAGAGCTTTTTTAAAGCACTGGAACAATGGAAGAAAAATCCTGAGAAGTTCACAGGACGTCCTAAGTTTCCAAATTATTCTCGTTCAACTGACAAACGAATCATTGAAATCTATCAAGTTCCAAAAGTGGATGATAACGGGTATTGGATCATTCCGATGAGTGTGGCATTCAGAAAAAAATTCGGTTCCATTAAAATACGTATGCCTAAGAACTTAAGAAATAAAAAAATCTCCTATATTGAGATTGTCCCGAAGCAAAAAGGTCGGTTCTTTGAGGTGCATTATACATATGAAATGCACGTTTCTCAAATGAAGAAACCACCCACGACTACGAGTAACGCTTTGAGTTGCGATTTAGGTGTAGACAGATTAGTAAGTTGCGTGACAAATACAGGTGAGGCATTTTTAATTGAGGGGAAAAAATTAAAATCCATAAACCAATACTTCAATAAAATGATACGTAATCTGCAACAGAAAAATGTTGAAAACGGAATTTCAAAACGAGTTGTAACGAATCAAATGGCTGCAATTTGGCATAAACGAGAACGACAAATAAATGGTTACATTTCACAAACGGTAGGCCTGTTGTTCAAAAAAGTGAAAGCATTCGATATAGATACGATTGTCGTAGGATATAACACGGGTTGGAAACAAAAATCAGATATGGGGAAAAAGAATAATCAAAAGTTTGTTCAAATCCCGTTTCATAAACTAATTGCGGCAATTGAGAATAAATGTATAAAAGAAGGCATCCGACTTTTTAAACAAGAAGAAAGCTATACTTCAAAAGCTAGCTTCCTAGACAAAGATTTGGTTCCAGTTTGGTCTAAGGATGATAGGACGCATTATCGCTTTAGCGGCAAACGAATCACTCGTGGTCTGTACAAAAGTAAAGAAGGAACATGTATCCACGCAGATATTAATGGTGCATTGAATACATTGCAAAAATCAAGAGTTGTAGAATTGGATGACAACCTCAAAGTGAAAACGCCGATTCTATTAGAAGTGCAAAAACGTAAGGCTGTTGCTTCGCGCATAGCTTAGTGGGTGCGTCAACCATCCATGTGTACTCGACTTGTCGGGGCTTGTAGTACACGCCAGAGTCAGCTGAGTGGTGGCTTCTTCCATAAGGGAGAACTGCTCTTTTTTCGAAAGGGTGGTGCAAGTGGGGAAACAATTGTTCGTTGCCAGTACCAACCAAAAACTTACCTTGGGTGTTACCGGAAGGTGGCATGAATGCTAGAGCGTCAACTGTCTAGCGATAGACGAAAAGACCTAGCGTTCTAACTCAAGCCCCCACTGAAATGATTCATTTCAGTGGGGGTAGTTGACGATAAAAAAGGAAAGACACGCAGAACATGGGTAGGATTTAATACAATTATTGGTGGATATATTGTTATTTCAAAAGCAGCTATTAAAGAAGAAATTAAGTCTTCTAAAGAAATGATGACATGTCCAATTTGTGAGGGAACGGTATTAAATCATCATAAACCCCTTAAATTTGGTAACTTCGATATTCGTGAAATTATCAATCAACCAGTTGATGATGTATTGAAAGTAGTCGGTGATCTACCTGCACTTCATAAATTAAAGTCTATAGTTGGTGGCGATATGAGATTGACAGAAGATGTTTCTTTATTGCCTAGAAAAGCACAAGTTGCACTGAAAATGTTTGAATTAGAACAGGCAAGCTTTTCAAAATATGAAATAGTGTTACAAAATGTTTTACCATTCTGGGACGAAATAAAAGGAAATATTGAATCCATTAGTGTTAATAATCAAGTAACTGTATGTGATTTTCCTAATGTTTATGAAATGAGAGAAAACATTATAGATAAGTATTTCACAAATGGTAAATATAAAAAACTTACGTATGTATACGAAGCGTTTGGATACAAAAAGTTAGTTACCCAAATTAATAAAATTAAAAAAAGTAATCCATGTCCATTTTGTAAAGGAAAGAAAGTTATAACAGAAGATAATCTACATGATGGTGTGGATGTACAAACATGGTTAACTGGAAAAGTTAATGATGTTGTGGATGAGAGCTTATTAACAGAAGCTGTTTCGCAAATACCAATTTTTAATCGCATTCGCGAATTGGATAAACGTGAGATGATGGCGGTTTATGAATGTCTTGAGAGTAATCAGTAAAGTTTTATTAGTTTATGTGTTATTAACATAACTTATATAAAACGTATATTCTTTATAATGTTCATAATAACGCAGTATGATTATTATAAAGTAATGAAAGAAGATCCAATTTTTTAATGTGAAAATTAAGAAATTGAATCTTTTAGTATTTTATGTCCTGTATACTATATTTCAACTAAGATATATGGAGCAGATATAAGAAATAAAAGTGATGAACAGTTGATATATTATGTAGTTATTATATTATAAAAGTGATTATTAAGGGTAAGAACAGTTCATAAGTGATGTTCTTACTTATTTAATATCTTTGTTATTTTATCTGATTTTTTAGATTTAACAGAAATCTATACTTGAATGAAGTATAGATTTCTGTTAAATTTATCCTATGGATAGAACAAGTTTAATTAAAGGTCATTTAGAAATGTGTGTATTATCTATTTTGTCAAAAAAGAAAAGTTATGGTTATGAGATTATGAAAGAACTTGAAGTAAATAATTTAAAATTGAAAGGAGTAGGAAGTATTTACCCCATTTTAACTAAGTTGAAAAATCAAGAGTGGGTTAATACTTATCAAGTAGTAACAGACAGTGGTAAAATTAGGATTTATTATGAAATTAATGAAAATGGGAAAATGCGTCTTGAGAAGAAAATTAATGAGTGGTTAGAATTGCAATCTGATATTCAAACATTATTAAAAAGTGGTTTGAAAGGAGACCTTCTGAAATGAGGAATAGATTGATAGGTAAAGAAAAGCAATTTTTAATAGACGTACTTAAGGAATTAAAGCAATACGATATTAGTTTAGAAGAACGGGAAAATATTAAGCGACAAATATTAGAACATTTTCAAGAATGTCGTGAACATGGTGAAGATAGTATAGATGATTTAGGTACACCTGAATTATTTGTTCAAGATTATTTAGAAATAAATGAGGTTGATTTACAAGTTAAAAGGAAGCAATTGAAAAATGAAAAGGGGAAATTAAACAAATCTATCTTACGCGGCATATTCATCGCAATTATTACTTACCTCATCTCGCAAACTACATTCACAATATTTTTAACTAGATCATTTAATCCAACTAATAGTAAAAATACATTTCAGTATAATCTTTTATATCGTATTTCAGAAAATCAATGGTGGAATTCATTATTAATAATGATTAGTTTTCTGCTCTCTGTAGTAGTATTTATTAGTTTAGTAAGTTATAAAAAAAGAAAGCTGTCTAAAGCATAATGAAGAATACGTTCTATAAAATGTCTCTAATTTATATTCTTTGTAATGTATTAATGTTATGTATTACAGATTCAAAAGTTTATGCTCAGCAAAATATTAAAATTGCATTAGATAAGTATATTGAAAAATTTATAAAGGAGCAGAACATTCCAGGAGCTTCTGTTGCAATTGTACATAATAAAGATGTATTCTTCACAAAAACGATGGGGATTACTGGAGAAACTGAAAAAAAGGTAACTAGTAAAACGCCATTTGTAATCGGCTCAATAAGTAAATCTTTAACAGCTTTAGCTATAGTGAAATTAATAGAAGATAAAAAAATAAAATTAGAGGATCCAGTTCAACGATACCTCCCCTGGTTTAAACTAAAAGATTCTCAAATATCCTCAACTATAACAATCCAACATCTACTAACTCATACAAGTGGAATAAGCACATATGAGGGCTTAGCATTATCAGATAAGCAATCCAAAAATTCTACAGCATTAAAAGAAAATGTAATGAAACTTTCAAATATAAAATTAACTGCTCCACCAGGTGAAAAATATCAATATAGTAATGCGAATTATATTGTATTAGGTGCACTTATTGAAGGAGTCACAAATGAATCATATTCATCATATATGGAAAAGCATATTTTTCAGCCATTAAATATGAATGGCGCGGCAGCAAGTAAAGAAACTGCATATGAAAAAGGTTATTTAACAGGTTATCAGTCTTGGTTTGGCATTCCAAGAAAAAGTGTAGTGTCCTATGATAATGCCGGGGCACCGTATGGCTATATTACTGCAAATTTAGAAGATATGATTCAATATATTATGTTTTTGAATCGGCCAGAGGATGATCAATTCTTAAAGCAAGAAAACATGGATCTTTATCTTTCACCACTTTATAAAATAAATTCAGAAAAAAGTTATGGTTTTGGATTAAGAACAACAAATATAAATGAAAGTGAAACGATGATTTGGCATTCAGGATCAACGCCCGATGCTCGTGCAGAAATATTTATTTTAAATAAAAGTGGCTGGGGTGGTGTGATTTTAACGAATAAAAATCATGTATTAGAAGAAACCGCACTATCAGTATTGAAAAAGGGGATTATTAGTATTTTGAATGGAGAAGAACCGGTTGATATCCCTAAAAACATACCATTAACACAAATTATTTTGTTGATAGTCACACTCATACTTTTCATAATATCAATCATATTAATTAAAAAGTATAAATATATGAAAACTGTAAAAAAACTAATTTGGTTATTCACAGGGAGTCTATCCCTACTATTATCCATTATTTTCATCCCACTGCTTACTTATAGTACAAGTTCACCTTGGCGTACGATTAAAATATTTGCGCCAGATGTAGCTTTATTTACAAGTATTATTGTAACTTTATTAGCTGTGACCGGACTAATATCAATTCTTATAGCCTTAAGAAGGAAGTAAGTATAAGGGGAAAGAATTAAAGAAATATAATTTAATTGTTATAAACAGTTGACTCTCACACAATGTTATTGTTTAAGATGAAGTTGAGCTTCGAAGTAGATGTAACTTATAGGAGGAAAACATGTTTAAAATAGGAGACTTTTCAAAACTATCTTCAATTAGTATTCGGATGTTGAGACACTACGATAAAGTGGAATTATTACAACCAATAAAAGTTGATGAGCAGAGTGGATACCGATACTATTCAGCAGCCCAATTAAAGAAAGTAAATCAAATTCAAACGTTAAAAGATATGGGATTTAATATCGCTACCATTAAAGAAATAATAGAATGCGATAATATAGATGGTATTAAGGAGCAATTTTTAAATCGTAGTGCTCAAATTAAAGAAGACATGACTAACCTCCAAAAACAATTACGTCTCCTCGAAGATTCAATGAAAACGATGAGAGAGGATGTTGTTGAGATGAATTACCACGTTTCAATAAAAGAAATTCCAGAAAGAAATGTAGCTAGTGTTAGAAAGATTATTTCATCGTATAATTGTGAAGGCGATTTATGGAGTATATTGATGCGAGAAATGCATATTAAAAATATTAGTATGGCCCATCCGAGTTATAGTATCGCTGTCTTCCATGATCAAGAATACAAAGAAAATGATGTAGATGTAGAAATACAGCTAAATATCTTAGGAAAGCATGAAAATACAAAAGATGTTTATTTTCAAAAAATAGAGCCAATCAAAGTAGCTTCTATAACAGTAAGCGGAAGTTATGAACAAATGACAAACGTAAATGAAGCAGCCGCAAAATGGATTGAGACAGAAGGTTACGAATTAGCAGGACCAATGTTTAATATTTATCATGTGAGCCCAGCGATGGAATCGGATCCTAGTAAGTGGGTTACAGAAGTCTGTTTTCCATTTAAGTGAGGAAAAAGAAAAAAGGCATTATTTATATGCCTTTTTTCTTTATAAATATATCCATAAATATCAAGACAAGTTGCGACTGCAAAAAACGAATATAGGTTTACTTATAAAAGCAGTGAAAGAACATGTTCTATGTTTAAAAGACTGTTTTCTTATTGGCGATACAGGGAGTACGGATATAATTTCAGCTGAAAGGGCGAATATGAAAAAGATTTTGGTACGAACAGGATGGGGAGAAAGCTCATTAACAAAGTATAGAAATTCGTGGATAGAAACGGCGCCTAATTATATAGCGGAAAATTTACTTGATGTTGTGTGTTGGATTGAAGATAATTTAAGGACATAATAAAATTATAGTAAACTGGTTTATGAGATGGTTAATTTAGGAGGGAAAATATTGATACATATAGATAAGAATGTACGAACATCTGGTGCATATGTAATGTATAAGAATTTATTTGTTTTTCAAGTTGGACCAACGAGTAAAGGTGATACATTAGGTGTAGTAAGACTTGGAGGACATAAAGAGGCGGATGAAACAGCAGTAGAAACTGCTAAAAGAGAAGTGAAAGAAGAAGCCTCTATTGATATTACTATATTGAATTCACCAACTACATACTATAAAGAGAGTTGGAATGCACAATCAAAGAAAATAAAAGTAGAAAATGAAGTTAATCCAATATTAATTATTGATAGTCCAGATGAAAATTTATCTATTATGTATATGGGGCATTCAGAAAATGAGCCAAATCCATCTTCTGAAACGAAAGGGCTATTATTACTTTCAGTAAGCGATATTAGGCTAATTTGTAGTAAGGAAATAACACTAAATGATTATATTAAGCAAGGTGGAATAGCAAGATTCAAAGAAAAAATGAATAAAGAGTTAATTTTACAACCTTTTCCGCAACTTTTATTTTTAGCAGAACTATTAAAAAGGGATGCTATATTACTTCAGCGGTTTCTAATAACTTAAAGGTATTTGTAGTTGAGATAAAGGACATTTAGATTCTAAAAATTAACTATAAAATTATTATGCAAATCAAGTGCGGTATCGAATAGGGTTTTCTTATAATTTGTATTTTAGTATAGTGTAATTAAAAAATTAAACTTTCTATTATTGTTATTATGTATAATAGAAAGTAAGAATATTTTGGTAGTTATTGAATGTAATTAAAGGCGGTTATTGGAAAGGAGTGATGTTTTATGAACAAACAGAAGAAAACAAAATATGAGGTAAAAATAATTTGAGTATGCGTATCATACCTCTATAAACTACGTTCGCTCAAAGCTAGGAGCAGCGCATGATAAATATTACAATAGGAAAAAATCAATATCCTTTAACATTGGCAGAGGATCATAATTTTAATTGGTTAAAGGATGTAGAAGTGTTTACTGTTTTTGATCAGCAAGATTCAGGAAATATTAGCTTTGGTATTATTGAAAATGGACATCGTTACTTTTTGAAGTATGCTGGTGCACGCAATATAGAATACAAAGGAAATATAGAGGACGCAATTCAACGATTAATGAAGGCGAAAAAAGTGTATGAAGAAATTCAACATCCTTTACTAGTTCCATATATAAATTCTATTCAAATGCAAAATGGATTTTGTTTAAGATTCCATTGGGTTGATGGGGAATGCATGCACAATCATTGGGATTTTACAACGTTTGAAAAGCACCATGCACCAAATTCGCCTTTTGTTAAGTTAAGACAATTATCCGTGACAGAGAGACTTAACATATTAACACAAATTTTTGAGTTTGCAGTCTATGTGGAGTCATTAGGATATGTCATGGTTGATTTTTATGACGGTAGTATTTTATATAATTTTGAACAATCAAAACTTACGATTTGTGATATTGATTTCTTTCAAAAAAAACCTGTATTCAATGAAATTGGGGAGGATTTTTGGGGAACAAGTCGCTTTAAAGCACCGGAGGAATGTGAACTGCATGCGCAAATTACAAGTGAAACGAATGTATATGTGTTAGCTGGAATTGCTTTTGCCTTTATCGGTGGAAAAAATGATAAAAGTTTTGAAAAATGGGAAAGCACTCAAGAATTATATAATATATGTAAAAAAGCGCTACATAAAGAAAAAAATAAAAGGTATCGTACTATTCAAGCATTTTATGAAACTTGGCTTACAAATATAGAGTAAATAATTGATAATACATTTTAATATATAAGTATCAACAAAGGGGAACACATAAAATGAACGAACTAGAGTATAAAAGCTTCTATGATAAAGTAGGAAGAGTAAATGGTTGGGATTTTAGTAAAATAAAATGTGAAACTGTAGGAGATACATGGGACTTTTATGGAGAAGTGAAAGAAAGATGTAAACTAACAGACACTCTACTTGATGTTGGTACAGGTGGAGGAGAAAATGTACTTAACATAGCATCTTCAGCTAAATTGTTAATTGGAATTGATAATTCTAATGGCATGATTGAAACGGCACATTCCAATTTAAAAAAATCAGGTGTACAAAATGTTGAGTTTTTTCAAATGGATTCTGAAGTTTTAATGTTTCCACATGCGTATTTTGATATTGCTTCTAGTTGTCACGCACCGTTTATAGCATCTGAATTAGCAAAAGTAATGAAAAAAGGTGCTTTGTTTTTAACGCAACAAGTTAGCGAATATGATAAATTGAACTTGAAAAAGGCATTTGGAAGAGGACAATGCTTAGGCGAAAGAGATGGAACTTTAAAAGAAAAGTATATGGGTGAACTTATAAATGCAGGATTTGAACTTGTGCAAGTACGTGAATATGATGTTACTGATTATTACAGTACGCCTGAAGATCTTATTTTCTTGTTAAAACATACACCCATTATTCCTAGATTTGGAGAAGAGGAAGATGATTTTACTATTTTACAAAAATTCATTGATGCAAATAGTTCTGAAAAAGGGATTTATACGAATTCAAAAAGGTTTATGATTATTGCTGTTAAATTATAATGTGTTATAGATTAAAAGCTGCTTTTCTTTCAAAAAGCAGCTTTTTGTGTGGAAAAGAAGGTTATACAAGATGGTCTTCATTACTAGAGATTGGAGTTAAGGGCCTTGGTATAGAAATAAATAATAAAGTATGTTGGCATGCGAGAGGTACAACAATGATTAATATTGTAAGAGGTATGCATAAGGACGAAACATTGGGATTATCCGAAAGTTATAGTAGAAGAAATAAGAAAACATCGGTAAAGTTAAATATAAATCCAAAAGGTTGATTTTTGTAATATATAAAAATCAACCTTTTGGAGCGTATGTAATATAGAAATAACGTATAGAGTAAGTAAGATTTTTGCTTACAGTTTTATTTTTTAGCAGGTGTATTTCCCATCGCGATAGAAATTCTATTCCAACTATTAATTTGATTAATAATCAAGACAAGGTCAATATATTGTTTTTCATCATAATGTTCACATACTCGTTTGTATAGGGAATTAGGAACTCTTTTAGTAGGAATTAGTGTAATATGTTCAGCTAGTTCAATAGCGACCTTTTCTTCTGCTGTATAAAAAGTACATTCATCCCAAGTACTTAAGCAATAAATCCTTTGTTCAGTTTCTCCCACTTTTCGCGCATCAGATGTATGTAAATCTAAGCAGTAAGCACAGCCATTGATCTGAGAAACTCTAATTTTAATAAGTTCTCTAATCGTGCGATTAATCGTAGATTGCTGTGTGTACTTTTCCATGTCCATCATAATTTTCATAGCATCAGGTGCAGCTTCATAGTAGGAAATTCTTTGAGTCACAATACAACACTCCTTTTAGTTTAAGATATATGGCATTAGCCGAAAATGTTAACTTAACTGTTCTAATACAAAAGTATTAGTTTGTTAATTAAAGTTTCAATCTTCAGGTGGATTTTTCCTGTTAGTTTTTAAAATACAATACTAATAGATATAATGAATTTGGAGGTTAATTATAATGATTACACATATATCAGATATTAAACTACAAACGGTTTCCATAAAAGGGGTAAAACAAGTATATAAGGACATATTATCTTTTCCAATAAAAAAAGAAACGGCATCTTTTATTCAATTTGAAGTAACACCATACACTACAATTAGTTTTCAAGAAGTATACGAACTAATCGCACCTGCACATTTCGCTTTTGAGATTCCATATTCAAAATTCCATGAAACAGCAAAATGGCTAAAACAGTCTGGATTACTTATTGCGAAATGGAAAGATGGTCATACAATTGATGAAGAGAGCGGTCGATTCAACTTATATTTCAGAGATGGAGATGGAAATCTTCTCGAAATTATCGCGCATAGTTATGTTAAAGAAGATGTATTAGTACCACATTCACCATTAAACGTTTTATATGTAAGAGAAATCGGACTTCCCGTTAAAAGTGTACCAGTATTTACAAAATGGTTGAAATCAAATCTCAATATGAAAACGATGGAAGATGGGGATATTTTCAATTTTGTTATAGGTGGCACTGCATATATTGTTGCGACTTGGTGGCAGCGATCTTGGATCCCAATTGCGATGAAAGCTTTACCACCGAAAGTGCATGTTTCTTTCGGAACACCGGACCCTGTATTTTTACAGCAAATCCAAATTAACTTTAAGAGAAATAGTGTACCATTTCAATGTAAACATAATGAAATATCATTTATTGAGCAAGGATATGCATTTTCAATTGTGTATACACCACATTTTCCTTCCGATATTCCTAGTAAATTAAACTTACCACTTTCTATTTAAAGATAGAGAGTGGTAAGTTTTTTATCTTTTCGTGGAGAAAGGTTTTAGTATAATTACACTGAGTTTATAGAGGAGTATACTTGTAGTTAAACAACAGCATTTTTAAACATTGATATAGGTATATTTATTTTCGATCTTCATCCTATAAAGGTTCATTATTCGTACTTGGTCCTCAGTTAATTCTTCTTTATCCCAATACATATGCATTAAGCTATATTCAAAAAGCTCCTTTAATTTTATAAACAATGGAAACCTGTCTATCATCTCTTTTGGTAGTTCATTTTCCTCTTGATACCCGGCAAATAGTGCTTTTGTAATAGAATGTTCATAGTCTGCTATATTCCCATTTCCAGCAAATGAATATTCTATCGCACTATAAATAGGAACGACTAAATCAAATATGTAAAAATGTTTTTCACAGTCTTGAAAATCAATCATTGTTAAGTTTGAATTGTTTTCAACTAAAATGTTTTCTAACCATAAATCACCGTGAATTAAGCCGTAATTTGAAGTGGATTTTTGTAGCTTTTTTATAGAAGTTAAAACGTCAGATGCAATTTCTCTTATAGTAGTTTCTTCTTTAGGGATATACTTAAGAAATTTATACTCTTCATTTTCATACCAATCGTTTATATGTTTAACCGGTTTAGTCTTTTCAAAGCTTTTAGAAATACGATGTAATTTTCCAATTTGTTTACCAAGCTTTCTAAATATATTAGAATTCCATTCGTACCTTGGTAAATGTATGCCAGGCGCAGCTTTATATAATACAGCAAAAATCTCCTTGTCTAATGTTAACTTTTCTACTAAATTCTCATTAAGAGAAGGTATTATTGGAGGAAATGCTAAACCATTTTCATATAAAAAGTTCGTATATGCAACTTCTTCTAATTGTTCTTCATATTTTTTGTAGTTTGTAATTCTAATGAAGTATGAACCTAGTTCTGTAAGACATTGATACATTGCATTCGTTATAGGTTTAATGTTAATAAAATTTAATGGATATCGTTCATTTATTAATTGGAGTATTTCTTTTTCTAGCTCGTTCGTTGTAGCGTCCTTTCCAAACTTATATTTGTTAACTAGAGAACTAAAAGAATCTTAATTTACAAAATTCGTGTTTAATAGTTGAAATCCTTTAAAATAAAATATGATGTAAATTGACTTTTAAAAAGTGGTAAGGTGTATCCATCATACTAATTAACGCTAAATTGAAAAGTTAATAGAATGTATCAAAAAATAAGATAGCTAAAAAAATAAAATTAATACTTACATATAAATTTTGAAAATCTTAGAGAATGGCTCATGTTATAAAACACAAGAAATATCAAAAGAAAGAAACGAACCTCTTTTATTATTATAAATAAGGAGTGAAGGAAATGAATGAACATATACAGAAGATGATTGATTGGATTGAGAGCAATTTAAAAGAAGGATTTTCATTAAATGAATTATCGCGTTATATGGGTTATTCTCCGTATTACTGTTCTTTTAGATTTCACCAAGTAACAGGCATTAGTATTAGGCGCTATATTCTTTTAAGAAGACTGTATTTATCTACGGAGGATTTGAAGAATGATAGAAAGATAATAGATATTGCATTAGATTATGATTATTCTTCGCAAGAGGCTTATAGTAGAGCTTTCAAAAATGTTTTTGGAATGAATCCAAGAGAATATCAACTTAACAACATGCCTATTCAATCATTTGTTAAACTCAATATAAATAAAGAAGGGGAGTTTAAAATGAATATTTCTAGAAAATTTGAGGTTGAGCAGTTACGTAGCAATAATAATGAGTTGTTTGATAAAGATGTATTAAACATATTGAATGGTCAAATGATGTATGAAGAATTTAAAGCTGAAAAGCTAATGGGTGAGTCTGATTACGCTCCATTTAACGAAGCAATGTGTGTAAACACGGCTACTATACGAGTTTTTAATGAAGAGTTTATTAATATAAGAGCAGAAGGACACAACAGTTCAGTAGAAAGTTATACAAAAAAGGTTATAGATCCGTTAGAAAATCTTTTTACAAAAAAGTATAAATGTACTGTTTTATGGTTCGGTGAAGATATGTTTTGCCAAATGAATCTACTTACTTTACTTTCATACCTTGAACAGTCTTGCTATGAAGGGAAAGTATACTTAAATAACTTCAGAGAAGATGAATTTAAAGTAAATCAAATTGAACTTGAATTGGGGAATTATTCTTCTATATACAATGAAGTATTAGTAAACCATAAAAAAACATCCTATAAAGTACCACCTGTAATGTATCAGGCTATAGACTTATATTTAGAAATGCTAAAAGAAGATAATATCGTAATGAAATTCATCTCTAAAAATCAAGGTTTATCAAATCATGAATTATTAATAAAGTTGTTTCAAATTTTTCCAACAATCGGATATGGTGATTCTCAGTACATAGAATTAATAAATAAAATAAAGAAGAAAGCTGAACCTAAAATATAGGAACAGCTTCCTTCTTATAATTGTTTAAGTGACTCTAATTCGCCCTCTACAAATAACATTAGTTCTTTAATTGTTTCGCCAGAAAAATCAAAACGAATGCCAGCCGCTTCATATATTTCCGGTAAAGATTTAGAGCTACCTAATGATAAAGCTTTTTTATAATTTTCTATTGCTTGTTTAGGGTTTTCTTTATATTGTTTATACATTTGTAGTGCACCAAGTTGTGCGATAGCGTATTCGATGTAATAGAATGGTAATTCAAATATGTGTAGTACAGGTAACCAGCTAGTTGCAATCCAATTTTCATACCCTTCAATATTTACGACGTTCGATTGGTATGTTTTATGTAATTCTAAATACTTTTCATTTCTTTCTTTAGCAGTATGATTAGGATTTTCATACATCCAATGTTGAAATTGATCAACGATAAGCATTTGTGGTAAGTACTTAACAATATCTTTAAAGAAATCTAATTTTGCTTTTATAAATTCTTCTGTATTCTCATAAAATGTATCCCAATACTCCATCGAAAATAATTCCATTGTCATGCTAGCAAGCTCAGCTGATTCGGAAGGGATTTCTAAATATTTTTGTAGCTCTAGTTGCTTCATACATTCATTATGAATACTATGGCCCATTTCATGGAGGAAAGTAGTAACGTCATAATGTGTATGATTGAGATTCATGAAGATAAAAGATAGTTGCGAAGCAGGTAAGTGTTCGCAAAATCCTCCAGGTCCTTTTCCTTTATGACTTTCTAAATCTAAGCAATTATTTTTATGCATACGGTCCAGTAATGTTGCAAATTCAGGGTCTAGTTTGTGTAAAACATGAGAACTTTTTTCGATTAAATCACTCGCGTCTTCGATTGGTTTTAATGCTTTTTGATTTGGTGTGGTTGCTTTTAGATCCCATGGACGAAGACTATCCACTTGAAGTTCAGATTTTTTCTCATTAAATATTTTATCGATAAGTGGTACTACGTATTTACGAATAGATTCAGCAAGCTCATAGCAATCTTCTGCTGTATAATCAAAACGTTCATGTTTTTTAAACATATAATCACGATAATTATCTAATTGAATGTTTTGCGCCTTTTGATGACGGATTGCGATTAATTCATTTAATATATTTTGTAATGTATCTTCAACAGATAAAAATGTTTCAGAAATGAGCGTTTTTGCTTTTTTTCGTATATGACGATCCGGATCTTGTAAGTAAGACTGTAGTTCAGTAATTGTTTTTTCTTCACCGTCCCATAGCGCGGTTAAACCACCGGTAATTTCGAAGTATTCGGTTACTAGTTTGTCTTCTCTTACTTCTAAATCAATGTTCTTTTCAAAAAATAAAGTCTGCGCATTCTTTATTTTTTTATCTAGTAAGCTATACGTTTTTGAATCAAGTTCCATTCGAAAAGGAGACTCTAAATATTTATTATCAAATGAATTTTGATAACGTTTCAAAAGAGGTCGTACATATTGTTGATCATATTCAAAAGTATCTTTTATTTTTTTATTATCTGTATTACATTGAAAGGCGATATAGTGCGATCTTAATTGTTCTTCAATTTCCCAAATGACTGTAGATTGTTTTTTTAACCAGTTTTCAAGCTCTAGTTTTGAAGAAATCTCTTCATTTAATAAAGTAGAAAGAGTCTTTTCTAATTCTAGAACGTTACTAATATCAATTGTATTTAAGCGCTGCATAACATATCCCTCACTTTTTATTTATTCATGGAGATATTCTACTTATTAATTGTAATTTCCTTGTTAAAAGAAGGAAATGTGAAATAATGTTAAAATTTAAAGTAATAGATGGAATGTATTTCTGTTTGCTTAAGAATGAGGAAACTTTTTAAGTCCTTGCATAAGGGAGTGAAATAATGTATAAGTATTTACATATTTTTAACGATATAGAAAACATGATTCAACATGGAGTGATAAAAGAAGGAAAGAAATTACCGTCTATACGATCGCTTGTTACGCAATATGAATGCAATAAGGCGACAGTAATACGGGCACTACATGAATTAGAAAAGCGTCATATTATTTATCCCATCCCTCAAAGTGGATACTACGTTGTTCGAAAATCAGGGAGTTTGGTAGAAAATGACGAGATAATTGATTTTGCTTCTTCAGCACCAGATCCAGATGTTTTTCCATATTTAGATTTTCAACATTGTATTAATAAAGCTATTGATACATATAAAAATGACTTGTTTGTATATGGGACGCCGAAAGGTTTACCATCTTTAATTCCGGTTATTCAAAAACAACTGGCAAACTATCAAGTCTTCACTAAAGAAGAGAATATTTTTATAACGTCAGGTGTACAGCAGGCGCTAGCAATATTAACTTCTATACCATTTCCAAATGAAAGTGAAACGATATTAATTGAACAACCAACATATCATCTATATATTGAATATCTAGAAATAAACAAAATTCCTGTAATCGGTATTAAACGTACGAATGAAGGTATTGACTTAAATGAATTGGAACACATTTTTCGAACAGGTAAAATAAAATTCTTTTATACAATACCAAGATATCATCATCCACTTGGAACTTCTTACTCTAAAGATGAGAAAGAAAAAATCGTGCTACTGGCTAAGAAATATAATGTATTTATAGTGGAAGATGATTATTTAGCAGATTTAGAAATGGATTCAAAAGCAGATCCGTTATATAACTTGGATAATTGTAATCATGTAATATATTTAAAAAGTTATTCGAAGATTATTTTTCCAGGTTTACGGGTTGGAGTTGCGGTCATTCCGCCATCCATTGCAAATGATTTCCATAAATATAAAAAGATTTTAGATATTGATAGCCCTATGATATCCCAAGCTGCTTTAGAAATTTATATAAAGAGTGGAATGTTTGAACGTCATAAAAATAAAATTAAATCTTCCTATCACGATAGATCTAAAAAACTAGCAGAAACATTAGAAAGAACTCATAGTGAAAACCCGCTTTTATTCATATATAAAAAGCATAATACAATTGGAATCCATACTTGTTTAGAATTACAAAAAACGAGTATTTCCGAAATGTTTTTCCAAAGATTAAATGAAATGCAAATAAGTATTGATACTATTGATAAAAATTATATGAGAGGTTTTCCGAAAGAAAGACTATTAAAGTTAAACGTATCGAATGTAAAGGAAGAAAGGATTGAAGAAGGAATTCGTAAAGTAATTGAGGAAATCAAACAAGCGGAACGTCTAAATTTTCAATTTAAAAAAGAATAAAATGAATAAGAAGGTTTGTTTTGAGACGCAAAATAATTCTTTTGTTTGTGTGTAGCGCTATAATAATTGAAGATATTGTTGTTACTAAATATTGTAATAAAGATGATAAATAAAATCCTTAAAAGATACATGGCTAGATTTATCAGAAGATAATCCCTACAGCCAATTCTTAATTACGTTTATGGCGGGTGCAAACCCATTAGAACGTGATCTTATCCGTATGCGGCCGCGTGAAGGGATTGAACTGGCTAAGAAAGAAGGAAAGTTTAAAGGTCGGTTAAAGAAGTACCATAAAAATCATGCAGGAATGAATTATGCAGTAAAGCTTTATAAAGAGGTAGATATGATTGTAAATCAAATTTGTGAAATTATAAATGTGTTTATGGCCTCATTATATAGAAAGCTATCGGAAAGGAACAGTTGATGAGTTATACTAAAAATCAGAAATATATAATAGGGGATAAATTCCATAGAGAGGTGGAATTACATGCCTAAAATTGATAATATGTTAGCGATTCTATGGATGCTTCGCTCAGGTAAAAAAATTACTGCGAAACAAATTTCAGAAAAGTTAGAGATGAATATAAGGACTGTGTATCGTTATATTGATACAATTTCAACAAGTGGTGTACCTATAATTTCAGAACCAGGACATAACGGTGGATACACTTTATTGAACAATTTTATTGAGGCTCCTCTTTTTTTTGATTTTGAAGAGCAAACTTCACTATTTCACGCTGCTGTTTTTGCAGAAGAAGCCGGATATTATGGAGGTAAAGCATTAAATAGGGCCATTTCAAAACTAAGTAAATACTCAAATCAAGAGCAGGAAGCAAAGATAAACCAACATTTAAGTAGTCTAGAAGTAATCAGTCGATTTAGTTCACTCTCTATGGAACATTTTTTGAAGGAATTGGAGCAGGCCGTAACTGACGGGTACTCAATAAAAATCCTCTACTATAAAAGTGGCAAAAAGCAATTAAATTATAGATTGGTCGATCCGTACAGAATTATCTATTGGAATAATAAGTGGTATGTGATTGGATTTTGTCATCTTAGGAATGATATCCGTAGTTTTAGAGTAGATCGAATTGAAAGTTTAATGCTAACCGAAAATAAGTTTAACCGGCCAGAAAATTTTTCAGCACGTGACTTTTTTATAAAAAATCTTCTTCCAACTATAGAAGATAAAGAAGGAATTATTTCTTTGGTTATTAGTGGGGATAAAAGTGTATTGGCTGATATTTGCCAACATTGGTTTTTAGGACATTATTTACAAGAGCGGACTTCAAATCAAGCAGTTTTTCTTCTTGAAAAAGATATGATACATACATATGTACCTTATTTACTTTTACCGTACAATAAATCTATTAAAGTTATTGAGCCAATAAGTCTTAAGAAAAGACTTATTGAAGTACTGTCGGAATTAATAAAATTTCATGAAGTATGATAACTTCCCTGACGTTAACTGTCAGGGAAGTTATATTATAATATCCATATCAATTGTGATTGGAGTGATATGGGATGCAAACAAAAAAAGTTTTTCTATATGTATTTAATACAATGTCGGACTGGGAATATGGATATTTAATTACCGAACTAAACTCAGGAAGATATTTTAAAAAAGATTTAGTACCTTTAAAAGTAATTACAGTAGGAGCTAATAAAGAAATGATTACTACTATGGGGGGACTGAGCATAAAACCAGATATTTCCCTTGATGAATGTACTTTTGAGAGTAAAGATCTTTTAATTTTACCAGGAGGGACTACTTGGAGTGAAGAAATTCATCAGCCTATCTTGGAAAGAA
The DNA here is from genome assembly GCF_052682215.1 of Bacillus sp. 1A. Taxonomy (NCBI): domain Bacteria; kingdom Bacillati; phylum Bacillota; class Bacilli; order Caryophanales; family Bacillaceae; genus Bacillus; species Bacillus sp. 1A. Next base: position 4,019,439 of record NZ_JBQYLZ010000001.1, on the reverse strand, counting down.
TTGGCCAAGCTTTAAAGTTTAGCACTATTGTTGCTGCAATTTGTGGTGCAACTGAGGCCCTTGCCAATATGGGATACTTAGATACTAGAAAGCATACAAGTAATAATTTAGAATACACTAAAATGGTATGTCCTAACTATAAAGGAGAAAAGTTCTATGAGTTGGGATCTGCGGTATCTGATGTGAATTTAGTTACTGCATCAGGAATAGCTCCTCTGGAATTTGCGATGGAAGTACTGAAAAAATTAGATGTATTTGCACCAGATACATTACATGCATGGTATAACCTAAATAAGACTCATAAACCTGAATACTTCTTCCAGTTAATGAATTCAATAAATAGATGAGCTAAAAAATTAACTTAGCAGATTTATATTTGTTTAAATAATTATCATGCTCTAGACAATGTCAAAGCATGGTTTTTGAATATAACTTAAAAATGGTTATGGAGTAATGAAAATTCCTTAACGTTGAAAATTCGTATTTTCCTGACGTTACCTCTATAAAAGGAAATATGATAGTAATCTTATATTGGAAGTGATAGAACTGAGTTATAAAAACTAGAAGAAAATTGTTACGTTAATACTTTTTAGAGCACTCAATTGTTGAGTGCTCATTTTGTTTAGGACATAATTGTTTTAAATGGAAATAAACTACCAATAGGTGATATCCTTAAGGTATAGTATTTACTTTGAATAGGAGGTTGATGGAGTCTATGGGGGTACGTATAGTGGATGATTTACAGCAATTATCATTGTTACTTATGTTTTTAAGTACATTTATATTTTACAGATACTTAAAGAAAGTGAAACGAGAGAGGAAATTGACTGGTTTTGAATGGACAATGTATTTTGTCACTCAATTTGCGACATTAATTTGGGCATTCACTTATTTTATTAAACACTTAGCTGAATCGTAATTTCTATTCATTTCAACTAGTTTACTGTTATCTATTAGGAATATAAGTATAGTCCGTATCTAAATCAATGACAACATCGTTCATGATGTATTCTCGTAGTAACTTTGGGATTCTTTCATAGTGGTACCGTACACAAAATAAGCTTAGAAGCTCTTCGTTAGATAACTCTTCATTTTTAACATTTATATACAGGACGCATTCAATGTTTTAAGGAATTAAGTCAAGGAATAATTACTCCTTTAAAAGTATTTGTCTCATATGAATAATGAACAAAACGAACAGATACTTGTCACATAGCCTACATATGTTTCGAGACTAATATGATAACAGAGCGCGGAGTAACATGTACGAGAATTTTTTTATAGGTACATCGGGTATGTAAACCAGGCAGGGGTTTTGCTTTTTCATTATGTATAAAAAGTATATTATCTTTCTTAATGTACATATTAAGTAAAGTATTTAATATCATGTACATAAAAGGCGGGGTAATATGGATGAAAATAAGAAAAATGAAGAATTGATTAAATTTAAGAAACAATGGTTTAATGAAGATAATCAACCAGTAGCTGGTATAGAGTTAGCTTTACCGCCCGATATAGGCAGCATGTTAGACTTGAAATCAGTTGATGATGAAAGTGGAGAAAGTAATAATGAATAAGTTTAATCTATACGCATCCATTTGGGTGCTTTTGTTTTTTTTGACAATAGAAGATGGATTATCAAATCCTTATTGAAAAAAGATTGATCTAAATAGATCCATTTTTTATATATGTAACTTTTAATTTTCACAAAAAAGTTTAATTAAAGTTCATTTAGAATGCTATATAAAATGGGAATGCTAATAACATTTACCATTAAAGGATTGGGCTATTATGCATATTATTTTTGAAAGTATTATTTTAATTTTTACTGGGATTCTTGCATTAAAAATGACGGGTAGTAAATCTGTTAGCCAAATGACGAGAGCTGAAATCATTATAGTAGTATCAATAGCACGTATTATTGTAGAGCCTGTATTAAGTAGGAAAGTAGTCCCATCTATATTTGCAGCTGTAATATTTGCAAGCGTACTTCTTATCATTCATTTCTTTGAACTGAAATCAAGGAAGGCGGAACAACTCCTAAATGGGAGTAGCTTTGTAATTGTTGAAAACGGAGAGATTATTAAAGCGAACTTGATGAAGGCAAAAATGTCTGAACAACAACTTTATATGCAATTAAGAGAAAAAGGAATTCATGATTTAAAGAGTTTGCAGCAAGTTACAGCTGAGCCGAATGGACGTATTGGTTATCAATTAATAGAGAAAGCTCAACCGATAACTTTAGAAATGTTAGAAAAAATATTAGATCAGCACAATACAAAAAGATAATTTCTCCTGAGAAAAGCTAATACCACAACAAAAGTATTGGCTTTTTTATTTTTCTACAAAAACATATGGGTTGATAAAAAAGAGTGAGTTTTACACCAATCTTTAAAATAGATATAGGCTTATTATTATGCTATATTCAATGGAGCTATAGTGACTGTGGTGAAAAAAGCAGCTTTAAAATGAATATGGCTTTCATCTGATATTAAACATGAGATAAGAATAAGGAGATAGAAATATAATGGAATTTTGGGAATCAAGCTTTATTGAGAAGCAAACGATGTGGGGGTTTGAACCTACAGAATCTGCAATTTTGACAAAAGATTTTTTTGTGGAAAACAATGTTAAAGACATATTAGTTCCGGGTATTGGATATGGGAGAAACGCAAAGGTATTTATCGAAAATGGTATAAATGTAACAGGCATTGAAATTTCGAAAACAGCGATCGATTTAGCAAGAGAAAACGGACTAGAAGATGTTAGTATGTATCACGGTTCGGTAAACAAAATGCCTTTTGATAATAAACTATATGATGGGATATTTAGTCATGCACTTCTTCATTTGTTGAATGAGCAGGAAAGAGAGAAATTTATTAAAGATTGTTATAATCAGTTAAAACCAGGCAGATATATGGTTTTTACAACAGTTTCAAAAAAAGCTCCAATGTATGGAAAAGGAAAACAGTTGGAGCAAGACTATTATGAGATAATGGAAGGCGTAAACATGTTCTTCTATGATTCTGAATCTATAAAACAAGATTTTAATAAATATGGATTAGTACAAGTTTCGGAAATTGATGAACCAAACAAGAACATGACAAATAAACCTTCAATCAATTTCTTAATGATAAAATGCAAGAAAGAACTATAAATAAAGTGAAACTTTAATCAGTGGGGGGGGTTCTCCATCCCCCACTGATTATTAGTTGAACCAATCGGACTTTAATGGGCAGTTGATCCCCCACCTAACTTCTTTGCTTTCGCTGAATTTTGAGGTGGGGGTCTTACTGCCCATTAAAGCGGGATAAAAGTTATTAACAATTACTAAAGATGTTTATATATTGATTATGCACAAATAAAAAGGACAAGCATATAATATAATTACCTATTAACTTTAAGTAACCTTAACTTTCTTTAATAGGGTATCTCAAAATCCCCTAAAAGAGTACTTGCGGAAACAAGTGCTCTTTTATTTTTTTGTTTATTAAAGATGATTATATTGCGTTCAACTAATATGGAATTTAAAACCATAAACTTTGAATAAAATGGTAAAATTAATAGGAGGATGTATAAAGGGGGACGGGGATTTGAAACTTAAAGAACTGGCGAATTTATTTTTGATTAAAGAAATCGTTGGGGATATGGATGTAGAAATTACGGGATTAGAAATGGATTCTAGAAAAATAACTAGTGGAAATCTATTTATATGTGTATCAGGTATTGATGGTTTTCTTGAAGATCGGCATCAATTTGTTGAAGATGCAGTAAAAAATGGCGCTGTGGCGTTAATTGTAGAAAGAGATGTAAATATTGAAATACCTAAAATAATTGTTAATGATGCACGATACGCTATGGCAGTTATTGCGTCACATTTCTATGGTTACCCGTCTAATAAAATGAAGCTAATTGGAATTACAGGAACAAATGGTAAAACAACCACTTCCTATTTACTTGAAAAAATTTTAACTGATTATGGATTTCAAACAGGGCTTATGGGGAATAACGGAGTGAAAGTTGGTTCGAAATGGTATCCTACTGATATTAATACACAAGAACCTCCAACGCTTCAACGGAATTTGCAAATGATGAAAAATCAAAATGTAGATTATTGTGTTATGGAAGTTACTTCACAAGGGTTACATATGGAGAGAGTTAAAGGATGTAACTTTAAAACTGCTGTTTTCACAAATTTAACGCAAGATCATTTGGATTATCACGGAACATTTCAGGAATATAAGCACGTAAAAGGTCTTCTTTTTTCAAGATTAGGAAATGATTTTTCTACTATAGATCAAAAAATTGCTATTTTGAATGCAGATGATCCATCGGTAGAATACTTTAAAAAAGTTACTTCTGCTGAAGTGATCACATATGGGATACATAATGGAGCAGATGTTCAAGCGAAGAGCATAACTTTAAGTTCAAAAGGAATTCAGTTTTTAGTTTCTTCCTTTAATGGAGAAATAGAAATCAATCTAAATCTAGTAGGCCGCTTTAATGTCTATAATGCATTAGCAGCAATAACAGCTGCATTGGTTGAAGGTATTCCGCTTACAAACATTAGTGACAGCTTATGTAACTTAAAGAGCATTGAAGGTAGAATGGAAATTATAGACGAAAACCAAGATTTCCTTGTAATAGTGGACTACGCTCATACACCGGATGCGTTAGAAAATGTCCTCTCTACAATTAGCGAGTTTTCAAAAGGTAAAATCATTACTGTTTTAGGTTGCGGTGGAGATAGAGACGCAAAAAAACGATCTATAATGGGTGGAATTGCTGGAAGTTATAGCGATTTTGTTTTTATTACTTCTGACAATCCACGTTCGGAAGACCCGAAGGCAATAATTAAAGATATTGAAAAAGGATTTTCACAGAATAATAATTTGAATTATAAAATAGAAGTAGATCGTGAACTAGCTATAAATCATGCAATACACATGGCATCTACTAATGATATTGTTTTGATTGCAGGGAAGGGGCATGAAACGTATCAAATTTTAAAAGATTCAACTATTCATTTTGATGATAAAGAAAAAGCTCGACAAGCAATTATTAATAAATGAATGAATTCAATTAATAGCTAAATAGTATTTCTAATAAAAATAATGTTTTAAATGAAGTTAAAACTAATAACGAAGCAAATTTCTAAGTATTTACAATTGAAAGGTAAGGGTGTTTCTATGAATATATGAGGAAAAAACCTTACCTTTTATAGTTTTATTTCTGAAAAACAAATGTTATAGCATTTGTTTTTAATTGAATGTGTCTTTCGTTTCGGACTATATTATAAGCTAATTCTTTTATTTCAATTTCTATTTCTTGCCATTCTTTATAAATGCTTTTTAATAGATGTAGCATATCTTCAGTGGGAAGATTAATTTCAATTAAAGCAACTAATTCTTCATTCGTATGTAAGTCAATTTCTTGTATGTTCGAGTTAATAATGAAACAATTGATACCACCAATCTTTGTCCCTTTTTTCATAGAATGGAGCACTTTTTTAAAATCTTCTTCTGATTGAACATGCTCTAAACTTGATACTGCAACGATATAATTATAAGTGTTAGGGGCAATATAGTAGTTTTCAATAGCTGCTTGTTCTGTTTTTATGACTTCAAATACATCATGTTCTTTGCTGTAAGTTTGTAATTTTGTTAAAGCGGAATCAAGTAAGTCCACACATGTAACAGTGCCGCTAGCATTTTTTATTTTTTGTGCAATTGGAATACTATTTCTACCAACGCCAGAGTCGAGGTCAAGTACTTGTAAGTTAGTTTGTCCTTCAAAGTAATCCATCAAGTCCAGAACTGTTTTAACCGGTTTATAAAGCCAAGAACCAGTTTCAAATAGTTTGTATTGTTCATAGCAAAGGTCATGATATTTCCTTTCTTCGTTTCTTATGTAATCGATACGGTTCATATAGTTTCAGCTCCAATATTTTCATTCCAACATGGTCCTTCAGCTAAACTTGCTTTAGCATCTAAAACCAATTCTATATTACTGATCAAGATGTTCACCTCAACTTATAAGATATTTATATAATTCGATAAGAATGAAGGTAAACCTTTTAGTCAGAGGATATTAAGATTTGTACTATAGAAAACTGATTTTCTTAAGTGATTAAAAAAATGTATAAACATGGAGAGGAAAATGCATATGATGTTTTATGAAATTGTTTGCTTTTCTTGCAAAAATGTATTTCGTGTTTACGAAGGTAGTGAAAAATATAAACGATTTAAAGAGAAACCGAAAGGAACATATTGTTGCGATGAGTGTAGCCACAAAATTCAATTAGAAGCGATAAAGCATTTATTTAGATAGAGTTTTTATTCGAAAAAGTTTGACAATAAAGGTGTTATAAATTATCATATGAAAAAACTAATATTTAAAATGGCATGGAAGAGAAGAGTAGTTAAGAAAGAATACGTACAGAGAGCTCTGGTAGCTGAGAAAGAGCGGTATACAGCTTGACGAAAAAAGGCTTGGAGCTGCGCAAGGAACTAATTTGTTTAGGGATGGTGCGACGGATTCTCCCGTTATAGAGATAGGGTATACGCATATTTTGCCGTACCTGAAGAGGTTAATATGGCGACATATTAACAAACTGAGGTGGTACCGCGAAGCTAATAACTCTCGTCCTCAAGATGAATAATCTTGGGGGTGGGAGTTTTTTTATTGCATAAAACTGAAAGTGTGAAAATAAAAAATCAATTGAGGTGAGTAATATATGTATTGGGCGTATGAAGTAGCACATGAATTAATAAGAAAACATCCAAATAAAGAAACTTTTGTTTGCGCATCTGGAATAAGTCCATCTGGTTCTATTCATATCGGGAACTTTCGCGAAATAATAACGACTTATTTCGTTGTAAGAGCACTTCAAGATTTAGGGAAAAAGACTCGTTTTATATTTTCATGGGATGATTATGATAGGTTTAGAAAAGTTCCTAAAAATATTGATCCATCTTTTGCAAAATATATTGGTATGCCATACAGTGATATTCCAGATCCATATGGTTGTCATAACTCTTATGCAGAGCATTTTGAAAAAGAGTTTGAGAAATCGCTTCAAGTATTTGGTATTGAAGTGGAATTCATATATCAACACGCTGAGTATAGAAGCGGAAAATATAATGAGAATATTTTAGAGGCTTTGTATAATAGAAAAGAAATATATGATATTTTAATGAGTTTTAAAACTGGGGAGTGTAGTGCAGAAGAGCGAGAGAGCTTTTATCCAGTTACATTATATTGTGAGAAATGCGGGAAAGATGCAACAACGATTACACATTTTGATGAAATATTAAAAACTGTACAGTATGAATGTATATGCAGAAATCAAAATGAATTATCGGTCTTAGATACAAATATAATGAAACTGAATTGGAAAATCGATTGGCCGATGAGATGGATGATAGAGGATGTTATTTTTGAACCGGGCGGAAGAGATCATTCATCAGAAACGGGTAGTTATAATGTGTCAAAGGAAATTGCAAGAAAAATATTTAATCGGGAAGCTCCTCATTACGTTGCGTATGATTTCATTGGAATAAAAGGCAATCATGAAAAAATGTCTAGTTCTTCAGGAAATAGTATTACACCTAGTGAGTTGTTAAAAGTGTATTTACCAGAAGTGATTCTGTTTATGTATGCAAGATATAGACCAAACGCAGCTTTTCATATCGGTCTGGATGAAGATGTGATTCGCAATTATACAGAATATGAACGATTAAAAGTTAGTTATGAGAATAAAACGATCAAAAATGAAGATTTATTTGATGCAATTAAACTCTCTAAAGTTGATAGCGGGTTTAAAGAGTATCCAAAGTTTAATCAAGTTGCTGGAACGTTACCGCTATTAAATTTTGATTCATCTATTTTACAAGGTATATTAGAAAAAATAGATAGGAATTATGCATTAGAGGATATGATAGCGATAAGCAAACGTGCAGAGTATTGGGTTAGAAACTTTCAAACTGAAAAATTAATTGCTGTAAATCAAGAGAGAAATAAAGAGTTTTACAACACATTAGATGAAAGACAGAAAGAATGGGTAGTAGAAGTTTGCAACATACTTCGTTCTAACGAAGATTACTCTAACTTAATGGAACAATTGTATTCGATTTGTCATCATGAAAATAAAAAAATAATGAAAGAAAATCAAAAACAATTATTTATTATTATATATAGGCTCGTTATAAATCAGTCTAGCGGCCCACGTATACCGTTATTAATACATGTAGTAGGCATTGAAAAATTCATCACATTATTAGATTTCTAAAAAATAAAGGAAACGCAAGTACTCATTCGTCTAAGTACTTGCGTTTCAAATTTTGCTATCGTGAATACATTTTCGGACATTCATCACCACGAGGTTCATAAAAACAATGACTTTTAAATTGCCCTGCAAACGGCTGACTATACCATTCAGGTGGACAAGCTCCAGTTGGACGAAAATACCAAAGAGCCCAACGTGCTGGCCAGCGCCATTCACCTTGTAAAACTTTTCTTGCGATGTCTTTTTCTGAATCACGCGCGCGTTGATAAAAATATCCGTATTGCACTGCTTCAAATCCGCCAGGGCTTTGATATACTGCATCACGTACAGTTCGAAGTTGTTTAAAATCTAAGCAATCACAAAATACACGATTTACTACTACGCAACCAACAAGTTGTTCACCTTGTCGACCTTCTCCTTCAGCTTCAGCACGAATTAAACGAGCTAGTAAATCAACATCGCTTTCGTTATATGGAATAAGGGGCATAGTGCTACCACCTTTCTTTACCTGTTATAGTAAAGAGTGTATGTATGAAAATAAGCTAGGTGCTTTTCTATATGTAAATTTATTAATTTTTCAAAGGAGCTTTTGTGAAAAAAGCTAATTAGTAATTGTAGACTAATATAAAAGGGGAGAGATAAAATGTATCGAATTCATAAAGACCATATTATTTACGCAATGTCACCAGAAAACAAAACATGTATGGAAGTAGAAATTGGGAGTCGTCTTGTATTTGAAACATATGATTGCTTTGAAAATCAAATTGATTCTGAAGATGTTGCGTTTCAAGAATTAGATTGGAACCGAATTAATCCAGCGACTGGACCTGTATATATCATTGGTGCAGAACCTGGTGATATTTTAGTCGTAACGATTGAAAAGATTGAAATTGCAGAGCAAGGTGTTTTAACTACAGGAGCGAATCTTGGCGTAATGGGTGAAGAGCTAAATGAAAATACAGTGAAAATTGTCCCGATACATAATGAGCATGTTTTGTTTTCAAATGAACTACAAATCCCAATTAATCCTATGATCGGTGTAATTGGTACTGCGCCGAAAGAAGAGAGCATTTCATGTGGCACACCGCATGATCACGGCGGGAATATGGATTGTAAAGAGATAAAAGAAGGGACAACGTTATTATTACCTGTAAATGTTCCTGGTGCTCTATTAGCATTAGGCGATTTACACGCAGCGATGGGTGATGGTGAAATTGGTGTTAGTGGAGTAGAGGTTGCTGGTGAGGTAACAGTAACAGTTCAAATAATAAAAGGAAAGAAATGGCCACTACCAATGGCGATCCAAAAAGAAAAACTTATGACGATTGCTTCAGAAAAATTGTTAGATGATGCAGCGAATCGCGCTGTACGTAATATGGTGACATTTTTACATGAAGAATTAGAAATGTCTAAAGCGGATGCAACACTTTTATTATCAGCTGCAGGTAATCTAAAAGTATGCCAAGTTGTGGACCCGCTTAAAACAGCGCGAATGGAACTAGATATGGACTATGTGGAGAAGCTAGGTTTTAATTTGAGTAAGTTTCATATTAAATAAGAATAATAGAAGAAGGATGCTGTTGTATAAAAGTATCCTTTTTTGATTTACGGATGATATAAAAACAGGTAGTATTTATTTTATATAATTGAATATAAGATTGTGGATCGAAAAAGGAGTAAACAAATGGTTAAAATTATGATTGTAGAAGACGATATGAAAATTGCAGAACTATTATCAACACATGTTGCGAAATACGGGTATGAAGGAATTATTGTATCGGATTTTCAAAATGTATTAGACATTTTTTTAGAAGAACAACCAGAGTTAGTTTTATTAGATATTAATTTACCGAGTTTTGATGGGTACTATTGGTGTCGTCAAATTCGTGGAGTTTCTACATGTCCGATACTATTTATTTCAGCCCGTGAAGGCACGATGGATCAAGTTATGGCACTAGAAAACGGTGGTGATGATTTCATTTCAAAGCCATTCCATTACGAAGTGGTAATGGCTAAAATTCGTAGTCATTTAAGACGTGCTTATGGAGATTATGCACCGAAAGTAGAAGAACGGATGGTTGAGCAACAAGGTCTTTGTTTATATCCTGAAAGGCTTGTATTGAAATTGCGTAATCAAGAGATTGATATAACGAGAAATGAAGCTATTTTATTAGAAATGTTAATGAAAAATTATCCACGTATTGTGAGTAGAGAAGTGTTGTTAAATAAATTATGGGATAGCGAATCTTATGTTGATGATAATACATTAAGTGTAAATACAACACGCGTGCGAAAAAAGTTAAAAACGTTACAGATTGAGGATCCGATTGAAACGATTCGTAGTGTTGGATATAGACTACATATTACTTGGGATACTGGTATGGAAAAATGATAAGATTGTTTATTCGTGATCATATACCACTTATTTGTTTTACAGCAATCCAACTACTATCTATATTTCTCGTATATTGGTTTGATGGACATAACCATATTGCAACGGCATTGTATGCAATGTTTTTAGGTGTCTTTTTTATGGTAGGCTATTTAGTATTTCGTTATTTTACTCATCGTACTTTCTATGAACGATTAGCAAATCCGATGCATTCTTTGGATGATTCTGTTCAAAAATCAGATTTTGCAGTTTTATCTACTGCACTTCAGGACTTACTTGAGGTGCAATATCGACATTATCAAAATCAGCTGCAAATACAAGAGAGAAAAAATAATGATCATTTAACCTTTATGAACCAGTGGATACATCAAATGAAAACACCTTTATCTGTAATAGAATTAATTACACAAGATGAAGTCGATCCGCGGTTTGAAAGTATTAATGAGGAAACAGATAGGCTAAAAAAGGGATTAGAGATGGCTCTATATGTCGCACGTTTAGAAGCATTTACGCAAGATTTTTATGTAGAAAGAGTACAACTACATAAAATAGTGAATGATTCTGTTCATGAACATAAACGCTTCTTTATCCGAAATTTTGTGTATCCAGAGCTTAAAATCGATAAAGACATTATTGTAGAAAGTGATGCGAAATGGTTACAATTTTTAATTGGACAAATACTATCGAATGCAATTAAATATTCTTCAGGTAGTAGAGAAAAGATTAAAGTGAAAGCTTGTAAGGAAGATAATAACGTTATACTTGAAATTGCCGATAATGGCGTAGGGATACCGAAGCAAGATTTACCAAGAGTATTTAAACCTTTCTTTACAGGGGAAAATGGTAGAGATTTTAAAGAGTCAACTGGAATGGGGCTATATCTTGTATATGAAATTACAAAACAATTAGGACATAGTGTAGAAATCCATTCAGAAGTTGGTAAAGGTACGGTTGTACGAATTATATTTTTTAATGTGTAAATAAGTGATTTAGGCTAAAGAACTTTGAAGATAAGTTTTTTAGCCTTATTTTATCCCGCTTTAATGGGCAGTAAGACCCCACTTCAAAATTCAGCGAAAGCAAAGAAGTTAGGTGGGGGATTAACTATCTATTAAGGTTTCACTTTATATCTAGTATATGAAATGGTAAAAGATCATATTAGTATGTATAATGACACACTAATAAATACGATTGTTAAATTAGAAGGATTTAATATAAAGCTGATGAATAGTTTTTGTAAGAAAAAAGCCATCTCTTTGAAAGAGACAGCTTCATGAATCCATCCTATGAATAAGTGTATCAACATTAATAAGTATAATGTTTGAATTCGTGATATGTATTATGGATTATAATAGAATGAGTCTTTTGTTTTTCCATGATATTAAGCAAACAAACTTAATAATTTATATCCAATTAATCCTAAAATAGTGATAGGAACCATCATTAAGAAAGAAGAAATTCGATTAGTATTAGAGCGTTCTAATACAAGAATCAAGATAATCCCGACTATCACTTCGGTATATCCAACAGGTAACATGTGACTATAGTCTTCAAAATGTAAAAGAATGTGAAGTCCATCTGTTACAAAAACTCCACTAATAAGCGCGCTTCCGAATTTATGAAGTGGATTTGTAGTATCTTTCCATAGAAAACCTGCAATTCCAAAGATAGTTCCTCCTATACATGCACATACAATCCATACAGATATAAAATAAATAGAGTGAGCTACATTTTTAATAACTATTGCATAACCATAGTAGCCTAATATCATGCCGAGTAGCGCAAGGATGCCAGAAAGTATAGCTGTACGTTTAGAATAACTAAAGCTAGCCACAAAAAAGGATGGAACTAACCAAACGCTTCCTAGATTAGCTAATGAATTCCAATGTCCTGGAAGTATACCTTGCCCTAATTTAGTTAGTATACCAACAATTATCCCTACTATAATCGGGATGAGAAAAATCCTTAAAAACATACTTAACTTTGTGATTTTTAATGTCCTGTCCATAAATTCAATCCTTACATTAATATTTTCTACAAACATATAATAGCTTATTACAGGGGAGTAATCAATAAAAATTTATCGAAAAACAATAAGTGATTATTGGATAACGAATAACATTTTCTTTTTATCCTTTTCGGCAAGAAGGCTCCATCTGATTTGTGTTACGGTTGAAACGAATGACAGGGGGGATTGTAATGGATATTCGTAAAAAGAAATATTTCATAACAGTGGCAGAAGAATTAAACTTTAGCCGTGCGGCAGAACGTCTTATGATGGCACAACCGCCTTTAAGTCAAGAAATTCGAAAGTTGGAAGAAGAATTAGGTGTTCAACTTCTTCACAGGACAAAAAGGATAATTTTATTATAAGAATTGAAATGTGGTATGTATAATATATAATTACTCTTAAATTTATATAATAATTATATAAGAGGGAGTGTTTAAAAGTTTATTACTAGGGAAATCTAAGGCAAGTAGTATAAACAAACGTAATTTGTGTTTGTTCTATATGTAGTTAAGAAATGATAATTAGACCTAGAAGAAAGCAATCTTTATTACAGCACATATAAGTGCATTTACTCATACAGTACTAGTATGGTACAATATGGTTACTAACGACGGAAAGGAATGATGGGTGGACGATGATTAACTAATCTTATTTTTAAATGTTGAAATGAAATAAATTTCAATTTCTAAAAAATAGGATTAGTCTGCCCAATTTCCATACAACGGTATTGCTATTTATGTTGCGCAATAGCTTATTTGGGTATAAATAATGTAATGACTAATCCTGCCAAATTTATTTGGGAGGATTTTTTTATTCTCCCTTAACGAAAGGGATCGGTATTATGAAAGAAATTTTAAAATTAAATGATGTTTATGTTGATATAAAGGAAAATACTTTGTTAGAGAAAATGAATGTGACAGTAAAACAGGGGGATGTTATCGGATTAATCGGTAAAAATGGTGCTGGTAAATCAACGTTACTTCAATTAATAAATGGTAAAATTGAGCCATCAAAAGGCATTGTTGAATGGCAGCAAATGAATATGACAACCGCATATGTAGAACAAGAAATAGAATCTTTTGTTAGTAACGATGTGATTGCAAAAGAAGCAGAACTTCTTGCGAAATGGGGCGTGCCAACGAACGATTTTCATATGTTAAGTGGTGGTGAAAAGCTGAAAGTTCGGTTAGCAAAAGGATTTGCCGAAAATCCTAATGTCTTAATATTAGACGAACCGACAAATCATTTAGATGAGATGAGTACGGAATTTCTCATTAAGCAAATTGAAAATATGAAAGGTACAGTTATCGTCGTATCGCATGATCGATACTTTTTAGATGTTGTCGCAACTAGAATATGGTCAATTGAGGATAAGAAATTAATTGACCATAGCGGGAATTATACGAGTTATATGAAAGCACGTGAGCATAAAAGAATGACGCAGCAGCGTGAATATGAAAAACAACAAAAGAAGATAGAACAAGTAGAAACTCATATAAAAGAATTAAGTTCATGGTCACAAAAGGCACATGCGCAGTCTACAAAACAAGAAGGAGTGAAGGAGTTTTATCGTGTAAAGGCGAAGCGAATGGACGCGCAAGTTAAATCGAAACGAAAACGTCTTGAAAAAGAGCTGGAGAAAACGAAAGTAGAACGTGTGAAAGAAGAGTATTCAGTTGAATTTTCTATTCAAGCGAGTAAAAAAGTAGGAAAACGTTTCTTAGAAGTAAAACAATTGCGGAAGGAATTTAATAATCGGACATTATTTGAAAACGTTAATTTTACAATTCAGCACGGTGAAAAGGTTGCGATTATTGGACCAAACGGTAGTGGGAAAACAACATTACTGAAGATGATTATGGGAGCGGAAACTGCTCAAGGAGAAATATGGATTTCACCATCTGCAAACATCGGTTATTTAACACAAGAAGTATTTGATTTACCACTTGATAAAACACCAGAAGATTTATTTTATAAAGAGACGTTTGAGGAGAGAGGAAAAGTCCAAAATTTAATGAAACATTTAGGATTTGAATCTTCCCAATGGAAAGAGCCGATTGAACATATGAGTATGGGGGAACGAGTGAAATGTAAGCTCATGGCTTATATTTTAGATGAAAAAGATGTACTCATTTTGGATGAGCCGACGAATCACCTTGATCTACCTTCGCGTGAACAGCTTGAAAATACATTGGCTGAGTATAACGGAACACTCGTTATCGTTTCTCACGATCGATATTTTCTGGAGAAAACAACTAACACAAAACTCGTGTTTATAAACAGTACGATACAAAAGCAGCTAGAAGAATCTATTAAAACAAGAGATGAAATTGAAGAACTACGTTTAACGTTAGAAACGGAGAGACAGGAAGTATTAGGGAAATTAAGCTTTTTAACTTCTAAAGACAAAGAATATAAAGCACTGGATGAACGGTTTATGGAACTTACGAAGCAGATTAAGGCTCTTTAATGTGAGTAAGGGGGATTAAGATGGGAGAAGAGAGTTTCACTAAGTTATTTAGAATAGATTGTGGATATATATACCTACAAGAGTTTACAGTCAAAGATGCAGAGAGTATTTATAAAATAGCAAATCAACCGGAAATAGAAAAGTTTTTACCAGACTGGAAATCAACGAAAGAACAAAGGGTTAATTGGGTTGTAAATTATGAAATACCTGAAAATAAAGCGTTTCTTAATGCAGTGAGAACTACGACTAACATAGATGATCACATATTAAGACTAGGAATATTTAAGAAAACCACAAATGAATTTATTGGATGGTGCTGCACAGGCATGAAAGATGAACTCCCTGCACCGAACAGAGAAATTATGTATGCTGTTTCAAGTGAATATTATAATAATGGTTATGCAACGAAAGCGACAAAAGGCTTGATAGGCTATTTGTTTGAAAATACAAATGTGGATGTCCTTAACGCAATTGCAGTAATAAACAACGCACCTTCAAATAAAGTTATTGAAAAATGCGGTTTTACTTATTTGAGTCAACAGACGATAGAAAATCAAATGTATAATCATTATGTATTGAGTAAATCCGAATGGATAAAAAAAAGTGCTCTTTAAAAGGAGTGACCATGCAATGCAAAAAAGCTTAGAGCTATAACTCTAAGCTTTTTGCATTTATATAATAAAGATTTGATATACAATTGTATTTTCTACCACTATACAATTATTATAAGATAGTTATGCGTTAATTTTAATTTGTAAATAGTGTTATTATCAGTTTTTTTAGAAATCTTACAAGCGTGTAAGATAAATGAAAGATGAATCAATATGAGCTATAAGAGAATTCATTTACACTCTATTGTGAGAAGTGCAAATGAAGGGAGAATAGAAATGGAAATTTTACATGCGAAAAATATTAGTAAAGTATATAAAGGGAAAATACCTTTTAAAGCATTAGTAGATATTGATTTATCAATTCAAGAAGGTGAATTTATAGGGATCATGGGTCCATCCGGTAGCGGGAAAACTACGCTATTAAATATGGTATCTACTATCGATTCTCCGTCTTCAGGAGAAATTTTAATAAATGGTACAAATCCTTTCCAGTTATCATCAGAAGATTTAGCTTTATTTCGTAGGAAACAATTAGGATTTGTTTTTCAATCATTTAATTTACTTAGCACACTTACAATAAAGGAAAATATCGTACTGCCGATGACTTTAGATGGTGTTGCTGTGCAAGAAATGAACAAACGAGTACAAGAAATCGCAGAGAAATTAAATATTACAGATATATTGAATAAAAGAACGTTTGAAATATCAGGAGGCCAAGCTCAAAGAACAGCAATTGCTCGTGCAATTGTTCATAAGCCGCAATTATTACTTGCAGACGAACCAACAGGGAATTTAGATTCTAAATCTTCAAATGATGTAATGGAGATGTTAGATACTCTAAATAAGGAGGCAAAAGCAACGATGATGTTAGTTACACATGATCCGTATGCAGCGAGTTTTTGCAGCCGAGTAATTTTTATTAAAGATGGTCAACTATATAACGAAATTTATCGTGGTGAAAGCAGGCAAGCATTTTATCAAAAGATTATGGATGTCCTTTCTTTGTTAGGAGGGAAAAGGCATGACTTTTCGTCAATTCGCATTTAATAATATTTTTCGTAATAAGCGTACATATGCTGCCCATTTTTTAAGTAGTGCATTTTCTATAATGATTTTCTTTACGTATGCTCTTTTATTATTCCATCCTGATTTACAGGGGGAGTTGAAATCGACAAGTAAAACAATAAGTACATTTGGTACATTAGGATTTGAAGTTTCTCAAGGTTTGATTTTTGTCTTTTCATTCTTCTTCATTCTATATTCAGTGAGTTCGTTTTTAAAAACGCGTAAGAAAGAATTTGGCATTTTAATGATGCAAGGTATGTCAATGAGACAGCTTAAGAAGTTATTGTTAATTGAAAATATGTTAATTGGACTTGGTTCAATTTGTGTAGGGGTTCTTATTGGACTTATATTTTCTAAACTAGTTTTATTAATAAGTGCCAGTGTATTAATGATTAGTAACGGCTTACCTTTTTATATGCCAGTAAAGGCGGTATTATTAACTGGCATCACGTTTCTATTCTTATTTTTAATTGTTTCGCTAGTTACTTTTAAAATGATAAAAGTAACAGAACTTGTGGAACTTATTCAAGCAGGGGAAAAGCCAAAGCCTGAACCGAAATCGTCAATTTTATTATCAATTTTTTCTTTATTTAGTATAGGATATGGCTATATTTTAGTATTTCGCTTTATCCCAAGTTATAGTTTTATTACGCTCGGAATGGGTGTGCTCCTAGTAATTATAGGAACGTACTTTTTATATACACAGTGTAGCGTTTATATATTGCATCTTGTGAAAAGGAGTGAATCTTTCTTTTTAAAGAGAACGAATATATTAACATTTTCAGAATTAATATACCGTATGAAAGATAATGCAACAATGTTTTTTATAGTATCTATTATTTCAGCAGTTGCTTTTACAGCAATTGGCACGACAGCAGCTCTTGGAAACAAAGATTTGGTAAGGATGACAAACCCGTATACATTTCTGTATACAGCTCCTGATAAAAATAAAATAACGGATAAACATCTCTCGATTATAAAAAAACATCTTGCTGATTCTAATATTCCATATCGAATGGCTTCCACTTCAGATATTTATACAGAAAGTAATGTAAATGTAATGAAGTTAAGTGAATATAACGAACTTGCGAGAGCACTCGGGTACCAACAAGAAACGATTGAAAAAGAAGATGAAATGTTATTAATCCCTGGAGTCGTATCACAAAAACAAGAGTTTAAAAATGGTGATTATAAAAAGAATATTGAAGTCATTCAAGGCGATTGGACAAAGACATTTCATGTGAAAAAAACTGTAGATAACTTAGTTTTGCCACACGATACGGAAGGGATTAATATTGCGATTCAAGATCATGTGTATGATGAAATTCCGCTTAATAGTAATCTAGATTTTGAAAATATTATTCAATATCGAACTTATGGATTTGTTGTAGATGATTGGATAAAAACAAAAGAGATTTCAAACCAATTAAGTGACATATTCGATCAAGATCCTAGAGACATACATTTTGAATTTAGAGCACTAACTATAGAGTTGTTAAGTGCAAAACAAACGAATGGGTTATTACTTATGGCAAGTGTTTTAGTTGGAATCGTCTTCTTTACTTTCGCTGCTAGTTTTATTTATTTCCGGTTATATACTGATTTGGACCGCGATCAGCAGCAATATAAGATGATTTCGAAAATGGGATTAAGTAAAAGAGAGTTGAAAAAAGTTGTAACAAGACAATTAGTATTAATGTTCTTCTTACCGATTATCGTTGCAGTGATTCATACTGTGGTCGCTTATATGGCATTACAACAATTAGTCGATTTTTCTATTATGAATAGCTCTATCATAATTTTAATTTCATTTATATGTATACAAGTTTTATATTTCTTTATCACTCGTTGGCGTTACTTACAAAAGCTTTATAAAACTATGGAACAGTAGAGAATATCAGCAAGTAAGATTGCAGAAAAGCATGTAAAAAAACAATTTGAGTTATGAAAGGAAATGTGATGAAAAAAACACTCTCTATTTTCATATTAAGTATATTAATTTTAATAAGTTTAAGTGCATGCTCTAAAAATGAAAACAGATTTCCAGCTAACGGCGTATTAATCATTGGAGATGAGAATCATACTTCAACAATTATGAATCGTTATAAGGAAAATACGAAAGAACATGAAGTTTTTTCGGTGAAAACAGGTAGATTTGACCAAAAAAGGGTTTTGATATTAAATGAATCTACTGCAAAAGCGATGATTAAAGCAAAAATTTTTCGTAAAAGAGATCATTCATCTCATTCTAAACCTTTAGATACGTTACCGAGTTTTCCAAAAGAAAGTTCACTATTATTTATAAATGAAGAAGAAAAGAATATAAAAAGTATTGAAATAGAAGGAAAAGTGATACCAGTTACATATGATAGTGATGCTTGGCTTGGTAATAATCGAAATTATGGAACACTATGGTATGTAATTGTGGCGAGCAATAGTGTATATAAAGAAATACAGGCAAATGAAACAAAAATGCAACTTCTTCATCTGAAAGAATCTTTAGGTGACGAAAAACCTAAAATGTCGACAGATAATACATTGACTAATGAATATGTAAAAGTAAGAAAGTTAATTAAAGATTTTGAGGAAGAAGTATCAGTTCAATTTGTCACGATTGGAGAAAAATCATAAAAAAGAGTTCAAGGTTGATAGGAATTTTATCAGCCCTGAACTCTTTTTAATTTTAGACCATTTAGATAACATAGTTTACATTACTTCATTTAATCGCGTCTCGCTCGGTTCTTCAATCGCATTTGAATTTTGAACTGAATTATTTTGAGATTCTTTTTCCTTACGAGACCTTTGTAGCATTTCAAGTATGATCCATAAAGGAACACCTTTATCTTTTAACATCTTCCATAAATCTAATTCGTTAAATTTATGCTCAGGTTGTTTCATTTCTTTTTCAGATGAACGAATATCAAATTTGATGGGATCATTTGATTTTTTATCTTCAAGTTTAGTAGAAGAGATAGTATTATGCTCAAGATTAGATGGAGTTATTTTAGTAGGTTGAGATAACGTATGAATATTTAATCCGATTTGCATGCCTTTTCCTCCTCCTTAAGTAATAAAATTAGTTTTCTTATAATTATTAAAGCTATTTAACATGAGGAAACTAAATCTAATTATAAATTCAAATAATCGGATTTACAAGTTATATTGTAAAAAGTAATTCCTCACTTGAATTAATATTTATCAACATTTGTGTATGTTTTCTCTATATACAATGTATATAAAATACTTTACATTATGTTTAAGTTAAGAACTCATTTTTAATAGGGAAATGTAAACGTTTTATTAGGGGGAGGAAGCATGGGGAAATTATTTTTAAAAATATGTTTATTCGCAATAGGGACTGTGTTTTTATTCGCAGCAAAAATAACTTACGCTGAAGAGAAACAACAAAATAATTATCCTATCATACTAGTGAATGGATTTGCTGGGTGGGGTAGAGAGGAAATGTTAGGGGTTAAATATTGGGGTGGTGTTCATGATATACAAGAAGATTTGAAACGCAAAGGTTATACGGTACATACCGCAGCTGTTGGACCTGTTTCTAGTAACTGGGATCGTGCATGTGAATTATATGCGCAAATTAATGGAGGTACAGTAGACTACGGTGGCGCACATGCTGAGAAACATGGACATAATCGTTTTGGTAGAACTTATAGTGGTTTTGTGCCAAATTGGAGTGAAATAAATAAAGTTCATTTAGTTGGGCATAGCATGGGTGGACAAACGATTAGAACATTAGTACAGCTATTAAAAGAAGGCAGTTTTGAAGAAAAAAATTATGTGAAAAATCATCCGAACACAAATATATCACCACTATTTGAGGGAGAGAAATCATATGTTCATAGTGTTACAACATTAGCAACTCCTCACAATGGCACAACACTTGCGGATGGTAGTCTTCTACTGCCGTTCGTTAAAGATTTACTCATTACAGCTGCAAGTTTAGGAGGAAACAATAATTTATCATTATACGATTTTAAATTGGATCAATGGGGGTTAAAAAAGAATGCTGGAGAGTCCCCTTTCCAATATACTGATCGTATTTTAAATAGTTCAATTTGGAAAAATACAAAAGACATTAGTCAATGGGATTTAAGTACTGATGGTGCAAATGAGTTAAATAATTGGGTAAAGACGCAATCGAATGTATATTACTTATCCTATAGTGGACAGGCATCGCAAGCTGCACCTATAACCGGTTTACATCTACCTAATATAACGATGAATAAGGTGTTAATGGGTAATGCGTTTTTCTTAGGTTCCTATGCAAGATATGAAGAAAACCGACCATTAATTGATACTTCTTGGTGGCAAAATGACGGTGTAGTAAATACAAATTCTATGGTCGCGCCCTCATCTAATGCCATTGTATATAGAAATGAGCCTTTAGAGATTGGAAAATGGAATCATATTGAAACAAAAGTAAATTGGGACCATCTCGATATGGTAGGACTTAGTGTTTCAGATACGTTAGGTTTTTCTAGCATTCAAGAGTTTTATAGAACAATTGCAGAAAAGTTATCAAGATTACCGAAATAGGTAATAATAAAGCGCTCTCGATGGAATTCGAGGGCGCTTTATATTATATTGAAAGAGGGATATGGTAGAAAAATATGGGGGGATATTATGAAAGTTCAAGTTGTATTATCAGGATATGGGACAGTAGGAAGAGAGTTTATAAAATTATTAAATGAAAAATATTTATATATAAATGAATCATATGGAATAGATTTAGTGGTAAGCGCTGTATTAGGTAGAAATGTTGCAATACATAATGAGGATGGATTATCTATTCATCACTTATTAATGTATGGTGGCGGTAGCGCTGCAATTGAAGAATACATTGAACATCATCCAGAGGAACGAGCAACAACTAGCATAAGTGGAACTGTATTAGTAGAATCAACAGTTACAAACCTTAAAGATGGAAATCCAGGAAAACAATATATAAAACAAGCGATTGAGAAACATATGGATATTGTAGCAATTTCAAAAGGCGCACTCGTTACAAACTGGAGAGAAATAAATGAAGCAGCAAAAATCGCAAATGTACGAATTCGATATAGTGGTGCAACTGCGGCGGCATTACCGACACTTGATATTGGTCAATTTAGTTTAGCTGGTTGCCATATTGAAAAAATAGAAGGAATATTAAACGGGACTACAAATTATATCCTTTCGAAAATGAATGAGGAAGATATTACGTTTGAAGAAGCACTGAAAGAAGCGCAAAGTAAAGGAATTGCTGAAACGAACCCAATATTAGATGTAAGTGGTTCTGATAGTGTGTGTAAATTGTTACTTTTGACAAACAGTTTAATGGGAACAGAAAATACGCTTACTGATATACATATAAAGGGTATTGAACATGTTACAAAACAACAAATTCGAAATGCTAAAGAACAAAATAAATATATTAAATTAATAGCTTCAGCATATAAGGATAAGGATGGTAAAGTGGCTCTTCATGTGGAACCGTACGAAATAGATAAAGATCATCCACTAGCAAAAGTAAATGGAACAGAAAAAGGAATTACGTTCTTTACAGATACGATGGGGCAAGTTACTACAATTGGTGGTGCTTCCAATCCACGTGGAGCCGCAGCAGCAGCTTTAAAAGATGTAATTAACTTATACCGCAAAGATTTATCCCTTAGTAATAGGCAGTAAAATGCCTGTTACTAAGGGATAATAATCAGTGGGTGATAATCAGCCCCATTGATTAAAGTTCCACTTTATAAGACCGTACCGCCCTTTATAAAAAATACATATGTAGTGGACCTTTTGAGAATGAAATAAATATGCAAAAATGATTGCAGGGGGTAAGGAATTGTTTAAAGATTTTAAAGTTGTGAAAGATCGTCCCGTTTATATTCAATTGAAAGATTATTTGAAAAAGATGATTATGAAAGGTCATTTGCTCGGGGATCAAAAAATCCCTTCAACTAGGGAACTAAGTGAATTACTAAGTGTGAGCAGAAATACTGTACTCGCTGCTTATGCGGATTTAGAGCAAGAAGGACTCATTTATGCAGTTAAAGGGAAAGGGAATTTTGTAGCGAAGGTTGATATATCGAACACTTCGTCTGTTGAAATAGATTGGAAATATAAACTTAATACAGTTACCTTATTAGCGGATGAATTAGATTTAATGAAACATGGTGTTCGCTGGGAAAAAGGAATGATTGTTTTTAATAGCATTGCTCCGGACGAAAAGCTATTTGATGTGGAAAATTTCAAAAGAGCTTTTCTTACTCGTATGTCCATTGAAGGGGATGTCGTATTAAACTACGGATACGCAAAAGGTTATAGACCTTTAATGAATTATCTACTTCATTATATGGAAATGAAAGGTGTAGATATTTCGAACAAAGATATTTTAATTACAAATGGATTTACAGAAGGATTAGACATCGTGCTATCCTCGTTATCGAAGAAATCAGGGCGGGTTATTTGTGAGAATCCAACTCACCATGCTGCATTGAAGCTTTTCCGTTTACATGGACTTGAAGTTCACGGAATTAATATGAATGAAGATGGCATCGATACGAACGAAGTAGAAAAAAGTTTGCGTGAAAAAGAGTTTGATTTCGCATATTTAATTCCTTCCTATCATAATCCAACCGGTATTGTTACGAGTTCGG
Source organism: Bacillus sp. 1A (assembly GCF_052682215.1). Classification (NCBI taxonomy): domain Bacteria; kingdom Bacillati; phylum Bacillota; class Bacilli; order Caryophanales; family Bacillaceae; genus Bacillus; species Bacillus sp. 1A. The sequence goes on along the minus strand of NZ_JBQYLZ010000001.1, from coordinate 3,995,941 downwards.
AGAAAAGAACGGAACTGATGAGATTATTCTCCAAATATAAGGTTCCTATTATAGAAGATGGATTTAATGAAGAGCTACGTTATTCAGGTTCACACTTAGCACCATTATTAACTTTTGCTGGCGCTGGTAATAATGTAATTTATATTAGTAGCTTTTCAAAGGTACTTTTCCCTGGTTTACGTGTAGGCTGGATCATCGCCGATAAAGAACTGATTCATCATTTAGAAAGTGTAAAAAGAGCAAGAACGATTCACACATCTACGTTAGATCAAGCTGTTCTATTTCAATATTTACATGAAGGATATTTTGAAAAATATTTAAAAAAGGCAAGATCAGTTTATAAGAAGAAATATGAGTTAGCTGTTGGGGCGTGTAACGAGTACATTCCGTTTCAAAGAATGACCGGTGATGGTGGACTTCATTTATTTATAGAGTTAGAAGAAAAAATTCATGCCCGCACACTTTTACAAAAGTGTTATGAGCAAGGGGTTACATTTTCTCCTGGAGATGTTTTTTATTCTGATGGAGGAGGAGCGACTACTTTTCGATTAGGGTTTTCACGTCTGAAAGAAGAAGAAATAGTTCGTGGAATCAAAATAATCGGTGATACAATAAAAAATGAAATTTGGAGTTGAGGAAATGAGAATTGGCGTTATTATGGGTGGAGTATCCTCTGAAAAACAAGTATCAATTATGACTGGAAATGAAATGATTGCAAATTTAGATAAAAATAAATATGAAATCGTACCAATTACGTTAAATGAAAAAATGGATTTAATCGAAAAAGCGAAAGACATTGATTTTGCGCTCCTCGCATTACACGGAAAATACGGGGAAGACGGGACGGTTCAAGGCACGCTTGAAAGTTTAGGTATTCCTTATAGCGGGAGCAATATGTTATCTAGCGGTATATGTATGGACAAAAATATTTCGAAAAAGATTTTACGCTATGAAGGTATAGAAACACCCGATTGGATTGAACTTACAAAAATGGCGGATCTAAATCTTGATGAATTAGATAAGTTAGGATTTCCGTTAGTGGTAAAGCCAAACTCTGGTGGATCAAGTGTTGGGGTAAAGATTGTATATGATAAAGATGAATTAATTTCAATGCTGGAAACTGTGTTTGAATGGGATTCTGAAGTAGTAATAGAGAAGTATATAAAAGGTGATGAGATTACATGTTCAATTTTTGATGGAAAACAGTTACCTATTATTTCAATCCGACATGCAGCGGAGTTCTTTGATTACAATGCAAAATATGATGATGTTAGTACAATTGAAGAAGTTATCGAACTTCCAGCTGAATTGAAGGAACATGTAAACAAAGCGTCACTGGCTTGTTATAAAGCATTGAAATGCAGCGTTTATGCAAGGGTGGATATGATGGTAAAGGACGGAATTCCATATGTAATGGAGGTTAATACATTACCAGGGATGACACAAGCAAGTTTACTACCGAAAAGTGCAGATGCAGCTGGTATTCATTATAGTAAACTATTAGATATGATTATTGAAACTTCATTAAAAGTAAGAAAAGAAGAAGGGTTTTAAGTAGCAGTATCATGAATACTTTTGACAGTAACATGAAGTATGCTATGATGAATACAATACGAAAATTAAATATTTATCCACTAGGGGGGCCTATTATAGGCTGAGATCAAATGAGAATTTGAGACTCTTAGTACCTGATCTGGTTAATACTAGCGTAGGGAAGTGGGAAGACATTACTATTTTATGAATAAATACTGTCAATTTCACTTTCTTTACGTTTGTAAAGAAAGTTTTTTTATTTTACAGATTTAATAACTGTGGGTAAATACTTAAATTTTATACTTTATTGGAGGGATTTAAATGACATTTTCACAATCATTACGTCAAGAAGTAGATTCAATTTGGGAAGCTAGTTTTCATCACCCTTTTGTAAAACAACTTGGTGAAGGAACGTTAGATTTAGCTAGTTTTCGCTATTATGTGCTTCAAGATTCATATTATTTGAGTCATTTCGCTAGAGTACAAACGTTAGGAGCTGCAAAGGCTCTAGAATTAGAAACAACAGCACGTATGGCACACCATGCTCAAAATACATATGAAGCAGAATTATCTTTACATGAGAATTTTGCGAAGAAACTAGGGATAACTCAAGAAGAAAAAGAGAATTTTATCCCTGCTCCAACTGCATACGCTTATACTTCACATATGTATCGTGCTGCGTATGAAGGACATTTAGGTGATATCATTGCAGCAATATTACTTTGCTATTGGTTGTATTATGAAATTGGTGAACGTTTAAAAGAGTGTCAGCCAGAAGAGCCAATTTATAACGAATGGATTTCTGCTTATGGATCTGATTGGTTCCGTACGCTAGTTGAAGAGCAAATTACACGATTAGACACTATCGCTGAAAAAGTAACAGAGGCAGACCGAAATCGAATGAAACAGCACTTTATTATTAGCAGTCAATATGAATATTCATTTTGGGAAATGGCCTATACTTTAGAAAAGTGGCCAGTCAATACAGAAATAAAAGATGTAATTGGATAATGAGTAGAGGTATTGCTATTCACAGGTATGAATAATACTTATGTATATGATTTCACAAAAGAAGTATCGCAAAAAGACGCATCGATCTAAGAGGGCACTGAAAAAGTCCTTATAGTTTAAAAAGCGAAAGCTTCCTCGATGAAATCGAGGAAGCTTTCGCTTTTTTCATGTATAATAATTATACTAATTCTAGGTGGTGTCTCGGATGATTTCTAATCAACAATCTCTTAACCTCAGTCCATTTATGGCGATTTACGATATCGTTGTACCAAAGGATAATATGCTTCGTCAATTTAATGAACTGGTAGACTTTTCTTTTGTTTTAGAAGAACTACAAGATAAATATTGTCTCGATAACGGTCGCAATGCAGTACCGCCTGTTCGTATGTTTAAATATTTATTACTAAAATCTATTTTTGATTTATCAGATGTAGATGTTGTGGAACGCTCAAAATACGATATGTCCTTTAAATATTTCTTAGATATGGCACCAGAAGATATGGTCATTGACCCTAGTTCATTAACGAAGTTCCGCAAGCTTCGTCTGACAGATGTAGGGTTACTTGACATGCTCATTCAAAAAACAGTGGAAATTGCACTCGAAAAAAACTTGATTAAAAATAAATCTATTATTGTTGATGCCACACATACAAAAGCACGCTTCAATCAAAAATCGCCGAAAGAATTTGTAATGGAGAAATCCAAATTACTCCGCAAAGCTGTTTATCAAGTTGACGAAGGAATGAAGGGAAAGTTCCCACCAAAAACAATGACAGATGACTTAAGTGACGAACTTGAATATTGTCAAAAAGTAATTGAAACAGTAGAAAAAGAGGAAATCATTCGTGAATATCCAAATGTGAAAGAGAAACTGAATTATTTAAAAGAAATCGTAGAAGATCACCAAGAACACCTCCAATTTTCGCAAGATCCTGATGCGCGAATTGGACATAAAACAGCGGATTCTTCTTTCTTTGGTTATAAAACACATATTGCGATGAATGAAGAACGCATCATTACAGCTGCGGTGATTACAACGGGTGAAAAAAGCGATGGAAAATACCTTCAAACATTGATTGAAAAAAGTCGTGAAACAGGGATGGAAATTGATACAGTTATTGGAGATACTGCTTATTCTGAGAAAAATAATATTCAATATGCCAACCAAAATCAATTACAATTAGTATCGAAATTAAACCCTATTGTGACACAAGGGCCACGTAAAAAAGAAGATGAATTTGAGTTTAATAAAGATGCGGGTATGTATGTCTGTAAAGCTGGACATATGGCCGTTCGTAGAGCACGTACGGGTAAAAAGGGAACAAACAATAGTCAAAGTCATACCTACTATTTTGATATTGAAAAATGCAAAGTATGTCCATTCAAAAGTGGGTGTTACAAAGAAGGCGCTAAAAGTAAAACATATTCTGTGACAATTAAATCTACTGAACATAAGGAACAACAAGCATTTCAAGAAAGTGCATATTTTAAAGAAAAGGGGAAAGAACGTTATAAAATTGAAGCGAAAAATAGTGAACTTAAGCATAGACATGGGTATGATGTGGCATCTTCCTCGGGTCTGATTGGTATGCAAATGCAAGGTGCAATGGCTATATTCGCTGTCAATTTAAAACGAATCCTAACCTTGATAAAAGAAACAAAGTAAAAAAGAATAAAGGGAAAGGCGACTTTTCATTCAAAATTGAATGAAAAGTCGCCTTTCTTGTTTTGCATCCGGTTTATAAACCGAAAAACGTAAGTTTTTCAGTGCCCTCCGATCTAAGTGCGTCTTTTTTCAATTTATAAAAATGAGCCTATGGGAAAAATAACCTAAAAATAGGTATATGAACAAGGTGCATTATCTAGTGATAGGTCATACTTTGTAGGTGTACGTATTGAACTTAGTTGATAGCGCTATTTCTACTTAGATTTAACGAACAGAAATATAGGAAAGCATTGAAAAGGTTGAAGTTTATAAACGGAGGTCATGAAAATGAATAAGTTTCAACAAGAACTACAAGCGTTAAGCCTTAATGATTACCAGCCTGGAAATATCGTGTATTGGGACCAACAAAACCAATATCCATATTACTATATTGAAGATGCTGTTCGTCGCTGTGGAGGTTGTGGTGGTCGTTGTGGAGGTTGTGCAGGTCGCTGTGGTGGATTTCGTTGTGGTGGATTCCGTTGTATTGGTTGCTTCGGCTGTTTTGGTTGTGGCGGCTGCGGAGGTTGTGGTGGCTGTGGTAGTTGTTCAAATTGTTTTAGTGGTTTTAATGGTACTACTGATACAACTGGTACTATTGTAACATATGAATATTGATAAGAGAAAAAAGGAATCCATTTGTGAAGCATTATACAATTTTTATAAAAAAATTTAATCAAAACACCTTTAGCATCCTTTAATTTAAAGAAACAATTTATCTCACCTTTTTATAAACATTGTGACTTTATTTCAAATCAACAATCGAATATCTTTTTTATGTTCTATACCCTTTATGCGATCTTTGCCTTTCGTAAGTAAATTTATTGCACCAGAACCAAAAAGAAGGGCTTCTATCAGCCCTTCTTTCTTTTTTCATATTTCTCATATAATTAAACTTAATCATAAAAAAATCTTACCACCTTATAAATTTTTACAACCAAGACTAAGAATCCACTTCCAATAAGAACAAAACCAATCCAATGAAAATATTTACGTTTCTGGATTAAACATCTCGATCCAAAAAGAATTTTAAAAAATTCAATACATAATCTTCTCTCCTCGTTATCTTTTCTTTTTCACATTGTAATTCTTATACGCTGTATAATATCTGTCCATAAATGTAGCCATATCACCAAAGACTCCCCATTTACCTACATTTATCCCATCTTTAACAACTGCCGATTTTAATGCTTTTCTCCCCGTATTTTTTACGACCTTTTGTTGTCATATCCGAGTTTTTGCTCATGCTCTTACATTATATGAAGTATGTGAAAGTCAGTATAAATGGTGGAAGTAAGCACAACATTAACAACTATTTATTGGGGTTAGTAAATTTAATAATCTATTTTTATTACTATTGATTAATTTTAAAATGTAACAAAACTATGTAACTATTTTTATTAAATGCACCGCTCTAGTATACAAAATTAAGCACTTGAGATAAGGCGCTTTGTTTCTGTAAGATGTTTTTACTTTACTTTATATTACGATTTATAGACCTGAAACCATTTTATTGTGATATAATTTGTTTTTGTCTTTATGAATATATATATATGTTAGGAGTTTTTTTATGGAAATCGGTTCTGAATTAAAAAATGGTCGCCACTCATTTTTTGATGGTGGATTATTCAGCTTTATTGGTTGAAGTATCCTTGGTGTACTTATTACAGTTTTTACCCTTGGTATTTGTTACCCTTGGGCTTTATGTATGGTTTATGGTTGGAAAATAAATCATACAGTAGTTAACGGGCACCGTATGAAATTCAATGGTTCTGCTGTAGGCTTGTTTGGTAATTGGATAAAATGGTTGCTCTTATCAATTATCACTCTAGGAATCTATTCATTCTGGGTTTTCATTAAACTTGAAGACTGGAAAGTAAAAAATACTACATTTATCAATTAAAAAAACATTAGCTCTATAATACCAGTCTATAACGACTGGTATTTTTATTTATGGTATGAAAAATGAAAATATAGATAAATAGCCCATGCTCATTCAGTTAACAAATATGAATACCCCCAGAACAAAAATTCCATACATTTTGAAAGAAACCTTCTTATTTTTTGCTCTGAAGAATATCCGTTTCTTAAGTTAATGGTTTTGAAGTCATCCTTAAATGAAAATTTTCTGTCTCTACATTTAGTTATTTTGAGACTTTTCTTTTTCTTAAACTGTTGGATATGAGTACCTTCTAGTATAAATTTACCATTTAAAAAAGTGATTTTAACAACATTAGGATTGTATCATATAGCACAATGTAATTTGTGTTACATAGCAAGAAAAATAATCAAAATTTAAAGCTTGAAAAAGAAGCACCAAAGCAAATTACATTGGTGTTTCTTTTTTTGCGCTTTCGGGCACAGTGGTTCCTGCAGCACTATTATAAAAGCAATTTCGGATGTAAGGAATTTGTAAGTAATAGGTAAGGAAAAAGAGATTTTCATTGTATATGATAAAAATATAAAGTGGCGCGAAGAGGGAAAAGGGTACGACTTATATATGAAAAACAAACCAGTAACAAGAGTGTTTTAAAGAAAATAAGTAATTTCTAGAGTTAACATACATGTGGAAAAGAGAGCGAAGGCATTTTATATTGAAGTTTGTTTATAATAGTTTTTTAACCTGTTAGAGGGGATCGTAAAGTAGATTATTAATCGCCTTGAAAATAGCTATGACCTTATAGTACTAGGTTTGCAGTATACGAGAGGTTCACTAAAGCGGCAGATCAAGAAGAAATACAAAGGAAGATTACAGTAACAATGTTATTAAAAAAAGAGGAGCCTTTAATTGGGTTGCTCCTCTTAATACCAATATACAATAACTATTCTATTATAATGTATAAGTGTAAAATATTTAACAATTATCTTTATGGTAAAAATTTCATTTTGTAGAACAGGGGAATGGATATGTGTACTTATTAGGAAAACGCATTTAAAGAGTTCTTTAAGAAGCAAGAACTAGAACGAAATAAAAGAGCAGCTAGTAAAAGCTAACTGCTCCGTGAATAAGAAGAACACAATGGTCATTCGTATTCAACCTTGGTGTATCTATAGTATTAACATGTTTTAGAATTTTTAATAAAAAAGGGAAAAATGAGGGGAGTGTAAGGAAAAAAACCTTTATATAAAGGGTCCTTTTGGTAATTTAATCTATTAATTGCACTCGTGGTAATATTCATCACATGAATCGTTATTATCGTTACAGCAGATACAAAATGTTTTTTGAATAAATAAACTAACTACACTAGTAGGACCTTCCTGCTTTGTAAGAGTAAGACTTTGAAAATCTTCAACTTGAAATATTTTTGTTTGAACGGGCTGTAATGTAGTAGTAATTGGTATGCTAGATCTCCTTGTTAGAATAGTTACTTGAACGGGTGCACTCATACCGACAATGAATAACTGAATTAATGTTTTATTGTGATTGTTGGTGAAATCTTCAAATACTGTTTGTGGAGTGGTATTTAGGAGGTCAATAGATATAGGTATATTTCCATTTAAATTTTCTCCTGAACCACCGATTGTATGAGTCTCAACAAAACAGTTATTTTTTTGATGGTCCGAATGTGATTGGTTTTTATAATACTTTTTACCATCTTTATAAAAGTAATCAGCCATATGAATTTAAAGCTCCTTTCTTTTAGATGTCTATATAGTTTATTTAATAAAGCGAAGTAGTGCTTGTACAACATAATAAAATCCGCTCTCGTAATTGCTTAAAAATGGTATTTGAAAATTAAAGAGCGCCTTTGGAGGAAGGCGCTTTATGACCAAGACTTATTTAGAAAAAAGGTTTCACATCATATTGTATGTATCGTTTTTAGAGAGGTGCAGTTTTATACAAAAATCTGTATTTCATAACAAGAGAAAAAGAATACACATATAAGTATGCTTTTTGACAAGAAAGGTAGATTTTTATGAGCGTATGCCTCCATACAATAAGATATGCTTGTCCAGTTAAAAGGTGAAAAGTTTTAATAAAATAGTTATTTAAAAAAGGTTATTCAGCTATTTGAAATATAGTTTCATTAGGCTTAGAAAATCCATACAATTTCCTTGCGAATTTTAAAATACCTTCTTCGCTCTCTGTTAAAGTTTTAATATCGTTGTCAAAATAGCGTCCAAGCATTTCTAATTCAGATAGTTTTTTCTTTTCGTTGTTAAGTAAAATTTGTTTTTCCTTAATTATTTGCTCTTGCTTATATAGAGAGATTTGGACGGAAATAATCATAGGTAGCATAAAAGCTATTGCTAGTAAAAGACGACGTCTCAGTTTTTTATCCTTTTGTGGATAGTTTTTAGGGTTCAATTGTTGTTTAAGGTTTAATTGTTGTTGTGATAATTTTGCAATACTACCCATTTAAATGCCTCCATTACTGATTGTAGAATTCGATTGTTTAACGGTATTATACATGAGAAATGGGAAATTTTGAATCTATCTTGGTAAAGCTAGGTTCTTAGATGGTTAATAAACCCCTTATTATATTGAAAAAACATGCATGAAAATTGTGCATGTATAATAAAAAGCTATGTCTTGTCTATATAAATATATGCTTAGTTTATATAAATCGTGAGTATGTTTGAACAAAAGGGTTATTTATTACAAATATAAAGAGCGCTTTTTAAGGCGCTCCATAACCAAAACTAATATTGAAAAAGAATACCGCATTATATTTTATGTATGTTCTTACTAAGTGTGCAGTTAAAAATTTTTTTCTTTAGCACAACGAAGCAGCTAGTTAATAAAACTAACTGCTCGTTGTACAAAAGAAACGCTGCGCTTACAGCAATAGTTTGTAACTTTAAGTTACAAAAATAGTATGGACATGGTTAAAAATGTTATTCAGTAATGAAAGGAAACAAAATAAAAAAGAGCACCATATATAAGTGCTCTTTAAGATAGGAGGTAACACTTTGAGCTGGATGTTTAGGTTAAAATTATATGGTGTAGAAGTGAAATGAGACCTAAAATTTATAACTAACCCAATGCAAAAGAGCAGTTAACAATTGTTAACTGCTCGGCCCTCAGAGAAAGGGGAAAAGAACATTACAGAGGTCACTGTGAATTCAAGCTGTATCAGCCCGTTTATAGTATTGGACATAATTTAGAATTTTATTCGAACAAATTCAAAAAAGGCAGCTAGTAAAAGCTAACTGCTTGGTGGAAAAAGGAATCCACTCCAGATTGTTTACTGCCAGAGTTTCGAGAAACAAATGATTAAATTAATCTAACTTTTCAATTATAATTGAAGCATTTACATTTGTTTGTGTTCCACCTGCCAAAGTCTGCAAAGTAATCGCAGCAGCGGAAGTATGATTATTAAGGGTAAGAATATCACCTGCTGCTAAAGTGAGAATTGTTTGCCCATTGTTTTGTTGAGTACCTGCACCTGATCCATAAATGGAGTTGGTAACGGGAGCCCCATACCAAAAAGAGCACCATATATAAGTGCTCTTCTGACCAAGACTTATTGTAAACCTATGACTTGTGAGTGTTCTCGAAATCAAGATATGATTCAAAATTTTTTTAGTGCAGGGGATACTAAAAAAAAGCGCTTCGGAAAGCGACCTTCTGTAACGACTATCCACTCTAAAAAGAAATGATGCAATATATCATATGAAATTATGTGAGTTTAGTTGTGTGTATTTTGTATAAAAATTTCATTTTGTAGAAATAAGGAAACTAAAAAGAGCATCATGCATCAGTGCTCTTTAAGATAGGAGGTAACACTTTGAGCTGGATGGTTAGGTTAAAAATATATGATGTAGAAAAGGAATAAGACCTAAATTTTATTATTAACTCAATATAAAAGAGCAGCTAGCAAAAGCTAACTGCTCGGCTCTCAACCAAGAAAGCTAGAGTGGGAGAAATCGACTTTTTAAAGCCTTATCTGCAGTGTTAGAGCATGTTTAAAATTTTATTCACTTAAAACATAAAAAGAGCAGCCAGCAAAAGCTAACTGCTCACCCAAGAAAAATAGAGGAAAGATAACCATGTGTCTATAGTATTTACGGAATATTGAGTTTTATTCAGGGGGAGAGGGAAATGAGAGCTGAACATGAAAGGTCACAATCCATATACAGGTATCCTGATGGTGGAGTAATAAGGCTGGAATACAAAAAAGAGGTAAAGGTCTAGGTTATGCAAAGCATCCGAGATACAGATTGTATTTTAAAGGGAAAAGAAAAATGATTGGAAGTTCTAGCTTACTTACTATTCAAGATGCAATACGGATTGGTAAAACAAAGAAACATGAAATTAAAAATTCAATTGAAAGTGAGGTTAGGAGAATGGAGGATAACGTAAAGCTTTTAGGTGATAATGGGATGTTAGGGATGGAGTTTAATCAAAGAACGATTCGTGTTTATAACACAGAAGGCAATGTGATGGAATTACTTTCAACAAAAGAACAGGTTCAAGAGGCTATCGATTATTTAAAAGAATGTCAAAAAGAAATGAAGTAACGTCCTAAAGAGTAATCAGATCGAACGGAGGGGAACCGTATCGTATGAATCAATTGACATTTTTTAAAGACATCGATGAAAAGGAGATGCATAGACTTGTGGTGAAGGAGTTGAAAAACTACAAAGCATTGTGCGTCCGGATGAAAAATCAAGAAGAACAGGCTCGAGCGGGGGGGCATCGTTCTTTTTCCTAAAATGAAAGGTGACGAAAAGAATCATGAGATACGTGTTAAACAAATTGAACGGACGTTGTAACATCTCTTGATGAAGGGGAACGTAGGATAATTGAAATGAAGTACTTAGGGAATCGAAAGGTTAAAGATTCGTTTGTGTACAACGAATTAATGATAAAGCGTGATCCGTTTTATCAGAAGGAAAAAAGTGATATTCAGTTGATAGCTACAGCTGTGGGGATTATATAAACTTAGTTTTGAGGTATCGGAAATGGGATTCTAATATTTTGTAATGTTGTATAGATTGGTTAAGATGAGGTTGTTCCGCTTTACATGTTATATTATTTCCCTGCCCTGCCAATTGGTAGGGTTTTTTAATTCTATTAAAAATAATAATAGCTCGTCCAAACCTTTTAAATCTATCTTACATAGTATGTAGTAATAAATTTAAAAGGGGGAAACTAGTATGTCTTATTCCTACTATGATCATTGTAAGGATAACAAAAAGAAATATCATGATTGTCATAAAAGTAGTAAGAGTTATGACAAATGTGATAAAAAACATGATGAAAAGCCTTGGGTTAATGTAAAAGTGAATTGTTGTTCTGATGATAACCAATACAATCTTGTAAGAGCATCTGCTTTTAGAGCTGTGAGCACAGTTAATCAGATTGTGCCAGCAAATACTTTTGTAAAAGTCTTATTCCAAAATGAACAATTTGATTTAGCAAATGAATATAACCCTGCAACATCCATTTTTATACCAAAGACAAGAGGTGTTTATTCTGTTATTGGAACAATTGCGTTCATTCCCAATAATCTAAACGTAAACTATAGAGCGCGGGTAGAAATTCGAGTTAATGGAAATCCAGCAATTGCAATAGATAATGATTTTTTTGGTCCAATAAACTTTGCTAATGTTGTTGCCGTTTCATCAATAATTCAATTGAATGCTGGGGATGTAGTCGAGGTTTTTGCACAAAGTAGCGTAGCTGGAGTTATCTCTACTGTAGAAAATAGTACGCATTTTGAAGCTGCAAGATTTCCGTCTCCAACAGAATAAGTGATATGAAATCCATCAGTAATCTTATCTAAGTAAAGTCACTAATTTATATGTGCCCTGCATAAATGCAGGGCTTTTTTTCGATAAAAAGGGGACGTTTCCGGGGATTTCTCAAAACAGAATCAATATTACTCTATATCTATACAGTTCTTTGAAAGAAGAATAGTATGGGGATAGCGTAGCCCCTTTATCAAAACGTTACCGGAGAACGGGCAAGGGCGGTAAGAATCCGCAAGAAGGACGAAAAGACCAATTGAATTTATATAGTCAGCCACGATGTGTGAGTGTCGTGGCTTTTGTGTTTCTTATTGAGCCTGGTATATTTGCTGGGGTGATTGGTGACATAAACGTTTGATATACAGGAGCTCTCTTTTTATTGAACAAAATGGGGGAGGGTTGTTATAAATGATAGGGCTTAATCCACTCCATGAATGGTGGAAGATGAGTAGTTACACAAAATGGTGTCACTACTTCTGGTTGATGCCATTAATTGTAGTGTTTCTCGGAATAGCTTGGGTAGTTTTAACAATCGTTGATTCTGTTTTATTTAAGAAATAGGAATGATGCCGAATGATAAGACCAATATCAATTATCATAGACGCTGCCATGATCTGGTTGGCGTCTTGTTTGTTGTTAAGGAAAGATAAGGGGTGAGGTAGACTTGCAAATTGGAATATTATTAGTGTAAAACAAAAAAACATAGGCTAGTAAACAAGCTGTTTTCACCTTTTATTCATAGAATATGATGAATTCTATTTTTAGAGGAGGGAATCATATCTATGGGATGTAACAATAATTTTGAACATTCTCGAGATTGTAATAGATTTTGGGATGGTTTAGTATTTTGCGGATGCGGTCGTAGACGCAGAAGAAACGATTTTAACGACTGTCATTGTAGACGTGACTGCGATTGTGATGAGTGTCGTCGCAGACGTAATCATGACCGTGATCGTGATGATCGTCGAGATTGGTAAAGCCCTTTAAAAGAGTGCATATCTTTATAGCACTCTTTTTTATTACGATTTTTAATACTTAATAATTTGAAAGGCGCAGTTGAAATTGATCAGTTAATTAAATATAACCTCATCGATTACGCGCTAGACACAAGAAACGAAGAACTGTTCAGTAAGTTGATTGCGAATTAAGGGGGAGAAGAAGCCATGAAAAACACTGGTATCGTAAGAAAAATAGATGAACTTGGTCGTGTAGTGATTCCAAAAGAATTACGTAGAACATTAGGGCTGCATGAAGGTACGGAATTAGAAATCCATGTAGACGGTAAAAACGTTGTTCTTGCAAAGCATGAGAAGGTTTGTGTAGTAACCGGTGAAGCATCCGATGCAAACATTGAGCTGTTCGATGGACAAGTCGTTGTCAGTCAGAAAGGGGCTAAGTTACTGATTGATTCCATTTTTCGTGAAGGTGAGAAATGGGGGTGGTTGGGTTGAGCTATCTCCTTTACAAATTCAAACTCACCACCATTTTCGCACATTGGCCAAACGAAGAATTTGTAGTAGCGGAAATGGAAAGTAAAGCAAGGTTCCTTTACTGGCAGAAGTTTAGAACAAAGTTTCTAACGATGCCGATGGTTGAATTCATGAAGTTTGTAAAGTGCGAGAACGAAGGTGTTTTTGATATCAAGCGCATGTACAGTGCGGAAAAAGCTTTCAAGAAAATGCAGAATTACCGCAATCTTCATTTTGCTTACATGGGTATGCGAGTAACGTAGCTGGCATGTGGGGTATGATCGTTGGGAACTGGAAAACTCATTTCTTCGTTTTGTTCGATGGAGAAATTGAAAAGCACAACTGTCATCCTTTTCGGGAAATTGCTTACTACGATGATGAGGGTAACGTCGTTCGAAATTATCAAAAAGGAGAGTATGTAGTACAAGAAAAAAAGACTAGCAGTCGTACCTGCTGTCCTTTATAGGAGAAAAATTATTCTGGATTAGAACTACGAATAACCAGAAAACGCGCTTTAAAACAGTGTTGTCAAAGATGTAATAATCTATGCAACAAAAAAGCTTAGTCGGAATTCAAAACACCAAATGGCTTGCATTGGTAACAGGCTCAAAAGTAGTATATGTAAAATGAAAAATTCTATACAAAAAGCAGACAACATTTTCGGTTGTCTGCCAGTTAGTCGAATGAGTTAGCTAATTGTGATAAATTGCATTCCCATTACGAGAAGAGTGAAGCTGCTAGTTCAAACAGCTTGTTGGTATTATTTTCGATATTAAAAAAAATATACAGGAAAAGCAGATAAGTTAAGAACCTACCTGCTTCTGCTGTAATAAAAGAAAGAAGTATTAGCCGTGGATACGGCGGCTTGAAAATAGTATGTATTTTTATTGAAAAAATATTCAAGGGGTGAAGATACTTGGAATGTTTGATAAACGGTGTCTATGAAATTACTGAGTTAATCAGTAAAGCAAAAGAGAAAAACAATGAGTAAATATAACAATAAAAAGGTAAGACTAGACGGCCATGTATTTGATAGTAAAGCAGAAGCGGATTATTACTCCGGGTTAAAAATACGTCAAGCTGCAGGTGAAATTACAAGCTTTGAATTGCAATGAAAAATTAAGTAACTTTAAAAAATGAGATATGTATCGGAGTCTTTTCATGTACAAAAGAATAAGAGATTTCTTCTGAACATTTAAAAGGAATCTCTTATTCGTAATCGGTAAATTAGGTTTTAGAAAAACGAAAAGATTTTGTATGAAAAATAAATAAAAGAATCCGTTCGTTACAAACGGATTCTTCCCACAAGGTCTGCAAGAAATTCAAGGTAACTGGACCAGAGCAACCTGTGAAATTCCTTTTGATAATACTGTATGCAAATGAATCAAAATGGTTAATGGAAACTAAACAAAATCTTATTTTAAAGCTAAAGAATGCCTTGTAGAGCGCTTCTTATAGCTAATTATGAATTTTTATGTTCAATCTTAGATTTCTTGCTTGGAGGAATAAAATGCTCTTAAACAAAGTTTAGATAGACAATCGAGCCCATAATTACAATATAAAATACCGCACAAAAGAAGATTAAAATGTATTTTAATTTCTTGTTCATATTAGTACCGTCCTAAAAGAGGGTTATTTGGATTTTAATATCGTATGTAAAAAAAGGTGCATTTATACAAGGGAAGGGTAGCTAGCAAAAGTAAAACAAAATCTTTATTTAAAAACTAAAGTGCGCTTTTTAAAGCGTTCCTTAAGAAAAATAAAAAAGAATACCTCATGATACTGTATGTATTTTTTTTAGGAATGTGAGGATTTAAAACAAAATCGTTATTTGAGAGAAAGGAGAATGGAAATGTCCTTAGTGGGGAATTTGAAAGAACTCCAAGAAAAAGTCATTGATGAAAAGGTATTGGAATTTGCAGAGGAAATGGAATACGTAATAATCGAAAGTGCTGCAATTGGATATTCAGGTTATAGATATCAAATTCATAAAGAAAATCCAGACAAGCATATTCTGCACTCAAAACCATTCACGGAAAAGTTACAAGAATTAATGGATGGTGTGAAAGTTGAATTTAAGGTAGAAGAAAAGAAAAACATTTTAGGTGGATCTTATTACGAACATTACATCCGTTTTAGTTGGAATGACTAATTTCTTAATAAAAACGCTATTTTAAATAAAAGAACAGCTAGTGAAATCTAACTGCTCAGTTCTTTGAAAAATAAGAATTAGAATTTGTGTTTAAAATGGTTTACATCAATTAACGAAATTGCTGTAGAGAGATTAATAAATCTTTATGAATACGCAATAATGTTTGAACATCATCTTCTTGAAGTTGTTGTAGTGCTAATTCCATTGCCTTGTAGGAAGTAGAGTTTTCAATGGATTTTTTCGATGCTTCTTGTCCTTGGTTTGTTACCTTTAATTTTATTTCTCTACGATCTTCATCTGATTGTTTTCGCTCGATGAGCTGTAGATTAACTAATTCATCTACATTCACACTCACTGTACTTTTAGGAACTGAAAGACGTTCTGAAATCTCTTTAAGAGTAACATTAGGGAGTGCATAAATTGTATTTAAGATACCCATTTGTTGTACTGTTAATCCTAAACTGGAGGCGTTTTGATGTGTGAACTTTATAATTTCTTTGTTTATTGTTACAAATGATTGGACAACTTCTCCTGCTTGTTTGAAACTTTGATTTTTTAAACTCATAATAATCGTCCCTTTTCTTTTTTAATTTAGTTTAACATAGAATAGTTCACCAATGAACTATTTATCTCTAAAGTAATTTAGAAAAGAAATCAATACACGTTATTAATAGAAAACTTAATAAAAATTTCATTTTGTCACAAATAAAAGAGCAGTTAGCCCAGTCTAACTGCTCGATACAAAGGTAATAATCTAGATGCATAGATATTATATGCTGAATTATTGATTTTATTCAAGGAGGAATAAAGTAAAGATTTTTTAGGAAATAGGAGTAGGAACAAAATAGAAGAGCAGCTAGCAAAAGCTAACTGCTTGTTGAAAAAAGAATCCATCCCAGGTTATTTACTGGCAGAGTTTCAAGAAATAAATGATTAAATTAATTTAATTTTTCAATTACAATCGAAGCATTTATATTTGTTTGTGTTCCACCCGCCAAAGTCTGCAAAGTAACCGCAGCAGCGGAAGTATGATTATTAAGGGTAATAATATCACCTGCTGCTAAAGTGAGAATTGTTTGCCCATTGTTTTGTTGAGTACCTGCACCTGATCCATAAATGGAGTTGGTAACGGGAGCCCCATTTAAAAAGAGGGCAAATTGATTAGGTTCAACTCCTGATACAGAAAAAGAAATTTTATAATCTCCAGCATTAATAACTGTCATTTGAGAAGTTCCGAGCGTATGAGTAAAACCGGATGTGATTCTACCGTGTGAATTAAAAAGAATAGGTGCTTCTAAGGCAACAACTTGAGCTGCTGTATTGAAAACATAAGCATACTGGGATAAGCCAGATACTGTAAGACCGGCAGGCCCAGTAGGTCCGGTAGCTCCAGCGGTTCCTGGTAATCCAGTAGGCCCAGGAATGCCTTGGATACCTTGAAGCCCAGTTGGGCCAGTCGGGCCGATAGGTCCAATAAGTCCTGGATTACCTTGAATACCTTGGATACCCTGAATTCCAGTTGCCCCAGTTATTCCAGTGGGTCCAATAGGACCAATAGGCCCTGGATCACCTTGAATCCCCTGAATCCCTTGACTTCCTTGAGGTCCAGTGGGGCCAGGAATGCCTTGGATACCTTGGATACCTTGAAGTCCGGTTGGTCCTGGTGACCCAGTTGGTCCAGTGGGGCCAGTCACTCCGGTTGGTCCTGGTGGTCCCCCGGAAGGTCCAGTCGGGCCCGTTGGTCCTGGCGGTCCCCCGGAAGGGCCGGTAGGTCCAACAGCTCCAGAAGGTCCAGTTGGACCTACAGAACCAGGAATGCCAGGAATCCCTTGAGGTCCGGTCGGGCCAGGAATCCCTTGAATGCCTTGAATGCCAGGAATCCCTTGAATACCAGGGATCCCTTGAATTCCAGTGACCCCCGTTATTCCAGTGGGTCCAATAGGGCCTTGAATGCCAGGAATGCCTTGGATGCCTTGGATACCTTGAATTCCAGAAGGTCCAGTTGGACCAATAGATCCAGAAATCCCAGGAATCCCTTGAGGTCCAGAAATACCTTGAGGTCCAGTAGGTCCCAGGTTACCTTGAATTCCAGTAGGTCCGGTAGGTCCCCGAGGTCCACTTGAAGGTCCGGTAGCTCCAGTAGGTCCCGAAGGTCCAGTAGCACCGGTTAATCCAGTAGGCCCTATTTGAGGTAAAGGAAAGGGTATGTGACAACAATGCTTTTTAAATTTACTCATTTTTACACCTCCCTTATAAATTAACTATCAATTTATATTTATACTTTAACAACTTATGAGTAAACAGACACAGGGGTGTAAGGAAAAAACCTATGAAAAGTACATAATAGGTTTTAAGAGCAAGCCTCTATTTTAAATTCCATACCAAAAAGAGCACCATATATAAGTGCTCTTCTGACCAAGACTTATTGTAAACCTATGACTTGTGAGTATTCTCGAAATTAAGATATAATTCAAAAATTATTTAGTGCAGGGGATATTAAAAAAGAGCGCTTCGGAAAGCGCCCTTCTGTAACGACTATCCATTCTAAAAAGAAATGATGCAATATATCATATGAAATTATGTGAATTTAGTTGTGTGTATTTTGTATAAAAATTTCATTTTGTAGAAATAAGGAAACTAAAAAGAGCACCATGCATCAGTGCTCTTTAAGATAGGAGGTAACACTTTGAGCTGGATGGTTAGGTTAAAAATATATGATGTAGAAAAGGAATAAGACCTAAATTTTATTATTAACTCAATATAAAAGAGCAATTAGCTTTTGCTAATTGCTCGGCCCAAGGTAATAGACATAGAGTAGGTATTAGTAAAATTGGCTATTCACGAGCCTGTTTACAGTGTAACCAAGATTATTAAATGTATTCCCTCTTTAAAAATCTATTCAAACAGTGTTATTTAAAGAGGGAGTGGAGTAATGAAAAAGAATACTTTTCCTTTAAACATGAAATGATTTTTTAATTCTCAGTATTATATGAGTGCTAAGACAAAAATGTGTAATTAAAAGAGCAGCTAGCAAAAGCTAACCGCTCGGCTCTCGACCAAGAAAGCTAGAGTGGGAAGAACTTAAAGCTAACTTTATAAAGTCTTATATAGTATCGGGAAAATTTAGATTTTTATTCGTGTAAAACATAAAAAGAGCCGCTAACAAAAGTTAGCCGCTAAGCCCTCGGGTATGAAGGGAATTTAGAAACTGTATTTTTATTATTAACGGAATGTTGAATTTTATTCGGTTGAGTCTAAAAAAAAGAACTATATATTAGTGTCCTACAGACCTAGTCTCTTATAGTAACAGTTACTGGCGTTATGTGTAAGAACTACACGTTTATCTTGAAAATAATGATTATTATTCACATATAAATTCACAATTAAAGCACAATCGCATCAATACGCTCACAGTTAACTACAGTGATATCTCCGCTTTCATCTATAAATGTAGCAAGGCCGAATCTATTATGGAATCCTACAAATATAGAAGCTTTTAATATTGTGCCGTTAACTAACAGCTGTTTTATTTTTTTTCCTAAGTAAAATGTTTCTAAAAGATAACAAATATTTTTAGAACTCTCTTTTGGGGTTGGGATAAAAGAAATTCGGTTATTTGGAAGAGATGTTAGATTAGGACTGAATACTTTGGGAGTAATAGCATAGTTGATGAAAACTGACATTTTTCCGGCTCCTCTATTTTATAATTTATATTGAAATATGCTGTATGAAATAGGGCTTTTTTCAAAGCCCCATCTTTACTCTACTCAGCTTCAATTCTAAGCGCTTGAATATCACGACAGTCCAAAACAATTATAGAGCCAGGTTCTGTTGTGTTGTCTACAAATGTTACACAAAAATTATCTGGATTAAAGTTAGTAAAAATAAGATCCTCTAGTGTTGTTCCTGTAAGGAAAACATCTACTTCTGTACCTAACTGTAATCTTTCTAATTGTTCACATACACATTTTGTATGCTCAGCCATATAAAAACCTCCTTTCCTCGATTTACTATTAAAATATGTATAAATTAAATAGAATGATTGGAGTAATAGCTTAATAATACTAATTATTTTGCTAGTTAATATGTTTATAAAATAATACTTTGAATAGAAAGCGAGGTTTTGAAAAAGGAAGATAACGTAAAGCTTTTAGGTGATGATGGGATGTTAGGGACGGAGTACAAGGAAAGACAAATTCATGTATTTAACACAGAGGGCAATGTGATGGAATTACTTTCAACAAAAGAACAGGTTCAAGAGGCTATCGATTTTCTTGAAGAATGTAAAAAGGAAATGAAGTAAAAGTTCAATAGAGTAGATCGAACGGAGAGAAACCGTATCGTATAAATCAAGAGGGGATTCCAGATAAGGAAATCAGCATTATGTATGAGTGTAGCTTTACCTATGTTGGAAAACTCAAGAAGAAGTGGGAACGTGAAGGGAAATGGACGGGGTCAACTGATATGAGAAAAATCAAAAAAGTCTAGTGTTTCTCCAAGCACTCAAGCATAAGCCGTATGGAAAGCAAGTATTGCGCAAATCGGGTATTTGCAAGTGCATTATATAACGTTTATCTGGTGGGTAGTTTGGATCGCAGTAATCTTTACGCAGGTTTTACATGATATTGAAGTTTTTGATAAAGACCAAATTTGAATTTTGTATAAAAATTAAAGAAGCCTATACTTAAATATAGTATAGGCTGAGTGATTAAAATTAATCGGTTATTAATTTCGAATAAATATTTAAATCAATAAGCTTTCCAGCTGATTTTTCGCTTTTTCTTAGAGTCCCTTCAAAAGTGAATTGTAATTTTTGTAATACTTTTATAGAGTTCACATTTTTAGGTTCAACTTTTGCTTCGACACGATTTAGTTTCAGATGTGTAAAAGCGTAATCTAATAGAGCAGAAATCGCTTCAGGAGCATAACCTTTGCCCAAAAATGTTTTCGAAATATCATAACCAATCTCTGTTTTTGAGTTTTCGAAATCTAAGAAATTATAGCCACATGAACCGATAATTTGATTAGATTCTTTTTCAATAATAGTAAAACGGAGAGCTTTGTTATTTTGAGCAAGTTCATTGAGAAAATGAATCATATCTTTTGCTTGGTTTTTATCAGTGAAATTGCTTATATTCATGAATTTTGTAACGTCACGATTAGACCATATTTTAAGCATGCTTAATGAATCAGATTCCTTCATTTGTCTTAAATGTAATCTTTGTGCTTGTAATTCTGTAATCAATACTTTTACCTCCATTATGTTGTTGTGATGGGTAGATTAAAAATATTGATATCTGCGCATAATTCAGTCCCTTCTGGATAAATTAACTTCCATTATATAAGAAATTACTAAATTGAACAAAAGTGTTATTTTATAGTAATGCAAAAAGAGTACATATCGAATATGTACTCTTGAAAAAAGGAAGTGTATATAAGTGATGAAACACTATACTATAACATATGCTTGTCTCATTTAAAAGTGCAAGGAATATAATAAAATAGTTATTTGAAATAGAAAGGGGCATGAAAAGAAATGAAAGAGAAATTTGTTGAAGAAATGACACTTGCAGAAATATGGGAATAAATTGAAAAAGATGGTGGGATTCAGATTCATTCTGAAAGCTAAAAATGAACAAAATTCTTATTTTATGCATAAGAAAAAAGACAACATCCGAAAGGGGTGTTGTCTCAACAAATGTAAAATTCTATGAAAGAAAAGAGGAGATACAATAATATATGCTTGTCCAATTTAAATGTGAAAAGATTTTAACAAAAACACTATTTTAATAAGGAATGGCTCTTACTTAAAAGTAAAGAACGTATGGAAAGTTTCAAAATGTTTTTGATGGATTACTAGTTAGGAAAATATAAATCTGGAAATAAAGCTTGATATTCTGGGAGTAATCGAAGATCAATAGTTGAAGTTGCAAAGAATAGATATTTTTTTTCTAATTCATCAAGCGTTGCTAGGTGATGAGTACCTAAGCCATGCTGGATGCTATGTCTAGAAAGAGTCGGACCAATTTGTAATTTTCGATTTTTCATAGCTTTATTCCATGGGCTGTAAAAGAATTTTAAAACGAAAGCAGGATACATGTAAACGGTAAATGGATGAAACGACCAATGTCGCCCCGCCGAATAGTTACCTTGCGAGTAATTGTGGAGGAATCTGCCACCGTAGTATGGGGCAGGTGGAGTAGGATGGATTATTATCCCATGGTAACGCTGTTTGACAAGGGGAATGCCGTATCTCGGATTGGTATAACCGTGAGAAGGTTCATCCACCATTAGAATAGTCCTAATGGAATACATGTTTTTCCCTAAAGTAGCAAGAGAAGTGAAAAAGGCTTCCTTATCAACACAGCAAAGAAATTCAGTGGTATTTAAAACCATTTTCCATCCCGTAATTTCTTTTTCTATTTCCATTACTTCTTGATCAACTAATAAGGCATCAAACTCTAATACTTTTGAATCTCGGATTTCCCAATGAGGTGCAAATAATTTGCATATTTCAACCGAACGATCAGTAGATCCACGATTAATAAGAATGCCATGATCAAATAGTTTTGTGTGGTGCATTAACCACCAGGGGAGTAAATACTCTTCATTGTAAAAATGTGAAATTAAAGTTGTACTAATTAGAAACACCTCCGTTTAACAATGGATAAAATCTTTTTTGTTTTATTATAATATGTTGCTTATCCTAATAATTCTTAGGTATTAATTTAAATGAGTTTAAAACCCAAAAAGATATGTAAAAAAATTGTGTAAACACATTTAAATAAAAATTTCATTTTGTATTAATTTAGAACATAAAAAAGAGCACTTAATAAAGTGCTCTCGTGACGAGGCTCATTTTGTAAAGACTATTTCAATTTATAAAGAAAGGAACACATAATATTTTATGAAGTTATTTTCGATTAAGTGTGTATCTTTTATACAAAATTTTACTTTATAGGAAATGAAAAAGAGCACATATTTATAGTGCTCTAAAGTTAGGAGGTAACTCTGTCTTTGAACAAAATGAGCTACGTTGTAGATATATGTAATAAATAGAATGATAAGAACAAAAAAATAGCTAGCAAAAGCTAGCTACTTAGCCCCAGGGAAGGGAGAGGAGCGATCAATTAGGTCTAAGTTTGGAATAAGGGTTTTAGATTTTAAGACCTAACCTAAATATAGTATGGATTTTATTTGAGCTATTATGCATATAACTGGTTCCTCTTAAAAGAATGATCAACAAAAAAACAGCTAGCAAAAGCTAACTGCTCCAATCTTAAAGAAATATTAACTGAAATGTCTTAGAAGTTTCTGTATTTAAAGTATGTATCAAAATTTAAAGTATATTTAGTGTATTAAAAAAGGGGACTTCAAAAAATTCCTTTTCTCGGAGTAAATAATCAATGATATTATTTAAGGTTTAAAGAAATTTTATTGGAAATTGGTCAAAAAAGTATACAGATTTCATATAAAATTTTTGAAATAAAAAAGAGCACCATTATATGGTACTCTTCTATGAATCAGTACACCATTCAAATATTGTTAATGTTTGTGAGTCATGAACAATTAAATGGTTTGAAAAGTAAGGATTCAAGATAATGTATGTAAGATGAGTATAAGTTGTTACAAAGAAATAAAAATTAGTCGGCAAAAGCAAAATGATTAGCTCTTAATGGAAAATACAATGCATTATTAGAAACTCATGATACAAACAACTAGGTTGTGAGGGTTAAACTTTTTCAAAAAACTTCATTTGATATTACTCTAGAATGGAATTATTGAACTTATAAATTAATATGTCTTTTCATTTATTGATAAAATAAACACGTTGATAGGAGTAATAATGTATTCCTTTAAAAATATGCGTTTTTATTAGGAAATTAATCTAAGCACTAGATAAATAGATGCGTATACTTATATTATGTGAGTTGTGAAAGTAATTAAACTGAATTTTTATAGTTTAATTATTAGTAACTATTTTTATTCTAAGGAAAATGAATATTCAAAAATATTCAACGCTATTACAATTGAGTGTTTCTTAGTATAAGAGTATTCTCTCAAAATTATTAAATAAGGAGGAAATAAATGAAACATAATGATTGTTTTGATCATAATAACTGCAATCCGATTGTTTTTTCAGCAGATTGTTGTAAAAATCCACAGTCAGTTCCTATTACTAGGGAACAATTAAGTCAATTAATTACTTTACTAAACTCATTAGTATCAGCTATTTCAGCATTTTTTGCAAATCCAAGTGATGCAAACAGAGTAGCGTTATTCAATTTGTTTAATCAATTTTTAATTTTCTTAAATTCCTTATTACCTTCCCCAGAAGTTAATTTTTTGAAACAATTAACTCAAAGTATTTTAGTTTTATTACAATCTCCAGCTCCTAATTTAGGACAATTGTCTACATTATTGCAACAATTTTATAGCGCCCTTGCACAATTCTTCTTCGCTTTAGATCTTATCCCTATATCCTGCAACTCAAATGTTGATTCTGCCACTTTACAACTTCTTTTTAATTTATTAATTCAATTAATCAATGCTACGCCAGGGGCGACAGGTCCAACAGGCCCAACAGGTCCAACGGGTCCTGGAGGTGGAGTAACAGGTCCAACAGGCCCAACAGGTCCTGGAGGTGGAGCAACAGGTCCAACGGGAGCAACAGGTCCAACAGGCCTAACAGGTCCAACGGGAGCAACAGGTCTAACAGGAGCAACAGGTCTAACAGGAGCAACAGGTCTAACAGGAGCAACAGGTCTAACAGGAGCAACAGGTCTAACAGGAGCAACAGGTCCAACAGGTCTAACAGGTCCAACAGGAGCAACAGGTCCAACAGGAGCAACAGGTCCAACAGGTCCAACAGGCCTAACAGGTCCAACAGGTCTAACGGGAGCAACGGGAGCTGGAGCAGTTATTCCGTTTGCATCAGGTGGACCAGTAGCATTAGCAACTGTTTTAGGTGGATTAGCAAACACAGGAGCACTTCTTGGATTTGGAAGTTCATTCTTCCCTGTAATTGTCCCACCTGGTGGTCCAATTACTATAGGTCCTGTACCTCCAGTATTTGATTTTGCATTTGTAGCCCCTCGCGCAGGTACAATTACTTCGTTAGCAGGGTTCTTTAGTGTAACTGTAGCGGTTGCTTTAGCATTAGGAAGCATACAAATTCAAATGCAGTTGTACAGCGCACCAGCAGCAAGTAATACTTTCACTCCAGTAGGTGTACCATTACTATTAACACCAGCATTTAGTGGTCTAATTGCTATCGGTGCTACTTCAAGTGGCATTGTCGGAGAAGCAATTGCGGTCGCTCCACAAGATAAGATATTACTTGTTGTTTCATCAACTACACCTGGTTTTGATATAGCTACTGCTATTACAGGCTTTGCCAGTGCAGGTATAACATTCGTATAATCACTTGTAAGTTTTGTAGTTGGAAATTTTGATATAAAAAAGAGACTGTCAAAAAAGTATCCACAGATTAACTTTTGAAGACAGTCTCTTTTTTTAATTGTTTTTATACTTTATGCCTGGTGAAAACCATTAAATATGCTTAGAGAATCTGGTGAGATTTTGTTAAGTTAAATGATCACTGCTAGTAAATTACATAATAATAGACGTAAAACATCAAGGTTTACAGCAGATTGTGGATTACAAACTAATTTCATACACATATAAAGGTATATATCTAAAATATTTAAAGTTTTAGCCTTATACATGTAAGGATTGAGACGTGGGAGGATTATATTTGGACCAATTATCATTTTTCAAGCATATAGAGGAGAAAGAAATCCGACCTTTCGTGATAGAAGAGTTGCGAAAATACAGAGTGTTACGTATTAGATTCCAAAATCAGCAAGAAAGAACGGAATTGGGAGCAGAATTGCTGTTTCCTGAGTTAAAGCAAGTGGACAAACATGAGTTGAAGTATAGACAGTTAAAACGAGCTTTTGAGGAAGCTCTCGATGAGGATGAAAAAAGGATTCTTGAAATCAAGTATATGAGCATTAAAGAATTGAATGATGATTATATTTATACTGTTCTTGGTATGAAACGAGGAAGGTTTTATAGAAAAAGAAAATCTGGAATCGTTAATTTGGCTACAGCATTAGGTATGATATAAAAAATAATAGAACTTTTTGGGCACTGTTTTGGGCACTAAATAGGGTACCTTTTTACATTGGGATCAACGGTACGATATTCCTACAGTTACTTGTTCTTTGAAAAGAGCATAACGTGGGGATAACGTATCTATGCGCTCATAATCAATGATTATAGCACCTTTATCAAAACGTTACCGGAGAACGGGCATGGGCGGTAAGAATCCGCAAAAAGGACGAAAAGACCAGCAAGAATCTTCTCAACGAATTAATCATTTAGAGACTCAAGTAGAACAGTTGACTAGGGAAATGCAACAAGCAACACAGCAGATTAACCAAATGAACTCTGCTTTAAATCAAAACGCCACTAGTGCACAATATGCTGGTAACAGTATGGCTGCATTACGCGAAAGATTCGGTGGAGTGAGTGAAACACAAGCAACGATGATACAAGGTCTAGAACGAGCCAGTGGAGCATTGTTTTCAACAGGTGCAGCCGCCACAATTGCTGGTGGAGCAGTCGCTATGGGGCTTGGTTCAAGTGTAAAAGTAGCAGCTGATTTTGAGCAACAGATGGCTATGGCTAAAGTGGGTGCGATTTCTGGTGCGACAGGAAATCAATTAGGCAGTTTAACTGAAACCGCTAAAGAGTTAGGAGCATCCACTACCAAGTCAGCTAGTGAAGTTGCAGTAGGTATGCAGAACTTAGCCGCTTCAGGCTTCGAGGTAAAACGATATTATCGGAGCAATGCCTGGTATTATCGCTGCTTCCGAAGCCGCACAGGAAGATATGGCTATGACCTCTGAAACTGTAGCAGCCGCTTTAAATGTTTTTGGTATGGAAGCGAAAGAGTCTTCTCATATAGCGGATGTATACTTTCTCAATCAGCCAATCAATCTGCTGCAGGTATCTTGGATATGCAGTACAGCTTTAAATATGCAGCACCAGTTGCGAAAATGCTTGGTATATCCCTTGAGGAATTATCTGCTGCTACTGGTATCATGACAGACTCAGGTATCAAAGGCGAACAAGCAGGTAAAGCCTAAATAATTCCGATTATCATACCAGAAGATGTCCAAGGTGGTTTTTGCAGGGCAATATACCAAAAACGATTGATAGGGAATAAAATACTGGAAAGATAAAACAAACCATATGTGAGTAAGAATAACATGATACTAGATTTTCTCATAAACATTCTCCTTATTTTATAGAAGATTACAGAACTCTATACAATAGTATGTCCTTTCAATATATAAAATTATTATATTCAATATGTACATAGGTATTTTTACATTTTGATTAAAGTTACTTAGTGTTACGGTATACAGAAAAAAGAAACTGGGGGATATAGCAACAAAGTACGATTTATTTATAAGGTATAGTAATAGAGGCAATAAAAAAAGTGCTAACAAGTTTGCAAACGAACTTGCTAACACCTATACAAAATAGACATAAAATATCGCTGATATGTCTTCTTTAAAAATAGCTTTAATTAATGAAATAACACTTATACGAAAAACTCATAAAATCATTCTCAATATCTAAATTTAACAATGTCTGTTTCTATGATGCTCCATCTTGGCAGGACAAAGATGTGTCTGTCTCTGTAGATGCAGGATTAGGATTTACGATTGATGCGAATCTAACTGTCTATGGAACATCAATCACAATATAAAGTACACAATAGCAAAGGTAAAACATACTAAGTAACGGCAAATGAAGCCTATGTATATGTAAAGTGATTTTCACAAAAGAACAGTTTTATGTACAAAAATAAGAGCCATCCTATTGGATGGCTTTTATAGTTTATATTAACTAATTCATTGAATTTAAATTCTATATTCAAACCGAAAATGTCTGTACATACAGTTTTCATCATTGGTTCAATATGCGATACATTTATGTACATGTCGTGGATTATTCTGTCACGATAGTATGAAGTTAATATTTCCTCTTTATATTGCATCGAATAAAGAAGAACACAGTCAATCTACTCTCGTATATCCTCTGTAACAATGATTTTTGATACTTCATTCAAATCCTCAAGTATTTCGTGGGTTTTTCATACTATCTTACACTAATTCACTATATATCACCCTTTATTTATTATGGTTTTTAAAATAACTATTTACATATAATTTGTATCAGTGTACTATTCGACTAGTACACTGATACAAAGGAGGAAAGAAATGAAAACTGAGTTTTCTCCTAATATCCCCATTTATGTTCAGGTAATGGAATACATCAAAAAAGAAATTGTAACAGGACGTTTGGCACCAGGTGAAAAAATTCCTGCTGTACGTGAATTAGCAAGTGAATTACAAGTGAATTACAAGTGAATTACAAGTGAATCCAAATACAATTCAACGTACGTTTCAAGAGCTAGAACGGGAAGGTATTGCTGAGACACGTAGAGGAACAGGAAGATTTGTAACAATGAATGAAAAAAAAATTACAGAGCTACGCAAAGAAATGGCAAAAGAGTTGCTTGATAATTTTATAAATGGAATGAATAACTTAGGATTTATGGAAGAAGAGATTTTCTCAATACTCCGTTCTTCTTTTGAAAACAAAAAGGAGGAAAATGAATGAAAGAATTATTGGAAATTGAAAATCTATCAAAAAGATATGATTTAAAAACAGTGATTCAAGATGTAAGCTTAACAATATCAGAAGGGAAAATTATCGGTCTTGTTGGTGAAAATGGTAGCGGTAAAACGACATTATTAAAAATGATTTCTGGTTTACGCTTTCCTTCTAAAGGAAGTATTACAATTAAAGATAAAAAGGTGGGATTAGAAACGAAAAAAATCGTTTCATTTATGCCTGATAGTCCTGTTTTTGAAAAATGGATGACTGTAAAAGATGCCTTGTTGTTCTATCGATATATGTATGCTGATTTTAATCTACAACAAGCAATAGAATTAATAGCTAACTTTAAAATCCCGATAGAGGAGAATATAAGCATCTTATCAAAAGGGAAAACAGGGATATTACAGCTAATATTAACCTTTTCAAGGAAAGCAAAGGTATATGTATTAGACGAGCCATTAGGTGGAATTGATCTTGTTTCTAGAAAGCATATATTAGATTTAATTCTTAACTTTTATCGTGAAGATAGTACCATTCTTATTTTGACTCATTTAATAGAGGAAATTGAAAATATATTTGATGAGGTAATCTTTTTAAAAGACGGGAGTATTGTATTGCATGAAAATGTAGAAGAAATTCGTTTTCACCATGGAAAAGCAGTACATGAGTTATTTAAGGAGGTTTTTGAGAAATGAATCCACTTTTTCGTTATTTATTTAATTGTAATAGAAAAAAGATAGCCGTCTTTTATTTTGGATTTATTACTATTTCGTTACTTCTTTTATTTAATATGATGGGACTATCGAAGGGTACAAATCAGCTTACAAAGGATATAACATTAGGTATATTTATTTCAATAATAGGTAGCGCTGCATTTTTACTGCTTTTAATAGCTTTGCCTTCTTTCAATAAAGTGCTAAAAAATACTATGATACGTTATACAGCCATCTCAGGAAAAAAATATATATATGCAAATTTATTCTTTTTCACGTTAATGTTTATTCTCTTACTAGTAATAGGCATAATTTTTCTATACTATTTCTCCCAAAGTACCTACGGTGGAAAAGTAGTCGGGGGATACCAACAAGAATTTCATGAGTTATATGCATATGGATTTCTTCATCACATACTTTCTGTTTTATTATGGGGAATCGATTTCATGAGTATATTAATCTCCTGCTATTTCATCATGGTAATTACAAAACTGATTCCTATAAAGTCATCAATAAGTAAGATGATTTTATCTGTTATTTTCTTTGCTTTATTTTTAACAATCCAAATGTTCGTGTTGGATGTTTTAAGTAGATTAGAGAAATATGTAATCACCATAAAGAGTACGGGGTTCATAGATAAAAATGGTTTTATTGACACATCACTATATCCTAGTGAAGGATTCACTATTTTAGATGTATGTTTTACTTGCATATTCATAATTGTCTTAACAGCTATTACAGGTCGTATCATTGATAAAAAATTAGAAATATAAAGCTTCACTTTAAAGATAGAATGTATTTAGGAGGAAAAAATGAGAACAACTAATCCAATATTAAAAAAAGAAAAATTTCATAAAGAGGAGACAAATGCTTCTACGATGACTATTGGTGGAACAATAGTAAAAACATTCATTTTGCTTACCTTACTTCTTGCAGCGTCTATCTATTCATACGTACAGATGATACAAGGAACAATGAAAATACCTGTGTTAATTGGAATTATAATAGTTACTCTAATTGTCGCATTTGTAGTTATATTCATTCCTCGCATATCCCCAATTTGCGCACCGATTTACGCAGTATTACAAGGGATTTTATTAGGAAGTATTTCAGCGTATTATACAATGCGATTTGGTGATTCTATCGCTTTAACTGCCGTATTACTAACAATTTCGATTTTATTTGCCATGTTAGTGTTATACGCAACTCGAATAGTAAAAGTAACTAAAAAGTTTCGTGCGGTTGTAACGGTTGCAACACTTGGAATTCTTATTATGTATTTTATTGTTTTCTTACTGGGCATCTTAGGGGTGACTGTTCCATACATTCACCAAGGTGGGACAATAAGTATCATTATAAGTACAATGGTAATAATTGTTGCTGCATTAGATTTATTACTAGATTTCGATTCAATTGAAAATGGTGTTCATAGTAGAGCACCAAAGTATATGGAATGGTACAGTGCAGTAGGGCTTATGATGACATTAGTATGGTTATACTTGGAGATCCTTCGTCTGGTTTCTTACATTATGAAAAACAAAGATTAAAAAACATCCTGCATGTTTCAAACATGCAGGATGTTTTTGTGAAGGTTTGTGTAATAGAAGAAATATAAAAAAGTGCTAACAAATTTGCAAACGAACTTACTAACAGCTATACAGAATAGACATAAATTATCGTGCCTTATTTGAAAATAGCTTTAATCAGTTAAATTAAACTTATACGAAATGCTCATAAAAATAGTCTTAATACCAAGAGTTTAACCATCTAGATATTTTATTGGTATTGAGTCGAAACCGGGACATGATATTGATTTCTACTCAATTGATGAATGTTTAAAAGAGCGTCAGCCAGAAGAGCCAATTTATAAAGAATGGATTTCTGCATCGGACTGGTTCCGTACTTTAGTTGAAGAGCAAATTGCACGGTTAGATACTATCGCTGAACAAGTGACAGAGTCTGACTGCAAGTGAATGAAACAACATTTTATTATCAATAGTTAATATGAATATTAATTTCGGGAAATGGCTTATACTTTAGAAAAGTGGCGAGTGAATACAGATGTAAAAGAAGTAATTGGATAAAAAAGGTATTACTAAACTTAGGAATAGACAATACCTTTTTATAGTTATTTTTGTAAAGTTATTGTAAATTGCAAATATAATACACTATTTATATTGTATAATTCTAATGTATTGTATTTAATATTAGTAGGTGGTGATGTATATGTTGTGTTTTATAAAATATAGAAGATAAGCAATTATTATTTTTTATTTATAATGTATTATTTGAATAAATTAATAATAATTTAATTTTAAAGAACCGGGTTTTAATTGATTAGATTACGTAACGTAACGGTTTCTTCTAGTTTTTAGATGATCAAGGCAAATGAAGAAAGGAAGTATTCATTACATGGAAAAACTACGGTTATTAACATTTGAGAATATAGTAGAGCCGCTTTTAAACGAAAGTGTATCATTTATATACTTTCCTATCGAATGGCTTGATATTGTAGAAATACATTATAAGACATTTTTATTAACAAGTAAGTTAAAA
This sequence comes from Bacillus sp. 1A, assembly GCF_052682215.1. Taxonomy (NCBI): domain Bacteria; kingdom Bacillati; phylum Bacillota; class Bacilli; order Caryophanales; family Bacillaceae; genus Bacillus; species Bacillus sp. 1A. Next base: position 3,964,402 of record NZ_JBQYLZ010000001.1, on the reverse strand, counting down.
CGATTGAATGAAAGATTATATGATATGTTTTCTGATATATTGTTTATTCAGCATAATCCATATGTATTAAATGAAAATACACCATGGATTGTATCCAAAGAACCTATTAGAAAAGAACAACTTGATTATATTTTCCAAAGTTGGTATGAGGTGATTCATGATTGGAAACCTAATAAATTAATAGAATTGCCAAAATATGAATGGCATTACGATTTAATTTCTAATTTAACAGTACTACATGATAATGAAATATATTCTAAGTGGGTGCCCGCTTTAATTTCACATGTTTTTTGTGAACAACCTGTACGATTAGAGAATATCAACGAAGAAGATATATATTTTTCTCCTCTTAGATCACAAAATATTTGTGAGGCAATGTCAAAGCCAATTAAAGATGAAAAAACACAAGATTATTTCGCCTATGTATATCGGTTCGAATGTATAACGCGCGGTGGCGAGAATATTCCGTTATTAAATGTTTCAATAGGAATTCGGAGGTTTTATCAAGAATATAACCATCCAGATATTCCTTTGCTATTAAGACGTAAACGGGGCATGATATTGGTTTCTACTCCAGAATTTGCATCGAATAATAAGAAATTACGGTTTGTAAAACTAAAAGTACAGCAAGCTACAAACGGCATAAAATGGATTAAGATATTTAGAAATTTAAAAGATGATTTTCGTATAGGTGGAGAAGTTGAATTAGAGCATATTCTTCAATATCCGAAAGATTATATGCTAGGAACAAATATTAGGGTGTTACTTCCATACAATGAGAGAATATATAAAGTTCAAGGTACTAAAATAAAACCTGGTATAAAAGTAAAGGAAAGAGAGTATTTATTTAAAGGGTTTCAGCAAAAATTCACTTATTTCACATTACTACCAGAATGTAAAAAGATAGCAACAAATAATGAAAATGAATTATTCCCTTTAATTGCACCAAAAGAATTAGAGACTATAACGTTAGAAATATGGTCTGAAAAAATATCGATGGAAGTAGAACAAGCGTTAATTGAAAGTGAAATTGTGTTAGCTCAAATTGGTGAGTCTTCATATGTATTAAATGCAGATTCTCCAGTATTGTTAAAAATAGTAAGATATAATATCGAAAAAGTATTACAAAATCCATATAAAATGCAATATTGCCAGAAATACAAAACAAATTTAGTAGAGAATGTTATGAAAGCGATTTATGCTACTGCAGGTGAGCGCAATGATGCGACATTGGCGTTAATCGCAATGGAAAATTGTGATGGACGTGAAAAAATTGATCCAAAGCAAATCGTTAGAGAAGGGTTTGCACGAACAAACCGTATTTCAGCATTTATTAATTTATTTATTGGCCAAAGTGTATCTCGTAAAACAATTATAAATTGTATTTTTAGTTTATTAGAACAAAGAGGATTTTTGAAACGTAGTTGGAATAAGATAAATTTACCTTGTACATATGTTAATTTATCAATTGAGCGAATCTCGAAATTTGATTTCTTACCTATTTTTTCACAAATAAAAGGAAAAGAAATTTCATATAAATTATACGGGAATACAGAGTGGCAAACGATTGATCGCTTATTATTAAATATAAATAAACATAATACCTTTTTACCGCAACCTTCAAAAAGAAATGATATGGGAATTCAATTTAAACAATTTGTTTTTGAAACATTAAAGGGAATTTTACAACGTGCAAAAGAGAAAAATGAGCAAGTGTATTTCATTGTAGATGCGAATTTAAGAAAATATTGGATAAAAGAGTTACAAAATAAAAAAATTGATGTAGATATTTTACCGGAGATTGTTCCTGATGAGCTAAAGGTTCCTAATTTAAACGTAATAAGAATAAATACAGCTTTTGATACACCAAAATACGGTCTGATAGAACGTGATGGTGTTCCTGAGGGTACAAGTTTATATGTAGATCAAAAAGGGATGTATTATAGCACTGGTGAGTATTCGTTTAATGGTAGTGAAACATTGCAGCGATACATACTCGAAATTTTACCGCTGGGTGTAAAAGCTGTAGAAAGGAATTATATTGCCAAAATGGTACATTATATGTGCTGTAATTCAAGTATGCTTTTGGAAAAGAATGTACACATGCCGTATTCCATGCATATGGCGAAAGTAATAAAAAGCTATGTGACTGATATAGATGCAAGAGAGTTTAAAGAGTTTGATGATGAACTAGATGTAGATATAATTAATATAGAAAAGAAAGATTCAATTATTCTACTTTAAATAATAGTAGACAAATCCTGCTCATTATATCGATCAGGATTTGTCATTTTTCCATGTAAATAAGGATATCTTTTGTCATGTATCTTTTCTTTTACGTATTTACTTTATTTCCATACAGGATTAAGATGTTTTTTAGAAATAAAAAACTACATCATTTTGAAAAGCAATATGAATTGATTCAAAAGAAATTTGAAAGGAATGAGGAATTGTGAAGAAATTAGATGTACTATTAATGCTATTGAGCGGCCTCTTTCCAGTTGCAGGAATTATGAAGCAAATCCCACTAGAGCAATCTTTATATATTGGAGGCCTTTTATTTTTCACTAGTTTCGGTAGTTATTTTGCGAAAAAAATATATTCACGCATATGTAGTTGGATAGCGTATGCGCCATTTATAACATTACTGTTAGTCATTTGGTATCAAGATATTTCAACAAGTTCAATCATAGCGAATGCGAAAATTGCCGCTTGTATTGCTTTAATTCCATGTTTATTCCGTTTTCGTACATATGGACTTACTTTCGGTTTATTCTCATTATGGGCCGCTTTACTTTGGGATATTAAAGAAGTGCAATCGTTAGTCATACTTGAACGTATGTCGAGTTTAATGACAAGCAATTTCAAATACCTCATGCTTTTAGTTGGCGGACTTATATTGGGTGGATTAATTGCTATGTTATTACACCGTAAAGAGGAGGATAATAAAGAAAATATAACTCTATTTCAACAAAAAAAGAAACGCAAAAAACTATCATTTAAGATTCCACTCCCAAGATTACCGAAATTTAAGATAAAATTATTTAAGTTTGGTGGAAAAGTATCAAAACGAAAAACGCCAGAAAAAATAAGTGAGCATAATTACGATAAACCAGCTACAACTACAACATATGAAATGACAGAGCAAATAGATCCATATAAAGAATGTACTGCTCAAGGACAAACGAGGATGGAACGTCGTAGAAATAGGTATAATGCATAGGAAATTTCAGTAAACCCTTTAATGATTTATCATTGAATTGATGAATCATTAAAGGGTTTTTTATGTAATTAAATATAGATTGCTAATGAGAGAACTATAGCATATTTTAAGGATAGGGATTTAAATACAATAATGGGAGGACAAAATGCTTATTATTACATATATTTCTGTCTGTATATTATTCTTAGTTAGCTTTTTACATATTTATTGGGCTTTCGGAGGTAAGTGGGCGACAAATAGTGTCATTCCAACAAAATCAGGAGAAAAGGCGTTTACACCAGGTGTAGGAATGACATTGTTCATTGCGTTGTTATTAAGTATGGCAGCAATGATTTTATTACAACAAACAAATATTATTCATTTTCCAGTTCCTAATGTATTTGTTCAATTAGGCTCTTGGATTTGTATGATTGTATTTTTCATAAGAGTAATTGGGGAATTTCATTATTTTGGTATCTTTAAGCGAAAAAAAGATACGCATTTCGCTAAAATGGATACTGTTTTATATATACCACTTTGTGCATTTTTATCTTTATCGTTCTTACTAGCAATTATAACGTGAACATAAAATAGTAGCTGCTTTTTATAAACTAAATAAACGTGAATTAGCAAGGAGTAAAAGTGAGAAATCTAGTAGTAAATAAAAAGGATGTAAGCGTCTTCTTATCGAAATATAGATTATTATGAAAGGCGGTGACACTATGAAGTATGTAAAAGTCTGTATGAATGGCGGAAGTGAACACAAATTCTCGATGACTTTAGATCGGTTTGAAGAACTTATTACTACAGAGAATGGACTATTAGAAAATAAATTAGTTAGTATTGAAAATGTAATGATTAATCCTACTAATATATCTTCTGTAGTTGAAAAAATTGGTGTACCGGCTAAGTTTATGGAAGCTTAAAAATTGGTATATAAAAAACATCCATAGGGATGTTTTTTTATGTATAAATATAATAATTATACAATTAATAAATGAGCAGAATTTTTAGCAATACGTATACATTTGATGTGTAATAGATGCACAATAAAATAAGTACAAGCATATATTATATTGTAGGACAAGACCTTCGTGTCCTACTTAATACTCAGAAAAAACCTCTATCACATGAGAGCATCCAATTGCAGGGTGCTCTTTTTTATCCCGTTCTTTAACTTTCAATTTTAAACATATCTTTGATGTTAATAAATATTAAAAATAATATAATAGCAAAAATTAAGTTAGATAAATAGAAATCTTGATGAAATAGTAGTTCAAAGATGACATCGAAAGCATATAAAAAGGCGATAGCAGGTAATATACAAATAAATATAAATCTCCAATTCTTCAGATAACTTTTGTAATTAGTAAATACTTTCTCCATACATATAACTCCTATTTTTTTATTTTCTATATAATTATACATTAAAATAAAAAGATTTACAAATATTTAGTAATTAAAAAGTGTATGGGAAGCTTTTGTTAAAATCTTATTTAGCTGTAGAAATCTGTGTAATAAATGATTTGAATTTTAAAAAACTTTTAAAGAACATTACTAAAATGATACACTATAATATACGTTATTTATGAAATGAATAGAGGGATTTGTGTGATAGATAAAATCAAAAATGTTGTAGAGGATATGTACGAAGATGAAGCAAAACATTTACTTCAAAGTATTCTAATTCAATTAAATTTATTAGAAGAAAATTATAGTGAAGATACCATTAAAAATTTAATGGATATTCCTAAACAACTAATGAGTAATACATCATATATAAGAAATGTAAAAGAAAGCACACACGTACATATTGCGTTTGATGATTCAACAGCTGGATGTTTAAAATATATGCTTAGTCAAGAAGAACAATTGGAAGAGAGAGTTGTCGCTTTTTCGGAATTCTTTTCAATTGGGCCGATAAACAAGTTACATATGAATGAGGGACAACTTGCAAGACAGAAATGGTTAGTAAACAACTTAACCGCTTATGATAGTTATTTTGAAGATAAGTATTTACCAAGATTTATGGAAACTATAGAAGAACTACATTCTATTCCTATTGAAACGCCTATTACGATTTGGAAAGCTAATAACGCACATGAACATGTAGGTCTATGTTTTGTTTTGGCGCAATTAAAAGATAAGAAAAACATACGAGTTATGAATACGTCTGAAGCGAGTAAAGAAATATTAAAACAAGAGTATGATATTCGTGGAACTGGAGAGTTAGCGCCTGAAAGTTTAGCTCTAATTCAAAAAAGTTTTGTAGAATTGCCGTATATAAGTGTAGAGAAGCGAATGAAGTTTGAACATGAGTGGGATAGTCTATCAAAGAGTACGAAATTTTTAAGAGTTTGGACAGACAATGAATTGCATTCTGTACAAGAAGATTATTTTGATCAATTTATTATTGAATGTGCGAAAAGTATAGGTGCTGATCGAGAATTCCTAAAAGCCCCTAGGATAATTGGTGAAGCACTTGGTCATGTAGAGCAGTTAGTTGGAGATACGTTTTTAGAATATCGCTTAAAGGAATTAATTAAACAAGAAGTATTTGAATTTGAAGGTTCGTTAAATGAAATGCGTTTTTATAGTGTGAAATTAAGAAAATAATACATCTATTCCGATTATGAAGAAGCTCGTATTTTTAAAATACAAGCTTTATTTTTTTGTTGAATTTAGGCTATACATAAGCTTCCTATAGGAGGCAAATCACATATGAATGTTAAAGGTACTGAATGAAAAGAAGGTGATTTTTTAATATGTATAACCAACAAAATTATCCATATGATCAAGGGGTGTATTATAATCCACAAAACTACGGGTATGAATCTGTAAATGAAGTGAGAGATATGGAACAAGAAGATTATAGACCAGATGATGCGGAAGATGCTCCAACGTCACCACCACCGTCTCAAGCGCCGGCGTTACCGTCTACATTTGCTTCTCCAGCACAAGCAGGGAATATGAAATCATGGATGTGTAACTGTCTAGGTAGATGGGGCTATTTACGTTTGCATCGTCCTGGACCTTTCGGAAGAGACTTATGGTTCTTTCCGACTGAAGTGAGGAGAAATGGGGTTTCAGGTTACACTTGGCAAGGTGGTCGTCGTCGTAAAGTAAGCTACCGCTATCAACAAATTAGTAATTTCATGTGCTTCGCATAAAGAAAAGTGAGAGAGTAGAAAGATTTTACTCCCTCACTTTTTTATTTTTCAATATATGAAGTAAGGTTTTGATTAAAAATTTACAATTTTCACGTTTTTATTAGAGTATAATGCATATGTTGGTTGGTTTTCAAAAACAAATGAGAGTGAGGGAATACGATGTCAATGAAAAACAAAGTTGGGCTAAGAATAGAGGATGGAATTAATTTAGCTTCAGCTCAGTTTAAAGAAGATGCATATGAAATTTATAAAGAATCTCGAAAAATGCAACCGATCTTATTTGTAAATAAAACTGAATTAGGTGCAGAGTGGCTTATTACAAGATATGAAGATGCTTTGCCACTATTAAAAGATAATCGCTTAAAAAAAGATCCGGCCAATGTATTTTCTCAAGATACATTGAATGTCTTTCTTACTGTTGATAATAGTGATTATTTAACGACGCACATGCTAAATTCAGATCCACCTAACCACAATCGTTTACGATCACTCGTACAAAAAGCTTTTACACCGAAGATGATCACGCAATTGGAAGGAAGAATACAGGATATTGCAGATGATTTGTTAAATGAAGTCGAGCGAAAAAGTTCATTAAATCTTGTTGATGATTACTCGTTTCCTTTACCAATTATTGTAATAAGTGAAATGCTCGGCATTCCAAAAGAAGATCAAGCGAAATTTAGAATTTGGTCTCATGCTGTCATTGCTTACCCAGAAACACCAGAAGAAATAAGAGAAACTGAAAAGCAACTATCTGAGTTTATTACATATCTTCAATATTTAGTTGATAATAAACGAAAAGAGCCAAAAGAAGACTTGGTGAGTGCATTAATACTTGCGGAAAATGAAGGGCATAAACTTAGCGCCCGAGAACTATATTCAATGATCATGTTACTAATTGTGGCGGGACATGAGACAACGGTAAATTTAATAACAAATACGGTATTAGCACTTCTCGAAAATCCGGATCAATTACAGTTATTAAAAGAAGATCCAAAATTAATTGATGCAGCTATTGAAGAAGGATTACGATATTATTCTCCAGTTGAAGTTACAACTTCAAGATGGGCAGATGAACCTTTTCAAATTCACGACCGAACAATCGAAAGAGGAGATATGGTTGTCATTGCATTAGCTTCTGCAAACCGTGATGAAACGGTATTTGAAAATCCGGAAGTATTCGATATTACTCGGGAGAATAATCGTCATATTGCCTTTGGCCATGGTAGCCATTTCTGCTTAGGTGCTCCACTTGCTAAGTTAGAAGCAAAGATTGCCATTACTACTTTATTTAATCGAATGCCTGAACTACAAATAAAAGGGAACCGTGAAGACATTAAATGGCAAGGTAATTATTTAATGCGTTCTTTAGAGGAATTACCATTAACATTCTAGAATATTTATTGTAGACATGCATACATAGAAAATGATTTACATAGAGTATGTATGTGTTATTTAAATTCGAAACGGAAGGGTGAAAACATCCCAATGATCAACTAATTCTATTTGTAAGAGATCTTCGTTAAAAAACGAAATATTCTTCTGAATAGGATTAGTCTGTGCATTTATAGAAAAGGGATGTATTTCGCTCTGCGAATATATAGTCTTTTTATATGATTTGTGCTGCCTCCTGTTCAGAACATGAAATAGGGGGCTTTTTTATGTCGACAAATGTAGTAACGAAACAAAACAATGGGGTATCACAAGTATTAAAAAATCGGTTTGTGCAAGGAATTCTTGCATCAGCACTATTTTTACAAATTGGAATATGGGTTCGGAACTTTGCGGTATTACTATATGTAATGGAAATGACGAAAGGTGATGCTTTTGCTATTTCAATGATTTCGGTTGCTGAGTTTGCTCCAATTTTCATCTTTTCCTTTATAGGTGGAACCTTTGCTGATAGGTGGAAGCCAAAGAAGACAATGATATGGTGTGAAACGTTAAGTTCCATTTCAGTATTCGCTGTATTAATTACACTTATGTTTGGAACATGGAAAATCGTGTTTTTTGTCACGCTTATTTCTGCAATCCTTTCGCAGTTTTCTCAACCATCAGGTATGAAATTGTTTAAACAGCATTTATCAACGGAACAAATCCAATTAGCGATGTCTATATATCAAACAATATTTGCGATTTTTATGGTGTTAGGACCGATTCTTGGAACATTTATCTTTCATAGTTTTGGAATTTATATTTCAATCATCATAACAGGTATCGCTTTTTTACTGGCAGCAGCTGTGTTGTTATTTCTTCCGAAAGATCTTGAGAATAAAAATGAGAAAAAAGAAATCACGTTGCTACAGGAAATGCTAGACGGTATTAAATACGTAAAAAAGAAAAAAGCATTAACTTTGTTAGGGCTTTGTTTTATGGCAGCAGGACTAGGTATAGGATTGATTCAGCCATTAGGTATATTTATTGTGACTGAGCAGTTAGGGTTATCAAAAGAGAGTTTGCAATGGTTACTAACAGTAAATGGCGCGGGTATGATTGTTGGCGGCGCTTTAGCGATGGTATTTGCGAAAAATGTTGCTCCGCAAAAGATGTTAATTGTAGGGATGCTCGGTCAGGCGATCGGCATTGGTATTATTGGCTATTCGACGAGCTTATGGGTGACACTTACAGCACAACTTTTTAGTGGGTTAGCTCTTCCATGTATCCAAATAGGTATTAATACGCTCATTATTCAAAATAGCGATACTGATTTTATCGGTCGTGTAAATGGCATTTTAAGTCCACTATTTACCGGTTCAATGGTAGTAACAATGAGTATTGCTGGTTCATTAAAAGAGGTGTTCTCATTAAGTACGATGTATGAGGGCACAGCTTTACTATTTATAATTGGATTATTATTTATTTTACCTATATACAATTTAAAGCCAGTAATAGCGGTAGAAAGTGAAATAAATGGTAAAGGAAGTGCTGTGCAACATGAATCCTAATCCAAATGTTAAATATCCTATTGAAGGAAATCAAAATGTCCATTTTATAAAAAATACAATAACGAAACCTAATATACTTGTTGGTGACTATTCTTATTATGATGCGAAAGATGGAGAAACATTTGAAGATCGAGTATTACATCATTATGAATTTCTTGGAGATCATCTTACTATTGGAAAGTTTTGTTGTATTGCAAATGGAGTTACCTTTATTATGAACGGAGCGAATCATCGGATGGATGGATTTTCGGCATATCCATTTAATATATTTGGGAATGGGTGGGAGAAGTATACACCTGATTTGTCTGATTTACCCTACAAAGGGGATACAGTTATAGGAAATGACGTATGGATTGGTATGGATACAACGATTATGCCTGGAATAAAAATAGGGGATGGTGCAATCATTGCAGCAAAATCTGTTGTGACTAGAGACGTCGCACCATATACAATTGTTGGCGGAAACCCTGCAAATAAAATAAAGGAACGATTTACAAATACAATAGTAGAAGAGTTATTGCAAATTCAATGGTGGCATTTTGATATTGAAAAAATAACTGAAAATATAGATGCTATTGTACAAGGAAATATTGAACCATTAAGAAAGCTAAAAAGGAAATAAAAAATGCATGACAAAGAGTATCATACCTCCGAATTTTGTTAATGATAATAGAACAAGGAGGTGTGATACTATGGCACAAGACGTTTTATGTGAAGTAAACAACTGTAAATTTTGGGCTAACGGCAATAAATGTAGTGCAGATGCAATTTATGTAGTAAGTCATAAAGGGAAACATGCATCAACTACGGAAGAAACAGATTGCAAAACTTTCGATCCAGAAGTATAAATTTTTGAAGGGTAGCCAAATCGTGGTTGCCCTTTTATTAATTATAGTATTGATAATAAATCTCATTTTCATTCATTGTTTTTAACTTTTCTTGTTAATTTTTATATTTTCTTTATAAGTGATGTAATCCAGAGCAATACGTGTTCTATACGTGATTTACTAAATTCAATGACTTCTGTAATAAAAGATGAGCTAACATGTAAAGATTGAATAGCAGTAAGCTGTTTATGTAGTACGTCTTGGCGTATTGTTAAAATTTCTTTTCTACCTTCGTAATCAAGTTTTTCAAATAGAGCGATACGTACAAGAAATTCTGCATTGTTTGTCGCAATTTTTTCAGGAAACTCTCTTAACATTTCTGAAAAAATTTCTTCACCTGTTTCAGTTATATCGTACATATTTCGGTTTGGCTTTCCGACTTGTTTATGTATTTTTTTCGTTATAGCACCCATATTTTCGAAGCGCCGAAGAGCGGGATACAGTGTATTGGGGTTCAGCCGAGATACGTGTAAAAACGGGTCATAAGCTGTAATGTATTTCCATTATTGGTTTTTTAGTTAAAAATATCTACCTCATGATTAATACAAAGCTGATTACCTATGCGCTATAAATGAACTGCCCCCTATTGTTAAACAAAACCTAGCAATTGGGGGCAGTTCATAGTTATCATTTGACTCTTCTAGTGACTTTCTCAAGTAAAGCACCCTTTGGTTGAATAAGATTTATTTATTCATTCCCATCAATCGCTTAATTGTTCTTATTTGTCCACGATGATTAATTTCGTCTTCCATAACGTGAAACCACAAGTAGTAATTATTATAAGGCACACCATTATCCCACTTGTTTTCCTCGAATAACCAGCTATCTTGTTTTGATTTCAGATATGTTAGTGTATTTTCTCTAACTTGTGATAATTCATTCAAATAATAATCTAAAGATTGCTTTTTTATTCCTTCCCTTGCTTTGTCTCCAAGTTCTAAAGAAATTCGCCACTTTAGATATTCACTTTCAGTTAAATCTCTTTTTTCAAACGAGATAACTTGATGAACAAACTCCATCGCTGCAATATGTGATAAGAGAGAACCAATAGTGTTTGAACTACCGTTTGGTAAGAAATCTAAATCACTTTGGTTTAAATTGGAGATTTCGCTCAATGTAACATCTCTTGTATGTTCAAGCATTGTTACAAGCTCTCCAATCTTATTTGAATAGTTTTCTCTTGAAATTATTCTATAATCTATCATATATATCCCTCCAATTCATGCTAAGCATAAGTTTACCAATAAAATAAAAAAAACAAAGTCTGAAAATTCATGTAAAATAATGATATAATTTAATTGAATATAAAGAAAAAGGAAACCTGTTTTTATCAGTGTTACCTTATCCAAGACTAAATTTTACCTATACATCATTTTTTTGATGTAGCTCTTGAAGATAAAAACTATTTAATTTTCAAGGAACAGTTATTAACTTAAAACTTATTATACGAGGAGGGTGTATCATGAAAAAAATATGCTTTGTATTAATTGTCGACGCTGGTATAAATTATGGTTCAATATTTTCTCTACCATTTTTAAGGAATCAGGATGATTTGAAGGAATATTTTTCTAAGTATTATGATGTTTCAATTAATTATATTAGGGATAAAAACTCAGTTGACTATTTGGTAGTTCCCAAACCGTGTCCACCTTTTGATAATGAAAATAATCTTCCAATAATTGAAGTACCAGCAATCTTATTTATGGAAAAGGATTTTGAAAAAATAAAGACTTATATAGACAATTATTTTTCTAATAACTCATAAAGAAAATAAAAGTACAGTAAAAAGAAGTCCGATAAAAAACGAGTGGCGTAGAATATTTCTATTAATCATTCGTTTTTTATTATATTTACATATCAGTCTATCGCAAATGAACTTGTACAACATATCGGGAAATATAGTGAGATTAATATCGTTGAAGAGTTTGCTGCACCTTTACCTGTTACCGTCATATCCGATTTATTAGGAGTGCCAACAACTGACCGTAAAAAATTAAAGAATGGTCTGATATTTTATTTATGCCATATAGTAAAGAAAAATTTAACGATTTGGATGTAGAAAAAGGAATTGCGTTAAATGAATTTAAAACGTACCTGCTTCCAATTGTTCAAGAGAAAAGATATCATTTAACCGACGATATTATTTCAGATTTAATACGAGCTGAATATGAAGGTGAAAGATTAACTGATGAAGAAATAGTTACTTTTTCTTTAGGCTTATTAGCGGCAGGTAATGAAACAATTACAAATTTAATTATTAATAGCTTTTATTGCTTTTTAGTGGATTCACCTGGAATATATGAAGAGTTAAGAAAAGAACCTACATTAATTTCAAAAGCGATTGAGGAAGTATTGCGCTATCGATTTCCCGTTACATTAGCTAGGAGGATTACAGAGGATACAAATATATTTGGGCCTTTTATGAAAAAGGATCAAATGATTGTTGCGTGGGTAAGTGCAGCAAATTTAGATGAGAAAAAGTTTTCGCAAGCCTCTAAATTTAATATACACCGAATAGGAAATGAAAAGCATTTAACATTTGGTAAAGGTGCTCACTTTTGCTTAGAAGCACCACTTGCACGTTTAGAAGCTGAGATTGCATTAAGAACTTTCATAAATGCTTTTGAAAAAATAGAGTTATCTCCATTGTTCAATTTAGAAAAATGTCTATTGGAAAATGAACAAACGTTAAATTACTTACCTATTCTTTTGAATAATAGGTAAATCGATCAGCAAGGTACAAATTTACTGTACCTTGTTTTTTTATCCCGCTTTAATGGGCAGTAAGACCCCCACCTCAAAATGCAGCGAAATTAAAGAATTTAGGTGGGGGATCAACTGCCCATAAAAGTCCGATTGGTTCAACTAATAATCAGTTGGGGATGAACAAAATCCCCACTGATTAAAGTTTCACTTTATTTCTCAATTGTAAATTTTTAGTTAGTTATTTAGTATGGAGGTGTGTGAAAAGAATGGAGGAGGACGCTTATGTTAACGTGTAATGGAAGTAAAACGTTTCAAACATTTATTAAAGCTGTAACGGATTTAATGGATAGTAATTTATTAGAAGATCAAATTGTTTGTGCGATTGAAAAATTACTAGAAGAACTTTTAGAAAAGAAAACATGGCTTCCGTTAGAAAAACAGAAGGCGAATTCGGCTCAATACGCACGACATTTGTTATATGAAGATCCTTTTAATCGTTTTGAAGTATTAGCTCTTGTATGGAAAGATGGACAATCTACACCTTTACATGATCATGATGGTACATGGGGAGTAGAAGGCGTTTTTACAGGGAGGATAATGGTGCAAAACTTTATACAAACGAAGCAGTTTGAAAATTCACTTGTTTATTTAACACATACAGGAAATCTTTATTTGGGAGAAGGAGAAACCGATAAAGTCATTCCACCAGCTGATTGTCATATTCTTGAAATAGCTGAAAATGAAAGCGTTGTCACTATTCATATTTACGGAAAGCGCTTAGAAAAGTTTAAAATATATGTCCCAACTGAAGAAAAGAATGTGTACATGTGTGAGACAAAATATATTAGTTATAGTTCATAGTTTAAAATCAAAAGCTTTTCTTTAAAAAGAAAAGCTTTTGATTTTATTTTTAATTATTTCTTGACCTGAAACGCTTTTCATAAATTATAAATAAGGAGTACTTCACGAAATCAGTATGAAAACGATACCTTTCGTTTAATATAAATTCGTGTATATATAGAAAGTGGTGAAGAAATAATGAAATTAATTGCAATTGATTTAGATGGAACTCTTCTTTCGGGAAATAAAATGATTAGTAAAGAGAATGCAGAAGCAATTCAAAAATGTCAGGAAGCGGGTCATGTTGTAGCAATTTGTACAGGACGTTCTATCGTCGATATTGAAAGATTGTTGTTAGAAGTTAATTTAGAGTGTCCAATTATTGCGGAAAATGGTGCGCTTATATATAAAGATAAAAAAATGATGAAGAGATATCCAATTCAAAATATGCAAGCACTTGAGATTGTAGAATATCTTGAAGAGAATGGCTTATATTATCAGCTTTATACTGATAAAGGTGTGTATGTACCGGATTATGGAGTAGAGAGTGTACGTAATGAAATTGAGTATGTGAAGAATTCAAGAGAAAATTTCGACTTGAAAGAATTAGAAACGATCGCAGCTTTATACCTTGAGCATACAGCGTTTCATAGTGCAGAAAGTTGTAAACCGATTGTAGAAACTGATATACATGTGCATAAGCTTTTACCATTTTCTTATGACATAGAAAAATTAAAAAAGTTAAAAGCAGCGTTTCTGCATAATACTGATTTAGCAATTACATCTTCCTATTGGCATAATTTAGAGATTAATCATCGAGATGCTCAAAAAGGAAATGGATTATATACTTTAGCAGAACATCTAAATATTCCAGTTGAAAATACTGTAGCGATAGGTGATGGGCTAAACGATGTATCCATGATGGAAAAAGCAAACATATCAATTGCAATGGGGAACGCAGTCGAAGAAATAAAAGCAATGTGTAAATACGAAACTTTATCAAATGAAGAACACGGTGTTGCACATGCTTTATATAAATATGTAATGTAATATAAAAAGAAAAAAAGAATCCAAATGGATTCTTTTTTTCTTTTTATTAGAGGTAAGGTATTCTATGAGATTCATAGAAGCCTTATTACTTTTTATTATATAGAATATATTGGAATAAATGTTTATATTTTTCATATTAATTGTGAAAAATTTATGAACTTTGTATTTTTTGTATTTTTTGTATTTTTATACTACTAAAATCGATGTGTATGACTCTGATATTAAAATCCGATTTCTGCATGAGTACCCGTTTTAGGTTGGTCGTACATTCAGAATTAATATGTGATGAACAAAATACGTACTGATTAAGGATTCATTTTATACGCTAATTCTTCTCTATTTTAATTGAAAAATAAAATTTATTCGAATAATTATTCTGCAGCTATATACCTAAAGGCACATTCTACGTATAATGGAGAAGTATAAATTTTGAATTTGTATTAATTTTACATATTGAGGTGAAAAAGGAATGAATGCGCGGCTAATGGAACTTATTGATGTGAGTACAATAGAAACCATGGCAGAACAGTTTTATAAATTAACCAACATATCACATCAACTTCTTGATGCTGAAAAAGAATGTATATTTTCTTTTGGAATAAATGAAATGAAAATATGTAAACTTCCCAAAATTGAAATCCCCATTTTTTTATACAATCAACATTTAGGATCTTTTGTAGTATGGTCAAACAAAAGTGACATTTTCAATTGTCAAAAATACTTTGAAATGCTTTCAAATCTAATTATAGATGGAGCAACAAAAATATTTCAAAGTAAAAATTCAACATTGCTCTCTCGAAAAGAAGAGGAATTACATACGATTTTACAAAATATGCCCGTTATGGTTGATGCGCTTGATTATAATGGAGATTTTGTTCTGTGGAATCGTGAGTGTGAAATTGTAACAGGTTATACCGCTGAAGAAATAATAGGGAATCCACATGCACTTCAATTATTGTACCCTGATCATGATTATCGTCACCAAATACAAACGAAATTTTTAACTTGTGGAAAAAATTTCAGAGATTGGGAAATGCACTTAACATGTAAAAATGGTGAAACCAAAACAATCATGTGGTCCAATATTTCAGAACAGTTTCCTGTAAAAGGATATAGCTACTGGGCTGTTGGTGTAGATATTACACATTTAAAAGCGATAGAAGAGCAGTTAAAACAACAAACGTCTGAATTGGAATTGATTTTTAAGGCTTTACCGGATTTATGTTTCTTAACAAAAGATGATGGCACAATTATAGATTATAAAGCAGGATCTCCTACAAAATTTTACGTACCGGCACAAGCTTTTATGGGAAAAAATTTTTTCGAAGTATTACCATCGCCAGTGGCGCAGCAGTTTCAGGAAGCAATTCTTCAAGTGAAGGAAAAAGCAACGAATGTAATTGTTGAATACCCACTTACAATTAATGATAGTGTTAATTTCTTTGAAGCCAGATGTTTACCATTATTACATGATAAAATTATGATCATTGTACGTGATATTACAGAACGGAAAAAGACAGAAGAATTGCTAAATAAGTCAGATACACTTGCAGCAATCGGTCAATTAGCAGCTGGTGTTGCTCATGAAGTGAGGAACCCATTGACAGTTATTAAAGGGTTTATACAGTTATTCCAAATTAATAAAGAAGATCAAGAAAAATATTTTGATTTAATGCTTTCTGAAATTGATAGAATAGAAGCGATTCTTCAAGAGTTTTTATCAATCGCTAAAACAGATGAAATAAATACAGAACAAAAAAATATTTATCAAATTTATAAAAATGTCGTTTCATTAATGAATACAAAAGCAATTATGACGAATATTCAAGTAGAACTATATGCAGACACCAAAGATATAAGTATTGAGTGCTCAGAAAATCAATTGAAACAAGTGTTTATTAATATTTTGCAAAATTCAATCGAAGCTATGACAGATGGCGGGAAAATTACAATTCATATTAAAGAGATAAACGATGAAGGTGTTATTATTCATGTAATTGATGAAGGAATAGGGATACCTGAAGATAGAATTAAGAGATTAGGTGAGCCTTTTTATAGTACGAAAGAAAAAGGTACCGGTATCGGATTAATGTTAAGTTATAAAATCATTGAAAGTCATCAAGGAAATATAAGTATTATGAGTGAAGTTGGAGTCGGGACAACAGTAACGATTTACTTGCCGAAAGCTCAGAGCGAAAAATCTCTATCAAATTATGATGATAGATTCGAATCAATACGTCCAATTATTAACTCTTAAATTACTAAATCCCCAATAACCAAAAGCTTAACTTTTGGTTATTGGGGATTTTTATATTTAATTTAGTAAACTTTACCTTTTCTTAACCTTTGTTTTAATTTCTATTAAGTTTTTATTAGTATATTAATATTTGTGCAAAGTACTGTATAGAAAATGTGCATTACTTTTAATATATAGATTCAATTATTAGTAGGAATTCGGTAAGGAGGAGATTATGACAAGGTGAAAAAGCATGAGAAAAAAAGTGGTAGAGCAATACCGACGCGGTTAAATATTTTATTTCTTTGTGTATTTTTATTATTTTCTGCAATGATTATACAGTTAGGTAAAGTGCAAATTTTCGATGGAGAGACTTATAAAAATGAAGTAGAAAAGAGAGAAAATGCAACTGTGAGCCTATCTGTCCCACGCGGAAAAATATTTGATAGAGAAGGCAATCCAGTAGTTGATAATAAATCTTTACGTACAATTACATATACAAAGATGAAAGGTGTAAAATCAGAAGATATATTAAAAACTGCAAGACAACTTGCAGACATAATTGAAATGCCGCAAGAAGATATAGATAAGTTAAATGAGACAGATAAGAAAGATTTTTGGATGCAATTAAATCCGAAACTGGCTGAAAATCTAGTATCGAAAAAAGAAATAGATACATTTAGAGAAAAGGATATTAGCGGCAAGAAGCTAGATAAAAAAATAGAAGAGTTAAAAAGAAAACGGGTTACAGATAAAAATCTTCAGGAATTAACAGAGAAAGATATAAAAGTGTTAGCTATTAAAAGTAAGATGACTTCTGGTTATCAAATGGCTCCTCAAATTATTAAAAAAGATGTTAGTGAAAAGGAATTTACTATAATTAGTGAAGGTTTAGCGAATCTCCCAGGTGTAGACGTATCGGTGGATTGGGAGAGAGTGTATGTAAATGATGGATTATTCCGATCTGTTCTTGGAAATGTTTCTAATTCCGATGAAGGATTACCAAGTGAACGATTAGATTATTACTTGGTACGTGATTATAGCCGAAATGATAGGGTTGGAAAAAGTTATATCGAGCAGCAATATGAAGATGTACTTCATGGTACAAAAAAAGAAGTAAGAAGCGTTGCAGATAAACAAGGTAATACAATTAGAACGGAAACCGTTTCTGAGGGAAAGAGCGGTAAGAATTTAACTTTAACAATAGATATGGAATTACAGAAGAAAGTAGAAGAAAGTATTGAAAAAATATTAAAGGCATATAAAGCGTCAGAATCCATGTTGGACCGTGCTTTCGTTGTAATGATGAATCCGAAAAACGGACAAGTATTATCTATGGCCGGGAAAAGACTTGTAGAAAAAGACGGAAAAACAGAAGTTGAAGACTATGCATTAGGCACAATGACTAGTTCTTATGAGCTTGGATCAACAGTTAAAGGTGCGACAGTTTTAACTGGATTTGAAACGAAAGCTATAACACCAGGTACATATTTTTATGATGCACCTATGAAGTTTAAAGGAACTAAGGAAAAAAAGTCTTGGAAAAAGTTTGGAAATATCGATGATTTAAGAGCGTTACAAGTCTCTTCAAACGTGTATATGTTTCATACAGCATTAAAAATTGCAGGTGTAGATTATGTGAAAAATAGTTCATTAAATATTAAACAGGAGTACTTTGATAAAATGAGGTATTATTTCAGGCAATTTGGATTAGGTGTTCCAACGGGTATTGATTTACCGAATGAAACAGCTGGACAAATTGGTAAAAAAGATAATCAACCTGGTTTCTTACTAGACTACTCAATTGGCCAGTATGACACCTATACGCCACTTCAGCTTGTACAGTATATTTCAACAATCGCAAACGGTGGATATCGAATGAAGCCACAAATTGTTCAAGAGGTAAGAGAGCAAACGTCGCAAAAAGATGAGATTGGTAAAGTGGTGCATTCAGTAGAACCAATCGTTTTAAATAAGATAGATATGAAAGAGGAATATATAAATCAAGTAAAAGAAGGATTTAGAAAGGTATTCCAAGAAGGTGATGGAACAGGAGTAAGGGCGTTCCAAAAAGCATCTTATAAGCCAGCAGGTAAAACAGGGACAGCACAGACAGTATACGGTGGAGAAAGTGATATTGGAAGAAATGAAAAAGGTGAGCGAAGAGAATGTTATAATTTAACGTTAGCAGGATATGCGCCGTATGATAATCCTGAAGTAGCATTCTCTGTAGTTGTGCCGTGGGTTATTAATGATAAATCTGGTATTAACTCTGATATTGGAAAAGAAGTTTTAGATGCTTATTTTGAATTGAAAAATAAGAGATTGACTGGAGAAACTATAAAAATAGATAGCTCTCAAGAAGGTTAAAAACATATGAAATAGTACAGAAACTAGAATCGACTTATTTAGAAATAGGTTCAAAATGGGTGATAGAGAGGTAAAATCATTCTATCAATTATTCACATTTTATAAAATAAATCATATATTGATAGCATAGGACAAGCTGAAATGCTTATTCTAACCTCACAGAACACTCCTTATCACGGTTTGGCATCTACTTATGTAGATGCCTTTTTTAATTTAATCACTAACAATTATTTATCAACCTAAAGTAGCAAGCATATTAGGACTATTAGGTGAAGGTTGACGGTAATAATTACAGTATGCTTAATAAGCGAATTGAAATGTAAGGAGTGAGAAATAAGTGCTAAATATTTTAGTGGTTAATTTTCCAGCAGAGGGACATGTAAATCCTACATTAAGTTTAGTCAAAGCCTATACTGAACGAGGTGATCACGTACATTATATTACGACAGAACAATTTAAAGGCAGAATTGAAGATTTGGGAGCTACTGTATATACACATCCAGATTTATTAAAGGAGATTTCTATTGATTCTGAAACTCCAGATGGGCTGAATTCTTTCTTTCGTGTACATGTTCAAACTTCTTTATATATATTAGAAATTACGAAACAATTATGTGAAAACATACATTTTGATTTCGTAATTTATGATATATTTGGCGCTGGAGAGTTAGTAAAGGAGTATTTACATATTCCAGGCATAGTTTCTTCTCCTATATTTTTAATTCCTCCAAATTTTTTGGAAACATTACCTTTTCATCCAAATGCAGAAATACCATTCCAACCTGATAAAATTTCTGAACAGTTACTATATCAAATGGAACATGAATTTGGAGTAACGCCTAAAAATAATCTTCAATTTATGCATAACAAGGGAGATATTACTCTTGTGTACACAAGTCGCTATTTTCAACCTAATAGCGATTTATTTGGAAGAAATAACATTTTTATTGGTCCTAGTATTTCAAATCGTAAAACAAATGTAGAGTTTCCACTTGAATTGCTTAAAGGTAAAGAAGTTATATATATTTCAATGGGGACACTGCTTGAAGGGCTTGAACCATTCTTTAATACGTGCATTGATACTTTCTCGGATTTTGATGGAATAGTTGTAATGGCAATTGGTGATAGAAATGATCGTTCTAAAATTAAGAAAGCGCCAGACAATTTTATAATTGCTTCATACGTACCCCAATCAGAAATATTAAGTGAAGCAGATGTTTTTATTACACATGGCGGCATGAACAGCGTACACGATGCTATTTATTTTAATGTTCCATTTGTCATTATTCCACATGATAAAGACCAACCAATGATAGCGCAAAGATTAACTGAACTTGAAGCAGCACATCGGTTATTGAAAGAGAATGTTAATGTGCAAACGTTAAAAGAAGCGGTAACAGATGTTCTTTCAAATAAAAAGTATAAGCATGGTATACGAAAACTGAATGATAGTTTTTTAGAATGTGGTGGTTCAAAAGAAGCAATTGCAGTGATTACATCTCTTTTAAATAAATAGTTTAGACAATATAAAAGCATAGAGGCACTACCTTTATGCTTTTATATTATTATACTGCAAACTGCACAGCAGTATTTGCATGTAAAAAAGCGGTATCAAAAACAGGTACAGTAAGGTCGTTTTGGGAAATGAGTAATGGTATTTCAGTGCAGCCTAGCAATATACCTTCTGCGCCATTTTGAATTAATGAGTTTGTGATTTGTAAAAGTTTTTCTTTTGATGTTTTTGAAATAATTCCTTTACTTAATTCATTTAAAATAACATGATGAATAAAATTTCTTTCCTCTTCAGTTGGGATGATTGTCTCAATATTAAAATTTGCTAGACGTGATTTATAGAAGTCTTGTTCCATCGTTTGTTTCGTACCCAATAGTCCGATACGCTTTATATTCTGTTCTACCATTTCTTTAGCACTTACATCACCAATGTGAAGAAGTGGAATAGATATTGCATTTTCTACTTCTTCAGCAAATAAATGGACCGTATTGGAACACATTAATAAACAATCAGCTCCGGATTTTTCAACCTTTTTTGCAACTGTGACTAATTCGTTTTTCACTTCTTCATATTGATGATTTTGTAATAAAGTAGTTACTTCACCAAAGTCCATGCTATATAAAACAAGCTTCGCATTTTGATCATATTGAGAGAGTGTAAGTGTATTAATATGTTTATAGTATAACGATGTAGATTCCCAACTTAGTCCACCAATTAAACCGATTACTTTCATCGTACATTCCTCCCGTAACTATTTTGAATTCATTATTTCACAATTCCGATAAGAATACAATGATTTAAATGTACCGTTAAACGAAAAATAAAAATAATTAGAAAAGTGTTGAAATTTATACTTATTAGTGCCATAATACGAATTACAAATTAATACTTATCCAGAGAGGTGGAGGGAACGGCCCTATGAAACCTCAGCAACCCCTATATAAATTTATAGGAAGGTGCTAATTCCGCAGAGGACACGATGTGTTTTTTGGAAGATAAGAGGATTCTTGAACGTGAAGAAAATGACCTCTTATGTAAGGGGTCATTTTTTGTTGTATAGAAAGGGAGTGTCGATGCATAATTCATTTTCAAAATAAATATAGAGTAATAAAAGTTGACTAATACGGGAGGGGGATTGTAATGAACAAATTATCAACAAAGTTAGTAGTAGCAATCGGAATTGGAGCAGCATTATACGGGATATTAGGACTTTGGGGATTTTCTATTGCACCCAATACATTTATTAAACCTGCATTAGCTATTTTAACCGTTTTTGGAGCGTTATTTGGTCCAGTGGCAGGACTTTTAATAGGACTTATCGGTCATACCGTAACAGATACAATCGCTGGTTGGGGTATTTGGTGGGGTTGGGTTATTAGTTCAGGCATTATCGGCTTTGCAATGGGCCTCATTCAAAAAAGAGTTAGCTTTAGTGTGAAAAACGGGACGTATAATAAGCGGGATATTTCTTATTTAGCCATTACTGGGTTAATTGGTATTGTCATTGCTATTATATTTGCTGGGGCATTCGATGTTATTGTGATGGGAGAACCATTTGACAAAATTGTTATACAAGTATTAGGAGCAACAATTGCTGATGTTATTGTATTTTTAGTTCTTGGATTGCCAATTACAATAGGTCTAGCTAAATCTAATAAGAAACATACACATTTAAAAATTGAAAAGTAGGGATGTTAACATGCAACCAATCATTTCTTTTGAACAATTCAGCTTTCAATATGAACATGCTGCGCAGCCTACTGTAAAAGACATTACATTTCATATATACCCTGGAGAAAAAGTACTAATTGCTGGACGGAGTGGTTCAGGGAAGTCAACGTTAGCTCATTGTATAAATGGGCTAATCCCCTTTTCTTATGAAGGGATTAGTACTGGTAATATTTTAATTGCCGGAAAAGACCCGAGGAAAGAGAGTGTTTTTGAACTGAGTAAACAGGTAGGAACAATTTTGCAAGATCAAGATGCTCAATTTATTGGTCTTACAGTAGAAGAGGACGTAGCTTTTTATTTAGAAAATGAATGTGTAAATCAAGATGATATGAAAAAGATTGTTTCGGACTCATTAAAAAAGGTAAAGATGCATGCTTTTCATAAACAAAGTCCACATGAATTATCAGGAGGGCAAAAACAAACTGTTTCTTTAGCAGGTTTGTTAACAACAAATGCTGATATATTATTGTTCGATGAACCGTTAGCAAATTTAGATTCAGCAAGTAGTTTACATACGATAGAACTTATTAAAGGCATACATAAACAATATAATAAAACAATTGTAATTATTGAACATCGAATAGAAGAAATGTTAAACCTGGATTTAGATAAAATCATTTTAATGAATGAAGGGGAAATTGTTGCGATAGGGACACCAGAAGAGATTTTAGCGTCAAATATATTACCATCTATCGGCTTAAGAGAGCCTATGTACGTAGAAGTATTAAAGAAATTGCCGTTTGATGGTAATAATGACGTAATATATTACCCGCTTGAAAATCTTCAAAGAGAAAGTGTTCGTAGCGTAATAGATGAGTGGATGGAGAAGCAAGTTTCTTTTAAAGGTACTCCTACAAAAAAAGAATTATTGAAAGTAGAGAATTTGTCATTCTCCTATCCTAATAAACAAAAAGTATTGGACAATGTAAATTTCTCTATATATGAAGGTGAAATTGTAGCACTTTTGGGCCATAATGGAGCCGGTAAATCAACATTAGCTCATAGTCTTATAGGCATAAACAAAACAAAAAATGATAGGATTGTATTTGATGAAGTAAATATCAATTCTTGGTCTATTCGTAAACGTGGTGAGGTTATATGTTATGTGATGCAAAATCCAAATCAGATGATTACACAACCTACTGTTATAGAAGAGGTTTCATTTTCATTAAAATTAAAAAAGGTTTCAAAGGAAGAAATTAAGCTTAGAGCGGAAGAAACATTAAAACTTTGTGGTTTGTATCCATTTCGAAATTGGCCAATTCAGGCATTAAGTTATGGACAAAAGAAGAGAGTAACGATTGCATCTGTACTAATAGCAAATCCGAAACTTATCATATTAGATGAACCGACAGCGGGACAAGATTATTATCATTATAAACAGTTTATGTCGTTTATTAGAAAACTAGCTGTAAAGGGAATATCTTTTATTTTTATCACACATGATATGAATCTCGCTTTAGAATATGCAGACAGAGCGATTGTTCTAGATGAAGGGGAAATTATTGCGAATAATTCCGCGTGCGTTGTATTAGGGGATACAGAAACGTTACAAAGGGCGAACCTAAGGGAAAGTTCTTTATTCAAACTAGTTAAATTTAGTGGAATTTCATATCCTGAAAGGTTTATGGAACATTATTTTGAGGATATTAGGAGGGAGGAAGGTGTATAGTACATATTTTCATCGCATGGATGAAGCAGTGAAATTGTTGTTATTTATTTTTTGTATGACACTTACTTTTTTGTTTTTTGATTTTCGTATATTGCTATTTGTATTTATGATTGGATGTATCGGACTTCTAGTTGCTAAAATCCCATTTCGTAAAATTTGCCTTGTTTTTACTGTTATATTTACATTTAGTTTATTAAATTCTGTCATGATTTTATTTATTACACCAACTCATGGATCTGAATTAACCGAATCATATACTTCGTTTTTACATATTGGATATGCAACAATTACATATGAAACATTATTTTATGCAGCTACACTTTCATTAAAATATTTTACGTTATTACCATTTACACTTATTTTTATATATACGACTGATCCAAGCAAATTTGTGAGTAGCTTAAGTAAATTTCGAATTCATTATAAGATTACATATGCAATAAATATTGCATTACGTTACATACCTGATATTCAGTCCGAATATAAAGTTATTAAACATGCACAAGAGACGAGAGGAGTAGCTTTTGAAAAAGGAGAAGCAAGTTTATGGATTCGTATGAAAAACCGTGTCTTAATTTTTTGGCCTTTAATTATTCATTCACTAGATAGAATCGATACAGTTTCAAATGCAATGGATTTAAGAGGATTTGGAAAGAAGAATACACGAACGTGGTTTTATACAAATAAAGCGAAAAGCGGGGATTTCATTGCTTTATTTGTAGGTATTTTTATTTTCATTGTTGCAGTGTATTTAAAGTTACATGTATTTCAAAACTTTTGGTATCCATTTTAAAGCACTCTCAAATGAGTGCTTTTACTTATTTTTATGTGGACATGCTCAAAAAAGGGATATTTACATAATGTATAATACGAACCAGTTAAAATGATCAACTACCTATTAGTTTTCAAACCAAAAGGAGGAGAAAATATGAGTTACGGTGGTTCTTGTGGTTTTGGTGGAGGTTTCGCGTTATTAGTTGTGTTATTTATTTTATTAATTATCGTTGGATGCAGCTGCTGGGGCGGAGGGTACTAATTTCTAATTAGTCTCCACAAATGTAAACTTAAAAAACATAGAAGATACTTATGTATCGAAACAAATAAAAAAGGAGCAATTATGCTCCTTTTTTATTTGTTTTCAGATGAGTTCATATTACATCTCGGCAATGTAATTGTCAAAGTTGTACCTTTATTAATAACGCTTCGGATTTTCAAACTACCTTGCATCGTTTCAATGATCTTAACAGCAACCATTGTACCTAAACCTGTACCTTTTGTTTTTGTACTAAAATATGGTTCACCAAATCGATTTACTTGCTCTTGTGACATACCAATTCCGCTATCCTCAATTCGAATAATAACTTTATTATTACTAATAGATGAGGAGATATGTAAAGTACCACCATTAGGCATTGCTTCAATCCCATTTTTTATTAAGTTTAAAAAACATTGTTGAAAGTGCTGTTTATTGCCTACAATTGTTGCTGTGGAAAAATCTTTTGTAATATGTATTGTATTCATATTGCATAATGGTAAGATCATATTAATAACTCGGTTCAACTCTTGTTCTACTGAAATATGATCTGATTTTTCTGAAGCAGGTTTGGCAAACGTTAAATAATCATCAATAATTCCTTGTGCACGATGTAACTCTTCAAGTATATGTTCAATATACTCATCTCTTGATTCTGGAGTTAAATTAGGTGTTTTTAAAAGTTGAGTAAATCCTTTTACGACAGTTAAGGGGTTTCTTACTTCGTGCGATATACTAGCAGCAAGTTGGCTAACAATCTCCATTTTTTCCATTTTAATCATCTTCGATCGCATACATACTGCATCTTTTAAAACTTCATTAAAATAAATGCCAAACAACATCAAAATGGTTGGTAATATTATGAAATAAATGATGTACAAATTATTTACTTCAAAATCTGATAAAGTTAATACAATTACAGTTGTAAATATTGCTAGAAAAAATGTTAAAAACATTCCATAAGCTACTTTAATTTTTCTATTATACTTATTAAATTTTGCGGATGCGAATGCTGTAACGATAAACATTGTTCCATAAACGAGTATTGTTAACATACTAAATCCATAAAATGAAAATCTTGTAATTAATAAAATAGCAAACAAAATGATACCAACAGGGAAGCCACCATAAAGTGTGCCTATTATAACTGGTATTTGTCTTAAATCATGAATACAATTTTCATCCATATAGATTGGATAGCGCATACATAAAATAAGAGGGATACTCGTACAAAGGATAATAAGTAATTTTTTATATTTCTTTAAATAGCGTCCGCTATCATATATAAAATAAAAAATAAATATACTACTTAAAATGTAAAGAAGATTATTTAATACGTTTTGATTAATATAAACAAAGTTCATAATATTTTCCTCGTTATTTTGAATTTCCATTTTATATGTATTATACATGATTATAGTAGAAACTTTATGTTTTTAATAATATAGGTTATATCTTTTCAGCATTTGCCACGTTAATCCACTCTTCATAAAATACTTTAACTGATTCATATCGTTCAGCTCGGCTTTCATTTACAGCACGATACGCTATTTCATATAAATTCCTACTTGCTTCCCATTTTGTAAAGGAACGATCTATTCCACCTCCTAAAATTTCGAAAGCCATCGCCCCCATATTAAATACATTTGTTCTTGCATCAATCATAGCGTTTAGCTCAAATTCTTCAGGAGACATAAAACGAGAGGAACCCCATAATCTTCCCATTTTATTCACGTATGGTTTTTTAGAATATAAATCAATATCACAAATCTTCGTCTCATTTGTATGGAAATTATATAAAATACTACCGTCATAAAAATCTATTGCTACATAGTTTTCCTTTTCGACATATGTATGGAAAGAAAACATAGAATTTAAGGATTGAATTCGCTCCAAAACAGATAAATGCTTATATTTATAATAAGGAGAGTTTGGATTTTTATATTTCTCAGGAGGCGGGAAACTCCAATGTGAATGAAGACATTCGCCATCAAACCAATCAAAAATTAAGACATATCCAGATTGAACGGGAAAATGTTCAATTAATTGTATAAGTGACTCATGCTTTAATTCTTCATATAAGGAAACTGAATTTTTTAATCTATCAATTGCATCGCTGGTCTTTCCGTTATATGCAATTGTATGTGCCCCTGCATATTTAATAAATTTCTTATGACCATCTTTTTCTACACCAAAAGATAGATTTCCTGAATCTTGCTGGTCAAAAACCGCAAATACGGTTCCTAATTTCATAAGCCAATCAAAATTATGATGTTCTTTTAATTGGAATGTTACTTGATTTAATTGAATTTCAACTGGAATATCTTTCATAATATACCTCACATTTATTATAATTAAGTTGTATATTTCAGTATTCGACATATTTTGTAAAAATCCTATGTTAATTACATGAAATTTTATAAATATAATAATAAACACTTATAAGAGGGTGAACAATATGGAACAACAAATCGTT
The DNA here is from genome assembly GCF_052682215.1 of Bacillus sp. 1A. NCBI lineage: Bacteria > Bacillati > Bacillota > Bacilli > Caryophanales > Bacillaceae > Bacillus > Bacillus sp. 1A. The sequence continues at coordinate 3,936,571 of NZ_JBQYLZ010000001.1, read as the reverse complement.
ATTAAACCATATCAAAAAGATTGGTATGAAGAGTATGTAATAGAAAAAGAGAAATTTATTTCATTATTGGGAGGAGAATGTATTGCTATTGAACACATAGGGAGCACATCTGTACAAGGATTAGGAGCGAAACCTCTAATTGATATGATGATTGGTGTAACTGATTTGAAAATTACGGAAAAGTGGATTGAAGCGTTATTAAAAATTGGATATGAGTATGTTCCAAAAGAAACACCTAATCGACGTTTTTTTAGAAAGGGAAAATGGAGAGCTGGTACCCATCATTTGCATGTTTATATTTATAATAGTGACGAATGGAAAAACAATCTTTTATTTCGAGACTTTCTAATAAAACATGAATGGGCACGTAAAGAATATAGAGAATTAAAAGAGAAACTTGCAACTACATATCCTTTTGATCGTGTTTCATATACAAAGGAAAAAGCACCGTTTATTCAAAGAATTTTAGAATTGGCCAAAACTCAAAAAAACTAAAATTACAGATTCTTATCTAAAAAATTTTAAAAACCTTTCCTACGTTATTTATAGGGAGGGATTTTTTCTTTTGTCATAACGATATACATTATTTCTAATTATTGGAGACGGATTATTTTATTTATTTCGATATTTCTAGTACATTGAAAATATTAAGGGGGAATTAAACAATGAAAGCTATTGTACATCAATATAAAAAAGGGGTAGAAGGATTAGAATATAAATTTTTACCTGAAACAAATCTTAATGCCGGTGAAGTAAAAGTAAAGTTAAAAGCTGCAGGATTAAATCATAGGGATTTATTTATTATATACAATAGAAAAGAAATGGAGCTGCCGTTAGTAATAGGGTCAGATGGTTCAGGAATTGTTACAGAGATCGGAGAAGGTGTTTCAAATAATTTATTAAATAGCGAGGTTATTATCAATCCTAGCATTGGATGGGAAAATATTACCGAAGTACCAGATTTACCAGAGGTGTTAGGTGGACCGAAAGATGGAACGTTTGCTGAATTTGTTATTGTGCCAGCTGAAAATGTAGTGGCAAAACCGTCATATCTTACTTGGGATGAGGCTGGAGTTTTATCTTTATCGGCATTAACAGCATATAGAGCGCTTTTTACAAAGGGTAAATTGAAGTGTGGAGAACATGTTTTAATTCCGGGAATAGGCGGCGGTGTAGCGACATTTGCCATGTTATTTGCGAAAGCAATTGGCGCAAAAGTAAGTGTTACATCAAGGGTAGAGAACAAAAGACAGTTTGCCGAAACATATGGCGCAGACTTTTCTTTTAATAGTTCTGGAAATTGGGAAGAGAGTTTACGCGGAGAGAAAGTAGATTTAATAATCGATAGTATAGGTCCAGCAACATTCTTACAATATTTTGATGTATTAAAACCAAATGGGAGAATTGTTAATTTTGGTGCAAGCTCAGGAGATAAAATTGAATTGCCATTACGTGCATTATTTTATAACCAAATCGATATTATGGGGACATCTATGGGTAGCCGTGAGGAATTTAATGAAATGGTTAAGTTTATTGAGAAACATAAAATTAAACCAATTATTGATAAAGTATATTCGTTAGAAGAAGCCATTGGGGCATTAAGTCGTATGGAACAAGGAGAACAATTTGGTAATATCGCACTTCGTATGTATTAAAAATACGATTTCGCAACTACTATATTTAAGTAACAATGTTATGTATTCTACATATGAAAAGTATGTAATTCGTATTGTTTTAAAGGTTTTTCAGCTTTATACATAATTAGCCGTAATAATTAGTCTCAATATTGTCAAATGAGTAATAATAAAATGAGAATTAGATGAGAAAAGTTTAAGCCCATTTTCATATTGATGTTGTATACTGTGTAAATCAAGAATGCTTTTATTTAAGGAGAGAGTATTATGAATTACACAGTATTTCAATGGTTTAATAGTTTTGCTGAATCGTCCAAACTATTAGATACGCTAATGGTTGCTATTACAAATAGCGCTGCATATGTAGCCATTCTATTTATGTTTATCTTATGGTTTAATAATGGAAAAAAAGTCAATGCCATTAAAAAACAATACACAGTGTTATATACGACACTTTCAGTCATTATCGCATTACTAGTAAATGTTGTGATACATGCGGTATATTACCACCCACGTCCGTTTGTATCACATAATGTACATCAATTAGTACCACATGCAGCAGACTCATCATTTGTTAGTGATCACTCTGTACTTGTATTTTCCATCGCATTTGTATTTTTACTTAGAGGAGAAAAACTTAAATATGTCGCTCTTATTTGGGCAGTATTAGTTGGTGTATCACGTATGTACGTAGGAGTTCATTATCCTCTAGATATACTTGGTGCAGCTTTCTTAACATTTATTATGAGCAGTTTAGTAGTGCAAAGTACACGTATGTTTGAACCGATAGCGAAATTTGTATTTAAAATGTACGCATTGGTAGCGAAACGAATTCCTTTTTTAGCGAAATATAATCATATAGCTTAATTTTTATAAATAACTATTTATAGGTTTGTTAAAAAGTTCTCCTTTGGAAATCCAGAAGGGAACTTTTTTATTATGCACAAGATAAGGGTATGCGTATGAAAAGAGTGGCGAAAGAACAACGGAATTAGCATCAAAAGTTCCTATTAAATTTGTATAAGTTAACTATCTTATGACGGAATATTCGTAAATTTCACGCACCGTACTGTAAATAGAAAAATAAAAGCAGAAACAACAGCTACTTTCAGAACGATTTAAAGGAATTAAAAGGAAAAGTTCGAAACATATAGTATTGAAAGCAAAAATTACATAATTTGTAGCACACCTCTGTAGTAGTTAATTGTGAAAGAAAGGGGATAAATATGCATAAACTTCAAACGAATAAAGGCGCGCGGTATTTTATGGTTGCTTTTATTGTTTTGTTTCTTATTATGCTTTTGCGTTTTTTCTATATTCAAGCAGTAGGGGTCGTCCATAATGTAGATGTAAAGGACCTTGCAACTGAACAACATAATAAAAAGGGTGTTTTGGAAGCAAATCGTGGCACGATTTATGATCAAGCTGGAAAAGTGCTAGTCCAAGATTCCACAACATATCGTGTTGTTGTGAATTTAAAAGGAACAAATAAAGTGAAAAATAAAGATGAAACCGCAGAGCGATTAGCTGATGCGCTTGAAATTGATAAAGAGGACGTATTAAAAAATTTTCATGATGGACGCACGCAAGTTGAAATTGGAAAAGTTGGTCGGAATTTATCTAGGGAAGTGAAGGAAAAAATAAAACAATTAAAAATCCCGGGTGTATCCTTTATGTCAGAGAAAGCAAGAGTATATCCAAATGAAGATTTTGCATCTTATATTCTTGGTTTTGCTAGACCTGACGATAAAGGAAATACAGAAGGGAAATTCGGACTTGAAAAGAGTCTGGATAAATATTTGCGCTCGACAAATGGGAAAATAGAATATGTGGGAGCACGAAAAGGCATCCCCCTTACAAATGATATAGGAAAAATAGAACCCGCTAAAAATGGAAATAACGTGTACCTTACGCTTGATAAACAAATTAATAGTTTTTTAGAAGAAGCGATGAATAAGGCACAAGATCACTATGATCCTTCTATGTTAGTAGGAATCATAGCGGATCCAAAGACAGGGAAAGTTTTAGCGATGTCTAGTAAACCAAGTTTTAATCCTAATAAAGGCGATATTGAATACTTTTTAAATGACCCAATCGCAAATGCATTTGAACCAGGTTCAACTATGAAAGTATTTACGTTAGCTGCTGCAATTAATGAAGGTGTATATAACGGGAAGGGATATTTCCAATCTGGAAAATATTCAGTTGGTTCATCTGATATAAAAGATCATAACGGTGGATTTGGATGGGGATCTATTACATTTGATGAAGGGTTTGAAAGATCATCCAACGTAGCTTTTTCTATTTTAGAAGATCAGTTATTGAAACCGGATAAATTTAAGCAATATATGAATAAATTTGGATTCAACCAAAAAACCGGAATAGATTTACCTGGCGAAAGTACAAACACATTATTATTAAATACACAAATTCAACAAGTCACAACTTCTTTCGGACAAGGTTCTACAGTAACTCCCATTCAATTAATCCAAGCAGCTACTGCTATAGCAAATGACGGAAAAATGATGCAACCATATATTGTTGACAAAGTTGTAAATCCAACTAACAAACAAGTTATTATGGAAAATCAACCGAAAGAAATTGGGAATCCGATAAAAAAAGAGACAGCGGACGAGGTAAGGAATTTAATGGAGCGTGTTATTACGTCTTCAAAAGGTACTGGTACAATGTATAAAGTGGATGGTTATCCAATAGGAGGTAAGACCGGAACAGCGCAAATTCCGAATCCTGAAAATGGACGATATATGGAAGGGAAAGAAAATTATATTTTTTCATTTTTAGGTATGGCTCCGATTGATGACCCAGAGTTAATTGTATACTTAGCTATTAAACAGCCAAAGTTAAAGGGAGACGAGTATGGGGCTCAGCCGCTTGCTGAAATATTTAAACCAGTTGTGAAAAATAGCCTTGAATATTTAAAGGTGAAACCATATACAGAAAAACAAATGGCAGATGCAACGGAACGATCCCAATTAAAAGTACAAAACTATGTTAATCAATCAATGGATACAGTAGAGAATAGTGTGAAAAAAGAGAAGCTCCAACCGATAATTTTAGGCGAAGGAAAAATAATAAAACAATATCCGCAATCTGGTGAAGTAATGAGTGAAGGGGATCGTATATTTTTATTAGGGAAGAACGCAAAAATGCCAAATTTACAAGGTTGGTCAATGCGTGATGTTATGTATTTCTCAAAATTATTAAAATTAGATTTAAAAACTACAGGTACGGGCTATGTAACGAGTCAGAGTATTGAAAAGGGACAAGATATACAAGAAGGCGATGCATTAATCCTAGAATTGGAACCACCGTTACAACCGTTAGCAGAGGCGAATACAAACTAATTCGGATAAAGTGAAGGGTCTATATACAATAGGCTCTTTTTTTATAGATTTAAGTAATTTCACGCACCGTAATTTTTTGAAAAAATAATAAATAAGAGAATCAACAGTGACATCTCGGTAAATATCTGATTATTTTATATTTACAGTTAAATAAAATTGTGATAATATGGAAAAAATCAAATGCAGTGAAGAGAAGAGTAAATAAAATGAATTTTTCACAGAGAGCTCCATTTAGCTGAAAAGGAGTAAAAATTCTTTATTGAACCAAGCCTCTGAGCAGCACATCGGAACCTTTTATTAGGGGATAGTGTGACGGGAGCTCCCGTTATAGAGCTATGGTATAAGCATGAATTAGAATGCAGTACCTGATAAGGTTAATATGGCGACATATTAACAAACTAGGGTGGCACCGCGATGATAAATCTCGTCCCTAAGACTAAAAGTCTTGGGGGTGGGATTTTTTTATTGTTTCAAAACAATTTGGAAAGCGGGGGCCTAAAATGAAAAACTTACTTAAAGATTGGAAATATCCATTATTACTACTATCTGGAGTTGGTATTGCGAATTTAGGGGCATGGATTTACTTAATAGCACTAAATGTACTTGTCTATAATATGGGGGGATCAGCCTTAGCTGTTGCTACTTTATATGTAATTAAACCATTAGCCGCTTTATTTACAAACGCATGGTCAGGAAGTATGATTGATCGTTTAAATAAACGGAAGTTAATGATTCACCTCGATATATATCGTGCGGTATTTATCGCTATTTTACCTTTACTTCCATCACTTTGGATTGTTTATGTATTCGTATTCTTTATCAGTATGGCCAGTGCAATTTATGAGCCAACTGCTATGACATATATGACGAAATTAATACCAGTAGAGAAAAGACAACGTTTCAACTCATTACGTAGTTTAATAGGATCTGGTGCATCATTAATTGGTCCAGCGATAGCGGGAGTATTGTTAATAGCAAGTACACCGGAGTTTGCTATATATATAAACGCTATAGCATTTCTCTTATCAGGAGTAATTACATTGCTGTTACCTAATCTTGATAAAAAATCCGATATTACTACGTCAAATGATAGGTTATCTTTAGCTGTACTAAAAAAAGATTGGAACATCGTTTTAAATTTCAGTAAAAAATCTTTATATATCGTTTTTGTGTATTTCTTATTTCAAGGGATGATGGTTTTAGTTGCCGCAACTGATTCACTTGAATTGTCATTTGCGAAAGAAGTTTTATTGTTAACAGATAGTGAATATGGCTTTTTAGTTAGTATTGCTGGAGCCGGGTTTATTTTAGGAGCTATAACAAATACAATTTTATCCAAAAAAATAGCGCCTTCATTTTTAATTGGAATAGGATCATTATTCATAGCAATCGGTTATTTAATTTATGCTTTTTCAAATGAATTTTTAATAGCTGCTATTGGATTCTTTATTTTATCTTTCTCTATGGCGTATGCAAACACAGGATTTTATACCTTTTATCAAAATAATGTCCCTGTCCATATGATGGGACGGATTGGGAGTATATATGGGCTTGTGATTGCGGGCATCACCATTTTAATTACGATTTTGTTCGGAGTTGCAACTCAATTTATTTCTATACAACTTGTGGTTATTGTAGGCTCATTGATAATGCTGCTTATAACTATCATATTGTGTGTATTTACTTTATTGCCCTCACATTCTAAAGTGCATTCCTCTGAGTCAATCAATTCAAAATAGTAATCTTGGTTTTGATTTACGGTATTCAATAGGAGGGTTTACCCTCCTATATATGGAAATATAAGAAGGGTGAACAATATTGATAAACGAGGGTGGTTTTTGTAATGAAAACAAAAGATCAAATAGACAGCATTGTAAAAGAAATGCATCAGCATATAGATTTCTCTGGTGTAATTTTAGTAAAAGAAGAAAAAGGCTTAGTCTATGAAGAGGCGTTTGGTTACGCAAATCGCAATGAATGTATAAATAATACGCTACAAACAAGGTTCGGAATTGCCTCCGGTTGTAAAATATTCACTGCTACCGGTATCTGTCAACTTGTTGAGAAGGGGATAATTACTTTTCAAACAAAGTTAAAAGATTGTTTACATATAAACTTTCCAAACTTCAATGAAGATATTACAATACATCACCTTTTGACGCATAGTTCGGGTATTCCAGATTATTTTGATGAAGGTATTATGGATAACTTCGAAGATCTTTGGGAACAAACTCCTATGTATCTATTAAAAAATTTAAAAGACTTCTTACCATTATTCCAAAACAGAAATATGATGTTTGCACCTGGAAGTAAGTTTCACTACAACAATGCAGGTTTTATCATACTGGGATTAATAATCGAAGAACAGACAGGATTTGAATTTACGGAATATATAGAAAAAAACATATTCAATCCAATTGGTATGAATGATTCTGGCTATTTTTCTTTAGATAGTTTACCAAGACACACAGCTTTAGGATATATAAAAGACGAAATTAACCAAAATTGGAGAACAAACGCCTACTCTATACCAATAAAAGGTGGTTCTGATGGTGGTGCTTTTATTACTGCGCCAGACATGCTGAAATTCTGGGAAGCGTTATTTAACTATGAAATCATAAGCCGAGAATATACAAACATGCTTTTAACTCCTCATATTCAAGTAAATAATAATCAGTCTTACGGCTATGGAATATGGATTGAAACAAGAGAAAACAAGATATTCAAATATCATGTAATGGGATATGATCCAGGAGTCAGTTTTCGCTCAGCCGTATATCCAGGCTTAGGAATTACATTAGTTATTCCATCAAATAAAGGAGCAGGACCCGAAAAATTAATGACAGAAATAGAAGGAGCTTTTTAATTATATGGATATAGAAATTAGAGCGTATAGAAAAGAGGATGAAACTGGTTGGGTACGTTGTCGTGTGTTGTCTTTTTTAGATACAGCATATTACGATAATGTATTTAGAGAGAAAGAAAAATATGAAAATACTGCTATTGAATTAGTAGCAGTATATGAAAATCAAATTGTGGGTTTAATAGATATCGAATATGAATTAGAAGAACGTGCAGTTTGTTCAAGAGGAACTGGTCTTGGCGGCATGATTTGGCATATTGCAGTTCATCCGGATTTTCGTAGAATGAAGATTGCTAATCAACTATTAAATGCGGCAGAAAAGTTAGCGAAAGAACTTAACCTAAATCGATTGGAAGCGTGGACTAGGGACAATTTATGGGTTCACGAATGGTATGAAAAGAACGGATTTGTAAACGTAGATTCATATTTACATGTATATTCCGATCATACAGACGAGATAAAAGGTGTAATGAAAAGTAATATTGATCAGTTATATCCAGTTCAAACATTTGCTCATTATACAGGTGAAAATAAAGAAGAGATAAGAAAACAATTTAAACGAGTTCACGATTGTTTTTGTTTTGAAAAGTATTTTAACTAGAAAGCATTTATTTTATAAATAAATGTTTTCTAGAATGAAATATAATTCTATACAAGTGAATTTAATAACATTATATTTATATCTAAAGATTTATAAAATATCACTATGAAGGGATGTGTTAACAGTTTGTATATGATCAATGGTAGTGTGTTTATCATAGTAGGGGTTATCTGTTATTTGATTGTACGAAGTATTTTTATTGGAATGAAAAGTAAAAAAGGTGTGAATTGGTGGAAAGAACTAATTAGTTTTCTATTCGTAATATATATTGGTATGGTTGTTGCAATAACTTTATTTCCTATACCAATCGGTTTTCCAACGGGCATCGAGAATATAAGACTTTCAATCAATATTGTCCCCTTTGCTTCAATTATTAAAGATATTGGTAAAATAGGAATTGCTTATGATGGTGATGTTCTATTTATGATTGGTCTCATCGTAAGAAATGTAGGTGGAAATATTTTATTATTAATGCCTTTAGGATTTTTAGCACCAATTATATGGGATAAATTCAAAAAAATTAAAAACACTATTTTATTAGGTTTAGCTATATCAATTAGTATTGAATTATTACAACTAACAGAGTCTTTATTTAGTGGATGGGGACGTATTACTGATATTGATGATGTGATTTTTAACGTTATAGGTTCTATTGTAGGATATTTTATTTATAAAATCACTTTAATGCTAGCTAGTAAATTTAATATTCAAGTATTAAATAAGACTAATTCTAAAGGTGTAGAATCTATTGATAATTGACAGTTCATACGGGTTAATAGATATGTTTGTTTTGAATAAAGATGCTAACAGATGTACGAGTCAAAAGTACGTCTGTATATTTTTATTAATAATGCTTACGATTATTACATTATGTACCGTAATAAATAGACGATAGTATAACCGAAAAATATATAATGAATTAATAAAAAAATTGTAAATACATTCATCCTTTGTTTATCAATGCTGTGAACGGTAATACTAAATAACATTGAACTTTTACAACAAGGGATGATAATATGATATTCATTTATACAGATTTTGGTGGAACACATTCAACTTCACTTGCTGCAGCTTATCATTTAAATAAATTACCAACGGATCGTAAGTTAACGAAAGAAGAAATTTTGAATGTAGATTACTTTAATAAATTGAAAACAGAGGATATGGGCAAAATCATTTTTCATGGAATAGACGAAAATGGTAATCCGGTTTATACAATTGGATGTGGTGCATCAAAAGTCGTTGTACCTGCGATGAAACATTTAGGAGAGATTTTGCAAAAACATTATCAAAGTCATGAAAAGATTATTTTTTCTAATACATCACCAACAGTGCCTTTACCAATGACTTTCGGTGGTCTGTTTTCTAGAAGATTTCACATCGACTTCATCGGCGTACCGTTACTCGTATGGGGAGCGAAACTTTGCTGTGATAACGTACAAAGACTTGTTAGTTATACGAAAGAAGCTGGTCGATTGACAAATGATTATGTTGTAATTTTAGATAATGAAACCTTTAAATAATGTATAAAAAGAAGAAAATCGGGCAAATACTTCGGTTTTCTTCTTTTTTTCGTGAAAATGACAAAGAATATTCACATTTAATATCCATCTACTATAGCCAAAACAATAAAGTCCTGTTACTATTACAGGGATATTCTCTTTTCGTAACATAAATATATAGAAAAGTCAGAAAAGAGGAATTGAATTAAGGGAGGAACAACATGAAGCGTGTTGCTTGGATTACTGATAGTACAACTGCGAGTTTTACAACAGAAGGAGATAACTTTGTTATCCCAATTGAAGTTATTATTGATGGTGTGTCGTACAAAGATTGTGAAGATGGTGTGCGTGAGCGCGTCTATAATGCGTTAAACGAAGGTAAAACTGTCACTACGTCACAACCTAACATAGGGGAAATGGTAGAGTTATTTTCGAAATGCAAAGAAGAATATGAAGAGGGATTTGCAGTTGCTATTAGCGGAAAAGTAAGTGGAACTTATCAAAATATGAAGTTAGCTGCAGACATGGCAGGTTTCCCATTAACGGTATTGGATAGTGAAACAACAAGTTATCCAATGGATGAACTAATTAGAAAAGCGAAATCGTTATACAATGATGGTATGACGTTACAAGATATACACAAAACATTAGTAGATGAAAAAAGAAGACCTTTCCACGTATTCCCGAAAAGTTTAAAAGGCCTTTACGCAAGTGGACGTGTAAAGGGAGTTCAATTTTTACTTGGAAGTTTATTAAGTGTCAACTTAATATTAGAAGTAAAAGGTGGAGAGCTTTTACTTGAAAAGAAAGTTCGTAAAATCCAAAAATGTCGAGAATACATTAAAAATGAACTCGAAAAAGAATTACCAAAAGTACTTCATATGTTCCATGCTAACGATAAAGATGGAGCTGAAGAATGGATTTCCGATATTAGAAAAGCATTCCCTGAAATGGACTTTAAACTATATCCATTACCAATTTCATTTGCGGTTCATGCAGGTGAAGGCACAATAGCAATTAGTTATTAAGAGGAAAACCCGTGAATGATTCACGGTTTTTTATTTGGCTATGTTAAATAACTCTGTTGATATTTGATTAAACCAAACTAACGTTCTATAATAAATGAAAGAACATTAGTTTGGAGGGCTTTAAATGATGTTAAGGGAATTAATAGCAGAGATAAAAAAATTAAATTCAGCAGAACAACATAGATTAAAAGAATTTTTTAGCAGTTCACTTGCGTCATTTTCAGCAAGTGAACCTGTATTTCAAGAAGTAACTGAACGAAAAAATAAAGATGGCTATACTTGTGTGCGTTGTGGCTCTAAACAAGTTGTGCGTTTCGGTAAGTATATGGTAAAACTCGGTCTTAAGGAGATTGAACGCCAACGATACCGCTGTAAAGATTGCCGAAAAACTTTTACAGATGTAACCTCGACACCCCTTTACCGTACTCATAAGCCTGATAAATGGTTGGATTTTATTAAATGTATGTTGGGCTATTCTCTTCGTAAATCAGCAGACCTTATTGGCGAAATTCATTATGTTACTTTGTTCTATTGGAGACACAAAGTATTGTCCGCCCTAAAACAAATGGATTTCAACGCATTTTCAGGGATTGTAGAGATGGATGAAACATATTTTTTGTACTCTGAAAAGGGGAAAAGAAACATTGAAGGTCGTAAACCTCGAAAACGTGGGGGTTCTTCAAAGTTTCGGGGCATTAGTCACGAACAAATTTGTGTTTTAATCGCAAAAGACCGCCAAAAAGCAACGTTTTCAGGTGTACTTGGTAGAGGTCGAATTGTGAAAACTCAATTAGATAAGGCTATCGGTTCTAAGTTATCATTAGGTAATACCCTATGTACCGATGCTTGGAGGGCTTTTTCTACGTATGCAAAAAGCAAAGGATTGGAGCATTACCGTTTTAAGTCAGATGGAACAGAACGAGTAAAAGGGCTTTATCATATCCAAAATGTAAATAACTATCACAGCCGTCTAAAAGGTTGGATGCAACGATTTAATGGCGTGGCTACAAAATACCTCGACCATTATTTGAGTTGGTTTCAATTCTTAGATATTGTTAAACACCAAAGTGACAATGTATCTATTAGCAAAATGATTGTCGAAAACATCACTTTATACCGATTGTTATGAGGGGGAATAAAATGAAAAGTTCTGATTCTCAGTTAAAAAGTCGTGGGAAGATTACAAGCAAAGATTTACAACAATATAGCAATCATACACAAATTGAACTATTTGAAATGCTTAAATCCAAAGAAGCATTTAAAAGAACTATCGCTGTGAATATATTATCAGAGAAATATGATTTGACCGATGACTTGATTCGTTTGTTTCTTCATACTCTTAAACAAGAGAAAAAACTCTATACAAAGATTGAATTATGTGACGCACTTTCAAAAGGCAATGTCCAGTCTGCAAAGATTATGGTCGAATATTTAGGACAGATAGGCAATAATCAACATATAGTATTACCTACTAATGGTTTCAATAAGAAAAGTTATCCTCTACCGAGGGATATTATTGCTCGAACTTTAGCTCATATGAAAGAAGAGATTATACCAGTTTTAATGGATGTACTAAAGACAAATAACATTCCTGCAATTAGGGAAGCTATTGATGCAATAGGTTTCATTTGTTTCTATAACAAAATACATTCTAATACTCAAATTATTGATGCACTTATTCTGTGTTTAGGGAACAATTTCAACGATAACATTATCCGATGGAAATTGGTCAGAGCATTTGAAAGTTTTAACGACATCAATGTCATTAAAACTCTTATGGAAATAGAACAAAACGATAGTCAATTGGTTATAAGAAATGAAGCCAAGAGGTCACTGGAAATTATTAATAACCGTACTAATAGTTAAAAATGACTTATCAAGAGAATAAGTAATTTTTTATCGTAAATATCAACATTATAATTTAACAAAGCCTTTTATTTAATTAAATTGAAATTGGAGGCATATCACGTCGCCATCAAGCAAAAAGGCTCATTTTATCGTTTTGAGGAGCAACCAATCCCTCAACTTGATTTGAAATTAAAAATATAAACCTTTGCCTACTGGCTGAACAGTTTCTAGAACAGTATCGACCATTTCTTCATTGATTAGGGTTCTTATAATCCAGGCTGAGAGATCTTGAGCAGCAAAACAGCCTGCAGCAGTCGAGATATTTCCTTCGTTTACGAAACTTTGTTCAATAACGTCTACATCAAATTCTTTAAGCTGTTCTACTACGGACGGATATGTAGTGGCTTTCTTACCTGTTAGTAATTTTTTAGCTCCTAGTAGTAATGAACCAGAACACATAGATCCTATTAATTGTCTTTGAGGATCTACATGAATGCTATTAAGATACTCTTGATTTTTATATAAATTTTGTACACCCTTACCACTTGCAAATATTACAGCGTCAGCAGACGGAATATCAGATATGCTTCCTGTCATGGGAATACGTAAGCCAGACATGGATATATGAGTTTTTCCCGTTCCTAATAGTTGAACGTTCCAATCAGAAATACCGCCAACTAAACGTACACGATTTAATAAATCCCATGGTAGAAAAACATCTATATCAGTAAAGTTATCAAAACAGACTATTGCAATTTTCATTTTCTAATCCACCCCTTACTGTTGTTACCAGTGCCAATTAACTTTTCTAATAAAGCAATTGCTTTAACATTTGATTCTAATTCCATAAGTATGTCCCCTTATTTACAAGATAAACTTCTCCTGTTTATGTTCTATATTAAGTTATAAATCCCTGTATATTCCATGCATTTGAAAGAGGTGTTAGCAATTTTTTAACTCACCCAAACATATAAATCAATTAAATCTTCTGCTTAGTTTCTACCGATTCGTTCTACAAAATCAACATTTTAGCAATAACTTCGTAAGGTATTTGGAAATGAGAATCTTTAACTTTCTCGAGCAAGTTGGTGTAATTCATCACATACAGAAATAGAAATAAAAGTGTCATCAGAATAGTAGTTCTGCTCCACTGGTTAAATAAAGGAGAGGTGATAATATCCGTTTACATGTATATTTTATTAAATAAAAGATTATACACTTACAAAATATGTGGCATTGAAATATCCTATACATACCTTTAATTCTGTTGTATAGAGAGATAAAAGGATTTTTAAAGATAAAAATAGAAATCTATATAAAAATATATACAAATGGTAGGGATGTTATGAAAATTGGTAAGTTTGGAGAAGTAAATAACATAAGTATTGATACAATTAGACATTATATGGATCTCGGCCTCATTATTCCTGAAAGAAAGGGATCGCATTATTTTTTTGATGAGTATTGTCAAACAGATTTAGAACTTATATTACATTACAAAGAGCTAGGTTTTAGCTTGAATGAAATTAAAGAACTATTTTTTTATAAAAATTTAGCGAAATCTATGAATTACGAAAATGATACTTTTTACCAATCTTTATTTAAATTGAAATATGACAAGATAGAACAGGAAATAGAGCTTTTGGGGAAGAGGCGGGATAAATTAAAGGAAGTGTTACAAGATTTATTATTAACAAATGAAACTTCAAATTCAATTATTGGGATAGATTTAAGCGTACTTCATTTACTTACATGTTCTAATTGTAGCAAAAAACTAATTCTTCAAGATGGAATTATTACTAACAATCAAATTACTGAGGGGAAGCTAATTTGTAATTGTGGTGAAGAATATATTATTACTTCAGGAATTATAACTGCGGGTAAATCATTTAAAGTAAATGAGCAAACGTCACTTGAAGATACTATTTCGGATTATATTCATGAAACTGATAATGCCTATTTGGAAAATATGCATAGGGAAGGGGAATGGGCGAAAAAGAAACTAATACATTTAAATTTAAATAACAAATTAATACTGGATTTAGGATCGGGACTTGGATTCTTTTTGAGAAACATTTATGAAGAACTGCCCGAAGATTGCCTATACATTGCAGTGGATCGAGATTTAAATAAACTTTTATTTTTAAAAGATGTATTAGCGAGAAGAAATCCGAAAAGAAACATTCTCTTTATCTGTGCTGATTTTTTGAATATCCCTATTCAGAATCAGTCAGTTGATATTGTAATTGATCATTCTGGTACGAGCAATTATAGTTTTGAGCATGAGGATTTTTTACTTCGCGAATTAAATCCACTTTTTAAAACGGATTGTTATTTAGTAAGTTTATTTATTTTATTTAAAAATTTCAGCTCAAATAGCCAAATTACAAATAACTTTCGAGAAAATTTTACACTTTCAAAAGTAACGAAAGAAATCCAAAATCTACACTTTCAATCCATCGATGAAAGTACTTCAAATTATTTGAAACGAGGAGGAAAGTACGAGGATTTCTTTGTTCAAGGAGAAGAAATTTATACATATTCATTTTTCGGAAAAAGATGGGGTTAACCCCATCTTTTATTTATTTTCCCTGAAAACTTTTCAAATAGTACATATTGTTATTGGGTTGACCCAAGAACTTACAATGTACGTAACACAAAATTAGGCAGGGGGAAAAGTGATGGGAAGTTTACGATTACATATAGAAAATAAAAAAAGAAACCAAGAACTAAGAAATATTTGTTTATATTCAATTGCAAAAACAGTATCAATATTCGGTAGCTCTATGTATAGTTTCGCGCTAGGATTATATGTTTTACAAATAACTGGATCTGCGTTAAATTTCGCGATTACGCTCATATTAGGAACGATTCCAATAATTGTTTTGAATCCCTTTGCTGGTGTAATTGCTGATAAGGTTGATAAAAAGAAACTAGTTGTTTGTATGGATTTACTAAGTGGATGCTTATTAATAGCTGTTTATATAGTAAGCAGCTATTATGGATTAAACTTATTCATCATTTATACTACAACCTTTCTTATGACAGTGTTTACAACCTTTTTTGGAATAGGATTAGAATCTGCAAAACCAAATATCGTCTCTAAAGAGAGGCTTATGAGTATTAATTCTATAAGTAAAATTATCGATTCTGTATCTTTAATTCTCGGCCCTATGTTAGGGGGCATCGTTTTTTCAATATTTAATATTAAGACTTTTATAGTTATAAATGGTATTTCTTTTATTCTTTCAGGGATAGCATTACTATTTATTCATTTTAGACTGTTCGAGTACAACATAAATGAGGGAAATTCAAAAAGAGGAGTTCATTTTATTAAAGATATAAAAGAGGGGTTTTCTTACTTACTTGAAAAGGAAAGCTTAAAGAATACGTTTCATATTTTAATTTCGTTTAATTTCTTCTTAGGCTTTGCTGTAAATGTTCCATTGCCATACATTATTAACACAGTACTCAATCTTGGTTCTAAGCAATTTGGTATCATTCAAGGGACTTTTCCAGTAGGGATGATAATTGGTGCAATTGTAGTAAAAAAGATAACTGATCGTTTTTCTTACTCTTATCTTTTGAAAAAACTAAGTTCTATGTTGTCAGTTTTTATGATTATTTTAGGAATTCCAGTTTTATTCAAAAGTTTTGAAGTGAATGATTTAGTATTCGTTATTACGTATTGTGTTGTTATGATCTTTTTAGGGTTTATTATAGCGCTAATTGATATTCCTTTAATTTATTTCATGCAAAATGAGATTCCCGATGAATACAGGGGAAGGGTTCTCAGCATTGGATTAAGTATAGGTAAAATAATGCTCCCTATAGCAATGGCACTATCCGGTCTATTATTAAATTATATCCCAGCGTACACCATTCCAATTGTAGGGGGATTCTTATATTTAATAGTAATTAAAGTTTCATCAAATCGTTTCATGTTAGAGGTTCATTCGAAAGATTATAGTGCTTAGTAGATTCTTAGATTATTTATAGAATGGATACTGCTACCTCTTTCAAGCTAAGAAAAGCAAATACTATAAAACGAAATTTATAGTTTGTTAATTCCTATAGGCCTATTCTTATATTCCGCAATCTGATGATTACTTACAGAATAAGTACGGTGAACACTTTACAGTGTATAAACAGAAAACAAAAAAACTAATACCGTTTATTTGGTAAATCAGTTTCATAAATTATAAAAAGCGCAGGATCATCATCCTGCGCTTTTCTATCGTAATTCAGCTGTTTTTCTAATAACAATCTTATCAATATCATCTTCTTCATCACCATTAAATAACCCGCGTTCTTTTAAATACGCCTCAAAATATAAATCTGCTTCTGCACGTTCATCATATGGTTTTACAGATAGAACGAAACCTAATTTGTTTTGTTCCTCTAAATGAGAAGTGGAGATGTAGGCCGGTACATTGTGGCGTAAAAAGAGTTCTTTAACCGGAATAATCATATCTTTCATTAATTTCGTTAACATACCCATTTCAAACTCGAAATTAAAGCGATCTATGCTACATAAATCAGCGAATACTACACCGATAAAACCTGTATTAAATACTTCTTGATATTCTACATCTTCGTCATTACCGTAAAAATTCTTTTCGATTAAATAATTTATAAAGTAAGCAACACCGTCACTTTGTTCAAATGGTTTCGTTGAAAGAACAAAGCCGATTTTCTTTTGTTTATGTAAATACACACATGACATGTATGCTGAAATGTTATGTTCTTTAAATAGAGAACTTGTTGCCCCAGAGAGGCCATCAAGTACGTGATGAACAATTTGAAGTTTTTTACGAGCGAAATAATAGGATTTCTTTTGTAACTCCAATGTATCAATAAAGACAGAGCCGATAAAGCCTGTATTTGAAATGATAGGTGTTTGCTTTTTTCTTCCTCTGCGCTTTGCTTGAGCCATTGTAAAAATCATCCCTTCATGTACAATTAAAATAAAAAGAACGTTTGTTCGTATATTTATATTTTACTATTAAAACGCTCTAAAGTAAAGGGTTTTTGATGAAAAAATAACAAAAAAGACACCTATAAAAGGTGCCTTAAACGCTGTAGGGAAGAGGGTTCATCCCAACTATTTATATTATGATACAGAAACGATCTCTTCTGCATCTTCTACATCTAAATGACAGTCCATAGTACGAACATCTTGATCTTCATGACTTCCGAAATAAATAGTAATTTTCATATGTATCGCTCCTTTATTCTAGGAATACCTAAAATAATTACTAGTAATGTTACTATTTATTATATACCACTTTTTTCATTCCGACAACGTTATATCATTTTTAATTCTTTTAGGGCAAAAAGAGTAATGTATAGAGATATTTTTATAGAAATAGATACATTTCTTATGTGTTATATTTAATACTGAAGAATTCGAAAACGAATTTTTATGAAAGGAGCAAAATGAATGAATTATAAACAGTTACTAATAGATAACTTCACATATAAAACCTCATATATTGCACGGCAGTTACATGGAATGAATGTAAAAGAAATGAAGGATTACATTGCTGTCGACTGTGGTTTACCGGCAGATACATTTAATATCATTACTATACTAAACAATAATTTAACGGAAGGTATTGAGAAACTATATAAAGTGGTAAACAACTATAATCAAAAGAAATTTCCAATGAGTGTTTGGTTTTGGGATGATAGGCATGAGCAGACTATAAAAAGCGAATTAATAAAACTTGGCTTAAAAGAAGCAGAACAAAATATCGCGATGATAGCAGACTTAAAAACAATTCATCCAACAATAAACATGCCAGAAGGTTTTACGATACAAAAAGCATCTTCGTCAGGACACATCAAAAAGTTTGGAGAAACGTTAGCTAATCTTTTTGGTACATCTGAGGAAGGTACACATGTACAAGCATTCTATAATGAAACTGCTTCTTTCGATTTATGGAATAGTAAACAAATGAAACTGTACTTAGGATTTTATAAAGAAGAAGTCGTATCGGTTGGTTCATTAGTATGTACAAAAGATAGTATTGGTATTTATGATATAGCAACTAAAGAAGAAATGAGAGGGCGAGGATTTGGCTCCACTATGTTTAATTACTTGCTGCAAGAAGCAAAAGAATTAAAAGTTGCTCAATGCGTATTACAAGCTTCACCTGATGGCATTAATATTTATAAAAAGGCTGGTTTTCAATCTGTAGGACAAATGACTGTATTTGAAAATAGACGTTTAATTGAATAAATTATTCAATCTAAATTGCTTTCATGTAGGAGTTAATACATCATTATGAAAAAAATATATATCGTTACAATCATTTTCACCTTTATAGTAATAGTCACTTTTGCTTTTCATAAAGTAAATGAACTTAAGTACACAAAAGCTATTAATCAATCAAATCATATAAAAAACATTGCACATAGAGGAGCTTCTGCGTATGCGCCGGAACATACAATACAAGCTTATAAACTAGGACAACAATTAAAAGGAGATTATATAGAAATTGATCTTCAAATGACAAAAGATGGACATTTAGTAGCTATGCATGATGAAACAGTAAACCGCACTACAAACGGTACTGGTCTAGTTAAGGAACATACATTAGAAGAAATAAAGCAATTAAATGCAGAATCTTTGTTTAATGAAAAGCATCCACCTGGAGCAAAGAAAGAATTTGAAAATGCGAACGTTCCAACACTAGAAGAAATTATTGAAACGTTTGGGCATAACGCAAAATATTATATTGAAACAAAATCACCAGATGAATATCCTAGTATGGAAGAAAAGTTAATAGAAATTATAAAGCACTACGGAATAAATGATAAAGTTATTATTCAATCATTTAGTGAAGCGAGTCTGCAAAAAATTCATAGTTTAGATGTTCATATACCTCTAGTACAATTGCTACCTTACAAAAAGGCAGTTCAATTAACTGAATTAGAGATAAAAAAGTATAAAACATACTGTATCGGTATTGGGATGAACTATAAATATATTGATTCAGCTTATGTAAAGAGAATAAAGAAACACGGATTAGAAGTTCATCCATTTACTGTAGATAATGAAACAGATATGAAAAAGTTAATTTTATGGGGAGTTGACGGGATGTTTACGAATTACCCGGATCGTTTACATTCGTTATTACAATCTTGAATTATAATGGTGTAATTATCACTGAATCAATACAACAAGTACCCACAAGTAAACAAAGATAGTTTGTGGTCCAAATGGTAACATCATTGAATACATAGAGCCGATATTGAAATGAAATCCGAAAAAGAATCCAATATTTTTATTGGATTCTTTTTATTTAGCTCTAAGTGACGAACTTAAAGCAATATGAATTTGAATTTGTTAATAAAATATTACATTGAGTATGATTTTTTGTAATTACCATTAGAAAGTAACGAAATTGTAATGAATTTTAACTACGCTTTTTATATTTTTTTGATACACTGGCTACGAGAGGAATACCGATTAATGTAGGTAAAAACCAAAACCATATAGGCGGTAATAAATTAATTATGGGAATATGAATACCGACGTTTACTAAAAGTGCGGTAACGGCACCAATATAAGAACCTAACATACCTCTAATATGGTGATGGAGCCAATTTTTCCAACGTTTTTTTCGTGCGAGGTATCCATATATCGCAAATGAATAAGAGAAAATTGCTACATAAAATAAATATGCGATTTTATCCCAGTTTATAATGGATAATATAATTGCAGTAACGGTAATAACAACATAGGATGCATGATATATTTCACCCCATTCCGTATGTTTTCCTTTCTTCTTTTGAGCAACCATCGCTACAATACCGGTGATTAAGCATATTGTTCCAAATAATATGTGGATGGTTAAAAGAATGTGAAAAATGCTCATAATAATTCCTCCTTCTTTATTTTTATAGTATTGCAGTATAGGAGGAAAGTTGAAACATATTGTTTATTCGCCTTAATATATTGAAGTAAAGGTACTTCTAGAACAAGTTTAAACGGACAAATTTTTCTTGAATTTAGTGAGACACGTATTACGTGAAATGAAGGAGAGACTTCCATGTTTACATCTATTACATATTTACAATCAGGGAATGAGAAGCAACAAAAAGTGTATGATGTTTTGAATAAACTTAACATTATGGAGGATTTAATTTTGTATAGTCCGGTTCTTTGCGGGACAATTCCTATTAGAATTGATACTCTTCAATCTGACTTAGATATAGTAATGGAAGTACATAACTTTGATGTTTTTGAACAGGAAATGAGATCTTTATACGGTTCTTATAAAGGATTCAAAATAAAAAAGAAAAAAATTAAAACTACAGAATCGATAAAGGTAAATTTTGAATTTGAAGGTTTTAAATTTGAATTATTTGCTCAGCCTAAGCCAGTACGTAACCAAAATGCATATAGACATATGATAGTAGAGCACATGCTATTAATACAGCATCCCCATATAAGGGAAGAAATTCTTCGCTTAAAAGAGAACGGTTTAAAAACAGAACCTGCTTTTGCTCAAGTATTAAATATTGACGGAGATCCTTATGACGAACTTATTTTATTGGGACAGGAAATGAGATTGTGGTAAATATGATATACAAAAACTCCTCTTTTATTTATAGAGGAGTTTTTGTTATGCCATCAGTTTACGGATTAATTCACTCAACAATTTAATTCCGCTAGTCATTTGCTCTGGAGAAGCATATCCATATGATAAACGAATGTACCGATCTGATTCTTCTTCATATATACGTCCTGGGTTTAAAAGAATTCCTTTTGATAGCGCCTCTGAAAATAATTTCTTCATCGGAATGCTAGGTACAATCTTTAGCCATATAAATAATCCACCACTAGGAATATCCCACGATGCAACATCTGCGCAGTACTTATTTAAAGCTCGTATCATGAATTGTCTTCGTTCTTTTAATTGAATTCTTACGTTTGCAACATGTTCTTCATAAAAACCCTTATTTATCCATTCAGCAGCAACTCTTTGAGATAAAGAGCTCGATCCATAGTCTGTTTGCATTTTTATATCTGACAATCTATCAATGACTGGTTCGGGTCCAATGATCCATCCAATTCTAAGTCCTGGGCTAAGTGTTTTAGAAAGACTACCAACATATAATACATGTCCGTGTTTATCTATCGACTTTAAAGGAGCTGGAGGTGGTTCATCAATCCATAACTCTCGGTAAATATCATCTTCAATTATAGGTAACTGTTCCTTTTCACATATTTTTATTATTTCTTTTCTTCGTTCTTGAGACATTAATGCCCCTGTTGGGTTTTGAAAACTAGGGATAGAATATAAAATGTTTTTCTTTTGACTGTATTTAATGCGTTTTAATAATTCGTTAGGTAAAATACCGTGATGATCCATACATATACCAGATAGATTTATATTTGCTGATTGAAATACATGAAGTGAATATAAGTAAGAAGGTTGTTCAAGTAAAACGGTTGATTCTCTATGCAAAAGACCAATTGATATTAATTGGAGTGCTTGTAATGCACCAGAGACGATTAATATAGAACTGGCTGAAGTATGTATTCCGAATGATTTTACGTATTTACTAATTGCTTCACGTAACGGCAAAAAACCTTTTTGTTCTTCGTATCCAAAATAATCTATTTCGTCACTTACGCTTTTCATAATGGACTGCATAGTTTCTAGCGGGAAAAGTTGAGGCGCAAGTTCACCTTTACTAAGATGGATAAGTTTTTTATTTGCTTCTGCTTCATTGATTTCTCTTACCATTAACTTGCTAGGTTTGTGAATACCAGCTTTTACATAGTCACTCCAATCAGGCGGGGGATTCGTCGCTAATAATGACCATGTATTATTTGTTACAATTGTTCCTGCTCCAATTTTCCCTTGAATCAATCCATCTGCCATAAGTTCATCTAGCGCAGTTATTACAGTACTTCGATTTACATGAAATAATTTGGCTAACTGCCGTTGACTAGGAATCTTACTTCCAATAGGCCATTCTCCGTTTTCAATTTTTTCTTTCATATAGTCTACTATCTGCCGATACTTAGGCAGTTTTTTATTAGTTGTCATAAAAAAACTCCCTCGTTCACTTTATAAATACCAAGTGGTTGGTTTTTACGATAAATAACTGGTTGAAGACATTGTAACAACTATTAAATATGATGAAAAGAAATAATTGGTAATTATAAAGTGGTTGGTTTGAAGGGGGAGAAAAAAACATGAATTATAAAAAATGGGACTTTCGGATTATTTGTGCTCATGCTTTTACGATTTTAATATGGGGGACTGCCTTTCCAGCAATTCGTATGGGGCTCGAATCTTATACACCTGAGCACCTTACTTTACTACGTTTATTAATCGCTTCATTTATTCTTCTGTTGTTTTCTTTTATATACAAGTTACGACTGCCGGATTTAAAGGATATCCCAGCAATTTTTATATTTGGTGCTTTAGGATTTACTTTTTATCACATTGCATTAAACTACGGTGAAAAAACAGTAAATGCTGGATCTGCAAGTTTAATTGTTTCAGTCACACCTATAGTAACGGCTATTTTTGCATCTGTTTTTTTGAATGAAAAAATGAAATTAAATGGTTGGATCGGTGGTGTAATTAGTTTTATAGGAATTGCTTTCATATCATTTAGCCAAGGAGATGCTATTCAATTGAATAGTGGAGGATTATTTATTTTATTAGCAGCGATTTCAGAAAGCTTATTTTTTGTTTTCCAAACTTCTTACTTGAAAAAGTATGGCTTCTTGCCATTTACTATATATACAATTTTATCTAGCACTGTATGTATGCTTATTTTCTCGCCGGGAGTGTATACAGAAATACTAGCAGCTCCTCTTGAAGTGAATATGAGTGTTATATATTTAGGTTTATTTCCAACAGTACTCCCATATATCGCATTGGCATATATCATATCTCATTCTGGTGCTGCTGAGGCAACAAGTTCTCTATATTTGACGCCAGTAACTGCATGTTTTATTGCTTGGATATGGTTAGGTGAAGTGCCGACTTTTGTTTCGATAATTGGCGGAGGGATTACTATACTTGGAATTGTGATTGCTCATATACCAGTATTAAGAAAAGAAAAACATAGGAATTTAGCAAATAATCAATCCGTATAATGTAATTCAATAATAATTTTATGATACTTTTTTATATAATTTCTTTCTTATGTTGATAAATATAATATTTTGTATTTCAGTTAAATATTGTATGTTATATTTTATGTAGTAAGCATTTTAAAAGGAGATGACAACATAATGAATGGAAAAAGAAAAATTTTCACATGTATTTCTATTATAGGAATCGGACTAGCTAGTTTTTCTAATTCTAGTTTTGCAGCAAATGTAACGGACAATTCAGTACAAAATTCTATCCCCGTAATTAATCAACAAGTAGCGACCGCAAAAGAAATGAAACCATTTCCCCAGCAAGTTAATTATGTAGGTGTTATAAAACCTAATCATGTTACACAGGAAAGCTTAAATGCTTCTGTGATAAATTACTACGATAATTGGAAAAAGAAATATTTAAAAAATGATTTATCTTCTTTACCTGGTGGTTATTATGTAAAAGGAGAAATTACCGGTGATGCTGATGGGTTTAAGCCACTTGGAACTTCAGAAGGTCAAGGATATGGGATGGTAATTACTGTATTAATGGCTGGTTATGATTCGAATGCCCAAAAAATCTATGATGGTTTATTTAAAACAGCAAGGACTTTTAAAAGCTCTCAAAATCCTAATTTAATGGGGTGGGTTGTAGCAGATAGTAAAAAAGCACAGGGACATTTTGATTCTGCCACTGATGGAGATTTAGATATTGCGTATTCCCTTCTTCTTGCTCATAAGCAGTGGGGGTCAAATGGATCGGTTAATTATTTGAAAGAAGCACAAGACATGATTACAAAAGGTATTAAAGCTAGTAATGTTACAAATAATAACCGACTAAATTTAGGAGATTGGGATTCTAAAAGTTCACTTAATACAAGGCCATCAGATTGGATGATGTCACACCTTAGAGCATTTTATGAATTTACCGGTGATAAAACTTGGCTTACTGTTATTAATAACTTGTACGATGTTTATACACAATTTAGCAATAAATACTCTCCAAATACGGGGCTCATTTCAGATTTTGTTGTGAAAAATCCACCACAACCAGCACCTAAAGATTTCTTAAATGAGTCACAGTATACAAATGCATATTATTACAATGCTAGTCGGGTACCATTAAGGATTGTAATGGACTATGCGATGTATGGAGAGAAAAGAAGTAAAGTTATCTCTGACAAAGTCTCTTCATGGATTCAAAATAAGACGAATGGAAATCCTTCTAAAATTGTGGATGGTTATCAATTAAATGGATCAAATATAGGTAGTTATCCAACTGCTGTATTTGTGTCACCGTTTATTGCTGCAAGTACAACGAAAAGCGATAATCAAAAGTGGGTAAATAGTGGATGGGATTGGATGAAGAATAAGAAAGAAAGCTACTTTAGTGATAGTTATAATTTATTAACTATGCTATTTATTACGGGAAATTGGTGGAAGCCTGTACCTGATGATAAAAAAACACAAAATCTAATAAATGATGAAACTCAAAAAGGATATGATAAATAACGAGGGCACTGAAAAACTCCACTTTATAAGAAAAAGGATCCCACCACCTACTATATACAGGTGATGGGATCCTTTTAAAATTCAACATATTGATAAAATGCGTGTTATTTTTTCAAAGTAACCACTTTTTCAGTGGCCTCTAAATAACAGGGGTTTCTTTTTAGTAAAAGGAATTAGCACTATGCTAGTTCCTTTTTAATATTTCGTGAAGCAATACAGCTTTACAATTAAATAAAGAAAACTTTAATAAGATCGTGTTGTAGGTTGTTGTCGGAAAAGGGGAAATATGTCACTCTGTTGAATATAAAAATACAACCCATTTATAAAGGAGCCTAAAATATTGAATGTCCAGTTAAAAGTTGTTACGAGAGATAATTGGGAAGATGCTTTAAAGTTACAAGTTAAAGAAAATCAGACGAAATTTGTGCCAGCTGTAGCAGTTTCACTAGCTAAAGTGTATATAAAACCAGATGGTGACAATGTAGAGTACATACCATTTGCGATATACGACGGCAATCTAATGGTTGGTTTTATTATGCATGCTGTTGTAAAAGAAACAACTGATATGTATTGGATAAATGGATTTATTATTGATCAAAAGCAGCAAGGTAATGGTTTTGGAAAAGCGGCATTACAAGAAAGTATTTCCTTAATAAAAAATACATGTAAGGCGTGTAAAGAAATTAGATTAACAGTACATAAAGATAATATCTCTGCAAAGAAACTATATGAACGTTACGGTTTTCAACCATTGGGACATGATTATGATGGTGAGCAAGTATATCGTTTATTCGTTTAACCATTATGAAGTAAAGGTGTGAAATGAAAGATGCAATTTTCAGAAGTGAAAATCGAAGTGTTTATTCCCGAAGAATACATTGAAATATTACGGAATGAACTAAATAGAATTGGAGCTTGTAAAACGGGGAAATATGATCATTGTCTTTCCTATAGTTCCGTGAAAGGATACTGGAGACCATTAGACGATGCATCACCTTTTAATGGGGAAATAGGTCAAATATGCGAAGGGCAAGAATGTAAAATTGAAATAAAGTGTAAACGGGACCTTGTAAAGGATGCACTTAAAGTTATTAACGAAATTCACCCGTATGAACACCTATGATTTATATTATCCCTTTATTAAATGACTATTTTAATCAAATGTAAAGTGAATGACTGGGAGGATTAACAATTGAAAAATAAATTCCATCATATTGTACGAGCTGTTATGTTAAAGGATAATAAATTGTTAGTGGCTGAATATATTGGCCATCATTATTTTTTACCAGGTGGTCATGTTGAAGTTGGCGAATCAGCTGAGAATGCATTAATAAGAGAACTACGAGAAGAACTCGGAGTAAACTGTAGTATAAAACAATTTTTAGGAGTCATAGAAAACCAATGGGAAGACCGAGAAGTTCTTCATTATGAAATCAATCACATTTTTGAAGTAGATTCGCAAGAGTTACATATCGATTTAAGACCAAAATCTAAAGAATCTCATTTAGCGTTTCACTGGATAGATTATAATCAAGAAGCTTTACATACGTATAAAATCATGCCAGCGCCTTCAGTTAAAGAGTTACTAGAAAGAAAATTAAGTGATGAACTACTAAACTGTTGGATTAGCAATTTTTAAATGCCTCTGTCAATAGTAAATCCGTTTGCCAAAAGGAAAGTAAGAAAATAGGCTAAAAAACAAGGTACATCACCTAGTGTAAGTTCATATTTTGTTGATGTACGCATTTAGTCTATAGCCTTATTTCTACTTTGTTTGCAAAAATATATTACTTTTCATATTTGGACGGAATTTATATTTATAAATGGAGGGTTTCATAATGAATCAGTTTCAACAAGAACTACAATCATTAAACCTTAATGATTATCAAACTGGTAATGTTGTTTATTGGGATCAACAGCAAAGTCAATATCCATACTACTACATTCAAGACGATGCACGTCGTTGTGGTGGATGCGGAGGTTGTGGTGGACGCTGTGGCGGATGTGGCGGTAGATGCGGTGGTTGTGCAGGTCGTTGCGGCGGATGTGTAGGCTGTGCTGGATGTTTCGGTTGCTTTAATTGCTGGAACTGGTGGATCATTTAAGTATAAAACATCAAAGCTATTTTGCTTGAAAGAAAGGTGTGAATACTATTTTGCACTTTTCTTTCAAGCTGTAATTTTTATGCGTATTAAGGGGGATTTATTTGTATACATACGATAAGTTAATTTCTTGGGTAGAAAATATAAAAGAAAATAATCATAGTTCTGCAACAGCACTGTGCATTATAAAGGATAATAAAATTGTACTAGAGCATTATAATGGCTATCATTCAAATACATCTACAAGTAAAACAGTAACAGCATCTTCACAATTCAACGTTGCTTCTGCGAGAAAAAGTTATTTAGGTTTAATGGTAGCATTTGCGATTTACGAGGGGAAAATAAACTCTATTGATGATGAAGCGATAAGGTATTTTAAAGACTTTGATTCTGTATTACTTGATAAAACAACGATAAGACATTTAGTAACTCATTCACACGGTTTAGGAGAAACGAATGACGGAACAATTTTTCGTGAATTTGAACCTGGGCAGGCATGGGCGTATAGAGATATAAATGTAAGAATGATAACACGTCTTATTTATCAGCTCTATAGTAAAAGTTTTCCTGAATTATTAAAAGAGCGTGTGTTTACACCTGCTAATTTTCAAGAAACAGGTTGGAGAATTCAGCAAGATGAGAATTTAGTTAAAGTTGTTAATAATCCAAGTGAAGACGCGATTAGTGAAATTGGTACAGTAGATGATGGTACTGAAAAAAATCTGTTTGTCTCAGCTAGAGAATTTGCTTATTGGGGCAATCTTCATTTAAATCAAGGTGTGATAAACGGTAAGCAAATTGTTCCAAAAGAAGTTATAAAAATCGCTACGAGTTTGCAGAGTCCAACATATGTAAATAAAGAGCTACCACAAAATGGCTTGTTTTGGTTCGTTCAAAATGAACCTGCGCAATTAAGTGAACTAGGTGAACGCGTACCAAAAGGATCGTATCAAATATTAGGAATTACAGGACCAACTATATTAGTAATACCTGAATATAATGTAGTTGTTGCGAAAATGTATAATAAAAGATATAACTACGGCGGAGATAATTATTTATATTATTTACGTGAATTTAGCAATTTAGTCGCTGATACATTTCGTAACGGTAATGGGGCATAATTACTCCTATAATGAAAAGGAGTGAGAGAAAGTGAAAGATAAAATGAATAAAAATAAAAAGCAAAACCTTAAAGATGTAAATACAGAACAAAATGCGATTTATAGCGATCCAAAAGATGCGGCTAATATGCAAACGGTACCGCAGCCGAAAGATTTTGATGAAATTGAATATTAATTTTTCGTTCATCCGACTATATGATGAATGAAAAATACGTCTTAAGTCCCATCACATATCAGAAATCATTTGGTAACATATATACATAAGCATTTGAAAATGTCTTATCTTAACAAAGCTTTCTTTAGAAATATCTGATATAACCTGCAAAAGGCACTTCATTATGAAGTGTCTTTTTGTGTATATGAACTTAATTACCATTTTCCGTACAGTATCTTGCAATTTATGATGGATATACTAACTGTGAAAATTCATGTCAAGATAAAAGAAGGGGACAGTTAGTATGAAACAAACCTCTATAAATCCGTTACTAATTGTTCTAGGTACAATTATTGTTCAAATTGGCCTTGGAACAATTTATACATGGAGTTTATTTAATCAACCCCTTGTTAGTAAGTTTGGATGGAACCTCAATTCCGTAGCGATAACTTTCTCCATAACAAGTTTTTCATTATCATTCTCAACCTTATTTGCAGGAAAGTTGCAGCAAAAATTAGGACTTCGTAAACTCATCGCTACTGCAGGGATTGTTCTGGGACTTGGGTTAATACTTAGCTCACAAGTTTCTTCCTTACCATTACTATATTTATTAGCTGGTGTCGTTGTTGGTTATGCAGATGGAACTGCTTATATTACATCACTATCTAATTTAATTAAATGGTTTCCAAATCGGAAAGGACTTATTTCTGGCATATCTGTTTCTGCATATGGAATGGGTAGCTTAATCTTTAGATATATAAACGGAAGTCTTATTGATAGTCTTGGTGTATCACAAGCATTTTTATATTGGGGTATCATCGTCTTGCTTTTAGTTTTAACCGGATCGTTCTTCTTACGTGAAGCAATCGTAAGTAACACTGTAACTGAATCATTACACAATGACTATACGCCTCGTGAAATGATGCGAACGAAACAAGTATATCTCTTGTTTTTTATGTTATTTACATCGTGTATGGGCGGTCTATATTTAATCGGTATGGTAAAAGATATTGGGGTACAGCTCGTTGGACTTAGCACGGCAACCGCTGCTAACGCCGTTGCAATGATTGCAATTTTTAATACGGTAGGTAGAATCGTTCTCGGAACGTTATCAGATAAAATTGGCCGAATGAAAATTGTCTCTGCAACGTTTATTATTATTGGATTGTCAGTCTTTACTTTAAGTTTCATTCCACTAAATTACGGGATTTATTTCGCTTGTGTAGCAAGTGTTGCCTTTTGCTTTGGTGGTAACATTACAATATTCCCGGCCATTGTCGGAGATTTCTTCGGCTTGAAAAATCATAGTACAAATTACGGAATTGTTTACCAAGGTTTCGGATTTGGTGCGCTTGCAGGAGCATTCATCGGAGCACTACTTGGTGGATTTCAACCAACCTTTATTATAATTGGTGTGCTATCTGTTATCTCTTTCGTTATTTCAATATTAATTCGTCCACCAAAAGCAGAAAATAAAAAAGAAACACAACATTTATATCGGAAAGTAGCTTAATTCTGGAAAAGAGTCCTAATAAAGGGCTCTTTTTATATTACAAAATATTTGATTTCCCCTTTTTAATAAATGTGTAGGAAGAAAAGAGTTACTTAATTCAAAATGAAATGATTTGAAAAGTAATAAAGTGATTTATTTCTCAACGAACTAAGTAGCAGATTAGTAAAATATTCATATTGTTTTATAAAGGTACTGAAATCATGTTATAAAACTACATTAACCACCTTTGTTATTAGACATGTAATTCATTTATATACCATTATTTTATTATAAAGGTAGTTGACTTATATTGGTTACAACCATAATTTCCTCTTTTATCGCATTCACTTCAACAAATATTGATGACATTTTTATACTTCTTGTTTTATTTTCACAAGTAAGGACAGAAGTAATTAAGAAAGAAGGTAGAAATGTCCGAGAAAAAACTAAGGTGAAAGAACTTTATATTGTTATTGGACAATATTTAGGATTTAGTTTAATTATTTTTCTGAGCATCATTGGTTCTTTAAGCTCTTTTTTCATTCCTATATCTTGGATTGGGTTATTAGGATTCGTGCCAATTTATATGGGAGTGAAAGGACTATTGTCACTTCATTCTTATAAAGGTATTGAAGTCATTGATAACGCTTCTAGTTCATTATTTAAAGTAGCTTCGATTACATTAGCTAATGGTGCTGATAATATTTCAATTTATATACCGATGTTCGCTAGTCAAAATCTTAAAACAAATATTGTTACATTAATTATCTTTTTTTGCATGATAGCAATATGGTGTTTTATTAGCTACAAATTGATAAGAGCTCCTATTTTAGCTAAAGTACTTGAGAGAAATTGTCATATTATCGTTCCAATCGTTCTAATTGGTTTAGGAGTGTTCATTCTTATCCGCAGTAATACAATTGAATTATTGTACTAATATGTTGAAACTTAGATTAAAAAGAATCAGACGCCATAAAAAGCTGTACTACAGATAAAATGTAGTACGGCTTTTCTTTATTTTAGTGAAATGAAACAGTGCTCTACGACTATTAAGTTAGACAGGATATTACGATTATTAAATTGAATAGATACTTTAAAAGGAGTGTGCTACTTAAAATGAAAATAGTAAAACAATGGGTCCAAGAAGATAGTGATTACATAAGAGAAAAAGTAATTGAATATAACCAAAAACATATTTCGGATGAAGAGAAAAAGCCTTCAGAAAAAATTAGTTTTATAGTGAGAAATGAAAAGGAAGAAATTGTAGGCGGAATAACTGCAATTACATTTTGGCACCACGTACATGTCGATTTCCTTTGGATTTCTGAAGAGTATAGACACGAAGGCTACGGAAGCCAATTAATAAAGCTTATTGAAGAATTTGCAATTGAACAAGAGTGTAGGCTAATCAATTTAGATACTTTTAGCTTTCAGGCACCTGCGTTTTATAAAAAGCATGGATATAAAGTGATTGGAGTAAGTGAAGATCATCCGAAAGGACATAATCATTACTATTTAGAAAAACGTTTATAAAGTGTATATTGAATTAACATTAGTATTTTGAATACAAATTTATCCTTTTGGATTATGCATTTAAAGGAGAATCTTGAGTGAATTCATATTTAGAGGCACTTCTAAGGCAAAAAAAGATCGAAGTGGAATATTAGTTACGGGAAACTAATTATTTATAGCGAATATACCTAAAATAGGCATCTAAATATATGCATTCAGATGAAGGGGGGAAATGTTATGAATTCATTTGTAAATGATAGGTTTGATGAAACGAGAAAACATCTATTCGAGGAAATTATGATATTGGATGATGCTCAATTCAATAGTAAGCCAGACAAGAATAAATGGAGTATAGCACAAGTATGTCATCACTTAGTTTTATTGGATAAAGTGGTCATAAAGGTTATTTCATCTGGCTTAAAAAAGATTGATAGTACCCTAAAAGAGCGTCGAGAAATCCGCTCTATATTACAAGATAGATCGCTAAAATTTGTAGCTCCAGGAATGATTGAACCAAGTTTAGAACCATTTGAAGTGGAGAAAATAATCGATATGTTAAACGAATCGAGAAAAGAATTAATGCGTTTCCTAAGTACAATAGAAGATGAATCTATATTAACGAAAAAATCAGTGATGCATCCAGCTCTTGGAGAATTACTTCTTGATCAGTGGATAGAACTGATCTATTTGCATGAACAGCGTCATATAGAACAAATCAAAGAGATAAAACTACTTTGTGAAATTGGGAAGTAAAAAATCTTTGGCTATTAACAAAAAATACGGGTCTCATATGTATACTTTTAAAATCGATCTAAAGAAACGTTAATTTGGAATCCGTTTGTTATATAAGTCTAACCTCGTCTCAAAATAGGAGCGGGGTTTTTACTAATTGAGGAGTTATTCTGGCATTTTCATTTAGTATTAATTTAATCAATTTTTATTCTAATACTTCGGGAACTTACTATTAAAACAAGTTAATGATAGAATGATAAATAGACAGAAAATTCCTTTTAGTAAAAACAGAGGAGGTACGTATGAAAAAAGTAAATGTTACATATGCACTTTTATACGATAAAACAAATGAAAAGATCTTAATGGTAAAAAACAAAGGGATGAATGGTTCGTATTACACGCTACCAGGTGGTGCAGTTAAATTAGGAGAAACGTTAGAAGAGGCAGTAATTCGGGAAGTGAAAGAAGAAACCGGGCTACATATAACTGTAAACGGTATTTGTTACATTAGCGAAGCTTTTTTCGAAGAGAGAGGTCACCATGCAATTTTCTTTAATTTTTTAGGTGAAATAATTGGCGGAGAGACAAATATATCAAGGCCAAAAGAAATCGAAGAGATTACTTGGATGGAATTACATAGAGCAGCACCGCATTTACGTATACCAGAACATTTACTAAATATAGTACAAAGTAAAGAAACTGTACCTTACTTTTTTAACGGGACAATCGCTCATCAATCTTCATAAAATTATCATTTCATGTAAGGCGGGGAAAAAATGGAGTTTATCGTTAATCATAAACATTTCACTCAAGCACTTTCAGAAGTAAGTAAAGCTATATCTACGAAAGCTATAATCCCTATATTATCCGGTATAAAAATAATTGCAGATCAATCTGGAATTACTTTAATCGCAAGTAATTCAAATATTTTCATCGAAAAATTTATCCCTAGTTCAAACGAAGACGATCAAATTACAACTGTATTAAAAGTAGGAACTATTGTAGTACCTGCAAAATATTTTATTGAAATTATAAAGAAAATGCCAAGCGATGTATCATTAAAAAGTACGAATGAGCAAATAATTACGATACAGTCAGAAGAAATCACATTAAACTTAAATGGACTTCCAGCATATGAGTTTCCGAATGTACCACTTATAGACGATCATGCAAACATACAAGTAGAAACAGAACAATTGATTGAAGTGTTTAAACAAACAGCCTTTGCAGTAGCTAAAAATGAATCTAGACCTGTTCTTACCGGTGTTCATATAGAGTTAGATCATAATAAATTAATTTGTGTAGCAACTGATTCACATAGACTTGCTATACGCGAAACGATAATTTCTACAGATGTGAAAGCAAGTTGTATCGTACCAAGTGCAACTATTAGTGAACTTCTAAAGTTAATGAGTAGTAATTCAGAATTCGTATATATCTATCTTTCAGAAAGTCACATTATTTTTACATTCGGTACAACTACATTATATTCAAGACTAATTGAAGGAAAATATCCTAGTATATCTAGTTTAATTCCAAATGACTTTCAAACAGTCATTAACATAGATAGAAAAAAGATTTTACAAGGTGTAGATCGATCAAGCTTATTAGCAAGTGAATGGGCAAATAACAATGTCAACTTAGAAATCATAAACGAATCCACAATTAAAATTTCTTCTAACGCTTCTCAGATTGGAAAAATATCCGAGACACAACAGATAGATGCGATTCAAGGTGAAAAACAATTAAATATATCTTTCGATGGACGATTTATGATAGATGCTTTAAGGGCGATAAAAGAAGAAACGGTTACGTTAAGCTTCAGCGGTTCTATGAGACCGATATTAATTGAAGCAGGAACACAATCTGCAGCAGTACATCTTATATCTCCAGTAAGAGCTTATTAATAACAAGGGAAGGAATCACATTATGTACAAGCACACTTTATGTTTTATAAAGAGAAATGAAGAGATACTTATGTTAAATAGAGAATATGACCCTGTAAAAGGATTATGGAACGGGGTAGGTGGAAAGATAGAAAAGGGAGAAACACCTTTAGAAAATGCGATTCGTGAAATAAAAGACGAGACTAATATAGAAGTTACGCATGAACAAATTCAGTTTAAAGGCATTATTAAGTGGGAGGACTCATCTTACTCTGGTGGTATGTATGTTTATTTAGTAGAGCTACATAATGAATTTACATATCACACTCCAAAAAAAGTATCAGAAGGAATTTTAGATTGGAAAGAGATTTCTTGGATTCTAAGTGACTATAATTACGGCGTAGGAGAGATGATACCTAAATTTTTACCGGATTTACTCCACACTGAATTAATATTAGAGCACAATTTTGTTTTATCTAATCATAAATTAATAGATTATAGGAATGCGGAATTGATTAAGCAGGATAGTTCTATAGATAATATAGTTCAATTATAAAAAGAAGGAATTGTAATCTATAATACACAGCAAAATAATTATTACTCAAATGATTCGAAAAGTAGCTAAGGAGAAAATTTAAATGAGGATGAGTGTAATGAAGAAAATAATTATTTTACTCATAGCTGTAGTTTTAATTACTTTTGCTTTTTATCAATACAACAAAAAAGATAGCGTAGTTAAAAATGATAAAGTGTATGTAGAAGACTTTAAAGGTAAAAATGATTCAAACAAAATACAATCTGCTATTAATAAAGCAGAATCAAGTACAATTAAAACAGTATTGCTTGAGGATAAGAAGTATAAAATCACGTCACCAATTATAGTGAAACAAGGTGTAAAGTTATTATTCGGTTATGGAACACAGTTTGTAGTTGAAGGTAATTTCAGAGTTCTAGAATTAGAAAAAAATGCTTCTATCGAAGGAGCCTATATAGCTGTAAACGATCCTACATTTAATTCTGAAGTTATATATTTAGACGGCAAAAATAAGTATTATAACACTTGGCACAAAACACAAATAAAAGATATAAATATTATTAATTGGACAGAAACAAATAAAGGTACTGGAATTTCTTTGTATTCTGGTGGGAAAGAAAATGAAATTTCATTTATTAACTTTGAAAATATAAAAGTTGTAGGAATGGAAACTGGGCTGAAATTAGTAGCAAAGAAACCGCAATCTGGTTATGCTTGGATAAATGCCAACCGTTTTATAAACTTCTCACTTGAAGATTGTGTAAATATGATTTATATGGATAGTAATGTAACTACACCAAATGAAATTAGCGGTAATCAATTTACAAATCTACAATTACAGCCATCAAGTAAAACGAAAAATATATTAAGAGTAAGTGGACAACATAACGAGTTCAATGGAATGGTGTGGGATTTACAGAAAATCAATCACCAAAACGAACTTATTGAACTAACTGATAAAAGTATGAATACGGTTATTAATATTACCTCTGTACAAACAAATAGAGTTTTAGATAGCGGTAAAGCAAATATAGTGAAATAAGGTTAAATACAGAAAAAGAGCGAATTCCTTATAATAGAGATCGCTCTTTTTTATTTATAGTTAAATTTCTCTCCACCAAGTTGATGAAGGATAGTCTGTAGATTTTAACGTGATAGATTCACCAATTTGTG
Source organism: Bacillus sp. 1A (assembly GCF_052682215.1). Lineage (NCBI taxonomy): Bacteria > Bacillati > Bacillota > Bacilli > Caryophanales > Bacillaceae > Bacillus > Bacillus sp. 1A. Next base: position 3,900,389 of record NZ_JBQYLZ010000001.1, on the reverse strand, counting down.
GCGTTGCAGTAGTAACTCCTAAACGCTTTGCTTCTTTTGTCACACGCTCAATAGGATCACTCCATTCTTGTAATGCTAATGTAAAAGCACCCCAATGAATCGGAAGAAGTAGTTCTCCTTTCACGTCAATATGAGCTTGTACCGTCTCTTCTGGTAACATATGAATAGCAGACCACCTCGGATCATATTGCCCGCATTCCATTAACGTAAGATCGAATGGACCATATTTATCACCAATTTCCTTAAAGTGAGGAGCATAACCGCTATCACCACTAAAGAAAACTTTAGTCTCTTGACCAAGAATAAGCCACGAACACCATAAAGAACAATCTCTATCTGTCATACTTCGTCCTGAGAAATGCCTTGCAGGTGCACAAACTAACTTTATATTATCAAACGCAATTTCTTCCCACCAATTATGTTCACTAATTTTGCTAGGTGAAACACCCCATTTAATTAAATATTGCGCAACTCCAGTTGGAACATAAAAGTGCTTTACACGATCTTTCAACTGCATAATACTTTTGTGATTTAAATGGTCATAGTGATTATGAGAAATGATAATCGCATCAATTTCTTGAAGGTCTTCACGTTCTAAAGAAAAAGCACCACTATAACGTTTACTAGTAAACAAAGGAAATGGGGAAGAGGCATCTCCAAACATCGGGTCTAATAACAATTTTTTACCTTCTATTTTCAAAAGGGAAGCAGAGTGCCCAAACCATGTCACATTCTCTATAGACTCATTATTTTTATCCGATAAAACAATAGGTAAATTCTTTAAAGGACGCAGCTTTGATTTCATTTTAAAGTAATCAGTCATTAAACCTATAATATCTTTTGGTTTAAAACTTACATCAGTATGAATTTGATTTATATATTTCTTTTTCATTCGTTCTCCTTTTTACGTTTAACAATATACGTATGTTGTTATTGTAGCTAATTGTAGTTTAAACGAAATCATTTTACCTTTCACCTTAAATGCAGTACATTTCATAAATTTGTCAAATTCATTATTCTTATATATAAAATGTAAATCAAACAGCAGCAGATGAAACTAATATGAAGTAAATGTAAATTATTTAAATTTAGTAAATTTCTTCATATAACCAACAAAGAACATACGCTTCGTTATATGTTATAGAAGAAAATAGGTCTCTAATTATTAAAAGGAAGGAGAGGGTGTAAGTGCAAATAGAGAGAAAAAAGAAATCAAAATGTAAACTATCAAAATCTGAAATAACACAGCTATATGCAGAAGGGAAGAGTACTTCAGAAATAGCTACGCTTGCCAATGTGTCTGCTAGGTATATTCGTATGGTTTTAACAGACAATAACGTTCCAAGGCGTGCTATAGGGAGTTGGAAGAGGAAGTATGACATATCAGAAGATTATTTTAAAACATGGTCAAATAACATGGCTTATATTTTAGGGTTTATAGCAGCAGATGGTGTCATACAAAAAGAAAATCAATGCGTCAGTATATCACAAAAAGAAAGTTACATTTTAGAAGACATAAAAAAAGAACTAAAAACAAACCAGCCACTTTACCAAAATAAAAAAACAGGCGTATATATGCTAAATATTAATAGCAAAACAATAAAAGACGACCTTATGAACATACACGGAATCATGCCATGTAAATCATTTAACATTGAATTTCCTTTTGTACCAGAAGAATATTTACATCATTTTGTTCGTGGGTATTTTGATGGGGATGGTTACGTCAATTATGAAACTTATACAGTAAGCTTTGTAGGAGGATCATATAGATTTATGAATTCTTTACATCAAATTCTTCAAAATCACAATTTACGAGCCGATTTACTAAATCAAAACAAACATTATCGCGTTATTTTATCTGGAAGAAAATCAATACAACTATTTTCAAATTGGATTTATAAAGACAAAGATATTTATTTGCATAGAAAATATGAAGTGTTTCAGAAAGAAAGTCTAAGTTTAGGTCAATTACAAGATCGAAAACTAAAACAAACTCAAACCGCCGTTAAACAAAGAAAACAAAATTTCCTTAAAGAATACATGAAAGATAAATGTAATGCTTCAGCTTGTTCAAATTTAGAAATAAGCGAATCGACTTTTAAACGTTGGTTAAAAAATGATAATCAATTTAAAACAGAGTATGAAAAGATTAGTTTGACAAGTTCCACTAGCGATAACTAAATATAAAACTCTAGAAAACCTTAGTATAGGTATGAAGATAGCAATACTAAGGTTTTTAATTTGAAATCATTAAAGGATTCTTATCAATCCAGAAACGATGCCACCAACTTTTGGATACTCACATGTAGTCGAAGTTAGTAACGCTAAACGAACAATTTACATATCTGGACAAGTAGCGATCAATACGGATGGTCAAATAGTTGGCGTTGGCGATTTAGCTACACAAACGCGACAAGTATTCGAAAACATCAAAAGTGCATTAGAAACTTCGGAATTAAAATTTAATGATGTAGTAAAATTAACATTTTTCTTAACAGATATTTCTCAAATGGCCATTGTTAGAGATATACGAGACCAATACATTGACACTAAAAATCCTCCAGCAAGTTCGGCTGTAGAAGTTAAAAAGTTAATTAACGATAACTTATTAATTGAAATCGAAGCAGTTGCTGTAGCAAACTAATTTTAAAAACTTATTCGTAATCATATCAATGCAATTCGTTTAATGCGTTCATTTAAAACGAATTGCATTTTTTAATGTCTTAAATATAATTTATATCTGGAGACATTTTCATCAACAACTTATAAAACAACAAAAAAAACAAACAACAATCCATCACACAGAATGATTAAAAAGAATAAGGGGAGGCTAATCACCAATACTAACTTTTAATAAGTGTATTATTTAAAGTTAGTTAACATAATATATATTATAGGCAGTTGTAGAAAAAAGCGATATCAGGTATCAAAAACCAAGTAAACTATACTTAATGAGACGGAGCGGAGATTTTTAGTGAGATTTACATAAAATCGTATCTAAACGAATTTCTACAGTTTTTATCATTCTTTTTGTTATAAATCCATCACAGCAAATTCAAATCAATAATCCATTAAGAATTATCGAATCAAAAACATTTTTGATCGACAAGAAATTTTTATACAGAAAAATTATTTCTATACAAAATATAAATTATTAAATTCATTTTATGTTTTACTTAATAAATTTATATTGCTATTTACACACGTTTTATAACTTTAGATTATTTGTTGTTATTTCTGTCAGTTACACTTGACTTTTATTGTACTTACCGTTCTTTATTCTAGTTAACATAACGTTTATTTTTAACATAAAAAAATCTCCCTCACCTTTAGGAAGATTTTTTAGCTTGCTAGTATTTCAGTTATATGTTTTTAATAACAATCCCAATTGTAAATAACATTGGAAAAATCTAGATTTAATAAATCGTCTTTCTTTATAAAGAAATTAGCAACACCAGAATCTCCCCACATAATATTTAATGAATCATCTGTATCAATTTGCAACAATAACATGTCATGTTGCTGGTATTTTTCTTCCCATTCCCTTGGATCTGTCTGTGTGAAAAATGGATAACCACCAATTTTATGCCCTTGATCTTTACATAAATCATCATACAGTTCGCCTAATTCAGTATTATTTTCTTCATCAACAATTTCTTCCCAATCAATTTCCTCACTAAACATCTTTTCAAATCGATAATCCCTTGATGTTACTGGTTGATAACCTAATTCAAGCTTTAATTTCGCTGCTTCAGGAATGATAAAGTTCTCTAATTCTGAAGTGTTTAAATAACTAAAATCAGTAATTACCTTATTTAAATCTTCTATAATTGTAGAATGATAAATAATTCGAAAGTCTTTTTGGATTGTTGGATGATCAAAATCTGCTCCGTAAAGTTCATCTTCAGCACTTACGAAAAACTGTAGCATACCCTTTTGAGGCATATATTCAACATGCGGCATTTCTTCAAAGTTTAGCTGCGCTAGTAACATCATAGGTTGTCCATTTGAATCTTTAGGATGCTCTTGATCTATAGGTAAATACGGATAACCACCAAATTTACTTTCAAAAAGCGTTGTCTCTGCTAATGTTCCAGACACTTTAATATAAGGTTTCACACTTTCTTCTAAAATACTACGATACTGCTCTAGTTCTTTCGGAATTTGAAGCTGATACGTATTCTTCATTACATTTGCCTCCCTTTAATAATGAATTGAAAATGCCTTACTTAATTATATAGCAAAAGGTAGTTTCATTGAAAATTGTTAAAAATCCGTTTTCACCCTCGTTTTTTGTGCACTTGGTGGACAAAGTAGATTATGTTCTAAAACCTTTTTATTAATAGTTCGAATTAAATCCGCTGCTTCTGTAGTATTTGTATTTTCTTTTAGCTTTTCTTTTAAATCATCAATTTCCTTTGAAAGCTCAATCCACCTAGGTAAAACATGATTATTCTTTAACGTTCTATAAAGTTGCTTTTCAGGATTGTATGAAAGGTCTTTATCAAGATTAAGAGGTTTCCCTTTACCTGGCAAATTATCAAAAGACCCTTTCTTTTCTGCTTCTTTAACGATAGAACTAATATGATCCTCATACGTATAAGACCAAACTTTCTCATCTTTTACTAATATCGCTTGCTTTTTCAGTTTTTTATCTAGTTCTTCTTGATTCATAGACTCTCTCTCCTTTTTAATTTAGAGTGTTGTTTTTGTAAGTTTTAATGCTTTCAATCCATCAAACAACTTTTCTCGCCACCAAACACCGTCATGTCCGCCTTGAAACTCTTCATAAGTAATTTGGTACCCTTTTTCTTTTAAAGCTTTATACAGACGTCTATTAGCCGTTAAAAGAGGTTTGTTTTCAAGTTCTCCTGCTGCTATGTAAAAATGAGTTTGACTCGTATTGGAATCTATAGATGAAATTTGATTTTCAATCCAAGGAATTTGATTTTCATAACCATCCTTTTTCCAATGCACGGATTCAGACATTGACAACACGTTTCCGAAAACATGTGGATTTTGAAGTGCTGCATAAAAAGCTGCTAAGCCACCAAGACTGAAACCGGCAATTGTTGTATGTTTCGCTTCTTGATGCACACGATACTTAGCGTGAATCCACGAAAGTAATTCCTTCGTTAAAAATGCATTCATTTTATCGTTATAAGTTAGCTCTTCTAGTCGATCAACAGGATCTATTGCAACAGCAATACAAGATGGGATTTCTTTTTCGTATATTAAATAATTGAGTGTTCTTGCAATTGAAAGGTTCTTAATAAATGAATTCCCATCAAATACAATGAGAAGTTCTTGAGGATGTGAAGTGTGAAAATAATCATGAGGCGTATAAATATGAATTTTACGTGTGTTATTTAAAATCGTACTATGAAAAGAATATGTTTCAATTTTTCCAGATGGATAATGATCTGAAGGGAAACGACTGCTATACTGCACTTCCATCCCTATACTTAACACGGATGCTTTATTAGCACCTTCTCCAAATGTATTTCCATTAAATCGATCTAGTTCGTGCTGTTCACTACGCTTTATCCAATCATTTTCGAAAAAATCGTTTACTGAAAAATAGTAAGTTGAAATAAAACTCTTATCCGTCCTAAACGTTTCATACCAAATATCTGTCTGTAACAATCGTTTTAATTGATTTACAGACAGATCCCAACCAGGAAAACTACCGAATACATAAACATTTTCAGTTTGGCGTATGATTTGACTTTATTTCATGCAAAAAAGTATAAAAAGCTTTCTCGTTTCCATTTTTTAATTGATTATTAAGCTCCTCTAACTTAGGACTAATTATTGAAGTCACCCATCTTCCTCCTTTGTATTTCTTTTCACTAGATTGCTTTTATAAAAATTAGGATTAGGATGATATTGTATTTAGATGAGTTATTTATTAGAAAGTTTATCAATTGCCTGAATAGAAAGTTCCAACGCTTTGATTCGTCTTGTTAAAAGAGTTCTTTGCGGACTACCTACTTTAGACTTATCATAGGCTCTCTCAATTGATGGAAGTAAACCAACAAGGACATTACGAGCTTCTGCTAACTCTTCTTGACTATACTGGTGACTTTCTTGATTCCAAACGTTTTCTAGTACTGCTAACCCTACACAAACGGCTTTAAGTCGTTTTTTCACTAATGTAGTATTTGCACCTTTTTGAGTCATCTGTAATAGTGCATTTTCAAGTTTACGAATAGTCGATTGTAAAGATTTTATTGATTCCGATTTATCTATATTTGATACGTTTTCCATTTTACTGTTGTTCCTCCTGGCTTAACTTATTTAATACTGGATATAATAAGTACTTGATTTCACTCGGAATATTTTATCATAAATAACTAACGATATTCGAGTTGGACAATCCATTAAAGGAAAACAATCGCTAAACGCCTCTCCTCCCTTACTTCATTCTATAAGTACTTCTTTCTGCACATTAAAATTCCTATATAAGCAAGGTATAAATATTGTCTTTTTTATGAACAAAATACGCACAAGCAGCATAACTTGTACGTTTTAATTTTTATTCAGTAAGATAATATAGTAATAGTTTTCGCGCTTTCTCATAATTCATGAAATCTCTATACAAAACGGGATACTTCACAATTTCTGTTTCTATAGAACGATATTGCGGAAACCATTCAAAAAATGATTTTCTTAGCCACTTTATTTGATCCAACAAAATCTCCTTTTCGTTGTTATTGAGTACGTAACTTAAAGTACCTGCTGTATGCATCCAATAATAATTTAAATCAGCGCTTATGTAATCATCTTCTGTAAACATATCTTGATAATCTTTTCTTTTTTTTTGAACATCACAATTCGGAAATGGCTTATATAGCGGACTATGCATTTTCTGCAATTCATTAAAAATAACTTTTTTACCTAATAGCAACTTTCCACCCCTTTATTTCTCTATCCAATTTAATAATTTTTCATAATGATATTGAGCATCTATATAGCCAAGATTATATAAATTAACTAGCTTTTCTTTATCTCTTTCTATTCCGCTTATAGGAAGTTGTGAGCTAGGCTGAATTACATAAAAATTATCTTTCTGTTCGTTGCCATTCATATAAGTTACGGTTTCATTATAATAACGATAATGTTCTACTAAATGTTCTGCGATTTTCGGATATTTACTATATAAAATTTTAGCCAGACCAGAAAATTTATTCCGCTGCTTCTCATATCCTTCTGGCTTTGTCATAATCACGACGTTCTTTTGATAACCATCAGTTTGCGCTTTTAGAACAGGTATAGGATCTATAATCCCTCCATCTAACAATTTTCGATTATCATATTCTACAGCAGGCGCTATAAACGGTACGGAACTTGATGCGCGAATGATTTTTAAAATATCATTTCCATGTTCTATTTTATTGTAATAAACTGCTTTTCCTGAATCACAATCAGTCGTTCCTATGACAAATTGCTCATTGGAATTTAGGAAAGTTTGAAAATCAAATGGAACAATTTTATTAGGGACTTCATCAAATAAAAAGTCCATCCCGAATAATTCACGTTTTCTAATCAAATTTCGATAAGATATATATCGGTGATCTGACACTAGCTCTGTATTTACTTTTTTATTCCTTCCTTTTTGACGTGATAAATAAGTTGCGCCCATACATGCTCCAGCGGATACGCCCACTACATACGGAAAGAATAAGTTCTTTTCCATAAAATATTCGAGTACTCCTGCAGTATATAGACCTTTCATTCCTCCGCCCTCTAATACTAAACCTATATTTTTCATGCTATATCCCTCTGCTTCTTTTTTCTTACTTACATGTTAGCACAAGATTTTAAGATGAGGTTATATAAACGAATTGCAATAATAACCAGAAACTACTAAAGTAATGTCATAATTTCTTAGTAAATAGCATGGTACAATATAAGTAACACAATCCACAAATAACGGAGGAGGAATTTCCTATGGGTTTATTTAGCGGTATTTTAGGAAATGCATCAAATGCGAGTACAGAAAGTGTAGAACGTGATTTAGAGAAGATTATGTTAGACGATGAGAAAGTTGAACATGCTTATAAATTAATTCGTGATTTAATCGTATTTACAAATCGTCGTCTTATTTTAGTAGATAAACAAGGGATATCAGGTAAAAAAACAGAGTATCATTCTATTCCTTATAAAAGTATTACACAATTTAGCATTGAAACAGCTGGGCATTTTGATTTAGATGCTGAGCTTAAAATTTGGGTATCTAGTTTGAGTACGCCAATTACGAAGGAATTTAAAGGTGACGATAGTGTTTTAAGCATTCAAAAAGCGTTAGTAACATATACGACGAAATAACGCCTTTTCGTATGTTTATTCATTGTTGAAATTACTAACCCGAGAATTTTGGAAGAATATGCATGGTTTTTGTATATTTAATCTAAAATAACATAAAAAGGTAAAGCGTATTTTAAATGCTTTACCTTTCTTTTTTGTAATAAATAAGTGTAGTTTTATCATTTAATTTCTTTATTACTTCTGTTCTTTTATACCCCATTTTTTCGTATAGAAAACAATTTCTTTCTTCTTCTAAAATCGTTGCAAGTTCAAAACTCCTTGCTTTTGGAAACATCTTTTCAATTAAAATAAGTACCTTTTGAGCGATTCCTTTCCCTTGATAGATTGGATGAATGAACATTGGACTGATCCAAAATTTATAAGGTAGTTCTTTTTGGGATATACATATCGCTCCAACAAGGTTCGAATCTATTATCATCTTATAAAAGTTGTTGCTTGGATTATTTATCCTTAAAATAGTTTTTTCAATAGATTCATTTGCTGGATTTGTTTCATAGTCTTTATATTTATTTAATAAAGGGCTAAATGAGTCTATTTGCATTTGAAATAAAACTGCTGCATCATTTTCTGTCGCCTTCTCTAATGCAATCTCCATGTTACCAATTTAGTCGCTTTCTTAATGAAGTTATATGCGCTGTATGATGACGTCCGTGCCATGCATATAGTCCAATCGCAGCAGCAAGTTTTGTTTCACCAGTATCTGGATGGTTAAATGTCTTTTCTAGATCTTGTGGTTCTAGAGAATATAAAAGGTTAACCCATCTTTTATGTAACGAATCTAACATTACTAGGGAAACGTCTACTGGTAATTTAGAATCAGGTAGTTCTGCCCACTTCTCTTCTTTATATGGTTTAATAGTTGGATTCTTTTCTGTTAATGCTAATTTAAAGCGTATGTAACTATTCATGTGGCTATCAACAACGTGATGAACTACTTGACGAACCGTCCATCCACCAACTCGATACGGTGTGTCTAACTGCTTCTGATCTAAATCTTTAATTGCTTTTGCTAGTTCATTAGGTAAATCTTCAATTTCTTGAATCCATGTATCAATCATTTCTTCAGTTATAGGACGTTTGTATGTAAATTGCCCAATTGGATAACGTAAATCATTCATGAATAAGTCCCCCTTATTATAAGCACGAATTATTTCTCCATATATAATGTACAAAATTCACATGTTCTCCATTTAATTCTACAGATGTTGTATTTGCTTCATTATGATAGGAAGAAAACCCGCTTTTTTCTAATACACTTTGTGATGCGAGATTATTAGTAGTTGTTTTAGCATGAATCTCATTAATTTTATTATTTTTCGCTACGTCTAAAACTAATTTTACAGCTGCTGTTGCAACCCCTTTTTTAGTAAACTTTTCTCCGACTCGATACCCTAATGAACTGCTTCGAGTTTCTGTATCAATATCTACTAAATTTATTCGGCCTACAATTTCTTTTTCTTCATTACGAATTAAATAAAAATAAGAATCTCCATCCGCTTGTTCTATTAATAAATCGTCTAGTAGTTTTTGAAAATATTCAAAATCAAAATATTGCGAGCCGCGATTTGGTACCATTGTTTCAAAAAAAGATTTATTCGTAAGTTCAAACGTAAATAAATCTTTAGCATCGTGTTTCTTTAATTGTTCTATGTATATTTTCATCTCGCCTATCCCTTCTATATATACTAACTGTTATATATTCTTTTTAATCGATTATTTTCCTGCTAATTCTTTCGCTTCAGTAATACAGCAAGTAGTACTTTCGGATGAAATAGGTGCAATGGACTACGAATTAAATTCATCACTCTTACTAATCGAATATAAACGTCAGAGTCAGTTGCAGATAGTTCATATATTTGTTTCGTATACCATAGCTGAAATTTTTGCTTTATCGATAATTTTCTTGTTAGCTGAGGATGACGTGATATTTCCGTTGTAGTCATTTCCCAAGGAGTTTGTATGATATTAGCGGTCTTTTTATAAAATCGCTGTGTAAATGTTTTATCAAGCTTTTGTCTCCTTTGTAAAAGTAACTGCAATTGGTGAGCTTCCATAGCTGCAACTGAAACACCTTGCCCAAAAACAGGATCAAAACGACAATGTGCATCCCCAACTACTAACAACCCTTCTGGTAAATGATTAACTAAATCAAATCGCCGACGTACTTGATAAGGAATTTTGTACGTTTTGATATTTGAAATTGCCTCAGCTTTATTTAGAAAATCTGTCACATTAGAAATTGATAGGTTTTCAGCAAAATCATAAAACTCATCATCTGTTTGTGGTGCTTTCTCATTTGCATATCCGCTGAAAGTAACAAAATAGCGATTATCCTCAATCGTTTGAATAAGAACACCATACGGATTGTCAGGGAAACTTGGAGACATTAGCATATTACAACAGTCTAATTTCTCATTTTCATTGAGTTTAAACATTCTAGTTGCGTAAAACAAATCAATGCGCACTTTCTCTTCTTGCACTTCAATATTGTATTCACGTAACCACGCTATACTTTTTGAACCGAATCCGCTTGCATCAACAACAATATCTGCTTGAATTTCTTCTTGCGTGCCCGTCTCTAAGCATTTAGCTTTTACTCCACTTACTTTGTTAAGCTTTCCATCTACTAATAAACCATCAACTAATGTTCCAAATTTAGTGGTAACATTTGAAATATCCTCAATTCGTTTTTGAATATGCCATTCAAGCAAAAACCTACTTTGTTGAATCATATGTACTTTACCTATGAATTGCTGTTTCCATAAACCAAATTGATGCCATTTTATATCACGAGTAAAGTTATTTACGATACTACCTGTTTCAATTAATTCATTAGTGATAGTAGGAAACAATTCCTCAATCGCTTTTTCTCCACCTTTTAATAACACATGAGGATGATTACTTTGTGGAACTCTTTTTCTCGAAGACTTTCCATCCCATCTTTCACCAGCTTCTATAATGATTACTTCTTTAAAAGTAGATGATAATGCTTTTGCTGCGAGTTTTCCTGCGATACTTCCGCCAATAACGATAGCCTTATTAAACATATTTTCCCCCTTAATGAAAGAAGACCCTGCCTTGTATGAATGAAACAGGATCTAAACGAATAGTTACTACATTAAAAAACATGAGTAAATTGTAACGTTAAAATTAAAATGCCTAATCCCCATACGTAATACGCGAATACTTTTAAAGAGTGACGTTTTAAATATTGAATCATCCATGAAACGGCTATGTAACCGAAAAACGCCGCTGATAATGTGCCGACAATTAAAGATGTACTAGAAATAGATTCTGCTTTCCCTTGATAAACATCTGCAAATTGCAAAATGATAGCTCCGACAATGGCTGGCGTTGATAATAAAAAAGAAAAGTAAGCAGCGGTTTCACGGTCTAACTTCCTCCATAATGCAGCGACGATTGTCATACCAGAACGAGAAATCGCTGGGAAAATAGCAGCCGCTTGAAAGGAACCGATAATTAATGCATCTTTATATGTAATGTCATCCATTTTTTTACGACCATTTTTTTGTTTATCAGCCATATATAGAAAGAAACCTGTCACTAAAAACTCCCATCCAATCGTAATGCCTGTTTTTGAAATATCCTCAAAAAAGTCTTTAAATAACAATCCGATTACAACTGCGGGTATCGTCCCGACAATAAGTAGTAGCATTAGTTTTGAAAATGGATTTTTAATTAAATATATAAATTCTTTTTTGTAATAAATAAACACTGCAAGTAAAGTTCCAATGTGCAGCATCGTATCTAAAAACAATCCTGCTTCATCTAATTGAAACAAATGCCTTCCTAAATAAAGATGACCTGTACTACTTATCGGTAAAAACTCTGTTAAACCTTGTATGATCCCTAATATAAAAGCTTCTAACCAATTCATGATGGTCCCCTTTCTCGTTTGCTTGTACCAATATATGAAGGTTAAATTTTCGATATGAAAAAAACTATATTTCTCTATGAATTTACTTTTATTTTATAGATATATATGTAAAAAGAGGTAAGGAGGGTTACTATGTGGCAACATACGAAATTCGGCAATGTATTACTGTGGGCAGGACCTATCCTTGTGTTTATAGGGTTATGTATGACAAATGTTATTTCTGATATTCCTTTTTTTGAGGGAAAACATAAATCGATTGGAATTGTACTTATATGTATAGGTGTATGCTGTTTTATTGTTGCTAATCATTTAAAAAAAGGAGAAAAATATGAGGACTAAATTTAAATAAAAAACAATCCCAGTATATGCGCTAGGATTGTTTTTTTTGTTACTTATTTATAGAACACTTTATCAACGTTATATTTTGCTTTGTATTCATTAATGATATATGTTTCGTAAATTTCTCTTTCTGTTGGATCTTCTACGATACATGCATCAATGCGGTATACTTCATCACGGTGATTTTTAATTGGTGAAACATTGTCTTCAAAATGCTTTTTAATACGTTGTCTAATTTTACGAGCTTTACCTACGAAAAGAAGTTCGTCATTAATATTGTAAAACATAAAAATGCCGCCTTTATCTCTAGGGAACAAGTGGAAATCAATAAAACCGTTAATTGGAGTAATTATTGGCTCGTCTCCTTTAATAACTTGTTTACGTTCAGTAATTGAAACATCAGCTTCAGGAATATTAATTTTAATCAAGTTCATTCACGTCCTCTTTTATTGTAAAGATAAATAATAGCATACATATGTAAGAAAAGCTACGTTCAGAGGCATATTTCATTTTATAATTCAAATATTATAGGAGTATCATGTAAACTCTTCTTCCAAATCATATGATCGCTTGATTCTCCCCAATACTCCTTCAGTACATAACTAGGTTCTCCAAACTTCTTCGTCCATATACTTTGTGCTTTTTTGTATCCACTATCTAAACAGTATTCTGTTATTCCTCTGCTAAGTAATGTAATATACATTGCATGTAGTAATAAATTTCCTATGCCATTTCGTTGATATTCAGGTAGTACAAATACAGTTCCTATTTCATATAAATCTTTAAACACACCACCTGTACAACTATGAATCAATGTACTCGCTGGACCGATTTCAATTGTTCCAATGATTTTATCGTTACTTGTATCAATTGCTAATAAAAAGTAACGACTTTCTCCATTACTCTCCAAATCATTTTTCAAATATTGTTTTTTCGTGTTAATTTCATTTTCTATGTCATCTAATAACTGTGATAACCCTTCATTTTTAAATGTATCAGCAATAACAAGACGAAAAAACATATTCAGTTCATCTACATCATCCGAATTTGGTCTTCTAATTTTAACGTTATACACGACTTGAATCTCCAATCTTTAAAAATATATGAGAAATTGTTAAGACCATACTTTATATACTCTATTCAACATTATTCTACAAATGCCTGCATAGATCCAGCAGTATAGAAAGCTCAAAATAAATATTGATAGAATAATTTTTATATCAAAAGTTGTATAAACAGTAGGACCTAATACAGGAAATCGAAAGATATCAAGAACGACCATAATTCCTAAAAGTAAACATATCGCCGAAAAGGAAACAATCCAAATCCTTCTCTTGAATTGTATAAAGGATACTCCTAACACTATACCTAATAAACCTGTAGTAAAAGGAAAGACAATTAGTTCGCTTGGCTCAATAATAAATAATAGGAGAATAGTAAGAATGTAAGAAAGTATTCCCGTGCGAGTAGAATAACAAATAGCGAAAAATATAGGCAGCGTCGCAAAAGGACTAATAAATAAGCCGATACCAGGGATTAAGTTCCCGGCAGATTGAAAAATAGCAGCAAGTGAACCGAGTAACGCTGTAATGACTAACCTCTTTGCTGGCGTCATCTTTCTTTTATGAAAAAAATTCGCATCATGCGCGATCATCGGTTGATACCAATAGTTTCTAAAGTGATTCATCAAAATCCCCCTAAAGATATCTAATTTATCACTTTCTATTTTTATTCATACACTTATTGTTTATTTGTTACCTTCTAAAAGGAATCAATCATTATACAATAGACGATTATATAAAGAATGTATCTGAAAGCTTTTATCATATCAAGGAACGATTTCAAAAATAGTACCTTTGTTAAAATCCGTTACTTTCATAGAACCATAGACCCCTAAATATAATCTAGTTTGATCTAAATTTGTTCCCAAACTCATATAAAAAGCCGCTTGCGTACCAAAATCATAATCGATTTCAATAACATGAAAGTCAGTATGTTTACCATGCGTACCAGCTCTAGAATAAGCTAACGCACCCTTTACTGGAGACTGAGATTCTTCTTTCTTAGCAAGGTCAGTAAATACGACGCTACCTGTTAAATTTGGGATTGCAGTCCCCATATATGGTTGAACTCCTGTAAGTGAAGTTCCTCCAAACTTATCCGGTCTGGAATCTTTATGATAATAACTTATTAGAGGTTGAATACGATTTACTGATGTTACTATTGTTTCATCATAATAAGCCGTTATCCTCTCATCCAAAGTAGGATTCTCAGAACAGTGCCTTATAAAAGAAGTAGGTAATTCCCCTTCCCATCCTCTCCACCCAAAATTAATAACTCCATATTGATCAGGAGTATCTCTCATTAAATGGGTTTGAACGATTTCGGTAACTGGTATTGATTTATATAGAACAAAAGAAAAAATAGACTCTACAATATCTTGTCCGACGTTACCGGCATATTTAATATATTGATTATGCAACCTTTGAAATGAAATACCTGTTATATTACGTACGCCTTTTGCAATTACTGTAAGTGTTTCTTGTATAGATAAAGGAAGTTCATTAAAGCGTGTAACTACTGGAGGATTGGTTATGAATGTATCTCTACTTACATCTATTTCAATTATTTTACCCGCTATTTCTAAATCATCCTGGCTTAAATTAAACGGATCATAGCCAGAACCACCATCTCCGTTAGTAAAAACAAGTTTTCCAGTCTCAGGTGAAAAGTTTAAGCTATTTACGCCGTTATGATTAAAAAATGGCCGTTTTATATTAAGTAATGTTCTTCGCTTTTGAGGTTGGCCATTTGATTGTAAAATCCATTCTTCAATTGTATCGATATGATCATATTGAGTATCTCTATTTGTCCACTTTAAATTTAAAGTTTTCGGGTCACAAGGATTCGGTTTAAATTGTTCTGAAAGCGAACCTGGTCCTTGAGTTCCAGCCATTGAATAATGAAGGTAAAATAAGCCGTTATGATTAAATTGTGGATGGAACGCTAGTCCTAGTAAGCCGCGTTCATCATAACCGCTACTAGCAACACCTTCTTCAAATGTGCCTAATTTAATAATTCGGTGACGAATATTTAAAAATATCTTTATATCTCCGTCTCCTATGTAAAAAACCTCTCCTAATTGGGTTGCGATAAATAGTCTTTCAACTGATTCACCTGGAAGTATTGCTGTTTTTATGACAGTCGGTAAATTTATGTTATGAACGATGGGCCGTAAACGAACCTTAACTTTTGTCAATTAACTTTACACTCCTTGTTATTCTTTTTAATAGAAGAATATGATGAGAGTAGTTAAATTAGTATCAAAACTATAGACGTAAAAGTGTGATATCCCTGTTCGTACAAGTCTGTTTTCTACTTAGCATCAATTAACTTACATTCCTTTTTATTACATTTTTGATATAATATAAGTATAAACTATAAATTAGGGGGACAATTCATGGCAATCTTACTACAAATCATCGTACCACTTATATGTGCAATATACTTATTTACCCTCTATCGTAATAGTACTATTGGAAAAGCCACTTTTCTCTTAGCAGTCGTTATTGGGATTTTCGGTTTAGAAAATATTTTTCAATATGCTAGTTTAACAGACCATACCGTTTATCCATATTGGGGGAGTTTGAAGGCTATTGTTATCGTTTTATCAGTCGTATTTCTATTTAAAAAAGGTGGTTTAACAGGAAAATATTGATTTGTAATGCTGTATATATATTCTTGTTAAATTGCTTTTATTTTATAAAAGAAAAAATGTTTATGTGAAAATAAGAAGGGATGTGTTACATATGTCTATAAATATTATCTCTATAGTATCTATAATAGTATGGATTGTGCTGATTACAGAACTTATAAAACCTTCAGAAGAACAAAACGGACGAAAGATAGTAACTTTATTATCTGCTGGTTCCCTATCAACACTTATGTTGACAGTTTCATTTATTCAAAATATCTCGTTTTGGAATTGATAGTGATATAACAAACAAAAAATATGTATAAATGAAAAAGATTAGGATCCATTCCTAATCTTTTTTTATTTTGGGGTAGCACCACATCTCCATCAAGCTAAGAAATGCAAATACCTCAAAAGGAAAAAATGAGCATTTTGTTACAAGTTAGTACAAAATTTTGTTCTGGGGGTACTATAAAATTTTAGCTTGATGGGCATGGGGTCTCACCAACAAAACGCGAATTTCGTACACTAAACAAATTTCGACAAAGAAAAAGCCAGTTTCCTGTACGTTAAGAGACCGGCTGTATTGTTGGTTTGGAATAAGGTTTGATCAAAATTATGCTGTGAACATTGATTTTATAATAGAAAAAACCCACGCGTTTTGAATGAAAATTAATCAACATACATGGGTTTGATTTTGCTATGGAATCGGCGATTCATATTCTCTCTTGATGGTGTGCCAAGTTCTAAACTATTTCTGGTTATTCTAGAACTTACGCTTTTACTCTTCCATATTAAATTTTGCCTGCGCTCTATTGAATAATGAAGCATTCACCTTATTTCGCGATAATTCACGAAATAAATACTTACACCCACTAATAGCAGCCCTACGACAAGGCGGTAAGTTACCGGTTCATCTAAAAACACCGTACCAATGAATACTGCAATGATCGGTACAAGAAACGTGAATGTACCGACTTTGCTTGCCTCTCCCGCATTAATAAGTTTATAGTAAATGATATATGCCAGTGGAATGCCAAAAGTGGAGCCATATCCGAGTCCAAAAAGGTATTTACCATTCCATTCAATAGCTGACCAGTTTTCAAAAATTGTTCCAGTACCTATTAGAATAGCTCCACCAATAATACACTGCAAAGATACCATCCAGTAAGCATCTACTTCGTTGCTCACCTTCTTCACATAAACCACACCAAGTGCCCAGCTAAATGCCATAAGCAACCCTAAAACAACACCAATAATCGATACATGAACGGTTAATCCGTCCACACTGACAACTACAATTCCAAGAAATCCGATAATCAAACCCATAATTTTAAACGGCGACATGTACTCTCCAAGCCAAATCCAAGCAAACAATCCAAGTAGCACTGGCTGAAAATAGACAAGCACTGAAAACAGTCCTCCTGGCAAATAAATGAGCCCTACTGTCTGTAACCCAAAAAAGAGAATCGTATTAAAGAATGCTGAAATACAATATTTCGACCAATTTTCACGCCATTTGATCCTGTTCCGCACTTTATATATGAGAGCTGCTAGTATAAGGCCCCCAATCACTACACGCATACCTGCAAATAATAACGGGGGCGTATAAGGCACAGCCATTTTATAGATTGGCCAACTTCCACCCCAAATAAAGATTAACAATAGTAATGCACACGTCGATTTTGTAAAGACTTTCCCCAATTGTCTATCCTCCCTTCAATAGTTGAATAGTAAACTAAGTCTATATTTCGAATTAGACTTGAACGCTCCTCCACCAATAGATTCTAGCCTATGTTAAGGGAAGATATCTGTGCCCTCTTATTTATCCTTATCTATATCGAAAAAATTATCTTACCTCAGAACCCCTATTTGTCCATTCTCCAACAAATTCAGCCTCATTATAAGAATAGAAGTTTTTCAGAATCTCCTCACGATTATCAGAGAACAGTTGGTCTGCCACAGCTGAAACTAGTCTAGGTATCCCATATCTCATTCCTGGAAGCGAAGAGGCTGAGATACCACAGCTAACTACAGCTGAATAGTTAAAAGCAAAAAGTCCATGAAGAAGCTTTGTATCCTTTTTGTCCCGGCATGTGAACGTAAAGCCAGGGCCAAGGTAAGGATATGCATCAAGCTTACGGTTGGCGATATCAGCAGGTGCATTATAATAGTCGTCCCAACGTGCAATATGGCGTTCGAAAAGCTTTAGCTCTGGACGTAAAGAATGATCAGTCACAAGACCAGTGGAAATGATTAGAAAATCAAAAGTAAAATCACCTTGTGGAGTAGTGACAACAGCCTTCTCAGCTTCATGCTGTACGTCAAGCCATGGTGCACCTAAGTGTAATTTAAAGCCGGGATGTGAAACTGCACGTTCAAATGTGTCATTTGTAGGAGGTTGATGCTTAAAGTAATGGGCCATAACAGAATATTTATCAGCATCAGATAGAACATTAAAACGTTCAATTAGACCTGACACCCCCATTTGTCGCATTGGGTTAATGCGTGGCATCTCCGTGCGGCGAACAAACACATGAGCCGAACCCACACCTTCAGATAATGCAAAATTGGCATTATCAAAAGCTGAGGCCCCACCGCCTAAAATTGCCACCTTCTTGTCTTTAAGGGCCTCAAAGTCAATGTCTTCTGAGGTGTGTGCATAGAGGTGACGAGGTAATGTTTCGGAAATCATAGATGGTACGTGCCATTCCCCTCCACCTTGAATACCAGTGGCTAAGATAACCTTGCGGGCCAGTAATGTATTAGAAGGTGCTCCCGCTCCTTCAATATGCAGTCGATAAACATCTTCCCCTGCAGGCTCAATAAGCTTCATCTTTACCTCATTAACAACAGGTAAATTAAGAACCTTTCGATACCAACGTAGATAGTTCATCCAATCGTTCCGTGGAATCTTATCGATGTCCTCCCAACTTCTTGGTCCAAATTGCGCTTCCCACCAGGAGCGAAAAGTCAGAGAAGACACTCCAAGATCAATGGATATCAAATGTTTAGGCGTACGCAATGTCATCATACGAGCGTAAGTTACCCATGGCCCTTCATACCCTTCAACGTTTTCGTCGATGATAAGGATATTAGATATTCTTTCACGCAAAAGCCCAAAGGCAACACCTAAGCCACACTGGCCGCCTCCTATAATAACTATATCGTAGACATGCCCCTCAGGATGGTGGGTTGGGCATACCCAATTTTCTCCCCCAAATGCAAGATAAGAAAGATCCCTTTTTACTTGTTCATTTAAAGCTTCTAAACTCATAATTTTTCATTCCTTTCAATATATGACTTATTAACTTCTGAACTAATCGTTAAGTTATTCTTCACTTTATCTGAATGGCGGCTTTTTCTTACACCGTCTTATGAGCAGCATTGATCGATTTCAACAATTTTATTAAGATTTTCTGAAATCATCGACATTTCCTCACCTCCATAATCCCACAATACTATACCCCTCTATGGTATGTAAAGGACTTTTAATAAAAAGTTTAAAATAAGTGTTTGGCGAAGAACTTTTTTACTTAGAATTTCCCTTGTGTTCACAAATAATAAAGATGTTTAAAAAATAATGAAGTTATTTAAAAGATAATATAGTTGTTTAAAAATTGAGATGGTATGATGGATAATCATACCATTTTTTTATTTCATGTATAATGAGATAAAAAAATATTTAATTATTCAACTAATTAAAATAAGAGCAGTATATTAGTAAAAGGGGGAGAAGGATGGAAAAGTTATTGCAAGAAATCATAAATTGGGTTAGTAGGACTAATGAACAGGTTGTTATTGGTGTTTCTGGACATGGCGCTGCTGGAAAAACAACGTTTGCTAATATGCTTGTAGACCTACTAAATCAAAATGAAGTGAATTATATTAATACAGATCCATACATTGTTAGTTCGGACATACGAAAGCATGCGATTATTCACTATACATATCAAAACGAAAATCATCATTATAAAATGACGGCTTGTCATCCATCAGCGCATCATCTGTCTGCTTTAGAAAGAGATGTTCAGATGGTAAGAGCTGGCTTAGATTTTTATACGATAGATACGCATTTTATGAAAAGTGAGTTGATTTCTTCCAAAAACAAAGTGACGATTGTAGAAGGAATGTGTGTCGCATTTATTAATCCCGATTTATTTGATTTAAAAATTTACTTCTATACAGATGATGAAACGGAATTAATGAGAAGGTCTAGCCGCGATATTGCTGAAAGGGGAGCCGATATCAATTATTTAAGGCGGTCTCATGAAGAACGTCGGATTCAGTATAAAGTGTTTATGCATCCATACAGTCAACGTTTTGATATTATTATCAAAAATTCTGATGAAGCAATATGTCTAGAAAAAAATACATTTGAGTTTTTTGGAGTTTAAATGCAAATACCCTATTTATTATGTTAATTATGAGGGTTTATTTTCATTATTTGGCTCTCAAATGAAGCAACATTATTATTCACTCAAAAATCCATTCTCTATGAAACAACTAGATTTTTAAACGATTTTAATAGCCCTCTGCCATTTACATAGACCGAGGGCTATTGTATTTTTGGCGGCAATATTAAATAACTTTTTTATTATTTTACATGGAGAATTACACTAATATCTTACTCCCTCGTTTTTAGAAAGACTTGCTAGGGAACTGGATTTTGTACATCGAAAGCGTAAGTTTTCGGGCCACGATTTAGCCACTATCTGTGTTTGGATTAGTCAACGGGTCGCAAGTGATTCTGTTATTATTTCAGTTTTCCTTCTTCCGCTAACTGGCAGTTTAGTTTAATAAACGATGTTATAATTTAAATCAATTAGGGGGGATAGATTTGAAAAAGAAATTTATTGTTCTTTTATGCTTGTTAATTTTTAGTTTGTTAATAGCATATTATTTTTATCAAAAAAATCAAAATGAAGAATTCATTAGATGGGGCGATAGTATACATACTGTCGACACTGAAATATTAAAAGAGAATGATATTGAATACAAAATTGAAAACGATAAAGTTTATATTCCAAAAAGCTCTCTTACAAAAGCAACATTTTGCTGTTCCTAATAAAAATACAGTGTTAAGTTATATTTCTAATGTTTGATTAAAAAAATAGTTACAGAAATAAAAGGTGTTTTCTATATGTGAAAACACCTTTTATTTCTGTAACCCCATTTATAGTATCCATTTTCCTAGTGGGAATTTTCCGAATGTGTAAGTTTGAAAACATCACGCTCTGGAATGTGTTTGTATAGCATGTTTTCTTCTTTGACAAAAATATCATAAGAATGATAGTCGTGTTCAATCGAGCCGCCAAAATCTCTAATGTCAATTATTCCAACGAGCATCTTATTTCCGAATTTAAATGAAACTTTTTCACCTAATTGGAACTTCATTGGTGGAAGATCTTTATCTTTTTCCCAATGCATGAGCTTCACTCCTAACATTTTTTAAGCCAAGGCACCAACAGCATTTTAGAAAAAACACACTAAGCAAAAAATAAAATAAACTATCCATTTGGACTACTCATTTACATAATTTCCGTTATTGGAAGTTAATTATATTTTTCTACGTACTAAATAAAAAGCTAAGGAACCCATAATAATAGGTGTAACCAAACTAGAAGAATATGGATTTTTAAGAAGAAAGAGTATAAGTATATAGATAACAGCTAGTCCTATAAATACAGGAATTCCAAATCGAAACTCCCTACATTGTTTTATGTTCCTGTATAATACTTCTCCAATTAGGCAAGGTACAGGATTTAGTATACTACCATATATGATGAGAATTATAGTGAATCCAACTATGTTAGGTAAACCCAAATCATTCTGGGAAGAATAACTAGGATCAGAAATATATGGTATTAAGAACCATATGATATTCAAAGTAAGCAGACTTGCAGTATAACTATTTACAAATTTTTCCGATTCAATTACAAATTTTTTCAACGTAATCATCCTCACAATTTCCTAATATTATCTTCATTGTATGACAGTTACCATTAAGTAAGATAGATAAAATGTGAAATGAATACCCTATACATGAGAGGTTAACATAACGCATCATTATCAGTAGCAATGAAAAAGGGGATTCCTTACTCACAAAAGTAATCCCCTTTTTTATTTTCCATAAAGCTATTCATCTTTTTATACATTCTTATTATGGCGCGGTTTTAGGTTTCCCGTTTGTTAATGAATGAACCGAATAACTGTATAAAATCTTGCATCCTCTTAGTTTTTTTCCAAAAATGCTGTCGGTAACCCTGCTATGTTAAAAATAAAAATAGATACTACTCTTATTCTATCTTTACAGTTTCTTTCGATAAGTATTTAAAAGCTGTATCAAAATATTCCTTTGCCCCCCAAGTATCTGAATTCCCAATTACTACAAAGTATTTCTTTGCTCTGCTTGCTGCAACATTTAATAGATTTGGAGTACTGGATGCCCAATCTAATGGTCCTGTCCGCTGATCATCTACTCCCAAAACTAAAATAACTAATGGAGCTTCCTTTCCTTGGAAAGTATGAACCGTTCCGATTTCTATTTTTTTGTTTTCTACTGCATTTTTGTTTAACTGTTTTAATTTTTGAACTACACTTACAAAAGGTGAAATAATGTAGCAATCTTTCCCTGGATTATTTTGCGTAAACTTATTGGCGATCTCAATTACTTTTTTTCCTTGCTCAGGAATATAGTGATTTCCTGAACCAGTAGTTCTTCCTCCAATATTAAACCATTGACTCATGTATATTGGATCCTGTACCATATCTTTGTTCTTAGTCGCATGTAACATTTTGTCTTGATATGTTGTTTTATTACATATCTCAAACATGGGGCTGTCACAACGTCTATGTACACGCAGCGGTGAGCCCAACCACTTTGTGTTATTTTTGGAGTCACTCATTGTTCCGCCAAATTTGTTATTAAGATCAGCAAATTCTTGTACACTTACTTCACTTCTAGTTAAATGATAGAAAAATGAGCTTTCACTCGTAATTCCAGCACTTTCATTTGCTATTAATTTGAGCTGATCATCACTCAACGTTACAACCGGAGGTATTTGTAATGGATCACCTACCACTACAACATTTCTAGAACGCCAAATGGCTCCAATTGCAGATTGTGGTGTAGCTTGACCTGCCTCATCAATAAACAGCCAACCAATATCTTCCGTTTTCAAATCCCTTAAAAATCTTGAAACAGAAGCAAATGTTGAAGAAATTATAGGTGTAAGTAGGAATATAGTATCAAACATCGCTTGGATGAAATCTTCCCTTTGCTTTTCATTAATTTGAGAATCAAGATTCGCTTTTTCTTTCCCACCTAAAAAATAAGCCCTTGCTAAAGTTAAATTTTTTTCTATTTTGTCCTGGTTTTCAATTAAGAAAGTACAATATTCATCCATCATTGTTTTGAATAGCTTACTCCGAACACAATTAATTCGATCTTCTTTATTATCGCCATCAATATTAACAAATTGTTTTTGTGATGATTGCCATTTTTCGTCATCTATATCATCAAAGTCATCGTTTACTTGCGCGGTTTTAATCATACTTGATATCTGTTTTTCTAAACTATCAAAGGAATACTCCGTACTAGCATATATATTACACAGATCATTAAGCTCATCTGAAATATTTTGAAAATATTCTTTTATATTTGCTGATTTCCCCATTGCAGCTGATATTTTCCCCCAACAACTTTCATTCTTGTTATATCCTAAATAAGTGTAATTGTTTTTTATTAATTCCTCATCTTTAGGCAAATCCATACTTATATTTTCAACAGCAGCATTATTATTTGATGTAACTAAAATACGATATTTTTTAAGTTTTGAATGAAAAGAATAATAATAATCCTCTTGCCCCTCAGAAAATTGTATTTTTGTAAATAAATCCTGTGTTTCCTTTAAAAACTTTACCTTTTCAAAAATAATATTTGCAAACACATCTTTTAATAATGTAGTTTTACCAGTACCTGGAGGACCGTTTACCGAAAAAATAAAACCCTCCTTTTCCTTTGAATTTGTAATAATAAGATTTAAAGCTACCTGCTGCATTAAACCTAGTGGAAAACCTGAAGGCCATCTCGTAATTGGGATATTTCGTAAAATTCTTTTTATTCCGCTAATACTTTCATTATTGAAGAAGTCTACTCTTTCTCCTGAATTTTTTAATGTTCCCCAGTTATCTAAGGCTAAATATGTTTTTAATGCTTTACCTATCTTCTCATATTTAATGTTATATTTTACTTTCTCCAAATCTTCAATATAGAAACTATTTACACCAACATATTCTTTGTATGTAAGCCGAATATTCTTCTCATAATCCTTTTCATTAGAAAATCGAAAAACTCCTTCTTTATCGAAGTGGCTATGTTTTATGTATGATTTCAATGTGCTTTGAATGTTTCGAGAAAGTTCTAACCAGTTTTTATATCTAACATGTATAAACTTTATACTCTTAGCCAATTCTACTTGTTCTTCGGACTCGATAAATACTAAATCATTACTGATTTTACTATAATCCCCACTTTCAATTACTGACGTTATTGCACTTATTAAATCCATCTCTAAATCTTTTAAACTTTTTCCGGGGCGAAGAAAATACTTAATTATAGGACTAACTACAACACTGGATTCTAATGTTGTATCCTTTATTGGCTTTAGCATATGATCTAATTGAATATGAATTAGAAAGCTATTTGGGTTTCTTTGAAAATCAGTGAAACTATTCTTCTTATCGAACTCATTAGCAAAATATCTTAGAACTTCTTCTTTTGCAACTGGTAAATAGAATAGCGATGCTTTTGCATCCATTAAATACTTACTCTTTGCACTTTCTCCTTTTTTTTGTAGAAACATTTGCATATAATTATGTGGTGAACCATTGGACCTTATAAAATCAAAATAATCAATCTTAGGTTCTTTATGAAAATAATTTTTAAAACTAAAAAGGCTTATTGATTCTTTATCGCAATTCATAAAATTAAAATGTTCTAGTTCAATGAAATAATTCATTACTCTTGTGGCTATTTCTTTATGATCCTTATCTTTAATTTTTTTCTTCTTACTATTAAAAATTAAAGATAATACTTTCTTTAAACCACTCATTATTAACCTCCTTTGATAAAAATACAATATTAACTAAATTATACCAAATGTCCTATTGAAATAAAGTCTGATTAAATCAAATAATATTCTATTAGAAGCAAACTTTAGTTTTTTATTTATCATGCTAGATTAGTAGTGATGTGGTTGCTCCCTCTAGATGTTCATACCATCCGTTCTTTAACTCAGAGAGGACTGGGCTTGCGCTTCCCAATCATTAGTTTCCCCACTTGACTTGGATAAAGGTGAAGGGCATTCTTAGCACCATAATATACTCATAATGTCCTGCTAGTACAGGATTGAGTATCATATCCACCGATTTTGGAAGGTAGTCTCATTGAATCGCTAAGATGTTCCTCTCTTGCCCTTAAATAGCTAGGACGTTCTTCATTGATTTTGGGAATACTTACGGTACCTATTACAACATCTCCTTTAATCATATTAACTAGATTTTAATTTTCCTTATCGTTACTGCTAAAAGGATTTACGATAGAGAGAGAATAATTCATTATATGATGTCCTTACTCGAAACTTATACTATTTTAATTTTCTACTATAAAGATCACTATTTAAATCTGAAAATCATAATTTAATTTATTTATTCTCTCTTACTAACCCTGTTACTTTTAATTTGTTTTTTATATATTGAACCGTTTCGGGTGCCTCATTTGCAATTCTTTCTCTATATTGAGTGTTAGGTGAAAACATATAACTAAATGTTGAGGCAAAGAATTCTACAGAATCTTGTTTCATATAATTTTCGATATGAATGTTATTTTTTTCTCTTTCATATAAATTTTTAAACTCCCTAGTGTGGCTCAGATCATTTAGTATTAGGTAATCAACTGCATGACCAAACTCATGTATTAATGTTTGAATCTCTGTTTCTGGAGCAGATTTAAATAACTCTAAATTTTTTAGTGTATCCAGCTCATATTTATGAGAATCTAGGTTTAGAATTAAATGTTTTTCGATACTATCATAATAAGCGAAAGTAGAGGCCTTACCTGCTCTCTCAAGCTTTAGTATGTCCTCAGCAGTATTCCAGTTAGAATCAGTTATATATATATAGCAGGATTAGAATTCATTCGTTCCAACGTTTTAATTAATAAATCACTGGGAACATTTTGAGCTAGTGTTTGCAAGAGTATCTCAGCTCTGTCCATAGCAAACGAAGCATTCAAGCTTTTCGTATGAACTTTTACTAATGTGTTTCTTAAAAGGCTTGGATTAATCTTAATTGGGCTTTCTATATTATTCTTAACACTTCTTTCTATAGCTTTTTTAAAAATTTCATTCATTTGATTCTCTTTATAATTAATTTGTCCTTCTACTTTTCGTAGGTTAACTAATTCAGCTTCAATTTCTATTACTTCCCTACCATTTTCTGTAACAATACGTTACCCTGTAACTTCAATCCCCTGATCTCTTTGAAGCAAAATATGTCCATTATTATCTAAGTAGCCGATACGTGTATCTTTGGGTAATTTTAAATTAAGTAAAATATATTCTCCGTTATTATAGGATTAAATTAAAACCTCAATCCCTTCAACCATTTGACTTTCGGCCCGTCCCGAACTGTCTACGCTTAAAGACTAAAGTTACCTTTAGCCCTCCAAGATTCGCTACGAGCGAATGGCTAGTTTGGAATCCCAACTGTTATATGATACGACCTAGGCTCGGTCGCACACCTGCCTCGTTAGTTAATATGAAAATGAAACCCAATGTCTTTCAGATGAAAGTATAATCTTGGTTTAGAAATATACAACTGTTTGAACATAAAAAAGACCATCGAAATGATGGTCTTGCAGACTGTAGACAAATGCATAAAATAACGGATGAGCCTTTCTCTGAACACTTACTTTACTTCTTTCATAAATAGTCTAACGTTTTCAGCGATTTCTTT
The DNA here is from genome assembly GCF_052682215.1 of Bacillus sp. 1A. NCBI lineage: Bacteria > Bacillati > Bacillota > Bacilli > Caryophanales > Bacillaceae > Bacillus > Bacillus sp. 1A. Next base: position 3,873,105 of record NZ_JBQYLZ010000001.1, on the reverse strand, counting down.
GAATTTGGTATGGTGTAAATAATGGGATCCATCCATGGTTACTACTTTTCCATGTACCGAGTCTTTAATCTGCCCTTCATGTAGAGGTATCCATCCTGCTACACCTTCATTATTCGCTTGTACAAAGAGAAGAAGTGGAAGATATTTAGGGAAGGTTAAACCTTGAGCCCCTTTAAAATTAGACGAAATATGGTCCATCTCATTCAAGGTTGTGTCATTATACATGTTTTTATTCGAAATCATTTTCATTTGCTCTACGGTTTTTTCATCAAATGCCAGTCCAGCATAGGGGTCAGCACTGATTTTCATAGTCAATCTTAAGAGACCTGATTTTTTTAGATATGCAAACGTTTTCGACGGGAAATTGATATCCATACCCGGTTGTGTTGCAACACTGCTATCGATTCCGACAAATGCAGTCACCTCGTTTGGATATTTGTTCACATAATCAATTCCATAAATGCCTGTAATGGAGTGGCCCATGAGTATGTATCTGTTAATATTAAGCCGCTGTAGAGCTTCATGAACTTCACTTACCATATTCTCCGTGGTTCGCTCTTTTACAGTTTCATCACTTAATCCATAACCGAAAGGCTCTACCGCAACAACTTTGTAAAATGGAGATAATTCATCGATAAGAAGCTTAAAATCAAGCCCTGGAGTAGCTGTTCCATAACCAGGCAGGAGCACAATCGTTTCCTCGCCCTCGCCTTGAATTAACACATTCATGTTTTTCCCGTCTACAGATACGTGCTGCCCGTAGGGCACTATTCGTTTTTGCTCCGAATGGCTACTCATCACATTTGCGATATAAACAATACCTAAAAAAAGTACAATGGCTAGAACGATTGCTCCTATGATTTTAAGTAAGATGTTTCGTACTTTCTTTATTTTCATTCCACTCAGCGTTTTCTTTTCCTCTTGTTGTGTCACTGTCATCTTCTCCTGTCCTGATTTGTTTGTTTACCTTCCTTCATGTGCCTGTAATGAAACCTTAACCAATGAAGATGTACTCCCCATGACGACAATATGAACTGAATATGAACTGTCAAAAAAATGCTACGGCTCTATATGCAAGTAAGCTTGCATATGAGTCGTAGCATAGAGAATGAATCTAACTAATCTGTTGGTGTAGTGATTGGCAAGGTGACAATGAAGGTCGTTCCTTGACCAGGTTCACTTTTCACTCGGATGTCACCTTGATGAAGCGACACGATCTGTTTAACGATAGCGAGTCCCATACCACTTCCATCATACTTACGACTGTGGGAACGATCGGCCTTAAAAAAACGCTCGAATATACGCTTCTGGTCGTCAAGGTGAATACCAATACCAGTGTCGGATATTAGGATTGTCACGTTTTTGATATCTTGTTTGATGCTTACGTTAATCACGCCGGCATCCTCGGAAAATTTGATGCTATTTCTGAGGATATTCGTCCATACCTGATTTAACAAGTCATGATCAGCCGTTACTTTAACTGTCTGTAAATCAAGCTCGAAATGTATATCGCGAGCAGACCATTGTGGCTGGAGCGCCACGATTATCCGTCGGATTTGTTCATCGAGGCTGAGCGTGACGAGCCGCAGTTGCTTTGACTGCGATTCAAGCAAACTCAGCTTTAGCAGGCTGTCGCTCATTTTGGACATCCTTTTCGCTTCAGCGATGATAATATCAAGATAACGGCTTCGTTCGTATTCTGAAAGGTCAGCTTGCTTAAGCACTAGAGCATAACCGGATATCGAAGTGAGCGGAGACTGAACCTCGTGCGACACGTTCGTTACGAATTCTCTGCGCATCTGCTCAAGTTGCTGCAGATCGTGCATCATTTCTTCGAAGCTGCGAGCCAAAGTACCCAGCTCACTCGTTTGCTTAATATTCAACTTGACGTTGAAATCTCCAGATGCTATCCGCTTGGTCGCTTTTGTCAGCTTTTTGATCGGTCTTACCAGGAATACAGAGGCAACTAGAATCAATAAGCTTCCTGCAATCAACGAACATGTTGCAAAGACCAATGCCCATTTTGTGACAAAAGAGGCTGAAGGAGGGGCGAGCGCTTCCAAAAATATCGCTTTCGTTCCCATTTTCGTTTTCAACGGCAACCCTAAGAGGACCGTGGCAATACCATTAGGAGTGTCCTGAACAACACCTCCATCTAATACTTTCTTTAGTTGCTCCATCGTCACAGGCGCAGGTTTGTGTCCGTGAAGTTTACCGTAAGACTTGCACTGACCCGTTGCTTCGTAAATTCGAATATAATAAGAATCGAGCTGCTTCATTTCACTTACGAACAAGTCCGCTTCATGTAACGGAAGGGTCTTGTAAATCCGGACGATGTCTTGGCCAAAGTTACGTAAGTTGATTTGAGCGTTTTCGTTCAATTTATCTTCGAATATCCAAGTTGACACCAAAAAAGAAATGATCGTGCCCCCGATGATGGAGACTAAAAATGTCAGGACAACACGTATATATAAGGATCTGATCATTCATAAACCTCAAGCCGATACCCAAGCCCGCGCACCGTTTCGATCCGAAAATCGGGTGTTGTCGCGAACCGCTCACGCAGTCGTTTAATATGTACGTCTACCGTTCGATCATCTCCGGCGTAATCGATACCCCAAATCTGATCGATCAACTGCACGCGCGTATAGACTTGTCCGGGTGTTCCAGCGAGCTTATACAGCAATTCGAACTCCTTTAGCGGCAACGTAAGCGACTCCGTCCCTTTCATCACCTTATAGGTCTGTCGATCAAGGATGACGTTCCCGAAATGGATCGTCTGCGTGGAGCCAATCTTGTATCGTTTGAGTAGTGCCCTAACACGAATCGTCAACTCTAAAGGATCGAATGGTTTGGTTAAATAATCGTCCGCCCCAAGTTCGAAACCTTTCACTTTCTCCCATGTTTCTCCTCTCGCAGTCAGCATAAGTAAAGGTAAATCAGGATTGGCTCTTCGGAGCTCCTTGCTTAACGTCCAACCATCCATAATCGGCATCATAATGTCAAGTACGACAAGATCGACATTCGTTGAGGTGTAGACGGCCAGTGCTTCCTTGCCGTCCGCTGCTTCAGCTGTTGCGAATCCGTCGTTGCGTAGAAATAAACAGACGAGTTCGCGAATGTTCGCATCGTCGTCAGCAACTAGTATAGTAGGCATCGGTTCCCTCTTTTCCCTGTATTCCACCGCATTATTTCAAGTAATCATTATACTATAAATTAACACGTATGTTGATTAACCAAAGTAATACAGTTTCTTGATTTATCGACCTGTAGAATTCAAGTGTTTCTTTCAAACTAATTTGCCATTCAATTGACAAGGCTTCATAATGAAACAGGCGTGTGAAACCTGCAAATGACAAGCGTTTGTTTTGTCTTTTAGCCTTGTGCACGAAGAAATTTCAGCAAAGCATAGGCAATTATAGCTGTGAATAACTGATTGAACAACGCATTGGATGTTGTGCCAAACAATACGGGAACGTTCAAATTCAACTAAATCCAGCAGAAAAATGATTCAATTGCCCAGCGCGATTTGTACATAGCGGCGATTCCTTCGGACAGATAGATTGGTAGAACGCACATTCCCCAAACTACTCTAGTAATTACACCATCTGAAATAACACGTCCCATACCCACTAATTATTTTTCATCAAATGCGTAAATGGCGTATCAGCTTTGATTGCACATTCGTTCCCAATCATTACTTGTTAATTTAAGTGAATTCCATCATAAAGATTCATATAGGTTTAGTAATTAATCAAAGTTATTAGGGTGTTCTGTCATATAATTTATATATATTACCATATAATTACCTCCTAATTTTTGTATATTATAGTTTTACATCGATACATAATATATAACTTTTTCTCATTGCTTCTTGAACTAATCTGCTCCGTTCAAGAAGAACCATATCAGTTTAAATAACTCAGATTTTGGCAAAATTAAATTGATTCAAATGATACCCACCTTTTAGTAATCTCAGAAAATTTTTTAGTCGCGAGTGATGTTGGTTTTCTTATAGCTAATCCGATAGTTCGATAGCTATCACTTTCAAGTGGAATGGCTGCAAAAGAAATTTTTGATGTCGGTATAATCATTTCTGGTAATATACTAATTCCTAGATTATTCTCCACCATGGAGATCACTGAGTATTCATTCATATTTTCGAATCGAATATTGGGGCTAACTTTATTCTCCCTAAATATTTTTTGAATATCATCATAACACTGATATGTTGGCATAATAAAAGGTACATTTTCTACTTGTTGCATTGATAATTGGTTTTCCTTACATAATGGAGATTGGTTGGATACAACACATAAAAGTCGATCCCTCTTCAATTGTACGATTTCAAAGGATTTTTTTAATGATTCAAAGTAAGTATCATTATTAATAAATCCACAATCTAATCTCCCGTTTTGTAACCAATTCTCAACCTCAGCATAGTTTCCTTCCAGTAATTCGATTTCAATATTCGGAAACTTTTCCTCCATTTTTTTAAGAATACCAGGAATCCAGTTTTTGGAGATGCTCGAAAAAACCCCCACTCTTACTGTTCCTTTTTGGAACCCATTGATAGCGGCTACTTCCTGCTTCAGCATGTTGTTATAGTATAAAATTTTCCGAACGGTAATTAAAAGCTCATCTGCATTTTTGGTCAATGTTAAAGTAGAGTGATTACGAATAAATAAAGGAAAGGAAAACTCTTTTTCCAAACTGCTAATTGCATGACTTACAGCAGATTGGGTAAAACCTAACACTTCTGCTGCTTTTGTAAAACTATTGAGTTCTGCCACTTTGTTAAATATTTCATATTTTGTTAAAGTCACTATTGTCCTCCTCATGAATTTTATTCATGTTTCCATTATATTTCTTCGTTTTATTTAATGCCATTACCAACATATAATAAGTGCATGCTCTATTATATACCCTTGACAAGGGATGTATTTTTCATGGAAGGATGAAGTGAAATGCAAAAAATTTTAGTTACAGGTGCTGCAGGTAGGATTGGCCAAGATGTTACAAGGTTCCTAGATAAGCAAGGGAATTACCAGTTACGGCTAGCAGATATTAACTTATCTGCTTTAGAAACTTTTAAAGATACAAATCATGAAATCATATATTTAGATGTTTCTGATTTAGCTGCTTGTCAAGAATTTACGAAAGGTATAGATATAGTTATACACTTGGCAGGTAATCCTTCGCCAAATGCTGATTTTTATGGCTCCTTATTAGAAACTCATATAAAGGGAACCTATAATATTTTTAGAGCGGCTAGTGATAATAATGTATCCAAAGTGATAGTTGCTTCCAGTGCTCAAACAATTGAAGGCTATCCTTTGGATTATCAACCACATGCTTGTTCACCCACGAGACCCAAAAATATGTACGGGGTAAGTAAGTGTTTTGCAGAGGCTGTTGCTTCTTATTTTGCTTATGAAGAAGGGTTACAAAGTCTTGCTATTCGTATAGGCGCATATGATGATTATAATCCATATGGTAAACCACTAACAGCTAGAGATATGAGTGCATACTTAAGCCCAGAAGATTTTATGGACCTTCTCTTAAAGTCGATGACAGCAAAGAACTTACCTCCATTTTCAATTTTACATGGTGTATCTAACAACAGGTTTAAACGAATTGATATTGAAGGAACAAGAAAGTTAGTTGGTTATAGCCCAAGTTCTGATGCTTTTGTACTAAGTGGTATTAAGTTCTTTGATTCTTGATAAGGGCATATTTAGAAAAGAGATTATATTATTGTTATTTAGCTTTTATTTGTTCTATTTTCAATAGCTACAGTTTCTATAATCATAAATATTCCAATTTCCCCAGATAGAGCACACTATTCTTCTGCCTCATTTGTGGAACAACTCTATTGTCACCACTAGTTCCACAGATGTTCTTTTCCTTTTCAACATAATAGATACCCCTTTAGACAATCATATCTAAAGGGGGAAAACCAAGCTCTGTTCTGCTAAAACACTCGTTAGTTGAAGAGCAGAACTATTATTCCCAGGCATAATCCCTATCACTTCTAATGTGTCCGTGTCCACAAATACAAGTGGTGCAGCAAGTGCATCTACTATCGTAACTACAAATAGTTCTTTACCCACATATGATTTATCTGAATTTTCGTAACTTTAATCAGCCGTAATTTTTTCACCGACGCATTTTCCCATTCATTTACCTGGTAAAATTCAGGATTCCAATCCTCTTGTTCCATATAATCCAATACCGCATTTCTGACCTCGGTATCTATTTCATTTTCTTCCACTTCATTGTTTGTACAACCTGTACTAAAATCACTATTTGGTAAAAAAAACAACACTAAGAAAAATAAAATCCTTGCTATATATGAGGTGTAACAAGGATTTTTTAATTGCTCAATTCTTGTTACACAAATATCTTTGTTAGCTAACACTTTAATTGCTTTAATAGTCTTTTGTTTAATTCCCACAATGCTGTTTTGTTGCTATCCCAATTCAAAAGCGTTACTGCTTCCTCAAAGCATAACCATTTATAATTGGAGTGTTCTCTAGATAATGAGATGTTTTTTGTAGGGACTTTAACTCCAAAAGAAAATTCTTTTATTACATAAACCTCTTCTCCCCAAAGGAATCCTTCAACTACATCCTCTACTGGTAGTGAAGACACAGAATCTAATTTTATATATGGACATTCTCTTGTAATACCAGCTTCTTCAAACGCTTCCCGTTTTGCTGCTTCAATAGGAATCTCACTGTCTTCTCCACCACCAGCTATTCCTTGCCAATAACCATAATCACTTCGGTTAAAAATCGCATATTGAATAGAATCATCAATTTTTATATAAGGAAATACCAATACTTGATATGGTGCTCTCATTACTTAACCTCCTCTCGAAAATAAGCTTTAAATAAATATGAATAAAGAGCAAACATCACAATTCTACATTAATAATGCATGTTTATGATGTCAGCCCTCTATTTTTAAAGCATTTTATTTTTCATAAACAGTCTTACTCTTAACGGAGAAAAAAACTGCGTATTTCCTATCGAATTTGCTTAGCGTGTTTTTTCTAAATGTTAACAGTACTCCATGTTATTCAATTGCACCAGCAACGTCATAATCATTTAAATCTAATTCACTTGTTTGACCTAGCGCTAGTTTAGCTAATTCTGACCCTAAATATGGACCGGCAGTTAAACCTGAAGCACCTAAACCGTTTGCAACGAGAATACCTTCAAAGTTAGGAAGTGGCCCAATGACAGGTAAGAATCCTGGTGTAAATGGTCTAAATCCAACTCTCGTTTCAAGCATAGTACTATCTTCTAAACCAGGTGCAACTGTTAATGCTTTATGGAATACTTCATGTAAACCGCCTGCCGTTACACGGTGATCGAAACCAGTATCATTCTCATGTGTTGCACCAATTACGACATGACCATTGTCAAATGTTAAAATGTATTGATCATTTGGCGGCATAACAACTGGCATATTTTCGGTTGCTGTATTTTCCGTTTGCAAATGAACAATTTGTCCTTTTTGGAACGTAACTAAGAAATTGATTCCTAATGGATTCAAGATTTCATTCGCCCATGCCCCTGCAGTTACAATTACCTTTTCTGCTACCATTGTTTCGTCATCTACTTTAACTCCAATAATATGATTACCTTCACGGACTAATACTGCGTCTCCTTTTATAAAAGTTGCGCCATGTTTTTTTGCAGCACTTATTAATGCGTTACGTAATGATCTTCCGTTTACTCGTGCAGCGCCACTAATATGAACAGAACTGTATTCTTCTGATAATGCCGGGAATAATTTTTTCGTTTCTTCAGCTGATAAGCGAGTGATTTCACCAATCTCTGGTGCATCTTCACGTCGTTTATAAGCGCGCTCTTCCATTTTATCTAACTTTTTCTCATCAGTATGTAAACTAATTGCACCTACACGTTTGTATCCTGTATCCGTTTCACCGTCTGCTTCTAATTGCTGAATTAAAGAAGAATAGTAACGTGCACCGCCTTTAGCAATTTTATACCACGCTTTATTACGACGCTGTGAAAGCCATGGACAGACAATACCTGCTGCTGCATCAGTTGCTTGACCTACTTGTTGACGATCCACGATAGTAACATTCGCACCTGCTTTTGCAAGATGATAAGCAGTAGACGCCCCTAAAATACCAGCTCCAACTACAATATATGATTTCATTTCAAACACCTTTTCTCTTTTGCTAATTATTAAAATATAAGAACATCCCTTAGTATACTGGAAAGACTCCTTTGTTCAATGTGCCAAGCGCAATTAATTGTTGCATAATTGTGACTTTCCTAGTCTTACTTTTTCTTTTTACGAAATAATTCAATTGTTTTATATCCTTGTGAAAGAATTTCAATCATTTTCTCAAGACGTTTTTCACGTGTTTTTTCTTGTTTTACAGAAAATAAATTACGAGCCCAATCTTTTTGATATCCAGGTGTTAAACTTTGATAAAACTTAAGTTCATTTGGATGATTAGCTAATAAAGCTTCAACATCTTGAATTCTATCTGCATAATCAGCTACACATTGACTCATAGCCGGCGTTTTCTTCTCTTTTTTCTTTTCACGCTTTAAGCCTACAACAGTAAAGATATCATCCATACTTACCATTCGTGCAAATTTAATATCACTCTGTCCTACATACCCATCTTCGTCAACGCTTAATGCAGGAAACATCTCATCACGGTGAATAAACGTACTATAACGAGAATTACCTTTTTTCGGATATGCGAAGAATATGTAGCCTTTTTCAATTAGTAATTCTTCATTACTAATAATATAATTCGTTTGTTTCACCATTTCATCAAGTGTTTCTACAAAAATAAAAATGGCATCGTGTTCTTTTGAAAATGCAGTTTCTTTTCCTGTGAAAATGTCATAATCACTTGGTTCGTTAATAACGACCATATTTGTATACTTATTAAGTTTCAATTTATCAATAACTGACATAATAATCTTCCTTTACATTCAAAATTCATTGTACATACTTTATCGTACTGTTCTAGTGTATTATATGTATTAAGAAAATCAAACTTTAAATCGTATTATTCTGCTGCAAAAGAACATAATTCTTTACTAGATGGGGTGGTTTTATGCCATATGTAATCCGAGATGAAGGGCTAGTTTTACAAGGGGATGATGGAAAAGAACCAATTTTTCATACATATGAAGAAGCTGAGAAAACATTAACTATACCGCAGTTTCCGAAACATATTAGAAGAAAACCATTTACACCAAAAATAATAAAGATAGCCGCTTCTGAATAAGAACCGGCTATCTTTATTATTCATAACTTAATAGCAAATAAAGTATATAAAAACTCTTTATATTGATCTTCTGTAATTTCACGCTTAGTTTTTTCCCCATGAATAATTTCGGTTAAACTTGTATTCGTTAATGAAATATGGCCAGAGTTCGTCAACTTCACTGCAATTGGTCCTTTATTAAAAATAGACTTCTCATCTTCTATCACTCTTCTTTGAACATCATTTACTATTATCTCATCAATAATATGTTTATAAAAAGCATGACAAACTTTCCATTCTCCAGCAGCATCTGTTCTTTCTAAAACATAATTTCCTTTACTCGTATCTTTCCGTCTCACCCGGTACGAACCATTTTTTGAAGAAACCGACTCGCCAGTAAAAGGTACAGGAACAAGAGGTACTAACGAAGCTATACCTACATCAATTAAATACTGTACATTATCATAAGTTAAAATAATTGTTATATGGCCATCCTCCAGTGCCCATGCATTTATATCATTTTTATACACCGTACCTAATGCCAGTTGTACATCATAGCCACAGTCTCTTAAGAAATAGTAAAAAAGGGTATTTAATTCGTAGCAAAGTCCACCACGGGAACTAGTTAAAATTTTCTCTCGTAAGTTTTCCAGAGAGATTTGATTCGTATTTCGTGCTATAACATCTAAATTCTCAAATGGTATAGTATGCGCAAACGAAAAGAGTATGGTAGGTAATTCTTCAAACGTTACATCATTACGTTTTTTAAGATTTAATCTTGTGAAAAGCTGATCTTGTAAACTTGTCATATTTAGCACCCCTTAAAAATTTATAAGTTTAAATAATATATGCTGATTGTAAATTTTAAGGGGCACTGTAACAACGTACATTTCATTTAACTGTACCGGTACAAAAATTACGATTCACATAGGAGGCGTCATTACACATGTTTTTTTGTAATCACTTCTTTTTGTGGCAAACCAAAAGCTACGAATATAAATTTAATAGTTTATCTATAGGCAAACTATTACTATCACTTAAATCAACAAAATATTGAAGTTGCCACGTTTGGCTCTTTTTAGCTTGATTACTAGCAGTGGTATCCCAAACAGGATAAATTCTCATTGCCATTTTCCCTGTTTGACTTTGTGTTCTCAATATTTTTTCTTTAAGAAGGATCTCTTTAGGAAAAATAAATTGTCCTAGTTTATTATCAGCAATACAAGTGATTACTAATAAATCAGGAGCAGCTTCATAAGAGAAAGCTCTATTTCGCATATTTTCATCTTTCTCCCAAAAAGAAACAAATTGACCAATTTTATTAGGTGTAACTTTTGATTTTCTAAAACGAATGGTTTTGTTATTTAAATGGAATAAACATCCTGCATATTCTGCGTTTTGCTTTTCTTCTTTTAGATTCGTAATCATTAAGTTGTTAGGTTTGTAAACTATATTATTTAAATTTTGGATTATATTATTAAAATTGTTCAAGAAAACTCCCCCTTTATTCATCTCTTAGTTTACCACAAACATCAGTTCTTCTATATCGTATATAATCATGAACTAAGTGAAATGGGGGAATTTAGCAGGATATAATTATTACTTTAATGTACTTAGTTTTTCAATTGCTTGTTGTTCAGTTGCTAAGTAAAAAATGTCATTCCCTTTATTACATTCATAAATAAAATCCTTTAAGCTTTTACTAGTATACATAGAGAAATCTCCAACAATAGCAATCTTTACCTTGTAGTTTATAAACTTTTGAAGGATATCGCCCGCAAGCCGTGTTTTTAGATCAAAGAAATCTTCACTTATTAAAGATTTATGGATAATAATATGTTTCGCATCTACCTCATATTGAACTGTTGCCATAGTATCTAATGCAGACTGAACATCCGATATTAATACCTTATCGTTTCTAATGACCGCAATATTGATTCCATCGATTACTACTTTCTTTATTTCCATAGTCCCACCCCTTTATAATTTACACAGTATGAGTAAAATTATTTTAAAAAACTTTGTATTAACCATAGATTAAATTAGCCGCAACTATTAAAATCGCCACTATTTTTTATTGTAAATATCTATTTTTTATTACTAATACGGTCAATGAAATTAATGATAGTTTCTCTTTTTTATATTTTTGAATATATATATGAAAGTGCTTTTACTTGTTATAAAAATATTGTGGAGTAACATAACTTAACAAACTATCCAAAGTGTTAATCTCGGCATATGGTTGTATTTTGGTAGTATTCTTGATTTTCTGAGGGTTAAACCACACACCTTTTATATTTGCATTTTGAGGACCAGCAATATCCTTTTCTAAGTCATCCCCAACAAATAATACATCTTCTGGTTGCACATTTAGTTTATTTAATGCTAGTTCGAATATACGTTTATCAGGTTTACTAACTCCCACTTCTTCAGAAATAATGATTGTATCAAAGTGATTGTTTAAATTCGTGTTAATTATTTTAGCCGTTTGCCTCTGCGTTGAGCCATTTGTTATAATTCCAACTTTAAAGTGCCTTTTTATTTGATTTAAGAAATGAATAGTATTTTGGTCTATTGAAAAACATTTAGGGAAATTTTCATTCCAAAAATCTTGGATATAATTGTGTGGCAATCTATATTTTGGCGCGAATTCATCAAATAATGATTCTAAAACTATCGTTTTATTACTAATGCCGTATTCCCTTTTATCGTATTCTTTGAATTTCTGTAACATATTGTTTTTGACTGTATCACTAACATCCTCATAACATTTTTCTAAAACTAATAAAAACAAGTTATCTACTGCCTTATCCCTATCAAGTAACGTATCATCTAAATCAAACAGCATCGCTTTATAACCCATCAAATAATTTCACAACCTTTCTATATTTCTTAGTTATCATCAGAAACACACGAAAAAGCAATTAATTTCAAAGAACTTGTAAAGAACGATATTCTAAGTGTAAAATCGAATGTCCTTTTTCTGTTTATTATTTAATGTAAAAGCAAACTATTTCAACTTGTTATGTAAGTTTGTAAATCCCTTAGAAAAATACAATATTTTAGTTTCGGTAGCAGGTGGAGTTTTTAATTTCAATTTAAAATTTTCAGATTAATTTGAAACACTTTTATGATAAGCTGTAATTAAAGACTAAAAAAGGATGATTTGTATGCAAATAAGACCAAAAGCAAGTGAATATAACCCCTATTATGCAACGTATATTAACTTGGTATCAGACGGAAATATCATACATATTCTAGAACAACAAATAAAGGAAACGAATCTTTTATTAAAGGAGATTTCTGATAGTGAGGGACTTTTCCGATATGCTCCTACTAAATGGAGTATAAAAGAAGTAATCGGTCATATAGCGGATACAGAACGTATTATGGCGTATCGATTGCTATCTATCGCTCGAGGCGAGAAAGCAGAACTTCCAGGGTATAACGATGACATGTATGTTCTTAAAGCTACTTTCAACAAGCAATCTATGCAAGAACTTCTTGAGAATTTAATAGTAGTTCGCCAATCTACCGTACATTTACTTAAAAGTTTAGATAAAGACGCTTGGTTACAAAGAGGAAATGCGAACAAATCTGAAGTTACAGTTCGTGCATTAGCATACATCATCGCTGGTCATGAGCTTCATCATCTACAAATTATAAAAGAACGTTATCTTGGTTCTAATGCATATCCAGTAAGTTAATAATTGAAGAAAAAGAGTCCTATTTATGTGAGGCCACTGAAAAAGTGGTTACTTTGAAAAAATAACACGCATTTTATCAATATGTTGAATTTTAAAAGGATCCCATCACCTGTATATAGTAGGTGGTGGGATCCTTTTTCTTATAAAGTGGAGTTTTTCAGTGCCCTCATTTATGCAGGGCTCTTTTTCAATATTTATAAAATTCACCACATAAGATGCAAACTAGTTCTTATACATAATTTTCTTCAGACTGATATACTACAAATACAAAGTTTCTATAAAGGTGATGATATTATGTATGAACAACAAAATAATAGGGATAGAGATCAAAAAATGATGTTTTTTATGCAAGGAGTTCCCACAAATAAAGTTAACATGAATCAATTACCAAAATGGATTAGAATCTTAGGCTATTGTGCGTTTGGTTGGATGATACTATTTAGTTTAATTATGATTGTAAGTTTAATTCTGCAATAACGATACATTAAAATGTTAACGGGACTGTATTTAAATCATACGTCCAGGTAATAAATTATCTTATTACCTATTCATATCCATTCCTTTTCGTCTTCATGTATATGAATAGGTACATTGAATGTCTCGATCCATTCAACTTGTGGAAAATAGTAATGAGGATGAGAAAGAGTTATACTCAAAATTCCTTTGAATTGTTTTTGGATGGTAAAACATGTTTCTCTACTCTTTCATATAGAGTAAGCAATTGATTGATAATAGAAAATTTCGGTATTAACCAATAAGAAAACAATGCTGAAACACATCCTATTAAAGCCCCTATTGCAACATCAAAAGGATAATGAACCCCTACCCAAATACGGGAAATTGCTACACAAAATGCAAGTATAAGCCATAACCATCCAGTTTTTTTACGAACAAGCCAAAATGAAAAACAAATCGAAAAAAAGAGTATCGTATGGTCACTAGGAAATGAATTATCTACAGCATGTTCGACAAGTTTATTCACATCAGGCAATACTGCAAACGGTTGATAATTCAGATGAAATTTCCCCGCTATTTTTCCAATCACCTCAGCAATTACAAAAGCAACCATCGCTTGAATAATCAACACCCTACTTTTTCTGGCCCCGTTAAACCAATAAGCTAAAATAATTAAAGCAAAAATATATACCATATATTCTGCCAAAAATACCATGGTTGAGTTTAGGAATGAATATTGTTTACCTAAATCATTAATTGCTCGAAAAATATCAATATTGAATTGAGAAAAAGACATTTCAAATCCCTCCTTTTTAGTAAGGTGTTTTACTGATTGCCATACACCTTCATTACATGAATAGTTTTGGTTATTGTACGCATCTAAAAATATCAATCTCTCATGAGAACGCTTTCCTCTTTTTCACTTTAATAAAAAAAGACAAAGGAAAACATCGAACTTTCTTACAAACATTCGAGCATTCTTACAGTTTTGTCATTTTTCATGTTTACTGAAGAATCTAAAGTGGCGTTTAATCCTGATACTTATTATACTGGTAAGAGCCCTTATACAGCGGTGTATGGTGGTTCAGGAACATTCACATAATCGCACCTGCAATCGATACAATATAAATAATCATTTGTGAAGTTGAGGAGATATTTTCGATAAGACTAATCATAAAATTCATTTTTTCTTACCTCCTTGATAGCTTAGTTATCTAGAGTTTATATGGAGCTAATCGGTAGTTTATCTAGAGATATAAGGAGTTTATATGTAGTTAGTTAAAGTCCTATTGCAAAGTTTTGTATCATCAATACAGATGAGGAAATTGTGAAAGCATATTGCGGAGAGAATGGAATTAAACATGTAGCTGGAAATAAAGATGATTCAGCGGATGAACTTCATACAGTTATTAAAGAAGCTACTAATAAAGTAAGACATAACTCTTATACAATTCCAAAATTAATCAACCTTCATTTAAGGAATACAAATGTATGAATTCTTACCGAGTATGAATTCGAACAGGTATCATTTGCAATATGTCATTAAAATAAAAAAGATCATCACTTGGTTTAGTTAGAAAACTAAGTGTACATAAATACAACGACATGAAAACACTTTGTTCCTAAATCCACTACTTATATTATTGGTTGCGTGAAACTCCTTCTTGAGAAAGGTTTTAATTTCCGAATATTCTGTTGACCGTTATAACATATTCAATTTACAATTTAATTGTGGTGTTCTTTCACAATTAAACTACTTAGAATACACTTCATTTATTTGAAAACAATTACAAATAGAGGTGCTAAAATGAAAAATAGAGTAAATCCAGAATTATTACAAGGGTTAGAGATGTTTCCAGATCTCGATTTACGCCCGGAAAACTTGCAATCAATCAGAGAAGGAATAGCCCAAATGAGACCACCTACCGTTGTTGATGAATCCCTTTCGTTAAAAGATGAAGTCATTGTTGGACCTGATGATAATCCGTTACCATTAAGAATTTATCGTCCAAAATCCAATAATGAATTTTCACCTGTTTTATTATGGATACATGGTGGTGGTTATGTCTTAGGGTCTATAGATGATAACGATGATACTTGTATGAGGTTTGCAAAAGAAGCTGACTGCGTGGTCGTATCTGTAGACTACCGCTTGGCTCCTGAACATTCTTATCCAGCACCAATTGAGGATTGTTATGCAGCTTTAAAATGGATTGCTGATAATGCAGAGTCATTAAACATTGATTCGAATCGAATTGGTGTTGCTGGTGTGAGCGCAGGTGGTGGACTAACAGCAGCACTGTCATTATTAGCCCGAGATCGAAAATACCCTTCAATTTGTTTGCAAATGCCACTCTATCCAATGATTGATGACCGAAATAATACACCTTCGGCCAATGAAATTAAAGAGGGATTTGTTTGGAATCAAAAGGCAAATGAAGCTGGTTGGAAAATGTATTTAGGAAAAATGTATGGAACGGATCAAATCCCTGCCTATGCAGCACCTTCTCGAGCTGAGGATTATAGTGGCTTACCATATACCTACACATTTGTTGGTCAATTAGATCCATTCCGCAGTGAAACATTAACCTATGTAAGCAATCTAGCGCAAGCTGGTGTTGATGTCGAATTTCATTTATATCCAAATGCCTATCACTGGTTTGAAGGATTGAATCCAAATGCCGATGTATCTATTTACGCTGTGAACGAAATAGTACAAGCAATAAAAACTGGTTTCAAAAGAGTATCTAAGGTTGAAGCTTAATCCCTTTACAAGAGAAACATTCATGAATAGTTTACATTGGTGAGTATTTATTTAAATATAATAGCCGATTTTTTTAAATCGGCTATTATTACGTAAAACTTACCTAATATATCAAGGCTGAGAAACAGATATAAGATGTTTAGATGAAGTGTTTATTTCCTCTGCCACTGCTTTTATGCTCATCATGATTTGAAGCATTTCTTCTATTGTTGTCCTTGGATTGATAGAGCAAAGTCGAATTACTACTTTTTCTTTCAATCTAGTCGTACTTAGCATAGCAAATCCTCTTTGATTAATTTCTTCCACCAGTTTTTTGTTTATGGCATGAATTGCATCTGTAGATGTTACCTCACAAGGAATATAACGAAAAGTAATAATCCCTAACTGGGCAGGTGTTACTACTTCCCAATCTTTTTCTTTCCTTAAAAACTTTTCAACTTGTTCAGCCAACATAATGCCATGATCTATTGCCTCACGAAAAGCTGTAACTCCAAATGCTTTAAAAGAAAGCCATACCTTTAATGCTCTAAATCTACGAGAAAGTTCAATTCCACGCTCCCCAAAATTCACTTTTTCTTCTATATTAGTTTCCGTATCCTTAATATACTCTGGGATCATACGGAACGTTTTACTTAAATATTGGCTATTTCGAATGAGTACACAACCAACATCATAAGGCTGAAAAAGCCATTTATGCGGGTCTAACGTCAAAGAATCAGCACGATGAATTCCTCTTAATAACTCCCTTCCTTTTTCACTGAGAATTGCTGCAGCCCCATAAGCCCCATCCGCGTGTAGCCATACATCTTCATCACCACATAGATCAGCCAATTCATCGAGAGAGTCCACCGCTCCGCAATTCGTTGTCCCTGCATTAGCGATAACACAGAATGGTTTTTTCCCTTTTAATCGATCTTCTTTTATTTGCTTTTTTAAAGTACTAACTGAAATTCTTAGCTCTTCATCTGTTTCAATTCGGCAAATTTGATGATGTTTAAACCCTAATACTTTAAGTGCTCGGTCTACAGAAAAATGAGTTTGGTTAGAGAAATACACAACCGCATTTTCTATGTCATTATTCAACTTGACCTGTCTCGCTACAGTAAGTGCGGTCAAATTAGCCATGGAACCGCCACTGACAAATAGTCCTTCTGCTGAATCAGGGAATCCTAGCATTGATTTTAACCAGTTGATTGTCGTTAATTCAATTTGTTCAGCACCTGCACCTACTATCCAAGCTGTAGGAAATACATTAAATCCACTTGCTAAAAAATCTGCTACTACACCAACATAATTATTAGGACCGGGCACAAAAGCCATAAAATGAGGATGATCCACATGAGTAATTTGATTAAACACATTGTTATTAAGGAAATGAAGTAACTCTTTTGGATTGGATCCGTTTTCCGGAATCGTTTCAATTAGCTTGTCTCTAAAAATATTACTATCAATCGTTTCCGAAACTGGTTTACTTTTTAAATGATTCATATGATCAACAATTAAGTCAACCGCTTGATATCCTAACTGACGCATCTCTTCGGCTGATAACTGCAGGTTTTTTGTCATTTGGTTTACCCCTATTCTATTTAAAAAGGCGAGTTCTTTCTCGCCTTTTTATTTTTTATAATTTGTATTCACCGATTGCCTGTATTGGATTTTGAAGAATCATGTTGATTAACTGATGGATGCGATTCAATATTTCTTGTATTGTTGCTGCTTCATATACGGTTTGATTATATCCAAACTTTATTGTAAGTGTCTCTTCAGGGAAGCACATAATTCCATACTTTACATGCGGCTCATCAACAACTTCGTAATCTGTGATAGCAAAATTTCTGTTTTCATTTGAAGAGAAGATAGCTTGGTTAGTTGGATAGTTTTCAAAAACCCAAAGATGGTCAGTCAACTCGGTTTTTAATTCACTTTGCTTTTGTATATCAACAAATGAATAATATGCATACTCATTACACTTCAATGTTTCTAGTTGTACTTTTTGCAGGAAATCTACAAAAGTTTGCGTTTCTGTCCATGCTAGTCGGATAGGCAAAACATTTGTGAACAGACCAAACATATTTTCAATTCCGTCTACTTCGGGAGGTCTGATTGATACGAGATTAGGTAATACTACTTCTCTCGTTCCATTGTATTTGCCAAGCAATATTCCCCATACAGCTAGTAATGCCGTATTCATAGTTATATTGTTTTTAGTTACAAATGCCTGTAACTGACTATTCAAATTCTTATTTAATGTTAAATCCATAAATGTGAAGTTTAACCCTTCACTTTGAGTTATTACTTTCTTTTTAGGAATACTAATTTTCCGATTGTACCCTGATAAATAATCGCGCCAAAAATGACGTGCTCTCTCATGATCTTGTGCTACAGTCCAATTTATGAATGTTTCAAAAGGTTTTACAATAGGTAAATCCGCCATAGTTCCGGCATTTTTTGTTTCATAGAGTTGGAATAATTCGTCTATTAAAATGCTGACGCTCCAACCGTCACATAATAGATGATGGGAACTCCAAACCACCTTATGCTCCTTATTACCTAGTTGGAATATACAGAGACGGTTCATGAGTTCATCATTTTTAAATCCTTGACTTAAATTTTCATTCATCCACTGGTCTAGGAATTGTTGCTGTTCTTGTTTCGTCATATCAACCAATTTTTTTATCTCTGAAATCATTTGAACATCATGTAGAACAGCTTGCCAAGGTTGTGCTTGTTCATCTTGCACAATTATTGTTCTTAAAGAATCATGACGATTAATTAATTGTTGGAAACACTGAATAAAGAGATCAATATCCAGTTCCCCCTCAAGTGACCAAATTATTTGTTCAAAATATGCATTTGTATCCGGTTCGGTCGCAGCATGTTCATAAATAACTTTCTGGAAAGGTACTAATGGGTAAATACGTTCTATTTTTATATCCGGCATTTTTTCTTGTATTTTGGTCAGAGTATGTTGATTAAGTTGTTTATCTTTAACATTTAGTAATGTAGCTTTATTATCGTTCATTATGTTTACATCATTTGTCTGTGAACTTGAAAAATGGTCTAGCTTTTTAACAAATTGAATCATGTCCCCTAATATAGGAAATGAAAATAGATTTTTTGGCTCAAGCTCAAATCCTTGTCGATACAGTCTGACGGACACTTGAATCGCTTTTATCGAATCTCCACCTAAGGCAAAGAAATGATCATTTACTCCAACTTGATCTATTTTGAGTACTTCTTGCCAAATACTAGTTAATATTTTTTCCATTTCAGTTTTTGGAGCAATAAATACTTCATTTTTTTGTTTCTCTGGAGTAGGGAGCGCTTTTCTATCTAATTTCCCGTTTGGAGTCAAGGGTAATTGTTCCAAATAAACAAAATAAGAAGGAATCATGTAATCTGGCAAGTGATCTCGCAAATGCTTTCGTAGTTCTGTTGTACTAATATTTTGCTCAGTTACCACATACGCAACTAAAAATTTTATTCCGTTCTCATCTGTTTGATCAATTACGACAGCATGTTCGACTTGTTTATAAGTTAGAAGACAATGAGAGATTTCTTCTAACTCTACTCGATATCCTTGAATTTTCACTTGGTAATCTTGGCGGCCTAAAAATTCAATATATCCCTCAGAATGCATTTTTCCACAATCTCCTGTTTTGTATATAAGACCAAAATCAGGATGTGACACAAACGCTTCATTTGTTTTCTTTTCATCATTTAAATATCCTTTAGCAAGGCCCACTCCCCCGATATATAAATCTCCAATTACACCAACAGGACACATTTTCTTTTCATAGTTCAACACATAATACGTTTGGTTTGCCAAGGGCATCCCATATGGAATACTATTCCAATGTGATTCCACTTGTTTGACCGGATAATAAATTGACCAAATCGATGCTTCTGTTGCCCCTCCTAGTGAAACTACTTCTGCAATCGGAAAATGTCGTTTTATTTTTTCTGGTAAAGAAAGTGGAATCCAATCTCCACTATGTAAAACTAAACGCAAGGAAGAATGTTCAAAATGAGAACCTACTTGCTCCAATGCCAAATTCATGATTGCAGGCACTGTATTCCAAATTGTAATTCCTCTACGCTCGACGGTACGGATTAATTCTTGCATGTTTCTTGGATCACGAATCATTACCAACATTGCACCTGTGCTTAACGTTCCGAAAATATCGTATACAGATAGGTCAAAACACATGGAAGAGATACCAATAATACGATCATCTTCATTTATCTGATATTTTTGATTAATGTCTTGAATGGTATTTGCAACCGCTTGATGAGTAATAATTACTCCTTTTGGTTTCCCTGTACTTCCTGAAGTGTATATGATATAGGCAAGATCTTCTGGACCAGCAATAGCGGGCATATCTTCTGTTGTATATAATGACAAATGTTTTTCTTCATAAAGACTAGGTTCTAATAAAAGTTTGCATGAGCTATTTTTTAAAATATATGTTTGGCGATCTAAAGGATGATCGGGATCAATCGGAACATAAGCGGCACCTGCTTTTAAAATACCTAGCATATTAGCAATTGTGTCAACTTGTCTTTTTGCTAAAAGACCCACTTTGTCACCTAGACCAATGTCTTGCTCTTTTAAGAAATGCGCAATTTGATTGGAGCGTTTATGAAGTTCCGAGTATGTTAAGTAGTCTTGTTCAAAAACTACCGCTACTTCATCCGGTGTACGTTTTACTTGGTCTGTAAATAATTGATATAGAGTAGTTAAAGGTATTTTTTCTGTTGTTTCATTGTATTGCTCAATTAAAGTTTGATCCGATTTTTTCATCTGCAAAGATGTTACATCGCTTTGTTTCACCAATTGTTCCAATAAGTCAACAAATTGGGAAAACATTGATTCAATCACATCAAAATCAAACAACTCTTCAACATAGTTCCAGCTAATTAATAACTCTCCATTTTTTTCAATTACTACATTATCCAAATACACTTGTGGAGTCCGAGCATGAATATAGCGAAGAGAACCAAGTTGTTCCCAAGCAAACGCACCTGCACCTGCTAGCATCGAGGTGAAAACAATTGGCATAACTGCTTTTGGCGTCATTTGGTGGTATCGAGTAAAATCTCGAATAAAGTTAACTCCATCGTAATGACGGTGTTCAAGGCCATCTAATAAAGTAGATTGCGTTTCTTTTACTCTAGTAAAGAAAGATTGCTCTGGTTTTACATCAACATCCAACAAAATAAGCGATGTGAAATCTCCCACAATCTGTTCTACTTCATCATGAACCGGATAACGGTTAAATACAGTCAAATTAATTGCCAATTTACGTTGATTACTCCAATATGCCAACACATCACCATATATTGTACAAAGCAGAGCGGAAGGAGTTACCTCTTTCTCTTGTGCTAACTTTCGTAGCTTTGTCCATTTTTCATTGTCCAGGATCTTAGTAAGTGATTGGAATTTAGGAGTAGCAATCTCTGCCGGATCCTTTTTTAACAGCAAAGAAGGTGCAAACGGAAAGTCAGGAAGCTTACTTGTCCAATAATCTTTTGCTGTTTTATATTCTTCGCTTTGTTCCATTTCATCATAGATAAACATGTAATCTTGAAAATCAAAAGATAGAGATTCTAATTTTTGATTTGGTTTATAATAATAATGCAACAAATCCTGTCCAACTATGTTCATGCTTGCTCCGTCCATTAATAAAGCATCGTATCGAAAACATAATAAATACTTGTCTTCTTTTAAAAGAAAGGCTTTTAATTCAAACAAAGGCCATTGCCCCAAAGGGAATACATGGTTAGTCATTCGAGAACGTTCTTCTTGTAAGCGAGCATTTTGATTCCTATCATCTAAATCTATGAGACTCACTATTTCAATCTCGTAATCAGGAACGCTTTGTAATATTTGCTGTTCTCCCTCTGGTAAAATTACAGCTCGCAACATTGGATGACGATGAATTACCTTTTGAAAACTTTTTGAAAGACGATTAATATCCAATTTTGTTTCATATTCAAAATATGTTTGAGGTGAAATACCACTTAATTCAAACTGTGAATTCCTCCCTAACATGTACGCTGTCTGAACCTCTGTTAAGGGAAATGACTTAGACAAATCTTTAACATGAGTTGGTCTATTTTCAAAGTTTTCCCCTTTATGCTCTACCTCTACACAAGAACTAAGTTGAGCAATCGTAGGATGCTTAAAAAAATCTGTTGTACTTATTTTTAAGCAGTCTTTTCTTAATAAATTAATTACCTGAAGTGCTTTAATCGATTCTCCTTTTAAAGCAAAAAAATTATCATGAATACCGATTCCCTCAATCTCCATAACTTTTTCCCATGCATGCACCAATGTTTGTTCAATTTCATTGCGCGGTGCAACGTATGGAATTGATATATAATCCGTTTGTGTTATATCTAATAATCTTTTCCTATCTACTTTCCCATTTGGATTCAGCGGAATCTCTTCCACCTGAATCATTTTTTCAGGAATCATAAACTCAGGTAATTTATCACTTAAATATTTTCTGATTTCATCAAAAGAGACCTTATTATCGGATACATAGTACGCAGCTAATAATTTCCTATTTCCATATACTTGATCAACAACGATAGCTTGCTTTATTTGTGGATATTCCCTTAACTGGCTTTCGATTTCTCTTAATTCAATCCGATATCCCCGAATTTTTACTTGATGATCCATTCGACCTAGATATTCAAGTTCTCCATTAGGCAACCAACGGACGAGATCACCCGTATGATACATCATTTCTCCTGCAGTAAAAGGACTCGGTACAAATTTTTCATCTGTCAGTTTAGATTTCCCAAGATACCCTCGTGCTACCGCCACGCCACCAATACAGAGTTCACCCGGAATTCCAAATGGTTTTAATTGACCATACTTATTCAATATATAGGAATGATAATTCGGATTGGGACTTCCAATCGTAACTTCTTTGGCGGAGCTCAAATCCTTTACTGTTGCACAAATGGTTGTTTCTGTAGGACCATAAATATTTAAAATTGTCGCTTCACTGATGCATCGAATTTTTTCAACCAAATCAATGGAAAATGCTTCTCCTGCTAACAAAATAGATTTTAAATCTTTCAGAAAATTTACCCCTTCTGGATCACTTAAAATCACTTCCATTCGCGATGGCGTTGATTCCCATAAATCCACCTTATGTACTTTGACCAAATGAGCCAATTCTTTTGTTGCAAACTGGTCCTCTGTAGCAATGACTACTTTCGAGCCTTGTGTTAAAGGAAGACATATTTCTAACAAGGAAATATCAAAAGAAACACTAGCAAGAAACAAGAATGATTGATTATCTTTTACTTTTTCTCTCATTGCACTTAAAAAATGAACAAGAGATTTCTGTTCCACCATTACTCCTTTTGGATTTCCTGTTGATCCTGATGTGTAAATGACATAAGCCAAATCATTAGGATCGCCTTCCCGAATTAAATTACTTTCTTCACCTTGGAAGAGATGTTCCTCATCAAGATACAGCACTTCACCAGCAAATTGCGGTAACTCTACTTCCGTTCGCTTGCTCAATAAACATTTTGCTTGACTATCTTGTAACATATATTCAATTCGTTCATTTGGATAGTTAGGATCGATTGGTAAATATGCTGCACCTGCTTTAAAAATTCCCATCATGCCAATGATCATTTCTAATGACCGGTCTACCATAACCCCAATAATACTTTCCTTGGATACACCTTTACTTTGAAGAATAGAAGCCAATTGATTTGCTTTCCTATTCAATTCTTTATATGTTAAATATTGATCATTACAAACAACAGCGATTTGATCTGGGGTTTTTAACACTTGTTCTTCAAACAAATCTTGAAATGTTAGAATCAAGTCTATGTTTGTCTGACTGTTATTCCATCCTTCTAACAACTCTTTCTCTTCTTCTGCAATAATACAAATATCTTTCACTGCCAAATTCGGATTTTTTAATACTTGCTTTAAAATATAAAGATACGAATTTGCAAACTGTTGCAAAGAAGAAAACGAATGAGATTTGAAAGAAATTTGAAATTCAAATTCATTATGTATTTCATTCCATTTTCTTTGTATCCAAACCACTAAATTATTCTCTGCATATTCTTCTATCGAATTTTTATTATGTAACCCTTCCATCCCAATAACAATTTGAAAAAGAGTTACATTGTGTTTTACTAATAATTCAGAGAGCGGATACTCCTGATTTTCATACCCGAATAAAGTCGTTTGTTCAATCTGATTTACTACTTGTTTGAAGCTGTGATGCGGATGGATTTCACTTCCTAAAGGAATCAATTTATTAGGATTTTCACTTTGTTCAAGATTCTTTTCGAGTACAGGAATACCAATAGTAATCTTTTCTTGATCTGTATAATGCGCCAAACAAATCCTTAACGCGGCCTGTAACCAGCTAAATAATAATAGATCTTGGGACTTACTTACTTTTTGTATACTTTTACTAAACTCTATATTCATTGTGACTTGAGCGTGCTCGTATGGATTTTCTTTATTTAATTGGTAACCGCTATTAAATAAAGAAAAATCGAGAACTTCGGAAGATAATTGCTCCTTCCAAAACGCCTCCACCTCTTTATTCTCATGAATCGAACTTCGATCTTTAATTTGCATGTTTATCTTTATCCCCCTAATATTCATTTCTTCTACTCGTTAATTTTCAAACCAACTTCAAGCCCATGGAGAAATACTTGATGGTTATCTAAACATAAAAATTGCTGAATCTCTTCAAATTTCATATGACCAACTGAACAAACGCCTAAATTTAATGTCTCAGCCACCATATTTAAGGTAGCAGTGATAATGCCTGACTCAATACAAGCAAATAAATATCCATCTGAACCGTATTTCGGGATGGAAGCGTTCGCATTATAAACCAAATAAACTGAGAAAGCAGATTGAGTAAATAACTCCTGGTTAATTAACTCATGATCACTTTTGATTACTTGATCAATGTTGTTTACAATCACAAGACTATTTTTTGATGGGTTATAATAATAAAACCCAGCTTTTATACCTTCTATACGTTTTGGTTTTATATAAACAAAGATATCAATGGGATAGAGCCCGCCTGCACTTGCGTAATGATAGTATATTTTTTCTTTCCTAACCTGTTTTAGAGTTGATATGAATTGGGAAAATTCTAAAAAACTAATATGTTTTTCCATATCAAATTGACGACAAGACCTACGTTCCTTGATTATAGTAGGTAACTCATCTGTTGTTTCAAGTTGAATTTCAGTTGACCGTGCAGCAACGTGCGTGCGATTTAATTGTTCATTCATATACTTATCTAACTCTTCTTTAGAAAAGCGAATCTGGTCGCTATATGGATTTGTAAAAATCTTTTCTTGTGTAGAAAATACTTCTCTTGGGTGTAATATGTTACTTACTAACACACGATTTCTTATCATAAGCTCTATTATATTTTTGGCTTCTTCCTCATTATCTAACGAAAAGCGATCTACTATTTCATTAATTGTCACACCTTTTTGAGCCATAAAATAAAACTCAGGAAACCACTCAGACAGAATGCCTGTAAATCTCATTTCCCCTATCAAAACTTCATTATGCAACTTCTCCCAATGTTTAATAGGAGACCAGTAATAAATTTGCTCGCTCATATAACCCTCCATAAACGTTTAACTTATTTTTGAAATGCAATTTTCAAATCTACAAAAAATATTTTTTAGATTCGGATCCTTGTCTCATAGTGATTATAAATACATGAACTTCAACGAAACTTGAAAATAATGAAATAACTTTTTCTTCATTAAAATTTTTTATTTCATCATAAAAAATGATTTTTTATTAGATATTTCACATCCTTTCCCATAGTAATCCTATAAGGTATAAACCATTTAGAACATTGAGAATACTCATGCATTTCCAATGTGAAATTATTGTAATGGATTGGAGAGCGGTTGAATATAGTTATTAAATCAAATAATGTTGAGAAAGTTTTATTTATTATATCGATAAAATTTTATGATGCGATTTATTACAAATAGATTAAGAAAAGAGTTTTAAATTTTTCTTTAGAAGTTAGTGTAAAAATATAACATACTATTACATACAAGTGAGTTACTTACATATCGTATTTAAAATAAAGAAAAGACACCATTCAAGTTGTCTTTTCTCTATTTTAATTCGATATACTTTTTACGCCTTTGCTATCTTTAAACGATTTGTAGAAATTAATACAACTCGAACATTTAGTCCGTTATATGTTCGAATATGTAATAAAAATTATATACATTAAGAATGTATTTCAGATAATTTTATAAATAAACGCAAAGACATCTTCTCCCCCATTGTTACAATAACAATAATCTCTTGTCTATTTCTTTTATTAAATTGTAATATAATTACAGTATGTGAAATTATATTACATTAACTTTAAAAGCGAAGTGAAAACAACCTTCACTTCGCTTTTTTTATTTGCAATCCTTATTCAATTTGCTTAATTCAGTATATATTTCCACATTATTTGCTTTTATTTAATCGGTTTCTCTGTTTTTAAAACTAATGAACTTAATGCAGGTACTTTAATTTTATTATCATGGACAACGTAAAGTGTTTTACTACCTGCCTGTTTTCCGTCTACTAGTACTTTCCACGGACCTTTCGATGGAAGTGTTATGTCAACGGCTTCCTTATTTGCGTTGTGAGTCACCATAAAGTATTCATTTTTATTCCCATTTCCCTTTATTGAATAAGCCACAACATTTTTGGGAGTATCCATAAAAGCTATATGTTTTTTTATTTGTTCTGGAGATGTCATTCGAAAAGCTGAGTACTTTTTGCGTAATTCTATTAAGCCCTTCATATAATCTACTTCATTATTAAATGCTGCACGGCGTAACCAGTCCATTTGGTTAATTGAATCAGGAGATTTGTAACTGTTATGATCACCATATTTCGTGCGCATAAACTCTTGTCCTGCATGTAAGAATGGAATACCTTGTGATGTTAATAAAATTGAAGAAGACAATTTGTGCATTTGTTTTCGCACTTCTTCACTGTCACCTGGATTAGTTAACTCAAGTTTGTCCCATAATGTATGATTATCATGTGCTTCCACATAAGTGAGTACCTGCTCTGGATCTTGATAAGTAGACGAATTTATATCGTAGTCAATGCCTGCCGTAATCCCTTTTTTAATACGGTCTTCCATGTTTTCCTTCCCATTTACAAAGCCATTTTCTTTCTCCTCAAATACACTACCTTTCAATCCATCTCGTATATTATCGTTAAAATGAGCAATCCCTTTCATTTTCTCTGCATTTTTTTGATTTGCTTTCAATTCAGCAGCAAGAGGTGTATTTAAATCCCAACCTTCCCCATGCAGTATAATAGAAGGGTCAATTTGATTAACAGCTTTACGTATTTCATTCATCGTTTCATAATCATGAATACCCATTAAATCAAAACGGAATCCGTCTAAATTGTATTCTTTTGCCCAGTATGTGACCGAATCCACCATAAATTTTCTCATCATTTTTCGTTCTGAAGCTGTATCATTTCCTACTCCGGTTCCATTTGCAAATGTTCCGTCTTCATTGTAACGATAATAATAACCTGGAACTAACTTATGAAAATTAGATTCAGCAGCGTTATACATATGGTTATATACTACATCCATTACAACACGAAGATTATTATCATGCAGTGTTTGAATCATTTGCTTTAATTCGGTTATTCGAACAGTTGGTTCATATGGATTTGTAGAATAGGATCCCTCTGGAACGTTGAAGTTTTTCGGATCATATCCCCAGTTATATTGTGGTTCGTTTAAATTCTCTTCATTTACTGATGCATAATCAAATATCGGTAAAAGCTGCACGTGCGTAACACCAAGATCTTTCATATGATCAAGTCCTGTTTTCACATCTTTAGGCCCTCTTGTTCCTTTTTCTGTTACACCTAAATATTTTCCTTTATGTTTTATACCACTTTCGGGCTGAATAGAAAGATCACGTACATGCAATTCATAAATAATTGCATCTTCCGGATTTTTAAATTTTGGCTTTTTATTCGTTTTCCATTTTTTAGGGTTTGTTTCTTCTAAATCGACAACTGCACCTTTATCTCCATTTACAGAAGCAGCACGCACATACGGATCAACTGCTTCTGTCCACTTATCACCAATTTTCACCTTATACGTATAAAAGAGACCTTTTTGGTTCCCTGTAAGTTCGGCTTTCCAAGTGCCTTTTTCACTTTGTTGCATGTTTATTTCATTACCTATTTTATCGTTCCATTTTTTATATGTAACTAACTTCGCTTCACTCGCAGTAGGAGCCCACACACGGAACTTTGTATGTTGTGGTGTATATATATTACCTAAATCGTTACCACCATAATAAAATGAATGATCAAACTCCTCACTACGAATGACTTTACCGATTTCGGTATACGTATCAGCTACGTTTTCGATTTTAACTTTGTATGTCTGTTTTAAATCAATTTTCTGCTCCGTAATTATTTTAACCTTATTCGTAATATTTCCACTGTTTATATCATAAGGACTAATATTCTTAATTTTAATGCCTTCAATTTCAATTTTCCGTTCCTTAATATGAAACGGCACATTAGTCGTTACAGTAATTTCATTGAAACTATCAATAGTTGCTTTTTGAATTGATAGATCCGAAGAAGGCTTAGAATTATATACTTTATCATCACCAGAAAGAATCCATACTTCAGCACGACCGTCCTTTATATTTTCAATCCAACGATCGCCACCATCTTTTTCCCACTCATTCATACGAATGATAAATCCTACACGATCATAGTCACCATCTATATTAATCTTAGCGTACTTTCCAAATTCATCTTCACCAGTAAATTCATATGATTTACCATTCGCATTTTCTCCCCATAACCAAAGGTTCCAATCCTTTGTATTTCCAGACTGTTCTTTGTAATGAATGATAACTTCAGTTGTTTTCGAATTTGAAACTGCCTTTACACTTTGAAAAGAGAAAACAGAGGATAACATAACGATTATAGTAAGTAATAAAACTGATTTGTTAATTAATCTTTTTATCATTTGCACCACATACACCCTTTCTTTAAATAGTACGTACAATTTATTATGCTCGTACTAAATTACACTACTTAAATTAATCTAGAACTCTCTTTTACTTCACCCCCATATTGGCTATTTTCACATATGTATTTCAATGATCTTTTAATACGAAAACGTTTGCATTAATGTTTAAAAAAATAGATTTATTTATGTCTGCATATATTTGTAAATACTAAAAGACCAGGGAAATCATTTTAAAGCAATCGTTTGTTATCGCTTTCATTCTATAGCACTTTCTATTAAGAGGTCAATATATTATTAATTTTCTGTTTTTATATACTTTAAACCTTATATATGTGTCGTAACTTCATAAAGATAGACAACCTAATTATTGCTTAGTAAGTGTATTTTCAATCATACATTGCTGTATAAAAAAACAGCTACTATCTTTAAAATGACAGTAGCTGTTTTTTATAATGTAATAATATATGAATGAAAACTATATTTCTAACTTACTTAATTTTTGCTGCATCAAATGCCTTTTGAACTGCTCGAACTTCAGCAGTATTTGCTCCATATTTATTCGTTGCCACTCGAATACATGCTGATCTTAATTCTTTGAAATTAGAAGTCATGTTTAACTCATCTGTATTTGCATAGTAGAAAATATCAAACATTTTATCTTCACCAATCCCTTTAACAGTTACTCCGTTATGAGTTCCGCCTTTTGCAATGAGATACGCAACTTTATTAATAATACTTGAATTAAAATGAACGCCACCTTGATCCCATCCATTAAAATCGTTAAATTCACTGTAATCATCTGGATAAGGTACTCCAAGTGAAGATGGAACAGAAGCCGGGTTTTCCATATCACGGAAAACAGATCCAGTTTGTTCTCCCATCGTCCAGTTAAAGCTTCCATTATTTACGTATTTCTCAATAGATGTTCCCATAATATCAGATAGCGCCTCATTAATCGCACCAGATTCACCGTAATATTCAAGATTAGATTCGCTAGAAGTAACTGCATGTGTAAATTCATGGCCAGCTACGTCGTATGCCTTGACGATAGGATCTCCGTATACAAGCATACTTCCATTATTCGCACTTAATGCATTCTGCCAATTTTTCGGATCATTCGTATCTCCAGAATCCCAAGCATGTACAACTGAAACTACCTTTTGTCCCTTATTATCAAAGCTATTACGCTTGTATTTATCTTTATAAAAATCAAATACTTTTGTTGCTAAGTAATGAGCACTTACTGCTTTTGGATCGTTAAATGCTGTCGAAGTACTAGTTGCTAATGTACCAGGATAATAGCTTTCTTCTTTAGTAATGTCTCTATAATTCACATCATATGTTTCAATTCCTTGCCCTCTTGTATAATCAGCAAGAGCATATTTGCCATTACTTTGTTGAGAGATTCCAAATGTACGTGATATACCTAAATCATCTTTTCCTGTTCCAGTTAATGATGTAAGATTGCTTTGTTTACTTTTCTTTAATGCTCCAACTAGTTTTTCACTTGCTTTTAAGTTAGATTCTTGTACCATATTTTTTAACATATCACCATTTTGTGCATTTACTAAATAAGTTCCGGAAACATATTTTGGTGTTGCAGCTTCAAATGTAACTTGGTATGCATTGCTAGCTTGTCCATTATTTTCATCAACAAAAATAACTTCTTTAACTTCTGGCTCAGAAATAAAATTGATATCGTTCCCGTACTTCGTATAAATATATTGTTTCGCCTCATCTTTTGATATATTGATAGGTTTTTTCAACTCTTCTTGTTTTAAATTTTGCGCGCTATCGCCTGAAACACTTTTAATAACACCGTTATTATCTACGTGTGCAGTTAATTGATGGCCATATACTTCTTTTCCTTCGTATGTTTGCTGTATACGTACAAGTGTAGTTCCATCATATGAACCACGTTTTTGAAGAACTTTATAATCTACTCCTGTTTCTCCATTTACTTGCTTTGGAGAAAGAGCTTGTTCTGTTTTCTCCTTAAGAGCATCTTTTACTACATTTTCTGGTGCCTTTTGTGACGGTTGTGTAAGTTCACCCGAACGGAACGATTCTTCCTGAATTTGAACTTGTAGTTGGTCTGTTTCCTCTGCATGACCTACTCCGTATGGTGCTACAGCTGTTAAAGCTAAGCCTGTTGTTAATGCTACCTTAGTTAATGTCTTTTTGTTTTTCATTTTTTTCACCTCGTATAATTTTTGAAATAGAAAGCTTGTACAAAGTATACTGTCTATTCCTGTCGGAAAAAAGAGAAAATACAAAATTCATGTAACATTATGCAAAATTACATATATGTGGTCGATGATATAAATAAAGAACGACACATACATGTATATTAATTTCAATAAAAAAGAGCTCTTTTAGGCGCTCATCTAATTGGTTAGTTGTTAATTATCTATATTCATTCTAATCAAAGTACCCTTACATCTAAATAACAACATAAAAACCCACTCTTTACTATTTTAAGAGTAGGTTTAATGCTATTAAAATAACAATTATTATAGGACATCTTATAATTTATATTACTTATTTAAACTTATATTTTGGACATGAAGTTGATTTAGGATAAAGATGGATCAAATGAATACTAATGACCTTGATAAACAAGAAAAAGAAAGTGCGTGTTTTGTTTTATGATGTATATAGTATATAAATACTTTAGTGAGGCAGCGCATCTACAATTTAGATTTTTTAATATAATGTTGTTATGTATGTCTATAGCTGCATGGATTGTAACATTATGAGATAGCTGAAGTCTCATATGAGTTTCAGGCTTTTTTATTTTGTCAAAAATATCTTTAATTTGTCTCCCATTTAAATATAGTAAAGGACACATCTATTGCATGTTATTAGCTCAAGGTATGTTCTTTTAAAGCATATTATAAATATGCATACTAAGAAATAAAACCATAATTATTTAAATAAAAAATCCCCGGATTTGTTTAATGTGAATTGAACCCGAATAGTGGTACATGAAAAAAACACCTCCTGAATTCGCATACTAAGTATGCAAATTCAATGGAGGTGTTTTTTCGTATGACGACAAGAGTTCATTACCCAGAAGAAACAAAGTGGAAAGTAATTGAAATGAAGAAAGATGGTTATTCAAATCGTACAATTATGGAGAAACTCGGAATTAAAAATGTTTCCCAAATTAAGACATGGATGAAATGGTATCGTACAGATCAAACGTATCGTTTTCAACAACCTGTAGGAAAACAATATTCTTATGGAAAAGGACCAAAAGAGCTCAGTGAATTAGAACAACTACGTCTAGAAAATAAGCATCTAAAAACAAAATTACTTGTATGGGGAAAGTATCTGGAAATCGAAAGGGGCTGAAACCAGAAACTGTAGTTACTTTATGGAAAAACGTAAAAACAAAAATAACGATAAAAGAATTGTGTAATGTATTAGAATTACCCCGTTCCACATTTTATCGCTGGTTACAACGAACGGAAGATCGGAAAGATGATATAGAAGAGAAAGTAAAGGACGTCTGTCTTAGGCATAAATTTCGGTATGGATATCGAAGAGTGACCGCTACTCTTCAAAAAATGGGACTGTGTGTTAATCATAAAAAAGTATTACGAATCATGAGACAAAATCACATTCTTTCAAAAGTACGTCGAAAGAAAAAGAAATATATCAATGGTGCGGAACCAATGGTAGCCCCTCATCGATTGGAGCGTGAATTCGATGCATCCAGAGCAAATGAAAAGTGGTTTACAGATGTGACGTATCTCTTATTTGGAGAGCGTACCTTGTATTTATCAACGATCATGGATGCCTTTAATCGTGAAATTATTAGTTGTGTCATCAGCGAATCACAAACACTGACATTAGCGATGAAGACATTGAAACAAGCAATGAGAGGGCGAAGAGTAAAAGATGTCCTTCTTCACTCGGATCAAGGAAGTATTTATACAGCAAAAGAATTTCAAGCGTATGCCAAAGAAAACGGCATGATCACCAGCATGTCCCGGAGAGGAAATTGCCATGATAATGCCGTCATGGAAAGCTTCTTTGGTCATTTGAAAAGTGAAGCTTTCTATTCACAAGAGATAACAAAAGTATCCAACACAACTGTGCGAAAGATTGTGCTAGAATACATTCATTACTACAATTGTGTGCGAATTCAAGAAAAATTAAACCACCTATCCCCTAAAGAATTTAGGGAACAAGTGGTTTAGGTGTTTTGATTGGTGTCCCGTTTTCGGGGTTCACTTCAATGATCCAGGGGCTTTTTTATTGTTGATTCTTTATATTTCCATACCAATCACAAACTTTTTTAGGATAATGGTATGTCCAAGTTTAATAGTTTTTTGCACGAAAGCTATCTATTTTATATTTATTTAATTATC
The DNA here is from genome assembly GCF_052682215.1 of Bacillus sp. 1A. Taxonomy (NCBI): domain Bacteria; kingdom Bacillati; phylum Bacillota; class Bacilli; order Caryophanales; family Bacillaceae; genus Bacillus; species Bacillus sp. 1A. The sequence continues at coordinate 3,839,452 of NZ_JBQYLZ010000001.1, read as the reverse complement.
CTACTAAGTTTTTTGTAAAATTCACCTTTTCTTTTTACATGATTAAACTGATTTGGATTAATATTAGCTTTTTGTGAGAGTGCTACAATCTCTTCTTTTGTAATTGAATCTTTCGTATTTATAGATGCTATATTTGTATATTTTCCATCTTCAGTTTTTGGAATTTCTAAAATCCCTTTATTTACAAGATCCACTACAGCCTTATGCTCTGAAGAATGTGTATTCACGCCAGTAATTTTCCAATTATGCATAACTTTTGGTGTATATACACCGTTCTTTACCTCTTTTAAATATGTAATAGCAAGGTTACGAATGGTTCCACCAGTTTCCCCGAATGCATTCTCTTGTTTAGATGACCAAGTTTGTTCAAATTTCCGTCCCTCTAAAGCTCCACCTTTTGCCTGAAGAGCCTCCATTCTATATGCATTCATTCCTAGTGTCATAACATCGCTCATTTTGATTGGTTTATTTGTACGAATAGAGCGTAAATTTGTAATTCTACTACCATATGGCTTTGTTAAGTCAATTTCGTATTTTACGCCTCCAAAGAAATCGTTCGTACTGTATTTAGACGCGCGACGGTTTTTATCAAAACTAACTGTTACATCTCCGGCACGAGATGAGTTAAAGTACCCTGCCGCCCATTCCATATAGTCTTTTAAGTCTTTCCCAGTTACCTTATATACCGTAATTTCTCCCAAAGCATATTGATAATTATACGCAATATCTTTTTTCTTAATAGGACCTACATCCAAACGAGCATTATCGTTATCAATTTGATGGGCTACTACATCTGCTTTACTGTAATGGAGCATGACTTCATGAAAGAAATCTGATAAAGGTGTCTCTTGAATCTGCACACTTGGAATACCCTTTATTTCATTTTCAGGAACAAGGTTTCTCCCCTTTAATTGAGCGACAACAACATTTGCATCTCCTCTCGCATACTCGTGAAAAGGTGTCAGTGTGTCTTCAAGTGTAGGATCAGATACTATTGTTGTTCCATCAGTATTTTTTACAGGTATAGCTGTAGCAGTTTTATCTTTTAAAACCAGCTTTCCATCTTGCTTTGTAAAAGTAAGGTCAATACGTGAGATATGTGTTCCATATTTATCTGGTTCTGTAATAATAACGCCATTTACAACTTCTTTTTTAACAAGTTTATGCATATGAGCTGCAAAAATAGCACTTAGTTCCGGACAAGCATTCGCAATATCTTGAACACCAGTACCAGGGATTCCATTCTCATTTTCTAGTCCCATATGCATAACGCCTACCATTACATCTACTTTACCTTCTAATTCTTTAATTGCCTTTTTTGTCTCTTCTACTGGATTTTTCACTACTAAACCATCCAAATGATCTGTCCCTTTTTCAAAATCACTAATCATTGGTGTATTCATACCAATTATCCCGACTTTAATTCCACCTTTTTCAACAATCGTATATGCAGGAAGAAAACGTTCTCCATTTTCCTTATAAATATTTCCTGCTAACGTCTTTCCCTTATATTGCTCACTAACTTTTTTCAATGTATCTAATCCAAAGTTGAATTCATGATTTCCAAATGCCCAGGCGTCATATCCCATTGTATTCATCGCTACCATCATTGGCGATTGTGGCTTATCATTGAATAATTCTACTGAGTTTCCTTGAATTGTATCCCCGGCATCTACTAATATGGTATTTGGATTTTCTTGACGTACCTTCTTTATAACCGTATAAAGCTGTGTCAAACTTCCACTCATATTTGCTCCATCAAGTGCATAATCCCAAGGCATAAATCTACCATGAATATCTGCCGTACCTAACAATGTAATAGTAACATCAGATTCGTCAGCCTTAGAAATAGCTGGTTTGGCTGTTACTGCTGTTACAAGAAGCATCAGAATAATAAAATAGCATACATAGTTCTTCCATTTCATTTTTTGCATAATAACAATATTTCTCCCCTTTTTGTATTGCTATAAAGTTGCTTGAACTTTAAAAATGTAACTTATTATTCGGAAAAATTCAACTGCAAAAGATAATTTTGGAGGTGGTTCTGCTGTGAAAATATAGAGAATAAAATGCATATACCCCTAGCAGAATAGTATTTATTTCTTCCTCCAACGTGTGAAGAGCGCTAAACCAACGGTAGATGTATATGTACTGTCAAAATTATGGACATATAACTCATTTCCGGAAATCATTATAACTTAAAGATATAGTGTGCAATGCTGATTACATTTTCGGATTTCATTGCTAATTTATTTCCCTCTAAATGAAAATGCTGAGATCACTTCCAAAAATAATAACCCCGTTCTTCATTTAAGACGGGGTTACACTTATACAGCAATTCGGATTCAGTTTCTTTTCGAATGTTCGTTTCCTATTCAAGAGTAAGATCTGCTAGTTTCGTATTTTCTTCTGCTTATTGGTTGCTTTCAACTAAATTCATCATAATTTTAATCAGGACTTGTATTTTATCACTCGAACCCTTGATGCGATCCTAAATCGCTCAATAAATAGATAATAATTTTTACTTTTCAACTTCACAAAGCAATTTTACCTCTTTGATTTGTTCTATATGACGCTGTTCATGCAAATAGATTAATTCTATCCACTGATCAAGAAGTAATTCTCCTAGAGCTGGATGCATCACTGATTTTTTTGCCAATTTAGATTCATCTTCTATTGTACTCAGAAAACGCATCAATTCTTTTCTAGAGTCGTTTAACAAATCAACCATTTGCAGCACTTCGAATGGTTCTATACTTGGTTCAATCATTTCTGGTGCTATAAATTTTATCGTTCTATCTAATACAATAGTATGAATTTCTTTACGCTCATTTTGGAAACTATCCATCTTTTTTAATCCTGACGAAATAACCGTAATAACTCTCTCATCTAATAAAACTAAGTGATGACAAACTTGTGCTATACTCCATTTATCCTTATCTGGTTTTCTATTAAATTGAGAATCACTTAACAAAGTAATTTCCTCAAATAATTGATTTCTCGTTTCATAAAACTTGTCCTTTACAAATGTATTCATGTGAATTCTCCTTTCATTAGAACCTATATACTTAGATTCCTGCGTTAGAAATATTCTCTATAGAAGAAAGATTTTCCTTCACTACTGTTTCTCTAATTCACGACTAAATATATGAGTTTTCTCAACATCCTTGAAGATTTCCTTGAGGTTATCATATGCTACAGCTACACCATAATACTTTCCACCGAATCCTTTCAATACAACTACATAAAACGTTCCTAATTATCAATCTAGCATTAAATAAATGTAAAAAATGCCCCTATTCATTCATTTTTCATGCGTATGTATGTACATTTGTTAATTTATTCGATATATTATGTGTATTGAATGATTACGAAAAGCTTATTGGTCGCTAAAAAACACCTTATATTTTTATATCCGAGAAAACTACAAAATGTATAAAATTCCATTTGTCAAATGAATTTAATGCGGAAGGAGGTTTGTGGTTACTTCATCGGGATATAATCATCAGTTTTGAACTGATAAAAATATAGGAGGCGACATAATGTTTCGTACGATTTCAAATTTCATGAGAGTAGCTGAGATAAGAAACAAAATTCTTTTTACACTAGCAATGCTAATTGTTTTTCGAATTGGCACGTTTATTCCAGTTCCTCATACTAACGCAGAGGTATTAAAAGTACAAGATCAAGCTAACGTTTTAGGTATGCTAAACGTATTTGGCGGAGGAGCACTGCAACACTTCTCAATCTTTGCTGTAGGTATTACACCATATATTACAGCTTCCATCATAGTACAATTACTACAAATGGACGTTATACCTAAATTTTCGGAATGGGCAAAGCAAGGAGAAATGGGCCGTAAGAAATCAGCTCAATTCACTCGATACTTTACAATCATTCTCGCATTCATACAAGCCATTGGGATGTCTTATGGTTTTAATAATATAGCAGGTGGACAATTAATTACAGATCAAAGCTGGACTACATACTTATTTATTGCGACAGTTTTAACTGCAGGTACTGCATTTTTACTTTGGTTAGGCGAACAAATTACCGCCAATGGCGTTGGTAATGGTATTTCGATGATTATCTTCGCAGGACTTGTTGCGGCGATTCCAAATGTTGCGAATCAAATTTATTTGCAACAATTTCAAAATGCAGGCGATCAATTATTCATGCACATCATAAAGATGGTCTTAATTGGTCTCGTAATTTTAGCGATAGTTGTTGGCGTTATTTACATTCAACAAGCTGTGCGTAAAATACCGATTCAATATGCAAAAGCTGTTTCAGGAAACAATCAATATCAAGGAGCAAAAAATACTCATTTACCTCTTAAAGTAAATAGTGCTGGTGTAATTCCAGTTATCTTTGCTTCCGCATTTTTAATGACGCCGCGTACAATTGCGCAGCTCTTCCCTGATTCAAGCGTATCGCAATGGTTAGTTGCAAATCTTGATTTCGCACATCCAATTGGAATGACGCTTTATGTCGGTCTGATCGTTGCTTTCACATACTTCTACGCATTTATTCAAGTAAATCCTGAACAAATGGCTGAGAATTTGAAAAAACAAAATGGATATGTGCCTGGTATTCGTCCTGGTAAATCAACAGAACAATATGTAACTAAAATTTTATATCGTTTAACATTTATCGGTGCGATTTTCTTAGGTGCAATTTCAATTTTACCGCTCGTATTCACGAAAATTGCTACATTACCACCTTCTGCACAAATTGGTGGTACAAGCTTACTTATCATCGTCGGTGTAGCACTTGAAACAATGAAGACATTAGAAAGTCAGCTTGTGAAGCGTCATTATAAAGGGTTTATAAAAAAAGTAAATTAAGTAAAAAAACACAGTTGGTTATTTTTCCAACTGTGTTTTTGATTCTACTAGCTCTAATTTCCCCACTAATGTATCAATCACTTTTTCCAAGTTCACTATTTTTCCTTCTAATGCTTGAATGCGTTTTTCGCTATCCTCTACATTATTATATTTTAAATCATCATTGGACGATTTGAACTGCTCCCATAATTCGAAAATAGTATTTTCATTACGCCTTTCCAATAAATAAAGTCAATCCGTATCGTTAATAAAATTCAAGCAGCCCTATTATAACAGGGCTGCTTCTTTATACAACTACATTTCCTTCTCAAATAATTTCCCTTGTTTGAAATAGCTCCGGAGTGTAGATCGATTAGCTAAAAATACACCAACCAAAATAAAACAAGCACCTATTCCCATTGTAGGGTTTAAAGGTTCTCCTAATATGATATATCCTACAATAATAGCAATTAACGGTGATACATATAACCACGTTGACGGGAATACAGGATTTGTTTTTGATAAGAGCCAATAATATAATCCGTGCCCACCAATTGATCCGATAAAGATAAGATATAAAATAGGCCACTGTACACTCCATGAAGCTAATACAGATACATTCGGTTGTTCTACTATGACGGATACGATTAGTAATAAAACCCCTCCGTAAAACATTTGAATACCATTAATGAGAAATGGTGATACACTTTGTAAATCCGAAAGTATTTCTTTTGAGCGAATAGAGCCTATTCCGTAAAATAACTCTCCTATTATTAAAACAAAACAAGCGATACTCCATATGAGACTTACTTCTTGGTGCGTTCCTGGTAAAGAAACAAAAACAACACCTATTAGTGCGATAATTAATGCTACGAGTTGCTCCTTTTGCAATTTTGTCTTATTTCTCTTTGCTTGTAATAACAAAATCATCATCGGCCCCGTAGCAGAAAGTACAGCAGCTAACCCTGAAGAAATATATTGTTCCGCCCAGTACAAAGTTGCGAATGTCATAAACGTTAAGCAAAAACCAGCATATATAATACGTTTTGAAAATACATGTGGCATAATTTCTTTTCGCTTTAACTTAAATATAATCATCAGAATGACGCCTGCTAACAAGAAACGAATTCCTGCTGAAAATAATGGGGGCGCTCCTGCTTCAATTCCGATTTTTATCGTTAAAAATGTTGTTCCGAAAATAATACATACTAAAATATAATTGAAAATGACCATTTTTCTTCCTCCTTTTTACTCTTAACATGAGTATAGAAGGTATGGTGTATAACAGTGTATCTATGTATATAACAGTTACTTAAAATTGTAGTTGATTCTATTTATATTTTTCGCTTTAATAAAATAAAAACGAAAAAGGTGAAACCATGAAGATTGTCCTTCGTAAAGAATCCAACATACCGTATTACCAACAAATATATATGCAAATCGTTGAAAGAGTACAAAGTGGCATGCTTGCGCATGGTGACCTCCTTCCATCTTTACGCTCTATGGCCGAAGATTTGCAGATTAGCCTATTAACTGTTCGTAAGGCATATAAGCAATTAGAAAAGAAAGAATATATACGCATTGAGCAAGGAAAAGGTGCTTATATACATAAACATGTAAAGAAAGATTTCAAACCAATTCCGTACAAATGGCAACAAACGAAAACGATTAATGTTATGCGATCTCAATATGCAATGAATCAGCACCGAAAATATTACGATTTTTCACAAGCGATTTTGTATCCTCGTTTATTGCCAAATCCATTCTTAGCAGATGAAATGCATAAAATACTTCATAAAGACCAGATGATCCTAGCAACTTATGGGCCAGTACAGGGTGATTATGAACTGCGAGTTGAAATAGCAAATTACTTAAGTGAACACCAAAATTTAGTGACCGAGCCATCACAATTATTAATTACAAGCGGAGCACAACAAGGAATTGATTTAATTGCTCAAACATTATTAAAACCTGGTGATATTGTATTAGTGGAAAGTCCTTGTTACAGTGCTGCGCTTGATATTTTCATCAATAAAGGTGCTAAAATTATACCAGTTTCTCTTGATAATCATGGAGTTCGCTCCGACTTAATCGACGATATTTGTCAAAGTAAAAATCCCGTATTATTGTATACGAATCCAACTTTCCAGAACCCGACAGGTACAGTAATGAGTAATGAACGGCGAATGGAACTTATAGAACTAGCAGAGCTATATGAGTTTTTTATAATTGAAGATGATTCTTTCGGAGAAATATATTTTGAGGGTGCTACTATTTCCTCTCCTATCAAAAATTTTGATACGAATGGTCATGTAATATATATAAAAGGATTTAGTAAAACGTTAGCACCAGGATTGCGTATCGCATCTCTTATTGCCGATGGGCCTATTTTTGAATGGTTATATGCTGTAAAAGGTTCAATGGATATCGGTAGTCCTTTATTAACGCAAAAAGCACTCCTTCCTTTTTTACGTGCAGAACGTATGAAAAATCATTTAGAAAAATTACGTACGGCTTTACAAATTAGACGTGATATAACTATTGATATGTTATCACCACTTAAAGAATTACGATTTGAAATACCAAATGGTGGCTTTAATTTATGGATTACACTTCCTGATTCGATAGATCCCTTTACCTTATTACAAAAAGCAAATGAAGTAGATGTCTCTTTTTTACCAGGAACAGCTTGTCTATTAAATACCGATATAAATAATAACAATTTACGGATTAGCTATTCAATGTTAAATGAAAAAGATATGTTGATTGGTTTAGAGAAATTACATGATACAATACGAAACTGTATATTATAGAAATAACATTACATGTCTAATAAGAAATACTATCCAAAATGAAAATGTGACTTTTTGGATAGTATTTCTTTCTGCGTTTTTTGTAGTTCAACTTCACTTTCTCTACAAGCCACTATCTTCATTATCCTCTGACTTTCATTACAATTTTACCTCTAACATGTTGACCTTCACTCAAAATATGAGCTTCTCTAACCCCCTCTTCATTAAAAGGTACAACTTTACTTATAATTGGTTTTATTTTTCCATGTACAATTAATTTTGATAATGCTTCTAATTGCTTTCCGTTTGGTTTTAGCCATAAAAACCCTGATTTTATCCCTTTTACTTTTTGAATTGGCTCATGAACAATCGAAACTAACACACCACCAGATTTTATAATTTGAAAGCTTTTCTCTTGTATTTCGCCACCTATTGTATCTAATACAATATCGAAATCTGATAGTAATTCTTCAAATTTATCTTTTTTATAATCAATAACGAGATCTGCTCCTAAAGACTTTAAAAACTCTTCATTCTTACTACTTGCAGTTGTCGCAACAAAAGCTCCAAATGATTTTGCGATTTGGATTGCCAAACTTCCAACTCCACCAGCTCCAGCATGAATGAGTACTCGGTCATGTTCTTTTATTTTTGCGTAATCTACAAGACTTTGCCACGCTGTAAGTCCTGCAAGAGGAATAGAAGCTGCCTCTTCGAAACTTAGATTAGTAGGCATATAAGATACTAAATCCGAGTTTACTGTAATGAATTCAGCATAAGAGCCCTTCCCTATATTTTCAGGTTTCGTAAATACTTTATCTCCTATTTTGAAGCACTCTACCTCTTCCCCAACTTCTTCAATAACACCAGCTACATCCAACCCTAAAATAATTGGAAATGAAAATCGTAACTGTTCTTGTAAGTCTCCCTTTCTTATTTTCCAATCAACAGGATTAACAGATGTCGCGAGAATACGTATCAATACCTCGTTACCTTTAACAATTGGTTTTAAAACTTCTCTTTCTTTTAATTCTTCAACATTACCATATTGATCTATAACAATTGCTTTCATTTCCATTCCTCCTTGCTATTTATTTTAATAACATACAAATATTTCTCAAAATTTTTTGCCTTGAATGGCTATATACTTATTTTTAGGGGTTATTGCACTATTAATTCCAAAAAGAAACGTATACTCACCTTAGAATCACTCAAAACTGTATTTTCAATTACATTCAAAAGAAATGAGGAGAACTCTATGACTGAAAAGATATTTAAAATAAACGGGATTGATATATGTACAGAAAGCTTTGGGAACCCTAAAAACCCAGCTATTTTATTAATTATGGGTGCTACGTGTTCAATGGTTTATTGGGATGAAGAGTTTTGTGAACAGTTGGCTAACACGGGGAAATTTGTTATTCGTTTTGATAACCGTGATGTGGGATGCTCTGTTACATATGAGCCTGGAACTTCCAATTATACAGTTACAGATATGGCTGAAGATGCAATTGGGGTACTCGATGCTTATCATATTGATAAAGCACATCTATTTGGTATGTCATTAGGTGGTATGATCGCTCAAATTGCTGCTGTAAAACATCCCGAAAGAATTTTAACGTTAACATTATTAGCTACAAGTGTGATAGGCTCTGACGATAATACGCGCGATTTACCTCCGATGGACGAAAGAATTTTAACACATCACGCAAATGGCACGCATTTAGATTGGACAAATGAAAATGTTGTAGCAGAATATTTAGTTTCCGGATCTCGCCTATTATGTGGATCAAAACGAACATTTGATGAAAAAAGAGTCTATAATCAAGTAAAACAAGAAATAGAACGCGCAAACAATCTATTAAGTATGTTTAATCACGCTTTACTTCAAGGTGATGATGCTTATGAAGGTGTGCTTCACTCCATACAAGCACCTACATTAGTTATTCACGGAACAGACGATACTGCACTCCCTTTTGAACATGGTCTCGCACTTATTGATGAAATTCCTAAATCAGTCCTACTAACCCTTGAAGGCGCAGGACATGAAAATCATTCTGATGACTGGGCAGACATCATTCATGCAGTTACTGAACATACATCTAAAATATAGATAAATAACGAATAGAAGGGGCACACCATAATTTGTGCCCCTTCTATTCGTTATATGTAAAAAAGCCCATCACTGTATCCGTATGTATAGTGATGGGCAATACTTATTTTTTTCTATGTTTAAAAAAACGGACAATCTAATTGATCAACAGATTCCCATGATTTTTTTTTTATATTATCGGTGGATTTATTAGCTTCTAGTGGCACATTTTTAAAGGGATTTACTTCGACCTTTAATAAAGATGATGGCTCCACGTATAATGAGAAAACATGGCTACTTGGTATAGCTTTTGACACATCAATATCTCCTACTTGTTTAAAGAGTTGCTGCGCTGCAAGGAAAAAGAAATTGGTTGGGTTTGATTGTTTATTCAGCCATGCAATCATTTCAGATGATACTGATTTATGAATATTGATTTTTACTCGATCACCACGTTTATATCGCCTAGATCGCATACTTCCACCAACTAACTTATCGTTAAGTTTGTAAATCCTAACTCTTTTTGCTTATGCTCTCTATATTTTGGCGAACAAGTGTAGACTAATAATCCACGTGCATTTGTAAATAACGGATTATCTACAAAGATTACATTTGTTAGTCGTCCTTTTTGTTTTAAAATCATTTTTAAACTGTTTTTAATAATTACTGCGCCCCCGCCATAAATAAATACGTATGGATCGTCTTTCATGTCATCAATTTTGTTTATGATATCCGTTGCGACACGCGCTGCTAAACCTAATAATGCTGGTTGTGATTCTTCAACTAGTAACGCATTTCTTGGGTGCTTTTCATGTAAATAAATTTGGTTAAACTCTGTAATACTATCAATCGTCTTTGTTGGATACTTCCGATTCCATCTTGTAATAATTTGTAGTAACGTTTCTTTCACACCGTAAGATAAGCCCTTACTTAGTTGTGGTCTAAAGTTCACACCTAGTGAAACTACTTCTTCTGTCGTCCCTGCACCAATATCAAAAGACAATAAAGTTTTATCAACAAAATCAATTTCTGAAACTTGATTTTGTTCACATTCTATTTTATGTTTCACTACATTTCCTTCTTCATCATATACAATGCCCCACGTACCAGAAGCGCCCTCAGGTAGGCATTTACAATATTCGATTGAAATATTAATTGTCACATCACGTCCGTTTGGATAATGGAACACAACCTTATGATTGCCCATATAACGTTTCGCATTTTCCGCAGCTATTTCTTGTGTAATAAGCTGCATAGGAAGAGCAACAGATAAATCATAACGAATATTAATATGACTTGAAGTTGGACTTTGACGCATAGCACTTACTGCTAAACCAGATAGAATTGTAATAACCATTAACTCATCAGTTGACTTATTTGATTTCTTCTCAACCTCAGTGCCTTTTAATTGATCTTGAATGACTTTTTCCCCAACGATATACCGCACATTATTTAACATTAGTGATGGAGAACTAATGGTCACGTCAATGTGATTTTCTAATTCGGATAATGAAACATCACTCTCGTCTAACAATCCTGTAGGCTCTCCTATATATAAAGAATATATACTCGGAATAAAAATAGGGTCTTGCCCTTTCACCATTAACTTCAAACCGTTATTTCCTGCATCAGCACCAGCTTTTAATAGAATAGACATAACTACCCCCTAAATTAATCTGACATCCCTTCCAAATATATGCGAGCCCATTCTTTTACATTCAAATGTAATGTAATTTTTTATTAATCATAAAAACAAAATATCATGTTCTTGCACCATTTATGTAAAAAGTATTTGACATAAAACTTTTCCAATTTTATACTATGGATGTAAAGAGTTTTTTTACAACTATGGAGGTGTTATTTCTAATATGAATCGCAAAAATTTCATTTTACTAATAATCGTTTTATCGTTACTTGGAGTACTTATACATGGAGTCTATAAATACATCTCTGAAGGTGCGATTTTAGGTGGAACAATCTTCGCAAGTGCAATAATAATTAGCTACCTCATCAATCATATTACGTGGGGAGATCCACATGGAGTATCAGAAGAAAGCAAAGATGAAATGGGACAACAAATCCAATATAAAAGTTTTAAAATTGCTTATTTTGTACTTATATGTCTTATGTTTTTTGTTTTACTATTATTAGAAGGATTTGCATTCCTATTACTCGATGAAATAAAGAACCTTCCTCTTTTTATCGCACTTTGTTCTTCATTCTTTATTTATCCTATTGTCGAACTTATAGTCGCAAAACAATATAAATAAAAAGATGAGATTTTGTAAAGTGATAATAATGTTATTTAATTCTGATTAAAAAATATAAGAGCCTCGCTACCAATCATATTGTAGTAAGGCTCTTTAAAGTTGTTTAATTTCTAACCTTTTAAATGCGGTTGTAGACAAATTATTGAGATTCTTCTAGAAAATTAAAATCACCATCAATTAGATTCTGTAAATACTTATCAAAGCTATTTGCAATCACTTCATATTCATCAGGGTCGTGTAAAAAACGAATGATTTGACCACATACCCCTTCGTCAGAAGGATTAAAATCAATATAAAGCTTTGATGTTCCACCGTTGTTCATACAATCTGAAAAGTGAATATACGTGCCAGGGAGAAGTCCTTCTGGATTTATTTTAGAGTCAACAGCATCCTCTTCATCTTGGTATTCTAAAAGATAGGAGACGTCTTCTCCTTCTTTTGAACTTTCGAGCATCTGCTGTGTAGAAAGTAAATAATATGGATACTCTTCAACATCTGAGCCTAAAATACATACCGCAACTTTGTTTTCTCCATATTTCCGCCAATATGTACCATCGATATTTTCAAGTAAAGAGATTAATGATTCTGGACAATTCGGATATTTCAACCTTAATATATCAATATCCTCTTTTGTAGCACCGCACGCTTTATTTAGTGCTTCGAGATCATCTGTTGATAATGCTGTTCTCAAGCCGTTTAAAAATTTGTTTACCAAATCCATTATTTTATCCTCCCAATAATCAAATATAAATTTTTTAGTCTATATACCTAACATAAATAAGATTTGGCCTTTACCTGTTTTCACATCTAATTTAATTAGTACCATTACGCTCTAGCTCTTCTCGATTAAAGTATTGTTCTAGTAACTCTTTACCTGTTTTGATTGTAGTATAGTACTCTCCACCATACAGTTTCCCTTCTGATGGATTGTGAAAATCTTCGTATTTCTTGAAGTCTTCATTTTCTTCAAATGATTTCTTTGCAAGGTCCATATCTTCTGCTTCTATTTTAGCAAACAATCTACCTATATCGAATACCCCTTCTTCATCAATACTCTCTTCTAAAAGGTAGTGCTCCTCTTCCTCTATAGGTGTTAATTTACTTTTTGTTACAGAATATAAATGTTTCGTTTCTTCTACTTGTACCATAATAAAAATCCAACCAACTCTTACAACCGTACATGGTGCCAACCCTTCAAATGTAAATGCAACTACTTTTTGGTCTTTCACAAATTTCCCCATTTTACCTACCCCTTAATTCGTTTATTTTATACTATAACCATAGCCTCTTAAACATTTATCTGCTCTAAGTGAATCTCATCTTTTTATATTTACATTCCTTCAACTATCGTTTTTAATTTATTCACAGTCCGCCAATTCCTAACTGTAGCTGGTGTATGTAGCTTCTGAAACAGACTCATTAATTTAGAATTTCGAATGCTATTTTTGAAAAATAAATACACAACTTTTTCATGTATAAAACAATCTTCAGTCTCATTTTTTTGCTTAAGCAGATGATCTTTTTCTTTTTCAGAAAGTTCATTTGCTAAGAAGGCAACATGTATACTTTCCCCATCTAACAATGAATCGGCTTCATAGGGGCATCTTTTTATCATATTTATAAATTCTTCATGTGTTCTTAACATGACTGGAACATCAAAACCAAAAACGTTTTTAATTTCCGATTGTATTCGTTTATTTAAAAAATCAATATCTTTTTCAGATTCGAACACGATATTACCGCTTTGAATATATGTTTTTACTTGTTTTAACTCTATTGATTCAAACATTTGTTTTAATTCCGCCATTTTGATTACCTTATGCCCGCCTACATTGATTCCTCTTAGTAATGTAATATAAATTGTCATATTAATCTTCCCCATTTAAATGAGCTGAACAATTGAGTTGATTTTCACTCGCATATTTCTCGGATATTTGTTTTAATTCCTCTAACATATCATGTATAGATAATACCTCAAACAAAATGATAGATTCGCTTGAAAAGTGATGATGATATTGATTTGGTTTACAATGTCCTAAATCATTTTTATAATCCCAAAATTTTTTGTCTAATTCATCAATCAGTTTAAAATGTTCTTCATCTATTTCATTACAATTATTTCTTAATATAGAAATTACAGAATGAACCGTTCGCTGTAATATCTCTTTTTTATTTTGTGACCAGTCCCATGTTTCAATTGGTGCTCGAGCTAAATTATCTATATGATAAATAATTTGCTGCAATATATGGAGTTGCTTCTGCATGGCTAAAAAGCTTCTCATTTCCTTCTTTGTATGTCGATGATATTTCCAATCTTTTTGCTCATATTGAACAAATTGTACCGCTTTATGTAATGATAAATTTAAATTAGATAGATTATGAGTTGTCTCTTTCGTTATAACTTTCCCTTCAATTAATGCATTAAGCCATTCCTCCATAATATTTGCCGTTTTAACAAATAGCTCCTCTGTACATCCCGAAATGGTTTTAAGGTAGTGTGGTGGAAAAATGAAAAAATTCACTAAAGTAGATACTATAATACCAGTAGATGTAGTAGCTAATCGAATTAAAAATGCAGTGAAATAATGATCTGCCGTAATCGGAATCATTGCAACAGCAGTTAATGTTGCGACTAACGTTCCCGCATGTAACTTTAGTTTTTGACATGTAACGATTGTAAACATCGCTGCTAACGCATAAGAAAGAGCCTGATGACCTAGGAAAAATGTTAAAGTCATTGCATACGCCGATCCAATTGTTGAAGCTGGAAAACGAACTAGCCCTTTTTTTATAGAATCCGTTGCAGTTGGCTCAATCGTTACAATAGCCGTGATGACAGCAAAAATAGTGGGTATATTGAAAAATTCACAAACTAGAACTGTAAGAAAAACTGCTATTCCGGTTTTTATCACCCTTCCTCCAACAATATTCCATTTTCTAACTTGATTCATTTTGTATTTCCTTCATTTCTATTTCATTTATATATATACTCTACATTATATAGCGTACTAAATAAAAAAACTTACTACTTTGTTATGCAAGAGTAAGCTTTTCTCCTCATTATTTTATGATAGGTAAATGCATTATAATTTGTTGACCAATTGGTCCCATTCTTCTAAAGCTTTTATCTTGGAAGCCGACTTTTTCATATAAATTTTGTGCAGGAATATTTTTTTCATTCACAGCAAGTACAACTTCATTTTTCATCGGAAAATAACGTTTTACAAACTCTTGTAATAAAGCCAATGACTTTTTAGCATATCCTTTTCTTTGTCTATTTTGATTTACAGAAAACGAAGTTAAAAGTAGAGCGTTTTCATTATCTGTGAACTCCTGTACTCTATCTCCCGTTTGCAAAGCGAAAAGACCAACAGGTACCCCATTGTAATCTAAAATAACAATCACATTTTTTGTTCGATCACTTTTTGCTTTCTCCAATAATTCACCTGGATCTGATGTGAATTGAACTTGTTCACTTGGTAAAGTAAATGTTTGTATAACTTCTTTATATTTCTCCTTATACGGAACTAATTGAATTTCCCCTGTATGTATGTTCATGCTAAACTCTCCCATTTTTCAACTTATTAACTTAAACCTTGCTGCTCTGTTGAATGCACTTTTCCATCTAAAAAGGTAATTTCAACTAATGAAGTTGGATCGCTTCCCTTCCAAGCAAAAATTTGTTTAATTTGTGTAGAATCTTCTACACCTTCTTCTATAAGTAAATTACCATCAAAACCAATTAAATCTTTCACTTCTGTATAAGTCATTCCTTCATTTATGTTCGAGAAATGATTTATATTGATAGAATCTTTCTGCTGCCTTTCCATTACAGTAGAAGAAGTCGCTGTTTGTTTTTTCACTTCTTTCTTCTGTTCACACGCTGCCATACTGAAACCTAAGCATAAACTACATACTATTAATGCGCTTTTTTTCATCATAACAGTTGTCCCTCCCATCATAATTAAACCATATATTCCCTTGAAAATAAACTGAATATTAAATATTATATTGAAAAATCCCCGCACATTTTAGTACGGGGTTAGTTTTATTTATTCAAATGATTATTTGATTGGTCATTCTGTTCTTTTCTTAGTTCTTGTTCTTCATCTTTTGGTAATTGTTTATCATTATCTTTAATTGGATTCGTTTCTCGATTTTCAATCATGTCATTTGGAACTTGTGGCATTACTCGGCCAACAATTGCTGCTAACTCATCAAGTATACCTTCACCTGTTTTTCCTTTTTTAATTTGCTTTCCAATTTGTTTGAGTCGTTCATACGTATCAACATCCGCTACAACGACTGCATTAGCACCATCCGGATCATTTTTTAAACTTTCTGCTACAGAGTATTTAATGGACTCAACACGAGTTCGATCAAGTTTCGCTTTTACATCAATACCTACAATAGCATATTTGCCGACTACTACGGCCGTTGCATCATTTACACCTGGCACACTTGCGGCTAAAGATGCCAAATGATCCGCTGCTTTTTCATTTGGCTTATTTGGTTTGTTCGTATAATTAACATTTTTCGTGGAAACATTTTTTTGCTCAGGTTTTTCGTTTGGATTGTCCTTTTTTCCAATACTGCATCCAGTTATAAAAAAGCAAAGCATCAACATATATATTAGAATCTTCATTATTCTCACCACTTTACTATTAAAGTTTAATCATAAATTTTTTCAACAGCTTGCATTTTCTTCACTTTTTCCTCTGCTCCGCTATTTGCATTAATGAAAATTTGGTACGTATCTTTCCCTAAAGTACCTACAAATTCATAGCAAAGTACTTCATTATGCAAATCATTTACTACGACTGCTTTACGTTCTTCCATAACTTTAACATCTGGATTAATTTTCTTTCTTGCTTCTGTTGCAGTTAGCTTTGCTGAGGGAACTGTTCGTTTTTGGTGTGATGCTAAATATTCTTTTGCGGAAAAACCAACGATAGAACCATCATCTAAAGCAATTTTCATTTGGATTGCTTCTGGATAAATTCGTATACCATTCTCATTTACTACATACGTAAATACACCAACATTATCATATTGTGAGCTATCAAAAAGCTCCATATTTTTAAACTTGTGGTCCTTTAAGAAGGTCAAACCTTTACTTCCTGCATCGTTTAAACTAATTTTCTGTTCTTTAATTTCTCGGTTATTCATAACCCAAATTGGATATCCGCCTTTTCCGGTAATATCCATATAAAACTCATTATTCGTTGCTTCGTCTTTAATTTTCACACTATAAAAAGATTCTTTCGCACCTTTTCCGCTTTTCTCAACATCTACTTTTTCATTTCCTTTTAAGTTCAAAAACGATTTTGCAATTTTCGCTGCTTCATCTTTAGAGATTGCTTTCCCCTCTGCTTCAAATCCACCTTTTTTATTTTTTTGTGCACTAGTAAAGGTCGGTCCGAAGTTTGTAGATGAATACGATGTTACGTTTTTCTCTACTGTTTTTAATCCGTCAATAATTGTATTGTCTGCAGGATCACGATTTGATGCGAGTGCCATCTCAACATCCATCCAGCGTAAATTATTTTTCAAAACAAGATGTTGCACTTTTCGTAACTCATCTTGTATATTTCCTGCATTTGAATATAAAGTTTCCAACGTTTTGTATTCTTGATTATTTAACGGTTCTTTTTCTAAATCACGAATGGCTGCACGGTAACTAAAATCACCGATATTTGCTAAAAATTCTTCCGTTTTATTAAAAGGCATTAATGTTAAAGGCAGTTGTCCTACATCCGAACGAGCTACAGATGTTATTCTCCATACGTCTGCTAATGCAGGTGATAAAGATGCACGTGAATTCATCGCAAGCGTTGTTCCAATTTTGTCGTGCAATAAATCAACCTCATATGCTAAATCATGAAACGCACGTTGATAGCTATTTTCTGCTCGAATTAATACTGCATTCTTCTCTTGGTGCTCTTTATAGCCCCAGTATCCAGTTCCAACTACACCGATTGTTAATAATACGATTACAATACCTCGTAACACAATTCCACCTCCGCTCTATTTACAGAAAATATGTTTCCCGATCTTTTTAATTTGTGGACGAGTCCAAATCCATTTACTTGTTGCGGTATCTGGATTGAAATAGTACAATGCATTTCCTGTTGGATCCCATCCATTAACTGCATCTAATACAGCTTTTTTCGCTGTTTCATTTGGCGTTAAATATATTTGTCCGTCTGCTACCGCTGTAAATGCTCTTGGCTCAAAGATTACACCCGAAACGGTATTTGGGAATGATGCACTTGTAACTCGATTTAAAATAACCGCAGCTACTGCAACTTGCCCTAAGTACGGTTCACCACGAGATTCTCCATATACTGCGTTTGCCATAAGCTGAATGTCATTTTGAGAATAACCATTTGGAACATTTGTCCCTTTATTTTGAGATGGTTTATTTTCTTTTGCAGTACCACCACTATTTCCTTTATTCGTTGTCGTTCCTTTATTAGCTGTTGACTTGTCATACTTCGTTGCTTTTACTAGCATTTGCTTCGTTTTAGCTCCAGCTAAACCATCAACAGGTAGTCCAAATTTCTCTTGGAAATTTCGAAGTGCCCAGTATGTACCCCATCCGAAAACACCATCCACTTTTCCCGTATAAAATCCGTTATATTTCAAACGAGATTGCAGTTCAATGACATCTTCGCCAGATGCTCCTCTTTGAATGACTTGATTAGAAAAAGCTTCAACATTTTTTAGTTGTATACTACTGACCATCAAAGATAGTCCTATGAACGCAAGTAAAACTGCTATTTTAAAAATAGCTTTTTGGCACATGATTTTCCCTCCTTAATTATGTAAATGATTTCTTGGTTATGTTTTGTAAAAGCCTCGCTTTTATGTAAAGAAGACAAAAAAATCCAAACTCATATCGTTGAAAAAATATGTAAACAATATAAAAAAAGATAAAAGGAGTTCATCATGAAAAAATTGTTAAAGCGTATCGCACTCGTCATTTTGTTCATAACTACATGTTCAAATATATATACTGTTCCATCAATTGTTCATGCGCAGCCGCCATATGCCAAATGGGGGAAACTTGCTGTAGAAAAGACGAAAGAACAATACCCACAAGCTGAGATTATTGATTATTTACATATAGGTAGAAAGCCAAAAACCGTTCAAATAACAGTTGAAAAATTTAAATTGTGGCTACGTGAGGACGGAAAAGAATATGGTGTATTTGTTGATGTTGAGTTTGAAACGAAGACGGATAAATTTATAAAAATGTCGTTTCATAAGACGAGTAGATAAAATGAAAGAAACCCCACTGTTTATATTTTAAACAGTGGGGTTTCTTTTACATTTATTCACAAATTAAGTAATAAGGTTATGAAACGCTAGAAGATTTAATCGTAATCTAAAAGGAATATCATTTTTACACTCCTCATACATGCTCTTTCATTAAATGTGATTAGAATACTCATGTATATGCTCAATAAATAATTTCAATGGAACGAGTCCGCGTTTTGGCATATGACTACTTATTACAACAACAAGCTCTAACTGCGGAATGATAACGATGTATTGTCCGCCATATCCCATAGCAAAATACATACAATACGGTATGTGAAATCTTTCGTTATTCAATACCCACCAGTGATATCCATATGCCCCGACATGTTCATACGTTTCAAATAGAGGTGTACTTGATTCTTCTAACCATTTCGATGATACAATTTCATTCTCCTGCAAATATCCATTCTGCAAACATAATATTCCGAGCTTTAATAAATCTTTAGATTTCATTTTCATACCGAAACCACCGACATGTATTCCTTGGGGATCTTGTTGCCATTCATATTCGGTAATTTCTAATGGATCAAATAAATATCTTTTCGTAAACTGCCCTGTCGACATTCCAGTAGCTTTTTGGATAATGTAACTAAGTAAATGCGAAGAACCTGAGTTATAATTCATTTTTGTAGCGGGTTTTTCAATTATTGGTTTTTCTAATATATACTGCACCCAGTTTTCCGATTCTACAAAATCATTTGGGAACACTACTCCATTTCCGAACTCTTTCCAATCCTCACCTGTTGTCATCGTTAATAGATGATAAATTGTTAATTCGTTTTTTTCTTCTGATATATTTGGAATCCATTTTGTAATTGGTGTATGTATATCATGTATATATCCTTTATCGATTGCAATACCTACTAATATGGACACAATACTTTTTGTAATCGAATTTATTTTAAATAGATTATTTTCACACTCTAACGTTTTATAATACTTAGTTGTTAACTCACCCTTTTGATAAACAAGAAATGTATTTACTTTTTTCTTTTCAAATTTATTTTCTAGTTGCTTGAAATCCAACACTTTACCTCCAATTAAATCATTACCTTATTTATTATATCTTGTAGCTTTAATTAAAACATAAATGTGTTCAAATAAAAAACAAACCTGCCAGTAATAAACTGACAGGTTTGTTTTTTATAATTTCGTACGAACATTCCAAAGCTCTGGGAAGAAACATTGATCAAGTACCCTTTTCAAATAAGATACACCAGAAGATCCACCTGTTCCCATTTTATGACCAATAATACGTTCTACCGTTTTCATATGACGGAAACGCCATTGTTGTAGCCAGTCTTCAATATCGATTAATTTTTCAGCAAGCTGATATAAATCCCAATATTTCTTCACATCGGCATACACTTCTACCCATGCTGCTTCTACTGTTGCATCTTCTTCATAAGGCTGCGTAATATCACGGTTTAACACATCTTTATGAATAGGGAATCCTTCTTTTACAAGAGCTTGAATTGCGACATCATACAAACTTGGTGTATGTAGCGCTGTATGAAGGCGAGCGTGTAATTCTGGATCTTTTTCATAAATTTTTAATGCGTGAGGCGTTTTATAGCCAAGTGCATACTCAATCATACGATATTGATACGATTGAAAACCAGAAGCTTGACCGAGTGAATCACGAAACTCAATGTACTCTGATGGCGTTAATGTCGCAAGAATATCCCAAGATTGAATAATTTGCGACTGAATTTTTGATACACGTGCTAACATTTTAAAAGCTGGTTGTAATTTATCATTTTTAATAGATTCGATTGCTGCGTTTAACTCATGTAAAATAAGCTTCATCCAAAGTTCACTTGCTTGGTGAATCACGATAAACAACATTTCATCATGATGATCTGATAATCTCTTTTGAGAAGATAGTAAACTATCTAATTGTAAATACTCCCCGTACGTCATATTCTCTTTAAAGTCCGTATGAATTCCTTTTTCCATAATTACCTTTTCATTTTCTTTCATATTAGCCAAACGCCCCTTTGCGCCTTTTTATATAATTCTACTTATATTGGTCTAATAACTGCTCGAACTGGACTTCCATCTGCATCTGTTAAGGCAAGTGGTAATGCGATTAATTCATAATCGCCGTCTGCTACATTATCTAGTACGACATTTTCTAAAATGTGTATACCATGTTTAAACAATTGGTGATGCGCTGCTAATTCTTTATCGTCTAATGGATCTACTGATGGTACATCCACTCCGATTAAACGTATACCTTTCTCTGAAAGAAATGGTGCTATATCAGTACGTAAATGCGGGATTACATCTGGGAATTCATTCGCTTTACCATGTGAAGCTGTGCGTAACAACAAACGTTCTACGCCTTCTAAATGAAAGGTTTCTAATTCCTTTTTCCCAATGCTTTCAAGATTAGAAACATCAATGATCCGCGCTGGACCGACATAAACTTGAACATCTAAATCTATTACTTTCTTTCCATCATTATCAAAATGAAACGGTGCGTCAATATGAGTACCTGTATGAATACTCATCGTTAACTTTCCGACATTTACTGAGCCACTCTCTTCTTTTGACCATGAAACTTCATACGAGAACGGTGTATCACCTGGCCAAGTAGCAATATCATTATTTAGCGGTTGTGAAATATCAATCCACTCTGAAGCTTTCATACTTATGCCACAACCTCTCGCTTATTTTCAAACTGCTTATACTCTTCATCTTTCATAATTTTCTTTAATATTTGTACAGATTTCCACACTTCTTCGTATGTGTTATATAAAGCGACCGGCGCAAGTCTTACTCCATTAGGTGCACGGAAATCAGGGATCACTCCATTTGCTTTTAACGCTTTACATATGCGCGCTGCTTCTGCATGTTCTAAATAAATGTGCCCGCCTCGTTTTTCATCTTCTAATGGATTTCCAATTGTAAATCCAAAGTCTTTTAATTCATGATTAATTAAATTAAGCATGTATCTTGTAATATGTAGCGATTTTTCACGTAAACGTTCTATTCCAGCATCTTTAAAAATTTCAAGAGAACCGATTAAAGGTGCAGTACTTAATACGTGCGGTGTACCAATTTGATAAGCACCTGCATGATCAGCTGCGGTTAAAGTATGTTCCATATCAAACTGCTTATCTTTTCTAGAACTAAACCAACCAGATAATCCTGGAAGTCTATTAAAATGCTTTTTATTTACATAAAGCCCCGCAACTCCACCAGGTCCTGCATTTAAATATTTGTAATTACACCAAATTGCGAAATCAACATTCCATTCATTGAAATGGTGCGGAATAGAACCAATTGAATGGCATAAATCGAATCCGATATGAATACCACGCTTATGTGCTTCCGCTGTTAAACGTTTCATATCAAGAATTTGACCGCTTCTATATAGTACAGAAGGTAATAAAATTAACGCGATATCATCTGTCATTTCCTGAATAATATCATCTTCAGAAAGTGTTCTACCATCGCGGCTCTTCACTCGTACTAAATGCTCATCTGGATCTAATCCTTTTAAACGAATTTGACTTTGAAGTGCATAAATATCTGATGGAAATGTTAATTCATCAGCAAGAATTTTTGTACGTATTCCTTTCGGCTCATAAAATGTCGCAATAACTTGGTGTATATTCGTAGTAGTGGAACCGGTTACAATTGTTTCTTCCGGTAAAGCTCCAATAAGAGGTGCAGTCAATTCACCTAATTTCTCTGAAAGGAAAAACCACGGATGCTCACCTTCAGTCCAGCCGTCAATTCCATACTCTTTCCATGAATGTAGCAACGTAAGTAACGATTTCTCTGCTCTTTTTGAAAGTAGTCCTAATGAGTTTCCATCTAAATATATTGTTCCTTCTTTTTTATAGAATTCAGTTTGAAAATCTTTCAGTTCATCATGTTTATCACATTCAAGCGCATATTCATAAGTTGGTTGAAATGGTTCTTTATACATGGTGTCACCTTCTTTTAATTTTCTTTTTATTCTAACTAATTGAAATATATCACCTTAGTTGATATAACGTCAATGATATTATGTCAGTTGACTTTATATATGCATTTCTTTTACAATACTGTTATATTTTCAGATATTTCAGTATAAAGAGGTGATTCTTTGAAAAACAATACTCTTTCATCAAGAAAACACCGCTCCTTAGAAACAAAGAAAAAACTATTACACGCTGGTTACACTATTTTTATACATAACGGATTTCAAAAAACGACAATTACACAAATTATTAAACATGCAGAAACTGGTTATGGAACGGCATATGTATACTTTAAAAACAAAGATGATCTCCTCATTGTTTTAATGGAAGATGTCATGAATCAATTTTATGATATTGCTGAGCGCTCCTTTTCACCTCAAACGAAAGAAGCAGCACATAAAATGATTCAAAATCAAGTTAGAGCATTTCTACAACTAGCAGAAAAAGAACGAGCTATATTGCAAGTTGTACAAGAAGCAATCGGATTATCAAAAGAGATACGTCAAAAATGGGACGAGATACGGGAACGCTTTATAAAAAATATTACGCAAGATATTACATACTCTCAAGAAAGTGGATTAGCTCATACTGAATTAAATGAAGAAATTGTAGCACGTGCTTGGTTCGCGATGAATGAGATGTTTCTTTGGACGATTGTGAAAAATGATAAAGAATTAGAATTAGGAGAAATTGTGCATATATTGACGGAAATGTATACGACTGGGTTATATAAATAGCACACCTTCAATAAATAAGGTGTGCTATTTTACATTTATAAAAATATTTTATCTGGGTATGGTAACGCTAAAGGTGGCTTTTCGGATAAAGAGAAATATTGTAGTTTTAAAGATTCACCATCTATTGATCTTAGCTCGCCACTAGTAACTTCACACTCAAACACAACAATAATATATTCTACTTCATCGCCATTTGGATATGTATGACGATACTCTTCACCTCCAAATACGCCTTTTTGTTTTATTACTTGTACTTTCAATCCTGTTTCTTCCCAAACTTCCCGAATTACTGCTTCTTCTGGAGTTTCCCCAAGTTCAATTGCTCCAGCTGGCAAACTCCAGTATTCCCCGCCAGGATATTGAAACAAAATATCTCCTTGCCCATTTTTTATAACAGCAGCTACACTCGGCACAAAAATTAGTTCATGGCCTAATTGCTCCCGGATCTTTTTATAATATAGCGACATAGACATATAATTCTCTCCCACTCTATTAATGACTGTATTTTCTGATATTTATTGTATAATATTCTTAATGCTAACTTCTATATTGAAAGGAAAAGAATATGCCGTCAGAAAAACTAGTAAACGAATTTCTATCATTTAATGATAATGTTTTAAAACAATATTTCCAAGGTAAGAAAAAAGAATGTATTCTCACCTCTTCTGAACTTACTTATTGGATAACAGGAAGATTTTGTATTGTAAAAAAAATGTACCAAACAGCAACTACTATTTTTAATGAGAAAACTTCAAAAAATAAGCTGTTACTCAACATGTTAAGTAACAGCTTATTTTAAATATTTCATTAACGATACAGCAATACAAAATAGCGATGTAAGTAAAAGTAACAGCCCCATATCCTTATTCCCTTTTTCCCCCTTCTTAACGTTTTGTATCCCCATACTAGCAAGCATAAAACTTAACAATAATTGCAAAATAAGCATACTTTGCTTCGAATCATCATTCCAACAGTAAATAGAATAGCCCATTACAATAATAGCGAGTATAAATGTAGTAATTCTATTCATAAAAACACCCCCTATTTAATACTATTGTTTTAACCTACTTACAATCCCAACTATAAATTTATATTCAATCCTCCTCTTTTTAACTTTCTTAAACCCTTCTTTCGTATCAAAAATAAAACAAGTTTTCCGAAACCAAATTCGTACATATAAAGACTCAAAATAAATAGGTTTTATAATTCCTCGTTCCTCACATTCAGTTCCATCTTTATTTTCAATTTCTGTTCGAACGAACCACCTATTTCCGAAGCCAATTTCAATATACTTCACATAAGTCCCCCTTCCGGAAATTAATTTCTAACTACTCTATTATTTCCCCGGTAAGCGCACATTCCGACAGAACATGAGCCCACAAAGAAAAAGTAGATTACAAAAATCTACTTTATAGCTTATATTTTTGCATTCGTTTATAGAATGTACTTCGAGGAACATCTAATAGTTTTGCAGCTAATGAAACATTTCCATTCGTCTTTTCTAGCGCTTCAATCATACTATCACGCTGTATTTTTTCACGGAAATTTAATGTATGTTCTGTTTTATTTTCTGTTTGCAATTCAAGTTGATGTTGATTTCCCATCATTGTTTGTAATAAAAAAGAGATTTGTTTTTCGCATATTTCCCGTCCTTGCGACAAAATGTAAATCCGTTCTAATACATTTAATAATTCCCGAATATTTCCGGGCCATGTATGCTGTGAAAATTGATTACAAATACTCTTTGGGAATACAACATTCCAATTCTTTCGTTCACAAAAATCTTGTATGAAGTACGGAATATCCTCTTTTCTTTCTATTAACGATGGAACATATAGCGGATAAACATGTAACCGATAATATAAATCTTGACGGAATTTCCCTTCTTCTACTAATCGCAGTAAATCTTTATGTGTCGCTGTAATAATACGAATATTTACTGGTACTTCTTTTGAACTGCCAATCGGGGTTACTGTTCGTTCTTGTAAAACACGCAATAATGCTACTTGCATCTCTGGCGTCACTTCACCAATTTCATCTAAAAATATTGTTCCACCGTCTGCTTGTTCGAATTTCCCTTTATATCCTTGGCGCCGCGCACCTGTAAACGCACCTTCAGCATAACCGAATAATTCACTTTCCATTAATTCTTTCGGCAACGAACCGCAGTTAACAGCTATAAAAGGACCATTTTTTCTTGGACTATTTTCATGAATCGCTCTCGCTACATATTCTTTCCCTACACCTGTTTCACCACAAACATATACACTAGCGTCAGTTGGAGATACAAGCTTAATTTCTTCTAAAGTATGTTGAAATGCATTGCTTGTCCCAATAACTCCAGGGAAAGTAATTCCGTTTACAAATGGGGAAGTAGAAAATAAATTCTCTCGCTTATTTTCTTTTACATAAATACATTTCCCGATCATTCTTTCATTACTATATACTGGTACTTCTAATTTAGGTTTCAATCCATTTCGCATTAAATCTTCAAGTTTCATCCGTGACCAATTAGAAACTCGTTCTCGAACCTTCTTGCTTGCAGAAACGATAACATCACGATGATTACAAATAATAACTTGTTCATCACTGTCAATTACATCTAAAAAACGATGGATTAAAAGTAATTCATTTTGATGCACTCGAATACTACATTCACGTTCAATCGCATGTGCAATCGAAGTTACCATCCCGAGCATATACGGATGTGAAAATTCAATTGGACAGGAGAAATCTAGAACTCCAATTAATTTCCCGTCATCATTATGAATCGGAGCGGCCGCACAGCTCCAGCTATGAGATGCGACAGAATAATGCTCTGTACCACTTATCATAATAGCCTCTTCAATTTGTAGCGCGGTTCCTATCGCATTTGTACCAACAGCTGCTTCCGTCCATTTCACACCTTCAATGAAGTTAATATGTTTCGCTCGTTTTAACGTTTGTTGATTTCCACTTAGCGATAGAACGTAACCGTCTGGATCAATTAATAATGCCATCATTTGCAGTTCATCAATGGTTTTCCTCATATTTTGTAATTGAGGTATTGCTATATCAAGGAAGATTTCACTCTTTTTCTTTTGATCTTGAAAAATATTAGAAGACAAAATTTTCTGACCTTTATTCATATGAGGGTTCACATTTGCTTGTTTACATCGATGCCATGACTCTGAAATTCTTTCGTTTATACGATTCGAATCAAGGACTCCTTCATCAACAAACTTTTTCCATGTATGTAAGTAAAACGGTGAAGCTAACATTGTATCATCTCCCTATTCATTGTTTTGGAGATCTGTAAAAACATACTTTTATTATAAAACTGAATAAAAGCGTTTTCAATAAAACTAGAAAGACGACACAAATATGTTAATAATTTGAATATCCTAATTCGCTTCTTTATTCTTTTTTAGTAAAACTATATTTTGTATAATGGACGCAAAGAAAATACATATCCAAAACCACTTTTGTGGAGTGCCGTTTATAAAGAAAACTATCACCGCTATTGCAAATAAAATAGTAGACGCTATACTAAAATATAATTTTGTTTTAATTCTCATAATCTCTCACTCCTCTATCACTTTACAGTACATACTAACTCTTCATTTTTTAACTCTAATATGTACTTCTGTAAAACATATTCTTTTCCGCCATGTTTTTCATACCAATCCTGTATTCTTGTAACATGCATCTTATCACTTCTAATTTTTGATTCAATTTCTTTATACTGTTCATAACTATCATATTCCCATATGGCAAACACTTCAGTCGTGTCATTCTTATTATCTTTCATCCAGCGCCCTATTAGCCTAGAGCCATGCTTTAACTGATTAGGTAAGTTCGTGTTATTGAAATGATCATTAAATATTTTAATAAATTCACTTTTTACTATATAGTACTTTCTTCTATAAAACATACATTTCCCCCTCTTTTATGAACAGACTCAAATACACCTTCCCATTACAACCGTATTATAATACCTCCCATCCGAAAGCCTTTTATCATTTTTCAAAATACCTTCTACTTCAAAACCTAATTTTTTATAAAGTTGAATAGCTTTTTCATTTGTCTCTAACACTTGCAATGCTATCTTTTTCACTTCATTTTCATCAGCCCACTGAATAGATTGTTGCAATAGACTCTTACCGATTCCATATCCCCAAAATTCTCTTAAAATACAAACACCAAATTCTACCTTATGGGATAATCTCTTCAAATTTGATCCTTCACATCTTGAAAATCCTGCGATTCGGTTGTCCACTTCTGCAACTAAAAAGAGATTTTTCGTCTCTTCACTATCTGTTTTTATTATTTTTTGAAAACCTATCTTATCTATAAATCCCTCTCCAGCTTCTCTATCCATATTTTCAGTTTCGCCATCGATCTGAACTCTAATTTCCGATAACTGCTCAGCATCCGTTTCAGATGCAGAACGAATTGTATAAGTTAATCCATTTATATGAAACTCTTGTCCTTTTATAATCATTACAAACTCCTTTTAAATGCAGTCTATTGATGCTATCAAAATTTCTTTGCCTTGTTTCTCAAATTGTTGAATCGTTTCTTTACTAGTCTCTTCATCTGTTATAATAAGGTCAATTTCTCTCAGTGACTCTCCTTTTATAAAGCAATTTGTTCCGAGTTTATTATGAGGAGCTAAACAAATGTTTCTTCTAGCAATTTTACTTACTGTTTTTCCAAAATAAGCAACTTCCGGAGTTACTGTACTTATACCATTCAATGAAATGCCGCCACCTGTAGAGAAATACAGATCAATAGATAATCTACTTATCATTTCAGAGGCAAGTGTATCTGTCATATTTCCTGATGGTTTCACCTTTCCACCAATTAAATACGTTTCTACATTCTTAAACTCCCTTAACTTACTAGCAATTTCTAAAGCATTCGTAATCACTGTAAATGATGTTTCAGGTAAATACTTTAACATCGCATAATGAATAGATGCCCCGCCAATAAAAACGGAATCTCCTTCTTGTATGTAGGATGCAGCAACTTTCGCAATCGCTTCTTCACCTAGTGAACTATCACGATAACGTTTCGATGGTTCAACAGTTAAATTCCTTACTCTAGTAAGTTCGATTGCACCTCCATGTGTTCTTTTTAACAAACCATCCTTCTCCATAATAGACAAATCTCTTCTTATAGAATCAATAGACATATCAAAACTTTCCGCAAGATCTTTAGCAATTACCCTTCCATCTTTCTTCAGTAACTCTAAAATTTTTTCTCTACGCTCTTCAGTAAACATATTCCCACCACCATTATTGAAGATTCAGAAATTTAATCTTTATTTTAATTATATGCATGCCTCTTCCGTTTTACAATATTTTCAATTCTTATTTATTCCGTTTTATACAGTATTCTCCCTCTTTCTATCCTTTTTAACTTGAAAACTTCACCAAAATAATTAAATAATATGTATTTATATATAGATAGCAAAGCTGCCCTTTAACAGATATATATTGGAAACTTGATAATTTAGCATCTAAATAAAAAACAGTCCTATAAGACTGTTTTTTATTTGTAAAGTTATAAACTTTACTAGTTACCTATCTCAAGCGATACGTCTTTTGCACAAATCGTCACTTCTTCAAATGGGCAATCAAATAAAACACCCAATTCGAAACCCTCATTAATAAGATCTATTTCATGACATAACCACCAAGCACCTTCAAAATGTTCCGGAATAGAACATTTCGTTACGCCTGTAAAAAATACATCTATTTATTATATCATTCCAATAACTATTTTTTCTAAAGAAAAAATGCAAAACTATAAATATTCCGCCTTTTATTTCTAAAACTTCAGAATATTTACAATAGTTGATAATTAGAATACATTTTACTAGTACAAAGTTTCACCTGTACAAAATCTAAACAAAAAGGGATGGTTATATGTTGAAAAAATTAGTAGCAGGGACATTAGTAGCAGGATTTGCATTAACTGGAGGATTAGGTGCAGTAAGTGCAGAAGAAAAAAGTAACACAATTAAGTCATTTGACTATTTACAAGTGGATGAACAGAATGTTAATTCATTTGCAAAATTAAGTGATCAGGATAAGAAAGATATCCAAATTACTATGGTATTACCAGAGCAAAATGAAAATGGAGATTGGCTAGCTTACGG
Source organism: Bacillus sp. 1A (assembly GCF_052682215.1). Classification (NCBI taxonomy): domain Bacteria; kingdom Bacillati; phylum Bacillota; class Bacilli; order Caryophanales; family Bacillaceae; genus Bacillus; species Bacillus sp. 1A. The sequence goes on along the minus strand of NZ_JBQYLZ010000001.1, from coordinate 3,809,287 downwards.
TTTTACTAGCCGCGAAACATTAGATGCTTATATTGAAAAGGATAAAAAAGTACTTAAAAATAAAATTAATCCTTTAGGTAGCGGTGCTGGTAGTACTGATTTTTATGAACATAAAGATAAAGGTGGCCAATATATTTACTGGAGCAGCGGTTTTAAAAACTTACCTTCTAGCTGGAATGACAGAATTTCTTCTGTAAGTACAGCATCGCCTTCAGCAAGTTATTCAACGACACTTTGGGAGCATACTTCAACACAAGGCTATGGAAAAGGTGTTGTATTCAAACATGCTGATTGGTACGGTAAAACTGCTAATTTAGCTGCTGATTGGAACGATATTACTTCAGCGATTGACGTAAAAAAATAATAAGATATTCAATTTTTCCTGTAAAAATTCAAACCACTATTCTCTTATTCATTTAGAGAATAGTGGTTTATTATATTTCCATCTAAGCATGTACAGCATGCCCTACAGCTTGTAATAACGCTTCATGAATCGCTTCAGATAAAGTTGGATGCGCTGCAATATAATCTCTCATCATATCAGCGGTAACTTCTGTATGAATCATTACAGTTCCTTGTCCAATAAGTTCGGTTGCACGAGGACCGATAATTGAAATCCCTATAATTTCTTGATATTTAGGTTCAACAATAACTTTTACTTTCCCCGTTTGTTCTCCAATAATAAGCGCTTTTCCGTTCGCTGTAAAAGGAAATTCTCCGATAAGAATATCACCATATTGCTCTCTTGCTAATTTTTCATTTAAACCGACGCTAGCAATTTCTGGTGCTGTATAAATACAGCGAGGTACAGCATGATAGTTTACTTTTACATCTTCTCCGCTCGCGTGTAATGCTGCCGTCGTACCTTCATGGAAGGCAACGTGAGCAAGTTGTATTCCGCCAATTACATCACCTGCTGCGTAAATATGTGATACATCGGTTTGCATATGTTCATTCACGGAAATTCCTTTATTTGAATATTGAATGCCTGCTTTTTCTAAATCTAATTGTTGTACACGTGGTTTTCGGCCGACGGAAACTAGAACAAATTCTGGATTGGCTTCTTGTATACGTCCTTCATATTCAAATGAAGCTTGCTTCTTATAATTATTTAATCCTTTTAAAGCAGCTCCTGTAAATATTTCTACGCCACCATTTTCTAGTTTATCTCTTAAAATATGTGCGATATCTTCATCTTCACCAGGTAATAATTGCGGTGCCATTTCAACAATCGTAACTTTTGTTCCAAGACGACTATAAATACTTGCAAACTCGCAACCTATTACACCACCGCCAACGATTAATAATGATTTCGGTATATTTTCTAGGGACATTGCATGGCTACTATTTAAAATCCACTTCCCATCAAATGGAGCAAAAGGTAATTCAGTCGGTTCTGAACCTGTTGCTATAATGAACTGGTCTCCATCTACTACATCTACTTTATCACCGTGTGTAACTCGTACACGGTGATCCGTTTCAAATTTCGCTTTACCTTGTATAACTTTTATTTTATTTTTCTTCATTAAATATTGAATTCCTTTGACGAGCTGCGTTACGATCTGTGATTTCCTCGCCTGTATTTGCTTCCAATCAATTGATATACTTCCTTTGTTAAGCGTAACTCCGTAATTATTCGCTTTTCTCACAATGTCATGCACTTCCGCACTTTCTAACAATGATTTTGTAGGCATGCAACCAACATTTAAACAAGTCCCGCCAAGATCAGCTTCATCAATAAGAGTGACATCTTTCCCATTTTGAGCCGCGGTAATTGCCGCTACATAGCCAGCAGGTCCGCCTCCAATAACGACTAATTTACTCATTCTCTCACCTTCTCTTTATAAAAGAATTGTTACAGGTTCTTCTAAATAACGTTTAATTGTGCGTAAAAATGCAGCTGCTGGTGCACCGTCTAGTACACGATGATCGAAAGTTAAACTTAAAGGTAATATACTTCCTTTTTTAAATTTTTTCCCTTTATATACTGGAACATGTTCAATTGCACCAACACCTAAAATACCAGTCTCAGGTGTATTTAATACTGGTGTGAAATATTCAATCCCAAAGCTACCTAAATTACTAATTGTAAAGGTTGTTCCTTGCATATCATTACTACTTAAACTACCTTCTCTTGCTTTTTGTGCAACGTTTTTAATCTTTTTAGATAACTCTACTAAAGAGATTTTATTAGCAAAACGAATAGCTGGAACGACTAGTCCTTTTTCTAACGCGACTGCCATGCCTAAATGAACATGTGCAAATTGATGAATTGCGTCATCTATATATGCGCTGTTCATTTCTTTATGCTCCCCAAGCGCTAATACAACAGCACGAGAAACAAAATCCGTAATGGTTAGTTTGTTATCATAGCGTTTTTGTACAACTTCCGCTATTTCTTTATGTAAAGCTACTAAATCTGTCACATCTACTTTCATCGTTAATGTTAATTGCGCACTATTTTGTAAGCTAGCATGCATACGGTTCGCAATTGCTTTTCGCATACCAGTAACAGGAATGACTTTATTTTCTTCTTGTTCAAGTACTTCTGGAATTGCAACTCTTTCTTCAAGTGCCTTTAATACATCTACTTTTATAATTCTTCCACCAGGTCCTGTACCAATTAATGATCTAATATCAAGATTTTCAGTTTTTGCAATCTTTTTCGCAACCGGAGATATTTTGACTATTTGCTTCGTAACATCTATCGCATATGGTTCTGCATGTTGTACATTTTTAGGTTCTGGATTCGATGTTTTCTCTTCTATAACATTTGTACTTTCATAGACTTCTATTTTTTCATTCGGTTTACCGATATAGCAAATTACAGTACCCGGTGGAACTCCCTCATCTTCACTTACAGCTATATCAAGAACAGTTCCATCAGCCGGTGCTTCTATTTCAGTTTCGATTTTTTCCGAGTTAATACTAGCAATTAGTTCACCTTTTTCTACATTATCACGTGCTTTAATATTCCAGCTCGTAATAATACCTTCTTTCATCGCCATACCTAACTTTGGCATTACAACTTCAACAGCCATGTTTCTCTCTCCCTTCTCATCGTTTCATTACACATGTAATAAAGATTGGTCTCCGATCATTTCTGATACAGTTTCAATTACTTTTTCCGGCGTTGGTAAATATAACTTTTCAAGTGGTGGAGAGAACGGAACTGGTGTATGTGGTGCTGTAATTCGTTTAATAGGTGCATCTAACAAATCGAATCCTTTATCCGCTACAATTGCTGCAATATCCGTTGCGATACTACATCTTGGATTTGCTTCGTCAATAACAATTAGGCGATTCGTTTTTTCAACAGATGCTAAAATCGTATTTTCATCCAATGGTGATAAAGAACGTGGATCAATTACTTCTACTTCAAGTCCCTTTTTCGATAATTGCTCAGCAGCTGCAAGTGCTGTATGAACTTGTTTTCCAATTGCGACGATTGTTACATCAGAACCTGCACGTTTAATATCTGCTTTCCCTAATGGAATTGTATAGTATTCTTCTGGTACTTCGCCTTTCATATTGTAAAGTGTTTTATCTTCAAAGAAGATAACTGGATCGTCATCTTCAATTGCTGCTAATAATAAGCCTTTTGCGTCATACGGAGTAGAAGGAACGACAACTTTTATACCTGGAATGCTCGTAAATAACGCATATAAACTTTGTGAATGCTGTGCCGCTGCGCTAAAACCAGCACCATGCATCGTACGTACTGTAACTGGCACTTTTGCTTTACCACCGAACATGTAGCGGAACTTTGCGCCTTGGTTTAATACTTGATCAAGGCAACTACCTATAAAGTCATTAAACATTAATTCAGCAATCGGACGTAATCCTGTTGCAGCAGCTGCCATCGCCGCCCCCATATAACCCGCTTCTGAAATAGGTGTATCTAAAATACGATTTCGGCCAAATTCTTGTACAAGGCCTTTCGTAACACCGAGTACACCGCCCCATGCTTCATCGTCTTGCAAGTGATCAACTTGTGCACCGCCTGCAACATCTTCTCCGATTAAAATTACATTTTCATCACGACGCATTGATATTTTCATCGCTTCATTAATTGCAGTTGACATACTTACTGTTCTAGTCATTATTTTTCACCCTCCTCTTATTTGTAAGAAACGTATACATCTTTTAATAATTCTTCATCCTCTGGATATGGACTATTTTCACTAAATTCAATTGATCTTTGCACTGCTTCATCTACTGCCTTTTCCATATCGACAAGTTCAGATTCAGTTAATAGCGCTTCATGAATTAAATGCTTACGGAAATTCACAATCGCATCTTTTTCATTTAAATGTTCTTCTTTTTCTTCTGAAGTTTTATACGTTTGTGCTTCACCTTCGAAATGACCGTAATTGCGATATGTCATACATTCAATTATTGTTGGACCACCACCATTACGCGCACGTTCTACTGCTTCTTCCGCGGCTTTATATACTGCAAGTAAATCTTTTCCATCCACTTGAATACCTGGAATATTGTAGGCTTTTGCTCGATCTGCAATGGAATCACAACTTGACGCATATTCAAATGTCGTTGCTTCACCGTAACCGTTATTTTCGGCGATAAAAATAACTGGTAACTTCCAAATCGCTGCTAAGTTAACCCCTTCGTGAAATGTCCCTTCATTATTTGCTCCGTCACCGAAGAAGCAAACACTCACATCTTTCGTTCCTTTATATTTAGCTGTTAATGCTGAGCCACAAGCAAGTGGAAAACCTCCGCCTACAATCCCATTTGCACCAAGCATTCCTTTATTTAAATCGGCAATATGCATGGAACCGCCTTTACCTTTACATAATCCTGTCACTTTCCCGAAAAGTTCAGCCATCATCCCGTTTAAATCACAGCCTTTTGCGATACAATGTCCATGTCCTCTATGCGTACTTGTAATACTGTCACGATCCGTTAAGTGGGCACATACACCAACTGCTACCGCTTCTTCACCTGCGTATAAATGAACGAAACCTGGCAGAACGCCTTGGGCGAATAATTCATGCACCTTATCTTCAAACTTACGAATCTCTAACATTTTTTCATACATCCAACGAGCTTGTTCTTTCGTAATTTCATTCCCTTTACTTTCAGTTGTTTTTAACATGTTCAGCCCTCCTATTTTCTTGTTCATCTTTTATATTGCAAGTACTGTGCCAAATTCTAATCCTTGATTTCATGGGTTTTCTCTTTTCTTTCATAATAAAAAAGTGGACAAAATGAGACATATGTCTCGTTTTGTCCACTTTTGTTCACCTAATTTGAGAATTATTATCTTATTCATTCTCAAAACTCTTCTGCAACTTCCGGATGTAAATAATTTGACCAATATGATAAGCGTTATGAGTTGTTACATTCGCTAATATTTCCCACCATTTTGCGGAAACAGGAAATCCAACGACATCACTTTCAACCTTCTCTTCATTTATAAGTTTTTGCCATTGTAACAGTTTCTCTAGTAGTTTTTCTCTCAACTCATCGAAGGTTTGATTATTTGAAAGCATAAAACTTTTGTTATTATCACCAATAGCGGGCACGGCATTCACATTCGATTCTTTGTACCTAGTTTGCCACGTTGAATTCCAATACAGTAAATGTTGTACAATTTCAGCTATACTATTACTCTCTTCATTCGGCTTCCAGAAAGCTTCTCTCTCAGGTAGATCTTTCACTGCATCTGAAAATGGAATATACCAACTAGGATCGTTCGCATTCGCCAATAATTGATCTGCTAATACATCTTTCACATGAACCATTTTTCTTCCCTCATTTCATAAATGTATTTATACTCACTTCTTTATATACGCTGAGTCCGAATAATTCCCTCTTTTAAAAATCTCATAGAATATAGAATTAACGGGTATTGCTCTCAAAACGAATGTAAGAATAATAGATTTTCTTTTCATAACTCGTTATGATAAAAGAAAAAGAAAGCTGGCGGAAAATGAATAAAAAAATCGCAGTTATAACCGGGGCTTCAAGTGGTTTCGGTCTTTTAACAACACTTGAGCTTGCGAAAAAAAACTATTTAGTCATAGCTACAATGCGAAACTTTGAAAAACAAGTGAACTTAATATCTCAAGCTACTCAACTCAACTTGCAGAAAAACATAACAGTTCAACAATTAGATGTAACCGATCAAAACTCAATACATAACTTTCAATTATATTTAAAAGAAATAAACAGAGTAGACCTACTTATTAATAACGCAGGATATGCACATGGGGGCTTTGTAGAAGAAATTCCAGTAGAGGAATACCGTAAACAATTTGAAACGAATCTTTTTGGGGCTATATCAATCACTCAGCTTGTTTTACCTTATATGAGAGAACAAAAAAGTGGAAAAATCATAAATATAAGTAGCATTAGTGGTCAAGTCGGATTCCCTGGTCTATCCCCTTACGTTTCTTCAAAATATGCGTTAGAAGGCTGGAGTGAATCCCTTCGTTTAGAAGTAAAACCGTTCGGAATAGATGTTGTATTAGTGGAACCAGGTTCTTATAACACAAATATATGGGAAGTGGGTAAACAACTAGCTACAAACCAATCTGAAACTACTTCTCCTTACAAAGAATATATGGATAAAATACAAAAACATATTAATAGCGGCAGTGATACATTTGGTAATCCGATAGATGTTTCTAATAAAATCGTAGAAATTATAGAATCGAAGCGTACGAAATTACGATATCCGATTGGAAAAGGTGTAAAATTTATGATGTTCGCGAAGAAGATTCTTCCTTGGAGATTGTGGGAATACCTTGTTTTAAGAAGCTTTAAGAAAATGTAATAGACTTTTGAAAACCATTTTGAAAGAGGTGCTAATTAAATGTTAGGTTTACCGTATGGAAAAGTATTTTTAGTTCCGTGGACTGAAGAATGGGAAATTGAGTTTATGAAAGAGAAACAATTCATCGAGGAACAAATTGGCAAAAATATTTTAGCGATACACCATATTGGTAGTACTTCTATTCCATATTTAAGTGCAAAGCCAATTATTGATATTGCAATCGAATTAGAAAATTATACGGACGGTTTAAAATGTATAAACAAGTTAGAACTACTAAACTATAAATACAGAAAAGATGTATTGCCTGAACGATACTATTTTAATAAAGGAGAGCCAAGAACTCATCAAATTCATATGTATGAACAAGGAAATACATATTTAATAGAACAATTACAATTCAGAGATTACTTAATTGACAACAAAACTTCTCGTATTCAATATGAACAGTTAAAGATTCAACTTTCACAAGCTAACCCTAATGATAAACATAAATATGCTGAGGATAAAACAAATTTCGTTACATCCATTATAGCTAAAATAAATGATAAATTTAAATAAGAAACCATTTACTACTCAATGGTTTCTTATTTATTAATTAACTCTTGATTTGTACCATCAATTATAAAATCTGCAAATTCATGTGGTTTATGACTTTCTACATACATATCTTCAGCAACCATCCAATTGTTTTCCCACATATCACGTGCTGTTTCGCCATCTCTAGCAATCCCTCTTTTTATACGTGTTTCACGAGGACAATTCACCCATATTTTCAAATCATACATTTCCGCCAGTTCCTGACGTGTTGCATATACACCTTCTATAATAACAATTCCATTTGCAAGGACAGTATGAGATTCTGCTAAAGAATCCGTTTCCCAATCGTAACGTTTATAACATCCTTCAACACCATTACTAATCGGATCTAAAACTTCTTGTAAAAGGCGTTTCCAATCAAAATCTGCACCAATCGATTTATTCGTAGGATGTTCATTTATAATTTGTGAGGATGGTAAATAAAAATCATCCATATGAACAATCGTTACAGTTGAAAACTTACTTTTTATTTTATTAGCTAACGTACTTTTTCCTGCACCACCACAACCATCAATACCTATTAGTAGTGATTGCTCTACAGACTTCACTCGAATTTGTTCTAATATGTTATTTAACCCCAAACCATTTCATCCCCTCGTTTTATATCTATAGACTTACTTTTACGCTGAAATCGGATCGAAGTAAAGTAGCAATGAAATCATAACTACAAATGCAAGTAAACCGATTGTAGAAAGGATGTATTCTTTCGATTCTCTATCAAATTTCCACTCCATCCATGCGCGTAACGTCCATAACGTTGCAAAAAAAATGAAAAAGGCATACCCTATGTTTGCATTTTCATCTCTATTAACATAAATAATAATACTTACAAAATAAATAATAAACAATACAATTTCCAATTTTACATGCAAGCTATTTACATACTTATATCCAAAGAAACCCCTCTTCTCCATATTCAACTTTCTTCTTAAAAATTGCTCTAAAAAATAGCCACCTATAGCGATTCCTATAATTATTATCCAAACAGAAGAATTCCACATGTTCAATCCCCCCTATTACTTTATTTATTTTTAGAAATAGAGTGGACTATATTACGTTTATTCTCTTCTAAATAACTTACAATTCCTTCAGGATATGTGGACCTCTCCTTTAATTCATTTATACTTTTCCAAATTAATATAATATCCTCATATTCTTTATGTCTAATTTCATTTATTACCCTCTCTTTAACAATTCCCCTATGTATCAATGTGCAATGATGTCCTTTTTCGTTGTCCCACTCGAAAATATGTTCATTTACTACGGCCAATTCTTGAACATCAATCTTCAAATTGTATTCTTCTATTAATTCTCTTACTATTGCTTCTTTTGCTGTTTCACCAAATTCAATGTAACCTCCTGGAAAACGATAAAATGTTTCTCTTAAATCACATTGTACAAGTACGTTAGAATGATCTTCATTTAAAATCATTACTTCAGCACGTAATCGAGGACTTTTCATTTCTTCTCTCCCTATAATTGCTCATTTTGTGATATTGCCATAGTATCTTAATCAATACGTATTAAATAAGAAAATATAGAATTATCCCCGTTATCAATAGTGATACAACTCCGCCTAAGGACATCAAAAACTCTCTTGATTCTCTATCATATTTCCATTCCATATATGATTCGAAACTATACAACGTAATTAAAAACAGAAAGGGTAGGAAGCCCATGTATAGAGGGTTCGAAAGAGAAGAACATATAATTATAACTACTATATACGAAAAAATAATAATCCTGTTTCCCCATTTATGCAGCTTATTTACATATTTATTATTCCATCCTTTTTGTTTCGGTATATTTAGCCTTTTTCTCACTATATTTTCTAAAACAAATAAGAATATGATCCATAAAACTAATACAATTACTTTCACATGCATTAGAGAGAACACCTCCTTTATCTTATCGTCTGGATTTTCTCCGGCTGATCACTCGGATACGTAGTACTCATTTTGTTCTCTACGTCCCAACTAATAATAGTCGCACTATCTCGTCCGAATTGATGATGAACGTGCTCTAATACATGATGAACACTTTCTTCAAGTTCTATATTATTTCTATTCATATCATTATACAGATTCAATGGTGTTTCATAATGACGTTCCCCGCATTCTAATACTCCATCTGTAACCATTACAATTCGATTCTTCCCAGTACGTAATTCACGAATTCCTGTTGAATAGCAAGGGACTGGTAAATTAAATGTGTTTATATTTCCAATCCATTCGTAAAAATGACGTTGATTTAATGCATATTGTCCTAACTTATGTAACTCTTCATGAAATACATACACTAAACCATCACCAATAGATAACCACCATATGTAGTTTTCTTTTCTTACACATATTAAGCACGCTGTTTCACCTTTTACTCTTTTGCACTTTTCCTTAAATGAAGATGACTGAAAAATTGTAAGTATATGATTTTCAACAGACTGAAATACTGAATTAATTGGTTCATTCAAAATTACTTTTATATTTTCATATTCTTTTTCGATTGTATTTACTACTAAGTCAACACTTTCCGCACTATTATGTCCATCTAAAATAGCTGCAAATTCCCATTCACCATTTGACCAAACTAATGCACCATCTTCATTCTTTTTCGCTCCAGCACTTATATTCCCGCCATATTTACCAAGTACAATATCACCATATTGCTTAACTAAGATTTCACCTAAACACATTTCCCTACTTCCAACCCACGAATATTGTGTATTATTTGTTGTATGCATACTCATTTACCATATACTTTCGTATTCTTTCGCATAGTTTTTTTATTTTCTCTTCGTCACCATATGGTGCACCAGTCCATTTCGCTACTTCGGTTGGTGACCAAAACTCTTTTGGTGTATTCGGATAACGCGGAATAATGTGCATATGCATATGTGGTACACCATTTCCTGAAACAAAAGTGTAAATATGTTCTGCTCCTTCACTTTCTTTTAATGCTTTACTTACTCTACTTGTTATAAGTCCGAACGCTTTCGCTTCTTCATCTGTTAGTTCAGCGAGGCCAGGTACATGTCTTTTTATATCTATCATTACATAACCTAGGTATGTTTCTTCACTATCCCAGTGGACATGTCCAACGTAAACGAGTTCATCTTCGTAAATAGCTCCACCTGGAACTATAATATTTCCTTTATGTTTTTCGCAAATGAAGCAGTTTTGTTCTACTTGATTGTTTGTTGACATATCCATCACCATCCTTTTTATATATAATATCACAAAAAAAGGAAAAACAGGTTTGATATTCCGAATTTTCATTCTTTTGATACAGCAATTTTTGAAATGAATTTACACCTCATTATTTCTTCAAAAACGCAATCCCAATTATAATCCCAATCACAATTCCGATTACTAAATTATTTGTAAAGTGCCCTTGAAATACACCAATTACAACCCCTATACCGACACCTATTGCCAAAGCATCATTTCTTTTTTTATTTTTAGCCAAAATTGCATTTCCTCCCATCATTTCTCCCTAAATAACATACATTTACTTGAATGTATTAATATATGCACTATCTCGTTTCAATATTTCCAAAAAATGTACTATAACTTCACATATAATATTTTCCATTTTATGTACATACTCCTTTTATCATAAAAAAATTTCAAGTAACCATTAATTATACATAGGCATTTACTATAAGAAAGATCCGTAATTTATTTAAGGAGGAACGATTTAAATGCATCCTTATTGGAATCCAAATATGAATCAACAATATGTTTATTCCCCCCATCCCGTAAGGAATACATTACATCATGATTCACAATATATGATGCAGCGTATTGCAAGTCTTGAAAGTCAATTAGCGAAACTAATCTCATTAATCGACGAAAATAATCAATTAATTAAATCAATGGAATAACAACAAAACCAAGTTTGCGCACCAGCTGGCGGTTCTGTTATCGTTCGTATGTAATCTGGATGCAATAAAAAACACACTTTGTAGTATAAAAGTGTGTTTTTTGGTCATTATTTTCTTTTCGTATGGAATCCTTGTGTAATTCGGTCTAATATAATTGCGATTACTACGATAGCTAATCCAGCTTCAAATCCCATTCCAATATTAACTTGTGTTACAGAGCGGTATACATCAACTCCAAGTCCAGGAGCTCCTACAAGAGATGCTGTTACTACCATAGATAAAGAAAGCATAATGCTTTGGTTCACACCAGCCATGATCGTTCCAGTTGCGAGTGGTAATTGTACTTTAAATAATTTTTGTGATGCGGTAGAGCCAAACGCATTCGCTGCTTCAATTAAATCTTCTGGAACTTGTCTAATTCCTAAGTCAGTAAAACGAATTGTCGGTGGCATTGCAAAGATTACGGATGCGATAATCCCAGGCACTACACCTACTCCGAAAAATGTAATTGCAGGAATAAGATATACGAAAGCCGGCATTGTTTGCATAAAGTCTAATGTCGGTTTTAAAAATTTTGAGAAGCGTTCATTTTGAGAAGCTAAAATTCCGATTGGGATTCCTACAATAATTGAAATAATAACAGACGTAAGTACAAGTGCTAATGTTTGCATCGTCTGTGCCCAGTAGTTAATATTTAAAATAAATAATAAACCGATCAATGTAAAAATAATTAAAGATACCTTTCTCGTTGTGTACCAAATGAGGAAACAAAGGATAATAATCATCAATATGGCCGGTATTATTGTTAAAAAATTAGTGAGTAAATCAACGAATCCACCGATAATATAAGAGAATCCTCGGAATAAGCCTTCAAGGTGCTCATATAAACTTGCAACAAATGAATCGACCCATTCTCCTAATGGAATACGTGGTATACTACTCATCGTCTTTCACCTCTTCCTCAATATTACCTGCAAGAGCTTGAATGACACTTTCGCGTTTAATAATTCCTCTTAGCCTTTTCTTCTCATCAATTACTGGTAACGGATATTTCATCTCCGCCATTTTCGCATACGTTTCTTCAAGTAAAGTATCTAAATACACATGCGGGATATCGGTAAGTAATAAATCAGCAATTGGCCACTGTTTTTGAACGGCTTTACTCGCATCATCTGCCGTTAATATCCCTAAAAACTCATACTTTTTGTTAACAACATACACAGTAGAAACGCCAGCGTTCCTCATAATTTGAAGTGCTACACGCGGTCCACGATCAATTAATAAAGTCTCCGGTCGTTTTAATATAGATTCCGCCGTAATTACTTTTCCTAAATTTACATCCGCTACGAATTTCTCTACAAATTCATTGGCAGGACTCATCATAATTTCTTCCGGTGTTCCAATTTGGACAATCTCTCCATCTTTCATTAATGCGATACGATCTCCAATTCGAAGAGCTTCATCTAAATCATGTGTAATAAAAATAATTGTTTTCTCCATTTTATCTTGTAATTCTAACAGCTCATCTTGCATTTCTTTTCGAATCAGTGGGTCTAATGCACTAAATGACTCATCCATTAACAATACATCTGGATTATTTGTTAATGCCCTTGCGATTCCAACACGTTGCTGCATACCGCCACTAAGTTGACTTGGATAATTATCTTTATGATGATCGAGTCCTACTAACTGTAGCGATTCTAACGCTTTATTCTCTCGTTCCTCTACTGGAACTCCTTGAATTTCTAACCCGTACGCAACATTTTGTATCACTGTACGATGTGGAAATAAAGCGAACTTTTGAAACACCATACTCATCTTCGTTCTTCTCACTCTTCGCAACTCTTCTTTTCCCATCGTTGCGATATCTTCACCATCTATGTATATATGCCCCGCTGTTGGTTTAATTAATTGGTTTAACATCCGAACTAACGTAGATTTCCCGCTACCAGACAAACCCATAATAACGAAAATCTCTCCAGTATATACTTCAAAGGTTGCCTTTTTTACACCAACGTTCATTCCTGTCTCTTTCAAAATTTCCGATTTGCTTTTTCCTTCTTTTAATAAAGACAGCGCTCTTTGCGGGTGTTTCCCAAATACTTTTGTTACGTTTTCAACACGCACCTTTGTATTATCCATGTCACTACTCCTTTTCTACCCATCTATTCATATAGTGTTGCGATTTTACAAAGAAATATTACATAAAAATGACATTCATAAGATTTCTTTAAAATTCGCGTTTCCGTTCATAATAAGAATGCTTACTTATACATTTATTTAAAAAGGCAAACATTTCTTAGGAGGGTTTCGATGAAAAAGAAAATATGGCTTATATGCCTTGCATTATTTATTACTATGATATTCTCTTCATGTAATGCAACAAATGCAAATTCGAAAGGGAAAATTAAACTTGGTGTAACAAGTTGGAAAGAAAACATTGCAACGGCAAACATGTGGAAAGTTTTATTAGAACAAAAAGGTTACAAAGTTGAGCTCATGTATTTAGAAAAAGCTGCGATTTGGACTGGCGTTGCTCGTGGTGATGTGGATGCGAATTTAGAAGTATGGCTACCTGTTACGGATAAACCGCTAAATGCTCGTTATAAAGATGATATTGTCTTAAAATCAAAATGGTATGAAGGTACTGGCCTTGGCCTTGTCGTCCCTTCTTATGTGAAAAACATTAACAGTATTGAGGATTTAAATGCTCATAAAGATGAACTAGATAACAAAATTGTCGGTATTGAACCCGGTAGTAGTCTTATGAATTTAACAAATAAAGCGATGAAGGAATATGATATTAAATTAAAACTTGTCCAATCTTCTGAAGCTGCGATGATGAGTGAATTAAAGAAAGCATATAAGAAAAAGAAACCAATCGCTGTTACGCTTTGGAATCCGCATTGGGGCTTTTCAGAATTTAACTTAAAATATTTAAAAGACCCTAAGAAAGTATATGGTGAAAAAGATGACATTTATTACTCTGTTCGTAAAGGTTTCGAAAAAGATCATCCGGATATCGTGAAATACTTTGACAAATGGAAAATGAACGATGAACAGCTTGGTACATTAATGGTCATGTTAAATAAAACGAAAGATCCTGAAGAAGCGGCACGCAAATGGATTGAAAAGAATCAAGCGCTAGTTGATGAATGGGTAAAAGATTAATAAAACAGGCTAGAGGATATGATATGCTCCCCTTAAGGTAGACAGATTAAAAAATAAAAATCTGTTTGATCTTAAGGGGAGTTTTTTTGATGTCTAAAAAACGGTATCTTCCTGAATTTAAGCTAGAGCTATTGCTTGCTTATAGAAAAGGAAATTATACAATTACAGAACTTTGTAAGAAGTATCAAGTTACGCAATATTCATTCAAGGAATGGATGAAGTGTTTTGAACAATATGGGATTGAAGGTCTACAAAAAAGCTCATCATGGAAACGATATTCAAAGGAAGTCAAAGAAACAGCGGTTATGGAGTATTTATCAGGGAAATATTCTCAATATGAAATTATTAGAAGACATGAAATCTCAAGTAGATCCGTTCTCCAGCGATGGGTAAAGCATTATAATAGTCATAGAGAGTTGAAAGATACGTTGAAAGGAAAGATACGATCTATGACGAAAACGAGAATAACCTCTTGGGAGGAACGAATTCAAATTGTCCTATACTGTTTGGAGAACAATAAAAACTTTCAAATGACCGCTGACATGTATGATGTTTCTTACCAACAGGTCTATCAGTGGGTCAAGAAATATAACAATGGTGGAGATGAAGCATTAAAAGATAGACGTGGAAGAAAGAAGGAAGAACAAGAGCTTTCACCAGAAGAAAAAGTGAAATTAGAAATGAAGAAACTTGAAAGAGAAAATGAGCGGTTACGAGCCGAGAATGCATTTTTAAAAAAGTTAGAAGAACTCGAGAGGAGGCGTTAAATCAAGTACGTTTTGAAAATAAATATGTCGCAATTCAAGAACTTCATAAAGAAAAAAATATGCCAATCTCACTACTCTGTAAAATCGCTGGCATTACACGTGCAGCATATTATAAATGGGTAAACCGTACACCTTCAGTTAGAGAAACACAAAATAAAAAAATCATAGAAGAAATACAAATCCTTCACGAGAAATTAAAAGGTATCTATGGCTATCGTCGAATGGTGTTAAATATGAATCGCCTATTCGGTGAAACCTTCAATCACAAACGTATTTATCGTTTGATGAAGATAGCTGGATTACAATCTGTCATTCGTAGAAAAAGAAAGCGTTATAAAAATGTCACACCACAACATGTCACACAAAACGTATTAAATCGTGAATTTACAGCAAATAGACCGAATGAAAAATGGGTAACGGACGTGACAGAATTCAAGTATGGCTCATCTAAGAAGGCTTATTTAAGTGCGATTCTTGATTTGTATGACGGTTCCATTGTCAGCTACGTTCTAGGACATTCTAACAATAATCAACTTGTATTTAAAACCTTTGATCAAGCGCCAATTCGTTCATCTAAAGATGAACTTCTTCTACATAGCGATCGTGGTTTTCAATATACTTCCCATGGATTCAAGCGCCGTGTAGATAAAACAGGCATAGTCCATAGTATGTCACGTGTTGGTAGATGCATTGATAATGGGCCAATGGAGTCTTTTTGGGGAACGATTAAGTGCGAGAAATATTACTTACACAAATACGATACGTTTGAGGAACTAAATCAAGCGGTAGACGAGTACATTCAATTTTATAATTATGACCGATTCCAAAAACGACTAAACGGCCTCAGCCCCATGGAATATAGGGCTGAAGCCGCTTAGGGTGTTTTTATTATTTTCACTGTCTACTTGACGGGGGGCTGTTCAATTCCTCTAGCCTGTTTTATCTTATTTTTTCGTAACAACATCATCTACAATCCCATATTCTTTCGCTTCTTCAGCAGTCATAAAATAATCTCTTTCTGTATCATGTGCTACTCTTTCAATTGATTGCCCCGTTTTTTCTGCAATCATTTTATTAATATCACGCTTTAACTTTAGTATTCTTTTAGCTGTTATTTCAATTTCTGTTGCCTGGCCTTGCGCACCACCAAGTGGCTGATGAATCATAATTTCACTGTTAGGTAGCGCAAACCGTTTTCCTTTTGCACCTGATAATAATAACAATGCACCAAATGATGCTGCAAATCCCATGCATAGCGTTTGTACATCTGGTTTAATGAGATTCATTGTATCTAATATGGCAAAACCCGCTGTTGTTGAACCACCTGGGCTATTGATGTATAAATATATATCTTTCTCTGCATCTTCCGCTTCTAAAAATAATAATTGAGCTACGACACTACTCGCTACTTGATCATTTATTTCTGAACCGATAATAATAATGCGATCTTTTAATAACCTTGAATATATATCATAGGAACGTTCTCCTAATTTCGTTTGTTCTACTACATATGGAATTGCATTCATTTTAAATCCCTCCAATAATTGTTATGCAACGCAAAGCATACAACTGTAGGAAGAAGGGTTTTTCGCATAAAACAATAAGACTGGCTGTATAGATGGTAACTTAGTAAAATCTATTGTCGGAAGGAGTTTCGTTAATAATTCTGGTCTCTCCTCACGAATAGACGTTACTACAACTTCAATATCATCTGTGAATTCGACCATCTCTATCCCTTCTTCGCTTACAGTTTTCAGCCTATTTCTACTCCGAAATAAAGAGGCTTTTACTGCACCTTCTGATACGGAACATACTTTAGCAATATCAGCTAAACTATATTGAAACACATCTTTTAATAGTAAAATTGCGGATTGCTGTACATTTAATGACGATAATACTTTCCCTACCATTTCATGCAAATCTGCAATGTTCTCTTGTGGGGCATCAAAAATAATTTGTTCCTTTATTTTTTCATGAACTGATTTTGATTTCATCTGGTCTATCCAGCGATTTCTAGCTATTTTATATACAAGCGTCATACAAATATCTTTATTACTATATTTTTGAAGAACTTTACAAACTGTTTCTTGGGCAAGATCTTCGCCGTCCCATTTGTTTTTCGTTAAAAATGTACAGTATCTTTTCAATTCTCCATATTGCTCAATTAAAAAGTTTATATTTGAATGATTCATATCGATATGATTCTTTAAAATATGAGTTACTTTTGTGCACAAAATAACCACTCCTTTTCAGCGCTTACTTAATTAACGATTAAACAAATAAAAAAGTTACGGGGCATATAAAAAAATTATGTTTATGTTCAATAATTCGCGGTCATAAATATGTTATGTACAATTTTACTTGAGGAGGAACAAATTTGCCAAAATTAACAATTGAAGGTGCGGGAACTTTTGATGTGAAAGAAGGAACAAAGTTAGTATTAGCGATTGAAGATAACGGTGTACATATTCTCCATCGTTGCGGTGGTAAAGCACGTTGCACTACTTGTAGAGTTGAAATTATAGCGGGTGATTTCTGTGAAGCGAGCACAAATGAAAAAAATGCGATTACAGAAAAAGGAATTGAAGATCACTTACGTTTATCATGCCAAATGCACATACATAAAGATATAGTCGTTCGTCCTATACTTACAGTAGAAAATTCAGGTCTTGATGCAGGCCCACGCCCAGCAGAATAATATGCTGAATTTAAAACAGCTCGCTGGTGAATATGCTGCAAACTTTGTAAAAGATGGGATGAAAGTTGGACTTGGCACAGGTTCTACTGTATATTGGACGATACAAAAATTAGGTGAGCGTGTAAAAGAAGGCTTATCATTTCAAGCTGTACCAACGTCAAAAGAAACGGAAGTATTGGCTAAACAACTAAATATCTCTCTAATTTCGTTAAACGACGTACAAAGTCTTGATCTTACAATTGATGGAGCGGATGAAATTGATGCTAATTTACAGCTTATAAAAGGTGGTGGTGGCGCATTACTTCGCGAGAAAATTGTTGCCACTTCCTCCAAAGAACTAATTATTATTGCTGATGAATCGAAACTTGTAACACATTTAGGTACTTTCCCATTACCTGTTGAAATTATACCTTTTTCATGGAAACAAACCGAAAGGAAAATTCAATCTTTAGGTTGTCAAACAACGTTACGTTTAAAAAATAATGAAACATTTATTACCGATAACAATAACATGATTATTGATTGTATATTCCCTCATAACATAACTAATCCTACCAATTTACACACTCAATTAAAAATGATTACAGGTGTAGTTGAAACAGGGTTGTTTGTTAATATGACTAGTAAGGCAATTATTGGAACAAAAAACGGGATAAAGGAACTATAATGAAAGCTGACTCTTACAGTCAGCTTTTTATATTTTCTCTGTATTGCGTATCATTATGATATACTATGAAAACAAAAGCACATCACACTAGAAAGGACTGAACAATTTGCACTCCAAAGTCATAACAGAACTTACAGATTTAGAAACCGCCTTTCATATTCGAAAAGAAGTATTTATAAAAGAACAAAATGTCCCTCTTGAAGATGAATTCGATACATTCGATAAAATCGGTGAGAAATGCAAACATATTTTAGTTTATTATAACGATCTTCCTGTAGGTACAGGTCGTATACGATTTGTTGGCGGTGCAGGAAAATTAGAACGCATCTGTATTTTAAAAGACTATCGTAAATACGGATTAGGAAAAGTAATAATCAAAGCGCTAGAAGAAATTGCTCGTGACAAAGAAGCTACAAAAGTAAAACTACACGGCCAAACACAAGCTGAAGGATTTTATAAAAAATTAGATTATCAAACTTCTTCTGATGTATTTATTGAAGATGGTATTCCGCACGTTCTTATGACGAAAGTACTATCATAATAAAAAGGGTAGTATATGAATTTATATACTACCCTTTTTTATAAATAGAAAAGTGAATTCTCAAGATTTTCTTTTGCATCAAAGCCCATCATCTCTTAGTTCATATCTAGGTAAAGCTTACACTGTTTTCCATAATGATAAGGCATAAATCCAGTTTGGATCCCCATTTCCTTGATAACTCTGGACAGATTCATATACTTTTCCCTCGTGTAGAACTCTATCTCCCTTTTCATATGCTTTCTTTGCATTCCACTCTTCATATGAAGCGCTTTCAGTTTTTGTAGTAATTGTGAATATATCACTCTGTACAGATTCATTTCCAGCTAAATCAACAGCTTTCACTACATATTTATAAGTAGTATTAGGAAGTAAATTTTTATCCATATAAGAAGTCGTATTAGATGTTGCAATCTTTTTCATTAATCCTTCTGTTTCTCTATAAATATCGTAATGGTCTACACCAATATTATCGTCAGATGGACTCCACATTAAATCTACACTTGACGCTGTCGTTCCCATACTATGTAATCCTTTTGGTTGTGTTGGTGCTTCTGTATCAGAAGCCTCAACTGTTGTTTTTACTGTAAGCATTGCACTTTCTTTCGAGACATTTCCAGCTGTGTCAATAGCTTTTACAGTATAAGAGTATTTTGTACTTGGTTGTAATTTTTTATCAATAAAATGAGTTCCTGGTACTGTATCAATCATCTCTCCGTTACGGAAGATTTGATACCCTTTTACCCCTACATTATCCGTAGAAGCGTTCCACGTTAGTTCTATACTATTCGCTGTTACTTTTTGTGTCTGAATTCCATTTGGAGTACTTGGAGCTTCTATATCTGGTTTCACATCATTGATAAGATTAACATCAATTACATTATAGAATGCATTTGCTGTATCAGCTACATCCCATACTGCTAAAATCACATGATATCCACTTCGATCAGTAGGTACATTGATTTTGTGAGTTAAATGATTTGAGGCTGCAGAACCATCATGTAGTACAGTTCCAATTGGTTCAAAATCTGCTCTTGTGAGCGCTTTATTTGGATTCCATCCTTTTTTTGTAATATAGTAATGCCATTTGCTCGTTAAGTGCGGCGCTGTATATTTCCAAGTAAAAGTATTTTCCCCGCCTGTGATTGTATTTTTAAACCAACGATCAGCTGTTTGTTGATCTAAAACACCACTAAATTTACCACCTGCAGAAGCGATTTGGCCATCAACTGGGCCAGCTTG
Source organism: Bacillus sp. 1A (assembly GCF_052682215.1). Lineage (NCBI taxonomy): Bacteria > Bacillati > Bacillota > Bacilli > Caryophanales > Bacillaceae > Bacillus > Bacillus sp. 1A. Next base: position 3,788,922 of record NZ_JBQYLZ010000001.1, on the reverse strand, counting down.
CGGGAACCCTTTTGGAGCTTCCAAACTTTGTGGTTCATACATAACACTTCCACAGTTTGCATTTAGTGCACCATAGGTTGGACTACATAAAGCAGATCGGCTGCTAGGCTTTTCAACAAAACCGTGCGCGTATGCGTTTTGAGGAATAAGTGTCGTGCCAATAATTCCAGCTGTTAATGCAACAGCTCCTAGACTTTTTTTGTTCATTTTCATGTTTTGTAGTTGTTTTAATAATCGATTATTCATGTTCCTGTCCCCTTCTTGTTATACTTTGTAGTGTAATGTGGGCTTCGATGTAAAAGAATAACAAGAGACAATCTTGTATCGATGTATGTGTTAATTATGCATACACCGCAGTGAAAATATATTTCATTTCTTGTGAAATATTTCACTTGATGAATATATCATGACATAGAAATCATCAAAGTATGTGCAGAAGTTGTGCAGAAATGATGAAAGCATTAGTAACACGTAAAACTATGGTCCGAATTTATAAAACAGAATATTTAACCTTTCAAAACAACGAATTCTCCGCTTCATATAAAAGAAGAGTGTCTATACTATTTCATATAGACACTTTTCTCATGTATAATCTTCCATTTATTACTGACCTATAAATGTAAAAATCTCATCAGCAGCTTCCTTATAGCCACCAGATTTTCGGAAAGACTCCTTCAAATTCAATGCAGCTTCTTTATATGATGGATTATTTAATACAAATTCTACACTTTCACGTAGTTGTTCCACAGTTAATTCATTTATAGATAACTTAATCCCAGCTCCTAGATTCTCTACTTGCTTTGCGATTACTGGTTGATCTGCACTTTGCGGAATTACAATGAGTGGAATCCCGTTATTTAATCCTTCATGTGTACTGTTCATTCCGCCATGTGTAATAAATAGCTTTGCATATGCGAGTAGTTTCGTTTGTGGTACATAGTTTTTCACAATGAAGTTTTTAGGAATATTACCTAAATCACTTATTTTTGTTTTATTACCGATAGACATAACAATAGTATAATCACTATTCTCGAACGCTTCCATACAAAGTTTATAAAAATCAAGCGCTTCATTGAAAACAGTACCTAATGAAATGTAAATTGGGCTTTTTTCTTCAAGTGTAGTAATATCAAACTCTTTATTTTTTACTTGTGTAGAGATGGATGGACCTACAAATTTAAATGTTTCATCAAACATATCTCCAAAAGGTTGGAATTCCTTTATTGTATACACAATAGTAAGTGGCGCTGGATTACAGAAAACTTCATATGGTGAGTTTATTTCAACACTATATTTTTCCGCAATCCCCTTCGTTAATCTTTCAAAATCATTATGTATCCTATCCTGAACCTCCATTGGGATACTTTTAGACAAGTAATCTAACATTTGTTCAAATGATTTTTCATTCTGTGCAAACGATGTACAGGAATTTATTGCTGGAAGCTTTAGAATTTGAGCAATTATATGTCCACAACCAAACATTGAATCGTGAATGATGTAATCAAAATGTTCCCCTTCAATTTGTTCAAGAACATTTGGTATAATAACATCTGCCGTATGTAAAAGACCATTTATTCTCTCTGATAAATAATTTCGACCACCAGAAAGAAAAGCTTTTAAAAACTTTTGCTCGTCAATTGTTCGTACAGTAGCACCCGTTCTCTCAATACGATCTCTAAAAGATTCAATTGAAAAATAAACTACCTCTTCCCCACGTGAAACTAATTCTTCTACAACTTGCAATGTTGGATTTATATGTCCTTCTGATCCAGTATTAATGAATAAAACACGTGCCACTTTAAACACTCCTTAATTTAAATCTTGTCTATGTTGCCATTAGTATTATAGGTATTTTGTCTTATTCTTCTAAATGGACCTAGCAAGCCTAAACCCAAGGTCATCTATATGAAATGTAGGATGACTACGGCGACGACAAGTCGCACCGCAACCTCTAGCTGCTTCAGCCCAGCTACCGCCGCGGAAAATTCGGTATGATCCGTACACTTGTTCATCATATAAATCATAGCACCATTCCCAAACGTTTCCTAACATATCGTAAAGTCCCCATGCATTCGGTTCTTTTTTTCCGACCTCATGAATATGTCCACTTGAATTTTCGTTGTACCAAGCAATCTCTTTCAGTTCTCCATATATGTATCCCGTAGTTCCTGCCTTACACGCATATTGCCACTCTGCTTCAAAAGGTAATCGGTAGCCATTTGAATCTAAATTACAACTAACATTTAGACCATCTTCACTAATAGAATAATATTCTTTTAATCCCGCTTTTTTGGAAAGTAAATTACAAAATATAATAGCATCATTCCATGAAATATTTACAACTGGTTTATTACTATTTTCATTACCATTTAGTGCAAGATTCATAATAGCATAATATAATTCCGCTGTTACAACATACTTTGCAAGAAGAAAAGGTTTAACTTGAACTTGCCATTGTTTTTTTATTCGATCATCTCTTAATTCTACTTTTCCTGCTGGAATTTTCACCATATTAGAATCAACCGGGCCAATGAATCTATTCAATTCTATCCCCCCATGTTATTTCTTTTTATAATCTAACTATTTATAGTATCGTACTTCTCTAAAAATAGTCTTACTTCATTTGAAGACTTTAAAATAATAACATCTTTATCTTTACTCAATTGATTTAGCCTCTTTAAAATTGAAGGTCGTTTCGTTTTAGGATATTGCCATATCCATTTAAAAAATTGCAAATCAAACCTTTCTTCACATCCAGCACCCATATCCGGTCTTGTTTTATTCCGATATTGTATAACCCTTTTAAAAGCACGATAAACACATATTGTTCTATGAATATCAAGAAAGATAATTGTATCAGCAGCGTTAATTCTTATGTCCATTGTCCCGCCATAATTCCCATCAATAATCCACTCATCTTCTTTAACTAATTCATTTTGAACCTTTCTTTGCTCCTCTTTCGGTACACCTTCCCAATTCGGTTTCCAAAATAACGCATCAAGATGATGTACTTTAATATTTAATTTATTCCCTAACTGCCTTGCTAATGTAGATTTCCCTGAACCACCAGAACCTATTAATATTATTTTTTTCATACATACCCCTTTTTACATCTTTTATTTCTTCCTTAACATAAACTCACAAAACATTCCAATCCCAACACCAATTGTATAAGCAACTAAATCACTCCACAAAAATCCGTAACCTAATACGAGTCCTCCTAAGGTTGTTGCACGAATGCTATCTATCCATTCGGCATGGTACAATTGGCTCAATTCAATCCCGTAGCAAAATAACAAACTAATAAAAGCCACTTTCTTCGTGTCTATTTTAGGAAATAAAAATCCGAATCCAGTAAAAATCATCAATGCCCATAAAGCATCACCTAAGTACGCGTTTAATAGATGAGGTAACGCAAAAGCTAACTTTCTTGAGCTAAGACCTAAAATAATTATAACTATAGTAAATAGCGCATATAATAATCTATTTCGTTTCTTATTCATCTCAAAATCTCCTAATATGTAATTAAAAACTGTAAATAGGTAGTAAAATATAATTATTTTACTACCTATTTTTTAATGGCTTTCATAATAAGAAAATGTGGATTTGTATTTAGATAATGATATGATGTTTCATTTACTTCTCTCATTTTTTCAACCGGCCTCGGTTCCACCATTTTATCTAACACAAAATAATTTGTTGTTTCATTAATTATGTCTTGGAGTGGTCTTCTAAAAAAGCTAACTTCTATTGTAATATTTGGTTTAACCCAAGTATCTACTAATAATTGTTTTTCGAAATAATTTTCACTAGTAAACTTTGTAAAATCCATAAAAGGATGATGAATGGAGTATATAAATTCGCCACCTGGCTTCAATACTCGATGAAACTCCTGAAATACTTTATTCCAATTTTCTAAGTAATGAAGCGTTAACGAACTTACAATAACATCAAAAGTATTATCTTCAAATGGTAATACTTCTTGCAAATCATGACAAAGAAACGTTGCTTTATTACCCGTACTTTCCTTTGCAGCTTTTACCATTTCAGAACTTATGTCAATTGCAGTAACATTTGCTCCCCTTTCTACAAATTGAGTAGTATACCATCCAGCTGCACATCCAGCATCTAATATACTCTTCCCTTCTAAATTCTTTGAAATCATCTCCATCATCGCTGGTCTTTCATAATAACTGTTATATGGATTTGCCAAGTCTAGATTTTCTTTATATGTACTCGCTAATTTATCATATGTATGTTTGATCGTGTCTTTCATTACTTCCACCCCTTATACATATTAATCTAATAACTCTTGCCGCTTTTTCTTTGAAAATGATTGTAGAACTAAATCATATGACCAATCAATCATCTTATTAGTTTGCTCTTGCTCTACATCTTTATGTATATACACTGTATTCCAATGCTTTTTATTCATATGATACCCCGGAATGATTGCTTCTGGATACTCTTCTCTTAATCTTAATGCAAGTTCTGGATCACATTTTAAAGTAATCGCAGCTTTTTCTCCTTCTTCATGGTTTATTATCGCAAATATTTTATTATTAAGCCTCATACATGTTGCATTCCAACCATCAGGAGAATCTTCAGTCGCTTTTCTTTTTGATAAACAATATGTTCTTGTTGCATTCATTTTCATTGGCACCTCTTATTCTTTCACTATTTGATTACGATGCATTACAATTTGTTTCGTCGCTTGAAATTGGTGTTCACCATAAAACTTTATTAATTTCTCTCCACAAAATAGACTAACAATATGAACATGAGAAATCTCTTGAAGTAACATTGTAAGCATTTTCTCTCCAATCCCTTTATTTCTTACAATCTCATGCACAACAACATCTTCTATGTACGCTCGAAAAACACCATCAGAAACAACCCTGGAAAATCCGATTAATTCATTTTCTTCCCATACCCCAATCGCTATACTATTCTTTAACATTTTTTGAATATCGATTTCTTTTCTTTCTGGCCACCAACCGACAGAGTCATAAAGTTTTTTTATTTTGCCTACGCAGATTGGTTGTTCATGTTGCAATTTATACGTGTACATTTTCTTTCTCCCATCAAATTACTCATTATATTTGTTTTGTCTTACTTTACTCCCTTCAATATAAGCTATTGAATCCAACCGGTTATTAAACCCATTGTAAAATTAATTTATAATATAGATATTACAATTGCAATATAAACAGTCTCTCTCTCATCCTTTCCTCTTTCTTCTATATTAAAAATAGCACGTAATATATTAAGTTGGCTAAAGATAAAAACCGCCCAATAGGACGGCTTTTATCTTTATTTAATTTCATACCACCAACCTTTCCGATCAAGCCAACCTTTCATACCGTTTAATTGCGCATCGCTAGTTGGATTGGAAACAAAATACGTTAAACCGTCTGATTGTAAAATGAAGGTAGCAGTCATTTTTAAAGAAGTTAATGCTCCCATAACACCTGGAGTTTCATGAGGTGAAAAGGCTCCAGATTGAATAATATTTTGTTTAGAAACTAGTGCTTGTATGTTTTCTTGTTTTGGTACCGATTCAGTAAACCAAGAAAGGGGCTTATTTCCTATCAATTGGTTTAAATCACATTTACCGATACCTGGTACATTACCTGTCTCAGTATATTGCCAAATATCACAAGGATATGCTGGTTTATTACCGCCATACCTAGGAATCCATAAAAAATCACTTTTTACGTTCGCCATACCGAAAGGCTCATATACATGATGCCCAACATATAAGCCAACTTTCTTAGCACCTAATCGGCGTAACTCGTCGATAAAAGCTTGTGTACCAGCTCTCATATCATCCATTGTTTTCACTTCTACGTCAGCAGCCCAAACTGTAGCACTCTTATCACCGCGATTCCAAAAATCTTGCGCTTCCTTCTTCGCATCAGCAATTGAAATAAAGCGACAGAATCCATAGTTACCAAATGGAATATTTCTAGTTCTCATTGCTTGGACATAATTTTTATATAAAGGATCTACATAATTTGATCCATCTTGTACCCTAGCAATTACGAAATCTAGTTGTGGAGCGGCTACATCCCAGTTAATGTTACCGTTCCATTTTGAAATATCTACAATGTAACCCATTGCTTAACACCTCCTTTATTAGTATTATATTCAGAGCTCGTCTTATTGCTCTTCCTCTCCTAAAAATTCAATAGTATTTGCTAGTACATATAGTAAATACGACAAGTGTCTTCTACAAAGACAGTAACTCATTTCCATTAAAAAAGAAAATCATAGCTATACGAATCGTACTATTTGTCCTCATAATTACATCAGCTTGAGTAGTTGCTTTAAAATTAAAATAGCATCACCTTGTTTGGTGATGCTTTTAAAATCAACTTTTCTTCTAGAGCACGAATGCTATTACTATAACCGCTTCTCTAAAAAGTGTTGACTATGTCCTTTAGGATGATCTTCAACAACACCGTATTCTCGGTAGCCGTGCTTTTTATAAAAGTCTGGTGCTTGAAAACTAAATGAATCTAATAATATTAATCTACAGCCTTTTTCCTTCGCGATGTCTTCAATTTTATGTAACAGTTGACTGCCATAACCATCATGACGAACTGTTTCATCAACCCATAAAAAATCTATATGAAGATGATAAAAATACATCGTTCCTGTTACCCCGCCTAAGATTTTTCCATCCTCATCTTTCACTACGAAACTTACTTGTTCCAACGGCTGTTTTGCTTCATCATTTAAAATAGACATGTTATATTGAATGACTTTATTTTTTATGTATTCTCCTTCAGCGCGAGTACCATTCTCTATGTGTTTCATATATTCCTTCCTTTCAGCTTAGTAAGCTACCTTTAATTTTTACTTTTCCTCTTTAAAATACTAATAAACACGAATCCACCATAAGTAACAAAGCACGAAAAGCCAATTATCCCTGGTACAGAAACATAGCCTATTCTTATATAACTTATAACAGCAAAACTAACGATAGACAATAAAATAGATGGCCAAAATATAAGTGCTGTTTTTCTTCGCCCTTGTTTCGATGTACTTGCTTTCTCTTCAGAAACACGTGTGCCAAAAAGCAATACAATACAAATGAGGATTGCTGCAAAGTAAATCGTATCTAATGACAGATTATGATCATAAATCGCGATTCCAACTTCAATAGCGATAATTGTTAAAATTAATATGATAATTGTTGAAGTTTTTAAGTTTCTTTTCAATTACTTGACCCCTAGAATGCTTTCACTATATATGTCGTATATGTACTTCAAAGCTGATGCAATAGTTTCATCGGCTTCTTTATTTTCAAATCGATTAGGCAAATCTTTTCCTCCAATAACATAAAGAAGTGGAAATTCATTAAACACTCCTAGTATACCAATATTTATTATAGCTTTTGGCAATCCACCTGTCATATGTGCTAAATGATTATGCGGTATCCCTTCATATTCTCCTTGCTGCCTTACCATTCCATTTATTATTGGTTCCCATAATTCCGGCTCAGTTTTATACCCTCGAAAAATTTGCACTAAAAGTGAATGTATTTCATTTAACTCTCCAACATTTTGTTCATCTCTAGGGTTTTCTTGAACATGTATGTTAGGGAAGTACGTTGAAACATACTTTCTAACAGTATCCCATCCTCCGCAGTGCAATACAATCGCCTTTGCAATATAACTGTCATGACACGCTATCATCACTTCAACAGCTTTACTGAGTGATATTGTATCTCTTCCTTGCAAATGTGGATATAATTGTGCACTATCTTCTTTTGGATTAAATTTAATTTGGTGAAGCATATCATTCCAACTAATTTGTTTGTTTTTTACCATGTTTGCTACTGCAAATCCAATTGCCACTTTTGCTGCTGATGCTAAAGGAACATATAGCTCATTATTATAGGAGGCAATTATATCTTCAAATTTTGTAGAAGACACAATCACTCCAACTTGACCAGATTGTATTTCTTTCATTCTTTCAATGACAGTTTGCATATTCGCACCTCTTTTTATATTGTTTTATTACATTCTTAAATTTCGATATAGAATGTATAAAACCTTTTTTGTTACTTGATATGTATGCATACAATAAAAAAGATAGCATGTAATTTCTCCATGCTACCTTTCTAAAATAAATACTAAGCAAAACGCAAATATCTATTCTTCCGTAGGCATTTTAGGACCATTAAGCTCCAGTTGATAAAAAGCTAAATCTAACCACCTATTAAACTTATAGCCAGCCTTCTTAATTGTCCCCGCATGAACAAATCCATAGTTTTCATGTAAGGCAATGCTTTTCTCATTTTCTGCATCAATTCCAGCAATTAAGGTCATATATTCCCTTTCTTTTGCAACTGTGATCAATGCTTTCATTAAAGAAGTTCCTATCCCATTTTTTCTATATTCCTTATGAACATACACAGAATGCTCAATTGAATATTTATAGGCAGGCCAAGCTCTAAACGGGCCAAATGTCGCAAATCCTACTATTTTATTATCTAATTCACATACTAAAATCGGATAGCCGTTAGCCTTTTTTTGTTCATACCAATCTATTCTATTTTCAAGGGTTACCGGTTTATACGTATAGATGGCTGTTGTATTCAATATAGCATCATTATAAATATCTAACATGTATGTTACATCTTGTTTCCTTGCTTCCCTTATCATCGCGTTCTTCCTTTCATTTCACTCCTACATACGAATACGAGCTTTTCGGAAACCATCAAATATATTTAATGCAGCAGATAAAATGTAAATGATAATACCTCCACCAATTAACCACGTTTTAAATTCCTCTGGAGAAGTAGTAAACACATTTGCTACATACGTAATAAATCCTTCATTAAATAAATGCGGATTTACTACAATTACAATGAATACTATTGTTCCAACTATTTGAAGAATAGCATTCCCGATTGCCAGCTTTTTCGTCCATTGTCCTTGTACTAACTTATAAAGAGATATACCTATTTCAAACACAATCATAATTACAACGATTGGCCAATACTGAAGTAACACATCTTGATTAAAAGTTGCCGCGACAAACTTCAATCCGCTTTCTGTACCATGATATACACCTACAAGATGGTTCGCATAAAAATAAAGTGTTGCCCATATTGCCGTCCACATTAACCCGCCAAATACTTCGAACTTTGAGATCGACTTTTTCTTTGGAACATACGAAGTATTTTTCAAATCATCAGGCGTCCATTTTTTTAAACTTGTCGTCAACGGTTGAGTACCTTTGTCTTTATCTGTTCTTTCTAAAATTGCAAATACAAGTGTCAACCAGAAAAATACATGGAGGCCTACTTCGATAATTTCCCCAATTCCTTTACCTATCAAATTTAAAATAACATTTAATACCGCTTGCTCACCATCATACCCTACAAAATTTTCTGCAACCATTGCAATGAGTGCGATTACAGCTGCAATCGGTATAATCATTTTTAATAACGTCGTATATACATCAAAATAACGTGGTCCAATTAAATGCATCGGTCTATCCAGATACCCATTAGCCAATGAAACTGGGCTTCCCAATTTTTCAAGGACACTCTTTACATCTTCCTCATTATACTCATCAGGTAACATATCCTCGATAGTTGACCGTAGTTCAAGAATAATATCTTCACGATTTTTTTCAGGTAATCTCTTCGCTACTTCCTCGACGTAAATATCAATCAAGTTCATTCTTGTCCTCCTCCTTTAATAGGTTATAAAGTTCTTTCGAATCCTTTATCCATTCCTTTTTTAACTGCAAAAATATCTCTAATCCGTATTCACTTAAAACGTAATACTTACGAGGTCTACTCTCCGTTTTATCCCAACTACTCGTCACTAGCTCTTGCTTTTCTAATCGGCGAAGTAGTGGATATAAAGTACTTTGATCGATTGTGATCCCTGATTGCTCCAATAATTGGACAAGTGAATACCCATACTGCGGTGTTCTTAACTGGCTTAAAACCGCTAATGTTAATGTACCTCTTCTTAGTTCAGTAATTAACGAATTTAATAAAGCATCCATTCACTCACCTCATTTCCATTACTATATGTCATACAGTATATGTTTTATACTATGTATCGTACAGTATTAGTGTGATAAAAACAATGCGTATTTACAAAAAATAGATAATAAATAAGCACAAACTATATAATTTGTGCTTTTCTTGTTAATTTAAACGGCTATTACAACCTTAATTTTGTACCTCTTGTAATATAAACTGTCCATTTTCTTTAATAAATGGGGTAACATCTACAATTGCCTCAATATGAATTACTCCATATACATGCGGATATTCTTGACCGTTAGAAGCGAGTTCATATTTTATTTCTGCTTTTATTAAGGATGGATCGATTGTCAGTAATAAAACATCTTCTTCATGATTAAAATATTTTATAGCAACTTTTAAAGCTTGCTGTAAAAATGAACAATGAATAAATCCCTCTTCTTTAAGTGAAGCTTCATTAACTTCTCCATCTACCTTTGCGATTTCCCAATTTCTTTTTGTTATTACTTTTGTTATCATAGTTATCCTCTCTCCATGTCTTTATATAGAAAAACAAGAGGTTCTTCTTTTTGTTACTAGAAAATCCTCTTGTATGTAATATTTATTTTAATCCATTAATTAAAGGCGATACTTCTCCACTATGGAAAATCCATAAATCATGAAGTGACCTTGTACATCCGACATATAGTAACTTCGCATCATGTTTCGTATTTTTATAATGTTCTTCATCAACATCGATTAATAGAACAGCATCAAATTCTAGCCCTTTTGCCAAGTATACAGGTACTACTGAAATACCACCTTCATATTTACTTTGATCTGCTTCAATGACGTTTACGGCCAATCCTGCTTTTGTTAATTTCTCATATATATCGCGGCATTCATCGTCTGTTCTTCCCATTACCGCAATGGTTTTCACATCTTCGTTTTGTAGATGTTTTAACGTCTTCATAATCTCATTAAATTGATCTTCTGCATGGATTACCTTAACATCTTCACCACTGCGAAAAACTGGTGTTGCGAGCCCAACTGGAATCTCTGCATTTTTAATTATTTCGTTCGCAAATTCTATAATTTCTTTTGTAGAACGATAACTTCTCGTCAGTTCATAATAACCTGTTTCTTGGAATACTTCCTTAAAAGCACCCCAATCTTCAATCCCTTGATAATCATAAATTGCTTGAGATAAATCACCTAATATAGTGAAAGAATTACCTAGTGTAATTTCTTTTAATACATACACTTGGAATGGTGAGAAATCTTGCGCTTCATCAATAACGACGTGATGGAATTTCTGTCCGATTTCAATACCTGTTATGCGGTGATGTATGTAAATTAAAGCTGGTAAATCTTCTACATACACTTCTTTTTTACGACAACTCTTTTCAGTTTCTTTCACAACTTCTTCAGGCAATACTTCGAGTATTTCTTTACTTTTCAATATTGAACTATAGAGTGAAAGTGAACTCATTTTTGGCCAAAACTTCATATATGTATTCAATCTCTTTGTCGCTTCTTTTTTTAGTAATTTCTTCTCGTTTGTTTCTCCATACTTTTTCAGTTCAATTTCAATCCAGCGCTTCATTCTGCCGACTAATCTTTCTCTTCTTTTCTTTAATGGATAGTGCTTATATTCAACTTGCATCCATTTTTTTACGTCTTCTACTGGAATAATAGCTTTGTCCCATGGCTCAAAATCACTTGTTGGTATTAATTCTTTTTCAAATTGAACCATTCTCTCTTCAATAAACGACTTAAATTCCAGTGTACCTTTCAATTTACCGAGCATAACCTTTTCTTCATCACGATTAATAGAAAAGGCTTCTTTCAACTTTTCTTCTGTTTGCTTTAGTTTTACAGAATCATCTAACGTACGTAATGCCCAATCCGGAAATGTTGTTTGACTAATATTCCCTACACCTAATTCAGGAAGCACACTCGAAATATAGTCTAAAAAAAGACTATTCGGAGCGAATACAATCATTCTCTCAGCTTCTAATTGTTCACGATATTCATAAATTAAAAAAGCAAGGCGATGTAAAGCGATCGTTGTTTTTCCGCTTCCCGCAACCCCTTGAATTAATAATGGTAAGTTTCTTTCCGCACGAATAATATCGTTTTGCTCCGATTGTATCGTTGAAACAATATCCTTTAGTTTATTATCTTTATTCTCACCTAATCGATATAGAAGAAAATCATCGGCATGAGATACATCTTCATTTCCTTTTACATATGTATCAACAACACGTTCTAGTTCTCTTTTTCGGATCGAGATGTTTCGCTTTAAATAAACATCACCTTCAACTAATCCGTCTGGTGATTGATAAAACGCTAATTCATCTCCGCCGGTAAATGAATAAAACATACTTGCGACAGGTGCCCGCCAATCAATTACAATTGGTTTCATTGTGTCTTTATGTGAAACACCTACTTTACCGATGTAAATCGGCATAACTTCTTCCTTGCCATCCTCTTGAAAGTCTAGTCTCCCAAAGTATGGCTCATGCACACCAATACGTAAGTTTTGTCTATTAGACTCCCTCATACTTTCTAGAATTTGTTCTTTAAAATCATCGCCATAATAAACCGGAATGTTTTCGAGCTGTTCTAATTGATCATCCATCGTACGTAATGTATCTTTCATCCTTTGTAACTCTTCTTCAAAAATGTTATTCATTTGATGATTCCCTCCTGTCCGTTCTAATTTTTCAGTCGAAATACAATTGTATTAAAAATCCATTTATAAAGTCAATAGTTTTAGTAAGAACTTTCTAAAATAAAGAAGAGTAGAGATTAATCTCTACTCTTCTTTATTTTAATTCGATACGCCAAACATTCATTTAAAGTTGCTAATTCTTTATATTTTCGTTTTTCAAAATCATATGCTCCTCCTGGGAAGAATCCTACAATACTTAAACCAGCTTCAGCACATAGATTGCTAATCTCATCTACCGTATAACAACGTAAAGACTGTGTAACTATATCATTTGAATTATTAGGATGCCACCAATAATCTAACATTCTCTCATTTATAAGATCATATTCATATTTTCGCATAGCTGAGCTTAAGGCCATTTCTTGTCCACTTACCTTTTTCCAATACAATGGTTGATAAATATCAATAAGTGCACATCCATCATCCTTCATCCAATTTTTAATCCGTTTTAATAGAATTAATTGTTCATCATCTGTTCCTACACCAAATCCATCTAAATAACTAACAACATCAAACTTTTCTTCAAAATTAATTTTATAAAAATCAGCGCAATGAATAGCAATATCATTAGTAGAATGCTCTTTTGCAAACATAACTAACTCTGGTACAAGCTCAACAGTAGTCATCTTTACACGTAACTTAGACATCGCCCTTGCAAATCCGCCATTTCCCGCACCTAGTTCTAACATCGACTGAAATGGATGTCCAATTTGCTCTTTAACTTCTTTAGCAACTTGCTCTAACCAACTTTCTGTATTGATATCGTAATTGGATAGTTCAAATTGTTTTTCGTAAAATTCTCTCACATCTAATTCGTTCATTATTATTCTCCTCCTGCAATAGATTTTTCTTCTACAGGTGAAAAACTAAATTTCTGACACCCATGAAAAAATCATTATTATTCCCTATATTTACAATTTATCAAAATAACAAGAAATTTCAAAGTACCAATATAAAAAGCAGATAATGGATGCTACCACTATCTGCTCTATGACTGCTATTATTTTTCTTGTTGATACTCTACCCAATCACCAGAAATGATAACTTTCTTTAGCATCTCTTTATCTTGAGCGACATACACAAATGCACGTATTTCTCTATCTCCTAAATAAATCGTTTCGGTGATTCGGTCATATAAATCACTTTCTGCATTACCTGTATATTCTTCCAGTTCATCTAATTTTTGCAGAACAACCTCATTTACTTCATAAACTTCTCCGTATACTTTGTCCTCATTTGAACAAATCATTGCCGGATACCCCTCGTTTGTATCAAATAATTTACCATACGTCCATGCTCCGTCTGCGATGCATATTGCACCTTGCATAAAATGAGCATTCGTTTGCTCTTTTCTTAATGTGCCATACACGAAAACGTGATGCATATATCCCCTATCCCCTTATATATCTCTACTTTCTAAATTGTAAATATGCACGAATCATAAAGTAACTCACTTCATTTGGAAGTTGTTCCTTAATTGATTTCAGACCACCTTCTGCATTTTGCACGGCAGTTTCAATCAGTGATTCATATTCTGCAGGAACAAAACTGTTCCAGTCTATTTCCATTCCATCTTCAAAAGAGCGAATTAAATGATTTTCAATTGTTTGTCTTGATAAGCCACGTTCTTTCGCAATTTCATCTAGATCAATGCCTTGTTTATACATTTCATACGTTTCTAAATGAGAATTTGCTGAAGCTTTCCCTGACTTTTTCCGCTCTGTCACCACTTCTGTTTTAACTGTTTCAGCATAGTTTGGATTGTCCTTAATAAAGTGCTGAACTGCTTGTAAGAAGTGAGAACCATACTTCACAAGTTTATGTTCGCCGATCCCTTTCACAGTTAAAAGTTCAGAGTCACTTTGTGGCATTTTTGCACACATATCTTTCAACGTTTGATCAGAGAAAATAACGAATGGAGGTACACCTTCTCCTTGCGCAATTTCTTTACGTACTTCGCGAAGTACTTCAAATAAAGGATGATCTTGAACAATTTGTCTTGTCTCTACTCGTTCTTTACGTAAAACATTCTCTTTACCTAATAATACTTCTTTCCCTTTTTCCGTAACTTTTAATGTTGGATACGTACCATGTTCTACTGCAATTAACTCATCTGAAATTAGAAACTCAATAAATTCACTAACTTCTTTTACACTACGATTTGATAGTAACCCGTATGTTGGTAAAGTATGAAAATTGAATTCAATAACTTTCTTATTTTTCGAACCAGTTAAAACTTGTGCAATCATTTGTTTTCCAAATCGTTGGTTCGTTCTAATCATACAAGATAGAACCATTTGTGATTCTCTCGTCACATCGATACTTTCCCGGTCGTCCGTACAATTTCCGCAGCGGCCACAATCTTCTTTCGGTTCTTCTCCAAAGTATTGCAAAATAAATGATTGTAAACATTGTTCTGTATGACAATAATCAGTCATATTTTGCAGTTTTTCAAGTTCATTTGAAAATCGAGATTCACCTGTCGATTGATCAATTAAAAAGCGCTGTACTTGCACATCCTGAGAAGAATATAGCAATATACACGCACTATCTAAACCGTCACGCCCTGCACGTCCTGCTTCTTGGTAATAACTTTCCATATTTTTTGGCAGTTGATAATGGATAACGTAACGAATATTCGATTTATCAATCCCCATCCCGAATGCAGATGTCGCTACCATTACACTCACTTCATCACGTAAAAAGAGTTCTTGCTGCTCATTTCGATCGGTATCACTCATACCAGCATGGTATTTTGATACCGAAACTCCCGCTTTCATTAAATCTTCATACAACTGATCAACTACTTTTCTAGTAGCTGCATATATAATCCCAGATTCCTTTTGATTTTGACGAATATAATCCGCTAAATATGCATTACGATCTTGTCCTTTAATAACAGAAAATGATAAGTTCTCGCGCTCAAACGTTGTCATAATCGTATTTTCTTGATTAATTCCAAGCGTGTTGCAAATATCTTCACGAACTTGTGGTGTTGCCGTAGCAGTTAAAGCTAATACAAGCGGCTTTTCTGGAAGATAATCTAATATGCGATGTATATGTAAATAACTTGGACGGAAATCATGTCCCCACTGCGAAATACAGTGCGCCTCATCAATTGCAATCATCGGGATTTTCATATCGATAAGTTGGTCAACAAACTCCATTGAATCAAGACGCTCAGGCGCTACATAAAGTAACTTATAATGTCCTTGTTTCGCTAATTGAATGCGTTGATTCGCTTCTGTAATAGAAATAGAACTATTAATATAAGTAGCTGAAATACCGTTTTGTACTAATGTATCTACTTGGTCTTTCATAAGTGAAATCAAAGGTGAAATAACTAATGTCGTTCCTTCGAATACTAATGCGGGAATTTGATAACAAATTGACTTACCACCACCCGTAGGCATAATACAAACCGTATCTTCCCCATCTAATACATTTTTAATTGTTTCATCTTGTCCTCTTCGGAATGACGAATAACCGAAATAAGACGCTAAAAGTTCTTGTGCTTTTGTAAACAAAAAAGAGTCACCTGCTTTTCTTTATCTTTCATCTATTTCTATTATATCATCACTTATGCGTGATGAAAGTGATGAATACATGACAAACAGCTTGCTTTTTCATTTTTTTATGCTTCTCTACATTTTAAAGGTTGTTTAGCAACGGTGTTTTAATGGCTATTTATGTTTATAAATTTTAAAACATAAATAAAGCACATATAAAATGAATTACAAAATAAATATACATTTTATTACTCTTCCTTGAATACTACTAATCTTATACATATGAATTCAGGAGGTTACTATATGAAGCAGCAGAATATTAGTTCCATCAAGCAGAAAACAGTACCGAACCAACTCCAATTCTCGAATCATGATGCGTGGAAATATGATTCGTATTATAAATACCAGCCATTATTTTCTTATAGAAAACTTTTTCATTTTCTTTCTCAACTTTTTAAACGTTAATGAGTGTGGGATATATCATTCATAATAATTTTCTCAATATATACCTTATAGACTTACTATAATACAGCTGTTATCATATGAAATATTCTGTTGGATAAACCCCTTTAGTTGACCTGCTTATAAAAGCAGGTCTTTTTTGATTATTATATATTTCAGTACACTTTTAGATACACTTGTAAATCTTTTCTCTATTTTATAACCATACTCCACTCACAACAAATGATGATAATAACGAGATGTAAAATATAAGTTCTTAACATTTATTGAAGTAATTCTTTTTTTCTCAATACACAAAACGAATTTCACTTATTACTATAAAAGTACTCCAGATGAGTTTTTGCTCATCAACATCATCTAGTTAATGGGATTTGCTGCGGGAAGCTGATCCCTTTGACTTTATTAAAGATCCACTTTCATTTGGACACATTTACCAGGTTTTTTCAAGCGAATTTTATGATAATATTACGTAGTCGAGTCCGACATCTCGGCAATACCCTTTTGAGGCTCTGCAACTTCCCTTGCAGAGCCTTGTTTATTTTTATATTCACTTTATTTATATATACCACAATAAAATTCTTCATCTTTTTCCATATCAATTTCTGAAATTAATTTAGGACACGTAACTAAAAATAAATTCCCATCATACTTTGAGTTATACATGTTCAAAGGAGTGTTACCGTTTATGTATTCTTATTGGCAATCGTATTACTCCCCCTATCATAACCCTTATGTACACTTTGATACATCTGTACGTAATTACCGAATTAGTAAAAACGAGAACTTTTTAAAAGGTTATATGCGTTCTTTATGGGAACAACATGTCGCTTGGACGAGATTAGCTATTATTAGCATTGTCTTTAATTTACCAGACGTAAACGTTACAGTTGGGCGGCTTCTTCAAAATGCAACACATATGGGATTGTCACTTGAACCATTCTATGGTGAAGATGCTGTAAAAAAATATAGTGCACTAATTAAAGACCACTTAGTCATTGCAGCGGATCTAGTTAAAGCCGCAAAAGCTGGTGATCAAAATGCAGCTGCCGCTATAGAAAAAAAATGGTACGCTAATGGTGATGAAATTGTGGCGTTTCTTACTAGCATCAACCCATATATAGAAAAAGAAGAATTCAGAAAAATGTTTTATGAACATTTAGCACTTACGAAAGCAGAAGCGCTTGCCTTCCTAAATAAAGATTTTGAAGCAAGCGTAAAACTATACGATAAAATTGAAAAAGAAGCATTAGAAATGGCTGATATGATAACAAATGCAATCGTAAAACAATTCCCACAAGTGTTTCAATAATAATAAGCCGATTTGAAAAAACAAATCGGCTTATAAAACTTTCTATCAATGAAATTTCACCTCTCCTCTTTACATTTAACGTATATCGATATATTTTATTAATATCCGTTTTTTATAGGAGGAAATCTTTTGATTAACGCCATTGGTCTCGTATTTATCCTCACAAATAAACACGAGAAAAAGAAGAAAGTTTATCTGAATGAAAAATTCGCATTAATAGACATTATTGATTCTAAAGAAGTAATTGATGATGAAGGGAACTCACTAGTAGAACTAACATGTAAATACAGTATTTATCTAGATGAAAAATATTACTGTAAATCTCTCGATGATTATACTGGACAAGTATTTCCGTTCTTGAGCGCTAAAATAGGAAAAGGTCTTCTCAGAAACTTAAATTACTATTTCTCTTACGTTGATGCCTATGATAAAAAACCACCCGTTAAAGAAATTAGGCCACTTATGAAACAAGTAACGAACAGATAGCGAAAAATACTAAAAAAAGAAAGCATCTAACTTCGGATGCTTTCTTTTTTGACTCCAGAACTCATTAGTTTCTATCCTTCTTCTAAAAGTATGTATCTAGGCATACTTTTAATTAAAAACATTGGAGGATTAAACTAAATGAAATACTCAGAAACAATTGTTAGTAAACGGCTTCGAACACTTAAAATATCTAGTATATTTATTATGCTAGTTTTAATTGGATGGCTTGGATATACAAAATTACTTTATGAAAACGGATTTCTTCAAGAAAAGAAACTTTCAGTTGAAGTAATGAATACTAGTATTACAGGTGAAATTGAACAAAGTTTCCATGTAAACTTACAAGGTTACCGTAAAACAGACGTTGATACTATTATAGATGCAAGTAAAACCGACCCGAGCGAACTATCTTTAATTGAGATTATCAATACATCTTGTTCACGAGATTGCATAGGTGAACCATTGGCATATGTAAACTCAAACGATGGATATATCTTTTATAAGGAGTCTACCGGAACTAAAATCGCTATAAAAATTAAAAAGCGAGATTCTTGGAAAATTGAAAGAAAACTAGTTCAGGATAGAATGTAAAAGGCTCATATAAAAAAGAGTACTTACTTTTAAGTACTCTTTCAAAAAAATTACCACTTGCGGCATTTATCATCATCGTCACGCTTATGATTGCAACGGCAATCATCACACTCACAATGACGTTTACGTCTACAACCACAATCATCACAATCTCTACGTCTGCATCTTCCAAACATTAGATCATCCCAGAATCTATTACAATTCCGGAATTGTCTACAACGACAATTGTTTCCCATGAATATGACTCTCCCTTCAATAGCATTCATCATATTCTATGTTTGAAAATATAAAAGGCTTGTTTACTAGTCTATATTCTACGTATTATAAAAATTATTTTAGTACCCTTAATAATTCCCCTTACATATTCAAAAGAAATACACATGAATGTAAAGCCCAATATTTAGGCTTTACATTCATGTGTATTTTCTTTCTTCTCTGTCACAATAATCTGTAACTGCTAAGCTCGCTAAAAATGAAACAAAAGCAAGGGTGCTCGTTGTTAAGAATATGTATTCTAATATTGATAAGTTATTAAAAGCAATTAATAACTTATCAATATACCAATGCAAACAAAAGTAAATAAGTTACTTTTAAAAACCATTTTCATGCTTTAATTATAGTTATCTATTTTTAAAAATAAACATTATAAAACATTTGTTATATTAATCAAAATTATTGGAACGGTAAAGCTTACACAAAAGCTCGATATATTACCTTTCTTATAGTTCCTTCCCTTCCCCAACAGCCCCTTTCAACCTCTGCAACATATATCCAATCCCTTTACATCCTTCTAACGGATACGTAATAATTTCTTCTGGATACAGTTGTGTCACTACTTTCTTATGCTTCTTCCCTGCAAGTAAAACTATTTCATCAAACTGAAGCAAGTCTTTTTCAATCATCTGTTGTTTTAATTGCTCCATACTAATAATTTCATCGCTCTTTGAATCGAAAGCAAGATCATAGTTTTCTAATACAATATCATTTGGTCTTAAAAATCCATGCTTCGCCGATAAGATAACCCAATTCTCGAAAAACATAGTTGCATACGCCTGACATGCTTTTCCGAACGGGCTAATATATACATCCTTTGCCTCCATCGGTCCGTAATCTGGATACTTATCCCAAATTTTCTTTTTTCCGCATGGAATTATACATAACCTTTTCATCTTTATTTCTTACCTCACTTCTAACTTTTTAAATATAAAAATATAGAATTCTCTTCTTCTTCATATTCAGCTTCTATATCACCAATACCCACTACGTTCCATCCATTATTTGTTTCTATCGGTTTTTCATTCATTATAATATGAACTTGTGTCATATTTTTAAAATCTTCTTCAAAAGATGCTAAAACAGGTTGATTTATCATATATGTTTTATTATGTATACTCACGCTTAAAAAGGTTTTATGTAATGCTTTATTTCCGTTTAAATTTACATTCATTGGATTAAACATGTTTAATTTCATATTACCTACAATATACAGATGATACCCTTTTTCTTTATAGAATTGTTTAAAATCCTTGTCTCTTTCATTTTGAACAAAATGAAGGATTTGCTTCGTTTCTTTACTTATTGCAATTTCATTATTAAAACTCAAATCCACATTTATATTTTGTTTTAAAAAAGAATATAACGATTTATCACTATAAAAGAAGCTCTTTTTCCATTCAGGGAGGATTTCATCTAATAATAAACATAAAAGCATTCCTGAGCTATAGCAGCTCTTCCTAATGTTATCATTAGCTTCATATGCATCTAAAATAAATCCGCTATATTTTCGTAATGTTTCGCTTTCATCCTTTTCACATATTGCATTGTAAGCGTTCATTTCTACATACCAAGCAGGCCCCTCTATACTTTCAACCATACACTCATATGTTATAAACTCTTCTTTCATAAAACTAGTCCTTTGCTCTCTTAGTTCAATAAATTGCTTGATATAATTATATTTCTCAGCTTGTGACTTACAATGCACCGCATCATATAAACACATTCGTTCATTATTTCGCAATTCTATATTTTCTTCTATTATAGGATATTGAAATCCTAGAGATTCATTTGGAAATCTACTTTCTTTATTCAAATATTGATAGCAATGAAAAAGTTCATGCACCACAATCGCAAGTAAACTTTCATAGTCTTTATATCTATTCATATTCACGATTGCAGTTGGGTAATCTTTGAATAGAATAAGTGTATCACCTTTAAATTGGTCATCCCTCTTTAAAATGGCATACTCACCATCATCTTTCAAAAATAATGGATGATGAAATACATACACATGCTCATCATTATATAATGCAAATGCAGCCCTCTTAAAACCAGGCCATAGCCCATTCAATAATTCTATATTTACATCTTTCTTTATTCGATTTAATATATTGTTCATTATATATAACACCCCTATATCATTCTACATACACCTATTCTATTCCACTTAAAAACAACCCTTTTATTTACATAAATATTAGATAAACCTATATCTTATCTCAATTTATAATGTATTATACAAATATACATGTGATAATTTGATGAAAAGGAGGTGAACAAATGAAAAATATAATCCCTGCACTAGTACTCTATATTATCGTTTGCATAATCGCTATGATTGCTCCAGCATCTGAAGGTTATAATCATATTGGCTGGAAGTTGTTTGTTGGGCAAGCGTATGCCATACCTATTTTCATCATTGCAGCTATTATTACATTTTATATAAACAAGAAAAAGTCTACGAATAAACAGTTATAAGGATAGCGAACGCTATCCTTATAACTGTTTATTCGCTAAGTAAATCCAAAATAACCATTGCAGTACTTTCTATCCTTTCTTCCGAAAAATCAAACATAACACCTGTTTTTTCATATATTTCTTGTATAGGTAAATTCCAATCTGCATTCGCTCCCTCTTTAAAGAAAGCAATCGCTTTTTTTGGATCCTCTCGATAAATTCGAAACAATTGCATTGCTCCTATTTGCGCAATTGCGTATTCAATTTTATAGAAAGGAAACTGAACATAATGAAATGACTCTAACCAGCTTGCACCGATTTCATCTTCTAATCCTGCAATATTGACTGATGAATATTGATACCTTTTACATAGTTCAGCGTATTTCTTATCACGTTCTTCTGGTGTATGGTTTGGATTTTCATAGATCCAGTGCTGAAATACATCTCCTGCAACTGACGACATTAACAAAGACAAAGCACGATATAATTGTACTCGCTGTACTTCTTTATATTCATCCTTTTTCTTATAAAAAATAGTAAGCTTATCCATTATCAGTAACTCAAGACTGAGGGAATAAAGCTCAGCCACCTCTTCACGAAGATACCTTTCTTGCATGCTACTATCATTGTTAAATTGTTTATAAAAATGAAATGCATGCCCCAATTCGTGTATGAGTGCATTAATTGCATAAAATGATGGACTAAAATTAGAATACACAAAAACCTCTTTACTATGAGGAAAGGTAAAACAAGCAGCTCCCGGTGCTTTATTTTCACGTTCTTCTACGTCAATTAATCCCGTTTTTCGTATATGAATAAATTTCTCATAAAAATATAAATCTGTCTTCCGAAATATTTCTTCCACCCCATTCAATAAATCAATAGCATTTTGGAATGGAGCTTTTGGTAATTTACATGGAGTAAGGTCCCAAGGGCGATATTTTTTTACACCAAGATTCTTTTTAGAAAGAACCCCCAACTGTTCCCATATTGGTACAACATATTTTTCTATAGATTCATGAAGCTTATAACACTCTTCAATACTATAATCTCTATTTTTTTGTTTAAAAGCATACTCACTATAATTATTAAATCCTGCATGTAAAGCTATCTCATTCCGCAATTGTATGAGTTCATTCATAATACAATCTATTTCTATTTTCACTATACTTCTTGCTTCACATAAAGTGTACCAAGCTTTTTCGCGAATAGCTCTATTGGGGTTATCTAGTTTTGCTTTTACGTATGCATACGTCTTTTGCTCTCCTTCCCAATTAATAGATATGTTAGACATTATTTCTCTATATTTCGTAATAAGCTTTTGCTCTTTAATGGAAAGAGCAATGTTCTTGTCATTAAACATTTTACTTTTTACCAATCTTGCTTTTTTCATAAAACCGTATTTCTGCTCATTTAATAAGTCGGAAAACGGAGACTCTCTAAATTTCTGGTCAAATTTCGCATTGTATCTTTTTAAAAGTGGTTGAATTGTATTTTGATTATACATATGTAAATTACGTTTATTTCTGTCATTTGTATCTCTATACGTGGCAATTAAACTACTTGTTATCTCCTCTTCTATTTCAGCGGTTACACGCAGTTCATCCAAAAGCCAACTCTCTAATTCTGAAACAGAAGTAATATTTCGCTCTAAAAGTGACTGTAATTTACTCTCCAAATCATTAAGCATACACAATCCTCCTTTTTAAAAATTTTAATTTTCTGTTTTTTATAGATAGAAAAGGACAAGTAGTCAATCTGACTACTTGTCCTTGCTGTTTATCTGTACTCAATAAAATTAAGCTTGGAATGCTTCTGTTAATACTGGTACGATTTGTTTTTTACGAGATACAACACCTTTTAATGTAGCAGTGTTGTTTTCTAGAGATACGTTGTATGCTTTCTCAACAACGTTTGCTGCTTTACCGATCGCAAGACCGACAGAATCGTTAGTTAAGATGTCAGTTACAACGAATAAGAATAGGTCTAAACCTTTTTCTTCTACTACTGCAGAGATAACTTTTTCAAGTTCCGCTTGGTGTACAAGAACGTCGTTTGTATCAACAGCGTTTACTTGTGCGATTTCAACTTTCGCATTACCCATTTGGAATTCTTTAGCGTCAAGAGAGATTAATTGCTCCATTGTTTTTCCGCTTAAGTCAGCACCAGCTTTTAACATTTCTAAGCCGTAGCTATCAGCATCTACACCAGCGATTCCCGCTAATTCACGAGCTGCTGCTACGTCTTGCTCTGTGCAAGTTGGAGATTTGAATAGTAAAGAATCTGAAATGATTGCAGATAACATTAAACCTGCAACTTCTTTACGAATTGTAACGCCATTTTCTTTGTACATTTTGTTTAAGATTGTAGCTGTACAACCAACTGGCTCACAACGGTAGTAAATAGGATCGCTTGTTTCAAAGTTAGCAATACGGTGATGGTCAATAACTTCTAACACACGAACAGATTCGATATCGTTAGCACTTTGTTGACGCTCGTTATGATCAACTAAAATAACGTTGTCCACTTCGCTTGCAACTGTCTCAACAAAACGCGGTCCTTCTACTTTAAAATGGTCTAACGCAAATTGAGTTTCACCGCTGATTTCGCCTAAACGTACAGGCTCAGCATTCATTCCTAATTCTTTTTTCAATTCTGCATAAGCAATTGCAGAACAAATTGCATCTGTATCTGGGTTTTTATGCCCGAAAACTAGTACTTTTTCCATGTTTTCCACCTCTTCATGAAAAGGATATCTTAAAGAAGCAAATATGACAATATTTAAAGCCGAATTTTTTATAAATAATTGTACTTTCTTCTATATTTTTCATCTTTTTTCGTAAAAAAAGATCATCTAAAATGAATTAGATGATCAAAGTGTATATTTAATTTAAAATAGTGTAGGCACTTGCACTACATTGTTAAAAGCAAAATTGGAATTTAAACCATTATTCACAAGGTTCACATCAATAACTTGATAAAATGCATTTCCAGTGTCCGCAATCTCCCAAACAGCTAAAATAAGATGGTAGCCACTACGGTCAGTTGGTATATTCGCTTCATGCGTTACTGTTGTCCCCGGTCTAACTCCGCCATCATTTTTCACATAGAACGGCACTAAATCTAAACTAGACCTTGTTAAAGGCATATTTGGATTCCAATCCTTCTTTGTAATGTAGTATTTCCATTCTTTCGTACTATGTGGTGCAGTTAGTTTCCACTTGAATGTATTCGTCCCGCCGTTTAACGTAACTTTCTTCCACCTATCAACTGTTTGAACGTCTAAAGCAGGAAAATGGCCAGCTCCTGCGATTTGTCCATCAGAAGGTCCTAATTGCGGAAAACCCCCTATTCCTTCTACACTTTGTGGTTCATATTGAATCGGTCCGCAATTTACATTTACCCCTTGCTTACATAAATAAGAACGGCTCGCTGGTGATTCTACATATCCATGAGCTGAAGCTTTTTCTGAAAAACCGAAAGTTAACAATCCCGTAAGTAATATACCACCACTTAATATAACTTTCTTCACCTTCTGTAAACCTTTCGTTCTCATCCCATCATCCCCTTTCCCATAATAAAGCGAAAATAACTATAGTCGGCTAGTCATCTTCTCTACATCCATTATAAGTCGAAGAACATACCTAAAAGAACCCTCTAAAAACTTTCTCAAATCCATTTAGTACATTAAATAAATTTTATTGATACATTCAAATAACACCGCTAGAGAAATATAGACGGTGTTAAATATACTCAATTAAACTATTCGTTTATAAATAAATTACGAAATTGGCAAAGTTAGTCTAGTTATCAAATAGCCCTCTCCCTCTCAGATTTGCGGAAACTGGCTCCTTTCCGATTTCACGTGCCCATATAGATAACTGGCCGATATGGTGGATTTCGTGGACAATGACATGACGTATTAACTCTCCGTGTGTACATTCAATGACTCGGCGCCTAATTGGTGCGTCTCTTGAGCTAATCGGCTCTTCATTGAAGTCAGCTTTTGAAAGTTTCCGAGAATCCATTTCATTTGTCCAAGAGGTCACAAATGGCTTCACTTTCCCGTGGTATTGAGCTGAAAGATTTTTCACTTTTTGTAAGCTGGCATACTCTTCAAACAATGGCTCCTCAGGCACTGATTCACCACGCAACCCTAAGATCCACATATATTCCACATCTACAATGTGAAATAGAGTATGTAGTATACTGCCGAACCCACCGACCCGTTTCTTTACGAGTTCTTCGGCCGACATGTCTTCGCACCACGTAAACCAATCATCACGAACTTGCCAGTTATATTGAAACAGTTTCAACATCACAGCAACCTCCATCTTTTAGATTAACATTTAATATTCACCAAAAGACTTCAAAATTCCTATTTAAGTAATACCTCTTATACAACTGTTAAAACCTTATACAAATTGGCCCTCAAATTGAACATTCAATATGAAGTTAATGAATGAAGAGAAACCCCCTATTATACAGGAGTTTATCAATCTTTTTACAAATCAATACTCAGACCTAATAACAAATTTGTCATTTGAAAATATCCCTCTTTTTAAATAAAAATACTAAATCATTTTATAATAAATAACCGTTGCATCTAAATTACCATTTGGAGATATTGCGTATTCTGGTATTTTTCCAACTTCTTTATAGTCTAATGATTTATACAATCTATTAGAAGGGTCTCCTTCTCTCGTATCTAGCACTATAAGAGACCTATTTTCTTGCTTTGCTCTTTCCTCTGCTTTTTGCATAAGCAAACGTCCAATGCCATTACGTCTGAAGTTTGGATGAGTCATTAACTTACAAATTTCAGCTCTATGAATCCCATTAGGCTTTGTAACTAAATGTAATTGAATACTCCCTGCCACTTCATTATTTATTTTAGCGACATATAAAATCACTTCTGGTGCTAAGACTGTTTCCCAATACTTTACCGATTCTTTTTGTTCCAGTGGAGGTAAAAAACCAATTGATGCCCCATCATCTACAACCGTTTTCAAAAGATTCGAAAGCTCCTCCACGTCATCTTTTATTTGCTTAATCTCTTCAATGACTAAATTTTGCATTACTAATCCCCCTTTTGTTTCATTGTACCAATTTTTAAAGAAGGAATAACGAAATCCTAAAATGAAATATATATTTAGATAAAACATACTTATAGAATGTATGGAAAGTGGAGGGATTAACAATTAGTAAAACAGGTTTTGACTTAATAAAATATGAGGACAACTTTGATCTTGGCTATGAAGATATCGAAGAGATATCTATGAGCTGTAAATTTTCTAACTGCACTCATACAAATGAACCACATTGCGCAATAAAAAAGCTATTTCCGATGAATTTCTTACAGAAGAAATAATAAATAGTTACTATCGAGATAAGAATGAATTCGAATATGTATGTAAACAAAAGAACAAAACAAAAGCTATTGATTATATGAAACAATTGAAACTTTTTAGAAAATCTTAATACTAAATAAATAGTTGTTATTTCTCATTCCCACTAAATTTAAAATTCTTACTTTAATACATCACATACCAAATAATTTTTATACTCAAATTTAATCTCACGTAAAAGAACGTTTTAAACATAAAGTTTAAAACGTTCTTTTATATTCAATGCTTTTGATTTTTCAGTTCACTTAAACACTCTTGTACTAATGTTACTGCTTGACTCATTGCAGCTCCGCCAGCAAATGCCGCTGATACACCACATGCTTCCAAAATTTCTTTATCTGAACACCCTTGATCAAGACAACCTTTTGTATGATAAACGGTACAATATTCATCTTGCGTTGCTAGACTAATTCCTAATGCAATAAGTTGTTTTTCTCTTTTCGTTAAAGAACCCTCTTGAAAACAAGCTTGCGTGAATGCATTATATGTTTCAGCAATTTCAGGAATTTGGTTTGTAAAACTACCAATTCCTTCTTTATAATGATGTAGAACGTCATTTACTGAACTATGTTGTTCGTGTTCCATTTTATTATTACCTCCATTCCAATTATGTGTACCTATTGTAGTATGTGATGAAAAGAAGGCAATATACCCCGTTTAATAGAATGAATATTCAGTCTATTAAAACTACAATTTCAGACTATCATCCACTACCGCTTTTTCTTTAAAGTTTTTTCTTTCAACTTCTTTACTTCTTTCGTCCCAAAACGTTAAACCTTCAATTCCCACATTTTTAGGATCAAATACTGGATCTTTCCCTTCCTTTTTCTGTGCTTCATAATCTTTTAACACTTTTAATGCGATTTTACTTAATAGTAGAATCGCAATTAAGTTTAACCATGCCATGCTACCAATTCCTAAATCTCCAAGATTCCATAAAAGCGACGCTGATTCTACGCTACCGATGTAAACCATAATTAAAAATCCAATTTTTAAAACTGGTTTTAACCAGCTATGTTTAAGCTCACGATCTAAATAAGTAAGTGTTGTTTCAGCGATATAGTAGTATGCGAGTAAAGTTGTAAATGCGAAAAAGAAGATTGCGATTGAAATGAATAATGGACCAAATCCTGTCATAACAGTTTCAACTGCTTGTTGTGTATAGATTGGACCTGCATCAACATTCCCTATATTTTTTACTATAGCGCTTTTCCCTTCAGGTATAACGTTATACATACTTGTTATTAAAATCATAAGAGCTGTCGCTGTACATACAACAATTGTATCGATATATACAGAAAACGCTTGAACTAACCCTTGTTTTGCAGGATGGGATACTTCAGCAGCAGCGGAGCTATACGTCGCTTCTCCAACACCAGCAACATTTGAAAATACAGCACGCTTTACTCCCCATGCAATTGCTGCACCGACGATTCCGCCAAACATTTCATTTACACCAAAAGCACTAGAGAAAATTAAAGCGAACATACTTGGAATTTCTGTTACATTCGCAATTAATACGATACATGTAACAATTACATAACCTATTGCCATAAATGGAACAAGCATTTGCGAAACGCCCGCAATTCTCTTTACGCCACCAAAAATGATTGATGCTAATAATATAACTAATAATATTCCAGTTATATATTTGCTAATGCCATTAGAGTTTTCAAATCCAACTGCGATGCTACTAGATTGAATACCTGGTAATAAAACGCCATATGAAAGTGTTACAACAACCGCTACAATGACTGCAAACCATTTCATTTTCAGGCCTTTTTCAATGAAATATGGTGTACCACCTCGGTATTCATTCCCAACTTTACTTTTATACACTTGAGATAATGTTGATTCAACAAATGCACTCGCTGCTCCTAAAAGAGCCATTACCCACATCCAAAACACAGCTCCTGGTCCGCCAAAAGCGATTGCTGTCGCGACTCCTGCGATATTACCTATTCCAACCCTACCTGATAAGGCTAAACAAAATGCTTGAAAGGATGAAATTCCCGTCTCCGAGCTCTTCCCTTCAAATAATAATTTAATCATCTCTTTAAAATAACGAATTTGTAGAAAACGAGTTGCAATTGTAAAATACACACCTGCTCCTAATGCAAAAACAACTAAGCCAATACTCCATACTTGCCCTACTAACCACTCTACTACTTGCTCCATCCAAATCCCCCTTAACATTCTTTTGAAAACTATTTTATATATAAGAAAACGGACAACTATTATTAAACCTTATAGTTGTCCGTATCTCTCATTATTTCATCCCTCTATTTATTAACAGTTAGATTCTCTATTACTTTATATTGACCCAAACACTTTTCACTTCTGTGTAATTATCAAGCGCATATGAACCTAACTCACGACCAATACCAGATTGTTTAAACCCACCAAATGGTGCAGCTGCATTTTCTAAGTTATAATCATTAATCCATACTGTTCCTGCCTTTAATTTATTGGCAACTTGATGTCCTGTTTTAATATTTTGTGTCCATACACCTGCAGCGAGTCCGTATGAAGAGCGATTCGCTCTTTCAATTACCTCTTCTGTTGAATCAAACGGAAGTACAACGACAACTGGACCAAAAATTTCTTCTTTCACAATTGTCATATCATCAGTAACATTTGTGAATACTGTTGGCTGTACAAAATAACCTTTTTCAAATGCACGTTCACCACCAGCAGCAACAGTAGCGCCTTCAGCTTTTCCTTGTTCAATGTAATGTAGTACACGCTCTTGTTGCTTTTTAGATACGAGCGGACCCATTTCCGTTTCCTTCTCCATACCCGCTCCAAGTTTCACGTTATTCGCCATTTTTACTAGTTCATTTACGACTGTTTCGTAATGTTTTCGATGAACGAACACGCGAGATCCGGCACTGCAATTTTGGCCGTGATTATACATAATACCTTGGAATGCACCGTTAATCGCTTCTTCTAAATCAGCGTCTTCTAAAATGATATTTGGTGATTTACCACCAAGTTCTAACGTTACATGTTTAATTGTTTCTGCAGATTGACGCATAATATATTTTCCCGTAACCGTTGAACCTGTGAAGGCTACCTTATCTATATCATGATGGTTTACGATTGCAGCTCCTGCTTCAGGGCCAAAACCTGGAACAAAGTTTACAACACCGTTTGGAAAACCTGCTTCTTTAAAGAGCTTCGCTGTATATAATAACGATAAAGGCGTTTGCTCTGCTGGTTTTAATACGATTGTACAACCTGTTGCTAGTGCAGCTCCCATTTTCCAAGAAGACATAACGAGTGGAAAATTCCAAGGAATAATTTGACCTACAACGCCAACAGGTTCATGGCGTGTGTAATTTAAGTAATCTTTTGAAATCGGAATTGTTTGCCCGATAATTTTTGTAGCCCATCCTGCATAATAGCGATAATTTTCTACAGTCGCTGCAATATCATCATCCAGTGCTACTTGATATGGTTTCCCATTATCTAAAGCTTCTAACTGCGCTAATTCTTCTCCATGCTCTTCAATTAAATCTGCTAATTTATAAATAAGGTGCGCCCTTTCAGCAGTAGTCATTTCTGCCCAAGGTCCTGATTCAAATGCAAATCTTGCAGCTTTTACTGCTACATCAATATCCTCTTCTTGTGCTTCGCATACGACAGCTAGAACATCTTCTGTTGCTGGATTGTATGTCTCAAACGTCTTTCCGCTAATGGAAGGAACAAATTCTCCATTAATAAACATTTTAATTTCTTCATTTAAAAACGCTTTCACTTTTGGTCTCAGCTCAATGTTTGTCGTTAACATATATAATCTCCTCCTTATTTAAACAGCTGCATGAGCTGCAATTTTTGAAATAATCGTTTGAAGTTTTTGATTTTCTTCTTCAGTTAATCCGAGCCTCGGATAACGAGAAGGTCCCCCAGCTTGCCCGTATAATTCCATTGAGCGTTTAACGATTTGTACATATTTTCCTGATCCTTCAAGAAACTCGCAAAGAGGTAAAATAGCATCGTTTATTTCCCAAGCTTTTTCTAATTCACCATTCTGGAAATGCTCATACATTTTCGTAACAAGTCCCGGTACGATATTTCCTGCTACTGAAACCCATCCCGTTGCACCTACTAAATAAGACTCCATAACTAAATCTTCAGATCCACAGAAGACTTGAAAAGCACCTTCGCTTTGTCGTACTAAATCTCTTGCTTTACGAATATCTCCGCTAGATTCTTTAATATGTGTAACATTTTCACATTCTTTTCCAATACGTAGCATGAGCTCTGTACTCATATCAACACCAGATGTAAACGGATTATTGTATAACATAATTGGTATATTTACAGCATTTGAGATTTCTTTAAAATGAAAATAAATTTCCTCTTCTTTCGGCTTACAATAGTACGAGTTAATAATTAATGCGCAATCCGCTCCGTGTGCTTCTGCATATTTCGTATATTCAATCGTTTCTTTCGTCGTTTCTGCTGCAGTTCCTACAATAACTGGAATACGGCCATCAACTTCTTTTAATACTGTTTCTACCATTTTAAATCGTTCTTCTTTTGATAAACTAACAAACTCACCTGTGCTTCCATTAATAATAATGCCAGCTACCTTTTGATCGATAAAATAGTTTACGTTTTGTTTTACACCGTTCCAATTAATTTCTTGAAACTCATCCATTGGTGTGATTAATACTGGAAATGCCCCTTTAATGTTTTTCATATTTATCTCTCCCTTTACTATTTTATTTTAATAAAAATCCTGTCGGAAACGGATCTGTAGAGTCTAATAGAAACGTCTGCATCCCTGTAATAAATCCTCTACTTTCAAAACGGAAAATGTAACCTTTTTCTTCCTTCTTCACTTGTTCAACTGTTATAAAGCTATTAAATATACTTTCATTTATAAAAGGTTTATCCGCCATATAATCATTTTTAAATAACGCATGAACATAAGATACAATAGTAGAAACAAAACCTGGCGAACGTACGATAAAGTTATCTTCATGAAATGTAATCGACTTTATATGGTTCTTATCTTTCTGCGAAGAATCTACTAAAATAAGCCTTTTTATTAACGACTGTTTTTGTATAGCTTGTAGTGTAGCTTCTCCCCATTTTTTCAATTCAGAAATGTTTTCAATACGAATGTCTGGTGAATACGTATCTTTTTCTACAACTGCATATACTTTATCTGCTTGAATGAGAGAGTAACTTATATTATCAACCTGTAAATTTTTCTCAATCATATAACATAGTTTACTTTCAAATGAAACAGAAACAACTTCATCATTCTCAACATACGCATGGACTGAAAATATACCAGATAGCGTTTCGATTTTGTATTGGTTCGTCTCTCTCTTTTTTAAATACCCGCTTTCTAGTAACATCGTTATGACTGCGACAATGCCTCCATAATGAAGCGGAATGGATCCTTCATGATTAAAAAATAATACAGCTGCATCGACTTCCGTATGAATAGAAGGGACGACAATACACCCATTTAATCCGATAAAACCACGTGGCTCGTTTAATAAAAGCTGCATTTCTTCTGCTAATTCACCCGAAAATTGTTCGTTTAATTGCTCTAAACTGTAGTAGTATTTGCATGGTACATCTTTCATTACACGAAATGCTTCACCATTTACATGTACGTCTACTGCTGTATACATTTTTTGAATGT
Organism: Bacillus sp. 1A; assembly: GCF_052682215.1. Lineage (NCBI taxonomy): Bacteria > Bacillati > Bacillota > Bacilli > Caryophanales > Bacillaceae > Bacillus > Bacillus sp. 1A. Next base: position 3,756,022 of record NZ_JBQYLZ010000001.1, on the reverse strand, counting down.
TCATTTTACATCCTCCGTTTCATGTTCCATCGGCGGAATTAGCAAAAAGCCTTCTTTCAGTGGGTCCTTTTCATTATAAAAAAATCTATGCATCCCCATAAGCCAAGCTGAACCTGTAATTTTCGTTACGACAGCTTCAATATTTTCTACAGATGTTGTATTTATGACGCACCCTTTAAATAAAGAGCCAACGATACTCTCATGAATAAACTCTTCATCCACTTCAATTTTTTGATTTGCGTATAATACAGCTAACTTCGCTGATGTTCCTGTACCACATGGAGAACGATCAATTCCTCCTGGCGGAACGACAACTGTATTTTTCACATGAGCACTTTCATGAGTAGGATCTGTATAAAATTCAATATGGGTTAACCCTCTAATAAACGAATACTGCGGATGAATGATTTCAAATTCCTCATTAATGATATTTCTAATATGAATTGCCTTATCGATAATTGTAGATGCATTTTCCGGTACTAACTCTAAACCTACTGACTTCGCATCGATAATGGCATAAAAATTCCCTCCATACGCAATATCTGCTTCTACAGTTCCAATCCCTTCAACTTGTACAGTAATATGTTTCAATAAAAAAGCTGGTATGTTACAGAAAGAGACTTCTTTCGCTTTTCCATCTTGAACAAAGATATCCACTTCAACTAAGCCGGCTGGCGTATCTAACTTTAACGAAGTAATCGGTTCAACTACAGGAATTAAACCTGATTCAATTAAAGCTGTACATACACCAATTGTATCGTGACCACACATCGGTAAATATCCACCTGTCTCTATGTATATAACACCAATATCTGCTTCAGGATGACATGGATCTGTTAATAGTGCTCCTGACATTACATCATGACCACGCGGTTCATTCATTAACAATTTGCGAATCCAGTCATACTCCTTTTTCATATGTAACATCTTCTCTGCCATCGTCTCTCCAATTAACTTTGGAAGTCCGCTTATCAATGTCCTCGTCGGATTCCCGCCCGTATGTGTATCAATCGTCGTAAAGACTCTTTGTGACCTCATCCGTTTAACACCCTTTCTGTAAAACGACTCAAACGAAGTGGTTCAATAGGAATGATTGTTTCTTTTTCATTTAATAACTCTTCAATTACTTTTCCAGTAACCGCTGCAAGGCTAATGCCATCCCCTTCATGCCCCGCTGCGATAAAGTAGTTCGGGATATGTTCCACGCGTGAAATGATTGGCAAATGATCTTCTGTCCACGGGCGTAATCCCGCATATGAACGAATCACCATCATATCCGCCATTTTCGGATAAAAACGAATTGCTCTGTTTGCAATACATTTAATAACCTCGTTGTTTATCTTCGTATGAAAGCCTACAAACTCTCTACTACTACCAATTAAAAAATTTTGGCTTTCTGTCGGCTCAAACACAAGAGCTACCCCATATTTTTCAGTTAAAGCATCCACTTTTCGTTTTCCGCCAAATTTAGAAATTAAATAACCAAATTCCATTACTTTACGGCAACCAACGTGTTGTTGCCTTGAAGCTACAATAATATGCCCTTTTCTCGGTTCAATCGGGACATTTACATCCAACATTTCTCCGATTTTCGGAGCCCACACACCAGCTGCGTTCACCACTTGCTTCGCGGTAAACGTCCCGTTAGTCGTTTCTACAATAAAGGAACCGTCTATATCTCTTTTCATTTCTTTTACTTCCGTATGATTAAAAGCTTTCGTACCAAATTTCTTCGATTCTGCAAGAAGTGAAAAAGCAAGGAGATATGGATTTACAGTCGAATCCGTTGCGCATTCTAACCCGCCTAATAAATCGTCCGCAAAAAATGGCGATTCCGCTCTTATATCTTGCCTATCAAGCATTCGAAACGGTAAGCCAACTTCTTTTTGACGATTCACCCATTGCTGTGCTGCTACCATTTCTTCATCTGACTCACATACGAGAATACTTCCTGGCGCCCTATATTCAAATGAGTGCTCTAACTCTTCACTTAATTCTGTTACTAATTTTTGACTAACTAAAGACATTTGACTATCAAAGCCTGGGTCTTTATCAATAGCCAAAATATTCCCATCACACCGTGAAGACGTCCCACTGACAAATTCCCCTTTTTCAATGATTGTTACGTCTCTTCCGTATTTTGAAGTGTAATAAGCGATAGAACAACCTATAATTCCACCACCTATTATTAAAACGTCACAGTGCCTCACGTAGCACCCCTCCCTTCTATTTATTCCCTCACTTTCTTTTATGCAATTGACATGCCAACTCTACTTACATACACTTTTTATAAAAAATATTTTTATTTGTAAAAATATTTTAAATTTATCGTAAATAGGTGTATTATTTTTTTATCACTGTCAAAATTTTTATACATAATAGGAGGACAATATGGCATTCTCATTTCCTACAATAAAAGAATTTCTAAAAATTTTATCCATTGATCATACATACAGCATGCAACCTACCCAGCAAGTTAACGAAAAATTTTATTACCGCCCTTCTACTACAGAAGAATATAACTGCACAGTTATATATGAAGATGACTCATTCACCGCTTTAATTGACGCGTTTTCTAATGAAATGGCCGTTATCGTAATGAACAAAAATAAAGAGCCTATATGCTGTATAACTGCTCAGCAAATCATTCCGTTTCTTATTAAGTCTTACAATGAACTACAATCTTTTTATAACACCGTAATACAAACAACGGATTCTTCTGTTACAGTTATCGATGATAAAGAATGTGTTCGTACTTGGACAGATGGCGCCGAAAAGATTTTTTCAGTCAACCATACTGAAATTATTGGACAACCTATCACTCGCTTTTTTGACTATAAAGATTTGGAAATTTTGCAATCATTACATGACGGAAAAAGCATAATCGCACAGTTCCATCAGCCTCGTCCAGATTTGTTCGTATTAATTAACTCAAACCCAGTTTATTGTAACGATGAAATTATAGGAGCAGTCGTTTCAGAAACAGATGTTACAAATCAAGTCGCTTTAAACGAAAAACTATTCAATATGTCACATGAAATGCACCGTTTAGAACAAGAGGTCGCAAAGTACAAAGATGAATCCGATCCTTTCCTTGCGATGAATGGAAAAAGCCCTGTTATACAAAGAACGATTCAATTAGCTAGAAAAGTTTGTTCGGTGAAATCAACTGTTTTAATACTCGGCGAAAGTGGTGTTGGAAAAGAAGTATTTGCAAAAGCGATTCATGAAGCAAGTGAATCAGCTAAGGCACCTTTCATTTCAATTAACTGCGGCGCCATTCCAGAAGCGTTATTTGAAAGTGAATTATTTGGGTATGAACGTGGTGCGTTTTCTGGTGCAAGTAGTAAAGGCAAAAAGGGTAAAATAGAGCTCGCGCAAGGCGGCACATTATTTCTAGATGAAATAGGAGAAATGCCGCTCGATATGCAAGTAAAGCTTTTGCGTGTACTACAAGAACGAAAATATTACCGAGTTGGTGGAGAAAAAGAGATTCATATTGATTTCCGTATTATCGCGGCTACAAATCGTGATTTAAAAGAAGAAATGAGAAAAGGCACGTTTCGAGAAGATTTATACTATCGCTTAAATGTAGTTAGTTTGCATATTCCACCGCTGCGCGAAAGACGCGAGGATATTATTGAATTAACCTACTCTTTCTTAAACGATTTTTCAATCAACTATAACAGACCAATTCGTGACTTACCTTCAAGCATTATGCATGAACTGCTTCATTACAATTGGCCAGGTAATATTCGTGAGCTTCGTAACGTTGTTGAAAGACTTGTCGTATTTGCGACTGATGGGATTATAAAACAAGAATATTTACCATTTCATACAACTGAAACGTTAGACAATCATACGGCTCATTCCCTATTACTCAGCAACAATCATACAATCCTCTCTTTGCAAGAAGAGATGGATGAACATGAGAAAAAAGTCATCGAGAGGGCTTTACGCATTTTAAATGGGAATAAATTAGAATGCGCGAAACAGCTTGGTGTTACGAGGGCCACTTTATATAACCGCCTAAAAAAACTTGGGTTACAATAAACTTTCCTCCTCTATTTTGGCATAGTTTTTGCATAATAATTTATGCAAACCGAACTAGAGGAGGAATACATATGACGAATAAAGATCACTTAATTGTTTGTCGATGTGAAGAAGTTACATACGGACAACTTCAATCGACAATTGCTGCATATAAATGCTCGGCAAGAGAATTAAAATTAAGAACACGTGCTGGCATGGGATTTTGCGGTGGCCGCACATGTAGAATGATGATAGATCGAATGATTGAAAGTGCAAATCCCGATGTAAACACTAATGAAATTCCATTAAAATATCAACCACCAGTACGCGCAGTTACCTTTGGAGCGGTAGGTGAAAATCAATGAATAGAATTACACATCACCCTATTTTAGGGAGTTTAAATAGTAGTAAGCGCATCACTTTCCAATTTAACGGGCAACAATATGAAGCCTATGAACATGAAACCATTGCGGCGGCTTTACTTGCAAACGGAATACGAACATTAAGAGTACATGAAGATAGCGGAACGCCGCGAGGTATTTACTGTAATATCGGGCATTGTTCTGAATGCCGCGTGACAGTAAACAATCAAACGAACGTACGAGCATGCTTAACTGTTGTAGAAAAAGATATGGTAGTTGATAGTGGTAAACAGCATCCAAATATCGTGAGAGAGATGGTGAAAAAGCGATGAACGATGTCATTATTATCGGAGCTGGACCAGCAGGTTTGTCAGCCTCCATCTCTTGTGCTCGTTTTGGACTAAATGTACTTGTTATTGATGAATTTATGAAGCCTGGCGGAAGGTTACTCGGACAATTACATCAAGAACCTACTGGAGAATGGTGGAATGGAATAGAAGAATCAAAACGCCTTCACGAAGAAGCAAAATCACTTTCAGTTAATATTCGATGCGGCATTTCCGTCTATAATTTAGATAAAGATGAAAGTTCTTGGTTCGTACATACGAATATCGGTACGTTAGAAGCACCGTTCGTTTTACTTGCTACTGGCGCTGCTGAGTACTCTATCCCCCTTCCTGGTTGGACACTTCCAGGAGTCATGTCGATTGGTGCAGCCCAAGTAATGACAAATGTACATCGCGTTCAAGTTGGGCGAAAAGGAGTAATTATTGGCGCTAACATTTTGTCATTCGCTATTTTGAATGAATTACAACTAGCGGGAATTAAAGTGGAACATATCGTACTTCCTGAAAAAAGTGAATTAAGTCAAAAGGCTGGTGAACCAGAAGAAGTTTTAAACTCTCTCTTACATGCTGCACACCTTGCTCCATCACCTTTATTACGTATAGGTAGTCGATTGATGAAATATAATTGGGTGAAACAAGCTGGATTAAACTTCTATCCAAATAACGGTATGAAAATAAATGGCACACCACTTCACCTTCGAAAAGCAGCTCTTGAAATTATCGGTACAGATCAAGTTGAAGGTGTACGCGTTGCTAATATTGATACGAAAGGAAACATCATAACTGGATCGGAACAAATATACGAGGCAGACTTCGTTTGTATTGCCGGTGGCTTATACCCTCTTGCTGAGCTTGCTGCTGTAGCTGGCTGTCCTTTCCGTTACATTCCGGAATTAGGCGGCCATGTTCCACTGCATTCCGAAACGATGGAAACCCCTCTTCCCGGTTTATTTGTAGCCGGCAATATAACTGGCATTGAAAGTGGGAAAATTGCAATGGCACAAGGAACTGTTGCTGGATATTCAATCGTAAAACAAGCAAATACAAAATCCCATTCGGTTGAACAACACTTGCAACAGGCGATCCAACATGTACATACCGTACGACAACAAGCTGCCATTCAATTTAACCCGATGATTGATCTCGGTAGACGGAAAATGAATGAAATTTGGCGTGATTATTCCCTGGCATATGCACATACTAAAAAGAGCTGCTGAGATTACTCTCAACAGCTCTTTTTTCTACTCATCTGAGTTATTAAACTTTGCTAATGCGTAAATGCCTTCTTCATCATCTAATTCAAGTTGTAGTCTTGCTGCAAATGAATTGACATTATATTCTCTGTCAAGTAATAAGCGTAATGCTTCGATTAAGTTCGCTTGAATTAAAATTTGCTGGCGACCATTTACCTCTACTTCAGCAGAGAAACCGTAGTCATCATCATACATTAGTTCAACTAAAACTTCTTCTGGACCAACTTGTCTTTTTTCAGCGATATATACACAAAGCGCATTGATAAGTTCTTGTTCAGAAATTTTTATTGTTTCCATGCTACTTCATCTTCCTTTTTCTTACGTTGATCTTTGAAGTATTTAAATGCACGAACTGCTAACATTACGATACCAGCCATTACTAACATATTTACCATAAACGCTAATACAGAACCAAGAGCTCCCATATTTGCAAATAAGCTACCCATTAGTAAACCACCAAGACCACCTAGTAATAAACCTTTCATAAAGCTTCCTTTATTACTTTTTGGTGCTGTGTTTGTTGCTTTTGTTTTTGAATCTGTTGTCGTTTTTTGTGAATTTACGTTACTATCTTTTTTGTTCAAATCAACTTTTGACTTTTGACCAGAACTTGGTGTGTATGATTTTTTACCAGATTTGTAACTCTTCGCTGCTGCGTGATCTACAAACATGAAGCTACTAGCTCCAAAGATAACCATGAATGCTGTCATGACTGCTACAAGTTTTTTCAACATATTATATCCATTCTCCTTTTATATAGATATATGTGAAATCTACCTTTCTAGTAAATTCAGAATGATAGATTTGTTTTTAAAAACATTTTAAAGGTTCTTATGAACTTATTATATGAACTTTTGTCGAAATATGCAAGCATTATTTACTTACGACAGTTTGGTGACAAAGGAAAAATTAAGCAAAACAGAATTGACTTTAAATGAAACAAAACATATTATAGGTTCATAAGAACTTTTTATTATTTTTGGAGGTGAAAAGATGGAAACATTTCATCTCACACGAAACGAAATGGCTACCCTTCTTCTATCTTTAAGAGGATGGAATACGAAAAAGCCTCTCGGTATTTTACAAGAAGCGTGGGCAAAGTCACATAAAAAAGATATTGAAAGCGGACAAAGCGTAACTGCTTTTATTACTACCGCACTTTCACCTATTTTTGAAAAACTGATTAAAATTGATGATACAGACGTCGGTTTTTCATTAAATGAAATAGTTGCGCTTGGAAATCAGATTGAAAATACAAGTTTCTCAGTAACGGCCATGCAAAACTGGGTAAAACGAGATATTAAAGAAATGATTGGCTCCCCTCAAAAAGGGAAAAAATATTCAATTGAACAAGCAGCCTTACTATTCATTGTCGAAGATTTAAAAACAGCACTTGATTTTGAATCCATCCGTAAGCTATTACGCCTTATTGTAAATGACCCAGCCGATCGAAGTGATGACTTAATCAATCCTGTTCATTTGTACGGAGCATACTCTTCTCTATTTGAAGAACTCAATCAAGGGAACTGCTTACAACTAAATGCAACAGATACAGTTCATACAATTGAAAACATCGTAAAAGAAAAAGCTGATAAAATCGCAAGCAAGTTCGATCAAATTAATAACGAGCAACGTGAAGCGATTCGTAATGCAATTATTATTGCCACATTATCTGTGCATACCGCTTATGTACAAATGTTAGCAAAACGTTACGTAACAGCAACTTTATTTTTACAAAATTTAGAAGTGAAACCGTAAAAAATAGGAGCAAAGATGCTTCTATTTTTTTATAACGAAAACAAGCATCAACCTGTTACATATTTAGAACAGGTTGATGCTTGTTTTTCTAGGTATTAATTATGAAAAATCATAATCGCCTATTATTAATTCAAAAATAATTATTTCATTCTACTAAATTTTGAACAGGTTTTCTCGATAATTTTAATTCCTTCATCGTTGTAACTCTTTATAAATTTCGATTTGAGCTTTTGAGCTATTAGCAAAACTTAACCAACCATGTCTCACATTACTAATGTTTTCAGTTACCAAAAGTTCAACTATATCTAGATGTGAAACATTCGTTATTATCGATTTATTTATACCATTAACTTTAGCACCTGACATATACTTAGCAATCTCAGGGTTTAATGCGAAAGCAAAATCAATTACAGTAGCACCTTGCGGTAAGTTCACGGAGTCTAACTTAGGAGTAAATACAACAATGTTATCTTGGAATAGTTCATATGATACTAAATCATAAAATTCAATCGCATCTTGAGTTACTAGATCATTTGTCTTAATAAAATGATTCATCAATTTATGAATTATATTTTGCATCTCCTTATCAGTTATACTTTTTGTAAGAATATGAAATACCCCTTTATCTCGTATCTCCTGATTTATTTTTGTTTCAATACATATCATTATTTCATGGTTATTGATTACCACTTTGGTCTTTAAGTATTTGTTTAATACATCACTTTCAATTGCTATATTATCTTCAAATTGATGAGGAATTGGTTTGTACAGTTGATGTATAATTCCTAATATTTTATAACAGTCTAAATTACTTGAGACCGTGATGATTATTTTTGACACCACCGTAATGTCTTGAATATCTTGGAGACGAGAATAAGCTGTATAAATAGGACTTACTTCATAGTTAACTTCAAATATTAAAGGTGGATTTAGAAAATTATTTATATCTTGCATTATATTTTGAGACAAACCCTCTAATAACTTAACATAATTTTGTAAAAGAATTTTCATTCCCTTATATTTAGAATGATTAAGATAAAAAAAGCCTAAATCTTCTAACTCGTGTTGAAAATGAAATATCCCTAGCCTTTTACAAATCGGAGCGAAAATTTTGAGTGTTTCATTTGCATAAGGAATTTGTTTCTTTACAGCTTTCACCTGTAAAGTTCTCATGTTATGTAGACGATCTATCACTTTAATAATAGCTACTCTTATATCTCCTTGCGTAGCTAACAATAATTTCTTTAAGTTTATTGCTTCATACTCTTCTTTATTAGGGATTTGTTTTTTATCAATTTTAGTTAACCCTTCTACAATATCAGCCACTTTTTTACCGAATATATCACGTATATACTCAATTGTATAATCTGTATCCTCCACCACATCATGTAATAACGCTGCAACTAAAGTTATAATATCCGCCTTACAATCTAACAAAATTTCTGTAACTGCAAATGGATGAGTAATATACGGCTCACCTGAAACGCGAAATTGTCCTTCATGAGCTTTCTCGGAAACTAATATAGCTTTATGTAATTGTTCTAATTCTGCTTTATTTAGATATGAGGCCTTTTCTAATAATTCCTTTTTCATATTTTCACCTTCATCACGTTAATTTTCTATAAAAATTTTATTAACATTATAATTCGTTATTTGAAAGTGAAGTACCTGTCTAAGTGATAAGAGAATATTTATTATCTCTTCATGAAAACTGAGCTTATATCCTTTACTAAACTACTAATGCAAGACATAAAAGAATTGAAATAGCAATCCCCTATACAAATAAGGTATAATCTACACATGGTGAACCTTTTATGTTATTAAGTAAAAGGTTCACCTATTCAAAAATACATAAACTAGAAGGTGCAACAATGGTAAGTAGTTTTATTCATTCAGTATTAACGTTTTTTGAAGGATTAGGTTATTGGGGCATTATGCTTGGTCTAATGATTGAGATTATTCCAAGTGAAATCGTCCTAGCTTATGCGGGATTCCTAGTATTCAATGGTAGTATTTCATTTGTAGGTGCAGTTGTATTTGGTACAATTGGCGGTGTTATTGCCCAAATCTTTATTTATTGGATTGGACGATACGGTGGACGCCCTATATTAGAACGTTACGGAAAATATATTTTCATTCATAAAAAACAAATAGATGCAGCTGAAGATTGGTTTAATCGTTACGGAACTGGTGTAATTTTCACTGCACGTTTTATTCCAGTAGTACGCCATGCGATTTCAATACCTGCTGGTATTACAAAAATGCCATTACTACGTTTTACTACATTAACAGCACTTGCAATCATCCCTTGGTCTATCATTTTCATTTATTTAGGTGAAAAACTAGGTCAAAATTGGGAGAATATAAACGATATTGCGGGACCGTATGTGAAGTCTTTCGCAATTGGCGGTGTCATACTCGTTCTTTTATACTTCATCATTAAAAAATGGACAAAAAAACGTAAAAATCTTGCTTAAGATAATAAATAAAAACCGCTATATATTCATTACGAATGATAGCGGTTTTTTATGTTTAAATTGACTAATCTTTCAAAATCACAAGCAAATCCTTCAGTTTAACATTTACATGGATAAGCAACAATTCACTCGTCCATTTCGTATATTATCTCAAAAAGGAGTGATTCCCCTATGCATTGGCAACAAAAAATACAATACTTAATCGGACGCCCTATCGGCATTTCTTTCATAAATGGGCAAGGAACTTCTGGTGTATTATGTTCAGCACATGATGGTCAATTATATGTGTATGAATACCTTTATCAAGCTCAATTCGCAATGAAGCATTATGATTTTAGACAAATTCAAGATATAAATGCCTTTCCGAATTGCCCACATCAAAATCCCCTATACTAAAAAAAGGAACAGCTTATAGCCGTTCCTTTTTCTCCACACTTATTTTTCAGTATAAAAGTTATGCACTGCTTCATCAAAGTAAATCCAGCCTTTCCAACCTAAATGAATTGTATCTTTTAAGAAATACTTATCATATTCATGGCCAGAAAAATCAACTACTGGGTATCCTGCTTTCTCAACTTGTTCCCGAACTTTTTTATAATACACTTCGCGACGTTCTTTAGGGAAACCAGCGTAATCATACCACGGTCCATTTACAGGTACAGAAATGAATAGTGGCTTAACATTTTTCTCTTTAAATATATTTAAAACAATTTGTAAGTCATCATATTCTGGTGATTCTTCATATGATTCATTTGCTCTAAAGTTTTTTAAACCTTTTAATTTTTTCTTCAAATTATGTTTATAGTAATACGGATTTTCAATTCCGAATGTGTTTGTAGTAGATTCCAATTTCCCTTCTTCTTCTGCATGTTTACGTGCATCTACCCAAGATATTGAACGTAGTCCCATATTAGTTTTTTCTTTCATCGGTTCAATCTTAAATAAGGAGTTAAATAAATCTCTATGATCTAAAATATTACGATACATATAAGCAAGTGGTTTAACTAAACCTGCTTTTACGTTATGTTTCGTATCATTATATACAATACCTTCTAATGAATTTTTTAATATATCATCTTTTTGAACAACTTTATAGTCTAATAATCGTTTCGCGATTTGTTTCTTCATTTCAACATTTATTTCATCATTAAAAATAAAATGATATGCTTGTTGTTTGGAAAAATTGTTAGTGAAATCGCCCTGTGATACCCCAGTCTTTGTAAACCATTGTGGCGATAAAACAAAGACTACTTTTTTACCTTCTAACTCATCCATTGTAGACGTCATATTTAATATATGAGCTAAACTTTGTGTACCGCCAATCCCCATTAAATATGGTGTAAAACCTGCGGGATTTACTTTAAAGTAATTAGACGGATGATATGCATCCATTCGTAAAAATTCAGATGAACCATACATCGGTAAATACTGCGAATTCTCTAACATTTTTTGCTGTAAGAAAACACTTTGCAATTTTTCTTTTTGTAAGGAAGTTGCCGCATCTTCTACCTTCTTATCACTAATAAGTGATACTAAACTTTTTGATGGGATTAATATGATAATGAAAAAAAGCACACACGCTAAAATTATGGGACCAAAAGCATGCTTCATTTTCATCGTCTCTTCCTCTTTCTAACGCTATTAAATTGTAACCCTTGTTTTTGACACGCCATCATTTCTCTCCTTTTTCTCTATACATGTTCCATTCTATTTATCTATTATATACATGTATGTATTTCCTTCCTTGTCTTATTAAGTCCTATATAAATAGCACAAGAAAATGTTTCCATAGAAACACGTTAATTATACAAGATTCTGCATACATTTCACACTGGAATTTTACTAATAATTTTATTTTTAAGACATGAAAAAATATATAAAATGTCTATAATTCATCAGGAGCTATATTAAATTCAAAATAAGATAAGATACGTCCACTATAATCAATATCATGAGTATATGTAAAACCTAACTTTCGTAAAAGATTTTTCGAATTGTCATTTGCTATTTTCACCCTAGCAATTATTCTTTTTACACCCATCGTCTCTTTTGCATATTGAATAGAAGCCCCTGCTGCTTCTGATGCATATCCATTTCCCCAATAGTCTGGATCAAGTAGATACATAATCTCTATTTCATCAGTTTCATCCACTTTTCTTAAACCACAATGTCCTAAAAGCTTTCCTGTTTCACTATTAAATAACAACCATACACCAAAATTATACTGTTCCCAATGTAATATAAGATTCCTGATATAATCATTTGCTTCTTCTTTTGACATTCCTCTTGATTTAGCAAGCCATTTGCCAACAGCTTCTTTCTTTAATATGTTATAAAATTGATCAACATATTCTATACTTGGTTTCCTCATGAACAATCTTTTTGTACATATTACTTCCTTTTCTTCAAACATAAACATCATTCCCATCCAAACATTTTATACAGACCAGTAAATTATACCACGGACTATTTCTCTAACTTTAAATAAGAAAAACAGACTATCACACATGATATGCTCCCCTTAAGGTAGACAGATTAAAAAATAAAAATCTGTTTGATCTTAAGGGGAGTTTTTTTGATGTCCAAAAAACGGTATCTTCCTGAATTTAAGCTAGAGCTATTGCTTGCTTATAGAAAAGGAAATTATACAATTACAGAACTTTGTAAGAAGTATCAAGTTACGCAATATTCATTCAAGGAATGGATGAAGTGTTTTGAACAATATGGGATTGAAGGTCTACAAAAAAGCTCATCATGGAAACGATATTCAAAGGAAGTCAAAGAAACAGCGGTTATGGAGTATTTATCAGGGAAATATTCTCAATATGAAATTATTAGAAGACATGAAATCTCAAGTAGATCCGTTCTCCAGCGATGGGTAAAGCATTATAATAGTCATAGAGAGTTGAAAGATACGTTGAAAGGAAAGATACGATCTATGACGAAAACGAGAATAACCTCTTGGGAGGAACGAATTCAAATTGTCCTATACTGTTTGGAGAACAATAAAAACTTTCAAATGACCGCTGACATGTATGATGTTTCTTACCAACAGGTCTATCAGTGGGTCAAGAAATATAACAATGGTGGAGATGAAGCATTAAAAGATAGACGTGGAAGAAAGAAGGAAGAACAAGAGCTTTCACCAGAAGAAAAAGTGAAATTAGAAATGAAGAAACTTGAAAGAGAAAATGAGCGGTTACGAGCCGAGAATGCATTTTTAAAAAAGTTAGAAGAACTCGAGAGGAGGCGTTAAATCAAGTACGTTTTGAAAATAAATATGTCGCAATTCAAGAACTTCATAAAGAAAAAAATATGCCAATCTCACTACTCTGTAAAATCGCTGGCATTACACGTGCAGCATATTATAAATGGGTAAACCGTACACCTTCAGTTAGAGAAACACAAAATAAAAAAATCATAGAAGAAATACAAATCCTTCACGAGAAATTAAAAGGTATCTATGGCTATCGTCGAATGGTGTTAAATATGAATCGCCTATTCGGTGAAACCTTCAATCACAAACGTATTTATCGTTTGATGAAGATAGCTGGATTACAATCTGTCATTCGTAGAAAAAGAAAGCGTTATAAAAATGTCACACCACAACATGTCACACAAAACGTATTAAATCGTGAATTTACAGCAAATAGACCGAATGAAAAATGGGTAACGGACGTGACAGAATTCAAGTATGGCTCATCTAAGAAGGCTTATTTAAGTGCGATTCTTGATTTGTATGACGGTTCCATTGTCAGCTACGTTCTAGGACATTCTAACAATAATCAACTTGTATTTAAAACCTTTGATCAAGCGCCAATTCGTTCATCTAAAGATGAACTTCTTCTACATAGCGATCGTGGTTTTCAATATACTTCCCATGGATTCAAGCGCCGTGTAGATAAAACAGGCATAGTCCATAGTATGTCACGTGTTGGTAGATGCATTGATAATGGGCCAATGGAGTCTTTTTGGGGAACGATTAAGTGCGAGAAATATTACTTACACAAATACGATACGTTTGAGGAACTAAATCAAGCGGTAGACGAGTACATTCAATTTTATAATTATGACCGATTCCAAAAACGACTAAACGGCCTCAGCCCCATGGAATATAGGGCTGAAGCCGCTTAGGGTGTTTTTATTATTTTCACTGTCTACTTGACGGGGGGCTGTTCAACATGTGAAGTCTGTTTCTCCATACTTTTATTTTTGTACATCTGCCCATTTTAAACTTGTAGCTGGACCAAATTGATGTACATATAAATCTTTCACATATGGCTTTTGTAAGTAGGATAATCCGCGCTGGAATACCGGTGCAATTACTGCGTCATCCAGTAGCATTTTCTCAGCATCTTGCATTGCTTTCCAACGAGCTTTTTCATCATTACCTAATTCTGTTTTAATCTTCTTAATTAACGCATCATATTCTGGGTTTGCATATTCTGTATTGTTCACACTGCTTCCAGAAAGGAATACTTCTAAGTAAGTCATTGGATCTGGATAATCCGGTAACCAGCGTGATAATGACATTTCATATTCTTTCTTCTTCTCTAACGCTAGTTTTTGCGTGTGTGGTTGTAATTTTACATTTACCTTTAAGCCTGGTAAGTTTTTCTCTAGCTCTTCTTTAATGTATTCTCCTACTTTTTTGAAGTTTTCTAAGTCATAGTTTAATAATTCAAGCGTCACTTCATTTGTACCGGTCTCTTGCTTCGCCTTTTCCCAATATTCTTTCGCCTGTTTTACATCAGTTTTATTAAACTCACCTGCTGTACTTCGAAAATCTTTTTTATCTGGACCTTTTAAAAATCCTTTTGGTACGTAATAGTTAGCAGCAACCGAACCATCATTTAAAAATGAAGTCGCAAGTCCTTTCTTATCAAACACTGTACTTAGCGCAAGACGTGTATTTTTATTTTTAAGAATCGGTACATTTTCATTGAATCGGAAGAAGTACATAACCGGATCTGTATATTGTTTTAGCTCTTTATTATTTGTATATTTATCTACGAATTCTGTAGAAATGACAGCTCTATCAACTTTATCTGTTTCATATAAATTTACTGCAGTTGAAATTTCTTTAACAATTTGATAGTTTACTTCATCTAGCTTTACTTCTTTTTTATCCCAATACTTATCGTTTTTCTTCATTGTAAAACTCGCTTCATGCTTCCAATCCGATAATGTAAATGGTCCGTTATAAACCACTTTATTTGCTTCTAATCCGTATTTATCACCTTGTTCTTTCGCATATTTTTCGTTAATTGGATAGAAGGACGGTAAAATAAGTAATTTCGTAAAATACGGCACTGGATGTTCTAGTTCTACAACGAATGTTGTATCATTCGTCGCTTTTACTCCTAATTCCTCTAACCCTAATTGTTTCTTATTTATTTTCTCCGCATTTTTCACATCGTACGCAATGTATGCATATTGAGAAGCAGTATCCGGATTAATAAGCTGCTTCCAAGCGTATACGTAATCTTGTGCTGTTACAGGATCTCCATTAGACCATTTCGCATCACGCAAGTGGAATGTATATGTTTTCCCGTCCTTACTCACTTCATATTTTTGTGCTCCAGCCTCAATCACTTCATCATTTTTTGATAAGCGGAATAATCCTTCCATTACATTATTCAAAACGTTAAACGATACCGCATCTGTTACTTTCCCTGAATTTAAAGACGGAATTTCACCCGTTTCTAGTAACTGTAATACTTTCTTCTCATCTTTCGGCTTTGTCGTTGTTTTTTCTTTTGCGCAGCCAACTAAGAATGAAGAAACTAATAGAGTACCAACTAATGAGTAACGAACAACTTTTTTCATTTGAAACCCCCCTCTATTTTTTAAGGTAAGTAACGACGAGCACCAGCGTATTCTTCTATATATCCTGGTGTGTTTAGCGGTATAATCTCTACCGATCTTTCAGCCCTCGGTGAGTGAAGCATATTCCCATCACCAATATACATAGCTACATGATGAACACTTCCTTTTCCTTGATCATGTGCAAAGAAGATTAAATCTCCTTTTTGTAAATGTTCTTTATCAACCGCAACTCCATTCCTCGATTGCGGACCAGAATCCCGCGAAATTGTAATACCGTGTGATTTATAAATCGTATGTGTAAATCCAGAGCAATCAAATCCGAAACCACTTGTACCAGCCCAAATATACGGTAATCCTAAAAACATTTTTCCAGTGTTTATTAAATCATCAGCTGTCGGAGTTGGAATATCATTTTGAGAACGATAAACTGTACCATCATGTTTACGTAGCCAAGCTTTCTGTCCGTTTGGTAACAACACGCGGTACGAAATTGTATCTTCACTAAGTAGCGGCAGTCGCGTATTATAGCTCACTTCAAGCGATTTATGTTTTTCAGAAGGATTTATATATATAATAGCTGTCGGTTTCGTTACTAATACGAAAGGTTCATTTGTTTTATCGGCAAATTCTTGATTATATGTTAATTGTTTTTCAGGCATCCATCCCGGGTAACCTTCTTCGTTTCGTGGTGTTGGCTGACCATGGACTAACACTTTCACCCAGTCCCCTTTTTTATCAACAACCGTTACTTCTTGACCTAATAGCGCTTGCGTTTCTAATTTATTTGCATTTGTTAACCAAAGTTTCTCGTCAAGCGTCATCGATTTCGTCCACTTCCACAAATCAACTGGATTTGTAGCGCTCGGTACATCAATTGGCCGTAATGAATCAGGTGTAGTCCAAAGTGTTGCGGCAGATACATCGATAAACGCTTTACTCTCTTTCTTCTCTTCAGCATGTGCTGATGTAAACGATGAAAATATAAATAAAGTTGTTAAAAATGCAGTTCCTACTTTTTTCATATATATCCCCCTTAAAAGATAGTTTACTAATCTCTTCTCCTAAGATTTACTATTCACTGTCGATTGAAGGTTTACCTTTGATCCAGAATACGTCATTCCTTCCGGTTCTTCCATTAACCAAAGTGGTGCATCCAGATCGAAGTAATGAATATTAGGATGTGCAGCAGCTAAATGCGCTACAGCGCTAACAGAAAGTGAAGATTCCATCATACTTCCGACCATACATTTTACACCAACTGTTTCGGCAATATCGGCAATACGCCACGCTTCACGTATGCCACCACATTTCATTAATTTAATATTGAGCAAGTCTGCATATCCTCCTTGAACAATTTTCAATGCATCACTCGCTGAAAATATACTTTCATCTGCCATAATGGGCGTTTGTACATGATCTTTGACATACTTTAATCCATCCCAATCTTTCGCATGAACAGGTTGTTCAATAAATTCGATGTTTAAATTTCGATTTTCCATCTCTTTAATGATCGTAACCGCTTCTTTTGGATTCCACCCTTGATTTGCATCTAATCGTAACGTCGTATTTTTTGGTACACTATTTCGAATTGCTTCAATACGTTCTAAATCTAAATGAGCAGATTTTCCCACTTTAATTTTTAAAGTTTGAAATCCTTTTTCTACATGTTGCTTTGCCTCTTTCGCCATAATAAAAGGCTCATCTACACTCACCGTAATATCTGTATGAATTTCTTTCTTCCCGCCTAATAATGCGTAAAGTGGAACGTTTTGGTGTTGACAATACACATCATATAAAGCAATATCTACCGCCGCTTTCGCACTTGGATTTCCAATACAACTCATTTGAATGTGCTGCAGTAACTGCTGAAATTGAATGATATCTTGACCAATTAAACAGGAACGCATCGGTCCTAAAATTGCTTCTTCAATCCCGTTAGCGAAATCCCCCGTAATAACTGGTGTTGCGGCTGCAGCACCCTTGCCAATAACTCCTTCATCTGTATGAATATATACATCTATACTTTCTATTTCAGTTACTGTACGAAGCGCCGTTTTAAACGGTGTATGCAGATTTACACGTCTACGATTTACTTTTACATCGGTAATTTTCATATTGTTCATCCTTTCGTTGTCTGACAAAGTGGAACCTTAATCCCGGAAAAATAATTAATTTTTTGGGAACAATAAATCTCCTCTTTCGCTTACTTTTCATGTAAGAAGTTAATGTGAAATAAAAAAATCCAGCCATAAGAATCTTCTTATGGCTGGATTTTGTCTAGGAATGGGTAGACAAAGCAGCGATTTGATTATATTTTTTCTGTGCATCTTTTAATGCTACAAGTAGTGCTTTTTGAGACGAACCGAAGTATCTATTTTTTATTTCTGTTACCAATAGTGGATCATTAATATTTTTATGTAGAAACAAATATTTAACGAATTGTGATGTTAATGCAATTGTCGCTGAGCAATCTGCATCTACAATTTCCCCTGTCTCCTTAACAAGTACAAACGCTACAAAATAGCTTTTAAACTTTTCGGTAATGGGATTATTTTGAGGCGCTTTCGCATCTCCTACGACATAAATTGTATTTGAAGCGTACACAGCTATCGTCCTTTCTAATACGGGATAACGGTTTTCTTAATAGTCGTATGAGTGATAAACTCAACGTTGATTAAGAAATGTATCCGCTTACCTTGTATTATAATACAATTGACAGAATTTTAACAACATTTATTTCAGTGTATATTCCATAATTATAAAAACAGCTCAAACTCTTCATTTTTACAATATGTGATTGTTACTTGTACCATGCCATTCATACATGAAAAAACAGCTAGCAATCGCTAACTGTTCTATTACACTACTTCGGCAACACAAATATAGTTTCATTTGACTTAGAAAATTGATATTCTTTTCTCGCAAACTTCAAAATTTCTTCCTCATCGTCTGTTAAATTTTCTATGTTAGTCTTTAAAGAATCCTGATCTTTCTTTAAAGAGACCAATTGTTTTTTTTGATTCGTTATAGTATCTTTTTTTCTACGATTATTTCTTGTTGTTTTGTTAAAATAAATTGAAGGTACAAAGTAGCCGCCGCAATAAATATAAACATGAATATAAATCGTCTTAGTTTTTTCTTATTAATTGCTCGCTTCTCATTAGGCTGTGATAGTTGCTCTTCTATATTAGGAACATTTATTCGCTTGAGTTTCCTCATTATGAAATCCCCCTAACACATATATTTTCACTACCCTCGGCATAATCCCTTACTAACTATAATTCTATTCTTATAAAATAAGCTCCTTCACAAAAATATCTTACAAATCAACCAATTAAAGATAGCATTCGACGACATTTCCATATTTACTTTGAATTTTTTTATGTATGCTGCCATAAAATAGTAGTTTCTGTTATTCTTTTTCTATTATTGTAGAAGAGTTTTTTTACACACAAAATACCTTCCCTACATATCGATGTTATAACATGCTTACAAGGAGGAAAAATATGCATTACCGTACATTAGGTAAAACTGGAATAACTGTCTCTGAAATAGGTTTTGGGGCATGGGCAATCGGTGGTGATGAATGGGGACCTGTTAACGATAAACAATCTATAACCGCTATAAAAAAAGCAATTGAGTGTGGTGTGAATTTTATTGATACTGCAGATGTGTATGGTTTAGGACATAGTGAAAAGTTAGTGTCTACCGCAATTAAAGGACATCGTAATGATATTATCCTATCAACGAAAGGCGGTTTAATCGGACATCACTACGATCCGAATGGAGAACCTGTATATGATACTCCCAAAAAAATCATCGCCGTATTTGAAACAAGTTTACAACGTCTTCAAACAGATTACATTGATCTTTATTTTTGTCATATTTGGTGGCATAACCGTAGAGAAACAGAAGCATTTTTACGTGCATTTGAAGTATTAAAACGTGATGGAAAAGTAAGAGCAGTCGGTGTTTCGACACATGATTTACAATACATTCGTCATTTCAATAAAAACAATGAAATTGACATCGTACAACTTGATTACAATATATTGAATCGAAAACCAGAAAATGATATTTTGCCATTCTTACAAGAAAAAAATCTAGGAGCTGTTATTCGTGGGCCGTTAAAAATGGGTATTTTAACTGGAAAATTCACAAATAAAACAACTTTTCCAAATGGAGATTTACGCAAAGATTGGCCAAATGAAAATTGGTTTCAAGAAGACTTACAAAAGGTAGAGAAACTTCGGTTGCTCTCAAATAAAAATCAGACCTTAGGGCAACTTGCACTTCGCTATATACTCACTCATCCAGCAGTGAGTGTTGTAATCCCAGGTGCAAAAACAGAAAAACAAGCACAAGAAAATGCAAATGCGTCTGTTCGCCCTATTTTGAGTGATGAGGAGATTAGCTATATTCAATCAATATAAAAAAGCCCGGCCTGGGCTTTTTAATTTTGTAAATCAATATCATATTCCATACTTTTAGCTGTTTCCTCAACAATCTCCACACCTAACAAATTTTTTACAATATGAAATGACATGTTAATACCAGCTGAAATACCTGCAGATGTAATAATGTGTCCTTCATCTACAAATTTCACATTCTCCATTACTTCTACATTCGGATAATCTTTTTTGAAAGTTTGAATACTAGCCCAATGCGTTGTTGCTTTTAAGCCTTCTAGTAAACCGGCTTTCGCAAGTAATAGCGCTCCCGTACAAACTGATGTCATTAGCTTTACTTCTTTCATTTGCTGACAAACCCAATTTATTATAATATCATTTTTCACTTCATTTTCCCGAACGCCTTTTCCACCGGGAATGATTAAAATATCAACTGGTGGGAAATCTTCAATACTATAATCCGGTTTTACCTTTAATCCGTTTCTTGCTGTAATCATTTCTCCATTTTGGCTAACTGTATACACAGTAAATGGTTTTTCTTCATCCGCTTCGGTTACAGAAAAAACTTCAAATGGCCCAGCAAAGTCTAACACTTCTACCTCGTTAAATAAAAATATGCCCACACTCCATTTATTTATCATACGTTCACTTCCTGTTTTAAATGATGTAAAAGGTGATCATGTCCTTTTTCTAATGCAATATAATATGCTGTTCTCCCATCTTTCAAAATATTTAAGTTTCCCCTTCTTCTATATGTTCTATTGATTATGATATTTTCCTGTTAAAACTACAGTTTACATAATAATATTATCTCTCCCATGATTATCTGTTATTTTAAATATTAAATTTTTTCGTTAAAATAACACTAATCATGTTTAATATGGAGGAGAGATTATGTTACAAGTAATGCCTTTAAATAGTGAAGACTATGATTTAATTAAAGCTGCTGAAAAAGTAATCGAAAAAAACTATAAATACGGTCGTCATCATATCGGTTCAGTTGTAAGAACGAAAGCAGGTAATATTTATGCAGCAGTGCATGTTGAAGCGAATGTTGGAAGAATAACAGTATGCGGTGAAGCTATGGCGATCGGAAAATCTATTTCAGAAGGTGATCATGAATTTGATACCATTGTCGCAGTTGCTCACCCACACCCTCATGAAGATATAGAAAAATGTTGGGTTGTTGCTCCATGTGGTATGTGTTGAGAATTAATAAGTGATTACGGAATAAATACGAACGTTATACTTTCATATAATGGTGAACTGGTAAAATGTAACGTAATGGAATTATTACCTGAAAAGTATACAAGCGAAGTAGAATAATCATTCATACTTTCAACATATCAAATAATATTATTCCAATAAAAAAACAATCCATTTTTAAAATGGATTGTTTTTTTATTTCTTTTTTATGCAGTTTTTTTATTTTTCTATTTTCAATAATTATAAAATCATCATTAACAAAAATGAAATCCAAATATTTAAGTACGCATCGTGGTTCATTTTTCATTTGAAAACAAAAATAAAATTTCTCCTTACATTTGAAAAACATTAATATGAACTCTCTAAAATCAGCAACCTTATCATACCAATCTATAACAATTCTGTCTTCTTCCCTTACCTGTTTCCTTTAATACATATGATTTTAAAACTAGCGCTGTTAATGAATCCGTTAATGTTTTATATGATAAATTAGATAGTGCCAATAGATCGTTCGTATATAACATTCTATGCTTCTCTAATAATAATAGTACTAATCGTTCAGATGGTTTTAATGCCTCATCACTTTCTAGTATAAAGTCTATATTTTTCATTTCTCTAATTGTTACTCCTTATATAAAAAAAATACTTACACAACTAATTTAATATAAAAATAATACACAACAAGATTTGAAGTATATTAAAATAACATCGTTTCGAAACACTATTATACTATAACATAGAAAAAGCATTTCCCGAAATAGGAAATGCTTTTTTATATTGCTTATATGTTTCTTCCAAACTTACATTATATTTCGAATTCTTATCCGTACAATTCCCTCCTAATTTTTGTTGGTCATACCGATGTATTTGTATTAAATTAACCTATTCTAAATTGATTTAAAGAAATAAAAACGGTTAGTCTATTATGCTCTAAACATGAATGACTAACCGTTTTCCAGCTTCTTCTCAATTATCATGTTCTACCTTAAATATTTCTTGCAATATGCGGCTTACTGTAATGACTAGTTCCACCGCCACCTACTACTACTTTACCGCCTTTTTCAAAAATCAGTAATTTACTTGAACCATCTGCAAGTAGTACTATTACTTCAGCATTATTACTTGTCGCTACATAAATTACATAACCACTTTTTGATATACATGTTTCCCAATTTGCATCAAATTCTGATCTTACTACACGATTTGAATACACTTGATTTTCAATTCTTCCTTGTTCTTCTTTTTCCAAATTTATCCGCCTACTTCTCTAAAATATTATTTATAGAAAAATAACAGTTCTATTGAAAATAGTGACTGTCTTTAATATAAATAGTATATGTAGTTAGTAGAAGAATGCTTGGACAATGAAAACGTAATAACATGTAAGTACTATACAATTGAAACAAGGCAGTCAATACTATATCGACTGCCTTGTTTTCATAGATCGTTCTTTATTTTTCGTTTCGCATAGCTTCAAAAGTAAACATTTGATTTGCATTTGACGGTTCTTTTTCATAAACATAGTCAGCCGAGCAAGTAATCTTAGAGAAACCTATACTTTCTAACAGAAGTTTAAACTCGTCTATTCCATACCAGCGCATCGCAAAGCGTTGCAGTTCTGATTGTACTAACTGTCCCTTACTCCATTTTTCATATTTTAAATATGATAGAGTAACTTGGTTCAACCAATCTATTTCAATTGATTTATTTTCTAATGTAATTCCGTCTCCGCTTGGCAAAGAAAAGGTCGATGTATGAATCTCTCCAGTCTTCCAGTCATGCGGAAGCATAATATCTACGATTAAACGCCCGCCTGGATTAAGATGTTCATAAAAACATTTCAATGCGTTTATAGAATCCGCACGATTTTCAATTAAACAGAAGGATCCAGTAGGAATGATAATTGTCTCATATTTATGTGGCAGTGAAAATTGTTGTAAGCTTCCTTCATATAAATTAGGATGTAAGCCTCTCTCTTTACATCGTATACGGCACAATTCTAGCATTTCAGGTGAATAGTCAATCCCATCCACTTTAAAACCAGCTTCAAGAAGTGGGATGATAACACGCCCTGAGCCTACTGCTGCTTCGAGAATTCTTCCTCTACAATTTTTCAAACGTTCTTCGTAATACTCAATATCACCATTTAAAGAATAACCGACTGGCTTTGTGTAATCATAAAGTTCCGTGCAAAGTGTACTATAAAAACTAAACATTTATTTTCTCCTCCGTTTTTTAAGTACGGAAGATTTCAATTGAGTTAATCTTCCTGTACCTTTACTTTTAATGAAAATTCGAAAGAGCTGACTGTCATAATATATCACTCGCTTTCCATAAAATATAATTATATTGTATAATATTCCACTTGAAATTAACATATGAAAATTCAGACTTTTACAGAAAGGATGATATGATGAATTCATTAATTGGATTTCTTTTACTTCTTATTTCTTTTAATGCCCTAATTTTCTTTATAGCAAAGAAGTATAGGCGAATATGGAAAATAGCCAGTGGGATTTTCATTCTTTCTTCCCCTATTGTTTTCTTCGCCACTTTGCACGTCATTGGTGAAAAAGTAGGAGATGGATTCGCTGGAGGTTTTGCTGGGCTTATCTTTAGTGGTCTATTGATCATAAATGCAATTTTTTTATTTGTTGTAAGCATGTTTGTGTCTACCAATAAAAAATCATAATAAACTCCCCTTTCAAAATGTAAAGAGCTTACTATGCAGTAAGCTCTTTATTCATAACTATTTATTTCACAATTGGCAATGTCACTTCACTTAATTTCAGTGTAAGCTTCGTTCCCGCTTTCGGTCTAATTGTATAATCATAGTCACTAGCGATTAAAACAACCCCAATTTGATGCCCCTCTTTAAATACATAATCGTCAGGCTGCATGTCCCATGTAAATGTATAATCTTTACCTGGTTGAAGTGCTGTTGAATCTTTTATACTATTTAAGTTTTGCGGGTCCATCCAACCTCTCGTAACAATTTCAGGCTTTGCTCCGCCGTAATCAACAAGTAAAGCAGTTAAATTTGATACAGATCGATCAATATTTCCTGTAATTGAAATCTTTGGTGTACCGCTTATACGCATATCTTTTTGAAGTACAGGCATTGTATACACTAATCGATTGGCTACTTCTAATTCTGGGTTTGCTACTAATTGATTTGATTTCATTTTTGCATCATCTACGAATGAGAAAACTTTATTTGCAGAACCCATACTTAATGGGGAATTAACTGCTTTGTTACTTAAATACATACGAACTTTTGACGGCACAGCTGATGGATCTGGCCAGTTTTTTATTTTATCCCAAGTTTTATTTTCACGTTGAACATCCACCATCGGTTCATTCATAATCCCATTTTCAATTCCATACAACCAGTAATCGAACCATTTATTTTGTGTTCTTTGCCAATCATTTGTTGATGTTCCACCGTGTCCACCTTGATGTAACCACATTTTACGAGGGACATCATTTTCTCCAAGTGCTTCCCACCACTGCGCAAACTGCTTCGTCTTTACATTCCAATCATTTAAACCATGAACAACAAATACACTCGCTTTTACGTTTTTAGCATCTTTTACATAATTACGTTTATCCCAAAAATCATTATAATTACCATTTTTCCGGTCCTGTCCAGCTGTTAACTCTTTTATTACTTGTCCGCAAACTTCAGGATTTTCTCTTGTTAGAACTGCTTCTGCCATGTTATCTGTATCTTCTCCTTGGTATCCACCAGGCGCAATGACTGCACCGTTCGCACGATAATAATCATACCAACTACTAATCGCTGCGATTGGAATAATTGTTTTTAACCCTTCAACACCAGTCGTCGCAACAGCATTCGGTAACGTACCATTATAAGATACTCCTGTCATCCCTACATTTCCTGTTGACCAATCAGCCTTAACTTCCTCACCATTTTCTGTATATGCTTTCGCACGCCCATTTACCCAATCAATGACAGATTTCGTCCCTAATATTTCTTGCTCATCCCCAGTAGTCGGGCATCCATCTGATTTACCAGTTCCAATACTTTCACCTAAAATGACTGCATAGCCTCTTGGCACATAATAATTTCCGTATGAACCAAGATTAACAGCCCCATACGGTTTCCCTTCATACGCATACAATTCTTCATCTACATTATATACAGGAACATCTTTTAAGCCAGATCGATATGGACTCATTTCATAAATAACAGGAACTTTCACATTCGAATCAGTTTTTGGACGCATAACTTTTACTGATACACGATCCTTTTTTCCATCTCGATCACTATCAACTTCTGTTTCCACAAATAAATTTTCAATAATTGCTTCATCAAGCGAATAAATCGGTTTTGTCATTCCATTTTCTAATTCTATCTTCGTGTTTGAACGTAACGCTTCTGAAACATTTCCATTTAACTTCACGTCATTCTCATTTATGTAGTTTTTTTCTTTATTGTCTGCATACGCAATCATACTAGAAACTCCTGACGTAATTGATAAAGATAATATTGCTGATAGTGTTGCTATTTTCTTTTTCCCCATACCCTTCCCTCCCCATATATTTCTCCTTTTACTATACACTAAAATTACAGAAAATTCAGTTTATATTTTATGCAACAACTTGAAAAATTTGTAGAACACTCTTCAAACGAGCTTTTGAGGTTATATATTCTGATTTACTGCTCTCATATAATCTATAAAAAACATCGCCTAATAATAGACGATGCTTCTAAAAGTATTGAATTAATCATTCTCCATATTAATATAAAATCGTATCTCTCCATCTATAGTAGAGACTCCATAGTCAAAACCATGTCTCTCTAAAATACTTTTCACTATCGCTAAGCCTAACCCTGTACCTGAATGGTCTTTACTACGAGAAGATTCTAAGACGTAAAAAGGTTCCCAAATTTTATCGATATCTTTCATCTGTTCCGCATTCATACCATTTTGAATTTGAAAATATATATTTTCATTTCGATTTTCTAAAGTAATTTTTATATTTTGATTTGCTGTATATTTTATTGAATTAGATATTAAATTTTGAAACACCATTTTCATTTTATTTACATCAGCATAAACAACTGCATCGCCAACATTATAGTTCACTTGCAAATCGATTTCCTTCGACTCCAGTTCAATTTTATGCTTATCTAATATACTTTGGACTAGTGATTTAATATCGAATTCTTCTTTTTCTAAAACATCTCTTTCTAGTTTAGAAAATCGTAATAACTCTTCAATTAGGTTTGAAATGTGATCAGTTTGTTTAATGATTGTATCTATGTATGTACCATCATCTAAACCATCTTTTATTCCCATAGAATATGCTTTCACTAATGCGATTGGAGTTTTTAATTCATGCGTCACATCACCCATAAATCGTTTTAAATGTTCATTTCGATCTGTTAAATCTTCATGCGCTTCATTTAGTTTTTCACTCATGATATTAATACTATTAGCTAAGTCCCCTATTTCATCATTTGTTTTCACTTTCGCTCGTTCAAATTTCAAATTTGAAATATCTTCTGCAACATTACTTAATTCTTTCAATGGTCTGGTGATTGTTGTTGAAAGTATCCATACAAGTACGATAATGAGAAAAATCGTAATGCCAAAAATGTAAAAATAAAATGAATTTAACGTTTTTATTACTTCATTAGAATGTGCGATCGAAACTCCTACTAAAATTAACATATCGTCTTTCGCAATGTATTTCACAAAAAAACTAGATTTAATCTTTTCTTGATCATATATTTTATTCGCTTGCCCGAAGTTCTTTACTTTCATTACTTCTTCTTTTGTAATCCAAAGTTTATTAAGGGCAACCCTTTTCCTTGTAAGTTGCATACGTAACTCATCATTAATTCGATCTTCCGAATTGTTAATTGATGTATACGCAATCGTAACATTTCCTTTATTTTCAATGCTAGTAATTGCTTCATCCAGTTGTTTGCTCGGTATGGACTGTATTTGCGCTGTAATACCTTCTAAACTTTCTCGCGTTTTGTAAATATTATATTTCGGTAAAAGATAGTTAATTAATAATAAAGAGATTGTAAAAATAAGAATAACAGTTAAAGAAATGCTGAGAAATAGCTTTTTTCCAAGTTTATTCACTCTGCTCCTCCAAACTATATCCTAAACCACGATGCGTCTTTATAATATTTTCTCCTACTTTTTTACGTAATCTTCTTACATGTGTATCAACAGTTCGCTCTTCTCCGAAATAGTCAAATCCCCATACGATATCTAACAATTTTTTACGAGTTAAAATCATGCCTTTATGATTTAAAAAACACTTTATTAATTCTAGCTCTGTTTTTGTAATATCTAACTCTTTGTCATTTTTATAAACTTTATTTTTAGTGAAATCTATTTTCAAATCTTGAACTTGAATGACATCATCATGCTGTATAAGCTTTTTCGCTCTAGTTATTAATACGCCTGGATGAAATGGTTTTTTTACGTACTCATCTGCACCACTTTGAAGCGCCGCTAATTCGTCTTCGTTTTCACTTTTCGCTGTAAGCATTAATACTTTAACGCTTGAATTCTTTTTTATTTCCTGACAGACAGTAATACCACTATGTTTCGGCATCATCCAATCTAAAACAGCTAAATCAACTTTTTCATCATAAAATATTTGAAGTGCTTCTTCTCCATCTTTTGCTAATAAAACTTCGAAGCCTTCTTTCTCGAAATAAGCCTTTAAAATCCTTAACATATCTTGTTCATCATCTGCTATTAATACTCTCATACATTATCCTCCATTGCTATTAAACAAAAACCAATTGTATTATACAACTTCTTTGTTACATCAATGTGACAGAAAAATATTTGAACGTTTTAAGGGTATAGTAAAAACGAGGTGTTGTATTATGATTAAAAAAATCGGGGTTATTACTCTTCTTTGTTTCTTATTATCAACAAATGTGTTCGCAAATACAAATCAACAAATTGAAGTGTTTGATTGTCAAAAAGAAATGGTCGTTCAAAAACAATCTTTAGATCCAGCTATTCAAAAAGAAGCTGTTCAATACGCTAAATCCATTACTGGCCCGTTCAAAAACTTAAACGTCGTTCCAAAAGATGGTCACATGATAAAAATCCCATTATCTAAACCAATTTCTATTACAAATCAATGGTTACATACAACAATTGATGAAGTACTTATTCTCCTCCCGCTTAATCAAAAACCTTATATTATGCTTTACGATGATGAAAACAATCCGCATTTTTATTATGTGAAAGGTGATCCGAAGGGATTATTGAAACAAATGAATGTTAAATTATAATGTAAGAAAGATCCCACAAATATCATTTGCGGGATCTTTCTTGATTAATTAATAACTTAATGTTCATTTAAAAAATGCATAACCTGTCTTTTATGATGGTTATCATGACCTACAAATTCTTTAATAATATATATAAGTGAATACGGCGTTCCGGTATGAGGACAATGTGATACTCCGTTGGCAGTTAAAGATTTCTTTAGATTTCCAGCAGATAGTATTCTAAGTTCTTTTACGAGTAGCTCTCTTTTAGCTTTTGCTTCTTCAAGAAGTTTCATCTTAGATATACCGGATTTGGCATAACTAGATGCCAGTTTATTATATGTATCAAAATCAGGGAACTCCATTCCCTTTCCATCTCTCACTGATGATAATGTCTCACGTAATAGATAGTCATCCCAGTTCATAATATGAGATATTATTTCGCCAATAGTCCATTTCCCCTCTGATATTGGTGCCACCCATAATTCATCTTTCATACCTTTCAATGTATTTAACCAAATTGAATATTCATTAAAATCATTAATAATTTTATTTTCTCCCATTATCCAATTCCCCATTCTAATAATAGATTCAAATAAATTATATCATTAATCCGCCTAAGATAGAACAAGAGTTCTGATTGAGGGGGATATAAAATAATTCACTACCTTTTATATAAATTCAAATAATGGCTGGCCCCTACATATTTTGTCCCTTTCACAAATCCACTCGAAGTATAAAATTTGTCACCCTGTTCTGTATCTGTATGTAAGACAACAATATTAAAATATTTTTTCGCATCACTTAAAATTCGCACTAACAGTAACCTTCCTAATCCTTTCCTTCGGTATTCTTTTGCAATGTAAAATCTCCTTACCCTACCAATCTTATTGTTTTCTATATAGGGATCCTCATTCAGCCCTCCAATTCCAATTAGCCTTTCCCCTTGAAAAGTACCATATAAACATTCTCCAGTTTTATTAAATGTGTTTATTTTATTTTCATAGTCACTTATAAGTCTTATTAGGAAATTAAATCCTTCTTCTTTGCTTTCTTGAACAAGATAATCATGTTCGTATATCATTAAATCCTTAATTTGTCGAATATGTATATCTTTCAATTAAATTCCCCCCTAAATATGAAAACACATAAAAATGCTCTAGAATTATTTATTCTGAGCATTTTTATGATTGTTACTTTATTCACTTCATAGCATGCATATTTTGCACTTCAGATGTAAATCGATAATATAATAGTTTAATTTCTATACATATAAAGCTATCTGTACTCAAAAATAATGAATAAAGCCATTTAATTAAATACATTTATAATATCTCTCAAATATTGTATTAGTTTATATATTCGCCATTCTTCTCAAACAGACTTAAGATAAATTATAATTTGTTAATTGATATGTTTGTGTAACCACTGTTCAAATATCTTTAACTGTTCTGCAGTATGAAAGTAATGTTCACCCGTCTCTATGATTTCTAATTCACAACGATGTTTTTTTGTAAAATCGTTAATAGTTTCAAATTCGCACAGTTCATCCTTGGCTCCGTACATAATGTATGTATTCGTATCCCATGTATTAATAGGATGTTCTTTTACATAGCATAAATAATCCCAATATAACTTTTGACCAATCGGTGTCTCTATAGTCATTTCTTTTTGCAAAAGTTCTGGTGTTATATTAAACCATTTCATCATATTTTCGATAATTCGTTCCATATTAACTACTGGTGATAAAAATAATGCCTTTTCTATTACATCTTTTTTATAGGCTAAAAGGCTAAAATAAGCGCCGATACTACATGCAAACACGCTTACTTCTTTCCAATGTTCTCTTACGTAATTCATAATTATAGATAATTCCTTAACACAAAACTGTACTTTGCAAGGAGTATTATCTTTTTTTCTTTCTCCATGCTCAGGTAAATCAAAGCTTAATACTTGCTAACCTTTTTGATTAGCTTCTTCAGCTAATATTTGAATAACTGTATCTTCCTTATTTGACATATTTCCATGTACTGCAATAAAAACTTTTTCACTTTTATCTCCCCACAAAACCGCGGGAATATTACTAATGTTAAAATTATCTTTAAGCATATTTCCTCCGTAGAATAAGATATATAGGAATTGGCAAAAAACTGCACACACTTTATAATCCTCTACTCAGTTTTTTAAAAAATCAAACTATTACTAATTTATCACAAATGAATTCTACTCCGTTCGTGGAAGAAGGATTTTTAAAATGAATTTATAATCTCTGCACAGTAGGCAATATCCCCTTCAACTCAAGTAAATCATCTATTACTAAATCCGCCTGCGCAAGTTCATCTTCTTGTGCAAAATCAAAATTGCATCCAATCGCAATCAAGCCATTATCTTTCGCTGCACGTATATCAGATAAACGGTCGCCAACTACCGCTGCTTCTTTTATATCATATTTGTGCAAAATACTTTTAACTAAGTCACTTTTATTAAGTGAGTTAATTTGCTCAATACTAAATGTCTCAGTAATCCATTGGTCTAAATCATAATAAGATACGATTGCTCGTAAATATTCAGTTAAACCATTACTAGCAATATATATTGAACAATTATTTTCTTTTATATATGTAAAAACTTCTTTTACGTTCGGATATAAAGCACCTTTTCCGCTCTTAATGTTTTCAATTAGTCTTTCTAAAAAATATGCATCTGTTTGTTCTCTTACTTCAAGAGAATGATTCGGTAATAAAGCTTCCCAAACTTTCGGTAAAGGCACACCCATAATTTCACGGTATTTATCAATAGGTGTTACCGTATCCCATAACTGTAATGATCTTAAGTGATCAAAAGTATCATCTAACGATAATTCTAAAATTTTATCAGTTTGAAATAACGTTCCGTCCATATCAAAAATTAATGCTTGTAACATGTCATTCTCCCCTTTTGCACTATAAGTTTTACTCGATATATTTTTCAGCATCTCAACGATAATTTCTGAACAATAATTTGCGGCAGTTTTCGCGAAGTCGTCATAAGAAATTTGCGCTTCATCATCTGCACTGTCAGAAATACATCGTATAACGAGAAATGGCACTTCATTTATGTAAGCAACATGTCCAATTGCTGCACCTTCCATCTCTGTACAATGCGGTGCATATTCGTCTATTAATTTCGCTTTTTGTTTTGAATCTTCAACAAAACATTCACCGCTGACAATTCTTCCTTCATGAATCTCCATATGTAAACTACTACTATTAAATGCAATACGTGCTAACTCTATTAATTCTTTACTTGCGATAAACCCCTCTTGGAACGGGAATAAGTTTTTCATTTGAGTTTTACTTACATCATGATGGGTAACATTCGTTGAAATAACTACATCACCAACTTTTACTTCCGGGTGTAACCCGCCAGCAACACCCGTATTGATGATAGCATCTACATCAAATTTATGAATTAACGTTTGCGTACATGCGGCTGCATTCACTTTGCCTACACCAGAACGTGTAATAATTACTTCTGTTCCCATGAATTCCCCTACGTAAAAAGGCATTCCCGCGATTGTTTGTTCTTCTTGTACAACTAATTTTTCTAAAAGTAAGTCTATTTCAATTTGCATTGCTCCGATAATGCCGATTTTTTTCATGAATGTAGTCTCCCTTATTAATTAATCCCTTTAATTCTTTCAGACATAACCGACAATAAAAATTTCGGAAGTACGAGTTGTCTCTTTAACCGTTTCGGCTGCGAAAGTAACCTATACAGCCATTCAGTTCCAGTATCTCTCATGATTTTTGGTGCTCTTTTTACAGTACCAGATATTATATCAATCATGCCTCCAATGCCAATAGATAGCGGAACGTTTAATGTTTGCATGTTTTCATAGATGAATTCTTCTTGTTTTGGTGAACCTAGTCCTACTAGCAGTAAGTGCGGCTTGAATTGCTTAATTTTCATTTTTACTTCTTCTATTTCTTCGCCATTTACAAATCCATGTTGTCCTTTAAACTGTGCTCCCGGGAACTGCTCATTTAATTTTTTTAGTGCCTTTTTATTACTTTCTGGCGCAGCTCCAAAAAGAAAGACACGATATTCATTGTCATTACAATATTTTATTAAATCGTGAGTGATATCTGCCCCAGTAACACGTTCTTTCAAAGTTCCTTTTAATATTTTCGAGCCTATTATGACGCCAATCCCATCCGCTGTTATTAAATCTGCAGAAAGTAACATCTTTTTAAACTGCTTTGATTTAGCCGTGCTTTCCTTTGCAGACATAACAATTTCAGGATTTGCAGTTACTACAAACCTTGGTTTCTCTTGTTGTTCATGTAGCCAACCTTTTAATAAACTTATAGCTTTTTCATATTCTAAAGTTGAAAAAGGTATTCCCTTTATAAGTTGGTGATCCACTATACTCTCTCCTTACATCAGTTGCAAATATTCATCAATATCTTTAGAAATTTGCCTAAAAGCTTTATCCCAAAATTCATAGCTTGTTATATCGATTTCAAAATGTTTTTTCATAAGCTCTTCCACTGGGACCTTTCCAGTTTCTCTTAAAAACTCTTTATATTTCGAATGAAAAGTACTTTTACTTTCTTTAGCTATTTCTAATAAACTAAAACTAGCTAAATAGCCAAATGTGTATGGATAATTATAAAAAGGAACATCTGCAATATAAAATTGAATGTATTTCATCCACACAAAGGGCTGATATTTTGATAACGCATGCCCATATGCTTTTTCTTGCGCTACTATAGATAATTTCTCTATTTCATCAGCACTTAATGGACCTTCTTTACACTTTTCATAAAAATTCTTCTCAAATTCAAATGATGCTCGTATTGCCATTACATAATTAAAACTGTTTCTTATTTTCCAACTAAGCAATGACTTTTTCATATCTATACTATCTGTTGTTTGAATTAGATAGTTTATAAGCACGGTTTCAAAGAATATAGACGCCGATTCAGCCGTACTCATTGGCAAATAATCATCTAAAAAAGAAGTAGATTGCTCAAAACTCATATTATAAAAATGCCAAGCATGTCCTAGTTCGTGCGCAAGTACTTTTACACTATCAATACTTCCGTCATAACGCATAGAGATTCGTGATTCTTTTTCACTGAAAAAAGGAGCACAAAAGCCACCTGGTGGTTTATTCTCTCTCGGCTCCGCATCTACCCATCCACTCACTATTGCATTCCGTGCAAATTCTGCTAATTCTCCATGAATATCCTTTAATGCGTCATATAAGTTTTGTACTGCTACCGAAAAAGGAATAATAGCCTCATTATTTTCCTTTACCGCCATAAGTTCATGCCAAGTAATCGAAGCTTCCCCTTCCTTATACGTGTTTAAAGCACTTACTAATGTATCAATATTTCCTTCCGTCGCATTCCACATTTGCAATAATACAGTTTCAGAAATACCATTCGAATGTAGAGATTGCGTTAAAATCTCTCTATCTACTAATGCATTACTCTTTGTATTACGCAATCTCCCTATTTGATTTAATACAGTAGCAAAAATTTCTTTTTCCTTATGTAAGGCATTTGTTAATAAATCGAATACTTCTAATCTTTCCTTTTCATTATCACTATTCATTGCAATATGATTTGCTTGTCCAAATGATAATTGCTTATTATTGTACTCAATTTCTATCTTATTTCTTAATTGTATGTACATATTTTCCCATGCATCAAGTTCATCTTTTATTAACTTAGTATTAATGTTATCGGAAGCTTCCAATTTACTTTTTTGTATTACTTGCTGTACTTCTCTTTTCAAATCTTTTACTGTAATAGTCAATACAGAAAGATCAGATGAAATACTTTCTTCAGCAGATCGGCAATACAAATAGTATTCTGCTTTTTCAATAGCTTGTATAAGTTTTGAAAGAATCTCTACATTTTTTGTCACATAATATTGTTCTTTCAACCCCAGTATTGGCGTTACAATATCCTCAATTGGATACAATCGATCTAAATCCCACCTAGCAATTTCGTGCATTTTTATAGCCGCCTCCTATTTTTACAAATAGTTACAGATATTTCTCCCCTCACAATTATAAACGAAATGTAAAAATTTTAATATCTTTAAATATTTAGATTTCCGCAAACTCATTCTTATTTATATTCTTTTCTTCTGCTACTGAAACGCACATAACATAAACATATGAATGCTACAGCCACGGGGATCAGTATTACTCCACCAATAAAAGGATAAACTACTACGCAACATGTAAAAGCTAATATAGAAAAAATTTTACCTAACCTATTCTTTATTAATTTCATTCCAGCAGCAGTACCGACTATGTATGTAACAATCCCCAACGAATTCGGTATTAAAACAATTTTATCTATGCTAATATGGAAAACGAAACTTATTAACAAACCTATTATTGCAATACAACCTACAACTTTTACTGCATTTGTTGGTGTTTCTCTTTTTTTATCAATACGTGCTAAATAACGCGGTGCAACTTCTTCTTTTCCTAGTGAATAACCTAAACGCCCCATACTTGCGATAAATGCATTTGTCGTCCCTAAACAAATGATAAAAGCTACAAATCCAATTACCCATGCAAATTGCTCGCCTAATGTTTGTTTCATTACAAGCACGAGAGCTGTAGTATTATCAGCATTTATATGATAAGATTTCGTTCCAATTACTGAAAATGCAATACCAATATATAAAACTCCAATAATAACAATCGCAAATCCTGTAGATAAAATAATATTTCTTTTTCTAGGTGATTTAAATTCAGGAGCTAAACTTGCAATAGCTTCCCAGCCGAAAAAAGACCAAAACATTAATAATGATGCTTCTAAAATCGGATTTATTTCTTGCATAGAAATATGTATATTTATATTTTTCATTTCAATATAAGGTAGTGAACTAATAACTGTTACAATTAAAATAAAGAAAGTTAATACACCAATACATATTTGAAACGATCCACTCGTTTTTAACCCGAATAAATTGAAACCTATTGAAATACTTAAAATAATAAGCGCTATAACGTAAGAAAAATATGATGATAAAGCAAACACTCTCACTATATACATTCCACCAGTCATTGAGACTACGATTTGTCCAATGCTACCTGCAATAAAGAAACACCATCCTATAATAGCACCTATATTTTTACCGAAAGCTTTTTCTGCAAACGTGGCAATTCCACCTGCACTTGAGTACTCAATCGATAAAAAAGCGAATGTGAATGCAAGTGGAATACTAAGTAATATCATAATAAGCCAAGAAACAATCGCATTCCCTTCTGCTACACTCGCTGTCATACCAGGTAATATAAGAATTCCTGATCCTAAAACCGCTCCGACGTATAAGGCTGTTCCCTTTTTAATAGAAATTGTTTCATCAAAATGATTAGACATTTCATGCACCTCCATTTATATTTTAATTATAGAAAGTTATCAATCTATTCAATATACAAAAGTGCATGTAATTTAACATAGGATTTTATATTATGTATTTATTTCAGAAATTTACTTTCAATTTTGCAAAGGAGCATAATTCATGGATGAAATTGATAAGAAAATAACGCTATTACTACAAAAAGATGCCAGAATGACAATTACAGAAATGACCGAACACTTACACCTCAGCCGCCCTAGTGTTACCGAAAGACTAAAGAGGTTACAAGATACTGGAATAATTGAAAAATATACCGCTCGCATATCATTAGATGCTGTTGGAAAATCAATTCAAGCATTTTTAAGAATTGAAAATCTAAAGATTCCTTGTAAAAAATTTGAGGAAAAAATCTACGAAGAATATAGAATACTCGAATGTCATCGAGTAACAGGTGAAAGTAGCTATTACTTAAAAGTAGCGGTTCACTCCATGAAGGAATTAGAGGAATTAATTGATATCGTTATACCATTTGGAACAGTCAAAACTTC
This sequence comes from Bacillus sp. 1A, assembly GCF_052682215.1. NCBI lineage: Bacteria > Bacillati > Bacillota > Bacilli > Caryophanales > Bacillaceae > Bacillus > Bacillus sp. 1A. Next base: position 3,719,145 of record NZ_JBQYLZ010000001.1, on the reverse strand, counting down.
GATGATTTTATCTTCACCGATACCTTATCGACCAGTAATTATAGAATAGTAATAAAAAGAGGCTATCCAAAAGGTATAAAATACCCTACTCTTTTGGATAACCCTTTACAATTTATAAGAATTTTTTACTAAACTTCTTTATAAATCCATTTTATTTTCAACTGATATTTTATAAAATTTCGCAGATAATTTATAAGAGCGATTTTCATTATAAAAGTTACCTAGTTCATAGGATAGTTCAGCAACTAAGCGATGTTGTTTTTTTTCTAATCCCACTTCAATTGCTTTTTGCATATTTTTCTCATATTCATAATAATCCCCACGTATTTTGAATACTTTAGCTTTCAAACCATATAGTTGGACAAATGCAATTGGCACATCATAAATCAATAAAAAATGAAATGCTTCATTCATAGCCTTATTAACATTTTTCCAATCTTTAAGTTCTATGTATATCTCCAACATGTTTCGTAACGCATATACTTTTTGATCTTTCTGTGATAAAAATTCACTTAATTCCAAAGTTTTTTCGTAGTATTTAATGGCATTCGTATAGTCTTTCAAACCTTGATAAATTTTACCGTAATCATATGAAATGATAGGTAAATACTTTGAATCACCATTAGTAGCCAAACTATTTTCTACTTTCTGTAAAATTTCAAGTGCCTTTTCATATAACTCATCCATAATATACAATATTGCAAGCATTAAAAGTGTATTTATTACGTTTTTCTGCATACCATTTTTTCTGTATATGTTGTAAGCTTTTAGGGCATACAAACGACTAATACTTTTATCTTTATAAAGCTCCTTATATACATGACATAAATTATAGTATATATGGCCATGTTGTTCAGTTTCTTCTGCACCAAGTAAACTCTCAGCCTGTACATAAATATCATGAGCAGCAATGTAGTCTTGTTTATTATAAAAATATAAACCTCGAGCTTTTAAATAATAAATATAATCTTCAGGATCTTGCATTTCGACTTGACTTGGTATCATTTGCGAAGCTTGATCTATAAGTGACTTCACATATGGCACGTTTTTTTGTCGAGCGTGGTAGTATATCAGTACACCATATACCTTTAGTAATAAAGGGATTGAATCCACTTCACGAACATATAATTCTAACAAAGATAAGTCAGCTTCTGTAATAGTTTTATCTTTTTTATATTTATTACATATTTTAAAAATAGTAAGCTTTATCTCCTCGTAATTTCCATTTATAAGATAATCGCTCTTAACTTCTAACTTCTTAGAAACCTTTTTTAGAAAAGAAGATGACGGTTTTATTTTTCCACTTTCTATTCTACTTAAATATGTTATTGAACATATTCCTGATACGAGTTCCCCTGTGTTAATCCTTTATGCATCCGAACATGGCGAATACGTTCCCCTATTTCCATCTTTCTACTCTCCCTGCTTAACCATTTCATACTTTTTACTAAATAAGCCATTATGTATTGCATAATCTTTCATACTAAGAAAATGCATAACTTTACAAATGTAAAAAAATGTATCATATATTTTAATTTTACATTCATACTATGATTATTTCTAGATACTTTGTTAAATTTAATGGTTAAAATTTAGATTTTTCGTCCATTTTTTTCATGTGATTTTACTACTTGTTATTAACAAAGACAGAGTCATATACTTGAATTACGATAAACTTAATGAAAAGGATTTAACTACATGTAAACTATTATTATTCATTTAAATAGTTATAGTTCATTACATTTATCTAGTAGATAGAAGATATCTATTGTAAACAAAAAAATCAAATAAACTTAATAGACGGATTATTAATATCAAATCCTAGAAATTAGTTTGTCGAATTATTTAATAAAAAAAGAAAGGATGATACACATGTTTGTAAGACTTAAAGATGAATCTTCACGAAAAATAGTAAGGTATGTTGGAGGCGTTGCTTTACTTTTAATATTCGCTTCTTTCATTTATCAGTGGAAAAACGACTTAGTAATTGATCAAACTGAACGATTCGGCTTTGGACTAGCGATTATCACTTTCCTATCTACCTTCTTACCTTTTAAAGAGAAAACTAATAAATAATTACATATAAATTAGATTAAAAAAGGATTGATCAAAGATCAATCCTTTACTCTACCTCATTTAAGAAGAACAATGTTAACGCGCCAGGTCCTGTATGCGCTCCGATTGCTGCTCCAATTGTATTTACGATAAATACTTCACAGCCAAATCTTTCGGTAATTAATGATTTTAAAGCTTCAGCTGTTTCTAAGTCATCACCGTGAGTCATAGCGATTGTTTGACCTTTAAGGTCTTTTCCACGCTCTTCCATAATATCTACAATTCGGCCAAGTACTTTCTTTTTCCCTCTTACCTTTTCAAGTGGTACAAGTTTTCCTTCTTCCACGTTTAAGATCGGTTTAATGTTTAGTAAACCACCGATAAATCCTGCGACTTTACTTAAACGCCCACCTCTCACTAAGTACTGTAAGTCAGCTACTGTGAAGATATGTTCTATATGGTTCATTAGAAAATCAACACGTTTTAAAATATCTTCTTTTGATGCGCCGTCTTTCGCCATTTTAGCAGCTTCTAATACGACAAGCCCTTGACCCAGCGAAGCACATTTCGTATCAATAATTTCTAAATCTAAATCAGCATATGTTTCTTTCACTTCTTCTTTAATAACAACTGACGATTGATATGTACCAGATAGTTCAGATGAAAAAGCTAAATATATACAAGGATTACCTTCTTTTGCATAAGAAACAAATTTTTCTTGGAAAGTTTCAAGTGAAGGCAATGACGTTCTATAAACAGCGCCTTCTCTCATTTTTTGCAATAATGTAACTGACTCTAATGTTACTCCATCTAAATACTCTGTTTCTGCTTCATCATAAACACGGAGTGGAATTAAATCAATATCATATGCTTGCAGCAATTCTACCGGTAAATCCGCCGCACTATCCGTAATGATTTTAACACCCATTTTTAAACCTCTATTCTGTTATAAATATAAAATAATAAAATAAAAATAGTACTTTTAAATTATATACGTAAAACTTAAATGAAGAAAGGAAAACACTTTATATTGTATGCACTATTCTTCAAAACTTGAACTGTTAATGAAAATGATTCTATTTTAAACACCTTTTTCTTATTATTTTTCTAAAACACGAATAATTTTATAAGTATTTTGTATCATTACATGTTAATTCTTTATCTTAATATAATCTTTTCAAATTTATACTATTTAAAATTTAAAAGCCAAATCCAATAAAGGAAACGGCTTTTAAATTTTTTAAAAAATAAACAAACTTTATTTTCCATCACATTGTTTGTTTACATTATTATTTAGGCAATGTTAAATATTAGTCCAGTTATGATTAATATTTATAGCCTGTACTAGAATTAAAACAGTGAATATTCATCACTAAGAAGCAGCATATATAAAAAAAGGTTAAATATTTTATAAAATATTTAATTTTACTAGTAAAGCTAATAAAATTTGGAGAAGAATTTGAACATTTACTGCTATGTCTGTATCCGTAGTCGTAACTGTAACATTTCTAGAATTTCTAATGACAGTTTCTTGTTTATTAACTTGTTTAACAGATGATTTTTGAAACAATTCTTGTGCTACACGGTCAGCTTTTTCACTATCTGCTATAGAAATACTTATTATAACCACGATAGCTGCTTGTAATGCTGCTTGAATAGATAACGCAGCTTTTGTATCTGTAGTAGTAACTTCTACATCTGCTGAATCAACAATTATAATAGATTCTTCAGAAATTTGATAAGTTTTACTTTCTTGAGCAGCTGCTTCTGAAACGCTAGCATTTTTAAAAGACGGATGAGGATTTGAAGAATCTAATGCACTCCACTTTTTATTTTCATCTGTATGGCATGCTTTGTCCATAAGTTCACCCCCTTTCAATCTAAATAATTATTAACCTGTGATTGTATTTCGGAAACAATACTTTTAATTTGCTGCTTTTTTTCTGGCGATAAATTTTTTAACTTTTCTTCATTTATCCCATGCCTATTAAAAATATCTGAGAGTAAAAGATCTATGATTATATTCTTTTGATCCTTATCAAACTTAAAGGAAGAAAATTTGTTTAAATCATCCATTTACAATATTCACTCCAATCAATTTTCTATAAAAATTTCAAATAACTACAAGCATTATATGTAATTTAATAAAAATTGCTTGGACAAGTAACTTAATCTTCTATTTCCACTTCTTTTTACTAATAAAATCAAAAAGCTGGCTTCTAATACGAAGACAGCTTTCCTTCACATAAACATAAGTTTCATTTACTGTTAAATAATGTATTTAACTTTTACTATTGTGTAGTTTTCTACACTTACTTTCCCATTAATCTTGAATGTTAAATCAGTCATAATAAGAAGTCCAAGCTTGTACCACATATTGCAACAAAAAATATTTACTTAGAGTGAACCCTTATAGCTAAATATAAACAAGTTAGAAACTTTATAAAATGTTTAGTTTAACTAATAAAGCTAATAAAATTTGAAGGAGAATTTGAATATTCACTGCAATATCTGTATCAGTAGTTGTTACGGTTACGTTTCTGGAATTTTTAATTAATGTTTTTTGTCTATTAATTTGTTTAATAGATGATTTTTGAAATAATTCTTGTGTTATTTTATCTGCTTTTTCACTATCTGCTATAGAAATACTTACTACGACCACAATAGCTGCTTGTAATGCCGCTTGAATAGATAGTGCAGCTTTTGTATCTGTAGTAGTAACTTGTACATCTGCTGAATCAACTATTTCAATATATTCCTCAGAAACTTGATCAATTTCATCTGCTTGTATAGCCTCTTCTAAAAAATTTGAATTTTTACTAAATGAATAAGAATTTAATGTTTCGGAATCCTGTTTTATTGATTCAGAATCTTCTTTTTTTGGCTCAGGAACTCGTTTTTTCGGCTCAAACTCCCGGTTTAATGGATCCCGGTTTTTCTTTCTTCTACAAACTTCACAATCACACATAAAATCACCCCTTTTAGTCTAAAAAATTAGCAATATTAAAATATTGGCTAACTACTAGCATTTTATGTATTTTTTAAAAATTTGTTTGGACAAGTAACTTAATCTTTTATTTTACTTCTACTTCTTTTTCTAATAAAAGAAAGCTGCCTTCAAATAAGAAGACAGCTTTCTTTGTGACTACTCTAGAATAGATTTCATACAATATAATTGTTCCTTTCTTATAACCTGAACTCGTCACTTTAGTTATAAAAATGTGAGTATATCCTATAACCTTTTTCAAGGATCATCCATAATTTATTTCAGAAAAAGTGCTTTGTTTTACTGAAAGCTGGTTGCGGAAACAACCGCCCTTTTATTCGGAACAAAATAAAACTTATATATATAAGGCCCATAATTAAATACACTTAACTTCATATGATATATTGCATCCTTTCTTTTTAGAATGAGTAGTCGTTACTGAAGGGCACTTTTCGAAGTGCTCTTATCTTTAAATCCCTTTTCTTTTTCAGGAGGAGTTTTTTACTAAATCCTAATACGATTTTTATCACTCAGGCTGGTGATTATCATATTTCCTTAATAGTTCCAATTAATACAGTAGCTACTATTTAAAATAAGCCTATAAACTCTATACACTTAAACAATAATGCGTTACCAAACACATGAACTAATTTTCATTTTAACTATGTAACACTCAATTCACAAGGTCATTATCCTCTGTTTGTTGAAGCCACCATTTCAATACCAGCAAACCCACACCTTTAACTAACAAACTTAACAAATATGCTATATAATGAAGATAGCGCTAGTTTTCCAAAGGAGGATGCATATGAGTATTCAACTAGCTACATCTAATGACCTAGAATGGATTAATAATCAATATGAATCGATAGGATTTGTACGAAGTGATTTAAAAAGAGATAAAGTTGCAATTATTACATACAACAACGAGTATGCAGGTGTTGGACGATTAGTCCAACTAGATGAAGATACTATAGAAATGGGCGGGATTTTTATTCTCCCTAAATTTAGAGGTCTACAATTAGCTGGGGAACTTGTTTCATTTTTAGTAGAAACTGCGAAGAAATTACAAGTACAACATGTATATTGTCTTCCTTTTGAGGAATTAGAAAACTTTTATAAGAAATATGGCTATACTGAGGTCGATACTACGAAAGAAGTAGTTCATCCAATTATTCTAAAAAAATATAATTGGTGTTTAGATCATTATGATAAGCATGTTTTATTATTTAAGCTGTAAGTTCGCCTAAATAGAGCGTATATAAAATATAAATTACGTCTCCCACTCAATTATATGGTCACCATCAGCTTCTACAAGTTATACAATTACTACATACGTTTCCTTTTTTCCTAACATTACTTTCGTATAAAAGATTATTTTGTTTAAAGTTACCTTAAATCTTATTCCAACAAACTAATCAGAAGGCGAATTCCTATATAATACAATTAAGTAATTAAAAGGAGCGTTATTCATGATAGATGTAGTAAGACTCGTTATCTTTATTGTAGTTGCAATTGGTGCTATTTTTAACATTTACCTAGAATTTAAAAAACCTAAAAAAAGTATATTCTCAATCGTTTTTCTATCAGTACTCTTTATTGGTGCCTCAGGTTTAATCAAAGATATTTTATATAAATTTTTATAGTTATTTGATTAAAAATTACTGTTCTGTCAATAATGTATATAACATGATTGTATTTCTCCATTCTCCTTTGGAGAGGAGCAGTTAGCTTTTGCTATCTGCTCTTTTATTTAAAACAATTTCATCTATTATCCACAAAATACGTATCATACGCCTTATCAAAAGCATATCCTAACTTTTCTGCCAGTTTAGCAGACGTAGTATTCGCAGCATCCCAGTTTGGATATATCTCTTTTTCTAAACAGGCCAAGATTAGCGCTGCACTAACTATAGTCGCCAACCCTTTTCTTCTATGATTGTGATCAGTCGCCACTTCGATTTCAATCCCATTATCATAAATGCTATACGATGATGCACCGCATACAACTTCACCTTCGTACAAAATACTATACCCTATACCTCGTTTTAAATAATCTTCTACTGATTGAAATTGACTTGTAAAATCTTCAGAGACCTTATGTAGTGTAGGGATATTTACGATATGTTCATCTATTCTTCGTAACTCGTATCCTTTTGGAAGCGCTGATATAAAAGATTGTAATTTTGAACGATTAAAAACTTCCGCATTACGTTTGAATTTATAGCGTAAAAACTTATCTATTTTTCTTTCGTAAAATGTTTCTAAACGCTTTTTCCACTTTTCACTATTTACGATTACTAACATTCTATCGGGAATGTTACGTAGTAATTCTTCTGTTTCTTTCCTATTTGGATCCCCAGCGTAAAATGTGAAAATCCCTACCGTAACTTGCGCTACTGTTGGATTTTCAAGATCATTTACCCAAGCGGTACCCATATGTCCTTGTAAATAAGAAAGTAAAACAACGTTATTGAAATCCTCGAACATAGTAACTAATTTTTCTCTCGTATGTATACTCGCTTCATATATCATTTCCATTCCCGCTTTCTTTGGAATCAGTTTAACTCTACTTTTCATATATAAACAAAAGTTTATTAAACTATATATAATCGTAAAATATTCGTAAATATAAAATTATTATAACATCTAATAAATAGTAAGCGACTGTCCTGTATAAAGGTTAACAGTAAATATACTTAATAATACTTAATAATAATTTGCAATCTACATGTAACCGATTATCATCTTTTATTATGTAATACCCCTCAATACTCGTTTGAGGGTTCATTTAAATACGTATGTTATAACTCATTCTTATAAATATATGATTCTGTTCCTCCATTTTTATATACTTTAGTCAATTTAACAACTGACTTGTACGTATTATTGTCATTCGTCACCATCTTTTTCATATCTTCTATTTCAGCATTACCAGTTCCACTCTCGATTTTCAAACAGTTCGAAATGTTAAGGTATCCACTCGATGCGAAAAGAATAATAAACGTAAGATCAGGGAAATTAATGAACAGTATTCCAAACTTTAAAGGATTCGTAGCCGTATCAGATAAAACTAATCGAAAGTTTAATAGTTCCGGCACTTGAACAAAATCTTTAGAAACAATCGCTTCACCTATTATAGTAATTTGCTTTACGACATTCCCCATCTCATCTATAAATTCAGTACAACTAGGTACATCAATTGTTTTTGCTTGTAGTGATAAATTCAATTCTGGATTGTAAAAGTCAAAAAAGAGTGTACTACCCTCTGTTAAACATTGTGGACAAACATTTCCAAGTAAACTAAAATCCTCTTCAATAAATTTAACTTTCGTTTTACAACTACAAACTTTTCCTATTCGAATTGCATCAATCCTAGAGCAATCTACAAAAATAACCTCATTGTCCTCTTGTACGAAGGATACGATACCATTCCTCTTATTAAATGAAAGAAAATAAGATACTACAATTTCGTTTCCGGCGATTACAATACTTTCAACTTTTGTAAAAGGCTCTAGACTTCGCAAAAATTCACAAATACTATTTTGGCAGCATTGATAATTTCGTTTCGGCTCACAACCCACTTACACTCCATCCCTTCCCTATATGTTTTATCTAATACATATACTATGAACGGAGTATAAAAAAGCTTGGACAATATAACTTTAACTCAGGAATATAGGTACTTACTTATCACATTAATAATGAAATTACGCCAATAATGAGTAATAGCACATAAATTTCCCTATAAATACATATAACAATTTCATCTTTCATGAAAAAAACGTTATAATAAGGTGTAGCCTCTACGATTACGTTATAAAGGAGAATAAAACAATGGCTAAAATTAAAGTATACCAAGCAAAAGAAGAAAATATGGATACAGTAAAGAACATCATTGATGTTGAGGAACAAAACCCAACTACTGAAAACTTACAAAATCTATATGCATGTGTATTAGAAACAGAAGATATGGCATTGCCTGAATCATACATTGAAGAAGATATCTTAATTGATTCTATGGAAGTTATGGTTAACGCTTCTCAAAACAAACTAAGAGACTTAGGTGCATACGATGTAATCGAAGTTCAAAACAAAGGTAAGAAAACACAAATTTTATTATTAGCAGACGAAGAATACGAAATTATCGAAGGCTAATCTAAATCCGTACATACGAAAAAGCTCCTTTCCAATTGGAAAGGAGCTTTTTCATTACGCTTTTGATGTTTCACTCTTTTTATTCGTTTGTTTTTTCTTAATTACCATACGCTCATTTCCCATAAAGAAAATAAATATGAATGCTAGACCTGCTGGTACTAATGCCCACATAAATGTTTGAACAATGGAGCTAGAAAGAGCGTCAATAATTTTATCTAATATTTGCGGCGGGATTTGAGATCTTGCCGATTCTGATAGAATCGCTCTTGAATCTCCTAAAGCGTTTGTATTCATTCCTCCGCTCATACCTTTAAAAGCTTCTTCTAATTGATCTTGGAAACCTGTTCTTTGAATCATTCCGAAGATTGTAATACCTAGTGTCATTCCTAATGAACGAATGAAATTGCTCGTTGAAGTTGCAGATCCACGCTGTTCCATTCCGAAGTTGTGAATAGCTGCCATACTTAGTACAGAGAATGAGAAACCTACTCCAAATCCAATGATAATCATATAAACCGTTAATAATATTCGACTTGTTTCTGGTGTTAATGTGCTTAATAAGAATAGTCCAATTAGCATAATAACAGCAGAAATAATCATAATGTTTCGGTAGCTAAGCTTCGTCGTTAAAAATCCACCTAACTGCGCTGTTACGACTGATCCTAACATCATCGGTAAAAGTAATAATCCTGAGTTTGTTGCGCTACCACCGTATACACCTTGAATGAATAACGGTATGTATACAGTTGCTGACATGAACGCAGCACCGTAACATAATGCAATAATGGTACTCATTCCGAATAAACGTTGTTTAAACATTTCAAATGAAATGATCGGTTCTTCTACTTTACGTTCAATAAAAATAAATGCAATAATTAAAATAGCGAATCCGCCAAATAAACTTAATATAAAGTTAGAATCCCAATCATACTTTTGTCCACCTAGTTCTAAAGCAAACATTAGCGAAACTACTGCACCAACTAAAGTAATTGCGCCAAACCAATCAATTTTTTGCTTTCTATGAACTCGTGATTCTTTATAAAAGAATATAATAAAAATAAGTGCTAAAACGCCAAGCGGTAAGTTAATGTAAAATACCCAGTGCCAGCTTATGTAATCTGTAATATACGCACCAAGCAGCGGACCAAAAATACTTGATAAACCAAATACTGCTCCGAATAATCCACCCATTTTCCCGCGCTTTTCAGGAGGGAAAATATCAAAAACGATAGTAAACGCGATCGGCACTAATGCCCCGCCGCCAATACCTTGAATGGCACGATAAATACCTAACTGTGTAATATTTTCAGCAGTACCACAAAGTGCCGAACCAATCATAAAGACGATTAAACCGAAAATAAAGAATCTCTTTCTACCATACATATCTGATAGTTTTCCGAATATCGGCATACCTGCCATTTCTGCGACCATATAGGCAGAAACGACCCATACAAAGTTTTCAAGGCCTCCTAAGTCACCAACAATCGTTCCCATCGCTGTTACGACAATGGTATTGTCCATTGATGCCATTAAAATACCTAGCAATAAGCCTGCCACAACAAAGCCGAGCTTATTATTCTTCTCAACCATAACCTTGCTCTCCCTCGTACTACTTATATTTGTTTATGTTCTTTTACGACTGCATTACCTTTTTGGTTAAAACTAGTATGATATTCTACAACACTAATTTCACACCCTGGACCAATGGTAACGTTGTTTCCTCTTACAACTTCAGCAATCGTATGCTCTAAATAAATTTCATCTCCTTCAATGATAGACGTTTGGAGGCTTCCAGCATGACTTGTAAATGGAATAAATCTCGCTTTTTTACGAACCGTAATCTTTTTACCGCCGATTTCTCTCACTTTGCTACCTTCATAACGAAGTGAAATTTCAATATTTTCAGCATTAAGTAATCCATCACTTTCAAGGCCACCAGTTAGTGATAGTTCTTCAACTTCAATATCTCCTTTTACATTTAAAGCGCCTTTCACATCTACGAAATCACCAGTTAACTTCCCTTTAACTTCTATCATACCTCTTACTTTCGTTTTTTCAATATGAACATCACTATTCATTTGTGTATTTCCGTATACTTTTACATATTCAGCAGTTACATTTCCTTGTACTTCACTATCTCCATACACGACATAATTTTTCACTTTCATATTACCTTGTACATCACTCGTGCCGTACGTTTTAAATTCATTACAACTCATATCATTAGAAATCGTTCCTTCGCCGCGTATCTTCACTTTGTTATAATCCCCGCCTGCTGAACTACTAGAACCATTGACAGTAAGACTATGTTGATGTTCCATATTACTTTCTCCCTCCCATTAAACCTGCTTCATTTCTTTTACATTTGCGCTTTTATCAACAGTAAGAACACCCGTATATTCGATCAGTTCAATCTCACAGTTCGCTCCTACTGTCACATTGTTTCCTCTTACCGTTTTTATGTGAGCATAATCAATATCGATATTGTCACCTTCTAATAGTTCAGCCTCTAATTGCATACCAAATACTGATTTAAACAGTCTACTAAAAGTACCTAGTCTATGCTTTACTTTAATCGTTTGACCACCAATTTCTTTCGCTCGACATGTACCGTGAATATTAATATTTATTTCATCGGCGCTTAATAATCCACCAATTGTAAATTGTCCTTCTGAAGAAAAAGTATCCACTTCACAATTCCCATCAATCGTCGCTTGACCATTGACTTTAAATTCTTCACCAGTTACATTTCCACCTACTGTACCTTTTCCTGCAATTTTTAAACTGTTCGCCTTCACATCTTGCGTAATTGTTGCTTTCCCATCAATTCGCATCGTTTCCGCAATAACTGTACCATCAACTTTACCTGATCCACTAATTCTTGCATTGCTACTTTTCAAATTTCCAGTAACAGCACCGTAACCGTTACATTCAAATTGATCACATTCAATATTTCCATTAACAGTCCCTTTTCCATTTAATTGCACTTTATGAAACTCGCCGCCATTCGATGAACCGTAACCATTTATAATTAAATTATCTGTACGCATACTTTCTCCTCCACTACAACAGTTTCGTTTTTAATGCTTCGGTATATTTCATAATCGCTTCGCGTAAAACAATTTTGGTACCTTTTTCAAAAATTAAATCGTCCACGTTTGAAACTAAGAAACATGTAGAAATCCCTAACTTTCGGACGATGATTAAGTCACAAGTTTTATGCTTAATCGCTTCATAATTTTCACGTAAAACTTGCAAGACCATTTTTCCTTCTTCTAAACTAATCTCTCCCGATTGTAGTAACTCTTCTAACATATACACATAAAGAATATCTACAAATTGAAACTCTGTTGTTTTATTCATTTGTTCTATGAAGAATTGTAAAACTGGCTCTGATGCAATTCCTTTACGTATGACGTCTTCTTTTGTTAAAAGAATTTCTCTAACACTCGGTGAAAACATATTTGCTAGTTCATCAAGTGATAAATCTTCTTTCATCGTTTGGATTTTATCAATACGCTCTAATATCTTTTCTTTCGGAAAAAATGTCTCTTGACCCGTGAATGTTGACTTTCGTACAAACCAATCTTCCGGTATTAAATTTTTTCTTTTCCACCTATATAACTGTCCGTATGAAATACCAGTTAGTTCTAATAAATCTTTTTTTGAAATTAAATCTGTACTCAACTGTATAACACTCCTTCCTGATAACAATGTAACATAACACTGTTACGTTGTAAATGGACTTTTATCGTAAGTAGCGTAACAATGTGTAAAACAAACCTGTTTCACACACGAAAAAAAGGCTCTTACACATTATGTAAAATGCGTAAAAACCCTTATTTATCAACATGTAAACCATATTTCATAAAAATCAATCCACCCTCGTGAATTAATCATTATATTTTGTACTTTTTCGTGAGAAGTTACTTGTTGTTTGTTACGGTATAAAGGAATAACTTGAATTTGACGTAACAAAGTCTCCTCAATATCGCGTAACAGTGTAACTCTTTTCTCTACTTGTTCTTGTTTAAAATAAGGGGACAACATTTTATGAAAATCCATGTTGCTTTGCCCATGAATAAAACTATTTTTTGTAAGAAACATATATAGCAGACTATCTTCTATTCGTTCGCTAATTGTTGCACTATCATGCATCATATCAGCCTTTTGTATCGTACTGATTTCCAATAACTCTTCAACTTCAAGAAAATTATTTTCTATACGAATCCCGTACTTCGCACACTCTTTCTGTATCCATTGTGCATCTTCTACATGATCTTGTCCTGTAAATGTGTACAGTTGTAGCACTTCATGATGATACATGCTCCTTTTCACTAAACATTCTATCTCTTCCTTAATCTCTACTGTTCTTTCATTTGCTAATATTAGTTTCTTTGCCACTTCTCCACGTTCTCGGCCGAGTTCTTGGACAATTTTATCGCCATGAATAATCTGATGTAACGCCGTTCGAAACAGCTCATCTTGCATTGGTCCTTCTTTTACAAGATTGCACGTTACATATGTCACGTTCGATTCAAGCCGAGACAACTCTTTATTAGGCTTTTCTTTATCTTTATATTGCGCCTTTACTAACACGTCATATGTATTTACATTTTTCTCTACATTCATTAGTTCAATTCGGTCAAGAAAAGGTCTTTCACGATAATATAAATCATGCACTTCTAATACAAATAATTGTGCACTTTTCTCGCGTAATGTAAAAGGTCCTGTACCAATAAAGTTTCCTGCTTCATCTTCATTTACGATAGAACACTGTTCTGCACTTAGCATATGTAAAAACATCCTATTTTCCGTATGTAATTGAATTTCAACAACAAATTCATCCACTGCACGGACATTTTCAACATGTTGCAACATCCATGCGTGTGGGTTGTTTTCCGCTTTCATAAATCGATTCAATGAATGTATAACATCATGTGCGGTAAGTCGTTTTCTATTATGAAGATGAACGCCTTTTCTTAAATAAAATGTCCAAACCTTTTCAGCGTCATTATATTGCCAGTGAAAAGCAAGTCTTGGCTCTATACAATTTGTTTCCTCATTCACATATACGAGTGTATCAAAAATATGTTTAACCATATGACATTCTGAGCGCATCGTAGCGTAGACCGGATCTAAAGCGATGTCTAGATTCATTTGTACTTGCAACCGAAGTACATCTTTTCTTCCTTCAGGTGTCCTTTCTATTTTATGACCAAATATTGAATCTACCCAAGCTTCATACTCTTTCTTTACTGATGGAAATTGTGAGCTGTAGCGTTCCACAAATGAGATTCCACTTTTCACATCCCCTTTTTTCGTTAGTTCTTTTCCTCTGTCTAAAATCAATGTCATCGGTTGCTTTTGAAATATTAATTTAGAACGATTCCCTCTTCCGCGTCCTGGAAACCAAACGATCCAATTTAACTCTTCTAATTTTTTTATTATTAATTTACTATTACGCTCTGTACAAAATAATGTTTCGGATATATTTTGCACTGTTATTTCTAATTGTTCTCCTTCTTTTTTCCCTTTCCCATAGGCACACCATAGTTCAATATATTGATCTAAAATAAACATCATAATCCCCCTAAAAGGTGAAAAATAACCCCTTTTGTTTCTACCCTTTTTCCATTTCTCTTTTCATCTTATCATTTCAATATAGAAAGGAGGAATTAATATTGAACAATCTCTTACTACGTTATAATAAACCAATTATTATAAGACTGTGCGGCGAATTATTAACCCGAACAACCGAATCCATGTTAGCTCTTATTATGATTATTTACGTTAATAAAATGTTAAACGGTAATATAATAATAACTATGCTCATTTTTGGACTACAACCACTATCAGACATTGTATTTACACTTATTGCTGGGGGAATTACTGATAAATATGGGCGAAAGAAAATTATGTTACTCGGCTTATTGCTACAAGGCGTTGCAATCGGCAGCTTCGTCTTTGCTCAATCTGTTTTTATATTTGCTTTGCTATACGTCATAAACGGGATTGGCCGTTCCTTATATATTCCCGCTCAACGTGCACAAATAGCTGATTTAACAAAACAAAAACAACAAGCAGAAATTTTTGCTCTTTTGCATACGATGGCTGCAATTGGCTCCGTAATCGGTCCAATAATTGGTGCTATCTTTTATCATACTCATCCTGAATATTTATTTATAATGCAAAGCATTACACTTATGGTATATGCAGTAGTTGTATGGACGCAGCTTCCAGAAACTGCTCCAGTATTTACAAAGCCAAAGCAAAAAGTTGAAGTATCATCTTCAAAACAATTTGTAAGCAAGCATTACGCCGTTTTAGGACTTATGATTACTACACTTCCTATTAGCTTTTTTTATGCTCAAACTGAGACAAATTATCGCATTTTCGCTAAAGATATATTTCCAGATTTCGTATTCATACTCGCTTTTATTTCAACATGCAAGGCTATTATGGAAATCATTCTACAAATTTTCCTCGTAAAATGGTCTGAACGATTTTCCATGACGAAAATTATACTTATTTCTTACACCTGCTACACAATAGCTGCAATTGGCTATGGGTTTTCAGCAACAATCTCGTCACTATTTTTCACATTGTTCTTTTTAGTCATTGGGGAAAGTATTGCTTTAAACCATTTACTTCGATTCGTTTCAGAAATCGCTCCTACAGATAAACGTGGAATGTATTTTTCAATTTACGGGTTACATTGGGATATAGCTCGAACGTGCGGTCCTGTACTTGGTGCGGTTTTATTAAGTAAACTAAACGGTAGTATGCTATTTTATATTTGTGCTTGTTTCTTAATAACGGGAGGGATTATTCAAGCACTGTTTATTCATAATGTAGAACGTAATAAAATAAATAAAGACGTTTCGGAGCATACCCCTCATATTTTATAGGATGCTTTCTTTATAAAAAGAAGGATGTCACAAAAGTCTCGAGACTATTGTGACATCCTTTTTATTACCCTGCCATTTTATTAATACTATCTTCTGGTGAAAATACCGAAATATGATTTACGTTACCAGTTGATTTTGGAATAATGAATTTCAACTCAAACTGATTGTTTACTTTATATACGTATATTTTATCTTCCCCATTTACTTTAACTGAAGCTGGTTTTCCTAATGCTTTCTCTATTTCTTGTAATGTAATTGATTTTAGCTCTGCATGATAGGAGCGTACATCAAAAACTTGTGATCCTTTATTAAAACCGAAGGAAACATTTTTATTTATAAAGGTAGCGTACATTCCGTTTCCTGCTTGTTCCGTTTTATCTGCTTTTCCCCACGCTTTTTCTATTTCTTCAATATCTCCTGTATGAGCTGCGAACGGAATATTAGGTACTTTTCCTTCTTTCGCTAGTTCAAACAATTCTTTCACATGGTTAATTGATTTTTGATTGATTACTGTATCTTTCGAGCGTGAATCTGTACCTGATTTTGTTGATCCTTCATTATTTGATTTTGCTTCAAGCTTTTTCTTTTCTTCAGAAGAATTATTTTGTTCGTTTTTACTATTTTCCGAAGTTGGGTTTGTTTCCTTTTTTTCGTCTGTCCCTTTACATGCTACTAATGCCAATAGGCATGTAAAAGCGAGAAATAACATAGCTATCTTTACATACACTTTCATACATTTCAACCCCCTATTATAATCTTATTCCTTTCGATAACCAATCCATTACGCTACTTTTCAAATTATATTTGTTCCAAAAAATAAATGCTTCACTTTCTCCTAGTGCTTGTACAACATCCTCTACAAAAGCTGTTCCTAAAAAATAACCAATTCGGTTGTATCCAAAGTATTGTCCGCCAGATAACCGGAACCACTCTTTCTCTTTTTCGAACGTCCATCCTTCTATATAATCTTCCAAAAAACGATTCTTTATTTGTTTTTCATTTTCTATATAGCATTGTAACCAACGTTCACCATCATTGTTATATGAGTAGTACACTGATTCATTTACGCCTTTTATAATTTGCTTTGATAAATATGTTGCAACCCCTTCACGATACAAAGTAACTGCCGCGTCAGTCCACTCAGCTTTTGTCCAATCCATTCCATCATTTTGTAACATAACATTATGATATATATGTCCTATTTCGTGAGCGACAATAACACGAAGGTGATTTACATCTGGAGATAATTTTTCTGCCGCAAAAAATATGTCTCCAATAATTTTCCTTTCTACAAATGCATTAGAGCCAAACCCTCCAACAAATAGATGAAAATTCATATTTACATCAAAGTTATATTTATAATAATATTCATTCGTTATCTCTTGAATAATAGTCGGTAATGTTTCTGCAATGATACGAATTTCTTCTATTTTTGCGGGATATCGTTTAATGGCATTAGAAACTCGTTCTCTCGTATGTGGACAATGATACTTAAAGTATTCTTCAAATATCTCTGGATGCGAAGTAAAGTATTGGTTGAGGACTGCTAATTCTACATCGTTACTTTCCCATAATTTTAAAAAACTTGGAATTGTATTATTTATCATTTTTTCCATCTCCTTATATATCCCTTCTCGCCATTTACACTGCAATCCTTCCTGAAACGTAGAAAAAGCAACAAAGAAAGATGAGTCTTCTTTGTTGCTTTTTCTATTTAATCAAGCCATTTATCACCATCAGAAATCCATTTACCATTATGCAAACCATAACATTCATCATAATAATAAAAAAAGCTGTCCAAAAAGGACAGCTTTACATATGTATTTTTACACTTCGATTGACTTACCATCTTCAACAATATGATAAAGTAAGTGAGCTAAATGATGAATTGGGCCATACTCTTCCTCTTCTTCATCTGTTTCACCTTGGAACTCAAGATCATTTAAGTATAGTGCTAAAAATTGATAGTATAGTTTTAAATCAAATCCGTAGCACGCAGTTGGCTCTTCATGATCGCCTTCGTATTGTAACATTAAATATTGATCGTTTCCTTCTGCATCTTCTGCGTCAAAGAATACGAAGAATCCAACGTTTGTATCTAAATCAAATAGATGACGAGTGCCTTTTTCTGTCGCTTTATTGAAGTCCTCTTCACTTAATTTATGTACTGTTGTCGCTTTAGCATTATCTTCTTGATGGAAATTTACTGTAAATGTTTTCAATGCTGACACCTCCTGATTGTATAATACTAGCATAACATATAAAAAGGACTGCTTACAAATGTAAACAGTCCTTACATTCATTTTCGCATTGCTCGTAATAAGAAGCTTACGATGAAAATTAAAACGATCGCACCGATTAAAGCGGGAATAATTGCATATCCGCCAATGACTGGACCAAAACTACCAAGTAATTTCGAACCAATCCAAGAACCGATAATACCAGCAATAATATTACCAATTACACCACCAGGTACGTCCTTTCCAGTAATTAAGCTCGCAAGCCATCCTAATATACCACCGACGATTAAAGACCAAATCATATGATAACCTCCTTTATATTTTACCAATCAAAATATAATTAGAAACAATTGCTTACCATTAGTTATGTTACATTTTTCAATAGTTATTCATACAGATTAACTATTAGATTATTTCAAAATAATGAACGGCCAGTTTTTCGACTCGAGGTTGATGTTATTCGTAATACACATATTAAGGACAGTCAGGCTTTAATATTGTCCGCATAAACTCTTCTTTAAATGCAGGATAGTTAAAACCAACTGCAATTTTTTGAATTGGTCTATTATCAAACGTTGTCGGCACAGCTATTTTTCTAAAATCCGCCACACTTTGTCCTCTTGTTACGTCATTTGTCGTACTAATCCAAACTGCAGATTTTTTGTATTCAAAAATATCATCATTTATAAATGAAATGAACGGAAGTAAATCGTGAATTGGACTTCCAGCAATACCCGGGTATTCTTTTTTATAAAAGTTCTCATAATAAAAATCGATCATTGGTTTAATAAGCTTCGCTTGCCCGGTTCCTTCTTTATTAATAATATCCACCATTTCAGGAGTAATGAGGGCTGCTTGCGTTACATTTAACGGATAAATAGTCGCATTTTTTGCATACTTCATCACAATATTTGCGGCGATTGGATCCCCATAAAAATTAGCTTCTGATACAGGAGTAACGTTACCAGGAAATAAAAACGCACCGCCCATAATATAATATGAACATACCTTATCCATTACATTTGGATATAATAAAAATAACGTTGCCAATGTTGTTAAACGCCCTGTCGCTACGATAATAATATCTTCTGGACAAGGTTCAATTAATTTAATTAGTTCACAAAAATTTTCCCGTTTACAAATCCTCATATCAGGTGGAATAATTGGCCCTAAACCATGATCTCCATGTATTTCAGGAAAGAACAAAGGTTCTTCAGCTGTCATCGGTCTTGCTGCACCCTCAATGATTTTTACTTCTGTAGCATAGTATCTTTCTAAAAAATACACATTTTCCGTTACAATTTCTCGCGATACATTCCCATATTCAGCAACAATACCTATAATATCCAATTGACATGTTTTATTTGCATAAATTAACGCCACCGCATCGTCAATACCAAAGTCTCCAAAAAAGATGATTTTCTTATTAACTATCCTCACCCCTCTTCAACATAATCTACTATTATTAGTATGTAAAAAAGACAAGGCTGTGAAACGGTGCAAACTAAAAAAGTCGCCTATTTATTGGCGACTTCAATCTTTTTATAAGATAAATATGCTAGTACATTTTTACTTGAATCGTATTTCGGATTATTTCCTTTTCTCGGTTCTCTCATATGTGTTTTTTCAAATCCAGGAATATCTGGCATTTTCTCCATAAATTCAAGTATTTCTTCTTCAGTTCCTTCAATACGTACGCGAATCATTATTACTTTTCCTCAATTCTCATTTTCTCAGTACTAAGTATAACGTACTTTGAAAAGACTGCAAGAAATTTATCTTTTTAATGTCGCGCTTTTTTTGCATACAAACAATGCCATTTCAGTATAAAACGATATAATTTTATTATTTTCATATTGAATGTTAAAGAACTCTTGTATTTCAACTGATGTTTTCATCATACATTCTGTTAACTTCACGCGTTTCTGCAAAGGTACATTCATCATATCGCACCACCAGTCAAATTCAAATTTCTTGTCAAAAGTAAGACATGACTGCATTTGTAAACCATTTTTTTCCAATAAGGTAATCCATTCTGTTTTTTTCATCGCTCGTTCATGACTCGGATCTCGCTTTTTTTCTATAAAATTATAAAATGTATCGTATTCATTATTTTCCGGTGAAACATTATCTATTAAAATAAACAATCCATTATGTTCTAACGTACGATTTACTTCACATATAAACTGAGCTGGATTCGTAAAGTGATGTGCTGCAATTCGGCATGTAATCGTATCAAAAGAACTATCGGCAAACGGTAAACTTTCAGCGTTTCCAGCGACAAAAGATACATTTTCATATCCATTACTTATAATAAAGTTTTTCGCATTCTCTAACATTTTTTCTGTTAAGTCTAAAGCAACTACTTCTTTAAACAATGGAGCTAATATATTCGCAACATGTCCACCGCCAGTAGCAATATCAAGAAGACGATTATTATGACAAGACTCAACTTGTTGAACCACATATTGTAAGTCTGGTCCATTAGCATGAATTTTACTTTTCACATATTTTTCCGCATTATTACCAAACTGTTGTTTTACAAGCTCTTCTTTACTCATTTTATCATCTTCTTTCTATTGTTATTTACATATAGGATTCATATATTAATTAAAGTTCTCTTTATGTATTTTCAAATCCTCTTTTCAGCTTACTTCTTATCATGCTGGCCTATCATCAATATACAAAACAAAAAAGGTTACGGGAACTTGTCCCCTAACCCGACTAAATATTTATTACATTTTTACTTTTTCATATACATCTATATAATATAAATCCTCTTTCAACTTCATAATAACGTCTACTTCGTTATAAGTAGCCTCACGAGCATGTAAACCAAATTGATCCATGCCGATCCATATCCATCCAGGTGTATGATGTAGAACATCTATGTTAAAATAATCTAATTTAATAAGCTCCGATTTTATAAATTTATCTTTATTAGCGATTTGTTTATCTATTAAACCATATTCTTTTCCATTTTCAAGTAGCGATATAATTTTCCCTAAAATCGGATGTTCACGTATAATAAAATGATATTCCCTTTCGTCTACATTCGCCATAATTAAACGAGAATTAGATAAATCTAATCCCAAACTCGGCATATTTATTTTAATCACCTCCTATATTGGTTTCGTCTCCATCCTAACAAACAAATATTTAAATAATATTAATATAATGTAAAAATATAAAGGCTGATTTCCTTTTAGAAATCAACCTTTATATTTTTATATCGTTTCTTTTTCCTCATTATTTCTAGAAACTAAATTTCCAACAGCATCTGCCGTTACTTCAACTACAAATTCACAAATACCTGATACAACTTCTCCAATTACTTCATCCATCTTTTTACCCCCTTATTTTATGTAACTTATTTCTAGTATAGGAGAGATTGGTTATTTTTAACTATCGGAAAACGTGACAACAACATTACAGTTTTGTAATCTTTTGTAATTTGTTTAGTTTCTATCCTTTGAAACTCCAAGTATGATTAACAAGCATATAGGCCATCATAATATTAATTAAGTTCCAATTATGCTAGAGGAGGCGTGTAAAATATACTACGTAAAATTAATTAAAGGTCAATCATTCTATGCATTTGATCATCGTTTCTTAATGTCTGAAGAAGAAAAGGTTTCCGAGAAAGTTTATAATTACTTACGTCGTAATGAATTTTTCGAAGTACGTAAAGAAGAATATTCGGCCTGATGTATTAAAAGCATCAAGAAAAATATCATTTAATAGTGATATTTTCTTGATGCTTTTATTTTATTTATCCTTACTTTCACTGAATATGTAATCATTGATTTTATACATTTCGACTTACTTGTTTCATCTATTAACACATCAAATTTTTGACAAATCAAAAAGATTGAAATCCACTCATGAAACACGTAATATAGACTCTGACTCTAAAAAAGTTCGTTATAAATTATACATAAAATAAGGAGGTTTTATATACGAGTTTTTCATTTTAAAAGACGGAGAGGTTTTACATTATGTGGCGTAATAAAAATGTTTGGATTGTGTTAATTGGGGAGTTTATTGCTGGTCTAGGGCTATGGCTTGGTATTCTTGGCAACCTTGAATTTATGCAAAAATATGTCCCTTCTGATTTCATGAAATCAGTTATATTATTTATCGGACTATTAGCTGGTGTACTAGTCGGTCCTATGGCTGGTCGTATTATCGATCAGTATGAAAAGAAAAAAGTTCTTCTTTATGCTGGGTTTGGTCGCGTTATTAGTGTTATTTTTATGTTTTTCGCTATCCAATTTGAAAGCATTGCCTTCATGATTGCATTTATGGTTGCTCTTCAAATTTCTGCAGCATTTTACTTCCCTGCATTACAATCTGTAATTCCACTCATCGTACGTGAGCATGAGTTATTACAGATGAACGGTGTACATATGAATGTAGGTACAATCGCTCGTATTGCAGGTACTTCACTAGGTGGAATTCTTTTAGTTGTAATGAGTTTACAGTATATGTATGCCTTCTCAATGGCAGCATACGCTTTATTATTCCTCTCAACTTTCTTCCTACAGTTCGAAGATAAGAAATCAACAACACCAAGTAAACAAGCTGCGAAAGATAATAGCTTTATGGAAGTATTTCGTATTTTAAAAGGAATTCCTATTGCTTTTACAGCACTTATATTAAGTATTATCCCTCTATTATTTATAGCCGGATTTAATTTAATGGTAATCAACATTAGTGAAATGCAACATGATCCAACGATTAAAGGCTTTATATATACCATTGAAGGTGTCGCATTTATGTTAGGAGCCTTCGTTATTAAACGTTTATCTGACCATTTCAAACCTGAAAAATTATTATATTTCTTCGCTGTTTGTACCGCTTTTGCACACCTTTCATTGTTCTTTAGCGATATAAAATGGATGTCTCTTACATCATTTGGTTTATTTGGTTTTAGTGTCGGTTGCTTCTTCCCTATTATGTCGACAATTTTCCAAACGCAAGTGGAAAAAAGCTATCATGGTCGTCTCTTCTCATTCCGTAATATGTTTGAGAGAGTGATGTTCCAAATTGTCTTACTCGGCACAGGCTTCTTCTTAGATACGATTGGATTGCAATATATGGTTCTCATTTTCGGTGTGATTTCATTATTAATTATTTTCATTTCATTATCTAAACAGAAACAATATGAAAAACAGCCTTCGCAATCTGCGAATTTATAGCATAAATAAAGACGCATGGATCATATTAGATTAATCCATGCGTCTTTGTTATATAAAGCCTTATTTATTACGCTTATTGTAATTATTTAAAGGAGTACCCTCTTTCGCTTTCGAATACAGTATACTAACATGATATATACAGGAGGTGCAAAATTGTCTGATGGTATGCAGTTATTTAGTATCTTTATTTTTGTATTAGCCCTGTTTAGCATCATAAACTTTTTAGCTATTTCCTTATCTGGACATAACTTTAAAAGAAGAATTGTCGCAGGTTTCATATTTTTACTGATAACTCCTATTTTTTTTTTGCTACCGTAGCATTCGCTTCTATATTTGATAAAGCTGGATTTGGCGCAGGTGGGCTAGCCTTTATTGTTGCAATTATATATATTTTAAATGGAATAGTAATCCTACTTTCCTCTTTATTTTTCCTCAAAAGAGACATAACATAGGCTACAGTACTCGGCATGAATCTGACTTTACACTAGATTCATACTTTTTCAATTCCCCCTTAATTTTTATATGAAATTAAATAATTCTTTATAAAAATTTAAACTTTATTTATTACAATATTCGTATCGTATTCGCACGTTTATTAAAAATGAAAAGAAAGGAGTACAAAATGAAAAAATTTCTATTAATTATTCCAATATTCATCGTTCTACTTAGCGGATGTAGCAATAATGATATATACGGTTCTTGGGAAGTCATTGACAACAAAAATGGTCTTTGCCCTGCATCTTATAAATTTGAAACAGTTGTAAAAGAAGAAAAGAAAGAAAAAATTATTCAAAACTTAGTAGAGATGCAAACAACGAAGAAAAAAGAAGATTTATACAAAGGTTCATTTGTAAAGGATTCTAATGTGTATCACATTGATTATGGTAACTCATTTACATCGGATCAAACTGTAAAAGTTGTCGATGGCAAATTAAATGTATACTTTTATGCAGTGGAAAAGTTATGTACATATAAAAAGAAATGATTACACTTTATATATGACGCAGAAAATATTTTCTGCGTTATTTTATATTTCTCCTTATTATCCTCCCTCTAAATTTGTCAATCGTTTTAATTTTCATAAAAAAATGATAAAATGTAAACATGTGTTTTCAGAATAATTAAAAACGCAGAAAGAAAACACTGTTTTTAGGAGGGGTTTTGATGACTTACACGTTAGCAACTAGAATGAAAGCATTCCAATCTTCTATATTTAGTGAATTAGGGGCTTATAAAAAAGAAAAAATTTCAGCAGGTCACAAAATGATTGATTTAAGTATCGGGAATCCTGATATGCCGCCTGCTGACTTCGTAAGAGAAGAAATGGTACATACAGCAAGTGAAAAAGAAAGCTACGGATACACATTAAGTGGTATTCAAGAATTTCACGAAGCTGTAACTGAATATTACAACAACACTCATAACGTTAAATTAAATGCCGATAAAGAAGTTTTATTATTAATGGGTTCACAAGACGGACTTGTTCATTTACCTATGGTTTATGCAAATCCGGGAGATATTATATTAGTTCCGGATCCAGGGTATACAGCTTATGAAACTGGGATTCAAATGGCTGGTGCAACATCTTACTACATGCCATTAAAGAAAGAAAATGATTTCTTACCTAACTTAGAGCTAATTCCTGCAGAAATTGCCGATCAAGCGAAGATGATGATTTTAAACTTCCCAGGAAATCCCGTCCCAGCAATGGCTCATGCAGATTTCTTTAAAGAGGTAATTGCATTCGCGAAAAAGCATAACATTATTGTTGTCCATGATTTTGCTTATGCTGAATTTTATTTTGATGGTAAAAAACCAATTAGCTTCCTCTCTGTACCTGGTGCTAAAGAAGTTGGAGTAGAAATCAACTCTTTATCAAAAAGTTATAGTTTAGCAGGTAGCCGTATTGGATATATGATTGGAAACGAAGAAATTGTTCGTGCACTTACTCAATTTAAATCAAATACAGATTATGGTGTGTTTTTACCAATTCAAAAAGCGGCATCAGCGGCACTAAGAAATGGCGCTGCGTTTTGTGAGAAAAATCGCGGTATTTATCAAGAACGTAGAGATACTTTAGTTGATGGATTCCGAACATTTGGTTGGAATGTTGATAAACCAGCTGGTAGTATGTTCGTCTGGGCCGAAATTCCGAAAGGCTGGACTTCGATAGATTTCGCTTATGCATTAATGGATCGTGCGAATGTCGTTGTTACACCAGGTCATGCATTTGGACCTCATGGAGAAGGCTTTGTACGTATTGCACTTGTTCAAGATAAAGAAGTGTTACAACAAGTTGTTGAAAACATTAGAAATAGCGGTATTTTTTCTCTTGAAAAAGTAAATGAATTAGTTAAAAATTAATGATAACTCCCCTGCTTAACTGTAGCAGGGGTATTATTTATTGGAGGTACTTTCATATGCATATTCAAGACACTCTTCCTCATCGTTATCCTTTTTTAATGATTGATAAAGTAACAAATGTAAAACATGGTGAATCCGTTACGGGATATAAACTGATTTCAAATAATGAGTGGTTTATAAATGATAATCAAAAACATATGCCTCATATGTTAATTGTAGAAGCACTTGCTCAGCTTAGTGCATTTGTAAATACAAGTGACTCTGAAGGTCTAGGCTTCCTCTCTTCGTTGGATGGGGTTGAATTCCACGGAAACGCATATCCCGGTGATAAACTTGATTTACATTATAAGCTTACTCGCAATCGTCGAGGTTTTATTCTCGGTAAAGGTACTGCAACTATTAACGATCAGCCGATTGTAACTATAGAAAAGCTATTAATATATCAAGCAGAATAGAGACGATGTAATTCGTCAGGATATCTCTCTCCTACAAATTCGTCTCACCAACATGAACAGAGTAAACAAATTACTTGGTTAGGAGCAGGAAAATGGAAAGTACTATCGGTATCGATGCTGGAGGAACATTAACGAAAATTGCTTATTTGAACGAACAAAAGCAATTAGCTTTTGAAAAATTTTATTCAAATGAACAAGATAAAATAATAGATTGGCTTAAGAAAAACACTTGTATAAAACAAATATGTATAACAGGTGGTAAAGCAAAACGATTACAGCAACTACTTTCAGACTCATATAAAATAGTAGAACTAAACGAATTTAAAGCTACTCTTGTAGGTGTCCGATACATATTAAAAGAAGAGAAATATGATATAAACAACTTTATTTTAACAAATATCGGTACAGGTACTTCCATTCATTACGTTTATAATGACAAATATATTCGAGCTGGTGGAACCGGTGTTGGCGGTGGTACTATTATGGGGCTTTCAAAATTGTTAACAAATATAGATCATTTTGAAGATGTAATTCCTTTAACAAAATTAGGTTCTAGAAAAGAACTAGATATTACGGTTGGTGATATTTATGGTGGCATTCTCTCACCTATTGATAATAGCTTAACTGCAAGCAATTTTGGTAAAGCTACCAAAACAGATTCAAATTTTAGTAGTGCTGATATACTAGCAACTGTGCAAGGACTTGTCGGTGAAGTTGTTACTGCATTAAGCCTTCAATTCGCCGAAACAAAAAACATTGACCATATTATTTATATTGGTTCGACTCTATGTAATAACGTACACCTTCAAAATATTATTAGTAGCTACACAAAATATCAAAATAAAACACCAATCTTTTTACAAGATGGTGGTAATAGCGGTGCGATTGGTGCTTTACTGTACAGAGATAATAAAGTTGTTTAATTTACAATAAAGTCATTTAAAAAATAATATAGTTGTTTAAAAATCCTTCTTCTACTAACGAGGTAGGTTAGTGGAAAAAATAGCAAGTGGGTTTAACTAGGAGAAGTGTCGATGACATTAAAGAAGACACCGAGGTGTCTTCTGTTTTTTAAATTAAGGATATCGATAAATTAAGATTTATTTACTTAACATTATACTTATTTTCGGACCGAGGCATCTAATCGGTGAGTATATACAAACCAAGTAATGCTTGCTGCTAATAATGTTGACGAAATTAAAGCTGTAAGAACACTATATGTTTGCCAAATAAGTATCGTTGACCAATCGAAGGCAAAAAACATTATACACTGGGCAATCGTAGCGATTAGGAAAATAATTGTTACGATTGTTCTCTTTTTTGTCATTGGCTGCTGCTCATTCGTTTTCCTTTTTCTTAACCCTAAGAAAAATAATAGAACGGCTAATAGGCAAAGAATAATTGTGGTAGACGACAAAATGATATCCAAAAGCTGTGTGCCGCTTATCTCATATGACTGAGTTAGATTGCCGTTTAATATATTTTTAACTTTTAGTACCAGGTTTATATTGGTATTTGCGCCGTTGCTCAGTAAGCAGATGGCTGCTCTTTCATTTGGCAGTATGGCTACTTCGGTACTAAAATTTGGATTACCCCCAGTGTGTTCTATAAACGTTTGTTCGGCGTTTACCGACCAACCTGCCGCATAATACATATCATTGACAGCCGAAACAGACATATCACCCCTATGTGATTTTTCGATGGCCCTGTGAAATATTTCGGGTATGTCCTGCACGATACCCATCTGTATGCCCATCCAACGCGCCATATCTTTTGTATTAGAAATGATATAGCCGGCAGGTTTATTCCCAGCATAATCCGGAGCGTTAAATGGAGTTGTTATAAAAAAGGAAGAACGGTAACCCTGTGCTAACTGTCCAGTGGCTTGAGCATCTTCTTTATAAACATACGTCTGGTGAAGACCTAAGGGTAGAAATACCTGTTCCTTCATAAAGTCTTCATAGCTTTGTCGTGATACAATCTCAATAACCAAACCCAATACGTCATAATTAACGGTTCCATAGTTATATTGTTCACCAGGAGAGAACGCCAATTCTGCATCTACCAGCGTTTCCACAGTCTTTTGCAACATATCAGGCGTATTACCTTGTGGAATATTTTGAGTATGTCTAATATTTGTTAGGCCGCTGGTATGGTGAAGAAAGTTATTTAGTGTAAGGTTTTGCATATCAACAGGTTTACCTTGATACTTTAACGTAAACCAAGGTAAATATTTTTGGATAGGGTCAGTCATTGATAGCAGCCCTTGCTCTTCCAATAGCAAAATCCCCATACCAGTAAAAGCTTTACTCACCGAGGCCAACTCATAGAGTGTATTTTCACTTGCAGACAGGCCCTTTTCAAGATCTGCATACCCAGAAGAAAAGTAGAACACTTCACCATCAGCAAGTATTGAGATTGACATTCCAGGCACACCTGATGTACGACAGGCATCATCTAGCAATGCTTGTATTGCCACAGATTTCGAATCTGACAACGCATAACCTTGTGTTGCGAATCCTGAGAATAATATAAATATCGTTAATACAAAAACAATAGTCTTTTTCATACACTCTCCTTTTTGAAGAATTATAAGGGTATAAATAAATTATTTTTATAACTATAAACTAAATTCTAATTTATCTTTCTATTCACCTATATAATATCAAATAATTGTGAAGAGTTACACTTAAACTAACGGGGGCGTTAGTTCAATAAGAAGTAAACAACTTTATTATTCATTTTTTAAGCATTACATAAGCAGATGGATATAATTTGAAACAACTTTAAAGAGCCTTGCTGCATATAGAATGTAGTAAGGCTCTTATCTTTTTTAGTCAAAATTCAATAACTTTATTATCACTATACATTTACTTCATGTTACGAATAAAAAAAGCTGACTTTTGTCAGCTTTTTGAAATGCGGATTTTATATGCTAAAACAGTCTCTAAATGTGGAATATTATCTTTTCTACCGTAAAAACCAACTAGTTCCCCCGTTAGAGGTGCTTATTGACGTAAAATTTGTTAGCTGTATTATTTCTTAGCTTTTTTTAATGAAATTTCAATAATTCATTTATAAATACACTAACTTAATTATCAATTTACTACAGTTTTTTTGAGTAATATACTGAAAGTAAGTTAAATTCTACATGCAATAATATTGGAAAAACAATTGATAGTGAGGAATCCGTAATCATACCATGTATGATTCCCCCTAAAAAAGCGAACAGCATAAATTTTATACTAGTCTGATTAAAGCTGTAATATTGTAAGTGAGATACAGCAAATAGAAAGGCAGATATTATAATTGGTAGCGTAACTGGTATGTAAGCTATTTCAAAATAAGGGTGTATTGAGAATGAGTTGTTAAGTATTGGTATAATCATCCCTCTAAAGATTACTTCTTCAAAAATTGGATACATAATTACAAAGTTTAAAATATTCTTTTTCCCACTTGGATTATATCCTGAGTATCGTGAAATGAAAATATTCGTTATCACGGCAATCAAGATTAATACAACAATTGATTCATAGTGAGTTGGTAAACGGAATACATAATTATCTTCATAAAAATAACTAATTATCGTCAGTAGTGTTCCCCATATATAAATAATCTCATTTTTAATCTTACAATACAACTTTTTTCAAATAACAATGCTAACTGTAATATCAACAATTTTATATGAAAAAGCTAATAAAACAGCAAGTACTAACGAAATAAAGTAACTCATATCGATTTATCCCCCATCTCACATAGACCTTTTTTCACTTCATGCATTTGTCCTCTTTCAACACTACTCTCTTCTTTCCTATATTATAAAATTTTACCATATTGTGGTGATTTATAGTGAAAAAGATTAGTTGAATACGATATAATGATTACAAAACAACGACTTCTCAATAGAGAAGTCGTTGTTTTTACACTGTGTGATTACTATTTTCCCGCCAAACTTTCCTAAACTTTATATAACAAGCAATTCTCCACGGAATGATATACGATACTGCAACGACGTAAAATAATAAACCAATCGTTTGCTGATCTAAGTCAACAATATATTGTCTTGAACCATATCTTAAAACGACAAGTGCAATAAAAGTAATTAAAAAAGCTACACTTTTTTTCGTATAAATGTTTCCGTCTTCTCTTCGCTCATAGTTTGTTAGAAATATAAGTGGGATTGCGAAAATCCCCCCAATGGATGCAGCTATAGTCACTTGTAATATAGCTGGATGTACTGGACCAAAAAACCATAAAACACCTGGTGTTAAAAATAATAATGGCCACAAAATACGTATCCCAGTCCCCTTTATAGGTTTATACATAGATCGATAACGACGCCAAAATATGAGCAGTGCAATGCATAAAAAGACTGTAATTAGTGAAGAAGTATCTCCCATTTGTTTTTCCTACTCTCCTCAAATATATACTTAATTATATTTTAAATTGTTTGCTCAAATGATACCTTTCGAATAAATATACCGCTAGTCACGACATAGACGATAGTTAATATAATTGAAATGACAATAAAGTATGGGATATCTATTAAAGATAGATTAGATGTAGAATTTAAATCCTGTATTCCTACTTCTCCATAAAGCACACTATTCAATGATATAAAAAGTGTTCCTCCTACCAAAAGACCAATCCACTTAAACCGTTTCTTAATTACTACTGCTACTTGAAAGAAAGTTGCTATTGTAACATACAATAATAGTTGTACAATAAACTGTTTTACTGAGTGTCCTCCTAAACTAGTATTAGCTATACTATACAATGTATTTTGTAAAAGAATCACTTGAAGGAATGAGAAAACCGCAGCCTGTAATATAATATAGCAAACTGATCCAATGAAAAACTGTAACCTCGTTACTCCAAACGAAACAGCTAAATGAAACAGATCATCTTGTATTATGAAGGTGCTTACTACTATAAAAAATATAATTACAATCGAAGGATTACTTAAAATATGTTGTAAAAACCCTTCCTTTATTCCTTTTAAATCCATTACACTTGTTATTCCTTTTATAAGTAATACTGCAATCCAAAATATAATAAATGCCTTATAATGAAAATTTATATGTAACTTCAATTGCTTCATTAACATCGTCATTTCACTTCACCACCAGTTATGTGTATAAATAGTTTTTGTAATGTAATGCTATCAATCAGTAACCCTTCTTTTTCAAGAGAGTAATAATCTTCATTAGAAAGTTCTTCCCATATAACAGCAATCCCCTTATTTCCATAAACTTCTCGATTTATTACTTTTTTATTGATTGAAAACTCATCCACTTTATCTTTTTTCCCTGAAATAATATGTCCTTGTTGTAATAGATCTTCCACTGATGATTGAACAACTAGTTTTCCTTCTTTTATGATGATTACATCTTCAATCACATGAGTAACTTCTTCTACTAAATGAGTCGATAATATAATTGTTCGTGGATATTCACCGTAATCTTCTAGTAGTAAATTATAAAATAACTCACGATGTGCTGCGTCTAAACCTGTAGTTGGTTCATCAAAAATAGTAATTGGCGCTCTACTTGCTAGACCTTGAATAATTCGGACGACTGTTTGCATGCCGTGTGATAGTTTATGGTATTTCTCTGTCATATTAAGCTGAAATTTATCAGCGAGTTCTTCAGCATACTTTCCATCCCAGTTTTTATAAAACATGCTGCACATCTTAAAAATTTCTTTTACTTTAAAACTTAAATGTGCTTCTTCTTTCACTCTAACAAAACAAATATTTTGCATCGCTTTACTATTCTCAAAAACATGTTCACCAAATATTGATACGCTACCACTACTTGAAGTGATTTGGCCTGCAAGTAAATTTAATAGTGTCGTTTTTCCTGCTCCGTTTCTACCGAGCAAACCATATATTTTATGCTCTTCCAATGAAATCGTTACTTCATTTACTGCTATTTTCTTTTTATATTTTTTCGTTACGGCTTTTGTTTCAAGTGCAATCATCCCTATTTCCCCTCCTTCGTAATTTTTTGAATCATATCCATCAATTCATCTTTTGATATTTCTAGTACTTTTGCTTCTTCCCACACTTTAGGTAAATATTCAGTCATAAAAGTATTTTGTCTTTTTTTAAGTACGACTTCTTTCGCTCCCTTTGCAACAAACATCCCAATCCCTCTCTTTTTATATAGAATCCCTTCATCCACTAATACATTTACCCCTTTAGCTGCAGTAGCTGGATTTATTTGTAACATCTTCGCAAATTGATTTGTTGATGGAACTTGTTCTTCTTCAAGTAATATGTCTTTTAAAATATCCGATTCAATCGTTTCTGCAATTTGTAAGTATATTAATTTATTTTGTTCCAGAGTAGGTTTCACAATTTCACCACCTTAGGTTCATAGGTTCATTACTTATGCAATTAACCATATCACATAAAAACATTTATTTCCATAAATTTCTTTTACAAAAAAAGAGAGTCATTCGTTTAAGAATGGCTCTCTTTCTAAAATGTTGAAGTATCAACTCTTGTTCTCAAATTCTTTTCATTTTATTTCAACTGCTGCACCGGATATTTAGCAAATAAAGCTTTCCGAAACTCTTTATCATTTATAAGCATTGTAATTTTTTCGTTATTATCGTTAAGGAACTTTACTCCTTTCTTTTTATCCCATATATCATTTTCTTTTGGAAAATCATCAAATTTATCATACAATATTGATAGTATATCTTCTCTTTTTATCGTGAAATTTTTATTTTCTACTTGAAACTCGTAACTTTTCGCATTTGGTACTAAAATCGCTAGATAAATAACGTTAAAGAGAAAATTCTTCTCCATTGTGTCCTTGCCATCAAACCAATACGTCTCAACCATGTCTTCTGTCAGAGTTCTATTTGCACCATAGTTTACCTTTATGCTTTCATTCTCTAAACTTATACTTTGAAATGTTTCACCACCGGGTAAATGATTAACAATTGCAACCACATCTGAGTTATTACCAACGTATGTCCCAGCATACTTCTTAAAATGACCAGGTTCAACATCAGATATTTCTTTTATTCTTTCTCCGCTAGAACAAGCAGTAATACATAAAAAAATTGTTAGCATAACAACCACAATACGATGCATATATTTCATTTAGCATTCCCCATTTTTATCGATATTTCATTCATTACAATACTTCTTCTCAAAACCCTTTAAAATATACGCATTTTAATCAAAATTAAAAATTTTCAATTTTTATGTTTACAATTATCCATTAATTGTATATACTTACTAACGTAAGAAAAAATTCTAAAAGGAGGTCGAAGGAAATGATGAAATTACAATTACATGCTTTAACTTTAGCGTTAACTGCACCTTTGTTTTTCGGACAATTAAATATGAATTCGACCACCCTAATGTAGAATTGAAAATCGCACTTTATTTCTATTAATTCATAAATTCGCCACAGGAGGTCGTATACTTTCCTGTGGCTTTTTGACGCCCAGCCATAGGGGAACTATATCTTCCTGTGGCTTTTTTGTGCGATTTTTTAGCCTCTTATATTATTTTTTAAAAAAAGGAGCAACATTCGATGACTATTAGCGTATTGTTTTTAAGTATTACGATTCAAAGAAATACAATTTCCAAAGATGAAATTTTTCATAATGAGCAAATTGAAAAAGCTATGAATGATGTTAAGGAGCGCCAAGCGCTTTATTGTGATCACCTGTAATTCCTTTTCGAAAGGAGGAATTCATTTATGACTTTTCATATTTTCTTTTTTACAACTGTACTTCAGAAAAACACTTTATCTGAAGATGAAATCATTCGTAAACAACAATTAAAACAACTGACTGATAAAATGACTGACATTAAAATTTCATACTATACGCAAATGTATTAAAAATATATTTTAAAGGAGCATTACCTTCATGAAATTTAAAGCATTCTTTTTAATAATCACCATTCAAAAACGTAAGCTTTCTCAAAGTGAGATTATGCATGAGCAACACATTCAAACTATTATGGACGAAGTAAAAGAGCACCAAGCTTCTTATTATAGCCGTCTTTTCTAAATAACTTTTAAAGGGGAAAAAACAAATGAAATTTAAAGTATTCTTTTTAACGATCACCATTCAAAAAACTAAGTTCTCAGACAGTGAGATATTGCATGACCATCAAATTAATAAAGCTATGGAGGATGTAAAAGAACGTCAAAGTCACTACTGTAGCCATCTATAATTCCTTTCGAAAGGAGGAATGTATCATGAAGTTTCACCTATTCTTTTTAACAATTACAATTCAGAAAAAGAACTTTTCTGAAGCTGAATTACAACAAGAACAACAATATAAAGAGATTATGGACGAAATTCGAGATCGTAGAAGCAAGTACTACTCTCATCTATAATCCTTTAAAAATATAAAATTTGAAAGGGGTCGATTATGATGTTGCTAGCACGCTGTAAGGAAATGATTTGGATAGTTCAGAGGGATTCCACATAGTTATAATTTGTTTTAAATTTATTTTTTGTCGTATTTAATGTGTAAAAATATCACAACAAAATGCCTATTATCTCATGCTAGAATAGGCATTTTTTCATCTTATTTTTCCAATATGTCGTAATTCATTTATTATTACTTCCGCATTTATAATTTCTACCATACCACTAAACCCCTTTTTATATGAATATCCTTTCATTAAATATATACGATATCGAGACCCATACTCCTGCCAGATTATTAAATAAAAAGGTATAGAACTCATACAGTTCTATACCTCATAATTCATCACTTTATTTTCTATTACTTCGTTTCGTCTTAAACAATCTCACTAAGTTCGATACAACTGTTTTTGTTACTGCATAAACTGGTACTGCCAAAATCATTCCGATAATTCCCGCAAAGTTACCTACCCCTAAAATTAAAATAATAATTGTTAACGGATGGATATTTAATTTTGAACTCATAATACGCGGTGAAATGATGTTACTTTCAAACTGTTGTACAATTGTTACGATAATAATTACGTACAACGCTTGCATCGGAGATACGAACAGACCTACAATAACAGCTGGTGCTGCACCGATAAATGGACCTAAGTTAGGAATGATATTTGTAAATGCTGCTATAATTCCTAAAACGAAAGCGTACGGTAAATCGATAATTAAATAACCGATAAAAGTAAAAGCACCTACAAATATACAAACGAGCGCTTGCCCTTGAATATATGCAGATAATGTTTCGTTCGTTTCCTTAATGATACGAAGTCCTTCTTCACGGTAAGACTCAGGTAATAGACTAACTGCTTTCCCTGGAAACGCATGTCCATCTTTAAACATATAAAATAAAATAAACGGTACTGTGAAGATAACTAATGCAACGTTTGTGATAATACCAAATAAAGCCGTTGCACTCGACGTAATCGTGTTTGGTATATCCTTTAAGTATTCAATCGCATTTTTCTCAATTGTTTCAATGGAAACGTAGTTTTGTGTAGATAACCATTCAAATAATCTGTGATGGGATAAATCTTGTATGTATAGTTTTCCCTCTTTAATATAACCGGGCATATTTTTCACTAAATCCATTAACTGTTGTGAGATCGTTGGAACAACTACCCCAACTCCAACTGCAGTTAATGTTATAATAAAAAGATATAACAGTAAAATCGCTAAATTTCTAGGTACTTTTTTATTCTCCAAAAAGACTAACAATGGGTTAAATATGAAGTATAAAAATAACGCGATTAAGATTGGGAAAAACAACGTTGATATGAAGATACCAATCGGTTGAAATAGAAACGATATTTTTGTGCAAATAAATATGATCGCTACAACCATTAGCACTTCTAATGTCCAAAAGTGCACTTTCGATTTCAAAAAAACGTCCTCCTTTAAACTAGCACTTCTCTTTATTGTACCAAAATAAGCAAGAATTTCACATAATATTTTCCTTTACAATATTCCAAAATACCAATAAATACACTACAATGAGATTACATACAAATTTGCAGGTAAAGGTGATAAAAATGACACAATGCATCATATGCAGAAAAGATACGAAAGAACTTAGTGAACAATATGTCATCCCCGAAATATTATGTGGATATTATTTCACAAACTCAATTTGTGATACTTGCCATGAACAAATGACAACAAATATTGATCGTCCCTTAATTCGGCATAAATTAAGTCAATTTAAGATTGAGCAAATGAAAAAACAAATTGATTCCCCGCTCTATACGAATGAACATGGTGAGGAACTTGCGGCTGCTGAGACAGATGTTGTTGAAGTAAGTGATGAAATACTTTATTCCAATGCATTAATTATGAAACTATGTAAAAAGCACGATATTTCACTACATAATGAAATTTGGAAAGAAGAACGTGTAACGAAAGTAGCTAGCTCTATTCAACGTGAATTACTTTTAGATAACCGTAAATACAAAATGAGTGTATTAAAAACAGCTTATACTTTCGCTGTACAAGCTGTTGATGGCTATTTTGAAGATCCAGATGCGATTGTTATTTCTAACATTCTATCAAATGCCGATTTTATGGAATTAAAAGAAAAAAGTATAGTTCGTGATTTGAGTAAAAGTTCTTTATGGAATACATTAAATACAAATAGCGAGAACCATTACTTTATTTTATTAAGTGATAAAGATGGCCTGTTCTGTTTCATTCGTCTATTTGATATATTTGACATTGTCGTTCATTTATCAGAAAAGAGATATGAACTTTCATCTCCAATTGTCGGGGTAAATGATGTAAATAGGCAGGAATTTTATGTCCAAACTTTAAAACAGTATATGGATGGGCTATTTAAAGAAAAAAAACCTACTATTTAATCGAAATCAGAACATACGGTCTCCTTTCTTGACGAAAAGACACTGTGTTATAATAAGTATGAAAAGAACAATACAATCACATAAACCAATTATTAATTGTAAATAAATAAAAAAGACCAGTGTGCGGCTACACACTAGTCCACGTAACTTAGCAGATTGGATTGTTCATTTATCCTATTTGTTTCTTACAAACAAAACAACCCACATTCTATTGGCATAGGTGGGTTGTTATTTTTTGAGCTTGTCTATTAAAACGACGACGAACGTTAACAATGCAACGAGAAACAGTCCACCCTGCAGTAGCAACGCTATTTCACTCACGTATTATCACCCCCCTCCTACTTTGGAGAAGTGATAATTGAACAACCAACCGCACCTTAAGTTACTATTTAATTTTACCATATTTTCTAATAGTTTACGACGAAAACCCGCAAGTGGAATACTTGCGAGTTTTTTTATCCCGTATTAACAGGCAGTAAACAAAATGAAGCAAACATAGGTGAAACTGCCTGTAAATGCCTGATTGGTTCAACTTTATTTCTCACTATTTTTTTAAAGCATATGCATCAGCTATCATTTCACCAACAATTTTATTTTCTTGTTTCTTTTCTTCTTTCAATAAAGGAAATAACAGTTCTGCCACTTCATACGCTTCTTCTAAATGAGGATATCCTGATAAAATAAACGTATCAATTCCTAACGCTTCATATTCTTTTATTCTTGTTGCTACTGTATGCGGATCTCCTACAAGAGCAGTACCCGCACCACCTCTTACAAGCCCAATTCCAGCCCATAAGTTAGGACTTATCTCTAACGACTCTCTCGTACCTTTATTTAAATGTGTCATTCGTTTTTGTCCGACTGAATCATATCTTGCAAATGTTTTTTGAGCGAGCTCAATTGTTTCATTATCGACATATTGAATTAACCTTTCAGCCTCTTCCCATGCTTCTTCTTCTGTCTCTCTTACAATTACGTGTAGTCTAATACCAAATCGTACGTTACGCCCCTTCTCTTCCGCAAGTTTTTTTACTTCATCTATTTTCTCTTTCACTTGCTCTGGTGGCTCTCCCCAAGTTAAATATACATCACTATGTTCAGCCGCAACTTCTTTACCTGCAGCGGACGATCCGCCAAAATAAATTGGTGGATACGGTGTTTGAACCGGAGGAAATACAACTTTACTCTCCGTAACTTTAATATGTTTTCCTTCTAAAGAGATTGTTTCACCTTGTAATACTGACTTCCAAACCTTTAAAAATTCATCTGCTGCTTCATATCTTTCATCATGTTCAAGATACAATCCATCACCTTGCAATTCAACAAGATCTCCTCCAGCTACTACATTAATAAGTAATCTCCCATCTGAAATTCTATCAAATGTAGATGCCATCCTCGCTGCAACTGTCGGTGACATTAGCCCTGGTCTAACTGCTACTAAAAATTTTAATTTCTCTGTCTCAGCCGCAAGAGCTGATGCTAACACCCATGGATCTTCACAACCTTGACCAGTTGGAAGTAATACACCAGTATATCCTAAATAATCAGCTGCCTGTGCAACTTGCTTATAATAACCATATTCAGCTGCTCTTCCTCTTTTTGTCGTTCCTAAATATCGACCATCTCCATAAGCCGGAATAAACCATAATAATTCCATATCTTTACACACCCCTTATTTATTTTGAAACGTATACTAACATACTCTATATAAATTACCCCTAATAATTTACCCCGCTATTTGCGGGCAGTAAGATCCCGATTGGTGAGGGCTGATAATCAGTGGGGGATGTCCCCTACTGATTAAAGTTTCACTTTATATGTTAATTCCCTGTCTCTCCTTTAAAATTATCTCGCCATCTTAAAAACTTCACTTCTAGTAAACGTACGAGTGAATCAGAAAACTTTCCAACGAATGCAAAAATAATAATGCCGCCAAATACGATATCTGTATTTGAAAATTGCCTTGCATCCATAATCATATAACCGATACCTTCTGTAGATCCCATAAGTTCTGCTACTACTAAACTCACCCATGCAACTCCTAATGATAATCTTGCTCCTAGTAATAGGTTCGGCAATGCTGCTGGTAAAATTAATTTTGTAATTAATTTTCTTTTACTAAACTCTAACACTCTGGCAACATCGAATAACTTTGAATCTACACCTCGTATCCCTAAAAACGCGTTTACGTATAGAGGAAAAAATGCACCGTCCGCAATTAATAATACTTTCGATGTTTCTCCAAAACCGAACCATAATACGAAAAGTGGCGCAACAGCTAAATGGGGTACAGTTCTTAACATCTGTACAGATGGATCTAAATATTGCTCACTTCTCGTTGAAAATCCAACAATCGTTCCTAAAATAATTCCTAAACTCCCGCCAATAAAGAAACCAGCCGCAGCTCTGAATACACTAATACTTAAATGACCGAATAACTCTCCTGTTTTTATAAGTTCTTGAAAAGCTAGTAATATATCTAATGGCGTTGGTAAAACTGTTTTAGAAACTAAATCGAATACGCCGGCTAACTGCCAAATAATTAATACGATAATCGGTATAGTAATCGCTCTTACTAGCACTTTTACATTCGTCTTTCGCACTTTCTTTACATTGTTTTTGCCAATCGTTATACTCGCCCTTTTCATAAAAGCTTTCGTATTCTCCAATTTACAAAACCTCTTTTCATTTCGCCTTTAATGCTTTTTCTACGAAAGAATTATCTACAACTTTATCTGTTTTGATTTCTTTCTTTATAGAGCCGAGCTTATATTGAAAATCCGCTGTCTTTTGCTGTTCTGCTATTATTTCTTTCGTTACTGGAACTAAAATTGGTTTGTCGTGATTAAACACTTCTTTTACAATTTCGGCATCTATTTTCTTTGCAGAAGTATATATTTTTATCGCTTCATCTAAGTTTGACTCTTGCCATACACGTGCTTTTTCATAAACTTTAAGGAATTTCTCAACTAATTCTGGATGCTCCTTCGCAAATTTTGTTCTCGCAATTAAAAACTCTGGTGAAGAAACATTTAATAGTTCACCATCTGCAATAACCTTTGCCCCTTTATTTAACGTATGTAGTGAAATGAATGGATCCCAAATGGCCCATGCATCTACTGATCCGGATTCAAATGCCGGCTGCGCTTCATCTGGTTGCAGTTGAATGACATTTACATCTTTCGCATTTATACCTTCTTTTTCTAATGCTCGATATAATAAATTAAATGCGCTACTTCCTTTTGCTACTGCAATTTTTTTACCTTTTAAATCTTTTACACTCGTAATCTTGCTATCTTTTTGTACAAGAATCCCTGTTCCTTTTCTCGCATAACTTGTATTAGCAACTTCGGTAAATTCAATACCTGCTGCTTGCGCTGAAATAACTGGGGAGTTCCCAACTTCACCAAAATCCAACCGATTTGATGCGATTGCCTCAAAATAAGGAGGTCCGCTTTGAAACTCTGTCCATTTCACCTTAACTCTTTCTTTTTTAAACTCCTCTTCAAACCACCCTTTTTTCTGTGCCAGTAAGAGCGGGCTTAATCCTTGCTGTATACCAATTTGTATTGTTACCTCTTCTTTCTTACTACTTGCAGTGTTTTTTTCACATCCTAATAAAAGTAAAGATATAACTAATGCAAAAGAAAGAACCTTACATTTTTTATACATATATAATCCACCCTTTTCCTATATACTTGTTTGAATCAGTCCCCCGTGTTCAAACTGATGTAGCACCTTCGTTCGAAGTTGTTGGAACGATTGAGAAGTTTTATTTCGCGGATAAGGCAAACTATTTTCAATAACTTTATGTATTTTCCCAGGCTTTGCACTCATGATGATAATTCGGTTTGAAAGATATATCGCCTCGTCTATATCATGAGTAACAAATATCATTGTCGTTTTCTTTTGTTCCCAAATGTTCAGCAGCACTTCTTGCAAATGACTTCGAGTAAAAGCATCCAGTGCCCCAAATGGTTCATCAAGTAATAATACATTCGGATCTCTTAATAAAGCCCTCGCAATCGCAACACGTTGTGACATTCCGCCTGAAATTTCTTTCGGATATGATTTTTCAAAACCATCCAATCGAACGATTTCAACCCATTCCTTTACCTTGTCTTTTACATACTTATCTTTTAACGACAGATCTGCAGCAACATTTTCTTCAACTGTTAACCACGGAAATAAACGATGTTCTTGAAAAATAAAACCTTGTTTTTTACTCGGTTTTACAATTTGCTCTCCATCGATGATAACTTCACCTTCAAATTCGTTATCTAACCCCGCAACAATTTTCAAAAGCGTACTTTTCCCACAACCACTCGGTCCGATTACAGTGACAAAATCACCTTTCTCTAATTGAAAATTAATATCTTCTAATACTTGAACCGTACCAGTTTGTTTCGAAAAATATTTTGATACCCCATCAATTGAAACAGTCACTTCTTCCCCTCCTTGAAATGATTCATTTAAATGAATAGATTCAGCATTTGTATAATAAAAAAACCAAAGGCATTTTATCAATAGATAAAATGCCTTTGGTTTCTCCAATCAGCAATACGTTATAGAATTAACTACATATTATACAAATATTTCCGATAAGTCAACTAGGTTTTAATGAACGATATTTATTTTTTTATAAAGAGTAGCAGTTTCTGAAATGATTTTTGGAAGTGACTCTTGAATTGTGTTTTTGACTGTATGAAGAGCCTTTTCTACATACCCGTCTTCAAATTGTTCTAACGACTCAGGTAATTCATCCTCATCCAATATAAAAAATTCTCCACTTGGAAGTATCATAATATCAAGGATTAAATCTTCAAAGGATACCACTTCATCCGTTATACATGTATTCTTTACAATATTAAAATACGAACCTAGATACCCCCCATCCTGATCTCTCCAAACGTATAAATTATATGGAAGATTTACCCAGTAATATGCAACTGTATAACTTCCTTTCGGGATTGTTAACTTCTTATCGTTTGCTGCCATTGTAAAAGAATACTGTACTTCATGATATAAAATAATTTTGTCCTGCTGCGCTTCTATTAGTAAACAAGCATGATCTATAGTTGTACCATCATATCGGATTTTTCTTTCAATAATTTCAATGTCTGACGTACGTAAGCAACTCATTTTTTATTTCCCCTTTTATTTTAGTTCTTTCATTATATCCCTTTATATTTCCATTAAGAAAGCGTTCAGTCAATTCATTCATTTTTTTAAGTTAATATTTATATAATCTCATTTTCTACTTCACAAAAAAGCCCCTTCTAAATTAGAAGGAACTCCAGTATTATTATTATTTTATAACCCATGATTTGTAAGCCTTTACTTCTAAACTAAACTTAGATTCTTTTAACCACTCTACAGCACTACATACAAGAGAAGATGAATTATCTTCAGTAATACTTTCTATTGGAATCCATCTAGCTCCTAATGAATCTTGCTCTTCAAATTGTTCCGGTACTTTGAATTCACCTCCGCACCTTTCTACAAAGTAAAAAACTGCGATATGATGTACATGTGTGTACTCATTAAATTTTGATGGAAATTGAAAATCAATTGTACATACTTGTTTTACTACCGTTACATTTAGCCCCGTCTCTTCTTTAATCTCTCTATGAAGTCCAGCTAATAATGATTCTCCATCTTCTAAACTACCACCAGGTAGATCATTACGATTTCTATATGGACCTTTAATTTTATCAATTACTAATAAATTATTGTTTTCGATACAAATGCCATACACACCAAACGCACGATGAAAATTAGTAGCATTATTCATGCTTCAACTTCTCTATAACCGCATCATAAAACTTCCGTTCCTCATCAACATTTAAGTGAACACGACTTACTGTTTTAGAAAATCCATATAACAATTGTGCTTTCACTGGCTCTTTTAGCGTTATTTCAAATGTTGGAGGTTCCTTTATAAATTCCATCACAGTTGCGTCAAGAACTTCTTTTTCTTTCTTTAAAGTTTCGCCTTTATAAAATGCAATTTTATCAATTTGTGTAAATGGTATAACAATTTTCTTTCCTAATCCGATTTGAATGATTACTCGTTCTTCTGTAACAATAATTGGATTTTTACGCATTGCTTGTATTTCAGCTAAAAAATAAAACATTGCGTATGCGTTTAAAATAAGTAAAATCCATGCTACTACTGGATTCCATTGATGAAGTAAATAATGAAAACCAATACTTTCTATTATGGTCGCATGAATGATCATGATATATACACCTATTGCACCGGTCTTTTTGTGATATGAGTATACGGATTCACCTTCCGGTACTTTTATATGCCACGATAAAAATGCATAATAGATTAACTTACACTCTGTTACAATGATATCTACTAATTTATTTCTTTTCATAGTAGCATCAAACGCTGCATCAATCGCATAAGAAAATGAAGAATATTCTCTTCTATATTCTTTATATCTTTTGATTGTATTAGGAAGCACTTTAACGATTTTATACAACAGGAATAGTTCTAGACCTACAAAAGCAATTTCTCCCGCAACTATAATATAAGAAACGTTTGAAAAAGCTTGTAAATAGTCACTTGGAATAATAAATCTCACAAATATATATCCAGCTATTACGACAGGAAATATATACGTTAGCGAGTATCTTTTTTGAATAATAAAGAAATATGTAATAATCGGAATTACAAACATACAATCTAACAAAGAACCAAGCACTACTTCTTTCGGAGCGGCTGGTACAATCGGAAGGGCATACAATAAATAGTTTGATAACAAGATGAAAGATACGAGTCCAATCCAAATGCCTTTTCGCCTTCGTGATAGTGTGACATTCATACGTTCACTCCTCTATTTAAAAACCTCGTTTAAATGATCTTTATAAAATGTAATCGCACGTTCAAATTCTTTAACTTCGTCTACTTTTATAACCGTTTCAAGTAATAATTTCATCGCGGATTCATGATCGTTAACGTTATATTTTGCTAATGATAAAAATACTTTTATCACGTCATTATCCGGAAACTGCTGCAAACCTGTTTCTAAAACTGTAATTGCTTTGTCATACTCACCTATACAACGATATGTACTTCCAAGACCGATATATGCACCGCAAAGTGACTCACCATCAAGACCATTTGCAATTGCCTGTTCATAATACGGCACAGCGTCTGTTTCAAGTCCCATTACATCATGTATCCAGGCACATTGAAAAAGCACTTCTGCATCCCGCGTAAAATTGGTTAACCCCATTAGTATCTCTCTAGATTGCGCATATTTCTTTTCATTTCTTAGTTTAATCGCTTGCTTTAATAAATGTTCCATAGAATCCACTCCTCACCAATTATTTTATGTATCCATCTTGAATGGTTAACGTTTGTGTAAAAGTAAAATTCCCATAAATTAAAGTTTCGCTTACCTATATATACTATGCGGATTCACTCTTATCCAAATACTTAAAATTATAAAGCAGTAATGTG
This sequence comes from Bacillus sp. 1A, assembly GCF_052682215.1. Lineage (NCBI taxonomy): Bacteria > Bacillati > Bacillota > Bacilli > Caryophanales > Bacillaceae > Bacillus > Bacillus sp. 1A. The sequence goes on along the minus strand of NZ_JBQYLZ010000001.1, from coordinate 3,674,484 downwards.
ATTACATAGTACCTCTAACCTTTTGACAATTTCTTTCGCCGTTTCATCTTTCCCATTACATAACTTCCCTTTACCGTCCTGTCCAATTACGTAGTGCACCGCTCCACGTGAATATAAAGAATGTGGTGAATTTGCAATCATTACATTTGCCTTAGATTCTTTCATTCTATTTTTCGCTCTTTCAAACAATTCTTCTTCATTTACATCACTTTCAAGTTTAAAGCCAACGAGTACGGTTTCTGGATCCCACTCTTTTATTTGCTTTAATACTTTTGGAGCCTTTTGAAAATGAATAATTGGCGCTATATCACTTGAAATTTTCCCATTCATATTAAGAACATTACCATCTTGATCACAAATTTTGTCTACAACCCAATCTGATCCAGCCGCTGCCATAATGACCGCATCGACTTTTTCATGTGTAATTATACTTTTCATTTTATCTTGTAAATCAACAATTCCTTCAAATGGGTGTAATTCTAATTGATTGTTTACATCGTTCGGTTTCTCAGCGAAATAACCGTGTAAATATATAACATGTGCTCCTTTACTTATAAACTCTTCAGCGATTATTCTACCAATTGTTCCTTTTGCCATATTCGTATGACCACGCACTTGGTCCCATTTTTCTAAACAACCACCACTCGTAATTAATACCTTTTTCCCCTTCATTGTAACCATCCCTTACTGATTTTTCTTACGAAACCATTCTGTTCCAAAGTCAACGATATCTCGTTGCTTCATAAGACGGCACGTTGCATTTCCTATTTTTCCATTTGTTACAGTTCCTGTTCGCTCAAACTCTACACCGATTTCTACAAACTTATCAGAATCGTAATCCATATCAACAAACTCTTTCCATACTCTTTCACCATTCTCTATAATTGGTGCCCCTACTTTTATTAACTCACATGCACCAGTACGTACTTCAGATAAATGTACAGACGTATTGGAATCATATCCAACACCAATTAATAATATGTATCCATCTAAATCGTATATTTTTCTTAATGGAGATTCCTCTCCTAAACTCATTGATAGCGACTGATTCATCGTTATTTCTTCCGCATGTTTTCCCCATGCAGCAAAACTTCCTAATGGATGGTTGCTACGTACTACATTCGGATATGTACGAAAACATTCAACTACTTTTCCCATTGCCCTTGTTGGTGTTATATGTGGCTCAAACGCCGGGACGTTATCTCGAATAATTTGCCACCATTCTTCAGGTACAGGTGGTCTTGACCAATGTTTCGGATCAGATAAATCCGAAGATTGAGTTGGCATAATAATTGTTCCCTCTTCCGTAATAACTTTCATTAACGCCTCTACTACCGCAACGGCTCCGCCAGATACCCAGCCAATAGAACTGAGCGAAGAATGCACAATAACCGTCATTCCTTTTTCTAACCCTAATTCTCTTAAATCATTTGTAATTGTTTTGATTGTATTTGGCAATTGTGTACTTGCCACTATGTCATTCATTTTCACGATTGTTCCCCCATTTTTTAAAACTAATACATACATATATTATCATATTTTTCTTAATTTTTAACTTAATCATTTCTGTCACTTCAAAAAAAGGTTATAAATTCACATGCATAATAATCAAATGACAATATATCGATCTCAAATAACAATAGCAGATAAATAAAAAAACTTTATTCTCTTTTCTACTATTTGAACTAATTTGCTTAATTACATACGTTTTTTCAGTATGAAGAAAAATAAAAGTGATACGTCAAAACAATACAAACACTATATATAAACGAAAGAGCCCATCACAACTGATAAGCTCTTCCGTTTCATTTACCCTTCAATTGTAACCCCTGTAAACATCGATAAGTTTCCCGTTATTTTCTCGCCTACACGTAAAAATAACCCTGCGGCTCTCCCGCTAATACAGTGTGAACCAATTAATAGTTTACCAGTATACGGACCATCCCATGTGTCAATTGTATAGTCAGGCATTTCTATGTATTGCTGATATATTTTCCGTTGTTCAAAGTAATACTCCGTTTTATCTTCAGCTAATAGTTTATCATTTTCGTATATAGATACCCCTCCGCCTTCACGTCCGTATTATAGCAACTTAAATAATTGTCTAATGAGCTCAAATTATTGATTTAATACGCATTACAGATCCAACGGATGGTTTTAAGGAATTAGACAACTGTTTATTTTTAAAATTAAACTTTTAATTATCCATATTTATTTTCACATGTTATTTCTTCATGCTTCTCTGTATATTTATAACATTATATGCACTACTATAACAGATTCTGATTTTGTAATAAATTTCAATTTATAAGTTTAACTTGCATGATGATATTGCATTCAAAGAATATCCACAGGAAAAATTTTATTTTTGTTTCACGCTATGTTAATAAAACATAGCACTTTTATGATGACAGACTGTAGATTTGTGCCATTACTTATGAAATAAACATATACAACAAAAATAAAACTGAACAATGCCTATCTAACGCAGCTTCTTTCGTTCATTAAATTCAATCAATATCATTTGGTTTCATCATATAATCCAATGACATTTGTGTTATTAACTATAATTTTTTTCTCTAATTTCTTGATTCTTTGTACCAATGTACTGTTTTGTTGTTGATGTTTTGATAAGCTATCCAATAGTACCTTTATTCTTTCTTCATACTCTTTTAAATGAATTTTTAAATTTTCAATTGTTACATCCCTTTGTTGTAAATAAAATATAGTTTCTTCGAGTTCTCTAATTTTATTTTTATTATCTATTCCCTTTACAAAAACATCCTCTTTTTCTTGGATGCTTATACAATATAATATATATGCTTCTAAAATTTCCCGATTATTATATACTGTTTGTCTTGATATACTTATATCTTTTACAATATTATTTACACTAATTTTCCCATTGCGATATTCTTGCAAAGCAACTTTTCTGCTCATTTCTTTTTGCTGTACTATTGTTTCGATTTTCAGTAAATACTGTTGGATATTAGGTTTTAAAATATTGTATTGAGGTAATTTTAATTGTTCTAATTTCATTTCAATTAATTTGATTTTATCCATTTTAAAACCTCCTCTTTTATTACTACAAATGAATTTACAATGTTATATAGTTCTGGATTCTCCTTTATTACATGTTCTGCCCCTCTCTGTGATACCTCTTTATGTAAATCTTCCAATTCAGGTAATAAATAATTTTCCACTAATCGAACTAACCTTTTTTTCTCCCTTTCAGCCTCAACATTAAAACCATTATTTTGATTATACATGATAGTTTCTTTTATTTTTATATACCTATTATAAGTTATATCTAAAAATTCAAAACTCGCAATGTGTGAAGGAGAAATTTCTGGTATGTCTAACTCTAAATTTTTAGGACATTGTCTTCCATAATTACTTTTTATACAGTACCCTTGTTCTTTTTCTCTAATCGGAGAATTTCCTTTTAATCCTTCGATTATTTCTGCTACATCAACACTAACATTTAAATTATTTTTCTTAATAAACAGATTAATTTTTCTATGTAACGCCTTTTCAACTTCTTTATCAGAACTGAGAATTGTTTTTTCTTCTTCAATTAACTTTCTTATTCCCTTTTGAGCTTCTTTCATTTGATTTTCATATTTATTTTGTTCCCTGATATAGTGTTGTGTCATATATAAACTTAAATGATTCATATGCTCTCGTATCCAGTCTAGATCTACATTTTGCTCATACAATTTAGTACAAACAGTAACCCTATACTGGTGTGGGAGAGGGCAGTATACAATATCAGTATCTTTTAATCCTTTTATCAATGCTTGAGGTGAATATCGAAATTTCTTAATATCATAAACAGACAGTGATTTAAAATTATCATCTTCATCTAATGATAGATTTAAACAGGGAATCTTATCCTTATTTTTCAATACAAAATTAAATAATGCTCTGCGTATACACTGAGATTCTAATGGTCTTCCCTTATACCTACCGGTTTTACCATACACTCCCAATAAATAAGCTGAGTTTTCCTTTTTTCTATCCTCTTTAGTCATTTCTACAAGCGTATTATATGCCAATACAGCATGTTGCGTTAAAAAGGTTTTTGTCCATGCATAAGATTCTCCTGTAATGGTTTTATAAGTAATAAATTTTAAATATGAGATTTTTTCATTTCCATTAAAAATATTTACTTCTTCAATTTGATTTGCTTCTAGTAATCTTAACTCCCCCACTCTCATACCAGTTTGAGATAAAAGTATAATCATACATGCAGCTTTTTTTGTTATTTTGTCTTGATTTTCATCCAAAATACTATCTAATGCCACCTTTATAATACAATTCAATATATCTTCTGGAATTAAGGTTGTTTTTCTATTTTCAATTTCTGCTTGAATTTGCTGTTGATTAATTGTCGATAATAAGTATTTATAAATATATTTAAAATTCACTCTTCCATCATAAAATTCAATCTTTTTTAAAAACGCCACCACAACTTTTATTTGAACAGATTTTAAAATTTCTGATATATCCTTGCATACTTCTTCTATATATTGTTTAAAAAGAGAATGTGAAAATAATTTGTAATCATCTACCAATTTATCATTCAAAAAATTCATGAATTTCATTAAACATTTATAACGTTGTTTTATTGTGGAAAATCTCAATCGCTTTATCAAAATTAATTCTAATATATATTGTTTTGCATACGTTTTGAATGGGTTAACTACTTCCGAAAAATTAAAATTATAATCATTATGCTTTCCTACTATTATTGTAACTGGATCAAAAAAATCCCATATATCATCATTGAAATATATTTCTTTATTTCTCAATGGTAACCTAAAGATATTATTTAAATTCATCTGATTAATTTCTGGTTTAACAAATAGCTCCTCTAACTCATCAACATACCATTGTAACCCACTAAAATTAATAAATTCTTTAGGCATCTTTTGATCGCTCCTCCTTTAATTCATATAGCTTTTTCAGATATACTACATATAATTTCTTAATATGTAATAACTCAACTTTCTCATCATAAACACTCTGCTTAATATCTTTTTCTATTTGTTTTATACTTTCTATTATGTATGGAATTCGATCTAAGGTTGTTATAAAACTAGGACACATTAAACAATCTAGATCTTTTTCTGCAATACATGTTCCTGCTCCACAATACCCACTCTCATTTCGTACTGTAACAGATTTTAAAGAATAAATTTCATTTGAAATACCCTCCCTAGGATTTTCCACTACCGTCCCATTAACTATTACATTATCTAACTTAATATAGAACATTGCCTCCAAGTAATTTTGAATATTACTTTTTCGATAGTGCTTAATTGTAGTTTCCATATTTGCATGCCCAGTTACCTTATGAATATCAAATATATTAACTCCTTGTTTTTTACCTTCTTCAAAAATGTTGCTCATAAATGTATCTCTTAAGTTATAAACAGTATAATTATCTTGAGATAAATCTAAATTTTTAATAGTTCTTCTAAAATCACGATAAAATACATCTCTCGTAATGACTCTTATTCCTCCCTTAATAGAAGCATTAAGAAATACGTATTCATTTATTGTCTTATCATTTTTATTTTCATTCCTTAGGAATTCTGTAATTTCAATTGCTAAATTTATTAGCCTCATTACATATTGATTAGGATAATATTTCTGTTTTGCACTGCCCTTTGTCTTTCGTAGCACCATTAGAACATCATTATCATTAATTCTTTTGATATCTTTCACTTTAATGCTTAAAATCTCATTGATTCTTAAATTAGTTGTCAATTTAATCGATAAAATTACCCAATATAATTTATACTTTAACTCACCTGTTTTCTCTTTCTTTTTATATTCACAAATAATCTTATCTAAATCTTCTTTCAATATCGGATTAGGTTTTGCTTCCCCTTTTTCAATTTGATTTAACAATTCGAAACATTGTGTTTCTACTTTTTCTAATTCATATTTTGATATATGTTTTAAGAAATCTTTAACTACATATATATGCGAATTTACAGATTTGTTATTTTGATATTTATATAAAGTATATAATCGGAACGCAGCAATATTTTCAGCTATAAAAATCATTTTTTTATTTGAATTCACTTTTGTTAATGTAGTACAAGAATAATTAAAATCTATTTTCTTTTGTATATACTTTATAAAATAAAACAGACTATATATATCTTTAGATTTCGTATGAATATTTAATTCAGAATGCCAAAACCAATGTTTTAACAGATATCTAAACCTTTCATTTTTTACTTTTAGAAAATCCACTAAAAAATACTCATTATATCTTTTTACAGTACTTCCTTTTTCCTCACCATTCGGGGCAACTACCCATCTATGGAAAATAGGAATTTCATCTAATTTATTTGCATATACAACCTTAAAACCTTTCGCATATATATTGTGAAAATCCGGACGAAATAGCATGTGTTTATTGATACCATCATTTAAAGAAAACATCTCATATTTTTGACATAAAAATATATAGAAATTAACTAAAAAACGAGCATAACGTCCTTTGCTATTTGATAGATCTAAATTACGAAAAAAGCGATATTGTTTTTTTAATGTATCTATATTAAAATCCACAAAATTCTGTGGAAATGCAGGCAAAACCATAAAACTTTGTTCAAACCAATATATAAATTTTCGTATGCGAGTATGTCTTTGTTCTGTAAATTTAAGTGTATCTACAAACTCTCTAAGTATTTCTCTAATGAAATGATTATGACAATGCAAATATAAAAAGGTTACTTTTACTCCATCCGTACATTTCTGTAGATTCAACGGATTGGAGCCCTCAAAAAATACTGTTTTAGTTGTACTACCACCTAATTTCTCTGTAAATATCCATTGATTTTCTTTCAAATAATCCGAATTTTGATCTAGAATTCTTTGAGTTTCATACGCAAAACCATAGACTCCCCTAATTTCAGATAAACCACTTCCACATTGTTGTAATTGTTTACACATTTCATTCCAAGATAATTCATTCATACCTATGTTCGAAAATGTCTGTGCCCATAATTTCAAATTAATCTTATATGATGTTTCATTATTTTCAAGTAATAAAATATCTGTTCTTTTTTCTTTTAAGAAATCTAATAAAAGGTTAACAATCTTTTGATCTTGTACAATTCTTTTCAAATGATTTTTATATGACTCTACATTTTTCTCAAAAAAATATCCATCGATTTATTCTCCTTATTCATTAATAATAGAGTTCTGGTACAAGTGAAAACATGCTTTCTGTTGCCTTTTGATTTGCCTCCAATATGTCTTCAGTATCCGGTCTAAAATAACATTCAACACTAGCTATAGATTTGTGGCGTAAAGCATATTTCAAATCTAATTCATCAGCATTTTGATATTTTTTCAAAAACATGGCATAACCATGTCTAAACCGATGACTTAAATTGTGTTCCCTCTCATAAATATCTATATGTAACCCAGCTTTCTTAAAAATCTCTCTTAATGTTTTGTTCCAGCCCGTTTTAGTTAAAGGCGTACCATTTTTACTCAAAAATATGTAAAAATTATCATTCCCCCCCAGAACAGAATTAAAATCTACTTTGTCTGCGACCGATTTTCCAAGATAATTTTCTCGATTTTTAAATGACATTTTTTCATGAGCGGTTGCAATATACTCATCTAGTTTTAATATTAAACTAATACTAGGATAAATCTCTTGATAACCTACTTTTCTAGTCGAATAGGCCTTGCTTTTATAATCATCTTCCCTTATAGGCTTAAGACAAGATTTTGCCATTTGATCACTTCTATCCGATACACGATTACGGATAAAAATACAACCTAAATCATCTAGTTCTTTTTTTGATATCTCTAAAAAATCAGTTTTTATATCTTCTAAAGTAAGCCCCAATACCTCACCCAATCTTAAACCACACTCAAACATTAATCGTATTATCATTTCTTCTCTTGCAGAATACTCCGCACGAACAATATTTATTATCGCCTTAAATTCATTAACTTTTATGTACATGGGAACAACATCGTTATTAGAATTGTTACGCTCATTCACAGTATATTTTTCAACTATTTCCTTGTAACCATGAGACAAAAAACCGCTTTTTCCTTTAAACTTGCGTACAGTATTCTTTTTAAATAAAATCGAGTCATCTATACCTAAAAATTCAAAGTATTTCCGATACACTCCAAAATAATTATTTATAGTTAAATTACTGCGTTTAGATTTTAATTTTAATGTTATGTCCACTCCATTATTACAATCTCCAAGTAAAAATATTTTTAATAGTTGAATATCACGCCAAGACAAATTGTTAAAATCATTTATATCAAATAATTCTACAAAACTGTAAAATAATTTTATTGCAGTTAAAGCTTGTTCCCTTGTATTATAGGATTTTTCAGCAAGATAAAAATTCAAAAATTCATACGCATTCGAAATCACTTTTTTTCTACAATCGTAAATTATCATGTATTTATAGTTATCCTTGCTGACTATTGCACTACTTATGTAAACAGTTTCCTCCAATCTTATTTTTTTATCCAATGTAAGGTTATGCTTTCTAAATGCTAAAGAAGAAAATCCATTCAATTCCTCTATTACAATCATATTGATTCCCCCAGATATTTTTAATACATACCCACAATTTTAATACCATATTTCCCCATCCATTAAGACAATGTAGGATTAATTAATCCTAAAACTGACCAAATATATATTTTCTTGTTTGTATTTTATAGACAGTACAAATCAGCTATAAAAACCAACATCATCGCCATGTTCCGCGATTATCTAAAAAGTATTAGAAATTGACATTTAAAATTAGTATTACAAGCTTGATTTCTAATTTATTTCACTATTATATCATTTTCGATATATATATAAATTTTTAAAATTATATATAACCCAGCTCTTTTAAAGGTTTAGCTAATGTATTTGTTGTCTTTCTATTAATTATTTTAAACGTAAAATTCATATCTGTGTTTAAAAGTATTAAAAAATGTTAATAAATACTTATAAGTGTTATTAAAGGAGGCGACTTAAATGTCGATAATTTGTGCTAATGTAAAAATTTCAGGAACTAGACCACTCTTATTTAATCGATTTACCGAAGAGGCAATTCCTATAACCAAACAAGAAAAATGGGGAGTTCCAGGAAATAATCCACAAGAATGGAAGAAAACCTTTCAAGCCACTTCACAAGGTCAACTTTACTTGGATCCTATTTATATTTTCTCTTGTTTACGCGCAGGAGGAAAATTTATTTCCAAAGGAAGAGGAACCTTAGAGCCAGACGTATCTTCAACTCTCCAAGTATTAGATAACAAACTATTAATTAACAGGTTTCTTCCACCCATTAACGAAATAACAAGGGATGATAAAAGGGATGTTTATATTGACGTACGCCCTGTTTCTAGAAGAGGAGTAAAAAATATACGTTATCGCTTAGCTATTTCATCCGGTTGGGAAACAGAGTTCAGTATAATATGGGAGGGAACCTTAATTAGCCGTGAACAAATGAGAGCTATTTGCCAAGATGCTGGTGCGTACGCCGGATTAGGAGATGCAAGAAAGGTTGGATTTGGTCGATTCCATGTTACTGATTTTAACATCATCCAGCAAAAAGCACATGCCTAAGAAAAGAACCCCTTATGAAACTTGGAGGATAAACATAAGACCTATTGTATGGAACAGAGATAATAAAAAATGTATACGTTGTAAAAAGACAGTTCTATTAAACCAGTGTCATATAGATCATATAATCAGTGGGATACGTGGAGACAATAGCCTTCAAAATTTACGTACTCTTTGTAGAAGATGTCACGTTCTACGTGCAGATCACTTTCATCGTGGTATGATTGCAAAAGCTTTAAAAGATGGAGTTATTACAGCCGATTGGCGTCAATATGTTTGGGAAGAAGAATCACTATTGAAAAGGTAGAACAGAATTTTTTATATTTCCTAATGAAATAGTAACAATATAGAAATTCAAATATAGTTAAATTGGTGCATTTTATAAAGCAAAACTAGATGTATGGTACGATTTGATACGGATTTAAACTAAATTAATATTTGATAACAAACAAATAATTAATTGATACTATATTGTTTATAAATCAATTATTTAAATACACTTACTGCAAATTTCACGTTACACGAACATTCTCAAAAAATCATGATTGTGTCGAAACAGTATAAGCTGTTCAATAGGAGATGACCTCCCTATTGCTGAAGAGATAGGTCATTTAATTAGGTTGGGCTTGGCATGGTATCCCCCGGCTGGGTTCGGTTCGGTGGTGTTTGGTATGGTATGGCTTGATATGGTAATTTAATAATTACATAAACCGTTCTTTATTATAAATCACTGATTAAAACAATCAGACTCTCTACTAACTAAACATAATGGGATATAATACTATTTATTTTATATTTTCATTACTCCGATAAACTAGACGATTTAACGTGAAATAATACTTATAAGTTCTATATATTTATTTTTAATCACTATAGTGTTCTTACATTCATTTGTACACTTCTCTAATCTGATAGAGAGGTGATACACTTGTCTGATTTCTTAAAATTAGTTGGGGAAAACATCCGCTTTTTACGAAAAAAAAGAGGATTGACACAAGAAGAATTGGCTGAACAAATCAATCTGCAACAAGCTTATATTGGTGGAGTTGAACGTGGAGAAAGAAACATTTCCATGCTTACTCTGCAAAAAATTGCTATTGGTCTAGAGGTTTCACCTGATAAAATTCTAAATTTTGGTAATATCAATTTAATCGATAACCCTCGACGAGAAGAATCTCTTAGTATCATTACTTCTCTATTACATCAAAAAAATGCGGATGAATTGCAATTTATTCTAAAGTTTCTTCATAACTTCTCTGAGTTCGTAGAAAATAACAACATTAAGTAATAAGTGCAACATATTTTTCAATACATACTATAAATATTCACTTATAATAAATGTCTCAAATTGTCTAAAAATCGCTAAAAGAATTTTCTCACCCTAGGAAACTTTAATACCATTAAATAAAAAAGCTTTACCCTTTCCAACGTGTTTAGAAAAAATGCATTTAAAAAAAGAAACCACATTAAAAATATGGTTTCTTTTTTAGATTATTTAATTAATACAGTATTAATCATTATTCTCTTTAAATATAACACTGATGTGGAAAAGTTATTATACTAAAAATCAGCTAACAAGCATGGATGGGTTGAAAATAAAGGATATCAAGGTGGGGAAGAATTATTTAAACATAAGATGGAAGTATATTCTACTATATTATTGGATGTTTAAATTTTTCTCATAAATATAATTATAAAATTAAAATAACTTATAGAAATCATTACAAGTTATTTTAATTCATGATTATCTTTACTAATCTCTTTATAAAATTGAAAAATATTTTTATACACATAGGATTTTAGATTTCGTTTATTTTAGTGTTTATTTCTTCTGACCCTGTTTGTTCATCTTTTGGTGTATCAGTGAAACATACTGATATATTTCTCCCACCAATAACTTTATTAGCAGCTGGTAAGAGATTCTCTGTTTTCATATGATTTTCTAAGCTTCGTTTATCTCCTCTTTTATCATTATCGCAAAAGCTATGGAAATAAATTTTTTCGTGTTCATTTTGCTCCTTTTATTGTTTTGGAGTAGCTAATTCTTTGGGATTGATGGTCATGTGACGGTGCCCCTATTATGTACAACCATCTTTTATAATACTTTTCTTTTGTACATCTATTGTTTTTACTTTGCTATATTTATTTCTCAACATAAGACACCTAGAACTTTAAATAGATAAATGGTAATATATAGACATCTCAATTACGCTATTTCTTGTAGCTAGAGCTTGTTTCAATGAACAGGCTCTTTTTTTTAACCGTTTTTAATCACTTCAGCTTTTACTTATATAATTTCGAGATATCAACTCAACTCTTTACTTTAATATCTTGAAATTATCTTCTGTGCCATTTAAAACGAACTAGAAATAATTGTTTGCTACAAGCTGTAAATAGCTGATTAACACTAGTAAAAGGCCCCCATATATATCAAACTTCCTTTGAATACATTATTGACATTATTGTTTAAAGGTCTATATAACTGATGAAATATATGGTGATTAAAATTTTTGAATCAAAGGCTATAAAAAGCACTGTCTATCCAACTTATAATTTGAAAATCATATAAACTAAAAATATTAGCAATTTCTAAGATACTCTGTGCTTTAATTGGATGAATGAATTGATCAAATCAATTAAAAATCTATTACAATACAATAAAAAAGAAGATATTTCTATAATTTAATGGTGAAATATCTTCTCTCATAATTAATATAATTTGTCACTTGTATTAAACGCCTAACCAAACTATATTTTTCTAACTACCTAACAAATAAACCAAATGATAATAAAAGAGCATAAATACATAATATTTATACTCGTGATACACTTTACTTACGAAATATTATTATATAAAATATAACGTTATCCAACTGCACAATATACCACAGATAGAATTGACACTAGCTGTTTACGAGTATAAAATTGTATATTTCATCGCTAGTATATCAAGCTTAAGCCCCATTATATTGACTTAATAATATTTTTGATTTTAAGTTCTTTCATTAGCATCTCAATATAATCCGAGTATCTCTTATTATCCATAATTACAATTAATTTATCTTTCGCTCTAGTTGTAGCAACATAATGTTCATTAGTATCTCTATTATGATGTACATTGTAATCACTTGCAGTAATAATGACTTGATTAAATTCTAACCCTTTTGCAGAATGTACAGTAAATATTTTATGTAAATATTCATTTGTATCAAAAGCTATATCAAATTCATTCGTCATCATTACTTCTGTAAATGCTTTAATTTCTCTAGTATCTAAAGTAATTTCTAATTTAGCAAATAAATTAATTAATACCTGGTTAATTAGTACCTGATTAATATCTGGAACAAGTAATTCATTAATTATTTTTTGTATCTCCCTAATTTCTCGTGAGTTTAGATTACCTACAAATTCAGCAGCTAAATCATATATTGAATATCTATCATTTTTAACATATTTAATTACCTCTTTTAGAAAAGTTGCATTTGGAGTTGCCCTATCTAATGGAGTTTGGGGAACAAAAATAAAATTAAACCCTTCTTCATTTAGTTCTTTCATTATTTCAACGGCTTGATTACGTCTCCGGACTAAAATCACTAATTCCTCATCTATGTTTAGTACCTGCTTTTCTTCTGTTAACTTTAATAAAACATCTGAAATTGGCATATCATCTGCTATACTGATTACATTTTGAACCTCATTTTGTTCTTTAATTAAACTTCTAGTTTCTTCATTAAAGAAATTAGAGTAATTTTGAATATCCTGACAGCATCGAAAGTTGGAAGTTAAATGATATTTATTAAAACCCGTAGAATTTTCTATAAGACCATTAAAGTTTTCAGGTTCTGCTCCCCTCCAGATATAAATAGATTGTTTAGGGTCACCAACAATGAATAACTTAATTTTAAGCTGATCCTTTAAATACATAAATAAATTATGCATATCCTTATCCGAATCTTGGTATTCATCTATAAATATCTTGAAGTATTTTGAAAATATATATTGTCTAGCGACAAGTGATCTTTTTAAAATATCTAAAGCCAATTGAAACTTAAAGTTCTTTTTAGGATTACTATAAGTTCCTAAGATATTTTGATATTTCAGCAGTTGCAGCCCCTCATCGTATGAAGCAAATTGGTTATCAAAATATTCAACAGTGAAATTGTCTGGATAATCGTTTCCAAATGCATCTTTAATAAACGGCCTAATAATTTCAGACTCTACAAAACCATCGTTAGTGCCAATAAAATTCCCTCTTGATGAATATCCTAATCTTTCCTCAATTTCTTTTGCTGCCTTGTTTGTAAAAGTAACAGCTGCAATTGAGTAATGAGTTTTATTCTCTTTTAAATCTGCTTCAATTTTACTAACTAGTATTGTCGTTTTACCCGAACCTGCTCCAGCAGTAACAAGAATATTCCCTCCATCCTTTATTATTTGTTCTCTAGACATTTTATCCTCTATCACTACCCACCAACTCCTTTAGACATGCAAATTTTTCGTACTCAAAGACATCAAAACAATCTTTAGTACTTAAATTATTTACTAGCTCGACCATGTTAAATAGTTTACTTTTCTGTAAATAGTGTACGGGATCTTCGTTTTCAAAAATTCTTTTCATGCTTTCACCAATTGCAGAATATAGATCATTTTCCAGATCGATTTCCGATAAATATATTCGTTCCCCTAAGAATTCTCCTACTTCATTCTTATATTGTTTAAAAATCTCTTTTTTTCTTTCATTAAGTCTCTCTTTTTTCTTTTTACCTTTTATATCATCAGGGATTTCAATAGTAATCTCATCTAGATTTTCGCGTCCTAACAAGTTTAAGCATCTATTTAATCCTAATAATTCGTATACACCCTTTTTACCTTTTTTTGATTTCAAATCATTATCCGTTTTAATTATATGGGTTATACCTAAATCATTTAATGTACACACATAATGATTAAAATACGTCCCTCCTACTTCAAGCAAGAAACCTCCATTTAATTCATATTCTGGTTCTACTTCGTCTAAAACCTTTTCAAATAATATTTTTTCTGAAGGACCTTCTATTAAAAGTACTCTTTCAGCAAATAGAGCCGATGATAATGCTTTATTTAGCTTTTTCTTGACACTTCCATAAGCTTCTTCCACATTATACATGTGAGAAGAACATACAACTTTTTCAGTTGAATGGACTCTTATTAATCTTGTATTATCCATTTCATAAAGAAGTTCAGGAGAGTGAGTGGATAAGAAAAAATATTTATATGTAGACTGTTCAAATAACTGTTTTGATAAAGCAATTTGCATTGATCTATGTAGACTGATTTCTGGTTCCTCAATTAAATAAATAACAATTTTATCCTCATATTTTTTCTTAGCCAGATAGTTATATATAGAGTAAGAAAGCATTTTTCTTCTACCATCCCCTGAGGTTGGATAATAATTAGAATCACCATCTTTTTTTATATATGGAATAATATCTGAAAAGAATCCTTTAATTGCCATTTCGGACTTCAATTCAATAGAAACCTCTTCTTTTTTTAAAGACCTATATTCACTTGTTATCTCTTGTTGGAAACCTTTAATAATTGTCATTTCTCCTATTTGTTGATTCACTTGATCTGTTAAAGATTTAATATTATTTAAAATCCCTTCATCTGATTCATTCCCCTGTGATTCTTCAAAAATATATTTTTTATTTTGCGCGAACAATTTGTCTAAATCCACTAGGGGGTTTATATAAATCACCTTAAATATATTGTCTAGTGCGTTTATGTTCCCTCTCCCTGGTATATCTATTAAATTATCAAGTTCCGATCCCCATTTTAAAATTATGTTCCCGTATAATTCTTTATCATCATATTTAGATTCTAATGCGATATAAAAAACATCTGCATTTGCCGATGTTCTAGCACCCTTAACCACTGAAATAAGTTTTTTTGTATCTTCATCTTTTTCATAATCAGATAAATCAAGTGTTAAAATAATTTCAATTTTTTTAGACGTGTCATGTTTATGATAATCAGATTTATTAAAACCAAATTTCCTTATATCTTTATCTAAAAGAAATCTTAATGCATATAAAAAATTTGTTTTTCCAATATCATTCATCCCGAAAATCACATTTTTATTATCTAAATTTATATTTACTTTTTCAAAATTCCTGAAGTTCTTTATTGTAATATGACTGAATTTCATTACTCATCACCTTATCTTCTTAATTATTTTATTTTTAATATATGCCTTCTTTAATTCTATTCTTATTTTACAGATAGTTAACCAACCTCCTCCTATTATGATCCCATCTTTAATAAATAAAAAAAGCCATGTATTTCTACATAGTTTCATTATACAATAAATTCCCCATAAATTTTCCAGACAACAAAATTAAGCTCTCATAATAACCCAAACATCTGCTTTTTACGAAAAAAAGAAGATTTTCACAAGAAGAATTGACTAAACGAATCAATCTCCAACAAGCTTACATTGTTGGAGATGAACGTGGAGAAAGAAACATTTTTATCCTTACTCTCCCCAAAATTGCCATTGGTCTAGATGTTTCACCTGATAAAGTTTTAAACTTTGGTAATTTATTAAATCCCATGAATTCTGGTGTTCTTTTAATTAAATTGTATATCCAAATTAAAACAGGCCAATTCTCAATATTTATATACTGTATCCCTTTTTCTTTTCCTATTTTTGCAATACTCTCAGTAAACCCAACCATATTAGGAACAGTTTTCCACTTATGTATATATTTACTTTCTAATAATTGTTCTAAAATCATAGGTTCGTTTACTATAAATTCTGCAAACATTAACGCATCATTAAATATATTTCCTAATTTAGATTAATTCATATTACGCACTAACTATGTTACCTTTACATCTACTAACACACGTAATGATATGAATAAAATTAATCGTTAACAAATATGAAAAAGCCCCTCACCTATGCTAACACTTATAGATGGGAGCTTCTTACCTAAAGTTAGTTAAATTAGATGTTTTCATCTCAAAATAACAAGCCTTTGCATAAATAAAGATTGAGCTATTTTACCGTATGATTAAAGATTTCTTAGTTCGAGAATCATATCTACATCCAAATACATATTTTTTAATTTCAGTATAGGCAATTCGTTTTTTTTCTTATCATATATCGCTAATTCTATTACAAATGTACCAATTGATGGTTCAGGTCCGTCTGGCCTTGTTTTAAAGATATTCAACATTTTTTCAGATAGATTTTTTATAATATCATCACCATCTTCATATTGAAAAGGGAGAGAAATGAATGACGGTACTGTTATCTCCGGTAAATATAAGCGATCTTTAGATAGATTAAACTGGTAACCTACCCATCCTTTAATATCATGTTCTTTACTATAACTGAGTCCTAATACTGTAGGATCACGTAATAGTTCCATTACCATACTAGTTAAATGATCTTCTAAGCTCCTCACTTGTGCTTCTCCAAAGATAGCAGCGATATCAATAAATTGTTCATTAACAAGAAACGGTGTAATTTGATTAGCCATTTTTGCAAATTCAGTTTGATATAAAAATTTTTCGTTTGTGGAATCGTAAATACATGTCCTACAATTGTCAAACAGATTTTCATTACGAGTCAAATATACTCCGCCCCACGCGTGACGAATATTTAAAATATCTAACTTTGGTAACAATACGTTCCGAGTAGGAATGTTTTTTCTATCTTCGTAAGCCAAATACCGCCTATTGCGACACTTGATTGATTTTTCTTCATCTAAACATTGATAGAACCTAAATATGCCGGAAGCAACTTCTTCAGTGTCATATCCATCGATTGTAATCCACGGTAATGAAATATCTTCTTTAGATTTTACTGTAATACATAAGTTAGGGTTGTCCTCATTGTTCTCAGCAGATTCTATAATATCGTAATTGAGTTCAATTTTATTATTTACTTGCATCACTTCCACTTGATAAATACTTAAAGCCCAATTAGACCATGCAAGTGCTAAGCGATTAAGATCGTCTTTTAATTTTATAAACGCTCTTTCTATTTCTGTATCTGGTTTCAGTTCATCCGTTTCAGGACAAACATCTTCTCTACTAAGATTAGTATCTAAATAAGCCTTAATTTCTGGCCAAATAAACCTGAATTGTGCCATAGCTTCACCAAGTTGGTCTATCTCTGATTGATTAATAAATCCGGTATCCTCTTTTTTTACATTGAGTTCGATTTTGGCTTTAATTTGATCTTGTGCTTCCATGGTTTGTTTGAATGTGTATTTATAATCCCAATTACGTGTTTGACTAAGCGGATTGGTTTGTATAGGATTATAAACCCATTGATGTGCTTCTATAGATGGTGGAATAGGATATGACCGAAGGGGAATTGGAATTTCTAAATTATTCAATCCCCGTTCAATTTTATTATTCCAAGGAATAATAAAGGAGAGCCAAGAAGAAGCTTTATATCCCTCCATACCCGAAATATCACGAATTTCATGCTCGATATGGTTAACTTGATAAGTCATATCTTGGAACTCATATCTTTGATATTTCCCATCTTGCTTTGTATTAAATAGATAGGTCAACCATACCATTCCATTTTTTAAAGAAATTTTAGCAGTAGAGAAGGAGTACTCTTGATTATTTTGATCTTTAATCAGTTGTTCTCCATTTAAGCGGTAAGAGTTTAATAAATTCCCACTCATGGTTCCATACGTTTTTGGCGCCTCTAAAACACCTTCTACATTCTCATATGGGGAACGCACACAAACTGGATGTTGAACAATCGTATCAATATCATAGGCATTTGATAGCTTAATTAGTATTTGTTGTTTAAACTTTTCTTTTGCCTCATCGAGATTATATTCTACGTAATCGGATTTCAAATTCCCTATATGCATTACACTCTTGGTTATTGCCTCTGCAATTATTCTCTTTGCATTTAATATCTCATCCAGAACTTGAACTTCTTCATTTTTAACTTGATGTGCAGCTACAGCATATTGAGGTGCTAATAACTGGTCAATATAATTTAAACACTCTTTAGCCCATTGATCTAAATCTACATCTGGAAAATCTTTTGTAATCTCAGAAACAGGATCTTTAAAAGATGTTATAACTACATCTTTTAATGTCTTTCTATTTCTACTTATAGGGATAGGTGCATAAAAATAAGCTTCATCTTTTATTTCATAATTTAAATTCTTCGCTGGATCAAAATGAACTACCCAAACTTTTTTATTTTCTCCTTGGTTAATCTCATTCTCAACTGAGGTTCCTAAAGCAATTTTACTACTAAATATACCTTCAAAATCCTCAGTAAAATGATATAAAGGATGATGTGTTTGATCATACACAACTTTAGGCCATACCCTTGTAATTGCTTGCTTGACTGCATCAACATCTTTAAAATCACTGTCAATATGATCTAAATTCGTTCGTTCAATTGTGAAAGACAGCGTAAGTTCAAAAATTGGTTCCTCATTAGTCATAATTATCTCTTGCTCAATTTGATATGGAGGAACATCATATGTCTGACCATTTTCGGCTTTTTCCAAAAAGTAATAAATCTTCTTCACATATGCTACTAATGTATTTTTGTCTACCATCATTTTTGATCCATCGGGGTTTATTAAAGACTTCGTAATACTGGAGATATAATAGACCTCAACATCAGATTGAATTAACTGATAGTAAATTTTACGATACGTCTCTTTATCAATTGCCGCATATTTTTTTGCTTTTTCACATTGTGAAGGGTCTAGCCCACATGTGTAATTTTCAACATCAAAAATAAGGTCTATGTGTATTTTGGTCGCTTCTTCATTAATAAATTCATAATCCAGCTTTATACTTGGCCATTGATGGATAGGAATTAGAAAATCACGATAACGAATAGGAGAGTCAATGACATAATAAGGTTGATTCAATTGATTTCCAAACAAATCTTGCAAATGTAATTTTATTTTTGCATATCCACCAATTCCTGCATATGGATCCCAATCTTTATCTGATAGTACAATGCTTTGATTTTTAGCAAATTTAGCTATTGGAAATACTGTCTTATAATACAAATCCTTCGTTGGTAATGATTCATTAGTAGCTCCAATTGGTAATGGAGATGAAGGTTGTTCTGTAAACCAATCATTGTTACAAATTTTAAACCCTATTAGATTAAATTGTTCTATTATATATTTTATGTCCAAATTTTCATGTATTACTTCGTTACGCTGTACTTCAATTCCAATATGTCCTTGTGAAAGGACTGGTGTTTTAATTTTATTATTTTGTTCTTCAAAAAATAAGGATTCATTATCATTAACTAAGCACCCGTCTAGTACAATACAGTTCATAAATGAGGAAATGGGTGTCTCATTACAATACTTAACTAGTATGGAGATTTTGCCCTTTAGCCCCTCGTCAAAATTTTCTGGAGGTATGCCCTCATTATTATCATTGCAATAATTTAAATAAAAACCACCTGATCGAACAAGGCTACTCTGATACAAGTATTCAATAAATTGTTTGTTCTTAGAAGAATTAATCACTATACCAGGGTTCGTTTCTGTGGAAAGATTTGTTTTTGTAAGATCCAATTTAGCATTTTCATCGTACTTTAATCCCTGCTGATCTTTTTCGACGTATAAGAGATGAATTGAATCAATGGCATCTGAAAGATGAGTAAGTGGTTTTATATACTTGAAAATCTTTCCTAATAATTCCTTACCTTTTTCATCTGCTCCAATAACGTCATAAGCCTTAAAGTTTGTTAACTTAGTTATATCGTAAATATCTACATCAATACAGGTAGCTAAAATATAATCGTTAATATCTGTAGGTTTTTCTCCTAGTTTTGATTTCTGTAATTTCAAAAAGACATTTTTATCTAATACTTTGGTTAGGGACTCTGTAAAAAAACATAACTTTTTATCTTCATTCAAATTTATAGGATTTTTCAAAGAATACGTTGGACATACTTCTTCGCACGTCTTTAAAGAATTAACTTTACCTAATTCTTTAAAAGTTACATTGCTAATTCGACGAATACGCTCCATTTCCCATTCCGGGATTTCAATCTTGATACTCTGGTCCCTAGAAGTAGTAGTGGTAGCTGGACATTGTTTAAATTCAACTTCTAATTCTCCCTTATTCTCCAAGGTTAAAAATAATTTGTCACCAGGTTTTACAGTTGGAATCGTAAATTGTTGACCAAGAAGTTTGTAGATAGAATAAGTCTTGGTATTAGTTGAATATGTTCTATCCTCTAGTCCTGGAATCCTCATACCATGCATCATATAACGTGATATCATGGCAGCTATATATCCTACTGTGTCAGATGATAGAGTCTTATCGACCAGTTTGTATACTTTTGTGCAACCATCTATATGCTCTCTAGCTTCTGAAATTACAGCTTTAGCAATCATACTTATACAATCTTGAAAAAACCAGGTGGCTATAGATATAGGCTCTTCAATAAAAATTCCTTTTCGATAAGGGCCTTGATCATGCTTTTGTTCAACCACTGTTTGGTAAGATACTAACAAATGCTGAATATACTCCTTGATGTCATTCAAATATTCTTTACCACATTCATTATAGGATGTGAAATTAGCCTTATGCACTATCTCCGTACGATCAGGGTTCTCCACTTTACTATGTTCAACAATTAATTCTAAATCCGGAAAAACAGGAAAAAAGCTAACAGGAAATTCTCCCATAGAATTTTCACTCGTACTAGTATTATCAGGATGATATATATTAATTTGAAAGTAATTTGATAAAAACGAAACTATATCTTCCTTATTATCAGGATTCCGATACACAATTGATGTCTGAGGTAGTTTATTTCCTGTCAAATAATTATATATATTGGAAAGGTCCTCATCAGATACATCAGAGTTTAAAGCAAACTCAAGTGTTGTTGTATTCTGTTTATCCGAATTAACATAAGCATTGATGGTCCAAATTAATATAGCCTCTACCAATTTTTTAAATGAGTTCTCCTCTTCTGAGGAACTATCAATATAAGTCATTGCAGAATAATTGGCTTGCCTTTTTGGAATAGGACTATCTTTCCCTTCTTCATCAGCAATAGTGAGATGAGGTAAAAAGTAAAGATTAAGATTTCTCTTTTCATCTTCCTCCAGTATTAGTGGCTGCCATTTCATCAACTTCACTACTGGCGCCATTATAGGTATCGGATTCTCTTCCCAAGGTCCTTTTGAATTAGTTCCAATTTGAAAATCAGTATCTATTTCTTTATCAAAGGTTTTCGTTATAGTATACTTACGGAAACCAAAGTCAACTTTTATATCTGCTCTGGCAGATACTTGAACCTTAACGACTACTGGAGTGGCTCTATAAGATTCAAAAGTCACTTGAGCTGTTGCACGAACCAACGCTTCCACTCGTGCAGCAACAATTGAAAAATCAACTTCACCATACAGCATACCAGAAATACCAAAAGTCCCCTGAAGCCATTGATAACGCTCACCTTTCTCTTCATCTTCATGGTCCGGTTTATAAAAAGCGAGACATCCTTCTAAAATACCTAAAAAAGTCAAACTTAGACCCGCTTTCAATACCCCTTTATCAACAGACTTTCCAACTCCCAACTCCATACCTATACCAAATTCAGTAATTGGACTAAAACAACCCTTGGTTGTATATGGTACGAGTTTAGAAGCCCCCTGACTTAAACGCGCTATATAGAAGCCCCCGGCTCCTTTATACGGGAGTGCTTCTACAATTAAAGAACGAGAAAAATCTAAGTTAGTTGGAAATCCTACATCTACTTTATAGTCACCATTACTATAAAGTTCAATATAAAACTCAGGTAAAATTACAGTGATTGTCCCAAATTCAAGTCTGCGCAAATTTTTAGGTAAAGCAATTTTCCCTTTATATGCACCTAATGAATCAGAGACTTTTTCGTATTCGATTGCAAACTTAAATTCGTTAAATTCACCAGCTTGATCACCTTCCAAGGTAATAAGTAAGCCATATAGATGGGGATCGCTAAATATAGCACTGATATTAATAAAAGATAGAATTTGTAATTGCAAACCAATCAACCATTGTGCATTTTGATCGAATTTTAAATTATCAGGCAAAGGCTTTGACTCGTCAGGATTGGGTTTAACAAAGTTAGTCTTGATAAGTTCAAAAGCTTCCTCTAAATCAGTGGGTTGGTTTAACGAAATATGCTGTCCTAGCCCGATATACTTAAAGTCAAACTTCTTAGATTTTTTTTTCATTTGAATTCACTCCTCTCTCATCGCAATTCGTACCTTCCACCGCTGCGGCATACCAACCAAGACTGCCCGTTGCAGCTGATGGATTTTTAAATAAATAAATAGTATCGCATCCTTCTGGAAAAATTCCATTTCCTAAAAAAATTTGCGAAAAATTTCTTAACGCTAATACGTAATCCCCTTCTTTATTAAAAATTAAATCAATATCTTTAAAACTTGTATCTAAAATTTCTTGCAGCTTAAATAAAGTACTTTGTTGACTAATCCCGGGTATTTTCACTCCAATATATTTATTTGAGTTATTATTCCAGCAGAGAGCTAAGCTAACGGTTAAACTATTATTGGAGTTTAATGCACCCTTGCTGCCGAAATCTAAACTAAAATCAAATCCATACCACTTCTCCTGTGGATCATTCCTATCTATAAAATGCCCCGATTCAATAATGGATTTGATTGGATGATACCCTTCTTTCTCTAGTTCGGCTGTCCCCTTATCAAAGATAAAGCGACTTAATTGTAAAGGCATTCCAGTAACCAAACTTTTTGTACGTTGAATACTATTTGCAACATCAATTGATAATCCACTCACATCAAATATGAAAGTTTTATCGTTCAGTAATTTTAACGTGACTTGAGTATTTATAGGAAAATCCATATTAATACCTAAATTAGAAAAAGCCAATCCTGCACCTTGTTCTAATTCTGCTACACTATTCTCACTTCCGTAGGAGAATAAATCAGGGGTTTGCTTAACAAAATTTAAGCGTCCCCAAAATGAGAATCGTGTATAAATATGTAGAATTTCACCTCGTTCATTACGGATTATCTTCATTGTTCGGAAGCTTGCCTTATGAAGCAATACGCTTTGAAGTATACTGTTACTTAAATTAAGATTCACTATGTCTATAGTATTAAAGACATAAGATGGAACACCATTATGGTCCTCATAAGTTCCTTCAAAAGTTAATTCATTTTTACCAATAACTTCACTACCAAATAAAGAACACATCCATAATTTTAAATTGGCACTAAATGAAACAAGCTTTGAATTTTTAAACAAGACCTCTAATTTTCTTACTTTAAACTCATAATCTTTACTTGCTCCACAACCCTCCTCACTGTTTTCATCTTTGTAATTTATAAAACCAAATAAGGAGCTAACTTCATCCATCTTAAGACCGGAACTGTCCGATTGAACACGATTCATGTTAATTCCAATATGATGTGCATATAGTTTTTCTTTATCCTTTATA
Source organism: Bacillus sp. 1A (assembly GCF_052682215.1). NCBI lineage: Bacteria > Bacillati > Bacillota > Bacilli > Caryophanales > Bacillaceae > Bacillus > Bacillus sp. 1A. The sequence continues at coordinate 3,650,368 of NZ_JBQYLZ010000001.1, read as the reverse complement.
CCACCAAGTAAACAAGCTAACTCATCTGGAAATTCAGCTAGGGACATATCTACTTTTAGCGCTATAATTCCATTCCAATAAGCATTTTGTATCACATCAGAAAAAGCCTTAAGATTTTCGTTACCATTCTCTGCATCATTAATAGCTTGTTGACAATAATCCTGCAAACTATATGATAAATCAGATAATTGATTCGGATCATTAAATGTCTCAGGATTTGTCCACAATTTAGGATTTTTAACATAATCAAATAGACTACCTTTACAAAATTTAAAAATCAAAATATTCCGAAACTCTCCAGATGCATTGTTTATATCCGATCCAATATTGATATGAAAAGGCCATCCTGCAATTGGAATCTTATTTTTAAATTGTCCTATGTTTTTATTATCAGTGATTACCAAAAATTGTTGATTCGTTTGCAAAGCATTTCTAAGTTCCCGCGTTACAGATTCAAATTTTAAGGATTTTAAATTAGAATTTTCTGTCACTTCTTTATTCTGAGCAATAAGAAGCTCATCCCAACTATTATTATTTAAAGTAAGGAGCAATCCTTGCGGGGTAGTTACCTTAACTTGTTCTGTAAGCTTTTTATCACCGTTCTTTAAATTACTCGATTTTACTTGTAAATAAAAAAGTTTGTCCATTAACTGCTTACGTACCGCAGAAATAATTTCAAGCTCAATACCTACATTTTGTAAATAGTGATTGAAATTCACTCCACTATGCGGGACTAGCGGAATAAATGTAATTAACTTTGTTATGTCAGCAACAGGAGACTGGAAATAATCTAAGATTTTAGGGTTATCGACCTGTAAGAAATGTGATTCCTCTTCTGGTTGAGATAGATAACGAATAGGTAATGTAAGTGCCTTATCAGAATTTAACCTACAAACAGATACCCAGGCAGTTAAATAGTCATCTATTAATAATTCTGGATTAATAATGTGCCGATTTTCATCTGTAAGAGGAAAAACAGGTGCATAAGCAGCTTTCCCTATTTCAAAATAAAGTGCATCTCCCTCAAAATTCTCAGAGCTTGGTACACAACTTATAGTTTCTGTTCCTACTAAACCACAAAGAATTTGTATTGGTACTAAACCGTTTGATTTCACCTTAGGCACTTTAATACGGAATAATCCATGTGGTACCATATACATTGGACAGTCTTTACTTACAAAGTTATTTCGTTGTGGAGTAAACAAATATTTTGCACATTTCTCTTGTGGATCTTGATATGGAAGGTTTGTTTCACTATCTTCATAATAAATTGTAGGTATAAGATAAATTTCGTGACCAAAGTGAGTGCGGTAATAACTAGGAATTTCAGGATTATTGTGTTCAAAGGCTAGATATGTTCTATATCTATTTTTTGTTAACGAATGCGCATTCCATTGATCTACTGGATCCAGTCCTACTTGAAAAGTAAAAGTCCGCGTTTCAGATTCTGATGTTTGAAATAAAGGAAAGTTAATCATCGTAGTTTCATTATTATTTGGAAAATAATATCTCATTCCTATATTAAAATTATCGTAAAAGTCATTATCATGAGCTGTCATCCGGAATCGAAATGTTCCACAACTTTGACCAATAAAAGGCAGGTATACTTCATGATTTAGTATTTTAGTATCGGTTTGAGACGCCGAACCTGAAAAAATAATTGGTAGACCTTGGCTATTATTTTCCCGAATTATAAAATGCTGTACATTATCATCATACATAACTAAGCACCCTCTTGGAATTGAAAAACTAATATATTCTCCAAATGGAACATAAAAATCATTATCAGCAATGTAGATTTGAGTTGACGTTTCTTTTATGGATAGAAACCATGCATTCTCTCTAGAAAAGCGCTCAGCATTAGGATCATCCAGCCAAATAAAGGTACTTTTGGTAGCATTAGGATCTCTAACATCATCTAAAAATTCATTTACTTTGTTTACAATTTCCCCAATTGATATAGGTGAGAAAGGAGCAAAAATATAAATCCCATGATTTTGTTTCCATGTTTCCTTTAACGATAAAGCTGATGGACTTGTTGGTTCATCACCAGGATATATATAGGCAAGCCAACCTAAAACAGTCATCCTTGCAATGTATAAAGTATTCTTTTCATCCGATTGTATAAAAATAACTTTCTCGATGGGGGATTCCTCCTCTCAAAATAATATTCAGATAGTTATTCACACGGTCCATTCTCTAAATTCCATGTGGCTAGTATTTTTCTTATCGGTAGATTTCCACCTTCATTCCGGTAATACGTACCTTTTAGAAAAATTGTCCCGCATTTTTCTGTTGTTGGCATCGTCATAATAATTTGATCTATATCAAGTATTCTTTCATGACAACTATTTTCGTGACGATGAGTATACATATAAATATCTTTTTCACTAAGGTTTTGATTGTATAAATAGATAGGATCTGTTATACAAGGTCGATTTAATTGATGATATGCGAGATTTAACCGAGTTGGTTCATATGTAAAATTAATCTCAGCATAGTTATAACTCTTTTGATTTATATCAACTTTCAAACATGTCGATACAACAATTCTTCGATCATTATCACCTATATATTCCGTAAAAAGCTTTGGCTTTGGTTCATCACCTTGTATATTTTCACAATTTGCGTAGTCATTTTTAAAGTTCGCAATGGTATATTCTAAATATTTTGGGTAATCTCCATTTCTATTTGTCAAGGTACAATGTAAGATGACTCTACCATCTTGATCAGTGGCTGGAACTTCAAGACAGAGTTTGTGAATCGTTAATTCTTGAACTGCTTCTCCAGTACCAGAAAACATTTTAAAATTATTTTTACAGTAATCACTATCGTCTAAGTAAATCCTCTCTGAGGAAGAATCTTCTATTTTAAAAGGCGATTGACCTGACATAAACTTAATTTTCACAAAATCATAGTCATCACTATTTAGCTTATATATATCAACAATGGCCGTAATTTCATGATTTCCTTTACCTATTTTAGTTATACAAGTTGCAACACTTTTTAAATTTTTTTCTTCACTTTTTTTATTAATACTCATTTTAATTCCCTCCTCTTGAAAGAGCACTATACATCCTTTTGATTTTTACGAACTATATTGACGTTCCCAATTCATAATGGTTGTTTGAACAATGGTTATCTATCTTTCTTTCATCATTTTTAATACATCACGAAAGCTCAAGTTGTACCCTAAATTCAATCGAACAGTTAGCGAAACAGCGTTTAATTGGTGATTTTTCCAATTAAACGCTGTTACTTTTTCATACTGTGCACATTCTTTTTGGATAGCTACTGTTAGTATGTCCAAATATCAAATAATTGATTCTGAAAGTGTTTCTTAGTTTATTCAAACAAGTCAATTTTCTCAAGTATCAAATTTAGTCTTCCCTCAAAAAAATAAATTACAATAAATTCCCATTACTAATTAACTAGGGTTATTTTCGGTAAAAGTCATCATTTTAAGCGGTGGGTTTTTGTTTTATGTAAAATCAATATTAGATTTGTATTAATTCTTTATATAAACTATTTTTAATAGCAGATATTTATTGTTCCTTATATAATGTAGAAAACTACTGGGAAAGCCAAAAATTTATATTTACATGGTGATTTTGAAGTGAGCAAATCTTATTTAGTCGCATTTGCTGTAAAAGCATTAGCTATTGAAGGTATTGAAACTACAATTGTTTATCTACCTAATTTTTTTAGAGAGATTAAATCTTCTATAAAGGATAGAACCATTAAAGTTCTATTTGCAAAAGAAGCACCTATTCTTGTATTAGATAGTTTATGTGCAGAACAATTAAGTGCATGCCTTTGGGTTGAAGTATTAGGTCCAATACTTCAACATAGATATACGAATGAAATCCCTACTTTATTTACATCTAATTGTAATGGAAGTGAGTTAGAGGTTCATTTAACACACTGAATCAATTCAGTTAAATTATCCACATCTATAAGTAAAACACCAAGATCAAACGATTTACATAAAAATTCAGAGAATTTACGTAAACACTCTTGTACAAGTTCTACTTGTTCTCTATGTGTATATACTTCTTTAGGATCAAAATTAACCGACAATATATCTGTAATAGGTGCTAATATTTCCACTTTACTTTAATATAATTATATATTACGTTATTTGGGTATAAGCAAGGAATTATAAATATCAGAGATATAGTGTTCTTGATTTCTTTCAAAGCCTTCACTATCTACAATTCATTTTCCATAGCATATTTATAAACTTAACTCTTAGAATGCTTAAGAAATGGTGCTATTACTCTTGTAAATCCTCCGAAACATTCTCTTTATAATTACGAATAATAATTATATAATTCAAACAACTTTCATATCCTGGAGTTCCTGAGTGAATCTCAATAGAAATTACGTATACAGGTACTTTAGTATATCCATATCATTTAATGGGTTACATAAAAGGTGCAAAATATTTATATCAACTAACAGATTATCCCCTACCATACAGTTAATTCTGCATAAAATAAAAAAGCCATGTATTTCTACATAGTATCAATTTAAGGTGTATATCATATTATTTTTAGACAGAATACTAAGTTGCCATATGCCGTATAAAGGCTTAGAAACATATGATTCATTTCTTTCTATAAACGGTTTATTTGTAAAATATGTTGGTAAGAAGTAGTTCTGAATGATTTCTCGCTCTTCTTTCTCAAAGAAAACTCCATCTTCGAACAGTTGCCAAATTAATGCAAGTACACTTTTATTTTGCATAAGAAAAGCAGCAGGTGGATTAATAATTTTCACTCTTCCTTGCGCTATATGATCTAAAAGCTGAAGTCCAATTCTTTTCCCATTTTTATCGGTATCTGAAACTAAATATTCAATTGGATATAGTCTATATAAATAATGGATTCGTTCGCCACTTGGCGTATATATACCATCATCTGTAACGACGATATCTTGTATTCCTATATAGTCTGTTGATTGATCTAAGCAATAGCTTCTTAAAAATTGAACTGTTTGATGATCTTCATCGTGCCAATCATAACTAGTAAAATATATCGTCTCTTCAGGACCTATATTATAGTCATGTTTAATTTGTTCCCACGCCTGCACAATATGCTCTTCTATATGATTTAGGTGATTCACGTCGTGATAACGGCATAACACTTCATTTGCGACAGACGGCTCTAAATAACCTGTTGGTGTGTCACAATTTACTTCTATTAACTTTATATCTTCACCATTTACGATAAAGTCAAACCTTGTAAAATATGAAAACAAACCAATATGTTTCATTCTCGCAATTTCCCACGTTTCAGCTGGAAATCCTAGTTTTTGAAAATCTTCTGTTGTATTGACAATATATTGATACGTTCTATATAACACGTACATAACTTCCTCTGTCGCTTTTGAAATAGCAGTATAAGTTTTTACTGGCATACGATACATACCTGTTGCCATATATTGATTCCATTCTTCATTTTCTAATAGACTCGGCCATGTAAAACCATTCCGACCAGCCTCTTCCGCAAGTGAAAACCATACTTTCATATACTCTTTCTGCTCTTGTTCTGTATACATGATCCTATTATCCTTTCGTGTTATGATCCGGCTGGCGCTTTTGCGTTTCCAATTCCACTTGAACCAGAATTCACTTTCGGCGTTTGAGTAGTAGATGATTTCGGCGTATTTGTATCTGGCGTCACTTTATTTGAGGAATTGGGCTGTTGTTTGTTTAAATCTACTTTATTGGAAGAATTATTGTTGTTACTGTTAGTTCCACCGTAGTATCCTCCACCACCGCTGCCACCAGTTCTACTTTGGTCTTTTTCACGATATGGAATAATATTATTTGCATACGGTTTTTTCATTACATTGGGTTTTGCTGAATAATTCATATTTGAAGTTCTGCTTGCTAATAAATATCCCGCTACGAATGGCAGTATCGGTAAATGTGAGTTTTCATTATACGATGAAAACGATGGATTAATTTCCTTGCATAACTCATCATTTTCTACATTTTCATTGGTAGGAGTTTTATCATCACAATGTAAAGCTTCTTGTTCATTCCCTTGCTTTGCACCATCTGTTTTAACAGCGGTACTTTCTTTCTGTGCAGTTTCTTCTTCATAATCACCACACCCAGTTAATAAAAATGATGATACTCCTATTGAAGCAGCGACTTTTATAAATTTACTTTTATCCATTCTCATGTGTTATACACCTAATTTCTATTATCTATATTTTTCCAGATAACTTTATTATATAATGTATATGTTATTTTTTTCAAACTAAATCCTATATGCACATTTGCATATTTTATGCTTTTTATTCCATGAATAAAAACAAACTATCATTAGATTATAATTTTATTTATAGACTATAATAAATTGAAAGACGACCTAATACCCGGGTCGTCTTTCAATTTTTTTATTTTTATATATTAAACGTCTCAATAAAATCTCTAATGGTCCATTTATATTGTTTTTTTCCATTATTGTAGCTAATATGACAGACAATATCCAAATACTTATAGCTATCAATGCAGCAAGAGCGTTACTTACATGCCCTCCTAAATCAAATGCTACAGGTGATAAAAGTATAACAAGCAGTGCCTCATTCAAAACAAAAAATGTTAATGAACGTTTTCCCAAAGCAATTAATGAACGGCTAAAGTGCCCTAGATTTTTTAATCTACTCCCTATTATACCGAAACCCGTTGCATATGCTAATCCTCCAACAATTCCAGTTAAAATATGGATTCCATTTATCATTCCAGCCGTAAATACACTTGGATACCATATAGTCCCTATAAAAGATAGAGGCAAAGCACCTATTAAGGAAATTGCTAATCCTATAATTGTTATAAAATATAATTTTTTCAAATGTTGCTCTGGTTTTATTAATAGATGATATCTAGCAATCCACAAACCAAGAATTACCGAAGGAAGAATTGGGAACATAAAATGGATGAGAACAGGTATAACAGGAAAGAAAAGTAATCGTAACAATGTAGTACTTAGATACGTGTCTTTCGCTGAAACATCTGGTGAAAAACCGTAATCGCCTATTGCTTGCATATTAAATCCCCATATTATTGGAATAAAAATGATATACAATATAGTGATAATCGTAAATGTTCGAATTAATGTTTTCATTTTACACTTTAATAGCGGGCTAACAAGAAGCCCGGCTATACCATAGGCCATAAGAATATCTTGTCCTCCAATTAATACTGCTAACACAACCCCAAACAGTATTAAATACGAAGAGCGTCTTCTTACTATTTTTACAGCATGATTTTCATTTTTCCCTTTTGATATTTGCCCTTCGAGTGCTAGAACCAAACCGTAGCCTAATAATACGGCAAACATCGCTCTTGCACGGTTATCAATTATGAATATACCAAAAAGGTTTACAATTTGATCAAAGAAACTTCCGCTTTCCACCCTATGCATAATTCCAGGATCTGCAGCATACAAGTAAAGCGGTGCATGGGCAAGTACGATTAATAGTAACATAGTACCTCTTGCTAAATCTAATGAGACTGCACGCTTCTTCTCAATTGTTACATTATTTATTGATTTACTCATATTTTACTTCCTTTCTTAGCATCAACTAACCATTCCGACCTTTCTTACATTTTTGTCAAAAACTAATAACTAGTTGCTATTAAAATTAAAACAAATAAAGTGAAACTTTAAGCAGTGGCGGTTTCGTTCATCACCCACTAATTATTATTCCGTACCAATCGGGCTTTTACGAGCTTCAGGGCTTCCACCTAGCTTCCTTACTCCAGCCAAATTTTGAGGTGGGAGTTTTACTGTCCACAAATAGCAGGATACATATAAAACGAACTATTTCTTCAAATCCTATTCCGGATATTATATTCTAAGATGATTTTAATATGTTTTATTTTTAAAATACACATGAAATCTTTCAATCCCCGGATATCTTTCTCCTAAACTTTTAACCTGAAAACCAATTTTTTCATAAAATTCTACTGCCTCATTGTCTGTCTCTGCTTCTATATAAGTTAATTGAAGCATTTTTACTACTTCTTTTATCATTTGCAACGCAATTCCTTTATTACGATATTGTGGAGCGACTGCTATGTGACATATTCTCGCTTTATTTGCTCCGATTATTTCAATACCTATACAAGCCTCTTCTTCATATCTGTACAAAGTCCCTTTATTACTCTCATAATATAAAACTGCTTTCTTTAAGCTAGTTTCACTTGGCCCGACTGCATACTGTAACACATTTAAAATTGGATCTTTCACAATTTGTTCCACGCGTTGCAAATTCATTTCTACATCCCTTTCCATGAAAAAAGACTAGCTCTTTCTATAAAGAGCTAGTCTCATTACGCCGTTATTTTTTCTTCTTTTTTCACAACGACCGCTACATAACTATGTAGTATCATTCCGACAATAACAAGACTCATTCCGATCCAAGATAAAGATGACGGAATTGGCGCAGATAGTAAGATAAGCTCTCCTACTAGCGCAAATAAAACTTCACCGGACTGTGTTGCTTCCACTGTTGCTAGTTTTTGTGGATCATCTTTTACAAGATCTGTCGCAAAGAAGAATAGTACTGTCGCGATTAAACCAGAACTAACTGCTACAATAAAACATTGGAAAACTTGGCTACTTGATGGTAATCCGCCTGTTGATACTTCATAACCAGATAGTAAAAACCAAAATGGTAAACTTGCTAATGTCATACCGAGAACTCGCTGGAATACATCTAATTCACCTTTACAAACTTGCATCATTTTTCGATTTCCAAGAGGATACGCACACGCCGCAATAAGTACTGGAGCTACACATAAAACGGTTTCTCGAATTCCTAATGAAGAAGCATGTTCTACTTGCATGAGTACAACACCGCTTAAAATAACCCCAGACATAACTAATTCCTTCATTGGAAGTTTTTTATGTAATGGATCTACTGCAAAAAATGGTGTTAACAAAATTCCTGCGACAATCGTAATTTGCCAAGTTGATGCAACAAGCCAACCAGGTCCAAAAGCTCCGGCAAAACTAAGTGGTGCATAGAAGAGACCAAATCCAACGATACTCCACACTAACCATTCTTTCGGATTATTTTTCATATATTGAAAGAGTTGCTTTAAGTTCCCTCTATACATGACAATAAGTAAAAGCATTGGAACCATAAAGTAATACCGTAATGATGCACTCCAAATCCAGCTTCCACCTTCTAAGTCCATCGCCCGGTTTAAAACGAAGGTAAAGGCAAAGAAAAATGATGCCAATATCCCTACTGCAATAGCTTTCATTATAAAACCCCTTGTTTAGTTTCTTCTTATACTATACAACAAATTAAATATAATTAAAATTCGAAACCTTTATCTCGCATCTATTCTAGCTCTAAATCGTTTTCTTAACTGACTAATATGAGCCTGATGGTACCGATTATGATCAGCTATATGCCATATCCCCCACCTTATAGTCGCATTTTCTCCCTTTTCGTAAAAAACTTCCCTTGTTAAATCATTTTCTGTTAGTTTCATACACTCCTCATAAAACATATGTTGCACCGCTTCATAATCTTGCATTAATTCTTGTAATTTATACTTTCTTAAACTAGGTAATCCTCCCACTTCATTCAACATTGGTCCATATTTATTTTCAAGTGTCGGTGGAACTTCCTCTCCTTTTAAACGGTACACCCAGTATAAATCAACAACCGCTAAATGCTGAAGTAGCTGCCCTATACTATTTTCATTATTTTCTAATCCTTTATAAGACAATTCTTTCTCAGCAGTACCTTCTACTAACTTTTGCAATCGTTTAAATGTATCAGTAACCGTCGCATATAGAATCGCTACTTGCGGGTTCATATTTTTTTCTAAATGGAGATCTTTCATACTAAACTCCCTCTATTAAAAGAACAAGACCATATGTTCATCATCACTATACACACCATTCATCTTTATAGCTCTCTTTTCAATCCCATACGTTTTAAAGCCCATTGATTCATACAATTTTTTTGCTGGTTCGTTTGTAGTTACAACACCTAAGTTCAATTGTTCTAAGTTCATTTCTCTTGCTCTTTCAATTGCCTTACGTATTAACTCACGTGCAAGGCCACTTCTTCGATTACTTGCATCTACATACATCGCAACGATATGACCTTTATGTTTATACGCCTCTTTCTCTTCTGTTAGTAAAGTGACAACTCCAACTAATTGATGATCCTCATTAAAAGCACCGAATGTACAACTAGTAGTAGCTGTTAAATTACTTTCCACTCGCTTAATAGGATTTTCCTGGCGAATCGCCTCTTCATAAGTTGTTACAAATGCCTCTGGGTTTACTTGCAATGCTTGTAACCGTAAATCCCAATATTTTTTCGCATCTTCTTTCGTAAGTAATCGAATCATATTTCTCCAGCCCCTTTAGTTAACATAATATTTTTATAAACTACCATTTAAAGATTCGTATTCTTCTCTTAACATACTATAACGATAACGATGAATGAACTTTCCTTGACGTAATCGATCATTTCTCATTAATCCTTCACAAACAAAACCAGCCTTTTCATAACTCTTTCTAGCTTGAAAATTATCTTCATCTACACGTAGCCAAACTTTTTCTAATTCAAATTCAAAGAATCCCACATGTAACATTCTATATAGGGCTGCTAATCCATATCCTTTACCCCAATACTCTTTATTACCAATTACGATTCCCAGTTCTGCATTTTTATTTGTTTTATCAAAGTTTTTAAGATCTACCCACCCAATATGTATGCCGTTTTCTGTAGTGATAGCTCTTTGTTCATAACCATTTTTTCGACTTATACATGCTTCAATCCACTTTTTCGTATCTTCACGAGTGAACGGTGGATATTGATCCGGTACAACTAAATGATTTGTCACTTCTTTATCTAATGACCATTGATATCGCTCTTCTACATCATCTAGTGTCAGTTCTCTTAATTGAACGATTGGTACATTCATTATGCTATCCCCTTTTTATTTTCCTATAGAAAACCCTTCGAACATTCTTCCTCCATACTGTTCTAGCGTTTTTTCTACAAAAGTAATTAAGTTTCTTTTCTCACCCGTTGTATAAAAATGATCGAACGCCTCTACAAATTGATCTGCGTAATGTTCATCATATTTTCTAAGTACCCTTATAAACCATTTTGAACTTCCAAGCCATTTCCCATTTACTCTTAATATATATTCATGTAATAAATCAGCTAATAAATTCGCGATAAACAATTCTTCTTCTCTTTTTGATGCACCAATAAAATCGTCCAAAGTATCCGTAATAAAATACCGTTTCTGCTTCATCATTGCTTCAGTCCATTTAGCTGGCCCTTTATTTAGTAAATCATTTGCTTCTCTTTTTAATTTCTCAACAATTTCATTTTCTCCTTTTAATACAATACCCTCTGAAACTAATTGTGGTAACGAAGGTCTCCCTCGGTCACAATCCATTTTAAAAAAGGTTTTACACGTTTCAAAATTATGTACAAACACTTCAACAGGCCATCCATTACTATAGAAAGATTCTCTATAACAAGACGGTAAATTTTGATCAACTATAACAATGTCCAGATCAGATGTTTTTGTCGCTTCTCCTCTTACAACGCTTCCTCCCAGTAAAGCTACATCACAATTCGGAAATTGTGATGTAATTATGCTTTGTGCTGCTTCCATTGGTTTCATAACCGTTCCCCTTTTCTTATTTCACTTTCTTTTTTTCAGCTCTTTCTCTCGCCTTTTGTATATACGGTTCTGCGTCTGGTGTTTTGCATGACGTTGCCCCGTGGTCAACTTGTACTTTCCCAATTTCACGTGCAATTTCAATCGCTTTTCTCTCTAAGTCTTCATTACGAATTCCTATCGCGATTAAAGCACTATTCATCGCTTCTTTTTTTCTATTTTTTTCATTATGTATATTTGCTTTAATCTCTTCTAGATACGGAGTGAAGAATTCATCATGTAACGTTTTATTTTTAATCGCTATATTTGCTAATAGAGACCATCCTGCTCTTCCAATCCATTCATCATCAGACTTTGTCCATTCTTCCATTCTTTCTATGGCGATTGGCGACGTACAAATAGCCGTCATCAAAACGTCCATTAAACAATAATAATCAACTTCCTGTACCCATTTGTTTAGCTGTTCTGTCGTAACTTTCTTTGGTTCTAAAATCATTGTTGCTAAAGTCATTGCATCCATATTTTTTGTTTCCCATAATGAAATTGCTAAATCATGATCTTTTTTTATCTTCTTTTTCAACAATTTTAAATTAGCAAAACTAACTCCGAATAATGGCTCTTTCGCTCCGTGGTTTTTATACGTTTTACGATTTTGTTCTGTTCCATATTCCTCTAGTTGCTGCATTACTTCTTCAAGTAACATATACCCACCTCTTTATCTTTTATGTTGACTTCATATATGTATGTACGATATATTCTACATTACTTTTTGGTTTTCCTATATGTATTTTTAAAATACGGTATGTGAAATTTTATAGTTGCTATATATAACTAAAACAACCACGAAAAACCTGTACATTTTACATATACAGGTTTTCATTTCATCAATTTCCCAAAGTGTAAGAAATAGAATATGAAAGAACTTTTATTTGTTTGATTCTCTCTTTATTTTTTGTAAGCTCTTTACATCTGACCACTCTTCTATAAACACTGCGTCCGGAAAAACTGTAACTACATTAAAATTCGCACCTTTTTCTTTTTCAATTTGTTTAGCAGCTAATAAATTCGCTACCGCAGACGTTCCTATTTTCATACCAGTTTCATTATAAAAACGTGCCATTTCATACAAAAAGAGCTTCTTTATTCAAATGCATTCATAAGCACAATTCTCCAACCATCTGGATCCTCTATTGTGGTCCCTTTCTCTATCCAATACGGATTTTCTGGTTCTACCTCATGATAGCCCATATTACTTAATCGATTCACTATTTTTTCAATTTCATCTTTATTAGGCATATAAAAAACTAGTAAATTATCTTTTGTCGGTGCCGGACATGGACTTCCATTAACATGCGTTGTAAACTCCAAATGATAATCGGCATCCGGTAATCCAAACATAACCCCATCATATCCTTCATGATTGTGAAATTCTCCTATACGCTTTAACCCTAACCCCGTCTCATAAAAACTTATAACTTCTTCAAATTTATCTGTTGGTCTTGCCATTCTAAATTGAACCCAATTCTTCATGCAAATCTCCTCCTTTTCATTTTCCAAAGCTTTATAGTAATCATTATAGGTTACATATATTTCCTTTCACATCCCTCATTAGTGTGAGAACTGCCAAAGTTGAAAGACCTATTAGTTTATAAATAGTAGGACTTTAGTATTAAATTCATATAAAAGCAATTATATAAATATTGAGATGTAATAAATATTTCTTCCGATAATATCAAATGTTCCCCAGACCAAAATTTAATTGTTTCTATACGAATATTTTAATAGAAAATAAAAATATTCGAATCAATAATTGGAACGAAAATGAAGTGATACGAAAGTATGATTAGTCCCCGTTCATTTTGATACCGATTCCCCTAAAAACCACCTACATCATTATTAGAAGAACCAAATTTGATTCTTGAAAATTTTCATAATAAACATTAAAATCACCCTGTTTTTACAAGACTGCAATTGATACAAAATCTTGCATATTTTTGAACAAACTTTTTTGCACTTGTAAAAAAGTTTTTTTGCAATTACCTCCCTATAATTGCTAATATAGTAGAGTAGAACTTTTATAGAGAGAAGGAAAATTATGCACAATGGAATTCGAATGACAACTTTAGTAAAAAGGGCTATGTTGATTTGCGCGGGGGTATTATTTACATACGAAGCGGCTTTAGGATCAACACATATTGCTCTAGCAAGTGCAGAGGATGAAGCAAAATCTGTTCAACTTGTAAGTGAAATTCAATCATCTCTTGCACCGAAAGAAGCTCCAAAACAATATAATGGGCAAGTTAGAAAAGTCGCTTATTTAACATTTGATGATGGTCCTGGAAAATACACAGCTGAGCTTTTAGATATGTTAAAGAGAGAAAATGCAAAAGCAACATTTTTCCTAATTGGTTCAAACGTAAAAGCATTCCCTGATCTTGTAAAACGTGAAGATGCTGAAGGCCACTATGTTGGGATGCACAGTATGACTCATAACTACAAGAAACTTTACACAGAAGGTCATTACGTAGATGAAATGAAGGAAGACCAAGGCTTAATCGCTGGAGTTCTAGGTAAATCGCCAGTATTAACTCGTCCATCTTACGGCTCAATGCCAGGATTAAACGAAACTCTTCGTAACAAAGTTGTTGAAAATGGCTTGAAAGTTTGGGATTGGACAATTGATTCTTTAGACTGGAAATATAACAAAATGCCTGTTGACGCTGCATCAGCTAAAATTGTCGAAAACGTTCTAAACGTTGCTAACAAACCGACAGAAGTTATTCTTATGCACGACATTCATCCTCAATCCGTTAAAGCAGTACCTGGAATTATAAAAGGACTGAAAGAAAAAGGATATGAATTAGAAGCCTATAATGAGAACGAACACTTCCCATTAAACTTCTGGCATGATAATCGTATGTAATGAAAAAGACTTGATTTCCTCTAGTAGGTTATTGAGTCTTTTTTTATCGTTTTTGAGTATTACTTCTCGTATATTCAATTCAAATTTTTAGCGCTTGATGTGCCGAATGAATGGGTACTATGGAGTGATCTTAGTTACTGGTTTTGTGCCATGACTGCTAGCTCTATGTATTTTCATCAAACAAATAAACGAACAGTAGAAGACTGGTTTACCTTTATGAATGAAGAGTACAGATTAATATTCGACTTCGACTATTTATTATCTCATCCTGATTGGTATAAAGGTAAAGAGGCTTCATTAGAAAAACAAGGTGTTATCGGCAAAATCCCCCTTTCTTTTGTAAAAAAGTAAAACGTTTTCGTGCTAAGGAAGATAAATCTATTAATGAAATCAGAAGTGATAACTGGGATAATAGAAAAGAAAACCGTATCAAAAAGATGAATCGAAAATTAAGAAAAAGAAACGAAAAGCAAAAAAGATTGCAAAAGCGACTTATACGAAATTAAAACATATATATCAAAATACAGTAAGAAATTATGGATTGAATATACAAATTCAATCCTATTTTTTATATTATCAACACTTTAGCACATATTACTCTTAAGGAGTGATGTGTATATGGATTTTCTTTCAACCGAATATTTGTCTGCCTTACTTGCCATCATTGTAATTGATTTAGTGTTAGCCGGCGATAATGCCATTGTAATTGGGTTAGCAGCAAGGCGATTACCGAAAGATCAACAAAAGAAAGTTATTATATGGGGAACTATCGGGGCGATCGCGATTAGAGCCCTCGCTACTTTAGTTGTCGTTTGGTTATTAAAAATACCCGGGTTACTTCTAATTGGTGGTGTACTTCTTATATGGATCGCTTACAAATTAATTGCTGAAGGTAAAGATCATGATATTAAGGCAGAAGAAGGATTTTGGTCTGCTATTAAAACCATTATTATTGCTGATGCGTTAATGGGTATTGATAATGTTCTCGCTGTTGCGGGAGCTGCGCATGGCAATTTTTCTTTAGTAATCATTGGACTATTAGTATCTATTCCGGTAGTAGTATGGGGCAGTACCTTAATTTTAAAATGGGTGGATAGATTCCCTGTCATCATTACGATTGGAGCAGCTGTTTTAGCTTATACTGCTGCGAAAATGATTGTAGATGAGAAATGGTTCGCTGGATTTTTCGAAAGTAATCCTTTCATAAAATGGGCATTTATCATTATTATCATTGCTTGTGTAGTATTTTTTGGAAAGATGAAACAAAAAACGAAAGATAATTCTATATAATGACAACGTTATATGTACAAACAAAAGCGCTACTCAAATGAGTAGCGCTCTTTAATATTTATTTCGTTTCCCCGTCTTCAGTCTTCTTTACCTTCGTTTTATTTTTATCACGATGGTTATAGTTGTACTTCGAACGATCTACTGGTGTAAAACCTTCCGGTGTGTAGAATCGTAATAAGTCTCCGTTTACGACTTGGTCAGAGTATTTTAGCGATTTTTGAACCATTTGTTCATTTTGTTTTATTTCATCTGTTAATTCAACAGCGTTACCAGTTGCTGTATCATAGTATTTGCCGTTTAGCGCAGTCACTGTTGGACTTACGTAGTTACCGTTACGGAATGGGACGACTTGTTTATGCTCTGGTGATAATAAATCAGATCCAAACTGGACATAATTTTTCGTATCTGTACCTAGTAAGTGTAATAACGTTGGAAGAACATCAATTTCTCCGCCGTATTGATGTTGTACGCCGCCCTTCATTCCTGGAACACGAATGATTAATGGTACACGTTGCAGTTGTGCATTTTCAAATGAGTTCATTTCTTTACCCATTACTTGAGACATTGCTGCGCCATGATTATCTGAAATACCGTAATGGTCACCGTACATAACGATAATTGAGTTATCGTATAAACCAGATTGTTTCAAGTAATCCAAGAAACCTTTTACAGACTCATCTAAATAACGTGCCGTTTGGAAATACGTATCTACTGATGAATCACCTGTAGTCGCTGGTTCAATTGTTGCTTCCGCTTTATCAATCGGATAAGGGAAATGGTTCGATAACGTAATGAACTTCGTATAGAACGGTTGTTTCAATGTTTGTAATAATGGTATAGATTCATTAAAGAACGGTTTATCTTTTAATCCATAGTTTACTACATCTTTTTCATTCATATCATAGTATGACGCATCAAAGAATTTATTGAAACCAAATGATTTATAAATATCATCACGGTTCCAAAATGTTTTATAGTTACCGTGGAATACAGCTGATGTGTATCCTTGTTGTCCTAAAATAGCTGGTGCTGATTGATACGTGTTATGAGCTTTATTTGTAAAAACAGATCCTTGCGGTAACCCATACATTGAGTTTTCTAGCATGAACTCAGCATCAGATGTTTTACCTTGTCCTGTTTGATGGAAGAAGTTATCAAAGTATAGCGTATTCGCATCTTTCGTAAATGAATTTAAGAACGGTGTAACTTCTTGCCCGTTTAATTTATAATCAATTAAAAAGTTTTGGAATGACTCTAAATGAATATAAATTACGTTCATTCCTTTTCCTTTACCGAAGTACTCAGGATTAGGACTTGCATATGTTGATGCAAGATAATTTCTAACCTCTGTCATATTATCTCCATCAGCTAACGCTCGTTCTGTTGATGCTTTCGCACTTTGAATGCCATCATAAATCGTATAGTTGTATGCCCCTAAATATTTCACAATGTAATTGCGGTCAAATGTTCTTGTTAATAATTCAGGACGATCGGATTCTGCAAGACCTAAATTAATGCTGAATAATAAAATACCTGCTACAAATACTAGTGATACTTTATGTTTCGCAACACGAATTGGTTTTGGATTTGCAAATTTTGTTGCAACTAAAACGATTAAAATGATTGTATCTAAGAAATATAGTGGATCATATGCGTGTAGCAATGCAAAAATACTACCACCTAAATCTCCAAAGTTATTCGTTTGTGTTAATGTCGGGAACGTAATAAAGTCACTGAAAAAGCGATAATATACTACGTTTGCGTATAACAGTATAGACATTAACAAATTAATAACAATTAACCAAATGTAAGCACGTTTCCCCTTTGCGAATAATGCGAGCCCTAAAAATAAAACTGCTGAGCTTAACGGGTTGAAAAACAGTAAAAACTTTTGGATTGTGTTGGATATCCCTAAATTAAATTCTGTCACATATGCTGCGTATGTTTTTAACCAGAATAAAATAATGGCAAACACGAAAAATCCAAAGTGATTGCTTAACACTCGCTTACTCTTTAATAGTAATTGTTTCATCTCTCCACCTCTTTTGATCATCCAAGGCTTATTTTTTTATAAGTCTGTCTCTCTATTCAATTTTTTATCTTCAAATAGATTTTATTTGTTTAACTAAATGAAGAATATTAGTAATTATAATTTGAAGCTAGTATTTATTCAACCATTTCTTTCTAGACATTTTGACCTTGGTTTCCATTTAATAAAATAAATTTGTAACATTTTCTGTTTTCTCCCATGTCTCATCCACTAATTATGACACCACATACTATAAACCTTTATTCACTGCTTCGCAAATAAATATGTCTCCAGTTCTGGAACATTAATGTAATATAATGAAATTCACAATAGATATCATTTGTTTTTTTCGGTGTATATTAAATCTCTTCATGTATTTCAAGTTTATTCATACTTCAGCCATTCCTCTATATGTAACATCAAAATGTCTTTCCTTCTCTAAAGTTATTTTTGAATAATTATTCATAAAATCAAAGATTATAAAAAAACCTCGCTCTCATAAAAAGAGCGAGGTTTTTCATCATTTATTATTGACCTTTGTACATTGCTTCTACTTGTTTTTGAAGTTCTTCATTTTCTAAGAACTCATCGTAAGTAGCCTCTTTATCGATTACACCGTTTGGCGTTACTTCGATAATGCGGTTTGCAATTGTTTGTACGAACTGATGGTCATGAGATGTAAATAACATTGTACCTTTAAATGCGATTAAACCGTTGTTTAATGCAGTGATAGACTCAAGGTCTAAGTGGTTCGTTGGATCGTCAAGTGTGATTACGTTCGCACCACTTAACATCATTTTAGATAGCATACAACGAACTTTTTCGCCTCCAGATAATACAGAAACTTTCTTCTTAACTTCTTCACCTGAGAATAACATACGGCCTAAGAAACCACGTAAGAAGCTTTCTGACTCATCTTGTGGAGAGAATTGGCGTAACCAATCAACTAAGTTGGAGTCACTGTTCTCAAAGTATTTAGAGTTATCTCTTGGGAAGTAAGATTGAGATGTTGTAACGCCCCATTTGAATGAACCGCTATCTGGCTCCATTTCACCCATAAGGATTTTAAATAATGTTGTCATCGCAATATCGTTACGACCGATAAATGCAACTTTATCACCTTTATTTAAAGTGAAGTACACATTATCTAACACTTTTTCACCATCAATTGTTTTAGAAAGACCTTCAACAGTTAATAAGTCATTTCCTATTTCACGCTCAGGTGTAAAGCCAACAAATGGGTAACGACGTGATGATGGTCGAATATCATCTAATGTAATTTTATCTAATAATTTTTTACGAGAAGTTGCTTGTTTCGCTTTAGATGCGTTTGAGCTAAAGCGTGCAATGAAGTTTTGTAACTCTTTTACTTTCTCTTCTTTTTTCTTATTAGCATCTTGTGTTAATTTTAAAGCTAATTGGCTTGACTCATACCAGAAGTCATAGTTACCAACATAAAGTTGAATTTTACCGAAATCAAGATCAGCCATGTGCGTACAAACTTTATTTAAGAAGTGACGGTCATGGGATACAACGATTACTGTATTTTCAAAGTTCATTAAGAAGTTTTCTAACCATTGAATCGCTTTTAAGTCCAAGTGGTTGGTAGGCTCATCTAGTAATAGAATGTCAGGTTTACCAAATAATGCTTGAGCAAGTAATACTTTTACTTTCTCTGCCCCAGTTAATTCTGACAATTTCTTATCATGAACATCTTCACCAATACCTAAACCTTTAAGAAGGATTGCAGCTTCTGATTCTGCTTCCCAACCGTTAAGCTCAGCGAACTCACCTTCAAGTTCAGCAGCACGCATACCATCTTCATCACTAAAGTCTTCTTTCATGTAAATGGCATTTTTCTCTTGCATTACTTTGTAAAGTTGCGTGTGCCCCATAATTACTGTTTCTAATACTGGGAACTCTTCATATTCGAAGTGATTCTGTTTTAATACTGCTAGACGCTCACCTGGCGTAATATGTATATCACCTGTTGATTGTTCGATTTCTCCAGATAAAATCTTTAGAAATGTTGATTTACCCGCACCGTTTGCTCCGATTAAACCGTAGCAGTTACCTGGCGTGAATTTTATGTTAACATCTTCAAACAATTTGCGATCCGCGAAACGCAAACTAACGTTACTTACTGTAATCATTTGTGTCCTCCTACTAATACCGCTTATTTCAGCGTTTTCTCACCGATTGTCTTAAAAAATCGCATATTACGACTCAATTATTGTAGACTATAGCTATTATATAGTAGAAAAGGGATGAATAGCAACGGTTGATTGCTATTCCTTTCTTTTCAAAATTGAATAAAACATTTGTTTTTAATTAGATTAAAGTTACATCCACACTTTAAGGATGATTTATTTTGAAGAAAATATTTATAATTGTAGCATTATGTTTATCAATTGCTTCCTTAACTGCATGTAGTAGTAACAACAATGCAAAAACACCTATTGAATCAAAACAAGAGAAAAAAGTAAAAAGCTATTTCACCATTTGTATTGTTAACTTATCTTTTAACATTGACCTATATGAGTCAATATCATATTTTGTATTATTGATTTTTTCTTTTTTCATTTTTAACATATCGAATATTTCTAACTCTAAATTCCTTCTAGCTTCAAGAACTTTTATTGCTCCTTCTACACCTGAATGGTTATGTTCTTTCCCATAGCCTTGGTTAGTGTAATAGTCGACAATTCCTGTGGACCATTCTGGAGTTCTTTCTTTTAATGCCTTCCCAAATGAAAATTCAAGATTATCTTGTTCTACATACAATAACATTGGATTTAAATTCTCTATGATTTTTGCAACTTTCATTACATAATTTATTATTTTTTCTTTTTGTTCACCATATTTAATCATCCCAATAGTTAATGGATTTTGTATGAAACAACATTCAAAAATATAAACTTTATTGTCTTCTAGAGCAATTTCAGCAAAGTCATTCCATTTGTCAGCAATTAATTCAACATTTTTATCGAATGGTAATTCATATATATCGTTTTTGAAAATATCGTGAAATAATTCGTCCGAAAATTGGTCACCAAACTCATTTTTTATCTTTCTGTATGGTAATAAATAATTGCTTCCTTTTTTTAGAACTCTTTTAAGAAGCACTTCTTTAAAATCTCCACTGTTATATAATAATCTATCGAATTCAAATTTATTAAAACAAGATACACCATCATAGTCGGCTGGGTGGTTCAAATTCCCCTCTAAAAATAGTTCAACTTCACTTTTATTTTGGCTTAGAATTTCATTTATTAGCTTTGCAGTGGTCGATTTTTCAAATCCAGGTAATCCTTCTACTATTATTAGTTTTGTATTCATAGTTATAAATCCCTTCCTTCAAAGTATTTAACCAAGATTAAAAAATCACTTACTCCACTGCAATCACCCCTTCAAAATATGATATTTACCATTTCCTTTGAAAAATCATTCTTAAAGCAACCTGACCATTAGTTTAAGAACATTTTTTCACAATGTCCATAATTATTTTAACATAAATTTTCCATTTACCTTTTAAAAAAATATAGTCCACCCTTATTTGAGTGAACTATCTAAAGTAAATTATATCTTTTAAATCAAACACTTTGTCAGTAATCCCCAATCGTTGTGCTGGTATTTTTACTGTTTACTTTTTCCCTTCCTTCGTGGTAAATGGCATACTTTTAAAAGGGGATTCTT
This sequence comes from Bacillus sp. 1A, assembly GCF_052682215.1. Taxonomy (NCBI): domain Bacteria; kingdom Bacillati; phylum Bacillota; class Bacilli; order Caryophanales; family Bacillaceae; genus Bacillus; species Bacillus sp. 1A. Next base: position 3,628,741 of record NZ_JBQYLZ010000001.1, on the reverse strand, counting down.
TTATTTTCTTTTGCTTAATTTCTTTGTATAATCCTTCATTTTACTCGTTAACCCTATTAAAGCAGGTAACAATATTGGCATCACAATGATAGCTAATAGCAATAGTGCAACGCCCACAACGGATGCTACTTGTATAAGCGTCAATACACCTGAAGGGATTAATGCAGCAAATGTACCAACTAGAATCAGTGCCGCTGATAATACGACTCCCCCTATGTGACGAGATGCATTTACAATTTTCGTCGCTGGGTCCCCTTCTAACTCATTGTATCTCATCATTACAAAAATACTATAATCCACTCCTAAAGCGACAATCATTATGAAACTAAAGAATGGCACATTCCAGCTTAATGACTCTACGTTTAATACGTGTGCACTAATTTGTTCACTCATGCCAAGTGATGCAAAATAAGCTAATATTAAAGATCCAATAATAAAGATCGTATTTAAAAATGACCGTGTAATAATGAGTAATACAATCGCAATTCCAATTAACATAATTGTAGCTGTACGTAAGAAGTCTTGGCCTGTTACTTCTTTTAAATCAACGTTTCTAGCTGTTGTGCCGCCGATTGCTTTTTTCGCCGATTTTAATTCTGTACCATTTAACGTACCGTCTATCGTTTTATTAATTTCTTCAATGATTGGCATCGCTTCTTTTGAATACGGATTTACGTCTAAAATGATTGTCATTTTAGCAGTCTTTCTATCTTGTGACATGTACGTATTCAATGCTTTTTGGAAATCTTCCCCCTCTAACACTTCTTTTGGAATATAAAACTTCTCAGAGCTTTTGGATTCATTTAGCTCGCCTAAATATTTCTGTGCGTCATTTAGGCCGTTACTTACTTTTCCAAGCCCTTCTGTACTTTTAGATAATCCTGATTGTAATTGCCCCATCTGTTCTTGTAAGTCTTTCAGCCCGGTTAATAACTGGCCTTGCCCATCATTTATTTTTGTTAATCCGGTTTGCAACTCAGATGACTTGTTCGCAATTTGTTTTGAGCCTGAAGCACCTTCATTTAATCCATTTTTAAGATCAGCTGCTCCTTTTTGTAACTTAGTAACTCCATCGCTCATTTCTTTTAAGCCGTTATCCACTTTCGATAACGATTGATTTGCTTCTTTAAATGAACCCATCGCCGCTTTGTGCTGCGTTGCTAATTGGTTTAATTCATTTGAAAGCCCACCTAATTGCTTTTGAGCCTCTTTAGCGATCCCTATCGTTTGCAGTATGTTCGGATCATTTACTAATTCTGGTTTCGTTTGAATGAAATTGGTCATTAACATTTCGATTTGTTCGTATCCTTTTTTCGCACCATCAATCGCTTGAGAAATGCTTCCGAAGTATTGATTGTAAGCACTTAAACCTTTTTCTAACTGTGCATAGCCAGCATGAAGCTGTGACGTTGCATTAGATAGGACATTTATATTTTCATTTACTGAAGTTAACCCACTCTCAATTTGCTGTGCTCCTTGTGCCCCATCGTTTATTCCATTCGATAATTGATTCAACGCTGTTCCTAAAGCCGATACACCATTTTTCGCCTCGTTCGTTCCATCAATTAACTTTTGAACATTTGCGAGGCCGTCTGACTCATTACCACCCATTTTATTTGTAGCATCCGTTAAACCATCATTGATTTCTTTTATACCACCATTGGCATCTCCTAATCCTGTATTTAGTTCTCCCGCTTGTTTATTTATATATAATTCTTTTATCTTATCCCCAGTTGGACGTGTCGGTGCATATACTTCTGAAACACCTTTCACTTTCGAAATTTTATCAGTTAACTCATCTAAAGTTTGTAGAGACGTTCCTTCATCTAATTTTTTGTTTGATTGAATCACTAACGTACTTGGTGAAGAAAAACCAGGCGGAAAATGATCTTCTATTACGTTAATCCCCATCTTTGATTCGTACTTATTGTCTACTTCAAATAAGTCATTGTAATTTAGTGTGTTAGAGTATTTCATTACGAAAGGAATCGATATCACAAATACGATGATTAAAGCTGCGAACGGTCTTACTACTGAGTTTTTCGCAAGAAATCCCCATAAACGACTATCCTCATGACCTTTAAATGTTTTAACTGGATAAAACATTCCTTTTCCTAAAAGCACCATAAAAAATGGATTTAACGTAGTTAATACGAGTAATAATACTGCTACACCAATTGCTACGGCTGAAGTAGATTGATATAATTTAAAACTCGCTAAAGCAAGAGATGCAAAACCAATTAGTACTGCTATCCCGCTATATAAAACGGTTTTCCCTGCTGATTTAAACGTTTCTTTCGTAGCCAAAAATGCATTTTCTTGTTTACTTAATTCTTCTTTAAATCTTGTATATAATAAAATGTTATAGTCTGTTCCAACCCCAAACAGGACAACGACTACAAACACTTGTGTAAAGTTAGAAAACGGAAAATTAAATTGATCTACTAAATGGGCAATAATCCCCATTGAAACTAAATATGATACACCAACAGTAAGAAGGGAAACAATCGGAACAATTGGTGAACGAAATACAATGATTAATACAACTAGAATGAAAATGATAGAAATAACTTCTGTCTTCTTCACTCCCTCTTGAGAGGAAGTAAGAAAATCACCCGCTACTAAATCACTTCCTGTTAAGTACGTTTTTACCCCTTTCGTTTGCACTTTTTTATGAAGCCCATTTGCAACTTTTGATATTTCACCATTTTTTTTATTTACAGAGATTTGCGTTAAAATGGTCGTATTGTCTTTAGATATCAACTGTTTTTCCAAATCTTTATTATCTAAATGTGAAACAACTTCCTTAATTCCTAATTGCTCTTTTTCATTTTGTAAAGCATTGATTGTTTTTATTATTTCCTCTTTTTGTTCAGTTGTTAAAGCTGTTTTACTTCCACTATTAAAAACAGCTATAATTTCATACTTTTCAGTCCCGTCTTTACCCATCTCTTTTATCATCTTGTCAGCTATACTACTTTGTTCTGTATTAGGAATCGTAATGTGCCCTTTTTCTTTCACTAATTTATCCATATTAGGCATCGTTACGATCATTGTAATAGTAATAACTATCCATAATAGAAAAGATAAACTTCTCCAATTTTTCAGCTTACTCATTTTAATCATCTCCCGTTTTGAAAATTAAAAGGGAATGAATATTCATTCCTATCCTTTTAAAAATACTTTTTTTCGGAATGAACGTTCATTCCTTTAGTTACACAAATATCCTCTCCTACTCTCATTTTTTAAATCTATTTAGGAATGAATATTCATTCCTATACTTATTAGCTATAGAATCAAATGATTCTAATAGCGTTCCAAGAACTTTCTTCCAATTCTTTTACTAATTCTTTTGAGTATTCTAATTGCCCTGTTGCAATTACCTTCGTTAGTTTTTCTAGCGGTTGATATACAATAATAATTAAAGCAACTGGAGGCAATGGACGAAGAAAACCTTTTGCGATTCCATCTTCAATAATATTCATAAAGAAGCCTATAAAATCGTCAAATATTTGCTTACTCTGTTCGTCAAGAAAATAACTATCGCAGTGAGAATTTGTAAACAAAAAAGCGTCCACATTGTTTCTCGCAAATTCAAATAAACGGTTGTACGTATGACTAAACTGTTCACGAATATTTGCTTCAACAGGAAAATCCGTTTTTATCATTTCAGAAAGCTCTAACATACTTTTTGAAAATAATGAGTTAACAAGCGCCTCTTTATTTTCAAAGTAGCGATAAATAGTACCCGCACCGACCTTTGCTTTTTCAGCGATCATTGGAATTGTCGTACCATCGTAACCACGCTCTGCGAAAAGTTGCATCGCAGCATCAAAAATATCCTCTTGTTTGTTTTTAGCCATTTTTTCCACCTCTATTTTCAGGAATGAAAATTCATTCCGTTTTTAATTATAAATTACATGGATTAAAAGTCAAGTGCGTGACAAAGTATGGTTGCGTTTTAGTGAAAAAATTATATCCACGATTATTAGAATATATCAGCGATTCTCAGGATATATCGGCGCATCTCCAATTATATCAGCGATTTTCAAAATATATCGACTTACCGACAAAAACCGACAACCAAAGAGAAAGCTGTCCCAAAATTTGATTTTGGACAGCCCTATTTTTTAAAAGAAATCATAAATAAATGCTTTACGTACTGGAACTATATTCTCAAACGCTCGTATTTCCTCTTCACTTCCGCTAATTAATTCTAGTTCATTAAGTTCTAACGGACGTTTGTATCCAAACATTATTGTAGATAATGCATTTATATCTAGACTAATTCCTTTATCCTTTATTTCTTCTTCTACAATTGTTATTTCATGATTTGCAAGCTTTACTGTAACGTTATTCCACGGTGCAAATGAATCTGTAATATGTAAAATCACTTCTTGCTGTGCATTCTTCCAATTCAACTCATATTGTTTTAAGAACTGCTCCACATCTACAATTCTGCCCATAAAATATGGCTTTATTTCTGCTTTCACGCGTGGCTCTTTTAGTGTATATAATAACGGTTCGTTTTCACTTACTGTCATTTCAAGTTCTTTAATCATAGAATCATGCTGACAAATAAAGTTCCACAGACCATTTCGCGCTTCATTATGCAGTGGAACAAATTCCTCTACTGTCATTTTGTTTTTTTCAATTTTATATAACATGTAGCCAGCTGCCGTTTTATTTTTATCGTAATAAATCGCTAATGTTAAATCATCATAAACAGCTTGTAACCACCATTTTTCATCGCGAACTAGCATACCGGAAAAACGTTCTGCAAATGTTTCATAAATCTTTTCGACCTCTTCTGGGTGATTTTCTTTATTGAAACGTTTCACAGTACCATTTACTTGTTTTTTCATAACTAAATCACTCTTTGTCATATGACATACAAAGAGATTCGCACAAAGTTCCCAGCCGTATTTACGGTAAAATGAAACAGCAAATGGATGTAGCATTGATACTGTATATCCGTCATTTTTCATCGTTTGAAGTGAGTGTTGAAGCAATTCTTTTACATACCCGCTTCTTCTATACTCTGGATACGTCGCTACCCCTGCAACGCCTCCCATTTTAAATTTCTCTTTGCCTATGTATATATGAAACGGAATAAGATGCAGTTTTGCTGCTACATCTTCACCTTCCATAATACCGTATATTTCATGACTTTCTTTCATCTTTGTAAGTTGTTGCTGCAATCGTTCCTCATCAACTTTATATTGAAAAGCGTATTCCGATAAGCGTAATGCTTCTCTAAATCTATCTTCTTTTAATTGTATAACGTTCATATATTTCTCCTCCATTCCTCGTTTGAATTGTACCATAATTCTCAATATTCCAGTGCGGTGAATGAAATTATATGGACTTAACGACACGAATCCAATATAAAAAGCAGATACATCCCGTATCTGCTTTTTATTGCTTTATTTTGCTAACTTTTGAAGTTCTTCGAAGAATGTAGGATATGATACGCCTACTGCTTCTGCGTCTTCAATTGTTGTTTTTCCTTCTGCTAGACAGCCAGCAATTGCAAGCATCATTCCGATGCGGTGATCACCGTAACTATTTACTGTATTGCCTTTTAGTGCTGATTTTCCGTAAATAATCATGCCGTCATCAGTTGCTTCTATGCGAGCTCCTAGTTTCGTTAACTCCGCAACGACTGTATCGATACGGTTCGTTTCTTTAACTTTTAATTCGTGCGCATCTTTAATTACTGTAATTCCTTCTGCTTGCGTTGCCGCTAAGGCGATAACAGGAATTTCATCGATTAATCTTGGGATAATATCTCCGCCAATTTCAATTCCTTTTAATGAAGATGTTTCGATCGTAATGTTTGCTGCTGGTTCTGATGATCCTTCGTTAATTGGCTCTACAGTGAACGTAGCACCCATTTTCTCTAAAACATCAATAATACCTGTACGAGTTGGGTTCATCCCTACATTTTGTAATACTAGTTTACTATTTGGAATGATTGCGCCTGCTACTAAGAAAAATGCTGCTGATGATACGTCACCTGGTACTTGAACGTCTGTCGCTGTTAACTTCTGTCCACCTGCAAGTTTCACTGTTTTTCCCTCACGAATTACTTTAACGCCAAAGGCTTCAAGCATTCTTTCCGTATGATCGCGTGAAATATGTGGTTCTGTAACAGCTGTTACACCTTCTGCACGAAGACCTGCAAGTAAAATAGCTGACTTTACTTGCGCACTTGCTACAGGTGAAGTATATTCAATTACTTTTAAATCTCCACCACGTATTGTTAACGGTGTAAACGTCCCTTCTTCGCGGCCATCAATGTTTGCACCCATTTGTTTTAATGGATTTGTAACACGTTTCATCGGTCTTTTTGCGATAGATGCATCACCTTGTACGCAAGAGAAAAATGGTGTATTTGCCAAAATTCCTGACATTAAACGTATTGTTGTACCAGAATTACCAACATCTAATACAGCTTTCGGTTCTTGTAAGCCTTCTAATCCTTTACCAACTACAGTGACTTCATCACCATTTTGCACGATTTCTACTCCCATTTCTTTAAAACAAGAAATTGTACTTAAACAGTCTGCACCGGGCAAGAAACCTTTAATTGTTGTTTTTCCTTCTGCAATCGCGCCGAACATGACAGCGCGGTGTGAAATGGATTTATCTCCTGGAATTGTAATAATACCTTTTAATCCGTTATTAACAGGTTCTATTGTTCTTTCCTTCATGTTTTCACCTTCTCATTTAAATTGTTTCATAAGTTTGGTATTTTTCTTCTTTAAGCGCTAGCTTTGCTTTCATACGATCTTCTTCTCTTTGGAAGCTAATACGTAATACCCCAAGCAACCCTTCACGCGCTTCTAATATTTGCAAGTTCGTAATACTAATTTCTTCGCGTGCCAAAATACTCGTAATATGAGCCAATGCCCCTACTTTATCTAAAACATCGACGTACAAGTCGTGATAGGCAGGAATTGCCCCTCTCTTTCGTACTGGTAAAGAGTCACGATATTCTTTCGCGTCTGCAAAATAGTTTTGAATCTCGCCTGCATCTCCGGTAGAAACTGTATCATATAAATCTTCCATTTCAGAGATCCACTCTTTTAATAATACCATTAAATGCTCGCGATTTTGTCTAACAATATCACTCCACATTTTTGGACTACTAGATGCGATACGTGTAATGTCTTTAAACCCTCCGGCAGCTAGTTGATGAATGAGCGGATTATCTCCTGCATGTTTCTCCACTTGCTTTACTAATCCAGCTGCGATAAGATGTGGAAAATGACTAACGATCCCTGTTACATAATCATGTTCCTCTGTATTTAGAACGAGAAAATGAGATCCTGTTCCTTGTAACCAACGCTTTAGTTCTTCCACATGTTCATTTGGCACATGATTCATCGGCGTTAAAATGTAAAATGCATTTTCAAATAAATGCGCTTTTGCACTTTCAACTCCCGTTTTATGAGAACCTGCCATCGGATGTCCACCAATGAAAGATACTTCCTTTGAAAATAAAGCTTCCGCTTCATTCATAATTGTTCCTTTTGTACTACCAACATCGGTTACAATAACATCTTCTCTTAAACGAAATGACGCTAATTTGTGTAATAACTTCTTCGTTTCTTCAACTGGAGAAGCAAAAACAATTAAATTCGCCTCTTCGCATGCACGCTGTAAATCTACTGCCACTTCATCTACTACGTGTAATTCTTTTGCACGCTCTACTTGTTCTTGAAATATATCATAACCTGTTATCGTTACATCGTGCTCTTTTTTAATTGCTAATGCAAGAGAGCCTCCGATTAAACCTGTTCCAATTAATACTACCTTTTTACGCATTTGCCTCATCTCGAGACTTTCTTTTTTTATTTTCAAAGTGTTGTTTTAACACTGAAATCACTCCTTCATTTTGCTCCTTTGTTCCGACTGTAATACGGACACCATTCGGGAACGGACGTATAATAAACCCTGCGTGTGCACAAGCTTCATAAATCTCTCCAGCATTCTCAACTGGCAAGAAGATGAAATTTGTTTGCGATGGATAAAATGGAATTTCTTTTTCCTTACAAAAGCTCTCGTATTGTTGTAATCCCTCTGTATTTACACGAACTATTTCTTCAATAAACTCATCATCACCAAAAGCAATCGTCGCTACTTTTTGCGCTAATGAAGATACGTTAAATGGCAAACGTACGACATTTAATTTCTCGATTAGCTCTTCCTGTCCAATTGCATATCCAACGCGGAAAGAAGCTAATCCGTACGCTTTAGAAAATGTTCTAAGTACAAGAATGTTTTTATGTTTTTCTAAAAGCGGTAATATCTCCGGGAAATCTTTTGCTGTTACGTATTCATAGTACGCTTCATCAATGACAATTAACGTATTTTCACTAATACCTTCAATAAATTGAGTCAATTTTCGATCATTCACATATGTGCCTGTCGGGTTGTTCGGATTACAAATCCATACAATTTTCGTATTATTATTTATTGCTGACGAAATTTCGTCTAAATCGTATACACCGTTATTTAAAGGGATTTCTTTCACTTCACAACCTTCAATAATTGCATGATGACGGTACTGCGGGAATGTTGCACCAGCCGTTACAATGTTATCTCCTGCTTTAAGTACTGCACGGCTTATTATTTGAATGACTTCATCTAAACCACTACCGCAAAGTATTTGTTCCATTTGAACATGTAACTTATTTGCAATTGTTTGACGAAGCGCTATAGCACCTCCGTCAGGATATAAAGCATGTTCCAACCACGATTTTTGCAACTCATCTAAAACACGTGGTGAGCAGCCGAATGGATTTTCATTTGATGCTAATTTCACAAATGAATGATCTCCGTACACTTCTTTCATTTGTTCAGGTGATTTACCTGGTGTATATGGTTGTAATGATGAGAGTTGATCTTTCACTTGCATGTTAAAACCACCTTTTTATTAAAATTCTTTTGCATATTTATTATGTTGCGTAATGTTTTGCTGAATTAAATCCATACGATCTTTTCCGAATTGTTCGACTAGTGCATGTGCAAGTTCCCATGCTACAACAGATTCAGCTACTACACCTGCTGCTGGTACTGCACAACTATCAGATCTTTCAATACTCGCTTGGAATGCTTCTTTCGTATCAATGTCAACACTTGCTAACGGTTTGTATAATGTAGGTATTGGCTTCATAACTCCTCTTACGACAATTGGCATTCCTGTTGTCATACCGCCTTCTAAACCGCCGGCATTATTCGTTTTTCTCGTGTATCCATTTTCTTCATCCCATAATATTTCATCGTGTACTTTACTTCCTGGCTGTCTTGCTGCTTCAAAACCAACGCCAATTTCAGCACCTTTAAATGCATTAATACTCATAATTGCACCAGCAAGTTTTGCATCTAATTTACGATCGTAATGAACGTAACTACCAACACCTATTGGCATACCTTCTGCAATGACTTCAACAATACCGCCGATTGAATCCCCACTACTTTTAGCGTTATCTATCGCATCCATCATCTCTTGTTCTACTTCTTTATCTAAACATCGAACTGGTGAATTTTCAGTAATCGTTTGAATTTCTTCTATTGGTAAGTTTGAAATTCGTTTCGCTTGTACCCCACCAATTTCAAGAACATGCCCTGCAATTTCTACGCCTAATTCTTTCAAAATTTGTTTTGCAACTGCACCAGCAGCTACACGAACTGTCGTTTCTCTTGCAGATGAGCGCTCTAGTACGTTTCTTATATCACGATGTCCATATTTAATTGCGCCGTTTAAATCCGCATGTCCTGGACGTGGTTTTGTAATTGTACGTTTCATATCTTTACTTTCTTTTTCCGAAATTGGCTCTGCACCCATTACTTTCGTCCAATGTTTGAAATCATCATTTTTAACGATTAACGTTATTGGTGAGCCAAGTGTCATCCCATGACGAACACCACTTACAATTTCAACTGTATCAGTTTCTATTTGCATACGTCTTCCGCGTCCGTGTCCTTTTTGTCTTCTTAATAATTCTTTATTAATATGTTCCGCTGTTAATGTTAAGCCTGCTGGTACACCTTCTAAAATAACTGTTAACTGCGGTCCGTGTGATTCTCCAGCTGTAATGTATCTCATTTCTCTTGCCCCTTTACTATTTTTTTGTACAAAAAAGTCCCTACTGAGCGCTCAGTAGGGACGATGTTTATCGCGGTACCACCCTAGTTGTAGACAACTATCGTCTACCTCTCTTCTTCTTTAACGATCGTTTGACCGTCTTTCCCTCCAAAAGTTGGCGGAAAAGATGCTCCAAGGCTGTAATTCATGCTTATCTTTGTACTGATTCACACCGACCATCAGCTCTCTTTAACAGTGAGATAAGCACTACTGTTTCCTCTTCAGCGCATATATGATATGGAATTAAGATAATTTATTTTTGAAACCTTTTAACTCATCCATGAATCTATGGAATTCTGGAATATCCATTTGTTGTGCAGAATCTGATAATGCAACCGCTGGGTCTGGGTGTACTTCAGCCATTACTGCATCTGCGCCAATTGCAAGCGCTGCTTTCGCTGTTGGTAATAATAAATCTCTGCGTCCAGTTGAATGCGTTACGTCAACGATTACTGGTAAATGTGTTTCTTTCTTTAAAATCGGTACTGCTGAAATGTCTAATGTGTTACGTGTCGCTCTTTCGTATGTGCGGATACCACGCTCACATAGAATAATTTGGTCGTTACCTTGTGCAATGATGTACTCAGCTGCGTTAATGAACTCATCAATTGTTGCTGCTAATCCACGTTTTAATAATACTGGCTTGTTAACTTTACCTACAGCTCGTAATAAATCGAAGTTTTGCATGTTACGTGCACCAACTTGAATTACATCAACGTAGTCTAATGCCATTTCAACATCGTTCGGATTTAAGATTTCACTAATGATCGCTAAGTCGAACTCATCTGCTACTTGGCGTAAAATTTGTAATCCTTCTACTCCTAAACCTTGGAAATCGTATGGAGATGTTCTTGGTTTGAAAGCACCACCGCGCATTAATTTTAGGCCTTGGTCTTTCATCGCTTGCCCTACTTGGCGAACTTGCTCTAAGCTTTCTACCGCACAAGGTCCCATGATGAACGTTTGTGTTCCGTTTCCAATCAATTCACCTTTTACATTAACGATTGTATTTTCTTGTTTCTTTTTACGTGATACTAGTAATGCTTTACGGTTATCATCTTCTTGTAATTCTAAGCTAGCTTTGAAGATTGTTTTGAAAATGTGTTGAACTGTTGACGTTTCGAATGGTCCTTCGTTATGCTCTGCGATCATATCAAGTACTTCACGCTCACGTACTGGATCAAAACGTTTCGTACCTTGTACTTGCTTTTGCTCTCCAATTTTTTGAACGATTTCACCACGTTTGTTTAAAAGGTGTAATAGTTGTAAGTTAATTTCATCTACCTGTTTACGTAATTGATCTAATTCATGATTTGCCATTTGGAAATCCTCCTCTAATGTTTAAAAAGTATAGTAAGAGAATGAAAAATTCTCTATTTTCTGAACTGATAAATTATACAAAATTTAAGTGGAATCGATACCTCTTCTTATTTTAAACGAATACTTACTATAAGGACATTATCAACTCAATCAAAACCCACTTTTTTGTACAAAAAATCCCTACTGATCCAATCAGTAGGGACGATATTTATCGCGGTACCACCCTAGTTGTAGACTTATTTCGTCTACCTCTCTTCATTGTTAACGATCATCTGACCGTCTTTCCCTTCATAAAGACAATACTATCTTTACTACGAAAAAGATGCTCTAGGACTGTAATTCGCTCTTGTTTTTGTACTGGTTCGCACCAACCACCAGCTCTCTGTTACAGGGAAACAACAACTACTGCTTTTCCTTTCAACGCATATATATTTAATTTTCAAGTTGGACCACTAAAATACAAAAAGTCCCTACTGAATAAATCAGTAGGGACGATATTTATCGCGGTACCACCCTAGTTGTAGACTAACTTTCCGTCTACCTCTCTTCACTGTTAACGATCAATTGACCGCTTTTTCTTCATAAAGACAATACTATCTTTACTACGAAAAAGATGCTCCAAGACTGTAATTCATGATTATCCCTGTACTGGTTCACACCAACCACCAGCTCTCTGTTACAGTAAGATTAACCACTACTGTGATCTCTTCATTGCACTTTGTTTATTCAAATGTTTTTGAAATTGAATAAGTATGATTCGTATTATAGAACGCTTTTCAAAACACTGTCAACAACTTTTTATATATTTTTTAAAATTCCACTTCCGCCCTATATTTCTTCTTGTAAATTATCCATAACAATTCCGATGCGAATTATCTCATTATCTATTGCATTTAATACATATTTTTCTACTCCATACTGGATTAATATTTCTTTTATTTGAATGATTTCAGTTTCAAGTAAATCGGCTTCTTGAAGCGTTTGTAGTAAAGTGAAAAATACATTTCCATACAATTCTTTATACATTTTTATACTCTCTGTCTTTTCAAGTATTTCATTAAACAACTGTTTTAACTCCGTTTGATTCCCTTTTCCAACCAAACCTGAAAATGTTTTTATTATAGATAATCCTCTTTCTACTATTTCATCCATAAATAAAATAATACGCAAAAGCATTACATATTCTCTAGCTGTGATTTCACCCATTTTCGGTCGCTCTCGCAAAAATACACTGAGCCAAGATGCCCAAAATTTTTGTTGTTCTTTTGCACTTAACGTTTTGACGTAATAGCATAAAAACTGCATAAATTTAATTTTATTTTCTTCATTTTCTTGTATAAGCAATGGGTATAGCCAATCCGTTTTTTGCTCCCAATACAGTACACATTTAATAAATACAAAACTAAGCCATTTCAAGAAAGCTTCCCTCGTATGCGGATGCAATACTTCCAAATGTTCTACCGCATACTTAATAAATCGCTTCATCTCTGTAAATAAAGGTAAATTGATTTGCGTGTAACATAAGCCTGCCCATGCATATTTCGTAATCTCATTTTCTTTCTTTAAATCTAAGCACGGTAGCAAATATTTTCGGCACCATTGTTTCTCAATATGATAAAGAAATGTTATATCCGCTACTAAACGAGCTAACATAAAATTTGTCCGTTCTGTACTAACTCTTACTTGTTCTTCAAATAAAAATAAATATTCATACACGTTACGATCGTATAAATGATCATATGATAACAGTTTTAATAATACAGCTGTCATTTTCCCAACAGGATGCTGGATTGATTCATTGTAAAAATCTTGTTTTCCAAGTTTAAAATCTGTATCACTTTTCATTACTTGAGGGAATACCGAAAAAGCAAAACGTTTCACATTGCGTATACTATTTTCCTCTAACTCTTCTAATCGATTACTAATCTCATATAGAAAGCTACTAATTAACCAATGAAAAGCAGTATTTCTAACAAATTTCTGTAATAGCGGAATTACTTTTTGGATTTGTTCATTTGTCAATCCTCGATTATTTCGCCACTCTCTAATACAAACAAACCATACTTCATTACTTATTTCGTGCATACCAACTAATTGATAGGCAAATGAAATACTCCATTCTGTATTCAACTTACATGCTTTCGATAACATCTCTAAAAAATGGCGTTGTTCAAAAACACCATCTTGAGAAAATTGACGAACTTGCTTCATAATTTCATCGTCTTTCAACTGCAATAATCCATCAGCAGTTACATTACAAGTAATACTTTGATCTGCCGTCTCTTTCTTTTGTACACTATATCGATCAGAATGAAAGTGAGGATGTTTTTGCTTCATTAACTCATAACCTTTTGCTGTAGATGGACTATTCGAATCACAAGTGAATAACAAATCTAAAACTAAACAAACATCAAATGCTCTCTCCTCTGCAAGGTCCTTCAATACAATTTGAATAACCTCTTCCTTTGTTTCTTCTAAAGAGTGTGCGAAATGATTTTTTATAAGTTGAAAAACTTCGTGTTTATACGTGACATCTAAAAGAAGTCCTTCCTGTAACAACCATTTCATTTTGGCATCGGCGCTAACGAATATATTTTTATTCATCGCATCAATTGCAATTCGGTTCTGAAGCATGCTGTTTGCTTCTATCATTTCTGTAATATAATAATTTGCTTTTTTTTCATTATTTTCACACAAATAAGCTAAACACTCTTTTACAATTTGAATTAAAAATGCAAGATCATTTTGCTGAAACTCTTTTTCAACATTTTCCTTATCCTTTTTTTTCAGTGCCGTTTGTCGTAGTGATAACATTCGCATCTTCTCTATTCCCATCATCATAATTGGTACGGCGTAATAGGAAATATGAGGTTTCATCTTCTCATTCCAAATTTGCTCCACATAAGAAAATGTAGACACTGGTAAACGACTCGATTCCTCAAGTTCTATTGATTCTTGCGTATCATTTCCCCATTTTCTTTCCCGCTTCAATTTCAGTTTTCCGTCCAAAATAAACGTTAGTAATAATAAAGCAATTTCTTTATGCTCAGGAAAAGAACATTTTTGCAGTAAGCAAGAAATTTTTTCAATAGATTTACTATCTTTTTCAGCTGTTTCTAATAAAAGAAGCGTCCATCTTGCAAACAACAACGGGTCCATTTTAATTTTCGTTTCGTTTAAGTAGCTACAAATTGTTCTCCATAATAACGGAGATATTTTAGAATGATTTTTAAAAATTAATTGAAATAATTCTTTTTGATGACTAAAAAGAAATTGTTCCACCAACCATTCTGCAAGTAATTCATCTACCTCATTATCGTTTGATGTAACTAAAAATAAATTTTGTAATTTCCCTTCTGCTTCAAGCCATTCCACCCATTCATAATCATGAGCAAATTCAACAAAATAGCGGACTGTTTCAATTTTTTTTATGGATTGTTTTATGTATGATAATTGTTCCTGCTCTACTGACGGTGGAACTGTTACTATGTCACGAATCCGCATTCGTTTTGTAATATAATTATCTCCCATTAATTCCGCCCATCGCTTCACTGCTTTAACAAGAGATTGATGATTATTACCTTTATTCGGGTATACAATCGGCCGTATTCCTAAATGCTCCCAATGATACGTATTTTCCCCTTGTGCAACAAATGCATAACGCCTTGTACTTGGCGGTAAACCAGTAGCCAAATATTTCATTACTGGGTCATTATGGCTATATCCAACGAATAAAACAGTATAATTCGAGAATAAATCAACTAAAAACCTTCTTGCCCAGCCTTCGGTCAAGTAAGCCCTTCCAAAATCACCATCTGTTAAAATTAAAGCTTCTTTTTCTTGTTCTATATTGCCATGTATGTAAGCGAGTCCTTTAAACGCTCTACCTGTAGGTAACGCAGGTGCGTAATATACGTTTAATTCTCTATTCATTTCTTTCATCGCAGTTGTAAAATGCCGATCAAAATTTGTCGTGACAATGCGGACTTCCGTATCTAAAGGAAACAACCTCGGAATCGCATAATGAAGCGGATTCGGCTTTGATTTTTCAATATGAACTAAATCTCTTGCAACTTGATGTACATCTTTTGTTTTCGCAATTTTACCAAGATAATAATCATGAGGTTCTGTTATTTCACGCGTTTCTACATATAACGTTTTCGCAATCTCATCAACTAGATCATCAAAATTCGGTAAGTTTGATTTCCCTTTCATAGAAACTCCCGCTCCAACAAATAGTACTAACTTTCCTTGTTCAAGATGATCAATTAACTCCTCTGGAATTTCTACTTCTGAAGTAATCCACATCATGGATTCCCCCTTACCTAAAAATGTCATATACTCTCATTTTACTATAACATTTTTTCTTTGTTTTTTTAATATTTAGACAAAAAACGAACGTGAAAAAGTTTTATGTAAATATATTCGTTACAATGTATGAACTCCTAAATTTATTGTAAAACTATGTATAAATCGGAGGTGTAAATATTGAATGGTTTTACTGTAGTACTTATCAAATTTATATCGTGCATTATCGCATTTAGTATTGGACTCGCTTTATTTTTCCCTGCAACGTTTGTCCAAATTATTTCATTTAGTCTCTTTGTTACAATCGTTTCCTATATGTTCGTCGATAAAATCATATTAAACCGAATAGGTAATACCGGTGCCATTATGTCGGATTTCTTACTAACGTATTTAAGCGTATGGATTTTCGGTAATATTTTATTAGACAATTACATGCAAATTGCATGGGGTAGTTTCCTTTCCGCTACTGTCTTTACATTATCTGAAGTAATCGTTCATCGCTTTTCTAACTCACACACAAGGCACAACAACGATAACATTCATATTAATCGCCGCTTTGCATATGGTACGGAATTTGCTGAAGAACAGAATGTATTGGATAAAGATAAGAAGAAATGACATTTTGATGCAGGAGCGCCCTTTTTAATTATGTGGTGCTCCTTTTGTGTGTTTTCATTATGGTGCGTGAAATTATATCGACGATTTTTCAAATATATCTATCGTAACTTGAAATATATCAACGATTTTTACAATATATCGACGTTTCGACAAAGAATATCGATTTACCTACAATATTTGACACTGTTTCCTCTAAATAAAAAACTGCCTCTTATTTAGAAGCAGCAACTTTCAAATCTTTTAATGCAACAACATCTGCAAACGCTCCTAATACGGCGTTATGATGTTTCACAATATCTTCAGCACGTAATACTTCTGTATCAAACGTACTATGTGCATCACTTACTAACGTTACTTTATATCCTTCACTACATGCTCTGCGCGTTGTCGTATCTACACAATACTCTGTTTGCATTCCCGAAAGAATAACGTGTTCAATTCTTTTCTCTTGTAACACTTCGCTTAAGTTTGTTTTATGGAATGAATCTGGTGTTGTCTTTTCAACAATGAGATCTCCTTCTTGCGGTGCAATTGTCGCATGGATCTTCCAGCCATCTGTACCTTTTTCTAACGGGTGATTTTTCGGTCCATTATGTTGGACATAAATAACCGGAATATCATTTGAACGGCATTCCCCAATAAGCTCTTGCAATATTTCTAAAAACTTTTCCCCATTATGTACTGGCATTCCTGCTGTATACATACCTGCTTGCACATCAATTACTAGTAATGCTTTTTTCATTTCGCGCAGCTCCCTTTGTTTGTATTCTATCATCCAACAATCTTCTAATTTCCCCTCATGCAGCTCATGTTCCTTTAATATCTTCACTTTTTTAAAGCCGCATTTTTCATAACATTTTATCGCACGTTCATTATTTACTTTCGGATCCATTGCGATTGCTTCTGCTCCCGTGTTCTCCATAATATATGTAATTGCTGCCTGAACGAGTTTCGTTCCAATTCCTTTTCCCCAATAAGTCAGCTCTCCGATAAATTGATCCATTCCCCATACATTTTGTGATTCTTCATAGCCATATAATGTTTTCCACTCAGAATCAATTGGGTACATTTGTATGTAACCAATTGGAACAGCATCAAACTCTATTAAACATCTTTTTTCATGACTATTTGGATTATGTATGAAATGATTCAGTACCATTTCTACAGATTGCGGATTATCGCGTCCTTCGTAATACCGCAAGACTTCTGGGTCTGTTAACCATTTTGAAATGATTGATGCATCCTCTTCTATTACGTATCTAATCGATATATTATCTTTTTGAAATAGCATATAATACCTCTTTTTAATTATTTATATTTTTTCTTGTTGTGAAATCTTTCATTGCACCTATTAGTGCATATGGTAACAATGTAATCGCAAAAAGAGCTGTAAACACATTAAAATGAGGAATTTCATATGGAGTGAACCCTTCCGTGAAAAATCGGGAATGTAAAATTCTATTTAAAAACTCTCCACTTGGCTTAAAATTTGGTGCACATCCTGTACTCTCACACATAATAAATAGTAATTGAACAATTATAAATGCCCCTAAATAACGAAACCATGTCCGTTTCTATATAGGGTGTGTATTCTTTAATGTATCTTCCATCTAGCCCCCTCCTTTAAATATCCATCATATTGAGTATACACTTTCTTTACTTCATTTGTTAAAATCTTCTATATAATCATTCACGCTGGGGGAATTCATTATGTCTAATCCTATATTACTACATCCACTTTAATCATTCTTAGAGGAAACTCTGCAAGTGGTAAAACAACAATCGTAAAGCAACTACAAGAACATTTCGGACAAGGTACACTTTTAGTATCGCAGGATGTTGTACGTAGAGATATGCTTAGCGTACATGATACGATGGGGAACTTATCTCATGATCTACTATTTGAAATTACGAAGTACGGAAAAGGAAAGTGTGAGTTTGTTATTTTAGAAGGTATTTTAAACAGTCGTAGATACGGTGAAATGCTAAAAGAGTTAATACATTTTTTTGAAGGAAAGGCATATACATATTACTTTGATTTATCATTAAAAGAAACGATTCGACGACATAACACAAGGGACAAACGATATGAATTTGGTGAGGGTTCCCTACAAAAATGGTATAATCCGCACGATACAATTGAAGTTGCTCGAGAAACTATTTTTACAGATACATTCACGCAAAAAGATATATTTAATGCGATTCTTACTGATGTTGCGATACAAAAATAAAAGCCAGTCTCAATAAAGAGAACTGACTTCTATCTAGATAACTTTATTTATTAAAGAATTTTAACTTTAACAGTTTGTCTTCCCCAATTCATAGCTTTACTTTTTGAGCCCATTAAAACATCAATACGATTTCCTTTAATAGCACTTCCAGTATCACCAGCAATTGCTTCGCCATAACCTTCTACCCATACTTTAGATCCTAATGGGATTACTTTCGGATCTACTGCGATAATTCTCATATTCGGATTAGCCGTTAAATCATGCCCCGTCGCAGTTAAAACACGTCCACCATATGTACCATTTTCACTTGGATCAGCAGTATATGCTGTCGCAACTACCGTTAATTCACGTTTAGCAGACTGTATGTTATTTTTAGACTCTTCTCTTGCTTTTGCTTCTTCCTTAGCCTTTGCTATTTCTCTTGCTTTCTCTTCTTCTTTTGCTTTTGCTATTTCCTTTGCTTTCTCTTCTTCTTTAGCCTTTGCTATTTCCCTTGCTTTCTCTTCTTCTTTAGCCTTTGCTATTTCCCTTGCTTTCTCTTCTTCTTTAGCCTTTGCTATTTCTCTTGCTTTCTCTTCTTCTTTAGCCTTTGCTATTTCCCTTGCTTCGGCCTCTTCCTTAGCTTTTGCTTCTTCTTGGGCTTTCACGTCTTCTTTAGGCTTTACTATTTCTTGTACTTTCGTTTCTTCCTTAGGCTTTACTACTTCTTGTACTTTCACTTCTTCTTTTGGCTTTACTACTTCTTGTACTTTCACTTCTTCTTTTGGCTTTACTACTTCTTGTACTTTCACTTCTTCTTTTGGCTTTACTACTTCTTGTACTTTCGCTTCTTCTTTTGGCTTTACTACTTCTTGTACTTTCGCTTCTTCTTTTGGCTTTACTACTTCTTGTACTTTCACTTCTTCTTTTGGCTTTACTACTTCTTGTACTTTCACTTCTTCTTTTGGCTTTACTACTTCTTGTACCTTCACTTCTTCCTTAGGCTTTACTACTTCTTGTATTTTCACTTCTTCCTTAGGCTTTACTACTTCTTGTACTTTCACTTCTTCCTTAGACTTTGTTACTTTTTGTACTTTCGCTTCTTCCTTAGGCTTTGCTATCTTTTGTGCTTTAACTTCATCCTTAGCTTTAGCTGTTTTGTGTACTTTCGCTACTTGCTTCGTTTTCTCTTTAGCTGTTTTTTCAACTGGTGCTGTACTTGATAGGAAAGAAACATTAACATAAGCTGTTTTTCCTTTATACTCAAATTGTAACCAACCGTCTTTTACTTGATGCGTTGATTCAATTACATCATTTGTTTTTAGTCTGCCAAGTATTTCTGATTCTGTACTTGCATCAGAACGGACATTTAACAAATTCGCTGTTACATAATACACATCTTTTGTAAACTCCGCACTTACAAACACTTCTTTACCATTTAAATCAATTTTGGACCATCCTTCTTCCGTATGTATAACCTTTAACTTTTCTCCTTCTTTTACTTTTTTGACAACTTTTGATTCAGTAGTCGGTTTTTCACGTACGTTGAGTACATCTGCTGTTACGATTGTTTCTGCGGTAGCAGTTGTAGTAAATGCTCCCAATCCAAAAACAGTTGCTGTTGCTGCGCCAATTATTTTTTTCATATTAGCCTCCATTATTTTTTTGAATTCTATCAAATACTTCCATAAAATTAGGAAAGCATTTGTAACAGTATATTAATACGACTTAATATACTGCTATTAAAACTCCTTACTCCAATACTATCAAATTCTCATTTTTAATTCTATATATTATAAAGTGAAACTTTAATCATTGGGGGTTTTGTTCATCCCCCAATGATTATTAGTTGAACCAATCGGACGTTTACGGACAGTTGATCTCCCACCTAACTTCTTTGCTCCAACTGAATTTTGAGGTGGGAGTTTTACTGTCCGTTAACGCGGGATAAATCTCACTATCTTCTATAAACTCTTCATACTAAATAGTTGTCACAATTCCTGCCAAAAACAAACTTACGATTGCTAAAAATTTTGTACCGACTATAGCCCCTCTTAAATGAAACTTATAATCTTTATATCCCTTCATGCCTTCTGTACTAGGAATAACAACAAATCTTGGGGTAATCCAGCAAAAGATTAGCCAATCAATTATAAACAAATCTACTAAATTGAAAATCATTAAAATACCAAAAGTATGTAAATAGGCATCAACATATAATAATTTTTCATGTTTATGTAGTATATATGTAGAAACGACAGGCGTACCGAAAAGAATAGCATTATATGCAATATTAAAGTAGATTGTTTGCTTTTTTTCATGAATCGATTTTGGAAAAACTACCTTTTGAATATCTTTCGGATATTCAGTTAACGAAAGACGAGGATTATAATATAAAGATCCTAAAATCATTACAGATAGTACAATAGACATAATGACACCAACGTACATCATTTGCTCAAATGGATTCATATGCTTCATTCACCTTTTTCTTTAATTACTATGCTTCTCCTTTACTTAATTACATATTGTATGCTCACAAATAACCAAAAATTAATAACACCTTTAACACCCAATCAAAATTCTTGCAATGCAAAAACAATTTTTATAAAGTGAAAGCCAAATTAGTTAAGTAAGGATTGGTGAAAACTATGAAAATAGAACATATTGCAATATGGGTAAATGATTTAGAATTAATGCGTTCTTTTTATACAAAGTACTTTAATGGTAAAGCGAACTCTTTATATCACAATAAAGCAAAACAATTTGAATCTTATTTTATTACGTTCGAATCTGGTGCAAGACTTGAAATTATGCGTAAAAAAGGTATAGAAAACGAGCCTAACCTTAACATAACTGGCTATGCTCATATGGCTTTCTCTGTCGGTAGTGAAGAACGCGTAAATGAATTAACTACAACATTAAAAAATGATGGTTATCCTTTATTAAATGGACCACGTTTCACTGGAGATGGCTATTACGAAAGTGTGATAAGCGATCCTGAAGGTAATCAAATTGAAATTACGATTTAATTTATCTTTTTTCTGAAGAACAAATGAAAATTAGTTTGGAGGAGTATTATACAAAAGCTAAATTTGAAGAAACAGATTTTAATTTATCTTTCCAGCTCGTATCCAATAAAGAAGTAATGGCGCCATGAAAATCATCAACTATTCAGCTGTTATAAAGTATATGATTCATTATGGGATTTGAATGTAATTCAAAAAATGCTTAGGATTTCTCCGAAGCATTTTTTGTATAGGAATAATAAATTTATTCCTTAGCCGTTTAGTCAATGCTTAAACCTATTTCCTCATCTTTTAAATGTGAGAGTGTCCCTATTAATCTAAATAAGCGTCTCATTTCCAAGCTTCCAACTAAACCATCTCCCATGCCCTTCTGTTTCTCCAACCGATTCACGATATTCATTTCCGTTAATATAATAATCAATATGAAGGTCCCGGTCCCACATGTTGTTATATAGGTGAAATACATCACGTTTTGCGCCGATTTCTTGTATTTGTTTTTCTAACTTATGTTTTATTTGTTCAGGTATTTGATTTGCGACGTGTGTGTGGAAAATACAGATTACAGCATCTTCACTTATTTGTTCAATAATAGATGGCAATAGCTCCACACCGTCTCCTTCTATTAATTGAACAGATTCATTTTTTACTAAAGATGCTGCTTGGTCAAACATTTCAAGTCTTTCTTTATGCTCTGGCCAAATGAGTGCACGTAGCCACAAATAATCTTCATTACTATGTAAATCATTTACATGTAAATCTAGTCCGATTCTTTCTGCGACAGATGGACTTTCTTTTAGAAAATGAGGCACATTCTCTCCTCTTATTTCAGAAGTTACATGCACATTCGAGTTTATATTTCCGTATGTTACATCTGTTCCATACGAATAGCTATATTGATCCCAGAACAGTTGTAATCCAGAACTTGTCCCAATTTCAATTAACGCTAATGGTTTTTTCACTTTATTAAATATGTAACAAAAACTTGGGTATAAGTACGCACATCGCCTTACTTCATTCGTTTGAACGAGTTTCGTTTGTAATAAGGTAATGATTTCTTCTCGATACGTTTTACAGAAATCTTTAAAATAATCAAAAGTTTGATTTAAATCCGTGTTAGCATTTTCAACTAAGCTACTGTAATACATTTTTAAATGATGTTCTTTCCCTGATAGTAATAAATAATGTACAGCACCTAATAATAAGTTTGGAATTGGTTGGCCTACTTGAGCGTAGGAAGATAGTGTAAGTACTTCCTCATCTTCAGCTATTTTTATTGCTAAGTATTCATATAAGTCACTTGACCCTTTACATTCTTTTATTGAAAAATTTCGAAATAAGTTTGCGATTTGTTCTTGTGTACGCATTGGTATCCCTCCTTTTAATTTTACAGAATAATCACACTATTATTAGGGGTAAAATTCCATAAAAAGGTATCCTTTCTACCCATTCTACGATACGTAAGCTTTTCCGGGATAATTTCAAACTGTAATTTTTTTCTATTTATCACCTTAAAAGAGCTTGTTAAATAAGATTTTTGGCGAATAAAACGTTAAATAGTTTAAAATTATCAGATAACACTAGATATTTTAGTCTATTAATTATTATAATAGAGTATGAGATGGTTATACAATTGAGACAAAAAAGGTAAATACCTAGGTGGGGCCTAGGCGGTGTTTCTCTTTTACGGCTTAGACATAGAAAACACCTACTCTTTTTTGCCAATATAGGGGATGGAGAGATTATCATGAGCAACATGCAGCAAAAAACAGACGTTATCTTAATTGGTGCAGGAATTATGAGTGCAACGTTAGGCTCATTACTAAAAGAATTAGCACCTGAATGGGAAATTAAAGTTTTTGAAAAACTCGCAAGTGCCGGGGAAGAAAGCTCTAATGAATGGAATAATGCAGGTACAGGGCATTCTGCGCTATGCGAACTGAACTATACTTCCGAAAAATCTGACGGATCTATAGATATTAGTAAGGCTGTAAAAGTGAATGAGCAATTCCAGCTTTCAAGACAATTTTGGGCATATCTTGTAAAAAGTAAATTAATTCGTAATCCACAAGATTTCATTATGCCTCTACCTCATATGAGTTTAGTACAAGGTGAAAAAAATGTTGAGTTTCTAAAAAACCGTTTTGAAGCGCTTTCAAAAAATCCACTGTTTCAAGGTATGGAATTTTCCGATGCTCCTGAAACATTAAAAAAATGGCTTCCACTCATTATGGAAGGACGTACACCTAACGAACCGATGGCTGCAACGAAGATTGATTCTGGAACAGATGTTAACTTCGGTGCATTAACACGTATGTTGTTTGATTACTTACAAACGAAAAATGTCGAGCTAAACTACAAACATAGTGTCGAAAATATTAAACGCACAAAGAATGGTTTATGGGAAGTAAAAGTACACGATATGAATAGTGGTAAAATTGAGCATCACACTGCAAAATTCGTCTTTATCGGCGGCGGTGGCGGTAGTCTACCTCTACTACAAAAGACTGGTATTCCTGAATCAAAACATATTGGTGGATTCCCTGTAAGTGGACTATTTATGGTATGTAAAAACCAAAAAGTTGTCGAGCAACATCATGCGAAAGTATATGGTAAAGCTAAAGTTGGCGCTCCGCCAATGTCTGTACCTCACCTTGATACGAGATATATAGACAATAAAAAAGCTTTACTATTTGGACCGTTCGCAGGGTTCTCTCCTAAGTTCTTAAAAACTGGCTCAAACCTTGACTTAATTGGTTCTGTAAAACCAAATAACGTCTTAACGATGTTAGCTGCTGGTGTAAAAGAAATGGGATTAACAAAATACTTAATTCAGCAAGTTATGTTATCTCACGAAAAACGTATGGAAGAATTACGCGAATTCATTCCGAACGCGAAAAGTGAAGATTGGGATATTGTAGTTGCTGGGCAACGTGTACAAGTAATTAAAGATACTGATGCTGGCGGTAAAGGTACACTTCAATTCGGTACTGAAGTTGTCAGTGCAGCTGACGGCTCAATCGCTGCATTACTAGGTGCTTCACCAGGTGCCTCTACTGCCGTTCACGTCATGCTTGAAGTATTAGAAAAATGTTTCCCAAGCCGCATGGTAGAATGGGAAGAAAAAATAAAAGAAATGATTCCTTCTTATGGCATTTCACTAACTGAAAATCCAAGATTGTTCCAAGACCTTCACACTTCTACAGGTCGTACGCTTGGATTAAATGAAAAAGAAACGGTTCATAATTAAAGAAGTTATTAAAAAACGTCCGATTTATTCGGACGTTTTTTTGTTACTAAAAATTATATTTATCAATATTCTCTTTCGTAAATACAACCCGCTCTGGTAATACTATAATTCCATTTCCTTCTGCTTCATAATCATAACCTTGGATGGAGTTTGGCTCTACTTTCACTTTTCCGATTCCTTTTACTTCGAAACTATCCCCTACTTTTAACTTCTTCCCTTTTACTACTATTTCATTTGCTACATACGTTGCGAGTGCACCTTGTTGTTTTACATCCCATAATCCAAATTGTTGTACTGTTCCACGTTTTACGTAATCACGCATAACGTTTGGTGTGGAAAAACCAGTTACGACTACTTTTTTATCCATTTTTAAGTTTTCAGCTGCTTGTGCCATCGCTGGTAGTGCCGTTGCATCCGGGCAAATGACTGCATTAATATCTGGATATGTTTTTAAAATGTTCTCTCCTACAGATAACGATTTTTGCGCATTATTTTCGCCGTACTGCGTCGTTACAATTTCCCAGTTCGGATATTTCTTTTTAATAATTTCTTTCGCTTTCGTTACCCATTGGTTTTGATCCGTTACCGTTGGACTAGAATAAAAAAATGCTACTTTTCCTTTATCCCCAATTTGTTTGGAAGTCATTTCAATTAATAAATTAGCAAGTTGATCTGGTGTTCCTTGGCTTATATAAAATGAACGGTCTTTCGGATTCACATCAGAATCCCACGTTAAAACAGTCATTCCTTTTTTCTTAGCTCGTTGTAATGATTGTGATAAACCATCTACTGACGTAGAAGAGACCATAAGTGCATCATAGTTTTGATTAATAAAGTTGTTTATATATTTCACTTGCCCTGATACGCTTGCTTCAGACGGTCCATCATACTTCACTTGTACACCTAGTTTATCTCCCATCTCTTTTGCTCCTTCACCGCCCGATGTAAAGAAGCCAACTCCAGTTAATTTCGGAATGAATGCAAATTTCACATCATCTGCCCTTTTCTTATCTGCCGTTTGACTAGAGCAAGCGATTAAACCGATTAAACAAATGCATACAATGAATACAATCCCTAGTTTTCTCTTCATGACATTTCCCCCTTATGCAAGTTCTTTCTTTTCCACGGTGTGAATTGATGTAATTTGAAATGTCTCATAATAACTGAAAGAATAAGAATAATACCAATAACTACATTAGATTGTTCATTTGTTAAACCCGTCATTTGCAAGCCATACTGCATTAACCCAATAAAAATACTCGCCAGTACAGTACCGATAATACTTCCTTTTCCCCCTGTAATAAGTGTCCCGCCTAATACGACTGCAGTAATGATTGGTAAAATCGTTTCACTTCCCATATCAGCACGTGCGGAACCGAAATATGCAGTTAAGAAAGCGCCCCCTAATCCACCTCCTAACCCGGAAAGTATGTAAGCGATAATGACTACTTTTTTCGTTTTGATCCCAGTGTATTTTGCTGCATTTTCGTTCGAACCTGTTAATTTTACGTGGCGCCCATATATAGTACGGTGAAATAATATAGTATATAAAACTGTTAATACGATCAGAATCCATAATAAATTCGGTATTCCTATAAAACTACCGTTTGCAAGTTGTACAAATGCGTCAGGTAAACCACTTATCCCTTCATATCCAGAAGCACCTGCCCCTCCTGAAATGACGAGTGCAATTCCGCCGTATAAAAACATCGTTCCGAGTGTAACGACAAGTGGCTCTACGTCTGTCATTTTTATAATGAATCCGTTTAAAGCTCCTGCTAAACAGCTGATTAAAAGAGCTAATATGACCGCTAGCAAAATAGGTATTCCATTCATCCAAAGTACACCAAGTATAATCGAAGTTAACCCCATAATAGATCCTACAGAAACGTCAATTCCTCCTGTTACAATAACGAAAGTCATTGGTATCGCTGCGATTGCTATAAATAGAAAATCATTTGTACTAAAAAGGAGATTACTAATATTTAAGAAATCACTACTTATAAAACTAAAGAGAATGAATTCTATAAAAAGTAATACAATTAGAACACCTTCCCATCTATACAAATACTTCATAGATTCATCCTCCTTTCCGCCTTCCACTTTTTCATAACACTATCTAATATAACGATTACTAATAATAAAAACCCTGAAATAGCATTATTCCAAAACGCAGGTATTTTTAAAAAGACAAGTGAACTACTAATCGCCTCTAAAAATACTGCTCCTAATGCAGCTCCAACTATAGAACCCGTTCCTCCTTTTAAATGAATTCCCCCTAGTACAGCAGCTGCGATAACCTGTAGTTCTATCCCGGTGCCTGTTTGATTTGGAACGAATCCGATATTCATGACAAATATGCAACCAGCGAGCGCAGCGCTTATGCCAGATATAATAAACGCATATATCTTCACTTTATTAACAGGTATACCAATGAGTCTCGCTCCATCTTCATTATCACCTACCGCATAAAAGTATCTTCCGAATGGCACTTTCCTTAAAAAGAAGTATAGTAGTAATAAAATAATAAGAACAACCCATACAATTATCGGCAAACCAAGTATGACGATCGATGACAGTTTCTTAAAATTGTTTGGTACGTCTTCAATCCACTTTCCGCCTGTGAAAATTAACATCGCACCTCTAATGATCCCTAACATACCTAATGTCATAATAATAGCTGGTACCCGAAACTTCGCAACGCCAATCCCATTTATAAAACCGAGAATAGCGCCAAGTAAAATAGCAGCAAGTATGGACAAAAATGCATGATATCCATCCGTTAACAACATCCCGCAAACAGCTGCGCTTAATCCCATAATTGAACCGACTGATACGTCTATATTTTTCGTAAATAAGACGAACGATTGGCCAATTGCTAGCACAACTAAAATAACACTTGATTTCATCATTAAAGATAACGAGTTAAGCTGAACGAAACTTGGATTTATCATTCCGACAATGGCAATGTAAATGAGTAATAATAGTATGATAGATGTTTCGTGCATTTTATACATACGTTTCATTCCGTTACACCTCCGTATGCAAGACGTGTAACTTCATCTACAGTCATATTTTGTTTCTCTAAATGAGAAACAAATTGTCCATTTCGCATTACATATACACGATTTACTAATTGAACGATTTCTTCAACATCGGAAGAGATTAATATTATTGCGAGTCCTTCCCTTTTCATTTTTTCTATCGTCTCATATACTTCAATCCTTGCTTTCGCATCAATTCCGCGAGTCGGTTCATCAAAAATAATAATTTTTGGATTACACGCAAGATATTTTGCAAGCACGACTTTTTGCTGATTACCTCCCGATAAAGATGCTAGAACTTCATCCATGCTTCGTACAACAATTCGAAACTGTTCTATATACGCCTTAAATAAAGCGCTTTCTTTTTCTTGGTTAATGAAAAAGCGACTATTCTGATGTAAACTTGCTGCAGTCATATTTTCTTTAACCGATGCAATTGAGAAAATACCATTTCTTGCTCTATCCTCTGGCACATAAACTAATCCCTCGCTAAGTCTTTTATGCAAAGAGCATGAATCAATTGATTTTCCTTCTAATAAAATAGAACCTGATTTTATAGACTTCAATCCAAATATGGTTTTTGCTAATTCCGTTCTGCCTGATCCAACAATGCCAGCAATTCCTACAATCTCCCCAGAATGTACAGTAAATGATATATTTTCGAATGCGTGACTCGTTATATCAATTACTTCTAATATTTTTTTCGTTTCTTTTGTCTCTTGCACTATTTCTCTTTTCTCTTCTTGTTTATACCCTTTCGGCAATAACCCCTCCATTAGCATGTCATATGTATAGTCACATACATCACCTTGGCTTACAATCATTCCATCACGTAATATCGCTACTTTGTTGGCAATTTCAAAGATTTCTGGAAAGCGATGCGTAATATATATCATTCCAATTCCTTTTTCTTGTAAACTTTTCATCAGCACAAAAAGACTCTTTATTTCGTGAGTTGTTAATGTCGATGTTGGCTCATCTAAAATAAGAATCTCGGCTTCCCGTATTAATCCTCTAACGATTTCTACTAACTGTTGCTGCGCAATGGATAGTGATCCTCCTAATTCTTTAAGGTCAATATTCCATCTTAAACTGTCAATCAATTGCTGAATCTTTACTTTTAATTCCTTTTTCTTCCCTTTTAGTCCGATGCATATATTTTCTTCAATGGTCATATGCGGAAAAATGAGTGGTTCTTGTGGTATTAAGTAAATCCCTTCTCGGTGTGCTTTTTCCGGATTTACAAACTGTTTCCTCATTCCTTTTACATACATTTCTCCACTATCATACGAATATAACCCCGTTAATATTTTCATTAATGTTGATTTTCCAGCACCATTTCCTCCAACTAAAGCGTATATATCGCCACGCTCTACTTGTAAGTTCACCTCTTTTAACACAAGTTGATTTGAAAACGCCTTACTCATTTTCTTTACATGTAATAAAGGTACGTTCTCCACATGATGTCACCTGCCTTCATCCAGAACATTTTTTGAGAAAATGATTATTTGTTCTACTTGTTTTGTAGCATTGTATATTTCTTTTTTCATATCTAGAACACTTTTTTCATCAGACAATTAATCGTTTCAACTGGAATAAACAAAATATATGGCACATATGTTTAAGCAGTGGTCAATTGTTGAAAGGGATGACGCGTATGACACAGCTGAACTTTGAAGAGAATTTATTAACTAAAGTAGCTTGGTACTATTATAAAGACCAATTAACACAACAGGAAATTGCTTCACTTCTTCACATTTCAAGAAATAAAGTTGTCCGATTATTAGATAAGGCGCGCAGTGAAGGTATCGTTACATTTCACGTAAAAGGGACTGGTTTACACTGTTTAAGTATTGAGCGTGACCTAATGAAAAAATTCCATTTAAAAGATGCTTTCATTATCCCTACTCCAATAAACAATTATCACGCTTCTCTCGGAAAAGCTGCTGCACAGTATTTAGAAACTCAGCTCCAACAAGGCGATTTACTCGGCATTGGCTGGGGTGAAACGATTAGCAAAATGCTAGAAAACATTCATTTTGAAACTTCTATTAATCTTTCAATTGTAACGCTAACTGGAGGAGTAAATCACTATCTCCCAAGAAAACAAAACTATTTACACTACATGCAAGGCGATCTTCACATTATCCCTACGCCGTTTCTAGCATCTACAACCGAAATGGCACAAAGGATTCTATCAGAACCGAGTGTAAAAGATATGCTTCATGTCGCTTCACTTGCTCATACGGCAGTTGTTGGTATTGGCGGGATATCTCAAGATGCAACTATTGTAAAAGAAGAAAAATTAACACTACGTGAGATGACATATATTCGTAGTCAAAACGGTGCTGGCGATATTTTAGGGCAGTTTTATAATACGAATGGTGATTTATTAAAGCTCCCACATCATAATCGACTAATCGGTACGCCGCTCTCGATTCTGCGCAAAATGAAACATGTCGTTGGTGTTGCTGGAGGTATAGAAAAGATAGATGCAATTTATGGTGCCTTAAAAGGAAAGTTCATTCATACATTAATTACCGATGAGGAAACGGCCCTCTCCTTATTACGAAAGGATGGTGATTGTTAATGTCTCATTTATTAGCTTTTGATGCTGGTACAGGAAGCATTCGAGCTGTTCTTTTTGATTTACTAGGTAATCAAATTGCGGTCAGTCAAAAAGAATGGGTTCATAAAACGGATCCTCGTTACCCAGGTTCTATGAATTTTGATGTAATAGAAAACTGGGAGTTAGTACAACAATGCACGAAAGAAGTTTTACAAAGAAGTAATGTCTCGCCCTCTTCTATTCAAGCTATTAGCGCTACTAGTATGCGAGAAGGTTTTGTTTTATATGATAAAGATGGGCAAGAAATATGGGCTTGCGCAAATGTTGATGGACGCGCATCCACTGAAGTTAGTGAGCTAAAAGAAATACGGTCACATCTTGAAGAAGATTTATATACTAAATCTGGTCAAACTTTTTCATTAGGTGCTTTACCCCGCCTACTTTGGATAAAAAAACATGAGCCAGACGTCTATAGCAATATTCATTCTTTTACGATGTTAAACGATTGGATTTTATATAAATTAAGCGGCGTGCTGCAAATCGATGCCTCAAACGGATGTACATCCGGTATTTTTGACCTGCAAAATAGAGTATGGGATAACGATGTCGCTATCGAGTGCGGTTTAACGTTACCATTTTCAACAACAGTAAATGAAGCGGGTACAGTAATTGGCAACGTCACAAAAGAGTGTGCAGCATTAACTGAATTATGTGAAGGAATTCCTGTCGTCGCCGGGGGCGGAGATGCTCAAATGGCCTCACTCGGAACAGGAGTAGTTAGGCCTAATCAAACATTAATATGCGGTGGTAGTTTTTGGCAGCAAGAAGTCAATGTTACAGAACCAAAAACAGATCCACATGCTTCCATTCGGGTAAATTGTCACGTCGTACCTAACCTATGGCAATATGAAACGATTGCCTTTTTCCCAGGCCTTGTTATGCGCTGGTTTCGAGACGCTTTTTGCCATGAGGAAAAGAAACTTGCTGACAAACTCGGTGTAGATGCTTATGAATTATTAGAAGAACAAGCGAAAGACGTACCTGTTGGTTCACATGGCATTATCCCTACCTTTTCAAATGTTATGAACTACATTTCTTGGCGTCATGCCGCACCTTCTTTTTTAAATTTAAGTTTAGATGCAAACAAATGCGGAAAAAAAGAACTGTTCCGTGCTATTGAAGAAAATGCTGCCTTCGTTACACTTGGCAACTTAAAATTAATAGAAACTCTCACAGGGACATTCCCTTCTGAAGTCATTTTTGCTGGCGGTGCTGCTAAAGGAAAACTATGGCCACAAATTTTATCGGACGTCCTTGGTATTCCTGTAAAAGTACCTGTTGTGAAAGAAGCAGCTGCTTTAGGAACTGCGATTGCTGCTGGAGTTGGCGCTGGCATATATTCAGCTATGGAAGAAACTGCTGAACAGTTTGTACAGTGGGAGCACACATTTGAACCAGTTACTGAAAATCATGAACTATATAAAGAATTCTATGAAACATGGAAAACTGTGTATAACAGTCAACTCGCTTTAGCTGATAAAGGGCTCACCTCACATATGTGGATTGCGCCTGGTGCTCTGTAACATATTACATAAAGGAGTGAAAAAGTATGTTAAAAGCGAATGAAAATGACTTCTCCTATCGCTTCGGTGATAATGGGCCGAAATATTTAATACAAGGTCCGAATATTGATCTTGGCCTTGTTGTCATTCAGCCTGGGCAAGAGTTTCAAAATCACTACCATACGACGTGCGAGGAAGTCTTTTATGCATTAGAAGGTGAAATTGATTTCTATGTGAATAACGAAAAAGTTCCTATTAAACAAGGCGATGTATTGCAAGTTCGCCCTCATGAATCTCACTATCTTATTAACCATTCTGACAAACCTTTTAAAGCAGTTTTTATTAAGTCACCACATTTACCAAATAAAGATACGGTACAAACTGAAAATCCAACATTAACGAAGGAGTGATTTCTAATGACTTGGGGATTTAAAAATCGATTAAATACAATTTTACCTGATGGAAGAGCGGTTATGTTAGCGATAGATCACGGCTACTTTTTAGGACCCATTCACGGGCTAGAACAGCCACTTGAAACAGTTAAAAACTTACTTCCTTACACAGATTCCCTCTTTTTAACTCGAGGTGTACTTAGCTCCTGTATTCCTGAAAACTGCAGCACACCGATGGTTATGCGTGTTTCAGGTGGAGCTACTGTCGTCGGTAAAGATTTAGCGAATGAAACAATTGTTACACCAGTAAAAGAAGCAGTAAAACAAAACGCAATTGGCGTCGGTGTTTCTGTTTTCGTTGGATCAGACTATGAAACACAAACTGTTTCAAATCTCGCAAATGTAGTTTCAGAAGCTCACGATTACGGTCTACCAGTACTCGGTATTACCGCTGTTGCGAAAGAATTACAAAAACGTGAAGCACGCTTTCTAGCACTCGCTTCCCGCGTATGTGTTGAAATGGGTGCTGACATTATTAAAACGTATTACTGCGAAGGATTCGAAAAAATCACCAGCACTTGCCCTGCCCCAGTTGTAATCGCTGGTGGTCCAAAACTCGATTCAATTGAAGACGCATTAAACATTACGTACAATGCACTGCAAGAAGGCGCAATCGGCGTAGATATGGGCCGAAACATATGGCAATCTGAACATCCTGCTGCGATGATTCAAGCGATTCATGGCATTGTGAAGAATGGATTGAATGTGAAAGAGGCACTCCAATTATTCGACGATGTAAAAAATTAAAATAAACGACAGACTATTACTCTTAAATATATACAAAATTAATATTTACTATAAAGAAAAACCTCTATGTTAGATTACTAAGTAACCTAACATAGAGGTTTTCTTTTACATTTTTTTGTTCCGGATTTAGTCAGATTTCTACAGATCGCGTACGTTCCAAACAATCTCACCGCGCTCCCCCCACGTACTGTGATGCCGATGAAACCCTATCTTTTCTAATACCCGGAAAGACGCTGTATTCCAAGCACCTACAGTAGACCAAAGTCTATGGCGACCTGTAGCAATCGTAGCCTCAAGCACTGCTGATGCTGCCTCTGTCGCATAACCTTTTCGATGAGCACTTTGGAACAACTCATATGCAATTTCCGGCTCTTCAAGCGTGGAACGACCGATGATTAAGCCACAGTATCCGATAAAATCCCCTTCTTCTCGCCTACGTATAGTAAGAAGAGAAATACCATTTTCAGTTGCTTTCTTGCGCATTTCGATAAGAGAGCTACGAACAGATTCAATGGTTGGCATATCTACACCACGTTCACCAATTAATTTTCTCAGCCAAACCGCATCAGATTCCTCCCACATATTCAGGTCGAGTCGTTCCGTTTTTAACTGGAACGCCATATCTTTAAATACAGCTGTCATAGCCGTAACCTCCTATTGATTTCACTGTACTACTTATAATAGTTTCGTACTTTACCATATGGGAAACCTGCTTGATTCTCTAAATTTTCTTGCATTAAGATACATTATTGTTATTTTATGCATAAGTAATTCCTTTGCAAAATAGACCTTTTTATAAAACTTCATTTTAAAAATTTGACTAGGTTACGCTCTTTTAGTTGCTTCTTATACAGTATATGAAATTTATATCAACGATTTTCCAAATATATCAATCGTAACTTGAATTATATCAACGATTTTCTCAATATATCAACGATTCGACGCAAAATATCGATTTACCGACAATATTAGACAGTATTATTTATAAAGCACCCACTCAATTAACTCAATTGCTGCTTTAATACGGTCCTTCGTATCACCTAAAAACAGTCTATTTATATAATCTTCAAAATTAGTTGGTACTATAGATAAAGTTTTAATATACTTCAAAACAGCTCCCGCTGGCGGTACTGGCTTACTATTAACAGCCCATATCCCTTCTAACAATGTCCAAATTGAAGTTTGAACTATGTATGAAGCTTTTAACTCATCATTTGCTTTCAAAGCAGACTGCATTTTAATTAGCGAACTATGTAACCAATGAGAAATTCCTTTTATTTTATCGCTAGAAACATGGTAGTTTTCAAATTCATATGCAGCTATTTCCTTTAACTTTTTCAAATCGTCTCTTTTATCAAATAAAATTTCCCCTTCTAAAAATGAGTATAATTCCATCGGATTGTTTTTGAAGTTTTCTAGTATTTGATTAACGTCTGCATACTTATATTCAACTAAAATTTCTTCTCTCGTTTCAGAATGAAATTTCTTATTTTGTCCGTCTTCTAAAAGAATATAGAAGTCTAAATCCGAATCAGGATATGCATCACCTCTTGCGACAGATCCGATAAGCATACATCCAGTTATCTTATTTATAGATAAGATTTCAGCTACTATGGTTTGCACTAATTTTTTATGTTGTTCATGTTTAATAGATTTTTGTGCTTCTAACATTCGTAACCTCCAAACATATTATTATGGAGTTATTCCTCACCTAAATATATTGTACTTTTCTTATAATCTTCTACATACTTATTCAACGATTGTCAGTTCATATACAATTGCGTCTTTACTGCTTTTTGTTTGATCTTGAATCGTAACAATATCTCCACCTTTGATTTTCGAAGCATTCACTACTTTTACCATTTCTGGTGGAACATATCCTCCATTGTTTTCTTTATTTAGCGGAAACCACTTTACTGATTTATTAGTTGCTTCTAAAATTTTATATTTAATCGTACCATCATACTTTATTTCACCAACAAGATCTTTTACTAATGTAGGTGTATATTTACCCTCTTCTTTTTCCAAAGAAATATGATCACCTATATCTGGAATACCGTTTCTTACAGGTGCCTCCCATTTTGTTGGATGTAAATCATTTAAACTTACTTTCACACTATCTTCTTTATTTGAGCTAGCATCTTTTAGAAATATTTCATTATACTTCTTATCAATAATAATATACTCTTTCTGCTCTACTATTTTTGCACTACTTTCACGTTTTTCTTCCTCATTGTTAGATACTTCTTCTTTCACATTATTATTACTACACGCTGATAATAATGTCGTCGCCAAAGCTGCCATTAGTAACATCTTTTTCACTTCATTTACCTCCATTTATAATGAAACAATTAAATATATATTACATCCATATTTTACTATAAATCAAAAAAAGAGGATATTTGTTTATTAATAAACAAATATCCTCTAACTTTAACTATATATTACGACTGTTGATAAGCCGCTTTCGATGATTTCACATAATAAACTGCGTGATCCACGTTAATGATATGATCTGGTTTTTGCTTACCACGACTCGCTCTATGACCTGCTAAATGTTCTTCACTCGTTTCCCAGTTTTTCCATGCTTCTTCAGATTCCCAGCGAATCATCACGACAACTTCTTCATCGCCTCGTCTTACTTTTTTCACAAGAACACTTAAATCGATGAAGCCTTCAAATTTTTCAATAATACCTTCTCCAGTGAAACGTTCTACAACTATATTTGATGTACCTTCTTTTACTGTAAATGTTTTCGTTTCAATAAACATATAATCCCACTCCCTCTTTATAATACGAATACTACTATTCTTCTATTATAGTTGATTATGATAATTATTTTCAATTAAAAAGTTTTAATTATTTGAATCATGCCGTTTTCTCTTCAACTGCCTCATCTAAAAATTTGAAATACGGAAGTAATAATCCTATTAAAGAAGTGGCACATATAATCGCACCGATGATAAAGTATAGTGCTCTCACTCCCCACATTTCACTCAGTATGCCTCCTAATAACACACCTAACGGCATAGCTGATCGTATGAAAAATAAACGCACTGAAAATACTTGCCCTATCATATTGTTCGGTACTGTTTGTTGGCATATTGTCGTGTTATGAACATTGAAAAATGCAATACAAATGCCTGCAACTACTTCAATGAACACCGCAATTACTATACTATGATTGAACCCTAAAGAAATGTATGTTAGTCCTCCTATAAACAATCCACCAAGCATAAGTATACGCCGGCTTTTATATGTTACTTTTCCGACTAGTATAGATCCAACTACGTAGCCAAACGGGAAACCAGCCATAAAATAACCAAACTCCGCATACCCCGCTGAAAGCTCATCTTTTATATAAGGTAGATTTGTAACCAACGTTACCCCCACCCCAAATTGCACGAAAGTAAGAAAAATACCAAGCCAAACGATAACTGGTTTTGTGAAAAAATATGTAAAACCGTGAAGAAACTGTTCTAACCACGTTTTCCGAATAGATTGTTTTGTTCTCTTTTCTTTTATATTAAGTAATAATGTACCACTAACAAATAGACAAATACATACGAAAGATAATGTAAGTTCTGTTCCAATCAAATGAATGATTACTCCGCCTAATACGGGCCCAAGAAACATCATAAGACGAGCCATTCCATCAATATACGCATTTGCGTCTTGAAGCTGTTCTTTACTTACAATACTCGGTGTAATTGCTTGACTTGCAGGTGTATACAGCGGCGTAATAAGTCCGATTATTATTTGGACGACATATATGTGCCAAACTTCTATACTACTAGTAAGTAACATGACTAACGGCAATAAAAAAATCGAAGCTCGCACCCATTGCGAAAAAATCATAATCCACTTCCGGCTCCATTTATCAATAAATGGTCCACTTATTAGTTGTAGTATGAGTGACGGGATAAAATATAATAACCACATACTACTTAATGCTGTTTTTGATCCTGTTAATTCGTAAACAAGAATCGAATTACATAACGTTCCGAAAGCCCCGCCTAACTCTGAAATTGCACTGCCAATCCACATATAAAAGAACGAACGGTTTTTCAATACATTTTTCAATTTCACACACCAACTTTTCTACTAGATTCCTCCCTCTATGTGCATTCTAGTTGCATATTATCTATTTAAAAACGCATCTAATTCTTTCGCTAACGACTGTACTGCTTTCTTTCTCAATACATATTTCCCGTCATGTATATCAACTAACTTCGCTGCACGCAACAATTTCAAATGATGGTGTACAGTCGATTTACCGAGTTGCAGTCTTTCTGTAATTTCCTGCAAAGTCCGTTCTTGTTCGAACAACATTTTTACAATGCGTAGCCTCGCTTCATCCCCAAGTGCCTTATGTTTTTGAACTAAAAAATAATTCGGTTCATATAGATCTTCAGGATGGATGCTTTCGTTTGCGACTGGGTAATGAAATACTTTCGTATCTTCAATATCCGCCTCAATGTTCCACGGTCTGTACGTCATTTGCGGGATAAGAAGTACATAATGAACACTTGGTTCTGGCATATAGTTCACACCACCAGTCGCCCACTCGACAAACTCTTCTGGTTTCATCTTTTTATTCATTTCATTTTTCGCTTCATAATCTCTTTGTAATATAGAAAGTATTTGCTCCTCCTCTTTCTGAATAACACTCTCATACCACCCTGTCATAACGGCTACTAAATGGTCCTTTAGTTTTTGCACATTGATATTACATATAAAACGAATATACGTAGAGAAAAACTGATGATCTTGTGTCAGCTCCTCTAGTTCATATATTGCAGTTACGTCCCCACTTGCTGCTAAATGTCTTTTCTTTTCATACTTCTCGCCTAAAAACGGTAAGCATATATATTTCAAATCTACTTCTGAAAGCGAATCGATTTTAGCATGAAACTGTGCTAAGTCCTGAAAATCCTCTTTATACAACAACTGAAGTAACGCTTTCCACGTATTATGTTCTTCTACAAACTGTAAGTGCTCTCTCATTTCTTCTGTTAAGGATTCCTTAATTTCTTCCCATTCATTTTGACTCTTTTCAAGAGTATCGATTAACCTTTTATGAGTAATTGCTGCAATGCCAAGTGCACATTCGAAAAGTATCGAATATTTCACTTGAATGTTATAAGTTTCCCTCTTTCTACTCGTTATGTGATAGACCTCCATTTTTATCCCCTCCTTGTTTGCTATATATTAAATTCTATTTTAATCGAATTTTACCTTCTATGTTTTTAGAATTAATAAAATTTTAGTTGAAACACATTCATTCTAAATTAAGTAGAATAGGAGCTTTTTTATATGCAAATAATAAGCCTCAAGGAGTTGTTGATATGCATTTTATATTAAATATGTTAGGAATTTTCGTTGTCATATTAATCGTTTTCTTATGTTCGCCTAATAAAAAACATATAAAATGGAGACCAATCGTTATTCTAATCATATTGGAGCTTTTTATTACGTGGTTTATGTTAGGCACGAAGCTCGGCAGTATTATCATTAATAAAATCGCGTCATTTTTCAGTTGGCTACTATCGTGTGCGAATGAAGGTATTCGCTTTGCCTTTCCTTCCGCTATGGACAGTCCACACATTGATTTCTTCTTTAGTGCATTACTTCCTATCATTTTCGTTATCACTTTTTTCGATATTCTTTCGTACTTTGGGATCTTAACTTGGATTATTGATAAAGTAGGTGCAGTTATTTCAAAGATTTCTCGTTTACCAAAGTTAGAAAGTTTCTTTTCCATTCAAATGATGTTTTTAGGAAACACCGAAGCACTTGCGGTTGTTCGTGATCAGTTATCCGTTTTAAAAGAAAATCGTTTGCTGACTTTTGGAATTATGAGTATGAGTAGCGTTAGCGGATCCATTCTTGGCGCCTATTTATCAATGGTTCCAGCAACATATATTTTCAGCGCTATCCCTTTAAACTGTATTAACGCATTAATTTTAGCCAATGTATTAAATCCTGTAGAAGTTACGAAAGAAGAAGATGTCGTATATACACCTTCAAAAGATGAAAAAAAGGATTTCTTTTCTACTATTTCAAACAGTATGTTAGTCGGGATGAATATGGTTATCGTTATTTTAGCTATGGTAATTGGTTATGTGGCATTAACTGCATGTTTAAATGGAATTTTAGGCTTTTTCGTCACAGGTTTAACAATTCAAAAAATCTTCTCCATTATCTTTAGTCCCTTTGCTTTTTTACTCGGTTTATCGGGCAGCGATGCGATGTATGTAGCTGAATTAATGGGGATTAAAATAACGACGAATGAATTTGTTGCAATGATGGATTTAAAATCAAACTTAAAGTCGTTACAGCCACATACGATTGCGGTTGCAACAACATTTCTAGCTTCTTTTGCTAACTTTAGTACAGTAGGTATGATTTACGGAACGTACAATTCATTATTCGGCGGAGAAAAATCGGCCATAATTGGTAAAAATGTGTGGAAGCTTCTCGTTAGCGGGATGGCAGTTTCCTTATTAAGCGCTATGCTTGTTGGGCTATTTGTATGGTAAATAACCTTTATAACAAAAGACACCCAAAAAATTGAGTGTCTTTTGTTATTATTTTCGAATCTGACCATTTCCACGAATCACATATTTTGTAGAAGTTAATGCAGGAAGTCCCATCGGTCCCCTTACGTGTAGCTTTTGTGTACTGATGCCAATTTCTGCTCCAAATCCGAATTCAGATCCATCAGTAAAACGAGTTGATGCATTATGATACAGTGCAGCCGCATCAACAGATGTGAAGAACTTATTGACGTTTTCCTCGTCCTCTGTAATAATCGCTTCGGAATGCATAGATCCATACGTATTTATATGATAAATTGCTTCTTCTATAGAAGAAACTACTTTAACTGCCAGTGTGAGAGATAAAAATTCTGTTTCCCAGTCTTCTTTTGAAGCAAGTACAATTGAAGAATCAATTGCCAATGCTCTCTGATCACCACGTAGTTCCACGCCTCTTTCCTTCAAAGAAGAAAACAACTCGCTACCAAATTGCTGCGCCCACTTCTCATGTAGTATAATCGTTTCAATTGCATTACATACAGATGGACGCTGCGTTTTTGCATTAATAATAATATCAATTGCCATTTGTTTATTCGCTGTTTCATCAATGAAAATATGACAATTTCCTGCACCTGTTTCAAGTACCGGAACAGACGCTTCTCTCACTACCGTATCAATTAATTGTTTGCCGCCTCTTGGAATAAGAACATCTAGGTAATCATTCAATGTAAACAGCTGCTTTGCGCTATCCCGTGTTGTGTCTTCTATAAGCTGTACACTTTCTGGGGGCAAGCTTGTTTGTTTGAGCGCTCGGTGAATAACGGCAACGATGGCTTTGTTAGAATTGATAGCAGAAGAACTACCACGTAATATAACTGCGTTTCCTGTTTTCAAGCAAATTGTAGCAGCATCTACTGTTACATTTGGCCTTGCCTCATAAATCATCCCAACAACCCCAAGTGGTACACGCATCTCCTGAATAGATAGTCCATTTGGTCGCTCCCATTCGCTTACACGTTCTCCAACTGGATCACGTAATTCGATTAACTGCTTAATTCCCTCTGCCATATCAACAATTCGTTGTTCAGTTAGCATTAGTCGATCAAGGAGTGAATCAGAAAATCCTTTTGCCTTACCTTCTTCGATATCACGTTTGTTTTCCTCTACAATATAAGCTGTTTCTACTTTTAGCCTTTCAGCAATTGTAGCAAGTGCTTCGTTTTTTTGACTTGTAGATTTTAGTACAAGTTCTCTAGCAATTTCTTTCGCTTTTTTTCCCTTTGCCAACACTTCATTCATCTTCATTTCCTCCTTTTTAACATCACTATTCTTAAAGTGACACCCAATAATCTCTATGAATGACTTCATAATTATGCCTTTCGCCTCTTGCTTGAATATGTTGGCTTTGCATACCTTTTATCTCTCTTAATTCCTCTGCGTTATATGTGCATTGTCCTTTTCCAATTACGCGCCCTTGTTGCGTCATTACTTCTACGACATCGCCAACTTGGAAAAATCCTGAAACATTCGTAACGCCAGCAGGAAGAAGACTCTTACCATGCTGAATGATAGCAGTAGCTGCTCCAGCGTCTACTTCAATTTGTCCGCTAACAAGAGAATGTAACGCGATCCATTGCTTGTTCATCTTCATCTCTTTTTGAGGGGCATTTCCGACATACGTACCATCACCTTTGCCCTTCAAAACATCTACAAACTTCTCTTGTCCACGTCCTGTTCCGATAAATACACTCACGCCAAGAGAAAGTGCTGTCTTCGCAGCATCAATTTTTGATTTCATACCGCCAGTCCCAAGTTTGGACCCAGCATCTCCTGCAAGAGAAGCAATCTCTTCCGTAACTTCAGGAAGGAAATAATATTTTTTCGCATCCGCATTTTTCTGTGGATTTTTGTCATATAAACCGTTCACATCCGTAAAAATCATTAGCATATCCGCCGAAACAAGCCCGCTTACTAAAGCTGACAACATATCGTTATCACCGAACGTCAGCTCCTCTAATGAGATGGAATCATTTTCATTAATTATTGGTAGAGCAGAACGGTTTAGTAACTCTCCTAAAGTAGCGTAAGCATTACTATATTGTTCTTTTCTAGAAAAATCACTTCTCGTCAGCAATAGTTGCGCTGTAACGATGCCATATTTACGAAATTCCTCCGTGTACGCCTGCATTAACAAACTTTGTCCAACAGCCGCAGCAGCCTGTTTTCCTTTAATTGTCACAGGTCTGGTAGGATATCCTAGAGCCGAAAAACCTGCAGCGACAGCCCCAGATGTAATTAACAAAACTTCATGCCCTTCCTCTTTCAATCGAGCCAATGCGGCAACGTGATCTGAAAGTTGTTCTTTAGAAATGCCTCCGTGACTATCTGCCAAGGAACTACTCCCAATCTTTACAACAATTCGTTGTTTTTTCAATTTTTTATCCCCCAAGTCTAAAATCAAAGTTTTTTATACATTACACTTTTATTCATACAGCTTGCAGCGATTCTATTCTTTTCAATGCTGCGCCTAGCCTATTTAAGAGCAAAATAAAAATGACCGCTTCGCCCTTAATAAAATAAAAAGGACGAAACGGTCATTGTTCCGCGGTACCACCTTAATTGATATACATAGATATCCACTTGGCGCCTATAACGCAGGCGAACGCCTAAACTTTCATTTAAGACTCAGGGATAGGTTCGATATATTCTATACGAGGAATCTTTCAGCCGGTGAATTCCACTCTCTTTCGCAAGAAGACATATGTACTATTTCCCTTCAACGATTTTCGGTTTAATTTTTTATATTATGCGATATAATTTGATTTGGTGTCAAGAAGTATTTTTAAAAATAAATAGAGCGGCAAGTTACTTGTATGAAATTATTACCGTACTGAATGAAAATACAAATCGATATAAGTTTAACTCATATTCATCAACATAAAACCTAAAATTAAAGTGTATATATTTACATAATGTCGAATATAATTGATTTTTATCTTTTGGTATTGCAAAAAGGAATATATTCTCTTAGAATGTTTCTTTATATTACATAAAGATGTTATTGTTATTTTAAGATAACAATTTTAAAATGATATAATTTATTATAAAAGGAGCAAGATTAAGTTATTATGGACAAACAAATTGGATTTATCGGTTGCGGAAATATGGGGATGGCTATCATTGGCGGGATGCTAAACAAAAAGATAGTGTCTGCAAATAATATTATTTGTTCGGATTTAAACACTACGAATTTAAAACATGCTAGTGAAAAATATGGGGTAACTACAAC
Source organism: Bacillus sp. 1A (assembly GCF_052682215.1). Classification (NCBI taxonomy): domain Bacteria; kingdom Bacillati; phylum Bacillota; class Bacilli; order Caryophanales; family Bacillaceae; genus Bacillus; species Bacillus sp. 1A. Next base: position 3,585,651 of record NZ_JBQYLZ010000001.1, on the reverse strand, counting down.
TACTGACAACAATGAAGTAGCTAAAAATGCTGATATTTTAATTTTATCAATTAAACCAGACTTATACGCATCAGTAATTAACGAAATAAAAGAAGTGATCAAAAACGATGTTATCGTCGTAACGATTGCTGCTGGAAAAAGCATTAAAAGTACTGAAGAAGCTTTTGCTAAAAAATTAAAGGTTGTAAGAGTAATGCCTAATACCCCTGCTCTTGTTGGAGAAGGAATGTCTGCGTTATGCCCTAATGAAATGGTGACAGAAAAAGATTTAGAAGATGTGCTAAACATTTTCACTAGCTTTGGTCAAGCAGAAATCGTAAGCGAAAAATTAATGGATGTTGTAACATCTGTAAGCGGTTCTTCACCAGCATACGTATATATGATTATAGAAGCGATGGCAGACGCCGCTGTACTTGATGGTATGCCACGCAATCAAGCATATAAATTCGCTGCTCAAGCTGTGTTAGGCTCTGCCAAAATGGTACTGGAAACAGGCATACATCCAGGTGAATTGAAAGATATGGTTTGTTCTCCTGGCGGAACAACGATAGAAGCTGTAGCAACATTAGAGGAAAAAGGATTACGAACTGCAATTATTTCAGCAATGCAGCGCTGTACGCAAAAGTCTGTTGAACTATCTGGGCAAACGAAAAAGTAAAACTATAAAAGAGATCACGTTAGCTATGAATTTAGTTAGAAAATGGTGGATTACATACTCTCTCGCTTGCACTAAATGATAAACGGACAAACTCATAGATACTTGAGTTTGTCCGTTCTTTTGGTTATATTGAGATAATTTTATTTAGATCTTCTTTTGAGATTTTAGTTTTATCCCTTCCTTATTCCCTACTATGGTTGTGTAATTTTATTAGAAACTAATAATTTTTCAATGCATTTCGGTAACATATTTAATAACGTTTCAAATGCGTAATTTACATCTAAACGTTCTGTCCATTGATGTGCATCTTTTCCTACCGGCCCCATATTTAATACAGGAACGTCAAACTCTTCTAGATCCTGAAGTGGAATCGAATAACCTTTATCCCATAACGGCATATTGTCTACAAGTGAACTCATTGAATCTAGTGGATTCTGTAAGCCCACATAGCTCAAATCTGAAATTCCTCCAAAATAGTTTTGGTTTTCAAATGTAATGTTATGATTATAGTGAGCATACTTTTCCATTTCTGCAACTACATCTTTAATTAACGGATTGTTGCGTGAACTTACAGCTGGATAATATGGTGGAGCAAAGAAAAGTACAATCATCGGCGCCTTTTCTTTACATAAAATAGATAGTTTATCTACTAAATCAATTGTTACCGCACGATCATCTTTATCTTCTCTATTTTTTATTATACTAGATTGAATATCATCTATTTTCTCTTGCCCATGTTGTTCAATTGCATAAGCGATAAGCTCTTCATACGTTAATACATTTACTTTCATATTAGGCGGTATAAACGGATTATATTTAGAAAAACGATATGCTTGCTTCTCGTATGATTCTTCTATTTTCTCTGCTACTTTCGTTACTTTTTGACGTAACATTGAAACGACGGCTGTCATCGTTTTTTCCAGTAAAAACAAATTGAATAATGTGACTGCACGATGCGGAATTTGTACAGAATAATCCTCCTTTAAATCACGTTGAAGTAAGTTAGTTGGGGGAGGACTCGCTTCTCCTTCTACAACATCACAAAGGTCCGTATTCAATTCTAATTCAGCAGTTAATAAAGCAGCCATATAACTCCCATTTAAGCCTGCAAATGGTTCACCCACATGTGTTTCTTTACCATAGCAAAGGAATCCAGGTAACACTTTACCAATAGAACCAGTGTAAATATACTTATTTTGGTCACCAGGATGTCGTGAAAACATAGGCTCTGAATTTAATACCGTTTTATAATCCAAGTTATGTTCTCTTGCTAACTCTAGTAGTCTTGGAACAGCAGCCCTCATCCCTACAGAGTTTACTTCTTCATCTGGAACAGCTAATAAAAGAACATTCCCGTCAAATCTTCCTTCACAGGCTTGCTCAATCATTGCCATTTGTAATGTGAGGCCGCATTTCATGTCCATTGTTCCTCTGCCAAACAGCCAATCTCCTTGTTCTATATCTTCACGTACATGGTCTGGTAATTCATCTTTATGAGAATAAAACATAGATGTTAACTTTTTAGAACTAAATGCATCTTCTTTCCAAACTCCGTAATCTTGCACATCTACAACATCAAAGTGACTAACTAGAATTACGGTATTTTTTGTACTATCGCTTTTCTTCACTAGGGCTGTAACAAAATATCGTCCGTCCCCCGTCGGATTTTTTTGCAAATGATGCGGGTTTTCTTTGAAGTACTGTAAATCAGATAATTGTTCCACAACAAAGTCTGGCAATATCACTTCAGCTTCTGTACCTGTAATACTAGGAATTTCAACAAGACTGCTTAATAATTGAATCAATTGTTCTTTTGATTGCCACTTTGACATATAAATCCCCCTATTTTTCCGCATTATGAAAACGAATTCCATTATATGAATAAAAAATGACGACAGTTATCAAAATTATAGTTCTGATGTACTGCCGATTTTTATTGATATTTCATGAGCTGCTTGTTTTACCTTACTAATAAGAAAAGATAGTCGATCATCATTTATGCGATGACTAATTAACCCAACACTTAATGCTCCTACTACTTTATGATTAAATCCGATAATCGGTGCAGCTACTGAAGCCGTCCCTTCTGTTTTTTCACCATAACTTACCGCATATCCTTCATTTCTTATCTGCTTTATTTGCTCTAAAAGAATGCGCTTTTGTTCTGGTAATGAAGAAAGTAAATGTTCTACAATATGTTCCATTTCATTCGTTTTCATATTGGCAAGCATCGTTTTATTTGCAGCACCAATTGAAAGTGGAATTTGTTCCCCTAAGTTATCAATAACTCGAATTTTTAAAGGGCTATCCATTCTTTCAATGATAATAGAATGCGTTCCATTTGGAATGTTCAAATACACACTTTCTTCCACTTCAGAGGCTAACCGCTTCATCACTTCTCTTGCAACTGATCTGTAGTCTACCTTCTCCAGTTGACGTAATCCTACTTCCATCCACATTGGCCCAATTTTGTACTGTTTCGTTTCTGAAATTTGCGTAACTAACCCATGCTCGATTAAAGAATTAAGTAATCTATGTACTGTACTAACTGGGAGATGTGTTCTGTCCGCTATATCAGAAATAGCCCAATACTCTTTTTCATTAGTAGAATTTAACAACTTTATAATACTTATCGCTCGATCAATGGACTGTACCATAACTCACCTCAACTTGAATTGTAATATGTTAGTACGCTCAATTACCTATCAATTTAACAAAAATTCAAAATGAAATCAATATAATTATTCAATTTTCTAAAAATAATAATGCCACTGATAACGATTTGTAAGCGCGAACAAAAAAATATTGACTTTTCTTTTTAATTATCTGAAAATTATAACAAGATTTCACATCACGGAATACATTCCACAATACGGAAAAACATCAAACTTTATTCTATCAACTACGAAAGTGAGGAAAACAATGACGCAAGTAAGTAATACAAACAATGAATTAAAACGTACGATGAAAAGTAGACACTTATTCATGATTGCACTCGGTGGTGTGATTGGAACGGGGTTATTTAACGGATCTGGTTTTATTATAAGTCAAGCTGGACCTGGTGGATCCGTACTTGCCTTTATGGCTGGTGGATTATTAATGTATTTCGTTATGCTTTGTCTTGGTGAACTTGCTGTAGCCATGCCTGTTTCAGGTTCTTTTCAGGAATATGCAACTAAGTTCATCAATCCTGCAACTGGATTTACAATCGGATGGTTGTATTGGTTAAGCTGGGCGAATACGACTGGTCTTGAATTTACAACTGCCGGCATTACAATGCAGCGCTGGTTTCCTGATATTCCTGTTTGGGTTTGGTGTTTAATATTTGGCGTTACTATCTTCACTATTAACGCATTATCTGCTCGTAGTTATGCAGAAACAGAATTTTGGTTTTCAAGTATAAAAGTATCTGCCATTATAGCTTTTATTATCCTTGGCGGTGCCGCTATGTTCGGTTTTATTGACTTAAAAGGCGACGAACCAGCCCCGTTATTATCAAATTTCGTAAATCATGGCGGTTTATTCCCAAATGGACTTGCAGCTATTCTATTAACAATGGTTACAGTCAATTATTCCTTCCAAGGTACAGAACTTGTCGGAATCGCAGCAGGTGAAAGTGAAGATCCAGCAAAAACTTTACCTCGTTCTATTAGAAATATTATATGGCGCACGATGTTTTTCTTCGTCTTAGCAATCTTTGTTCTTGTTGCTTTAATTCCTTGGGAAGAAGCAGGATTAACAAAGAGCCCATTCGTTGCTGTATTTGATAATATCGGTATTCCATATGCAGCTGATATTATGAATTTTGTTATTCTTACTGCTGTTCTTTCTGTCGCAAACTCTGGACTGTACGCTGCAACTCGCATGCTTTGGTCGTTATCAAAAAATGAAATGGCTCCGGCCTTTTTAAAAAAATTATCTTCACGAGGAATACCTTTAAACGCTTTAATTTTGACAATTTCTATTTCTGCTTTTTCTCTTTTAACAAGCGTTGTAGCTGCTGAAACAGTTTACTTATGGTTAATTTCCATTTCTGGCGTCATTACAATCATTGTTTGGATGTCAATTTGTGTCTCTCAATTCTTTTTCCGTAAACATTATTTAGCAGACGGTGGAAAATTAGAAGACTTAAAATTTAAAACTCCACTTTATCCACTTGTACCAATTCTTGGTTTTGGATTGTATGGCATTATATTAATCAGTCTTATTTTTATCCCAGAACAACGACTTGGAATCTATTGCACTGTACCGTTTATCATTTTTTGTTATACTTACTATCACTTTAAAGTTAAGAAAAGAATTGCAACTAACACTCATAGTGAAAGTAAAATTAGCGAGACTATGTAATACTATACTTATATATAAAAGACCGCACATGGCTTTCATTTCATATGCGGTCTTTTATCATTGGCATTTGTTCTATTCCCTTTTCATTCATTACCTCATACGATTCAGTGATACTATATATCTTTACTTGGATTGCAAGTTCTTTGAAAAGTGATACCGATTTCCATAATGCGGTAAATACTACAATACTAGTAATTGGATTTTTTCACTTTTAATACGTTATTGATTTTCCTTACTGTTACTGTTTTGATATATTGAATATATATTGCTTAAAAATTTTAAAAAAGACAGGAGTTATCTACAATGATAAAAGGGTTCGGGGGAATATTTTGGAGAACTAACAATCTTGATGTTATAAAAAAATGGTACAGTGAAGTGTTGAAAATTGAAATAGAAGATTGGAATGGGACTGTGATTAAACCCCAATTAGGAAATGAGACTATTTTTTCTTTCTTTACCGAAAATGATAATTATTTTCCAATAGAACAGCAAGTGATGTTAAATTTTGAAGTACATAATTTAAATGAGACTATTCAGCATCTTGAACATATTGGTGTACCTCTTGAAAAGAAAGAAGAAATTAGTGAGTTCGGAAAGTTTATTTGGATTAAAGATCCTGAAGGTCGTCTAATTGAGCTTTGGGAGAAATAGACGGTTATAATCCTTTGCTATTAAGCTAACGGTTGCTTTCATTCAACAAAATAAATAAAAAAGTCGATTCCTTAACTCCACAGGAAATCGACTTCTTCTATCCCATCGCAATAAAATGGAACTACTTCCCTTGATTAGATTGTTTTCGAACAAAAGATACGAAAACCACTTGGAACAAATTTACGAATCGTTTCGTCTAAGTAATCGAAATTAATTTCTTCTTTTTTCTTATCAATTACAACAACTTCCATACCACAACCAATGTCTACCCCTACAAGATTAGGAACAATTTTATCTTGTATTGTCATCGTTGTCCCAATCGTGCAACCTGCTCCTGCATGTGTATCTGGCATAATACGAATTTGACTATCCTTTACGAATTCTTGGTTACAAAGATCAATAATCTGCCCAGTTGCAGTCTCATCAACGTTATTCGTAAATACTTTTGCTTCATTGTATTTTCCTTGTAATTTCAACATCTTTCATGTCCCCTTCCTTTTGAAAGAATTATTTTATTACGTTGTATGTGTTCTTATAATTACTATCATCCACCTTCTGCTTTCCATTATATATGTACTATATCCTTTACTATAATAAAAATTATAATAATTCATTTTGTTTACATAATATAATTACTGTCTCTTTATATTTATACCTACACATAAGCATTCCTCCTCCTCAATATCGATCATATAATAATTAAACAAAAACTCCCCTTAAATCGAAAATGATTAAGGAGAGTTTTTTATATACGATGAAATTATAGTTCAGATTTCACTCGAACAGAAACATTGTTTTTAATTATTTTTTTGAATTCTTTAAAGGTAACAAAATTGTTACTTTTCTCATCCCAAAGACGAAAACGGAGTGATCGTAAGCTTGTAGCAAGTGTAATCGTTGGTACATTTTTTAACGGAAGCGTATTATTGTGTGCCTCTTCTAGTTTATAGTTAGGTACTCTTGGACTTAAATGGTGAACATGATGGAATCCAATATTACCAGTTAGAAATTGCAAGATTTTTGGAAGTTTATAAAATGAACTTCCTTCCACTGCCGCTTTCACATATTCCCAATCTTTATCCTCTTCAAAATAAGAATCTTCGAATGTGTGCTGTACGTAAAACAGCCAAATTCCTACTGAACCCGCTATTAAGAATATCGTACCATGCACTAACAGAAACGATTGCCACCCAATTGCCCAGCAAAGTATAGCTATTAAAGCAACGATTATAATATTCGTCAAATACGTATTCATACGTTCTTTCTGTCTAGCACCTTTTCGGTTAAATCTATTTTTAAATAAGAAAACATAAATCGGACCTAATCCAAACATAACGAATGGATTGCGATATAAGCGATATGCTAAACGAAGTCTAAATGGCGCAGCTAAATATTCATCCACTGTAAGCGTCCAAATATCTCCTGTACCTCTCTTATCCAAATTACCACTTGTAGCGTGATGAATAGAATGCTCATGTCCCCATTGATCAAACGGGAATAAAGTTAACACACCCATACATGTCCCTACGATTCTATTTGCAGGTCGACTTTTAAAGAATGAATAATGGGTACAATCATGAAAAATAATGAAAATCCGTGTCATAAAACCAGCGGCTAACAGAGATGGAACTAACGATAACCAATAAGAAACAGACAAACTTTTATAAGCAAGGTACCATAAAATAATGAACGGCACAATTGTGTTAATAAGTTGCCACACACTTTTTTTAATCGTTGATTTTTCATACGGAGCAACTTGTTTTTTTAAATTTTTAGTATTTTCTAATGTCATTGGTCTAATTCCTTTCCTTTATGTTGCTAATTCACATTATAGCATACTATTAGTATCAGGTGTTAAAAGTAGCTGTAATAAATATTATATAATATAAAAATCTCTTTTTTCTTACTCATTACTTACAAATTACTTACGGTCAAAAAAACTTATATAATCGGACTGATGGAGCATTTCAATTATAAAAGAAACATCTATTTTTTCCAATAAATATATATAAAAGCAGAGGACTTTTTCACTTCTGCACATCTTTTCATTTTTTAAATGGTAATTTTTTCGATTTGTATTTATGTAACAGTTTTTTCTCACAAGAAGAAAAGAGCTGCCATAAGTCAGGTTTCACCGACTTATGGCAGCTCCTTTTCATTTTATTTTAGCGATGGATCCAAACTGCACCTGCAGACTTGTCTTCAGCTTGACCTACTACTTCAAACTTCAATCCAAGTTTCGGCAACTTACGTCCGGCATCTGGAATAACACTGTTGATGTATTGCTTAGAATCATCAAATTTCGCAACGCCTGGCAATCCTTTATAATCAAAGATACCGCGAGTTGGCGAATTTACTTTCCATGCTGGCGTTTGATCAAATGAGAATGCCGCATCGGCAATTTGATAACGCGTACTGCTCTTCACAGTTGGTTGTCCATTTAATGTTCCTACGATTGCCTCTGGATGAGAATCTACTACCCCAAGGAATCCTTCGCCTGGATGAACGCCTACCCAGTTATCTGTAAAGCTTTGATCCGCATACCATACAACCATTCCTGTATTAAATACTGGACCACGTGCATGTTGTAGCGCCGTGTCAGACCCAGCGTAATTTCGCCACTCGATATAGTAGTTATGTTTTTTCTGTTCAAATCCGTTAGACACAGTAAATCCTTTTAGCGTCATTGCTGGCTGTCCTTCTGCATCATCAGAGAAAACAACTTTTCCATCTACAGTTAATGCTGCATTGTCTAACGCAAATCCTTTATAAGCTACTGCAATATCTGTTACATACTCAAATTGCAGTTTTACTTTCTTTCCTTTAAATTGGCTTAAATCGTATGATTTATCAACCCACTTACCATCTGTTGTATCTACGCCGCCTTTTACATCTTTTTCGCCCATTCTATCAATACGTGTCTTCGTTCCATCTTCTGCAATCGCATTTACGTCAAGGAAATCATACTTCGCTTCCAATTCATAAAATGCCTTATAATCAAACTTAGCATCCGTTGCAGTCGTTAAGTCAAATACTGGTGTCTCAAGTGTTGTATGAATGTCATTTCCTTTTGTGCTGTAATAAAACTTCTTACCAAATGCTGATTCGATATTTTTTATATCTTTGTCTGGCAAGTTAACACGAACGATTCCTGGTCGTTTTGATTTTGTAACACTTTGATCTAAAAATGTTGCAGTACCGATTCCTGTGCGCAGTTTATCATAATCTACCTCAACGATATTCGCCCAGTTACCCTTCATATTCTTTTGGAAAAACTCTTTATTTTGTGGCGAGAAACTTGTTGGCTCTGTTCCCGCAATTTTTCCAGCCCAGCTACCGCCGCTCATAAGGGACCATGATTCAACAGGTTCACCTTGCCCTGAATACTTTGTATCATATTCATCAGGTAAGCCTAAATCATGACCGTACTCATGTGCAAACACACCAACTGCTCCGTCTTCAGGCTCAATTGTATAATCATATGCAGCCATCTTTCCGCCCCAATTTGAAACTGAAGATTTTGTACCATCAATTGCATATGGCTTTGAGCCTAGTTTTGAACGATGAGACCAAATCGCATCATCTTTCAATTTGCCGCCGCCAGCTTCTTGACCTACGCCCGCATGTACAACCATTAAATGATCAATAATTCCATCTGGCTCGTTTTTATTTCCATCACCATCTTGATCGTATTGATCAAATTGATCATAATCAGCTAAATTAATGCCTTTTGCTACCGCTGCTTTTAATGCTTCTTTCACAAAATCTTTTGGTCCTAAAGGCCCCTTGTTATCATGACCAGTACCCGCATCCGCACCATAATCTGACGCTTTTCCTGGAACAGTAAGCCATTCTGTTACAGTTCCATCAACTGTGTAGCTTCCGCCAGATTGTTCTTCATAATATTGTTTAAATGTATTAATCTTCGATCCATCAAATAACGTAAATGGCTCATCACCAAATAACATTTTTTGATAATGTTCACGATTAAAGTCCTTAGAATACATATAACCCGGTTCTTGATCAATATTATTATGCTTAAAATCGCTAAATTCTACGAGTAAAACAAGTACTTTATCTTTTCGAACAGTTCCATTGTACTCTTCTTGCTTCGCTGGTGTAGTAGGTACTTTTCCATTTAATTTTCGAGAATTCAATCCTGCATCTTGTCCAGCAACTGGTCCTACTTCTGGTTGCTGCGCCTGTTCATTCTCCTTCATTTTTGCATCTTTTACTTTTTTCATAAAATCTGAAGCTTCTTGCGTAAGGTTATCTCCTGTCAAGATTTCTTTTCCAGGGTTTTCCCCTTTCTTTTTCTCAACATATTTTTCGACAGCCTTTGATGTCTCGGCTTGTGATGCAGATTGATCAATTACTCCCCGTTGTTTCAGCGCTTCTGCCAAACGTTCCTCTGGTATTAAGTGCTCATCTATTGGTAGAGATGATGTTGGTGTCTCAGCATACGCTGCATGACCTCCAAAAGCAAACGTACCACTTAGTACTGCTGCTGTTGTTAATACCGCTAATGGTTTTAATTTCTTTTTCAATGTATTTCCTCCCCAGTGTCTGCAAATTATCGTTTTTTGCCGATAACAACATAATATTCGTTATAATACGAATATTCAATCTTTTTTCAACAAAGAGAATGTTGAGAAATATTTTTTAGGCAGGGCGAAAAATATATGATAGCAATAGGTCTAATATTGCAAAATCCTCATTCACAATAACTTATAAACGTAGAGAATATTTTTGTAGAAACAGCGATTCTCTTTACTCTTGTTTTCGAATGAAACTTCATCTACACAAAAAATGCCAATTCCTAAGTACTTGCTAAGGAATTGGCATTTTTTTAACGAGAATGCTTTATGAATAAGCGGATTGCTTCTTCTGGTATATAGAACTTGCCATTGCTTTCTACAACGACACTACCTAATTCATATTCTTTATTCTTAATACGAATTATATTTTTATTTACAAATAATTGAGCTTTTACATTATTACGTTTTACTATGAGCACCGGGTTTTCTGCATCAGTATTATCTATTATTACTGTTGCACCTTTTCGTTTAAAGGCTAATTCACTCTCTACAAATAATTTGTTTGTTACTTCTTCTAAGTTAAAGCCCATTGCTTTCGCCATCGTCTTCGCAATGTCTATGTTTTGGATCAAACCGCTTGGCTTTTGAGGACCGTAAGAATATAAAAACACATCCTCACCTGTATGGCCTCCTGTTGTGAAGCCTATGTTCGCATGATTGGCCAATAATGTAGTAAGTATTGGACCTACATCCGATTTCTTTTTTGCTGCTTTTACTCTTTCTTTTTCATCATAAGTTAAATTGGCCAAACCGTATAATTTAGCTACATCTTCTACATTTGATAAATCAGATTTTAGTTTATTTGTAGCACCTTCAAGTGTCATTTTCGATTTTTTTAATGGACCAATGTATGCAGAGACCGGCGTAATATTATAGCCTTTTGTCGTATTCGCATTCCCAATAGAAATACCGCTGTTACCATGATCAGTTACAGCTATTAACATCGTATTACCATCTTTTTTTGCAAATTCCAATGCTTCTGCAACTGCGTTATCAAATGCTAATACATCACTAATCATCCCTATTGGATCGTTCACATGAGCTGCCCAGTCTGGCTTACTTCCCTCTACAAATAAAAAGAAACCATCTTTATCTTTTGATAGTGTTTGAATTGCTTTTTCCGTCATTTGAGAAAGTGTTGGTTGCTCCGGATTTGTTGCTTCACGATCCATATCAAACGCAAGAGCATTATGTGAGAAAGAGCCCCAAATTTTCTTAGATTTAGAGTTCAATAATGCATCTTTCGTTTCAACAAAGTCGTATCCTTTGTCTTGAATCACCTTTACTAAATCTTCACCATCTTTTCTTTTTATAGGTAGCAGTGCCTCTTTTCCCCCACCTAATACGACATCTATATTTTGATACACTTGCTGCTCCGCAATTACGTCAAAACGCTTACGGTTAATATGGTGAGCAGAAAATCCAGCGGGAGTAGCATGCTGAATTTCAGCTGTAGCAACAATTCCAGTTGCGCGACCAGTGCGTTTGGCACCTTCTAAAACATTGGCGACTGGACGTAACTTGTCCTCTTCTTTTATTGATTTTAATCCAGGTGAACTTACAATAGAAGGTAATATACCTACATATCCTGAATTCGATTTATTCCCCGTCGCTAAAGCTGTAGCTGCTGGGGCTGAGTCTGTTATAGCTGATTCCGCCGAATAGGTACGAACTCCTCCTGTTACAATTTCATCTAGTGCAAGTGGTTTCCCTTTATATAAGCGAGCTAATGTCGTTGCTGAAGAACTCGTTCCGTCCATAACCATTATGATTACATTTTTCGGTTGCCGTTCTACTTGTTTCACCTTAGCTTCCACCGTATGATAATTCATCATGCTTTCCGTACATAACATACTTAGTGTGATTGTTCCTACTAACAGTAACCTCTTCATCAATAAACCCAAATTCGACATTGTTGTTCCTCCGTATGTTTCACATTCATTTATATACAAAAAGATTTCCACAACCTATATATGTTTTATTAGTCCCCAATTTTCATGAAGCTAACAATCATTACCTTGACTTTCTTTTATTAGTAAAGCAACGAACGGTACATATCATAGCTTTTTATGTTCAAATAACTAGAGACCACACCTTTTTTATAAAAACGTCTTATCATTCTCTTCACCAAAATTTGTTTCTCAATAAAAATCCGATTGAAATAAATAAGAATTTATTGTTAAACGATAAAATTTATGTTAAATTAATATGATAATTTAAAAATGAGGTGCTTTATATGAAACAAGGATCAACACTCTTTTTAAAGACAGCAATTATCCTTATCGGTATTCCTGTTTTTGCTTTGTGTATATTTTTAATTCCTAATATCGGGAATTACGCAGCGGACTTATACCCGGATATTGCATATATAAAATATCTTGTTTTAATCAATCTATATGCAACGGTGATACCTTTTTATTTTGCTCTATATCAAGCCTTTAAACTTGTAAGCTACATTGATAAGGGGAACGCCTTCTCGAAATTATCTGTTAGAGCTTTAAAAAAGATAAAACAATGTGCTATTACAATTAGTGTATTATATGTAGTAGGTATGCCGCTTTTCTATCTTGTAGCAGAGAGAGATGATGCACCAGGTATTATAATAATTGGCATGATCCTTATCTTTGCTTCAATAGTTATCGCAGTCTTTGCTGCCGTTCTCCAAAGACTTTTAAAAGATGCGATAGATATAAAATCAGAAAATGATTTAACGGTCTGAGGTGAATAACATGGCAATAATAATTAATATTGATGTAATGTTAGCGAAAAGAAAAATGAGTGTAACTGAACTTTCAGAGAAGGTTGGAATTACAATGGCTAACCTTTCTATATTAAAAAATGGAAAAGCAAAAGCAATTAGAATTACAACTTTAGATGCTATTTGTAAAGCGTTAGAATGCCAACCAGGGGATATTTTAGAATATCAACCGGAAGATACCGAATAAAAAGAGTCCTTCATACGAGAAGGACTCTTTTTATTACATATTACGGCGCAAAACTAATTTGACCAGTAAACAATAAAATAATTGCGATGATCCAAAATATAAAAAATGATGAGGACAGTATTAATGAAAGAATAGCAATCCCCTTCTTCTCTGCTTTTTTCGTCATCGTAATGATAGAAAGTATAATTCCTGCAACTGTGAGTGCGACTGTAATATAATCTCCCACTATATTACCTGCATTCGCTATCCTTGTTGGCGTTATAAAAACGAATAGAAAACATAAAATGCCGATGAGTAAAGATATGTAGCTTATTATGCTGTACTTCTTTTTAGGAACTATTTCAGTTTTCATACTCACACCCCTTCTCTATAGCTATGAGTTCATATTAGCACAAATATCCATAATTTGGTTAACATAAAAAACAGATACAGCGAGAACTTCCACTGTATCTGTTTTTAGTTAATATATAAACCTGCTATTTCTTCTTTATTATTATAAGTTATAATGAATGTCCGTTGTTCTTTACTATATTTCGCTACAAGAATAACAGTATATGAACCATCTTTTTCTTCAATCGATTTTTTCTCAATTTTTTCGAACGTACCGGCTTTCTCAATTACAGGTGTAAGATCTTTCATTTTTTCTTCTGGCAATCCAGCTTTCATTTTACTATCAAATTTTTCGTGTACGTCTTTATACTTCGCCTCATTTAGTAATGATACAATTTCTTCCGCCTTTGGAATAAACTTTTTTGACGTACTTTCATCTACTTTATTACCGGTACATGCTGCAAGCGCGAACGCCGCGATAGCACTTATAATAATAAGTAACATTCTTCTCATTTTCATACACCCTTTCTTTTTAAAGTGAAACTATAACTAAAAACGAGTAAAGCACAAATTGCTATTGAAACTTCTGACATTATGATCCCGCTTTTCCCTGGTACATATAGCGATATAATGCCAGCTAATGCATTTGCAGTTCCATGGATGAGAATTGCATAGACAACATAACGAAATTTCTTTTGGACGACAGCTTGTAATATAATGAAGGACAGTCCAATATGCAATACCATCGCGAAGATGCGCTCAATACCGCCGAAATAATAACTGTCACCATTTTGAATGACTGTTTGTGACAATAATAGGGATATTACCGGGATACCAACTATCAACACCGCTTCAATACCACCATGCCCTGCTCCAAATAAAAAACCAGACTGCCAATCTCGTTGCTTCATAAAATAACGCATTGCGATAAAACGAGCTATCTCTTCAAAAATTCCAGCTGATAAACTAAGCAAAAGTACAAATAATACAGGCTGCATTATTGAAAACATTTGAAAATCTGTGCTAGTTCCATTTACATAATTCAGTATTGGTATGCGGATCAATATTTGCGATACAACAAAAGCCAATACACCTAACATATATGGAATATAGCGTTTCTTCCAAACAGCATATAAAAGTGCTACAAGCGGTAAACCAAAGCAAATCATTGTTGTAAAAATAAGTCCATTCATCTCGCTTCACCTCTTACTTGAAGTGTATAAAAACGAGTGAAGAAAGTATGTAGTTCTTTCCTATTCGGTTTCATTTTCATCATAGATGGTCATTTTATCTCTTTTAATATGAGTGTTTGCGTGAAATAAGGACTTACATAAGTTGTTTCTAACGTCGCGTTATTTGTTTTATTCATAATCCGTTTTAACGAAAATAGCCCGTATCCTCTCGCTCCTGCTTTACTTGAATGGTTTTTCTCATAAATTTTTTGCAAATCAATCGCTTCACTCTTTGAACTATTACGTACGATAAAATATTGTCGTGAATCCATTTCAAAAAATGCGATTTGCAATATCTTTTCCTCACTATGTACTGCTTCTTCAATTGCATTGTCTACCAAAACTGAAATGATGCGAATAAATGAAATGATCGTCATCGAAACACTTTCAATGCTCTCCGGTATATCAAGCATTACTTTTATTTGATGCTGCTGGGCAGTGCCAACTTTCGCCCTTAATACACTTCTCACTTCAGGAATATGTATACGAGATAATTTCGCAATATCAAGTTCATGATCATTTATTGTTTTTAACGTAGGTGCTATAACGTCATAGTACACTTGCTCAATTTCTTTCACATTTTTCGTACGTATTCCCTCTTCTAACGATAGTAATACATTCATATAATCGTGACGGAAACTAGCAAGCTCATCATGCATATCCTCTAATTTCTCCACATAATCTAATAACTCTTTATCCAAACGTTTTTCGTGCTCTTCTTGTAACTTTGCTTTCGATAAATGTGAACTTATAAGTACTATGATGACTAATAATAAAAATACAATAATCGCTGAAATATAACTTACATCACTGTATTGTTGATTTAACTTTGCTAAAAATGCAGAAGATGGCCGAGTTAAAATTAGTTCAATAATAAATCCGGCAATTAATAATATATAAGTTACATAGTATAGTCGACTACCTACTATATATTGAGCAATTTTTTGAATTCTTTTCCGAGCTACTAAAATACCGATAAAAGTAAGTGTCGATACGATAAGATGAATAATACTACCTGTCCATAAATATAAATTGAATGTTGTTAACATAAAGATTTTCATTCCTAAATCAAATAGCAACATTTTCACTAACGTTATAATCACCATGCTCACGAGTGCAAAATATACATTATGCTTAAATTTCAATTCATTTTGCATTAATCCTAAACTTATTAAAAATAACACAATCGTACTATTCAATTCTGGATATCTCGTTACTGTTACGACAATAGCAAGTAAAATAATGAATACCGCACTTAAAGCTATTAACATTCTATATGACAATCTATTGTACCGGATTAATTGAATGTATAAAAACGTATGGCTTATACTAGTAAGCAGTATTGCAAATAAATCATAAATATACATTACATCTCACCCTTTAATATGTTACGTACTTTACTGAATAAACGACGTGATACTGGAATACGTTTCCCGCTTTTTAAAACTATCATTTTTTGCTTCGCATCATAAGAAGACAGTTGCTTCGTATTCACGATATATGATTGATGACAACGAAATAAACGTTCATCTACTAATTCAATTTCTTTTAAAGTCCCATAAAAATAAACAATTCGATCTAACGTCACTAATGCTAAACGGTGCGGTTCATCGGTCATAACATATTCAACTTCATGAAACGGAACCCGCACAGTTGCATTACTATTTTCAACGATAAAGTCATCGGACGGAATAATATGCTTATTACGCGCTTCATATTGGAGTAAACATTGTTCAAAAACGTTACGCCTCTCCTCGTATGGCAACCCTTTATCAATAAAAGTTAAAGCTGATACCATGTATTGATATGAAATAGGTGCAAATTCAGAATGCGTCGTTACAAACACAATAATTCCTTGCGTATCATACTTTCGTATCTCTTGTGCCACTTGTAACCCTTTACGTTCTTCTCTTTTTATCTCTATATCTAAAAAATAGATTGGGATATACTTCGCCTTAGGAATGTTCGTAATGATGTTTTCACTTTTACTAGTTACCTCTATAAAATCAAAAGACAACATATACTCCTCACAAACCTCTTCAACTAACCGCTTCATTTGCTGCGCTTGTATGACATCATCTTCTAAAATAAAAATACTCATGTAATCACTCGCTTTATTGAAATCTTTCCATCTATAGATTTATCTATAACTATATAATTCAAATCGTTATACCAATCTCCTTCCCAAGAATTAAAATAATTAATTTGCTATTACATAGAGAAACCTCAACTATTCAAGCAAAAAGTTGAGGTTTTCTTCAAATCATTCTATAACTAAATCTGCCTGATCCTTCGGCAATTCCGTTTCTAAATAATAATCCTCTGCTTTCCAATACCTATTTTCAAACTTTGAAAGGTTTTTCTGCGTTTCTTCACTCTCACGTAGAAACCGTGTCTCTCTTGGACAATCTAAATACACCATATAATGAAAGAAATCTCTCCATTCTTTTCTCTGTAGAAAAACACCTTCTATTACAATTACGCCTACTATGGGGATCTGTACTTTTTTCATCTCACTTGAGTCTGTCTCATTATTATAGAACGGTAATTTCAGTTTTGTGTCATTTTGTAACTTCTGAAAAAACTTCTGCCGAAGCCATTCAATATCCCATTGTAAATAATAATACTCATACCATTCTTCATAGCCAGTATGATACCGTTTATTACGTTCTACTATATGATCATCAATATGAAAAATATGGAACGGAATACTTTCATGTTTCATATTTTCTTTTAAGTTTGTTACAAATGTTGTTTTACCCGATCGACTTAGTCCATCAATACCTAAAATGAATCTATTTTCTTTATGCTTCTTCATAACATTTATAAGCTCATTTGTACGCATTACTTCTTCCACTCTTCTTTTAATAACGAGTATAAAATCGTATCATGAGCAACTTCATTTTGAATCATATGTTTTCGAAGTAATCCTTCTTCTTGAAACCCTGCTTTACTTAATAATTTTTGAGAAGCTTTATTTTCTACATATACAACAGCTGCAATTCTTATAAGTTGTAACGTTTCAAACCCGTAACCTAAAATCGCCTGTAACGCTTCCGTTGCATACCCTTGTCCCCAATATGTATCGTCTAGTTCATAACCAATTTCAGCTCGCTTATGATGCTTGTTTATTAAATGAAATCCGCACGTTCCGATTAATTGGCCCGTACCCTTTTTCTCAATTCCCCAGCGAAATACAGTTCCTTCTTCATAACGATTTTTAAACGTTTGAATAGTCGTTTTCGCTTGCTCAATATTTTCGAAAGAATCCATTCCAAAATAACGTATAACAGATTCTTTTGAAAAATAACGGAACATCATTTCTGCATCTAACAGTGTTAGTTCTCTTAATTGTAAACGTTCTGTTTCTAGTTTCGGAAACACCATCTCTTTTTCTCCTTCTATTCTAATGAACTGCAAATTTCAATATAATTCCCATCTGGATCGGCAATGTATGCAATTGTTTGTCCCCACGGTTTCACAATTGGTTCAACTAAGATTTTAATACCTTGCTCTCTTAATTGTTCGATTGTTTCTTGTACATGATCAACAACGAATCCCAATTCAAAATGAGAAGATTGTAACTCACCTTCTGTAAGTGGTAGTCCTGTTAATTCTTTCACATCTTGCCTTGTGTTCATCGCTAAAATTGTAGAACCAGTATTAAATTCAATATATGTACCATGCTCTGCTTTTATAGGTAACTGTAAAATATCTTTATAAAATCTTAAACATTCTTCAAACTTTTCTACATATAAAATGATGTACTTCATTTTTAAATTCATTTTACATCCTCCTTTATATCCATCCCTAAAATTTCGACAAATGTCTCATAAAAACCTTGTTCCTTATAGCAACGAGCACAAAAAAATGAGGCCGATTTCTCGGCCCCCCAGCTTATTGGCATAAAACAGGAGATTTGGTTTGGACATAACCAGTTCGTACCTTTATTATATTTTATTTTTTCTGAATTTTGAATACTTTAAACACCCATTTATATTGAGAAAGTTTTTTTGCTTGCATAAAATCATATCAAGTAAGAAATGCTACAAATGGAGGTGTATACATATGGAACCAATGCTATGTCCAAGCTGTAAAACGAACCGTACTCGCTTTAATATTCTTGAGCAACAAGTAAAACCAGTCAAGTTAAATCCACAAACTGGTCAAGTAGAAGAGGAATACACAAATGAAAATATGAATGCTTTTCATATGGCCTATCAAGGACCTACTTACCGCGTCCAATGTGCTGTATGTGGGCTTGTTGAAAATCCAGAACAATTTATTAAACCTGCACAAAATCAATCTTTCTAATAATGTCATTACTATCCCTTGTAGAAATAGATTTCTCTATAAGGGATTTTCCTTTTAATACGGTAATTAAAAGCGTATCTCTTCCTTATTATATGTTAAATTTCAAACCGTTTTAGCCATCTATTGTTTTTGGATCTTCGAAAATAGATTTTTGCTACTGCTTGCGTTCTTTTACTTTATCACTATTTTAAACATCAAAATTCAAATAAACTAATGTTAATTGGTAGTTCATTATTATGTATCGTTACTTCTTCATTTATTATTTTCTGGTATTATTGTTCTGGTTATTCATTCTACTCCTTAAATATATAGCCTTTTATTATATAAAAAAGATTGAACAAAATAAACATATATAGAAATTAAAGGAGATGATTCCATACAAATCCCACCTCCATTAATAGTCCCACTCTTTGTTACAATATTTCCTTTTTCAATTTATTAATCTTCCAATATAAATTAATAAGTATGTACAAATATACACAGCCGAAAAAACCTACCATTCCTTTATATAATCCAGATTCTGATATTCCAAGAAAACATAAGTAAAGTGCTGGCATTAACGTTACAAACATAAATGCAAAGAACTGTAACAACTCAGTGAGTTTTTGTATCCTCGTTTCCTTATCTGAATATATATCAGGCAGCTCATTTTCCTCTTCTACTTCTTTACAAAAATAATTCCATTTCGCAAAACTTGTTACATGTTTCCAACCACACATTTCATATATTTCAATATATTCTTTTTGTTTTTCTTTTGAATCTTTATAATCCAATCTAAAATCCGCTTTATATATTACATCTTTCGGCTCGGTTTTCTTAAACGTATACATCACATTATACTTTTGTAGCGCCCAGCCTTGTTGATGCATTTTTCTTAAAAAGGCTTCCTCTTTTTCTAAACTCCATCCAGCGAAAAATTTAAATATTTTCTTTGTCTCCATCTTCCATTCACTCCCCTAATATACTATTTCCATTTCTTACCGATCTCTGCAACCTGTTATGCTCTAGCTCTAATACTTCTCTACCAAGTGGCGTTAACTCATAACATTTCTTTCTATCTGTAGAGGCGACTTCAACTATTAACTTCTCTTTTAGTAACTTCGTCGTATTCCCGTACAAAGTACCAGGACCGAGTTTTACTTCTCCATTTGTCATCGCTTCTACCATTTGCATAATTCCGTAACCGTGCATTGGCTTCACTAATGACAACAATATGTAATATGTCGCTTCAGTTAACGGAATATATTTTTGCGCTTTCACATTCATTATAACTACCTCCGATACATCGCCTTCAGATATATCGACTTACGATATATCGTATACCGATATTATATATTCATATTCCAAAATATGCAAGATTATAATTTAATAACCTAATATTTATTTCTTAGAATTAAAAAATCATATAAATTTTCTGAAAAATTTGTTAAAATATAGAAATATCCGTTTATATTTTGAAAGGAATGATACATATGATAAATAAATTGAAAGAAAACATAGGGTTAGTTTTTGTCGGTAAAGAAAATGTTATTGATCTATTACTCGTTTCATTGCTTGCTGATGGTCATGTGCTGCTTGAGGATGTGCCTGGTACAGGGAAAACGTTACTGGCGAAAACCATTTCAAAAAGTATTGGTGGTAATTTTTCTCGCGTTCAATTTACCCCTGATGTACTTCCGAGTGATGTAACAGGTATTGAATATTTCAATCCAAAAACGAGTGAATTCGAGTTAAGACTTGGGCCAGTCATGACTAATATTTTGCTTGCGGATGAAATTAACCGCGCTATGCCTAGAACACAGTCTAGTTTATTAGAATCGATGGAAGAACGACAAGTAACGCTTGAAAAACAGTCTACTCCTCTTCCGAAACCGTTCTTTGTTATTGCGACGCAAAATCCAATTGAATCACAAGGAACTTTCCCTCTTCCAGATGCACAGCTTGATCGCTTTTTAATGACGATTTCAATTGGTTATCCGTCTCCAGAGGATGAACTACAAATGATGCGACGTTTTCGTAGCGATGTACCACTAGAACGTGTCACATCTGTTATTTCTTTAGATGATATTTTAGAAGCACAGAAACGAGTAAAAGAAATTTTCGTATCAGAACCGTTAGAACATTACATTATTAAACTTGCTCACGCTACAAGAAATCATGATTACATCGCTAATGGTGTAAGCCCGCGTGCCACACTCGCTTTAGTGCGTGCAGTTCAAGCACTAGCCTTTTTACGCGACAGAGAATATTGCACTCCTGAAGATATACAATTTTTAGTTCCTTCTGTTTGGAATCATCGTATCGTCTTATCAATGGAAGGGGCATTACGCACGACAAAAAATGAAATTATACAAAGGATTTTAAAAGAAGTTGACGTACCAGTGGAGATTGAACAAACATGAATGGACAGCGTGTTGTAACTGTACCTTTATTTTTCCAACTCCATATTATTCAACTAACTGTCCCAGGCGCTATACTATTTACATTTTTTATGCCACAACGAATCATTATGTTTCTCTTTTTCTTCTATTATTTATTTGCGATTTTCATTTATAAATATGTCGCTTACATAGAGAAAACATTTGAAGTCGTAAATGAGAAACAAACTACTCGGCTTTTTCCTAATGAATCTGGGCAGTTTTTTATTCATTTAAAAAATGGAGCAAATATACCGCTCGTTAACGGTGTTTGTTATTTTCATTTAAATCCGTCACTACTACCACAAAAAGATCAAGGAATTGAACAAATATCAAAAACACTATTCTCTTTCCCGTTTTCACAACCTGCTCATTCGGCGCAAAAGTGGGATTTAACATTAACCGCAACGAAACGTGGTGTGTTTCAAATTGAACAGTTCGAATGTGTCTTGAAAGATCCTTTTCATCTTTTAACTGTACATTTGCCCATTTTTGATAAATTGAGGACTGAAATTATTGTGTACCCTTCTCCTAAAGAAGTAGCAGGCTTACAAGAACTACAGCAACTTTTAACCGGATCTTATCGAACGAATTTTTCCTTTTACAATGATGAAACATCTATTATCGGTGTTAAACGTTATGAACGTGAGTCTTTCCGTTCTATTCATTGGAAAGCATCTGCTAAAATGCAATCATTACAGGCGAAGCAATATGAACCTGTAAAAAATTATAGTTGGACGATTTGTCTTTCATTAGCTGCTGATCGCGGGTTTGGTTGGAAAGATAATATAGAAGACCTTATTTCATTTGCAACATACATTTGTCAATACGCAACGAAGCATCAAATACCGTTTGAACTATTTATTAGTGTATTAGCTGAAGGTGGTCCTCTGCACTTACCATTAAACGAAGGGCAAACACATTACGGAATATCTTTAGAGGAATTAGCGCGTATTTCAGATGATAGTACGTTACTTCCGAAACAAGGATTTCTTCATTATGTAACGAGAAAAAGAGAACGATCGTCTACAATGATATACATTGGTTTACAGAGAAATGAACTCCCTCTTCTCTCTCAGCCTACGTTTCTCATTAATAACGAAGGGATGGTGGAAAAGCTTGAAAACTTGGCTTTATCACGTTAATGACTTTATTCTGCTGCTCCTCCTTTCGTTATTAACAGAAAGGGATGAACTAGTTGCTATTGCTATATTTTTAGCAACAGGCTATATTGGAGTATTTCTTATCCATAAACTAATGAAGAAAAAAACAACAGGTTTTGTCATACTGTTAATTACTCAAATAATCGGTTGTTCTCTCTTTCTCTCTTTCTCTCTATTTGGCACAATAATGTTACCGCTTTTCTTCTTTATCGTACATGTAATCGGACCAGGATATCCAGTTCAAAAATCATTAGGCGGTATTGTTTGGTTTAGTATTTCAGCCGTATTTTATGCGCCCTTTCCACCTTTGTGGAAACTGTTACTGTTAGTTATACACATAATGATTACATTTTGGTTAACCGGGGCAAATCGTAATCAGCAGTTATTACGTTTCGCTTCTCTTATTACGATTGGAATAATTAGTGCTCTCCTCATTCCTATTTTTCCATACATTCGGCTTCTTTTTTCTTATGCCGTACAAGTAGTTGCTTTAGGATTTGGATACGCCATTAATCCGTTATTTTCGGCAGCTGAATCAAAAGAAACAGACGATTTTTGGTCGAATAAAGGAAATTTAAAAGATTCTCAAATTAAGGATGAATTTGGACATCGTTCTTTTGATCCAACCCTTATAAATAGTATTACAATATTAGTTTGTACAGTCATCGCTATTTACGTCGTTTGGAAAATAATAAAAAAACGAAAACAATTAAGTTTACCAAATATCTCTGCCTTCGAATCTACTATTATCACTGATAAAGAAGGAATGAGTTTAAAACATTTTAAACGAAACAAACCGCCACATAATGAAATTCGAAAAGAAATTTTTAAACTGGAGAGTAAATTAACTCCTCCTTTAAATAGAAAACGAGGAGAAACTGTTGAAGCATGGTTAGAAAGAATAAATAGTGAAGAAGATGTAAATATTCAGAGTCATATTATTGTAAATGCTTATAATACAGTGCGTTATTCAAATGAGGAAAACACCGTACTTTTGCATGAATTTAAGGAAGAGATTCATAAGCTTTATTTGTATCAGAAGAATTTGAAGAAAAGAAAGAAATAACACAACAAAAAGACTCCTATTTTCATAGGAGTCTTTTATACTTCTACGTTACTTTTTAAATTGAAGCATTTTTCCCTGCTTCAATTTCTAATGACTCTTCATGCCACCAAAGTGTTTCTTCAGGGTCTTCTTTTGCAATCTGGTGTGCTTCTTTTTTCGATTCTACTGTAGGATATGAACCTTTTAGTGCACGTCCTGAAGTTGTAACGAATAATACACTAAATACGACTAATCCAATAATACTTACACCTGCTAAATAAAATGCCGGTGCAAGCGGGTTACCGGTTGCATGAACTAAGTATGAACATACGAGCGGTGTTGTTCCACCGAATATCGATACAGAAATATTAAATGAGATCGAAAGCGCTCGATAACGTACATCGGTGAAAAATAGTGATGGTAATAATGAAGGTAATGTTCCTTCATATACGCTTAGGAAGAATCCTAATACGAAAATACCTGCAAATATAGCTGCAATATGTCCGTTACCTATTAGTAAAAATGCTGGAATTGCAAATACTGTTAAACCAAGTAAACCAATTTGCACGACGCGTTTATTACCAATTTTATCACTTAATTTACCGAAATAAAGTGCTAGCGGAATCATAAGTGCCATCGTAATAGAAATAATTAATAAGCCAGTTGTTTCTTTGACTTTAAGTACTTGAGTTAGATAAGAAGGAATATACGAAAGAATCATATAATTCGTAATATTAAAGAAGGCGACAATTACTGTGCTTAATAAGAAGTCTTTTTTGTGATATTTTAATATATCCATAAATGAAAATTGTTCGTTGTCTTCAGATTCCTCTTGTGCTTTTTCCATCTCTTCAAAGATGGGAGATTCATCTAAATGACGGCGTAAATATAAACCGACCAAACCAATTGGTGCAGCTATTAAGAAAGGAATACGCCAGCCCCAGCTGAGCATTTGCTCATCTGTTAACAATAACGTCAAAATGGTAACAATTACCGATGCAGCAATGTAACCTGAGAGTGTTCCAATTTCAAGACCACTACCGAGTATACCACGCTTTTTATCTGGAGAAGATTCTGCGATATAAACCATTGCTCCTGAATATTCGCCGCCTGTAGAGAAGCCTTGAATCATTCGGGCAACTAAAAGTAGTATTGGTGCCCATACACCAATTTGTTCATAGGTTGGTAGTAATGCGATGAATAATGTAGAAAGTGCCATTAAAATAATAGTAGTACTTAACACGATTTTTCGGCCGTACTTATCTCCTATTCTACCAAAGAATACACCTCCGATTGGTCGAACGAGAAAGGCCACTGCAAAAGTAGCAAATGTAAGTACAAGTTGCAATCCACTATTATCAACACCTGAGAAGAATAATTGACTTAAGATAACCGCTAAATACGCGTATAATCCGAAGTCAAACCACTCCATTGCATTCCCTATACCAGTAGCAACTACTGCTTTCCTGGCTTGTTTAGGATTGACAATATTAACGTCTTGAGGTTCAAAATTTAAATCATTATTTTGTTGCATATAATAAAACAGCTCCTTTTTTAATTTAACTTCTTTAAGCACACCTTCTCTTATTGAATAAAATTAATTCGAAGCACTTAAGGAAAAGCAACGTCTCCTTGTCTGTTATTATTATTTCACATAATTAAATATTTGTCCAATTAAATGCTCTTTTTGTATAAATTTACACCCTATTTAACTTTTTATAAAATGCAGTTTAAGCTATATAATATATACCTTTACACTACAAATGAACCTTTCATTTATTTATATTTATAACGCTACTATAATTGCTTCCTCTAACTTAGAAACCAGTAACTTTTACTAAAGATTTGCATATATTTAAAAAGTGAACTCATTAGCTCGAATTCTGTTTTATTACATTCAACTATAATATTATTATAGTTTTAAAGGAGGCTATTTTATGTTGGAAATAATACTTTCACTTACTACTGTTTCTTTTCTCTTAATTATTTCTGGATTTTTCATTACCTTAAAACAATATAAAGAAATTAAAAATATAAAGACTATATTAACTACAAAAAAAGAAAATGAGAAAACTCCATCCGAAAACTCCATCCCTCTGCAATTAGACCTTAGCGTTCTCAATAATTTACTCGCTTCAGGAATAAATAAAGGTTCTAATACAAGTAATGAAAATTGTGAGTCTGATAAAACTAAATGATTGTTATGCTTATAACAAAAAGAAAATGTATCTCCTCTTTTATCTAATCTTATTAACAACTACCTCTGATTAAAAAGGAGACTGCTTATGTGTAAAAATCCAATTTCTATTATTATCCCCATACAACATAAAATAAAAAATTTACCTGAAATTTTGAAAGCATGTGAACAACTACAGCCTTTAGAAATTATCCTTACTATTGACGGATATATCCAGGATTCAATTGAGAATGCAGATTCCTACAATTGTGAAATTATTACACTAGAAGAACCGATAGAACCTACTAATTGTTATGTAATTGGCGCCAAAAAAGCAAAGGGAGGGTATCTCTTATTTTTAGATGAAAATTACATGGTTCCCTCCTCCTTACTTATACAATTTCTTCAACCATTACTAAATGGATCTGCTGACGTCGTATTAAATAATTTAGATGCTTTTTTTCATCAAAAACAACAGCCCAATTTAGCAATGATTTGGCAGCAAGTTACGAATCATTTTTTTCATCGTCCAGATTTAAATGTTAACTCCTTATTATTTCCTCCCTATGCAATGACAAAAGAAGTACTTGAGGTAATTACTTCAGATAGTTTATCAAATCCAATATTGGCACAAATGAAAATTATTGAACATAAATTTCGGATTTGCGATCAATTAAAGATTTCTATCCCTCAAGTCCCCTCTTTTCCTTCAACTCAACTCATTCATTATCATCTTGCAGCCATTGCAAATTGGATCAATCTAGTGCGAGATCAAAGAGGAAACTATACCGATTGTAATCGAAAGCGTGATATTATTTTAGGGCTTCAAAACGGTGAACCAAAATACATCCCAAAAATAATTACAGGTAAAGAGTTTTATTCAAATACTTATGGAGATAAGCAATTATCAGTTATTATCCCTGTTCAAAATGAAGAAAAAACGATAGAATCTGTCATTTTTGAGGTACAGAAATTAAAACCTTTTGAAATTATCGTTATTGTTAATGGATCAACAGATAAAACAGAGGAATTGGCGAAGGGTTGCGGTGCAACAGTTATAAGTTACGAAGAAGCACTTGGAAATGATACGGGACGTGCTGTCGGTGCCTTTTTTGCTAAAGGTGAAATACTATTATTTGTAGATGGAGATTTCTTAATTTCTAGTTATGATTTATTACCATTTGTACAATCTATCCAAAATGGCACGGACTTAGCTTTAAATAAACTAGATTACTACTATATGTATCGTCTCCCCTATTCTATCGTCACCGCATGTAAATATGCTATCAACTTAGCATGTAATCGGAAAGATTTAGGTATGGGATCCACAATTGCTGTCCCTCATGCTTTTAGTCGAAAATGCATTCATACAATTGGGTTTGATTCACTTCTTTCCCCAACCTTAAGTCAAGTTAAAACAATTTTAGCAGGCTTTCATGTACAAAATGTCCATTCTGTCGACGTTGATAAATTGAATCGTGTTCGACCTGAAAAACACTTCTCTGAAGAAAGTTCCCTTTCATTAGCAACACAACAAATCATTGGCGATCATATAGAAGCAATTTCTTACCTCATCGAACAAAAAAGAGGTAAAGAGTGCTTTTAATTATACATCCTACCTACTAAATAATATATTATCTCATTTTTAATATATGACAGAATAAAAAAGATGGGTTGTAACCATCTTTTTTATTTTTACATTAGATCAAAAGAAAAGTAGAAGGCAGGCTTTTCATTTCTGTATCTTTCTTAAGAAGTTTGAAAAGAGAGGCTTGTTAATGAAGATTCAACACTTAAATCATCTTTTAGTGCAATTGAGAAACATGCAACTAATGGTAAAGTAATAACAATTGATCCACTAGGACTAATTACAATTGTAGGACTTGTCCCACATGTGCCCCCACAATCCACTTCTGCATCAATTCCACTACCAGGGGTAATTGTAATTTTAAGACACACATCTAAACAAACATTATTCGTAGTACATGCCATAACTCTCCCTCCTTTCTCTTAACAATATATGCAGTTGATTGAATTTGGACACGACTCTCCTACTAAATTTTATAAATTAGCTGCTATTTTCTTATCAGTTTTATATATATTTAATTTATTATTAAACTAGATAAATTAATTAATAAATTCAGATCATCTTTTACTGAAATAGAAATACATGCGATAAATGGTATTACATTAAAATCAGATGAAAATTCATAATTGCACCTTAGAGATATTTCTGCCCCAACATTTGGATAGACCTTAATGTCTAAATACATATTAAAACACCTTTTATTGATGTAAGAAAAGGTATTCCCTCCTTACTTGCATCTGATATTAAGTTATATAGAACTTATCGTTACTTCATTATTTATTTTTTACTTGATATACTTAAAATAAGTTAAAATAAAAAAGTAAAAACCTCTTCATGTATTTTAAGAAGTTTTTACTTTTCACTTACACCTGAACCAAAATGGTAACTTTTTTAAATTTTGTTTTCATTCCAATACTCAACTTATACTCTATCCATTGCTATTCCACGCCTATTAATAATAGTAGCTTCCAAATTAAAATAAATCTTTAAAATCCCTATTCTTTAGTAAATATGAAAGCCCTTCTACATGATCACCGGTAATTCTCAATACAGCTGGTGGATGTCCTACTGTTGCAAAGTGCTCATTTGGACGAATACGATTTGGTTTCATTACATCTACAAAATGGACACATTCAACTTTATATCCTTCTAATATTGCCTTTACTTGCGCAACACACGCTGTATGAAGAGTATCCCAGCCAATTCCCTCTAAACATTTTCGACTAATAGCGTGGGGAACAGCAATTGTAGATCCCAATCCTAAATCTTTACGGTTACAAGCAATATTCAACATATATTTATATAAATTTACAATATATAGGGGAAATCTAAGATTTAAATTTAAATCGTTTAAAGCTATATCAACACCATCCGTAACAGCCTGTGTTAACGGATGAAGATCTTTTGCTGGAATAGCAAAATCAGCATCAATAAAGAGAAGTATATCCCCTGCGGCTTCTTGTGCACCAATTGCCCGTCCTACATCATGCCCTAATGCTTCTTGATAAACAATTACGGTTGCCCCTAATTGCTTAGCAATTACTTCTGTCCGATCTGTTGACCCATTAATGACAACAATTATTTCTTTCGGTTCAACTTTTCTTGCCTCAAGAATAACTTCTTTAATCGTCGTTTCTTCATTTTGTGCTGGTATAATAATTGATAACTGTTTCCCATTATAAATCGATGAATTCAAACCCCATCCTTTATGAAAACTTGAATAATTCTTTTGTTTTTTTAGTTGCTCTATAATTTCTCTTTTTCTTCCTCCATCTGTATAGTTACCTCTATCATCTTTTCGTTGTAACCAACTTTCCAAAGCTTTTACATTCTCTTTAATCTCACATACTTCTAATTTAGTTAATTCATTTTTATAGAAAGAGGTTTTGTTTGCGGGTATATTATTCAAGGAGGTGTTAGTGATGGCTGACGAGGATTGTAGTCGCCACCCTTTCTCAATAAGAGTTACTTGGGACAGAATAGGGTTCTGCAAGATATCATATCCAATGTCTTCAATTGCTTTTTTAGTAATAGCATATGGCATAGATAACATCGAATCATATTTTAAATCCATACGCCCCAATACATCGTTTACTATTTTTCTATACACCATAGCAATGCTTGGCCATTCTACTCTCATCTTTTCAAAACATACAGAGTCTATGTTATTCAAGATTACATCCTGTTCCTTTTTTAGTAGTGGTTCTATAAATCGTTCTAATTCTACCGAAAAAATAACATCTTCTCCATTTAAAAATAAAATTACATCTCCATTAGCGATTTTCACCCCATAAACTGGTGCTTTCCATTTATTTTTTTCTTCAATAACAACAACGTTACTCTCAACAAATGTAGGTATGGATTGTATCGCACTCATTCTATCATCAGCTACAATGATAATTTCTAATGGTTTTATATGGTGCACTTTGTTTAAAATTTGATTCAATTTCGATTTTTCTTCTCCTAAAACTATAACGACTGACAGTGCCACTTCTTTTTGTTCTTTTTTTACAGTCTGATTAGGCTTTACTTTTTTTATATATTCAATTGTTTCACTCTTACCTACCGCTGCATGCCCTGCTTTTTTATCGAAATATAAGTCTATTACAATTTGATTTACTTCTGTATCTTTATCCAGTTGTTCTAATTCAGAAATGAATGGTATTAAATGATTTTGCACATCAAATTCACACGCGAAATTTTGCAAAAAATAAATATTCGGTACATATTTAATGTGATTAAAAAATTTCACAACATTAATTCTTTCGCCAAATTTCTCCTCAACTTCTTCTCTTGATAAACCTGGATAAGACAAATCGAAAACTAGATTTATTGGTACAGGTATCCATTTTAATAAATTTGTTTGAGGATTATTAATTAAAACTGTGGAGCCCTTAACGAATCCAGCTAAAATTAAAGACATAAACCCTCCCCCGGAACTGCCATAAAACAACACATTTTTCGAATCAATTTTTAACTTTGTAAATAATATTTCTAAAATATTTGCTATATCTTGTAAGTAAAATCTATCTAACTCCCCTTGTCCCCAACCTAAAGATAATTTTCCAAGATATAATGTAGGATCATTATAATATATAACAGTATCTTCAAACTCTTCCATCCAAGAATGTCTATGAAAAATAGGTGGACCAATTGGCTGTTCTTGAAATCCACCTGCTCCGGATCCAAAAACAATAGTGTTAGAAGCACCCGGCTTAATACGAATTAAAAATTCATACGTTACTTTACCCCAATCAACCTTGAGTATAAATGGTTCTGTAGTTTGAAAATCCATTTGCCATAATTCTTCATATGAAATGTTAATTTTTTTGTATTGGTCTAACAGTTTAATCACCCTTTCCATCTATTTCAAGGTGTTCTATTAAGTAAGAGAGAGCTTCAACGTGATCACCAATTATTCTTAATACCGCTGGAGGATGTCCATTATGACTTACATTCTCCATTAAACGAATTCTATTCGGTTTTACAACATCAACGTAATGTACACATTCTACTCTATACCCTTGTAATATAGCTTTTACTTGTGCAAGACTAGGGCATAGTAAACTTTCCCAGCCTATTGCATCTAAACATGATCTACTCATAGCATGTGGAATCGCTACTAATGAGCCATTACTTAATTCTGGACGATTACATGCTAAATTAAGCATATACTTTACGACGTCTACAACATAAAACGGAGGATGTAACATCGGATTCAAATCATTTAATGCTATGTCTACACCAGCTGAAACTGCTTTTGTAAAGTGATGCAAATTACTTCCTGAAACACTAAAATCACCATCAATAAATAAAAGAATATCTCCTGTAGCTTCAAGCGCTCCAATAGCACGTCCAACATTATGACCAAGTCGTTCGTTATATTCAATAATAGTAGCACCAAATCTTTTAGCAATATTGGCCGTTTGATCTGTCGAACCATTTACAACGACAATTATTTCTAGCGGTTCTATTTTTCTTGCCTCAAGTATTACTTGTTCTATAGTCTCTTCTTCATTTTGCACTGGTATAATGACAGATAGTTGTTTCCCATCATAAATTGAAGAATGCATTCCCCAACCTCGATGATACGAAGGATACTGCTTGCTTTCACCTAATCTTTGAATAATATCTCTTCTTTTTCCTGCATCAGTAAACCCTACTCTTCTTCCTTTTTTCTCTATCCATTTAGAAATACCGATTAAATATTTTTCCACTTTCTCTTTTTCATTTTCTGATAATTCTTTTTTTAATAAATACCCTTCTTCTTCTAACATTTCATCTTCAGATAACGTTTTTATTGCATATTGATCGTTAATCCGCCAGCCTTGATTCACTATGTTCATATGAGCTAGAACGATATCTTTTATATAATCAAAGCCGATATTTACCACTACTTCTTTCGTAAGTGCATATGGTAATGAAAATATTGAATTGCTTTTTAAATCTGGTCGACATAAAATTTCATTTAACATTTTTCTCCAAACAATATCCATATTTGGACATTTACCAACTTCTATAAATTTATCTATTTTGTTTAATACTACATCAGCCTGATTTGTAATGACTGGCTCAATAAAATTCTTCATTTCATTTGAAGATAATAAAGAATTACTATCTACAAATAACAATACATCTCCTTTTGCTGCCTTTACAGAAGCTTCATACCCATCATAATACGTACTATATTTATCCATCAAAACAATATGGCATTTATGTTTCTTTGCTATTTCATACAAATTACTTCTATCGTTAGGAACGAAAATTATAATTTCAAGAGGATTTAGCTTCCATATAGATTGAATTGACTCTTCTAATATTTGTGCTCTTTCACTATACAAAATAATAACCGTTAACGATTTCATTACACGCCCCCTTTACACATCATGTGACATAAAGTGAAACTTTAATCAGTGGGGGTTTTCTTCATCCCCCACTGATTATTAGTTGAACCAATCGGACTTTTATGGGCAGTTGATCCCCCTCCTAACTTCTTTGCTTTCGCTGAATTTTGAGGTGAGGGTCTTACTGCCCATTAAAGCGGGATAAAATATTAAGTATTACCATTTCCTATGAATTTGCTACTTTATTAACATATTCAAAAGTGAATTATACTGTGTAAAAACAACCGTCTATTTTTGAAAATATAAGTTCTACACTCGCTTCCTTCCTCTTATCATTGTGTGTTACAACAATCCCCATTTAAAAACAAAAAAAGCCCTAATTTCTTTAGGACTCTTTTAAACTAATTTATCAATATTATTAATTTTATATACTACCTTTTTCCATGTTATACCGCGATCTGTTGTATTAAATATTTCTTTTTTATTACACGCCCAACCTTTACGCCGATTAAAAAAATGCAAACAAAATACATTTTTTAACAATGGATTACTTGATACTTTGATCCATTTTGATCCTTTTTTTATTATTTGATATACACTTCCATTTTCACTATTTATAACCCAGCCATAATAGGAACTAAAAAAAGAAACAGCCACTTTACTAGTATTTATTGTTTTATTTGAAATATGCCACGAATTCCCCTTATCAAATGAGTAATTCATTAAAAATTTGTCATCATTCATTTTAGTTGGTATTACTAAAAGGTTATTTTTATAGATTGCTTTATAAGCCATAGCAGTCCCAGTATTAATTCCTTCAAGACTTGGAATATCTTTTATAGCTTGCCAACTTTCCCCACCATTTATTGTTTTAAATACCGTTGATGTTTCATATTGTTTTTGTAATGAAATAAATCCGACTAAATCGTTTATAAATGTTATCCCTGAAATACTATCACTAATACTTATATTTTTTATTACTTTCCAAGCTTTCGCTTTCGTTTTCAAATAGTATAAATTATGTTCAAATTTATTTGATGCAAGCTTTCTAGATAATACAATCCATATACTATCCATATCCGTAGCATGCAATTGCACTTGAACATCAGTCGATTTCTCCCACTCTTCTTCAACCGGTAAAATAAACTCACTCCATCTTTCTCCTCTATTAACTGTATAAAATATAGCTGGCAATAGATCGTCATTCGTTTTTGTTAAACCATATGCCCAAGAGCTTCGAGCATTTATTGGATATGCAAATAATACAATTGAATTTAGAGGATTAACAACATCCCATTCTACTCCTCCGTTTCGAGTATATAAAATGGCTTGCTTTTTATTTGCATATTGAATACCAGCCCAACCAAATCTATCAGTTCGCATTTGTAAAGAAGTAAATTGAATATCATTATTTTCCAATATATCACCTCATTCTTATCATATATATATTCGTATGCTATTATTTTCAAAACGTTCTATCACTCGTTGTTAGTACCACTCGTTTTATCTACTATCTTTATATTTACTTTCTCTTTTCTTCAACAGTAAAATATCATTCAATCATGTATCAAATATAATGAAATTCCTTCTATTTTTTTCGTTATCATTTACCAACAACTGTATTTTACAAAATTCAACTATAAAAAATGCACCCCAATTGTAAAACTATTTTTAACAATTAGAGTGCACTTTATATAAAATTTAGCCCTTAACTTTTAAGCACTTACTACAGCAGCAACTTTATCCATACAAGAAATAAATTGAGTAATAAATGCATCAATTTCTTCTTTCTTAATTATATATGGAGGAAGTAAACGGATGATGTTCCCTTGTGTAACGTCCACTAACATCCCTTTCTCCATTAGCTCTACCTGCAATTTCTTCACATTTTCATTCGTATCATTCAAACTAATTCCAAACATCATACCAACATGACGTACTTCCTGAATATAATAAGAATTTTCTTTCTGAATTTCTTGCAATTTATCATTTAGATAGTGTGACGTTTCATACGCTTCTTGCATTAAACCATCGTCAATCAATGTGTTTAATACCGTTAACCCTAAAGCGGTTCCCATTGAAGAATGAGCAAACGTTGTGCCGTGATCTCCTGGTGCAAATACATCACATAACTTTTCACCTACAATAATTCCGCCAAGCGGTATCCCACCTCCTGCTCCCTTACCAATTTGAATAATATCCGGAGCAATATTGAAATTTTGATAAGCAAATAGTTTACCAGTTCTCCCCATACCACTTTGAACTTCATCAACGATAAGAATAACATTATATTTATCACATAAGTTTTGAACACCATGTAAATATTCACTTGATAAAGGGTATATCCCCCCGCTTCCTAATACAGGCTCTAGCATAATCGCAATTGGATTTTCTTTAACGATTGTTTCTTCTAATTGCTCTATATTCTCACGCTCTACTTCATATACCGGAATCGATGTTTTAGGGAAATTTTGATATACACTTTCTTGTCTCGTAAAATGAAGTGCTCCTAACGTACGCCCATGGAAACTATTCTTCAGCACTACGATTCCTTCACGTTCCTCTCCCGTATTAGCTCTATATTTATCAATTAATTTTAATGTCGTTTCTGTCGCTTCCGTACCAGAGTTTGTAAAAAAGACCTTTCCGTTTTTTAAAGAGCAGTCAACTAATTTCTTTGCATACTCAATCGCAACTGGATTTAAAAAATGAAATGGAAGATGCAACGATTTCGTAACTTGTTCCATTGTCGTTTGTACAATTTTTGGATGATTATACCCTAATACGTTCACTCCGACACCAGAAAATAAGTCTACATACTCTTTTCCATCCACATCATAAAGCTTGCACCCTTCTCCTCTTTCTATCGCAACCTTCGTACGACAATACGTAGACATCATATATTCCTTATCTAATTGAAACCAATCCGACATGTTAAATTCCTCCTAGTTATTTTCCCTGTTTATTTATGTTTATTCTCTATAAATTCATTTTTCAGATTAAAATTTTAATAGTAATTTTCTTCACGATATTCATTTTTCCATAATTTCTTCTATTTCAACAGGTCCACTACATGTGCATTTTTTTCATCTAGCGGTCTGTTACTACTTTGCATGTCATACATAATCAAGATTATAAAATCATATTTAGTAACAATGGATAAAAAAGATTTGGAGGCTATATCGATGAATGAAAACTATGATAAACAGGGGCAATCTTTACTAGGGAATGACTTTAATGAAGATAGAGAACGTAATGAGCAAGCTACACTTCACTCACAAACAGTTGGTTCACGTGGACCTGTTCTAGAGCAAGATAGTGTACTTCACGAGACGTTACAAGAATTTATTCACGAAAAAATTTTAGAAAGACCTGTTCATGTAAAAGGATTTGGTGCGTTCGGTTATTTTCAAACGATTTATCCAATGTCTGAACATACGAAACTAAATTTTTTACAACAGTCTAATGAGAAAGTTCCCGTTATGGTACGATTTTCATTAGCTGTTAGTACGAAAGGCACACCTGATACTTCTAGAAATGTACGCGGTTTTTCTACAAAATTTTATACAAAGGAAGGCATTTTCGACCTTTTATGTAACCACATCCCTGTCTTTTCCGTTCGTGATCCGATGCGCTTCCCAGAAACGATTCACGCGTTATTACCTTCACCTAAAACTAACTTAATAGACCCGAATAGTTTTTGGAGCTTTGTCGCTAAAGCACCTGAATCCATTCATTTCGTTATTCATTTATATTCTGATGCTGGTACGGCCAAAAGTCTTCGCCACATTCCGGGACATAGTGTTAATACATATGTTTGGAGAAATGCAGAAGGTAACCGAAAATATGTAAAGTATCATTGGTACCCATTTGAAGGTGTACAATTCATTACTAGTGAGGAAGCAATTAAACTGGCTGCTGAAAACCCTGATTATAGCGGGAAAGATTTATATGATGCAATCGCAAATGGTAAACCAGTGGAATACGGATTATACGTCCAGCTCATGGACCCAAAAGATGAAGAACATCTTTCTTATGACCCTTTAGATGATACAAAAGTATGGGATGAAAAGGTGTATCCTCTTATACCAGTCGGCAAAATGGTATTAAACAAAAATCCTGAAAATTATATGGAGCAAGTAGAAAAAGTCGCCTTCTCCCCTTCTAATTTACTAGACGGCGCAGAACTATCAGATGATAAAATGTTGCAAGGGCGGGCTAACATTTATAGTGATTCTCAAAGAAGAAGAATTGGACCTGAGTTCCGCAAATTAACGATTAACCAACAGCAAAATTGGACACCTGCTAATCAAATAACGAGCGGTGACGGAAGATACGTTGAAGGTAAACTTGAAAGAACTTCTATTACGAAACAGGATGACTTTACGCAGCCTACTGAATTTTATACGAAGTTAAAACCGATAGAAAAAGAACATCTTGCTAAAAACTTAGCTAGTGATATGAAAGTTATATCCCATGATATTAGGAAGATAGTTTTGGGGTATTTCAATCAAGTATCAACTGATTTGAAAACAAGCATTGAGACAAAAATGAAAGAGCATTAAGAAGATTAAAACATGCTTTACGAATGAGAATTCAAATCTATATTAATTATTTTCTTGTCAAAATCCAATGAAGTTATTTAATTTAAAAATATAAAGCCAATATATCCCTGTTCTATAATTAGAACAGGGATATATTGAAGTAGTTTAATGTTTAACATTAAATACTTTATTTAGCTAAAAAATGCAATAAGTAGCCTTTCAAAACAAACTATTTTACCTGTACCGTATAATTCCCTGTTCCACCACCATACTTATATACACTTAAGTAATATTTCCCTGGCTTTGCATTATAATTTCCAAGCAATTTGTTTCCATCACGTTTTGTTGCATAAGCTACATAATTATTTAGATCTGATTCAGAATATAATACCCAGTTCAGTCCAAGATTTTGTTCGTTCGTAACAGAAATCTGTAAATCTTTTTGATCCTTTACATCAATAACAAATTTATCCCCCTGATCTTGATCGCTCAAGGTTCCTTTTAATAAAATATTCAAGGATAGTGGATTTGCTGTTTCAAATGAATTATTTGGTTCTTTTTCTACAGCCGTACCTTCTTCTGTATTCACTCCGCTAAACACAACATCATATTCATATTGTCCAGCATTATTTACACGGTAATTTACAAAATAAGCAGTCAATGTTTTATATCCAGTCCACTCTTTTCCTGAAAGGCGTTTCAACATATCATTTGTTGCTTCATTCATCACTTTCCAGTCCTCAACTTCTCCTTTAGCCGCACTTCCTGTATATGTCCCCTGTAGTGTAAATGTATTAAAGAATTGTGATTTATTCTTTGTTACTTTCACATCTTTTAATTTCGCTTCATTCGTAATATCTGAAGTAACGTCCGAAAGCGATTTTGGATCATGCTGAGTTAAATACTCATCTGATACTTGTGGAATTGTATACTTATCGCGATTATCAATAAGCATTTGCATATAAGATTGATATTCTTCATTTAACTTATTATCTTTGCTTAATGTAACACGGTATGCATCGTAACTTGAAACATCATTTGCGCGAATTAAATCATGTACTTTATCGAACATTTCTGGGCGTTTATTATACATATATGATTGCAGTGCAAACGAATAATTATAAAAATCCCACGTTCCATATTTCGCATTTAATGTTTGTGATGCTGTATAACGTTTTGCAGGATCATTAGATAACCCACCAATTATACTTTTTCGCGGTACTACACTATCTAATCGCGTTGCACCTGCAAAGAACTCTGCATTCCCTTCTTCAAACCATGTTAAACGTTCATTTTGATACATTTCTCCTTGTCCCCATAATCCCTGAACTTCGTACCTTCCTTGTAAGTAGTGCGTAAATTCATGGCGGAACAATTCTTCCAAACTATAAATACTTTGCTCTGATGTACGTTCATATGTAAAGAAAGTCCCTGTCCCTTCAATATAAATCCCACCATTATTCGTTTCATATCCGTACAGTTGACGATTAAATTGATACTCATCTGGGCTATTATAAATAACCATCGTTAACACATCATCAGCATGTCCACTTTCAAGTGGTTTATCGCTACCAACTGTACGATAAAATTGAGAACGCACTTCTTTTGCCGCCCAGTATAGACGTTTAATTTTCTCTTCGCTAACTTTATCCCCAGCTTTAAAGACAATTGCTCCATCATCAAACGTATACGTTTTCGGTAAATATTTCTCTTTACCCTCTTCTCGAATTTGATCTAAATTTACAGTTTTTCCGTTCGCATCTATTCCTCCATAATTTGTAGTAATTTGTTCTGCCGCAACAAAGTATTGCTCTCCTAAATATGGATAAATTCGCATTGCATCTGTAACAACTTGTTGTCCTTTTGTCGGCGTGCTATGAAGCTTGCCCAATCGGCCAGCATAGTAAATTCCGTTATTTATTAACCATCCATTTTTATCTGATACAGTACCAATAAGTGCGAAACGACTTACTTCATTAATAAAGTTATCGATATTTCGATACCACATCGTATCTTTCGGCTCTTTTCCAGTCGTGTACATATCCGTCTGAATATCAAAGTCAATTCCCTTCATCAACTCATATATAGCGTCTCCTTTTGTTCGGTCTTCAATAAAAGTTGCAAGATTATCGTTATATTGTTTAAAAATTTCACCTGCATATAAAACCGTTTCAACATCTGCTGATGCATTTCCGATTAATTTTCCATATGATGCAATTACTTTATTTTGTTCTGATGTACCAAGTTTGAAATTTGGATTTTTTGCAATTGTTTTTAAAGCTGGTAAACATTTATCATGGTAGCTACGCTCATTTAGTTTGCTTAATTCATCATGGTAAAAACCTAAATAAAATGCTGCACGTAGAGCTTCTACTAATGTTTCAATCCCTCTTGAATCATCTTTCGTATAAGCTTGTCCTTGTTCTGCTAGTTTATTAATAATCGCTTGCATTCGGTTATCATCTTGATAGAATTTAAGACTATCACTATTAAACTGAAATAATTCCGGAATTTGATACCATTTAATTGTCACAAGAAGATCAGTTAATTGTTTGTTATTTAATTGATTTAACTCAGCCATCGAATACTTTTTTTCTTCAGCTAACGGTTTAATATTATCGGTTGGTGCTAGTGGACGCTGCGATAAATCCGCTAATTTTAACCGTTTTGTAAAAGATGCATTTTCTTGTACTTTTGAAGGGTGCGCCAATTCATCAACAGATTTCTGTATTCCTACCGGCTCCATTTGTAATACATTCTTCACATTTTTCTCTTTTGTCTCTGCTTGAATTTGCAAACCATTACATGTTATTGTCACTAGTCCAACACCAAGAATCCACTTAGAAATTTTCGAATATTTAACCATACCATTGCCCCCTGACGTTTTAAAAGAAAATTCTGAATTTTAAAATCAAAAAAACACTTATTTGTATGTATTTACAGTTCCGCTATAAATACAACTATGATCAATAATGCAATAGTAGCTTGTTTTATACTATTACGAGTACAGATTCCTTACATACAATCTCCCTTCCTTACATTTAATACAAGCAAAAACTGTGCCAATCATATTTCTTATGAATAGCCAACATTCTTTTATAAATACTGTAGAATAAAATATACATAGGTGGTTCGGCAATGTATAAATCATTTGACACAAAATCTAATGTTTATGAAGAACAAATTCATTGAATGTTATAAGTTCATTAGCCAGTAATTAATTTTCAACTAACAACATCCCAATTTTTAAATCTCTCAAAAAAGGTAAACAAACATATTCCATAAAGCTAATATGTTCGTTTACCTTTTTCTATTTCAAATCAACAGCAAAATATCGTTAAATAAAAACAGCATTAATAAGTATTTTGTTACTCATTTCTCTTTTTCATATAATCTTTTTCACATTGCAACGGCTTGAATTTCACTTTTTTCCCTTTCTTCTTTTTCGTTTTTATAACGAGCCATTCCCCTTTTTCAACGTCTAGGTTTAGGCGTTTCATTACATTGATATTATCTTTTTCTTTATAAAGTAAAAATGCTTCTTTTGCACTCACAAATAAGCTGGGCTGCTCGCTAAATCCACCACTATCATAAATTTTAGTTAGCGAATTATAATAAGAATCATTTTCCTTTCCACCATACATCAAATGGGCAGCCTCCAGATTTCTTTTACTTACTTCCCAAAAACTATGTTCATCAATATTTAAATTAAATGTGGATTTAATATCACTTATTATATTCTTCACATGCTTGTCATCTCGAATTTTCCTTTTTTCAAGACAATCAGAAGATAACTCTGGTGCATCCGTTTGAGAATGTACAACTTGTTGAATAGATACACATAATATAAATACACTTAAAATATACAATATTTTTTTCATACTTACGTTTCACCTCAAGTAATTTAGATACTATATTATTTGAGGCTCACTATATTCTTATGCTAACAATGTGAAAGGCCCTATAAATTGGACTTTTATAGGGCCTTTCATATTAACATTGTTTTATCAAATTCACTGGTGAAGCCATTACCTTACTATTTTTCACATCATATAGTCCTATAGGTGTTACCCGTATAAAAGGCAGGTGCGTCGCAGAAAAGAATAAAATGGTAAATGCCGGATCGTCATACGCGTAACCACGCTCTTTTAGTAATTTCACCAACTGTTTCTCTTCTTGTATTAATTCACTCATTTTTAAATTAGACATAATCCCGAGCAATGGTAATGCGATTTCGTGTAATACTTCATTCTTTTCAGCTATTACCATTCCCCCGCCAAGCTCTTTTACTCTATGAAAAGCTGTAAGCATATCTTCTTTATTCTTCCCAATAAGAATGATGTCGCCGGTACCAGAATAAGAGCTAGCAAGACCACCTAGTTCTTTCGCAAAACCTTTCACAACTGTATTCACTCGCCACGTACCGTCACGAGCAATCATCATAAGAAAACACTCATCATGATCTAAAGAAAGTTCATCACAGTTTAAATCAATTTCAGTCGTGTATGGTTTTGTTATAACGTTATTTAATAAATATATACCCACTTTATGAGAAAAAATCATATCCTCTTTTTCTATGGACCAGTTTAATAATAGTGGAGTTACTTTGAATTTACTCCAGTCTATTTGTAATGATTCATTTTTATTTACTCCGTCACGCTTCACCCATTTCCCCTTTGCAATTACACTTATTGGAACCGGGTTTTCTTTACTTTCCAAAATATTTATATTAGCAATTCTACCTGTCGCAATTGAACCATGTACATGTTCCATATTATAATAACGAGCGATATTATAGCTTGCCATATGATAAGCATCTATTATTGGCACTCCTTGTTTTATCGCGGTAGCTATCATTACGTTTGTCATTCCATTTTCATAAAACGAAGGATGTGAGCCGTCTGTAGTAAGAATAAATCTATC
This sequence comes from Bacillus sp. 1A, assembly GCF_052682215.1. Classification (NCBI taxonomy): domain Bacteria; kingdom Bacillati; phylum Bacillota; class Bacilli; order Caryophanales; family Bacillaceae; genus Bacillus; species Bacillus sp. 1A. The sequence continues at coordinate 3,543,876 of NZ_JBQYLZ010000001.1, read as the reverse complement.
AAACTGCTTTACTCCTAGTTTCAACAATTCTTTCAGTAACACTTCTAAATCTGGGCGTATTGAAGAATTTCTTAGGGAAACCGTGTAACCTTGCATAAGACGAGTGAAAGCTTCCTGCCCTGTCATCGCTTCATGATCACAATCTGTACCTAACAGTTTTAACTTCGCTAAAGTCGTTTCAGATGCTCCTGGAAAATGTCCTTCCACTTTTTTATGTAATCGTTTCGTTTCCTGCACCCAATGTAACATTTCATCATCGCCATGTAATAACTTTGGCCACGCTGTTAGCTCGCCACCTTGAAGAACTGCTTTATGCTTAAGCCACTCTATTATTTCTTCACGATTAAATAAAGATTCCCCGTTTTGCAATTCAGTTTGTCCATCAAAACGACACCACCAATACATACTTGCTGGAATCTTTTCAAATTCATCTAATAAATGAAATGATTCTTCACGCTTTAATGTGAAAAATAGAGTTAAATTATCATTAATAAAAGTTGCTGTTCCAAATTGCATCGCATGATTCGCTAACGTTTCTGGATTATATAATTGATATGGATGTGCATGCGGTTCTATGTAACTAGGAACTACATACTTTCCATCACAATCAATGACTTCACATTCATGTAGTTGCGCTGGCAATTTTCCTCCTACATATACAATGCGGTCATCATAGATCCAGATATTTGCTTGCATCCACTCACGCATATAGGAATTTAAGTATGTTGCATTCCTTAATACAATGTGCGGACTTCTCGTTCCGTCTATGACTTCAACATGTTCTCGTAATTGTTCGTTACTCCATCTGAAATACTTTTGTTCCACTGTATTCAACTCCAATGCTATATTAGTTTATATAAAAAATAATTAACCAAATAAACTATTTTTCATTCAAGCCCACTCGATATGTACCCTTATTATATTTAACAATCACAAAAGTTACAACTTTCAGAATATAAATCATTTTATTGTTCACTTCTTCCTCATTTGAACATGAACATTTCTGTGAAGTTGTTTTACTGGAACCTTTGAAAGAATAATGAATATTTCGTAAGAGCAAAAACGTGTCACCTTAATACGATGGCACGTTTTGCATTTTACATTATGATTGGTTTATACTATTTCGAAGCTGATTTATAAATGCATGAGCGGCATTCGAAAACACTTGATTCTTTTTCCAAATAATATTTAAATTTGCTTCTAATTTAGGTTGTAATGGTTTAAAGCAAAGTTTACTGTTTCCTGACGTGTTAATTATTTTATCTATACATAATGCATAGCCAATACCTTCTTCAACCATAAGTGCTGCATTATAAAGCAAATTATAGGTTGCGACGATGTTTAAATTATCTATACTTTGTCCAAACCATCCTGTTAATTCATTACTAACAGTAGATTGTCGTGAAATGAATAATGGTTTATCTATTAAATCCACTGGGCTAATAACTTGTTTATCCGATAAAGGACTATCTTTACACATTAATACACCCCAAGTGTCTTTAGCTGGCAATTGTGCATATTCATATTTTTGTTTATCAGTTGGCTCTATAACGACACCAAAATCTAATAATCCACTATCTAATTTACTCTTAATGTCATCAGCATTTCCGCTGTACAAATGAAATCGAATATTTGGATAGTCTTTTATTAATACTTTTAATGTTTTCGCAATAAGATGCATCGCTTCAGTTTCACCGGCACCAATGTAAACTTCCCCGCTTATCATTTCTTTTGAATCTTTTAAGTTCGCTTCCGTTTTATCTGCTAAATCAACAATCTCCTTCGCCTTTTTAAATAAGTATTTCCCCTCTTCTGTTAATGATATTTTCCTATTTCCTCTTATAAATAAATTTGTTCCTAATTCCATTTCTAAATCTTTCAGTTGCCTTGATAATGTTGGCTGTGACAAATGTAATTGTTTTGCAGCTGCTGAAATACTTTCTTCATTTGCTACAGCAATAAAATAGCGTAACACTCGAATTTCCACGATAGTCTCCTTTTACATATAGCTAATAAGCATATGAATGTATTTAATATAGGTATTTGATATTGGAATCGTATCATTTTATGATTGTATTGAAAAGATTAGCGTTTTAGAGGGGAGTATAACAATGAATATGAAAGATTTTATAAATTTTTGTAAGGCCGGCAAGCCTATTTCAGGCGAGGATAAAGAATTACATGATCTACTAGTTCAATGTAGCTATGAAGCCCAGAAGATAACAATGAAATTAAATACATCTTATCATTCTAAAGAAGAGATTGTAGCAATATTTAGTGAATTAACAGGTAACAACATTGATCCATCTTTTATGTGTTTTCCACCGTTTCATACAGACTTCGGTAAAAATATTACAATTGGAAAAAATGTATTTTTTAACACTGGATGTTCTTTTCAAGATAGAGGCGGAATTCATATAGGAGACAATTGTATGATCGGTATGAATGTTACAATTGCCACACTTAATCACGGGCTAACTTTAGAAACAAGAAATACGACATACGCTTCCCCTGTTACAATTGGTGAAAATGTATGGATTGGTTCTAGCGCAACAATACTTCCTGGTGTTACAATTGGGAACAATTCAATTGTTGCTGCAGGTGCAGTTGTTACAAAAGATGTCCCTGTAAACACTGTCGTTGCAGGAGTGCCCGCAAAAGTTGTGAAAGTCATTCATAGCAATTAAAAATATTCTAGATTTTTGAAATGCAAACAAGCTACTTTGATTGAAATTTGCTTTACTGCTTATATATTTATTTTATCGCTCTTGTTAAGAATTTTATTTCTCTTTGTGAGAAGAGAATGTACCTATATATTTTTCTATACCGCAATAAAAAGACTTATAGAATGATTCTATAAGTCTTTTACTATAAGGAATTAACCTATATCCATCGATTAACAAATTCAAAAACCAAAAGATTCGCGATGAATAAATTTCTAATAAATCACTATTCTCTCTAATCATCAAAAACTTTACAATAGTTGAGCAGTTCCTTTTACTGCCTCGTAGCCAAAATATATTCCAAACAGAATTAAAACAATGCCTGCTACTATAGAAATCCATTTCATTACTGTATGATTAATAAATCTTCTACCAAAATGAATAGATGTAGCCATAAATATATCCCAAAGCATAATCCCAGCAAAAATGGCTGCACTATACCATAAAGCTTGTTCTTTTCCAATAGTATTCATAGCACTAGTTAGAACTGATCCATATATCCCTATCCAAAAAATAATATTTAATGGATTAGAAATTGCGATAGCAAACCCCGATAAAAAAGATTTTAAAGGATGTTCTTTTTCACCTGATGAAATATATTGAACTTGTTTAGTAGCTTCTTTCATACTTTCATAACCCAAATAAATCATCGTTACAAAACCAAAAATCCAAATGCAAAGTTGAGCAACTGGAGTTGTTAAATAAGTCGAAATACCAAAGTAAATTAAAAACATCATTACAACATCTGCTGACATTGCCCCGACTCCTACTAACCATGCACTCAAAAAACCATTTTTTATTCCTTTATTTATTTGAGCAACATTAATCGGACCGACTGGTGCAGACAATGAAATCCCTAACAATATATAACTGAATATCATGCTAATCATTTTTCTTCAACCCCGTAATAGGACATTTAAACCTTTCTCTAATTTTTCTATCTGTTTCATAATCTAATATTGGCTCATGTGTATATTGTTTATACGATATAGCCACTTCTTCTACAGTTCTACTACTTGTTTATACATATTTATCCTCCCTTTGATTTCATTACACAATTTGAAAAGATAGCCTTTTCTATTGCTGTTCCCACTCTCTACTCTTTTTCACAATATATTCAATTATAGTTTAAAACAAATTTAAATTGTAATAAAATACATATTTGCAATAAAAATGGAATTAAAATATAAAACCTATATTAATCATTAATTTCATAATAGTCAATCATTTAGACACAAATCATAATTATCTATTTTTGTATACTTAATTCTATTTGTTATTAATTCATACATATTGTTTCTTTTGAAAAAGGACTTGTATATGTGTTCTATTTTTCATCTTCCAAAAATGTTTTGTTTTATCCTTCGGAAATGCGTCAACATTAATACGCTTTAAGATATTAATTCATACGATAAAAATACCTTATTATGTAAATTAATGAAATACACTTAAAATATTTTTCAACAAAAATCAGAATTCACTTATTATAAACTCCAAAATCTAGAACTACTTACCTTTGTATGTTGCAATATTTTAAAAATGTAAAAGTCACTATAAATAAGAAATATCAAATAAATATAATAGATTTATAGTAAAATAAAAAAATTTAAATACATCATTACTTTTCTTGTAACAGCACATAAAAACCCCGAATCATGGGAAGTAAATTGCTCATGATTCGGGATTTTTTAAGACTATATTTTAATAACAATTAAATCACATACAAGTCCTTATATACCTCTATAGTAGAACTCTTTTCATCTATTATTTCTTAAATTCAATTTGCATCATTTTATTAAACTGCGAAACAATATCGACCTCATCTAAAGAGTTAATACTGACAGCCAATGTATGTTTACCACCCATTACTCCACCAGCAAAAGTCATAAATCCAGGAATTGACCCTCCGTGACCCCAAACTGAGACACCATTTGGAAGTTTAGTCTCATAGATTCCAAGACCATATCCATCACCAATCCCTTTTCCTTCTACAGGAACTGTAGTAAGCATTTCTTTTAGCTCTCGTTCCTTCAATAACTTACCACTGAGTAAAGATGAAAAAAATTTATTTAAATCGTCCGCATTAGATATCATATCTCCAGCTGCATTAGCTAAACTCGGATTATAATACGTAATGTCTTTCAACTCGCTCGTTCCTTCGGTTTTCACATACCCACGAGCATGATTCTTTCCTGGGATGACAGGTGAATTACCTGGTAAAAACGTATTTGACAAGTCCAAAGGTTCAATAATTCGCTTTTCGATTTCTTCTGCATAACTATTACCAGTTATTTTTTCAATAAGCATCCCTAGTATTACGTATCCTGTGTTTGAATACGACCAGCCTTTACCTGGCGGAAAATCCGGAGGCAGCGCAAGTCCTATTTTCACTATTTCTTCTGCTGTATACGTTTTTTTCAAATTCATTATGTCAGCATCTTTTGACTTTAAGTATTCAGCGATACCACTCGTATGATTCAAAAGTTGGCGTATCGTAATTTGATTACCATCATACCCATTTCCTTGAACGAGACCCGGTAGCCACTTCTCAATTGAATCATCAAGTTGTACGCGATTTTCTCCTACTAATTGAAGAACAGTCGTGGCGGTAAAAGTTTTCGTCACACTACCAATTCGAAAGCGATAATCTGATTTCACCGGTTTCTTTGTACTTAAATCTGCTACGCCAGCAGTATAACTACTAATCTTTCCTTTATTAGATGTCTTAGCTAATACCCCTGGTGCTCCAATTTGGATTGTTTCCTGCAATACTTGTTTCCAGCCATTCCGATTCTTTTGATCATGTACTTTTGACGAATTAGAAATACTTTGAGTAGACTCTGCTTTCACAGTAAAACCAGGTGTAAATAGAGTAGTACCCGACAATAAAACTGCCAAACTTGCTAACTTCATTGAATTACGTTTTTTCATAAGGATTTCTCTCCCCTATTCATATCGTATTGATTCAACCTATACTTTCATCCTATATGATAAAACTCTCTTTTTTCTTATCCATTCCTTACGAAATACTTACGTTCAAAATTTGACGACCAGATGGGAAAAAGTAATGTATGAAAATAAAAAAGAACGTGTTTTCAACTTATGAAAACACGTTCTCTTACATACTTAAAACCCTATATCAACTTTTTAGTTCATTCACTTTTACCATCCTGCACTAGCGTTCATGCCATTTCCGATAATAGTAAGTAGTAATGGCCACAGCACTGGTGCTAACGTAAGAAATAAATTTAGCAGTATAAGTATTCTATATCCCCCAGGAATATGGTGATTTTTACGATTAACAAATACTACAAAAACTAATAATATTATAGTCGTTACAAATAAAAGTAACACTAACAACCAATACCAAACCATTAAACTGAGACTCCATGGCTGTAATAGCTCGTGTACAATACCAAAGGTGATTCCTAATACAGCAAAACTAAAGGTAGTAACTGTTGCTTTAATAAACCATTTACTTAATTTTTTATCGTATGTATACTTACAATATAAATCTATTAATGTGTATAAAGATAAAAAGGCCATTAATACACCTACCCAATACAATAACCAGTCTCCGCCTCCTCTAACTAACATAAACAGAAACCAACACATCCCTGCTGCAGAAAAAATAAAGGAAAGGAGTATGTTTTTCAATACCGGTTTCATTCTATTTTCACACCCTTACAAAAGTTTAAAAATAAATTATAATTTTTATTTACATACTACCCGTAATTTGTTTTTCTCTTTTTCATCCTATATTGATGTAGTGAAGATAACCTCACAAAAAATTCAACGAGCAATACTCTACTAAGACAACCTTTTTCCATTGTTATCGATATAAAAAAGTAAGTATATATTACCCTATAATTAAATATAAGCAAATAAAATTAATTTACAGTTAATTTTATTTACTTATATTAACGTCACCCTTTCCCGTCTCGCTCTATCCATCGTACAGTCTTCTCTATATCTAACTCCGTATACGTCTTTTCTCCATAACGGACAGACTCATATATCGGAATAATTTGAGCTAAAGTTTCCAGACAATTTTTATATCTATCTACAAATTTAATTTTTTTCAGAACTTCTTTAATTTCAGGTTTCATTTCAACATTCATTTTCTAATCCTCCATGAAACTTTTCCATTATATTCACTTCATTTCTTTTCTATTTCACCCCAAATATCAACATCATATTCATTTAAAATCGCTTTAATTTTGTCCTTCTCAAATACTACTAAATAATTATACGGTAAGGTTAGCACTTGAATAATTTCAGGTTTCATTTTTAATAATTCGTAGGCGTATATGATTTCCAATTCTCCTGATACTTCTTCATTGATAGGACCTATATACCAACCTGAATCACCTTCATCACAACCACTAGATCTTTGTAAATACACCTCTTCTTGTTGCAACGCATTTTTCGCTATGACAATCTTATCGTTAAATTTTATTAATTGTCCCTCTATGTTTAATCGACGTAAACAATACGATTGCTCAAGTTGTACCCATAATGCAATCGTTAAATCTTCTGTCGTATCTTTAAAAGGGTTTTTAGTATAATCCTGGGTGATAATTTGATAATACTCTTCATACTTATATAAACTATAAACAGACCATCCAATTTGTATTGAAAATCCATCTATTAATTTATCTTCTACTTTAGATAATATATTAAATAATATTTCTACATGAAAACTTAATGGTTCTTCTACTTTAGCTTTTATATTTTTATTACCTATATTTTTGATTATTGTTTTCAAATCAATATTCTCCACTTCTATTGAATTCCCTCACTCAATCTGCATTCCTTAGCTTGCCTTATATAGACCTAGCAGCAGGATGACTTTTGTAATTAACACCAAAATTTAATTCTCTCTTTAGCTAATTACCTTTTAAAGCCAATATTTCTTCTCTATTGTAATCAACCATTGCCAAGAAATACTCTTCAAAATTCTCAAATCTGTCTATTTCTTCTCCTGCAAACCAAATTATCTCACCTGGTCTACGTGAATTTGGTAAACATAAAACAAATAAATCCTTATCAAATTTAGAGACCGCTATTGGTAATAACTCCTGTCTTAAAACACCACTTTCTTTTAAAACATCGTCATCAATAACTGTTAATAACATTTGAGCGTGATCCATTATAGCTGATTTCTTCAGTTGTTCACTGCTAAATAAGTCCACAGTTTGATAAAAACCTTTCCAACCATTAGCATGTTGTAGAAAATCTCGATATATTAAATCCAGTTTATAACCCAATTCTTGTTCAAGAGCATACACATACTCTTCACTTGCTCCTACTTCAGGAAAGTGATGTGGCCATATTTTCTCTACATCTTGTTTCATTAAATCTTGCTTCACTAAAGCTAAAGTTGTTATCTTTTCTTTCCAATTAATCACCTAGAAGTCCTCCTCTACATATTTAAGTTCATTAAGTTTATAACCCAATATTTATCTATTAACCTGTCCATAAAGATTTAACGAGCTATGACGACTCAGTTTTCCCATCTAAGTTGTATTAAACACAAGACTATTATGCTCTTTATATGATTTTTCGTTTTCCGTAAAATTTTCAACACTCTACTTAAATTACACAGCCGTATGTGAATACAAAAATAGTGACAGTTGGATTCCCCAAACTACCACTATTTTCAATCTCTTAATTCATTAAATTCCGTATAATTTAGTTTTTCAGCGTTACTCATGATGCACAATATTTTGATTTGCTCGTTATAAAACTTCCTCTACATCGACACTCTCTATCTTCACTTCATACATATTTGGGATATTTACTTCTTTTGGTACCCATGCATAATAATTTTGATCATTTTCTAACATAAATTGAACTAACTTTGTTTCTGATCCATTCCAGAAATTTTTAAGATTATCAATGTAGTCCTCTAAATCCTCTTTATAATCCAATTGTAATATATAATCTCTTACCGTCAGGGCAAACACAATTAAACTTCCTAATAGATTTTTTTGCTCATTTTCTTCTTTATACTCTTGTGGTAAGAACCACACTTGACCTATTCCTATCGTTTTTTTGTATTTTTCATAAAAACTACTATCATCCATATTCTCATAGTCATGGATCAATTCATTGACCAATGAATGCCATTTTGGAGGAATAATGTTTTCCAATGCAGGATTATGTTCAATTCCTTCTACTATATCCTCGATTTCTTCTGTCTCATCTTCATAGTGATATTCACTTAGGTCTATATGTTTAAATTTCATTTCATTTTTATAATGTGCCAAATCATATGGATAATGATTATTATCTTTTAAACTTATATCATCAAGTTCGAGTATCTTTACTATTGCAGCTGTCTCAAAGCTCCAGTACCCCACATATCCAGGTTCTTTATGTGCATTTTTCCATTCATAATCATAATGGCCTTTAAACCATTCTTTCTCCATATACGTTTGCAATCTTTTAGACGCTTCTTTTTTATCTGTTTGTGCAAGTTCTATAATCTCTCTCGTTTTTGCATATGGATTTTCTTTATAATATCTGTTCGTCATGTTTGTGTATCCAATATCACTAGCGCATAAGAGGAAATCAATTACTGCGTCATTCACATTTTTTTTATCAACTATCTTTTTTAATCTTTCTATATTCTTTTTATCCGTTTCTAACAAAATTCCTAAAGAAATTATCCAAAGCATATATATATAACCCACTTTGCTAGTCCCTGTATGATCTAAATCATCTATCGCATTATAAAAATATACTTCCATTTTACTAATGTCTTCTCCTAAAGAATACATTGCTCTAATGTCGTTCATCTCATGTATAAAATTCCTTAAATATCTTCCTTCTATAATACTTATATTATCTTTAGGCTTTCTTTGTATACCATTCTTTTCATCTTCTTCTAAACTTCTAATCTCCTCTCTATTATCTTCAATAAACTTTTTATGGAGTTCTATTCCTTTTTTACATTTTTCTTCTATGCACAATTGATCTCTCATTCTATTTAATTCCTCCTAGCTTCTAAATTATGGCCATTCTCCAATATTGTTTCCTTCTTCATCTAACCTATATGTTTTTACGTTTCCACTACTATCGACTTTTGATAATACTCTTTCAACTTCACTATCTTCCAATGCATTCGCAATCTTTTCTGCTAATACTTCATCTCCATCAACAGCTTTCAATATTCTACTTTTTCCAGTTTCAGAACCGTTCAACCAATCATTTGACATTTGTCGTCCATCTTTAGTTTTCCCCAATTGTGAACTACCAAACTTAGCTTCATCAATAACATATTTAATATTTGAATTTGGATTTGCATTTTCGTATAATCCATCAATTCCTTTTACTATTTTATCATTTATACCTGACGGTGCACTTTTTCCGACTGGCTTTAAATCAAATCCAGCATCTTTTAAACTTTGATTATTCAATAAATTGTCACTAGATTTTATTTCACCATAATTACCTTTTTGCTTATTTGTAGCTGTTTTTGCATCAAAATTATCTACAGTTGTGTTTTTGTTACTGCTAGGTTTACCATTACCACCATCTTTAGACTTCGCAAACTTATAATAAGCTTCTATTAATTCGCCTTGAGGTATTTTGGTTACAATAGTTCCACCAACACTAGAGAATGCATAGGAAGCATTTCTCTTAAATGATTGTAACATTTCAAGCGTAGGCTTCAATTCTTTTGCTAGTTTTACTGCATTAGCAAATGTACTTAATCCACTTGATGCTTTTGCTCCTTTTGTGATATGGCCTACTTTATTTAGTCCCCTATCGCCTAATATTGTGGTAGCTATTTGTGTTAATCCATAGGTCGTCAATTCTGTACGACTCTCTGTATCTCCCTCTATCATATCTCGTTTTATTTTATTTGAAAATGCATGCCACATATTTTTTGCAGTTTCATCCAAATGGAATAGTGCATAGGTTACATTAATAAAAGTTCCTATGTCCATATTACTTAAAGCTATTGCAGACTCGATTTCATCACCAACAGCTTTCCCCGATCCTCTTTGAATAGCTTCCCACATCTTTTTCGCTGTTTCAAACGTGCCAACTATACTGTCTGTCGCATCGTCCCAAGCATTTCTAACCGGAGATTTCTCCTCAATTATGTTATTTGTTTCTATATCTTTAATTGACTGATTGTTTTTTCGAGCTGTTTCTTCTATAATCCCCTGAATCGAACTCACCCAATCCATATTCAACCCTTGTGTACTAAACGTCCCACTCACAGGACTAAACCCTTTCCCGCTTTGCACTTCAGCGAGTCCGGCTGTGATGCTAGCGGCTAATTGGAGGGCGGTGCTGTAGTTGTTGCTGGATGAATGATTGAATTCATATAGACGCTCTAGTTTTTCTTCTAGTTTTTTTCTCATTGCAATTAAGACTGCAATAATTGCGTCTACTCCAGGCATTGGTGTAAGTACTTCTATTGCTTCTATACTTGCAATGGATTGATTGATTTCTTGTATTTGTTGTCTTATTTCATGTTCGATAACATCTGTTGAAGCAACTTTTGCTTGAAAATCGTTTGGAAATGCTTCATTTTGGCGAATTAATTCTTCACATAAGCATATGATTCCTTGTGCTAATGGCCGAAATGTTTGGACAAGGTAGGCTTTTGCACTACTGTATGTTTGTCCTTGTAATACTGTATCTATCGCAAAGGCATCAATAGATTGAATGGCTTGTTCCATACTTTGAATCGTAGCATTACATATAGCGTTCATACTTTGCGTTTGACTTTGTACTTCTCCCAAATACATGTTTAAACTCATGTATTGGCCTCCCTTTGTAGTTGCTGCTGTTCATAGGAAAGGTCGTTTTCTTTCTCACTGAGATGCCGTTTTTCTTTAAGCAACGTCTCTTTTTCGTTTTCTAATTCGAATGTAAGTTTTCTTTCATACTGTCCGATTTCTTGCCGCATTTTCGTAAAAAGATGAAATGCTTTTTTGTCACCATACCAAGTTTCTAGTATTCGGTTAAATAAACGATTATTTCTATTTTTCCATTCATGAAAACTAGCCTCAGCTCGTTCTTGATTTTGCAGCGCGATTCGGTTTTCATTTTGTTCTTCAAATATAATTCGTAATTTTTGATTACATTGACTGATTTTCGTTTCAATTTCTTGACTCATCTTTTCTCCCTACCTTTTCCCCTTTACGTAGGCTGTTACATTATTGAAAAGTCTTTTGAAGTCCGGTATCCATTTTCTCAAATTCATTTGCTACGGAATGGACATTATCAATCGTTTGTTGAAAAGCAGCGCAAAATTGTGTCGTGATCTGTAAATTTTGTTGATTTGCTTCTTGTGCTTTAAAGTTCACAGATAGTGTCGTACGCGTTGCCTTATTTATAGAGCGACTAGTGGCACTTTGCATTCTATCTGAAGCATTTCTCATTTTCGTTGCAAGTTGCGTTGCCCTATGCAAATTACTCTGAAATTCTCCCATCACTTACTCCTCTCTACCATTTATTTACAAGGAGATTATACCACGGAAAAATATTCTAATAAACCGAATGTTCGAATTTAACATACAATTCATCAATGTTACTGAGGATACGAGCAACACTTATCTTTCAACATAACTGTATCGGAAGTAGGTTCTACTTATACAAAAAAGATGACCTCAGCTATACGCTAAAGTCATCTTTTCTACCTTATTATTTCACTAACTCTCCATTATAAGCTTTTATATCTAATGGAGCAGTTAAATACTGTGCTGCTTTACTAACGAAAGATGTGAAGTGTTCACTCGTATTATGACCCGCAACTGCCTCTTCATCTTTCCATACTTCTACCATTGTATATACATTTTCTTTTTCTGTATCTTTATATAAGTCATAAGATACATTTCCACTTTCTTCTCTTGAATTATGAATGAGCGGACGAATTTCTTCTAAAAATGATTGTTGTTTCGCTGGATCTACTTGAAATGTTGCGTGAATAATAATCATGGTGTTTCCCCTCTCATATTCCACTTATTTCTTTGAAATTACTTCCACTCAGCAACTTTTTCAATTGGAAGGCGTACTGATTGGTAACCACTGTCAGCAGCTTTTCCGATTGAAATTAACATTACTGGTACGTGACGTTCTTTATCTAATCCGAATGCTTCTGCGATTTGGTCTTTTTCAAATCCGCCAATTGGGCAAGTGTCATAACCGTGAGCACGAGCTGCTAGCATAAATTGCATTGCTACAAGACCACCGTCAATTAGTACTGTATCTTTCATTACTTCTGGTGTAACCATTGAGAAGTAACCAGAAAGTTTTTTCATTTGATCTTCTTTTACTTCTGCTGGCATTAAACCGCGCTCTACTGCTGTACCGTAAATTTCCTCTGCGTTATCAAAGTTGTTTAAATCACCGAATACAGCGATCATAGCTGAAGATGTTTCTACTTGAGATTGATTAAATTTCGCAAGTGGTGCAAGTGTCGCTTTTGCTTCGTCACTTTCAATAACAAGGAATCTCCATGGCTGCATATTTACTGAAGATGGTGCAAGTGTTGCTTCTGTAAGAATTTCTGTCATTTCTTCTTTGCTAATTTTCACTGAAGGATCGTACTTACGAATTGAACGGCGGCCTGTTAAAATTTCGTTAAAGTTATTTGTTTTTACTGAGTTAGTCATAGTTGAAGTCTCCCTTTTTTATAATTCTTTTATATTTTCTTGAATGTGATTTAACATATTTAAAAGATTATCGCGTTCTTCCTCACTTAATCCTTTAAATGCAGATGCTGCAAAACGTTCTTTTTCCTCTTGAAACGCCTGAATTTTATTTCGTCCCTCTTCTGTAAGAGAAACTAACGTAATTCTGTTATCATCTGGATTTTTACGCCTTACTATCATTTCATTTGCCTCAAGCTGCTTTAAATGCCTCGTTATCGCAGCATTATCAATATTCACTTCTTGCTGAAGTGCTTTTTGACTAATTTCACCTACTTCATATAACTGAAGTATAAGCTCTAATCGAGACTGGCTCATACCCGTACACCCTTCAAACTTCGAACTTACTTCTTTATTTAGAAAGTGTAATTTATATAAAATAATCGCTTCTTTTGAGCATGAACTTGTCATATTAACCCTCCTTTACATCCAAATCAAAATCGTTTGATGTATCAATAGTTGATATGTCAATTAATATAATCTATATCGATTTAGAATGCAAGCATTTTGTTTTCATTTATATTTTTCCAAATTAAGGCGCTTTGTCGCGTTACAAATAATGTTAATTGCACTATAATAGTACTAATTTAAATGACTGGAGAGTGATTGTAATGCGGCAATACACAAATAGAAATGAGGAAATAAAAATGGAAAATGAAATGAGGATATTCACATATGACAACAATAAATATAGGGATTGTCGCGCACGTAGATGCTGGCAAGACGAGTTTGACTGAGCGTATTCTTTATGAAACGAATGTGATTAAAGAAATTGGCCGAGTGGATAGTGGAAGTACGCAAACTGACTCAATGGAATTAGAAAGACAACGCGGCATTACGATTAAAGCATCTGTCGTTTCTTTCTTTATTGATGATGTAAAAGTAAATGTCATTGATACACCTGGACACGCTGATTTTATCGCTGAAGTGGAGCGATCATTCCGCGTTTTAGACGGTGCGATTTTAGTTATCTCTGCCGTTGAAGGTGTGCAAGCACAAACAAAAATTTTAATGCGAACATTACAGAAACTAGACATACCGACTATTTTATTTGTTAATAAAATTGATCGTAGTGGCGCAAATACTGAAAAAGTTGTAAAGCAAATAAAAATGATTCTTTCAAATGAAGCATTCTCCTTCTACTCTGTGCAAAACGAAGGAACAAAGGAAGCTTGTATTATTGAATATAAATCATATGACGATTGTATTGAACGATTAGCACCTTATAATGAATCATTACTTGAGTCATATGTAAATAACGAAATCGTAACGGACACACTATTAAGAGAAGAACTCATTAAACAAATAGCACAAGCAAATGTGTATCCGATTTTCTTCGGTTCAGCACTGACGGGTATAGGAGTATCTGAACTACTTGAAAATATTTCAGCCTTACTTCCTGCTAATAATCCGTCTCAAGATAAAGAATTGTCCGGTGTTGTTTTTAAAATTGAACGTGAACCTTCTGGAGAAAAGATTGCTTATGTAAGAATTTTTTCTGGTAACTTACACGTTAGAAATTATGTTGATATACAGCGCGATGAGCCTCTACCACATAAGGAAAAGATTAAAAAAATGTGCATGTTTCATAACGGAAATGCTGTTCAATCTACTATCGTTCCTAGCGGAGAATTTTGCAAAGTGTGGGGACTGAATGATATAAAAATTGGTGATATTATCGGTGAACGGACTGATTATATAAAAGACATTCACTTTGCCGAACCACAAATGGAAGCTGCCATCGATGCAGTACCAAAAGAACAAATTCATGATTTATACGCTGCTCTTATGGAACTATGTGAAGAAGATCCACTCATTAAAGTGTGGAAAGATGACGTTCATAACGAACTATATATTCGCCTTTTCGGTGAAGTACAAAAAGAGGTTATTGAAACAACACTTTATGAGAAATATAATTTGCAGGTTACTTTTTCAAATACACGAGTTGTCTGTATTGAGAAACCAATTGGCATTGGGAATTCCGTTGAAGTAATGGGAGAAAAAACGAATCCATTTTACGCAACAGTCGGATTCAAAGTTGAACGTGGTGAACTTAATTCTGGCATAACATATAAATTAGGCGTTGAACTCGGCTCACTACCTTTAGCATTTCATAAAGCGATTGAAGATACTGTATTTCAAACGTTAAAACAAGGTTTGTACGGATGGGAAGTTTCGGACATTATCGTCACGTTAACACATACTGGTTATGCTAGTCCTGTTACTACAGCGAGTGACTTTAGAAACTTAACACCACTCGTATTAATGGATGCTTTAAAGCACGCTGAAACATGTGCATTTGAACCAGTAAACGAGTTTGAATTAACTGTACCGGAGCACGCAATTAGTACCGCAATGTATAAATTAGCTGCTATTCCAGCAACTTTTAGCGAGCCTATATTCAATAATGACTCCTACCATTTAACAGGATCGTTACCTGTTGCGAAAACGGAGAACTTTAAGCGAATGCTTCATTCATTCACTGAAGGAGAAGGCATTTTTACAACGAAGCCATCTGGTTACAAAGAACTGAAGGCTCCCTTCCCTACTCGAAAACGTGTTGATTATAATCCACTGAATCGTAAGGATTATTTGCTTCATGTGCTTAGGGCTTATTAAGTAAAAAAGAGGTGCAAATTGCACCTCTTTTTGCATGTATTGATAAGTTAGTTTGTCCTAACAACTTCTTTAAGCTTTTCTATTATTGTTGCTATCGCCTCAATTGAATTCTCTGTTTCATATTCCCCAACATTTACAGAATGATTTGCATTTTTAACAACATCGATCGTTAGATTCGTTTTAATCAACTGCTCGATTTGATCTGCATTATATTGGTGATCTTTATCTCCAATTACTAAAAGCCCTTCGTGATGGCTATGCAGGATCGAATCAAAAATGGAATCAAAAGTTAGTAAAGGTGTAAGTAGTATCATTTTTGACTGTAAAAACTCTTCTCTCTTCATTACATCATTTGCAATCGGTATTGTTCCGAGTGACTTCCCTAAAAACATAATATCTTTATATCGCTTACCTTTTAATACTTCCTTCATTATAGGATTAATATCATCCATCATTACTTTCGTTATTTCTTCCATGGCTTTATTCATTACTTGTTCGTCATAAGAATAATGAATATGTACTACATCTATTTTATTTTCGAGCATAAGCATCGTTGCATAATAGAATAAAGGTTTATCGTAATTGTATCCTGAACCTGAGAACATAAAGCATATCCTATTAGAACCTTTTTCAATATGTGTATATGGAATTACTTTTCCGTCTATATGAATCTCTTTTCTAATCCCCTTCATCTTTTCCCCTCCACATACATTTACTTTTGTAAAACGATATGTTCTGTATGAACTAATACATCCTTTACTTTCTCTTTTATAAACGCTGGCTGCAAGTTATATGTATCTAACTCTTCTACAGGTACCCACTTAAAGAAATACGTTCTACTTTCTTCTTCCAAAATATATTGCTCTGCCCCATTTGCAGGTAATTGTTTCAGCTCTACTTCATAGTAAAAACTAATTTCATGAAACTTTCGTTCAGAAAGTGTAAAGAAATTTTCTACTGACCATATTAATCTCTTTATCTCGATAGGAACCGCTAACTCTTCAGCAAGCTCTCGTTTTAGCGCATCTTCACTATTTTCTAGCATTTTCACTCTTCCGCCTGGTACGTACCAAAAATCTTCACCGTCACCTTGCAGAATAAGTATTTTATTATCGTGTTTACAAATTGCTCCGGCGCGGTAGTTAAAAAATGTTTCCTCAACTTTGAACGTAAGATCCACACCAATCGCCCCTATACTTTATTTAAAAATCGCTATAAAACTATTATTTATCGCACAAATAAGATTACCATTTTTTTCTAGTTTATTCAATGTTTTTTAATTTTACGAATCTTTTCATCTTCAACAATACATATACATATATTACAATAACAGTACACACGAAAAACGCCTTGTTTCTTTAATAACAAGGCGTTTTTCATGATGCTATGTTTAAATTGTTATCTTCCCACTTTCCCACCACTTTATAAAAGTTTCTAATGAAGGAGCAACCCAAGTTCTACTATCATTTTCATGATTCCATACATATATATCATCTCTTTGCACGATTCCGTTCAAAATGGAATAACCAAACAAATCACCATTTCCGCCATCAGCAAAAAATAATAAACAGTCAAAAGGCATATATAAATCCTTGAAATCAACTATATTTCTCATATTCATATTTTCAGTTTTAATTTTTGAAGCAGACCATATAAAGTCCCCGTATTCACCTTCTACACCGTTTGTTTCCTGTAATAATTGATATAAATCATTCGGTAACTCCACATGTAAACATTTTTGTATATCAGTAACTTCATCCTTCGTAGCTGTTTTTTTCAAACTTAAGTTTGGTGAGATACTGTGAATTGTGTTTTTCCACATAGCTTTTTATCCTTCCTTCCATCGCTTATGTTCAATCATGTATAGACAAAAAGGCTCTGCTCAATTTATTGATACCAATTTTCTAACAACCTCTTCTCCCTCTCGCCTGAAATACCTGCTTTTAATTCCCATTCATCCACACTCTTCATCCACTCATACACGTCTGTAACTGTATGTTCTAACCTTCTAAAAGTAAGTCCTTCTTTAACAGCACTCTCAATACTAATAGAAAATCCACCGTTCCACGGCTTCGTTTCACCTTCTAATGAAAAAGTTTCTGGAAGCCATAAAGGCATCTCTGTCCAAGGTTGCACTTTACGTTCCTTCATAAACGCTTCATCTACCCAAATGAATTCAGCATTGCTATTCGTAACCTTTTTACACGTATTTAATAGTTCTTCCATCGTCAATTCATAATTTGGACCTGTAACATTGAATATACCTGCTTTATTGTTTTCTGCCATGTTTAGTCCCCAGTTTGCGACGTCTTTTATATCAACTATCTGCACTGGGCGATTTTTTCTTCCTGGTACTAACACCTTTCCACCCTTTGCTACACGCCCGATCCAGTATGGAAGTCGATCTGTATAATCAAACATTCCTGTAAGCAGTCCTGCCCTTACGTGTAAAACACGTCCCGGCCAATACTTCTCAGCTTCTTTTTCGCATAATACTTTCAGCGCACCGTAATACTCATAAGGAGAAACTTCACCATTCTCCACAGCCTTTATTTGATCACCCGTTGGTTCGGGTTGTAATATATAATCTTCTTTTATATGATGCGGAATCCAATCTTTGTATACGGATAGACTTGAGATAAATATATAATGCTTTATATTATCCTGTAAGACTTCTCCAACATTTCTAATGTGATGCGGAGAAAATCCACATGTGTCGACTACCGCGTCCCATTTTCGATTTACTAAACTTGAAACATCATCATTTCTGTCACCGATTAACTGCTCCACTTCAGGGAAAATTTCATTGTTTGTTCCGCGATTGAATAATGTAACGTCATGTCTCCTTTTCAACGCCTCTTCTACATAAGCTCTTCCTAAAAAACGTGTACCACCTAGAATTAGAATCTTCATAGTTCTCCCCCATTCATGATTAAAAACCTTTTCTATATGTTTAACGATTTTTTAGTGTGAAAAGTTACGGTGGATTTGTTGTTTTATTTTAATTCTACAAACAAAAATAGAATCCATTTTGAAAAATAAATCAACATTGATTCTTAAATAAAAAACAATTGTTTTGATGTATCTTAGTTGAATTTTTAACTCCGCACAACTTCCCCATCAACTAACTCAATAATTCTATTACACTTATTCGCTACCTCAATATCATGAGTTACAATAATAATCGTTCGTCCTTCTTCATTCAGTTGTAATAGTAGATTCATAATTTCTTCTCCGGTTTTTCTATCTAAATTCCCTGTCGGTTCATCTGCCAATATTAATTCTGGTTCACCTACTAACGCTCTTGCAATTGCGACTCGCTGCTGCTGCCCACCTGATAACTCATCCGGTGTTTTATACATTTGTTCTTTTAACCCTACTTTTTCTAAATAGAACTTCGCCTTATTCTCTCTTTCACGTTGCTTTAGTTTTCTATAAGTTAGCGGTAGTGCCACATTATCCAGTACAGTATGTTCTTTTAACAGTGCAAAATATTGAAAAACAAATCCGATCATTTCATTTCTTGTTTTATGAACTTGATTTGCTCTAATTTCAGTTAATGTTTTTTCATTTAACGTATATTCACCCTCATCTGGCATATCAATTAATCCTATAACATTTAATAGGGTACTTTTTCCTGAGCCTGATCGCCCCATTATCGCTATAATTTCCCCCTTATTTATCGTTAAGTTTATACCGTTTAACGCGAACGTATTGTGGTTCTTGTTACTATACACCTTCTTAATGTCTTTCAATACAATTAAACTCATTATTCCATCCCACCTATTAATGTTTTCGGTTCGAGCTTTCTAATAAATAAGAAGACAATGAGATTTGAAACTATCATAATTAGTAGTAAGAATAGACATACAAATAATAAAATAGGCATATTTAAATTCACCTCTAGTACAGATGCCGTATCAAAGTCCTTCGAACCTTGTAGATTATCCGCATATCTCCATGAAAAGTAGACTAGGGATAAAAAAATACCAACTATCGCAATACATATGTTTTCTAAAACAATTTGAATGAACATCCCAAACTTACTTTCTCCAAGGACCATCTTAATACCAAATTCCCTCTTTCTCATCATGATGGAAACAATTGTCGTTACGACAATTCCCCCTATTATAAATAAAATAAATAGACTGCCTACTACAAGATTGATATTTTCTGTATCCATACTACTAGTAACGGCTTCATTTATTTCTTCCCCTAAATTTCTCAAGTATAAAGTAACGTCGCTTCCCTTCAGTTGAATCGTTTCTTGTAGTTTGTTTACATCTGCGTCTTTTTTTAAATTCATAATTGTACTTTGATGTAATCTTGAAAACATTATTTCATAATGTTCATATCTATCAATTGGCATGGGTGATAACATAGCCTTGTCTAACTTCTGGTATATATTCGCGCCGTTACCATCTATAATGAATTTATTTTCCGGAAAAAATCCAATAATCGTATATTGATTATTGATTGTATCTCCTATTTGAAAATATTTCTTAAAGTAAGGACCTACCAAAACATTCGTTTTCTCTTCACTATTTTTTTGGAAGTCTTGATATGAAAAGCCTGTTCCAGTTTTTATAGGTATGTTCAGTAATTTATAATAATCTTCATCTATTGTAATTATGCGGATAGTAGGGCTTTTTTCGCGGAAAGTTTTATTTTTCAATTCTTTTAACATACTTTCTTGGAGTGGTCGGTTACTTGATTCTAGTTCGATTATGCTCTGTTCGTATGTACCATACGAAATCACATCTTTATTTTGCCGCATTTTTTTATAAATTTCTTCGACTTGTTCTTTATTAAATTGATCTGCCTTCAACCTATCAGTAGTCATCCCATCATAAGTGATAAAATATGTACTTTCTAAATCTAGTAACGAGTTGGAACTGTTCCTAAGATAGTAAAAATTATACATCCCATTAATGGAAAGAGTCATTGCCGCTAATCCAAACGTGAATTGTATTAAAAGAAATATGGAAATGAGCAATCTATTTTTCAGGGCCATAAGAGCACTTTTTAGTCTCATCTTATTTACTCCTTTAACGCTTTAGCAGGTTCAATTTTAAGTATTTTGAAAAATGGTATTACAGCGGCGATAAACGAAATAGACAAGGAAATTACTACACTCACCATAACTTTGAAAACATCTATACGAATGGTAAAACCAAATAAATCTACTATGCTTTTGTTCATTGTAGTTAAAATCCATTGCATACATATCGCACAAACGGCTGCAGCGATTGCGCATATGAATAATTGGCTAAATATAAATACAAATAAATTCAAATTGCTTGCTCCCAACGCTTTTCTTAAGGAAATACTCTTCCTCTTCGTATAAATCCAAAAATAACTCGCAATTATACAGTTCATTACAGCTATAAAAAGTAGTCTAAACGGAAGAGTAAGTTGTGCTCTCATAGCTTTACTTGAGCTTTTTTCTTTCTCATAATTCTCTTTTTCATTTATTACTTTCGCATTTGCATCAGTTCTATTTTGCTTAAAATACCGAATAAATATATCTATTTCTCGTTTAGGATCTTCGTTAGACCTTACTATCATTTCAAATGTAGTTTCATTTTTCATACGTCGTTTTATCTCATCAGGCATATCCTTTAACCCGATGTAAACATTGTTATTATAAATATGTTCATCATTCGCTCCATTCACGCCTTTAACTCTATATTCTTTACTAAATAGTTTTATTGTTTCAGATTCTTTATAAATGTTCTTTCCAACAATTACACTATTTTCTTCCCCCTCTTTCATTCGAGAACCTTTTATTAATGGTGGAGACCAATTCGTATTTATAAGTCCAATCATCGTTACTTCCCCTATGCCAGGGATTCCAATTCTCATATTATTTGTAATAACACTTGAGTTCTTAAAAGTAGTTTCTGTTAACTCTTGAATTGCTTTGAAATCCAATTCCCCAAAACTAGTAAGCTGAACAGAATAGTAATATTTAAAATAACCATGTTTTCGCTCATAAAATTCTTCATCGTAATCATCTCGAATCGACATCGCTATAAGTATGGGCAGAATCGTTAAAGTAAATCCAATAAATAACATAATGAATATTTTTCTGTTCACTGCTATTTCTTTTAATATTAGATTCATATACCCTCCAAACGTCAAAAAGATAAATATCCTTTTTGACAAATTCCATATAAAGTGAAACTTTAATCAGCCCTCACCAATCGGACGTTTACGGACAGCCCGACTCCCACCTAACTTCTTTGCTCCAACTGAATTTTGAGGTGGGAGTTTTACTGTCCGTTAACGCGGGATAAACTCTGCATTTATCAAAAAACTTAATATATTATTCCGTTTCCGAAGTCATCATGAAACGTACATTAACTTTTAATTAGTTTTTCATACACTTCATCCCCCTTATGTAAATAATTTTTAGTATGCGGCTTCATTATACATAGAAAAATCGATGTTAAAATCAAACAATTGAAATATTAACAATTTTTTACGTTGCGTTTATTTTCCAGTTAACTTAATGACATTAAATTCTTTTCCAAAATCTTTTTCTATGTAAATGCCATATATAAAGGCGGTATGAAATCTCATACCGCCTTTATATCTTAAATTTATTTGTTAGGAAGAATATATTTCGCAATCAATTCCCATCTATCCCGGGTATTCGCTATAATTTCAGAAGCAATTACTACAACCAAATCCTGCTTCGGAATACAACAAATCATATTCCCACCATCGCCCATTGCACAGTACGAAAAGATTCCACCCTCTTCTCGTAACCACCATAAGTAACCGTATTGATTTGGATTCATCGCTATTGATTCTTTTATCCATGATTTTGATAGTATTTGTTTTCCATTATGAATACCTTCATTCAAATACAGCTGTCCAAACTTAGCCATATCTCTAGCTGTTAACGTTAGTCCCCAGCCGCCTGTCGAAATACCGTTTGGATCATGAACCCATCCGATACGATAAACTTAACTAAATCTATACAATTCAATCAAATTTACACAAGTTAGTGCTTCATCGTGTTCTCGCAACCCCAAAGGGACGAGGGGTATAACACTCCACACGAGGCAGTATCGTTACCTCCTATTATCAAGCATTTATTTTACCCATCTTGATAAATTTATCGACGCATTTAAATCTCTATCGTGGTGGCTATTGCATGAAGCACAACGCCACTCACGTATTTTTAAACTCCACTGTCCTTCTGGTTGAACTGAATGGTCGTATTTAACGCCGCAACATGAACAAATCTTGCTTGAAGCGAACCATTTATCAGCCTTTACATATTCAATGCCGTACTTCTCGCACTTGTATGACAAACATTGAAAGAAGAAGTGTAATTTTTGAAATGAAAATGCTTTCGATAGTTTTTTGTTTTTTAACAGGTTTGAGATAGATAAGTCTTCCACAACAATCCTCATTGGTTTGGTTTTCACCAACTTAGCTGTTGCTTGATGGATATGGTTATTTCGGATATTCGTAATTTTCCTAGATAACCGCAGGTGCTCAGTTTTCGCTTTTTCATATCCGGCAGACTGAATTTTTACACCTTTTTTAAATCTCCTAGACATATCTCTTTGTGCTGACTTTTTCCTTTTCAAAAGTTTTTTAACCTTAGCATCTTTGTTTATATTTCGTTCTTTTATACCATTAGAAGCTACAAAAAGCTCTTTTAATCCAACATCCACACCAATCGACTCGTTCGTTAGTTCTTGTAATTCAAAGTCTTCTTGGAATCCTACACTAATCCACCAGTGACGACCATCAAAGGTAACTCTTGGATTGGATGGTTTTTTGTTTCTTGGTAGTTGTTGGCTTGTTTTCACTTCTCCAATAGACTGAATATGAACTACTTTCTTTCCTATAATCAGCCTTTCATAATTGGCATAAAATCCTTGGATTACATCTTTTTTGGATTTATAAGAAGTGTGATAACCATTTTTGTACTTTTTGAACGAATGTTTCCTCGCCTTGTCAAAATCTTTTGAGGCCTGTTTGGGAACCTGTGCATTGATGTCTTTTAACCACTCATATCTCTTTCGCTTCTTGATCTTTGTAAATCGTTTCTGTAAAGCTAACTGTGAAACAGATTTTCCAAATAGCTTATAGTATCTGTCACTCATTCTTTTACAATAGTTATAAGCGAATCTTGCAGCACCAGCATGGTTTCTAAGCACTTGTTCTTGTTCAGGCGTTGGAATCAGTCTGACTTTCTTCGCCAATATCATCAGAATGTAACTCCTTTAATGAAAGATTTGTTCTTCTGAATCGTAGCGTGTTCCATCAGCATTCTCCTGAGACTACCAGGATACAAACCTGTTAATTCTGATACTTGACTAACTCGTGAAAATTTCATTATTATTCTCACCTCATTGAATCTAACATAGCACGTATGTTCGATATTTTCAATGAAGTTTGATAGATTTAATACAATTTATCTCGTTCAACTAAGGACGCAATTCCTTAGCCAGTTCTCTTATGAACTTCTCATGTTTTCACATGAGCGCAGACTATATGTTTATCTCTTTAGAGATAGAGGATTTTTCCACCACCATAGGCTTGTGATGTACTCTCGTCAGTTATACGAGATAGTCGTTGAACGTTCATCTTATCACTTTTGACTTAGATGATTCGAGGCGGAAGACCCATTGTTCTAGTGTTTAGGATTTAACCTTGCACCATCTGATTGATTTTTTCTGCTTTCGCGACATTCACGCTCGCTATTTCTAGCCACGTTGTAGTTCAATCAGCTTTAGGGATTGCCCGCAGTTAACCCTCACTACTAGCCAATCACTTGACTAGCAGGGCTTACTGATATATTTAATTAACTTTCGTTATAATTGGTTAAATAAATCGTAACAGTTAGTTACCCTTTACATCTTTTCCGAATAAGTCATCAAATCCAAATGCTTTCATATTGAAGTTTGGAATTTCTCTCATGCCGAGTGGTTGAAATAAGTACTCATTTGCAAAGTCACGGGCACTTTTTCCTGTTACACTCGTAATAATTGCTGATAGTAAATGAGCTCCTGCAGATGAGTATTTAAAAGATCCGATTTCTCCGCCTGTTCCTATCCTATTTAACGTATACTGTACCCAATCTCGTTGCGTACATAGTTCTTCTAACGTTTCCTGCCAGTCTACGAAAGGATGTGGAGCCGTCATCGTAAGAAGATGTCGCACTGTTATTTCAGATGAATGAACGTTATATTCCGGGAAAAATTCCATTACTTTTTGATTAACACTTTTTATATAACCTTTATCTACACATATCCCAATTAACGCAGAAATAATCGTTTTTGTGACTGACGCTATATGAAATGCTTCATTTGGACTGTGACCGTTATAATAGTTTTCAAAAATAACATTACCTTTTTGTACTACTAACATCCCATTCATATTTTTGTATTCTTCTTTTATAATTAGATCTAACTTTTCAGCAGTTTTCATTATTCATTCCCCTTTAATCCATGATTAAAAAGATTCGATAGGTACATATATATCAACTATATGTTTATTTTCTGGGTGCTGCCTTGGGTCATTTTTATACATTTCAAAAGGATACGAATCTCTCGGTTTATATCTGCTATTTGGAAGCCACTCACCGTATAAGAAATCCCATACTCCTTTATATTCATCTTGGAATATTTCAAAATGACCTACCGCATACTTTCCAGAAGGTATTACCATTATTCCAATGTCGCTCGTTTCTACTGCGGACTCATTCGGAATTGTTATACATAAACTAGTTCTTAAATGATTGTCCTCAGTAAATTCATGATGATCGTGGTAAATGGTTAATACTTTCGTATCCTCAAATACATGACAGTTTTCCTTCGCTGCGTAATGAAATAATTTCTCTATCATTTTTGGAAAAGCGATAGTTAACTCTTTATATGTACCGATATGTCTTATATATGCGACGTTTATATCGTCCGCTGCTACAATTTCAACATTTCCTCGAACCTTCTTACACTCATTGTATTGAGAAGTTCCGCTTACGTCTTTGCAATTCTTGCTATTGTCATTACGATATTGAGACGGACTTACTCCGAAATACTTTTTAAATGCGCGGGAGAAAACTGCTGAATCTGTAAAACCAAAATGGTAAGCGATATCCGTAATCGTCATATCTGTGCGATATGTAAGTAGATTCGTTGCCCTTTCTAACTTCAATCGGTTTACATACCGTGATAATGGCTCGTCTACGATCCCCTTAAAAATCCGATGAAAATGAAACTTTGAAAATCCTGCTACATCTGCTAGCTTTTCAATTGAAAGTGGATCATCTATGTTTGATTCTATATAATCTTGCACTTTGTAAATGCGTCTTAAGTACTCATTTCTACTTTGTTTACTCTCCATACTTTTATCTCCTCACAACAAAAAGGCTAACGTTAAGCTAGCCTACTTTTATACATTTTTCAAAAACAAAACTCTACTACCGCCATTCCCATCATAATTTGTATGTACCGATACACCCTCTATCTCATCATCCCCGGCCTCAATTCGAAAACCGATTTCTTGATGAAACTGTATCGACTTTTTGTTAATTGGTGACGTAATTGCTTTTACAACTTTACGATTATTTGCACGAGCGATATCAAAGAAGTAAGAATACAATGTCGATGCGATTCCTCTTCTTCTATACTTCGGATTTACACCGATAAAATGAACGTATGCTTCCTCTTTATGCGTTTGTGAGAAAAATCCGCATAAGAAACCTAACGTTTCACCATCTTCTTCAATAATAAAACTCGTTTCTTGAAAATGAACGAAGAACAGTTTTGGCAACATAGCAGCCATATCTCTCCCGCCCCACCAATCATTTAAAACTGAATGAATCTTTACATAATCTTCCCCTTGGATGTTTCTTACTCGCATATGTTTCTCCCTCTCACTCACTTCATTTTTTCATAAATTTTAATGACTGTTTCTACTAATAGGATGAATACCCAAATACCGCAAAATACAAGAACAGACTGGAATATAGAGCCTAACATAACAATACTTATTAGACCTAATTCTGAGCCTGAAATTGACATTTCATCAAATCCTATATTATGTATAAATGGACCGGTTGAAAAAGCCATAAAAATAGATGCTATTAAATAAATCACACTCATTATTTTTAATATTTTTATAGAAAGATACGAAGTTTGTTCTTGCTCCACTTGTGATAATTCGATTTCCCCGCTTGCAATTCCTTTTTGCAGACAATCTTCACACAAAAATTCTTCCTTTATTTTTTTACCCCCATGTATTGTACCCGTTATTTCTTTACATCTTGAACATTTTCGATTTATCATGTTGTTACCACTCCAATCTATTAAGATTATACTTATATCATTCTGTATTTACCTTAATATTCCTTTTATGTATTTTACAAGGAAAGGTCGTGTTTTATGATTTCAAAACTTACGTTTGGCTCGAAAAAGCGTACCGTTCATTATGTATTAAGACCTAGTTGTTATGCAGTTATTTTCCATTCATCTTCTTCAATGATTGCTGTTATCCAAAAAGGAGACCGTTACTTTTTACCTGGTGGTGGTATGGAAGGTAATGAAACAAAAGAAGAGTGTTTGCACCGTGAACTACTAGAGGAATTAGGATGGGCGATTGAAATTGATCAATATATCGGTAATGCGGCTCGATATTTTTATGCAGAAAAGGAAGATATATATTATTTAAATGACGGGTTCTTTTATATTGCGAACATGGTGCAGAAACAAACTGAAAACTGTGAGGATGATCATGTTCTAAGGTGGGTGTCTCCTTTACTTGCTGTAGAGCTTCTCATTCATGATCATCAAAAATGGGCCGTTGAACAAGCGCTTTTTTTACAAAAACAAAAAGGGTCTCCTTCTATGTAAAAGAGATCCTTTTTACTGTTAGCTTACTTTTTTCAAATTGAGAGCTGGCTTTTTGATTCCGCCTTTTTTTACAACATATAAGCCAATAAAGATAATAAGTCCGCCAACGAGTTGCATCATATTAATTTGCTCTCCAATTGTTACTGCCGCAAAGATAACTGCGAATAATGGTACGAGATACATATAAACCATTACTTTCGTTGAACCGATTTTACTAATACCGACATACCACATTGCTAGTCCGAAGATGGTCGCAAAGATGATTGAATATGCTAATGAACCCCAGCTTGGCATATCTACTGGCCAAGTTAATGTGTTTACGTTGAATAAACAGTATATAACGAGAGGTACAATTCCAATTAAAGTAGACCATGATGTAACTCTCATTGCGGAGTATTTTGTAATAAGAGGTTGTGCTAAAATTGGATACCATCCCCACGCAATTGCTGCGACTAATCCAATTACATTTCCGAGCCACGCATATTCGTAAGTAGCTCCTCCTGTATGTCCTGTTAATAAAACGAATGCTGCACCAATAAACGCTATTATTGAACCAATTTGTACTTTCATCGAAAAACGTTCTTGTTTGTGCAATACTGCTAATATCCCTGTAAAAATAGGTGACATCGCAATTAATAATGAGGCGTTCGTTGCTGAAGTATATTTCACAGATAGCATAAACATCGTTTGATACATTGCCGTACCAACGATACCGACTGCTATTAATCGTAACCAATCTTTTCTTTCAATACGTAATGAGCGTTCCATTAAAAATGTAATAAGTAATAATACCGGAGATGCTACTAAAAATCGTAAACTATTAAATTGAATGGATGACATATATGCCACGCCATATTTTCCAATTGTATAATTCGCTCCCCATACTAATGCTACTGATACTAGGAGCCATTCCATTTGCCATCTTTTCATCCGAATCTCCCCTTCCATATTTAGCATAGTAAAATTGGCTGGATATAGCACCGTCCAATTGGCTGTTTTTTTACCCAGCCAATTTGTTATACTTGATGTAGTGAAAAGATACGGAGGCATTTTTTATGGAATGGAAGCTAGATAGTGACAGTAAAATCCCTATTTATCAGCAAGTTGTTGACTTTATTGAAAAACGTATTACATACGGAGAACTTCCTCCAGGTAGCTTCCTCCCTTCAGAACGGAAATTAGCTACACAGTTAAATGTAAACCGAAGTACAGTAACGACTGCTTATAATGAACTACGTGCTATGGGAATTGTAGAAAGTACGACTGGTAAAGGTACACGTGTAAGTACACATATGTGGGGCGTTTCTCCAACATTAACGCCGAACTGGAGAAATTTCGTAGAAGGTGGTACGTTTTTACCAAACTTACCGTTACTTCGCCATATTCGAGCAGAAGTACAACAAAATGAAAACATAATAGATTTTGCCAACGGAGAGCTCGGTTGTAACCTCTATCCTCACGATCAACTACAAACAATTTTACGAGAACAACCGTTAACGCAGTCATTAAGTTACGATCATCCGCAAGGGTATCTCCCGCTAAGACAAGCGGTAGTAAAATATATGAAGGAATATTTAAAAGTTGAAGCGACCGAACAATCGATTATGATTACATCTGGCGCACAGCAAGCACTTCACCTTATCGTTCAATGTTTATTAAATCCCGGTGATGCAGTTGCTTTCGAAAGCCCTTCACACTGTTATTCTTTACCCTTATTCCAATCAGCAGGTATTCGTATTTTCCCGTTACCTGTCGATGAACACGGTATTAATCCAGATGATGTGCAAGAGTTATATAGAAAACACCGTATTAAAATGATCTTTTTAAATCCAAACTTCCAAAACCCTACGGGAACAATGCTACATCCAAACCGTAGAAAAAAACTGTTATCACTTTGCGCAGATTTACGAATTGCGATTGTGGAAGATGATCCGTCCAGCTTACTTACGTTAGAAAAGAAACAACCTTGCCCTACTTTAAAATCAATAGATGAAAATGGGACAGTCATTTATGTACATTCCTTATCTAAAATGATTGCACCAGGTTTACGAGTTGGCTGGCTTGTCGCCCCGCAGTCTGTAGTCGAACGGTTATCTGACGCAAGGCACCAAATGGAATTAGGTATGAGCATTTTCCCGCAGTGGCTTATGCAACAATTTTTCGAAACCGTACCATTTCAGTCTCATATCGTACCGTTACGAAAACAATTAGCAGAAAAAAGAGACGTTATCGTTCGCGCCCTAAATGAGCAACTTCACGATAAAATCTCTTTTTCAAACCCGACCGGCGGTATATACATTTGGGGGAAATTAAACGAACCGATAAACGAAAAACAACTTATTATGCAAAGTTTAAAACAAGAAATCGCATTTATGCCAGGTAGTATTTTCGGCGCGAAAGATGGTTATATTCGTTTATCTTATGGAAAAGTGAATATTAATCAAATTGAGGAAGGTATTTCTCGTTTGCGTGAGGCTATTTTAGTTTGTGGAAAATAACTTTTAATAAAGCTTTCTCGTTTGACAAAAGAAAAATCTACCATTATCATCAACTCGAACCTATTTTTAGGAGTGATAAAAATGAAAATCTACGTTGATGCAGATGCATGTCCTGTAAAAGATGTAATTATTTTAGAAGCTACGAATGTAGAAATCCCTGTAACCCTCGTTACTAGTTTTTCTCATTATTCTAATGCGGAGCAGCCAAAAGGCGTGGAAACAATTTATGTTGATTCTGGAGCAGATGCTGCAGATTACCGAATTATGCAATTAGCCAAAAAAGAAGATTTAATCGTAACGCAAGATTACGGTCTTGCTTCGCTCGCTTTAGCAAAAGGCTGTATCGTTCTACACCATAAAGGCTATAAGTATACGAATGATAACATTGAACAATTGTTACAAACACGGTATTTAAGTGCAATGGTTCGAAAAAGCGGCAAACGCACAAAAGGTCCAAAACCATTTACAGCAGAAGATAAAGAGAAATTTAGAGTGCTCTTTAAAAGTATAATTGCACTTTAAAAATGAACCGTCTATTTGCAAGGAAAACTTCGCAAAACAAAGAAGAGAATATCGAAATGAACATTCTCTTCTTGAGGTTTACCCTTTTAAAATGAAGGTAAATTATCTAAGTTATTTTCCTTTATTCCATCAGGTTCACTACGTAAAATATCTCTACCATACTTATGAAATACGTCCACATGAGCTAGCTTCCCTGATTTCGCTTCACTAAGAGCAGTCATATAATCTAACTCTCTCCCGCTACTTGTTTTAAACGCTATTAAATCACCATCATCATTTTTACGAACGGCAACAATTTGTTCTGCTCCTAAATTGACTTCATGGTCAACTTCAAATTGAGCTTGCTCTTCTCCTTGATGTAAGTAATCATTGTAAACTTTTTCAAAGTCTTTTTCGTCCATAACATTCACCTCCAACACATTTTATTAGTATGGTTGTGAGGTATTGGTTTTATGTAATTTGTTCTAAACTTTAGTATTTTCAAATGAAAACATAGTACCCTCACTATTTGATTGTAAAGTGTATTTTATATCGAACATCTTTGATATATCTTCAATATTTTTCAAACCAAGTCCCGTACCTTTACTATTTATATCAAACCCAATCCCATTATCTCTAAAGGAAACAATATCTTCATCTATAATAATTTTGAGTTTTTTAGCTTTAGAATGTTTAAGGACATTTTGAAAAATATTATCAAATAACCTTTGCATCCATAACTCATTACTATTCCATATCAACTCTTTATCTTGTAGATTATATACTAATTCAATTTTATGAATGCTATACAAATAGCTCCATTTTTTAATCATATTTTCTATTAAATTATGTATATTAACTTCATCATTCACAATATAAGTATTCTCTAAGGTCTCTGTAGATTGAATATTAAATTCGTTAGTTAAATCACTTATATATTGTATCTGCTCATACAGTGATTCAAGTACTGGTGCTTGTTCCTTGTACTCACCTTCTAAATAATATAATTGTAATCTGACTGCTGTTAAGGGTGTATTAATATCATGCCGTAATTTATTTAATAGTTCCTTTTTTATTTGTTCCTGTTGTTGTAGTTCTAATTCTCGATAAGTTGTTCTTTCTATAAGCAAATTTACTGATTTAATCAGCTCTCCCATTTCATCATCACTTTTAACATTTATTATATTAGGGATTTTTTTATCACTAGCTAAATCACGAATCGTTTGATTTAATACATTAATTTTATTTAATACTGTGTTAATCGATTTTGAAAATACAAAAGCTAATATTAATAGTGATAATAAAAATATGATTAACATCGTAGGATATGCATAGGATTCGTGAAAAGGAATGTTCTTATTTTTAGTTTTAAAGACAACATTATAAATAACTGATACAAAGATACTAATTGACAACAATAACAGTGGTACGCTAATAATAGCGGAGAGTAATAGTAACTGATATTTTTTCTTTAAGTTCATTTCTTCATATAGGTATTTAATCTATACCCTTCTCCATATATGTTCTGAATAATATCACCTGTTTTATCATCAATTTTGGTCCTGATTTTCTTTATATGTACGTTCATGATATTTTGATTTCTATCTTCAAGTTGCCATAGGTAATCATAGAAGTGTTCTTTAGATAAAATTCTATCTCTATTTTCATATAAATAGAAGAATATTTTACGTTCGATTGCTGTAAAAACAACTTCATTACGCAAATCATTAATGAAAACTCTTTTATATTCTGCATCTATAAATAAATGGTTAATTTGCGTGAATGTACCATATTGATTATCTAACATTTTCTGAATCCTTAACAACAACTCTCTAGGATCAAAAGGTTTTATCATGTATTCTTCTCCAATAGTCAAACCTTTTAGTTTACTATCCATATCATTCCTAGCTGATAGAAATATAATTGGAATATTTAATCCTAGATTTTTTATTTTCTTTGTAATTTGATAACCATCTTCGCCTGGTAACATAACATCCATTATGACTAAATCTATTTCATGAATTACATCAAGAACTTTCCTTCCCTCTTTTTCCCAACACACATTATACTTCTCGCGCTGTAAAATTTTTTGTAATAAATCTCCTATAATCAAATCGTCTTCAACAATTAATATGTTATATACTTTCATTATGTAGACCTTTCATCACTAAAATAACAATAGCTTAGTTCTTCATTACTTTATTCTTAATAAAGTCCATAGTAAATTTGTATATTTCATCAGGAGCGTATAAATAAATGCTATGTGTACCTTCAATTATTTTTACATCAGCTATTAATAACTTGCTAGCAAACTCCTTATAATCTTCGTTTTTTTGCTTTGTATACTTCGAATCTTTATATTGCCTAGCAATCGCATCTATAAATAACATTGGTGTTTCTTTTGGGATCGATAAGGAATTTGATTTTTTACTGTTATTGTAGCTTTGTAAAAGTTCTTGCTTCATATCATCAGTAAAAGCCCTCTTATACGTAAGCGCTTTATAAATATCTTTTTCCTGTTCGTTTAAAAAGGATTGACGAATGACTTCGGAATTATAAGTAATAGAGGGAGCTAATCTCTGAAAACCAAATTTCGTTAAAATATTCATCCCTTTTATTTTTAATGAATCAAGCATACCTATTTTATTAGTTACGTACTGTTTAGGTAAACCAATATCTAACGCAATAATCCCTTTTACTTCACTTGGATATTTTTGTGCCCAATAAATAGCCTCTATTCCCGATAGAGAGTGTGGTACTAAAATGTAAGGTGGTTTATTTCCACTTCGAATAAGCGCTTCTCTCGTTTGTTCTAATATCGTATCAATATCTCTATCATCTTGAAAAACATCACTGTATCCATAACCCGCTCTCTCAATTACAGAAATCTTGTTTTCTTTTGAAAATTTACTATATAAGCCTTTCAATTCATAAACAGGAGCGGCAATTCCAGATCCGGCCATAAATACAAACGTATCCTCCCCGCTCCCCTCATTATAAATATTCACTTTTTTATTATCGAAATTAACAAGTTCACCTTCATTCTTCATTAATTTCGATTCGATTTTTAATTGATAGTTATGATATATAAATACAGCGCCTGTTCCAAAGAAAATCATACTAATACACATTAAAAATATTATTTTCACTGACTTCAATAATTTTTTCATTTGACACCCCTTTCAACCTATATTGAAAGGGTACAATATAAAAATAAATTTCTAATAAATTTTTCAAAATTAATATCTATTCATTGTTTCTAAGGATGAATCACTTTTAATACCTACGCAAACCCTTCAAAGTCTCCAATATATCATCTGTAAAGGCTGTACTACCTTCTGCCTCTAAAACTCTGAAATAAAAACTTCTTAGGAAAGTTCTAATATTTTGTACTAAAATAGCATGCTGCGGATGTCGGATATCTTCAACAGTTGCTATACTATGTAGCCAATTGCTCCACTCTTCTCCAATTAAAATATTTTGGTTGCGTAACGACATAATTGGCTTTACTAATCTCTCATCTTCAAAGTGCACATACACGTAATCACTTAATCGAACCTTCTGACGAACAGCAGCTAATATTGCATATGAAAACTCACGATTTTGTATTGTACGCGCTAACGCATCGAGCGCATCTGCTGCATGTGCAGTAGAGTGTGCCCATCCTTTTCCTTCTACGTAGCCTCTTACATCTTCTTCTAAATATACATATTCCAGCACTTGTTCTGCTACACTGTACAGTTGTTCTTCAGATAAAAGTGGTTCTCTTTCATGAACAGATAAAATAAGTGGCGGAATTAATACGGAGAACGCACGTTTAAAAACAGAGTCTGTGCCCTTTTCACCAATTTTATAAAATAAATAATCAGGACTAATTGCTTGTAACATTAATCCTCGTAACTCTTTTTGTCTAAATACATCATTTGTAATCCATGTGTGAAGCGTACTATAAATTAAATCATCACGTAATTCAGCATCAGGTGAACCGATATAATCTAACATCCACTGCGCATATGGATATGCATCTACGTCTTCTGGTACAGCATAATTATTATTTTTAATTTGTAGTAGTTCTTCTTTTAGTTCTAGTACTTCATTCATTATATTTCCTGTCCCCTTTTTACTTTATTAACATATTTTCGCCTTATCCCCTGTAATTGCCTATCCTTATATGAACTTGATTCAATTATATATAATTTATCCTGATAAATAAAAGGAAATACATTAGAACATCGCAGTCTCTCACTTTGTTTACATGCATTTCATGTAAGTTTAAGTTATAAAATAAAGGATGTTTTTTCTTTTGTATTCACACGTAGTTACAATCAAAAATTTAATCATTTTAGAACTTGTTTAATAAATTCTGTTTTAGCTTTTGTGTATGCTTCTCTATCTTGGTTAAATCTTTTAGCTAAATCTTGTTTCAGATTTGAATACTCATAAACTAATTGTGGATTTTCTCGTAAGCGGTTACGAAATAAAAGTTGTTGCTCCCATCGCTCAGTTCCTTTAACCATTAAATGTAGGTGAGCTATACGCCTATTATTCTTAACTTTCACAAAGAATCTTCTCCAAGGTCTTTCATCTAATTCTGGGCTTACATAATGCCAATTATATATGGCCAATGTAGCTGAAATATCTAGTACTCTTTCAAATGAGTCTATTTCAGCCATTAGATCAATGATAGGTTTTGCAGGTAAACCAGGTATGGATGTACTTCCTATATGTATTACTTTGCTTATACCTAGAGGAGCAAGCAGTTCATATAGTTGCTGCTCTTCACATCGGCCTTTATCTTGCCAATCAGAATTTGCATTAACTATCTCTACTGACTCATTTGCCCATACAGGCCAATCGTTCGAAGTATCTTTTTTATCCACCCAACACATCCCCTTTCACGAACTTTTTGCTATTTAAACGATTTTAAATTCCTTTAAATACAACTACCGGATCATCAAAATTACTACTCTGAAATATAACATTCGCACATTCTTTCGGATTATGCTCATCTATATACATCTTACAAGCCGCATGATATCTGTTTATAAACATTTTCTCTGCTTCTTCATAACTTCCAAAAGCCTCAGTCTCGCGCTCTGCACCATGTTTTCTCGCAATCTCAAAATCTGTATCTACGAAAATTTTATAGTCAAATAGATACTCAATTTCTTTTTTCAATAAAAATGTTCCATCTACTATTAGCACCATATTTGGCGGCGCCACTAGCGGCGTATTATGTACAGGCATGTCCGTTATTAAGTTATGAGAAATCGCTTCATACTGTAAATTCTCGTTAGGTCCTAAAGGCTTTAATAACCTTTCTTTAAAAGCTATATAATCGTGTGCATCTTCATAATACCCTCTTGCAGATTCTTTACCTTGTGCATAACGAATCACTCTCGGGTTATGAAAATCGTCAATGCTTGCGCGTGTTGCTTGTACTCCTCGTTTTTTCATTTCCTCTGCCAGTTCGTTTGCAAATGTGGTTTTTCCTGATGCTGTAATACCGCTTACTCCAACTCTTATTGGATGTGTTAAATTTAATTTTAAAATATGATCTGCAATTTCTTTGATTCGTTTTTTTCGGTTCATGATATTTCTCCCTTCATTTAGTTTACATAATAAAATTATAATTAACTTTCCGTGTCACTATTTGTCAGTAAATCGATATTTTTTGCCGAATCGTCGGTATATTAAAAAAATCGTTGATATATTTTAAGTTACGATAGATATATTTGAAAAATCGTTGATATATTATGATTAGCTTACTTTCTCTTAAACCCTCGATATAAAGCAGTCCGTAATTCTTGTTTGTATTCTTCAATTTCTGGCATATCGAGTTCTTCTGCAAGTCTGATAGCTAATTCAATATCATACGGTACACGTACGAGTTGAATAGAAAAGCTCGCTGCTTCTTTTTCATTGTAAGATCCTTCGAATATTAAATAAGAAGCTTGTGTAATTTCAAGAGGATTTCCTACACTACCAGCATTACATAACGTTTTCCTTTTGAAATTTTGAACGAATGCTTGGTGAACGTCACCGTAGCAAACGACATCTGGTTTTCTTTCTCCTTCTATATTCTCTGTGAGCTCACTATTTTCGAACATACTAATACGCTCTTCTCTTGAGGCATGTGGTTGAATTCTTTCATATAAACTTCTCGGTGAAGCGTGGAACATACGAATCAGTTTGCCGCTCATAAAAAATTCAATTGAAAATGGTAAGCTTCTTAAATAGTCATTTTGTTCTTCCGACAGTTGTTTTTGATGCCATTTTAATGCCTCAAATTCAGTCGGTTTTGTAATGAAATCATCCCAGTTCCCCATTACAACTCCTTCACATTCTTTACGAATGATTTCAATCACTTCGCTAGAATGAGGACCTTTCCCGACTAAATCTCCAAGACAAATGATGCGCTCGATTCCTCTTAATTTAATATCTTGCAGCACAGATTCTAAAGCTGGAATATTACCGTGAATATCTGAAATTACCGCTATTTTATCCATATGAATCCCTCCATTACTTATTGTTTATTATATCCTCATGTTGTGATTGATACCATTTTGGAATATAGGATGAAAAATTGTTATGATCTTCGATAATTCGGTTTAATCTCTCTTTCATATCATTTACTAAATGTGGCGTGCTTCGGTTTGTCCATACGATATCAGCTGGGAATGTCATTGCTGCATATAATGAATACAGTTGCCAAAAATGAAGTGACGGTTCTCCCCCGCAATAACCATGAACTTGTCCAACCGCAAATGGCTTGCTTATTCTTGTAGTAAAAATCGCTACGTTATAGAAATCGTGTATTGGATCGCCAAAATCATATCCACCAAAATCGATAACGATAAACTCCTTATTATGAATCATACTATTTGCTGGATGGAAGTCATCGTGTAAAAATGTGATTGGGCGATTTTTCAATAATTGTTTATGCTCCCCTACAAAACTTAATACTGGCTTCAAATCAAGGAAATCTATTTCATAGTTTGCTAACGCTTCTACGTATCTTTCGTATTTATTCCATCGAACCGTTTCCCATTTATTACTTGCACTTTCTCTTTCAATTGAGTGGATTCTCTTTAATACTTCCCCTGCTTTTCTTCCTGCATAATACTGTTCTTCCACCGATAGCTTCCCTAAACCTTCTTCACCATTTACACCTTGTGCCCATTCAAATACTTGAACACATTTATTTAAATCCTCCAGCTTTATAAAATGAATTAACTGAGGCGTAGGAATATGTAATAACTCTAATTGTTTCATATACGTATATTCTTCTTGTTTACGTTCAAAATGAACAACATCACATACTTTTACAAAATAAGTTTCTTCGTTCTTTAATTCAATTTTATATTTCTCTTCATGTGAAAAACCTTTTGAAATAGCTGTACACTTTACAATACGAGGCCATTCTAGTTTTCTCTCTATCTCTCTAAGTATTTCCTTCACAACGTTCACCTCTATCAATATATGTACAAACTACCTAACACTTCATTCTCTCGTTTACTTCCACCTGTAAATTCCACTGCAAATGGATATTCGCCATGATACTTCAATCGTTCTAGTACTAACCCTTCTCCAATTGGTTCACAAAACTGCACATGAACATCTCCAAATGATACGCTTTGGCACTCTGCATTCCATTTTTCATTCTTAACGACCTGGCTTGCAGTTAGCCCCATTACTTCTTTCCATTTCCGTACTGTTTCTCGAACATTTTTCACTGCGTAATGAATCATTTCAATTTGTTGTACTTTGTTTTTATGTTCAGTGATCGTCCCTATGTTACGTAAATCGTTTCTTCTTTCTTCGTCCGTTTCATTCCATTGTATAAAGAAAGGTAATTTCGGTCCGTTCTCTTCTTGCTTTATAAATAACATTTTCCACTCTAAAAGGCGGCCATCTTTTCTCATACGTTTCCCTTCAAATGGTCCTATCGTATGTAAACCGTGCTTACTAAATTTATTTGCTAGGTCTTCAATGGCATCTGTTCGAATTGCAATTTGTAGCATTCCTTCTCCGTCTTGTAATTTCACTACTGTTTCTTGTATTAATGGATTGTCTGCTTTCTTCGCTTTTTCTTCATGCTGAACTGCTAAAAATTCTATATATGATAAATCAAAATAACTTAAACTATTCCAAGTACCCCAGGTAATATGCTCTCCGCCTAGTGCAGTATGAAATCCACGCTCCTGCATTTGTTTTGCCGCTTCCTCCGGTGTACCATGTACTGCGTGTACG
Organism: Bacillus sp. 1A; assembly: GCF_052682215.1. Lineage (NCBI taxonomy): Bacteria > Bacillati > Bacillota > Bacilli > Caryophanales > Bacillaceae > Bacillus > Bacillus sp. 1A. The sequence continues at coordinate 3,504,727 of NZ_JBQYLZ010000001.1, read as the reverse complement.
AGATGATCAAATCGTAACATGTCTTTCTCCCCTTTCTCTCCATCCTTTTATTGTATATTTTATTTTTCTTTCATTCAATTCAAAAAACTTTAAAACCTAGTTGATTTATACGATTAATATGTATTATAATAAAACAAATTTAATTATTGCTGATTGGAAAAACCAAAGGCACTTTTCTCATACGGGAAAAGTGCCTTTTTCATTTATTATTTACAGGGGGATTATTTATGCAGAAATTAATTGTCTTTGCCATTATTGGATTTTTCGCTCAATTGATTGATGGTGCGCTTGGAATGGCGTACGGGGTAACATCTACCTCACTATTATTAATGTTTGGTATCGCACCGGCTGTAGCTTCCGCATCTGTTCACTTAGCTGAAGTCGTTACAACTGCCGCTTCTGGTGCATCTCACATCAAATTTGGAAACGTTGATAAATATACCGTTTCCAGGCTTACATTACCAGGAGCAATTGGCGCATTTATTGGGGCATGTTTTTTAAGCAATTTACCTGGTGATGTAATTAAACCGTACATTTCCGTATTTTTATTTACTTTAGGGGTTTATATTTTATTACGATTCCTCATTCAAAAACAAATTGTTACTTCAAAAAAACGTATGTCAGCTAAACAGCTTGTTCCGCTTGGCTTATTCGCTGGTTTCGTTGATTCAACTGGTGGTGGTGGCTGGGGTCCGATTACGACACCTGTGCTTCTAGCAAGAGGAAATGAAGCTAGAAAAGTTATTGGATCTGTAGATACGAGCGAATTTCCTGTTTCACTCGCTGCAACAATCGGATTTTTCATTTCACTTGGCTGGGAACAAGTAAGCTGGGTTTGGGTATTTGCGTTAATGCTTGGCGGTATTGTCGCAGCTCCAATTGCTGCATGGTTAGTACGCATCGTTCCAGCACATTTACTTGGCGTATTAGTTGGTGGCCTTATTATCTTTACAAACATTCGTACACTGCTCACTACATTTAAAGTGGATCCGACTATTATTTCACTTTCTTACGTGGCAGTTGGTATTGTCGTTATTATTTCTATTTTCATTGCTGTTCGTAATCATTCCAAGCGTTCTAACGCACCGACCGCCGGATATCCGAATGATCAAAAACAAATGCTACCATAACGATAAAAATATCGCCCGATTCACCTCGAGCGGTATTTTTTATTTTTCTATTTTCCAGTTAATCATCGTTTCTGTAGTGCCAATTCTTTTCATATGTAATTTCTCTAATACACGAATCGATCCATCATTTTCAAGAAGTGTCTCTGCAATAATCGTTTCTACCTCTCCTGTTTGAAAAGCCCAATTTATTAGTTCTCTTACAGCTTCTGTCGCATACCCTTTATTCCAATATTTCTCAATAAATCCGTAACCAATTTCTACTATATGTTCCTCATTTGGTTTCCCTTTAAACCCTATATCACCTAGAACGATGTCATCTTCTTTTCGAATGACATACCACGCGCCCCAAGGTAATACTTCCTTATCTTTTTTTACAGTTTCTACATGTCCTACAATATGTGGACCACTATCATATCCTTGCTTTCTCGCAACGTGCATCCTCTCTTCTGTACACGGTACTATATAGAGCCTTTCTGTTTTTAATTTCATGTTAATTTCCCCTTTTTTGCTTAAACGTTACTTTAATTATAACAAAAAAATATGATCTTATCATGAATGTCGAATTATATTTTCTGAATTTTCATTTAATTTTAAAGGGTTTTTCAATATTTTTTGCGAAACATTTGTATAACAATTTTTTCTTTGCTTATTGCTACATAATAGTAGGTTCGGGTGGAGTTTTGCAAGCGTTTCCTATACAATAACCGATATTTTTTGACTTTTCCTAACAAAATATCTTGCAATATATTCAGAAAGTCATTACAATTGCCATATATTAAAAATCTTAGCAATATATCAAATCCTCATCAATCCGATGAGGTAGAGGTTGCGACTTTTATGAGTAAAACGGACGAGACACAGAGAATGTCACCGACTCCGTTTGAAAGGAAAAGTTGCCGAAGTTTATATTTCTTCTCTGGAATTATGAGCTGGGGCTGTCTCCGAAAGGAACAGAACTGTCACGTTTACAAAATTACCGTGTAAACGTGGGGTGCTATCTTAACGGAAGGGTATGATGGGGTGGTTATTTGTGAAACGTTCCGCCAAATTCCTTTGGCGGTTTTTTGTATTTTTCTCCCCCGTTCCTTCCTATCTTACAAGAAAAGGAGTGTTGAACATGAATAGCGCAACGAATCAAGCTACCTCTAAAACGCAAACTACACAAGGACAAGGTGAATTAAAACGCGGATTAAAATCTCGTCACCTTACAATGATTTCTCTCGGTGGTACAATCGGTACCGGACTATTTCTTGCCAGCGGTGGTGTCATCCATTCAGCTGGTCCTGGCGGTGCACTAATCGCATACGCCGCAATTGGAATTATGGTGTATTTCTTAATGACAAGCTTAGCTGAACTCGCAGCTTACATGCCTGTTACTGGATCTTTTAGTACTTATGCAACAAAATTTGTTGATCCGTCCCTTGGCTTTGCACTTGGATGGAACTATTGGTATAACTGGGCCATTACAATTGCTGCTGAACTCGCTGCTGTAACATTAATTATGAAATTTTGGTTCCCAGATACCCCTTCTCTTATTTGGAGTGGATTATGTTTAGCTATTATTTTCCTTTTAAACTATTTATCTGTTAAAGGGTTTGGTGAATCTGAATATTGGTTCGCACTTATTAAAGTAGTTACTATTATTATCTTTTTAATTGTCGGCTTCATGATGATTTTCGGAATTATGGGCGGCGAATCTGTTGGCTTTAAAAACTTCACTGTTGCAGATGCACCATTTAATGGCGGCATTATGGCAATTATCGGTGTATTTATGGCTGCTGGGTTCTCCTTCCAAGGAACTGAATTATTAGGAGTAGCCGCTGGTGAAACTGCTGATCCAGAGCGCAACATTCCAAAAGCAATTCGCTCAATCTTTTGGCGTATTCTTTTATTCTATATCCTTGCGATTCTCGTTATCGGTTTATTAATTCCTTATACAACTGAAAGCCTTGCCGCAAGTGATGTTACAGTAAGTCCATTTACACTTATTTTTGAAAAAGCAGGCGTTGCCTTTGCTGCTTCTGTTATGAACGCTGTTATTTTAACGGCAGTACTGTCTGCTGGTAACTCTGGTATGTATGCATCAACTCGTATGCTTTGGGACTTAGCTCGCCAAGGAAAAGCACCGAAGTTTCTTGGTAAATTAGATAGCCGCGGTGTACCTGTTAACGCATTAATCGTAACATCGATTGTCGGTAGTATCGCTTTCATTGCTTCTTTATTCGGTGACGGTGTTGTATACATTTGGTTATTAAACGCATCTGGAATGTCTGGCTTTATCGCATGGGTCGGAATTGCAATTAGTCATTACCGTTTCCGTAAAGCATATATCGCTCAAGGTAAAGATTTAAAAGACTTACCATATAGAGCAAAATGGTTCCCGTTCGGTCCAATCTTCGCATTTGCACTTTGTGTCATCGTAATTTTAGGACAAAACTACGGCGCATTTATGGGCGAAGCAATCGATTGGAACGGTGTACTCGTTTCTTACATCGGTTTACCACTCTTCTTAGTACTATGGTTAGGATATAAATTTACGAAGAAAACAAAAGTGATCCCACTTGATAAATGTGAATTGAAATAAAGTGAAACGAGCAAACAAATATGTTTGCTCGTTTTTTATTCCAATGCTTCTCCCTTCCCTATTCCTCCTGTTTTTGCAATAATAAAGGAAATATACATAAAGACATTCGCATTACTGATGAAGCAAAAGCAGCTATACATAGATTAGAACGTGAAGACAAAAAAATCATTCGCATTAGAGGAACAATGACAAACTCTTGCAGTATTTTCGTTGATGTTGATTTAATTTGGGATACATATGATGCAGATGATGTTGTATATGAAGATGCTGATTTTATTGTACAAATGGATTCATTTACGAAAGACTACACTGGTGATACGGTGACACTTGATTATAAAACGACAGGTTTTAGTATTACGACTCCGAGTGAGACTTTAGTTTATGGGTTGTCGATTAAAAAATAAAATTTGTTTTTATCAGTAGCCAATCATATTAACGACATTAAGAAAGAAGATAAAGAACTCTTTTTTCAATGGTTGCAGCAGTTACGTGATAAACAACATCCGATTAACCCTTGGATTATAAAACATGGGTTAAGAACGGTGATAAAAAGTGATGCTTTGCCAAAAGTTTTTTCTTTTTAAGTATTTTAAAGAAAACCGCTTATGCTTCAAAAATGAAATATAAACGGTTTTCCTCTTTCAACCATTACCCTTGCCTTAAAATATTTCGAAACATTTCCGGCTTATTTCGTTCAAAGCTTTCTATAAGTTCTTTTCCAAATATCGTTATACTCTCTTCCCAAGGTTGGCCTAAATAGCCCCACTTAAAGTCTTTCTGAATAAAGAAGTAGTAATCTCCATTTGGAAATACAGGTATCATCCACTCATCAAATTCATTTCTTTCAAACTCTACATGTGGATTCACCCAATAACACTCATGTTGCCAATCCAGTGCCATGATATATTCATTCGATGCTGTAATTTCTTGAAAAGCTTGTAACGCTTTACTTTCCAGATCGTTTATCGACTCCCCAAAGTAATGAGAAATATTATATGTAACAAAAGGACTTGGCACCATAAATGATGGAAATATAGAAACACTTGGTGAAAAATCAAGTTCACTATATATCTTGTCCCAAATTTGATCATTCTCTTTGTCCGTAAACTCTATCCAGTTTTCCATTAAACAACTACCTTCCCTACTAACTTCAAAGGATTTCCACTCGATTATCCCGAATATATAAATAACCATTCTCACAAGGAGCGAATTTATATGAATCTATTCGAACATGAAACGTAAAACCGTTCCATTTTAATAAGAGGTCCTCCTTTTTTCTTTTCTCATCATATCATTTACTTACAAAATAGGAGGATACAATTATGAAACGTGATCCATTATTTTTAACTTTATTAGAAAGTGCTAATACAAATTTTAGCGGCTGGGATTTTTCTTTCATTTCAGAAACTGGTCGAATGAAGAGCGAGCCTTTATCGTGGTCGTACGGCAGCACTGCTTTTCAACTTATGCAGCATACAGAATCAATGCTCGATATGGGCACTGGCGGCGGAGAATTTTTATCTATGTTACAACCGTTCCCATCAACTATTTTTGCGACTGAGGGCTATGCTCCAAACGTGCCAATTGCTCGGAAGAAATTAGAACCTTTAGGGGTTACAGTTATAGAGGTAACGGATGATACTGCTTTACCATTTCAAGATGGTCAGTTTGATTTAATGATAAATCAGCATGAATCATATGCTGCCTCTGAGGTAAACAGAATCCTTTCTCCAAATGGAATTTTCCTTACACAACAAGTTGGTGGTCTCGATTGTGCGGAACTAAATGAGCAGTTTAGCCCGCCGCTAAATAGCGAATTTGCAAGTTGGTCGCTTGAAACGGCATGTAGTCAGTTAGAGGAAAATGGATTTACTATTTTAGAAGCAAAAGAAGAGTTCCCTTTTCAACGTTTTTATGACATTGGTGCGATCGTCTATTATTTAAAAGCAGTTCCGTGGCAAATTCCTGATTTTACTGTCGAAGGTTACTATGAGGAATTATATCGTATACATGAGATCATCTTGCAAAAAGGATATTTTGATGTGAAGCAACATCGTTTTATGATTAAAGCGATTCGCGGTTAATCATGGAGCATATGAAAAAGAGATGGATCTACCATCTCTTTTTTTATTTTCACTCAATATTTTCTATATTTAAACACTTCGTTTCACAGTAATAGCCTTTGCCACCAACATAAACTTTTTCTATTTTATTCTCGCTATCGGTTGCTAATTTAACTAATATTTCGGAAGGCGAGTGTAAAGAATAACCTTGTTCAAATACATAAACTTCTTTTTGTAAGTAGCGCTGTTCATAAAGGTAGCAAGCTAATGCACCGTTTGAAGTTCCAGTCGCTGCTTCTTCATTGATATCGTATAGCGGAGCAAAGTTTCTGCATATAATTCGATTCTCATTAAAAGTATATAGATGCATCCCGACAACATTATAATACTTGCTGATTTCTTTAATTTTTTCAAAATTAGGTTGCATTATATGTAATTGTGTTTCGCTTTTTATAGGAATTAAAATATCTTTTAAGCCCGTGGAGACAATTTGAATTGGGTATGTATTGTCTATATCTTTAATGTCAAAGCAGTCGATAAACTCATTTGGAGATATAACATCATAGAATATCGGTTCGTTTTGTTCCATGAATATGATGTCATCTTTTATGGTAATAGTAAGAACACCGCTGTTCGTTTCAATCGTATAGCGATTCTTGAAAAGTTTATTTACATGCATCAGTATCGCGAAAGAGCCAATTGTGGCATGACCACATAAATCAACTTCCTCTTTTGGTGTAAAATACTCAAATTTATAATCAGCAATTTCGGACTCTGATATAAATGCAGTTTCCGCATAGCCCAGTTGTTTGGCTATTGCCATTTTTTGAGTAGTGGTCAATGTATTCTCCATAAATACCACTCCTGCTTTATTTCCCCCTTTATGATCCTTACTAAATGCACTTGCAACATAAACAGATATTTTCATAAGACACCTTCCTTCCTCACTTATAGTAAATTGTAGCATATAAAGTACTACTCATACGCATTTATATAACCACCATCTTTCATTACATTTGAATAGGAAACAAGATAATCTACTTTTTGAATGTCTTGCAGTTTTTTATCACTTTTCAAACTAGCTACAAAAAGGAGCATCGTACATATGACGATTATGCCTAATGAAATATATTTCTGGAACATTTCATCATCTCGCATATAAAATGAAAGCAATCAACATAATAATGCTGATTGCTCTATAAAATATTATCTATTAGAGTATAAGATTGATTGTTTCCATATTTTTCTATTGAGAAACAAGTTGTTTTTCATACCGTTTGTTCACATCATCTTCCATTAAACATGCAGTTGTGTAATGAATAATATTCCGGTTATCATATGTGAATATATGTTCCAACTTATTTTCTTCTTTTAATATTATCGGTAAGTATTTTTGTAAATTGCTAACTACACCTCTATTATCATAATTCAATATCCAATCAATTTCTTTCCATTCTAATAATCCTTCCGCCGTACTTAATGGTGTATTCATATGTACTCCATCTTGTAAATCAGCAAGAAACACATACATTCCCTCATTATGCCTAGACTCGTCTTTATCTTTAAAAATAACATTCCCCTTATATGTTACACTTGGAAGCTCTATTCCCGTTTCCTCAAGCGTTTCTCTAATAATTCCTTCATATGGCGTTTCATTCTCTTCTATTTTTCCTCCGACACCATTCCACATTCCCATATTTGGCTTTTTATTTCTATTCAATAAAAGTATTTCATTTCCTTTTCTAATGAAACAAATTGTGTATTTGTACATCCGTCCATTTCCTTTCATTTACACATGAGTTATTTAGCTTATTTTTAAGTAAAAACACTCGCCTTACAATTCCTTACTACATAATATATAGTACAACTTTCATACGTAAGCACTTTACGTAAAGCGAAAGAATCCTTTTTAGAAAGGAGAATTAACATCGATACTATAAGCAATAAATTTCTAAAACTTTATTACGACAGCAACGTTTGGTTACATGATACACACTGGCTCGGGGTTCCAATCTGTAAACTTCCCTCTGACCTTTTTTTGTACCAAGAGATCATTCACGAATTAAAACCCGATTTAATTATTGAATGTGGAACGTTCTATGGTGGTAGCGCACTATATTTAGCTTCTATGTTAGATTTAATTGGAAAAGGTCATGTACTTACTATCGATATATTCCCTCAACCAAATCGTCCATCTCATGACCGAATTACGTATGTAACAGCTTCTTCTGTTTCTGTACAGGCCGTCCAAACAATTTTAAGTATGCGCAAACCTGATGATGTGATTTTAGTTATTTTAGATTCTGATCATAGTAAAGAGCATGTCTCAAAAGAACTTTTACTTTACAAATCTATTGTAACAAAAGGCAGTTACTTGATTGTAGAAGATACAAGTATTAATGGTAATCCCCTCTCTCCCGATTGGGGCCCTGGCCCAATGGAAGCTGTAGAAGAGTTTTTAGCTAAAAACAACAACTTCATAATCGATGAATCTAAACATAAGTTCTTCATATCATTTAACCCAAAAGGTTTTTTAAAGAAGATAAAGTGAAACTTTAATACGTGGGAAGGTTCATCCCCCACGTATTATTAGTTGAACCAATCGGGCTTTTACGGGCAGTTGATCTCCCACCTAACTCCTTTGCATAGCTAAATTTTGAGGTGGGGGTCTTACTGCCCGGCAAATAGCGGGGTAAAGTGAAACTTTAATAAGTGGGGTTGTATATAACCCCACTTATTCTATGATCTTCATTTTTGAAAAAGGATAATATACAAATGCTACTTTGCCTATTATATTATCTTCTTCAATATATCCTAAGCCGTTTCGACTATCTCTACTAAGTTCACGATTATCTCCCATTACAAATAACTTATTTGGCGGGATTTTTGTCTTTTGAAAATTATAAAACACTTGCGTATTATTGAATAAATCTTTATTTGTATATGGTTCTTCTTGCTTTTTATCATTCACATATACTGATCCATTCGTTATGTTAATTACGTCACCAGGAAGTCCTATTACTCGTTTTACATAATATTTCGACTCATCCTCTTCCTTTATAATGACAATTTCTCCGTGCTCTAAATTAGAAAAATGTACTGCTGCTTTATTTACAAATACGTAGTCTTCTTCATATAAAGTCGGTTGCATCGATTTCCCTTCCACTTTACATAAAGTAAAAGAATGATAGGCTACTACCAAAACAAACACGAAGAGTATGTATTTCTCCCAGCCTCTTTTAATCTCCTGTTTCATATCCATTCCCACCTTATTTAAACGCTTTTTAACTCAAAAAATATATCACTGCACAATATGTCTCCATGCAGTGATACTATTTTTACTGGGCCTTGTTCGGCTGTTCTACTGGGACTGGATTTCCACCCGCTCTTTTCGTTTTCAATTCAAAATACGCATCCAAAATCTCTTTACCAATCGCGGAATTAATTCCTGATTTGTCATCATTCACCCAAGGTACAACAACTGAAAAAGCTACTTCCGGATCAGCATCATATGGTGCATAACCGGCAAGAGTTAAATTATAACATTTTTTCCGGTTATTATTTTCATCTCTTCCAATATCACTTTCTCCACCGTATACAGTTTCAGCTGTTCCTGTTTTTCCAGCTGGTTTATATGGTAATCCTTTAAACGTTGCCGTACCTGTTCCGTCAGTTTCTTGAAAAACTCTTCTAAATCCTTCTTTTACATGATTAATGTATGAAGTGTCCATATCCACTCGATTTAAAATAACTGGTTCAATAGACCGAACAACTTTTCCAACATCCTCTGGTCTATGTGGTTGCTCTCTCACTTCTTGCACAATTTGTGGTTTCATTCGGTAGCCGCCGTTTGCAATTGTTGACATATATTGAGCAAGTTGAAGCGGCGTATATGTATCGTACTGTCCAATCGCGTAATCAAGTAAAAAACCAGGTATGTTATCCGTTCTACCCATTTGACCAATCGATTCATTCGGCAAGTCAATTCCAGTCGGTACCCCTAAGCCAAACTGTCTAAAGTAGTAGCGCATTTTATTAAATGTCTCTTTTTTAATATCTAACGGATTGTTTGGCACATAATTTATACCTGCCATTTTTAAAGCTGTATTAAACATATAAACGTTTGATGAAACTTGTAAAGCTCTTAAATCATCAATATCACCAAAGTCTTTCCACGATTTCTTCGGCTTAGTACTTCCTTTAAAATACATTGGTGCATCAAAGAAATGCGTATACGGCTTAATTGTTTCAGTTTGATATCCGGCTAATAACGTAGCCCCTTTCACAGTTGACCCTAACTCATAAGAACTTGTCATCGTTCCTAAAGCGAAGTCTTCTATTTGCATTCCGCCATCTTTATTTACAATTTTCTTTCCTGCCATTGATAAAATTTGGCCGTTTTTTGGGTTCATCATTACAACGAACGCGCGATCCATCATCGGCTCTGCAGAATGAAATGCTCGTAAATTCTTTTCAAGACTTTCCTCTACTTTTTTCTGTAACTCCATATCTACTGTTAACATTAAATTATTTCCACTTTTTCCTTCAGTCACTTTTTCCGTCCGAATAATATTTCCCGCTTTATCCGTAATATTTTTAGACTGTTCTTTCGTTCCATGTAATGCATCTTCGTACTGTTTCTCGATGTAACTCTTACCAATGCGATCATTTCGGTTATAATCACGCACTAAATAATAATCTAACTGTTCTCTCGGCAAGCCCTCATTTTCAGTAGAAACGCTACCAAGTATGGAACGAAGTATTTTATCATTTGGGTATTCACGTTCCCAATCCACTGTCGTATCCACTCCTGGCAAACTTGCCAATCTTTCACTTACGATTGCATATTCATTTTGACTTACATCTTTTTTAACAATTTGCGGCGTCATTTTATATCCCGCATTCATCCTACTTTTAATTGCTAGTACTTCTAAATCCTCTTTTGATAGTTCGCTTAATTCTTCTAGCGTAATTCTTTCACGGCGCAACTCTTCAACTTTTTTATCTAATTCTTTCCCTTCTATCTCTTGCTTCCTAAATGTACTCTCATCTTCTTTCGTCACTTTTTCTGCTGCTCGTTTTTCATTTAACTGCATCCAAAAATCTTTTTTATCTGTTTCTGTCAACTTATTTATATCTTCTGGCGACATTTCAATTAGCTGGGCTAAGTTTCTTGCTACTTGTAAAACTTCTTTCGAATCTACTCCTTTCATTTTCGTATATGTAACGGTTCGTAGCGGTTTGTTATTTACAATCACTTGACCTACCCGATCAAACATTTTCCCTCTAGGAACAGGTGTGCTTACCGTTACATCTTCCTTTTTGTTCACTTCATTTCTATACGTTTCTCCATCAATGATTTGTACTTTACCTAATTGAATTATAATAGCTGAAAATAAAAGAAAGACGATAAAAAATAGTACATTTAATCGAAAAGGAATATGAGTCTTTTTCTTTTTCGATTGTTTCTTCTGCTCCTTTTTCTGTCTCATTTCGCTCCCTCGCTTCATTCTATTAACATTTCTACATAGAACCATTATGTATCAAATTTATTTATATGATATATATAGAATTTTATATTAATTACTAAAGAAATAAAAGATTTAATTTTCAGTATTTTAATTTTATGACCTATTTATTACCATTCCCTTATTAAGGAATAACATGAATGTTATTCTAAAAGAAAGATTGTATTCCATTGTTTTTTCATACCATTCATTTACATTTATTTGTATACTAATAATAAAAGACATTACTAAGGAGAAAATGAAATGACAGACTCATTTACAATATATACCAATACGTCATATTGTTTAAACTTTATGATTTATATTCAAAATATGTATCTCAATCAAAAAGAGAAAAAAGGAGCTTTACGCTTTCCTTACATACCAAAAACATTACATTTCTCACCTGACTTTGAAACAAATTTCAAAGAATTATGGCATACACTTCGCAAACAAATTGCTAACGACAAATATGATTTACAAATTTTTTATGAAGAAAATCATATCTTTTATGAGAAGCTTTTTGACACTCATTTATGTAATGAGGAATCCTTCAAAGAGTTAACATGTAGTTTTAAAGTATGGTGGACTAGCGTTGCAGGTCAGCTTTCATTAGAATGGTCTGTAAGTGAGTATAGTCATCAACTTTACAATGATTTAGTTTTATACGTAAAACAAAACCAAATAGAACCTTTACAACAGCTACACATTAGCTTACTTTATGATGACTGTGTATTCGCTACAGATAATATTACTTCTTACTCTGCCATTTTACCTACGAAACACTTTTTTATAGGTTATAGGGATGTGGTTACTACATTATCGACATGTTTTCATAAGGCTTAAGTAGTGATTACCCAAATAAAAAACTGAGGTGAATACCTCAGTTTTTTCGATAACTTATTTAATTGAAGCTAACCCTTCAACAAATTCACCAATCTTATTTTGAAAAACAAAATCAAAGTTATATTCTTGCCCTGTTAACTCTTCATTTACTAAAATGGTCGTTGCCCCTATTTCCCTCTTTGCGATTTGCGGGAATGAAGCGACGGGTTGTACTTTTAATGACGTTCCCATAACGATAAGTACATCTGTTTCATATAAACGTGTTATCGCATTTTGATATTGCGGCAATGTATCTCCGTATAAAACAACGTCTGGATTTAAAATGAAATTACACTTTCCGCAGCGAGGCACTTCATGATCAATCATATACTGCAAATCATATCCCGCTTTACACTTCGGACAATGTGCTGTTTGAAGTGTTCCATGTAAATCAATGACATGCTTACTACCGCCTAATTGATGTAAACCGTCAATATTTTGCGTTAAAATCGTAATGTCTTTCCCTTGTTCTTCTAATTTAGCTAAAAAGCGATGGCCACGATTTGGTTTATATTGATGAAACGTATTAATTTGAAAGATTTCTTTATAATGCTTCCAAAATTCTTTCGGACTTCTATTATAATATCCTCTTGATAAATACATCTCCACATTCGCATCAGCATACAATCCATTTGCTGAACGGAAATCTGGGATACCACTTTCCGTACTTGCACCAGCGCCTGTTAACACTGTAATTTTCTTCGCTTTTTCTAAAATTGAACGCACTTCTTTAAATTGTTGCACAAAAATCACCTCTATGTATTTTCCTATACTTATTATACCAGTTGTTTACAGGAGGTGTCGTACGATTCGATTTATTTAATGCGTCGTACCCCCAATTTCAACAATATCCACATCAACTGTCGTCGTTACCTCAACTGCCAATTCTATCCCTTTACTAATCGTAGAAAGTGACATGCTCGGTTGGCCTGGATAGTTACTCGCTTGTTCTGGTAAGAACGGAATATGAATAAATCCGCCTTTTATTTTCTTATCGAGTTTCTCTAGTTCATGCATGAGACCGTAGAATAAATGATTACAAACGAATGTACCTGCTGTTTGTGAAACGGAAGCTGGTATACTTTCTTTTTGCAGTCTTTTTACAATTGCTTTCATCGGAAGTGTAGACCAATAGGCAGCTGGTCCTTCTTCTACAACCGGTACATCTACCGGCTGATTCCCTTCATTGTCAGCAATTCTTGCATCATCAACATTAATTGCGACACGCTCTATCGTAATATCTGGTCTGCCTCCAGCTTGTCCAATACATATAATCATTTCAGGGTTTAGTTCTTCTATATACTCTTTTAATACACTGATTGATTTTTGGAATACAGTTGGTACTTGTTTACTAATAATCTTGTACTCTCCAATTGTTTTTTCATGTAAACTTTTTGCTACTTCCCAAGCTGGGTTGATGCTTTCTCCGCCGAACGGATCAAATCCTGTTAATAATACTGTTTTCATAGTTTTACCCTCCTAATTAGAAACGATATACTAAGCCGTACATAATAAACATATTTATGATAAAGATTGAAAGAGCAATTGGTACTTGTGCTTTAATAACTGCATTTTTATCTTTTAATTCTAAAAGCATCGCCGGAACGATATTAAAGTTTGCTGCCATTGGCGTTAGTAGCGTTCCGCAATATCCAGCAAACATACCGAGCGCTGCCATAATCGCGGGGTTTCCTCCGTGCATTTGCACAATTAAAGGTAAACCAATTCCGCCAGTAATAACGGCAAATGCTGCGAATGCATTTCCCATTACGACTGTAAAGAGCATCATTCCTAAACAATACGCCATAACAGCAACGAACGGATACTCTGTCGGTAATACTTGGCCGACTAAATCAGAAACGACTTGGCCAACACCAGACTTCGCGAAAATACCGCCAAGTGCTGCTAACATTTGTGGTAAAATGACAGCCCAGCCGACAGCTTGTAATAGTCTGCTTCCTTCTTGAACAGGCGTTATTATTTTCGATTTCGTAATACGCATCGCCGCAATGAATGCAAGTAGTGCCCCAAGTGCTAATGCAACTAATGTGACTTTATCTGGATCAACAAGGGATACATTCCCCCATTTAATCTTCCCTAACGTTAACGTACCGATAATTGTAAAAATAGGAATTAATAGTGCAGGCATAAAAATTTTATTTTTTAATTTCTCCGCATGTTTCACACGTTCTTGTACTGGAACTTCTTTCTCCTCTGATTTTGTTACTTTATTTAATGAAGCTAACACGACCATAGCAAGCACAATACAACCAACGTAAAACGAAGGAATTACATTTCCAAATAAAAATGTAACTGCAAACAATGCCCAAAATAAGCTAGAACCAAATCGATTTGGATGCTCACGATCAAACGCAATACGAACAGCGATAAATGCAACGATTATACCTAATACATAATAGATTGTATCCATAGTTATGATGTTCATATTATATTGCCTCCTTCTCTTCTTTTCCTTCTGTCTTCATTGTTTTCTCTATATATTTATCAAACCTTCTAAACCTAATCCAGCTCACGATAAGTGCAGATATTGCAGTTGGAATACCCCAAAGTGCCATATCCCATACACCGACATGCATACCTACTGAATCGAAGAATCCTTTCATTAATAAAATGGCGCCAGTTGCGATAAAAATGTCTTCTCCGAAAAACCAAGCTGTATTTTCCGCAGCCGCTGCGTTTGCTTTAATCTTCTCTCTTAATTTTTCAGGAAGTTTACCGTATTTACCTTGCGCAGCCCCTTCTGCCATCGGTGCAACGAGCGGTCTTACTGTTTGCGCATGACCACCAATGTTCAGCCCCAGTGCTGCTGATGATTCTCTTATCGTAAAATATGACATTAATACTCTTCCAGTTGTTGCACCTTTAGATTTCGTTATAAGTGCTTCTGCTCTTTCTTTTAAACCGTAACGCTCTAAAATTCCGATTACCGGTAAAGTTAATATAATCGGCATAGACATATATCTATTTTCTATGAAAAATTTACCGAACATGCTGATCACATCATAAAAGCTTAACCCTGAAACCATACCAGTAACAATACCAGCAACCATAACGACTAATAGTGTATTTAGCCTAAATAAAAACCCAACCGCAACAAGTAGTATCCCGATTAATTTAATCATTCCAGCACTTCCCCCTATTTTTTATTTCGGTGCACAAATAGAAATACCATTAAGTTCGAATGTTCTGTATATTTTTTCCGCAAATTGGACTGCTTTCTCTCCATCACCATGTAAACAAATTGTTTGTGCTTGAACTGCTACTTTCTCTCCGCTCACCGCTCTTACATAGCCTTCTTTCACCATTTGAAGCACTTGCTTTATCGCTTCGTCTTCATTTTTTATGAGCGCATTTTCTTCTGTACGACTTGTCAACGTTCCATCTTGCTTATACGTACGATCTGCAAAAGCTTCTTGTACAAGAGTTACATTGTATTTTTCTGCAGCCTGTATAAACGCCTCGCTATTTGCTAATCCGTAAAGTAATAGAGTTGGATTCACATGAGAAATTGCCTTTGTGATTGCATTTGTAATTTCTAAATTAGTTGCTGCCATATTATATAAAGCACCGTGCGGTTTTACATGATGCATTTTCCCGCCTGCCGCTTTCACAAAAGCATCTAATGCACCGATTTGATATAAAACGTAATCGTATACTTCACTTGCTGAAACATTCATGTTTCTTCTTCCAAATCCGATTAAATCAGGAAAACCAGGATGCGCACCAATTGCTACGTTATGCTGCAGTGCCTTTTCGACCGTTTTCCTCATTACAGTCGGATCACCCGCATGAAAACCACAAGCAACGTTTATAGAGGAAACGAACGGAAGAATTTCATCATCATTCCCCATTTTATAAGCTCCAAAACCTTCTCCTAAATCACAGTTTAAATCGATTGTCGTCACGGTATTTCCCTCCTAATGTCAACTTCGTAAAGTGATGAATTTCTTTAATAGATTCATATTTACTTCTTGTTCTATGTACAATTGTTCCGCTTCTTCAAGCGTAATTTTCTCAAATGAAACATAGTCTCCCGGTTTTAACTGAGCAAGAAGTGGTAAATCTACTGAAATAATATTTCCCATTCTCGGATAGCCACCTGTCGTTTGCCTATCTGCCATTAATATAATCGGCTGTCCTCCATTAGGAACTTGAATGGTCCCAAATGTAACCGGACTCGATAAAATTTCTTTTTCTTCCACTCTATTTAAAACTTCTCCTTCAACTCTATAGCCCATACGGTCAGCGTAATTAGATACTTTATATTCTTTCGTAAAAAATGCCTGTATACTTTCTTCTGTAAATTGATCATATTCAAAATCAGTTATAACGCGAAGCTTAGGGTACTTCTTATACTTTGGCAGTACGCTTTTGCTAATTGCCCATTTCGTTTTGATTTGCTCCTCCTTTTGTAAGTCTTGAATGAAACGACTCGCTATTTCTGAGTGGGTACCAATTTGAAAATAATCTCCTTTTTTCAGCATTCTTCCCTCAATACCACCAATCGCAGCACGTATATAAGTACTTTTGCTTCCCATCGTATGATCAATATGTATACCACCTGCAAAAGTCACATACGCTCTGCAACCGTTTTTCACTTTCCCAAAACAAAGCATGCTACCTTCTTCCGCTAAAATGGGACGCCATAATGGAATACGCTTCCCATTCAGTAACGGCTCCATATTTGCTCCACCAATTGCGAGTAACGTCGTTTTCTTTATTAACAATTTCGGTCCCATAATCGTCATTTCGAGTCCCGCTTCATTCTCTTCATTACCGACTAACATATTGATCATCCGAAGTGCACTTTGATCCATAGCCCCGCCAACTGGTACACCGTATTGTTGATAATGAGATCGTCCTAAATCTTGGACTGTTGTAAACATTCCCGCATGCAAAACCTCTACATCCATTCTTTAGCCCCCTCAAGTGATACGTACTCTTCCTTCGTTATCGGGATAAATCGTAAATACATACCACTTTGAATATAGGTTGGTGTTTCTTCTTCTGGATTAAATAACGAAATAGGAGTTCGGCCGATAATATTCCATCCTCCTGGTGTTTCAAGCGGATAAATACCTGTTTGATTTCCGCCAATTCCTACTGAACCAGGAGCAATTTGTAACCGCGGTATTTCTTTTCTAGGTGTTTCTAGTTCTTTTGATAGTCCTCCTAAATACGGGAATCCTGGTGTAAATCCTAACATATACACAAAATATGTTGTTTCACTATGTATGCGAATCACATCTTCTACTTGTAAACCGTGATAATGTGCCACCTCTTCTAAATCAGGTCCATATTCGCCCCCGTAACAAACGGGTATAGAAATATGTTTCACATCTCGTTTCAGCTCTTCCTTATACGTATCTAATATTCCAGTTATGTATTGGCATACGTAATCATACGGTCTTATCTTTCTATCATTTCCCTTCCATACTTCATACAAATTGTAGTAAACGGCTAATGAAGTAAACGATGGAACGCATTCAATCATTCCTGCAAACGGATGTTGCTGCAGTGCTTGAAATAGTCGTTGCACTTTTTCGTAAGTATCCATCCCGATTTCTTCACCAAATGTAACAATAATTGCTTGATCCCCTAACGCAGAAAATTTCATCCCACTCCCTCTTTCTATGCCAAAAAGCCGAGTTCTTTCGAAATGCGATGTGCTGTTTCCTTCACCTTCGCAATAAAATATGAAATATTACTTTCGCTGTACTCAATTGCTAATCCTGAAATACTAATACCTGCTACAACCGTTCCATCGCTTGCAAAAATGGGCGCTGCTATAGCCGCTGTATGATTTTCTAACTCAGAGTAACTAATTGTGTGTCCTTCCTTTTTCGCCATTTGTAACACTTCTAGCAATTGTTCCTTATCCACAATTGTTCCATCTGCAAACTGTTTTAAATCTGTTTCCTCTATGTATTTCCGTTTCTCTTCCTCAGAGAAATACGAAAGTAAAATTCTCGGACATGCGCCAGCATAAAGCGGTGCTCTTCTTCCAACCGCTGTATACACTCGTACAGGCTGAACGCCTTCCATCTTTTCCACATAAATCGCGTCATTACCATCTTGAATAATTAAATTAACTGCCTGCCCTAAACTATTTCTAAGCTCTTTCATATATGGAATCGCAATATTTCTTACAGATAATCTTTGTGAAACAAGTTGACCGAACCGTAAAAATACGACTCCTAAATGATATTTCCCCTTTTCGTTTTTTTGTAAAAACTCCATTTCTTCTAACGATCCAATTAAACGATAAACAGATGTTTTCGGCATACTCGTAAGCTGAACCATCTCTGTTAAACTGAGCTCGTCATGCTCATAAAACAACTCTAAAATATCCATTGTTTTAACTGCCGTTTTATTTATACTCATTCTATCTCCCTCTTGTTCCGAATTTCGGAACTTAAATTCCGTTTTTCGAAACAAACATATAATTTAAAATTATAAAATATTCTTTTAATTCTATCAATATTTTTTTAAGTACATGACCCGATATATTTTGTCAGTAATGTAAAAAACATAAATAATTAAATGCATTTGTAAATTTTTACATCAAACGATTACATGCCCAATATATTTCAATTATTATTATATATGTAAAACAAAATATAAGGAGTGTTTCTTTTGAAAAAGCTACTAGTGATTCCTGCTATTATGTTGTCTGTTTGTATAGGTTATAATGTGACATTTGCGGCAGATGAAGGAACTAATATTAGCTCTCAAATTGATCAACGCCATGCAATAACTGACGGAAATGTTGCCTTTTTCGGATCAAGTATTTCTGGCTTTTACTACTCTCATGGAGATGACTTAAGCGTTCTTGTAAAAAATATTGGTGATTCTCCTTTTAGTTACACTTTATATAATGCTAAAGGTTCTTGGATGATTGACGGGACTTTAAAACCAGGGGAACAAGCGATAAGTGAATTTAGTATAAACTGGAGTGATTGGCTTCCTGAAGGTGAATACAAGATCAATTTTAGAAATAATGATGGTTCTCTTTCAAAAGTTCAAGTTATAGCCAAGCCAAACATATAAATAAGGTACAAAAAAAGTATGGAAGAATATTTCTTCCATACTTTTTGTTTTATAACGTTCTTACTTGTTTCAACGGCCAGAAAACAGCTTGGCCTTTTCCGACAATTTCATCTTCTGAAATAAATCCAAACATACGACCATCTTTAGAAACTTCACGATTATCCCCTAAAACAAACACTTGGCCTTCTGGCACTTTCGTTTTTCCTGTGATTTGTTCTAACGTAAAGTCTGGAGTTAATACACGGCCTGCTGCTTTTTCTTTAAACTCTTTTAAATATGGTTCTTCCATCGCTTTTCCGTTTACATATAAAACATCGTTTTTATACTCCACTGTATCGCCTGGTAAACCAACTACTCGTTTTACTAAATCGTACCCTTCTTTTCCGTGGAAGACGATAATATCAAAGCGATCTAATCCACTTATACTATAACCGATCTTATTCACTAGAACTCGTTCGTTATTTTCTAAAGTGGGCATCATCGATTCACCTTGTACTAATGAGGGTGTAAATAAAACACCGCGAATAATAGCAATTAGGACAAGGGTAAACCCTATCGTTTTAGCCCATGAGAATAATTCTTTCTTCGTATTTTCCTTCATCGTTTCTCCTCTTTCTTACGTGTTTATTGTATGATTTGAACTAATTCTTGCACTAAATTAAGATCAATTTCAGAAAAACATGATTTCCCTTCTCTTACCGCTGTACCGACATGAGCTTGCGAAATTCCAGTTTCATCTAGCAATTTCTTTATATTTTCTTTCGTCACACCAGCTCCAACTACAAGCTGAATTTGGCCATCACTTACCTTTTGCATATCTGTAAGCACTGGGATATTATCCACTATATTTCCTTGTCCACCTGAAGTTAAAACGTGAGTCACTTTATGAAACTTCTTTAAAGTTCTCATCGCTTCTACTGGATTTTCTATATCATCTATCGCACGGTGGTACGTTACATTTATTCCATCTACAACAGATAGTAAATCTGCTAGTTTCTCTTCATCCACTTCATTTTTTTCATTTAATACACCTAATACAACACCAGCTACTCCAAGATTTTGAGCAACTACAATATCCTCTTTCATCATTTCAATTTCTTCTTCCGTATATGTAAAAGACTTCGCATGCGGACGAATCATAACGTGAATCGGTATATGTACTGCTTCTACCGCTTTTTTAATAAAAGCATAACTCGGTGTTAAACCACCTTCTGTATAAGATGTAATTAATTCAATTCGCTTCCCGCCAGCTCGTTCAATTCGTTTCACATCTTCTAAACATGTTGCAATAACCTCTAGCATGAGATGACCTCTTTTCTTGCTTTTTTCTTATTATACAGTAGGTGAAATAAGAAGCATAGTATTCTCCTATAAAACTATAAAAAGAAGAATGAAAAGAAAGATTTTTTTCAACTAATACTATTTATTGGTAATTTTACATTCTACAAAAAAGGAGTAACCCCCTAGAATTTCTGACTAGGTGTCACTCCTTTTTATTTTAGTTATTTTTCTTAGTTACTTCATTATAATAGTGGCTAAATGCTTCTACTAATGCGTCAACGGAAGCATACAACTCTTCTGGTGTATTATCTACCCCTCCCATTTCAATAAGTAATGCATTGGGGGATAGATCTTGATTATATACTCCGTTTCCGCTTTTACGATCTTTAATAAAAATCCCTCGGCTTAAACCGTAATATTTTTCATCTAAATATGAATTTATTGCTGTTACTATTTTTTTATTTTTTTCAAAGTTAGGATTTTCTCGTCCTAAAATAAAATAGAGCCGAGCATAATTCTTTCCGTTAATATTTTTTGTTGTAGTATTTTTTCGCGCATCGTCCCTATGAAGGTCCATTGGAAACATAATATTTTTATCTTGTGCTAATTTATCTTGTAATATTTGACGGGATCCTTTGTAAGATTGGGCCCAATTTAAATTTTTATTTCGCAGAAAATCCCTCATATTTGTCGTATCATGTGAAACACCTATTCCTTTTTCTTCTAACTTTTGTTTTAAATAGTTTCCAACAAACGTAATATTCACTTCATTATTTGTACTAGAAGCATCATCGGGTATAGTGGCACCTGGAATGAGAGGAATAAACGACTCCCAACTA
Organism: Bacillus sp. 1A; assembly: GCF_052682215.1. Taxonomy (NCBI): domain Bacteria; kingdom Bacillati; phylum Bacillota; class Bacilli; order Caryophanales; family Bacillaceae; genus Bacillus; species Bacillus sp. 1A. Next base: position 3,483,367 of record NZ_JBQYLZ010000001.1, on the reverse strand, counting down.
TGTGTATGATAAATAAAAACCTTATTTTCACTGTTATTTTGTGTATTTGAATTGTTTTCTTTCTCACTCTTTGGGTGTTTTATAGCAGTACCTTTATTTTTAATATTCTCTAAAGGAACACTAGATTCTTCGGGAATGTTCGTATAATCCGTTCCCTCTCCAGCAATTAATATTTCCGAATAAAATTGATTCATATTAGGAAGTTCTCGAGTTAATAAACTTCGGAGATCATTTACATTAATATTTGTAGAAAGTGAAAGCAAAAAAGATTCCAAAGACGCTCGTCCTTTTTCTTTATGAAATTCTTCTGCAAAATAACGATTTTCACTTCCTATCATATACATAAGACCTTTAGTAGAATTCGTTCCCAATAACTGATTAATATAATACGATTTAAATACGTTTGAATTACTAGAAATGAAGAATGAAGTGAGAATACATATAATGGTGAATAAAATACATATCATTACATACTTTATATTAAATACTTTCAGTTTCACTTTATTCATTTTATATCTCCCTTCATTTACTATATTCTTACGCATAATTTTCAATGAATATGATTAATAATTTAATAGAACTGCCTCAAACTACTATGTTTTCATTTAACCTCTTTCCATAAAGCAAATGAGGTTAAAGTTGCCATATGCAAATATCATCAAAGATTTTAAAACAAATTAAATAACCTGAGTCTATATAAATATAGAACTCAGGTTATTTCATACTGTTTACTCGATAGGAGGCACTGCATTTTGATGGACTTTTTTATTTTCCATGTCAATGCCTAATTGGTCTTTCAATAACTTCATACCTTTTTTTGTAAGATGGACGGTTCTATTCTTATCCGTTTTTGTAATCCATTCCTGTTCAAAAAATAGTTTTGCTATCGCAGATCCTAACCAACCAGCAATATGGTAGCGTCGTTCACTCCAATCAAGACAAGGTTTTGCAAATACCCTCCTTTTTATATTTGCCTTATCAATATTTATTCCAAAATTCAGAAACCACAACTTACCTTGTTCCGTTACAATGTATTCTCCTTCTTCTAAAATTATAAATTCCCTATGTAGTAATTTTTCAGTTATCTCTACACCGAGTCTGCCTGCAAGATGATCATAGCAAGTTCGAGCATAACGAATTTGTTTTAGTTGATCCGATTGTTTTAAAGACCGAACTTGGACTGTTGGTGCAATTGTTCCTAACTTTTCAAGAACTTCTGCTACCTCTTGATTAGCAAGTCGATAGTAACGATGTCTACCATGTTGTTCAACTGTAAGTAGATTCCCCTCTACTAATTTAGAAAGATGAGAACTAATCGTTGGATGTGACACCTTTGCCATATAAGCCAATTCGCTAGCAGGTAGTGCCTGATTATTCATTAGACAATCTAAGATAATTGCTCTTGTAGGTTCAGCAATTAGTTTAGCTATATATGAGATATTCGGATATACATTCATATTTCGATGATACCCTAACTATTAAACTGATACAATTATTTTAAGTTTAAGAGTAAAGGAGAATGTATTATGAATGCAATTGATCTTAGTATATTAAATTTGAAAGAAACGAGAAGGCGCTCAGAAAAATTATGGAATTCTCTTCCCGATAATTTTCTTAATTGGAAACCTGATCATGAAGCTATGTCCTTTGGTGAGATGATTCGTCATGTATGGAGCTCAACTTTTTATTATCATATGATTTTAAAAAACAACGGCTCAATAAATGATATACATTTCCCGTATGATAATGAGCCAATTACTTGTGTAAAAAAAGAAATTGAATTGGCACAATCATACTTTACTGACTTTATAGAATATGTTCAATCCATAAGCATAGCTGAGCTAGATTCAACCCTTATTGATCGAAGCGATGTTGGCTATCAAAGATATTTAGGCGACATGCTATTAAGAATTGCCTATCATGATGCGGTCCATGCTGGTCAATTTTTACAATATTTACGAATGATAAACTTGGAAAGACCTTTAATTTGGGATTAAATATAACAAATGTTTACAAAGCTTCCAAACCGGCATTATAATAATACGCAACCAATTATCTAACTAGTCAAAATCCTTTTCATTAGTTAAAAAGAGCAGTTTAGTTGTTGTACGATAATTAATATATGGGGATGATTACGTGAAAAAGCACTCTGAATTAAAAAAGCATTTATGTGAACTGGAGGAAAAACTATTAGAACCTAAAACTCGTACAAATCCAGCAGAACTGGACAAATTACTTGCAGACGACTTCTTTGAGTTTGGAAGTTCGGGAAACGTTTGGTATAAGAAGGATTCTGTTGGTGGAGACGGACTTAGTGTGAGAGAAATGACTCTTTCTAATTTTGAAATATACCCTTTATCGAAGGATACTGTGTTGGCGACATATCTTGTAAGAGATGAAACTAGAATGCAGAATACTTTGCGAAGTTCCATTTGGAAACTGATAGATGGAAAATGGCAAATATTTTTCCATCAAGGAACACTTACAAAATCATGATAACCATTTATATTAAAAATCTACATCTCAATTTGGTACGTCGTACACATAAAAAGCACGTGTTCGATTACTAATCAAACACGTGCTTTCAAAACAACTATATTGTCCATAAACACTAAAATATAAGCTTTAAAAACTACGACCGAAACGCCGCATCCGCTAACATAGATAGTGTTGCATCATCCATCGGCGGATTGTGTAGTCCTGCTCTGACGTTTAAATAGTAACGGTGAAGCGGATTTTTTTCTGATAAACTTTTTGCTCCTACGATGCGCATTGATTTATCCACTATGGATATCGCCGCATTTGTTACGGCGTATTTCACTGCCGCTAATTCTGCTTGCAGTGACAGTTTATCTTCTGCCTCATCGTATTTTTTCGCAATTTGATATAAAAAGACGCGAGCTTGCATAAGCTCGAGTTCTAACTCTCCGACTAATCTTCTAACATTCGGTAATAAACTAATAGAATGGTTTAAACTATTTGGCTTGTATGATCCCGCAAACTGAACTGCATAATTTCTTGCTGATTGTGCAATTCCTAAATAACATGCTGGTATATGTAGCAACCAGCCAATACCCTTTTGTTTCACTTTCCCGCCCTTTACATCTGTAAAAAAGCGACTTTCTATCTCTACATTTTGTAAGACAAGGTCGTGACTAGCAGTCCCTCGCATCGCAACGCTATCCCACGTTTCTTCAATGGATACACCGAGCGTATTTCTCGGAATGACAAACTCGCCAACTTCTTCTCGACCTTCAATACTTGCTGAAATAATAAAATAATCAAGTATTGGCGCCATCGTTGTAAAGGTTTTCCTTCCATTTATAATCCACTTCTCGCCTTGTTGAACCGCTATCGTTTCTGGTTTTCCGCCACGCGTCGGACTCCCTGTTTTTGGCTCTGTTGCTGCCCTGTTAAAGAGCGCACCATTACTCACTTCTTCGCAAAACCATTTGAACATCTCATCATTCCAAGAGCGATTTTCCACTAGCTCTTTTACAATGCCAAGATGCCAGCCAATCGATAATGCAGTAGCTCCGCAGCCTTCCGCGATTTTCTCTTGAAATAAAACGAAGTCATATAAAGAAATCGCACTACCACCAAATTCCTTCGGTAACGTTAATTTCGTATATCCGATATCTTTCAAATCACTTATATTTTCATACGGAAATGATCCTAATTCACTTAGTTGATGCTCTCTTTCTATGAACTTCGGAATCAATTTATTTATTTGTTCAATAATGAAAGATTGTTCTTCTGTTTCAACAAATGAGAGTGCCATACTATAATCTCCTTTATGTTCGATTCATCAACCGCTCACTTTTTCATTATGATTATATGAAGCTACCTCTCTATTGTTTCACTATTCCGATAAAAATACAATGTTTTTGACCAATAAGAAAAGTTCCCATTTAAAATAGGTTCTTTTCTTATATTAGTCTCCCTTCAATGCCTTTAACGGCAAAGAGGTTACATATCCAATGTACGAGAATAATTCTTTAAAGAAGAATGGTATTTCTGTGTCTAACGTTTTATATGCTGATGTCGGCGTTGGTGAAGCATACGCTTCAATATTAATATGTTTTGCGATTCTCATTGCGCGTTTCATATGAAGTGGATCACTTACAATCGTGTATGTGCGTATTCCGTTCTCTATTCCAACTTCCTTCGCATTCTTTAAGTTTTCTTCTGTGAAAAGGGATTTTGTTTCAATTAAAATATCTTCCTCTTTTACACCTTGTTTCATTGCATATACTCTTGCAGTACGGGCTTCCTCAAGTTCTGCCTCGAACTTTGTACCACCTGTAAAAATAATCTTTTTAATATTTCCGTTCTTATATAAAGAAATCGCATGATTAATTCTTTCTTTAAATACAGGAGATGGTTTTCCGTTCCACGAAGCTGCTCCTAGTACGATACCAGCATCCGTTTTCACGCCATCATTTGTTTTAAAACGATAACTCCAAATATCATAAGCTGCATAACTTACATATAAAATAGCAGAACAAATCATTAGTAAAAATACTTGAAAGATTCGTCTTTTCTTACTCTTCTTATTTTCTTTCATTTGTAATTGCCTCCGTACATCATCCATACTTCTATAAAAAAACATTTATATCAAATCGTTTTGTTTGAGTTTATTTAAAAGAAGGAACTTTACTTGTTATTTATGTATAAAAGGGTTTTCATTTAAAATTGAGGATTATCAATTCATTTTTATTTGCGGTTTTCATTACATGTTTTAAATTCATAAGTTTATTACCATACAACTACATTGTAACGAATTTTTTCTCAGAAGGGAACGATGAAACAAAAGGAATTAAAATAAAGTAGCATTTTGTAAGAAAAAAGGTATATTTTTCTTACATCGCGAACAATATACCTTTCAAAACACGAATTATAACTTTTCTTTATACAACTCTAAATTTTCTAATAAACGTGCTTTCACAACTGGCCATTCACTTGCGATAATACTATACACAACTGCATCTCTCACATAACCACTTGGCAATTTTCTTTCATTTCTAAGCACGCCCTCTTTTACTGCACCTAACCTTTCAATTGCTCGTTGTGCCTTTTCGTTTCTTGCATCCGTCTTAATTTGTACTCTCAGCATACGTAATTTTTCAAAAGCATACTGGAGAAGCATGTACTTACACTCTGTATTTATACTCGTACGTTGCACACTTGGACGATACCAAGTCTGCCCTAACTCGACTGTCTTATTTTCTACTGAAATATTATATAGACGTGTACTTCCTACAATCGTATTCGTCTGTTGATCCACTACAACGAAAGGTATTTGAGTACCCTTCCCATAACCCTGTATCGCTTTTTGAACATATTGCTGCATATCTTGCGCACTATCCATTTTAGAAATTAAATACGCCCAAATATCCCGATTTCCTTCTACAATCGAAAACAAAGTTTCGACATCATCACTATCTATTAACCGTAACTTTGCTCTTTCATGAATTATTTCCATTTGTTCCCCTCCTCTTTTTTTACTATATCATACAAATAACATCTTATAATCTATATATCGTAAATTAACAAACATAAAAAACTCGCTTTTCTTTAAAGCGAGTTCATTCTTTATAGAAGTATGTAAGCAATCGGCGTAATAATAAGTAACGTTAATATCGTTCTTTGTACATAGAGAATAATAAGTTCCGATACTTTTAACGGAATGTCTGTCGATAAAATACAAGGAATGGAAGCTGAGAAGAACAATATAGATGATACCGAAACAACCGCAATGACAAACTTTGTCACAAGTGGTGCACTTACTACTAATAATGATGGCAAAAACATTTCCGCAATACCAACGGATACCGCTTTAGCAGCTAGTTCTGCTTCTGGTAATTGTAATAGCCATGTAAACGGATAGAAAATATAACTAATCCAATCAAATATTGGCGTGAATTTCGCTAAGACGATACCAATTAATCCGACTGACATAATGGATGGTAAAATTCCCATCGTCATAATAAAACCGTCTTTTAAGTTCACTGCAATATTTTTCATAATACTCGGTGCAGACTTTGATACTTCTAACGCATCTTCCCAAGCTCGTTCTAGCATTTTTTCTTTATAAACAGGCTCTGGGAACCCTTCTTCTGTTACATATGTATCTGGTTTTCTACTAAGGGGTGGGATTCTTACGGTGATAGCAGTTACGATGAATGTTACAACGAGAGTAGTCCAAAAATAAACATTCCATAAATGCATAATGTCTAATGTTTTTGCGATGATAATCATAAATGTTGCGGATACTGTAGAAAAGCCTGTAGCGATAATAGCTGCTTCTTTTGTCGTATATTTTCCTTCTTTATACACGCGGTTCGTAATTAATAACGCCAATGAATAGCTCCCTACAAAGGAAGCAACCGCATCGATTGCTGATCTTCCCGGTGTTTTCCATAACGGTCTCATAATCGGACGGCAAAATGTACCAATAAATTCTAGTAATCCGTACCCGACTAATAACGCTAAAAAAGCTGAGCCAATTGGAACGAGTAAACTTACCGATATTACTAGTTTCTCATACAAAAACGGCCCTACATCTGGCGCAAAGAACCAGGCTGGTCCCACTTTAAAACAATATAGTACACCGAAAACGACGCCAACTACTTTTAAAATAGAAAAACAAATGTCTACGATAGAAGCATTCCATTTCTTCGTATAAAACGGATAAATTGCACCCATTACCATAACAAGTAGTGCGTAATAAGGTACTACTCCTGGAACCGAAGCCCGGACCCAAGATACGATATGATCAATCATAATGGACGAAGCACCATTTATCGTAACTGGTACGAAAAACATAAACACCCCAACGAGACTAGCGAGTATAAACCGAAGAATGATCCTCTTCTCACTCCCTGTCTTAATTACATTCCTTTTTAATTCAATTTCACTCAAAATTCGACACCTCCTATTTATCTAAATATTCTGTATAATTATGTTAGATTCCTTCTTTCGATTTCTAATATTTAATCATATGAAAAAGCCTATTTTGAAATAGGCTTTTTCTATTACCTCTCATAATCATCCACAATCACTTGAATGACACGATACGATTCTTCCGCCACTATCTTATTACTAATCTTATTCGCATCATACGTAATTAACGCCTTCCAAAGTGCCCATCCTCTCGCCCTATTCCACGTTTCTTTATCTATGCGCAATACTTCTTTAAATACGTTTCTACTATTCTTATCAAAAAACGTCCAAGCCATCGCTGCATCACAAGCCGGATCTCCTACTCCTAAAATACCAAAATCAATTACGGCGCAAAGCTTTCCGTCCTTAACGAGTAAATTTCCTGGTGCAACATCTCCATGAATCCAAACTGTTTTACGCTCCCACGTTGACTGAAGTGCTACACCCCAAAGATGCTTTAATACGTTTTCATCAAAAACGTCCTTATTATTTTCGATAGCACCTCTCGCCTCTTCATCATATACAGATATAAGCCCGCCTCGGTAAAAATTATGTGCTCCAGCTACCGGTCCATTACTCGCATCAATGGACTGCAATTCTACTAAAAATGATCCTAAGTGTGACGCAAATTCATTTAAGTCACGGACATTTTGTTTCGTAACTATTTCGCCCTCTATCCACTTATTAATAGACCAAGGCCACGGATACGCTTCAGACGGAGCCCCTTTCGCAAGTGGTGTAGAAATCGGTAAAGAAAGCTCCTTACTTAATATAGGAAGCCAACTATTTTCTTTCTCTACTTGCGGTGCATATGCCACGTCACTTGGCAATCTTACACTCATCTCATCACCTAGGTGAAATGTTCTGTTATCATGCCCACTAAACTTTACGGGCTTCACGTCTAAATGTGCCCATTCAGGAAACTGTTCCCCTATTAACCTTTTAACTAAATCGGTATTAATTTGATCCATTCAATATCCCCTTTTCTTTTGAAACTTACTAAGTCCATCTATACTCCCAACATATTCAAAACCATTTTTCTTATAAAAATCATTCAACTTACGATTATGCCCGACGCAGTCTAGCTTCAAGTACTCTTTGTCATGTTGTACATTCTCTTCTATCCACTGTAAAAGCCATTCTCCAATCCCATTCCCCTTATACTTCCGCTTCTGTAGCAATTCGAATTGTATATTCTTTAACTGTAGTTCTCTCCATATTACGTTTCCCCTTTCATATACTTACTTCTCTCTTTACTAATTTTCATTTTATACATTATATACCAAAACTAACTAATACACCTTCAAGATATCTATTTTACAGCTTGTATTCCACAAAAAAACCGTCTCACTACTAGTGAAACGGTTTTAATTTCTTAAGCATTCACTTCATCTTCACAAAATAATATAAAAACCACACTGCATGATTTTGTTCATCGGCAGCTATTCTGCGCAATAACTCTTTCAGATGTGCATCCGATGCTTCATCTGAAATTTCCAAGTAAAAATCTACTGTCTTCTGTTCATCTTGTATTGCGAATTCTAATCCTTGTAAGTACGTATTCGGACATTCTTCTGTAATTTTTGGTTTTGGCTGCTGACCAGTTAAATTTGTATAGATCTGTACAAACTGATGAAAATGCTTTATCTCATCATTACGAATTTCAAGAATTTGATTTCTTTCCGCCACATTTGGAGCCATATTAGCTAATTTCGCATAGCAATTTATAGCACTAAACTCTCCATTAATTGCTTTCTCAATATCACGAATCAACTTATCATTTTGCCTATACCAATCATAATAATTCGAATTATACATCTTATCCCCTCCATTATTTCGCATTACATTTTATGCAATTTGAAATAGCAGGAGCATGTATACAAAAAGAACCGCAAATCCGAACTCTTCTATTCCCCTTAAAATATAGAAAAACCTATCTTGCTTGATTTCCCTATAGGTTAATAAAAATCAAAAAACGCTTCACTCTTAGTGAAACGTTTTTATCCTTTATGCGTGTAATTCTGTTATATGTTCCTTTATTGCACTACGTTTGAAAGCAGTCGCTAAAATAATAGCCATACTTACCGCACCAATCCAAATGAGCACAGTAACAGGTGTACCCCAGCTTAACCCTTTTCCGAAGAAGAATATTTCTCTAAGCCCTTCAATCATAAATCGCATTGGTAACCATGCGTACACCCAATCTTGATAAAACGGAGACAACATTTCCGGTGCTAATGATAATAACGGTGCACCGAAGAAAAGTAAGAGTGCGAATACACCAATTCCTTTTAGTCCAACTAGTGAAAGTACTGCGGATATCATTAAAAAGAAGCTAAAGGACGTAATTGATAAAAACAGTGCCGTATCCGTGAAATTCGAAATATTTAAACCTACCATACCATCCGCGATCCATGTGAGGCCAAATCCAATAACAAGTGCCGCGACAGCCCCTGTTATGATTTGTTTTAGTTTTAATATGAAGCTTTCTTTTCTTGTACCTACTGGCATTTTACTTATCGCAATAAAGATAATTGCTGCGCTCGCTAAACTTGCAATCCATAACGGCTGGAATAAAGACATTGGCGAGTTACCGTTCGCACTATTTTTGCCGATTTCATTCACATTTGTCACTTTCTTTGCAATAGGTGTTATTACATTTGAAACTTGGTCTGCTGTTAATGTAGCTCCTTTTGCTTTCAATTCTTCTAATAGTTGTGTACGAACAGTATTGTTCATATTATCAACGATCGCATTTAACATTTGTCCTGCCATAGTTGATGCAGCTGTATTCATTCCTTGATTGATGAATATTTCTACCTCTGGCGAAGATGGCTGTGGTGTTCGTAATGATGCTTGTTTTGTGCTAAAGTCTTTCGGAATAACTAATGCTGCGTAATATTCTTGATTATTTAAACCTTTTTGAACTGCTTCTTTATTTTTCACTTCTACCCACTTCACCGCAGGTTCTTCATCTGATTTTGATGTCTTTTTCATATTATCAACAATCGTTTGCCCCATATTCATCTTTGGTTGATTCGGAATTTCTACTCCTTGATCCTCATTTACAATTGCGATTGGCAAATTTTTCGGCTGTGGTTGAACGGTTGGAAATAACGTGAATGAAAAAATAAAAACAACAAGTAGTGCAATAACTGGTGATACATATAAAAGTTTATTTTTAAACATTTTCTTTTCTCCTCCTATAATTTGATTTATAATAACAAACAACGTGTTGTTTATTTATATTTTGAATTATATGTTCGAGTTGAACCTTATACAATAATCAAAAATCGTGAATGTGTCGGTTATAAGACACATTCTTGAAAAGTGTTGAGAAAAATTAAGGAGGGACATGCTTTGCGCGATAGTAATTTAGATTTACGTGTTATTCGTACGAAAACTGCCATACGAAACGCATTGGTCGAATTAATTGAAGAAAAAGGTTTTGACGCCATTACAGTGAAAGATATTACAACGAAAGCAAACATTAATCGCGGTACTTTCTATGCGCATTATCAAGATAAATTTGATTTAATGACGAAATGCCAAGAAGAAATTATGTATAAATTTTCTAGCATTGCCAAACAGAGATTGCCTGAAGTTATTGCGGATCTTGGGTCCAATCCTTCCCCAACAATGCCGTTTATACTTATTACTTCTATTCTTGAATTTCTAAATGAAAATAGTGATTTTATGAGAGCTGTATTAAGTCCAAAAGGAGATTTGTCTTTCCAAACAAAACTGAAAGACTTTATGTGGAAAACAATATTTGAAGATACGAATGGCGCTCTCATTAATAAGGAGAATTTACTTGTCCCAAGCCAATACTTAGCTTCTTATATGGCATCTGCTCATATAGGTGTTATTCAGCAGTGGTTAACTACCGGGCAAAAAGAAACACCTGAGGAAATTGCTCGCATTTTATCAACAATCGCAGTTCATGGACCTTTTTATGCGGCTGGCTTAAAAAAATAAGTCAGCTATATAATAAAAGATCATCCACTATAATAGCGGATGATCTTTTATTTCATTACAACACTTCAATATACCCTTCTGTTCCATGTACCCGAATTCGTTGCCCATCTTTGATTCGTTTCGTAGCATTCTCTACCCCGACGACTGCTGGTAATCCATATTCACGTGCAATCACTGCCCCGTGCGTCATAAGTCCGCCAACTTCGGTGACTAACCCTTTTATAGACACAAATAACGGTGTCCAGCCCGGGTCAGTAAAAGCAGTAACTAATATATCCCCCTCTTCTAAATTCGCATCTTCCATGTTTAAAATAACACGAGCTCTTCCCTCAATCACTCCTGAAGAAACAGGCAAACCTACAATCGCGTCAGCTGGGAGGTTTTCTCGTTTATATTTACCTGTAATGATTTCTCCATCAGACGTCATAACGCGGGGAGGCGTTAGTTTTTCATATAATTTGTACTCATTTTTTTGTTTATGAATAAGCTCGTAATCTAGTTTTTTCGTGCGAATAACTTCGTGAAGCTCTTCAAAAGTTAAATAGTATATATCATCAACTTCATGAATGACACCGCTTTGGACAAGTTGCTCAGCTTCTTTCAATAATGCCTGCTTATATATGAAATAACGATTAATCATGCCGTATTTCGGATATTCACGATAGCCAATAAAATTACGGATTTTACGAATCATTCGCTTCGTTTCTTCTATCTTTTGTTTTCCATCCGGCAATTGCTGCAATCGGTCTAATAATTCTTCTTCTTTTTTCAAAGCTTCTTGCAGTCCTTCTTCAAACTTCCGTTTACTAGCACCCGCTTCAAAGTCTCTTATATTATTTAAAATCATCGGGATAATTGTAGTTGGCTTTTCACTCCAGCGTGTTTTCGTAATGTCAATTTCTCCACTACATCTCATTCCGTATTTATTTAGAAAAGTTAGAATGGCATCTCGGGCTTCTTCTCCACCTTTAAACTGAACTATTTCATCTAAAAAGTTATCGTTTTCTACATGTTGTAAATACGTAATAACTTCTTGGTACGGCCGAATCACATCAGCAACGTCCAGTAATGCTAGCCCCATTTCAGACGTAATATTGTTTTGTACCGATTGAGAAAGTATGTCTGCTGCATTCTTTTCGCCTAGCCAGTGCTCCATCTTTTCATTCATCCATGTTGAAGCATTCATACCTGCCATAATGACAGCGATACTTTGCGGATGAAATAATATTTTCTTTAATTGCTGAATATCTTCCAAAATAAAATCAAGTACATCCACCCCTGATTTCGTTTGCATGTTTCGTTTTAACTCTTCGATTGATGCTTCACTATTCTGTATTAAATTCGTAACGATTGCCGGATCATTTTCGATTTCTAGTTGCGAATTTGCAGGTTGCTTACTTTTACTAACACTCTTTTCTTTTTCATCATCCGGCAACAATGTAATAAAATTATCTCGCTCGATTATAGTCGTTAATGCATCTCTTACGAGTGGATCTGATTTTCCTAAAGTGTTTATTAAATAATCTCTGCTAGCAGGTGAAGCCAATTGTTGCGTAGCATCAACAAACAGCCGTCCTCCCGCTTGTCGCATAGGAGCATTAGTCGTTAACAGGAAAAAAGATAACCCTAGCGGTTTCATCGCATCGGTCATCATTTGTTGATGGCCAACTGATATATATACATGATTTCCCCCATCATTTTCTTCAGGAATTGGATATAAAGTCGTAATGGGGCGACTTTGGACAATATAAAATGTATCATCCACTAAACACCATTCAATATCTTGCGGACAACCAAAATAAGCTTCAATCTGTCTTCCGATCTGTGCTAGTTGTAATATTTGTTGTTCAGACAATGTTTGAAGCTTTTGCTGAACCGGATCAATCTGTTTCGTCTCCGTTCCGCCCTCTTTTAAAGCATAAATAGCTAATTTTTTAGTCCCTATCATCATTCCGGCAATTTCGCCTTCTTTTACTTTATAATTATCGGCAGAGACCAATCCTGATACTAATGCCTCACCAAGTCCAAAACTGGCATCGATTGATACTACCTTTCGGTTAGAAGTAACCGGATCAGCAGTAAATAAAATGCCCGAAGCCTCAGGGAAAACCATTTTTTGAACGACAACACATATAGAAACTTGATTATGTTCAAAATCATTTTGCATGCGGTACATAACTGCTCGCTCTGTAAATAAAGAAGCCCAGCACTTTCTTACATGCTGCAAAATCGCTTCTTTACCGATAATATTTAAATACGTATCTTGTTGACCAGCAAACGAGGCATACGGCAAGTCTTCAGCCGTAGCACTAGAACGCACGGCATACGCATGTTCATTTCCAAAACGTGAGAGATAATGAGCTACCGCTTCCACTACTTCAGAAGGGATTTCTACTGCCATAATGACTTCTCTAATCTTCTTACTAATTCCACCAATTTGAGTTCGGTCTTCACGTTTCAACTTTGTTAGCTGCTGCAACAAAGTTTGAAGCTCGTCATTTTGCTCGATGGCCTTTTCATATCCTACCGTTGTAACACAAAATCCTTCTGGCACTTGTATCCCTTGAACGCTTGATAACTCCCCTAAATTCAATCCTTTTCCACCAACGAGTGCAAGCTGCGTGTTTTCTATTTCCTGAAAATCGAGAACGAAAGAACTCATGTAACATCTCTCCTTACTTTGCATGTGTACTTGATTGTAGCAGGAGTAAATACGAATAAACAGTCTATTTTGAACTTGATTTACATGGTATAATTAAGTTAGGAAGAGATATTCCCCCCTCTAATTCACTTCAACTACATCACCAAACTTAAACATCCTTTAATTATGAAAAGCATCGGTTACAAGTAATCGTCTTATTTAATGGATTTATATCAGCTACTGTTATGTAATTTTTATATAAATACACATCAAAATATTAAGATGAATATTTTATTAACTCATCACCCTCCTCAAAAAAAATTGTAGAAACTATTATATAAATTCATATGTCTCCACCTTAATTCTAGGACTTAATTTTTTTTGTAATCCCCCACTAATTCTTTTTTCAAATGTCCCAAAATGGATTCGAGAAATTAGGGAACTATAATGTCGTATTAAAATATATTAAGGGGGATAAAAAGTGGACAAGGAAATGAATTACGGAAGTGATTACAAGTTTATTCCAGCAACTTCAATTGAAAGTGGTCATGGCCTTGAAGTATTGCCTGATTTATTTTGTTACACGATTCAAATCGTCAACATATGTTTTGTTGGAAATCCGCATACCAATGATTTTGTTTTAGTTGATGCTGGAATGCCTAAATGTGCAAATGAAATTATCTCTGTTACTGAGAAGCAATTTGGTACAAATAGCCGTCCAAAAGCAATTATTTTAACTCACGGGCATTTTGATCATGTTGGAGGAATAATCGAACTCATTAAGTATTGGAATGTTCCAGTCTATGCCCATCAAATGGAGATACCGTTCTTGACTGGACAACAAAGCTATCCTGGACCAGATCCAACAGTTGAAGGTGGTATGGTAGCGAAAATGTCTCCCCTGTTCCCTAATGAAGCAATTGATTTAGGAAATAGCGTAAAAACACTACCTACCGATGGAACTGTTCCCCATATGCCAGAGTTTAGATGGATTCATACACCAGGGCATACTCCTGGGCATATTTCATTATTCCGAGAAAAAGACCGAACTTTAATTACTGGGGACGCTTTTGTTACAGTGAAACAGGAATATTTATATAAAGTAATTACTCAGGAACAGGAAATAAGCGGTCCGCCTCGTTATTTAACAACAGACTGGAAAGCTGCTAAAAAATCAGTTATTAAGCTAGAGAAATTAAAGCCTCTAGTCGCTATTACCGGACATGGGATACCAATGTCCGGTGAATTGCTATCAACAAGCCTCAAAACACTCGTTCAAGAATTTGATAAAATCGCTGTACCCGATCATGGAAAATATGTAGACAAAAAGATACATTAAATAAGGAAATACTTTGCATGTTTTTTATATCAAAAGATTAAAATACAATAAAAAATTACGCTATCCAAACTTTAGATATGTCGAAATCATCAAAAGATATTACACTTTATATGTTAAAAACAATGGATGCAGAAAATATTTGTATTTTACAAAATAGAACTACTTTTTCGGGAATAAAAATCGCGATTTCGCAAACATTATATGTAATACAGCCTGCTTCTTACCCAGACTGTATTTCTTACCATTAAAGAGAAGTCATTACCAATAACTGCTCTTTTTTAACTTTTAGCATAAATTTCAAATTCTTGTTCATACTATACTTAACCCATGAAAAAGTTATACTCCTTAAATTCATGGATGTAAATTTCTCAAGGCAGCTGGCTTTTGCTAGCTGCTTTTTTATTTATAGAACAATTACATAAAATATGCAGTTGAAAAATAGAATTAGAAGTAGATTGTTATTGAGGGGAGAATCTTAATTATGAAAAACAATGTACATGTTTATATAGGATTGGTTTCATCTATTAGTATCTTTTTACTTTCGCTATTAATTCTATATTTTAATCCGTATAGTGGTCAAATATCTAATAAAGAATTTTTCATCACTGTTCTTTTCATGTTATTACTCCCCTCTTTTTGGGCAACCATTTCAATAGTTAAAAGAGAAAATATTTTGATTTTAATTTGTAGCATTTGGTTATTACCTGGAGGAATCTATTTCGGAATATCTACAATTCCAAGTGTTTGGAATTTATATATTTTGTTTCTATTTTTTATCTATTTTTCAAATGAAAACTATACAAAGTTAATCCCAAATGAATGACTCTCCTGTTTAAAACATGTATAAACAACCTTTATAGCTTGTACTTAAAATTCTAGTTCACGAGTTACCCAATAATAACTTTTTTACCAAGTATCAACAAATATTATAAGAACATCTATTTTTATTTAGAAAATAATTCTCTAAAAAGTTCTTAAATATGAGTTCACGTATTCTAAAATAGCCTTAGTATAATTTCTTAAATATTTTAGAATGAATTTATATTTGTAGAATTTAATCAATTTGTTAACAATGGAAATTACCATTTAGTCTTAACTATTTGACCCTATATATATAAACTATAGTTCTCCTCTAAAGATAATTTCCATACCTTCATTTTAATATTGCATTTGTATTGCCTTTTGCACATTTTGAACATCATTTTTTAATAGTTGCTTTAAATCATAAGCTGGATAGTAACCACGTTCATACATAAAGTTAAAAACCTGCGCATGTAATTGTATAGCGCCATTTATTTGGCGGGTTAAAACTTCTCTAAGTCGGGGTGTTGCAGTTTCAGTAATTGCGATTGCATAATTTCGAACAGATGTCTTTGCTAATCCAAGTAAATCTCCAGCGTAAAATCCAGTGTCATCACGATGCTGTGCTTGAAATCCAGGAGCATACGGATAAAACTGTACTAACTCTTGTAGATTGTTTTGGATCGCATTTATAGCTTTAATATATAACGATTGAAGTGCTTGATCAGGTACATTTCTAACTGACTTTTTTAATTTGATTAAACCGTTCGCTTGGAATGCTACTAATTCATGTAGATCCAATGTTTCATGCCAAGCTAACTGATTAGGATAAGACATATATGTTCCCCCTTAATATTCATTCATGCTACATTATGCAAAAAAATATAAAAGGGGCCTATACTATATAAATTCATTTCAACTTAATTTATCATTACCTTCCATTTTCTATATTAATCACCATAAACTCCTCTTCATTCCTCTTCTCTACTTTTTTATATCCTTAATTTTAATTTTCAAAATGACTTCTTCGCCTTTACAATCTATAAATTTAATTTTTTCTTCCTTAAAAATCCCCACCATAATACATCCTTTCTCGTTTCGTTATAAACCATACTAGTTAGAAAATATAAATTTGAACATTGTACCTATATATATTTTTCAAATTTTATAGTTACTTAAATTTATACATTATTAGATATTAACTATTAAAGTAACTCATTGCAGGGATTATCCATTAAATCATTTCATTTTAATAAATTGAAAAAAATTATTTTTGCTATGTTAGTCACCCATTCCTAAATAATTAATAGGTTATATATTATGACTTAGGAGGGATAAATAGATGACTATACTTTATGATAAAGACTCTTTACAA
This sequence comes from Bacillus sp. 1A, assembly GCF_052682215.1. Taxonomy (NCBI): domain Bacteria; kingdom Bacillati; phylum Bacillota; class Bacilli; order Caryophanales; family Bacillaceae; genus Bacillus; species Bacillus sp. 1A. Next base: position 3,466,288 of record NZ_JBQYLZ010000001.1, on the reverse strand, counting down.
AAAAATATTACTAACCTTCCACATTGGCAACAAGAAGCTTTCGGTTCTTTCCAATTAAAAATGACAGATAAAAATAAACCTTTCCCTTGTATACCAGCTCAAAACGGTTTTACAGCCAATCACCTCAGGTACGCATTCATTGGTGATCCTAGAGATACGAATACTAGCGCGGATTTTGCTACATTACTTAAAGAATATACGGAATGTTCTAGAGACACAGGGCAATACGCTTCACTTATTGTTTTTATTCATACACCAATAGATTTAAAGCGAGAAACTACCGTTGAGGATTTTGAACATATTTATTGGTCTCTACTTAATACAACTAGCCGTTTGGACGAGATGGAATGGCCTATGCACATTCCAAATGATCCTATGGAAAACACTTGGGAATTTTGCTTTCATAATGAATCATATTTTGTTTACTGCGCTACACCTGCCCATGTCAATAGACGAAGTAGACATTTTTCATGTATGATGCTTGCTTTAACCCCTAGATGGGTTTTACAGGGGGTTATGAATTCTGAGAAACGCAGTAGAAAACTAAAAAACTTAATACGTCAACGTCTAGCCACTTATGACAAAGCTCCTATTCATCCCTCCCTTAAAGATTATGGTGAAAAAGATAATTATGAATGGCAGCAATATTTTTTACGTGATGATGAAACAATTCCATCAAAGTGTCCATTTTCTCGTATAATTAAATACTTGCATAAAAATAAGTAATCCCGTCTGCTTTTTATTATTTAGTTGTACAAACTTTAACCACTGAATAGATTTAATATAGATCAAATTTAGTGGGAGGAGCATATTATACATGGGTATATTTTTAAGCTATGTTTTCTTAGGTTTATCATTATCTGCTCCAATGGGGCCTATAAATGCTGCACAACTAGAAAAAGGTATTAGAAGCGGATTTTTTCACGCTTGGATCCTCGGCATAGGAGCCTTACTTGCAGATATTATCTACATGGCACTTATTTATTTAGGTGTAATTCATTTCCTCGAAAAAGATATTATAAAACTTTTCTTATGGTCTTTCGGAGCTTTTGTTTTAATCTATACAGGCATCGAAAGTTTAAAAAACGCTAATCAAATTAGCATTAGTAATACGAGAAATGATGATTCAATTGTTAAAAGCTTTTTTTCTGGTTTTTTTATGTCTTTATCGAATCCATTAACAATTCTATTTTGGCTTGGAATTTTCGGCTCTATATTAGCAAAAGCCGCTTCTTCCTATAATAAAGAGCAGCTTTTGTTATATAGCTTTGGTACCATTTTAGGTATTTTTATTTGGGATATTACGATGGCAAGTACATCTAGTATATTTCGTAAATTTTTGAATACTCGTATATTGTCTCTTATAACGGTAGTATCTGGAATATCACTTATTATTTATGGATTATATTTTGGTTTTCAAACTTATCAAATTATTTCTCAATAACTTCTATTATTTAGTTCTGACCTACTATTCCTGTTGTGTAAAGAAAGATACTTCATATAACTGTATTCCTTTTTCTTGAGACAAAATGAACAATTATAGTAACAATAATAACTATTCCTAAAAACAACAAACTCACTAGGAAACCAAAACGGGTTGTTTTTTGCAATAGTGTTCCACTAACAGCTAGTGCAATCATAATAAGACCAATAATACTTTTTATCTGCATCCAACCTTTTGGATTCATTAGTCTCCAAAAGGAAAGAAGAATTAAACTCCATGTATATAACAACATTAATCCAGCTGCAGTTGTTACATATTCATATATATTTTTTGGTAGTAATAAAGCACTAAGGATAGAAGCGCCAAGTCCAATTATAATAAGAATTAGAGCTGGAAAAGAGATGTTTTTTTTATTTTTTTTAGCAAACATCGCAGGTGCATCACCCTCTTCAGCTAAGTTCATTAATACACTTGTAACCGCAAATAATGAACCAACTAATGTTGAAAAACCCGCTAAAATTAATACTACATTTAAAATAAATGGTACATACGGCAAATTATAATCTTGTAACGCTATTACAAAAGGACTTTCTTTCGTATTAAACTGGTTTAATGGAACCATCATAATTGCCAACCCTAAAGAGACTACGTAAATAATCGTTAAAACCATTAACATTACTCTGCCTGATTTTTGTGCCTCTTTAGGGTCTTTTAATCTTATTGTCATTAGCCCCATGATTTCGATTCCCCCAAATGCATAAAATGCATAAATTAGAGAGGACCAAGTACCTTTTAATCCATTTGGGAACCAGTCTTTAAAATTCCGCGGAATTTGCGCTTTATATAAACCACCCTTTATAAATCCTAAAATAACCAAAATAGCAATCACAATGAATCCTATAATAGCCGCGATTTTTATAATAGCCATCCATTTTTCTAAACGTTCGAATATTTTTACCCCTATAAAAATAATTAATATAGCCGCTACTCCATATACAGCAGCAAATATCCATAGTGGTATTTTAGGGAACCAGTAACGTGAAAAAATTCCTAACGCACTTAACTGGCTGCCCATAATAAGTAGTTCAGAACACCAATATGTCCATCCGTGACTAAAACCCGCCCAATTTCCAAAAGCTTTTCTTGAATAAATGCGAAATGATCCTTTTTGCGGATCTTCTACAGCCATTTTTGCCAATGCTTCAAATACAATATATGTAGTGAATCCAGTTAAAATAAGAATAAGAATAATTGAAGATCCACCTATTTTAATTCCTATACTGGATCCTAAAAAAAAGCCTGTCCCTATTGTACAACCAATTCCAATAAGTGAGAGTTGCCACCATTTTAAATCTTTTTTTTCTTTCGTTTCGTTCTTAACATCATGACAGGTCATATTTCTATTCTCCTTTATTCATTATGAGAATTCCCCTCATGATCACTTAAGTACTTCTCAGCAAGCTTTTCAACAACATCAATGACATCATGAGCCTTTATTTTATGATTTGCTACTCTTTCACTTCCTACAGAAATCTCGACTGTAAATAACGCTTCATATTTCATTTTTTCTGCCCCTTTCGCATCAAATACAACCTCTCATCTTTTATCCTTTTATTTTGCAAAAATTTATTATATATTTAAAACCTCGAGAATCTAAAAGTTAAACAAATAAATTCAATTTATAGTTGTAAATCTAAAAAAATTCTAACGCTACTAAGCTTATTTATTAAAAAATGTATGAGAAAGGAGAGACGGCATGCCTCTCCTCTATATCCATTTAACATATAAAATTAACGAGTAACGCCACCGCCAAGTTGTTGCTCAGCTAATGATACAAGACGTTTTGTAATTTCACCACCAACAGATCCGTTTGCACGAGCTGTTGCATCTGCACCAAGTTGCACTCCAAATTCTTGAGCAATTTCATATTTCATTTGATCAAGAGCTTGTTCAGCGCCACGTACTAATAATTGGTTGCTGCTTCCACTGTTATTGTTTGACATGTTAATTCACCTCCTTCTTTATTTAATATGTTAAATTACATGATAAAATATATAGTTAATTAATTGGTAATTACGACCACGAATTCAAAGGTATAATTGATACTCTTTAAGCCCAAAATAATATTGTATAGGAGAACAAAATATAACATACGTGCCATGGGATATCATAAATAGGCCTCCATTACAACATAAAACGGGTTACGCTATATAAAAGCATAACCCGTTTTTAATGGAATGTTTTATTCAATATACTTTTAAATAGCGGAGGAAAAAGATGAAACATATTGTTGCTTTATTAATTAAATACACAGCCATAACTGCGGTATTATTAGTCATACTCGGTATTTTCCAAGGTATTTCAATTCCTAGAGTATTACTGATTTCTCTTTTTCTTACGGGAGCTGCTTATTTAATCGGAGATCTCTTCATTTTACCTAAATACGGAAATATGATCGCTACAATTGCAGATTTCGGCTTAAGCTTCTTCGGAATTTGGTTATTAACATCTTTGTTTACCAATTTAGATTCCACTCGTAATATTGGATTTTCTTCATTTTTAGCCGCTTTAATTATTGGCGGAATAGAAGTTTTCTTCCACATTTATATGCAAAAGTTAGTACTACGTAACGACAATGAATTAAGAGAACATAATCATATTCACCATGATAAATATGCTATGGAGATGTCAGAGGAATATATGGATTCTTCCACAGTAAATAAATCCAAGCTTGAGGATACATCTAAAAAATAAAAAAGTGGCCAACGCCACTTTTTTATTTTTGTTTATTAAGCTTGATCAGAATTTCTTACATGTAATGGAGGTGGAACTACCCACCCTTTTTTCTTACTTAAACGTAGCAAAGTTACACCTGCCTGCGCTTTTTTCATATGAAATTGTCCGAATAGCATGCCTACATCTTCGCGAAGGCATTTTCCCATCACTTGACTACATGTCACAAGTCCAGCTGCTAGCCCTGCAGAAACAGCAGCTGCAATTTCAACATCATTAATACGCGCTCCCGGAGGAATGTCTTCAATAGATGCAACTGGTCGTTCTGGAGGAGCAGGGGGTAAAGCGACCCCATTAACTTTTAAAAGTGTCTTTAATTCTTCTATTTCCGAATTCATATCATTTTCAATTAAGCCTTCTAAAAACTTCTTCAAGTCTTCATCACCTGTATGATTCATAAATACTTGATGGCTTGCAATCGCACCCTGTGCAGCAAGAAGATAACTCCAAATGTCAAATACTTCACCGTAATGTAAAGGTTCATTTTGAGGATTTCCACTTAATATACCCATTCTTAAATCCCTACCTTTCGAAAATATCATAATAAATATTGATTTCAATATTGAAATCAAATTTTTAAGTATGCTTTTTCCTGCAAAAGATTTTCTACTATGCATGGAAAACACCTTTCCAACACCGCGTGTTTATTGTTTAGGAAAGTAGTTTACAAATTAAATACTCAAAGATTATGAAAGAAGATTATCCATAATCTTTGAGTGAGAATTCATTTACTATAAGGTTTTTTATTTTTATACATATACAAAAGAAATTGATTTACATATCTGCTACATTGTATGTCAATTTACTTAGCGGTTAGCTCTACCACCAAGTTGTTGTTCAGCCATTGCTACTAAACGTTTTGTAATTTCACCACCAACAGATCCGTTTGAACGAGCTGTTGTATCTGCACCAAGTTGTACACCAAACTCTTGTGCAATTTCATATTTCATTTGATCAATTGCATTCTCAGCGCCTCGAACTAATAATTCATTACGACTTCCACTGTTATTGTTTGCCATATTCTTTCACCTCCGATGTTTTTATTATGCTACGAATCATAGAAAATAATTATCCTTTTTATGGTAATTTATTTATGTATAAATATTGATTTTCTTCTTAAAATAGGGCAAAAGACCTAAGAAAGAAAAGCTGCTATAAAATAGTTTCACAACAAAACTATGTATAGACCTCTCTATTAGTAAAAATTTCTGTTTTACCAAGAGATACGTATAAATTATATTTCGAGAAATGATTCAAAAGGAGATATGAAATTATGAAAGCCGTGACCTATCAAGGGCCAAACCAAGTACAGGTTAAACAAGTTGATGATGCTAGATTAGAGAAAAAAGATGATATTATTGTAAAAATTACTTCAACCGCTATTTGCGGTTCTGATTTACATTTATATCAAGGTAACATGCCGTTACCTGAAGGGTACATTATTGGCCATGAGCCAATGGGAATTGTTGAAGAAGTTGGTCCAGATGTTACGAAAGTAAAAAAAGGCGATCGTGTTGTTATCCCCTTTAATGTTGCTTGTGGACATTGTTTTTATTGCCAACATGAAATGGAAAGTCAATGTGATAACTCCAATCCTCATTATGATTCTGGTGGATATTTTGGTTATACAGAGAAATTTGGTAACCATCCAGGCGGACAAGCAGAATATTTAAAAGTGCCTTTCGGAAATTTCACTCCATTTGTTATACCGGAATCATGCGAACTTGAAGATGAATCCCTACTATTTTTATCCGATGTTTTGCCAACAGCCTATTGGAGCGTAATAAACGCAGGTGTTAAGCCAGGCGACACTGTTATCGTCCTTGGTTGTGGACCTGTTGGATTAATGACACAAAAATTCGCTTGGATGCAAGGTGCTAAACGCGTAATTGCGGTCGATTACTTAGATTATCGGATAAATTATGCAAAAAAGATTAACAATGTTGAGGTATTTGAGTTCACAAAATTTCCAGATATGGGAGAACATTTAAAGGAAATCACACATGGTGGTGCCGATGTAGTCATTGATTGCGTGGGCATGGATGGAAAAAAATCGCCACTAGAATTTCTGGAACAAAAATTGAAATTACAAGGTGGAACTCTCGGCCCTATTCAAATTGCTACGAAAGCCGTAAGAAAATACGGAACGGTTCAAATGACTGGTGTTTATGGTGGCAATTATAATGCATTCCCACTCGGAGCATTTTGGGTTAGAAATATTAATCTTAAAATGGGACAAGCACCTGTTATTCATTTTATGCCGGAACTATTTGAAAAAATAACAAACAAAGAATTCGATCCAAAAGAGATTATTACACACAAAATCCCCCTTGAAGCAGCGAGCTACGGTTATCAAATTTTCAATAATCGTGAAGATGATTGTATAAAAGTCATTTTAAAACCTTGAAGATACAATTTATTATTCTTCATGAAAAGGTAAGATTACACTCCGTAATCTTATCTTTTTTATTACACGCTAAGTAGCTATTCCCCTACTCTCATCTCATATCGAAAATAGTTATTTCAAAAAGACTTTGCATTTTACGGTAACGATTCATTGGTAAAAAAATGAATTAAAGTATTAATTAACCAATTAGCGGACACGATAACAATGTTAACTAACTTAAAAAGAGGTGTCCTTCATGTTTTATTATAAAGAGGAAATAATTAATATGATTAAGCCGGATAAACCAGATCCAGCTGCTGCAAAAGTTCTACAAGAAATTTTAGGTGGGCATTATGGTGAAATGCGTACAATGATGCAATACTTCTTCCAAAGCTCAAATTTTAGAGGTAAAGAGAAGCAATATCGTGATTTACTCCGAGGTGTCTTCTTAGAGGAAATAAGCCATGTAGAACTTGTACAACATACAATTAATCAGCTATTAACTGGATCTGGTGAACCTACGCCAGGAAATGCTGGTATTGACAAAGCACCGCTTAATGAAGCGGTTAAACATGCAAATCCTCATCACTTTATTGTAGGTGCTCAAAGTTCATTACCTGTTGATGCAGCTGGCAACCCATGGAATGGATCTTGGGTATATAGTCATGGAAACTTAATTAGCGATTTACTAGATAATGTAGTACTTGAATCTACAGGTGTACTTCAAAAAACTAGAATTTATGAAATGAGTTCTAATCAAACATTTAGAGAAACTCTTGCATTTTTAATTGTACGTGATAATGCACATCAAAATGCTTTTGCAAAAGCTTTAGAGACATTAGGGGTTGAATGGGGGAAACTCTTCCCTGTGCCGAACTATGATATTAACAAATATCCAGAGTGTAGAAAGTATGTAGACATGGGATTCCATAATACACAATTTAATTTCAGCTTAGATCCAACAAGAATGGGAGAAATATTCCAAGGTGAGTCTCCAAGTAGAAACAAAGGAACATTAACAGTAACTGACCCACCAAAAGGTTTTCCTGTACCAGAACTTCCTGAAATGCCAAATGAGCATAGTCCCGGATTAAAAGATATGGATCTTTAAGATCATTATGGCCAACTATTTATTCATGGTTGGCCATAAACCTTTTTCGTCCATAACCTTCGTTAATCGCATTTCTTTTTCTCTTTGTATGATGTTATCGAAAAGTGAAATTTGTTCTTCCCCTTCATGGATTAAATTTGTTAATGTAATACTTATCGATCGAATCGGCTCTCCTGTATGCCGCTCGTATAAAAAATATGTACAAACATTGTAAATATCCATCGTTAAATTTGATTCAATCTGTGGTTATAAAGATCACTATTTTCTTCTAGAGAAATTTCCAAATGCTATGTTTTCCATTTTAGATGGTGCTGGTCATATGCTTCAAATAGAAAAACGTAAAATAGTACAAGAACTAATCAAAGACTGGCTAATCAGGAGCAATTCATTTTGCGAATCAAGCGAGTAAATACAATCGATAACTTTTTTAGCCAAATTTCCATATCTCTTGCTTGTTAGTTCATTTTATTGCTCTTCAACTAACAGGTGCTTTAGTTCAATAAGAACTATAAAACACCTTTACTATTGATTTTTGAGTGCAAATGCAATTAAATGGATAGAAATTAACCAACTTTAAAGAGCCTTAGTACAATAAAATGTGCAAGGCTTTTATATATTTCATAACAAAATTCAATAACTTTATTATTTTTTACAATTCAAGAATTAAAGAGCGCTTTTAAAAGCGCTCTTTAATATAGACGATATTGAAAAAGAATACTCATTAGTATATGTAATCTTTTTTATTGTGTTGCATAATCAAAAGTTTTTCGATTTGTTTTTAGAGGGTATTACATTCTGCTCTATTTTTCCGTAAAGATTAAGCAATTGTTTAATAAATGTAATTTTTGGTGTTACCCAATACGAAAATAGTGCTGAAAAAATTCCTATTAGAACTCCTGTTATACCATCGCAAGGATAATGAACTCCTACTCAGATACGAGAAATAGCTACACAGAATACAAGTATAACCCATACGCACCCAGCCTTTTTCCGAACAAACAAAATGAAAAACAAATCAAAAAACTAGAGTTGTATATTCGCCAGGAAATGAGTTATCTACTGCATGATCGACGAGTTTATTAGCATTAGGTAATACTATAAATGGGTGATAGTCCAAATGCCATTTTCCTACCAAATTTCTAATTAGTTTTGCAGTTACAAAAGCAAGCATTGCTTGAATAATCATCATTTTGTTCTTTCTAGATTGAGTAAACCAATAAGCCATAATAATTAAACCTAAAAAACAAACCATATATTCCGCTAAAAACACCATATTGAGTTTAGAGATGAATATTGCTGCCCTAGATCATTGATGACTCAAAAATTATCAATTTATTCGAAAGATTTCACATAACCCAACAACATTTGATATTGTTTATCAAGGGCATACTCATCTGTTCCAATTGGTGATTTAAAAAAGAGTGAAAGATGTTCCATTATTCCTACCTTCCTTTCTTTAAGTGCATGATCCATAAAACGGGACAGATCAATTATTAGAGGGGCAGCTAAAATCGAATCAATACCTAACCAATTAATTTTCATTGTCATTCGCTCTCCTAACCAACCTTCAAAGTCAATGGTATCCCAGGCCTCTTTCCTATCTCCTCGGACAGGAAAGTAATCAATTCTTACTTTATGATCAAAATGACTGTACCCCAATATTTGTTCTAGCCCAATGGATTTCGAATCAATTTTTGTTGAAGAATGTGTTGGGTTTTCCAAAACTGCACCATCTTGATTCCCTAAGATGTTCGTACTATACCACCCGACAATATTCAATCCACGTTGTTTGAACATTTTTCCTAAAACATGTTTATATAAAGTCTGACCTGTTCTTCCATCTTTTCCTGTCGTCGGAACAGCCTGCAGTTCTGCTAACTCCTGCAGTGCTGGTATCTCAGTCGTCACACTCGGCGTAAAATTTACATAGGCACAGTTTGATTTCATTGCCGCATATGCATACAGCATACCTGGTCGAATATCAGGTGAATTTTCCCTTAATCCAGTCTCAAATGCTTTTAATGACTGATATAAAGAATGACTTTTTGTCTTTTCTTCTGTTGAAGCCGTATTTACCACAACAATTCTTTCAAGATTATATTTTTTTCTAAATTCTTTAATGTCTGCCTGAATTTGATTCACTGCGCTCATTAAGTTCTCAGGCTCTCCTGTCAGACTATAGACCCCTTTAACAAAATCATTTACATTAGCCAGTGGTGCTTGCCAAATAGGAACATCATTGAGTTGCATTTCAATTTTCTTCAAAATAGATTCCTGAATGATACCATATTTTTGTACTACTTCTATCAATGAATCCTTTTGTATATCCCATCCACCAAAAGCAATCTGATCGAGTGGAGTTAGCTGTAATGTCTCGAATTCTTTTTCTGTAGAAATAACTCCCCTTAGTGGAGCAAGATTTTGATTGACTGCAAAAAGCCCAGAAATCGTTGTTGTTGCAACTGCGCCTAGCACTCCCACAAATAATACACCCATCTGATATGTCATTCTTTCATCTCTCCCCATTCCCCACAAGTTTTAACAACAAGTCATGGACTTCGGTTGCTTCTAATGTATCTGGAAGTTCAAAATCTCTCCCTGTTACTACAAGTGACACATAATCTCCTTTGTCCTTTGCTGGTAAACCGTGAGATCCTTTGATTCGCTCCGGTTCTAGTGGTATTTGGAATGTTTTTGAATTTACAAACAGCTCAACTGGATCATAACCAGGCTTCCTATGAATATCTACATTGTATGCAAATTCTGGTGCCTGTTCATCGTTCAACCACCAGTAGTACACAAACCAACTGTCAGGTTCAGCAATAGCAATTAACTGCCCCGAAAGCTCATGATTAATCTTATGAACCCGTTTCTCTTCTTCTCCCCATACCTCGGCTATACCTGGTGTTCTTTCGAGAATTTCTTTAACTACCCCAATATCACGTGAGTCCTGAATATACACATGAGCCAATTGATGATCTGCTAAAGCAAAGGCTTTCGACATCTCCAAATCGAGAAAATCCATATTTTCGACATGCTTGATAGCCACATATCCCTCTTTATTCAACGTTTGATTGATAAATATAGGTCTATTAACTGTCTTAAATTTGTATTCTGATAAAATAACTAGCCGTGTTTGCTCCTTCAAGTTGCGCTCTTCCAATTGCTCGACAAAGTTTCCAATTAAACTGTCAATTTCTTTAATGGATCTCTTCGCAGCTTCACTTTCAGGCCCAAACCTTTGTGCGTTATAATCTATATTGGGTAGATATACAAGTGATAATCTTGGTTTATATTCTTCTAAAACATCTATTGCTGCATCTAATATCCATTCACTGGATTTAACTGAAGAGAGCGGACCCCAGAAGCTCTTCAAATCGAACTCCCCATATTTTCCCCTCAATTTTTCATATAGCCCCCTCGGCTTTGAATCACACCACATAATTGTTTTTTTATCGAGATGAATTGGGGCAGGAGTAACTACATAGTCTGCTGTGCTCAACTTACTGAACTGCCAAAACAACACTGCTGTTTCAGCTGTCAAATCTTCTTCCTTCAACTTCTCCCATATCTTTTTACCTTCAACTGGTAGCATTGTTTGATTCCACATTGTTATCTCTTTTGTATCCCAATTTGGAAGACCGTTACAAATAATTCCATGTTCAGCTGGTGAGGTTCCAGTAATATACGTAGCCTGCATCGAACCAGTTACAGCCGGAAATACAGGTTTAATTTTTGCTTGTTGGCCATTCTCTAGCAACTTCCGAATATTTGGGGTTAATTCAGCATCATTTAGATGCTCCTCCGTCAAACTAATAATATCTAATACAACCAAGTTCTTTTTCTCCATAGATATCATCCTTTCATCTATGTAACGGGAAAGATACGAGACATGATATAGCTTATAATTAGGAAAGAAGATACAGAAAAGAAAGCTGGCCATCCTCCAAATGAAGCAGCAATTGCTCCATCCAATAATGGAAGACCAATTATACATGTTCCTACTGCTTTTTTAATATTAGATGATATTGGATTTGCTAATGCTGGTAAAACCCCTGAAAAAGTCCATAATAAAAAAACTATTACCGTAATAACAGTTGTTCCCCATACACCATAGAAATGCAAAAGCAAAATAGCAATAGCACATGTTAAGACCGCTCCTGCCATAATTCTTACTCGTATAGGATAGAGTCCGGATCCAACCTCACCTTTAGACATTACAGTAACAGTGAAAATATATATAAATCCTAATCCCGCTAACCACCAAAATTCTACTAATTTATCTGGTACAATACTCAATCCTAGTAACAAGTTAACGCCTCTACAAAGCCCCATCGTTAATGGTCCTAAAACGTCATACTGCTTTGAATAGCGATTATATACAAATACCAACATAATGAGGATACAAGCAATTAAAAAGCTGATACCTGAAACAAAACATACAGATATGATACTTACAGTAAGAAGCACAAAACTAAAACATAAAGCAGAACGAATTGATATACGACCAGATGGTAAAGGTCTTTCAGGACGCTCTCTTTTATCTATTTCAAAGTCAAAAAAATCATTTAAAATAATCCCTGACGCATATATGCATGCGCTCGCTAACATAAGAAGAATAATCTGACTAAAATAACTTTGATTCAAAACTATTCCTGCAATCCAGGTGCCTGCCAATATATCTGCCATCGCTGTAAAGGTATTCGGAAATCTTATCAGTTCAAAATAAGTACGAATTCTTCTCATAGGCTGTTAAGGATACTTTGCACATAGTCATAAGATTCTTTGGCGGCCGATATTGCATGATTTTCATAAGGGTATAATTCAATGGTAATAAAACCGTCATAACCCGTTTTCTTTATAGATTGTAAAACTTCTAGAATAGGAATAGCACCATGACCAGGAATCAGATGCTCATGTACGCGATTCGCTGCAATATCCTCCAGGTGATAATGTTGTGTATATGGTAGCAATTTATAAACCAATGCAGCTGGATCTTCTCCAACACAAAAGAAATGTCCTATATCAAAATTTAATGCAATTGCCTGCGAAGGAACAGCCTTCTTAAATTCTATAAATTGATCTGATGTTTCAATTAATAAATCAGGCTCAGGTTCAACAAGGATTGTTATGCCAGACTTTTCGGCATGATCAGCCAATTCTTCCATTGCAGAAATAAAAACTTTATTTGCCCATTCCCTCCCTACATTGATGAGTGGCCCCCCTGGTTCGGTAGATAGTGTCTTTGCACCGAGTTTTTGAGCTAAGTCAATACAGTTATGAGTATGTTCTATACGTTGTCTTCTTTCTGTTTCATCTACCTCTACAAAAGATGGATGCCAATTATCTTTTATTCCATACAGCATGAATGCATTTAAATTTGATATAGTCATGTTCCTTTGTTTCAACTTGTCTTTTATCATGAGTATTTTCTCATTCGTTACCTCAGGTGGAAAAGCATGCGGGACATCTAGTAAGATTTCTATACCTTCATATCCGATTTCGGATAATATATCTATTGTTTTTAACAGGTCATATCTTTTAAATCCATTACTGCTATATGCAAGTTTCATAATCTTTTCACCCCTTATGAATCTAGTTTTAATTTTCCAGATTGCTCATAAAAACGAACTGGATTATTCCAAACTAGTTCTTGAATGATATTTTCCGCATGCCCTTTCTTTCGCATCTCAAGTGCAGTTTTTACAACATTAAGAGGATTAGATGGTCCCCAATCTGCTGCAGTGTTAACCATCATCTTATTTATGCTGTAATGTTCAATTATTTCAATTGCTTCATCAGTTGAAACTTTCGTCGGATAAATTGTCATTCCGCTCCAGCCTCCATATTCAACGGAAAGATCAATAGTATCTGAATTATTATGATCTATTAATACCCTATCAGGTTCAAGCCCTTCTTCCCTTAGGATTTCTATTGTTCTTCTTGTTCCCTCCCGCTTATTTTGATGGGGAGTATGCACCATAACTAACATATCGAAGTCTTTAGCCAATTTCAGTTGTCTCCGCATCACATCTTCTTCCTCAGGAGTAATCCTATCAAATCCAATCTCCCCAATTGCAAGACACCGCTCATGTTGCAAATACTCGGACAATCCATCAATTACTTGATAGGCAATATCAATGTTATTTGCTTCCTTTGGATTCATAGCTAAACAACAATAATGAGTGATTCCATATTGCTTAGCACGCTCAGGTTCAAAGGTAAGCAAATGTTGGAAGTAATCAAAATAGGTTTCAGGATAACGGCGTTCGCTTCCAAGCCAAAATGCGGGTTCTACAACAGCGCGTACACCGGCCAGACTCATATTTTCATAATCATCGGTTGTACGAGAATAACAATGGATGTGCGGATCAAAATATTTCATAAATTATCTCCCCTCATAAAAGGCTATTCTTAAAATATGGTGTAAGGAATTCTATAGATTCCTTTGCTGCCAGTACTGGATCATTGCAATAGGTATATAATTCTACTGTAATAAATCCCTTATATTTAATTTGCTTTACATAATTAAATAATTGATTAAAATCAATATTCCCATGACCAGGTATAAGATGATAGTGTTTGTGATCTGCTATATCCTCTAGGTGGATGTTCCATATCCTAGACTTTAAACTTGATAATAAAGTGGGAATATCCTCTCTTATTACATCTGCATGCCCGAGATCAAGATTTGCGCCCAGCCTATTTGATCCCACTAATTGAATTAATTCATTCAATTCTTTTCCATTTTCTATTAAAAGGCCAGGTTCGTACTCAATCCCTACGTTGATTTCACGTCGTTCAGCATAGTCCATAATCTCTATTAGCGAATTTATAAGATGATTAATTGCTTGATCTGGTGGGTTCCCTGAAAGACACTTTCCACTTGTAATACTGATGTTTTTGGCATTTACTATTACAGCTAAATCTATTAATTGTTTTGTATATTTAATTCTCTGATTCCTCACCGCTTCTCTTGCATTACATAATGAAGGCTCAAATGTAGGTTCTCCAGTAGAATATGGAAAAAATCCAGTTGCTGTATTTCCGTTTATATTTGAGACCTCGAGGCCATATTTTTCTAGTTTTTGTTGTACATCAGTTACCCAAGCAGCAGTATGTACAGGTGGGAAAGCATGAGGAACATCTGCTAAAATTTCAACCCCTTTATACCCCAACTTTCCAATTTCTGAAATAGCTTCGGGTAATGTGTATGTTGTAAATGCATTTGTACTAAAAGCTAGCTTCATCTTGCCCCTCCTTTTAAAACCTCTAATATTACAACACTTATTCGTTCAATGGAATTTAGTCAGCATTTATAAAAAACGATACAATCTATTCAAAAATATTCTACAAAGTTCAACGAATAGCCAGGAGTAAAAAAAACTTAATATAAATATTATTGCAATAACCTTTGCATCTATAATTGTATTAACAGTAGGGCCCAGTACTGGGAAACGGAATACATACAGTATCACCATGATCCCCGCCAGTAGACATATTGATGAAAAAGAAACAACCAAAATTCTCTTATTCAATTGAAAAAAAGACACACCTATAGCTATACCTAATAAACCTGTTGTAAATGGAAAAATAATTAATTCACTCGGCTGAATGATAAATAAAAGGAGAATTGTAAGGATATAAGAAAGAATTCCTTGACGAATAGAAAGGGACGTAACTAAAAAAATTGGTAATGTCGCTAAAAAACTAATTAAGTAACCTATACCCGGCATCAAGCCTCCTGCTGATTGAAACATGGCAGCAAGCGTACTCAGCAAGGCTGTAATAACCAAGTTGGCTGCAAAAGGGATCTGTTTCAAGTGAATATGGTCTCCATCTATCCTTCTCATCGATTGATACCAATAACGGACAAACCATTCGATTAAAATCACCACCCAAAAATATCCAAACAGTCACTTTCTATACTATTCATTCCCGCGTGTTTTATGCGGTATTGCCTTTATAATAAAATTGCGAGAACGATTGCTCCTCTGAAAATATTTTAAAATAGCAGCTATTTCAATTGGTATTACTATAAATTCATGAACATAAATTTTGCAAGATATTGCTGAATACCCTTTTTCTAAATTCGCAATTATATTTATTTTGAAATGCCCTCTCTTTATTTTCATAAAGATATAACATGCCCTACCGTTTGAATTTTTATGGTAATGTCTTATAGAACAATTTCAAAAATAGTACCTTTGTTCAAATCAGTCACATTTGTAGATTCATAAACCCCTAAATATAATCTAGTTTGATTCAGATTTGTTCCCAAGTTAACATAATAAGCTGATTGAGATCCAAAATTATAATCGGTTTCAATAACACTAAAATCATTTAATTTACCATCTATACTAGGACGAGTATAGGCTAAACCCCCTCTAACTGGGGAGTTAGATTCTTCCTTTCGAGTAAGATCGGTAAACACAATACTTCCTGTTAAATTCGGAATTCCATTCCCCATATATGGTTGGACACCTGTAAGTGCAGTTCCATCAAACTTATCAGGTCCTGAACCTTTATGAAAATAACTAATGGATGGTTGAAGCCGCTTCATTGACGTTTTAACTGTTTCATTATAATAAGCTATTATTTTTTCATCTAAAGTGGGAGTTGAAGAACAGCGTCTTATAAAAGAAGTAGGAAAATCCCCTTCCCATCCACGCCAACCAAAGTTAATAAATCCGTCTTGATCAGAAGTAGATCTCATCATTAAAGAAGCTTGAACAAGTTGAGTGACTGGTATAGGTCTATAATGAACAAATGAAAAAATTGATTCCACCAAATCTTGCCCAACATTTCCCACATATTTAATATACTGATTATAAAACCTTTGAAATGAAATACCTGTGATATTACGAACGCCTTTAGCAATTACCGTAAGAGTTTCCTGAATAGATGAGGGAAGTTCATCAAAACGTGTGACTACAGGAGGATTATTGATAAGTGTATTCTTAGCTACATCAATTTCAATTATTTTACCGGCTATCTCCATATCATCCTGACTTAAATTAAATGGATCATAGCCTGATCCACCATCTCCAGTTGTTAAAACAAGTGCCCCAGTTTCAGGTGAAAAACTTAGGCTATTAACCCCATTATGATTAAGAAATGGCCTTCTTATATTAAGTAATGTACGTCTTTTTTGAGGTTGACCATTCGGTTGTAAAATCCATTCTTCTACAGTATCAATATGATCATATTGAGTTTCCCTGTTTATCCATCTTAAATTTAACGTTTTTGGGTCACATGGATTAGGCTTAAAAGGTTCAGCAAGAGCGCCCGGTCCTTGTGTTCCAGCTAATGAATAATGAAGATAAAACAAACCGTTATAATAAAATTGTGGATGAAACGCTAGTCCTAGCAACCCTCTTTCATCATATCCACCTTGTTCAGACTTCCCTAATTTTATGATTCGAGAACGAATATCTAAAAAAGTTCTTATTTCTCCGTCTCCTATGTAAAAGATTTCTCCTATTTGGGTTGCAATAAATAATCTTTCAATTGATTCACCTGGAAGTATAGCTGTTCTTAAAACAGTGGGTAGATTTATCTTACTTACAATGGGTTGTAAACGAACTTTTACTTTTATCAATTAACTTTACACCCCTTTCTATTATAAGAATATGATTTGGACTGTGCTATTAGTATCAAATAAGGGATGGCAATTGAATATAAAAAAAGCGTGTTATGATTATCTTCTTCAAAACACGCTTCTTCCTAATATATCGAACATTCATCAACTTTATATCTTAAAATACACCTAACAATTTTTCTGTGAATTTTTCAGAATTCCTCTAAAAAAATTAGACTTATCTTCCTGGTCTATTCAAGACTATTGCTGAGTACGCTGCATTTCCTGCTTCTCCATATAATTGCGCAACTTTTTCATATATCTAGATGCATCCATTGGATCTTTTACAATCATTTCAATAATACAGAGTTTTTCCGTACTTTCTATTTCAGCTTGGTTTATTGCCTGATCAAGCTCTCCGTAGGTACGGACTGTAGCTGTAAGCGCATCGCCTCCAAAAACTTCCGCTAGCTTAGTATAAGACCATTGAGGAATTTTGTTGTACTTTTGATTTTTTGTTTTTACATTCAAATATTTTTCAATCGTATAACCATCATTGTTTAAGACAAAAATTATAGGCTTGCATTCATAATAAAGCATGGTGCTGATTTCTTGAGCTGTCAGTTGTAAGGCTCCATCCCCTGTAAACAGAAACACTCGGCGTTCAGGCACAGCCATAATAGCACCGAACGCCGAGGGGGTTGCGTAACCGATGGACTGCCAACCACCTTGCCCAATATATATTACATCGCTCGGTAGTCTTACCTCTGCCATTCCGTAATAGAATGTACCGGTCTCGACAACTACAATGTCTTCCTCTTTCAGCATCTGCTGAAAACGTGGATAATAGTTCGCCGCTATTAGAGGGGCATCGGTGCTAGTATTTAATTGGTCGTAAGGGAATGACATTTTTTCTACCAACCCTTGTCCCTTATAACCCACATTCTGTATTGCAAGTAACATGTCAGTTGCAAGAACATTCGGATACTCTGCCTCAGCAATTTTAACCATATCTGGTTGAATATTGACGGTTATCAGCTGGTTTAGTTTTGCGGTAAAACTTGCGGTATTAGTATCCGCCAATACCATACCAATTGCGATGATACAATCTGCATTTTCTACCTTACTTTGAACTTCAGAATCTCCAAAAGATCCTAAGTACATTCCCACATAATTTGGATGGGTTTCGTCGAATCCTCCCTTTCCGTACATCATCGTTGCAACAGGAACATTCATGGTGTCTGCCAGTTGTTGAACTGCCGCTCGAAGACCGAAACGCATGGTTTTTACATCCACCAGTATAACTGGTCGATGTGCACGATCTAGTAGCTTATGGACATGATTGACCGCAGCATGAAGAGTTTTCAAATTAGATGTTGGGCGTTGGGGTGTTGGCTCTACACGATTTTTAATCGGCTTGGTCACTAAATCATCGGCCACAACAAGATATACAGGCTTTTTCTTTTCTTTAGCAATTTGAATTGCGGCTGGAATTTCAATTTTAGCGTTCTCAGGTGTAAGCACCGCGCTGTATGCAGTAATTTGCTCATACATGTTGCGAAAAACATCAAAATTCCCATCCATTAAAGTGTGATGCATCAGCTTATGCTCTTTTTGATCATTTTCGGGAGGCGCACCCACTATATGAATGATTGGTACATGCTCACTATTAGCCCCAGCTATAGCATTACAAGCGCTGAGTTCTCCAACTCCAAAAGTTGTAATAAGAGCGGACATCCCTTTAATTCTTGCATAGCCATCTGCAGAATAGCCCGCGTTTAGTTCGTTCCGCCCTTCTATAAAACGGATACCTTTATAACACTCTAAAGTATCAAGAAGTGTAAAATTATAGTCCCCTGCAATACCAAAAATCTCGGTAATGCCCTCCAATTTTAAACAATCGAATAAATATTGACCAACCGTTTTTTGAGAAGGTTGCCTTTGTAAAACAAAGTTATTCTCATTTATCATGTTTTCCACCACTTATTCACCCCTTATCCATTTCTTAAAATGTTTTGTTTTATAGTATTCTTTTTGATAATACCCTTTAATTGAACCCATTATCCGTTGCACTGAGCCAAAGCAGTATATCAAACGCAATTAACTAATATAAAAACATGTTGCTATTAAAGAGACATTTTTCATAATTCAAAACAATTTTAAGCTTGAGATAAGGTTTAAAAGTTAAAAAAGAGCACTTTTTTGAAGAAACCTTAAACATTTTAAATGTGTCAAAATCTATCAAATATCGCTATATTAACAGTTATTTAGAATTATGATTGCACCTTATTCCTCCTTTTGATGCTATAAAGGGCATATTTATAATGGAAAGAACATCTTCTGGTAGTGAAAGAGCAATTAAGGAACCGTTGAATGACAATAAACTATTCCGTTAAAGAATCATTTAATTGAATACCCGTTATTAAGTTAACAGTGAAATTGGATATGGATAATAAGGTCTTTAAAAAAATACAGAGGAAAGAATATAATTATATTGAGTATAATAACGTGTTTTTAACTATACCTTTAAGGAGGTGTTGTTGATGAGACATTATTTCTATTTGATTGGGCGAAAAAATAAGGGGATAACATTCCAATAGCCCATAAACTACGTGGTTTCCCTTCAATATTAGAAGGAGGGTATCAGATTGAAAAAAATTTATTTACAGCCAATTGACAAAAGTAATTGGGAAGAAGCAATTAGATTATCTGTTAAAGAAGAACAACAAACATTGATTGCATCCAACCTTTATTCTATCGCAGAAGTTCAATTTCTAGATAATTTCTATGCAAAAGGTATTTATCTTGATGAAAAAATGATAGGGTTTACTATGTTTGGGATAGATTCTGATGATAATAATTATTGGATTTATAGACTTATGATTGATAAAAAATTTCAAGGGAAAGGTATAGGTAAACAAGCTATACATCTAGTTATTGATGAGATAAGAAGAAATAATAACGCAAACATTTCTGTAATAATGATTGGATATGCTCCTGAAAACCTTACAGCTAAATTTTTATATAAAAAAGCAGGATTTATTGAAACTGAATTATCATCTTGGGGTGAACAGTTAGCTAAGTATTCTTTATGAGCATTTGAATTCCCCACGTTGGCTATTAGACTTATTAAAGAAAAGAGTCCAATAGTATAGCAATGTAGATAGGAAATGATTAAATTTTTTTATAAAAGAATCAACCAACTGAAAATATTAAGAGCGTATTTTGATTAACCTTTTTGTCAAAACACGCTCTTTTCTATGATTATTTATCAAAGTTATTAGTATCAATTTGAATAAACTTTATTTAAAAGCAAAAACAATGTTCAAATAAAATTACGTCTTAATTGAACATACGACACGGCCACAATTTGCTATTTTTTAAGCTCAAAGTTTACCTCTTCAATAAGTGGAAATAATAAAACTATAAAACATTGGATGGAGGATTTATAGTGACGAATAATGAGAATTACAGTGGAATATTACCTCATAACGCCAAATCTTATTGGACGAGCAGTATTCATTTACCAGAATACCCTTCCTTAGAGAGTGACATGCAGGTTGATGTTATTATTGTAGGAGGAGGAATTACTGGCATTACTTCTGCCTATCTTTTAGTAAATGAAGGCCTAAAAGTCGCTGTTATAGAGGCAGACAAGTTATTAAATGGAACGACTGGACATACGACAGCTAAAATTACGGCTCAACACGACATGATTTATGACGAGCTTATCAGATATACTGGAAAAACTACCGCAAGATTGTATTATGAAGCAAACATCGATGCTTTAAAATTCATTCAAGCTACAATTAATAAACATCACATTGATTGCGATCTCACTCAACAAGATGCTTATCTGTATGCCACAACAGAAGAATATGCATTTAAGTTAGAAACAGAAGCAGCAGCTTATAAAGAGCTTCGTATTGAAGGCGAACTTGTAAACAAACTTCCTATTAACTTAAAAATACATAATGCACTTGTTATGAGAAATCAAGCACAATTCCATCCCCTTAAGTATTTAGCTCATCTTTCAAATATAATTACAGAAAAAGGTGGATACATCTTTGAAAATACCACAGCAGTAAATATAAAAACAGGCGAACAACCTGCAGTTCTTACCCGTGGAGGAGCTCAAATTACAGGAAAGTATATTCTTTCTTGTTCTCATTTCCCTTTTTATGAAGGCGCAGGGCTTTACTCTACAAGAATGCATGCAGACCGATCCTATATAATTGCCGCTAAGACAAAAACAGATTATCCAGGTGGTATGTATATTAGTGTAGATGAACCAACCCGCTCCCTCCGTTCTACAACAATTAATGGAGAAGAATTCATTCTTATCTCTGGAGAAAGTCATAAAACAGGACAGGGCGGAGAAACACTAAAACATTATGAGGCCTTGGAAATATTCGGCCAACAAGTTTTTGGACTTAAAAAAATTGCATATCGTTGGTCAGCCCAAGATTTAATTACACTAGACAAAATTCCTTATATCGGTGAAATCACATCTGATCAAAAAAACATATTAATTGCTACTGGATACAGAAAATGGGGTATGACTAATGGAACTGCAGCTGCTCTTTTATTCCGAGATATCATATTAAAAGAAAAGAACAAATTTCGGGAATTATATACTCCCTCCCGTTTCCATATGAATCCAAGTTTAAAGAACTTCTTAGTCGAAAATGCCAATGTTGTTGGTCACTTAATTAAAGGAAAGTTAGAGATTCCTCAAAAATGTATTCGTGATTTATCTAACGATGAAGGAGCTGTCGTTGATATTGATGGACATAGAAAAGGAGCTTATAAGGATGCAGAAGGTAAACTTCATATTGTAGATACAACTTGTACCCACATTGGATGTGAAGTTGAATGGAACAATGGAGAACGTTCTTGGGATTGTCCGTGCCACGGTTCGCGATTCTCGTATACAGGAGAAGTACTTGAGGGGCCTGCTGAAAAACCATTACAAAAGTATGATTATAAAATGCTTGATAATCTTACTTCAGAAGACTCTGGCTATTAATAAAAAACACTTAATCAAGAAGAAAGATCGTGTTTTGAAAAAATATTTATTAAAACTTAATTTTATAAAATGTTTTACCCCCCAATATATTATATATTGGGGGATTTATATTATTTACATTCTTTCTTCGTTATATAGGGACCCATCACATCACTACTAACCATATATCTAGGTTAATATTTATCATATTTTTTATAAACAGGATTAATTAGATTTAAAAAAAGATTTCTTTTTCTTTACTCGTAATAAATCACCTGTCCATCCTTTGAATCGCATATACATATACATACCTCCCGTTGTGAAAATAATAAATAAGAGAGCTATTAAATAGCTATATTTCCATTCTAGTTCAGGCATGTATTTAAAATTCATACCCCACAATGCCCCTAAGGCCGTCAAAGGCGTACTCACAGCAGTTAATACAGTAAGAGCTTTCATAATTTCATTCCCACGATGAGAAGAAACAACTTCTTGTAAATGAATCATCGTGTCTAATTCTTCTTGGTATTCTTTAACAAGTTGTAATCCACGCTCTAATTTTACGTGTGTTTGTTTATAACAAAGGGTGTTTGTTAGGTTTTCTAACCAAGCTTCCTCCAAGCCTTGTAACACTTCTTGTATTAAGCGAAACACATGTGTGTTCATAAATAATTCATGACGAATATGATAAATTCTTTCTAAAACTGCTATGTTATTATGATGATAAAAATCCCATAATACATTTCTGAAATTGTTTTCAAAATAGTCAACCTCCCGCAAATAGTGAGATATAAATATTGATAAGATAGCACATAATCCTTCAGCGGAACTATTACATTTTTTTATACCCATAGGGAAATTATGTATTAATTTTTGGAAATCCTCTTCCTCTTTTTCCTGGACCGTTATCAGTATTCCATGAGCTACGAAATAATGAAGAAATTTTTGAATTTTGGCGTCCTTTTTATCTTGATCATATAAAAACGAACCATATACACAAGTTTGACTTGGTGATAACGTATAAACATATAATCCATTTTCACAAGGAGAACTTATTTTTTTTTACAAATTGAGAGAAATAAGATGTTACATCACGAGGGATTATAGAAGAAAGTTTTTCAAGTTCACTAGTTTTCACATGATACCAATCCCATTTCGGCATTTTTATGCAGTCCATATTATTCTTCCTTTCTGAATAGTTTTATGTTTCATCGAATAATATCCGTAATATGAAATTTATATGTAGGTATTCATGTCTTGGAGGAAAAGTTTTTAGATCCTCGAAATTACATAGGAGGTCTTCTTCTGTTACAAGGAAGACCTCCTATATATTAGTTATTTTCATTCTAAATTTTAAACATTTCCTCTATACAAGCACTTTTTATCTTTTCTTATTTATGTGTGGAAAAGAAGCCACATAATTTGGCACGTCTATTAAACGAACTCCATTTCGGTC
The DNA here is from genome assembly GCF_052682215.1 of Bacillus sp. 1A. Classification (NCBI taxonomy): domain Bacteria; kingdom Bacillati; phylum Bacillota; class Bacilli; order Caryophanales; family Bacillaceae; genus Bacillus; species Bacillus sp. 1A. The sequence goes on along the minus strand of NZ_JBQYLZ010000001.1, from coordinate 3,442,510 downwards.
GTTATTATAATTTGGATTCATATGCAGATTGATTGGTGATGTCGTCAAATACTTGACTTCCAATAATATAGTATCCATGAAGTGCTGCCTCTTTCGAAGCGTCTACCATACAGAAAGAAGAAATTTCACCTTGCATTTTTTCAATTCGTTTTTTGTGGATGTCTACTATTCCTCCTGTCCAAATAATAGTGTCATACTGGTCTAACTTAAATTGTTCTTGTAATACACGCATAACGTCTTGGAAGTGTGTATCCAACTCTTTTTGAATCAAAGTATCAACCTGACTTGTCTCATGATTTTCTTCTCGATCTCCATATCCTTTTTCTAATATTTTTGGCATGTCGTTAATATGCAAGTCATCACTTTCCCCTGCATGATTCTGCAGGATATTCTTAATATTTTTCAAAGGCTTGCTACATCCTAGTTCCTTCTCATAATGATTTAAAATGACATTCTGTTTCATATCTGTCATTTCTAATGTACGAAATCCACCATCAATAATTAAGATACGATCTCGTTCCTGAATGATTCCCTCTTTTAAGAAATAGGCGTGTAAAGCGACCGGTTGCTGAAGAATCAAAGCATTTTCCACCGTAATATTAATAAATTTCCCATCAATTTGCACGGAAGTTTCTTTTTTTAATACATTTTGTAATCGCTCATGCTGACTACCAAAACAAGTGACGGGAAGCCCGGTAACAACTAAAGGTAACATGACATTTTCTTTATAATCCTTTGCAATGCAACCAAATATTTGTTGTTTAAACTGTTCGCTTTCATAATAACTTTCTATTTCTTCGTCAAATGGAGGAAGAAATGAAGCGTCAGATTGATGTGCTTCATTTCCCATGTAGTATGCAAATTCTAAGTCTATAAAACTTACCTTTGTTAAATCTTCACTTTCAGCATGATTAGGTACAGGGGCTAGTGTGGAAGCTTCACTCTTAATCGTCACCTCAGAATCTACATCCTGTCGATATGCCCGTTTGGTAAAGCCAATTCCGACATCAATTGCATACAGAGATTTCATACTTTTTTCCTCACTTTCTCTTTTTAGAATTAAATCTAGGCACTCTCTTCTTTCCCTTCTTTCATATATTTCTTTTCATTTTTCGTTTTTTCCCCGTCTATGTCCTTACTATTTTCATTTATTTCGTAATCCTTTTCATCTTTTTTCTTTTTGTTATTTTCGTTTTCTGTTAAATCTTTAATGGTAGAAATAACAACTGGTGTGGCTGTAAGCAGTTGTGGTAATGTTTGTTTTGCAACATTAGCTGCAGTTACAGAGAATTGTTTACTTGTCTCAGTTACCTTCTCCAATGTTTCCTTTATGTTTCCTTCTTGTAGTTTGTCTTTTACGCTTTTTCCTTTTGTTTGTATAGCTTTCCGATTTTCTTTTTTTAATAGGGAGACCATGACTCCGGTCGTAATCCCAATCACAGCATATTTAAATATTGTATGTTTCATTTTCCTCATCCTTCTCTACTTTTATTTTCTTCCATGCTACAACCTAAAATAATTACCTTACCTATTTATCAGATGTTGCAATCTATTAGAGAGAATGATAGTTTTGCGGCTGCCTATCACTCGCCGTTGGTGTTTCAGCTGTTACTAGAAGTAAAATTCTCCCTTGATCTAATTTTTCTTCATATAAATTAGCTTCCTCCTTCTACAACCCCATTTCTTCCATTTGATTTCGGAGTTCGTCCCCTTTTTTGGAGAAAAAATTGATAATACTTGTGCCCAATCCTTGTTCTTTTACTCCAATCGTATTTATGTTTGTATCATCCGCAATCCTTTTTGTTATATGTTTTTCATGCGCTAAGACATAAAGTGAAACTTTAATCAGTGGGGGTTTTGTTCATCCCCCACTGATTATTAGTTGAACCAATCGGGCTTTTACGGGCAGTTAATGCGGGATAAATGTCATCTTGGCGAACCCCTTGCAATTCTAGCTCTTTTACTTTCATAACTACTTCCTGTTCATTTTGATATTCATGAACCACCGGTTTTCTTTCATTCTTATGCATAGTATCTTTCCTCCTTTAGATTTTTTTATTTAGTTGTTATGTAATATGTAATACACCTATTTTAAAGATGTTAAACCTAAAATTTCGAAAAATTTTATACAATAGGTTATTAGTGTTTTTGAATATCAAAGCGATGTCACGAGAACTTTGCTTTGATAAAAGTGTTACAAATAACGATTTGTTTGAAAGGAAAGCCCCTTATTTTATAGAAAAATTCTATTTAGAAAAGTTACAAAAGGAGTACAAGATACTTTTTTCGTTAATTAAATCAAAAGAAAAAAAACACTCCTTTTCAAAGAGTGCTTTTTAAAAATATATAATCTAATAAAAATGTTTCTATTTTGATTACAGAAAGAAAGTCGTTATTAAAACATATGGTTGCTAATTTTATTTCGTTCTCCCTTACACCCTAGCAGCAATATCCTTTATAACATACTCAGGGATATTAGCAGAATTATAATATTCATCCGGTTTACTTATTTCTCCATAACCTTCTGTAAATAAGGGATTTAACTTTGGATATAGTCGATAATCAATGTTATCTCGTTCTTTTAATTGTTCTTTCCAAAGAGAGATTTCGATTTTCGATTGAACTTGATAGTCTCTTTCTCCTTGAATAATAAAAAGCGGTGTCTTTTGTTCTTTTGACATTTCCACTGCTTTAATTTTACGGATAGAATCCTTACTTCACAGGATTTTTTTGCTGTTTTCACTATATACTTACTATACAAATGAAAATATACAAACTTTGCATAAAAAAATGATTTTATAGTATCTTTTTAATATCCATGTCCACTTTGCCAACCACCGTGTCCACCCGGCCAACCACCATGTCCACCTTGCCAACCACCGTGTCCACCTTGCCAACCACCGTGTCCGCCTTGCCAACCACCGTGTCCACCTTGCCAACCACCGTGTCCACCTTGCCAACCACTGTGTCCGCCTTGCCAACCACCGTGTCCGCCCGGCCAACCACCGTGTCCGCCTTGCCAACCACCGTGTCCACCTTGCCAACCACCGTGTCCACCCGGCCAACCACCGTGTCCGCCTTGCCACCAGCCTCCATAGCCTTGTCTCTGTGAGTTCATTCCTTCTCATCCCTTCTTATTAAAAATTCAAATAATGTAACTGGGTATTCTCTAAATATAATTATGTATCCCAAAAATAAATGTATCCGCAAACATCTCGATTATTGGTAAAGTAATTATCTAATGAAAAACATTTATCATTGCAAATCTAAGCTCTATTGTTTTTTACTTTATTTAAAAAATTTTTGCTATTTTATTAGCATACTTTTTAGATTTAAATTCATCATAGTTACGCAACAGACAAATCATTACTTGGGATCATTTTTCAACATTACATTAGAATCCATAGCTGGGCTTTAGTTATACAAGGAAAAACGATACTTCACTATTAAAGTATCGCAAAAAAACTATTTACTTACATTATACGGAGAGCGGTAACGATAGCAGCCAGCTCATCATTTGTTAGGACATTTCGATCCAGACGATAACCTTCTGGCAAACCAATGCCACCATTTATTCCTTGATAGATGACAATTGGAATGGCAGCTGCATTGATTGCGTCAATATCCCATAGATACCTCAAAACGGTCCATCAATCCCTTAGTCTGCACCATACGACGGTTCAGCAGGAGAATAATGATGGATAAAAGCCTTTCCAATTTCAAAATATATAATCTCCATTTCGCTGGATAAATAAGAAAACTTTACAATTTTAATAAACTTTTGTATTATCATCTATATTTTCAATCTTAATACATTCAAACTCTAGATAAGCATAAAACTTAAAAAGGACTCTTAATCTATAAGAGTCCTTTTTATATTATTTCGGTCAATTTATTACATTCGTTATCACTGTTTTAATAACCATTCTTCAATTACTTTCACTGTTTCATCTTGCTGTGCTTTTGACGTAATTAAGCTTGCATTATCACCTTCTTGCTCACCATACATGCCAAAATGAGCATGGTTTCCGCCTTTTATCATGTGCATAGTTGTATTCTTTGACATGAACTTTTTATTGTTCTCTATTTTGTCTACAGTTGCTAAAGCATCTACTTCCCCATAAATTGATAACATCGGAATCAATTTCGTAGAGAAGTCATCTGCAGGATACGAACCTAAGAAAATGATCCCGTCTACCTTGTCTTCATGTTGAAAGGCATACTTAGAAATCATAGCTCCCCCCATTGAATGCCCCGCAACATACCATTTTTGAACTTCAGGATACTGTTCCATTACACTGTCTACAACATTGATTCCAAATATCGCTAAATTTAATGGTAACTTAGGCATTACTACAAAGTGCCCATCTTTTGCGAGAGCTTCTCCTAAGTAACTATAAGCCTCAGCTTCTACTTTAGCTCCTTGATAAAAAATAACCCCTATTTTAGCATCTTTCTCTCCAAAAACGATATTATCTTCATCTTTTTTATCATCCACTAACGACAAAGCCTCTTTCGTTGGTTTATAAGTAAACTGAGACCAAACAAAAAACGTAATACTTCCCATAATTAAAATACCTAATAAAGAGTACAGAACAATTTTCAACCACTTCTTCACATATATGCCCTCCCTAAGATGTGTATATTTTATACTTTAATTATTATTAATAGGATTGTCGAATAATCTTAACTAATAAGTTTAGAAAAAATAATACAAGCCCTCAAATGCCGTTTTAAAATAAGTTCAATCTATTCATCCTAAAACGCGGGATTCATACACGAAGTAAAAGTTTATAAAGAAAAAGCCGATTTCTTTATCGTATAGGAAATCGACTTTTTGCTTAATTATTGATTTAGTAATAAAAACACCTTTTTAAAATAACTATGTTTATACTATAGACGTTGATCTTTCTGGAAGTTTAGACGAAAATGATCCTCATCATTATATACCCCAAATTCATACCCTTGCTCTTTATAAAATTTAATAATTTCAGGAAGAGCTTGTAATGTTTGCGCCTTTTCATGCATTAAAACAACTTCTACTTCTTCTGTTGTCTGTTTCTTTACATTTTCGATAATCTGAGTTGGATTATCTTTTAATTTCCAATCATTTGAGTCTATTGTCCAATCCCAAACTTTTATTGCTGCTTCTACAATTTGATTACGAATTTCCTCACCCTTTAATCCTGGTGCAGATCCATATGGCGGACGGACTAGTTTAGGAGTTGTACCCGTAATATTATGGATAAGAGCTAACGTTTCTTTCATCTCCGGTACAAATTGTCCCTTTTTGTATAGCTTATCACTATTATGTGTCATACTATGTGCACCAATATAATGTCCTTCTTTTACTGCTCGTTTTACGTTTTCCTGAAAACCTGTATTTTGTAAATTACTACCTTGCATAAAAAATGTTGAAGCAACATTTTGCTCTTTTAGTACATCCAAAAATTTCCCAGTTAATTCGCTAGGACCATCATCAAATGTTAAATACACAACTTTTCCTACTGGCTTTCCATCAGGTCTTTTCTGTTTTGCCGGTGGTGTTTCCTTTTTCTTTTCTTGTTGTTGCGTATTAACTTGTTTACTACTTTCATTAGCTACTCCCTTCGCTGGGATAGAGTTCCATTCCCCTATTAAAAAGAATGTGAAAAAGGTCGTTGCTAAAACAACTCCTAGAGATATTATTACCTTAGTTAATCGACTTGTTTTTTTCTTACTTTGTGATTCTTTCATTATTTTTCGATCCTTTCCCTATTAATTTTCATATTCATTATTTATAAAGTTGAATCTTTCAGTTTCAACCGGTGTTTACAATAAATAGATTAATAGAGATGGATAAAGATAAAATGCAGATAATGTCGATTTCGTTTAAAAATGATAAAAGAAAAATAATACTCCATCTTCTGTATTCAAAACACCATATTCCGCGCCATGCAGCTCTAATATATTTTTTGAAATAGCAAGGCCCAATCCTGTTCCACCTTTGGAGCGTTGACGAGACGTATCCCCTCTATAAAAACGATCCCATATTTTCTCTAAATGTTCGGGTGCAATATGAGCCCCTTTATTTTCTACACATACTTTTACACGTTCATTCTCTTCTATTGTAGAAATAATAATATTCTCCTGTTCTGGTGTGTAACGAATCGCATTCGTAATAAAGTTCGTTATAACTTGTTCTATGCGATGCTGGTTTGCAACAACTTCAATTTTAGAAATTTGTTTATGAACATGTAATTGCTTAGCTGTTATATCCGAGGTTAATTGCTCACATATGTAATCGATCATCTCATCAATATGGAAAACATCCCTTTCCATTTTATATGTACCAGATTCGAATTTCGCTAACTCGAGCATATCAATAATGAGCATATCCATTTTATCTACTTCTTTTGACATTGCTTTAAAGTAATACTCCTTTTTATTACTAGCAACCCCATCCTCCAAAATTGAAATACAGCTCTTCATAATACTTAAAGGCGTTTTTAACTCATGTGAAACACCAGCGATAAATTCTTTACGTGTATTTTCTAATTGCTTTTCTTTTTCTATATCTTGCTGCAATTGATGAATATACGAATGCAAAGCTTTAGAAAGTGTATTAATATTTTGTGATAAATCACCTATTTCATCCTTTGTCGTAATAGGTATCGTCTCAGAGAAATCTAAACCCGCGATTTTTTTTGTAGTATCATTTATTTGTAATAATGGCTTGGCGATTTTTTTTGAGTAATAGAACGATATCAAAACAATTAAAATCAATACAAAGATAATTAAATATACATAATAATCCTTTATCATTTGTACCGCTTCATCCACTGGTTGCAATGATGTCATAGCAAATATATAGTTTATCTTACCCTCTGCGTCTTTTGTCGGCTTGATTAATAGTTTATATTTAATATCATTTTCTTCGTAATCCCTTATTTCTATAGAAGTAACATCATTAAATTTTTGATCCAATAATAAATCAACCTGAAATTGTTTTATTCTATCTATAAGCACACGATTTCCATATATAAAATTCGTTCCTACAGTCCCCTCCGGTAATTGCACGTTTTGAATGATTCCTGCTAAATATAATTGTGAAATTTCTTTTGAAGATACAGCTTTTGGCCCATACAATCTTTCTGACAGTTGCTTGTTCTCTAGCCCAACATTCTTCTCTTTTATTGTTAACATCGCAGGGACTACTATATCCCCCTTCTGTACTCCATCGATAATAATATGACTCCCTGTTTCTAAACTATATTTCATCCTTTGTATATCTTCTAAATTGATAAAACTATACAACGGTATGTGAATGGAACGTTCAGAAAAACTCTTATTTTCGTTAAGGTCTAATTGAATTTCTATAGAAAAATCATTTGCATATTTTATATTACCTGCACGATCTAACGTTGTAATCCATGTCGCATTCTCTTGATAGAAATTTTGTTCCAATTCTTGAATTGCTGTCGCATCATCTCCAGCTTTTACATATGCTTTTTCAAAGGATTGAATATTTGTTTTAATATCATTCACTTTTCGATTTGCATAGTATTGCTTAAAAAATATAGTTTGTCCAATAAAAATAGTTACTAAAATAAGTGTGCATAATGTTGTTGTTAATATAAATAACTTTAATACAATTCCTTTTTTCATACTTGTCCCTCAAATTTATAACCAGCTCGTACAACAGTTACAATACACGCTGCTTTTTGTCCTAATTTATGACGCAAATTACGAATATGACTATTAACAGTACGATCATCCTCATCCACCCGAGCCGTTAGCATAATAATAGTTACATTAGATTTCTTCCGAATTCGCCGACAGACTGTCCAGCCATCTAATTCTGGTAACATAATATCTAAAATAATTAAATGCACCTCATGCTCTTCAAATATAGATAACGCTTCTTTCCCATCAATCGCCTCTAAGACGTTATATCCTTCGTTTAATAAGTAATCCTTCATAATTTCACGTAAAATATCTTCATCTTCTACAATTAATATTGTTCTTTGCATCTTTTATCTTCTCCACGATTTATTTTATTGTTAGGAAGAAATAGTTCATTTTATATGTTAACCAATTAGAAATCTTTCACTATTTCCGTCACTACTACATACGACATAGTTATATCAAGATAATAGCATGACGGTATAAAGATAAAATGCAGAGATAGCCTTACTATTGAAATGCTATTATAATTTTGTAATTGGAATGAATTTGAATCACATAAAAAACCAGAAGAAATACTATTATTTGGAGGTATCACGATGAACCTTTTAATTAGAGAGTTAGAAACAAATGATTTAGACAATCTCCCGGAAATTGATGACAGTTTTATAGTGAATGCTCGGTTAATTCTTTCTCTTTCAAAAGTAAATAGACGCATAGAATATACAGTAGAAGACGTTCCGAGTTATGAAAAAAGTTATTTACAAAATGATAATGAAGAACTGGCGTACAATGAATATATTAATAAGCCTAATCAAGTAATTTACATCGCACTGTTACATAACCAAATCATTGGATTCATAGTATTGAAAAAGAATTGGAATCACTATGCTTACATAGAAGATATAACGGTGGATAAAAAATATCGTACACTCGGAGTTGGTAAAAGATTAGTTGCCCAAGCAAAGCAATGGGCAAAAGAAGGTAATATGCCAGGTATTATGCTTGAAACGCAAAATAATAATGTCGCAGCATGTAAATTTTATGAAAAATGTGGATTTGTAATTGGTGGGTTTGATTTTCTTGTTTATAAAGGTTTGGATATTGAAAATGATGAAGTTGCAATTTATTGGTATTTGCATTTCAAATGAGAATAGTTTATAACGTTAAAAAACTCAAAATAAAACCCCAATCTCTCCATATTAAAATTGAGAAATTGGGGTTAAGTTATTTAACAATATTTTTTATTTAAAACAAGTAACTGATTAATAACCCCGCTGATAATAAGAAGCCAAAAATCGTATTTGTCATCGCTGTTGATTTCATTGCGATGCGCATATATCCGGGATCCTTTGCTCCTTTTTGGAAGCTTTGAATGGCAGAAATTGGCTTTCTCAAACCTAGGAACATAACTAATGCCCAAGGGCTTATATAACCCATCAATACAATCACAGCGATCCATAAATAAGCAATGAAAAAGGCTACAGCTAGTGTTACTATTGCTTTTTCTCTCCCAAGTAGGATTACTAATGTCTTTCTTCCACCTTTAATATCTTCTTCGATATCTCGGATGTTATTCGACATGTTGATTGCACCGACTAAAATTCCAATTGGAATAGAAATCAATACACTTTCAATCGTTATCGTATTCGTTTGAATAAAGAAAGCGATGAGTACAAAACATGTCCCCATTAACAATCCAGAAACTAATTCTCCAAACGGAGTGTACGCAATTGGTAATGGACCACCTGTATATAAATAGCCAACCGCCATTCCAATTAAACCAATAACGACTAACCACCAGCTGCTATTCATACAAATATAAATGCCAATAAATGCTGCTACCACATACAATAAAAGCGCAACTGTTAAAACATTTTTTGGTTTCAATCCATGACGGACAATTCCACCACCGATGCCAACAGAATCAGCGGTATCTAATCCACGTTTGAAATCATAATACTCGTTAAATAAGTTCGTTGCTATTTGCAATGCTAAACATGCAACCATCATCGCAATAAATAAAAGCCAATGAATTTCGGCAACATAAAGCGATGCTACTGTTCCTAAAATTACAGGAGAAAACGTCGCCGTCAATGTATGCGGGCGCGTCATCTTCCATATTAATTTAGCGGAACTAATTTCTTTTTCATTCCCCATAACTCTGTTCAATCTCCCTACATTTTAAGTATAAATTACTAGCAGTCTCTTTCTATCTATTTCCTGCGTCACATCTATTATATCAAAAAAAGAATTGGCTATAGAAATGTAATGCTCTTGCTTGCACGATAACTTTGCATCAAAATATCGTTTTTTCTAATATGGGGTACAGCCGCATGCCCATCAACTTAAGAAAACAGATTCACCCCAAAACGAAAAAATGAGCTTAATTCTCATATATAACTGTCGAGAGATAAAATTTTTGTTTTGGTGGTGCTTCAAAATATTAGCTTGATGGCGATGGGACTGCCCCCCTAATACTTTATTTTAATAATGACTCTTTTCATAAAATAAAACTCCGTTATCAGTCTAAGCCATTTTTTATATCTAACAATAACAAGTGTACATTTTTACCTTTCAGATAGTCTCTTTTATTCTAATTTCTTCATTTCTTTCAGCCGTTCTATATCCTTTTCTGAAGCCTTTTCTATTTTATACAATTCATAACTACCCTTTGTCTCATTTATCACTACAAATTCAATTTCATTCCGAATATAGCTTTTAGTTTTTCCTTTTTTATAACCAATAACATTATCTAATATAGTTTCCCCACTATCTTTTTTATATAAATTATAGCTAACAGGCGGACGACCAATTACATACTTATTATCAGAAAATCCGACTATATCATCTCTCCCTAATCCTGTCGAAACACTCCAGACAAAAATAATCTGAAATATAGAAAAAACAACAATACCGCATAAGAAAACAAATAGGATTGATTTAAAAAATAACTTTAAAAATATTCTGCCCAAAAACATTCCCTCCCATTTCACCTCGGGATCGCAAGAACAAAACATGAGTTTTGTACGCTAAGAAACCGAATTTTTATATTGTTGAAATCAATGCCATAAGAAAAAGGGTTACCGCAGCAACCCTTTTTCTTATAATACACGTCATTTAAGTAAGCTATGGATGAATAGTTACAAGTAAAAACGGTCCATTTGATAGAACGGTGCTGCAGCTACATCTTGCATCAAGGGGGCACTATGTCAAAAAATTATACGTTTAGACACAAAATTGACACATTTCGATTAGTTCCCTGTACGTTAAGAGATTAGGTTGTATATTTGAGGAGATGTACGAGACAGGTGTGAATTTAGGTAATCTAATATTTTCCATTCAAATATGATAGAATAGAAGTATATCCAAAACGGAGGAATAACAAATGAACTCAAACACAAAACAGTTTATTTATGATATCCAGCAACGAAAGAACAATTATATAGAAAATGCTTTAATAGCAATACAACACCCTAAAAAAGAGCAATCTGAACAGGTCATTCAAAATATAGTAGAGAAAATGGATATGATGATTAGTCTAGTTACTACGTACATGAGGATTGAATCTGGATCTACGAAAGAATTAAAAGAACTTCAGAAAGAAATTATCCATGCTCAAGCATATATCCAAAAACGAAAATTTGAAGAAACACAGAGATAAAACCCTGTGTTTTTATTTGATGTTCTATGACGCTAATCAGTTATAAATCAAATTACATGTAATTTGATTATTGTTTTGGCATAATCCATACAATTTGTTGAATGCGTACAATATATGGCACCGTATCTTCAATGAGCAAATGATCGGGTTTCACATCCTTTAATTTACCTCTTATATTTCCTCTTACAGTTTCAATAACCACATGTTTACCAATTACTGATTGTAATGTCTGATATACATAGGGATTAGGCACACTTACCATATTTTGTTTACTAAAGTCATTTCCCTCCAAATAACTCATTCTATAAGACTCCTTTCTAACTCGCATTCTTTCTCCTAATATATGATGTAAATCTTATAAATATGCTAGAAGGATAATTCATTATATGAACGGAAATAACATTTTAATAAGATACAGTTTCTATTTCTACATTGCTAAAAAATTATTTATATAAAGTTACTTTTACTAGTTAATAGGTGATGATATAGGGATATTTTGAATGTACATCTAGGTTGTTCATTTCAGGATATGTATCATTTTAAATGCGCCCTTTATTAGAATAGTACTCATACTTTTTTTGAGATTCTTTCGTAATACGTGCGTTAAGTAAAATTGCTAACAATAAAAACACTCCATATTTTCCCCCTGTAGCTCCTATGATAATCACACTACTACAAACAAGTACAATTAATAGGATAAACGAAACTAAATAAATACGATCATAATTCTTTGACATCTTCTCGTATTTTATGCGTTCTTTCCTTGCATCCATCTAAATTCCTCCTTTAAATAATCCATTTCACTCTCAAATAAATCTAGCCCTTAAAAAGGAAACAATCTATCGTTTTAAATAATTAGTTTGTTTTTTATCAACTAATTTATATAACGTAAAAAGAAATCCTACCAATATTAAGCTCTCCACCATGATAATCCCGATCCTCTCCTTCCTTTTAATCCCAACACATCAGATAAAAGTTATGTATATCCCATATTAGCTGCAACAAGCAAAAAGGATCCCCCTTCTCTTAAAGGCCGATCCTTTTCTCCTTGTATGCAACTATTTTTACCTATTCTTGATTAATTAGAATAATAGCTGGTCCATCTACACGAATTCCACCAACTTCGATTTTTTCATAAGACTCAACTGTAATAGAGATGATCCCTTCTCGCTTCTTTAATTCATTACTTAATTCTTTTGTTAACATTTTTTTCATGTGTTTACTCCTTCTTACTGCTTAATTTACTATTGGTATGTAAATAAAATTAAAATTGGTTTCCTGGTCTGGAAACCAATTTTTTGTAGTTGACCATATGGTGTTACCAGTTCGTTTATCAATTTTACGTAAAGAAGATAAACAATTACTATTCACCGTCTCAGTAGATATAAGGCACTCTTAAAGATAGTGGTGAGATTGATTGTTTTTTCTTCTAGAAATAATGACTTAGATAGTATATTACCTAAAACAATGAAAGCCCTACCTCTCTTTCATCCTTACGGCTCCTTGTCCGTGCCAGTGTGAATCAGGATTGTAAAAATCAAGTGACTATTTAATCGAGTTATTTGATGAAACTTCAAACGTTCGTAAAAGAAATTTAAAAATAAAAATGGATTAGATTGAAGTAATAACAAAAGAGGTATCTACTCTAAAAGTGAGTTGAAGAAATTGAATATCTTTGAAATACTTTCCTTTTAATAATCATCATATACCCAGAAAATTCAGGATATTCCCGAGGGATGTCATACAGTATTTATAATAAATCTCAACAGAAACTTTTCATTTGTTTTTCAGTGATTCCTTTAATTAATTCTAGCTCACTGACCAAAAATTTATATGCATCATCCAACAATTTTTTTTCGCTTGTATTCAGTGCTTTTTCCTTCTTTATACGGATTAAATCACGTATAACTTCAGCACCTTCTTGTATTTCACCCGTTTTTATTTTATCTGTGTTTACTTTATACCTTTGTTTCCAAGGCATTAATTCGCCTGATTCTCCATGCTGAAAAATGTGTATAATGCGCGTTAATGTAAGTATATCAATAACTGGGCGTATATTCGAACTCAATATTTTGCCCTTAGGAATCATGATTTGCATATTACTAAGGGACATTTTTATGACATAATAAAGTTGCTTTTTCCCTGAGAACTCTTTTTCTTCTATGGCTTCAATTATACCTGCTCCGTGCATTGGATAAACAATGTTATCGCCAATTTGAAACATATAACCCACCTCCATATGTGGTAACCTTCTCAAGCTTAACACATACGTTATTTTTTATCAAATATTTAATAATATCATGAGTTTATTTTTGGTGTCAATCACTTTTTATTCGGAAGTTAAATTAAGGAAAACAGCCGCAAAATAATAGAGAGCGTTCTAGATTTCAAATAAAAGAAAAGGGAATTCCCACGCGTATATTCTGAAATCTCTACTCATTAACGTAGATCAGTTTTTCCTTGAAAACGACCAAATCGATCCCGTATTTTTTTCAATCTTATATGATACTCCAAAATCTCAATTCTTGCTTTTTCTGCTAGAGGGGCAATTGGTCGTAAGTCTTTTAACCCCCAATACTCAACCACTACATCAAGTACTTGATCAAAATATTGTAGTGGCCCATAGTTTGCTTCTTTTGCAATCACAGCCATTCTATTTTCAAAATCAGGCATGACGGCACCTGGCATTTTAAAATTCCTAATCACATTGGCAATATGGTAGCAATAATTTGGTTCCAATTCTAAATGTGTTCGAATAACATCTCGATAAAACGCATAATGAAGTGTTTCATCTTTTGCAAGACGGCGTAATAATGTAGCAAGATCTGGATCATGCTTACTTGCCACTTTAGCTACATTATTGTAAAACACCATTGTTGCAAGTTCTTGTAGCGTCGTATACGTCATGGCTTCGATTGGTGTATGAAAATCAGGCTCAAATCCACACTCAACGACTGATTTTCTTAATTCATGTATACGTTTAGGGTTTACACTTCGAGTGAGTAGTAAATATGTCTCTAATAAATTCGAATGTTGATCCTCTTCTGAGGTCCAAGTATGAATAAAGTCTGTAATAACAGAAAGGGAACCTTTAAAAGTCGCAGATAAATACGTTGTAAACCATGGTAAATTCACTTCTGTTAATAAAGCTGTTTCAATGGCCGTAATTACACCAGAAGGGAGAGTAACTTGACTTTCATCCCAAGGAACTCTTTTAAAGTCCATTCCCTTATCCCATGGTAAAAACTCATGATAACCCCAGTCTATCTTTTGCGCTCTTATTTTATGTTGTTCATACAGTTCTTTTAAACGTGGTTCTAATCGGAAATCTAAATCATTTGTTAGCATATAAGTGCCCCCTTTTCTTACCATGGATATTCAGCTTATTTTTATCTTTTAAAATTTTCTACAAATAAATATTACTTTCCTTTTTTTAAATCAAACATAACAAACTTGTAACAAAACTCTTTAAGAGTGCTATATTTTCATAGGATTTTTTTATCAAAAGAGGGACCGTTACATCTATTTTCTTTTTTATAAAATAGATATTGAGGCAAACAATATGTTAGTTAGTCAAAATAAAAAACTAACCTCAGTAAATACAGAATAACATTCATGGATAAAGATACTCGTCATGTTGTACATTTTGGTGAGTGTAAAAAGGTGCATGCCTATAAAGAATCGTTTTATAATAAAGATTGATAGTGTTTTATATACACTATCAACTTATTTAGACGTAAGATTATAATCCAATATATTAGATTAAGCGCTTGAAAAAAATACAGTTGATGAGATAGCCTTAAACGACAATTCCCAACAAGCTTAATGCACATTGGCTATGATGAGTTTGAAACAGTATACAACAAAAAGGGACGAGGCGATAAACATGCAGTCAACGGAAGCGCATATGAAGGAAAAACAACGTAGAGAAAAAATAGAAATTATATTTAGTCACAGGGTAAAAGGAGAGAATTTTTTTCACGGTTCTTCCTATCAATGGAAAAACATTGTATATCAAAATTATAATAGGATACAACAAAAAGAGTTGGAAATTGAACAACTCATTTCGAAAATGGAAAAAGAAGGGATCCGTTTTACACAGCACCGTTCACTCATACACTATCCCGTCATTGATTTCGTAAAATATATAGCTAAGATTTATAAGGAGCCCCTCGAAATAAAATAATCATATTTATAAAAGGTTTATTTCCAGGGATTTTTTTAACTTAAAACCAGGGTACCGCCCCATTTCCATCAAGATAAAGTTTTATAACACCCCCAAAACGAAATTTTTAGGTTTTATTGTGAAAAAAGCCTATTTATCATTTTGGGGGTGACCTGTTTTCTTAGGTTGATGGGGTACCGCCATCAACCTAAGATTACCCAAAGATCTAAAAAGCCATGCCATTGCTTCTCCACGAAGAGATCGTGGAATACATCAATCACAGCCTTTTCTATCGAACTTGTAGCAACTGCCCAGCTGATTCCATGGAAAATATGTAAAATCACTAAGCATATAGCCCCTGTTACCCAAGTATAAAAATACATTGTCTTTACAAATAATACTCAAATATTTTTGCAACCTTTTCTTTTATTTTTTCTTTTATAGATAATTGATTGACGTCAGAGGATGTTACTTGCTTTGAATTTTGTAAGTCTGCATTAATCAATGGTTTTATTCTCGAAATATAGATAGGGTCATGAATATAACAGTTCATTTCTTCATTTAAATGAAACGAGCGTGAATCAAAATTCACGGTCCCAACCATCAATACTTTTTCATCAATCAAAAATACTTTACCGTGTAACACCCCATTTTTGTAACCATATACTTCCATCCCCTGTTTTAATGCTTTTCGGATATATGGATATGCTGCTTCTTTAACTAATAGTGCATCCGAATGAGGTGAGAATAGAATTTTGACACGGACTCCCCTCTTTCTTGCATCTACTAAT
The DNA here is from genome assembly GCF_052682215.1 of Bacillus sp. 1A. Lineage (NCBI taxonomy): Bacteria > Bacillati > Bacillota > Bacilli > Caryophanales > Bacillaceae > Bacillus > Bacillus sp. 1A. The sequence continues at coordinate 3,426,225 of NZ_JBQYLZ010000001.1, read as the reverse complement.
GCGTTCCAAATAGTTCTGTCTTTTGGTATAAAATAAGGTGTTAATATAATAATGGATTCTTTTGCTTGTTGAAACAGCATTTTATAATCTTGCCCAAGTTTTTCTCCACTATAATATGCAGTAAATCGTTGCGAGGTTGCTCCCTTTTCCTTTACCGCATTGTGTATCGGAATCGGTTTCTCTGAGTTTCTCTTCCAGTCTAATACAAATTGTTGTTCTAAATCTTGAACTCCTTCTCCTCGTATTTGAAGATGATAATCTCTCCAATAACCAAGTTTTTCTTTTTCCCCCAAATACTTCTTTCCGATGTTGAATCCACCAATGTAACCAACCTTTCCATCAATAACTGAAATACGACGATGATTCCGATGATCCAAAGAAGAAAAAAGATAAGGGAAAGCAGGTTTATTGTAATATGTAAAATGAACTCCTTTTTTAACTAATAATTCTCTTTCCTTTTTCTTTAGTAAAATTCCACCTAACCTGTCCAAAGCATAGTATACTTCTACACCTTCTTGACTTTTTTTCCGCAATAACTCTAGAAACTGATGGCTTACTTTATCATCAGCAATAGAAAAAAAGTTAACATGCACGTAATGCTTTGCTTTCTCTATATCTGAGAATAGTTGATTGTTTAACTGTTTCCCATCTGTATACAAAGTAATATCACTTTGACGCATAGGGTATTGACTAGAATTCTGGCTAAATACCCCATTTTTTTCGGCTATCGTTCTGTCAATTTCACCCCAAACAAACAGAACTAAACATCCACCGATAAATAAAAAGAGGAATACTCGGAAAATTCTTCCTATCTTTTTCAGCATATTTAATCTCCTTTATATATTATCGTTTTATTTCTGTTAGTTTTTGTTATTGGGACAAAACTATTCCATGCATCTATTAGCTAAAAAACCCTTCTTTGAATTATTAACTATAAAATTTCTCATTCGCATAACCCTAAAATTGGAAGTCGTACGATGATAACAAAATAGGCACTCTATATTTTGAAGTACATTTACAAGGAGGAATACTACATGACAGTAAGTACTAAACTTAAACAAACTATCGCTGGATTAAAGAGTGCTCAAGCATGCCTAGAAGGATTTGTTCTTGATACTGATAACAAGCAAGCAAAACAATTATATACAGGTGCAGCACAACAAACTCAAGAAATTATTGAATCTTTAAATCCTCGTCTTCAACAAATTGAACATGAAGAGCCTCAGTACAAGTAATAACATAATACCTTTCACATAGAATATCGTCCCCATGGAAGAGTGCCCAGCTTAAATAACGATTATCATAATGTTGATTACGATTAAAGGTTCTCACCATATTGCCATCAATTCAAGAATTCAAAATTACCCCAAAACGAAAAAATGAGTTCAACTCTCATGGACACCTATGAAAAGATGAAATTTTCGTTTTTGGGGCATTTCAAAATGTTAGCTTGATTGGCATAGGGGTAGCGCCACATACCCATCAAGCTAACAATGTATATTCCATGCACTTTCGTTCTTGATGCTCACATGCTTGATATTTTTATTTGTTTTTAAAGTTTGCTTTTGATTAAAAGAGAAAATACACGCTATAAAAATAAAACCCCAATTTCTCTATATTAAAATTGAGAAATTGGGGTTTAGTCACGTAATAATATTTTTTATTTAAAACAGATAACTAATTAATAATCCTGCCGATAATAAAAAGCCAAAAATCGTTCTTGCTCGCACGATAACTTTGCATCAAAATATCGTTTTTTCTAATATGGGGTACAGTTGAGATACATGAAATTTTGGGTATTAGGCTTACAACCGTTTGGACTTATAGCTAGCTTTATTATCTCTATTTACAAGGAACTGATTATGACAACTACATTAAGTTTTTCAAAAGAAAATCCGTTGCTCAAATGCGAACAACGGACCTTCTTTATATGAACCAATGTAAAACATCCTTAGCAATCTCTTCTGGTCTATCCCAATGCATTAGGTGCCCTGTACCTATATAAAGCTTAGTCGTAATATCAATATGCTTTTTAAATTCCTCAATCTGTAATTCTCTTATTTCTAAATAATCATGTGGAAGATCACAATATAATAATAAAATATCGCTTTTAATTTCATGCGATTTCAACGTTTTATATACCGTATATTGAAACTTAATTACACTTCTAGCGGTATCGCCAGTAGCATGCCATTTCACTTTACTATCTTCTTCTCGCATTAAGTCATAAACCGCACGTTCTATTAATGGTGACCACCTGCTGTAAACCATTTTTTCTGATTGGATGAATGCTTCTTTACTGTCAAAAATGTATTCATCAAAATCTTTTTCGTAATGGGTGATTTCTTCTTCTAAGGATCGTGGTGGACACTCTCCTTCTTTCGCATCTTTATATAGCTGCGCAAAATAATCTGCATTCATTTTACCATGATGATAACCACCATCTAACAAAACCATTTTATTCACTTTTTCCGGACATTCTGCTGCATAGTGAAGCGCAACGCTTGCTCCCCATGAATGTGCTACTATATGAAATGTTTCTTTTCCTAGCCGCTCAAGTAATGCTACTACCCACTTTGTTAAATGAGATGCACCGTAATCTTCATCTTTCCCGAAACTTGGTGTTTTCCCATGTCCAGGTAGATCAAACGATACAATATGATATTTATCCTTTAAAAGTTCCGCTATTTCAATAAAGTGAAACTTTAATCAGTGGGGGTTTTCTTCATCCCCCACTGATTATTAGTTGAACCAATCGGACTTTTATGGGCAGTTGATCCCCCACCTAACTTCTTTGCTTTCGCTGCATTTTGAGGTGGGGGTCTTACTGCCCATTAAAGTGGGATAAAACTTAATTTTGTACTTCCTAAACCATGAAAACAAATGATTTGAGGATTACTTTTATCTCCCCATTCACAAACACTTGCTTCATATTCGCCAAATTCTACAAAAAAGTGATTCATTTTTAATCTCCTCTAATTATTAGATGTAAATTAGTTTGAATGCAAAATTGTTATTTTATAATAAACGAATTCTACAAATTTATCCAAATCCCTTTTTCGTAAATAATGTTTATAAATACTAGAACTCTAGTTGAAAGCACTAAACGCTTATCATTTAAATTAATGGTTAAACTACATCTTCACGCCTATGAAATTAATATAGTTTAATAATTGTAATATACGTTTATCATATGTGTGATTTCTCAAAGTTCTATCCAGTCCATTTTTTGCTATTTGTTTTCTTTCTTGTACATGTTCCAAATAATACTCTGCTTTTTGTATAAAATCTGGTGCACTGTAAAAGGTTGCTATTTCAACACCTGGTATATAATGCTTTGATACATCTGGGCGTATATCAGTTAATTGAAAAGAACCTACGGCATTAATTTCAAACGTCCTATTGTTTACTGAATACGCTTGGATATTTGCAGCATTACAATTCAATTCCTGATCATTTGATGAACGGTGTAAATTTATATTGATTTTAGTCGATACGTAAAATTGTAACGCATCCTCATACTTCGCAAGTGGCAGGAGTTGTATTTTATCCTTTAACCTCTCATAATTTTTTAATTTCTCCCAACCGAACCCCACAATTTTTATGTTTTTTTCTGCTAAATATTCTGAAATGGAATCAACAAAGGTAAGTCTATTTTCAAATGCTGTGCCTATAAAACTAAGATCATACTTATATGTATCTTCTTTCTGAGAAGGTTTAAACACATCTTGATTTGCTGCTAACGGGAGATGAAATACATTGTTACATCCTAACCCTCTATAAAATTTGATACAATTTAAATCTTGCGTAAATATGTAATCATAGTACAGCACAAGATGTTGTGTTACATCCGTATAATACGGATCATCTGTCAGCCAAAGTCCAGTAGTAAAACCTGCATTCTTTATTACTGGCATGACACTAATAATTCCCTCGTTTAAACCACCGAGTACCAAAATAAAATCCGGTTTCATTTTTAATGCGGTTTCTATTGCTCGTTCTGGGTTTACCATAATTGTATTACTGTTTACCTTTTGTAAACTATTCAAAATTGCTTCTTCGATCATTGGGTAATAAAAAGGAATGCCTGATTGAATAAATAAAATTTTCTTAGGCGTATTGTCTTTCATGTCATCTCCCCTATTTCTACATAATCAAAGTGCACGAAAATTAGCAGTCTTTATTCATTTTTATGACATCTTCCTTTACATGTATAAGCAACGTTTATGTCCATTATGTTGAACTTCCCTCATTTTAGAAGCTGTCACGAAAGGAATAAAATTAGGCTATATTCAGCCCAATTATTAAACATAAAAAAAGAGCCTGCTCGTATAAGTTGGCTCTTTCTCTTTTAAAATATCTAAAACGTTCTACAACAAAAAACTATGATTACGGTCAAATTACTTCCAAACAACACCTCGCCTCTCATATTCCATTCTATATTCAACAGCAGCTGCAATTTTAGAACTTGCGAACTTTTCTGTTATCCAAAGAGCTAAATCAATTCCTGAAGTAACTCCTCTTGCAGTAATAATATCGCCTTGATCTACAATTCTGTAAGGAAGAAGCTCTGCTCCATATTCACTCATTTCACCCTGCGCCAAATGATGCATTGTCGCCTTTTTATCATTCAATATACCGGATGCAGCTAGTAACATACCTCCAGTACACACTCCCGCAACAATCGTTCCTTCGTTGTGCATCTCTCTAATGATTTTAGTTAAAGTACCAAGCTCAGCTTCCTTTCGTGCCCCGTGCTCAGCTTTATGATTCCAGCCTCCACCAGGTACAATTAACAAATCTGGGCGATTATCCATTCGTAAAAAATCATGTGATTGAACAGTAACTCCAAATGAAGTAGTAACCTCTTGAATTCGTTCACTTGAAACGAATTCAACTGTAAACAGCGCCCCTTCTTCTATCGCTCTTTTCAGTACCTCAAAAGGTGCAAAGGAGACAAGTTCTCCAAAACCGTCAAACAATACAATTTGTATTTTCATTTTTAGAACACCTCATATCGTTTCTTATGTGAATCGCAAATTAGGAGAATACATGTTATGTACAAATTAACAATGAAGATAGCCTTTCTCCTCTTACTCTATAAACTTCCAAATGTTCTTCTAATTCCCTCTCATCACTTATTACACTTAGCGTTTTCTTCACAAAATTCCAATTTAAACTACCGGATAGCCATAGTAATGAAGACAGTCTTTTATAATCATTTATAGTTAAAATATTATGAGCCTTATACCCTTCTAAAAATGCACTAGCGATACTTGGACTAACTTCATGTGAATGTATTCCTTCTGTTCGAGAATACCACTTAATTAAAAAGGAAAATCCTTCAATGCGGTCTACATAACTAATAGATTCAAAATCTACAATTCCTTTTACCTGTTGATTTGAGTCCCACAAAACATTTAGTGGATTCAAATCCGTTTGTACGATAAACTCTAATTCACTCGCATATGCGCACTCTATATGATATTTAGCAAGCTCTATATACTCCCGTAATTCTTTACATGTGCTTGCCTTACTTTCTAACATATGAATAAACTGGGCATACCCATCCAAATGAGAGTTCTTTTGAAAAATCGAGCTTTCAAATGGACTAGAAATATCGTGGATCTTTCTTGCTTCCATTCCAAAGGCTTTTGCGATAGCTTCTGTACAATGTGTAATATGTTCTCCTTCGATCCAATTAGACAATACAAATCGGTATTGTTCATCATTCCAAGTGACAATCGTAAATGAATCTCCTGCCCTATTCTTGTTCATTTGCATAAAAGGAATCCCATGCTCGCGTAAATAATACGTATACCGTACTTGCTCTATTAGTTGTTCGTTTGATAACGCCCCAAAAGCTGGATTTATTGTTCGATCGCTATTTATAAATCTTGCGGAATACCGCTTTCCATTTACCATTATTTTATAATGCGGATCCGTATTCCAACTATCTTTATGTAACTCTTCTTCCACTGTTAGTGAATGAATTTCTTTAAAATAATTTATTACTACATTTCTTATTATGTGTTTCATCCGATTCTCCCTTTATGTAAAAAATTCATTTTTGTACTTCAGAATAAAAATTTATTAAAGTGAGAAATTTTAAGATACCCCTCATTTACTCAAATAAAAAATAATACCCTACATAATTAAAAACATTTGTAAATCCTATATTTTCCACAACAGTAACCGAAGGCTTGTTCAATTCCATACAGTCCCAATATGGAGTAATGTCATTATCCAAACAATCTTTCACAAAACTATGAGCTATCTTTTGAGCTAATTTTCTCCCCTGATGCCCCTCTATTGTTTCAATATCTATACAGTGTATATTTTCAAATACAAACCCTGAAAAACAAACACTCACAATTAAATCATCATAAACAATGCAATAGCCAATTCCCTCATTGAAAAAACGATCCGGTGAAGACCAAAACTCTAAAATTTTTGATTGTAAAAAATCAATATTCTTAAATGTATTATTATTATTTTCATAGAGAGCTTTACTCATTTTCAGCACAGTATATCCCTGTTCAATTTTAAGTTCATGATGATTTTCATAGTCCTCTTGTTTTAGCGTATATATTCTTTGATTCCAACTCTTTAAGTTACGGTGCTGAAATATTCTTTCAATTGTTTTGTTCCAGTTCGAATGATTACCAATTGCTTCAAAACAATTGAGTCCAACCTTCTTTGCTTCAGGTACTATCACTTCATCGATAAAATCATTTATCGTGTTATTAAATTCTACGTTTTTGGCATCTCCAATAAAAAAGAAGCCATCATTATTACCTAACCAAATAAGTCCCGAATTAGGAGAAGATATGTTATCTACAAATATACGACCAGGATTCACCCCTGTAATTACAGCTTTGACTTCTAATTGACCTTGTTCATTTATTAAACCGCTACATTTATAAAAATCATTCTTGCTTAATTCAGATATCATAGGTTAAACCACCTTTCTGAAAGTACTCTATTTCAACTTTAACATTTCATCAGAATATTCTCTATTTATTTCAGTAGTTTGTATAAACCAATGTAGGCGAGGTTATATATAGCGAAAAAAGCCAATCTCCTATGCAATAGAAGATTGACTCTTTCCTTTATTTATACAAATTGTTTCATACATTAAAACCCAGACCACACTTTTTTCCTATTGGATCATCAAATCCCCAATGAACTTGTGAGGGTATAGTTGGGTACATATAATCCGTATGAATCCAAAGAGTAACGATTACATCAGCATTATTTAAAACTCAACCAAGCATCGCCCCAGTCCGCATGATCATTTCCATTACCGTTACCTGCATCATCAACGACTAGTTTTAATTCTTTTTTACCTGTAAGGTCAACATCAACAAATTTTGCTGGCGTATTATAGTACATTGTACCGCTATTAAATACTTCGGCCCCATCAAGCAGTACTTTAAATACGACCGAACCGCCTTTACCACCAGGTTCCTGATCGATTCCTACGTATGCATTAAAGTGTTTGTAAGCTGCATTTGATAGATCATAGGTAACTTCTGACTTCGAATGAGTTCCGATCCCTTTTTTATACGTAATCGGCCCTGTCGTTCCGAGTAATGAAATTGGGTTCCCGTCGGTACTCTTATCTTTTTGAACTGTCGCCCATCCAGCAGTTGCTTTGACCCATGGAATATCACTAAGATAAATACCGCCAGAAGCGACTTGCACTTTCGTTGAAGTCACGACCGCATTCCCCAATTTTACGGAGACCCCAATTTCTTTCATTCCTTTAAACTGAGTTGGGGGAGTGATAACAAACGAATATGTTTCCTCTCCTCCTGCCGGTAATTGAAAATCCGTTGTTGATGGCTGTGCATTCCAGCCGTCTGGTAAGTGCAATTCAATTTTTCCGGGTGTCACTTTTTCCTTTATTTCATTTTGAACCTTTACTTTTAATGTAGTAGAACCACCTTCAGCGCTAATTGGATTTGGTTCTACCTTTGCCGAAATGAGCTTTACTGCTGGCGTTACTTCTATTTGCTTAGATTTACTAACCGTCCCGCTATCTGTGTTTACTTCCGCTTCAATGGCGTAATTGTTAGCAACTATATCAATAGGAACAGGTAAATCCGCTTCAATTGTTTTAGATCCTCCTGGTTCAATGCCTTCAAAAGCTACTTGAATCGGTTTCACATTCCAGCTTTCAGGAGCCTTTACAATCACTTCTCCAGCAGAAGATTTCAATGTACCAAAGTTTGATAAATGAGTTTTTACCTTCACTGTATTCCCTGCAGTTACACTGTTCGTAGATTCTAAATCGAAACTGAGCATAGACTCAATTTTATAAGCTTTACCTTGTTCCGTTTTAAATGAAATCGTATCGCCATCCTTCGTAAATTGCACCGGTGTATTCGTTCCAACTCTTGTCAAAGTAAATGGTGTATTGAACATCGGACTTTTTAACTTTACATCGTTTCCGTGATCAGAAGTCACCTGAATGACTGTAGGAACACCGTTTTTCCAGTCCGCATTAATCGTAAATGCACCGCGTGCTCTTAGTCCTTTGTAAGAACCGTCCTTCCAAGCTTTCGGAAGTGCAGGCAATAGTTGAATGGAGTCCGTATGGCTTTGAATTAACATTTCAGCAATTCCAGATGTCGCGCCAAAGTTTCCATCAATTTGAAACGGTGGATGCGTATCAAATAAGTTGCTGAGCGTACTTCCTGTAAGTTGCCCTTGCAAAATTTTATAAGCATGGTCACCATCTAATAAACGTGCCCATAAGTTAATTTTATTTGCTTTGCTCCAGCCTGTTCCCTCGTCACCACGATGGTTTAAAGTGACTTTAGCTGCCTGAAGCCATTCCGTTGTATTGTGATTAATCATACTTCCTGGATATAGTGCCACTAGCTGAGATATATGCCGGTGCGTTTCAGCAGGATCATCTATATCATCCTTCCACTCTTGCACCTGACCATATCTACCAATTTGAATTGGCGGGAATAATCGCTCCCTTTTCGCCTTTAACTCATCCCGAAATACATTATCAATCTGTAAAACCTCACTCGCTTCAATTACATTTGAGAACAACTCATACACTAACTGTTGGTCAAAGGCACATCCATTAGAAATGCCACCAAGCTCTGGAGACCAGCACGGAGAAACAACTAACTTCTTATTTTGATCTTCCACTAAAAACTTACTATGAAACTCCGCTGCTTCTTTAATGATCGGATAAATCTTTTCTTGTAAGTACTGTTTATCATCCGTAAATTTATAATGTTCCCAAACGTTTTGGCCAATGAAGGCGTTCGCACTAGGTGCCCAGCCCCAGCCTAATCCCCAGCCAGGTGCAGTAAATCCAAATGGATTATTCATCGTATTAACGGTCCATCCACCACCTGTAACACCAAAATGTTTTTCTGCAGAAACCCTTCCCGGTTCTCTTAATGAATCCACATAATCCATTAATGGCTCAGCTGTTTCAGACAGATTCGTCACTTCTGCAGGCCAATAATTCATTTGCAGGTTAATATTGAAATGATAGTCACTTTCCCACGGTGGTGTATTCGAATTATTCCATACCCCTTGTAGATTTGCAGGAAGTGTTCCTGGTCTTGAAGAAGAAATGAGCAAATATCTTCCATATTGGAAGAATAGTTCTTCTAAATACTTACTGTTTTCTTTACTATAAGATGCTAGTAATTCATTTGTTGGAACAGATGGTTTTTCCCCTCCTAAATTTAAAGAAACACGATTAAATAAAGAGTAATAGTCTTTCATATGTGTATATTTTAAAACCTCATAACTCTTTTTAGAAATAGCAGACATGATTTTTTCAATTTTTTGATGTGGATCTTCCCCTTTATAAGTAGGGTATTTATTTTCATAGTCAGTAGCGGCAGTCATAATAATTGTTAAGCTATCTGCATTTGCTACTTTAATTTTCCCATTCTCTGCTGTTAATGTGCCGCCCTCATTCAGTACTTTGAATTCTGATTCATATTTCATTCCATTATTCGCTATTTGTCCTTTTATGGTGATTTTGTTATCTGTAGCTGATACTTGCCCTCCTTGTGCGCTAGTAGGTCGAACATCTAATGAAAGCTGTTTAGATTCACTAGCAGTTAAACGCATGACCATAACGCGATCAGGATAACTTGCAAAATATTCCCTATTATATTGAACACCTTTATAGTTATAGGACACCGTAGCAATCCCCTCATTTACATTTAATTCCCTACGATAATTGGAAAATGAAGACGCATCTGGCATATTAAAATCTAAGTATATGTCTCCAAAATTTTGATAGGAACCAAATCCTTTTTGAAGGCCTGTGAGAAATTGTGAGGATTCCCTTTCTGCCCCTGATTTATCACCTTTTGCTAACTTTTCTCTAATGCTACCTAAGTGACTCGCTGCCCCATCACGATTTCCGTAAGTATACTCACTCGTACTGCTTGGTCCGCCAGTCCAAAGCGTTTTTTCATTAAACTGAATACGTTCTTGCTGGACCCCGCCAAAGACCATTCCGCCCATATAACCATTACCGATTGGCAATGCTTGTTTTTCCCAATCTTTTGCCGGCTGATTGTACCAAAGCGAGAGTTTCTTCCCCTCTGGTTTTGGAGTTTCAATTGTAATAGGTGATGTTGCCTCTACCTTACTAAACTCTCCAGTACTTCCTAAAGAGAATAATAAAGTACCAAAAAGCAATCCCCCTGTTAATACGTTTTTAAATTTCAAATTTCCATCCCCTTTTGAAAAGCGAATGTAAAATGTCCCCTTCTACACATTGACTTATTCTATTCTCCCCATGAAATTCGCTATTCTTTTATATGGAAGTATAATAGGCAAAAATATTCGCCTATTACACCTCTTTTTATACACCTTTTCACAAGCAAAATACTTATCTAGTAAATGCCGCTGTTACACCACCATCAACTGTAATCATACATCCTGTTGTTTTATCTGCCTTTGAAGAGGCAAAGAATGCAATCGATTCAGCGATGTCTTTCGAATAAATATTAACCAATAATGTTGTGCGTTTGCGGTAATGCTCTTCTAACTGATCAGGCTCGATACCATATGCTGCGGCACGTTCTTCACGCCATTTTGAACCCCAAATGGCTGATCCTTGCAGAACCGCATCTGGAAGAACTGAATTTACACGAATACCATACTCACCGCCTTCAGCTGCAATACATCTCGCTAAATGCGTTTCAAGTGCTTTTACAGAACTATATGCCGAAGCGTTTTTGCCGGCATATACAGAGTTTTTTGAACCGACAAATACCATATTCCCGCCAATTCCTTGCTGTTTCATTTGCTTGAATGCTTCACGTGCCACTAAAAAGTAGCCTGTTCCAAGTACGTTCATATTTAAATTCCATTCTTGAAGTGTCGTTTCATCGAATGGACTAGATGTCGCAAGTCCTGCATTATTTACGATACAATCAATGCCTCCGTAAGCAAGAGCTGCCTGCTCAAATGCCGCCTTCACTTCTTCTTCTTTTGTTACATCCATTTTCACCGCGAGCGCACGACCTTCGCCATACTTCTCGTTAATTTCAGCAGCAACTTTTTCCGCTCCTTCAAAGTTCAAGTCAGCAAGCACGACATGTGCACCTTCTGAAACGAGGCGGCGTCCCGTTTCACTTCCAATTCCGCCAGCACCACCTGTAATAAACGCAACTTTGCGAGAAAATTCCGCTTCAGCCGGTGCTAACGATAATTTATATAACTCTAACGGCCAGTACTCTACATTGTAAGATTCATTTTCATTTAAAGAAACGAAACGTCCAAGTGTTGTAGAACCTTTCATTACCGAAATTGCCCTATGATACAGCGCACCACTTACTTTTGACATCGCCACATTTTTACCGGTATTCACCATACCGATACCAGGAATTAAAATAACACGAGGTGCAGATTCAAACATTTTGTCTCCTTCGTATTTGTTACGTTCAAAGTAAGCTTTATACTCTTCTTTAAAGCTTTCCACACCAGCTTTCATTTTCTCTATTAATCCGTCCGTGTCTTTCGTTTGCGGATCCCAATCAATGTAAAGGGGACTGCGCTTTGTATGAACTAAATGATCGGGACAAGCTGCTCCAACTTGCGAAAGCTCTCGTGCATTGTGGCTGTTTACAAATTGAAGTACTTCATCTGCATCATCATAAGATAATAGCATTTTCTTTTCATCGCTAACTGCCCCGCGAATAATCGGCATTACTTTTGCAAGAATACTTCTACGCTCTTCTACTGAAAGTGCTTCGTATTTTTGACCTCCAAATACAGTACTTTCAGTCACTCGCTCATGAATATATTGTTCTGCCTCATTAATAACAGCAATCGTTTTTTCATAACTTTCCTTCGCCGTATCTCCCCAAACGACTAAGCCGTGTTTTTCCATTAACACTAGTTCAGCATTTGGATTATTTTTCACGCCTTCTGCAATCATTTTAGATAACGTAAATCCAGGACGCACATACGGAACCCAAACAAATCGATTACCGTAAATCTCCTCGGCAATTTGTCTTCCATTATGTGCGCAGCAAAGACTAATAATAGCATCTGGATGTGTATGATCCACATGTTTAAAAGGTAAGAAAGCATGTAATAATGTTTCGATGGACGCACGCGGATGCTTGTTGTCAATCATACAATGCGCTAAGTACTCAACCATTTCTTCATCTAGCATTTCTTCGCGCTCCATTAATAAACGAATGTCTTCCATTCTTAAACCAGTAAAGTTTTGTCCTTTCATCGTCGCTAAATCAGATCCACTTCCTTTAACCCACATGACCTCTACATCATGACCACGAAAATCCCTTTCCACTGTCTTTACCGATGTGTTTCCGCCGCCCCAATTACATACTGCACGGTCTGTTCCAATTAAATTCGATCGATACACTAATTCGTTTACTCCTTGTGATAATTGTGATGCCTTCGTTTCGTTCCATAAGCTATTAACCATATTTTTACCCCCGTTGTTTTTTATTGTTCTATTATTCCGGATACGAAAATAGTGTATATCCGTATGTTCAAGAGTTTCATATTTCTTGTGATTCCTTTAAACACTACAATTGTTACACTTTCATTCCAATGCGAAAAAATATGCTCTATAGTAACCCCCCGACATATTATTAGGGGGATTTTTAACTTAATGGTATAATGGCCCAAAGTTTTGGCAGGCGCGGTAATCTGCTGCTTCTGGATCTTTTGTTCCGAACATTCCCCATGCACTCGGTCTGAAGATATTCTCTTCTTTGACGTTATGCATATTTACAGGAATTCGGAGCATGGAAGCAAGAGTAATTAAATCATTGCCAATATGTCCGTAGCTTATTACACAGTGGTTGGCTCCCCAATTATTCATCACGGTGTAAACATCTTTAAAGGCACCTTCCCCTGTTAAATTTGGTACAAACCAAGTTGTTGGCCAAGTTGGATCGGTTCTCTCATCCAATACGTCGTGAACCTCTTCTGGTATTTCAACCGTATAGCCTTCTGCAATTTGTAAAACAGGACCTAATCCTTTAACAAGGTTAAGACGGGCTGCTGTTACAGGCATATTTCCCTTCGTTAAGAAATCACTCGAGAATCCACCTCCGCGGAAATATCCTGTTGAAGCTGGTCTCCAGGACGTAGCTGCTAGACAATTTTGAGCTTCTTCCTCCGTAATTTCCCAAAACGGTTTTATAACAGGATTTCCATCTTTCGTTTGTTGTCCTGTACCATCAAGCGCAGCAGAACCGGAGTTAATCATATGAATAAATCCATTTGCCGCCAATCCTTCCGGTTTATGCCCTGTCACACGTTCTACCGCCTCCGGGCTCCAATACGTTCTTACATCTGCAAAAACTTGAGCCGTATTTGTTAATAAATGGCCAAATAACATCGTAACTCCATTTAAACTATCATTTTCAGTAGCCATAATGTATGGAGGACGAATGCCGTTCCAATCAAAGGATGAATTTAAGATTGTTTCCATAAAATCACCATTCGGGAAATGGTCCGTCCATTGGCGTTGGCCTTGGAAACCTGCAGAAATGGCATTATGTCCTAATGCTTCTTCACCATAGCCAAGTTCCTCTAGTTTCGGATTTCCAACCATGAGATCTCTTGCAATTAACGTCATTTTAACGCTAGTTTCCCAGTCTTTATTCTTTTGCTCCCTTGATCGTTGCATCTCTTCTGCATTATTATCTGGGCCTTCTGGGCAATACTCCTTCACCCAGTTTAAGGCCATTTCATATTCTTCCTTATCATAAATCTCTTCATCTATCCTTCTTACAAATTCAGACATGTCGATGTATTCATTTCTCATTCCTAAATAATCTTGGAAAAATTCAGGTTGGACTGAACTACCAGCAATCCCCATAGATACAGATCCCATCGAAAGATACGATTTTCCTTTTAAAGTAGCAACAACAAGACCAGACTTTGCAAATTGAAGTAACTTTTCCTGCACATCTTCAGGAATAGATGTATCACTTAAATCTTGCACATCTTTCCCGTATATGCCGAAAGCAGGAATACCCTTTTGATTGTGGGCAGCTAGGACAGCCGCAAGATATACTGCCCCGGGACGTTCTGTTCCATTAAACCCCCATACTGCTTTTGGAATATCGGGATTCATATCCATTGTTTCAGAACCATAGCACCAGCATGGTGTAACAGTTATAGAAACACCGACCCCCTCTCCTGCAAATTTTTCAGCCGTTTTAGCTGATTCAGCTACACCGCCAATGCATGTATCAGCAATGACACATTCTACTGCTTCCCCATTATAGTGACGCAAATTTTCAGTTAATAAGTTTGCTACCGATTTTGCTAGATTCATCGTCATATCTTCAAGAGATTCACGTACACCATTTCTTCTCCCATCAACAGTCGGTCTTATACCGATTTTTGGTAATTTATTGTAAAATCTATTATGAACAGTTTTCATTTTAAAACCCCTTTTTCATTACATTTTTGTCGATTATTTCGGTAAAACGGCCGTATGCTTCCTGCCATTCTGATTGATTTTGAGGTTGATAATGTTTAACAGGAAACGAATTTTCAACAATGTCTCTACCTTCCTTTAAATCTTTTATTTTCCCGAGTGCAATCCATTGGGATAATGCATTTCCAATCGCACTCGCTTCAACCGGTCCTGCTACAACAGGGCGGTTTGTCGCATTTGCGGTAAATTGACAAAATAAATCATTTTGAATGCCACCGCCGCCCATATGGATAACTTCTATCGATTTTCCAGTTAAAACTTCTAGTTTTTCTAAAACCCACCTGTACTTGAGTGAAAGACTCTCCAAAATACAACGGAGGAAACTTCCTTCCGTTTCAGGAGGCTGTTGCCCACTCTTTATACAGAAATCCCGTATTTGTTTCGGCATATTTTCTGGATTGAAGAAAGAAGGATCATCCGGATCTATGAAATGTGTAAACGGTTTTGTATGTCGAATCAACTCTGCTTCTTCTTCGTAAGTAAAAAGCGTACCTTCTTTTGCCCAAACCGCTCTACATTCTTGCATGAGCCATAATCCCATAATATTTTTGAGTAACCTGAACTCGCCATCTGCTGTTCCTTCATTTGTAAAGCCCCATTCCAATGCCTGTTCATTGACGATTGGATCTTTTACTTGAACGCCCATTAAGATCCACGTACCGCAGCTCATGAATACTGAATTTTCTGACTTTACAGGCAATGCAGCAAGAGCACAGGCAGTATCATGTCCCGTTCCAGCAATAACCTTAACAGGCTGTATACCAAATTCGTTGTGAATCGAAGAAAGCGTCGGACCGAGAGTCGTTCCTGGCATCACAATATTTGCCATAATTTCTGTAGGAAGGCTAAGCTCGGTCATAAGGGCAGTATCCCAATTGCGTTCATGAATATGAAATAACGATGTCGTCGTACTGATCGTATATTCATTCGCCTTTACACCGGAAAATAAATAACTCAATAAGTTTGGTGTTAACAAAAGAGTTTTTGCCTTTTCCATTAAATCCGGGTTATTCTTTTGTATCGTATACAGCTGGCAAATCGTATTAATTGCTGCTGGTGTAACTCCCGACCGAGAGAACAAAACATCCCGTGGAATGACTTCCATGATTTCTATTAGGCTATCATTTGTATGCGGATCTCTATAAGAATACGGATTGCTAAGCAATTCCCCTGTTTCAGATAGAAGCCCGAAATCAACTCCCCACGTATCGATAGACAAACTTTCAATCGACTTATGTCCGTTTCGAATACTTTTACCAATTCCATTTTTCATCTCCTGGAATATCCTTAACACATCCCAATAGTAATGACCTGTTACGTAAACCGGACGGTTGGAGAACCTGTGAACCTCTTCAAGATAAAGGCGTTTTCCATTAAATCCACTTACCATTAAACGACCATTGGATGCACCTAAATCAAAAGCCCAAACTTTTTCCATTCATTCACACCCTTCAGAAACATGTAACTACTCCGCATCTTTTAGTAGTTGTAATCTATATTTCTCGGAAGATAGATTTCTTAAATCGTGACATTCATCCTCTGTCAGCACTCTTGGCACACCTACTGTCGATGCAATCGTATATACTTTTGCCGCTTCTTCTAGAATTTGCATAAGAAAATATGCTTCTTTCATCGTTTTACCAACCGTCAGGACGCCGTGATTTCTCATTACTATTACATCATTTTCTTCAATCACGCCCGATACTGCGTTAGCCAATACTTCTGTAGTCGGAATCATATAGTCAAGGTAAGCTACGCTTTTGATCATTGCCGGAAAATCTGGGAATAGACTCGGAATCGTATGACCAGTACATGATACACCTACCGAATAGCTTGGATGGGCATGTAAAACAGCTGTTATATCAGGACGCTTACGAAAACATTCCAAATGCATTAATATTTCAGATGATGGTTTTAAATCATCTAATATCTCACCAGTTTCAATATCGACACGTACCCACTCGTCGACTTCTATCTCTTGCAAATCAAAACCGCTAGGAGAGATATACATCATATTCCCATCTCTCATACTTAAATTTCCACCTGCCCCTACTACAAGACCAGTTTGGACAATCTTATTTGCATATAATTTCAAATCATTTATTACACTCTGCAATGTTATACACCTCAGTTTCTATCTTATTTGTATTGCTAGCTTCGTTTTATATTTTATTGATATAGAACTTCCTTAATTTTTGGATCATCAATGTTCTTTTTATCGTACCAATAGAAACCAGTGTCAATTGTTTTTGATACTTGTTTCCCATCTAAGTTTTCAACAGCAGCTTTCACAGTTTCATAACCAATTCCAATTGGATTTTGTGTAATCGCACCTGCCATTACGCCGCTCTTAATTGCATCAATTTGTAGTTTACCAGAATCAAATCCAACTACTACGACACTCTTTTTGTTCAATTCTTTAACAGCATTTACTACCCCAATCGCAGAACCTTCATTTGTACCGAAAATACCTTTTACATTTGGGTGTGCTTGCATAATTGCTTTAGCAGCGTCAGTCGATTTTAATTGATCACCGCTACCATATTGAATATCGACAATTTTGATGTTCGGATACTTTGTTTTGATTGTATTTACAAAGCCATCTCGGCGTTCAACACCTGTTTTACTTGTCTGATCATGAGCAACTACTGCTACTTCGCCTTTTTCCCCAACTAATCCAGCCATTTTTTCAGCTGCAAGAGCTGCTGCCGCTTTATTATCTGTTGCAGCTGTTGCTACAGGTATATCTCCTTCAACACCTGAGTCAAATGCAACAACCGGAATTTTTTTGTTTTTTGCTTGTTCTAATAAAGGAAGAGCAGCTTTAGAGTCTAATGCGGCAAAACCAATCGCATCTGGTTTTTTATCAAGTGTGCTACGTAGCATTTCAACTTGTTTGTCGACCTGTGCTTCCGTTTCAGGACCTACAAATGTAATATTTACCTTATATTCATCCGCTGCTTGCTCAGCCCCTTTTTTAACTGCCTGCCAAAACTGATGCTGGAACCCTTTTGAAATGATTGCAACATAGCGCTTGCCGTCATCTTTTGCAGGAGCATTACTATCCTTACTTCCCGTGCTTGCATTATTTGAAGAACACGCTCCCATAAACATTGAGATTGCGAGAATTGATGATAAAACGATGCCCTTTTTTGCTTTCTTCATCCAAAACTCCCCCTATATATTGTTTTATTTTAAACACAGTATCGCAGTTAATTCTTTGCTTTTTTGTTTCGTAACACATCTGCGTAAACTGCTAATAAGATAACCGCTCCAACAACTACTGTTTGCCACTCTTGCGGTACGGAAAGGATTTGCAGACCATTTGTTAACACACTCATAATCAATGCACCGATAACAGTACCAAGAATTGTTCCTTTACCGCCACTTAAAGAAGTTCCTCCAATAACTACTGCTGCGATTGCTTCCAATTCATATCCTGCTCCTAAAGCAGGCTGAGCAGAATTTAAACGAGATGCCATTATAATCCCTGCAACACCAGTAAAAACACCTGCAAGCATGTAGATAATTATTTTCCACTTATCCACATTCACTCCAGAAAGACGAGTCGCTTCTTCATTGCTTCCTAGTGCAAATGTATACCTTCCGATTATCGTTTTATTTAAAATTAAGCTTGCGAAAATGGCCATTCCAAAAAAGATGAAAACAGCATTCGGAATAGCAAAACCAGGGATAATAGAACCCATCGCAATTTTGTTAAAACTCGGTATAGAAGTAAAATAGATTGGAGTGGCTTTCGAAATAACAAGTGCCAAACCTTTCGCGATCATCATCATCGCTAACGTTGCAATAAATGGTGGAATCTTCAATTTTGCAATTGCAGCTCCAGAAATCAAACCTACTACGGCGCCTATTAAAATACCTCCAATAACAGCTACCCAAACCGGTAAACCTAAGTTGACAGCAAACACACCTGTCATAACCGAAGACAAAGTCAGTACGGTTCCACATGATAAATCAATTCCACTTGTAACGATAATCATCGTTGCTCCTAAAGCAAGGATGCCTGTAACAGCTGTCGATAGAAAGATTCCTATAATATTATCAAATTGCAGAAAATTAGCTGAAGCAATTGAAAAAATGAAAACAAGTACTATTAAACTCGCAAATGCTAGAAGCTGCTGAAGGGCATTTGAATTCATCCCTTTCCTCATCTTCCCTTCAACTGGAAACTCGACTGCCTTCTGTATTTCCATTCCTGTTCACTCCTTTATCATCCATTAATATTCATTACATAATTCGTTTTGTGGCAAGAGTCATAATCGCTTCTTGCGATGCTTTTTCATCATTTTTCAATTCTCCAGTTATCTTTCCTTCACACATGACAATGACACGGTGACTTATCCTTAATATTTCTGGAAGTTCTGAGGAGATCATAATGATAGATTTTCCTTGCTCAGCTAAATCATGTAGTAACTTATAAATTTCATCTTTTGCCCCGATATCAATTCCGCGTGTAGGCTCATCGAAGATTAAGATATCTGAATCTCTAGTCAACCACTTGCCAATAACTACTTTTTGTTGATTCCCTCCTGAAAGATTTTTCACTAATTGATTACCAGACGGTGTTTTTATTTTTAACCTTTTAATAAGTTCCTCAGATTGTTGATCAATTTTAGAACCATGCATCAAGCCAAGAGGTTTTACATAATCTTTCATGGATGCCATTGCAATATTTGTTTTGACATCCATCCCAACTAGAAGCCCAAATTGTTTTCGATCTTCGGACAAATAGCCAATTCCATGTTGTACTGCATCAGTCGGACTTTTTATACTCAGCCTTTTTCCATTTATGAAAATCTCCCCTGAATCTAATGAATCTGCCCCAAATATGGCACGGGCTACTTCCGTTCTTCCAGCCCCCATCAATCCAGCAAAGCCAACGATTTCCCCTTTATACAGTTCAAAACTTACATCCTTTATCGTGTTCCCTCTCTTTAAATTTTTCACTTCAAACACTTTTTCTCGCGTTTTCTCTTTCATTTTTGGTTTTTGATTGTTATCAATTTTTCTTCCAACCATCATAGAAATAATTTGTTCAATCGTTGCATCTTTCGTGTTCATCGTCCCTACGTATGTACCATCTCGCATAATCGATACACGGTCCGTAATTTTCTTTAGCTCTTCCATACGGTGAGAAATATAAACAATTCCCACACCGTCCTGCCGTAATTTCCGAATCATAACAAATAGTGCATCGATTTCAGTATCCGTTAAGGCTGCGGTTGGCTCATCCATAATCAATACTTTTGAATCAAAGGAAAGAGCCTTAGAGATTTCCACCATTTGTTGTTTCGCAACTGTCAAATTACCTACCAATTCTCTTGGATCTAGATTAATGTTTAACCTTTCAAATAGTTTTTTCGCCCTGTTATTTAGTTCTTTTTCATCTAAAAAAAGATTAAATAACCCTTTAGGTTCTCTTCCAATAAAAATGTTTTGGGCAACTGTTAAATGCGGGGCTAAATTAAGTTCCTGATGAATAATACTAATTCCAAGTCTTTGTGCTGCTTTTGTATCTGGAACCTCTATTTCTCTTCCTTCGTACGCAATCGTTCCAGCATCTCTTTGATAAATCCCTGTTAAAATTTTCATTAAAGTGGATTTTCCAGCTCCATTCTCTCCCAAAAGTGCGTGAACTTCGCCTTTTTTCAATTCAAACCGCACATCAGAAAGCGCTTGCACGCCAGGGAACGCTTTACTAATTCCATCCATTTTCAGTAGCAATTCACTCATCCCATCACCTACTACCCTATGATTTTTTAAATGAAACAATCTATAAGTTTAATACTGCGCTAATCCGTAACCACGCCCTTTTTTAAAATCATATTGGCATAGAGAGCACTTTCACTCGTTGCAACAATTGCATAAGCCTTCTTTGCTCTCTCATAAAATGCAAAGCGATCAATCATCTCAAAACTATCAAAATGAGTATCATATTGTTTAATCACTGCATCATACGTTTCCCAAATGGAGGGCGTGCTAGGATCCCCTTTTACAACCTTCATTAATGAAACAGAATGATTACTATACGTATCGAGCGGAAAGAATTGCAAAATTGCCTGTAATACTTCAAGAACCCCATGTCCTTCACATCGAATGAGCTTCACCCCGCAAGAGGCAGCGGGGAAATTTCCATCCGCTAACACAATCTCATCCCCATGCCCCATTTCTAAAAGAATTTTCATTAAATCTGGACTAATTATTTTCGGTATTCCTTTTAGCATTTCTATCTCCCTTCCGATTTTTATCTGAACGAAAAGCATCATTCCTAATCGTTTTAACTACTTACACTTTGTGCATCTATTAGTAATTTCGGTGTAAATATTTCATTAAAAGGGCCTTCTTCATTGTTTAAACGCTTTAGTAAAATATCACCTACTCTTTCTCCCATTTCATATGGTTTGTGAGCTACTGATATAATCCCAGGTGCTCGTAATAATTGTGCTGCTTCCACATCACCAAAAGAAGCTATCACTACGTCCTCTGGTATTGAGTATCCTCTCCTCGTTAATTCAAGAAGAACACCGAATGCCATTTCATTGTTCAAAGATAGAATAGCTGACGGCTTCTCAGTAAAATTAAGAAAATAATCAACTGCTTTCATTCCGCCTTCTCTTGTGAAAGTGCTATTAAACGTATAGTTTTCATCTTCCTGAATCCCGAACTCTTCCAAAGCTTTTTGAAATCCTTCATAACGCTCTTTACCTGTACTTACGTTCAACAATCCATTCACAAGACCAATCGATCTATGCCCCTGTTTTAAAAGATATCTCGTTAATGTATAAGCACTTTCAAAATTACTTTCTATAACCGAATCTAATTTTGAATCTCCAATCTCAACAGTCCGGTCAACTAAAACAATTGGTACACCGGCTTGATGAATACTTCTTACTCTTTCTTCACACCCTCCAGCAGTCGCCAATACAATTGCATCCACCCGTTGTTCCACTAATAGCTGCAACAACTTATCCTCTTTTTTAGGATTTTCGTGACTGCTACAAAAAATAAGGTTATATCCCTTTTGCTGCACAATATCTTCAATCGCCTTTGAAATTGTCATGTAATATTGGTTTGTGATATCTGGAATCACAACACCAATCGTGTATGTTTTATCTTGCTTTAAACTTCTAGCAATCGCATTTGGTTGATAATTAAGTTTTTTCACAGCTAAATAAACACGATCTTTAATGTCGTCACTTACAAATCCACTTGCGTTTAACACTCGAGATACTGTAGCTGTAGACACATTCGCTTCCATTGCAACATCTTTAATTGTAGACTTAGCCATTTCATCACTCTTTCTAAGTTTTCAAGAAATCGTTTACTTCAGTTTCGTTTAAAGCTTTATTTCATCCATGTAAACGATTACTTAGTAGTTTACATGGATAATAATAATTTAATTTTCAAAATATTTCAACACTTTTTAAAACATTTTTTTCATAAAAAATATACCTATACATCAGATAACCTGCAAAGTGTGAATGAGATCATTTTTTTATGATGAAATGGGCGTTTTTTAGACTTATTTTTTATGGAAGGAATGCCGCAACATCGTTCTATTACGAAGATTTGTAGTACATAAAAAGAAAGAGCCTACTCGTGTGAGTTGGCTCTTTCCTTTATTTATTCCCCTGTTTCAGCAAATCGCTTTATACGTTCTTCAATTTCATCGCGAACAAGTTGAAATTCAGACCACTCTTTTCCTGCTGGATCGTCGAATCCCCAATGAACACGATTTACGTGCGGAGGTGTCGAAGGACAAACAGAATCTGCATGACTACAAAGGGTAACAACTAAATCAGCGTTATTTAAAATATTTGAATCGATTATATCCGATGTTTGATTCGTTATATCAATATTTACTTCATTCATTGCTTTAATAGCATTTGGATTTACTCCGTGTGCTTCAATTCCTGCAGAATATACATTCCACTTATCACCTAAATATTGTTTGCCCCATGCTTCTGCCATTTGGCTTCGGCATGAATTTCCTGTGCATAAGAAATAGACTGTCTTTTTGTTTTCCATGTTGTTTTCCGCCTTTGTTTTTAAATTATACTGGTTGATCATTAAAATATTTACGCTTAAACCAAAAAGCGACATTTACAAGTGCAATCATTACAGGTACTTCCACTAACGGACCAATAACAGCTGCAAATGCTGCGCCTGAATGAATACCAAACACACCAACTGCTACAGCAATTGCTAACTCAAAGTTATTACTACCTGCTGTAAATGCTAACGTTGTTGTCACCGGATAGTTTGCACCAATTTTCCTTCCCATAAAGAAAGAAACAAAAAACATCACAATAAAATAAATGAGTAATGGAATTGTTATTCTTACTACATCTAATGGTACGCTAACAATCATTTCCCCTTTTAAAGAGAACATAATGATGATTGTAAATAATAATGCAAGTAATGTAAGTGGACTAATCTTCGGTATAAACACCTTTTCATACCATTCTCTTCCTTTTAACTTAACAAGTACAAAGCGTGTTAACATACCTGCTATAAAAGGAATTCCCAAATAGATAAATACGGATTTCGCTACTTCTATCATTGTAATATCAACAATAGCCCCTTCAATCCCTAACCATTCTGGAATGACTGTTACAAACACGTATGCATAAACGGAGAAGAATAACATTTGAAATACTGAGTTAAAAGCTACTAAACCTGCAGCATACTCTTTATCCCCATCCGCAAGGTCGTTCCAAACAATTACCATTGCAATACAGCGTGCTAAACCAATCATAATGAGCCCGACCATGTATTCTGGCTTATCAGGAAGAAAAATAATTGCTAAAACAAACATAAGTACAGGTCCGATAATCCAGTTTTGTACTAAAGATAAAACCAATACTTTTACGTCTTTAAATACTCGGCCCATTTCCTCATAGCGAACTTTCGCTAATGGTGGATACATCATGACAATTAAACCAACAGCAAGTGGAATAGACGTCGTTCCAACTTGTAATGTATTTAGTCCGTCTACTACACTAGGAAACACAAACCCTAAACCAATCCCAACAGCCATAGCTAGAAAAATCCATAGCGTTAAATATCGATCTAGAAAAGATAAACGTTTCATTTTATTTTCCATCTCCTATTAACAACAAGAATTTTTTTCTACTACGTTAGAAGTCGTGCAACAAGATGAATCTTCAATTTTATGAACATCACTATGTGCTTTTGTATAAAAGAATTCCCACTCGTTCCCATCATGATCTGTTATCCAAAACTTATCTTGAACTGCATAGCAACAAGTCGTATCCATCTCATCACGCGCAAAGAAACCTTCTTTTTCTAACCTTTCTTTATGTAATGTAATTTCTTCAGCTGTATCCACTTGGAAACCGAAATGATTTACCTGATTTCCCTTCACTTCATCTCTTACATTCAGTGTGAAATTAAGTCCTGGCACCTCTAATAAAAATTTTGCATAATCCACTTTCACCTTAACTGGTGACACACCAAATACCTTTTCGTAGAATTCGATAGACTTCTCTAAATCCGTAACATTTATACCAACGTGAACATATCTCATAGCTTATTCCTCCTCTTTATATATCGTTAATCAATTTTTTTTGATTAATAAATCAAAATTTTAACAACAACTACCTTTCCCTGTTTTTCTAAAGATACAACACAATTCTTCTGATAATAAATTATTTACTTCCGCATCATTTAAATCATAATAACTCCACGTACCTTTTGTTTCTTTTACAATTAAACCTGCATCTAATAAAATCTTTAAATGATATGACAACTTAGATTGCGTCATTTCAAAAATCTCTGTTAAATCACATACACAAGTCTGGCCTCGCTGGCAAAGTTCATACATGATTTCTAGACGCTTCTGATCCGCCAACGCTTTAAACTTTTTCTCATAGAGCTGAAAATCTTGTGCCACTGTAGTTCACTCTCCCTTCATCAATTTTTTTTGATATTTATAGTATATACGCAGATGAGTTCTATATGCAACTAGTTCATCAATTTTTTTTGATTTACCAAAAAACTTCCTCTTCAAAATCTATACTTGAATACTTTTTCTTGCTCAATATAAAATAGCTTTCTTACAAATTAATACGATAATTTAATATTAACATGGTGCAGTTTCAGGGATAAGTTATCAGAAAACATATGAAGTAAGCACTCTACAAATGATAATATATTAAATCTCGTTAAAACAAAAAGATATGTCCTAGTAGTATACCTAGGACATCCCCTTCATTTTATAATTTCTAGATTCTATACATCACTAACAATTGAATATACCTTCTGTCTAAAACATAGTATTATCATTAGCTGCTTCACTTGGAATCTCTTGAATTACATCCCAGTGTTCAACAATCTTTCCATCCTTGATACGAAATATATCCACTATAGCAACTCCCTTATCTTGAGAATTAGTACGAGAATGTACATGAAGAGCAACTGTATCTCCTTCTACTACTACTCGTTTAATCTCTGCAGAGGAATTAGGATTTTTAACAAAATCCTCCTTAAAGAAATCCATGAAGGCTTTTCGTCCATCAGCAACAAAAGGATTATGTTGCTTATAATCTTCGCTAACATATTTAGGGATAATATCAATATTATGTTTGTTAAAAACTTCATTATAGAAATCAACTACCATCTTTTTATTCTTTTCATTTTCTTTCACTTCTTTTGATACAGAAGCAACATTCTCGCTCTTTATTGAGTTACCTTTGTTATTACCGGTGGAAGCTTGAAATATCAAAGTCGACACAATTCCTAAAATAAACACAGAAATAATTATTACTATTAAATTTTTCTCTAATTTCATATATACCTACCTCTTCTAATCATATAAATTATATTCCATAACACGATTGGGAAGTAAAACCCTTCCCCAAAATGTAATGTCAGGGGTAATGTTAGGAAATTTCATTTATCCTAACACTCCCCTATACAAGGCATATTAGAAACGATTAACTCTAACTTAATACCTCATTAACAGTTGCACTGTCCACAATTTGAATAAACTTCTTAACCTTATTGTCCTCATCAAACTTATAAAGATGACAAAAATCTGCTACAAATGACTTCCCTGTAGCTTTATATGTTCCACTATATTTTCCATACACGATAACAGTATTGTTATTAAAAGCATAAATTTCATCTTTAGCACTATAGTCATCCCATTCCGTACCAAGACGTTCATGTACGTTTTTCACTACTTCATCTGGACCTATATAAGTACCTGCATATGGAAACCCAGCAGCTTCTGTCCAAGATACATTTTCACTTAAATACGTTTTGAACGCATCCAATTTTCCCTCGCCAGTTAACACATACGTTTCATGTAATAGTTTTTGATATTTATTCATAGCATTAACCCCAAGGCATTTCTTTTGTTACAACTTTTGCACTTAATTCTAATACACCTTTATTTGCATAGTCTGGATATGCTGCTTCAAGTTTCGCTACAAAATCTTTTGAAGTTTTACTTTCCTCAGAAGCTTGAACCGCAGTTCTTAGGTAATCCATAGTTGCAATAATCGCTTGATTATCTAAGGATTTTTCAATTGATCCATGGCTAGGTACAATTATGTCAGCATTTAATGCTTGTAATACTTTCAAGTTCTCAATCCATGCCTCCATAGCCGCTTTTGAGCTAGTATCCGCTAAGAATACATGTATTTCGTTAAATACATCAATACCACCAATTAATACTTTTAGCTCTTTATTAAATAAGCTAGTTCTGTAATGATCTAAGCCTACTAGTTCAAATGTTAACCCCTGAAAATCAATTGTTTTTTCTTTAAACACTTGAGGTAATACTACGTTGCTTGGTGCGTTTTCTCCTAGGGCACCTTTCCAAACTTTTAATTTACCTAAGACAGAATGAACAATATGTTCAACAGTAGACTCTGTAGCATACGCTATAGCTTCTGGGTAAGCAGCCTTAATAATTTCTAATCCAAAGTAGTAATCAGGATCCCCATGAATAATAAAGATTTTATCTAAAGATAAGTCGTTTTTTTTCAGATACTCAACAATTTCTTTCGAATCAGATTGAGTAAATTTTGAGTTTATTAAAAATGCATGTCCCGCTTTCTCAACTAAGGTTGCAGTGACCATAAAACTTTTTTCGTCTGAACTAAACACCGTCAATTTCACATCTTTTTGATTTGTATCAATTGTTTTAAACATAGAATGTTATTCTCCTTTTGTTAAAGTTATTTACTAGTTAACATATTTTTATCTTGTTCCGACAGAAGCTCCCTCTTCAATTTACCTGAAAGTGTGATAGCACCAGCAAATAGGCGAGAGATGAATGTCGGTTGGCGTAAGCTAGCATGTTTGCTACTATAGCTGATAGTAAAATTAAATTTGGACTCTTTTTAAAAATAAATTGAAACCGACTGTTATAAAAAGGTTTAAGTCCATCCAATTCTAGTCTTTTTTAACACGTTAAATGTTATATACTGTAGCTTAAAATTCATTAATATAAATTTTTAAAACGCGCTTCAATTTTATCTGGCGTCATTACCCCACCACCAATAGGGATAATTTGATTATCCTTTTGTAAAAGTAATGAAGGATAACTATTAACACCAAGCTGTCGCACTTTATTGAAATCGTTTTGGACATCTATTATTGTTTCTTGAGCGTTTAAACGTTCTAGTACTTGTTCAGGGTCCAAACCATGCTCGATTGCAATCTTACGATATGTTTCAGGATCACTCAGACTTTGTCCCTCATAATAAAACGCTTTTTGCATAGCCGCAGTGAATTCTAACAAACGGTCTGGTGCTAATGAGCGTAAAGCTGAAAAGCCAATTGCAGCATCTTTCGAATTCATTTTAAAAGTCCCTTCTTCCACCAATTTTTGATATGAAGGACCAAATTCTGCACCTGTAAGTTGATTAATTCTTTTATTCCCCTCTTCTATATATGAGAAATTTTTTATTGGTAAATCATCTAAAAATAATCCTCCACATAAAACCGTTAACGGCATTTCAGTGTGTTCTTTGTAAAATCCTTTAATACTTTCTGAAAATCCATAGCACCATCCACAATATGCGTCCCATACGTATATAAGATTATCTTGTTTCGTCTTCATTTAAATCCCCTACCTTTATTTTTATTAACCAGTCCAGCTATCACTTAAAATTCTCAGCTAACTTTCTGGTTTATATAAGTACATCTTTTTTATATCTTGTTCTTTTTTGAGTTACCTTACTATATTTTTCAAAACTAACCTTTCCCAAAAAGATTAGATAAGATTTCTAATGAAAGATAGCGCTGCACATCATTGCTTCAAAATAGAAGATACTAAAATTCGGAATATATCTTGATTTAAATATGTTAGT
Source organism: Bacillus sp. 1A (assembly GCF_052682215.1). Classification (NCBI taxonomy): domain Bacteria; kingdom Bacillati; phylum Bacillota; class Bacilli; order Caryophanales; family Bacillaceae; genus Bacillus; species Bacillus sp. 1A. The sequence continues at coordinate 3,397,863 of NZ_JBQYLZ010000001.1, read as the reverse complement.
AACTTTCTACACCGGGCGATAACATGTGGACTACCATCCTTAATTAAATATATAAACCGTATTTTCACTTTAAATATCCATAAGTTGTAACCAACTCAATTACAACCTTATGTAACCATATTAGTTACAACTATAGTAGAAGTCAATTCTTTTTTAACAAAAACAATAAATTTCTACCCTAACGCTTTTAGAATTCTATTATTAAAAACTGGCTTCTTGTTCTTAAATTTGTTAAAAAGCTTAGTAATTCCCTAAAAACATCACTAGTAAATATGGAACAACAAATTCAAGATAATTTACAAAACAAATAATATAAGTACCTCTTTCATGGCTTACCGACAGAGTACCAGTTCTAGTACATAGTTTTTTTCAAAGCATTACATTTTGTTTTTACCTTTAATAGAAACTACCTGATTAACTAAAACAGGAACTGTCCCACCATGACTTATAATTTTTTATCCCTGTACATTGTGCGGGAATTTTTTTCATAAAGAAAAGACACCCTAAAGTGCCTTCTTTCAATGTGAACCATCACAATTTCAATAGTAAGTATTGGACTCTCATCCAAATATACTTTTACCATGTTAAATTGTTTGATTCATTGAGGAATAGGGTTCAAATTTGGGTTAGCATCACATCGCTAACATACTAAGGTTTTATGCTACCCAAAAACAATGATTTTTACTCTGGGGATCTCAATTTTACTATTTGGGGATTTATGCTTTTCTTAGCTTGATAGCGATGTGGTAGGGCCCTATATTTGACTCTTTTTCTACACCTAGATATTCTAGAGTTCGTTCTAACATAAGTGCTGCCTGTTGACGTGTGAGTGTGCCATATGGCGTAAACTTAGTAGCTGAAACACCTCGGATAATTCCTGTATCGTTTAGGGCTTGTACATCATAATACCGGCTGCGAACGTATTTACATCAAGAAGATTAATGGAGCAAATGATGATTGCCCTAAATTGGTTTGATAGCTGTTTTTGCAGAGTTTGAGCGTGATATTATTCTTTGAAATTCTCTTCTTAAAGATAATACGTAAATACAAACAAAACCAGCAAAACAACGTTCCTATGTCGTACTGGTTTTGTTGAAGTCCATTTTGAATTGTAGCTAGTTCAACGTAATTGCAAATTCTGAGTTCGGTGCCCCAGCAATTACAACCGTTCCATTCTTCGGCAGTTTTACTTTGTTATTGCCGCTCACGATGGTAAAGTTGACACATACTCCATTCTCATCATACACCGCGAACGCACCCTTCGATGGCAATGTCACGGTCATCCTTTTTCCTGCTGCCGCTTGCGGGATCGTAAACCATTTAGCATGCCCATTTGCTTGCAGAGTAACTTTGGATGATTGGCCAGCATCAAGTGGTTTTACGTTGTTTCCACTTACGTATAACAACCCGGCCATTTCCATATATTCATTGCCGCCTTCTGTATAGAAATGCGTTTCCATCGTATCACGGCCATTCATCACGGGGATCTGGAGCTGATGCGCCGCGGTGTTCGGACCTGTAATTTTTCTGCCCTCCCAATAGCCCGCCAGGCCTTCCTTACGAGTAATTTGTGTGGTAATAAGTTTCGGTTGTACGAGATATTCAATAGAACTAAATTTCTCATTCACGAGATAGAACTTGACACCTTCCCGCTTCGCCCATGCGGCAGCGGTTTTCTTCGATAGCACATTGTCTTCTAGTTTCTCGGCTAAATAGTGAGTCATCGCACCTTGCCCTAAGTCTGGTGTCGATTTATATGTGCTCTCCCTCAAATAAGTTCTTCCATTCTTCTCGGTGACAAAGTTGAGCTTAGAAGTACCCTTCTCATTAATAAAGCTTCCATCCACAGTATATACATATTTTTCTTCTCGATTAGATGGTAAGAACAGTTCTCCATTCTTCGTAATTTCAATTTTGAAATGAGTTTCGCTATTGCCATAAAAGCCCGCTTTCTTTGCCACGTCTTGAGGCATCTTGACCTTGACCGGCTTGCCAAAAGATTTGTTCGGCTTGATGTTCTTAATTGTCCCCTTCTCTTTAAGCACGGCGAGCAGCAATTCAGTTGCCAGCAGTTGATTTGTAGAGCTTCGTCCACCGGATGACAACACAGCCGCTGCCATTTTCTGTTCCGGAAGCACGACCAGTATAGCATGTTGCAGTGCCGTGTCGCCGCCCTTAGCCAAGCCTTTTATCCCATATTCACTGAATGGGTATAGTTTCACACTATCCCAGCCAAGACCATAGTTAAAAATATTATCTCCATCCCCCGGCCACATTCCTTTTTTATATTCCTCTTGCTCCATCGCCTTGACTACCTTATCAGAGAGGATCCCTTTTCCCTGTCCCATAAATAATTGTGAGAATCGTACCATATCTTCTGCCGTGGAAGAGACCCCTCCCGTACCAATCACATTCACCGATTCAATTGGAAGCTGCCCTTGGTACGCCGGAAAATAAAGTCCAGCCCGCTTTTCGTCTCTCCATTTGTCCTGCGGCGTTTTTGTATGATTCATCTTTAAGGGTTCTGTAAACCGTTGATGTAGAAATTCGGTAAAGCTCATACCGCTGACTCTTTCCACCAAAATTTCGGCCAGCGTAAAACCATCGTTGCAGTATACCGAGAACGCGCCAGGGTCTGCTTTCAGGCTCTGGTTGGACAATTGCTGCAACAAGAAATCATGGGAATAGGTATCATTATCGTTAAATAAAAATGCATTACTTAACGTGGAACCTTGCAAGCCGGAGGAGTGATTCAACAACATACGCGGGGTAATGCGTTTGTACCGCCCATCTTTCATCTTAAAATCAGGAACATAGTTAACCACAGGAGCATCCAAATCGACTTTTCCTTCGTCGACCAATTTCATTACAGCCGCTGTTGCATACATTTTACTGACTGAACCAATCCCGTATAGAGTATCTTTGGTTAGTGGCTGTTCCCCTTCCATATCGTTCTTTCCTGCCTGCCCCGACAAAGTAAGCTTGCCATTATCAATTAGCGCATACTGCACGCTAGTCGTCCCATGGGACTTCGTGAGTAGCGCAGCCTTCTCTGCTGCAATCTTCTTCAGCTCTTGGCTAGCTACTTCTACGTTAGATACAACTGTAGTCTTACTATCAGAAAATGCTTTCGCCCCTGTTGGTAGAATCATAGTTAGCGCTAATGTAGCGGCTAATACACCAGTTAGTTTATTTTTCATGAGGGAATTGCCTCCTTAGATAAGTGATCAATTTCATCATTTGTTTGTTTAACTATGAAAATATGATAAAATTTATCCGTTCTTCCTTTTGGCCTACTTGCTAAATTCAGCAAGTAAAATATTTTTAAAAGGATCAGGACTATCAGCATTAAGGCTGTTCAAATTGACAGCTAATGTATGCTTGCCTCCAAGTGTACCTCCAGCAAAAGTAACAAACCCTGGAATGCTACCTCCGTGTCCCCATATTGAGACACCGTTTGGAAGCTTAGTTTCATAGATTCCAAGACCATATCTGCCAAGTACAGCTTCTCCTGTTGGAACTGTAGTAAGCATTTGTTTTAGTTGCTGTTCTTTTATTAATTTACCTCCAAGTAAGTAAGAGAAGAATTTGTTTAAATCATCAGCAGTAGAAATCATATCTCCAGCCGAGCTCCCCATACTTGGGTTATAATACGTAACATCTTTTGGCTCACTTGCTCCGTCTAGTTGGATATATCCACGGGCATGCTTTGTTCCTGGAATCACGCTTGAATTGCCAGGTAAGAATGTATTCGATAATTCAAGCGGTTCAATAATCCGATTTTCAATCTCTTCCGCATAGCTGTTCCCAGTTACTGTTTCAATAAGGATCCCTAGTAATACGTATCCTGTATTTGAATAAGACCAGCTCTTTCCTGGAGCAAAATCTGGGGGCATCGAAATCCCCATCTTTACTAATTCTTCAGCCCTATACGATTTTTTTGTATCCATAAGATTAAAACTTTTTGACCTTGTGTATTCAGCGATACCACTTGTGTGGTTTAATACTTGCCGGATAGTAATCTGTTTATCATCATATCCGTTTCCTTGAATGACACCAGGCAACCATTTTTCAATAGAGTCGTCTAGATTCAAGCGGTTCTCTTCGGCTAATTGAAGTACAACTGTTGCCGTGAACGTCTTCGTCACGCTACCAATGCGAAAGCGAAAATCTGTTTTCATTGGTTTCTTGCTACTCAAATTCGCTACCCCAGCGGCATAACTCCATGTTTTTCCACCCTCAGAAGTTTTAGCAAGTATCCCCGGGAATCCAAGTTGCAATGTATCCCGCACTGCTTGCTTGACAGAATTACGATCTCGTTGAGTACTTGTTTGTACCGAACTAGATACACTTTGAGTAGGTTCTGCTTTTACAATTAAGGTTGGCGTTGTGTATAACAGAGAACTTCCAGCTATTAAAAGGGCCAGACTTGCACATGTAATTTGACTACGTGTTTTCATAGGGCATTCCTCTCCTCTATTCATATTGTATAGGTGGTTTCTTGCTATTTCGTATTAACCACACAGCTACCATCTCCACCAATAAAAAAAGGTCAACATTGAATTCGTAATCATCTTCATATTTATTATTTTTACAAACGCCATTCTGTCCTGGGTAAATCCCTCTTTTTCCACATATATGTTAACCACATAAATTACTTCTTTTCCTTGAAACAGTCTTGTTACTGGTCTGTTTTTCATATATAAGTCATATCTGTTCCGCCTTTCACGCTTCTTTATATTTTTATCATACACAATGAAAATTTCTTTTTTCTTACCCATTTCTTACAAATTACTTACTTTCAAAATCGCTTTTATAATAGGATAGAAGGAGCATCTGTGCCGTAAAGTTCAGTAAATATATTAATCAAAAAGAAACACAGTTTTTTTTACTTCTGTGTTTCTTTTTACCATCCTTTTAAATATTAAGAGTCGATTTACCCTTAACAGGATGAATTCTGGCTCTTTTCTAATGTAATTTTTTTCTTGCAATACAACACAAATGACATTGTGCTGCATGAAACACTCCTAACGTTGTTAAAATGACTTGTTTTTAAGTCAAAATTTATTTAACTTAGGGCGGATACTCCATATCCATCAGCTTAAGAAAAATAAACACCCTCAAAACGAAAAAATAAGCTACCTTCTCAAAGTAACTACCTGTAGAAAAAGAAAATGTTCATTTAGGAGATATATTAAAACCTTAGCTTGATAGTAATGTGGTGCTACCCCACATTCATCAACTTAAGGAGAATAAACGCCACCAAAACAAAAAAAGCCCCAAATTTTTCTCGAAAATAAGGTGGGGCTTTTGAACCAGAAAAGTATATTTTTAACTATGAAAACTACGGTAAATTTTCCCTTTTTTCCTACTTGCTAAATTCAGCAAGTAAAATATTTTTAAAAGGATTAGGACTGTCAGTTCTACCCAAACTATTCCAATTGACAACCAACGTATGCTTGCCTCCAAGTGTACCTCCAACAAGAGTAGTAAACCCTAGAATGCCACCTGTGTGTCCCCATATCGAGACACCGCTTGGAAGCTTAGTTTCATAGATTCCAAGACCATATCCATCGATTCCTTCTCTTCCTGTAGGAACTGTAGTAAGCATTTGTTTTAGTTGTTGTTCTTTCAGTAATTTGCCACCGAGCAAGTAAGAGAAGAATTTGTTTAAGTCGTCAGCAGTAGAAATCATATCTCCAGCCGAGCTACCTGCACTTGGGTTATAATAAGTAACGTCTTTTAGCTCACTTGCTCCGTCTGGTTGGTCATATCCACGGGCATGGTTAGTGCCTGGAATAACGCTTGAATTGCCAGGTAGGAATGTATTCGACAATTCAAGTGGTTCAATAATCCGATTTTCAATCTCTTCCGCATAGCTGTTTCTGGTTACTTTTTCAATAAGAATACCCAGTAATACGTATCCTGTGTTTGAATAAGACCAGCCCTTTCCTGGGTCAAAGTCTGGGGGCAAAGAAATCCCCATCTTCACTAACTCTTTAGCCGTATACGATTTTTTTGTATCCGTAAAATCAGCGTCTTTTGACCTTGAGTATTCAGCGATACCACTTGTATGGTTCAATATATGCCGGATAGTAATCTGGTTACCATCATATCCATTTCCTTGAATGACACCAGGCAACCATTTTTCGATGGAGTCGTCTAGATTCAGGCGGTTCTCTCCAGCTAATTGAAGTACAACTGTTGCGGTGAACGTCTTCGTCACACTGCCAATGCGAAAGCGAAAATCTGTTTTCATTGGTTTCTTGGTTCTCAGATCCGCTATCCCAGCGGCATAACCCCAAGTTTTTCCACCCTCAGAAGTTTTAGCAAGTATCCCCGGGTATCCAAGTTGCAATGTATCCCGCATTGCTTGCTTGACGGAAGTACGATCTCGTTGAGTATTTTTTTGTAACGAACTAGATACATTTTGAGTGGGCTCTGCTTTTACAATTGAGGTTGTTGTTGTATATAACAGGGAACTTCCAGCTATTAAAAGGGCCAGACTTGCACATGTAATTTGACTACGTATTTTCATAAGGCATTCCTCTTCTCTATTCATATTATATCAGTGTTTGCTTACTGTTCCTTACTTCCCGACAAGACTTAGGGAAAGGCCCTCACGCATATAGATTAAAGCCCCAGTACAAAGGTATCTATCAATACCAACAATTTGAGCCATTTAAATCTCCATCCCTCCTATAACAAAATCATTCAAAGGTATGAAAGCATATTATGTACCCTTAGTTATTGTTAGGATTAACACAACATGAGACATAACCCCAACCCATATTTTACTTTATTTATCCACAATATGTATTGAGAAAGAATGTAAATTCGAATCCTTTCCGTCCCCCAACTATTGATCGTTTTTTTCACCTATTATAATTAGTTATTTAAAATTTCATAATAAAAAACTGTAAAAAAAATAACGAGTCCCTTAACGTACAGGAAGCGGTTAAAAAATATGTCTAAACGCACAATTTTCTTTTTTTTGATATGGTGACCCCATCGCAATCAAGCTAAGGTTTTGAAGTACCCACTAAATGAACTTTTTCTTTCTCTACAGGTAGTTACTTTGAGAAGGTAGCTCATTTTTTTGTTTTTGGGATGTTTACTTTTCTTAAGTTGATGGATGTGCGGTCGAACCCCTATGCATTTCATCAATCATTCCCTTGACTCTCCATTTGTAGTACTGTATAGTACTAATATGGAAAAAAATACACTTACTAATAAAGATATTGCTCTGCAATCCGCTTTTACATTGTTTCTTACTAAAGGTTTTCTAGCAACAAGCATGGACGACATAGTCGCACATAGCAAAGTTTCAAAAACGAACATTTATTATTATTTTAAGAGCAAGGAGGAGCTGCTGCTCGCTATTGTTAATCAGTTGATAGCACATTACGAGCAGCGAATTAATTATATTGTGTCTCAAACTGAGCTCACCGTTCAAGAGAAATTAGAAGCGGTACTCCATATTTTAAGTGATACTATTGAACAAAATAACTACCTTGGCGGTTGTCCTTTCCTGACTCTGTATACACAGACGCCTATTGACGCGGTTGAAATTAGAGATAGAATCAAGAGTTTTTTTGAAAAACAGTTGCATGGTGTTGAATTGATTTTAGCCCAAGGGATTGCACGACAAGAACTAAAGAAAGAGCTGCCCGTTAAACAAACAGCTATGTTGATTGTCTCCTCTATTGAGGGTGCTCTCTTCTTGGCTCAAGCTTCTAACAACCAAGATATGATCAAAAATTTATTTCCTACTTTAGCTTCCATGCTAAAGTAATATTTTTAGATACATTAGTACTAATTAGTACTATAAAATAATAAAGGAGTGTTTTTATTATGAATATCTTCATGACCGGCGGAACTGGTTATATTGGACGTCATTTAATCGCTGAGTTAGCTTCTCAGCATAAGATTTATGCACTTGTACGTCAAAAAAATCGTCTTCTTACCATCATCAATCAACTGGCACCCGATCAACAGAACAACATTGTTCCTATTATCGGTGATCTAACGCAGCCTCGATTAGGTTTAAGTGATGACAGCTACAAACAATTACTTGCAACTGATCTAATTATTCACGCAGGAGGTCCAATGAATATTGAGTTGAACCTCATTGAAGCTGAGCAGTCTTTCCTTACCCCTGCAAAATCCCTTGTTCGGCTAGCACAGGATATCCACGCTGAAAAAGAATTAAAGCATTTTATCCATGTCGCAGGCTTTATGAGTCCCTATCATGAACAAAATGCATTGTTGGATCTAGATCATTTGCTGGACAATCAACCGCCTTATGAAAAAATGAAGTTTTTAGCCGACTCTTATATACGAAAATCTCTTCATAACATGAGCATTCCCTTATCTACTGTTAATCCTAGTGTAATCGTCGGAGACTCCTTCTCAGGGAAAACAGAACAGATTGGAGGCCTTAGTATCTTAGTCGATGCCGTAAGGCGAAATCTTATGCCGCTTGTTCCAGGCGGCGACGATTATTGGTTACCAATGGTTCATATTGACCATGTGGCTTCGTTTATTTCAAAACTTGTTAACACAGAAGGGTTATCAAGCAATACCTACTATCTTTTAGATTCTAAGCAAGAAAGTCCGTCGATCCGAACTTTCATCAAACTCATGGCACACGAATTGCAGACAACAAAGCCGTTAGGAACTATACCGCTTCCGTTATTGAAAACTGTGCTTAGAATGGGTACTGATAAGATGCTTGGTATTCCTAAAGAATCCATGAGTTTTCTTGTTAAGTCGGAATTCCCTGTTTACAGTAAATTAAAAATAGAACAAAGGAACGGCAGAAATTCATTCGTAGTTCCGTCCACGCTCCCTTTTATCATTAGTGATTTGGATTATCGGTTAAATCATTTAGGCCTGAATCAAAATGAGCAGAAAGATTTTAGTCAACGAAGAAGGGCTAACTTAGTTTCGCTAGAGAAAGATAGGAATGAAACACCTATTATTTTTCTTCATGGGACGTTCAGCAATGCCGATGCCCTTTTGCCCCTCTCACAATTTTTAAGCGGTTTAAATACTTGGTTCGTAGATTTACCTGGATTTGGGCGTACCCCTTATCACCATAATCCTTCTGTGATAGAAGGCTATGTAGAGAGCATTTCCACTATGATCACTGAGTTGAACAGACCCGTTATATTAGTGGGGCATTCATTTGGCGGATTGATTGCGGCTCAAGTGATGGAACGGCTGCCCTCACTGATCAAACAACTCATTTTATTGCAGCCAGTACTGCATCCTATCCAACCTAAATATAGATTTCGACGTATTACAAGTTTCGTTCTAAAATATATGGAGCCCGCCCGTTTGGAAAAAGAGCTACTTCAAACCAATAGCTTCAGAACATCGAGTCAGTTATTGAGTAATTACGCTCATTCTGTGGTCCGTGATTTAAAATCCCCCCGTATACGCAAAACTAACGCTACGGTCATGTCTTGCTTAACTATATCAAAATCCATCCAGTTAAATCCCGAGACATGGGATAAGAGGAAAATTAAGATACTATGGGGAGCTTTGGACAAGGATCATCATGTCCCAAAGCAGTTTGAACACTTGGATATTACACGTATTCAGTACGGTCATCAGTTTCCTGTTGAATCTCCTGAACTAACTGCTCAATGGATTTCTCAAGCTGTAACAGTATAAAGGTTCTTTTGATAGTATTGATGGAGGTGTGATTGTCAACACAAATTCAGACTGCTTTTTTAAGGGCTCGTTTTCTGAACTCAACTGAACTTAAATAACCTAAAGTTCCATGTGCATGATGATGGTTAAACTGGTTCTGTTGCAAAGTTTGAAAAAAGCATAAACAGGTTGGTAAATGCAGAACAATGTTTAGGTAGTAATTGTTGAAGTTCATTGTACGTTGAAAAGGCGGAGTCTCTTTGAAGACTTCGCCTTTGTTTATATAGGGTATGAATGGTTTCATAAGCGTGCAGATTTATTTTTTACTTTCCAAATTCGATAGATGGGATTGCCATATTTATGACTCCATCGCATGATGGTTGTTGTTTTCACTGAAATACCACGTTCTTTCAGGATTTCAGATACATCACGATAACCGAAAGAAAAACGGCAGTAGTAGCCGACAACTACTAAAATAACATCTTACTTGAATTGTTTTCCTTTAAAATATCTCATGTCTGATTCCCCTAAATCCTGTTTTCTAGAGTGTAGCTTCATGTAGAAAATTTTGTAACTTTACGATTCACTTTAGAAAATAAAGCAAGGAGGCTACACAATGCAAAACGCAGTAAAACTAGATGAATTTGACCATGAAATTATGAACTTGTTGTATGAAAATGCGAGAATTTCTGTTTCAGAAATAGGACGGATCATATCCATGACGCAACCTGCTGTAAAAGAGCGTATTAATAAACTTGAAGATCAAGGAGTTATAGCGGCTTGCCGAACAAAATTTGAGCCTTCTAAAATTAATAAAAACATTCAAGCATTCATCATGTTTAAAACAAGCCAATGCTCTGATTTCATCCAATTTTGTAATGCCGCTCCCGAAGTAACTAATTTATATCGAATTAGCGGGGAGTTTAATTATATGATGAAGGTCATGAGCAATTCGATGGATTCTCTCGCTACATTTTTAGACTCCTTAATGCAATTTGGATTATCGTCTCCTTTAATTGTTTTAAAGAGTGAGTTTGAGGAGAAATTGTCGTTCTGATAAGAGGGTACTAAGATAAAGATACCGAGTGTATGTGGAATAATTCTTATATAATATAAAAAGAACCAGCCATAGGCTGATTCTTTTTTCATTCAATTTCCTACTAGAAAATCCAGAGATACGTCTCTTTCTCACCTATCCCTGATTTCTCTGCGCCTCTCTAAACTCCTCCTTCACCTTCTCTAACAACCCTTCTTCCGTAATTAATCGATACGCCGTATTCGCTAGTGCTTTTGCCGATGTAATTAACGCTTTATCTCCAAGTTCTGAACGTGCTGCTTCTCTAAATTCATTCGTATGCGCAATTAAATCGTCTGGTCCAATTTTAATGTACGGATGAATTGTCGGTACGACTTGGCTTACGTTTCCTGCGTCTGTTGAGCCGATCCCTACTCTTTCTTTACGGTTTACATCTTCACCAAGTTGTTCTAGTTCTTCGGCTACGACGTCATTAAATGTTTCTGTTACGAGCAATTCATCGATTTCATTTTGGAATTGATGAATTTTTACTTTTGTACCTGTTGCTAACGCTGCTCCTTGTGCGATATTTTTTACTTTTTTTGTTACTTCTGCACATCTTTTTCGCGTTGCTGCGCGGATGAAAAATCTTGCTGCGGCGTAGTCAGGAATAATGTTAGGTGCTTTTCCGCCCTCTGTAATAACACCATGAATTCTTACATCTGACGGAAGTTGTTGGCGAAGTGCGTTAATACTGTTGTACAGCTGAATCACCGCATCTAATGCGTTAATCCCCTCTTCTGGTGAAGCCGCAGCATGAGCTGTTTTTCCGTAAAAATGAAAATCAAGTGGATCGACTGCTAATGAAGGACTCGTTGTCGCTGTCTTTCCACTCGGATGAATCATAAGTGCCGCATCAATATCTTTAAATAACCCCGCTTTTACATAACTCGCTTTCGCACTACCGTTTGGCCCTCCTTCTTCAGCTGGTGTTCCAAACACGACAACTTCCCCACCAATTTCTTCAAGTGTTTCTGATAATGCGATTGCTGCCACAACGCTAATTGTGCCAATTAAATTGTGACCACACGCATGACCTAGTCCCGGTAAAGCGTCATACTCAGCTAAAAATGCGATGACTGGTCCTTGTTTTCCTGAACTTTTTCGCGCGATAAAACCTGTTTCATGTCCAGCTATATTGTGCTGCAGCTGAAAGCCTGCACTACCTAGTAATAAACTTAACGTTCTTGATGCATAAAACTCTTGGTTACCAATCTCTGGATTCGCATGAATATCGTGACTTGTTTCTATGTACTTTTCCTTATTTCTTTCTATACTCTCTTCAATTGTTTTTCTTTGTGACGTTACTCCTGTCGCTCCCATTTTTCTTCCCCCTTATATTTTCACGTAAAAAAGCCTCTTTCTAAAAGATAGAAAGAGGCTTCTGCATATACAGTCAAAATGAGCTTCTTTCTTATCTTTCAAGTTACCTTGCTGGAATTGGCACAGTATTCATAAAAGAATCCGCTGCCGAGGTATCATAGGGCCAGTCCCTCAACCTCTCGTGATAAGAATTTTCATAAGATTATATTAAATTATATTCATTCTATGTTCATTCCGATTAAAAGTCAAGGAATTCCTATCCGAATTTACCGGATATCTAAAAATCCTTTTAACACACCAATTGTCTCAGGTGCTTGTAATCTTGCACATACGTACGGAAATTCCATACTACCTTCAAATATCATTTGAGATGTGAGCGGTGCTCCCGCCCAAAAGATTTCATCATCGATTACGATAAACGGGAATGCTTTATTTTGTCTTTGTAACTTTACATTTTTTAACGGAACTGGTCCATCACTATACACTGTTATTTGCGCATTTGTACGCATTAACGCTTGCCAGACTCGCTTATCCACTTGCTTTGTACTTGGAAATGAAATAATAATTTTTCGTTTTGCGGCTAAAATATCTTTCAATAACCCTTTCGGCTCTTCAAGATTCATTTCCATAAACCAGCGTAAACGTTTCGAAATTTTCCGCTCCCACAATTGTCTTGATGTCGTACGATCATATACATCTCCGTGACGTTCTATATGAGCTGTTAATTGTGATAACGCTTGTTTTCTCGAAAGGTTTTTACGCATATAATGACAATCTGATAATTGAATGAACTTCCCTCTCGCTCTCGTTACTGCAACGTTGACGAGGCGATGATTTTTATGGTCAAAGAATAACACGCCAGGTCGTTCTTGCGGATAACTATCAACCGTATCAAATATCATCATATCTCTTTCAGAACCTTGGAATTTATGAACCGTCGCCGCTAAAACTGGTATGTTTTGATATTTCGTTCTCTGCAACATTTCTCTAATACACGTTGATAAAAAGCGAGATTGTGCCCTGTAAGGTGTAACAACACCGATCGATTGAACACCATCTAACAGTCCGATTAACATCATTTGCATCGCTACTAAACCAGACATAATGTTAAATCGAGAACCAGAAGCAGCGTCCTTTAACGAAAAGGCTCCCATTAAGCTCGTATCAAATAAAACACTTGCCTCATTTGCGAACGGTTGCAATCGCGCAAGTTCCTTACGCTCTGAAACAGACGGATGGTCGTATACTCTATTTTTATAAATAAATGAGTTTGTAAACTTCGATATATCCGCATGCATACGCCTTTGTTCCTGCAACATAAATAGGTTCGGATGTGCTTCTGATTTATTAACAGAATCAACAATTCCGGCATGATAAAACATATCTTCCCCAAGCCATTTTCGAACGAGTTCATGGTTCGCCATCGCAATTGGAGGTAACTGTAAAAAGTCCCCACAAACGACAATACGTTTTCCAAGTGAAGCAGCTAATGCAATTTGCGGAACATATGCCATACTCACTTCATCTACTACAACTAAATCAAATGTACGCTCATAAATAAGTGAATCAATGGCACATTTCGATAAAGTCGCACCGATTACTTTCGCATTTTCAATGTATTCTTTTTCTACTTCTTTAATTTTCGCTTTTTGCTTTCGAAGATCACTTTCAATCTCTTGTATACGCTTCTTATCAGCAGAAGTCGCTTTATATGATAAAATCTTTTCACGAAGATCTTGTCGTGTTTCCTCTAAATAGAGTCTTTCTTCTCCCCATGATCCGTTCGTCGTTTCAACTAACTTCGACGTAAGTAATGTTTCATGATTTCTTATATGTTCATGTTGACTATAACCGTAACGAACAATTTCGCCAGGTGTCCATTTCTTTTTCTTCTCAATTTGCTTCGTTACTTCACTCATTAATACGTCTACTGCCGCATTACTATGAGCTAATACAAGTACCGATTTTCCTTTTTGATAATGAGCCGAAATAATACGTGATAAATTGTAAGACTTCCCTGTTCCAGGGGGTCCCCACACGTACGTTGTCGGATTGTAAAACGAACGATACGCCAATTCATTTTTCGGATTTTTCATCTTCTCAATATGTTTCGGACTGCTCGTCCCATCAACAAGACGCTTTATACGACTACGTTTTAGTTTATCTTTATGTGCCTCTTTCAATCGCTCTTGTAGTTGCTCTAACAATTGCCACGGTTCACTGTATAAAACAGCTTCTCGTATTTCACCTTGTATATAATCATTTAATTTCAGTTCTATTTCTAATCCATGTACAGATAATACTTCTCCTGTCGCTTCCTCACCATCAAACTCAATTCGAATTGGTGAACCTTCCGGTAAGCTTACTTCCGAAATAAGCTGAAATACGTATACTGTACTTTCATAATCTGTATATAAAAAACGACCGTTCATGATAGAAATTTTACTACCACCTATCGTTTTCCAATGTTTAATTTCATACGCTAATGCATAATGCCACTCTTTCATCGTTGCCGATAATGAAGGAGTTTGAGTAGGTGTATTCATCGTATAATCTCCTTCCTTCTCCCCAAACATACTTTCTCACTATACCATATAACACGCTAAAATTTGTAAGGTTTTTATCTTGCTTATTTTCTTAATTTTCAATAACATATTGTATATAATTTTCAGAAAGAAGGGATCTACATGCCAGTTAGAAGAATTGAACACATCGGTCTTATGGTCGCAAACTTAGAAACATCTATTTCATTTTATGAAGAAGTAGTTGGCTTACAGCTCATTAAACGTATGGGTCACCCGAATCCAGACTTAAAACTCGCTTTTTTAGGTGTGGAAGAATCGAAGGAAACGATACTCGAATTAATTGAAGGCTACAACTCTTCTCTTCCGGCAGAAGGAAAAGTACATCACATTTGCTTTAAAGTGGATTCATTAAAGGATGAAATTGAAAGACTAAAGAAACAAAAAGTAACCTTTTTACTAGGAGAAGAAATTGAAACATTACCAGATGGAACACGTTACATATTCTTCGCTGGTCCTGATGGAGAGTGGATTGAGTTTTTTGAGACGGAGAGATAGAAAAGAATCAGAATTTTGGCCCTTATACTACTTCCAATCCTTTATGCAATCCTAATAAATAATTGGAAGATAAAAGAAGTTTCCGTTTTCGTTGGAAGAATTCTATTAAATATAATCTTTTTCATAAATAGAATATTAACAAAAAAACAAACAGTGAAAAGGTTGAAGGAACCAGCAACAAAGAAAAAAGTGTTACCTACAAAGAATAAATTACACCATTCCCAATTTACGGAAAATTTGATATACTATTTTCATAAATTGAATATTTTACATTTTAGGAGGATAAAATGGAGAAAAAAACAGATTTTTCTTTGTCACTTTTGTTTTTTTGGATTAAAGGATTTGTTTCAGTTGATTCAAGATTTGTAAAAGTATCTACCGGAAACACTATATTAGGGTTTATTCCTGCTGGAAAAGATAATCAAAACATTCCTTTAAAAAATATTAGTTCTACAATGATTTCTTCTCAGTATAGAATAAAGCTCATTATATTAGGATTGATTATTCTTCTTTTTTCCTTTAATACCATAGGAAGCAACTTTATATTCGGACTTATTTTACTATTAATCGGAATTGGTATTTTAGGTAGTGGTTTGCAAAATGTATTGATTATTCAAAGGGCAGGATCGGATTATATTTTTTCAGTACCATTCTTTGAAAAAGCTAAATTAGAAATTATTCAAGATTGTATTGCTGAAGCTTTAGCTTATGATACGGATAAAACTGATTTAAATTTATTTTTTGATAAAAAATAAAAAAGGTGATAGATTAATCTGTACTCTATAGAATAGATTTTTTTTAGTGTCTATTCTATAGGGTACATTTTATTATGCCACATATCCCTTTTTTGGTGTAAACGATGCACATTATGATATTTTCGCCATTTATAGTATCCAACCTTAGACACTTCTACAATTTGAAATAACCATTTGAGTGGATATATCTGGCGTAGTGAATCGATAAGAGAAAATCGTTCTTTCTTTAAGACCATTCCTTCCCGTGTAGATTTGGATTGCGCTTTTTTAAATATTCAACCTGCGCCTTCAAATATGTATTTTCTTCTTCAAGACTATTAAAATTCTTACGATTCCAAGTACCACGTTGATCATCAAATGACTGCCCTTGTTGAGAGCACTTTACCCATTCTATAATTTGTGCATCGCTCTTTATGCCAAGTTGTTCACGAATTTCTCGTAATGATTTCCCGTCTTCTACTCGAAGACGAACTGCTTCTCGTTTTAGTTCTTCTGTATATTTTTGAAATGATTGTCCTTTTCTTGCCATAAAAAAATCCCCTCCAGATAAAACAGTATTGAGTCCATCCTACCAGATGGATTCTTTTTTTACTGTCTACCTAAAGGGGATAATACCAGATTATCCCCTCCTTTTACGCTTGCTCCGACTGCCGGAATTATTTCGTATACCCACGATTCAGTTCCGTTAATTTTTCATTAATGTTAAAAATTCTTACTCTCATATCTTTAACACCAGCTGCTTCAAGTCTGTTCTTGTGCATTTCAGCGTATTTTTCAGCATCTTGTTTTTCCTCAAATACATAAATGCCTCCAGCTTCTTTTGTTTCTTCATTCTCAGTCCATATTTTCCAGTAGAATCCTTCTTCTTCGTTAATACTTTTTGCTAAATCCCAAAATCCTTTTTCCATTTCTTCACCAAAAGGACCTTCAAACGGAAAATCAACTTGTAATAAATATGCCATTTTCACTCACTCCTAAGTTCAATATTTTCAATTCGAATGCATACAGTTTAACGACTTTAGGTTTTGTTTTAAAAAAACAGCCATTCTTTAGTGAAACGGCTGTTTTCGTAATTCAATAAAAGCTCCCAGATTGCAGTAGATATTTTTAAATATTATTTTTTTTTGACTTGATTATAATAAAAGATGGACTTCGTGATTCGTTTATTAAATCTGGCATTTTCTCTATCCCTGCCAAAGTTGATTGTGGTTCGATTATTTTATCCAGCGAAAGTCCATGTTCAATTAAAGTATTTATTAGTGTGGCAACTGTTCTATGATAAATAACCACACTATCGTCAACAAACCAGTTGTGTACTCTGATTCCTTCTTCTTGATAATTATCTAATGCCCAGTGTGATTTATTACCATCCTCCGTTTTTATCCAATGGTTGCTTCCTTTGCGAGCTGTTGCTATTGGATGTTCGGTTGAAAAGATAAATTCACCACTGCTTTTTAATAGTTCATTAATCTTTTGAATCATTGCCGAGTAATCTTCAATGTAATGTATAGAGAGGGAACTTATAATCAGATCGAACTTTTGATTGGTTAGTCCCATATCCTCCATAGGAAGACACATAAATTCTATGTTATCATCCTGATTTAACTTTTTAGCACGTTCAATCATATTTTTGGATATGTCTACACCTACTACGTTTTTTGCACCATTTTCTATACAATACTTTGAAAAATGACCATCACCGCAACCCAAGTCTAATACCGATTTTCCTTTCAAACACAGAATTAATGATTTGATTGCTGGCTGTTCTATGAATTCATTAGCGTTTATTCCACTTTCACGCAACGCTGTGTAGTTTTTGAAGAAATTCGGATTATCGTAAACATTTTGTTTCACTTACATCACTCCTCTGATAAGGTTTTCATAGATTAAGCTAACTTCTGTTTCCAAATTATCATACTAACCATAAAAATTTTGTCATCCTTTTATTATAGTAATGTTTTTTAGGAAGATATCTCGAACTCAATACTTTCACAATCCTGCCCGTTTGCTGAATAATCTGCTGTAGATATTATACCGTATTAAGAAAATTAACCTTTATTTTAATTAAAAGAAAAACCTTTACGAAAAGAGCCTTACAAAAAGACACCCAAGAATTAACAGAGATATTGTTTCGTCTGTTTAATCACTTACAGAAAAACGGACAAAACCCCATAGACATGAGAGGAAAACAGTCTTTGATATCTTAGGCGTCATATATAACTTTTCTATGTCTCACAATCCTGTAGCGTAATCAAAAAAATTGAAGTCTGATAGGGTTTATTTGTATGCAAACTTTTAAAGAACTTGCACTGGATCTTTAGAAAAAGAAAAAATCTTACATGAAATTAAACTTATATAATGTTAGCTTGATGAGCATAGAGCATCGCCCACATTTTAATTATTTTATAGACCAAGCAATTCTCAAAAAAGGATAGCACAATTTTAATTATGATTTTGATTTAAACAATGCGTTCTGAGACACTACTCTTCTTCTAAAATAGCGTAATAATATTCATCCCACCATTCATTTCCATGGGGTATACACTTCCTGAAATATCCTTCTCTTCTCATTCCAATTCTCTCCATTAATCGATATGACGGGGTATTTTGTGGCTGACATGTAGCTATAATTCTATGTAATTTCATTTCCTTAAACCCATATTTTAATGTAGCTTGTGCTGCTTCAGAAGCATATCCTTTATTGAAATATTTAGGATTGAATACCCACCCAATCTCATAAGTATGCTCACCAAAATATTTATGAAAAACAATATGACCAATCAGAATATTTTCATCTACCAGTATCACAGGGAAGTTCTCTGCATTTTCACCCATATTTCTATTTACAAAGTTTCTTGTATCTTCTTCAGTAAAAACCCCTTCGGGTATGTATTTCATAACATCGCTATCTGATGTATACTCATGGACAGCTTGCCAATCTTTGAACTCAAAATTTCGTATTAATAATCTTTCTGCTCTTATAAACATTTACTTTTCTCCTCTCGAAAAATCGTTTCTTTATTTCAAATCCACATTCAACCCTTAAACTAAAAAGAACTTGTAGAAATCTCTGCAAGTTCTTTTTAGTTTAAGGTGAATATATGGGACAGACAGACAGACAGACAGACAAACTATCTTACAGATTCATTATAGAAACTACAGGAATAGTACTTTGACAAACATATCATATAACAAATATTAACATTTGTATATTTCAAAAATTATGTTAATTGAGAACATAAATAGCTTTTTCTTAACTATTCTTAATTTCGTTTAATACTAACTTCATTTTACTTAAATAAAATGCTCGATCTGATTTTTTTGCAACTTCTTGTGAATGAGTAACAACAATTACGCATTTTGTTGATTTTAAATTAAAGTCTACTTCTCCCTGATGGTTCCCCTTTTTATTAAGTCAAATCTACCATGTTGTGTATATAAAGCATAAAGATTATTGGATTTTGAATCAACATATACATCCCTTTTATTTAAAAATAAGAAAACCCCATATTCAATAAAAAATACAGGGTTTTTATAAATCAGTTTATTTTGTTTAAAATTATACTTGGTCGAAAGAAGTTCGTGAATGAAATAGTACTTATCTAATTAAGAAGAATTTAGATACCAGCCCAAACATCTTTTCCATATCGCCCTTCATCTTGCACACGATCCAACCAATTCCTTGCTTCTTGTTCACTGACTTCATGAATTTCTTGATATGCTTGACACAGGGTATCTTCTACATCAGGAGCCATTTTACTTCCATCACCACATATATAAAGATGAGCTCCTTTATCTAATAGTGAAATTAAATTGATTCTATCTTGTTTTATTAAATGCTGTACATATGTTTTTGGATATCCTTCTAGGCGAGAAAAAGCTGTGTGTAAAGAGATTAATCCATCTCTTTCATCATTTTCTAGTTCTGTACGATAGAGATAATCCTTTTCAGGATGACGACAACCAAAATATAGATGTGCTTGTCCTAAGTTAATACCTTTTTGTTTTTGAACACGACGCGCTTGCAAGAATCCACGGAATGGTGCAATTCCAGTACCTGGCCCCACCATAATAATTGGTGTTTCTGGATTTTCAGGTAATTGAAAGCTTGATTGTGGCGTTCGAATGAAACAGATAATCTCATCTTTATTATGACGCTGAGCTAAATAATTAGAAGCGACTCCTTCATATGTCCCTTCCCCACTCCATGCAGGCGCATTCACAACACCGACCGTAATGCTCAGACGATCCTGTGCAACGAGTGGAGAGCTTGAAATTGAATAGTAACGCGGTTTGAGCGCCGGAAGAAGTTCTAAAAAGCGTTCAAATCTAATTTCACAAGCCTCATACTTTTCAAGAAGATCCAACATTGACATACGTTTCTTTAATATTTGTTCATGATAAATCCCGTCTTCCAGTAATGATTCCAATTCCTTTTTATGAGGAGGACATGCTGTGAATGTCACCATTTCTCGTATTTGTGCTCGAGTGGCTGCTTCTTGAACTTCTACACTATAACTAAGAAGGTCAAATAAACTAACCGGACTGTCTAAAGGTATGTGATTTACACTACGCCCACTTGCGCTCAATATGACTTGATCCTTCCCGTTTAATCCAAAGCGTTTTAAAATTCGGTTGACATTTTTCTCACTATTAATTGGCAGCACCCCAAGGTGGTCTCCTTCTTGATACGTAGCGCCTTCTGGCAAGGATATCTCGATATGTCGTGTGCTTCTATCACTGCTGGATGATTGAAGTTCACGATTTTCTAGTATAGATGCATAAACTGCTTCATATGTTCGCGCAAGAGGAGATCCTCCAAGACGACTAACAAATTGTAAACTTAATGTACTGCGTTCTTTTTCCATATTTTTATTGAGTTCCAATCCAAATGCCTTCATCGCATCAGACCACATGCTTTGTTTCCATTGCTCGAGCTGTTCCTCGAAATCACCACTTGCATCCGCTTCTCCACGTGTAGAAAATCTTGTTGCTCCTTTTTGAGCCATTTGCTCATCAATGTATCTTGGAATTCGCTGATAAGTACTAGCCCAATTATGATCTCCACAACCAAAAACTGCGTATTGAACACCTTTTAGCTCATCAGGTTTTAATTCCTCCAACCATTGCACAAACTGCCCTGCATTACTTGGTGGTTTTCCATTATAAGAAGAAGTTACAATAAGAACCGCCCCTTCTTTTGGCAAACTTCCAATTCGATCGTTAAGAGCTACCACTTCCGTTTGAACACCTTCTAAACTAGCTGTATCTGCTAGTTCTCTTGCAATACCTTCTGCTACCCCAGTATCCGATCCATACAGAACAAGAAGCGAAAGATTATCGGCTCCTATAATAGAAGGCGTCTTCTGAACTTGCTGCTTGGTTTCATGGTCTTTCAATTTCTCCTCTATAGGCGCAAGAACAGTAGTATGGCTAATAGTTTGATTTCGGGGTAGAATCCTAATTTTAAAATCACCAGGCTTTAGCGTTAATGTTTGTTTTACGTCCAGCTGATAGTCTTGATAATCGATGAATTCAAAATGTTGAAGAAGCATTCCCATTACGAGTGTGGCTTCATGAAGTGCAAACTGCATACCGATACATGCTCGTTGACCATTTCCAAATGGCTTATAAGCATGATGAGGAACCTTATCCAGCTCTTCAAATCGTTCAGGTTGGAATTCTTCCACATTGTCTCCCCATGCATCTTTATCCCTATGTAGCTGTGGAATAAGAACAGAAATACGATCTTCTCCTTTCTTAATTGGGTATTTCCCACCAATCACTGTATCTTCTTTTGCATAGAGACTAAATGCTGGAGCAGTAGGCCATAGACGTAGCGATTCATTTAAAATCATCCGTATATACTTAAGTTCCATAACTTGTTGGTATGTTGGAGTAGGATCTGTCAAAACCCGATCTACTTCTTCATAGGCTTTTTTCAATTTATCCGGATTCTTTAATAAAAAATAAATTGCAAAAGACAACAATCCACTTGTTGTTTCATGCCCAGCTATTAAAAAAGTGATAATTTGGAAACGAATATTTTCATCATCTAATTTTTCCCCAGTTTCCGGATCCTGCACATTTAACATACGGGAAAGTAAATCATTTTCTTCCTGATTTCCATTACTTTTACGTTCAGCAATAATATTATCTACTAAAGAAAACATAGATTGAATATCATGCTGAAATTGACGTTTCGTTCTCCACATGAGTTTGTCTTCTATATCCAGCCGCTGTAATTGGTGCATCGCCTCATCTAGAGCACGGCTCATGCTAGTAATAAAAGGATGAGGGGTCTCACGATAAAAGCTATTAAATCGATAATTAAAACCACATAGACCAATTGTATCCAATGTAAGGCGAGTCATATCCTCTGGTACATCTACGCTTTCATTCGGATTAAGCCGCGCCCATTTTTGAACGAGTTGTACGGCAAGATCGACCATCATAGCATGATAATCTTTCATTGCTCGTTGGCTGAATGTAGGCATCAAAATATTATGAGCTTTTTTCCAGTTAGGCTCATGAGTCTCGCTTGTAAATAATCCGTCTCCAGCAAAGGCGCGAACTTTCGCTAAAGCACCCTCTATACTTTTATCAAATCTTGTTTCGTCACAGACTTCTGCTACCAGTTCATGCCCAGAAACGACAATGATGGTATCACTTAAAGTTTGAATTTGAAAAATGGGACCATACTCTTCCGCTATCTTGATAAAGGATAAGGTCGGCTTATCTTTATCGATTAATGGGAGATTCCCCAGCAATCCATATGTTTTCGGTTGAGGAATGGCAGATACTTTTTTATCCATTAAAAACACCCTTTCAAAAAAGCATAAAATAAAATATCCCATTCAATAAAAAGAAGATAGCAATGAATCGCCTGGGATAAAGATATGTAATTGATTACCTTATTTTATCTTTTCCCTAACTATTCACGATTATGATATTGCTTATAAGGTTATCTAAGTTGTTTGTCGCTATTACATTTATAACTTGCAGAAAAAATACTAAATAAAAATGAAGCGTATTATTATAATGTTTATCAGAAATTGAGAGCTAAAGATTGTAGTATTAGGAAAACCAGTAGTTTCTAATGTCAATTCAAACAAATACGATAAGTAAGTATACTGTGTTGCTAATGAAAAAGGATCTGATATGAATATCAGATCCTTTTTACTATATTTAATTATTTCACTGATTCTTTTCCAGATTTAAATACCAGCGCCTTAGCAGCAGAAATTTGCATTTCTTCATAGTCTAACTAAACAGCAAAAAACTTGTAGAAATCATTATCTAAAGTTTTGTTTCACTCTACCGATTTAACCTCTCAATAGCTTCCGGGCTTGTATCTACACGTTTAACGAAAAAAACTAATAGTAGTGCAACAACATTCATGCCAAGCGCTACATAGAATGAATATTGAATTCCGGATAATAAAGCCTTCTGAGTTAACATTGCCTTCGTAGCTTCTGTGAAGGTTGTTGGATCTACATCAGCCATTAAACTTTCAGCTTTTGTTTTTGTTACAGAATTCATAATCGTAACAAGAATAGCAGTACCAATTGAACCGGACACTTGTTGAGCTGTATTATTAACAGCTGTACCGTGCGGATTTAAGCGAGTTGGCAATTGATTAAGGCCATTTGTCATAAGCGGCATCATCACCATCGCCATCCCAAACATCCGCAGTGTGTAAATAAGAATAATATGTGTGTGACTAGAGTCGAGTTGCAGGTTTGCTAACATATAAGTTGAAACGGCTGTAATGGAAAGTCCTACTATACCAAGAATACGAGGGCCATATTTATCAAATAGTTTACCTGTAATTGGTGACATAATTCCCATTATTACCGCACCTGGAAGCATCATCAGCCCAGAGCTCAGCGGTGAAATACCGCGGACGTTTTGTACATAAGCTGGTGTTAAAATCATACCCGAAAACATGGCCACTGCGTTAACAATCGCAATTACAGACGCAAGTGCAAACATTGGGTACTTGTAAACACGTAAATCCAATAACGGTTCATTCATTTTTAATTGACGGATAATGAAAGTAATTAGGGCAATAGCGCCTATAATTAAGGTTGTTAAAACAACTTTATTCGTCCAACCGTCGGAGCTTGCAGAACTGAATCCATATAACAAACCACCAAAACCGACAGAAGATAATAGTAATGAGAGATAATCAAGTTTTGCATTTTTGTTTTGTCTCATGACATTCTCCGATTTCCAAACCCCTAACAGTAAGCTAATGATTGCTAACGGTAAAATCATTTCAAAAAGCAAACGCCAGTCATAATATTCTACAATATACCCCGATAGTGTCGGTCCAATTGCTGGAGCTGTAATCATAACTAATCCAAAAATCCCCATCGCTGTTCCCCTTTTTTCTCTTGGAAAGCTTACTAGCATAATATTCATTAATAAAGGCCCCATGACTGAAGAACCTGCTGCTTGAACCATCCGGCCAGTAAGTAATAAACTAAAGTTCGGTGCTAAAGCCGCTAAAGCCGTACCAAGAATAAAAATCAACATAGATGTAATAAATAAGCTCCTATTGGAGAAGCGGGTTATTAAAAATGCTGAGGCCGGAATTAATATACCACTTACAAGCATATACCCTGTAGAAAGCCACTGAATCGTTGAATAATCTTTAATGTCTAAATCCTTCATTATGGATGGCAAGGCTACATTTAAAAGCGAGTTATTTAGAAATGAAACAAATGCTCCAATAAAAAGGATCACAAGCATTAAATATGGTGGTTTTCTTTTATGTAATGTTTCACTCATATATTCATTTGCCCCTTCATTATAAATTCCATTAATTCGTTTAAGTCGTTTGTATATCTGCACAAGAATACATTATCCTTGCAGTATTTTGCCAAACTCTTCGAATGGATATTCTCTTTTTAGCAATTCTATTTGCTCAACATAACATTTTAAAATCTCTTTTATTGATTAAACCTTTATAAACACGTTTGTTAACCGAAATTAAATTAGGCTGAATTTTGAGGTGGAGTTGTCTTATTGCCCACAAATAGTAGGATAAATCAACAAGACCATACACCTATTCCTTTAAATACAGGCTTGTAAATCTAGTTATGTAACCATCCATAAAAAGGAATATTACATAGGCTAAGTCTAACATTACATTTTTAAAGTGAGGGGAATAAACTTATGTACCAATATTGGTATTTGAATTCAGAGGGCAACGGTGAGCAATATAATAACCAAATTGCAATGTCAGCATTATATTTACAGCCCCAAATAGCTAAAGCTGAGGGAATGAATGATTTGAAGATTCCTGAGAATTGGAGTTGTCGAGTCTATCCATTTGGTTGGGATTCGCCAGCCAATTATACGGGTTTCAATCCTCAAACTCCTCCCTTCTCTATAGGTCAGCCAATCCATTATGCAGGGATGATGCCACAAGGACATCCCACTAATTGGACTCCATTACAAGGCTATGTAGGTAATTTTCAAAAACCTCCCTTACCCTGGGCTCAACCATTCAATCATACAGGGATGTTCGCACAAGGGCATCTTGCCGCTTTACTATCGCCGCCAGCCAAAGCTTTTAATTTCAATACCAATAACTGGGGTGTTTTTGGAAACCCTCTAGGATGGGGAGGACAGGTAAGTCCCATGGGGTGGGGGAATAACGGTCAACCAGGAATGTTTGGAAACTTATTTACAGTAGGAAAAGGCACCATGAATGGAATCGGAATGCTTAGTAGTCTAATCGGTATGGGAAAGTTCTTCTTTTAGTTAATTAGAACAGGCGGATAGGTCCATAGCCCAAACTTAAAAACAATTTCCTTTTTCATTTCTCAAACATGCCCCCTGAGTGTATTTCTTATATAGTTCCAGTACTCCCTCCAAGTTCGTTTCCTCTCCTTTCAAATTATAAAAAACATCTATTACCTTGTATGCGATAACTTGATAGAGATGTGGTGACATTAACAAAACGCAAATTTCGTACACTAAGCAAAACGCTACAAAAAACCGGTTCCTTTACGAATGAACCGGTTTTTTGTAGTTTTTATTTATTTGAAAAGTAGTCAAATCTTCTTTCACTAGTTAACACTTTGAACACGGCCAATTTGTCCATCTTGTAATCGAACTTTAATGCCGTATGTATGTGTTTCACTATGTGTCAAAATGTCTTTCACAACACCACTTACAGTTTTGCTATAGTCATTATCTAATTGAATAACTACATGTGAACCAACTGAAATTTGTGATCTTGTTGGTTTCCCACCTGTTGCTTGTGTTGTTTTTTCTTGTTTTTGTGTTCTCTCTTGTTGTATAGACTGTTGTTGCTGAGTCTTCTGCTCTTGTTGTTTACGCTTTTCTTCTTCTACTCTTTGCTGCTCTTCTTGTTTACGCTTCTCTTCTTCTACCCTTTGCTGCTCTTCTTGTTTACGCTTCTCTTCTTCTACCCTTTGCTGCTCTTCTTGTTTACGTTTTTCTTCCTCTGCTCTTTGCTGCTCTTCTTGCTTACGTTTTTCTTCCTCTGCTCTTTGCTGCTCTTCTTGCTTACGCTTCTCTTCTTCTGCTCTTTGTTGCTCTTCTTGTTTACGTTTTTCTTCCTCTGCTCTTTGTTGCTCTTCTTGCTTACGTTTTTCTTCCTCTGCTACTTTTTTATCTTCATCTATTTTTTGCTCATCCTCTGCTACTTTTAATTTTTCTTCATCACCTTTACAAGCACTTAAAGCCATTACACACAAGCTCATAAGTACACATAATAACAATTTCTTTAACATTAAAAAATCCTCCTATATATACATTACAAATTAATAACTTTCATAGCATAACAAAAATATATGTATTTCTTTGTCAAAATTTGTTGTAAATATTTAATTTCTACTAAAAGACTGACACTACAATAAAAGCGGAGATTATTATATCGATTCGTGCACAGGAATTACGTTCGTTTGCTAGTCAAGTGAACTTAATTAATAAAATACAAAGAAAAACCTTCATCTTATGTATAAAAGGATCTTTCAATTAAAGATCCTTTTATATCGCTCATTTAACTAAATAAATTGGTTAATTGCATAACGCTCTTCTAACTTTCCTTGCGAAACTTAGCGGATCATCAACGTCTTCGATATTAACGTAAATTAAATTCGGATCATCACATAACCACTCATTGTGTATAGACGAAACGATTATTCCTTGTTTAATAATTGTAGCAACAAATCCATTGACTTCTTTTTGTAAGAGAGCTATCCGTCCTAGACATAATGCCCGTCCAGTTTTATTATCTCTTGATTCGAATGAGAAGGAAGTTGTTACTCTAAAACGTTTTCCTAAGATAGTTGCTTGTATTTCATCCCGATTTATTGTAGCCACGCATTTTCCACCGGCGAACCCTTCTTGGCCACCGATAATTCTTGCAAACTGTTGACAAATTAATTCATCATTAAACGCCATACCTTTAATCATCCCCCCTTTTACTGTTAGGTTATGAATGAATACATAGGTCTGAAACGGTAATGAATCTATTCTATTCCAAAAAATATTATCGAAATCTAACGAAGTCTATTATATGGTAAGGCATTTTTAGAGAGCACAAAAAAACACCCTAAGGTGCCATCCTCCGACTTAAGAATCATATCTATGTATGGAGAAATTTAGAAAAGAGAAGGTTCTAACTATAATTTATAAAGCTATTATGCCATGAATTACATACATATTTCCTTATTTACTGGGAGCAGAATCCCATTATATTACTTTCTGATCAGTCTCGTTAAAGCCATCCCAATAAATCCAACACCCATACCTATTAGCCATCCTGTTTGAGCATTATCTAACATAGATCCCACTCCTCCGCCAAGAAACATGCAGCCAACAAATACTAATCCTCCAATTCCCCAATTCGGCCTTTCCATAATTCAATCACATCCTTTTAATAAAACATATGCTTTTAGCTATCTAAACTTTCTTGCATAGGATGGTTAATTTTTTTGCTTAAGTTTAGCACTATCAGGGAATTCATAAGATGCGAAGATTGAACCATTTGAATGAATTGCAGAGGGTGAATTTCATTTCTTCATATTATAATAACTTAGGAATGTGTTCCACAATCTATGACTCACCCCACCGCTATCCAGCTCAGAAAAGAAAGTAAAAACGAAAATTATATGCATCATTGACTACTGTTAATGAGACGTTATGTTAACCTCACATGAAGACCCTATTCATCCAAATTTACACAAAGTTGTCCTTGCTGATGGTACAATTAAAATCATGGAGGGATATTATGGGAATTTATTTTGTAATAACACTACTTCTTATAAACGGCACTGCAATATTCTTATTTTTCTTGTCTGTTTCACCAAAAATTAAGGCTAAAAACCTATCTTCAATAATGATCTGTTTAGGGATAAATCTAATCATAAGTCCAGCGGCTTTTCTTATAGGTGGGATAGCTGATTATGCAGGTGTAGCGGCTAATTATAGGGCTTATTTTGCGGGTGAGTCGGCAACAACCCCTCCTCTAGTTAGTCGTGCACTTTATTTTTTGGGAGGATTTCTCTTTATTCAGGGAATTCCACTGCTCATACTACTTGCAGCTTTTTGGAAGTTTGCTAGAGCAAAGAAAATAAAACAAGTATAGAAGGATGAGTGGATGCTTTTTAGAGTAGGGATCCGCTTTTTTCTCGCTACCAATAATAGGATTTCATGTCATACAATGGAGTTAATATTAGAAAACTGTGAGGATGATTACGTTGATAAAATTTGTAATTAGTTATGCTGCAAATCTGTTTGCTTTTATTTTTGGATGGTTCTTGATTTCATATATTTCTCATCCTAGCTTTATTCACCCGAACGTTGTATTAGGATTCATTAAAACGATCGTCACTTATGGTAGTATACCGGCTCTTGTAGCCTGTCTAATTGGGGAAGTGTTATACAGGAAAATCAAACGATGTAGAGAATTTCAATTTGGAATTCCTATATTTATAGGACTAGCAGTTATCTATACACTTATACCATTTCTTTTTCTTTTTCCTTTTAATTTTTACCATTTCTTTGATTTCGTTGCACCTGTTATTATGGGGGCCTTATCTTTTTATTTAGTACGTAGAAAAATATAATTAACTTCAAGAGTGTGACAGAAAGAAGCCGGAGTGAATAAAACCATACTGTGCTCAAAAAACGCATCAATTCCTTGCAAAATCAACAATAAAAAGTATTTGTAGACCTTAGAATTAAACGGGACGAGAACAATCAAAATGCCGGCATTGCTTTACTTAAAAGAAGAGTTGAAAAGTTAGAGAAAAAAGAATAAAGGGTTTGAGGAAGAAAATAAGTAATTGCGTGAAAAAGGAAATGTAAAGTTTACTGATTACTTCATAAAGTTATAAAATTAGGACCGTACATATTAGACATATCTAAAATGTACGGTCCTTTTGTTTACTAGTGATTCACTTACCTAACTTAAAAATAAGTATGTGGTCCTTTTACAATTTGAATTTCTTTTTAAGCTTCTTATATTTTCTATACGAACGTCTAACAATGTTTAGCATAAAATACGGTACTTTAACAGGGAAAGGAAATTTATAAATGAAAGGCAAATAAAATGTAAAATATGCCTTTTCTAGGTCTCTCCACTTACTATCTTCTTTTGTTTTTAAGAAATCAGATACATCGACTACATATCCCCTTCCCTTTTCCATCATCACATTTTTCCCGTGAACATCACAAGGAGTTAATCCTTGTTCCCTTGCATACTCTAAAGCTGCATTGATATCAAGGATCACCTGCTTAGGAATTTTAATCCCCTTATGAACAGCATCGTATAAGGTAATTTCTTTTAAACGTTTCAATACTATGAAATTTTCTCCTTTATATATAAGCTTCGAATAAGAAGGGTGGTTTCCGATTTTCCGGTATACTTCTGACTCTTTTTCAATTCCTTCTCCTTCTCGTGCGTAAACTTTCACTACCCAATCTTTGTACTCTTTGTGCATAAATACTGCGGCATAATTACCTATCCCTAAACACTGCCAAAGTCTAGGAATATCTTTAACTACTACAGGCTCGAATTCATCCTCACTTCTAATGCTTACCTCTTTTAATAATTCGTCCTTTATCAATCTCACAAAACTGTTTATACTCATCATTTCCACTCCGGTTTTGCTAAAAGGGGGCCCACCCACATTTTAACGAAAATATACACTAAGTGAATTTTAGCATAAAACGAGTCATCTTTTTTCTTCAAATAAAAAGATGACTCGTTTTATTTGAACTGTTGAATACTTAGTATGTATTCCACTATTCATAGCCAAAAACCGTACAACATAAAAATATTTCCAACTATTTTTACGTATTTTCATTTTTTCAAAAGCAACTGTATAAGGGCTTTTATTAGTGCAAGTTCTCTTCGTTCCTTGGCCATGCCAAATCCATGTTTGTTCATCGCATAAATATAACTTAACTTTTCATCTGGATCGGCAAGACAGAATGATCCTCCTGCGCCTGGGTGCTGTACAAAATACAAAATTATCGTTCTGGGGGTGGTGTGAGCTTTTAACTTGATGGGTATGGGGTACCGCCACATGCCCATCAACTTAAGAAAAGTAAATACCCCAAAAAGAAAAAATGAGTTGAATTCTCAAAATAACTAATTGTAGAGAAAAAGAATTTTCATTTAGTGTGTACTTCAAAATAATACCATTTAAAATACCGGTTCTTATTAGAACCGGTATTTTTATTATGTATTAAGCTTTAGGATCCATTAATTATAGGATAGCCTATAGATTTAACACACTCCCCTATAGTTAGGTTACTTAGATTTTTTCAATTCTTTGTTTGCTTTATCAATTAACTTAGAAGCAGTCTCTAATCTTTCAACCCCAGCATCAACTTTATTTTCTTTACCCTTATCTAAACCTTCTTGTATGATTGCCACTCCATCTTTTACATGAATCATCGCTACACCTACATTATGTTGTACTGGGTGATCTTTTTCTTCATACTCTAACTTACTTATTTTGTCCACTAACTGTAAATAAGGTTTAGATACTTCTTTTAACTTTTCTGACTTTTTCTTCATTGACTTGCTACTTTTTACAATACCGTCTATTTCCTTAGATTGTTCGGAGAAATCTTTCATTAAATATTCTAGGTTCTTACTGAAGTCTTCTTTTTTATTCTGTTTAACAGAAGCTTCCATTGCTTCATCTTTCTTAACCTTTGTCTCACATCCAACCCCAGTTAACATTAACATTGGAACTACTAAAAAAGATAAAATCTTACGTTTCATTGACATATACCCCTTTGTTTTAGAATGCTTTTTCTATTCATTCCACTTTTCCTCAGCTATAGCTAGATCTTCAATAATAGTGTTAAACTCTTTATTTAATTGGAGTAGATTTCCTGCATAAATATCTTCCTTTTTTGCATCTTCTTTCGAAACAATAGCGTGCTCTTCATCTATTGCATTACTTCCACAACCAACTCCTCCTACTAATAGCATGAAGGGTAACGCAAGTTTTAATGCCTTTCGTTTCATATCTCTCCCTGCTTTCTTCAAACTCATTTTCTAGTAGTTCAGAAGATAACTAAATTACCTTGCTATTTAATGTCTTTCATCATCTCGTTTGCTTCGTCTATCTTCTTAGAAGCCTTAACTACTGCATCATTACCTATTTCTATTAATTTTCTATCTTTTAATTCTAGACCGTCTCCAATCGATTTAAGTGACATATCTAGTAAACCCATAGCAGTATCCATTGTAAATTGCACATCTTTATACTTTTCGTCATGCTTTAATTTTTTAACCTTTTCAGATGTTTCAAGTAAGTCTTTAGAAGCTAAATCAAATTCTTTCTTCTTCTCTTCTACTGACTTTTGGCCTGTTAATATGTCACTTACGACCTTGGACTGTTCAGAAACATCTTTCATTAGATAGGCTAAGTTTTCTTCATAGTCTTCTTTCTTATTTTGCTCAATAGAAATTTTACTGTCTACTTGTTTTTCTTTTGTAGTACACCCTGCTACAAACATAAGTGAAAATGCTAATAATATTAGATTCTTTACCTTCAAACCCCTACACCCCCTAAAAAATTGTAAGTAATTAACATATGAAACCATAACATAAATTACGTAAATAGACTATAAAAAAATAGCGATTCTTACGATAAATTTTGAGTATTCTAACAACCTTAAAATATGTATCACAATTATAAAGTATCTGGCTCCATATACTTTTTTAATAATCCTTTATTCAACTTCTAAAGTTTAGTATTTTGTTGCTTTTTATGCTCCCTAGGATACCGTCAGCATTTTTCAAAATAATCTATGCTATGCCGAAAAATAAAATCAGCTGTCCATGTGGACAGCTGATTTACATAATTATCGATATCGGAAGTTGATTAATATTAGCTTATTTGTCTTATAAGTTAAATCGAGAACAATTAGATTCCAAAATATTTCAGTTCTTTTTGTATGTTATTTAAGGCAAACCTCTTTCGTTTTTTAAAGAAGTTCTTTGGTTCGTTTGAAGATAATCTCCAAAGAAGTCGTATATCCTGCGAGTGTTAGCGTAAGGACTTGAACAAATTCCCAACCATCCTCAGCATGTTCTATAATAATACGCTTATAATCTTCTTTGGGTTGCCCTTTCCATCCATCAATTTCGACTTTCACAAATTTGTAATCATACATATTCTTCCACCCCTTTTCCCTAATTGTACCATTTAGAAGAAGCGATGTATTGTACTTTTTTGACTGTATACTCTATACATATGGAGTTAACATAACACATCATTATCAGTAGCAAGGACAAGGAGGAATCTTCCCCTTACAAGGGAACCTCCTTTCTTTGTTCTATCGACCTATGCATTTTTTTATACATTCCTATCCTGGCACGGTTTTAGGGTTCTTTTTTGTTGTTGGATCAACAAAAAAATTGTATTAAATTTTGCATACTCCTAGGGGTCACTATATATGAACGCTACGTATTTGACTTTCTCAATGACCAACATTACTTAACGTGGTAAAATATTATTCGGATGGGAATCCAATGTTATTAAAATTAAAGTGGTTATCAAGTCGGAGGAAGGCACCTTAATGTGTCTTTTCTTTTTAAAATATATAAGCGCACCATCCCTTTCCTAATAGAGGCCTCCCCTCCAGCCTCCTTACAGGGAGAATGATAAGGCTTTTTTATTTACCCAATTACCGAGCTCTCAAATATTTTAAATAGTTACAATACATGTATTGCTTCAATAACTTATGATTATTCTTAAGAATGTCATTGAAATGTACCAATAGATGTTAGTGCAGTAAAATAAATTGTGTTATGATGTGAGCAAATATAAAGCTATTTAACGGAGGGATTCAAATGCCGCATGTTATGTTTCGTGGAATTACTACTGAACAATTAAAACGCATAAGCAAGCCATTAGTAGAAGAGCTCGCAGAGATTTGTGAGTGTGGTACGGATAATTTTACGTTGGAACTACCAAGTTCTACGTTTGTATTCAATGGAGAAGAAATAGAAGCGTTTCCTCTTATTGAAGTGAAATGGTTCGAGCGTGGACAGGAAATTCGTGATCGATTTGCCAAGGCCATTACTACATATGTAATGGATTTTGGACTTCCAGAAGTAGAGGTTGTATTTACGGTTTTCACAGAATCAGCGTATTATATTAACGGGAAGCATTGTGCAAGTTAGAGCTATGTGAAAGATTTTTGTAACATTTATAAGGGGTAGAACCACATTGCCATCATGCTAAGAAAAGCGAATATCCAAACACAAAAAAATGAACTCAATTCTCATAGACAACTAGCTGTGAAGAAATATTTTTTTGTTTGGGGGGACATCAAAATATTAGCTTGATAGGTATGGGTACCGCCAGTATTTCAAAAAAACGCTAAGCACATTTCAATACAAAAAAGCCGAGTTTTATCCCACTAAGGATAAAATTCGGCTAATTGTAATTTCCATTGAAGGACTCGTTATATAAACTCGCCATTTTTATCGAAAAATATAGCTTTAGCTAATGTATTTGTGGCCTCACTCTTATCCACTTATTGATTAATAGACCAGTCATTTGCTACATTTCTTTTTACATATATTTTTTAAAGAAGGTTTCCATTCTGATAAATCCTGATAAACAAACGTTATATTGTCACATATTTTCTCTGCAACTTCATACATATGTTCTAAATCATTAGCCGTGAATAATATACTTCCCTTGCGTTGAGTACTGTCTACAATAGTTGGTATGGTATCGCCCTCTTTTACTAATAGATCAATTAATACGACTTCGGATATGTTAGCTAACTCTTTATACTTGATTTCTTTTATGCAACCTGGCTTTGGAATCAGACTTAAAGACATAGCTTGACATTTTGAAGGTACACATCTAAATTCATCTATAGTCTCAGTAGCTAATGTCTCATAATAGTATCCAAATTGAGATATACCGGTTGTTAGTTCCACCATATTCCAAATATTGCCGCCACCTATTCTAACTTGAGACTCTATAATTATTGGCTTATTATGTTTATCTATCTTTATTTCTGTATGAGTAATGCCATTTTCCATTTGCACGTCGTCCAAAAATAACATTACTTTTCCCATAATTAACTGTTTTTGAGATTCATCTAAAGGTGCCGGCATAATCGTATAGTTTATTAGCAATGTATCTTCTTTAAATACTTCAGCTGATATAGCTAGTATAGAATGTTTTTTGTTATAAGAAACGGTCTCAACCGTATAAACTACATCACCTTCAATGTACTCTTCCGCTAAAACAGGTAGTTGAATTCCATTTTCTTCAATAAATATCCCTACGTCATCCCCCTTGTCTAACTTACATACTCCTTTACCACCTGCCCCAATCGGCGGCTTTATTATAACACTATCTTTTTTATGTAAAAATTCATTAATGTCTTTAATGTTATTGCAAACTGTCGAATCTATCGAAAAGTCTTTGCCTGCTAGAATTGCACGCATCATGTCTTTATTGCGAGTTATCATATTCGCATTGTAAGAAGGCCCTTTAACATTAAAAATCTTTGCAATTATGCAAGCCGTATCTAATGCTGTTTCGTTGAAGGATACAACCACATCAAAAGGTTTCTCTTTGAATAATTCTTCAGCATAGTATATAGACAAGGGGATGTTTGTTGTTTCTATTTCTTTTTTATAGAAACATTTTTCTAAGATAGCCCCATCAAAATATATGTGTTTAGCATAAGACCCTATATACGAAACAGTAAACCCACTGTCTAATGCATCTTGTATAGGTTTTGTCCATCCCCCTATAAATAAAATGTGTAGTTTGTTTTCTATGTCAGTCCCTTTTAATACCTTATGCATCATAATCATCCCCTCTAAAATGAACTCGTATATTCAATATCAGTTCCTTTTGATACGCCTCGTCTTAACAACGCCACTAAACACAATGTTGTTCCGAAACCTCCTATAAATAACGTAGTTTGAAGCCCGAATATAGAAATTAAAAATGCACTAGCAAAACTTCCCAATGCCCAAGCTCCCCAATTCAGCGTGCGCTGTACAGCATTTACTCGGCCCAGCATGTGATTTGGTGAGGCAAGTTGTCGTATAGTTGCAGCGTAAGGGCCAAATACACCTTCTCCCATACCATGTATGATACTTGCGGCTACTATACCGTAAACTGTTCCCATATAGCCCATTATCGGTATAAAAGCCAAACCGGTAACTGATACAGTAGCGCTATAAATAAGCATTTTTGTATTATTAATTTGTTGACTTTTTTTCATGAGAACCGTATTACCTATTAAAAATCCCACCGCTGCTGAACCTACAACAAACCCTATTTCAATTTCAGATAGCCCCATTACTTTATAAAGGAATATTACTAAAATGCTATTTAATATGTATTTAAAAAAGCCGTAAACAGCACCACAAGTTACAATCGGCTCCAATACAGGGTGTTTTTTGAAATATATCAAACCTTCATATATGTTTTGGTATATGGATTTTAAATTTACATCTTTTAAAGAACCTTCTGTATGCGATTTAAACTTTGAAATGAATAATACAAACATAAAACAAACAAAATACGTTACTGCGTCAACAGTGAATGAACCTGTTAATCCAACTAGGGTAATGACAATTCCAGCTAGTATAGGACCAATTACTATAGAAATAGACGCCGAAAGTGCTAGTTGCGCATTTCCTTTTTTTAAGTTGTCTTTATCTGTTACTATTTCCGGTAAGAAAGAAGGAATAGCGATGTTGTAAAACGTGGTGAATATTCCATTTAAAAACATGATACATACCAATAAAGGGAACGTTATAATATTTGTTACAGTCAGTATGAATACTGATAAAAACAATACTCCTTGACATATACTACAAATTAGCAAGACATTTTTCCTATGAAAAATGTCTATTAAAGCACCGGCTACTAATCCGAAAATTAGGTACGGGGCGAATA
This sequence comes from Bacillus sp. 1A, assembly GCF_052682215.1. Taxonomy (NCBI): domain Bacteria; kingdom Bacillati; phylum Bacillota; class Bacilli; order Caryophanales; family Bacillaceae; genus Bacillus; species Bacillus sp. 1A. The sequence goes on along the minus strand of NZ_JBQYLZ010000001.1, from coordinate 3,361,514 downwards.
TAACCCCACGAAGCATAGCAGCATTTGCTTCACTTGTTTGTAACACCTCTAATGCAAAAAGTGGCAAAGCTACTATTGTAAACTGAGTACCTAACAAACTTATAGACTGCCCTAGCCAAAGCTTTTGAAAATTAAAATGTTTGCTATCTTTCATAATATCCCCCCGTTAAATCCATATTTATAAATTATCAAGTTTTTGATATAAACAAGAACAGGCAAAACCTATCTTTCAACTAATGTCTGTACCACATAAAATTCGAAATCTAATATAAAAGCGATTTTAGTTTCAAAATGAAGAATTGATGTTTACTATTAGGACTCAAAAGCTTTCTGGCTAATGAAAAGATCAACTTCCGAAACATACTGCGCATTCGTTTATAAACCAATCGATATACAGTTTGAATTTACCCTTAATAATTTAGTTGTTAATTAGTTTTCTTCGAATTCATTTTCCAATCGTATGTCACTTTGAATCACCTCCAGCATCAGTATAACCTTGAAGGCACGCTGTTGTACGCATTTTGGAATGTAATAGCAAGATAACGAAGCTACGATGACGAAATGAATGGATTTAACCTTGTCATTGGAGGACATATTTACATCACAATTGATTAAAATACATCAAGCCCTATGGAATAAATTTTTAGATAAACCAAAATAACAAGCAAAAAGCCCCTTCCAATTTGGAAGGCACTGAAAAACTCCACTTCATAAGAAAAAGGATCCTACCACCTACTATATAAAGGTGATGGGGTCCTTTTTAATTTCAACATATTGATAAAATGCGTGTTATTTTCTCAAAGCAACCACTTTTTCAGTGGCCTCCCAATTTGAAGGGACTTTTTAGTATATAGAAATTAGCTTACATCCGAGGTAACATCTCTTGAATGGGGGGTATTTTTATATTATTCAGGTTTATTGAGGAGCCTTCGTTTGAAGCAATTTTAACCCCATACCAATAAAAATGATTCCCGTTACTTTATTTAGAATCATTCCTACCTGTTGATTTCCTCTTAATTTTTTCGTGACATATGAAGAGAAAAAAGCAACAAATAAACACCACAATAGTCCAGTTACTGTAAAAGTAATTCCTAAAATGATAAAAGGCATAGGACCTGAAGCCTTTGTATCTATAAATTGCGGAAGAAACGCAATAAAGAATAAAGAGACTTTTGGATTCGTAAGACTTGTTAAAAGTCCTTGTAAGTATATCTTTCCAATGTTCAATTTATTAGATGAGGCTTGAAAAGCTACATTGGTCTTATCAAGTATCATTTTAATTCCTAAATATACAAGATAGATAACACCTATAACCTTAATAGTGTTAAATAAAACAATTGATTTTGTAAGTATAATAGATAAACCAAAAGCAACCAATAATGTATGAACTAAAGAACCAGTAATAATACCAAAAACAGAATATACACCTGCTTTTCTACCTTGTGAAATACTTCTCCCCACAATATACATGGTATCTGCTCCAGGAATTAGATTTAATAAAATTCCTGTTAGTAAAAACACTTCGTAATTAATAATACCGTACATTCTAGCACCCCTATCTATTTTTTTGGTGCCCTTATTGATAATAAATGAAATAAAAGAAAAAGAACATTGTTTTCTATTTATTCAATAAAATTAGTGAATTCTTGATTTACAATCGATAAAACTGATGGGGTGTACCATTCGTATCGCGGATCCAAAACTCACTATTGAATAAATAAAACCCCAGAAATCCAAAGGTCTCTGGGGCTTCATTATATATTTAGCTCTTTTTGCTTTTTGTTTTGTTTATGTTTATACAGCAATTTTCGGCTTATGAGAGAAATCAGTAATAAGATCAGTACTAGTGCGAAAAGTTGCATAAATGATAAATTAAAATATTTAGCACCTGTAACGATTAACAGTGTAGAAATCGTACCTTTTACAATGAAAAAAATAATAATCCATAATCCGCCTTTTTTCCAGTTCATTTTTATATTACCCTTTCCTACGTTTAAATTCTTTAATGGGACACCTTATTAAAAATCTATTATATTAATAAAAAAGTCATGTCTAATTAAATGCAATGATTCTATAATAAGTGAAAATGATATTCAATGTCAATTTTATTGACTATTTGAATACTTGTTTCTTCATCTTAATCTCTTTCTACTTTGTTTCTTAGAAGCAATGAACTCTTGTTTTCAAACAAAAACACCTCCATTGAAATTGCACACTTAGTATGCAATTTCACGAGGTGTATTTTCATGTACCATCAGGTAAGATTTCCTGCTTTATTTATTTCTTGATACGCAGCTATTTTCTAGTACACAATAACTGGATCATATGTGTTCAAACTATCATACACAGTTTTTGCAACGTTAGGAAGAAGGTTTACACACCCGCCTGATCCTCCTGTTACATAAGCATTATTTCCCCAGTCTTTTCGCCAGCCTGCATCATGGAATCCTTGACCGCTATTTGTGAATGGAACCCAGTAATCTACTTTAACTGCATAATCAGCTTTACCTACTGCGCTTCCTTTAAGTGTGTATGGTGTTCGTTTATATAGAACGTACCACACACCTGGTGATGTATCTTCACTCGTGCTATGTTTACCAGTTACTACATTTGTTGTGACAACTAATTTCCCATCTTTATAAATCCAAATTTGTTGATCTGCAATGGAAACTTCTGCATATGTGTCTCCGATGCCATTATTCGAGGTTGTTTTATAGCCGATCCCTTCCTTCTCCCAACCATTCCCGTGAATATTAGAAGCAGAAAGCGATTTTTCGCCTTTTTCAAATGCTTGTTGAACTTGTTTTGTTTCTTTTTCCACATCTAGTGCCCAGCCGTATCCTTGTCCTTTTACTGATATAACCGAACCAGAATGTGTTTTAAAAGCGAAGTCTTTATGTAATGTAGATTTAGCCTTATTAATTTCAGCAACCTTATTCTTAATTTCGCTCGCATCGATTGTTACTTTCATATCCTTTGACATGGTAGCATTTTGAATTAAATCTTTCGCTTTTAATGAATATACTTCATCCTGCACTTTATAATCAACAGACTGCGTAAGAAGATTCTGTAATGCTTTCTCTTCTTTTTTGATGATTGGATCGTCTTCTTTAATAGGCTGTATGTATGCAGACTTTAGATGAATTTCGCTTTTATGCTTCTGCTTGTCGTAATCTCTTAGTAGATTCGTAACGTCATACTGTTTTCCATCAACGCTCTTCGCAATAACAACTTTTCCTTGTTCGAGCTTAGCCATAGCATCTTGAGGCGCTTTTAATTTTTCATTCATAGAAACAAGCTTTTCTTCTACAAGTTTTTTCATCGTTTCACTACGATACTGATCCGCTTCTTTCGGTAGCAATGAATAATCTTTTTCCTTTGTGGAAGGGAAAAATGTCCACTGACTTTTTAATAGTTTCTTAACTTGTGGCAAGTCTTTTTCCGTCAGTTCCGTTTTTGTATCTTGTTCATCTAAAATTTGTTGTTGATCAATATAGACTTTGTTTGCTAGTCCAGATGTTTTTAATTCCTGTATTGCCTGATCAGCGCTCAAACCACCGACTTTTGTATCGTTAATCGTAACATTCGAATTGAAGTGAGTTGCTTGATAATAACTCATTCCTCCAATAAGAAGTGCAATGAAACCGCCACCTGCTGCGATTAGCTTCCAATTTGTAAAACGTTTTTTTGATCTTACCCGTTTTTTCTCAACTTCTTCAACAGATTCATTTACTATATTGTTGTTCATCAATCTTTCCCCCGTATACATAAACGTCAATTGATTTTAAACCAAAACCATTGATTAGTGTACCTTATTTTTCCTGAAATTTCATTATTTTTAACCAAGTTTTATTCCATTTAATCGATTAAAGTTAGATTTTTTAATAGAAAGATATATAAAGATGGTAGATAAAGTGAAAAAGGATCACACCAGTCGAGTTATTATGAGCCCCTCACATTCACTGAATTTTGAAGGGCGATACTCTCTATAAACATTTTAACCTAGTAAAATAATTTTTAGAATGTTCAAGTTAGAGGCAGGCACATTAGAATGTCTTTTATCTATGAAAAATATTCACAAAAAATGGCCTACATGTAGACTCTTTTGTGTGAATATTTTAATTTCGCATATTTTATTAATTTAAATGCGAACTATGCTTCCCGCTTTTCACCAGGTTTCACAGCCTCTACTATCGGCCTAACGAATTTCACCTTATGACCTTTATCATCAACAATTTCAAGTTTCTTTAAAACTATTATATATGTTTGTACCACGCTTTATTGATACGATTAATCTTTTCAGGTGTTGAAGTTTTAGAATCATTCTTTGGTGTAATCCTATTATTAGAACATCCTGCAATGGCCAAACAGCATGTAGTCAATAAAACTAATAATATTAATTTCTTCAAATAGCCACTCCTATATAAGGGAAATATTATATTGAGAAAATTAAACATAACATCAAATCTTTGTAAAAACAATATATTTCCTAGTATTATTATTCAATGGCGGATTAATGGACACCTTAAGGTTCACTAATCCGCTTATACGCGGAGAACCTCATGCTCATCAAGTCAATGTCCAATTTCCATTTTATCCGATTCTCAATATTTATTCCAATATAAAAAGATAGCTATTTTTGTTGAATACTAATTATCTCCAAAAATGAAAAATACGAACTGAATTTCTATAACCCTATATACGCTTATTCAACTAGTTTCTCCCCTGTAACAATCTGAAACAAAGTGGCTGCATGTTTCCCTTCTAATTGAACGTACCGACTATCCCCCGCTATGATCTCTATTTTATCCTTATTAGGACTTATCCAAATTTGATACAACACAGCTTTCGCCTCTATTTTCGGATTTTTAAATTGAAAAATAAAGTGATAATCAGCTGGACGAGACATTTCCACTTTTTTATTTTCAAAAGTAGTATCATTTAATATTTTCTTTACTTGTAACACTTCGTTATTATCTGTCGCCATCTTAAAATCTTTATATTCATTATCATCAATATGTTTTTGCACTTGAATTCTTTGATCTTCATTTCCTACTATATTTGAACAGCCGGTTATTATGAGTATACAGATCGCAATAAAGACTAGAGACCAATTTCTAATTTTCATATTAATACCCTCTTTTCAATACAAAATATTTTAATTTGTAAAATAAAGGTAATTAATTTACACTTAAAAATATAAATAATAAAGAGAAAGGAGTATCGTTCCATGCAATTACAAACATACACTTGGAAAAGTTATACGTTTCTCATTGTAAGTATATTCGTTACTATTAATCTCTTTCTCTTCTCACCTATTTTAGACAGAGTTGGAGTAGAATATGTCGTGCCTTTCGCCTATTTCATATTAGCTTCCGCTGTTATAGCAATAATATTAGCAGTTATCTCTTTTTGCAGCCGAGCTGAGAAGAAAATTTTAGCCATTATCGGTTTATGTTTTACTCTATTTAACACAGCAATTATTTTATTTTCCCTTTGGTTTGGTTACCATTTCACTTAATTGAAATATAAATAAACTCCATAAGCCGCAAATAAAATTAACAGAATAGAAATGCTAAGTACCGTATATATGATCCATTTTACATTTGAACTCATATAATCTCCCTTCTCATTCCATAATAATTCCAGTATATAACAAAAAAGCATTGGATACCCAATGCTTTTTTACACTTACGCAAATAAAGATGTATTCGCATATAACGCTGGTGAACCACCTGAATGTACGAATAAAATGTTGTCTTCTTTATTAAATGTACCTTTTTTAATTAAGTCGATTAGTCCCGCTACTGCTTTACCTGTATATACTGGATCGAGTAAAATACCTTCAGTTTTCGCAAGTAATTGAACTGCTTCCACCATTTCTGGTGTTGGTAACGCGTAACCTGGTCCTACATATTCATCAAAGCATGTAACAGCTTCGCGCGGGATAAAGTTCGGAATACCAACGTGAGCTGACGTTTCCTCTACAAGTTTTGCTACTTTCTCTTCTTGTTCTGCTTTTCCTCTACTTACGTTGATTCCGATTACAGGAATGTGACTTTGTGTTCCAGCAAAACCAGTAATTAAACCAGCGTGCATACCAGCACTACCACTTACGCAAACAACTGTACTGAAATCAATTCCTTGGTCAAATGATTGTGCCATAATTTCTTGCGCACAAGCAACGTATCCCATTGCACCAGTAGGATTTGATCCACCAACTGGTATGACATATGGTGTATTACCTTTTTCACTTACTTCTTTCGCTACTTTATGCATCTCTTCCATAAGATCTGCTCCGTTTGGTACAACAATTACATTTTCAGCACCTAGTAAATGATATAAGAAATAGTTTCCGTTAAAGTCTGGCTTCTCTTCTGGCTCAAGCCCTTCTTCTAATACAAGAATACATTTCATTTTTTCTTTTACCGCAGCTGCAAGTGTTAGACGGCAATGATTTGACTGAATACCACCAGCTGTAATTAACGTATCTGCACCTTTTGCCTGTGCATCTGCAACTAGAAACTCTAACTTTCTCGTCTTATTACCACCAGCTGTTAAACCAAGTAAATCATCTCGTTTAAAATAAATAGTCGGCCCACCAAGTGCTTCAGAAAAATTGTTTAATTTTTCAATTGGAGTATATGACTCTGTATATTTTTTTCTCGGGAATTTAGCTAAATTCATTAATAACGCTCCTTTTGTACTTCTTTCACAATGTATGTAACGATACTATTATTACATGTAAAAATGATGAAGTCATCTTTCTGGGGGAAAAATGTATTGGAATTCGGTTTTGATGTATGAAATTGTATTAAAGATTTTAACTTCAATACGGTACATGAAATTTATATCAACGATTTTTCAAATATATCGTTCATAACTTGAAATATATCAACGATTTTTTCAATATATCGACGATTCGACATAAGATATCGATTTATCGATAAAAAAACAAAACAAAAAGAGCCCACACATTCAAATGCGGGCTCCCTCCAATCACTTATTTACCGAAAATCGAAGAAGCTGCGTTAATCCTGGTTCTAAATTCATTTCGCCTTTATGACGTACGTATACAGTCTTGGTCCCATCAAATTCTTGAGGGTTCGCTGGATTATACGTCAACCATTCGTTCGTTCCTTCTACACAGTACTCCATATACTCCGTTGCACCGACGATTATATTTTTACTATCATCAGCGGTTACATTTGGTGCCATTTGTGCGACCTTCGCATCACTAATTAATAGCTTCTTTATATCCTTATCACGTTTATAGTCGTAAGCTGTTACAATTACATCATTACCATATGCTTTCACTTGTAGCCCTTGTTTAAATGAATAACCATCAGGAGCAGTCTTCTCTCCGCCATTTGGTCCAGCTGACATCCATCCTGTTTCAATTCCACCCGTATTTACAACAGTAAATCCTTTTTTATCTCCGCCTGCAATTTTCTTTTTACCAGCCCAGTCTGGCAAGTTTAAATCCCAATGCGTATGACTCGTGAAGAAAACAACTTGCGGATAGTCTTTTAATATATCGTACAACTTATCGACGTTTAAATAATCTTGTAAGTACGGTGATTGTCTTGATCCAGATACTGTATCAGGTAAAACGTGATGAGAGAAAATGAAGATTGGCTTATTTTTATCTTTTTGACTATATTCTTCTAAATTTTGTTTTAACCAACCTAATTGCTCATCACTCATAAATACTTCATCCCACATTTTTGAATCGTGGTATTTCATATATTTTTCAGTTCCTAAAAATAAAAGCGGATAACCGTCTAATTCTTTTTTATGATATACCTTTTCTTGCCCGCTAAATTGTAAGTAGCGGTTGAATAGCGTTTCTTCCGTTACACCATTTGGCCATGTACTTTGAGAGAGCTTCCCATCAGCTGTCCATTTACCCGCATAAAACTCATGATTGCCAACAGTTGACCATACATTCTCTGGATGCTTATTTTTGTTTAACACACGCTTTACATCATCATATTGTGACTGTTGTCCAGTTGACGTTATATCCCCATTCATAATAAGTGCTCTAGAAAGTGGCATCACTTTGTTCATATCTTTTAATACGTGGTCAAAATCCCCTAAGTCCCCTTGAATATCACTAATAACATTAAAAGTTGTAGCTGATTTTCGAACTTGCTCTTTCCCTTCCGCATGTGCTGAAAACGTCGGCAATAATACCGCCATAACCGCTAACGAAGCAACTGTCTTTTTCATACAAATTCTCCCCCTAATGATAGAATGTATAAACTGACATGTTCTGTTTTCTCTTAGATGCTTGTCCAATTCACATTATAAGGAGGGATTGTAAAGATAGATGACGTTAAAAGTTAAGTATTTTTTAAGAGATTTTGTCGTTTTTTGCAAACCAAAATTAGCGATTCACGCCAATCTAGCTTTCTAGCCTTTAACATTACATACATGTAAATTTTGATGTTAAATCTTTTATTTTCATACGTTGTTTTTTATTACTTCTAATTTTCGGGAAAAATCCACTAATTAATAATGTTATAATCCATACCATTATTAGAATAAAATTTATTGTATTACCGGAATTCAAGCTGAAAACTCTCCACAAGTAGGCAGCACAAAAAACGAGGATAGCAGTAATAATAAGTAAAAATGTCCTAACTACTAATCCGATGTAGGATTTCTTCTCTTGCTTAAAAATGAAAGTTCTTCTACCTTTGTACAATCTAATTACGAATAGCAGCAAATATACACTAAGTATGGCTCCAATAACAATTGATGTAATGGAATTACTTTTTCTCTGCTCAGCTAGAGAGAAGTAACTTTCAGGTAATTTTCCAGTTTCATGTTCAATCCATGCATGGTAAATATCCTGTCGTAAGTCTATACCACCTTCACCATTTGTAAGGATTACCAATCCATCCTTTGTATTAGGAATGAAACCATAAAAAGAATGCCAGCCTCGATTGTCACCAGAATGATAAAGTAATTTCCATTGATTAGATAGTTTTTTTTCAAATATACCTAAACCATCCTCCCCTAATACCGGCTTTTGCATTTCCGTAACACGTTCACTTTTGATGACACCATTACCTTCATTATTTGCATCCATGCTAGCAAGTATCAATGTCATCATATCGGTAACATTTGTCTTAAGACCTGCAGCAGCCTGTTCGGTAAATTGGTAACTAGGGAGCTCCTCTCCAAAATATCCATAAGCTTTCGACAGGTTATGGTTTTCAGGACGTTGTAAGAATGAACTAGATTTCATTCCTAAAGGTTTCATAATTTGTTCTTCCATATAACGATCAAACGGTATTCCGGTAACCTCTTCCATTACAAGTTGTAAAATTGTATATCCGCCACCAGAGTAAATTGTTTCTGAACCTGGTTTATTGGTAACCTCCACTGGTTCATTAAACCATCCTTTTCCAGACAGAGACTCCTCAATAGAGTCAAGATGTTTCCCTGGTGCAACCCCGAGGTATCCTTTATGTGCAGACAGCCCTGCTGTATGGCTTAACAATCTTCTTATTGTGACTTCATTATTATTAAACTCTGAATTAGGTAATTTCCATTTGGTCAGATATTTTCCAACGGGATCATCTAGTGATAAACGACCTTCATCTACAAGATGCAAGATTCCCCACGCTGTAAGGCTTTTAGATATGGAACCAGCTTGAAATAAAGTATCATCACTCACCGCTTTTTTTGTCTTTTTGTCTACATAACCGTAGTTAAGTGTATAAGCAATACGCCCCTCATGTACAATCCCTATTGCAACCCCTGGCACCTCATAATTCTCCTGCCATTTTGGTACCTGTTCATCCAGCTTTTTTTTGAAATCCTCTATACTTCTATCAGTCAACGTGCCCGATTCTGCCCTCACCACATTTGTAAACCATGCTTCATTCGTAATAAATATACAAATGATGAAACATAAAATACTTTTGCATATTATCGATGCCTTTTGCCTATTCTTCATTTGCTCTACCCCTTTTTCAGAATATTCTACCCATCAATCAGAGTATCCCATTCTAATATCCCATTCTATCGATTTTTATTACTTAACCTTACAAAATTGTAATAAAAATCAAAGATCTACTATTGTCCTTTATCCGAGGGTAATGAAATTCATTAACAAGATTGATATGAAGTTATATTTATTGTTTCAGTTAAGGCCCCTAAAATACTAGTTTGGTTAATCAAATAGATATATTCCAAACTACAAAAATTTATAATAGAAAAGGTGGATTTTAGTTTTAATTAGAATTTGAACAAAGTATTGCTGCAAATATTTATTCTATAAAAAGAAGAACCCCACACATTTTGATTAAAATGTGTGGGGTTCTTTTGGCTTCCTTAAGTTTTTATAAAAAAGATTGATTATTTTATGTAGCCTACTAAAAAAACATTTTGTTTAATCAACTAACAGAACAAGATTAAACACTTAACTCGTATTAGTAATTTTTACTGTTTCTGTTGATAAATATAAAAATACTGCCTAACACACTTAATGAAAGTGCAAAATATAATAACAAATCAGGTAGAAATTTCAAAGGAATAATATCAATTAATTGTAAAACAATAATGACAAGGATACCTAAATATAGAATATTGTACAAAACATTATTAGTTTTATATAGAATTTCTCTTCCTCGTTCGTCATTTGCTTCATCACTTGATTGAAATTTTATTACATACATCTTACTTATCACTATTAAACCAAATAATAAAATTTTTAACAACAACATATGTATCACTCCTCTAGATAATCAAATACGTCGGTTAACGGCTTTTCAAATACATTTGCGATTTTAAAGGCAAGAATTAGAGAAGGGTTATATTTATTCTTTTCAAGAGTAGCGATAGTTTGACGACTAACTCCCACTCTTGTTGCCAGTTCTTCTTGGGTCCAACCTTTTTCTGCTCGACAAACTACAATTTTATTATGCAACAATAGTAACACCCCTTGAGATAATTGTAATTTATTTTTTACAAATTGTAAATTATTTTTTACAGTATATTTTTAAAATTAAAAATCCTCATAAAAAAAGACATAAAGATTTCTCCCATGCCTACTAATCTTCTACTTCTTTACTATATGTACATAATGCGCTGTTTCAAAAACTTAATAAAAAAGAGAACTACTCTTCAAGCACTTCTCTCTTTCATCCAAACGATACATATAAAATAAATTATTAAAAATATACTATATAAACTCCATAACGTAAGTATTGCAGCTACACTTAAATAAAGAGTTTCAGGTAATAAGCGATCATAAAAGTCTTTTTCCTTGCAACTACCGCAATTACTGCTAGAAAAGAAGGAAGTAAGAACATGAAAAATACAGTGATATATACTTCCTTATCAAGCTCTTGATTGCTATACGGATTGAAATATAGAAAAACAATTGAAAGGATAAAGATACTTTTAGCAGCTACTACCCCTATATAATTCTTCATCATTCCCCGCCTTCCAATAGCAATGTACTTAATACTTTCCATTCCTGCTATCTATATCTTCCGCTCCATACAGAACTCTCTTTGGGTTCACAACAATTAAAACAACTGCAACTACTAAATAAAAAATCGCGTTATACATGATTAGATCGATTAAGTTTCCGTTTATGATGCCAATAAAGAAATTAAAGAATTGATGGATAATGATTGGAATGATTAGATTTTGATTTAAGTTATAAAATGCAGTCATGACGATTTTTATAGATATGATAGAGATCATAAAAAATAGAATATATTTAATTAGGTCCATGCCTACAAATCCTGTAGTAAACCAAATAGGTAGGTGCCACATTCCCCACCAAAACCCTATAATTAACGAAGCTATTAATGGTGAATGCCTCTTTTGGAGTTCAATTTGCGCAAAACCTCTCCATCCTATCTCTTCTCCCAATGGCCCCGCAAGAAAGTTTTTAACAAAGAAATAGATTAGCATTCCCCGTGAAGTGACAGTAAAAATAGAGTCTATTTCACTATTTTTAGACACGACAAATAAAATCATTAAAAATATGAAAGTTTGAATCACACTCACAACAAGTATTACAGAAACTTTAAGTTTATTTTTGAACTTGTCTTTTACAAATTGTATAAAGCTCTGCCCTGGATAGATTTTTTTAAATAGTACGGCAAAAGCAAAAGTTGAGGACCAAGACGATATACAAAACATTACATCAAAGATCCATGTAGGAAATTCCAACATACTTATAGCACCTACAAGCAAGAAAAGCGGCAAAAAAATGATATTGGTTAATACAATAAAACTCGCTACTGGTTTTGTTAGTTTCTTTTCTCTATTCATGCACAATCCCCATTTCAAACTAAGTATTTCGTAAACATAATAGTATTTATATTTACAGATACTTTCAGCTTAAACCTGGGGGTTACTCACAGGTCAATACATGTCTGCATTATTTTACAGGTGCATAAATTTCTAAAAATATACGTTCAAGTTCCTCTTCATATGTGGTAAGTAATATATTTATATACACTAGACCAAAAAGTTCATACCCTTGTTCTATCGCTGCTTTTCTTAAACTGGATTCCACATTATGATCAATACTTTCCCCACCAGTTGCCCACCTTCCATCTTCAATAACAGTATAAATACATTTTGGATGCGATAGAATTTCCCCTTCTAATTCTTTATCAAAGTCTTCTACTTTTCTTACGATTATAAATTTATCTTCTATAATACCTTCTTTATTAAAACTTATAACTCTTCGTAAAGATGTTAAAGTAACTGCTTTTTTTAAACTATCCGTATTCTTTTTCAAAGATTCATATTCATCATACGCAGTAAAATGCTCTATTTCTCCGTTTACTTCTAAAGGTTTCATTTCTTTTATTACGTATTTCCCTAAAAATTTCTTTATTTTTTCACAATCTTCTTGTACAATTTGAACCTTTTTTAAAAGAAGCTTTTTATATTCTATCTCCTCTAAAACTTCTTGTTCTTTCTCTTCCAACAATGATTTTATTCCCTCTATACTCTTACTTTTTCTTAATTCCTGAATTTTTTTTATTTCGATATCCATTTCCCTATAGAAATTGACCGTTGTTATATCATATATATCAAAATTATTATATTTTCTATACCCATTCTCAATATTTTGCTTCGGCTTGACCAAATCTTTTTCCTCATAAAACTTCAAAGTATCTCTAGATACATCTAAAAATTTAGCAACTTGTCCAATTGTATACATTACGTTCTCCTTTATCATTGCTACTTCATCTTTTACATTCATACTGCATATTCTGTGAACTATCGAATTCTCCTTCCAACAGTCATATCTTTTTTCATAAAAAAAGACACAGAGATTTCTCCCCATGCCTACTAATTCCTACTTCTTCACCGCATGCACATAATGCACCGTCTCAAAAGCTTTTAAATAATCGTTTCGTCCTTCAAAATATAATGTATGAATATCCTCTGGTGATAAGTGCTCATAAATGAGTAAGCCTACCTTCTCTAACAGTGCTTCCATTTCAGCATAAGAAAAACACGATTTCATCGGTTCTCCGCCTACTGCAGCCATTTTCACCATATTTTCAACTCGATTGGACAATCCTTTTTCCGTAAATAAGTTTTCATCCGGATAATCGAATACGATAGAGCTCCCCACTGGAACCATCTCGAATAAATTTTCTATTAAACTAGAAAGCTCCTCTTTCGTTAAATAGTACGTAACACCTAATAGGCTAAAGAAAGTCTTTTTATTTTCAAATCCTTCATTGCATAACTGTTCACCGGAAAATCCTTTCGTGAAATCCATCGAAACAAAATGAAGGTTGTTTGGAATCTCAAACTCCGCTTCTTTTATTCTCTCCTTCTTAAACCTTTGCGTAGAAGGATGATCCAGTTCAAATATTTCTATTTTATTCTCTAGCTCTCGGTGTCTGAAACTGAACGTATCTAAGCCTGCACCGAGTATGACGTATTGTTTTGCTCCTAATGTAATCTCATGTAGTAATACTCTTTCACAATATGCCGCACGTGCTAAAGGTGTTGGTGATAATTGAACTTGCGTAATCCACTTTAATATTTCTTTCGGATTATCTTGAAACTGCTGTGCAATGTCTGTATTGAAAAACTGTATTCCTTGAACCATATTCGTTTCAATATCATTACGTTCTTTTTGTGGAATAAAATCTTTAGCTACATAATCATCAAAGATTTTAGGACAATCAAATTCACTATGATATGCCCTGCTGAAAGCTGATACTAGAGACGTTACACTTGATTCACCTTTTTTCACGCACATACACTCCTTCATTTTTACAACAAAAATAGGGTTCCCCTGGCCAGGAGAACCCTATTATACACTTTATTTTTATGTTGGTAAATTATAGCATAAATAAGTTTTTTTGTCAAGTTTTCAGCCTACTACTATCCGACACTTTGTATATTCTCTGGCAGGAAAATTGAAACTACATACACAATTTTCTGCATTATTTATCCATTCTTTTTTGAGCAGTATTAGTATCTTGAGATACTGGTATATGTTCGGTAGCTCTAGATAAACCTATTTTTGGCATATTAACATAGATTGCTTCAGAAGCACCTTTTTCTATTTGATACGTTTCGTGAAAAACACCGACACTTCCATTATCTTCAATCTTATTATTGTATGATTTCCAAGCATTTGAATGATTTTTCCCGTGAGCATAGTTTACTAATTCATCGAATCCCTTCCAGTATTGAATTAAAACCACCTTTCTCCAACTAAAGAAGAATTCTGTATGTAAGAAACCCCATTGTGGGTTTTGATACAATTCTTTAATCATAGGTCCCATAGCATTAAAAACTGGTATCCACTTCCAAAATTTTAATAGGTTATTAATACGCATACCAATAATAAAAACAACAAATTCTTGATCCTTACTATTGGCTATATGCCTGCCGTTAAAAATTTTATCCCCCACTTTACTCCCCCTTTTTTACTGAACATAAATCATGTGTAACTCCCAAATTAACCATAACACTTTTCCATTAATTTTCCAATCACTTCAACATAGATTATGAAAGGCTGTATTTAATAATAAAGGGTATTTGTTTCCTATCTTTTTATTATTAAATCTCCTTTTCACCAGGAACATTTTCATAATATATTTCAATAACGTTAGCATTGCCGCCCCCTTTCTAAACAGAATATTTTTAGTTCATTTCAGTTAGGACAACATCACACTACTTCAATTTCACAACAAAAATAAGCTTTTTTATAAAGTTTTCAACCTACTAACACTCCGACACCTTGTATATTCTCTGGCAGGAAAATTGTCGATTCACATCGAATGTTCCAAATTATAAAAAATACATTTGGAGGCCAATATGAAACGATTCGTCATTATTACCGTAGGAAAAACACACAGCGGAAAAACTACATTTGCAAGAGCATTAGAAAAAGAGTTACCCCACTCTTTCGTTATGGATCAAGATAACCAAGCAGAATTTATTAACGTGCATTATGAAAAGTTACAACCGGCTGGAGGTGCTAATACTTTTAAGCACGGCCTTTCAAAATTCATTGTTAATTATGCGAAAGAACATACAAATTTACACCTTATTATTTGCAACTCCAATCGCAGTAAAAATGGAAGGTTATTTTTACTAAACGAATTATTTCCACAAAATGAATATGTACGCATACTCGTTCACTTTGACATTCCAGATGATGTACTTTACGAAAGGGTAGATCGAAGCACGCGCAGTACCAATATTTTTAGAGGTAGTTATTCTAGTTTCAAAGAAGTTCTGAATCGCCAACAGGCCGAGTCACTTCACGAAGATGTCGTAGATCCTATAGAAAACGAAGCTGACTATTTGTTTGTAATTCGTAATAGCAAAGATGTAAACTCTATTATCGAAGAAATTATTCATCTAGCTAAAGATTTGTCCCCTACTCCAAAATAAAAGAATTTAAAAATTACATAATCATAGATTATTATGCAAATCCTTCCTCTAAGCGCCGAACATGGTATATAATGATAAGATAATCTACTTCTATATGCTCAATTTTACACAAAACAGCTCATGCATATGAAAGAAAAGAGGTATAAAAATATGAAAACAAAACAAACAATCGCTGCGTCTACACTAGCTTTAGCAATGATTGCTGGCGCAAACTCTGCTCATGCGGAAGTAACTGATGCTACTCCTCAGCAAAGTACGGGAGATCGATTAGCTGAACTTAAGCAACATAGACAAGAGTTAGATGCGAAATTGCAGCAACACAAAGAAAACGTGGATCAAACATTGAATGAACTTAACCAAGTTAAGGAAAATGTTGATACGAAGGTTAATGAACTACATGAGCGTAAACAAGTTGCTGATGAAAAAATTAACGAAATGAAACAACGTAAACAAGAGTTAGATGCAAAACTGCAGCAAGATAAGCAAATCGCCGAAGATAAAATCGCTGAAATTAAAGAACATAAAAAACAAGTAGAAGACAAAGTTGCTGAAGTTAAAGAACATAAGCAAAATATCGATAACAAAGTGAATGAGATTAAAGAACATAAACAAACTGTCGATGAAAAAGTGAATGAAATTAAGCAACATAAAGAGAACATTGATCAAAAGGTTAATGAACTTAAGGAAGTTAAAAAACAAGTAGATGAAAAATTAGCTGAGTTAAAGAAAGCGAAACAAACTGCTGAGGACAAACTTGCTGAGCTAAAAGAAAATAAGCCTAACACTGGGAACACATTAGAGGAACTTAAGAAAATTAAAGGCAATTTAGATAGTCTTTCCGCTAACTTAGAACTAGCTAAACAAGATATAAAAAACAAACTAGCTGAATTACAAAAAGCTAGAGAAGATTTACTAAATAAAATTAACGAAATGAAACAAGCAAAACAAACTGTTTCAGACGATTTAACAAAGAAAAAACAAGACTTAGATATTAAAATCAACGACTTTAAACATACTGAGAAAAAAATTGACGACAAATTAGCTGAGGTACATACAACGAAGCAAAATGTAGATAACAAAATTAATGAAGTATCTCAATCGAAACAAACTGAAACAAAGACTGGTACTACAAACACAAACAATAACGCTAGAGAACTTCCTAACGCTGGTAGTGAGCAATCAAACAATATGGCTTTAGGTATGTTATCTGTCTTAGGCGGCGTTTTATTAGTAACACGAAATAAAATTAAAGCGTTATTCTCAAAATAAAGCCCTTATAATTATATTTTATAAAAAGGACAACCGCACATTTATGTGCGATTGTCTTTTTTCTTTATATTAACTTCCCATCTCGAAGCGTCAATATACGATCACATACATCAAGCATTCTTTCATCATGCGTAATCATAATTGCTGCTTTTTGACTTTCTTTCACTTCACGTTTCATCATTTCCACAACTTCACGTGCGCGTTTTGAGTCTAAGCTTGCAGTTGGTTCATCCGCTAATATTAAATCAGGGTTGTTCATGAACGCACGAGCGATTGCTACCCTTTGTTTTTCCCCACCAGATAATTGATTTGGATAATGATTTTTTCTTTCGCCTAATCCAAATGCTGCTAATAAATGATCTGCTCGCTTTTCGGATTCTTGTTTACTGTCTTTTTTTAGCTTCGCAATGTAAAGCAATTGTTCTTTTACATTTAAATACGGAACAAGATTCGCGAACTGAAAAATGAAGCCGATTTTTTTCAAGCGAATGTCTGTCATTTCCTTTTCTGATAACTGCGTAATATTTTGCTCACGAATGTAAATATCCCCTTTTGACGGTGATAATAACGCACCCGCGATTGATAATAACGTACTTTTCCCTGATCCAGAAGGACCGACAATTCCGATAAACTCTCCAGCTTTCACATTAAGCGACATCGGATGAAGGGCTGTTACTTCCGTATTCCCTTCTCCGTACACTTTACTTACTTTGTCTAATTTCAATAATGAAGTCATTACATCCCGCCTCCAATTGCTTCTAATGCATCAACTTTTAATACTTGGTATAACGAAATAAGTGTTCCTAAAATACTAATGACGATGAAGATTGCTGCATATTGTGCAATCATCGGTGTTGTTAATAAGAACGGCATACCCGCTGGTAAAATTTGTTCTAATCCTTGTACAAGAACAATACTGATTACCATCGCAACGACTGATAAGAATAACGCCTGTACGACTAAACTATTTGCTAAATAAGAGTTTTTTGTACCGATTGCTTTTAATACGCCTAATTGCTGTGTTTTTTGCAATGTAATGACGTAGAAGAATACACCGATTAGTAACGCAGCGATAACAAGTAAGAATGCAATGATCATCGTTAATGTTCCTTGCTCTTCTTTAAATCCTGGAATACTTTGCAGTACTTCTTTTTTATCGATAACATGTACATTTTTAATTTCTTTATCTGTATTCAGCGCAATTGCACTATAATCTTTTTGGTTTGGTTGTGAAATAGCGCCCCATACGTCTTCATTTACATAAACGACTGGTGTATGGCTAAACATTTGATCTTTCGTAAATCCAACGATTTTAAATTCTTTCTTTGAAACAGGATCGATAATTGTATCTCCAATATCGATTCCTTTTTCTTTAATTGATTCATCAGCAACCATTTCGTTGTTTGCTGTGCCTAATTTCTCACCTTTTACAATTTTCGGTTCTAAAAATGAATCACGTTCACTTGAGAAAATAGCAACATCCACTTTTTTCGAACTATCTTTCTTTTCATACGTTGAAACTTTCACACGAAACGGAACGGCCTCTTTCTCGCCTACTTGATTTACTACGTTATCTACATCATCTTTCTTAATTTGTGAACGAAGTAATTTATTTTCCGCATCCTCTGCTAATACAAACTTATTTGCCTCCATATTTTGAATCGATGAAGCATTATCATATGATAGTCCATTTGCTAATCCTGAAATAACAAGAACTAAAAATGATAATAACACCATAATCAGTCCGATTAATCCGTATCTTAATTTTGATTGTTTCAATTCACGCAGAGCTAAAAACATTTCGCTCGCTCCTTCCTCTTTCTTTCTATGCACTTATCATAAAAAAGAAATATGAACGGAATATGAACAGAAGATTACAGAGGAGAAGATTTAATTTTTGGAAAGTATTGAAAATAATCAGAATCCTTGATACAATTCAGTCAAATAATCTTGACCGAGTAATTTTATTTGAGGAGTTGATCTTGTTGAAGCCCATGTTAACACTCACTACTTATAGCCAATTAAAAGCAATAAGCGATCCACTTCGTGTCGAAATGATGATGCGTCTATGCGAACGTCCTTATACAGGACAACTACTATCTGATAAATTCGGCATTCCAAGGGCTAAAATTCATTATCATTTAAAAGAATTAGAAAAGAATGGTTTTATAGAAATTGTTTATACAGAAGAAAAGAATGGCATCATTCAAAAGTTTTATCAATCTGTCGCTAGAGGCTTCACCCCTGCCGCGGACCTATTACCTCATTTAGAAATATTAAGCGAATCAGGTCGCCAAATCTTTTTACAAATGACAGAAAGAACGAAAAGCCATATTCTCGCTGCACCAGAAGAAGCTTTTACATTACGGAAAGTAAGCGAAGACCCAGCAGAGTGGAATTACGTTTCATCTTGCTGGGAGTTTGATGCTACGCCAGAACAATTTCAAGTGTGGGTGAAAAAGTTTCATGAATTAATGGCTGAATTAAATGATATCGCAAAAGATGGGGATAAAGATCCAAATAGTAAATCATATTACATTTCTACTACTGCACTACAAATCGATGAAAAAGCAATGCAGCGCTTTGTGAAAAAAGAAGAAAAATCGTAATACGATTTTTTTTACAGTAACGGTCAAATTTATTTTACCGAATAATTTTTTTGTAAAGGAGTAGATTAAATGGACTTATTAAAAAATCGAAATTTCCTCTTATTGTTTTTAGGGAGAATTTTTACAAACATAGGAGATAGTTTGTATTATGTAGCCGCGATGTGGCTCGTATACAAGCTGAGTGGTAATCCTTTTTATTCTGGATTGGCTGGTTTCCTTACATTATTACCTTCTGCATTACAATTTCTTACTGGTCCATTCGTTGATAGATGGTCAATAAAAAACACTCTCGTCATTACACAAATTTTGCAATGCATGCTTATTTTAATCATTCCTATTACACACTACTTCGATCTATTAACAGTTCAACTACTACTCATCATCATGCCCATCGTAGCCTTTATCGAACAATTCGCCTATCCCGCACAATCAAAAGCTTTACCACTTCTACTGCATAAAACACAACTATTAAAAGGAAATTCTCTCTTTTCATTTGCGTATCAAGGCATTGATTTAATTTGCACGACGCTTTCTGGCATATTAGTAGCACTACTTGGCGCAATCACTTTATATGTAATTGACTCTATTACATTCGCGATTACTGCCCTTTTGTTCTTTTCATTGAAAATGCCAAAGCAAGCAGAAACCAATACATCACTTTCAACTAAACAATATTTCACTGATTTAAAAGAAGGTTTTTCGATTGTCTTCCGTTCATTAATGGGCGTATTCTTAATCGGTTCAGTAGTCGCTAATTTTTCAATTGGTATGACAATGGCAATACTCCCTTCTTTCGCTGATTCTTTAGGAGGCGTGAAATCATATGGCTTCTTCTTAGCTGCTATATCAGCAGGTAGTCTCATCGGTGCATTATTCAGTTCATGGGTTGGCAAACGTAATGTTGGCCGTGTCTCTATTATTAGCTTTGCAGCCGGTGCTATCTTTTGGTTTCTCTCTACGATCGTACCGTTTCAATGGCTGTCTATTCTCTTATTCGGTCTAGCTTGGATTCCAATTGGTGCGACCAACATATTATTTGCGACAATTAGTCAAATTGTAATTCCAAATCAGTATATTGGACGCATAAACTCAGTCATGCGAAGTATGGGCACAATTGCTATGCCATTTGGTTCTTTAATTGGTGGATACACCGCAAATATATTTAGTAGTCAACTCATTTTCGCGCTCGCTAGCATCGGGATTTTATTTATTTCTCTCGTATGGCTACTTCATCCGAAATTACGAGCATTGCCGAAAGCTGATGAGATTACAGCGGATACTTTTGGGGTTCGGTTTAAAGAAGAACGCGGGAAAGGTGCGGCTTTATAGTAGGAACAAATTTAACCCCGTTCTAAATTTCGGACGGGGTTATAATTATAGTTATTTAATTTTGAATGAAAAATACTTCACTAAAAATATAACAATAGCACCAACTAAAACGTTCAATTACCGATTTGATGGCCAAGACCCCTGCATTTTCCTTAATTGAATAATTTGGCCTGTATGATAGGCATCATGAAGCATGATGTCCAGTAATTTCTCCTCAAGTGAATTTTGTTCAAGCTCTTTTTCGGAAATTGAGCTCAATACCTGTCTTAAATTACGCTGAGCATTTTCAGAACGTTCAACAACTTTCTTCCATTCCGTGTCATCATTGGATTGCTCGGTAAGATAAAAGGTGTCATTACCGTCGAGATTATGTATCCATTCACGGCCTTCTAAGTTTGCAGCAATCCTCTCTTTGTAATAAATGAGATGATTAACACTCTCCCAAATGGTATTCGTTGCCTCATCAGATGGTTTCCACATAGCCTGTTCGGCTGTAAGTCCTTCTATAGCATGTTTAAACGGTGCATACCAACTCTCTTTATCGAATGTTGAATCTAGTACGTTTAATAACAAGTCAATTCGTTTCAAAGTAATTTCCTCCCTACACAGTTCAAGTTTTAATACAATCCTTATAACTCTGTAGAGATTCTACATGTTTAAATAAACTTCCTCCTGAGCTCACTCCACAAACTCGTCCGATTATGTAATGAAAATGACTCACATTTTTTTCACTTTACACGTATACTAGAAACCAAAAAAGAAGAGGCCCTTCCGAATCAGCCTCTTCCATCTATTTCGGAAGCTCCACCTGAACAGTAGTCCCTTCCCCTTTCGTACTATACACTGAAACGTTTCCGTTATGCAGTTCTACAATCTTTTGCACAATCGATAATCCTAAACCGCTACCTTCTACGTTTCTTGCCCTAGCTGTATCTACTTTGTAAAAACGATCAAATATACGATCCATCTCTTCTCTTTCCATACCGATTCCGTTGTCTGATATAGAGATCATCACACTTGATTCTAATTCTTCTACAACAAATTCAATCGTTCCACCATCGTTTGAAAACTTAATACTATTCGTGAAAACATTACTCCATACTTGATGAAGTAAGTTTTCATCACCTTGAATTGTAATGTCCGGCACATCAAACTCAACAGCGATATCTTTCTCACGCCATTTCCATTCGAGCATAAAAATGACGTCTTTAATTTGCTTCTGCAAACTAAACTCTTTTATTTGCAACACTTTCTCTTCTTTATCTAATGAAGCAAGCGTAAGTAACTGTTTACATAAACTAGACATTCGCTTACTTTCACCCTCAATAATTCGTAAGTAATGGTTTCTTTCTTCTTCACTCATCTTTTCTGTTTGCAACGTCTTCGAAAAACCTTGTATAGAAGAAAGCGGCGACTGGAATTCATGTGAAACGTTTGAAACGAATTCTTGTCTCATTTCATCTAATTCTTTTATACTTTTCGTCATCTTTTGAAAATTAGTTGCTAATGTACCAATTTCATCTTTTCGATTTTCATCTAATTCGATATCATATTCACCACTTGCAATCTTTTGAGTCGCTTTCGTAAATGTTCGAATGGGACGAACGATATAACCTGCTGCAATCGCTATAAAGACAATACTTAATAGTACGATAAACCCAAGTAATACCGCTAAGAAAATTCGCATCTCGCCAAATTGGTTCTGAATGTCAGGACGAATAAATAAAGCGTACTGTTTATCACCGTGTTGCACTGGTACACCGACACTATTTATTAATTCATTATCGAAAAAACCTGTAATAAAGAGACGTGTTGGATACGTAGAAACACCATTAAACGTTTCCCCTTGCAATACTTTATGAACCGTATCATCACTAATAGACGTCTTACGAAACGCATTACCGATACGTTTTCCATTCTTTTGATCATCGACAATATAAATTTCATACCCTAGCTTCGCAATAGAATGTAAATACGCCTCTTTGTTTTCTTCACTTTGCTTTTCATATAACGATTTAACTTCTTCCGCATACATTAAAATCTTTTCGCTATTGTACGGTTTTAACTTCACTTGATAGTACACATTTGTTAATAAAAAACCGATAATACTGCTCAGTAGCATGATCCCAACCGTCATAAAAACAAATCTAGAGTATAATGATTTCATTTTATTTCAACTCCAACTTATAACCGAGTCCGCGTACTGTCGTAATTTGAAAATCATCCGTTCGTTTTGAGAAACGATCTCGCAGCCTTTTCACATGAACGTCAACTGTTCGTTCATCTCCTTCAAAATCCATTCCCCATACTAATTCAATCAGTTCTTCTCTTGAAAATGTTCTCCCAGGATAACTAGCTAATTGTGATAATAATTCAAATTCCTTTAACGGAAGTAAAATCGTCTGGCCGTTACACTTCACCTCAACACCTTTACGATCAATTGTCGTCCCGTGAAGTGTGATAATGTCTGCACTTAGCATTTGATAACGGCGTAATAAAGCTTTCATACGGAAAATGACTTCAGCTGGTTCAAATGGTTTTACGATATAATCGTCCGTACCAGAAATGAATCCTTTTTCTTTATCGACTAACTGATCCTTTGCAGTTAATAAAATAACTGGTATATCATGATACTTCCGGATTTCTTCACATAACGTATAGCCGTCAACGAACGGCATCATAATGTCTACGATCGCAAGATGAATATTTTCCTTCTCTAATACTTCTTGCGCTACCTTTCCATCTTCGGCCTCAAAAACTTTAAACCCCTCTTTTTGTAAATGGTAATGCAATAATTCTCTAATATGCTTATCATCATCAGCTAATAAAATATGTATCATCTTCATTAAACCCTCTCTCGTTCATCCTTCTACATCACTACATTAAGAAACAATTGGATTTTTTGCAAGAAAAAGAAAAGGATTCCTTAGAAGATGCTTTTGTTATCATTGTGGTCAGCTGCTTTATTTTTCTTATAACTTGATGATCTACTCTGGTGTACGAATAAGTAATTTAATACTTTTTTAGTAAGTGACATAAAGGAATTCAGTAATAGCCCACCTAAACAAACGGTTAATATAGTTCCAATACCAATTGGTCCATGTAAAATCGTTGCCATTATTAAGAATATAAGGTAAATAAATGTTCGTGAAATAAAGATATTCGTTCTAATTAGTTCTTGTATGATTAAGGTTAATCGATCAATTGGAATGGGAGCAAAATTTGTTTGTAAATATATCGCAGTTCCTAATCCTGTAATAACTAGACCAATCCCAAAATAAATCATTTTACTGTACCATATTTCAGGTGTAATTAAATTGCGTAATAAAAATAGCCACACATCAATACCAATACCCGTTATGAATGCTGTTAATAACCCTAGTACCTCTGGTCTTTGTCTTTTTAATATCGAATTACAACATATTAATAATAAAGCTATTATTATTTCCCAGCTTCCCACAGTAAGCCCCATATTTAAAGAAAGTCCTACTAAAAGTGCATCAAAAGGTGAAGTGCCAAGATCTGATTGTATTGTGAAAGAAATACCCAGGGTTAATATTAAAATTCCTAATACATAAAAAACATACTTCATTTTAATCAACCTCTTCATCGTCATTTTTGTTGCATTTACTATAAAAATATTTTATATTAAATGTAACTTCAAATTATTGTATTTGCAATAAAAATAAAAGATAAGGAGTTCATTATGAAAGAAATTCTTCGTGAAATTGGCATGATTGCAAGGGCATTAGATTCTATTAGTAATATAGAATTTAAAGAATATGAGCTTACAAAAGGTCAGTATTTGTACCTTGTACGAATATGCGAAAACCCAGGAATCATTCAAGAAAAGCTATCTGAGATGATAAAAGTAGATCGTACAACAGCAGCCCGTGCTATCAAAAAGCTTGAAATCAATGGATTTATCGAAAAGAAAGAAGATGAATCTAACAAGAAAATCAAAAAACTTTTCCCAACAGAAAAAGGGGAAAATGTCTATCCTTTTATTAAAAGAGAAAATGATTATTCCAATACTGTTGCATTAGAGGGATTTTCCGAAACAGAAGCGGAAACTATTTCTAATCTTCTTCAAAGAGTAAGAAAAAATATAGAAAAAGATTGGGAATTTGTAAAAAAGGGAAATAAGAGAATTTATTGATTATATAAAGGAGCGAACTATTTAAATGACTACACATATAGAAAAGTGCATCCTTGAAGATATACAAAAACTTCAAGAAATTAGTTATGAAACATTTAATGAGACTTTTAAACATCAAAATTCACCCGAAAATATGAATCACTATTTGGAAAAGGCATTTAACTTAAAGCAATTAGAAAAAGAATTATCCAATATCTCTTCTCAATTCTTTTTTGTCTACTTTAACAATGAAATTGCTGGGTATCTGAAGATCAATACTGATGATGCTCAGTCTGAAGAAATGGGCGATGAATCACTTGAAGTGGAGAGAATTTATATAAAGGGCTCCTTTCAAAAACATGGTCTTGGTAAATATCTACTAAATAACGCTATTGAAATTGCAATAGCAAATAATAAAAAGAATATTTGGCTAGGCGTATGGGAAAAAAATGAAAATGCTATTGCTTTTTATAAGAAGTTAGGTTTTGTACAAGCTGGCTCTCACTCCTTTTATATGGGAGATGAAGAACAAATTGATCTTATAATGATTAAAACACTCATATAACTTTTTTTGAAAGGTGGGCTATTGTGTATATTCCAAAGTATTTTAAAGTCACAAATGTTGATGACATTTTGGATTTTGTTCAAAAAAACTCTTTTGGAACAATCGTCACAACAAAAAAAGAAAAACCAATCGCAACTCATTTGCCCTTTGGATTAACTAAAAAAGGTGATGACTATTTTATTACTGGACATATGGCTTATGGGAATCCTCAGTGGCGAACATTTGAAACTTGTGAAAATGTTCTTGTAATGTTTCAGGGACCGCACTCTTACATCTCTTCTTCTTGGTATGAACATGAAGAAGTTCCAACATGGAATTATCAAGCCGTCCATATATATGGTAAAGCAAGTATTTTAGATAAAGAGGAATTAATAGATGAATTAACAACAATGCTGAAAAAATATGAAAAGCATCGTGAAAGTCCAGTATTATGGGATAAACTTTCCCCTGCTCTCTTAGAAACTGAGCTGAAAGGTATAGTTGGATTTAAAATTAAAGTGGGAGACATCCAGGCTGCCTATAAATTAAGTCAAAATCGAAATGAGACGGATTATATTAACATTATTGATAAATTGTACGATGAAGGAAATCCAGATGCGAAACAAATGGCGGAACTCATGGGGAGTAGATTAAAAAGGCACATATAACCCATTGTTATTCAACTCTCACATTTCAAAATTAAAGAACAGACTGGAGCGTTCTATCGGCAGTTTTTCTTTAGAATGTAAAAGATTGAACTGAAAGTTAATGGCGTTTAATAAAAAAAGAATCTATTTTGAAAAAAGATTATTCAAAATAGATTCTTACGTTTTAGTATTAAGATTATTTTAATGAAAAGTAATTTCTATGCTTTAGAAATATCAACGAATCCTTCTCCAAATACGTCACGAACATCGTGTATAGCAATGAACGCAGCCGGATCCGTAGTTTGAACAATCCTTTTTAGCTTTACTACTTCTTGCTTATTAATAACAACATACAGAATTTCCTTCGGAGTTTTCGTGTAATAACCATGGCCTGAGTACACGGTAACCCCTCTGCCCATTAATGTAGTTACCTTCTCCGCAATTTCATTCGGGTTATCAGAAATAATCGTAATAGCCTTCTTCGGATTTAAACCTTCAA
The DNA here is from genome assembly GCF_052682215.1 of Bacillus sp. 1A. NCBI lineage: Bacteria > Bacillati > Bacillota > Bacilli > Caryophanales > Bacillaceae > Bacillus > Bacillus sp. 1A. The sequence continues at coordinate 3,334,564 of NZ_JBQYLZ010000001.1, read as the reverse complement.
TTACAAATTCCATCACTTTCGTTGCTACATATAACATAATAATTGTTATCATCAGTTTTTCTGCACCAATGATGAAATAAGATGAAAACGCAACAATTAAATCGAAGAACAGTAAACCATAGCTAATGCTCCATCCTAAATATTTATGCGTCATCCTTGCTAAGATGGTAGTACCTGCTGTCGTTCCACCAACGCGAATAATAAGACCAATTCCGCACCCAATAAATATTCCTCCGAAAATGGCATTTACAAGCATTTCATCCGAAGCAATCGTCCAACCTTCTGTTAAATGAAGAAATAGCGAGTTCGTAACTACAGCGATAATCGTATAAATTGTTGTAATCTTATTTAAAAATTTATAACCAGCTATTAACAAAATCGCATTTAAAATTAAGTTAACTAAGCCTGGTGACCATTCAAATAAATAATACGTAATAATCGTGATACCAGTTACTCCACCCTCACCAAACTCGTTCGGGATAACAAACAAATTGACACCTAACGCAAAAAGAAATGCACCAATAATAATAAAAATAATGTCTGTCGTTCTTTTTTTCATACAGTACCTCACTTCTTATGTAAATATTTATTCTGTCATAAACTCTCACCATTATATCGTGGAATATTCAAATCGAACAGTGGTTTATTTTTATTTTAATATAGGATGATAAAACAACTTTATCCTATATCCACATGTAATTTAAAAAGTAAAACAACTGTATTTATTATGTACTACAAGTAAAGTTTTGATTTCACATGCAGTTGATGCTAAAAAATGAATATAAACACTCGCACAAACTTCGAATACAAAGCAAATAGGCGAAGCTATAGAATAGACTTCGCATCAAACATTTGCTTCCAGGGATTTATATTCATACATTCCAGAAATAATTTTACTTATCTTTCTCCATATATTCTTTAATCTTTCGTTCTTCCCACTCTTTTCCGAATACCCCAAATGGAAAAGTTGTCAAACCGTGTATAACGATACCGATCCCCCAACCTGCAAGTGGATATAAAAACCATAATTTACTTGAATCCGAGCTTATATTTATAATAAAAAGCATTAAGTTCACTAGTATATAAACCGTTAAATGAATGTAAAATGCTTTTAAATTCTCCATTCTTTTTTTAGCTCGTAAATAAACCTCATCTTGCTCCACCCTTAAACACCTCTTTCAATATTTTTTTTAAACTCGCTCCGATCTAAACATCATATTCTAATCGAAAATCCCTTATTCTCAAAAATTCACAAAATAAAAAATTCTTCTTCATTGCAGAAAGATTGCAGGTGCCAGTGAATACCCTTTTTTGTTCGTAGTACGATACCTTTTAAAAAAATAAAAAATCAAATTTCATAATAGAAATAAAACCTTTAAATCTGTATAATAAAATTAACAGTGAAATTTTAATACAGAAAGGTTTTGGTAACATGCTAGGTATTGATGTCAAAAAAACAGATGAAGAATTAATTATTTCATGGCAACTAGCTAAGATTCAAATTCCATTAAGTGAAATTATTGAAGTTACAGAAGATGAAACCTATGCTGGTGTAGAAGAAGAAAACGTAATCCGAATTGGAACAGCATACGCTACAACAGATCGGATTTTAATCAAAACAGTAAAACAAAATTTTTTATTATTTACGACGAATAGAGTCGCAATTTTGAATAAAATCAATGCATAAGCAGTACGATAAAACATTTGTCTGAATAGTTTTATCTAATTCAACTGTATACCCGAATTTTTAAAATCATTATAGATACAATGATTTACTTTAATCCCGAATATAAAATAAACAAAAAGTACCCAGCAAATAATCATACATATGATCATTTGCTGAGTACTGCATGATACATTTGTTATTTACAGTAATCTAATTAAGACCAAATCCAAACATCATCATTATTTTCAACGTCGCTCTTTACATCATGAACTTTTTCAATATGATTCGTTGTGTTCCAGTTAATAGAACTTCCACCCCAGCCTACAAACTTCATATCAATTTTTACTTTCTCGCCCGTATGAAATACTTGTCCCTTCGTTAAGAAAACATCAATATTAACTTTCTTCCCGTTTAGTGATGGATACTCAACTACGACATATTTAGTAGAACTTTCTCCCTCCTCTTCCCTCGTTCCTACTTTTGATACTTCCCCAATCACATAATCAGGAGAACCATCTTTTTTCATATGCATACCTAATTTATTTGACGTATTTTCAACTGTATTTGCAATCATATATTCAGTAAAATTACGCATCATAGATCCAGTAGCTTTTACTTCATCTCCGACTTTCACGTTTGAAAGAGAATCTATATACACACTAACAGGTTCTTCATATTGCTTAGATTTTACGAAAATTACACCGTTATCTACTTCTACTACTCGCCCTTCTAACGTTGAGAAATCCGATTCAATAGAAGCTGCACTCGCTTTTGTTACTTCTAGTCCTGGTAAATTTGTTCCTGATAATGCTGCGATCCCTAAAGCACCTGCTAAAATTAATTTTTTCATACCCATTATGAAACATCTCCATTCATGATGATTTTATTTTTGATTGGATATGACCAACCTGTAACTATTATAGTTACAGGTTGTACGAAATAGCAACCATCTTTCTTATGCAATGTTGCATAAGAAAGATGGTTTTTAAATATATTCAACACAAATGTTAAATTCTTGCATCACAGCAGGTAAACGGATTGATGATGAAGAAAATAAATGTGATGCATCATATTTATCAATGCTACAGTTTGTATAATTGTAGTCCATTACATTATGTAAGAGAAAGAAACAGTAAACAAAAACATAGACAAAAGTAGGCAAAGTAGTTATTTACACAAGAGTATCAAATCCAGGTCAGAAAGATGATTTAGAAAATCAGGTTGAGTTTCGCAAATGCACGAGGGATGATTGTAGATAAAGTTATCAAAGATATTGGTAGCGGATTAAACTACAAAAGAAAACAGTGGAATAACCTGATTGACAGTTGTATGGAAAGAAATATTTCGACGATCATCATTGCACACAAAGATAGATTTGTACGTTTTGGATATGATTGGTTTGAAAAGTTTCTTCGTAAAATGGGAGTGGAAATTATGATTGTTAACAATGAAAAACTATCTCCTCAAGAAGAACTTGTTCAGGATTTAATATTTATCATTCATGTATTTAGCTGTAGAATATATGGGTTGAGAAAATACAAAAAGAAAATGTCGGAGGATGAAGACTTATGAAAAGAGCATATTTAATAGAAATCAAACCGACAACTGAACAAATTAGTAAAATCCGTCAAACTATTGGAGTGTGTCGATATGTATATAACCTGTATATCTCTAAAAATAAAGAGGTATATGAGTCGGAGGGGAAATTTCTTAGTGGCTATGACTTTTCCAAATGGCTAAACAACATTCATACAAAAGAGTGTGACCAGTGGATTAAAGAAGTGTCGAGCAAAGCGGTAAAACAAGCGATTATGAATGGAGATAAAGCTTTTAAGCGATTTTTTAAAGGTTTATCTAAGTTTCCACGATATAAAAAAAAGAAGAAGCAAGATGTGAAGTGCTACTTTCCGAAAAACAACAAAACAGATTGGACAGTAGAAAGACATAGAGTAAAAGTTCCTACAATTGGTTGGATAAGGTTAAAAGAGTATGGATATATTTCAAAAAATACAACTGTAAAAAGTGGTACAGTATATCAAAGAGCAGGAAGATACTATGTGTCTATACTCTGTGAAGTGAAAGAAGTAAAATCAAATGTAACTCTAAATGCAGTAGGTCTAGGAATTGATTTGGGAATTAAAGACTTTGCTGTACGTAGCGATGGAAAAACTCACAAAAATATAAATAAAACAGTACAAGTAAAAAAGATAGAAAAACGGTTAAAACGTGAACAACGCTCTTTATCACGCAAATTTGAAAATATAAGAAAGAGAGGTGAACAACCTGCTGTTAATAAGAGAGCGAATATAGATAAAAACATTCTTAGGGTGCAAAAACTACATGCTAGGCTAGCAAATATTCGATTAGCGTATGTAAAGTCTATTGTAAATGATGTGGTGAAAACCAAGCCAACGTTTATTACAGTAGAAGATTTGAATGTGAAAGGTATGATGAAGAACAAACATCTATCTAAAGCTGTAGCACAACAATGTTTTTATGCTTTTAAAACATTGTTATCAACGAAATGTAGGGAATATGGAATTGAACTACGGCAAGTGGACAGATTCTATCCATCTTCTAAAACATGTTCATGTTGCGGTCAAAAAAAGTCGGATTTAAAGCTGTCTGACCGAGTATATACATGTGATTGTGGAAATGTAATAGACAGAGATTTAAATGCATCTATCAACCTTTTACAAGCAAAAAAATATACAATACTAACGTAAATAGATTGTATATATGTACGGTGGGCTACATCGGAATTTACGCCTGTGGAGTGTCACAGCAAACTGTAGTAGCAAGTGATTAGCGAGGCAGGGCACGTAGAAGCAGGAATACTCTAAGAATATACATTTGTCTATATTGTTAGTAGCAGCGGAGTTAACATGTTAATAAAACCAAAGAGGTTACAAGCAGGAGATACCGTGGCGACAGTAAGTCCTTCATGGGGCGGTGCAGGTGATTCTGAAATAAGATGGCGATATGAGCAAGGAGTAAAAAGATTAGAGGAAATTTTTGGTCTTACGGTTATTCCAATGCCAAATAGTTTAAAAGGTAGCGAATTCATTTATAACAACCCACAAGCCCGTGCGGAAGATTTAATGACAGCATTTAAAGAGACGCGCGTGAAAGCAATTATTGCAAATATTGGCGGTGAAGATAGCATTCGCTTACTTCCTTATATAGATTTTAATGTAATACGTGAAAACCCGAAAATTTTTATGGGATACTCTGACGTTACTATTTCACATTTATTTTGCCATAAAGCAGGTCTTTCCTCTTTATACGGTCCAGCAATTTTGACCGATTTTGCCGAAAATATAGAGATGGATCCATATACAGTTGAAATGGTAAATCGGACTCTCTTTTCAAATGAGACAATTGGCGAGATTCAACCAGCTCATGAATGGACAAGTGAGCGTTTAGAATGGATAGAGGTAAATAAAGATACAAGGCGTACGATGCAACAAAACAATGGCTATGAACTACTTCAAGGCTCTACTACCGTACAAGGACGCTTAATTGGTGGTTGTATAGAAGTATTGGAATTTGCAAAAGGAACGGAGCTTTGGCCTGAGAAAAAATATTGGGAGAATCGTATCCTTTTCTTTGAAACTTCTGAAGACCATCCAGAACCAAGCTATATAAAGTATTGGTTACGAAATTATGCAGCACAAGGCATTCTGCAAAAAGCAAAGGGCATCATTTTTGGTAAACCAAAAGACGAAATGTATTATGAAGAATATAAACACGAAATACTGCAAGTAATGAAAGAACATAATTTAGAAGATTTGCCGATTCTTTATAATTTAAATTTTGGCCATACCGAGCCGAAGTTTATTTTACCTTACGGTGCGATGGCAGAAATTGATTGTGAAAATGTATCCTTTTCTATTTTAGAGAGTGGCGTGGAATAAATAAAAACACTCCTATGAGATATGACTGTGAATTGATACTTTTTAAAAGTATATAATTGGAGGGAGATTACGTTTATGGAAGTAACATTTACAGTAAGTAAATGGGATGAAAAACCAATCGATGATACTAGAAAAGATTTCCCTATTAATATTGCTCATGTTGAATATGATATTGATGGTGAATTAAAAGGAAAAGCTTTTGTTGAATACTTATTATATTATTTAGACTCAAATATAAATGATGGTCACTTGGCTACTGCTAAAATTTCTGGATTTTTACACTTTGAAGGAATTTATAAGGGGCAACAAGGGACATTTACAGCTATAGAGCAAGGAATATTCGATAAAGGAAATTTAGATTCCCCAGGAACAATTATTAAAGCTACCGGTAACTTAGAAAATCTGAGAGGATCCTATCATTATCAGTTTACAGGTCAAACTAGTAAACTGATTTTAGAGTTTGAATTTTAGCAAAATATCCTATAATTTAGTGGAAAGGACATTTCTTGTAATACTAGGAATGTCCTTTTTGTTGACGGGCTTATTCATTACTTTTCCTATCAATTAAAGAATAATCCCTGAAAAGCTCCCCTTCATAACTTCTTTTTCAAGTTGATTCACACATATAAACATCGCAATAATCTTTGTACGTTTTCTTCATCAGGTTCTAATTGTTCAATTATTACGTCACAAAGAATATTTACTATTAATTAGTGACTTTTGATCAAATGAAAACCGCCTCTTATAGAGTACAGTTTTACTTATATCCATTCTTATGCAAATTCTGAAGCATATTCTTCGTATACCTTTAATGTATTAAGCAATCGAGCTGATTCAATCATGATTTCGTTCGATGAATCAGTTACACAAATGACAATAAATCGATTATCATCTCTGCCTCCAAACAATCCTTCTGATTCAAGTTCCATTAACACATTTAACGTTTCTTTCAACAGTGTATTTACTCGTATATTAAAGTCATCTTCGACAATATCATGATATTTCTTAATAATTTTGTTCACTTCATCAAACATTCCGAAATCGTCCCATTCGCTCCACTCAATAGCGCCGTATCTATAATAATTGTATAAAGGGTCCGATTTATTAACTTTGATTAGTCTTTCTTTATTAGCCACTGGTCCAATGCTATTGACACAATCGTCTGTTAATATGGCGTACCCATATATTGTGTCGACACCGCACCTAGTTATAAGTTCGTTATAATGACAACGGATTGCATTTTTCAACTCAACATAAAAACTTTCTTGCAGTTGCATTTTCATCGTATTTCCTCCGTTTTTTGTAGCGACCTGTCGTTACATATTTCAATCTTAACATGAAAATCAACATGTAACGTTAACTGAGCCAAAATAAGAAAAACCGAAACTAAAAATCATTTCGGTTTTTCAATCTAAAGAAGTCTATATTTACTTTAAAGAATGTACAAACAACCCGCTGCGCAGTTTTGGTTCAAACCACGTTGATTTTGGCGGCATAACTTCTCCAGCGTCTGCGATTGATAATAAAGCTTCCATTGATGTCGGATATAATGAAAACGCTGCTTTATATTCACCGCTCTTTACAAGGCGTTCTAGTTCTTCTAATCCGCGGATTCCTCCGACAAAATCGATGCGTGAATCAGATCGCGGATCGTGTATTTCAAGTACTTGGCTTAATAAATGATCTTGCAGAATAGATACATCTAAACCTTTCACGAGATCATTCGCATCAAACGTTTCCTCTTTCACTGTTAGTTTATACCACTTCTCGTTTACGTACATACCAAATGTTTTCGGCTCATTTGGTTTATACGGAGACACAGCTGCTTCTTCTACATAAAAGTATTGCGTGATTTGTTTTAAAAACTGTTCTTCTGATAAGCCGTTTAAGTCTTTTACAACTCGGTTATAGTCCCAAATGGATAATTCATCGTGAGGGAATAAGACAGATAGGAAGAAATTAAACTCTTCTTCTCCAGTATAATTCGGATATTGTTCTCTTCGCATGAGCCCTACTTTTGCAGCTGATGCAGAGCGGTGATGTCCATCTGCAATGTAAAGACTAGGAATATCTTCAAATGCGTTTACTAAATTTGCAATTACTTCTTCATCAGCTATTTTCCACGCAACATGCCTAACGCCATCTTCTGCTGTAAATGTAAAGATTGGCGCATGTTCTTCTTTCCAGCTTGCAATGAAACGTTTCACTTCTTCTTTTGTACGATACGTTAAAAAGATTGGCCCCGTATTTGCGTCACACACATCTACGTGGCGAATACGATCAAGTTCTTTTTCATGACGCGTTCTTTCATGTTTTTTAATTGTATCATCTTCATACTCGTCAATCGATGTACAAACGACAAGGCCTGACTGCGTTCTTCCTTGCATCGTCAGTTCATAAATGTAAAGCGCTGGCTCCTCATCTTGAACGAACACTTCTTCTTGTATAAATTGCTTTAAATTTTCACCCGCTTTTTCATATACGCGATCATCGTACGGTGAAAGTGCCGGGTCTAAATCAATTTCTGCTTTATCAACGTGTAAGAAAGAATATGGATTCCCTTTTACAACTTCTCTTGCCTCTTCACTATTTAATACGTCATACGGTAAAGCTGCTACTTGTGCTGCTTTTCCTTCTACTGGACGAATAGCACGAAACGGTCGGATTTTTGCCAAGTTTCTCTCTCCTTTACACAATCATTCGAACAGCTACAACACCTGTGATTTTGCTTATATTTTCCACAATATTCTCTTTTATTATATCATCAATTCCGTTATCAATATCAATCATTGTGTACGCCCAAGAATGTTTACTACGATTAATCATATCCGCAATATTAATATGATGTTCTGCTAAGCATCCTGTAATTTGTCCTACCATGTTCGGAACGTTTTGATGCATGATTGTAATACGTTTCTTTCCTATATAAGGGAGTTCGACGTTTGGATAGTTTACTGAATTACGAATATTTCCTGTCTCTAAATATTCACGTAATTGGCGCGCTGCCATGATTGCACAATTTTCTTCTGATTCAGATGTAGATGCACCAAGGTGAGGAGTCGCAGTTACATTTTTCATCTTTATCACATTCTCATTCGGGAAGTCCGTTACGTAATGCGCAATAACCTCTTCTTCTAACGCTGTTTGAAGAACCTTTTCATCTACAAGTTCTCCTCTAGAGAAATTGAATAAACGCATTCCTTTTTTCATCTTCTCTACAGCATGTTCCCCAATAATTCCCTTCGTTTGATTCGTAAGAGGAATATGAAGTGTAATATAATCACATGTTGCGAAAATTTCATCTAAACTAAATGCTCTTTGTACATGTGTAGAAAGGCGCCATGCTGTTTCAACTGAAATGTAAGGATCATATCCGACAACGTCCATCCCTAAAGCTAACGCATCGTTCGCAACTAAAGCACCGATTGCGCCGAGGCCAATTACACCTAGACGTTTCCCTGCAATTTCTGATCCAACGAATTGTTTTTTTCCTGATTCAACAAGCTGCGGTACTTCTTCACCCTCTAAATTTTTCGTCCAGCTTACACCGTTAATAATGTTACGTGAAGACATAATCAGGCTGGCGATAATAAGTTCCTTTACTGCATTGGCATTCGCTCCTGGTGTATTAAATACTACAATCCCATTTTCTGTACATCGCTCGACAGGAATATTATTTACACCAGCACCAGCTCTTGCAATCGCCTTTAAGTCTTTTGAAAATTCTTCTTGATGTAAAGAATAGCTGCGAAGTAAAATACCGTCTGGGTGATCCATTCTATCCCCTACCTCATAACGCTCTCCGTCAAAAACTTGCAAACCCTTTTCCGCAATTTGATTTAACGTTTGAACACGAAACATATCCCCATCTCCCTATCTATTCTCAAGCTCAAATTCCTTCATATAATTTACTAATTGCTGTACACCGTGCACTGGCATCGCATTGTAAATACTAGCACGCATACCACCGACTGAGCGATGTCCTTTTAGCGTAACGAGACCGCGTTCTTTCGCTTTTTGTAAAAACTGATTGTTCAGCTCTTCTGATGGTGTTGTAAACGGAATGTTCATAAGTGATCGATACGTAGGATCAACTGGTGAAGTAAACAATTTTGATTCATCTAAGAAATTATAAAGAAGTGAAGATTTCATTCTATTCTGTTCTTCAATCGCAGATACGCCGCCTTGCTCTTTTAGCCACTCTAGTACAAGTTTCGTTACGTAAATACTAAAGGATGGTGGTGTATTATATAAGGAGTTATTTTTGCTGTAAGTTTCATAGTTTAACATCGTAGGACAAGAGCGATCTGCTCCCCCAATTAAATCTCTTTTTATAATTGCAATCGTTAAGCCCGCTGGCCCTAAATTCTTTTGCGCTCCCGCATATATAAGGCCGAACTTCGTAACATCATATTGTTCTGATAAAATATTTGAGGACATATCCGCAACGAGCGGTACTCTATCTAAACGTGGAACGTCCACATATTTCGTCCCCTCAATTGTATTATTCGTTGTAATATGTACATAATCTAGTTTTTCATCATTTGGTAAACCATCCAGTTTAGGAATTGTAGTAAACTTCTCTTTTTCAGAAGAAGCAAGCACTTGTACTTCCCCTATTTTTTCAGCTTCTTGCATCGCCTTTTTAGACCATGAGCCAGTTAATACGTACCCTGCTTTTTTGTACGTATTCATTACATTTAACGGTATCATAGAGAATTGTAATGACGCACCGCCTTGTAAAAACAGTACTTCATACTCATCAGGAATGTTCATTAATTCACGAATTAGGCTACTTGCTTCATCTATAATACTTTGAAAATAAGAAGATCGATGACTCATTTCCATAATAGACATGCCTGTCCCGTTATAATTTACAAGCTCCTTTTGCACTTTCTCTAAAACTGGCAAAGGGAGTATTGATGGTCCAGCTGAAAAATTATATACTCTCTCCATCACCCTGATAACCTCCCTATTTCTTATTTTTATTAATTTTTAAACTTTCTGAATTATAACCTAAAATATAATACGTGGTCAATTTGTTTTCTATTATTACGGCGTAAGACGCAATGGAATCGCTTGCATGTGCAAACTACTTTTTATAAACATACAAAAAAGTGTTAAGTACATAATCGTACTTAACACTCTAGTAATAAAGTATAATTGCTAATTGTCCGTGAAGAACCGATCAAAAATTTGATAAATAGCAGAAAGACCAATGAGCCAATAAATAGTGTCCACAAGCGCCGGCATAGAACCAAACCATTTCTCAACTACATTGTAATCTAACGCTACAAACAACCAATTCAAACCGCCAAGAATCACCAAAATTACTGTAAGGTAAGACAAAAATTTCATTATGATTGCCCCCTAGGTGATAAGATGGTGAAAGGCCTTTCACTAGAAATATATGTGGTAAAATTCAAAACTTACCTATTTAATAAAAATTATTTTCGGTACCAGCCGTTAATAACTGCCTCTGCTTCTTTACTATGTATTTGATACGCATGCGTACTATTATGAGAGCCAATAAACCAAATTGAAAAACCTTTAAAATACGGTTTCGTTTCTAATATATCTCGGTAAGCACGCCATCCGTTTAATTGTACGTCCTTTGAAAACACATTAGATACATCTGGATTCCACGGATTTTGTAGTCCAAGTTCACGTGCTGGAACGTTAAATCCACCAAAATAAACCGGTTTTCCTGTTGCATTATGTAATTGTTCTAACTGCTGCACAACATTTTGCCCACGATTATATACTGTTGTGGCAAATAAACTTTGCTTCACTTCTTCGTATGATGGATTTCTTTTTCCTGAAACTTCAAACCAACTATCAATACTAACAATATCCACCTTTTTTAAATATGGACGATTTATTTTTTCTATAAACTTCGCTTCATAAGATGGATCAAAGCTTGCTGTTAACCACCAATTCATTTGATACAAAACATTTCCTTTATATTGCTGACGGACGAAATCAATCGTATCGCTCCAATATCCTTCTGCATATTCCATATTCACGAAATTAGAGGCAATCTTGAGCCCGTACACATTGTATTTACTTGTAATCGAATTAAAAATATCTTGTAGAATAACCGTTTTCCAATTCCAGAAGAAATCATTAATATTACTCGGATTCCATTCCGTTTCCCCAACATTTCCTTGCTGAATATATGGGAACGGTTCCACAATAACTTGAATATTACGCTTTAATAATTCTTGAATTAAAAGAATAGCCTGTTGCTTTTGCGCTTGATTAATTACCATGTTCGTAGAAGTCACATTCGGAATATCTACCTGAATCGGTACATTTACTGTATTTAAATTTAAGCGCTCTACATCAGCTAACACTTTCGCCACATTTCCAACTTCCCATACCGTTACATTTCCTGATTTGATTTTTCCAGATTGAACAGTATTTACATCAGCCTGTACATTTCCTTGAAAACAAAAAGAAAACAACATAATAAACACTCCTAAAAAACTTATTAAACTCTTATTTTTCTTCACAACTTTCCCCCTATAATTTTTGGCATTCTTGCTTATTCTATACAATGTTTCACATATATTCCACAAGAATATTTAGTGAAATTTCATCAATAAAAATGCTATTCACCCTTTATCCATATCTTATTCATACTAACCTCCTAAAAATAGTAAGATAAATAAAAAAGGAGCGTATTTCCGCTCCTTTTTTATCTTTTTAAAATTGAAGTTATTGGATTTTTTCTGATAACCTAACCACATCTAATTTTTTATATAAATAAATTTTTATCTATATTCGCTTTTTGTTTGTATTACTTTTATATTTACTTCATTAGATTGTTTAATATCATCTTTAAATTCTTGTTTGACTTTTTCTATATCAGCTGCAGTACCACTTCGACTGGTTGTCCTGGACCCTGCACATAACGTTTTACTCCTATAAAAATAGCAATAACCACCACATAACTTATAATTTTTTTTACTAGAATACTCCTTTAATTAATGATTTATATCTGGATTATAGATGTGATTTTTTCATAAGTTAATGACTTCTATCTAACTATCTAACTTCTAATCTTACAATATTGTAAGATTAGAAGTTACAACGTGTATATTTTATGTTAGAAGACCCCCTCCTTAATTTGTTTGATGTTGGGATAGCGTTAGTAAATAGATGGGAGATACTGTCGAAAAAAGATAAAAATGACTCGATTATTTTTCGTTTGATTATATATAAACATTTATGTAAAATGTTTATATATAATCAAACGAAAATACGATTTATCTACTTTTTATGCAAAAACCAAACAAAATTGATGAATATTATTAATACCAATAACAACATGAACCAATACAGAAATCATACTTTCATAAGTGAAATACTAAAAAAGTGAAAATAAAATAATATGGATCCTTTAAAAAAGTTACAACCCTATGAAAAACAAGATTGTAACCAAAAATAGCTTGAAAAGAGGGAGAAAATTATGGAACAAAGGAAATATTCAGTAACACCTCAAGATCGAATGAATTATATACTTGGTCTTTATTCCGCAAATCAACAAATTAATGCCGTTCTTTATTTTCCTATAGGTATATCAAAAAAAGTACTTGAACAATCAGTAAGAATAACGTTACAATTACAGCCCGTTTTAAACAGCCGTTTTGTAGAAAGTGATATGCCTTACTGGGAGGAACATTCATCTAGTACTAACTCACCAATTTGTTTTTTTGCAGAAGGAGATGATCAAAATCTTGAAGTGATGGCAATAGATTTTATAAAGGAATCTGGAGATCCTATTCAAGGGCCTATGGTTCAGACAAAATTATTACGAGGCACTTCAACAAATATATTAGTTGTTAAATTATCTCATCTTTGTTCAGATGGTGCTGGAGTCAAGGAATATATTAATTTGCTGGGAGCAATTTATACTCACCTTTCTCTGGGACAGTCTAAGGATGAAATTATAAAGAGATTTAATGCAAAAAATGAGGGTTTTCGCGATCAATCACCTGTATTCAAATATACTGGAATAACAGACATAAAAAGTGCGTATCGTCCCAGCCAAGAACAACAAGCAGCATTATGGTCTTTTCCATCTCAACCTAACAAAAATACTTATCCAAAAATGGCCGTGCGACGGTTAAGCCGTGAGCAAACTCTACGTTTAACCCTATGGACAAAGGCACAACAAGCTACCTTAAATGATGCAATCCTGACTGCATACTTCCGCTCTTTATCACATTTCGCTGTGTATGCAGAACCTCGTACCGCAGAAAAAATGGTTGGTTTAACAATTGATTTACGCCGATATCTCCCTAATCATACAACTGGTTCAATTTGCAACTTATCCGGGATGGAAATGCCAGTGATTAAAATGGAAAATGATGACTCATTTAATCAAACTCTAGTTCGAGTCAAAGAATCAATGGATACAATAAAATCTCAAAATCCAGGTCTTTCTTCAGCCGCAGGAATGGAGTTACTGGCAAGTAAAAAGCTATCTGAAGTTAAGGAAATGTATAAACAGCAATATGAATGGGCTTTACAAATGGGAATGGCTTTACCGTTACTTACTAATTTCGGATCGATAGCTGATGAACCTATTAAGTTTGGTGAAGTTCAAGCTCAGGACGGGTATATAACATCACCAATTATGTATGCACCATTCTTTACAATGGGGGCAAGCTCTTATAATGGGAGACTTACATTTACAATTGGTTATCATTCGCCAGATACTACAAAAGAAAAGGTAGAGCAATTTTTAGAAAGTGTGGTCAATGAACTATCAAAATTGTAACGGGAGTATCACCCTAAGCTCAATAAGTTAAGTTTATAAATCTAGCCAAGAAGATTCCTTCCTCAAGGAACGCGAAGTGAGTATGTGAGAGATGAACTGGCTTCGGACATAGGATATAAGGAAGCCAGTTTAGTTGTTCGCCATACATGGGGTACCGGCCCATTCCCATTAACCTAAGAAAACAGATGTGAGATACTTTAAAATATTAGCTTGATGCACATGGTTAGGCGCCCTCAAATGCTTGGATTAAAATCATTACAAACAGCTTAAAAAAAATGCTGCAATAGAAGTTATACATATAATCAAAAAAGGACAAACTATCCAAGGTGAATAGTTTGTCCAAAACCATAAACTCTATGGTTTAACAATATATAATTCAGTTCCGCTAAAAGTCTTTTATTCTCTTTTCATATCCTACTATTTTTGCATCCGAACGAACAATAGAGAATTAGAATAATGACTTAATACTTGCTAGAACAGTAAGTATTCCTATAACAATTACAAATACATTACTCATTTTCCCTTTGTATTTAGCCAGTACTGGTACTTTATTGATTGCATACATCGGTAATAGACATAAGATAGCAGCAACTAACGGACCGCTAAGGGCATCAATGATTCCAAGAATACTTGGATTTGTATAAGCAACATACCAGCATGTTAATACGACAAAAGTAAGAATCATTGTCTTAACTGTTTTCTCTCCTAAATCTTTCCCACGTTTTTTACCGGACTTAATAATCATGTCACGCATTACCTCATACGCTCCTATATAATGGCCAAGGAAAGACTTTGTAATAGCCACAAACGCAATGATAGGAGCCGCAATAGTAATTACTGGCGAATTAAGCTCATTAGCAAGATATGATAGGATTGACAAGTTCTGTTCTTTTGCCACCTTAAGATCATCTGGAGTCAAACTTAAAGTACTGCTCCAAACAAAGAACATAACAACAACGAATGTCATGATATAACAAACTTTTTGTATTTGAGCACACTTGGCATCAGTAGCATCTATTCCATACGTAGCTCTCTGTTTCATAACGAATGACGAAATCATAGGAGAATGATTAAACGAGAATACGATGATTGGTAGTATCATCCATATTGTTCCAAAATATCCTGTTCCAGTTGAAGCAGTAGAAACACTTGAAAAACTTAGCATTGACGTATTCCACTGTGGAATTAAAGATATTGCGATAAAAAGTAGAGAAACAATGAAAGGATATACTAGCATGCTCATTATCTTTACAGTAATATCTTGACCAAAATTTAGTATAGTGATAAGACCGAGTACTAATACAAGCGATAAAATGGCCCTTGGAGGCTCCGGCATGTGCAATTGATGCACAATAAAACTACTTGCAGTATTTGTAAGTGCAACCGAATACATCAGCACGATCGTATAAATTGAAACGAAATATACAATGTTAAAAATGATACTTGCCTTATTTCCGAAATACTCTCTTATTGTACCTGTAATCCCCTCATCGGCAGAATTAGAAGCATATATCATTTTAGCAAGTGCCCTATGTGAGTAATACATAACAGGATATGCAAGTATGGTAATTAACAGCAATGATAATAAACCACCTGAACCTGCATTAATAGGTAAGAAGAGTACTCCTGCTCCAATTGCTGTTCCAAATAGACTCAATGCCCAGGTAGTATCCTGTTTATGCCACTTTTTAGGGTCTAGATATTTCTCATTTTTTACTGCAGTATTATCAACTTGAAATTCTATGTTTTTTGCAGTATTCCCATTCATATAATAATTCCTCCTAGTTTTCTATTCTTACTTCTCTATTTAAGGCATCGGAATATAGACCGTTCTTGAAAAATGAATTGCTTACAAAGTGCGCCACATCGTATATCCTTCTTCTAAGTTAATCAAAATCAAAAAATTGGCGAAGCATCAACCTGACGGGGTTGTTACAAATTACAAAATATCCCAATTATATAGTGGTATATTTTATTAGTAATTCCCCCAATATACAGACATCCTTAGGCGAACAATAGAGAATAGATTGTTAACTTTTTCACAATATATCCGGTAATTGTTCATTGATTTGATTATTTCTCTCCAAAGATTTTATTTTTAATGGCAATCCCTGTAGGTGTAGCTGCAATTCCACCTAAACCTGTCTCTCTTAATTCGCGAGGCATCTGTCTTCCAACTCTATACATCGCTTCAATAACTTCGTCAGCATTGATGATATTGTTTACGCCGGCTAATGCGATGTCCGCTGCTGCTAAAGCATTTGCCGTTCCAATGGCGTTTCTCTTTACACAAGGAATTTCTACTAAACCAGCGACCGGATCACAAACTAAACCGAGTAAATTTTGTAATGCAATCGAAAAAGCTACAGAAGATTGATGTGGCGTTCCACCTGCAGCTTCAACCGCAGCTGCAGCCGCCATCGCTGAGGCACTGCCTACTTCAGCTTGACATCCTCCGTACGCTCCTGAAATACAAGCGTTGTTTGCGACTATCGTTCCAAATAACGCTGAAGTAAATAGAAAATGAATCATATCTTCATGACTTAACTGCAATGTATCTTTAATACTAAAAAGGACTCCCGGAATCGTCCCACTCGCACCTGCTGTTGGAGTTGCACAAATAGCTCCTAATGCAGCATTTACTTCATTAACACCGATAGCACTTTGAATCCCTAACACCATCAAATCTCCAGAAAGGGTTTTCCTATTTTCTCGATAGTTTTTAATTTTAACAGCATCACCTCCGGTTAAACCAGTTGGAGAAAATACACCGTCGCCCTCGATACTTTTATTTATAGCATTTTGCATAGTCGCTAAATTTCGTTCCATTTTACTCCAAACTTCTTCATAAGTAGATTTAGTTTGTTCAATTTCCTGTTCAATTGCTAATTCATAAATTGTCTTTTGGCTTTTATTAGCTGCATCCACAATTTCTTTTATGGCCATATACATATTTTTTCACTCCTTAATGTAACTAAAGAATAATGAGCTTAGCTATATTGCTTAAATTTCCTAATTCCTCCTGGACATTACCAGGCAATAGCGTATCCAAAGCGAATGCATATAAATATTTCCTGTTTTCTTCTAAACTATGAAAGTTGTTTATTTCCACATCATATTGTTTAAAGATCCTGCGTAAGACAAATTCAAAGTCAGCTCTTTCAGAAATCGCAATAATAACTGGCAATGGCCCCTGCAGATCTAAACTAAATCCGTCAATTTCAACATGTTTGATTTCAATTAATCCACCGCCAACCGAAATCCCCATCGTTCTAATACTTCGATTTTCATCCTCTACATATACATCTGCCGTATTTGGATGGCCAGCAGGACTATCACCTGCTTCTTCAATAAAGGTAATTTCAATTCCTTTAGATTCTGCTATTTCAATAGCATCTGGCACTTTGCTGTCATCGGCAGCAAATCCTAATATCCCAGCAATAATTGCAAAATCAGTTCCGTGACCTTTATGGGTTTCAGCAAATGATTCATAATACCTTACCACGACTTTTTTTGGAAGACCTTGAAATAATTTATTGGCTACCGTTCCAATAGCCAAAGCACCTGCAGTATGTGAACTTGAAGGACCTATCATTATGGGCCCAATCACATCAAAACAACTTTTGTATTTAACAACCTTTTTTTCCTTGATAGATGCTACATTCATGTTCATATAAGCACCCCCATAATTTATTATTTTTAATTGCAGTTGAATCTACGTTATTAAAATGACTGATTCAAAACGAGACCTTATTGAATGCGCTTTCATTATCGTGTCAAATACACTTTTCCTTTTGATCACATACCTTTCTTAGAGTAATCATGTCAGTATGTCCAAATTTAAAAGGTTACTTACAATGTCATTAGGATTTTTGCAAAAAAACTAGGTTTGATACTTTCTCTAGAGGTAATAAATTCTTTCTCGACGCCCTCATTATAGCTTGTATATTTATGAGTACAATATTTTTTTATTTTTAGAAAGATTGAATAAACAGAATCTTGAATGGGTAATAGATTACCCTTAGCATGTAGCAATTGTGTCCTTTGTTTGAAGCTGTATTAGTTAGTAGAAAAGCAAAAATAACACAGAGTTCCTTTCATTAACACATTGATTATATTGGAAAATCATTATAATGATACTTATATTATCCTTTGTTGAAATATTTAATTTTGGACATGAAAGCTGTTGCAATAAATGATTAATATAGATAGCAAGTAATAAATTAATGAACTATAAAATCATTTTTGAATATTAATCATTAATTTTGAATTAATATTCATTTTTCAGAAAAAAGGAACTTCTCTTTTTTATAATCTTAACTTAAATGGTAATATCCAAAAATTTACACCATCCCCTTTACAGTTATGGAAACCCTAATTAGATTTAAAAAGAGAGAAGAGCTCATCGATGCTCCTCTCTCTTTTTTATTTACTTAAGATTACTATTCAAATTGCTTATTGCATCTTTAAGCTGACTTTTAAATTATAAACTTTAATTTCCATACTTCTTTACAAGCCGATAAATGAAAAAAGTATATGTTCCTTCAAAATTAAGTTATAAAAGAGTAATGTTTTCCTGTAACATATTATTCATCCTTCTATTCACAGACAGTACGCTTCCACACTAAATAAAATCTCTCCGTAAACGTCCAATTACACTAAAAGAATCGATTACAATATATACAAAAAAGCAGCTAGCCAAAGCTAACTGCTTACTAATTTATAAAATTTCAGTAAAAGAATGTATTAATTTTGAAGTGTGCAAATTGGAAGAGTGACTTCAACTATGGTTCCCTTATTCACTTCACTCTCAATAAATACCTTCCCCTGGTGTGTTTCAATAATTTTATAACAGACCATTAATCCTAAGCCGATTCCCTCTTCCTTAATACTGTAAAAAGGTTCTCCTAAATATGGTATACGTTCTTTTGGAATCCCACATCCTTGATCGATAAAGCGAATCCTTATTTGATTATTATCAAGTTTATCAAACTGAATCAAAATTTCTCCTCCTGTTGGCATGGATTCAATTGCATTTTTTATAATATTAACAAATACTTGTTTTAATTGATTTCCTTCACATGGAATCAGTGGAATGCCAGGTGTAAAATCAATTCTAATTTTTATATTATTCATCATTGCTTGAGGTTGCAGTAGCATTAAAACTTGATCCATTAGCACACTAATATCATTAGGTTGTATCTTTACCACCTGTGGTTTGGCTACCGCCATAAATTCATTAGTAATACTTTCTATACGCTCAATCTCTGATGATACTATATTTATATAACCCCGATTATTCTCAGTTTCCGTTGATTTTAGTAATTGCATAAACCCTTTCATTGCGGTTAATGGATTATTAATTTCATGAGCCATTGCAGTCGCTAATTGTCCTACGACAGCAAGTTTTTCAGATTTCCGTAGTAATTCTTCTGTTTTTAGCCGTTCAGTGATATCACGAGAAATACTTAGGAAAACTTTTTTACCATTTAAGTTAAAAACACGGACACTAAACTCAGTTGTTATTATTTTTCCTGTTGGAAAAACATATTCATCTTGCAAAGTGAAGGAAGTTTGTCCCTCTCTAATTTTTTCTAACAACCTTACAATCATTTTAGAATCTTGTGGTACTACATTTGGAAATGGTAACGAGAGCAGCTCTTCTCTACTATATCCAAATCTTTTACAACCAACAGGGTTTACCTCAATGAATCGACTTGGAACATGATTTTCATTCAGCTCTACTACATATACTGCATCAGTTGCTTGTTCGATTAGTGCACGGTACTTCATTTCACTATCTTTTAATTGTTGGTGTAATCGCTGTCGTTCTCTTTCTGCTTGTTTTCTTTCAGAGATGTCTCTACATATTGCAGATAAAGCTATCACATTTCCTCTTACGTCTAGTATAGGAGAAACTGTCAGACTGACATCAAGAAGACTTCCATCGTTACGTCGTCTAACAGTTTCTAATCTGGTAACTACGGATTCACCCGTTAGAATTTTCTGAATATTTTTAAGTGATTCTTCCATTAAGAAATCTGGTACACAGGGTAATCTCTTACCTATGATTTCTTGTAATGACCATCCAAATATCTTTTCATAAGCTTTATTTGCTTGTAAAATATGCCCTTCTCGATCAGAAATGGTAATAGCATCTACATTATGCTTTATAAATGATTCTAGTAATTCTTTGGTAGCTCTTAATTCTGATTCTACCTTTTTCCTTTCGGTTATATCGACTATAGAACCAACAACTTCCATAACTTGTCCATTTCGTTTAATCGGCCTAAGTGCAATAAGAATAATCGTTTTATCATCTGGCCAGGGTAATTCGAATATAATTTCTTTCCCTTCCCATGCCTGAAGATAATACTTCATCAATTGTGGAACTAAATGTGGTGGAACAATAGAAGCATCAATAGTCCGTAAGCTTTTCCCTACCACCTGTTCAGAATAAAATCCTTTTTGATAATAAAACTGTCCATCACATAAAGTGTGTATAAAGTGCTTACCCACTTTTTTAAATTTAAAAATCCCTCCTTGAAGCTCATGTACGGTATCTGTGAGTTCTTGCTTGGATTTTTTTAATTCCCGATTCATTTTAGATAAGTCCTGTGTTAAATAATATAATCTCTGGTAGGCTTCCATAAGAAATAGCCCAATTAAAAGCCCTAAAGCTATATATAATAAGCCTCCAGTGTAAAGTAACTTAGTATTAAAGAATACACCAACTAACCACTTTATTCCGACAAAAACAAAAAAATATAAAGATGCACTTTTAAAAGGATGAAGGTTTTTAAAATATGTTTTAAAAGTAACAAATAGGATACCCAAACCTAAATAAGCAATCACAGGAGGTTCCCAGTAACCTCCAATGTAAAAGATACGCATTATAATAATGCTAATTAATGTAATCCAACCAGCAATGCGACCAAAGTAAATAAAAGATAGAATAAGAGGAACAACTCGAAGATCGTAGGAAAATCCCATGTATGGAAAAGAAAAGAGCATCAAAGTAACTGCAATAATCCCTCCATAGAATTTTTCGAAATATCGCCTGGAATGAATCAAAAACACTTGAATAAATATCGCTGCGCTAACTAATAAAGAAAAAATAGAAAGATTGATGAAATAGTCTTTAATAATCATGTAATGTCCCTCCTTGCATTAAGTGTATTCGACAAAAAAGCTAAAAATCCTACAAATTGTATAAACAGTTCAAATGCATAAATTTTAAACTAGGATAAAATCTAGAAAAGTAAATAAGGAGCACAGCAGATGAGATATTTTAATGAAAAATAGTTCAAAAAAGATAATAGTAACCGTTGACTACTATTATCTTTTTTCTTTAAGTTATCGTAATATGTCTGAAACTCTAAGGGACGTGGTATGTCATTTCATCAAACAATGATTATATGCTGAGTCATGAATATAGAAATTTCAGCAGTAATTTTTGAAAAATAACATAAAAAACAAAACTATCTTTGAAAATGGAAAAAAACTATATAAATGTCAACTAATCTATGTACAAAAACGTTCACTTAATTTTGCATAAAATCACTCCACTTAGGAAGCTAAGTAGTTCTTCAAGGTCGATAAGAACACCTGTAGATGCTTCAGGATAACTACATAATTGTATGAGTTATGTACTTGAAACCTTTCGGTAAAACCATACACATAATACAACTAACTCCTTGGTTCAATATTTACTTTTTCGCTGAACAAATTCTTTTTCTTGAGCAAATTATTCTAAGATATAAGGAGATATATGCCATTGCAATTTTTCAATTAACTTGGTGTCTAGTTTATTGTCCAGCTCCAATTAATGCGTTTTTTCGGGTTCAGTTCATTATATTTTCTACTTTGTCTTTATACACAATATATTCTTTACCATCCACTACTGCTACCACCGCAAATTCATCTTTTGGATTAAATGAAAGCCAGTCAGCCCACATGTTTGTATTTGGTCCTCCACCCCACATATTATGAACAGTGTTTTTAGTTAAATTCATAACTTTATAAGACGCATTTGGTGCATTTGTTCCAGTCTTTATTTCAAATGTGTATGCGTTATGAATTTTTTTATAAAAATAGAAAATGTTTGATGGACGAAGCTGATTCATAAAATCCTGTTCTTTTTTCTCTGCAATTTTTATCCCTTCTTGTAATGTGACAACATCTGTTCGTAATGTTTTCCAACTGTCTTTCGCTGCATTCAAGTTAGATTTTAAGAATGTAAATTTATTTAGATCCGCTTTTTGAGATACATTCTCAATATGTCCCAGTACGCCCGAATATTGAGAGTCTAAATCATCCCATTGCGTGGACATATAAGTAAGAGCAATAATAGCATTATCAATCGCACTATGCATATCACTAATATTATGAAACGCAACTCCTACTACACGATTTAATGTTATCTTATAATCTACATTTTGACGTAATTTTGCTACTTCCGGCTCTAGCCAGCCTAACTTACCTCTTGCATCACCTATCATTATCCCACCAGCAATCAATGTGGGAAGAAAGGGGATCTTTACCATGTCTAATCCCTTAGATTCTATATCTTTCTGATAGTTTACTTGCCCTAAAAGGTCCTCTAGACGCTTTTGATCATCCTCTACCGCAGCTCCTTGGTTTTTTAAAATAGACTGCAAGGTCTCTTTATGGCCCCCAAATACTCTAACATCTTCTCCAATAGCACTTTTAAATTTAGTTAATTCTTCTATTAATACTTTTGCAGACTTTTGATTTTGTTGAATTTCCTCCCGTAAATCCGTAATCCCTTTTTTTAAAGTATCTCCATTCCCAGTATTGATCGCCTCTACTAATGTTTCATAATGATTTTCAAATTTTTTATCGTATTCAATAATACCTGTCAATGTATCTAAAAGCTGTTTTCTTACTTTCGTATTCCATGAAACTGCATGTGCTCTTGCATTCTTTTGATCTTGTACAATTTTACTAGGTAAATCTACATATCCATTAATAGTAATTCCTTCAAAACTCACATCTGGATTATTAATTAATAAATAAGAATATTCATTCATAGATTTTGCAAATAACCCAGCATCTTGCACAATTTTTTTCATCTTTTCTTCATTTGCTGAAAGAGACATATCTCCATTGTTAGTTTGTTCAATTTCACTTGCAAAAGTTGCTACTGGTGTGACTGCATAAGTGGTTGTCATAGTTAAAAATGTTGATACAGCGAGTAGTTTGTAAGGGATTTTTTTTATCATTTCATACTCCTCCTATATAGGTTTTGATTTTCAGTTCATTTCTTCTTTAAAAGTGATGTCTTTCAAAATTTTTAAAAGTAAGCAAAATTGCACGATTATCTTGGCATTTGGATGAAACTTATATAAGTGAAAGGCGAAGTCTTTAATGAGACTCCGCCTTTCTGGTGTATAAGGATTTATTAATTGTTGCATTACTGTTTAACAGTGTAATCATAGACGCTCTACGTTTTGGTTCACTTTGCAACAGAATTAATATTTCCCTATTTTTGCGGGATAACAGGTTCCACTTCTAATGCTTTTATCCCTTCTTTTAATGTCACCGCATCTGTTCGTAATGTTTTCCAACTGTCTCTAGCTGCATTCAAGTTAGATTTTAAGAATGTAAATTTATTTAGATCCGCTTTTTGAGATACATTCTCAATATGTCCCAGTACGCCCGAATATTGAGAATCTAAATCATGCCACTGCGTGGACATATAAGTAAGAGCATTAATAGCATCATCAAGCGCCTTATGCATCTCACTAACACTATTATGTGCAACTCCAACTACACGATTTAATGTTATTTTATAATCTACAGTCTTACGTAATTCTGCTAATGTAGGCTCTAACTTGGATAAATTACCTTGTGCTCCGAGTACTATTAGACCACCAATTAACGGTAGGCCAAAAAGGGCACCCTTCATTACATTAAATCCATCAGATTCTAATTGTTTATAATAGTTTACTGATCCTAATACTTCTTCTAGACGCTTTTGATCGGCCTCAACATCTGCGCCTTGGTTTTTTAAAATCGAATACAAGAGATCTTTATTGCTTCCAAATGATCTAACATCTTGTCCAATTGCGTCCCTTAATTTAGTTAATTCTTCTATTAATTGTTGTGCAACCTTTTGGTTTTGTTGAATTTCACCTCGTAAATCTGTAATCCCTTCTTTTAAAGTATCTCCATCCCTTGTATTAATCGCCTCTACCATCGTTTCATAATAATTGTCAAATGTTGTATCGTATTCAACAATACCTGTCAATGTATCTATAAGTTGTTTTTTTACTTGCGTATCCCATGTAAGAGCGTGCGCTCTTGCATTCTTTTGATCTTGTACAATTTTACCAGGTAAATCTGCATACCCATTAATAGTAATTCCTTCAAAATTCACATCTGGATTCTTAATTAACATATAAGAATAGGCATTCATAGATTTTGCAA
Source organism: Bacillus sp. 1A (assembly GCF_052682215.1). Classification (NCBI taxonomy): domain Bacteria; kingdom Bacillati; phylum Bacillota; class Bacilli; order Caryophanales; family Bacillaceae; genus Bacillus; species Bacillus sp. 1A. Next base: position 3,309,741 of record NZ_JBQYLZ010000001.1, on the reverse strand, counting down.
ATAACCCAGCCTTTTGCAAGGTTTCTTTCATCTTCACTTCATTTGCTGAAAGCGACATATCTCCATTGTTAGTTTGCTCAATTCCACTTGCAAAAGTTGTTACTGGTGAAACGACAGATGTTGTTGTCAACGTTAAAAACGTCGATACAGCGAGTAGTTTATAAGGGATTTTATTCATCATTTCATATTCCTCCAATATAGGTTTTAATTTAAAATTCTATTCTTGTTTGAAAGCAATGTCTTTTGAAATGAATTCTGCATCTTTATGAATATCATTCCAACTTTGTTTAGCAGCTTTTAAATCATCCGGTATTAAAGAGAATTTGTGGTCTTGCATAGAATCGATATTATCCAGTAAATCTGTATAATTTGCGCCCATTGTATTCCATTGCTTTTGAATATTTGTTAGAGACAATATCGCTTGATCTACAGTCTGGTATAGATATGCCAATGTTTCTTTCGCGTTAGTAAGCGAAAGAACTGCTTGATTAGCTTGATCTGCTTTCATACTTAATTCCCCGATTTTGTTAGAAATTTCGTTATAGGAGTCCATATGCTTAGATGCCGTGACACCAGCCGCAGTTCCTAGACCGATACCAGCTGCTCCAAGAGCTGAAAGTCCACCAACAACAGCCGGTGTTGCTGTGCCACCAGTTACAACAATTACAACTGCTCCTCCAATAGCTGCAATAACTAAAATAGCTGCTCCCAATCCACCACCAATTGACCATGCTAATACATCATCAAAATGTTTTTTCTGAGTAGAACGAAGTTGCTCAATTTCAGCTTGAAGTTGTGGGATCGTTGCTTGTTGACCTGCTAATATTGCAGTTAATCCACCTTTCCCATCTGGACCACCAACATTATTTTTAAAATCTGTAGAATTTTGATATAGTTTCCCTTTGAAGTCTTGTAGCATCTTAATTACATCTGTTACCTCTTTTGAATTTGTATTAATTGTTGTAATTAAATCATTTATGCCCTCTTTTAGACCTGCCTTATCTTTCTTTTGTACAGTATCTACTAATGTGTCGTAATAATTTTGAAATTGTTCATCGTAATTTACAATATTACGAGCTGTTTTTTGAATCTGTGGCTTCGCTGTATCTAACCAATAATTCGCATTGATTCGTGACAGTTCTTGATTAAGGTGAATATTTTTGAGCAACTCTCCTCCTTCTGATCCTAAATCGATATTAGATAAATTTACATTCGGTTGCTTAATCATTGTTTTTGCGTACAAATCCATTACAAGAATATGAGACCCTGTTTCAGCCAATGCTTTCTTCAGTCCCTCAGGACCTAAAGCATAATTGCCTACTTTTTGTTCTTGAGCGGTGGTTTCTTGTGCAAATGCATGAATAGTGTTACCAGTAGTAGCAGTTATAACCGTTGCCAGCGTGGCTAAAGTTAGCACTTTGAATGGGAATTTTTTCATCACTTTTCTCCTTCTTTCGCTAGATTCTTATAATCTTTATAGTTTTTTTCAAAAACGTAATATCAAAATTTATATACCTGTTCTTCAAGGTAACTTATTACATTTTTTAATTGTCTTAATGTATCTTTTTGAGACTGCTCGTTAGTTACATCAACATTAGTAGATAATTTTGTAATGTTATTTTTTATTAAATCTAAATCTTCTTTATAGCGCTTAAGTAGGTCAAGTTCTACATCTACTTGATTTGCAAACGTATGCAAATCATTTTGTGAAAGAAGAAGCATTGATTTTTGCAAATCTGCTATTGATAGTTTCGTTGTTAAATCATATATTTTTTGGTTTTGTTTCTCTAAGTCATCTAAATATGATCGCTGCTCTGCTGTTAGTTTATTTACTTCTGCGAAGACACCAAATGTTTTCTTAATCTTTTCAGTATCAATGGCTTTCATCAGGTCATATTCTTGCGTTTTTGCGGCTGCAGCTGCAGCTATTTCACCTTGTTTGCTTTTCTCAATTGCTTCACGAGCTGCTTTTTTGGCCGATTCAATTTCTAGAGCAGTTTTACCTTGTTCTGTCGCTTCTTGCGCCGCTTTTTTCTCAGCTTCTAGAATAGAGTTGTTAATTTCTTTTCCTTTGTTATACGCTGCCATCCCTGCTTGAGCAGCCGGTTCAATAATTTCTTTTGAAAGACTATAAATTTCTTTGAATATAGCAAATCCCTGCTCATTTAAAGCTCCTGGTATTAATGCAATTTGTTGTAAATCATTTTGAATTGCTTTTTTGGTATTTAATATTTCATTTTTTAACTGATCTATTTTTCCTGTTCCATCTGTACCTAATATGCCTTGCGCAGTTGCCACATTAGTATCGAAATCTTTTAATTTTTTATCAAGCTGTAATTTAAGATCTGTTAATTCATTAATTTGTCGTTGCGCATTTTCTTGATTCGTCATAGCCATTTCTTGAAGAACTTCAAGTCTATCCGAAAACCCTTCTCTATCTTCTTTATTGTCTACATACGATTTTAATGTCGGGTAATAGCTATTAAATTTCGTTACAAATCCTTTACTTTTTGAATTTAATAGAATTAACTGTGGATAGAGTTCCGATGACCATTCCTTCATATCTTGTTTAATTAGGAATTGATTGGTATTTAAAGCTGGGACTTCCTCTAGCTGTACATTAGGACTCATTAAAGATTGATCAATATACGTTTGGATTAATTTAGATTGCGCACCTAATTTTCGTAATGATGAAGAAATATCCATGCTTTCCTGTTGAGTTTCTGCTTGAACGATTGGTGCTGCGAGAGTATTGATAGGAATAGTTGCTCCAGTTACAATGGATGTTATTAAAAATCCTGTCATTATTTTATTTTTCATTCCGTACACTCCTTTACCATTGTTTTTTATAACTTGATTCATATAACTTGTATGCCCTAGCGCTAGGCTCTCTCCTTGCACACGCATGGGGAATGGGAAGTCTTTCGGATAGGGTGTTATCGTTATTATTTACTTCTAAGAGGATCTAAGGATTTTACTTCCCTCTCATTTAGATACTCTATTTTTCAAATAGTAAACGATAAAAATTCATCAGCTATATTTGAATTAGCTGCCCAATGAGTAGTAAAATATTATTTCCCCCTTAGAGCTGCTGTTTAACTTACAGATCCGTGAAGATAGATAATCATTGCTTCTAGAGTTAATCCTGTCATGACCTTTTTTTAATATCAATTTCATAATATGGTTTTTAGTTTTGTCAGCAATAGCCTTACAAGACTACAAAAGATGAAATTATACTGTACATTGCTTATACTTTTATTGCGGAATAAATTCACTTTTGCTATGTAGAAACTTAAAACCCATTTTTACAAAAATACTACTTTTGAGATTCTAAATACCTTAAAAATAAACTGATTATTAAGAAAATTATTCACAACATAATGTTACTTGCAAATTTAATAACCTCTATCTCTATTAGCTTGCTCTTCTCCCTTCTGTGTGGTCATACCAGTTATGTTGTTCATTAAAACATTAAATTTCCAATGCGTAAATAGCAAAATTTTGTCGATTGAGCTCGATAATTTAACTATTAAGTAAAAATACGAGTCTAATTAATTATACCAATATAATTAATTAAGAATTACAGCTCTGTAATTGTAATGATTACAAATTAAAGTGTATACGGTTAGTAAATAACCATTTTAGCTCAACCAAGCAATTTTATTTTTAAAAAAATACTTATAGAATAATTTAATAGGTTTTTTTATACTTTTTTCCTTTTATTTGGTTATGTATAATTGCATATAATATAGATATATCAAGTGATATATGTTATATTATTAAACTTTATGTAATAGTCCCTAATATCACTATTATTAAATACTTAACATGAAGATATTAATCTATAAACTTATTCCTCGTTATAACTATGGGTTTTAAAATATAAAAAAAGCTGCAAAGCTTTCTCGAAAAGAACCTTTGCAGCCTTCTGTTTTTTTATCTCCTTAGAAAAATAATGGATAGTGTACTCTTTAAAATTAACAACATGTTATAAATCTTACCCTTGTCCTTTGGCTTCACTAAATGTTTCATGGACTCTTCAAGATCTATTTGAATACATATTCCTTTTCTAGATCAATCACATACCCTTTCTAGAGTAAAAGAAACAGTATGCTCAAGTTTTAGAGTTACTTGCGCGTATATTAAAGTTTTTTCACAAGAAACTGATACTAAGCTTATATTACGGTATATTTTTCACGATACTGTCTAGGTGTCATGTTAGTTGATTTTTTAAAAACCCTTGTAAAATAACTTTGGTCGTTAAAATTAAGCCAAGCACAAATATCTGATAGTGGATATGTAGTGAGTGTTAATAATTTTTTTGCTTCTTCCACTCGTTCCCTTTGAATAAATTCACTTAAAGGAATTCCCACTTCTTTTTTAAATAATTTAGATAAATAAGTAGGCGTAATATCCAAATGATTAGCGAGTTCATTGAGAGATATTCCATCGTAAACATTTTTACTAATATGGTTCATACATGTAGTAACCGCATTTGAAAATTTTTGCGCATTGAATTCTTTCACTCGATCTGCAAAAGTACGTAAGGCATCTCCTGACAATCGCCTTACAGAGTCCACGTTCTCTAGTTGTTCCATGGTTTGGATATACAAAATACTAAGAGCAAAAGCAATGTCTGGTGGGAGATTACCTTCTATCGCATATCGAGTTGCTAAAGTAATCGCAATAATCCCATGGTTTTTTTGGTTTCTGAGTGGATCCGCTGTTAAAATTAATTCCGTATCTTCCTGCGAAACTGCATACATATATTGCAACAACTTCTTTTTATTTCCCTCTTTGATTGCTGAAAAATAATTATGTACTAATGCCATGTTATGAGTTTTTGGTTTATTTTGTTGACGTTTTAAAATATATAGATCAGGTTTCACAATTTTATAGGGAACTTCCTCTAACACTTTATTTTTTTCTACAACAATATCAACATCTAACTTTTCATTGAAAATCATGTAATGCAATAAAATTCCCATATCAATTAAAGAAGTTTTTTTAACCTCAGGTAGGGATTGAAAATAGGTTAGTCTTTCTTGAATATTATTATTTGAGTTAAATTCTTTTCGAAGTTTAAAGGTTACATCATCCGATCCCTTTGGATATATAGTGGGGCCAATTATTATAGTCCCTTTTATATAATCATGATTTTCTATATGAATTAGGATGAAATTTTCAAGATAACTGTTACATCTGAAAAGTGGCAAATTATAGGGATCATTTTCTTGATAAATGTCACTAAGATGTTCTTCTTTAGAAGAATAAAAAGGGCTACAAACATCCTCAGAATTAGAATGATATAAGATTTTTTTGTCTGTGGATAAAATGTGAACAGGTACATTAAAGGCTTTATGTGCGAGATCACACAAGTGTTGTATATCGATAGAATTATTCATTACCTTCTCCTCTTAATTAGATTACTGATAAATTTTTACATCGTTCCTGTATAGGTTCATAAATTATTTTCCGTCAGGTATAACTCACGACAAAATATTACTATAAAATATCAAATTAGTACAATTTACGACAAAATATTACTATATTTTTTTTATGAAAATCATATATTATTTATTTGTAAGTAGCATCTAAATATCAGAGTAGTTAGGAAAAGTGTGAAAGAAATAGATTCTTTTCTTATAATTTTCTAAACGACAATGAAATGAGCTGAGGTCGTTTCTTAATTCTCCAAGATCTAATCATAGAACTTGGGAAAACCGTGAAGAACCTACAAAATACAGAAACAAGGGATGATTGGAGTATACAACTCTAGTAAGTAATAGCTTCTTGCTAATCCTGCGAAAAATCTAGCCTTTGCGGATACATTGCCAGACGAACTAGAATATGCCCCAGGTACATTACAAATAGTAGGCTAAACAGTGACAGATACAATTCGATACAGACAAAAGTAAATTTAATGTAAGAAAAGAAAACGAAGAATTTTGGGATGTGACACATACAGAGTGGCATACAATGGTACTCCATGCGAGGGACAAGCTGGAAAAAAGATTAAAAATACAGTGAAAGTCCAAGGAGATACTGTATCACCGTAAAAACTAACAGCCAAAAATTCAATCACTTGGACAAACTGAGATTAAAAAAGTGGATGCTGCAAATTCGAATATAAGACTGATAAACTGCTATATTCCAAATTTTGACAAACATAATAAAGAAGTCGAAAATTTAACAGCAGATGAAAATGATAAAGCTATTTCTGAACCACTGTGCTTCGGAAAATTCACGTTGGAAGAAATTCAAGCACCAAATAGGTCTACGTTATTTAAAGATCTAATTGAGGGAAAGGTCTTATCATCAGTACAAAAATAAAAATAGAAAACACAAAAAGCGAATGGAATATTAAAAATACTGACGATATAGTGCCAACTGTTTTTATCTAATTGGCACTATATTACTGGTCGCAACATTAGTTTTAGTTTCCGCAAAAGCGGAAGAAATAAATAGATTCAAAAATTATTAGGGATAGCAGCGGTGACACAACATATAAATATTTTTTTATATGTTGTTAATCTTTGTAGTATCAATCTTTATGCTACCTAGCTTTATTACTCCACCACATAAACATATTATTTATTTTCTAAGTACAATGGCTATTACTTAACAAAAACAACACCTCTAATTAAGAGGTGCAGTCACATAGATCCAAATTAATAGTAGACATTAGACACTTATTTCACAGTAAATTGACCTTAAAATAATAGTTACTGCAATATCAGGATTTGTTTATTCTATAACAAAAGAAATGTCACTTAAGCATTCTTTGTATGCTACTTTTAATTAATATATATGACACCCTTAATTTTCCACTCTATTTTTAGTTAAGAATCAAAATACTGAAGCCAATGAAATTGTATTACATTGGCTTCAGTATTTCAGATTTAAAATTACGAATAAAAACAAAATAGCGTTTAAACACCCTGTTTTCAATCGTGTGAAATTTAATCCTTATCGATACATATGACATTCACACGATCGCTAAAAACCCTTAAAAAGCAATCTGAGAGTCCGTTTTTCTGATTAACAATCATTTTTTAAAAATTTATGTGAAAAATCAATATTTAGTAAATCTTATTATCCGAGACACAATTATTGCCGTAATCAAGATAATAAGGGCGGTTATCAAGCCAGATTCTCCAATCCAAATCTCAGTTTGATACCCTGTACTTGCACGTGCGAAAGGTCCTTGAATAATAGCATTCCAAGTAGCATGGATAATAACCGAAGGCCAAATGCTACCTGTGAATAGTCGTAAATAAGCTGTAATATAACTGAATGGTACAATACAAAGATAGATACCAAGTACTGAAAGAACGACAGATGATCCCCCTACATATAGACCAGCAACAACTATTGGAACATGCCACGTTGCCCAAATCACTCCACTAATAAGGATGGGCCGTGAAAACTCTGCATCGATTAGCCTTGTGAGCATATAACCTCGCCAACCCATTTCTTCTCCCAAAACTGGGATTAAGCTAAGCAAACTTCCGAAAATGCCGCTCAATACTACTAGATAAATGAAACTGAATGGTGCCGTTACATACTGAAGTCCAAGCATATTGTAGATTGGTTCTAACATACCACCTTCGGGATGCTGAAACCTCGCAATTCCGCTCAACCAGGCGATAGAATAAGTAATTCCACAAATAATCATAGGGATTAGCAGAGCAAAACCGATCCCCTTCCATATCTTTAAGTTACCGAGACTAAAAGATACATCTTTAAACCCTTCTTTCAGTATTATGCGAGTCAAAATAGAAGAAATTGCTGGGGTAAACATATATACCACAATAAGTGGCATACTTTTCGTAATTATTACTACTACATTTAAGATAATAGAAGTAATGATTAAAATACTCAGAAAGAGTTGAAGTCCTATTTTAGCACGTTGGATTTTATCTTTATTGTGAAACGATTTTGCGTGTAATATCATTGTAATCCGCCCTTCCCCTTTCATTCACTTGTTTATCGAATTTACTTCTTGTCATTTCCACAGACACAACTTAGAATAAAAACATTTTGGCATACAGATTAATCCATCTTTAAAATCCCTCCCAAATTTATAATCTAGTCTTACTTGCGACTCATCAATGTAATTATTATTTATAAGTTGTCATAGCCGATAGTACAAAAATGTAATGATTAGCAAATGACCTGTGTCAATTAACCTTATGACAATATGTAACTAGAAAATATGATATGGAATAAATAACAATTGAATTAAGGCAATTGATTCGTGCAAGTACAATGAATCAATCTTGCTTTTACAAATAATTCAATTGAGGTGGAAAAAAATGAATAAGAAAAGAATAATTGCAATGGTTAGTACAGCTTTATTAGTCACAGGATGTGTAGAAGTAGGAAAGGCTCAAACAGTAGCAGTCGAAAATTCAGGTCAATCCATACAAAAAAATATAGTTAAATCAATACAATCACAGGCTTACCCATTAAAAACGATAGAGCCGTCAAAATCATTTGAGGATTTAAAACCACTTAAGAAAATGATTGGGAGCGCACAATATGTAGGCTTAGGAGAGAATACTCATGGAAGCTCTGAAATTTTCACTATGAAGTTTCGCCTTGTGAAATATTTAGTTACTGAGATGGGTTTTACAAATTTCACAATGGAAGAAGATTGGGGAAACGGCTTAAAGCTAAATGAATATATCCAAACAGGAAAAGGAAACCCTAGGGAATTTTTAAACTTGTTATATCCTACTGATGAAATTATAGCCATGATTGAGTGGATGAAAGATTATAATGCTAATCCATCCAATAAAAAAAAGATCCAATTTATTGGGCTCGACTTAAAGGAATTGGACCAAGGTTGCTTTAATAAAGTAATTGATTATGTAAGGCTGCATCGACCAGATTTGCTGGTAGAAGTAGAAGAAAATTATAAAGAATTGTCGGCTTTTAATGGAAGTACACAGGAATATATGAACCTTGCTCCTGAAATAAAAGAAAAGTTCAAAGCAAACGCTGAGAGAGTAGCTCGATTACTAAAAGATGAGAATAATCAAGCCAACACAGAAATAGTTTCACCCGAGTACATCTGGGCGAAAGCAACGGCAAGTGTAATAGAGAAATTTACCACAATGCTAATTCCTAACGACTATCCAAGTGTGTTAAAGCTACATGAGCAATACTTGGCTGATCATGCAATGTGGGCACAAGAGACATTGGGTGGTAAAACGATGATATGGGGACACAATATTCATATAGCTAAAGGAATTATCGATGAGAAATTATACCCTTATGTTGCGGGGCAGTATTTAAAGGAACGTTTAGACAATAATTATGTCACAATTGGCAGTACAACTACGGAGGGGAATTTCACCTTATACAACGACACCGGAGATAAGATTATAACGGATCCGATTCCACAAGATGTAAATAGTTTCAATTATACCCTCGGAAAAGTACCATATAACATGTTTTTATTGGATAACCGTCACCTTAAAGGACCAGCAAAGAAATGGGTTAAAGCAAAAAGACCATTACTAAGTATAGGGGCACGACTCTTACCGAACGAATCGGCATACTTTGATAAATCATTGCTTGAGCAATTTGATATTATTTTTCATATTCGAAAAACAAGTCCATCTCATATTAAATAAAGTGAAACTTTAATCAGTGGGGGTTTTCTTCATCCCCCACTGATTATTAGTTGAACCAATCGGACTTTTATGGGCAGTTGATCCTCCACCTAAATTCTTTGCTTTCGCTGCATTTTGAGGTGGGGGTCTTACTGCCCATTAAAGCGGGATAAAAGTACAAAACAATCCCTTCTTGCATCTGCAAGAACGGGATTGTTTTATGGTGATTGATATAAGCATCTTTTTTAACCAGAAGTAGGTTACTTTCCCCTTTTTAGCATCATTTAGAAATGTCATATGACACTTTTACACTAGTGAGAATGACAAAAAAAGCAGTACAATTCGGTTATTACATAGATAGGAGCGATGAACTTTATGAAATCAAGATTCATCCAGAATGGTTATTTTTTATTGCTAACTTTCGTTACAGGATTGTTTTATTTTTGTTTTTATCTAATAGCTCTGCTATTCAGTTTCACCCTTTCATTTACGGTAATTGGGATTCCACTAGTTATACGTGTACTACAGACTACTACACCTTTTATCCAATTCGAGCGCATACAGACGAAAATTTATACAGATATTTCAACAGACTCTTATGATAAAAGTATAACAATAGATACATCGAACTGGACTCAGGTGAAATTAGTGCTTACTGATCGTCGCACTTGGTCTGCTGTCTATTGGTTAATGCAGAAATTAGTAATTGGCATTTTTAGTCTCATTAGTGCAACCATTTTTTATGTAATGCCACTTATGTTCCTGTTAGCACCACTACTGTATCGCTACATTGAAATGAATATTATATTCATACAGATAGATACGTTTGCCAAGTCACTCTTTGTAATGTTTATGGGTATAGTATTTACCGCCATAAGTATTAAAATAGTAGATGGTTTAACAAAGAAAATTGGGGGCTATACACGTAGCATGATCCGGAAACTAAATCAATAGAAGTTTGCCTTCTGTCAGAGAATTGCAGTGTAAAATTAAAAAGTATAACAATGTATGAAGGATTAATTTATAATATAGGAAGTAAAAAGGTAGGCTACTTAGGGGGTAAATGACTTGTTAGATATGGTTAAGTATTGGTTTTGGTACGATTGGATTATGTTAGGAGTCCGTATACTTGTTAGTGTCTCTATCGCCATAACCACATTAGATTTTCAGGATAGTTTAACATTGCCAATTTGGATTATTATTCTTTGGGAAATTATTGCCTTCTCTGTTCCATGGGTAGCCTTACTATTCAATTATAAATATTATTTGTTCACAGAAATACTGCTATATGGTGGACTGTGTATATATTTAACTTCTTTATTTCCGGGAGCTAACGTTACATTTCTTATATCGGTTTTTCTGATTGCTGCGAATAGTAAGCATTTGTCCTATTATTGGACAGCTCCAACAACAGTTTTTATAACAACTGGAATTTTCTATGCGGTTGCGCCAAGTAATAGCTATTGGATTATGGTTACCAACTATGGACTTGCTTATGTAATGGGCTTCGCTTTCCATTTATTAATCGTCAATCATAAGCAAAATGAAGCGATTCGTAAACAAAACGCGGTACTTGAGCAATATATGTCTCAGATTGAACGCATTACACTGGCAGAAGAACGGAACAGACTGTCGAGTGAGCTTCATGATACAGTTGGTCACGCTTATACTTCTATTATTATGGGGATGGAAACGTTGCGTACCGAACTTGCTACTGAAATGGGTATACAGAGGCTAGATTCTCTGCTTGAAATGGGACGGAAAAGCATCGAGGACGTGAGAGGTTACCTACATCAAATGGATTCTCCGTGTCAATCGCCTTCCTTAATTCAATCTCTACAAAATCTTGGAGCCGAATTTCAGGAGCACGCTCAGGTAAATGTAAGTTTTAGGATATTCGGAGAGGAATATGAATTGTCTCGGCAAGCGAAGATAGCCTTCATTCGTTGCTTACAAGAGTCCCTTACGAATGCAGTACGTCATGGACAGGGAACTGAAATTATAGTTTCATTGCAGTTTGAACAACAATATACGAGGTTAGAAGTTCAAGATAATGGAAAAGGAAATGTAGAATGGCAGGAAGGCTTCGGTATGAATGCGATGAAAGAACGGGCAATGAACTTGCAAGGTCAATTGTCTGTATATACAAAGCCAGAGGAAGGAATGCTTGTTACATGTACCATACCGCGACAAACTGAAATAAAAGATGGACTTATTCGTTTGTTAATTGTAGACGATCAGCCATTTGTTCGGGAAAGTTTGAGGACACTACTCGATAGATATGAAGATTTAAATGTAGTCGGCTTGGCTGAGGATGGCAATCAAGCCATCGATTTGTGTGGGCGCCTTCAACCCCATGTTATACTTATGGATTTAGATATGCAGCACATGGATGGAATCGAAGCAACCAAAAAGATTAAGCAACAATGGCCACATATCCGCGTATTGATTTTTACAACGTTTCAAGATACCGAACAGGCATTGGAATCACTTCGCAACGGTGCGGATGGTTTTTTACTTAAATCTATTGAAACGTTGGAGCTAGCTAATACGATCCGACTTATTCACAAAGGCGGGACACTAATTGATCAGGGAATGTCTCACAAAATATTTGAGAAGTTTGATGAGCAAAAAGAGACACCACAATCAAAAGCAACCGCTTATGAGCTAACAGCTAGGGAGATAGAAATATTGCAGCTAGTAGCAAAAGGCCTTCGATACACTACCATAGCATCAAGGTTATATTTATCGAGTGGTACGGTCAGAAATTATGCTTCCACAGCTTATACAAAGCTAGGAGTCCGTAACAAAGAAGAAGCCGTTCAAAAGGCTCTAGAAATTGGAATTATTGAATAACAAAATGTTTTGCGTTGTATAAAAATGAGCAACTGGAACAGAGTAAATAAGGCCCGTTATCGTATAAGTAAATGTTAAAACACTTACTGTTTTGTCATAATAAAATCATTGAATCTTATCCTATAAAATAGCCTACTATCCACTTAACTGATAGTAGGCTATTAAAATTACTTAAGAACTTAGTTATGTTCTAATTTAACAGTTTTCATCAGTGGAAATATTATCACTTCGGCTCTAAAGTTAACACTTTCCCCTCTATCCCCTCCGTATTCAATGAAGTCGTATGATACGTTCCGTTTATCCAATCATCGATTTGATCATGATACCAATCGCTTCTAAAATGTCCTGATTGTCCTGGCCCTACAATATGATAACCGTTTGACATATCTTTCGTATCAATAACAAATCTCCAAGAAGCTCCGTGATTGACAATACCGTTATCTCCGTAACTCGCTGCTTGAACGGTAACTTGGCTTCCGCCAATTGGAATTGGTTTTTCACGATTAAATGCAAGTAGTGCTAACATACTAGATGATTTTGAAATTGGATGTGTGAACGCCAGTTGATGGTAATCGCCCCACTTCCACTCCGCAACATCAGGTCCATATTCCTTCTGTAATTTCTTCATTACATTTTCGTACGATGTATGCACAACTTTCGTGAAGCCTCCGTACTTCGTAAACCAAGCGCTATTTCCTCCTTCTACTTCTTTTCGAATCAATTCATCAACAACTTGTGACTTCCCTTCAAATAACTCCATCACATCTTTCGGTATTTCTTTTGAAAATAACGTATTTGAAATCTCTTTCATTAATAAATGGAATAGTAATGGTGCTGCTTCATCTTTACTATCGTAAAAATTCCACTTTGTTAATTGTTTTACGCCTTCTTTCTCTACTTCATTTAAAGATGCTTTATTTAACTCTTTTAACAATATAGGAGCAAATTCTTTCCCGTATAAATTTTTTTGATCCATCTGTAACTCTTCTAGATCTTTCACCGTATACTTTTCTTTCTCTTGTAAAAATTCTTGAATACGCATTTGTCTATATGGCTGCGCCCACGTATTACTAATATGGTACGGATAATTATCATCTACAATTTTATTATTCGCCGTTGAAATAAACCCTTGTTTTGGATTGATTACTTTTGGCAATTGATCATATGGGATATACCCTTCCCATTCATATTCATCTGTCCACCCTGGCACTGGCAAACTCCCATCACCTTTTTTACGCACTGGTATATTTCCATTCGCTTTATAAGCAATTGTGCCGTCATTTGATGCAAATACAAAGTTTTGAGTTGGAGTATGAAAATCTTGAAGTGCCGTTTCAAACTCATTCCAATCTTTCGCTTTATTCATATTTAATACAGCCTTTAATTCAGCGGAAGGTTCCAAAGCAGTCCACTTCAAAGCGAATACTGTTTTTGTTTTCTCTTTTCCTTTATCCGCAAACTCTGAAATAACTGGACCATGCCTCGTAACCGTCACATTATACGGAATTGTTTTCCCGCCTTTTACTTTAATAGATTCATCAACAACTGTAGCTTTCTCCCACTTATCGTTATACAAAAATTCATTTTCATTACTAGGATTTCGCTTCTCAATATATAAATCTTGCACATCAGGACCTGTATTCGTAACGCCCCATGCTATTTTGTCATTGTGTCCTAATATAACACCTGGCACACCAGCGAAAATAACGCCACTCACATTCAAATCTTTCATTTCAAGTTGTGATTGATACCAAATAGAAGGTGTCGCAAGAGATAGATGAGGGTCATCCGCTAAAATCGGCTTACCAGATGCACTCTTCTCACCGCTTATGACCCAGTTATTACTACCATTAAACTCTGGAGGAATGATCGTTTTTGCAAAACTTTGTGCTACATTCACATTTGTATTTTCCAGTTCAGCTAGCAATCTAGGCGCATCTTTCGGATATGTAGGAAATAGCTCATTTGCTTGCTCTTTCGGTAAATTTTTCAGTGCCCAATATCGAAATGCTTGTCCGTGCCAATGTCCGCCTAAGTCAAACGCCATATACTTTCCAATCGTTAACGTATCAACAATAGACCATTCAGTAGGCTCATAACCTAATATAGTAAACTCAACTGGCAATTTCTTTTCCTCTTTCGCCTCGCGTATAAAAGCGTTCACCCCATCAGCAAATGACTGCAGGGCATATTTTGCTTCCCCGTCATATTGACTAACAGATGCTTCGGCTGCTCGCCGTAAACCGAGCGTTCGAAACAACTTATCTCGATCAACAGCTGCTTCCCCTACAACTTCACTCAACATCCCAGAAGCTTGCCTTCTACTTAAATCCATTTGAAACAAACGATCTTGCGCTTGTACATACCCTTGCGAAAAATATAAATCATGTGCATTTTCCGCTTTAATATGCGGTACCCCTTTACTATCCCGTTTTACCTGAACAGCATGTTGTAAATCCTCTAGCTTTATCGTCCCATCTATCTTTGGCACAGAACTAAGCGTATATATGTTCAAAAAAATCACTGTACAAATAAATAACAAAAGAACGATACTACTAGACCAAATAAAAATTCTCTTACCTCTAGTTCGTTTCTTCTTTATGACGACTTCCATATAACCCCTCCTTTCTCAAACAATTCGCTTTTATTTAAAGAAGAACCTTTTAGAAAAGTTGAAAAACCTATACTTTCTCATACTATGGATCATACAAACTACATACCTCTCTCTTATGTACGCCTTCCTTTCTTTCAATGAAATCTACTCGCCCTCTCTTACACCAATTCCTCAAAATCCCCTTCACATAAGCGAGCGTTCGCTTATTATGTTCAAATGCAATTTTAAGCGCCTCTATTACTGTCTTTCCTGAAACCTTTTGTATCCACTCTTTTAATTCCTTCACGATATACGGAGATAGACTACTTATATATTGTTCGTAAAACTGATAAACTTCACTATGCAAAGTATCCTCTTCTATCTCTTCTTCCTTCTCCTCAGTAACTTC
The DNA here is from genome assembly GCF_052682215.1 of Bacillus sp. 1A. Taxonomy (NCBI): domain Bacteria; kingdom Bacillati; phylum Bacillota; class Bacilli; order Caryophanales; family Bacillaceae; genus Bacillus; species Bacillus sp. 1A. Next base: position 3,294,260 of record NZ_JBQYLZ010000001.1, on the reverse strand, counting down.
TTGTAAACTACTATTGTCCTCTTCTGCCGGCATACCAAAATGCTGCAATAACAATGGAATCTTCCATTCTTCTTCAAGACATTTACGTAAAAACGTATGTATGAACTCTTTATTTTTCACAGTCTTTAATTCCCGTAACACACACTTCTCTACATTCGTATTTAAAATAGGGTTATAGTGTAGCCAATTTAGTATGTATAACTCTTTCGTTTCCGCATCGTATAAAATCTTTCCGTATGCAACAAATCTATTTAACAGCTTCTCAACAGTCTCCATACTGTAGCCCGTTTCCAGTTCTGCCACACGCTTCGGTAATACGTAAATTCCACATTGCTTCGTTTTCGTACCAGTTAACAAATATATGTAAAAATAACGCTCCTCTGGCGTTAAATCTAATATGAATTCATCTTGCCAAAAGTTCACCTGCACATTACGGTACACCGCCATATGTTTACCTCCTCCTTATATTCATAAAAAGGCAGATTTCAATCCTTCAATATACATATAGGAATGAGGGCTTGGTTTTTGCATTTGAACTCCAAATTTTTTTAACTACTACAACGACGGTTTTATTTTTTCGCGTTTTTTTGTTCTTGTAGTTGTTTTTGTTTTTGTTTTGTTTTTTCTTAGTGATTTATTACTTGGTAGGTGCTTATGAGGGGCTTGGAAGGGGCTTCATAGGGGCTAAAATAAAAAAGGAGCTGTTCCAAATTTTCATTTTGGATAGCTCCTTTAAAGTCTTTATTATTTTTTCTTGCATCAATACAACCTTCTACATACCATTTATTTATTTCTGCATAGAGTCTAACATCTTCACTAAAAAGGCAGCTGCCTCACCACGAGTTGTTGTACCTTTAGGATTAAACTTGTTATCTCCAACACCAGTAACAACCTGTAAGCTGTATAATCGCTGAACAGGCTGTTTGTATGCGATCAAATGTTGATCTGTAAATGGTAATGCGACTAAATTACCTGTAACACCTTTATACTGTAATGCCTTGTCAATCATAACCGATGCTTCTTCACGAGTGATTGGTGCATTCGGGTCAAAAATGCCTCCACCACGGCCGCTAATAATTCCTGCACTTGCACTACGTTTAATACCATTATGCAGTGAAGGATGCGCATTGTTAATGTCTACAAATGACTTATTTCCTTCTGGTAATTGTAGAGCATTTGAAATTAATGCAGCAAACTCAGCTCTCGTTACATTACGATAAGGCGCAAATACACCATTACCTTCTCCGTGCATAATACCTAGACTGTGTAGTTTACGAATATGTCCCTCAAACCATCCACCTGTAATATCATCTTTCGGCTTTTGTACTTCTTCTTTTGGTACATTGTAGTTAATCTTAATCCAACTGGGATTATAGAAAATCCATTCTCCATTCCCTACTTTGTACCAACCGTTTTTAACTGCTAACACTTTGTAACGGTCACCTTTTGAAGCTTTACGAACGGTTTGATGTTCAAGTCCTGCACCGCTACGTACATTTATACCATCACCATTAACGACTAGCTCCATGCTAGGTTCCGCTGGATTAAATTCATTTGAATCAAATAGCTCATTTCTTTCTTGTAAAGGCGAGTCAATTTGTGCGTTAACATTTGCATACCATTGAATACCTTGTACGAAGCCATTCCAATTCCCACGAGAAATTAAAATGTCAGGACAGTTTTTTCCGCTCCATTGTTGATGCCTGTAAATGTGGTCCGCGCTAATTCCTTCTTTGTTCATTAAATAACCTGCAAGTCGCTTTGCATTCTCTAACGCTTTATTGTAATCTCCATCTTGGTTAACTGAAATTTCGATACCGATAGACTCTCTGTTTCCTGAACCATCACCATCTCCTGCATGCCAACCATTTTCATTTGTTGGTAGATGCTGATAGATTTGTTTATCGTCTACAGTAAAATGCCATGAAGCAGTTCGGAACGTACCTTCTGTTGCTTGTTTATACAAATATTTCGCATGATTTTCAGCATTCGCACCACGAGCTGTGTTTGCAGTCTCATGAATTGTAATGTAACGTGCTTTCATCGGATTGGCAGGGCGAATATCAGGATTTCCTGCTGGAACAATCCACTCTACAAACGGGACACCTGCAAGTGTTCCATATTTCTTTGTAGTCATCGATGCACTATACTGAATAGCTCTTGGCTTTTCAACCGGCTTCATTTCGCGAGTAGAACCATCATTTCGACCGTCTACATGTTCAAAAGCCTTTTCAATGTTTGAAATAGCTTCATCTTCCGCTACTTGACCTTTTTTTGCTTCTTTCATTTTATGTAACTCTTCTGTTTCATCATGTTTATGTTTAAATTCTTCTAGAAGAATTTTCTCATTCTCTGATACTTCCGCTTCGTTAATTTGCATGTGATCTGGAGTTTCTAAATTGAAATTAGAATAACTTAATCCGCTCGCTCCACGTTCCCCTTGTGCGATACGAAGTTGATCCGTTTGAAGATTTTTATTCTCTTCTGCTGATATTGCTAAAGGTGCGCTCCCTAACATTACTAAACTTGTTGATAGTGTGATTACTCGTTTTTTAATATTCATTGCTGTATGAAATACCTACACAGTTCGTGTAAGCATCCTAACCTCCCTTTATTTTCTCATTCGTGAAAAACTATAAATCTACTATATATGTATAAAACTATGTTTATTCCACCCTTTAATAAATACTTTCATTTTATCCCCAGCAGGTGAATGATAGTTTCTATAAAATCCCTTAACAGACATTATTTTATAACCAATTGCAATTGCCGTCAAAAGCACTTCCCCTCATACACACTACTACTCTCAAAAATAGATGAGGATACCTTTTACTGATTTTCTTCAACAAGAAGGATCTTTATGATTTTTCATACCTATCGAATAAATCCTGTTTCTTTGTACTTTTTTCCTTGAAAATATTAACATTTTTACATTCTTGCGATAATATAGATGTAATCTTTTATATTGAAGGGATTTTTATTTGGAAAAGATTTCTCATATTGATAGCTGAAATGAAAAAGACCAAAAAATGATGAAGAAAAACGAGAGTACATACGAAATTCAGCAGATGGGATATACTTTGAAGAGCTAGAAATAACACTGCTAGAATGGCTCGAAAAAATAGTTAAAATATTAAAAAAAATGTACGAATTTATGAGATAATACGTTAAAGGGGATGAACTGATTGTTACATACGATGGTTTATGATAAAGCGAAGTACCATTATGAAGGTAATTTTCCTGAGGACTTACCAATCGATCAAGCTTTTGTACATACCGGTATGTTTTTAGGATGGATAATTGAACATCATTTATGTAGTGAAGAATTTGAAGAAGAGTCTCAAGACGAAATTAACCAGTTTAAACTTAGACAAATGACTGGCACAGAAATTTATATGAATTGGGATGGCGTTTTGGCAGACGATATGTTAAATGATGAGGGCAACCAATTCGCCATGTATTACTTTCATAATGATGAGGAATGGAAGTATATAATTGATTACTCAGACGTTTTTATAGATGAAGAAACTCTCTACCACGTGAAAGATACTTGGGAAAACTATTTCAAATTAAAAGAAGTTATTGATAATAGCTATAACTTTTGGAAAGACAACTTACAAAATAAGTAATTATAACAAGTCGATTTCTTATGTTAATAAGGAATCGACTTTCTTATTATCTAATTTGCTGATTAACACCTCACCCAAAGATCATTTTACTAACGATACTATTATTGATACCGAATTATCTATAACAGAACGTTCTGGACGTGATTTCATTAACACTGTTAATCCAATTAAGGATGTGACTAATGTTTGCGCTAATGCTTTAGCGTTCAAATCACTTTGAAGTTCTCCTGATCGAATTCCTTTCGTAATTAATTCTTGAAAAACAACTGCAAGATACATTTGGTGTTCTCTAGTCAGTACTTCAAATTTTTCATTATGAGGAGCAAGTTCAACCATTGTGTTAATACAAAAACAACCTTTACTGAACGCTTTTTTATATTCCTCTTCCACTATATTTTCAAAAAACGTCCGAATTGCTTCTTTTACAGATTGTTCGTTTTGAAGTTTTGTTCGTATATTAGCCGCATGTAAATTTGTGTATCTCCTTAATGCCGCTTCAAATAACCCCTCTTTATCACCAAAGGCTGAATATAAACTCGGCTTTTGTATTTCCATTTTAGCAGTTAAATCGCTTAATGAGGTAGCTGCGTATCCCTTCTCCCAAAAAAGTTGCATAGCAGCATCCAAAGCTTTTTCTTCATCAAATTCGCGTAGTCGTGCCATTTAAAACAATCTCCTTTCTACATCTAGTTATTAAGATTACACATCACCATTTGTGTACCAATCAGTATAGTATATATCGTATTAAATTATAAACGATGTGTCAAAAAATCACATTAAATTCAAAATAAACTTGACATATATGTTTCTTCAAGATTATATTTTACTTATAAAATAACATACCGTTCGGTACGTTATTTTCAACAATACAAAAAGGAGCTGATTTTATGAATAGTAAAGAAAAAATGATGACCATTCGAAAACATACTCACACTCATATACATTCACCTGTTCATGCAACAATGTCTCGTTATATGACTCTATTATTCGCAATAGCTTGCGGAATGGCTGTGGCAAATATATATTTCGCTCATCCACTTCTTGATTCTTTATCAAATGAATTTAAGATTAGTCATTCAACTATCGGTATTGTAATTACTATTACTCAAGTTTGTTATGCACTTGGATTACTTTTATTCGTTCCACTTGGTGACTTATTAAACCAAAAGAAAATAATAATTGTCCAAATGCTTTTATCCGTTATCGCTTTAATTATAATTGGAGTCGCCCCCTCAACCATCGTACTTTTTATAGGTATGGCCTTAGTAGGAATTCTTGCAACTGTTACGCAAACACTTGTCGCATATGCATCAATTTTAGCTAATCCAGCAGAACGTGGACGCATAGTAGGTTTCGTTACAAGTGGCGTTGTAATAGGTATACTCCTTGCTCGTACATTTGCAGGCACATTAACAGATTTAGCTGGATGGCGATCCGTTTATCTCACCTCCGCTATCCTTTTACTCTGCGTAACTTTTTTGTTACACCGAAATTTACCTACTCTTGAACATAAAAAAGTGACAACTCTATCTTACCGAAAATTAATATACTCTGTTTTCTTATTATTTATAGAAGAACGACTTTTACGCATTCGCGGAATATTAGCATTGCTTATTTTCACTTCATTCAGTATTTTATGGACTTCTTTAGTATTGCCCCTAAGTGCTACACCACATAATCTTTCACATACAGCTATTGGTGCGTTCGGTCTTGCTGGAGTGGCGGGTGCATTAGCTGCTACTAAAGCTGGACAATTAGCTGATAAAGGATTAGGCCAAAGAACAACCGGCATAGCCTTATCATTATTAGTACTTTCATGGCTCCTAATTAAATCTATTAACCACTCTCTATTGTTACTAGTTTTCGGCATTATCCTTTTAGATTTAGCTGTGCAAGCTGTACATGTCACCAATCAAAGTATGCTGTTCACAGTGCGTCCCGAAGCAAGAAGTCGACTCACTGCCAGTTACATGATTTTTTATTCTATCGGTAGTGCAACAGGTGCCATTCTTTCAACAAACATATATGCAAAATATGGTTGGGATGGAGTATGCATATTAGGTGTATCTGTTAGTGCTTGTGCTCTTTTATTTTGGATAATAACCTTACGGCGATCATCACAGCTGAACAAAGAATAATTTACTTTTTAACACAAATCAACGGCATTTTCATATAAAAAATGCCGTTGATTCACAATTTTATGATAAGGAATCCTATACTTTCGAAATACATCTATTAAAAATTCCCTTTAACGTTTTCAACAATCTCATTTATCGTATTCCGATCAAACTTATCACTAATTTCGTATGGTTCACGGTCTCCTACTAATTGTACGCCTACAATATCATTGCGATCCTTACCATATTGCACTTCAATAATAGATCCACGCTCTATTTGTTTCCAAACGAGACTTGCTTCATCTTTATTATCTAAAATCATACAGTCCTCAATATTTTCATCAACCCCAATTAACTTGTTGTCATCTATAAACCCAACCTCGTATTGTTGACGCTCTTTCGCTTTGCTGCTTACTAATATACCTTTGCTACCATATGAATAATCCATATAGTCCTTCTTCTCAGATTGTACCGCTTTCGTCTCTTGTGCTTTAGTTTTTTCAGCGTTCCCACAACCCATGATAAGACTAATTGGCATCACCGTAGTTAGTACTACTCTAGTAAATTTCTTTATCATTTATAAGCAACTCCCCATACTTACATTTAAATTCCGTTTATCAATTTATTAAAAAATAACATGATATAAAATAGGCAAAGCCAACGATAAAATATTAGTTGCATTCCCACAATTTAATTAAGGACCAGGCCATTTAAACCTAGTCCTACATAACTTTACCTTTGCTTCACATACTTAATTGTATTGAATGAAGTCTCATTAAATAATCGTAAGTTTTCCCCATCATAATCTTGAACTTTATATGCTATTTTCTTTTTTTGAATTGTATCTTCTACACCGTCTACTAAACGTTTATTGAGATGTAAATAGATTGTAAAAGCTTCCTTATCATATTCCCAAGTTCCTTCAATATAATTCTTTTTATTTGGATACTCACCTTTACCATACGTTTCAAATGTCTTATCACCCTTTAGAATGAGTGACATAATGAAACCGTCTGTTCCTTTGAATCCCCAATTACCGATTAATTCCGTACCATCTTTCACATTCTTCATAACGTTATCCGTATTAATTCCAGCTTTCTTATCTAACTCTTTCAAATCTTTCACAGATACTGTACCGTCACCGATTTTAATATCCCCTTCAAGATCTTTGAATGCCTTAAGCCAGTAAATATCTCCTTCTTTCACTAACTTTTCGGATTTCTCGATTAACTCTTTATCAGTTTTATCGCCTTTTTCTCTTTTTTCTTTTCGGGTGAATACTTCATTTATTAAAGAAAAAGACTCCCTAAAATAACCAATTGCTTTTTCAAAATCCTTTTGTTGATTTACATACTCTGCAGGGGGATCTATCGACTCGAATTTATCTAACATTTTATTTAATTCTTTCACACTATCTACTACATCTGATTTCTTTTTCTTACCGTCAAAAACCTCTCTTGTAATATTGTTATGCTCCGCAAACAACTTATCAAACTCTACCCCTAATTTATACACTTTATTAGGATAGTCTTCCTTTGAAACTTTTTCTTTCTTACTATTAGACTTCGATTCTTTTACTTTAGACTCTTCCGTTTTCTCCTGTTTAGAAGTGTTCGTTTTCTCAGACACTCCACAACCAAATAACAACATGACCGGAACTGCTACCCCTAGTAGTTTCTTTGCATTCATGACTGATTTCTCCTTCTACTTAAATAGATTACTCTTACTATACCCATCCTCTTTTTTATCTTGTAATTAAAGTTACAATCGCAATAACTCCTAAAATCGGTCCCCAATATTCCATTTTTATAAAAAATAGTGAATGCTTTTTGTTAAACATAACTTTTTCACCAGTTTCGGCATCTATATAAACTTTCCCATTTGGCTTATTAATATATTTTCCTAAATACCAAGACATAACCCCTGATATAATTAACATTACCGCCATTGGCCAACTATGGTCTTGAAAATATGTAGCTTCCCCCGTTATAGATCCAAAGATAACCTTACCCAAAAGAGTATTAATAATTACAATAATTGCGACTAAAAAACCCCAACCAGACCAAATAATCATCTATTTCTCCTCCTAAAGCGCACAACTTTGTACCTTATGTTAATTTGAACTGCAAACGAAAACATTAAAAAAACCGAATATTCAGACGTAAATAATTATATTTATCCTACATTCGATTCTAACTTTAGTGTTCTAAATGCAAATGAACCAGACATAATTTGTAATATTGTTGGAATAAGTAAAAAGAATAATGACATAAATAACGTAACTATAGGAATCACAATCATACAAACTCCATAAACTTTATTATTAACCTTGTTTACTAAACATGATAAAATAAGCAACCCTATTTGAACCGTTAAAATAATAGAGTAATAAGCTAAAAGTTCATAATCAAAACCTTCCATAATATTAAACGCTACAACTATTAATAGTATGGAAATAATAATTCCTATAATGCCACCAATTAAACCTAGTACGAATTCAAGCGTTCTTTTCAATTCAATCCCCCTTTTATGAGCCACTAACAACTTGTATATTTTTCCCATTCACCATCATACCAAATATTTATTGGAAAAACTATACATACTTTCATTCTTCCTTACCTTACAGCGACCTTCTTACCATTATAGATAGCTTGTAGCAGTTACAAAATCAAAGCCTTCAAAATCACTAACTGGTTTCGATGCCTTTAGAAAGTAGACATACCTCTTGAATACAATTAGTATTAACATAAGAAATATGAAAGACTTAAAAAGGCTCTTACATGAAGGAAGGAAGTGCACAACTATGGATTTTAAAACAGTTATGCAAGAACTTGAGACTCTAGGTAAGGAACGAACGAAAAAAATATACATATCTAACGGCGCCCACGAGCCAGTTTTTGGCGTAGCTACAGGTGCCATGAAACCAATCGCTAAAAAAATAAAATTAAATCAAGAATTAGCTGAAGAGCTTTATGCCACAGGCAACTACGATGCTATGTACTTTGCAGGCATTATTGCCGACCCAAAAGCTATGAGTGAATCGGATTTTAATCGTTGGATGGATGGCGCATATTTTTATATGCTATCTGATTATGTAGTAGCAGTAACTTTATCGGAGTCAAATATTGCACAAGACGTTGCTGATCAATGGATTGCAAGTGGGGACGAGCTTAAAATGTCTGCAGGCTGGAGTTGCTACTGTTGGCTTTTAGGAAATCGCAAAGACAATGAGTTTTCCGAAAGTAAAATTTCCGATATGCTTGAAATGGTGAAAGATACAATTCATCATTCTCCAGAACGAACAAAATCTGCTATGAATAATTTCCTAAACACAGTAGCAATTTCATATGTACCACTACATGAAAAAGCAGTCCAAACTGCAAAAGAAGTTGGTATAGTTGAAGTCAAACGTGATAATAAAAAAAGCAGTTTGCTACATGCTACAGAGAGTATTCAGAAAGAACTTGATAGAGGAAGACTAGGTTTCAAACGTAAGTATGTAAGATGTTAAACAGATTCGTATTTGGGTGTCAATTTGATAAAGATTGACACCTTTTTCATTCAGGTTATATATCCCCTCATTTACTTTTAACTTATATTAAAAAATAATATCCTGATAACCTACTTCCATTACCTTTTCATTTAATAAACGAACTCCTACACCATTTTCTATATCCCACGTACAATTAAATGTAATTCCAACCTCTCGTCCTTCCGTAATATCTGCATACGGAACAACAATACCATCTAAACTGACCATCTCTAGCATTTGATCAGTTGTTTCAACTAATGGATAACTTTCTCGCACTCCAATATCATATCCTAATTCACATCGCCTTTGTTTATAATAGTCTAATATAGGTAGTAAACTTATTTGTACCTCTTCCCAATTTTTTATTAATGATTGATACGCTACATACTGCCCTTCATCAAACACTCCATCTTCTTCACCATCTATCATCAAATCAATCTCAGTTACATTGCCTATAAAAGTTATAGGCATACACTTAGCCCAAGCATAATTATATTCAATCTCTCCAAAAACTGAATCGTTCACTCTCATTTATCCGTCATTCCTCTCGCACTTATTACTAAGGTGTCCCTGCTTATCGTTAACTCCCATCAACATTTAACATTTGAAATATTCTTTCAAAAACTTATAAAACGTTGGCCAACTCTCCTTTAATTCTCCATTTAAAAGTAATTCATCTCCACCTTCAAAATTCACTGAGTAAACTTTATCAGTTACACTATCAAGGACCAATGCAGCATTTGCTGTCATTTCCGTTAATACTAAATACTTATTAGGAAATCCATGTTCCTTTCGAGCAATAATTGTGTAGTATTCAATATTATTCTCTTCATCTATAATATCAAGTAGTTCATAAGGAACGTGCTCTTCCCAAAATGGTCCTGCAAATCGATAATAAAACTCTCTAAATGTATTAGACACTTTTACACCTAATCTATTCATTACTTCATTCACCTGATCTTTATCTTCCCGTTTATATATATCTTCTTCCAAAACTTCTTCTAAACGATTTGGCAAAGCATGCATTTGTATCCCTCCTTTACAAGGTTTATCTATGTGTTTATGAAATGAATTTGCAGCTCCCTGCAAACTACCTGTACGGCATAGAACCAATAAATGTAACCTCTAAACCATCAAACATATCTTCTCTTTTCGCTTCATTATATTTAAAATCATAAAGAACAATAACAAAGTTAATATCGTTCGCTAAACTATCTCCATTTACTAGCTTTTTTATTTTAGGAATAATTCGTTCACTATAAGAAAAATCACTTAAAATATGTTCAACTTCCCTTTTATTATTCTCATAAAAACAAATTTCAATATTATCTTCATCATAATAACCGAATTCAAAGCTCATCCCAAACTTTGAATGAACTGAATTACCATCTATCGTGTAATCTATATCGACATAATCCTCAAGATCTTGGAGTGATTTAGAAATTCCAAACCAAACTGAAACCATTCCACTATATTCCACTTTCCCACCCCATCTAGCCGGTCTATAATTCATATAAACATTCTTCACTTTACTATTTTTGTAACCTCAAACTAGAAATTAACTCATTTAAACTATTCGAAACCTCTGTAAACGACCCGCGTTCAAATTCCTTCAATTGAGCCTTTCCACTTACATTATTTAAAACAACTAGTGAACCATTTCCTTCTCCCCTTATCTAGTCCCTTAATAACTCGTGATTAAGTCTTCACCTTCATATCTAGGGTCTTTCTCCACTTTACCATCTTTTGTTTTGATGACTTTTAGTCTACCTAACCACTCTGCTCCGTTATATGTCTCTTCACTTACCCATACATTATGCTTTTTACCGTCTACCTCAACTACTAATGTTGGGTGTGTAAATATGAATTCCTCCTCTACATGCCTACCTACTATTTCTGCATGTAATGATGTACCTTCTTCAACTAATTTACTATTCTGATACCCTTCGATAATAGGTAATCCAATAAATACAAAGAATATCAGTCCAAATACGATTACTTTCTTCTTTGTACTCCATTTATTCTTTTCTTTCAATTCCTTCTGTCTCGCTTCTCTTTCTTCGCGTTCATCCAAACTCTCATTTAAAGCGTCTTCCCATGCCTTAATTTCCGCTTCGATTTCTGCTTCAGCTCTTGCTAATTTTTCTAGTTGTTCATCGGTGGCTACCATCTCATATGAGTTATCTCCAACCACACGAATTTCAGCACCATTTTCTTTTACTTTCCGCAAGTTTTTTTCTGTACAATTAAACTCTCGAATGATTTCCCCTTGTGTGTTTACAAGTCTAACGTAAATGTTTTTTTCTCCTTCTTCTTAAACATCTAAACTCCCCCTTTATTTGTCTCCTATCATAGATAACCCTACTGCAATTAAGAGAAAGAAAACGATAATAAGGAAAGTCTTCCCTTTGCTTACTTGTGTTGTACAACCTTCCAAGACAGCCCATATAAGAATTGGAAAAAGAAGAATACCTAGGAGAATATCGACCAACTTGTTGCTACTCTTCTTTAGTGGTTTTTCTTCTTCTACTATCGGTTTTATCCGAACAGCTTCTTTTCTTATTTGTTTCGGCTTCTTTTTCTTGCGTCTATGATTCACCCAACATACCCCTTTTAGAATAACTTTTTACAACTATAAAAATACCATCTATTATTATCTACACTTATTCACTAAAACTCCCTAGTTCCTCTGTCCAAAAACATCCTTCTGTTAAAGCAGCTGCATCAATTTTTCGAAGTGCACTAGAAATCCACTCCACCAAACCTTTAGGTATATTTTTTTCAATATAAGCCTTTCTTCCATTGGCAGCCTTTACTTCTTTTATAAATTCCACATAGACAAGTAAAGATTCTGCAAACTTCTCTATCGTACTATTTATAAGAACGACTTTATTTTCATTGTCATAATCTATATATACGAGTTGTGATTTAGATTCATCAATACAGATTGGATTTCCACTACCAGTAAATCCAAAGTATATAAACTTATCATACATCGTACCTAATTCATTTTGTATCTCGCTCAACCTTATCCCGCCGCCGTTATCCGCAGATTCAAATGTAAGAAATGGAGGAGCAGACTCGGGAAAACCTGCTTTAATTAAGAAGTCTTTCGTTTCTTTCGAGAATGAAAACGAGTGAATGATTTTTTCATTATAATGAATTAAACCGTATATTTCTTCATTCCAATTCACTAAAAAATCTTGTGGTGAGATCATTTTATCCTCCTGCATATCATATTATTATCTCTGCTCCATTTTTAAATTACTTATCAACTCAACTAGGGAATTAGAAAGAAACTCCTTTTCTTCTGTTTCAAAGTTTTCTATTAATACTTCTCCTGTTTCATTGTCAAAAATAATAGCCTTATCTTCCGGAGAGATAAATCCTATCTGTATATACCTAAATTCTCCCCCTTCACTCTCCTCATACCGTTTCATTATTTGAATAAATTCTACTATAGATTTATTCGGTTCCACAGGTTCAAGGACAACTAATTTTGTACCGTAAAAGCCTTGTATGCCTAAGAACCAATAAGAATTAAAGTATTCTTTTATCGCATCGTGAATATTTACACTCAGTTCTTTCTCAATTTCTATAAAATTATCTATCTTATTTTTCTCAAGAGGTTTCCAATATACATATCCTTCTTCATCTGGATTACTTAAATATAATAAAGGATCCACTTCTGTATCCCACGTTACTTTAGGATACGTTCCATATTTTTTCTCCCATACATTCATAAGTGCTTTAAAATACCGATCTAACGCTTTTTTTATTTCCATGTTTTACCCTTTCCACTAACACCTAATAGGATTTCATTTCCTACTGAATTATTAATATTTGAAAAATAATTGGATTTCATATTCCACCTTAATACTAATAGTAAAGTTATATAGCGATTCTTATTACTTTTCCACTACAAATCTCTTCAATCGATCCTGCCTTATTTACACGTATTCTCTCGATTAAAGTCAAATGCTGCTTCAATACCATTTTTCAGTAATTTTTGTAATAACGTATCTAATCCTGCTTCGAAATAACATTGAATTTCTTCTTTATATAACGGTAATAGGGTATGAAAATAAACCGGCCAGTCACCCTCTATTCTTTTACCATCTTCACGAAATTCCATTTTGAATGCCCCTGAACACTGTGGAATTGGTGGCACAATCATAACACCAGAAAATTCCGTCTCTTTACTATATGGATGAATTGACGCATTGCAATCTTCCTTACCTTCATCTAATTGATTCGGAAATATAAGCCATTGCCCTAATCCATATTCCCTTGTCGTTTCTCCAAATTCTTGTAAAAGACGCAAAGGCCAACTGTATTTCGAACTCGCCAAAGCGGTTACTGAAACATCCCAATCCTTCGGTAGATGCATGACAAGTTCTGAATAACCACTATCTACACTTGATGGAGCTGGCATACGGAAATAGCTATTCCGATATGTCACTACTGTATGGTAATCAACTATTTTATTTGGTCCAACATCATATAATTCTACATCGGTAACCCTTTTTGTATTTGCTTCTATATGATTCGTAATCAGTCCATAATGCTGCTGAATATGTGATTTAAAATCTTCTATTGAGGTTGGACGTATCACTGGGTTATTTTCTATTTTTTGTTCATGATTTTTCTCATCGGATTCCCATACTAACTGAAAATTAAACCCCTTTAGTTCACTTTCCACAACACAATCTTTAAATTCATCTGATACGAATGTTTGTACAGATACAATTGGAAAATCTCCGTATTTATGCTTTGTGTTCATTGTACAAAAAATATGTTCACCCTTAATTTTATCTGCAATAAAAGCAAATTTATCGAATCCACCAAAATCATCAGGTTTCGCATTTTTATAATCAATACATGCCAATACGTTTAATACATGTATTGCATAGCATTCGTATACTTCATGAACAAGCGGAAGAACTTCAACTTTCCCTTTTATTAAATCAAATACTACTTCTATCGCTGCTTTTGTAAAAACAAGTGGTATTTCACTTAATAAATCAGATACTTCTCCTTTGTTTGACAATTTCATTTGCAATGGATTCCACGTATTAATTACTGATTGACCTTGAAAATAGTTATTAAAAATTTCTTGTCCTTCTTCATTCTCACACTCTAATTGATCAAACTGTGAATCACTAATAATTTTCCATATTTTCATTATACTCCGCCTTTTAATCTATATAAAATACTAATTGCCCCTGTCAACAACCATTTCTCATCTATTTTATCCTTTAATGCTTTTTATCGCCTACTGCTTATATGTATTTTTTATCTCACTATATTCTTTACTATTTCTTTTTTACGATTTAACTTCTTCTAATCATGTAACTTATTTAAAAACTCCGTAAAATCATTAGCCACAAAAAATACATTTTCCCTCGCTACTTCCTCTGCCTCCTCAGCCGTAATCCCTTCACTTTCCATCAATGTTTCCTTTTCCCATGCCCCCTCATGTTCCCAAAAGACGACAATTGGATCTTCTTCATGATTTTTATAATCAAAGCAAATTAAATTTCCTGCTGGATCAAATGCGAATGGTACCAATTCATTTGGCAGAGTAGAAATATACTGGTTATATACTTTAACGATATATTCACTACTATCTACATCATAAGAAAGTAAAGTTCCAAATACCTTTGTTATCGTATCTATTTCAAATTTATAAGGTAATACAGCTGAACCATTATTATTTGTAGCACATTCTACATAGTCACTTGGAAATATACACCCTATCTCTTTTCCCACATTGTTTATATATTCTGCTGAAACTGGCTCATCCGGTACTGGCCATGTTAAGTCATTTCTCATTTAACTTCACCTCCTAACAAATCACATCACGTTTATCCAAAATAACTAATTGCATCATCAACCAACCATGCCAGTCGTATGTCTTCTTTTGTAATCGTTTCATTGTTATGTAAGTCTTTCCACGCAATCAAATCAATTGACGCAGTCCACAAAATGTTGTCACCGCCTTTTGATGCACCGATTCCTAATGCCCCTGTGACAGCTGCTATTTCAATCACATTTTCTGAGAATCTATTTTCAAATCTACTTACTTCACTTGATTTACTCAATTTCGAATACATTCCTTTCATCACCCACAGGCATAAGTACTTTGTGAGTTTTCCTGTTTTATTATAATTGGTCATGGTAAAGCCTATATAGAATTATAGCTATAATTCTATATAGGCTTTTTTTCACTTGGAATTTTAAATTTATTTACATCATATTCTTTAATTATATATACTTTTATAGCTTCAAAATCTTTACCAAATGCAAGAGATGGATTTTTTAAGAAATATATTATTTCTTCCTCGTCATAAATTCGGGCTTTAATTATTTCTTTGTCCGAGTGAAACGATAAATTGACTCCTTTGTAAAAATATTCGTAGTATCCCTCTTCATCCTGCTCACTCTTATCTTCAAAAGGAATAGATTCAATATGATATATATTCCCATTTACATTTATTGATTTCATACAGCACCACTTCCTTTTCAAGAATATTCATAAGAAATTAAATAGTCTCTGTCAATCATACCAAAAATAAGGGATTTACTTTTAAAATTTATAAAAAATATATAGGATTAAATTTAAATCTTTATATTTTTTTTCATATTACTTCATTATCTCTGTACAATTGTGTAATGTGTCACAGAAGTAGACATATTGCAATGAGTTGCAGTGAAGGGGAATATAAATAAGAAGATCAATCTAGAAAGACTATCTAGTTTGATCTTTTTTTATTGAATTTTTAATTAATGCATTTTTACCCTTAAAATAATATAATCAACGGGTAGATTATTATTTACATCCTCAAAACTGGTCTAATTTTAAAGTTAAATTCATTTGTTATATTTTTCAATGAATAAATGTTTGTTCCATCTACACTTGTACGGGGCAATATATCCGAAAACGTAAAACGCATGAAGAATATGTTGCGGAACTATTAGAAAAACGTGGGTACAATATGCCGCAGAGGTTTTAGAAGTTCATGGCGATGTTATAGGAACATACAAAGGCGCTAGAAATACCACAGAACACAAATGTAACTCATGTAAAAATATATGGGAGGCAGCATCAACAAATATTTTAAAAAGAAAGGGAGAGAAACATTATGTCAAAGTTATTACGTGAATTATCTAAACCAGATAGTGAGGCCCTGCGTTCCGAAGCACTAGAACAGTTGAAAGTTACTTCAGGTAAAATTGTTGCTTGTGATCCTCTTATTTTTAATAAAAATCACTTCGAACAAACAATTCAGCCAGGTACATATCCAATTGTTGCTTGGTGGCATAAGGAAGATGGAGTCATTGCTGGTGCTGAATTGAAATTGTCGGAGTCAAAAGCGGTAGGATGGAAGATGGCAACAAAACCAGAACAAAATGTCAGTGAACTGGAAGACGGATATATTTTTGGTTACCCAGTTGATACAGGCTTAGGGTGCTTTGCAGATGTTGAAGCAATTGATAAGTTAGAAGAAATAGAAGATAGGTTACAACAAGAACTAGGAGAAGAATTTACTAGTTTGTATGATGATCTTATAGATGACATACTAACAGAACATGATGAAGATTGGGGAAATTGCGTGGTTTGTGAGGAAACAGGAAGTAATATCATTATATTCCGTTCAGGTTATGGAGATGGATTTTATCCTTCCTATTGGGGAATCGATGAAGCAGGAAAAATCGTTTCACTTGTTACTGATTTTCAAGTGCTACATGAGGAAAATTGAGGACAATATCAATAATGATATAAGAATCAATATTTTTTCTTTTACAGCGTCAAATATTCCTCGTCTAATATTTGCAAATAACCCGTGGGATAATTTCCTTATATACTACTGGTTCTAATAAATAGGGTTATATTCTTAAGTGAATATAACCCGTCATTTTATCATGATAGAGGTGAACTTCAGACACTCTACGCTCCGAAATTACTTTTTCTATGATTTCCTGGCGATTATATTCTACCTGCACCGTTTCACAGTTTCCCCAATGAGTAGGAGCGGATTTTTCGTTTGACTCAAATACATCTAGAAGACGATTCAATATCTCTTCCTCGTTAAATGCTACAGTCGGATACATTGCGATTGTAAAATAATTCGGTTTCATTTTACTACTCCTTTTATTTGCTTTATCACAGCCAAATAAGTTTAAATCCCTTTCCCACTATTAATCATGTAACTTATTTAAAAACTCCGTAAAATTATTAGCAATATAGAATACATTTTCTCTTGCTCTTTCCTCTGCTGCTTCTTCCGTAATCCCTTCACTTTCCATCAAAGTTTTCTTTTCCCATGCTCCCTCATGCTCCCAAAAGACGACAATTGGATCTTCTTCATGATTTTTATAATCAAAGCAAATTAAATTTCCTGCTGGGTCAAATGCGAATGGAATCAATGCTCTCGGTAATGTATCATCGTAGTCATTGAATACCTCAATAATATTTTCATCATCATCCATATCATAAGTTAGTAATGTGCCAAAAACTTTTCTCTTCCCCTCAACTTCAAATACTTCTGGGCTAACATGTGCTCCGTTATTCTTCATTACACATTCTATATAATCTAAAGGAAAATGAATGCCCAACTCTTTTTCCACAGTCTTTACATTTTCTCGCAATAAAGGCTTATCTGGTGATCTCCATTCTACTTTATTCATCTCGCACCATCCCTCTGAATTTCCTCAATTAATTACTACACATCTAAAACAGTTATAAGAGACCTTAATAAATTACATTTAAAATCTTATTTATATCTGTCATACAGTCTTTCACTAAATCGTAAAAACCAACATGTACATTATCTTCATATACCCAAAAAAGGTCTGTTCCATATGGTGCTTCAAATATTTCTAGCATTTGAGGTGCAATTGAAGACATTGATTCTGCATTAATTATGCAAAAGTTTTTTGGATTGTTTACATATTCATCATCATCCACTTCTGAAAAGATGTTCCAACCATTTAATTGAGAAATAGAACTTTCTTCTCGAAAACTATATCGAATAGGTACTCCATTCAAAACATTTCTAGATACAATAAACCCTCCATATGCATCATTTCTATTTGTCATGTTCATACCCCTTTACAATATTAATAAGGCAATATCATTACAACTTCTAAAGTCAGCCAGTTCAAAATCAGAATCATTAAACACTGCCCCTATTAATCTCTTTATTCTTAGTCTTATCCCTTTTACAATCTTTATTATCTCTTATCCATCTTACGCTTTATGTATGCAGCAATTTCTGTTTGTCCGAATTCTTCAGCATATTCATAAGCATTCATATTCTTAAAGTTTTCTCCAGTGTATCTAATTGAAATATCTATTCCTTTTTCAACTAGTAACTCAACTACTTCTTTATGTCCGCCATAAATTGCTCCAAATAGTGGATTTCTTTTTGCTAAACTTACATCCAATTCGGCACCAGAGTCTACTAAATATTTTACTATTTCCAAATGTCCTGCTCCTGCGGACAAATTTAATGCAGAAGCATCAAATGTACCGCCTCTAGTATTCATATCTATCCCTTTATTAATCAAATACTCAACAATTTCGATATGCCCTTTCTTTGCTGCAATATGTAACCACGTACCAAATGGTGTCATTGAATGTAAAAATTCTGGATTATCACCTATTAGACGTTTTACTTCATTAGTGTCACCAAGCTTAATAGCATTTCTTATTGTTTTATTTATACTTTTCTCCTCCACAACATCACCTCCTATATTTCTGTTCTCTTGTCTAGCTATGTCTCTTACATTTGCAGAAACATGAATTATTCAACCAAAGATTTATAATCACTCTTTACATTTTTTAATTCTTCTATTACATTATTTATTCTTATCGATAAATCTTTTATTTCCTCTACTGTCAATTCACCTTCTGCCTCTTGAAGGTTAAACATACTTAGCCTCTTTGTTATACCTTTAATACGCCCAACAAAGACCATATGATGATCGACTGCTATTTCTCCTATGGCAGTATCAACGATAACATCTTCAATCTTTCCTACATTATCAAATTCATCCGCTAGCTTTGCTATAGCATATCGATACCCTCTCTCTTCATCTAATAACTCTTCATACGCCTCCCGAATTGCATGAAATAATTCGTTATACTCCCAATCTTTCATACATCCTCCCTCAAAAAAATCCCCACGCTTATGTAAAAATAATCTTTCAACACAAATATGAGGACTTCCTTATTTCATTTCTATACTTTATACATTTTATTCGTTAGAATCTTCGTCTTTCAATTTATATACCCTATCTCTTTTCTCATCACTTTTGACAAAAATAAGCTTTTCTTCTTTAACAAACCCTTCTAATAGTAAGCATACTTGCCCATATGCTTTAGGCTTATTCGTTGTGAATCTTTCATCTGATACTTTACCAGCTCGTATTAATTGTTCGCATAACTCAAGTGCACTTATTTCTTCAGAATTAATTAACTCTAAAATATCCTTTTGTAAGGGCGATAAAGGTACGGGAATCTCAGCTACCTCCACCTTTTCTGGTTTGTTTTCTTCTTCAAATAAATCTTCGAATGAAATTTGATTCATACTTCTTTTCCTTTCTAACGATTGATTTGTATAACATGAACTGAATCCTATAGCGTATGTATTATTATGTATTACTTACTTTTTTCATAAATCTCAAACTCATGTACATCGTTTCATATAGTATATTTCGATTATACCAAATATACGTTCTGTTTTCTATTGTAGAATTCGTTATAATAGGAATGAAAATAATTATGAACATTTTTCTCGTTATTAGTCGTATAATTCCTGTAAAAAAATAGAAATAAAATCTATAAAAGATCCTCTTTTGAAAAAACGAATCAAAAGAGAGCCCTTCTTTATGACTATATTTCCTATCCATATCTTCTGTCTAAAAGACTAGTTAATTATTATGCATTTCTACGTTTCATAAATAATATTGCTCCAAGAGTTAATAACAAAAGACCGGCTCCGACTGAGAACCACATAAAGGACGTATTTCCACCTGTAGCTGGTAATGTTCCAGCTTTTGATGTTTTTCCTGTTTTAGGTTGCTCTAATTGCGGCTTTTCCTGCTGCGGTTTTCCTAATTTTTCGGCTTTGAACTTCACTGTATGGCCCGCATCTTCAATATCAACGTTGATTGCTACTAAAATATCATCTTGATATAGTTTTTCAAATACTACTACTTCTTTACCTTGTAGTTTAGATGCATTAAATGTGAAATCAAGTGTGATAGAACCATTCTTCTCTTTTGCCGTAAACTTAGATTCTACTGCTACTTCTTTACCATTTACTAGTAAAGGTTTCTTAGTTGCTTTATCCATTAGTTTACCTTTTGTAACATATTTTTTTCCTACAATTAAGTCTTTGTATTCCACTTTATCTTGGATCATGACAGATTCGTTTGCATACATCTCTTTTCCACCGTCTGCTTTGTTTGTTGCGGTTGTTTTGATGGTTGGTTCTACGAATCGAACTGTTTGCCCTACATCGTTAATGTCAGATTGAATTGCCACTAAAACACCGTCTTGATATACCTCTTCAAACACTACTACTTCTGTTCCTTGTAGTTCTGCACCTACGAAAGGAAAGTCTAATGTTACAAAACCATTCTTTTCTTTTGCTGTAAACTTAGCCTCAGCTATTACTTCTTTTCCATCAATTAATAATGGTTTGTTCATAACTTTGTTCATTAATTTACCTTTTACAACATATTCTTTTCCTACGATCAAGTCCTTATATTCCACTTTATTTTGGATCGTGATGGAATCTTTTGCATGCATCTCTTTTCCACCGTCTGCTTTGTTTGTCGCTGTTGTCTTGATTGTTGGTTCTACAAATCGAACCGTTTGCCCCACATCGTTAATGTCAGATTGAATTGCCACTAAAACACCGTCTTCATATACCTCTTCAAACACTACCACTTCTCTCCCTTGCTGCTCTGCACCAACGAAAGGAAAGTCTAATGTTACAAAACCGTTCTTTTCTTTTGCTGTAAACTTAGTCTCAGCTTTTACTTCCTTTCCATCAATTAATAATGGTTCGTTCGTAACTTTATTCATTAGTTTACCTTTTACAACATATTCTTTCCCAACGATTAAATCTTTGTATTCCACTTTATCTTGAATCGTGATGGAATCTTTTGCATGCATCTCTTTTCCACCATCCGCTTTATTTGTAGCTGTTGTTTTGATTGTTGGTTCTACAAATCGAACCGTTTGCCCTACATCATTAATGTCAGCATGAGTTGCCACTAAAACACCATCTTCATATAGTTCTTCAAACACTACCACTTCTCTTCCTTGCTGCTCTGCACCAACGAAAGGAAAGTCTAATGTTACAAAACCATTCGTTTCTTTTGCTGTAAACTTAGTCTCAGCTGTTACTTCTTTTCCATCAATTAATAATGGCTTGTTAATAACTTTGTTCATTAGTTTACCTTTTACAGTGTACTCTTTACCAACAACTAAGTTAGTGTACTCTACTTTGTCTTGGATCGTGATAGACTCCTTTGCATGCATCCCTTTTCCGCCATCAGCTTTGTTTGTAGCTGTTGTTTTCAATGATGGAATCTTTTCAATTTCTGCGCTAGCCTTTGGTAACATTAAGTTAAAGAAAAGAGATATGACAGAGAGTAAAGCTAGAATCCTAATTACATATTTCCTCCCCATATTTACAACCTCCTGTTTGATTTAGATTACAAACATTTAAAATATTCTTACCAAAACACAATTCCATTATAAAACAAATAATTACATACTTTAAAATTTTATTTTAATTTTCCGAATTTTAATTATAGGAATTTGCCAATGACTTGTTATGAAATGAAGCGTATTTCCTGAAACAAACTAGGAATTACGTGCTCGATTTAATTTATACATGAAAGATGATTCGGTGAGAATCATTGAGGAAAATAGGTTGTTGGCAAGAATAAACGATGAGTTGTGTGTAACCATATATAATAAGTATAAGATGAGATATTCGATACAGTAAAAAATGAGACACCTATCCTATGATAGGACAGCTATCATAGGATATCTATTTTCAAACACCTTATATCTATAACTCTAGTAGAGATCATTTTTGTGTATGAATATATTCTCTAATTAGTTTCAGATCACTTTCTCTCTTTTCATCAGGAGAAACTCCTAACCTTTTATACTTCCATATAAGTAATCTCTCATAATGATTATAATTATTCTCTTCCTCTAATACAGTATAATCAAATTCAACATCAAACTTACCAGTAGAGTATAACTCAAATGTTACATTAGTCCATGGTTCCTGCTTATTTCTTTTAAATTCTTCCCATAACTCTCTAAAGATACTGTCAAGAAGATTTAATTGGTGATCAGTCTCATCTTCATCAATCCCTTCCATATCTTCAATATCTAAACTGTATATCGGTTCCTGCTTATTTTTTGGATAGTAGAAAAATACCGTCGAATCACTATATTTATCAACTTCTGAATATACCATTACTTTTTCCCATGGTTCTGGAATAATACTGTTTAACTGCAAAGCTACTTTTTGATAAATACTTTCCACGTTCTCTGCATTCATTTACTTTCCTCCATTCTAATAATATCTTTTTGTCAAAATAAAAAAACTGAAAGTCTGTTTATCTTGCCTCCAGTTTCTTCACCCATTATTCTATCGGACCCATAAATTGAGTAATTAAATAAACATGCTCAATAAGTTTAACCTTTTGTAAGTTTTCTACTTTTTCTAATCCACCTAATGGAAGTAACGGTGTGTAACCAAAACATTCATCAATTTCAAGACTTCCGTACCTGTGTATTGCCTGCTTGTAAGGCATCCAATCCAATACTTTCTCTAGAAAATAGTCATCTTTCATATTTTTAAAGAAAAACTTAAATTTTCCACCTGCTACATCTACCGTACCTCTTCGATACTTAAGTAATAATAAATAGTTATTTTCCCACACAAGAATATCTCCCATACCTGTTGTAAAAACCGGGATAGCCTCTTCATAGCGGATATAACTTGCCTTTAATATATCTAAATATTCTTCTGGGTTTATCAACCTTAAATATCCGTTTAACATACTTCCAAATCCATATTGTTTCCATAAATCTATTATTTGTTCAGGAACTTTACCTGTATACTTTTCAACAATCTCTTGCGACGGCTTTTCGAAACATATAAAATCACTTATCTTTTCCATTGATTTCTCCATTTTCTACTCCCACTCATTATCTATTTAACTAAGATATAACTATTACTGTACCCCTTTTAAAGGTTATTATTTTTCACTTCCTCAAACCACTCATCATCAAAATCATCCGCCGTTTTTATATCATCATTTGTATGGATTAAATCATACTCATATTCAGCTTTAAACTTACCACTCTTAGTATCGTATATTAATTTCATCTCAGTTGGCATATCTTTTTCGTATTCTTTGCATAACATTTCAATTCCTTCAATATCTTCACTTATAATTTGTAGAACCTGAAACATTTGTTCTGGAGATACATCATATCTTTTTTTCCCATTTTCCAATGCATCATTAACCTTGTGACACTCTACATACTTATTGTTAATGAAATAAAAGAAACTACTAGAAATCATATCTTCTTCACATGAAGCGTACACATATACTTTATCAGCTCTATTTTCAACATATTCCATGCATATAGATATCATATCAGCTTGCAATTCACTAAACCTTTCCTCAAATACTTTCATATTACTTTTTCACTCCTTAAATTAAAATTCAAATAGCAACGTCTTGATACCCCACTTCAGTTACCTTTTCATTTAGTAGACGTATTCCTAATCCATTCTCTCTATCCCACGTACAATCGAAAGTTATCCCAATATCTCGCTCTTCATGAATACCTCCATATGGGACTACAATTCCAACTAATGTGATCCTCCTAAGTAATTGGTCAATTGTTTCGATATACGGATAATTTTCATTAAATCCAATATCATACCCTAATTGTTGACGCTCTTGCTTGTAATAGTCTAAAATCACTTGTAAAAAAACTTGCTGCAATTGTTCCCAATTTTGCAATAATGAATTATAAGCAGTATATTGTCCTTCATCAAACTTACCGTCTTCTTCACCTTTCACTATCAATGCTATTTCAACTTCTTTTCCACAAAATTCAACGTTAATGTCCTTAACCCATCCATATGTATACTCAATCTCACCAAAAACTGCATCATTTATAATCATTTTTAACTCTCCCTATTTACTCCCTTGGATTCATATCGATTTCTCTATTCGTATGAAAGTTACCCACTGATATTAACTGTTTTTTCCAGTCGTTTCTATACTCAGTATAGTACTATCAATTGCTAATTTTTCAATGAGTTTTTTCGCCTTACCGTATGGAAATCTCTCTACTATTATATAAGGAAGATTTTTTGAACCCTTTAGCAAATCAATTGCGGAAATCTCAAGCTCTAATACGTTCTTTATTCTTATTAAATCTTTCAAACCTTCACTAGGAGTTTTCACTAACACTATATTACATATATCAGACGACTTATGTATCGTTTTCTGTTCTATTTCACTTACACAACCACTATTCACCCATTTTTTAAAATCAGCGGTAATTACAGTAGCATGGTTTGGATTCATGTCCCCAGAATCAATTACTACCACCTCTTTTTCCTCTGCATGTTGAGCCATTAAAAATACATTACCCCCACCGTCATCACCAATTGAGACATACCCCCTCGCATACTCATCTACTTCCCAAACCTCGTTCCTTTCTGCAATATGCTCCGTACCATAAATAAGTAACCCACCACCTATTGAAAAGCCATTTGTACATCTCAATAATTCCTTATATACATTAGGTAATGTAACATTCATGCGATTTTCTACTGCTTGAATTTCAATATCACTCGCTGCCGACTTTTCTATCAAATCTGGAATATTAGATAGATTAATCATTTAATAATCCCTCCTGAACTATCAAGATATTTAAACTTATCGCCTGTCATCTCTCTATAATCGTTTCGCAATAGATTTCATTAAATTCATAAAGTATGTCGGTATGTAAGCCTTCATTTTTCATTTGGTAAGTAGACAATCATTTTCCCTTCCATGTACTCACCTTTCCATCCACAAGGCCATCCTCCCATTTTATACACCTTAAATACCTTTTCATAAAGTGAAACTTTAATCAGTGGGGATGAACAAAACCCCCAGTTTCACTTTATTCAATACCTTGATTAAGAACATAAATACTAAATCTCCCCAGCAACTTGATCTAAATTATGTAAGACTGTTTGAGTTTTCATTCGCTTCTTTAAGTGTTAACCCTTGTTCAAATAGCTTATCAATTTTATCTCTTAACGCTCTTTTTCTTGCTGTCTGTTGGTATGCATTTCTATTTTTTATACCTAAATTTCAATTGTAAAATGAGGTTTTCTAAGCTATTAGTTATTTTTTTATACTCATTTAATTCAAAATCCTCAACTAAAATTTCACCTGTATTGTTGTCTAGCACTATTAACATCCCATTTGATTCATAACCAATTGGGATATACTTAAAAATATCATTTTTAGATTCCGCATAGTCTTTGACAAGTGAAATAAAATAATCTGGTTCAATCCCTGGAATAACAGGATGCAAATTAATATTATAAGAAGAAATCCATCCTGTTAATTCTAAAAACCAATACGAAGTGAAATACTGCTTCAACGAATCATGTAACTGAACGTTGTATTGACTTTCAATTTCATCAAAGGAAAATTCCACTCCCTTCTCCATTGGTTTCCAACAAATATATCCATTTTCGTCTTCTTCACCCAAATATATAAATTCATCTACATCTTCATTCCATGCTATTTGCGGTAATGAGTTGTTGTACTCCATCCATTTATCTATAAATCTTCCGAAATAGTCTTTCATAACCTCTTTCATATTAGAAATCACTCCTCAATAAAGAATTATTCTTCTGGTAAGTGAATACCGATGAAAATGTCAGTATTACTTAGCTGACTGGAAACTACATCCAGAAATTTCAATCCATTTTCCGAAACACTATGTTGGAAATGTATATCAATTATTTTTTTCTCAAAGTTGTCTCCGTAATCTTTAAAGTACTGCTTATCTTCAATATATATTAAGTAATTATTAATTTTTTCTTGTAGTACATCTAGATGCATTTCTTCATATTCCCAGTCTAGATAGTCTATTATTAACAACTTTAGGTTTTTACCTTCTACTCCAATTGCATCTATCTGATCCAAATCTATAACTGCCATATTTTCTCCTATCCTATATATGTCTATTGCAATAATCTACAATGTACTCATATATATTTTTTTCTTCATTAGGATCATAAAGATCTGTCTGTTGAGATTAGGTAGTTTCTACATTTTCAAATCCTGATATGATGTTATCTATCGTTTCTATTAATTGAATTGAATTTAAATTATTTATATAGTCTAAATAATCCCCTAATAAAATTATAACATGCCTATGTATAAAAAAAGCACTTGTTGCCTTTCGTAGACAATCAAGTGCATTAATTTCATATGTTTTTTAAATAGCATAAATTTTGTAGGTCTTAGCTTGATCTTAATCATATCTTTCTATAAAATACTGCAGTCCAATTGTATCTAACACTCGGTCTACACTTCATATCAGACATTTTTTCATATAAAGTGAAACTTTAATCAGTGGGGGTTTTCTTCATCCCCCACTGATTATTAGTTGAACCAATCGGACTTTTATGGGCAGTTGATCCCCCACCTAACTTCTTTGCTTTCGCTAAATTTTGAGGTGGGGGTCTTACTGCCCATTAAAGCGGGATAAATGTTCTTAATATATTATTTTTGTAACTTTAAATTAGAAATTAACTCATCTAGACTATCCGAAAGCGCTTCAAACGAACCTCGTTCAAAATTCTCCAATTCAACCTTACCACTTACATTATCTAACACAACTATCAAACCGTTCCCTTCTACACCTATTGGAGTCTTATCAACCTTATTATGATTGTTTTTATACCCTTCTAAATTACTTTCGAAGGAATCCAATTCAATATTTGGTAATACAGGTTCTAACCTAATATAATGATTATCAATAAATCCATCTAAATCAGCAAACCAATAAGAATTAAAATAATCATCAATTGAAGTGTGCAATTTAATTTCAAATTTTTCCTCAATCGTCGTTAAATCATTCTTATTATTTTTTCCAATAGGTTTCCATGAAATTTCTTCATCATCATCCATTTCACCTATATATATAAATGAATCCACTTCTTCGTTATATGGCGTTTTAAATAAAAAATCTAACCCTTTATCAAAATATTCTTTTCTTAAATTAAAATATTTGCTCATAGCATCCTTCATTACCAAAATAATCACCCTTACTTTTTTAATAGTTCAGCATATTTTGGTCATTCCCCCAAATTCCTGCGCTTTTCTCAGCATTATGAATCCCTCCTAAACCTGGATGTAGCTTTGAGGGTACATCCACAGCTTGACCTTCACCAACAATGTGATGATGTAATAAAGTGTCATTATATAATTCTTTTAAATCATATTGGGGGAAATGTTTTCTAAACCTAAAAATCTCTTTAAGTTTATAGACTTTGTATCAAAATTTTAAAAACCTTTTATTCAAAACCGATAACAATCCATTCATCTACAAAATTCCAAAAGCGAACATTATATTTAGGCTGGCTCTTAGCTGACCAAAAAGTAGCATTGTTATTCTTACAATTTTCATAATCTATAGCTATGTAGCTCCCCATACCATTACTAAAGAATCCAAAAGATGTTTTTAAATTAATCCTTATAGGTTCTTCCAATTCATCTATAATCCCCCACTCTAAGTCATCATCCCCAAAGTAAGTTATAGCTTCTAATGGCATCAATCCCATTGATTCACTTGTGTAATCATAAAATCCATTATGAACATTTTCGTAAAAGTCCCTAATAGATTCAGGGATTTCTCTCCATGAAGATTCTAATTCCTCATTATTAAAACTATCTTTAGGATTTCTTCCTTCATAATATAAATCTTCTCCACCTTGATTTTTTATTGTATACAAGCTTGAATAGGTGTCCTCATTTACCATCAGTTCAATATCCTCAAGGTATTCTGATAAGTAAGCAATAGTATTAGATAAATTATTATCTACATATTTTTTCCATATACTTAAAATTTTCTTGATTCTCTTTTCTCTATCATGTTCACTAAATACTTCCACCCATAAATCAGGAATTAAAGATAAGTTTATATTCTTAAATTCATTTGCATTAATCAATTGAATATCTTCATTATACTCTCTTAATATATCTAACTTAGAACTCATTTTTTTCCCATCCTTTTTAATATTATTTTATATTATTCTTTGTTAAAATCACCAATTTGTTTTTGCAATATTCTTTCAAGTTGTTTTTCTCTTGTAATCATCTTGCTCCTAAAGTCAGAACTAACTTCTATCTCATCTGGTGTTCCCTTTTTATAATGTGTCCATTCTTCATACGATTTAGATTGCTTTGAAGTGTTTGCAGATTTACTTAATCCTGTAAAGTTTTCTGGGTTCTTTAATACTTCTAACTGTTGTTTTTCTTTTAAATTACCAAAACCATCCATACTTGCAATTCTGTCCATAGACACAATATGATCAGCTTCTAGTGAACCTATAAAAGTTTTTCCAGGAAGAGCTTGATCTTCCGTTTCTATCTTTTTATTGTGGCCTTTATTTACTTGTTTTCTTATTTTTGCTGTCGGTGTTTTTTTAATGCTTCATATTCTTCATCTGTAATCTTTCTCTCACCGTACCTAGGAGGAATTCTACTTTCATCCGTTCCCTTAGTTTCACTCTTAGCAACAGAAAATAACGCTCCAAGTGTTTTTCTTTCTCCTACATTCCCAACACCAGCTGCCAAAGGTTCAGGGAATACATTCGGGATATAAATATTTTTAATCTTCTCTCCGACATTCTTCATACTATTCGGCAACTTATTCATGAATGCCGTTACTTCTTCCAACTTACCAACTATTTATAAAGTTAAAGCATACCAATCAATTAAAAAAGCACTTGTTGCCTTTAATTGACAATCAAGTGCTTTAAGTTCATGTGTTTTTAAGTAGCATTAAATTTGTAAGTTTTATGGCGACAGTATGACACCTTTGATATGTCGTGACAACTACTACGTTAAAAATTACGAGTTTGTACGAGTTCGTTAGTTTTATGTCCATTCCATGTCTTTGTATTCGTCGCACAGTAAAATGTCATCTCGCCTAAGCTCGTATTTCGTTTTCTATTCTAGAATTGCACATAGTACTCCATGATGGTACAACCATCATGGAGTGCGTACTTCAAAATGACCTTTTCTTTTTTTGTACACTTCAACTATACCTTAATTCAATCAGCCCATATATTCCGAATGACTAAAAAAACAATTTTATTGTCTCTATAAAAATAGGCTCCAAAGTTTAAAGTACAACGTCCTGATAACCTACCTCAGTTACTTCACCTTTCACAAGACAAAGGCCTAATCCATTTTCCATATCCCATGTACAGTCAAACGTAAGTCCGATATCAAGAAAGTCGATAAGGTCATTATCTGGAACAAAAATTCCAGCTAAGGTTATTTTTTCGAGAATTTGAGTAACTGTTTCTATTAAAGGATAATTTTCGTTAGATTCAACATCGTAACCAAGTTCATATCTTTTTTGTTTATAATAATCTAATATAGGCTCCAAAATACTTTGTTGTAATTGTTGCCATCTTTCTATTAAAAAATTATATGCCATATATTGTTCTTCCTCAAACTGACCATCATCTTCTCCCCTAACTATTAACGCCACCTTAACTTCGTTCCCAAAAAACTCAATGTTTTTATATCCAATCCAATCATAATTATTAAACTCAAGTTCGCCAAAAATTGCATCATTTATTTTCATTATATATATCTCCTTTATTGTTTACTAGCAAATCCATTTGGCATAAACGCTCCTGCATTGATTTCACCTACTCCACCAAGATGTCCAAATTTGCTGTTGATCTCTGTTGGTACAAGTTGCACTATCTTTACATCATTCAATTCATGCCAAGTTAACTTATTTGCACGTCGATATTTCTCTATTTGTTTCCATGTAATTCCACCAGATTCCATCCCAAACTTACGTGCTAATTCAGGAGAATTATTCAATTGCTCAGCCAATTTTTCATCAGCTTGAGTAAAATTAAGACGTCTTGCTGCTGATCCATATCCAGCAGTGCCACCTACCATGTAATTGATTTCTACCTGCGCCTTTGATACTGGCGAAAAATCAGGAACTCCATTTTTATATTGAATACCTTTAATCCCAGCTTCATCTAATATACGTTTCAATATAGGGTCTGGTGGTGGTTTAAGCGTACTTAAAGATTCTCCTCTGATTCCTTCAAATTCAACCTTCGAATTAACTGGTGAAGGTGTCTGATTATACCTTGCTTCATAAGAACTAGCAAAATCAGTTTGTCTAAAAGCAGGTGGAACTTCAGCCTCTCTATTACCCGTACCCTTAACCCCACCACTCTCCAAATTCGAGATCCTACTCTGAATACTCGCCTTTGAGGCATCATGGGCTTCTTGGAATTTCCCGCTATAGTTCGTTCCAGATCTAACGACACTTCCATCTGGCAGTATTTCTACACCTTTAGCGAATGGTGTTACGGAGTCCACAACTTTTGCTAGTTTAATTTCAATTATATAATACTAGTAATTTCTTTTTTCCCTAATTCATAAAAATAATTTTTATACATTCAAAGCATACCTATCTATAAAAAAAACACTTGTTGCCTTTAGTCGACAATCAAGTGCTTTAAGTTCATCTGTTTTATAAGTAACATTAATCCGTCACTATTCTTTTTTCAATAGTCCAACTAAAGTTAGTTGATTTGGATATTTTACATATTTACTCGCTAATAATGCATTCCTTAATTTAACAGAGAATATTTTAAGATTTATTTTGCTCTTCATATTCTTTCATCTCTTCGAATTTTCTTCGTTCATTTTCATTACTCGGTTTCTTCCCTAAATATTTATATTCAAAATAATCCACTCGGTCATTCGGTCCAAAAGTAGATTGATACCATTTAGTATACCCATAATGAATTTTTAATTTCCCCTCAGATGTCACAATCATGTCAAAAGAATACCAAGGTTCCTGATTATTTTTTATAAATATTTCCTGTAACTCTACACTTAAATGAAATAATTCATCATATTTCTTATCATATTCTTTTTCACTCACATTAAATACATCTGGTATATCATGGGAATATATATATTCATCCGATCTATCTGGGGTATTGAAAAAGAATAATACCCCACCCTCTTGGTTATGAATCTCTGCATTAAAACAAAAGATATCCCATTCTACGGGAATTGTATCATTTATTTTTTGAGCTATATTTTGATAGATTTTATTTAATTCTAATTCGAACACTTTTACATCACCCTCCTGTTTTATTTAATATTTCACGTATTACCTTACGTTGACCTTCAATTTGATATTTTATTTTAAATAAGTTCGGTCTTAGCGATGAACCTAAGTATACTGGTTCCATCTTTACTGACACTTTTTTAGGAGGCTTTCCACCTAACGCATTAGCCCACTCTTGCTCCATATTATACCACTCTCCACCAGAGCGATTAATTTGTCTATTTTGAGCAATCAAATTATCTATATCTCCAGAACCATGGAATTGAGTTCCTATCAAGTGGCCACCATCATCATCAGGTAACCTATCTTCACGGCCTGCTGCCACTTGCATTCCTTTGTTTCGTTTTCCTTTTTGAAGTATTAATTCTCCTGCCTCAACATCTACTATTCTACCAAGCTCATCTGTTGTATATTTATAACCATCCTCGGTAACATAACGCACGTTTGGTGCCAGTTCTTTTCTTCCATTTTTCCCTTTAATAATGTGCTTCCCAAGGTCCCCCTCTTGTATTTCCGTTATCTTAGGAGGATTACCCGTACCCTATGTTGTAATCTTAAACCCTCACAATAAAAAAGCAAACCATGTAAAACCTTATTAAACTACTTCTTTTTCTTCCACTACCGGCAATTCATAAGCTGTTTTATATTTCATCATGCCATATACAATGTTTACAAGCCTTCTCATAATACATACCAATGCTTGTCCTTTTGTTTTTCCCTCTTTAAGTTTCTTTTGATAATATGCATGAAACACTGGGTTTCTGGGTAACTTACTTCCTTTCGCTACTTGCACTTGCTGTACAGCTAAATTATAAAATAAAGCGTGTAGCGCCCTGTTTCCTTGTTTGCTTTTATGCACCTTACCTTTCCCACCAGAACCAAAGTAAACAGGCGCAATCCCCGCAAATCGTGCTAATTTGTTGGCATTTGGAAATCGTCTTACATCTCCAATTTCTGCAATTAATGCTGATGCCGTCACAAGTTCTATTCCCGGCATCGTTTCTAATTGATAATCTAGTAGTTTTACTAGCTGTTTTAATTCTCTCTCGATGTATTTCATTTCTGTCTTTTTAAACTCAATATCCCGTACAATACTTCTTACTAAAAAATCTCGTGTTTCTTGATATTCCTTCATTGTATGTCCATCTTCTTTTACAAGTTTTAATATTTCGCTTGCTTTCTTTACTGAACATGTATTATTGCTAACATCTAATAAAAAAGCTGTTAATTGCTTTATATTTGCCCCCTCTAAACAAGAGGGTGACGGATATTGCTGCCAAAACGCTAATGCTGTTTTTCCATCTAACTCTGAGAAAAACTTTTTATAACTTGGATAATGGTGATTTAATTGAATATGTAATTGGTTCTTTAATGCACTTTGTGCTTTTACTAATGCATTCCTTCTTGAAACCAATTGTTGTATCGACCAAAATAAATCGTTTGGCTTTGCATCTGGCAATTGATTAAATTTGTTTACCAATATGCGTGCCACGCATTCCGCATCCCAACTATCACTTTTTTGTGTCGTCACATGGCTTTTCCGCTCTAAAAATGATAAAGCTGGATTTACTTCTTTCACTACTTGTTCATGATCTACTAAATATTTCGCTAACGCTCTTCCATAACCACCAACATCCTCTAAACCAAATACAACTGATACCCCAGCACTCACATATGTCTCTACTTCTAATAAAAACTTCGAAAATGCAGATGGTTTATTCTCAAATTGTATTTCTCCTAGTTTCTCTTGCCAACAATTAATAATAACAGCCGTATGATGCTCCTTATGTAAATCTACTCCTACATACAAATAGTTCTGCCTATTATGCATAACTCATCCCTCTATTCAATGATTTAGTCATATATAAAAATGTCGGCAACCTTAGTTCGAGCGTTCATCTTCCGATGCGCATAGGTACGCAAGCCTATCCATTTTCCATAACTCTAGTAGTATGTATAGTAAAATGAGCTAATTTTTTAAGTGAGTTTATAAAATAATTGCTGCATGTTGTCCTTTTGTTTGTATTTCCCCGTATTTATACATGCCGCGATAAAAATTCTCTCTATCTAACATGCGTTTCACTTGTACTTTCGTAAATTGTTTACCTTTCGCTGTGCAGTAGCCTTCTACATTCAATTGTTCTGCCAATTGCGTAAGTGACCAATTTTTAAAAATGTGTCTTAACTCAAATAGTCTACATACAACTACTGCTTTCCCAGCATCTACTTCTAACACCTTTTGTCCTTTTTTGGCCTTGTAGCCAAAAAGTACGCCACCACCTGCATACCCACCTCGTTCAGCCTTCTTTTTTCTACCTCTGCTTAACTTTAATGCAATTTCAAGTCTTTGATATTGGTCTAATAGTTCTAACATGCCATTCACCAAAAAGTCATTTGGATCATGTGTGTAAATACTATAGCTTGATTGTTCAATTGCCTTCACATCTACTTCATGTTTCTTTAGTTCTCGTTGTATTAATACTTTCGCCATATCAGAGCGCCACAATCGTGATGTATTCAACACAACAACATAGCTTACTTGTTTATACGCCATATCGGACAATAGCTCTTGTAGTCCATCACGTTCAACTGTTAATCCCTCTTCATCAACAGTCGCTCCGCTTAATCCTCTATCTTCATACACACGAAGTAGTTCTAAATTATTTTCGTTACAGTAACGTTCAATCTCTTCTACTTGATACGCTAAACTATACCCATCACGTACTTGCCCTTCCATTGAAACTCGTATGTAACCAAACACTTTCTTTTCCATCATAAATTCCCTCCCGTTACAGTAATTTGAGTCCCTGTAATGTTAACCCGTTTTTTTGCAGATAACGTGTTGGTAACGTAAATCCGTTAAAACGTACTTTACGATGACTTCAAAAAATAATACAACCCTTTATTTTTTCTTCTACTCTCGTTATACACTGTACAAAGCCATTACAATCTATAAAAATTTAATACTTCGTGCACTTATAAAATTATAATGTGTCTACCTATTTCTATCCTAAAACGCAAAAAAGCACTTGTTGCCTTTAGTTGACAATCAAGTGCTTTAAGTTCATATATTTTTAAGTAGCGTAAATTTGTAAGTTTTATAGTAACAGTATGACACCTTTTGTACATCATGACAAATACTATATTAAAACTTACGAGTTTGTACGAGTTCGTTAGTTTAATATACATTCCATGTGTTTATATTTATCGCCCGGTAAAATGTTATCTCGCCTAAGCTCGTACTTTGTTTTCTATTCTATCATTGCACATAATACTCTATGATGGTACAACCATCATGGAGTATCTATTTTCAAACACCCTATTATTTTTTCTATCCACTTCACATAAAATTTATTTTTCATTCATCATTATATTTTTTAATTGTGTAATTTACTTAAAAAATCAGTAAATGTATCTGCAATGTAAAATACATTTTCTCTTGCGATTTTCTCTGCTTCTTCTGCCGTAATCCCTTCACTTTCCATCAGCGCTTCCTTTTCCCATGCATCTTCATGTTCCCAAAAAACAACAATTGGATTTTCTTCATGATTTTTATAATCAAAGCAAATTAAATTTCCTGCTGGGTCAAATGCAAATGGAATTAATTCTTTAGGTAATGTATCACTAAAGTCATTATATACTTCAACTATATATTCGTCACTATTTTCATCAAAAGATAATAAAGTCCCAAAAACTCTTTCATGATTATTCACATTAAATATTTCTGGTTCCACATTAGCACCATTATTCACAGCTACACATTTTATATAATCGTTTGGAAATTTAACACCTATTTCATTACCAATTTCCCCTACAAAATCTTCACTTACAGTTGCATCAGCAAATTGCCACTCTACTTTTCTCATCTAATTCCATCTCCCCATAATTTATTTCCACCTAAGTGATTTACTTTATGTACTTTTGAAATAACTAATTGCATCTTGCCAGGGACTTGATGGTGATGCCAAGTTAATCCTTTTATTCTTGCCTTACCAGCATTTATTTGAGCTAATTGATCTGGAGAAAACAATTCTTTTGGAATCTTGCCTGAATCAATCGCTTCTTTTAATTTCCTTGTACATTCCTTAAATTGTGCCTCATCTGGACTAATATGTAAATTCTTATCTAGTCTCATTGTAAATTTAACATCGTCCCCTTTAAATATTGGGAATCCTAAAATATCAAAATCTACTCCTTTTTTCACATGTGTTCCTCCTGCTAAAGGCTTATTTAATATATTATTTTTCGTTTTAGTATTCAAATATGTTTCTGTTAGTTCTACAACTTCTTTAAACTCTTCAACACTATCATCCCCAAATTCTTTGATGGTAGTATCATCTACTTGTTTTAAGAAATCTTCAACACTATCATATCCCTTAGGCACAATTGATCTATTAATCAAGTTTCCGTCTTTATCGTAATTATTTTTAATTACTTCGTCAATTTCAGATCTATGAACAGGATTACCCGTATCCTTAACCCCACCACTCTCCAAATTCGAAGTTCTACTCTGAATACTCGCCTTTGAGGCATCATGGGCTTCTTGGAATTTCCCGCCATAGTTCGTTCCAGTTCTAGCGACACTTCCATCTGGCAGTATTTCTACACCTTTAACGAATGGGGTTACGGAGTCCACACCTTTTGCTAATGTACTTTCAATTATATAATACTAGTAATTTTTGTTAGCCTGAATTCATAAAAAATAATTTCTAAAAATCTATAGCATGTCTATCTATTAAAAAGGCACTCGTTGCCTTTCGTAGACAATCAAGTGCTTTAAATTCATCTGTTTTAAGTAGCATTAAATTTGTAAATTTTGTAGTAACAGTATTATGACACCTTTTTATATGGTAACAAGTAATACATTAATACTTACGAGTTCATTATTATTGTGTCCTTTCCATGTCTTTTCAATAAAATATCATCTCGCCTAATTCTCACGCTTTTCTTTCTAATACAGTTGTAAAAATAAAAAATTCAATAGCCACTACGTTCTCCTAACGTTGCCATTGAATTCCTTTACTAAGCATGTACCTTTGTCAGCGTCCAAGTAACCAATAAAATAGGCACATTTCTCAATTTATTTTTCTATTATCACCCCTCCCAAATCCAAAACATTTTTATTATTTCGAATTCAGGAGGTGAAAAGTTTAAATGCATTTGTAGTAACACATGGTGTTATTAAAATTGCACGTGGCCAAAAATAGCACATTCTAGATGGTTATGCAATCTTGATATTAACTTATAAGAAAATCTTGATCGGATTCAAGGGTGAAGGCATACAATCCTTAGGTCTATCTATAATATTTGATACACCTTTCTTGAAAAGGAATTCTATCATCAAGCAACACCTCTTCTTGCAGGATTTTTGTTATATTCTCTATTTTCCCAATGAATAATGCGTAAAAGTCGCCCGAATTTGGATATAAAAACAGACCATATCCCTTTGGTGACAGTATTTTGTTGGCCATCTTGATCTTATCGGGTAAAAATTCATAATTAAATGCTTCTAATCTCTCAAGTTCTTCTTGTGTTGCTAATTCAATTTGGTGGGCAAATTCGTAATCAAGAATAAAATTGACAATTTCTTGGTATTGCTCACCTTTATAGTCAACGTATAAAAACTGTTTCGTTGTCAATCCATATTTTAATAGGTCTTCATGTAAGTCATAACCTCCTTGTTCCTTCAAAAATGTTTCCAAATCCTTGCTATCAGGAAATATAATCTGCGCTATCCCTTGATCAGGCATCTTAGCTTCCTCCCTTTTATTGAAATAATTCTCCATGCTTGTTAGGAATATATTCTGGGTAGTTTTTACGATAAAATTGATCGATCATCTGAAGCACGGGATCCCACTCAGGGTATGGCTCACGTTCTCTAAATACCATTTTTGCTTCTGGAGTATTCATCAGAAAATTATCGAATTGAGTAGGTACTGGCAACCCTAGTTGTTTCCTTACATGGATCAAGAATAAGATTTCAAAAGGATAAAATCCGTATCCGAAATCGCCAAATTCACCTAGCTGTCCGATTTCAGAAGCTAATGCAGAATGATACTGTGACATTATCGAAATTAGATGTTCTATTTCTTCTAAATCACCAGTCGACCAACGTTCCAGCACTTCATCATAAATATTCAGGTCTTCAGGGATTGAGCCGCATCGCAGTTCAGCTTCCTTAAACTTATTTTTCACAGCTAGATGCAATTTTTTATTCGTTCCCATGATGGTTTTATTTCTATACTGCAAGTACAGCTCTAGCAAAAACCAAATATGTCTATCCTCTTCATTGGCATCTATTAAATGTTCACCGAAGTGATGAGTCATAAAATCATATAATATATTTTCTTCTTTCTCCCATCCATACATTGCAAAATGAACTAATGTGAGGACGACTTCTCTAAACGTATATCCCAAGATCATTCCTGGATACCTGCTTGTATAGAGATCCTGTCCCATGCACTGGTAAAATAAAACCTTCTGCATGTTCTTTAATCCTTCTGCATTGTTTCCACCGCTGATCAATACATCGTTTTTCCATAATGACAAGTGATATGAGGAAATTTTGCTTAGATTTATTAATAGTATGTGATCTTTCTCTGTTTCATTTTGCTCAACGATTTTCTCAATCTTTCTTCTACTGACATTATATTTATCTTTCACATCTTCAAATTTGATTCCATCCACAAAATTTTTGCTATATTTTTTAAAAGCCATTTCTAACTTTTTTTGGTTTATCATTGTATCCTCCCTATGAATTAATCTATTTCCTTCCATTCCTTTACCTGTAACTCATCAACGCCGAATCCAATATCAGTGATCTTGATATCTGTTTCAACTCTAATAAAATCGAATTTTAGACCAGGATTCTCCTCCATCAGTTCCTCTAAGTTATCTTTAAAACTGTCATACCTAGGATCTTTGCTGTTAACCATGCCTTGGAAATACTTATCTCCGCCCTTTTTCTGTTTATTCGAGTAACTAAAACTAGCGGAATCTGATGCCTTTGATTCAATAATAGTTAACTTTGGCGGCGGCCCTTTCGATAGGAATGCTGCATCTATACCATTTCTCCCCACTTGGAACAGATCGGAAACATCTTTACCTAAATCACTGTCTCTAGCTACGATTTTTGTCACTTCTTCCCCAAAATCACCTTTATCATGAGAAAAATATTTAGAATTATCGATTTTTCTTTCATACTCCTTTGCAACCTTCAAGTCATAATGATCACTAATAACATCTTTCGTATCCAACTTGTTGGCCAATTTATTTTTTTCTCGCGTTAATCTTTTGACTTCTTTGTCATTTTCCTCTATTTTCAATCTATTTATTTCTTTATCTAACTCTTTAATTTCTTTTGAGATATTGTCTGAAATGTTACTGCCATAACCAACTTTACCCGTAGCCTTAACCCCACCACTCTCCAAATTCGAGATCCTACTCTGAATACTCGCCTTCGAGGCATCATGGGCTTCTTGGAATTTCCCGCTATAATTCGTTCCAGTTCTAGCGACACTTCCATCTGGCATTATTTCTACACCTTTAAAGATTGGGGATACGGAGTCCGCACCTTTTGCTACTAGACCTTTAATGAAGTAGTCCGCATCATTAATCTTATCTACGGTTTTCCAACCTTGTATTTTTAAATTTTTTAATAGATTATTTTCCTTAAGCGATTGTACCACATTTTTACCCAAATTTGGATTAAAACCAGGCATTCCTTCTTTGAATTTTAATAATTTCGCTAAATCAGCTAATTCACTCGTGCCTTTGAATGCTTTTACTCCTTTTCCTACTGCTCCAACAACTGGGATGGCATCTAATCCGCCAAAAATGATGTTTCCTACCCGCTCTTCTTGGCTCAATTTCCTATGTGTTCCCCAGTCTTCCCCGTCAATACCGCTTTTTATTTGTACAGCGCCGTATACAACTGCGGCAGCGGTTCCGAGTGGCGGGCAAAGGATTGTTGTGATGATGATTCCTAGGCCTATTCCTATGTCTCGCACCATTTCTAGTTTTTTCTGTTCATCTTCTATCGATTTGTATTCAAACCCTCGTGTGGATGGGACTACTTTCTTATATTCTTCATAATTTAGTTTTGCATCTGGATTTTGTTTTTTTAGTTCTTTGTATTCTTCTTTAAGTACGTTATCAAATGCAGGTGAATCTTTAAAAATATCTTCTACTGTTATTTTATCTTTTTTTGTTTTGATTGTTTGTGGTACGCTTCCGTATCCTGCGTGCGCATCTGGTAATACTGTCGTTGTTGTGGAGCCAATTCGGTTATCTGTTTTGAAACTGAGAATAGATGTATCTCTCATTTTTTGAGCAAATTTATCCATTTCTACTAAAAAAGGTTTATCTATATGTTCAGAGACCAATCGCCCTGCTTCTCCGCAATATTTTTGTAATGTCGAATAGCTATCAAGTAATTCTCCTATTTTTTGCGATTGATCTTTTGGGTTAAAATGTATACTGCCATCTGAGTCTAAATCTCGTATTCTTCCATCAATTTTTTTCAATAATTCATTTGCGCGCTGTAATTTTATGAGTGCATCTTTTGTAATTCTATTCATACCATCCCCCATGTTTTGCCATGGTTCAGGTCTATATTTCACATCCATTTCGTTTTCATCCCCCAGCCGTATGGTGATTTCTACAACTTACTTAATATTTCACGTAATTGTTCGTCCTTTTCAAGCATTTCTACACATGCGTCCCTTACAAGTGTCGCCGACCTAGAATAGTGTTCAGCAAATTCAAGTGTTTTGTGCAATATATCAGGATATTTTTCAATTACTCTCATCGCTTCACCTTTTTGATAAAAATCACTGCTTAATAAACTCTCAATATTCGTTCCAATGACGTCTACATGGATTTTATATATATCTTCTAATTTCATTACTATATCAAGTAGTTCTTGAAAATTAACTAATACTTCTTCTCCACCACCAGAACCACCATCTCCCATTGATACTTGCATTATTCAATACCTCCTAACGAAAATTGTCTCGGGTCAATTAATTTTTTATACGGCATTTTTAACACGTCATACAATTTCTTATTTACCGCATAGAGACTCACCCAGTCATACCGATTACGTTCTACATCAATTTGAACGAAATCTTCTCCTTCAGTGAAATATAAGAAACATTCCCATTTTCCTCCTCTGTTACTCCGAGGCCTCGTATATGTTTCTATCGCTATAACATCTTTATTTGATAAATCTTTTTCCTCAAATGTTTGTTGTTCTTCTTCTGTCATTCTCTTTGAGAAAAATGTATCTTCTATGTCCCTTGGTTCTCTCAATAAGAAAGGGATGCGTGTTAATAAGGAAAAATATACGTCTGGCTTTGGTATGTAGTCGATCTCGTATTTTTTATTTGGCTCTATTTCCGTTAATACAGCCACTCGGTCTTTATCCTCTTTTAAAAAGCCAATTAATACATTATTCATTCTCGTGTATTCATGACAATTTTCATATTCTTTTAATAGCTCAATCATTTGAAAAGCGGCAGGGGTAATTCCATTTTCACTTGTAAGTAAGCCCTTTTCTTTTAAACTCGTAGTTGCTTTCGTGACACATTCTTCATCAAGTAAAATAATTACGTCACGGTTTGGCAATCCAAATATATCCGTAACCCCAGCTGCACCTGCGAGAACATATAATTCAGCAGGTGCAAAAATCATTTCTTTCCCCATTCTTTTATCCCTCATTTCTCCATCACAATTTTTTTATCGCCCTTACTTCCGATATATCGCCATACGTTTGAATACTTTTCTCTAACTCTTTCAAAGCTTTCGTATGTCCTTCAAATGCCTCTACCATTTCTGAGTTATATTGAATGATTAAATCAAGATAACTTAAAAAGGCATCTCTCGTTTTTCCATTCCATTTCGCACATGTAACGTACGCTTTTAAGTTTTTCGCTTGATTTAAAGAATCTTTCATGCCGTTCTCTATGTTTTGTGCGTAAGAAATGGCACTTGCAGTGTTACTTCCTATAATTTCAACCTCTTTACCACTCATATTAGTTCCCTCCATTCTTTGTATACTTAATGGATAAGTTTTTCAATTTCCT
The DNA here is from genome assembly GCF_052682215.1 of Bacillus sp. 1A. Classification (NCBI taxonomy): domain Bacteria; kingdom Bacillati; phylum Bacillota; class Bacilli; order Caryophanales; family Bacillaceae; genus Bacillus; species Bacillus sp. 1A. The sequence continues at coordinate 3,252,414 of NZ_JBQYLZ010000001.1, read as the reverse complement.
TTTTCTTTTCTTCAAAAGCTCTGGTCGCTGCAGCGTATGCTGACGCTTTCTCCGCTTCTGCTTTCGCTTTATATTCCAAATACTTTGCATAAGCTGTACCTATCGCAGATCCAACATTGCTTAATTCACTTTTAAAATAGGATAGTACTGTATTTAAGTCTTCATCCTTCTCATGACGTTTTTGTTCAAATTCCACTGCTGGAATTTTATTTGCTTCTAAGCCATTACTTTTACTCTCATAATCTCTCTTCGCTGATTCAGCCTCTTGAATGTATTGCTTTAACTCTCTTTGTTGATCTTTTAAATAATCATGTAATGTATCATACTGATCTCGTTTCCTCGCGCTTTCTGTAAAACCGGATGCATTTAAAAAAGCATTGTACAATTCATCTAACATCTTTCTCCCCCTTTAGCACAATAACTATGTAGTTAAATTCGTATATTTAAACATGAATATTCATTACATTGAGAATTTATAAATAATTATTTTTGCATATTGCTATTTTATCAAAGGGGTTTTAACATTTCCATATTTTATAAAAAGGTTTCGCATTTTTCTTCAATTAAATAGCAATGAATATTTATTATCTAAAAATTGTAGTTTCATATAGATTATTGAAATTTTATCCACATTAAGGAAATGAATAACAAATAACCATCATTTACATGTTATAATTGCGATGTATACATTTAATTGTATTAGATGTATATGTGTAATACGTATATTTAATAAAGTTAAATTAAACTGGGGAGGCTTTCGCAAATGGGCAAGAAAACAAGCAAAGCTAAAAAAATTTTCGGATTCGTAATCACCGCAGCACTAGCAACTACAACGATGGTAGGCACAGCAAACGCACAAACAACTACGAATAACTATAAGGTAGCTAGCAATGCGACCACTGTATTTACAGATGTACCAAAGGACCACTGGTCAAAAGATGCTATTGATTACTTAGCAGCAGCAGGACTTTTTAACGGATATGGAAATGGAAAATTTGGTTTTGGGGATAATATTACTAGAGGCCAGGTAACTTCTTTAATCGCTCGTTATTTAGGTTTAACAGCAAACAATGAACAGAGCAATATGTTTAACGATATTAAAAATCATATGTTTGAAAAGGATATTAAAGCTATTGTACAGGCTGGAATTATGACAGGTGATGGAACAGGTGCTTTTCGTCCAGATGATGCATTAACTCGTTATGAAATGGCAGTAGTATTACAAAAGGCATTTCAATTACAATCAAAAGGACAAAATAACTTTAAAGATGTACCTCAAGATCATTGGGCTTATAAATTTGTAAATACGCTACGTAGTAACCGAATATCCTACGGTGATGAGGCAGGTAATTACAATGGCAACATGCTTGTGAAACGTGAGGAGTATGCACAATTTTTATATAATGCAATAGCAAAAAACAGAGATTATAATTTCAACATCAATACAAAAGAAGAAATGAAACAAATGTTAACAACAGCTTTACAGGATGGGACGTTTGGTCCATTTAAATTAAATGCATTGGGTAAAGATATATCTGAGGTAAAAAAAGAATTTGGAGTACCTGATGTTTGGAAGCAAGCACCATGTACAGAATGTGATGCACCTAATACAGCAGTATACGGAGATTATAATATTGACATGTACCCTTCGGACGCTAGATATATATGGGTAAAAATGGATATCACTATCGATGAATTAAAAGAGTGGTTTGGTGAACCAGATGGAATCGGAGAGGATATGACTAGTAAAGGCTTTATATATAATCGAGGAAGCTATTCTCTTTATTTCAGCTTCTCTGATGGTTATATTCAACGCGCTGAAATATCTAAAAGTGAACATCATTAATACGTTACAAGCAATATAAAATATATAAAGCATAAAAAAATCCTTCAAGAACGTGCCTTTTCTTGAGGGATTTTATTTTATTTTGTTCCTATCTATTTAACATAATACAAAGCTGTAAAACTCCTACTAATTAAAGTTTCACTTTATTTTTCTTAGTGCTCCGCATCCCATTCACTTAAATACGTTGCGTATTCTAATTCATCTGGATCATCATATAACATAGAAATAAACTCTAATTTATTTCCATCACAATCTAGAAAATATACGCTTGCAGCTGGCATCCACCTTTGGACAATCGGCTCTTGGTTTCCTTTCCCTTGACTCCCTACTACCTCTATTCCACGTTTCTCTAACCACAATTTGGAAGCCTTTAAAAACTCTAAATCTACACGAAAAGCGAAGTGTTTCGTCTCAAACTCTTCATTCGTATGTACTTCCCATAATCCGAGCATTTGCTCTTTACTTTCTCCTACCCAAAAGAACGCAACTCGTCTTTCCGATAATTTTTTTGCTACTGTTAAGCCTAACTTATTTTGATAGAAATCTACCGCCTTTTCTAAATTCCTTATATGTAAATGAGTTTCATATATGCTTTGTATCATTATATATTTCTCCCTCCCCTACATTCTGATTTTTTAAAATATGTTTTGTTTTTATCATACAAATTAATATATTTTTAAGCATCCTACTTTTGTATAATTCTTCTTTCCTACAAATGTATAGGTATCCAGCTTTAACTAATGTCCCAACGCTGGAATTCAATACAATGAAACTAGTGAGATTTTATTCCCCCACACTAATCATACTTTTATGGAAAGTTTGCTCTCACCTACTTTCCTCCCATTAGAAGTTTTACTACCCACAAATAGCAGGATAAAAATTCTATTTACATTCATAAATTTTTATAATGTAATAAGATTAACATCTTAATAATAGAGGAGGAGCCATTCTGGATAAAACCAAAGTTATGGCTTATTTTAGTGCAACGGGTAATATATTCCCTGTTGAAGCAATTACCGACGCCCTAAGTATCGAGCCTACAAGAACTTATAAAAAAGGTGATGTTGTTGCAAAACGTGATAATCCGAATCTTGTATCCACCAAAACCCTATATAGAAAAGAAACTAATTGGACTTTCAGCACCGGCTATCAAGAATCATACGATATAAATAATCAGTTGCAAGTTATTCTAAAATCCCTTGAAGGAAAAACAGAGCAATTAAAACATCTCAAGAAGAAGTATGGTTTACAGTTTCTTTTTATGATAGTGATTCAAGTGGAGAATAACGAATCACCGGCAATGTATTTACAAAAAAACATTATTGACTTTGCTAGTTTCATTCAAGCAGAAATTCATTTTGATCTATATATTTCCTAAAAACAAAAACGCTATTGATATTGGAATCAATAGCGTTTTCTTATGTGACTTTATGTTTTATCTTGTTTGTACCCAAAAGCAAATTCTTTTTATATAACGTATTACTTCAATTTCCCCTCAAAGACAATCTTTCTACCGCACGGTTCAACTTCTGTTTTGCCGTTTTTCTTCACTTCATGAAAGATTGGTTCTTCCATACGACGAGACGGTGCATAGCCTTCTTGTTCCATACGTGCTAAGCAGTCTGTAATTGTTTCGTTTTCGAGTACTTCAAATTTCTTTTTATTAGGTTGTTTTGTCATGCCCTAACCTACTTTCTATTTTTCTTGATGCGAATTGATTCTTCATGTAGACCATATAGACCATTGCGAGAATTCCCATTATAATCATAACCGCAATAAAAAAGCTTGTATACTGTATTTTTTCTATAAATACGCCTCCTAATACAGGTCCCATAATACTTCCTAAACTAAAGGCGATTCCAGATAATATATTACCTGCTGGTAGTAAATGTCTCGGTAATAAATCTGTCATAAATCCAAGACCTAATGAGAAGCACGATCCAATGACCATACCCGCTAACAGCATACAGGCAAAGACGATCCAGTAATATTGATCAAATACTGCTGCAAGTAGGAAAATACCTGTACTTACGCTGAACGTCCACGTTAAAATACGATCTCTTCCATATTTATCACTTAATATACCGAGTGGCATTTGTGTAATAATGCCCCCAACTGCAAACGCTGGTAATAAGAAGGATACATCTGAAACAGACCATCCTTTACGAAGCGCGTATACTGGCAAGTTACTATTTAACATTGCTTCCAGTACGCCGTATGCAAGTGGTCCTAGTAATGCAATCCAACCTAATCCAACAACTTGTTTATAACGAGAAAATGATGATTCACTCTCCACTTCTCTTTCATCTTGCGCCGGGAATGCATTTTTCGTTGGAAGTAATAATAGCCAACCTATTAAGCAAAGTATGGTAGATATAATAAATGGTGTTGCAAGACCGTACTGCACAGTGCTTGCTAAATACGGGCCAACGGCAAAACCAATTCCGAAGAATACACCGTATATCGATACTTGTCTCCCTATTTTACTCGGGTCTGATGTTGTCGTAATCCATGTTTGTGTTCCGACATGAAGCATATGATCTCCGACTCCAACTAGAAATCTAAGAATAAACCATACCCAAAATGAAAAAGTTTGTGTAAAAAAGAATAATGAAATAATAACGAGAAACCCACCAATAACGATAATTGGCTTCATTCCAAACTTTTGCATCGGTTTTTCAAGAAACGGTGAAATAACTAATATCCCAATGTATAATGCCGTCGCATGAATACCGTTAATACTTGAACTAACCCCTTCTTGTTCAAAAATCATTGCAATGGCCGGTAAAAGCATCCCTTGTGACAAACCCGAGATTGCTACAATTCCAACCATAATCCAAAAAGTAAAACGCATCGACATCCTTTTCCCTCTCCTTCTCACGCTTTCCACTTTTCATTATAAACTGTTTCTCCAAATGCGTGTACGAATATTATGAATAAAAAAGAAGCTAAAAGAATGAACCTTTTAGCTTCTTATCCTTCCCATACTTGCGCTTTCACATTGTTATGGAATTGCTTGAAATACGGATGTTTATAAAAAGCAGTTTCATACACGTATTGCTGTGCATGAGCAATTGGTGGCTGCGGGTATTGCATTTGTAAAGGAACTACAGCTGGTGAAACTTGCATATACATCGGAGCTATCATTATTTTTGTATATAAGTGATGATTATATGGTGAATGCGCAATTAAGAACGGATGATGCATGGATAATCTCCCCTTTTACCTACAATGTTATAGTATATGCAATACTTATCATTTTGGGGATTCTTTCTATTCTAACCAATCCTCAACATGTTTTATAAATACATCTAAACAATCAATAAACGGCGAATGACCGCAATCCTCTAACACTTTCAACTCTGCATTCGGCAAATGTTTTGCTAATTCCTCACCGACTACTTGCGGTACGACGTAATCTCTGTCACCTTGTATGACAAGTGTCGGAGCTTTAATATAATGAATTTGCTTATTTCCCTCTACAACCCCGTTATGTTCATCCGAAATGTTAAATGTAATGAGTGCATAATTCACATCTACGAAATTACGTTGCGTTAACATATCGTCTAAATACTTTTCGTAACGATCCGGTTCCGGTTGATTATGTGTATATATTAATAGATTCCATACTGTACGGTAATATAATTTATTCATATTTTTTATCGCATCTAGCACTGGAGCGATTTGTACGGGATCTTGTGCGATTTCTTCTTTCGTTTTTAATAAACTCGTTACGATTGGTTGCCCATTAATATCTTTTTTAAAAATCGGATAACCTTTCATCCCTACTGATTCTACTAAAATTAATTTTTCGACAAACGTTGGATGATTCGCTGTAAATTGCATCGCAACACCACCGCCCATTGACCAGCCCATTAATGAAAATTTCTCTAGTTTTAATTGATCAATAAATAGTTTTACATCAACCGCAAAGTCTTGTAATGAATCTATCGATTGATTATATGTTGATTGGCCAAATCCTCTTAAATCAAGAGCGTAAATATGGTATTGATCTTGCAACTTTTCAATAACTAAATCCCAGTGTTGTGACGATGTCATGTTCCCGTGAATGAGTACAAGAATTTCTGTATTTTGCCTTCCAACTTCCTGATACGCAATCGTTTCTCCGTTCGATAGTGAAACAAACTCCATTGTTGCAGGCTTAATCATCACAAGTTCCCCCATTCTATTTAATAGAAAGAAAATTCTTTACTTACTTAAAGAATAACATACAGAATGTATGTTCTCAACATAAAGCCTATACGAAATTTTTACATAACTCAACATGTCTATTACTAGACAATTATTATAAAAAAGTATATAGTTAGCTAGGTAACTAATTTGAAAGGATCAAAATACATGGACGAAAAACAACATTTTTTTCACATTGTCAGCCAGACTTCTCGAAAATTCACAAAGAAATTTAATGAACGCGTATCTCCAACTGGGCTATTCAGTGCGCAATGGGCTGTTATTTTCCGCATTAATCAAACCGGTTCTTGTACGCAAACAGAATTGTGCCAGTACTTAAATGTTGAATCACCAACGATGACTCGTACGTTAACACGTATGGAAACGATGGGCTGGATTATTCGTACAGAAGGAAAAGATCGCCGTGAGAAGCTCATTTCTTTATCAGAAACAGCGATAAAAATGATTCCGGTATGGCAAGAAGAAGTTGATACTTTCGAAGAAAAAACACTAGAAGATATTAACGAAGATGATTTACATCAAGCATTTGAAGTGTTACAACAAATCATTAAAAATTTAGATTAAATTGGAGGGATGACGATGCAAAGTGAGAAACTTTGGACGAAGGATTTCCTCGGAACTTGTTTTAGTAGTCTATTTCTCTTCTTAACATTCTATATGCTTATGACTACTCTGCCTGTCTATGTAATAGACGGACTAAAAGGAAAACCTGAGGAAATTGGTTTAGTTGCAACTGTTTTTCTTATTTCATCTGTTTTATGTAGACCATTTACAGGAAAATGGCTCGATGAATTAGGGAGAAAGAAAATTTTATTTATTTCACTTTCATTATTTTTAGCTGCTACCGTTATGTATTTCGGTGCGCAAAGTTTATTTTTATTACTTGCCCTTCGCTTCTTACATGGTATTGGGTTCGGTATGGCAACCACTGCAACTGGTACGATTGTCACAGATGTTGCGCCAGCTCATAGACGCGGCGAAGCACTTGCCTATTTCGGCGTATTCATGAGTTTGCCGATGGTAATTGGTCCTTTTTTAGGTTTAACCATTATTTCTCATTTTTCATTTACTGTACTATTTATCGTTTGTTCCGTATTTTCATTGCTTGCATTTTTATTAGGACTACTTGTAAATATTCCGCATGAAGCACCAGTAAAGAAACAAAAACGAGAAAAAATGAAATGGAAGGACTTAATTGAACCATCCTCTATTCCAATCGCTCTGACAGGATTTGTTTTAGCCTTTTCTTATAGTGGTATTTTATCCTTTATTCCTATTTATGCGAAAGAAATCGGTTTAGGAGAAGTTGCTAGTTACTTCTTTATTGTATACGCACTCGTTGTTGTAATTTCACGTCCATTTACAGGAAAGATTTTTGATCGCTTCGGTGAAAATGTACTTGTTTACCCAGCTATCATTATTTTCACAATTGGGATGTTCATTTTAAGCCAAGCGCAAACTCCGTTTTGGTTCCTTGGCGCAGGTATGTTAATCGGTTTAGGTTACGGAACATTAATTCCAAGTTTCCAAACGATTGCGATCTCTGCCGCTGCAAACCATCGACGTGGTTCTGCGACAGCTACGTACTTCTCATTCTTTGATAGTGGTCTCGGTTTTGGTTCTTTCATTTTAGGTATCGTCGCAGCGAAATCAAGTTATCATAATATGTATTTTATCGCAGCTATTATCGTTGCTTTCACTTTACTTCTCTATTATGGATTACACGGACGAAAACAAAAATTCAAGAAACAACATACAGACGGAAAAGTTTCCGCTTAACACGAATAAGGAAAGTAAACTTCCCCGTTTACTTTCCTTATTTTGTATTTATTTCAATAGAAGCGTATACTTATAATAGAAATAAAAAGGAGGGACCGATATGAAACTTAAAAAATCTCCCCTACTCTTACTCATAATTACATTTATATTTGTAATTACAGGGCTCGGTTTTACATACTTCAAACATAATAAAACAATCCCATCGAAAAATAACGTGACGAAGAAAAATTGGTTAGATGATCCTTACTTACGTTGGTCGTACACACATATGAAAGAATTCACTTTAATTAACGAGGTAAATAATAACCCGGATCACGTTTCCCACTTCTCTACCGCATCACAAAACTTAGACGATTTTGCTGTGGAGCGTAGATTTGGACATACAACTCCTCTAAAAAAACTTTTAGACGATAATAAAACGGATGCTTTTGTCGTTGTACATAATGGACAACTTGTTTATGAACGATATTTCAATGGATATAACGAGAGTGAACCTCATGGCATGGCATCATTAGCAAAGGTTTTTACCGGTGCAATTATACAATCTCTCGCTGAAGAAAATCGTATTGACTTAGAAAAAACAGCTGACGCATATATAAAAGAATTAAAAAATACACCGTTCGGTAATGCCTCGCTTCAGCAATTATTGGATATGCAAGTTTCTGTAGAATACCCTACTCACGGATACGAACATCCAGCGTTAGAAAATCAAGATGCACAACTATATTTAGCGAGCAATATTTTACCTAGAGATAAAAACTACGACGGTCCGATGAAAATTTATGATATGTTACGAGAAGCAGAAGAAACTGCACCGCCTGGTTCCGATTTTTCTTACGATAACGGATCAGCCGAAACACTCGCTTGGGTGATTCGAAAGATCACTGGTAAATCATTAGCTGAAAATGTTAGCGAGCGCATATGGTCTCAAATTGGTATGGAAGAAAATGCTTATTATGTCACCGATGAAACAAAAGTTGAACAAGCTAGCGCTGGTTTAAATGCAACTGCTAGAGATATGGCTAGATTCGGGCAATTACTATTAAACAACGGGGAACATAACGGAAAACAAATTCTCCCTTCTACTATTACTGAAGGTATAAAAAATGTCCAAGAAGGTGAACTTGCAGTTGGCCCTGGAGCTTCCATTTCTTATCATAATCAATGGTGGATTCCGCACAATGAACAAGGTGCTTTCGAAGTGTTAGGTAGTTATGGACAAACACTTTACATCGATCCGAAAGCAAATATGGTCATTGTCCACTTCTCTTCTAACGCTACGCCAAGTAATGAAATACATTCAGTCTACTCAAATATGTATATTGATATTGCACATCATTTAGAGAAGCTTCCACAGTAGTGGAAGCTTTTTCTTATTAGGGTGTTTTATTTGAAGCCACTATCCTCATCAAAGTTATTCATCATTAAACTTTTTCTTAGCAATCCAATAATACGTTACGAAGAGTGTCAATAAGATCCAAATAATCGTTAGTAGTACATTGACCATTGCAGTTGCATTCACTCCCCCCGTGACTAACGTTTCTATTGCGTGTTTACTCATACTGGCTGGATTAACCTGATCTATTATTGGATTCAAACCAACGATTATTCTACAAGCTAAAAGAAAAACAATTGAAATTAGCGCAATAATACCTTGACTGTGAAAAATAGCACTTATCATAGTTGTGAAAGATACGATAAAAAGAACCCAAATTAAATAAAATAGTAATCCAGTAATCATGTGCGAAAACGGAACAACAGTAAAAAGATAGTTTGTATATAGATAAGAGGTAAAGTATCCAATCATTACACTAAGCGCTACGATTACATAATTTGATACTATTTTCCCCACTATATATGAAGTAACCGTAACAGGTCTCGTTAAAATAAAGGCCAACATACCGTTAGCTTTATCTGTTTGAATAGCACCCATCATAGAAATCACTAGAATCATAAGTCCGAGCTGATCAAACTGAGACCCCAAAGTACTCGCTAATACTTCGCCTCCTTTTTGTGATGTCATACTTGGATCGATGGTAATTCCCTGCCCTCCACCTAATGCTCCTAAAATGGATGGTAAGTAATGCGTTACTATTGGCTGTGTTGCCCCTAAAAATATAAAAACAATTGGTAGCCAAATCACCTTAAAATCACGTAACATTTGAACACATTCTTTTTTTATCAATACCATTAGATTATTCATTTTTGCACCACCAATTTCAAGAAAATTTCTTCTAAAGTATCGTTGTTTATTTCAAATTTAACGATGTCCACTTTATGTTCGAGTGCATTTTGCAGTAACATATTTTTATTTATTTCAATACTGTCAACCTTCACTTTGACTTTAAGCCCAATTACTTCTACGTCCTTCACATAATGTAAATTTTTCACAACGTCAATCCAATCTCGATCTTTAGCTGTAATTTCAATGATTAATTTATTTTCGCTATTGCGGTGCAAAAGCTCAGTAATTGTTGTATCTTCTATCTTTGTTCCATCTTTAATCATGACAAATCGTTCACAGATTTCTTCTGCATCACTTAATATATGGGTTGATAATAAAATGGTCGTATCTTTTTTTATTTCTTCAATGAGATTTAATACTTCCCTTCTACCTATTGGATCTAATGCAGATACTGGTTCATCCATGACAATAAGCGCCGGTTTATGCAATAATGCTTGTGCAATACCAAGCCGTTGTTTCATTCCACCAGAAAATGTACTAACCTTTGCATTTTCTTCGCCCTTTAGTCCAACTTTCTCCAACATTTTTGGAATTGACTTTGACAATTCTTCTTTTTTCAATCCCGAAAGTTGGCCCATAAACGTAAGCGTTTCTCTCGCTGTCATCCAATGAAAAAAATTAGGATATTGAGGTAGATAACCAATTTCTCTTTTCATTTTTGATATTTTTATCCCATTCAATAAAACTTCACCAGCAGTTGGATTAGTAATATCCGAAATTACTTTTATTAATGTGGATTTCCCTGCTCCGTTTGGTCCAATTAATCCGACGCATTCCCCCGCTTGCAGTTCCATCGAGAAATTATTGACAGCAGTTTTTCCTTTAAATGATTTTGTTACATTTTTAATCTCTAATTTCATAATTTCTCACTGTCCTTTCTTCCTATAACAAAGTACAAAATAGGTCCCAATATATTAACGAAAAGGATAATTAACGTCCATACAAGTACATTTTTTCTTGTTTTCCTATGACGATATAAATCAATGAATGCAATTAAAACTAAAAGTGCCCCCACTGCAATAACTGGCAATATAATGGGTAGAAAAGCCATAATATCAATGTCTTTAAGATCATTCAATCCATAATGTATTTTCATTGTCATCACTCCTTTTAAATCTCATTATCATTATTGATAATGATAAAGTAAAAACAGATGGATTGCAATCATTATTCTCATTATTTATAATGAGAATAAAAAACAATACATAAGGTGATATAATGAGTAATAAAGTTGAAATCTTAATGCATCCGGTAAGAATGAAAATTTGCCAAGTGTTAATGAGAAATAAAGAAGATGGGCTAACACCATTAGAAATGGTAAAAATCATTAAAAATGTACCACAAGCAACACTATATAGACAGCTACAAACTATGGTTGATTCTGGTATCGTCCATGTAATTAAAGAAAAAAAGGTAAAATCTGTTTCTGAAAAATATTACGCAATCAATGAAGAAGATGCAAAAATTGAAGGAAGTGAGTGGAAAGGATTATGTGATGAGGAAAAGTTAAATTACATTTCCTATTACCAATTATCACTTATGACACAATATCAAAGTTACCTTAAAAAATTAGAGGAACAAAACAGTCAAGAAGATAATGCTACTTTTTCTGTAGTGGAATTAAAGCTAGATGAAGAACACTTTATGAACTTTCAAAACGAACTTAATGAATTAATGAATAAATACTACCATACCCAAAGTAAAGGTGACGAAAAAGAGGCTCCTGTTCGGACCGTCGCTATTACAATTATTCCAGAAACGTAAACTAACTCAATATAAATAATACAAGCCGATGTTTCCTATGTTAAGGAAACATCGGCTATTTTCATTTCAAAAATTGTTTAGCTTCTGTTTTAACTTCTGCTGTAAGGCTAGCGAAAAAACTGATCTAGAATTCGAATGTGCTTAAAGCCCCTGTCTTTCTTTTATTAAATGAATTCTTTTCTTTCTTTTCTCATGCTACTGTCATACCATCCACACTCTCTCCAAACACTTTGTAAAAAGAAGCATGGGTAAACTAATAAATATAAATTAGGAATCCACCAAGAAATATCGAAATCTAAACGGATTGTCCAAAATGCTAGAGCTTGTATTCCTGAACAAAAAGTTAAAATTAATGATAAGAACGCCAAGTGGCTCCAAATATGTTTTTGTTTAGAATGTAATTACATGAGCATACCCCTGTTGTTCCCTCTTATTAAAGGAGGAACTATTATGGGATTTGGTGGTAGTTGCGATTTTGCTGAAGGTTTTACTTTATTAGTTGTATTGTTTATTTTATTAATCATCGTTGGAGCTGCTTGCTTCTGCTAAAAAACTATTAGAAAAGACACTCTTATCATAGTGTCTTTTCTATTCTCTTTAAAGAATTTATATCGACCTCATAATTATTCCCATATGGTCTAAGCGCCGAAAGTTCTTCCTTTGGCCCATAAAATAATACTTTCAACTCATCATCTTTATACTGAACTACAAAGAAGTCATCAAATTGGTCAAATGTGTTTTGATTGATCGTGATAAACCCTTTTTCTTGGGCAGTTGTTTTAACACTTATTCTTCGTCCATCTTTAATGACATCATATCCATGCTGATTCGTCACTTTGGATAGCTCACCATTCGTATAAAGAACACAAAAAAATTCACCTAGACGACCTATAAGATGCCTTAATTCAGTCGCCTTACAACCAAGAACATTCATTTCAAATCGTAACATTTCAAAATATGCCTCATATAACTTTTTAATTTGTGAGATTCCTATTTTATCCTTATCCCCATAGACAAGAAGTTTCCCATTATCCCACTCACCTACAACAGATTCACAATCTGTCCCTTTAGGTTTGTGAAAAACTAATCCTGTATAAGGATAATTTTCACCTACATATCTAAAAGTTTTTTTATTTATATATATAAACAGATTTTCATTAACAGCTCTCCCTTTGTTATAACGGTTATAACAATAATCAGCAGGATTAATACTCCCCGGTTTTGTATTAAATTTTGTTATTAATCTGTCCTTTATCTCTGCAGATATTACAGTATCGCCTATCTTTTCTTTAAGAGCCTCTATAAATTGCTCATAAATAGTCAATGTAATCCTCTCCTCATGTTTCTCAATGGTTTTAAGCCTAGTAGAACTTGCAATCTATAATTTGGCCTAATTGTAGAATAATATATTTAAAGTTCTTCATAAATTTTTATAACTTACTATATAAATTTTACATTTAATTAATTAAATTTCATAGACTATTAGAGTAAAATATAAATTGGAGAATTTTATTAAATGCTCAAAATAAAGATAATACTCCATTAAGAGCTCGTTTATTTAGGAAACGTGCCTTTTTTTTATTGGCTTTTTAAATAAGGTAAACGTGAAGAAGCATTATAAAAAGCAGGGCAATAATATTAAATTAACTTCCATTCGAAGGAGTTTAAGCCTTGCCTGAATGACTATAATGACTATTTGGTTGAGCAATCGATATGTTGTGCCGAAACGTCAATATATTAAAAAAGGATCTCTCTTTATCAAGAGAGATCCTTTTTTTACTTCTTCTTCTTTTCTGTCGGTTGGCTTTGTTTAGCGAAATTAGATGAATCATCGAAATTCGGTTGCTTTTTACCAGCATTATTACTTCTACCTTTTCCCATATGTAATGCACCTCCTCTCGTCCTTACTATTCCCAATAAAAAAATCCTCTTGCATCCAAGGGGATTTTTTGTTGTGCTATTATTAATAATGCCCAACTATTACCGCAGTACTTCCAACACGGTCCTATCCTAACTTTTAACCATGGTGTTGATCGTGGCCATCAAGCCTATGATTATCTATCCGTCTTGGCGTTTTCCTTTAAACGATACCCTAGTCTTCGATCGCTTGATAGGTCGTGGTCCAGAAGTCTTGGATAAGATGCGATGGGGCCGGAGTGGACATCCCAACCTGGGTGAACAGAATTCCAATAAACTGTTTATCTGGATCAGCGTAAGCTGAAGTACCGGTTCCACCATCCCAGCCGAATTGACCAATAGACGCGTAGTCTCCAAGATAGGTACGCACCGCCATCCCAAAGCCCCAGCCACCTTGGATCCCTTGTCCGAACGACAAATGGACGTTATTTTTGGCCAAATCGTCTCGGTATACTTGTTGTTCCGGAGTAAGACGGTTGGTGGTCATCAGCTGGACTGCGGGCCTAGACAAGATCCGTTTAGTACCGTGCACCCCTTTATTCAAAAGCATCTGCAAATACGCGTGATAATCGTCGACGGTTCCAAGCAGTCCACCACCGCCTGCTTGGAATGCTGGAGGTTTGCTGTAACGTCCACCCGCCCCCTCATCCCACACGATGAATTCACCTGTCTGCGGATTGGGGTTGAAGGCTGGTGGAAGCCGATCAATCTTGAGCTGAGGTACGTAGAATCCAGTGTCCTTCATTCCTAGCGGATCGAATATGCGTTCGCGCAAGAACGACTCGAACGTCTGACCCGTGACCCTGGCAACAAGAACGCCGATTACTTCTATACTGATATGATACTGCCACCGCTCTCCGGGCTGATAGCTTAGCGGAAGTGCACCTAGGCGACGCATAAACTCATCTGGATCGGGCATATCCTGACCTGGCGTGTCGAATATCCCCCTCTCGAAGAACGCGTTCATGATTGGAGAACCCATCAACGTGAGATCCACTCCGAGCCCGAATGTGGAGGTCAACAAGTCTCGTACAGTGATAGGACGTCGTGCTGGGACGGTCTCTTCTAGCGGGCCATCGGGCTGTTTCAACACTTGCCGGTCGGCGAGTTCCGGTAGCCATTTGTCTACTGGGTCGTCTAAATGCAGTTTGCACTCATCGAGCAGAACCATTACTGGTGAAACTGCGATTGGCTTGCTAGTGGACGCCAATCGAAAAATCGTGTCCCGACGCATTGGTGCACCACCATCATGCCTCATTGTTCCAAGCGCTTCGACATACGTCTCGCCGTTTCGGCTGACTAAGGCGACGAGCCCAGGAATCTTTCCTGAATCGACATGCCGCGCCAATATATTGCGCATTTTGCGCAATCCTGTTTCAGAAAAGCCCTTATTGTTTTGTCCCATTTTGTTCTCCTTTAGTTTAGATTGAGATTTCTAATACATATTGACAATCAATTATTAGTTCTTCAAATAGAAAAATTCCCCTTTTTAATAATTTCGACAAAATGCATTTATATACATGGAGGCACCATGCATCACTATCAACCTAAGATAGGCCACATTTATGGGGATTTAATAATGGGAAATGCAATCATTAATAACATTGATATAGCCATAAAAAAATATGATTACAAGATTTGCGAATTGATTATGATACATCTAAAAACACCGATATTCTTTCAAACAAGTAAAAAAGCGCCCTATAACCAGGGCGCTTTACTCCAACCTAATGACTAATAGTAGCAGTTGGATATAATGTTGTTCCTCCAATTGAAACCTTTATTTCATTTGTTAACGGAACGTTTTGTTCATTAATAATTGTTCTCCACCATTCCCATGCAAGACCTGTACATTCTCTTGCTACAATTTTTATATTTTTTGAATTTGGTGGAAGAGGGATAACTGTAGAGTAATGAGCCGTTTTGTCTTTGCCACTACCTTCCCATGTTTTATGTGTTAATACTTCTTTCCCATTTTGATCAAATGTGAATTCATCCCAAGATACATCAAATTGAGCAACGTAAGCACCGTAATGATCAAGTGTCATTTTAGCACTTGAATATTCTGTAGTTGTCGTCTCGATATAATCTGTATTGTTATGAACAGCAGCAGTTGCATTATCTTTTAAGAAAGTGCTTGTATATGAAATTGGGTATGCTGGATTTTTAAAACTTAATTCAGCATTATCTTTAATGATATTTCGGATTTCATTGAAATCTTTTGTAACAACCTTGTTATGCTCTTTCGCATCTCCGCCTAATACGACAGCAGTAAAGGTACTTTCTTCAAAAATATCTTTATACTGTCCACTCGTTTCGACGCTGTTATTCTTAAGTAAAGCTTTAAAAGCAGCTTGTACATCTTTACTCTTAGATGTGGTTTCTAATTTTACATAAACCGTTCTACCATAAGCTACATTTGAAACCATAACAGGTGGAGCCGCATTACTTACTCCTTTACGAGTTAACTCACCAAAAGTAACACTATTATCAAAGAGATCAGATGGATTGTTTGGTAGTTCAGCACTTACAGTATAAAATATTTGTTTATATGCGGCCACCATCACTTTCTTTTCTCCATTTGCTACCGCATTAAAGTCAATATTTAGACTGTTATCAAGATATTTAGCGTTAACATTAAGAGCACTTGCGATTTGTGATTTACTATAAACCATAGATTCTGTATATTGCATTCTTGCAGGTAACGTATGTGTTGTAGAATACTTTTCATTCCAAGTAGATACTAAATCGTCTACTGCTCCAGCCACATTACCATATGTCGGATTTTGAACAGTGATTGTATTTTCTTTTCTCATACCAGGTAAGTCTATACTAATATTCAAAGGCTTTCTCTTAGCCACTAATAAACTCGGTTGATTGTCTGCAAATGCTTTATTGGCAAGTTGTACAGCTCCTGGATACGTACGATTTACTACAGAATCAATAATCGAAATATCGACTGGTGACGTTGTAAGTGATTTTTTCTCGCGTTCCACTACTACAAATTTACCATTTGAATTGATACTTTCTTTCGGAACAAAACTCTCTACTTTATCACCATTTACAGCTAAAACCTCTTGATTATTGTATTTAAGATTTCCTATACCAGTATCAATACTACTAGCATTTTTAGTTATATCAGTTGCATTACCGGCTTGTGTTTCTGCGAAAGAAATAGATGAATAATTAAGAGTGCATAAACTAACTAATAAACATGCAAGGAACTTTCTTCTCTCGGTATTTTTCTTATTATTCAGAAAAATCACCCCGTTCTTTTTTAGTAAGATATAATAATGATTGATATATGATAGCTAACTAATAACCTTACATAAACGCTTTTAAAAGTTCTTGAACTAAAGGAATTACTCCACCTAAAAATTTTAAAACTGCCATTGCGATTTCCATATTACTTCCTCCTCTTTGCTGTATTAAGATGTGTTGTATATTTATGCTTTCATTATAATAAGCTTTTGCATTTGCATCAATTCATTTTTATATGCAATATTTCATATTGGGGAAAAGCAACTTTTTCTGTCAGGGTGATGGTGATACTACTCTTCTTGACAATATTTCAATCCCTCTAAAAATATCGGAATTTTCTAATTATAAAAGGTTATGAACGAATCAACCTCGAATAATTGTAATACATATACATAAGGAGGTTGATCTATTTTGTTTCGTTCTTTTACTAATGGTTGCGTCGCCTTAGTGCAACGTTTCTTGCCAGAACCGTTTATTTTATCATGTTTATTAACTGTTTTTGTCATTTTCTTCGGCATGTTTGCGACTCACCAAACACCTGTGGAAATGATTAATCACTGGGGTAATGGCATTTGGGGACTACTCGCCTTTTCTATGCAAATGGCACTTGTACTCGTGACAGGATCTGCTTTAGCAAACGCGCCTCTCATTAAAAAAGAATTAACGAAAGCGGCAAAACTACCGAAAACGAATGGACAAGGTATTATTGCCATTTCAATCGTAAGTTTACTAGGAGCATACATAAACTGGGGATTTGGTATTGTTGTATCTGTTTTATATGCAAAAGAAGTGGCCAGGCATCTTGAAGGATTAGATTATAGACTAGCAATTGCTTCTTCTTACTCTGGATTTCTCATTTGGCATGCGGGGCTTTCTGCTTCTATTCCTCTTACGTTAGCAACTGGCGGTGAAACGTTAATTAAAACGACAGCTGGAAGTATTAAAGAAGCGATTCCAATAACAGAAACGTTATTCTCACCATACGCACTTGTACCAGTTATTATTTTTCTCGTTACGATGCCTCTCATTAATAAAGCGATGCATCCAGATGAAAAACATACGATAACTGTAGATCCTAGCGTATTCCATGAAGAAGCTGCCGCTCAAGAAGTAGGAAACAATACGTTCGCTGAAAAAATGGAAAATAGCATCATTATTACACTTTGCGTTGGCTTGTTAGGTCTCATTTATATTTTCAATTACTTTTATACGAAAGGCTTTAACCTTACTCTCGATATCGTTATTTTTATGTTATTAATTGCTGGGCTTATTTTCCATCGTACTCCGATTCAATATATACGCGCTTTTTCAGATTCTACAAAAAGTGCTTCTGGTATTTTACTTCAATTTCCGTTTTATGCAGGAATTATGGGAATGATGATTGGAGCTAATGGTGAAGGACTTTCACTTGGAGGAGCTATTTCGAATTTCTTTATTAGCATTTCAAACGAAACGACTTTCCCTCTCTTTACCTTTTTAAGTGCTGGCATCGTTAATATTTTCGTTCCATCTGGCGGCGGCCAATGGGCTGTACAAGCACCTATTATGATTCCAGCTGGTGCTGAACTTGGTGTACCTGCAGCAAAAACAGCAATGGCAATTGCGTGGGGCGATGCTTGGACGAATTTAATTCAACCATTCTGGGCATTACCGGCATTAGCGATAGCTGGTTTAGGTGCTCGTGATATTATGGGATTTTGCGTTGTGAACTTACTATATGCAGGATTCATCATTAGTCTATGTTTCTTATTTATTTAAACGAAAAGCTAGTTTTATGCTAGCTTTTTTACATAATAAATCACTTATTTCCCGTGCAATTTATCACGGTCTTCCACTCTATCTCCGTAAGATATAACGCCTCACATGCAAAAAAATCTTCACATACTTTTTCAATTAAATGTGGATTTTTCTTAAGGAAATTCCACTGTAACGCTTTAGGAAGAAAATATGTTTCATATTCTTTACTTCCTCTTACCACCTCATCAACTTCTCTTTCACAAATCCCTCTTATTAGATAATCATTTCTTAATTGAATCGTCATTTGTTGAAATGTTTCGCTACATTTTTTCAATTGAAGTAAACACGTAATATACGTTCGCAAAAGTTCGTTATCATACCCACAACAGTTTAGAATACGATCGATTTCATTCATAATGTACGAGCCTTTTCTTCTATTTGTACTAACCATTTTTCCCGCTTCTCTAGTTTACTCGTTTTCACTGATTGGAAAACTGACCGTTTTATATCGCGAATACCGCAAAAACGTAAAATACCTCTCTTCATCATAATCCAATCTGCTGATCGGTATAATAATGCGACGTACCATAAAGGCGAGTCCAACGTATTAATAACCCACGCTTTCTTTCCGTTCAATAATCCTTTCGGCAGGGCACCTTCATATTTATAAGCAAATCCAGCTACGAAAATGCGATCAATAAATCCTTTTAAAATAGCAGGCATCCCCCACCACCATATCGGATAGATGAAGAGAAGCGTATCTGCCTCTTCTACTAATTTTCTATATCGCGCTGTCTCTTCCTCATTTACTAAATCACGTCTTTTCTTCTCTTCATTAAATACAAGGACTGGATCAAATTGTTCCTTATATAAATCAAGTACCGTAACCGAATGATTTGTTTCTTGTAATCCTTTTTGCACATGCTTTAATATCGCCGCATTAAAACTGGAAGGACTAGGATGGGCGTATACAATTAGTGCATTCACTACATAACAACTCCCTCTATAAGTTAAAGTTTCCCCTTCTTTAACATCTTCTCTACAATTTGTACGTTTTTCGAACTTTGTAATAAACGATTTAATACGATAAGTAATTCTTCCTTGTCTAAATCTTTCAGTTTCTCTTTCAACGTACTCTCACCAGCATCTTGAATATCATAAACAACTGCCGCCATATGCTTACAATAATTCTCATATGGACACTCGCAGCTACTTTCTGTAAAATTTTCAAGATCAATCATTACTTCATAGTTTCCTGCATTTCCAGTAACAAAAGCAAAAACTTTCTTATCATGTATTTCAACCTCTTCTACATGTCCATCTTCATAATATTCGTATCCTCTATCTACAATGTATTTCGGAATCCATTTCGTTATATCATTTAGTAAGTAAGCGTACATAACAACACCTCTTCCTTTAATTCCCTTTTGACTTCCACAACCCCTGCATGTTATTCTAATAACTGTCAAATAGCAAGTCTATATGACAAAACGACTGACACCTATTCGGCGGAGGTGTCTCTTTTCATTTGCAGCCGATATGAAGTGCCTCTTTCAGGCACATTCAATCTTTGACACTACACACTCAACACCATTCCCTTGTATCAGGCTGCTTAAGCAGTCTTTTACTCTACATACTTCAAAAAAAAGAGAGCTTAGCTCCCTTTTCCCGCCTTATAAAATACCCCTTTTTCAGTATAGAGATATTCATCAGCTAATGTAATTTTCCCATCCAGTTTCAGTTCATCTAATAGTCTTGATAAATAAAATTGATGTAACATCTTTTTCGTGAATTTTCCTTCATGATGCGAAACGATATGTTCTTGAATATCTAACAATGATATTGGCTTATCTTGCTCTATCATATATTCATAAACTGTACTACGCAGTTTTACGTATTTTTCGAGTGTCACAGTACTTCGCAACCCCTTTCTTCTTAATATAAATTTTCGTAATCGGTTTTTTTGCAACAAAAAAACCTCTCCGATAAGAAGAAGTTACGTATATATCTTCGTCTTATCTCCCAGAACAAATATGTTCTGCTGGAATTAGCACCTGCATCGCGGTTGCTGGGTTTCATCGGGCCAGTCCCTCCACCTCTCTGGATAAGAAAATATTCACTTAATTCTTACTATACGTAATTTCATTCTAATTGTCAAATAAATATAACAAATTATATTTTGTTCCTTACTGTTCATACTATACATATATAAATATGCAAGGAGGATTATGAAATGCACGAAAATGCTCGCGGATATGTCCAAAATTCTTTTCAATCATTACAAGAAGCAAAACATTGTTTAGAAGAAGCGCTACAGACTGTTGAAAAAGATTTTAATCGCGCTCGTATTGAACAATCACTTTATGCGATCGAACAAGCTATTCAACGCTGTGATTACACGGTTCATATTTTAGAACAAGATTGAAAAAACTTCCCATCATAAGGTGGGAAGTTTTTTCAAATGGCATACTTCATAATTATTACCGTTATAATTAAAAAATATACAGAATTAGCAATTTCTAAAACCCCTACTTTTATAATAGAAATTTTTTTGCCATATAACATAATTGCTCGAATGACACTCGGTATAAAAATAAGAGAACACCACGGATTGATAGCAAATACAATGATTGTTAATATAATATGATACCCCCATGATATAAGACGATACTTCGGGTTATTTTTCTCGCGAATCATCGTTTTTACATAAAATGTACTTCCTAAAAAATATAAAAATGAAATAAGCGCAATAAATAATGCTGTTTTATCTATAAGTTTCATTGAAAAATAATAACTAACTAAACCACCAATACAGAAAACAATAATCGCACTAATATCATTTAGTAATGCTCTTTCATTTTTTTGACGAGCGTAATACATATTTACAATAAATAATGGAATCATGAATACTACGAATAAAAGAATGCGCCGTTCATATAATAGAGAAATCATTCCAAATACGAACGCGATGATAAAATATACAATTGCAGCATGTAAGTACTCTTTTTTTCGTTTTTGCTTTATGTACGTAAGAAATGGATACGTAGCTAAATAGATAAAGAACCAAGCTAAAAACAATGGAATATGATACATAGTAGGTTTCCCAAGTATGACACTTAATAGAAATGGTATAACGAGCATGGCCCATGCACCGTGTTGCTTCGGAATAACTAACTTCATTAACTATACACCTCCCTTATGAAAATAGTTCTCACCTACTATTATACAAATAAATTTATATAATAACGGGTATATATTGAATCTATTTTTTGACAATAAAAAATGCTCCTTACAATATGTAAGAAGCATGAAAGAGGCAAACGAATATGTAAGTCGCGACCCTACCTTATATGAGTATGCTTTTCTATGCCGTGTTATGCTTATCTAATATGCCATATTTCTTTTTAAATCTTGTAAGAATCGTAATCCAAGACGTACTAAATAATAGTAAGAAAACAACATTTGAAATTGCATGACTCAAATCGAAATAAAAACTTGCGATATAATACGAAACGACTGCTTCCCACGTTGCCTCACGTATGAAACCGAGAAGCCCCCATAAGTTCATAATCCAGCCAAATAAAAACCCAACAAATAATCCGTATAGAAGTCTTCCCCATAGCTTTTTCATTAAAAATGTATTACGTAATAATCCAGCTATAAAACCAATCATGCCCCAAGAAAACATTTGCCACGGCGTCCACGGACCTTGTCCTAAAAAGATGTTAGATACGATAGCCGCTGTTGCACCGATCATAAAACCAGTTTCACTCCCAAACACAATTGCAGAAACGATAATGACAAATGAAGTCGGTTGTACACTTGGTAAAATAGAAAATGGTACACGGCTAACTGCTGCAATTGCCGCTAACACAGCAACGAGCACAATTTCACGTGAAACAAAAGCCTTTCTTTCAAAGCGGATATAGAAAGGTAACATAATAACAACTAATAAAAACAAACTACTTAACATGTAATAACCGTCCATGATAAGTGTAGTAAAGAGTAATGTGCCTATTATTACTGCAAAAATACATATTATGAATGCAACATATCGTTTAGACACGCTTCGTACACATCCTCCCACGTTAATGCATATGGCAATTCTTTTCGAATGAATCGATTAATAGATGTTGTATAAAAGAAGTTTCCACTAAAAAATTCTTTCGGTGCATCATTCATAATAACTGCTCCGTCAAATAACATCATGCATTGATCAACGTATTTCGCTGCAAACTCAATATCATGCGTTGCCATTACAATTGTTGTACCTTCTTTTTGCAGCTTTCTAAATAGCTCTCCTACTCTTTCTTTTTTCCACGGATCTAATCCCTTTGTCGGTTCATCAAGTAACAATAAAGTCGGCTTTGATAATAACGTTGTACATAACGCAAGTAGTTGTTGCTCTCCCCCGCTACAATCATGCGGATGGCGTTCTTTAAGCGAATACAACCAAAACTTCTTCAACATATCTTCTGCTATTTCTTTTCCTTGTTCTCCGTATAACTCACGTGCACGTTCATACACTTCTTCCCACACTGTATCAAATGTAAAATGATAATACGGATGCTGTGATACATACCCGATCCTTTTAAATCGTTCTTTCGAATCAATTTTATGTATCACTTTCCCATTCCACTTTACTTTCCCTCTTCTCGCTTTTTGCAATCCCGCTAAAATCGTCAAAAGCGTGGACTTCCCGGTACCGTTTTTTCCAACGAGAGCTACCCATTTTCCTTTTTCAATCGATACGGTTAAGTCTTGTAAAATAAGTGGACTATTTTTTTCATATTGAAACGAAATATGCTCTGCACTTAAAATAACTTCGTGTTTTTCACTTTTTGCTACTGGCTCATTCACATATGATATCTCTGAAAAGTTATTCAGTTTCATTTGCGCTTCTCGCACTGTAAACGGAATATCTTCTACATTCCATTCTAAAAACAATCTTGGAATTTGCGGAATAAATGGACGGAACTTTTCAACTTCCCACATGTTCGCTATAACCGTTTTAGGGCTGCCATCATACACGATTTGACCATTATTCATACAAATAACGCGTGTTGCAAGTGGTATCACCTCATCTAAACGATGTTCACTTAAAACGATCGTAATTCCAAGTTCTTCATTAATACGTTTTAACAATCCTAAAAACTCTTTCGCAGCAATGGGATCTAACTGCGCCGTCGGTTCATCTAATAATAATAGTTTTGGCTGCATAACTAATACCGCAGCTAAATTGACGAGCTGCTTTTGCCCGCCAGATAACGTATGAACAGATTGGTGCAATAAATCTTGAAATCCTAAGAAGCTAATAAGCTCTGCTATTCGTTTTTGAATAATCTGTGATGGTAACCCGATATTTTCTAAAGAAAATGCTAATTCTTGAATGACCGTATCCATTACGAGCTGATTTTCTGGATTTTGAAATACCATACCAATTTCTTGTGCAGATAATAAATCAGGTACTTCCCCTAATAAAACGTCATCATAAAAAATTTCTCCTGAACGTGTACCGATTGGAAGTAATTCCTTTTTAAAATGTTTCAATAAAGTCGTCTTTCCAGAGCCTGACCCTCCAGCAAGTGCAATAAACTCTCCTTTTTGAATAGAAAGAGAAATATGCTGTAACGCATATTCGTTTTCATCAGTATATACAAATGATAAATTGTTTATTTCTGCATGCGCCACCATATCCATTCCTTTCCTTCCATTATAATTGGTAGACTAATAAACATCGTAAATACTCCAAACATCATTCCATCGTATTGCTGAAATAGAATAGATTCGACTTTCGGATAAATGATTAACTTTCCTCCGCCATACGTACTACATATAATAGCAATGATAAATAGAATACTTAAATAAATGAGCGTGTACCAATCTCGTCTTTCCATTCTATACCGAATATACGTCGTACGCTTCGTTACACCAAACCCACGCGCTTGCATAGAATCTGCTGTTTGCAGCGCATCTTCTAATGAACAAATTAATAATACTTGCAGCAACTGCATACCATTTTTCACTCTTTCAACAATTGAACCCGCATCTACTTGTACGCCTTTCGTTTTTTGGACGAGTGTTATTTTCTGTAATCGCCTCATAAACAAAGGAACAAACCTCACTGTAATCATCGTTAACAACGCTACTTTCGGTGAAATTCTAGAAAACAAATATAAAAATTTATGACTTGAAATAATATCATTATACGAAGCAAACGTAAACATAATCGCAACTAGTAATAATCCCATTACTACTCCAAACATAATCGCCTCAAGCTTAATACGGCTATCCCCTAACCAAAATAACGTAGTTCGACCTCTATGCGTTAATAATGAATTAAATAAAATGACCATAAAAAAGAAAACGATTGTGCTCGGTAACATCTTTCTTATCTTTTCACTATTCCCTTGCATTATATTGATTATGACGATTAATAGTATTGCCCCAATTAAAAAAAGAGGATGAAGACACATCATACATAGTATCATCACCCCGATATAATAGAAAAAATTCACAAAAGGATGTAAAGAAGAAAAACTTATTGTCATAGTCCTTTACCGAATGCCTTTCTTATTTTAATACAAACACCCACTCAATTGTATCGCCTGGCTTAACTGTTACTACACCAGCACTATGATTTGGAAAAGCACCATTCACACGATATTTCCATCCACTAGTAGCAGTAACATCTTTTTCATATAAATCATTAATCCCTTTTACATAAATATCACCTTTAGAGCCCATTGCATCCACATCTAAACCTGTACGCTGCAATACTTTATAAACAGTATCGCCTTCTTGTACATCCATTTTTTTCGCACCTAATAAGTACCCTTTATCACCTTTTACTGAGATAGTGACTTGTTTTGGTTTTGGTATTACTGGATCTGGCACTGGCACTGGCGGTACTGGATCTGGTACCGGTGTTGGTGGCGTTGGTACAGTTGCTTGTTGCTCTTTATTCGGATCAACCTTCTGCTCCTGCTTCGGTGTTTCTTTCGGCTGATTCACAACCTTCGCTTCTTCTTTTACTTCTGGTGTTTTCGGTTGTTGCTGTTGTTTCTCTTCTTGTGCTTTTTGCTGTTCTGGTTGCTTAGCAGCGGCAGGCTGTTCCTGAGGTTTCTCTTCTTTCTTTACTTCCGGTTGTGCCTGCGGCTTTTCTTCTTTCGGCTTCTCTTCTACTTTTTGTTCTTGCTTCTCTTTCTGCTCGTCTTGCTTATTTTGCTCTTGTTCAGCTTGTTTTTCCTCCGGCTTTTCTTCCGGTTTCGCTTCATCTTTTTTCTCTTCTTGTTTTGCTACCTCTTCTTGCTTTGGTTCTACTTTCTTCTCAGGCTTTACAGCTGCCTCTTCACATCCAGCAAGTAGCCCAAGTGAAAGCATTAAAGAAATGATCCATTTCATCTTACTCATGTTGTCTCTCACCTTTCATATTAAAAATTAGGAGCAAATGATTGCTCCTAATTTTTGTTAAGCTGCTTTACGTCTCCATAATACATATGCAGAAGCAATACATAATACACCCATACCTACTTCTGTAGCTGCACTATGAGAGGATGCTCCTGTTTTTGGTAACGTACTACCGTTTCCTGACTTTTTGCTTTTAACCGGTTCGTTATCAACAACAACTTTTAAATTATCATCTTTCGTTTCTTGTTGTACTTGTTTTTGTTCTTCTGGTTGCTCAGTAACTTCTTTTTCTACTACAACATTTTCTGAATCCACATTTGGTTTCTTATCGATTTCAGGAACAGATACATTTGACCAGTCATAAATCGATTTTTCAAGATCTTTAAACTGAAGTAGTGCTAATAACGCTTGCTCTGTAGCCATTCCGCTACCGTTTTGATCACTTGGTAACCATTTGAATTCACCATTTGGAAGTTGATATGACAGTAGATTTTGCACTGCCTTATGTAGACGGTTTTGATCTACATCTTTCACAAGTGATAGTCCAATAATTGCTTGCGCAACACTATTAGAATTTTCTTGTCCATCAGCAGAAAAACCACCGTTTTCTAGCTGTTCGTTATATAAATAGGCAACAGCCTTTTGCACAGCTGGTTTCACATCTTCTCGTTCTTGATAAGGAGCTAATGCTGATAAAACCATACCTGTTACATCAACGCTACTAGCACTGTCTTTACTACTTGCACTATCGTAAGTCCAGCCGCCATCTGTATGTTGCGCGTTTAAAAGCGCATCAACTAAAGCAACTCGATTCCATTTTGAATTCACTGGAACTTCATATTTCTTCGTATCAAATGCAAGTAATGCAAATGTATAACCTGTAACAGAATTCACTTTATCTGATTGGTACAATTTTTGAACTAAATTATGTTCGCCAACCTTTGTAGGGTCTGCTTGCATTGCATTCATCATAATAATCGTTCTAGCTAAATCTGTCGCTGAAAAACGGTTAATGCGCTTTTCTACTTTTTCAGTTACTGACTTAACATAATTTAATTTCGCCTCAATTGGAACATTCTTTCCAGAACGAGAAAGGCCTAAAGCTACCCAATCACTTTCAATTCCATCTTGTAACATCTTTTCAGATGTCTTAGAGATCGCGTCATTTACTTGCGCCGCTGGAACTTGAATGTTCTCTTGCTTTGGTTGTTCTACTTTTTCATCATTTGTTTTTGGTTCTTCTGGTTTTTCTTGTTTTGGATCATCTGTCTTTGGTTCTTCTGGTTTTTCTTGTTTTGGATCATCCGTTTTTGGTTCTTCTGGTTTTTCTTGTTTTGGATCATCTGTCTTTGGTTCTTCTACAGTTTTACAAGTACCAAATTTATCTAATGTTTGCTGTAATGTTTCCTGGCTCATATTGCTCCAGTCTGCAACAAAACGAAAGACAACAACATCTCCAGCATTTAATTTATAACTATCTGCTCCAACTTCTGCAGATTTATCATTTACATCATACAACCAGCCGCTTGTGTCCCCAGCCATTAAGCCGTCAATGCCTTTGACATACGTTCCAAAAGACATCGTCTCTGCTGTTACTTTGTCCCCCATGACTTTTTGCAGCAAACTTAAAGCTGTTTCCCCATCTGTAATTTGCTCTTCTTTCGGACATAACATAATGCCCTTTTGTGATTCACCAATAATTGCAAGTTTTGCTGTATTGCCTTCAGCAAACGTAATATGTACTGTATTCGCAAAAGAAACAAATACGAGTGTAACTGCCATTAACGACGTAAGCAGCCATTTTTTCAACATTGCCATCCCAAAATTTCCTCCCTTACTACTATTTACACAAAAAAAGGCCCTTCAAGGGCGTGCAATTGACACTCTTTTTTTGTAAGTGTCGAACAAACTGTGCAACACCTCCTACCCGCATCATTCGCGGCTATATTTGTATAGGAAAAATAATTTTGTTTATGAACGTATCATTGTGATAACATTCACTTTTTTAGGCAAAACTGACTTCCATTCAAGTTATCGTAAAACGATAAACCTATACATTCTGTTAATTATAAATTTCTGTATTATTTTACTATTGACAAAGAATTTTGTCCATGCTTTATCGGATTTATTTTCTAAGAATAGTAGTTTACTATCCTTTAACGATGCAAACTCTTCTCACTAATAATGACTCCATCTTCATCCGCATACACATATTCATTCGGCTTCCATTCTACTTGTCCAAATTGCAATGAAATATCACGCTCTCCTTTTCCCTCTTTTACACTTCTATTTGGCATCGTCCCTAACGCTAAAATACCAATATCAATATTCTTTAGTTCACTAGAATCACGAACATATCCATTTACAATAATCCCTGCTAGCTTTCTTTCCTCCGCAATAGCTGCCAAATTATCACCAAGTAACGCACAATTCGTAGATGCTCCGCCATCAACAACTAATACCGTTCCTTCTAGTAATGTTTGCAATCCTTCCTTCACTAATACATTATCATCCTTCACTTTTACCGTTGCAATTTTCCCGTGGAATTGTTCTTTCTTCCCAAAAGACCGAAAAGACTGGCGACATATTTGTAATTCCTTTTCAAACTCATCACATAGATCCGTAGTTTTCCACATCTTTTTCCCCTCTTTTCCCTATTCTTTCTATATAACATATTCTTTGATTATTTTCGTTTCCCTGTCTAACGTTGCAATAATTTGTATGTGCAGAAAAAGGACAGAAAAACTATTGCCTTAAAAAGCCACCTTTATTATAATCTATTTCACGGATAAATTTCAGAATATTAAAAATTAACTAAGTGAAAAAGGAGGGTTTTTATGCAATTACATACCAAGGTAAAAAAGCAGCCGAGTAAACGAAAGTTTAAAATGCCTGACGCGTACGTACTACTATTTTTTATTGCCTTACTTTGTGCCATTGCTACATACTTCGTTCCTGCTGGAGAATTTAAAAGAGTTACAAACGGTACTGTTACAACGACAATACCAGGAAGTTATCATTCTGTTCCACAATCGCCGGTAGGATTTGTTTCTTTTTTTACCGCTATTGAAAAAGGAATGACACTTGCTGCTCCTATCATCTTTTTAATTTTATTTACAGGTGGAGCTATTGCGATTCTTGAAAAAACAGGCGCTCTTGACGGTTTAATCTATCATGTAATTAACAAATTTCGTAATCAGCAATTACTTTTCATTTGCATTGTCGCCGCACTCTTTTCTATTCTCGGAACGACTGGTATTATCGTTAACTCAGTTATTGGCTTTATCCCCATCGGCATCATTGTTGCACGTACATTAAAATGGGACGCTATCGTCGGCGTAGCAATTATTTATTTAGGCACTTATGCTGGTTTTAATGCTACTATATTATCTCCCTCACCTTTAGGCATTTCACAAAAAATCGCAGAACTCCCGATGTTTTCAGGGATTGGTTTACGTACCGCAATCTATATCTCTTTTTTAATTGCCACTATTTTATATATTAATTGGTATGTAAAACGCTTAAAAAAATCGAATAAAGGAAGCATTCTCGGAGATAACTGGTTTCCAAGTAATGCTCTTTCAAGTGAGAAAGAAATAGAGAAAACAGAAGTTCCTTGGACAATACGTCATAAATTAATTTTACTCGTTTCAGCTTTATCATTAATTGTATTTTTAATTGGCGCTTTTCGTCTACATTGGACAGACGCCGAAATGACCGCTACTTTTATTTTCATAGCAATTACAGCGGGAATAATAGGCGGCATGAAAGCAAACGATATCGCTTCTACTTTTCTAGCAGGCTGCCAAAATCTCATATACGGTGCTTTGATCGTCGGAATGGCTCGTTGTATTTCAGTCATTTTAGAACAAGGCAAATTGCTTGATACAATCGTTAACCAACTCGCACAGTCTCTCGAAGGACAAAGCCCTGTATTTGGCGTTATCGGTATGTATGTAAGTAGTGCCGCATTACATTTTCTCATTTCATCAGGGACAGGTGAATCCGTTATTTTCATTCCGATATTAGCTCCATTAGCTGATTTCATGCACATTACACGCCAAGTTACAGTACAAGCTGTTATGCTCGGCGAAGGTGTAGTGAACTGCCTCAACCCAACTTCCGGTGTTTTAATGAGCGTTCTCGCAGCGAGCGGCATTTCTTACGGAAAATGGATTCGCTTCATGGCTCCACTTGCATTCATTTGGTTTATCATTGGACTTATTTTTCTTATTATTGGCGTGAATATTGAGTGGGGACCGTATTAAAAGACTCATATTATACTTTACTTAATAAAATATCGATTCTATTCTCCAATCCTATAAAAATCACTTATTCTAGTATAGATATAAACAGGGATTGATCATAGTGATCAATCCCTTCTCTCAAAGTAAAATACCTTTAAGTATGTTACTTCCAAATTTTATTTACCCATTCCGGATGATCAATAAAAGGATTACGATTATGTTGATATTTCGTAAAAATCACTTCATTACGCTTTCGCTCTAAATCATCTATAGGGTCTTGTTCATTCCATTTTAGTAAAACGGATAGTTTGCCCATGTATGGATCTTTATTGTTATTCACCTTTTCATTTAATTCTAAGTCTATTTCGCCGTTGTCTCCTTCATAACGAACAGCCATGTAAAATAGCATTCTAGCGATATCTCCTTTTACACTATCACGAGGTTCCCAAGAATCACTATCATATTTACATTCTGTCGCTTCCGAATGATTCACACCACCATTATCAAAATCCAGATTTCCACGTGAACTATTTACAGATACATCCGTCGCTCTTAAATGATGCAAATCTGTTCCAGCTCCTGCAGTCGTTCCAAAATCACCGTGAGATTTTGCCCAAACATGCTCTCGGTTCCAATTATCAACTCCTGAACCATTCGTAAGTTTCCCTTGCGAACGCCCAGTATATAAGAGTATCACATTGTTTTTATTATTTGGATCTTCATCAGTATCTCTTAGTGCTTCCCAAACCGCACTGTATGATAACTTTGTATGATCATCAATAATATTATGAAGTTCCTTCTTTAACTCTAAACCCGTTTTTCCTATTGCATTATTATAATATGTATCATCATAGCTTTTTACAGTAATCTCTTGTGGTGATGCAGAAGCTACTTCACCGTGTATGATATTTGTGAATGATAGAGATGCAGTACTTAAAATAAAAAATGAAGATAGTGTAACCATAGCAAGCTTTGTATTTCGAAATTTCATATACCCATTTCCCCTTTAAAATATAATTTAAAGCTATTAACTAAAAAATGCTTTCTAACCCCCAAAAACTTTTAGAAAGCCATACCCATCCTTTTCTTTTTATTTAATACAAAACTCTATTGAGTCTGTATTATTTCCACACTTTTTGTTTATCTACTTCTCAAGGAATATCCTTCTCTAGTAAAGATTATTAAAATATTCTTTTCAATTAAAAAGTAGTTTAATGTTAACTTTTGAACTACCCCCACTTAACACTCTAACGAGCTGTTTGAAGTGAGGGATTCCTACGAACACCAAGGTATCCCTCAGTTTTATGAGTAGGCAATCCCCGTAATCCCTACGGTTAGGAGCCTTATGGCCTCTTTTCTCAAATTTTCCGCTGCATTCACATCTCTATCATGATACATACCACAAGAAGGACACTTCCATTCACGCAGGTTCAGGCTTTTCACATCTTTATTTTTGTAGTCGCAATGCGAACAAGTTTGGGAACTAGCGAATGTTTTCGACACCACAATCACTTGTTTCCCATACCAGCATGCCTTATACAACAACATCGCTTTGAATTGTGACCATGATACTTCTTGAATCACTTTCGCTAGTTTGTGATTCTGTAACATATTCGATACTTGCAAATCTTCTATCCCAATCACATCGTGGTTTTTGATGATCCTTGTAGAGAGTTTTTGCAAGTAATCCGTTCTTGCATTTTTGATTCGTTCATGAATACGAGCGACTTTAATTCGCTGTTTATGCCAGTTCGCTCCGCCTTTTGTACGTCTAGATAGAATACGCTGGGCATGAGCGAGTTTCTTTTCTAATACCCGAGACCATTTTGGATTACCGAATACCTCACCCGTTGAAAGAATAGCAAAGTTTTTCACACCAACATCTATACCAACAGCGGAATCGGTCTTCGGCAATTCTTGTACTTCTGCTTCAGCAAGAATCGAGACAAAATATTTTCCACTTGGATTCCTTCTGACAGTAGCACTCAAAATTCGTCCTTCTACCTCACAACTTTTGACAAATTTGACAAGACCAAGTTTCGGTAACTTCAATTTATTATCTATAATCGCAATGTTTCCATTTGTATGTTTCGTTGTATAGGATTGGACTTTATTGTTCTTCGATTTAAACCGAGGTGCTTTGTTTTGTTTTTTGAAGAATCTTGCATACGAGTCAGCGAGGTTGTGAAGAGAAGATTGAAGAGCGATACTGTCCACTTCTTTTAGCCATACAAATTCTTTTTTGAGAGTAGGTAATTGCGAAGAACAAGTACCATAGGATAACCCTTTTCCTGTTTCTTTATATCTATCATTCCACTTTTCCAAAAAGTAGTTAAATACAAATCGTGAACAACCAATTGTTTTCGTAATAGCTATTTTTTGTTCTAAACTAGGATAGATCCGAAACTGATACGCTTTATGGATAAGCACCGCTTTTCACCTCACTTCCTTTTTTTATTTGTTCACAATCTTTTTCACGATATGTACGAGAACGATATCATGATATAGCAAAAAATACTAATCACGTATTATTTCTTCTTTTTTGTCGAAAGTCCTCTGTCCCTTTCAAAAAAAATATACAAATGAAAGAACTTTTACAATGAAACCATTTCGTAGATGTAAAAATGCCTCGGAGCTATAACATTTTCTTTCTATAGGAACGAACTGATTACGATACCGGTACCTCATACTGATTCTTCACCCAAAAGAACCTTTAGGTTTTTTCCTAACCGTCATTCAGCTCCCACCTACTCATTGGACCATGTCCTACCCATTCCTTGAGGTGGAAGTTTTCTGTCGGGAAATGATAAATTTCAATTTTTTTATACAATTATGCATATTTGATAAATCGTTCAAAAAACATTTTGAATAAAAATTAAGATGATAGTTCGACTTTTCCTTTTTCTATACTTGTCTTTATTTTTTGGTGTAAAACCCTTCTTCCTCTGTAGAATACGTACAAAAATAGATTGGATACCATGTAAGGCACCAATCTATTTTAATTAAAGAAACTGTGTCAATTCTTAGTTCACAACACATTGCGCAGTAATGATAACATTTTTATATTGAGACAGAACTACTACTATTTATTTGGTATCAAATCTATATACTTTTTAACTACTTCATATACATATTCTTGATTTGCCGCCGCTGTATTTGGATTGTATTTTCCGCCGTTTGTTTTATTGTTAGATAACACTCGAATCCCTAAAAATGGTACGTCATAAGCTTTTGCGATTTGCGCTGCGGCAGCACCTTCCATTTCTTCAACAGATGTACCGTATTTTGTATGGAACCATTTAATTCTATCAACTTCATTATTCCAAAGATCTGCTGAACCTATAGTCCCTTCAACCACTTTACCTTTTGTATATTTATCTTTTACCGCATTAGCTGCTGCAAGTAAATCCTTATCTCCCTCGTAGTATCGGATTTTCTCAGCATTTGGATCTTCTCCTGCACTTCCTTCAGAAGCCATTAAATCCATTGAAATCCATTTTGTCGGTTCAATCCCTTGATTCTCATCCATATCTGTTGTTTTTAATGAACCTATGTTTGCTACTTGTTTTCCTAAAACAATATCAAATACGTTTAAATTTGCATCGTGTCCACCTGATGTTCCTTGGTTAATAATCGCCTTAGGCTTATATTTTTCAATAGCCACTGCTGTAGCAGCTGCTGTATTTTCCATTCCTTTACCTGTTTTCGCTACGATTACAGGATAATTGTCGACAGTGCCTTTATAAAATACGAAAGTTCCAGACTTTTCTTCTTTCACATTTTTTAACCTTTTTGCAAACTTCTCAGCCTCTATCGGCATTGGCCCTTGAATTAAGATAGGTTGTTGATTACTTTTTGCCTCTACTACTTGTTTTGGACCCGCATTACACCCCGCAAGTATTGAGAATGACAATGCAACAGTAGTTACTAGGGCAGCACATTTTTTCAACGTATTCTTCTTCATAAATAATCTCCTCTTTCTCTTGTTGTTTTCTATACTCGATGCTTTTGGTCCAAACAAAAAAGTTCTAGAAATTGTAGAAGAATCTCTACTTTCTAGAACTACGGTAGTCAAAGTTAATTAAGCACATGCAAAATTATAAATCGGTAGCGTACATTACATAGCACGGCCGAATACTTTAACCCGTAGTCCAGTTCTTTCATTGGGAACTAGGTAGAAACGCTCGGACCATATTACCGAGTATATACGAGTGGTGATGTGTAAAATTATTATATTGGTAATATATCAAACTTTTAGTGTGTACGCAATCTAAAAGTGAACGTTTTAATTAAAAATATTTTTAATGTTCGTTTTTAAAAGACAAATTATTTTTTTCGTCCATTTCGAAGTGAAAAATACCGTCAAAAAATTATATTCTGAATACTCAACTAAATCCACCTACAACATTGGATTTCTCATCTTCGCTAGTCGCGTACAATTCAGCCATTGCGAAGTCTAACCCAACAACTGTTTCTACTTCTTTTCGTTCAGCCAGCATTTTATTATAAACAAAGCGTACACATCCGAACGTTTTACGTATGAGATGTGCTTGTTCTTCTGTTGGATACAAACGGAATTTGTACGCCTTATTATGGCTTTATCATATCCGTTCACCTCATTTTCCGCTTCATTTCCCATAAGCTATGACTGTGATCACACAACCTGAACATTACACAATTATTATCTACTTTCATTGTTATACCAAACTTTACCTCTTATAAGAATGATTATATCAAGGGCGAAATAAATAGGAAAACCCAATGTTTGGCTACACCAAACCGAAATTCATCTCCCACCTACCTCTAGACTATCGCCTTTCACACGCCCCAGGAAGGAGATTTCTTTCGGATAATACGTTAAAACTATGCAACTCTCTACCTAGTATTTCATCGTTATTTTATAATAATGACAAAAAGGATTGATTATAGTAATCAATCCTTTTCATTTTCATCTCTCAAAACTAAATCTCTGCATCTAATAAATTGTACTCATTGTCAAAAGAAGCATGGATTCTATGTCCACCAAATACATCTCCACCATTATATTCGCAATATATATCATTTTCTCTAATTACAATGTCCATAAGAGTAATAGATTGCTCAAATGTTTCTTTCGTCATATCATATTCTCCTGCATCTACAGCATCCCAATCTAAATGTTCATCATTCTCATCATATTCAGGCCAAAAATCATTTTTATATTCTATTAATTCTTCCGCTATAGCGACCTTAGCTTTTTTATCAAATTCCTCTAAACATACATAAAGCTTTTCTGCTCTTTTCATCATTTCATGTACATGTACAAGCTCTTTTCCAATATCCAATCCCCAATGTACTTTTCCTTCGTTTTGTTCATATGTATGAAAAGTTTCATTAAAGATAAACATTCCAATCAATTCACTTTTTATTGATTTTTCCATAATCTCAATTCCTTTCTATGCGAAAAAAAGAAACGATTATATTATAAGTAGTTATAGCCGTTGACTTTCATATTATATAAAACCTGCATTATAGAGAAAGTAAAACTTTAGTTGGATTGAAGTAAAGTGAATTAAGTATCCTATATTTCCCGCCTCTGCCAATAAAAACAACAAGCCCCTCCCGTTTGAAGAGAGGGTCAATCTTTATTTTGTTCTTCTAACAATTGAATAATCCTATCTAACTTTTGCTCAACTGGATCTTGCTTTTTACGATTACTAGTATGCCGAATTATGCGTATAATCCCGCCAATCAATACACCGATAATCAATGCAGTAATGGCATAATAAATACTGGTTCCTAAAGACATTATTCAGAACTCCTTTTTCCTTATTATACCATCAAAAAAAGTCATATGTTGCGTAATTTCGGTTGTATATGTTATTCATGTTAATACATTTCCACGCCTATTATTAACCCACAACGATCAATCGCTCTCCCTACTACATTCCTCTTATTCATCATATTTTGCTTAGAGAGTCTTACTTCCTGCATATTGCGAGATAAAACGCGTATCCATCCAATTTACAATTATTCCTTCTAACTCTAGATGAAGCGGCTTATGTGCACCTTCCGCATAAATCTTTTTAAATTCCAACGCTTTAAAATCACCTTCAAAATATTTTAAGGTATGATCCATATTTTTTATTACATGTACTTCAGAATCACCTTGCACATAATCACCAATTCGCTTCGCTTTTTCAGGATTCGCCTGAAAATCTTTATCACCAGCAATTGCTAGTACTGGACATGTTACTTGTTGTAAATCTTTATAAATATCATGCTGAAAATGCTCTCTATACCATTTTGCGTTCATCGGTTTAAAACCAATTTTAACAATATCTTTTTTTGAGTTTATCATTTTCTCTGTTGCTTTTTGTGCCTGCTTTTCTCCTCGTTTCTCAATATTGAGAAGACGCATTAACTTTCCTTTTATTCCTTTTTGCTCTTTTAACTCTTTATAAATAATCTCTCTTTGTCTTTTCGTAGCCTCTTCTAATGATTCCGCAGCTCCTGTAAGAAGTATGAGTCCATCAACTGGCGTTCTTGCGTTTACTACAGTTGCCAACATACCCCCTTCACTATGACCAACTAAAATGATATTTTCCGGATCAACAAATGGCTGTTCTTTTACATACGTAATCATAGCCTCTATGTCATTAACTAAATCCCACATTCCAGTCTTCTGAAATTCCCCTTCACTCTTTCCTACCCCGCGCTTATCAAAATGGAGGGTTACTACTCCATGCCTCGACATTACATGCGCTAAATCTTTATAAATATTCGATTCAAGCTTTAACGGTACAATCATTCCATCACGATCAATTTCTCCAGATCCAGCAATAATGACAACCGCAGCATACTTCCCGTCAGCTTTCGGTTTAGTAATCGTACCGCGCAAAGTAAATTCACTATTTATCGCTACTTCATATTCGTCAAAGGTCATTATTTTGTCACCCCTCTATTCTTTTATATCCAATTTAAATTTTAAACTTGCTATTATATTTTTGTACTCTCTTACATCTTTCATCGGAGCGAAAACTGGATTCTCAACAATACTTTGTAACATGCTTCGCTTTATAATCTCTTCATTTCTAACTGTTTTAGCACCGAGTGGAAATTCTGCAAACCATTCATTAATCGCATCAAAATAGGAATCGCCATGTAAATGCAGGCTATTTACTGTGAAACTAGCTGCACAAACTGTTGCGTATTTCTGCAACATTTCTAATGCTCTTTCAAAATTTCCTTGCATGCAATATACTTGTGCAGCAGCATAGTATACTTTCAAGGTCATATTGGGGTGTAATGTTTCTATTTCATATATATCTATTAACATGAAAGCTCTATTTAAGATTATCTCTACCTTTTCAGCGTTTGAAGCATTTACTACTACATAATTCGGTATTGTCGCAACGAGGTGTATTAAATGTTGGTACATACTAATTTGCATCATTTCATTCGCCTTCTCAGCATTTCCAAGCATTTGATACGCTTGTGCGATTAAATCCTCTTCTGGAAAGTTAGGTCGTATCGTTTCGCCAAGTAATTGAAGCACCTCATTTGGTCTATTGAGTATAAGATAGCAAGTTGCTTGAAACGATACCGCCTCTTTCACAAGAGAAACATCATCACTTTCTTCCTGCACCCTGCTAAAAAGAGACATTGCCTCTTCTAAAATTTTAATTCTTTTATCCGTATCCTTTGTTAACATATGGTGGTTAATAAAAAGTAGTCCCATTTGAAGTAATAATGGAAAACAAGAATAATATTTTTTAATTATTCCCCTGCACTCCATCATTACTTCATCAAATGGTTCTTCACTAAAAGCTTCCGCTAGTCTATGATATAAATCCCTAATATCTCCCTGTTCCATTTGTGGTGTATAACAGATTAGTTCATCTATACTTATATTAAAGTACGATGCTAACAGTGGTAAAAATGTAATATCCGGATAACTCTGCCCTGTCTCCCATTTGGAAACAGACGCCTTCGTAATACCGATATACGCTGCTAACTCTTCCTGCGTAATTCCCTTTTCTTTTCTCTTATCCGCAATTATTTTATGAATATGAATCTCTCTCACTGTATCACCTCTTACTTTTATTATATGTACTATATTCTATACAAAATATGGATTTAAAGTCGACTTTCGTTAACAAAATCAACTGTTAGGAAACATTTCTCTAAAATTAAAGGCAGGAACATATTTGTGATATGTTCCTGCCTTTTTATTGTGGGATACCGATACATAGCCATCTAGCTAAGAGTTTGAAGTGCTTCAAATCAAACATTTCATCTCACCACAGTTTTCTATGGGAATCCAGTAAACAGCTTATTTATATAGTTTTCGAAAGCGGAAGTTATTTTAAAATTCTATGTTTCGATTTTTTCTTTACCCTTACGGATAAACCACCATATCAAAGCCACAAATAGCACGAAAGACGGTATTATTTGAATAAAGAAAAATCCTTTCCAAAAATAAAGTGGATTATTATATGTAAATTCTGTTGACGCCTCATGTTTATAAGAAACAAACGAACCTTCCAAACAAGAAATTGGAATTGTAAGTACATTTATCGCTAAACAGATTATTATCAATGATAAATTTTTAGCCTTAATTTTTGGTGAAACAGATAAGAAAAATAAAAATATTGAAATACCGGATATAAGAAACAATGGTATTACATAAAAAATCAACATAATATCCCTCCATGATTTTAATTGTACCATCAGCAAAGACAATTTTGATAACCTCACATGAATAGGGTATTCATGTGAGGTTATCAAAACGTCTCATTATCGGTATCAATGGAAAGAGGAAACCATATTCTCACAAAGGAACCTTCTTTTTTTACATGGATCCATGTATTTTTTATACACTCCTATCCTATCTCAGTTTTAAAATTCTCGTTTGTTACTGAATTAGCTGAAAATCCACATAAAAATTTGCATACTCTTAACCTGGGAATTTTCTAAAAACCTGACGATATCCCTCTCATAAAATCTCCTTTTGTACAGAAATAATAGAGTTGCTATAAAATACCGTTCATGTTATTCAGCAATTGGTCCAGATTGCAGAGTGATTTTATTAATTGTTTCTTTAATACTGTGAAGAAATGTATTCAAGTCAACGTAGCAGTTTAGTTCAATGGAAAATGTTGTAATATTAATAAAATTTTAGAAATGTAGGGAGAAAAATGAATAGTATTAAAAGATTGATTCAAGTTATCTTAGTAAGTACATCATTCCTAATTCTTAGTGGCTGTTATTTCTCTAAAGATAAACTAAATCAACCCATAAAAGAGTATTTAAAAACGAACTATGAAATGCAAGGGGAGTTTTCTGTTATTCAGACAGATAATAATTGGTTTGGAGGGATTGGCCATCAAACTTATGTAGAAATTAAAAAGCCATATCGTGCTTATCCATTCCTAATGATTGAAAGAGATACTTTAAAAATTTCAGAAGATGATAGTGATGATATCTATCATGAACAATTCAAGGGTGCATATATTGAGCAACATCCAGAAGTAGTTCAAGTAATTGAACAGATCATAAAAAAAATATGGATTAGTGAAATATCCTAATAAATTTATTTCGGTAGAAAATGGTCCTGTTTATATATTTCCTTACGACAACCTTGAGTTTAATATAATTTATTCTCAAGAGCTACTTGATGATTTTAAAAAGACCCAAAAGATAGATACTACTAAACTTTTACCTACATTAATACCAAGTGACCCCCGACGTGAAAATTATAATGTCAGGTATTTAGGTGTAGTAAATTTTCTATTTAAATTCGACATGTCTAAAAATAAACATCCTATTCCAAAGGCCCAAGACCTAATTGAGGACTTTCAAAAAAGTGGAGTATTAACAAAAGGGATATACAACTTAGATATGTTAGTAGATGATTCAAATGGGGGATCGGAATATAATAATGTAGCTTTGTTTGAAGTCGATGAAGATGGTAAATACACTATAATTGCTACTCCTAAATACGGTGAGTTAGAGGATACTTACTTTTATGGTGATTATGCGGCAAAAAAAATATAAAATAGAACTTTAGGTTGAATTACTTAATTGGAATTGACTAAAAATACATGTGGTTCCACCCATATTAAATGTAGTGTAACGCTTTTAGAAAACCAGCAAATGTTTTTCTATGTAAAAAACCCCTATTTTGATTTTATAAAAAGGGGTGTTGGACTTTTTAAAAGACTTGGAGAAATGTATAGAATATACAATTCTCCAAATCCTAGCTAGTTGCATAAGAAAAATGAATTTTATTAACTTTTAAAGTGAAAGAGTTACAATAAAAATACTTCTAATAGGGGCACTATACCCTTATAGGAAAATTGAGGAGGTTTCTATTTGTGAAAAGATTTCTATTGTTTCTGAAAGGTTGTTTGTGGTTAAATATTTGCTTGCTACCTCTCTCTTTTTTTATAGGTGGGATGGCAACAGATTCTCCTGACAGTACTGAATTTGATTTTTGGAAAGGATTTCTCTTTATTCAAGGAATCCCCCTTATAGTATTTATTATTGGCTTCTTTATCTTAGTTGTAATAAATAATAAAAAATGTTAATTGATGTGCGCTCTAATCCGATTTTCCTAGTATTTGTTTTTGGCATCTGACATCGTAGATTTCATTGTTCGTAACAGTTCTTCTTTTGTTATCTTTTCTTGC
The DNA here is from genome assembly GCF_052682215.1 of Bacillus sp. 1A. Lineage (NCBI taxonomy): Bacteria > Bacillati > Bacillota > Bacilli > Caryophanales > Bacillaceae > Bacillus > Bacillus sp. 1A. The sequence continues at coordinate 3,211,323 of NZ_JBQYLZ010000001.1, read as the reverse complement.
ACATTTTTAAAAGGACCACCTAAAGATTTACCATTTTGATCCTTAATCTCTAGTTCTGTTATCTTTTTATTATTCTCCTGAATGAGTTGAAATAGAGCATATAAACGATCTAATTCTACTGAATCCAATTGACTAAAGTCAATCTCGTTACTCATTTGCAAAGTTAATAATAATTCATTAGTTGGTTTTCCCTCATCTGGATTTTTATTATCTAAAATATATTGAAGAGGATTTTCCGTTTCAGATTCCACGTAGCCTAATTTTTTTATTTCTTCTAGAGTTGGTGTGAATTTCTTATATTCCTCAAATGTTTTTTTCCCATATTGGTATTCATCACCTACTAGATACGAATAGAGGAGACCTTGTACCTTTACTCGGAATTTTAGATATTTGTTATTTTTTTCTTGTACAGTATGGTAGGTATTACCACCATTACTTTCATTTATCAGGCTCCAATCTGTTACAACAACATCAATACCGTGTTTTTCTTTTATATATTCTTGTACCTCAGCTTCATTTTCTTGATTACAACCACTTAGACATAAGAAACATAAAACTAGCAATATTACATGTTTCAAACTTTTCATATAAGCACTCCCTACGTAAGAATTAATTCTTGAATGTGCAGCACACTACTAAACCTTCTTTTCCTTAGTCGTATACTTTAACTTTTATATAGTTTGAATCTTAAATCATTTAAGTTACTTAATCCCCTAAATATACCACTTAAAGTATTACCGTCTTAAAATATATAACTTATTTGTTTTTAGGTCTTTCTCAATTCTATAAGCCTATATTTCATTGGGCTCATATCTAAAACGTACATTTATACCATGATATCTATTTTACTATAAAATTCGATTAAATTGTTAAAATATCCCTTTTTGTTTTTTCATTTCCTAGTATAGGTGTTCCTTCTACTCAATGAGGGAATATTTATGGAAAGACATTATACAATTTCAAGTTATGCACCATCTATAAGCAGAGAAAACATAGATATAAACATAACACAACCAAAGTAGCATATACGAATAATCGCATTTAGAATCACTAATGATAATGTTATACTACTATCAACCAAGAAGAACCCAATAAACTATGATTAATCACTACATCCTCTTTCAAGGGTAGCACCCCATGCCCATCTAGCTAAGATTGGGTATTTCTTGAACCCCTATCAAACACTCTCCCGTCACTTGTCTATCTTTAAGAGTAACTCTGCTTGTTTATTTAAAGTCCTCGCACCGAGGCTTTGTCGTCCCCCCAAAGCCAAACAAATGATTCAATTTATCCAGTATGTAAATAAAAAGGATAATCAGCCCCATAATGGACTAACTATCCTATAACTTCTTATCTAAACTTAATAAAACTAAAACTTCTTTCCCTATGTATCATTATTTCGTTACCTCACCAAACTGCGCTCTCGTTACTTTCGCTAAGTCATCCACTTTCAGCTCAATTTGTATACCAATTTTCCCGCCACTTACAATCATCGTTTCAAGTAATTGGGCACTTTCATCGATACATGTAGAAAATAACTTTTTCATTCCGACTGGTGAACAACCACCGCGAATATATCCTGACACTTTCGTAATATCTTTAACAGGAATCATTTCAATCTTTTTTTCACTTACTGCTTTTGCGGCAGCTTTTAAATTTAGTTCCTCATCCACCGGAATAATAAACACATGATAATTTTTACTATTCCCTTGAGCGATTAACGTTTTATATACTTCTCTCACTTCTCGTCCAATTTTCTCGGCTACTGATACACCATCAATTTTTCCATCGTCTGGATCATATGTCATCATCGAATATTCAATTTTTTCTTTATCTAATATTCGCATCGCATTTGTTTTATCCTTTTTCATAGTGGTCTCCTTAAACGGTTATTTCATATTATTAAGTTTTATTATACACCCTTTTCCATTTCTCCTACATAACTTCACGTATATTTCAAAACTAAAAATATTGATAATTCAAAAATCATCTGATATAATTTGGAAAAACTTATGTTAAGGAGAGATTTGTCATGCGAAATGTTAATACTTCTTTCCAACTTCATCATCATACGTAACGCCGTGTATCCGAAGAAAAATTTTTCTTCATGGGTACAGGGCTTTTCCTGTTGACCCACGAAGCGTTCATAAAGCTATGTGGGTATTTTTATACCCGCATAGCTTTTTTTAATTTAAAAAAGGAGTGATTATAATGGAAATGAAAAATGTAAAAGGAACGAAAGACTATTTACCAGAGGAACAAGTGTTGCGAAATAAAATTAAAAGAGCTTGTGAAGACACGTTCGAACGATACGGATGTAAACCGTTAGAAACACCAACGTTAAATATGTATGAGCTTATGTCTTACAAGTACGGCGGTGGCGATGAAATTTTAAAAGAAATATATACGCTTAAAGATCAAGGAAAGCGCGACCTTGCCTTACGCTACGATTTAACCATTCCATTCGCAAAAGTCGTGGCAATGAACCCGAACATCCGCCTCCCTTTTAAACGGTATGAAATTGGAAAAGTATTTCGAGATGGGCCAATTAAACAAGGTAGATTTCGTGAGTTCATACAATGCGACGTTGATATAGTTGGTGTAGAATCTGTCATGGCAGAAGCGGAACTTATGAGTATGGCGTTTGAACTGTTCCGAACGTTAAACTTAGAAGTAACGATCCAATATAATAACCGAAAATTGTTAAACGGCATTCTCGAATCTATTAACATCCCTACTGAACGAACGAGTGACGTCATTTTATCATTAGACAAAATCGAAAAGATTGGGATTGATGGTGTACGAAAAGATGTACTAGAGCGCGGAATTACTGAAGAAATGGCTGATACGATATGTAATACCGTTTTATCTTGTCTAAAGCTTTCAATTAATGACTTTAAAGACGCTTTCAATACTCCACTCGTTGCCGATGGAGTAAACGAACTACAACAATTACAGCAATATTTAATCGCTCTTGGAATAAATGAAAATGCTATATTCAATCCATTTTTAGCACGAGGACTTACAATGTATACAGGTACCGTGTATGAAATCTTTTTAAAAGATGGCTCGATTACATCTAGCATCGGTAGCGGTGGTCGATACGATAATATTATCGGAGCATTCCGTGGTGATAATATGAGCTATCCAACAGTCGGTATTTCATTCGGTTTAGACGTTATTTATACAGCGCTATCTCAGAAAGAAACAATATCATCTACAGCGGATGTATTTATCATCCCACTCGGGACAGAATTACAATGTTTACAAATTGCCCAGCAATTACGTTCTACAACTTCCTTAAAAGTCGAACTCGAACTAGCAGGACGCAAATTAAAACGGGCCCTTAATTATGCCAATAAGGAAAACATCCCTTATGTGCTTATTATTGGGGAAGAAGAACTTAGTACAGAAACCGTTATGCTGCGGAATATGAAGGAAGGTAGTGAGGTGAAGGTTCCCCTTTCTTCTTTAAATAGTTATTTATAATACGAACCACCCTCGCTTGGGTGGTTTTTCTATTTTATAGATAACGAAACCATTAGTTAACATAAAACAATTATATTCTACTAAAAATCACAAGTATTTAATATCCAATTACCTATTATTTTTGGCAATATATAGATATTAATTATTTTAGGAGGATTTACTTTGAAAACTTACATACAAGCACTAAAGTGGACTACAGGGATCTCTCACCTATTATTACTTCCTTGTTATTATTTATCTCCAAGTTTTATTAACCTAGACGTGATACCTTTACTACTATTGATTGCTTTACATATTACTACTATTTTATTAGCTAACAAAGCAGGCATGAATACATACGCTCATTATATAGGTATTATCGTTACTCTAGTTGCCTTCTTTCCTTATATAGACGTCGTTCTACATATTATAGCAGCTGTTTTCCTTTTATTAGATGCTGCTTCTACTACTAAAAAGGAAGTTTTTAATTCATAGCAAAATCAACAGCACATCCCCAGAATAGATTCACATGCATTTTAATTACAACCAAAATTTAAGAAAGTAAAAAATAAAAGGTGTCTTCACATATGGAAAACACCTTTTATTTCTACAACTCTTAACTATTATTTTTCGTATTTCTACTCTCCAAAACTTTCTCCATATTATGAGTTGCCCACTCCATCATTAATAGAATCATTGGACGTAGTGATTCACCAAGCTCCGTTAAGGAATATTCTACTTTTGGCGGCACTTCACGGTATACTTCACGATGTATAATGCCATCTGCTTCAAGTTCTCTCAGCTGCAGTGTTAACATTCTTTGTGTGATATTAGGTTTTAATCTTTTTAATTCATTAAATCTCTTTGTACCATCTAATAAATGATACAAAATAACCCCTTTCCATTTTCCGCCAATAACCTCAACCATAGCTTCCACTGGACAAGAATATTTATTTAAAAATGGGTAATTTATATTATTTTCGTTTGAACAATCCATCATAAGTCCCTTCCCTTACCAATAGTATCTTTTTTGATACTATAACACATAAATGTGCGTACTTGTATCTATGTTACTTTAAAAATATAATTTACTTACAAAAATAAATTAATGAAAAGAGGAACTTTTATGACAAATACAAAACAAATTACAAAAGAGAAAATTATGGAGGCTTTCCATTTCAGACATGCATGTAAAGAGTTCGATCCTATGCACAAAATTTCAGAAGAGGATTTTCATTTCATTTTAGAAACAGGCAGATTATCTCCTTCTTCTTTTGGTTATGAACCTTGGAAATTTATTGTCGTACAAAATAAAGAATTAAGAGAAAAACTACAACCGTATTCATGGGGCGCTGGTGGGCAACTGGCAACAGCTAGTCACTTTGTCATTATTCTTTCAAGAAATATTAAAGATATGCATTATGATGCAGAGTATATTAAACATATGATGAACGATATTATTGGATTACCTGAAGACACTCAAAAAATTAGATATGAATTCTTCAAAAAATTCCAGGAAACAGATTTTAACTTATTACAATCCGATCGTGCTGTATTTGATTGGGCATCTAAGCAAACTTATATTGCTTTAGGTAATATGATGACGAGTGCAGCTCAAATCGGCATTGATTCTTGTCCAATAGAAGGATTTGATAAAGAGAAAATAGATTCTTTACTTCGTCAAGAAGGCATTATAAAAGACGATAATCTTGAAGTATCTGTTATGGTTGCCTTTGGTTACCGTAAAGAAGAGCCAAAGCGTGATAAAACAAGACAAACTATGGATACAATTGTTGAATGGATTAAGTAATATAGCACTCACAAATAAAACTCCTTCTAGCTAAATACTTATTCTATTGAAGAATCAGTTGTTTTTCTAATGTATGAAATTGATTTTTCATGGAAAGATATGTTAGTATGTATACAGTTTGAGCGCTCTATTTTTTAGAGTCGAACAGGAGGAGAATGGATATGTCTGATATTGAAGTTGGCGAAGTGTTTACTCTCAGTGATGAGAATAATGAGGATCAGGAAGTAGAAGTACTCGGAGCGATGGATGTCGAGGGCGCAGAATATATTGCAGTTGCCTTCGTAGAAGACATTCAAACAGAATCTGAGGAAGACATTGATATTTTCTTTTTAAAAGTAGAAGAAGATAATGAGTTTTCATACATTGAAAATGATGAAGAGTTTGATAAAGTATCTGCTGCTTTTGATAAAATTTTGGACGAGCAAGAGCAAGAATAATATGAATGAAAAACACGAGGGTGGATGCATATCCGCCCTCTTTTTATTTATCACTCATCCAAAGACTTATGCAACAATTCCAGTACATCTTTCATCACAAAAGGCCCGTCTTTTTTCACATGCTCAGCGAATTCAGAAACGAGACGTAATGTTCTTACACTTTCAATTGGATGCTCGCCTGATGCACTTTCAGCAGAAAGCATAACTGCGTTCGTTCCGTCCAGTACAGCTTGAAACACATCAGTTACCTCAGCCCTTGTTGGAATAGAATGATCTACCATAGATTGCAGCATTTGTGTTGCTGTAATAACATATGTATTCGTTCGATTACATTCCTGAATCATCATTTTCTGCAAGAGCGGAATAAATTGATACGGTAACTCTACTCCTAAATCACCCCTTGCAATCATAATTCCGTCTGCTTCTTTACATATACCTTGAAAATTCTCGATCGCTTCCATCGTTTCTATTTTGGCAATTACATTAGGTGAAGTTTCTTTGTACTGTTGTATAAAATCTCGTATTTCTTTTATATGACTAGGTTTTCTTACGAAAGAACATGCGATAAAATCAACATCCTCCTCTAGAAGAAACTGAATGTCTTTTTTATCTTTCTCTGTAATAGCTGGCAAACTAACGATTGCCCCTGGTAAATTCACCCCTTTATGAGATGAGATATTACCACCTGTTTTTACCTTTGTTTCTATTTTTTCCGTACTTATCTTTTCAACGATTAACTCAACTTCACCATCATTAATTAAAATTCTACTTCCAACTTTCACATCATTCGCGATTCCTTCATAATCAACATTTGCTTCTCTATTGCTTCCTGTAACTGGTTGCGTATGTAAAATAAAAGAATCTCCCGCCTGAAGTGTAATTTGTTCTCCTTTTACTTCACCTAACCTTATTTTAGGACCTTGTACATCGCCTAAAATTTTAATAGCATCGTCTAACGATTTGACTAAACGAATGATGTCTTTATGAGTTTCATGCGTGCCATGTGATAAATTCAAGCGCACTATTTTCATACCATTGTTTATTAACTGCGCTAACGTTTCTTTATTATTACTTGCTGGCCCAATTGTACAAACTCGATCGATTGTCATTTTTATTACCCTCCTTTTTCGTTAGGATTCCCATAAACTTTACTTACACTCTCAACATAAAAAAGCCTACTCACACAAGTAGGCCTTTGAAACTACGAAAGTTTCGTTAATAACTGATTTAAATCTTTTTTCGTTTTCGTCGTTAATGATTTCATTTTATTAATATCTATCTTTTCTTTCTCCGCTCTTATAATTAATGGATACAAACTTTGTTCAATTGTTTTGTATTCAGTTGGATGTGATGCTTCTATATCTTTTTCAATTACATCCCACTTCTCATTAATTTGTTTTCCAAGTTTATTTACTGTTTCTAATTTAGGATTTGCAGCTAATTGCTTATCTAGGCTTTCAATTAATGTAACGACTTCTTTTACATTTGCTTTCACAGCGACGTTTTTCTTCGGATCTTTCGTTGTCTTTCCGTTATTGTTTGTACTTGTACTTTGATCTGTTGTTTTTCCGCTAGTCGTTTGATCATTCGTTTTTCCCGTCGTTTCTTTTTCTTTTGTTTTCACATTTTCATTTTGAGTTGACGTTTTGCCGTTACTTTCTGTTCCTGATGATTCTTTCGTATTTTTTGCATCCTTATCTGTTTTTTCATTTGAAGAAGTATTTGTATCTTTTTCAGTATCTTTCGTTGTTTTTGACGTCTCATCTGCACTTGTCGTTTTTGATTCTCCTTCATTTTGCGCTGTTACTTGCTCTTTCTTTTCTGTCTCTTTCTCTGCTGAAGGACTACAAGCTGCCATAGTAAGCATTGTACCAATTGTTATCGATGCGATAGCGACCTTTTTCATTTTCATATAAATCCCCCTATGTTTACTTTATTTATCCTCCCCTTTACGATTCGATTTCCCCTTAAAAAATCCCTTTTCATATGAATCACCATCTTTCCGACAGTAATCTTCATAATAATACGTACAAAAACTGATAAAACAATTCAAACATTCGAGTTTCTTCTACTTCATTTTTCTTCTCTGTAGCAAAAGAAAAAGAGTATATTGTCACATGAAGAATTACTATCTTCATATGACGATATACTCCCCTATCAAATTTTTATCTTTCTTGACATTTTATTTATAAAAAAAATAATATTTTCTTTTATTTTTTTGTTTCTCAACAATTGTTAACATAATATATTTATGAGTAACCACCATTCGAATGAATGACTTGCCCCGTAATCCATTTTGCTTCTTCACTTACTAAAAAAGAGATTACGCGCGCTGCATCCGCTGGTTCTCCTACTTTACCTTGCGGGAACTTCCATACTAAATGATGCTTCAGCTCCTCTGTAATCCATCCTGTATTCGTCGGCCCTGGATCAACAGCATTCACTGTAATCCCCTTCTCCATCGCAACTGGTGCTACTGATTTTGTAAATGCTTCAATTGCTCCTTTCGTTGCTGCGTATGCTAGTTCATCAGGCATTGGCCCTAATGACTGCCCTGAAGTAAGGTTAATAATACTGCCACTCGTTTTCAGTTCATAATGTTTTATAAATAATGAACTTAATAACATAGTAGCGCGGACATTCACTGTATAATGTTTATCTAACTGTTCTACATTTAATTCTTCAATTCTCGTATGTGTAGAATACGCTGCATTATTAATTAAAATAGATGGATCACCTAAACGTTCTGAGACCATATAAAATAAACGATTTGGCGAATACGACTGCGATAAATTGATTTCTGCCATTTCACATCGAACACCTAAACTTTCAATCTCCTCTTTCAACAAAAAGGGCTCTTTGTCATGCATTCCCCACGGCATCGCTTTATCATACTGAGACCAGTACGTGAAAAAAATGTCTATCCCTTTTTGAGCAAGCACCTTGCATACAGCTGCACCAATTCCATTCAGACGAGTTGCCCCTGTTACAATTGCTATTTTCTTCACCTTTTCTCCTCCATCTATGGATAAATCCCCTGCACGAATACAGAGGATCTATCTTTTTATTCAATATTTGACAATATACGTTCTGCACCTAATTTTAAAATTTTAATGAAGATATAATTTACAACCGTAAACATTACAAATAAAACGATAAACATAACCCACAGTCCTACTTGAAGGAAGAAGTATAATAGACTTACTCCCGCTACAATAACTAAAGCTATAAAGATATTAGCTAAAAAATTCCACAATGTTGTATATCGGCTCTTAAATAATTTCTGTTCTGTATCCCAATGTATATCTGCAGTTTGTGCATCCCAACGTGTACCGATTAAATTAATTAACAATAACCCGTTCGCACTTAGTAAAAACCACAGTAACATGAAAACAGGAGAAATCCCTGCTACAACTGCCATCGTAATAACGAATACTGCTAAAATAATTACATTAATTAACCAAGCAGTGATCGCTTTCGCAAAAAAGATGTCCGAAGCTTTTACAGGTAAATAACGATTCACAAACCATGAACTTCCATCTCGTGAAAATGATGTTGTTGCGATAACGTTACTTCCCATTAAAAATAACGATGCACAAAGTCCTACACCAATCGCCAATCCTGCTGATTTTGGGTTATCAATATACCCTGTAATCCACTTTAAATTCCCATCTTGCACGAATAAAACAAAGAATAACATAATCGGCATAACGAAAGTTTGTACGATACAATTTAAGAAAAATTGCGGTGTACGGAATAACGTTTTAAATTCTTTTTTCACATACGCTTTTAAATGTGAACTTTGTACCGTTGATTTTTGTAAACCTTCTGCTGAAATGACCTCTTTTTTTGCTGTACTCGTTGAAAGTCCAATAACCCCTTTTAAATATGTACGCTCTGCAATGTAATAAAACAACACAAAGAATACAAATGAAATAAGTGCAAAGATTATTACGTATAAAGGTCCCTTCCAATTTGCATTTTCTACTAACGCCACTGCTCCAAAATATGTAGTTGGAAAATAGTTTGTCATTTGTACTAAAAGAGAAGATTCGTTGCTCGCAAGATAATTCGTAAGTGCATCTTCAGAAAACGAACTTTTATTTTTCCACTGTAAAAATACATTAATTCCTACAATAAATAGTATACTTACGATTCCAATAAATATATTGCCTCGGTCTTTATTTTTCGCTATATTTGTATACCTCATAATAACTGTCATCAGTAATGAAGCTAATACTAACGGCACAATCGGGAAGAGTAAGTAAATAAAAATCATGTATATGTAATATGTAATAAATGCACTACTTTTTAACCCGTACGTAATAAAGATTGGTAATAAAATAAATGAACTCATTACGTATTGTGTAATTAATACCGTTAGAAACTTTGCCGAAATAATCTGCGCTGGTTTCAATGGTAACGGCAATAACATTTCAATGTCATTACTATAGTAAAATACAGTTAAAATGTTCGTTATACTCATTAAAAATACCCATATACTCGCAATCGCAAGTCCCATTGCGATAATCATTCCTGGATCTTGCCCCAAATGTTTCATACCTTCATACATTCCGTGCGTCATCGAACCAAATATTAAAAAGCCGACAAATAAAATGGCTGCAAATGAAAATACATACGCCCATCGCTTCTTCTTATCTGTTATAAAATCTGCATAATTTAATTTCAATAATACTTTCGTTAACGTCCAAATTTTACTCATTACCCGTCATCTCCAAGAACATTTTTTCAAGTGATTCATTGGATTTAAAATGATCTCTCATTTCATTTAAATTCCCTTTAAACTGTAAATTCCCCTTATTAATAATAGCAACGCGGTCACATATTTTTTCAGCTACTTCTAACACATGTGTAGAGAAAAATACAATCTTTCCTTTATCCGCATGTTCTCTCATCATTTCTTTTAAAATATATGCAGATTTCGGATCAAGCCCCGTTAACGGTTCATCTAAAATCCATACATCTGGCTCATGCACGAGCACACCAATAATAACGATTTTTTGTCTCATACCGTGTGAGTAACTTTGAATTTGATCCGATAAGGCATTATACAGATCAAATTTCTTCGCTAAAGACTCGATTCGTTCTTGGCGTACTTCTTTCGGCACTTCATACATATCTGCCATAAAGTTTAAATATTCAATTCCCTTTAATCGCAAAAACATATCTGGGCTATCTGGAACATAACCAAACGTCCTTTTCGCTTCCATCGGATTTTTCATAATATCTTTACCGTTAATCGTAATCGTCCCTTTGTCCACTCCATGAATACCAGTAATCATCTTAATTGTCGTTGATTTACCAGCACCATTCGGTCCTAAAAATCCAAAAATTTCTCCGCTAGGCACAGATAAACTTAAATCTTTTACTGCATAGCTAGACCCATTATAACTTTTTGACACATTCGTAATTTCAATCATTCCATCCAATCCTTTCCTTAATTACCAAATAACTATATTGATATTATAGCATACTTCTATTTTTAGATTTTTATATTTTTTCAGTTTTTTTAACCTTTAAAATAAATATACACGCCTAATCCAACGATTAAAACGACAGCTAGTATAATATAAATCATCGTCAGCCGTTTAATATTCCCTTTTGTCGCCTTACTATAATTCGCATCACCATTCCGTCCAATTAACACCGTCGCCACTACAGTAATCACTACAAGTAATACAACGATCATGATCCAAGTTAGCATCTCTTCCTCCCCCTCCTTACAACCATTTTACAATATTATCCTCTTTATTTCGCAGTATATTTCCTCTTTTTACTATTATTATGAAAAGAATTGGAAAACTATTATTACTATACATTTCCACATGTGATATATTTATAACATAACGTGAATTATTTCTAACATTGTAAGGAGGACCTACCATGAAAACAACTTGGATAAAATATTTAGGATTTCTCGGTTTCTTCGGTTTCCTCGGCTTTTTTTACGAAAAAGGATTGTTTACTATGTTTTGTTTTTTCTCCTTTTTCACAACGTATAGAACAGTTCAACACGATGAACTGTTTGAACAAATCGTCAATAAATCGTGTCGCAATGCCTTTATCATTACATTACTAACTACCGCTATCATTATGTTTATTGAAATGTTATTTCCAAACCCTACACTACAAGAGATTGATATCGCTCTTATTTTCAGCACACTCATTCTTACATTCGGTTTCTCTATGTTCTTTTACGATAAACCTGTTGACGAAATGGAAGATGCACCATGGCGTTCGTAACGAAAATAAAAGAATATCGCGCCAAATTGAATATGACACAAGAAGATTTAGCGAAAACTGTTGGTGTACGTCGTGAAACAATAAGCCATCTCGAAAAAGGAAAATACAACCCTTCCTTGCAACTTGCTCACGATATTGCGAAGGCACTTCATAGTACAATTAGTGAGGTTTTTATTTTCAAGGATTAATTGAAGACAAAAAATCATATAAAAATACCGGCATTCTTTCCATGAAGAATACCGGTACTTCTCATTTATCACCCATACAAAACAGCATGAAATACGCCTAACAGTAAGTATTGATCTTCTATATAGCCCTCATCATATACATTCATCTCAATGTAATACATATCTTCCTCAAGACGAATATTCCAATCTGCAATTACATAGCCGTTTCGTAATAACTTTCCAAGCCCAATTGTAGTTTTGTGAACAACATATTCTTCTCCCTTATATGTAAAAGTAAATAAGAAATTTGCATCTAATAACTTTCCGTCACATACAAGTATTTCATGCTCTGCATCATTATTATCGATGTACGTTACTAAAATCCTTCTTTGACGCTGCCTACTTACATCCTTTGCAATGACACGAATATTGTCTTTACTATCCTTTATTTCATAAATGATATTACTACCGACTTTCGGAATGAAGTCTAGCACTTTCATCAACGCATTTTTATAATAGCCCCGTACTACGCCTACTCCTTCGCTTCCATTGTAAACCTCTATTGAAGTCGTATCCGCTTTACTATCACACAGTCGTTTGTAAGAAAGCTGCATCACTCGCTCTCCTCTTAAGTACTGGTCAAACGTCACAGGATATTCTACCATGCGCAGTTCCTTATTTAGCTCATACAAATAGCGTTGAACACTCTCTACTAATGTTGTCGTAGATATACGCTCTTGAAGTTCAAATTGTTGCCAACCGGAAGAAACCCTCCACTGATTGTCCTCTTCATAGAAGAAACTAAGAATTACCTCTTCACGGTCAGCCGTTTCATAATTCATCTGTATGTTCTGCCCGTGTTGCACTTGTTCCATCCACTGTCCTAAATAAATGCCGAGTTCTGCGACCTTCATACATGACTTCTGTAAAAATACTCTGTCACTCGCGCGAATCGTTACATCTCCTTCAATAAAGCCCTTTGAATAAGCATCATACCGTGGATTATCCTTCTTCGGGAGACTTTTGTCTAACTCAAATAAAAATGTTAACATCCTTTATTCACCTCTAGTTGTTACACAGCTCTTTCCTATATTGACCGGAGCAATTTAAAATATATCAACGATTTTTCCAATATATCTATCGTAACTTAAATTATATCAACGATTTTTTCGATATATCGACGATTCGACAAAGAATATCGACTTATCAACAAATCTCGACAACACTACTATACGGTCACCTTTTCTCGTGCTTCTTCCACAATCTCCATAATACGAAGCAGGTTCTCCACTTCATAAGTCGGCTTAACATCTGTCGTATTTTCTTTCAAACTCGGATTATACCAACACGTATCAATGCCGTAATCTTCTCCGCCTTTCATATCAGAAGTTAAGGAATCTCCAACCATTAGTACGCTTGATTTATCCGTAATCCCAAACTTTTCAAATGCATAATCAAAAATCTCACGTGCTGGTTTTTGATGACCAACCTCTTCTGAAATAATAATATGCTCAAAGAAATTACATAAAGGCGAATTTCCAATTCTAGATTGTTGCACCCTCGTATATCCATTCGTAATAATACCTAACTTGCAATCTTGTAGTTTCTCACATAATTGTACTGCACCTTCTATAAGATGTACTTCTTTCCCTAAGTTTTCAAGGTATACATCACTAAATTGCTGCGCATCTACTTCTATATTATGCAGTGCAAATAATTGTCTAAATCGATCTACCGCTAATTCACTTAGTGTAATCATTTTATTTTCTAAATCTCTCCATAATCCATTACTAATCTCTTTATAACTTGCAAGATAATCATCATACCCTGTAGGCATGCCAAACTGTACAAACGCGTTATGTAATGCGTTTCTTTCCGTCTCAGGAAAATCTAATAATGTATCATCTACGTCGAATAATATAACTTTGTATTTCATGATGTTCTCCTTAATTCCTATTTTAAAAGCTTCGTTCTCATTGCTTATAAGTTTTTATATATTTCTTGATGAAGAGCTTTAACCCGCTCTTTATAGAATACACCTTTATCTTTTATTTTCAAATGTGCTATAAATAAGTTTGCTAGCATGACAGCTGTATCTAGTCTATAAAATAAACTAACGATATGAGGGGTAACATTAAAGATACTATCATTCTTATATCCATCTTTAAATTCATCCCAACTAATCTCATTAGTTTCAGCTATTCTCATTAACTCCAGCAATGGATGACCAATTAAAGCGTTATCCCAATCAACTATTGCTTTAACTTCTCCATTATACCCGATTAAATTGGCTGGTCGAATGTCCATATGTAATAAGCATTTTACATGATCTGCTGTACTAAGAATATGTTCAATTGGTTTTGTATCTGGAAGTTTAATTCCACAGTTCGTAATTGTATTAAACCCTTCTATCCGTTTCACAATTCTTTCTGCTATATACTTACTAATCGGCTCTTTAATATTTTGCTCGTAATGCAAACCATCAATTGGCATGCTATGAAGCTTGCTCACTAACTCTCCTATTTTGTGCGCAGAAATTGGCATATGATCCGTATACACACAATCCGAAATTAAAAAATCAAGTTCGGCAGAAAAATGCAATCCGTGTATCTTTGGCACCGAAATACCTTTTGAATGACAATACTTAGAAAGCTCTGCTTCCTTTTCCAATGAAATTCGACTATTAAATAAATCTTCATTTATATTTTCTACTTCTCTTTCCCACGGAACTCGAAATGCCAAAGACCCCTTTTCTGAATCTCCTCGAAAAACAATATTTTGCACTCCCGTTCCAATCACCTTTAAATCCTGAACAGCTAATTCCTTATAATCTTGACTTAGTATTGTTGCTAGCTTTTCTCTTAACCCCTCTGCTTTTCCACGTGTATGAATCATTTTATCCCCCGATTCGTAAGTTCTTTTCATCCATTCTCTCTTCGTTGCACAACATTCTCATTAGCAAAATTATAACAACAATAAGAAAAGGAGGCTAATCCAATCAGCCTCCCTCTTCTTTATTTATCTTCTAACAATAAAACTTTCATTTCTTCTAACGACTCTTTCGTAAAGCCAAGTGCTTTTTCAGCATACGCTTCAACTGAACCATATTGCTTCTTAATTTCATCAATCGCAGCTTGTAAATACTCAGCACGTGCTTCGAACATCGCACCTAATATCGCTCTACTCTCATCGTTTTGTAGTTTTGCACCTAAAAAGTCCATCATTTTCTCGTTTAACTTTTCACGGAAACCGTTACTTAGTAAATAATCTTCCATTACTGTTTTCTCTGGTACACCTAGTAAAAGTAATAATAATGCTGATCCAAATCCAGTACGGTCTTTTCCAGCTGTACAGTGGTTTACTAACGGTAAGTTTTCCGGGTTTTGCGCTAAGTTTAAGAAGCTTACGAATGCCTCATTACCACTTACGAAATCTTGATTCATTTTCACAAGGTATTCACCTGGTTTCCCTAACATAGAAAGGTCACCAACTTGGAAAAACTCATTTATGTTCAAGTCTTTTGCTAAGTCTTGCATAACTGGTAAGCACACTTGACGAGCTCCTGTAATCTCAGGGTTTGGCTTATGCTTCACTTCAAAGTCTGTACGGTAATCGCAAATTAACTTTAAGCCAGACTTTTGTAAATACTCAATATCCCACTCTGTTAATCCTGCTAATTCTTCAGAACGGTATAATTTACCCCATTTCACTTTACGGCCTTCTGTCGTTTCATATCCTCCCATGTCACGGAAGTTAAACGCGCCTTGTAATGGCAATCTACGCTCAGCTACTGTCACTGCTTGTCCATTACTACCTACTAGTCTAAAATATGGACGCTCATTTTCGCTCGGGTTTTCAATTGTATATGATGATTCTCCATTTACCGTTGCAAGTAATTCGCCAGTTTCTTCAATATGATCTGGTGAAGTACTCCAATAAATACGAACTTCTTCTATATTATTTCCCCATTTTATTTGTAACGTATTATCTTCATTTCTTTCTACAGTTGCTTGTAACCAATTTCTTTGCTGCTCCATTCTTTCACCAACACTTTCTCATATAATCGAATCTTTCTTTATTGTATTATAGGAATATCTAATTTGTCGTTCTCATTTTTCTTTTTATCTTACAAACAGGTAAAAAGTTCTTTTACTTGTTCATAAGTTGTACATGGATTCCCTCGAAATACATATGCGATTTGTTCATTACCTAAATCTTCATATACAACTGTTCCACGATTTGGGTGCGAATAAATCTCTAACCCGTTTATAATTTGTTTTGGGCCATAGTTCATCGTCCATGAAGAAACAGGATAATACGCTTTGTTTTTATGTCTACAAACCCAAAGTGCATATAGTTTATTAACTTCGTCCCAGTATATATACTGCGTTTCGTCATTTCCGAAACCGACCGATTCAAGTTTCCAACTTAGCTTTTTATGAATTGATAACTTTACATAGAGTATGTTATCTGGATCATTCCACTCACGACATCTTCCTATCTCGCCCATTTCACCTCTCTTCGCTTGAAAGCTTAATAAGTGAAATGGTGTATGTAATATCGTTTTCGCAAACTCTGTATGTACCGGTTGTAATCCGAATAGAAACCTTTCCATTTCGCCTTGGTTTACATATCCATGATCAACAGAAATTTCAACTTGTGTTTTCCATGTAGATGTAACGTAACTTTCTTTTCCTTTATAATTTACACCTTTCCAATACACAAGCTTTTTATATTGAAAACAATCCCTTTTGCTTGAGAAATACAGGTATCTGGAAATACTGGCTCCATTATATCGAGAAAAAACTCTTTTACCCGAAACATTCCAGTTGGAGTAACAACTTGAAACCAAAAAGTTTCCCACTTTTCACCTTCATAACGTTCTGAAACCTTTTCAACTTTCCAACCTTCTAACAATACATGTGGATACAGTAAAACGAATGAATGCATGGATTGTTTTAACATATATATCCCTCCCGCTAAATGAGTTCGAGAGAGTACGTCATTCATCCTCCTAAAACTTCCTCACATACCGCTCAGTACAACTAAGCAGCTGACATCCGTTCTTTTCAAAAATATCCTTCATCCACTCATTTTGCACATTTGTCTCACCGATATAATAAGATGCTCCTATTTCTTTTAATACAAACATTGCTCCTGTAAAGAATGCTGCTTCGTATCCTTTATTTCGCATATTTGGAGCGACTGCGAAATACATAAGTTTTCCTTCTTCTAACGTCCCCTTTTCAATATGTGGGATTACAATTCCGATCGGCTCTTCATTAATACTCGCAGTTAAACAATGTTCTTTCCATTGCTCTCCAATTTCTTGTAGCATCATATTTACAAATTGATCATAAGTGACTTGCTCTTCTGTCATCTCGTTCCAAAGTGAATAAAAAGCATCTTCACCAACTTCTTCAATCAACTTAAAATCAATTTCACTTTCTACATCTTCTACTTCATATATATCCTTACATACGATCATGTTTTCCGTAACATATTCAAAAGAATACGTTTCGAAACATTTCTTATACACATCATAATTTGGGCTTTTCGAAGAAATCTCAAAATGTACGTTTTCAATTCCCTCTTTTTCAGCCTCAGCAACGCAATATTGCATTATCTCCTTTAATTGCTCTTCTGTAAAAACTTCTGCATTATTTTCTTTTATCATGATTGAAGAATCATTTCTTCTTATTTTAAAATGTTTTTCTAACTGTTCTATCGTCGTCATATACTTCCCTCATCTATGTCATACTTGAATTTGTAATTGTTCTCCTTGCATGAGCAGGATTGTCCTTGAATATATAGAATACTAGAAAACATCGCATCTTTAAAGTGCGGAGGAGGTTCTCCATTGGATATTACAGAGCTGCAACAACAGTTAGAGCTTATACAACAAAATGACTATACGCAACTGCGACATATAGATATGAATGAGCTAACGCTCCATATGCTTCAGTATATCGGAACGACTGATAGTTACGTTCGTTACCAGCTTATATATAAATGTTTTGTACATTTTATTCATCATGAATTTCTTATGGATGATCAGCTGAAATTGCTTTTACATACTTGTTTAAGTGATGAGTATTTATATTGTGACATTTACTCCCCGCATTCAGATGGGGTTTTCACACGTTCTTACACTGTTTCGTTAATTGCGTTAATACTCCAATTCGCTAACTCGCACTACTTTTTTACAGAGGAGGATATCGAGGAAATAAAAAATAAACTCATTACATATACAAACTTAGAAACGGATTTTCGAGGCTATATTGAAAATAAAGGATGGGCTCATTGTCTTGCTCACGTATCTGATGCCTTTACGGAAATTGTTCATAATACGTATACAACTTTTGAATGGTACGAAGAGTTAATTCATTGTTTATTAAATAAAATCTTCATTCCATCTGACCTTTTTCATAATAACGAAGATGAACGAATTGTTACGCCATTACTAGCGATGTTGTATCATGACTTTCCGCAAGACGAGTTAATTTCTATTATTCATAAAAAAATAAAAAGGCTTCCTCAAATTAGAAAACGCCTTTCGTTAAATGAGTATTGTATTTTATGTGCCAACATTAAAACCTTTTTACGCACTTTATTTTTCAGAACGAAAGATGATCATAACTTAGCCTTTACAGCACGGAAAACAGAAAGAATGTTAAAAGAACTTCCTAATTATTACTAGATATAAGGAGAACAACTATGGGTTATATTGAAGATATGAGAAATTTAGTAGGAAACCAGCCACTGATTTTAATAGGATCACACGCTATTATATTAAATGAGAAAAATCAAATATTAATGCAGCTCCGTACAGATTTTAACCGCTGGGGTATTATTGGCGGCGCCTTAGAATATAACGAAACGCTAGAAGACGCTTTAAAACGAGAAGTATATGAAGAAACTGGACTTAATATCAAAAATCCAGAACTATTCCGTACATACTCAGGACCAGATTTCTTTCAAATCTATCCAAACGGCGATCAAGTACACGGTGTACTCGTTGTTTATATTTGCCGAGAATTCAACGGTGAGCTTGTATGCGACCAAACGGAATCGAAAGAACTACGCTTCTTTCCACTTGATGAGTTACCTAGTAACCTTCCTCCTGTTATTGAAAGAATTATTCAGGAGTTTCAGCAATCCAATTTATACGTGAAATAGAACGGCCCTTCCTTTCATTTTATATAGTAATATAAAAACCTCATTTCTCGTCATTACAACGTGAAATGAGGTTTTTATCGTTCACCGTAACTCCCTATTTCCCCAAAATAATATTAACGTTCTCTTTCTACAACTTTATATCCCTTTATAAAAAGTATAGTTATATAAGAAACAATAAATGAAAGAATCGTATACATGCCAACCCAAAAGAAAAATACTGGATCGTGCACTGTAACATTTAGCAAAAGAAAAATAAGAAATGTTACCATTGGCATCACGTAAAATGTACCTACTTTATATGTCACAGCTATTGAAAAAATACAAATAAGCAATGGATATATACAGAAAATCAAAATTGACTCACTCAATGTTATGTCCCCCTTTCTGCAGAAATAATAGGTTTCTTGTAAACATTTTGGGGAACAACAAAGTTTTATATTTCCATTCGTTTTTAGTAAATAAAACGTTAAATTGTTATCTCAATCTGATTTCCTTCTGGGTCACTTACTACACTTTCATAATAACCATCACCTGTAGTGCGTGGACCATTTAACACAGGGTATCCCGCTTCTTTTAACATATCAGTTAATTCGTTCACCTTCTCCTTACTACCTACAGAAAAAGCAATATGCGCATATCCTACTGTTTGTGTTTGTAATGCATCATCTATCCCTACTTGTCTCATCAGTTCTAGACGCGCTCCACCTTCAAAAGTTATAAAATACGATTCAAACTGCTTTTTCGGATTATGATATAAGCGATTTTCTTCACCACCGAAGTACTGTTTATAAAAATCACGCATTCCTTCTAAATCATTCACCCAAATTGCTACATGTTCAATTTTCATAATAGACACCTTTTCTTTTATGATATTCAACTGACAATTGAATGCTTCATTGCCAGCACATTTAATTTTCTTTATTCGTTCTAGTAATCATAAGATCAAGTCCAAGACTTTTTAATCCATATAAATAATCTTCTTTCCAATTACTCACTGTTATTTTCGGAATATGTTCTGCCGGAATGTACTGCGGACAACTTTTTACAATTTGCTCTATTACAAATTGATTCACTTCATCATCACAGAAGATAAAGGCATGAGGGTTAATAATAGCTATACATGTAGCTATTAAACGAGTAATAGCATCTATATTATATTCCTCTGGATTATTCGAACCTTCACTTCTCAAAGCTTGTAAGAAATTTTTATTATCATACTGCGGAACGAAAGATATCTCTCCTGAGAAAAATGTACTTCCTCGTACTACATCTCCATTTATCATAATACCTGCACCTGGTCCATTTTGACCTGAATACAAATATACAAGAGAGGAATTGTCATAGTTTCCAGTGTTTTTATAATAACCAAGCACCGCGGCATTCATATCGTTTTCTATTACTACTGGTATAGAAAACAGATTCTCCAAATGACTTTTCAAATTAAAATTTTGGAACTTTTCGTATCCAGGAATATAAAAAATACGACCATTATCAACCGAACCAGGCACGCCAATTGATATAGAGCTTATTTTCGGAAATGTAGCGATAAAACTTTCAATGTGTTTAGATAATAAAGTTAAGCCCGTATCAATTAATACACTTGAAGTACTTCCTTGTTCTTTTACTTCTCCTAAACAGTTGAAAATTGTATAGTTTGTCTCATTTTTTTCTAAAAATATTGCTAAACCTAACATATACTCCGGATTATACGCATATCGTTTCGCTCTTCTTCCGCCACTTGAATCATCTAAACCGACTAAAGTGACTTCACCGTCTTGTTTCATATTTTCTATAAATTTACTTATCGTTGGAAAACTAATTTCTAATGCATTACTAAGTTCAACTTTCGTTGCACTACCTCGCTCTAGTAGAGCTGTACGAATGCCACGAAGGATCGTCTCTTTAATCGATTTTTGAGTAACAAATTGCTCACTCAAATCGCTCACCACCTTAATCAACATACTTATTAAACACTTTTAATAAGTTGCGTTGACAATATATCATACATCATTTTCTAAAGCAATATAGATGATATATTTCTACTAGCGGCATTCCGTATTTAACTCGATGTATTCTCTCTCGTAACAGACGATACAATTCCAGACAAGATAACAAATAATAAAACTGCTAGCAAAGCATTACGTATTCCGAATGCTTCTCCAAGTATCCCTAAAAATGGTGGTCCGACTAAAAACGCTGTAAAACCGATTATAGAAACTGTCGCAACATTAGAAGTCGCATTTTCTCCGCCATCTCCAGCAGCAGAAAGACCAATTGGGAAACCTAGTGCGGCACCAATCCCCCATAGTACTACACCAAATGCTAGAAAATATGAGTTACTCCCAAATATGACAATTGTCATTCCTATACTAGCCATCATAATAGTAGCACGTACGACAGCGACACGACCGAATCGATCAAGAAAATAACTACTGCACATTCGAGCCAATGTCATTGCCAATACAAAAATAGTGTACATAATAGAACCTGTCACTACACTTTGCTGATGTCCGTCTACCATCACGATAGGTAGCCAATCATTCGCACTCCCTTCTGCAAATGCCATTCCAAGCACAAAAAGACCAAGTAAAAGCACCTTTTTTTCCATACGTAAAGGATTATGCTTCGCTCGCTTTTTGTTCCGTGATTTCTCCTTCTTTCCTGTTCCATGCGGAAGAAAGCGATACAACATACATACAAGTAATACAAACACGACCGAAATCGCAAGGAATTGATACAAAATTGGGATATGAAGAGAGATGGCGGCAGAACCACTGAGAGCGCCTACTAAAGTTCCTACACTAAAAAAGCCATGGAATTTCGGAAGAAGAGTTGTTCCTAGTTTCTGCTCAATAGAAGAACCCTCTACATTCAATGCAACTTCTGCTAATCCATATCCTACTCCAAATACTAGTAAGCTACCAAAAGCCCCCATACTAGAAGCAAAATAAATAGTAATACCTAAACAGAATAATCCAACGATCATAAAAAACATACTACCTATAATAACGTCTCTAGCTCCCTTACCATCAATAAAGTGACTTGCACTCAGTAAACCAATTATTGAACCGACAGATAATCCGAACAAAATCCAGCCCATTTCTGCATTTGACACTGCTAAAATATCTCGCGCCGCTGCCGTTCTAGAAATCCATGTAGCAAACGAGAAACCCGGCAAAACAAATAAGAGAAAAAGAACGTTTCAAGAAGCAAGTAATGTCTTTGTACAATTGTTCGTACTATCTTTCTTCATAATAAAACACCTTTCACATTGTCTATACGATACGACACCAGTTTATTCATATACCCATGAAAAATGATTTCTATACGTCTATCGTTTTAATAACTTTAGCTGGATTACCACCAACTACTACATTATTAGGTACATCTTTTGTCACAACTGCCCCTGAAGCAATTACAGCGTTGTCTCCAATTGAAATACCAGGGTTAATAATAGCTCCCCCGCCAACCCAAACGTTGTTACCAATCTTTACAGGCTTCCCATATTCTTTACCAGAATTCCGCTCTACCGGATGTAAAGGATGCGTAGCAGTATAAATGTGAACACCAGGTGCAAACATACAATGATCACCGATTCGAACTTCACAAACGTCTAAAATCACACAATTGAAATTTGCAAAAAAGCTCTTTCCAACATGGATATTGTAGCCATAATCACAACGAAAATCAGGATTAATTTGGGCTTTCCCATCAGCTGAAGAACCTAAAAGCTGATTTAATAACGTAAAACGTCTCTCATCTCCTGTCTCCATCGCCTCGTTATAAAGGCGTGTTAAACGTTTTGCCTCCACCCTATCAGCCACTAATTCTTCGTCATCCGCAATATACATTTCTCCCGCTAACATCTTTTCTTTTTCTGTTTTCATAGAATCATCTCCTTTGTTATCGAATGAACCGCACTTATTAAACACCTTTAATAAGTGATTTTAATTATACTTATTAAACAAGTTTAATAAGTAACCCTATAGTAGCATACTTTTTAAAATGTGCAATTAATAAATTTCGAAAGAAGATGCGATTTCCTCATTTTACAGGTGGATATAACGAATAAATAATTAAAATTCATATAGAAAAACAAGGGAACGCTCAGCGTCCCCTCTCAAATCCAATCCGTTTTTTAATTCCCACCAAATTTGCCTTCGCGATTTCTCTTGCCCGCTTAGCACCTTTTTCCAACGCTTCATATAATAAATTCGGTTCATTCATATACATAGCATATTTCTCACGAGGCCCAGCCAATTCGCGGTCTACAACGCGAAACAACTCTTTTTTCACATCCCCCCATCCGATTCCAGTCTCATATTTTTCACGTAATGACTGCATTTCATCTTCTTTTGCAAATTCTTTATAAATCGTAAATAACGTTTCTAATTCTTTCGGTTCATTTGGAAGTGAAGAATCTGTTTTGATTTTAAATATTAACTTTCGTAGTTTTTCTTGCTCTGCAAATAATGGGATCACATTCCCATAACTTTTACTCATCTTTCTTCCATCAAGCCCTTGTAATATTGCACCCTCTTCTTGTATGACATACTCCGGAAGTGTAAATGTCCTGCCAAAAGTATGATTAAAATACGTTGCAATATCACGCGCGATTTCAATATGCTGAATTTGGTCTTTTCCGACTAGCACATGCGTAGCCTGAAATAGCAATATGTCAGCTGCCATTAAGATCGGATACGTATATAATCCCATATTCACTCCTGCATCGACCTCTAAACCCGCTTCTTTATTTTGCTCCACCTTCGCTTTATACGCATGAGCACGGTTCATAAGCCCTTTCGGAGTTAGGCAAGCTAATATCCAAGCTAATTCTAGAATCTCCGGCACTTCTGTTTGTCGGTAAAATATAACATCTTCTCCAAGTCCAAGCGATAACCAAGTAGCAGCTACCTCTTTCGTATAGCTACTAAACTGGCTCGGATTATGCACAGCATTTAACGCGTGATAATCTGCTATAAAATACAATGCTTTTCCTTCATTCTTCTTTGACATTTGTAATGCAGGTTTAATCGCACCAATATAATTTCCTAAATGCGGATAACCTGTCGGCTTAATTCCTGTTAACATTATTTTCTCACTCATCCTAACTCCTCCTTTCTCAAAATAAAAAGAGCCCCTCATCCTTAAAAAAGGACGAGAGACTCCCGCGGTACCACCTTAATTAGCTATTGTTAGCTCACTTCATACTTCGATAACGTGAAGCAACCGTCTTTGCCTACTCATTTCAGCTAGAAGCTCCGGAGCCCATTCCATATTCATCCCTTACTGATTTCCACCACTCATCAGCTCTCTGAAAAGTTTCGAATATGTACTCTTCTCTTTCATTGCTTTTTCATTATTTTTTACAGTTTATCACATTCCCTTTCCAATTAACCCCTAATTTTCTGTTTTATATAGCAGGAATTTCCACTTCAATTGTCTAATATTATATAGGTTTGCAGAAATACTCGAAACAACTTTGGAGGTTTTTTCATGGTAAAATATATATCCATTTTAGGTTCAACAGGATCCATCGGCACATCTGCATTAGATGTCGTTTCAGCTCATCCTGAACATTTTAAAATCATCGGTTTAACCGCAAATTATAATATCGATCTTCTTGAGCAACAAATCAAAACGTTTCAACCTTGCATTGTAAGCGTTGCGACAAAAGAATTAGCAGACACGCTTCGTACGCGTATTTCAACCAACACAAAAATTACATACGGAACGGATGGCTTAATTGCGGTAGCTACTCACCCTCATTCAAATCTTGTATTAAGTTCCGTCGTTGGTGTTTCAGGATTACTCCCAACAATTGAAGCATTAAAAGCGAAGAAAGATATTGCCATCGCTAATAAAGAAACGTTAGTTGCAGCTGGTCATATCGTAACTGAACTGGCCAAACAAAACGGATGTCGTTTAATTCCAGTCGATAGCGAACATTCAGCTATTTTCCAATGTTTAAACGGAGAAAATAATAAAGAAATAGACAAATTAATCGTTACAGCTTCTGGCGGTGCATTCCGTGATAAAACACGTGAAGAAATGAAAACATTACAAGCGAAGGATGCTTTAAAACACCCAAACTGGTTAATGGGGGCAAAACTAACGATAGATTCTGCCACGTTAATGAATAAAGGGTTTGAAGTGATGGAAGCTAAGTGGCTATTCGATATTCCTTATGAAAAAATTGATGTTATGATTCATAAAGAAAGTATCATTCACTCTTTAGTAGAGTTTATTGATGGATCAGTCATGGCACAGCTCGGTGCTCCTGATATGAGAATGCCGATTCAATATGCATTTCACTACCCTACTCGACTACTTTCATCCTATGAAAAATTAAATTTATTAGAAATTGGTAGTTTGCATTTTGAAAAACCAAATTTAGAGAAGTTCCCCTGTCTACAATACGCATTTGAATGTGGCAAAATTGGCGGTACAACTCCAGCTGTATTAAATGCAGCGAACGAAATTGCAAATGCACTATTTCTTAAAAATGAAATTGCATTTTTCGATATCGAAAAAACAATTTACAATACAGTTGAAGCTCATCATAATGTAAAAGATCCTTCACTCGATGCTATATTAGAAGCTGATCAATGGGCACGCCAATACGCAAATCAATTATTAATAAAAAAGGGCTAAAACAGTTTTATCTGTTTTAGCTCTTTTTTTACGTATTCAGCTTAACAAATCTATAACTATGCGTTACTAACACTTTTAATATCGCATATCCTGGAATTGCTAAAATAATCCCCATAATACCAAATAAGTTTCCGGCAGTTAAAATGATAAATATGATTGTAATTGGATGAATATCTAGCTTTTTCCCCATGACTTGCGGAGAAATAAATTTACCTTCTGCTAATTGTACGACCATCATTACAATAATTACTTTTAACACCATTGATGGCGAGTCAATAAATGCGATAATTAATGCTGGTGTAATTGCAATGATTGGTCCTACGTACGGAACGATATTTACAATCATTGCTAAAATAGCGAGTAATACCGCATATTTAATACCAATAATAAGGTAACCGATTAATAGCATAATACCGATAAACAAGCTAACGATAATTTGCCCTCTAATATACGAGCTAATCGCATAATGCATATCATCTAGTATTCTCATCGCTGCTGGTTGTCTTTGCTCTGAAATAAACTTTAAAAAGTGGTTCGGTAATTGTTCACCATCTTTTAAAAGATAGAACAATATAAATGGAACCATTACAAACGTTAAAACGACCTCTGTAACAGTACTTAAAAATCCAGTTACATTTCCAGTTACTGATGATAGCGACTTCGTAAAATCAACTGTATAGTCTTTTACCATACTCGCTACATCAATATTTAAATTCTCTTGAATTTTGCCTAGTAAATTACTTTCCCCGAATCTACGTGCTGCTCGTTCAATTTCATGACCGAAATACGGTAAGTTATCTATTAATGCATCAATTTGATCTTTAATAATCGGGATTACTGTTACAACTAAAAATACAAATAATCCTAGTACTATTATATATATAGAAGCGATTGATACGATTCTGGAAACACCTTTCTTTTCTAAAAGCGAAACGAATGGATGCAAAATATAAAATAGCACACCGGCTAATAATACGGGGAAGAAAATTGTTTTTAAAAAGACGATAAACGGAGTAAAAACAAAAGAAATTTTCGTTAGCAGTAATATGTTAATAAACAATAACGCAAAGCCGAGTAACACCGCTAAATAATTTTGTTCTCTAAAAAACTTTTTCAACTTATCTCTTTTTCTAATATTTAATTTCTCCAATGAAACCACCTCTTCGAATGATGAAAAGCCCTTATTCAGGGCTTTTCATCATGATCTATATCTTTATTTTCTTGCAGCTTTCACTACAAATGATACAATAAGAATTAATACGATTGCACCTAATAATGCTGGCACGACATGAATCCCACCAAATGATGGCCCAAAAGATCCAAATAATCTACCACCTAATGAAGCACCTAACAAACCTGCGATAATATTTCCAAACATACCACCCGGAAAATTTTTACCCGTTATAGAACCTGCAATTGCACCTATAATAGCACCAACTATTAATGTGATAATCCATCCCATTTTTAGTCCTCCATTTCTATTATAGTGTATTTCTTTTTCATACTAAATTGTTATGTAACTATTATAATTATTATATCCAATAAAGAAAAATCTTGTCAAATCTATGAAAATAAAGCCTATAAGGAGGTTTTACCCTATGATTCAAAAATTAGTAACAACTTCTCACAACACCGCTACTTCTATTTTAAACATTCAAATACCCGCTTATGAAATTGAAGCAAAATATATAAATAGTACGGCTATTCCTCGTCTTTATGATACTGTAGCCGATATTCAATTATGTGATGAAATTTTTTACGGCTATTTTTATGAAGATACACTTGCTGGGTTTATTTCTTTTAAAATGGATGAAGAGGAAGTTGATATTCATCGTTTAGTAGTATCCCCCGATCATTTTCATAAAGGAATCGCCACAAAACTACTACTTTATGTATTTGACATGTTCTCCCCTTCACAAACATATATTGTACAAACAGGGAAAGAAAATACACCTGCTCTGTCTTTATATAAAAAACATGGATTTATTAAAATAAATGATATTATATTACCCGATGGAGTGGTTTTAACCTCACTCAAAAAAATCAGAAAACATAAAATAGTTTGACTCATCAATTTATTTATGTTATCCTTTACTTTATAAATCCTTTTGCTGAGTCCAAATTTTGGAGCGGGGGAACCATTTTTGTAGCCATGCTACTTGGGGCGAATCTTATTTAAGTAGGGAAACTCTCACTTCCCGAGTCCGACAGCTAACCTCGTAAGCGTAATGGGAGAGGAAGGTGCTTTTTGCCTATGTTACACAGTGTACCTCCTTAATTATAAATATGGGATCGATACCAATAGACACCTATATTTATAGAAAAGGAGACATGTATAATGTTACGTTTATCTGATCACGCAATAAAAATGATGGAGCAAAGACTTCGACTCGAACAACACCGCACATATCAAGCAAATAAAGTGGTAGATAACTTACATCACAAATACTTCTTTCAGCATATTTTTCAACCGAAAAGATAAGGAGAAAAACACAAGGTGTGTCTATACAGACATTCCTTGTGTTTTTTATATTCCTTATAATATTCTCACTACATTTAAACTTGCCGTAATCGCACCTGCTATAGTGGTCACATGCCTTACACCTAACGGGCCATTTTATAATACTAATGTTGAATTGGCGCTCGTTACATTCACAAGAAGTGTATTTGAAATGATAGGCTTCTTTTTATAAAGCACTTTACTTTCTTGCCTTAATAATAAAAGTAGTTGGCACCATTCTAGCTTTATATAAAGAATAATATTTCGTAGACGGCTCAGCTCGTTCTTCATCAAATGAACTAGATGGTTCAGGCTCTTCTATTCTCTCAATTGTAAATCCCGCTCTATTTAACTCATTTATGTATGTACTTATTTTTCTCTTATATAATGTCGCTTGTACATTTTCCCCTTTAAATGTTTCAAACGTAATAGGTGTTTCCTCATGGTAAGAAGACTTTAAAGCAATTTCTTCTGTACCATACTGTAAATTTGAATATATTGGATGCTCCCAACTAAAGATAAAACTTCCTCCTGGCTTTACATATGAATAAATCAGTTCCAACGTTTTTCGTAAATTCGAAGTCCAACCTAATGCATAAATGGAATATACAATATCAAAATATCCTTTTGGAATATCCGATTCTTCTTCCATTGCTCCGCATATTAACTTTGGATTCCAACACTTTAACGTTTCATTCGCTGTTTTAATTTGTTCACTTGAAAGATCAAGCCCCCATAACTCTTCCGCACCATGCTCTCCCATATATTGCAGCGAATGCCCACTTCCACATCCAATATCAAGAACCTTTTTATCTCTAATTGAATCAAACAAACGAATCTCATCTTCAGACGCTGTATACGGGCCATATTTCGGTAAACAATCCACTTGAAAGAAATAAGATGCAACTGTATCCCAACACTTTTTATTTAACGCTAACATTTTTGTATCTTTCATACTCTACATTCCCCCATCCAATTTTCTTCCCCTAATATAAATTACACATTATAACCCGATCTCCCTTTTCTCTTCGCCCGGTAATTTTTCACTTTCGCAATCGTACCGCACGCTCTTCCTCCTTCTTCTCCAGCGTACATACCGCACCATCTTTTACTTCCATTTCGTGAATTGTCATAAAATACCCAGCAGCAATCTGGACATGCTTTTAACCTCCCCCACAAATTTTCTTGAACCGCCATTAAAACAATACTTAATACTTTTGTATATATATTCTCTTCGTGCACAGGCTCATATGTAATACCTTTCATATCTTCCATTACATATACATGAAATGGATATTTCTCTAACCACTTTTGCAATGATCCTTCACCTTCAATTGCCGCCCGAATATCTTCTCGAAAACTTTTTAATTCCTCTATCGTATGAAATGGAACCTCTTCATGAAAATATTTTTTCATAAAGAGCTTTATATCCTCTTCTATTTGCAGCATATCAATTGGCTCTCTCGTATCGTTTGGTATTTTCCATGTATTTAAAAATTCCCGAATATATTCTAATTCATTTGGTGCATTTTGATTCAATTCCATCCACCTTCTTCTTAAAATTTACTTTTTTCTGACTTTATGTATAATTATAATATAAAATAGTTAACCATTAAATAATTTTACTGGTTACAATATTAGGAGGAGTTCTATGAAAAGTTTCTCAATACCGATACGCTTCATGCTTATTTCTTCATTCTTTATGTCTTTTGGGTATTTTGCAGTATACGCATTTTTAACTATTTATCTATTAACCTTTCTTCATTTTTCTGCTGTCCAAGTAGGAACAGTGTTGACGGTTATGACAATCACATCACGAATTATCCCATTATTCTCAGGGTTAATTGCTGACAAAATAGGCTATATCATTATGATGATAGCCGGATTATTTTTGAGAGGAATCGGATTTATCGCTTTAGGAATATGCTCTGATTTCTATACAATTTCTATTTCTTCTGCACTTATTGGCTTCGGAACTGCATTTTACGAACCTGCCGCTCGCGCTATATTTGGCTCACAGCCAGCTCATTTGAGAAAAAATTTATTTACATATTTAAACCTTAGCTTTAATTGCGGTGCAATAATCGGACCAATTGCAGGAGGTTTTTTACTCTTACTCAATCCCATCTATGCTTTCTCTCTAACAGGATCTCTTATGCTGTTATTCGCTTTTATCTTTTACTTACTTAAAAATCACTTCCAAGTCACTACTGAAAACACGTCTATTACATTAGGGCTACAGGCTATTTTACAAAACAAATCTTTCCTTTTGTTTTCATTTATTATGATTTTCTTCTATATTATGTTTACTCAGCTTACTGTCGCACTTCCACTTCATATGAAAAACATTAGTAATAGCAATCAGCTTGCTACACTCGTTATTACGATAAATGCAATAACAGGCGTCATATTTATGGTATTATTTCGTAAACTATTTCATAAATACAATACACTTTCGATTATTAAATACGGTGTTTTATTAATGAGTTTTTCTTTTTTACTCATTCCTTTATTTCCACACCCGTATTGGCTATTTATTTGTGTAATTTTATTTACAATTGGCGAAACACTCGTATTACCTAACGCTGATATCGCTATTGCAAATTACAGTAACGAATCCTATACAGCTACTTACTTCGGATTTTATCAACTATCACTCGCATTTGGTTTTATCATCGGTAATTATACCGGTACATCTTTTACATCCAACTTAGGCGGAATGTATACACCATGGCTTATTTTCGGTGGAATAGGACTTATTGGTTTTATTTCACTACATATTTTAAATATTAAAAAAGGATTCCCTAAAGAAGATATATACCTATGTAATAATACGAAACACCTTTAACACATTACAATTGAGATGGTACCTTTAGACAAGCAGCCTATAATAAAAAATTCGACCATCATATGTGACAGTCGAATTTTTTTATTCTTCATATTCAAGATGATTATGTCTTTTACAACCAAACAAATAGCAAGCCCCTATATGATAAGTTTCAAATTCTAACCCTGGAACGTATCCAGATTTGATACGTTCTATCATTGTTTTATAACAATTATTCTCTTCTGTATATTCCTCAATTAACTCTTTCTTATCTTTTTCTGTCCAGTTTTCTTCTACTTCTTCATTCTGAACGTCTTCTATTTCTTCTGTTTTCGCTTCAATAGATTCCCGTATAACTTCATTCATACGGGAGAAATTATTAGCTTTATATAGAGCATACACAAATCTACTAATCCAATTGGGACTTTTCCAGCATTCTTTGTATCCCTTTTCGAACCATTCAATTGCTTCTTTATAGCAATTCAACTCAACATATAAATCTGCTACATGAATTTCTCCTACAAAATCATCAGATTTCCTGTTAAAAGCATCTAACTTCTCTTTCGCTTCTGCCCACTTTTCTTGTTTCAAGTAAATGTCCCCTAAGATGTTATAAGGAAAGTATGAGGAAGGATTCAACTTAATAACTTCCTTTATTAATTCCAGAGCTTTATCAACATTCTCTTCCTCATAAAAGTACATCCAAGCAAGATTATTGAGAGATTGTACACCTCTAGATTCCTGTACTGCTTGGTGAAACAGTTCCATTGCTTTCTCATATTCATTTTGTTCAAACATTTCAATTGCCTTCTCGTTAATATTCAAATAACTACCTCCGAAGTGAATGAATTCATCTATTCCATATCGTTATTTTAATATGAAAAAAATTGTAATTTCCATAAAAATAAGTTCTTTCGCCTGTCTACATGTCATCATATAGTTGGATATCCAATTCGTAATGATTTTAACAACACTGCTTTCTACAGAAAATATATACCTACTGGAAAAATACTGATTTAAAACAATAAGTAAACTTTTCAACCCCCTTAAATTGGATATACAGCCTGTTTTAATTTACATATTATGGTACAATCAAGAAGAGTGCTAACTAAACATTTACGTTTCGCACTAGCAGTCTAGCAATGCCAAAATCAAAAATCACTTGAAATTGGGGGATGTTATGAGAAAGAAATTAAGTGCTCTTCTATTCATCGTAATCATATTATCTGGATGTTCAACTATAGTAGAAAATTCTTTAGAAACTGGAAATGGCAGTATTGAATTATTAACACCGACGATTACAGCAAAAGATAACGAATTAGAATTTAAGACTGAAGGCATTGATGAAAATAAAGTAACTTTTATTTATGTTGCCAATAAAAAAGTATTCGAACAAAAAATAAAGAATGGTGAATCCTACAAACTTGATATTACAGATATCGAGGATGCTCATAGGACAGACTACAAGCCACGAGTTCAACTTTTACAGAATAAGGATGATGATAAAGACGGAGAAATGGTAACGTTTAAACAAGTTAGATATACAGTTAAAAAAAATTAATTTTATAGGTATTTCATTATAAATGTAACGAACGAAAATTCACTTTTAACAGAGGGTAAATGTAAGGGGTGCTAGCATGAGAAGAAGATGGATTTATTGGTGGATTGGTAACATATTTTGGATTATAACTTTCGGGATATTGACAGCTATCATTTGGCTAAGAGAGGTTGATGGGACTGGTGTTACTCAAACACCTGAGCTGAAATTAATAGCCTTTATCGTTTTATTAATTGCATTTATATTACCACTAATTATTCAAGTTGTATGGTTACTTGTTAATCTGAGAAAAAGTAGAAAAAAATAACGCAGAAAAAAGAGAGGAATCTTTTTCAATATAGATTCCTCTCTTTTTTATATGGGGATTATGCCGTGCTTTTAAAGCTGCACAACTCCCTTTTCTTTACGATACATGTTCATCTTTCTTCTTCATTAATGCTCTTTTCTTCATCGCCTTCGTTAAATATCCGCCTTTAAATGAACGGATTTCATAAGAAGACATAAACGCTTTTGGTGCAATTTCATTAATAATTTCTAACAGTTCTTTTTCTCTAGAACGCTTTGCAACGATATCTAAGCGATAACGTATTGAATTAATTCCTTCGCCTTCAAATACTGTAACACCAAATCCAGAGTGACGTAGTTCATCTACTAATTCATTACAACGGTCTAGCAAACTAACTTGATACGTAATATATCCAATTGCTAATTTATTCTCTATATAACCGCCTAATAATAGTCCCGTACTAAAGCCAATGACATAGGCAATAATGTTCATCCAATTTGATAAATCTTGAAACACAATACCTAAACTGACAATGTAAATAGCTCCTTCTAACAATCCAACACCAGCAGCGGATCTTGTTTGATTCTTTACAAGCAAAATCGTACGGATTGTCAAAATTGGAACGTAAATAATTTGAAGCACAAAAATAAGTAACGCTTGTAACATTGGTATCCACCTCTTTCAAAAAGTCTTTTGTCATAATAACATACATAACCTTTAGAAATCGATGGGTTTTTAAATTTTTTTACATTATTTTTCATACTATTGAAAAACGCAAAAAAGAAGCGTATTATATTTGTCGTTAATTTGATTCCCTTCATTAGCTTGCTTAAACTCAAAAAAGGAACCCCACTAGGTCCCTTTCATCATAGCTCTATGTTTTTCGAAGCCTGTTCTCTTTGCTTCTCTTCTTCTTTCACTAACTGCACATTTGCATAAGCTAAATTCGCAATCATTAAAAAGTGACCACCTAAAATGCCTGTACCGAATGCCCACATTTCCATTTCATGCTCAATTTCATACATAATAATAGCTCCTAGAATGGCTGCTGCAAATCGGTTTAGAACTCCTAATCCAGGAGCCTTTTCTTTCATTACGATACTTTTCCCAAGTTTCTCCACTCTGCGAGCCAATAACCAAAGGCAATATGCACTTACAGCTAATCCGATACCAAACCCTGTTACTTGTTTTCCAAACGGAGTAATCGTCCACATAAGTAGTAAACCACTAAAGATCGCATACAATTGTAATCGATATACACGTAAGGCTGCTTGAATCAAAATATCCGCTCCTAATTTCACATTTTTTATACTTTAGAAGAAAAGCAGCAACTTACACAGTTGCTGCTTTCTCTTCTTCTTGTTCTTGCTCCATCTTACGAATTTCAACACGTTTAATTTGGTAAGCGTCTTTTTCTAACACTTTAAATGCATACCCTTCCGCCTCAACATGTTGTCCTTCTTCAATTTCATGATTTTGCATCATAATCCAGCCACCGATTGTATCCACATCATCTTCTTCAATGTGTAATCCAAATAAATCTTTCACTTCGGAGATAAGCACTTTTCCATCAACGATTTTATGGTGCTCATTCACATGCTGAATTGGTGGTGCTTCATCTTCATCATATTCGTCACGAATTTCGCCGACGATTTCCTCCAAGATATCTTCAAGCGTTACAATTCCGGCTGTTCCTCCGTACTCATCATATAAAACAGCCATCGGAATTCGCTTCTTCTGCATTTGAAGTAATAAATCGTGAATTGGAGTTGTTTCCATCACTTCAATAATCGGACGCATATACGTGCGAATCGATGATAAATCTTCTTTATCGTTGTTCATATATCGAATAAAGAAATCTTTTACATTGACCATACCGATAATATCATCTTTATCTTCTCCAAAAATCGGATAACGTGTGTATCGTTCATTTTGGATTACTTTCATGTGTTCTTCTACTGAATCTTCCAGGTAGAAACCAATGATTTCTGTTCGCGGTACCATAATCTCTTTTGCAATACGATTATCAAATTCAAAAATGTTATTTACATACTTGTATTCAGCCTGATTAATTTCGCCACTTTCATAGCTATCTGAAAGGATAAGGCGTAATTCTTCCTCTGTATGAGCTACTTCATGTTCTGAAGCTGGTTTTAAACCGAATAAGCCAGTTACAACACGAGCTGAACCGTTTAATACCCAAATAAATGGATACATGACTTTATAAAACATCATTAACGGACCTGCCAATAACAACGTTACTTGTTCAGCCTTTTGAATTGCCATCGTTTTCGGAGCTAATTCCCCTACTACAACGTGTAAATACGTCATTAGCATAAAAGCAAGACCAAATGTTAATACTGATGAGATAGAAGGATTTATGTTCCATTTCTCAAATAACGGGTGTAATAACTTTTCAATTGTCGGTTCACCTAACCAACCTAATCCCATAGCTGTAACTGTAATACCTAATTGACAAGCAGATAAATATTCATCTAAATTTGTTGTTACCTTTTTCGCTGCTAAAGCACCGCGTTTCCCTTCCGCAACAAGCTGATCAATACGACTTGAACGTACCTTTACAATCGCAAACTCTGCTGCTACGAAAAATCCAGTAAATGCGATTAAAATCGCAACCATGACTAAATTAAATATTTCCAATGAATCCCCTTAGTTTAAAAAACTAAGGTGTCCACCTCCTGTATACTATAATGTTTTCTTATTTGTTCATTAGAAAACATAGCCCGATACAAAAATTAAAGAGGTCGGATTTCACTTTTTTCTATAATAATAGAACAAGTGTCTGTATTAAAGCTGTCGTTTGACCAGATAAAGATTTCGATATTTTTTCACGTTGTGAATCAGTCAATCCATCTAAAAGCGGCTTTAACTCCGTTAACTCTGCTTCTAATCGATGAATATGGTCTGTCACTTCATTCACTTGTTTCGAAACGTGTTCATTGATACCGAGCAGCTTCTTCTTCTCCTCGATTTTCTCTTTAATCTCACAAAGCGGCATATGCATTTCTTTGCACTTCTCAATAAATTGTAATGTCTCAAATGCTGTTTCATCGTAATAGCGATAATTAGATTGAGATCGCTCCGCTTTTAAGATTCCTAGATTCGTATAATAATCAATCGTGCGTTTCGACACGTGAGCCATGAGAGCCAACTGTCCGATTCGATACACCTTCCCAACGATCTTCCCCCCTTGTTTATATTACTACCATCATACAATACATAAACTGTACAGTCAAACGTGACGGTTTATTATTCATAATTTATACAAAATTTCACATGCCATCTAAGTATGTAGTATATTCACACTCTATAACTCTATCCATATAGTTAGATTACTGTTTTTTCGATATGCCGATACCAAAATGTAAAAATGGAATCACACATTCCTTTCAACCTTCCTTAATTTCAAACATATGATAATAATATTGAAATAAAATCATTATTTATGCAACTGGAGGAGATTAAAATCACTAGGACAATTATCTCTCACTTTTATAACGAGGAGTATTTATTACCATGGTGGCTTATGCATCATACAAAAATATTTGATCACGGCATATTAATTAATAGAGGTTCTACAGATCGTTCTGTTGAAATTTGTAAATTATTTGCTCCCAACTGGGAAGTACGAAATTCAAGATTCCTTGATTTCGATCCCACTAATACTGATATTGAGGTGATGGAAATTGAAAGAGAAGTTTCAGGTTGGAAAATGGTATTAAATACTACGGAATTTCTTTGTTGTAACAATGTAGAAGAATTTTTCTCATCACTTCATACGTTAGAACAAAATATGTATGCGATTAGAATGATTGTCATGATTGATAAGCATAATTACAATTATTCAAAACTAAGATATTCTATTCCGCTAGTAGAGCAACGATACCATGGTCTTTTTCCTTATAAACCAGAAATCGGCTGTGCCTGGCGATTTATACACAACCATCTTGACGGCGCATATTTACCTGGTAGACATTTTACGCAGCACCAACCTATCATTTATAACTCCCCTTCATTCATTTTTAAATTTTATTTTAGCCCTTGGAACGAACATACAAAGGCAAGAAAATTACAAATTACACCTACCCTCTCAAAAGAGGCCGTTCAAATGGGACTTCAAACACAATATGGTCAGTCCTCTGAGGAACTCGAAGTTCGATTTTTACTGTTAACTCAGACGACACAAGATCTACGTAATCACCCTGAGTATCAACAATTATTCCCTAAATTCAAACCTTAATATTTCTCATCCTATCATGTTCCACATATTTTTACGCACTTAGCTAAAAACCATACCATTTGTATTTCATATGAATACTGTATATATTATAAATTTTTATTTTAGGAGGAAAAAATGAAAGCTGTTATTCTTGCAGGTGGATACGGAACAAGGATTGGGGAAGAAACTCATTTAAAACCAAAACCTATGATTGAAATTGGAACAAAACCTATTCTATGGCACATTATGAGTTTGTATAGCCATTACGGAATTACTGAATTTATTATTTGCTTAGGCTATAAAGGATATGCAATTAAAGAATTTTTTCTAAATTACAACTTACACATGTCCGATTTCACGATACATTTAAACGACAATACGATTACTAACCATTCTCATCGTATAGAACCATGGAAAGTTACACTGATTAATACCGGTCTAAATACCGAAACAGGTGGACGAGTTAAAAAAATACAAAATTACATCGGGGACGAACCTTTCTGCCTCACTTATGGCGATGGATTAAGTAATGTAAATATAAAAGAACTCATTGCATTTCATAAAAAACACGGCAAAATGGCTACTGTTACAGCCGTACAACCTCCTGGTAGATTCGGTTCTCTCGTCTTAGATAAACAATCTGTAACATCCTTTCAAGAGAAGCCACTAGGTGATGGCGGATGGGTTAACGGTGGATTTTTCGTTTTAAATCCTGATGTTTTCAATTACATTAGTGGAGATAAATCTGTTTTTGAAACAGACACTTTAGTTCAGTTAGTAAAGAAAAACGAATTGGCTGCATATCAACATACTGGTTTTTGGCATCCAATGGATACATTGCGCGATAAAAATAAATTAGTCGAGCTATGGGAAAGTAATAACGCTCCGTGGAAGGTTTGGTAATATGGCTTCATCATCTTTTTGGAATAAGAAAAAAGTATGCATTACGGGACATACTGGCTTTAAAGGCTCATGGCTCACCCTTTTTTTAAGTTCTTTAGGCGCAGAAGTAGTTGGCTATTCTTCTCATCCCCCATCCTTCCCTAACCTTTTTGAACAAGGTAACGTAGCAAAAGAATGCACATCAATTAAAGGCGATATTACAGATTACGATTCTTTATTCCATGCCCTGAAACAACATAACCCGGACATACTATTTCATTTAGCAGCTCAGCCAATCGTCACCACTTCATACAAAAATCCTATCGAAACATTTAAGACGAATGTTTTAGGGACTGTTCACGTATTAGAAGCGGCAAAACATATAGAAAGTATACGCGGCATCATTAATGTTACAAGTGATAAATGTTATGAAAATGACGGGAGCGGTAACCGGGCATTCGTAGAAACTGACCGGCTAGGAGGTTTCGACCCTTATAGTGCTAGTAAAGCTTGTGCTGAACTAGTTGCAACATCATATCAAAAATCATTCTTTCACACTAACACTCTGCATCTTGCCTCAGTAAGAGCAGGTAACGTCATCGGCGGTGGTGATTGGGCAGAAGACCGATTATTCCCGGATATCATTCGTGCATATTTACAAGATGCTACGTTAAATATTAGAAACAAACACGCTATTCGCCCGTGGCAACACGTATTAGATCCTTTACATGGGTATACTCTTTTAGCTGAGAAGCTTTGGAAGGACGCCGAATATGCAGCAGCGTGGAATTTCGGCCCGATAAATGAACCTAACAGAACCGTTCATGATGTCATTCAATCTATAATGAAATTATGGAATCAACCACTAACAATCCTTTCTCCTCATACAAACACTCCTTATGAGTCACCTATTTTAACACTCGATAGTACAAAAGCAGTAAATAAACTCGGTTGGACTCCTAAATTATCAACAGATCATTCTATCGCTTGGACTGTTGATTGGTACAAAAAATATGCATCTGGTGAAAATATGGAATCTTTCACGCGACAACAAATCAATGCATTCAAAAATTTATAAGGGGGCTATAAAATGGAACAGAAAAAATGCCGTTTTTGCCACTCATTACTAACAAATACTTTTTTAGATTTAGGAGTTTCCCCTCTCGCTAACTCATTTGTCGCTCCTGAAAACTCATATAAAATGGAACCATTTTATCCGCTACACACATTTGTTTGTACCTCTTGTTTACTTGTACAATTAGATGAATTTGAATCTCCGCACAATATTTTTCATGACTATTTATACTTCAGTTCTTACTCATCAAGTTGGCTACTACACGCTAAGCAATATGTAGAAATGGCGATTAAGCGTTTCAACTTAATCAACCATTCGAAAGTGATTGAAATCGCAAGTAACGACGGGTACTTATTACAATACTTTCAAAAAGAAAATATCGAAACGTTAGGAATTGAACCAGCAAAAAATGTAGCAGAAATCGCTATCCAAAAAGGAATTCCTACACAAGTGAATTTTTTCAGCAATGACTTAGCAAAAAAATTACCGCAAGCAGATTTAATCATCGCAAATAACGTATTAGCACACGTTCCGAACTTGCATGATTTTGTCGCCGGTTTAAAAACGTTATTAAAACAAGATGGCACGATAACAATTGAATTCCCGCATTTATTAAACCTAATTTCCTTTCAACAGTTTGACACAATCTATCATGAGCATTTCTCCTATTTCTCACTTATAAGCCTTCAAAAAGTTTTAGCTTATCATCATTTACAAATTGTCGATGTAGAAGAACTTTCGACGCACGGTGGTTCATTGCGTATTTTTGTAAACCATCACAGTGACTCATCCACTATCAATGCCAGTGTTACAAATGTAATCCGAAAAGAAATAGATCACGGGCTAGATACATTAGATTGCTATCTCCTTTTTTCTAAACGCATCGAACAATTGAAAATAAACATTTTAAAGTTTTTTATTGAAGCAAAAGCTTTAAACAAACAAATTATCGGTTACGGCGCTCCTGCTAAAGGAAACACCCTTTTAAATTATTGCGGGATAGGAAAAGAGTTTCTAAATTATACAGTAGATAAAAACCCTCACAAACAAAATCTCCTTCTACCAGGTACCCGCATTCCAATAAAATCTCCGGAAGAAATTAAACGTACAAAACCTGATTACATTCTTATAATTCCTTGGAATTTGAAAGATGAAATTATGAAAGAATGCTCTTTCATTCGTGAATGGGGCGGCAAATTTTTAGTAACGATTCCAGAAGTTGAGGTGATTGAGCCATGAAAAAAATCCTTGTAACAGGCGGTAGTGGATGGATTGGTAAATATGTTGTAAATTCTCTTATACAAAAGGGCTATGAAGTGCAAGCCACCTACAATACAAATAAGCCTTCTCACCTTTCTTGCCATTGGCATAAAGTAAACTTACTTTGCGATGAAGAAGTAAAAAAACTTATTTACGACATTAAACCTAGTCATCTCATTCATT
Source organism: Bacillus sp. 1A (assembly GCF_052682215.1). Classification (NCBI taxonomy): domain Bacteria; kingdom Bacillati; phylum Bacillota; class Bacilli; order Caryophanales; family Bacillaceae; genus Bacillus; species Bacillus sp. 1A. The sequence goes on along the minus strand of NZ_JBQYLZ010000001.1, from coordinate 3,170,533 downwards.
TAGCTTGGGAAGCAGTGCCGCCAGCGTGTTATGTATCTATTAATAATTACTATTGGCTTACATCCAGTATCTCATTAATTCAACACTTCACAACATGCGGCGGAAAGCAAGTCGTCGTTGCCGGTACTGGCGCAGAATATGAATGGTTTAACGGCGTACTATTTGAAGACTCACCACTTCTTTCCTATAAAACCCCGTATTCATTATGTAAAAACACACTACACTCCTGGCTACAATCATACGCCGAGCAAACCGGCCTCAGTATGTGTTGGGGACGCATTTTTCATATGTATGGCCCTCACGAACAAGGGAATCGGCTCGTTTCTAACATTATCACTTCCTTATTAAAAAATGAGGAAGCACTATGTACACATGGAAAACAATCAAGAGATTTCCTCCATGTGAGCGACGTCGCTGATGCTCTCGTAACAGTATTAGAACATGGCGTTACAGGCACAATCAACATCGCTTCTGGTCAATCTGTACAAATTAAAGAATTAGCTTCTATCATTGCTAAAAAGTTAGGAAAAGAACATTTAATTAAACTAGGTGCGATCCCTTTCTCTAAAGATGAACCTTTATTCGTCGGCGTTAATGTAGAGCGTTTAAAAACTGAAGTAAACTGGAAACCAACATACGATCTAAATACTGGGATCGAAGAAACAATTTTATGGTGGGAATCATTTATAAAAAAGCATAACGATACGCACCACTAAAACGTAAATCCTTCGTCCCTCTCGCTAAATCCTTATACCATTCTTCTAATTTTTCAGGTGTAATAATATGATGTGTTCCCATTCCCCCATGCTTACTAGCTTCAGAAAGAGTCGGGCCAATTTGTAATTTCCTCTTTCTCATCGCATCGTTCCAAGGACTGAAACCAAACCATGCAATACACGCAAGTGGCGAATAAATCATAGATTCATGTGCAGATAAATGTCTCCCCACCGTATAACTTCCGTGTTCATGATTATGAATAAATCTACCTCTTCTCCATAACGCCCAATCTTCTGGTAAATAACCATGAAATCGCTGTTTCATTAAAGGTATTCCAAAGTTAAGGTCCGGATAATTATAGTTAAGATCATCGACCATAATAAGCCCTTCCAGCCAATACATCCTCCCTCCCAATTCATTCAGTGATTTCCAAAACTGATTTTTATCTTGTACACAAAGAAACTCGGTCGTATTTAAAATCATTTTCCATCCTTTTACTTCTTGTTCTATCCTCATCACTTCATGATCTGTCGCTAATGCATCAAATTCTGGATTTGCAGAATCTCGTACTTCCCAGTGTGGTGCGAATTTTTTACAAATTTCAATCGAACGATCTGTTGAACCTTTATTAATTAAAATGCCATGATCAAACAGTTTCGTATGATGAGCAAGCCACCACGGTAATAAATACTCTTCATTGTAAAAATGAGAAATAACGGTTGTAGTTATAACAATCTCCTCCTCGTTCTCTATTAATCTACTTTTTCATCCTACTCTTACTATACTTATCAGTTATGTAATTGGTTTCTTTTATTTTTAAAATATGTTTTTCTACCATATACTATGCGTTCTTAGACAACCACCATTTTCTAAAGAAACATCCCAATAAACTGAAAATTAAGTTATAATATCTTTATTAAATTATGAAGGAGGAATGCACTCATGTACTACAACACTTCATTCGAAAACGATCAACCTGTAAGCCGTCTATAAACTAAGGCGGGCATTCATATAACACTTAACACTATGCCTCGTCTTAGGGAACTCATAAAACCCTAAAAATAGACGGAGGTACTTTACATGAAACAAACAATTTTAGGAGCTATATGTTTATCACTAGCAGCTAGTATATGGGGCGGTATGTATGTTGTTAGCAAATATGTACTCGACTTTATCCCACCACTGACACTCGTTTGGCTACGCTTTATTATCGCTTTCGTTGTTTTATATTTCATTTTGAAAATAGCTGAGAAAAAGCAAAAGAAGAAAGTAACCATTCGCAAAAAGGATTGGTTTTTATTCGCTTGGATTGGCTTTATCGGATATTTCATTTCGATTACTTGTCAATTTATCGGAACAAAATTATCTGACGCTCATACAGGCTCTTTAGTAACGTCAGCTACACCTGCATTTATGGTTATATTTGCAGCGATTATTTTAAAAGAAAAACTAACCGCTCGTAGACTACTATCTACTATCGTAGCGACAATCGGTGTCATTATCGTAATCGGATGGGATATTGAAATTGGCTCCTATTTTATCGGAACAATCATATTAGTTGGGGCCGCTATTACGTGGGCTTTACTATCTATTTATGTGAAGATTGCTTCAACTCGATTTTCATCCTTAGTTATTACAACGTACGCCATATTCTTTTCACTCTTTTTTATTACACCTTTTATGATATGGGAACTACAATCAACCTCTATCGAAACAATAAACACGTACGTAATATTAGTAGTATATTTAGGAGTCGTCTCAACGGCAGGTGCATTTTTCCTTTGGAATAAAGGATTAGAGTTAATGGATGCTAGCATCGGTTCATTATTTTTCTTCTTCCAACCTATCGTCGGATCATTGCTTGGTTGGTTGCTCTTAAATGAAACATTAAGTATCAACTTTTTTATTGGTGGTATTCTTATTATATGTAGCGTTTTAATTACTACTTTTGAAAAGAAATGAAAAAAACAAGCAGAGATTTTTAATCTCTGCCTGTTCCACATTCTTTACGCGCTCCAATGCGATGGACGGGACAACAATCCCGGCAATTTCGTATGTGTATCCCCTTTCGCCGCGTTAATTTGAACTTGCGTCAGAAAAATACTATTTGTAAAGTCTGCTCCCCGAATATCTGCATCCCGTAAATCTGCTCCGATAAGATCTGCTCCTCTTAAGTTTGCTCCATTTAAGTTAGCCGCAATTAAATATGCTCCTCTTAAATTCGCCCCTTGCAAATCTTTCTTCTTCAGATTCGCTCCCATAAGATCTTCTCCGCGGTGAATGATTCGTTTCTTACGCGCAGCATTCATTTCCTTCCAAACTAGCTCACTAGTTTCTAAAAGTAAAATATTCACTTCTGCACGGTGTAATGGAATATGTATTTTCATTAACTCGTCCGCAGTTAAATTCGAAAGTCGCTCTGTCTCTTCAATTGCTTCCTTTAATTCTTTATGAATTGACTGCGTCGCCTTTAAAAGAATAGCTTCATTCAAATACCAAAGCATTTCATGAAGCTGATGCATAACTGGAAAAGCATCATACATTTTCCTTGCATGCCCGGCATCTTTCCGCCAATCAATCCCTTTAAACGTAACTTGAGAAATCTTTTGTCCAGCACCGAAACATTCAAATACTGTACAGCCTTTATAGCCATTTCCTCTAAGATTTTTATGTATACTACATTTAAAATCTGATTGTAAATTGGCACATGGTTTACCACCATCTTTATCCACTGCAAAATCTACCGATGCTGCGAACGGTAACGCTACACAACATAAACCGAAGCATTTTTCGCAGTTTGCTTTTAAATGATCGTTATGATTAGTCAAAATGTATACCCCCTGTTGTCTTTTGACTATTTCATAATATTCCAACTGCATGAAATAATCAATTTTAAAATAAATTGGCATCTTTCATTTCAAATCACAACTTTATCATTCGATTTCCTTTCAATTGAAAAAGACAGTCTCTATCTAATGAATTATAATTAAATTATAAAAATTCAAACTAAAAGGAGAATTACTATGGCACTACAAATGAAAACAAACTGTCAAATTTGCGATCAATCTCTCGAGCAAGATTCTGAAGCTTACATTTGTGTGTATGAATGTACATTTTGTGCACCGTGTACAGAAGAAAGACAAAACGTTTGCCCAAACTGCGGCGGCGAGTTAGTACGTAGACCGAAAAAGAAATAGTAAAAAGCAAAGCGATATCGCTTTGCTTTTTTAGACAGCTGAAATTATATCAACGATTTTTCAAATATATCGAACACAACTTCAAATATATCAACGATTTTTTCAATATATCGACGTTTCGACAAAGGATATCGACTTACTGACAAATAACGACATCTCTATACCCATTCAGCTTCAACACAACTTAAACATTTAAAAATTTAACACAAACAGGCTCTGGCACAACAACATCAGATTGTAAAAGAGTTAACTTACCTGTAGATTCATTTCTTGAAAATAACACAAGATTATGTGACTTTTCATTTGTAGCAACAAGGAACTTTTCAGTAGGATCTAATACAAAGTCTCTTGGCCAATTTCCTTCTGTAGATGTATGTTCAACAAATGTAAGCTGGCCTGAGTTTTGATCCACGCTGAAAACAGCGATACTATTATGACCACGATTACCTGCATATACAAAACTACCGTCAGAAGAAATATGAATCGCACTTCCTTGATTATTTTCATCAAATGCTTTAGGAACAGTAGAAATATACTGTAATTCTGTAAAGGATCCTTCTGCCGGATTATATGTTAACACAATAACCTCTGAACTAATCTCCGTCATCACATACGCATACTTTCCATTTGGATGAAAAGTAATATGTCTCGGACCACTTCCTGGATTTACAGATAAGCTATTCACTTCTTTCAATACACTATCTTTTATTTCATATGTAATTAATTTATCAATTCCTAAATCAACACCCACCACATATTTTTCATCAGGAGTATATCCCGCGTAATGTGCATGTGGTTTTTCTTGTCTTTCTTTATTTGGACCTGAACCTTCATGCGCTATAATAGATGCGGCAGGATTTACAGTTCCATTTTTTTCATTTACTACGAAAGACTCAATCGTTCCTTTATGGTAATTCGCTGTAACTACCGTATGATTTCCACTATCAACACTAATATGACAAGGAGAAGCCCCTTCTACTACTTGTCTATTTTCCGCCTTTAGCTCTCCAGTATGACTATTAATCGAATACGCAGCTACACCACCAGCTTCGCCTTCCTTAACAACAGAATAGAGATATTCATTATTTCGATTAATCGTTACATATGTAGGGTTATCAAGCTTGGCCGCAAGTGTTACATTACTAATTTTCTTTGCTTCCGTATTTAAAGTAAACGTATATATTCCTTCGCTATTTTCTTTCGTGTATGTTCCAACATATCCAATAAACTCTTTTTTATCTTTCATTTTCATACCCCTCTCTCCCTATATTGTTCATCATACTTCTTAAAATATTTTATGTTGAAAGAGTATCCTAAAAAATTGGAGTACCTCTTTATACGTTACCATATTTCCCTGCTAAATAGCCTTTAAACCCACTTTTTTTGATACGCTGCTATACTTTCATATTCTTCTTCCAATTGACGGGACAGACGAATATAGATTGGTGTTAAATCTTTATATTTTTCCACACTTTCCATGTTTGGCTCATGATAAAAATTTGCACCTACCATTTCAGAAACTACATGTAACGTATCAACTTCACCTAAACTATATAAACCGAGGATCGCAGCTCCTAAGCAAGAGCTTTCGAAACTTTCGGGAACATATACGTCTTGATGGAAGATATCCGCCATCATCTGCCTCCAAAGCTCCGATCTTGCAAAACCGCCTGTCGCTTGAATTTTTTTCGGTTCGCCAATTAGTTCTTTTAAAGCGAGAAGAACAGTATATAAGTTATAAATTACCCCTTCTAAAACAGCACGAATAAGATGTTCTTTCTTATGATGTAATCCGAGTCCAAAGAAAGATCCTCGCGCATTAGCATTCCATAAAGGAGCTCTTTCCCCCGCTAAATACGGATGAAATAATAAACCGTCAGATCCAGGATTAACTTTTGCTGCTATTTCAGTAAGAACTTCATATGGATCTTTCCCTAAACGCTTCGCAAGTTCAATCTCTGAAGTGCCTAATTGATCACGAGCCCACCTAAAAATCATACCACCGTTATTAACTGGTCCACCGATTACCCAATGGTCTTCAGTTAAGGCATAACAAAAAATTCTACCTTTTGGATCTGTTACAGGACGATTTGTTACAGCACGTATCGCACCACTTGTACCAATTGTAACAGCCACAACCCCAGGATTTATTGCATTTACACCTAAATTTGATAGTACTCCATCACTCGCTCCTACTACAAAAGGTGTAGAAACAAGTACATTCATCTCTTTTGCAAGTTCTTCATCTAATCCTATTAAGCTGTGCGTCGTTGGAACAAGTTTAGAAAGCTTTTCATCAGAAATCCCTGCAACACGAAGAGCTTCCTCATCCCATTTTAAAGATTTTAAATTAAACATTCCTGTTGCTGATGCTATTGAATAATCAATTACATATTCCTTATATAACTTATAAAAAACATACTCTTTGATCGAAATAAATTTATAACTTTTTGCGAATAATTCTGCCTGCTCATTCTGTAGCCAAACTAATTTCGAAAGTGGTGACATAGGATGAATTGGTGTACCAGTACGAAGATAAATTTCATGACCATTCATATCATTCTTTATTTTTTCTGCCCAGCTTGCGCTTCTATTATCTGCCCAAGTAATACATCTCGTTAATGGATTTCCCTTTTCATCTACAGCAATGATGCTATGCATTGCCGAACTAAAAGAGACACAAAGAATATCATTCGGCTGTACACTACTTGATCGTACAGTTTCTTTAATCGTATTTATTACCGCACGAAAAATTTCTTCTGGGTCTTGTTCTGCTGTTTCCGGCGTGGGAGAATATAAAGGATATTCAATTCCATGACTTGCAATAACAGATCCATCAATCGAAAACAGAACTGATTTTGTACTAGTTGTCCCAATATCTACACCAATCATATATTTTGAACTCACCATTTCTTCCTCCTAACAAAAAATCGCTACAGTATCCCACCATAAATATACATTCACCTTACCTTTGTAAATCCAAATAAAAACATCCTTATTTTAAACAAACATATCGAGTAGTAAAACTCCTCCAAAAGCAATAAATGAAAGCAATGTTTCTAATACTGTCCATGTTTTAAATGTTTCTTTCACTGTTAACCCTAGGTATTCTTTTACCATCCAAAAACCAGCATCGTTTACGTGTGAAAACATGAGTGCTCCTGCACCTGTTGCAATGACGAGTAATTCTAAATTCACACCTGTCGTATTTTCAACGATTGGCGAAACGATACCCGCTGCTGTTGTTAAAGCAACTGTCGCTGATCCTGTCGCAATTCGAATTAATCCAGCTACCATAAATGCTAGTACAATTGGAGATAGAGCTAAATGCTCAGACATTTGAGCAATAGCATTCCCTACGCCACTATCGATAAGAATTTGCTTAAATCCGCCACCAGCACCAATAATCGCAACAATAGAACCGATTGGTAATAAGCTATCTTCTGTTACCTTCTTAATAGCCTTTTTATCGATACCTTGACGAAATCCAAGAAAATAGAACGCTGCAAAACATGCAATCAAAAGCGCAATTATAGGACTACCGATTAATGTGACAATCTTCATTAAAGTATCAGAAAGGGGAACATAAGGAGCTGCTGCAGCTAACACCATTAACATTACAGGTAACAATATAACTAAAAACGAGACTCCTATTCCTGGTAATTTCGTTGATTTTGTATTTACACGAATTAATTCCGGCTCATTTTCAGGAATTACACGTTTGTGAATCCATTTAGCGAATATAGGACCTGCAATAATCGCTGCAAAAAATGTAATAATGAGTGAATAAAGAAGTACCTTCCCAAGGTTCGCTTTATAAATACCAATTGCAACGATTGCACCTGGATGCGGAGGAACAAGGCCGTGTACGACAGATAACCCAGCAATTGCTGGTAATGCTATCAATAAAATATTTTGTTTCGTTGTTTTATGAATAGAAATTACTAACGGCAATAATATTAAAATGCCTACTTCAAAAAACACCGGAATTCCAATAATAAAACCTGCAATTAACATCGCCCATGGTAAGTTTTTTATTCCAAAGGATTTAATAAAGAACTCTGCCACCTGCATTCCAGCACCTGACTCTGCCATCATTTTCCCTAAAATTGTACCTAATACTAAAATACCTACTAAATGCCCAAGAACACTTCCGACTCCCGTTTCATAAGCGCTCACTATTTTATCCATTGGCATTCCAGACATAATTGCTAAAAACAAACTTGCAATCGTTAAACTAATAAACGCATGCCATCTCCACCACGACACCCCTAAAATAACAATTACAATCGATAATAATGTAATCATTAAAAGGTACATATTCATATGTAATTCCACCCCTTTGTGTAAACCTTTTCAAAATTACTATACAATTAAGAGAACTTATATAGTTCTTTCTGGAGTAAGAGATATTTTCACATCATAATGATTGATATAAAAAGAATCTCCCTTATCAGAGATACATGTTAACTACTCTCTCTGATAAGGGGATTTCTCTTTAATAATTATAATGTTATTGTGATACATGCTTCATACGAGCATATTTTCCTTCTTCAAAAGTGAATGACACTTTCTTCCCTTGCTGTTTTCACGTAGTAGGACTACAAACTCGGGATCCAGTTTAAACGATGAAGTTACTTAAGATCTGTCCTCTCATGAAAAGCAATTTTCGGAAAGCCTCCTTCACTTTCATGTATTATAATTTAGGTGCTTTTGCCCAATCCGCAGCAAACTTTTCAATACCTTGATCTGTTAATGGATGCATAGCAAGTTGTTCAATTACTTTATAAGGGATTGTTGCAATGTGAGCACCTGCCATCGCTACACGAGTTACATGATCTGGGTGTCTGACAGAAGCTGCAATAATTTGTGTATCTAATTGATGAATATCGAATAGTTCTGCAATTTTCGCAACTAATAGTACACCATCTTCAGAAATATCATCTAAACGTCCTAAAAATGGAGAAACATACGTTGCACCTGCTCGAGCCGCTAAAAGAGCTTGGTTCACCGTGAAGATAAGTGTAACGTTCGTTTTCACACCTTTTTCAGTAAGATAGCGACAAGCTTCTAATCCTGCTAGCGTCATCGGAAGTTTAATTGTAACTTTTTCATCGCCACCGTTAATTTTAATCAGTTCTTCTGCTTGGGCGATCATTTCTTCAGCTGTAACAGCATCTGGCGTTACTTCTGCCGAAACAGATTCAACTTTAGGTACTGCCTGACAAATTTCTGCAATACGGTCTTCAAACTTAATGCCCTCTTTTGCTACTAAAGACGGGTTCGTTGTAACACCAGCTAAAACTCCAAGTTTATATGCTTTTTTTATGTCCTCAAGATTTGCAGTATCAATAAAAAACTTCATGATCTATTCCCTCCATTTTTTAAACGTCAATGAGTTAAATTTTTAAGATGTTTATTTCTTTTCTACTGCATGTCCGCCAAATTCATTGCGCAGAGCTGCTACAACTTTCCCTGTAAATGTATCATTGTCTAATGAGCGGTAGCGCATTAATAACGACATTGCGATAACAGGAGTTGCTGTTTGAAGGTCTAATGCTGTTTCTACTGTCCATTTTCCTTCACCAGAAGAATGCATAACCCCCTTAATTTCATCCAGTTTTGCATCTTTAGAAAATGCATTTTCAGTTAATTCCATTAACCATGAACGGATTACTGAACCGTTGTTCCATACTCTTGATACTTTTTCATAATCGTAGTCAAATTCACTTTTCTCTAGGATCTCAAATCCTTCACCAATAGCAGCCATCATACCGTATTCAATTCCGTTGTGAACCATTTTTAAGAAATGACCACTACCAGCTTTTCCAGCATATAAGTATCCATTTTCTACAGCTGTATCACGGAAGATAGGTTCAACGATATCCCAAGCTTCTTGATCTCCTCCGATCATGTAACAAGCACCATTACGAGCGCCTTCCATTCCGCCAGAAGTACCTGCATCCATAAAGTGAATACCATCTTTCTTTAGTTGCTCATATCGACGAATAGACTCTTTATAATGTGAATTACCAGCTTCAATTAAAATATCTCCTTTTGATAACAGCGGTGTAACCTCTTCAATAACCGAATCAACAACCGCGTGCGGAACCATAACCCAAAGAATTCTTGGTGATTGTAATGATTGAACAAGTTCGTTTAAGCTAGATACACCTGTAGCCCCGTACTCTTTCATTTCTTCCACTGCACTTGAATTTAAATCAAATGCTGCTACCTCATGTTTATGATCCATTAAATTTTTCCCTAAGTTTAATCCCATTTTACCTAAACCAATTAATCCTACTTGCATAATATAATTCCTCCTCAAATCATCTTTTATTAAAAATTCATATCACTACGATTTTGAATACCTTTCAGCACTGATAAATTGATATTTCCAGAAAGGTATTCACAGTCATAGCTTAAGAATTCAATACATTTTTTGTAATTTGAACAACATTTTCTGTCGTAAATCCAAATAGATTCATGACGTCAACCCCAGTTCCTGAAGCTCCAAATGTTTCAATCGATAATATTTTCCCTTCTTGTCCTACATAACGCTCCCAGCCGAGAGATACACCCATCTCAAGAGATACTCGTTTCGTTACAGAAGACGGAAGAACTGATTCTTTATATTCTTTCGATTGGTGATCGAATAGCTCCCAGCTTGGCATTGCAACGATACGAACAGAGACATTGTCTTCTTCTAGTTTCGCTTTTGCACTAGCAGCTAAGGATACTTCAGAACCTGTTGCAATTAAAATTACATCCGGATTTTCATTTGTTTGCGTTAATACATAAGCTCCTTTAGAAAGATTCTCTATGTTCGCTTTCGTTTCATGAAACACCGGTAAATTTTGACGGCTAAGTACTAAAACGATTGGACCATCCGTTTGCTGTAAAGCATAAGCCCACGCATTCGCTGTTTCATTTGCATCTGATGGACGGATAACTGTTAGACCAGGAATTGCCCGAAGAGCTGCCAATTGTTCAATTGGTTCATGCGTTGGACCATCTTCTCCTACAGCGATCGAATCATGTGTAAATACGTAAGTAACAGGTAACTTTTGCAATGCAGCAAGTCGAATAGATGGACGAAGATAATCATTAAATACAAAGAATGTACTAACGAACGGTTTTACTCCTCCATGAAGAGCCAGCCCATTTGCTGCCGCGCCCATTGCATGTTCACGTACACCAAAGTATATATTTCGGCCAGCATACGATTCTACCGCATATACTGCTTCACCTTTTATATCTGTCATCGTAGAATGCGAAAGATCTGCACTTCCACCGAAAATAGAAGGAATCGATTTCACATAATGATTAATAGCTTCTCCACTTGCAACGCGAGTTGAAATCGTTTTATCAGTATCGAAGGATAGAATGTCTTTCGCTTCGATTAAAACCTCACCGGTAATCGCTTTTTCTAATTCATCTGCTAGTGCAGGGTTCGACTCTCTGTATAAGTTGAATTGCTCATTCCATTCGTTCTCTTTTTCAGTACCTTTTTGTTTCAGTTCATTAAAATGAGCTGTTACTTCTTCCGGTACAAAGAAGTCTTCCTCATAATGCCAACCATACACTTGTTTTGTCGCTGTCGCTTCTTCTACTCCAAGCGGGTTACCATGTGCTTTGTTCGTTCCAGCAACTTTTGGACTTCCGTAACCTATAACGGTTCTAATCTCTATAAGAGTAGGTTGGTCCGTATTGTCTTTCGCTAATTGAATCGCTTTTGTAATCGCATCAACATCGTTTCCATCCTCAACTCTTACATATTGCCAATGTGCAGATTCTACCCTTTTCTGCATATCTTCAGAAAAAGCAATGTTTAATTCACCATCAAGTGAAATTTCATTTGAATCATACAGTACAATTAACTTGCCAAGTTTCATATGCCCTGCCATTGACATCGCTTCATAAGCGACACCCTCCATTAAGTCACCGTCTCCAACTAAAGCGTACGTATTGTGATCTATAATAGAGTGACCATCCTTATTGAACTTCGCTGCTAAATGAGCTTCTGCCATTGCCATCCCAACAGCATTTGCAATCCCTTGTCCTAACGGTCCTGTCGTCGCTTCAACTCCAGAAGTGTGACCAAACTCAGGATGTCCTGGTGTTTTACTATTTAACTTTCTAAAGCTTTTCAAGTCATCAATTGAAACGTCATATCCAGCTAAATGAAGTAAGCTATACAGTAAGCTCGATCCGTGTCCTGCTGATAAAACGAATCGATCACGGTTAAACCATTTCGGATGATTAGGATTGTGATTTAAATGATTCGCCCATAATGCATAAGCCATCGGTGCTGCTCCCATCGGAAGACCTGGATGACCTGAATTTGCCGCATTAATAGCATCAATCGATAACGTACGAAGTGTATTCACTGCTAATTGATTTATGTTTTGTGTCATAGTAATCGTCCCCCTAAATGCTTTCATTTAAGAATATACTTATTTTTCCGTTTCTTGATCTAACCACCATTTAAATTCACTTTCTTGCAACAGTTCATTAGACGCTTCTGGACCATATGAACCAGACTCATATTCATGAAGCGGCAATAAGTTTTCCTCGAACGCTTCAAGAATTGGTTGTACCCATTCCCATGACAATTCAACTTCTCTCCAATGTGCAAAGAATGTAGCGTCTCCACTCACAGCATCATGAATGAGTCTTTCATACGCTTCAGGTACTCCCACATCCGCTTGCTCACAAGTAAAGTTAATACGCATCGGTTCAATTTCTCCATTTTTCAATGGATTTTTACTATTTAACTGTAATGAAACGTTCTCACCTGGGCTAATTTCAATTATTAACAAGTTAGGTGCTGCATTTGGATTACTATCTTGATATTGCTGTTTTAACGTATTTTTAAATTCGATTACAATACGAGTAGACTTTTCTTTCATTCGTTTGCCTGTTCGTATATAAAAGGGAACGCCAGTCCAAAATGGATTATCGATCCACAATCGAGCAGCAACAAATGTGTCTATGTTAGAAGAAGGATTTACTCCTGGCTCCTCTTTATATGCTACAACTTGTTGACCATTTATCTCTCCTGAAGAGTACTGTCCGCGAATGATATGGTTCTGAACGTCTTCTTTTTTCACTTTACGAAGCGTTTCCATTACCTTTCGCTTTTCCTCTCGAATTTCACATGCGTTAATTTTTTCCGGCAGATTCATAGCAGTCATCATTAATATTTGTAACATATGATTTTGAACCATATCACGAATGGCTCCTGCCTGATCATAATATCCTGCTCTTTCTTCAACCCCAACTGTTTCACTCGCTGTGATTTGTACATTCGCTATATGTTCTTTATTCCAAATCGATTGGAGAACAGGATTTGCAAATTCAAGTGCTTCAAGGTTTTGAATCATCGGTTTACCTAAATAATGATCAATACGGTATATCTCGTCTTCTTCAAACGTTCGACTAAGCTTATCGTTAAGCTCACGCGCAGATTTAAGGTCGTGTCCGAACGGTTTCTCAATCATCAAACGTTTCCATCCATCCGTTTTATCAAGTCCGCTTTCCTTAATATTTAAAGCGATTGTCTCGAAAAATTCAGGTGCAACTGAAAGATAGAACATTCTATTATCTTGTATATGTAGTACTTCTTCCCTTTCACGAACAACTTGTAATAATCTCTCATAGTCTTCCGGCTTACTCACATCTAATGGGCAATAACGAAAATTATCTAAAAAACTTTCGAGTTCTGGAGTACCTTCTTCTCTATGACGGGAAAACGTCTCTATTGATTCTTTTATTCTTTTTTGAAAATCTTCATGAGATACTTGACGTCTCCCAAGCCCGATAACGGATATTTGCTTTGGAAGCTTTTGATCTCTATATAAGTTATATAGTGCGGGGTAAATTTTGCGTTTCGCTAAGTCCCCTGTCGCTCCAAATAAAACAAAGGTCATTGATTCCAATTTCAGTCCCCCTCTTGTTGTATAATCCTGGTCAATATATTAAAAATGAATTGTACAGAAGCTCATGTTTTTATAAAAAAACAAAGAGTTATCAACTTCCAATTCTTTTTATACCTTTCGCTTTCTAATTGTCCCCAATATTAATAGTGGCAATTCAAAGCATTTCTACGGAAACTTACTTATCAGATCTAACAAAATATTATATATTTAATTACTTTTAGTAATCAAATAATCTTACGTCTAGTATATTAACCCTATAAATTATTATCGTCAAGAGAAATGGTTTAAAATGAAGAGTCTTTGTTTCGTAATTCTATTTAGTCTTTATCTATTTATTAAAACTCCTATTAATTTTATCGCCCGCAAAAACTAGAACGTAAATTCTCATATTATTAGTTATCCTAATTACCAATTAATACGGGATAATGATACATAAAATAAAATGCCATGCGTAACAAAAAACTTGCAGAGAAATTCTACAAGGTTTTTTCTATATATTAAAATAAGAAGCTTACAATTCATCCTAATAGTCTTAAAGATAAGCTACTTTATTAATAATGCTAGAGTTCGTGTATACTCCACCATGCTCGTGGTCAGTGAGTTACTCATTGGTATATTTACATTAATTCATGATTATCGATTATATAAAATATAATTCGTATCAAGTGTTTACATATCATATACTTTCCTTTACGCTTTTAATTCTTCTCTTTCAGACATTAATTAAAAAAACACGAAGACTTAAAAGTCTTCGTGTTTTTTGAAATATACATATAGTTACACTTGTCATTGCATTCATAACTAGAATCTTTTTACTCATGAAAAAGTCAATTTCCTTACGGATGATGTCCATTAAATATTACTTATGAAATTTCACACGCTCTTCAAGCGGTTGGAATTCTTTTTCACCTGGCGCAGCTGTTGGATTACCAAATGGCATTTGTGCAATTAGTTTCCAATTAGCAGGGATATTCCATTCTGCTTTCACTTCATCGTCAATTAATGGATTATAATGTTGTAAAGATGCCCCTAATCCCTCTGCTTCTAATGCAGTCCACACAACTAATTGGTGCATACCTGATGCTTGATTTGACCAAATCGGGAAGTTTTCAGCATATGCAGCAAATTTTTCTTGAAGCGATTTAACTATAGCTTCATCTTCAAAGTATAGTACGGTTCCATAGCCAGCTTTAAAGGAATCCATTTTTTGTTGCGTTCCTGAAAAATCTCCATCTCCAACTACTTTTCTTAATGTTTCGGTTGTAATATCCCATAATTTATTATGAGCTTCACCAAATAATACAACTAATCGCGCAGTTTGAGAATTAAAAGCTGACGGAGTATATTTCACAGCAAACTCCACAATTTCTTTAATTTTTTCATCTGATACTTGTACCTCTTTATTAATCCCATAATAAGTACGTCTTTCTTTCAGTGCGGTATAGAAATCTTTTGTCATAATTTATTTCCTCCTGAGTTCTAATATCCTCAAAAATGATAAATCTCGAAGATAATATGAGTTTAAATGAGTTTATTTTTAATTATTGAACTCCATAACACCAGTTACCAATCATTATAAATCTAAACACACTACTTCTTGTCCAAGACGCTTCAGTTTACCTAAAAAGGCTTATAACATTACTAATAAAATCTAATCAGCATTCGGTACTATTTTACCCATTCTCTATTCATGTATCCTAGGTTTTCCATATTTACACAAATATGAAATGTAACTATTTTAATCATCAAATTTTATCTTGAAGCGACATGTCTTTAATGGGAAATAATAACATTGAATTAATCTATTGTAATCATCAAGAAAGACGGGAACCATTAATAACTCATTACCTAACTTATTACATTTAAGCTACTCTCCTTTTTCATTTAACAAAAGTGACAGATGCATTAAAAATTTCAATGCCTTACAAAAGAGATACTAATACAGCAATTTCGCAAACTAAAAGAAGACGATGTAATCCCAAAAACAGTGTATAATCAAATATCTCCTATAATGGAATCCTCTTTGCTGTTTACAAAAAAGTATAATAAAAAGGCAAAACCGAACATATTCTTGTTTGGTTTTGCCTTTTTATTATTGTTTCAAATGATTTTTAACTGCCCTTATAACTAATTCATGATCCTCTTCTGGTGGTAATCCTGAAACTGTTATCATTCCAATAACCCCTACATCTTTTATTTGGACAGGAACGCAGCCACCAAACGCAGCATAATCCGACCTATCTAAAAGATACTTTTCATTATATGGAATGCCCGTTATTTCACTTTGTATCTGCATATAATACGAGCTATGATTATGCAAAGAAACAACTCGTTTTTTACGCTCAATCCATTGCGTATTTTCCGCAGTTGTCCCTGTCATCTTGAAATGAAATAGTTGCACACCATTTTTCGCTATATCAACAGCAATCAATTTCCCTTCCTTTTTCGCTGTTTCAACGATAAATAAACCTATTTGCAAAGCATCTTCATTTGTAAAAGACGAAAATTGAAGTGTTTCCTCCTCTATTAAAATTTGTTTACTAATTTCATTCAAATTTGAAGTACTCATATGTTTATCCCCCTTACTCACTTTATGCCACATTGCTTTTTTTAAAATTATGCGACCCTACCGTACGGACTTTCCATATAACTAATAACGTAAAGCGTATTCTTTTCTTCTTGGTGCTATTATGAATTATATTTAATGCCTTAAAAATGTATGTCCTTTCGTACTAAACATTTCGTATAGAAGTTTTCTTCCTGCTACTACTTACAAGCATAAAAAAACCAGTTGCTTAAGCAACTGGTTCACTAAAAGTTTTATCTAGAATATTCATTCAACCAAAGGAATGCTTGTTCATAATCATCGAAAAATTTTACAGATTCTTTTGTATTAGATTGTTGTAAATAATTCAGTATCTCTCCTTCTTCAAGAAGAAAAGCAATTGCCTTACTGTGTTTCAAAATCGTTTCATTGAAAAACTTCTCTTTCCATGCTTTTTGAACAGAAAAATGATCTGGCGTGTATCCTTTTCTATCGACCAGCAATTTGTATTTCCGCCCTTCGGAAATGAATTGCTGACAAACTTGCTCGAAGCCATTAAACCATTCATAAACATCATCTGTTTTAATCTTGCCTATAAGACGAGTAACAATTATATCTCCGGAAACCGTTGCGCTAGTATTCGGTTTATTCAATCTAAAATCATCTCCCTTAGTTACAATTATGCGTGAATCCCTCATAAAATCAATAAGATCAAACTGTAACGCATTAAAAAGGGACAGACTCTCCAAACGGAGAAACCTGTCCCAAAATTGTTCTATTTTATTTTACATTAGAACTAACAATCGTGAATTAGAATAATGACTTAATACTTGCTAAAACAGTAAGTACACCTACAATAATAACAAATACGTTACTCATTTTCCCTTTGTATTTAGCTAGTACTGGTACTTTTTGAATTGCATACATCGGTAATAGACATAAGATAGCAGCAACTAATGGACCGCTTAGAGAATCAATAAGTCCAAGAATACTTGGATTTGTATAAGCAACAAACCAGCATGATAATACAACAAAAGTAAGGACGATTGTCTTAATTGTTTTTTCTTCAATAACTTTTCCACGTGATTTACCGAACTTAATAATCATGTCACGCATTACTTCAAATGCTCCGATATAATGGCCAAGGAAAGATTTTGTAATAGCCACAAAAGCAATGATTGGAGCTGCAATCGTGATTACAGGTGAATTAAGCTCATTAGCAAGATATGAAAGAATTGATAAGTTTTGCTCTTTTGCCATTTTTAAATCCTCTGGAGTCAAGCTTAATGTACTACTCCAAACGAAGAACATAACTACAGCGAATGTCATGATATAACAAACTTTTTGTATTTGCGCACATTTAGCATCAGTAGCTTCTATTCCATACGTAGCTCTCTGTTTCACAACAAATGATGAAATCATAGGTGAATGATTAAATGAGAATACGATGATTGGTAGAATCAACAGTATCGTTCCAAAATATCCTGTTCCTGTTGAAGCAGTAGAAACAGCTGAAAAGCTAAGCATTGACGTATTCCACTGTGGAATTAAAGATATTGCGATAAACAGTAGAGAAGCTATGAAAGGATACACTAGCATACTCATGATCTTTACAGTAATATCTTGACCAAAATTCAGTATAGCGATAAGACCAAGAACTAATACAAGTGATAAAATAGCCCTTGGAGGCTCTGGCATATGCAATTGATGCACGATAAAACTACTTGCAGTATTTGTAAGCGCAACCGAATACATTAGCACGATTGTATAAATTGAACCGAAATATACGATGTTAAAAATGATACTTGCTTTATTTCCGAAATACTCTCTAATCGTACCTGTGATCCCCTCATCAGCAGAATTAGAAGCGTATATCATTTTAGCAAGTGCCCTATGTGAGTAATACATAACTGGATATGCAAGCAATGTAATTAGTAGTAATGATAATAAACCACCTGAACCTGCATTAATCGGTAAAAAGAGCACCCCTGCTCCAATTGCAGTTCCAAATAGGCTCAATGCCCATGTAGTATCCTGCTTATGCCACTTTTTCGGATCTGCATATTGCTCATTTTCTAGTGCGATATTTTCAGCTTGAACTTCTATTTTCTTTGCAGTATTCCCGTTCATATAATAACTCCCCCTTGTATCCTATTCTTGCGTATCTCTTTATAGCTAACGAACATTCCCTTTTTTCGGAAAATAAATTCCTTACAAGTTGCCCCACATTGTATGTCCTTCATCATAATGAATCCAAATTGAAACATTCGCTAGTTAGCGTCCTAACATAAATGTTAGCGTTCACAAAAAAGTTTACTCGTACTATCCGCTCTTTATATAAAGACCGCTTAAGAGAACAATATTGAATAGACTTCATAAATACGTTGCAACATTTTTAATAACAGTGTGTTACTTTAATGGTTTCTCTTACTTACTTGTAACAGTAATTTCAGCTAAACCGGCCTCTCTTCATTTATGAGGCATTTCTTTCTCAATTCTACACATCACTTTCATAACTTCGGCAGCATTTATGGTATTGATTACACAAGCCACTGAAGCACTTTACATACATTTCGCCTCTAATCACACGCCTTTCTTTCTATTAATCGCATTTTTTATATTTTCTCCAGAGATCATAAAATTTCTCTCGACGCCCTCATTATAACGTGTATATTTATAAAATTAATATTTTTATATTTTCAGAAATATTTAACGGATATAATTTTACATGGATAATAATTTACAGTTAGCATGTAACCCTTGTTCCTATCGCTTATAACGGAATTAATCAGCAAAATACACAGTAAAATATTGTTTATTCAAGCTACTCATTTTAAAAATATTTATATTCTTCTTTATCTAAAAATTTTATTTTGATTTAAAAAAGATATTTTAATAAATAATTAACGTGGTTAAAAAGAAATTTCTTTTTAAATGCATAAACCAATTTTTAGGATATATATTATCAATATTGCATTCATATACATTTTCAGGAAAATACATATTTTAACTTGATGGCAATAAGAGAACCGCTAACATTTCGCAAAAATCTTCGCTAAACGAAAAAATAAAATAAGCTGCCCATATGGACAGCTTATTTACATCATTATCATTATTAGGAGTGAACAAACAAATCACTTCAATGTCATCTTAATTTTAATTTTTTCAACTCTTCTTCAGGGATATTTCTATGTTTGTAATGAATTGGTTTTATTTCATTTCCTTTTATACGAAAAGTAATTGTGTCCTCTCCATAAGGCGGATTGTGTGCCCCTTCAAAAGTTTGAATTTGCACAGTTACATAGAAAATATAATTTGCTTCGTCTTTTGTTATTTCAACAATTTTTTCAGAACCTCGGTACCAAAGCTTCGGTTCCTTATAATATTTTTCAACTTCTTTGCTTATTGGTTCTAATAAAAGATTAATTACTACTTCTTTTAAATTTTTTTTTGGTACAGGTATTCTGTTAATCCTTTTTCTATTTACATTTATAATTTTCCAAAAACCACTTTTCTGTTCAACGGTATAAAGAACATTCATACCATCCTCTTTCCAAAGATGAAAATAACCTTTATTCCCCTTAATATATAGTACTGGCTCATCAATCCATTTACCTTCTGTTTGAACTATACCTAAAAACAGTTGAGTAAGTGGCGTTATCTTATAACCTATTTGATTAAAGTCACCAAACGAATAAAGTTCATAACCAGTTAAATCTATGTCAAAATATTCGTTGATTTCATTTTCACTTTTTCCAATTGCTTGAGCAGAAATACAGGGTAATAAAAAACTCAGAAGACATATGATGCTAATTATTTTTATTTTCATACCATCAATCACCTCTTTTATTAAAATGCAACAAAAGAGATGATATTATTGCACGATTCAACCTATTAAAAGCGAATAATATAATCGTTAAAATCCTTCATTAACTAGCTCTTTTATCGAGTTTAATTTTGCAGAAAGCTCAATAAACCATTCTTCATCCCCTGTTAATAATGCAAGGTCTATAAGATAAAGGATTTGCTCCTTATTTATTACTTTTGATTCAGGGAGTTTGTTAACGTGTTTACTAAAGAGTAAAATCGCTTCGTTCATTGTGTACTTGTCGTCACGTTTCACAATGCTAACTGTAACTACATCTTCCACTTCATCAAGTGATACAATGTAACCAACTATGAATTCACCCTCATTTGATATTCCACGAACCCAATCTCCCACTTTTAAAACATGATTATTATTTGACATCATACTTTTCACCTTCTTATAAATATTTTTTGTAACGATAAAAAAGATATAAAAACTAACTTTAACTGTAATTCTTTTTATTACAGTTGTTTTTTAAGAACTCACGGCTACATAATAATTAAGCCGCTTAACGTTCTTGATTAATAAGGTCAACAACTTCTTTCATTGTATAATTCTTTAAATATTCACCTAAATGTTCTTCCGCACCTAAGAAAATAGCAAAAAGAACTTTCCGCATGTTCGAACCTACAATACACTGATCATTTGATTCTGGACACTTCGGCTGCAATGCACCTTCAGAGGTTATTTGATACATATTCCAAAGATTAATTTCACTTAAATCACGGGCAAAAATAAAACCTCCACCAGTTCCCTCTTTTGATTGTATAAACTTATGTTTTTTTAACAAACTTAGCACTTTGCGAATGCGTACTGGATGAACACCTGCACTTTCTGAAATAGCATTACTTGTTGACATCCGGTCTGGCTGTAAAGCTAAATAAGTTAAACTATGAATGGCCAAGGTAAAGTCGCTGTTCATTGTTGTCCTCCTACGATAAAAAATATGATTTCTCGCTTAGTAACATACTGTAGCCATAAATATTACAGATAGGTTAGTCAAACGTTAAAATATATAAGAAGCATGCTTAGCATGAAAAAATAAATCCCTTTATATTCTATCAGAACTCCCCTATATCTCCTAACTTCATGTAGCTTTTTAAGTTGCAAATAAATTTAAACAGTCCACTGTTTCTTAACTTGTTCTTCTGCCAATTGTTTAATTTTTGTCCAAATCGTATCTTTACTCACAATAACATTTGTGTGATAGTTTCTATCTTTATAATTAACTGTAACACATACTTCAATCACTTCTGTTTCCTCCTTTCAAAATATTACTTATTAATTAGCCATTTTTTGCAATTCAATATTCAAAAATGTTCGAACGCTACGCGGTAAAAATTTGCGAATTTCTTCCTCGTTAAAACCAACCTGTAATCTTTTTTCGTCCAGCATAATTGGACGACGTAACATTAGCGGATGCTCAATTATTAATTTATAAAATTCATTAAGCGAAAGCGCCTCTATATTTATATTTAAGTCTTGAAAAGTTTTTGATCTAGTTGAAATAATTTCAGTAGCACCATCTTCAGTTAAACGAAGAATGGATTTAAGTTCATCAACTGTAAGCGAATTGGATACGATATTTTTTTCGGTATAATCAATTTGATGTTCTTCAAGCCATGCTTTTGCTTTTCGGCACGAACTACAGCTTGCTGTCGTATATAAAATCACCATATTTTACACACTCCTTTACTTTTTAAAATTATTATATAGATTATTGAAATGTATTAAAAAAAATTACAGTTTATAATGAAATACACGTTATATTATTTATTCGAGAATATTTAATTTATCTATTTTTTACAAACAATAGCAACTCACTTCTAAAAACTATACTGTAATTTTAAACTTTACAGTTCAATTAATCAACTGTTAAGTCTTGGATGCATTCCATTAGCGAAACAAATTATATTCCACTTTATTTCGTTCTTCCCTACATGTTTAGCATAATAAAAGCTACTACATTGAACACAGCAACATTGTAGGAGGAAGTACTCGGACAAAAAAAGCAAAGCGCACACACTTTGCTTCTTACAAAATCCCTTTTAACTTTTTACCAATTAACTCCGCTACATATTCATAACCTTGTCGGCCAAAATGTAAACCGTCTTTTTCATCATCTTCTACAAATCTTTTATAATTCTGTTCTTGAATCATCTCAGCATATAAATTCAGAAAATAACTTCCTGTTTCCTTCGCCACTTCCTCTACTACGTCTGCATACTGACCAAGTACTTTATTGGTTCTATTATGCTGGCGTTCTTCATCAACTGGTGCAGGACTAATAAGTAATATCTTTTCTGGTGAAATCATACTTACAATCTTCCCTAAATTATCTTTGTATACTTGTAATGGTACTGGATCGAATAATACCGAATCATTCGTACCAAGAAAAACTGTTACAAAGTCTGGTTTATGTGATAGTACATCCTCTTCAATCCTATGTAACGCATGGAACGTATTATCACCCGGAACCCCCGCATTTACCACCTTCCAATTTGGAAACATCTCCCGCAAACGCGGTGTTAACCTCGGTGTTCCATCAAAAAACGTTTCATCAGCTGTAACACTATCACCAAAGCATACTAACGTTTTCATAGAGCTAACTCTCCTTTTACGTACGAAACAACTTTCCTTCTACCGCCTTAATATATCTTTCAGCAGAACGTTCCACTGCTTCATTCGCATTCTCTTTCACTACTCGGTGAAAAGCATTATATAAACGATTAAATTGTAACGGCTTCACTCGATTCGCCATTTCCTCCACTTTTCTCGCCGGTAATGGAATTAAGTTTGGATAGCTGTACATGAAGCTCACCCACTGCTGATCTGCTACGACTTGAATAATATCACCTGTTAATAAAATACCTTTCCCACCATTTCCTTCTTCCCAATGTAATACAGAACCGCCGCTAAAATGTCCTCCGAGACGATGAATAGTAATTCCATCCGCTAATTGTAAAGATTCGCCAGACCAATAAATAATACGGCTACTCGGGCGTACTACCCACTCTTTATCGTCTTCATGTATATAAATTGGTACATCAAACGTTTCTGCCCATTCTACTTGCGTTGAATAATAATGAGGATGAGATAATGCTATCGCATCTAACCCGCCCCACTCCTTTATCTTTTCAATTGTCATTTCATCTAAATAAGTAATACAATCCCATAGTAATCGATACGCTTCCGTTTTTACTACATATCCCGTTTGACCAATTGCAAATGTCGGTTTTGTCGTAATACTATAAAGCCCATTTTCTTCTTCTATCATTTCATTTTTATATGTACCACTCGATTGCAAGTTTTCTAAAGTCGTCCAAGACTGTCCTTTCGGATTAACATATTGTCTCTCCTCATCACAAATAACACAACTTACCGGTTCTTCGACACTCGCTGCATACTGTACGCCGCACGTTGTACAAACGAAATTTTTCATCATAATTCCCCCTATCCCTAAATTTTTATTAAGCTGATTTTTGTTGATACTGATCTGCTTTTTTATTTTCAATTAATAAACTTATAAAAGTAAGTAAATAGACAACTGTAACTGACAATGGAATTACAGTAAATCCTTTTTCAGCAAAAAGAATCCCGCAAACTGACGTTACGAATACAGTCCCTACTGACAATAAACCGTAACTTTTACTTTCATAAATCCATACGTACGGGATAAAATGAACACCTATTAACATTGCTACTACAAAAGGTAACCATTCTGGAAATTGAAAATAGGCAAGTAATACAAGCGGAATATTCAATACATTTATCCCACCAATTAATCCTGCCAAAACCCCTAACGGATTTCCTTTCGCAAACATATCAATTTTCAATATAGCAGCTATCATTAAGCCGAAAGGAAACACACATCCCATACCGATTAAATATACCCACACCACTTGTTTTTCCGAAAGAACAAAGCCCGTTATACTCATAACTATCCAAAATAAAACGCCAGCTAGTATAATTGGCAAGCCTCTCTTCGTTTTTATTGCTAAATCCTTTTTCGCTTCTGAAACATTCATTTCACGATTTCCCCCAAAATATTTGTATTATAAAGTCACCTCAACCTCGCCCATCCAATAACGCCAAGCTACTAAATAATCTTCTAAATCTTTCGGGTGGTGCCTTAAACACGTATCTATACGCAAATATAAGCAAATAACTATTTCTTCATATAACTCACTGTCTTTTTTATGAAATACACATTGTTTCATCGCATAATTAATTACTTCTTTCGTTAAATCTTCCGGAGTTGAACAGAACGCATAAATTAAATCGTATATAGGATCTCCTAACACTGGTAAAGGATCAATTACACCATGCAGCTTATTTCCTTGAAATATAAAATTATGGAATCCAAGATCACCATGTAATAAAAACGGCTGATTTATTCCATTTCCCCTACTTGGACTATTTGCTAACTTAAGAACCGTTCTATACTCTTCCTCACTTATGTACGGTCTTACATTTTCATAAGCTTCCATTACATTTGTCGTTAAAAATTCATTCCAAGGTTGAACCGGACTTTCTTTCCATCCCCAGCCATCTATACCTGAAACTATTTCATACTTATTAATAACTTCTTTTACAAGTGTACGAAGCGTAATTCGTTTATGTCCCTGTTCGCACGAAGTACTACCTTCAAGGAAAGAATACACAATATATGTATGTAAAGGCTCCTTATACAAAAACTTTGCAAACAAAGTATTTCCTTCATAAAAAGAAAGAAAATTAGCTTCTTCACGTATTACTTCCGTTTTATTCAGCTTTACAACGTATTTTCCATCCAACAAATATACAGTACTTGTCGTTCCCCCATTCAGCACTTTAACGCTATTTGGATAAAGTGAAATAACTTTATCCTTAACTAGTTGTGCAGCAATTATTGAAATGTCCATTCCCTCACCCTTTAATTTCGAAGATTCCTTCAAGTCAAAAGACAACTTTACTATTATTTGACAAACGGATAGGAAACCCCTACCAAAATCATAATATAACAAAAATTCATTCACTTTTACATTTCAAAAATAAGGAAATACTAATAACAATGTTACATACATATTAGGAGGACAATATGAAACCTGAATTTTTAAAAGCTGTACATGATGCAATCGGAAATGTCGAACACATTCATATAGAAGAAAGTGGTGCCGACAGCTTACTTATCCATCATGATGATGCACAGCAGTTAAAACAAGTCGCTGAAACGTTAGAAAATAACAATTTCCGCTCTGCCCTAAGAACAACTGGAGATGCTTCGTATATTGAAGTATTGAACAGATAATGAAAGTCCGGACGTATTCCGGGCTTTCTTTTTTATATTGAAACTTCAAACTCTTTCACATACACCGCTGTTCCAGCAATATCTATTTGTAACTTCTCATTTTCTACATCTTTCGTTACATATACCGTTACACGACCATCTTTATTCATTTCCTGTCCTTGTTCAACGATTAACTCCATTTCATGATCAAAATTTTTCTCCAAATACGTCGCATAATACGCTCCCATTACACCTGAAGCTGTTCCTGTCACTGGATCTTCAATCGTTCCAGCATAAGCTGATGAGAAATGACGCCCATGCATTTGTGTCTGCTCATCATAAGTTTCTAAACAAACTGGATGAATAGAAGCGTTAGGTATTTCTTTTAATACAGATGGAAACGCCTTATTGTTAGGTTTCATTCTCTCACATACATCTAGATTTTGAACCGGTACAATTACGGTCCAGTTCCCCGTACTTCCATATACAATCGGCAAACTTACATCTAAATCATTTTCTTCTAAACCGATACTATGAGCTAATTCTTCTTTTGAACCGGTAAATTCTTTAAACTGAGGTGCTGCCTGCCTCATTTTAATAAAGGTTTCTCCATTTTCATTTACATCTATTTGTATCGGTAAAATCCCAGCCTTCGTTTCAATCGTAAGGTTACTTTTCTCTTCTAATAAACCTCTTTCACGCAAGGCAAATATTGTCCCAACTGTCCCATGACCACATAAATCCATTTCAAAACCAGGTGTAAAAAAGCGCATTCTTATATGTGCTACTTCTGAAGAAAGAACGAAAGATGTTTCGTTAAATCCAACTTTTTCAGCAATACCCTGCATCTCCCCTTCCGTTAATCCATCTGCATCTAATACAATACCTGCTGGATTACCCATATTCGGTTTATTCGTAAATGCGTCATAATGAAATACGTTTATAGTCTTCATTTTCTTTTCTCCTAACCTTTTTTAAAAATTTTATAATAAAGCTCTATCTCCGTTTTCAACGAACAATTATTTCTCCAAAATATCCTTTGCATCTTTTCATTCGACGTATGTGTGCTCCCAATATAATAAATAGCACCCATTTCCTTTAACATATGTAAAGATTGAAGATGAATTTGTGAACTAATTCCTTTCCCGCGATAATAAGGCATTACCCCAAAGTAAAATAATCGTCCTTCACTTTCTGTCCCAGACTCCATATGCGGTATGGACATACCAATCGGCTCATCTTCATCATAAAAAACAATACATGACTTTTCCCAGCCTTTACCTAACTCTGTTTGCACTGAATAAAAATGCTCATCGATAGTTAAAATTGAAGTTTGATTCCCTGAATCCAACATACATTGTTCCCAAATATATTTAAATTCTTTTTCCGATAACGTTCCTTCTGCTATTGATCGATATGTATATTGTCTTTCAATCTCTTCTATATTGTTCAATTCTCTACATACTTCTATCTTTGCCGCATGCAAAGAAAAACCTGCATCAAGTACCACTTTTGCACTTGAGTTATAACTACTAAACCTCTTGTTTAATACAATACTCGCTCTTTTTAACTCCCAGTTAAAACAAACATCTTCAAATCTACTTATCTTTTCTTTATATGTTTGTACGTTATACAAAACGTCTTCTTCTATTTCTTCAATCGTTACTGCATTTGGTAAGCCATTTAATACTTTTTTTGAAGGACCAAATAAGTTTTTGATGACTGTAAGATCGTACTTCACCACTGCACCTCCAATCTACAATTTCTATCCGTAATAACCACCCTCATCTATCCATCTCCTTATTTTTAAAATAAATAAGAAAATCCATCCACCTATCATTCTCTAAAGAAAACGCCTCTCTCTTGCATTCAAAAGAAAATCCTGCTCTTTCAGCAAGACGAACGGATGGCTCATTATCAACATGTATATGTAACTCGATTCTATGAAAATGAAGACTATTAAAAAATAATGATAACGCAGCTTTCACACTTTCAACACCATATCCATTTTTCCAGTATTGATTATGTATGGAATACCCCATCATCGCCCATTGATAGTCCATACGTAAAATTTTTATTAGCTCTAACTTTCCAATGTTAGCCCCGTCTTCTTTACGAAAAATACCTAAAACATACATCTCATCTCGATGTGCTGCTTCATCAAAACCTCTTATCCATTCCGTGAACCATTCTTTCGTTGAAGACGACATGTCATGATAGCCATCATCGTATTTATACTGAGCTGGTAACCGCATTTGGAATCCATCTAGCCAACTTTTATAATCTTCTTTTTGAAACGGACGGATACTAAGTCTCTCTGTCTCTACTTGTAATAGTGGCAGCTTCATTTATATCTCTTCCTTTAATTAATGATCGAATATTCTTTATTATCTTACAAGAAATAC
This sequence comes from Bacillus sp. 1A, assembly GCF_052682215.1. NCBI lineage: Bacteria > Bacillati > Bacillota > Bacilli > Caryophanales > Bacillaceae > Bacillus > Bacillus sp. 1A. The sequence continues at coordinate 3,142,591 of NZ_JBQYLZ010000001.1, read as the reverse complement.
AAAATCTAGTAAATTATTATGTTCTTTACAAACAAAAATCCAGTCATGCTCACTGCATAACTGGATTCATCATCTAATTACTTTTTATTTTACAAGTACACCTTCTCTTAATTCCCTCTTCAACACTTTCCCTAAAGCATTTTTCGGTAATTTGTCCATAAATACAACTTCCGGTATTTTATAACTTGCTAGTTTCTCTTTACAGTGCTGCATAATTTCTTCTTCTGTTAAAGACGTTTGCATGTCTTTTACAATGTACGCTGTCGGAATCTCTCCCCAAAAGTCATCCGGAACTCCAACTACTGCAACTTCTAAAACACCGTGTATTTCATGAATAACATCTTCTACTTGATCTGGATATACGTTGTCACCACCGCGTATGATAACGTCTTTATATCTTCCCATAATATGCAAGAATCCATCGTCATCTATCATGCCAGCATCGCCCATGTTAAACCAATTATCCTTTACTACCTTCTTTGTCGCCTTTTCATTATTCCAATATCCTTTAAACATGTATGGACTTCTTACATGAATCTCCCCAACTTCATTAGTTGTTAGTTCATGTCCTGTTTCTGGATGAACAATTTTCACCTCTACATTTTTCAAGGTTTTCCCTACAGAAGACATCTTTTCTTTTCCCATCATTGGATGCCATGAAGTTACAACCCAACCTTCTGTACTACCATAGCCTTGCACCATATAGATTCCTTTTTCCATATATTTTTGGATAAGCGTTTCTGGCACTTTTGTTCCACCGCTTTGTGCTACTTTAAAGGTTGAAATGTTACGTTCTTTTTTATTTAGTTCATCAAGCATGTAGCTATAAACAGCCGGGAACGCAAGCATCGTAGTAATTTTCTCTTCTTCAATCTTATCCCAAATAAGAGTAGGATTCGAATCAGCTAAGAAAATCATCGTAACACCATGATAAATACAATTTAAAATAGAAAGCACGCCACTCATATGAAACAATGGATGCACGGATAAAAAGCGTTCACCTGCTGGAAATTCTCTTTGGCCCGCAATCTCAGAAAAATAATGATGTAAGTTTTTATGTCCAATTACACATGCTTTTGCCTGTCCAGTCGTTCCTGAAGTAAATAAGTAAATCGCATCATCATCTTCATGAACTTCTACGTTCGGTTCTGTCATTGGCTGTTCTTGTAATATTAATTCAAATGAACCAAAGCCTTCTTCTGTCGTTTTAATTACATAAGGAATTTCTTTAACAGCATCAATCTTTAATAAAATTTCTTTAAATTCTTCATCAATAACTAACACTTTTAATTTTGCTTCTTTTACAATCGTTTCTAATTCAAAAGCAGTAAGCTGATGATTGAGCGGAATACATACAGCTCCAATTTTTAAACTTGCCATCATAACGCTTGGAAACGGATGATTATTTTTGCATAGTATTCCGATACGATCCCCTCTTTGTACACCGTTATGTAGCAAATAATGTGCAAGCTGATTTACTCGTTCATTATACTGCTGAAACGAATACCTTTTCTCTCCCCCTACAAGCGCTTCCAAATTTGGTGATTGCATTGCTCTTTTTTGTAATAATTTTTGCATCGTTCTCAAGTAAAACTCCCCTTTATATATGTTAGGTTTTTATTTTACCAGATTAACTATTAATTTACTAAAGATTACACTTAGTGAATATAAATTCAATAAAAATAGCCATCTACTTAACAAGTAAATGGCTAGTTCCTCTTATATATTAGAATACTCCTTATTCATCACATAGCTCACATACTCCGGTGCACTTTTATTAATCTCTTCATCACTTAGTTTATATTCGGCACCATATAAATAAAATGAAGGTATAAATTTCATGTCTGTATATAAGCACGTAGCTTGAAATGGTTTCGTTAACTCATCCATAGTAATTCCACTATTTGTATAATCCTTTTCTAAACCACCTATAGAAATTGCCACACCAAACTCTTTCCCCTTCACTTTATCTCCTTTTGATCCGTACGCAAATCCATATGTTAATACATCGTCAAACCATTTTTTTAATAATGGTGGTGAACTGTACCAATAAAGCGGAAATTGAAATATATATCTGTCATGTTCTACTAATAGCTTTTGCTCTTCCTCAATATTAAACTCCCAATTCGGTGCCGCTTTATATAATTCATGCACCGTTATTTCATCCGAATGTTCCTCAAGTTCTTCGATCCATCTTTTATTAATTTTTGATTTTTCAATATGAGGGTGTGCTACAATTACAAGTGTTCTCATTATCTTCCATCCCCTTTTTAAATTATTCAATCCTTTACGTATTAGTATGAGTGAGTCACATATAATTGAAAAGTACGTACTTTAAAGTGCTATAGGAACCTTAAAGTACCTGTGGAGGTGTTATATGAATCAAAATGAAGACTGCCCAATTGCAACGACGCTCGATGTAATCGGCGGAAAATGGAAAGTTCATATTTTATGTGTTTTGATGGATGGAAAAATGCGAACAAATGAAATCCGACGAGAAATCCCAAACATTACGCAAAAAGTTCTAACTCAACAACTTCGGCAACTTGAAGCTGACGGGATTATCCATCGTACTGTATATCAAGAAGTACCACCAAAGGTTGAATACACAATAAGTGAATACGGGAAATCTTTAATGCAAATTATGGATGAACTATGTGAATGGGGAAAAGATCATCAAATGAAAAGATTACTTGACTAAAAGAACATTACCGTCTTTATTAAATCTTCTACATTCATATTAGTAGTTCAATATTTCTACTGAAATTTTATATTAGAGGTACTCCAACAACTCGTAATTTAGAACCCAAAATCTTTCAGAAGTAAAAAACAATAACATTCATCTATAAATACTCTTTATAACAAAAGTATCCTATACTTTTTACCTTATATTTTATTCGGACACTTTTTATTAATTGAACCGCATCCTAGTTGTTAAACATATAGTCAACAATTTGAGATGTGGTTTTATTAGTCGAATAACAGCTCTCATCAACTTTAATAATCATGACTGCAGACAAAATACTTTGCAAAGAGTTCCTGTACAAGGTGATTTTTCACATAGACTTACCAAATAGCATTTTTATAAAAAACTTCTCACATTTAAATTGGACAAGCATATTTTATTATATGGGGACTCCCTACTCATAGAAAACTACCTTTCTATTCTAAGAGCACGCATATTTGTGTGCTCTTAAATTATTTACAATAAAATAAAGAGTTTATTAATTTTCTTAATTCACTACCGGAAAAGTACCCATAATAATATCTTTATATTTATCTATTGTTTTTTGATTTTTATAAAACTATATTATTTTGGAGTTGGTTAATACGTTACAAAAAACTGACCGTGTAATCATTATGGTCCCTCCATTTTCACAAGTGTTTGTTACATTTTACTCATCATCAGGAGAACTTCTTTCATCACAAGTCTTATCTAATACCTCTCCACATCCTGTATCAATGTATGCACTTAATGAAATTGAAAGCGAATTATTTGAAGTCGAGTTAAAATCACTACCATTTCCTTCTAACTACGAATAGTGAAAAAACCTTTACAACTCCCAGAAGGAACTACAGCGATAGGATTTTTAACACCAATAGTACAAGCGCAAGAACAATTAATGATAAACTTTTCAAACGCAGGAATGGAATTAAGGGAGTTATTTTCACACTTACTCTTTCAGATAAATCACGATTTATCTGAAAGAGTAAGTGGTTTAGGGGTTATGTATTCGTCGATGCACGATACAGAAAAGGATCCATTGATAGGAAAAAGATATACAAATCTCACTATTTCTTCTCAAAACAAGAAAAGTTATAAACTGTTAGAATTAAGGAAACAACAGTTTATAACTGATTTTTCTTCTCTAATTTTAATTTATTAACAACGTAAGGTACTAATGTATTCAATGGCGTAATAATAGTCTTAGATGTTTTATACTCAACTTGCTCAGTTGCATCAACCATAGATAATTGAGCAACAGAGATAACTTTCTTTTCATCTTTAATGATTTGATTTAAGAACTTTGTAATTTCTTGGTTGTATTCTTCTTTTAGTCCTTTCATTATCAATTCAAAAACACTATTTATGACAATAACCTCTAAGTCTACAGACTTTTGACGGCTATTAGCATGATGTTTAAGACGTTCTACTGTGCCTTCAACAGTTGCAGGATTTGTAAAAACAATTGTCTGTGGTTGCTGTATATTACATATGTAATCAAAGAAAGGTACATCAATTTTAATAATTGGCACTGATATTGAGAGTTGGTCTTCATGTAAAATTGCAATATAATTTGTACAAGTAATAAGGATAGCATCAACATTACATTGAGCAATCCATTCTATTTGCTCTTTAACTTTAAATTGAGCATCTGATTCTTGAAACTTTTCATTGGATGTAACCTGATACATTAATGCCGGGTCAACAAAATGGATTAATTCAATGTTAAATGAGGTAAGTGCCTTTTCTATATATTCTATATTTGAATAATGGGCATGTAAGCATCCTAACCTTTTTCTCAAATTCATTCCACCTTTATTATATTTTCGCTTATTCTATCAGTATGCGAATCCACGTGTCTACTGAAATTGAGACCTTTCCTTACATTCTATAAAATGCACCTTTAACTGAACAATTTATTTCCACTCAATAGTTCCTTAATTGATTTTTTAATAAATGAGGTAACAAGTAATTTTGCAAAATCTGGGATGCAGAGGATTTAAGTTATATTTTTTGCATATTGAGCATGTTAATTTTTCCACTTAGGAATTAAGCCTGTGTGGACTTACTTTAACTCCAGACCTATTGCTAGTTTGTCAAACGTTTAAAGTAATCAAAATTTATAAAGATAGCGTATAAATTGAAACCAAAACATTCTTCCTTTTATTACAGGTATTAAAAAAATATGGTATAAAAATTCTATTTTATACCATATATTCAAACAACCATTTTAATTATTAAGGGACTTTACTTCAGATCTTCACTTGTGTAAAAACCTTAAAAATTCTCTCCATAGAATTGCTTTCCTATCCTCTTCTTAATTTTGACGTCTAGAAGTCAGCATTCAAACTAAACATGCTAATATTGATTTTGTGCGACTGTCAGTTACTTCATAATAGATTTCTAACCCTTTCCGAGTACCTGTAACGACTTTCGTAGCTTTTAGTTTAGATAAATGTTGACTAATTGTACTTTGAGGCATTTGTAACGTTTCATACATTGTCGTTACGTTAATTGGGCCTTTTGCAAGCATTATTTTTACTAATGATAAACGGACAGGATGTGCCAATACTTTCAATACTTCAGTGATTTCTTCATACATTTCTTTCATATTTTTTCTCCCCTTTTATATAAATATTATTGATATCCATATATATAATTCGAAAGGATATAAGATTTTGTGTCCGTCATTTTAAAAAAAATAAAAAAATTTTTCCGAAATTCAAGGAGTGTCTTAACATAACGTCTCACTATCAGTAATGATTAGGAATTTTGTTATGGAAGCGAAGGCTTTATATTACATATTACTTACTAAAACCACTGAAAAAAGAGAGCAGGTAAACTGCCCTCTTATGATGCCTCCTTATGTTCCGTGGAATGTTTAACACTCCCCATTCTCTTTAATTTATTCCACCCTACCGCTACTCCTCGAATTGATGAGAATATAGATTTAATGACAACATAAGTCATAAATTGACGATAAATAAAGCGTTGTAAAATTAACCATGCTAGTGGTTTCGGATTCTCTTCTTCTAATTTAAATGCAAATAAAGATGCGAATAGATCCATTAAAAAGAATACAAAATAAAACCCTAAAACTTTTAGTGGATTGCTACTAAATAGCCCCATAATCATTAATATATCTGCTAAAGGAGCAATGAATTGCAAAACATATTGGAATAACCACATGTTAGGCAATGCAATAAACCCTAATGTTTTATGCTGTGAATGAAACAATGCTTTTCGGTGTTTCCAAAGACATTGGAGTGTACCATATGACCAACGATATCGTTGTTTAATGAGACTTTTCACATCTTCAGGTGACTCCGTATAAGCATACGCGCTTTCTTCATATACAATTCTATACCCTTGACGTAAAAATGTAATAGTAAGATCCGTATCTTCTGCTAACGTATCCTCACTTAAATATCCAGATTCAACTACATTCTTTTTACGCCATGCCCCAATAGCTCCTGGAACTACTGTAATACAATTTAACTCATCAAAAGCTCTACGTTCTAAATTAAACCCGGTAATATACTCAATATGTTGCCAAGTAGTTAACAAGTTACGTCTATTACCTACTTTGACATTGCCTGAAACTGCTGCAACATTATGATCTTCAAAGTGTCTAACCATTAAAGAAATAGCGTCTTGTGCAATAATTGTATCCGCGTCTAACGTAACAATGATTTCTCCTCGTGAGTGTTGAAACCCTAAATTCATTGCTGATGATTTCCCACCGTTTTCTTTCTGGATTAAACGTACTTTAGGGTGTTTATTAAATGTTTCTTGTATTACTTTTGACGTATCATCTTTCGATCCGTCATCCACAACTATAACTTCAAATTCTTTATAATGACTATCCAAAATTGAGCGAATCGTCTTAGCTATAACCTTTTCTTCGTTATATGCCGCTATGACAACACTAACAAAAGGTTGATAGGACGAATGCGTGCAACGAGATAGCGTTTTTCTTTTCTGCTTCCATGCAAAATAAATTAAGAATAAGAATCGGAAAATACCTAATCCAATAGCAATATAAAAAATAATTGTTAATATATGTTTAAAGTATCCCGCTCCTGAAAAGACAGCTTTATTGTAAAGTAAATATTGCTCACCCTCAGAAGAAACAGGAGGCATAATTTCATCTCGTTCTTTACTCATTAAATCTGAAATTGTTACAAAACTATATCCATTTTTTTTAAGTTCTTTAATAATAATCGGAAGCGCTTCTACCGTATGGGTACGATTCCCTCCCGCATCATGGAGAAGAATAATATTTCCCTCTCCCTTATAAATAGGAGTAAGAGCACGCTTTACTAATTCATTCGTTGATGGTGTTGCCCAGTCTTCAGGATCAACTTTTTCCGCCACCATTGTATAGTTCATATTTTGCGCACGCAAAATAGGCAATATTTCATTTGAGGAATCCGGATTAGCATCGGCTTCATATGGTGGTCTAAATAAAACCGTAGAATGTCCAGTTACTTCCTGAATTAAACGTTGCGTCGTATTAAGTTCTACTTTTGTTCGTAGTAAAGACGTATCAGCGACGTTAGGATGCTTGAAAGTATGATTACCAATTTCATGCCCTTCATCGTATATTCTTTTCACAATACTAGTATTTAGTTGCGCGTTTTCACCAAGTACAAAAAAAGCAGCTTTTATTTTATTCTCTTTTAGTATGTCTAAAATCTCTGGCGTATATTTCGGGTCTGGCCCATCATCAAATGTTAATACTACTTGTTTCCCATTCGGTTTTCCATATCGTTGCACTTCGTATGTAGATGGTAATGATCTATATACTTCATCTGTAAGATAACCATCTTTTCCTATTTTAAAATCTCTCAACCCATTTTGTCTTTCATTCTCAATCTGTAAAATTTCACCTTGTCCAGCATAATTCACTTTATCTAAACTAGTAATTTTATGTAATGCATCAGGATTTTTTTGTACCCCAATCGGATTTTTTAAAACTTTCCATATTGTAGGGTCTTCTGCTCCTAATCTCCATAATGCAAACCCTTTAGCATTGTTGTCCATTGCGATTTTCACTTGATTATAGAGAGTAACACTATCTAAGAACCAAGCAGTATGATCTTTCTCTCCTGTTTTATATCTAAAATAAGGATTTCCACTCATGTTATCCCATTGAATTTTCATATTGGAATCATGAGCCATTGCCATAACTTCTGAAAAAGTTAAAGACTTCGCAGGTTTTTTACTATTTACTTCCCAATCATATCCATAGTTACCGAAAGCAACTATAAGTTTATTAGACGGAATATTCAGTTCTTTTAATGTACGTTGGAACCATTTATTTGAAGCAATTGGTCCTGGTTCTCCCGCTCCATAGTGCTCATCGTACATCATTACAATCATTCGATCTATTATTTTCGCTAACGCACTATAATCAAAAGCCTTATCATTAGCTGGAACATCTTGTGTAACGAGCAAATCATGTTTATGAAAGACCGTAGTAAGTTCTTTCATAAAATTTGTTAAGTTTTCCCTATCACTTTCAGGTACTGCCTCAAAGTCAATATTAATACCCGCAAATCGATTCTTTTCAACTTGCTTTACTAAATCATTTATAAACTTTGTCTTTACATCATTTGGGGAATTCAGTAACTTATGAATTAGCCCACTATCAGGACCAGAAGCTTCCTCAGTATAGTTAGTAAGTAAAGGCATAATTTTCACTTGATTTTTTTCTGCTAACTTTACTATCTCAGGTTTTATCTCACTTCTAATCGTTAAATCTTCTTTTAAATGATACCACTCTGGTACTAGCGTGGTTAATGAATCGATATTTTCTTTTAAAGAAGCGGTACTATTTTCATCCCAGTTTACATAAAAACCATACACTTCTTTAGGTTGTTTACTATCGTTCGTCGAATTCACCAAATTTTTGTTATCCTTCATTTCGGTATTTGGTTTAAATTCTTCCTTCTTTAACTGCTGATCACTAAGTTTTTGATTAATTGGTACAAGTTTATTATCTTGTTGTACAGCGGTATTCATATTTGGAATTTCTGGTGTTGAAAAAATACTTTGAAAGAAAAAATAAAATACAATACTTACGCTAACTATTGAGATACATAGAAACCAAATAAAAGCTATGTTTCTCCTTCCTTTCGGATCATAAAAAACAGGTTTTGCTTTATCTTTCTCTTGTTGAATGTTTTTCTCCATTATATTTTTCACATACTCCTTCTTAATAGAACTATAGAATAATAAAGTGCAACTTTAAGCAGCCCAACTCCCAGCCAAATTTTGAGATGGGAGTTTTACTGCCCGCAATAGCGAGATAAGTCCTTTTAGCTTTGAAATGAATCTCTCAATATTCTATTGATTCTTCTTTTCATTCCCTTGCTGGTGACCTCTATTTTCTTGTTGAGACCCCCTACCATTGTTCCCTTGTTGATTTTCATCATTTTCTTTCTGGGATCCTCTACCATTGTCCCCTTGCTGGTTTCCATTATTCCCTTGTTGCGGACCTCTACCGTTGTTCCCTTGCTCGTTTCCATTATTTCCTTGTTGCAGATCTTTACCATTGTCCCCTTGCTGATTTCCATTATTTCTTTGTTGCGGACCTCTACCGTTATTCCCTTGCTGATTTCCATTATTTCCTTGTTGTGGACCTCTACCGTTGTTCCCTTGCTGATTTCCATTATTTCCTTGTTGTGGATCTCTACCGTTGTTCCCTTGCTGATTCCCATTATTTCCTTGTTGGGATCCCCTTCCATTGTTTCCTTGCTGATTTCCATTATTCCCTTGTTGAGATCCTCTACCGTTATTCTCTTGTTGATTTCCTCTATTTTCTTGCTGAGATCCTCTTCCATTGTTTTCTATTATTTGCTTCGATGGCTGTTCCTCTGTTTTCTTTTGTTCTTTATGCTCTGGCTTCTCATATTTTTTTTCTTTTTCAGGAGACAAATCTGGTGATGAATCAGGAGCTAACTTCTGCTGCGATTGCACCTCTTCTTCGTTTTCCACCGGATTAGACGGCGTGGCAGGTGGAGTAAGCGATTTGTTCTTCTCATTCTCTTGCTTTATATAAACCCCTGTCCCAATTCCAGCTTTTCTAGCATTCTCTCGTACTTGCATCGTACTATTTTGATATTCGACTGTAATATGTTTTAGCTCATATTCTTTCTTTAATTCTTTCATTGCCTTTACCAACTGTGGTTCTAGCAACTTATCCTTTGCAACAGCCGTTAGCATAACTTGCTTATCATTCGTTAAATACTTGTCCTCTTGACTTTGCTTAATAATCGTACGTATTACGTCTTGCAATTGTTTGTTTTCCCATTGCTTCAATTCTTTTAAAATACGCCTTCCATCATCATTACAAGCTTGCAAATCTATAACACGAAAATCTTTTGTTACGCTCACCTCTAAACTTGGATTTATATCCACTGAGACGTAAGCAAATACTTTTTCTTCCGGTTGATTGTAGAAAAATAACAGCACACATAGAAAACAAGCAACAAGTAATGATGCCGGCTTTAAGAAATAAGGGATTGAAAAACGCGATGCCCTTTGTTCTTGTTCTTCAAACGAGATTTCCTCTCCAATCATGCAAGAATCCCCTTTTCTATTACACGTAATAAACTCTCCATTTGGCGTTAAAACAACTACGCTATGTTTTTTTATATCCATCACAATTCCTTTATTCAACATGCTTCCCTCCCCTTATATAATCAAGAATGTATGTATAGTTATTTGCGAAGATAATACACATTGCAATGATATATTTTCTATGTCGCTCCAACGTTTTACGACTTACTCTAACACGTGGTTCAATATGTTTAAGCGGTAATTTTTTCTTTCGGAACAGCTCTTCCATCATTTCCTCTTCTTTTATAATAATCTTCACAATTTCTATTAGGTGCTCACGCGTATCACGATGCTTAGGAGATTCTTTAGCAAGCTCTGAAAATGTGATTTTAAACTCAGCTAACACACTTTGAAAATGAAGAATTTCTTCCTTACGATTACTATTTTCTATTTCTTTCATATACTCCGTAAGCGATACTTGCATTTCTAACATTTCCTCTTGCTCATCTTCTTTTAAAAAGACACGGTTATGCTTAGACTCCTTGCGTATATAGTCAATTACATCTCTTTTTATAAGAAGATCAGCAAACGCTAGAAAAGATTTCCCTTTTTTATATGAATATTGTTCAATTGCTTCATTAAACGCAAACAATCCAATACTATATTCATCATCCTGTTCTGTAATATATCTACGGCAGACAGACGAGATTGATTTTCTAATAAACGGCTGATACTGTACGATAAAAGCTTCCTTATCTTCTCCGTTGTTTTGTATGTTACATACGATATCTTCTATTTTTGGTTTTTTTAAGATCTTCATTACTAAACTCAACACTTGTAATCTCCCAGCCTCCTTCACATAGCAAAATGGTCACTAAACAAGTGACCTTTCAACCACATTTTGTTAGTACTTTTCTTTCGGTTTGTCTTCTTGCTGTTGCTCATATTTTTCGAGATTGACTTTTCTCACCGTTTTCTTAATGATTATTCTGTTCTATTTATACAAAAGCTAAGTCTGCATTTTCATTTAATTTCTTATATTGTTTTGCTTGCTCTTTTTCTATTTTATCTGCAATCTTTAAATAACTCTTCTCTATATTGCTGGTAATTTCAGCCTTTTCTTTCGGCTTCCTCATTTAATCTAACAATTTTATAAATACTTCAATGCTGTATCCGATGTGTACTTTTACTTCCATTTGCTTTCTGCACTATACATATTCGAAGGAACAACAAAATTTATGGGGGTCTAAAAATATTTTCTATAAAATAAATATTTGTTTCAAAAATAAAAACCATCAATTTTAAAAAATTAATCAAATTGATGGTTTTCTTTTATTAATTTTTATAACTAACTTGAATCATTTCAATAAGATCGTCAAAATGTTAAAGATAATCCTACTGTCGACGTTCAAAAGCAAGACGTACAGCAAAACCCGTTAAGACACTTGCCATAAGCCAACGTTGCACTCGTAGCCACGTTGGGCGTGTGCCAAACCATGTAGCAATTTTACTTGCTGTAAACACAATTAGAAGGTTGACTATAAAACTAACAGTGATTTTCGTAAGGCCTAAAACTGCACCTTGTATAAGCAACGATCCCTTCTCAGGATCTTCAAATTGAGGTAACAGTGACACATACAAAATAGCAATCTTTGGATTTAGAAGGTTAGTCATAAGTCCCATTAGAAATAATTTCCGTGGTGACTCATTAGAAATAGTACGAGGTTCCATAATAGATGTAGCACCCGGTTTTATCGAATTCCAGGCAAGCCAAAGCAAGTAAGCAGTACCTGCCCACTTGACTGCTTCGTAGACAGCGGGTACTGCAAGGAATACAACTGTCAGTCCGAACATTGTTGCGATTATATAAATTACAAATCCAAACATAATACCCAAGAGAGAAATAAATCCTGCCATACGCCCTTGCATAATGGAACGAGAAATGAGGTAAATCATATTAGACCCCGGTGAACAAACCATGCTAAGTGAAACAATTGCAAAAGCTAACAATTCAAGATTGTTAGCCTCCACATTCCATATTCGTACCTTTTATCACTTTACTTCCTAACAACTGGAATCCACATTTCACCAAATACTAAACCGTCTCTCTGCCCCATCTCAACTGTTGTATTCGGTCCACCAACATAAGCAAAATCTGTTGCTTCTCGTAAAGCTTGACCGAAGGCGATGCCAGTCAGTTTATTACTTAGCTCTTCAGCCGTTTTGTCTTCCCCTTTCACTACTAAGTATTCTCCCTTCGGAAACTGGATCACTCTAGATTCTTCTTCTATTTTTGCTTCTGTCATGACACCAGCATAATACATCATCTTGTTATTCACCGCTTCGCTCACAGAAAAAATGTATTCGTTTGTAGCTAAAGCTTTTAAAGTATCCAGCCTTCCATCTTCTTTAACAGCTGACCAAAAGTCTTCCTTTTCTTTATTTATTCCAACAAAGTTTGTATATTCGCTCTTAATTTCAGTTCCAATTCCTAACACAATAAAGCTATCTTTTTCTTCAATCGTATAATTTTTCATATTCAAAACCTTCCTTTTTTTTAAATGAATCAAATGATTTATCTTTTCATCTGATGAGTTTATAATATCTTTAAATCATGTCAAAAAATGATACTGTTTAGGAGAATCCAATGAAAAAAGTTGAACGGATTAATACAATTATGCGGTATATCAACAATCGCTCCCACTTTACAATTACTGAAATCATACGAGAATTTAACGTATCACGATCGACAGCTATTAGAGACATTAGAGAAATTGAAGCTATGGGCATGCCACTTGTCGCTGAAGTTGGGAGAACTGGTGGATATTTTGTCATGCATAATTCTATCCTGCCCGTTGTTCGCTTTACTGATAACGAAGTGAAAGCTCTTTTTATTGCTTTTATGGCTACAAGAAATCAACAACTTCCCTATCTAAAAAGTCGGCAATCTTTAGCTGAAAAACTGTTAGGACTTATCTCTGAAACCCAGCAAGATGATATTGTTCTTTTAAATCAACTCTTGCTGTTTGAAGGGACTAACCCTCATAATCCTGATTTACTTGAACTTTCTGACCTCCCCCACCCTTTGTTAGAAAAACTCATTCAAATGCTTCTTTTGGATAGCCATTTATTGATTACCATCAAAGAAGAGAAAGAAATCAAGTCTTATTCCATTTATCTATTACACCTGTATCAAGAAAAAAGCCAATGGATCATTGAAGGGTTTGACTTAAAAGAAGAAAAGAAGAGGATGTTTCCTGTGGATCATCTCATCAATATCGAACCATACACGACGAAAAAAAAGCTAAATAAGAAAAAGATTTTAGAAAAACTAAGTAAGAAGGATGAAGCAATTAATCTTGTACTTGAACTTGGTCCAAAAGCAATTGCCCAGTTCAAAAAATACCACCCTTTCAAAATTTCAATATCTTATACAAATCCTTACCAATCCACAGCCATTTTAAAAACATTTATCAATGTTAACAATTCCGATGAAGTGATGGAAATAATAAATTGGGTGCTTTTCCTAGGGAAGGATATTACAATCAGGGAAATGCCTGAAGAAATATTAAACGATTTACAAGAGCGGTTATGTTTATATTCTCCATAAGCAGTGATCGGTTAAACCTCAAAATATTGAGGTTTATTCGTTACCAGTTGTCCATATTTTTAAATTCCTAGGGAAAACCATGTATTTGCTATCAATGCTGAACGAAGCTTCTAGGAATAATACAACAAAAAAGGTATGAACTAGCTTTTAGTTCACACCTTTTTATATTAGAGTTTACTACACATACATTAAATTGCTTGTTTAAGATTTGAATGTGGATTTGGTCCATACTTATTCTCGCCTTCATCACTTTCAATGATACAAAACACAAGTAGAACCGCTCCTCCAAATGGCACCAAATTTAATAGCTGCCACCATCCTGTTTTTCCACTATCATGTAATCGACGAGCTTCCACTGCCAGAGTAGGAACGATAAAAATTGCTATATATAGCAAAGTAATATTGGCTCTTAAATAGAAGACCGACGGAGAATATGAAGCAAAATATATTAATGACCAAAACGTAGCCTTATTAACTAAAGTAAAAATCCAGTACTCTTTTCTCTTTTCTCGTTGCTCTCCCACTAAATTTCGCATAGTTTTTGAGAGCATATAAATACCATCTCATTTGAACCTCTCCCTTTTCCATCCCCTAAACAATCAGGTTATACATTATAAGTATAAATATAACATACCACAACTATAACCTCTATATTTACATAGAATATTCTGTTTATTTGTAAGTTATTTTAGTTAAGGATTACATACCATATTTCAAGGCACGTGTATTCGATTCATTATTCTCCTATTTACTTTAAAACTACTACAATTAAGCGAAGTATGAATGTAGTATTAAAGCACGGAAAATCTCCCCGTGCTTTTTCAAAAATATATATGATTTCGGATGACTTAATTCACTTACCCTAACTGACGTTTAAATGCTTTGCTAGCGAAAAAGTAAGAGATGATCATGATACCCACGCACCAAGCGAGTGCAGTCCAAATATCGTTGCCAACAGTCCCTTCATATAATAGGGCGCGAATCGCATTCACGATTGAAGTTACAGGCTGATTCTCAGCGAACGCACGAACAATTTTAGGCATCGTTTCAGTAGGTACGAAGGCCGAACTAATAAATGGGAGAAAAATTAGCGGGTACGAGTAAGCTGTCGCCCCTTCCATAGACTTCGCTTTCAGCCCTGGAATGATAGCTAGCCATGTGAGCGCTAACGTAAACATCCCCAGTATTCCCGCTACCGCAAGCCAATCTAGCATATTTGCACTAGAACGAAAGCCCATTAAGAGCGCAACAAGAATAACCACCACGATAGTAAGTACATTAGCAACAAGAGAAGTTAAAACGTGAGCCCACAATATTGATGAGCGCTTAATAGGCATCGTAATGAAACGTGCCATCAGCCCACTCTTTACATCCGTAAATAATCGTACAGAAGTATAAGCTACACCGGATGCGATAGCCATTAACAAAATTCCCGGCAATAAATAATTAACGTAGTTATCCGTTCCTGTCTTTATAGCCCCGCCAAATACGTAAACAAATAATAGCATCATCATAATCGGTGTAATCGCTACTGTAATAATTGTATCCGGACTACGCATAATATTACGCATTAAGCGCCCTAGTAATACCCCTGTTTTGCTTTTCATTTACATCTCCTCCTTTTTACCGATAATCGCAAGGAAAATTTCTTCCAACGTCGGCTGCTTCTCGATATACTCTACTTTTGCTGGCGGGAACATCTCTTTCAGTTCAGTAAGAGTACCTGTCGTAATAATTTTTCCGCCATGCAAAATAGCGATACGGTCCGCCAGTTGTTCTGCTTCCTCCAAGTACTGAGTCGTAAGTAAGATCGTTGTGCCGCTGCCGGCAAGTTCCTTGACTGTATCCCACACTTCGATCCGCGCTTCCGGATCAAGTCCAGTCGTTGGTTCGTCTAGAAAAATAACTGCTGGCGCCCCAATCAAACTCATCGCGATATCAAGTCGGCGCTTCATCCCACCTGAATACTGGTCTGCCCTCTGGTTGGCCGCATCAGTCAGGCTAAATCTTGCAAGTAGATTATCAGCAACTTGTGCGGGATTGGAAACACCACGTAACTTAGCGATCATTATCAAGTTTTCCCTTCCAGTAAGCATGCCGTCTAAAGCTGCGAACTGTCCTGTCAAACTGATGCTTTGACGAACATGATCTGGTTGTCGCTGGACGTCAAAACCGCAAATACTCACTTCACCATCATCTTGTTTCATTAACGTCGAAAGGATATTGACCGTTGTCGTCTTTCCAGCTCCATTTGAGCCTAGCAGCGCGAAAATTTCACCACGCTGCGCCTCAAAATTCACTCCCTTTAAGACTTCTTTATCTTTAAAAGATTTTTTTAACCCTTTTATAGAAATCGCTGCATTGCTCATACTTTTTCCCCCTTATAAAATTAGATTACATACACCCTCTATTTAGTATCACTGATAATCTGTATTACTTAGTACTGGTTTAAAAATATAACTGAATAGCGATGGCGGCAATTCACATTTGTAACCAGCTAATCAGTCGGTATTACTAATTGCATTTATTTTTTTCTCAATTTCTTCATAATACTTTCATTCAAATCTTCACGATACTTGGAGACATACGTTTTAGCGTTTGCCACTAGTTCGTCAGCAAAGGATGCCACGTCCTCCCC
This sequence comes from Bacillus sp. 1A, assembly GCF_052682215.1. Classification (NCBI taxonomy): domain Bacteria; kingdom Bacillati; phylum Bacillota; class Bacilli; order Caryophanales; family Bacillaceae; genus Bacillus; species Bacillus sp. 1A. Next base: position 3,126,052 of record NZ_JBQYLZ010000001.1, on the reverse strand, counting down.
AGTAATATCAAGCACTTGTCTGCCTTCCGCTGCACCTGCTTCAAACAAATCGATTAACTCATACTGTATGTGCAACATATCCATTCCATTACCCGCTGAGAAATTCCACATGTAGTTTTGAATTTTCTTAAACACAAACTGATAGTCCTCTGGCAGTGCTCCAACACGTGCCATCATCATTTTGTACTCTTTTTTATCACCAATTAATTTTTTAAACATTTCTAACATCTTATTTTCCTCCTTTTTTATAAAGCAGAACTAGAAACTCTCCAAATATGAGCCGGAACATTTTATATTATGAGGCTAGTTTGACTTCAAGACGTTAATTTTTGAAGATACAAAATCCCATTTTTTCCAAAACAATTCAAGCTCCTGACGGCCATCCTCATTTAATGAATAAAACTTACGAGGCGGTCCCATATCTGATGGTTTCTTTTCAATATTCACAAGCTTTTTCTTTTCTAATCGTACGAGGATAGTATAAACCGTCCCTTCTACGACTTCGGTAAACCCAAGATCATTCAGGTGGCGGGTAATCTCATAGCCATACGTTTCACGGCGACTAATGATTTCCAGCACACACCCTTCCAGTGAACCTTTCAGCATTTCAGTTAAATTTTCCATGTCCTGATCCTCCTTTACCCCCTATTCTGTCTGACTTATATTCAGTATCACAGAGTACTAAGGCGAATTTTTACTGAATAGCTTTTGAGTAAAATCACGCTATTCAGTATTACTTATTACAACTACATTGTATGACTGAGTAGAGAGAATGTCAACTTTATTTTCAAAAAAATTTAAAATCCGCTATATCCCAATCGGATACAGGCTACTTTTTTATAATGAATTATTCATATAACTAGTCAGCTAAAGAAACCTCTATAACAAAAATATGTACATTTTTTGTTGTAGAGGCTGCTACCCCATCGCCATCAAGCTACCAAAACTGAGTTGCCCTCAAACCGAAAAGATGGGAGTATCTCGGTTTTATATATTTGACCTTATTTCCTCATTTATATACGGCTAGTTTTTGTAATAGTTGTTCTTTTATAATCAGCCATTCACTTGCAATAATACTGTATACAACCGCAGCTCTTACATAACCGTTTGGCAATTCCCTCTCATTTCGCAACTGTAGAAATATAAAATTTTGATTTTGAGGATATATTAAAATCTTGGGTTGATGAGCATACATATCACTCCTATTATGAGTAATATGTATGAAACATTTCAAAAAAATAATAAAAAGAGCTGATTCAAAGTGTAGTTTAAATCAGCTCTTCTTTAGTGCTTTTATACCGATACATTTTGTTTCTCACTACGATTTTCTATAAATATAAAACATAAAGATAGGTGCGATCAAAGATTAGCCGTACATGAGACGAGCCTCTAAAATACCATCCACATTAGAAATTTTTACGCTGTATTCTCTTTTATTTATGATAGTTGATTCACAACACTATCTAAAAATTCTTCTACCTTTTCTTTTGATGTATCCGGCGCGTGATAACCAATCGTAAATGTAAGTCTTCCATTATAAGAGCTTGCTCCCATTGAAAAGAATGGTGCATACATAATAGGTGATGTCATATACCCGTCCTCAGCTTGATTTTCACCAAACTGAATCGGTTCATCAGCGATCACTCCCAAATTTGTCAGTAATGGCAACGCCATCCCCATCTGTACAGCCCGTTCGAATTGCTGATTATACATTTCCTTCACTGTAGATAGCTTCATTTCTGCCAGTAGCTCCATTCCTGCTGCTGAAGAAAGACCTGGGTTTTGAGACTTTATTTTATCCATTGATTGTTTAACTCGAACAAGAGTCTGATTAAATGTTTCATCGTCTTCCATTTTAATCACTGGCATTTCCATACCAGATAAGTTGCAAATAGCACCAGTTGTATTATTAGGCAGATATCGACGTAAATCAATTGTCAAACCAATCATTTTTTCTGCGGTGCGAGGTTCTGCATACACAGTGAAATGTGATAAAGCTCGGAAGTATGCAGCCATGATTACATCATTCAAGGTAGCCTGTTGTCCTTTTGCCCATTGGGTTAGACGTAGAGTTTGCTCATGGCTCAACCGTCGTACGGACATTTGGGGGAATTTATTTTTATTAGGTTTAGATGGAAAAGACCATAACGATGCCTGTTGTTCTTGGTTAGGACGATACGCACTTTTTATGTCTGATATTCCAGCATATTTGAATACATGTGATTGATCTCGAAAACTCTCATTTTCCTCACCAAATTCCTTTATAATTTGATTCTTAGATCGTCCCAAGGAAAGTTGAGTATAAATTGTTCCAAGTAAATTAATATATTCCTTGACTCCTGTACCATCTGAACATAGATGAGATAATTTCACAACTAACATATCTATTGTAGTGCCTCGTAATAATTTTGTTTGAACCATAGGCCCATGAATACGATCACCAGGTTTCTTAATAAAATCCATTGCCATTATTTCAAGTTCTTGATTATTTCCTTCTGCAAAAAAGAAAATGGGTGATTTAGTGCCAGATGAATGTTCCTCCCAGTAAGGAATATCATTTTCTACAAACCGGCTGTTCAAAACTGGCTGCAATTGCAACGTTATCCTTACTGATTCTTCAAGTATTTCCTTTGATATACCTATAGGAAAATAAAGAACTGCATTAATTTGTTGATCTGCAGAATAAAGACCTAATACATAATTCATTCGATCTTGAGGTGTTACCAAATACTTTCTTTGTTTCATAATTCCGTCCCCCTTTAGGAATTTTTTATATACACCTATTCTCCATATGCTTGTAACTTTTTTATTCATTTTTCTTCAAGAGCTAACAATGCTTACTTTTTTAATTTTTTAACAAACGCATCCTTTCCGTATTAGTTCCACTCTTTTTGCAGGTGATATACCCATCATTTTATTGTCATTAACATTTCCTACACATCCAATAAAACCAAACGTAAATAAATTAAGTTTACGTATACATAAACATTTTATAATATCGTTTACTAATTATCAACAAGGTAAATAAATCATTTTTATGTCTGTCAAGAAAAAACAATAATATAATACGTTCAGAGATTACTTTATAATACAAGGTTGGTGGGTATGCGTCTGTACCCCAACTTTTAGTTACAGTAAAAAAAGCCCTACATGTTGAAAAGTGTAATCAAAATGAGTTGGGCTTTGTTCAATATTTTCAATTCAAATGAAAAAGAGGTGAAATTATATATATTCATGTGGAAATTTCATTTTGTGAATACTTACAAATCTTAAGTTGATGGGCATGTGGTGGGACCCTTTAAAAGCCTTATAAAATCATAAATTTTATAGATATAGCAGCTTCCTTTTATTAATAAGATAAATCATTTGTATGTACGTTTACTCACGCACATACAAATGATTTATACAGCCATAATTAAATAAAAACATTTTTTCGTTACGATAACATCATATCCATATCTTCTGCTGCAGTTGTAATTAGTTTTAAACCGAATGTTTCTTGTAATACATCAAGCACACCAGGTGAAATAAATTCAGGCGCCTTTGGACCGATGCGAATATCTTGAATTCCAAGACTAAATAGCCCAAGTAAAATAGCAACCGCTTTTTGTTCAAACCATGATAGGACAATACTTACTGGCAATTCATTCACTTCACATTGGAAAGCATCAGCTAAAGCAGCTGCTATTTTCACTGTAGAAATGGAATTATTGCATTGCCCTAAGTCGATGTATCGAGGAATCTCCGTACCAGGCACAACACCATAATCTACATCATTAAAGCGGAATTTCCCGCAAGAAGTCGTTAAAATAACCGTTTCTGGCGGAAGTGACGTTGCTAATTCACGATAATATTCTCCGCCTTTCCCTGGTGCATCACAACCTGCGATGACAAAGAAACGCTTAATCTTCCCTTCTTTTACTGCCTCAATAATTTCCGGAGCTAATGATAATACTGTATTATGATGGAAACCTGTTACTAACTGTTCATCTGACTCCATATGTACTTCTGGGAGTTCTAGCGCTTTTTGAATCAATGGTGCAAAATCATCATTTTCAATTTTTTGTACACCCTGTAAACCTGCAATATCATATGAAAAGAATCGATCAGAGTATGATCCTTTAATTGGCATAACACAATTCGTTGTCGCTAATATGGCACCTGTAAATTTTTCGAAAAGACGTCGTTGATCATACCATGCCTTACCGATGTTTCCTTTTAAATGCTTATATTTTTTCAGCTGCGGATAACCGTGTGCTGGTAACATTTCAGAATGTGTATAAATATTAATGTCTTTTCCTTCTGTCTGCTTTAATAGTTCTTCTAATGCAAATAAATTATGGCCCGTAACTACAATTGCCTTACCTTCTACGTGGTTTTGTGTAATTTGAACAGGCTCTGGAACACCAAAGTGATTCGTATGCGCCTCATCTAACAACTCCATTACTCGTAAAGCCGATTTCCCTACTTTCATAGCCATATCAATATGTTCTTGTTCATTAAAGTTAGAATTTGTTAATGTCATATACAGTGCTTCTTGCGTTGTAGCATCTACAAATGCATCAGTATACCCTAGCTGAGCAGCATGCGTACGATAAGCTGCAATTCCTTTTAGCCCAAACACAATCGTATCTTGTAAACTTGCAATTGTTTCATTTTTACCGCAAACACCTATCACTTTACATCCACCTGTTGGTGTTTGTTCACATTGATAACAAAACATTATCATCCCACCCTCTCCCAATCATTCATTACACCTTAAGCATAATACCCATTGAAAAAAAGTGATGTGATATCAATCACAATAATATGTATAAATTTGTGACAATTTATATTGTTTACATAATATTTTTATTGGTACAAAAAAAACCATTACATAATCCTGTTGTTCAAGTTTTCAAATATCTAGACTATTGCTGAATCTCTTAAGAAAACAGAAATAGACATACAAAAACGCTATTCTTTCTTTTTATCATTCAACAGAAAGAATAGCGTTTTTTCATTTTGAAGAACTATCAATTTTTTGATTAAGGATTTTATGAAAAATCACTTTTTTTACAATATATTTACACTATCTTTACAATGTTTACATTTTTTATATGATATATTTATATAGAATCTACTTAAGAAATTTCATGTACATTGTTATCTTTATAATCTCTGATCTGATTGATAAGAGATTATGTTATATTTTCATACCAGGGGTGAATTAGGATGACTGAAACTTTAAAAACACTTATAATGCTCGATATTACTTACGTTGTTATAGCAATTATGACGGTACTGGTATTTGTATACTTGGAATTAAAATCTCAGTAACGTATGCAGGCATAATTGATAGCTTCGCATTTAAATATAGCTAGAAGAAAGCGAGGAGAAAATTGTTTCTCCTCGCTTTTATATTCCCATAATTTCTTATTTCAACAAATCCAATGTATGTAAAAGTAACCCTCTGTCCCCTACTTCTCCATGACCAGGCACTACTGCATTTATGTTCCCATATCGCTTCAGCACATTTTCAATCGATGTAGACCATTCATTTACATAGGCATCAGCGACATTCCCTAAATTTTTAGCTTCCGCAGATTTCACTAAACAACCTCCAGCTAAAATGTTATATTGCGGTAACCATACAACGATATTATCTTCTGTATGTCCTTTCCCTGGATAAAACGTTTCTACTTTCATATTTTCAAACTTTAATTTCGTAATTGTTTGTAAATCTCCAAGTGGCTCTTCATATCCATTTTTCTTTGCTAATTCCGCAGTTAATGCCGTACTATGCGCTTTAATGCCTCTTTCTTTCAACGTTTTTATTCCGCCAATTCGATCAGCATGCGCATGTGTAATAATGACATCCGTTACGCGCTGCTTAAATTTCTTTTCTACCATCTCTATTAATTCCTTCGTTAACTTATCATCCCAAGAAGAATCGACAAGTACTAAGCCTTTTGAAGTAGTAAGAACTAGACCGTTCGAAGGAACTGCTTCTCCGTTAAAATAACCTAACTCCGTATGAACCCATACATTTTTGTTTAACTGAGAAATTGAAATAGTTCCTGTCTCATTTTTTATTACTTTTTGCTCTAGCTTTTGTTCCGCTTTCACAGAAGAAACTGTACTAACAAATTGAGTTGTTCCTAGCAAACTAACACATACCCCTAATTTTAATAATGTATCCTTTTTCATTTTCTCCACCCTTTCTTTCAAACGAAATAGTTATTACCTATAATAGACAATTCCTCTCAAATATTTGTTCCATCTTTTCTTACATACTTTTCATACCATTAATAAAAAGTGCACAAAATTTTGTGCGCTTTAATTTTGTTAAACGTTAACATTCATACTATAATTTATTTATAACCCTTTAACGGAGGTGTTTTCAGTGACTCTCTTCGCTTCCCCATCATTATTCATACTAGCAATTATTTCATTTGCACTAGCCTATTTCATCGGAGTTAAACAATACACTTGGCTCTTATCAGGATTCAACGAACGCCGTGTGCCAGATAAAGGTAAGTTATCAAAAATAGTTGGTCTTTATAATTTAACTGCCGGTGCTATTGCCACAATTGGTAGTGTCTTCACTACCCCTAATGTCAAAATCTTATTTCCTATCATTATAATTGGCCACGTTATAATCGCTGCTTATGTAAATACACGCATGGTGCAATGAAAAAAGACCATCCAATCGGATGATCTTTTTTATAATTTATCGACATATTGCTTTGCTTCTAGTATCGAAAACCCAAAAGCCTCTCTTACTCTCTTAATTGCTGTAACTGTTTTTCCTTCTTCCATAAGCTGACGCAACTGTTTATTAATTTCAGGTTCTCTATCTACAATTCCCATTTCTTTCGAAATTAGCTGTAATCTATCTTCCATCCTCTTTAAACGGGCATCCGTTTTCTTTTCGATTTTATTTATTTTTTCAGCAATATAAATAAATCCAAAGACCGCTATCGGTATGATCATCCAAAATTCCATGACTATTCCTCCTCATTAGCTTTCATTTGTTTTATTTCACTAACTTATGTAAATTTTACCACAGGACACATTTAATGTATAATAGTAATATACAACACTGTTGATAAAACCTTTTATTTTAGGGGGACACTTTATGAAAAGATTTTTTAAGACGTTACTACAATTTGTAGTTCTTTCAATGGCACTACATTTATTATTTGATATCGTTGGCTGGCTTGTTTTCAATGCGCCAATTCAAAACAAACAAATCATTATTTCTTTACTAACAACCTCATGGCTAATGTACATGTACCGAGACAAATTTTTTAAAACATTCACTTCGAATTAACTAAAAGAACTTCATCGATAAAAGATGAAGTTTTTTCTTTTTCTCTCATTCTCTCTATTAATTAACTACTGTATAATAGAACTAACATTCTGTCTTTCATAAGAAAGGAGTCACTATGAACTTAAAAAGTAACAATATATACGAGAAAATGAACCAATATTCCGTTGCAGGTTTAAGCCTTGCCGTTATACGTGATGGTACACTAGACAAAGTCGCTGCTTTTGGAACACTTGAATCTGGAACAACTAGAACTGTCACTACGAATTCTATATTCAACTCTTGTTCAATTAGTAAATTCATCACTACAATGCTCGTACTAACGTTATCAGATCAAGAAATCATACATTTAGATGAAGACGTAAATGATAGACTTACATCTTGGAACATACCTACCAATCTATTTACCTCACAGAAAAAAGTCACATTACGAAATTTATTAAGTCACCAATCTGGAATTATTGATCCTCCTAATAGTTTTGAGCATTATACACTTGCACAAGGGCGACCAAACATGTCCGAAATCCTTGCTGGTAAAACATCATATTGTTCAGTACCGATAGAAATAACTTATAAACCAGAAAGTGAATTTCACTACTCTGATGCAAACTTTTGTATTATCGAATTACTACTTGAAGATATAACTGGAAAACCATTTAACCTTTTACTTGAAGAATATATCTTTCAGCCACTGCAACTGAAAAATAGTATGCTATTCCCTCCTGAAGATATAAATAAAATGGAGGCCTTTGCTTGTGGGCATAATAAAGATGGTACTGTTACAAATGAGAAGTATCCATTTTATCCATTCGCAGCTTCTTCAGGTATTTGGACAACACCAACAGACTTATCAACTTTAGTAATTGAAATCATTCATTCCTTACAAGGAAAGGGCAAACTAAAACTTTCTCAAAAATTAGTACAAGACATGATTTCTCCTCAAGGTTGCTCAAAATGGACTGGATTAGGTGTTTTTCTAGATGATTCGGATGAGGACTTACAAATTTATTCACTTGGATGGGGCGTGAGATTTCAATGTATAATGGTATGCTATCCATACCGAGGTAATGGTGCTGTTATAATGACGAACACTGACTTAGGTGTTCATCAAATGGAAGGGATTATTGGTGACGTGTTAAAAACGTTATCCTTATAATGAAAAGAAAGAAGCTGTTCTTCCAGCTCCTTTCTCTATATAACATTTTTCGCAACAATTTTTATATGTTCCGGCGCGATAATCTCCGTTATACTTTCTTGGAAATCTTCCTGCAACATTTCTTCAATATGTTCTAGCTGCACTTCAACATGTGTGCATTCTAAATTATGTATATTTAAAAGTGCATAATGATCTTTTTTCTTAATTACTAAATATTGATTCTCCTCTGTTACAAGTATAGAACCTAATCGTACTCCTAGTAGGCGTTGATCATCAAACTTCACAACCATCCCCCCTTACTTTATATGTAATAAAATAACATTTTATGTAATCTGTTCTTTATAAACTATATCACAATTTATTAAAATATAAATATCATATTTCTTTTTACTAAAAACCCCTATTCTTTTATATATTTCGATACAAAAAACTTTCTCAACACAAAATTAGAATTTTCAGTTTTTATTCTCATGAAAATCAATTATAATGAAGTTAATAAATGTTTGACCTCTCCTAATTCATGTACATATGGATGATCAGTAGTCGCTGCTACTGATCTATTTTTTTGATTTCAGAAAGTATATACGCTGCATCCTTTCCTATACCACAAATAAGTGCAGATCCCCTTTGAGATTGCCACGGCAAACCGATATAATATAATCCTTTTACTGGACTTGTTCCTCTTACATGATTAGGAAATCCATTCTCATTCACTGCCTTTTCTAGTTCAATCCACTTATAGTTCTGAATAAAACCAGTTGACCATATAATGCTTTCTGCACTATACGTGCCACCATTTTGAAACATAATATTATTTTCTGATGCACTAACCACTTTTTCCTCTAGTTTAATTGCTCCATTACGAATAAGTTCTTTGCCTTCAAAACCAAAAATAGGATCCTTTCTCTTCTGAAACCATTTTCCCCTCTTAGTATTTACTTCGGCGTACAATAAACCCAATTTTTCTAACCAATAAAAAATGCTTTTTCTAAAAAGACGTAACGGTAAAAATGTTAAAGGATGACTGATAGACATTGTAACTTCATGAGTTTTTGCAAGTTCTACTGCAATTTGCATTCCTGAATTCCCGCCACCTACTACTAGTACATTCCCCTTAGGAATTTGTGATGGTGATTTATATTGTGATGAATGTATTTGAAAAACATGCGATGAAAGATGTTGTGAAAATGAGGGGATGTATGGTTGCTGAAAACCACCTGTTGCGATAACAACCTTTTTTGCTTGTAAAATTTCTGTAGGAGTATGTAATTTGAATATCTCTTTTTCTTTCTTTATTTTTAAAACTTCGGTTTGCAATTGGACCGGTAATTTAAAGTACCTTGCATATTCTTCTAAATAAGTTGCCATTTCATCTTTATGTGGAAATCCATTTCCTTCTCCTTTTACTATCATACCTGGTAAACTACTATATTCCCTCGGTGTGAAGAGTTGCAAAGAATCATATCTGTTTCTCCATGAATCCCCGATTCGGTTTCCTGCCTCGAGTAATAAAAAATTATAACCTTCTTGCTTCAAGTAATATCCCATTGTTAATCCAGCTTGACCAGCTCCAATAATAATTACATCTAGCATCTTTTTCCTCCTTCTCATAACGTATGAATACATGCTCATTCGTTCATATGTTTTATGATACAATTTATTTATCAATAATTCAATTTGTTTAACAAAAGGAAAAAGAGTAGTTCGCTACTTTATGAACTACTCTTCATTACATTTATTTAATACCCAATTACACTGCACTATCTCTAAAAAATTTATATATTAATCCCTTCCGACTCTACCATCTCTCCTCATAAAATACGATTCTATTTGAAAACGGATCAATTACAGTTAATTCGATTGTATCCCAAGGTGTTTCTTCTATATTTGGCTTCGAATAAGCATATTCTTTATTCAATAATATAGAATGATAATCCTCTACATTATCTATTTTGACCCGAATCGCACCGCCTGGCGAAGCATCCCCATGATGTTCTGATAAATGTATTACAGCATCATGTAACGAAATTTGCATATATAATGGCATATGTTCCTCATACCGATGTTCCCAATCCATTTTAAACCCTAAAAAATCTATGTAAAATAGCTTTGCTTTTTCAACATCAAAAATTCTAAATATAGGTGTAATCATTCTAATCTCCTCCTATTTATAAACATCTGCTGCCAATTCCCTCAAAACATCCACATTTACTACTTCGAAGCAACCATTGTTCTTTTTTATTATCTCTTTATCACAAAAAATATTTAATGTACGTAATAGATGACGATAACTCGTTCCTAACAATTCCGCTGTTTCCGTTAAATTCCCACTAAATACAATTCTATTTCCATGCTGCACCGCTCGTTCCCCTGCTGCTAACATGTAACTCGCAAGTCTATTTTCAAGTGGATATAGTAAATTAATTGTACTGTTTTTTGAAAGCCGATTTAACTTATGTGCTAATGATCCGCAAATACACCGTAAAAATTTCGCATCATGAAATAATTGATTTCTCACTTTACCTAAAGGTAAACCAACACAATATGAATCTGCCATTACTTGTACGTTTGAAGCAGTCTTTTGAGAATGAATTAACTCCACATCTCCTAACAGCTGCAAACTATCATAAAAGCATAATAATACAGATTTACCGTTACTTAATGTATTAAACGCTTTCGCTTTTCCTTCAACAAAGAAAAATAAATAATCTATCTCTTCATTTTCTCTACAAATAAACTCATTCTTTTTAAAAAATATGAGTTCCATATTCGGTTTCATATCATTACTAAAAAATGAATCAATATTATTTTGTTTCATATACTCTGCTAATTTAATTGAATTACATACTTTCTTCATAGTTCCCCCGCCTTTACAACTCATCCCCATTGTAATCAAAATTTTCTTCTTCCACTATGACATATGTCATAGTAATACACAATTTCAGCATGATACAGTCATTACAAATATGAAAATTAAAGGGGATATTACATTGTATAACTTTCTTTCTGTCTTTATTGGTGTGCTCATCGCCGTTATGCTTCCACTCAATGGGATTTTATCTGAGTTAATTGGCAAGTATACAGCGAGCGTTGTCATTCACCTTGTCGGTTTACTTGCAGTTATTTTCGTTTTAATCATAAACAAAAATAAAATTCGTTTCGATAAAGGTATTCCACTTTTTCTATATAGTGCTGGAGCGATTGGGGTATTCACTGTTCTTTTTAATAATATAAGTTTCTCCGTCCTTGGTGCCTCTATTACGATCGCATTAAGTTTACTTGGTCAATCCATTGCTTCCATCGTTATTGATCATTTCGGCTTATTAGGAATGAAAGTTGCAAAGTTTGAAAAGAAAAAACTAATTGGATTATGTTTCATCTCTTCCGGAATTATTATCATGACAATTTATTAATGGAGGCAGAAAAATGTTATATATTACGATCGCTATTTTAGCTGGTGTTTCTATCGTTGTTGCTAGAATTATTAACGCGAATTTAGCAAAGGAAATTGGAAATTGGGAAGGCACGTTTTTTAATTATATTACTGGATTATTTTTCTCTACATTATTTTTAATTTTCAGTTCAGATTCATTGTATATTCCAATGCAGACGTTACAATCTATTCCTATCGCTGTGTACTTAGGCGGATTAGTAGGCGTTATCGTCATCTCTTTATCGAACTATATTACTCCTAAAATATCAGCATTTTATTTAACGTTACTCATCTTTATTGGACAATTATTTGCGGGGACTATCATTGATTTCATCTTGTCACACCAACTCTCAATGGGCAAAGTTGTCGGTGGCATTTTCGTACTAATCGGGCTTACTTACAATTTACTCATGGATCGTCCGATAAAAACTGTGAAGCATAACCAAGTTCAACTATAATACTTTATGCTTACCTATCATATATTAATAGAAAAGCTCTTCATATGAAGTAATAGAGAGGAGAATATTCTATTAAGAAAATCATTTTACTACTAGGTAGCACATTGATTATTTTTGGTATCGTATGGTTTTTCAACTCTGGAAAATCAATTCAAGACTTCTATACAGCAAATAAACCAAAGAAGAAAGCTACAATCATTTCAACTCAAAGAGACCCAAATGAACCCCCTGTCTTTTTAGGAAAACAGGAAATAAAAGATATACATGTCGAGTCAATTAAAACAAAAAAGGATATGTTTCTCACGAAAACAGATGAATTAAAAACATTCATTAATAGTATGGATACAGCCAAAAAAGGAAAATTAACATTAGATGAAGAAGGATCAGATTTAATAGATTGTGACATGTGGATTACTTTCGAGGATGGAACTTATAAAAAATATTTCATATGGGTAGTTGACCATCACAATAACGAAGTGATGATTGCCCAGCAAGATACTCCTGATGATGTAAACCTTACGTACTATCAATTAAATGAAGATAGTTCTAAAAAAGTTTATAACTTATTTAAAAAAATTATTTAAGAGAAAAAGTCATGAGCACGTAAGCTCATGACTTTTTGCACTATATATATTCAGGGAACACTTTACATCCCTTTTCCTGCTCTATATCATGCCCAAAGAAAACAATCGGCTTCTCTTTTATCACAATTTCTTTTAAACGTTTAATTGAAGATAAAGCTAATTCTGGATCAAATCCAGCAAACGGCACTTCATCTTCAAAATTCTCTTTCGTATAAGATGCATCAATCGTTAATAATACAGGACCGGATTTTTCTGTCTCAATTAATAGCGATTGATGCCCTGGAGTATGGCCTGGTGTATGCAATAATTGAACTCCTGGTACGACTTCATAATCACCTTCAATGATTTTGTAGTTTAAATTCGGCAATATACATTCTTTCAAATATTCTTCGCTATGCTGCGCCGCCTCATATTCAGCACGCTGTACAATGATTGGTGTATTTATAAAAGCGCCATTTCCTCCTGCATGATCAAAATGCAAGTGAGAACTAATAATATAAAGAAGGTCTTCCGGCTCATAACCAACCCGTTTTAAAATATTCACGATTCTATCTTCTTCAGTCATTTTCGGTAAAACCTGCCCTTCGACAAATGTACCGTTAAAAAGACCTTCATTATTAACTGCACTTTCTGGCATACCTGTATCTACTAAAATAGGTCCTTCTTCCGTCTCCAAAAGATAACACCATACAGGTAAGTTCAATAAGTTCCCCGGCGTGAGCCTACTATTAACTGAAGAATGATCTAACATACAACGACCTGCTGGGACGAAATAAAGCTTCTTTACTGTCATTATGTATCCACCTTTACATTTAGTTTTAGATAAAGTAACACAGTAAAAAATTCTGCTTTTTAGAAACAAACTCCTTCCACACTTTCATACCAGCATAAATAAAAAAGAGTGTACTTTTTTACATAATGGCATTTCACCATCTATAATAAAAGAGTAAATGACTCTTACTTTAATGGAGGGAATACAAATGAAAGCAATTGGTTTACATGAATACTTACCTATTGAAGAAGAAAACAGTTTAATTGATATTGAAGTTGAAAGACCTGTTGCTACAGGAAGAGATATACTTGTTAAAATTAACGCTATTTCCATTAATCCAGTTGATACTAAAGTTCGCTCTCCGAAAGATAAAAAAGAAGACGTAGCGAAAATACTTGGCTGGGATGCTAGTGGTGTTGTTGTACAAACTGGCGAAGGTTGTACATTATTTAAAGAAGGCGACGAAGTGTTTTACGCTGGAAGCATTACGAGACAAGGTACATATAGTGAATACCATTTAGTTGATGAAAGAATTGTTGGTAAAAAACCAAAAACGTTAAATGATGCTGAATCTGCAGCAATTCCTTTAACAGCTATCACGGCTTGGGAAGGTTTATTTGAACGTTTAGGTATTGATTATAATAAGAAAGATGAGAATACATTCAAAAACATTTTAATTATCGGCGGTGCTGGTGGTGTTGGCTCAATTGCCATTCAACTGGCGAAATGGGCTGGACTGAATGTAATCACAACTGCATCCCGTAATGAAACGATACACTGGGTTGAAAAATTTGGTGCCGATTATATCATTAACCATCACCAACCTTTACAAGAGCAAATATTAGAGTTTGGGCTAAAAGATGTAGATTATATTTTCTGCTTAAACAATACAGATCAACATTGGCAAGCAATTTGTGACCTCATTAAACCACAAGGAAAAATTTGCTCCATCGTAGAAAATGAACACCCTCTTGAAATGGGTATTTTAAAAAGTAAAAGTGCTACATTCGTTTGGGAGTTTATGTTTACAAAAGCTATGTATGAAACTGGCGACATGATCACGCAGCACGAACTATTAAATAAAGTAAGCGAACTATTAGATGAAGGTATTTTAAAGACTACTCTAAATGAAACATTCACACCAATTAACGCTGAAAACGTAAAGAAAGCACATGCACTGCTTGAAAGCGGAAGTACCATTGGGAAAATCGTTTTAGAGAAATTTTAATAGTAAAAAATCCGATTTTCATATGAGAAATCGGATTTTTTACTTTCTTTATTTACTTGAAATCTCTTGATCATTTTGAACATCTAACGGAGGTCTTTTCCCTATTCCGAAAGCATAGAAACTAATTGTGACGATAGCTAAGAAAACAATACCTACAACTAATGAAATACGTGTATCATCGTTAAACCACATTCCGATTAATACCATAATTAAAAAGGCAATTGTCAAATAGTTTGTAACAGGAGCAAATGGCATTTTGAATGGATGATCTTTCATCTCTGCTCCCTTTTCTTTTCTAAAATTAATTTGACTAATTAAAATGACGAACCATGGTACCATACCAGGAAGTACGCTCGCACTATATACGTATACGAATAAGTTTTTCGGTGCGATATAACTTAAAACAACCCCAACCGCTAAACCGATAATTACGCCAACTGTACCGAATAAAGGTACACCATTTCCAGAAAGTTTCGTGAAATATTTCGGCGCTTGTCCATTTACACCTAACGTATAAAGCATACGGCCCGCACTATAAATACCACTATTACAACCCGACATTGCCGCTGTAATAACAACGAAGTTAATCAGTCCAGCTGCTGCCGTAATACCAACCTTCGCAAAAGTTGCTACGAACGGACTACCAATTGTACTTAATTGATCCCACGGATATACAGTTACAATAACGAAAATAGCACCAATATAGAAAATTAAAATACGCCAAATTGTACTTTGAATCGCTCTTGTAAGTGTCTTCTTCGGGTTTTTCGCTTCACCAGCAGTAATACCAATTAATTCCACACCTTGGTATGCACCAACTACAAGTGATAATGCAAAGAAGAATCCTGAAAAACCACCTGTAAAGAAACCGCCATTTGACCAAAGATTAGATATGCCAATCGCTTCTCCACCGTTACCAATTCCAAAGAAAATAAGTCCAAATCCCGCAATAATCATTAATAGAATCGTAACGATTTTAATCATCGCAAACCAAAATTCAAATTCACCAAATGACTTAACAGAAATTAAGTTAGCTGCGCCAAGAATAACCATTGCGATTACGCCTGGTATCCAAGCTGGTAATTCCGGGAACCAATATTTCATATATGCTCCAACCGCAATAATTTCTGACATCCCAACGATAACCCACTGGAACCAGTTACTCCACGCTGTCATATAGCCAGCTAGCGGATGAATATACTTATGACCGAACGTCGCAAATGAACCTGTACTCGGCTCCATATACAACATTTCACCCATCGCACGCATAATGAAGAAGATAAAAATACCTGCAATTGCATAAGCAAGCATTACTGACGGACCTGTCCATTTAATCGTGCTGGCCGACCCCATAAACAAACCAACACCAATCGTTCCGCCTAAAGCGATCATTTGAATATGACGTGCTTCTAAGCCCCTTTTCAATTCCTTGTTTGCCACTTCACTTCCCCCTCTTAGATGATTCATAGCCGCATTTTAAAACAAGATGCTTTCCCCTAATTCCTTTCGGCCCTGAAAATGATGAAGCAAACGTCATTTTACACTAGCTTTAAAGCTATCCTAAAATCGTTTTTTGCCTCTTACAAAATTCTCAAAACCTTTCATCTTCCAATATTCTATAAATCTTAAAATTACTTACCTTATATTAATTCATTTATCTGAAAAGTTCAATTATTTTTTCAATAAATTATTATACATAAGTCTGATTAATTTTTAACTAAATTAACAATAAAATACATCTATTCAATATGATTCCGGTATGAATATTATTACAATATAAATAACCGAGGAGATTTTATCTTCCTCGGTTTCATACCACATATACTTAAGTAATTATAGTTTGTACTATGATTACTTACACATACAATTAACACATCACGCAAAAATTTAATATATTAGTAGAACTACAAAGTCACTAGCTTCTATATCTCTTATTTATCCCGTTCTCACAGCTAAAAATTCTCTATCCCATCTCCTACCTTAAGAAAAATATAACTACACTTAAATCAATCAACAATACACCAGAAAGAGGAAAACTTTTCTCTTCAGCTTTTATCTTTTCCTCAACAATACCTTTAATTTTTGTTCGTATATCCACTAATCATTTTCATAAAATATAAAAGAGTCTCATTAGAAAATGAGACTCTTTTACCATTTCATATTTAAATCATTTTTGAAGTTTGTTTACCTACAATAAACACTTTAGTAAACACCATCATGATAACTACAATAGCCAGAAAATAAAGTGGCATCACCAGTAACGAGCCCGTATGAAGTTGACTCATTCCCCAAACTGTCATCGTCACAATTACATAGTACCCTAAGCTAAACAATGCTCCGGCTGTACCAATGACATCTTGAAAATCTACTAATGCTAAACTTAAGCAGTTAGGTAACGCTATCCCAATTCCTAATAGTAATATAAACATCGCTACTAAAAATACACTCATATATATTACATTCGGATTTGATCCAACAAACGTAATAACAGATAAAAGGATAGCTCCTCCTGTCATTACAAGACAACCAATATATATAATCTTCTCTGGTTTATACGTGGCAAGCAATCGTCTCGAAACTTTCGCTCCAATAATAGAAGCGGAAGCAACAACAATTCCTAGAAGTCCATACATACTAGGCGATAACTGAAAGTATTCAATAAAGATAAACGGCGCTTCTGCATAATAGCTAAATAAAACACCATTTGCTCCTCCAATTAATAACCCATATGTTACTACTTTCGGATTTGTAATTAACCTCTTCAAGACTAAGAATACATTTATTTTATTCGTTACTGAGTCCGTCTTTGTTTCGGGAAGAGAAACAAACGTATACAGAAAAATCCCGATACTCATAACTACTAAACTTAAAAATACGATTTTAAATCCAAACATTTGATCAAGAAAGCCACCAATTAACGGTCCTATCGCTGGTGTAAAAGCAATGACTGCCGAGATTTGAGCAAACATAACATGCCTCTTATGCCCTTCTACACTTTCACGTAAAATCGTTTGTGTCACAACTGAACCAGCACTTGCTCCAAACGCTTGAATAAAACGACTTAGCAATAAAACTTCAATGGAATTTGCAATAAAGCATAAGAAACTCCCAACGCCATATATGACAATTCCAAATAACATTGCCGGGCGACGGCCAATTATATCTGACAACCATCCAATAAAAAATACACCTAAAGCAAATCCAGCAAAATACACACTAAGTGTTAACTGTACCTCATTATTACTTACATGTAACGCCTTTGAAATATCAGGTAAAGACGGTGTGTAAATCGTTTCACTAATTTGCGGAAATGCGACAAGAATGATCATTAACAAAAGTGATGGTACTGAGACTTTTTTCATTTTTCATACCCTCCTATAACTTTGAAAATCTCAGAAATAAAAAGACTTTCCTTAGCTACGGAACAGGAGGGGCCATTATAGAAATTCGATCATAAAACAACAAAGAAAACACCTCAATTACGTATGTTAATACTTATAGGAGGGTAATATTAACATTGATTTTAAAATATGTTTTTTCAATTATATTACATATTGCGTTTCTTTTTCTAGTGTTTGGCCTTAGAGTATTTGTTAAAAAGATAACTTGATGCTACCACCTTTTTATGGAATAATTAGGAATAGTTTGAACTGATAGTTCTAATTATGAAACGACAGACTAGCATATTTTTAATATCTTAAAGCTTACAAACAGGAGGCCTTTCGTAATGATTGAAATTTTAAGGACAGTAATAAACTTCCTAATCTCTCTATTCTCAGGAGAATTACCAATTGTATATTATGTATGGATTATTACCCTATTCCTAATTCAAATAACCCAATCTACTCTGAACTATAAGCTCTTTAACAAGAAAGATAATTTCAGTACTTATATATCTGAAGGATTACTCGCTTTTATTATTTTATTGTTTGGAGGCATGTTAGTTTCTAAGTTACTTGCTTACATAATAGATGATCCTACTATTAGTATGACAAATGTAACACATTATTTTATTTCTCTTATCATATTAACTACATTTGTCGTAATAACCTGTATTAAAGACTTTATAGAGACATCTATAAAGAATAAAAATATATCACTTTTTAGCTTTTTAGTAATTTCCTTAATAACAAGTATACTTTCATTCAAGTTTTTATCACATTTAATTGAAGGTTCTTTTTCTCTTTCTAAATCTTTTATAACCACTTTAATCATTCTTGTAACTATATCAATTCCTCTATTAATTTCCTTAGAGGATAAATATGCAGATGAAAAAGAAACAGAAAATGTATAACTTCTCATTTACATAAAAGAAAGAGGGAGCTCCCCTCTTTCTTTTATATCGTCCTATTTCACAAGATTAAATAATCCCTTTTAATATCAATCCTAAAACTGACATTACTATCGCACTAATAATAATCCGCAAAATCCAAGTTGTGTTTGCACTTATTTTTTCTAATTGCTTATTGATTGTTGCTATGTCTTTCTCATTAATAATGGTACGCGTTTCTAAATTTCGAATGTCTCTCATAATTTCTTTTTACTCAGCCTTGAGACTGTCAATTTCAGCATAAACATCTTCCGTATATTCATAACATCTTTTTATCCCAATATACACACTATTAGCCAACCCTCTTACCCGTGAATACATGCCGTATATCCGCGCGCCAAATTATTTGTACAATCTAATTGAATTACTCACATGTTTCCTTTCTTATATATAAATCAGCGTTAAGATAATATGCAATTAAGATAAATTAAAATTGGAAAAGGAACCCCTTGTTTATTTAACAACAAACAAGGTGCAATCCAACATCCGGGAGCACCTACGATAATTTCTATTGTTTTAATCAACACTTTCACATTTACAACTCAATATAGTCAGTATGATTTTATGAAGAGTCTACTTTTTAGCTGCTTAATGTATACTAATATTAATACGAAACAGCTGTATTGATAAACTCTCTAAAACAATAAATATACTAGCTGAAACGAACCTATATCCCATAGTTTTCCCAGTAACATTAATGGTTATTTCTGATAAATTCATTTGTATATCATTGTTTTCAAAAATTTCATCCTCAACCTTTACAATATCTGCTTCACAATCTACTTCTTTAAAAGTTTTCAATAATTTTGTTTCCAATAAACTACAATCAAAGTTCTCATCTTTTATTACGGCAAATTTAACCTTCATATTGATTTCCCCATTTTTAACAAACTATAATCATTAAATCAATATAAATATATATTATTCTATTAAATAATTCAAAATATATGTTTCTCGCAAATCATTACTAAATATCAGTTCTAGGGATTGTAATGCCTTTTATGGATTTCCCATCAAAAATAGAACTTAATCCACGAATAATCACGTGTTTCAAATACAATATCTTTATCTGTTGAACGACCCTATCTCTCCTTAAAAAGTCTTGTTCTTACCCTATTTCTTAACAAGGACTTTAACTCAAGTTGTCTTTTCTTTATAAAAAATAGCCTACCTATTTCCGTAGGCAGACTATATCTTTATTACACCATACAAAAGTATACTCTCTACTCGAACTTTATGTAATGATACAGATTACAAATAAATTATTATCTTTTCTATATTCTTATCACTGATTTTTTGTTCATAAATTCGTAACACATATATATGAGTTATCATGCTAAAATTAGTTTATTCAAAAGAAGTTATTCTTAATGCATCGATAATTTTTAATACCCTGTTTAAAGCCTCGCCCCCCTGCGAGGCTTTTTCCTATTTAACTAGAATAGTAGTTATCAACCGTTACTATGCTGCTACACATCCTACTTTTAGCTATTCAGCATCAGCACACGTAAAATTCTTTCCTCCATCATTTGATTTACAAATATTATTTATAGATTTTTCGGTTATTCTTTCATTTTCATTAGAAACTCGATCTAAGTCCATTCGAAATACTTGTTCCGGATTCTCTTTTGAATTCCCTTCAATATGAATTGTACGATCGAACATCTCAGCCGTGAAGCTGCTAGATGTATTTATCATTTCTACTCCATTATTTTCACCTACATAGCGCTCAACTACTTTTTCGGCTTCTTTAAGTTGTTGAGATGTAGGATATGGTATAGATTCCGCTAATATGACTACACCTACTAAATATGTAATATACAAACCACCTGCAATCAAGATCACTTTCTTTACTGTTTTATTAATCATGCTCTAACTCCCTTTGCTTCTTTTGCTATTAAAATATATAACTTTCCTAATTTCTATCAATTTCTTTTTAGTACATAACATTTGTTTTACATTTTATAAAAAACACCTCTCTTACTAATTTCCAATTTGATATTAACATGTTATTTATTGTTTTTCAATAAATAATTATTATTAAACGATTTATTTTTGCTGTTTTTTAGTTCTAATTCAATCTAAAAACAACCGACTTATTTAATTCCACTACATGATGCTAGTTTTGTTAATGGTACAACACTTCTTGTTGATGGAGGCTATACTGCACATTAATTTTAAAACTTTAAAGCATATCTCTAAGAAATATATAGTCTTCAACAAAAAAAGCACCGTCACAAGTGACAGTGCTTTTTCTATGTAAGAGCAGCCAGAAGATATCTTCTAGCCTACTCCCATTTATAAGTCCAAAATTGTTCAAGTTGCAGCCATTTTAATGTTGCTGCATCTTTATTTTTGATTTTTGCATGTGTTTCTTCTAACATCGCTTCTGTTTGTGAACGATGCGCGCCTAGTGCAGCTAATTTATGCTCGAATACTTCACTAATATTATTTACAACATCCGGCTCACCTAATACAGCTTCGCGATTTCTCGTAATCGCAACGGCATGAATGACTGGACGCTCTTCTTTTTGCATACGTGATACAGCGCGAACAACTGCGCGGCCAAATGCATCATGATCTGGATGTACGCCGTGCTCTGGATAAAATGTAATAATTCGAGATGGATTTACTTCTTGAATGATTGCTTCAATTTTATCTGCAACGAAATCAACATCTTCAAATTCTAACGTTTTATCATGGAAACCAAGCATTCTTAAATCTTGAATTCCCATCGCTTCACATGCATCTTTTAATTCTTTTTCACGGATATTTGGAATCGTTTCACGGTTAGCGAATACGTTTTTCCCCATGTTACGTCCCATTTGTCCTAAAGTACCACATGCATACGTTACAGGTACTCCTTGATCTGTTAATAAGCGAATTGTTCCTCCAGCAGCAAATGCTTCGTCATCTGGATGCGGAAATACAACAAGTACATGTCTCTCCATAAGTTTCCCTCCTTCTTACTTAAATGGCGTTAAGCTTAACTCAAGTGCAACTGCTAAGCGACCTTGATTATCGTGCCCTGCAAGTAATAAACGCTCTTTATCGTCTACTTCCCAGTGCGTAATACCTTCTGCATATACCCAGCCATGATCCATTTTTAAACCAACTCGGTATGGATTTGTTCCAGTAATCTTCCCACGTTCAAAGCGAATAATTGCATTTCGAATGAATGCTCCAACTGTCATCATCTTTTCGTTAAAGTGTGACGCATACGCTCCGTTCGTTGTTTCTAAATGAATATATACATCTTTATTTACAAAACGTTCAATTTCATTTTGAATAAGAGAACTATCTTTTACTATTTCCATCGGAATTCACCTCTTTAAACCATTTTACGCAAAAATAATGTAAATTGCTATCTCTATATTAGAGGACAACACCCACTTTTCCTAATAATTTGCACTGTGTTTTTTATATTTTTTATATGATATGTAAAAAATATATTTTTTCCTTCACTTTGTTAAATAGTTTTCTTTCTTTTTTGAATTTGCTACAATATATTTTATCCCGTATTTATGCAGCGAGATACATTTTGACAATTGAATACATACTTTAAAGAAGGTGACATGATTGGAACAATCAGCACATGAAGTAGCAAATTGGCAATATTATTTTGCAATTGCCGTATTTTTAATCACGTACGGATTTATTATTTCTGAGAAATTGAATCGTGCTGTAATCGCACTATTCGGCGCTGCTATTATGATTATTTTTGGAGTTGTAGATTTACATACTGCTTTCACATCACATATTCAATGGGAAACGATCACCCTTTTAATTGGGATGATGATTCTCGTACATATTACGAGTCAATCAGGCGTATTTGAATTTGTGGCCATTAAAGCGGCAAAAGCAGCTGGCGGAAAACCAATCCGCATTTTATTATTACTATCCTTATTAACCGCAGTTGGTTCTGCATTTTTGGACAACGTAACAACCGTTTTACTAATCGTTCCTGTTACACTGTCCATTACACGTATTTTAAAAGTAAACCCTGTTCCTTATTTGATTTCAGAAGTGCTATTTTCAAATATAGGCGGAACAGCAACATTAATCGGTGACCCACCGAACATTATGATCGGATCAGCAAACAAGCATTTAGACTTTAATGCCTTTTTACTAAACTTAGCTCCAATCGTAATCATTATCTCTATCGTTACACTTGGTATTATTTACTTTATGTATCGCAACAAACTAAAAACAACACCTGAACAAATCGAAAAACTAATGGCGTTGAACGAAAAAGATTATATTAAAGATCAAAGCCTCCTTTTAAAATCCATTTCAATTTTAGGACTAACTATTTTAGGCTTTGTACTTCATTCTGTTATTCATGTAGACGCTGCCGTTATCGCGATGACAGGCGCTACACTTCTTATGCTAATTGGCGTGAAAGAACATGATATTGAAGATGTATTTGCCCACGTTGAATGGGTAACCATTTTCTTCTTCGCTGGATTATTCGTTCTCGTTGGCGGGTTAATTGATATCGGACTTATTTCTTCACTCGCAAAAGAAGTGCTCGACGTAACGAACGGTGATATCGGTTTCGCTGCGATACTTATCTTGTGGGTATCAGGCATTGCATCTGCAACAATTGACAATATCCCCTTTGTCGCAACGATGATCCCGCTCATTCAAGATTTAGCTACAGGACTCGGACTATCTGTCGACTCTCCGCAAATCGAAGTACTATGGTGGGCGTTATCACTTGGGGCATGCTTAGGAGGAAACGGAACATTAATCGGAGCATCCGCAAACGTAGTCGTTGCTGGTATTGCAAAACGTGAAGGACATGCTTTCTCATATATGGACTTCTTAAAAATTGGTTTACCGTTAACAATTATTGCGTTATTGTTATCACATGCTTACATATATTTACGTTATTTAATGTAAAAGTTGTATTGTGTGAAATTATATCGACGATTTTTAAAATATATCGATCGTTTCTTCGGATATATCAACGATTTTCTAAGTATATCGACGATTCGACAGAGAATATCGACTTACCGACAAATAACGACAACGAAAAAGGTATGCAGCTCTAAATTGCATACCTTTTTTTCATCACCAAAATATACCAATAATTGCTAATCCACCTAAAATCATACCACCAATTTGTCCAACGATTGCTGGCGATAATTGAACACCTTTCCTCACTTCAACAACTGGTCTTTCATGCCTTAGTTGCTGCACTTCACTTTGAAGCTGATGTACACTTCCGTGCAATTCTTTAATTAGTTCCTTCAATTCAGCGACCTCTTCATTTACTGGTTTACTTTTTTCTAAATTCATTTTTCATACTCCTTATAAATTCAATCAACACACTGTAAATTTTCGCCAATTATCATTATATCTCCTGCATACTACATATATAATTTCGAATGTACTTTCTAACCTTGCAGCTCCATCCATTCATCCCTTAATATCCCCATAATGATACGATCAAAACACTTCCCATCTCTTTGAACCGCTTCTCTCATACAACCTTCCATCTGAAACCCCATCTTTTTATACAACTCAATAGCAGCTTTGTTATAAGAAATAACATCAAGACCAACGCGGTGCAAATTCAATTCATAGAAAGCATATTTTAAGATAAGATGGATCGCTTCTCTTCCATATCCCTTCCCTCTATCATTTGCATCTCCTATACCAATGGCTAATAAACCCATTCTGTTATTCCACTCTATGCCATGAATTGCAACAAAACCAATTAAGTGATCATCTTGAACTGTCCTTACCATAAAAGAAACACTATTCGATCTTCGTCCCTTTAATAGCCCATCACTCGCTATTTCATGTAACGATTGCGGAAATGCTATATCTGTATCGACGTTTCTTAAATACTCACTATCTTCTTGCCATTTAGCCATTACTTCAGCGTCTGCTTCTCTCATAGCTGATAATTTAATCGTTTTATTTCGAAAAAGATTCATTGTCATTTCAAACTCCCCCTTTATTAAATAACGGGGATACTTATTTCAGCCTATTTATCCCCTTGTTCCATAAACTGTTTTTTAAATGGGATACTTACAATAAGCGCTAACATTGGCACATCTCCTCTGCATTAAATTACATTCATTGTATAATTTTTTATTTATTCTAACAATAAAAAAGACCCTCAAAATTTAGAGGATCTTCCTAACGACGAATCGATATTATTTCGTAAACATTTTCTCTGCTTCATCCATTGCCATTTTGTTACCTAAAGCAGAATAGTCAAGCCATGGTTGGTCATTAATAATGTATACGTGCTTTCCTTTAACAGCTTTTAAGTCTTTCCAAATTGGTGTTTCTTGAAGTTGTTTAAATGCAGCTTTTGCCTTATCGTCTCTATTTACAACAACGAAAATAGCATCTGCATCAAAGTCAGGTAATACTTCTTGTGAAATGACTTCGAAAGGACGATTTCCATCAATTTTCTCTACACCATTTGCAGGTTGTAATCCTAAGTCTTGGAATAAAATTGGTCCCATCGGTCTTTTCGTACTAAATACACGTAATTCTTTTGCAGTAACACGAATTGCCATTACTTTTTCGTTATTACCTAATTCTTTATCTATTAAACTTTTTACTCGTTTTGATTGCTCTTCGTAATCTTGAATATATGTATCCGCTTCTTTCTCACGGTTTACAAGTTTACCAACTTGTTTTAACTGATCTCTCCACGTACCTTCATCTAAATTGAAAGAATGTGTTTTTGCAATTTTTTCGTATTTCGCTAAATCTTTGCCCGCGTATTTTTCATCCACATAAATGTCAGTTGGCTTCAATTGAAGTAATGCTTCCATATTCGGATCCGTTACAACACCAAGTTTCTTCGTATCTTTCAACTGCTCTTTTGCATGCGGTAAGAAATCTTTTAAATCTCCACCAATAACGGAGCCTACAGGTGTAATTCCTAATGCCAGTAAATTATTCGTTAAATGAATGGACATAGAAGCGATTTTCGGCTCATTACTTTTTTCAGTTTTTTTCGTTGCCTCTTCATTAGATTTCGTTTGACCACATGCTGCTAATACTAAAATACACATCATGCTAAATAAAATAGTAAGTTTCTTTTTCATATGTTCTCCTCTTTGAAGTATTTATTTTGTTTTTGTAAGTAAATAAAGAAAATACGGTGCTCCTAAAGCTGCCACTACTACACCAGCTGGAATAGAATTTGGCTCGAATATAGAACGACCTATCGTATCTGCTAGTACTAAAACAATCATTCCGATAATGCCAGCTAGTGGAAGGAAATGTTGATACGTAGTACCTACTAACTTTCTTGCAATATGCGGAGCAACTAAACCGATAAAACCAATCCCTCCTGCCATCGATACACTCGCGCAAGATAATCCAACCGCTGTAGCTAAAAGGAGTAACCGTTCTTTTTGAACAGAAACACCAAGTCCCGCTGCCACACTATCACCTAGTGACAATGCATTTAACGTTTTAGATTTTAGCCATGCATACGGGGCTAGTATGCAAATCCAAGGTAATAATGCTAGGACATGAATCCAATCCCTTCCCCACACGTTACCAACTAACCATCTAGAAGCGAATGTATACGTCTCATCATTTAACTTGAGGGAGAAAAATAACGAAATCGCACTAAAGCCAGCTGAAACAGCAATACCAATGAGAATAATTCTAATAGGAAGTAAACCTTTTGATCGATCACTCGCAAGTATAATAATTAAAAATGCAGCTAGTACTCCCCCGCCAAATGTAAATAACGGTATTAAAATCGATGCATTCTCATCAATAGAATGAAAGAAAGTAACGAATATAATTAGCCCGAAAGATGCACCTGAATGTAATCCTAAAATACCAGGGTCTGCAAGTGCATTACGTGATAACCCTTGCAAAATCGCACCGGAAATCCCAAGGCCAATACCAGCTAACATTGTAATTATAATTCTTGGCATACGATAATCGTATAGCACGGTTGCACTCTCAAAATCACCATAGCCAAAAAGCGTTTGAATTACTTTGAATGGTGCAATACTCAGTGTACCTGTATTTAAGCTAATCAAAACTACAGCGATACTTATACATCCGAAAATTGTAGTTACAGTAATAGCCCTCTTTTTATCTGTGTTAAAAAGATTCTTCACTTATAGCTCACTCCCAACTTTACGTGCTATATAGAGGAAGAACGGAACTCCAACAAGAGCTACCATAATCCCTATCGCAAGTTCTTTAGGAGGATTTACTGTTCTTGCTCCTAAATCAGCTAAAACTAATAACATAGCTCCTAATAATGCTGACATAGGAATAATAAGCCGATAATTCACACCAACTAATTTTCTAGCGATGTGCGGAATAACAAGTCCTACAAATCCAATGGAACCAACAGTTGAAACAGATACACCGGCAAGAATGACTACTATAATCATCCCTAGTATTCTCGTTCGGTTCGTTTTTACTCCTAGATTTGTAGCGACGTCATCCCCCATTGATATGAGTGAAATAGACCGCCCTATCACTGTAGCAAAAAGAATTGTTATGAGAATAATAGGAACTAGAAATTTCAAGTGTTCCCACTTAACGCCTGCAACACCACCAGCGTACCAAAAAGCTAAATCTTGACTTAAGTCATAATAAATCGCGACACCTGAACTTAACGAATGCAAAAGTGCGGCCATAACTGCCCCTGCAATCGTTAACCTCATTGGTGTTAATCCGCCTGATGTTGCTGATCCGATAATAAAAATGAGTACTGTACTTAAAACCGCTCCAATAAAGGAAACAATCATTAAATAGGAATACGGCATATGCGGGAAAAAGGCAAAACTAAGTGCTACTACAAACATCGCACCTGCATTTATACCAAGCACACCTGCATCAGCTAAAGGATTTCGTGTTACCCCTTGCATTACAGCACCAGCGACTGCAAAAGCTGCTCCTACCACTGCTGCGCCAATTACCCTTGGGAGCCTTAATTCATAAATAATTTGGTGCTGCGTTAATTTCGGATTATAATCAAAAACCGCTGCCCATACGGTTTGCAAATGGATATCCTTTGCACCGAATGCAATAGCTAAAAATATAGATCCGATTAAACATAAAATTGTTAAGCTCATGAAACATATGAACTTAATATGTATCCAGCGATTATTGCCAGCATGTACAGCAAACTTATGTAACATGTTTCATTTCATCCTTTATATGCAGTTGTTTTTTATAATTATTTTTAATTTATAATCATTACTGATAATAATTATCATTTTCATTTAGATATTATATCCCCACTTTTTTTAAATAGCAAACTATTTTTTTACTTCGTTACATATTAAAATATTTATTACAATTCCTTTCTAAAACTTACAAATACATGAAAAATAGACTACTGGCTTATTTTTCAAATTGTAGTATACTTAGTCATTATTTTGAGTTTTCCAATACAAATATCGAAGGTGACACAATGGTCTATATAAAACAACTACTACACTTTACTTACGAGCAAGCATTATCTTGTTTATTCCCTGTCATTATTTTTTTAACATTAGCCCTTTCAAAAATCATTTCGATCCCAGGGTTGTACCGATATGATTTCATACTCATCGTATGTCTTCTTATGCAGTGGATCATGTACAAGACTGGACTTGAGACGAAAGACGAACTAAAAGTAATTACTGTCTTCCACCTTATCGGGCTTTTACTAGAAATATATAAAGTACATTTCGGTTCGTGGAGTTATCCGGAAGAAGCATATTCAAAAATTTTTGGAGTTCCACTTTACAGTGGTTTTATGTATGCAAGTGTCGCCAGTTACATATGCCAAGCGTGGAGAAGATTGCATTTACAAATGCATCATTGGCCAAGGGCTATTTTTGCAATACCTCTAGGAGCAATGATTTACTTTAATTTTTTCACACATCATTTTCTATATGACTTTAGATGGGTATTAACTTTACTATTATTCATCGTTTTCTTTCGGACATTTGTGGAATTTTCATTACGAGGCGTTACATATAAAATGCCACTCGTTCTTTCATTTTTCCTTATCGGGTTCTTCATTTGGATTGCGGAAAACATCGCAACATTTTTCGGAGCATGGCAATATCCAAATCAGCGGGAAGCGTGGAATCTCGTTCACTTAAGTAAAATTAGCTCATGGTTTTTACTCGTTGTTATTAGCATTATGATTGTTACACAACTCAAACATTTGAAGGAGTCAAAAAGATAATGCTGATTATGTAAAAAATAGTTAGCCCATCACTCATTAGAGAGTGATGGGCTTTTTTACCTTCCTTATTAAAGGAGTTACACATTATGAGCTACTACTAGCAGAAGATGTTGCTGCAGATGAAGCAGCAATCGTTGCCATCATAGCTGCCTGTTGTGCCTGTATCAGGACTTCTATCATTGTTTGTAAACCTGTGTTGGTAGTTTTACTTTCCTCACCTTTCTGACTTACGAACAGTTGAATAGCAATAAGAATATTCGCATCTGTATGCCAACGGAATAATTTCTCCCCCTGCAATTTTTCAATCAATGCTTTAATAGAATGAATCTCTTTTTCTCCATCCTCAAGTAATGCTAGTAGCCCGATTGCTGGATAATGCATCTGTTTCACTTTTACCTTTTCTTGTTTTAACAACTTCCATATGTTTGTACATGTTGCAACTAACATTTCTTCACGGACATCCTTCTTTAGCGAAAGAATGTGACTTAAAAACTGAAGATCATTCCCTTTACGCAAACCAGCTTTCGCTAGTTTCTGATACAGACGTTCCACTCGGTCCATAAGTGTTTCTACATTCTCTAATTGTCCTGCTAGTAAAACCGCGAGCGGATAATCATTTGTACCTGTAAGAAAAAGATGATCCTCTTTCATACGTTTATATACTTGCATCGAACGCTGAATGTGCGTGCCATGTTGTTCATTTTCTTCTGTTAAAAGCACAGCTGCTGCGAGATAAGTAAATATACTTCGGCTAAAACCACCAGCAACCAATTGTTCGTATAAATCTAAAAACTTCCGAAAAGCTTTCTTATAATCTGTAAAGTGAATATCTAAAGTTGCGGCCACCACAAAGCGATGATAAGACTTCAAGTATGAAAACATCCCTACCTGATTCTTAATATAACTACTAATTTCTAAAAAACGTCCAAGGTCAAACAATTTATCACTACCTGTATACATAGCAGCAATCATCATTCCTGTTCGAGAATCACTCGTTTTCCATTTTAGCTCTCCCTTTAATTGTCCATATGTATGTGTGTATTGCTCCAACTTTTGTTCTAATGTAATCATAGTATTCACCCCTATTTCTAGTTCTTCTCTACTATTATACTTATATACCATATAGATTCCGTAACCTTATTTCTGTATTTTCTTCAATATTTTTCTATTAAGTAATAACTATTCCTACTATGGTAAGCACTCATAATCCTTCAAGAAGTTCAACAACAAAAAAAGTAGATAATAAATTATCTACTTTTTTTGTTTATATATTATTTCACATTACACCTGTATTGTGAAAAATAAGGTTGTAACTACTTACACCTCAATTTTGACAAAACATCTGTACTTTCGTTTTTTAAATACAATTACAACTAAAGAACCTTAATAATACGTTCCATCGCCTTCATTTGTCCAATATGATCAGCTTCATGATAAAGCATCATACCGTAAAGCTCCCCTACTGTTTCCAATCCTAGGAATGGCTCTGGGAGTTTATTTTCAAATGCTTCTGCTGGAATTTCGTTAATACGTTTCGCTTGTTCTTTTAATTGAGCCGTTAACACTTCTAACGATGGTCCTTCTGTTTTCCATTTAGACGGTCTTGATCCATATCCAAACATACCTGGATATTCAGTTGGTAATTGTTTGAATTCTTTTCCAAACATGAAAACTTCTGCTGCCGTTAACACATGACCGATATGCCAGCGAATTGTATTGTTAAAACCTTCTGGCTGCGTATCCACAGTTTTATCGTCTAGCGTCTCCATAAATTTAAGCAATTCCCCACGCGTTATTTCAAATTGTTTTAAGCCAACTAGTCTATTCATTTGATCGTTCCCCTTCTTCATGTACCATTTATTATGAACTAAGAATGTTCAACACATTAAAGTTTTACCTTGTTTAATCTATCAGAAACGATTAAGAAAAACATCTAATATGCTTAGTCAAAATATTTAAAAGGTTCACCCCTAATAAATATAGAATTACTTACTACAAAGTTAGTTTAGTAAATAATAGAGGAGTGTTAATTACATGTTACATGTTTTAAAACAACAATATAATCTTATTAGCTCTACAAGAGAAACTCTATTTTCGTTTTTGGAAGAAATCCCACTAGAAAAATTACATAGTACTGTTCCGAATTTCGGTAGCGGTAGCATTATAAAGACGCATATTCATGTAGCCGATTGCTATCGATACTGGCTTGGATCATTCGCATTCAAGCAAAAGCGAGCAGATTTTTCATTTGCTAGTGATTATGAAATTGAGCATGCAGATATCACGAAAGTCCGTGCTAGATTTAAGTTAGTAGATGAGACTGTACAACGTTTTTTAGATGAATACAATGACCGCTGGCTCGAAAATATAGCAAATGAAGTAAAATGGCAAAAAGAACCTTGGAGTACAACTCCGCTATGGCTTTTAACTCATACAGAGACACATGAGTTTCATCATAAAGGACAAATTGTATCAATGGCTCGTCACCTTGGATACAATCCTCCTGATACAGATCTTAGTTAATTCGATTATTCTAACAAATGAACTACCAGAACTGTCGTTAACATTGTTTATGTATACGGAAAGGCTCTTCATTCTTTTTAATGTTGTTGATAGTTTACAAATTTTTTTGCGGCACAAACTTGTATTATATTTTAATTATGTTTGTGTCGTGTTCTTATTAATTAGTTTCATATCCATAAAAAATATATTAATATGTTTCCTTTTATTATTTCAATTACCTAATCAATAAGAGGTTCTTTCTTTTCATTACGACTTTATACAAAATAAACACGAAAATTCCGAAAACAAAAGTTGAAAATGCTGGTAACACTTTATCATTTGGCACGTACACACTCCAAAAAGAATTAAGAAGCGCATGGAAAATTAGACACATAAAAATACTTTTAGTTGCGTTAAAAATTGTAGTTAATAAGAACGATATGGCAATTGTCGTAATTATAAAGGCTATAAAATCCCTTTGAGTTTGATTCGTGCCTGGAATAAACCATAACGGCCAGTGCCAAATAGCCCATATAAAGCTCACAATAACCGTACTAAATAATTCCGAAAACCTTTTCTGAAGGGCAGGTTGTAAGAATCCTCTCCATCCAATTTCTTCAAGACCACCACCAACGATCATTATTGGAAAACTAAGCAATGCCACGTATAATGGTTTTTGCATCGTTGCTCCACCAAATATTATTGGCAGATAACAACTAATAAAAGCCAAAACAACGATTAGAATATACCATAAAAAATGATACTTAGGATTAACAACATTTTTTATAAAAACTCTGAACTCTTCTTTTGATCCATATTTTTTCTTTAAGCTAATTGCAACGATTGTCGGCATGATTCCCCCGAAAACAAATAATATCATCGCTAGCGGTGTACCAAATGTCGTAAAGTTAAATTTTATTAAGTTAATTAGTAGCCCCCATAGTATCCATGTAAATATTAAAGTGCACATTACATATCGTTTAACTTCTTTCCCCATTTACTTTCCTCCTTTGTTTTAATTAGAGCATAAATAAGGAGATATGAAAACTACTTATGTTAAATTATCCCAACACCCCAAAGAAACATCCATACTTAATTAGATCTTTACAAACAATCCCGCTACCTGCTTTACTTCAGTTGAGGTTCGAAGTTAAAGTCTTACTATTTATTAATACTGGATAAACAAACAAAAAAAGGGCATGCTTTGAAAACCAATCAAAACATGCTCTTTAAATATGCTATCTTAAAATTCTTATAATATCATCAATACCAAATTGTCTCCGCATAATTATATGCATCACTATTCGGAATGGCATGTTTCCCTTGCGCTTGTGCCTTCCTTGGATCTAAATCATATACCATTGGCGTATAGCATGATGTTTGCCCTTTATTCACAACACCATTTCCTCCAGCACTCCCGCAAGTGTATGCCTTTCCATCTGTTTTTCTAACAATCCTTGCATCAGCTTCGTTATTATATACTGCTGCACGAGTTACTGTAACTTTTGCCCATGCTGTCTTACACGTTGTGCTAAATTTTAATTCCACGTAAGAATTGGAATCAATCCATTTCTTTTCTTTCGTTACTGCGGATTGATCACAACTATTGTAATACGGACTTTTCCCATCATACGAATGGTCTTCTGCATATGCTTTATCATTACCAGTCGTACTAAACATACTAGTTAAAACGAGCAATGATAGAAAAAAACATGCGCTCAGCTTTTTTAAAAGTTTCATAGCAATCCGCTCCTTTTTAATAGCGTCCAGTTTTCCCGTAACCATTATTAATCGTCACCGCTTCGGCATCAGCTGTATAACCAAAATCAGCAGTTAAATCAAATACCATTCCTGTATAAGTGCTCGTTTGACCTGTTTTTATTGCTCCATTACCACTATTAGAATCTACTGATTTTTGGAATACACCGTTTTTATATTTATTAATAACGGCGTAAGCATATATTCCCCCAGAAACAGAAGGTGCTGGTTGATCTAAAACAAGCTTAGACCATGCTGCATGACATTGATTACTATAACGTAAATACACTGTCCCTACTTTTTTACTCCCTTCATATACAGCTGTAGACTTTGCATTAAATCCATCTGCATCACACGTTGTACTACCTCCGTATACTTTCGTTGTTGCTGGATTTTTTCCGTCATAATAACTACTTAAATCAGTAGCTGCAAATGTACTTCCTTGAAAACTAAATAATACACCTACACTCACTACACTTAAAACACATACTTTCATTAACTTTTTAAACATTGTAAATCTCCTCCTTCAAAATAAGTACGTATCATAAAGACAATCTATCCCCTATGTAAGCCCTCCTTTCATCTTCCTAGAGGCATCTTACAGAAACGAATAAACGTTGTAAATTCCCTTATGGTTATTGGAATATACGAAGAAATTTACGTATTCGTCTAAGAAAAAAGTTGAGAAATACACATTTTATTGCATCCTTATTTAAAACATAAAAGAACCGATACTTATTTCACTCAAGCATCGGTTCTTTATACAAAATTGTCATTTTTTCTTTTATATAAATCAAATATTTCTCCACTTAATCCGTCGTAAAAAACTCCCTCGTCACATCAATAAATTGCTGCAGTGGCACTGTCATCCATTTATCTTTATGCCAAGCAATTTGCGTATAAATCGGTGAGATTGCATTTTCTACATGTAACTCTTCTATCGTCCCCTCTCGTATATCTTTTTCTACTACTATTGCTGGTAACACGGCTATACCTAAATCTGCAATAACACATTGTTTAATTGCCTCGACACTAACAAACTCAATCTTATTTGCTGGATACACATCTTCCGTACGAAATAGCTCTTCAAATAAAGTCCGATATGAGCACCCTAGTTCTGTTAGCAAAAGTGTCTCACTTTCTAACTCTTTTATAGAAACGGAAGTTTGCTCGAGTAAATGATGCCCTGAAGCAGCTACTACTTTTAATTCTTCTTTCATAAGCGGCTCCACATGTAAAATATCTTCTGTTTTACATTCATCCAAAATAAAGACGAGA
This sequence comes from Bacillus sp. 1A, assembly GCF_052682215.1. Lineage (NCBI taxonomy): Bacteria > Bacillati > Bacillota > Bacilli > Caryophanales > Bacillaceae > Bacillus > Bacillus sp. 1A. The sequence continues at coordinate 3,091,049 of NZ_JBQYLZ010000001.1, read as the reverse complement.
TCAACTTTTCCCTCCATCAATTGTTCCTTCGCATCTTTATTGGAATGCGCTGGTTTAAATATAAGCTTTATTTGAGGAAATTTTGCTTTAAACCTCTTTAATATAGAAGGAAGTCTATATGTACATTGGCTTTCTTGCGCACCGATTATTAACGTACCTGCTATTTCTTCATCATCTTTCACAGCCATTTTCGCTTCGTTGCTGAGTGCAATCATCTTGTCGGCATATAGTTGAAACTTCCTGCCTGCTTCAGTTAAGAAAAGGCGTTTTCCTAATCTTTCAAATAATGGCGTACCTAGCTCAGCTTCTAACGTTTTCATTTGCGCTGTTACGCTCGATTGAGCAAAGTTTAATTTCTTCGCAGTTTGCGTAAAATTCAAAGTATCTGCCGCTATTTTAAATGTAATTAATTGTTTTATCTCCATTTATCGTCCCTCTTTTCAATCGATATTTCCGATCGATTTCATCGAAATAATCCTCTTTGTCTATCGATATTTGTATTGTATGATAAAGAGCATCGACAAACAATACAAATGGAGGTATTCCATATGAAAGTACTTTGTTTCAAACAGTTTGGAAGTCCGGATGTACTACAATATAAAGAAATACATGATCCAATCATAAATCCAAATGAAATTCTTGTCCGTACGAAAGCAATCGGATTAAACTTTGCTGATATTTATAGACGCCGCGGTGATTATCATCTCGCTGGCAACCCGCCTTATATATTAGGTTATGAAGGCGCTGGTATTGTTGAAAAAGTAGGAGCTGACGTTATAAATATTAATCCTGGGGATCGTATTGCATTTGCTGACGTTCCATTTGCAAATGCAGAACTAGTTGCCGTTCCATCGGAGAAAGCAATTAACCTTCCAGATTCTATCTCTTTTGAAACAGCCGCTTCTGTCTTATTGCAAGGTCTAACAGCACATTATTTAACGAAAGATAGCTATCAAATAAAACAAGGTGATATAGCTTTAGTACACGCTGCAGCTGGTGGTGTTGGGCAACTTCTCATTCAAATCATTAAACTACTAGGCGGAACAGTAATCGGCCTAACGTCATCAAAAGAAAAAGCAAAGATAGCCACGTTAGCTGGCGCTGATGACGTATTTTTATATACTGAAGCATGGCATACGAAAGTAATTGAAATGACAAACGGTGATGGAGTAAATGTTGTATATGAATCCGTAGGTTCTACGTTAGAGGAAAGTTTTAGCGCTACTAAAACTGGTGGTACTGTCGTATTTTACGGAATGGCCGGCGGTAATCCTGCGCCCGTTGATCCGCGTATGCTTATGGATACTTCAAAAACTTTAACTGGCGGAGATCTTTGGAATGTACTTACTACGTATGAAGAACGTAAAAAGCGATCTACTCAATTATTTGATTGGATCGCTACTGGCAAATTAAACATTACGAGCCCTACTACATTCCCCTTACAAGATGGTGCCCGTGCTCATGAATTATTAGAGAGCAGAAAAAGTACAGGGAAGATTTTATTAATCCCATAATCGTTCCAATAAAAAAAGGAAGCTAGAATGTATTTCTTTGCTTCCTTTTTAAATGTCATTTATGTTCAATTTCGCTTCTTTTCAATAACCCTGTTATTTATATTTTTTCTGTCTAGGCTTCTCTTTCTAGGCCCCTCATTTTTAAGTTTATATAATAAACGAATCTAAATATTAAAGGAAAGAACAAACCTCCTGATATCAACGATCCAATAAATACAGTATCAATAAAAGAAAAAATCCCAAATAATAGCATTCCAAAAAAATAAAATACAACTGCACTCCAATAAATAAAACGTGGAAACTTAGTTTGGAACGAATCACCTTTTTCACACGGTTTTCCAAATAACAAATGAACGAATTTAATCAACATAATCACTTCTCCATATAATTGTTAATATTCTTTTCTTCTTATAACTGAACATACATCACATACTATGTACCTTCTTTAAATTTTCCGACACCGAAGTTATTAACTATGTCGAATACGGTAGCCTTTTACTCATATATTTCATAAATGCAATTATATATTTTTATTTCAATACAAATCGTCTATCCCCTTTATCATGTTGCAATTCAAACAATACTGGATTACTAACAAATCTTTTTAGCAAAACATACGCCTCATGATCAGATATTTCATTAGGAATATTAATTCCACTAAATGATGTTGAGGTAATTAGTGTATAAAAATCATATTTAAATTCATAATCACCAATATACGCTAGTGCCAATTTCCCTTTCCATTCAATTTGATATGTCTGCCCTTCTAATCTAGTAAACTTAATATTATGAAAGGCTGACGCATCATGACCAAGTAAATAAACGTCAAATGCAGTTAACTCTAAATCAAAGTCCTGCTGCTCATCTTCCGATAAACAATCAATTGCAAATCTTTTCCCATTTAGCGTATCCAAATTAAAAGGCGCCTCATCACTTCCTACACGAAACCCTTTAAAATCCCATTCTTCTGATGATAAAGTGCATCTATGGAAGTTGTTCCATACAATCTTAGCGTGCCAATCATCTTCTTCCTCATCTTCCTCATCTTCTTCATCTTCTTCATCCAAATCTTCCTCATCATAATCCGCGGTCTCTAAATGCAAATCAAAATACAAACCAGCCATACCATTTAACTCTTCTTCCTCTGCATATTTAAAATGTGCACTCCACTTAAAATTAACAATTCGATGACCATTAGGCCACGGGTTGTCCACAAAATATATTCGATCCATATTCACACATTCCTTACTTTGTTTTATTTCTCGTATACTTACTTTACATTCCGAGATGAAATGTAAGGCTAGACTAATGTCCCTCCAATACACTGCAAACTAATTTGTTGTTCCTACTCTCTAATTATACCATTACAATAATTTTCATAGTTTGTTTTTAACAGAATATTCCGTTTAAAAATTAATGAATGATATACTGAAAAATAAAAAGGAAGCTAGATTTCTCTATCTTCCTTTTCTTATTTTTATATTTCCACACTTTCTGTCCCTTTTGCAACATAACTCATATCTCCAACAGACTCGACTGTGTATGTTCCATCTTGATATACAATCTTCGTCACACTAGCATTTTCTACTCCAAGTTTTGTTTTGCTACTGTCTAACATTTCGATTAAGGTAGTAATCAAGAGCCCATGAACGACAACTAAAACGTTACCGCCACCATTTGCAGCAGATTCTTCACTAATTTTATCAATCTCTTCTTTTATACGAGTAGAAAATAATTCCCAATCTTCCGCCTGTTTCGTAGGGTCTGCTGCTCTAATAAGATTAATCACTTCTTGAATAGAAAACTTCATAAGTTCTTCTGGTGATGCAACGCCTGCAGCTTTTCCAACCACATCCCACATATTTTCAAGTTTTTCACCTTCAAAAATACCAAAGTTTAATTCTCGTAATTTTTTTCTTTTCTCAAGTTTTAACTTTGATTGCTCACTATATTTTAATACTAAATTAGCAGTTTCAATCGCTCGGCCGCTATCACTACTATATGCATTCATAAAATGAACATCTTTTAATCCCGTTCCTAAATTAGAGGCAACTTCCACACCTTTTTCTACTAACGGGGAGTCTGCCCAGCCTTGCGCGCGATGATTCGTATTTAATATTGTTTTTCCGTGTCTTGTAACATATAACGTAACTACATTCTCATTGCTATCTGTTTCTCGATTCTTCATCATATTCTCTCCCTTTACATTTCTATATCAATTTTACCACCTTAATTATTCATTGAGCAAAATATACGTAAGTGAATTCGCTTAATAAAAAAAGCTATCTTTCTGTATATCCCTACAAAAAGATAGCATCTTTTATGATTATATTTCTTAACTGATACTCCTACTCAGCAAAAGCACTCGAATATTGTACAATTCCTTCTACACCTTCAAGAGCATTTTCTGTTAATTCCATTACCATAAACACTTCTTCAGGCACTTCAAATGGCGCTTTTATATTCCACTCACTTGCTTTCTTAAAACCAAATTTCGGATAGTACTCTGGATGTCCTAACACTACAACTGACCCGTATCCAAGTTCTTTCGCTTTTTCTAACGCAGCTCCAATAAGTTTTCCACCAATTCCTTTTTTCTGATAGCCCCTAGCAACTGAAACCGGTGCAAGTGCTAATGATTCTACAGAAGTTGCACCTTGTTCTATCTTTATTTTTGATAACAGAATGTGCCCAACAATTTCTTCATTTACCGCAACGATTGATAATTCAGGAATAAACGCTTCACATTTTCTAATACGACTCACAAGTTCATGTTCTGTTTTATCACTGAATTCTTCTTTTAAAAATGCTTTTTGTACAACTTCTTCTGTTTTTTTATAATCACTTTGTTGTTCTTGTCTAATCGTTACCATTTTAACTTATTCTCTATTCTTTCTTATTTCTTTTTGGATTTTACGAAGCGCTTTTTTCGATCCACGCTCAATATCATGTTGCATTTTTCTTTCTTTATAATCGACAAATAGTGTATTTAAATCGTATCCCTCTGGGTATAATTCTTTTGCTGCTACCTCTAACGTAATACGTTTTACATTCACTTCAACGAATTCACCGTTATAATATACAACGACGTTATAGAAATTATCTATTTCCTTATAGATGATACCAAAATCATCATAATCTAATACATTTACACGATCGCCGATTTTGTACTCGTAATGATTTTCTCTTTTTTCTTGCACAAATTTCGGTTTTCTAATTTTGCTTTCATTCAGTTTTTCAAAACGATATTCTTTATTTCCCATATACTCTTTCGCTCTTTGCAGTACACGCTCTCTTACGTTCATTTTATTCGCAATCCAAAGCGCATTACTTTCACCTGATTTACCGATCACTAATTTATAAAGCGGTTCTAGTGTCGCACTATTAAACTGCATCGCTGCATTCATAAAATCATCATGCATTTCTGAGAATCGTTTAATTTCACCGTAATGCGTACTTGCAACTGTAATACATCCTGCAAGATAAAACTCCTCTAAAATAGAAATTGCAAGTGCTGCCCCTTCATTCGGTTCAGTCCCGCTTCCTATCTCATCAAATAATAGTAGCGTATTATTATTTGACATCCTCATAATTTCAGATAGATTTTTCATATGAGATGAAAATGTACTTAGTGCATTTTCGATACTTTGATTATCACCAATATCTACAAATACATTTTCGAAAATAGCAATTTCTGTTTCTTTATCTCCAGCGATGTGCAAGCCTGACATTGTCGCTAAAGTTAACAATCCGATTGTTTTTAATACAATTGTTTTCCCGCCCGCATTCGGTCCTGTAATAATTAAACTACGGTAGTTTTGACCAATTTCAAAGTGTAACGGTACTACTTTTCCACTTAAAAGCGGATGCTTACAATTTACTAAACGAATGTAGCCATGATCATTTAATTTCGGCTCTATTCCATCGATTGATTTACTAAACTTCGCTTTTGCAAATACCATATCATACTGACTAATTAATTCCATATTAATTTTTATATGATAAATATTTTCTACTACCATCCCTGATAAAGTCGCTAAAATTTGATACTCTTCCATCGCTTCTTCTGCTTTCAAACTAGCGAGTTCCGCATTTAACTTTGTAACCGTGTGTGGTTCTATAAATACAGTAGAGCCTTTAGCCGACGCTTCAACTATACTTCCCGCAACTTGATTTTTATAAGAAGATTTAATTGGAATTGTATACCGATCATCCTTCTTACTAATAAAGAACTCTTGAATATACTTCTTATTTGCACTACTATTTAAAAACTTCGTTAAGCGCTCCTTTATTTTTCCGTCTACCGAATCAATGTTATTGCGAATTCGTTTTAATTCCTTACTCGCAGCTGCATCAATACTATTACCTTTAATGGAAAAGTTGATTTCCTCTTCAATACTTTTATATTCAGTCATTGAATTCGCATAAGAAGCTAATACTGGCGCAAAAAATTCTTTATCTAACATAAATTTTTTAATCTTTCTACAGCCGCGTAAAAAGTCAGAAACACTTACTAACTCTTCAGGATCTAAAATCATCCCTTTTTCTAATTTTTGAATTGTACTAGCAATATTTGAAATGCCAAAGAAAGGAACATGCCCCTCTGCATCTACTATAGCTCGTGCTTCTGTTGTTTCATTCAAACGATTCCTCACTACTTTCATACTCGTACTCGGCTCTAATTTATTTAATAATTCTTTACCTAACCCACTTACACAATAAGATTTCACTATATCCTTCAATTCATTATATTGTAACTTTTCAAAAGTCATCGTATTCATTTTGTTTCTCCTCACTATGATTGATTTTTATCATAAATGAAGATACCTACTCATTAGATTCCAATGAGTTCTACATGATTCATTTACCATTTTTATACATTCGAAAAATATACAAAAAAGCTGCGGGGATACCGCAGCTTTTACATTTACAAGGCATGTGTAATAACATATGAGGAAATAAGCCATAAAAAACGGATGGCACTCCCCTTATTACACGCTTTATAAAGTATTGTAGGTATCTTCATAGGTATCGAAATAAATCCATGACAAAATTAGGGGCATGGTATACATAAAAATCCCCTGTTCTTATCCGATTTATTTCATTAAATTTTTCCTATTTAGTACCTACCGCACTCACAAAAAGCACCTCTCATTAATTTATATTATAGTCATTGAAATCTAATTTACTGAAATCATCATACTATATGTTTTGTGAGAAGTAAAGGTGTCCCTTTCACACCTTACTAAGGACATTTTTTTCTGATAATACTATTTTACTTTATAGATTGCAAAATCTTCATATACTCATTTCTTTTCTCAAGGGTATTCTTCGCATCTTCAGCCGTTACTAAATGCTCTACCGCAATATATTGTAAAACATCCTTATTAATATTTGGTAGCTGGATCGTTATCTCTTCCACACTACTCTTACTATTTTCAATTATCTTATTAAATTCCTGAATACTTCTCGCAAGCTCCGCTAACGTTTCCATATGTGCACGGTTGTTTACGTTCAAAAAGATATTACTTTTGAAAACTGCCGTAACATAATGCTTCGGATGTTTCTTCACTATTCTTTTCTCTGTATCCTTATCGAAAACAATATCCCCCGTCTGCATTTGCTCGAAAGTAAATAGAGTATTATTTCCTTTTTCCTCATAATATGTATTGAATCCTTCTCGTAAATCATTTGCTCCTTTTTTTATTTTATAGTTATCATTATTTACCTTTGGAGAACTTCGTCCATCGAAGGATATTTGAAACTGTAAATGCGGTTCATCTACTTGCTGTACATAAGCTGTTCGTGTGTTTGGACCTAAAAAATCCTTACCTTGGTCGGCTATTTCAATTCGATCTAGTTTTACAGAAATACCATGCTCCAATTTTGTATAACTTTGTGCTTTTTGTTCAATTTCTTTATCCGATATATCACATGATGTTAATAGGAATAAACTAAACATTATGCTATATTTCATTATTGTTCTTTTCATATTGCCTCTCCTTTTGCTACTACTGCCTATACAGAAATGTCCTTATGGATTTTAAATTACGATTTATATAAAGAACTTCTTCTCATAACCACAAGTGTAAAAACACCCATTAGTTATCACTTTACACTTATAGTGTAATTTTACACTATAAGTGTTTTATCGTAAAGCACATATAATATCTATGAAAATCACGTTAAAAACATACTAATATTTAGTTCTATAGCAATCACAGTAAGGAGATGTTCTTCGAGTACGAATAAGAGAAGCCACAGGTGACATTATTTATTCCAACGCATCTCTTGTTGTCTCAAAAGTCGACTAGTTCATTTATTAAAATAAAGATTTAGGAATGATAATAATATAAAAAGAAGAGGAAAACTTATATTTCAGTCTACCTCTTCTTTTCTATTAACAATTCACTGCTGAACATATATGGAAACTGATCCTCCACTTACATGGAACTGCCCCCATCCATCCCTATTAATTGTTACAGTATTTGTTTGATTACCCGTCATATCGTGCCATACTTCCCCTGCATTATTCTTTCCAACATCCATCCACTTTGATCCTCCCGGTCCATCAGAGATTAATGTCGCTAAACCAGAATTAGCATGTACACTATCACCTTCTCTTGTCCATCCAATCACATCTGGATGGTCTAAATAATCACGCTGCGTACCATATGCAAAGTTTTTTCGTGCCGTCAAAATCGGATCAATTTTATCTTTTAATGCTGGAATTTCATAACTACTATTTCCGTTTGTCCCATAGTAATCACCATAGAAAACTGAAGGATAGCCCTCTGCACGAGTTAAAATAAATGCATATGCCAACGGTTTAAACCACGGACTTACTACAGATTCTAATGACTGTCCAGGCTGAGAATCATGATTCTCAACGAGAGTAACTGCAAGTGCAGGGTGATTTTGCATTACTGTTCCATTTAAAATATTTCTCATATCATAATTCCCATTTCCTTTTGAAGCATAATGAAAATTGTAATGCAGTGGTGCATCAAATACAGATTGATTATAATTGACCTTCGCTAAATAATTATTTAAAGTTCGAATATCATTTTGCCAATATTCAGCTACTGTAAACATTTCTTTCCCCGTTTGCTGCCTGACATGATTTACCCAATCGCGTAAATATTCATGATCAATATGTTTAACAGCATCTAAACGAAAGCCATCTAAATTTAGTTCATTCGCATACCACGTTCCCCAATTCTTCATCTCATTCGCAACATCTGGATGATCAAAATCAAGATCTGCATACATCAAATAATCATAATTTCCATTTTCGCTAGACACTTCCCAGTCCCATGCTTTACCTATCCCCCTAAATTTATAAATTCGATTTAATTTCCTTCCTTCATCCCAATCCGTTCCGTCAAAATGATACCATTTCCATTTGAAATTAGAATAAGCATCTCCACGCCCTGGAAAGTTAAACCCTGTCCATGCATTAATTTCATAATCACCTGATACTTCAATATTTCGATTGTTACGGTCTACCTCAACAGCTGTTACAGTTTCAGTATAATCTGCTCCACCTTTATGATTCATAACTACATCGCCATATACATCGATGTTTTGCTTATGTAAAGCTTCAATTGCAGATTTCAACTGTGCTTTTGTCCCATATTTCGTCCGCACCGTTCCTTTTTGATTGAATTCACCTAAATCATATAAATCATACGCTCCATATCCTACGTCATTTTGCGTAGTTCCTTTATATGCAGGCGGTATCCAGACAGATGTAATTCCTTTCTGAGCTAAATTTCCAGCATCCGAATGCAAACGATTCCAATGATTCCCATCATTCGGAGCATACCACTCAAAATACTGCATTAACGTTCCATTGTTAACCGTATCTGCATATACTTTACTCCCCCCATATATACTAGGTAAAAACAAAACAACCAACAAGCCGACTACTGTTATTCTTTTCAACATATTTACATCATCCCCTTTCAAGAAAACGTTTGCATAGTTTATCGAAATTATTATAATATTCGTTCTACAATTAGTAAAGTAGCAATCTCTCAATCTCCCACATTATTTTTTAGTCTAACTTCACATATTCAAAAAATACTTCAAAGTAGTTTTCATTTCACATCTTATTCAAGATTGTTTACAATTTATCTATAAAAGCATGACGGAGGGATTTCTATGACCGACTTTCAAAAACAATTTTTCGCACGATTACATATAGAAGAAAAACAAAAAGTTTCATTTGAAGATTTACCTAACATTATGTACGCGATGGCACAAACTGTCCCTTTTGAAAACTTAAATATACTCGAAAACAACTTTACAGAAATATCAAAAGAAAATCTAAAAGAAAAAATTTTAGTAAACAACCGTGGCGGTCTTTGTTATGAACTCAATCCTACTATGTACTACTTCCTTAAAGACGCTGGATTTGATGTTCATCTCGTTTCAGGAACAGTGTACAATGCTGCAAATTCTATATGGGCTGTTGATTCTGGACACATCGCAACTGTTTTAGCACATCATAATGAACTTTATTTAATTGAAGTAGGATTCGGATCATACTTACCTCTTACACCTATTCCTTTCTCAGGTGAAGTCATTCACTCCGTTACAGGAGATTATCGTATTCGTAAAGAAATGACCGAAAAGGGAAATTACATGTTAGAGATGCGTAAAAACAATGAGTTTTTGGATCAATCTTCTGCTGATGATTGGACGTTAGGCTATGCATTTTATATAGAAGAAGTGGATGAAGAAAAAGCAAATGCAGCACAAGAAATTATCGTTGAACATGAGGGCTCACCATTTAACAAAGTACCTCTTATTGTAAAATTAACTGAAGATGGGCATGCATCTTTAACAAAGGATAGTCTCACAATAGCGAAAAACGGTAAAAAAACGAAAGAAAACGTTACAGATGTGCAATATAAAAATCTTTTACATTCAAAATTCGGAATTACATTATAATTTTTTAAGCCTTGTCATTTTAGCAAGGCTTTTCAATTTTCAGCAGGGATTTTTTGCAATTTGTTGTATTTCATAGTTATATAGGAATATAACTACATATTTAGAAAGGAAATGATTATGACAGAACTTAAAGATCGACTACAAGTAGATGATAAAGAGAAATGGGCTTTAACGGATATTTATCATACAATTGAAGATTGGGAAAGCGATTTTCATAAAATTGAAGTATTAACGAAAGAATTACATGAGTTTAATGGACATATTCACGATGGCAATAGTTTATTAGCCTATTTAACAAAGAGCGAAGAAATTTCTAGCATAATATCTTTAATGTTCGCTTATGCACGATTACAATCTGATCTTGATACGCGCGATACTGACGCTCAATCTCTTGTCGATAAAGTATCACAATTACACGTGAAAGTAAGTGCGGCTAAATCTTTCTTTTCCCCATTCTTACTTAGCGTAGATGAAAACACATTACATTCTTACATAGAAGAAGCAGAAGGTTTACAATATTATAAAGAAGACTTATTTGAATTATACCGTTATAAAAAACACGTATTGAATAAAGACCAAGAAGAGATTTTATCACAAATGGGTGAAGCACTTTCCTCCCCACAGCATACATACGGCATGTTAAATAATGCAGATATACTATTTGGTGAAGTGACTACTGATGAGGGAGAAAAAGTTACTTTAACGCGCGGAATGTATGCAAAGTTAATAGAAGATGAAAATCGCGAGAAACGTAAAGAAGCCTATAAAGCTTATTACAAACCATACGTTCAATTAAAAAATTCTATCGCTTCTACTTTATCTGCTGCTATTAAAAATAATGTTACTGTTTCAAAGCTAAGAAAATATCCATCAGCTTTAGAAAAGTCATTATTTGGCGACATGGTTCCGAAAGAAGTATATGAAAATTTAATTGAGACGACGAAAAAAAATATTCAATCACTACATACTTATAATGAACTTCGAAAAGAAAAATTACATGTAGATGAACTACGCCAGTACGACTTGAGCGTTGATTTAGTAGCGGGTGTAAAACAAGACATTCCATATGACAAAGCGTTTGACATGATGATCGAATCACTAGCTCCATTAGGTGAAGAATATATTGAAACATTAAAAAGCTTTAAAGATAAGCGTTATATTGACGTGAGAGAAACGCCAGGAAAACGTTCCGGCGCTTATAACTTTGGTGTATACGGTGTTCATCCTTTCATTCTTTTAAATCATCACGATGATTTAAATAGCCTTTTCACTCTTACTCATGAATGTGGACACGGCATGCATACACATTACTCACACGGATACCAACCAAGAATTTCTGCACACTATACTATTTTTGTCGCAGAAGTCGCTTCTACAGTAAATGAAGTGCTATTAATTCATCATTTATTAAAAGAAGCAAAAGATGCTAATGTACGTAACCATTTAGTAAATCATTTCATCGATAAATTTAAAGGCACTTTCTTTACACAAATTATGTTCGCTGAGTTTGAAAAAATCACACATGAAATGGCGCAGCAAGGTAAACCATTAAATGCCCAAGTCTTTAGCGAAGTTTATGAAAACTTGTTTAGAGAGTATAATGGCGACTCCCTAGTATTTGACGAAGAAGTAAAATACGGCTGGGCTAGAATACCGCATTTCTATCGTCCATTTTACGTGTACAAATACGCAACTGGTTTCGCTTCTGCAATCCAAATTGCTGATAAGTTATTGAGCGGCGATCCAAATACTCAAAAACATTATATTGAATTCCTTAAAGGCGGAAGTTCTGACTATCCATTAAACTTACTGAAAAAAGCTGGAGTTGATTTAACTACGCCAGAACCGATTGAAAGTGCACTAAATCGTTTTAGCTCACTTGTTGAAGAGTTTTCAGCTCTATAAAAAAGAAGAGCCTCTCGCTAGAGGCTCTTTCTCTTTCATGCTCCCTTTCCTTCTATTAAATCATTCGCCATTTTCCTAAACTCCTGATTAAACGTATCATTCATACCATTTTGTACGTTAGAAAATAATATTACAAACGTTCGTTTATCCCGGTTAAAATTATTAAATGTATTCCAACCAGCTAATACACCATGATTATGATAATAATCTGGATTCGTATAGAAACTAAATCCATATTTTCTTGCAGGTGATGCAGTAAACATATCTAATACACTTTGTTTCGATAACAGTTTTCCATCCATTATTGCCTCATCTAGTCTTTTCATATCTTCAACAGTCGTATACATTTCACCACACCCATACAACCAGTTCATTTTTAAGCGGGGTGCAGCTATTAACTCATTATCTTTTCTCGTATAACCTTCTGCTAAAAAAATATCTTCAGGGAGAGTTGCACCCATTCCAGATTCATGCATTTCAACAGGCGTAAAAATATTTTCTTTCACATATTCAGCGAGCGGTTTATTCGATATCTTTTCTACAATATACGCAAGCACCATATAATTATAATCTGTATATTTCCACCCAGTCCCTGCAGGAAATTGTAATTTTTGCGCTCCAATCCACGTTACTAACTTTAATCGTGACGCCACATCAACCCTACCTTGTCCCTGATCTGGTAACCCAGACGTATGTGTTAACAAATTTCGTAACGTAATGTTTTTATCAGCCGGAAATGATGGAATATACTTATTTACATTGTCTTCAATATTTAATTTCCCTTTTTCTTTTAGCTGCATAATAGATATTGCAACGACTGTTTTCGTAATAGAACCAATGCGATATTTCGTTCTTGGCGTTGTTACTACTTTATCTTTCACATTCGCATACCCATAACCTTTTCGTAAAATCACATGATCTTTACTAGCTACAAGAACACTCCCATTAAATCCTTTATCTTTTAAATATTGATCTAGTTTTCCAGCTGCAACTTCATAGCGCTTTTTCTCATTTGCATCAACTTCCTGCATATCGTCCTTTTGCTTACTATTTACATTAGAAAATGCCTTTATATCATATTTCTTACCTTTATTTGCATGTATTAGTGCAACGACACTCCCACAAAAAATAGCAAAAATAAAGAAAACAATTAACCATTTCTTTAGCATAATAGGAACCCTCTTTTATCTAGTTTCACTTAACGCGCATCCATTCTATTCTATATCTGTTAATTTTCAAATACTTTATATTATTATATTCACCTAATTAAACTAGATTCCTTTTTCTCATATTCAGTTTTTGGCTACTCTCTATTGTATTTCTTTCTTGCAAAATTTCCACCTTACAATCGTATACACCCTACTATAATTTTGACAGCTTATGTAACATTTGTTACACATAATAAAAAACGGAGTTGTTACGATGAAAAATACTGATAAACGCAATCGTTTAGATGATATGATGTTTCATTATCCTACAATAAAATATATCTAAAATTTAATATTAAGTAAAATAGATTATAACTTTAAAGGGACATGATACTGAAAATTTTCAAACAAAATAAACCATGCACATAATGATACAGAAAAACAACTCATTATGTCTAAAATTACAGGCAATGAACATCATTGAAAATAAATCTCATTTACATTGTGATTATACAACATATAAAAAAAGAGATGTCGCTCATTCGGCATTTCTTTAGACTTTCTTCATAAAAAATTTACATTGCTAACTTTCTTTTATTTTTTTTTTACTATATAAACTCACTGCCGAAATGCTTAATAATACCACTATACATAACCACGCATACGTATACCCTTTCTCATCTACAATATAACCAAATAAAACAGGTGCAACAATAATAGCAATTTGATTGAATGTAAGTGCCAAACTAACTGTTATTCCAACAGATTCTTCACTTGCCGATTCAGCAACTTCGGCTATAAAAAGACTAAACCATCCAATTGAAAAGAAGCCTAACAATGCACTTACACCATACAATAATACACTCGTTACTGTATGTATGCTCATGACTAACAATAGAATCAAGCCGATAGAAGCACAGACAGCTATAAATAATGGTGTGCGCCGATTCCCCTTATAAAACAAATCACTACTAGCTGCTAATACAACACGGCCAATCATTCCAGAAAAGAACATCACTGAAAATACTGTTCCAGCTACAATAGATGTAATAGATTGTTCTCTTATTAAAAATTTCATGAAGTGTCCAACTAACACCATTTGCAATGAGATCATGCAAATACCTGTTATATATATTGGATACAAATCTTTTTTACATATCACTACTTTTAACTCCGTCCAAAAAGAAATTTTAATATGCTCTTTTCTTGCATCCTCTTGGACATATGGCTCTTTATAAAACATAAAAAATAATAAACCTCCCATTATACAAATGCATGCCGTACTATTTATCGCGTAAGTCACATTATATTGTATTGTAAGAAACGGGATTAAAACTCCCGCTAACGCGCCACCAATCGGTATACCAGCTTGCCTTATTCCCATCGCTAATCCGCGATTTTCTTTTGGAAACCATTTCAAAATCACTTTACTTCCTCCTGGCTGGGAAACACTATAAAACATTCCTACTAATAAAAGTACAAATAACAGTCCATTCAATCCACTTACTATATTAGTTAATAAAAGCGAACCTCCTAGCAAAAATGAACTTATAGAAATTAGCAACTTTTCATTATATTGATCAAGTAGCCGCCCAACAAAAAGCATAAAAAATAATGGTCCAACATTTACAAAACTTACTAACAATCCACTCTCCATATTCGTAAGCGCATATTCTTCTTTCCAAAATAACGCCAAAACTCCAACACCATACGTTATAAGCGTCGCTGTTGTTTGAGCAATCGTCGCAACAATTAACATCATCCACTTATAAGTACTTTTCATCCTTTCTTCGATTAACACAATCATCCCTCCACCCCCTTCCATTGTATGAAAGTTCTGATATCATATAAAATAAATATTCATCATATAATCCATCAAAAAAAATGATACCTTTCGGAGGGATGATACGTGGACATAAAAGATTTAACTGTATTTTACGAAGTTGCGAAGGAAAATAATATTTCTCACGCAGCTAAAAATTTGAACTATGTACAATCAGGCGTAACAATGCGTATGAAACAACTAGAAAATGAATTAGGTGTGCCTTTATTTTACCGTAACGGAAAAGGTGTAACTTTAACTTCTAACGGTGAGATTTTATTAACATACGCTAAACAAATTATCCACTTAATGGATCAATCTATAAAAGCGGTTCAAAGTAATGGAACTGAGCCAAAGGGCACGTTGAAAATCGGATGTACAGAATCTACAACTGCGGTAAGGCTTCCCTCTATATTAACGGCCTACTATGAGAAACACCCAAAAGTCGAATTGATTTTAGAAACAAATACGACCGAACAACTAATTAGGCTAGTGCTAGAACGAAAACTAGACGGAGCGTTTATAGCTGGATCTACTCAACATACTGAACTTCATACAAATATATTTCGTGAAGAAGAATTAATCCTCATTAGTAAAAAAACTTTATCCTCTATTAAAGACATAGGAGATATGAATTTACTCGCTTTTAGTCAAGGTTGCTATTATAGAAGTTTATTAGAAGACTGGCTTCAAGAAGAAGGCATCTCACCTAAACGAGTATTAGAGTTTGGAACAATTGAAGCGATACTTGCATGTGTAAAATCAAATATGGGCGTAGCAATTATGATGAAATCTATTTTAAGTGGTCATGCACATAACTTATCATTTAATCCTTTACCAAATAGATTCAAAAAAGTTCCTACTACTTTTATTACTAGAAAAGATATATATTACTCAGCTGCATTACAAAAATTTATGGAGATGATTTAACAATGCATAGAAAGAAAATACGTGGGATAAAGCGTAAGACAAACACTATGATAGAGCGAATTGAAGAACGTACAAAAACGTTCCCTTCTGCTTTCTATAACGATGAATATTGGTATATGCCTTTACCAGTTTCCCAAGCTTTTATCGATTCGTGTAAAACACCTAGAAAAGTAAAACGATTGTGTATACAATCCTTATTAAATCAAGCACAGCATTTAATAAAAATAAAACCGAGCGATACACATACATATCGAGTCGTTGTTTTAATTTCTATAGAAAGTTTGTGGGATTCGCAAATTATTGTATTTAAAAATGAAGAGCACTTTCATAATTTCTTTAAGAGAAATAGTGAATTTCAAAAATGGATTCCTCTTTCAAATGAGTCTGATTTTTGGAATACATGGGGAATTTCAATTTGTCCTACTGTCCAAACATTGCACTTTCAAGAAGTCATTTATGATGAGGATACAATCGATGAAAAAGAGATTTGGTTTGTTGGAGAATTATCTTAAAAGGAGAACTTTACTTCTATCATCTAGCATAATAGAAAAGGTATACCTAAAACAACGGTATACCTTTTCTCCTATTTATCCCGCTTTAATGGGCAGTAAGACCCCCACCTCAAAATTCAGCGAAAGCAAAGAAGTTAGGTGGGGGTCGGGCTGCCCATAAAAGTCCGATTGGTTCAACTAATAATCAGTGGGGGATGAAGAACCCCCCCCACTGATTAAAGTTTCACTTTATTTTTCTTTTAACACACTATGTAATCGATCAGGATAATTTGTAAACATTCCTGTAGCACCCCATTTAATTAACAATCGCATATCTGGTTTCTCGTTAATTGTATATGGGTGAATTAACAGCCCATTTTTCCTAGCCATTTTCATATATGACTCATCGATAATTAGTTCTCCGTTATCATTACGTAAGTTTGGCCCAATACCAACTGCATACTTTTTAATTTCTTGAAAATCATCATTCGTTACACTTTTCGGTTCATGTGTAATACCAGACCACTCAATAATCTCATTGTTTTCATTTGGATAATACCAAAGCAGTTGAACTAACGGAATATTTTTATTCATACTATGAATCTTTGTTAAACTATCTTTACTAAATGATTGAATCATAACACGACTAGATGACATGTTTTGACCTACTAAATTATATTTATTTAACAATGCTAACAATTTCTCTTCCATTCCTGGATACACATCTGGTGATTTTGTTTCAATGTAATACTTCATGCTTCTTCCGTACTTTTGGAAGATTTCTTCAAGAGTCGGAACTTTTTGACCAACATACTCTTGCTTAGCCTTTTCTGGATAAGCTTTATTGAACCAAGATCCTGCATCTAAGCTCTTTATTTCACTTAACGTTTTATCTCGTACTTCCCCTGTACCATTTGTAGTACGGTCAACTGCTGTATCATGCATTGCAATCAACTGGCCATCCTTAGTTAACTGAATATCTAACTCCAAATAATCCGCTTTCATTTTTTTCACTAAATCATAAGAAGCAAAAGTATGCTCAGGTGCATGTCCACTTGCTCCGCGATGTGCAATGTTTAAAAACTTATTCGTATTCCATTCATGCTTCCCTTCTGCTTTCGCATGAACAGCTCCCCCAGCAAAGATACTTCCCATCATAAAGAAAATAACGAACGCGCTAATAATCTTTCTCATCCTTCTAACCCTTCCTACGTTGCAAATTTCAACAAGTTAATGAGATTTACACGAAATAGAAGATATACTTTCATTATTTTTATAAGCTTATATGAAAATTCCAATCTTACAAATACAATTCCCTTATATGATTACTATACTATTTATTTTCTATATCCCTCCTATTTACATGTAACTCCTTATTGATTACAGTTCATCAATAAAAAAAAGCCATAATTTATTTAGAGGACACTATTGCATCCCTAAATAAATGTATGGCTTATCTCAAATATCTCCGGCCTCGATTAACTTGTCGAAATTAATCATACCAAACCTATTAAACTTTGTGAATATTATTTTTTCAGTAAAGTGAAGCATATAAGACAATTCTCCCATAGTTACTTAAAAATCACATAATAAATTACTCATTACCTCCTCCAGCATTACAGCTTGATTTACCACCGCTTTTTCCGAACGCCATCCAATAAATCCATCTGGTCTAATTAGTACAACTCCTTCATTCTCTATCCCATATAATTCACGAAAAACATTTTCTTGAGCAATAAAGTCTCCGGTTAAACCTACTCGATACACTTTTATATTTATTCCTAATTGAGATGAAACATCTTGTGCACACTCGGCCCAAGCGTGATTTTCTGCTCCAATAAGTAACACAAAATTATTTCCTAATAAATCAAGTATAGAAATTTCTTTTCCATTATACGTTCCACAAAAGTGTGGTGCTCGCGTTCCAGGTCTTCCGTTCAACTCTACGATATCCATTCTATGTGGAGTAGCTGAGTCATCTACTATCGCCTCTGAACAATAGTGATACCCAACAGTTACAGCTAATCCATCCATATTATTCAAACTGCCTTCCTCTCTACTTGCAGCACGGAACAATAAACTACTCGCATACTCTGTCGTTAATTTTGCAACAGGATATCTCTCTTTATGATATGTTTCTAACAATTTTGGATTTGCTTTCCCTTTTATAACAGCTGCTAATTTCCAAGCTAAGTTATGCGCATCTTGTATACCTGTATTTGAACCGAATCCTCCAGTTGGGGGCATAATATGTGCTGAATCACCAACTAAAAAAATGCGATTATCTTGAAATTTTGTAGCAGTACTTTCTGTCGCTTCCCACGGTAAAACACTTACTATTTCTGGCTCAACATTTGTGCTTCCAATTGCTGTTTGAATAATTTGTTTACAACGTTCTATAGTGAAATCCTCTGGTCGCTCTCCTTTTAATGGATCGTAGGATACATGATAAATCCATCTTCTTTCGTTATCAACTGGAATAAGCGCACCAAGAACTTCCGAATGAAGTACCATAGTAAAACCAAATGCATCTCCTTGTATAAACTCACTTAAATCCACTTCAAAATAAATATTCATATAATAGCCACCGATTGTACCTCGTCCCTCAGTACTTATCCCTAGCTGCTCACGTATTTTACTTTTCGCTCCATCTGCTGCAATTACATAGTCACAATGAATAATACTTTCTTCTTCCGTTTCACGATTCCGAATCGTTGCTATTACTCCGTGCTCATTTTGTTCATAAGAAACTAATTCATGATAAAAAGATAATTCTCCGCCTAATGTTCTCGTTTCTTGTAACATCATCTCTTCTAAAGTAATTTGATAACAAGCTGTTTGTTTTGATGGACTAATCTCTTCTATTTTTTGAAGTAACTTTTCATCATTTCCATACTGAGTCGCCCGCATTTGTGCCAATTCTTCCTTATTCGCCTCAGCTATTGTATGAACTGCTATTCTTCCTCGGCAATTTTCTAATGCTTTACCCGCCGATCTAATTCTTTGTTCTAAACCCAATTCTCGAAATAACTCCATCGTACGAAAAGTGATTCCACCTGCTTTTGGATGAATTGCAGTAGACGGGTGCCTTTCAACCAGCGAATAATCAACGTTATGTTTTGCAAGGAATAGCGCAGATGCTAACCCTGATAATCCTCCTCCAATAATTAAAACTGGTACGTAATTCGATTTCATATATTTACCCTCCCATCATTGTTCTAAGCTCAGTGACATAAATATAATCAAAAAGACAACAAAGATATAGACTTATATTTCATTTTAAATTATCATATAGATAGATTACGCCCCAAATTACTTTTACTTTTTCATATATCTATAATCTGCTTGCATTATGCATGTATGAAAGAGTACAACGAAACATTTCACTTTAGTAGACACTAACATAATAAAAACATGATAAGCGGTCGTAACCCTATAAGTTATTCAGGGTACGACCGCTTATTTTTTTAAAATCCTTATCCTTTCTCATCTGTAAACAACATATCATTAAAGCCTTTTCTATCTCCTACCATTTTCAACTCATAAAATTCCATTCGTCTCGATTTTCTTTCCCAATATTGCAGCTCATTCAACAATAATGTAGCATTACCGTATTGATGTAATGGTTCATCATTTTAAACCTTTCGACTAATTACCAGGAGGTAAAGTGATTGAAATGAATAAACAAGAACAATTAAATGTTATAAAAAAAGATTTTATTGATTCCCAAAAAGTATTATTGGCAATTGGCGATGAAACACGTCAAGCTATTTTGTTAGTTCTCATGGAAACGGAATGTCAAACCGGATTACGTGTAGGAGAAATTACGAAACAAACACACCTTTCTCGTCCAGCGGTATCACATCACCTAAGGATTTTACGAGAAGCCGGTATTATTTTAATGCGAAAAGAAGGTACAAAAAACTTTTATTATATTGATATACGTACAAAATTAGGTGTATTAAAAAATCTTGTATTAAATATTGAAAAGCTATTGCACAACTTTTATCCCGCTTTAATGGGCAGTAAGACCCCCGCCTCAAAATTCAGCGAAAGCAAAGAAGTTAGGCGGGGGATCAACTGCCCATAAAAGTCCGATTGGTTCAACTAATAATCAGTGGGGGATGAAGAAAACCCCCACTGATTAAAGTTTCACTTTATTGAAATTTGGAGGTATAAGAAATGAAAGCAATGATAATTGATAAATACGGGAAAGTTCCAATGCGTATGGCAGAGGTACCTACTCCTGAAATAAATGAACATGAAGTGCTCGCAGAAATTCATGCAGCTAGTATTAACCCGATTGATTTTAAAATACGCGATGGAAAAGTGAAGATGTTACTTAAATATGAAATGCCCCTAATCCTTGGGAATGACTTTTCCGGTGTCATTGTAAAGGTTGGATCAAAAGTGACTCGTTTTAAAGTCGGCGATGAAATATATGCACGTCCAAGAAAAAATAAGATTGGTACTTTCGCGGAATATATAGCCATTCATGAGGATGATATAGCTTTAAAACCAGTGAATTTAAGTTTTGAGGAAGCGGCGTCAATTCCTCTCGTTGGCTTAACATCATATCAAGCACTACATGACATCATGCACTTACAAAAAGGACAAAAAATATTAATTCACGCTGGATCTGGTGGTGTTGGTACTTTCGCAATTCAGTTAGCAAAAATAATGGGTGCTACCGTTACAACAACTGCTAGTGAAGCTGGTTCCAATTTAGTAAAGTCTCTTGGCGCAGATGAAATTATTAATTACAAAACCGAAAAATTTGAAGAAATACTAAAAGATTATGATGCGGTATTTGATACAATCGGCGGGACAACACTCGAAAAATCATTCAATATTATAAAAAGCGGCGGCAACATTGTTTCCGTTTCAGGAATGCCGAATGCTCGTTTCGGTAAAGAATTTGGTTCAGGATTTTTTAAAACACTCTTATTTTCATTAGCAAGCAAAAAACTTACTGCACTTGAAAAAAAGCATAATGCGCAATATTCATTTTTATTTATGAAGCCAAGCGGAGATCAATTACGTACTATCGCAAATTATATTGAAGCAGGCAAAATCAAACCGGTAATCGATCGAGTTTTCCCTTTTGAAGATGCTCAAAAAGCAATGGAATATTCAGAGGCTGGAAGAGCAAAAGGAAAAATAATCGTAAAAATTAAGTAATAATAAAAACTCCATTTAAAAAAATGGAGTTTTTATATTTGCTGTTAAATAGACATAGTGCAGTGAAGTCCTTACAATAGATTGCAAGGGGAAATATCATATTATACTTTTAGCTAACTTTACAAAGAATACATACGTACAAATACATAATAAAAAATAAACAAGGAGGAGATAAAATGACTAAAAAAAATGAAGCTGGTTGGAATTTAGATAATAGTTATACAACTTTACCACAATCATTTTATACAGAAATCCCCCCTACTCCAGTAAGTTCACCGGAGCTAGTTAAACTAAATCATTCGCTAGCAATATCTCTTGGCTTTAATCCTGAAGAATTGAAAAAAGAAGTTGAAATTGCTATTTTCGCTGGTAATGCACTCCCAGAAGGAGCTCATCCATTAGCACAAGCGTATGCAGGTCATCAATTTGGACATTTTAATATGTTAGGCGACGGTCGCGCGCTTTTAATAGGTGAACAAATTACTCCTTCAGGTAAACGTTTTGATATTCAACTGAAAGGTTCTGGCCCTACTCCGTATTCACGCCGTGGTGATGGTCGTGCTGCACTCAGTCCGATGCTACGTGAGTATATTATTAGTGAAGCAATGTATGCACTTGATATTCCAACTACTCGCAGTTTAGCAGTTGTCACAACAGGCGAGCCAACATATCGGGAAACAAAGTTACCTGGAGCAATTTTAACTAGAGTCGCTAGCAGTCATATACGTGTCGGCACATTTCAATATGCTGCTGCTCGAGGTTCCATCGATGACCTTCAATCACTAGCTGACTATACGATAAAAAGGCATTATCCAGAAATTGAAGCACATGAAAATCGATATACTGCATTACTACAAGAAGTCATAAAGAAACAAGCAAGTCTCATCGCTAAATGGCAACTTGTTGGATTTATCCATGGCGTAATGAACACTGACAATATAACGATTAGTGGAGAAACGATTGATTACGGCCCTTGTGCATTTATGGACAATTACGACCAAGGAACTGTATTTAGCTCTATTGATACACAAGGTCGCTACGCATATGGAAATCAACCATATATGGCCGCATGGGACCTGGCGCGACTAGCAGAATCTTTAATACCAATTCTGCATGAAGATGAAGAAGAAGCATTAAAAATTGCTCAAGACGAAATTTCAAAATTTAGCGTACAGTATGAAAACCAGTGGTTCCTTGGAATGAAAAAGAAATTAGGACTATTTAGCAACGAGGAACAAGATCACTCACTTATTGAGCAACTTTTAAAAATGATGGAGAAACATAAAGCAGATTACACAAATACATTCCGTTCATTAACTCTTGATACTATAGAAAATACAGCTCTATTTGAAAGTCCTGAATTTAAAGAATGGTACAAACTGTGGCAATCTCGATTAGAACGACAAGAAGAATCGAAAGAAAACGCCTACGAAATGATGAAAAATAATAATCCATCCATCATCCCAAGGAATCACCGCGTAGAAGAAGCACTAGAAGCAGCTGTCACAAATGACGACTATAGCGTAATGGAAAAACTTCTTGAAGCTCTATCAAATCCTTATGCGTATTCTACAGATCAAGAAGAATACTGCGTTCCACCTGTACCGACGAATCGTCCTTATCGTACTTTTTGTGGGACTTGATTGCAATTTAAAGAATGTTTCTAGTTATATTAACTGTTAACAACAAACTTAAAAGGTGTTTTCAATATTGAAAACACCTTTTAAGTTAAATTATTTAATGTTCATTTTTAAAATCAACTAAAAATGCCGACTTCAAATCAAAAATACTTCATTCTATATTTATCCACGTTCTACTACTAAAAAATCTGGTTTTGCAGGTGCAGGCGTATCTCCATGAGCGGCATATTGTTTAGTATCAAAGTTTAATACCGAAAAATTTTCATGTGTCGCTTGGTTTGGCTCAGCTAAAATACCGCCAATACTCAAAAATACAACACCAGCAGCCGTTAACCCCATAATAGTTAATCCGATTTTTCTCATTATTTCAACGCTCCTTTGTCAAATATTCTTTTTCTCATTTCATAAGCCTTATAAAAGTACTTTTCAGCCTGTTCTATATTGCCTTCTTTATGAAACTCTATTGCCAGCTTTTCAGCATATTCGCAGATATATTCGGTTAAATTTTCTCTTTCAAAGTAAGAAAAACTTTCGAGCATAATTTTTTCTACGTTTTCTGCTTTCAAACATTGACAAAATTCATTTAGAATTAAAAAATGATACCTATATTCATCATTTTCTAATTCTTTGCAAACTTTCAATCCAATTTCAATTAATTCTTTTGCCTTTTCTATTTCTCCTATTTTATAATATTCTCCTGCCTCTATAAAAATAGCTTTATAATGATTCGGCATTTTTTTAGAAACCTCTGATAAGTGTCTAATAGCCAAGACTGAAAGGTTTTGACTCGCATACAATAATCCCAAATTATGTCTTATTCTTAAAACTAGTGTTTCAGCATCATTTTTTTGCAAAGTATTTAATGCTGAAACAATATACTCCTCTGCTCTTTCATGCTGTTTTAATTTTGAAAAAGATAACCCCAAAACATTTTCACATAGTGCTACATTCATTTCATGCCCTGCATGTTTTACAAAGATATCCCTTGCTTTCGAAGCATATTCAATAGCTGAATACGCTTGATACATTTGATATTTTAATGTAGAAACTCTGTAGTTAAACTCTGCTTGTTCAACTTCATCTGGAATATTCTTTAGTAATCCTTCCGCTTTATCAACATAGTTACTCGCTTCACTATAATTTGAGAGAATTGTAGAATGTATAGATTTAAAGAAATAATAATAATATTCTAAAAACTCCACATTCGGTTTAGGAAGCGAATCTAGTTTATCAAAAGAATTTTTTGAAATACCTATACCATCAATTAGCACTTTATATCGAAAATCTAAAAGATAATAGTGAAATAAAACATTTATATCTCCTTCGATAATATGTAGCTTTTTATCAATCTCTTCCTTTAATTTTTTCGCTTCACTTACTCGTTGTGCTCTGATGTTTTGGTACCAATCATTCAGCATCTTGGTAATTAATTTATTACCCGTGATTTGTATATTCATTGAAACCCTCCTCATCTATTTAAGTATTCTAAAAGTAACACAATTCAATTATCTATATCCATATTTATATATATTTCTCAACAATTGTTTTGAATTCAATTCCTCAATTGATTATTTGTTCACATTACACCCATCTTTTATAACCTCTGAATATGAGTATCTTTAAAATCCGTCTCATATTTCAATCCATATCCAAACATTCGATCCATCCCAATATGTGCTGTCCATATTAAGCCAATCATTATAACGGTATCTATCTTAAAATAGACACCTATGATAGCTATTAATATAGATATAATATATGTGTGACATATATTATAAACTTTAGCACCAACACGATTATTTATACCATACGCTAACATGGATACATCCGGGGCTAAAAGGAATACCAAAAATATAATCCAACTAAATTCATATATTGAATACGCATAAATTGTGGCTAACAAAACAACCAGCCCTTCAAAATGTACAATACGTTTTTGCATTCTTTATCATTCCTATTTTTCTATATTTACCGATAAATTTTCATCACTGAAAGTATTCTTTGCATTTTTTGACCAGATGGTTGCTAATATCGGCCCTGCAATATTATGCCATACTGCTGCTAATACACTTGGAAGTGCAGCTGCTGGTCCAAAATGTGCTGTTGCCAGCGCAACACCTAAGCCTGAATTTTGCATTCCTACTTCTATTGAAATAGCCCTTCTTGTTCCTTCGTCTAGTCCAAGTACGAACGCTGTTATATATCCGAGTAAAAAACCAAATGCATTATGAAGCATCACTGCAATAAAGATAAGCAGGCCTGAAGAAGTAATGCTACTTACATTCGCTGAAACAACTGCAGAAACAATAATAATAATTGCTACAACTGATATTAAAGGAATAACAGTCATTCCTTTCGTAACAGTTTTAGGGAAAAATTTCTTCACTACTAATCCTAAAATAATAGGTAAGATAATGACTTGTACGATAGAAAGAAACATAGACATAGCATTTACTGGCATCCATTGTCCCGCAAGTAATAATAAAATAAGAGGTGTAGCAATGGGTGCTAGTAACGTTGATAATGAAGTCATTGCAATAGACAACGCTAAGTTCCCTTTTGCTAAATAAACTATAACATTTGATGCAGTGCCACCCGGTACTGAACCGAGTAACACTAATCCAGCTGCTAACTCAGCTGGCAGATTCATAACGTAGGCTAGTACGTATGCGACAAGTGGCATAATGATAAACTGAGCACATACACCGATAATAACTGGCAATGGTTTTGTAGCAATGATTTTAAAATCAACAGCCTTTAATGTTAATCCCATCCCAAACATTACAACCCCGAGTAAAATTGTTATGTAACTAGTTAACCCGAGAAATGGTCCAGGAATGAAATATGCAATAGCTGCAATACAAATAACCCAAAATGCAAAATACTTTCCAGCTATATTACTTATCGCTTCTAGTACTTTCACCCAATCATCCCCTATCCTTCAACTGAAAAACTTTATTCGGATTCAAAATGTTTTGTGGGTCAAGAGCTTTCTTTATTTTTTCCATTACGAGTAATGCCGCCCCATGTTCTTCTTCTTGATACTTTCGTTTTCCGATTCCAACGCCATGTTCTCCCGTACACGTTCCACCTCGTTTAAGAGCATATAAAACGATACTTTCATTTATTTCGTCCGCCTTTTCCACTTCTTCTTTATCGTTTGGATCAACCATTAAGAGCACGTGGAAATTTCCGTCTCCTACATGACCAAGAATACCACCGACAAGACCACTCTTATCTAACGTCTCTTTCGCATGTTGGATTGCGCCAGCTAATTCTGAAATGGGTACACATACGTCTGTACTCATAAGCTTTTTGCCAGGATAGCTATGAACGTAAGAGTATGCTAGATTATGCCGTGCATCCCATAATTTATTTCTCGCCGCAGTTTCCGTTTCAAAAGCAACTTCTTTACATTTATGATCAAAAACAATTTCCTTCGTGAATTCAATATCTTGCTTTAGCCCTGCTTCATTACCGTGAAACTCTAAAAACAGTGTAGGCTCTTCCCTGTAACTTGTTTCATTATAGTGATTTACTTGTTTCATAGATAATTCATCTACAAGTTCAATTCTTGCAATTGGAATACCCGCCTGTAGTATATTAATAACAGCTTCTACTGCATTATTTATAGTTGGAA
Source organism: Bacillus sp. 1A (assembly GCF_052682215.1). NCBI lineage: Bacteria > Bacillati > Bacillota > Bacilli > Caryophanales > Bacillaceae > Bacillus > Bacillus sp. 1A. The sequence continues at coordinate 3,063,820 of NZ_JBQYLZ010000001.1, read as the reverse complement.
ACGATGCTCTCGCAGCCATAACATGTTCTGGTATGCCGTATACTTTTAATGTTAACTCTGTAAAGCATCCAAGCGTACCTTCTGATCCTACGAAAACACCATTTAAATGGTAACCTGATGACGACTTCGCTGCTAAATTTCCAGTATGTATTACTCCCCCATCAGCAAGAACGACTTCTAAATCACGAACTTGATCACGCATTACACCATACTTAACTGCTGTCGTTCCGCTCGCATTTGTGGCTGCCATTCCACCTAACGTTGCATCTGCACCTGGGTCTACACTAAAAAACAATCCATACTTTTTCAATTCTTTATTAAGCTGAGAACGAGTCACTCCTGGCTGTACTCTCACAAGAAAATCTTTCTCTCTTACTTCGAGTATTTTATTCATAAGCGAAAATTCCACTGTAATTCCTTTTTCATATGGGATAACATGCCCTTCTAAACTAGAACCTACCCCAAAAGGAACGACAGGTTTTCCATGCTCACTCGCTACTTCCATTATTCTACTAACCTCTTCGGTCGTTTTCGGAAAAACAACTACATCAGGTAAACTACTAGTATGATAAGATTCATCTTTACTATGTAACTCTCTTACTGTCGTATTCACAACTACTCGATCGCCGGGAAGTATACCCTTTAATTCATTTACTAAACGCTCTACTGTTATCTCCATCGTACATTCTCCTACTTTCTATAAATTAGAATTACAAAATATGTTAAGTATTTTATACATAATAATCCGAAAAATTAAATAATTCAAGTTTTATACATATGAAATTCGTTTCCTACTATCGAATAAGCAAAAAGAACTTGCAATTAATTGAATATAGGGTAAATAGTATAATAAAACAAAACCAGACCTTATATTTAGAGTTTTTGAGTTTGATTATATATAATCAAACTTTTTGTTTGTATGGGGTAGCACCACATACCCATCAAGCTAAAATTTTATAGTACCCCCCAGACCGAAATTTTGTGCTATCCCATGCCCATCAACTTAAGAATTTAGAACTCCCCCAAAAAATTATGAGTTTTTTGTTACAAGTTATCACAAAATTTTCGTTTTTTGGGTAGTTTTATTTTCTTAGCTTGATTGCGATGAGCGGTCCCCCATAAAGGCCCCTGATACATAATTGATGTTCTGCCATTTGTAGAAAACAATCCACTTATACCATTTTAACAAGAAGAAATATCTCGTCCATGTTGTAATATTGGCTTACGTTAAGCTTATGAAAAAAACATATTCATGTATAATACAATTGATGTATGATACATTAGTTGTAGGAGGGTGACCTATTTGAAAAGAGAAGATGCCTTAAAACTAAGAACAGATATTAAGAAAATGATTATAATAACTGGGGTTTTTGAATCTCAAAATTTGCCCAATGGACCATTTGAAAAACCTTTACCAACTTCTCAAATGATGGCGTTAGAGGAACTAGAGGTGGAAAAATTAACTGTTTGGCAACTATCCAATAAACTTAGATTAGAGACTTCAACTGTAAGTAGATTGGTAGATAAGTTAGTAAAAAAGGGGCTTATTTATCGTGAAGTAAATGAAAAAAATAGAAGAGAACTTTTTCTGCACCTCACAGAAAAAGGTCACATAACTGTTAATTGCTTAAGAGAGCAATCCATTACATTTTATCAAAGTATTCTCAATAATTTATCAGAATCAGAACAAAAAATAGTTGTGGATGGTTTTGAATTATTTATTGATTCTATTTCTAAGCCTTTTGATTAGAGCGAGGTAAATCATAACATTTGGAGGGTAAAATGAGTTTGGATTTTGAACGTCCTATTATTGAATTAAAAGAGAAATTTGATGAATTAAAGAAAATTATGAAAGAAAATAATGTAGATTTATCGCCAGAAATTCATGTATTAGAAAAGCGTTTAAATAAAATGCAAGATAAAATTTATTCTAATATTACACCTTTTCAACGAGTTCAAATTGCAAGGCTACGTAACCGGCCCACGACATTGGACTATATACCTTTATTGTTTACAAACTTTCTCGAACTTCATGGTGATCGATTATATGGTGATGATAAAGCAATGATAGGTGGTATTGCAAAATTTAAAGGGATGCCCGTTACGGTTATTGGTCATCAAAGAGGTAGAAATACAAAGGAAAATATAGAAAGAAATTTTGGAATGGCACATCCAGAAGGTTATAGAAAAGCGCTAAGACTTATGAAACAAGCTGATAAATTTAATCGCCCTATTATTACATTTATTGATACAATAGGCGCCTATCCAGGGAAAGGGTCTGAAGAACGTGGAATTTCTGAAGCGATAGCTCGAAATCTATTTGAAATGGCTACACTTAAAGTGCCAATTGTTTGTATTGTAATTGGAGAGGCATCAAGTGGTGGAGCTCTTGGCATTAGTGTCGGTAACCATATCCATATGTTAGAGTATTCATGGTACTCGGTAATTTCGCCAGAAGGAGCAGCATCTATCCTATGGAAGGACGCTAAGTATGCTCCAGAAGCTGCTGAACATATGAAAATTTCAGCAAAAGATTTAAAACATTTAGGAGTTATTGATGAAATCATTCCTGAAATTAAAGGTGGAGCACAAAATGATATAAAATCACAGGCAAAAGTGATTGAGTCTGTAATCGAATCATCTCTAAAAAAATTGATACTATTATCCTCGGAAGAGCTTATACAACAGCGGTATGAAAAGTATAGACAAATAGAGAATTATAAATGAAAATATTTAAAGTCCGTATTACATTTCGGAGCATTCCCGCAAAAAAATTCTAAATATTTTGTAAGTAACCTCTTAAACTAGGATATGCTGATACTATTACTCTACAAAAGGTGTGTGATCGGTATGGAAAAGGAAAATTTGTTCAAATGGAAGCATTATCACATACCCATCAACTTAAGAAATTGATTGTTCCCCAAAACGAAAAAATGAGCTGAATTCTCATAAATAACTGTAAAAAGGTGAAAATTTCGGTATGGGGGTATCTCAAAAACTTAGGTTGATGGCAATGTGGCGTGACCCCTGTATGTAAAAATACATCCATTAAATCAATCTTTTTTGAGATAATGGATGTATTTTTTTATTTTTCATTTACCTACATTTTGATTATTATATTACATATAATACCGTAGATATTTAAATGTAACTACAATAAAAAAGGCACTACATCATTAAAATGTAATACCTTTTTAGTAGTTTGATTATAAATATTTTACCCTAGATAATAATTGTTGCAAGTTCTTTTCTATAAAACTATATTTTAAACGACTTCTTTATTAACAGCATAAACCAAATTAAAGTAACTGCCATCAACGAATGAGAAAAACCAACAATATAAGTTAACCCTTTAAAATCCGCTCCATTTAACTGAAGAAGCCCTCTTGCTGCCAATGAACCTAACATTAATATTAATGCGATATTATGTACAACAAACCACTTATTAAAACTTTTTGCTTCATGAAACGCGAATACTTTTGCTAATCCTAAAGCAATTAAAAAGAAGAAAAATCCAAGTACAAGTGTATGGGTATGCAAAAGATTTAACAAAGTAGATCCTACAATCCCCTTATACTTTCCATATTCCCTAGCGAAAATCCCTGATAATAAACCGATAATCAAATACGTAAACGATGCATTATATAATTTCTTCATTATGTACCTCCTTGAGTAGAATGTGTAGTGTGTCATATTTAGTAATAATGATAGTTATATAGTAAAAACTCCTAGTCACCTAGGAGTCATTGTATAAGCATCTCACTCTTTACAATCAATTTTAATTATAGAATATCCCTTTATACAAAACAAACGAACTTTATGTGAACAATCCGGACTATTTTAAAATATGTTGCGATTTTGCATTACACAATCCATACTAATTATTATAAATGTTAAAGGTGGTGCAATAGCTTGATAGTTCTTGAAACTGAACGCCTCGTTCTTCGCTGGTTTGATATAAAAGATGCTCCATTTATTCTTAAATTAGTAAACGATCCTGCATGGATTCAGTATATCGGTGATAAAAGGATTAAAAACTTAGAAGATGCAAAAAAATACATCTTAAACGGACCCATCGATATGTATAATAAAATGGGCTTTGGCCTTTACTTAGTAGAACGAAAAGAAGATTTCACTTCACTTGGTATGTGCGGTCTTATTAAAAGAGATTCATTAGAAGATGTTGATATTGGCTTTGCCTTTTTAGAAGAATTTCGTTCAAAAGGATATGGCTACGAGTCAGCCTCTGCTGTAATCGAATACGGAGTACAAAAACTAGGACTGAAACGAATTGTAGCAATTACTACTATTGATAACACCAATTCAGGAAAGCTTTTAGAAAAAGTAGGATTACAGTTCGAAAAGATCATTTCGGACTCAGGAGAAGATTTAAAATTATTTGGGTATAACGCATATTAAATTGACAGCGTTCTCTTTTAACCTAATCAAAAAATATTTCTTCAATATATGATTAAAATACTCATCTGTTTTTTAACGATATAACAACGCTAACATTTAAATCACAACCCTAATTTTCAGTACTGTATTTATTCTTAAAAACCCTCTATCTTGTTCTTAAATTTGTCAAAACTCTTATGTAGTTACACGAAAAGTTTATGCTAATATGTTACTAAGAAACTATGCGTTCCCTTAACCCTGTATCCGGCTCTGTATTTATTACAGGGCCTTTGTTTATTTAATTGACTTATCACGTGCTTATACACATTAATAGTCATTTCAAATGTAATAAACAATAAATAATAAAATAATTTTAAAATGAAATGTCCAAAAAAGCCTAATCTTTCTACAATACATTGAGAAATTAGGCTTTTTAATAGGAAAATTAAAATTCATAAACAATGAATAATTTACATGTTAGGCTTATCTGTTAAAGCAGAAATAATCCTGTTCACTAAGTCTTCTGGCATCCATTCATGATTTGTATCATTCGTTTCAGTTGGTCCTAAAGAATCAATGAACTTTTTAAACTTTGGAAATAAAACAATAGAAGTGATCCAATGTATCGTATGATTTATGGAGAAAAAATGAAAAACTCCTTGTTTTTCACCCTCCTGTAATATTGCTTTTAACTGTTCAAAACTACCTATAAAATACGGTTTAATCTTTTCTAATCTTGCACTTTCCTTAATAATCTCCTCATATGCCAATGTGCCAATTTCAGGATTTTCTTTTATATGTGTAATAAAGACTGTTAAATATTCTCTTAGAGCATTAATAGGATTAAATTGATTCTTCTCAAGAAAATTAGGTAACTCATTAGCAAGACCATATTTCTTAAACACCTCATAATATAGGTTTTCTTTCCCATTAAAATAGTAAGAAGCCATAGCAACATTCACTTTCGCTTCTTTTGCAATTTCTTGTATGCTCGTACCTTCATAACCACGCTCTCCAAATTTTTTCTTAGCAGCCTTCAAAATATTTTCCATCGTCTGCTCTCGAGATTTCCCCATTTCACACACCTCAAATAATATATATTTCACTTCAAAAATCCACTAAGGACTTTGAATAGAGTATCTTTTTAATGAAGTTTAATTATATATTTAAAGTAATAACTTAACAACCGATGAAGACTTGCTTACTTTAAACTATTCGCCACACAACATACTCCTCAAAAAGAAACATCTCCTGAACATCGCCTACCCTATGTCATCATACAAAGAATTCATTTAAAAATGAAATAAAAATAAACACCCTACTTAAAACAATATCTCCCTGCGTGGCATGAATAGCTTTCAAATACCTCACGTTCTTTTCTAATTGCGTATAAGAATGAAAAAAATAATAAGGGCCAGAGTTTATCTATCTTTACAGATAAACTCTGGCCCTTTCATTTGCAATTCATTTACTGATTAGATTTGTTTAATCTCAATATAAGGTCCTTTGATGTTTAATTTGTTAATGTCATTCGAAATATTACCTACAGTTGTTTTTTCATTAAACGTATAGATCTTTTCACCATTCACAAAGATACCCCAATTTTTATCCTCGTAACTAATACCATAACCAGCATTGCTAGATGTCGCTTTGAGCTGATTTCCATTCATTGAAAAAGATAATTTCCCTTTGCCTTTGTTAAGTTGGTTATTCACATTGTTGATACTACTCATTTGTTCTTCAAGGGCTTTTTGGTTATCAAGAGTAACTTGATGGTTTTTCCAGTCTAACTTATAGTTGTTTGTAAAGAACTCATTATATGTATCTTTATTATTTGTTCCCCACCATTTCGAACTTACCCATTCGATATTGTACTGATCTGATATTCTACGATTTGTTATTTTTAAATCAGATGTAGATTCTGTTTTATCTGCAGTAATAACTGCTACTACATTAGGAGAAAAACCATATCCTGTTAAAGCTGGTACTGTATCTTTTGAAACAAAATTATTCGTTCCTTCATTATAACTACGTGATTTCATAAATAGTTGATTACCGTAGAAAGTATTAAATGAATCACGATTATAAATTCCCCACTCCGGGTAATTAAATGATTGGAATCCTACTTTCCAATTTAATTTTTTATCTGTGTGAGTCTCTAATACCGTTTTATAGTCTACTTGATCATAAGATACACTTTCTTTCCAAGCAAAGCTACCTGTAATACTTGCATCAGCATTTGGGCCTTTATCATTTACCCCAACTTTAACACTTCCGCCAAGTGTATACCCTACTTCAGAAGTAACCTTTGCTGAAGTCATTGTATTAACTGGGGCAGCTTTATGGAATTGAGCGCTATCACCACTTGTTATTTCTGCTTCAGTATGATAAGCCGATGGCCATTTTAAACCTGCGTTATAGAATCCGCCATTAATTGTATATTTAGCATCTATATTACTACCATCTGTTGTAACAATTGCGATTTTTTTATCTGCATAAGGATCCTCAATAAAAGAAACCTTTATTGAATTTTTGATATTCTGCTTCATGTCATAAGTAGTTTTAAAACTATTATAGACTTTTCCACCATTTTGAAGATTTTCTACAGTTCCTTTAGAATCTGCAAATGCAGATGTTGCTTGTGCACCAAGTGATCCAGACATAATAACGGACGCTACCGCAACACTTTTAGCTATTCCTTTTGCTTTTTTCATACAGACATCCACTCCTTCTTAAACATTTAAAAGGTATAAACATATTACTTTTAGCTCTCAATACTAGAGATAGGTTCATAACTTTACAATGTAGAAATTTATTAATCTTTATGACAATAACTATCAACACTTGTTTTTCTAATTTCCATCTCTTTTTTTACTGATAACTATTATCAATATTATTAAAACACATAATAACGATTTAAACAACAATTTTAAATACACATTTAAAATTGTTGTTTAAAAAAATGCAAAAAAATTATAGAATTCTTTATTTCGAGAATTACTATATATTCATTTACTTATTGCAACCTATATTCAGATACATTATTCCCTTTCCATTCATAATAATCTAAAATTCCCTCATAAATGGCTTCTGCTGCAATCTGTCTTCCGTTTTCTGTAGATAACTTACTGTAATCAATACCATTATCTATAAAAGCAAGTTCCGTTAACACAGCTGGCATGTCATTTTCTCTTATAACATGAAGATCTCCATGTTTAACACCTCTATCACGTGTTTGAAGTGCGTCTACTAATCGTTCTTGAATTTTTTCAGCTAAAACACGACTTTCTTCCACATGAGGATTTGTTTTTTCAGATTTAGAAGATTTATAGTAATATGTTTCTGTCCCTTTTGCATTACCGTTAAAAGCATTTGCATGAATGCTTATAAAGATATCACCCTGATTTTGCTTAGCAAACTTAACACGTTCCTGTAAAGAGCTTTTTTGATCATGTCCAGGTCTAGTATCAGATTCACGAGTTAGTAAAACTGTAAATGGAGTATGTTTTTCAAGCAATTGTTGAAGACGTAAAGAAGTATCTAGTACAATCTTACTTTCAGGTAATCCCTTTGTGTTTTTTCCAGGATCTTCGCCGCCATGTCCGGGATCAATAATAATTGCTTTATTTTCTAAAGGATTACTTTGACTATATTGAAGCATATCTGTTTTTGCGGTTAGTTGTGCAGCTTCAGCACGTGTTATAAATCTATTTGGTTGCCAACCATGATCTGTACCAACTGAAATTTTCAAATCAATTAAGATGTTTGCGAACTTTTCACCCCAATGTCCCTTTAAATCTTCAAATTTACTTTGTCCATTGTTAATGCTTTTATTTTGTAGTTTATATGCATTCACTAGCATAGTAGCCATAGCAGCACGAGTAACTTTTCCAGAAGGATTAAATATTCCATTTCCTTCACCTTTAATTATTCCTGCCTTTTCAGCTGCGGCAATATATGGAGTTCCCCAGTGGTTTTGTGAATCTTTAAAAGATGGTTTTGCATTTAAATCAATTTGTATACCAAGAGCCCTTGTCATAATGGTTGCTGCAGAAGCTCTATCTAATGTGTCATTTGAACCAAAAGTTCCATCTGGATAACCACTCAATACTTGCTTATCAACTAAATAAGTAACGGATTTGTCAGCCCATGCAGGAACATCTGGGAATTTGTGAGTATCTGCAAAAATACTAGAAGAATAAGATAGTAGACTTCCAGCGAGAATTCCTGTAGCAATTAATTTGTTCTTCAAAATTTAGCACCTCTAAAAAATTATTACAATTTGGTAAATTATGTAAAGTATAGTTAATCTTTAAATAATATGAATTCGAATAAAGTATAGATTAAGTTGGCGTCATCACTATTATAAGATAAAGAATCTAGTATAGAATTATCATTCCGAAAAGAACCCTTCGACATACACTTATAGATTGAGACTATTACATATATTCACCAACATTGTGTAACTAGTATAGTTACTTATATACATGAGTGTCAATTGAAACAACCTTACATTTTTGTAAGGTAACCAAATTAATAATATATCAAGTAATTATTAAACGATGTAAATAATTATCTTTTATTTTAAGAAAAGATTGATTTAAAGCACACTCCTTCTAAATTATCATTGATGCCTCTTTCAATTCCTAATGCCCATCTTAAAAAGAGCACTTTTGAAAAGTGCTCTTTTTAAGAATTATGAAGCTACAAACCTAGAATTCCTACAATCTGGCGAGCCTTAACATTATCAATATAATAATGCATCTCTAATCCTCGTCTTTCTACACGGAGCACAGTTCCCCTTAATTTTGATAGATGCTGTGAAACAGTGGATTGTGGGAGTCCTAATATTTCTGTCAACTGTGTAACATTACACAGTTTATGGTGCATTAATTCATTTACAATTTTTAATCGAACGGGATGTGCCATTACCTTTAATACATCTACATCTTCCTCTCGGATTTTAGCTAGATCTCTATTAGATATTAATGTTGTCATTTCGCATTCCCCTTTATTATTAATTTCTATTTTCCAATTATCCTTATAAATAGTACTTATAGATATTTACCATTTGTCCTGTTGAGAAAATGTATTCTCGTTTTTAAACAAAAAAAGACACCAATCCAATAAACAGCTTTTACTGTTCCAATGAATTGATGCCCTCTAATTTTTAGCCAAACTATATTTTGTTTTAAAAGGATTATTTTATAGTCTATTATATGATTTTGGATGAGACTTAACATTCTTTGTTACATAAAAAGTAATACTTTTCTCCCTAGTTTAAGTATAAATTAAAATTCTGATTTTTCTTTCTCATATTGTAAAATTAAGATGAAATGTTTCTTCATTTCATCTTATACAGCATATATTATGTATTTCTCAACACCAATAAACGTAGCTAAATCCCCTCTAATGGTACCTCCAGATGGTAACTATTCCTTTTTAAAAGACCCTTTTCTTTAATTACAGGGCATTTTAACTTTCCTCGATTAAAATATCCTTTTTATTTCATTATCTTGTTAACCCCAATGATATGTAAACTTCTTTTAATCTATTAATCCCCTATTACGCTCCTTCATGTAGAGATAAGGGAGACTTCTCGTTCAAATAATAAATTATGCAACATTGCATTTGATAACCATTTTCATCGTAACTATAATGGTTACAGGATTACTGTTAATCCAAATACTCTACGTGGAGGTTTTATTATGTTTAAAAAAATCATTGTATCTTCTATGGCACTTACTATGTTGGGTGGGGCTGCAACTATGCTAGAAACACCTACCGCTCAAGCGGCTTCTTATAACTCAACATCATCTTCTTACTTTGATGTCACTCCTGAAGAAGCGGCTACTTTTTATCAATCTCAGGACTATAAAAAATTAAAAGTCTTTATGGATGACTTTGAAGCTAGAAATCCTTATGTTCCTGGTGGAGGCTACGCTCAAGGTAGTGTTCGTATGCAAAAATTCAATGATGCTCTTAGAGATGCTAAATTAACAAATGTATACCAAGAATTTATTAGAATTTCGTACTACAATCATTATCCAGAACCAAAATAATCTAAACAAATAAAATGCTTATTACTTTAACTTAGCCTAATTTTAAATGTATAGCCTAAAACTAGAAAAACCACTTATATAAGTGGTTTTTCTAGTTTCTTATGTAATTTAACTGAATTTCAAGTCACCTTCACTTTAAGATTTCTCAAAATCGACATTCTCATTTCAATATAGTTTCTTTCCAGTAAGTAAAGACTAAATTAACTTATAAAAAAGGTGTTTTAAATTTAATTCATAGATCTTACTGCAACTTGGAATTGTCCCTTAGAACCATCATTATTTGAAACGTAAATACTATACGTTCCAATTGGTAATGGAGATAAAGCATTCCGTACATTTGTAACATTAATTTGTTGTTCTCCAGGTTTTATATAACCACCAACAATTAGCTCCATATTTGGACCTTTGACACTATATCCCATTGTATGTTGACCATTATTTTTCATAAAGAAGCTTAAATTTTCACTCCCATTATATAAAAAAGAAGTTATAGCCTCTCCACTATAATCCATTGTTTGAGTTAATAATATGTCTGTAGGAATATGTTCAACTATATGAATTTTATCATTCAACTTGTTTACTTCTTCAGCATAAGTATTATTTCCTAACACACCAAGTGTTAATGCTGAAATTACTCCACAACTAAACACTAGTTTATTTAACTTCATTTTAAGTTCCCCCTTGATGTTTGTATTCTATTACCATCATACATTCTTTTTTAAGTACGTTTTTATGTAATAATTCATATCTTTAAACCTATATATCCTAAATTTACACCTTAATGGTTATTAAGAAACTGACATAGATAAGGCTACAGTATTATGCTTCATAAAAAAGAACATGTAAATTTCAAAGTCTTTTTCCCACAAGAATTCATACAATTAAATACCAAGACACTCAAATAAATAGTGTTTCCATTTCAGATAAAGTATACTAATAAAAAATTTTGAAATTTTCACTTTGTAATTTGATATATTCCATGTTAATATAACGAAGGTTACAAAACAGCAGTCACTACATACATTATCTTCACAGAATATTCACACTTAAAAATCATCATTTTATCAGTAACCCAATCCAAATTTCACCTATTCAAAAATCAAGTTCTAGTTTTATATATAAATATCTAAGTAGATTTTTTATCTATTATTTTTTCTAACTTCCTTATCAATTTTAATACGGATAATATAATAGTGCTTTTTCAAGTGCTCTTCCTATTTTAGATAGAAAGTCTACTGATACTAAACATCTAGGTTTAACTCATACATAATCCTATATACAAACTATCGGAGATGCAAAACTATGGGAATTTCTACTCTTTTATTAAATACCTTTATAATAATAATTTGTATCCTTAGCTACCACGTATTTTGGTTAGAATTTAAAGAAAAAATAACATGTAATCATATATTGATTTCTATCCTTTCCTCCGTTGCTATTATTTTTTGCATGACGTTTCCTTTTCATTTACATGCTGGATTTATTTATGATTTACGTTTTATTCCTATCATATTAGTTTTTCTATACGGAAATACAAAAAATATTGTTTTTATAGGAATTTTATATCTTTCTTATCGATTTTACCTAGGCGGAAATGGCGTTCTTCCATCATTTATTATCTTTACTATTATTTCTGTTATAACAATGTTCTTTCGTTACGTATTACCTAAGTATGTTAAAGAAAAAAAGCTATTATTAAGCTTGCTTCTTATTTTAGTATGTACAACTTCACTTTCTATCTGCGGTTTTGTAACTCAAATAAATAAAGGTGGTAAAATAGACTCTACTCTCATAGAATTTTTATTAAATTATATAATCATTAATATTTTCACAGTATTATTATCAGTTTATTTAATAGAGGGAATGATTGAGAAATATAAAATGAAAGAAAAGCTGCAACGGGCTGAAAAATTTTATATAGCTAGCGAACTAGCCGCGTCCATTGCACACGAAATCCACAATCCACTAACCACAGTACATGGATTCACTCAATTGTTAAATGAAAAACATGCCTCTAAGCTACCTCAGGATCAGTACTTAGAAATCATGTTAATTGAAATGCAGCAAATACAATCTACTATTAATAACTATTTATCTTTAACAAAACCACAGAACACCCTAAAAGAGAGAATAGATATTAATCATATTTTAAATCAAGTGAAAGACACTATTTCACCACTCGCTCTATCATATAAAGTTGAAATAAAACAAAATAGTACAGATTCCTTTTATATAAATGGAGACCCCGAAAAATTCAGAATCTGTCTAAACAACATCATACAAAACGGAATTGAAGCCATGATAAATGGTGGCGTATTACAAATAAATATACAGAAAATAAAAGGGAATATTATAATCGATATTATTGATTCAGGGTTTGGAATGTCCTCTCAACAAATAAAACGAATTGCTTTGCCATTCTATTCAACAACAGAAAAAGGGACTGGACTTGGCACTATGATTGCTTATAGCATTATTAAAGAATTAAACGGTGATATAGAAATAGAGAGTAAATTAGGTCAAGGTACACGATTTTCCATTAGTATCCCCTGCTAATATGACGGAATTGTTTAAATAATAAAATTTTTATATTTAACTTATTAAATAAATTTCAAAAATGCCGCTACTTAACTCATTAATCATCTTGATTTCGTGAATAAATTAAACGTAATAAGGACCAGAGTATATCTGTTTTTACGGATAAACTCTAGTCCTTTAATTAAATCAAACATACTTAAATTTTATTACTTTGCTCACATCTCTATGAAATCATAATTCATCGATTGTATCTCATTTACTGATTAGGTCTACTTAACTTCAAGATAAAGTCTCTTGATACTTGATTTCTTAATATCATTAGATACATTACCTATAGTTATTTTTTTATTTTAAATATTAAATTTTCAACATTCATAAAGATACCAATTTTTATCTTCATAACTGATATTGTAACCTGTATTACTTGATATAGACTTAAATTGATTTCCATTCATTGAAAGACAATTTCTCTTTTACTATTTCACTTCTACCGTATAATTCCCTGTTCCTCCGCCATACTGATACACATGTAAATAATATTTCCCTGGATATGTGTAGTAACTTCCTACTAACTTATTCCCTTCTTGCTGTGCATACGTAACATAATTATTTAAGTCTGTTTCCGAATAAAGAACCCAGTTTACTCCAATATTATTTTCCTTCGTTACATTAATTTGTAGGTTTTTCGCAGTTTCCACATTTATTTCAAAGTAATCACTCGTATCACCATTCCCTAAGCTTGCACGTAAAACTTGATTTAATTGCAGTTTATTTGCTGTTTGGAATGAGTTATTTGGCTCTTTTTCTACACTGTTATCTTCTTTCTTTTGAACCGTTACATTCGTTGTAACAGTATTCGTTAACCCTTTGTCGTCTGTTACTGTTAATTTTGCCGTGTACGTTCCTTCTTTTGTATACATGTGAGTTGGATTTTGTTCATTGCTTACAGTACCATCACCAAACTCCCATTTATAAGCAACAATTTTTCCATCTTCATCTTTTGATCCATCGCTTTTAAACGAAATTGCTTCATTTACATTTCCGTTATATGGACCATTCATAACCGCAACTGGTGCTTTATTCACAGCACCTTCTTCTGTATTCATACCATGGAATACAACATCATATTCAAATTGTCCTGATGCATTCACACGATAATTTACAAAGTAAGCTGTTACTGTTTTATAGCCTGTCCATTCTTTTGCACTTAAACGTTTTAACGTATCATTTACGTTTTGTGTAATTGTTTTCCAGTCTTCATATTCCCCTTTTGCAGTAGTACCTGTATACGTTCCTTGCAGTGTAAATGTATTAAAGAACTGTGATTTATTTTTCTTAACTGATACATTACTTAATTTTGCTTCTGCTGTAATTTCTGCCGCAATATCTGAAACTGGTTTTGGTGCGTGAGTTGCTAAATAATCATCTGATACTAATGGAACATTAAATTTCTCACGGTTATCGACTAACATTTGCATATAATCTTGATACTCTTTATTTAAATTCGCATCTTTACTTAAAGTAGAACGGTATGCATCATATGCTGTTACATCATTTTTTCTAATAAGATCATGAACTTTGTCAAACATATCATATCTCTTATTATACATATACGATTGTAAAGCGAATGAATAATTATAGAAATCCCACGTTCCATACTTTGCATTTAACGTTCGCTCTGCCGTATAACGTTCTGCTGGATTTGAAGATATTCCTCCTATAATGCTCTTTCTCGGTACAACATTATCCGTTCTCGTTGCCCCCGCAAAAAACTCCGCATTCCCTTCTTCAAACCAAGATAATCTCTCATTCTCATACATCTTACCTTGTCCCCAAAGCCCTGGTACTTCATATCTACCTTGTAAGTAATGAGTAAACTCATGTCGGAACAATTCTTCTAAACTATAAATACTTTCTTCTGGCGTACGTTCATAAGTAAAGAACGTACCTGTTCCTTCTATATAAAGGCCACCGTTATTCGTTTCATATCCGTACAATTGACGATTAAATTGATATTCAGCTGGACTATTATAAATAACCATCGTTAATACATCATCAGGATTTCCTTTTTCTAAAGGTTGATCACTTTCAACTGTACGATGGAATTGTGCCTTTACTTCTTTTGCCGCCCAATATAGACGTTTTACTTTTTCTTCTGTCACTTTATCTCCAGCCTTTAAAACAATTGCCCCATCATCAAACGTATACGTTTTCGGTAAATACTTTTTCTTCCCGTCTTCTCGTATTTGATCTAAATTCACAACATTTCCATTTGCATCTTTCCCGCCATAGTTCGTCGCAATTTGCTCAGCCGCTACGAAATATTGCTCTCCTAAATACGGATACATTTTCATTGCGTCCGTTACAACTTGCAATCCTTTCGTTCCTGTACTATGGAACGTACCAAGTCTACCTGTATAATAAATACCATTATTAATTAACCAACCATCCTTCTCTGTCACCGTTCCACTTAAAGCAAAACGACTTAATTCATTAATATAGCTATCAATTTTTTGGTACCATACTGTATCTTTCGGTGCTTTTCTCGTATCATACAAATACGATTGAATGTCGTAATCAACACCTTGCATAATATCGTAAATTGCATTTCCAGCTGAAAGATTGTCTACCAATGCAGAAAAATTATCGTTATATTGTTTAAAAATCTTTGCAGCTGATGTTATCGTTTCCACATCACTCGAAGCATTTCCTATTAATTTTCCGTATGATGATACTACTCTATTTTGTTCTAACGTATCGAGTTTGAAATTCGGGTTATTCGCAATCGTTTTTAATGCAGGTAAGCATTTATCATGATAGCTCCGCTCATTTAGTTTACTTAATTCTGTATGATAAAATCCTAAATAAAACCCTGAACGTAATACTTCTACTAAAGTCTCAATCCCTTTAGAATCATCTTTCGTATAAACTTGTCCTTGCTGCTTCAATTTATCAATAATTGCCTGCATCCTACTATCATTTTGATAGAATGCAAGGCTATCCTTATTAAATTGAAATAGACCCGTAATTTGCTCCCAATCAATTGTTACAAGTAAATCTACTAACTGCTGATTGCTTAATTGATTTAGTTCAGCAATTGTATAAGTTTTCGCTGCAGCTAATTGCTTACTTTCTTTTTTTACTTCAGGTGGTCTTTGCGACAAATCAGCAAATTGTAGCCTTTTCTCAAAAGACTTATTTTCAAGCACTTTTGATGAATGAGCTAATTCTTGCATTGGCAGTTGCACACCAACTGGCTCCATTTTGAGCACATTCCGATAAGAAACTTGCTCTCCCTTTTTACTTTCTGCCAATGTGCTCCCTTGAAAACCCCCTAACATTAAACTAGCAAAACTTACCCCTACTAACACTTTTTTTGAATAGCCTTTCATGCTCTCCCCTACCTTACATTTTTTAGTGTCCCGCACCATTATTTTACTATTCTTACTTTTTATTCTGTATTGAGAAAAAATAAGGTAACGTTCACATATGTATCCATACCGCGCAAAATTAACACTTGACTTTATTTGAATTTTATATCAAAAAAAGATAGATAATAGCGAAATTCCTGCTATATCTATCCTCGTTTTCACCGCTATGATTTTAACTTTATAAACGTAACTTCCGGTAATGTTTGCATATGCTGAATAAATTCATTCTTTTCTTCTGACGATATATTTTTCAGCTGCATCCCTACCTTATAAACTATTTCCGTACCTCGCTGTAAAGTTTCCACTTCATATGACAGTATTGGAATACCTTTCACTTGTAGCGTTTCTACTATTTGTTGTACCGCCTCATGTTTATTTATACACATTTGCACTGTTATATTTTGCGGAAATAAAAATTGCACCGTGAACTACTCACCACTTAACGTCCCTACGGACTATTTGAAGTGGGAGCTTCTTGGGAAGTAGATACTTTTATTAGCTATCTATATTTACCAAGCTATAAGGGTAGTACCTACCCCTAAAGAAAATACCAATTACGTGGCTAATTTTAGTAAGTTTATACTTGCGTTTACATCTCTATCATGATGGCTATTGCATTCAGGACAAGTCCACTCTCTAAGGCTTAGATTCTTGACTTCCTTATTTTTATAACCACAGCAAGAACACAATTGGCTACTCGCATAATTCTTAGGTGCGACTATCAAATCGCGACCTTTCCATATTGCTTTATAGTCAAGGTGCTCTCTGAATTTAGCCCAAGATACTTCACTGATTGCTTTTGCTAATTTGTAATTCTTTTGCATGTTCTTCACTTTCAAGTCCTCAATCACAATTACTTGGTTTTCGTTTGTGATTTCATTGCTTATCTTGTGAAGAAAATCATTGCGTTGATTCGCAATCTTCTCATGAAGTCTTGCAACTTGTAACCTGGCCTTGTTTCTATTGTTTGAACCTTTCTTTTTGCGCGATAAAGAGCGCTGCAGAAGAGCTAATCTTCTTTCGGCTTTTCTCAACCATTTAGGGTTCTCATATTTCTTGCCATTAGACAATATTGCAAAGTCTTTTAGCCCAACATCAATACCAACTTTTGCATCAACTTTAGGAAACATTTGCACATTTTCTTCTACTAAAATCGATACAAAGTATTTACCAGTAGGTGTTTGAGACACTGTAGTAGACTTAATTAATCCAAAGAATTGTCTGTGCTGTTTAATCCTTACCAAGGTCTTTAGTTTGGGCAGCTTGATATAACCACTCTCAATGTAAACCGTGCCTTTTTGGTTATTTGTTGTATAACTACGATGGTTATCTTTCTTACTTTTGAATTTCGGGAATCCAATAGATTTATCCCGGAAAAAGTTAGCGTATGCTTTATTCAAATTCATTTGAGCATTCGCCAACGCAAGACTATCAACTTCCTTTAGGAATGGAAATTCAGCCTTATATTGTGCAGGCGTAGGATATGTAACAGATTTATCAAGTTTATCCTGTGATTCTTGATAAGATTTGATTCTATCTGCAAGCATCTTGTTGTATACAAATCGAACACATCCAAATGTTTTTGAGAAAAACATTTGTTGTTCTTTATTTGGATAGATACGATATTTGTATGATCTTAACATTTCCTACACCTCACTTTCCTCTTGATCTTCAATATATTTCTTTACTACATCTATCGGTGAACCACCCATAGTAATCAAGCAAAAGCTTCTTGACCAAAACATTTCTTTCCAAAGTTTCTTTCTCACATGGGGAAAGTCTCTCTTGATGAGTCGAGAACTTGAATTTTTATAAGCATTAATGAACTTTGTCAGTTCTGTATTCGGATGTGCCTTGAATAAGATATGCACATGGTCTACATCATGATTCTATTCGATTAATGTAATATTGTGATTTTCAGATAGTTGGACAAACATATCTTTTGCATAGTCCGATATATCATCATCAAATACATTTCTTCTGTATTTCACGACCAATACAAGGTGATAATACAATAAGAACACTGAATGATTATTGCTATCTAACTTCATTGATATACCAACCTTTACCCTTTATAAGATTGATTATATTGGAGGTGAAAATAAAAGGCAAAGCCTTTTGGCTGCGCCAAACCGAAATTCATCTCTCACCTATCGTTGGGCTATGCCCTTCACACGCTTGAGGAAGGAGAATTCTTTCGGAAAATTCGTTAAAGCATTCCCTACCGCTACTAGGAAATGTGTTTTTAATCCCGCTTCTTTTGATCGAATTTCCCTTTCTATACCGATTATTGCTCCCAACAAACCCGCAACACCGATTCGTATAATTAAATCAAGATTTACACTCACGAGCCCTTCCCCCTTTCATTCATTATAGATAGATAAAACAAAAATTATCACACACATCCATTTATCGATATAAAAGCATTTCATTAAAATATACTTAATATCCTAGGTGATTTATGTTAATATTGAAAATATTAACATAAATAGAATTCAGCCCACTTTTTATACGAAAAACCTTAAACTTTACTTTCCATTTAAAAACGGGATATGGATTGCATAAAATGAGGTTGAGAAAGTTTAGAAAACGCTTACATTTTACACCATATTTTTTTATACATACTACATAAATAAAGGAGCTTACTAACAATGAACGTCTCTTTACTTACACCTACTATCGATTTACAAGAAGAATACTTAGATTTTTATAACGAATGGAAAGATAGCGGTGAAACAATGATTCCGTGGGTTATCTCAAAAGATCCCTCTAATTTCACGGCAATGATTCAAGAACTTCACGATGCACATAACGGAATAAACCTCCCTGAATCTTGGGTACCAGACTCTACGTATTGGCTCGTTACAGATGAAAATAAAATTGTAGGTGCTGTTAATATACGTCATAGTTTAACCGAGCATTTATTTAACGCTGGCGGTCATATCGGTTATGGCATTCGCCCTTCCGAAAGAAAAAAAGGTTATGCTACGAAGTTATTAAAATTATCCCTAGAAAAAACGAAGGAATTAAACATCAAGAAAGTACTTGTCGTTTGCGACGAAGTGAATACAGCTTCAGAAAAAACAATTTTACATAACGGAGGGATTCGTGATGATGATTTCATTGAGGAAGATGGAAATGTAGTAAGAAGGTTTTGGATTGAGCTATGAAGAAGTCATCCAATGAAAATAACCTTATTATAGAGAAATATAGTAGAAGTGACGAGCTAAAAATAAAACAACTTATTGATTTATACAATGAAGAATCTTATCTATTTAACTTATTACGAGATAATAAAACAAAATGTGCGTATGTTGCCTACTATAAAAAAGATGTAGTAGGCGTCTTTTTCACGTGGAACAGTAACTTCCATCCATACTGCACATACTTTCGAATATATACAAATCCTTTCTATTCAGAGCTACACATTGAACAATTTTTATTAAACGAGATTCAAAAACGAGAAAACTTCAAATTACCATTACAAACCTCTATATGGGAAACATCGGCTCATTTAAAAGCCTATTATGAAGAACATAATTTTACGGAAATCCGAAGAACATATATGCCGATATTAGACGTACGAAAAATCATAGCTATCGATACAATGCTTCATTCAAATTATGATGTACAAACCTTATCAAACATCTTGTCTAATAATAGCTTCTTTGAAAAGCTAGCTCACTTAGTAAAAACGAATTATGAGGATACTCACTTAGCAAATCCCGTTGCCTCATACCCGCTCGAAACTTGGAAAGAACAGATGTTAACTGATGATGTGTTACTAGATGGGAGCTTTGTAATGATAGATGAAAAGAATAAAATTATTGCGTACTCTTTCCTCCATACATCAGAAAAAGATGATACGGTAGAACTAGGATGGTGTGGGACTCACACTACAGAGAATTTATCCTTACTGAAACTTCTCGTTTTCAAACAAGCTATGTATGCAAGTAAACATGGTTATTCTTTCATTCAAGGTGAATTCGATTCAACGAGTATATATGCAATGGAGATATTAAAATCCTTTCCTTTCAATCCTTGTGCTACTTGGATTACGTATCAAAAAGAAGTCGGAAAGTGATTATACACCTTCCGACTTCTTTTATGCTGTCTCTATTTCAAACTGCACTGTAATACCACTAGGATCTACTACTGTAAATCCGTTTGTACTTTCGTTTACTTTATGTTGTTTTTCTATTAATCTTTCTTTCACTCCATCTAACGCTTCTTTATGCGGTAATACAATTGTATATACCTTAAGTCCAGTTGCATGCGCTGGTGGGTGCGGATTATTTACTCCGTTCCACGTATTTGCACCGATATGGTGATGATATCCTCCTGCAGAAATGAATAAGCAGTCATCTTCACGCTGTTGTACTTCAAATCCTACTGTCTCTACATAAAACTCGTGTGACTTCTCTATATCCGCTATTCGTAAATGTACGTGCCCAACGACAGTATTAGCAGGCAACCCATCAATCTCATAATCAACGAGTGTTGCCAGTTCTTTTAAATCAAGCGGCGTACTGCCTCCTGGTCCTTCTCCCCATTGATCGCGCGGACGGTCTGCATAAATTTCAATACCATTTCCCTCTAAGTCTTGTAAATAAAACGCTTCGCTATACGTATGATCGCTTGCGCTATTAAACCTTGAAATTGGTAAAATTTCATTTGAATATGTATAACGTCCCTCTTGCTCAGCCGGACTATCAATTACGTTCTTATTACGAATCACACCAAATAATGCCGAAGCAAAAGCCTCACGAGTTGGAACTAAAAAGGCTACATGATATATACCAGTCGTACGCGGTTCTTGCAGTACCCCGTCCTCTAATTTTTCAAGAACAAGTAACGTGTTCTTTCCACCTTTTCCTGATAAATATGCTTTATTCTCCTCACGCTGAATTACTTCTAAGCCTACTACATTCTCATAAAAAGCAATTTGGCGCTCTAAATTTTGCACTTTAAATTCAACATGACCAATACGTGTTTTCGGATGAATTTGTACCATGAATAACTTCCTCTCCAGTTCCCTTTTATTTTTATATAAGTTGATGGACAATAGCCACATTCAACGAACATATTTTAATTTTGTTTTTTTGTAGCATCAACTTTCAGCCATTTTTTTGATATTTCGCTTAATGTCCCATCTTGTTCTAATTCTTTCAACGCCTTGTTTATATCTTCTAACTTTTCGCTCTTTTTGGCAAATGGAAATGCAATCTCTCCCCATTTAAGTGGACCAAATCCTACTTTCACATTATCTAAATCCGCTTTTTTAATTGTTGTTTCTACTTGCACTTTATCATTATAGTAAGCATCTACACGGCCAAGTCCTACTTCATTTAATTCCGCTGTTGGATCCTCTGAGAACGTTTTAATTGTAAAAGCATTATTCTTATTTAAAGCTTTTAATTCTTGTTCCCCAGCTGTACCAAGCCCAACACCTACAGTCTTTCCTTTTAGATCTTCTAACGATTTAATTGTATTATTATCTTTCTTCACCGCGAAAACAGATCCTGAATATACATATGGAATTGAAAAATCATATTTCTTTTTTCTTTCCGGAGAAACCGATAATTCATTTGCAATCGTATCAATACGACCTGAATCTAATAGACCAAATAACCCTTCAAAATCAGAAACATTCCATTCAACTTTATATCCAGCCTTTTTAGCAGCAGCTTCAATAATTTCAGCATCAAAACCTTTTACTTTCTCACCCTCTTTAAAAATAAATGGGCTACGACCTGCAGACGTCCCAACTTTCACTACTTTTTCATCTGTCTTTTTGCTCGCTGTATCTGAACCACAAGCAGATAAAAGCCCAACCGATACTGTTAATGCCAATGTTAGTAATAATGATGATTTCCTCATAATTCTCCCTCCTAAATAACGAAATGATTGCCTTCTTCTGAAGCATTCAATTGTCGTAAAAACTTTTTCGTACGTTCATTTTGTGGGTTCCTAAAAATCTCCTCCGGCGTTCCCTGCTCTACAATAATGCCATCAGCCATAAATATAATGCGGTCCGCTACCTCTTTTGCGAAATTCATTTCATGTGTAACAATAACCATCGTTATATGCTGTCTTGCCAAATCTTTAATTACTTGTAATACTTCATTCACTAATTCTGGATCTAGTGCTGAAGTCGGTTCATCAAACAATAATATAGCTGGATTTAATGCCATCGCTCTCGCAATTCCAATCCTTTGTTGTTGCCCACCTGATAACATCGTTGGGTAGAAATCTTCTTTTTCAGCTAAACCTACTTGTTTTAATATTTCTCTTGCTATTCTTTTCGCTTCTTCTTCACTTTTTTTCTGTACAACTGTTAATGGTGTTGTAATATTTTGTAATGCTGTTTTATTTTTAAATAAATTATAGTTTTGAAAAACCATAGCTGTTTTTTGACGTAATTGTATTATTTCTTTTTTATAAAGCTTCTTTGCATGAATCTCTAAATCTTCAATTCTAATACTTCCATCCTCTGGTTGTTCTAATAAATTTAAACATCTTAATAATGTCGATTTACCTGAACCAGAAGGCCCAATAATGACTACCACTTCTCCTTTATTTACAGTAAGTGAGATTCCTTTTAATACTTCATTACTTTTGTAAGATTTATACAAATCACTTATCTCAATCACACATATCACCTCATTTCTATTACAAATACGGTGCATCAAGTTTCTTTTCTAACTTTTTCTGTCCCCAACTAATTACTATTGTAATAATCCAATATACAATCGCTACCGCTAAGTAACTTTCCATATAACGATACGATTGTGCCGCTAGCATCTTCGCCTGCGCTAAAATTTCAGCCACCCCAAGTGCAAAAGATAACGAAGATTCTTTTAACAATCCGACAAAATTATTTCCAAGTGACGGTACTGCGACACGAATAGCTTGTGGAAAGATAATCTGTCGCATCGCTTGCGCCTTTGTCATTCCAACTGATAAACAAGCATCCATTTGTCCTGATTCCACAGCATTTAATGAGCCCCGAATAATCTCTGACAAATATGCTGCATTATTTAAACTGAGACCGATTAAAGTCGCTTGCATCGCTGTAAGTACTGTAAAGGCTGGAAATATTTGCGGCAATCCGAAATACAACACAAACAATTGAACTAATAAAGGTGTTCCTCTAAAGAAAGATATATATACTCTTGCAATAGAATATAAAAATTTCGTTTTGTTTTTCGTTATGATCGCCAAGCCAATCCCTATAACAAAAGAAATAATCATTGAAACTACAGTAATCCCTAAAGTTATGTATACATACTTAAATAATTGCGGAAAACTTTCTAAAAAATACGTTACATCAAACTTCACTTTATCCCCCCTCTCTAAACAAAAAACTCTTCTTACACATATAAGAAGAGTTGAATGTTAATCCATTTCCCCTCATCTTCCAAACGCTTCATACGTTTGCTGGAATTAGCACAGTACTTTTGTAGCCTGTTGCTGAGATTTCATCGGGCCAGTCCCTCCATCTCTCTTGATAAGAAAACTAATAAATATTTCCATTTATTTAGTTGTTAATATGAAGAATACAGTTAATTATATATAATGTCAATAGGAAAAATAAGAATTAAATTCAACACTTTTTCGAATAGCTTATCCCTCACATTCACCCAGTCTTAAGGTGTATAATTTACACTGGATAAATCGCACAGAAAAAGCCATTATTTCTATTCTTAATAGAAATAATGGCTTTTTTATAGATTAATTATTCTTATCTCATTTTATGTACTTCGGCAACTAACTTTCCACCCTGAATGCCCATATAAAGTTTCACAGGTGCATCATTCGTGTTTTCAAACACTAAGTCTAAGTATGGATACGCAATTGTAGCATCTCTTCCTTGTGGAACATAACCTACCGTTTTAGAATGTGTCGTTCTCTCTACCATTTTCAAACCAGCTTGATCTGCTGCATTGTATAAAGTTGATGATGTTTGACAAACACCACCGCCGTATCCATCTACTAATTTACCATCTACAATTTCTTTTCCTAATTGGTATCCTTTATCTGGCGTTGTATCACCAATTAATGCATTGAAAGAGAAACGGTCTCCTTTCGCTAATACAACCCCATTTATGCCCGCTGCTGACAAGCGAATATTCTCAATACGGCCACCTGCTGAGCCACCTAAATTCGTTTCATATCTACCAATTACCGTACCACTTCCTTGCGCATCACTTAATGTTGCGATAGGCTTTTTCTCAACAATAGGTAATTGATAGGAAGAATCCCACATACCAACGTTTAATAATTTATCTACTAATTCTTTTTCCATTAACTCATAAGCAGGTTTTCCTTCTTGCCAACTTCCATCAGGTGCTACGCGTGAAGGAACCATCTTTTTATCAACGCTTTTCCCAACCTCACTAGCAACCTTCGTTACCGATTTTTTAAATTTTGCTTCATCTTCAAAATAACCTAGACTCGATAAATCTAGCTTTTTCACTTCCGTACCAGTACGACCATCTACTAAACTAATAGAATCCTGCACCTCTGCTTTAGCCTCTACCGTGTGGCCACCAATGTCACTTACTAATGCAACATCACTTACTTTTGCACCACAACCACTCACTATAGCTACACATAACACCCCAACTAATATACCCTTTACTTTACGGAACAATATACTCTCCCCTTTTTCCCAATATTACTTTTATGTATTATTTCATTTTTATGTATGTTTTGTTACAATCATTTTACAATATATTTATAAAATGTTACAAGTTATTTTTTACTCTATATAAATTACTCTTTTCTTTTCTAAATGTCTATACATATTTACATAAAAGTTGGAGTTCGATAGAATTGTAACCTTTATGTAACCTCACCTTTTTATCCAGTATATACCATAAAACGAAAGAAATACAAATGTAAAACTCCATATTCTTATTTATAAAGAAACACCTTGTGAACATAAATAGGTATTTGCCGTGCCACACTCCGCTTTTACACATACATTATGGTGAATTAACCTATTTTAAAGAAATGGAGGATGTTTTATGTACCCCTACAATCCATACGATCCATATAACCAAAATGCTTATCAGCCTCAATATGATTTACAAGCACAATACCAACAATATATAGATCCAGTAGAACAAGTTAATCCATATGATCAAAATCGACAATTCCAACTTCCAATCTCTTTTCCTGGTACTGGAAACCGTCAACTAGAAAGACGAGTAAATGAACTTGAGCAAAGAGTACGTCAATTAGAAAACACGGTTGAGCGTCATACACGTAGATTAAACCGCTTAAACCAGCGTTTACGTACAGTAGAAAACAGACTGAACATTCCATTTTCAGCATTAGAAGACGGATTTTAATTTCGAAAGTAAAAAATATATAAAGGAAGGGGCTCCCCCTTCCTTTATATAAATTGACGAAAGTTTTTTCCATCTCTATACTGATAAGAGTTAATGAAATGAAACAAGGTGATAAATATGGATTTTGAAATAAATTATCTTTCCTTTTATGTTGTACAAGTAGAAGGAAAAGGTGAAGCTGTTGATAAACGCTACAAACATTTTCAAACGTTAGACGCTGAAGAGTATGAAGATAGCTCCTTAAAAGAATTTTTGAATGGTGAATTATTAAAAATTTCAAAGCGAAAAGTAGAACGTCATGCGAAAACAGAACAAGCTCCGACAAAGATTGGTCGCTTCATTGTAGAAG
Organism: Bacillus sp. 1A; assembly: GCF_052682215.1. Taxonomy (NCBI): domain Bacteria; kingdom Bacillati; phylum Bacillota; class Bacilli; order Caryophanales; family Bacillaceae; genus Bacillus; species Bacillus sp. 1A. The sequence goes on along the minus strand of NZ_JBQYLZ010000001.1, from coordinate 3,037,683 downwards.
AAGGGCACGAACTTGATTCAAACCCTCATTACAACCTCTTTAATCGCATTCGCTTTGCGGAAACAAAAGAAAACTTCAAAGATATGAGTGAACCTCTCGTTTATACATATCTGGACACAAGCGCTGTACGCGGTGGTGTATTTTTAATTGCGCAAGCAAAACTACGCAAATACTTTGATGATCCATTCGTTTTCGTTATGAAATGTGACTTCGAACCGAAAGTCGCTTCTATTTCAGATGAATCCACACTGATTCGTAACGTTGAAATGGCCATCACAACAAAAAACATGAAATCTATCCAATATCCGTACATGCCTGAAGAAGGTATGGTCGAAGTGGGTGAGCTAAAAATTCACCAAGCATCACACGCCCGCTACTTTGAAGACTTCTTAAAATTCGTCGAGTACGAACGCTCTATGCCTGAAATTATGAAAACACAAGTAATGGACATGGTATATGACCAAATTGAAGATGTATTTGAAGAAGGTACGGAAGAACGCGAACAATTCGACCAAGCAATGGAAGTATGGGCTGCCAGTCCGAAACGCGAAATTATGGAACAATTTTCAACTGAAGAAGTAATGGAGGCTACCGCTCAAATCGTCGAGCATGCTCCTGAAGTGGAATTAAAGTTAAAAGCAGACCATATCTCTGTGAAGGCGTTGCTTGCTGATTTCGGAGACCTGATTCATATCGCAAAGGTAAACGACCGATATGTATTAATGATTGAGGCTGATACACTTACGTTTGAAAAAGGATTCTCTCCAATTGAGTTTCTGAAGCCAGATGAATTGCAAGACGTAATTGAGCGGATTGAGAATAAGCAGCAGTATTCTTATGATCCGAACGGGATTGAATAAATCCTTCCATATATCTATTTTTACTGAGCGCTGTTAATAAGCGCTCTTTTATTTTGAACTTAGTTGACCTTTATATTAAAAACCGATTCTTAGTAGAATCGGTTTTTCTGCTTTATAACAAAATATGTTTATTTTTAATCCAAGATAACAATTGTTGCAGAATCCAGTAGATTCCTTCCTTGTTGTACAAGCGTATTTCGATTAGAGTAGTCACTATGTATGTTGGTAAAATGAAAATTTCACTTCACTACCTCAAATTTATTGTACTCGTAAAAAGATAATTGAAAACGATATTCTGGATGCTCTCTTACCCAATCATAGGCTTCTTCTAAAATATCCATTTTGTTTTGCAAGTCATTAAGTTCACTACATTCGTCCCTTTTCTGTTTGCACAGAGGGCAGAATCCATTCACTATTTCGGCACTCGTCGCCCTAATAGTTTTACTTTCTAAGTCAACTACTAGACGAAGAAGAAGAGAGTGCTCTTCTTTTGTAGTCACCGTCATTTCAGCAATCCCATCCTCATTCCAAAAGACACCGTTTAATTCCATCTGTACGGTGACGTCTTTAATATTCAAGTCTATCACTATCACACCTCCCTTGTATAAAACTCATATTTACTCTTCGATTTTAATCTTTAATACACCACGCTTTAAAGATATATTAAGCTTTTTCCAATTCTTCTTCTTTGCTATGAAAGGAAGTGCAATTACTGTTAATAGCGTGGTAAATATTATCCCAAAAACTAAAACTGTTACAATGTTAAAGATTACTTCCATTTAACTCTACCCTCTTTCATTTCTATGGGCTCTAATTTTATGAATGTATTTAAAAATTCTTACCACACCTTAATTTTCAAAGCAATTATTATGGCCCAAACACAACAAATCAATTCCTATTTAATATGAATACTTTATTCATCCATCAGTACAATGACGTTAAATTTATGTAGCTAGAAATAGAGGAGAATGTCATTTAACCTCTACATTCTCCTCCATCTCAGCCAAATACCTAATCTGCCTTTCCGCTTTTCTCACCGCCGTAGGAAAATGCTTTTTCAGAAGTGCTATTGTAGCTTCACTTATATAATATCTTTCCGTTATACTTTCCCACGTGTCACTATTTTCAAATGCACTCCAAACGAAAGGACGCTCTGTATTTTTTCTCATTTCTTTAAATACCCATTTTCGCATCTTTTTTTTCGCTTTTTCTGTTAGTTTTCCGTTCTCTACAAGTTCAAGCTCACCATGTCTTTTGTACCGTTTATGAATGTCTTTCTCGCTATATACTTTAAGAAGTATATTCGCTGTATTCTCAGCATCCGCTAAAGCTCGGTGCTGCTTCCCTTCCCACGTTAAACCAAGCTGTTCTACTGCAAATTGTAAACTTGGTGTATGCTCAAATAACTCTTCATACGCTTGGAAAACAAACTTCTGCAAATCAAATTTGCTCTCTTTTTCCATACATGGGCATTCTACACCGTGTAACGTACAATCATGAGATAAAAAACGATAATCTTCTCTTCCCCATGAAACAAATACAGAGTCTTCTCCGATAAATTGAATAAATTTCTCTATAATTTGCGGAAATTTCTCCACACCAATTAAATCTTCCTTTGAAATTCCCGTTAATTTTGTCGTATGACGAGTGAGTCGTGCACTCGGCTTTACTAACTCCGAAAATTCTCCAATTACCTTCATTGTACTTGCTTCTATTTTTACAGCTCCGATATCAACTATCTCTGACGGATCTTCTGATTTATACGGCCTGAAATTTCTCTCTATATCGAACACAATAAAATGTGTAGCGTTTTCCAATTTATTTACCTCTTTCTAAATTCCTTTTCACACACATACTCTATTTTCAGTATTTATTTATTCATTCATACACTTTATGCATGAAATACTTCGTCTAATAAACGAAAATTTAATCTCATTATTATATGTACATAGGAGGTTATTCAATAAAAATGCAAAAAAAAGAAGGGCAAGCCCTTCTTTTTTCCATAATTACTTCTTGTTAACGTTTGTAGCTTGAGGTCCACGGTTACCTTGTTCTACTTCGAAAGTAACTTCTTGACCTTCTTCTAAAGATTTGAAGCCGTCGCCTTGGATAGCTGAGAAATGAACGAATACGTCTTCTCCGCCTTCAACTTCGATGAAACCGAAACCTTTTTCTGCGTTAAACCATTTTACTTTACCGTTTTGCATTTAAAAAATCCTCCTACAATGTACCTATATGTACATATTCATTTTCAACCACTTTACAATAATACTTCAAAAATTAAAAAACTGCAACCCCAGAGGAGATTTAACATTGCTATCCTCCTCGGAAGTTACAGCTCATTTAAATCTCTATATTATTAAAAGTAAAATGGTTTAAAGTAACTATATCATATCAATATAATAAAAGTAAAGTTTTTTTTGCTATATAATTTTTTTCTTCCATTGCATCGCTTTTGATTCACCTGATCCAGCTACAACATAACCCTCTTTTTGGTTAACGATGCGCCAGCCATGCCCTTTAACTGAGTCACATACTGTAACAAGTCCTTCTTCTAGAAGTACACGACAAACCGTACTAATCCCCGCCTTATTTTGCGTTGACGTTGTATATAGCACATGTTGATCTACACTCAAGGCTAAATAGCTACTTGCTTTCTGCTCACTTTGACATGTGTGCCAATATGTTTTTTCACTCTCAATACTTTCATCTATTTTACAAAAAGAAATATTCCCGCTAATCCCCTTGCACGATCCACTCGCTGCTACTATATAAGAATTGTGTACAGTCAACGCTGAGATCATCTGATTCATCACGATTTTAATCCTCTTTAATTTACGTGTCTCCAAATTAAAGAGCCAAACACCACCATATTTAGCATGTATTTTCGTACCGATATATAAGTAATGTTTATATAAAAATAACGATCGAATAGATGGTGCCCCGCCACCATACTCAAGAAATGGATGAATGGTTTCCCATGTCGAACCAAAATCATTAGAATGATACAACGTTTTATCTCCATGAGCAATGACTGTTCCTTGTACATTACTACACACATTCCAACTCGTTGCTTTTGTTGGAAAACGCTGAACCGTCCAGTTCTCTCCACCATTCATACTACGAATAAAAATCCCTTCGTCACCTACACCATACACTACATTATCTTCGCTATGTAAATCCCTAATTCGTTTTTGAAAACCATTTAATATTTGTTTCCATTCTCCGTCTCGTTCAATAAATAAGCCATTATATGTAGTAGCTAACATAAGTTTTCCATCTCTTAACTTTGTAATAGCGGTCGCACTTAACATCGTCTCCACGTTGACACTCCCATTCTTAGAACTTCTCAGCAAATGCAATTGCAAAATTACTGCATTTTTCAACATCCTCTTCATCTTCTGGAGCTAGTTCGATTTTCAATCCTTCTTGTACAAGCTCTGCACCGCGTTCTACAAGTCTTTCTTCAAATATCGTTACCGCTTCACAAAATAGTTCATACGCCGTATCACCTGATCCGAATACCGCTACTTTCTTCCCTGATAAATCTATATTTTCTAAGTCCTCGTGGAAATCTTCCGCCTCAAACGGTAATTCACCATCGCCCCACGTATAAGATCCTAAAATGATTCCATCATAGGCTAATAATTCTTCAGCATCCATGCCTTCCATTTCTTGCAATACTACTTCATGATCAAAAGCATCTAAACTAACTTTTATTAAATCAGCAATACTCTCTGTATTTCCTGACATACTTGCATAAGCTATTAAAATTTTTGCCACTTCGGCATCCCCCTCTTACAATAAATGATTCTCATTCTCATTATATTAATAATGAGAATCAATTTCAATTATATTTTTCATTTTTATTTATTCCATACAAAAAAGCACAGATGACTATACAATCACCTGTGCTTTTTTATTACTTTTTAAAAATACCAAACGGCTTTCCAACTGGTAATACAACTTTACCGAAGTGTGTATTTAACACTGCTGCTGCTGAACCATAGAAAGATAATAATGAAATACATAGTTCAGAATACGCTGCTAAATTATGCATTGCATGCGGCATAACACCTAAAGTACTTAATGAAAGACCAATAAATAAGAAATCAATAAGGACGAAAATCATAAATAATACTTTATGTGTTTCCATTGCACCAATTGTCATAAAGATTGTAAAAATCAAATATCCAATAAAGGCTACACCCAGCTGTTTTGAATCTGCAGCTTGTGCTAATTTTTCGCCAAATACTCCAAGTTGAATTAACCAAGTCATTCCAACACCTAACCAAAATAGGCCGTATGCACCGAATGCTGTTGTACCGAACGTATTGTTATGCTTTGCATCGTGAATGCACGCAAAGATTTGTGCAAATCCTCCTAAAAAGATTGCCCACGGTAATACAAGTGAAACGCCATCTGTTAAGCCTAACTTTTGAGATGATGCTACAAGTGTTACCATCGCTAATCCAAATAGACCAATTCCAGATGGATCTGCTGTTGTCATTTTCACATGATGTGTAGTAGTTTGATTGCTCATATAAACCTCCTGATTATAAACATACTCGAATACAATACTTAAATCAGAAGACTATGTCAATGGTTTTTTTTGTATGTTGTCAGACCTTACTTTTTATAATGATTGAATATACTTCCGACCACTTCATACGGTTTTATACTCACTTTTTCCAACTCGTGCATCGGCAACCATAACGGAATATAACTCCCTCTATCTTTCAGTTTGAATTCTTCAGCTTTACCACTTCCGAAAACTCCATCTATAATATGGGCATTAAAATAATACTCCGTACCTTTATACTCCACCTTTGCAATCAGATGCTCCACTTTTATATGTACCCCTAATTCTTCATAAATTTCTCGCTTTGTTGCTTCTTCAGCTGTTTCTCCTTCTTCAATTCCTCCGCCTGGAAAAACATAATATGTTTCCCCTTCTCGAATACGTTTTATAAGAGCAATTTTCCCTTCCTGTACAATGATAGCCCCGCCCCGATTTCTTATCATTTTATTACCTCAATACGAATCGCAACTGTTCCCCACTTTTTTTCTTGTTCTTTCGTATATATTTTGTATGTACTTTCTAGCATTTCCTCTAAACTATCATTTTCACAATTCAATAATTTGTGATCAATTTGTTCGTACATCGCTTTAAAGCTTGCGTATCGTTTTATTTCCGTTACTTTTACAGTCATCATTGCTGCTGTCGTAAGGTTTGTAAATACAATATTATCGCCTTGTTTTATAAGTTGACGTTTTGTATCGTATAAACGTACTTCATATACTTTTTTTCCTGATTGAATTGACTGAAAAGGTTTATTATATAGCCCCATTTCGTATATCATTCATTCCACTCCCTTTTTATTCGTTGCACCTACTAATTGTGTATTACCAATTCATATAACACAGTTCCACTTATTCCAAGTTGCATATAATGTTCCATATCCATTACTTGCTTTAGAGAGGATGCTAAATTTGTTATGTTATTTTTAAATCAAAAACCTGAATATAATAAATATGATATTGGTGATTATACTTATAGTAAAGTAGGTCCAACCATTTTTTCTTGGAATGATGAAACAAAATTAAAAATAGGTAAGTTTTGTTCATTAGGAGAAGAAGTCGTTTTTATACTTGGCGGTGAACATCGCGCAGACTGGATAACGACATACCCATTTAATGCATTTTTTAATGAAGGAGCACATATTACTGGTCATCCTTCTTCAAAAGGTGACATCGTAGTCGGCAACGATGTATGGATTGGTTATCAATCCTGCATTTTATCTGGTGTTACAATTGGTAACGGAGCCATTATTGGGGCAAAGAGTGTTGTTACAAAAGACGTACCTCCATATGCAATTGTAGCTGGTAATCCTGCAAAATTTATTCGATATCGTTTCCCGCAAGAAACGATTGACAAACTAGAAAATCTCGCATGGTGGGACTGGGATATTTCTATTATAAAAGGAGCCATTCCATTTCTACTTTCCAACAAAATCAACGAGTTTTTTACCTCACCCGAAAATGAATCTATGTGATTAATACAAAAAGAGCATCCTATTCTTTCAGGATGCTCTTTTTGTTTTTATTTCTTATGTTCGTGCAAATGATTACACGGAGAACATTGAAATGGAATTTTATTTAAGCAATTAAAGTTCGTTTCACAAATTTGTTCGATCGTTGGGACGAACGGTATGACCACAATATTACTTTCTATTATTTGTGTAACAGGTGGTAACACTGTACCTACTTGATGTTCGAAGCGAATACTCGCTTGATTTATATAATTTCCTGAACCACTTGGCGCGCTCTGAACTACTACTTGGAACGAGACTGTGCGTGCTTCACCTGGATTTAAACTTCCTATAAGAAATCCTGATACTGGGTTTACATTTGGCACTGGCGTATTATCAACCTTTACACTTCCAAGAACAAATCGAACACTACTATCTAACATATCTTGAAAACGAATATTTTGTATCGCTGTATCTCCCGTATTTGTAATAACTGTCGTAAACGTAATAACATCTCCAATTGTTGCTGTTTGATGATCCGCCGTTTTTACGACTGTCGTTGAGACATTTTGAGGAATAAACGGGATAACAACTGTATTGCTATCGCCTTCAACTACTACAGGCGGTTCATTTGGATTCACAGTTGCAAACCCACTCGCTGTCGCTGTATTTGTAACTAAGTTATTTATTTGCCCTCCTGTTATTACAACTTGGAAATTAATAATAGCTGCATCATTTGGCTGAAAATCACCTAACGGAATACCAGTATTCGGGTTGGCAAATGGAAAAGGTACATCATTGACCGTTACCGTGCCATTTATAAATAGCGTATTCGAATCAATGATATCCGTTAAAACAATATTCGTCACAGGAACTGTACTATCATTTATAACAGCAATTCCGTAAGTGACAACATCTCCTACCATCGCTACTTCAAAGTTTGCTCCTTTTGCAACAAATAAAATCGCGTTGTTTACTGTTACAATCACAGTATTACTCGTGTCCATTACTGTAACCGGCGGCTCTCCTGGTACTAAAATATACTCTGCTAACGCTCCAGCAACGTTTACTACTGTACCACCATCTGGAAAGCTCGTAATCGTAGCTTCATATGTTACAATCGCCGTCTCACCGACTGGAATGTCTACAATCGTAAATCCAACCTGCGGATTTACTCCCGGACGCGCTACTCCATTTACCGTTACACTATTTGGGACAAAAACAGCTTCCGGAGATAGCACATCAATAAATTGAACATTCATCGCATCAGCAGTACCAGTATTTAATATTCGAACCGTATACATTACCGTTTCTCCTACTCCAACAATTGAATGATCTACTTCTTTTTGCATATCTAAACTGCCTCTATTTACTGGTGTGACTGTCGTATTACTTGAATTCGTAATTGTAAACGGAGGTTCTCCTGGAATTAATTCGAAATCACCCGTTACTCTCGCTGTATTCATAATGCTACTAGAAGGCGGAATTGCGATTACATTTACTTCAAATGTAATTAATACACTATCCCCTACTGCAAGATCAGGTAATAAAAAGCCTACAAATGGATCTAAACCTACTTGTGGAATCCCATTTATTTGTACACTTCCGGGAACGAATTCTAAACTAGGTGACGGAACATCAATAAATTGAACATTTGTCGCTGTTACCGTTCCTGTATTTGTAACTTGCACACTATACGTTAACGTATCTCCTAAACGTGTTGCTTCTTTATTTACAAATTTTATAACGCTGAATCGTCCTCTATTTATCCTTGTTATTGTCGTATTACTCGGCTCTGTTACTACAACCGGTGGCTCTCCTGGTACTAAAGTAAAGCTTCCTGTTATATTTGCAACGTTCGTAATTGTTCCTGATGCCGGGATGCTTGTAACTGTCGCTTGAAACGTCACTACAACCGTTTCACCAACTAGTATATCTCCAACTCCAAAGCCAGTAATCGGATTTAAGTTTGGTTGCAGGGCTCCATTTATCGTTACACTATTTGGTACAAATGACGCTCCTGCTGAAATCGTATCAATAAACTGAACATCATTAGCTGTTACTGTTCCTGTATTCGTTATTTGAACCGTATACGTTAATACATCTCCAACTAGGGTAGCAGCCCTATTTACCTGTTTTATAACATTAAATCGTCCTCTATTTACAGTTGTAAGTGTTGTATTGCTCGGTTGGTTTACTACAACTGGTGGTTCTCCTGGTACTAGTATAAAGCTTCCCGTAACATTCGCGGTATTAGCAATTGTTCCGTTTGATGGAACACTGACAACTGTTACTTGGAACGTAACTTCTACACTTTCACCTGGAGTTATATCTGGAAGCGGGAATCCATTATTAGGATTGAATCCAGGTTGTAACACACTATCTATCGTTACACTATCTGGGACAAATGTGATCGAGGACGGTAATACATCACTATATTGAACATTTGTCGCTACCACTGTACCTGTATTTTGAACTACTGTTGTATATGTGATTGTATCGCCTACTGCAACAACCGGCTGACTCACTGATTTTAAAACATTCAAACCAGGCTCATTGATTTTTGTTAATGTCGTATTACTTGTCGTTGTTTCCGTAATAGGCGGCTCTGTTTCACTTACAGCAAATGTTGCTGTAACGTCTACAAAGTTAACAACGGTTCCACCTTCCGGTATGCTTGTAACCACTTCCTGATATGTGACAAGTACAAAATCATCTACAGGTATATCTGGAACTGTAAAACCAATGAAAGGATCTAATCCTGGTGCCTGTACTCCGTTTATACTCACACTTCCTGGTACAAATGCTACACCAGTGGAAGTAGTATCGATAAATTCAACATTCGTCGCTGCCACTGTTCCAAAGTTAAAAATCAATACATCATACGTTAATATTTCTCCTACAGTGGCTACTTCTTTATCTACTAGTTTTAATGGGAAAATCGAAGCTATATTAATTGTCGTAACGACTAAATTCGTTAATATCGTTTCCGTAATCGGTGGTTCCTGAGGATTTGGTTGTGAAGTAAACGTAACGTCAGCATCGTTTAGGATGACTTCATTATCTGGAATTTCTGTAATTGTCACTTGGAATGTTACTGTAATACTTCCACCAGCAATTAATAATGGAGTAACTGTAAATCCTATTTCTGGATTTAAACCGAATTGCTGAACGCCACCTATCGTTACACTATTTTCAATAAATGTCGTTCCTTCTGGGATTACGTCTTGGAAGAGTACATCTGTAACAGGTATAATTCCTATGTTCGTAATTAGCACGCTATACGTTAATACATCTCCAATAGCCCCAGTTGCAACATCAACTGTTTTTGTTGCTGTTACTTCACCAGGAGGAGGTAACGGTATCGTAACTACTGTCGTATTACTTGTATTCGTCGTTGTTACAGGGGGCTGTAAAGGATTTAATAAGAAAGTGGCTGTAGCAGATGCCGTGTTTAGTACAGCTCCGCGCGTGGATGGCGCAACTACTGTTACTTGGAATGTTACAGTCAATGCTGTTCCAGCAGCGATATTAGGAAGCGTAAAACCTATATTTGGATCAAATCCAGGTTGAGGCGTTCCATTTATCGTTACACTATTTGCTACAAATGTTGTTTCTGGAGCAATTGGATCAAGGAAGGAAACATTCGTCGCTGTTACCGTTCCATTATTTCTAATGACAATAGAATACGTGTAAGTTTCTCCAAGTGCAGCTTGTTGTACAGATGAAGATTTTTGTATATTTAATCGAGCTGTATTTACTTGCGTCACTACAAAATTACTATTCGTAACAGTCGTAATTGGAGGATTTGCTGGATTTATAAGAAAACTTGCAGTAACGTTCGATTGATTTCTTATATTTCCACCGCTCGGAACGCTCGTCACTGTAACTTGAAACGTAATCGTAGCCGTTTGCCCGACCGGAATATTTGGTACTGGGAAACCTGCCATAGGATCCGCGCCTTGCTGAACGACTCCATTTATCGTCACACTATTTACTACAAACGCAGTACCAGACGGAATTGGATCTTGAAAAATAATATTCGTTGCAGGAACAGTTCCTGTATTTTGAATAAGAATCGTATACGTTAACGTATCTCCTACACCTGCTTGCGGTGTATTTATACTCTTCATTACATTAAGTGATCCTACATTCACTCGCGTTACAACAATATTACTAATTGTTACAATTGTAATTGGTGGCTGGAGAGGACTTATTTGGAAATCCGCAGTTACATTCGCATTATTCGGCAGAACTCTATTTGGCGGTACACTCGTGATTATCACTTGAAAAGTAACTGTTACCATCCCTCCTACTGGAATATTGGCAAGCGGAAATCCAGTTGTTGGGTTTAAACCTGGCTGAGGTGTTCCATTTATCGTTACACTATTTGCTACAAATGTTGTTCCAGATGGAATTGGATCAATGAATGATACATTTGTCGCTGCTACTGTTCCAATATTTTGTATACGAACTGTATACGTTAACGTATCTCCTACACCTGCTTCAGCAGCGCTTACACTTTTCATTACATTTAACCCTGAAGAATTCACCACTGTCATAACAGTATTACTTGGTACTGTTACAGTTATCGGTGGCTCTGTTGGATTTACAAGAAAATCTCCAGTTACATTCGCATTATTTACGACATTATTTCCTTGGGGAATCTCATCAATTAATACTTCAAACGCAACAATTACACTCGCGCCAGTAGGCAAATTATTTAATGGGAATCCAAGTTCTGGATCTGCCCCTTCTTGTAAAACCCCATTAACAACTACACTATTTTCAATAAATAATGTCCCTTGTGGAATTGAATCTTGAAAAAATACATTTGTAGCTGGTACACTACCTGCATTTATGATTTCAATTGTATATACTAAAATATCCCCTACCGTTGCAACATTCGTATTCACTGATTTCACAACTTCAAAGTTCCCTGATTGTACTGTTGTATTCACAACATTACTCGGAACATTGATTGTTACTGGTGGTTCACTCGGATTCACTTGAAAACTCGCTGTTACATTTGCTTGATTTAAAATATCTTCATTTTCTGGATCCTGTACAATTAATACGTCAAATGTGACTACAACTGTTTGAGCCGCAGGAATATTCGGAAGAGAGAATCCTGTATTCGGATTCAATCCACTTTGCGATACTCCATTAATGGTTACAGAATTTGCAACGAATGAAACAGCGGAAGGAATAGGGTCTTGGAAAAATACATTTGTTAACGGAACGTTTCCTGTATTTTGGACGGCAATTGTGTATGTTAAAGTATCCCCTACCGCCGCTTGCATTGTATTCACTTCTTTTATTACATTTAAACCGCCTGTATTAACTTGTGTCACAACTGTATTTGTTTGTCTATTAATCGTTACTGGTGGTTGATTCGGAATAACGACGAAATTAGCAGATACATTTCCGCGATTCGCAATCGTACCTCCTGATGGAGTAGATGTTACTCGTACTTGAAAAGTCACTGTCCTACTTCCGCCAGGAGATATGTTCGTTACTGTAAACCCAGTCGCTGGATTTGCTCCAGGCTGTGAAGCCCCATCCACAGTCACACTATTTGCGATAAAAGTCGTTCCAATTGGGATTGGATCTTGAAAAATAACGTTCGTTGCAAGTACATTTCCTGTATTTTCAATTGTTACAGTGTACGTAAGAATGTCATTTACTGTCGCAAAAGCTCTATCTACTGTTTTTCTCGTTCTTATGTCAGCTATATTAATAGTAGTAAATACAGTATTACTTGTCGCTTGCCCGGAAACTGGTTGTTGACCAGGTACTGGAGTAAAGTTAAATGTTGTACTCGCACGGTTCGGAATTGGATTGACAAGAGGATTAGATGTTACTCGAACTTGAAAGCGCACTACCGTCGTTTGCGAAGCATTAATACTTCCTAGATTAATACTACTTGCTGGATTTGCTCCTGGACGTGCTACCCCATTTACCGTAACACTATTTGGAACAAATGTTGTGCCACCAGGAATACTATCAACAAAAACAACATTATTTGCAGTGACATTTCCATTATTCGTCACATTAACTGTGTATGTTAATACATCATTAAGGGTTGCTGTCTGTAAATCTACAGATTTTTGCATACTTATAGTTGCTTGATTCACTGTCGTTTGTACTGAATTTGAAGAAGACATACTTGTAATTGGTGGACTACCGACGAAAGGACGGAATTGATATGACACCATTGCGCGATTCGGAATAGGATTTGGGTTCGGAAACGATGTTATTCGTACTTGAAATGTAACAACTCTTTGCGCGTTAGTTGGGATTGTGCCTAAATTAATTCCATTAGCAGGGTTCGAATTCGGCTGTGTTACTCCACCTACCGTTACACTACCTGTAACAAACGTCGTTCCGTTCGGAATACTATCTTGTAATATAACATTTTCTGCACTTCCCGTACCTGTATTAGGAACTGTAATTGTGTAGGTAAGAATATCTCCAACTCCTGCAACTGTTCTATTGACCGATTTAACAGGATTAATAATTGGCCCCGTTGCATCAATTTGAACCCCAAAACCAGCTGCAGCATATCCATCTCCATTAGTAACGAATCTAACCGTTGCTGACGTTTGATTATTTACTAATGATGCAGAGGCATTTACATTTGTAATATCCCACCCTTGTCTTCGGACGGCTAAAGCTATCCCTAAAGGCTGATTCAAATCTCCAAACGTTCCAGTTGTATCTAACTCTCCAATATCGTTACAAATTTGTGACTGAAAAAAATTATTTGCGGGGTTTCTCGGGCCGGATAATGCAACTGTAGTATTTGCATTTGGTCCAAAACGAAGTTGATCTCCAACAATGTTAGAATCACCTTCTTGAGCAGTTACGAGCACCCGTCCTGTTACAGCTCCTGTGGCTGGAGTAGCAAATCCTGAAATAGTAGCATCCACTGGTGGTGATGAAGCATCGATAATTTCTTGACCTGCATAAACTGATAAATTCCGAAGTGGCAAACTTGCATTTTGATACACAACCTCAAGTGTCCAACCAGCCGAACGACTAATTGTTGGATCAAATGAAGTTCTTGCAGCTGGCACTGCACCTGTAGTATAAGTTCCTGCCCCGCCTGCACTAACAAGATTCGTTACATTGGCAGAGCGCGCATAATAAAACTGATTCCCTACTGAACCTTGCTGCGCAGTAGCAGGATCTGGCGTAACAGAAAAAGTTCCAGCCGGTGTTGTAAATGTAATATTATCATTTAAAAACGGTAAAACATCTTCCGTATCAGTCCGGAAAGTACCAGCCCAAACTAATTCTGCATATAACACACTACTTCCCGCTAGAAGATTTAAAATTGCACTTGAAGAATTCAACTGCCATTCATCTGTTGTCCCTGCTGGGAATCCTGGTACTTGCAACGCTGTATTTACTGTCGTAAATACAGCAAGTGTACCGAAAATATTACCTGGCGCAGGCGATGTAGGGCTAAGCCCTAACGTATTCCCAGTGAACGTGACGGCACCAGGTACTGTTGTTGTAAAACGATTTATAAAAGGCACACAATCATCTCATTTCAATTATAGTAAAAAGTGCTCTATACTATAAAATGTAGACAAACTATGCAATGTACTTTGTCCAACAAAATTCCGCACATACGAGAGGAGCTTACTACACTATGCGCTATGTTATCGTAACAGGAACTTCACAAGGTTTAGGTGAGGCAATCGCCGCGCAATTATTAGAGGAAAACACAACCATCATCTCTATTTCTAGAAGAGAAAATAAAGAGCTTACTAAACTTGCAGAGCAATATAACAGCAATTGCATTTTCCATTCCTTAGATCTTCAAGATGTACATCATTTAGAAACTAACTTTAACGAAATCATTTCATCCATTAAAGAAGACAATGTATCTTCTATTCATTTAATTAATAATGCGGGTACAGTTGCACCTATGGAGCCGATTGAAAAAGCAGAAAGCGAACAATTCATTACGAACGTTCACATTAATTTACTTGCCCCTATGATTCTTACATCTACATTCATGAAACATACGAAAGACTGGAAAGTAGATAAACGTGTTATTAACATTTCATCTGGTGCAGGAAAAAATCCTTACTTTGGATGGGGCGCTTATTGTACAACGAAAGCTGGTGTAAATATGTTTACACAATGCGTAGCGACTGAAGAAGAGGAAAAAGAATATCCAGTAAAAATCGTCGCTTTTGCACCTGGTGTTGTGGATACAAATATGCAAGCACAAATTCGTGAAACAAATAAAGAAGACTTCACTAATTTAGAACGATTCATCACACTAAAAGAAGAAGGAAAGCTATTATCACCTGAATATGTGGCAAAAGCTATTCGTAGCTTACTAGAAACTGAGAACTTCCCGCAAGGTGAAGTCATTCGAATTGATGAATAACAAAAAGGCACGCTATAATAGCGTGCCTTTTCATTTTATTTCTCTAAAAATATAAGTACAGACTCCGCAATTTGTTCATAACCAATTTCTTGATAAATTTTATTAGACGTAGGGTTCGCTAAATCAGTATATAACGTAGTCGTCTTATATCCTTCATCTAACATACGTTGACTAAGTGCAGCGACACAACTAGATGCGTACCCTTTTTTCCGCGCTTCTTTCGGTGTATATACGAAATTAACTGTTATATTGTTTGTAGTCGGTCTCGTTTTTGCAGCTACAGAAACAAGCTTCCCATCTACATCTAAACCAAATAGCCGACGGTTCGTAATTAATGTATGAGCGGTTTGTTTCGCTTCTTCTTTCGTAGTAGGCAGGTTCACATCTTCGCAGAATTGATATATCCACTGTTCTATTAATGTTAGCTCATCACTACTTACTTCTCGAAAGACTCCATCTCCGTTCCACTTTTTCTTCACTTGTTTTAATTCATATATACCTTGCTTCATTGCAACAGTAGTTTTCTTATTTTCTAACTCCGCAATCTCTTCCGCTAATCTCTGTACCATTTTCTTATTACCAATCAATCCAGGAACATTTAAATATACTTTCGTTAATTTTTTTGCAAGTTCCACGATATCCTCTTCTGCAATTTCAGACGTAGCAACAATGATTTGTTTCTTTTCTTCAGTTTGAAGAAATACGACTACAATTTCTTCCTCTTGTTTTGCTACTCCCATAAATATCGGCTCTTGGACCATTTGTAATACACCTAATATGAGATTATTTTCCTGCTCATTCTTTTCTAAAAATGGTGTAACATCTTCTTTAAAATGAAGAATCTCTTTATATACGTGTAATTGAATCATCGACAATCTCTTCTCTCCATCTATATTTTAATTAAGTATTGGCGATTAATTCATTAAATCCTTCTTTTACGATTCAATATAATTCGAAGTTAACATATTCAAATCAGTTTCAGCTTGTAAAATTCTCTGTTTTTCTTTTTCAAATACCTCTTCTTCTTTTTGAAATGACTCTTTTCGATTGTTAATCATGCGCTCCATTTCTTTTTTACTCGGTCCACCGTATACATTTCTTTTTTGTATAAAAGCTTCTGGTGATACAATTTCTTCCCACTCTTTTTCTAATAAATGTATTTTAAATTTTTCTTGTAAGTATATATTTACATCTTTGAAATGTAATTCATGCAGCTCCTTTTGCTGCTCCAATGACATTTTCGCAATAACACTCGCTGCATGATGCGCATGCCGAAATGGAATGCTATAGTTTTTTGTTAAAACATCTGCGAAATCAGTTATCGTAATTGCATGTTTATAAGAACGACTCTTCAACGTTTCTTCTTCTACTTTCATCGTTCGAATAACTGCATTCATAATACAAAAAACACGAATGGTCTTTTCAATTCCTTTATATAAATACGGCTGCAGGTCATCTTCCGTATCGACAATATCACCAAATGGTGTATTATGAATCATTTGAAATACTGTAAATGCTTCTCCTAAAGCACTACTCGTAATCGCACGGGCGTGTTCAATGGAAACTGGATTTCGCTTTTGCGGCATAATACTACTTATTTGTACATATGGCTTTGCAACAGTAATACCATCATATTCTTTCGTCGCTAATAGTAAAAAGTCATGAATCCATCTGCTCGTATTCGTCATAATTACCATAAGTAACGAGCTAACTTCTAATAAATAATCCGCTCCAGCAACAGCATCATATGAGTTCTCAATTACATTTGTAAACCCAAGTAAATTGGCAACTCGCTCTCGTTTAATTGGGAAACTTGTTGTAGAAAGAGCGGCGGCTCCCATTGGAGACTGATTTAAAAGTTTGTACGTTCGTTTCATTCGTTCTAAATCTCTCTGCATCGTATCATAAATCGCTAACGTATAATGACCAAATGTTGTTGGCTGCGCTGGTTGTGTATGTGTATAAGCTGGCATAATCGTTTCTTTATGATCAGCAGCAAGTTGTAGTATACTTTCTTGCAATAACAAATGATGCTCCATTAATCGTAATACATATCGTCTTAAACTCATGCGATACATCGTTACACCCATATCATTTCTACTTCTACCAATATGCATATTACTTACAAAATCGCTTTTCGCTTCTTGAGAAATTAAATGTTCCACTAAAAAAAAGAGATCTTCATGCTGCTCTGTATAGAGCAATTGCTCTTCTGGAATTCCCTCTACCTTTTTTAATGCGTGTAGTATAACTTTAGCTTCTTCCTTTTTCATTAGACTTTCTTCTGTTAGCATCACAATATGCGCTTTATGCACTTGAAACATATCTTTCAATAAGTAATTTCGCTGAAAATGAAATACATGTTGTAATACGCAATCCACATATGTTTTTCCAGGGAAATCAGCGCCTTCACTCTTTATAAAATCTTCTTTACTTTGTTTCATCACCTTTTCCCCTCTCACCTAAGTATTACTACCCATCATACCCAAAGATAGGAAAAAAGTGCTTGTACATAAAGTGAAACTTTAATCAGTGGGGGTTTTCTTCATCCCCACTGATTATTAGTTGAACCAATCGGACTTTAATGGGCAGTTGATCCCCCACCTAACTTCTTTGCTTTCGCTGAATTTTGAGGTGGGGGTCTTACTGCCCATTAAAGCGGGATAAAAATAAACTCGGTGCTCTCTGCACCGAGTTTACTTAATAAAAGTCGCATCATACTTATCACTTTGCAACACTTGGAAATGTAAGTTTGCTAAATGTTTCCGTATTTCTGCACTGTCGTCCTCATTTAAATTATTTGCTAAAAACACTATTTCTGTACAATTCCCGCGTTTATCCATCGCATAAACTGCTTTTGTAACTGTCCATGGCGTATAGCCATTTTTTTGCCCTGCATGTCTAAATGTTTTACGATATTTTTTAGCACTCATATCTGTTTCAACGATATTCGCCCACACTTTTTCTTCGGCTTCTGTTAGGCCACCTTTATGATTTGCCTTTTGAAGCAGTACCATATAATCGTTTGCAGAAGCTGCTGGTAATCGATCTGACCAAATTTTATCGTAACGTTCCTCTAAATAAAGAGGAATTTCCTTCTGTAATAATGGTCCCTTCTTCTTTAAGCGTTCATGTATAATCATCGCATATTCACGATATTGCTCTTGAGACATCTCTTTTAACTTTTTCTCTATTTTATATTTCGGAACATGTAATTCTTTATGCAAATATCCAGGGATGTATAAAGATGAAACAATCGGAAATAGCGGCTGATGTGCTGGAAGCGATAAACTTTGTAAATTACGATTAATATTATCTAATCCTAACACTTCCATCAAATATTCAGCATTCGCATTCGAACTAAACTTAACCATTCCTTTTGCCACTTCTTCTAAAGAAACTGCCCCTTCTGTTATCTTTTCTGTCTTTTGCAAATACCTTTGCCATCTATCTTGTGCACCGCCATCTGTATTCGGCACATAATAACGATTTATATCATTAATGGAAACGAAACTAGACGGATCAATTTTCCCTTCCGTAACTTGTTTCGTATATTCAAGCGCCACAATTAACTTCATCGTACTAGCAACTGGCAATACAACATTTGGATTTACAGAATAAACAACTTTATCATTTCTCTTCACGAGAAGCGCACTATTTTTTTCATCTTTATGTTCTTCAATAAAGGATGCGATATACTGTGCATCATCATTATTTGAACTCCACACTTTTTTCACTAAAAAATTACCCGATATTAGCAAAACGAAAATACCCACAATCACTGCGCATACTATAGTTTTTTTCAAGTAAAATTCCTCTCCTATTGTATAACTCTTCTCTATCTATCTCTTTCAAACAAAATAATGGAGATGATTATTTTAGTAATCATCTCCATTATTTTAACTTGTATTCTCCTATTATGTCTACGTCATAATTTTCACGAAGTCTTCGAGAAATTTTTTATAATGTAATGACCAACCAATTCGCACCCAATTCTTTAAAGATTTTGCATCAGGTTGTGGACGGAAATCAGCAATACTTTCTCCCTTTGCAATCTCTACTGTATCTACATCGACACGACGGTACACATAATCCAAAATAGACGGATTCGCCGCAACCATCATTGTAACAACGTCATGTACTGGGCTACCTGTTATTTTCGGATTTAACTTTTTATACGCTTTATAATAATACGTAAATATCGGTTCAATTAATTTATTAAAATTCGTTTTAGAGTGTTTCGTAATATATTTCACCATTTCTGGCGTAATAATTGCTTCAGATGTAACATTAAGTGGCACCAATGTCACATTCTTGGCATTTTGCATTACTAATTGTGACGCAATCGGATCACCATGGAAATTCGCCTCTGCGACTGGTGTCACATTGCCGGGCACTAAAAAGGCACCACCCATTATATAATATTCTTTCACATACTTCATCATCGGCTTTTCTAAAATAAATGCTGTCGCTAGTGTCGTTGACCTACCAGCATCAACAATGATTAATTCTCCTTTATACTTTTCAAGAATATCAAAAAAAGTACAAAAAGGTTTTATATTTGGTGAAAAAGCTTTTGGAGGTTTAATTGGCCCTAAACCGTCTGCCCCATGAATTTCTGGATAATACGTTGTAACATCTCCGGATAAAGGAATTTTCGCACCATTAATAACAGGTATATCTTCCCGCCCTGCCATTTGTAGCAAATATGCTGCATTACTTGTCGCCTTTTCTTGTGTTACATTTCCATATCCGGTTACAACACCAACAATATCAATATCAGGATGCATAATTCCGTACATGATGGCTAAAGAGTCATCAATTCCTGGGTCTCCCAAAAATAATACTTTTTTCATCGACCTCAACTCCATCCCCTCAATTGTTATTAATTTATGAATAACAATTGGTATACAGAATAAAAAAGAACAAATTTATACGAAAAAACGCAGTCCTATAAGGACTACGTTCTTCCTCTAACCTATACTGTTTTTCTTCACAGCACTCATACTCCCAATGATATAAGCTATAAACGCTAAACAAATTGGGAAGACAACTGTATGTATACCGAACGGATTTGGGTAGAAAAGATGAATACACATATATGAGCCTACCCCAACTAAAATAGAGGCAAGCGCTCCTGTTGCATTTCCTTTTCTCCAATATAACCCTAATACGATTGGCCAAATGAATGCTGCTTCTAACCCACCGAAAGAAAATAAATTTAACCATATTAAAAAATCTGGTGGTTTAATTGCTGCTGCATAAACGAGTAGCCCTACGATACCAGTAATCCACAAACTTCCTTTTCTAATCGTACTGTCTGCTGCATCTTTATTTATGTAATTTACGTATATGTCTTTAATAATTGATGAACTTACAAGTAACAATAATGAGTTTACTGTAGACATAATTGCTGCCATTGGCGCAGCTAAGAAAACTCCAGCTAGCCAAGGTGGCAACACTTCCATCGCGAGTAGCGGCATGACTTTATCCGGTACCGTTATACCCGGAAGTACGACTCGCGCAAATACACCTGTTAAATGCATACCAATCATAATTGTACCTACAACAACCGTTCCGATTATTAACGCTTGATGCATAGCTTTTGAATTTTTATAAGACATAGCACGCACACTAATTTGCGGTAAACCAACAACGCCAATCCCAATTAAAATCCAAAATGATGTCACATATGATTTCGTTAAACTACCATCCGCTCCGAATGGTGTAATTAAATTCGGATTGATTTGAACAAGTTCCTGCATAATTTTTTCAATTCCACCACCGGCAATGACAGTAGCAATTAAAATGATTGTCGTTCCAACTAACATAATAATCCCTAATAACGTATCTGATAAAGCAACTGCACGAAATCCACCAATTAATACGTACACAAGTACAGAAAAAGTAAATAAAAATAGTGCTGTTGTATAAGATAGACCCGTTAGTGATTCAATTAATCGGCCACCACCGACCCATTGAGCTACTGTTGCTGAAAATAAGAAGATAATAATACATAACGCAGAAAGTATAACAACTGCTTTATTATTGTATCTTCCCTTTAAATAATCGATAAGAGTAATGGCTTCCATCTTCCTAGCGATAATTGCAAACTTTTTACCGATAACCGTTAAAACGATATACCCTGTTACAACTTGAATCGCAGATAATAATACCCATCCGAGGCCCATATTGTACGCAATACCTGGACCACCAATAAAGCTACTAGCACTACCGTACGTAGCAATCATTGTCATCGCTAATAATAAACCGCCAAGTTCACGCCCACCAAGAAAATATTCTTGTAAAAATTTATTATTAGCAGTCGCTTGTACGCGTCTTGAAGCATATACACCAATTAAAAATACAACGATAAACGAAATTATCATTGGAATGATTACATACCAATTCATCTATTATTCCTCACTTTTTTCTTCCTCATCGAGTGAAATATCTTGAAATACATAACGAACAACTAAACTAAGTAAAATAACCATAACGATAAATCCAACGATACAGCTATAAAAAAACCATGCTGGAAAACCGAATACATATGTATATTCACTTGGATTTTTACTACCAAGCCCATAAGCAAATCCGTACCATATTATAAAATTGATAATAGCAAGTCCAAGACCAATTAACGCTTCTCTATGGGCAATTCGAAAGCGTGGATCATCATGATAATTCTTCATTTTCTCCCTCCTCTCACGATGTATTATTGTACCATTGTTCTTCTAGTTTTTCCTACTAGAAAGCAAAAACAAGCAGGATTTTTTATAATCATATAGAAGTTTCTCTTACATTACATATTTTTTACAATTGTAACACAAATGAAATTTGAATTTTCAGTATTTGTTAATTATGATTAAAATTAGATGCTTTCCATCTAGTTCCCACATCCTTGATTTCGGAATAAACGCCGTCTCGTACTGCGTTTACATTATATTTTCAAGGGGGTTATACAATGAGTCAACTAGCTGTAAATCTTCATGAAAAGGTAGAAAAGTTTCTTCAAGGTACAAAAAAGTTATATGTGAATGGATCTTTCATTGAAAGCGCTTCCGGAAAAACATTTAAAACACCTAACCCAGCAACCGGCGAAACACTTGCCGTCGTTTCTGAGGCTGGTCGAGAAGATATTCATAAAGCTGTCGTTGCAGCTCGCATGGCTTTCGACGAAGGTCCTTGGTCTCGCATGAGCACTGCTGAGCGAAGCCGTCTTATGTACAAGTTAGCTGATTTAATGGAAGAACATAAAGAAGAGCTTGCACAGCTCGAAACATTAGATAACGGAAAGCCAATCCGTGAAACAATGGCAGCAGACATACCACTTGCAATTGAACATATGCGCTATTATGC
This sequence comes from Bacillus sp. 1A, assembly GCF_052682215.1. Lineage (NCBI taxonomy): Bacteria > Bacillati > Bacillota > Bacilli > Caryophanales > Bacillaceae > Bacillus > Bacillus sp. 1A. Next base: position 3,015,016 of record NZ_JBQYLZ010000001.1, on the reverse strand, counting down.
TGGCTGGGCTACGAAAATCGTTGGTCAAACAATTCCTGTTTCTGGTAATTACTTTAACTATACACGCCATGAGGCTGTTGGTGTCGTCGGTCAAATTATTCCTTGGAACTTCCCACTTCTTATGGCAATGTGGAAAATGGGAGCAGCGCTTGCTACAGGATGTACAATCGTTTTAAAACCTGCAGAGCAAACTCCACTATCTGCTCTATACTTAGCTGAATTAATTGAAGAAGCTGGATTCCCGAAAGGTGTTATTAATATCGTTCCTGGATTCGGTGAATCAGCTGGACAAGCTCTCGTTAATCATCCACTCGTTGATAAAATTGCATTTACTGGTTCTACTCCAGTCGGTAAACAAATTATGCGACAAGCATCTGAATCATTAAAACGCGTTACACTTGAGTTAGGCGGTAAATCACCAAATATCATCTTGCCAGATGCTGATTTATCTCGCGCGATTCCTGGTGCACTTTCTGGTGTTATGTTTAACCAAGGACAAGTATGCTCTGCTGGATCACGCTTATTTGTTCCGAAGAAAATGTATGATAATGTCATGGCTGATCTCGTCCTCTATTCTAAAAAACTAAATCAAGGTGTCGGTCTTAACCCTGAAACAACAATCGGTCCTCTCGTTTCCGAAGAACAACAAAAACGTGTAATGGGCTACATTGAAAAAGGGATTGAAGAAGGCGCTGAAGTACTTTGCGGAGGAGGCAATCCATTCGATCAAGGCTACTTCGTTTCTCCTACAGTATTCGCTGACGTAAATGACGAAATGACGATCGCAAAAGAAGAAATTTTCGGTCCAGTTATTTCTGCAATACCTTTTAACGATATTGATGAAGTAATTGAACGTGCAAATAAATCACAATTCGGCTTAGCGGCTGGTGTGTGGACAGAAAATGTTAAAACAGCACACTATGTTGCAAGTAAAGTACGTGCTGGTACTGTATGGGTAAACTGTTATAACGTCTTTGATGCAGCATCTCCATTCGGAGGATTTAAACAATCTGGTCTTGGCCGTGAAATGGGATCTTACGCATTAAATAACTATACAGAAGTGAAGAGCGTTTGGCTCAACTTAAATTAATGAAAAAAGAACCTGGCCTATCCGGTCAGGTTCTTTTCATTATGTATTCCTTTAAACTTGTAGCCCTCCGCTCACATTCAATACTTCTCCTGTAATATAGGATGCGTATTCTGACGCTAAAAAGGCAGCTGCGTTCGCAATATCTTCTGGCGTTCCAATTCTACCAACTGGAATCGCGCCAACCATCTTTTCTTTCACTTTATCTGGTATCGTTTTTGTCATATCTGTATCCATAAACCCTGGACAAATCGCATTGCACGTAATGCCGAAGCTTCCAACTTCTTTCGCCGCTGTTTTCGTTAAACCTACAACTCCTGCCTTTGTAGCAGCATAATTCGCTTGACCTATGTTTCCTTCTCTACTAATTGAAGATATATTAATAATGCGTCCATACCCTTGTTGTCTCATGTAAAGAAGCGCTGGCTGCATACAATAAAAAACACCTGTTAAATTTACTTGCAGTACTTGTTCCCATTCTGGTTTCTCCATTTTATGTAACATAGCATCTCGCGTTATTCCTGCATTATTTACTAAAATGTGCAGTGTACCAAATGTTTGGACAGCGTATTCAATTAAGGACTTCGCATCATTTTGATTACTCACATCACAACGATACTGCTTCACTTCATATCCTTCATCTGATAATTCACGTGTCGTTTTTTGTAGCTTCTCTTCATTTACATCGCTAATTAATACTTTAGCCCCTAGTTTTGCATAAACCCTTGCAATCTCTTTTCCAATTCCCTGTGCAGCTCCTGTTACTACAGCTGTTTTCCCATTTAAAAACTCCATCCCTATCCCCCATTTCTATTACTTATACTGTATATTTCGGCTCTTTGCTTCCCAATTCCTCTTTGTATAAAAAAGTCTATTTGTGTCAAACTAACTTTGCAACGTCGCATAAAACACAAGGAGATTGTGTCGAATGAACAAAAAAAATTTCAAGCAAAACAAAGCTGCTGATGGCATTGATGTTGAGTTCTCTCGTGAACTCGCTGACCACAATGACTTAGAAGCAAACGCACGTGCAAATGCCGCTGATGCACGTCAAAAACGCCAGTCAACAGAAAAATAAGGAACGCACAACCTTATTCTTTTCAACAGGGACCTACTACCCAACAAAATAAACCGAGAGATATCCTCTCGGTTTATTTTCTATATTTTTTTATATAATGTGCCAAAGTAAGTAACGGATATATATATGCATAGCTATGATAATGAATATAAAACCCACCTGGTAAACCTGTTCCGGTAGGATATTTTTCATTTACATAAGGATTCGCAAGCAAATATGAAATACCTTTTCGAATAGCTGGTGTTTCTTCATCATGGTAAGAAATGAGAGCATCTAACGCCCATGCTGTTTGGGATGGTGTACTAAATGGTAAAGTAATGAACCTTTTTTCCACGCTACTTTGGCACGATTCCCCCCACCCACCATCTTCATGCTGTATATGTTCCAACCATAAAGCTGCTCTTTTCATTGATGGATTGCTAGATGGAATTCCGAGTGACCGTAAACCAGTCATAACAGCCCACGTACCGTATATATAACAAATCCCCCATTTCCCATACCATGATCCATTTTCCTCTTGCACATTCATTAACCAATTTATCGCACTTTGTTTTTGTTTCTCAGGCAATTCATTTTGCGCGTATGTCCCGAAAAGCTCTAACACTCTTCCTGTAATATCTGGTGTAGAGGGATCTGTGATCATATCGCTTGCATTTTCGATTGGTAAATTTGCTAATAAATTGCTCGTCACACCTTTTTCAAATGCTCCCCAGCCACCATCATTATTTTGTAATCCTTTAACCCAATTGACCCCTTTCTTCCAAGCATTATCTACATTTTCGTTCCCTCTACTTCTTGCCAACGCTCTTAGCACAGCTGTTGTATCATCGACATCTGGAATTGTCGTATTCACATCCGAAAAACCCCAACCGCCTGGAGTCAGCGCCGGAGCATGTACGCTCCAATCAGCTTTTTTTGTATGCTGTTTTTTTAATACATACGCTGCTGCATGTTGAATCACCTTATTATCTTTCGAAGCGTGGGCCTCTTGTAACGTATAGCTGAGTAAAGCCGTATCCCATACAGTTGAAGGAGAGTTTTGCAAATGATTCCCTTTTTCCATCTTCCATATATAAGATGTTATCCCTGCTATAGCTTTTTGAATCATCGATGATTGAAGAGAATGTCCTAACGCGAGTAAAGCATAAATCATATAAAATGAGGCAGTTGCGTAACTATATAACGTTCCATTTTCATCAATACGCTCTTTCATAAAACGTTCGACTTCCTCATATCCTTTATGGTGTAAAGAAAGGGGATACGATATGATTTGTTTTACATCACTTAATAACGTTTGAAACAACGGAGACCGCTCCTCCCGAAACCATTTCCCGCCCCCGCCTGCGATATGATTTAAATTTGGCAGTAACTTTTTTCCTACTCGAAATCTTTTATTTAAACAAACCATCATCGGAATTAAATGAATACGTGCTGAGCTACTCAATTCAAATATACTGAGGGGAGAATCTTTTTGCAGAAACATGATTGGTGTTGGTAAATGAAAGAGTGAAGGATATTCATATTCTCCATGAATCGCTAATAAAAACTTCGTCATAAAATGAGCACGCGCTACCCCGCCACGCTCATTTATAAACATTTCCGCTCGTTTCATATTCGCATCTTCTTTTGTATATTTTTTCGATGCAAGCAAGGCAGCATAAGATTGAATTGTAGCAGATAAATTGCCACCCACTTCATCTTCATACAATTTCCATGTTCCTTCATTTGTTTGAAGTGATGCTAATCTTTTTACAAACGGTTCTATCTCTTTATCTCTACCTAATAATTTTAATAAAAAAATCATATGGCAATCTGTTAATGGTGCTCCTTCAAAACAAAACTGCCACGTTCCATCTTGCCGTTGCATCGTTTGAAGTGCAGTTGTTCTTCTCGCTATTTCTTCATGCACTTTTTCATATAATAACAAGTTACTCACCCACCCTTTCGAAATCCGTATAACGATATTCAAAAAGGTAGCTAAATATGTATGAAAACAAAGAAAAACAGAACATATAAAATGTTCTGCTCATAAGCAATATCCCACTCCGACAATAATCCCTACTAAAGCACCGACTACTACTTCATACGGTGTATGCCCGACAAGTTCATTTAACTTCTTATATTCTGTTTGTCTACCGTGAAAGAACTCATTCAATATTTTCGCTTGTTTACTAACTGCAAGTCTTACTCCTGAAGCATCATACATAACAATTATTGCAAAGATAGCAGCAATAGCAAATAAGGTACTTTCCACACCTTCCACAACGCCAACACCTGTCGCAAGTGCTGTAACAGTTGAAGCATGAGAACTCGGCATCCCACCTGAAGCGAAAAACTTTGCAAAATCAAATTCACCCGTTTTGAATAATTTAAATACTACTTTCGTAAATTGTGCTAGAAACCATGAAATTACAGCGGCCATAAGCGGATCATTATGTAAAATTGTTTCCACGTTCTCAGCTCCCTACTGACTATAATGGAAATCTATATAGTATCAGTATAAAGAAAAATGCGTAGAAAATACTACGCATTATGATACTTTTGCTGATTTATTTTTTATAAATTTCGGTTGCTTCTGCACTAAAAACTTTGTTTTCGCTATTGAAAACACAAATAATGCAACCCATATACAGAAAAATGCCATCATATGAGTAGATGTGAAATGTTCACCAAATACGAATACACCTAAAATCAAACTAATCGTTGGTGCAATATATTGTAAAAATCCTACCATATACAGCGGAATAAGTTGTGCTCCTTTTGCAAAATAAAAAAGTGGTAAAGCTGTAACAATGCCTGCTCCTATTAATAGTAACGTCGATGACATGGAAATAGATCCAAATGAACCGAATCCATGCGCTCCTGTCATAACGAGATAAATAATTGCAAACGGCGTCACTAACATTGTTTCCATCGTAAGACCAATTGTCGCATCATAGTTTAACAATTTTTTCGTTAATCCGTATAATCCAAACGAAAAGGCAAGTGATAAAGAAACCCACGGAATAGATCCGAAACGGACTGTTAAAATGATAACCCCTATTCCAGCTAAACCAACTGCAACATATTGCCAAAAGTTTAACTTTTCCTTTAAAACGACTGTACCAAGTAAAATACTAATAAGCGGATTAATATAATATCCAAGACTTGCTTCAATGACATGATTATGATTAACGGCCCATATGTAGACAAACCAGTTTCCGCTAATCAAGACTGAAGCTATTGTTAATGACATTAATAATTTAGGTCGTTTAAAAAGGTTCACGAACTCCCCAATAAACTGACGAAACCTCTTCGTAACACCTAACACAAGTAACATAAAAACAAACGCCCAAACGATGCGGTGTGCTAATATTTCATCTGCTGGAACTTCCTCAACCCATTTCCAATAGATTGGTAGGATTCCCCACATCGTATAAGCACCAGCTGCATATATAATCCCTTTTTTTTGCTGTGCTGATTGACTCCCCATCTTCCCTTTTCTCCTCTTCTCATTTTTCTCCATTATACGGTCCCGCATGCTCACTTTACCAATAATCAATCTGCAATTCTTTCGACATTTCTCATACAACAAAAAGTAAACATACTGTTATAACGACAAGTAATGGTATACCGAAAACAAATTTCTTTTTATGTGTTTTATGGTGAAACATATACATACCGATCCAAGCACCAACTGCGCCTCCAGCTGCCGCTGATAAAAACAACGTACTTTCTGGCGTTCTCCACTGTTTCTTCTTCGCTTTTCGTTTATCAAGCCCCATAAGGCTAAAAGCTATAACGTTAATAATAATAAAATAAATCCATTTCATCGCTTTCTCTCCCTATGAAAAATTCGCTTAATGGTAACATGAAAAAACGATGGAAACAACTGAAGAACACTTTTTTTTATTAATTAGTTACCTTTATATTTAAATAACGAACTAAAATCGCAGTTAAAGCAATTAAATAGAAAGATGTTATAAGCAGAATCTTATATTGCATTCCCTTCATCCACTACCATATCATCGAAAAAACTTCTCTCAATCTCTTTTTCATCAAAATGAAGAACTACAATTAGTCCTACATATAAAGAAACGAAATTTAGAAACCATTCCCCATTATCATCTTTCTTAGCTAAACATTTAAATATCTCTTGAAATTGCATACGTTCATCTGCAGCAACAACCGAGCGCACACCAAAATATTTCAATACGAAATGTAGGTTCAGCTGCACGGATAATGATAAAATATATTTTAATATCTCCGTATACTCCGCACTATCTTTTTGACTATACAACTTCACAAGCTTTTGATGTAAAGTAGAAATCGATAATTCTTCGTCAGTCATTTTAATTGCTTCTATCGTTTCAATCATCTTTTTCATATCCATTACATTCACCCCTTCTGCAAAAAAACAAAAGCCAAAGCGTATTTATTTTATAATCAGCAATAATTGAGTATTTCTCATCTCTCGTTCTTCTTCACTAACTAAGTCATACTTCTTTAGAAGATGAAAGACATCATTTAATATTCCCTGTGAATGATTCCCTCGCAAAAATCCCTTCAATCCTGTAAAAATCTCTTTAGGCAAAAAACTCTTCTGACTTTCAAGCTTCTTCATTACATCTTCCATAGAATGATCGATATTACACGCCATACTAAACTTCCCCCTCTATCCTTTATAAATAATATCCTCCGCTAACGATGTAAACACTTCTCCTACAAGAGAGTCTTCATCATATACAGATGAACCGTTATTTTCTTCTCGTTTTGCAAAAGGTATTTGTGCAATCACTTCTGTTTGCAATTGTTCTGCAAGCATTTCGCCGCCACCTTTTCCGAAGAGATAATTTTTTGATCCATCTTGTTCTTCATAATAAGCCATATTTTCTACAATCCCTAAAATCTCGTGTTTCGTATGTTTTGCCATAACACCTACTCTAGATGCTACGAATGAAGCTACGTTGTGTGGTGTTGTAACGATAATTTCTTGCGCCTGCGGGATCATTGCTGCAACATCAATAGCTACATCTCCTGTGCCAGGTGGTAAATCAAGAAGTAAATAATCTAATTCTCCCCAGTGCGTATTCGCAAGGAAATTTTGAATCCATTTATTTAACATCGGTCCGCGCCACATAACTGGGTTATTTCCTTCCGTAAAAAATCCCATCGACATAATTTTAACACCGTGACTAACAACTGGAATTGCTGTTTGATCAATCATCGTCGGTTTTTGATTCGTTTCCATCATAGCTGGAATGCTAAAACCATATATATCTGCATCTAATATCCCCACTTTTTTGCCCATACGAGCTAAAGCAGTGGCAAGGTTAATTGTCACCGTTGATTTTCCAACTCCACCTTTACCGCTCGTTACAGTAATAAATCGTACCCCTGAATCAAGGCGAAGCATGCTCGGCATTCCAGTTTCTGTTCTACTATTTTTCTTTAACTTATCTGTTAGCGCAGCTCGTTCTTCTTGTGTCATAGAACCAAATGTCAAATCTACTTTAGATGCACCAATTGCCTGAAGAGACTCTTCCACATCTTGTTGAATTTTTGCCTTTAATGGACAGCCTTGAATCGTTAGCACTACTTCAAGTTTAACCTCTGTTCCATTCATTTGTATATTTCTAACCATATTTAATTCTACAATACTTTTGTGTAACTCCGGATCCTCTACATGTTTTAATGCGTTCATTATTTGTTCTTGAGTAATCATAGAACTCATCCCTTCTCGTATTCGAATTTATATACAACATCTTCTTGGCGAAAAAGCTTATTATCCCCCACTAACGGGCGGGATTAATGCGACTATATCTCCAGCTTTTATCATCTCTTCATCCGTTACAAATTCTTCATTAACAGCCACCATCACTCTATCAAGCGATTGTAAGCAATAGCTTGCTTTGAGCCATTCTTTTAATTGCTGCACTGTCATTTCTTGTTTTTCTGAAATTATTAATTGATCCGATCCGATTTCCTCACGCAAATTTGCGAACAATAAAATTGTAATCATCTTCTCATTCTTCCTTCTTCGGTTTTCCTTCTGGATATGCCGTATTTTCAAGTTGATCTCCAATCCACATCGTCCCATCTTCCCAAAATTCTTTTTTCCAAATTGGGACGATTTGTTTTATACGTTCAATCGCGTATTCATTCGCTTCATACGCTACTTTACGATGCGGTGCTGAAACTGCAATAACGACCGCAATATCCATGATTTCTAGCCGCCCTACACGGTGCTTAATTGCTACTTTTGCGTCCGGCCATTTCCCGTTAATTTCTTCACCAATTTTTGTAAGTTGTTTTACTGCCATCGGTTTATATGCTTCATACTCTAAATGTAACGTTCGTTTTCCTTTTGTTAATTCTCTCACCGTACCAATAAATGTTGTAATTGCACCTGCTTCTCTTCTTGCGACTTTATTCGTTACTTCTTCAACTACAATCGGTATATCTACAATCTCAAATAGCGCTTGTCCCATTAGAAACACCTCTCACTTTATAAAATGCCCAAGGCCATTCACTACCTTCTTTATCTTCCAGCAAAAGAACATCTACGAACATATCTTTTTTATAACCTCTCGTACCACCTGGAAGTACAATAAATATATTTGTCTCTGCTAGAGAAGAAACCGAGCTAGATTTATCAAACCCTGACGGATAAGCGATTAATTGCCCTTCGTTATATGTCAGTTTTGCTCGCACAAATCTGGTAAATGGGTTTGGTTTTAGAAAATCTTCTCCTAATAACGCTTTTTCTCTTTTTATATGTGCTTTTTCACTAAACATATACGTCCGAATACACGGTCTTACAAATAATTCAAATCCTACGTAACAAGCAGATGGATTTCCTGATAAACCAAATAATAACTTGCCATTTAATTGTGCTACAGTCGTAACACTACCTGGCCGCATTGCAACTTTATTGAAAAGAACCGATGCACCTAACTTTTCGTAAATAGCTGGTAAATAATCGTAATCCCCTACTGATACACCACCTGTTGTAATGAGCATATCCACACGCTTCTTTTACAGCTGTGAAGCATGTATGAAACTCATCGCTAAACTTCCCAAAATATTTTACTCTTCCGCCCGCTCTTCGAATTTGAGACAATATCATATACGTATTACTATTTCGGATTTTCCCTGGCTGCAATGAATCATTTACATCCAGTAATTCACTACCAGTCGCTAACAATCCAATTACAGGCTTTCTCGCCACTGGTACCTCACTATATCCGAACGTAGCAAGAAGAGCTGAAATCCCTGGATGAATGTATGATCCTTTTTTTGCAAGAACCGTTCCTTTATGAGCATCTTCACCTTGAAAAGAAATATTGTCGCCCATTTTGAATGATCGCTTCACTTCCATATAATTGTTGCCAGCTTCCTCATATTGACGAGTCAGCTCTAACATAACAACCGCATCACACCCATTCGGAATTTGTGCTCCCGTCATAATTCGAACCGCTTGAAACGGACCTACTTTCTCGTGGAATATTGATCCCGCACCAATTTCACCAACTACTTCAAACACAATTGGCGTTTCATAACCCGCTAAATTCGTATCTTCTGCTCTAATAGCAAATCCGTCATACGGTGAACGATTGAATGAAGGTACATCATGGTCAGCTATTAAATCCTCCGCTAATATACGTCCGTAAGCTAATTCAATAGGTAGTAACTCCTTTAATCCCTCATTAGCAAATCCCATTACTTTACGAACAGCTTCTTCAACCGTAATTGGCACTCTTCTTTCCATTATTGACAACCCTTTCTATTAACCGAATACGCGATAATATAATTGTTTCGCTTTCGAAATATCATTTGTACCATGAATGAAAACACGACCATCTCGAAAAATAACGACGCGGTAATCATTTAGTTGGCAAGATAGTAAATACCGATTCCGATCTACTTTCCCTAGTTTGTTTAATACTTTTTCTATATCGTCAAAATCGTACTTCCTATTTTCTACCGGCCTAATTTGCACTGTATTTCTTCCGCATAAAGCAGCTACCTTCGTTTGGTTTTCGAATGATAAATAAGGATAAGTTCGATGCGAACCGCACGAAGGGCAATCGTCTGTTTTGATTTTCCCTAGTTTTATAAAATGGTTTTGATTACTCCATATATCAAACATGAAAAATGTTTTTCTAATTGCTGAGAAATCTCCTACTAAAATTTTGAATGCTTCCGCCACTTGATATGCTGCGACAACTTGAACAGTCGGGCTAATAATTCCAGCTGTATCACATGTCACACCTGTAACAGGAACGTTCTTCAGCACACAATGTAAACACGGTGTCTCTTGCGGAATAACCGTATAACTCATACCGTACGATCCAACGCAAGAACCATATACCCACGGGATATTATGTTTTTGTGATAAGTCATTTATTATAAATCGAATATCAAAATTATCTGTTGCATCAATTATTACATCTACATTTTTTAATAGGTCCTCCATATTTTCTGCAACTGCATCCATTACGAAAGCATGTATTTGTACTTCTGAATTAATTTGTTCTAGCCGATTTTTAGCAGCAATTGCTTTCGGTATTTTCTCTCTCGCATCTTGTTCAGAGTACAATTGTTGCCTTTGTAAATTACTCCATTCAACGTAGTCACGATCAATAATCGTCAACTTGCCAATCCCTGCACGTACGAAACTTTCGGCACTTGCACTTCCTAATGCGCCTACTCCTACAATTAACACATGTTTATTTCGAATTTTTTCTTGCCCTCTACTCCCAATCGGTTTGAACAACTGTTGTCGTGAATACCGCTCAGCCATTACATACCCTTCCTCTCAAGAACTCTATTTCATATTAGAATGTTGTTTTTGATAACAAGCAAAGTAAGCAAATCCAACAAATCCAGCTCCTCCAATTACATTTCCGATAAAGACAGGAACAAAATTTCTAGCAAGATCCATCCACGTCAGATGACCTGCAAAAATAACTGCCGAGATGACAAACATATTTGCTACCACTTGCTGAAATCCAATTACTACAAATGCCATAATCGGGATCCAAATTCCGATTATCTTTCCGACCAAATCACTCGTCCCATAAGCGAGCCAAAGCGCAAGACAAACGAGCCAATTACATCCAATCGCTAAAATTAAAGTTCTCCCAAATGATTCATGTAATTTCCCTTCCGCTATCGCTACCGTTTTATTTAAATAATCTCCCTCTGTTAATCCGCCAAGATGACCGAAACAATACGCAACAAAAATAGCTCCCACGAAATTCATGAAAGTAATCCAAACCCAATTATTTAGTACACTTACCAATGTAATTTTCTTTGCATATAGCGCCATAGAAAGTGACATCATATTTCCAGTAATTAATTCTCCTCCCGCTAATACGACGAGCATTAGTCCAACAGGAAAAACTGCTCCTCCTAATACATTGACTAAACTACCCCAACGCTCTGGTAAATTACCTAAAACGCGAATGTTAAGCAAAAAACCGAGCGAAATAAACGCTCCTCCTAAAAAACCGAGAATAAGCATTGCTGGCAACGTCTGACTTACTTTTTGAACACCGGCCTCAATTACGAGTTCAGCAATTTGTTCCGGTTTATGAAATGCCATTACTAATTCCTCCATTTTCTCCAAATAAAAAAGCAGCTTCAAAAAACCTCCTCAAAATAAAGGTTTTTGAATGCTGCTTAATATCTCTGCACATCTTTTACAAAGATATCAATCATCACTTTTACTATAAAATAGAAAATCTACAAACGTTGCATACTTTCCATTTTGTATATACTTCCTCATAGCGTCACTTTTATATATCAACCACCAATATGTGACATTTCAATTTTAGGTGTTCTTTTTTTACTTTTATTATTTAAGCGTTCATCTGAATAACGATCTTCTCGATTGTTCCATATATCGCGTACGATATATGTTATTTCCTCATCAGTGTATCCAGATCGAAGTAGTTCTCTCAAGTCATTTCCTTTAGAAGCGAACAAACAAGTATATAATTTTCCTTCTGCAGAAATACGTGCTCTCGTACATGATGAACAGAAGGAATCTGTTACTGATGAAATAATACCTATCTCTTCATCACTTCCAATATAACGATAGCGAGTCGCAACTTCACCTGCATAATTTGCTTCTATCCGTTCTAATGGCATAACTTGATGAATGGCATCTACTATCTCTTGTTTCGAGACGACCTCTTTTAATTCCCAACCATTATAATTCCCAACGTCCATATACTCAATAAAACGAAGAATATGTTTATTTTCCTTAAAGTATTGCGCCATCTGCAAAATATCTTGTTCATTTTTTCCTTTTTGAACGACCATGTTTATTTTAATTTTCATACCAACTTCAGCTGCAGCCTGTATTCCTTCCAGAACCCTTTGCACTTTGCTTCTATTACCATTCAAATAGAAAAATCGCTCTTCTTCTAAGGAATCTAAACTAACTGTCACACGTGATAAACCCGCCTTATATAAATCAGGAGCAAACTTTTTCAGTAGTGATCCATTGGTTGTTAAACCGATATCCTCCACACCATCTATTTTATTAAGGCGCTCAATAAGCTGCGGAAGACCTCTTCGAAGTAACGGTTCTCCGCCCGTAATTCGTAACTTTCTTACACCTAAAGAAACAAAAATACGTGTTATCCTTTCAATCTCATCAAAAGATAAAATTTTATCATTAGACAAAAACGAATAATCCGGACCAAATATTTCTTCTGGCATACAATAGCGACAGCGAAAATTACAGCGATCAGTAACAGAAATACGTAAATCCTTTAAAGGGCGTTGTAGTTTGTCTAATGTGACAGATTTCATATTTATTGCCTCGCTTTTACTTATTTTATATTTATAACACGCTCTGGATGCGTATATACATTTAAGGATTGATTCCGAATAAACCCTATCGTAGTAATACCTAATTCTTCTGCTAGCTGCAAAGCCAACTCGGTTGGAGCTGATTTTGACAATATAATTTCACAACCGATCTTTGCAACTTTCAATAATATTTCCGAAGAAATACGACCACTAAAAACAATAATTTTACCTTTTATAGAAATATTATTTTTTAAACAATAACCGTAAATTTTATCTAATGCATTATGCCTACCGATATCCATTCGGCTTAAAATAATGCCATTCACATCGCACAAAGATGCATTATGAACGCCGCCTGTATGTTGAAACGTCTCCGCAGATTGCTGCATTTCTTTCATTAATCGAAAGCAGTCTTCTGCAGCAACCTGTACATGGACACCATTCATTTTTTTAGCGCTTAGTGCATCATTTGCAAAAACAAACCCTTGTCTACTCATACCACAACAGGAAGTAATATATCGTTTATTTTGCATTTGTTCATAATACGGATTTACTTTTGTCGTTGTTACATGTACAAATCCTTCTTTTTCCTGTACCCATATGTCATCAATATCTTCATACTTCCGAATAATCCCTTCAGATGCCAAGAACCCGATTACCATGTCTTCTATATATTCTGGAGTACTAACCATTGTAACAAACTCCTGTCCGTTCATTTTGATCGTGACTGGAAACTCTGTTACAATGCTGTCCTCTATATGTTTAAACGCCCCTTGTTCATAACGGAAGATTTCTCTTTCTACCTGTATCGGTTTCACGATCAGTATCCTTCTCTCACGTTATATTTTTATCAAAAACAAATACCGAAACTGCAATATCCTCTTCTACTTTCATATCTGAAAATAAATTCACTAATTTCGCTCCAACAAGTTCCTCCAAGTGTTCACGGGAATTCGCAGCATACACTTCTTGAATCATTTTCGTTCTAGCCATATGAACCATTTCCGCACCGTCCATCGTACTTGAAATGAATTTTTCAGTAGGTGTTAAGTTTCCATAAAGGGTTGCAATCGCCATATTTTCAGCAAATACAGTATGAATTCTTTCTGGCCCTTTTCCGAAAAGTTCTTTTCGAAGTTTTCGTATCATATCATTAAATTCATGTACTTTTTTTGACATACAATTATACCTCCCAAAAGCCTCATTTTACTTTATTATATATTTTACCAAAATGATCCTTCCGCCCAAACTATTTCGTACAAACATTTGGGCGAAAAGGTTCACTTCATGAAGTTTATTCGTCTTTTAACCCTTTCCCCATACCTTTTAAGAAATGAAGTCCAAACCCGATAGCACGGTTAATGTCTGGGTCTTTCAATACTTTCATAAGATCGAATACCCCTACTTTTTTGTTACTCTCTAGATGTTCATTACCTTCTTCTAGTCCTACTAATAAGCTACCTATAAGCTTTTTCGTAAGCCCCGGATCAAGTTCTGTTAAAGCACCCGCAGCACCCATCATATTATTAATTAAATTCGTAACAGGCTCACGAGTCACTTGGCCAAGAACAATCTTTGCGATCGGTTCTTTCGCCTTTAGCATAGAATTTGCAGCTTCTAGCATTCCGATGTCATTTAATTCCCCAACAATATTAAACATTTGATTTAAAGCTTCTTCATTATTAGCTAGAAGCTCTTTTAAATCATCTAATTTTTGCTGTTTTATTTCTTCCTCCGTTAATTCTTGTTTTTGAATCACTTTTATAGGTGCAGCCATATTTTTCTCCTCCTACTTATCCGTTAAATGCACATACCCTGGACGTGCCCACTTACGATTTACCTCAATACCAGCTTGAGGATGACGTTTTTTGTTACGCGGGTTCGCTTTTGGCATCGGATTTGCGCCATCAACTTCTAGCACTTCCATACGCACTTTCGTCTGTTTATAAGCAGGTGTGTTCGTACGTACGTCCACAGCAGGACCTGTTAAGAAATTAATTGCTGTTTCATTATCTGTAGAGTTCATCGGTAAATATAACTCATTCGCTTTTACACGGTCTGTTACAAGTGCACGTAATTTTAATGCTCCAAAAGGAGAAACAAGACGAACTAATGAACCTGTTTTCACTCCACGTTCTTTTGCAAGTGCTGGAGAAACTTCTACAAACACACCAGGTACTTTCGTTTGAATACCTGTTGATTTATTTGTCATATTCCCTTCATGGAAATGCTCAAGCATACGACCGTTATTAATGTGAAGATCGAACTCCGCTGGGAATTCAGCTGGACGTACCCAGTCAGCAATCGCAAAACGAGCTCTTTTATCTGGGAAGTTAAATCCATCTTGGAACAGAAGTGGTGTATTCGTTCCATCAAAGCTTCCCCAATGGAAACTATTCCACCCTTCAAGTACTTCATAGTTTGCTTGTGAGAATAGTGGTGATAAACTTGCCATTTCAGCAAAAATTTCACTTGGATGGCTATAATTCCAGTTTGCACCTAATTTATTCGCAATCTCCTGCACAATCCACCAATCTGGCTTCGCATCTCCAAGCGTAGGAAGAACTTGATACAATCTTTGTACACGACGCTCTGTATTTGTGAAAGTACCTTCTTTCTCAAGAGACGGTGCTGCCGGTAATACAACATCTGCATATTGAGCAGTTTTAGATAAGAAAACGTCTTGTACAACGAAGAAATCAAGGCTTGATAACACTTCATGTACGTGGTTCGCATTAGAGTCTACAAGAGCCATATCCTCTCCGACAAGATACATGGCTTTCATTTTCCCTTCATCAATTGCGTGCAGCATTTCAATATTATTAAGACCTGGTTTACTATTAATTTTCACTCCGTAAGCCATTTCAAATTTCGCACGTTCCATATCGTTAGTAACGTGCTGATATCCAGGAAGCCATCCTGGTAATGTACCCATATCACAAGCACCTTGTACGTTATTATGACCTCGAAGTGGATATGCACCAGCACCTGGACGACGATAATTACCTGTTGCAAGCAGTAAGTTTGAAATCGCAGCGGAAGTATCCGATCCACCTGTATTTTGCGTTACTCCCATACCCCAAAGGATACATGTACCATCTGCATCACGAATCATTTCAGCCATTTGAATAAGTGTTTCTTTTGAAATACCAGTCATTTCTTCTGCATATTCAAGTGTATATTCTTTCAGACTCTCTTTGAAATCTTCAAAGAAGTTTACATTCTCATCAATAAATCGTTGATCGTGCCAGCCTTGGTCAATCATATATTTCGTAACAGCCATTAACCATACTTGATCTGTTCCTTGTTTTGGACTAATAAAGACGTCTGAACGCTCTGCCATTTCTGTTTTACGAAGATCAGCCACAATTAATTTTTGTCCGTGTAATTTATGCGCACGTTTAATACGTGTAGCTAAAACAGGATGACCTTCTGTCGGATTACAACCTACAATAATAACAAGACCGGATTTTGCGATATCTTTAATCGTTCCAGCATCTCCGCCCATACCAATTGTACGGAATAATCCGTCTGTCGCTGGCGATTGACAATAACGTGAGCAGTTATCAATATTATTCGTTTCAAATACTTGTCGAGCTAATTTCTGAATTACATAATTGTCTTCATTCGTAATTTTAGATGAAGAAATAAAGCCGACAGCATCTTTACCGTATTCTTCTTTAATAGATCCTAATTTACTTGCAACTACATTTAGTGCTTCTTCCCATGTAGATTCAACAAACGTTCCATTTTTACGAATTAAAGGTTTTGTAATTCTTTCTTTAGAATTTACGAAATCCCAACCGAATTTTCCTTTTACACAAGTAGAAATTGCGTTAACTGGCGCATTAGAAGAAGGTTGTACTTTAAGAATTTTACGCCCTTTCGTCCACACTTCAAATGAACAACCTACACCACAAAATGTACAAACTGTTTTCGTTTTCTTCGTACGAGTATCACGCATGGCCGCTTCCACTTCTGATACCGCAAAAATGCCGCTATATCCAGGCTCAACTTCTTTAATTAAATCTACCATCGGTTCAAGAATATCTGGTTTTAATCCCGTCATAAATCCAGCTTCACCGAGCATCGTTTTCTCCATTAAAGCATTACAAGGACAAATGGTTACACATTGACCACAGCTCACGCATGAAGAATCATTAATATTTACTCCTTCATCCCAAATAACTCGTGGACGTTCCGCTTCCCAGTCTA
This sequence comes from Bacillus sp. 1A, assembly GCF_052682215.1. Lineage (NCBI taxonomy): Bacteria > Bacillati > Bacillota > Bacilli > Caryophanales > Bacillaceae > Bacillus > Bacillus sp. 1A. The sequence continues at coordinate 2,997,830 of NZ_JBQYLZ010000001.1, read as the reverse complement.
TTGATAACGTTTCATTTACTTGTAAGTTTTGACACACCTCAACACATTGACCGCATGCAATACATTGATTAGGATCATAACGATAAAACGGATGCGTCATATCAACTTCACTTACATCTACTTTCGGTTCATAAGGATATTTTTGATGTTCAATCTCCATTAATTCTGCTGTATTATGCAGTTTACAGTTCCCATTGTTGTTGTCACATACTGTACAGTATAATAAATGATTTTCTAGTAACCGATCCATTGCCTCTGTTTGTGCTTCTTTGGCATGAGCAGAATTACGTTCAATGTTCATACCTTCTGTCACTACTGCCGAACAAGAGCGCACTAACTTTCCGTCAACCTCTACAATACAAGTGTCACATGTTTGAATAGGATCTACTTCTGGCACGTAACAAATTTGCGGATGTTCAATCCCGTTCTCATTAATAACACCCAATATCGTTGAACCAGGCTCCGCTGTATACTTTTTTCCGTCAATTGTAATATGAACCATGTTGTTATTCATGGTCTTTCCCCCTTTTTGAGAATAAAAAAACTCCACCACGAAAATATACGCACCACATTTCGGCACGTTATTATCATGGTGGAGTAGTTTATTAGCACATCTTGCTAAAATACCAATCCATTTATTCATAAATAAAACGATAGATTCATAACAGGTCATATCACGATTCCATCTTTAACACTATAATTATAGCGTTAAAGATGGAAATATACAATATAAAATTTAAACTACGCATATGTCAGCACGGAACTATCCATAATAACCCATATAAAACATAACAAGGAGTAAGCGAACAAATGGGGTCTTTTAATAAATGGATACGTGGTGAAAAATCTTTCTCTGCACAAGAACAAGCTGATCACCTTTTAAATAAATCTATCTCTTCCTCTCTTTCCCTTAATCTAAAGCACTTGTCCAAACTCTTTAGCGGTATTCCAGAATTAATTACACGTACTTTTCCGTTAAAAAACGGAAAAGAAGCTGCAATTATATATATGGAAGGACTTGTAGACAAAACTGTTATTAACATTGATATTCTTCGCCCTCTCCTATTTAAAGAGTGGAATGAAGTTGATTGCCCGAGTGCCTTTTCAAAAGCTAACATGAAAGTAGCACCTACTATTAAAATTTTAGAAAATGGGATTATTAAATAGCAAAAACACGCTACTTGCTCTTATACGTGTAAGGAGTAAGTAGCGTGTTATCATTTTTATTTTGAAGCTTCCTATACAGTTACGCTTCTGTTTCTGGTTCTTCGTTTTCCGCCTGTTCCAATCTTTGCTGCTCCGCAAGTTCGGCTGAAATCATTCCATAATAAATTTCTGGATACAATCCAAATATTTGATATACACTTCCTAAAAACGGCATCGGAATCCCTCTTTTCTAAAGTTGTATTGCCACTTTTAAGGATTCCCTTTTCATTCATTATACATTCGTTTTTGGCGTTTCTTCTTCATCATGAACGCTTAATAAATTTTGCCACTTTTTATAAGGAGCACTATTTGGATCAACATAACCTTTCGCGTACGAACGATCCCACAATTGTTTAATAAACATTTCTTTCTCTTTCTTTGCAACCATATCGGCACCTGTACCGTAATAGTTTTGGAAATATAACTCAATTTCATCAAGAAATAATCTTAATAATTCATCAGAAGTTTCTTCTAACGTTGGATCATATTTCGCTTCACGGTCATACATTAAAATCATATCTAAAATATTATGGACATGCTCTTTACGAAGCCATCTAATATCTTGAGCACCTAATACGAACGGATGTGTATATAAATGTCCGCCCTGTATCATAGCTTTTTCTTGTTCTTCTTCAAATCTGGACAAGATGTTTTCATAAATAAACGGATTATGAAGCAATGCTCTGTGTAATTTGTAACTTTCACTTGAAATATTTTTTCCCATCGACTGAATTAAGAAGCTACGTCCAACGCCATTATATTGATACACGAACTGACCATCAACAGCAACTAAACTAATCCAACGATACATATACGCGTATAGAAGAGCTCGATTACATTTATCGTAATCCAACTTCGTTTGCGTTGCATTTAAGTCTGGCATGAAAGCTGGCAAGTGCCAATATTTATCTAAATGCGGCGTTAAACTAGATTTTTTACTATTCAACTTATTCACACGGCGATAGTATGACTGAAAATAATCACCTTTATCATTCATAAATCCATTTGCAATATGCCCTGAGGAAAGCTTAGGAAAGTCTTGCAATGATAAACCATAATGCGCACGATAACAAATGACTTCAAATGGCGAAAAAGCTTCATGTACTGTATCTTTTTCTTTAAACATTTCTTGAATTAATTCCTCTTGCAATTCTTTCTTTAAAGATGGATGTATACCCCAATATTGTAATTCCCTATGGTGGGAAACTTTCGGAACGAATGGACTTGCTAAATGGAACAAGTCTTCAATTTTTTCACGGACGTATTCATCACGATCACGCTTCTTATAATCCGCCTCTTTTCGTAACGCCTCAACGATATTCAGCTCTAATTTATCACGATAGCGTATTTGTAATTCATCGTAGCAATAACTTAGTATGTGCTCACGATAAAAATCTTCTACTTTTTTCGATTGAATCTCTTCTGTTTTTGCATCCCGGCAATATTCCCCGTATAAACTCATATAAATTTCCGCACATATATCTTTCGGTAATACTCCCAAATTTAAATGTTGCTGCATATCTTGCCATATCTTTTCTTGCAACTTCTCTTCAGCTAATACGTATACATTCGTTGGGTTTGTTTTCCCTTCAAATTCCTTGCTTCGTTTTTGAATTTCAAACAATAAATTTTCACGCGTTTCGTATAAATTATCAAAAAACCTTTCCCAATATTGAATCATTTTATTAACTGCTTGATAAAGCGATTGATAAACGAGTTCTAATAACATTTCTTTGCGATACTCGTTTAATTTGTGTACATACTGCGTTACAATATCTTCAAATTCTTTTTTAAACAAACGCTGCTGATTATTAATCATTTTTCCAAACCAGCCTTGTTGCTGCGCGATTTCTACTCGGCGAACAGCTGTTACCGTTCCATCAATATTACTCACATTAAATTTCTTATCGTAGTTTTGAATTAAATTACGCTTTTGTTCATTATTTTCATGTAGTCGATTCATTTTCTCGACTAACTGCTTTCGAATTTCATACAACATAAATCGAGCTGATACTGGATGAACAGGATCCGTTTTCTTTAAAAACCATGTATTTAATTGATAGGACTGCCCTTCAGAACCACTTGGTGCAAAACGGTCTGATTCAATCATGTCATACAATAGTGTCGTTACATGCTCATGTACGCGGCTTGGAATCGCATACGCATATAAACGAACCGCATGATCCACCCTTGCTACTTCACCTTTCATTTGCTCCATCATTTTCAGTTTAGCAGCCGAAATTTTACACTCGTGCTGCAGTCGGTTTAATTCCTCATCTTTTTGCACCGTACGCTGTACATAACTTTCTACAGCCTCTAAAAACAGTTTAGATTTCGCAACACCGACCTTACCGCCTTCTGCTCCTTCACGCGTTTCATTGTACATTTGTCTATAAAAAACATGAGCCTGTTCTGGACGGGTAGCAAGATGTTCTAAGTCTTCTAAATAACTTTTCCCACGCTCTGGCTTTTCACGTTGCATCCCGCGTTTGACGTCTTGGTCATATCTTTGCTTCTTCTCTTGAAACAGTTGATCTAAATGCAGCCAAGACTCATCTAAACCTTGCACAGCCCATTTTAAAGCACAATATTTTAACACGTGCTCATACGGATAAATAATCTTTGCCGTTCCTGCCCCGCAATATCGTCCTTTCCCACTTGATTCTGCTAATTGCTGAATTTGATTATCTTCCTGTGCAAAATGATTTGCAGACATCGGACTAAATAACTGTAAATAAATCGTATTTGCCATTTGCTCCATATAATCTGATAAATTGTGCAGATGGTGTCCATGTAGATTTTCGTAATCGTATAGGAAACAATAATTGTATGGTAAATGATGTTGTTTAATCGTATGATTCGTTCTTCCGTCTTCATCTACTTGATCAGGTCGATATTCTAATTCAATCGTCACACCGCCACGTTTTGATAATTCTCCAGTGGAACCGAGTGTAATGGCATGTAATTCTTTTAACGAGGCATAGCCGTTTGCTTGCACCGTTTCAAACTCTTTCGCACTAACCGTTCTCGTCTTAACTAAAACATCCGGCATTAAAAACGCACCACGTATTAAAATGTTGTGATGCTGCAGTTTTTTCCGAAGCATTTCACGTAAATATAATGCAATTTGTAGAAACATCCCTGAACCTGTTCCGCCCGCTAGTGATGTTACGATAATGACACGCACTCCATATTCCGTTTGATCGCTTGTAACCGGAAAAATCTTCTCGATTTCTTGCCAAAAGGATGTCAATTTATCTTCTTTCATCGCAGCAAGTAACGCTAAACGGGAAATGACGCGTAACTGTCCTGCCCCTTCTGTCAGTGGTTTATCAAGTATAGTCGGGTCCATCGGAAACCACTCTGGAATCGTTGGATCTCCTGCAATATACTCTCTTGGCGTTTTACTAGAACTCGTTTGCGTCTTAAACTTTCGAATATGATCAAATTTACTCAATGTATTCACATCTGTATCAAATACGTGCATTGCTACCTTTTTTCGGCGCTCCTCAGGTAGCCTTTCATATATTTGATGTGTCACAGTACTACCGATTCCACCTAAACCAATTAATATCGTTGGAACTTGTAACGTCATGTGAACCACCTTCCTATTCTTGCTTGTTTGAAAAGAGGGGAGAAAGATAAGACTCCCTCCTTTTCCCTATCTACTATTCACACTCATATTTGTAAATTTCTTTACCATACCCTCTATCAATTACTAAAAGTTCATTTGGATATAACGTCTTATGTTCCATTCCAACCTCATCTTCTGTTATAAACATCCCATCAATAATCATTCCTACTACTTGTGACTCTTTCGCTACAAATATTGATTTCGATCCTTTCTTTGCTATAAACGTAACGGATTGCACAGTCTTTCTTTCTGCTCGGAATGGAATGCCAAAATAGTGTTTCCACCATTTATTTTTAAGTAATTCTGGCTCAGATTGATATAACCAATCTTTCGCTACCTCTTGATCCCATTCGTAATACAATAGTGCTTTTCGGTGAAATCTTGGACGAACAATCCATCCTAAAACAATTATTCCTACTACTAACAATAATAAAGTGATAGGAATAACAAACTTAAAAATAAGCGCATATTTTTCATAGAACGGTGCATTTTGAATATGAAGTGATATATTTTTCTTTACTTCTTGTAATTTTGAATCTTGCACTACGATGGTAGCTTCTACGGTGCCGGTATCTGTAAAATTGAATGTGTCGGAGTAATGAGGGCGAGGATAAATATAAATTTGATTATCCTGTTGTTTTATTTCATAGTTGATTGATTGTTTAGATGTGACACCAGTAGATTTTAATAGTTTCTTTACAGCTTCTTCTGTCATCGGCTTACCATCTAACTGTGGTTGTATAATAAACGGTTTACTATTCTCTAAATTCGTTACTTTTTCCTCATAATCTTTCGTAATAGTTTGCAATGATAATTTTGGGTTTTCAGTTACTTCAATTTTAAATTCCTTCGTCTGTCTGTAAAACCCCTTTATGTTCATATGAACTTTCCCGCGCACTAACCCTTTATCAATCTTCGTTTCGTAGTAAAATACATGTTTTTTATCGTCCCACTTCATCGGGTACTGTTTTCCGTCTATTTCTACTTCTGACTGAAAATATGAAGACTGAATTGGTAACTCCGTAGGCTTCGCTTCAATAACAGCAGTAACACCTTCGTACATTTTCTCCACATTTTTTTGACTACTATCGTCTTTGTCATAAGTAGAAACAGTATAGTTAAGCGCCGGTTCAACTAGTACTTGTAATCCTTCTTTCTCAATATCTCGATCCACTTCTATCGTATACGTTCCTGGTTTAATAACTTCGTGATTTTCCGTACTTATATGAACTATATTTCCGAATAATTTCGCTTCTCCTGGTGCATGTATGGAATAAGAAGATTGTAATTGTAATGGTTTAGAAATTTGTGTGACCTGATAATTAGACAAAGAAGGCGATTGCCGTACAAGCGTCATACGCTTTAACGGGAATGGTGTTGTAATCTCTACTTTCTTTCCTACTACTTTCGTTTTTACAATCGATTCAACCGAGGAGAACGGATCACGATTTGCAACTAATGCTGCCACTTGATTGACGCTTTTTACAATACCATCCTCTCCACTAGATGGCATCGTAACGCCATTTATCTCTTTCTTCCATATTTCTTTAAACGTATTTAGTTGTGCCTTTTCTTGCTGCCCTAAATCCTCTTCCATCGTAATTAAAATTGGATGTAACGATATCTTTTTTGCATCCATTTCTTTCTTAAACTGTGCTAGCTTCTGTGTAATTTGTTCTTTTCCGCCAACCTTATCTTTCTCTAAATCATTAAATGCCCCGTCAGTTAAGACAATAAGCCAAAATTCACGTTTTCCATCTATATCTGCTTCCTTTTTTATAGATTGCATCGCCGTCTCTACTGCACTAAACGGAGTATTTAAATACGTTTTCCATGCTCCAATTCCCTCAATTTCTGTTTGTCTCTTATCCTTCGTTAACGAAATGTTTAATGGATCATTCGGCTTGCTCATTGGAACATAAGAGAATTTATCTTTTTCATCTAATAGCGCAACTAAACTTTGCAAAGCATAATTGGCATATTTCCAGCGATCGTTATTTCTCATGCTGCCCGAATCATCATATACAAGTGAAACGACCCTTTCCTTTGCCTCCTCTCCTTTTGCAAAAGTCCAAAAAGGATGTAACCATATAAATAGAAACAACATGAATGTGGCACAAATTCGAATTTTCATGATGAGGCTTCGCCACCTTTGTAGACAAATTCCTATGTTTAAATTTATGAGAGGATACAAGATATATGACTTGTATTTTAGGACAACTAGCGCAGCATAACTTTATTATGTAAACAGATATATATACTGAATATGATTCCTTCTAGCGTTTTCTATCCGATACTATAAGTAAAAAAGCCTGTTTAAGCTCTAAACTTAAAACAGACTTTTCCTACTTTTTATATTGAAAACATATATCAAAAAGTTTGATTTATTGCTTTACATACACTTCAACAACCGGGTTATCTTTATGATCCGCATGTAAGCGTATATTCTCTTCACTTGTACTATAAATGTTAGCTAGTAACATAATCGTTAACACATTAGGAGTTTTTGCATCACTCCCATATTTCCTTTCCAGCGCTTCCTTATATTCAAAATCCAAATCCCCCTGCACATATGTATACACTTCAAAACCATCTTCTAAATTGCAAACTACTGTATCAATAATATCTGCCCCAACTTGCTTCTTCATTTCCTCTCGCAAAGCTTCAATAAACTCTTCCCACGGTACTTCGTATATCTGAAACTGATCTGTAGATTTCATTGCCTTTTCCTCCTTATATATCCTTCTCCTATATTTCCCCTTTCCTTTAACAATTATGATAGATAGGACATTCGTACAAGCCGCACTTGTCCCCATTACATATCGTATTACTGTAATGGAGAAGGAGGAAAGAACATGCATAGACAAAAATGTTACGATACGTGCCAACGTTATTTCGGTAAAGTCGTTCGAATTGAAGATCGTGATGGTCGTATTCATTTAGGCAAAATAATTGATGTGACAAACAGCTCTGTATGGATTGAACCAGTGCAACAGCGCTCATCTTTTGATACAGGATTTGGATACTATGACGCATATGCAAACGGTGGCTGTGACCTTTGTGGGGGCCTTAGCAGATGTGATAGTTGCGGATTTGGTTGTGGTGGTGGATTCAGCGGCTGTGGATGTGGCGGTCGTGGTTGCGGTAGTTGTGGTGGCTGGGGGGGCGGCGGCTGGGGCGTTGAACTCGGATTTGGTTTCATCTTCGGAATTACATTAGCTGCATTATTTTTCATTTAACATAGTAAAGAGTTGACTAGCTTTAGTCAACTCTCTTTCTTTATTTTTCACATATAAAAATACGATGTCCTAAAATATGTTGGTACATAAGTCGTACATTTTCATGCTGTACCCATGCCTCATATAATTCATTTGGAATATGCGAGGATACATTCCATTCTGGCTCTTCTATATAGCCCGAGATTGTTTCTGCAATTGTACCACCGCCAGCAATTGTAATTCTTTTAAAATTTGCTTTCTGAAATAATTGTACCCATTCACTCTCAGTTAATAGTTCTTTCATCCCGTATAGTCGGGCAATTTTTCCTTCCTCACTCTTCTCAATGTGCCTATCAATAATCATTTCAATGACAACAAGTTTACCGTCTTTCTGTAGTACACGATAGCACTCCGGGATAACCCTTTCTTTCTCTGTAAAAGCGAGTATCGATTCTCCGAGTACGAACTCAAATGAGTCATGCAAACAAGGTAATTGCTCTACATTTCCTTCAATTAATTGAATGTCTATTCCTTCAAACGACCATCTATCTTTCGCCTTTTGAATCATAATCTCATTCTTTTCAACCGCCGTTACTTTATAACCATATTCTTTTGTCATATATGCCGCTGTTTTCCCCGTACCGCAGCCTATCTCAAGGACATTTGCTCCATATCTAAAAGGCAATTGTGCTAACAATTGTTTCGTTAACGTAAAACCACCAGGATGAGCACTTCCTATTCCGTAATAAGCTAGGAAATCGATGTAAGTATTTCGTTTCATAGAATTCTCCTTTAAATTTTCTATAATACATATATTCACCTATCAATAAATCGTGCACATAAAAAAAGCATTTCCAAGTGCTATACCGCAACTTGAAAATGCTCTTCTCTTTTTTATTTCTCTTCTACATACGCCCATTTGAAACTATATTCCGGACTAATATTATGTTTCACAATTCCCTTTACATTCGGTTTCATAACATATGATTTAGCACTTTGATATAAAGGTACAAGTGCTACATCTTCCTCAAGTAACAATTTCTCTGCCTTCCCTAGCTCTGTCCAACGTTTTTTTGCATCAGCCATCCATTCTGTCTTACCTTTAGTAATAATATCATCATATTTTGAATTTGAGTAGCTCATCTGGTTTTGAGAATTTTTCGTTTCAAACATATCAAGGTACGTCATTGGATCCGCATAATCTGGATTCCAGCCACCATATGAAAAATCATAATCTTGGTCTGATTCTAATTTTAGTTTTTGCTTAAATGGTTGCAGTTTAATATTTACTGTCACGCCTTTTAAATTCTTTTCAACTTGATCTTTTACATACTCCCCAACTTTTTTTGCATTACCAGTATCATAATTTAACAATTCAATTGTTACTTGATCTTTTCCAAGCTCTTTTTTCGCTTCTTCCCAGGCTGCCGCTGCCTTTTTGGAGTCTTGTTTTAAACCATTCTTGAACGTTTCTGCGAAATCTTTACCGTCTGGTCCACTCGCTAAACCTTTTGGTACTAAGTAATCCACTGGTTTTGAACCATCATTTAAAATAACATTCGTTAAAGCTTTCTTATCAATGGATAATGCGATTGCTTCACGTAGCTTTTTGCTCTTTAACGGTGTATCTTGCCCACCACGCTTTTGATTTAGACGCAAGTAAAACGTACTTGTTTCTGAATATGCTCCAAACTCCTCTTTATTATTTCTATACTTATCAACAAATTCTCCTGATAAAATTGCGAAATCAATTGCACCTGTATCATATAAATTCACTCTAGTAGCTGGTTCTTTTACTACACTATAGTTAATTTCATCTAGTTTTACAGTCTTTTTATCCCAATACTGCTCATTCTTCTTCAATTTCCAACCTTGCTCATGCTTCCAATCAGTAAGAACAAAAGGTCCGTTATATACTGTTGTATCAGACTCTAAACCGAATTTATTTCCTTTTTCTTTTACGAATTTTTCATTTAATGGATAGTATGACGCAAATGCCATTAAATTCAAGAAATATGGTACTGGTCTTTCTAGTTCAACTTCAAGCGTATGATCATCTACCGCTTTTACACCTAATGTAGCTACTTCTGCTTTTCCTTGATTAATTGTTTCTGCATTTTTAATATAGTAAGCAATAAATGCATACTCAGCAGCTGTTTTTGGATCTACTAGACGTTGCCATGCAAATACGAAATCTTTCGCTGTTACAGGATCACCGTTCGACCATTTTGCATCTTTCCGTAATTTAAATGTATATTTTTTACCATCCTCGCTTTTTGTGCTAGATTCTGCCACAGCAGGGATTGGCTTATTATCTTTATCAAGGCGATATAAACCTTCCATTGTATTCCCTAAAATTTGTGCCCCAAGTGTATCCGTACTTTTTGAAGTGTCCATCGTAGGGATTTCATTCGTTTCTGTACGATTTAACACTTGCTTCGCCGCATATTTAATATCAGATTTCTTCTCTTCTCCACCATTATTAGATGTCGTTGTCGTTTTCTTCTCCCCACCAGAAGATCCAGAACACGCTGTTAACGCCATACTCATCGCTAAAACTGGCACTACAACCGCCGTAAACTTTTTCATCTTTTTCTTCATTCTTGTACCCTCCCCAATTTATATGTACGAAACTAACTTTGAGAGATTTCAAATTTAAATTATCAGAAAATTATTACTAATTATCATTCTACTAATTTTTCGCGATTTGTAAAGTATTTTTAAAGAACATTCATAATAATTAATTTATTTAAATCAATAACAATCTATTACTACTATACGAATTCTCCCCCATCTACTATATGTAAGTACCACTTTTCTTATTCTTCTCTATTTATTTAAATTTAATTGAATAGTAAAAGAGCGTTAAAAAAATAAATAATATATTTTTTTAACGCTCTTTTTTCCTATTTCCCTTCCGTTACATAAGCCCACTTAAAGCTATATTCTGGACTAATGTTATGTTTCACAATTCCTTTTACATTCGGTTTCATTACATACGCTCTTCCTGTTTGATATAAAGGAACTAACCCTGCATCTTCTTCAAGGAATAATTTTTCTGCTTTCCCTAACGTTTCCCAACGCTTCTTCGCATCACTCATTAATTCATTCCCTGATTTTTGTACCATTTCGTCGTATTTTGCATTTGAATAACTCATTTGGTTATATGGGCTCTTCGATTCAAACATATCAATAAATGTCATTGGATCCGCATAGTCTGGACTCCAACCTGCATAAGAAATTTCATAATCTTGTGCAGTCTCTAATTTTAGTTTTTGTTTGAACGGCTGAATTTTTGTATTAATCGTTACACCTTTTAAATTTTTCTCAATTTGATCTTTTACATAATCAGCAATCTTTTTCGCAGTTCCATCATCATAACTTAGTAATTCAATTGTAACTTGATCTTTTCCAAGTTCTTTTTTCGCTGCTTCCCATGCTGCTGCACCTTTTTTCGGATCATATTTCAGACCATTTTTAAATGTATCTTGGAAATCTTTACCGTCTGGTCCTGTCGCCAGCCCTTTTGGAACCAATTGATCCGTTGCTTTTGAACCATTATTTAAAATAACGTTTGCCAGCCCTTTTTTATCAACCGATAATGCGATTGCTTCACGAAGCTTTTTGCTCTTTAACGGTGTATCTTGTCCGTTACGCTTTTGATTTAAACGTAAGAAGAATGTACTTGCTTCTGAATACTCACCGTACTCATCTTTGTTCGATTTATATTTATCTACAAATTCTCCTGATAGTAATGTAAAATCAATTGATCCTGTATCATATAAGTTTACTTTCGTCGCAACTTCTTTTACTACACTATAGTTAATTTCTTCTAATTTCACAGTCTTCTTATCCCAATACTTATCATTTTTCTTTAGCTGCCATCCTTGTTCATGTTTCCATGAAGACATCACGAACGGCCCGTTATACACAGTTGTATCTGCTTCTAAACCGTACTTATCGCCTTTTTCTTTTACGAATTTTTCATTTAACGGATAGTATGACGGGAATGCTAGTAAATTCAAGAAATATGGTACTGGCTTTTCTAATTCTACTTCTAGTGTATAATCATCTACCGCTTTTGCTCCTAAATCTGTTAGCGGTTTTTCACCCTTATTAATTGCTTCTGCGTTTTTAATATAGTAAGCAATAAATGCGTATTCTGACGCTGTATTTTTATCGAGTAAGCGCTGCCATGCAAATACGAAATCTTTCGCTGTTACAGGATCACCATTCGACCATTTTGCATCTTTCCGTAATTTAAATGTATATTTTTTGCCATCCTCGCTTTTCGTACTAGATTCTGCAGCAGCTGGGATTGGCTTATTATCTTTATCAAGACGATATAATCCTTCCATCGTGTTCCCTAAAATTTGTGACCCTAACGTATCAGTAGATTTAGAAGTATCCATCGTCGGAATTTCTTGATTCTCTGTACGATTTAATACTTGTTTTGCTGCGTATTTAATTTCGGATTTGTTCTCTTCCCCACCACCATTAGACGTCGTAGTTGTTTTCTTCTCCCCACCTGATCCAGAACACGCTGTCAACGCCATACTCATCGCTAAAACTGGCGCTACAACCGCCGTGAACTTTTTCATCTTTTTCTTCATTTTTGTACCCTCCCCAATTATATGTACGAAACTAGATTTGAGTAATTTCCTAATAATTAGTTATCAGAAAATTCTTATTAATTAATATTCTACTATTTTTTCTGGTTTTGTAAAGTTATTTTTAAAATATTCTAAAAATTATTCCTTTCACAATAGAAACCTTATATCCATTATTTTTTACATTTAATCTCATAATAAAAAGCATTCCAAAAGTAAAGAATCTACCTTTGGAATGCTCTATCATTTTATCTTTCTATTGTGGACATTGAGATTCTCACTACAAAATAAGCTAAGAAACTTGTATACATCCACTTAAAGATAGTATTACTGTTTAAAATTATTTTCCATCCTTTTCAGTCATATATGCCCACTTGAAGCTATACTCTGGGCTAATGTTATGGTGAACAATACCTTTTGCATTTGGTTTTTGAACGTATGCATCACCACGTTGGTATAAAGGTACAATTGCTACATCTTTCTCAAGAAGCAATTTCTCAGCTTGTCCTAGCTCTTCCCAACGTTTCTTCGCATCGCCCATTAATTCTCCGCCAGCTTTTTTAATCATTTCATCATACTTCTGATCAGAGAAGCTCATTTGGTTATGAGAATGCTTAGACTCAAACATATCTAAGAATGTCATTGGATCCGCATAATCTGGATTCCAACCGCCATATGAAATATCATAATCTTGCTCTGTTTCTAATTTTAGTTTTTGCTTGAACGGCTGAAGTTTAATATTAACTGTTACACCTTTTAAATTCTTCTCGATTTGATCTTTAACATATTCTCCAACTTTTTTCGCATTACCAGTATCATAGTTTAATAGCTCAATTGTAACTTGATCTTTTCCAAGTTCTTTTTTCGCTGCTTCCCATGCAGCAGCTGCTTTTTTCGCATCTGGTTTAATACCGTTTTTAAATGTTTCTTGGAAATCTTTACCGTCTGGTCCAGTTGCTAATCCTTTCGGCACTAAGAAGTCCGCAGGTTTAGATCCATCATTTAAAATAACATTTGCTAAATTTTTCTTATCAATAGAGTAGGCAATTGCTTCACGTAATTTTTGACTCTTTAATGGTGTATCTTGTCCACCACGTTTTTGGTTCATACGAATAAAGTAAGTACTTACTTGTGAATAAGTCCCAAACTCTTCTTTATTGTTTCTATACTTATCAACGAATTCACCTGATAGAAGTGCAAAATCAATTGCATTTGTATCATATAAATTTACTTTTGTAGCTACTTCTTTTACTACACTATAGTTGATTTCATCTAGTTTTACAGTCTTTTTATCCCAATATTGATCATTTTTCTTTAGTTTCCATCCTTGCTCATGCTTCCAATCAGTAAGAACGAACGGTCCATTATAGACTGTTGTATCAGACTCTAAACCGTATTTATCTCCTTTTTCCTTCACGAACTTCTCATTTAATGGATAGTACGATGGAAATGCTACTAAGTTTAAGAAGTATGGTACTGCTTGTTCTAATTCAACTTCTAAAGTAAGGTCATCTACTGCTTTTACTCCTAGTTCCGTTACAGGTTTTTCACCTTTATTAACCGCTTCTGCATTTTTGACTGGGAATGCAATAAATGCATACTCAGCAGCTGTTTTTGGATCTAATAAACGTTGCCATGCAAATACGAAATCTTTTGCTGTTACTGGATCACCATTTGACCATTTTGCATCTTTACGTAATTTGAATGTATATTTTTTACCATCCTCACTCTTCGTGCTTGATTCTGCCGCAGCTGAGATTGGTTTGTTATCTTTATCTAAACGGTATAAACCTTCCATTGTGTTCCCTAAAATTTGAGAACCTAATGTATCTGTATTTTTAGAAGTATCCATCGTTGGAATTTCATTTGTTTCAGTACGATTTAATACTTGTTTCGCTGCTAATTTTTCTTCTGATTTGCTATCTCCGCCAGAGCTAGAATTTGTGCTTGTTTTCTTATCTCCGCCTGATGTAGAACATGCTGTTAATGCCATACTCATTGCTACAACTGGTGCTACAACTGCTGTTAGTTTTTTCATTTTTTTCTTTTTCACTTTCTGTACCCTCCCTAATTCTTAACGCGCTCATTTAAGAATTTTCCGATAATTCTGTTTTTCTTTATATATTTATCAGAAGATTCTTATTAACTATTATTCTACTAATTTTTTGAGTTTTGTAAAGTGTTATTATTGAAAATTTTTAAAAAATTATTTTTTTACAGTAATATTTATAAAAATTCCACAATCTTTCGAAACACTATACACCATTGAATTCTATGTATTGATTTGACAGTCTTTATATCCCTTCACTATAAAACACTTGTAAATTATTGTTAATAAATAATGTATATCCTAACAAACCTCTTTTCTACAAAAATAAAAAAGTCAGCTTTGCTGACTTTTTTATCCGGCCATTTTCTTTTTTTTCATTTCCTCTATTACTCTCGTATACTTCTCTTCATCAAATTCATTTTCACTTTTTGCAACAACTACAGTCGCAATACCGTTACCAATTAAATTGACGATAGCACGTGCCTCTGACATGAAACGATCTACACCAAGTAATAGTGCTAACCCTTCTAATGGAATAACATTCATTGCTGACAAAGTAGAGGCTAATACAATAAATCCCCCGCCTGTTACTGCCGCTGCTCCTTTAGATGTAACTAATAAAATAGCTATTATAGTTAATTGTTGACCTAGTGAAAGATCGACGTGAAAGACTTGAGCTAAAAATATAGTAGCCATAGATAAGTAAATTGTCGTTCCATCTAAATTAAAAGAGTACCCAGTCGGAATGACTAAACCTACTACCGGCTTCGAACATCCAAAGTCTTCCATCTTTGTCATCATTCGCGGCAATACTGATTCTGATGATGATGTCCCGAGAACAATGAGTAATTCTTCTTTAATGTGAGCTAAATATTTCCACAAACTAAATTTGTACAGTTTACAAATAAAATTTAAAACAATAAAAACAAATAATGCCATTGTTGCATATACACAAATCATTAATTTACCAAGTGGTATGAGCGTGCTTAAACCATATTTACCAATTGTAAACGCCATCCCGCCGAATGCTCCAACCGGCGCTAACTTCATAACAATAGATAAAATATTAAAAAATACTTTTGATAATCTTTCAAAAAAGTCAATAACCGGTTGTCCATTTTTCCCGAGCATTGTTAACCCTGCACCGAATAAAATGGAGAAAAACAGAACTTGTAAAATATCACCTTTTGCAAATGCTTCAAACATGTTAGACGGTACAATATGTAAAAAGAAATCCATCCACTTCATTTCTTGCCCGCTTTGTACATATTGTGAAACATCTCCGCCCTTTAGTTTCGAAGGATCTAATCCATCTCCGGGACGTACAACATTCGCTATGATGATACCAATAATTAAAGCCGCTGTTGTAACAATTTCAAAATATAATAGTGCCTTACCACCAACACGACCTACCTTTTTCATACTTCCCATACTTGCAATACCAAGCACAATCGTTAAAAAGATTATCGGTGCAATAACCATTTTAATCATATTGATGAATGTTTCACCAATTGGCTTCATCTCTTGTCCAACACTAGGCCAAATTGCCCCTACTGCAATACCACAAATAATTGCCACAATAACTTGGAATGTTAAATTCTTTACAATTCTCATTTTTAATACTCCCCTGTTTCGTTCATTTCTCCCATACGATTTCAATAATTGCTAATGATGTATTTTATGTAATAGCCCCCCTGCTATTTAACTTAAACCACATAATTATGTTACACTATTATCAATAATTTGAAAATAGTATATAATATTTGAATTTAAATGCCATACTATTAAACGTAATAAAAAAGCAGACATTATGCCTGCTTTAATTCTCCTCAATCTGCTTTTCACTTAATCCTAGATGTGTTCTAAGCGTATTACTCAAACTCTGTAGATCTTTTTTATTAGGGTTATAATAATATACACGTTGCCCATTTGGACCGTTAGGTAAATATAAATCATCTCCGCCTAATTGAATCTTTTCAACTGAACCATTTAAACCGTATTTATAAAAAGATAAAATATCATCCATTACTAAATTTGTTTTAAAATCGCCGTCAATCGCCTCAACTATTTTTTCTAGCTTCGTAATCGAGCCTACACTTTTTAATTTACTTAACATCGCTTCAATAACAAGTTGTTGGCGCTGACCTCTCATTGCATCACTATCAATATGACGCGTTCTTGCCAGTGCAAGTGCTTCTTCCCCTGTTAATTTTTGTAGTCCTTTTTTCAAATGGATTGCGTCAGGTTCATCTTTACTATTTTGCTCCGTAAATTCAACTGGGACATTTACTTCAATTCCATCTAATCCATCAACAATTTTAGTAAATGAATTAAAATTAAACTTCACAAAATAATCAACAGGCACTTGTAACAACTTTTCTACTGCTTCCACTGAAGCTTGCGGTCCTCCATCTTTACCATTTTTAACGAAACCACTTCCATACGCATGCGTTATTTTATCTTTTTTCTTTTCAACTGGAACATATGTATATGTATCACGTGGTATGCTCGTTAATTTCACTGTCTTATCATCTTTATTAAAAGTAGCTAACAGTAGTGCATCTGTATGAAAAGCACCATTATACTCCTTTTGTCGTTCTTGATTTTCATCAATTCCCATAATTAAAAGTGAAACATTATTTGCAATTGGTTTTACGGTGTTCTCACGTAAATGTGATTTTTCACCACGCGCTAAATTTAAACTAGACTTTTGTACGAGATTAGAAGTTTTCATATACACATAAGCACCGTATCCCACTCCGCCAAATAATAATACTACTAACAATACACTTATTATCATTGTCTTTTTATATTGTCTTTTATTTTTCTTTTCTCTTGAAGAAGAGGTATTCTCCATATCGTTCCCTCCGTTTTCTATTCATCTAATATATTTTTCAATTTTTCATAATTAGTACTATCCTTTTGAAATACATTCTCTTTCAACCCTTTGTTTATTTGTATCCATTCAGTTGTAATCGAATATTGAATCATACCTTCGTGGAAACTAAGGAACTTTAGCATAATCCCCGTATTTTTCTCTACAACCATTTCAAATTTCCCTCTTAAATCTTCAGATGTACTTACAGGCATTTCTATGTTTATTGTCCCTTCTATTTTGTAGCAATCAAGTCCAAGATACTTCGTTTCTTTATAATTCCAATCTTTATATCGGATTAATAGCTCAGCAAATTCTGATTGCATACTATACTTCGCAAATCCCACATATTCGTCATCATATCGTTTCTTTTCACCTGATTTTCTCAATAATCTTTCCGTAGGATTTAATTTTAATAGTTCATAGTTTCTTTCCTTCGGGCTCCATTTTGTCTCTCTATATGTATACTTCTCATCATCAAATTCTTTTTTCTTGCCCTCGTTATATATAATTGTTCGTTTTTTCGTTAGCTTATCTTCTTTCGAAGAGATACCTCTTTGTTGCTCCGTATCAATCGCATATTTGTATGTTGTAGCGATTCTTGACGAACTAGAATATTCCTCAAATTGTCCTGAAATATTTTTAAAATGATCAATGGAATCCAGCATCTTTTCATGAATCTTTTCTTTATCTGGATAGTTTACGTTCGATTTTATTTCTTCTTCATTTTCATAATCAGAAAACGCCTTTTTCTTTACATATTCAAATACCCCACCATTTTGAGCAAAAATTTGATCAGAAAACTCCGACATAGACACAATGGACAGTGTTAGAACCGCAGCACTTATAGCCATCATATAAACTCTGTAACCTTTCTTTTTTACCGGAAGATTATGTAGTGTACGATTAATCTTTTCATTTAACTCTGGTGGTACTATAACATTCTCTTCTTTTATTCTCTTTTTTATTTTCTCATCAAATAATTTTTCGTTATCCACCCTATACACCTCCTATTCCATCTTTAATCGCTTTTGCAATTGTTCCCTCGCGCGTGACAATCTCGATTTCACTGTTCCTTTTGGCACTTCTAAAAGCTTCGCTATACTTTCTTGATTCATATCTTCATAATAAAAAAGCACCGTAACCGCTCTTAACTCTTCATGTAATGATTGAATCGCATTACACAAATCTATATCTTCATACTGATCACAAGCACTCATATTGTAATCATTTTCTTCTATTACCATTATCTTTTTGTATGATCTAATAATGTTGTTACACTCATTTATCAAAATTCGAATTAACCAAGTTTGAAAAAACTCTTCTTTCTTTAATTTTTTTTATATTTTCATAGGCTTTTAAAATTGTTGCCTGTATCGCATCCTCTATATTTGTCTCATCACGTAACAGAGCCTTTGCAATACGATACATCTTCATTTTTTCTGTATGTATAAGCGCCATAAACGCTTCATGATCACCTTTTTTCGCTAAGGAAACATCGGTTTCTTCTTTTACAATCATTTTATATAAAGGGATTACTTTCACAATTGCTCCTCCTGTTTCATCCTCACTTCAAATTTAACTTTACATGTATTAGACGGATGAGCCTAGAAAAAGGTTCATTTTTTTGAATATTTCCATAAAAAAAGGTAAACATTCTTCATGTTTACCTTTTTTATACGTAACTCTGAGGACATATCCATTTGGATCGACAACTTTAAAACAATTATTTTCTCATAAAACAATAATGACTTTTCTACATCATATATATAGCTGCACCCCATTCGTTTCCTCCTCATCAAAAAAAGCCCACTCTATCCGTGGACTTTCTACTTTACAACGGTAAATCCCTCTTTCTAAACACTACAATTGCTACTATGAAAATACAAAGTGCTCCAGTAGTTAAACCTATACTCACTGGCCATATATTATATGTTCCCCCAGCAATTTCTTTCGGACGAAATAGCGTAAATAATGATATATTTCTCATCCACTCTAACTTATCGCTTAATTTACCTACCATGTCCGTTACGAAAAATAAAATTGTTAAACTTGCTGAGTAGCTAAGTGCCTTTCTTTCGTCATTACATATACAAGAAAAGAAAAATGAATACGCACTAACGACTAAAAATATTAGCCCTCCGACTACGTTTATCTTCAGGAATAATTCTTTATTTAAGTTATTATCTTCTAAAAACCATTCTGCACCTACTATACCCGCTACATACGTAACAGCTACAATGATCAGTAGTCCCAATATAAGAATAGCCGCTTGCGTGATTGCAATTTGCACTCTAGATACAGGTGTTGCTAGCAAGTATGCCATCGCTCCTTTATCGACATGACGAGCAATTAAATGCGTTGCAACTGTTACACAAAAAATTGTTAATATGATAATAAACAATAAACTATAATATTCGCCAGCTAAAAAATCCATTACGTTTTGAATCGGACTTTCCATGCCAACAATTTTTTTCACACTATCAGGCATAGCACCTATTAATTCATTTAACCCTTTCGCCGATACCATTGAAGGGAATATCCAAATTATCAACCATAAATATAAAGCTGCACCAGTTGCATAACTCAAAATACTTTTTTGTGTTTCTTTCAAACTAGCTAAAAACAATTGCTTATTCATGCTTTACCCCTTCTTTCTTATCGTAATAATGCATAAATAAATGTTCTAAATCCATTGCTCTCGTTTGAAGCGCCGTTACATTATAGTTTGAAAGTGTTTGTAAAACAGTTTGATAGTTTCCTTGCACAATAATCGATGCTTCTCTACCTTTCACCGCTTCAAATTGCAAATTACATTGTGTAAGAGATTCAATCTCTTCTTGCGATGATACGGTTACATCTATTACCTGTCGTCTCTTGCTTTGTAAATCATGAATATTTTCAACTGTTACAAGGCGACCATCTTTAATTATAGCCACTCTGTCGCAAGTTCTCTCAATCTCAGTAAAAATGTGCGATGACATAAGGATTGTTTTCCCTCTTTGCTTTTCCTCTACTATTAAATCTATAAATACTTGCTGCATAAGTGGATCAAGTCCTGATGTTGGTTCATCTAAAATTAACACTTCCGGATCATGCATAAAAGCAGCAACAATTCCTACTTTTTGCTTCATTCCTTTAGACATTTTTCGAATCGGTGTTTTCACATCAAATTGTAGACGTTCTATTAATTCATCTCGTCTTTTCGTATCCTTTAACCCACGCATTCCTTGCATTAACTTTAAAAAATCTAATCCGTTCATTCCTTCAATAAAAGAAATTTCTCCTGGTAAATAACCAACTTCTCTTTGAATTTTCGCTGCTTCATCCCAGCAATCTAATCCAAAAATTGTCGCTTTACCAGCTGTCGGTTTTATAAATCCCATTAAATTACGAATTGTTGTGGATTTCCCAGCACCATTTGGTCCTAAGTAACCGAATACTTCCCCTTCTTTTACATCAAATGTAATATGAAACAAACCTTTTCCATTTGAAAACTGTTTTGTGACATTTTGAACTGAAATCATAATTCCACCTCATTTTTTGAAATATTTAATATGTGATATTTCAAAATTATTGTACTCCTCATCTTTCATATTCGCAACAACTTTTTGAAATATTTATATGTCCATATTTCAAAAATATTGTTTTCCATTATTTTTTCTTGTATATTTTAATTGAGGTGATTGCATTGAACGGCTTTGAAAGAGTGAAAGAAAAGAAAAAACGCGCTATTAAAGAGGCGGCCTTCTTATTATTTTCAGAACGTGGATTTAATGAAGTGAAAATAGAACATATTGCAAAAGAAGCAAATGTTTCTCAAGTTACCATTTATAATCATTTCGGAAGTAAAGATGCGTTATTTAGAGAGCTTATACAAGACTTTATCATATCTGAATTTCAATATTATAAAGATCTTGCAGAGGAAAAATTACCTTTTCATGAAATGATGCAAAAAATGATTGTAAGAAAAATGAATACTGGTGGGTTATTTCAGCCGGATATGTTACTACAAATGATGCAAAGAGATGAAGAGCTCCGAAAGTTTATTTATAGTTATCAAAACGAAAAAATCCTGCCTTGGTATTTAGAAATACTAGAACAAGCACAGCAAAAAAATGAAATTAACCCTCACCTTACTAAAGAAATGATGTTACTATACATTCAAATGTTCACTAAACTAGGTGATGATTTCGGGGCACAGCTTCTTGAAGGAGATCGTGAAAAACATATACAAGATATCGTTACGATGTTCTTTTATGGACTCTCCGTCCCAGAAAAATAATTTTTTTCTAAAGAACAAATAAAATCACCAAAAGGCCCTTTGGATATTTAGATCTCAAGGGCTTTTTGGTGTTAAAAAAATTATTAATACTAACTTTATCTTAACGAAGTTAAATGCTGCTTTATAGATAATACCTTATTATAAATTAACTCTTTTAGCATAACAGGCTGAATTGAGATAATCGTTTCGCCGAAATTCAGAAAATAACTTGAAATAAAATCAAATTCTTTCTTGTTAAAATAGCCTGTTATAATGTAATTTTCATTTTCTTTTTGTATCCTCATGGAAGGATAATTCTCTTTATCAAAAATGTCTTTTCCTTTTTGATTAACAATGACACGAAAATCAATTGCATCCGGCTTTCTGTGAAAAGTAGTAAGATAGCTTAATAATTCTTCAAGATTTTTTGGATTCGTATTGCTTGTTTCCACAATAGAAAGAATTTTATCACATCTAATTATTTGAACATTATTTGTCTCAAAATTAAAGATTTTAGCATACCACTGGCCAAATTTAGATTCTATTCGAATAAATTGGGCGACCAATACTTTTTCCTCATCTTTTTTTAAATATGTTAAATGATAAACTCGCTCAGCAAAAATCCCCTGTAAAATTTCTTTTAAGAACGGACTAAAATTACTATGATTTGTTACTTCAAAAGAAAGCGTTCGTTCCATGATTGAAATATTTTTACTCACATTATCAGGTAATACATGTTTAAATTTATTTTCAAGCGCAATACTTTCTACATTAAATGGTTTTGTCTTGTATCCATTTAGTGTAAGAATCGAAAAGTATAACGCATACATTTCATCCACACTAAAATAAATTGGCGATAACACACTATTTTCTATAATTTTATAACTTCCATTTCTACCTAGTTCAGAATATATTGGTACACCTATTTCTTCCAATGATTGAATATCTCGCAACGCGGTACTTTTAGAAATATCATATCTAGCCATTAAATCTTTTAAATTAAAATATCTTTTATTATTTAAGAAAATAAGCATATCATTTATTCGTTCCGTTTTTTTCATATTTCCCTCCCAAAAGGTGTCATGTATTGAAACCTTTTTAGTCTATATTATAATTATTAACTAATAAAGGAGTTATATATTTATGACATTAGAAATAGCTATTTTTCTTTCAATGAATGGGCAAGCAAAGGAGGCAATTAATTTTTACACACGTAATTTAGAAGCCAAGAATTTAATGATTGTGACGTATGAAGAACTGGCCAAAAGAGATAGTTCTTTTAAAATTACAAGTGAAAATAAAGATCATATTGCTCACTCTGTTTTACAAATTGGGAATACAAAGCTAATGATAGCAGAAGATACAAGGAAGCCTAATGAGCGTTATAACGTTGGAAATAACATGTCACTTTGCATTCAAAGCGCTAATTTAGAAGAAATACAAAGGTTTTATAATAATTTAATTTCCGATAAGCATGTGAAGATAATCTCTCCGTTAGAAAAAAATATATTTAGTGAAGCATATGGTATTATTGAAGATCCTTACGGCATACAAATCCAGTTAATGTATGACAAACGATTAAACTAAATAATTATCCATATTCACATATTCCTAGTAAAAAAGACACGAAATTCGTGTCTTTTTTACTTTACAGTGATGACTCTACCGGTTTCACTACTTTCAATCGCTAATTGAATAAGTCGAATAACTTCTAAGCCTTCTTGTGCTGTTACAGGTGGTTTCTCACCATTTACAATACTGTCTCTTACACCTTTATAATACATGTCATAACAGCCAACTTCTGTTGGAATACGCTCTAGATTTTCTTCCGTATGTAAAGTAGCAAAATTCTCTTCAGCATCTACTCCATAACCGTTATCGCCTGGCTTCATTCCATTTTTTAATTGTTCTTCCTGTGAATCCATACCGTATTTCACGATAGAACCTTTATCTCCATGCAGTGTAAAGTGTGGACCTGCTTGCTTTACGTAACTGCTACTATGTAAAATGACACGCTTTACTCCATAATGAAGTATAACATGGAAGTAATCATCAATTTCTGCACCTGGTCTTTGTTTGATTACATCTGCACTTATCGCATCTGGTTTCCCAAATAATGATAATGCTTGGTCAATTACATGCGATCCTAAATCATATAGTATACCTGATCCTGGTAAATTCTTTTCTCTCCAGCGATCACGTACATTCGGGCGAAAACGATCGAAATGCGCTTCATATGCGTATAGATTCCCTATTCTGTTTTCTTCTAACAATTTCTTTATCGTTAAGAAATCATTATCAAAACGGCGATTATGATATACGCTTAACACCACATTATGCTGTTTTGCTAATGAAATTAGTTCTTCGCCTTCTTCAATTGAAACAACGAATGGCTTTTCCACAACTACATGCTTACCATGTAAAATCGCTTCTTTTACATATGGAAAATGAGTTGTATTCGGTGAAGTAATGACCACTAAGTCAATATCAGCACGATTTACTAATTCCTCAATTGTGCCAACAACTTCAGCATTTGGTAATGCTTGTTTCACGAGTTCTTCTTTTGATGATAAAATAGCACGAATATCATATTCTTCTATCGTTTGTAATAATGGAATGTGAAATGTTGTACTAGAAAATCCAAATCCTACAATCCCTACACCTATTTTTTTCATGTTGCCCCTCCATTTATCCCGCTTTAACGGACAGTAAGACCCCTACCTCAAAATTCAGCGAAAGTAAAGAAGTTAGTTGCGGAATCAACTGCTCGTAAAAGTCCGATTGATTAAAGTTTCACTTTATGAGAACGATTTCATTCAGTTATTATAACAAGATTATTATTATTTACATAATAATTTGCCTAGAAAAAAGCATCTTGCCATTATTCATAGCAAGATGCTTTTTTATTCCGGTCGTTTTTTTGTCCACGTTTCAATAACTTCACCTGTATCGTTAACATCTAGCACTAAACTACCGTTACTATACCGGTCTTTATTTCGATACGCTTTCGGATCAATTTCTTCTACAATGTGTTTCTCAGTCTTCATATATACTAGTTCATCATCTCGAACAATTTCAATACCGACAATACGGTATGGATTACGTTTTAACTCTTTAAAAATAACAAGGCCTCGCTTTGCTCTCGTTGATTTCTCAATTTCTGATGCTTTTAGACGTTTTACAGCACCTCGCTGCGTTACGAGAATAAGTTGATCTTTGTCACCATTTAACGGTTTACCAGAAGCGACATAATCATCTTCTTTTAAATTAATGGCTTTCACACCAGCGGCCCTTACACCAACTGGACTTACTTCATCTTCATGGAAAATAAGTGCATATGCACCATAGGTTGCAAGAACAATATCACTCGTTCCATCTGTTGCAAATATATCTACAACATAATCATCTTTTTTCAAATTCACAGCGACGAACGCTCTTGAATAACGCTGAACTTTATATTGGTTTAATTCTGTTTTCTTAATCATACCATTTCGTGTAACAAATACGATAAATCGTTTTTCTTCTTCAAAATTCGGTACGACGGTCGCCCAAATAATCATTTCATCCCGCTCGAGTGAAACGAGATTCGCAACGTGTTGACCTAAATCTTTCCAACGAATTTCTGGCATTTCATATACTGGCAGATATATATAGTTTCCTTTATTCGTAAATAAGAGGACTGTCTCTGTCGTATTCGTATCGAATCGCTCCAGTAAGATGTCACCCTCTTTCATACCGAAGTCTTTTCCGTTCGATGCATTATGCGAACGCCAACCTGTTCGTTTCACATATCCTTCTTTCGTTACAGTAACGATGACATCTTCCTGCGGAATCATAACTTCCACATCGATTTTAATTTCCTCAATTTGTTCTTCAATAATAGCACGGCGATCATCACTATATGTTTTCTTTACTCTCTTCAAATCTGTTTTAATAACTTGAAGAAGTCTTTTTTCACTTTGTAAAATTGACTGTAACTCTATAATCTTCTTATTAAGCTCGTCTGCTTCTTGTTCTAGCGCCGTAATATCTGTATTCGTTAAACGATATAGTTGCAGCGAAACAATTGCTTCTGATTGCGCTTCTGTAAATCCAAATTTCGTACTTAAATTATCTTTTGCATTACGTTTATCTTTAGAAGCACGGATTGTTTCAATCACTTCATCTAAAATCGATAATGCTTTCTTTAAACCTTCTACAATATGTTGACGGTTTTCTGCTTTTCTTAATTCATATTGTGAGCGTCTCGTAACAACTTCTTTTTGATGCCCAATATATGCATCCAAAATCTTAGGTAATGTCATAAGTGTCGGACGACGATTATTTATCGCTACCATATTAAAGTTATATGGAATTTGTAAATCTGTATTCTTATATAAATAATTTAAAATACCTTCAGCATTTACTTCTTTTTTTAACTCTACAACGATGCGAAGACCTGTACGATCTGTCTCATCACGTACTTCAGCAATTCCATCTAGTTTTTTATCTAGACGTAATTCATCCATTTTTTTAACAAGGTTCGCTTTATTTACTTCATACGGAATTTCTGTAATAACGATTTGTTGCTTCCCACCACGGATCGTTTCAACTTCAGCTTTTCCGCGAATAATAATTTTACCTTTTCCTGTTTCATACGCTTTTTTGATACCATCAATCCCTTGAATAATACCACCTGTCGGGAAATCTGGTCCTTTCATAACTGTTAATAAATCATCAACAGTACTATTTGGCTTATCAATACGCATCATCGTCGCATCAATTACTTCCCCAAGGTGATGCGGAGGAATTTCTGTTGCATAACCAGCTGAAATTCCTGTCGATCCGTTCACTAGTAAGTTCGGGAACATCGCTGGAAGTACAACAGGTTCTTCACTCGTATCATCGAAGTTTGACACGAATTCTACTGTTTCTTTATCAAGATCACGCAACAACTCAGATGCGATTGGTGATAATCGTGCTTCCGTATAACGCATTGCCGCTGCTGGATCGCCATCCACACTACCATTATTACCATGCATTTCAACTAAAACATTACGTACTTTCCAAGTTTGACTTAAACGTACCATCGCCTCATATACAGAGGAATCACCGTGTGGATGGTAGTTACCGATAACATTACCAACTGTTTTAGCTGATTTACGAAATGCTTTATCATGTACATTTCCTTCTACATACATAGAATATAAAATACGTCTTTGTACCGGTTTTAAACCGTCACGCGCATCTGGAAGCGCGCGATCTTGAATAATATATTTACTATAACGTGCAAAGCGGTCACCTAACACGTCTTCAAGCGGGAGGTCATGAAACTTCTCTGCCTGCATGTTATTCCACCTCCGTCTCCATAATCATTTCATTTTCTAAAATGTTTCCTTCTTCTTGCATACCGAATTGTACATTTCGTTCGATCCATTTACGGCGAGGTTCTACCTTATCACCCATCAATGTCGTAACTCGGCGCTCCGCTCTTGATGCATCGTCAATTTTTACACGAATCAACGTACGTGTTTCAGGATTCATCGTCGTTTCCCATAATTGATCGGCATTCATTTCGCCAAGTCCTTTATAGCGCTGTAGCATGTAGCCTTTACCGACTTTTTTTGTTACACCATCTAATTCTTCATCAGACCATGCATATTCAATCACTTCACTCTTACCTTTTCCTTTACTTACTTTGTATAAAGGAGGAAGTGCAATAAATACTTTGCCAGCTTCGATAAGTGGTTTCATATATCTGTAGAAGAACGTTAGTAACAATACTTGAATGTGCGCACCATCTGTATCAGCATCGGTCATAATTACAATTTTATCGTAGTTAATATCTTCAACAGCGAATTCATTCCCTACACCACCGCCAATAGCGTAAATGATTGTATTAATTTCTTCATTTTTAAAGATATCAGCAAGTTTTGCTTTTTCTGTATTGATTACTTTACCACGTAACGGTAATACCGCTTGGAAACGTCGGTCTCGACCTTGTTTCGCGGAACCACCCGCAGAGTCACCCTCTACTAGGTACAGTTCATTTTTTTGCGGGTTACGTGATTGTGCTGGTGTTAACTTACCACTTAATGTACCTTCTGATTTCTTTTTCTTTTTACCAGTACGCGCTTCTTCTCTCGCTTTACGAGCAGCCTCACGTGCCTGCGCTGCTTTAACTGCCTTTCTCACAAGAAGTGTAGCAACATCCGGGTTTTCTTCTAAAAAGTAAGCTAAATGCTCTGATACAATTGCATCAATTGAAGAACGAGCTTCACTTGTACCAAGTTTCCCTTTCGTTTGCCCTTCAAACTGAAGTACTTCTTCTGGTACACGTACAGACACGATAGCCGCTACACCTTCACGAATATCTGTACCTTCTAAGTTTTTATCTTTTTCTTTTAATAACGATACTTTACGAGCATACTCATTGAACACACGTGTCATTGCTGTCTTAAACCCAGCTTCGTGTGTTCCACCATCTTTTGTACGTACATTATTTACAAACGAAAGAATATTTTCTGAGTAGCCATCGTTAAATTGAAATGCTAGCTCTGCCTCAATTCCATTTTGTTCACCAGTAAAATATACAACCGGATGGATTGAATCTTTTTCTTCATTTAAGTATGAAACGAAAGCTTCGATTCCTGTTTCATAATGAAAGACATCCTCTAAATCATTACGTTCATCTTTTATCGAGATTTTCATTCCTTTTAATAAGAATGCCGATTCACGTAATCTCTCACATAATGTTTCATAATTGTAATTTGTTGTACTGAAAATCGTTGTATCTGGTTTAAAATGTATTGTCGTACCAGACTCTTTCGTCTTCCCGATTTTCTCCAGTGTCGTTGCAGGAATACCACCATTTTCAAAGCGTTGTTCATAAATATTTCCGTCACGTTTAATCGTTACTACTAACCATTCTGACAAGGCATTTACAACTGATGCCCCAACACCGTGTAAACCACCACTTGTTTTATAGCCACCTTGACCAAACTTACCACCGGCATGAAGTACAGTTAAAATCACTTCAGGTGTAGGTTTCCCAAGTTTATGCATTCCCGTAGGCATTCCTCGCCCTTTATCAATAACACTAATACTATTATCTTTATGTATTACGACAGAAATTTCGTCGCCAAATCCCGCTAACGCTTCATCAACGGAGTTATCTACTATTTCATATACTAAATGATGCAATCCACGGCTATCCGTACTCCCGATATACATACCCGGGCGTTTTCGAACGGCTTCAAGTCCTTCTAGCACTTGAATTGCATCTTCATTGTATTGGAACTGATGCTTCGCCAAACTCCTTGCCCCTTTCCTAATCAAATCAGAACATATGTTTCTATTATAGAATAACGCCTCGACTATAGTTTTGGCAAGTTATCTTATCTCTTTTATATACCATTTTCAATAGAAAAATCCTTGTTTTTTCACAAGGATTCCTCTAGGCTACTATTTCAGAAAAATAATCGTTTGTCAACGAGAAATGGATATGTATGCCAAGATTATACATTCCAAACCTTTATCATGATCCAAATGATCAATATCCAAAATGGGATAACGAGTAACAATCCCCAAAAACAGCCTTTAAAAAATCTCATGATGAACACCTCGTTCATCGGCCCTACTTATTTATAAAGAGGGCTGAATCAATCTTTCTCTCTTTAAAACCTATACTATTTTGTCATCGCATGTTCTACTTTAATGCAACGATCCATTATTACAGTATAGCCTTTTTCTTTTAACAGTTTATATGTATCTTCATCTTTTACTCCTAATTGTGCCCAAAAAACATCTGCATCAATCTCTACAAACTCTTTCGCAACATCCATTAAAAATTCTGAACGGCGGAATACATTTACAATGTCAACATGTTCCTTAATATCCTTTAGTGAAGCAACTGCTTTTTCTCCAAGCACCTCATCTACTGTTGGGTTCACTGGAATAATACGATACCCAGCATCTTGCATTGCTTTTGAAACCATATACGATGTACGTTCTGGCTTATCCGATAATCCAACAACTGCAATCGTTTTGCTTTTCTTTAATACTTCACCAATTTCCGTACGAGTTGGGTTTTCAATTGTCATAATCTATCCCTCCTATTCCTTTAGTATAGCCGATAAAGAAAGTCTCTTTCAATATGAAAGAGACTTTCTTTTATTTCAATTATTGATTCTTTGTAGCTGAATTATCTGCTAAAGTAGCTGTTTTCGTCATTTTTTGACCGTTACGGTAGAATGTAACTTCCACTTTCTCGCCTACTTTTTTCTTTTCATATAAATATTTACGGAATTGAAGTGAATTTTCTACTTTTTGATCATCTAATGATACTACAATATCATATTGCTCTAAACCAGCTTTTTCTGCAGGTGATATTGGATAAATTTTACCTAATACAACGCCGTTTGTTACTTCTTTCGGTACCTTCAATTGATTTACTGCATAAGCTTGCACATCTTCTAATGAAACGACACCTACTCCAAGAGCGGGACGTTTCACTACTCCGTCTTTTTCAAGTGATTCAATAACTGGCTTTGCAATATTAATTGGAATAGCAAATCCAATTCCTTCAACTTCTTGTTGTGCAATTTTACTTGAATTAATCCCAATTATTTCACCGTTTTGGTTAAATAACGCACCACCACTATTACCTGGGTTAATCGCTGCATCTGTTTGAATAACTTGAGCATTCCAATCTGCACGCTTATCGCCATCAATATCTACTGGAATTTCACGTTCTTTACTACTAATAATACCTTCTGTTACACTTCCATCAAACCCTAGTGGGTTACCGATTGCAATCGCTTTTTCACCCGCACGAAGTTTACTTGAATCACCTAAAGTGGCAATTTTATTTACATTAGATCCATCAATTTCTACAACCGCTAAATCTAACCAAGGGTCTTTCCCTACAAGCTTTGCATCTACCTTTTTACCATCACTTAGTTTTACAGCAAGTTTATTTGCTCCATCTACTACGTGATTATTTGTTACAATATATGCTTTATTTCCTGCTTTTTTATAAATAACACCTGATCCTGAACCAGCTTGTTGTTCTTGGCCTGTCGGTTGCATTGCAAATGGATCAATGCTTTGTTGCATATTAATCACACCTACAACAACATCTTTCGCGCCTTCAATCATACCAGGTAAATCAGTTTCATTTTTTGCTTTATTAACAACAGGAACTACAGTACCTTCAACTTTTGAATCCGAACTGAATGATGATACAGCCGCTCCATTATTTTGAGCCCATGGCATATATGGTGCCGCAAAACTAATTGAAACAGCTCCAACTACTGCTCCGACTAAACCTGTGAAAAAATAACCTTTTTTGCCGCCTGATTTTCTCACTTCTCTCGTTTCACTATGCTCTTCATTTAAATTCGGTCCGTCGTAATATCCCATGTTTTATTTCCCCTCTCTGGTGAATTCGTACTTTCAGTATAGTCACAGTTTGTGTCCTTCTTGTGAACTCATCGTGAAATCCAATTAAAAAAATACTCTTATCTATCATTGTAGACAAGAAAAGTATTTTTTGTACATTCCACCTACAAAAGAGAGTATAAATTTGCTATATCCCAAAGCCAAAGTGCATAATAAATTAAAGTTTATTCTTCAAATTTATAACCCACTCGAATAACAGTACCGATATGCTTCGCTTTATCTCCTAGCTTATTTCGTAGTTTTTTAATATGAGTATCAACCGTTCGGTCATCACCGTAGTAATCATATCCCCATAACTGATCTAATAAATGTTGACGTGACAACACAATTCCTTTGTTCTCCATTAAATAAACAAGAAGTTCAAATTCCTTATGTGTCAATATAATTTCTTCTCCATCTACTAAAACGGTTCTAGATAGACGATTCACTTCTATTCCAGCTAAAGACATAGCATTTTCTTCCGCTACTCCTACCACACCATCCGCACGTTTCAATAACGTCTTCGCACGAGCTACTAACACTTTCGGGCTGAAAGGTTTCGTTACATACTCATCTGCACCTAATTCGAACCCTAGTAATGTATCATCCTCATCCGAACGTGCTGTCAACATAATGATTGGTACTGCTGACTCTTTTCTAATTCGTCTACAAACAGACCATCCATCTATTTCTGGTAACATTATATCTAACATAATTAAATCAATTTCATGCTCTGCAAATAATTCTAACGCTATTTTTCCGTCTTCTGCTTCGATTACTTCAAAGCCTTCATTACGAAAATAATCACTAACAATTTCACGTAATCTTCTTTCATCTTCAACAAGTAATACTGTTTTATTCATATCATCTATCCCGCCTTTTTACTCTTTCAATCGAATAATACGTTGATTGGAGCTTCCGCGAAATGGAAGTGTTAAATCTTTTTTCTCGATTTCAAATCTTCCATCGACTAAAACATCCCCATAATGTAACAACTCTATCATATCATTATTTTGAGAACTCTGTATCTCTTCTAACGTATAACCTGTATACATCCAAAGATTTTTTTTCAAGCCTTTCACAGCTTTTGCTACTTTTTTCACTTCAGCAGCTTGAAAAAATGGATCTCCACCTGAAAATGTTACATCAGTTAATGTATTACTTGCAATCTCTTTCATAATTTCTTCTACTGTCATTTCAGTTCCATTACAAATATTCCACGATTTCGGATTATGGCAACCGAAACAACGATGCGGACAGCCCGCAAAAAACACGACTGTCCGCAATCCTTCCCCATCTACTACACTATCATGAATGATGTTCATCACTTTCATTTATGCTTCACCCGATCCATCTCTTCACTACGTTTCGCACTATTCCACTTCGACATATCTCCTACAAGATAACCTGTTATACGTCGAATTCTTTCTATATTGGCCTCATCTTCATTTCCGCAGCTTGGACATTCATTACCAATAACTCCGTGATAACTGCAGCACTTACAACGATCAACAGGATGATTAATTGAACCGTACCCAACGCCATGTTCTGCCATCGCTCGTACAATTTGTTTTAACGCCTGTTTGTTATGCATAGCTGCTCCGTCTAGTTCAATGTACGTAATATGTCCCCCGTTACATAGGGCATGGAAAGGTCCTTCTAAACGAATTTTATTTATCGCTTGAATGTTATAATAAACTGGAATATGGAATGAATTCGTATAATAATTATGGTTCGTTATACCGCTAATTACACCAAATTCTTCCCTATCTTTTTTCACAAACTTCCCTGATAACCCTTCTGCAGGAGTTGCAATTACTGAGAAATTCAGTTCATGTTCTTCCGTCGCTTTATCCATTTTATCTCTCATAAAGGAAATGATTTCATACCCGAGTTTCCATGATTCTTCATCTTCTCCATGATGCTTTCCTGTTAAAGCTACTAAGCACTCCGCAAGACCGATAAAACCAAGACTTAACGTCCCTTGCTTTAAAATGGATGCTACAGAATCTTCAGGCTGTAACTTTTCTCCACCGCGCCATACACCTTGTGAATATAAAAATCGAAAATCTCTTGCTCGCTTCGTACATTGATACTCAAATCGTTCTAATAATTGCTTAATTCCTAAATCTAAGTAATAGTTTAACGCTTCAAAAAACGCTTCTTTTGAACCACTAATTAACGCTAATTTCACTAAGTTAATAGACGTAAATGATAAATTCCCTCTTCCAATCGCCGTTTCTTCTCCATGTATGTTAGACATAACACGGGTACGACATCCCATGTAACATACTTCACTTTCCGGTCTTCCGTCATAATGCACTGCATTAAATGACGCATCTAAAAATGAAAAGTTAGGGAATAATCGTTCAGCCGTTGTCTCTAACGCTAATTCAAATAAATCATAGTTCGGATCACATTCTTCAAAGTTCACACCTTTTTTCATTTTAAAAATTTGAATCGGAAAAATTGGTGTTTCTCCTTTACCAAGACCAGCTTGTGTCGCTTTTAAAAGTTGTCTAACTAATAACCGTCCCTCTTTTGATGTGTCTGTTCCATAATTAATAGAAATAAACGGTACTTGTCCCCCGCCCCTACTGTGCATACTATTTGAATTATGAACGAAAGCTTCACACGCCTGATACGTATCATTTTCTGTTTCTTTCCATGCAAATTCTTCTATTTGTTCTTTCGTAAGCGGATATGACTCTAATCGTTTCTTATGTCTCGCTACTGTTTTTCTCACATATGGAGCTAAATCAATATCAAAGAGTGCAAATGATTGACCACCGTGCTGCATATTTTGATTCGCCTGAAAAATAATAGACGAAAGAGCCAATGCACTTTTAATGTCCTGCGGTTGTCTCATATGCCCATGCCCGGTATGAAAACCGTTCGCAAGCATTTGCGCTAACGGAATTTGCGAACAAGTCGTCGTTCCTGTCGCATAAAAATCTAAGTCATGTGGATATAATATATTTTGATTTATCGCTTTTTTCACTTGATCTGACAATAAATTTTCAACTGCATAATATTTCGCACTCTCTGATGCGAACGTTCCCATTACTCCCATCGGAGAGCGGCCATCTACATTTGCATTTTCTTGCATTAAATCTTGCTCACTACCGTGGACAATCGTCTCAAACACTCTCATTAATTCTTCTCCACGTACATTTCGTTGTAACATTTATAACCCTCCACCAATATGTTGTTGTCTTTTGATTAAAATGTTACTACATATAGTCTTGGTGTTTCTGTGAGAAATGTAACATTCCTGTGAAATTTTTTTCACGAAATAATGAATTTTTCATTTACAAAAAAGAAATGTGCTCTTTACAAATGTATGGTACAATATACGGGAAAAACTCTTTTTACCCTTTATCAACACATTTGAATAAAGGAGACTGAACTTATGGTTACTACATATCTTTTATTTATCGTTGCCTACTTACTTGGCTCGATTCCATTCGCACTAGTCGTTGGAAAAATCGGCTACGGAATCGATATTCGTGAGCACGGAAGCGGTAATCTAGGCGGAACAAATACATTCCGCACACTAGGGAAAAAAGCAGGTTTTATCGTTACAATTGCTGACATTTTAAAAGGTACATTAGCAACAAGTCTACCGATTATTTTCGGATTAGATGTTCACCCGCTCTGGTTCGGATTAGCAGCTGTTCTTGGACATGTGTATCCGATTTTCGCGAAATTCCGTGGTGGTAAAGCTGTTGCAACTTCTGCTGGCGTGCTATTATGCTACTCTCCAGTTGTTTTTGCAATATTAGCTGTTGTCTTTTTCAGCCTTTTATTTACAACAAGATACGTATCACTTTCTTCTATGGTAACAGCCGTCGTTGCTGTTATTGCATCCATTGTTAGCGGGGATAAAATCTTCATTATTGCGATGTGTTTATTAGCAGGTATGGTTATTTATAAACACCGTGCAAATATCGGACGAATTATAAATAAAACTGAACCGAAAGCAAACTTTTCAAAAAAGCAAAAATAAGATCGTAACCCACATAACGCAAAAAGAAAACGTGAAGCATATTAATAGCGTCTTTTTGCGTTATTTTTTATACTAAAGAAAAAGCAACATAATTTGGAGGAACTATACATGAATCTTTCCGTAACAAAAGAAGCAGCACAATGGTATAAAAACGAATTAAACTTACAATCGGGTGAAACACTACGCCTTTTCGTACAATACGGCGGGTGCAGTACTGTGCAAAAAGGACTTTCTTTAGGTATTCGTAAAGATGATCCTGCACATCCTGCTGTTCAAATTCAAGAAGAAGATATTAACTTCTTTATTGAAAGCGATGATGAGTGGTTCTTCGATGGACATAATTTAGTCGTTACATTTAACGATGGGGACGATTTCCCGCAATTTAATTATGAAAAATAAAAAAACGTGGCTTCCGCCACGCTTTTTTTATTTTTTCTTAATTTCCTCATATTTCGCATACCACTCAGGATAGAACTTTTTAAATGATACAGGGCGAAATCCTTCTTTTTTCGCACAAATATTCGTTGTACTTGCAGTAATACAAAGTTCACCTTCACCGTTATATATTTCATAACCATATACAACGCGAAGCGGACTCACAGTATCAATCCACGTTTTCACAATTGCTTTTTCTCCGTAACGCATCGCTTTACGATATGAAATTTGCAAATCTAACACAGGAGAAATAATTCCCTCTTTCTCCATTTCAACATATGAAAATCCTAAATCTTGTATAAGTTTCGTACGGCCTAGCTCAAGCCATACCAAATAGTTTGAATGGTAAACAACACCCATTTGATCTGTTTCCGCATAACGGATTTCAACTTCATGTTCTGCTACAAACATATGTATTCGCCGTTGCCATAAACTTATAAAAATCTATAAATTTTGTTTATTTCCCTGTTCTACGTGTCCGATTTCACAGAAGCTACTTTCGTTTGATGTAACACTCCGAGGGCGTAAATTCGGATACAACGAATCCTACATATTAGCCGTAACTTTTTTTAGATGTTAACTGGCTAATTCATACCGTGACAAATTGATAGCCGCATTTAAATCCCTATCCATTTCGTGACCACAAGTGCATTTGTATACACGGTCAGAAAGTTTTAGTTCTTTGTTGATGCTTCCACAACTGGAACACATTTTTGAAGAAGGATACCATGTATCAGCTTCTACAAATTCAATACCATATTTTTCACACTTGTATTGAATTTGTCTTTTGAACTCATATAAACACTGCTTCGCAATCGCTTTAGCTAGGTGTCTATTCTTCATCAGACCTTTCATATGCAACGTCTCCATCACAATGCGAAATGGCTTGGTTTTCACAATTTCGCTCGTGGATTGATGAAGATGATTCTTTCTGATATTTGATAACCTTCTATGTAGCTGTCGTATCTCTTTCTCGATTTTTATAATGTTGCTTGTTTTGACAAAACGGTTTCCCTCCTTATTCATTTCATATTTACGAGAAACTTGACGTTGCAACCTACGAAGGCGTTTCTCTGCCTGTCTTACCATTTTTGTTTTGTTGATATTGTTCTTCCTCTGCCCATCAGAACAATATGCTAATTCTTTGATTCCAATATCTATTCCTAACGAAACAGCCGTTAACTTCTCTTTTGTAAACTCCTGTTCAATACCGACAGACAAATACCAATACTTACCATCAAAGCTAACGCGTGGATTAGAGTACTTAACCCCTACCGGTAACTTTTCGGATGTTTTTACCCAACCAACTTTCTCAATCAAAACTTGTTTTTCTTTTACTTTTAACTTGACATTATCATTGTAAAAAGAGAGTTTTGCTTTCCTTCTGCTTTTGAATCGTGGTTTATCAGCCAGTCCCTTGAAAAATCGCTTATATGCTTCACAAGCATCTTTAATCGCTTGTTTGGCTATATTATTTGAAACATTGTACAACCAAGCATATTCTTCAGTCTGCTTTAATACAGTTAATTCTTTCCGTAAAAAAACGTCTGATATGAACTCTCCGCCATTCTTGTAATTCTCTTCTTGCTTCGCCAGTGTCCAATTATAAGCCCATCTTGCCGTACCAACAGATTTCCAAAGTTGCAATTCTTGTTCTTTATTCGGCTTGATTCTCACTTTCTTCGCAAGCATCATTTTCCAGCAACCCCTTAACCATCTTCTTAGCTTATTTTCGCTTGAAGATGGCAACTAGTTTGTTCTATCCTACCTGCCTTTTTGCAAAATCACCAATTGAATATACTTTCATATTTTTCATCCCATGAAACTACTTTACCCCGGCGACAATTTTTCATCTACAAATATTTTATCACTAATTATATATTTTTGTAGATATACACTAACTGTTTCTTCCCTTCTTTCACTTCTGCTACCTTGCATACATTTAATCATAATACAGTGACATCAAAAATAAAATAAAAACAGTGAATCTTTTACTGAAAGGAGCAAGCATATGATTCAAATTGTAACTGTTCGTAGCGGTGATAGCGTATATAGCTTGGCATCAAAGTACGGATCAACACCTGACGAAATAGTAAAGGACAATGGACTAAATCCAGCTGAAACACTCGTTGTAGGTCAGGCACTGATCGTTAATACGAAAGGGAATAATTATTATGTACAGCCTGGCGATAGCCTATATCGAATCTCTCAAACATATAACGTACCTCTCGCTAGTTTAGCTAAGGTTAATAACTTATCTTTAAAGTCCATTCTTCATGTTGGACAGCAATTATATATACCAAAAGGGACAAAACGCGCAGTAGAATCCATCGCTTATTTACAACCTTCAACAATACCAATAAAAGAAAGTTT
The DNA here is from genome assembly GCF_052682215.1 of Bacillus sp. 1A. NCBI lineage: Bacteria > Bacillati > Bacillota > Bacilli > Caryophanales > Bacillaceae > Bacillus > Bacillus sp. 1A. Next base: position 2,959,736 of record NZ_JBQYLZ010000001.1, on the reverse strand, counting down.
GGTTAACGCTACGCGTGCCATTAATCCATTTTTAACATATTTGGCTTACTTCAGTTTCGAGGCAAAAAGAGATGGTACGTTAAAAGAACCAACTGAAACAGCTAAAATCGCTAATATTGCAACGCAAGGCAAAACCATCCCGATGCTCGTTATTGCAAATATTGAAAATGGAAATTTCAGTGCCGATCTGACATCGGTTATTTTACGCGATGCATCGATTCAAAACAAATTTATTACTAACATTTTACAAACAGCTGAGAAGTACGGTATGCGAGACATTCATTTTGATTTCGAGAGTGTAGCACCTGAAGATCGCGAAGCGTATAATCGTTTTTTACGAAATGTAAAAACACGCTTACCTAACGGATACACATTGAGTACAACGCTTGTACCGAAAACAAGTTCAAATCAAAAGGGAAAATTTTTCGAAGCTCACGATTATAAAGCACAAGGACAAATTGTTGATTTCGTCGTCATTATGACATATGACTGGGGTTGGCAAGGCGGGCCACCGATGGCTATTTCTCCTATCGGTCCTGTAAAAGAAGTACTTCAATACGCAAAATCTCAAATGCCTCCCCAAAAAATTATGATGGGGCAAAACTTATACGGATTCGATTGGAAACTTCCGTTCAAACAAGGCAATCCGCCTGCAAAAGCAATTAGCTCTGTCGCAGCTGTCGCACTAGCTCGTAAATACAATGTCCCCATCCGCTATGATTTCACAGCTCAAGCTCCTCATTTTAATTATTTTGATGAAAATGGTGTTCAACACGAAGTTTGGTTTGAAGATTCACGGTCTGTTCAAAGCAAATTCAATTTAATGAAAGAACAAGGTATAGGCGGTATTAGTTACTGGAAGATTGGCTTACCATTCCCGCAAAATTGGCGTTTACTCGTTGAAAATTTTACGATTACGAAAAAGGGCTGACATAAGTCAGCCCTTTTTGACTATTAAAAATCCGTCACAAAAAGAAGAATGACAACATTCTCCCTTTTTAACCGTTATCAACAATCGGTTGTTTGCCTGTTTGGTCTTGCATTTGCTTTCCTTTATTGCCACCAGCTTTTTTTGATTGTGTTCCAATATGATTCGGTGCAAAGTCTTTTGAATTCTTTTTCGGATTACCCATTACTATCGCCTCCTTAACACTAGTATCGTACTAGTGTTAAGAATTATTCAGCTTGCTTAAAAAGTTGCATTTCATAACGTTTTTCAATACGCTCTTCAATGCGATCGATTGCATCACGATCACTTAATAATTGTTGTTTATTTTCTTTCACAAGTTCGTCAAATGATTTACGGCGACTTCTTCTCATGCTGTTCACCCTCTCTCCTTCGCATTCTTACTATACATAGTATGAGCAAATGAAAAACTCTTTAATCAGATTTGCAAGAAAATTTTATGTTTTAGTACTCCTAAAAAAAACTCCGTGTACAACTTCTTGTACACGGAGTTTTTTATACCATTATATTTAAATATTCTTTTAGCTTTTCATCTGCATTCATTTCACTTTGTTTATACTCACTTAGCGCTTGCAGTACGAAATCATACTGTCCTAAAATATAACTTTCTAATTTCAGGACATCCTCTAAGCTATTAAGCATAATTCTCGTATTACCAACTTCACTTTTTAACGCGGGTTCACAATTTAAACTCGTACATATTCCTTTCACATCATCTTCTAATATCTCTGTTAATACGTATTTCTTTCGCCCTTTTACTTTTATTCTCATAACTGGATAAAAAGCTTTTATATCTAAATAACTTCCTACATTCATGCAACGAACCCATTCGATATCACGTTTATTGCGTACAAGTATCTTTTTTACCGCCTCATATACTGCTGTTTCATCAAGTACTTCCGTATTCGATTTTCTTTTTTCCCCTGCTTCAATAGATGCACATTTTTGATAAACAGCTGCACAAGTAATACAATCATCAAATGCATTATGAGAACTTAAACGAATTCCAAGCATTCGCTTTAACGTTTCAAGTTTATGATTAGGCGCGTGCTTCATATATTTCTTTGCTAAAAACACAGTATCAATTACTTTATTTTGAGGTTCCGGTAAACCAAGCATACTTACATTACTTTTCAAAAAACGCATATCAAAAGATGCATTATGAGCGACAATTACATTTGTATGTAAAAATGCTAAAAATAAAGGTAATACTTCTTCAATCGTCGGTGCATCTGAAACACGATAATTTGTAATACCTGTTAAACTCGTTATTCGGTCCGGAATTGAACGCTCTGGATTCACATAGGAAACAAATTGATCTACTAGTTCATGATTATGATATTTCACTGCTGCGACTTGAATAATTTTATCATTATAAGGGTTAAATCCTGTTGTTTCAAAATCAATTACAACATAATCTAACGGTAAGGATATATTCCCCACTCCAAACACTCCTTTACCTCTAAACGTTTATATTTCTTTTATCATAACATGCTGCTATCACTACGTGAAAAAGAAAAGGCAGAAATGGTAACTTTCCACCTCTACCTTTTCACCGTTATTTTAATTTAGCAATCCGTTTCTCCATCTCTTTTTGCGTCATCGGTCCAATAAACTTATCTTGAATGACACCTTTCGTATCTATAAAATACGAAGTTGGAATCGTAATTACTTTATACGCTGTTGTCACATCAATGTTCTTGTCCAATAAAATAGGAAAAGTAATTCCTTTTTCTTTCACAAAGTTGCTTACCTTTTCTACTCCCCCGCCCTTTTCTGAAGGCGTATAATTTATTGCTAAAATTTCTACGTTTTCTTTATGTTCTTTATAGAAAGCTTCCATATCAGGCATTTCTTGCTGGCAAGGTCCACACCACGTTGCCCAAAAGTTTAAAATTACTTTCTTTCCTTTTAAATCCGATAACTTTACATTCGTTCCATCTAACTTCGTTAATGCAAAGTCTGGTGCACTCTTCCCTATTTCAATACCATTACTTGCAATCATCTCTTTCATAGCAGCTTCACTTTTTTCTTGCTCCCCTTGTACCGCCTGATTGTTTTTACCAAACTGTTCATAAGCTGCATATCCCGCTAAACAAAGTAACACTCCAATAATCGTAAGCTTCCGCCACATTTTATATCACCCTAACGTGTTTATCTTGTTATAACTTAATCACCAAAATACTATATACCTTATTTTAGCTTATACGGACAAGCTTGGAAATATTCACAGTCGAAATAATTAGAATATTCTTATTTAAAGTGTAATTTTTTCCTTTTTATCATATAATTAGAAAAACAGATGACGTGTTGCTTATCTTCTTATGGACCCATTCACCTTTTTACTTTCTTATATAACCTTCAACAAAAGGGGGATTGTGTATGAATTCATTCGAAAAAACAACATTATATATTCTTAGTTTTCTTTTATACCCAGTCGGTATTATTACCTGGATCATTTCACTCTTTAGTAAAGATCTTGAAAAAAAGAAAATAGGGCGTATTTGTCTCTACGTCTCTCTAGTCTCATTCTTCCTTTTCTTAATTCTCGGAATTACAACTCTCCTTATGACTGCTACTTTTAACGTTGATCTGAATCACTCCGAATCTATCGAGTATCAAATAAATGATGCTGAATAAAGATAAGAGCAGTGCTCTTATCTTTATTCATATCTCTGTAAAAACGAATGACTATTTATTAATTTTTCAGGACTTCCACATGCAACAATACTTCCTTCTCTCATTATAACAACACGATCTGCTAGTATCGCTTTCTCTACATCATGTGTTGCCACAATTCTCGTGACCCCTCTTCCTAATCCTTCTATCATATTCCAAACAGTTTCTTGATTGCCCGGATCTAATCCCGCAGTCGGTTCATCTAAAATAATAAGATTCGGATTTGAACCAATAGCGCGTAATAATGCAAGACGTTTTCTTTCCCCTCCAGAAAACTCTTCCCCGCTTTTATGTAGTACAGTTTCAATCCCCCTAGGTAAATCACTAATAATCGGTTTCACATTTACAAGTTCCATATTTTTTTCTAACTGATTTTCTAGATACTTTCCCCCGAAATACATATTCTCTTTTACTGTCGTCCGAAAGAAACGAGGTTCTTGCCACACTGTCGTCATACGAGCCTCATTACCATAATAAACAATGTTACCGTTAGATGGTTTATACAACCCTATCATTAATTTTAAAAGTGTCGTCTTTCCTGCACCACTTTCTCCCACAATCATAACGAGTTCACCAGGATTAATTTGCAAATCAATGTTTTTTATCCTACATTTCTCTTCATCACTCTCCTGAAATGAAACATTTGTTACCGTCATCCCCATCGCCCTTTCTAGATTACTATCTGCTACTCGTTTATCTAAAAAGGAAAAAACTCTATTTGCCGAAGCGACTGCAACTTGTGTCATCATTAATAAATCACCCACATAGCGGACTGGAAAAAAGAGCATTTCAATTGTGGCTAACACTGCAACAATTGAACCGACTTCCATTTCCCCCCTCATTATTTTTTGCGTGCCTATAATGAGAACAACGATATATGCTCCTGTTTCAATCACTGTTCCAACTACTCCAATGCAGTGTTGCATCATCGTCTTCTTTACTTCTGTTTTATAAGATTGTGTCGTTACTTCTTTAAATAAATGAATGGCCCATTTTTCTTTTTGTAGACTTCGTAAATCTTGTGCTCCTTTTACAAACTGTGACACCATCTCTACAACACTTGATTGATTGTTTTGAGCAATGCTTGCGATATTTCTTACCTTTTTCCCCATCACCATCGGAACCGTTGCACTTAAAAATAAAAACGGAGCTACCCACAATATGAACTGTATATCTATATGTTGTAGTGCTATGATTGCGCCAATAAATTGGGCAATAGCGTGTATATATTCTATTAATATAGATCCATATAATCTGACCCAGTTCGGAATATCAGACACAACTAACGTCTCTAACTCTCCTCCCTTAATCTTCTCACTCTCTTCAAACGGTAATGAGAAGAAATGACGCAATACATCTATACGTTTCTCTCGTAATATTCGCTGACTAGCTTTTGAACTTACATAATCAAATGAAAGATTGTTCACCCACATCAACAAGCGGCTAACTGCAAACAAAGTAATGTAAAGATACGCCTCCTTTAACTCTCGTTGAATAAGGTTATCTACAATTAATCCCATGAATAGTGGACGAGATAAATTTAAAATAGCAGCAAAGCATCCACTACATACAGCTGCTATTACTAATAATTTTTCTTTCTGTAACGGTAACAATATTCTTTTATATTCTTTCATGACGTTTCCCCCAGTTTTTATAGTAAAAAGAAAGGGATGAAACCAAATGGTTTCATCCCTTTCCATAAAATAAGGAAGCTAACAGTTGTTAGCTTCCTTATCGTTCATTTCAATTATTTAGTTCGACACTTTTGACTCTTCAATTTTCTCACGAAGAACCATTTGTAGGATACCACCGTGACGGTAGTAGTCAATTTCAACTTCACTATCGAAACGAGCTACTACTTCAAATTGTTTTTCTTTGCCATCTGCATCAGTTGCAACTACTTTTACAAGATCGCGTGGTCTAACTGTTTTGTCAATTTGAATTTCAAATGACTCGTTACCAACAAGACCTAACGTTTCAGCGCTTTCGCCATCTTTAAATTGAAGTGGTAATACACCCATTAATACTAGGTTACTACGGTGAATACGTTCGAAGCTTTCTGCGATTACTGCTTTAATACCTAATAAGTTTGTACCTTTCGCAGCCCAGTCACGAGAACTTCCCATACCGTAATCTTTACCAGCAACAACTAGAAGACCTGTGCCATCTTCTTTATATTTCATAGCAGCATCATAGATTGATGTTACTTCACCAGTTGGCCAATATGTTGTGTATCCGCCCTCTGTTCCTGGTGCGATTTGGTTTTTAATACGGATGTTCGCAAATGTACCACGCATCATAACTTCGTGGTTACCACGACGAGAACCGTAAGAGTTAAAGTCAACAGGTTGTACGCCGTTTTCTAATAAGTAGCGTCCTGCTGGTGTATGCTTACCAATTGAACCTGCTGGTGAAATATGGTCTGTCGTTACAGAGTCTCCAAATTTACCAACTATGCGTAAATCTGATAACATTTCAACTTCACCTGGCTCTTTAGATAATCCTTCAAAGAACGGTGGGTTTTGAATATAAGTTGAATCATTATCCCAAGTATATAAAGCTTCATTTGAAGTTTGGATTTCATTCCAGCGCTCATTGCTGTTAAATACTTGTGCATATTCTTTCTTGAACAGTTCAGATGTAACAACGTTTTGAACTACATCTTCAATTTCTTTAGCTGATGGCCAAATGTCCTTGAAGTAAACAGCATTGCCATTTGCATCTTTACCGATTGCATCATTTTTCAGGTCAATATCAACAGTACCTGCAAGTGCATATGCCACAACAAGTGGTGGTGATGCTAAGTAGTTTGCTTTTACAAGTGGATGAATACGACCTTCAAAGTTACGGTTACCAGATAAAACAGATGTTACTAATAAATCGTTTGCTGCGATTGCTTCTTCTAATTCCTCTGCTAATGGACCAGAGTTACCGATACAAGTCGTACAACCGTAACCAACTGTTTGGAAACCTAATTGATCTAAATATGTTGTTAAACCTGATTTATCTAAGTACTCAGTAACAACTTTAGATCCTGGTGCTAATGATGTTTTTACGTACTCAGGTACTACAAGCCCTTTTTCAATTGCTTTCTTCGCAACTAGACCTGCCCCAATTAATACGTATGGGTTTGATGTATTTGTACAGCTTGTAATTGCAGCGATTGCAATTGCACCTGTTTTCATCGTTACTTCTTTATCTTCTAATGTAACCTTCACTTCTTTATCGAACTCTTGCTCATTAAATCCAAGTCCTTGTGTTCCAACTGGTGCTACAACAGCTTTATGGAACGCATCTTTCATATCTGAAAGTGGAATTAAATCTTGTGGGCGTTTCGGTCCAGAAAGGTTAGATTCGATTGTATTTAAATCAATTTCAACAAGATCAGTGTAAATTGGATCTTTGCTGTCTGCTGTATAGAATAAACCATTTGCTTTACAGTATTCTTCAACAATGCGAATTTGCTCTTCATCTCTACCTGTTAAACGTAAGTATTCTAATGAAATATCGTCAATTGGGAAGAATCCACAAGTTGCACCGTATTCTGGTGCCATGTTTGAAATTGTTGCACGGTCAGCTAAAGGCATGCTCTTTAGTCCATTACCGAAGAACTCAACGAATTTACCAACTACACCTTTTTGACGTAATACTTGTGTTACTTTTAATGCAACGTCAGTTGCTGTAGTACCACTTGGAAGTGTACCAGTTAATTTCACACCGATTACTTCAGGTACTGGGAAGTATGAAGGCTGTCCAAGCATTCCTGCTTCCGCTTCAATACCACCAACGCCCCATCCAAGAACGCCGATACCGTTAATCATTGTTGTATGTGAGTCTGTTCCAACTAATGAATCTGGGTATGCAACTAAGTCACCTTCAGCATTTTTCACAGCATGAACAACTGGTGCTAAATATTCAAGGTTTACTTGGTGTACAATACCTGTAGCTGGTGGCACTGCGCGATAGTTATCAAATGATTTTTGTGCCCAGCTTAAAAATTTATAACGTTCTTCATTACGTTTAAACTCTAAGTCCATGTTGAATGCAAGCGCGTCTGCCGTACCCGCTCTATCAACCTGTACAGAGTGGTCAATTACAAGGTCTACAGTAATTTCTGGATTAATTTTATCAGGATCCCCGCCCATATCTGCCATTGCTTTACGAAGCGAAGCCAAATCTACAACAGCTGGAACACCAGTGAAATCTTGTAAAATTACACGAGATGGTTTAAATGGAACATCGATATCTTGCACATCTTTCGTTCCCCATTTCGCTAAATTTGTAACATGTTCTTCTGTAATTACACGTCCGTCTACTTGACGAAGTACTGATTCAAGTAAAACTTTCACGGAATATGGTAATTGAGATACGTTGCCAACCCCTGTATTTTCAAGCGCTTTCAAATCATAATAATGATACGTTTTTCCATCTACTTCAAAAGTTGCACGTGATTGAAATGGATTATGTTTGACCATTATGTTTCCCCCCTGTTAAACGTGACTAAGTTGTCTGAATATAAAATGTAGACAAACTTTTCAATACCTTACGATAATATCTTATTACAACTTTCTAAATAAGTAAATAATAAGAAACTTATAGATTATCATAAGTTTTCTTTATGTTTCTAAATTTGAATAGTGTTCACGCTCCTTATGAATACTATTACCATAAAGTAAAGTGCTCTATTAGTGCTTTACTTACAGTTCATACATACTATGAACTGCTCATCATTCAACATACAAAAAATATTATAGAGGTGAAATAAAATGGGTAAAAGAAAAGCAAATCATACTATTTCAGGAATGAATGCGGCATCTGCACAAGGACAAGCAACTGGTTACAATGAAGAATTTGCAAACGAACCTTTAACTCCAGCAGAGCGACAAAATAATAAAAAACGTAAAAAGAACCAGTAACAAAAAATCCCAAAAGGCATATTTTCCTTTTGGGATTTTTTCTAATGTTTATAACGTAGTAATTCCGAAACCGTTACAAATCGATATCCTTGTTTTTTCAGCTCAGGTAAAATTTTTGCTAGCGCTGCTACTGTTTGACTACGATCATTTCCTCCATCATGTAATAATACAATATCTCCACTTTTAGCATTTTTTACTACATGATTTACAATGGATTCAACCCCTGGATTTGCCCAATCACGCGGGTCTTGATGCCACGACCATAGAACAGTTTGATAACCTGCTTCTTTCGCTGTTTTAAATACAGCATCGTTAATATATCCGCCAGGTGGACGGAATAGTAAAGGTTCTTTCACCCATTTTTCGAAAAATTTCTTTCCATCTAAAATATCATTTTCTAATTTTTCATCCGATGAATTACTCGCGTATAAATGATTCATCGTATGATTTCCAATTTCATGTCCCTCTTTTAACACTTGTTTCACTAAATATGGATTACGCTGAACTCGAAATCCAATCATAAAAAATGTTGCTTCTGCTTTATATTGACGTAATAAATGTAAAACTTGCGGTGTATAAGTTGGATCTGGGCCATCATCAAATGTAATGGCAATAATCTTTTCATTATTAGGTACTTCCCACGTTACATAGCCAGTTGGTTCTAGCTCTTTTCTGAGCAACATTTTCGCTTCCACTTTTTCAACTTGAAATATATGTAATGCGCATAATAAACAAAAAACGAATAGAAAAATCTTCTGTTTTAGCATAACGTTCGTCAAAGTAATAAGGTTGTCGAATACACAACAACCTCATTTACTTTTCTAATTGATCTACATTTCGCATAATGTTTTGGAGATTATTTTCGTATTGCTCAAGTTGTGGACGTTGTGTTTCTGAAGCTACTTCTAACGCATTTTGAATCTGTTCATACGCTTCCTGAACCTCTTGGCGTAATTCTTTTAGATCATGACCGTAGTTTGGATCATTTTTCACAATGTTGTTAAATGCATGTTCTGCTTGTGTAACTCCTTGCTGCGCTGCTTGAAAAGCTTGTTGTTTATCTTTATGATATGGCATTATATAATCCCCTTTCCATAATAGTTAGTCCCATTTATCTTTACCTTTTTTTCTAAAAACATTCTCGTATAAATTTGCAAACTTCTCTCATTCTAAAGAGAAAGAGGAGGTGTCACATACAATGGGAAAAAACAATCGTGAAGCGAAAGAAAAAAAGGGACAACCTGAACCATTAAGCGGATCTCATAAAGTAAAAAACCGTAACCATTCACGCCAAAAAAATCATGCACATCATGATATGTAAAACAAAAGGTTCACACTAGCTACCTTTGTCACATACAATGTTTATATTTTTCCATTTATTCTTCACCCCTACTTCATTCATGCATAACATAGTATGAATTGAGATTTTACGGAGGGTGTCTTACATGGGCAAGAAAAAGAAGGATTGTCTTTTTCATGTTGATGGTTTCGAAGAATGGATGGATCAATTTTGTTCTGATTCTTGTAGTAACTTTAGTTTCCCAAATCAAATTCATATTGACCTTTGCGAAACTGAACAAGAGTACATTTTGGAAACAGATGTACCAAATGTATCCGAACAAAATGTAGTTATTAAAAAGATGGAGACAGGCCTAAATATTTGCATACTTCATAATAATAGTTCTTTGCAACGGATCATTCCTTTACCCGCTACTATTATTTATAAGAAGATGCTAGCCTGCTTAGAGAATGGATATTTAGCCATTCATATTTCCAAAAATGAAGTTGCTAATAAACATGAAAAAAAAGTTCTTTTTCAAATTGAGAATTAAAATAAAGTAAAGCTGTAATCAATGGGAGTTTTACTGCCCGCAAATAGTGGGATAAATACAAAAATAAGCCCCAGTCATCTGCTGGGGCTTATTTTATTTCGCATCTAATTCTAAATTACAATTTCTATCATATCTTTTTTTCAATAAACCTTTTGTAACTACAAGTACAGGAAATGCTACAGTTGAAAATATAGCTAGTGCTGAAAATACTACAAACCCATTTTGATACCCGTAGTAATCGAGAAGCACTCCCCCAAACCATGGACCAATTACTGCTCCAATCCCTGAAAATCCCATTGCTCCAAAATATGTTCCTTTTAAATGTGAAACAGCTATATCATCAATAAATACATCTGTCATGGAAAACATTAAAACTTCTCCAATTGTAAAAATAATTGTGCAGACAGCAGCACCTAGCGTAGATTCTACTATTCCAAATCCAAACAATCCTCCGCTCACAAATAAAGTTCCAACCATAATTGATGTTAACGGTGTATACTTTTTACATATTTGAATAACAGGGTATTGAATTACGACTACAACAATCGCATTTAAAGCTAACATATACGAAAACAATGTCACTCCATCCTGAAATATATGTGCATTTGCAAAATATTGAGATACTGTTGTCGTTAAGTGTGAAAAGCCACAATTACTCAAAATAATACCGACTAAAGCAACTAAAAATACGACATCCTTTCGCAATATACGAACTGCATTTAACATTGTGACAGGCTTTTCTGTATTCACTTTCTTTTTTTCGATTGGATACTTCTTAAATTGGAACGCTAATATAGCTGTATATAGAATGTATACTCCAGCTGCTACTAAAAAAGGAATTGTAGATTTTGCACTTCCAATCTGTAACCCGACAAGTGGGCCAATCGCTACTCCAACATTTATTGCACCGTAACGCAAATTATATACGAGTAAACGATACTCTGGTTTCGTTAAATCTGATAATAATGCTCTTGACGTCGGCTCAAAAAAAGATCGACATAATCCATTTAAAGCATTTAATAAAAAGAAACTTAAAACATGATTTGCAAATGAAAAACCTATAAATACAAACACCCAAGCAATCATAGACCATATTATAATCATGTTTCGGCCGAATCGATCCGATAAATTCCCTCCGATAAAACTAGCAAACACTCCAACAAGTGCACTCGTTCCGATAATAGCACCCGTCATTCCAGCTGATACGCCTTTAACAGTCGTTAAATAAATTGCTAAAAATGGAATACTCATTGACGTGGCGAACCTCGCGAATAAAGTCCCTATTATAATTGTCATTCCTAACGGATGAATATTTTGTAACTTCCCTTTCATTGTTAAACCTACTCTCCCTATTTTCACATAAAAAAAGAAAGCAAAGGATCTGCTTTCTTTTCCCTTTTTATACTTGAGCTGTTGATACCCGAGCTGTTCTCGTTATTTCCATATCTATGCCATATGTAAACTGTAATTCTTTACAAACATCTTTAATTAAAATTACGACATTATACTTCTCATTAAATTGTAAAACGATATTTTCTACTTCTTCATATGTATACTTATATTCCCCTGTAATGACACTTTTTAAATCAAAGCATTCATTTATACAAAGTTGCACAAGTAGCTGGTCATATTTCTCTATTACATCTTCTTTCTTCCACAGTAACTCTTTTACATATAACCGATCAAACTTTACACTTTCTCGATTACAATCCGTTAAAATCCGGGTCATTTCATTTAATTCTCGATATAATTCAGAAATATTTTTGCTTAAACTAAGAAGTTTATCTACGCCGTTTTCATATAACATATTCATTCCACCCCCGCATTTCTTTTTCTTATTATAGCAAGAAAATTCCAAAAATAGTTTCTTTCTTCTGAAATATTAGGAAACTAATTTCAATTGCTTTACAATGAAACTAGTGAACACGAAAGGGGAAAGAAAATTGGAGCAAAAATTATATTACACTGACGCTTATAAGCAAGACTTTACTACAAAAGTTATAAAGCAGGATTATGATAAAGACGGTAACTTATACGTCGTTTTAAACGAGACCGCATTTTATCCGACAGGTGGCGGACAACCGCATGATACTGGCACATTAAATGATATCGATGTAATCAATGTAGAAGAGATACATGGAGAAATTCGTCACTTCATTGTAGAAAAATTACATACAGAAGAAGTAGAAGGTAAAATCAATTGGGAGCGCCGTTTTGATCATATGCAGCAACATGCGGCTCAGCACATTTTATCTGCTGCTTTTTGGGACCATTTTAACATACCTACGATCGGATTCCATCTCGGAAAAGAAACGGTAACAATTGATTTAGAAACAGAAAATCTTCATACAGAAACGGTTGAAAAAGCAGTACACATTGCCAACAAAATTGTTTTCGAAAACCATCAAATCCGTACCCTGTGGATGAATTTAGAAGAAGCGAAAACGTTACCTCTTCGTAAAGAACCGACTATAACAGAAAATATACGTGTTGTTATAATTGAGAACTTCGACTACAACGGCTGTGGCGGAACGCATCCGAAACGTACAGGTGAAGTAGGTCCTATTCAAGTACTAGGGTGGGAGCGCAATAAAGGTGGCATACGATTAACGTTTATCGCTGGTTGGCGCACACTAAATTTAATGGGCCAACAACTACAAATTATGAAAGATGTTTCTAAACAATTAAACAGTAGCGAGAGTGATATCCCCGCAAAAGTAGCACAACTTCTTACTTCTCAAAAAGAAAATGAAAAAGCAATACAAACAATGAATGAAAAATTATTATTTGTAGAGGCAAATGAACTACTTCAACAGCCTACGGAAATACATGCCGGCATACTTATTTCTAAAGTATTTACAAATCGTTCTATGCAAGAAATCGCAAAGCTTTCTGCCATTATTACAGAACAACAAGAGCATGCCATTACATATTTCGTTATTGAAAATGAGGACAAACTACAATGCATCCTCGCTTGTGGAAAAACAGTCACGCTCGATATGAATGCTCTTTTAAAAGAGGCACTTCCTACAATTGAGGGAAAAGGTGGTGGAAATAAAAAGAGTGCGCGCGGCGGCGGGAAAGCGCTTATGACTGGGGACAAGTTTTTAAATCAGCTTGTTTCTTCTTTACAGTCGGCAGTATAAAACATGTTTATGAAGGATAGCTAACTGCTATCCTTCAACTATATTTACAAGCCTATATTTTGTTTCAAGCCTTGATAACTCCCTGCACTTGCAAAACCTTCACTTATAAGAGTTATAAAAATTTCCGAAAAACCATATTGACTTAAATCTTTAATCGGTACCATTTGCACATCTTGAATTGGATTATGATCAAACTCATTAGAAGGTAGCGTAATTTCACCTTCAATCCTTTCAAGCAGAAACGTAATATGTAATAAAGATGGACTAGCATCTGGTTTATCACAAACATAGAGTAGCTTCTTAATTTTAACTTCTAATCCTGTTTCTTCTCTCATTTCTCGAATCATCGCTTCTTCTAACGTTTCACCATTCTCTACCCTTCCCCCAGGTAAAGACCAATTCCGATTAGCAACTTTTTGCTTTACTAGCAATACTTTTTCATCTTCAATTAAAATTCCCGTAACACGAACTTGCATTACATTTTCCATATGTAATCCCCTCTTCCCATTATATTTACAAATTAATCCTCCCACAAAAAGAACATATGTTTTATAATTAAAGAAAATTATGGAAGAAAGAAGTTGTTACATCTATGCGTCCACCCTTAACAAAATCTATATCACTTGAAGATTTCCAAAACTATTATTGGTTAAAAGCAGAACTCCAAACATTTTGTCGTGAGCATGGTTTGCCAGCTAGTGGCTCTAAGATTGAAATAACCGAGCGTATCTCACATTATTTACATACTGGTAAAATATTAAAAAACAGCTCTCGTCAAAAGGCGAGTAAAGCTTCCCTCTCTTATAAAGACCTTTCTCTTCAAACGATTATTACTAACAATCACCGCTGCAGCGAAGATGTTCGTGCTTTTTTCAAAGAAAAAATCGGAGCAAACTTTCGCTTTACAGTAGCACTTCAAAAGTTTTTTAAAGAAAATGTCGGAAAAACATATGAAGACGCGATAACGTTTTGGTATGAAGAAAACGAACAAAAAAAGACCCTACTTATAAAACAACTATTAGCGCGCAGTTTGAATACAATCGTTTTACTCGCGATTTTTTCGAAGATCCAAATAATAAAGGAAAATCAAAAGCTGATGCTATCGCTGCTTGGAATGAAATCAAAGCAAAGCCTGGTAGTAATGCTTATGTTCCTCAAAAAGTAGAAAACTAGTTCCTTGCTAGTCTTCTACTTTCTCAAATATTAGCGCAAGCCCTATTCCACCACCAATTCCTAACGTTGCAATTCCATATTTCATATGCTCTCTTTGTGCTTGATAAAACAAACGTGTCACAAGCATAGCTCCAGATGCACCGTACGGATGACCGAGCGCAATTGCACCACCATTTACATTTAATTTTTCGAAAGGAATTTGTAACTCCTTTGCACAAGCAACAACCTTTGAAGCAAATGCTTCATTTATTTCAAAATAATCGATGTCCTCTACTTTCATATTCATTTCGTTTAATAATTTATTCACCGCAAATATCGGACCCGTCCCGGGAAGATTTGGATCCACTCCAACTACAGCACTACGAACGAAACGAAGAACAGGCTTGTATCCTAATTTTCGGGCTTGCCCCTCTTCCATTACAAGAACAGCACATGCTCCGTCATTTACACCGCACGAATTACCTGCCGTTACTGTACCATTTTGTAAAAATGCGGGCTTAGTTCTTTTAATCATTCTTTCATATTTCATTTCTCGTTTTATAGCCTCATCTAAAGATCCATTAAAAGAAAGTATTTCATCTTGTAAATATCCATTTTCTAATGCTTGCAGTGTCCGTTTATAACTAAGGCAAGCATACTCGTCTTGCATTTCTCGCGTTATATTATAACGCTCTGCAACATATTCAGCCGCCACTCCCATATTAGGATCACCAATTGTTTCTGGTGAAAATCGCGCTCTATTTTGAAAAGGTGATGTACTTGTACTCTCTACTCCTCCTGCAATATAACAATTACCTGCGTCGCCTTGAATGAAATGACATGCAGTACGAATCGCTTCCAATCCGGCACCACATTGCCGATCAATCGTTACACCAGGAATATGATAGCCGAGTCCTGCCGCTAAAGCAGATAATCTTGCAACATTCCCTCCCGGCCCAACAACATTCCCTAATATAACATCGTCTATTTCTCTCTCAATTCCTTTACTTAAAAACGTAAGAAGCGGCGTTACTAATCGCTGAACTTCATAATCTTTCAACATCCCATTCTTTTTACCAATAGGTGTCCTTTTCGCTTCTACAATAACCGCTCTATTCATATATCTTCTCCTGGTTTTCAATCATATTTTTTGCTGCAATACGAGCGATTTTCCCGCTATCTGTATACGGTATTTCATCTACAAAATGCCATTCTTTCGGTATTTTAAACGAGGATAATCGTTGTAAGCAAAAACTTTTTAATTGTTGCTTCGTAGCACTTCCTTTTACGATGGCGACAGGCTTTTCACCCCAATAACTATCTTTCACACCAACTACAACTATTTCATCTACAGCCGAGTGTTCATGTAATACACTTTCTATTTCTTCTGGGAAAATATTAATTCCTCCAAATAAAATCATATTCTTCTCTCTACCGACAATATAAATAAAGCCTTCTTCATCTTCATAACCTACATCTTGTACTGTCATCCAGCCATCTGCAGTCAACTCTGGAGCGAAAACCTTATCCAATATGTATCCCATAAAAAACTGATCACTTTTCACATAAACAGTTCCTATCTCACCTTTCTGCACTTCTTCTCCTGCTTCATTACATATTCGAACTTGCACATTGTGACAAGGTTTCCCTACTGAATTCGGCCTTCTATCGCTCTCTTCATCAACTAGTGCTGTTACAAAACTTAGTTCCGATGCACCGTAAAATTCATATTTTTGCGCATAAGGAAATACGCTCTTTATTTTTTCTTTCGCTTCAGCTTCCCATTTCGCTCCTGACGAAATAATTTTCATTTTATTTTCTATCACTCTATTTTCTTTATATAAAGATTCTAGCATTGTCGGAACTGTATACATGACCGAGATATGTTCCGTTTCTAACTTATCCAGTACTTGATTTGGAATAAACTTTTTCATTATATGCACCGTTTGCCCTACATATAATGCACTTATTGCACCGTATAAAAAAAGAGAATGAACGAGCGTCCCAGCTATTAAAATAGAATCTTCTTTTTTCATATGAAAGTCATGTATATTACAATCAAAACTATGAACCCACGATTGTTGTGCACGTAAAAATGCTTTTGCCTTCCCAGTCGATCCTGATGTAAATCCCATATAAAAAGGAGCATGTTGTACAGCTTTTACAAGGGCATATGCAGGAAGATAGTTCTCTATCATTCTTTTCCACCCATCAATTTCAATTACTCTTCCTTCTTCATCCAGTAGATCATTTACCTTATATCGCTCTGTCACAATCATAGCCGGGTTACTGATCGCAATTCTTTCTTTGAGCTCATCCTGTTTCCACTTTATATCTAACAGCACACAAACCCATCCGGCCATAGCAGCACCAGCAAATAGTTGTAAAAACTCCATACTATTTTCTAATACAATTGCTATCGTTTTATTCTGCGATTCTTTTTCATTCAACCAATTTGCTACTTTACAAACTGACTCAAACCATTCTTTAAATGTTAAAACTCGATTATTTTCCTTTATCGCTATTTTATTTGGTTGTAAATAGGCATATTTTTTATATTCTTTTGTAATTCCCATATTAGTTGTCCTTTCTTTACAAAATAATAAAAAGAAACACGCAATGAACGTGTTTCTTCTCTTTCTTATCCCGCATTTGTATATTTCCCACTCTTTAGAGCAGGCGTAATAATATGTTTCAATGAACGATGTAATTTCGTTACAAGAATTGCTGCTATAATCGCTTTTATGCAATCACCTGGTAAAAATACGGCACTTACTTTCATCGTCTGCCATATAGAAACATCCATAAAGAAAGCTTGTACAATAATACCAAATACATAAACTACGAAAATACCACCAATTATATTAATACATAATACCTTTATTATAGAAACTTCACGTAAACGCTCAATTAAATAACCAATGACAAACGCTCCAACGATATAACCAAGTAAATATCCTGCACTTGGCCCAACAAATACGCCTGGACCACCGCGTCCACCAGCAAGTAATGGTGCTCCAACTCCAACTATAAGTAAGAAAATAAGCTGACTTAACGCACCAAGACGTGATCCTAACAATCCACCAGCAAGCATAACACCGAGTGATTGTAATGTAATTGGAACTGGTGTAATAGCAAGAGCAATTGGAGGTATTAACCCTAACACTCCCATAATAGAACTAAATAAAGCGACGAAAACTAAGTTTTTTGTATTCATATTTGCTTCTCCTATTTGTAAACTTAAAATGATTTTTAGATAACATATTATAGGAGTTATATTATCTTTCTATTTAGTCTTTGTCAACTTATTTTAAATATAGGTTTACAAATTTTTTTTCAATTATTTCTCTTTATGCAAATGCTCAAGTTCTTTCCGAAGCGCCTGTTTTAAAAACTTCCCAACAGATGTTTTCGGTATTTCTTCCATAAATACAATATCGTCTGGTAACCACCATTTCGCAAACTGTGGTTTTAAAAACTCATATATTTCTTCTTTTGTTACTGTACTATTTTTCTTTTGAACGACGCAGGCAATTGGTCGCTCTTGCCACTGCGGATGAGGAACGGCAACGACAGCTGCTTCAAATATAGCATCATGTGCCATTAAAGCATTTTCAAGATCCACTGAAGAAATCCATTCTCCCCCGCTTTTAATAACATCTTTCGTACGATCAACAATTTTCACGCAGCCTTCCTCATCAACTGTAACAACATCACCAGTATATAACCAACCGTCTCGGAATCCTTCGACAGTACGATCATCGTTATAATAGCTTTCAGCGATCCAAGGTGCTCGTAAACATAACTCTCCCATCTCAGTACCATCCCACTTCACTTCACCGTTTGTACCGACTACTTTCATCTCTACACCAGGGACAAGATATCCTTGTTTTGAGCGGATTTCTAATTGCTCTTCATATGATAATTCTGTTTCATAACTTTTTAAACGTGCAAGTGTTACGAGTGGACTCGTTTCAGTCATACCATATGCATGTACGAAAGGAACATTATATTTTTGCTCAAATGCTTTAATAACGCTTTTCGGTGCAGCAGCACCACCGCATAATATTCTCGTTATACTAGATAAATCGTAACTATTATTTTCTAATTCTTGTAATACACCGAGCCAAATTGTCGGCACACCTGCTGCTATCGTTACTTTTTCAGCTTGAATCATCTCTAATAAAATTTTTGGAGTAAACATTGGTCCTGGCAGAACTTGTTTAGTTCCAAACCAAGTAGCTGCAAAAGGAAGCCCCCAAGCGTTCACATGGAACATCGGTACAATTGCCATCGCCGCATCACTTTCCGATAAAGAAGCTGTATCCGCTAAACCGAGTGCCATACAATGCAATACAGTACTACGATGCGTATATACAACACCTTTTGGGTTTCCTGTAGTCGCTGACGTATAACACATACCAGCAGGTGTATTTTCATCAATATCTTTTACAAATTGGAAATTTGGATCGCCTTCTTCTAATAGCTTTTCATAATGATATACAGGTTCTAGCGTAGTATTGGGAAGTTCATCTTTATCAGTCATAATAATGTAGGCTTGTACAGTTGATAATTGCGATTGAATATTTTCAACGAGTGGTACGAGATCTTCATCTATAAGTAGAATGCGATCTTCTGCGTGCTGAATAATGTATGAAATATGTTGAGGAGATAAACGAATATTAATTGTGTGCAAAACAGAAGCAATACCAGGAATAGCAAAATATGCTTCCACATGTCGATGATGATTCCACGCTAACGTTCCTATACGCTCGCCTTCTTTAATTCCTAATTTTTTTAACGCACTAGAAAGCCTTCTCGTCCTTTCACCTAACTGCTTATACGTTAACGTCGTAACTGTATCATGTGTCCGTGAAACAATTTCTTTCTTTGAAAACAGTTTCTCTGCTCTTTCCATCATAGAACTAATTGTTAGCGGTACATTCATCATCATATTGGTTACATCCCCCTTTAAAGCGTTTTCATTTTCTGTTTATTATAACAGACTTCTACAAATAATCACGACATTTTTCTGTATTTTCTGAATTATTTCTTTGGAAATAATTCAGAAAATACTAAGAGAAAATATATTAAAATTCCTTCTTACGATATATAAATACCGAAATGAAATAAGAAAAGATATATATGATAACGCCAAATATTGTATATAGAATTGAAACGTATACAGGTGAATTTAAATTTGATATTGGAAATTGTTCTATTAGATATCCAATCACACTTTGTAATCCAAAATAAGTAGCAAGTCCCCCACATGCGCCTCCAATTGTAATAGCATCAGATTTTTCTGCTCCAAAAACATAGAGAAGCGGATAAGCTATTGCTCCGGCATTAAGAATGATGAACGTCCCTAAAGAAACACTCTTAAATATACCATCATCAATTGGTGTATCTGAAACTAAACCATGTACATAAAATATGCCATACGATAATAAAGTACCAATAATTACAACTAAAAAATAGAAAAGATAGTGACTTTGTACAATATTATTTCTAGTAACCGGTAAAGTAAGTACATATTTTTCATACCCCGACTTACTCTCATATTTAATAACTTCAAGTGCAGGAATCGCAGCAAATAAGATAATGAACGTAGCAATTAAACGGTACATTGAAGCATTACCAAAATAAAAAACAAATCCCGCTCCTAATATCGCTATTCCCATGAACGTAAAGAAAGTTCGATACACTAGATAATAGTTTGTCAATAATAAACCTTTCATTTATTTTTCACTCCTCGTTAATAAAACACTTATTTCTTCTATTGAAATGGTTCTATGAGCAATCCCATTTGGTAGTTTATGCACATCTGATACAAGTACATTGAAATAAGGACCATTATTCCTTTTCACCACAACTATATCTTTGTTGATTAAAATTAGTTGTTCCTCATTAACATCTACAACGGCATATTTGTCCAAAACCTTATCCTTTTCTTCATTCAATAATATTTCTCCATCTTTTATAACAATAAGGTGGCTAGCGATTTTTTCTACATCACTCATAATATGAGAAGAAAGTAATATACCACCATTACTTTTACTCACAAAACTTTTTAATTCCTCTAACACCTCCTCCCTAGATGAAGGATCAAGACCTCCTGTCGCTTCATCTAGAATTAATAATTTTGCATTATGCGACAATGCAACAGCTATAGATAGTTTCATCGACATTCCACGGGAAAATCTACCTACTTTTTCATTAGTAGGTAAAGAGAAAGAATGAACTAATCGGTAAAAATTTTCTCTATCCCAAGATTCAAACATCTTTTCAAAAACCTTATTTAGTTGTTTTATTGTAAGATGAGCCGGTAGATTCATAGCATCAAATACGACTCCAATCTTCCCCTTATTCTTGGCATCTTTATTTATATTTTCTTCACCAAATATTTTTACTGTACCGCTATCTTTAGAAATTAATTCTAGTACTGTTTTAAATGTTGTTGATTTACCTGCCCCATTATCACCAATGAATCCAACAATTGCCCCTGATGGCACATTGAATGTAACATCTTTTAAAACAACTTTACTTCCAAATGATTTACTTAAATTTTTAATTTCTAGAATGTTTGACATCATTTCACTCCCATCTTAATTTTTAATAAAATTGATTTTCTCCTATTAAAAATTATCCACTTTTTCTCTCACTTTCTTTTTCAGTTTAAAAATAAGACGATTACTATATTCTTTATTTTCTACTAAAATTCGATACACCTCTAATACTCCTAACACACGAACAAAAAGATAAACTCCGATAGCAATAAGTACAACACAATAAGGGTAGTACTGCACGAGTTCTCCTGAAGTGATTCGTTTTTTCTCAAATAAAAATGGTATCGCTCCTGCTGCAATAAAACAAAATCCAACGATCACTACTGCCGCATACTTTTTCTTAATAATCGCATATCTTTTTGTCAATTCTTTTAGGAAGTTTTGATCAAATAGTAGTTCTTCCTTTTTCAATACATTGTATCGACTCTCTTCTATCGTTACAGGTACCATCATCGCTCCAATTCCAAGCACAGCAACAATAATGACAAGGAATGTCGACATTGTTGCATTTTCTTTAAATAATAAATACGGTATTGTAGATAAAATGAGCAAACTAAATCCTAGCGCTATATATTTAGAAATTTTTTGCCCATACACTATATACCCTTCTGCCATTTCCTGACTTACGTAATAGCCATCTACATTTTCATTACTTTGCTCTGCAGTTTCTTTTAATAAATAGTCGAGTGATACTTCAAAAACACTTCCAATCATTATTAACTTTTCAGTTTCAGGAAAACCTTGACCGTTTTCCCATTTACTAACTGCTTGCCTTGTTGTGTTTAATTTTTCAGCTAATGCTTCTTGAGAAAGGCCCTTTTCCTTTCTTAATTTAAAAAGCTTTTCACCAAATCCCATATGTGTGTCCCCCTTTGTTTTCTTACCTAAATTGTATGTAAACATTGCCCTTATCTCTATCTTCCTGTGGTTGCACTTTGTCAACTTACGGTTGCGATTGTGTTATATAGCGGTTTTGTATACGATTTAGCTAGTTTTCTTCTGTGATTATCGCGTTAATAAAACACTCTCCCTCAACAACCAATTATAACAATTAAAGGTAATTATTGTTATAAAAAATAAAAAAACTCCCTTATTCATTTAAAGGAGCTTTCGATATGAAATATTCCAATAGGGACTAATTTTTCTTCCTCATATTGATTCACAATTTCTTCTATACATTTTTGTATGTCGTGCAACGATTAATAAGCATCCCACACAGTATATGTTGTTATATCTTTATATAAGGACATACTCATATATATATATATGTAAAATATTACTCCTATTAACTTCCCTAACAAAAACACTTTTCAATAATCATAACGGCTTCTGCTTAAACTTTTCATAATGTCGTACTTTTAATAAAAGGACATTCCCGCAATCTGTACAAATATAAGCATCTACTGGTGAAGATGTGAACATCGTCTCCTTTTTCCGTATTTGTGCATATCCGACAAACTCACCTTCTCCTATGTTTTGAGAACCACAATTAGAGCATGTCTGCACGTCTTTCTGTTTCATGAGAGCACCACCTTTAATCTGTTTCTACTCCCTTCGACAATCCACTTCCATTTCCCTTCCAAAAAACCTCTTATTCTCTTGCATTTCAACAGGAATCTCAGAACAAACATCGTATATGTACTATGAAATATATTTAATGACGGGGGAATCTCATGAGTACAATTATGACAATCAATACCGCACAAGAAATTGAAAACGCAGAAATATATATGCTTTCTTCTAGATTAGCACTACTACAAGCAATGGACGGAAATCCAATGCAGGTACAAGTGAAAAAGTTCGGTAGTGCCACTACCTTTTCATCAAAAGTAATTGCTGGTCCTGCTTTTAACACAGTAAAAGGCGTTACATTTATAAATACAGATGAGATAGATGCGATTATCTCTTATTATCACTCACTACAAATTCCTTGCCGTTTTGAAATTACACCAGCACAAGGTACAGCTGAATTATTTCAATACTTATCTGAAAAAGGATTTTACCAATCTAGCTTCCATACCGCTTTATATAGTAAACCAAAAGAAGATCCATCTCTTCTTCCTTCTAACATTTCAGTACGCAAACTAAAAGAAAATGAGTTTGATATTTTTGCTGACATATATGTACGTGGTTTTAACATGCCATCCTTTACAAAAGATGGCGTGCGCCAAAATAACGAAATTCTTTACAATAAACCAGGATGGCATTTTTTCATAGCTGAAATTCAAAACACTCCTGCTAGTATAGGAGTTCTCTATATAAATAAAGGTGTCGCTTCATTAGCTGCTTCTGCTACTTTGCCAGAATTTCAGCGTAAAGGCTGTCATACTGCCTTAATTCAAAAGCGAATTGAGACAGCTATTGAATCCAATTGTCATTTAATAGTCGGACAAGCAAGATTCGGTAGCGGCAGTCAAAATAATATGGAACGTGCCCAAATGAAAATTGCTTATACAAAATCAATATGGACTGCAAAAGAAATATAATTAACATTCTTTCATCTTCCATTACAGCCCTTTCCGAACGGGAAAGCCCATCGCCTTTAGGCATGGGATGAAAGTGAGGTTGGATACGGAGTACCACTAAAAATCGCTAAGTTTGTGGTACTTTAAGTATCCAAAATATTGGTATCTTTTGTGGTGTAGTTTAAAAGTAAAACTGATACAATGTGAATATGATAAATGATTATAGAAGAACCAAAACAACTGTGTCATTAATTAACTACCATTTTGTGTTTTGCCCGCGATACAGAAGAAAGATTTTTCTTAACACAAAAGTAGAAGAACGTTTCAAAGAGTTGGTTCAAGAAATATGCGGAGAAATGGATGTTGCTATTGTCGCAATGGAATGCGACAAAGACCACGTTCACTTGTTCTTAAATACACTACCAACACTTAGTCCTGCTGACACAATGGCGAAAATTAAAGGAGTGACATCGAAGCGTTTGAGAGGAGAGTTTCCTCATCTTCAACACTTGCCAAGTCTATGGACACGTTCCTATTTTGTTTCTACTGCTGGAAATGTATCGACTGAGACAATTAAACAGTATGTTGAAAATCAAAAGACGAGGGGGTGAAAATTGTGTCACAAACAATCACAGTCAAAGTTAAATTGCTTCCAACAAAAGAACAAATTCAGTTATTGGAACAAAGTAGCTATGAGTATATCAAAGTCATTAATACACTTGTATCTGAAATGGCTGAAGCGAAGAAGAGCACTAAGAAAAGTACAAAAGATGTTGAAGCTAATCTTCCAAGCGCAGTGAAGAACCAAGCAATTAAAGACGCTAAAAGTGTGTTTTCTACAAAGGTGAAAAAAAGTAAATACAAAGTTATTCCGATTCTAAAGAGACCTGTTTGTGTATGGAACAATCAAAACTATTCGTTTGACTTCACGCACATTTCAGTTCCACTCATGGTAAATGGAAAAGCAACTCGCTTAAAGGTTCGTGCTTTATTAACTGATAAATATAATCGCAATTTTAATTTGTTAACACACAAGTTAGGTACACTTCGTATCACGAAGAAATCTAATAAGTGGATTGCTCAAATATCTGTCACGATTCCTACAAATGAAAAAACAGGAACGAAGATTTTAGGGGTAGATTTAGGTCTTAAAGTCCCTGCGGTAGCCATCACAGACGATGATAAAGTTCGTTTCTTCGGCAATGGTAGACAAAACAAATATATGAAACGTAAGTTTCGTAGTGTTCGTAAGAAGTTAGGTGAAAATAAGAAATTAAATGCCATTCGACAACTTGATGATAAAGAACAAAGATGGATGCAAGACCAAGACCACAAAGTAAGTCGTGAAATCATTGACTTTGCAACCGATAATAACATTTCTGTTATTCGTTTAGAACAACTAACGAATATTAGACAGACGGCGAGAACAAGCCGTAAAAACGAGAAAAATCTACACACTTGGTCATTCTATCGTTTAGCACAATTCATTGAATACAAAGCGAATTTAGTTGGTATTAAGGTAGAATATGTGAACCCTGCTTATACAAGTCAAACATGTCCGAAATGTTCTGAAAAGAACAAAGCACCAGACAGAAAATACAAGTGCCGATGTGGATTTGAGAAACATCGTGATATTGTTGGGGCGATGAATATTCGCTACGCAACTGTGATTGATGGTAACAGTCAATCAGCCTAAGATGCTATACGCACTGTCTTAGGAGGGGCAATGAGATGCCCTCATCTTGAAGTCTGTTCAAAACAGAAATGGACTGCGAACGTTTAGTCATTCAAGAATCCCACCCGTCAATCCGTAAGGATTAGGGCTTGCGACTTTAGTCGTGGGAGTCTCAATAGATACATCATTCAACTTGCAATATGAAAAGGGAATTCTAATCAAACTACAAGGAGGAGAAATGTATGACTAAACATGATCATGGTTTAAAAGAAAAAGTAGAAGGTGCTATTGATAAAGTAAAAGGTGAAGTAAAAGAAGTTGTCGGGAAAGTAACTGACAATAAGAAATTACAAGCTGAAGGAAAATGGGATAAGGTAAAAGGCACTGCTAAAGATACTGTCGGTAATGTAAAAGAGAAAGTACATGAATATAAAGAGCATAAAGAGAATAAATAAAAAAACAAAGATGTATGGTGGTGCAAGTAGGGATTTACTAGATCCTAGAAAAAAGAATTTGTATTTTATATTTGCCCATAAAATCATTTTAAAACGACAAATAGATGCCTCAAGGCATCTATTTGTCTTTAAGTAACTATTTTACTTCTACTGTATAATTACCTAATCGCTCAGGCTTTCTCTTACTAACATAATGCCTTTGCTACAGTAAAGGCTTACTTTGTGAAATTTGGTTTTAGGTCACCTGTATACGGTTCATGTTCAACAAAGATTTTTATATCTTTTCCATTCGCATCTTTCCCCATTCTTGTATACGTAAATTTCTCTTTATTTAATTCTGTAAGTTCAAGAACTGCACCGTATTTATTATTTCCTAACGAAACGTGGGCTCTTATTTTATTACCATGTACAACATCAAAGAAACCATAGTCTCCACGACTTTCTCCTGTATTCACATTGAAAAACTCATATTTATTTGTATTTTTATCATATTTTGCTAGACTGATTAAGTTTGAATTGTATTTTGTTACATTATTACCTTGTTCGTCTAATACCACCGTTCCATTCCATAGTGTACTAGATAATATTTTATCTCCATTTCTATTAAAGATAAAATTTCCTTTATATAGGTTGTTGAATCTTCACTTACGTCACCGTATGGATTTTGATAATTTTTGTTTTCTTCCATATTAAAATAACGATACATTAAAGCTGCAACTTGTTCGCGTGTTACGTTATCTCAAAAACCAATTCTTCCATCATCATAGCCAAAAATGATTTTCTCACCTGTTAATTGCTGAATCGCCTCATATGCCCAGTGACCCTTTGGAACATCTTTGAATACACCAGTATGATTCGTTTTTGGTGTAACCTCTTCTGCTTTCACCTCTCCATTCGTTTCACTTAATAGACTTCCACCTAAAACTGCTGATATGATACATGTTTTTAAAATTGTTTTATTCATAGCTTCCCAATCCCTTCCTTCATTTAACAAAGAATTACACCACTTATCTTCCAAAAGAAGATTCTATGTGAGCAATTCATGTTTTAAATTTTGATTACAGCTAATTGGATACAAATTTTCAATTCCCCAACTTTGATATACAGTGTTACACCCCCAAAGTTCTTTTTCGTAGTATCCATAGCTGCTATATATATGAACTATAAATTGCCCATAAATAAATTATTAAAAAAAGATAAAATTAAGATAATATATTTTTAATCTCAATCTTTTTATAAAAAAACGTTATTCTTTCTCATCTAGCTTGTTAAGAAAGAATAACGTTTTTTAATTCTAGCGTTCCTTTTGGCAAAAAGATGGTTTGAAATTAAATGTTCATTCCATTTTTTTGTTTATGTTATTATGATAAAAGAAAGAATATTTCGAAATAAAAAATCGGAATTTGGGCAGAAATGAGGAAAAGAAATTGAATATTGAGCAACAATTATATGATGTGGTGAAACATTTAATTGAACAAAGATATCCAAATGATTGGGGTGGAGCCGCAGCGATTCGTGTAGAAGATGGAACAATTTATACAAGTGTTGCTCCGGGCGTAATAAATGCTTCAACAGAACTTTGTATGGAAACAGGTGCAATTTTAGAAGCACATAAATTTCAAAAGAAAGTTACACACTCTATTTGTCTTGCTAGAGAAAATGAGCATTCTGAATTAAAGGTACTCTCGCCTTGCGGTGTATGCCAAGAACGTTTATTTTATTGGGGACCAGAAGTACAGTGTGCGATTACAAATGCTAAACAAGATATTATTTTTAAACCTTTAAAAGAGTTGCAACCATATCATTGGACAGAAGCATATCATGATGAAATGGCAAAAGAATGGAGTACGAGATAGGGGGCTAAGTTTAATTATTTGCCTGCTGAAAACGAAACAACTTCACGGCCTTTTCCAAACAGAACATCGGAAAAAGCCGTGACATAATACTTATTTTATAATTGACGGAATACGGCCAAAATGGCTCTTTTTACTTCCCTTCACTCTTCTCTAACACATACAAATCTTCTTCAATATTAGATAGTTTCTCTGTTACAAGCTTTCTAGCATCTCCAATTGCTTGATTGTATGCAAATGGTCCTACTAATTTAATCATTTCTTCTATTAATCGCTCTGCTTGGAAACGTCCAATTTCATCTAAATCTTCTTCAACGAAAAATTGCTGAATTTGTGCCACAAGCTCTTCTTTTTTATCATTTGGTATTTTTATATTCATCATCATTTCTTACTCCTCTATATTTAAGTTAGTCCGTTTCTTAACTCTACCATAGAAAAACGCTTTCCAGGACAACTTTTTGTAACGTCTTCTAGCTCCCTATGACCAAGTATATTTTCTTTCTTTATAGCAAACTGCTTCATAAACATTTTACATAAAGAATACAATGCATTCATTTGTGCAGAAGTTGGATCATATTTATCAAAATTACCCGTCATACATATTCCAATTGTATCTCTATTATTATCTTTCGCATGTGCTCCAATATGTAAACCTCGCCCTTCGACTACAGTTCCATCTTCTTCAATAAAATAATTGTAACCGATCCCGCTCCACCCTCTTACTTTTTGATGAAATTCATGTGTTTTATACACATCCCATCCATCTTCGGATGTATGGTGGATAATCAGTTTATTAACTTTCTCTAAAGGAACTAATTCATCTTGAAATGTTAAATTAATACATTTAATTTCCATTCGAACATCCTCCCCTTACAAATCAATGATCATAATTGTTTTATCATCTGATCTTATTCTCTTTTCCCCTTCTAGCTCTTCAATAATTGCTACATATTCACTTATACTATTCTTTCTTATATATGCAACAGTTTGTTCAAGTGGCCAATCTGGGTGGAATACTCCGTCTGAACAAATAAAAACCCCGCTCACTTCATCTATATGTAGTTCACCATGTTGTAAATAATGTATCGCTTCTTTCATTCCATTTGCAACGGAATATCCGCCCTGCATATTTGCAAGATAACGATTGTATTTTAACTGTTCTTGCACATCTTGAAAAACATGTTCTTCTGGTACAGATAACCCTTTTTTACGATCTTCTTCTCTCTTCTTTTTTGCTCGTTTACTAATTCCTTCAACCGTGTCTTGCGTTAATACTTGCATCGTTCCATTTTGAAGTATTGCAACAATCATACAGTCTCCTAACTGTGCGTATTCAATTTTCTCACCATTTATTTGAACTGCCGCAATACATGTACACCACAAATGCTCTTTCTTTCTCGTGTCTACTTCATATTCTAACATTTTGCTTTGCAATGCTTCATTTGCTTTTGCAACGGCAACTTGTAAACTATGAGTTTCTCGTAATGAAGTAAAATAACTTGCAAATAAATGCGAAGCGATGTATGCTCCATTATGTCCCTTTTCATCACGAAACGGGACGAGCGGTGTTGCACCATCACATACACCATACATCTTTTTTTCTTCATTACAAAAATAAGAATCCTCACATTCTTGCTTCAACGGGCTTTTCTGTTGATACGTTTTTATCCTCATATCTGTATCCCCTTTCAAATGATAAAATACTCGAATTCTTTTGATTAATCTAATTTTCCGAAATAAACTGTTTTTACCCAAAACTTTCAATATCATATATAATCTTGAAATAATATGAATTTTTTAGTGAAGGACGGGAAAGAAATGGTCAGATTTCTTGGTGTTATTATCGGTTCTATTATTATTGCGATTGCATTTAATCTTTTCCTTATCCCCCACAAAATTTTAAGTAGTGGAATTGGCGGAATTGCTATTATTTTAGGGATTGTAACTCCTGTAAACACAGGTATTATTAACTTTGTACTAAACTTGCCTATTCTTATTTTAGGATACATAGGTCTTGGAAAAAAAGTAATTTTTAACACTGTTATCTCTGTTATTGTATTATCTGTTGCATTATACTACGTTCCAGTAAAAGTCGTAGCAACAGACCCACTTTTATCATCTATCTTTGGTGGTGTCATTGCCGGAGCTGGTATCGGCCTTGTTTTTAACTGTAATGGATCAACTGGTGGATTTGATATTATCGGTATGCTATTGTCTCGAAAAAGAGACATTAAACTTGGTGGATTCCTTATTATTTTAAATGCAGTCGTTGTAATAATTGCAGGATTCTTCTTCACTTGGGATGTTGCTCTTACAAGCTTACTTTCAATTTATGTAACTGGTAAAGTGATCGATGCTATTCATACGAAACATCGAAAGGTTACACTTATGATTGTAACAAATGAAGCAGAAAAAATGAAAAAACAACTCCTTTCAACTGTTGTACGTGGAATTACATTACTTGATGGCGAAGGTGCTTATTCCAGCGAAAAAAAACGTGTACTTATGACCGTCGTTTCTCGTGAAGAATTAGCAAGTATGAAATTAACAATTTCCGAAATTGACCCTCATGCATTCGTTAACATTACCGAAACTGTTGAAGTATTAGGTTTGTTTAGAAAAGGTTAAAAAACTAGGTGGATTTCCACCTAGTTTTTATTTTCCATAAATTCAATTCGATTTCCGAACGGATCTGACACATAAAATCTAATTACATCTGGCCGTGCATGATCATCTATTACTTCAATACCTTGTTTTATTAATTCTTGTTTAAATTCATCAATTTTTAAAACATAAAAAGCTGGATGCGCCTTTTTAGCTGGGTTGAAGTTTTGCTCAACTCCGATATGAATCTCTTGATTTCCACACTTAAACCAGCACCCACCACGCTTCTTTAATTCCTCTGGCTTCGGTATTTCCTCCATACCAATTTTATTACCGTAAAACTCTCGTGCTTCTTCTTCACACCCTACAGGCGCAGCTACTTGTATATGATCGATCCCTTGAATATAATTTTTCATTTTCTCTCCCCCTCCTCTATCCTAATGTTATAAGAAAAACCTACTCCTGTAACTTACAAAAGATTTATAAAGTAATATAAGATCCCCTTATTAACACCTTACACTCACTTTTCCAAAATAAAGAAAACAAAATTTATTATATAACTTCCATTTTTTATAGAAATACACATTACATCTATATTATAGTTATGGATAGATAAATCTTTTTAGATGCTATTTGTACGGAGGAACTATTATGAGTCGTAAAAAATATTCATCAACTCAAAGAAAACGTCATCCGAACATTTCTAGACGTTTGCGAAACCATATACAAGATCGTTCATTAACAGAAATGTACGCATCTCTGTTCAAACACAATCCTGATAGTATTATTTCATTAAATTTAGAGGGAGTTATTCTACATATAAATCCTTCTGCCGAAAAAATATTAGGTTACAATTCTTTAGAATTAGAACAGAAAAATATTACCTCTATTTTAGAAGCTCATATTTCTGAGCAAGTATTACAAAATATAAAGAATACTGGAGCGGATAATCAACAAGAGTATATCTTATCAATTTATCATAAAAATGGATTCTTATTAGACGTCGTGACAAAACTAGTTCCTATTTTTGTCAAAAATCGTCTAACTGGCGTATATGCCATTATGAAGCCTCTTGAAAAATCAGAAAGAATTGAGAATATGCTAAAAGAAAGTGAGAAGAGGTTACGTACATTAGTGAACTCCATGCCTGCGTTTGTTATATTTAAGGATCATGAGGGGCGCTGGCTTGAGGCAAATGACTACGCACTTTCTTGTTTCAATTTCCATCATGTACCTTACCACGGGAAAAAAGATAGTGAACTCATTCAATATAACGAAGCGTACCGAGAGGCTTTTTTACATTGTGAAGAAGTCGATGAACTAGCATGGCAACAAAGACAAATTCTTCATGGCGAGGAATTTATTATTCATAGAGATGATTTCGATCTAATCTTAAGTATATCGAAAGTTCCACTTTATCATTCTGACGGCTCCCGTAAAGGTCTTATCGTAATGGGAAGAGATGTTACCGAGCTAAAAGAAACGGAAAAGTTATTACGAAAATCAGAAAAGCTCGCAGTAGTCGGACAACTGACAGCTGGAATTGCCCATGAAATTCGAAATCCACTCACTTCTCTAAAAGGTTTTCTAACATTGCTACTCCCTGAAATAAATGAGAAGCAGAAATGGTATATCGATGTTATGTTAAGTGAGATTTCACAGATGGAATCTATCACAAGTCAATTTATGGCGATGTCTAAACCACAAGTGTTATCTATCCAAACTTGTAACATACAAGCTTTAATTGAAGAGGTAGTAACATTTATTTTACCAACTGCTATTATGCATAGTGTTCACATCATTATGGATCATTTTGATTACGTATATGACATTCAATGTGACGGCAACCAATTAAAACAAGTTTTTATAAATATATTAAAAAATGCAATCGAAGCGATGCCAAATGGCGGAAATATTTTCATTCAAACAAAGCCATTAGAGAATACCTTCATCTTAATACGTATTATCGATGAAGGTTGCGGTATCCCAGAAGATCGTATCTCTCGTTTAGGCGAGCCATTTTATAGTTTAAAAGAAAAAGGAACAGGACTAGGATTAATGATGTGTTACAAAATAATTGAAGAACATCATGGTAAATTACACATTTCAAGCGAATTAAATAAAGGTACGATCGTTGATATTCAGCTACCACTTTCTTCGTCTCATCTTGCAATTCAGTCGTAAAAAAAGAAGCATCTGCTAATTGTTAGCAGATGCTTCTTTTTTTACTTTTATAATACTGTATTGACATACCATTCTTTTGCTTTTTCTACTTCACCCATCGTTAATTGATGTCCTCTATTTTCCCAATGCATTGTAACAGTAGCATTTGCATTCTCTAATAGTACCTTCAATTCCTCTGACTCCGCTGATGAACAAATCGGGTCATTTGTCCCAGCAGCGATAAATACTAATTTCCCTGCTAAATTAGGCAATTGTGTTTCTCTTCTAGGTACCATTGGGTGATGAAGGACAGCACCTTTTAATGCATTTTCATAATGGAATAATAAGCTTGCAGCAATGTTTGCTCCATTTGAATAACCGATAGCTACAATATTATTTCTTTCAAATTCATATGTTTTTGCAGATTCATCTAAAAATTCATTTAATTCCTTCGTACGGAAAATTAAATCCTCTTCATCAAAAATGCCTTCTGCCAATCTACGGAAGAAACGTGGCATGCCATTTTCTAATACATTTCCCCTAACACTTAATACAGATGCTTCCGGATCAATTATTTCTGCAAGTGGTAATAAATCTAATTCATTACCACCTGTACCATGAAGTAATAACAACACTGGTTTTGACGTATCTTTTCCTTTTTGAAAAATATGTTTCATCATAATCCTTTTCCCCTTTCAATCACTTTTCATCTAAATTTCTCACTTCAAATGGTAAAAGTCTTTGTTCAATTTGTTTTCTATGTGGTTCATATTGCTCCGGTAACTTTAATTCCTCACCCATCGTCTCTAACGATTCGTCATGAGCGAAACCAGGAGGGTCTGTTGCAATTTCAAATAAAATTTCCCCGTGTTCTCTAAAATAAATTGCGTTAAAATAATTTCGATCTTGTACAGGAGTTACGTGATATCCAAAACGAGACACATGCTCTTTCCAGTCTAGTTGATCATCATCGTTAGTCGCTCTCCAAGCAATATGGTGGACTGTACCAACACCCATTTGGCCACGCCCGATTGTCGATAGCCTCAAGTCGATAATATTCCCAATATCAGCAGAAGAACGGAATCGAACGAATTCACCTTCTTCTCCAATTTTCTCAAGACCCATAACATGCTCTAACAATTCAGCTGTTTTTTGAGGTTGTGCAGATAATAGAACAGCACCGCCAAATCCTTTAATTGCTACTTTTGGCGTAACTTCTCCAAAAGTCCAATTGTTTAATTCGCCTTCTTCTCTTTCTACTAATTCTATATGCAAACCATGCGGATCATCAAATTCTAAATACTGCTCTCCAAATCGAGTCATTTTTGTATACGAAATATCGAATTTTTCTAATCTATTTTCCCAAAATTCCATTGCACCCTTTGGTACGACATAAGACGTAATGCCTACTTGACCGTCACCAATAATTCCTTGACGAGCACCTGCCCATGGGAAAAACGTAATAATTGTTCCAGGCTTTCCTCCTTCATTACCAAAATAAAGGTGGTACGTGCCTGGATCATCAAAATTCACTGTTTGTTTCACTAAACGTAAACCTAACACACCAGCATAAAAATCTACATTTTCTTGTGGGTGTCCTACGATTGCTGTAATATGATGAATTCCCATCGTTTTCTTTTTCATTTTCTCCGCCCCTTTTTATTTCATTTTAAAAACTTTTATACATTAAAATTCATTATTCATTTTGTCCATACTGCAAAGTAAAATCCATCGTTATGATTTTATCTTTACTTCGAGATATAATCCGTGAAATTACGCATTATCTTCTATATCACTGAATTAATCTCGAATTCGAGATAATTTTCAAAAAAATATTTACTCCATCTGAAATCTTTATTTGGCACATAAATTATCTTGAACTCAACATTTATTATAAGTTACTTACTTTTAGTTGTCAACAAGTACTTATTTTCAATTTAAATCAAAAGAGAGTAAATGCTAGTTAGCATTTACTCTCTTCGCTAATTATTTCATTTCCTCTTCCAGCACTGCTTCCATCTCATTAAATTCACGATGAATTGCTTTAACTGGTTCTTTCGTTAATAAACTTACAACAATGACAGCTAATAAGCTACAGAAGAATCCAGGTACCATTTCATACATTGTCGCTTTTAGACTTGGAATTTGTACCCAAGTAATTACTACTACTGCACCTACAATCATCCCAGCAAGAACGCCCCATTTGTTCGTTCTCTTCCAATATAAACTTAATAAAATAGCGGGTCCGAATGCTGAACCAAATCCTGCCCAAGCGTAACCGACAAGTGTTAAAATTGTATCACTTGGATGATATGCTAAAACAACTGCAATCATAGCTACTACTAATACTGACAGTCTACCGATAAATACAAGTTCTTTATCACTTGCGTCCCGACGGAAAAATGTTTTGTAGAAATCTTCCGTTACTGCACTTGAAATAACAAGTAATTGCGAGGAAATACTACTCATAATCGAAGCCAAAATAGCTGATAATAAAAACCCAGTAATGTATGGGTGGAATAAAATATTTGAGAATGTTACAAAGACCATTTCCGGGTCTTGCAATGTCGCATTATTTTTAGCGTAATAAGCAATACCAATTAGACCAGTAAGCATTGCACCTATAATTGAAATCGTCATCCAACCGATACCGATTCTACGAGAAGTTTTTAAATCTTTGATAGAGGTAATTGCCATAAAGCGGACAATAATATGTGGTTGACCAAAATACCCAAGACCCCATGCTAAAAATGAAATAATCCCAAGAATTGTAGTCCCTTTAAACATATCTAAATGCGATGCATCAACTTGCTTAATCGTATTAAATGTTTCTGTTACACCGCCCACATCTGTAAAAGCAATAATTGGCACTAATACAAGGGCAATAAACATAATACAACCTTGCACAAAGTCGGTCCAACTTACTGCTAAAAAGCCACCGAATAGTGTATAAGCAACAACGACACCGACAGTTACAAACAAACCAATTTTATAATCAAGGTTGAAAGAATTTTCAAACAAACGTCCACCTGAAACTAAACCAGCTGACGCATAAAATGTGAAAAATACTAAAATGACGATAGCGGAGACAAAACGAAGTATTTTCGTACGATCTTTAAACCGATTTTCTAAAAAATCTGGAATCGTAATTGAATCATTTGCCACTTCTGTATACGTTCGCAAACGCGGAGCAAGAATTAAATAGTTTGCATAAGCACCTATTAATAACCCTATCGCAATCCATACACTAGATAATCCTGTTGCATACATCGCACCAGGTAATCCCATTAGCATCCAACCACTCATGTCAGAAGCACCAGCTGATAAAGCTGTAACTGCTGGACCGAGTCCCCTTCCGCCTAACATATAATCTGATAAATCGGATGTCTTCTTATAAGACCAATAACCGATATACAACATGCCTGCCATATAAATAGCAAGCGAAACCATAATCTCAATCTTCACCAAATCTCTCCCTTAGTTACATAAGCCATTCAAAATTTCGAAAAATGACTTTTTCTATTTTCTTGTTTTCGCTTATGGTTCCCTACCTTAACAAATATTTTTTGTTCTTTCAAGTGAATAAGCCCTTTTCACTACATGTGAAAACCTTTATAAACGCCTTTATCCCAGTGGATTACCCCGGTTTTAAAATAAATTAAAGTAAAAATATTCAAAAAATAAAATACCATTTTTTCACACCTTATTTTCATTCACTTATCAGACAAATTTCAAAAGAAAAAAGCCATACGAATGTATGACTTTGAAGTGACCCCTAAAAGTTAGACACGGTTATTTCATTAGGCAGCTTGATAAAAGTGAGTCCGGTATTGCACCGGGCTCATTTTTAATTT
The DNA here is from genome assembly GCF_052682215.1 of Bacillus sp. 1A. Lineage (NCBI taxonomy): Bacteria > Bacillati > Bacillota > Bacilli > Caryophanales > Bacillaceae > Bacillus > Bacillus sp. 1A. The sequence continues at coordinate 2,923,406 of NZ_JBQYLZ010000001.1, read as the reverse complement.
TGCCTTTATCCGTTTGGTATTATAATAATCTATATATTTTTCTAATTCTATTTTGAAGTGCTCTACACTTTCAAACTCTTTTATGTAGAGAAATTCAGACTTCATGATTCCAAAGAAATTCTCCATTACTGCGTTGTCATAACAGTTGCCTTTACGAGACATACTTTGCACGATACCTCTTTCTTGTAATGTGTGACGGTACTGTTTCATTTGATAATGCCAACCTTGATCTGAATGCATCAATAGTTGGTGATTTTCAGGTAAACATTCTAATGCTGTCTCTAACATTTCTGAAACAAGTGAATACGTCGGTCTAGAGCCAATTGTATAGGTAATGATTTCACCATTATACAAGTCTAATACAGGTGACAAATAAAGTTTCTCACCAAATAATTTAAATTCCGTAATATCGGTTACCCATTTTTCATTTGGCGCATCTGCCGTAAAATTACGCTCTAAAATATGAGGTGCAATTTTACCAACTGTTCCTTTATAAGATTTATATTTTTTCATACGTACAAGACATTTTAAACCTAACTCTTTCATAATTCGTTGCACTTTTTTGTGATTCACTATTTGATTGCGATTGGCTAATTCATCACGAATACGACGATATCCATAACGACCTTCGTGTTCATCATAAATCGCTTTAATTTCTACTTTTAAATCGGCATCTGGATCGATTCTATCCATTTGTTTTACATAAAAGTAATAGGTGCTTCGAGGGATACCCGCTAACTGTACTAATTCTTTCACTTGAAACTCACGCCTTAATTCATAGACTACTTGTGCCTTGTCTTGTTTGGTGATTTTTCCTTGTTTTGAACTAAGGCATTCAACTTTTTTAAATACGCATTTTCCATACGTAAGCGTTCTAATTCAGCTTGTAACGCTTCAACTGAACCTTCTGCCGGAATCTTTTTCGTATCCTGTTTTGTGTTTTTATTTTTCATGGATGGACGCCCCTTTTTCTTTGGTTCAAGGGCATCTAAGCCACCTAATTCAAATTGCTTCTTCCATTGATAAACCGTTGTAAAAGAAGGAATCATGAATATAGCCGCTGTATCCATTAACGATATACCCGATTGAGCCATAAAATTTAGTACGTCTAGTTTAAACTCTACGGTGTAATTTGTATAGACCTCGTATAAACCTTCTTCCCCATGGAGTTCGTACAAGCGCAACCAGTATTGAAATTGTGCCTTTGTAATATGCAGCTGTTTTGCATATTCTGTTTGAGAAATTGTTTTTGGATTAAATCTTTGGATGAACTTTAACTTTGAATCCTTCGTAAATTTTGTCATACAAAAAACTGCACCTCCAATTGTTAGACTGTGTCTAACAATTGGGGTGCAGTTCACTTTTAATCTATTAAACAGAGCTTATTTTCTATTTACTAGTAGGAAACAATTCCGAAAGAGGCACCACCCGTCCCACCTCATCTTTAAACACAATATGCTCTCTCGTGAAATGACGCGGACTCTTTACTCCCGCTGCGGCCGCAAGTGAGAACAGACTATATCTCATACTAACAACATAATTCATTACTCGCCATTTCTTCTCATACGGATCTAGCGCTTTTTGATAGTGCGGATTCGTCGTGGCAACTCCAGATGGACGTTGCCCCGAATTACATTGAAGCGCCATAATACAACCACTCGCCATCATAAATCCGCGCGCTGAATTTACAGCATCCGCCCCAATCGCTAAAGCAATTGCCACTTTATCTGGTGTGATTAATTTACCCGATGCAAATACTTTAAACTTGTTACGGACACCATAATGATTTGCTGTATCGATAAATGTAAGTAATGCTGGAATAAGCGGCATTCCCATACTATCTGCCATCGATTTATACGTTGCTCCTGATCCACCTTCTGAACCATCAATTGTAATAAAATCTGGATAGATATTTAACTCTTTCATCGTTTTAAATAAATTTTCCAACGGCTCCTGCTGTCCAATTACAATTTTCATACCGACTGGTTTACCGCCGTTTTCTTGCAAACGTTGAATAAAATAAAGTGTATCTGCTGCATTCCTTAAAAATGGAAATCGATTCGGTGAATTAATTGTCTCCCCTTCTCGCACATTCCGAACAGAAGCAATTTTCTCATTTACTTTTTGTCCTTCTAGATGGCCACCACGTATTTTCGCACCTTGCCCAAATTTCAATTCGAATGCTTTAATATTGCTTTCTTTTGCTTTCTCCATAAATTTCTCCATTGAAAAATTACCATCCTCATCACGATATCCAAATAATCCTGGACCAATTTGCGCAACGATATTCGCACCTGTATGTAAATGTTCTGGAATAACGCCACCTTCGCCAGTATTAATCCACGATCCGCCAGCCATCTTCGCACCAAACCCGCTCGCTAAAATATAATTTTCGCCAATCGCACCGTAAGAAGTCGCAGATGCCCCAAACATGCCATGTAGCTTCCACGGATATTTGCGGTTTTCACCGACGATAATTGCATCGTCTTCTTCATATAACCAAAGATTCGTTGTATCCGCTGTCAATTTTTCTCTTCGTGAAAATAACCCTTCTTTATGAATCACATACTTTTTCCCTTCACGTTCTTGCGTTACATTCACACTTAATTCATCTGTTAATTTCGGAAATAATGTATTAGCGATATAATATCCAGATGCATCAAAATCTCGTTTCGATCCAAAACCGAGTATTTCTGAACGGTATTTCGCTAGAAACATTACACTTTGAAAATCATAACGTGAAAAGGGCTTTCCATCCGTATCATGATCAAACCAATATTGCCTAAATTCCGGTCCTATCTTTTCAAGTAAATAACGCATCCTTCCTAAGTATGGATGTAACTTTAATATAGAATGATGCGTCCGTTTTTTAATAAAAAATGTAATAATAAAAAAAATGATTAATAGTAACATCAATAAGAGCAATATACTAATAATAACGAGTAGCGTTTCACTCATCCCGCTTCCTCCTATGAAAATCCATAATAAAAGGAGAACACATCAGGTGTTCTCCTTTTATCTTTATTCAAATTAATGTAGCAAGATGCTCTTTCGCATCATATTCAACTAAACTTTCAGCATTTTGAATTCGATGAACAAAATCTGGATTAGCAATTAAAGGTCTTCCAAATGCCGCTACATCAATCGTTCCTTCTTGCAACGCTTCTTCCGCCTCTTTCGGATTTAAATTCCCTACTCCTACAATCGTACCCTCCCAATATTTTCTTACTAATTGATGAAAATTCTTTCCATCAGCAATAACTGCCGTATAATTCATCGTTGAAGGGTGAATCATCGTTAATCCAACTTCGTTGAACATATTTACAAACATTTCAATTGCAAGCTCAGGGTTTTCCCACATATAAGTTGGATTATCACCTTTGAAAGCAGAAAAGCGAAGAAGTGTTTTATCAGCCCCAACAGCTTCTATTACAGCCTCCGTTACTTCTTTCATAAACGTTAGCCTTTGCTTTAAATCTCCGCCGTATTTATCAGTACGCTTATTTGCGAACTCATAAGTAAATTGATCGATTAAATATCCGTGTGCACCGTGTATTTCTACTCCATCAAATCCAGCTTCGATCGCGTTTTTCGCAGCTTGTGCGTATTGACCAATCACCTCTTGTATTTCTGCTAACGTCATTGCTTCTGGCGTGTCGAACGGTTTACGAAAACGCGGAACATTTCCCTCTGCAGCGATAGCAGACGGTGCTTGCGGCATTTGCCCACCAATTATTTCGTGATGACTCATACGTCCAACATGCCATATTTGAGCAATAATCGTTCCGCCTTCTTTATGTACCGCCTCTGTAACAGGCTTCCACGAATCAATTTGTTCTTGTGTATAAATCCCTGGTACTCCTGGATTTCCTTTTGCTCTTGGGCTAATGACGATTCCCTCTGTAATAATTAAGCCAACTCCATCAGCTGCACGTTTTCTATAGTACTCGACTACATCAATACCAACGACTCCTGTTTCATGATTCGCGAAACATCTCGTCATCGGTGCCATTGCTATGCGATTACGAAGAGACCAAGATCCAATTTGAATCGAGTCAAATAACTTCGTTCCTTCAATATTTTCAAAAGATCCCCAATCATTTATATTTGTTCCTTCATAAATACTTGCTGCTTTATTATTTGAACTTGTCATTTTTCTTCCCCCTAAAAATTCTTACTATAATCGCATCATACTTACTTTTAGATAGTAACGTCAATTTATACGCTCTTATGTAGGAATATTCGCATAATAAAACGAACCGTTTTATTACTAGAAGGGTTCTAGAATTCAAATCTCTACTGTCTATTCTTATATTCAGTAAGTGGATGAGGAAAATACTTGTTAAGCGGATGTTTTCTTTTCTTCTAATTTTATTAATGTAGAATATATTGGTAATTATTTTTCAAACTGTTTACTAACAAAATAAACGATTTCCACTGTACTATATTCAAACTTACAGTAACAAGGTTTAAATCATTCATTTGTTTTTTATTATACAAACAAAATTTTAGGAACGAATAAAAAACTCCTACATAGTTGAACGTATTTTTTCTATTCATCCGTTCCTAATCCCCATGAAAAAAGGAGCTGTCACATAGTCGAATTATCGACTATATGACACTCCTTTTTAGTTGACCGTATATGGCTAAAAATTCATTTATCTCTTTAATATAAAGAATATAAACAATTATTATCTCTTCACATATAAAAAATTCCTTAGCAGTAGAAGTGAGAGTGGTTCAGTATTCTTCTAAAAATAATAACTTATAAACCTAAAACAATGAAAGCCCTACCTCTCTTTCATCCTTACGGCTCCTCGTCCGTGCCAGTGTGAATCAGGATTGCAAAAATCAAGTAACTATTCTATCGAAGTGTTTAATTAAACTTCGAATATTCGTAAAGAATTTAAAAAATAAAAATGGATTTGATTGTAGTAATAACAAAAGAGGTTAATGCTCTAAAAGTGGTTTGAAAGAATTGAATGTCTTTGAAATGATTAATTCTCTATAATTATGTTCCCAAAAAATTCAAAACCTTTTTTGGGATCTAATACATTATTTGTAATGAATCTTAACAAAAGCTTTTTATTTGACTTTCTGTGATACCTTCAATTAATCCCAGTTCACTAATCAAAAATTCGTGTGCGTTATCTAACATTTTCTTTTCGCTTGCATTAAGTGCTTTTTCTTTCTGCATACGTAATAAATCACGTACAACTTCAGCACCTTCTTGTATTTTACCCGTCTTTATTTTATCAGTGTTCAATTTATACCTTTGTTTCCACGTAAGTAATCTATCAGATTCTCCATGTTGAAAAATATCCAATATGTGTGCTATTGCCGTTATATCCGTGACTGGTCGTATATTTGAGCTCAATATTCTCCCTGCCGGAATCATTACTTCCATATTACTACCCGACATTTTTATAACATAATATTGTTGTTTTTCTCCTGTGATTTCCTTCTCTTCTATGGCTTTAATTATACCTGCTCCCTGCATTGGATAAACAATGTTATCGCCAATTTGAAACAAATAATCCACCTCCATATATGGTAACCTTCTCAATCTTAACACACAATCAATTTTTTAGCAAAATTTTTATTTTATCATAAAATTATTTTTAATGTCAATCCTTTCGAACTAAGAAAATAATTCCGTAAAATATCATTAAAAACCCGCAATCTTATTAACTTTTCCGCACATATATACATTCTAATTTCACCTTCTCTTTTTACATAAAAACACATTACTACATATAAATAGTAATGTGTTTTTTATACGGAATCGTTAAACATTCCCTATTAATTTCACGCCTATACACTTACCTGCTTACGTACTGTCTCTCTCGCTAAAAGAAAACTCATAATCACTTGCGCAGCTACTCGACTCGTCATATCTCTGAAATCAAGGGTTGGATCAATTTCTACTATATCCATCCCTTGAACGAGCGGTTCTTTACCAAGAAATTCAATCGCATCAAGTAAAGTCGTACTATCCATACCGCCAGGACCAATTGCTGGACAACCTGGTGCAAATGCTTGATCTAGTACATCCATATCAAGAGAAATGTAAATAGAAGTCACGCCTTGCTTTCTTAATACTTCAATACTTTCTGTGATAATATCTTTGATTTTTCGCTCTCGTACATCTTTCATTGTATACACTGTCACGCCATGTTCTTTTGCATATTCATGGTACGCTCGTGCATTTGAAAAATTACGAATTCCGATTTGAACGAGTTGTTTTCCTGTAATGACATCATTTTCTAGTAGACTACGGAACGGTGTACCATTTGATGGGCCACCATCATCTAAATTACGTAAATCATGATGGGCATCAAATTGAATAATACCGACCTTCCCTTTACTATTTGCAAATCCTGTTATACTCGGAAAGCTAATCGAGTGATCCCCGCCAAGAACGATTGGTATCATGTTTGGATTTACTTTCGTTACATGACCAACTGTTTTCGCAATTCGCTTATGACTTTCTTTTATATCCGTCACATGCATCGTAATATCGCCGCAATCATATAAGACACTTTCTTTCATATCATGTTCTTCCGTAATTGCGTACGTACTATATGCATCTAACATTGCACGAATTGTTTTTGGCGCAAAACTTGCTCCTGAATGACTAATAGATGGTTTAGAAAGGGGTGCTCCAATTAAGGCCGCACCGAATATTTCCAAACCTTCCTCCCAATCTTTAATCATCTCACTCCATTTCGTCACTTCACGATCGATAAACTTTGCATTTTTCTTTAAATAGTGGCCGTGCTCCACGATTGTTCACCTCTTGTATATGCGATATTACCATTCTTCCATACTGTATTTACATGACTTACGCCGTAATGATACGGTACGTAAGCATAATTGTAAGCATCCCATAGAACTAAATCTGCCTTGCGACCAACTCTAATTTTCCCAGCTACATCACCACGATTAATTGCGTAAGAAGAGTTAACTGTTACTGCATTCCAAACTTCTTCTGGTGTCATTTTCAGCTTGAGCATTGCAATGCTCATAATAAGCTGAATGTTCTCAGTTGGACAGCTACCTGGGTTAAAGTCTGTAGCTAACGCTACTGCAACACCTTCATCAATCATTTTACGTCCACGAGCAAAGCTTTCTTTATTTAAATAGAAAGTTGTTCCTGGTAATAAAGTCGCTACTGTATTAGAGTTTGCAAGCATTTCAATTCCTTTATCAGAAGCGCCAACTAAATGGTCCGCTGATGCTGCACCAATTTCAGCCGCTGCTTCCGCGCCACCAAGAGGGTCAATTTCATCTGCATGAATTTTCACATCAAACCCAAGCTCTTTCGCTTTTAATAAAAACTCTTTTGACTCTTCAACAGAGAACACACCTGTTTCACAGAAAATATCAACGAATTCAGCTAATTGCTTCTCTTTCATTTCTGGTAGTAGGTCTAACATCCATTGTAAAAATTCTTTCGATCTACCTTTATACTCTTTCGGAACTGCATGAGCACCTAAAAATGTGGAAACTAAATCAATCGAGTGCTCTTTTTGTAATTGTGCAGCTGCCTCTAATTGTTTCCATTCCGTCTCATCATCTAATCCGTAACCACTCTTCGCTTCTACAGTTGTAACTCCGAAAGATAGCATACGGTCTAAATGGAATTTCGCTTTTTGAACAAGTTCTTCTTTCGACGCCTGTTTCGTTGCATTTACAGTTGAAAGAATTCCTCCTCCTTGTTCTAAAATTTCTAAGTACGGAACTCCTTGTAATTTTAGTGCGATTTCATTTTCACGAGATCCACCAAATACAAGGTGAGTATGCGGATCGACAAGACCAGGAGAAACCATTTTCCCGCCGCAATCAATAACTTCTTTCGCTTGTAATCCTTTAGCTTCTTCCACTGTTCCAACGAAAGTAATTACGCCCTTTTCAATTCCAACCACACCATTTTCGATAACAGGAAGCGTGTTCATCGCTTCCCGTCTTAACAAGCCATCTTCTTGATCCATTGTTAGTAATTGACCGATATTTATTAGTAAAGTGTCCAGCATGTTTTCTCCTCCTTATTTCATCATCGGAATGTTAACGCCTTTTTCTTTCGCAGTTTCCACAGCTAAGTCATATCCTGCATCAACGTGACGAACAACACCCATACCAGGATCAGAAGTTAATACGCGCTCAATACGTTTTGCTGCTGCTTCTGTTCCATCTGCAACGATAACCATTCCAGCGTGAAGTGAATAACCCATACCAACGCCACCACCGTGGTGAACAGATACCCAGCTCGCACCGTTTACACTATTAATTAATGCATTTAAAATTGGCCAGTCTGCTACTGCATCACTACCGTCTTTCATCGCTTCTGTTTCACGGTTTGGAGATGCTACTGATCCGCAATCTAAATGGTCACGACCAATAACGATTGGTGCTGATAATTCACCATTTGCCACCATTTCATTAATAATGCGACCAAATTTCGCGCGCTCACCGTAACCTAACCAACAAATACGAGATGGAAGACCTTGGAACTCAACTTGCTGACGAGCCATACGAATCCAGTTACATAAATGCTCATTATCCGCAAACTCACGTAATATTACTTCATCTGTTTTATAAATATCTTCTGGATCACCAGAAAGTGCTACCCAGCGGAATGGTCCTTTTCCTTCGCAGAATAATGGACGGATAAATGCTGGAACGAATCCTGGGAAATCGAATGCATTTTTCAAACCTTCATCGAAAGCAACTTGGCGAATGTTATTTCCATAATCAAATGTAATTGCGCCTTTTTCTTGCATAGCAAGCATTGCTTCTACATGTTTTGTCATGCTTTCTTTTGATAATTGTACGTAACGTTCTGGATCTTCTTCACGAAGTTTCGCTGCTTCTTCTAATGTGTAACCTACTGGAATGTAGCCGTTTAGTGGATCATGAGCAGATGTTTGATCTGTAACTAAATCTGGCGTAATATTACGCTTCACTAGCTCCGGTAAAATCTCCGCTGCATTTCCTAGCAATCCGATTGAAATCGGTTCTTTCTTCTCTTTATACTCGTTCGCAATCGTTAGCGCTTCTTCTAACGATTCTGTATATAAGTCACAATATCTCTTTTCAATACGACGATCGATACTACGCTTATCTACATCAATAGCGATTACAACACCGCCGTTCATCGTTACAGCAAGAGGTTGTGCACCACCCATACCACCTAAGCCAGCAGTAAGTGTTACTGTACCTTTTAATGAACCATCGAAATGTTGACGTGCCGCTTCGCCAAACGTTTCATATGTTCCTTGTAAAATACCTTGTGTTCCGATGTAAATCCAGCTACCTGCTGTCATTTGTCCGTACATCATAAGACCTTTTTTCTCTAGTTCACGGAAGTGATCCCAGTTCGCCCACTTCGGTACTAAGTTTGAGTTCGCTAAAAGAACGCGGGGTGCATCTTCATGCGATTTAAAGATTGCAACTGGTTTTCCTGATTGAACAAGTAATGTTTCATCGCTTTCTAACGTTTTTAATGAATCTACAATCGCATGGTAGCTTTCCCAGTTACGAGCTGCACGGCCAATTCCGCCATATACAACTAATTCTTCTGGTTTTTCAGCAACTTCAGGATCTAAATTGTTCATTAACATACGAAGTGCAGCTTCTTGAACCCACCCTTTCGTTTGTAATTCAGTACCTCTTGGCGCGCGAATTGTTTGTTTAACTTTTTCCATTTCAATCTCTCCCTTTTCTCATTTTATAGTGCTGCGTTTACATCTAATCTTTCTTTTATCGAATAATTCGTTTTTAACCAGTGCGTAATATTTTCAATATCCGTTGAGAATATGCGATCATTTGTAATAGAAGGTACTTGTTGACGACCTTGATGGTAAAAGCTCTTCGTCACTGTACTCATGTTTTCAATACCGCGATATTCTGCTGCTTGCATCGCACAAATCATCTCAATTGAAAGAACACGTCTTACATTTTGAATAATTTGATGTGCATGGCGTGAAGCGATTGTTCCCATACTTACGTGATCTTCTTGGTTAGCTGATGACGGGATTGAATCAACACTCGCTGGATGTGCTAACGTTTTATTTTCAGAAACAAGTGACGCTGCAGCGTATTGCATAATCATTGCACCAGACTGAAGTCCTGGTTCTGGACTTAAAAATGGAGGTAAATCATTTAATTGCGGATTTACTAAACGCTCGATACGACGCTCTGAAATATTTGCAAGTTCCGCCATTCCTACTTTTAAGAAGTCCATCGCAAACGCAATCGGTTGACCATGGAAATTCCCACCCGAAATTACTTTTTCTCCGCCATCAAAGATTAACGGATTATCTGTTGCTGCATTCATTTCAATTTCTAATTTTTCTTTCACATAATTTAAAACTTGCCAAGAAGCACCATGTACTTGCGGGATACAACGAAGTGAATATGCATCCTGTACTCGTAGTTCTCCTTGTTTTGTTGTTAATTTACTATCATGAAGAATGTCACGAATTCTACTCGCTACTTCCACTTGCTCTTTATAACCACGTGCTTTATGAACATTTTCATCAAATGCATCAATAATGCCTTGTAATCCTTCAATTGTCATCGAAGCAATGAATTCAGCTTGATACGCCATCGCTTCTGCTTCTATATAAGAAAGAACTCCTTGCGCTGTCATCGCCTGCGTACCATTAATTAATGCAAGCCCTTCTTTCGCTTCAAGTTCAATCGGCTCAAGACCTTCTTCTGTAAGAGCAACCATCGCATGAACGCGTTTCCCCTTATAGAACACTTCACCTTCACCTAATAATACAAGCGCAAGATGAGATAAAGGTGCTAAATCGCCACTCGCACCAAGTGAACCTTGTTGCGGAACGACTGGGTGAATTTTACGATTTACAAACTCAAGAAGCATATTTACAACAAGCGGTCTAACACCAGATACTCCTTTAAGCATCGTGTTCGCTCGTAAAATTAACATACCGCGTGATACTTCTTCAGGGAATGGATCACCTATACCACATGCATGTGACTGAATTAAATTGTGTTGAAGTGCCTTTACATCATCTTTTTGAATAAGCACATCACTGAACTTTCCAAATCCAGTTGTAATACCGTAAACGACTTTTCCGTCCTCTACAATTTTCTCAACAACTTCGCGGCACTCCGCCACCTTTTGCATACTATTTGGACAAGCTGTTACACCTTCCCCTTCAAGTAACAACCTCTTCATTTCTTCAATTGTCAATGTATGTCCTGTTAACGTAATCATTCTTTTTTCCTCCTTAAAAAGGCAAAAGGGGACCTTATCTTTTTAAGACAGACTTCTGTCCTAAAAAAGTAAGGCCCCCTTCTAACTAATAGACTATGGGCAAATCATATGTGATTAATTCCTAAACCAATCGCCTCATGCTCAGATCCTTTTACAGGTGCACCAATCGTTCCATATAGTGCAACAGCAACCCATTCGCCTTCTTTTTTTCCGTCGTATGGTCTACCGCGCACAATCGCAAAGCGAAGTCCTACTGTACGAAGAACGTCTGCTAACTGAATTTGACCTCTCGTCACTCCGTACAAAGCTTCCATAATTGCATGATAAAGTGCATGTGTTTCTCTGTAAACATCTGTTTCAATAACTTGGGTGCTCTTAGCCGCTGTTTCCATTGCTGCTACAACTTTTTGCGAATTCATCGAACCCACTTTCCCCGTACAATACTTCCAACCTTTTGGAATAGATAATACAGGGCTTTCATTCTCATCCGCAAGTGCCAACAACATGGCCATACGACCAATTCGATGTGTTCCTTGAAGAAGCATGTGACTCTCTCATTTCTTTTAATTATTTGAATATTTCTTAATTTAAGAATATATGAAAACGGTTAAATCGTCAATAGTTTAAACTCACATTCAAACAATTTTTTCATCTCCTCCATTTGTGTACACAAATTATTTACACAAATTTTCCAGGCGTGCTATAGTCTCACTAACAGATGCAAAGGGGCGATATTTCAATGACGAAGCGAAAAGATATTCATTTTCGAATTGAAGAAAAATTACTTGAAAGGTTTGAATCTGCACTTGCAAGCCTGTTTCACTAATAATCAACTCTTTTGTTAAGCCCGCAGTAATGATTTCATATTTATTTTTCAGCAATGCCGTTGCTACTGTTATTTCAAACTCCGCAAATGTTGGGTATACAAATAAAAGTATTTTTTCATATCCCTCTCTCCTTTAACCAATCCATAAAATATACCTCTAATTTTTCCGCTGTTAATCTATTCGTGTCCACATAAGTTACAGGAAATTGTTTATACCAATCTTTTTCAGTTTCTACTAATTTAAATTGCTCCTCAAATGTACTTCTGTTTCTTGTTCTATCATTATTTTTTCTATTATATACATTCTTTTTCGTAACATCTAAGTAAAAAATCGCATCCGAACGACATTCTCTTAATTTATATAATTCATCTTTTAATTCAGTTTCTATATCCCACTCTTCTCCTATAATCGTTGGATAAAAGAGTGTAAAAAACTCAATGTCTTCTGGCCCGCGATCAAAAGTTACAACTGAATCTTTCACATTTTGAAACTCCTTTATTTTTGCTTCCATAAACATTTTTTGATTCATAATAAACCCTTCTTTTGAATTCATATCCAAATTTAATTGTTTTCGCTTTTCTACAATTGGATAAGGATTTTCATATATAACTGAAAACCCACATCGCTCTAACCTTTTAGCCAATGTCGTTTTTCCGCTAGCCATCAATCCTTGGAGTGAAATTACATATGCCATTCCTCTCATTCCCTTGCGCTTTAGTAAAACTATAATATACAGAATTTTGAAAACTATCAACGAAATATATATCATCTTGTTTCTTATTCTTATCTAACTTATAATAAAAAATAGAGATTATGACGGACGCAAAAAATAATGTAAGCTTGGAAATCCAAGCTTACATTATTTTTTGCTTTCCCTTTTCTAATAAAAAGAGTACACTAGATTAGAACGTATGTTCTTAATGATTGCATACAGTAAGGAGATAAGACAATGGTATACGACACAAAAGCAATTTCTTGGAATGAATCTTTAAAACAACTTCAACGCCGCTATACAAACAAACAGGTTGACCGAAAAGAATTTGAGGATATTGAACTGATGGAATTCTTCCGCGATAACGACTACATTTCTTTACCTACACATATAAGCGGCCTATCAACAGCACGTTTTACTTCTTACTCTATTTTCACAACTGAAGATAAAGATCGTAAAGTTGGCACATTAATCATTGAATATGTAGAAGATGATAATAATAATTTATGTGTTGAACAACTATACTTCGTTTAAATGATAACGCTTGGTCAAAATGACCAAGCGTTCTTGCTTTCTATGAATCTCACTGTTTATAATATGAATAAAAGAAAACCGCAATCATTAAGGGGGGATACGCTTGCTCGAAGGATGGTTCAGTTGGTTTATTGTGCTATGGACTGTTATTTTATTAGGACTTATGTCTATCGGTGGATACTTTATGTTCAGAAAATTTTTAAAACGATTACCGAAAGAAGATGGTATGTCCATTTTAGATTGGGAAGAGCACTATATTAATAAAACTAGGCATTTATGGGATGACGAACAAAAACAATTGTTAGAAGAGCTCGTAAGTCCTGTTCCAGAACTATTTCGCGATGTTGCTAAATCAAAAATTGCTGGCAAAATCGGAGAACTGGCATTACAAGAAAAAGCCTCTCAAATTACACAAGATTTAATTATTAAAGGATATATTATTGCTACACCAAAACGCGACCATAAATTTTTAGTTAAAAAACTACAAGAAAAAGAGATTGATTATTCTCATTATGAATCTTTACTGACAAAATCCTCCTCATAAAAAAAGATTGCTAGATTATAGCAATCTTTTTTTAACTTACAGTTACTGATTTTACGGCTGTTAATCTAGCTTCTGCCAAGTCTATTTGTAATCCGACCGCACTCGTATAAATCGTATCACCTGTGCCTGTAATGTTGACTTGTGTGGATGTCGTATTTGGTGCAATAGAACCTGTTGCATTTACATTTGTAATATCAAACTCAGCTCTCGCATTTGCATTTGTAGTTGTTCCAGAAAAATTACGATCTGCAAAACTACCAATTGTATTTAAATTTCCATTAATATCATTTACTTGCCCTCTAAAAAAGTTTCCTATTGGATTATTTGGTCCTGTTAATGTCACAGAGTTCAATTGAAAATTATCACCTGTAAAGTTCGGATCACCATTTACCGCCATTACAAAAGCTCTTGCTGTCACTGTCCCTGCAGCTGGTGTGAAAAATCCAGAAAGAGTTTGTGGTGTACCTGATAATAAAAAACCTGGAAATAAGCTCACATTTCTCATCGGATATGAAGAATCACGATATACAACAATCAACGACCATCCAGCACCATAACCGACTGGCTGACGTGTAGGTAATCTTGTTACGCTATACCTTCCTGCTGCTCGATTTGGTAATCCTTGCAGTAAAGATGTTACGTCTGCTGCTCGATTATAAACATTAGCTATGAAAGGTAAATTCATCCCTCCTGATGACCATGCTGAATTTATTGTCACTTGTGTACTCGTTCCATCAGGCGTAACTAAATTTGGTGAATTCGCATCAACAACAGCGGTTGTAACAGCCGTATCCAACCCACCTGACCAAACAAGTAATGCAAAATCTACAACCGCTGTAGTTGGAACAATCGTAGTTGATGGATTTAATTCAGCCCATGAACCATCTAGCATCCAATCATTCGTCGTACCTCCAAATGTATTTGGATCTGTTGATGAAGGAACCCCTCCAAAAGTTAAATCAGTATTTAATGTAATAAGTGCATTGTAAGCAAAGTTTGTATTAGCAGTACCACGCATTCCCATCGTATTGCCCGTGTGCATCATAAATAAATTATCATTTTTACCGTAAGCTTGAACGAAGGCCAATAAAGATCACTCCTATTATTTTATAAAAAAGATTTTTCACTAATATTTTCAATTACTTTAACTTACAGTTACTGATTTTGTAGCAGATAGACGCGCCTCTCCTAACTCTATTTGCAAACCTACAGCACCAGCATAAAGATAGTCAAATGTATTTGGGATATTAACTGTCGTAGAAGTTGAACCAGCTGTTAATACACCGTTCGCTGGGACATTCGTCACATCAAATTCAGCACGCCGATTCGTTGCAGCAGTTCCAATCGGCATATTTCTATCTGCAAAACTACCAATTGTATTTAAATTACCTAAATAATTATTGACTTGCGAAGCGAAAAAATTCGGATTAGCATTGTTAGGTCCTGAAAGTGCACTGCCATTTAAAATAAATCTATCGTCAACCGCATCCGTATCACCATTTATTGCCATTGTAAATACACGAGCGTTAACCGGAGCTACAGCTGGAGTGATAAAATTGGAGATTGTTGCTGTCTCACCCAAGGTGGAAATAAGTAACCCACTATATAAACTAACATTCCTTATTGAGTATGAATTATCACGGTATACAACAACTAATGCCCACCCTACCCCTGTTCCTTGCAAAGGTGGATTTGCCGTTGGAACACGTTCTACAAAATAATCACCTACAGCACGATTAGGAAGTCCTTGAAGAATACTCGTCACATTAGCTGCACGTGTATAAATCGTACCTTGAAATGTCCCACTCGACCTTGTTTCTCCCCAGGCAGGCGTACTTGTAATAGTGTGAGTCACATTATCCGGGGTTCTGAATGTTGGAATATTCGCATTTACTACCGCCTCTGTAACAGTCCCCCCCAATGTTCCTTGCCAAACTAACATTGCAAAGTCGACTATAGCCGTTGTTGGTACATCTGTTACAGATGGATTAAGCCTCGCCCATGATCCATTTAAAGTCCAATCATTTGTTGTTCCTGCGAAGGTATCCGCATCTGTGGAAGATGGCACCCCAGCAAAACTCAAATTTGTATTTGTGGAAATTAATGCGTTATATTGATATGCAGTAGCTGTCGTAATACCGCGCATCCCTAACGTATTTCCTGTATGCACCATAAAAAGCGAATCCGTTTTTGTATATGTTTGTACAAAGGCCAACAACCTCACTTCCTTTCTATGAAAATAAATATTTATTCGCTATTTCATTTAATGCGAGTAAAAAGAAAAAGTTCCATTCATATACGTACGAGCTCATTTAGGCAAAAAAAAAGCCTTTGCCTATTCCTATTCATTTATATTTGAATAGGATGCAATGACGAGTTCATTTTTCATATTTTTTACAAATAGAACCAGTTTTAAATTTTGAATTGATGCTATTTGTAAGTGTCTAACTATTGATCGGATTTAAATTCATTTAGAAAGGACGAATCTAATGGCAATAGCAACAATAGGAAGTCGTTTAACCTATACAATCGTTGTCCAAAATACTGGAACACTTCCTGCCCAAAACGTTACATTTACAGACCCTATACCAGCTGGCACCACTTTCGTTCCAAACAGTGTAACTGTTAACGGTACTCCAACAGCCGGTGATCCTTCAACTGGAATTCCTATTAATAATATTCCAGCTGGTGGTTCTGTTACAATTACTTTTCAAGTAGATGTAACAAGTATTCCTACCCCACCTGTCGCCAGTAACGTAGCATCATTTGGATACGAATTTCAACCTGCACCTAACGCACCCACTATCACACGTACAACAACAAGCAATATAGTTGATACAGATATTTTCACAGCTAATGTCGCATTAACAAAAGCAGTAGATAAAACAATTGCTACCATCGGTGATACGATTACGTATACAATTACCGCCACAAATCAAGCCCCCTTAGCTGCTAATAATGTTATCATTACAGACACACCCCCTGCCGGCACATCGTTCGTACCGGGTAGCGTTACAGTAAATGGTACTTCTACTACGGATAATCCTGCTACTGGTATAAATGTAGGAACGATTGCTGCAAACGGGAATGCTACAATTACGTTTCAAGTTCGAGTTAATACCCTTCCTACACCAAACCCTATTCCAAATAGTGCAACTTCAAGCTTTCAATACAATCCACCAAACCAACCACCAATTAACAGAAACTCTACAAGTAATATAGTTGAAACACAAATTAATGCTACTATCATTAATCCGACTAAAAGTGCAAACCAACAAATTGTGAATATTGGTGACATCATTACGTATACGATTACTGTCCCAAATAACGGTAATATTTCAGCAACAAATGTTTCTATCACCGATCCTATCCCTACTGGTACTACTTTTATTCCAAACAGTGTTACAGTTAATGGAGCGACACAATCTGGCGTAACACCAACAAATATTCCGCTAGGTACGATTCCTGCTGGTCAAACTACAACTGTCACATTTCAAGTTCAAGTCACTTCTCTTCCGGCTAATGGAACGATTACTAATGAAGCAAATATAACATTTACATCGCAACCGAACCCTACTGAACCTCCAACGACAACTACGACAACACCACCTCCAACAACTACTTCTGTACGAACTGCAATTGTAAATCCAACAAAATCTGCTAGTCCACAAGTTACTGATATTGGCGATATTATTACGTATACAATTACTGTACCGAACACAGGAAACATTGACGCGACGAACGTTATTGTAACTGATCCAATTCCAAGTGGCACTACATTTATTCCGAATAGCGTCACAATTAACGGCACTTCACAATCAGGTGTAAATCCTGCTGGCGGTATACAAATCGGAACAATTGCTGCTGGTGCAAATGCTATAGTTACATTCCAAGTTCAAGTTACCTCTCTCCCAGAGAATGGCTTAATCCGAAATATCGGAACCACAACATTTACGTATGAACCAGATCCAACAAAACCACCTATTACAACAACAAACCCTACACCACCTACTACTACTCCTGTTAATACCGCTATTACAAATCCTGTTAAAACGGTGGATAAAACTGCTGTTGATATCGGTGATGTTATTACGTATACGATTACATTTACTAATGATGGTACAATCCCTGCTACGAATGTAGTTTTTAATGATACAATTCCTGCTGGAACAACATTCATTCCGAACAGCGTGGTCTTAAATAATGCCCCTGTCCCAAATTCAAATCCAGCACTAGGAATTCCAGTAGGAACAATTAATCCCGGTGAAACGAAAACACTCTCATTCCAAGTTCTTGTTACACAAGTACCTGCTGGCGGTGTTATTACAAACGAAGCTTCAACGACATATACGTATCAGCCAGATCCAACAAGGCCTCCTGTTACAACAACTGAACCGACAGCACCTACTACAGTCGCTGTTAATACCGCTACGGTTAATCCTACAAAATCTGCTAATCGTACTTTCGTTGACATTGGTGATATTATTACGTATACAATTAGTTTACAAAATAACGGCACTGTTCCCTCTACGAATATTGTACTAACAGATCCAATTCCAAACGGTACAACATTCATTCCAAATAGCGTTACGATTGATGGTGTCTCACAACCTAACAGTAATCCTGAAAACGGTATATCAATTGGCACTTTAAATCCAAATCAAGCAAAAACAATTACATTCCAGGTTCAAGTTACAAGTGTGCCACCAAATGGCCTTATAGAAAATCAGGGTATTGTATCATTTAATCATATTGTTAATCCAAATGAACCTCCTGTTACAAAAACGACCCCAACTCCTAAAACAGAAACTCAAGTTGGGACTGTTGTTACTGTGCCTACAAAATCTGCAGACAAACAAGTTGCTGATTTAGGAGATACAATTACCTATACGGTCACATTTACAAATAACGGGACAGTTCCAGCTACAAATGTAGTCGTTACAGACCCTACACCTAACGGTACTATTTTCGTTCCAAATAGTGTTACGATTGATGGTGTTTCGAATCCTGGTTCCGATCCAGCACTTGGAATACAACTTGGTACTATTTCTGTTGGAGAAACAAAGACAATCACGTATCAAGTTGTCGTTACAAACTTACCACCTGATGGGGTAATTAGAAACCAAGCATCCTTCACTTATCAATATCAACCGAATCCAAGTGAGCCTCCCGTTACAACAACTACTACAACTCCAAGTGTGAACATCCCAATTAACAATCCAAATCCGACGACTACAAAATCTGCAGATCGACAAATTGCTGATTTAGGAGATACGATTACTTTTACCGTAACATTCCAAAATAGAGGAACCGTACCCGCTACAAATGTTATTGTGAAAGATACACTTCCATCTGGTGTTTCATTCGCTCCAGGTAGCGTTGTTGTGAATGGAATATCACAAATTGGAGAAAATCCCGAAATTGGTATACCGGTCGGCACTGTGAATCCTGGTCAAAGTATTACTGTTACTTTCCAAGGTGTAGTAAATAGTATCCCTTCCGGGGGAGTTATTAGAAATCAAGCAACTATAACATTCACATATGAACCAAATCCGAATGAACCTCCTGTTACGACAACTATTACAACTCCTGAAACAGAAACGGCAGTTAATACTGCAACACTAAATCCACAAAAAACAGCAGATCGTTCCTTCGTTGCATTAAATGATATCATTACCTATACGCTCTCATTCCAAAACAACGGTACTGTCCCTGCTACGGATGTAACAGTAATAGACTCTATCCCTCCTGGTACTGTATTTGTTCCAGATAGTGTTACGATTAATGGTATTCCTCAACCAGGAACCAATCCATCATCAGGAATTTCACTTGGAACTTTAGCGCCATCCGAACGAGCAACGATTACTTTCCAAGTACGTGTAGTGAACATCCCTGCTAGCGGCGAAATACGCAATCAAGGAAGTGCGACATTTAATTATCAACCGGATCCAAACTTACCTCCAGTCACAAAAACAGAAACGACCCCTGAAACAACGACCCCTATCCAAACTGTAGTCATAAGTCCAACAAAAACTGCAAACCTTACGTTTGCAGAAATTGGCGATATTGTAACTTATACTGTCACATTTACAAACCAAGGAACTATACCTGCTACTGGTGTAACAATTACAGACTCTTTGCCACCTGGTACAACTTTTGTTACTGATAGTGTTACAGTAAATACTATCCCTCAACCTAGTGTAAGCCCACTTACAGGCATTTCTGTCGGTACTGTTAACCCTGGCGAAACCGTCACGGTTACGTTCCAAGTACAAATAAATGCTATTCCACCTAACGGAAAAATAGAAAATACAGCAGTTGTAACCTATATTTCTCAACCTAATCCTAGTGAACCACCTATTACAACGACGGAAACAACTCCTACTGTTACTTTACCGGTTCGTACCGCTAACCCGAATCCGCAAAAAACAGTAGACCGTGAGTTTGCAAGTATTGGTGATACACTCACTTATACAATCACCCTTCAAAATTCTGGTAATATACCTGCAACTGATGTCATTATTACAGATTCTATCCCTACTGGAACTAAATTTATTCCTGGTAGTATCACAATTAATGGTATTTCACAACCTGACTTGACACCAGAAACAGGAATCCCAGTTGGAACATTGAACCCTAGACAAATAGTGACTGTTACTTTAGAAGTACAAGTAACTGCTCTACCACCAAATGGCATTGTCTCAAATGAAGCAAATGTCACTTACACATCTCAACCAAACCCTACTCTTCCGCCTATTACAACAACCATACCTACTCCAATCGCAGAAACAATTGTACAAAATGCAGAGTTAGAGTCAAATAAAACAGTAGATTTATCAGTTGCTAACATTGGAGATGCACTCACGTATACAATCACTCTTGAAAACATCGGAAATATTCCTATGACAAATGTATCTGTCATTGATCAGCCACCAGTAGGCACACAATTCATTGTAGATTCTGTTACAGTAAATGGTGGTTCACAACTAGGTGTTGATCCAAGTATCGGGATACCTATCGGTACAATACAACCAAATCAAATCGTAACCATCACGTTCCAAGTAACGATTACAAATATACCTCCTAACGGGGTTGTTACAAATGTTGGTTCAGTCAACTTTACATCTCAGCCTAATCCAAATGAACCTCCTATTACAGAAATAGAAGAAACACCACCAGTTAATACTGAAATCATTAATAGTATTATTAATCCATCGAAAACAGCTGATCGAAACAACGTTGATATAGGTGATATTATTACGTACACCGTTACCTTCCAAAACTTACAAACTGTACAACTGACAGACATCGTTTTTACAGACCCCATCCCAACAGGAACTACTTTCATTCCAAATAGCGTTACAATTAACGGCACTCCAACTAGTAATATAGATCCAGCCCTTGGCATATCTCTTGGCACATTAAACCCTAGCGAATCGGTCGTTGTAACTTTCCAAGTTCGCGTTGTTTCAATACCACCTAACGGAATTATTGTAAATGAAGCTACTATCACCTACACATTCCAACCTAATCCTGGAGAACCACCAGTAACAGTAACTACTCCAACGCCCCCTACTACTACAAATGTCAACACAGCAACAACGAATCCTACAAAATCTGCTGATAAAGTATTTGCTTTATTAGGTGACACAATCACTTATACAATCTCCTTACAAAACACAGGAACTGTCCCTGCAACAAATGTACTTGTAACCGATCCTATTCCAGCCGGTACCACTTTCATACCGAATAGCGTTACGATAAATGGTGTTACACAACCAGGCATCATTCCTAGTTCCGGAATTCTTATCGGTACATTAGAACCTAACACTTCAGTCGTTGTAACTTTCCAAGTTCAAGTAACATCAATACCACCAACAGGCTTTATTGAAAATCAAGGGACAGTTTCATTCCAATACCAACCAGATCCTACTAGACCACCTATATCTATTACTACGCCTACACCTACTACAAAGACGCAAGTAAGTGAAGTTACTACTAACCCTAACAAACAAGCATCCCCTCAAGTTATTAATCTTGGTGATACTGTCACTTATACAGTTACGTTCCAAAATGTCGGAAATATAAATGCGACAGATGTGATTATTACAGACCCTACTCCAAGTGGTACTACTTTTATTCCCAATAGCGTTACGATAAATGGCGTTTCTTCACCTGGAGCAAATCCAAATAGTGGTGTAAATGTCGGAACTGTAACTCCAGGGCAAATTGTTACGCTAACTTATCAAGTTACTGTAAGTGCACTTCCGCCAGATGGTATAATTAAAAACACTGCAACTGTCACTTTCACATTCCAGCCAAACCCTAGTGAACCTCCTATTACCATTACAGATCCTACTCCAACAGTTGAAGTATCTGTTATTACACCTACCCCTAACCCAAATAAACTAGCAGACAAACAAATTGTAGATATAAATGAAATCATCACTTATACCGTAACGTTCCAAAATCGCGGATCAGTCCCTGCAACTTCCGTTATCATTACTGATCCGTTAGCGAATGGATTAACATTCGTTCCAGGTACCGTTATAATAAATGGCATTCCGAATCTTGGCGCAAATCCTGTAACGGGTATACCTGTAGGAACAGTCAATCCGAACGGTATAATAACTGTTCAATTTCAAGCGAGAGTAACAAGCGTACCACCTGGTGGTATCATTCGAAATCAAGCAACTGTTACTTTCACATATGAACCAATTCCTGGTGAACCTCCTATTACCATTACAGACCCTACTCCAATTAACACAACGAATGTAAATACAGCTATATTAAATCCGCAAAAAACAGCTACGCCGGAAACAGTTACACTAGGTGATATCATTACGTATACGATTTCACTCCAAAATACAGGTACCATTCCTGCTAATAATATAGTTGTAACTGATACAATTCCTGCCGGTACTTCGTTCATTCAAAATAGTGTTACAATTAACAACGTGCCGCAACCAACCGCAAATCCATCCACAGGCATCCCTATTTCAACACTTGCTCCTTCTGAATCTGCAACAATTTCTTTCCATGTCCTAGTTACTTCGATTCCACCAAACGGAGAAATTCAAAACCAAGGTAACGTTTCATTCCAATATCAACCTGATCCTACTAAGCCACCTGTATCCGTTACTACGCCTACGCCTACGACAATAACCCCTGTAAACGTCGGAACTATTAATCCGATAAAAACCGCTGATAAATCCATCGTTTCAGTAGGCGATACAATTACGTTTACTATCACATTCCAAAACGAAGGTACAATTCCTGTCACTGATATTTCTGTTACAGATTCACTTCCTGCCGGTACATCATTCATTCCAAACAGTGTCACAATTAATAACATTCCATTTCCAAACGCAAATCCATCCACAGGAATTCCTGTTGGAAACCTTGATCCGGCAGAATCAGTAACTATTTCATTCCAAGTACGTGTTATTATACTTCCAGCTAATAGAATGATTACAAATATCGCATCTATTACGTATACTTCTCAACCTGATCCTACTAGACCACCTGTCACAACAACGACAACAACACCACCAATTACGATAGAAGTAAACCCTAATGAGCCAAACACATTTATTAAGACTGCAAATGTAAATAGTGTGGAACTTGGTGACTTCATCACATATACACTTACCTTTACTAACAATGGCGCTACCCCTGCAAATAATGTACTCATTACCGATCCACTACCTCCCGAAGTTACTTTCTATCCAAATTCAGTAACAGTAAACGGCGTTTCACGTCCTGGAAGTAATCCAACTATTGGTATTCTTATTGAAACTGTTAATCCAGGTGAATCCGTTGTTGTCCGTTTTATCGTTCAAGTAACAGCAGAGCCACAAAACGGTCTCATTCGAAATACCGCCCGCGTTCGCTATACACTTAGACCTGATCCTACTAAACCACCGATTCCTGTTGATGAGACTACAGAACCAAATATTATTCCGTTTATCGGTCCGTTTGTGTCACCAAATTTAAATTGTTTCTTTAATGGGGAACGCTTTATACGACGAGGTTGGGACAGAAGATGTTAACAATATAAATAAAAAGACAGCGTCAAAAAACGCTGTCTTTTCATTTTATACATATACAGTTTTTAAGTTAATTTCATATCTTTTTCATTATAAAAACCATCTTCTTTTTCCATTTCCTTCTGTAATTTCGTAAAGGAACGGTACATGGCAATTCTCCATGACACAATCATCGCGAACGCCAGTAAGAAGAACATGCCACTAAGTTGTCCTAAATCAAGAGATTGGCTTAAGTATGTTTTAAATACAATCCGCACGACAAGTAATCCAATTAATATAAAAACAAAGGCTTTTGAACGCTTCAAATAAATCTCTTGTCCTCTAATTTCAAATTTAGATGTTTTAATAAGAAAAATAGAGAAAAACAAACCGACGCCAATTGCTTCTAACATTTCTGCTGGAGTTAATCGAAATTCTGGAAAAACAAACATCAATGCTCCCGTACTCATAAAAAATGGGGGAAGTATAATTTTTTTCAATGTTGCCGGTTTCTTAGCTGCTTTTAAACGAATAAACATCGCACCGACAGCCATACAAACAGCAACGATACTTGATAAAACAACTATGTTCATATTTTCTCATCCTTTTTTGTGGCTATATGCAAAATATACTTTCATTATATGCTTTTCCGTTAGTATTTCCAACATTTTCACAGAATAATACTAAAAACCGGTAAAACCACCAAATAAACTTGAGAAATATACGATAATTTTCGTCATCCAATTAAAATATAGGAAGATACCCATGACAATCATAACGTATCCTCCAATTTTCATGAATTTCATACTATTTCTTTTAATCCAAGACATTTTCGTAATAAAGAATGATAGTACGAAAAATGGGATAGCAAATCCAAGTATGTATGCTATCATATAAATCATTGCTGATTCTGGATTTGTTGCTGCTAATCCAATGACAGACACTAAAATAGGTCCAGTACAAGGCGTCCACCCTGCAGCAAAGGCCAACCCAATTAGAACGGATCCCAAATAGCCACTCGGACGATTTTTAAACGTAAATTTACGGTCTTGCATTAAAAACTTTGGCTTAAACACACCGACAATAATAAGACCGAACACGATGATAAATATACCACCTAACTGTCTAATTAAATCTTTATAATTTGTAAAGATGCCTCCAATAAAACTTGTACCAAATCCAATTGCAATAAATATAATTGAAAATCCAAGTAAGAAAAACGCTGTATGTATCATACTTCTTTTGCGAAGCATTGCATTTTCTTCTTTCAACTCAGAAACCGACATACCTGTTATGTACGATAAAAATGCCGGATAAAGCGGTAAGCAACATGGGGAAATAAATGATAAAAATCCTGCGCCAAACGCTAAAAAAATACTAATATCTTGCATGATTCCACTCCTCTCCTTACATATTGTAGCAAAAACACATAAAAATACTATGAACAATTCGTGAACTCACTTTAACAACGTGATAATAAGAAAAACTACCCTCGCAAACAGTTTCTAAT
The DNA here is from genome assembly GCF_052682215.1 of Bacillus sp. 1A. NCBI lineage: Bacteria > Bacillati > Bacillota > Bacilli > Caryophanales > Bacillaceae > Bacillus > Bacillus sp. 1A. Next base: position 2,898,003 of record NZ_JBQYLZ010000001.1, on the reverse strand, counting down.
AAAACGTTTTCATTTCCTTCTATTATATAGAACAATCTCAATTGGACTACGAAACTTCTCTAATTGTTATTAACATAACAAAGGTAACATAGTTTCTCAAATGATTAGCACACTATATTGGACTACCCTTCTATCTCCCTAAAAAATATTTTTTTCAAATGCTGTCTTTATACAATACAAAGTTGATTTTACAATACTTTTATTATTACTAATTTCAAGATTATGCATAAATATCATACTTTTATTATTATTCTATAAAATGTCACACTTTTCTTTTATTTGACCCTTTATTTTTAATTTTGTATACTTCCCTCTAGTTATATATGTCCGTTAGGAACAATTTCATATAGATGGGAGGAATTTTTCATGCTTCGTTATTCTCTTTTAGTTTTATTAGGAGCGTGTAGTTATGGGATTTTAGCTATTTTCGTTAAACTTGCCTATGCAGAAGGGTTTTCACTTGGAGAGGTAATTGGCAGCCAATATTTGTTCGGTTGGATTATTTTGCTTGCTATTACACTTCTATTTTCTAGACATCGTGTTCCATTAAAACAAGCATTAATTTTATTCGTTGCAGGTACATCTGCAAGTTTTACTGGAATTTTTTATTATGCTTCATTAAAAACTGTACCGGCATCTATTGCAATTATACTTTTATTCCAATTCGTTTGGGTCGGAATTATTATTGAAGCAGTCGCAACAAAAACATTACCTTCAAGAGAAAAGGTTATTTCCGTTATTTTCTTACTTGCAGGTACATTTTTATCAAGTGGTTTACTAGAAAAATCAGCAGGTGATTTCGATATGACTGGAATCATACTAGGTTTATTATCTGCTGTTACATTCGCAACATACATTTTCGTGAGCGGAAAAGTTGCTGTTGAAGTACCTTCATTACCACGCGGTGTTCTCTTAATGACTGGCGCTTTAACTTTAGTAATGATCGTATTCCCGCCAACATTTATTTTTAGCGGTGCAATTTCTGAAGGACTTTGGAAATACGGTTTAGGATTAGGAACATTTAGTATCGTTATTCCTTCTATCGCCTTTACAATCGGTATTCCAAAGATCGGTTCTGGCTTAGCGACTATTCTTGGTGCAGCAGAACTACCAGTTACAACAATTATGTCTGTATTCGTTTTAAAAGAAGCGGTGCTATCTTCACAATGGATTGGTGTATCACTTATTTTAATCGGTATTGCAATCCCGCAAATTGCCTATGCAATGCGTGGACGTTATCGTAAACATCATACACACAAAAAATTGGCAGCATAAAACAAGAGAGGATTTTCATTTGAGAATCCTCTCTTTTCTTATTGTATAATTAATGTAAATACATTAATTAAGAAAGAAGGCATTATACGTGGCAGCAAATCTAGAGCAATTAACTGAGATGCTAATTTCTATTCGTCGAAATTTACATGAGCATCCAGAATTATCATACGAAGAATTTGAAACGACGAAGACTATAAAAAATTGGTTAGAAAAGAAAAACATTACGATTATAAATTCTAGTTTAGAAACAGGCGTTATTGCTGAAATTTCAGGGAATAACAGCGGACCAATTATAGCACTCCGTGCTGATATTGATGCCCTTCCTATTCAAGAAGAAACAAATTTACCGTACGCTTCAAAAATTCCCGGTAAAATGCATGCTTGTGGGCATGATTTTCATACAGCTGCTATTATAGGTGCCGCTTATTTATTAAAAGAAAAAGAATCTTCTCTTAGCGGAACTGTACGCTTTATATTCCAACCAGCTGAAGAAAGTAGCAATGGTGCTCGCAAAGTAATTGAAGCCGGGCATTTACATGGCGTGCAAGCTATTTTCGGTATGCATAATAAACCTGATTTACCAGTAGGTACAATCGGTATTAAAGATGGTCCACTGATGGCCGGGGTCGATCGATTTGAAATTAAAATTCACGGAGTTGGTACACATGCAGCTGTACCTGATGCTGGGGTAGACCCTATTGTCGCGTCCTCTCAAATCGTGATGGCACTCCAAACAATTGTAAGCCGAAATATAAGCTCTTCACATAATGCCGTCGTCAGTGTCACAAACATCCATTCAGGAAATACGTGGAACGTAATTCCTGAAAAAGCAACGCTGGAAGGAACTGTACGTACATTCCAAACTGAAACACGCGAAAAGATTCCTGCACTAATGAAACGTATTATTCAAGGAGTTTCTGATGCATTAGGTGTAAAAACAGAATTTCGTTTTTATGCAGGTCCTCCTGCTGTTCATAACGATACATCTTTAACAAACTTATCCTCTCAAGTTGCTGAAAAAATGAATTTAAATATCATCTCTCCTACCCCGTCAATGGCCGGAGAAGATTTTTCTTTTTATCAACAAGAAATACCTGGTTCATTCGTTTTTATGGGAACGAGTGGTACACATGAATGGCATCATCCAGCTTTTACAGTAGATGAGCAAGCATTACCTATAAGTGCAGAATACTTCGCTTTGTTAGCTGAAAAAGCACTTAAACAATTTGCATAAAAAAGGAGCCGTTAAGAAATACTTAACGGCTCCTTTTTTTAAGTTAAATCGCGTTTTAAAAATACTGTATAGGAAATGCTTAAAAATACAAATAAATATAGTAATAACATACATGAAGCAAACGGGAATGTTACTCCATCAATAAAACTTCCATTCTTTGAAATACTGTATAAATCTGTGTTTGCCGGCAATAAATATTTCGCCCAATCATATCTAGTCGCTGCTAATAATGCAATATTTCCTGATAAAGCAAGAAATAGTGAAATACCAATCGCGCCCCCACTAGATCTTGTTAATACAGAAATCATAAATGCAAACGCTGCGTACACAATGGTCGGCAACCACGATAAAATATAATACTTACTAGCTTCCACAAAAATATTTTGTTTTATAATATTTCCATCTTGGAAAATAAGCTCGCTCCATGCAGGCTGTTGGAATTTATAAATAACAAGTCCACATAAAGTGGAGAAAATCATATTAAATATAAACAATAACGCTGCAAATATCACAATTGCTAAAAATTTAGCTGTCAAAATTTTAAATCGACTCGCTGGTCGTATCGTTAAAAATTTATATGTTCCCCAGCTATATTCATTCGCAAAAATTGTACTTGCATACACGAGGATAAACGGGAGCAATATTGGAAATACGATAAAACCTGTATCTCTCATGAAAGAAAGCGGAGAACTGCTTGCCGGTGCTGTATCTGTATCTAAATGCTTCATCTTAAGCTGATATTCCTTTACAAGCTCGTCCCCAGATCGTTCTGCTAATATAGATTCTTTTTTCATACCTAGCTTTTTCTCTATTTCTACAGTTCGTTCTGTATAATCGGCTTTCCATCCTTTTGTTTCCGGTTCTAAATACTTTACCGTGACCCATCCTAATCCAATTATTAATACTGCAATAACTGCAAAGGGAATAATCGTTCGCTTTCGCTTAAATATTTTATACAGTTCGTTATACACTAAATTAAACAATATCTTTTCCCCCTGTTAATTCTAAAAATTGCTCTTCTAACGTTTTTCTTTCTTCATATACACGATACACTTGAATATTTTTCTCAAGCAATATACGAATAACATTTGGGATTTCTTCATCTTTTACATGAATAAGTAGATCATTACCTTTTATTAAAACATCTTGGTCTAACATTTCTGCTGCTTTATTTGCATCATCTACACGTATACGGATTGTCTCCATCTCTTCGCTTTGATTATGCTGAATATTTTGCGTCGCCACATATTCTCCATGCTGAATAATGATAACTCTATCACACATTAATTCAACTTCTGAAAGTAAGTGACTAGATACAAGTACCGCTTTTCCTTGTTCATGTGCAATTTTCTTTATGTACATTCTCATTTCATGTATTCCACTAGGATCTAATCCATTCGTTGGTTCATCTAATATTAATACATCTGGATCGTGAATAAGCGCTTGAGCAATTCCTAAACGTTGTCTCATGCCGAGTGAATATGCTTTTACTTTTCGGTCAATTACTTGTCCCATCCCTAACAATTTCACTACTTCATCGATACGTTCTTCCGTCACGTTACCATTCATTCGTCCGAAATATGTTAAATTTTCATAGCCGCTCAAAAAAGGATAAAATTCCGGTGTCTCAATTACTGCTCCAATTTTCGCAGCAGTACTTTCAAATTGCTGTTTTACAGATTGACCGTCAATCCAAACTTCACCCTCTGTCATACGAATCATGCCGACCATCATTCTCATTAAAGTCGTTTTTCCAGCACCATTTGGTCCGAGCAAGCCAACTACTTCACCCTTTTTAACTTCGAAACTAATATTTTCTACAAGTGTCTTTGAACCGATTCGCTTCGTTAACCGCTCAACCTTTACAATTGATTGTTCATTTGTCATACTATACAACCTTTCCTTCCCATTCTTTGTCAGGTCTTTACACTGTAACATGATTATTTTTATGTGTAAAATAGGAAAAGGCATGATTTCTCATGCCTTTTCCTTGAATTAAAACGAATTTTCATCTTGTAAACTTTGAACAAATCGAAAACATTGCATCATCGATAATAGGACGATCCCAATCATAATTATACTAACAACTACTATTGCATATATTGTAATCGGTGCACTATTTATCCCTTGTATTCCTGCTATTTTCATAAAGATAATCGTAAATAATTTCAAAAATAACATCCCATTCACTAATCCAAAAACAAACGCTGCTCCATAAATAAATAATTGCTCCTGACATAATAAACATAGTACGTCATTTCTCTTCCTACTCTCTGCTACATAAGATTTAATTTCCTCTTTCCTCACTTGCAGAAGAGAAAACGTTATTTTATATGTAGTAAAAATACAAATAAAAATGAATACAATAAACAGCATGTAAAAGCTCATTTGAAATAAAAGTGTAGTCTCTAATTTCCCAATAGCTCCTTCATTAAATTGGAGCGATATCATAAAAAATAAAATCATAGTACTCATAGCAACCCACATGAATTGCTTCATCCTTTTGGCAGCAAATGTTCTTATATTTTTTCTCACTAACTGACATAAAGACATATGTTCTTCCCCTACCTCACTTCATACCATACTCATTCTATACTACTAGTGTATAAAAATATGACATTTTAAACATCGCACTACAATCTGAATTTTTTCTAAGTCTTTAGTCCTAGAAAATAAAATGGAAAATAATTTACATTAAGAATGTAATTGTAAAAAAAAGAGGGGTTTCATGCGCATAAAATTGCTATTAATCTTTTCTTTATTATTTCTCAAAAGTTGTAGCCCACTTAAAAACAATGCAGATGCCATTGTTGAGCCATATAAATTAACAAAAGAACAATCTTCTATTTTACAAATGACTCCTTTTCAAGAAGGCAATAGCATGTTTTATAACGTTACCCTAAAAAATGAAAAAGATAAAATACATGCTACAATTGATTATTATCAAAATGGTAAAAAACAAACGTAATTGCGAATATAGCTACCTCCCATTTTCAAGAAAAGAAAGTAAAGCTTTCTTTTTTACCACCTCAATCCCAACTCGATAAAGATGTACAAGTGCAAAAACATTGGTATGTTAATATTGAAGGTAGTTCCATGCTCGCTCCTGAAGAAGCACCTCCAATCATAAATAGCTCTACCTCTACTACTCTTCAATCTGCTATAAACTTAACATACAATCAAAAGACGACTTTAGCGGCTATAATAAAAACGAATAAAGAAACCGTAAGAATTCCAATGCTTGAGGAAAAAACTGCTATTGAACAATTATTACAAGAAAACGAACATGTTTATCTCTTTAGTATAGAACTAAAAAAGAACACTAAAGCGGAAATGCAATATAATTGCATTTCCGCTTTAGTGTTTAACGAGGTGTACTTTTTAACAAATTAATTAATCTCATCCTCAACTTCTATTCTTTTCTTCTCTCTTGCAATTTTCAAAAACTCTAAAAGTTCTGGATTAGTATTCATTTTTTTGTACGCTACTGACATTTCTGCAACAAAATTAGAATCACATAATTCTTTATATACGACTTCGGTTTTATACAATTTATTCGCCGATACAGGTATTACCGTAATTCCGATTCCTGCCGCTACAAGTCCCATAACTGTTTGATATTCCGTTGCTTCTTGTACAATGTGTGGACTAAATCCTACGTCGCGGCAAAGTGATAAAATTGTATCGTATAACGCTGGCCATACCGGTCTCGTAATAAATACGAACGGTTCGTCTCTTAAATCTTCAATATGTATTTCATCCTTTTCAGCAAGTGGATGTGCCTTCGGTAAACATAACGTACAAGAAAGCTTTTGAATTGGTTCTAACTCTAGTAATTGCGTTGGAATTGGCGGACGCAAAAAGCCAATATCAATACGGTTATCGTGAAGTGCATGCACCTGATCCGGTGTTGACAGTTCATGTAATGCAACAGACACTCTCGGAAATTTCTTTCTATACTCCCTTACGATAGATGGTAAAATATCATATATCGCCGCACCTACAAAACCAATTGAAAGTAAGCCCACTTCTCCCCTTTGGGCACTTTGTGCAACTTCTACTGCTTTATCAATTTGTTCGAACGCTTTTTTTACTTCTTTTAAAAACATTTCTCCAGCTTCTGTTAATTCAACTTTTCTCTTCGTTCTTGAAAATAACATAACTCCCATTTCTTTTTCTAATTGCTGAATTTGTTGACTAAGCGGTGGTTGTGTCATTTGTAAACGAGCAGCTGCTCGTCCAAAGTGTAACTCCTCTGCCACTACAACAAAATATTGCAAATGCCGTAATTCCATTTTGGACACCCTTTTCACTTTCAATTAATACATCTAATATATTAATAACATATAATTTATATATTAGACAAATTTTTCGAATGAACGTATAGTAGAAATTGTTAATTCTTTTTTACAATTTTTATGTAAAAAAAGAAAGAGGTGGGTACTGTATGAAATGGTGGAAATTAAGCGGACAAATTTTATTATTATTTTGTTTCGCTTGGACAGGTGAATGGATTGCAAAACAGGCACACCTCCCAGTTCCAGGAAGTATACTCGGTATTTTTTTATTGTTAATTTCATTAAAATTTAACCTAGTGAAGAAAGAGTGGGTACAGGACGGAGCAGACTTTTTATTAAAAGAACTTATTTTATTTTTCATTCCTTCTGCAGTCGCTGTCATACGCTACAAAGATACACTATCACAATATGGAATCGATCTCATTTTAATTATTATGATTAGTACACTTTGTGTCACTCTCGCTACAGGACTCCTAACAGAATTGCTACTAAAGCGGAAAGGATCAACACAATGATCGGCTTTCTTTGTTTACTATTAACACTATTCACATATTGGATATCGAAGAAAATGTATCAACGCTGGAATTGGAGCTTACTTTCTCCTCTTCTCGTCTGCCCTATTATTTTAATTGCTTTATTACTCGGACTAGACACACCTTATGAAACATATGAAACAGGTGGTCAATGGTTAACAGAATTATTAAAGCCTGCAACAGTTGCTTTCGCATGGCCAATCTATAAATACTTTGATTTACTCAAGAAACATGGAATAGCTATTTTACTTAATGTCATTGTCGGCTCATTTTTATCAGTTATTACTTCAGCACTACTAGCTAATTATTTTCAAATTGATTCATCGTTAGAACATAGTTTAGCGCCTCATATTGTAACGACACCAATTGCAATGGCCATTTCAGAAATGATCGGTGGTATGTCACAATTAACAGCTGTATTTGTTGTTTTAACTGCGTTAACAGGAGCATTGCTCGGACCTGCTCTCATACGTATATGCCGTATTAAAACAGCGCTCGCAAAAGGCATTATGTTAGGCACTAGCGCAAATGGAACCGGTACATCAAAAGCATTCGAAATCGGCCCTGTAGAAGGAACCATTGCAAGTTTATCTATGCTTTTAACAGCAGGAGCTAGTTTAGTTATCGTTCCGCTTTTCTTGTCGTGGATACATTGAAAAAGCAAGTGTTTAAACACTTGCTTTTTTATTTATATATTTATTTAAAACCTCATAATCCTCCGGGAAAGATAGCGTTAATTCCTTCATTTCATCTATCCTCTTCCAATCAATTTCATGTATTAACTCATCAGGATCTTGGATTTTCATACTACCGCCTATTTTTTTAACGACATAATAATGAACGTATACAGGAACCCCGTATGTAATACCCTCTTTTTCGTATATTTTATTTACAACTTCCACATTGTAACCTGTTTCTTCCCAAACTTCTCGAATACAACATTCTTCTAGTGTCTCTCCCTTTTCAAGCCCTCCACTTGGAACAGACCACCTTTTTTCTTCACCCTTTTACCCTTGCAACACCATTAAAACTTCATTTTTTTCATTTATACATACTGCTGCACAACCTATCCATCTTTCCATATACATCCCTCCCCTACAAAAATTCACCTTCTTTATCATTTTCTCCTTGAAAAAAGAGGAAAAAAGTAAACTAATGACGAAAAATCACATTAACTTCATAGACAATCCCTTCTTAGAAATTAAAAACGGAAGGATGAAAATATGATTTCTAAATATGTTGTGGAATGTGTCTTTTGTGAAGAAAATCGAAAACCACGCCAAGCTATCGTAACAGTTCCCGCCACTACTCAGCTACTAGCCATTGAAAAAGTGCGTGCGGAATGTAAACGTCGTTTCGGAAAAGCTTTATTATTGCAAACAGAAATTAAAGAAGAAATAACTTTTGAACAAAAAGAAAGCCGACCATAAATTGGTCAGCTTTCTTATCCGATCATATTTTCACATGAAGATTAGGGGCATCCTCTTTAAGGATCGGGATTTTCCCATTATGTACGTTCCATAATGGTCATCGAACAATATATTTCTATGCAATTAATTATTGAATAGAATAGGGCAAAACTTGTTCGCATTTTTAGAAAAGGGATAGGGATATAATTCAAGTAGTACTTCGAATACTCGAACTTTACACTCATTATATTAAAGCAAATCCTTTTATATGGGAAATATGAATTACTTACATAATTCATTCGTAAAACATATTAGTTTGCTATATTATTTTTATTCCATCAATAACATACATCCAGCTACAACTGGTGTCATAATCATTGAAAGCTGCAAAAGCATACGTGGTGCATAATTTGTAAACTTCGCCCCGATATACGCTCCTAACATCGTGCCAATTAATACTTGCAATAACAGTATATAATCTAGGTAGCCTTCTGAACTATATCCTAGCCCACCTCCAATCGCAATCGGCAATATGACAAGCATTGTTGTTCCTACAGATTGCTGGATTGTTAATCCTAATAGAACCATTAATCCAAGTTGAATAAATGGTGCAGAACCAATCCCAAATGAACCAGCCATCATTCCAGTGACTAATCCGAGACATATACATTTCATTATATTGTCTTTCGAAAAATCTTTAATTTCTGCTAAAAGTAGTTCTTTCCTATTTTGAAACTTAATTAATTTAACAAACATAAAAATTGCAGATAAAAATAACATCCCAGCTGTAAACCAATGAAGAAGATGCGGTGGTATAAGTGAACCAAGCTTTGCACCAATATAAGAACCAAGTGCTCCACATCCACCAACAATCCCTCCTATAGTAACTACAACATTTCCTTCACGATAATGACTTATAACCCCAGATAATGTCGTAAATGCCATTGCAGTTAAAGACGTTGCAAGCGCAACATGAATAGGAATGTGGAATACTAAAGTGAGTATTGCGATAATAAAACCAGCTCCCCCTGCTCCAACAAATCCTAATAAAACTCCCATTACTAACATCGTTATAATAATTGCCACAGACTTTCCCTCCAGTAAAGCAATTATCCATCATATTCTTCCTTGTATACAAATAAAAAGCATCCTAGATGGATGCTTTTTATTTCAATAATATGTACTTAATCTTGATTAATCAAAATAACTGCCGGACCAGCAACTACTACTCCAGCTACTTCTATCTTTTCAAATTCCTTTACTGTAATAGATATAACTCCTTCTCTTTCCATTAATTCTTTACTCAGGACATCAGTCGGGATTGCTTTCACCGTCTTACCTCCTTTTCATTTATACAATATGATACAGTGAAACTTTAATCAGTTGCGATTTGGTCCATTCCGCACTGATTATAATCGGGCTGCTCGTTTATGCACGATAAAAATAACCCAATGCATCTATATATATGCATCACCTCCACTTTCATTCCTTATTCCCTTCAAAACCCTTCTCTCCCTTCCGTAACGTATTGAAAAATAAAAAAGAAGCTATAACATATAGCTTCTAAATTTATTTAATCTCTCTGCACCTTATATTTCAAAACTCTACTATCTTTATCAAATTGTAAAACAAGATGTTCACTATCTATAGGGATAAAGCCACGTTCAGTTCCAAGATAGTACGAAGTGATAACCCCGTTTTCTCCATTTCTCGTTTCAGTAGGCGTTCCTAATAATTGTGTAATTTCTTCATTTGATTTTCCTGTTAATTTATATTTTTGTATTAGATCATCTACCATATGTACCCGTTTATCTTCAGCATGTAACCATCGATCTTGATTAAACTTTGAAGTGTATGTATTCATACTTAATTGTGCAGTACATACTATTAACGGAATAAGTGCTACTATTAACACTCCCGACATTTGCTTCTTTTCTTCATTACGATTTTTAGCAACATATAAGATCCACTTTTGAATCATAACTAATAAAACAAATGGCACGACTATTACAAAAACGCTCGTTACACTTAATGACGTATGAGCCATACCAATAATAAACATAAAAGCAAGATACATTAGTATATACAAACAAATATAAACATACAAAATACCCCTTAATATAGTACTCAGAAAGCCCACCTCTTTTTAATTCATTATATAATTTATTCGATTAATGGTTTCTCGAAGTTTTTCTAACTCTTGATCTGTATATATTACTTTCCCTGTTAAGATCTCATTTCTAAAGAACATTACAATTTGCTCTCTATCTTTTAATCTCGGCGTTTTTTCTTCAGACAGATCTAGCACTTCTTTCCCACTCTCATTATAAAAATATACAATCGGTTTTACGTTTTCCTTTACAATATCAACTTGTATTTCTTTCAAACAATTGTATAGAATATGGGATAGTTTCTTCGCTCTATATACTGGATTCCCTTCATTTTTCACTTGTATCGTTAATGAATCTTCACCTGTAATACATTCAAACGTCTCTTCTTTCTCTACTTCTTGTTGATACTTGCCAATTTCATCAATCATAAATGAATATATACTAGCATTTTCTTTCGTTAAGCCATGAATTAATGTCCCTGTCCATTCTTTCGTCTCAAGTACATACATACCCGTTTTACTTAAGACAAGATGATGAATGCGAAAATCATTTCCTCCGTGCTGACTTTTAATAAAAACATTCGGCATAATATGAAATTCATTTTCTAGTATTATGCCTTGTTCTACGAATCCACGCTTCATATAATGTAATGTTTCGTGTGTATTCACTTCAGCTCCATTTTTCGTATACTCTCGCAAATTTGCAATTAACTTTTGAAACATGTGTATTTCGTTACTATGTTTCTCTTGTATTTCACTTCGTTCTTTACTATGTTGCATAGCTAATTGATTTTTCATCATACGCATATTTTCAAGTTCTCTAGCTGCACTTATTTGTAAATCATTGTATTTCTTCTGTTCCATATTTTTTAATGTATTTTGTTGTTCTTTATGCTCTGTAACCGTAGCTGCAATTTCAGTTTCATACGTTTCAATTGCTTGTTTCTTTTCAAATTCTACTTGCTGACTCTCTGATTCTAGCTGTTTATTTTTATAGAACAGCACGAATACTACAGCTAATAATAATAAAATCACACCTATTAGCACATAATCCATATCCTTACTCCTTTATTCCATTTTCATTTATTTTTATAAACATCCATTATATTATACTATGCTTTCAATATACACTTTGTAAAAATTACATATTTTTAATGAAGAGAGACTTTAATAAGCGATTTTTCTCATTCCCCACTGATTGTTTCAGGTTGCCCGCAAATAGCAGCATAAAAGGAATCTCAGGCGAGATACCTTTTACGTGCATTTTATTGTACACCATACTGAATATAACTTGAATCATAGTATATCCAGCCATTTCCACCTAAACCAAGCCAACCATCTTGCTTACACCATACTCTATAAGCCTCACCGCGATGTAACTGTCTTATAACATTTCCATTTAATGATGGAGCATCCCGCAGATTCACATTATCACCAGTAATAGTCGCCACATAATGTTTATACTGAATGTAACTTGGATCATAGTATATCCATTCGTTTCCACCTAAAGCAAGCCAACCATTTTGTTCACTCAAAACTTCATACGATTCTCCTCTATTTAGCTGGCGAATTACACTAGATTGTAAAGATGGTCCACTCCGTAAATTTACATTATCGCCTTTAATTACAGCAACGCCGTAGACTGCAGTAGCAGTACTAGGTGGAGAAACATTTCCACCACCATTTGTTCCATTTCCTTGCAAAGCTTCTAATGAAACCGCTGCTGATACGTCACAGTTTCCTACTACACCTGAAATTCGACCAGAATCTGTGTATTGCTGCCCACTCTGTCCATCCACCAGCATCAGCAGGCGGCGTACTAGAGTATTTAGAAATCCAAAGTGGAATATCACTTAATCCGTTAATTCCAAACTCATTAATATACCAAACTCCTGTATATAACATGACATCTTTTCCAGTAGCCTGTTTCACATAATTTATGAAACTTCTTGCCCAATTAGATATAGCAGTACCAGTTAAATTACTATTACTCGGATCTATCGGTGATTCTAAATCTAAAACTGGTATTAAGTCTGTCTGATTGCTTTGTAATATGTTCACAAAATGTTTCGCTTCTGAAATTGCATCATTTAGTTCTGGATGTGCAAAATGGTATGCACCGATTAATACATTCGCATTTCGCGCTGCTTGTACATTTTGAACCAAAGTAGGATCAAGATTATTCACACCTTCTGTCGCTTTTGCATACGCCGCTGAAATACCCGATCCCTTCACTGCATTCCAATCAATGTTCCCTTCCCAATGAGACACATCGATAAACGTAATATTTGAACTAGATCTATCTTGCATATAAAAGCTCCTATCAATTTTTTTCATTTCGTATACATACAATATGTACAACTTTAATAAAGAGTCTCGACGTTTATACTATCGACATTGAGAGCAAACATATTTTATAAACAAAGTAAAAAGGCCTTGTAATTACAAGGCCTGTTGGAAATTCCCTTTATTTTGTAGTAAATACATATTATAATACAACCCTTGCTCACTCAGTAATTCTTGATGTGTTCCTCTTTCTACTATTTCTCCATCATGCATAACAAAAATTTGATCTGCATCTTGAATTGTAGATAATCTGTGTGCAATTGCTATAGTCGTTCTCCCTTTTCGCATTTGATGTAATGCTGTTTGGATCGCATCTTCTGTTTCTGTATCAATATTAGCTGTTGCTTCATCTAATACTAATACTTTTGGATTCGTTGCTATCGTTCTAGCAAAAGCAATTAATTGTCGTTGACCACTAGAAAATGCAGCTCCTCTTTCTACTACTTCCGTTTCATACTGTTCTGGTAATTTTTCAATAAACGTATTCGCTTGCACAAATTGTGCCGCTTCTTTTACTTCTTCATCCGTAATTTCTTCATTGTACATACGAATATTTTGTTTTACATTTCCCGCAAATAAAAATGCATCTTGCAATACGAGTCCTATTTTCTTTCTAATTTCTCTTTCTTCAAATTTCTCTAAATCTACACCATCTATTACAATATTTCCAGACTTAATATTATAAAATCGCATTAACAAATTCATAATAGTACTTTTTCCGCTACCAGTGTGCCCAACGAAAGCCACTGTTTGCCCTTGTTTCACGTGAAAAGATACATTTTTTAAAACATCACGTTTTCCATCATACGAAAAAGTAACATTTTTAAATTCAATTTCTCCATTAACGACTTGAGGATTTCCATCTCCTATTTGAACTGGCGCTAAATCTTTCTCATCCATTAAATGAAATACACGTGATGATGAAACAAGTGCCTGTTGGAAAAATGATAATTTCATCATCATCTCATTTACAGGCTGGAAGAAACGATGTATATAGTTAACAAACGCATATAAGACACCTACTTCAACAGGACTCTTCAAAGCATCAATTCCAAATAAACCAAGTACTAACGCAATAGCCACAATATGAACTAAATCAGTTGCTGGACGTAAAAGTAACGCGTCTAATTTTAACGTCCGCCGCCCTGCACTATAATGTTTATTATTCACTTCTTCAAACTCTTTTCTCATACGCTTTTCTTGTCTGAACACTTGAACAATATTCATTCCTTGAATGGACTCATTTAACTTCGCATTTAACACGCTTAATTGATTACGTACTTCTAAATAAAAGGCTGCACTCTTCCGGCGATATAGCACCATAATTGCAAACATTATCGGAATTAATACGAGAGAAAATAGAGCTAGTTTTACATTTAATAAAAACATTGCTACTAAAATACCTATTAAAAAGACTACATTTTTGACAAATGTGGATAATACACTGACATAAAAATCTTTAATTGCTTCCGTATCATTCGTTATGCGCGATACAAGCGTACCAATCGGCGTACGATCAAAGAAACTTAATGACAACTTTTGAACATGATCATATACTTCAACACGCATATCTTGAACAATTTTAAAAGCGATATTTTGAAAATACAATAAGTCTAAATAAGTAAATAATACTTTTAATAAGTGAGCAATAAGATACACTACAAATAGAGTAACAAGTGCTGATTGATCAAAGTTACGTGGTACTAAATGTTCATCAAGAAATTGTTTAATTAAAAAAGGACCCATCATTTCAGTTACAGTTGCACCAACTAAAAAGATAAATGCTAAAGATAGCAACCTTTTATATGGCTTCATATAAGAAAGTAATCTACTTAAATCACTCCGCTTCTTCCCGGTCATCATACGCCTCCTTTCTCGACTAATGCTTCTAACTGCTGGCTCTCGTACATTTCTTTATACCAACCGTTTTCTTCCATTAATTGTTCATGTGTACCTCGTTGTACAATTCTGCCTTCATCCACAACAAGTATAAGATTGGCATGTTGAATTGCACTTAAACGATGAGCAGTAATAATCGTTGTTTTTCCTGCTCTTTCCCTCTTTAATGCATTTAAAATCGTTTCTTCTGTTTTTGCATCTACCGCTGATAAACAATCATCTAAAATTAAAATTTCCGCATTCGTTAATAAAGCACGTGCAATAGAGATTCTCTGTTTTTGGCCTCCAGATAACGAAACGCCTCTTTCTCCTACTACTGTTTCATACCCTTCTGAAAATTGAAGGATATCATCATGAATACAAGCAATCTCTGCAGCGCGGGTTATTTCATTATATGTAGCATCCGCCTTTCCGAAGGCAATATTCTCCCCAATACTCGCTGAAAATAAAAAATGATCTTGCGGCACGTATGAAATGGCAGAACGGACACCGTAAAGTGTTACATCGCGAATATCCCGCTCCCCAACTTTTAATTCACCACTAAAATGATCATACTCACGGATTAAACATTTTAATAAAGTCGTTTTCCCTGCTCCTGTACGTCCGACAACGCCTAGTGTCTCACCCTTCTTCAAATCAAAGTGAACATCTATTAGCTGTAACAGTTCATTTTTCTTATATGAAAATGAATCGACCGCAAATGTAACATCACCGCTTGCTACTTTATGTACAGCATCTTCTCTATTTACTACATCTGATTTTTGCGAGAGAATTTTTTCTACACGGTCATACGAAGCACGCCCACGCTCCATAATATTAAACAACCATCCAAAGGCTAACATTGGCCAAACGAGGGTACCTAAATACGTTGTAAATGTAACGAGATCACCTACAGTTAATTCACCTCTCACAACTAATAATGACCCGTAACACACTGCAATTAAAAAAGAAAATCCAACGATAAGAGAGATTGTTGGATCAAACAACGAATCAATACGTGCGACTAACATATTTTTATGTACAACATCTTCTGATTTTTTTCGAAATGCTTGTAAATCTTCTCTCTCTTGTCCAATTGATCGAATTACCTTCATCCCACTCATACTCTCTTGCACTTTATCATTGATTTCTGAAAACGATTGCTGCGCTTTATGAAATCTTTTATGTAATAACGTTCCATAATAATTTGTCGAAATCGCTACAATCGGCATTGGAATTAAGCTTAACAATGTTAACTTCCAACTAATTGTAAAACCCATCGCTACGAGTACACATCCCCCAACCGCTAATGAGTCAACAAGTGTTAAAACACCCGATCCAGCAGTTTGTTGAATCGCCTGAATATCATTAGTCGCATGCGCCATCAAATCACCCGTACGACGTGATTGATAGAAAGATGGGCTCATCCTTGTAAAATGTTCATATAAATTCTTTCGTAATTGACGGGCTAGTTTTAACGAAGATCCAAAAATCATAATACGCCATAAATAACGTAATATGTACATAGTAATCCCTACAACTACTAACAGAATAACCCACCTCAACAATTTTTCAGATGTTAATGTTCCATTATTAATTTCATCTACTACAATACCTAGTACTTTCGGAGCTACAAGTTCAAGAAGCGCGACACCAAATAACATAATAATTCCGATTATGTACGCTCGTTTTTCTTGTTTAAAAAACCACGCTAAATTAATAAATACCTTCATTTTTATCCTCCTCCCTTAAAATGAGCGATGTTTTCAGTTTACCAAAAATACTGAATTTTTAAAAGTTTTAAACTGCATAACTAACAAAAAGAAAAGACACTCTTAGCGAGTGTCTTTTAGCGCTTATTTCGTTTGTTGCTTATTCATCGCGCTCATCATTTGATTGATTTTCTTTTGGGAAGGTTTTTGTCCCATTTGCATCATCATCATTTTTAACATTTGTTCATTAATTGGTGGATTTTTTTCTAAGTAGTTCATCATGTATTTGCGGGCAATGAAAAATCCTAACGCCACGCCTGCTACTAGTGCTACTACGCCCACTAGAATACCTAACCAAATTGGCATATATTTTCCTCCTTCATGTTGTCTACCTTACAGTGTACTAAAACCTTTTCAATAAGACAAGATACAATTCGACATTTTTTACACATATGTTCGTACTTGTTTTAGAGGATTCAGCCATCCGTACTTTGTATTTTCATAATCCATAGCTAAAAATGTTAATTCACACTTTCTTAACACCTCAAAGAAAGTCGTTTCCATAGAAACGTTTCCAGAGGTATTCATGCGAATATAGTGCGGTTTCACCATTATTTCGCCGTATTCCGCTCCTGTATAAAGTGTATGTGTATGATGTGTTCGATCATATTTACCAAGAACACGCAAAGCTTGTTCTAATTTATGGTGAATTTTCATTACTTGTAATGGCATCGTTATATACATCATTTGTTTATATAACACTTTTTTCTCCGAAAGGGACCCAGATTCTGAAAATCTAGCAAATAAATCAAAAAACAAATATTCACGACCAAAGTAAGCTTTCGCAATATCCTCTTGAATTAAATACAATTCATACGTTTTCATCTTTCGCCTCCCAATCTGGACAACCTTTTCCCTTCATTATATAGAAGAAATTTTGCAATGATTGTCTGACTGCGGAGAGATAAAAAACTTTTTCTGTCGAAAAAACTCATTTACATAGAAAAATCTCTCCATGCCGGAGAGATTTTTCTAAAATCATTAAAGCATTTCTTTTACTTTACGAACAACGTTCTCTACAGTAAATCCATACTCTTCCATAATCTTCTCACCAGGAGCAGAAGCACCGAATGTATCGATACCTAACACATCTCCGTCAAGACCTACGTAACGGTGCCATCCGAATGTAGCACCCATTTCGATTGCGAAACGTTTTGTTACTGCTTTTGGTAATACAGATTCTTTGTACTCAGCTGTTTGAGCTTCAAAGCGATCCATAGATGGCATGCTGACAACAGCTGCGTCAACGCCGTCTACTGCTAACGCTTTTTGCGCTTCAACAGCTAGACTTACTTCAGATCCAGATGCAAGTAAGATTACATCAGCTGTTTCTTTCTTGCTTGCAGAAACTACATATGCACCTTTTGCTACTTTTTCATACGTATCTTCTTTTGCACCTTCTAATGTTGGAAGGTCTTGACGAGTTAATACTAAAGCAGTTGGTTTGTTTGTAGATTCTAGAGCTAGTCTCCAAGCTGCAACAGATTCGTTACCATCAGCTGGACGAATAACAGATACATTTGGCATTGCACGTAGCGCTGCTAATTGCTCGATTGGTTCATGTGTTGGACCATCTTCACCAACAGCGATACTGTCGTGTGTGAATACATACGTTACTGGCAATTGCATTAATGCTGCAAGACGAATTGCTGGACGTAAGTAGTCAGAGAATACGAAGAACGTACCACCGTAAGTTTTTAAACCGCCATGTAGTGCAATACCGTTCATTGCTGCACCCATTGCGAACTCACGTACACCGTACCAAATGTTTTTTCCGCTGTAATCATCTCTTGTAAAGTCTTTTTCGTTATTCATGTATGTTTTGTTAGAACCAGCAAGGTCAGCAGATCCACCGAAGAATGATGGTACAGACTCTGCAATTGCATTAATTACAGCACCTGAAGAATTACGAGTTGCTGCTTTTGATCCTAATTCATAAGTTGGTAAGTTTTGCTCCCAACCTTCTGGAAGAAGACCATTCATTGCCGCTTGTAATTCGTTTGCTAATTCTGGATATGCTTGTGCATATTCACCTAGCATAGTGTTCCAGGCTGCTTGCGCAGTTTCACCAACATCTTGTACAGTTTTACGGAAGTTGTCATATACTTCTTCTGCTACATGGAAGTCTTGCTCAGCAGTCCAAGCATATGCTTCTTTCGTTAATTTTGTTTCGTCTACACCAAGTGGAGAACCATGTGAAGCTGATTTTCCTGATTTGTTTGGAGAACCGAAACCAATTGTCGTTCTTACTTCAATTAGCGTTGGGCGTTTTTCGTCAGCTTTCGCTTCTTCGATTGCTTTCGCGATAGCTTCAATATCGTTTCCATCCTCAACACGGATTACTTGCCATCCGTATGCTTTGTAACGATCTTCTACACTTTCAGAGAATGAACGATTTAAATCGCCATCTAATGAAATATCGTTTGAATCATAAAGCACAACAAGACGACCTAATTGTAAATGAGCAGCTAATGAAGATGCTTCAGCAGAAACGCCTTCCATTAAATCTCCATCACCACAAATAGCGTATGTATGATGATCTACTACATTATACGCATCACGGTTATATTTAGCCGCTAAATGTCTTTCAGCCATTGCCATACCTACAGCAGTTGCAATACCTTGTCCAAGTGGACCAGTAGTTGCGTCTACACCTGCTGTATGACCGTACTCAGGATGTCCTGGAGTTTTGCTTCCCCATTGACGGAAGTTCTTTAAGTCATCCATTGTTAGATCATAACCAGATAGGTGAAGTAGGCTGTATAGTAACATTGAACCATGACCTGCAGATAATACGAAACGATCACGGTTAAACCACGTTGGGTTATTTGGATTGTGTTTCATAAATTGAGTCCATAATGTATAAGCCATTGGTGCTGCACCCATTGGCATTCCTGGGTGACCAGAGTTTGCTTTTTCAATCGCATCGATGGATAATGTGCGAATCGTGTTGATAGAAAGTTGTTCGATTGAATGTGACATGCTATTCTTCCCTTCGCTTATATTAGTAAACGTTTTATACATTTATATGATAGCTTCCCACGCAAGATTATACAACATGTATCGACAAATATGTTGATATTTTTTTGGTTTTTCATAAAAAAATCAATGATTTCGGGAATGTATGGGTATTCAATATGACATACTTTTTCATTATTTTTATTTTAAAAAGAAAGGGAATTATCTGTATATTTATTCATCATTTTCAAATTCCATAATGCAAAATATATCCTTCCCCATTTTTCACTCTGCACAGCAAACGAATAAAAGAATTTAAATCTTGGCATAATTTATCTCGATTAAATACGTATCTTTCATATTCTCCATCAGTATTATTATCATTTTCCCATTGAAACTGCCCTGTCAGTTCGATTGTTTCTGGCGCTAGAGAAAACATGTTAACTAGCGAACAAAATAACTGTTCTGCTATCACTGCCCCTTGCTGTTCTATTTTCGTAATACCATAATAGTGAATTCCAAATCCTTCTGCTCTTTTCGCTGGATAATAGGTCGGAATCCAATGGGTAAAATCTAATAGATATACGATTAGCTCATCACTTAATACAACACACTCATCTATCGTTGCTTCTTCTTTATATAGAAAACAAAGTTCAATCCAATCTATACCTATAAAATCCAACCCTTTTTCTTCATTCGAAACAAATACAAATTCGTGCTGTAAAGCCAAATTATCCCCCCTATTGCTCACATTTATTATTCTTATTATATAAAAAAGCACCTTTTATAGGTGCTTAAAATAAATTATACAATTTTCTTCCGTATCGAACTTGAAATAAAATCAATGATAATTACCATTAAAATAATACCCAATAAAATAATCCCCACACGAGACCAATTGCGTGAACTCAGTGCAAAAATTAGAGGCGTACCAATCCCACCTGCTCCAATAACACCTAAAATAGCAGCGGATCGTACATTAATTTCGAACCTGTATAACGTATACGATAGAAAATCCGGTAATACTTGTGGCAATACTGCATACCAAAGTATTTGAAAGCGATTCGCACCTGTAGCTATTAACGCTTCCGTCGGTCCTTTATCTATATTTTCAATTCCTTCTGAATATAATTTCCCTAACATTCCGATAGAGTGTAATCCTAAAGCTAGAACTCCGGCAAAGGAGCCTGGTCCAACAGCTTTTATAAATAAAAGAGCCATAACTAATTCAGGAAATGTACGAACAAAACTAAGTACAAATTTCCCAGTTCCTGCCGTTAATTTTCCACTGCTCATATTCGTTGCCGCCCAAAAAGCGAATGGAACAGATAAAAAGGCAGAAATAAATGTACCTAATATCGCAATTGCCAACGTATCAATTAAGCCATGTAATAAATCTTCACCATCTGGCAAAGATACATACGACCAATCTGGATTCAATACACCTGTCATAATTGCTTTTGTAATTTCTCCTGCCGTATCCTTTATTCCCTCTAGCGGGACTCCTGAAAAAGCCCATACATAAACAAATGCAAGTGCTATAAAAATAAACCAGCGATACACACTCGGTTTCTTCGGTTTTGGTACAATTATCGTCGTTTTACTCATTATAATTTCTCCCGCAACAATGTACTTACATAATCAATTAACAATACAACAACAAGGGTATAAATAATAATAGATGCAGTTTGTTGATATTGTAAAAATCCAAGTGTACGGTCATAATACAACCCAATACCACCTGCTCCTACTAAACCTAAAACAGCTGCTGCACGTACGTTCACCTCAAATGTATAAAGAACATAGGAGACAAAATGTGCTTTCACTTGCGGAATTACCCCATACACAATCCATTGCACTTTATTTGCTCCTACTGCTGTCATCGCCTCTAATGGACCTGGATCAATCGATTCCATTGACTCATACAACAATTTCGCCACAAGCCCAATTGAGAAAAAAGTAAGAGCTAAAATACCTGGAAGTGGTCCTATTCCAAAAATAGCTACGAAAATTGCCGCTAATAATAAATCTGGTATCGTTCGGATAAAATTTAAAACCAATCGAGCTGGACCGTACAAAAATGTACTAGTAAACACATTACTTGCCGCAAATAGTGCCAGTGGAATAGCTAAAATCGCTCCTAAAGTCGTCCCAATAATCGCCATACGTATTGTATCTAACATCGCTGTTGTAATAACTTGAAAATAACTCCAATCAGGCGGCACCATCTCTTTTAACAAATCAATCATATTAGGAAAACCAACTACTAGTTTTGAAAATGATGCGTCGACCTGTACACTACTTCCCCACAACAGTAAAATGACTAGAATAGCCGTTAACATATGTTTCAACTTACTCGGCGGCTTCGGTATCGATTTTGAATATATCGTCGCGTCATTCATTTAACTGCCACCTCTAATAATTCACTTTTCTGCGCTACGTCTCCATAAATTTCAGCAAATTTTTCATCCGTTGCCTCTTCTACTGAACCATCAAAAACAATTTCGCCTGCATGTAATCCAATAATGCGTGTCGCATATTGCCTAGCTAAATCAATAGAATGTAAGTTTACAATTGTTGTAATCCCAAAATCTTCATTAATTTTTTTCAAATCATCTAATACTTGCTTTGTTGTTAGCGGATCTAACGACGCAACAGGTTCATCTGCCAATATGATTTTTGCTTCTTGCGCCAACGCTCTAGCAATCGATACACGTTGCTGTTGTCCTCCTGATAATTCATCAGCTCGCGCATATGCTTTTTCTAAAATATTCACCCTTTTTAACGATTGAAAGGCAAGCTCCAAATCTTCTTTTGGAAATAGACCTAACGTTGTACGAAAAGTCGAATGGTATCCAACACGCCCAGCTAATACATTCTTCAAAACCGTTGATCGTTTTACAAGGTTAAAACTTTGAAAAATCATACCAATATCCCGGCGCATGCGTCGTAATTCTTTTCCTTTCGCAGCAGTAATAGACTCACCTTCAATCAAGATTTCTCCTTCTGTAATCTCATGAAGGCGATTTACCGATCTAAGAAGTGTAGACTTTCCAGCCCCCGACAGCCCTACCATTACAACAAACTCACCTTTTTGAATGTTCAAGTTTATATTATTCAATCCTTTTGTACCATTCGGATACATTTTGGAAACATTTCGAAATTCTATCACACATCTTACCTACCTTCTATGTATTCAAAATGGCAAACTAACTGGAAACATATGCCTTCCAGTTAGCTGCCATTTCCATATGTATTATTGCGTTTTTACTTTCTTTCCATATTCACGAACGATATCAAATTTACTATCATCAGATTTAACATATCCTTCATGTGAATATACTTCTTTAATGATTTTGTGACCTTCCTCATTCTTTCCTATTTCAATGAAAGCGTCCTGTAATTTCTTACTCCACTCTGCATCTAAATCAGAACGTACCGAAATCGTATCATTTGGAATTTTTTCCGTAAATTTCACTATTTTCGTTTGATCGAATATATTCGGATAATCTTTTTTCACAATATTACGAGCATCTTGGAATACAACAGATGCATCTACATCACCATTTAAAAGAGCAATCAGCGACTGATCGTGACCTTTTAATGTAACAGGTTTCACATCCTTTAGCGGATCAATTCCCTCTTTTAACAATACAGCCGCAGGCCATACATACCCCGCTGATGACGTTACATCTTGATAACCAATTTTTTTACCTTTTAAATCTTTTACACTGTTAATATTTGAATCTTTCTTAACTACAAACTCAGATTTATAAAAGTCTACTAAATCCTTTGTAGGAGCTCCCGTTTCATCATCTACTCCAAAACGTTGTGCTTGTAAAATTACGTTTGCAGCCTTTTTCTCATGCGCTAGCACATACGCTGTTGGAGGTAAAAACCCTACATCTACTTGCTTAGACGCCATCGCTTCTACAATTGTATTGTAATTCGTTGAAATGCTAACTTTTACCGGAATATTTAATTTATCACTTAATAACTTTTCCAATGGTTTTGCCTTTGCCTCTAACGTATCTGCATTTTGAGAAGGAACAAATTGAACATTTAAAGTCTTCGGTACATAACCTTTTTTCGTATCTTCAGTTTTACTTGCACTTGATTCTTTCGTTCCACAACCACTTAATAATCCCGCCGCTAGTACAACTGTCGTACTCATTGCAAAAACTTTTTTCAACATATTAATGCCTCCAATTTTGTTGTTATAAAATTGCCTTCCGTAAACATGAAGAAATATATCACACATTTTCACGTACAATTGCTTATTTACAGAATCTTTACACATTCTATACATTCTCATTAAAATTCTCTTCATATATTTGATATGCTTAATTAGTAGATAACAATAGAAAAGGTGAATGATATTGAATCCAAATCAAATTGTAACTTTAAACATTTTATTAACAAGTGATATACATGGCACTGTTTATCCAATTCACTACCAAGATAACTCTCAAGCTGAAATTGGTTTAGCCAAAATTTCTACTCTTATAAAAAAAGAACGTTCCCAAAATAGAAACGTTCTTTTAATTGATAACGGTGACTTCATACAAGGAACACCCTTCACTTATCATTACGCTACATATGAAGAAGATAAGAAAAATCCAATGTCTTTATTAGCGAACTATTTACGTTATGATGCTGCAGTTATTGGAAATCATGAATTTAATTATGGAATGGACATATTAAATAATGCTATTTCTACTGCAAACTTTCCGTATCTATCAGCAAATATTTTAAATAAAAACAGAAAAGAACCTTATTTCGGGAAACCATATATAATAAAACATATTGAATCAAATATAAAAATTGCTATTTTAGGGATGACAACGCATTACATTCCCAATTGGGAACAACCCCATCACATTCAAGATTTACAATTTGAAGATGCATTAGAAACAACAAAAAGATGGGTTTCTTACATTCGCGAACACGAGAAACCCGATTTATTAGTCGTAGCCTACCATGGGGGATTTGAACGCGATTTACAAACTGGGGTACCGACTGAAGTTTTAACAGGTGAAAACCAAGGATATGCAATGTGCCATGAAATTGAAGGTATAGACATTTTACTAACAGGCCACCAACACCGGGAAATCGCTCACACCGTAATGAATGGTGTAACAATTTTACAGATTGGATGCAATGGACACTCCGTTGGAAAAGTAACAGTAACATTCGAAAAAACAGAAAAAAAATGGATAAAAAAAGAGAGTTATTCACAATTATTGCCCGTACAAGGAATTGAGGCTGACCAAGATATTCTTTCCTTGGTTGCCGATTATGAAGAAAAAACACAAAATTGGCTCGATCAACCTATTGGAGTAATCTATGGGGACATGCAAATTTCAGATGCTATGCAAACTCGTTTGCAAGACCATCCTTTTATTGAATTCATAAATAAAATACAGATGGATATAGCTAATGTTTCCATTTCTTGTACAAGCTTATTCCATAATACATCTCCAGGTTTCCCTAATCGCGTAACAATGCGTGACATCGTTTCTAATTATATTTATCCAAATACATTAAAAGTAATTAGAATAACTGGAGCGGATATAAAAGATGCCCTTGAACTCTCTGCTTCTTATTTCATATTAAAAGCAGATGGAACTATCATCGTAAACCCTACCTACATAGAACCAAAGCCGCAACACTATAATTACGATATGTGGGAAGGAATTTCGTACGTATTAAACATTTCCAAACCAATTGGCGAGAGAGTAGAATCCTTACAGTATAAAGGCGCTCCACTTCATATGAATGAAGAATATGACGTCGTTATGAATAATTATCGCGCAAGTGGCGGAGGGAACTTCTTTATGTTTCAAAATAAGCCCGTAATAAAAGACATACCAACAGATATGTCTGAACTTATCGCTAACTATATATTGAAGCACAAAAATATAGAAGCAACAGTCAATAACAACTGGAAAGTTATTAAATAACGGATATAATACATAAAAAAGATGGGCTTCGCCCATCTTTTAGTTTAATTTTGCATTATCTTGCTTTTTTAAAGCTTTTAATTTCGCCGGTGTAACATCAGTACCTTCTTCGTTAACAACTTTAATTCCTTTAAGTTCGTTTAACATATTTTGACGAAATCCTTTTAAATATTGTTCACGTAGCGATTGGCGCTCACGTTGTTCTTCTTCAGTTAAACCTTCAGCTTTTGCTTTTTTCGCTAAGAAGTTAATGCGTTCAATGAGTTCGTGACTTTGCATCTCGAATCCCCCTTTTACTCAAAACTGATTATTATCATACAATAGTTAGTCCTCTTTATCAAGCAATTGCTTTGTATATTCTACATATCTTCGATGTACAGTTGCTTTTGAAACATCATGACCAAAACCACGAAGTGTTGCTGCAATTTCTTCAAAAGTTAATTCATTCCGGCGTAAACGTACAATTTCCTCAATTGGCACTTCTTTTTTCTCACGTCCTATACTTAAATGACGATTTTTCAAATTATTCTCTGGACGAAATCCTTTCTCTACCGCTCTTTGCATGCCACGTTTAATTTTTAAATTGTGGATCTTTCTTTGATACTCTTCAACAATCCCAATTATATCTAGTACCATCGAATCAGAGTCAGAGAGTTCTAATTCTCCATTATGCGTATGCGTATATACTTTTATTCCCTCTTTATGTAAACAGTGCATTAATGCAATCTTTGCATTCCCTCTTCCAAGGCGCGTTTCATCTTGTATGAGAAGTACATCAACTTGTTCATCGCGAATTGTATCTAGCACTTCTAATATGCCATCACGTTCAATTGTATAACCACTAGCCTGCTCCTCAATCACCTTTACAACATTCATTTGATAGCGCTCAGCTAAATGCAATAATTCATCTTTTTGACGCAATAATGATGTTTCCTGTTCTTCTTTTGTTGTGCTCACACGTGCATAAATAATTGCATTCATTTTGAACCCTTCTTTCTCACTATATTTTCCTTATAGTGTATCATAAATTCGTCTTTCGTTCGAACTTATGTTTGTAGAATGTTTTTTCGCATGTTATACTTATTAATAAGAAAAATGAAAGAAAACGAGGTGTTAGAAAACATGGAAAAGTTAACGAAACGCCAGCAAGACATTCTCGACTTTATTAAGCTAAAAGTACAAGAAAAAGGATATCCACCTTCCGTACGTGAAATCGGTCAAGCAGTCGGCCTCGCTTCTAGTTCTACAGTGCATGGACATTTATCACGACTAGAAGAAAAAGGATATATTCGACGCGATCCAACAAAACCACGAGCAATTGAAATTTTAGGTGACAACCGAATGGATACAGAGACACAATCTGTTATTCAAGTTCCAATTGTCGGAAAAGTTACTGCTGGATTACCGATTACAGCAGTTGAAAGTGTAGAAGATCACTTCCCACTTCCAGCTAGCATTGTTGCTGGAGCAGACCAAGTATTTATGTTACGTATTTCCGGAGATAGTATGATTGAAGCTGGTATTTTCGATGGGGATTTAGTTGTTGTTCGCCAACAACAGTCTGCATACAATGGTGAAATTGTAGTCGCTTTAACAGAAGATAACGAAGCAACTGTTAAACGTTTCTATAAAGAAAAAGACCATTTCCGTCTACAACCGGAAAACTCTTCATTAGAACCTATCATTTTAAAACAAGTATCAGTTATTGGAAAAGTAATTGGCGTATATCGTGATTTACATTAAGAATAAAAAAAGAAGATAATTACCTTATTTATATACGGTAATTATCTTCTTTTTTTGTATTTTGATAGATTTTCATACATTTTATTTCTTATGAACGAGTTTCAATCGTCACATCGCCAGCAGCTGTTTTACCACTAATCTTTTTACTACCATTGCCAATTGTTATATTTTTATTTTCTTCATTAAAAATCATTACTTCACCAGCAGCACTTTGCCCAGTTATAACTGCATCTTGTGGTTTTTCTAATAAAGTAATATCTACATCCTCAGCAGTTGAACTTGCCTCTACATCATATTTAGGATCATGATCCATAATATGCACTTCCCCGCTAGCCGACTTCGCAGTTACTTTTCCTATTACCTTCTTAAAGCTCACCTCACCAGCTTTTGAAGATCCTTCCACACTTCTTGCTGTGACATTTTTCAAATCTACTTCTCCAGCGAGTGTCCCAACACTTACACAATCACTTTTCACATCACTTATTTCTATTTGTCCAGCTGATGAATTTATTTTTATCTCTTGGTATGAACGTTCAGGCACGAGGAGAGTTATTGTAGACGTTTGAAATCTAAAATCGTAAAAAGAAAAATCAAATGAAGCACCTTTTTCTCTTTCCCCAATAATTTTTAATGTGTCACCATCTTCGGCAATACGAACCTCGTGTTTACGTACATCTCCTGATTGCTTTACATAAAAAGAAGAGTCGGGAGATTTTTGGACAACAATATCCCCAGCATCTAACTTAACTTCTATATTTTTTAGTGTTTCGTTTTTAATTACGTCTTCTTTATTTCCTTCTTCTGCAGTTTGCACTGCTTTTTCATATGTTTGTGAAATCCCTATTACTCCAATAATGATACAAGCGATAGCTACTAATAATATTTTCTTCATCATCTACTCTCCTTTTATCATTTTGAAGTTCCATATTACATAACGTACGCATAACTTTTTAAACCACTTCGTACTATAATAAGCGATAATACATAACAACAAACCTACCCCAACAAACGTTATACTAACGAATAAATCCAACCATATAAAAGTACCCATAAATACTTTTCCAATAACGAAAAATGGTGTCACTACACTAGCAATTCCACCGAGCCAGAAGGAAAATATAAAAGCAATAATTGCAACTAACGGGCCTAACACAATAATAAAATTAAACAAACTAAGTCCAATCGCTGCCATGACAGCCCTTGTTATATTCGGAGTAGATGGGTCCTTTTTCATTTCATCAAAGCGATACAAAGCAAGTAAGTCTTTCGCAATTACTTTCGGAGAGCCAAGGCCCTTTATTATTTCCGATTCAGTTTTTCCTTCTTCTATTCCAAACTGAAAATGCTCTTCATAATCAAATAAAATATCTTTCCTCTCTTCTTCCGGTAACTTTCTAAGATGACTTGATAATTCTTTAAGAAACTGTTCTTTACTCATCCCATTCCACCCCTTCAATAATTTCTTGTACGCCTTTTGCAAAATCACGCCACTCCGCTACTAACAAATTCAGTTGCGTTTCCCCTTGCTCAGTTAGTTGATAATATTTACGAGGCGGCCCCTCCGTAGATTCTTTCAAATACGTTTGAAAATACCCTTCTTTCGTTAAACGACGTAATAAAGGATACACTGACCCTTCCGATATTAAAAATTTATTTGAGATTTGCTGTACAAGTTCATAACCGTAACAATCCTTACGTTTCACAAGTGCCAAAACACACAGTTCTAACACACCTTTTTTAAACTGAACGTTCAAGGTCAATCCCCCTTTCTCATTTCAGTACTGTTCAATACACGGTACCCGTTATATCCATAATATACCACTTAGTATTATTCATTGCAAGGTACTATATTTTTCAATACTTAATTTTCGAATTAAATACATCCACACCTTATTTCAACTTCCACATTTTCATTCATAGCTAGCACGCATTTTAAATAATCCACATGACTTTTTTCGGGCACTTTGCGGGCACCCATCTAATTCATTTCACAAGCCTTTATATTTGCCCACAAATAAAAAAAGCCCTGATACCGTAGTATCAAGGCTTTTTTCTCTCTTAGTATAGAGACATATATTGATCGCGTTCCCATTGGTGAACTTGTGTGCGGAAGATGTCCCACTCAATCTCTTTTGCTTCGATGAAGTGCTCAAGTAAATGTTCTCCTAGTGCACCGCATACTACTTCATTAGATTGTAATGTAACTAATGCTTGCGCTAATGTTGCTGGTAAGTCAACGATACCTGCTTCTTCGCGCTCTTCTTTTGTCATTACATAGATGTTACGGTCTACTGCAGCTGGTGGAGTTAATTTGTTTTTAATTCCATCAAGACCTGCTGCTAATAATGTAGCCATTACTAAATATGGGTTTGCAGCTGGGTCAACACTACGTACTTCTACGCGTGTACTAATACCACGAGATGCAGGGATACGTACTAATGGGCTACGGTTTTGTGCAGACCATGCTACGTAACAAGGAGCTTCGTATCCAGGTACTAAACGCTTGTAAGAGTTTACAG
The DNA here is from genome assembly GCF_052682215.1 of Bacillus sp. 1A. Lineage (NCBI taxonomy): Bacteria > Bacillati > Bacillota > Bacilli > Caryophanales > Bacillaceae > Bacillus > Bacillus sp. 1A. The sequence continues at coordinate 2,867,965 of NZ_JBQYLZ010000001.1, read as the reverse complement.
TTGGATTTGCTACCGCTGTAAATGCTGGTGCGTGTTTTAAAATACCTGCGATGAAGTGACGAGCATCATCACTTAATTGTAAGTCACCGTTTTGATCGAAGAATACGTTCTCACCATTTTTGAATAGCGATAAGTTACAGTGCATACCTGAACCGTTCACACCATATAATGGTTTTGGCATAAATGTTGCGTGTAAACCGTGTTTACGAGCAATTGTTTTTACAACAAGTTTGAATGTTTGAATGTCATCACATGAGCGAATTGCATTTGCATATTTAAAGTCAATTTCGTGTTGCCCTGGAGCAACCTCATGGTGAGACGCTTCAATTTCAAAGCCCATTTCTTCAAGTTCAAGAACGATATCACGACGACAGTTTTCCCCTAAATCCATCGGCGCAAGGTCGAAGTATCCACCGTTATCGTTTAATTCTAATGTTGGATTTCCTTTTTCATCTACTTTAAATAGGAAGAATTCTGGCTCTGGTCCAAGATTGAAATCTGAGAATCCTAATGCTTCCATTTCTTTTAATACACGCTTTAAGTTGTTACGTGGATCGCCATCAAATGGAGTGCCATCTGCATTGTAAATATCACAGATTAATCGAGCTACTTTTCCTTTTTCAGCTGTCCAAGGGAAAATTACCCAAGTATCTAAATCTGGATATAAGTACATATCAGATTCTTCAATACGTACGAAACCTTCAATAGAAGATCCATCAAACATCATTTTGTTATCAAGAGCTTTTGTTAATTGGCTCACTGGAATTTCTACGTTTTTAATTACTCCTAAAAGGTCCGTAAATTGTAAGCGGATATACTTTACATTCTCTTCTTTCGCCAAACGGAAAATATCTTCTCTTGTGTACCTAGCCATTATAAATTCCTCCTTAGTCCCTCTAAACACCTTCAGAATCAGTTATCTTTAGTGAAAAAACCTTGAAATGTCACCTTGTCGCAATGAAGTCCGATTAAATCTACCTGTATGTTGTAGTTCATCTCGAAGTATTTTGCGAAGCTCAGTTTTTGAAATTTCTTTCGTTTCTTCTTTTACTTTCACTGTTTCTGTTTGATTTACTTTCATTAGTAACACTTGTTTAATACCAGCCATATTCAAGCCTTGATCTAATAAATCTTTAATCTCTAACAACTTATCTACATCGTTAAATGAAAATAATCTACGATTCCCCTTTGTACGGGTTGGAGAAACAAGATTATGCTCTTCATAGTAGCGAATTTGACGTGCAGATAATTGTGTTAAATCCATAACAATACCAATAGGAAACAGCGGGGCAGAACGTCTATCTTCTTTCATTGTTTCAGTTCCTCCTTCGCCTTAACTGCTTCTCATTTTATACCATGTTATGTTTAGTGTCAATAGATGTTAGCTTTTCTTACATGATTTTTTTATAAATTTTTTCATTCTTTTTTCTAATGAGATTAATCATTACTTTCACACGAAAAAAGCTGTCGAAATCGACAGCTTCCCCTCAAGAAATTGTTAATAATTCTTTTTCAATTAACGCATCAATTGCAGAACAAATCGCAATCTTCACATGTGAATAAGTTAACCCACCTTGCACGTAAGCAACATAAGGCGGACGAATTGGACCATCAGCTGACAATTCAATACTTGCACCTTGAATAAACGTTCCCGCAGCCATAATTACATCATCTTCATAACCCGGCATATAGTTGGCATATGGAGTGAAGTGAGAATTAATTGGAGATGCATATTGAATCGCTTGGCAGAATGCAATCATACGATCTTTATCATCAAATTGAACAGACTGAATTAAATCTGTTCTTGGTGCATTCCATGCTGGTGATGTATTCATTCCTAACTTCTCTAAAAATGCAGCTGTAAAAATCGCACCTTTTAGTGCTTGTCCCGCTACATGCGGTGCTAAGAAGAAACCTTGATACATTTCTTGCAGACTGTATAAAGATGCCCCTGCTTCCGCACCGATTCCCGGAGATGTTAAACGATATGCACACGCTTCAACATACTGTTCTTTACCAACAATGTAACCACCAGTTTTAACAATTCCACCACCAGGGTTTTTAATAAGCGAACCTGCCATTAAATCTGCACCAACATGACATGGCTCTTGCTCTTCAATAAACTCACCATAACAGTTATCTACAAACACAACAACATCAGGTTTAATTTCTTTAACGAATGCTATCATCTCTTTAATTTGAGAAATAGTAAACGATGGACGAGTAGCATAACCTTTTGAGCGCTGAATCCCAATCATCTTCGTATTACTATGAATTGCAGTCGCAACAGCTCCAAAATCAACAAGCCCCTCTTCAGTAAGCGGAACTGCATTATAACCAATATTATATTCTTTAAATGAACCTACACCTTTTCCGCGTACACCAACGATTTCTTCTAACGTATCATACGGTTTACCAGTGATGTACAATAACTCATCTCCCGGACGTAAAACACCAAATAACGCTGTAGAAATAGCATGAGTACCTGAAATAATTTGCGGACGAACAAGACCAGCTTCCGCTCCAAATACATCCGCATACACTTTTTCTAACGTATCACGGCCAATATCATCATAACCGTAACCTGTCGTCGGAATAAAATGCGAATCACTAATTTTATGTTTACGGAAACTTTCTAACACTCGAAACTGATTGCTTTCAATTACTTCATCCGCGCGTTTATGTACTTCTGTAATCTGGCTCTCTACTTCTTTTACGATTGGAGCAATTTTTTCTCCATTTTTCAAACGATCAAACATTTTTATTTTCTCCTTCTTCCACTAAAAATCTCTTTAATTGCACATTAAGCGATGAATGAGCAAAAATATACCCCACGCAATCATATACAAATTTATCTTCCAGAAACTCCATCTTTGTTAATAGCGTCTCCGTCTTTAATAGCGTTAACAGCTTACCTTCACTCGGTGGAATTTCCACTTGATAACGATTCATTTCTTCCTTCATTTTCGTTTCTATCGCTTCTTTTATATGTAATAAATCACTTTGTTCAAAGGCACTAGTCATTAAGAAGTCACTTTTCGGAAACGGAATAAAGTTTTGATGTAATTCATCTTTTTTATTATATAACGTAATAATAGGAATATGATTAATTTCAAGTTCTGACAATAATTGTTTTACTGTTTTCTCATGCCCTACATAATTAGGATCTGCTGAATCAACTACATGTAAAATAACATCCGCTTCACCAGCTTCTTCTAATGTCGAACGAAAAGCAGCAATTAATGACGTAGGTAAATCTTGTATAAAACCTACCGTATCAGTTAGTAATACTGTATAACCTGAAGGTAACGGCATCTTCCTTGTCGTCGGGTCTAGCGTTGCAAACAACAAGTTTTCTTCAAACGTATCTGCTTCCGTCAATCTATTAAACAGTGTAGATTTTCCTGCATTCGTATACCCTATTAATGAAACTTGAAATACTTTATTATCTTTTCTTCTCTCACGATATCTTTTTCGATGCTCCACAACAACTGCAAGTTGTTTCTTTATTTCATCAACGCGTGATCGAATATGACGACGATCCGTCTCAAGTTTCGTCTCACCCGGCCCTCTCGTTCCAATACCACCACCAAGACGTGATAAAGACAATCCTTGCCCCATAAGACGTGGCATTGTATATTGCAACTGAGCTAATTCTACTTGAAGCTTACCCTCCCTCGACTTCGCACGTTGCGCAAAAATATCTAATATTAGTTGCGTTCGATCAATTACCCTCGCATCTAATACTGAGGATAAATTCCGAATTTGACTCGGCGTTAATTCGTTATTAAATACGATAACATCCGGTTCTAATTCTTCCGTTAACATTGTAAGCTCTTCTAATTTACCTTTACCTATATAAGTCGCCGGATGAAACTTCGGTCGTTTTTGCGTTGTAGACACTAACAATTCTGCTCGTGCAGTCTTCGCTAGCGATGCAAGCTCTTTCATGGAATGCATAAACTTTTCATCATCATCTTGTGGCAATTGACAGCCTACTAATATGACTTTTTCTTTTTCTTCCATCAAATATGTTCACTCATCCTTTTCGAAATTTAAACCTTCTAATATAATAGCAGAGGAAGCACATTTCATCTAGTTAGCGGGGGAGAAAATTCATGGCATGGGAGATTTTTAGCATCATAGGCACAATCGCTTTCGCATTAAGCGGAGCCATTGTTGCAATGGAAGAGGATTATGATATTTTCGGGGTGTATATTTTAGGAATGGCAACCGCATTTGGGGGAGGTGCCCTTCGTAATTTATTAATCGGTTATCCGATTGTCGCGTTTTGGCAACAAGACATGTTATTCCAAATCGCACTACTATCAATGACGATTATTTTTCTTTTTCCTAATAAATTAATTAGACATTGGAAAAAGTGGGAAAATATCACTGATGCTATCGGCTTATCAGCATTCGCCGTACAAGGAGCATTATACGCTCAAAAATTAAATTTACCAATTAGCGCTACAATCGTAGCAGCTGTTTTAACTGGTATTGGCGGTGGCATCATCCGCGATCTTTTAGCCCGCAGAAAACCTCTCGTCCTTCGAGCTGAAGTATATGCCTTTTGGACGATTCTTGCAGGTTTCTTAATCGGTGCTCAAATTATTGTTAGCGATTGGGCTCTATATACCTTATTCATTTTAATTGTTTGCTTCCGCATGGTTTCTATTCATTACAAATGGCATTTACCGCATAGACGTATCGATACAAAAGAACGTTCAGTGCATAAATAGCAATCCAACCTCTTTACAGATTGTAAAGAGGTTTTTCTTTTCTAACGAGTTTTTCTTTACATAATGTTTATACTAATCCTCAAAGCGAGGTGAACACAAATGACAAACCACGTTAATAAAGGTGCTCAAAAAAGCTCAGTAGGTCAAATTGGACACGATTCTAATTCTGCACACGAAAAAAGCGCTAAAATGGAACGCTTCCATAAATCTTATCAAGAAAAAGCAAAAAAAGAGTAGCAGCACTTATACAAAAAACAGACGCACAGTTTACGTACTGTGCGTCTCCTCTTCAAGCATCAAATCACAACTTGATATCCCAATTAAATCATATTTATCATACGTATCCTCTTGCAACAACCGCATAGCCTGTGTACGAATCGATTTTTCAACAATATTCCGTACATATCTTCCATTACTAAACGATGTAATTTGCGATGAGTACTTTACAGCATGTAAATGATCTCTAAATTTCCATTCAGCCTCTTTCGATAACTGGTATTCACGTTCTTCATACATCCTCTTCCCAATTTCCAACAGTTGATTTACTGAGTAATCAGAAAATTCAATTATAAATGGAAAACGTGATTGCAGTCCTGGATTTAATGAAAGAAAGTGATTCATCTCTCTTGAATAACCGGCTAAAATCAATACAAAACCGTGTTGTTTATCTTCCATATGTTTTACGAGCGTATCAATTGCTTCTTTCCCAAAATCTTTTTCTCCCCCTCGAGCTAATGAATACGCCTCATCAATAAACAAAATACCTCCCATTGCTTTTTTTATTAAATCTCTTGTTTTCTGAGCTGTATGACCGATGTACTCTCCTACAAGATCAGCTCGTTCAGCTTCAACTAAATGCCCTTTTGATAGAATATTCATCTCAAACAACAATTTCCCTATCATTCTAGCAACAGTTGTCTTCCCTGTACCTGGATTCCCTTTAAACAACATATGGAGTACTTGCTTCTCAGATTTCAACCCTATTTCTTGTCTTTTTTTATTCACATAAATCCAAGCATATATTTCTTTTATTATCTTTTTTATATCATCCATCCCAACAAGCTTTCCCATCTCTTCTTCAATTCTTTGCAACATCTCATGTTTCGTAGTAGTTTCACTTGAAATCACTGTTTTATTTTCTGCGGCCGGTAAAGAAATTTTCTTTCGATGATTTAACACAATGTTAATTTGATTATTATTTTTCTTTCGCATCGATTGTTCCATACAATCACCTCATTTTATCCCGCATGAACAGGCAGTAAGACTCCCACCTCAAAATTCAGCAAATGCTAGGAAGTTAGCCGGGAGATAACTGTCCGTAAATGCCCAATTGGTTCAACTAATAATCAGAGGGATGAACAAAATCCCCACTGATTAAAGTTTCACTTTATCCACTCACCAAATATTATTATTCCGGTCTCCCTTGCAAATGACTATTTTCAGAAAAGTTTGCTATAATATAAGAAATAATGAAGGTGGTGGGACTATGGAGACAACGGAATTCCATGATACAATACAAGCCTTTTCTATTTTTTTATTGAATAAAGGCCGAAAACCTTCAACCATTAAACGTTATGTTTATGACATTGAAGATTTCGGACATTGGTTAGAAAAAAACAAAAAGCTCCCTTCCAGTAATATATGGGCTACACTTTGTACAAAAGACTACGAAGATTACTTTTCCGACCTAAAAAAGAATCGACATTACTCAGAGAAAACGATGCACCGTGTATTTATTGTATTAAATAGAATGCATCATTTTCTAAACATCCCTAACCCATTAAAGAACATGGAAATTTCTATTCAACCAGACCGCACACTTCGTAACGAAGATTTCATTTCATCTGATGAAGAAAAAAGATTAAAACATATAATCACTTCATTAGAAGGACTTTCAGAAAAACAACGTCCTGTGCGCCCTTTATTAATGGATCGTAATGTTGCTATTTTAAACTTATTAATCGACTATGGATTATCCTTACAGGAACTTACAGCGTTAACTATGCATCACGTTCACTTTGAAACTAACACATTATCTATCCCAGAAACCGCAGGGGTAGAAAGAACAATTACATTAACTAACGAAGACAAAAAACAACTATATACTTATTACAAAAGCATCCCTGAACCCGTTCGTCCAAAATACCATAGTCATGACCCATTATTTATCGCATTTGATTTTAATCGTGGAACATACAGATGGGTATACGAAAATGATGCACCGAAGGGATTAACAGAAATCGCTATCCAAAAAATGATTCGCCTCGAAGTATCTAGAGCTAATTTACGCAAAGGAATCTCAGGACAACACTTTCGTAACACCTATATTTTAAACTTAATAAAAAAAGAAACTCCGGAGTCAGAAATTATAAAACTAGCTGGATTCAAATCAAAAGTTTCACTAAAACGATATTATAAATACGCAGAAAATAGAAAAAACGCCTTATCATAAGGCGTTTTTTCTATTTTTTCTTTAAACAAACGATTTTACTATGACCATTTAACTAATTTTTGCATCTACTATGATGAGTTTCGTTCCTATCCTCATTAGAAAGGAGAGATTTAATGTCTCATTATAACGACAGTCAGAACAAATTCTCCAAACCATGCTTTCCAGGTAGCGCTGGACGAATCCCAAATACCCCATCAATCCCAGTTACTAAGGCACAACTTAGAACATTCCGCGCAATTATTATCGATCTAACAAAAATAATCCCAAAACTTTTCGCAAATCCATCTCCTCAAAATATTGAAGATCTAATCGATACATTGAACCTACTAAGTAAATTTATTTGTTCACTAGACGCTACTTCCTCCCTGAAAGCACAAGGGCTAGCTATTATTAAAAACTTAATAACTATATTAAACAATCCAACCTTCGTAGCAAGCGCTGTATTTATCGAGCTTCAAAATCTAATTAATTATTTACTATACATTACAAAACTATTCCGAATCGACCCTTGCACACTTCAAGAGCTTCTTAAATTAATAGCAGCATTACAAACCGCTCTAGTTAATTCTGCTTCATTCATTCAAGGACCTACTGGGCCTACTGGGCCAGCAGGCGCTACCGGACCTCGAGGTAACACGGGCGCTACTGGTGCTACTGGTCCTCAAGGTAACACGGGCGCTACTGGTGCCACTGGTCCCCGAGGTAACACGGGCGCTACTGGCGCTACCGGTGCCACTGGTCCTCAAGGTAACACGGGTGCTACTGGTGCCACTGGTCCTCGAGGTAACACGGGCGCTACTGGTGCTACTGGCGCTACTGGCGCTACCGGTGCCACTGGTCCTCGAGGTAACACGGGCGCTACTGGTGCCACTGGTCCTCAAGGTAACACGGGCGCTACTGGTGCCACTGGTCCTCGAGGTAACACGGGCGCTACCGGTGCCACTGGTCCTCAAGGTAACACGGGCACTACTGGTGCCACTGGTCCTCAAGGTAACACGGGCGCTACTGGTCCTCAAGGCGTTCAAGGTAACACAGGTGCTACTGGTGCTACTGGACCTCAAGGCGTTCAAGGTAACACAGGGGCTACTGGTGCTACCGGTGCCACTGGTATAGGAGTTACCGGACCTACCGGACCTTCTGGTGGGCCTCCTGGACCTACTGGGCCTCAAGGACCTCAAGGTAACACAGGTGCTACCGGTGCCACTGGTCCTCAAGGTGCTCAAGGTAACACAGGTGCTACCGGTTCCACTGGACCTCAAGGTGCTCAAGGTAACACAGGTGCTACTGGTGCTACTGGACCTCAAGGTGCTCAAGGTAACACAGGTGCTACCGGACCTCAGGGCGTTCAAGGTAACACGGGTGCTACCGGTTCCACTGGACCTCAAGGTGCTCAAGGTAACACAGGTGCTACCGGTGCCACTGGACCTCAAGGTGCTCAAGGTAACACAGGTGCTACTGGACCTCAGGGTGTTCAAGGTAACACAGGTGCTACCGGACCTCAGGGCGTTCAAGGTAACACTGGCGCTACTGGACCTCAGGGTGTTCAAGGTAACACAGGCGCTACTGGTGCTACTGGACCTCAAGGTGCTCAAGGTAACACAGGTGCTACTGGTGCTACTGGACCTCAAGGTGCTCAAGGTAACACTGGCGCTACTGGTGCTACCGGACCTCAAGGCGTTCAAGGTAACACTGGCGCTACTGGACCTCAGGGTGTTCAAGGTAACACTGGCGCTACTGGTGCTACTGGACCTCAAGGTGCTCAAGGTAACACAGGTGCTACTGGTGCTACTGGACCTCAAGGTGCTCAAGGTAACACTGGCGCTACTGGTGCTACCGGACCTCAAGGCGTTCAAGGTAACACTGGCGCTACTGGACCTCAGGGTGTTCAAGGTAACACTGGCGCTACTGGTGCTACTGGACCTCAAGGTGCTCAAGGTAACACAGGTGCTACTGGTGCTACTGGACCTCAGGGCGTTCAAGGTAACACAGGTGCTACTGGTCCTCAAGGTGTTCAAGGTAACACAGGTGCTACTGGGCCTCAAGGCGTTCAAGGTAACACGGGCGCTACTGGGCCTCAAGGCGTTCAAGGTAACACGGGTGCTACTGGACCTCAGGGCGTTCAAGGTAACACGGGTGCTACTGGGGCTACTGGTGCTACTGGTGCTACTGGACCTCAAGGTGCTCAAGGTAACACGGGTGCTACTGGGGCTACTGGACCTCAGGGCGTTCAAGGTAACACGGGTGCTACTGGACCTCAAGGTGCTCAAGGTAACACAGGTGCTACTGGTGCTACTGGACCTCAGGGCGTTCAAGGTAACACAGGTGCTACTGGGCCTCAAGGTGTTCAAGGTAACACAGGTGCTACTGGGCCTCAAGGCGTTCAAGGTAACACGGGCGCTACTGGGCCTCAAGGCGTTCAAGGTAACACGGGTGCTACTGGACCTCAAGGTGTTCAAGGTAACACAGGTGCTACTGGACCTCAGGGCGTTCAAGGTAACACGGGTGCTACTGGTGCTACTGGGGCTACTGGGGCTACTGGACCTCAAGGTGCTCAAGGTAACACGGGTGCTACTGGGGCTACTGGACCTCAGGGCGTTCAAGGTAACACTGGCGCTACTGGGCCTCAAGGCGTTCAAGGTAACACAGGTGCTACTGGTCCTCAAGGTGTTCAAGGTAACACAGGTGCTACTGGGCCTCAAGGCGTTCAAGGTAACACGGGCGCTACTGGACCTCAAGGCGTTCAAGGTAACACGGGTGCTACTGGACCTCAAGGTGTTCAAGGTAACACAGGTGCTACTGGACCTCAGGGCGTTCAAGGTAACACGGGTGCTACTGGTGCTACTGGTGCTACTGGACCTCAAGGTGCTCAAGGTAACACGGGTGCTACTGGACCTCAGGGCGTTCAAGGTAACACGGGTGCTACTGGGGCTACTGGACCTCAAGGTGCTCAAGGTAACACGGGTGCTACTGGGGCTACTGGACCTCAAGGTGTTCAAGGTAACACGGGTGCTACTGGACCTCAAGGCGTTCAAGGTAACACGGGTGCTACCGGACCTCAAGGCGTTCAAGGTAACACAGGTGCTACCGGACCTCAGGGCGTTCAAGGTAACACGGGTGCTACCGGACCTCAAGGCGTTCAAGGTAACACGGGTGCTACTGGTGCTACCGGACCTCAAGGCGCTCAAGGTAACACAGGCGCTACTGGACCTCAAGGCGTTCAAGGTAACACTGGCGCTACTGGACCTCAAGGCGTTCAAGGTAACACTGGCGCTACTGGGGCTACTGGACCTCAAGGTGTTCAAGGTAACACGGGTGCTACTGGACCTCAAGGCGTTCAAGGACCAACAGGTGCTACCGGCGCCACTGGTATAGGAGCTACTGGACCTACTGGACCTTCTGGTGGACCTACTGGACCAACCGGGCCTACTGGACCTAGCTTCCCTGTAGCAACAATTGTTGTAACAAACAACATTCAACAAACAGTACTCCAATTTAACAACTTCATTTTTAATACTGCAATTAACGTAAACAACATTATCTTCAATGGCACAGATACAGTTACTGTTATCAACGCTGGTATTTATGTCATTAGCGTATCCATCTCTACAACTGCACCAGGATGTGCCCCACTTGGAGTAGGAATTTCAATAAATGGAGCAGTCGCAACTGACAACTTCTCTTCAAATCTAATAGGCGACTCACTTTCATTCACTACGATCGAAACATTAGCTGCCGGCGCAAACATTTCCGTCAAACCTACCCTTAGCGAAATTACAATTCCTGAAACAGGAAACACTAACATTCGCCTTACTGTATTTAGAATCGCTTAAATTTCACTATGTATCGTTTAAGGCAAATAAAAAAAGAGCGAGAAATTGAACTGCACCCCAATTGTTAGACACAGTCTAACAATTGGAGGTGCAGTTTTTCTATGGCTAAATTTACAGCTGATGAAAAAATACAAATCGTTCTACGTTATTTGAACGGAAATGAAAGTTATCGAGAAATGGGTAGATCGCTCGGTATAAGTGACACAATCATTTTGAATTGGGTAAACCAATATAAACAGAATGGTGTGGAAGCTTTTCTAAAACGATGTACAAATTACACACAACAATTTAAACTAGACGTACTAAACTTTATGATTGAAAACGGTATGTCCTTATTTGAGACGGCAGCTATCTTTAATATTCCTGCCCCTTCAACGATTTCTGTTTGGAAAAAACAACTGGAAACACAAGGAATTGATGCCCTTCAATCTAAGAAAAAGGGGCGTTTATCCATGAAAAAAGATTCAAATAAACAATTAAAACAAGCTTTAGCTGAAGGGTCAGCCGAAGCACTTGAAGCACGTATTAAACAGCTTGAAATGGAAAATGAGTACTTAAAAAAGTTGAATGCCTTAGTTCAAAACAAGGAAAAATCACAAAACAAGATAAAGCGCAAGTAGTCTATGAATTAAGGCATAAATATTTGGTGAAGGCACTCGTGGAGCTAGCTGGTATTCCACGAAGCACGTATTATGATTTAGTAAAAAAAATGAATCGCCCAGATGTAGACGCCGATTTGAAAGCTGAGATTAAAGCGATTTATGAGGAGAATGAAGGTCGTTATGGTTACCGTCGCATTCGTGATGAATTAACGAATCGTGGTCAGAAAGTGAATCACAAGAAGGTGCAACGCATTATGAAAGAGCTTGGCTTAAAGTGCGTTGTGCGCATGAAGAAATATAAATCTTATAAGGGGAAAGTCGGTAAAATTGCACCCAATATTTTAGAGCGTAATTTTTATGCAGATGCACCGAATCAAAAATGGGTAACAGACATCACAGAGTTTAAATTGTTTGGAGAAAAACTGTATGTATCACCTGTATTAGATTTGTATAATGGTGAAATTATTACCTATACAATTAGTTCTAGACCGACGTATTCGCTTGTTTCAGAGATGTTAGAGAAAGCATTAGAACGTTTACCTGAAAACCACCAGCTATTGATGCATTCGGATCAAGGATGGCATTATCAAATGAGACAGTACGTCCGTACACTTGAATCAAGAGCTATCGTACAGAGTATGTCTCGAAAAGGAAACTGTTACGACAACGCAGTAATAGAGAATTTCTTTGGGATTATGAAGTCGGAGTTCCTCTATATAAAAGAATTTGAATGTATTGAGCATTTTAAAATAGAATTAGAAAAATATATAGATTATTATAATACGAAACGGATTAAGGCAAAATTAAAAATGAGTCCGGTACAATACCGAACTCACTTTTATCAAGCTGCCTAATGAAATAACCGTGTCTAACTTTTAGGGGTCACTTCAAATCCGCTCTTTTTTTGTTATGTACAATAATTCATTACTACTCTAATTCAATTGAAACATTTTTTTGTGGTACAAATGTAGAAATTGCATGTTTATAAATAAGCTGTTGCTTACCCTCTGTTTCCAGTAGGACTGTAAAATTATCAAATCCTTTAATTAATCCACGAAGCTGGAAACCATTTAATAAGTACAGCGTAACAAACGTATTTTCTTTACGGAGTTGATTTAAAAACTGATCTTGAATATTGATTGATTGCTTCATGTCGAATCCTCCTCTTTTTCTCTACTTACTATTATTCGACTTTAGTTGTAACTTTCCTTCTATGTATCGTAAAATTTCTGACGTTTTTTCACCGCCTGTAACATCAAACCACGTGACATCCATCTTATTACGGAACCACGTTAATTGACGCTTTGCATAACGACGTGAATTCGTCTTTAATTGTGATACCGCTTCTTCTAAAGAGACACGATCCTCAAAATAATCATATATCTCTTTATACCCAATCGCTTGAATAGATTGACAATCTCTTATCTCACGATTATACAGCCCTTTTACTTCCTCTAATAAACCTTGTTCCATCATTAAATCTACTCGTAAGTTAATGCGATCGTATAGCATTTCTCGATCCATTGTCAAGCCAATTAGTGAAACATCATATAATAACTCGTTTTCTTGTTTTTCGAGTTGTTCACTCATTTTTTCACCCGTCGTGTGGAAAATTTCTAACGCTCTAATGACACGACGTACATTATTTGCATGAATACGCTCAGCACTTTCTGGGTCTACTTCTTGTAATTTCTTATGTACATATTCCACACCACGTTCTAATGCTAACTTTTCCATTTGTTCTCGGTATATAGCATCGCCAGCATCATCCGTAAACTGATAATCGAATAAAACAGATTGTATATACAGACCAGTTCCACCAACGATAATTGGCAATTTACCACGCTCTGCAATCTCTCGAATATGCTTACGAACACGTTCTTGAAATTCGGCAACAGAAAATGATTCTTCCGGATTTTTTATATCGACCATATAATGCGGAATTCCATCCATCTCTTCTTTTGTCACCTTTGCAGTTCCAATATCCATCGTACGATAAATCTGCATGGAATCTCCACTTATAATTTCACCATTCAACGCTTTGGCAAGATCAATACTTAACTTCGTCTTTCCAACAGCAGTTGGTCCAATGATGACAGCAACTTTTTCACGTTGCACTTCTCCCATATCATTCAACTCTCTTTATGTAATGTACTCCATCTATTGATTATATCCAATCTTACCAATTTTAACGGCATGATTGCAAGTTCTTTCATTCCGGTACATGAAATTACAAATAAAAAAGAACATAGTTTGTCCAATTCCGCATATACATGATTAAAAATACCTTCGAGAGGATGAGTTGACTATGAAACAATCCACCATCAATTTTTCATCTTTAACAAAAGACCTTATTTTAGCTACTGCTACAAAAGAACAAAATTGTTCACAAGAAGAATTATATTTCGCCTTAAATTGTTTGCTACGTTCTTTTCATTCTACTCTCCAAGAAACAACATTACATCCAGAAAATAAAAATACAGAGTATATACAAAATCAATTTTGCAGTGCCTATAAAATTATTACAGGTAAAACTATTTATCCTTTTCAATAACCCATAAAAGGCGGTTGCTTACATACTTTCAAGCAACCGCCTTTTATATTAATACATATACACTATTTGATCACTTTCACTTTTACAGATTTGCGCCCCCAGCTATCGGCACTACCATCTGAACCGACTAATACATCAATACGATTTCCTTTAATCGCACCACCAGTATCTCCAGCAATTGCTTCTCCATATCCTTCTACCCATACTTTTGATCCAAGCGGAATTACTTTAGGATCAACAGCAATTACTTTCATATTCGGATTTGCTGTTAAGTCATGCCCCATTGCAGTTAATACACGACCACCATACGTACCATTCTCACTTGGATGCGCTGTATACGCTGTCGCTTCTACTGTTATTTCACGTCCACCAGCAGGTGCACTTGTTTCAGTAGATTTCATAACTTGTTTCGTAGTTGACTGCTGTTTTGCCACAGGTTTACTTGATTCTACATTTTTAACAGACTCTTTGCTCTTAACTACTTTATTATTTTTAACCGGCGTATTTACTCTTACTGGCGCCTCTTCTTGCGTTACAACTTCTTTCTTTTCAATTACAGGTGCCGTCCCTGTTAAAAATGGCATGTGAACATATCCCGTTTTTCCATTATAGTCAAATTGTAACCATTCATTTTGAACTTGATTTGTCGTTTCAATTACATCACCTTTATTCAGCTTACCAAGAATTTCAGAGTCAGTATTCGCTCCAGCACGAACATTTAACACGCCCGGCGTTACATAATATGTACTTTTTGTAAATTCAGCACTTACAAACGCTTCTTTACCATTTAATTTAATTTTTGCCCATCCGTTTTCTGTATTTATAACATCTAATTTATTTCCACTTAACATTTTACCTACAAGCTTTGACTCTACAGTTGGGTTTTCTCTAACATTTAATACGTCTGTTGTTACAATCGTTTCTGCTTTCGCAGAACCTGCAAAAATCCCAAGACCAAAAACTGCCGCCGTTGCTATACCTAATAATTTTTTCATGAATAGCCTCCATTTGCTTTGTTTTCGTATTTTCATTATAGCAACAGATTTTTAGGATTTTTAGAAATCACACAATTACAAACCATTCGTAATACACGATTAATGAGTTGTAACATAAATTTCCATATTAATGAATTCCATTTCTAATAGAATTTCCAATAGTTTTCATATATTTTCCACATACTAGCCCAAAATTTTTTTCCAGAAAAAATTACAGTATTACTTTTTTGTTACAAAAAAAACATATTTCATTACATCTTTTACCAAAATTCATCATTCTCCAATTATTAATCTCCTTTTTTGTAATAAAAAAGAGCAGCTAATAAAAGCTACTCCTTTTTCATGTGTTATTTAACTTTCTTTTTCCAAATCCCCATCATAAGAGCTGAAATAACTGTCCCTATGAATATCGAGAAAATATATAACACCGGTTTATTTACTAATGCGATAACAAACAATCCACCATGCGGTGCTGGTAATGTAATTTGGAATAACATAGATAATGCACCCGCAATACTTGAACCAACAACACAACTTACTATTACTCGAATCGGATCTGCAGCTGCAAATGGAATCGCACCTTCTGTAATAAACGATGCTCCCATAATATAATTTGTTAAACCAGATTTACGTTCTGCTTCAGTAAATTTTGATTTAAAGAAAGTAGTTGCGAATGCAATCGCTAATGGTGGTACCATACCACCGGCCATAACAGCAGAGTGCACGCCAAAGTTCTGCGCTTCTATTGCAGCAATACCAAATGTAAATGCAGCTTTATTAATTGGACCACCCATATCAATTGCCATCATACCACCTAATATAAGACCTAGTAATATAGCATTTGTACCGTTCAAACCATTTAACCATCCTGTTAACATTTCATTCAATGCTACTACAGGCGGAATTACTACTTTTTGCATAACAACTCCTGTAATCAACAATCCAAAGACCGGATATAACAATACAGGTTTAATTCCTTCTAACTGTGCTGGTAATCCTGAAAACAATTTTTTCAATCCTAAAACAACATACCCAGCTAAGAAACCAGCAATTAATCCCCCTAAAAATCCAGCATTCGCATGTGCAGCTAAAAATCCACCTACAACACCAGGCATGAAACCAGGGCGATCAGCAATAGAACTTGCAATAAATCCAGCTAAAATTGGTACGAGGAATAAAAACGCACCTGTTTTGCCTCCACCAATAGACATTAACAATTCAGCCAATGGTCCTTCTGCTTTTATGCCACCAATCCAAAATGCTAGTGCAATTAAAATTCCTCCACCAACAACGAATGGAAGCATATTACTTACACCGTTCATTAAGTGCTTATAAATTCCTAACCCTTTTTCTTTCTCTGTACTTTCTGTCTTCTCATCTTCCTTTATTCCTTTAAAGATTGGCGCGTCTTGTTTTACAGCTCGGTTAAGAAGCGCTTCCGTTTTTCTAATCCCATCAGCGACTGGCACTTGAATGACATGTTTCTCAGCAAAACGGTTCATTTCTACTTGTTTATCTGCGGCAACGATAATAGCTGTTGCTCGTTCAATGTCCTCTTTCGTTAAAGCGTTTTTTATACCTGTTGATCCATTCGTTTCAACTTTAATCGCTATTCCTAGCTCTGCTGCTTTTGCTTTCAAGCTATCCGCAGCCATATAAGTGTGAGCGATTCCAGTTGGACAAGCCGTAACTGCTAATACGTACGGTTCATTTCCTTGTGGTTTTGCAACCTCAATGTCTTCTTCTTCTTTTTCATTCTCTTTTTCATCAAATAAACGAAGAAGTTCCTCTTCATCCTTTGCTTCTAACAATTGCTTACGAAATCCTTCATCCATTAATAATGTAGATAGGCGCGATAACGTTTCTAAATGAGTATTATTCGCCCCTTCGCTCGCAGCAATCATAAAGAATAAATGTGCAGGCTGCCCATCAAGCGATTCATAGTTGATACCGCTTACACTTCTACCAAAACAAATCGCTGGTTGCTTAACAGCTTTTGTTTTCGCATGAGGTATTGCAATCCCTTCCCCTATTCCAGTCGTACTTTGTGACTCCCGCTTTAAAATAGCTTCTTTAAATTCCACTTTACTATTTAAACGATTTGCTCCGTCTAATTTCTCAACTAATTCATCTATGACAGCTTCTTTATTTGAAGCTGTCAAGTTCATAATAACTGTATCCCTTTTTAATAGTTCTGTAATTTTCATATGTTACTTCCCCCTATCGCTTAGTTACAATTACTTGCGACAATAATTCTTCTACTTTTTCTTTTTCACATAAATCAGCTGAAAATGCCGTTGCACTCCCTGTTGCAACGCCATATTGAAATGCCTTTTCAATATCTTTTGTCTGTTCATATTTACCTACAAATCCTGCAACGAGAGAATCTCCGGCCCCGACCGAATTAATTACAACACCTTTTGGAACAGTTGCTTCATATATACCTTCTGCCGTAAATAATAAAGCCCCATCTCCAGCCATTGATACGATAACGTGCTCTACACCTTGTTCAACTAATTTTCTTCCAAACGGTAAAACATCTTCTACTGTTGAAATCTCTACTCCGAATAACTCACCAAGTTCATGATGATTAGGCTTTATTAAAAATGGTTTATTTTTAATTACATGCTGCAGCGCACTTCCACTTGCATCGACTACTACGCGAATACCTTTCTCAGCTCCGAGCGCTGCGATTGATTCATAAAAAGTAGTTGAGATAGACGCCGGTACACTTCCAGCTAGTACAACACAATCTCCCTGCCTCATACTTTCAATTTGTTTCATTAATTGTTCAAATTGCCCATTTGTCACACTAGGACCTTGTCCATTTAATTCTGTCTCTTCTTGCCCTTTTATTTTCACATTAATTCGGGAATCACCGTCTACTTGGACGAAGTTTGTTGTTACACCTTCCGCCTGTAATACATCTTTAATAAATCGACCGGTAAATCCACCAGTAAATCCAAGCGCTACATTTTCAACACCTAAACGATGAAGAACACGAGAAACGTTAATGCCTTTCCCTCCAGGAAATTTCATATCTTTCTCTGCTCGATTTACTGCGCCTAAATCGAAGGAATTAACTTGTACTACATAATCAATAGATGGGTTTAAAGTAACTGTATAGATCATTGTTTATCAGCCTCAATTACATTGGTTTGTCTTTTATATTTTTCTAAATCAATTTCTAAATGGTTTGTAATAATATTTGCTTCTTCAACATTGGCAATTTTCGCAAACGCAACTTCTGAAAACTTACTTTCATCAATTAAGAAATATCCTTCGTTCGCAAATGTTAATGCCATTTGTTTTAAAAGTGCCTCTTCTGGATCTGGAGTTGTAAAACCAAGCTGTTCATGCACACCATTTGCTCCTAAAAAACATTTATCAAAACGGTACTTCTGCATGCTTTCCTGTGCCATAGCACCAATTAAAGCTTTCGTCCTACTTTTCATCATTCCGCCTAGTAAATACGCACGAATATTATTTTCAACTAAAGCTTCAATATGCATAAGTCCATTCGTAACGACAGTAACATCTTTATTTATTAAAAATGGGATCATTTCAAATGTTGTACTTCCTGCATCTAAATAAATGCAATCACCTTGTTCAACAATGCTAGCCGCATAGTTAGCAATTTGTTGTTTTATTTGAATGTTTTTGGATGATTTTTCAACCATCGTTGGCTCTTGTCCTTTTCCTGTTAAAACAGCAGCACCACCATGAACTCTTTTTAATAACCTTTGCTTTTCCAATTGCGCTAAATCACGACGAATTGTTGATTCAGAGCTTTCTGTTCTTTCCACTAATTGCTGTAATTTAACAACCTTCTGCTCTTTTACAAGTTGCAATATCATTTGATGACGTTCAGGAGTTAACATTTTATTCACCTCTTCTTTGATTACAGTATAATGAAAACGATCACAAAAATCAACCATAAACATTCACAAATAACCAAAACCAGTCACAAACAGTTATAAACAACAAAAAAGAAACCCATTTGATTGTTATATCAAATGGGTTTCTTTTTTCGATTCACTTATAAAGAAGCTTTATATATACTTAAAACATCGTCTTTATTTAATTTTTTAAAGTTACCAAATTCACCATAAGCCATCGCTTTATCAGCCATTAAATCAATTTCATTTTCCCCAATACCGTAATCCGCTAACGTTACTGGTGCCTCAATTGAAGTCCAAAATTGACGTAACGCCTCGATTCCTTCTAACGCAATTTCTCGATCAGTCTTTTCATCTGTTTCTACATCGAATACGCGAATAGCGAACTGTTTAAAACGACTTACATTTTCATCTACAACACGCTTCATCCAGTTCGGGAATAAAATCGCAAGGCCACCCCCGTGTGGTATATCATGAACCGCAGAAACTGCATGTTCAATATTATGAGTCGCCCAATCTCCTTTTACTCCCATCGCTAAAATACCGTTTAACGCCATAGTACCGCAATATAAAATAGTTTCTCTATGCTCATAATTTTCTAAATCACTTAAAAGCTTAGGAGCAGTTTCAATTACTGTTTTTAAAACAGATTCACAATAACGATCTTGTAATTCTGTATTTGTTCCATGATGGAAGTATTGCTCTAATACGTGCGACATAATATCTACCATACCGTAAATTGTTTGATCCCTCGGCACAGACGCAGTATGAACTGGATCTAAAATCGAAAACTGCGGGAAAGTAACTGGGCTACCCCAGCCATATTTTTCATTCGTTTCCCAGTTTGTAATGACAGAGCCAGCATTCATTTCAGATCCTGTTGCCGCAAGCGTAAGTACCGTACCAAATGGTAATGCCTCACTAGCAAAGGCTTTTTTCGTTACAATATCCCATACATCTCCATCATATTTGCTACCAGCAGCAATTGCTTTCGTACAGTCGATTACACTTCCTCCGCCAACCGCTAATATGAATTCGACGCCATTATCTTTACAAATTTGAATCCCTTTCTTTACAGTTGATACACGAGGATTCGGTTCAACACCTGTCAATTCAAATATTTCCGCATTTATATCTTTTAAAATAGAAATTACATTATCATAAATACCGTTTCTTTTAATGCTGCCTCCCCCGTATACGAGAAGAACTTTTTTACCGAACTGTGGAATTTCAGTTTTTAACTGTTCTAATTGACCTTTACCGAAAATAAGTTTCGTTGGATTACGAAATACAAAATTTTGCATATCCCTTTACCATCCCTTCTATATGAAAAGCAACTATACTTTTGTATACCATATTTTTTTCATTTCACAAAAATATTTGCCTAACAAAAAAATCCCAGCCTAAAGGCTGGGATTTTTTATTGATAATACGGTGAGATCATTAAGTAAACAATAACACCAGATAAACTTACATATAACCAAATTGGCATCGTCCAACGTACAATTTTACGATGACGTGTTAATTGATTTGTAAAACCAAATACAAGTGCAAACAATGCAAGTGGTACAATAATTGCTGCCAGGATTATATGTGTAATTAAAATGATGAAATACACATATTTAATGAATCCTTCTCCGCCAAAATGTGTTGCTGGCGCCAAGTAATGATACGATAAATAAGAAACACAAAATAGCAACGTCGTTGTAAATGCTGCTAGGATGAAACCACGGTGCATTTTCACATTCTTCTTAATAATAGAGTATAAAGCTGCTAATAAGAATACGAACGTAAAGCTATTAAAAATTGCATTTAACATTGGTAAAATTGTTACATCAAAATGTACTTCTCCTTCATAGCCAACAGGTCCAAAGAACAAAAATAAAATAATCGCATTTACAATTACAGAAAGCGTTATCACAATAGGAGCATAGCTTTTCTGATTAGTTGATTGATCCACCAAAATGGTCACTCCTCTTCCTTCAAATATGTATACGTAACCTCACTATTTTAACATATTATTCACAGTGTAAATGTGACAATAGTTTGACACAGTAAGACAGAGCAAAGAAAAAAATCCTTCTTAATAAAACTTCTTAAGAAGGATTTTATCGCTTTATTATTTAAATAGCAATGTAATTAGTTTTTGTTAAAAAACGTATTACTATATGCTTGATAAATTTCAGACACTTGATATCCCATTAAAGAAATTGCTGTTAATGAAAAGAAACCAATCATAAGAAATCGAAACCACATATAAATCTCCTCCTTGTATTTAGCTTAAAAAGCAGTCGCTATATTACAAGTTGAATGGCACTCTTCATCGTCACTTTCCTTTTTCTTTACAATTGCTGTTATAAATCGAATCATAAAGAAAATCACAAAAGGAAATTGTTCGTAATTTACCTTGGCATAGTTTGGCAACGGCTCGCGCTGCACATCGAACGGAGATGAGAAGGAATAGAACATACCTTGCTCTTCCATATATACAATTACAATTTTCATACAAAACATTATTCCTAGAAATGAAACAATATCTTGCCATTCTGTCGTATATAACAAGTTATACAGCTCTAGTACGTACTCTTCCATCGTCATCCCCCCTTCCTTTTTTACCATTTTGCTCGCCTTCATATAAAAAGTCAAGAAAAAAGTTTATATTCACTATGACAATAGTAATTACTTGTTTCTATGATTATATATGATTCTTTTATAGCAATGATTGGGTGTAACTCTCTTCTAAAACAAGAAATTAGAATCGAACAGATTCCTCATTCTTGCTTTTAGGATTCAATAATGTACTATTTTTATTTCTATTAAAAATAAAATAAGAAATTATTATAAGAACAGTAACAAGCATTGTTAAAAGCGCTTGTGAACGTAAAGATTCAATTGCGAGCATGGCAACTAAAACTGCTATAATCGCAGTAATTGTAACATATGTTACATATGGAAAAAGCCACATTTTGACTTTCAAATTTTGTTGTTCCGCTTTCCCCATTTTTTTACGTATCTTGAAATGTGAAACCGCTATAACGAGATAAACGAGTAACGCAATCCCGCCAGATGCATTCACTAAAAATAAAAATACTTTATCTGGAGATATGTAACTAAAAACAACTCCAATGTAAGCAAAGAAAGTTCCAAATAAAACCGCCCGAACTGGAACACCACTACTATTCAATTTCAAAAATGCCTTTGGTGCGTCTCCTCTTTCTGCCATTGAAAAAAGCATTCTTGAGTTCGTATATAAACCCGAATTTAAACAAGAAAGTACAGCTGTTAAAACGATAAAGTTCATAATTTGTGCTGCCGCTGGTATCCCTATATGTTCCAGCACCGCCACAAACGGGCTTTTTAGTATGTTCGCTGAATTCCACGGAAGGAGTGTAACAACTACAGCGATCGATCCAATGAAAAATACGAGAATACGCCAAATTACACTATTTGTTGCTGTTTTTACTGCTTTTACAGGTTCGGCAGACTCTCCAGCGGCTACTGCGACAATCTCTGATCCCATAAATGAAAATATAACGACGGTAATTCCAAGTAGCACCGAACTTATACCATTTGGCATAAATCCTCCTTGCCCTACTAAATTCGAAGTGCCAGGTGCTTCCGTTCCTGGTACAAGTCCTAAAATAACAGCGAGTCCAAGACAAAGGAACAAAACAATACTTATTACTTTAATAAATGAAAACCAATATTCAAACTCTCCAAATGATTTCACCGAAAAAACATTCGTCAATGTTAATAAAATCGTTAATATTAAGCTTAATAACCAGAGCGGGATTTCTGGAATCCAATATTGAATAATACCAGCACCTGCTGTAGCTTCTATCGCAATAACAATTACCCAGAAAAACCAATATAGCCACCCAATTGTATAACCGGCCCATGGACCAATTGCTTCTCTTGCATATGTTGCAAATGAACCACTTGTCGGGTTAATAGCTGCCATTTCCCCTAGCATTCTCATAACGAAAATGACTAGAAGTCCTGCTAATGCATATGAAACGATAGAACCTGGTCCGGCTGAATGCACAACCGCACCGCTTCCAACAAACAAACCAGCTCCTATTACGCCACCAATGGAAATCATTGTAATGTGGCGTATTTTGAGGTCTTTCTTAAGATTTTTATCCAACTCTTGTACATCCCCTTCCAAACTTAATTTTGAAATTTACCCCGCATTAACGGGCAGTAAGACCCCCACCTCAAAATTCAGCGGAAGCAAAGAAGTTAGGTGGGAATCTACTGCCCGTAAAAGCCCGATTGGTGAGGGCTGATAATCAGCGGGGATGAACAAAGCCCCACTGATTAAAGTTTCACTTTATGTAAGAGTATTATGCGAAAAATCTTGTCCTATACTTTAAAATATATCAAAATATTCTGAATTTAACAATCGTAATTCGACCTCCTCCAAAAATTATTACATTAGGTTTAATAATTTTCCATACACAATTGTTGAGAAAATTATAGTCACCTTACAAAAGATCAAATTTTCAGATATTATGAAATAAACAAGATTATACATCTAGACAACTTTTTGTATAGGAGTGTTGATATGTTAAACAAGTTCAAATTTATTTGTTGTACTTTAGTAATTTTCTTACTGCTACCGCTAGCTCCCTTCCAAGCACAAGCTGCAAACAATTTAGGATCAAAATTACTCGTTGGATACTGGCATAACTTCGACAACGGTACTGGCATTATTAAATTAAGGGACGTTTCACCAAAATGGGATGTAATCAATGTATCTTTCGGTGAAACTGGTGGTGATCGTTCCACTGTTGAATTTTCTCCTGTGTATGGTACAGATGCAGAGTTTAAATCAGATATTTCTTATTTAAAAAGTAAAGGTAAGAAAATAGTTCTTTCAATAGGTGGACAAAATGGGGTCGTTTTACTTCCTGACAATGCGGCTAAGCAACGTTTTATTAATTCCCTACAATCTCTGATCGATAAATATGGTTTTGATGGAATAGATATTGACCTTGAATCAGGTATTTACTTAAACGGAAATGACACTAATTTTAAAAACCCAACTACTCCTCAAATCGTAAATCTTATCTCAGCTATTCGAACAATCTCAGATCATTACGGTCCAGATTTTTTATTAAGCATGGCTCCTGAAACAGCTTATGTTCAAGGTGGTTATAGCGCATACGGAAGCATCTGGGGTGCTTATTTACCGATTATTTTCGGAGTAAAAGACAAACTAACATACATTCACGTTCAACACTACAACGCTGGCAGTGGCATTGGAATGGACGGTAATAACTACAATCAAGGTACTGCAGACTACGAAGTCGCTATGGCAGATATGCTCTTACATGGTTTTCCTGTAGGTGGTAATACAAATAACATTTTCCCAGCTCTTCGTTCGGATCAAGTCATGATTGGACTTCCTGCAGCACCAGCGGCCGCTCCAAGTGGCGGATATATTTCTCCAACTGAAATGAAAAAAGCTTTAGATTATATCATTAAAGGAATTCCTTTCGGAGGAAAGTATAAACTTTCAAATCAGAGTGGCTACCCTGCATTCCGCGGCCTAATGTCTTGGTCTATTAATTGGGATGCAAAAAACAACTTTGAATTCTCTAATAACTATAGAACATATTTTGATGCTATTCCCTTGCAAAAATAATAAAAAACAACAATAGGTTACATAACCTATTGTTGTTTTTTATTTATGTAAATTACTTTTTCACTTCTACATGATGAAAAGATTCTTTTCCATCTCTACATAACTATTTACAATACTTAAAAGTAATTTGCCACGAAACCATTTCGTTATATAAACTTTCCAATTCTTTATGCCATGTTTCTACCATAGAAATTCCCCTTTCCTTTTTAACACTTTAAATAAAAATCACATAACATTCTGTATTTACCCAATAAAAAAAGAGAACTTTCTCTGAAAGTCCTGTTACTACTCTAAAATAGTCTAGTTGCTATTTTGCTTTAACACAAATACTGAAAGTTCAGGTACACTCCAAAATCTAACAGGCATTCGGGTTGTCCCAATACCACGATTTACGTATAAATGTAACGGCTTATTCTTCCCTTCTAATTCATACATACCTTCAACATGACTCTCAGCTAATTTTGTAGTAATTAATGGACCTATAAAAGGAATTTGAACTTGTCCTCCGTGACTATGTCCTGACATTTGAAAATCAACTGGGTAACGAGCTACTTT
This sequence comes from Bacillus sp. 1A, assembly GCF_052682215.1. Lineage (NCBI taxonomy): Bacteria > Bacillati > Bacillota > Bacilli > Caryophanales > Bacillaceae > Bacillus > Bacillus sp. 1A. The sequence goes on along the minus strand of NZ_JBQYLZ010000001.1, from coordinate 2,842,686 downwards.
GTCTACAATATCCGGCTCATGTACTAAGAGCATATTAAAATCTTGTTGCCTTACTTGTTTTAAAGTCGCGTCTATTTTCGGATTTCCTAATAAAAAATCATCCAAACCTGATATTGTAATATATTTGCCATTTTCCGCATTAATTTTATGCACTTCATTTACTAACACAGAGAAACCAGCTTCCTCCATATACTTTTTATAAAATAAACTACCTCCCCCGCCCCTATCATGATTCCCAAACACTGCATATTTCCCTAAGGGCGCATGTATTTTCTGTAAAATACTTTTCGCTTCTTCTCTTTCCGCCTTATACGATCCAAACTTATCTATTAAATCCCCTGTAAAAACTACTACATCTGGATGTAATGCATTCATCTTCTCTACCAAATTTTCTAGTTGTTTCAATGTAAATTCTGGCCCTAAATGCACATCTGAGAATTGTAATATCTTTTTGTTATTAAACTCTTTAGGAATTGTAGAAGCTTCTATTTCATTCCACGTAACTGTTACTAGTTTTCGTTCTATTTCTGTCGCATAGAAATACAAACTTATTGAAATCATTACTATACTTATGAAACTGATTATACATATCTTGACGATTGATTTTTTTTGTTCTTTTTTTACATGATTCGTATTCATGTTCTCACCTCTAGAAGTACTTTAAAGCCTTATTGTTACATTAATGTGACAACATGAACAATGTTAGCTATATCCAATTCTATCCTCATTCACTTTGACAAATTTATACAGAAGTCATAACATGTTTTTATAATACATAGATTCTTAAAAATGTTCCTTCTATTCATTCTATCATTTTATTAAGGAGAGATTATTCATGTCTGTATTTACACCAGAAGAAATTACGGAACTTGCTGCGAATTCCGGTAGAAAAAAAGCTCATTTATCATTACTCCCTATGCTAATTCTCGGTTTTTTTGGTGGTGCTTTCATAGCATTAGGGTATTTACTCGATATTCATGTTATTGGAACAATGCCAAAATCTTGGGGATCATTTACTAGTTTTCTAGGTGCCGCTGTATTTCCTATCGGTCTTATACTCGTTATTCTTGCAGGCGGTGAGTTAGTAACTGGCAATATGATGACCGTTTCAATGGCATGGCTTCACAAAAAAATCGACTTATTTCACTTCATTCGAAATTTAGTTATTGTTACGTTTAGCAACTTCATAGGTGCTGTATTCGTTGCTTATTTTTTCGGTCATATCGTCGGATTAACAGAAGGCGCTTTTTTAGCGAAAACAGTTTCTATTGCGCAAGCTAAACTTCAAGATACACCACTACAAGCCTTCATTTCTGCAATCGGATGTAATTGGCTCGTTTGTTTAGCTGTTTGGCTTAGTATGGGAAGTAAAGAATTTATCGGAAAGATTATCGGCATTTGGTTCCCAGTTATGACTTTTGTTGCGATTGGATTTCAACACGTTGTAGCCAATATGTTTGTTATCCCAGCTGCAATTTTTGCCGGTCATTTAACTTGGATTGAATATTTTCCAAACTTCATTTTTGTTTTCTTCGGAAACTTAGTAGGAGGTATGTTATTTGTAGCATTACCTTATTTCATATCCTATAATAAGAAACTCCCTTCCAATAAAGAGCAAACTGCATTAAAGAAAAAATCTGTATCCGCTTAAATTGAATGTCTATAAAGTGGCTCTCAAAAATATTACAAATTTCATTTTTTTTACGAATATATGTGCGTACACTTGTTCTCGAATGTTTTATACGTTATAATAACAACTTAAATAGCATTATTTACATATGAGGTGAAAAACATGAACAAAACAGAATTAATCAAAAACGTAGCACAAAATGCTGAGATTTCTCAAAAAGAAGCTACTGTAGTTTTACAAACTGTAGTAGAATCAATCACTAACACTTTAGCTGCTGGTGAGAAAGTACAACTTATCGGATTCGGTACATTCGAAGTTCGCGAAAGAGCTGCTCGTACAGGCCGTAACCCACAAACTGGTGAAGAAATGCAAATCGCAGCTTCTAAAGTACCTGCTTTCAAAGCTGGTAAAGAACTAAAAGAAGCTGTAAAATAATGAAAAATAGCCTTCTCGTTTATGAGAAGGCTATTTTTTTCATTACATAATTAATAAAAATCTGACCATTATGCTGTTTCTTTTGTTCCTTTATGCAAATAAAACCGTTACTTTCAAAGAAAGGTTTTGCTGTAATACTCGCCTCTGTATATATCTCCCTATGACCCAAGCTTACTGCTTCTTTTTCTAACTTCTGTAGTATGTAGGAAGCTATCCCTTTTCCTTGATAATCTTTATGCGTAAATAAGCGATCCACGTAATGATCATCATTATAATCCCCAAATCCCACTATCACACCGTTATGATCCGCTACATAACTAATATTCTTTTCTAAAGACTTTAACCAGCTTTCTCTATCTAGTCGATCTGGTGCCCATGCCTGTAGCTGTAACACGTTATAATCTTTTGCATTAATTGTATGAACTGTTTCATAGAACAACTGTAATACTTGTTCTAAATCCTCCTTATGGAATGTTCTAATGATCGTATCTTTTAACATATATGAACCTCCTTACTAAACTATCATTTAACTTGTCTACCATCTAGTATTCAATATTTCTGCTTTATTATATCTTTTTTCTTTCTATATAAACAAAAAACAATACTTATTTCAAAGTATTGTTTTTCGTTTAAAAGCATATGCAATTACTCTCTAGATTTTTATTTTTTTAATTTCACTCTTTGTAATCGTAATGCATTTAATACAACGGATACAGAACTAAATGCCATAGCCGCTCCTGCAACCCAAGGTGCTAAGAAACCGAACGCCGCAATCGGGATTCCTAATCCGTTATAAGCTAGTGCCCAGAATAAATTTTGCTTAATATTTCTTATCGTCATCTTACTCATAAAGATTGCATCAGCAATACTATTTAAATCCCCACGGATTAACGTAATATCTGCCGCTTCCATCGCTACATCCGTTCCTGTTCCAATTGCCATACCGATATCCGCCGTAGCCAGTGCAGGAGCATCATTTATTCCATCTCCAACCATTGCTACTTTCTTACCTTGTGCTTGGAGTTTTTTCACTTCTTCTGCTTTTCCTTCTGGTAATACTTCTGCAATTACGTGATCAATACCAACTTGCTTAGCGATTGCCTGAGCAGTTTGTGTGTTATCTCCTGTGATCATAACAACGTCTAGACCCATTTTCTTAAGTCTTGCGATAGCTGCTTTTGAAGTATCTTTTACAGTATCTGCAACGGCCACTATACCAGCATATTCTTTATTGATCGCAATAAGCATTGCTGTTTTTCCTTCTCGTTCTAGCTCTTCCATCGATTTAGAAACTTCTTCAATATCAATATCGAATTTCTTCATTAATCGACGTGTACCAATTAATAATTGTTTCCCTTCTACAACTGATTCGATACCGAATCCTGGAATCGCTTCAAACGTTTCTGAACTTGGGATATCAATTTTCTTTTCTCTAATTCCTTCTACAATCGCTTCTGCAAGTGGATGTTCAGAATTTTTTTCTGCCGCACCGACTAAACGTAGTATTTCTTCTTCATGGAATCCATCTGCTACAATTACATCTGTTAAAACAGGCTTCCCGTTTGTCACAGTACCTGTTTTATCTAGAATAACTGTATCTAATCGGTGCGTTGCTTCTAAATGCTCTCCACCTTTAAATAAAATACCATACTCCGCTGATCTTCCTGATCCAGCCATAATAGATGTAGGTGTCGCAAGACCTAATGCACATGGACAAGCGATAACAAGTACGGCTATCATTTTCTCAAGTGCTCCGCCAAAATCACCAGGTGTAACAAATAGCATCCACACTGCAAATGTGATAATAGCAATCACAACTACAACAGGTACGAAAATACCTGAAATTTGATCAGCTACCCTTTGAATAGGAGCTTTTGAACCTTGCGCCTCTTCTACTACTTTAATAATTTGAGCTAATGCAGTATCTCTTCCTACCTTAGTTGCTTTCACTTTTAAAAAGCCATTTTTATTCATTGTAGAACCGATTACTACATCCCCAATTGTTTTATCAACTGGAATACTTTCACCTGTTAACATCGATTCATCTATCGCTGACTTTCCTTCTACAATTTCCCCATCTACCGGGATTTTTTCACCGGGTTTTACATAAACGATATCACCAGCTACTACTTCTTCGATTAAAATTTTCATTTCTGTTCCATCTCGTACAACAGTAGCGGTTTTCGCCTGTAATCCCATTAATTTTTTAATTGCTTCTGACGAGCGTCCCTTTGCTTTCGCCTCAAATAATTTACCTAAAATAATTAATGTAATAAGTACTGCACTCGTTTCAAAATACAAGTCTGTCATATGTTCCGAAGAACCAATCGACCTAATACTTAAATACACACTGTAAAAATACGCTGCCGACGTTCCAAGTGCCACGAGAACATCCATATTGGCACTTTTATTTCGTAACGCTTTATAAGCTCCAACATAAAACTGCCCACCAATGATAAACTGAACTGGAGTTGCAAGAGCTAGCTGCACCCAAGGGTTCATAAGCATATCAGGTAAATAAATAAACGATGTAAATGAGAAATGACTTACCATTGCCCACAGTAACGGGAATGATAAAATAAATGAAATGATAAATTTCTTCTTTTGTCGCTCAATTTCTTGTAAGCGATGATCAGTTGATCCATCTTGCTCATCTGATTTCACTTCCAATTTATATCCTAATTTCGTAATTGCACTCTTCATTTCATTTACATTAATTTCATCAGGGTTAAAATCTACTGTAGCTGATTCCAAAGCGAAATTTACTGTCGCTCCGTTCACACCTTCTAACTTATTTAAACGCTTTTCTACTCTATTGGCACATGCTGCGCATGTCATCCCAGAAACAGTAAACTCGGCTTTATCACTTACAATTCCATATCCTAACGATTCAACTTTTTCCTTAAACTGTTGCGGATTTGTTTTTTGGGGATCATACATTATTTTTGTTTTTTCAAGTGCAAAATTTACATTTGCATCATGAACACCTTCTACTTTTTTCAGACCTTTTTCAATTCTATTCGCACATGCCGCACATGTCATTCCTGATATTTGAAGATTAGCCTCTTTCTGTTCATTCATGTCTCTCACCTCTATATACCCTTATGAGGTATAATTATTAGCAAAATAAATCGTACTTCCTATAAAGTACGATTTATTTCCATATCTAAAAATAATTATTGAACATCGTATCCTTGATCTTCAATTACAGCAACGATATCTTTTAGTGTTACAGCAGACGAGTCGATAGTAACTTCAACAGTTCCTTCTGCTAATTGAACCTTCACTTGTTCAACACCGTTTAGTTCTTTCACACTGCTTTCAATAGAATTTACACAATGTCCACAAGACATACCTTCAACTTGTAATGTTAACTGTTCCATTTAAAATCCTCCTCTTGTTTCTTCATTGTTTGTTAATCACAATTACATCTTACCATACCCCCCTAAGGTAATCAATGGTTTTGTATCATGATTTTTCAATTATTTTCTAAAAGTTTATTTTACATACACTTTTTCACATCAATACCCCGAAATCTTATATGAAGGTAAACAAAAAACAAGCCAGTTACATACTAGCTTGTTTTTACGCTTTTGAAAAACGTTCAAATACAGTCATTAATTCTTCAATTGCTTCGTCACCATTGCCATCTTTAATAGCACCTGAAACACAATGACTTGTATGGTTTTTTAATACACCCATTCCTACTTTTTTCATCGCTGCATTAATCGCTGAAATTTGTACTAAAATATCCACGCAATAACGATCATTTTCAATCATATTTTGAATACCGCGGACCTGTCCTTCAATTCTCTTTAATCTATTTATAATCTGCTCTTTTTCTTTTTCTGATCTATGTGTTACCGCTTCATGCTCTTTATGATCCATATTATCACCTTCTTAAAGTTTCTCTTCATCCAATAAAACAATTATTTTTACGAGTATACCAATTATAGCATTAATTATCTACGTATGATACCCCATATGAGTATATTTCCGCTCTATGCTTATTCTTAACAACTTATTAGCTTCTCAGACTCAATTATTATGATAACCTTGCCTTTTTTTCAAAAAACAATAATAAGCAGGGATTAACCATCCCCGCTTATTATTCATCCACAAATATAAAAGTCTCAATTTTCACACGTGTAAATTGAGACTTTTTTCTTCCTATATATAATTATTGCTGATCACATACTTTTGTATCATTCACTACTGAAGTTCCTTCAACGGTTACCGTATGAAAACAGTCATTTACACGAACTGTCACGACATTATCTTGCCGATCAATAACGTGATATTCATTAAAATTTTTATTCAGAGCACTGCGAATTTGTTCTCCTTCATAAATTGGAATGCCATGTGATAAAACCCAAATAAGCCCAGCGATAGCAAGAATAGTTTTCATACGATCTACCTCCTTGAGAATATAGTGAACTTTTAATCCATGCTTTTTCAGCTCTACTAATCACGAATGGAATGAATCAAGCCTTTTTGGAAATAAGTTCATTTCGTCTATTTTATGTTTATGCTAATTGTGACCGAATTGTGACAACTTTTTGTCTCTTTAGACGAAAAGTTGAAACAAAACGTTCAAAAAGGACAATTCTACTTGCACAAACAAAAGGCTATGGAGAATTTTGATATGCTCCCCTTAAGGTAGACAGATTAAAAAATAAAAATCTGTTTGATCTTAAGGGGAGTTTTTTTGATGTCCAAAAAACGGTATCTTCCTGAATTTAAGCTAGAGCTATTGCTTGCTTATAGAAAAGGAAATTATACAATTACAGAACTTTGTAAGAAGTATCAAGTTACGCAATATTCATTCAAGGAATGGATGAAGTGTTTTGAACAATATGGGATTGAAGGTCTACAAAAAAGCTCATCATGGAAACGATATTCAAAGGAAGTCAAAGAAACAGCGGTTATGGAGTATTTATCAGGGAAATATTCTCAATATGAAATTATTAGAAGACATGAAATCTCAAGTAGATCCGTTCTCCAGCGATGGGTAAAGCATTATAATAGTCATAGAGAGTTGAAAGATACGTTGAAAGGAAAGATACGATCTATGACGAAAACGAGAATAACCTCTTGGGAGGAACGAATTCAAATTGTCCTATACTGTTTGGAGAACAATAAAAACTTTCAAATGACCGCTGACATGTATGATGTTTCTTACCAACAGGTCTATCAGTGGGTCAAGAAATATAACAATGGTGGAGATGAAGCATTAAAAGATAGACGTGGAAGAAAGAAGGAAGAACAAGAGCTTTCACCAGAAGAAAAAGTGAAATTAGAAATGAAGAAACTTGAAAGAGAAAATGAGCGGTTACGAGCCGAGAATGCATTTTTAAAAAAGTTAGAAGAACTCGAGAGGAGGCGTTAAATCAAGTACGTTTTGAAAATAAATATGTCGCAATTCAAGAACTTCATAAAGAAAAAAATATGCCAATCTCACTACTCTGTAAAATCGCTGGCATTACACGTGCAGCATATTATAAATGGGTAAACCGTACACCTTCAGTTAGAGAAACACAAAATAAAAAAATCATAGAAGAAATACAAATCCTTCACGAGAAATTAAAAGGTATCTATGGCTATCGTCGAATGGTGTTAAATATGAATCGCCTATTCGGTGAAACCTTCAATCACAAACGTATTTATCGTTTGATGAAGATAGCTGGATTACAATCTGTCATTCGTAGAAAAAGAAAGCGTTATAAAAATGTCACACCACAACATGTCACACAAAACGTATTAAATCGTGAATTTACAGCAAATAGACCGAATGAAAAATGGGTAACGGACGTGACAGAATTCAAGTATGGCTCATCTAAGAAGGCTTATTTAAGTGCGATTCTTGATTTGTATGACGGTTCCATTGTCAGCTACGTTCTAGGACATTCTAACAATAATCAACTTGTATTTAAAACCTTTGATCAAGCGCCAATTCGTTCATCTAAAGATGAACTTCTTCTACATAGCAATCGTGGTTTTCAATATACTTCCCATGGATTCAAGCGCCGTGTAGATAAAACAGGCATAGTCCATAGTATGTCACGTGTTGGTAGATGCATTGATAATGGGCCAATGGAGTCTTTTTGGGGAACGATTAAGTGCGAGAAATATTACTTACACAAATACGATACGTTTGAGGAACTAAATCAAGCGGTAGACGAGTACATTCAATTTTATAATTATGACCGATTCCAAAAACGACTAAACGGCCTCAGCCCCATGGAATATAGGGCTGAAGCCGCTTAGGGTGTTTTTATTATTTTCACTGTCTACTTGACGGGGGCTGTTCATTTCCCATAGCCTTTTGTTTGCATTTTATTAGATATTCATTTCAATTTATACGTGACTAATAAATCTTAACCCTTTACTTAAAGAGGTCGGCACAACTGATGCATGATTCTCCCCTTCAGCTTCATAAAACGTAAATCGAAACTGATCGTGTTTTACTCGGAGAAGGCGCTCTGATAATTCATTTGCACCTACAACCATATGCTCTCGTTCTAGTGAACCAACTGTAAGAAATACTCCTGTTTCAACTTTTGCATTGTTTAACTCATTTATTAGATTCTCTTCTTTTTCAAGCACGGATTGGTTATTCCACCAAATAGATGGACTACTAATAAAATAACTTTGAAAGGCATTTACGTTTGTAAATAGTATATGTAAAGCAAATAAACCACCTAGCGAATGCCCAAATAATGTTTGCTTCCCTTTATCAATCTCATAATTATTTTCAATTTGAGGTTTTAATTCTTCTTCAATAAAAGTAAAGAAATTATGTGCTCCTCCTGTTTTAGGCCACGGTTTACCGTCTGGTTTTAAAGGGGCATCTTTTGAAATTACACTAGGCGTAAAATCATAGCATCTTTCCTCACCTGAAAATGCCCCTTCAATTGGATAACCAATACCTACTATAATGGCTGGTGAAACACCTGTTTTTTCCGCTCTAACTGATTGTATTTTAACCGCTTCATGGAATGTTTGAAAAAAAGCATTGCCATCTAATACGTATATAACAGGATATCCTGACTCTGGTGCTGGCTGCCTCGGCTTTGAAATATGTATTTGATATTCCTTACCGTCTAATTTTGAATACATTTTCCACTGTTCTGTATTAGATGTAATAATCTGCTGTTTTTCAATAGTAGTATTCATCTTATATTCCCCCCTTCTTAACTCGTTACATATATTTCTACTTTCTCTTCTTGAAGTGCAACACTATCGTATCCAAAACAAACAGGAGACCCATTATACGGATCAATCATGACGCGCGCATCAATATGAAATACTTCTTTTAACACTTCATTTGTAATGATTTCTTCTGGGCTACCAGTTGTAACGATTTCCCCTTCCTTCATCGCAATAATTTCATCTGAAAACCTTGCTGCATGGTTAATATCATGCAGTACCATAACAACCGTACAATTATGTTCTTTATTTAACTTCTCCACAATTTGTAATACATCTAATTGATGAGACATATCGAGATATGTAGTCGGTTCATCTAGTAGTAACACTTCTGTCTCTTGTGCTAAAGCCATCGCTAGCCATACCTTTTGTCTTTGACCGCCTGATAAATTTGCAATTTGTCTCGTTCGAAATTCAGAAGTTTTCGTTATATCTAATGCCCAGTCAATCATCTCTTTATCTTTTGAAGTTAACTTATTTACATTATTTCGATGAGGATAGCGTCCATAAGAAATTAATTCTTCCACTTTAAGTTCTCCTGGTGCAATTGGAGTTTGCGGGAGTAAAGCTAACTGCTTCGCAATTTCTTTCGTTGGAATCGTATTTAAATCCTGTCCTTGCAAATATACTTTACCGCTCTTTTGCTTTAAAATTCTTCCCATTGTTTTTAACAGTGTTGATTTACCGCACCCGTTTGGCCCTATAATTGTCGTTACTTTTCCTTCTTGTATTTCCACATTTAAATCGCGAAACACTGTAAGCTTTTCATAACTCGTTTCTAAATTTTTTGCACTTAAAATACTCACTTTTATTCCTCCTCTTACGCTTTCGCCTTATAAAGTAAATATAAGAAATACGGTACACCGACAATAGAAATAACGATCCCAACAGGTAACTCTACAGGGTTGAAAACTGTTTTTGCAATAAAGTCTGAAGCTATTACAAGGAACATTCCGATTACTCCGCACGTAGGAATGATATGCTTATGCTGAATACCAACAAGCCTTTTCGCTATATGCGGTGCCATTAAACCAATGAAACCAATACTTCCTGAAACTGCAACACATGCACTTACAAGTCCGATACTACTTAATAGTAAAATAGATTTCTCTCTTTCTACTGAAACACCTAAACTTGTAATACTCGTTTCTTCCAATTGAAATAAATCTAATAAATAAGCTTTCTTTTGTATAAGCGGAATTAATATGATAAGCCACGGCAACATAGCAATAATATACTTCCAGTTTGCACTATATATACTTCCTGACACCCAAACTGCAGCCATCTCGAAATCAGTTGACTTCATTTTGAGTGATAAATACATGGAAAATGCTCCAAATCCTGATCCAATCGCAATCCCTGTTAATAAAAGACGCTGCGAATCTAACTTACCGTTTTTCCACGAAAACAGATAAATAATGATAGCAGCTCCTAACCCGCCAACTAAACCAAACATCGGCATCATCATAATAGAAACCCAGTCTGTGCTCTTTAATTGCCCTTGAAAGAAAAACATAAAAATGACGATTGCTGTTCCTGCTCCGGCATTTACTCCTAAAATTCCCGGGTCTGCCAGGCCGTTTCTCGTAATCCCTTGAATTACAGCACCTGCAACACCTAGACCTAATCCTACTAATCCAGCAATTACGATACGAGGAAGACGAAACTCAAAAATAACTAAATCATGGTCTGGTACTGGATCTATTCTAAAGAGTGTTTTAAATACATCTGTAATTGTAATATCAAACGTACCATTCGTTAAACTAATATAAATAGCACATAGTATTAAAAATATAATAATCCCCATCGTCATTCCAAAACGTTGACTTGAACTTTTAAGCATGTCTCTCTCCTCCTCTTGTACGAATTAAATAAAGGAAGAAAGGAATTCCAATTAAGGAGGTAACGACCCCAATAGGTGTTTCAAATGGATAGTTTACAAATCTACTTAAAACATCACATAACGCTAAGAAAACTCCACCAATAACGCCTGCACATGGCAAAATCCACTTATAATCTACCCCAATTATAAAGCGAGTAATGTGCGGAATAATTAAACCTACAAAACCAACTTTTCCTACTAAAGCAACTGCTGTTCCTGTTAAAAAGATAACTGATAAAATTGCCATCGCTTTAACTAGTTTTGTACGCTGCCCTAGGTTAATAGAAACTTCTTCTCCTAAAGAAAGAATGGTAATAGATTTTGATATTAACAATGCTAAAATTATTCCAATTATCCCAAACGGTATCGTGATTTTAATGATATTAGGGTCCACTTGGTCTAACTTTGCATTAAACCAAAAACTAACATTTTGAGAGATTTGGAAATATGATGCCATCGCGGCCGATACACTACTTAAAAATGTTCCAATAACTGTTCCGATAATCGCTAACCTAACTGGTGATAAGCCATTTTGAAGGAGCGAACCAAAACCAAATACGATACCGGCTCCTAGTGCAGAACCAATCATTGAACATAAAACCATACCAATTGATGACATTCCCGGAAGAAAAATCATACAAAGTGTAATAACAAAGGCTGCCCCATCCGTCACACCCATAATAGAAGGGGATGCAAGATAGTTTCTTGTCATCCCCTGCATAAGTGCTCCTGATATGGCTAGAAATGCTCCAACTAAAAGAGCTGCAACTACCCTTGGTAAACGTGAAGTAATAATAATATTATGATTTACATCGCTTGAATCAAAATGAAATAATGCGTTCCACACTATTTCAGCATCAATACTCTTCGCCCCATACAAAATAGAAAGTATAACTGTAAATAAGATGAGTATGGGTGCTATACATAATATAGTCACTGGTACTGCATTTGTTTTCTGCATATCATTCAACGCACCTTACTTATTGTATTATTTAGATAAATTTTTCACTGCTTCTTTTAAGAATGCTGTTTTACTCCAAGCAGTACCACCTTGTGCCATTGGGTCTACAACGTTTACAAACACTTTCTTTTCCTTCGCAGCATTCATACTTTGCCAAATTGGATTACTTTCAATTTCTTCTAGCACTTTCGGGTTTTTATTTTCAGTTGTCTCATATTGTAAGAAAATATAATCTGGGTTAAGTTCAGCAAGTTTTTCAAATGAAATTTTCTCTTGTGCTTTTACAGTTTTCAATTGTTCTGGAGCAGTTAATCCAAGATCTTTATAAATGACAGGGTTGAAGTATACTCCTTCTGGATATAGGAATAATTCGTTTGCTCTTAGTCTAATGACAAGTACTTTTTTGTCTTTTAACTTATCTCCTAGTTTTACTTTTGCCTTTTCAGCGTCTGAATTGTAATCTTTAATAATTTTTTCTGCTTTATCTTTTTTACCAGTTAATTCTCCCATTAACTTTAAGTTATCTTCCCAATTTGTTGAAACGTGTGATACCGGGAATGTAGGCGCTACTTTCGTAAACTTTTCAGCTGTTTCTGCTGGGAATTTTGTACTTGATGTAATAACGTCTGGCTTTAATTGTAGTAATGTTTCAAAATTTGGTTGCATTTTCTCGCCAACAGATTTCGCACCCTCTAAATCTTTCTCAAGATACTTCGGTAATTTACCACCAACAGTAATGGCACCTACCGGCTTAATACCAAGTACCGCTGCATCTTCCATTGACTCTAAACTAGCTGTCGCAATTTTATCTACTTTTGCTGGTACTGTATATTCTTTACCTAAATATGTAATTTTTCTTTTTTCGTCTTTTTTCGTTTCCATAGCTTTTGTCTGTTGCTTTTGTTCTCCTGAAGTTTTATCCGTACTATTGCATGCTGCTAGTCCTACACTTAAAACTGTAACCATCCCTAAAGTAAATAACTTCTTGTTCATCTTTATATAACTCCTCTCGAATTTTCAAACTATATTCTCAATAAAATTTAACTATATGTAACTTATCTCACATATATATTTCATTAGATTAATAATTCTATCCAGAACTCATTCTCGTTCACTTCCCCTAAACTATAATTCTTTTACACTTCATCTATTGATAACACTTTTCATTGATAATGATTATCGTTACTAAGTATATATTTAATATGCAATTATTTCAAGAAAGATTTGAAAAATTTTAACAAACTGAATAAAAAAGAAGTATCCACCTAATCTTAGGAAGATACTTCTTTTTTTAGAAATTTATATGTAATTCAACTGGGCAATGGTCTGATCCCATTACTTCACTATTAATTTTCGCCTCTGTTATTTTGTCTTTCATTCTTTCGGAAACAACAAAATAATCTAAACGCCATCCAATATTTTTTGCTCTCGCTCCCATACGATACGACCACCACGAATATGCACCTTCCTGATCAGGATACAGATAACGATACGTATCAATAAATCCTTCTTCTAAAATACATGTGAATTTCTCTCGTTCCTCATCAGAGAATCCAGGGTTTTTACGATTACTTTTTGGATTTTTTAAATCGATTTCTTTATGAGCAACGTTTAAATCACCGCAAAAAACAACGGGCTTTTTTTCATCTAATTGCTTAATATAAGCTCTGAAATCATCTTCCCATTTCATTCTGTAATCTAATCGTTCTAATCCTCGTTTTGAGTTTGGTGTATATAACGTTATCATGTAAAAATCTTCGAATTCTAAAGTAATAACTCGTCCTTCTTGATCATGCTCTTCAATTCCTAAACCGTATGTTACAGATAGCGGTTCTTTTTTCGTGAAAATAGCTGTTCCTGAATAGCCTTTTTTCACAGCATAATTCCAGTATGTATAATATCCCTCTGGATTTAAATCAATTTGCCCATCTTGTAATTTAATCTCTTGTAAACAAAATATATCAGCATTTGATTCCTCAAGATATTCTAAAAATCCACCTTTTGCGATAACTGCTCGCAAACCATTTACATTCCACGAAATTAACTTCACCTATAGTCCTCCTCTTGATGTTCACTTTCAAATTTCATGCTATCACAAAATAGAAAAACAATCATATTTTCACCTTTGTAATCTTGCTCTTACATTTGTGAATACATACATACGCACTTTATTCAGGTTATACTAATTTCAGAGGTGATGTTCTTTGCACAATGAAGGGATTACGTTAACAAATGAGCATTGGCAAGCAATTATTCATAATGACCCTTCCTATGATAGTAAATTCTTTTATGCTGTGAAATCAACCGGAATCTTTTGCCGACCGTCATGCAAATCAAGAATACCGAATAGAAACAATGTACGAATTTTTCATCATGCAGAGCAAGCATTAAGTGAAAAATTTCGCCCTTGCAAACGTTGTAAACCAAATGGGCTCACTTTACCTAATGAAGAGTGGGTAGAACAAATTAAAGATTATATCAAAAAGCACTTTGACGAATTATTAACTCTCGACATACTTGCTGAAATATGTCATGGTAGCCCATTTCATTTGCAACGCACTTTCAAAAAAGTAACAGGAATAAGTCCAATAGAATATATACAGCAGTTTAGGATTGTTAAAGCGGCAGAACACCTTTTACACACAAATCAATCCATTAAAGAAATTAGTACTGCTGTCGGGATAGAAAACCCAGAGTATTTCGCAACTTTATTTAAAAAGAAAACCGGACTTACTCCTACTGAATATCGAAAAAAGAACGAAATGAAAGAAGGATAAAATAATAAATTCCTCCAAAAATAAATTTATATATTGGACGCTACTTACACATGAAAATTGGCATTTTCATATTGCTGCAACTGAAAATGGACTATGCTTCATTGGATCACAAGATGAAAAATTTGAAGAACTAAATATATGGGCTAGAAAGAAATTGCCACAACATATATTGGCATGTAATCCAGATTACCTACAATCATATATGAAAGAAGTTATCGAGTATTTAGAAAGTAAACGTGAAACTTTTACATTCCCTATCGATGCTTACGGAACTGATTTTCAATTATCTGTTTGGAATACGGTACGTGAAATTCCTTATGGAAAGACATACTCTTATTCAGAAATTGCCGAAAGAATGCAAAAACCTACTGCTGTGCGTGCCGTTGCTACTGCTATTGCTGCCAACCCTCTTCTCATTACAATTCCTTGCCATCGTGTTATTGGAAAGAATGGTAAACTAACCGGTTTTAGGGGTGGATTAGAAATGAAGAAAGTGTTGCTTACATTAGAAAAGTCTCAGGTAAAATGCATATGACAGCAAAATATACTAGCACATTAACTTTAGCAGTTCCAACAGAATTTAGTTTCCAAGAAAATTTACGCTATCTATCACGTTCTAACAATGAATGTATGTTCCACATTGAAGATAACAAAATTTATAAAGTTATCCCTGTTCAGGATGTACATCCTTTAGTTGAAATTAGTATGAACTCGGATGATAATATTCAAATACGTTTTTTAGAAGAATCATATACATCTGAAGAATCGATATGCGAAGCTGTAGCTCACTATGTAAAAGAGTGGTTTGATTTAACTACTGATTTAGCTCCCTTTTATACATTAGCTAAACATGATGTACTCCTTCAAGGACCAATTGAACAATATTATGGGCTTCGTACTTTAGGTATTCCAGACTTATTTGAAGCACTTTCCTGGGGAATTATCGGTCAGCAAATTAATCTCACATATGCTTATACACTAAAAAGAAGATTAGTCGAACACTTTGGAAATTATGTAGAATGGAACGATAGAAAACATTGGATATTCCCTTCTCCTGAAACGATTGCCAATTTACATGTAGAGGATCTCAAAAACTTAAAAATGACGACTAGAAAATGCGAATATGTAATCGGTATTGCAAAGCTTATTACAGAAGGAAAATTATCAAAAGAATCTTTACTGCAAATACAAGATGTGCAACAAGCTGAAAAACAATTAACTGCTATACATGGTATAGGACCGTGGACTGCCAACTATGTTTTAATGCGCTGTTTACGATTTCCTTCCGCTTTTCCCATTGACGATGTTGGCTTGCACAATGCAATTAAATATATAACAGGTTCTGAAAGTAAACCGACTAAACAGGAAATAAAAGATTTTGCGGCAAATTGGACCAACTGGGAGTCTTACGCAACTTTTTATTTGTGGCGAGTATTATACTAAAAAACCAAGTAGCGCATCCGCACTACTTGGTTTTTTTAAGCTTGTTCTTCGAATCGTCTTGCGATTTCCACAATAACCTGAACAGCTTTTTCCATCGTATCCACCGAAACATATTCAAATTTACCGTGATAGTTTTCACCACCTGTGAAAATATTCGGCGTTGGTAATCCCATATACGATAATTGTGATCCATCTGTTCCACCACGAATCGGGTGAATGTTTGGTTCGATATTTAAACTTTTCATCGCTTCATATGCAATATCAACAATTTCTCTCACTGGTTCGATTTTTTCGAGCATGTTATAGTATTGATCATTCATTTCTAAAACGACTGCATTTTGTCCATACTTCTCTTGCATTTGCTTCACAATATTTTCAACGTTATGTTTACGCACCTCAAAATTTTCACGATCAAAATCTCGAATAATATAATACGCTTTACTTTGCTCAACATCACCATTTAATGAAAGTAAATGATAGAATCCTTCATAGCCTTCTGTATATTCTGGTGCCTCTTCTACTGGTAAGTGCCCATTAAACTCCATAGCAAGTTTAGTTGCGTTACGCATTTTATTTTTCGCTGTTCCAGGATGTGTATTCGTTCCGTTAAACGTTAACTTAGCACCTGCAGCATTAAAGCTTTCATACTCTAAACCACCTAATGGACCTCCATCCATCGTATAAGCACATGATGCACCAAATGCTTCTACATCAAAATGCGCTGGCCCACGACCAATTTCTTCATCCGGAGTAAATGCTACTCTTATTTTCCCATGTTTAATTTGCGGATTATGTATTAAATAGTTCATTGCAACCATAATTTCAGTCAGACCAGCTTTATCATCTGCTCCTAGAAGTGTCGTACCATCCGTTGTAATAATCGTGTGTCCTTTATATGATGGTAATTCCGGAAACTGTTCTGGCGTTAACACAACATTTAGCTCTTCATTTAACGTAATTGCATTGCCATCAAAATTTTCATGAATTTGTGGTTTTACGTTTTTCCCTGTAAAGTCTGTTGCCGTATCTAAATGTGCTAAAAAGCCGATTACTGGAACATCCTTATCCGTATTAGCAGGAAGTGTTGCCATTACATACCCATTATCATCCATTGTTACTTCTGTTAAGCCAATCTCTTTTAACTCTTCCACTAATAACTTCCCAAACTCAATTTGTCCAGATGTTGTTGGTACTGTATGACTTTCTTCATTTGATTGTGTATCAATCTTTACATATCTCGTAAATCTTTCAATAAGTTCTTGTTTCAAACTCATTCACTCCCTTTTATGTTTCTCGTTCTATTATAATCCTTAAAACGAAATATTTTAACTTTTTCGACTGCGAATATATATTTCATTTGTATTTTAGCAATTTTAAATAGCAGCTAAAAAGTCGTAATATTTGTACATCAAAACTCTTACATGTAATATACATAATTATACAATATAGGAGGTTTTAAAGATGAGGCTAACTCTCTTTCGCTATTTTCTTTTTTTCTTAGGATTAATTTTTTTCGGCCTTGGAAACGCCCTTGCAGTCAAAGTTAAATTTCTCGGTTTACACCCTTGGGAAGTTTTAAATATGGCTCTCTACCAAAGGTTTGGGTGGACCATTGGTACGTGGAGTGTCATATGTGGATTATGTCTCGTTCTCATTTCTTTACTAGTAGATCGAAAATATATAAATGTGGGCACATTTTTAAATGCACTACTTATCGGTCCCATTATGGACTTTTTCTTACAATCAAATATCCTTCCAAACGCTAGTGATTATTTATGGATAAACTTACTCATTTTATTTGCTGGTATTGCAATTACAGGTATTGGGGGAGGGATGTATGTTGCGGCTGGGATTGGTGCTGGCCCTCGCGATGGATTCATGCTTACTATTTCCGACAAAACAGGACTGTCTATTAGCCGTGCTAGAATTATAGTAGAATGTGTTGTACTAGTTATTGGATTTATGCTAGGAGGTCCTGTTTTCATCGTAACTTTTCTGTACACCTTTATTCAAAGTCCAATCTTTCAGCAATCATTTAAGATGTTTCAAACACTCTTACATACTTTACATAACAAAGAGAAAGTTAGTGAACATATTTAAAGTACAGCTTAATACAAATAAATTCACCCTATTTACGATTCTCACCGCAAATAGGGTGTTTCTTTTTTCATCTCACAATTTCAGAATATATACTACTCATTCACAATAAAAGTATATACATCGTCATAAATACAGCCATTTACTTTAATTACATACTTCCCTGGTTTACTAAAACGAATTGTGTATTTATTTAACTGAATTGCTTCTTTATCTCCAGAAAGAATATCAATACTTCTACCACTCAATACATAAAATTCACTTTGATTCATCGTTACATCAATCGCATTGAAATTTCCTTCTTTCACCTGCTTTGTTTCCGCAGCGCTTACACTTTGTTCTAAAAACAGTAGTCCACTTAATCCAATCGTCCCCGCTAAAGCAACTCCCGCAAACTTTTTAATCTTTTTCATCACAATGTCCTCCTTATAAATTTTGTGTAAAGATGATGTTCCCCTTTACACCACAAAGCCTATATGTAATGAAATGAAAAGTAAACGGGGACCGTAAGACAAAATTCTACATCTTTTTCTCTGTTTGAATATAAATCCAACGTTTGGAGTTTCGTCAAACTTAAAATTGTTTCCTTAAACCAACTTCCATTTATATTATTCAGAAATTGAATAATTACTTATTAATTTAACATTCTAAAAATAGTTGATAAAAATGCATTCTATAAAAAAGAGTGTGTTTTATAAGTAAAAATTAAACACACTCCATATATTCAGTTTCATTCTCCTATCCATAATTTTTTTACATTCAATAATTGTTCAGCATTAAATTCCAGCTTATATATGTCAGGCTTTGATGTATGTATTAGAAATTCAAACCCGTATTGCTTATCAAAATAATTCATCATGAGTGTCATTACAAGCCCATGTGTGCCAATTACAATTTTTTGTCCTTGAAAATCCATTAATATTTCCTTTAACACTTTCACTACCCGTCTCTGACAATCCTTATATGACTCTCCTTCCATGAGTGTAAAGTCAGGATTAGAGAACATCTTCTTTACAAGCGGATACACCTCTTTATCTGATATAACTTGATCCCCACTGGAAAACATACACTCTTTAAGGTTTTCATATATTAATATTTCTTTTTCATAGAAATTGGCTGTTTTTTCTATCGTTAACACAGCCCTCTTATATGGACTTGAAATGAAAGTATCGATTCCCTCTGTTTTTAATATGTCTGTTACTCTATGAGCGTCTAAACTTCCCTTTTCAGTTAAACCACGTGTTCTTTCACTCCCTTCTAATTTTGATGATTCACCGTGCCTAACCATATAGATATATGTATTCATACTTCCTCCTTGAAAATATTCATTCGTTTTTTATAAATCTTGTTGTTTTGTTCGTGTAATCCATTCTCCTACTAAACTCTCGAATAGTTCAGGCTGTTCAATTTGCAAATTATGTCCCGCCATATCAAGCACCGCTAATGTTGCTCTTGGATAATCTTCAATAATTTCTATAATATCTCGATAACCTACCGATATATCTTGTCTTCCTGCTAATAAAAGAACGGGTTTCTCATATTTCTTTCGGTGAAACTCCATAGTAAGAGAATAATTTTTTTGCAATCTTTCAATAAATTCATAATTAGCAACATCTAACCCCGGCTTAATTTCTTCTTTAAATCGCTTATATGTATTTTTATTTGCTACCACTGCTAACTCGCTAAATTCATTTCTTTCGGTAGAAGTTAACGTATTTAAAAACTCCTTATCTTGTACAATTATCTGTTTATCCGGTAAACGTCTTTCTTTTGTCAGCGCAACAACCACAGGACATATTAATAATAATCCATTGACTCTCTCAAACATTTTTGAAAGTATCCCTCTAGCTAAATATCCGCCGAAAGACTCTCCTACTAGTAAAAAATCTTTCTTTGGAATGATTTCTTCAATAAATATAGTTAACACTTCTAATATATGATCTGAACTATTTATCCAATCTGGAGCGTTCGACTTTCCCATTCCAGGTAAATCAATATATATTCGTTGATAACCTTCATATTTTTGAAATACTGATTCCATACATTTCATCATTAACCTATGATCCGGAGCACAGCCATGTATAATAAAGACCGGTTTCCCCTCTCCAACAATTTCATAGTATATTTCCGCATCTTTAATTCGCCATAACATAAAAAGTCCTCCCTATTTAGTGAAAATACTATCCACTCTGTAAGAATACACGTTCTTATTTTATATCCTTTTGTAACATTTTTACAAATGTTACTTTTCAGATTAAAAATGAAAACCTTACTTAAAATAGCCTATAACAATCCAAAGATCAGCTAGAAAGAGGATTCTCATCATTTTATATGCAATTGTGCATCTCCTCTTACAAATCACTAAAAAACCTTTACAATTCAAAGGATGACTAAATATACAATTTCCATTTAAAATCTTGATGAAGTACATATTATCAAACTCGATATTTTTCAATTTTAAGAAGTATTAAACTCTTCAATACTTTCCTTATAAACAAGATTTTTACAAGGAAATCTGATACAATTCTTAAATAATATTATTACGTATAGATATTACGAATATAGTGCATAATTAAAGAAGGTGATTTTATTGAAATTAAATAAAAATTTACAACTATGTATATTAATCGGAACATTAATATGCTATTCAATCTATTTTATATTTTTTTACCTGTTCCCTACTCATTTTTCAAATTCGGATGTACGCTTCGCTTCACTTATCGTTGAAGCCATTACATTTGTATCACTAATTTATTCTATATATTCTAAAAAAGTCAGTTCAAATCCATTTTGGGTATGTATCACAATAGCAATTGGGAGTTTTTTATTAGGAAAAATAGTATATACATATCAAGATAGCTTCTTCGAAATTCCAATACATCGTTTTACTATTTCTGATGTATTTTACATGTTTTTTCTACTCTTTTGTCTTATCGCTTTCAGTTATAAAATTTTAAAAGAATGCGATAAATGGGAAAAAGCGTTCTTTATTTGTGATATATGTATAGTACTTACTTCCATATTCACATTAGAGTGGTATTTATTTAATCAACCAAATTTAAATATATTCTCTCTTTCACTAGGAGATGTTTTCCTTTCATTTCTATATCCAATTGCAGATTTATTATTTCTTCTACTAGGCGTTAGTCTCTTTTTCCGTCCGACAATTTTTAATTCTAAACGGAAGATTTATATCTTTATTTTTGTATTAATAAGTTCTGCAACTTTTAACTATATTTATTTTTACTTAAATAACCATTTAGCAACTGAAACGATAACATTATTACGTCTTTTATATAGAATACCTATATTATTTATTGCAATAGCTGGATCTATTTCAGCAGATCGTAATAGCCATAAAAATTATTTCATTGTTAACCCTATAATAGGAAAAAAGGCTTTAGTTGTATTTCCCTATCTTGCTGTTGCAATACTAATCGGGTTTACATTAAAAGAACAAACATCATCCTCAACTCTCATTACAGGAAATTGTATTACTTTTATTTTCGTACTCATTCGTCATTCTATTGTACGTATGCAAAACAATTCCCTAACAAAACGTTTACAGGCATTCAATGCGCAACTAGAAGAAAAAGTGACTTTACGGACTTCTGATTTAGTTCATAAATCAGAGGCTCTATCTCAAAAACAACAAAAGTTTAAATCGTTATATGAATATCATCCTGATCCTATTTTTACAATTGATTTACATGGCGTATTCTTAAATGTAAATCAAGCCGGAAGTATGCTACTTGGAGCACCAACAGATGAGTTACTCGGTGAAACTTGTTTTTCGATTATTTTAGATGAAGACAAACATAAACTAACATCTGCATTAGAAAAGGTGAAACAACAAGAATCGGCATACTTACAACTAAGTTCTAAATATAAAGATGGTTTTACTTATTTTTTATACGTTACCATCGTCCCTATTATAATAGACGGACAAATTTCAGGAAGCTATATTATGGTAAAAGATATTACCGCACTAAAAAAGCAACAAGAAGAAATAAAGTATTTAGCATTCCATGATACGGTAACGAAAATTGGGAACCGTGCCTTTTTCCATAAGAAATTAAAAAGAGTTATAAAAAATGCTAAAACAACAGACAGTGAGTTCGCATTATTATACTTAGATTTAGATCGCTTTAAAGCAATTAACGATACACTTGGACATTCGGCAGGAGATCACATATTAGAAGAAGTAGCGAAGCGATTCCAATCATGTCTTCCATCACATACTCATCTGTCAAGAATCGGTGGCGATGAATTTACAATCTTAATTGAAAACTATACTGACGAAGATTCCTTATTCGATTTATGCAACCAGTTATTTGAATGCATGGAAAAACCGTTTGTCATACATGAGCATACATTAACTTTATCACTTAGTATCGGCATCGCTATTTATCCACATTCCGGAATCGATACCGCTACACTTTTGAAAAACGCTAATGTTGCAATGTATGATGCAAAGGCAAAAGAGCTTAACTCTGTCTCTATTTATGACGATGTAATCGCTAAAAAAATTGAAAGACGATTACGATTAGAAAAAGATTTACCAAACGCAATACAAAATGAAGAATTGTTCCTTTTGTATCAACCTCAAGTTGATAGTGAATCTAATAAAATTATCGGTGCAGAAGCTCTAATCAGGTGGAATCATCCTGAATTAGGCGTTATTTCTCCATATGAATTTATTCCGATTGCTGAAGAAACACTACAAATTATTCCAATAGGAAAATGGACATTGCAGCAGGCTTGTGAGCAAATGAAACGTTGGCACACACTCGGATATTCTCATTTAAAAATTGGTGTAAACTTATCTGCTAAAGAATTTGAACAAGAAGATTTTGTAAAGTCTATTTCTTCTACATTAGCAACTACAGGCTTACCGGCAAGTTCTCTCGACCTTGAATTAACAGAGCGCATTGCAATGATGGATGAGCGAGAAACATTGATAAAGCTCCGCACACTAAAGGGTTTAGGAGTTCACATTTCAATCGACGACTTTGGTACAGGTTATTCTTCACTAGCGTATTTACCTTTATATCCAATAGATACGTTAAAAATCCCAAGAGAATTTATTACAATGTCTGAAACGTGTGAAGACGGAATGGAAATTATTAAAACGATTATCACATTAGCACATACATTAGAAATGTCTGTCATTGCAGAAGGTGTAGAAACGAAAGAACATGTGAATTTCCTTCAAAAAAATAAATGTCAGTTTATTCAAGGTTACTATTATAGTAAACCTATCCATACTCATGCATTTACTAAGCTATTAGAAATCGGTATTCACCTATAGTATATTGCTAATATGGATAAGTAATAATGAATTTGAACAACTATAGTAAAAAGGAAAGAAGATATCTTCTTTCCTTTTGTTTTTTTATTTAAATTTCTATTCCTTCACCACTTCATTTATTATATCTATTAATTGATGAATCCCCTCATCATTTGTTTTCTTATATCCATTCATGTTTTGAATATATCTCTCCTTATTTGTATACAACTTATTTACTGCATGTATGAATACATTCGTACTTATTCTGTCCTGGATTATAACTTCCGCATATCCTTGCCGAGAAAAATATTCAGCATTTAAAACTTGATCTCCCCTACTAGAACTGTTAGTTAACGGGATAAGCAACATCGGTTTCTTCAAAAATAGCAATTCAGAAATAGCAGTAGAACCTGCTCTAGAAACTACAACACTCGCCATATTTAGTATATGCGGCAACTCGTCCCCTATATACTCAAATTGCATATAACCTTCCATACCAATAGATGAATCCACCTTCCCTTTACCGCACATATGAACAATATTAAAATTTAATAGTAATTTTTCCAAACTTCCCCTTACCATATCATTTATCCATTGAGCACCTTGACTCCCACCCATAATTAACAATACTGGTTTATCTTGCTGAAATTTACAATAGCTTCTTCCCCGCAATACATTGCCCCTCTCAATTTCTTCCCTTACAATTGGTCCTACATAAACCTTCTTCTCATTACTTACATTTTCTCCTGTCTGAGGAAATGTTGTGCATAGTTTTGTAGTAAAAGGTAATGCTATTTTATTTGCTAATCCTAACGTACTATCTGGTTCACGTATTATTACAGGTACTTTATTCATCCACGCTCCTATTACTACAGGAACGGACACAAATCCTCCTGCCGAAAAAACAACATCTGGTTTTATTCGTTTCATCAATTTATAACTTTGTATGCAACCTTTTATTATTTTAAAAGGATCTTTAAAGTTCTCCCAATCCCAATATCTCCTAAGCTTCCCCGTTGAAATACTGTTGTATTTCACATTTTGAACTAATAGTTTTTCAATTCCATTTTGAGATCCAATATACTCAATTCCCCATCCTTTTTCCATAAATTTAGGAATCAATACCATATTAATCATTACGTGTCCGGCTGTACCGCCCCCAGTAAAGAGAATCTTTTTATTCATAATTTATATCCACCTTTATCATTAAAAATCTTGTTTTATACTAATCTATTAAATGTAAGTAAACTTACTATTATTTATATAAACATTTAGCTCAAACCCTATATCTTGCAAAAAATCTTTAATAAGATCATAAAAATCATTTCCATACTCACTACATTCATACTGAGCAAAGACTTGAATTACAGGCCTAGTTCCTGTACCTATTACTGGATTTTTCCTATCACCCTTTTTACCTTCCACATAGGCTTGACATTTATTTATCGCCTCATAGATACACAAAACATGCTCTTCCTCATCTTTCCAGTCCAGCGTATCAACAATTAAAAGAAATAGCGTATTTTGATTATCTATTGTTTTATAGCCATTCATATATTTCTTACACCCTTTTCATTTTTCATTGAATGCAGATTTCACTACACTTCGCATACTCGAGTACATCTTTTAATGATTGATGGAATTGAATTTCTGGGACCCAACCTAACCTTTTTATATCCTCTATTACTAAACTCTCATTTGATTCGCTTCCACTATGCTCTGCTTCTTTTATGGAAAAACTCAGCTGTGTTAATTCTTTGTATTGTTCTATTACATCTAATAAAGACCGTTTTATCCCTGATCCAATATTATATTGTTTTCCATTTATTCCATCGCGCAATAACACATGATACGCTTTAACCGCATCACGTAC
Organism: Bacillus sp. 1A; assembly: GCF_052682215.1. Classification (NCBI taxonomy): domain Bacteria; kingdom Bacillati; phylum Bacillota; class Bacilli; order Caryophanales; family Bacillaceae; genus Bacillus; species Bacillus sp. 1A. The sequence goes on along the minus strand of NZ_JBQYLZ010000001.1, from coordinate 2,817,089 downwards.
ATCTAGAAAATCCCTACTATCTTTCAAACTGTTTACTTCAATAATTGCTTCACTTTTATTCGACTCTATAGTTATCATTTTTTTTGCAAGAATAGAACAAATACCATTCGATACTCCTGGACCAATTAAATTCGAGGGCTTTGCAATGATAATATTTGAATTCGTTAATTCACTCCACGCCTCTGCAATAATGACTTGCATCGTTTTACTTAAACTATATGGATTTGAAATTTTTATATTGCTCATACTATCTGCTTGCAAAGCAGATCCTATAACCAATGTTCTACAGTGAGGTACTTCTTGCTTAATTGCTTCTAATAAATATAACGTCCCTATTACATTAACCTCTACATATTCAAGAGCAGCTGTCCAAGACTCTATGACCGAATTCTTTCCTGCTAAATGCAATACATAATCTGGCTTTATTTGTTTCATTACCTTCATTACTTCGCTCTTATTAGTTAAATTACAAGTAATACCATTCCCAATTATTTCTCTATGTGCACGATTTTGAAACATAGGAATTACATGAAAGCCCTGCTCTAAAAAATATTGGCAAGCATGGCGTCCTGTGAAACCATTTGCACCTGTTATTAAAAGACTCGCATTTTTTTTCATCGTAAAAACCCTCCTTTTAATAACATTTGTTTCACCTCGTGTTTTGTAAGTAAGTCTTGTTGAGAACTAAAACTCTTCACATCCACAAGCGGATAGCTAGCATAATATTCTTGCAGTCCTTCTATAGGAATAGTCGGTAGTACCACAAAATAATTTTGATCAAAACTTATACTTGTTTTACTCTCTACCTCAGATAAAAGCATTTCACTTAATTTTTCACCCGGTCTTATCCCTACTTCTTTTACCTTCACGTTTTCCTTTTTCGAATCTTCAATTAACACTTCTGCTAAATCTGTTATTTTACATGCCGGCATTTTCATAACAAAGATTTCCCCACCTCTACCTTGATATACGGCTTTAAATAACAATCCAACAGCATCTTCAATCGTTAAGAAAAATCTAGTCATACTTGCATCGGTAATCCCTACTTGTAAAGATTTTTTAATTTGTTTTTTAAAGAGTGGTACCACACTTCCGCTCGTCCCCAAAACATTTCCACCACGAACACAAATGAATTTTGTTTTCTTCGTTTGCATATTCGCATGCACCATTAACTTCTCACCAATTGCTTTTGTCATCCCATACGTATTTGATGGATCGGCTGCTTTATCCGTTGAAACATATATAACTTTCTCAACTTGCATCTGTATAGATGCTTCAATTACATTTTGTGTACCATGTATATTTGTTTTTATAGCTTCATAAGGATAATACTCACATACTGGAACATGTTTTAAAGCTGCAAGATGGAATACATAATGGACACCTTGGCATGCATAGACTAGTTGTTCTTTATCACGAATATCTCCAATAATAAATTTTAATCTATCATCATTTATAAACTGTTGCTGCATTTCAAACTGAACCGTTTCATTTCTTGAAAAAACTCTAATTTCTTTCGGTGATTTTTCTAATAATTGTTTTATAAGTTCCTGTCCCCACGAACCTGTACCACCAGTAATTAAAATTATTTTATTTAGCATTTCTTTTCCTCCTACCACACATTTCAATTAAAATTGTATTTATAAAATTTATTGAATTATTTTCAATTGATTTAAATCATAATTGTCGTTTGTTACATTTAATTGACAAAATAAAAAAACAGAAACTATTAAAAATAGTTTCTGTTTTTTATTTCACCTCACAACAGTAAGATTTTTTATACTTTTTGCATGATAACTAAACCCTTGTAAAAAACACCGCTCATTTATTTCTTATACTCGTAATAAAATAAATAGAACGATTCATAGCCAATAATCATGTTTAAATTTATGAAAAATGGAGGTAACGGAATGTACCGAAGCAATTCAAATCATACATATAACGGACCTTCCAAAGCACTGCCTCTCTCCCTATTTGATGTAAAAAATGAATTAAAACAAAAAAGCAAACTCATACATTCTGGCTCGATGTATAAATTAACGAAAGAAGAGCAACTCATCATCAACAACATAAAAATACAAACAGAACAGCTAAATAAAAATAATGTGACAAGAACACGCGCATACTACCAATTTTACACTCAATATCCAGAAATACATTGGGCACTACTTGGGCATATGGTATCACGTAACGGCGGTTGGAATATGACTGATTTAAAGGGCGATTTATATACGAAAATTTTATCAGAGAAAGATCAAATCACATTTTTTTCTTTTTTAGAAAGAGGGAATTGGCTTATTTTCCAAGATGTATATCCTCAATTTCTGCTTTATGAACAAAGTGTGAAAAGAGCACAAAAGCTATTTCACCTTCTCCCTCACCTAAATGTTTCTACATTTATGGAAACGATGTGGAACGATTTTTGGAAAACAGGTAACAAAAAAACATTAGCCATTGCAACTATTATTAATGAACAACACTACTTAGAAAAAAGAGTAATTCAAAATATACAATTTAAAAAGACTGTACTTAATAGTATTGGATTTAAACTCTTTGATTTCTTTCAGTTTAATCATATCCTTTTCCCATTCTACGAAAATGATAAGAAACTCAAAGTATTACTATTTGGTGATACAATGAAACATTTCACTTCCTTACACGAACGAATCTTAATTGGAAAAAGGTTGTATTCATTATTATTTCGAGACACACATGTTTTATCTCAAATAATAAGCTGGGCCCAGCACCATCCGCATACAGGATCAAGGAAAGATTACTGGCCTCATTTATTTTCAAGTGTCAATGAATCTTTTTCCCGTGAGTTTTATAAGCGTCGAATAAAGAAATGCCAGTTGCGTAGTGGCGCTTATCGTATATACAGTCCTGCACTCATCTATGCATGGCGAGATATGAAACATGAAGAAGTTGACAATGAAGATTGGTTTACGGACTGGCAAGTTGTAAATTACTTAGTAGATAAGGAGGAAAATATAAATGGACAAATTACAGAAGACTACTGTAAAACACTGGAAAAAATTGAGTTGGCAATTCTTGCAAAGAAAAACGTCCTCCTTCGAGAAGAAGAATGATTTTCTAGCATTAGCAGTTACAATCTTACTCTCTTCTATTATCGGAACTTGCTTAGATGCTTTCTTTGTTGCGAAACAAATATATTCCTTTCCGGTTAGACCATTCTCATCCATATTTTCAGTTAACATTGGCTTTACTTTGTTTGTACTACCGATTTTAACAGCTGTTTTTATACAAATTTCCAAAACATTATCTACAATTTCTAGAATTCTACTTATTATTTCAATAGGTATTTTTGCCAGCATTTTTGAACAAGTTGCTGAAAGATTCGGTTTCTTTATTCATAGCTTGGATTGGAATCATACATATTCTTTATTTGGCTATATGATTTTCTTTTCTTTTATTTGGAAAGTATATCATTTCATACAAAAATGAAGAGACCATAATCGATCTCTTCTTAAGCATAATCTTCGGTTATTGCTAATGATGCAGGATTTTGAAGAATTTTTGAACGTAAACGGTAGGCAACGATTTTCTTCTTATATTGCTTGATTACATCAACATGTTCCTCATGGCTATACAGAGAAAACCTAATCTCTTTATTCCCTTTCTTCGTGTTAATAACGATCGGTGTTCCTTCCCCGTGCGGTGGGAAATAATGTTTATCTAAAAATAAAGCCTCATTAAATTCATGAATAACTTGTAGTTTCATTTCTCCCTCTATATTTTTTCCATCTATCGATATAGAGGTATTCTCTTCTTCAAGTTTTTGATGCAATTCAAATCTACTAATAATTGATTCTACAACAGAAGTTGGCATACTAGAAACTAGCACTTTAAGAGCGCCAAAAATAAATAAAGTAACTATAAACCATGTTGTCATTTTCTCATCTCCATTACATTTTAAAATATAAATTTCGTTCCATACGGTATGAATATACTAATGAGTATTCCCGTTACAATCATCGTTACCGAACCGATTGTCGCTTCTTTTTCGCCTTCCTTCACGAGACGACTCACACCGATAATATGTGATGCGCAGCCCATCCCCACTCCTTTTCCAATCGTACTTGTTATTCGGAAAAACTTAAGTACTGTTGGTCCGATAATAGCACCTGTTATCCCTGCAACAACTACAAAACTAGAAGTCATAGATGGAATACCGCCAATTTGATCCGCTAATGAAATGGCGATAGGCATCGTCGCTAATTGCGGCAGTGTTGTTAATATGAGTTCCTTATCTATATTTAACATTCCGCCAATCACTACATTCATACTCGTTAAAGCCACTATACCTACCGCTACGCCGATAAGTATCGACAAAAAGTTTTTCATAAGTATTTTTCGCTCTTTAAATAAAGGTATTGCTAACGCTACAATTGCAGGACTTAATAAGCCGGAAAGAATATCTCCCCCATTTTCCCTATATTCATGATGAGAAATATCAAAAATTAAAAATAAGCAAATCATACTCGCTGTAACTGTTAACACCGGTAACGTAAATGGAAACGGAATTTTTTTATATAACTTTGTCGCCAATACATACATTACTACAGTAATAATAATTAAGACCATTTGCATCGTGCACCTTGTCGATTTTATTTTTTTGATGTTACTAATAATTGACTTATATATCCTGAAACAATTAAAGTTACTACCGTACTTGCAACTACTAACAGGAATATAATACTCCCCTTACCGAAAAGAAAAGACCCGAATTCCATCAGCCCTGTTGTCGAAGGAATTAGAAATAACGGTAAAAATACGAGTAACTTTTCCGCACCTTCCTCAAACCACTTTAATGGTAAAATACGAGTAGAAAGGAGCAGAAACAGCATTAACATCCCAATTAAACTTCCTGGCATTGATAAATGGAATACTCCTTGAATCCACGTACCAACTAAGCTAAATACATATAGCACGCCTACTTGCAGTAAAAGCGCCACGTACTTCATTTCTTTCCCTCATTTCAATATTACGCATCACTATTATGAGATCTCATTTAACGTTTCTGCAAACCTCGTAATTCCCAGTTGAATTTGTTCGACATCTACTCTCCCAAAAGTAAAACGAATATATTCATTTTTAGTACCTAAAACACTTCCCGGGACAAACGCTACACCATTTCGTATAGATTCGCCTAATAAATGATATTCATCAAATGTTCCTTGCACTTTGCACCATAAATGTATTCCACCCTCTGGAACAAAAAATTCAACCTGGTCCCCTAATATTTCTTCAAGCTTTCTAATTAACACATCTCTTCTGTCTTTCAATTGCTCACGAAGCATTGTAATATGTGCATGAAAATCTTCTGATTCTAAAAATTGATTTGCCACCCACTGCGTAAATACACTATGGCCAAAATCAACTTGCTGTTTTGCATCCGCTAAACGTTCTATTACACGCGTAGGGCCAATTACCCAGCCAATACGTAATCCTGATGCAACAATTTTTGATAATGAACTTATATAAAGAACATTCCCGTTTTGATCCATTGACTTTAATGTAGGATTCACTTCTCCATTAAATGAAGTTAAACTATACGGATCATCTTCTACAATCGGTATACCAAATTCAGAAGACAGCTCTAAAACCTTTTTACGCCTTGCTAATGACAACACAGTTCCCGTTGGATTTTGATAATCTGGATTCAAAAATACCATGCGAATACGATGCTTTTTATGCAAATCAATTAAGTCATCTGGATTCATTCCATGCTGATCAACAGGTAGATGGAATATTTTTAAGCCAGCAGATTTAAACATCGGCAATGAAAAACAATACGACGGATCTTCAATTGCAATCGCGTCTCCTGGTTTTAATAAGCATTGCACGATAAGGTTAAGTGCCTGTTGTGCGCCAGATGTAATAAGGATAGAATTCGAATCTGCTTCAATTTGTTTATATTGCTGAACATGTGCTGCAATTGTTTTTCTCAACATTTCATTTCCAAGCGGATGGTCATAACCGAGGTTTTCCATAAATGTTTTCTCCGACAAAATCGTTCGGAATCTATCGCTCGGAATCAATTCTGGTGACAATTCACCACTCGCTAAATTAATTAAGTCGTCTTTTTGTGTTTCCGTTCTAATTTGTTGAACGAGTGGTACGTTAGGTAAGAACGATCCATCCTCCACGTACCTACCCCAGTTCGGTATTCGTTTATGTGAGACACCCCATATATCTGTATTGACCCTTGTTCCGCTTCCCTTTTGCCGTTCTACTACTCCAAGTGATTTTAATTCTTCATACGCAGCTACTATTGTACTCCGGTTCACCTGTAATTCTTTCGCTAACGTACGCTCAGAAGGTAACTTGCTGTCAGAAGGAAACTCACCTGAAGAAATACCCCTTTCCATATAATCCGCTATTTGTTTATATACAGGCGTCTTATCTGCACGATTTGGTTTCCATTCCACCTTGTTGCCCCCTCTCAAAACGAACTATCCTTGATTCCCTAATAACAGTATTAACTTTAATAATAGTATTAATTAATTACATGATTTAAAAATCTTTCTACCGTCATATTAAAGCTAGTCGGCTGTTCTAAATAAGGTAAGTGTCCACTATTTTTAAACTCAATAAAAGTTGTATTTTTCAAACGTCTTTCAAACTCTCTTACATATTTCTCGGGAACGAAATCATCATTTTCCCCTCTTATAATTAAAGTAGGACATGAAATATTTGAAAGAAACGGTCTTTGATCATAATCTACTAATTCAGCAAATAATCTTTGAATATGCACCGAATTAATAGACTGTAAAGATTGATAAAATCCCCTAACAATTACTTCATTATCTGCTACTCCCATCGCCTTCAATAATGTATCCGCCCATGTTTTTCCATTATCGTGTAAGCTAAGTAAATCATATACTTCAATTCGTTCTTTTCGATCTTCAGGCTCCAAATAGGGAAATGCATTTACAACAATTAAACTGGAAACAAAGCCTGGATATTGAATAGCAAAATCGATACCGACTCTAGCTCCTTTTGAAAGACCACACATAACTACTTTTTGTAACTTTAAATAACTGCATAACTCATACAAAACATTTGCATATTCTTTAAAAGGAATTTCCAGCCCTTCAGATTTCCCATGCCCCGGTAAATCAAGAGAAATCACCGTCCAATTCTCTTTGAAATATTGCCTTTGATATAGCCAATTGTTTGCGTTCCCACCAAGACCGTGTAATAACAATATAACAGGGCCCGATCCTTCTATATTGTAAGAAATTTTCCGATTCTTATATTCAAAATACATATTCATCACCTTCAGCTATAACGTCACTTACTCTTATCTTTGAATGAATATATCCAAAATGGTTCCTTTTCTAACCACTCTACTGTTTCCGGTACACCTTCTTCATACTCTCTTTTTAGTTCCGTTACTTTCGTCGCAAATTGTGATGCATGTGCTTGCAATGCCTCTAACTTTTTGGGAACATATTCTTTCACTTCATTTTTAAAATGCGGAGGACCTATTTCCGCTTCATGATTCTTCGAAAAAGCTACCGCATAAAATGTTGGCCTTTTATATTCCGGAATATTAGCTAACGCCTCTGCTACCGCTTCTCCTGTTGCATCATAATCTGGATGAACCGCATATCCCGGATAAAAAGAAATGACTAACGAGGGATTCACTTCTTCTACACATTTTTGTATTACACGTCTTAACTCTCCGGGAGTTTCAAATTCAAGAGTTTTATCACGATATCCCATCATACGTAAATCTTTAATCCCTAAAATATTTGTAGCGCTCTTTAGTTCCTTCTCTCTTATAACATTTAATGATTCACGTGTTGCAAAAGGAGGATTCCCCATCGTTCTCCCCATTTCACCTAACGTTAAGCAAACATAAGTAAGAGGAACATTTCGCTGCGCATAAGCTAAAATTGTACCTGCCACGCAATATGACTCATCATCTGGATGCGGAAAAACAATTAAAACGTGGCGTTCATTTTTTATCAAAATCATACTCCTCCATCATATACAATATTAACCTTTTTCTTTCAAAACTATTAAATCACTACCGCATACCACGTTACCCCAACAAGTAGTACAAAAAGAAGGAGAATATAAATAGTTGATAAGTTTTTCACATTTCTCTTTGTAGACTTGCTGTAATTCTCCTCCACATTTCGTGCAACTAGCACGGTCCCAAACAGCGATACAATTACAATAATAACCACTAGTGAAATTGCAAAACTCATTGTATTTTCACCTCTCTAAAGACAATCTATTTTAATAAAGAACTTCCTCTTTAAAACGTTAATAACATACTACCTTTCTTCTCTTATCATAATGTATGTTTGCCAAAAACGGACCAACCACTTTTGTGTTTTTTTGCTCATCCACTTTGAAAATAAAAAGCAACTGATCACTTTGGACTCAGTTGCTTTTCACACGATAAATTATTTTCTTTTTTTATTTGAAATTAATTCGATTTAAAAGTTTAGTCTTTTCATAATGAAACATCGATTGAGATAACTCGAAAATTGTCCCGTTTACAAGACATACTGTATTTTCAATAAGAAGCGCCGGATCACCTTCATTTAATTCTAACAGCTGCGCGTTTTCTTTATTTACTTTTTCACAACTAATAACTTTATCGGCAAAGCCAATATTTAATCGTAAATCTTCAATGAAATAACTGTATACAGAGCTTAATGCTATTTCTTTATTCAAATATGGAATAATATCCTTTTTGAAATAACTTACTTCAATAGAGAATGGTTTACCATCTACAATTCTTAAACGCTTCAAAAAATATATCCTAGTTCCAGCTTCGCATTGCATCCGCTTTGCTATATCTTCGTCCGCATCTATTACTTCAAGCTCTAACACTTTCGTTTCAATATTTTGCGAAACGAGATTTTTCGTTAATCCACGTAAACTTCCTAAATTAATGTAATCTGTTACAGAAGTTTCACGTAAAAACATACCACTACCTTGCACTTGAAAAATATAACCTCTATTTACAAGCTGACTAATTACTTTACGTATCGTATTACGGCTTACTTCAAACCGATTCATCAAAGCTTCTTCTGTAGGTAGTTTTTTCGTTTCATTAAAAAGCCCATCTCTAATGTTTTGCTCTAACACATCTGCAATTTGTTTATACTTTGCACTCATACACTTTCTCCTAAAATACTCTTTTATCTGTTATAACTCTTCTCCTCTCGTTTCGATCACATGTTTATACCAATGAAACGAAAGTTTTTTCTTACGTTTTAAGTTATCATTATGATCGACAAAAATAAAGCCATATTGCTTTTTATACCCATTTAACCAACTTAATAAATCAATCACTGACCATGCATAATAACCTTTTAAATTGATTCCCTCTTCAATTGCACGCTTTATTACTTTTAAATGCTCTTCAATAAATTTAATTCTCGGAACATCTACAACTTCTCCTTCAATGATTGGATCTTCATCACCAAGTCCATTTTCCGTTACATACATCTTTATGTCACCGTAACGCTCTTTCAACATATGCAATCCATCTAAGAAACCTTCGGGAGATATTTCCCATCCCCATTTTGTATATGTTTTATCATCCATTTTTACTGTGCGATAAAAACCATCAAAAGAAGGATTACCTGGAGCAAGTGTTGAGTTTTCTCGAGAATGCTCATCGCTCTTTATATCCATATCGTATCTTTCTACTCGTATTGGTTGATAATAATTCAAGCCAATAAAATCATTCTTTTCGGCATTTTGTTTAATGAATTCTAATTCTTCAACCGTCCAATTAGGAGTCCACCCTTTTTCCTTTAATTGTTGAACAACATAAGGTGGATACTCACCTTTTAAAACTGGATCATAATACCAATACGTTTCATATTCATTCGCATGATTTGCTGCTAGTATATTTTCTTTTTCCTCATCCACACTATAAGCAGGTAAGAAAACATGTGTAATCCCAATCTCCCCATATTGTTTCAGCTGCTTGTACACCGCAACTGTTTTCGCATGCGCATAAAATACATAATGAGTCGCTTGAAAATACTTTGGAACATCATTTTGTATTCCTGGTGGATGTGCACCTTTTAAATAGCCTAATCCACAAAACATTACTGTTTCATTAAAAGTAATCCAATGTTTCACTCTATCACCAAATGCCTTAAAGCAAATTTCGGCATACTTTACAAAAGCATCTGCTGTTCGTTTATTCGTCCACCCACCATCCTTTTCTAATGGTAATGGTAGATCCCAATGATATAAAGTGACAAACGGTACAATCCCGTACTTTAAACATTCATCAATTAAATTGTTATAAAATTTAATGCCTTTTTCATTTACCTCTCCATCTCCAGTCGGCAATATTCTCGCCCAAGAAATCGAAAAACGATACGATTCCAATCCCATCTCAGCCATTAAACGAACATCTTCCTTATATCGATGATAATGATCAACCGCTACATCACCATTTGTTCCATTGTATGTTTTGCCAGGAATTTTTGAAAACTCATCCCAATTCGTAACACTTTTTCCATCCTCATTCCATGCACCTTCTACTTGATAAGAAGCTGAAGCGGCTCCGAATAAAAAATCATGTGGAAACTTCATAGTATATACCTCCATTTCATTAGAATAAATCAAATTCATTATTACATATAAAATTTATAGGTACAAATTTAAATGATTATTAAGTTTCTGTTTTTCACTATAATAGAACATAGCATTCACACCATTTACAAAAAAAGAACCTATAAAGGTCCTTTTTCAAATTGTGCAACGCAGACTATATTGAGTATCTTAAAGTTTATACTAATGATAAATGTTAACAAACTTATTCTTCAATAATGAATTGTGAAATTAGCATTTCTAAATTTTCGACTTTCTTTTTCATTTCATTAGATTTCGTCGTTATTTCTTGAATCAATGTGGCTTGTGCTTGAATTGATTGTACCGTTCGATTCGTTTCTTGTGCGACTTGTGTTGCAGTTTCAGAAACTATTGATAAAGAGGCATTCACTTCTTCTGTCCCAGCAGACATTTCTTCTGTGGCAGCAGACACTTCTTGAATTTGGGACGTTATTCTATTAATATCTTGCATAATAGATGAAAATGTGAGTTCTGCCTTATATGCTGCTTCTTTACCACCACTAACCTGTTGATGACCTTTTTTCATTACATGAACTGTATCCTGTGTATCTTGATGTATAAAACGTAATAAATTATTTATATCATTTACAGACGTTTTAGATTTCTCAGCCAGACCTCTTACTTCAGCTGCAACTACTGCAAATCCTTTTCCATTTTCTCCGGCGCGTGCTGCCTCAATTGCAGCATTTAAGGCCAGTAAATTCGTTTGTTCTGCAATATTAGTAATAATATCTAGCGCTTCTTCAATTTGTTGTGTACGTGTAACAAGTCTATCAATGACCTTAGCAGTTTCTTCGACAACTTCATTCACACTATTCATTTGACGAATAGATTGTTTTATAACTTCACTACCAGCATTTGCTTGGTCTATTGTTGCAACAGCAACTTCAGCAACCATCGCTGAAGATTCAGCTACTGTTTGAACTCCAGTTGCAATTTCTTCCATCGCAGTTGAACTTTCTTGAATACTAGTCACTTGTCCCTCTATTTCTTTATTTATTTCAGAAGTAGTTCGAACAACCTCGTTTGATATATTTGCTGCCGTTTTTGTCTCTTGTAACATATTTTCAGTTGAAATAATCACTTCTTTTGCTGTAACCTTCACCTGACCGACTAATTGTTGCAAGTTATCTAACATACTATTAAAAGATTGTACAATATGGCCTAATTCGTTCTCGGATTTATAAGAAGTTCGAATTGTTAAATCTCCAGCAGATACTCGTTCCATATCTTTTTGTAATAATACAATTGGTTTTTTTATAGCATTTTTTATTATAAAACCAATAAAAATAATTATTATGATTCCAACACATGAAATAATTACAAATGTTATTGTTGTATTTTTCACACTATTGATATTCTCTTTTTGTAGTTGTTCAGCCTCGGTATTATTATATAAAATAAGTTCACGAATAGACTGAATTGTTTTTCCCATATTAGGCTCAATTTCTTTTAAATAATAGCTATACGCTTCTTCATTATTAATCAGTCCCAAATCCTGTGCTTTCTTCATTTGTATTCTTAAATCTTTGAATTGACTTTGAAATGCATTATACAAGCCCTTTTCTTTATGAGAACTAATTCTAGTTTCAAATTGTTTTAATAACTCATCATTTTCTTTCCTAGTCTTATCCATTTCTGTTATTAGTTCTTTCATTCTTTTTTCATCTTTCGATATCATAATCTCCATAAAATTCATATTAACATGGTAAAAATTTGATTCTACAGTTCCTATCCATTCAATTGGTAATAGCCTTTCGTCATACATACTAGAAGATGTATTTTCACCTTTTTGAAGCCCTAAAAACCCTAGAGAAGATAACATGATACAAGCCAAACTCGATATAATGACTAACACATTTAATTTCGTTCCAATTTTACTATTTTTAATAAAAGACAACAAATCCACTTCATCTATATATTAGACTTATATGTTTTATATTACAATAAAATTCGACATTTATCGACAATTTTTTGTGTCGATTTTATAACTGCATTAAATTATTATATTAACTATATAAACCTATTCAAAGAACTTTGATTCTCATAATATCAAATACTAAAAAGTCTTATGGGAATTCCACAAGACTTTTAATAGCGTTACATTGTTTCTATGAGATTATGGTGAAACTTAAAGTGACTTATTAGTTCTTATAACTTCTTGATAGAGAATCGGTGACCACTTATCACTAACATAATCTTGGATCACCCAACCAACTCTTTTTGGATTCTCTTGTTTAATATATGCCGCAATTTCGGGATTTATATGAGAGGCATAATAATATGGGCTATTCCATGCTGTACCACCAGAAGACAAGCTTGTAAAATTAACATATAGATGATTTAAATCCTCACTATTGTTCATCGTTTCATTGATCGTATCTTTAATAGATTTTACTTTCTCATCATAACTCACTTTATATTTATCTTGTACGGTTACATTTACATTTTGATTTACAGTTGTCGTAAACGTCTCATTATCTGGCCAATAAAAATTATTATATCCTCCAGATTCATTACTACCACTATATCTTTTTAGTAGTACAATTTTCCCTCGAGCATCTCCAAGTTTTATATTTCCTTCTGTTTTTAAAAAGATAGGATCAACAAAATAATTTTTTTCAAACGTATTACTAAATGAACCTTCTGCCCCTTTCATATCCTCATACTCTTTTTTTAAAGACATAATAATTGTTTCACTTGGGTTATCTTTTAAAAATTGTTTCGCTTCGTTTATGAATTCATGCAGTGTTACATAAAGATATAATGGCCCATGATGAAGAACTATCGTATTATCATCTGTTAAACGGCCTCTTATATCAAAAATGCGAGCTCCATGATCCATTTGATAACGAAAATCATACTCTTGCGTCATTCCCCATACTTGCTTTATTGGATTTTGTAATTTGAACGTACCACTATCATGTGTTCCTGGAATTGAAATTCGTGCTAACGGGATGTTATCAGGTATAGGTTGCATCCATTTTGACCAATTTTCAAGTTCAATAACAGAGCTAGCTGCAACGACTTGCTTATCATGTAAAGCAAATACAGATGTGATAAATATCATACTACATATGAATAATTTCAAAATAAACTTCTTATTGCTCATTATTATTCCTCCTTTTTCTGTTTTATATCAAACTTATTGAATATAATATAATCTGGTGAGTAAAAAATAAATAACATTTCATCAATATGAAATATTGCATAGAAGTAAAGTTAAAAAATCATTCACATATACTGAATTAGAAAAATTTAAAGGAACTTCATCTGAAGTTCCTTTCGTTTATTTTATATTCAATATATATGAACCATCTTTATTCTCATACTTATAAACATATAAATAATATTTACCCGGCTTTGCATTATAAGTTTCTTTAACTACATTCCCTTCATTTTCACCATATGCTACATAGTTGTTTAAATCTGATTCATGATGAAGTACCCATGTCATTCCAATGTTTTGTTCATTTAGTAGAGAAATATTAATATTTTCTGGTGAGTCAATTTGGAAAGTAAATACATCTACCTTATCACGATTATGTAGTGTTCCTTTCATTTGTGTATGAAAGTTAACTTTATTTGCCTGTCTATGTTCATTATTTGGTTCATTTTCTGTTACTTGTAACTCATTCCCACCGTTTGGTTCTCTTTGTTCATACCCTAAGTTTACTAGTATAGACTTCAAATCTGGTAAAACACCAATTTTATCTGCATATGGATTTTTAGATTTCGTTCCAGTGTTATGGTTACTTAATATCGTTCTTAATTCACTTGGTCTATACGGTTGTCCTACATTTTTTTTAGCAATGCTTTGTACTAAAGTCGCTGCCCCAGCAATAATTGGCGACGCACTAGATGTTCCACTAAAGCTTGTAGTATAAAGATTTACAGCACTTCTACTTTGCTCAGCTGTAGTTGTATCTACATTTTCTCCCCACCCGTACACATCAATCCGACTTCCATAATTTGAAAACCACATACGCTCATGAGGGAAAGATGAAGAGCCCGCTCCTACCATAATTGCACCTGAATCTTTAAAATCTTTACTATTACGATTTAAGACTTGTTTACCATTTCTATCTTTAAATTGATCTAAATCATTCCATCCATTTGCTCCAGCCTCTATAATTACAACACCTTTATCTGTACCAGCACGAATTGCATCAAAGATATCTGGTTGTACTTCAACAGGTAAATATTTATCACCATATCCATCAAAGGAAGCTTGTGCCTCTAATAATAAAACATCCCCAGCTTCTAAATGATTTACAGCACTTAATATCGCATCAGCTGTATTATACTGTCCGTTATCCCTTATTTGAGAAATCACTTTCGCTTTCGCTTTTGGCGCAATCCCAATATTCCCCACTTCATTATCTTCGGAGGATACAATTCCTAGTACAGACGTCCCATGTCCAACATGCTGATCTGTATTTCTTCCAGACATTAATTCAATATTTTGATGTACTAAATCCTCATGATTTAATAGCCATCCATATTCCATATCAACAAAAGTTATACCATTTCCATTACCGCCTTGAACCCCCCAGGCGAAAGGCGCATTAATACCGTATGGTGCTGCTTCAAGATAACCTTGTTGTTTAAATCTAGGATTGTTATTAGGACTAAGAGCTACACTTGATATTTGCACTTCCGGTGGCGTTATTTTTTCTTGTTTCTGCATATACACATCTTCTATTAAAGAAGATGTCTTTAACTTATCTACTAGTTCTTCTTTCTGCTCACCATTTTGAGTTTGAAGAATATAGTAGTTTAATAAACTTGTAGATACATTATTGGGTGCTTTCACTTCAAGGTCTTGTATTTCTTCTGGACTTACAGATATGAATAAACGAGTGAATGTTACATCTGGATATTCTACCAAAAGTTCTTCTAGTACTTTATCACTTGCTTGAGCTTGTATCTGTTTTTCAATACCATCTTCATATGGTAATTTCAAATCCGCATTGAATTTTACAATGATTTTCTTATCTGTTTCTTGTTCTATCCCTAATTTACTCTGCTGTTCTATAGAATCAGCATTTACAATATTGACCGTGTCCCCTATTCCTAAAAATATTGAGATAATTACAGCTGAAACAGATATTATTTTAAATATATTCATTACATCACTCCTCCTATTAACAATATTTAATCATTATATTAATCTATAATGATTTTATTTATATAACATATTCCCTTTCTACTAAATAGATTATAGTAATCAGCAATATGAACTTCAATGTATTTTCATATGCAATATTTCATATTCGGACTCTACACTGCATAAATAAGAAACTTATGATGATTATTTATTTTATACGTGCTAATATACTTATATTAAAATATTATGTATAGACATTCTGAACTACATTACTTAACAGTTTCACCTTATTTTTGCTAGGAGGATTTACAATGAAATTATTAAAAATAAAACATATAATCCCTATATCTGCAGCTGCAATTACATTCGTATGTCATCAAAGTACAGCTGAAGCATCTACCATTCATACAGTAAAAAAGAATGATACACTTTGGGGCATTAGTAAACAATACGGGGTTTCAATACAATCCATTAAACAGGCTAATAATAAAGGAAACGATCAAACTTTTATTGGTGAACAGTTAAATATTCCAGGGTCCACGAACTCAAATGAAATCACCGTTCGTCAAAATGCCAAACCCAAACCTGCAAACATTTCTAGACAAATTATTTATCAAGTACAACAGGGAGATTCATTAGAAACGATAGCAAAGCGTTACAATGTTACCGTTCAATCTATAAAACAAATTAACAATACAGCCGGAAACAAGCTTTATACAGGACAACATTTAAAAATTAACTCAAGCATTTCAGAAAAAGAAAAAGACTTAATGGCACGCTTAGTTACTGCTGAAGCAGGTGGCGAATCCTATAAAGGTAAAGTAGCTGTAGCAAAAGTTATACTAAATCGTGTAAACGCAAAAGGTTTTCCAAATACAATAACAGGCGTTATTTATGAACCTATTAAATACGGATATGCCTTTACTCCTGTTACAGATGGAAGAATTAATCAGCCTGCAAGCCCAGAAGCAAAAATGGCAGTAGAAGAAGCTATCTCCACAAATGGCATACATTCTGATTGGCTTTATTTCTATAATCCAAAAACATCAACAGACAAATGGATTACGACACGTCAAACAGTAGCAGTAATTGGTAACCATCTGTTTGCTAAATAACATTTGAAATCATTAACAGACCTCTTCACTTGAAAGGTCTGTTTCTTTATATGTTAGATTTTATTAATCATATGACATAGTGATTATTTAAAACTATTTCTTCTTTCAAATAAAAACATTTGTATTTATCCCACCACTCCGAGAAATTAAAAAAGCATCAAGTTCAAAAACTCCCTCTTTATTAATAAAAGCTATTTCTTAACTTCATAAAATTGTTATACACTAGAAAAATAAAAACAAACTATTCGTTAGCGGGTGGAAAAATATGTATGACGTTACAATTATCGGTGCTGGAGTAAGTAGCATTTTTATGGCTTATTCACTGGCTAAAAGTAACAAAAAGGTTTTAATTCTTGATAAAGGTAAAGCGCTAGAAGATCGCCATTGTCCTTTAGACGAAGGAAAAGTGTGTACTTGTACTACATGTGATAAATATTTTGGGTTTGGTGGTTTAGGAAAATCTGAAGGGAAATTTAATTATACAAACGGATTTGGCGGAGAACTTGAGCAAAAAGTCGGTAAAGAAAGCTTTATTCAACTCATGGCTGAAGTAGATGAAATTCTATGTCAGTTCGGAGGAAGTTCTGTTTCAAAATACTCTACAGAAAATCCAAATCTCAATAAGAGAGCAGAAACGTGTGGTTTACAAATGCTAACAACAGAAGTACGACATCTTGGTACTACCCTTTCAAGTGACATTTTTCAACAACTCTATAAATTTTTACTTACGAAAATAAATATTCAATTTCATATAGATGTACAACATATTATGAAACAGAAAGATCATTTTACAATAGAGACAAATGAAGGAACAGTTCAATCTAAGCAACTAGTATTTGCAACTGGGCGTTCTGGAGCGGATTGGTTAAAAAAAATGTGCACTTCTCTCCATATTTCTCAGGAGCAAACTCGTGTAGATTTAGGGATTAGAGTAGAGATGAACGAACACCAATTACGTTCTATATTAAAAGATACATTTGAGACAAAACTTTCTTATGAGCATGAACACTTCACCGCAACTACGTACTGTATGAATCCAAAAGGACGCATCATTAGAAAGTACGAAGAAGGTTTAGTTATGCCTGACGGTCAAAATTTTCGAGAGGAAGGAACTGGCACACCTAACTTAAATTTCACTTTATTTATCCCGCGCTATTTTTCAACTCTCAAAGAAGCAAATGTATACGCAAGTTCAATTATTAAAAGCATTAACCAAGGACAAGATCGAATTGTTATACAGCGCTTAGAGGACTTACTAAATAAACAACCTACAACAGAGAACGGCATGAAACATAACCGTATACAGCCTACACTACAAGGAGATTATGGAGATTTGAATACAGAAATTCCTCGATTATATATTGAAGGGCTTAAAGAATTTTTATTACGTTTAGAACAATTTATCCAGGAACCAATCGATAAAGATACTTTATTATATGGAATTGACGGAAAGTTCTATGCTCCTACGATAAAAACCAATAACCATTTTGAAACAAGTGTGCATGGACTATTTTTAGTTGGAGATTGTTCAGGCGTCACTCATTCATTATCTCAAGCTGCTGCAAGTGGGTTGTATGTTGGAAAATATTTATCTCATATTTAATTTCTTTCATTAAGATAGCAATCAAATATTTTAACTTCCATAACACTTTATTTATGTACCTTGTCCTTCCCCTGCTAATGATTATCCCGCCAAGAATCGGGATTTTACGAGATACATATTTAACATAACTATGTATGGTAAAACTATCGACATTCAATTCTAACAAATTGAATGTCAACAGTTTTAAAAGCCTCTATTCTTTTCCACTTTCATTTGTTCGATATTTTGTAACATCATCATAGTGTTTAATATGTTAGGATGTCTATAAGTATTTTTTACTACAACTATGACTTTTTCTGTTCTATTTCCAAAAATAGATTTGCGCTTTAAAATTCCCCATTGTACGTATATGAATACTTCATATTATTACCTTTAGAAACCATTAAATGGTTCATTATACTCTAATAGTTATGAAAATATAATATATAAAGCAAGTTAAATAAATTGTATAAAGAAGGTGTAAAAATGAAAAATAAAATCAATTTACAAATGCAAAATATAAGCTTTGTTTTAATAATTGCTTTAGCAGTATGGTTAAAAACATATCTTATTACAAGATTCAGTTTCGATTTAAAAATTGAGTCTTCTACACAAGAGCTTATTTTGTTTATTAGCCCTCTCGCTGCATCATTAGCTTTTGTCGGATTAGCATTATTTGCAACCGGTGAAAAGCGAAATTATATAGCTCTATGTATTAATCTCTTATTAACAATCGTACTTGTTGGGAATGTAATGTTCTATGATTTTTATAGTGATTTCGTTACGTTACCAGTACTTGGACAAACATCAAACTTCGGCCAATTAGGCGGCAGTATTATAGAAATATTGAACTATAAAATTATACTCGCTTTCGTAGACATTATTTTCTTCTTTATTTTGTTAAAGAAGAAGGCACTAGTCTTCCAAACAGGACGTGTAACTCATCCGGCACGCTTGTTATATTTTCTCTTAACGTTTGGTGTATTTTTTGCGAATCTACACCTTGCAGAAAAAGAACGACCTGAACTATTAACGAGATCATTCGACCGAGTCATGCTTGTTAAAAATTTGGGACTATACACTCATCAAGTATATGATTTAACACTACAAGTAAAAGCAGGATCACAAAAAGCACTTGCTGATAGTAGTAAATTACAAGAAACTGAAAACTACGTAAAGGCAAACCAAAGTGAGCCAAACCCTAACATGTTTGGTGCAGCAAAAGGAAAAAACGTAATTGTTGTCACTCTTGAATCCCTACAAACCTTTTTAATAGGCGCATCAGTTAACGGTCAAGAAGTTACACCATTCTTGAATGAATTCATAAATGAAAGCTATTACTTCGATAACTTTTTCCACCAAACTGGGCAAGGAAAAACATCCGATTCTGAATTTCTAATCGATACGTCGCTGTATCCATTAAATCGAGGAGCTGTATTTTTCACGCACGGTAACAATGATTATACTGCGACTCCAGAGATTTTACGTCAGCAAGGTTATTTCACTTCTGTATTCCATGCGAATAACGCAACATTTTGGAATCGTAACATTATGTACTCTGCTCTCGGTTATGATCGTTACTATAATGAACTTGATTACAAAATTACGCCCGAAACAAATTTAAATTGGGGATTAAAAGATATCGAATACTTTGATCAATCAGTAGATATATTAAAAACTGTTGACCAACCCTTTTATGCTCGTTTCCTTACTTTAACGAATCATTATCCATTTACGTATGATGAAGATACAAAATTCATTGAACCATACAACTCTGGTAATGGCGTATTTGATCGTTATATCGTAACAGCACGTTACTTAGACGAATCAATTAAAAAATTTATTGAGCGTTTAAAGGCCGAGAGAATGTATGATGATTCTATTATTGTGTTGTATGGTGATCATTATGGCATTTCTGAAAAACACAATCGCGCAATGGCACAGTTTTTAGAAAAAGATCAAATAACAGAATTTGATACTTTAAATTTACAACGTACACCTTTATATATTCATATGCCTGGGCAAACAGAAGGTCAAACGATTTCAAAGCCTACGGGACAAATCGATATGAAACCTACTATTCTAAACTTACTTGGGATTGATACTACGAACGATATCCGTTTTGGTCATGATATGTTTTCAGATGAATATACCGGTTTTGTTGTTTTACGTGATGGTAGCTTTATTACAGAGAAGTATGCATACACAAACAACACTTTCTATGATCGCATAACAGGTGAAATTGTAGATTTACCAAAAAAAGAAGCACAAGCACTCATTAACCGTGCACAAAACGAATTACGAATGTCTGACAAAATTATTGAAGGCGATTTATTACGTTTCTCAGAAAGTAATAAAGTTAAAACTGGCGAAGTACAAACTAAAATTAAAGAGACTGAAAAATAATCTAAATATGAAAAGGGAGCAACTCATTAAGGTTGCTCCCTTTTACTCTCTTATAAAAAATCTGATATGTTTTACTTTTATTCTACGCTTGTTTCTAAAGTTACATCTGTATAGGTATGATCATCACCTATATTTAAAATTACTTCACATTGACGTAATCTCAATTCAAAGAGCATGATAGAATCATGATAAACTTCAGGTTGTGATTTCATCTTATGTAACATCTCTTGTTTTTCTTGTATTTCTAAATGAGTGTTTTCTACAGCTTGTTTCAAGGAGTTAAATGGATTCCTAAAGAATATGTTAATATCCCGCTCTTGCGTGTTTTCAAATAACTCAAATTGCAAGAAAAATTTCTTCATAATAGAAGCCGTTACCTCGGTATAATCTTCATTTTCTACATACTGTTTGTATTTGTTATATAGCATACCTTTGTTTTTAGGAAGAACTCCAAATAATTTACCGGCACTTTTCAGTAAAAATTGTGCTGGCGTAAAGCGACGTAAAATATTTACTTCATCCATTTGTATTCTAGTCGTCATTCTGTCAGTATCTCTGCGCCAGTCATCAAGCACTTTAAAATCACATTCTAACTGTATTCGATTTTCTCCAAATAAAGAATTAAGTCCTTCACTAAGTTCTTCTAAGTACGATTGACTTTGAAGGAGCTCATTATTAGAAATCGCAATCCAATTTTTCATAGAAAGAGCAAAATTAGGTAATACAGTTTGTTCTAAATATTTATGTACTCTTTCATTCATCGCTTTATTTAGTTCCGTATCAATGTGCCTAAAATCGCTTTCTTCACTAATTAAATCCGAACAACTCTGTAATATCTTCGGAATATTTTCAGTAAGTTCATTCGTAATTTCCATTTTCATTGTGCGATATGATTTTGTAATGAAATGAATTTTTTCCTTCTCAAAAGTAGTAAGATTATTAATGCTACCATTTAGTTTCACTAGCATATCTTCATTCCAATGAATAGAATCCACTAAATTGTTTTCTTTCTCAACGCGTTTATCCAATAGATATGTAATTGTTTTTCGAATGAAAAACAATAGCTTTTCCGTACGTTCTGCATCGACATTTTTATGATTAAAGTTAAAATGAATAAACTCAGTTAAATCATTTAATTGTTGACTACTTGTATATAACGAAGAGTAAGGGAAAATTCTCGCATGCGGGAAATATGTGTTTATTCTCGCTTGCGTATCATGTAATACTCTTTTCACTTCTGCATCACTGTAAATGTTATCGATTTTATTTAATAAGAAATGAATTTGTAAATTTGGTGTATGTTCTTGAATGCTTAATAGAATATCACGTTCTTTGTCAGTAAAAGGTGAATCCGCATTCAATACGAATAGTAATTCGTCTACAGAATTTAAATATTCGAATACCTCATCTCTAGTATCGTTATTCCTATTAAATCCAGGTGTAACTACAAATGTAAGTTTATTTTCACTTAAAAATCTGCATGGTAATTTAAATTCAACACATGCTCTATCTCTATATGTTTGATGGTGCTGAGACATCATATTATGGTAATCCGAGACATCTTCAGTTGTTGTAATTGCTAAGTCTGTTATGGCGTTAATTTCTGTATGCGCATCATTTTTTAAAACTACTACATTTGAAATTGATTTTTCTAATATATTTTCTCCTATTATAGAGTTAATAAATGTAGTTTTTCCGTTTCCTGAAGTTCCCGTTACTAAAATGCGATTTGTACTTAAATCTGCGAGCTCGCCAACTAACCATCTAAATCGGTGACCCATTTCTATATTATGTTTTTGTGCCCACTCTGTAATAGATTCAAAAAGATGCAAACTATACTCTAAGCCATCCACATGATTAATAGAATATAACAACAGGTTTTCAGCATGTTTTATATTTGCTGAATCTATTTCGGAAGGGAAAATCTCATCCCATGCCAATACAGCTGCAGATGGAAATACAGCATAAGATGGATTGACAACCTTTAACCAATTTGTTAACAAGTTTGGAATGATATCGTACAATTGTTTAAGGATATATTGACCTTGAATTAATTCAAAGTACGTTCCTTCGTAAAGAGAAGAAATTTTGTCCCATATATCGGACGAATGTATTTCGATATGTAAGAAAAATTCATTTATTGTGTTAAGCCATGATAAGTAATTTTGTTCGTTTTTATAACTATTCCAAAGTGATGAAACCATTTGCGTAAATTGTACTTGATCTACATTATTTAACGTAACTAATACTTCATAAAAATAATCTGGTGAAATATGTTTAGTAAATCTTTTATCGATATATCCTTTTAAAACCTCAAACCACGGATAAGATTCTGTTCGAATTAACTCATTCACAGCAAGCTCTACTGCACTATCAAAATCTTGCTGCTCCTCATAAAAGGAACGGGCAATTTTTGTGACATTTGGATAATCCGGATTTAAAGAAACTGCTTCTTTAATAACAGCGAAAGCAGAGTCAAAATTATTTTGCTCTATGTAAAGAGAAAGTAATTGTAATCTAATCTCCGTCATCAATATTATATTATCAGTAGTAATGGACGTATAAACATTTTCAGCAACTGGTAATTGATTAAGCTCGAAATAAGCATCGGCAATATTTTTTTGTGCCCATGGTGCTAATTCATTACTAACTTTTTCCCATTTAAAAATAGCTGCTTCAAAATCTTGATGGCGATAATAAAATTCACCTTGTGCAAAACGAATGTAAGATCCATCAGAAATCTCATTTCTTTCTTCGTTTACATAAGCTTCTCCAAGTACATCAATAGGTGGTTTTGTTTCATTCTCCATTAGGAATGTTTCATAATACATCTTTTTTATTAATTGTTTTTCTACTCTCATCTTTTCCCCCACTATATCTTGAAAATACATTTTTAAGATATGTCAATACTTTTTGTATGTATGCTTTTTATCTTAACAAAGAATATCTTTTGGAAAATTTCATTTTCCTTTCATTTTTCAAGTTAGATTGAATTTTTATGAGAAAAGTTTCAGTTTTTTTTCAATTTCCTTTCAGTTATGAAACAGCATTAAATGTTCCTAATAACCTAATAACACTATAATCTCCCGCATTATATTATCAGGAAAAGTCTATATAAACCCATATTATAAAAACAATTTATAACGAATATATACGCAGCATTCCCTTCCCTAATAAATAAAAGAAGCATTATCATATATTTCTCACATTGTTTTCCTTTGAAATATTTCAGTAGTTACGTAATTTAATTCCATTAACCTCTATAAATAACTAGTCCAAAAAAAATCTATATGCATATCATGTTATAGTAAAGAATTCAGGAAATCCTAAAAGGAGGCATTTTCATGTTTGAAGATAAATCTAAAATAAATTACCCATATGAATTTACTGAAACTACAACAATCCCGCTAAAAAACCCCATCAATAAAACTTTCAAAAACGGCTCTGGTACACATACTTTCCCAATTAAAAAACACTATAAAGAACAGGTGTTATATACGGAAAAAATTAATAATAATAAAAATAAATAACCTTATAGACTCTTATAACAATTAATCAAATAAGAATCTATATTAAACCTTGCATAGTTATTATATAAATCTTTCTTATACAACCCACGTATTTTTAAAAAGTGCTGATATACAGCGCTTTTTTATACATAGATAATGGAAGAACAAAAAAGGTATGGATATTTTCCATACCTTTTTTGTTCTTTACTATTTATAAATAAAGTACTTCCATGTTTATTTTACCTAATAGCACTTTAATGGGCCTTCTAGAAGAAATAAAAGCTAGTTTAATGAAAAAATAAGTTTCTTAGCCAATGCTCCTACTAGCATATTTTTACTCGTTGGAGTCATTGAAAAAAGGAGTAACTTTATGATAAATCACAAAGTTAAAGAAGCACCCAAGAATTATATATGTCATTTGCTCTATTATATATATTCAGAAATTCACCAAACATTGTTTCAAAGCTACTTAGTTTTCATAAAATATTTTTTGTTTTCGTTGGAACGGATAAGCTTTAATCTCATCTGTATCTAAATTTTCATGAAATAAATGAATAGCTATAATTTGTCTACAATCGTAGGTATGATAATAATATGTTCCGGACTCCATACACATTACGCTTGTATATATAGTATTATCTAATGCCCCTTCTTCTGTTATTACTCCGCCTTTAGGAACCTCACAATTTGATAAAATATGAAAAAGGGCCGTTACTCCCTCTTCTTCGCTATCTATACCTTGAATGTTTTGTTTGCCATATGCTGCCCGTACAAACCTTGATGGCGGGGTGAAATCTCCTGGAAGTCCCATTGAGCCCGATCCCTGACCAAAAGCACTTAATGATAAGTTACTCCACTCTGTTGGCGCGAATGGCTGCGATTTAAGGCCTATATATTGTCTTAAATTTTGTAAATGCCAATTAAACTCCGGACTATTCGTCATCACTCCTAGTGGGTTGTCATACATTTTTAATCCTTCATTTGTCGGCTCCAGTACAATGCAATCTCCCCATTTATCCGCTAAAATCCAATGTAGTGGTGGCGTAAGTCCTAAATCCGGTAATGGTATATCCAAAAAGGTAAGGCTATCTACAGATTCCTTTAACTCTTTGACAGAGTTGAATTGTGTCAGACTCCAAGTCACAAAATCAAATGGAGCCAAATTCGTTTTATTGTCATCTACGCTTTGACTATAAGTAGCGAATCCTGGAAAATAGAGTGTCGCACATGTCATACCCGCTTCATTTACTCCGTCCGCCATAATGATCCTTCCTTGATGATTAATACCCATTCCGACCGTAGCATGTTTCGTATTAATGATTTCACCAGTTATATTATTCCACTGGTAATGTCGAGGAATGATTATTACTTCTTGATTCAAATCTAACGTGAAGTCCATCGTTCTTGCAAATAGATGCTGACCGTTTTTTGTCTGTAATGTCAAACTCGTACACATAAAGAACACCCCGTTTTATGGTTTTATCTACACTTTATATAATTCTGATAAGTCTGTAAATTAAAACCCTCTTCCCTTACAAAATATTGAGAAAGCATATATGTACAAATAGGTTGGGTTATCGCTAGTTGATAAAAGAATTATATGAAAAAGGAGCGACTTGTTGTAGCCTGTACCCTCTCTACTACACTGATATTTCCAAAACAACTTTTGCACCACGCAGCTTTTTCGAATTACTTAAGTAAAGGTTTCCACCGTGTTGCTTTGCAAAATTTTTAGCAATGTATAACCCCATTCCATAATGATTTTTAGAGTTTCTACTTTTATCTCCTCTATAAAACTGCTCTGTAGCTGAATTTATTTCCTCTTCTGTAAACCCTCTTCCCGAGTCCTCGACAATAAATTGTAATTTTTCACTAATCATTTCCACTGAAAACATTAAGTCTCCATTTGTTGGAGAATATTCAATTGCATTCATCATTATATTCATAATGGCCCTTTTCAAAGCAGTCTCATCAACATGAATCAAATTTGGTATATCCTCAACATTTTTAATTAAATTTAACTGTTTGCCCAGAACACAAATCGCACTTTCTTCTATAATATTATGAATAAAGTTATGTAGATCTATTTGCTTAAATTGAAGTGAAGTGCTTTCCTCACATTTCGTAATGTCGAGTAAAGTTTTCATATACATTTCCATCTCATCAACACTTTTCAAAATATGCTCATTACACTTTTTCTGATTTGAATCTAGTGTTGATTCATTTAATAGCTCTGCATTCCCTCTCAATATTGTTAATGGCGTCTTAATGTCATGCGCCAAAGCAGCAATCTGCTCTCTTCTATTCGTTTCCATATCCCACTGTGTACGTAAGGAACTATTCAATTCATCTTTCATTTTTACTAAAGAATTTAATACTTCATTCACTTCAATTATTTTAGATTGTTCTACTTGAAAATCTAAATCTTCCTTTTGAATTTTATCCGTTACCTTTCTCAAAATCAGCATTTCCTTTGACAATGATTTGCCAAAATAACGAGATAGAAATATCACTTCAGCAACAAATAATAAAATAAAAAGGACAATTTCACAAACTTCCGGACTCGGTAAATACTTCTGCAAAAAAGGATTTTTAAAATTAGCATGTAAAGTATATAGAATGACACAAATATCTTTATCGCGTTCTATAATTGCATAGTAGTACTTACCATCACCTTTTTCATCATTCTGTATGTTATTCCATATTCGTCCTGCATAATCTTTATTAATATTCTCTTGTATAACGTTTCCTGACAAATCATACACAGCATATTTATATTGTTTTAAAATTTCATCATCGTCCTGTTCCGCTTTAACTATGGACTCTCTTTGCGACTCAATCTGTTTTTCATAATAATTTGCTGGAAGGATTATTTCTGCATTAACTCCAATTTGGAATAGAATCATAAAAAAAGTGACTAATGCAATCGTCCCTATTGAAAATGCAAAGATATACTGGATTAATATTTTGCTAAGGTTTACTTGTTTTTTCACTTTCTCCATTTATAACCAATTCCCCACACCGTTTCTATTGGATTCATATCATACTTACATAGTTTTTGACGGATATTTTTAATATGTTCTACAATTACTTGGCTATCACTTTCTCCCTCATATCCAAAAACATTTTCGTAAATCTTTTCTCTTGAAAATACTTGCCCATGATTCAAGGCTAAATATTCACAAATTCCGTACTCACTTTTCGTAAATGCGATAGATGTATCTTCATGCCATATTTCTTTACATGATAGATGAAATGTAAGACCTGATAGAAAAAATGCATTTTGCTTTTCTCTATGCTCACGCCTTACATGTGCAGACACCCTCGCACGCAGTTCTCCAATTCCAAAAGGTTTTGTAATATAGTCATCTCCGCCGAGGCTAAGCCCTGTAATCAGATCCTTCTCCATTGTTTTGGCAGTTAGAAACACAATTGGACTATCGACCAAATCTCGTATTTCCTTACACAGTGTAAATCCATCTATTTCTGGCATCATGACATCTAATAGAATTAAATCATAATGACAAAATTTATCCTTTGATATTGTAAGAGGATTACTAACGGCCGTTACCTCATGACCTTCTTTCTCTAAAGCACTTTTAATAATATAAAGGATACCGTCCTCATCATCAATTGCTAATATTCTTGCCATATAGAATCTCCCCCTCGTTTCCATTATAATACAAATGCATTTACATTTCTTTGCGTCCTTCATAAAAGGAAAACCACATAAGGGAAATAACAAATGCAATGATCGTGAAACAAACGCAAATCACCGCTCCCATTTTTGCCTCTACTTGTAAGACATGAATAGAATCGGGACTCAATTTGTGTTCCAAAAAATAATTGCATAATCTCACACTCCACGCACATGGCGTGTATTTCCAAATCACATCTCCCATCCCTGTAAGCATTAAAGCTGCCAGCAAGATTTCTATAATTCCAATCCCAATGGAAGTACCTTTACTAAAACGAAAATTTAAGAACAGATGCCATATATACATAAAGATTTGACAACCAAAAAGAATGACGGAAATTTTAACATACAAAGCAAATGGAAAGTCATTTTGCCCTAACAGAAAATGAAACCCTACCGCAAACCCAACGACTGCCAACATAGTTGAACAAAACCCACATATTAAAAGTAAACATACTTTACTAATAAATGCTTTACGCCTTCCGTATTCCGTTGATAAAAGTTCTTTAAAATTCCCTGCCACAGCCTCTTGTTCCACAACAGAAGAACACACAATGCTAATTAGCAACGGAAAAGATATCGATAATACTTGAATATATCCTGAAACCTTATTTATAGAATCAACTTTTGAAATGGAAGAATAACTTAAAAAAAGAGCAATACCGATGATTGGCATCGCTATATGTATCCAGAAAAAAATCGTATGTTTCATTTTTATAAAATCAGCTCTTAATATCCTCGACAAAAGCGCCATATTATTTTGCCTCCTGCTTTTCAAACCATTTTGCCGTCATATAAGTGAACAAAATGAACAACACGACAGAAATTGCCACGCCTGGCAGAATTGCATCGTAGGAAAGGAGTTCTGGTTTGAACGTTACACTTCCGGTTTCTGCATATAGACCATTTGGTAGTATTTTTAAAATAGGAATCATAAGTCTACTTGGGTATGTGTATGGACTAATCATCCAAATATTTTCTGTTGCTAATATAACCCCAAAAAGTCCATTTGCCCCTATATTCAATAGAAGTGTCGGAAATAGACCTATTTTATTACCTAAAAACAAGCATATCGGAATTTGCCACATAAAAGTAACGATTAAAAGAACACTTCCTAATAGCGCATTTACTGTAGGAATGATTCGGAAATTCTCCTTATTTAATAGTAAACTAGATAACTGGATTCCACAGAAAAAAAGTATGCATGAAAAGCTCAAAATCCCTAAAATTAGTAACACTTTAGAAATCCATACTCGTTTTAATGAAACTGGTAACGATAAGATAGAACGATTATTCATTTTCTTATCTTTCTCCACAAGAAGTACACAACTTAAAGAAATCATTCCTGGAAGCATCGTAATGTACCACCAATTGTAACTAGATAATTGAAAATAATCCGCCGATAATAAAAAAGCAATTAGTATTGTGGCAAATGGAACTAGCCATATAAGTTTGTTCAAAAAAGTATGTTTAATTTTAATTTTTTCAGATGCAATATATAGATTCATTTCTTATGCCTCCCTTCTATACTTTCCAGCCACTTGTACAAATAAATCTTCCAGATCATCATCCTTATTCAACTCCCCCTGGTACCCCAATACACCGCCTGATATAATCCCAACATGATCTGCAATTTGACTTACTTCGCTTAAAATATGACTAGATAAAATGACAGTAATTCCTTTTGCGGGAAAGGAAAGGATTAGTTTTCTTAATTCCTGAATCCCAAAAGGATCTAGTCCATTCATCGGTTCATCTAATATTAAAAACTTCGGATGATTCAGCAGTGCAATCGCAATTCCCAATCGTTGCTTCATCCCCATAGAAAATTCCCTCGCTTTTTTCCTATCTGTATTCTCTAGCTCCACAACATGCAATACTTCATCAATCCTTGATTTAGGCAAACCTAAAACAGTCGTACGAACCTGAAGGTTTTCTCTTGCTGTTAAATTTTCATAAAGCGGCGGAGACTCAATTAAAGCACCAATAGAATGTAAATCTTGCCGTGTCCATTTATGACCATCAAAATAAATCTCACCAGAAGTAGGTATAAGCATACCTGTTATCATTTTTAAAGTTGTCGATTTCCCTGCCCCATTAGGACCTAGTAATCCATAGATTGCATATTTCGGTACGGAAAGCGAAATATTTTGTACTACACTTTGCTTTCTAAATGTTTTGCAAAGGTTTTTTGTTTCTAACATCATCTCAGTCATCCTAAACTTCCTCCTCGTATATTGTAATTCTAGAGTAAACGACAATTATAAGGATTCTATAAGGAAAATAAAAAGACATAGAGAGATAGGAAATATTTTTCAAATGCGATATGTATGAAACTATGTATTCACATAATTTTTCTATACTTGGCTAGGATTAAGAATTTTTTTAAAAGCTCTTAAACTAAATGCAAACAAAAAAAGAAGCGATGTATTTCATCGCTTCTTTTTTATTAAATCATATCCAAAATCATAGTCCCCCTACATAACCCTCTTAAACATCTTCTCCAACTCATAAGTAGAATGATGCACAAGAATTGGTCTTCCGTGCGGACATGTGTATGGGTTTGTTGTTGTACGTAGCTCTTCCAGTAAAGCAAATATTTGATCGTTCGTTAAATATTGATTTGCTTTAATGGATGCTTTACAGCTCATCATGATGGCTGCTTCTTCACGTAGTTTTTTAATGTCAACTTTTTTTAGTTTGACGACTTGTTCCATCATTTCGTCGATAATTTCTGTTTCTTGTCCTTTCGGGAACCACGTTGGATGCGAGCGGACGATAAAGGATTGATGGCCGAATTGCTCCAAGAATAATCCAACTTTTTTCAGTTCTTCTAGTTGCTCTTCGACACGTAAAAATTCAGTGAGAGATAGGTCAATACGGTATGGTACAAGTAGTTCTTGTACTTCTTGTGCTACCCTTCCTACTTTATCCCGGAAGTATTCATAATTAATACGTTCCTGCGCGGCATGTTGGTCAATCATATATAAGCCTTTATCATTTTGAGCGAAAATATATGTTCCATGCATTTGTCCAATTGGATAAAGTGGTGGTAAGTCATTACCGTTCATTTCAATCTCTTCTATTTCCTGAACTTCTTCTTCCAATTCCTCTAATTCAAAGTCTTCATCGTTACTGTTCCACGATTTCTCTTTTTGAATTGGTTCTTCCATTATCGGTTTAGTAGATGGTTGCCAACTTTGTTCTTCTCTTACGAGCGACTGTGGTGGTTGCCATTCTTGCTTTGGCGGTTGCCACAGTTGTGCTGGCTGTTTCACAGCCAGTGGTTCTTCTCGTTTTTCATCCATGCCAGTCGGTAAAACGATGTCCGGCATAGATGGTTCTTTCGGCTTCGCATGCTCAAACTGAAACTGTTCTTGCACACTTTCATCTTTTTCTTTTTTCTTCGTTGTTACACCTGCATCTGGAATGAGCTGTATTTTTTTGAATGCCGATTGCAATGTTTCTTCGATAAGCTTTAGTAATTCTTGTTCTTTACTAAAACGAACTTCTAATTTCGCTGGATGTACGTTAACGTCAACAAGCATTGGATCCATTTCAATCGATAAGAAGCCGATTGGATATCGTCCGACTGGCAGTAACGTATGGTATCCTTGCTGAATGGCTTTCATTAATACGAAATTTCGAACGTAACGGCCATTTACGATCGTTGACATATAATTTCGAGATGCTCTCGTTACTTCTGGTAATGTTACATAGCCCTTAATTGTAAAATCTAAAGATTCAGCTTCAATTGGAACAAGCTTCTTCGCAACTTGAATGCTATAAATCGATGCAAGTACTTGTCTTACATCACCATTTCCTGATGTATGAAGCAATTTCTTTTCATTATGAAACAGCTTTAATGATACTTCTGGATGCGACATTGCAATACGATACACGATATCTGTAATATTCCCAAGCTCTGTATGAATGGTTTTCATATATTTAAGACGCGCTGGTGTATTAAAGAATAAGTTTTGTACTGTAATATCTGTTCCTTTTCGGCTCGCTGTTTTCTCCTGCTTTATAATGTCTCCACCTTTAATCATAAGGTGTGTACCAGGCGCATCACCTGTGCTAGTGATTAATTCTAATTCACTAACTGAGGCAATACTCGGCAATGCCTCACCGCGGAAACCGAGTGTTCTAATACGAAACAGATCGTTTTCATCTTTAATTTTGCTCGTCGCATGTCGTTCAAAAGCGACGATACAATCTTCTTCTGCAATGCCATCCCCATTATCAATGATGCGAATTTTTGATAAACCAGCTTCTTCTAAGTGGATTTCAATAGATGTACTATTCGCATCGATAGAATTTTCCACAAGTTCTTTTACGACTGAGGCAGGGCGCTCTACTACTTCCCCTGCCGCAATTAAGTTAGAGAGTTGATCATCGAGTTTGCGAATTTTCCCCATCTACTTACTCATCCTTTCTTTAACTTTTTCTGCAAGCGATACAGTTCGTTCATCGCCTCTAAAGGTGTCATATCAAGTAAATCAATTTTTTTAATTTGCGCAAGTACTGCCGTTTCTTTTGCATCTAGAACTGGCTTGTCTTGTTTTTTCGAAGATTGTTCTCCACCAAAGAATGATAATTGCGATTCTTCCTCAGTCTCTACTTTCGTCTCTTGTATTTCTGCTGGTTCTTCTTTTACAACAGCTGCTTCTGGAGCCACTTCTTGTACTTTCACTTCTGTACGCTTTGGAATAATAATTTCTTCTTGTCCTTCTAGTTGCGCTAACACTTCTTTCGCACGGGCGATTAAGCTATCTGGAAGCTCCGCAAGTTGCGCAACGTGAATTCCGTAACTTTTATCAGCTGCTCCATCTTGAATTTTATGAAGGAATACTACTTTTCCGTTCTCTTCAATAGCTGAAACGTGTACATTCTTCAATTGTCCTAAACTTTCTTCTAGCACCGTCAATTCATGATAATGCGTAGAGAATAACGTTTTCGCACCAATTTGGTCATGAATATGTTCAATGATTGCTTGTGCAAGTGCCATACCATCATACGTAGATGTACCGCGTCCAATTTCATCGAATAAAATTAAACTTCTTTCTGATGCATTTGCAATTGCATTTTTCGCTTCTAACATTTCGACCATAAATGTACTTTGACCCGAAATTAAATCATCCGCTGCACCAATTCTCGTAAAGATTTGATCGAATACAGGTAATACCGCTTCTGTTGCTGGTACGAAACAACCAATCTGTGACATAACAGTTACAAGTGCTAATTGTCTCATATACGTACTTTTACCAGACATGTTCGGTCCTGTAATTAAAAAGACATCCATCTTCTCCGGCATAATACAATCATTCGGTACATACAATTTCCCGTTCAATACTTTTTCAACGACAGGATGACGACCATCTTTAATAAAGATTTCGCGCTTAGTTGTTAAAACCGGTTTTACAAACTGTTCTTCTTCACTAACTGTGGCGAAACTTTGCAGTACGTCTAATTCACTAATTACTTTCGCTAAATGTTGTAATTTCGGAATAAATACTTTTACTTCTTCACGAAGCGCTGTAAATAAATCATATTCTAATTGTACAATTTTCTCTTCTGCCTCTAAGATTAATGTTTCTTTTTCTTTCAATTCATCTGTAATGAAACGTTCCGCATTAGCAAGCGTTTGTTTACGCTCATAGCGGCCTTCTGGAAGCGCTGCAAGATTCGCCTTCGTCACTTCAATGTAGTAGCCGAAAATACGGTTGTACCCGATTTTTAACGATTTAACTCCTGTAATATCACGCTCTCGTTTTTCAAGCTCAGCGATCCACGTTTTCCCGTTTTTACTAACGTAACGATATTGATCAAGCTTGTCATTATAACCGTCTTTAATAATATCTCCATCTTTAATAGAAAGCGGTGGGTTTTCTTGAATACTTCTTCCTAGTAATTCAGTTAAGCTCTCACATGGATCCGCACCTTGAATTAACCTTGCTGCATAAGCATTATCTAACAGACTAATCGCTTCTAAAATAGCCGGTACTTGAAGTAAAGATCGTCTTAACTGTAATAAGTCCCGTGCATTCACATTACCAAATGCAACTTTCCCTGCTAAACGTTCTAAATCATATACTTCTTTTAATTTTTCTTTTAAATCTTCACGTAAGAAGTAATCATTTACAAATGTTTCAACCATTTCTAAACGCTCTTCTACTTTTTCTTTTTGGATCAGCGGACGTTCCATCCACTGTTTTAACATACGACCACCCATAGCTGTTTTCGTTTTATCTAATAGCCATAATAATGATCCTGTTTTTTCTTTCGTTCGGAGTGTTTCTGTCAGCTCTAAATTTCGCTTTGAATGCACATCAATTTTCATAAATTGATTCGTATAATAAATTTCCACTGGTTGTAAATGGTCTAACGAACGTTTTTGCGTTCTTATTACATAGTTAAATAAGCGTCCAACTGCTTTAATTAACTTTGCTTGCGAAACGTTTTTCACAAGATGTTCTAACCCTTCCGGAATCGTTGTTGCATCTTCATACGAAATCGTCATTTTTAATGTTGCAGTTAATTTATTTAATTCATCTTTTGAAAATGTAGAATCTACAACAATTTCTTTTGAACCAGTTGCATACACTTCTAATAAAATATCTTCTACTGAACCTGTTAACAACGTTACTGTATTTTGTCCAGTCGTTAAATCATTACAAGCTAAAGCATACGATCCATCTTCAAAATATGTTAATGCTGCTAAGAAGTTATTTTCTTTCTCATCAATAGTACGCCCTTCCATCATCGTTCCTGGCGTAATTAGTTGTACGACTTCACGGCGTACTACACCTTTAGCTGTTTTTGGATCTTCCACTTGCTCACAAACAGCTACTTTATATCCTTTTTCAACAAGTTGTTCAATATAATTTTTAGCTGCATGATGTGGTACACCGCACATCGGTATACGATCACTACTACCACCATCTCGGCTCGTTAATGTAATTTCAAGTTCATGAGCTGCTTTAACCGCATCTTCAAAGAACATTTCATAAAAATCACCTAATCGGAAAAATAAAAAGGCATCTTGATAGTCTGCCTTAACCTTTAAATATTGCTGTATCATAGGGGTATATTGAGTCATACTTTTCCTCCATAATTCTTACATAGTAATCAATTTTCATATATGTCACACTTCACGGACATCCATATCTCCTATTTCAGGAGTCTTTCCTCATTATAGCACATTTCATAAGGAATCATGTTCATTCAAGCATCACTTATGTAAAGTAAAAAGCTAGGAAGAACTTCTCCCTAGCTTTCTATTACTCTTCTTCTGCATCGACGATAAAGTTCGGATCTAATTCTTCAAACTCATCATCATCGACTTGGAAATCCTCGTCTGATTCTACGCAACCTTCAGGATTTACACTTACACAAATTTTCGTTTCCCCAACTACTTCTGTTACAAATTCACGTTCTACAGTTACAACAATTTTATTACCATTTGGTGATACAAGAGCTTCTAAACAATTTGGTGGCTGAATGACACGAGCAATAATTTCTAAATCATCACCAGAAAAGTTTTTATCACGATACCCAATACTCACTTCATCAGTGTAGTTCACACGTTCTGTTACAACTTCTGTCTTTGTATTACCATCAAATGAATACCAAGTGTTCACATCATAGAAACCTTCAATTTCCACATGCTTTCCATTCTTTCTTGCTTCGTACGAGTGGTTAATTACCCAGCACCCTAAAATACTTGTTGGCTCATTATTCGATTCACATGTATGCGTTGACTTTGTATACTTACGTCCTTTTCCAACCACTGCTTTTGTAATAATCTCTCTAAATTCGGACATTCGTAACCCTCCTCAATCACTATTCACTTAATCATATGCGTGACAATAGCGGAATGTGTCATTCTTTTTTCGAGAAGAACTTACGTTTAACCCATTAAAAAAAGAGATGTCAATTCGACATCTCTTTAACAACCACAATTTCCTTTTTTACTTTCTACTGCTGCGCCCGTTTCACCCTTCAATACATCGCCATTAGTCGAAATTAATATTTCATCTGTTACGTTGTTAGAAATCGTACTTGCAACTAGCTGTAGTAAGTCATTTACATATGTTTGTGAAGATTTAAATTCTTGCACAACTGGGATACTATCCAACTTATCTTGCAATGCATCAATGTCAGCTTCTACTTTTTTCAAAGCTTCCCATTTCCCGTAATGCTGCAAGTTTACTGCTTGTTTTTGCAGTGCTTTAATTTCATCAATTGCGCGCTTTACATTTTCATTTTTATGAATTTGCGCCTCTGCTTTCTTAAAGAAATCAACTTCTTCTGTTTCAGAAATCATTTTTGCTAATTCTTTCGCTTGTTCAACAATTTCATCTTTCGAATATGCTTTCATCTATTATTCCACCTCAATCGGCTCTTCAACTAATTCCCCGTTAAGAGACCAAGTTTTTGCTTCCGTTACTTTTACTTTCACAAGCTGACCAATTAAAGATTTTGAAGCGACGAAGTTTACAAGTTTATTCGTACGAGTATAACCTGCGAGTACTTCTGGATTATTTTTACTTTCCCCATCAACTAACACTTCCACAATTTGACCTTTGTAACGATTATTCTTTTCAATTGCCAACGTATTGACTAGTGTATTTAAGCGTTGAAGACGTTCTTTTTTCACTTCCATCGGTACATTATCTTTCATTTTTGCAGCTGGTGTACCTTCGCGCGGAGAATAAATAAAGGTAAAAGCAGTATCAAATCCTACTTCACGATATAACGACATCGTTTCTTCAAATTGCTCATCTGTTTCATTCGGGAAACCAACGATAATATCAGTTGTGAATACTGCATTTGGAATTGCTTCTTTAATTTTTCTTACAAGTTCTAAATAATGCTCACGTGAATATTTGCGCGCCATAATTTTTAACATATCTGTGCTTCCAGATTGAACTGGTAAGTGAATATGTTCTACTAAGTTTCCACCTTTTCCAAGCACTTCAATTAAGTGATCATCGAAATCACGTGGATGGCTCGTTGTAAAACGAATACGGGCAATATCAACTTTACGGAGTTCGTCCATTAAATCGCCAAGACCGTATTCGAAATCTTCAAAGTCTTTACCATATGCATTTACGTTCTGGCCAAGTAATGTAATTTCTTTATAACCATTCGCAGCTAAATGACGAATTTCTTGGATAATGTCTTCTGGACGTCTGCTTCGCTCTTTTCCACGTGTATACGGCACGATACAATATGTACAGAACTTATCACAGCCATACATAATATTTACCCAAGCTTTAATATCACCACGGCGTACTTTCGGAAGGTTTTCAATTACATCCCCTTCTTTTGACCAAACTTCAACTACCGTCTCCTTCGAGAACATCGCATCTTTAAGAATATACGGCAATCTATGAATATTATGCGTTCCAAACACCATATCTACATGCTGATTTTTTTGCATAATTTTATTTACAACAGATTCTTCTTGAGACATACAACCACATACACCAATTAAAAGGTCCGGATTTCTTCTTTTTAATGACTTTAAATGACCTAGTTCACCGAAAACTTTATTTTCAGCATTTTCACGAATTGCACAAGTATTTAATAAAACTACATCTGCATCTTCAGTTGAAAAGGTTGGCTCATATCCAAGTGCGGTGAAAATACCCGCCATTACTTCCGTATCATGCTCATTCATTTGACAACCATATGTACGAATATAGAACTTTCTTCCTGTACCAAAATTGCGAAATTCTTCAGATAAGCCAAAATCCCGTTCAATTTTAACTTCTTCTCTCCCTCGTTTTTTCGCATCTTTTAAGGAAGGTGGTTGGTATACACTTTCAAAGTATTTACTATAATCTTTCTCTTCTTTTTTCGTAGAGGAATTTGCTTGTCGACTTGCTAATCGTTGTTGCTCGTTCATCGGTAATCTCCTTTCACCCTTAACTATACACACTCTATAGTCCATTTTAATGCGCTTTGACTCACCTCAAAAATGGTTAGATAGCTTGAGAGATAACTTGTCCTTTGAAACTTGAGTAATCAATCTAATCATTCATAAGAATGAAGTCTTCCCCACACAAATAGACATTCCCTTTTCATACTTCTTTTTGTCCTATCCAAAAGCATATTGCTTTATCCCTATAAACATTACCATAGTATGAAGCGTTGCGCCAATTTTAACAAGAAAGAGGCTCTGTCTGATCTTACATTTCATCAGCAATGAACTCGCCATTTTCATACAACGATTTATATATTATTTTACCATTCTGAATTTTCTAAGTAAATAAGACTACCCTATATTTTTTACTCATAAAAAAAGGTTACCAAATGGCAACCTCCTCTTCTTACATTACATAAATTCAGCTACGAGTTCATCAAACATTTTCTGATCCATATTTAAATCAGCTTGCACTAAAGGCTTCTCACTATAGCCTTTTACAAGTTCTTGGTATGAAGGTTGCGCTGTATTTTGATATATTAAACCTGTTACTAATCCGTTATTTTCCATTAACGTTTGCATAGCCATCATGCGATTAGACGGATCATATCCCTCTACTGTACTTAGTTTTGTTAAATTCTCTTTAAACCAATCGTAAGTATTTACTTTATTGTAAGTAACACATGGGCTGTATACGTTAATTAATGAAAATCCTTTATGGTTAATACCAGCTTCAATAATTTGTGTTAATTCTTTTAAATCACTTGAAAAGCTTTGCGCCACAAATGTCGCACCAGCTGTTAAAGCCATTTCCATAACATTTAGTGACGGTTCAATTGAACCTTGTGGTGTGCTTTTCGTTTTAAATCCAGCTTCACTGCGCGGTGAAGTTTGCCCTTTTGTTAATCCGTAAATTTGGTTATCCATTACGATGTACGTAATGTCGATGTTACGACGAATAGAATGGATTGTATGTCCCATACCAATCGCAAATCCATCACCGTCACCACCTGATGCGATAACTGTTAAATCACGATTTGCCATTTTCACACCTTGTGCAATTGGAAGGGCACGACCATGAATACTATGCACACCATATGAATTAATATAACCTGAAATACGACCTGAACAGCCGATACCGGAGACAACAGCAAGTTCATCTGGATTTAAACCAACGTTAGCTGCCGCACGTTGAATTGCAGCTTGCACCGAGAAGTCTCCGCAACCTGGGCACCAGTTTGGTTTTACGCTGTTACGAAAGTCCTTAAATGTTGCCATTTAATACAACCCCTTTTTTGCATTCGTTGTAAATCTCTTTCGGCAAGAATGGGTTCCCATCATATTTTAAAAGACTAGAAATTTTCTCACCGTTACCAAGATTCATTTTCATAATGTTAGCAAGCTGACCTGTTGCGTTGTTTTCTACCACTACAACACGCTTCGCATTTTTCACAAGTGGATCGATTTCAGCTGTCGGGAACGGGTGAATTAAGCGTACATGAGCATGGTTTACTTTCATACCCTCTTGTTCTAAACGCTCCATTGCTTCTTCGATCGCACCACGAGTT
The DNA here is from genome assembly GCF_052682215.1 of Bacillus sp. 1A. Lineage (NCBI taxonomy): Bacteria > Bacillati > Bacillota > Bacilli > Caryophanales > Bacillaceae > Bacillus > Bacillus sp. 1A. The sequence continues at coordinate 2,777,524 of NZ_JBQYLZ010000001.1, read as the reverse complement.
GAGTTAAATCCAACAAGCAATACGTCCGCTTCTTCATGCTTAACATTTTTATAGACAGGGGTATTAAACTTCAAGTTCTCCATTTTACGGAAACGTTTGTCCATTTGATCTTTACGGTTTATTGCTGATTCAGATGGTTTACCAGTTTCATCATGTTCTACACCTGTAACATGGTGAACACCATTTTTCATACCAGGTAAAACACGTGGTGAAACGCCATCTTCGGTTACTTCATAGCGCTTGAAGTATGCTTTATTTTCACGTTCTGGTAATTCCGCTTCTAAATCAAGCTTACCACGACGAATTTCCACTTTATCTAACGTAAGCGGTTCTACAGTTTGTTTTCCTAAAGAAAGCTGTAAATCCGTTAAGAAAATAACAGGTACTTGATATTCTTCAGCTAGGTTAAATGCTTCTACAATATCATAGAAAGCTTCTTCAACTGTACTTGGCGCCATTACGATTTTTGGAATCTCACCGTGCGTACCGTAAATCATCGCCATTAAATCCGACTGCTCTTGTTTCGTTGGTAATCCTGTACTTGGACCACCACGTTGTGTATCAACAATTACTAATGGTGTTTCTGTAATACCCGCTAAACCAATCGCTTCCATCATTAAAGATAGACCCGGACCGGCAGATGCAGTTAATGTACGAACACCAGCATAGTTTGCACCGATTGCCATTGTACAAGCTGCGATTTCATCCTCAGTTTGGATTACTGTTCCACCAACTTTTGGCAATTTTTTAATTAAGTATTCCATAATTTCAGATGCAGGTGTAATTGGATATGCAGACATAAAGCGAGCACCACCAGCTACCGCACCAAATGCGATTGCATCGTTTCCAATCATAAACATGCGTTTCTTACCATCAGCTTTTTCAAGCTGCATCATGTTTACTTTCTCACCAAGCAATTCTTTCATATATTGAGAGCCGCGCTTAATTGCGTCCATATTCTTTTGAACGACTTGCTCTCCTTTACGACCAAAGATTTCTTCAACAACATTTAAATAAGCTGTTTCATCTAATCCTAATACCGCACTTGATGCCCCAACAGCAACCATGTTTTTCATTAATGATGTGCCTAATTCTGAAGCAATATCTGTAAACGGTATCACATATAGATTTACATCTGTATTATCAGGTATTGTTGGATTAAATTTCGCATCCGCAACTACAATTCCACCTGGACGTAGTTCGTGGAAGTTAAAATCAATTGTTTCTTGATCAAAAGCAATTAAAATATCTAAATCATCTGAGATCGCGCGTACTTCTGTTGTACTTACGCGAATTTTATTATTTGTATGGCCGCCTTTAATACGTGATGAGAAGTGGCGGTAACCGTATAGGTAATATCCTAATCGGTTTAATGCAATACAGAAGATTTCTCCTGTACTTTCAATTCCTTCACCTTGTTGGCCTCCAACTTTCCATGAAAGTTGACTAATCATCTCCTACACCCCTTTTGGCTGCATTCATTGTAGTGTATTTTTTTACAGTAATAGTTTAGCATTTTTTATACAAATAAACTACAACGGACGCAAATTATGCCTCTTCTGATTTCCCTGAATCTTTAGTATAAAGCTATTTTGTTTTTCATTCTAGTATTAGGTCTTAAAAAAAGAAATAATATCAAATGAATTAATTCTAATTTTTCTGGATTTTTAAAACAAAAATCTTAAAAGCTTATATGTTCAACAAAATTATCATATAAAAATCGCTCTACAGTAGATGCAGCATAGTGTTTACAAAGCTCATTCATTACATTTTCATAATCTCGATACGCTGATACATTTACAACTGTTTCTAATATCCCATCAAAATCCGAACCAAACCCTATATTGTTCTCTCCACCTAATGAACAAATATATTCGATATGTCTTACTATATCTGTTATATTCGCTTGTTTTTCATTTGTTAAAAACTGCGGTACGAAAGTGACACCTATCATGCCATTTCGCTTTATAAGAGCTTTAAGTTGTTCATCGTTTAAATTACGTGGATGCTGACAAAGTTTCATACAGTTTGAGTGGGAAGCAATAGGATTTTTTGCACTTTCTACAACATCCCAAAAACTTCTTTCATTCAGATGAGACACATCAGTCCATACATGTAACATATTAAGTTCTTGTACAACGTCTTTACCGAAAGTCGTTAAACCCGCCCCACGTGTCTCTAGCGCACCATCAGCTAATAGATTGGCATAATTCCATGTTAGTCCAAAAGAACGTACTCCTAGGCGATACAACAACCGTAATTTCATTGCATCTTTTCCAATTGCTTCGCATCCTTCTAGTGTTAATATCGCTCCAATCTCGTCCTGTTTTAACATGTTAATATCATCTTTTGTCTGAATAAACTTTACACCCGGTAATGATAAAATTTCATTATAAAAAATATCTACCATTTGTAATGCCGCTTCAAATCGTTTTTCATATAGCACTGTTTCTGGCACATATATAGCAAAACATTGTATACTTCCTTTTCTTCTCTTTAACTGTTCAAATGTAATATGTAATTGCGGATCATGTTTAAAATCCTTTTTCCCTTGTGCACTCCATAACTGAAGAAGCACATCACAATGAGCATCAAAAATTTTCATTTTCATTCCTCCATTATAAAAACAACCTGTTTGCATACTGCAAACAGGTTGTTTAAACTTAACGAGGTTCTACAATTAATTTTATTGCTGTACGTTCTTCCCCATCAATCATAATATCCGTAAACGCTGGGATACAAATCAGGTCCAAACCACTAGGCGCTACAAATCCTCTTGCAATTGCTACTGCCTTTACCGCTTGGTTCAATGCACCTGCACCAATGGCTTGAATTTCTGCTGTTCCGCGTTCGCGAATAACACCTGCAAGTGCACCAGCTACAGAATTAGGGACCGACGTTGCTTTAACTTTTAATATTTCCATTCCGCGTTTCCTCCTCGTTTCTATAAAAAGTATTAGCAATTATTTCACTTTAACTTATATTCACGAGGAATGACGCGTATTCCTGCTAAATTTCTGTAATTTTTCTAAAAAATTAAAAAATAATAACTTTTCTAAATCTTATCCAGAAATTACTCAAAAAATGGCTGATCATCATTAATTAAGATACGCTGGATTTTCTTAGCTTTTCCTGTATTAGGATCCACATCAACTAGCACTGCACTTAATTGTGTTCTACCACTTGTCACTTCAAATCGTACTGGTAAGTTTGTTAAAAACTTCTTCAATACCGCTTCTCGATCCATACCTAAAATCCCATCGTAAGGACCTGTCATACCAACATCTGTGATATATGCGGTTCCGCTTGGTAAAATACGATTATCTGCTGTAGGAACATGTGTATGTGTACCCACTACTGCTGTAGCACGACCATCTACATACCAACCTAACGCTTGTTTTTCACTTGTAGTTTCCGCATGAAAATCAATAAAGATAATATTCGTACGTTTTTTTGCAATGTTAATTAATTCATCCACTTTACGGAATGGACAATCAATTGGAGGAAGGAATGTACGTCCTTGTAAGTTAATAACTGCAACTTCTGTTCCATTGCAGTTCACAAAGATAAGTCCTTTTCCTGGAGTTCCTTCTGGGAAGTTAGCTGGTCTTGCAAGATATTTTGCGTCATCAATAAATTCAAATACTTCACGGTTATCCCAAGCGTGGTTTCCAAGTGTAACCGCTTGTGCCCCGCATTCTAAAAAGTTTCGATATATTTTTTCCGTAATTCCACGTCCACCTGCTGCATTTTCTCCATTAATAATGGTTACTGTAGGTGTATATTTCTTCTTTAATGCCGGTACGTATTGTTGAATCATACCTCTACCAGGAGATCCTACTACATCCCCAACAAATAATATTCTCATATGTCTTACCCTTCCTATGTACTACATTTTTTATTACTATAGCTTCAAGTGATTTCCTTACAATATATTTATTATAAGTTCGTTTCACTTGTATACTAATTCCCTTTATTTTAACCAATTCCAACACAAAAAAATAAAGTGGTGTTTCACCACTTTATTTTGCGTATTCCACTGCACGTGTTTCACGAATAACAGTTACTTTAATATGTCCTGGGTAATCCAGTTCATTCTCAATACGTTTTCGAATATCACGAGCTAAACGATGAGCTTCTAAATCATCAATTGTATCTGGTTTTACCAGAATACGAACTTCTCGTCCTGCTTGAATTGCGAAAGATTTTTCTACGCCTTCATAAGACTCTGAAATCTCTTCCAACTTTTCAAGACGACGAATATAGTTCTCAAGTGTTTCACTACGAGCTCCAGGTCTTGCAGCTGATAATGCATCTGCTGCTGCAACTAAAACTGCAATGATAGAAGTTGGTTCTGTGTCCCCATGGTGAGATGCAATACTGTTTATAACTACAGGATGCTCTTTATACTTCGTTGCGAGTTCGACACCAATTTCAACGTGGCTACCTTCTACTTCATGATCAATTGCTTTACCGATATCATGTAATAGACCAGCACGTCTTGCTAGTTTTTCATCCTCACCAAGCTCCGCTGCCATAAGTCCAGTTAAATATGCAACTTCCATAGAGTGTTTTAAGACGTTTTGTCCGTAACTTGTACGGTATTTTAAACGACCTAAAATCTTAATTAAATCTGGATGTAATCCGTGAACACCCACTTCAAACGTTGTTTGCTCTCCGACTTCGCGAATATACTCGTCCACTTCACGTCTTGATTTTTCGACCATCTCTTCAATACGCGCTGGGTGAATACGTCCGTCCTGTACTAGTTTATCAAGAGCGATACGAGCTGTTTCACGACGAATTGGGTCGAATCCAGAAAGGATAACCGCTTCTGGTGTATCATCGATAATTAGGTCAATACCTGTTAACGTTTCTAACGTACGAATATTTCGACCTTCACGTCCGATAATACGTCCCTTCATTTCGTCATTTGGAAGATTTACAACCGAAACGGTTGTTTCAGCAACATGATCAGCTGCACATCTTTGCATTGCAAGAGATAAAATCTCTTTTGCTTTCTTATCCGCTTCTTCTTTCGCACGAACTTCACTTTCTTTTACCATTACGGCAATTTCATGAGAAACTTCACTTTCTACTTTACCAAGAATAATTGCTTTCGCTTGTTCGCGTGTCAGATTGGAAATGCGCTCTAATTCTGTTTGTTGCTTTTGAACTAACTCTCCCACTTTGCTTTCCAACTCTTCAATCTGTTGTTGTCTCGCTACAAGAGAATCCTCTTTCTTTTCTAACTGTCGCTCGCGTTTATCGAGCGTTTCGTCTTTACGATCAAGGTTCTCTTCTTTTTGCATTAAACGATTTTCTTGTTTTTGTAATTCGCTTCTACGGTCACGAATTTCTAATTCAGCTTCTGTACGAAGTGTATGAATTTCATCCTTTGCTTCTAAAAGCGCTTCTTTCTTAAGTGCTTCAGCCTCACGATTCGCTTCGTCTAGAATACGTTTCGCTTCGTTAGCTGCACCATTAATCTTCGCTTCAGCAATAGACTTTCGAACAAAAAAGCCAACAACTGCACCGACTGTTGCAAGCAAAATGGAGATGAGTATCCAAACTGTACTACTCATGATTTCACCTCCCCTTGCTATGAATGAAAAAAAGACTGTCGGCATGTACATTGAATACCAACATACAGCAAAGACCGTCGTCCCGCTTTTTTAAGGGACTTTCTTCATTTCACAATTAAAATGTCATATTATTATTTCGGCAAGATTTAAGTCTTACTCCGAATATTACTTCTCTTCTTGAGAAGAGTGTTTCGTATATAAGAAAAAATATACATTCTCATTGTATCTATCGCAATTTTCATTGTCAAGCGTTGTCTACTTTTACTTTCTTTACCTTCAGCTCTAATTCATATATGAATTTAAAAAGAAGACAGCATATTATCCTGGAAAACCTTAGTGAATTCCAGTTTATGCATACAAAACATGCATATATCCCTCTTTATACATAGCCTTTTAGGCAGATTACATATTTTATCTCCAACGATATACAACGCTTTCATAATAATTAAAAATAAAAGACACGGAACGTGTCTTTTATTTTTTAATCTTGAAGATTTGAATCTTCCGTTTCTTCAGCACCAGAGTCTTCACCAATTCCGTGATGGTCACGAACAAAGAAGGCAATTTCCTCTCTTAAATCCGTATTCTCTTTTAAGAATTGCTTCGAATTTTCACGACCTTGCCCTAAACGCTCTTCATTATAAGAGTACCAAGCACCACTCTTTTGAACGATATCAAGTTCAGAAGCCATATCTAAGATTTCACCTTCTCTTGAAATACCTTCTCCGTACATAATATCAACTTCAGCAACACGGAATGGTGGTGCCACTTTATTTTTAACTACTTTTACTTTTGTTTTATTACCAACGATGTCGTTACCTTGCTTTAATTGCTCCGCACGACGCACTTCAAGACGAACTGTTGAATAGAATTTCAACGCACGACCACCTGGAGTTGTTTCTGGCACTATCTATAGATTTTCCATCTCTATAGTCCGGACTATCTCTTCATCTCTTTACAGAGAGCCTTGCACTTCCAGCAGTAGCCTATCATCTGCCGTACCCTACTCAGTTAACTAAAAGTCCTTTTCGGTAGTCTCTACACCTTCCCCATATAAATATGAAGCTTGGCACGGTATTACCCTAAATAATGGTGGGCTTCACCGTTAGCAACTATATAAATAGTTACACCCTTAGGCAATAAGGTTCACAAGGTTTTTTAACATGCTATCACTAGCAAGGGAAACCCATGGTAAACTCCTTAATCTTTACGATTAAGCAACTTGTGGTTGATTTCCGAACATAACCCCAACTTTTTCACGAATTTGGTTAATAAAGATTGCGATTGTTTTTGATTTATTAATTGCACCTGACAGCTTACGAAGTGCTTGAGACATTAAACGAGCTTGTAGACCTACGTGTGAGTCACCCATGTCTCCTTCAATCTCAGCTTTCGGTACAAGAGCTGCTACAGAGTCAATTACGATAATATCAACCGCGCCACTTCGTACAAGTGCTTCTGCGATTTCTAGCCCTTGCTCCCCTGTATCAGGTTGTGATAATAGTAATTCATCTATGTTAACGCCTAATTTTTGTGCATATACAGGATCCATTGCATGCTCCGCATCAATAAACGCTGCTTGTCCACCTTGACGCTGTACTTCCGCGATTGCGTGTAATGAAACTGTTGTTTTCCCTGAACTTTCTGGTCCATAAATTTCGATAATACGACCACGTGGGTAGCCGCCTACCCCTAATGCCACATCAAGTGCTAAAGAACCACTTGAAATTGTAGAAATTCTACGCTCCGCTTGTTCTCCTAATTTCATAATTGAACCTTTACCGAATTGCTTCTCTATTTGTTTTAACGCCATATCTAACGCCGCTTGACGATCACTCATTCAAAATTCCTCCTTAACTGAATTGCTAATCTTATTATACCTATTTTCAATTCAATTTGCCAACAAAATCGAACATTTATTCGATTTTTTTATTTTCCATTAAATAAAAATGAGTTTAACCATAAAAAAAGCTAGAAGAAACTTATATCTCTTCTAGCTTTTTATATAAATGATAAAATCCATATTTCACCGAACGTTCCCTAATTTGTTGACGACTTCCACTTAAAATAAGAGGAAAGACTACAGTTGGTTCATCCTTAATCGCCAATCCAACGAATACTGTTCCCGGCTCTTTATGTTCTGAAGCATCCGGTCCTGCTACCCCAGTGAAACTAATTCCGATATCCGCTTTTAATAAGCCCTTAACATTTTCAGCAAGATAACGAGCACATTCTTTACTAACTGCACCATCAGTAGACAACACTTCCGCAGGTACATGTAAAACATGTTGCTTCACATCATTATGATAACAAATGATACCGCCTTTAAATACCGAAGACACACCAGCACTTTCTGTTACTTGATTGCCAAAGAGACCACCGGTTAAACTTTCTGCACACGCTAAAGTTAATCCTTTTTTCTTCAATAACTCTATCGCCTTATCATGCAGAAACTCTTGATCATACCCGTAGAAAAATTTTCCTACTCTTTCTAAAATCAAATCTTCCATATGCTGAATGCGTTTCGCAGCTTCATCAGCATTTTGATGTTTGGCAGTTAAACGTAGTGTCACTTCTCCATCATTCGCAAGGGGGGCGATTGTCGGGTTCGTTTGTCCATCAATTAAATCTTGAACTTTCACTTCTAATTGAGATTCCCCAATCCCGAAAAAGCGAAGCACACGAGAATAAATGTTTTCTCCTGTTGTAAAGTTACGTAAAAAAGGCTCTACATAACTTATATACATCGGCTTCATCTCTTTCGGTGGTCCTGGTAATAAAATATAAACTTTCCTGTTCTTATTTAGCCCCATACCAGGTGCCATGCCGTGATCATTCGCAAATACAGTTGCTCCATTCAAAACGAGCGCTTGCTTTTTATTATTCTCTGTGAACTCGCGACCTGTACGCTTAAAGTACTCGCTTATCGATGCTAATGCCTTTTCATCATATACAAGCTCTTCACCCAACCTAGAAGATATCGTTTCTTTCGTCAAATCATCTTTTGTCGGGCCTAATCCACCTGTGAAAATAAGTATGTCAGCACGTTCTTCCGCAACTTCAATCGCCTGCTGTAATCGCTTGTTATTATCTCCAACTACAGTATGGTAGTACACATTAATTCCGATTGAAGCTAACTTTTCAGATAAAAACTGGGCATTTGTATTTGCAATTTGTCCAAGTAATAATTCAGTTCCAACCGCAATAATTTCAGCATTCATCCCAATTCCCCCATAAACTTCTATTTTGAGTTTACAAAAGCAGCTCTATTTTTCCAGAAATAATCCCACCCTGAAATAACAGTAAAGATTAATGCAATCCATATGAAAATATCAGCAACTGGGATATGGATTAAATTTAAAGGTACATCGTGTAATAAATACGCCGCAATTGCAATAATTTGTGTCCACGTCTTAATTTTCCCTAACTGATTTGCTGCCACTACTTCTCCTGTTCCAGCAAGTACAAGGCGTAAACCAGTTACTGCAAACTCACGGCTGATAATTACAATAACGATCCAAGCAGGTACGTATTGCATCTCAACTAATGTAATAAGCGCTGCTGAAACAAGTAATTTATCAGCTAACGGGTCAAGAAACTTCCCTAAATTCGTTACAAGATTATACTTTCTTGCGTAATGTCCATCAATCCAATCTGTAGCCGAAGCAATAATAAAGATAAGTGCCCCTACTAAATGTTGAATTGGTAAATCAACATCACCAATTGTGTATGAACCCCATTCAAAGGGCGCTAACATAATTACCATAAAAATTGGAATTAAGAAGATTCTAGATATTGTAATTTTATTTGGTAAATTCACAGCTATTCCTCCATCATATCAAAAACATTTGTTCATTGAAAAAAGTCATCGAGGCGATGACTATTATTGTGCTGGTTGCCCTATCCCTTGGTTTTTTATCACCAATCTTTGGTGAAGTTCTTTTTCTGGATCCAATGGATAAGCGACCACTTGGCCATTCAGTTTAACTTCAACATTCGTTGCATTCCCAATATTAAGTCGCACTTCTTTTAATGTTGATACATCACGTTTTTCTATTTGGCCCTCTTGTACTGTAGCGTTTAGAATCACATTCCCCGCATCATCTTTAACATCTACATAACTCGCACCTTTACCCGATATTTCCAGTTCTAATGTTTTATTGTTATGAATTTCCAAAGTAGATACTTTACCAGTTGTACCAACTACTTTTACTTCTTCTTGTCCCGTTGGTTGTGCTGGTTGTTCCTCTTTCTTTGGCTCTTCTTTCTTTGGTTCCTCTTTTTTCGGCTCTTCCGCTTTCACTTCATCTTTCTTCGTATCTAACGGAGAGTTTTCTGCTTTTTTAACTTCAATTTTCTCACTTTGAGCATTCGGAACTTTCTCATCACCTTTTCCAGTTAACGCTTGGAAAACAAACCAAATTACCACTCCAAATGCAATTACTAATAGCGCAACTAAAACTTTCGGCATATGATCTGCAATTGGCCATGATGAAGATTTTTGCATTGTTTCTTGTGTTTTCTGTCCTGTTGATACTTGTGGAACGTCGCGTTTTTCAGATTGTGGTATCGTACTCTGATACTCTACAAGCAGTTCCTCTCCATTTAACCCAACCGCATCTGCGTATTGTTTAATGAATGCACGCGCATAAAAAGCTCCTGGCAATACATCATAATTGCCTTCCTCAATCGCTACTAAATGGCGTTTTTGAATTTTTGTAATCTCATGCAGCTGATCCATAGACAAGCCCTTCGTTCCTCTTGCTTCTTTCAGCTTTTGTCCTAATTCTGTCACTACTAACACCTCAATATTTCTTTAAAAGTCAAACATAGAGAAATTATTTTGCGTACCTTGCTCAATTTCATCTACTAAATTATATTGAATTTCTTCATCATAATCGTTACGCAACTCGATAATATAATCAAAATCATCCAATGTGTATTCTGACTGACTCACAAATACGTCAGGATGTTCCACAACTTTCGTTGCAGGTAATCTCATAATTTCACGAACAAGCTGCCAATGCCTTTCGTTAGCACGCTTTGTTGACACGATTCCATCTAAGATAAAAATATTGTCGTCGCTATACTCATCTTCAATCAATTGACTACGAACAGTTTGCTTAATAAGAGTAGATGATACAAATAACCATCTTTTATTTGCACAAACACTAGCGGCAACAATGGATTCTGTTTTTCCGACACGAGGCATTCCTCGTATCCCGATTAGTTTATGACCTTCTTTTTTCATTATTTCAGCCATAAAGTCTACAAGTAACCCTAATTCATCACGTACAAATCGAAATGTCTTCTTATCATCTGCATCTCGTTGTATGTACCTACCATGTCTAACCGCTAGCTTATCTCTTAGCTTTGGCGGACGATATTTCGTTACCGTTATGTTATCCATCGTATTTAAAATTGATTCAAGTCTAGAGATTTGCTCTTGATTATCACACATAAGGAGTAATCCACGTCGTGCATTATCTACACCATTAATTGTGACAATATTAATGCCGAGCATACCGATTAACGAAGAAACGTCACCAAGCAAGCCAGGTCGGTTTTTATGTATTTCATATTCAAAATACCATTCAATCATCCAAGATCACTCCCCTTGCTTACTTTACACCTACGTACTATATTATATGATTTCACCTTAATAGGGAAGCTAAATGTATAATCTATCCCGTTCAATTATTATACAAAAAAAATAGAGAGGAGAATCTCCTCTCTATTTTTTACTTATGCTGTACAAACTTCACCATTAAGTTTGCGATTGTATGTTGCTCTTGTTCATCAGCAACTTTCCAAAGCTCAGACAATAATTTCTCTTGATCGTTGCGCGCTTCTACTTCATTTGCTAAATAATCTCCAACACGAAATGCCATATCTGATACAGCACCACCATCAAGACCTTTTCCTGATGCCTGTTCTAAACGTTCTCCTAAAAAGCTCTTCCATTGATCAAAATTATCTAAAACTGACATGTGTAAGCACCTCACTACTTAGTAATAGAATCATGCTTAATTTGTACAGTTTTTCATTTTTTATGTAAGAAATTTTTAGCAATGCCAACCACCATTTACTCCGATAATTTGTCCAGTTATGTAAGATGCTCCTGGTGATACGAGGAATGACACTGTTTTCGCTACCTCTTCTGGTAGTCCCAACCTGCCTAACGGGATCTCTTCAGCAATTTCATTCTTATCCTCTTCTGAAAATACTTGTAACATTTCCGTTTCAATTGCACCTGGCGCCACCGCGTTAACCCTTAATCCACTTAATGAAACTTCTTTCGCTAAAGCTTTCACATATGAATTTTGTGCACCTTTCACCATCGAGTAAAGCACTTCACATGATGCGCCGATTTGGCCCCATATAGAAGAAACAAGTACAATATTACCACTTCTCCGCTGAATCATAGATGGCAGCGCCCTTGATAATAATTTATAGATACTCTTCACTTGAAGTTCTACCATATAATTCAATTCATCGTTCGTTACATCTGTTACGAGTCCAAAGATACTCTTCCCAGCTGCATATACGATAACATCAAGAGGATGTTCAATTTGTTCCCACAACTGCTCTGCCCCATCAGTAGAAGCTAAATTCGCTTGAACAGGAATCACTTCACCCCATTCTTTCTGCAACTCGTTCACTTTCTCTTCACCGTTATTATAATGAACATATACTGTATATCCATCTTGAATTAATTGTTTTGAAATAGCAGAGCCAATCCCTCCGCTTCCTCCAGTTACTAATGCATACTTTTTCATACAATTCCTCTCTTATCTCAACAAAATCTTTCTCCTATAAATAATACCCTCATCTTACAATTTATCAATGATAAGATGAGGGTATTATTATGAAATCTTTTATTTTTTCGGTAAAACTTGACAAACACTCATTTTCTCTTCTGATAATAATAATTTGGCTACTTCTTGTAAATCTTGAACAGTTAAACTTTCTAATACAGTCAATGCCTCAAACAGACTAGATTCATTAAACGCATATCGTGTAAATTGATTTGCAATATACTCCGGCGAATTCAACGAGCGTAAAAAGCCACCTATTTTCTTTTTCTTTACTCGTTCTAATGCCACTTCATCTAATTGATCATAATTTGTATTTAGTAAAATGCTTTTCAAACGCTCTTCCAGCTCATCAGGTTGCTTCGTATCGCCGCCAACCATTGCAAAACCGAAGTTATTCTCTTCCGTATAATCATACGAGAACGAATCATCAATAAGACCTTCATTATATAAAGATTCGTAATGAACGGAGCTTTTCCCAAATAAATAATCTAAAAGTAACGTAAGCGCAATTTCTTGTTTTAAAAGGGCTTTCCCTTTTTCTTTTAAATTTGTCGCTTTAATACCAACTAAACATTTCGGTGTTTGTACAGGCATGGAAATAATTTTCTTCTTTTCATTTACCTCATCTGGTTCTTCCTCAAATGAACGTACAATTTCTGGCTGGTTTTTATAATCTTTTTTCGCTTGATTTTCACGTACTAAATCCATTGTTTTCTCTGGATCAATTGCCCCCACAACGAACAATAACATATTGCTCGGATGATAAAATGTTTCATAACATTCATATAATAAGTCTTTCGTAATTTTACTAATAGACTCGATTGTCCCTGCAATATCAATTTTAATTGGGTGCTTTACAAACAAGCTATCAATTAATCCAAAGTATAAGCGCCACTCTGGATTATCTTGATACATTTGAATTTCTTGCCCAATAATCCCCTTCTCTTTTTCAACTGTTTTTTCAGAGAAGTAAGGCTCTTGTACGAAGTTTAACAATGTATTTAAATTTTGTTCTACATTTGATGTACATGAAAACAGGTAAGCTGTTCTTGTGAAAGATGTGAAAGCATTTGCTGATGCTCCTTGTTTACTAAACAATTGGAAAGCATCGTGATCTTCTTTTTCAAATAATTTATGCTCAAGAAAATGAGCAATTCCATCAGGCACACGAATCATTTCTTCTTTACCTAGTGGTACGAATGTATTATCCATAGAACCATATTTTGTCGTAAACGTTGCAAATGTTTTATTAAATCCTTGCTTCGGTAAAATATATACATCTAATCCATTAGGAAGTTTTTCATAATAGAGTGTCTCTTTTAATTGCTCATAAACAATTTTCTCCATTTATTCTCCCTCCGTTCCATGTAAAAAGTAAATTGTATCTAGTTCAATATTTTTAGCAACTTTCACAATCTCTTCTTTCGTTACACTTTCAATACCTGAAAGCCATTCTTCAACCGGACGCGTACGGTCTGAAATAATACCATGATACAGCATTTCCACAAATCCGCGCGGTGTATCAATCGCTTCTAATATTTGATTTTGAATGACACTTTTCGTTTGATGCATCTCTTCTTCAGAAAAATCACCATTTTGCATCGCCAACATTTGTTCTTTAATAATCTCAACAGCTTTTTCATAATTTTTCGCTTCGATCCCTGACATGACAAACAATAAGCCTTTATGACTTTCAAAGCGAGACGCTGCATAGTACGCTAAACTATTTTTTTCACGAACGTTAACGAATAACTTCGAATGAGAAAATCCTCCAAACAATCCATTGAACAATTGTAGTGCAAAATAATCTTCGTCTTTATACGTAATAAACGTACGATAACCAATGTGTAATTTACTTTGTTTTAATTCTTGTTTTTCAACAACTTCTTTTTCTTCATTATTTCTCTTATGAAGAAGTACATTTCTTTCTCTCGCAGGACGCGCTGAAATAGAAAAATACTTACTTACAAGATCCACTGCGTTTTCTGAAATATCACCAATAATGTATAGATCCATTTCATCTTCTGCTAACACTTTTTGATAATATTGATACAAACTTTCATTTGTAATAGAAGAAACACTCTCTTTTTTCCCATGTGCACTTAAACGATACGGTTCTACTTTGCACATTTCTTCAATTAAACGCTCGTTTGCATAGCGCATTTTATCATCGTACGTAGCTTCAATTCGTTGCAAGAGCGCTCTCTTTTCACTTTCTACGATAGAAGGTAAAAAACCATCCCCCTCTGTTGCTGGATGTAAAACGATATCCGATAACATAGAAAGTGCTTTTTCAAATAGCGGTGGTGCATCATGTAAATATACTTCATTTGCAATGTCTACATAAATAGAGATAATATGGTCTTCTCCTTTTTTACTTACATCTACTGCCAAAGAAGATCCGTATAATTCTTCTAAATATTGACGAAGACGAATTACAGAAGGAAGCTTTTCTGTCGCACTTTGCAATACGTATGGCAATAGGGCACGCTCTGTCACCGTCTCTTCATTTAAAGGTGCTTTAAAACGAAATACAAAAGTATTTGTTTTATATTTATCAGTCGGGATAATATGTACTCGCAAACCACCTAACTCATGTAACCGTTGTTCCATTAGTTTCATTTATAGCCCTCCTTTACGTATATAGGAATATTCCTCTTCAATATACAGTTTTTAGAAATAAAAAATCAACTTTTCTTCCTCACTATACTTACATGAGGCTCTTTCTAAAAACTGTCATATGTAAGGAACATCGTAAAATTCCGTATTACATATAGTCTATGTAAAAAAGCCCGCACTAATGTGCGAGCTTTTTTATACTTATCGTTTTCCTTTTTCATACGGCGTTCCTAACGCTTTCGGAGCTTCAGAACGACCTACAAAACCAACAAGTGCTAATATTGTGAATACATACGGTAATATCGTTAAAAATACACTTGGAATTTCCTTTAGTACCGGAATCGTACCACCTGTTATTCCAAGTGATTGAGCAAATCCGAAGAACAGAGCCGCTCCAAGAGCACCGAGTGGATTCCATTTACCGAAAATCATAGCTGCTAGCGCTAAGAAACCTTGTCCAGTAATTGTAGCACCTGAGAAGTTACCAGAAATCGACATAGCGAAGACCGCTCCCCCAACCCCTGCAAACATTCCAGATATAGCAACTGCAATATAACGCATTTTATATACATTAATACCCATCGTATCTGCTGCCATTGGATGTTCACCAACCGCACGAAGACGAAGACCGAACGGCGTTTTATAAATGACATACCAAACGACAAACGCTAAAATAATAGCAATATACGATGTTAACGGTACATTTGAGAAAAAGATTTTTCCGATTATCGGAATATCCGAAAGACCCGGAACATCGATTTTTTCAATACGATATTGAATGAAATCAGTTTGTCCTTTGCCAAAGATTTTCTTAATCGCAAATACCGTTAAACCAAGAGCTAAGAAATTAATCGCTACCCCGCTCACTACTTGATCCGCACGGAATGTAATGGATGCTACCGCATGAAGAAGTGCAAATAACCCACTACCAATTGCTGCAAATAATAGAGCTATCCAAGGAGTCATCGCTCCCCACGTATCACCCATTAATAACGTTGTAACGATACCAGTAAATGCACCAAATAACATTAAACCTTCTAACGCTATATTTACAACCCCAGAACGTTCACTAAACACTCCACCTAACGCCGTAAAAATAAGTGGCGCTGCCGTATATAACGTACCCGTCACAAGAATGGCTAAAATATCTAAAAAACTCATTTATTTCCCCTCCTTGCTCATGCGTGTAAGTGCCCAGCGTAAAACATAACTGCACGCTACAAAGAAAATAATACATGCAATAATAACGTTAATTAACTCAGAAGGTACATCTGCTTCAAAATTCATTTGTGGGGCTGCACTTTTCAAACCACCGAACAGTAAAGCCGCTAATAATATACCAAACGGATTATTCCCCCCAAGTAGAGCTACCGCAATCCCATCAAATCCGATACCAGTAAACGAAGACATCGCTGTCATGTTTTGGAATGTACCAAGCCCTTCCATAGCACCACCAATCCCTGCAAATGCACCCGCAATCGTCATAGATAGTACAACATTTCGAGAAACTTTCATCCCCGCATACTGAGAAGCATGTTGATTAAATCCAACAGATTTCAATTCGTATCCCAATGTCGTTCTGTCCAATAAGAACCACATAATAATTGCTACTAATATCGCTACGACAATCCCCCAGTGCAAACGAGAACCATCTGTTAAAGAAGATAACCATTCAGAAGATAAAGAAGCACTAGATTTTATATCATATGACTTCTCATTCGCCTCATGTAAAAAGCGTTTAATTAAATCATACGTCACGTAAAGTGCAATATAATTCATCATAATCGTTACGATTACTTCATTTACTTTAAATTTCCCTTTCAAATATCCCGGGATAAATCCCCATAGCCCACCAGCTATTGCCGCTACTAAAATTGACAACGGAATATGTAAAATTGCCGGTAATGATACTGCATATCCAAACCAAACAGCAGCAAGCCACCCGACTAATAACTGTCCTTCTACTCCGATGTTAAAAAGGCCTGTACGGAATGCAAATGCTACAGAAAGTCCTGCTAATACAAGCGGAATCATCGTACGTAATGTTTCACCAATTGCTTGTGGATTTCCAACCATTCCTTCCCAAAGCGCTGCATACCCAACAATTGGATCATATCCACTAAATAACATTACAATGGCACCAACAAGTAAACCAAAAATAACGGATAATACAGGAACTAAAATATTAATTGTTCGCTCCGTTAAAAATTTTTTAGCCATTTGTATTCACCTTCTCTTTCTCCGTTCCGCCAGCCATCAACAAACCAAGCTGTTGTTCATTTGTTTCTTTCGCATCAACAATTGCTACAATTTCCCCTTCATATATAACAGCAACTCGATCACTTACATTTAAAATTTCATCCAGTTCTAGCGATAGAAGCAATACTGCTTTTCCCTTATCTCTTTGCTCGATTAATTTTTTATGAATAAATTCAATCGCACCTACATCTAAACCACGTGTTGGCTGTGCCGCAATTAATAAATCTGGATTACGATCCACTTCACGTGCGATAATTGCCTTCTGCTGGTTTCCACCAGATAGTGCACGAGTTAATGTGTGTTCACCAGGTGTACGCACATCAAACTGTTCAATAAGCGCTTTTGCTTTTTGTGTGATTTGACTAAAGTTTAAAATCCCTTTCTTTGAGAATGGATTTTTATAGTACGTTTGTAAAACTATATTATCTCTAACAGAAAAATCAAGCACAAGACCGTGTTTATGACGATCTTCTGGAATATGACCAATTCCTTCCTCTGTAATTCTTCGAACAGGCCAATTTGTTATTTCTTTTCCTTTAATTGCAATAGAACCTGACTCAACTTTTCGTAAACCAGTAATTGCCTCTATTAATTCACTTTGTCCATTTCCATCAATCCCTGCAATACCAACGATTTCTCCTGCACGAACAGTTAAGTCAAGGCCTTTTACAGCAGGTAATTGGCGTGCATCATGAACGAAAATATTCGAAACAGATAGAACCTCTTCTTTCGGTTTAGCCTCTATTTTTTCTGTTTTAAAATTCACTTGACGTCCGACCATTAATTCTGCAAGTTTATGTTCATTCATTTCCGCAACGTCAACTGTACCAATTCCTTTACCTTTACGAATAATTGTGCAACGATCGCAAACTTCCATAATTTCTTTCAATTTATGTGTAATAAGAACGATAGATTTTCCTTCTTGCACAAGCTTTTTCATAATTTGAATCAACTCGTGAATTTCTTGAGGAGTTAACACCGCAGTTGGTTCATCGAATATTAAAATCTCCGCACCACGATAAAGCGTCTTTAATATTTCAACCCTTTGCTGCATCCCAACCGAAATATCTTCAATCTTTGCATTTGGATCAACTGCTAAACCGTACTGTTCAGATAATTGTTTAATTTCTTTCGCAGCCTCTTCAACAGCAATTCTTCCTTTTTTCTTCGGCTCATTTCCAAGAATAATATTCTCTGTAACTGTAAAATTATGAACAAGCATAAAATGCTGATGGACCATCCCAATACCAAGGTCATTTGCTATATTCGGATTTGTAATTTTTACAGGTTTTCCTTTAATCTTAATTTCTCCCTGTTCTGGTTGATACAAACCGAACAGTACATTCATCAATGTTGATTTCCCTGCACCATTTTCTCCAAGTAAAGCGTGTATCTCTCCCTGTTTTACTTGCAGCGTAATATCATCATTCGCTACAATGCCTGGGAATACTTTTGTAATATTGTTCATCTCAATTACGTATTCCATTTTGTTCCTCCTTCTAGCAGGGAACACTCCCCAATTGCAGTCTATTAAAGGTATTTTTATATATACAAAGGTTAGTTCTAAGAACTAACCTTTGCTATTTCTCTATTATTATTTCTTTAGAGAAGCTTCATATGTTTTATATTCTTCGTCAGTTGCAGGTACTTTAATTTCACCGTCAGTGATTTTCTTCTCAAACTCTTCTACTTTTGTTAAGATTTCTGGATTTACTTTTTTCACATTGTCAGTAGTTTTCGCAATACCAATACCGTCATCTTTTAATCCGAACTCTTCTACTTTACCGCCTTTTAATTTACCATCTTTCGCTTCTTGTGCTACTTTTGCTACTGCAATATCAACACGTTTTACCATAGAAGTTAAAGTTACGTTTTCAGGCATACCTTCTTGATTTTGGTCACGGTCAACACCGATTACCCAAACGTTTTCACCTTTTTTCTTACGGTTTTTCGCTTCTGTGAATACACCGTTACCAGTTGCACCTGAAGCATGATAAATTACGTCAACTCCACCACCGTACATTGCTGAAGCTAATACAGATCCTTTTTCTGGTTTGTCAAATGCATCTGCATATTGCGCTACAATTTCGATATTTGGATTTACTGCTTTTGCACCAGCTTTGAAACCTGATTCAAACTTTGTAATTAATGGGCTCTTCACGCCGCCAACAAATCCAACTTTATTTGATTTTGTCGTCATTGCTGCTACAGCACCAACTAGGAATGAACCTTCATGGTCTTTAAATGTAATACTTGTTACATTCGGCTCTTTCACAACAGTATCTACAATAGCAAATTGCTCTTTCGGATATTGTTTTGCAACCTTTTCAATCGAGTCTTGCATTAAAAATCCAATTCCGAATGTTGTGTTATAATGATCTTTCGCAAATTTTGTTAAGTTCGGAATATAGTCTGCATCTTTACTTGATTGAAGATAACGATATCCTTCATTTTTCTTTAAATCGTTGTCTTTACCAAATTTCGTTAAACCTTCCCAAGCTGATTGGTTAAATGATTTATCATCAACGCCCCCAACATCTGTAACCATACCAACTTTGAACTCTTTTTTGTCGCTACTCGCTTTATCCGAGTTACCACACGCACCTAAAACCGCACTTGCTGCTAATGTTAATGATAATAAAAGACCTGTTTTTTTCTTCATACTAGAAACCCCTCCTAAAATTATATATATCTCTTTATTCTTACGCTGCTGTCCCTAACTTCTTGCTGTCACCTCCCTAAAATGGAACTTACCTACATACGTTTTCTTAATACGTGGAAGCTAAACTTATCAGCTCTAAAGTAATTGATAGAATATAAGATTGGCTCATCATTTTGATCATAGTGCATTTGTTTTAAAACTAGCAGTGCCGTTTCCGGTTCACATTCTAAAATCGGTGAAATTTTCGAATGATAGCCAATTGGCTCAATGTGAGCAACTGCGTATGTGATACGTTTGTGCGTATTGTTATGTATCACTGTAAGTAATGATTCTTCGTTGTATCCCGATAAATCTGGCAAGATTTCTTTTGCAAGTTTATCGATACAATATACAACAGGTTCCCCATCTGCTGTACGCACACGCTCAATCATTACGGCATTAAAACCGTCTTCACTATTAAACTTCTCTTTTTCTTCTTCTGTTAAACTTGTTGTAGATGATGATAAAAAGATAGTTCCTGGTGTTTTCCCCACACTAGAAATCATATCTGTAATACTAGAAAGTTGTTCAATCCCAGAAGAAAATAATGGCTTTGCATTTACAAATGTTCCTACACCATGTCTACGAATGACAACATTTTCTTCTTCTAAAATACGCAGCGCTTCCCTTAAAGTCGCCCTACTTACACCAAGTTCTTTCGCTAAATCAAACTCTGATGGTAACTTCTGTCTTTCTTTGTAAGCTCCATCTTTAATTTTTTCTTTGATGTGATCAATCACCCGTAAATATAGGTGACGACTATCGGATTTTACTGACATAAGACTCCCCCGCATTTCAATTATTCGACCTCTGATGTAAGACTTCTTTTCTCTTTTTTCAACTTACAACATAATAAAAATTGCTAAATACTAAAAATAAGCTTAATTGTCGAATAAATATTAATAATTTTTTAAGATTAAATTTTCACTCTTTACTGCATAAAAAAAACTTTGCACCATAAACATTCCTCATTTCGAGAAAAAGTTCGGCACAAAGATCTCTTACATCCTTTGTTACACACTTTTCCCCTCATAGTCCAGCAATTCATGGTTGCCGGGTAGAAACTTATGGACCTTATCTCCAAGATTATATGAGGCAGTGATTCTTTTCGAAGTAATCTTACCACTTGCTCCCATACGTGTCAACAAAATTTAACATTTTTCTACATTAAATATCGAACATTTATTAAAAACATAATCAAAGTATTCGTATTCTAAAGAATCGCTTTAGATGTAAGCCCTTTCTTTATCGCTGAATATAGTATATAACAAAACTAGCATATAAAAAAGCCTAATTGTAAAAACAATTAGGCTTTTTTTATGAACTTTTTTCTTGTACATCATTAATGAGCACTTCTCGTGGTTTACTACCTTCATACGGACCTACTACACCATTCATTTCCATTGCATCAATTAAACGGGCAGCTCGCGTATAACCTACTCTAAACCTACGTTGCAACATAGAAACAGATGCTGTTTGCATTTCCACTACAAGCTGAACTGCTTCATCATATAATTCATCTTCTACTTCCTGCTTCGTATCAGGAACATCTTGTGGAATCATATCTTCTTGATATTGCGCTTTTTGCTGACCAATAACATACTCTACAACTCTCTCAACTTCATCATCGGATAAAAATGCACCTTGTACACGTACAGGCTTCGATGCACCAATTGGTATAAACAGCATATCTCCACGACCTAGCAGTTTCTCTGCACCACCACCGTCAAGAATTGTACGAGAGTCCGTTTGAGAAGATACCGCGAATGCAATACGTGATGGAATATTCGCTTTAATAACTCCCGTAATAACATCAACCGATGGACGCTGCGTCGCAATAATTAAATGAATACCAGCCGCACGAGCCATTTGTGCTAAACGCATAATCGCATCCTCTACATCTGATGAAGCAACCATCATTAAATCGGCTAACTCGTCCACTATTACTACAATATAAGGTAATTCCGGTTGTTTCGCTTCTGATTGACTATTATGTTCTTTAATATGATCATTATATCCTTCAATGTTACGCGTGCCACTATGAGCAAATAATTCATAACGTCGTTCCATTTCACTCACGACTTTTTTCAAAGCTTGTGATGCTTTTTTCGGATCAGTTACAACTGGTGTTAATAAATGCGGAACACCGTTATATACATTTAACTCTACCATTTTCGGATCAATCATCATTAATTTTACTTCATGTGGTTTTGCACGCATTAAAATACTAACAATAATACCATTAATACATACACTTTTCCCGCTACCTGTCGCACCAGCTACTAGTAAATGGGGCATTTTATTTAAACGGGCTAATACAGCTTCACCTGTAATATCTCGTCCAAGACCAATTAACAACTTCTCTTCCGGATGATTATTAGCCTTAGAATCAAGAACTTCTCTAAGCGTTACCATAGATACTTCTGAGTTCGGAACTTCAATCCCTACAGCTGATTTCCCGGGAATAGGTGCTTCAATACGAATGTCTTTCGCAGCTAAAGCAAGTGCTAAATCATCACTTAAACTAACGATTTTGCTTACCTTTACTCCCATATCAGGATACACTTCATATTTTGTAACTGCAGGACCTCTATGTACTTTTGTTACTTTCGCTTTCACTCCAAAACTTTGGAATGTACGTTCTAATTTACGAGCATTCTCATAAATTTCTGCATTTTCATTTGTAACTTGCTTATTCTTAGGAAATTTCAATATATCAAGTGCAGGAAGCTTGTAATCTTTATTTTCTACATTTGAAAATTGCATTGGCGGGGCACTTGTTTCCGCCTCTAAAGATTCTACAATCTTTTCTCCACGCTTTTTCTTAGATTCTTCAACAGGCGGAGCCTCTTCAATAGACGGTGAAGTTATTAACTCCGCTTCCTGTTCTTCGCTAATTCGTTTATTCTCTTCTTCATTTACAGGATAATTCTCAGTGAAATTCGAAATAATTGGAGGATCAATTGAGATTTCTTCCATCGGCTCAATAATCTCTTCTTGTTCTGCAGCACGTTTGCTTCTTGTGCTTCTCGTTGTTTTTTTCTTTTCTGTTTGTTCAGCCGTCCTTTTGGATCTCCAATCTTTATAATCCCCTTGCATTACTTCAAATTGACTTCTAAGGATTCTTCCTACAGGGGCAAGTACTTCTCCAATATGCTTATTTGTTATACAAAGTATGCCGAGAATCACTAAAATAATACCAATGATATAAGCTCCTACTTCGTCAAATAAAAAGTAACACGTCGCGAACATAAGCGCCCCAAACATACCACCGCCTAAATGAACGCTATCCGGCCCCTTTTTCATTTCAAGAAAGAAGTTATCTTTCGTACTCACAATAACAGAAGTATTTTGCACCGCTCCATCTTTCGTAAGAAGGTTAAATAATGTAATATGACTAAACATTAATATCGCCAATACTATTAAATAAAAACCAATTAACCGTTTATTTAAAAGGTTCGGCCATCCACGTTTGATAACAAACGAAACCGATAAAGCTATTACACCTAACACACCAATTATGTACCACTCACCAAAGAAGAAGCGAAAAAATAACACAAACGATTTCCCTACAACACCTAGCTGTAAAATCGTAATGATTGAAAGTGCAAAAAGAGTTAAACCGACGATTTCATAATACAAAGTTGGCTTTATCGTGCGTCTTGCTTTTGCCTTCGTCCCTCTTTGCTTTTGTTTTGCCATTTCTTCACCTCGTATTCTACATGTAAGTAGGGCTTCCTTAAAAAGCACTACTTATATGTCTGTTTTCTCTATTTTTTCAGGTCTTATATCTTCTATTTTTACACTTCTTGTAAATTGTTAAATAAACAGAAGAAAGCAGCCCTCTCATGGCTGCTCAACCGTCTTGTTTTTTATATTATACCATAGCTTCTAAACAAAATCCTTCTTTTTGCTAAAAGGTTATTTTCTGGCCGGGCTCAAACTCTAAGTAGTGTAGCGGATCCGTACTTAACACACGTACAATAGAATAACACCTATGTTCTTCTTCAGAAACCATTAATTCAACACCGTTTATATTTACAACTTTTTGGCTTTCACATTGCGAATAATCAGCTGGATATACAAGTTGCTCTGGCATAATTGTGTATAAAATCATTGTAACATTGTCCCTTCTGCACTATTATCCATGCGAGCATCTATTAATTCATTCAGCTTTCGAATCGCATTCCCAATACCACCGACATCATCTATAAGACCATATTTCACTGCATCGCCACCAATAACATTCGTCCCAATATCTCGCGTCAAATTCCCTTTCGCAAACATAAGTTCTTTAAAACGATCTTCGGTTACTTTCGAATGCTTCGTCACAAATCGAATGACTCTTTCTTGCATTTTATCTAAATACTCAAATGTTTGCGGCACACCTATAACAAGACCTGTTAGACGAATGGGATGAATTGTCATCGTCGCAGTTTCCGCAATAAATGAATAATCCGTAGAGACGGCGATTGGTACACCGATAGAATGCCCTCCGCCCAGAACAAGTGATACCGTTGGCTTTGAAAGCGAAGCTACCATCTCAGAAATTGCTAACCCTGCTTCAACGTCACCTCCGACCGTGTTTAATATTAAAAGCAAACCTTCAATTTTCGGATTTTGTTCTATCGCAACAATTTGCGGAATAATATGCTCATATTTTGTTGTTTTATTTTGCGGCGGCAACTGAACATGACCTTCCACCTGCCCAATGATTGTTAAACAATGAATACTCGATTCATTCATTTGTGGTACATTCGTTTGCCCTAGCTGTTGAATTTTTTCCACTATCGAGGCTTCTTTCCCAGTTTCTTTCGGCTCAGCCTCTTTCCCTTCATTTGTATAACGATCACGTTCTGTCATATCGCATCCCCTTTCACTCGTATATAACTATTATTTCTTAAGTTATAAATTTCATTCGATAGAGTTTAAAAAGAAAAAAAGATCACCCGTAAAGGTGATCTTTTTTATACTTCCATAATAATCGGTAAAATCATAGGTTTTCTCTTTGTCTCTTCGTACAAGAACTGCCCTAATAATTCACGAATATTTTGTTTTAACATAGACCATTCAATTGAATACTCTTTAATCGATTGCTCAACAATCATACGTACAATCTCTGTAGAGCGGTCAATTAACGCTTCTGATTCACGAACATACACAAAACCACGTGAAATGATTTCTGGACCAGAGATAATTTTCTTTTCATCTTTACCAAGTGTTACAACAACTACTAATATTCCATCTTGAGATAACATTTTTCTATCTCGAAGAACGATATTACCAACGTCACCTACACCTAATCCATCAATTAACACATTACCAGCTTGTACTTTGCCAACTAAGTTTGCGTCATCGTCACCAAAAGCAATTACATCGCCTTTTTCTACGATAAAGATATTCTCTCTTGCAATACCTACATCTTCAGCTAAATATGCATGTGCTTTTTGCATACGGAACTCACCATGTACGGGTACAAAATACTTAGGTTTCATTAAATTTAACATTAATTTTAATTCTTCTTGGCTACCGTGACCTGAAACGTGAACTTTTCTTTCACCGTAATAAATAACATCAGCTCCAGCTCTAAATAACAAGTCAATAATTTTCGATACAGATATTTCATTACCCGGAATTGGAGAAGCCGCAATAATAACCGTATCGCCTTTACGAATTGAAATTTGTTTATGAGCTTGCTTCGCCATTCTAGAAAGGGCTGCCATCGGTTCACCTTGGCTACCTGTCGTTAAAATAGCTACCTTTTTCTCTGGGAAATTGTCTACTTCTTGTAGTGAAATAACCATACCTTCTGGAACATCTAAATAACCAAGACGTCTTGCGATATCTACCACTTTCACCATGCTACGACCTACAACCGCTACTTTTCGTCCTGTTTCAGCAGCTGCATCAAATACTTGTTGAATGCGATGTACATTCGATGCAAATGAAGCAACAATAATACGTCCTTCTGCGCCGTAGAACACTTTAGAAATTTCTACACCAACTTCTTTTTCAGAACCTGTATAGCCTGGACGCTCAGCATTTGTACTATCAGATAATAAGCACAGTACGCCTTCATTTCCGATTTGTGCCATTTTCCCAAGGTCTGCTCCACTATTTCCAATTGGAGTTTGATCGAATTTAAAGTCTCCCGTGTATACGATAGCACCTTTTGATGTATGGAAACAAACACCAACAGAATCTGGAATACTATGTGTCGTTCCAAAGAATGACACCGTTGTAGTATTAAACTCTACTGTTGAATTTGAATCGATTGTTTTTAAGTCTACACGGCCTAACATACCCGCTTCGCCAAGTTTTTCTTGTATAAGTCCTACCGTTAATTTCGTTGCATACACTGGAATAGATAATTTACGAAGTACGTAAACAATACCTCCAATATGATCTTCATGACCGTGAGTAATAAATAAACCTTTTACTCGCTCTTGATTTTCCACTAAATATGTAATATCAGGAATAACGATATCAATTCCAAACATTTCATCTCCTGGGAACATTAATCCTGCATCTACAATAAAGATTTCAGAATCAATTTCAACACAGTACATGTTTTTCCCGATTTCACCTACTCCACCAAGAGCAAATACTTTAACAGACTCATTCTCTTTTCTCTTCATGTTGTTGCCTGGTTTAAAAATCTTTCAAACACTGATTTCACTAAAATTGCAGAGACACCAGGGGAAACTCTACAACCACCATATATTCACCGTCCAAGACGAATGTCCTTACCGTTATGCGATATCATGTCCTTGTTTTTTTTAAACCAGGTTTCACCTCTCTTTCATTATATAAATCAAATATCTTATTCGATATGATATGAAAATGTAATCAAATTATAATTTTTACCAATTTTGCTAAGCATACCCGTACTAAGCTACTTAGCCATATTATACCTGATACAAGAAATAGAACACAAGTTAAATCGTGCGAAAGAGAAAGTAAAAGAACGGAATTACAACAAAAATATCGAACGTATTTCCTTTATATTTGCTCCGATTTTATACTCCATATTATTTTGAAGAAATAGCCATAAATACGCTAAATTTATTTCATAATATGGATTTTCAAGACTTATTCTTCTAGAATCGAATAAAAAAACTTATAAAATGAAGCTTTTTTATAAATCACATCACATTTGAGGCAATTCCTCTGAAAAACAGAATCGATAGTTTATTACGTTTATACAAATGTTTATTCTATAATAACTATGTTTTTTTGATTCATTTAAAGGGGTACAATTATTATCTTGTACATGTTGCAATACATAATGAAAAAGTGATCAAACACATGGAGTAATATGGTAGGTAAAAAAGAGCGGCAAAGATTTTCATGCCATAAAAAAATGACCTAGTTCTACACTAGGTCATTTTTTATTAACGAGGGATAGATTGCATAACAGATTGTAACGTTACTCTTTCTTCTTCTGTTAATGGAAGAAGTGGTAAACGTACAGAGCCTACATCTAATCCAACCATTTGTAACGCTGTTTTTACTGGCGTTGGGCTTGGCGCCATAAATAATGAATCCGTTACTCTTACAAGTAATTGATGTAATTTTTGCGCCTTTTTAAATTCTCCTGCTTGGAATGCTGCAATCATTTCTTGCATTTCATTTCCGATAACATGAGATGCTACAGAAACGATACCTTTCGCTCCAACTGCCATAGCTGGTAACGTTAAACCATCATCACCGCTGTATACCGCAAAGTCGTCCGCTGTTTTTTCAATGATTTCTGTCATTGTTAACACATCGCCGCCTGCATCTTTAATCGCAACAATGTTTTCTATTTCTGATAAACGAACAACTGTATCAACGGAGATTTGTACAATAGATCGTCCTGGAACGTTATATAGCATAACCGGAAGCGGCGTGCTTTCAGCAATTGCTTTAAAGTGCTGATACATTCCTTCTTGACTCGGTTTGTTATAATACGGTGCTACTAGCATTACTGCATCAACACCAACCTCTGTTGCCTTTTTAGTTAAGTCAATAGAAGCATGCGTATTATTACTACCTGTTCCAGCGATTACGGGCACCCTTTTATCGACAACAGATACGACATGGCGATATAACGCTACTTTTTCTTCTGAAGTTAATGTAGGAGATTCTCCTGTCGTTCCTCCTACCACGATTGCTGTTGTACCGTTATCTATTAAATAATTTACCAATTTCGTTGTCTTCGCAAAATCGATATTTCCGTTTTTATCAAACGGAGTTACCATCGCGGTTGCAATTGTCCCAAAATCTATCATGGTCTCACTCCTTATTGTTCCAGTTGCTTTTCTTTTGAAAGCTCAAACGCACTATGTAATGCATTTACAGCCTCCACTAAATCAGTTTCTTTTACAAGAACCCAAATTGTCGTATGGCTATCTGCCGATTGCAGAATTTGAATACCTTTTTCCGCTAAAGCTGTAACGATTTTCGCAGTAACCCCTGGGTATCCTGCCATTCCAGCTCCTACAATAGATACTTTTGCACAATGCTCTGTCACAATTGGCTCATATCCAAGGTTTTTTAATAATTCAACTGCACGACTTGATACACTATCACTCACCGTATAAGCTACCCCAGTAGGTGAAATGTTAATTAAATCGACACTGATTCCTTCATTCGCCATTTCTTTAAACACATGCTGTTGTAAATCATATGCTGTTTCTTTTGCCAGCACTTTAATTTGCGTCACATTTGATACATGAGCGATACCTGTAACAGGACGTTCTTCTACATCACGGCCTTTTGTCGCACCGTCCGATGCTGAAATAAGCGTACCTTCACTATCAGAATACGTAGAACGTACACGAAGTGGTACTTTGGCATGCATCGCAATTTCAACTGCACGTGGATGCACGACTTTTGCACCTTGATATGCCATGTTACAAATTTCATTGTATGTTACCGTTTGAAGATGACGTGCATCTTTTACAATGCGAGGATCCGCAGTCATAACACCTTCTACATCTGTAAAGATATCAATAAATTCAGCATGAAGCGCAACACCTAATGCAGAAGCTGAAGTATCGCTACCTCCGCGTCCAAGTGTTGTCGTATCACCTTTTTTCGTTTGTCCTTGGAATCCTGTAACGACGATTACATCTACATTTTCTAGCTCTTCATGTATACGATCGCAGTTCATTTCAATAATCTTAGCATTCGTAAAATCATCATTTGTTACAAAACCAGCTTGTGCACCATTTAATGCCGCTGCTTTTATACCGTTCTCATTTAACATGTTAGAGAAGACGATTGCTGAGATTAATTCTCCGCATGATAATAATAAATCTTGCTCACGATTAGAAATGCGAGATTCCTCTTGATTTACAAGACTTAACAAAGTATCAGTTGCATATGGTTCACCTTTACGGCCCATAGCAGATACGACAGTAACTACTTTATAACCCGCATCTAGCGATTTTTTTATATGATGAAGCGCATGCTTACGTCCATTTTCATCACGTACGGATGTGCCACCAAATTTTTGAACAATAATTTTCATATTTTGCACCTTCTCTTAGCCGTTTACACTAATTGTAATTTTACTAAGCGCTCTGCAATTTGAACAGAATTCCATGCAGCGCCTTTTAATAAGTTATCAGATACGACCCAAAGATGGAATCCTTTATCGTTATTTAAATCTTTACGGATTCTTCCAACGAATACTTCGTTTTTACCTACTGCAGTAGCTGGCATTGGATATAACTGCTCTTCTGGATTATCTTGCAGAACAATACCTTCCGCATTTGCAAGTAAGCTCTTGAATTCTTCTACTGTTACACCTTCTTTTTCCACTTCGATGTAAACAGACTCAGAGTGACCTGATACAACTGGTAAACGTACACATGTTGCCGCTACTTCTAATTCAGGCATATGCATAATTTTTTTCGTTTCATTAATCATTTTCATTTCTTCAAACGTAAATCCATTATCTTGGAATTTATCAATCTGTGGAATCGCGTTGAAAGCAATTTGGAAATGTTTCTTATCACCTGATACAGGTAAAACATTCGCCTTCACTTCTTCACCATTTAAGATTGCTTGTGATTGTTCATGAAGTTCTTCAATCGCTGCCGCACCAGCACCTGATACAGCTTGATATGTGGAAACGATTACTCGTTTTAAACCATATTGCTGACGAACTGGCTCAAGAGCTACTACCATTTGAATTGTAGAACAGTTTGGATTTGCAATAATACCATTATGTTCTTTTAAGTCGTTTTCATTTACTTCAGGTACAACAAGTGGCACGTTTTCTGTCATACGGAATGCACTTGTATTATCAACAACAATCGCACCGCGCTTTGCTGCTTCTGGCGCTAATTGTTTTGATACAGATCCACCAGCACTAAATAGTGCGATATCTACTCCTTCAAAACTTTCAGGAGTTGCCTCTTGAACTGTAAATTCTTCGCCTTTAAATACAAGTTTCTTACCTGCAGATCGTTTAGATGAAAGTAACGTTAACTTCCCGATTGGAAATTCTCGTTTCTCTAAAGTATTTAACATTTGTTCACCAACTGCGCCGGTTGCTCCAACTACAGCGACATGAAAAGTTTTTTGCTTTTCCATCACTATGCCCCTTTCTAGATACCAATCCTTCTATAACTTAGAATCAGAAGGAGTATACAATACCCCTTCTAATCTTAATAACGTTAATTTTATCATATTCTACAGTAAGAATGATGGTTTCATCAAAAATTGTCCGTTTTTTTTCGTTTTTTAATTCATATATCTGAATTTTTCTACGACAACCGGTTGCAATTGCTTTCCTTGCAACGCTTCTAACACTGTATCTTCCAGCAGCTCCATGCGAGCTACCATTGAGTTCGGTTTTTTCTCTGGTGCATCTTGACCGAATGGGACGAAATAGATGTTTTTTGTTGCCATTAGGCGCATGAGATTTACCCCATTAAGCCCTAAAGCATCATTCGTCGAAACAGCCAACACGACAGGCTTGCCATTTCTTAACGTCGCTTTTGCTGCCATTAATACTGGAGAGTCTGTCATTGCATTTGCAAATTTACTCATAGAATTTCCTGTTAGTGGCGCAATCACCATACAATCTAGTGGAATTTTAGGTCCTAGTGGTTCTGCACCAACGATGGAATTAATCGCTTTAAAGCCTGTTACTTCTTCAATCTTTTTAATCCACTCTGCTCCTTCGCCAAATCTCGTATTTGTTGATTGAACAGTGTAAGAAACAACGGGGCGTACTTCTGCTCCCTCAGCAATTAATTTTTCTAAATGAGGCATTACTTCTTCGTACGTACAATGTGAACCAGTAAAACCAAACCCTATTCTTTTCCCTTTTAAATTCATTCCCCATTCTCCTTTCTTGCTATTACGTCTTCTGCTAGTAACTGAGAAAGAACGTTCGCTAAAATTTGTCCTGCTGTTTTTGGAGCAACAATACCTGGTAATCCAGGTGCTAACAGCGCTTTGACTCCTCTTTTTTCCGCATATCTAAAGTCGGTACCGCCTGGTTTAGAAGCTAAATCAATTACTAACGTATGAGCCGGCATTTTCGAAATAACATTCGCTGTCACGACGAGATGCGGAATTGTATTAATGACAATATCGATATTTCCTACTTCTTTCTCAATATTTTGCATATGAAAAGGAGAAAACATCATTTCTGTAATACGTGCAATATGTTCCGATCGTCTTGCTCCAACTTTGACATGGGCTCCTAATGATTGAAATGCTCTGGCAACACTCATCCCTGTTCTACCAAATCCTAAAACCATTACATTGGAACCATGAATTGTATAGTCGGTATGTTGAATTACCATCATTAATGTACCTTCTACAGTTGGTATAGAATTGTAGATTGCCACATCATCACGATCAAATAATTTAACAAGTTTGCGGTTTGTAGTAGATACGAGATTTTCCAAGTAAGGCGTACCAATACCTGAATATATAGTAAAGTGTTCTGGTGTATTTTCAATTTGTTCTTTCGTTATAGAAACTTTTTCGTTTGAAAAAATAGTATCTACTTCTCCCTTGGCATTTGTACCTGCAACTGGCAAAATAATTGCATCTACAGAAGTGAAATCTAAATTTTGTATACTTTCTTTTGCTGCCCCTGTGAAGCCATGATCTAACTGATCAAACCCTATCAATGAAAGTTTCGCATCCAATTCAACTAGCTTGCGAATTACTTCTAGCTGTCTTGCATCTCCTCCTATGACAGCAATATGCATCTCAGTCAACATTCCCTAATTCACCTTCTTTTTCTGTCATTTATAAGAAAAGTGCCTACTTTTTCTTTTTCCTCCACATCATATGTAATGTACGAGTTTTAGGTGATTGAAAAACAAAAGCACGTATGATTTATCCCGCTATTTGTATGCAGTTAGACCTCCATCTCAACATTCGACATATGAGAGGACATTATACGGGAAATTGATTTCCCGTAAACGCTCGATTCATGTGAGCTTTTACTCAGAAGAGAATGAACAAAAAAAGATGACCAAAATGGCCACCTTTCACTTCGAATTTGAATGATCCGTAATATCACAAAGGATCATATCGTGCCCTACTTTCATAATTTGACTCCACGTGACTCTTACTTCTTGTGGTTCCTTTTTAAAACCTCCCCATTTCCCAGCAGGTATGATAAGAGCCTGTATTTGCCCATTCTTCTCATCGATTTCTAAATCCACATGGCCTAAAACTCCCATTTTTTCTGCTCTTTCTAAATTTACGATCTCTTTACCACTTAATTCACTTAAACGCATACACTCTCCCCCTACCGAATTATTAATTTTAGTTATCTATAATTAGTACCTATTCTGTATATCAAAAAAAAATAACCGTATCTCATTTAAAAGAGATACGGTTATTTTTACATACTTCATATAAAGCAATTATAGTTTTATTCCTTTTGGAAGTTTTCCATCTGGACTAATTAATGCTGCAGAGAACTCATCTGTAAACATGTTACGAATTAACTCATCAACATTTTCTTTTGTTACAGTGTTTACACTTTCAATAATCTCATCAAGTGAACGATGCTTACGAAGTAGCAATTCATTTTTACCATTACGGCTCATACGGCTATTCGTACTTTCTAAACTTAACATTAAGTTTCCTTTTAATTGCTCTTTACTATTAATAAGCTCTTTTTCTGTAATACCTGTATTTTTCAATGTTTCTAATGTTTCTTGCATTGTTTCATACAGTGTATCTAATTGTTGGCTACCTGTTCCACCATACAGCGTTAACATACCTGTATCTTCATAAGAAGAATGGTAAGAAAATACTGAATAGGCTAACCCGCGTTGCTCACGTACTTCTTGGAATAAACGGCTACTCATACTACCGCCTAAAACGTTATTTAATACAATTAAGTTATAAATATCTTCGTGTCCCATTTGTAAGCCTTTATATCCTAAACATAAATGAGCTTGTTCTGTTTCCTTTTTACGTGCTACCTTATTAAAATGGAAAATTGGGCTATGTACTTGTTCACGGTTTGTTGTTCCTTCATAACTACCGAAATATTGCTCTACCGTTTGCAAGAAGGCTTCATCAATATTTCCTGCAACTGAAACAACGACATTTTCAGGTGTGTAATGATCCTTAATATATTGGCGTAGCGTATCACCTGTAAACGTATCAAGCGTTTCTTCTGTTCCTAAAATAGGATATCCAAGTGGATGCGTTTCATATGTTGCTTTCGTTAACATATCATGCACAATATCATCTGGAGCATCTTCGTACATTTTAATTTCTTCACATACGACATTCTTCTCTTTTTTCAGTTCTTCCTCATCAAATGTTGAATTAAAGAACATATCTGCTAATACATCTAAAGCATATTTAGCATGCTCATCTAGCACTTTTGCATAGTAACAAGTGTATTCTTTTGAAGTAAAAGCATTCACTTGCCCACCAATGCTATCAAATGATTCTGCAATTTCGCGTGCACTACGTGTTTCTGTCCCTTTAAA
The DNA here is from genome assembly GCF_052682215.1 of Bacillus sp. 1A. NCBI lineage: Bacteria > Bacillati > Bacillota > Bacilli > Caryophanales > Bacillaceae > Bacillus > Bacillus sp. 1A. The sequence continues at coordinate 2,743,566 of NZ_JBQYLZ010000001.1, read as the reverse complement.
GAACATATGCTCTAAAAAGTGGGAAACCCCGTTATTTTTTTCATTTTCATTTCTTGATCCCGCATGAATCCAAATACCAATTGCAACCGATCTTACTGTTGGTATATTCTCCATAACGATTCTTACACCATTTTTACAAGTATATTTTTTAATCAAAAACTTTCCTCCTACTGCCAGTTTCTCTAATTAATTGCTATTATTTAATGATAACAAGTTTAAGGATGAATGTCATGCAAATGTATTTAATCCACACGTTTTTCATCCAGTAATTCTGTTATATTCCCTACTTTATATCCTTGTTCCTTCAATTTTGTAATCATTGTATCTAATGCTTCTGTTGTAGATGAAGTTGGATGCATTAATACGATAGCACCTGGATGTATTTTTGTCATCACTCTCTGCAATAGTACCTCTGGTTCAGGTCGCTTCCAATCAATTGTATCTACAGTCCACATAATCGTTCCCATTTGGAAATCATCTGCAATTTTCACGACTTCATCCCGAAAACTTCCACTCGGCGGAGCAAACCATCTTACCTTTTGATTCGTAGCTGCTTCGATCATTCGATTTGTTTTTTGTAACTGATCTCGGATTTCATCAGAAGATAGCGTTTTCATATTAGGGTGTGTGTAAGAATGATTTCCGACTTCTTGATTTGCATCAACAATCATTTTTGCAAATCGCAAATTTTCCTTCACCCAACGTCCTTCTAAAAAGAAAGTCGCTTTCACATCATGTTTTTTCAATATTTCTAATATACGAGGCAAATACTCGTTTCCCCACGCCACATTTATTGTTAATCCCACCATCTTTTTATTTGGATGTCCCCTATAAATTGGAGCTGGTGATAAATCTTCTAAGTGGACACTCGGTGATACTTCCTTGAATTCCAGATATTTTTGATCAAATTTCTTTAGTTTCCTCATATTATTATAAGATGCTTCGATATCAACTTGTCTTCCATTATATCCTGGTGTTAATTTCCATATCTTATCAATCATCGCGTTTTGAGGTGCAATCTCATATTGTTTTGCATGTTTTTGAATTTCTTCATATAAGTTATCCTGTGCAAAAACGGAATAAGAGCCTACACTGACATATAAAAAGAATATACATATGTATGCCAATATACGAGCTTTCATATAAACCCTCCCATTAACTATATAAAAACCTTTTTTCTTCTTATCTTTGTTAATTTGAGCGTTATAATGAAAACTATACCTATACTGACATAAAAATATATGTAAATCATATTTTTTACATAACAAAAAAAGCCAGTTTAACTGGCTTTTACTTATTGCTGCTCTTGTTTGTTTTCTTCTTTAGCAGCTTCTTTTTCTTGCTCTTCTTTTAGCAATACTTTTCTAGATAGATTCACACGACCTTGCTTGTCAATCTCGATAACTTTAACTGTAATTACATCACCGATCTTCACAACGTCTTCTACTTTACCTACACGCTCAAGTGCAAGTTCTGAAATGTGAACTAATCCATCTTTACCGCTGAATAATTCAACGAAAGCACCGAATTTCTCAACACGTTTCACTTTTCCTTCGTAGATTTCACCTACTTGTACTTCGCGAACGATATCTTCGATAATTTTCTTAGCTTTTTCATTCATTTCTTGATTTATTGAAGAAATGAATACTGTACCATCTTGCTCGATGTCAATTTTAACGCCAGTTTCTTCAATAATTTTATTGATTTGTTTACCGCTCGGCCCAATAACGTCACGGATTTTATCTGGGTTAATTGTCATTGTAATAATCTTTGGAGCGTAAGCTGATAATTCAGTACGTGGCTCTGCAATAACAGATAACATATGATTTAGAATGTGCACACGACCAACTTTCGCTTGTTGTAATGCCTCTTCTAAAATTTCACGAGATAGACCATCGATTTTAATGTCCATTTGCAGTGCAGTTACACCTTTTGCTGTACCTGCTACTTTAAAGTCCATATCACCTAAATGATCTTCCATACCTTGAATATCAGATAAAATTGTGTAATGCTCACCAGTTTTAACTAGACCCATTGCAATACCTGCAACTGGAGCTTTAAGTGGAACACCAGCATCCATCATTGCTAAAGTACTACCACAAATACTTGCTTGTGAAGTAGAACCATTTGATTCTAAAACTTCAGATACAAGACGTACTGTATATGGGAAATCTTTTTCAGATGGAATTACAGGTTCAAGAGCACGTTCTCCTAGTGCACCGTGACCAATTTCACGACGACCTGGTCCACGCATCGGTCTTGTTTCACCAACACTAAATGATGGGAAATTGTAATGGTGCATAAAGCGTTTTGATTCTTCTACACCAAGACCATCTAAAATTTGTACATCGCCTAATGCACCTAATGTACAAATACTTAATGCTTGTGTTTGTCCACGTGTGAATAAACCAGAACCGTGTGTACGAGATAAAATACCAACCTCTGATGCTAATGGACGGATTTCGTCACCTTTACGGCCATCTGGGCGGATTTTTTCAACTGTAATAAGACGACGTACTTCTTCTTTTACAATTTTATATAAAATCTCACTTACTTGTCCTAATGTATCAGCGTCAGCTTCCTGCGCTTCGTAATGCTCAATTACACGCTTTTTCACTTCGTTAATTGCATCTTCACGTGCATGTTTCTCATGTACTTGAATTGCAGAATGCATATCCTTCTCAGACATTTCACGTACAGCTTGATTAAGATCAGCGTCAACTTCATAAAGTTTCACTTCTGTTTTCTCTTTACCTACAGCTTGTACAATCTCTTCTTGGAATGCAATTAGACGTTTAATTTCGTCATGTCCAAACATAATTGCTTCTAACATTGTTTCTTCAGGCACTTGATCTGCTCCTGCTTCAACCATGTTAATTGCATCTTTCGTACCAGCCACAACAAGGTGAATATCACTTTGTTCTTGCTGTTCTACTGTTGGATTAATAACGAATTCGCCGTTAATACGACCAACTGTTGCACCCGCGATTGGACCTTCAAATGGAATATCTGAAATCGATAACGCTAATGAAGAACCAAGCATAGCTGCCATTTCAGAAGAACAATCTTGATCAACACTCATTACTATGCTGACAACTTGTACTTCGTTACGGAAACCATCTGCGAAAAGCGGACGAATTGGACGGTCGATTAAACGACTTGCCAAAATTGCTTTTTCACTCGGACGACCTTCACGTTTAATGAAACCGCCAGGAATTTTTCCGACTGCATATAAACGTTCTTCATAGTTTACTGTAAGTGGGAAGAAATCTACATTTTTTGGTTCTTTTGATGCAGTTGCTGTAGATAGAACCGCTGTATCGCCATATCTTACTAATACTGCTCCGTTCGCTTGCTTCGCAAGCTGACTTGTTTCAACTGTTAGCTGGCGACCAGCTAAATCTATCGAGAAGACTTGCTTTTCTTGACTCATTTAAGTACCCCTCTCAATTTAAAGTATTCAATTCTTCTATGTAAATGGATAGTATATCACAATATTCTACCTCTAGTATTACCGAAAATGAAGTAAGCTATAAAGGGTAGAAGATATATTTTTACCTAACAAAAAAGCGGGAATATTCCCGCTTCTTTGACTATCGACGTAAGCCAAGCTTTGTGATTAATTCACGGTAACGTGTGATATCGCTATTACGAAGGTAAGTTAGTAAGTTACGACGTTTACCAACCATCTTTAATAGACCACGACGTGAATGATGATCTTTCTTGTGAGTACGTAAGTGCTCGTTTAGAGTGTTAATTTGCTCCGTTAGGACAGCAATTTGAACCTCTGGAGAACCAGTATCAGTCTCATGAGTTCTAAATTGTGCAATGATTTCATTTTTACGCTCTTGTGTTAAAGCCATCCTATTTCACCTCCTATTAATTAAACCCCCAATTACCTAGCAAGCGTCGGTGAGTCGCAATGCCAAGCAATGGTTGTCATAAAGTACATAACATAGAATACTACTTTTCATTTGAAAAAGCAAGTATATTCTTTTCGTTCGCAAAATATTCTTGTGCTGTTTTCTTATCTTTTGCAATTTGTTCAACTAACTCATCGATGCCATTGAATTTCTTTTCTTCTCTTATACGCATATGCCACTCTACTGTAACATTTTGATCATATATGTCTTTGTTAAATTCAAATAAGTGCACTTCAATAGATAATTGACGCTCATCTTCTTTAAATGTTGGTTTATATCCAATATTACATACACCATCGTACCATTCATCGTGAACTTTTAATCTCACTGCATAAACACCTACAGGTGGTAATAGATACTCATCACTTAAACCTATATTAGCTGTGGGAAAACCAATTTGACGTCCACGCTTATCACCGTGTACAACCGTTCCCCCTACTGTATATGCTCTACCTAAAATAGATGGAATCTGTTCCATTTCGCCATTTCGAATTAACTTTCGTAATGCTGTAGAACTTACTTTCTCTTCTTGAAATTCAACTTTTTCAATCACAGTCTGTGTAAACTCCCCTCTTGCATGAAATGGTAAAGTCTCCATCTTTCCTTTTCCTAAACGTCCATATGAATAATCAAACCCTGCTACTACATGCTTTACATTCAAACCAATAATATAATCATCTACAAATTGTTGTGGCAATAAGCCTGCAAACGATTCATCAAATTTAATAACATATAATATATCGATCCCTAAGTTTTCGACTATTTTTTCTTTATCACACATTGGTGTAATATACTCCGCATGCGCTTCCTTTTTTCCTAAAACAACAGATGGATGCGGATAAAATGTCATAACTGCACTTTTATATCCCCGTTCATCCGCTATTTGTTTCGCAGTTCGAATTACACATTGATGCCCTAAATGAATGCCATCAAAAAATCCTAATGCCATTACAGTAGGTGGTAATTCTAATTTATTTTGTTCATGTGGATGAGTTAAATGAATAAGTTTCACGCTTGAATTCACCTTTTTCTGTAATAATCCTTCCAATAATTCATTATAGCTTTAGTTCTTGATTATTCACAAGTACTTTCATCGGCTTTAGCATACCAGGGTGTTTTGGATGGTGCTCAAAAATTGCAAGGCAGCGATCATTTTTATCAAACACTGTTATAAATGGCGCTGTTATTTGCAATTCATTTTTTAAGAACATACCATTCTTTATTTTCTCTGCTTGCTTTTCATCTACAACCATTTTCGGGAACTTACTTAACGCTTCATCAATTGAAATGAAGATAGACTCTACTGTTCCATTTTGCACGTTTTCTTCAATTTCTTCAAATGATATGCAATCTTCTAATAAAAATTCACCAGAAGCTGTTCTTACAAGGTGAGACATATGTGATGGAAAACCAAGTTTTTCACCAATCATTACTGCTAACGTTCTTACATATGTTCCTTTACTACACGTTACACGGAAACGGAATGAAATATTTTCCCCCTCAAACACTTCACGGTCATCTAGTAATACAAATTCATGAATTGTAATTGTACGAACCGGACGTTCAACTTCTTGTCCTGCTCTTGCATATTCATATAATTTCTTCCCGTTAACTTTTACAGCTGAAAACATCGGAGGCATTTGTTCAATCGTACCTGTTAATGCAGCAAGAGCCCCTTCTACTTCCTTACGAGTAATAACACGATCTACATTTTTCGTTTCAACTACTTCACCAGAAGCATCTTCAGTTGTCGTTGAAAATCCAAGTGTTACTTCACCTTCATATGTTTTCGTCTCACTCGTTAAAAATTGTGCAATCTTCGTTGCTCGTCCCACACAAATAGGTAATACTCCTGTTACATCTGGGTCTAATGTTCCTGTATGACCAATTCGTTTCTCACGCAATATCTTTCTTAATTTAAATACACAATCATGTGATGTCATGCCTTTTGGCTTATGTAATAATACTACACCTTCCATATATGTTCACCTCATCATAATTCTTTCATAGTAATTATCCAAAATTTATTTTGCATTGAAAAAATGGATAGACAAATGTCTATCCATTATTCTTCACGTTTACCGTCTTTATTAATTTGATGTAAAAGTGTATCAATTCGATGACCATATCCGATAGACTCATCAAACTCAAAGGAAATTTCCGGTGTTTTACGAAGACGAATACGCTGGCCAATTTCTGAACGAATGAAGCCTTTTGCCTTCGCTAAACCTTTTAATGTACTTTCTTTCTGTTCCTCATCACCTAAAACAGAAATATATACTGTAGCAATTTGTAAATCCCCACTCACTTGTACATCTGTTACTGTAACAAATCCAACACGTGGATCTTTAATTTTACGACTGATGATGTCGCCTAATTCTTTTTTCATTTGCTCGCCTACACGGTTTGCACGTAATTTCATAACTCTTCACCTCATTCAATACCATTCCAATTGTGTTATTGTACGTTCAATTTCAGGAAATGAATCGATGTACTCGAGTACACGATTCATTTCTTTTTCACAAATAACACGATTAGAGGATACAGAAACAATTGCAATTTCTGTACGTTGCCATACATCTTGATGCCCTACTTCTGAAACAGCTACGTTATAACGCTGCTTCACACGAGTTAGCACCCGTTGCAAAATTGCTCGTTTCTCTTTTAAAGAATGCACATCGTAAATCATACACTCGAATGAGAGTGAAGCGATAATCATCGCTTCACTTCTTCCATAATGTACGCTTCAATGATGTCCCCTTCTTTAAGATCATTATATCTCTCAATTGTAATACCACACTCATAGTTTTGTGCAACTTCTTTTACGTCATCTTTGAAACGTTTTAACGTATCAAGTTGTCCTTCGAAAATTACTACGCCATCACGGATAATACGCACGCCACTATCACGTGTAATTTTACCGTCAATTACGTAACAACCTGCGATTGTTCCAACTTTTGTTACTTTGAATGTTTGGCGTACTTCCGCTTGACCGATTACTTTTTCTTCGAATTCTGGATCCAGCATACCTTGCATTGCTGATTCGATTTCTTCGATTACTTTATAGATAATACGGTGTAAACGAACATCAACATTCTCTAATTCAGCTGTACGCTTCGCATTCACATCAGGGCGTACGTTAAATCCAATTACAATTGCATTAGATGCAGAAGCTAAAATAACATCAGATTCTGTAATCGCACCTACGCCTGTATGGATAATTTTAACTTTAACACCTTCAACATCAATTTTACGAAGTGACGCTGCCATTGCTTCTACAGAACCTTGTACGTCTGCTTTCACAATTAAGTTAATTTCTTTTACATCGCCTTCTTGGATTTGTTGGAATAAATCTTCAAGGCTTAATTTAGATTTTTCACCACGCTGAGCAAGTAACGCTTCTTGTGCACGTGATTCACCGATTTGACGAGCTTTCTTCTCATCAGCGAATGCCATGAAACGATCTCCTGCTTGTGGTACTTCGTTTAAACCTGTAATTTCAACAGGAGTTGATGGACCAGCAACTTTTACACGACGACCAATATCACTTACCATTGCACGAACACGTCCGAATGAAGTACCAACAACGATTGGATCTCCAACTCGAAGTGTACCGTTTTGAACAAGTAATGTCGCGATAGTTCCTTTACCTTTATCAAGCTGTGCTTCGATTACAGTACCAGTTGCATAGCGGTTTGGATTTGCTTTATATTCTTCTACTTCACTTACAAGAAGAATCATTTCTAGTAAGTTGTCAATTCCTTCACCTTGAATTGCAGAAATTGGTACAAAAATTGTATCTCCACCCCAAGCTTCTGGAACTAATTCATATTCTGTTAATTCTTGCATTACACGATCAGGATTTGCCGCTGGTTTATCCATTTTATTCACAGCTACAATAATTGGTACTCCAGCTGCTTTCGCATGGCTAATCGCTTCAACTGTTTGTGGCATAACACCGTCATCAGCTGCAACAACAAGGATTGTAATATCCGTTACTTGCGCACCACGAGCACGCATCGTTGTAAATGCCGCGTGACCAGGCGTATCTAAGAATGTAATCTTCTTGTCATTTACTTCAACTTGGTATGCACCAATATGCTGAGTAATTCCACCTGCTTCGCCTGCAGTTACTTTTGAATTACGGATAGAGTCAAGTAAAGTTGTTTTACCATGGTCAACGTGCCCCATAATTGTAACTACAGCTGGACGCTCTTTTAAGTTCTCTTCATCATCTTGCTCATCGATGAATGTTTCAAATTCAGTTTCACTTACAACTACTTCTTCTTCTACTTCAATACCATAATCAGTAGCAATTAACTCAATTGTATCTTTATCTAAGTCTTGGTTAATTGTTGCCATAATTCCAAGCATAAAGAGCTTCTTAATAATTTCAGACGGCTCTTTGCTTAATTTTTTAGCAAGCTCACCTACTGTAAGACTTCCAGAGAAAGTAACTTTATCTGGTGTTTCTACAGTTTGTGTTTGTTGTCTTCCAGCAAAGTTATCTTGACGTTTGTCTTCAGTTCCCTTGCCTTTTTTCTTTTTCTTATTGCTGTTCTTTTTACTACGAACAACTTTTTCTTCTACTTCAAACTCATCTGCAACAGAAGGTTTTTCAGTTTGATACGCATTATCTAATTTATTTACTACTTCATCTTCTAACATTGTCATATGATTCGAAACCTCGATATTCATTTCTTTTAGTTTTGTCATAAGATCTTTACTTGAGATATTATGTTGTTTTGCATATTCATGCACTCGAATTTTACTCATACCTTCACCCCCGGTAATTTGTATCGAGCATGCTACGCAGCTTTTTCGCAAAGCCCTCATCTAACACAGCTACAACGACTCGCTCGTCTCTCCCAATCGCATGCCCTAATTGTTGTCGATTTTCGACCTTTCTCATTGGTACGTTGTAATACGTCGCTTTATCCGTGATGCGTTTTGTAGTATTTGCTGACGCATCTTCAGATAGCAATACAAGTTTTGCTTTGCCACTTCGTACTTCTTTTAAAACAAGTTCTTCACCCGAAATAATTTTCCGAGCCCGGTTTGCTAGTCCTAAAAACGATTTCCAATCGGACACTTATTTCGACTCCTTCTCAACAAGCTCAAGAAGCTCTTCGTATAGAGAACCGTCGATTTTCGCTTTTAGATGATGTTCCAAAACATTTTTCTTTTGGGCTTGAAGAATACTTTCTTTATCTTTTGATAAATAAGCACCTCGTCCTGATTTCTTTCCAGTTAAATCAATGGACACTTCTCCCTCTTTGGAACGAACAATGCGAACGAGCTCTCGTTTTGATTTCATTTCTTGCGTTGCAACACATTTTCGTAACGGAACTTTTCGATTGCTCATACTCATCACCTCTATTCGATTTCGTCTTCAACTGAATCGAATCCGAATGCGATTACGCTATCTTCTTCTGTTACAATACCAAGTTGTTTCGCATCAGACTCACTCTTAATATCAATTTTCCAACCTGTTAATTTAGCTGCAAGACGTGCATTTTGTCCACGCTTACCAATAGCTAATGACAGTTGGTGGTCTGGAACAACAACAGTTGTTGCTTTTTCTTCTTCATCTACAAGAACTTTAACAACTTGTGATGGGCTTAAAGCATTTGCAACATATTCTACTGGATCATTTGACCAGCGAACGATGTCAATCTTTTCGCCTTTTAATTCGTCTACAATGCGTTGTACACGTTGTCCTTTCGGTCCTACACAAGAACCTACTGGATCAACATCAATGTTCTCTGCATGTACAGAAATTTTAGAACGATCGCCAGCTTCACGTGCTACAGAACGAATTTCAACAGTTCCATCATAAATTTCAGGAACTTCCATTTCGAATAAACGTTTTAAAAGACCAGGATGTGTACGTGATACGTAAATTTGTGGTCCTTTTGTTGTTTTTTCTACTTTCGTAATGAATACGCGAATACGATCATGTGGTTTGTACTGTTCGTTTGGCATTTGCTCACTTACAGGTAATAAAGCTTCTACTTTCCCTAAGCTTACATAGATAAAACGAGCATCTTGACGTTGTACGATACCCACCATGATATCTTCTTCACGGTCACTAAACTCAGAGTAAATAACACCACGCTCTGCTTCGCGCACTCGTTGTGTTACAACCTGTTTTGCAGTTTGTGCTGCAATACGACCGAAGTCTTTTGGTGTTACTTCAATCTCTAGTACGTCACCATCTTGATAGTTTGGATTAATTTGTCTTGCTTCTTCAACAGAAATTTCAAGACGTGGATCAAACACATTATCTACAACGTCTTTACGCGCTAAAACTTGAATTGTTCCCACTTCTGGGTTAAAGCTCACACGAACGTTTTGTGCTTGATTAAAATTGCGTTTATAAGCAGAGATTAACGCTGCTTCAATCGCATCAATAATAATATCTTTGCTGATTCCTTTTTCTGACTCTAATACGAGCAAGGCATCTAACAACTCAGTGCTCATGAAGATCCCCCTTCTAACTAAAACGTAACAGCAAGTCGCGCATTTGCAACTTTATCCATTGGAATTTGGATTTCTTTTTTACGTGTTTTAATTGTTAATAATAATGTAATTGTAGTACCATCGTAGGAAAGTAGCTTTCCTTCAAACATTTTTTCACCATCAATCGGCTCATATGTTTTAATTGCCACTTGTTTTCCTACCGCTTGCTGGAAGTCTTTCTCTTTCTTTAATGGGCGTTCCGCTCCAGGAGATGATACATCCAAAAAGTAAAGATGAGGAATTGGATCCTCTTTATCTAAAGCTTCGCTTAAACGTTCACTTACCGCACCGCATTCTTCAATGTCGACTCCCTTTTCAGAATCGATGAATACGCGTAAGAACCAGTCTTGTCCTTCTTGCACATACTCTACATCTACAAGTTCAAGATTTAACTCTTCAACGATTGGCTGCGCAAATGCTTCTACAACTTCTGTGACTTTCTTATCCATAAACAGCCTCCTTCCTGCCGCCATGTACCATTTACAAGAAAAGACCCCGTCCATAAAAACGGTCCATCTTATTCTTTCTCGTTAGCTAACAAAAGCCCCTGCCGTTAAGCAGGGAATATCTGTCTTAGTATTACCAAATTTAAGAAGTAAAACTTGTAACAAAATATGTATATACGACAGAAATTTCTTACCTCTCCACATCAATAAAACGTAGATAGTAACACGAAAGAGTGGGTTTCCCCACTCTTTTTTTTACACAATATACATGACATGGTTATCTCGGTTAATAGTATACCATAGCAAATGTTGATTTGCAAAGAATTTTCCTACCTATTAGAACAGTGATAACTGGTTTTGATCAGGTAGATCGCCTAAGCAACCTTGACTATCTAAATACTCAATAATTGTTTTCGAAACCTTACTGCGCTGCTGTAAATCTTCTTTTGATAAGAAATCTCCATTTTTGCGTGCTTCTACAATACTTAAAGCTGCGTTTGTACCAAGTCCAGGCACTGCATTAAATGGAGGAATTAAAGTATCCCCATCAATAATAAATTCTGTTGCATGCGAACGATATAAATCAACCTTTTGGAATGAGTATCCACGCTCACACATTTCAAGTGTCATTTCTAGTACTGTTAATAAACTTTTCTCTTTCGGCGCTGCATCCAAACCTTTTTGCGCAATTTCATCAATTCTTACACGTATAGATGCTGAACCTTTCGCCATCGCCTCTATATCAAAGTCATCTGCACGAACTGTAAAGTATGCCGCATAGAATAGAAGCGCGAAATGTACTTTAAAGTATGCAATACGTACAGCCATAAGTACGTAAGCAGCCGCATGGGCTTTAGGGAACATGTACTTTATTTTCTTACATGAATCAATATACCAACCTGGTACATTATTACTTTTCATGTCATCTTCCCATTCTTCCGGTACACCTTTACCTTTACGAACTGACTCCATAATTTTGAAGGCTAATGATGGGTCTAAACCTTGATAGATTAAATATACCATGATGTCATCACGACAACCGATAACTTCACTCAGCGTACATGTACCGTTATAAATTAACTCGTTTGCATTACCAAGCCATACGTCTGTACCATGTGATAGTCCAGAAATTTGGACTAACTCAGAGAATGTCGTAGGTTTCGTCTCTTCTAACATCTGCCTTACGAATTTCGTACCAAACTCTGGTATACCAAGTGTACCTGTTTTACAGTTAATTTGTTCTTCCGTTACCCCTAACGATTCTGGGCCTGAGAAAATTTTCATTACTTCCGGATCGTCTGTTGGGATTGTTTTCGGATCAATACCACTTAAATCTTGTAACATACGAATAACAGTCGGATCATCGTGTCCTAGTATATCAAGTTTCAATAAATTATCATGAATGGAGTGGAAATCAAAGTGTGTCGTTCTCCACTCAGCCCCTATTGAATCCGCCGGAAACTGAATTGGTGAGAAATCAAAGATATCCATGTAATCTGGCACAACGATAATACCACCTGGATGCTGTCCTGTTGTACGTTTTACGCCCGTACATCCTGCTACTAAGCGGTCAATCTCTGCATTTCGAATCGTTAAATTATGATCATTTGCATAACCTTTTACATATCCATAAGCCGTTTTTTCCGCAACTGTACCTATTGTACCCGCACGGTATACATAATCTTCACCGAACAGTACTTTCGTATAGTTATGGGCACGTGGTTGGTATTCCCCGGAGAAGTATAGTGATAGGTAAGCATTTGATATTATCTCCAGCTTTTCCCCCACTCCACACCGTGCATGAGGCTTTCACACTCACACGGCGTTCCATCGTTAACTTTGTCGAAATTTATACGCTGAGTTTTGGATTTCCTACTTCCGTTCTCAGCTTATTTAATTTACTTAATGCTTTCTTGTCAAATTTGATTAACATTTTTTTATAATCTTCATTTGCAAGAGGGTCTTTATTGTGAATTAACATATGATATTTCTTATTAATAATAATTAAGTTGTGATATTCATCACTACCACCTTGTCCTGTCGGCTTGATGTGATGACATATAGCATTATGAGGAGTCAATCGTTCTCCCGTTATGCCACAACATCCTTTTTGCGCGACATATTTACTTAAGCGATTATTTTCATACAGAACACTTTTTGTTATATATATTCCTTTACGAAACATTTCAATTTCTCGCACAGACACACGTTTTATTTCTTTATGAATTGATGCCCTATCCTTTTTATTATAAACAGAGAAGTTAGGGTCTCTTTGACCTCGTATATCATGTCGAATTGCTTCAATAGGATAGACCAGTAATCCATTACTTTTAAACCTTGAACAATTATAATCTCCATAAAACTTATCAATGATATTATTCGTTTCCTTTGTATAAACAAAGATGTTTCTAAACATCAATGATTTTATATTTGGATGAACTTTATGTCTTATCTCATTAAAATCTTGAGATATTCTGGTCGCAATTTTGTAGTAATTATGCAAACCGAGAATGTTCGAGTTAAAGTTCATTACTTTTTCTGGAGTAGGACTTTTTCTTAGTTTTACTAATTGATGCCTAATGCCACCCAATACTTTGCCTTTCGCTTTCGGGTCCATTTTAGAATTTACAATATAACCAGTTTTAGCATTTCCCTTCTGAACTGCTCTAAATCGAATTCCTAAAAAATCTGTACCGTTTTTCCGTAAGTTTGTGATTTTACTTTTTTCTTCACTTATCTCAAGCCCCAATCTTTCCTTGAGCCATTTTTCAACCGCTATTTTAATCTTTCTAGCGTTTTCGTAGGAATTTGTGAAGATTTTAAAATCATCTGCATACCTTACTAGATACATTGGTTTTAACCTTGTCTTTTTAAGCGCATCCGTTTTATTGCGTTTCAATTTATAAGGTATTCTTGTCGGTTTTGTTTCCCATTGGTTTGATACCCACCAGTCAAGTTCATTTAATACAACGTTGGCTAGCAATGGAGATAAAATACCACCTTGAGGAATCCCTTTAACAGAAATGCCTTCACCTGTAACTTCCGCCTTCAGCATCTTTTTGATGATGTATAAAACTTTTTTATCCCGTATTCCAATTGTCCATAGTTGCCTCATTAGCTTTTTATGATTAACGTTATCAAAGAAACCTTTAATATCTATATCCACTACAAAATGTTGATGACTGTGATTGACCATGTGATAGCACCTAGCTAAAGCGTCATGAGTGCTTCGTTTTGGTCGAAAACCATAGCTTTGCGGATGAAACTTCGCTTCAACAATCGGTTCCAAAATTTGTAGGAACATTTGTTGAATTAATCGGTCTTCAATCGTTGGAATCCCTAGAGGTCGCATTTTTCCGTTTGGCTTTGGTATAAACACACGTCTTACTGCATGTGGCATGTAATTTTCCAATCTCTTCTTCGTTAATCTAATTATCTTGTCGGCATCTATTTTATTAAGATGTTTTATTGTGTGTCCATTTGTACCTTTTGTTTTACTACCTGTATTGCTTTTTAAATTACGAAAGGCTAATCGAATGTTTTCTTCAGAAATAATCAACTCATAAATATTTTTGAAATATCGACCCTTTTTGCTTTCTTCATAAAGATTATCAAAAGTTGATTGCAAGCCAAAATATTCATTGTTTCTTAACTTTTGAATCATCAAGTCAGCCAACTAATCACTTCCTTATGAAGTTTTCGTTTCTCTTTTGTCATACACGAATCTGACTTTTGTAGGTTTTATTTTCGACGTTAACGACTTGTGCCCTTCCCTCTGAAATGTTTTTATCCTCCGACTTATTGGTTATTCAGTCATCTTCGGCATTTCATTAAGCGGTACTACGGCACTACTGCCACTTTCGTAAAATGTGTTATAGCATCTGCCTTTCCACATACCATCGTCATCGAAGTGCAATCTTCTCTTATGTCGAAAGCTTCACACGTTCCACTATTCTTATCTGTACATAATCCCCTTAGGTTCCCCCTAAATTCCGCCAAGCTTGACTGTGCCTGTAACACAGTATGGATTTTCATAACCAAACGCTTACTCATCCACACTTGGAAGTCCTCTTTGGACCCCGTTACATTTCTGTAACGTGACATTCACGAAAAGTCAGTCGAGGGTTCGTCCCAATCATTCTACTGATTCTAACCATAGGAATTTTATAGACACCAGACCTATCATTCACAGAAGATTTATATCTTCCTTTCCTCGTCTTTTACGTTAGGGTGAATTTCAGCCTACTTTAACGGGCTTCAAACGATGTTGATGTTTGCAATATCGCTATCGCTTGCCGTAGCTTCAGTGAGTATGTTTCAGGACGTTACTCCATCATTCCATACTTCGGAATAGCAGTTCTACTAGCAGATGCTAGTGCTTAACCTTTTCAGTTAAGAACGTGTCACACTCAGATCGATATCGGGTACCTTATCTCCTTTAAATCCAAGGAACGTTTCGAACGGGATATCATGTCCATCTTTCACGTATGGAACATTACATGCAGGACATTCTTTATCCGGCAAGTCAAAACCAGAACCTACAGAACCATCATTAAAGAATTCTGATTGCTTACACTTCGGACATACATAGTGTGGTGGTAATGGGTTTACTTCTGTAATTTCCATCATCGTTGCAACGAATGATGAACCTACCGATCCACGCGAACCTACTAAATATCCGTCTACTAACGATTTTTTCACAAGCTTATGTGAAATTAAATAAATTACGGCAAATCCATGCCCAATAATACTTTTTAATTCTTTTTCTAAACGCGCTTCTACAATTTCAGGTAACTCTTCACCATAAATGCTACGCGCCATTTTATAACTCATGTCACGCGTCTCATCATCTGCACCTTCAATTTTCGGTGTATATAGATCATCTTTCACTGGATGAACATCCCCAATTAATGATGCAATCTTTTGTGTATTCGTTACAACAATTTCTTTCGCTACGTCTTCACCTAAGAATGAAAAACACTCTAACATTTCATCCGTTGTACGGAAATGTACAGGCGGTAATGAATGTCGGTTTAACGGATTGGCTCCGCCCTGCGAACTGACTAAAATTTTGCGATACATCGCATCCTCTGGGTCTATATAATGCACGTTTCCTGTAGCAACAACTGGTTTATCTAACGTCTCACCTAGTTTTACTAAGTTAGAAATAATTGTTTTTAATTGTCCCTCATCTCGAACAAGTTCACGCTCTACTAAATGACGTAACACCTCTGGAGGCATTACTTCAATGTAATCATAGAACTGCGCAATTTCTTCTACCTCTTCAGGAGCTTTTTGCATCATCGCCTCAAACACTTCACCTTTATCACAAGCCGTTCCTACTAAAATTCCTTCACGATATTTTTTTAATAGTGACCTTGGTACTCGTGGTACACGGTAAAAGTAATTTAGGTGAGAATAGGAAACAAGTTTATATAAATTTTTCAACCCTACATCTGATGTGGCAAGTAATGTCATATGACTTGGACGTCCACGCTTATACGCATCCCCTTGCCCCATGCTATCATTTAATTGATCGTGATATTCAAATCCCTTTTCAATCACATCTTTTAACATTTTCACAAGTAAGTATCCCGTTGCTTCTGTATCATAAATCGCACGGTGATGTTGCGTTAATTCAATATCAAGCTTTTTACACATCGTATTTAATCGATGGTTTTTCATTTCCGGGAATAAGAATCTTGCAAGTTCTAACGTATCAATAACAGGATTATTCGTTTTTTCTAGTCCAGCCTTTTTAAAACCTACGTTAATAAAGCCCATATCAAAACTTGCGTTATGAGCAACAAGTGTATGGTCGCCCATCCATTCTTCAAACTTTTTAAACACTTCGTCCACTTCTGGTGCATCCGTTAACATATCATCTGTAATACCTGTTAATTCAATAATCGTCGCAGATAATGGTTGATGTGGATTTGCGAAAGATTCAAAGCGGTCAATAATTTCGCCACCTTTTACTTTTACAGCCGCTAACTCGATAACAGTATCATATACAGCTGATAAACCTGTCGTCTCAACGTCGAAAACAACATAAGTTTCCTCTGCAAGTAAACGATGCGCTTCGTTATATGCAATCGGTACACCATCATTAACTAAATTCGCCTCTACACCATATATAACTTTAACCCCAGCCTTTTTACCCGCAGAATATGCCTCTGGGAAAGACTGCGCAACAGCATGGTCTGTAACAGCGATTGCCTCATGTCCCCATTTACCTGCTTGGGCAACAAGTCTAGAAACAGGAGTAACAGCGTCCATTTGGCTCATCGGTGTGTGAAGGTGCAGCTCTACACGTTTTTCACCTTCTGGCGCTTTATCTTTACGAGACGGTCCTGTTATTTCATTTATATCATTTGCAATCATTACTAAATCTCGAACGAATGTATCATTTTGAACAGAACCACGCGCTTTCACCCACATTCCTTTTTTCAAGGATTGCAGCATTGGAATATCTTCTTTGTCACGCGAGAACATTTTGATCATAATTGAATCCGTATAGTCTGTTATTTTTAAAGTTAATAACGTACGGCCACTACGTAGCTCTTTCGTTTCTACATGGAAGACATACCCTTGAACTGTTTTTCTTCTTTCTTCATCTTGAATTTCTCGCATCGGTGTAATCTCTTCATCCGGCTTAATAAGATATCCGAGTACAACCGGTCCTTCATGCACAACGCTACTTTCTTCAGCTTGCTTCTTTGCCATTTCTTCCATAGCTTGTATAACACGTTCACGATCTTCTTGCTGCGTTTGCTCACGAAACTTTTGCATTTCTTCTGTATTTTGCTGTATATGTGTGTCTAACTGAAAACGCGGGAATCCAAAAGTTTCGTATTGATCCCCTACTGGTTTCGCAACGTTTTTCTTTAAAGCAGTAGATTCCAGCTCATTATTCACATTTATTAGCAACTTCACTCCATTCACCTGCGGAAGCTGCTTTTTTAAGTAAGCAAACATAGGTGAAAATGTAATTCGTTCCGTACAAAGTGGCCAATACGCCCTCACTTCTTCTTCTGTAAATTGTTTATTCTCTGTTTCTAATGCAAATGTTGTTCTTGCAATATGAGAAAATGATTGCTTAAGCTTTGTTTCTAGCAATTCATATAATTCTATAGGCAAAATTCGTGGCACTTGTAAATCAAAATGCCAACTTTTATTCGCTTTATCAATAACGAGCCTTTCAATGCCACCACCTTGTAAATATTGATTTATAAGATCGTCTGGTATTTGCAACTGCTGGAGCAAAATTTGAAATCGCTCTTGTTGTTCATTTGTTAAAGACATAAGCACTCTCCTTCCATTTGCTATTATAAATTGAAACGTACTACAAAGAAAGATTTCTCCCTTCTTCTTTTACAAAATACGTTTACAAAGAAAGAGAAGGTACCTCATTACGAGGTACCTCTTCTTATTTTAAAATATTTGCAATATATGTTTGAAGTTCTTCTACTTTCACTTCTTCAGACTCGCCTGTAGCACGTACTTTCACTTCTACAATACCTTCGTCTGCTTTTTTACCAACTGTCACGCGAACTGGAAGGCCGAATAAATCTGCATCTGCAAATTTAACACCTGCACGTTCTGCACGATCATCTAGTAATACTTCGTACCCTTGCTCTTGTAATGAGTTGTAGATGTTTTCACCCATTTCACGTTGCGCATCAGATTTCATATTTACTGGAATTACATGCACATGGAACGGTGCAACAGCTTTTGGCCAAACTAAACCGTTCTCATCATTAAACTGCTCTGCGATTGCTGCCACTGTACGAGATACACCGATACCGTAACAACCCATAATAAGTGGTTGTGTTTTTCCGTTTTCATCTAGGAATGTTGCGTTCATTGCTTCACTATAACGAGTTCCTAATTTGAATACATGGCCAACTTCAATTCCGCGTGCGAAAAGAATTGTTCCATTTCCATCTGGAGACTGGTCTCCTTCTTGAATGAAGCGTAAATCTGTATATTGACTTACTTTAAAGTCACGTTCTGGATTTACATTTACATAATGGAATCCTTCTTCGTTCGCTCCTGAACATCCGTTAACAATTGATGCTACAGCATGGTCTGCGATAATTTCGATATCCCCTGTTACACCAATCGGTCCTAAAGAACCAACTTCACAGTTTAATAATTCTTTCACTTCTTCATGAGAAGCAAGCTCAACAACTGAAGCGCCGTATACATTTTTCACTTTTACATCGTTTACTTCATGATCACCACGAACAAGTACAACTACTAATTTCTCATCTACTTTAAATACCATAGACTTAATGCACTTGTCAGCTTCAATGTTTAAGAATGCAGATACTTCTTCAATTGCTTTTTGATCTGGTGTTGCTACTTTTTCAAGTGCCTTTTCTGCTTCATCACTCTTCGTATACGTAGCTACCACAGGAGCCATTTCGATGTTTGCTGCATAATTAGATGTATCAGAGTATGCAATTGTATCTTCACCAACTTCAGATAATACCATAAATTCATGCGTATCTTTTCCGCCCATTGCTCCAGAGTCAGCAATAACTGCACGGAAATTCAAGCCACAACGAGCAAAAATGTTAGAGTATGCTTTGTATAAGCGATCGTATACTTCATCTAAGCTCTCTTGTGTAGCATGGAAAGAGTATGCATCTTTCATTAGAAACTCTCTTCCACGTAATAAACCGAAACGAGGTCTTTGTTCATCACGGAATTTTGTTTGAATTTGGTACAATGTTAACGGTAATTTTTTATATGATTTCACTTCATCACGTACAAGATCCGTAATTACTTCTTCATGTGTCGCTCCTAATGCGAATTCACGAGCGTTACGATCTTTCATACGCATTAATTCAGATCCGTAAGAATACCAACGGCCTGATTCTTGCCATAATTCTGCAGCTTGCATCGCTGGCATTAATAATTCTACAGCTCCTGCGCGCTCCATTTCTTCTCGAACGATACGTTCTACTTTGTGTAATACTTTTAATCCAAATGGTAGAAAACTATAAATACCAGAAGCATTTTGACGCATAAAACCTGCACGAAGTAATAACTGATGACTCTTAATCTCCGCATCAGCTGGAACTTCACGTAATGTAGGACTGAATACCATACTTTGTTTCATTTATTCGCACCTCTTCATTTTACTCTTACACGCAGTAAAACCCCTCACCTCGAGTTAGGTGAGGGATTTTATTCTACGAGCTCTATTTCATTATAAGTTTCACTTTATTTTACAAGAAAAACTTACGAATGTCATTCCAAGTTACAACTAACATAAGTAACATTAATAATGCAAAACCAATAAAGTGAACCATTCCTTCTTTTTGGCGGTCAATTGGTTTCCCTCGTAACGCTTCAATTAAGAAGAAGAACAAACGTCCACCGTCTAAAGCAGGGACTGGTAGTAAATTAAATAAACCAAGGTTAATACTTAAAACTGCTGCTAAACTTAATACACGCGTAAATCCATAATCTACAACTTGATCTGTTAGATTATAAATTCCTACTGGACCTGACAACTCATTAATAGAGAATTGACCAGTTACTAATTTCACAAGTGAATCAAAAATTAGTTTTGTCCATTGGTATGTTTGTTCAAATCCTGATTTAATAGAACCCATTACTGTTTTCTCTACTGGAGAGTAAACACCAATTCTACCTACTTCGTCTTTTCCTTCTTTATCGAGTGTTGGCGTTACTTTTACATTAAACTGTTCATTATCACGCTTTACTTGTAACGTAATTTCTTTATTTGGGTTTTCACGTACAATGGTAACAACATCTTTCCATGTACTTGTGTTTTTCCCATCGATTGCTTGAATTGTATCATTTTCTTTTAATCCGGCTTGCTCGGCTGCACTATTCTCCATTACTTTTCCGACCATTGGCTTGTCAACAGGAACACCTTGTACAAATCCAAGAATCACAAAAATAACAAATGCTAAAATGAAGTTCATTGCAGGACCTGCAAAGATTGTTAAGGCACGTTG
Organism: Bacillus sp. 1A; assembly: GCF_052682215.1. Taxonomy (NCBI): domain Bacteria; kingdom Bacillati; phylum Bacillota; class Bacilli; order Caryophanales; family Bacillaceae; genus Bacillus; species Bacillus sp. 1A. The sequence goes on along the minus strand of NZ_JBQYLZ010000001.1, from coordinate 2,722,677 downwards.
ACCCAATTTCTTGGAGCCGAACTGCCTATTATACGGAGCAATTTGTATTTCTTCACCAGCAGTAATAATACGAGCCTTTTCATTCACTCGGAATGTTTGAAGCTCTTCCTCGTACTCTTCATAGCCCGAAATTGTTAAATTATGCTCTAAATCAGCTTGTTCGACTTCAATGACACGAACATTTGGATACTTTTCATATCCATCAAAAACTAATTTCGCAACTTCGTCTTTTTCATTTAATACAAGGCCAACCTTTTTTCCAGGCTTTAACTCAACTGTGTCTGCATCCTCGCCAGCCATTCTTACATAGCCACCAAGGGGCAGTAATCGAATCGTATACACCGTTTCATTCTTTTCAAATGAGAATATTTTCGGACCAAAACCAATCGCAAACTCACGGCATAAAATACCTGCTCTTTTTGCGAAATATAGATGCCCTAGCTCATGGAAAAATACGAGTGCACCGAAAATTAATATAAAGGCAATCGCTGTATTCAATTCCATACCACCTTTGCTAAATTTGTTCCATCACAAACCGTCTTGTGGTTGCATCAATTTCCAGAATTTCCTCTAAGCTCGGACGTGCAATGACATTGTGATGGTTCATTGCTTTTTCAATGAGGTCTTCCACTGTTAAGAAACCAATTCTCTTTTGTAAAAAAGCTTCAACAGCTACTTCATTCGCTGCATTCATTACAGCTGGCATACTTCCACCTGTTTTTCCAGCTTCATACGCAAAACGCAAACAACGGAAACGTTCTTGGTTCATTTTCTCAAAATGCAATGTTCCCATTTCCCATAAATTTAACTGTTTTGTGTCTGAAAGAGGTAATCGATCAGGATATGTAAGTGCGTATTGAATTGGTACTCGCATATCAGGTGAGCCAAGCTGTGCCATCACACTACGATCTTCAAATTCAACCATAGAATGAATAATACTTTCTTTATGTAAAACAACATCGATTTGCTCATAAGGGATACCAAAAAGCCAATGTGCTTCAATTACTTCTAGCCCCTTATTCATCATTGTAGCAGAATCAATTGTAATTTTCGAACCCATTGACCAGTTTGGATGTCGAAGCGCATCTTCTACCGTCACATGATGCAATTCATCTCTCGTTTTATCACGGAAACTTCCTCCAGAAGCTGTAATAATCAGTCGAGAAATTCTTTTTTCATTTTCACCATTCAAGCATTGAAAAATAGCTGAATGTTCACTGTCTACTGGAAGTAACGAAACATTATGTTTTCGTGCTGCTTCCATTACAAGATGCCCTGCGGTTACTAACGTTTCTTTGTTTGCAATTCCGATTGTTTTTTTCGCCTCAATTGCACGAAGTGTTGGTAACAACCCTACGCTACCTACAACAGCATTTACTACAATCTCCGCATCTGGATGTAATGCTACTTCTAAAAGCCCTTCACTACCATATACAATTTTTGTATTACCAGAGACAGCTTGTAATTTTAAAACATCTTCCTCTCTTTGCACAGAGACAATTTGCGGAGAAAATTCTTGAATTACCTTTACTGCGTAGTCAATATTTTTCCCTACAGAAAAAGCAACGAGACGGAATTGGTCTGGGTGCGAGCGTAATACATCTAAAGTTTGTGTACCAATTGATCCGCTTGCACCTAATAAACTAATGTTTTTCATGACTCCAACCCCTCGTTCATTTATTAATTGTATTGTAATAAGAAGTAGAGAATTGGTAAAACGAATAACCAACTATCTGTTCGATCTAATATACCACCATGTCCAGGTAAAATTGTACCTGAATCTTTTACGCCATAATGACGTTTAAATGCAGATTGCACTAAATCACCAATTTGTCCAAAAATAGAAATGATAATTGTCAACACAATTAAAATCCCTACATTAGCCTCAACTGGGAAGAACATATTGTAAACAAGTGCCACAACAATCCCACAAACGATGCCGCCTAATGAACCTTCAATCGTTTTATTCGGACTAATTTCTGGCCATAATTTTCTTTTTCCTAATGCTTTCCCTACGAAATATGCGCCTGAATCGGTAGCCCATATAACAAATAATGCGCAAAACACATATTTAATTCCTAAAATTCTCGTTTCATTCAAATATAAGAATCCCATTGCAACATATGTTGTTGCCATTAGTAAAAAGGAAGCATGGTCAAAAGTAAATGTATTCTTAGAAAGGACTGTATATGATAAAAGTAATAAAACAATCACAAATGTGATTTCTAATTTACCTAATCCAATCCAAGTAAACAGTTCTGATGCACTACTTGGAATTAAAATAACCCATAATAATACTGCAGCTAAAACTGTTGGTACTGAAATAAGCGTAAGCTTATTCATACGAATTAATTCATATAAACCTATAGAAGCAAGTGCATACACTAAAACCGTAAAAGGCACGCCACCGTAAATTACGATGGGAATGAATAGCGCGGCAGCAACCACTCCAGTAATAATTCTCTGTTTCACTACCAAACCCTCTCTTTCTACACGCCTCCGAATCTGCGCCCTCTATGTTGAAAGTCTGTAATCGCATTTAGCAAATGTTCCTCGGTAAAATCTGGCCAATACACATCTGTAAACCAAAACTCCGAATATGCAATTTGCCATAACATGAAATTACTAATACGTAGCTCTCCGCTCGTACGGATTAACAACTCTGGATCAGGTAAAGAACTCGTCATTAAGTAGGAAGAAAGCATTTCTTCACTTACATCTTCAACACGAATTTTTCCTTCCTCACTATCTTTCACCATATGTTGCACAGCAGAAACGATCTCATCTCGACTTCCATAGTTTAACGCGAAATTAAGAATTAATCCCGTATTCTCTTTCGTATCTTCCATGGCCTTTTCCATCGCTCTGCGTGTATGCGTAGGAAGACGATCTTGTTGTCCTATCACTCGGACTTGTACGTTCTCTTCAATCAATTCTGGTAAAAATGTACCTAGAAATTCTTCTGGAAGCCTCATTAAATAGTCAACTTCCTTTTTCGGTCTTTTCCAGTTCTCAGTTGAAAAAGCATAAAGAGTTAACACTTTCACATTAAGTTTGCTTGCAAATTTTGTGATTTTCTTTACAACTTGCATGCCTTCATGATGTCCCGCAATACGAGGCATCGCTCTCCTCTTTGCCCATCTTCCATTACCATCCATAATGATGGCAATATGTTCTGGGATGTATCCTTTTTTCACTTTTTCAACGAGATGATCAAACGATGCGACCTTTTTACTTTTAAAAAAAGGAAAGTTTTTAAACATCATTCATACCCTCCAGCAAGCAGACGTATGCCTAAAAGTGTAAAAAGACCCCCTTAAGAAGAGGGTCATATTTGCGAAGGTATCGCTATTACACTTCCATGATTTCTTTTTCTTTGTTTTTTGCGATTTCGTCAACTTTTGCAATATATTTATCTGTTTCTTTTTGGATATCTTCAGTATATCCTCTTAAATCATCTTCTGTAATATCGCCAGCTTTTTCAAGCTTCTTAAGATCATCGTTACTGTCACGACGTACGTTACGAACAGCAACTTTTGCTTCTTCAGCATATTTTTTCACAACTTTTACAAGATCGCGACGACGCTCTTCTGTTAATGCAGGGAATGCAATACGAATTACAGTTCCATCATTAGAAGGATTTAAGCCTAAATCTGCTTTTAAGATTGCTTTTTCAATATCACCGATAGAAGTTTTATCATAAGGTTGAATTACAAGTAAACGTGCTTCTGGAACTGTAATGTTCGCTAATTGCACAACAGGTGTTGGTGCACCATAGTAATCAACTTGTACCTTATCTAATACAGACGAGCTTGCACGACCTGCGCGAACTGTTGCCAATTCACGAGAGTAAGCAGCAACTGCTTTTTCCATTTTTTCATTTGAAGACTTCAATACTTGTTGTCCCATATTTATTTCCCCCTTACAACTGTTCCGATATTTTCGCCTAAAACGGCACGTTTAATGTTACCTTTTTCCATAACCGAGAATACAATTAATGGAATATCATTGTCCATACATAAAGAAGAAGCTGTTGAATCCATTACACCTAAACCTTCTTTTAATACATCTAAGTAAGTAAGTGTTTCGTATTTCGTAGCTGTTGGGTCAAGAGATGGATCTGCATTATATACGCCATCTACATTGTTTTTCGCCATTAAGATAACGTCTGCTTCGATTTCCGCTGCACGTAGTGCTGCCGTTGTATCTGTAGAGAAATATGGGTTACCTGTACCTGCTGCAAAGATCACAACACGTTTTTTCTCTAGATGACGCACTGCTTTACGACGAATGTAAGGCTCTGCTACTTGACGCATTTCGATTGAAGTTTGAACACGAGTTTGAATTCCAATGTTCTCTAGGCTATCTTGAAGAGCTAATGAGTTCATAACTGTTGCTAACATACCCATGTAATCTGCTCCAGCACGATCCATTCCCATTTCACTTCCGATTTTTCCACGCCAAATGTTTCCGCCACCAACAACAACAGCAACCTCTACATCAAGTTCTGCAATTTCCTTCACTTGTTCCGCAACTGATTTAATAACAGATGGGTTAATTCCAAATCCTTGTTCGCCAGCTAACGCTTCTCCGCTTAGCTTTAATACGACACGATTATATTTCGGTTTACTCATAATGAACCTCCAATTGCTTACATCTTTATTTTAAAAAAGGGAACACAATGTGTTCCCTAATCTTTATTAGTTGCTACCTTTTACTTGGTTCATTACTTCTTCAGCAAAGTTGTCTTCGCGTTTTTCGATACCTTCACCAACAGCGTAGCGAACGAATCCTTTTAATGTTCCGCCTTTAGACTCAACGAATTGACGAACTTTCATATCAGGGTTTTTAACGAATGCTTGGTCAAGTAAGCAAATTTCTTCGAAGAATTTGCCAAGACGGCCTTCAACCATTTTTGCAACGATTTTTTCAGGCTTGCCTTCGTTTAAAGCTTGTTGTGTTAATACTTGACGCTCATGCTCAACTTCTTCAGCTGTTACAGCATCGCGGTCGATGTATTTAGGGTTAACTGCTGCGATGTGCATTGCTACATCTTTAGCAGCAGCTTCGTCAGTAGAACCTTCAAGAACTGTTAATACACCAATACGTCCACCCATGTGTAGGTAAGCGCCGAATGCATCAGCATCAGTTTTTGTTACGATTTCGAAACGACGAAGTGTAAGTTTTTCACCAATTTTAGCGATTGCTTCGTTGATGTGCTCTTCTACTGTTTTGCCGCCTTCGATTGTTTGAGCCATAGCTTCTTCAATGTTAGCTGGTTTGTTAGCTAATAAGTGAGCAGCTAATTCTTTAATTAATGCTTGGAAACCTTCGTTTTTCGCAACGAAATCAGTTTCAGAGTTTAATTCTAAGATTAAACCTTCGTTACCGTTTGTTTCGATGAAAGTTAAACCTTCAGCAGCGATGCGGTCTGCTTTTTTAGCAGCTTTTGCAATACCTTTTTCACGTAAGAAGTCAATTGCTTTCTCCATGTCGCCATTAGTCTCAGTTAAAGCTTTTTTGCAGTCCATCATACCTGCGCCTGTTTTTTCACGAAGTTCTTTTACCATTTGTGCAGTGATTGCCATATTTTTCATCCTCCTAAAATATGTATTTATACCTTTTATAAAGGTGTTTATACCTTAAAAAAGGTGATAAAAGGCCGAACCCCTTATCACCTTTCCAAATTTGTTACGCAGTAACAGTTTCTTCACCTTGTTTTGCTTCAAGGATCGCGTCTGCCATTTTAGATGTAAGAAGTTTTACAGCACGAATTGCATCATCGTTTGCTGGGATAACGTGATCGATTTCGTCTGGATCACAGTTTGTATCAACGATACCGATGATTGGAATGTGTAATTTGCGTGCTTCAGCAACTGCAATACGCTCTTTACGAGGGTCTACTACGAATAATGCACTTGGAAGACCTTTCATATCTTTAATACCGCCTAAGAATTTCTCAAGACGCTCTAACTCTTTTTTAAGTTGAACAACTTCTTTCTTAGGAAGTACTTCGAAAGTACCATCTTCTTGCATTTTTTCGATGTCTTTAAGGCGCTTGATACGCTTTTGGATTGTTTGGAAGTTTGTTAAAGTTCCACCTAACCAACGTTGGTTAACGAAGTACATACCAGCACGAGTTGCTTCTTCTTTAATAGCTTCTTGTGCTTGTTTTTTAGTACCTACGAATAAGATGTCTCCGCCTTCAGCAGCGATGTCACGCATCGTTCTGTAAGCTTCCTCAACTTTTTTCACAGTTTTTTGTAAGTCGATGATGTAGATACCGTTACGCTCTGTGAAAATGTAACGCTTCATTTTTGGGTTCCAACGACGAGTTTGATGTCCGAAATGAACACCAGCTTCAAGCAATTGCTTCATAGAAATTACTGACATAATATAGTTCCTCCTAAATGGTTTTTGATATCCTCCGTTTACTTCATCTCTAAGCGAAACTACAAACGTAGCACCAACACTTAAATCAGTAAACGTGTGTACTTTGTACTGACACCACTGCTTACTATATCATACTGAAATATTACAATCAAGTCGAAAATGCGAACAATGTAAAACTTTCTTTGTTCACACTCGAATTCTAGTATTACCAACCTGTATTTCCTTTAAGCAAAAAAATAAAATTCAATTCATAGCTTTTCCGAAAAACACGATTATGACACTATTCACAAACAACATCAATCTTTTATACACAAAAAAACTCTCCTCAAAAAATGAGGAGAGTTTTATAAATTAGTTTGTTTTTAATTTAGCAAGTTCCTGTAGAAACTTGTCGTTTAGCACTTTAATGTATGTTCCTTTCATACCTAAAGAGCGAGACTCAATAACACCAGCACTCTCTAATTTACGAAGTGCATTTACGATTACAGAACGAGTAATTCCTACGCGATCAGCAATTTTACTTGCAACAAGTAAACCTTCTGTTCCATTTAATTCTTCGAAGATATGCTCGATTGCTTCTAACTCACTGTAAGATAATGAGCTAATCGCCATTTGAACAACAGCTTTACTACGTGCTTCCTCTTCGATTTCTTCTGCTTTTTCACGTAAGATTTCCATACCTACTACAGTTGAACTGTATTCAGCAAGGATTAAATCATCGTCTAAGAACTCTTGACCAAGACGAGCTAACACTAATGTGCCTAGACGCTCACCGCCACCAACGATTGGTACGATTGTAGTTAAACCTTGACCAAATAATTCTCTATTTTCTACTGGGAATGCTGTGTAAGCACTGTTTACATCTAAGTTTGAAGATGTTTCTGTAATGTTGAATAAGCTTTGCGTGTATTCTTCCGGGAATTGACGCTCTGCAAGCATTTGTTTCATACGCTCATTCTCAATTTGTTGGTGAATTGCATAACCTAGTAATTTACCACGACGACTTACTACGAATACGTTCGCTTCGATTACTTCACACATTGTGTCAGACATTTCTCTAAAGTTTACAGGCTTTCCTGCTGCGCTCTGTAATAACGCATTTAATTTTCTTGTTTTTGCTAATAATTCCATTTCAAAAGTTCCTCCTACATGTTACTTACATATTTTTTCATCACTTGGAAACTAGGGCGAGTCACCTGATGACACTATTACAAAATAAACTGGCTCACATCTTTATTTTTAGCAATCGTTGCTAATTTCTCCTCAACGTATTGAGGTGTTATCGTTATTTTCTCTAACGTAATTTCAGATGCTTCAAACGATAAATCTTCAAGGAGTTTCTCCATAATCGTATGAAGTCTTCTTGCTCCAATATTATCTGTATCCTGATTAACTTGATAAGCAATCTCAGCAATCTTACGAATAGCTTCGTCTGAAAATTCAATTTCTATACCTTCAGTCGCTAATAAAGCCATATATTGTTTAATTAACGCATTGTCAGGCTCGATTAATATTTTAACAAAATCATCTGTCGATAATTTTGTTAATTCTACTCGAATCGGAAATCTCCCTTGCAGTTCCGGAATTAAATCCGACGGTTTAGACATATGAAACGCTCCAGCTGCAACGAATAAAATATAATCCGTTTTTACTGATCCGTATTTTGTCGCAACATTCGATCCTTCTACAATTGGTAAAATGTCACGTTGCACACCTTCACGTGATACATCTACGCTATTCGACTGCTTACCAGCAATTTTGTCAATTTCATCGATAAAAATAATCCCGAGCTGTTCAGCACGATAAACAGCCTCTTGTGTAACTTCATCCATATCAATTAAGCGCTGTGCTTCCTCATTTGTCAAGAGTTTTCTTGCTTCTTTCACAGAAAGTTTACGTTTTTTTGTTTTTTTCGGCATAAAACTTCCTAACGCATCTTGGAAATTCATTCCCATTTGTTCCATGCCAGTTCCTTGTAACATATCGAACATGGAAGACTGTTGCTCAGTCACTTCAATCGATACAATTTCATCTTCAAGAAGTCCTGCAGCAAGCTTTCTTTCCACATCTTGACGTTTCTTTTCGATTTCAACATCTTCCTGTGCATCAGATGTTTGATTCGAATTTTGAGCACCGCCAAATAGCATTTCTAATGGGTTTTTAAATCCAGATTGTTTCTCCGGACTCGGCACTAAAATTTCAACAAGACGTTGGTTCGCTTGTTCTTCTGCTTTGTCTTGTACTTTAATTACCATTTCTTCTTTCACGATACGAACTGACGTTTCCACAAGGTCACGTACCATCGATTCTACATCTCTACCTACATATCCAACTTCTGTAAATTTGGTAGCTTCAACCTTAATAAAAGGTGCTCCAACGAGTTTCGCCATTCGTCGTGCTACCTCTGTTTTACCAACACCTGTCGGTCCAATCATTAAAATATTTTTAGGTGCAATTTCATCACGTAGATTTTCAGCTAATTTACTTCGACGATATCGATTTCTTAAAGCTACAGCAACCGCTTTCTTCGCATCTTTTTGACCGATAATGTATTGATCTAATTTTTCCACAATTTGACGCGGAGTAAAATGTAAATGCATATAAAATGCCTCCCTTACGATTCTACAATTCTTCCACAATTATATTGTGGTTTGTATAAACACAAATATCGCCAGCAATGTCTAAACTCGCTTTCGCAATTTGCTTCGCTGTTAAATGTTCACTTGCATATTGCTTTAAAGCACGACCTGCAGAAAGCGCATAATTCCCACCAGATCCAATCGCTAAAATACCATCATCCGGTTCAATCACTTCTCCTGTACCTGAAACAAGAAGCATAGTTGTTTTATCCATGACAATGAGCATCGCTTCTAGCTGACGTAACATTTTGTCGCCACGCCATTGTTTTGCCATCTCAACTGCAGCACGCTGCAAGTTCCCATTGTACTCTTCTAATTTCCCTTCAAACATTTCAAAAAGAGTAAATGCGTCAGCAACGGAACCTGCAAAGCCAGCTAAAACTTTCCCTTGGAAAAGTTTACGGACTTTACGAGCTGTATGTTTCATTACAACTGCATTTCCCATTGTCACCTGACCATCTCCAGCCATTGCACATTCTCCATTATGATGAACTGCAAATATCGTTGTAGCGTGGAAATTTCCCATAGAAAAAAACTCCTTTATATGTTTTTATAGCTTTAAAAGCAATTTATGCCCGCGGGTGATGCTTCATGTAGACCGAACGCAATCTTTCTTTAGAGACATGCGTATAAATTTGTGTCGTCGACAAATTCTCATGACCAAGTAGCTCCTGTACAGTACGTAAATCCGCCCCTTCATCTAACATGTGTGTAGCAAATGTATGCCTTAACATATGGGGACTTATCCGCATTGTCAGTGAAGCCTTCTTAATGAGTTCGTTTAATACATAACGTACCCCTCGACTTGTTAGCGGCGTGCCTTTCGCATTTAAAAATACCATATGAGAGTGCTCTTCAGTTTTGTGAGCTAACTGTTTTCTCCCGTTCTCTATATAAGTAATTAAAGCATCTTGCGCATAGCTTCCGAACGGAATATACCTTTGTTTTTTTCCTTTTCCCATTACTAAAATTGTTCCCACCGCGAAGTCAATATCGGTAAGTTGTAAATTGACACATTCACTCACACGGATTCCAGTCGCATACATCAACTCTAATAAAGCTTGATTCCTTTGACCTAGCGGCGTTTCCGTATCAGCAACTTCAAATAATTCCTCTAATTCTTCAGCATATAAAAACTTTGGGATTGACAATTCTTTTTTGGGGAGTGACGCAAGTGCAAACGGATTATCTTTCCGATAACCTTCACGCATCAAAAAACGATATAAACTTCGTAAGCTTGATACTTTTCTTGCGACAGATTTACGGGCTAACTTTTCATCGTGCAACGTCGTTAAGTACAAACGAACATCCGCGTATGTAACATCTAAAAAAGAGGATATGCCTTCTCGCTCCATAAATTGCACAAAATGTTCTAAATCATTTTGATAACTTGCAATTGTATATTTTGAATAATTTCTTTCAATTTGTAAATATCCAACGAATAATTGTAACAATTTCTTCACATTCACACAATTCACCTCAATAAAGGCTACTAAATCGTATCACAACTTAGTAGCCTTTGCAAGAAATTTAACTAAATATTTACAAAATTTTGAATTGTTTCTAAAGCGCGTGTTGCATATGCTTCATTTCGTTCTGCTTTCCTCTTAATTTTCTTCTCTAACGGTGCAAACAAACCGAAGTTTGCATTCATTGGCTGGAAGTTTTTCGCGTTTGTCGCAGTAATATAATTCGCCATACTTCCCATTGCAGTTACAGGCGGTAATACAACCGGTTCTTCACCTTTCACAAGTCGCGCAGCGTTAATACCCGCTAGTAATCCTGACGCCGCTGATTCAACATATCCCTCTACTCCAGTCATTTGACCAGCGAAGAATAAATCATCACGTTGTTTATATTGATATGTTGGACGAAGCAAGTTAGGTGAATTAATAAACGTATTACGATGCATTACACCATAACGTACAATCTCTGCGTTTTCCAGTCCTGGAATCAACTGTAACACTTCTTTTTGTGGTCCCCACTTTAAATGCGTTTGGAAACCTACGATATTGTATAACGTTCCTGCTGCATCATCTTGACGTAACTGAACAACAGCATATGGCGTTTTCCCTGTTTTCGGATCTTCTAATCCAACAGGTTTCATCGGTCCAAATACTAGCGTCTGTCTTCCTCTACTTGCCATAACTTCTACCGGCATACAACCTTCAAAGAAAATTTCTTTTTCAAATTCTTTTAAAGGTACTGTTTCAGCAGCAATTAAAGCCTCGTAAAAACGGTCAAATTCCTCTTCCGTCATTGGGCAGTTTAAATATGCAGCTTCACCTTTATCGTAACGAGACTTTAAATATACTTTATTCATATCAATGCTGTCTTTCTCAACAATCGGTGCTGCAGCATCATAGAAATAAAAATAATCTTCACCTGTTAATTCTTTTAATTGTGCAGCAAGATCAGGAGACGTAAGCGGACCTGTCGCGATAACAGTAGGTCCTTCTGGAATTTCAGTAATTTCTTCATTCATCACAGTTACGTTCGGATGGTTTTTCACATACTCTGTTACCTTTGCCGCAAATTCATGACGATCTACAGCTAAAGCCCCTCCTGCTGGTACAGAGCACTCATCAGCTGCACGAATAATAACAGAGTCCATTAAACGCATTTCTTCTTTAATAACACCAACAGCGTTTGTTAATGTGTTTGCGCGAAGCGAGTTACTGCATACTAACTCTGCAAATTTATCTGTGTGATGAGCTGGCGTTTGCCTTACTGGTCTCATTTCATATAATTTTACTTGGACACCACGTTTTGCAATTTGGTAAGCAGCTTCACTTCCTGCAAGACCTGCGCCAATGACGTTTACTACTTGTGTTGTCATATTTATCACCTTTCCTTTTCTTCCCGAAAAAAATGTGAGCAGTTACGCTCACATTTGTTGTTCTTCTTCATAATCACACGAAATACATTGTACTTGCACGCCTTTTTTCAACTTCTTCTCTACAAGCATTCCTTCGCACTTCGGACATTTACGACCAATTGGTTTATCCCAAGATACAAAGTCACACTCTGGATACGTACCGCATCCATAGAAAAGACGTTTCTTTTTATTACTACGGCGTTCAATAATTTGACCTTTATCACACTTCGGACAAGTAACACCGATTTCTTTCACAATCGGTTTTGTATTACGACAATCTGGGAAATTCGAACAAGCCATAAATTTCCCGTATTTACCCATTTTAAAGACCATTGGGTGATCACACAATTCACAGTCTTCCCCAGCTGGTTCATCTTTAATTTCCACTTCACGCATTTCTTTTTCCGCTTTTTCTAAACGCGGTTCAAAGCCTACGTAGAAATCATCAACAATTTTTACCCAATTCGCATTTCCTTCTTCTACTTCATCAAGACTTTGCTCCATGTTAGCAGTAAATTCAATGTTAATAATTTCTGGGAAAAACTCTAAAATAAGTTCAATTACTATTTCACCAAGTTCAGTTGGAACGAAGCGTTTATTATCCAAACCTACGTATCCACGTTTTTGAATCGTTTCAAGTGTCGGTACGTAAGTCGATGGTCTTCCAATTCCAAGCTCTTCAAGTGTTCTTACTAGACGAGCCTCTGTATAGCGCGGCGGAGGTTGTGTAAAGTGTTGCTTCGGTTCTAAATCCTTCGAAAATACCGTTTCCCCTACTTCTAAAGGTGGCAACATTTTATCCTTTTCTTCAGCCCCGTCATCTTTCGACTCTACATACACTTTCATAAATCCTGGAAACTTTACAACCGATCCACTTGCACGGAACTGAACATTGTTATTAATGAGTCTAGCTGTCACAGTATCCATTATAGCAGACGCCATTTGACTTGCAACAAATCGCTCCCAAATCAGTTTATACAACCGAAGTTGATCCCGACTTAAGAAACTCTTTAGTTCCTCTGGCCTTCTCATTACCGAAGTAGGACGAATTGCCTCATGCGCATCTTGCGCGTTCGACTTTTTCGTTTCTTTCTTCTTTTCTGTCCCTATGTATTCCGCACCAAACGCCTCAGTAATGTAAGTACGAGCCTCTGTTTGAGCTGTTTCTGAGATACGTGTTGAGTCAGTTCTCATATACGTAATAAGACCTACAGTCCCTTGCTTTCCAAGATCTATCCCTTCATACAATTGCTGCGCGAGCATCATTGTTTTCTTTGCTCGCATGTTTAACTTACGAGCTGCCTCTTGTTGCAAGGAAGATGTTGTAAACGGTAATGCAGGATTACGTTTTCGCTCTTTTCGCGTTACATTTTCAACTGAAAACGCATTATCTTTCATCTGTTCAATTATTTCATTCACTTGCGTTTCATTCGTTAATTGAACTTTTTCACCATCTACACCGTAAAAACTTGCTTCAAATGTGTCTTTCCCTTTCACAAATTCTGTCTTAATTGTCCAGAATTCTTCAGGCTCAAAGATTTGAATTTCTTTTTCACGTTCGATAATTAAACGAACTGCTACAGATTGTACGCGTCCTGCACTTAATCCTTTTTTTACTTTCTTCCATAATAAAGGACTAATATTGTAACCAACAAGACGATCTAGTATACGCCTTGCTTGCTGTGCATCTACTAAATCCATATTAATCGCACGAGGATGTTTAAATGATTCTTTTATTGCATCTTTTGTAATCTCATTAAACACAACTCGGCAATCTGATTCAACGTCCACATTTAACGTATTGGCTAAATGCCAAGCAATCGCTTCCCCTTCGCGGTCTGGATCGGCCGCGAGATAGACTTTCTTTGCTTTTTTGGCCGCTGATTTTAAATCTTTTAAGACGGGACCTTTACCACGAATGGTAATATACTTCGGGGTGAAGTTGTTCTTTACTTCTATCCCCATTTGGCTTTTAGGTAAATCGCGAACGTGTCCCATAGACGCGACAACTTTGTATTTTTTCCCTAAATATTTCTCAATGGTCTTCGCCTTAGAAGGCGACTCCACGATTACGAGGTAATCTGACATGCTAGTGCCTCCTTAAGAGGTGGATTCAAGTCTTCATCAATCTTATTGATTTCTCTTGTTTTTGTCAATCAAGAATGAATATACCATACAGTGCCTATCTACCATTTGTCAATAATTGTTTAATAAAAACATAAAAATATAAGGTTAATTTAAAACTTCTTCCAAGATATCTTCTGCATTTCTTACTAGTTTTGCTCCTTGTTGAATGAGATGATTCGTTCCTGATGCACTATCTATAAATATAGGTCCAGGAAGTGCAAATACCTCTCTATTTTGCTCTAAAGCAAGGTCCGCAGTAATAAGTGTTCCACTTCTTGATTTCGCTTCTACAACTAAAACACCCTTACTTATACCACTAATAATCCGGTTCCTTTTTGGAAAATACCATTTTTTCGGTGCATAGTGCGGCGGATACTCCGTTAATAACAATATATATTCATTCCACGTTTCATATAAATGTCTATTCTCTTTTGGATACATATACGATAATCCATGTCCTAGTATTGCAATAGTCGGGCAATGCCGTCTTACTGTAATTTCATGAGACATTGTATCTATCCCTCTTGCAAACCCACTGACAATAAGCCATTCCCTTTCTAATAATGGGTGTAAAATAAATTTTAAACTCTCCTGTCCATATAAAGTCGGTTCTCTCGTTCCAATAACCGCTAATTTATTCGCTTTATTGAGAAAATCCTTCTCTCCTTTTCCATATAACACAAAGGGGGGATCTTGTATTTCACGTAATAATTGTGGATAATCTTCATCCCATATAGTCATATAAAAGATTCGATTTTTCTCTAAATAAGATATATATTGCGGGAGATTTGAACTTTGAAGAAAATTTACTAATTCTGAAGATTTTTTCGAGGATATTCCAGTGTAGTATTCCATTTGTTTTGTATTAAACGTGTATATTCCCTTCAATTCAGGATCGACATATAGTAGTCTTTCCATCGCCTTCCAATGATCTGCTAAAAAATAATGAAGATGTAATAATCGTTCTCTTTTCATCTTAATTCTCCTTACCCATAATTTTTATTATGTAAACAAAAATTGCGTAAAAAGACACCTTCAAGCAAGAAGGTGTCTTTCAACAGATTAGTAGTTTTTACAAGTCTCAAATAGACCTTTTTCTTTTAAAACAGAGATTAGCGTTTCGCCCATAACCGCTGGAGTTTCCGCTACTTTAATACCACAAGCTTCCATCGTTTTAATCTTTTCTGCAGCAGTTCCTTTACCACCAGAAATGATTGCACCAGCATGGCCCATACGTTTGCCAGCAGGCGCTGTTTGGCCACCAATGAAGCCTACAACAGGTTTTGTCATATTAGCTTTCACCCATTCAGCTGCCTCTTCTTCTGCTGTACCACCGATTTCACCAATCATAATTACAGCATGCGTTTCTTCATCTTCATTAAATGCTTTTAACGCATCAATAAAGTCCGTACCGTTAACTGGGTCTCCACCGATACCTACAGCAGTAGATTGGCCAATACCTTCTTGTGTTAACTGATGTACAGCCTCATACGTTAATGTACCAGAGCGAGATACGATACCTACATGGCCTTTTTTATGAATATACCCTGGCATAATACCAATTTTACATTCATCAGGCGTAATAACACCAGGACAGTTTGGTCCAAGTAAACGTGTATGTTTACCCGCCATATATCTCTTTACGTTTACCATATCTAATACAGGAATTCCTTCAGTAATACATACTACTAAATCGATTTCTGCATCAACTGCTTCCATAATTGCATCAGCCGCAAAAGCGGGTGGAACGTATACAACCGAAGCATTTGCGCCTGTTGCCTTCACTGCATCTTCTACAGTATCAAATACTGGTACACCTTCAATATCAGTGCCACCTTTACCTGGCGTTACACCACCGACAATTTTCGTACCGTATTCAATCATTTGTTTTGTGTGGAATAAACCTTGAGAACCTGTAATACCTTGAACAATAACTTTTGTATCTTTATTAACTAATACGCTCATTTTTCTCCCCCGCTTTCTATTAGCCCACTAGTGAAACAATTTTTTGTGCACCGTCTGCCATAGATTCTGCTGCAACAATATTTAAGCCAGACTCATTTAAAATTTTCTTACCTAACTCGACGTTTGTACCTTCAAGACGCACAACTAAAGGCAATTCAAGACCTACTTGTTTCGTCGCTTCAATAACACCTTCTGCGATAACATCACACTTCATAATGCCACCAAAAATGTTAACGAAGATACCTTTTACATTTTTGTCAGAAAGGATAATTTTGAATGCTTCTGTAACTTTTTCAGCTGTTGCACCGCCACCAACATCTAAGAAGTTAGCTGGATCGCCATGGTAATGTTTAATGATATCCATTGTAGCCATCGCTAAACCTGCACCATTAACCATACAACCGATATTTCCATCTAAAGGAATGTAGTTTAAGTCATATTTAGAAGCTTCAATTTCTTTTGAATCTTCTTCATCAAGATCACGAAGTTCTAAAATGTCTTTATTGCGATATAAAGCATTAGAATCAAAGTTTAATTTCGCATCTAATGCCATAACTTTACCGTCACCTGTTGTAACAAGTGGATTGATCTCCGCGATTGAGCAATCTTTTTCGATAAACGCACGGTATAAGCCCATCATAAACTTCACAGCTTGTCCTACAAGCTCTTTTGGAATATTGATGTTAAACGCGATTCGGCGCGCTTGGAAGCCTTGTAAGCCTACTGCTGGATCAATATATTCTTTAAAGATCTTTTCAGGTGTTTGCTCTGCTACCTCTTCAATTTCTGTTCCACCTTCTTCAGATGCCATTAAAACAACTTGAGAAGTTGCACGATCTAAAACTAAACCAACATAATATTCTTTTTTAATATCGCAACCTTCTTCGATAAGTAAGCGTTTTACTTCCTTACCTTCAGGACCTGTTTGATGTGTCACAAGTGTAGTTCCTAAAATGCTCTCTGCATATGTACGAACTTCATCTAAATTTTTTGCAACTTTTACTCCGCCAGCTTTGCCGCGTCCACCAGCGTGAATTTGTGCTTTTACTACACATACATCCGTTCCTAATTCTTTCGCTGCTTCTACAGCTTCTTCTACTGTAAATGCAACCTTCCCGTTCGGAACGCTAACCCCATAGCTTTTAAGGACTGCCTTACCTTGGTACTCATGGATATTCATGGTCCCATCCTCCCCTGTTTTCCTGTTTTACTCGAAAAGTTTTTTAATGTTTAAAAAACATTACATTGCCATTGTATAAGATGATTGGCACGCTGTCTACAATAAAGTGTCAGAAAACTGAAATCGCTTTATTCTTTTTTAAAAATAATAATGTTCATATACCAAAATAAAAAAATAAGCTGCATATTCGCAGCTTATTTTTGAATCGTATCTTTAATTGGTGCAAAAGATTTCCGATGTTCCTCTAATACTCCATGCGCTTCAATCGCTTCTAAATGTTGTTTTGTGCCATATCCCATATGTTGTTCAAATCCATATGCAGGATACTTTTCTCCAAGCTCTTTCATCATACGATCTCTCGTTACTTTCGCAATAATGGATGCAGCTGAAATAGAAATACTTTTCGCATCCCCTTTAATAATGGACGTTTGCGGAATTGGTGTAGGAAGTTTCATCGCATCAATTAATAAATGTTCTGGTGCACAAGATAAATTCGCAACAGCATCTAACATCGCTTGTTTCGTCGCTTGATAAATATTTATCTCATCAATAACTTGTGGTGATACAATTCCAACTCCAATTGCAATTGCTTGTGCTTTAATTTCATCATAAAAACGCTCTCGCTTCGCCTCACTCAGCTTTTTCGAGTCATTTAACCCTGGAATATAAAAATTTTCCGGAAGGACAACAGCTGCCGTCACGACAGGCCCAGCTAGCGGCCCACGCCCTACTTCATCTATACCGGCGATAAGTGTGAGCCCTTTTTCACGTAATGCGATCTCGTACTTGGACATTTCGAAAAACTTTTCTTTTTCTTTCTGCGCTAACTCTTTTTGTTTATGCCACTTCAAAATAAGCTTTTGTATTCCTTTTCGCTCGTCTTTCATTAATATTTGGAAGCGGTCGTCCTCCTCACTCATTATTTCATGCAGTAAACGTTCCGCTTCTTGAATAGTCACTTTTTGCATTCATGCCACTCCCTTTATATACAAAAAAGAAAAGACGTACAAACGCACGTCTTATACTTCTTCTACTTTTTCTGCATCTTCTGTCTGCTCTGCAAACTCTTCTGGTGTTTCAAACGTCATTTTCCCAAGTTTTCCACCACGAAGCTCACGAAGTACAAGCTCAGATGTTTTATCATAATCAATCATTCCGCCGCCCATTAAACAGCCTCTATTTTTTCCAATTGCATCGAATAACTCCACAATATCTTCTGGAATTTCATTTAAATTATATCGCTCTTTCAAACGTTCTGGGTAATGTTTCTCCATAAAACGTAAAGCGTAAACAGCAACATCTTGTAAATTTAAAATTGAATCTTTAATTGCGCCCGTTGTCGCTAATCGAAGACCCACTAATTGATCTTCAAATTTAGGCCATAAAATACCAGGTGTATCTAACAGTTCCATTTCCTTCCCAACTTTAATCCACTGTTGAGCTGTTGTCACACCAGGACGATCTCCTGTTTTAGCAATATTTTTCTTCGCTAACTTATTAATTAACGTAGATTTACCAACATTCGGTATACCTACAATTAATGCACGAATCGCTCTCGGTCTAATACCTTTTGCAACCATTTTATCAAATTTTTCTTTCACCAACACTTTACAAGCCGCTGCAATTTCCTTCATACCTTGTCCAGCTTGCGCGTTAATTGAAATTGCCATTTGGCCTTTTTCTTTAAAATATGCGATCCACTGCTTTGTTAATCGATCATCTGCCATATCCGCTTTATTTAAAACAACAAGCCTTGGCTTATGTGTAATAATCTCATCGATCATTGGATTTCGAGAAGATAAAGGTAATCGAGCATCTACAAGCTCAATTACAACATCAATTAACTTTAATTTTTCTGTTACTTGGCGTCTAGCCTTTGCCATATGTCCCGGGAACCATTGAATTACCATGTTGCCACCTTCTTTTTCTTTTATTTCACAATACGAGCATCTTTTAACGGCCAATATAGTATATTTGCTTTTCCAATCACTCGGTCCATTGAAATTGTACCAATCGAACGGCTATCTTTACTAAAACGACGATTATCGCCTAAAACAAATAATTGACCTTCTGGAACAGTTTTCTTCCCTGTCATTTCTTCAAGAGTAAAATCATATGTAAGCGGTCCGTCAGCAATTTGTTTTTTTTGCTTGTCTAAATACGGCTCCTCATAAGCCTTTCCGTTAACATATAGTTTATCATTACGATACTCTATTTCATCGCCTGGCAGGCCGATAATGCGCTTAATATAATCTTTATCTTCCGTCGCTCGGAATACGATAATATCAAATCGTTTCGGATCTCCTATGTGATAACCAATTTTATTGACAATCATTCGATCGCGATCATGTAAAGTAGACGCCATCGATACTCCATCTACGAGAATTGGCGCAAAGAAAAACTGTCTAATAACACCCGCTAATACAACAGCAATCAAAATTGCTTTAATCCATTCCCAAAGTGAACTCTTTTCTTTCTTCATGCATTTCCCCTCCACGATTATGTACGCTGCTCGTATTATATCAAAATTTTATATAGATTGGAAAAAGGGAGCTTGTGTATTTACAAGCTCCCATACATGTCTTATCGAATTTCTTTAATACGTGCTTTTTTACCGCGAAGGTTACGTAAGTAGTATAACTTAGCACGACGTACTTTACCACGGCGAAGTACTTCAAGTTTCGCGATTCTTGGCGTGTGAACTGGGAATGTACGCTCAACACCTACACCGTAAGAAATCTTACGAACTGTGAATGTTTCACTGATTCCGCCACCACGACGTTTAATTACAACACCTTCGAAAAGCTGAATTCTTTCACGAGTTCCCTCAACTACTTTTACGTGTACACGTAAAGTGTCTCCAGGACGGAATGAAGGAAGGTCAGTTTTTAATTGGCCTTGAGTAATTTCTGCGATTAATTGTTGCATATTAAATTCTCTCCTTTAAACAGATGCTCTTATAAAGTCTTAATAAATTACAGCGGAACATCGTTAATACGGCCACTGATTTCAGTAGCACAAGTGTTATAATAGCATATTGCTAGGACTGTTGCAATAGAAAATATATCAAGCCCTTACTTGTCTTCTTTAATTTGTTCTAGCCATTTCGCTTCTTGCTTAGATAATTCTCGTTCTTCCAGTAAATCCGGTCTACGCGTGTACGTACGACGTAGTGATTCTTTGTGTCGCCATTCATCAATATTTTTATGATTTCCTGACATGAGTACATCCGGTACCTTCATACCACGAAAATCAGCTGGACGTGTATAATGAGGATGTTCTAATAAACCTGTACTAAACGAATCCTCGACTTGTGAAGCATGATTTCCTAGCACTCCCGGGAGGAGACGCACGACACTATCCGTAATAACCATAGAGGCTAACTCTCCGCCGGTTAATACGTAGTCACCAATAGAAATTTCCTCCGTTACGAGATGCTCACGAATTCGTTCATCGTAACCTTCATAATGACCACACACAAAAATAACATGCTCTTCTTCAGCAAGTTCTTCTGCCTTCTTCTGCGTAAAACGCTCTCCTTGTGGACACATTAGGACAACTCTCGGTTTACGTTCTGTTTCCTTCGTTAACTCTTCCACTGCATCAAAGATAGGCTGGGGGGTTAATACCATCCCAGCGCCACCACCATACGGATAATCATCTACGCTATTATGCTTACTCGTTGTATAATCGCGGAAATTGACAACACGAAGCTCTACCGCTTCTTTTTCTTGTGCTTTCTTTAAAATTGAAGATCCAAACACACCCGTAAACATATCTGGAAACAATGTTAAAATGTCAATTTTCATTATAATAGCCCTTCCATTACATGAATGGTTACTAATTTATTCTCAATGTTAACTTGAAGTACAACATCATCAATATAAGGAATTAATAGATCTTGACCTTTTGGACGTTTAATTACCCAAACATCATTTGCACCAGGAGATAAAATTTCTTTTATTGTTCCTAACGCTTCTCCTTCTTCCGTTACAACACTGCAACCAATAATTTCATGGTAGTAGTATTCGCCTTCAGCTAGTTCACCTAACTGCTCTTCTGGTACTTTTATTAAAGAACCTTTAAACTTCTCTGCTTCATCAACATTGTTGTATCCTTCAAATGTTAATAAATCAAATGTCTTATGTTGACGATGAGAAGTTACTTTCACTGGAAGGTAGTCTGTACTTTTCTCATTACTTATGTATAACGTGTTTCCTACTTTATATCGCTCTTCTGGAAAATCAGTACGAGAAATAACACGAATTTCTCCTCTTACGCCATGAGTATTTACAATTTTCCCTACGTTAAACCACTTTGTCATAAATAGTATGTCACCCCTGGTTTCTATATAAATTAAGCATCTCCATTTCACATATGGAACATGCAACTTCTCTTTAAATGTTAAAAAAGGGAGAGGAAATAACTCCTCGCCCTTTTTACGTTTATTGAATTTCCAGTGTTACTTTTTCATCATTATGATGTCCCACTGAATACAAGAGCATTCGAATTGCTTTCGCAACTTTCCCTTGCTTTCCAATGACTTTTCCAACATCCTCAGGATGTACAGTTAATCGATACTTTATCTCTCCGTTGTAAAGTTCCTGTGTAACTTTTACATCTTCAGGATGATCGACAAGAGGCTTGACAATCGTCTCGACTAACTTCTTCATAGTCATTGCCTCAATTACTTACCTTGTTTAGATAAGTGGAATTTCTCCATGATACCTTGGTTAGAGAATAAGTTACGAACTGTATCAGATGGTTTAGCACCATTTCCTAACCATTTTAATGCTGCTTCTTCGTTGATCTTAACTTCAGCTGGTTGAGCAACCGGATTGTAAGTACCGATTTCCTCAATGAAACGTCCGTCACGAGGAGAACGAGAATCTGCAACAACTACACGATAGAAAGGAGTTTTTTTAGCTCCCATACGTTTTAAACGAATTTTAACTGCCATTTATAAAGCACCTCCGAATTTATTTCACACAGATAATTATATTAGCAAAAAGACTATTGCTTTGTAAAGTATTTTTTCTTAACAGAGCCATCTTTTTTCCTTACATGAATGGAAACTTCAATCCACCTAGTCCTTTTTTCTTACCTTTTTGCATTCCCGTCATCGTTTTCATCATCTTTTTCATATCATCAAATTGCTTGATTAAACGATTGATTTCTTGTACCGTTGTACCGCTACCTTTGGCAATGCGCTTTTTGCGACTAGCATTGATTATTTCCGGTTGTTCTCGCTCTAATTTAGTCATAGAACGAATAATTGCCTCAATATGCCCAATTTGTTTTTCATCAACTTGCGCATTTTTCAGCCCTTTAATTTTATTTGCACCAGGAAGCATTCCTAACAATTCATCAAGCGGTCCAAGTTGACGCACTTGTCCAAGTTGTTCTAGGAAATCGTCAAGCGTAAACGAAAGCGTACGCATTTTTTGCTCAAGTTCTTTTGCTTTCTCTTCATCAACTGTAGCTTGCGCTTTTTCAATTAATGTTAAGACGTCTCCCATCCCTAAAATACGGGATGCCATACGCTCTGGATGGAACGCTTCAATCGCATCTAGTTTTTCACCCATACCAGCAAATTTAATCGGTGTATTTGTTACCGCCTTAATAGATAATGCCGCACCACCGCGCGTATCACCATCTAATTTCGTTAATACAACACCTGTTAAACCTAACTGTTCATGGAAACTTTGTGCAACATTTACCGCGTCTTGTCCCGTCATCGCATCGACAACAAGGAAAATTTCATCCGGTTTCGCAACTTCTTTCACTTTCGCTAATTCATCCATTAGTTCTTCATCAATATGCAGGCGACCTGCTGTATCAATTAAAACATAATCGTGATGATCTTCTTTTGCTTTTGCAATCGCTTGTTTCGCAATTTCAACAGGACTTACTTGATCTCCTAAAGAGAATACAGGCATGTCCAATTGCTTCCCTAATGTTTCAAGCTGTTTAATCGCTGCTGGACGGTAAATATCCGCTGCAACAAGCATTGGTTTACGATTATGCTTTTTACGAAGCAAATTCGCAAGCTTACCCGTCGTCGTTGTTTTACCCGCACCTTGCAGACCAACCATCATTATAACAGTCGGTGGCCTATTAGCAACAGCAATTTTACTTTGCTCTCCGCCCATAAGCTCTGTAAGTTCTTCCTGTACGACTTTAATTACTTGTTGTCCAGGTGTCAAGCTTGTCATTACATCTTGTCCGACAGCACGTTCAGACACACGCTTTACAAAATCTTTTACTACTTTAAAGTTAACGTCCGCTTCTAAAAGAGCTAGACGAACTTCTCTCATCATTTCTTTCACATCGGCTTCAGAAACTTTTCCTTTGCCGCGGATTTTTTGCATTGTCTGTTGAAGTCGGTCGGCTAATCCTTCAAATGCCATATTGCCGCCCTCCTAATCTAATTTTTCGATAGCTTCAACAACTTGTTTCATTTCTTCATTCACATGCTCTTCTTCGCTGATTAGCTGTTTTAGCTTTGCAACAAGTCGCTGTCGCTCTTGAAACTTTTGAAGTAATACTAATTTATCTTCATATTCTTCAAGCATCGCTTCAGTCCGTTTAATGTTATCATACACGGCTTGGCGACTTACATCAAATTCTTCCGCAATTTCACCAAGAGATAAATCATCTAGATAATAAAGCGACATATAACTTCTTTGTTTTTGCGTTAACAACGATTGATAAAAATCAAATAAATAGTTCATTCTCGTTGTTTTCTCGAGCATGTTGGATCATCCTTTGTTAAGTGATTTCCCTTTACATGAATTAGTTTACATGGAGTACAAAAGAGTGTCAAGTTTTTTTCTTAACATCACATATTTTTATAGAAAAAGAAGCGGAAAATGCCGCTTCTTTCACTTACACTTCTTCTGTTTCTACTAAGTTCGCAAATAAACCATACACATATTGTTCTGGATCAAACTGCTGCAAGTCATCCATTTGCTCTCCTAATCCAACGAATTTCACCGGTACATCCATTTCGTTACGAATCGCTAATACAATACCACCTTTAGCAGTTCCATCTAACTTCGTTAAAACAATACCAGTAACGTTCGTTGCTTCACGGAATGTCTTCGCTTGACTTAAACCGTTTTGTCCTGTTGTTGCATCAATAACAAGTAATACTTCGTGAGGAGCCCCCGGTACTTCACGCTCAATTACACGCTTCACTTTCTCTAACTCTTTCATTAAGTTTACTTTATTTTGTAAGCGTCCTGCTGTGTCACATAGTAATACGTCTACTTTACGTGCTTTCGCGGCTTGTACAGCGTCATACATAACCGCCGCTGGATCAGATCCTGACCCTTGTTTAATCACTTCTACACCAACGCGATCGCCCCATACTTCTAATTGTTCAATCGCTCCTGCGCGGAATGTATCTCCTGCCGCCAATAGGACAGACTTACCTTCTGATTTGAATTTATGTGCTAGTTTACCAATCGTCGTCGTTTTCCCTACGCCGTTAACACCGACAAATAAAACAACTGTTAATTGATCCTCTTGCATATTAATTTCGTTACTAAACTCACTGTCGCCTTTGTAAATTCCTACTAACTTTTCTGAAATAACAGCTTGTACTTCTTTTGGATCTTGGATGTTACGACGTTGCACTTCTTCTTTCAATTGATCAATTAATTCCATTACCGTCGAAACTCCGACATCTGCACCAATTAAAATTTCTTCTAATTCCTCAAAGAAATCTTCATCTACTTTACGATAACGATAAACTAAATCATTTACTTTATCTGCAAACGAATTTCTCGTTTTTTCTAATCCATGTTTAAATTTCTCTGTTACCGTATCTGTTTGTTTTGAAATTTTTTCTTTTAATTTTTTAAAAAAACTCATACTGTCCCATCCTTCCTAATTACTTGCAACTAGTTCTTCTCCATCATCTAAACGAACCGAAACAAGTTTAGATACCCCTGACTCTTGCATTGTTACACCGTACAATACGTCAGACTCTTCCATTGTACCTTTTCTATGTGTAATGACAATAAACTGTGTCTCATCACTAAATCTCTTTAAATACTGCGCAAAACGGGCAACATTCGCCTCATCAAGAGCCGCCTCTACCTCATCTAATACACAGAATGGGACTGGGCGCACTTTTAAAATACCGAATAACAGCGCAATTGCTGTTAAAGCACGCTCCCCACCAGAAAGTAAACCTAAGTTTTGCAGTTTCTTCCCTGGCGGTTGCGCTACAATATCAATACCAGTATTTAATAAGTCCTCTGGATTCGTCATGACTAAATCCGCTCTACCGCCTCCAAATAATTCAGAGAATACCGATTGAAACTCCATTCGAATTCCTTCAAACGTAGTAGAAAAACGTTTTTTCATTTCTTCATCCATTTCAGTAATAAGTTGGTGCAATGTCGCTTTCGCTTCTTCTAGGTCATCTTTTTGCTCTAGTAAGAATGTATGACGCTCTGCTACACGCTCATACTCTTCAATTGCCCCTAAGTTCACTGTACCTAGCTCTTCGATGGATAATTTAATTAGTTTCACCTTTTTACGTGCATCCTCTGCAGGCATCATCATTGTATACTTCAGTTTTGCTGCTTCAAATGAAATCGTATATGTTTCACGTAAATGTTGTAATCTATTTTCTAACTCTACATCAAGTCGGTTTATTTTTACTTCTTGATTTTTCAGCATCTCAAGAATGTATTTATGTTTACCTGTTGTTTCTTTCAGATTACGTTCTAAATGTTCTACCCTCTCTTGTAACGTTATGCGTTGTTCACGACGAGAGCGAATTAACTCTGAAGTTTGATTACGATCATATGCTTTCTTCTCAATCATATTCGTAATCTGTTCTTCACCACTTGAATTAGATGTCATTTCTTGTTTTAAGAATGCTAAATCCTCTTTCGTTTTGACAAGCGTTGCATCCGTTTCTTCTTTTTCCTTCGTCAATCGTTCAACTTTTTCTTTTTGATTAGATAAGCGTTGTTGCTTTTCAGCCGCCAACACTTTTAACTCAGTCATTTCTTTTTGCACTTTTTCTTTCGAAGAATGCTGCTCACTTTTTTGTTTTGTTAAAGCGACAATTTTGCTATCTAATTCCGTAATCTCCGC
The DNA here is from genome assembly GCF_052682215.1 of Bacillus sp. 1A. Lineage (NCBI taxonomy): Bacteria > Bacillati > Bacillota > Bacilli > Caryophanales > Bacillaceae > Bacillus > Bacillus sp. 1A. The sequence continues at coordinate 2,696,378 of NZ_JBQYLZ010000001.1, read as the reverse complement.
TTGAAGCGTTGCTAAAATCTTTTCTAGCTCTTCTTTACGCCCTTGTATCTTCACTTGATCTTGTAAGAATCCTTCAATCTCTAAATCGTAAATAGATAAACGATCATTAATACGATGTTCTTCTAATTCTAAGCGACTAATTTCTTCTCTTAATTTCTGTTCATCTACACGCTCTGCTTCTACATTTTTCCTTAGTTCCCGTATTTTTACTTCTTTTTCTTGAATCTCTTGCTTTACTGCTTTAACAAAGTTTTCTAACTTTGTCGTTTTTTCTTCCATATCAATTAACTTGTTCGTCCACTCTTCTAGCTCACGTTGACGTCCTAATAAAGAAGATTTCGCCTGTTTTACCGCTCCACCAGTCATAGAACCACCAGGGTTCACTACATCACCTTCGATTGTTACAATGCGATAACGGTATTGCAGTTGTTTCGCCAACTCATTCGCCCCACGTAAATCTTTCGCAACAATAACAGTACCTAATAAATTTGAAACTACATTTTCATATTTATTGTTATATTGCACAAGTTCTGCCGCCACACCTACAAACGATGGGTGTTGATTTACAATACGTAATTGTTCAAATGATAACGATCTACTTTTAATAACAGCTTGCGGTAAAAACGTTGCTCGTCCATGTTTATTTTGTTTTAAAAACGTAATTGCATTACGAGCATGTTCTTCTTTTTGTACGACAATATGCTGCATCGCTGCACCTAGAGCAATTTCCATTGCAATTTCATATTCTTTCGGTACCGTTAGCAGTTCTGCAACAGCACCCTCGATACCTTGCAACCTATCTTCTCTAGCTTTTAACACTTCACGTACCCCTTGATAGAAACCAGAGTAATCCTCTTGCATCTCTTCTAGCATTTCTTTTCGGGAACGTGCCTGTTGTACAAATTGATACGCTTGATACAGTTTTGTTTCATTTTCACTATACTGCGTCTTGCATTTCCCAAGTGCCGCTTCTGTCTTTTGTATATTCGAAAGGATACCAGCTACTTTTTCTTTCACTTGTTCATAACTTTCCACAAGTTTCGTCTTTTTCGCTGTAATTTCCATGCGTATTTCTACATATTTCGCATTTTCTTCATCGAGGCGTTCATTTTTTGAGTTTTGTTGTTTAGATTGTTCTTCAATCATAGATAACTCATTACGATGACTAGCTTGTTGATTTAAAAGTTCAATATAGTCACCTTTTAAATTCTCAATTTGTTCCTCTAAATTGTCAGCAAAAGTTGCAAGCAGTAGCTCATTATCATGCAATTTTGTCTCCAACTCTTTTACTTGATTTACAAATTGCATCAACACTTCTGTACTGGATTCAATTTCACCATCATAACTTGTAGCTTTCTCTGTTAATTCAACAATTAACTGTTCGAGTTGTGCACAATGCGTCGTTGCATTTTGTTTTCTCTCTTTTAATAACTCACGCTGTCCTTCTAACTTTTCTAGCTCTTTACTAGAAAGAAGCAGCACTTCTTGTAAGGAATCTACAGACTCATCTACTGCTTGTAATTGTCCTCGTAATTCCTCAAGCTCTTCTTCACCTTTTTGTAAATGCGTTGACATTTTAGCTTCTTCGTTTTTATTATGCCCAAACTGATTTCGAAGCGCTTCCCATTTCTCATGTAATTCTTCAATTTCATGTACAATAAGCGCCGCTTCTACTTTCTCTAATTCTTCTTTTTTCTCGAGATAATCTTTCGCAATAGAAGCTTGTCTTTCTAAAGGTTCTACTTGACTACTTAATTCGTGAATGATATCTTGTACACGATTTAAGTTTTCTTGTGTGTCTGCTAATTTCACTTCAGCTTTCTTTTTACGAAGTTTGTATTTCAGCACTCCTGCAGCTTCTTCAAATACACCACGACGTTCTTCTGATTTACTACTTAAAATCTCTTCAACTTTCCCCTGGCTAATAATCGAAAAAGCTTCTCTTCCCATACCAGAGTCCATAAATAAATCGATAATATCTTTCAATCTACATGATTGTTTATTAATATAAAAATCACTATCACCAGAACGAGATACACGACGCGTTACACACACCTCATTATATTCAATCGGTAAACGTTGATCTTCATTATTTAAAGTTATTGTTACTTCAGCAACATTAACTGCTCTTCTCGTATCACTGCCTGCAAAAATAATATCCTCCATCTTTGCACCACGTAATGATTTTGCAGATTGTTCACCAAGTACCCAGCGAATCGCATCAGTAATATTACTTTTCCCACTTCCATTAGGTCCTACTACGGAAGTTACACCTGGGACAAAATCAACAGATACACGCTCAGCAAAAGACTTAAACCCTGCTATTTCTAATCTTTTTAAAAACACGAAAGGCCTTCCTCCTATTCTCCGTTGTTATAACTGTTGTCTATACAAAAACAAGCTATTATACGGATTTCCCTTCCCTTTATTCACAAACAAAAAGAAAGTTTCATTCTATGCATAAGGAATCCCCCTCATTCAAAGGGGGATTCCTTATAGTTGTTCTTTTAATTTTTTCAATGCTTCTGCAGCAGCTTGTTGCTCTGCTTCTTTTTTCGACTTGCCACTACCAAGACCTAAAGCCACGTTATTTAACGTAACACGTGACACAAATTCTCGATTATGGGCCGGTCCTTTTTCCTGCAAAATTTGATACTCAATATTGCCACTACCATCACGCTGAATCAACTCTTGTAATTGACTCTTATAATCCATCACATGAGAAAAAGCACCTTCATTAATTTTAGGGTATACAATTTCTTTTAAGAAGCCCCATACTGTTTCTAACCCTTGATCAAGATAAAGGGCACCAATAAACGCTTCAAAGACATCCGCTAATAAAGCTGGTCGTTCACGTCCACCTGTCATTTCCTCACCTTTTCCTAATAAAACAAGGCTACCAAATGACAACTCGTTTGCAAAACGAACAAGAGATGGTTCACATACAATAGCTGCACGTAGTTTCGTTAACTCTCCTTCGCTCATTGTCGGATATTTTTGAAACAGATACTGTGACACAGTAAGTTCCAATACTGCATCTCCAAGGAATTCGAGACGCTCATTGTCTTCATGCGGTTTTTTTCGATGCTCATTCACATACGATGAATGCGTAAATGCTTGAATCAATAATTTTTCATCTGAAAACGTAATACCTATCTCTTCTTGAAATACTTTAAACGCTTCACGATATTTTGTTTCGTATTTTTTTTCTCTATGTTTTCGGTACGGCATAGGTCCCTCCAGATATAAGCCGAGAAGCCCCGCTAAAAAACGGGACTTCACTTAAGCATTATAGATGACTCTCTATGTAAGTCACAGCATCGCCAACAGTAGCAATCTTTTCAGCATCTTCATCAGAAATTTCCATTTCGAATTCATCTTCCAATTGCATTACAAGTTCTACTACATCTAGGGAGTCTGCGCCTAAATCTTCTTTAAAGCTCGCAGCTGGTACTACTTCAGTTTCTTCTACACCTAAACGATCAACGATGATTTTTGTTACACGCTCTAAAACATCTGCCATTCCATTCACCTCCCCTCAAATATTATATTAAATATTGGCCAAAAAAACTAGTTGAAATCAATTCTTTTATTACATTACCATTCCGCCATCAACATTTAACGTTTGCCCTGTAATATATTTGCTTTGATCAGAAGCAAAAAACGTTACAGTATTTGCGATATCTTGCGCTTCACCAAACTGAGCTGCAGGAATTAACTTTAACATTTCGGCTTTTATATTTTCATCTAATATATCCGTCATATCAGTCGCAATAAAACCTGGAGCAATTGCATTTACAGTAATATTACGGCTCGCTAATTCTTTTGCTGATGTTTTTGTTAATCCAATTACACCCGCTTTAGCAGCAACATAGTTTGCTTGTCCTGGATTACCTGTCACTCCAACAACAGAAGCGATATTAATAATACGTCCATGACGCTGGCGCATCATGTATCGAGATACTGCCTTCGTACATAAGAATACACCTTTTAGGTTTGTATTAATAACTGTATCCCATTCTTCTTCTTTCATACGCATTAATAAATTATCTTTTGTTACACCTGCATTATTTACAAGAATATCAACTTGTCCAAATGTATCTACAGTTTGTTTCACCATATTTGTAACGTCTTCAGCATTTGCAACATCTGCTCTTACTGCAATTGCATCCGAACCTAATTTCTTTATTTCATCAACTACTTCATTCGCCTTTTGCTCATTACCAGCATAATTTACTACAACATTTGCCCCTTGTTTCGCTAAATCAATCGCAATCGCACGACCAATTCCACGTGAAGCACCAGTTACTAATGCTACTTTCCCTTTTAACATCAGTTTTCTCCTCTCAAATTTGAAATGGTATCTTTTAATGTCTCTTCATCGTATATCGCATATGCTTTCACTGATGAATCAATTGACTTCATAAGTCCAGCAAGTACTTTCCCAGGTCCAATCTCAATAAATGTATCTACCCCTTGATTCACCATGTTTTCAATGGACGGGTACCATAAGACAGGCGAATAGAGCTGTTCAATTAGCTTTTCTTGAATAAGTGCACCATTTGTAATAACGTCTGCTGTTACATTTGCGATAACAGGAATATTCGTATCTTGAATTGTAATTTCTTTTAAGACACTTTGGAACTTCTCCGCTGCTGGCTTCATAAGCGAAGAGTGGAACGGTCCACTTACCTTAAGCGGAATTGCTCTCTTTGCACCATTTTCTTTCGCTCTTTGAGAAGCAATCTCAACTCCTTGCTTTGTTCCAGAAATCACAATTTGCTTCGTACTATTCATATTAGCGATTTGCACTGCATATCCTTCACTTGTTACTTCTTCTGTAACTTGTTTCAGCATATGTGGGTCAGCACCTAAAATAGCCGCCATTGCACCTTCTCCACCAGGAACAGCTTCTTCCATATATTCCCCACGTTTTCTTACAGCATATACAGCGTCTTCAAAAGTTATTGCACCCGCTGCTACAAGAGCGCTATATTCACCTAAACTATGCCCTGCAACAAAGTCTGGTGTAATATCATACTCTTTCAAAGCTGTCAAAATAGCAAAACTCGTTGTTAATAAGGCCGGCTGCGCATTTGTCGTTAACGTAAGCTTTTCCTGCGGCCCTTCAAAAATCACTTCTGAAAGTGAATCTTGCAACACCTCATCTGCTTTCGCAAACACATTTGCAACCTCTTTATTATTCTCCGCTAACTGTTTACCCATTCCAACTGCCTGTGAACCTTGGCCCGGAAAAAGAAATGCTAGTTTTCCCATTTCAAATCCTCCTCTTATTGGAGTGGCTCTTTCTCCATTACGCTTGAAATAGTAGGAATAACTTCTTTCGCTACCATTTCTCTCGTTTGACGAATCGCACTAAATATTGATTGGTCATTGGAAGAACCGTGAGCCTTAATGACTGGAGCTTTCAATCCAAATAATGCCGCTCCTCCATACTCCGAATAATCCATTTTATCTTTTAATACCATAAGTTTTGGCTTTAATACCGCTGCTGCTAATTTGCTCGTAAACGAACTCATTAACTGCTCTTTTAACATAGAAAATAACGCAAGTGCTGTTCCTTCTAATGATTTTAGCGCTACATTCCCTGTAAAACCATCACATACAACAACATCTGCTACACCTTGCAATAAATCTCTTGATTCAACGTTCCCAACGAAATGAATTGGGGCATCCTTAAGCATTGCAAAGACTTGTTTTGAAAGCTCGTTCCCTTTGCCATCCTCTGTTCCAACGTTCAAAAGTCCAACGCGAGGATTTTTAATTCCTCTTACTTTCTCAGCGTATACAGATCCCATTACTGCATATTGATATAAATGAATTGGTTTTGCATCAACGTTCGCTCCAACATCTAACATAACAAAACCTTCTCCATCAACCGTTGGCATTGTAGGGGATAAAGCTGGTCGCTCAATCCCTTCCATACGACCTACAACGAACAATCCAGCCGCCATTAAAGCTCCTGTACTACCAGCTGATATACAAGCATCCGCTACACCGTCTTTCACTTGCTGCGCTGCTAGTACCATTGAGGCTTGTTTTTTTCGACGAACCGCTCTTACTGGTTCATCTGTCGATTCGATTTTTTCATCTGTATGAAGTATAGTAATCCGTTCTTCACTCGTTAAGTATTGACGAATTTCCTCTTCTTTCCCTACTAACGTAATATGTAAATCAGAATATTCCTTAATAGCTTTCATTGCTCCTAATACGACAGCCTTTGGAGCATGATCGCCGCCCATTGCATCTATTGCGATTTTCATAAGTTGTTACCTTCCTCACTATAATTACTAGATCGATACATTTCAAAAGTGCCTGTAAAAACAAGTTCTTCTCCAACAAAGCTACGCACTTTGACAACGGTCCGTCCTTTATCATTCTCTACATCTTCAACGCGCGCTTTTGCAACAACACGCTCTCCTAATTTTACAGGACGAATGTATCGAATGGTAGACTTTGCAGTTAAAGCTAATTCTTCATCAATAACCGCAACAGCTAGTGAGTTTGCTTGTGCAAACAAATGATGCCCACGGGCAATCTGATTTCTTTTAAATACGTGTTCTACCTTCACTTCAAAGATAGAAATCGCATGTCTATCTAATTCTATATCGATAATTTCTCCGACAACCTCTTCTAACGGTAAAGATTTCACATCTTCTTCATGTTGCTTTGTAGCTACATGTTTAATTCTTTCTCTTAATTCAGGAATAGATAATTCCATACGGTCAAGACGTACGGTTTGTATACTCACTTGAAATTTTTCTGCTAAATCTTCATCCGTAATAAAAGGATTCGTTTCTATTGTTTGTTGTAATAATTCTTGTCTTTCTTTTTTACTTCTTCTTTTTTTCATACCGCACCATCCATTTTTATGACTAGGTACTAACAGTAGTATATAATCATTAAAAGTAGAATGCAACAAAAACTTTCGTTGCCTCCCTTTAATCGAGCTTCTCTCCTTGGAACACACCTGTCCCGTCAAGATAAGTACGCAGCGAAGCATACTGATCATTATGCCAAAACGCTTCTGATTCTACTAGTAACGCCGCATCTTGTCTAGCTGTTTCTAACGCTCGATAATCATGTACCATATCAGCAACCTTGAATTCTGGTAAACCACTTTGCTTACTTCCAAAGAAATCTCCAGGACCTCTTAACTCTAAATCTTTTTCTGACAATACAAATCCATCATTCGTTTCGGTCATAATACGCATTCGCTCTTTTCCCGTTTCCGATTTTGGATCCGCGATTAATAAACAATATGATTGTTCACTACCACGCCCAACACGTCCCCTGAGCTGATGGAGCTGCGATAAACCGAAACGCTCTGCATCATAAATAACCATTACAGTCGCATTCGGTACGTTCACACCTACTTCAACAACTGTTGTCGACACAAGAATTTGCACTTTATTTTCACTAAATTGTCCCATTATCTCTTCTTTTTCTTGAGATGAGAGTCTGCCATGCATTAATCCGACTTGACATTTCCCTTGATAATGATGAGTCAGCATACTATGTAAGTCAATCGCATTTTGTACATCAAGTTTCTCAGATTCTTCAATAAGGGGACAAATAACATATGCTTGTCTTCCTTTTTTTATCTCCTTCTCCACAAAACCGAGAACTCGATCTAACATATCATGTTTTGCCCAGTATGTTTCAATTACCTTTCTACCAGCTGGCATCTCATCGATTATAGAAACATCCATCTCTCCAAATGCAGTAATTGCTAACGTACGCGGAATTGGCGTCGCCGTCATAAATAAAACATCCGGACTTTCACCTTTCTCCCTTAAAACTCGTCGCTGCGCTACACCAAATCGATGTTGTTCATCAGTAATAACGAGACCTAACCTATGAAAGATAACTTCATCTTGAATTAAAGCATGTGTTCCAACAAGGATATCTATTTCTCCTTGTTCTAATTTTGCCAAAATCTCTCGACGCCTTACACCTTTAACAGAACTGGTTAACAATTCAACATTCATACCAAAGTGCGAGAACGTCTCTGCAAGCGATTGATAATGTTGCTCTGCTAAAATTTCTGTAGGAACCATTAAAGCACCTTGATAATGTGCTAACTTCGCTGCATAAAGGCCAATCGCTGCAACGACTGTTTTCCCAGAACCTACATCACCTTGCAACAGACGATTCATCCGATAAGGAGATGTCATATCTTTCATAATTTCATCTACTACCCGACGCTGCGCACCAGTTAATGGAAACGGAAGTGCATCAATAAACTCTTGCAATTCTGCTGAAGGAATTTCTTTTTTCGTCCCTTTCGAATTTTCCCTCTCCATTTTCCGTAATGTTTGCATTTTTAGCTGAAATAAGAAAAACTCCTCATATACAAAACGGCGACGTGCTTGTTTTAAATCTTCCTGTCCTGCTGGAAAATGCAACGACCGAAGCGCTTCATAACGCGGCAATAATTTATATCGACTTAGCAATCCATCAGGTAACACTTCAACTATAGATTCTCCATACTCCTTGAACGCTTGGGCAATAAAACGGCGCATCTGTTTTACTGTAAGTTTCCCTTTCACTGAGTATACAGGCTCTACTTCTTGTTGACGTACAACTGGTCCAAAATGAAGCTCTGATACCGCAATCGTTTGACGGTGCTGATCCCATTTACCAGTAATCGTTACTGTTTCATTTAAATTTAACTTCTGCTTATAGTACGGCCTATTAAAGCATACAGCTGTAATTAAATAACGACCGACGAGGACACGAACCGTAAGACGCGACTTCTTCTTCCCATAATATTGCAGTAAAGGAGCACTATGAACCTTCCCCTCAACTGTTACACGTTCATCATGCTTTACTTCAGCAAGATCTTTCATCGCATAATCTTCATAACGGTACGGAAAATGTTCTAATAGATGAGAAACTGTATAAATCCCCATCTCGTTTAGTAATTCAGATGTTTCTCCTCCGATTCCCTTTACATCCGTAACAGGAACTTGTACAACTTCATTCAAGATTCTCACGCTCCGTCACATTATTTTCTTTGATTCATTCATACTATTGACATCTGTAATCGCTCTCTTTCACCCTATATATTCTATCATAGGCATTCTTAGAGAAACTACTCAAATCCCTCATAAACAATACGAAAGAAAAGAGCCTCACTATTAGCAGCAAGGCTCTTTTTTATCTTCAATATGCTAGCCTTTTGAATAAAAACTAGTAATAAACTTCATATTACTACTTCTTATCCATTAGCAAGTAAGTAATCCATTTATTTTCAAAACGAATTTTCTCTTATTCTACAGAGAAGATGAACGAATACACCGGTTGGTTTCCAGCATGTACTTCTACTTCTGCATCTTCAAAATTCTCCTCTACAAATGCAACTAACTCAGCTACTTCTTCGTCAGTTGCATCTTCACCTTGAAGAATCGTTACAATTTCAGAATCTTCATCAATAAGTGCTTCTAGTAATTGCTTTGCAGCTCCTACTTTTGCAGCGTTTGTTGATACAATTTTTCCATCTGCAATACACATGAAATCATCTTTTTGAATCGCTACACCATCAATTTCCGTATCACGTACAGCATACGTAATTTGACCGGTTTTCACATGAGATAAAGCTTCTTTCATGTTTTCTTCGTTCTCTTCTAAAGTTCCCACTGGATTAAATGCTAACATTGCAGCCATACCTTGAGGAACTGTTTTTGAACGAATTACAATCACTTCTTGATCCACAACTGACGCTGCTTGTTCTGCTGCCATAACGATATTTCCGTTGTTCGGTAAAATAATGATTTTTTCAGCATTCGCTTCTTCAATCGCCTTCACAATATCCTCCGTACTTGGATTCATCGTTTGGCCACCTTCGATAACTTTCGTCGCGCCAATGCTCTCAAATAAAGTTTTGATACCAGATCCCATAGCAACAGTTACGATACCGTACGGTTGTTTCTCTTTAGACTGGCTAGTTTGCTCAGGCATCATAGTAGGCTCATCTAATAAAGCAGTATGCTGTTCACGCATATTTTCTACTTTAATCTTAATTAAACTACCATAGCGTTGTCCATAATTCATAGGATCTCCAGGATGTTCCGCATGAATATGAACCTTAACAACCTCATCATCTGATACAACAAGTAGTGAATCTCCGTACACACTAATATCTTCACGGAATTTTTGTTCAGAGAAATTATGTTCTTTCATTTTTTCAGGCTCTAATTTCACCATGAATTCCGTACAATATCCATACTTAATATCTTCTGTACTCAATTGGCTTTGTACACTACGGTGATGTTCTGCGCGTACCATGTCATTCATAGATGGTTGGGCAGACACATTAGAAGAAATCGTTTCTCCTTTTAAGTCAGCTAAAAATCCTTCGTATACAACAACAAGACCTTTACCACCGCTATCTACAACGCCAACTTGTTTTAATACAGGTAATAAATCCGGCGTACGATTTAACGATGCATTCGCTTCTTTCACAACGTCTTCCATAAACAAAACAAAGTCGCGCTGTTTTTTCGCAACTGTCACTGCATATTTACCCGTTTCTCTTGCAACCGTTAAAATCGTTCCTTCAATCGGTTTCATAACCGCTTTGTAAGCCGCTTCTACCCCAGCATCTAAAGCTGCAGCAAAATCAACTGTTGTTAATTCTTCTTTTTGTTCAATGGATTTAGAGAAACCACGGAACAACTGAGATAAAATAACTCCAGAGTTACCACGTGCTCCCATTAATAATCCTTTGGCTAAACTTACGCCGACTTTACCAGCATGCTGTGAAGGATTTGCTTTCACTTCACGTGCGCCTGAAGTCATTGATAAGTTCATGTTTGTACCGGTATCGCCATCTGGAACCGGAAATACGTTTAATGCATCAACAAGCTGAACATTATTTGTTAAATTATTCGCTCCTTGCATGATCATTTGTGATAAACGTTTCCCATCAATTTTTTGAATTGACACAGATTTTCCTCCTTAATGCACATTACAAGTTTATTACTTTAACTCCTTGTACGTAGATGTTTACAGAATCTACTGCTAGTCCTACAGTTTGATCTAATGTATATTTCACTTTCGTCTGCACGTTATGTGCTACTTCTGAAATTTTCGTACCATAGCTCACAATAATATACATATCAATATGTACTTCATCTTCATCTTTACGAACAATAACACCTCTAGTGAAGTTTTCTTTTCGTAAAATGTCTGTTAAACCATCTTTTAACTGATTTTTTGATGCCATACCTACGATACCGTAGCAATCTACTGCGGCACCTCCAGCAATTGTTGCAATTACATCTGTACTAATATCAATTTGACCATACTTCGTTTTAATTTCAATTGACATCTCGTTTCCCCCTTCATGAATGGTGAAAGTGAGCTAGACTACTTTAGTTACTATCATATAATCTTTTTAAAGAAAATTCCATCGTTCTTTCTTTTCACTCTCATATTTTATGTTTTAAATCACATTTTTTATGATGAGCAAAATAGTCCATTGTTATTATACAACATGTACCACTATAATATGTCAAGCAATTTTTCTTGATTTCAACTTTTCATCATCGACATATGGTGTCAAGTAATTTTTCTTGATTTCTTTTTTCTACGGTGTTGCATTCTCTTTTTAGTTGTGTTAAATTATAGTAGTGTTTTTAGCATCGCAAAAAAGACTAACATTGAAAAATTACGTATGGTAAGGTATCAAGGGAGGGAAATATAAATGGCTCGTGTTTGTGCTATCACTGGAAGAAAAGCTCGTTCTGGTAACTCTCGTTCTCACGCAATGAACGCTACAAAACGTAAATGGGGCGCTAACCTTCAAAAAGTTCGCGTACGCATCGACGGAAAAGTTCAACGTGTTTACGTTTCTGCTAGAGCATTAAAATCTGGCAAAATCGAACGTGTTTAATAATAAAAAAAAGAGCCGATAGGCTCTTTTTTTACTATGACAATGGAAAAAGCACCGGTAATAGGTGCTTTTTTTAATCTTTTTTGAAGGTATTTAACATGGCACGAACAATTCCACCAAGAAATTTAGGTAACTTAATTGTATAAAATCTCATGGTTTCCCTCCTAATCCCCATTACTCCACTTGTTTACTATATGATGTAAGGAGCAAAATTGTTTCTTTAATCAGTGCTTCTTATCACCATTAATATGCCAGAAGTAAATGAAAAAGTACCTTTTTCCTCAACGAGTTCATTACTAATACAAAGTGTTGATCCCCATTCTATTGTTTTATTAGTTAGAGGATACTTAAAACCAAGTAATGTAATCCCTTCTACTATTTCAGTAACCGGCACAAAAGATACATAAGGGAAATTTTTATTTTCTTCAATTATATGTGTACCCACTTTTTTCACGCTTATTTCATTTTTATTGTCTACAATACACATTTCTATCCCTACTTCTAACCCTCTTAAAAGCATCTGTATATTTGCTAAACCGTGATCCAGCCTTCCACCGGTGGCACCAAAAATACGAATCAATATCGGATTTTGTTCTAACGCCCAATTAATCGCAATTTCTAAATCTGTTTGATCTTTTTCACGAGGAACAATATGTAAGTCATTTGTTTGCTGGCCCATCCATACTAATTCCTCTTCAGTAACTGAATCGTAATCTCCAAATGCAACAGCTGGAGTAATCCCTCCTTTTAATAGACGATATACTCCTCTATCAACTGCCGCCCACACTACTTTCTCATTTTCATATCGAGAAAAATCTGCACAATATTCCGCAGGTCCACCCGCTAAAATATGAATAATCATGTTTCCTTCCCCTTCTATTGTAAAAAGGCAATCTGCCATTCGGTAGATTGCCTTTTTACATATTTTTTCTCTATCCTTTATAAATAGTGAAAACTTACTACACTAGCAGTTTCACTAGGATAAAGACTCGTTCATTCATTATCCACGAATGACACGAATTGCTTCACCACGGTCTTTTTGATTGTATACTGCTGATCCAGCTACAAGTACATTTGCTCCTGCTTCAACACAAAGTCGTGCTGTTTCAGTGTTTACACCACCATCAACTTCAATTTCTACTTCTAGATTGCGCTCTTTAACCATTTCTGCCACTTGTTTAATTTTCGGTAATACAGAATGGATAAATTTCTGTCCACCAAATCCAGGGTTTACTGTCATAAGCAATACCATATCGATATCTTCTAATACATGCTCAATCGTCGAAACTGGCGTATGCGGATTTAATACAACTCCCGCTTTAATGCCATGAGACTTAATTAGCTGAATTGTACGATGCAAATGAGGGCACGCCTCTACATGAACAGTAATAATATCCGCTCCCGCTTTTGCGAAAGTCGGGATATAGTTATCAGGATTTTCAATCATTAAATGTACATCTAATGGTAAAGATGTAATTGGACGGATAGCTTCTACAATTAATGGTCCAATCGTAATATTTGGTACGAAATGTCCATCCATTACATCGACGTGAATGTAATCCGCTCCACCTTTTTCTACATCTTTAATCTCTTCCCCTAATTTTGAAAAATCTGCTGATAAGATCGATGGTGCAATTTTAATCATAACTAATACCTCGGCTTTCTCTCTCTAATTTCTTCTACGAATTGTTTGTAATTTTTATAACGATATTCTGTAATCTTCCCTTCTTCAACTGCTGTCTTCACAGCACATTTCGGTTCAGAAAGATGTGTACACCCTCTAAATTTACAGTATTGGCTCGCTTCTTTCAACTCTGGAAAACAATATGTAAGATCTTCTACCTCTATATCTATGAAATCAAGTGAACTAAAACCAGGTGTATCTGCAACTAGTCCGCTTCCAACCGCAATTAATTCCACGTGTCTTGTCGTATGTTTCCCACGTCCTAAATGCGAAGAAATATCATTCGTTTTCAGTTCTAACTCTGGACGTAAAACGTTAAGCATAGAAGATTTTCCAACACCAGATTGCCCTGCAACGACAGAAATACAACCTTCTAAGAATGGTTTTAAAATATCAATACTTTCCGATGTATTTATAGAAGTAAATAATACATCATATCCCATTTCACGATAGTCATTTGCATAAGATTCAACAGTCTCTCTCATTTTTTCATCCACTAAATCCATCTTACTAATGCAAATAATCGGCTTAATGTTATGATATTCAATCAGCACTAAAAATCGATCTAATAGTCCCGGATTAAAATCTGGTTCTACTGCAGAGAAAACGAGAATTGCTTGATCAACATTAGCAATAGGAGGCCTAACAAGTTCATTTTTCCGATCAAATACTTCAAGCACATATCCTTCAGTTGGATTATCTGCTTGAAAGACAACTTGGTCTCCTACCAGTGGCGTAATTTTATTTTTTCTGAACACACCACGCCCACGGCATTGTGTAATCCCTTCTTCATGCTGCACATAATAAAATCCACTTAGAGCTTTTACAATTTTTCCTTCTGGCATATAATTCTCCTTTATTTTGTATAAAGTGAAGCTGTCATTAATATTAAATGGTTTAAAATTCTTTAAATACTTATTTCAAAACCCGTCATATATACAAGTTAATATATTTAATCTACCATCAAATTTAAAATATTATTTATAACAGTATCACTTTTATAGCTTTTTGAATCATATATTTTTGCCTGTCATACAGTCCACTATATGTAGACAGCATAACAGGCAAGAGTAATACATTCCATCCCCTCTAGAAAGAAAATGGAAGTCATTATTATTGAGTTGGGTATGGTACTTCTTTGTCGATAATCGTTACACCATCTCGTACAATTTTATAGTGTCCTTTTGTACCTTCTTGAATTACAAATTCTAAAGAAATAGTTGCCGACTCTGAAATTGTTCTAGTTTCAATTGGTCTATCCATTTTTTGTTGCATATCTTCTTTATAAATTTCTATTGTTTGCGGTTTTTTCTCACCAATTATAGAAGACTCATACGGAATAGAAATATTATCCACTTTCACTGTTTTCGTTACTTTCGGCTTAGGCCCCTCTGAGATGATAATCGTCACTTTATCTCCTTCTTTTAACGGCGTTCCTGGTTTTGGAGATTGCGAAATTACAAGTCCTTTATCAACAGTATCGGAATACTCTCGTTTTATATCTGGAGTTAGCTTTCTCTCATTCAAATAACCGTTTACGCTATTTTCAGTCCATCCTGAAAAATCACCTGGTCTAATTTGATAAGGACCTTTACTTACCCAAATTTTCAGTTCTTGTTCCGCTTCTACTACCATTTGATCAGGCGTCGGAATTTGCTCTACGATTTCACCTTTCGGCCTATCATTTTCAATATAATTTATTGTAACTTGCTTATATTTTTCTTCTAATTCATTCCTTATACTCTCAAAATCTTTTCCTGTGAGATCACTCATCTTACTTTTCTTTTTTCCACCTGATTGATAGATAGTAATTTTAGAGTTTTCTTTCACGACTCTACCTGCCACAGGGTCTGTTTTTATCACATCACCTGCTTCAACATCATCTGTATATACAATGTTAGGTTCCGTAACCTCAAAACCCTTTTCAACTAATTTATTTACTGCTGTCGTATACTTCATACCAGCCACATCAGGGACTTTTACATCTTTTGGAATAAAGAATCCCGGAATAACAGTAAGCGCTAACGTTATTCCAATTGCTAAAAGTAAAAATGTCGTAATTAAAACTTTGATCCATTTATTACTTCGCTTTTTCTTCTTATTTAATTCCGTTTCTTCTTTTCTTTTCTGTTCATCCACTTTACTTCCTTTTAAAACAATTGTTTCATCAGTTACATTTTCGAATAATTGTTCTTGTTGAATAATTGGAATCGCTTTTGTCGCTTCCATATCTTCCGGTATGTAAAATGGCTGCTCATTTATCCTCTCTGGATATAGCGCAGTTTCAATATCTCGTTTCATCGCATTGGCAGATTGATATCGGTGAAACGGATCTTTCGCAGTTGCCTTTAATATAATATTTTCGACACTTTGCGGAATATTTTCATTCCATCTCTTTGGAGACGGAATTTCACTTTGTAAATGTTTTAAAGCTATAGCAACAGCAGATTCGCCAGAAAACGGTTGTCTTCCTGTTAACAACTCAAACATAACGATTCCTAGGGAATAAATATCTGATTGTTTATTTGCTATCCCGCCGCGTGCTTGTTCTGGTGATAAGTAATGCACCGAACCGAGTACCGAATTTGTATGTGTAATTGTTGTTGCACTTGTAGCTGTCGCAATTCCAAAATCTGTTACTTTTATTACTCCATCAGCTCGAATTAAAATATTGTGCGGTTTAATATCACGGTGCACAATTTCAAAATGATGGGCGTGTGCCATGGCGGATGTTAACTGCTCCATAATATCAAGAGCTTCTCCTATAGGTAACATCCCTCGCTCAATTATGTATTGCTTCAATGTTTGTCCTGGTACATACTCCATTACAAGATAATATATACCATCTTCTTCTCCGACATCATACATATTCACAATATTCGGATGCGACAACGTTGTAACAGACTGCGCTTCTCGATGGAAACGTTTAATAAACTCTTCATTATTTGAATAGTCGAGTCTTAATATTTTTACCGCTACATCTCGGCCAAGTATATCATCATGAGCTAAATACACATTGGCCATTCCACCACCACCAATCATTTTCAGCAGCTTATAACGGTCATTTAAGCGTTTTCCAATCAGCACGTTGCACTTCACCTACTTTCGTTTGTCGAACCCGCATAATCAATAAGAACAAGGGTGATATTATCTTCCCCGCCACGATCATTCGCCAATTGAATGAGACGTTGTCCCTTAGTTTCAAGCTGTTCATTTAACTGTAAAATTTGTTGCATATCAGCAATAGAAACTTTGTTAGATAACCCATCCGAGCAAAGAAGTAACTGATCATCTTCCTCAAGCACCAATGTTTTAACATCTAATCCGACTTTTTCTTCTGTTCCTAATGCCCTTAACAAAACATTCTTTTTCGGGTGATATTCTGCGTCTTCTTTTGAAATTTCACCATGTCTTACAAGTTCATTTACAAGTGAGTGATCTTCCGTTACAAGCGAGATTTCTCCCTCTGATACCATATAACAACGACTATCTCCTATATGACCTATTGTCACAAAGTTTGGCGTACAAATCGCTATTATAAGTGTTGTTCCCATACCATTACATTCTACATGTTGCTTAGAGTACTCATATATACGCTCATTAATAATCCCAACACTCGTATGTAACCACTCTTCTACTTTTTTTGGTTCATTCATATTATGCGTTTGCTTCCAATAATCATGGAATAATTGAATGGTCATCGAGCTAGCTACATCACCAGCTCGATGACCTCCCATTCCATCTGCTACTACCGCTAAAATATTTCCATCTAAATTGTGAAAAACTCCTGCACTATCTTCATTATGTTGGCGAACTTTTCCTTTATCTGATAGAAACACGGCTTTCATCTCGTCACCTCGTCTCTTCTTTACGCTCCTTCGCACGTAACTGACCGCAGGCTGCATCAATATCATGACCTTGTTCACGGCGAATTGTTACATTCACTCCACGATCTTTTAACGTTTTTTCAAATAAGAAAATTTGTTCACGTGGCGTACGTACATAATCACGTTCAGGTACGTAGTTTACCGGAATTAAGTTTACATGACATTTTACACCTTTTAAAAGCGCAGCAAGTTCTTCAGCTTGCTCAACTTGGTCATTTTCTCCTCCAAATAAGCCATATTCAAACGTAATACGACGCCCTGTTCTATTTACATAGTATTTAACAGCTTCCATTAAGTCTGGTAGCTTATAAGCACGGTTAATCGGCATTAATTTTGAACGTAACTCTGTATTTGCAGAATGCAATGAAATCGCAAAATTAATTTGCATATCTTCTTCAGCGAACTTATAAATTTTTGGAACAATTCCACTTGTTGAAACTGTCATATGTCTTGCACCAATATGAATTCCTTTTTCATGGTTTACAATGCGTAAGAATGACATTAAGTTGTCGTAATTATCAAACGGCTCTCCAATTCCCATAACAACAAGCGAACTTACACGTTCTTCTGTTTCATCAAGTGCACGTTGCACTTCTACTACTTGCGCTACAATCTCTCCAGCCTCTAAGTTTCGTTTTAACCCACCAAGTGTAGATGCACAGAACGTACAACCAATACGGCATCCAACCTGTGTTGTTACACAAATAGAATTTCCATATTCGTGTCGCATTAACACTGTTTCAATAGAATAACCATCATATAATTGGAATAAGAATTTAATTGTTCCATCAGAAGATGTTTGTTTTACCAATGTATTTAAAGTAGTAATATCAAAGGAATTCGACAATTTATCGCGTAATCCTTTAGAAAGATTCGACATGTCGTCATAATTTTTTACACGTTTTTTATATAGCCAATCAAAGATTTGTCCTGCACGGAATTTAGGTTCTCCTTGTTCCTTTAACCAATCTTGCATTTCATGAAGTTGTAAAGAATAAATTGATGGTTTCTTCGTTTCTAGATTTTTCTTTTGTTTTCTCACAGTCGTTTCCACGATGCTACACCTTCTTCCTTAAACAAGCAATATAAAAGCCATCTGTTGCAAAATAATGCGGTAAAATTCGTACTTGACCTTCATCAATATACGGATTTAACTTTTCTGGCATGCGATCTTTTATCGTAGTATCCCATTCAAATTCAGGATGCTCTTGTAAAAATTGCTTTATTACTTGTTCATTTTCTATTTTTTCTATTGTGCACGTACTATAAACAAGGCGACCACCTTGTTTTAATAACGGTGCTATTTTTTCTAGTATTGCAAGTTGAATCGTCGATAATCTTTCACTATCGCCTTTATTTTTACCTAACTTAATATCAGGTTTACGTCTAATCACACCAAATCCAGAACATGGTGCATCTACTAATATTTTATCAAATGTTTCATTTGCAAAGTGTTCTTGCACTTTTCTAGCATCTAGTGCTTTTGTTTCGACATTTTCTAGACCAAGTCTCTCTGCTTGTTGTTTAATTAAACGTACTTTGTGTGCATGTAAATCAAGAGACATAACTTGACCTGTTCCTTTTAATCGCTCTGCAATGTGCGTTGTCTTTCCGCCCGGAGCAGCACAACTATCAAGAACTTCATCTCCCTCATTCGGTTCTAAAGCGCGTGCTACAAGCATAGAACTTTCATCTTGAATAGAAAGAAAACCTTTTTTGAACGCATCTGTATGCGCTACATTCCCTCTTTCAATTTGAATTGCATCCTCTGATAAATCGCCGCGCTTCGCTTCTATACCTTCACCAGCCAACAACTCAATTGCTTCTTCTACTGTTATTTTATCAACATTTACACGCGCTGTTGGTACCGGGGGTAACATGTTCACTTCACACATTTTCTCTGCTGTCTCTAAACCATATTCAGAAGCCCAGTCTTGCACAAGCCACATTGGATGACTTGTTGCAATTGCCAAACGTTCTATTGGATCCTTGATTTCATCTACAGAAGGTACCCCTTCTCTCTGAATCGAACGTAATACCCCGTTTACCATACCAGCAATCCCTTTATGCCCGCGACGCTTTGCAATTTCAACTGCTTCATGAATAGCCGCTCTTTCTGGCACTCGGTCTAAATAAATCATTTGATATAAAGATAAGCGAAGTAATACTCTTACCCACGCCTCAACCTTCTTTTTTAAAAAAGGCTGTAAATAATAATCTAATGTGTCACGACGTTGAATCGTTCCATATACAATTTCAGTTAACAAACCAATATCTTTTCTATCAATTGCATTTTTTTCAATTAGATTATTTAAAAGTAAGTTACTGTATGCACCACTTTTTTCTACTTGAATTAAACCATCAAGAGCTAACTCACGAACATTTTGTCTCATGCATTTTCTCCTAACTTCGTTCCAATTTCAGGTTTTGTGCCACGTAAAAATTGCGAACAACTCATACGTTTTTTACCAGAAGGTTGCAATTCAGTGATTTTAACACCTGTCTCATTCCCTGTTGCAACAACAAATCCATCTTCTTCAAGAGCTACTATTGTACCTGGTTCAGCTTTCTCTGTAATAGAGACCTTCTCTCCCCACCATACTTTAATAACTTGTCCTGCCAAAGTCGTATAAGCGACTGGCCATGGATTCAATCCGCGAATGTGATTGTATACTTCTTCACCTGTTTTTGTCCAATCAATTTTCTCTTGCTCACGTTTTATATTATATGCAAACGTTACTTCTTCTTCGTTTTGTTTAATTGGTTCTAACTTACCTTGAATTAATAAAGGTACTGTTTTAGATAGAAGGTGTGCCCCTGCTTCACTTAACTTATCGAATAAAGAGCCTGTCGTTTCACGCTCTTCAATCTCGACTTCTACTTGCGTTAAGATATCACCAGCATCCAATTTCTCTACCATATACATAATTGTAATACCCGTTTTTTCTTTACCTTCCATAATTGCATAATGGATTGGTGCACCACCACGAAGTTCAGGTAGTAAAGACGCGTGGACGTTAATACATCCATACTTCGGTGCTTCTAAAATTTCATTTGGTACAATCTGACCGAAAGCAGCTGTTACAATTAAATCTGGCTCTAATGCCAAGACTTGTTCATATTCGTCTTTTTCACGAATTCTTAACGGTTGTAACACCGGAATACCATGTTTTTCTGCTTCAACTTTAACAGGTGTAGGTGTTAATACTTTTTTTCTACCTACCGGACGATCAGGCTGCGTCACAACACCTATTACATCATAGCCATCTTCGATAAGACGACGAAGCACCGGCACTGAAAAGTCCGGTGTTCCCATAAATACTACTTTTATCATTCAAAAACCGCTCCTTTTAATACCTATTCTAATTCGTTTTCCTCATAATATCTTGTCACTTTCGATGTAAATAACACACCGTGTAAATGATCGATTTCATGTTGAATTGCACGTGCTAAAAATCCTTCTGCTTCTAGTAAAAATACTTTACCTCGGCGATTTTGCGCACGTACTTTAATATAATCCGCACGTTCCACTTCACCATAAAGTCCCGGGAAGCTTAGACAGCCTTCGGGACCTACTTGTTCACCACGTTTTTCTAGTATCGATGGATTGATTAACTCGATTTTCCCCGTATCATCACCGATATCAACTACCGCAACTTGCAAGCTTACACCTACTTGAGGCGCAGCTAAACCGACTCCGTCCGCAATTAACATTGTTTCATGCATATCTTTCAACAATTTCACTAACTTTTTATCAAAGTTAATTACTCTTTCGCATGGTGTTTCTAACACTTCATTTGGATGCTTTACTATTTCTAAAACTGCCATATTTCCCTCCGCTACATTAACATTGTTGGATTAAAATCAATTGAGATTTGTAGCTCTTTTTGCATTTCTGCTTGATAATGTTCATTTACCATTTTGAGCACGTTCTTTAAGTTTGGTTCCCGTTTGTATTTTATCATGCATTGATAACGATATCTATCTTTTATCCTTGGAATTGCTGAAGCAACCGGTCCTAACACCATCGTTTGCTCTGTGCAGTGCGCCCGTAAATGACCGACAATTTTTTCCGTCACTTGCACTGCCTTTAATAATTCTGGATGAGATACTGTTACAAGCACAACATAGTAATAAGGTGGATATTGTCTTGTTCGTCTCATTTGCATTTCTTGGTCAAAAAACACATCATATTGTTGGTTCTTTGCTAACTCTATACTGTAATGTTCTGGCGTATACGTTTGAATTATAACTTCCCCTGGCAATTCATGTCTGCCTGCTCGTCCACTTACTTGCGTCAATAACTGATACGTCTTTTCACTCGCTCGAAAATCAGGCAAGTGAAGCATCGTATCTGCAGTTAAAACCCCGACAAGAGTTACTTTAGGAAAATCTAATCCTTTCGCAATCATTTGTGTTCCAAGTAGTATATCTGCTTTTTCTTCCCCGAACGCCTTTAATAATTTTTCATGCATTCCTTTGCGACTTGTCGTATCTACATCCATTCGAATGACTCGTGCCTCTGGAAATAGTTTTGTAATTTCTTCTTCTACCTTTTGTGTACCTGTACCAAAGAAACGAATATATGTACTTTGACAAGCAGGACACGCAGTCGGCATATTCTCTTCGTGACTGCAGTAATGACATTTTAAACGATGGTTCATTTTATGATATGTCAGCGAGATATCACAATGCGGACATTGTACAACATACCCACAATCACGGCACATAACAAATGTAGAATGACCTCTTCTATTTAAAAAGAGCACCATCTGTTCTTTCTTTTCTAATCGATCTGCTATTTTTTCATGCAATGCCTTCGAAAACATGGAACGATTCCCGTCACGAAGTTCCTCACGCATATCAACAATCTCTACTGTTGGTAACGCTTGTTTATTCATACGTTTTTCCATCGTTAGTAATTCATACACACCTTTTTTCGCTCTTGCAAACGATTCAAGTGTCGGTGTTGCACTACCAAGAACGATAGGACATTTATGATATTGCCCCCTCCAGACAGCTACATCCCTTGCATGATACCTCGGATTATCTTCTTGCTTATAGCTCGATTCATGCTCCTCATCAATAATAATAATCCCTAAATTTTCAAAAGGAGCAAATACAGCTGAACGTGCACCAACTACAACTTTCACTTCTTTTCTTAAAATCTTACGCCATTCATCATATTTTTCTCCAACAGACAGCGCACTATGAAGAACCGCAACTTGCGAGCCAAATCTGCCTTTAAAACGATCTACCATTTGAGGCGTTAGTGCAATTTCAGGAACAAGTACAATAGCTTCTTTCCCTTTCGCGAGCACCGCTGCTATAGATTGTAAATATACTTCTGTTTTTCCGCTTCCTGTAACACCATATAGTAAAAATGGATTGTAAGTTTCATTTGTAATTGATGATAAAATCGGTGCAATAACTTGCTTTTGTTCCTCCGTAAGTGGGAATGGTTTCGTTTGTTCAAAATCATCATCGTCATACGGATTTCGGTACACTTCCACATACTTTTCTGAAATTAGCCCCTTTTTAACAAGTGCTTTAATCGGAGCGTCTGTTATTTGCAACTCTTCTGTTATCACTTTCAACGGCACACTTTTATAATTTTCCACAAAATAATAGAGTACATCTTGTTGTTTTTTACTTTTCAGTTCAAATGCTGCTAATTCCAATTTATCTTCTAACAACTCCGGTTGAACGACTCTTTGTTTCTTCTTTTGCACTTTATCTTTTACCTGATAAACAACTTCAATCGTGCCATTTTTAATTTCTTGTTGAATCGTGCGGTATAGATGCGGCTGCGTCTCAATAGCTTCCCAATCTATCGCTTCTTTGTCCTGAAATAAAAACAGTAGTTCAGGTGCTACTTCTTCTTGTTTACGAAGTTGTAGACGCTTTTTATACGTAGCTTTTATCGCCGTTGGAAGCATGACTTGAAAGGCTGAAATCATATAACATAACGTTTCGCTTGTAAGCCAATATCCAAGCTTTAATAATTCCTCGTTTAAAACTGGTGTTACATCTAATATTTCATGGATTGTCTTTAGCTTCTTACTTTCTACTTCAGCCGAATCTTTGATGCCAATAATAAAGCCTTGCAATTTCCTTGGGCCAAATGGAACTACTACACGCATGCCTGTCTGAACAATATCTTCCCACTTTTTAGGGATAATATAATCAAATGGTCGATCTGTCTGACGTGCAGGTACATCAACAATTACACTTGCAAATTTCATAGACGATCATCTTCTAACATCATTTCAATTTGCTTTAATATTTCACGAGCAACCTCTTTCTTCGTTAAAAGTGGTAACTCGATAACTTCTCCATCTTTTCTATACATTGTTACAATGTTTGTATCTGTACCAAATCCAGCTCCTTGTGCCTTTACATCGTTCGCAACAATCATATTCGCATTTTTCTCACGTAATTTTTTTGTTGCGTATTCCTCTACCTTTGTCGTTTCAGCCGCAAAACCGATAAGTAACTGTTTATCCTTCATCTCACCTAACGTTTTTAAAATATCTACTGTTCTCTCGAGTTCGATTACAGCATCACCATTTTTCTTTTTCATTTTATTATCATGAACATATTTCGGGCGATAATCTGCAACTGCTGCTGTTTTAATGACAACATCTACGTTTTGATACTGTTGCAGAACTACTTCTAACATATCTTGTGCAGATTCCACTTGTACCGTATTTACATGTAATGGTGGGTTTAATGCTGTCGGTCCCGAAACAAGTATGACATCAGCACCTAAGTTCGCTGCCACTTCCGCAATTGCATATCCCATTTTCCCAGAAGAAAAATTGGTCATAAAACGCACTGGATCAATCTTTTCACGAGTTGGGCCAGCAGTTATTAATATTTTTTTTCCTTGCAACGGTTTTTGTTCGGAAAAAGCCTCTTCTAACCGTGCAATAATTGCTTCCGGTTCTTCTAGTCTTCCCTTCGCAACATAACCACACGCTAAAAAACCTTCTCCAGGCTCAATAAATGTATATCCTAACGTTTTCAACGTCATCATATTTTTTTGTACAATTTTGTTTTCATACATATGCACATTCATAGCAGGTGCAATCCACACTGGGGCTGTAGTAGCTAACAAAGTAGTTGTAATCATATCGTCTGCAATACCACCAGCTAACTTCCCAATACAATTGGCAGTAGCAGGTGCAACAAGTACTACATCTGCCCAATCTGCTAAATCGATATGTGCAATAACAGCCGAGTCTTTCTCATCGAATGTATCTGTATATACGTCATGGCGAGAAAGTGCTTGAAATGTAAGAGGCGTAACAAACTTCATTGCCGACTCACTCATCATTACTTTTACAATAGCACCAGCCTGTGTCAATTTACTAGTTAACGCAGCCGCTTTAAAGACCGCAATGCCTCCTGTTACACATAGAAGTATCTTTTTCCCTTTTAGCATATGGCTCGTCCTCTTTCTTTTTCAAACTTATAATACTGAAACAGAATTCCCAGCTCATCAGTACCAATATTTCTTCCCTATCGTAAAAAAATAACAACCTACTTGTAAATAGGTTGTTACCGTTACATAGAAAATTATAAAGTCTATGTTTTAATTTGTCGAAAAGAATGTCTTAATCGATGATTTTGCCTTCGCTTGGTACATATTTTAATACTTCTGCATCGATTTCTTCTAATGATTTACCTACACATTTATGAGAAACAGGTTGCTCGATAACACAGTTATCAGCAAGTTGCATTTCACGCGCACGTTTTGCAGCTACTGTTACAAGTGTATATTTAGAATCGATTTTTGTTAATAATGAATCAATTGATGGATTTAACATAATTATAGACCCTCCGTCATTTCTTTATAATATTTTGCTACTCTTTCGCGGCGGCAATGTTCACCAACCACAATTGCTTTAATTCTTTCACAAGCTAATTCAACTTGATCGTTTTCTACAACATAGTCGTAAGCGTCCATCATTTCGATTTCTTCTTTCGCTACCGTTAAACGATTTTCAATAACATCTTCAGTTTCTGTACCACGGCCGACAATACGGTTCTTTAGTTCAGATAAACTTGGAGGTGCTAAGAAAATAAATACACCTTCTGGGAAAGCTTTCTTAACTTGAATTGCTCCTTGCACTTCAATTTCTAAGAATACATCTTTTCCTTCTTGTAATGTTTTTTCAACATAGTCAATCGGTGTTCCGTAATAATTACCTACGAACTCAGCCCACTCCAGTAATTTTTCATTACGAATCATTTCCTCAAATTCTTCTCTCTCTTTAAAGAAATAATCCACACCATCTACTTCACCTTCACGTGGCTTACGTGTCGTTACTGAAATGGAGTACTGAAAACGTGTATCCTCATGACTAAACAGCTCTTTTCGAACCGTTCCTTTACCAACCCCAGAAGGTCCTGAAAGAACGATGAGCAATCCTCTTCTACTTCTCATAAATATGTAAAACCTACCCTTCCTCACTTAAATCTTCTTTATTATTCAAACGATGTGCAATCGTCTCTGGCTGAATTGGACTTAATACCACATGCCCATCATCCATAACAATAACCGCCCTTGTTTTTCTCCCATACGTAGCATCAAGCAAAGCATTATGTTCGCGTGCTTCCTGTACTGTTCGTTTAATAGGAGCTGACTCCGGACTTACAATAGCAATAATTCGATGAGCAGATACAATATTTCCGTATCCAATATTTAAAAACCGCATGGCCATAGTTTGCGCCTCCTAGTAAGTCTATCCGATTTCTCCACCACGTATAACTTTATATATTTTTTGAAAGCTACTCAATATTTTGTACTTGTTCACGAATTTTTTCAAGGTTATTTTTCATTTCTACAACATATTTTGAAATTGTTAAGTCATTTGCCTTAGAACCAATCGTATTAATTTCTCTATGCATCTCTTGCACGATGAAATCCATTTTCCTTCCAACAGGCTCTTCAATCTGCAGTGTTTCACGAAATTGCTCTAAATGACTTTGCAAACGAACTAACTCTTCGTGAATATCACAACGCTCTGCAAAGATTGCGACTTCTGTTAACAATCTTTGTTCATCTAGATCTTGATTATGTAATTCTTTTAAGCGATTTTCTAATCGT
Source organism: Bacillus sp. 1A (assembly GCF_052682215.1). NCBI lineage: Bacteria > Bacillati > Bacillota > Bacilli > Caryophanales > Bacillaceae > Bacillus > Bacillus sp. 1A. The sequence continues at coordinate 2,669,772 of NZ_JBQYLZ010000001.1, read as the reverse complement.
TCACGATATTTTTGTGTAACAATCGGTACATGCGGAATAATTGCATTTACACAATTGTGAATCTCTTGTAGACGATACGCTATATCTTTATGTAATCGTTCTCCTTCGCCATCCCTCATCGTTTTTAACATATGAGCAGCTTGGCGAACAGCCTCATATAAACCGTTCTCAAATTGTTCATTTACATTTTCTACTTCTTCAATCGCTGTTACTTCTGGCATTTCCATTAATTGCTGAAGTGTAATAGAATCTTGTAATTGAAATTTTCCTTTTATATCTTCCATAATCGATTGGTACTGCTCAAGAAGCGACCAATTCACATTTAATTTTCTTTCAACAAGCCCTTCACCCGTTATACTAATAGACACTTCAATGCGTCCACGCCGAACTTGTTCTGCAATTATTTTACGAATTTTTTCTTCAAATATCATCATTTGCTTCGGAAGTCGAATACTCATCTCTAGGAAACGGTGGTTCACCGATTTCATTTCTACTGTAATTTGAAAAGTATCATTTTCTACTTTCGATCTTCCAAATCCTGTCATACTACAAATCATTTTTATCACATCCAAGCCATGAAATAACTCAATGAAAAAGGTAATAGAGACAAGGCTCTACTACCTTCTGTAAATTATATCACATTTTCATATCATTGACTATTTCAAGTTTAATCCCTTCTTATATAATACTGGCTTTTCCTTCTTCCCCTTTTTCCCTGTTAATAAAGAACCTACTAATAAGAAGGTCGGAATTGATGACAAACCTCCAATTAACAACCAATCTCTCGCTTGTATTGGCATTGTACTAAAGATCGGTTGTAGCGGTGGGTAATATATAACCACTAACATTAACAGTAAAGAAATAATAACCGCTCCTACTAAATACACGTTCCCAAACGGATTACGGTGGAAGATTGAATGTTCACTTCGGCAATCAAATACATGAATAAGTTGTGCAAGTACCAACGTCGCAAACGCCACAGTTTGTGCATATTTCAGTTCATTTGGATGTTGATTATATGCAATAATAAACGCCACTAACGTCACTGCTCCAATTAGAAAGCCACGGCTTATAATTTTCCAGGCAAGCCCTCTAGCAAATACCCCTTCTTTCGGATGACGCGGCGTTCTCTTCATAACGTCTCCTTCCGCCTTATCCAATCCTAATGCCATCGCCGGTAATCCGTCAGTCACTAAGTTCACCCATAAAATTTGAATGGGAACCATCGGCAGCGGTAATGCAAGTAACATTGCAAATAACATGACTAAAATTTCTCCTACGTTCGATGCTAATAAATAACGAATAAACTTACGTATATTCTCGTATATATTTCTACCTTCTTTAATTGCTGATTTAATCGTAGCAAAATTATCATCTAGCAAAACAAGAGAAGAAGCTTCTTTCGCAACGTCTGTCCCTGTAATTCCCATCGCTATCCCAATATCCGCTGTTTTTATAGCCGGAGCATCGTTTACTCCATCACCTGTCATCGCTACTATATGCCCTTTATTTTGCAACGCCTTAACAATCTTCAATTTATGTTCAGGTGATACTCGAGCAAATACATACGTATCTTCTACAACACTTTCTAGTTCCTCTACATCCATATTCGCGAGTTCTACTCCTTCAACAACACGTCCACCAGGTGGTAAAACCCCTAATTGTTCCGCAATTGCCATTGCTGTCACTTTATGATCTCCTGTAATCATCACTGTTCGAATACCAGCTTCTCTGCACTCTTTTACAGCCTGTTCTACCTCTGGTCTTGGCGGATCAATCATTCCCTGTATCCCGACCAACATAAAATCTTTTTCAACGTCTCTTTCATGTTCAATAGAATCTGTTACTTTTAATGGCTTAAATGCAACTGCAATTGTTCGGAGCGCTTGACTACCTAAACTATGAATAGCCGCCTGTACTTCTTTTCTATACAACTCACTTAACGGTTGTTGCTTATCCCCCCATAAAATCGTTTGACTCATTTGCAGGAGGACATCTGGTGCTCCCTTCGTAACAAGAAACTTTTTCCCCTCTCTATCTCGCACAATAACACTCATCATTTTTCGAGTTGAATCGAATGGAAATTCACGAATAATTTCAAATTTCCCTTTCAGTGCCTCACGCGTTATCCCCGCTTTCATTGCTGCAGCTACAAGTGCTCCCTCAGTTGGATCTCCATCTAATACATACGCCTTTTTCTTTTGAATAATATTTGCGTTATTACAAAGTGAACCAAATGTTAGTAGTTGATACAGTGCTTTTGTTTTAGCTGGATCGCATTCTTTTTCACCTTTCAAAAAAGAGCCATTAGGTTCATATCCTTGACCCGTAACTTTCCATAATTCCCCACCTGACCACATATGTGTTACCATCATTTTGTTTTGCGTCATTGTTCCTGTTTTATCAGAGCATATAACAGAAGCGCATCCTAACGTTTCTACCGCTGGTAACTTCCTTACAATTGCTCTCTTTTTAATCATACGCTGTACACCAAGCGATAAAGCTACTGTAACAATTGCTGGTAATCCTTCAGGAATAGCAGCAACAGCTAGCGACACGCCTGCTAAAAACATATGATACACTTCATTCCCTTGATACACACCGGCTAATACAACAAGCGCTGTCAAAATAAGAGCGACAATAATTAATATTTTCCCGAGTTGCTCTAATCTTCTTTGCAGTGGTGTTTCCATTTGCTCTGCATTTTGTAACATATTTGCAATTTGGCCCATCGCTGTATTCATACCAGTTGCTACAACGACCCCTGTTCCAGCTCCTCGTGTAATCATCGTACCCATAAAAGCCATATTTTTTTGATCACCAATTGAAACATCTTTCCCCTGCAGAGCTTCTACCTTCTTCTGCACCGGTACTGACTCTCCTGTCAAAGCTGATTCTTCGATATATAAACTTGATGCCTCAACAAGACGTACATCCGCCCCAATACGATCACCACTAGAAAATTTAATGATATCACCTAAAACAAGTGCTTTAGACGGTGCTTTTACCCAATTTCCATTCCGCATTACAGTAACTTGCGGGGCGGCTAGCTCTTTTAAAGCTTCCAGTGACTTTTCAGCCTTTCTTTCTTGAAAAAAGCCAAGAATACCATTGATAATAACAATCGCAACAATCGCAATAGAATCAATGTATTCACCTAAAAAAGCTGAAACTATTGTTGCACCAAATAAAACAAGTACCATAAAATCTTTAAACTGCGCCAAAAATACCATCAGTGCAGAAGGCCTTTTGGCTTCATCTAATTCATTTGTACCAAATTTTTTTATTCGCCCTTCTGCTTCCTTCTCTGTAAGCCCAACCTTCACATTCGTATTCGTTCTTTCTTCCACTTCGTTTGCGCGCATTCCATACCAGTTCATCCCGCTATCGACCTCCTGATTCCAGACATACTCTATTGAAAGCTTATTCAGCCTCGTCCAAAAAAATGCTATAATTAACTTTTAGTTAGAAAGGAGTGTTCATTTATGGCATTCGATGGATTATTTACAAGAGCAATTACACATGAAATTGCAAATTCTCTTTACACTGGAAGAATTTCCAAAATATATCAACCTTCAAAATACGAGATTTTATTACATATTCGAGCAAACGGAAAAAATCAAAAACTAATTCTTTCCGCTCATCCGACATATGCACGTTTACACTTAACAAATCAAAATTACGATTCACCTGCACTTCCGCCAATGTTTTGTATGCTTCTTCGTAAGCATTTAGAAGGTGGATTCATTGAAAAAATTGAACAAATTGGTTTAGAGCGCATTATTCAAATTACAGTTCGTAGCAGAAATGAAATTGGTGACGAATCGCTAAAAACATTAGTAATTGAAATAATGGGACGACATAGTAACATCATTTTAGTAGATACAAAAACAAACAATATTTTAGATAGCTTAAAACACGTTTCTTTAGCGGTAAACCGACATCGAACTGTATATGCTGGAGCGGAGTACATTGCACCACCAGCACAACATAAAATTAACCCACTCCAGATTGAAACAAATGATGAATTTATTAGACCGCTAGACTTTCTATCTGGAAACATGGATAAACAGCTTGTCGGCACCTTTACGGGAATTTCGCCGTTATTCGCAAAAGAAGTAGTGAAAAAAGCAGGTATGGTAAATGAAAAAGCATTAGCGGACGCATTTTTCTCCATACAAAAACCATTACTAACTCATACATATTCACCAACAATGACTACTTCAAATGGAAAAGAATTCTTTTATCTTTTCCCTCTTGCACACTTGCAAGGAGAAGACAAGACATTCTCATCTGTTAGTGAATTGCTAGACCGTTTCTTTTTCGGAAAAGCAGAGCGCGACCGTGTAAAACAACAAGCTTATGATTTAGAGCGCTTTATGCAAAACGAAAAAAATAAAAATGAGAAGAAACTCATTAAACTAGAAAAAACATTACAAGATGCCGGAAAAGCAGATAAATATCAACTATTTGGAGAACTACTTACAGCCAATATGTACGCTTTGAAAAAAGGTGATAAAGATATTGAAGTCGTTAACTATTACGACGAAAATGGCGGAACTGTAAAAATTACATTAGATCCTTTAAAAACACCATCTGACAATGCGCAACGCTATTTCCAAAAGTACCAAAAAGCGAAAAATTCAGTTGTTGTTGTAGAAGAACAAATCGAAAAAACAAATGAAGAAATTCTTTATTTTGATAGCTTACTTCAACAAATGGAAGCTGCTTCTTCAAAAGATATTGAAGAAATTCGCGAGGAATTAGCTGACGAAGGTTATATGCGCAATCGTAAAGCAAAAAATGCTAAGAAGAAACCAACTAAACCGGTATTAGACAAATATTTAGCTAGTGACGGAACAGAAATTTTCGTCGGTAAAAACAACAAGCAAAACGATTATTTAACAACGAAGTTTGCCCGTCGTGATGAAATTTGGTTACATACGAAAGATATCCCTGGGTCTCATGTTGTCATTCGTTCTCTTGAACCTACCGAAGAAACCGTGTTAGAAGCTGCTAAAATCGCTGCCTATTTCAGTAAAGCAAAAGATTCTAGTTCTGTTCCTGTAGATTTCACCAAAATACGCCATGTCAAAAAACCGAGTGGTGCAAAACTTGGTTTTGTTACGTACGACAATCAGCAAACCGTATATGTAACACCTGATGCTGATACTGTAATGAAATTAAAAGCTTAAATATAAAAATGCGTTGCTCATAAGCAACGCATTTTTTATATTTTTTCAATTTAGTTCCTATATCCATTCAATAACTCAAAACATCTTTCTCCCTTTCAATATTGTCAAAAAAATTGACAGTGTCATTTCACAGTTGTATAAATTTTTTTACAACATGTAAATAAAGTGCGCCTCCAATCAATATTTTTTCATCCCCCTGCTATTTATTGAAGCAATCTGGATTTTATGAACAAACCGTCTCCCACAAATAGCGAGCTATTTTTTATCTCCCCTAAAATATATGTTGTTCCTACTATCTTTTCTTCAAATATATATTTTGGCACACTATTTGCTTTATTCAATACTGTGAATAGGGGGAATTAACATGACTTTAAAAATTAATAAAATCCAAAATCAACTACAAAACTATGAAATTGACGGATTACTTATTACAAAAAAAGAAAACCGCCAATATGCAACAGGCTTTACAGGTAGTGCTGGCGTCGTCTTAATCTCTGCGGATAAAGCTGTTTTTATAACTGATTTTCGCTATGTAGATCAAGCGAAATCACAAATAAAAGATGCTGAAATTATTATGCATAAAGGAAATTTAGAAAAAGAAATTGCAAATCAAGTATCGAAATTAAACATTCAAAAACTCGGAATTGAAGAAAACAACATGACATTGCAACAATATAAAAACTTACAAAAATACGTACATGTGGAAATGATTCAAGTGTGCGAAATCATCGAAAATATTCGTATTATTAAAGACACGCCTGAAATAGAAACAATGAAAATTGCAGCTAATATTGCTGACGAAGCATTTCACCACATCCTTACGTTTCTAAAACCAGGAATAAGTGAAAATGATGTACGAGATGAGTTAGAATTTTTCATGCGTAAAAAAGGGGCTACCTCCTCATCATTTCAAATCATTGTAGCTTCTGGCGTTCGCTCTTCACTTCCTCATGGAGTTGCATCAAATAAAATAATCGAGCGAGGCGACGTCGTTACATTAGATTTCGGTGCACTTTACGACGGATATTGTTCCGATATAACACGTACTGTAGCAATTGGGGAACCATCAGAAGAATTCAAAAAGATATACAATGTTGTACGAGAAGCGTTAAAACGTGGGACGGAAGCAATTAAACCTGGAGAAACTGCGAAAAGTATCGATGATATAACGAGAGATTACATTACTGAGCATGGATACGGCCAATATTTTGGACACTCTACCGGTCATGGTCTTGGGTTAGAAATACATGAACCTCTTCGCCTATCCCAAGAAAGTAAGGCTACTTTAGAAGAAGGTATGGTCGTTACAGTTGAACCTGGTATTTACATACCAAACTGGGGCGGTTGTAGAATTGAAGATGATATTGTCATTACAAAAGACGGATATGAAGTTATTACAAAATCAAATCGGGAACTAATTGTCATACCTTGTTAAAATCATAACCTTTTAAAAGGAGTTTTTCTCTGCACATAGAATTCTTTCTCTGGAGTCGTCGTTTAAAGAGGGGGAATTTAAATTGAATTTTGTAATTGATAAAATAGATGGTTTGCAAGCTGAATTTTCCAAACTTGTTTCCATGATGAATTACGCTCGCTATACAACAATGCAAGCGGTGGAATGTTTAACAATTGAAGAACTTGATTATTTATATGATGAGGAAGCAAACTCAATTGGTATGCTTTTGTACCATATGGCTGCTATTGAATTTTACTACCAAATTCATACTTTTGAAGACCGTGAACCAACGGAGGCTGAATTAGAACAGTGGTTACCTGCTATTGAGTTAGGAGTTCTTGGACGCGAGAAAATAAAAGGAAACTCTATAGAATTTTACATAAACACATTAGAAAAAGTACGTTCCAAAACGATCGAGACTTTTCAATCGTTACCTGATGAATGGCTATTTAAAACGACAGACTTTTGGTATGACAAACCAGCAAACAACTACTTTAAATGGTTTCACGTTTTTGAAGATGAAATCAATCATCGCGGACAAATTCGTTTAGTTAAAAAGATGCAAAAAACACATTCAGTAAAGTAAGAAAGTGCCACCGGATAAGGTGGCACTTTCTTTTATTCATTAACGAATAACTTTTCGTTTATTTTTTTAGCAACTACCGCTACCGATATTAAAATACATATTAAGTATAGCAATTTTACAATAAACAACCACCCTTGAAACATTATAATTCCATCTATTATCTCATTTCCTTTCAATAACAAAAATGGAATTGTGCTAATTATAATGACAAACTCGATGCTGAAAACAAATTTCTTTTTTCTGCTATATGCTTTCCATTCATCCCAGCGATACATGGGAGCAAATATCAATACTCCTATACATAATATAATTGGTACCCATTCACTTTTAAGAAATTGCCCTGAAATAACTGATAATAGTAAACAAACGAGCACACCATAATAACCTATTTTCTCTCTCATTCTTCCCCCCCCATTCTACTTCTCCTTTAATATGTAACTTACTATGCTTATAACAAATCTTAGTAAAATAACAAATACAATTACAATATAAAGCCCCTTCGCAGATGACATCCATTCTTGAAAAATAGACATTTTCTCCATTTGCTTCTGCCCCTCTATTAAAATAATCCCTGCGATAAATGAACAAATAACAATAATGCCTATCATAAATCCGATACTTTTCTTACTATATTGTTTCATATCATCCCAGTTATATAAAAGTATAAATACAAACCCGAAAACAGGTATAATACTGATCCATTCATTGTTTGTAAACAGGTTTAAAATGATTAATAGACTACAAGATATAACGAATCCCCAAAATCCAATTTTTTTGTGCATAAGCCCTCCTTAAATTCCATTTTTAGGATTAATTGTATTGTAACCTCCATTTCTACTTCTTACCATTACAGTATATGAAATTTCACTTTTTTTCTTTTTCCTATACTCACATACTTTTACTGCTTTCATACAATAAACTACACGAATGCCTAAAGGATGTGAATGTTATGGGAGTTGAATTAACGCTGTTGCATGCTCTCTATATTCTTTGTTTACTCACTATTATTACTTTTTTTATTCTCCGGAAAGATACGACGATTATTTGTATCGTTTTTATCTTTTTATTAGCATTAACTGCTACAAGTTCTATCCCTCTTGCCGTTAGCGGTATTTTTCAAAGTTTCATTTACGCCATTACTGAGCTATTACCAACTATATTAATCATCTCCATTATCGTATCAATGAGCAATCTACTCGTTCATACTGGCATAAATGATACGATGATTTCACCATTTACAAAGATGATTCGTACCCCTACCCTCGCCTACTGGATTATCGGCCTTTTAATGATGACAATTTCTTTCTTCTTTTGGCCTTCTCCAGCTGTCGCTTTAATGGGAGCTATTTTATTACCCGTGGCTGTGCGCGTCGGCCTTCCGCCAATTGGAGTTGCCATTGCTATGAACTTGTTCGGACACGGCATCGCCTTATCTGGTGACTTCGTTATTCAAGGTGCATCGAAATTAACAGCGGATGCTGCTGGTCTTCCTGTTTCCAGCGTTGTTTCTGCCAGTGTTCCCCTCGTTATCGTTATGGGTATTGTGACAACTTCCGTCGCATTTTTCTTCTTACGAAAAGAATTCCATACAGGCTTATCGTTGCAAGAATCTATCCCATCAACTGAGTCTTCTAAAACGCTCACTTCATTATCTCCTCGAACAAAAAAATGGCTCGCTATTTGTATTCCGATCGTATATGCCATCGATATCCTTTTCATGATTCAATTTAAACTACAAGGAAGCGACGCAACTGCACTTATCGGCGGGACGACTGTTATTATGATTATCATTATTTCCCTCATCGCTTACAAAGAAAATGGACTGAATAAAACGACCGATTATTTTATAGAAGGGCTCCAATTTGGATTTAAAATTTTCGGCCCAGTTATTCCAATTGCTGCACTCTTTTATTTAGGAGATAGCGGTTTTGTAAAAATTATCGGAGACTATTTACCGAAAGGTTCACATGGAATCATTAACGACTTAGGGATCGCCTTATCTCAAACTGTTCCTTTAAACCAATATGTATCGGCGGGAACATTAACTATCGTTGGCATCATAACTGGATTAGATGGATCTGGATTTTCCGGCATTTCACTTGCTGGTTCGATTGCTAACCTTTTTGGAACAGCACTTGGGCATGGAACAGCTACATTAACAGCACTCGGGCAAATTGCTGCAATCTGGACTGGGGGCGGAACGTTAATTCCTTGGGCGCTTATTTCTGCCGCTGCCATTTGTAAAGTTGATCCATTTGAACTTGCACGCCGAAACTTTTTACCCGTTGTGATTGGCTTAATTGTCACCACGATCGTTGCGATGTTTATTTTATAACGTAAGTAAGTGTTCTCTTGCTTACGTTTTTTATTGTGAAATCCATCATTTATTACTGACTTCCAAAAGGGATTATGTATATATTAGCGAAATTATATTAAGAGAGTATTTACTTCAAAACGTTTACGAGAAACAGATTACTTCCATTAGAAAAGGGGACATAACTATGAATGAATTGATTTTCGTCTTATTAATTTGTCCATTACTTATCTTTATCGTTTCTGTTATTGGAACGCGCAAGACGAAAACGTATTACGTAATGCCGATTGTAACGTTTGCTAGTTTTTTAATAATAGGTGTTATCGCCTTTACTCCAAAATTTTTCTTTTGGGTTGGTATGTACAGCATCTTCTCATTTATTGTTTCTTATATGACGCTATTGTTTGTGAGAGGATATGAGGTTGTGGAAAACGCTAAATAGTTGTTAGCAAGGAGATTGTCATATGATTTTCTTTGATATTGATGGAACTTTACTTGATTATGATACTGCTGAAAGTAAAGGTATTATAGATTTCTTTCAAACATATAACACTATTTTTTTAGGTAATGAATTAGAAGCCACAAAATTCTGGCATGAATTATCAGAAAAATATTTCAACAAATTTTTATCCAAGGAATTATCTTTCCAAGAACAACAAGTAATGCGAATGTATCATTTATTTAAAACATACGGAGTAAACTTATCAGCCAGAGAATCTCAGCATAGATTCAATCAATATATAGAACTATATAAGAACAACTGGACCCTGTTTGAAGATGTACTCTATACATTACAAACCTTGCAGCAAAGAGGGTACTCATTAGGTATCATTAGTAATGGCGATTATGAACAACAAATTGAAAAATTAACCGCTCTAAACATTCTACAATATTTCCAATATATTTTTACTTCTAGTGAGATTGGTATATCGAAGCCAAACCCTAAAATCTTTCAAAGAACTGTATTACAATTGAATCTTGAAATGAAAGATTGCTATTATATTGGCGATCGATTAGAAACAGATGCAATTAGTAGTACAGCAGCTGGAATGCATGGGATATGGTTAAATCGGGATAACTTGCAACTCAAGTTTGATGTTCCTACTATCTGTTCTTTACATGAAGTTTTAACAATACTATAAAAAAACGACCGCGTTCCCCCGCGGTCGTCTTTTTCGTGTTACGCTGTGATCCAAGCTTCGTTTGCTGGATTTTTACGCCACTCTTGTAATTTTTTCGTTTCAGCTTGTCCGATCATACCTTTTTCTGCTGCTACTTCAGTTAATGCACTGTAATCGCTTAAAGAGTATGATGCTACGTTAGCTGCTTCTAGTTTTTCTTTTCCTGCTTCTAGCTCGTATGTGAAGATTGATACGATTCCTAATACTTCACATCCAGCTTCGCGAAGTGCTTCTACACATGTAATTGCACTACCGCCAGTTGAAATTAAGTCTTCTACTACTACTACTTTTTGACCTTTTTCAGCTTTTCCTTCAATTTGGTTCCCTTTACCGTGACCTTTTGCTTTACTACGTACGTAGCACATTGGTAAATCCATACGATCGCTTACCCATGCAGCGTGCGCAATACCAGCAGTTGCTGTTCCTGCAATAACTTCTACAGTTGGGAAGTGCTCTTTAATTAACTCTTCTAATCCAGCTGCAATCGCTTGACGTACTTTTGGATAAGATAAAGTTAAACGATTATCACAATAAATTGGTGATTTCATACCTGAAGACCAAGTGAATGGATCATTCGGTTGTAAAAATACTGCTCCAATTTCTAATAAATGCGATGCGATTTCTTTTTTCATACTGTTACACCTTCCCACTGTTGTTTTACTGTTTTATACGCTTCAAGCGGATTTTCCGCTTTTGTAATACTACGTCCAACTACGATGTAGCTTGAGCCAAGTTCCCTCGCACGTTTCGGTGTTGCTACGCGCACCTGGTCATTTACATCATCGCTTGCAAGACGAATCCCCGGTGTTACTGTTACAAATTCATTTCCGCATACTTCACGTAATTTCGGAACTTCAAGTGTTGAACAAACAACACCATCAAGTCCACTTTCTTTCGTTAGTTTTGCATAATGAGCAACCGCTTCTTCTAACGTTTTCTCAATGCCAATCTCTTTTTTCATCATAGCTTCCGAAGTGCTTGTTAGTTGTGTAACTGCAATACAAATCGGTCTCTCTTTTCCTTCTTGCTTACCTTCCTCTAATCCCTCAATCGCAGCTTTCATCATACTGCTTCCCCCAGCAGCATGAACATTTACCATATCAACATCTAGACTAGCTAGGCTACGCATAGCGCTTTTTACTGTATTCGGAATATCATGAAGTTTTAAATCTAGGAAGATCTTATGCCCTTTTTCTTTTAAGTACGTAATAATCGCAGGTCCTTCTTTGTAGAATAACTCCATACCAACTTTGACAAATAACTCTTCCCCTTCAAAGTGGTGTAAGAATTGTTCTACATCTTGTTTCCCTGGAAAATCTAGTGCAACGATTAACGACTGTGACATGTTTGCTTCCAGCTCCTTCCTTGACATTCCGAAATGTGATCAAATCCTAATTCATCTAGTAATGCTGGTAATTCTTCAATAATTGTCGGACATACGAATGGATCGATAAAGTTCGCTGTTCCAACTGCAACCGCGCTTGCGCCAGCATAGAAGAATTCAATTACATCTTCCGCAGTTTCAATACCACCCATTCCGATAATCGGAATGTTAACCGCTTGGCTTACTTCATGTACCATACGAATTGCTACTGGCTTAATCGCAGGACCTGATAATCCGCCTGTACGGTTTGCTAAAATTGGTTTAGCTGTTTTTAAATCTAGACGCATACCAAGCAATGTATTAATCATCGTTAAACCGTCCGCACCCGCATTTTCAATTGCTTTTGCAATCTCCACAATGTTTGCCACGTTCGGTGACAATTTCACATATACCGGTACTTCAGAAACCTCTTTTACTCGCTTCGTTAAATCAGCAGCAATTTCAGGATTCGTACCAAAAGCGATACCACCCGTTTTAACGTTTGGACAAGAAATATTTAATTCTAGCGCATGAACATTAGGTGCCTTTGAAATTTCTTTCGCAACTGCTACATAATCCTCGGCTTGTGAGCCAGCAACATTCGCAATAATCGGAAGATCAAATTGCTCAAGAAAAGGTAATTCAGAATTCATTACCTTTTCTAATCCAGGATTTTGAAGCCCGATTGCATTTAGCATTCCGCCTGGTGTTTCCGCAACACGAGGCGTTGGGTTTCCGTAACGAGGCTGTTCTGTTGTCGCTTTAATCATAATTGATCCAAGTACACTTAAATCATAGAACTGTGCATACTCACGACCAAATCCGAAGCAACCAGATGCTGGGATGATTGGATTTTTTAATGATAACCCTGGTAATTCAACTTGCAATCTGTTCATAGTACAACCTCCCCGATTGGAAATACTGGTCCGTCGCTACACACCTTCTTGTAAGAATGTCCACTCGGATCTGCTTGTAAATGGCATACACATGCGAAACATGCTCCAATGCCACAGCCCATACGCTCTTCTAATGAAATGTAGGCTTTTCTCTCTTTATAGCGTCCTTCTAATGCACGAAGCATCGCTAAAGGTCCACATGAGTATAGAATGTCAAAGTCGATTCCATAGCTATCAATTACATCTGTTACAAAGCCTTCTGTACCATGCGTACCATCAACTGTTGCAACATACGTATCACCAAGCTCTGCGAATTTCTCTTCATAGAAGACAACATCTTTCGTTTGGAAACCTAAGATGTGAATAACGCGTACTCCCTTTGCTACAAGACGCTGTGACAATTCATATAGTGGTGGTACACCAATTCCCCCTCCAACTAATAGAGCCGTTTGTCCAGCTTCCGCTTCTTCTACAGGAAAACCATGTCCAAGTGGTCCTAACACATCTACAAGTTCGCCTTGTTTTCTTTTCGCTAATGTTTTTGTTCCTTGTCCTTCCGCACGATATAGCATTGTAAATTCGTTCTTGTCTTGATCGACATTACAAATACTAATTGGGCGGCGCAGAAGGGGCGTAATGCCCTCTGCTACCTTAATGTGTACAAACTGTCCTGGATCGTTCATTTGCTGCACTAGATCCCCTTGAAGCACTAATTCGTAAATGTTTTTTGCGATTTCTTTTTGGTTAACGACGATCATATTTTGCTTTTGCATCATGCATGTACCACCTCGTGACGCTTCGTTTGCGTAATTTCTTTCATTGAATGAGCTGAGAATGTCATAGATTCTAGTACTCGTAAGATTGCTCTCGTTGTATCAAGTGATGTTAAGCAAGCCACACCATTTTCTACTGATTCACGGCGAATGCGGAAACCATCACGCGCTGGTTGTTTGCCTTTTGTTAATGTATTGATTACAAACTGTGCTTTTCCTTGACGGATAATATCAAGTAAGTTGTACTCTTCAGAATCAATTTTATTTACAACTTGCACTGGAATGTTTTGCTCTGCTAACGATTGTGCTGTTCCAGCTGTTGCTAATAAGTTATAGCCGATTTCGTGGAAACGTTTTGCAATTTCCATTGCTTCTTCTTTATCTTTATCCGCTACAGTGATGATTACTGATCCGTGCGTTGGGATGTTAATTCCTGAAGCAACTAACCCTTTGTATAATGCTTTTTCAAGTGTTAAGTCTTTACCCATTACTTCCCCTGTTGATTTCATTTCAGGTCCTAATGTTGTATCAACTGAACGTAGCTTCGCAAATGAGAATACCGGTGCTTTTACATACACTTCTTTCTCTTCTGGGTGATAACCAGTTCCATATCCTTGTTCTACAAGATCTTGACCTAAAATAACTTTCGTTGCAACATTCGCCATCGGTACGCCTGTAATTTTACTTAAGAATGGTACTGTACGGCTCGCACGTGGATTTACTTCAATTACATACACTTCATCTTTGAATACTACAAACTGAATGTTTAGTAATCCAACAATGTTTAAACCTTTTCCAAGTGCAATTGTATGTTCAATAATTTGTTCTTTTAGTTTTGCAGATAAGCTTTGCGGTGGATATACTCCGATTGAGTCACCAGAGTGAACTCCAGCGCGTTCAATATGTTCCATAATACCTGGAATGAATACATTCTCACCGTCTGAAATTGCATCTACTTCAATTTCTTTACCAACCATGTAACGATCGATTAATACTGGATGATCTGCGTGAACTTTAACCGCATTTTTCATGTAGTGCAGCAGTTCTTCTTGACGATATACGATTTCCATCGCGCGTCCACCTAGTACGTAAGATGGTCTTACTAATACTGGGTAACCAATTTTGTCAGCGATTGCTACCGCTTGCTCTACAGTCGTTGCTGTTTTACCAACTGGTTGCGGGATACCAAGTTGTGTTAGAGCTGCTTCAAACTTATCACGATCTTCTGCACGGTCTAAATCTTCAAGTGATGTTCCTAAGATTTTCACACCATGAGCCTCTAATTTAGCAGCTAAGTTAATTGCCGTTTGTCCACCGAATTGGACGATAACACCTTCTGGTTTTTCTAAATCGATAATGTGCATTACATCTTCGATTGTTAATGGTTCAAAGTATAATTTGTCAGAAATACTGAAGTCTGTTGAAACTGTTTCTGGATTGTTATTAACAATGATTGCCTCATATCCCGCTTCTTTAATTGCCCATACAGAGTGAACTGTTGCATAGTCAAACTCAACACCTTGACCGATACGGATTGGACCAGATCCTAGAACTACTACACTCTTACGATCTGTTCTAACTGATTCATTCTCGTCACCATATGTGCTGTAGTAGTATGGTGTTGCAGATTCAAACTCTGCCGCACAAGTATCTACCATTTTATAAACAGGAGTTATGTTGCTTTCTTTACGCATATCGTAAATTTCACGCTCTGTTTTGTTCCAAGAATTGGCGATGTAATGGTCACTGAAGCCCATTTCTTTCGCTGATTGTAATACTTCCATATTTCCTACATTTGCTTTTACTTCGCGTTCCATATTTACGATATTTTCAACTTTTTGTAAGAAGAAGAAGTCCATTTCACACCAATTGTTGATTTCTTCTTTCGTTACACCTTGACGAATTGCTTCTGCTACAATAAACAGTCGCTCATCATCAGCTTTTATAATGCGTTTTTTCATTGTCTCTTTATCAAGCTCTTTTAAATGCTCTAACTCTAAGTGATAAACACCAAGTTCTAAAGAACGAATCGCTTTTAATAATGATTGCTCTAAGTTACGTCCAATTGACATAACTTCACCAGTTGCCTTCATTTGTGTACCCAGTGTTCTGTTTGCTGATTCAAACTTATCAAATGGCCAGCGTGGAATTTTTGAAACAACATAGTCTAATGCTGGTTCGAAACAAGCATATGTTTTTTGTGTTACTGGATTTATAATTTCATCTAATGTTAAACCGACTGCAATTTTTGCCGCTAGCTTCGCAATTGGATATCCAGTTGCTTTAGATGCTAGTGCAGATGAACGACTTACACGCGGGTTTACTTCGATTACATAATATTGGAAGCTATATGGATCAAGTGCAAGCTGAACGTTACATCCACCTTCAATTCCTAATGCACGAATAATTCGTAATGAAGTGTTTCGTAACATTTGATATTCACGGTCACTTAATGTTTGGCTCGGTGCTACAACGATAGAATCACCTGTGTGAACCCCAACTGGATCGATATTTTCCATGTTACATACTACAATCGCGTTATCATTTGAATCACGCATTACTTCATATTCAATTTCCTTACAACCAGCAATGCTCTTTTCTAATAAACATTGTGTTACCGGACTATGTTTTAATCCACCTGATACGATTTCAATTAGTTCTTCTTCATTACTACAGATTCCGCCACCTGTTCCCCCCATTGTAAATGCTGGGCGAACAATAACTGGATATCCAATTTCTTTTACAAATTCATGAGCTTCTTCTAGCGTATGAATAATGGTACTAGATGGAATTGGTTCATTTAATTCCTGCATTAAGGTACGGAATAAATCACGATCCTCCGCTTGCTCGATTGCTGATAATTTTGTTCCTAAAATTTCAACTCCGCACTCTTCAAGTATGCCTGATTTCGCAAGTTCAACAGCCATATTCAGGCCTGTTTGACCACCTAATGTTGGTAAGATTGCATCTGGACGTTCTTTACGAATGATACGGCTTACGAATTCTAGTGTTAATGGTTCTATATATACTTTATCTGCCGTTGCAGTATCTGTCATAATTGTTGCTGGGTTAGAGTTAACAAGGATTACTTTGTAACCTTCTTCTCTAAGAGATTGACAAGCTTGTGTACCAGAGTAGTCAAACTCTGCTGCTTGCCCAATTACAATTGGTCCTGATCCGATTACTAAAATTGTGTTAATGTCTAGGCGTTTTGGCATAACTCTTCCCCTTCTTTCTTGAAGTTTTCAATCATTGCTAAGAAATCTTCGAACAAATCGTTTGCATCTTCTGGTCCTGCAGAAGCTTCTGGATGGTATTGTACTGTAAATGCTGGGAACTTCGTATGACGAAGACCTTCTACTGTTCCATCATTTAAAGCAACATGTGTAATTTCAAGTTCTGTATTTTTAACTGATTCTTCTTCTACTGCGTAACCATGATTTTGAGATGTAATTGCTACTTTTCCAGTTGCAAGATGTTTTACCGGATGGTTTAAACCACGGTGACCGAATTTTAACTTACTTGTATTCGCACCAGATGCTAGAGCGAATAGTTGATGTCCTAAGCAAATTCCGAATAAAGGAACTTTACCGATAATGTTTTTTAACATTTCAATTGCTTCTGGTACATCTTTTGGATCTCCAGGTCCGTTACTTAACATAATTCCATCTGGGCTAAGACGTAAAATTTCTTCTGCTGTTGTATTGTAAGGTACTACAATTACATCACAGTCACGTTTATTTAATTCTCGTAAAATACCATGTTTCATTCCGAAGTCTACAAGTACAACTCGGTGTCCACGGCCTGGGCTTGGGTATGGATCTTTCGTTGATACGCGTTTCACGTGATCTGTAAATACTGTCGCTTTTAATTGGCTCACGATGTATTCTACATCTGCATCCATGTTACATAGACGTCCACGTAATGTACCGTATTGACGAATTTTTCTCGTTAATTTTCTTGTATCAATTCCTGCTAACCCTGGGATATTTCTTTCTTTTAAGTAATCATTTAACGAAATTTCATTACGGAAGTTTGATGGATGATCACAAATTTCGTTTACGATTAAACCATTTACAGATGGGTGAATTGATTCAAAATCGTCACGGTTGATGCCGTAGTTTCCGATTAATGGGTACGTGAATGTTACGATTTGACCGCAATATGATGGATCAGATAATGTTTCTTGATATCCAGTCATTCCTGTTGTAAATACAACCTCACCTGACTTTTCGATTTCTCCTCCGAAACCTTTTCCAATTAATACTGTTCCATCTTCTAAGATAAGTTGTCTTTTCATACTAATGCACTCTCCTTTTGCCATGCGATCTTACCACCAACGATTGTCATTACCGGCCATCCTTGGCATTTCCAACCTGCGAATGGTGTATTTTTTCCTTTTGATAAGAATGTTGTTGGGTCAATCTCTTCTTCTTGTTCTAAATCAATGATTGTAATATCAGCTGTTCTACCTTCTTTCAGGCGACCTGCTTCTAAGCCGAATGTATCAGCTGGTTTTTCTGTTAAGAATTGAATTAACTGCTCTAATGTAATAATTCCTTTTTTCACAAGGTTTGTGTATAGAAGTGGGAATGCTGTTTCAAAACCAGTAATTCCGAATGGTGCTCTTTCAATTCCTTGCGCTTTCTCTTCCGCTGTATGCGGTGCATGATCAGTTGCGATCATATCAATTGTTCCATCTAATAAACCTTCAATTAGTGCTGCGTGATCTTCTTTTCCACGAAGCGGCGGGTTCATTTTAAAGTTAGGATCAGCTGATGGGATATCATCTTCACATAACACTAAGTGATGAGGTGTTACTTCTGCTGTTACTTTAATTCCAGCGCGTTTCGCATCTCGAATTACGCGTACAGAACCTTTCGTACTTACGTGACATACGTGATAGTGACAATCTGCCGCTTCAGCAAGCAGTATATCCCTTGCAATATGTACAGATTCACATACTGATGGGATACCGTTTAATCCGTGTTTCTCAGAAAACTTCCCTTCATGTACACAACCTTTATTAATAAGAGTATTCTCTTCACAATGCGCAACTACTGCCATATTTAATTTCGCTGCACGCTTCATAGCAGCTAACATCATGCTAGCATCTTGTACGCCTACACCGTCATCAGTGAAAGCAAATGCTCCAAGTTCTTTTAATGTTTCGAAATCTGTCATTTCAGAACCAGCTTGGCGTACTGTAATTGCTCCGTATGGTAGTACGTTGACATGCGCTTTTTCTTTAATACGATTTTGCAAGTCTTCCATATGTTCTCTGCAATCTGGTACTGGGCGTGTATTTGGCATTGCACAAATTGTAGTGAACCCACCTTTTGCCGCTGCTAGTGTACCTGTTTCAATTGTTTCTTTATGTTCACCACCTGGTTCACGAAGATGTACGTGTACATCTACTAATCCAGGTGCGATTAACTTTCCGTTCACATCGATTACTTCAGCATTATCTGCCGTAATATTTTCTGCTACCTTAGCGATTTTACCGTCTTGTACGAGAAGATCTGTTGCTACGATTTTTCCTTCTTCATTCATATAACGACCATTTTTAAACAAGTAATTCATGTTTCATTCCTCCTAATACATTTGGTAAGGCGCGTTTTAGTACAGCCATTCTTACGTAAACTCCATTTTCCATTTGTTTAAATATGCGTGAACGCTCACACTCAACAAGTTCACTTGCAATTTCAACATCACGGTTTACAGGAGCTGGATGCATAATAATGCTTCCTTCTTTCATACGCTTTTCTCTTTCCACTGTTAATCCGTGTTTCTCATGATACTCTTTCATAATGTCTGTTTCATAATGATCATGACGCTCATGTTGTACACGAAGTAACATCATTACATCCACTTCTGGAACAAGTTCATCTAATGGTTTGTATGTTCCAAACGTGCTGTCTTCATCTTTCCACTCTTCTGGACTTGCAAAGTAAATTGTTGCACCCAGTTTCGTTAATGCTTCTGCATTAGAACGTGCTACTCGGCTATGACGAACATCTCCTACTATCGCAATCTTTAATCCTTCAAATCTTCCAAACTCTTGTTTAATTGTAAGAAGATCGAGTAGGCACTGCGTTGGATGGTTTCCACATCCATCTCCAGCGTTTAAGATTGGGATATTTACCTGTTCTTTTAGTTCATCGAAGTAGCGATCTTGCTCATGGCGGACGATCACCGCTTTTGTTCCGATTGATTCCAGTGTTCTTATCGTATCGTATAAAGTTTCTCCTTTTTGTACGCTTGATGCATCCGCTGAAAAGTTTAAAACTTCAAGTCCTAATCTCTTCTCAGCAACTTCAAAGCTAAATCTCGTTCTCGTACTATTCTCAAAGAACAAGTTCGCAACAAAAGTTTGCTCTGTCGTTTTGCTCTCTTTTCCATTCGCGAAATCTTCTGCGTCTTTTAGGATTTCTGAAATTTCTACTTCTGATAATTCACTCATCGTTAACAAATGGCTCATCGTCATCCCTCATCTTTCTGATTTTTATGTTACCACTTTTGTATTTTTATAACAACTTTTGTATAAAAATACCCTAGTCATTTGAGACTAGGGTGCAAGGAAGAAGCCACCCTTTCCGGTCTCACAGGACTGAATTAAAAGGTTATTATTATGAAGCAATCTGCTTAGATTGTTTTATTTGTTTCGTTTCTGGTAGTAGTAGATTTAATAGTACACCTACAATTGCTGCTAGTGCCATTCCTTCTACTTGGAACGATTCTCCTACGTGGAGTACCGCTCCACCAATACCGATTACTAGTATTACTGATGCAATCATTAAGTTTCGTTTGTCACTTAGGTCTGTTTTATCATCTACCATCATGCGTAATCCGCTTGATGCAATTACACCGAATAGTAAGATTGATACACCACCCATAACTGGTGTTGGGATCGAATGAATCAGTGCAGAAATCTTACCGATAAATCCGAACATGATTGCAAACACTGCTGAGCCGATGAATAAGTATACACTGTATGCTCTCGTAATTGCTAACACACCGATGTTTTCACCATACGTTGTATTCGGTGGTCCACCTATTAGTGATGCAATCAATGTTGCTATTCCATCACCGAAGATTGAGCGATGTAAACCTGGTTTTTCAATTAAATCTCTTTTAATAACATTTCCAAGTACAATTTGATGTCCGATATGTTCTGAAATTGTTACTAGTGCAACTGGTACCATCAAGAGTACAATCTTCCACGAAAACTCCGGAGTATATGTTACAAATGGTACTGTGAAATCTGGTACAACAAACCATTTTGCCTCAGCTACCGGCTTTAAGTTTACTAGCCCTTGGAAGTAAGCAAAGATATATCCGCCGATAATGCCCAGTAACACTGGTATGATACTGAAAAACCCTCTTCCGAATATAGAGCAGATAATTGTAATTGCTAATGTTACTAATGCTACTGAAAAGTGTGTAAAGCTATATTTGCCATCCGCACCGTTCATCGCCATGTTAACTGCTGTATGTGCTAAAGCTAGACCGATTACCATTACGACTGGACCAACTACGATTGGCGGAAGTAATTTCATAATCCACTCTGATCCTGACTTCTTAATTCCGAGTGAGATTAAGATGTACACAAGTCCTGCAAACAAACCACCGAGCATTGCTGCTCCAGGTCCACCTGCTGTTTTCGCTGTTATAATCGGTGCGATAAAGGCGAATGATGATCCTAGATAGGCAGGTACTTGACCTTTCGTTATAAGAAGAAACGCTAGCGTTCCTAATCCACTTGATATTAATGCTACTGACGGATTCAATCCTGTTAAAAACGGAACAAGCACTGTTGATCCAAACATCGCGAACAAATGTTGTATACTTAAAAATAACCATTTTCCCGGTTTCGGTACTTCATTAACGTCTAACACTGGCTTTTGTTCCATTGTTACATCCTCCTTCAGTTTAAATCTTTGCAATAAAAAAACTCTTTGTGCCTGTGCACAAAGAGTCCTACACTTTCGTATGCCAAATTTGACATATGAAAGCCAAGACCCTTTGGCAGCCTCACAGGACTACATTTAAAAGGGCTTTACTTATCGTATATGCTTACTCGATCTTGTTGATCTGTCTCTTGCAAATCAACTTCGATACGCTCTTCACTTGATGTTGGAATGTTCTTTCCTACATAATCAGCGCGAATTGGTAGTTCACGATGACCTCTATCAACAAGAACCGCCAGTTGGATTTGTGATGGTCTACCTAAATCCATAAGAGCATCCATTGCTGCTCGAACTGTTCTTCCTGTATATAATACATCATCCACAAGGATAACTTTTTTCTTCGTAATATCTACAGGGATATCAGAACCTTTTACAAGTGGTTCTTCATTTTTCGATTGTAGTGTTAGATCATCACGATATAACGTAATATCTAGCTCTCCAACTTCCATTTCTTTTCCTTCAATTTGACCAATTCGTTCTGCCAAACGTTGTGCAATAAAAATTCCACGAGTTTTAATTCCGACAAGAACACAATTATCGACACCTTTATTTCGTTCCACGATTTCATGACTAATTCGTGTTAAAGCGCGGCGAATCATTTGGTCATCTAAAACGACAGCTTTCTCTTGCATGCTCTACACCTCCAAGCTTTTTTCTTGCGTGAGAGTAATGGTATAAAAAAAGTCCTCTCAGCGTGTGCGAGAGGACTTTTGAAAAAAGGGTACAGCATACCCTATGTATTTCAAACCGTTACCTTCTCAACCTCACGGGGCTGTGTTAAAGGATCATTATTTAACTGTTGTCAGTATCTCAGTTTTCTTATGATTTGTCAATACTATTTCCGTAAAATATTTAATGCGTCTTCAAACACTTCTGGAATCGGTGCCTCAAACTGAATATATTCACCAGTACGAGGATGGTCAAACCCTAAAATACCTGCGTGAAGTGCTTGTCCATTCATGTCTAATGTTTTCTTCGGACCATACTTCGGATCTCCTGCAAGTGGATAGCCAATATATTTCATATGAACACGAATTTGGTGCGTACGTCCCGTTTCTAAGCGACATTCTACAAGTGTAAAATCTTTAAAGCGTTCTAACACCTGGAAGTGTGTAACAGCATTCTTACCATTTTCATCAACTGTCATGCTTTGACGTTCTTTCTTATCGCGACCAATTGGCGCATCGATCGTTCCTTTATCATGCGGAATCACACCGTGTACAATCGCTTTGTAACGTCTTGTTACTGTTTTTGCTACAAGTTGATTTACAAGTGACTCATGCGCCACATCATTTTTAGCAACCATTAATAGTCCAGATGTATCTTTATCAATACGATGCACAATACCAGGACGCATTACACCGTTAATACCTGACAGGTCTGTACAATGGTGCATAAGTCCGTTTACAAGCGTACCGCTTGTATGCCCTGGAGCTGGATGTACAACCATACCACGTGGCTTATTTACAACGAGTACATCTGCATCTTCATAATAAATTTCTAAGCCCATATCTTCTGCTTGGATATCTAACTCTTCTGGATCAGGAATCGTTACTGTAATTTCATCGTTTTCTTTAACTTTGTAATTCACTTTTACCGATTTTCCATTAACTGTAACGACATCATCTTTAATCCATTGTTGTACTTGTGAACGTGACCATTCACTGTTTATTTCTGCAACGAATTTATCAATTCGCTCACTTTTTTGTTCTTCTGCAACTGTTACTTGTACTACTTCACTCATTCAATTACTCCTTCGTTTTCTTGCCTTCTAATAATGTTTGAATAATAATTAATACAACACCAATACATAATGCTGAATCAGCTATATTGAATACTGGATAGTTGTACGAGAAAATATACACGTGAATGAAATCCACTACTTCTTGTCTAAATACACGATCAATGAAATTACCAATTGCTCCGCCTAATATTAGACCTAATGAAATCCCTAGAAGTTTGTCTGTTTTCGCATATTTTTGCATATAAATTACGATAAATACTACAAAAACGACTGTAATAATGTAGAAAAACCACATTTTATTTTCTAAAATCCCCCAGGCAGCTCCTCTATTTCGATGTGATGTTATGTATAATACATTATCGATAATCGGAATGCTCGTACCCAATTCCATGTTCTTTACAATTAGCCATTTCGATATTTGATCGATGGCAATGACAAATAACGCTATTACATAATATATCATTTTCATTTCCCCCACAAAGACAGTGTACCTCAAAATTTTAGCATAGCTGTAACCTTTTCACAATGAACCTTTATAGAAGAATAAAATAAATTAAAAAAAGGTAACATAATATCGTTGTGCGCATTCATACATTTACTTTTTCATAGAAAAATTCATGAATGGTACGGGCAGTCGGCATCGTCTTCATTTGTTTTACCGAAATTGCTCTCCCCGTTTCTTCACAAATACCATACATATCTATTTCCATTTTAAATAATGCACGTTCTACATCTTTTAAGTCCTCTTTTATATCATGTAATAGGAGTTTTTTCTTTATCTCTTCCTTAATTTCATATCCAAGCTCTTCGCTAAACTCTGTATCATATTTGTGCATGACCTCTTTAGCTAGCCTCTCTTGTAACTCTTTTCGCATCAATTGCAATTCTTCTTTGATTTCCATATACATTTCATTCACGTGTACATTCCTCCCAGCTGCAATGTACGATTAGTGTGTCCGAAATTTCTATGCTTACCTCACACACATTTTTCCTTCATAGGAAAGAGAGTGAAAGTTATTTTAATATATCATCAATAAAAAAACTGACTGTACTTACGCACAGTCAGTTTTTTTATTATTTTACATAGTTTTCTTTAACAACTGTTGCACAACGCTCACATAATGTTTCATGTTCAGCGTCTTTACCAATTGTTTCTGAAACTACCCAACAACGTTCACATGTTTCACCAGTTGCTTGAGCAACAGCAACCGCTGTATGCTCATACTTCGGCGCATCTGCTGGCGCTTCTTCCATCATACCACCAAGTTTATACTCAGAAACGATGAATAATTGCTTTAAGTCTTCGCTAATAGACTCTAACATAGTTTTCATTTCTACAGTCGGATATAGCGTAATACTTGCATTTAATGACTTACCGATTACTTTCTCATTACGAGCTACTTCTAACGCTTTTAATACGTCATCACGCAGCGTCATAAATGCATCCCATTTTGTTTTTAATGCTTCCGCACCATCTAATTGTACAGCTTCTGGCATATTAGTTAATTGTACACTTTCTTCTGTTACACCCGGAATGTATGGCCATACTTCATCAGCTGTATGCGGTAAGATTGGTGTTACAAGTTTCGTCAATGCAACAAGAACATCATATAATACAGTTTGAATTGCACGACGATCTTCATGGTTTGCACCTTCAATGTATAAAATGTCTTTTGCAAAGTCTAAGTAGAATGAACTTAAATCAATTGTACAGAAGTTATGAATTGCATGATACACAGCAGCGAAGTCGTATGTTTCATATGCTTCTTTTACTTTTGTAATTAAGTCATTTAATTTCACTAACATGTAACGATCTACTTCACGAAGTTCAGCTACAGCTACTGTATTTTCACTTGGCTTAAAGTCATCTAAGTTTCCTAATAAGAAACGGAATGTGTTACGGATTTTACGATACACTTCTGCTACTTGTTTTAAAATATCATCTGAAATACGTACATCAGATTGATAGTCAACAGAAGATACCCATAAGCGTAAAATATCTCCACCTAATTGATCCATAATTTTCTTCGGTACGACGATGTTTCCAATCGACTTACTCATTTTACGTCCTTCACCATCTAATACGAAACCATGGCTTAGTACGCCTTTATATGGAGCTTTACCTGTTACAGCAACTGCTGTTGATAATGAAGAGTTAAACCAACCACGATACTGGTCAGATCCTTCTAAATATAAATCAGCTGGACGTTGTAAGTCTTCGCGCTCTTCTAATACTGCTTGGTGAGAAGAACCTGAATCGAACCATACATCCATGATGTCTGTTTCTTTACGGAATTCACCATTTGGGCTACCTGTATGTGTAAATCCTTCTGGTAATAGATCTTTCGCTTCACGCTCAAACCATACGTTAGAACCGTGCTCACGGAATAAATCTGCTACATGGTTAATTGTTTCATCTGTAATAATTGGATCACCATTCTCTGCATAGAATACAGGGATTGGCACACCCCATGCACGCTGACGAGAAATACACCAGTCACCACGGTCACGAACCATATTATGAAGACGAGTTTCTCCCCATGCTGGTACCCATTTTGTTTCCGCAACAGCTTCTAATAATTCTTTACGGAACGCTTCAATAGATGCAAACCACTGTGCTGTCGCACGGAAAATAATTGGTTTTTTCGTTCTCCAATCATGCGGGTATGAATGCGTAATGAATGTTAGTTTCAGTAACGCGCCTACTTCTTCTAATTTTTCTGTAATTGGCTTGTTAGCTTTATCATAGAATAAGCCTTCAAATCCAGGTGCTTCATTTGTTAATACACCTTTATCATCAACTGGGCAAAGTACTTCTAATCCATACTTTTTACCAACAACGAAGTCATCTTCCCCGTGTCCTGGTGCTGTATGAACACAACCTGTACCTGCATCTGTTGTTACGTGATCTCCTAGCATAACTAATGAATCACGATCGTAGAATGGATGTTTTGCAACTGTATACTCAAGTTCGCTACCTTTTACCGTTTTCACAACTTCAGCATTTTCCCACTCTAACGTTTTTGCAACTGTCTCAAATAGTTCAGAAGCAATAATATATTTTTCATCATTTACTTTTACAATAGCGTATTCAAGTTCTGGGTGAACAGAAATACCTAAGTTTGCAGGTAATGTCCAAGGTGTTGTTGTCCAGATAATGAATTTCTCATCACCTTCTAATACGTTCTTTCCGTCTTTTACAGGGAATGCTACGTAAATAGATGCTGATTTTTTATCTTGGTATTCAATTTCAGCTTCTGCTAAAGCTGATTCACTCGTTGGAGACCAGTAAACTGGTTTCTGCCCTTTATAGATATAACCTTTTTTCGCCATATCACCGAACACTTTAATTTGTTGCGCTTCATAAGCCGGCTCTAAAGTAATATATGGGTTATCCCAATCTGCACGTACACCTAAACGCTTAAATTGTTCACGTTGACGTTCTACTTGTTCATATGCATACTCTGCACATAACTTACGGAACTCAGCAACTGTCATTTCTTTACGCTTTACACCTTTATTTGTTAAAGCTTGCTCAATTGGTAAACCGTGTGTATCCCAACCCGGTACATATGGTGCGCAGTAACCTGTCATTGACTTATAACGAACAATAAAGTCTTTTAGCACTTTATTTAATGCATGTCCCATATGAATGTCACCATTCGCATATGGAGGTCCATCATGCAGTACAAATAAAGGACGACCTTTCGTATGTTCTTGTACCTTTTCATAAATATTCATTTCAGCCCACTGTTCTTGCATTGCAGGCTCACGTTTTGGTAAATTCCCACGCATTGGGAACTCTGTTTTTGGCATTAGTAATGTATTTTTGTACTCCATGCTCAATTCCTCCTTACATGTATAAAAGAAACACTTAAAAAACGGAATAAAAAAGAGACCTTCTCATCCCAAAAAGGGACGAGAAAGTCTCCCGCGGTACCACCCTAGTAGATCCTATACGTATGTATACAATCCTCTTTATATTCTTAACGCGAATATACGCCTACGCTTACTCTGTTTGTTCAGCGCGGAACTCCAGGGTGATATTCCCATTATCTCCTTATCCTGAGCTTACACCATCCTCAGTTCGCTATATAAGGTATGAAAAAGGTACTTATCCCTATCTTCGTTTTTCTTAATAAATATGTTGTTTAAAATTATATGTAATAATGAGAAAAACGTCAAGCTTACACTGTTTCTTCTTTTTTCAACAGTTCATCTACTTCGTCTTCTAACTCAATTAGTTTATCCCAATCATCGTTGTTTAACATTTCAAGCTGTGTTTCTAATAACATACGGAAACGAGTACGGAATACTTTCGCTTGTTTCTTTAGCTCTTCAATATCAAAGGCAACTTTTCTTGATTTTACTAACGCTTCGTTAATAATACGGTCTGCATTCTTTTCAGCTTCACGTACGATTAATTTTGCTTCTTTTTGCGCATTACGTTTTACTTCTTCCGCTGCTTCTTGTGCAACGATGATAGATTTGTTTAACGTATCTTCAATATTAGAGAAATGATCTAACTTCCCTTCTAATTGCGCAACTTTTTCTTCTAAAGCTTTTTTCTCACGAATGACTAATTCATAATCTTTGATAATTTGATCAAGAAACTCATTTACTTGATCTTCATCATAGCCACGGAATCCGCGACCAAATTCTTTGTTATGAATATCTAATGGTGTTAACGGCACAACGCCACCTCCAAGTAGTTATCTAAATTTCCTATTTCAATTATATCTTTTCTTCGACAAAATAGGAGGATTTCCTTCTAAAAAACCAATCATTTTAGTATACCATACAAAATTCTCCATTTGTCGCGCTTTGTTCTACCTTCTACAGAAAACAATTTACTTCGTCCATATCCTCTCACTGAAAAAACATCTCCTGGATAACATTCATAAGAAGTTTGCTCCACTGTTTTCCAATTAACTTTTACTAAACCATTTTTTATGAAAGGTTGTACTTTTTGTCTGGATATATGTAACATTTCAGCTAACATAACATCTAAACGAAGTGAAGAAACCGTTCCAGATTTCTCTCCCCACGTTTCTTGCATCTGTAGAATTTTTTCTCCTTGCACTGGTGATAAGGAGACTTTCACTTTCCCTATAGATTGTAAGTTCATCTCAATATAAGATACAACTTCTTTCGCGACTACAATTTGGGCACGATCTTCTTGAAGCAAAATATCACCACATTTTTCTCTCGTTAAACCAAGAGACATAAATGTACCTAATATTTGCCTATGTTCTAGCGTATAAAACTTGGAAGGATAGTCAATTTCCAATACTTCTACTTGAAATTCCTCTTCATTCACTACTAGATAGTCCGGATAAATGAGTGCTCTCTTACGCTCTGCATGAGGCGTTGCACCATCAAACTGTACAGCAACATCCCCTTGTCCTATTACCATAGTGACAATTTGTTGTTGTCTTGGATCAAGGAAGTCTGTTAACTTCACTTGATGGTACTCCGCTGCTCGCTTCCACTCTAACACCTTATCCACAAAGACCTCTTCATCGGGTCTGAAATGTTCATAGATGCTCATGTATTTAACCTCTTACTATAAGAAATAGTTGAATATACTTATTAAACCATTCGTAGCAAGCTTTAACGTGAAAATCGCAACGAGTGGAGAGATATCAATCATACCAAGCGGCGGAATAAATCTGCGAAACGGTTCTAAATACGGTTCACAAATACGCGCAAGAATTTCTCCAAAAGTTGATTCCTTTGCACCAGGGAACCATGATAGAAGAATGTAAATAATAAGTGCCCACGAGTAGATCTCGATAGCAGTAATTAAAACGTTTAAAACTGTTACCATGGCGTATTACCACCTCTTTATATTTGTGTCTTCTTCTTCACCGAATAACTCTGAAATTGCACCAACAATATCTACATTTTCAGGGGTACACATAAATGTTTTCGGTCCTATTTTTTGAATGTCCCCGCCTATAGCGTATACAGTACCACTTAAAAAGTCAACGATACGTACAGCTTGATCAGTAGACATTCGTTGTAAATTAATCACAACAGCTCGTCTACCTTTTAAATGGTCCGAAATCCCTTGTGCTTCCGAATATGTGCGTGGTTCTAATAAAACAACTTTTGAAGATTGCTTTGCCGTTTCAATGCTCACAACATTTTGTTTCGGTTGCGCTTTTGGAAACGCAACATCTTGTTGTTCTGGCGGATCTTGCTGCTTCTTCATGTCTGTTTGCTCCTTTTCATAACTATATTGAGCTGCTTCTTTTTCTTCCGGTGTATCAAAAAAGAAGTATTTTACTTTTGACCAACTCATAATAAGATTCTCCTTCCTTTTACGCTTTTCCTACTAAAATCGTCCCCAAACGAATATATGTAGCACCTTCTTCAATTGCAATCGTGTAATCATTAGACATTCCCATTGATAATTCTTTACATGGCGCATGTAATAATTCTAGCTCCTGCACCTCTGTTTGTAGCATACACAACTCCTTAAAACAGCGTCTGATTTCTTCCTCTTCTTCTGTAAACGGAGCCATTGTCATTAGTCCAACCACTTCAATCTTATCCAATTCTTGCAAACTTTGAATAAAAGAAATGGTTTCTTCTATTGCCAATCCTTGCTTTGATTCTTCAGATGATGTTTTCACTTGAATAAAACATTTCACTTTCTTATCAGCACGTTTTTGAATTTCTTTTGCAAGTGAAAGACGATCTAACGAATGTAAATAATCAATTTCATTAATGATTTCTTTTACTTTTCTCGTTTGTAATGATCCAATAAAATGCCAATTCACTTTTGAACCGAAATGTTCGTACTTCTGTAAGAAACCTTCATTTCTATTTTCACCTAAATCGATAATTCCAGCTTCAATTACTTCGTTTGTTTTTTCAATTCCTACCGTTTTTGTAACCGCAACGAGTTTAATATCTTGCAACGAACGTCCCGCTCGTACGCAAGATTGTTTAATTGCTTCATTTACAGTTGTTAAATTTTTTTGTACTGTCACTTGCTTTCTTCCTCCTTAAAACCTATGAAACTCAACATTCTTCCTGTCTTACCTTGATCACGACGATGAGAGAAAAATAGTTGTTCTTCACAGCTTGTACAAAGAGATGACATTACAATATTCTCTTCTTTTATGCCTGATTGTACACATAATATACGATTAATTTCTTTTAAATTAATTGCGTACTGCCCATCAGAAATTTTTTTATAAGGGACAGAGCCGTTTACTACTTGCTCTGCTGCTGTTAACACTCGATCATCAACAACGTAACAACAAGATCCAATTGCTGGTCCAATTGCAACATGAATTTCATCACTTGAAATCCCTTCTGCATTCCATTTTTGAATCATTTCCTTTGCAATCTCTTTTACAGTCCCTTTCCATCCAGCATGCGCAAGTCCTATCATACCATGTGATGGTGCATAAAAATAGAGTGGAACACAATCCGCGTAACATGATGTTAGAAGAACATCATTATTAGTCGTATAAATACCATCTGTTTTTGAAATGCCGTCTTCATATGAATAGACGCCACTTCCTTTTTCCTGTTGTCCTACTTTTTCAACATGATGATCATGAACTTGTTCAGAGCAAATCCAGTTTTCTAATGGTTTTTGTAACTTATTTGCTAAAATGCGTCTGTTTTCATGAACGTTCTCCACGATATCATTCACATGTAATCCTAAATTCATCGCATGAAAGGAGCCCGTACTTACCCCACCATCTTTTGTCGTAAATCCAGCAGTAATGTTTCCAAGTTCTTTCCACGCTTGTAAATACAGTATACCGTCCACATATTTAAATGGTTGTCTCATAAAGTGACTCCTTTTAATTAAAATAACATAAAAAAGCATGGTACTTCCTGTCTATTTTACCATACTTTTATTTTTTCATAATGCCAACAGAAAAAAAAGAGGAATTTGTAATATTCTTTATGAAATTGTCGGTGTTTGTATTGATTCTGTTACAGAATTAACAGGATTTACTCTAACAAGTATGACATCTTCCCCAATTTTCATAATTTCCTCCCAAGGAATTACAATTTCTACATCCTTCCCAAAGATCCCTAACATACGTGCCTGTTTGGAAATAATAATAGCCCCGATCTTCCCTGTGTTCATATCAATTTCAATATCTCCAATATTCCCAAGCCTTTTTCCATCTGAAACATTTATTATCTCTTTCATCTGCAACTCCGAAATTCTTATCATTTTCATCCTCTCCCTTATATATGACGAATTGAAAAAACACTGTT
Organism: Bacillus sp. 1A; assembly: GCF_052682215.1. NCBI lineage: Bacteria > Bacillati > Bacillota > Bacilli > Caryophanales > Bacillaceae > Bacillus > Bacillus sp. 1A. The sequence goes on along the minus strand of NZ_JBQYLZ010000001.1, from coordinate 2,638,038 downwards.
TCTCAAATTAACAGGAAGCACCCTCTACTAATCCCATATTATTTTCATTATATGAACACAGCTTCCCTACTATGAGCGAAGACAAACTATATTACATATAAAAAGGTTTCACCATAAATGGTGAAACCTTATCCTTGAATCGTCTTATTCATTTGTTTAATAGCTGATTTCTCTAAACGTGACACTTGTGCTTGAGAAATCCCAATCTCTTCTGCAACTTCCATTTGTGTCTTTCCTTGAAAGAAACGTTTTCGAATAATCATTTTCTCACGATCATTTAAACGCTTCATCCCTTCTTTCAGTGCTAACTCTTCAACCCACTGCTCGTCCTTTTGTTTTTCATCACTTAACTGATCCATAACAAAGATAGGATCTCCCCCATCGTTATAAATCGGTTCAAATAATGAAACTGGATCTTGAATCGCATCTAATGCAAAAACAATTTCTTCATGAGTCACTTCAAGCACTTTTGCAATATCCATTGCTGTTGGTTCTTTTGAATTTTCTGCAATCAATTTCTCTCTTACTTGTAACGCTTTATACGCAATATCTCGTAATGATCGAGATACGCGAATCGGATTATTATCACGCAAATATCTGCGTATTTCCCCAATAATCATCGGCACAGCATACGTTGAAAATTTTACATTTTGGCCTAAATCAAAGTTATCAATGGATTTCATAAGTCCGATGCAACCAACTTGAAATAAATCGTCAACATATTCTCCTCTGTTATTAAATCTTTGGATGACGCTCAGTACAAGACGTAAGTTTCCATTCACTAATTTCTCTCTTGCGCTTATCTCTCCACTTTGCATTTCACGAAATAATTTACGCATTTCATCATTTTTTAGTACGGGAAGTTTAGCTGTATCAACACCGCAAATTTCTACTTTGTTTCTCGTCAAAGTGTTCCCTCCTATCGGGAGTTGCTGTACAGTGTAAAGTATTTCCTTTGAAGGGGATTTTATGCATGCGGTTTTCTCTTCATTTTTCATTTTCGTTGTCTCTTCTCATACAACGAAAGAGAATAAGACCAGCCTAGATAACGGCTGGTCTTATTCTTTACACCATTTTATTAAATTCTTTTCGTAATCTTTTTATGATTCTTTTTTCTAAACGCGAAATGTATGACTGTGAAATCCCAAGCATATCCGCCACATCTTTTTGCGTCTTTTCCTCTTCTCCAGCAAGCCCAAACCGAAGTTCCATAATTTGTTTTTCACGATCATTTAATTGATGCAATGCTTTCATTAGAAGATGACGATCTACAGTAGCTTCTAAATCTTTTGTAATAATATCATCATCTGTACCTAATACATCTGATAACAAAAGTTCATTCCCATCCCAATCGATGTTAAGCGGTTCGTCAAAAGAAACTTCTGAACGATTTTTATTATTCCGACGCAAATGCATTAAAATTTCATTTTCTATACAACGTGAGGCATATGTCGCTAATTTTATTTTCTTTTCCGGATTAAATGTATTCACTGCTTTAATAAGGCCAATTGTTCCTATACTAATCAAATCTTCAATATTTATCCCTGTATTTTCAAACTTTCTTGCTATATATACAACTAAGCGTAAGTTGCGTTCAATCAGTAACGATCTTGCTGCCTGATCTCCTTTTGGCAATTTATTCAAAAGAACTTCCTCTTCTTCTTTCGTTAACGGTGGTGGCAACGCTTCACTTCCACCGATATAATAAATTTCATCGGTCTTAATTCCTAATTTCAACAATACTTTATACCAAAGGTATACTAAATAAAATTTTAATTTCATCATATTATCCCGCCTCCCATTATTAAGCAATTACCATTTTTTGCGAAATTAACATTTTCGGATGCACAATACATTGATACTCTCCATTGGTTGACAACTGTTGTGTATTTAATCCAATCAATACTTTGCTGACTACAATAGAACTACCTTCATGATAAATTTGCACACTGTCTGGCTTAATTGCCCATAAAAATTGATTCTCTACTCCTACTGCTCTGAAAGGAATTAAGCGTAATTTTGTCGCCCAGCCAGAATCATTTTCTGGTATTTGAGGAATCTCTGTTTTGGAATAAATTTGTTCTGTTAACCAAGCTGGCAAGCAATGCTCTAATGATGAAATATGCATAATCATAACGGGTGTTTTTGTTAACGGGTCGTAAAGTTGGTTCCCACTATCAATTAAACCTGCGAGTTCTAGTTCCTCTTCAGCTAATTGAATTTTCAATTTCACAATTTGGTCATAGTGTATTTTTGTAACCTCTACACTTTCAATACGCTTTTTAGAAAAATAATAAATTACTGGAAAACCAAAAACAACAAACAACCAGCTAATTGGATCACCGTAAGAAATTGATTGAGATTGAACCAATCCATTTACCATTTCATTCGTTTGCAAAAAGAAATGAGTCCCAATTAACCCTCCGCCAACCATAAAGGTTACAAAGTAAAAAGTAAAAACAGTTTGTGCATAGTTTCTAAACGTTGTAAACCCAAATGCTGTATACACAATAAGTAACGAGTACAGTAGTTTCAAAATTGGATGTGTCATCATAGAAGCAAAAGGAGTAAAGGCAAAAATAACAATGGTTGAACCTATAAATGCCCCTAACACAAGCCTCCATCTTTTGATCTTCTTTTTTAACACGGTTGCTGTTAATAAAAGTAAAAGAAAATCAATGCAGGCGTTTAACAACCAAACAACGTCGGCGTAAACAACCAAACAATTCACCTCTTTTTTTAAGTTGAGACTAGTATAATGCATATCCAATAGGAAAGTGTGTCAATTTGCGGAGGTGTTTTTTTGTTATTTTGTGCTTTCTAGACAAAATCTGTCGGTAAAAAATAAAAGTATATGTTTCATAGAATACTATATCTTTTTACTTATATATTAAGTGGAACTTTAATCACCCCGCACGAATCAGGCTGCCCAGCAAATAGCGGGATAAATCGAAATATATAAAATAAAAAAAAGACCTGCTTAGCAGATCTTTTCCCTGTATAAAACAAAAAAGGAGCATAAAAACTCCTTTTCTTTTATCGTCTACGACGGTTACGTAAGAATGCTGGAATATCGATGTCATCTGAATCTGTATGACGCTCATGCACAACCGGCTCTTCACGTTTCATTTCACGCTTAACTTCACGTTGTTTTGAAGGTTGAGCTACTTGCTGTTGCTGTTGTTGCGTGTGATTCGCAGTCGGACGGATAATTGGTTTTGGTGGCTGCGTCGAAGCACTATCATCAAAACCAGTTGCAATTACAGTTACAACGATATCATCTTTTAATCCTTCATTAATAACAGAACCGAAGATCATATTTACTTCTGGATCTGAAGCTGAAGCTACAATGTCTGCCGCTTCTTGTACTTCATATAAGCTTAAGTTAGCTCCACCCGTAATGTTCATAATAACACCTTGAGCTCCATCAATAGATGTTTCTAATAATGGACTAGAAATCGCTTTTTTCGCAGCTTCAGCAGCACGATTTTCTCCATTACCAGAACCAATACCCATTAAAGCAGAACCTCTATTAGACATAATTGTCTTTACGTCTGCGAAGTCTAAGTTAATTAAACCTGGTGTTGCAATTAAATCAGAAATACCTTGAACACCTTGACGTAATACGTTATCTGCTTCACGGAATGCTTCTAACATCGGCGTATTTTTATCAACAATCTCTAACAAGCGATCGTTTGGAATTACAATAAGCGTATCTACATTTTCTTTAAATGCCGCAATACCAGATGCTGCTTGCGTTGCACGTTTACGTCCTTCAAATGTAAATGGACGTGTCACAACACCAACTGTTAATGCACCTAATTCTTTTGCAACTTGAGCAACAACTGGAGCTGCACCAGTTCCAGTTCCGCCGCCCATACCAGCAGTTACGAAGACCATATCCGCACCACGAAGTGCTTCTTGGATCTGTTCTTTACTTTCTTCTGCAGCTTTTTTCCCTACTTCAGGGTTTGCACCTGCACCAAGTCCACGTGTTAATTTTCCACCAATTTGCATTTTTGTTTCAGCTTTTGATAGATTTAATGCTTGTGCATCAGTATTCACAGCGATAAAGTCTACACCTTGTACACCGTGTTCAATCATACGGTTTACAGCATTGTTTCCGCCACCGCCGACACCGATAACTTTTATATTCGCTAATTGATCTTGAGTAGTATCAAACTCTAACATGTCGAAATCCCCCTAGAACCTCATTTTTCGTGTCCAATTTTAATCCCATAAATAACGGAATACACGTTTTACTTTTGACATCATACGTTCATCATTTTGATTATTATTGTTTTGATTACGAGTTTTTTGTTTCGCAGGTTGCTGTTGTACCGGCGTTGGTGCTGGTGCTGGTACTGGTTCAAAATGTTCTTGCTTTTCCTGCACATTTTTCCCACGTAATTTAGCTTTTTGATAAGAATGTTTAATTAATCCTACTCCACTTGTATATTGGGGCTCACGCACACCGATATAATCAGGAGTCGCTATACGAACATTTTCATGTAAAATATCATATGCAAGATCAAGAACACCCGGCATAGAAGCAATTCCACCAGTTAGTACATAGCCAGAAGCTACTTGCTTTACTCCTAACTTACGCACTTCATCTTGAACAAACATTAAAATTTCCTCTACACGAGCCTCTATTATATCCGATAATTCCAACTGAGAATATTGTTCTGTTTGATCGCTTCCCATAATAGGAACCGTAAACATCTCTTCTTCAGATGCTGTATCATAAAAAGCATGTCCATATTTCAACTTTATTTGATCTGCATTGTCTGTTGAAGTTTTCAACCCAATCGCAATATCCTTCGTTATATGGTCTCCACCTAACGGTAATACGCTCGTCGCTTGTAACTCTCCATCTTTAAAAATAGATAAAGTTGTAGATCCTCCCCCCATATCAACAAGGGCTACTCCTCTATGTTTCTCATCTGAAGATATAGCAACTGTTGCAGCCGCTAAAGGTTGAAGACAAATATCAACTATTTCAAGACCTGCTTTTTCTACACAACGAAGTAGGTTATGTAGTAAAGTTCTCGAGCCTGTTATAAGTGTACCTTCCATTTCTAATCTTACACCGATCATCCCGCGTGGATCGTTAATCTCGTCAAGACCGTCTACGATGAACTGTCGAGGTACCACATCAATAAACTCACGCTCTGGAGCAATTGACACAACTTGTGCTGCATCTAGAACGCGTAAGACATCTTCATTCCCGATTTCACGATCTTCATTTGAAACAGCCACTACTCCGTGACAAGGAAGTAGCTGTACCTGGTTTGCATTGACACCTACTACAACTTGCTCAATGTGGATTCCCACCATGCGCTCAGCTTGTTCAATTGCTTTTTTAATTGATCGAACAGTCTCGTCTATATCAACTATCGATCCCTTCTTTAAACCATTCGATTTTACATTTCCAACACCAATAATGTTTAAGCTGTCATTAACCATTTCACCAATGATGACTTTAACATTGGATGTACCGATGTCAAGACTAACATATATTTCATTGCTGTTCATTCTTTGGCACCTCCTTCTTTATTTATACCATACAACTCAATATATGGAACAACAATCGCAACTTTACTATTTATAAGAAAAATATTCAACGTCTTTATACGTTTCCCTTTTTTAACCCTATATTTTTCTTATTTTTATTTAACATTCATTTAAGAATATCGCAGTAAACTATGAATAACTGCTTATCTTGAAATAATTCTATTTCAAGTGTAAAGATTACCGCCAAGTATAAGTCTACACTAAGATGTACTCATAGAAAAGTGAAACTTGTACCAATCCTAGTATGAATCTAAGAATTTTTACATCTTTTTCATCAAATGAACCATTCTTGTAAATTCAGATGTATTCAATAGAACGTTCGTTTCGTTTTTTCTACAGGAACGTAGTAAAAACTATCGTTCTATTCTTTTTTTTCTTCCGCTCCTAATTCTTTCGTATATGCCCCTACTTCTAAATCAATTAATACCTTTTTACCCGGTTCAATTGTTTTTAAGATAAGCGGATAAGCTTCCATACGCTTTGCGAAATTTTGAATCGTAGTGCTCACTTCGTACCCTTCGTTCATATATAAAGTAAGGTGATCTTCATTCGCATTCGTCGGTGAATAACGAATTTCAGAAATAGACCTTAAAATAGTTGGTGTTAATTTTTCAAGCTCAGCAATTAACTCCTTCATTTTTTCCTCTTTAAAAGGTTCAAAAATTGGTGCTGCAACAGGAAGTTTTCCGTTCGGAAGTACATCAAGTGTTTTCCCGTTCTCTAGTAACGGTTGTAATTTCCCATCTTTGTTTATATAACCAATCGTTAAATATTCTTCAATATGAACATCAATTTTATTTGGAAAACGTTTTTTTACATTTACTGCTTTAATTTCTTTTCGTTTCGTTAGGTTTTCTTCTGCTTTATGTGCTGTCACTCGGAAATAACTTGTATCATACGTCACACCTGATTCCTTCATCACTTGTTCATCTGTCATATAATGATTTCCAAACACACTTATCTTTTTGATATTGCTTAGCGGAGACCGAAAATAAATTAAAAAGAGCACTAATAAAAATAAAATTGATATGTATAAAATCAACCGATGATTAACATTTTTCTTGTTTTTCTTCTGTTGATTTTTTAACTTTGGTACACGATCCTGTAGTTTAATCACTTTACTATTTTTCATGTACGATCCCCCTACGTAACATAAAAAACGGCATGTTCCTCATGCCGTTCTTATCTTCTTATTATAACATAAATGATAATGAGCGGAACGAATAACCGTTATCTTCCAATGATTTCTACTTCTGTATGCATTTCTACGCCAAATTTATCCTTGATTGTTTGTTTTATTAATGCAATTAAAGATAAGACATCTTGCGCACTGGCTCCCCCAGTGTTAATAATAAAATTCCCATGCATTTCAGAAATTTGAGCTCCGCCTATTTGATAACCACGAAGCCCCGCCTTTTCTATTAAGTCTCCTGCAAAGTATGGGATTGGATTCCGAAATATGCTTCCTGCACAAGGATGATTCCACGGCTGTGTTTCACGACGGTAGTCTTTATTCTTTTGCATGACGCTTACGATTCCCTCACGCTCTCCTAACTGCAATTGAAACTCAGCTTCCAAAACAATACCAGGACGTTTCGTTTGCAATACAGAAGTACGATAGGAAAACTCCATTTCTTCATGTGTTAACCAATCAATTGTTCCGTTTTCAAACAAAATAAGAGCTTTTGATAATATGTTTGATATATCCGATTTATGTGCTCCAGCATTCATATACACTGCACCACCAACACTTCCTGGAATACCACTGGCAAATTCCAGGCCGGATAACCCTTGACGACTAAGTAAAGTTGATAATTTAATAAGGGGATACCCACCACCAACTCTTACTCTATGTTTTTCGACTTCTAAGTGCTCTAATCCTTCTCCTAAACGAATAACGACACCTTCTATACCTAGATCAGATACAAGAAGGTTCGAACCTCGACCAATTACAGTCCACTTTGTTTTATATTTTTTTACTAACTGCAACGTTTTTTCAATACTGGCAACATGCTTTGGCACAATTAAAATATCAGCTGGTCCACCTATTTTCATAGTGGTATAACGCGCTAACGCTTCATTCACTAACACGCGACCAACATTTGCTTCTATAAGCTCATTTACTAATTGCTCCATAAACAATCTCCCCCATACTAAGTATCCTTATTACAGTAGTATGCAGGGCGTTCACCTAACGTTATTTTTTTACAAGCTTATTCATTACTTCATACAGCTTATTTGCTGCATCTGGAATACCTAATTGCCCCGCAGCCAGCTTCATATTTTGTAATGTTTGTGCATCTAATAAAATCTCATCAATATCACGAATAAGCGTTTCTGCTGTTAAATCTTTTTCAAGCAACATTTTTGCTGCTCCTTTATCTACAACAGAACGTGCATTCTTTTCCTGATGGTTATTTGTTACGTAAGGACTCGGTATTAACACACTTGGCTTACCTAACGCGGTTAATTCTGCAAGTGTTGTTGCCCCCGCTCTTGAAACAACAAGATCTACACCTGTAAGTACCTCTGGCATATTATGAATGAAAGGTTTAATAATAACATTATTCGGATTCCCTTTTTGCTTCACTGCTTCCATCACTTTGTCATAATGAACTTCACCTGTTACATACAATATTTCGTAACTTTTATTTCCAAACTGTTCAATTGCCTCTACGAAAGCATCGTTAATCGGTCTAGCCCCACGACTTCCACCAAAAATAAGTACCGATTTTTTAGGAAGAGATAAACCTACTGAACGTTTTCCTTTCATTCCATTCTGATCCATTACTTCTGATGCTCTTGGATTTCCTGTCATCACCACTTTTGACTGTGGAAAATGTTCTGCAGCCGCTTCAAAACAAACCGCAACTTTATCAACATAGCGGCTTAAAAATTTATTCGTTACACCAGGTACACTATTTTGTTCATGTACAATGGTTGGAATACCTAATTTTGCTGCAGCATATACAACTGGTCCACATACATATCCACCCGTTCCAATCACAATATCCGGATTAAAACGACGAATATATCGTTTACTATCTTGTACACCCTTTAGGAAACGCATCACCGTTTTCACGTTATCTAACGATATTTTACGCTTAAATCCACTTATAACAATAGATTGAAACGGTATGCCTGCTTTTGGAACGATTGTGCTCTCTAATCCACTCTCCGTACCAATATATAAAAACCTTGCTTCCGGATTTAATTTTTTTATTTCTCTTATTAGAGCAAGAGCCGGATAAATATGACCTCCAGTGCCCCCACCACTTACTAATACACGCACTACTAACTCCTCCGCTTCTCTTTTCTTATTTCAGTCGTATTTATTTCTATATACATCATGTTTCTTCGCGCACATACGAAAAACCCTGTCTTATAAAACAGGGTTTAGTAGCGAGAATGGCGACTTATATTTAATAATACACCTACTGCCATTAACATTAATGTCAAACTTGATCCACCATAACTTAAAAACGGCAAAGTAATACCTGTTACAGGCATCAATCCTGTTACAACACCAACATTAATCATTACTTGAATCGCAATCATCGCCACAATACCTACTGCTAAAAACGTACCATATAAATCTGGCGCTCCTAAAGCTATACGAATCCCACGCCATAATAATAGACTAAATAATAATAACACAAATGAACCACCAATAAAACCTAATTCCTCGGATAAGATTGCAAATATAAAGTCTGTTTGCGGTTCAGGTAAATAAAGAAACTTTTGTCTACTTTGTCCAAGTCCAAGCCCGAATAATCCACCAGGTCCAATTGCGAGTAACGATTGAATAATTTGAAATCCACTTCCAAGCGGATCTGACCACGGATCTAAATATGATGTAATACGTTTCATTCGATACGGTGCTGATGCAATTAGCCCTACAAATCCTGCTACACCAAGCAAACCAAACATTGCAAAGTGAAAGACCCTTGCTCCCGAGATAAATATCATAATAATACATGTCCCAACCATTACCGTTCCTGTGCCAAGATCTGGCTGTAACATAATCATTCCAAAAGCAAGAAATACAAAACTAAGAGCTGGTAGTAAACCACGTTTAAAAGAGGTAATTAATTTTTGTCGTTCCGCTAAAAATTTTGCTAAAAAAATAATCATCGCAAACTTCATAAATTCTGACGGTTGAATGGAAAATGCCCCGATTCCAATCCAACTTCGCGCTCCTCCTCGAACAAGTCCTACCCCAGGAACAAGAACAAGAATAAGAAGAATGAAGCAAACTAGCAAAATTACTTTTGAATACGTACGCCACACCCAATAATCAATTTTCATAATTAAAAACATTGCCACTACACCAATACTTGCAAATAGCAATTGCCTTTTTGCAAAAAAGAATGAGTCCCCCATTTTATAAGAGGCCCAAACCGCACTCGCACTATACACCATAACCATTCCGATTGTTAACAACGCAAGTGTAACGATGATGAGAATAAAATCAGGGGTTTTCTTCATTACCCATAAACACCACCTCTTTAGGCAGAAACTTTTGCCCTATGTAACAAAACATCAGTAGGTGTTAGCCTACTGATGTTTTGATTTACTTTATATAAGTTTATGCACAGCTTGTATAAAAATGTCTCCTCTTTCTTCAAATGTTTTAAATTGATCCCAGCTTGCACATGCTGGAGAAAGAAGAATTACATCGCCATCTGTAGAATGAGCATATGCTTTCACTACCGCTTCATCTAAAGTATCGACACTTTCAATTGTATCTAATCCCGCTTTTTCTGCAGCTCTTACTAATTTTGGAGCTGTTTGTCCAAATGTCACAATTGCTTTTACATTTTTGAAATACGGAATTAAATCATCGAATTCATTTCCACGATCAAGCCCACCTGCTAATAACACAATCGGTTGTGTAAACGCAGATAAAGCTTTCTCAGTTGCTAACATATTCGTTGCTTTTGAATCATTATAAACCTTACGATTGTTAATAGTTGTTACATATTCTAAACGATGTTTTACACCTGTAAAACGTTTTAACACCGCCATAATCGCTTCATTAGAAACACCTAATAATTTTGCGATACTCATCGCTGCTAAAATATTTTCTAAATTATGTTGACCAGGTAAAACGATATCGCCTACTTCAACAACTTTTTCACCTTTAAAACAAAGAGCATTCTCTTTTATACACGCACCATCTTCAATTTCTTTCGTTGTCGAGAATAGTACTTTTTGCCCTTTACTATAAGCAGATAAAGCCATCACATCTGCATCATCTGCATTTATTACACTATAATCATTTTCTGTTTGGTTTTTAAAAATATTTGCTTTTGCTAAACCATATTCCTTCTTCGTCCCGTGATAATCTAAGTGGGCCTCAAATAAATTTAAAAACGCAGCAATTTTAGGTTGGAACAATTCTACTCCCATCAGTTGGAACGATGAAAGTTCTGTAACTACAACTTCATTTTCTTTTGCATCCTGTGCTACTTCACACGCTACAGTTCCTATGTTCCCTGCAATTACAGGATGCTTTTGTCCTTCTTTTAGCATTTCAAATGCAAGCATTGTCGTCGTCGTTTTACCGTTAGACCCCGTAATCCCAACAAATGGTGCTTCTGAAATACGATATGCTAACTCAACTTCCGTAACAATTGGAATTTGCTTCTCTTTCGCAGCAACTAATATTGGATTAGAATACGGGATTCCTGGATTTTTTACTACAAGAGAAATATTTCTCTCTAACAATTCTAAAGGATGACCACCGCATACAACGTCCATTCCTTTTGCTTGTAATTCTGCAGCAAGTACATTATCCGCTAAAGGCTTTCCGTCATTTACAATTACATTTGCCCCTAATTTTTGTAACAGCGTAGCTGCTGCATAACCACTTTTTGCAATGCCTAATACAAGAATATTTTTATTTTGAAATTCAGTTACAGTTTTCAATTACATCCACACCCCGATATAAATTCCTAACACAGCTAATAAAAATCCTACAGACCAAAATGTCACAACAACACGCCACTCTGACCAACCACATAATTCATAATGATGGTGTAATGGACTCATTTTAAAGACACGTTTTCCTGTTGTTTTAAAAGAAATGACCTGAATAATAACAGATAAAGTTTCCATTACAAATACTCCACCAATGATTACAAGTAGTAATTCTTGTTTTAATAAAATCGCTACAGCTGCAATGGCTCCACCTAAAGCTAAGGAACCTGTATCTCCCATAAACACTTTCGCTGGATTTGCATTGAATACTAAAAATCCAAGTACAGCTCCTACAACTGCCATACAGAATATCGCTACTCCAAATTGCTCTTGCGCTACTGCAATAATACTAAACGCTCCAAATGCAATAGCAGCTGTTCCTGATAATAAACCATCTAAACCGTCAGTTAAGTTAACTGCATTTGATCCACCAATAAGCATAAATAATACAAGTACAAAATACGCCCAACCTAGTTCAAACTTAACATCTGTTCCCGGAATCATGATGTATGTGTGGAACGCTTGCCCTTTTCCAATTAAAAAGAACGCAATAGCAATAACAAGCTGACCTACTAATTTTTGTTTTGATGTTAAACCAAGATTTCTCTTCTTAACTACCTTTATGTAGTCATCTAAAAATCCAATTAATCCGTAGCCAAATGTCACTAATAATAATAATGAAACCTCTGCACCTAAATGATTAAACTTAATCGCCATAATAAGTGAAGTTACCATCATAGATACATATATGACAATACCACCCATTGTAGGTGTCCCTGATTTTTTTTGATGTGACTTTGGTCCCTCATCACGAATACTCTGTCCGAACTTTAATTTCCTTAAAAATGGAATAAACAATGGCGAAAGGGCAACAGAAATTAAGAATGCTACCCCAGCCGTTACTAATAAACCTTGCTCAAGCACATGTAGTCCTCCTCTCACGTTGTTACTCTTCGTTGTTTAAACGCTCTGTAATTGCTTCTTTAGCGACTTCACGATCGTCAAAATGATGAACGTCTTTACCAATAATTTGATACGTTTCATGACCCTTACCAGCAATAATGATGATATCTTCAGCTTTCGCGTTAGCAATTGCATGGTATATCGCTTCTTTTCTATCAATAATTACTTCATAATTATTCCCATTTGCACCCTGCACCATATCATCTAAAATAGCCCCTGGCTCTTCACTTCTTGGATTATCTGAAGTGTAAATTGCATGAGTTGCATATTTTGTTGCAACACTTGCCATGATTGGTCTCTTTGTTCGATCTCTATCTCCACCACAACCGACGATGCAATATACATCGCCTTTTGCAAACTGTTTTGCTGTTTTTAATACATTCTCTAAGCTATCTGGTGTATGTGCATAATCAACAATAACTGTATAATTTTGTCCACCATCAACTACTTCAAAACGTCCTGGAACTCCAGCTAGTTGCTTTATTACATCAATAACCGTTTCTAAACTTACACCAGAAACAAGTCCTGCCGCTGTTGCCGCTAGTACGTTATATACATTAAATTTCCCAATCAATTTCATCGTAACATTTACACTTTCATACGGTGTTACAAGCGTAAATGTAGTTCCAGCACTCGTCATAACGATATCTTTGGCCATAATATCACTTGTTGTATCAATTCCATACGTTACAACAGTTGCCGCAGTACTTCTCATATATTCCGCAGTTACAGCATCATCGTTATTCAGTACCGCGTACTTTTCACGATCATGGTTATAACTATTGCCAAGTTGTGCAAATAGCAACCCTTTTGCATGTTTATATTCTTCCATCGTTTTATGGTAGTCTAAATGATCTTGTGTTAAATTTGTAAACACTGCTACATCGTAATCACATCCGTGTACACGACCAAGATCTAAAGCATGTGACGAAACTTCCATTACTGTACTATCTACACCGTGCTCAACCATTTTTAAAAATGTCTGTTGAAGTGTTAGTGCATCTGGTGTTGTATTTTTCACCTCAAATGTTTCATCACCGATTTTCATATTAATCGTTCCAATTAACCCCGTTTTATGACCATGTGCGCGCATAATCTCATCCATAATATGCGATGTTGTTGTCTTTCCATTTGTACCTGTAATTCCGATTAAATGTAACTTGTGTGTTGGTTGACCATAAAAATAATCAGCTAAAACCGCTAACGAACGAAAAGTGTTTTTCACAAGTACAACTGGAACGTCAACATCAATTGGTCTTTCCGCAACAATAGCAGCCGCTCCTTGTGCCGCTGCTTGCTTAGCAAAATCATGGCTATCAACCGTATATCCTTTCATACATACAAATAAGCTTCCCTCTTTCACTTTACGTGAATCAGCTTCTATAGATGTGATTTCTGGATTTTCTTTTGGAACAACTGGAAAATCATGCAAACATGATAAAAGTGTATGCAACTTCATTTCACTAAACCCTCTCTACATTGTGTATTTATCTCTTTTTTAATAAGCAACACGTTACCTCCTAAATATGTAAAATAGGAGGTAAGTGCTACTGTGTCTAATAAATAGACTTATTTATAATTGAGGCTCTTACAGCCTCAATTTAAGTAACTCTTCTATAAAGAACTCACTTCCACCAATTGTACCATAAAACGTACTAGGTTACCTTTAATTCCCGAAGTAAATTCTAATTTTTGAGCCTTCTTTCACTTTAGCTCCTGCTTCTGGGGATTGTTTAATTACTTTCTCTCCGTCTCCACTTATATCAAGCTTCAAATCGACGAGTTGTGTCTGTAAGTCTTTCTTTTTCATACCAATTAAATTCGGAACTTCCACAGTTGGTGTATCGCCCCATTTATATTCTCTCTCAACTTGTTCTTTTCTCGGTTTCACTCCCATAACAGGAAGTGCATCCCGAAGAATATTCCCAACAATTGGAGCTGCTACTACTCCACCAAATTGCGTTACACCTTTCGGATTATCAACAGCAACATAGACAACAATTTCCGGATCATCCGCTGGAGCAAAACCGATAAAAGATACTATATAATTATTCTCTAAATATTTACCATCTTTCACCTTTTGGGCCGTACCTGTTTTTCCACCTACACGATACCCATCAATGAAAGCACCTTTACCAGATCCCTTTGCTACAACATTCTCTAATGCATACCGAACTTTTTCTGAAGTTTCCTTGGAAATAACTTTTCTTTTTTCCACAGGTGTCTTTTTACTTACAACTTGATTATTTTTCGGATCAATAAATTCCTTAGCTATATACGGTTGATACAATGTCCCACCATTTACAGCCGCTGCTACTGCCGCTACTTGTTGAATTGGTGTTACAGAAACCCCTTGACCAAATGAAGTAGTTGCTTGCTCTACTGGACCAACTTTATCTAAATTAAATAAGATCCCACTACCTTCACCTTGCAAATCAATTCCAGTTTTCTGTCCAAAGCCGAAATTACGAATGTATTTAAACAATCGGTCTTTACCAAGACGATCACCAAGTTCGATAAATCCTGGGTTACAAGAGTTTTGAACTACTTCTAAAAACGTTTGGCTACCATGGCCTCCCGCTTTCCAGCATTTCAATCTAGCTCCACCCACTTCAGCTGCTCCATCATCATAAAACGTATCTTTCTCTAAGTCTACTAAATTTTCATTCAAGGCTGCTGCTAACGTAATGATCTTAAATGTTGAACCAGGCTCATACGTACTCCATACAGGTAAATTTCTATTATACACTTCTGGAGAAACACTTTGAAAATCTGCTGGATCAAAGCTCGGCCGACTCGACATACCTAAAATTTCACCATTTTTCGGATTCATTGCAATCGCAATCATACCATCTGGATTATATGTCGACTCTGCAATATTCATTTCTCTTTCCATAATTCTATTAATACGTGCATCAATTGTTAAACCTAAATTCAAACCAGCTTCTGGTTTTTTGAAATCATCACCAACATTAGGCATCCTTTGTCCTTTTGCATCTGCAAAAAAACGCACATGACCTTCATCACCATTTAGCTCTTTATCATAATATTTTTCCAGTCCCATAAGACCTTGGTTATCACTACCTGCAAACCCTAATACGTGTGATAAAAAGTTGCCAAATGGATAGTACCGGATAGAGTCCTCTGCGATATAAACACCTTTCAAACTTAATCCTCGTACCTCTTTCGCTTTATCATGTGATATTTTCCTTCCGCCTTTATCTAACCTTACAATTGATTCTTTTTTTGTAATTCTCTTATAAATCTCATCTTTTTCCACACCTAATACTGCAGCTAACTTCTCTGCAGTCTCTGCTGGTTTTTCAATTTGCCTCGGTACAACAAAGACAGTTGGAGCACTTTTATTCGTAGCAAGTTCCACACCATTTCGGTCTAAAATTTTCCCACGTTCAGGTTCAAAAGTAATATTTCGACTCCATGAATCCTTCGCACGATCCGTTAACATATTGCCAAGAAAAAATTGCACATATCCAAGACGAATATCGATGATAGTGAAAATAAGTATACCTGATATGAGTATAAAAATAAGTCGTTTTCTAACCGTTACATTTGATACACGCATATTGGAACAAGCCTCCCTTACGCCTAGCTTGTTCCAATATATGCTTGTACTTATTTAATTAGAACTTCTTCTCTTTTACCATTACTGTTTTTCTGCTTCTTGTTGTGGTTCAAGTGGCGGTACAAGTGTTACACCTAACTCTGTACCAGGTTGCAACAATGTTCCTTCTGCTACACTTTGTTCAGTGACGTATCCGGTACCAGTAGGTTTTAAGTTTAGCTTTAATGTTTTTGCTAAATTCATAACATCACGCAGTGCCCAGCCTTGTATATTTGGCATTGTAGGTTTATCTCCTACTAAGAAGACTCGATCACCTTTTAATGTTTGCTCAGTCGCTTTTGGCACTTGTTGCTGCACTTTCCCCTCACCTAATACGATTGGACGAAGTTTTGCTTTATCAATTGCTTTTTTCGCTTCTTCCATCGTTTTCCCGGTTACATCTGGAACGACAGTTTGCTGCTCTTTCACATATTTCTTCGGATCTTTCACTTCATTAGGCTTAATCTTTAAATACTCTAAACTATTCTTCGTTACATATTTAAAAATATCAGCTAAAGGTTGTGCGCCACTCTCATCATCTTTCAATTTCGGTTGTTTAACAGCTACATATACAACAAGTTGCGGATCATCCATAGGTGCCATACCTAAGAACGAGAATATATAATTCTCTCTCCCTGTCATATAGCCACCTTTTCCATCCGGAATTTGGGCTGTTCCTGTTTTACCACCAACTGAATAACCATCGACTTTATAAGCGGTTCCTGTTCCTTTCGGCGATGTAACAACACGTTCTAATAACTGTCTTACTTGCGCTGCTGTTTCTTTCGTAACAGGTTTTCCCACTTCTTCTGGCTTATGTTCTAATTTTACTTCCCCTGTTATTGGATTTACAATTTTATCAACTGTATAAGGCTTCATCATTTTTCCGTCATTTGCAATAGCAGTTGCAGCTTGCACAAGCTGAATTGGTGTTACAGTAGAACCTTGTCCAAAAGCTGTTGTTACTTGCTGTATTTGCTGATCGAATATAATTGTATTTGAACCTTCACCAGGTAAATCAATCTTCGTTTTTTCATCTAATCCAAAACTATGAATATATTTTCGGAATCGTTCTGGTCCAAGTTTTTGATCCCCTAAAATTGCAAACGCTACGTTGGAAGAGCGCTCTACCCCTTCATCAAATGTGATAGATCCCCATCCAGCGCCACCGTTATGATCTTTTATTTTTCGGTTTCCGACTTGATATGTACCAGACTGATAATAATCTTGTCCTTTGTACACACCTTCATTAATAGCTGCTGCTAGCGTGAAAATTTTCATTGTTGATCCAGGTTCAAATGCATTTGCAATTGCGTCATTATAAAAATATTTAATATCCTCTCGGTTCGGATCATAACTAGGTTTAGTAGACATTCCTAATATTTTCCCTGTTTTTGGATCCGCAACAATCCCTATTAAGCTTTCTGGTTCATAATGTTTACTCGCTTCTTTCATTGCGTCTTCTAAAAAACTTTGAATACGCTGGTCAAGCGTTAAATATACATTATCTCCATTTTTAGGTGCCTTTACATTCACTTTTCCGCCGTCAAGAGATACGCCTCTACGATCGCCTGTATAAGCTACTTCTCCGTTAGAAGCTCCTAAATACTTATCCAAACTCTTTTCTAAACCAAATTGTCCTATAGCAATCCCCTTATCATCAGGTCTCGCATGACCTACGACATAAGATGCGAAATCACCGTTTGGATATACTCTGGCATTTTCAGTAATAAAAGATATGCCTGGCAATTTTAATGCTTCTATTTGATCTTTCTGTTCTTTCGTCAAGCCCTTACCTAATTTCCCGAATTCCACTTGACTTTTATCTTTATTTAACGCAGCTAAAATATCCTCTTCGCCTTTTCCAAGTACTCCTGCAATTTTCTTTGCAGTGTCCTCTTTATTCTCAACCGGCTTCGCACCTTTTAATTCCGCTACAAGTTTATAAGAGTTTGCATCTTGCGCTAATACATGACCATTTTGGTCATAAATCGTTCCTCGATTTGCTTCGAGAACTCCTGCTTTACTATGTTTTTGCTGAGCGAGTTTATCCAAATCTTGATTATGCACTGTTCCTGTTGCTTGTATGTAAAAAAATCGGGCTAATAATAGCAAAAAGAGCAGGAGGAATAAAATCATAAAATACCCTGCTCCCTTATTGGTATGAAATTTAGTCATATTTCTCTTCATTTTCCCTTCACACCTATTGCCTTATTTGAGGCCCTTCACATTATTCGCATTAATTTCTAGCCCGTGTTTTTTTGCAACTTCAGCGATTCGTTCATAGCGACTTAACTTCTCTACTTCAGCCTGTAACTCTTGATTTTCTTTTTGCTGCTGTACAATTTTTTGTTCTATCGTCGCTGCTTCTACATTAACTTGATAAAGGCCTGCTTTATTTCCAATAAACGCTACACAGGCATACAATAAAAAGCCAATAAATGCTACATACAACAGTTTTTCGATTCTTGTAATCTTCGCTTTAGCTTTTGGCTGAACCATCTGCTGTGGGGGCGTTTGAATCTGTATCTCTTCTTGCGCTTGTTGTTTGTACTTTACAGCTAAGTTACTCATACCTCTCTCCCCTTTTTATCGTTTTTCAGCGATTCTCAATTTCGCAGAACGCGCTCGATTATTTTCTTCTAACTCTATATCAGAAGGTAAAATCGGTTTTCTCGTAATAAGCTTTAATTTTGGCTTAAATTCATCAGGAATAATCGGTAATCCTGGTGGCAATTGTGGCGTTGTGCTATTTCGTTTAAACGTCGTTTTACAAATACGGTCTTCTAAAGAATGGAATGTTATAACACTAACTCTTCCGCCCGGCTTGACCATCTCAATTGCAGATTCCAACGCTTCTTCAAATACTTTCAATTCATCATTTACCGCAATACGGATTGCTTGGAACACTCGCTTCGCAGGGTGTCCACCCGTTCTACGAGCAGGAGCTGGAATACCCTCTTTAATTAGTTCTACTAATTCTCCTGTCGTTTCAATAGCTTTATTCTCACGATACGCTTCAATTTTCCTTACTATTTGTTTTGAAAATTTCTCTTCACCATACTGGAAGAAAATTCTTACAAGTTGCTCATATGACCAGCTATTTACAACATCATATGCTGTTAATGGGGCATCTTGATCCATTCGCATATCTAACGGTGCATCATGATGATAACTAAAGCCACGCTCTGGTGTATCTAATTGCGGGGATGAAACACCTAAATCAAATAAAATACCATCTACTTCTGTTATACCTAATTCCTGTAGTTTTTCAGATAAATAACGGAAATTACTTTTTACTGTTATGAACTGCTCACCGTATGAAGAGAATCTTTCTTTCGCATTTTGAATCGCTATCTCATCTTGATCAAACGCGATTAATCTTCCACCTTCAGTTAATTGGGATAATAAATAAGAACTATGTCCTCCTCCCCCCAGTGTACAATCTACATATGTACCACCTGGCTTTATATCTAAGCCGTCTACTGTTTCCTTCAAAAGCACTGTTACGTGTTTAAACATTGTTGCACCTACTCTTTTTCCAATTAATTATGTTGAATGCATCTCCTCCTCCAAACGCATATTTCACGATTAGAGAACGAAATACTATGAAAGAACGACTCATTTAACTTGCCTACAAAGGCAGCATACTATACAAATCGCTATTTTCTTTTATTATATACTAAATTTTATCATCTTTTGCGGGAATTTAAATAAAAAACTGTCGAAAAAGATGATAATACGTTTACATTTTGTGCTATTTTGTCATATATTTAAGTATCCTGCATAATTACGATATTCACTTTTTTAAAATTGATAATTCAGAAAAATTTCACTTCACAGTAAATTCAACAAGACAAAAATAAAATCCTGCTCCTAAGAGCAAGATTCTATAGTTTTATAACATGATGTTTTCCGTCCCAAGAAAACGGTTTTTCCATTACACGATCAACGAAATCCAAACCAAACTGATTTAAATAGTAACATACATTCCACACACGCTCTTGCGGCGCCCCTAATGGACGAAGTGCAAATTGTATGCGACGGAATTTATTTAGCTGTACTTCATGTTTTTTCTCAACATTTCTTTTCAACATTCTTTCCAACAGTTCAATTTGTTCATTAATTTTGAATTCATTTTTCCCTGCAAACGCACTTAATCCAGGATCTATTTTCTTCACAAACTGTTGTAATGACGTATGGATATCAATTATTTCTTTTTTCGCCTCTACAAATCGATCATCTATCGGTTCCTCTATTTGATTAGATAACCAGTTTTCACGCAACTTATCTACGTTATTTAAAAACGGATCACTGTCTTGCAATTGCAAATCGTATAAATCTGTCGCTATATCCCTCTCTACATAAGTGATTGTAATACGCGGAACGACAGGCGGCATTTGGAAACCAATCGTATGGAAAACTTGTTGCAATTCACTCCAGTAAGCTAATTCCCCTGGTCCTCCAATAAACGCGAGCGTAGGAAATAGATACTCTTGCATAAGAGGGCGCGTTACAACATTATTACTAAAGCGTTCCGGACTTCTTTCCATCTCTTCCATCAATTCCTCATATGAAAAGGAATACGCTCCATCCTTCCCTACAAACTTCCCTTGATCGTCTTCAAGTAATACTCGTTCATTATCAATTTCCATGAATATATGTACTGCATTATACTTTGTTTCAATAATCGGTTTATATCCTAATTCTTTAATTATTTCCTGTTGGTTATGAAGCCCCTCTTGCACTTCTTTATACTTACCTATAATTTGCTTAAAAAACGGCACTTCTAATTTTCTTAATTCAGGATGATGCGAATCAACAAGAATTAAACCAGAATTAACGAACATTTTCATAATAAGATGGGCAAAGAAATCTACATACGTATTCGATTTCCCCAAAGAATCATCAATAAATTGCAGTACATCCTTTGTAAAATTCGTTTCAGGGTATGTTTTGAAAATTTCTTCAATCCACTTTCTACAGTCTTCCAAAGAAAGCTCGGACTCTGAAGCACTCGCCACTTTCGGATTACGGTCATGAAAAATAGTCTTTTTTATTTTTTTATTCTTCGTTACAAAAGTATGATTAATTTCATCCATATCATGGTCTTCACCAGCAATCCAGAAAACAGGAACGACTTTAACACCTAAACTTTCTTCCTTTTCCCTCGCAAGCTGTAAAACTGAAATAATTTTATGAATTGTATAAAGTGGTCCAGTTAATAACCCAGCTTGTTGTCCAGCTATAACAACATATGTATTTTCATCTCCAAGCGCTTTTACATTTTGAATCGTAGCTTCTCCCGCTTGTAATTTTGTATTATATTCTAATAAATGCGCTACTAAACCTTGGCGGAAAAACTCCCTCTCACGCAAATCATGTACACGCTGTTTAAAAGCATCTTCTGTTAACATATAGTCAAAACACGACTGTATCTCTTTTTTACCGTTCATATAGTCCGCTACAACACCTTGTTGCGGAACAGAGATTTCTTTTATCTCCATATAATTCTTCCTTTCGTATCCTGTTCTCTCACCAATCCACATTGTAGTCAATGTTGCACGTAAAAGCAAAGAATTACACTTATTCTTTTACTTCTAATCCTTTTATTGCATCGAACAAAAATTGCAGTGTCGGAACAGATCGTTGCTGTTTCTTAGCTTCTTCTAATACATATCCAACAATCGCACCGATTTCCGTTTGTCTATTTGCCCTTACATCTGCCAGCATAGATGATGTATTACGAGACGTTCTTTCACATACGTGACGTACCATTTTCCATACCATTTCTTTTTCTTCTTTAACAAGAAAAACGACTTCCTGAAAAACTTGCTCCATCAATCGATAAAAAAACGGGTTCGTAATCAACTCTCCGTTCTGGACTTGTAATAATGCTGTCAATGGATTGATACATACATTAACTACTAATTTTTTGTGCATGACATCCTTCCAATCATCTTCTATTTGAATCGGAAAATGAGGAAATGGAAAGCAATTAAATATTTTTTCAAAATGTATAGACTGGCCGTGCACGATTCCAAACTTCGTTACACCTATCCCCGTATGATAAACGATATGTCTTTCTTCTTTTTTTGCACCATGCTCTACAATCCCAACCGCAATATTTTCATTCCTTATTTGCTGCATAGCATGAAGGTGCGACATTCCGTTTTGCAAAAAGATTAATGAGGATTCCCCTCGCACAAAAGGTAGTATGTCAGTTATATGATATTGCTTAACAGCAATAAATATATAGTCTAGCTTCTGGTCTAGCATACTTTCTATTGGTAAAGCAGGTGGGAATACGGTTTCACGTTTTTCCTCCCTCATACAAGTTACACCCGTTCTATTCAATTCCTCAGCCTGTTTAGCTGTCCTTGTAAACAACGTAACATCTTGATTACTTTTTTGTAAATAAAATGCATATAACAGACCGATAGCTCCTGGTCCCACAACTCCGATTTTCATTTTCACACAAGGAACTCATATAAATACGTTACACAAGTCCCTTTTCCCTCCCCCTTTTTATCCCGCAAACGCCTGATTGGTGCGGAATCATAATTAACTAAAGGTGAACAAATCCCAATGATTACAGTTTCACTTTACCTTTCTCAATTCCATGAACATAGTTTACAATTTCATTACTCTTTAACAAACAAATGCAACCTCTACTTTCAATATGTATATACTACCTATTAATATGTTTCTACTCTTAGTTTAGCAAATCCTCAAAAAAATAATAAAAGAAATATACTATCTTCTTCATAAAAATAAAAAAATGAGTTATAATATTATTGTAAATATTTTTACTTTTCTGCATTCAACGAGACAAGAAAAGGATGTGATGTTATGGGATTCCCAAAAGTTGAGCGCTTGCTCATCAATTATAAAACATTAGACGAATTTAAAAAATTTAAAGGTTGCGGAGCTCAAGAACTATCCATGTTAGAAGAATTACAGGCAAACATTATTGAAAACGATAGTGAATCTCCATTTTACGGTATTTATTATGGCGGATCACTAATTGCACGTATGAGTCTATATATGAAAAGGAACGGCGGAGAACCATTCGAAATTACAGGTACTTACCTAGAACTCTATAAACTTGAAGTGTTACCAACTTTCCAAAAACAAGGATTCGGAGAAATGCTTGTAAATTATGCGAAGGGGCTACAGTTCCCAATTAAAACGATCGCACGTATCCATTCAGCTGGTTTTTGGGATAAATTAAATTTCCAGCCTGTATCAGTACCTGATGGTGATTTTTATGTTTGGAACCCAGAAATAAATTTGAATACGGTTACAAACGAAGAGTCTGCATAAGAAATAAAAAAACAGCTACATAGCAGCTGTTTTTTTATTTCTTTAACTTTTCTAATTTCCCATTCGAACGAGCGCTATTTCTTTCCGCTACCATTACACTTCTTTTTTGATCGATATAATCAAGCAATGTTCTATACTCTTCCTCATATACTGATAATCGCTCCAAAAGACTCTCTCTCTCTGTTTGTAACGATTCAATTTGCTGTTGCAACAACATTAAAGAGTTTTCATCTTTATAATTTTGCAAGAAATCAATAACATCATTCAATGTAATTGACGTAGGCTCTACTACCTTTGTCTCTTTTACTTCATAATTTTCTACTTTACGTAGTTGCTTCGCTTCTTCAATACGTTCTTTGTATTGCTTTCTAACGTAAGAATTCCATCTAAAGCCACATGCTGCTGGTGTACGAGATAAATGTCTTCCCACTTCTTTAAAGGCAGATAATTGCGTTCCACCTTCTCGAATATGCCGGAGTACTACTTCTGCCAGAAGCAAATCTTCATCATCAGTCCAAGCATCTTGTCTTGTTGTCGCCATCTCTCTAGTCCTCCCTATGCATTTTTTATTAAGCATATGCAGTTACTAGAAAAGATAGAATACAACAAATAAAGAATAAGACAAAAAAAATAAACGCAGAAGATATCTTCTACGTTTATTTTCCCGCAATTACTTGCTGATTACTTCTTTACCTTTGTAAGTACCGCATGCTTTACATACACGGTGAGCTAATTTCGCTTCACCACAGCTTGGGCACTCTACCATACCAGGTACTGATAATTTGAAATGCGTACGACGCTTTCTTTTTACTGTTTTAGAAGTTCTTCTAAAAGGTACAGCCATTCTTCCCACCTCCTTAAAAGAAATAGTTATTTTCATATGAAGGCCTAAACCAGTCTTCCGATTATTTGTCAAAAAACTTTGCAAGTCCTGCTAATCGTGGATCAACAGTCTTTTCTTTGTTTTCTTCCGAAATCACTTGCCAGTCTTGACCTTGCATCGGTGCTCCACCAGAAACATCATCACTGAAAATTTGCATTGGAATCTCCAAAAGTATATTTTCCTTGATTACGGGCAGTAAGTCAAGTACTTCTCCTTCTAAACAATGAATTTCAGCTTCAGTTTCAAATTCTTCTTGTGAAGTTTGGAACACCTCAGTTGTTTTAATGTCAAATGGTAATGTCACATCTACTAAAGAGCGAGAACATGGTAAAACCATGCTTCCAGTTATATGTAGATGGAACGTAAACTTACCGGAGCCAAAATCAACTCTTCCTGTTACATGAGCAGGATTAATTTCACGAATATCTTTCTCGACCTCTTGTAGCTCACTTACATCTACCATCTCATCCAATGTCAATCCTTTATTTCTCAATTTATTCAATTGATGGATGGACCATTTCATATCATATCACCTCAAGGCAACAAACAAAATTATAGCTAGCCATTTTATATTTGTCAATGTTTTTTCTTTACACTATAATGAAGTCATCATAGTAAATAATATATAGAGTATCACGTTTTTGAAAAAGATGCTACATCGAAAGGAGAGATTACCATAAAAGCCAGTGGTATTGTTGTTGAATATAACCCTTTTCATAACGGTCATGATTATCATGTGCAACAAACAAAAAAGTTAACACACGCCGATATTACAATCGCTGTTATGAGTGGCCCTTTTTTACAGCGTGGTGAGCCAGCACTCATATCCAAATGGTATCGTACCAAAATGGCCTTATCATGCGGTGTAGACCTTGTTGTAGAGCTTCCATACGCCTTCTCAACACAAAAGGCTGAAACCTTTGCAAATGGCGCTATTTCTATTTTAAACGCCCTGCGTGTTTCTGAAATTTGTTTCGGTAGTGAAGATGGGCAGATTGAAAATTTTCATAACACCATCTCTGTGCAAAAAAATGAAGAAGATACTTTTAATCGTCTTGTAAAGCAATTTATGAATGCAGGTAACAGTTACGCAAAAGCTACATCTGAAGCCTTCCTACACATTTTACCATCCGAAAAAAACATAGACATGTCACAACCGAATAACATATTAGGATTCCAATACATGAAATCAATTTTCTTACAAAATAGTTCTATGCAAGCACAAACGATAAAAAGATTCGCATCTCATTATCATGATGAAACATTTAGCGACCAACATATTGCAAGCGCAACTAGTATTCGTAAAAAACTTTTTAGCGAAAATAGTTCTTTTACAGAAATTGAGCCTTTTATCCCAAAAGCGACTGCTTCTCTTTTAGCAAGTTACAAACAAAACTACGGGATATTACATAATTGGGAACAATACTTTTCATTTTTCAAATACAAACTCATGACGATGTCTCCAGAAGACTTACGACATATATATGAAATAGAAGAAGGTTTAGAGCATCGTATTTTATCAAAAATACAAAACAGTTCCTCCTTCCATTCATTCATGGAAGCATTAAAAACGAAGCGTTATACATGGACTAGATTACAAAGAGCTTGTACACACATTTTAACAAATACAACAAAAGAAGAAATACATAGCGCAAATATAGAGCAGCACGCACCGTACATTCGTCTACTAGGCATGTCACAAAAAGGACAAACTTACCTTTCAAAAAACAAGAAAAAAATAGAACTTCCCATCCTTACCCATACAAAAACATTTGACCATCCTACTTTACACATAGAGCGAAAAGCCAATTCTGTATATTTCTCCATCATGCAAGAACCATTACGAACACAACTACTAAAACAAGATGCAACACACCATCCAATTCGTTATGATGAAACAACTGCAAAATTTCTATAAAAAACCTCTCTTTTTCAGAGAGGTTTATTTTTTCTCGCCCATTTTTTCCAAATACAGCAATGCATCATCCAGCGTATCAACTGGTACAACTTTCATTTTTGTTTTAATATCTTTCGCAGCCTCAAGCGCATCTTTATAATTCGATTTCTCCGCACCTTTTTCATTTGGCGCAAAGAACACTTCAGCACCAGCATCACTTGCAGCAACCACTTTTTGCTGAATACCACCAATCGGGCCAATTTCTCCCTTTTCATTTATCGTCCCTGTTCCAGCTATTTCATGTCCTCTTGTTAAATCATCTTCCACAAGTTGATTATATATTTCTAATGTAAACATTAGGCCTGCCGATGGTCCGCCTATTTCATGAGAATCAATTTTCACTTTCGGATCTACCATTAATTCTCTTTCAGTAACGATAGAAACCCCTATACCAACACGCCCATTTCCATTCGGAATGGTCTTTACATTTAAATTTTCTTTTAACTGTTTTCCATTTCTCTTATACTCAATATTTACTGCTTCCCCTTCTTTTTTCCCTGTCATATATTCAATAAATTGCTCCGTCTTTTCAAATGTTTTTCCGTCGACAGCTATGATGACATCTCCAAGCTTAAGCTTTCCTTCTGACGGCATCCCTTTCGCTACTCCTGCAACCAATACACCTTTATTTTCAAAAGAAACAGTACGGTTTGCACGTTTATACGCATTATAGATTGCTGCATTTTGCGAATCTTTCATCGCATAATTTTGGCGAAATTGATATTCTTCATCACTCTCACCTTTTTGCAATATTTCTTCCGCTTTCGAAATATGTGTATATTTATTAAACTGTGCCGCTATTAAATTCACCACATTTGCTGGTCCCATTGAAACCGTAACAAGCATAAAATCACCGGATTCTTTCGTTCCACCCTCAACTTGAACATAAGGCTCTAATTTGGCCGCCATTCCTGGTTTTGTTACATAATACGGTAAACGTACGTAAACAAGTAACATCGCCAATATAACCCCTATTAAAATTGCATATATAAACCGAAAACGCTTAAACATTATGTTTCTCCTTCCACTGCTCAATTAATAAATAAATATTTGCAACATGTTTTTCCGCCTCTACTTCTCCAACTCGAATAATGTCTTCAATGTTTGTAAAAGCACGTGAACTAAATTGTTCTACAGCTGGTCGCATCATTAAATCCGATGCAATTTGTCGATTCATCACCAGCTCATGTTGCATAATTTCAATACTCTGCATAATTACATCATAAATAGACGTAACCTCTCCATTCACTTTAATCGGCGATACATCAACAGCAATAACAATATCGGCACCTAACTCTTTCACAACCGATACTGGAATGCGATCAATCACTCCGCCATCCACCAATAATCGTCCATCTATCTTTTCTGGTACAAACACTCCAGGTACAGATATGCTAGCTCTCACAGCCTCTGCAACAGGACCACTTGTAAAAACTACTTTTTCCCCCTTCAAGATGTCAGTAGCCACAACAGCCGTCGGGATATCTAACTCTTCTAAATTTTTATTATATGTAAACATTTTAATCATATCTTTGACACGTTTTCCAGCAATAAATCCCATTTTCGGAACTGTAAAATCTAAATAATATTTCCTCTTAAAAACATTTGCCAGTTTATACAACCTTTCAACGTTTGAGCTAGCTGCATAAAACGTACCTACTAAAGCCCCCATACTACTTCCTGCAATCATATGAATCGGTATACCATTTTCTCTTAAAACTTTTATAACACCAATATGCGCAAACCCTTTTGCGCCCCCAGATCCAAGAGCTAATCCAATTTTCGGTTCTTTCATTTTTCTCACCCTTTAATTTTTTTCATTCCTTTTTCATACTTATGGTCTAAATGCACTACGTATCCACGTATACTGAAATGAACGTTTTTTGGGACAAAGGGGGATTTACTTACATGTATGAAAAATGGAAAACGGCTTTTCTTACCATATCAACACTGTTTTTAACCTTTTCTCTTGTACTTCACCCCCAAGCTGCTTTGCAAGCTTCCATTCGAGGGTTAAATATATGGTGGGAAGTTGTATTCCCTTCACTTTTACCGTTTTTCATCATTGCGGAACTTCTAATTAGTATTGGTGTTGTAAAATTTATAGGTGTTATATTAGAACCACTCATGCGACCACTTTTTCGCGTTCCAGGGATAGGCGGATTTGTTTGGGCAATGGGAATGGCTTCTGGATTCCCTGCTGGCGCCAAATTAAGCGCTAGACTACGTAAAAGTAATCAGCTAACACAAATCGAAGCAGAACGCCTCGTATCTTTTACAAACTCATCTAATCCACTTTTTATTTTTGGAGCTGTTTCTATCGGTTTTTTCAATAATCCTAAATTAGGAATCGTATTAGCTGCTGCACATTATTTAAGTAACTTTGCCGTCGGGTTATTGATGCGTTTTTACGGCCATAACAATATTTCCACGAAGGATCAACATCCTACTAAAAAACGTCCTTTTCAAAACCCTTTTTCAGTCCTACACGAGACGCGTATGCAAGAAAAAAGACCATTAGGAAAATTACTTGGGGACGCTATCGTTTCTTCTATTCAAACGTTACTTATGATTGGTGGATTTATTATTTTATTCTCTGTTTTAAATAAAATGATTACTGTATTTCATATTACAGCAGCACTTTCTTTTATTATGCAACATATTTTATCATTCTTCCAACTAACTACAGAATTTAGTATTCCAATCTTATCAGGCATTTTTGAAATGACACTCGGTAGCCAAATGATTAGTCAAATAAATGAAACACCCCTCCTGCAGCAAGCTATGGTAACAAGCTTTATTTTAGCGTTTAGCGGCCTTTCTATTCAGGCACAAGTTGCTAGCATATTAGCTGAAACAGACATCCGATTTAAGCCCTATTTTTTCGCACGAATTATCCAAAGTATTCTGGCTCCTATTTTTACTTTTATATTTTGGAAACCATTTTATGAAAAAGTAAGCTCTTTTTCACCTATGCAAAAAGATATCCCCGTATTTTTATCGAATCATTCTTCTATACTGCAAGAAATTTGGACATCTTTTGTACACTATGGACCGATCTTTACTTTATTTTGTTTATATGTATATGTTATCTTATTATTTTTTCGTAGCAACAAAGAAAAACCCCGTTCACTTTAACGGGGTTTGAAACTTTTCTTTTAAAGCACGTTCTACAACAGGAGGTACAAGATCTACTACGCTTCCTCCATATCTCGCAACTTCTTTTACAATGCTCGAGCTTAAAAATGAATATTGGTTATTTGTCATAATAAAAAAGGTTTCAATATTTTCATCTAATTTTCGATTCATAGAAGTAATTTGCATCTCATATTCAAAATCAGAAACCGCTCGTAACCCACGCAAAATCGCGTTTGCATTACGCATTTTCGCATACTCCACTAGTAGTCCACTATGTGAATCTACTTTTACATTCGGGATATCCTTTGTTGCTTCTCGAATTAAATCTAAGCGCTCTTCAACTGAAAAGAACGGTTTTTTTGACGAGTTGTTTAAAACTACTACGTATACCTCATCAAATACTTTTGCTCCCCTTTTAATAATATCCAGATGCCCAAGGGTAATTGGATCAAAACTTCCCGAAGAAATAGCTATACTAGTCATTCCGTCCCCTCACCTTCATACTTATAAATCGATATTGCTGTAATCCCATAATTTTCAGCTCTTACTTTTACAAGACTCCCTATAGAATCAGGTAAAACTACATCATTACCATGCTCTGACATAATTAATCCATCTCTATGTAGCAATCCATGTTGATCCATCACACTAATTAAAGATACAATTTTTTGATCTTTATATGGAGGATCAATTAATATAAGATCGAATGATATTTCACGTTTTATAAGAGCCTTTACCGCACGTTCTGCATCATTTCGATATACTTCAGCTTGTTCCTGTATTCGACAACTTTCTAAATTTTGATGGATTACTTTTATCGCTTTATTATCTCGATCAACAAAAATTGCTTTATCAATCCCTCTACTTATAGCCTCGATTCCAAGACCACCACTACCGCCAAATAAATCAAGAGCGATACCACCATCAAAATAAGGACCTATCATATTAAAGATTGATTCTTTTACTTTATCTGTCGTTGGACGTGTTGTATTACCTGGCACCGCTTTTAGTGGATGCCCTTTACATTTTCCTGAAACTACTCTCATCTGTTGTCACTACCTTTATTTCAATCTATCGAGCAATTATAGAAAACCTTTCTCCATTCGGTAACCGCTACCAAACTATACTATTCCATGAAATTTCCCATTCATTTCTCAACGAACAATAGGAGAACTTTGGCTTAAAATAACCGCTCTGCATTTTTATGTATTCATCTCACCATGCGCTAACACGAACCCATTATGTATATTCGTTTCACTTTATCTTTTTTATCCTATCATAAAATAAAAAAAAGAAAAATAAAAAGCCAAACATAAAATTTAATTTCATGATGTATATCTTCATTTAGATTGGACATAAATAATTATAACAACATCACCTTCGATGTTGTTGCCAACCGCGGAGAAGACTTACGTTTCCCCATAAGTTCTTCCTCCGGTTTCTCCTCTCCCTTTGCCTTCTTACTAGTACATGCTAGTATAAGAAGGGCCCTGCTTTGCAGGGTTTTTTTTCTTTGTCTACTTTTCATTTAAAAAGTGAGATGGTACAGTAAATAAAAGAAAGAGGAGGAAAAAATATGATTCAACGCTTTATAGAACTCGGAGAAGGCTACTCTGATTTATATGAATTACTTGAAATTGCCAAAGCAAATCAAGAACGTATAACACATATGTTACAATTTGAAACGATTAAAAATGAAAAAAAAGTGTGCTCACTTGTTGTAATATTAAAACCAACTACTACTGGTGATTTCCAACCATTATACATATGTCGTGAAAGCATTCCTGTACTTGAAAATAAAAAAAGTAAACGCGTCATTTTATTTGAAGAAACGGCAGAACAACTAGGAAGAAAAGTGACTACCTTTACGGTAAAACCATCCACAACTTTCCCAGAAAAAGAACTGTTTTTCAATCATTTAATTGGTATTTTACGAATGAATAATTTCATTCCTCCAATGAAATAAAGTGTTATTTCAAGTAAAAAAATCCCCTACTAAATTTAGCAGGGGATTTTTTCTATTAACTATAATCGTATTCTTTTGCCCGATCAGGACGTGAATTTTCAAATTCCGTTTTTAAATACGGGCGGTACGACTGTTCTATCTTCTTCACAAAAGGAAGTTTGTTCAACTTTTGCATCATATGCTCAATTTGTTCCATATCACAATATACTACTGCGTATTTTAAGCGTTTTGATATGTAATGTATGTTACCATATTTCCTTAAAATCTTGGCATGTTTCAATGAATGTAAATAAACAATCATACTTTGTCGTTGCCCGAACATAATCTTCTCCATCTTCTCCTTTTAAAAACATATATTTTATATTTTATGAAAACCAATCAGAAATTTATGACATTACAGGACAAACTCTGTATACGTTTTCTTCTATCTTCTAAAAAACGGGGTAATTTACCCCGTTTTACAGCCACAACCTCCGCCGGTACCACAACCGCCACCACAGCCACCAGCATCAAAAAATGGATTTCCTGTTGGAACTTTGATGGAAGAAGACACCTCAGAACCGATTGCTACACTAACTTCATCTAACAACTTTTGCAAAGCTGTTTCTACTCGTTTAAAAGCTGCAACCTTATCATGTAAGTCTACAGAACGCTTTAACTCCCTCATTTTCGTCGAAACGAAAGTATAATCAGGATGGTATTTACCGAAACGTTGCACTTCTTCATATCGTTCTTTCATCGCTGTAAATTGCTGAATTAACGTCTGAACTTCCATATCTTCATGCAATTCTTTATAACACTTACGATAGTCTTCTGCTATATCTGAACAGATAATCGCTTTTGCAAGCTGCTCTGCCTTATCTAATATCAATACGCTTTCCAGCGTCGCTACAATCATGAGAGACACCTCCGAGTATTCATCATACCACATTTAGAATAGAACTACTAATTGAAGTGTCTCACTAAACAGAAAGATATCACTCTAACTATTTTCCGTATAATCCCAGCACATACTTATACATTAATATGTTCCGCAATATTATATTTCAGAACATCCCATTTCCCACTATTTTCTTTCACATAACTAATACATGCATTTTTTAATGGTGTCTTAAACGAAATATCTTCCGGTGCAATTGCATGTAAAATTGCTTTTATCGCATGTGAATGAGCTACAATGATAATACGTTTGCCAGAATGGGTTTCTGCAACATCTTTTATAGCAGCAAAGCAACGAGTTACAATCTCTTCATCTTGCTCCATACCTTCTACTTTACCTTCTGCAATTAGCTCCCTAACAGTCGCAACCGGCTTCCCAGAAGCTTCACCAAAATTACGTTCAACAAATCGCTCATCTAATAAAATCGATTGCAATCCTGCAGCCCCTGCAATTTCCTTAGCTGTTTCGTGCGCTCTAATTAATGGGCTACTTATAATTACATCCCATGCTTCCGCTTGCAAAGCAACTGCACTTTGACTTGCTTGCTTCTTTCCCACTTCATTAAGTGGAATATCTTCACGTCCCTGAATAATCTCTTGAAAATTCCAATCAGTTTGTCCATGTCGTACTAAACAAATTTCCGTCATGCTCATGCTGCAACTCCTTTTTAAATAATCCGCTTCTATTGTATCAAAAGTTCTGCATGACGGACATAGTTTTCCCTTCCAATTATGTTGTATTTTGCTGCTTCATATACTGAAACATATCGATCATAATGGAGGCAACTGCCAATTGGTTTTGAAATTTCTCAACTTTATCTGGTATCGTTTTTTTGAAATGCTGCATAGCCGCTAACTCAAATGCCTCTTTTTCTTCAGGGTTTCGCGTTAGTTTTCTATACCAGTACGGTTGCTCCCTAATATAGCGAGATAAATCCTCATCAGCCTTTATAAACTCCATAATTTCTGCTCTCATCCGCTTTCCCCCTAATCCTTCTGAAAGAAAAATGGATTATTTTCGGAAGTACTTTCTTCTTGCCGCGCGGGCTTCCCTTGAAATTGTTGAAAAACTTGTTGCACACTACCAATTGCACTCGTCACATTAGCTAAATGGTGTTGCATCTGTTCCACATCTAGCTTTTTAAAGAAAGAAAGCAT
This sequence comes from Bacillus sp. 1A, assembly GCF_052682215.1. Classification (NCBI taxonomy): domain Bacteria; kingdom Bacillati; phylum Bacillota; class Bacilli; order Caryophanales; family Bacillaceae; genus Bacillus; species Bacillus sp. 1A. The sequence goes on along the minus strand of NZ_JBQYLZ010000001.1, from coordinate 2,604,527 downwards.
TTGTCCCATCACATCAGCAGTTTTTTCCTCTTCAGTTCGATTATCTTTTTCTTTTTCTTGTTTATTTTCTTTTACCGAAGAAAAAGCTGGCGCTCCATCAGGCCTAAAAGTTGCCCATATCGGATCTTCTTCACCAAGTAAGTACCATTCTTCATAAAACTGTTGCCAAGTTTTGTGACCACTTCTAACCTCATGAACCATTTTAGGGTGATGGTTTACAAACTCTTTAAACTGTTGAACCGATGGATGTAACGGCCCTTTTGTTGTTGGCATAATCCTCACCTCTTCATGTATATCTACTATATAGTAAGAAAAAAAAGGCACATGGTTCGCCTATTTTTAGACGATTCATGCACCTTTTTATCCTGCTATTTGCATACGGTAAGATTCCGACCTACACTTCAGTGAATACAAAGTACTTAAACGTGAGGTTTTCCCTACACAACTTAAAATTTCATTTTATTTTCGAATAAAGTTTTGTGTATAAAACTTATCGTATACCCCAACACCTAATCCTGTAAATTGTTCATTTAATACATTCTTTCTATGCCCTTCACTATTTAACCAACCTTGCACCGCCGCAATTCCATCACTATGCTGCGCCGCTATGTTCTCACCAGCAAGTTGAAACCCTACTTTCCCGCGCTGTAAACGATCTCCTAACGTACCTAGTGTAGGTGAATCGTGTGAAAAGTAATTATTATCCTTCATATCTTTACTATGCCCTATAGCCACCTCTGCTGTTTGTTGATCCCAAGCTAACAGCGGTAACTTATGGCGACTTCGAATAATATTTGTTAAATCAAAAATTTGTTGCATATTCCCATTCTCTATTTGTTTCATTTTATCTGGAGTCAATGGTTGTTCAGCTAGTAATTCACCCGAATAAACAAGCTGATACGGTCTTTGGCGTAATAACGTTTCATCATCCATATAACGAACACCAACAAGCTCATGTGTAAAATGATCAAAATATAATTGTGCCCAGCCATCTTCTACAGGTATTAATGGTTGTTCCATCACTTCCGTGTCAGATAACTCAAATTGATAACTATTTTTCCCTCTTTTTAACGAAATCTCATGCGAGAGTGGATTCTTTTTATACACTTCTTCATACTTTTCATTTATATAATAAGGCGGCACCTTAACCTGCTCACCAGCAACATACGCCGTTACAACTTTTCGTTCTGCAACTCCAAATTGAACATACTTAGTTAAATCTTGATTATATACCCACCATTCATATCCGTAAGCAGATGGCTCTATTCGAGATGGTTCGCCCCATTTTGCTAATAAATTTTCAGAGTCCCCACCAATCATATTTAAAACCGTATCGGAAGAGTCTTCATTTACTTGTTTTTTCTTTTTCACAATTTTATTTTCTTGCTTTGATTGAGATGGGGTTAATATATATTGTGAAACGAGTAATTTCCCGTATAAATCAACAGCTAAAATTAAAAATGTAATCATTACGATACGCAATAATTTCTTCAATCGATATACCTCCTGCACAAAACATAAAATTGAGATATACACAAATCCTTTTCTTTCCTTTTTTGTGTGTACCGTACTCTTTTCACTATATCATATTTTCGCAAAAAAAGTCTGGATTCTACCTTTTCTCTCAATATGAATTGCACTTTCTTATTATTCATACTATTATAAAAATAATGATGTAACATGAAAAGAGGAGGTATTATATGCAATTTACAAATACGAAATTTAATGGGGCAGTCGTTGATTTAACACTATTAACAGAGATTATGGAAAAGAACCATTTTGTACTTGCTGGACAGTGGGATTATGAACGAGTTACATACGATTATAAATTTGAAATATTAAATGATATTTATTATTTGCGCGTACAAGGTTTGGCTGTTGAAGGTGATGTTGGTAGCAGACACGCTGAAATAAAGCTACTTCCTCCCTTATTAGGAAAACATTATTATCCTCACGGCGTTGAATATGGTGATGGTGAAACTTTCCCAACGAATGTACTTCAAAAAAGCGAACAACTCCTACAAAATATCGAAAAAGAGTTAAAAGAGTTCCAAATCATTGAGTAAATAGAAAAAGCGCATCATATTGATGCGCTTTTTCTATTTATCTTACTTAAGAATGAATCGTCTTTTTGACTGGATACCCATAAATAGTTCCATCCTTTACTTTAATCTCATCTTCCCAAGGAACCTTATATTTACCTTCAGCTAAATCTTTTACAAACGTATACGGGTTTTCTTTCACCCCTCCAGGAGTCGCTACATATCCCCTTGCACCTAAATTATATATATTATTTTCGAGACCCCATCCTAATCTAGCCTGATCTGCTAGCTCTGGATATACTTCGGCAGTAACAATCTCCCAAGGATTTCGGTGTCCCTGCACTAAAGTAGTCCCATCAAAATTACATACTTGTCCTTCACCAAAGTAATAAAATACCCCATCATAACCCGCTAAGTTCACTGACAATGTATACATTAAGTTTTGCCATGCATTCGAACGATTAGTTAACATCCATTGTTCACTAACTTGTGTGCTATATCCAGAAATACGAATCAAGACATTTGCACCTTTATAAGCTGCTTCACGAGCTACTTCAGGAAACATACCATCATGACAAATACAAACAGCTAATTTACTTCCTCCAGGTCCATCACAAACAGGTAAGCCTAAATCTCCAGCTTTCCAAGGTTCGACTGGCACCCAAGGATTTAGCTTACGATACTTCAAAATCATTTCACCTTGTGGATCAATAATTATTGCTGTATTATACGGTTCTCCACCATCAGGGTTTCTTTCCATTATAGAAAAAACACCATATACCTCAGACTCTTTACATGCCTCAGCAAACAAGTCTGTTTCCGGCCCAGGAACTGTACATAAAAACTCTTCTGTAGTCCATTTTTTTGTATTAAGCCCTTGTGTACTATATTCTGGAAATACTATCAATTCCAATCCAGGATACCCTGATTTAGTTGAATGAATTGTTTTTATGATCTGTTTAATTTGTTTATCAATGTCTGCACGTGACTCTACTACTGGTACTGGATATTGTATTAATGCTGTTAAAAAACCACTAATTGGCTTTACCATACTTCCACTACTACCCATTTAAATTCCCCCTTAAAATAGTTCTTGTTTATTAAAGATAACAATATAAATTTGTAACTCTCTAAAAAACTTGCACTACACATGGAATCATTACGTATTAAAGCTAGTAGTAAATCTTATATCCACTTTTAGTACATGCCTACACTAACTTAACATAAATAAATTGAAAATTCAATCTTTTTACAGTTTACTAAAACTAAAAAAGTGTATGAAAACCCATACACTTTTTTACTTAGTCTGTAAATACGGCGGCAATTGTTGCAACTGCTCTTTATCCTTTTCACGCTCTCGACGCGCCCATCGAAAGAATACATAGCCTATAATTGTGCCATACACTATTTCCTGGACAATTTTCATAATGATGCCACCTGTTTGTTGGTCTTGTACGACTGGCATCCAGTGTAAAAATTCTGGTCCCGTTATATTTAAATCTGATAAAGTTCCTGCGGGTACACAAAGTTCCATCGCCTTCATCCAAGCAGCCGGATCCGTATACGTTGCAAATAACGGTGCAGTTGCAAAAATGATTAACGCACAAGCTGGCGTTAATAATATACCGTTAGCAAACATATAACCAAGTTTCTTTATATCACTTAATGTTTGATATTCTGGTAATGGATTTAGCATCGGCCACCACATCATGATTGCCGTAAAGAACAATATAGCGAGACAAATAGGATGAGCAATTTGACTTTGTTTTACTGTATCAAAAACAACTGGTAAATGATAAAAAGAAAACAGGCCATTAAATACAAACAATGCAATAAGTGGTTTAGCAAATATCTTTAATATAATTTGAACGAACTTAAAAGAAGTAATATAACGATATAACCAATCTGGTATACCAAGCAACAGTAACGGTGGAACTGCAATATACATAACTGCCATTTCAAACATATGTGCACTAAATATAATATGACCAATTAAATCAATAGGCCCTCCCTTTACAAAATACAAAAGAACAATCCCGGTCGTAAAATAAAAAATTTGCTTCTTACTTACCTTCCTCGCATTTTCAAATCGCATTCTATATGGCCCAATAATTAAAAAGTACCCGATAAGGATCGAAAGCATAAATAATAAAAAGATTGGACTCCATAGAGCTTGAAAACCAAATATCCACAAGTTACTCATTGTCACACCTACCTTCTTAAGGTTATCCTTTCACATAACATGAAGAGGGAGCTGTGACGACACAAGCTCCCTTATTCTTCACTTTTCAAATCCACACAATTGTCATAAAAGCTAAAATTGTAATTAACCCGATCAACAGACCAGAATAAAGAAAGAAACTTGCCGCTTCATGTCCTTTATGACTCATATGCATAAAATAATACAATTGAAAAATTACTTGTACCACTGCTAATAGTAAAATAAATGGTACTGAGAAAGTCGGACTAAAAGTTTTCGGATATGCGACTGCTGCAAATGCAACTAATGTTAAAAAAATCATTAATGCAAATGTAATAACTTGATGCTTCATTTCCTCCGCACTTTTTCTCTTCCGATAAACAAGATCAACTTTAGGATTATTCGTTTGCTTTATCGCCATTGTTTATCCCACCATTCCCATCAAATATACTACAGTGAAAATAAACACCCAAACTACGTCAATAAAGTGCCAATAAATCGATGCAACATAAAACTTCGGTGCATTGTATAAATTTAGACCTCTCTTCGCATTTCTAAAGATTAATGTTAAAATCCAACATAATCCAAACAATACGTGGAGACCATGTGTACCAACAAGAGCATAAAACGCGGAACCAAATGCACTACTTCTCATAGTATGCTTAAATTCATGCGTATAATGATAAAACTCATATATCTCAAATGCTAAAAACCCTAAACCTAGCAACACTGTTACTAGTAGCCAAAGTTGCATTTTTTTAAAGTTAAAGTTTTTCATATGATACATCGCATAAACGCTCGTTAAACTACTCGTTAATAAAAGCATCGTCATAATGAAAACGAGTGGCATTTGGAACATCTCTTGAGATGTTGGTCCACCATTTGTAGAATTCTTTAACGCCAAATATGTGCCAAATAAGGAAGCGAACAATACTGTTTCGCCTCCAAGAAATAACCAAAAACCGACAAACTTATTTTTCCCCTCAAGGGTTGCTTTTTCAGGCTCTGCTGGAAATGTTTCATTCGTTAATTTTTCATCTACATGCATTATGCCTTGCCCCCCTTATCTTCTAAATCTTCCTTATGAATATGATATCCATGATCATCAATTACTGAACGTAGGAACATTGTGCCAAATGTAATGATTAAACCGATAATTGCTACTAATAACCAAAACTTATCTTTTCCACCCTGCATATACATTGCACCGAATGCCGCTATAAACAATCCTAAAGAAATGATAAATGGTGAAAATGATGGATTTGGCATATGAATATCACCAACTGGTTCCGCCGCTGTCATCTCTTTATTCCCTTCACGTTTTTCAATCCAAAACGGATCTAACCCGCGAACAAATGGTAATTGTTTAAAGTTATATTCTGGTGTTGGTGCTGGCATTGTCCATTCTAATGTACGTGCATCCCATGGATCACGACCAGCCTTTTCTTTTGAAACTGTCGTTTTAATTACATTGAATAGAAGAACAATCGTTCCAAGAGCCATAAATACCGCTCCAATAGAACTAATCATATTCCCCATTTCCAACCCTTGGCCTTCAAGATATGTGTAGTAACGACGTGGCATACCAATTAAACCAAGGAAATGCTGTATGAAGAACGTTAAATGGAAACCGATAAAGAATAGCCAAAATGTTATCTTTCCTAACGTTTCATTCAATACTTTATTAAACATCAGTGGCCAATAATAATGAGCTCCTGCAAGTAAACCAAATACAACACCGCCGACAATTACATAATGAAAGTGAGCTACTACGAAATAGTTATCATGAAATTGATAATCCGCTGGTGCAGATGCTAGCATAACACCTGTAACTCCACCCATTACGAATGATGGAATGAAAGCTACTGCCCACATCATCGGTGTCGTAAAACGAATACTTCCTCCCCACATCGTAAAGAGCCAGTTGAATATTTTAATACCGGTCGGTACTGCAATCGCCATTGTTGCAACTGAGAAAATAGCATTTGCAACTGGACCAAGTCCAACAGTAAACATATGATGCGCCCATACCATAAATCCTAAGAATCCAATTAATACTGTCGCGAACACCATCGACGAATAACCAAATAATCGTTTTTTCGAAAATGTCGCGAAGATTTCTGAGAATATTCCGAAAGCTGGGAGTATAAGAATGTATACTTCTGGATGACCGAAAATCCAGAATAAATGCTCCCATATAATCGTATTCCCGCCCAATGCTGGATTAAAGAAACTTGTTCCAAATAAACGATCTAACATTAAAAGTCCTAATCCTACAGTTAACGGCGGAAAAGCGAATAATATTAGAGAAGATGTTACAAATGTCGTCCATGTAAACATCGGCATACGCATATACGTCATTCCTGGCGCACGCATATTAATAATGGTTACAAGGAAGTTAATACCTCCAATTAATGTACCAATACCGGAGATTTGCAAGCCGAGTACATAAAAATCAACACCATGGCCTTTAGAGGCTAAAGCTAAAGATGCATAAGATGTCCAGCCTGCATCAGGTGCTCCACCTAAAAACCAACTTAAATTTAAAAATACTCCACCAAAGAAAAATAACCAAAATCCGAGTGAATTCAAAAACGGGAACGCTACATCACGTGCACCAATTTGAAGTGGTACAGCGGCGTTCATAAATGCAAACACGAGTGGCATAGCTGCGAGGAAAATCATTGTTGTACCGTGCATCGTTAATACTTGATTATAAGCATCCCCAACAAGAAAAGCGTTGTTAGGAATCGCTAATTGAAGGCGAATAAATAGAGCTTCTATTCCGCCTATTATAAAAAACAATCCACCTGCAATTAAATAGAGAATGGCAATCTTTTTATGGTCTACTGTCGTTAAATAATCCCATATGACAGCACCCATCCCCTGTTTTTTTGCTACAGAACTCACGTTTTCAACCTCCCCTTCGCGAATAATCCCTCTTTACTTTTCAACTTTTAACGTTTGTAAGTATGCATTTAATGCATCAACTTGATCATCCGTTAAGTTGCCATATTTACCAGTCATTTTATTTCCTGGTTTCATATTTTCAGGATCTTTCAGCCATTTTTTTAAGTTTTCTTCATTGTTTTCGGCAATACCGGCAACCATATCGCGATCCGCAAAGTTTGCTAAGTTTGGTGCGATACGAGCGGAAGGTGGTCTACTATCATTAGATCCAACTGCGTGACAACCAATACAGCTTTTATTAAATATTTCTTGGCCCTCTTGCGCCTTTGTTGAGGCTACTTCTTTCTTCCCATCAATCTTCTTCATATCAGCAAGCCACTTTTTGTACTCGCTTTCATCTAAAGCTTTCACTTTGAATTGCATTAAAGAATGTGATGGGCCGCAAAATTCTGTACAAAAACCATTATAAGTGCCCGATTTATCTGCCTTTAACCACATTTTGTTCACATTGTCTGTATTTGTATCCATTTTCCCAGCTAAAGATGGAACCCAAAACGCATGTTTAATATCGGCACCCTTCAAATTCAAATACACTTTCTTACCTGTGGGGATGACTAAATCTTGAGAAGTTACTATTTTTTCTGATTTATAAGAAAATTCCCACCAATAAAGATTCGCTGTTACATCAACAACGATAGTATCTTTATCAATATTCTTTTTCTCCATCGCACTTACATCAGCAAGTTTGAATGTATATGTAACCGTCGGAACAGCTAAGATTAACAAAAGAATAATCGGAATAACTGTCCAAATAATTTCTAGTTTGTGATTCCCTTCAACTTGCTCTGGAATATAATCTTCCTGACCTTTCTTTTGTCGGAAACGCACAATTACATATAAGAAAATAATAGTAACTACTAGTACTACTCCTACCATAATCGCAGTTGCTAGTAAGAGCAAATCATATTGCATTTTTGCTACTTCTCCTTGCGGAATTAAAGTAGATTGAAAGGCTTTACCGCATCCCCCTAACAGTAAAGCCAGCAGTGAAACGAACGAAAGCAGTCGCCACTGTTTCTTCATACAAACAACCCCCACTTTCCTTGTGAATTAGATTGTACTTTATAGTTAAGTAAAGTAAATCTCAACGTAAAGAAATCCAATTATGTCGTTGTCTTAGAAGAATGTAACTACAATCATTGATACAAATAAGATTGTTAAATAATTTAGGGAATAAACAAACATTTGTACGGACCATTTGATGTCATCTTGCTTACGGAAGCCATAAAATCCTAAAACGATCCATCCGATGTTTAACAATGTTGCAATTACCATAAATGTTATCCCTAGTCCACTCATATAAAATGGTAGTGGTAATAAACATACTGTCCAAATCATAATTTGGCGTTTCGTAATTTCAAATCCATGAACTACAGGAAGCATTGGAATTCCTGCATTTCGATATTCATCAACACGTTTCATCGCTAATGCGAGGAAATGTGGGATTTGCCAAATAAACATAATTAAAAATAACATCCAAGCAATTGGATGGCCTAAAGATGGATCGATTGCTGCCCATCCAATTAAAGGTGGAACTGCTCCAGATATACTACCTACAACAGTATTTAGTGTATACTTTCTCTTTGTCCATAACGTATATAAGACAACATATGTGAAAGCACCAATAAATCCCATTAATACTGCCATTGGTGTTGTTAATAATAAAAATACAAATCCAAGAAGTAATATAACTAGTCCAAATGTAAGTGCAAATCCCGGTTTATACTTCCCAGTAACTGTTGGACGGGTTTTTGTTCTTTCCATTAACGGGTCGATATCTCGATCAATGTAGTTATTTAAACAACATACCCCTGCCATAATTAATCCAGAACCAACGATTGTAAAGAATAACTTATCCAGATTGTCCATCACACTTAATCCATTAAAATGTAATGCCAACCAAAATCCTGTAAATACAGTAAGTGTATTTGAGTTTACAATCCCCATTTTAACGAGCGCTGATAAATCTTGTAGCCGAGTTGTTTCCGGTACACTTGTAACAGCTGACTCATCATGCAGCTCACTTGTTGCATGGCTCATCACTTTAACCCCCTCTTAAAACTTTCATCTTTCTTTTTGCGCCTATTTCGAATGAAATATTTCGCTTCTATATAGCAATATTATTACAGTAGAAATATTGTTAATCCATTCTACTACTAATCTACGCCCATACTCCAATATATTAAATCATATTTCCCGAACATTTTGTGAAGAAAACATGAACTTTTTGTGTCGAATATAAAAACTTAATTCTTACTTGTCCTTATCATAACATGATGTTACCTTCTATAATAAACTTTTTTGTCATATTTAACACGTATTCTCCCCATATCTTTTCAAAATAGCCTGTTTTTCACCTAAAAATTCCCTTATATATCCTATTTCCACACCCATTTTCTCTCCCCTGTCTGCCCCCGCCATTTCTTTGCTATTTTATTATTTTTTATATATCATAGGAACTAGCGCTTTTTATTCTATACATAATGGAATGAAAATATTTCGCAATAACTTCATAGCAGAAAGATGGTGAAATAGATTGCAACGCTTTATTAAATGGTTAGCAGTCATTACGAGTCTTGATTTATTAATAGTTTTACTAGGAGGCGCCTTAGTTACAAAAACAGGTTCTGGCCAAGGGTGCGGTAAATCATGGCCACTTTGTAACGGTGAATTTGTTCCATCTAATTTATCAATGGAAACTATTATTGAACTAAGTCACCGCCTTACATCAGGATCAGCAGGAATTCTTGTCACTCTTCTTTGTATTTTGTCCTGGAAATATTATAAACATGTGCGCGAAACAAAAACGTTAGCAATTTTATCCTTCGTATTTTTAATTGCGCAAGCATTAATGGGAGCGGCAGCAGTTGTTTGGGGACAAATGCCAGCTGTACTTGCTATCCATTTCGGTATTTCCTTAATTTCATTTGCTTCTGTCATTTTATTAACGTGTCTTATCTTTGAAATTGATCAGAAATTTGATGCACGTTCACTTATTATGGACAAAAAAATGAAATTTCATATTTATGGTGTAACAATTTACAGTTATATTGTCGTCTACACAGGTGCTTTAGTACGTCACGAACGAGCTAGCTTAGCCTGTCCAGACTTTCCTTTATGTAGCAAAAATAGACCTATGCCAACTCAACTACATGAATGGGTTCAAATGGGACATAGAGTTGCAGCGATGTTAATTTTCGCTTGGATACTATACGCGATGATTCTCGCTATTCGCCATTACAAGCAGCAGCCTGTCGTATACTGGGGATGGATCATTTCATTTATCCTTGTTACACTTCAAGCTATCGTAGGAATTTTAGTCGTATTTACAAATGCTAATTTAGTAATGGCATTATTACATTCACTATTCATTTCTTGCTTATTTGCTGTACTATGCTATTTAGTTATGTTAGGTACACGAAGTAAAGTGAATGCAAAAGAAGCTGAATCAACTTCTAAACAAACAAAATAAATTTAAATTAAAATACCTTGCCGAATTGGCAAGGTATTTTTTGCAATAAAGTGAAACTTTAATCAGTGGGGGTCTTCATCCCCCACTGATTATTAGCCCGCACCAATCAGGCTTTTATGGGCAGTTGATCCCCCATCTAACTTCTTTGTTTTCGCTGAATTTTGAGGCGGGTGTCTTACTGCCCGGCGAATAGCGGGATAAAGAAAAAGAGCTGCATTTACACGAAGGCACTGAAAAACTCCACTTCATAAGAAAAAGGATCCTACCACCTACTATATAAAGGTGATGGGGTCCTTTTTAATTTCAACATATTGATAAAATGCGTGTTATTTTCTCAAAGTAACCACTTTTTCAGTGGCCTCATTTACACAGCTCTTTTTCTTTTTTAGTCATCTAATTCAATCAGTAAGTCACCCGTTTGAATTGCATCTCCATCGTTAACATATACTTTTTTCACTTTACCATTGAACGGCGCTTGAACTGTCGTTTCCATTTTCATCGCTTCTGTAATTGCCATAGAATCGCCTTTTTTCACTTCATCGCCTTCTTTTACAACTACTTTAATAACCGTTCCTGGCATTGTTGCACTAATGTGGTTTGGATTTTCACGGTTTCCTTTCACACGTTGTGCCACTGTTGCTTTCACACTTTCGTCTTTCACAACAATCTCACGTGGTTGACCGTTAAACTCCAAGTAAAGAATACGGTTTCCATCTGACTGAGGCTCTCCGATTGATACTAGTTTAACCATCAATGTTTTACCTTGTTCGATTTCCACATTGATTTCTTCACCAAGTCTCATACCATAGAAGAATGTCGGTGTATCAAGCACAGACACACTTCCATAAAGCTCAGCAACTTTTTCGTAATCCATAAATACTTTTGGATATAATGCATATGCAACAACATCAAAAATCGTCACTTCGCGTCCAAGCTTATGGAATAGCTCTTCTTTTAACGCGTCGAAATCTACTGGCTCTAATAATTCACCCGGTCTTACTGTTAATGGCTCTTTCCCTTTTAAAATAATTTCTTGTAACTTTTTCGGGAAACCACCATACGGTTGTCCTAAATCTCCTGAGAACATTTCAACAACAGACCCTGGGAAGTCCATAGAATGCCCACGCTCTAAAACATCTTGTTCTGTTAAGTGATTTTGAACCATAAATAATGCCATATCACCGACAACTTTAGATGATGGTGTTACTTTAACAATATCGCCAAACATGTCATTCACACGGCGGTACATTACTTTCACTTCATCGAAGCGATCTCCTAAACCAACCGCTTTCGCTTGTTGTTGTAGATTACTATACTGTCCGCCTGGCATTTCGTGCATATATACCTCTGTATGAGGTGCATTCATACCACTTTCAAACGGTGCGTAGTATTTACGTACATCTTCCCAATAATGAGATAGTTTTTCTAATGAATCTATATTAACGTCTGGCTGTCTTTCGTTTCCACCTAATGCATAGTATAGCGTGTTCGCACTTGGTTGTGACGTTTGACCAGCCATAGAACTTACTGCTACATCGACAATGTCAACACCTGCTTCAATTGCCTTTGTATACGTTAATATACCATTTCCACTCGTATCGTGTGTATGCAAGTGAATCGGAATCGATACCGTCTCTTTTAATGCAGAAACTAAATCATATGCCGCATTAGGTTTTAATAAGCCTGCCATATCTTTAATTCCTAATATATGTGCTCCTGATGCTTCTAACTCTTTTGCTAAGTTTTTATAGTAATTTAAATCATATTTACTACGTAACGGATCATGAATATCTCCTGTGTAGCACATTGTTGCTTCTGCAATTTTACCAGTGTCTCGTACAGCATCAATCGCAACTCTCATACCTTCTACCCAGTTTAAGCTATCAAAAATACGGAACACATCAATTCCTGCTTGAGCAGAACATTCCACAAATTTTTGAATTAAATTATCCGGATAGTTTTTGTAACCAACTGCGTTTGAAGAACGAAGTAACATTTGGAATAAAACGTTTGGCATTTTTTCACGAAGATCTAGTAATCGTTCCCATGGATCTTCCTTTAAGAAACGATATGCAACATCAAACGTTGCACCACCCCACATTTCCGCTGAGAATAGGTTCGGTAACATTCTCGCTGTCGGCTCTGCAATTTGATGTAAATCTTTTGTACGAATACGCGTCGCCAGTAATGACTGATGCGCATCACGGAATGTTGTATCCGTTAAAAGTACACGCTTTTGATCTTGTACCCATTTTACTAATCCGTCCGCTCCACGCTCATCCAAAATTTGTTTCGTTCCATTTTGAACCGGCTCTGAGTGTAATACATTCGGTATACGAGCATCCGGGAAAATTGGTTTCTCTTTTTTCCCTACTCCTGGGAAGCCATTTACTGTTACTGACCCAATGTAATTTAACATTTTTGTTCCGCGGTCTTTACGTTTCGGGAACAGGAATAGTTCAGGTGACGCATCAATAAATGAAGTGTCATATTCTCCTGATAAGAAGTTTTTATGTTTTACTACATTCTCTAGGAATGGAATATTTGTTTTAATACCACGAATACGGAATTCTTTTAAGTTACGTTCCATTTTCGCAGCAGCTTGTTCAAAAGTAAGTGCCCATGTTGTAACTTTTACGAGTAAAGAATCATAGTACGATGTAATAACAGCACCTTGGAAACTATTACCTGTATCAAGACGAACACCGAAACCACCGCCTGATCGGTATGCCATAATTTTCCCTGTATCCGGCATGAAATTATTTAGTGGGTCCTCAGTCGTTACACGAGATTGGATCGCAAATCCATGAACAACTACTTCCTCTTGCTTCGGAACACCTACCATTTTACTATGTAATGCATGTCCATCAGCTATTAAAATTTGCGATTGAACGATATCTACCCCTGTGATCATTTCTGTAATTGTATGTTCAACTTGAACACGCGGATTTACTTCAATAAAGTAAAACTCATCACCTTTTACAAGAAATTCTACTGTTCCTGCGTTTAAATAATTTACATTTTTCGTTAATTTCACAGCAGCATCACAAATACGCTGACGCAAATCATCTGAAAGCGACACACTAGGTGCGATTTCTACCACTTTTTGGTGACGACGTTGTACAGAACAGTCACGCTCGTATAAATGAACAACATTGCCCTCTTCATCTGCTAAAATTTGAACTTCTATATGTTTAGGTTTTTCAACGAATTTTTCAACGTATACTTCATCATTACCAAAGGCTGCTTTCGCTTCTGACTTCGCTCGATTATACGATTCTCTTAATTCTTCACTACTACGTACAATACGCATACCACGACCGCCACCGCCAAGGGAAGCTTTGATAATAATCGGGTAATCATACTTTTCAGCAAATTCTCCAACTTCTTCTACTGAATTTACCGGCCCATCACTACCAGGAATAACTGGAATTTGTGCTAGCTGCGCTTGTGTTCTTGCTTTCACTTTATCTCCAAACATATCTAAATGCTTACTCTTTGGACCAATAAAGATAATCCCTTCTTCTTCACAACGTTTCGCGAATTGAATATTTTCTGACAAGAAACCATATCCAGGGTGGATTGCATCTACATGATTACTTTTCGCAATCTCAATAATGCCCTCAATATCTAGATAAGCATCAATTGGCTTTTTCCCTTCCCCAACTAAATAGGACTCATCGGCTTTATAACGATGATAAGAACCACTATCCTCTTTAGAATAGATTGCAACTGTTTTTAATCCAAGTTCCGAACAAGCTCGAAACACACGAATTGCAATCTCTCCACGGTTAGCTACCAATACTTTTTGAATACGTTGCAGCTTTGTCATGATTTTCCCCCTCTACTTTCCTACCACTCTAGAGATAAAATATATACACACCCTAAAGAGCGTGAAGTTCTTCACTTTCTACATTATATTATACTTAGAAAGCTTCACTTTATTTTTATCCATCATACCTTATTTTTTAACAAATGATAAGTTTTCTGATCAATTTGTTTCACAAAAATAGTATAGCATACCTCTTCCTTTTCTAACAACTTAATTGTATATCACATTTAATTTAATGTGATATATTTTTTAGTGTATATACCAATTAATGCATCCTATTTAATGTTTCTTGCACATAAAAAAACACATCGCGCTCTAAAGCACAATGTGTTTTTTATTTTACTACAACAAGACGCGGTCCATCTTGCTCTCTTTCTTTCATTATCTCATTTTGTTGTTTCTCTTGTCGTTTTACATGACTAGCAACATTTAATAATATACCCATCGCAATTAAATTAGCCAATAAAGAACTACCACCATAACTAATAAACGGTAAAGGTACTCCTGTAAGTGGTATTAATCCAGACATACCACCAACATTAACAAAAGTTTGTATCCCAATTAAACTTGCAATTCCGATTGCAATTAAACTTCCAAATGGATCTTTACACTTCTGTGCTACTCTAAACGAACGAATGATAATAAGTAGTAAACAGATTAAAATGATAGCTACACCTATAAAACCTAGTTCTTCAGATATAATCGCCATAATAAAATCCGTTTGCGGCTCTGGTAAGTAGCCATACTTTTGTATACTATTTCCTAGTCCTCTACCATTTAACCCACCTGAGGCAATTCCAATAAATGAATTTATTAATTGAAATCCATCTTTTTGCGGATCGCTAAATGGATCAAGAAAAACTGAAAATCGAGCTTTTTGGTATAGACTTAATTTATAGTTTCCGATAAAATACAACGCCGGAACCCACACGACAGATGTTAATAAAAATCTTTTAATCCACAAGTTAACATTAACTCCTGAACAGAAGAACATAATTAACACTGTTCCACCTATTAATATGTCAGTCCCTAAGTCATTTTGTAATAAAATTAATACCATCGATCCACCGACAACAAATATAGGAGGTATTATCCCTTGAAAAAAAGGGGTTTGCCTCTCTTGTTTCTTAGCAAAAAAACTTGCTAGCGTAATAATAACTGCTATTTTTACAAACTCAGCTGGTTGTATACCTAATATCCATCCTTTTGCACCATTGATTACCTTACCGAAAAGAAAAGCTGCTGTTAGTAAGCCCAGACTCCCTAACCCCATCGCTGTAAGAATTATTTTTTTCTTCCAAAATTTGTAAGGAATTACAGCGACAATCACTAGTATTACTGTTCCAATAGCAAGAGCAACTAATTGTTTTTTAAAAAAGTGATCTGCTGGCCAGTTATATTTCGACGAAATCGCGACAATGGAACTAGAACTATATACCATTATAACTCCCAACACACATAAGATAACAAGAGGAAGTAATAATGAATAATCCATTGATTTCCATACTCTTTTCATTTCATTTCCTCTTTCTGTTTCAATTTAATTATTGTTGTATTCCATATGTACATTGATTCTTCCTGCTTTATTATACAAATAAAAAGCCCAAACTATTTCAGTTTGAGCCCCCCTATTTGAACCCGTTATTGTTGTTTGTTCGTAAATGCTTCATGAAGTGCAGATAACTCACGTTCAAGCTCTCCTAACATTGCTTTCCCTTGTTCTTCTGCAATAAGACCAAGGCGAACTGCAAAATCGACCTCGCGGGATAGTCCAAACATTTGTGTGTCTAACACTTCTTCATATAATGGACATTGCGGCATTGTAAGATTGTCCATTTGCACCTTAATAAGTCTTAAAATCTTCTCCGCATCCGCTTGTAGAAGGGCTAGTGCCTTTTCCTGATGATTTGATACTGTCTCAGACGCCAAATTGATTCCCTCCGTTTCCGTCCTACTCTCTCCTATCTATTAATATTAGCGATAGTTTTAGTAAATTGCAATAGAAACATTTTTTGTGACAACCGTGTCTAATGCTATTATACTGAAAAGTGGGAGTATAACACAAATGGGGGAACAACAATGAGCGAAATTTTATTTATTAATGGAAAAGTTCGTTTTCCAATCACTATCGATCCAACTGTTTGGATCTTTGATGATCGAAAAGTAGATTTGACAACTTACTTTGATGAAACAAGAGAAAACACTTCAGAACTAGAAGCTTATTTAAAAAACACTTCAGAGCATTGGGATCGCGAAATCCGTGATGGTGCTGCGTTTCCACCGATACAACAAAGTGTAAAGAAATATAAAAAAGAACAACTAATTACTGGAACGTTCGGTATACCATTTCATCCATTTCTTGCTAACGCCGAAATTTCAGATGGCGCTACGCAAGTCGAAATTGAAACAGTAGATCAAACAATAATACTTCCATTAGAAACTGTAGAAAATGCTATTCTTGGTTTTTCAAAAGAAGGAAAGCCATTAAAAGAGGATGGACCTGTTCATCTATATTACAATGATGGATCTAATAGACAAAATCCAATCCGTAACATCCGTAAATTCACAATTATTTAAAGTGTATACTTGGAAGAAAAAGGAGTGAGCCTCAGCTCACTCCTTTTATAATAAATCCGCTGCAAGTTGAGCTAAATTAGACCGCTCCCCTTTAACAAACTTTACATGACCACTAATACGTTGCTCTTTAAACTTCTCTACAACATATGTTAAACCATTATTATATTCATCCAAATACGGGTGATCAATTTGCTGAGGATCTCCCATTAATACAATTTTACTTTTTTCTCCTACCCTTGTTAATATCGTTTTCACTTCATGCTTCGTTAAATTTTGTGCTTCATCAATTATAATGAACTGATCTGGAATACTTCTCCCACGTATATAGGTAAGGGCCTCTACTTCAATCGAACCCATTCCAGCTAAAATAGCATCTAACTCTCCTGGCTTTTTCGTATTAAATAAGTACTCTAGATTATCAAAAATCGGTTGCATCCATGGTCTTAACTTTTCTTCTTTTTCTCCTGGTAAATAACCGATATCTTTTCCGACTGGAACAATTGGCCTTGCAACGAGTAGTTTTTTATATAGTCCTAAATCTTCCGTTTGCATGAGTCCTGAAGCCAACGCGAGTAATGTTTTTCCTGTACCAGCTTTCCCCGTTAACGTTACTAGCGGAATATCTTCACGAAGCAACAATTCTAACCCCATAATTTGCTGCACATTTCGTGGTCGTATCCCCCATACTTGTTCATTGTGAAAAATAAGTTTCTTTACCTTCTTACCTAAATGATCCACAATGCCAAGTGCTGAACTAGATCCCCCTAATGCATCTTTCATTACTACAAACTGATTTGGATAAAAAGGGTGATTTGCAATTTCGGATAAAGGCAATTCACCTTTTTCATAAAAATAATCTAATTGCTCTTTTGATATATACCCTTCTAAAAATCCTGAATATATATTATCTACTTCAATTACACGATCACTTAAATAATCTTCCGCCTTCAAACCAATTGCATCAGCTTTTACCCTTACGAGCACGTCTTTACTTACTAAAATAACAGACTTCCCGTCCTCTTTTTCTTGTTCTTCTAAAGATAGATTTTTTGCTACAGCTAAAATTCGATTATCATTTGTTTTTTCTACAAAAATATCTTGTAGTTGAACAAATGAACGATGATTTAATTCAATACGAAATGTACCGCCGTTTTCTAACGGAATACTTTCATGCAGCTTTCCTATTTCACGAAATTTGTCTATTAACTTAGATACATAACGAGCGTTTCGTCCTACTTCATCCATATAACGTTTTTTCGAATCAACCTCTTCTAATACAACTGCTGGAATCACTACTTCATTTGTTTCAAATGAAAAAATAGATAAAGGATCCTGCAAAAGTACATTCGTATCTAACACATAAATTTTATCCAACCTGTTACCCCCTGACTCCACTTTTAAATTTGTAGAACAAGGGTTTCATCCATAAAATATGGACGAACCATTGTTATAATTATATGTACCGTATAAACGAGGTAGAATCGAAATTCATAACCATGAAACCTTTTATTTATTTTTTATTCATTTCTATTCAATATATTACTTTTAATTATAATTATTAACATAAAATCACAATAACTGATTACAAAAGTTAATAACTTATTTTCTTATTTATCACATTTATAATTCTTTTATTCCTACTAACACTTGGCTATCCAGCTTTTTCGCTGCGCGAATATCATATGTTTTTTCATAGGTTGGCTCAGTTGCAAGCTTCGCTCCATAAAACATAACATCACGTACTTCTTGTACATTTACTTCTATTACAGTTAATTTTAGAGGAATGCCTTCCATTCTATCAGTCAAAATTTCACCTGCACCACTTATGGAAAATACGGATTCATTCGCCATTATAGTCAATACTAGCCCAGTACTATGCCGTATATTTTCCACAATACGTGAACGTTGATCTACTGCAAATCGAATACTAGTTTTACTCACTGCATACACCCAAGAAATAGCACTTACGTTAGGAACTTGTTTTTCGAAGTCTGTTGTTGCTACCATAACAATACATTCTTTACGTAACGTTTGTACTAAATCATCTGTTAATGTAGGATCTACTACATTCGCCATATTTCCACCTCCAAATATACTTACTATATCCTTATCATAACTTATTTTTCGAATTGCGAAAATATTATTTTTTCCCGCTATTATTCAAAAATATTACACTTCCATGATATACTTATACTGATAGAATTCGTATTGAGGTGACGAAATGAGAGTCAAGTGTATGATTTGTGATAAAAAAGATATGTTAGATGATGAAAATCCTATGGCAAAAAAACTACGTAACCGCCCTATTCATACATATATGTGCATGGAATGTTCGGAACGAATTGCAGAACGTACGATGGAACGTCATGCAAGTGGTAATTTCCGATTATACCGTGATAAAAAAGTCGAAGACGATTGGTAAAATGTAAATAAGTCCTTAATCATATAGATAAGGACTTATTTATATTTTTCAGGTTCACGATTCATTTGATCCAAAAAACAATCAATAGCTTCTAACGGAAACCTTGCAGATTTTCTTTCTCCATTCATTTCATATGTAATCAAATACATTTCTTCATTCTTTTTAACTTCCACATTCTTTAATTTATGTTCTTCATATATCATATTTTCAAATAACAAATACGTTTCTTGTGCAGCACGATCATCTGGACGTGCTTCGGCAACTGTTTTAATTGTTAACCAATTATATAACGCATCTTGTACTGAACGCATAAAAATTTGCCCCCTCACCCTGCTTTTTGTTGTCTCGCTTGACGTAAACGCAACCTATAAATCCCAAGTACAATTGCCGCTACAACAAGGCCCTCTCCAACAGGTAAAAAAACTGCAAAGAAAGTTAAAACTGTACATCCAATCGCTAACGATATATATATCACTATATTTTTTATTATTGATAGTTTTCTTGCAAAACCTAAATTATACACAAGTGCACTTAATATAATAATGATGCCATACAGCAACCACATCCCTAGTTCCGGATTTTCATCAACTTTACATAATTTCGCAAAAAACGACATTCTTTCTAACATCATTCATCCCCCTTTCTCACAAGAAACAAATTTTATTTATGTACTTAATACAAGAGTAACCCGCAAAAAAAATACTGTCCACAAAAAAGAGTAAATATTCCAAAAATAAATACAATAAAAAACAGCCACCCCTCAAAGGTAGCTGTTCTATTATTTTACGCTTCTACAGATTTCTTTTTCTTAGCAGCTCTTTCGCGCTCGCTCTTATCAAGAATCTTTTTACGTAGACGAATTGATTCTGGAGTTACTTCACAGAACTCGTCATCGTTTAAGTACTCTAATGACTCTTCTAAAGTCATTAAGCGTGGTTTTTTCATTGTTGAAGTTTGATCTTTCGTCGCAGAACGAATATTAGTTTGTTGTTTCATTTTTACAACGTTAACTGTTAAGTCATTCTCACGAGTATGTTCTCCAACAATCATACCAGCATATACTTCTGTACCTGGTTCAACGAAGATTACACCACGGTCTTCAACTTGCATAATACCGTATTGTGATGCTTTTCCTGTTTCAAGTGAAACTAGAACACCTTGGCGACGTCCACCAACTTGTCCAGCGTGTACTGGTTGGTAGCAATCGAATGTATGGTTTAAAATACCGTAACCACGAGTTAATGTTAAGAATTCTGTTGTGTAACCAATTAAACCACGTGCTGGAACCATGAAAGTAAGGCGAACTTGACCGTTTCCGTTATTCACCATATCTAACATTTCACCTTTACGTGCACCCATAGATTCCATAATAGAACCAGTGTATTCTTCAGGTACATCGATTTGCACGCGCTCTACAGGCTCACATCTTACGCCATCAACTTCTTTAATAATTACTTCAGGCTTAGATACTTGTAGTTCATAACCTTCACGACGCATGTTTTCAATTAGGATAGATAAATGTAATTCCCCGCGTCCAGATACGATCCACGCATCAGGAGAATCTGTATTATCTACACGTAAACTTACATCTGTTTCTAATTGTGAACGAAGACGCTCTTCAATTTTACGAGATGTAATGAATTTACCTTCACGACCTGCAAATGGGCTGTTATTTACAAGGAATGTCATTTGTAGTGTTGGCTCATCAATACGTAATAATGGTAGAGCCTCTTCATGCTCAACCGGACATACCGTTTCACCTACGTTAATGTCTTCCATACCCGAAACAGCTACTAAATCTCCAGCTTTTGCTTCTTCAATTTCTTGACGTTTTAATCCAATGTAACCAAATAATTTCGTTACACGGAATTGTTTTACAGTTCCATCAACTTTCATTAATGCAACTTGTTGTCCTACTTTCATTGTACCACGGAATACGCGTCCAACCCCGATACGACCAACATAGTCATTGTAATCAAGAAGTGCTACTTGGAATTGAAGTGGCTCTTCGCTGTTATCAACTGGTGCTGGAATATGTTCAATAATTGTGTCAAACAATGATTTCATATTCTCTTCTTGATTTGCTGGATTTGAATCTAAGCTTGCTGTTCCGTTCATTGCTGATGCAAATACAACTGGGAACTCTAATTGATCTTCGTTTGCACCAAGTTCGATGAATAAGTCAACTACTTCATCAACTACTTCATCAGGGCGAGCGAAGTCACGGTCAATTTTGTTTACAACAACGATTGGAGTTAAGTTTTGCTCAAGAGCTTTCTTTAAAACAAATCGTGTTTGTGGCATACAACCTTCATATGCATCAACAACAAGTAGAACACCATCAACCATTTTCATGATACGTTCTACTTCTCCACCGAAGTCAGCGTGACCAGGTGTATCTAAAATGT
The DNA here is from genome assembly GCF_052682215.1 of Bacillus sp. 1A. Classification (NCBI taxonomy): domain Bacteria; kingdom Bacillati; phylum Bacillota; class Bacilli; order Caryophanales; family Bacillaceae; genus Bacillus; species Bacillus sp. 1A. The sequence continues at coordinate 2,582,604 of NZ_JBQYLZ010000001.1, read as the reverse complement.
TAATTCTTTTATCTTCATAGTGAATCGCAGTATTCTTCGCTAAAATTGTAATACCACGTTCTCTTTCTAGATCGTTTGAGTCCATTGCGCGTTCTTCAATATGTTCATTCGCACGGAACGTCCCCGCTTGACGTAATAACTGGTCAACAAGTGTTGTTTTACCATGGTCAACGTGGGCAATAATTGCTATATTTCGTAAATCTTGTCGTTTTTTCAACATGTCCAACTCCTAATGTCTTTTTAATCCTTCTCTATTATAAGAGCGAAGGGGATACAATGGCAATCAAAATAAAATCAAGAATGAAAATATAGTTGTATTCTTACTTTTGTGAAAGTAAAATGAGATTGGAGGGTGAAGAAATGGAACACATTCAATATCGCTTTTTATTAACTGCAATTATCGGTGTTATTTTCTTAATCGGTATCGGCATTATGGTTGCTGAAAATAGTCCCATCGGTATTATTATTTGCATTATCGGCACATTTGTTACAGTTGGATACGGTTTTGTAACAAAAAGAAAAATGCGTAAATCGAAATAACGTCAAAAAGTAAGAAGCGCTTATACAGCCTCTTACTTTTTTTGTTACTCCGCTATAAATCGTAACAACTCTTCATACACTCCTGGTTTTGCAACTAATACGCTGCTCTTCTCTACGATAGAAAGCGGGGATCCAGAAAAAGTTGTCACCTTGCCTCCAACTTCCTCTACAATTATCTGTCCCCCACCAAAATCCCATGGTGATAATCTCGGCGTTACATATGCATCTATTCTTCCTGTTGCAACGTATACCATCTCTAACGCTGCACAGCCATATGATCTCGTGCCTCTTGCTTTCTTAACCAGTGCCATCATACTTTCCCTATTAAGCATTGGATTGTCGGTAAGCCATATCGCATTTAAAGCTACAATACCTTGCTCTACAGTTCCTTTTTCCAATAAAGGTATTGGTACTTCATTACAAAATGCTCCAGCTCCCTTTACCGCATGGTATAATTCATCATGAACTGGATCATAAATGAGTCCAACCTTTCCGATACCGTTCTCATAAATTCCAATTGAAATTGCGAAATTTCTTTTTTGATGAACAAAGTTCATCGTGCCATCAATTGGATCAATTAACCAAACAACCCCATCAGAAGAAGTTACCTCATCTCCATAACCTTCTTCTCCTAAAATATTATGGTTCGGGAATGTTTCTTTAATTTTCCCAATTAAAAACTGTTCTATTTCTCGGTCCATATTTGTTACTAAATCAGCTGCATTGGATTTCGTTTCTATAATAAGTGCTTTTTCCATTGATGCCATTAAAAACTCTCCTGCATCTCGAATCCACTGTTTGGCGTGTGCATCGATGTCTTTCCATACTTCTTGCATGTTTAAACACTCCGATCTATACTGTTCACAGAAAAAACGAACCCTTTATAAGGTTCGCACCAACTAATTTTTTATACATATACTATTATTACGCTTCTAAACGAATCATTTCAAGTCTTAACACTTCTAACTTTTGTACACACTCTTCTTTTTTCAGTTTATCATTTTCCATCATCGCATCATATAAAGTTGCTAATTCATAATCTAGCTCCAAACGTAGCACCGGTATTCTCTTTTCAGCATCTGTTCTCTTTAACGCATTAATCACCTGTCTCATATTATTTGCCTCCTCCCAATATTCGTCTGCCCTCGGACTATAATTGATTCAATTTTCTGATTTTTTATTTTATACTATACTATGTTGGATAAATCATCTATGCAACAAAATTATATTTTTTTATTTAAATTTTTTTGTGCTGTTTTTTTTATGAATAGTACAAGCTATGCTAAAATAAAAGCAAAATAGGAGTTGGAGGAACAATCATGACACTACAAACATTCAAGTCAACTGATTTTGAGGTCTTTACAGTTGATGGTCTCGAAGAACGAATGAGTGCAATTAAAACGAACATTCATCCTAAGCTTGAAGCTTTAGGGGAACAGTTTGCAACGTATTTATCCAAACAAACTGATGAGAACTTTTTTTATCATGTAGCAAAACATGCACGCCGCAAAGTCAATCCACCAAACGATACTTGGGTTGCTTTTTCAACAAATAAACGCGGTTATAAAATGCTGCCACATTTCCAAATTGGATTATGGGGTACTCATGCCTTCATATACTTTGGTTTAATCTATGAGTGTCCACAAAAAGTGGAGACGGCTCACGCCTTCTTAGAACATTTAAATGATTTAAAAACAAATATTCCAAATGACTTCGTTTGGTCCATTGACCATACTAAACCAAGTGTAAAATTACATAAAACACTTGAAACAGAAGACTTACAAAAGATGATTGAACGTCTAGCTACTGTGAAAAAAGCAGAATTATTAGTTGGGATTCATATATCACCAGAGGAGTTTTCAGCAATGACCAACGAACAATTCCTTGCTAAGATTGAATCTACGATGCAATCACTCCTTCCTTTATATGCACTTTGTAATCGATAGTAGAAAACGGACAATTTATATTGTCCGTTTTTAGTTGTTATCACATTATATCACTTCAGTTTTTATTTTTCAAAATATTTTTACATTTTCACGAGCTTTTGTTCTTCCGTTTCTTTCGCCCTTTGAATCGCACGGTATATAGAATATCCACTTACTTCTTGAAACTCTTTATCAATTTTCTTCTCTTCTGCTTTAGATGGAACAATCTCTTTAAAACGACGATATAATCCCATTAATTCTTCTCTTATAATTCCTTTTTCGTATGCTTTCTCAATTGCTTCATAAAACTTCACAATTACAACCATTTCCTCATTTGACCAATTATAATCTAACGGATATTGATATTCCATTTCGCACCTCATTTATCATTTCTTCTTATTTCAATATGCTATCTTAAAGGGATTTTTTTCTTCTTCACTATAGCCACTTTGCATTATACACTATTTATTCATTGTGATGGAATTGTCTTCCTCTATAAATTAATTGGAAATAACTATTTAACATACCCACTGTAAAAATATTTTTTTCTATACATCTATAATTATTGGTGATATAATGCTTTTGTTTTATAGAAAATAAAGTGAACCTACCATCTCAAAAATGCTTTTGTGATTGGCAGAAAAACAAGTCTCATTCTAAAAGCACTTAACTTTTTTAGAACAAGATTATATAAAACAAACTCTAATAAATATTATGAAAAAGAAGGGGTGTATAGATTGTCCCAATACGAAACACCATTGTTTACCGCTTTAGTTGAGCACAGTAAGCGAAATCCAATTCAATTCCATATTCCTGGTCACAAAAAAGGACAGGGCATGGATCCTACATTTCGCGAATTTATTGGGCATAATGCATTAGCAATTGATTTAATTAATATTGCGCCGCTCGATGATTTACATCATCCAAAAGGTATGATTAAAGAAGCACAAGATTTAGCAGCCGCTGCATTTGGTGCAGATCATACTTTCTTTTCTATTCAAGGTACAAGTGGTGCAATAATGACAATGGTGATGAGCGTGTGCGGTCCTGGTGACAAAATCCTAGTGCCACGAAACGTGCATAAATCAGTAATGTCAGCTATTATTTTCTCAGGTGCAAAACCGATTTTCATGCATCCTGAAATCGATCCAACACTTGGTATTTCACACGGAATCACAATTCACTCTGTCAAAAAGGCACTTGAAGAGCATTCAGATGCGAAAGGCTTACTTGTTATTAATCCAACATACTTTGGCTTTGCTGCGGACTTAGAACAGATTGTCCAATTAGCCCATTCTTATGATATCCCTGTACTAGTTGATGAGGCTCATGGTGTTCATATTCATTTTCACGATGAATTGCCGATGTCAGCGATGCAAGCCGGTGCAGATATGGCAGCAACAAGTGTTCACAAATTAGGAGGATCTTTAACGCAAAGTTCTATTCTTAACGTGAAGGAAGGCCTTGTGAACGTTAAACATGTTCAATCTATTATTAGCATGCTTACGACGACATCAACTTCTTACATCTTGTTAGCATCCCTAGATGTTGCTAGAAAACGTCTTGCTACAGAAGGAACAGCACTCATAGAACAAACAATTCAATTAGCGGAACAAGTTCGTGATGCTATTAATGCTATTGAGGATCTTTACTGTCCTGGGAAAGAAATGCTAGGTACAGATGCTACTTTTAACTATGATCCTACAAAGATAATTGTATCTGTAAAAGATTTAGGTATTACAGGCCATCAGGCTGAAGTATGGCTTAGAGAGCAATATAACATTGAAGTAGAACTCTCAGATTTATACAACATACTATGTCTTGTCACTTTTGGGGATACAGAAAGTGAGACAAATACACTTATTGCAGCATTACAAGATTTAGCAGCAACATTTAGAAATAAAGCCGATAAAGGTGTTCAAATACAAGTAGAAATTCCAGAAATACCAGTGCTAGCACTTTCTCCTCGAGATGCTTTTTATTCGGAAACAGAAGTCATTCCGTTTGAAAATGCAGCAGGTCGTATTATAGCTGATTTCGTTATGGTTTATCCGCCAGGGATTCCAATCTTTACTCCGGGGGAAATTATTACACAAGATAACTTAGCGTATATTCGTAAAAACTTAGAAGCGGGTTTACCTGTACAAGGTCCTGAAGATATGACATTACAAACATTACGTGTGATTAAAGAATACAAGCCTATCAGTTGATAGGCTTTTCTTTCACCATTTTTCCCTTTTCTCATACGATATTAAGTAATGTAACGTATAGGTGGGGATACGATTATGATTGTAATAGGCCGTTCTATTGTACATCCTTATATCACAAATGAATACGAGCCATTTGCAGCTGAGAAACAACAAATTTTATCAATAATGGCAGGAAATCAAGAAATTTATTCCTTCCGAACATCTGATGAACTCAGCTTTGATCTAAATTTGCGAGTGAATATTATTACTTCTGCATTAGAACTTTTTCAAAGTGGATTTCAGTTTCGCACATTTCAACAATCCTTTTGCAACCCCCAGTATTGGAAAAGAACGTCACTTGGAGGATTCGAGCTACTACCAAACATACCCCCTTCCATTGCCATACAAGATATTTTCAAAAACGGAAAACTATATGGAACTGAATGTGCCACCGCTATGATCATTATTTTTTACAAAGCTTTACTATCATTATATGAGGAAGAAACTTTCAACCGTCTCTTTGCAAACCTTTTACTTTATACGTGGGACTACGATCAAGATTTAAAGCTCATAACAAAAACGGGTGGTGATCTTGTTCCAGGTGATCTCGTTTATTTTAAAAATCCACAAGTGAATCCAGCTACGATCGAGTGGCAAGGAGAAAATGCAATCTATCTAGGAAATTTCTTTTTTTACGGACATGGCGTAGGTGTAAAAACAAAAGAAGAAATTATATACTCATTAAATGAACGACGAGTCCCTTACGCTTTTATTTCAGCTTTCTTGACCGATACTATTACCCGTATTGATAGCCGTCTTATGAGCCACTACGCTTCTCCTAGCACTCCACAGACATCGATAGGGTTTATTCCGATTAGAGATGATGCAATCGTTGCAACAGTTGGTCATACAACTACAATTTATTAAAAAAGCGCCTACATATGTATATGTAGGCGCTTTTTCTTATTTAAGCTTTTGTATGTTCTTTATGGTCACATTCGCAATGAGATCCACATTTCCCGTATAGTACTGTTGATTTTTCATCTTCAAAATGTCCGATTGTTCCTTCACATACTTGGCATACGATTGTTCCCATTTTTCATTTCCCCCTGAGTTTTAATAATAATCTACTTATTTATAATTAAGCTTTCGCCTTATCTCTATTAGCACATTCACAATTTGTACCACATTTTCCGTAAAGCACTGTCGTTTTTTCATCTTCAAAATGACCGATTGTTCCTTCACATATTTGGCATACAATTGTTCCCATTTTTCATTTCCCCCTAAGTTTATGGTCCTAAAAACTTTTAGCTGTCCATTTCCTATCAATTATTGGGCTTTTGTATGCTCTGTGTGATCACATCCGCAAGATCCACATTTCCCGTAAAGTACCGTTACTTTCTCATCCTCGAAGTGTGCAATTGTACCTTCACAATCTTGACATACGATCGTTCCCATTTTTCATTTCCCCCTAAGTTTATAATCCCAAAAACTTTTTGTAACCGCTTAACTTTCTGTCTTTATTTTAATATGTTATACTTTTTACGTCAATAGGTTTTTAGTATAACACATTAAATATTTTTAATTTAAATTAGTATGCGATATTCAAATAAAAAAACAGCCATATTTATACGTACGACTGTTTTACATTAATTATTCTTCATATTCCGCATGCAAAGAAGTAGATGGGACTAAAAATTTAAAAAACTGAGCTAACTCTGCTGCTTCCTCTTCTGACCTTAATTTAAAAACTTCCTGTATATGTTGCACATTCTCTACATCATCTCTTCCAAGTAAAGTAGACCTTCCTGTTTGCATACAAACAATGAGCGGCTTTCCAAAAAACATATTTGTATAAATAACACCAAAATCATAACGAGTATCATGTGTCATAAACCCCAAAAATCGTACCTTCACACTTTCATGCTCATCATACAATTTTTCAAACATCGGTTTCCACCTTTCTACATCACCTTTCATTAGTATATTAAACAAAAAAAGGAATACTCCTTTTAATTGTCAAAAAATTCAGTAGGATGTAGAATGATAGTATTCTACTAAGTTAGGAGGAACTTATATGCAACATGCCTTTATTACGCTTGTACCTAAATCCAATCAACAAACTGTTTCAACAGATGATATAAAACAACTTTTTCAGTACTATAAAACAGTTACTTCCAAAACTGGTGTTCAAATTAATTACGCTTATACAAATACCGCTTTTCCTTATGAAATTATAGATACATCCGCAACAACATTAAAACTACAAGCTACTCACGATCGATATGACTCCATATATGTTGGTGTTGGTATAGAAAAGGAACAATCTTTTATTCAGATTTCTTTACCACCTAATGCAACATTCGGTGATAAAGGAAAAGCAAATGAATTTTGCCGTTTTCTAGCGAAGAAATTAGAAGGAGAATTACAATTATTTAATGGAAGAACAATGTATTTCTATAAACGTTAATTTAAAAAATAGAATATACAATTAAAAAAAGTATGCAATTTGAACACGTAAGGAATAATGCCTGCTTTCTAATGTGCAATACAAAATATGCGATCACATATGCTAAATAAAGAAATACAAAGAATAGCATTACTTTGTAATGCAACTTATCACCATTTGACAATGATAATACTACGGAAAAACCACTCCATAATAAAAAATGATAAAATATAACATGTAATATTCTCATGGAACCTTCTCCTTTGACATGCTCTATTTTATTACTATATGGGATTAAGTTTGAATCAATTACATATTATACGAAAGCATATATACTACTTTTGAATTAACATATGTTCTAACGATTCATTTAAAGTATTATATATTCATTCGACAAGTACATATAAAGACCTTGCAAGCCCTTTTATTAAAATAAAAATAGCCCCTCTCTTTAAATAAGAGAGGGGCTATTTTCATTACTTAAATTATTTTACAATGTGAATTGGCATTCCAAGAGCAACTTCAGCTGCTTCCATTGTGATCTCACCTAATGTTGGGTGAGCGTGGATTGTTTGAGCGATATCTTCTGCTGTCATTCCAGCTTCGATAGCTAAACCAATCTCAGAGATAATATCAGAAGCGCCTGCACCTGCAACTTGAGCACCTACAAGAAGACCATCTTCTTTACGTGTTACAAGTTGTAGGAAACCGTCAGTGCTGTTTAATGATAATGCACGACCGTTAGCAGCGAATGGGAACTTAGATACAGCTACTGTCATTCCTGCTTCTTCAGCTTGTTTCTTAGTGTAACCAACAGATGCTAATTCAGGATCAGTGAAGCATACTGCAGGAATTCCGATGTAATCGATTGCTGATGCATGGCCACTAATTGCTTCAACAGCTACTTTACCTTCGTAAGAAGCTTTGTGAGCTAATGGTGGTCCAGGAACGATATCACCGATTGCATAGATGTTTGATACGTTTGTACGACATTGCTCATCGATTTCGATGATGCCGCGGTCAGTCATTTTAACTCCAACTTGCTCAAGACCAATTTCTTGAGTGTTTGGACGACGACCTACAGTTACTAATACGTAATCTGCTTCTACAGTTTGGATTTCACCTTTAACTTCAAAGCTAACTTTTACGCCAGTTTCTGTTTCTTCAACGCCTTTAGCCATAGCTTTTGTATGGATATTTACGTTACCTTTCTTTTGAAGAGCACGTTTAACAACAGAGCTCATAGCTTTTTCGAAACCAGCTAAGATTTCGTCGCCAGCTTCTACTACAGTAACTTCTGTACCGAAGTTAGCATATGCAGTTCCTAATTCCATACCGATGTAACCGCCGCCGATTACAACAAGTTTTTTAGGAATTTCAGGTAAGCTTAAAGCACCTGTAGAGTTGATAACACGTTTAGAGTATTTGAATCCTGGAATTTCGATTGGTGTAGAACCAGTTGCAAGAACAGCATTTTTAAACGTATACGTTTGTGCTGCATCTTCAGTCATTACGCGTAATGTATTAGCATCTACGAAGTAAGCTTCACCGCGAATGATTTCAACTTTGTTACCTTTAAGAAGGCCTTCAACACCGCCAGTTAATTTCTTAACTACGCCGTTTTTCCATTCTTGAACTTTTGTAAAGTCAACTTTTACGTTCTCTGCAGTGATACCCATGTCATCAGAATGCATTGCATTCTCATAACGATGACCTGCATTGATTAACGCTTTTGAAGGAATACATCCAACGTTTAAGCATACGCCACCAAGGTTAGCTTTTTCGATAATTGCTACCTTTTGACCTAATTGTGCTGCACGAATTGCCGCAACGTATCCACCAGGACCTGCACCAACAACGACTGTATCTAATTCAATTGGGAAATCTCCTACTACCATTGTTATTACGCCTCCATTACTAATAATTGTGGGTCATTCAATAGACGTTTAATTTGGTTTAATGCTTTTTGAGCAGTTGCGCCGTCAATTAAACGATGGTCAAAGCTTAGAGATAATGCTAATACTGGAGCTGCAACGATTTCACCGTTTTTCACAACTGGCTTCTCAGCGATACGGCCGATACCAAGGATTGCTACTTCTGGGTGATTGATAACTGGAGTGAACCATTGTCCACCTGCAGAACCAATGTTTGTGATTGTGCAAGAAGCACCTTTCATTTCAGCCGGAGCTAAACGACCATCACGTGCTTTACCAGCAAGATCATTGATCTCGTTAGAAATAGTGAAGATAGACTTGCGATCTGTATCTTTAACAACTGGTACTAATAGACCTTTGTCAGTATCAGCTGCGATACCGATGTTGAAGTAATGTTTATGAACTACTTCTTGAGAAGCATCATCTAAAGAAGTGTTTAACATTGGGTATTCACGTAATGCAGATGTTAAAGCTTTAACAACGTATGGAAGGTAAGTTAATTTAATACCTTTGTCAGCTGCAACAGCTTTGAACTTCTTACGGTGAGCAACAAGTTCTGTTACATCTACTTCATCCATTAATGTTACGTGAGGAGCTGTATGCTTAGAGTTAACCATTGCTTTAGCAATCGCTTTACGGATACCACTCATTTTCTCACGAGTTTCTGGATATTCACCAGCTGGGATTGGTTGTGCTTTTGGTGCTTCTTCTTTCGCTGCTGCTGGAGTAGCTTCTACTGCTGCTGGAGCCTCAGTTGCTGCTACTGCTTGTCCACCATTTGCAAATGCATCGATGTCAGCTTTTACGATACGGCCGTTCTTACCAGAACCAGCTACTTTATGAATGTCTACGCCGTTTTCACGAGCATATTTACGAACAGATGGCATAGCGATTACGCGCTCATTTACTACTTCTGCAGTTGCTGCTGGAGTAGCTTCCGCTGCTGGAGCTTCTACTGCTGCTTCTTCAGCTTTTGGAGCTGCATCATGATCGTCACCTTTAAATTTAAGGTTTTCGTATCCAGGAGCATCAAATTTAATTAATGTATCTCCTACAATTGCAACTGTTCCTTCTTCTACAAGTACTTCAAGTACTTTACCTTTAACAGGAGAAGGGATTTCTACTACTGCTTTATCATTTTGTACTTCAAGAAGTACATCGTCTTCGTTTACTTCATCGCCTGGTTTAATAAACCATTTTACGATTTCACCTTCGTGGATACCTTCACCGATATCTGGTAGTTTAAATTCAAATGCCACGGAATTCAGCCCCCTGATTCATTTCATTATTATGGAATATGTACAAAAGAAACCAGCATGTGCTGATTTCTTTTGCACATGAAAAGCTAAAAATTAGAAGTTCATTACTTTGTTAACAGCTTCAACAATATCTTTATGGTTTGGTAACCATACGCTCTCAGCTTGAGAGAATGGGAATACTGTATCAGCAGCTGCAACACGTACAACTGGAGCTTCTAAGTTTAAGATTGCACGGTCGTTAATTTCCGCTACAACGTTAGCTGCAATACCAGCTTGTTTTTGTGCTTCTTGAACTACAACTACGCGGCCTGTTTTTTCAACAGAAGCGATGATTGTTTCGATATCTAATGGTTGAACTGTACGTAAGTCAACTACCTCTAAAGAGATACCTTCTTTTTCAAGTTCTTCAGCAGCTTTTAATGCAGCATGAACCATAGCACCGTAAGCGATAACAGATACATCTGTACCTTCACGTTTAATATCAGCTTTACCTAAATCAATTGTGTAATCGCCTTCTGGTACATCTTGACGGAATGAACGGTACAATTTCATATGCTCTAAGTAGATAACTGGATCGTTGTCACGAATCGCAGAGATTAAAAGACCTTTTGCATCGTATGGAGTAGATGGAATAACAACTTTTAGACCAGGTTGTTGAGCCACTAATCCTTCTAAGCTATCAGCATGTAGTTCAGGAGTATGAACACCGCCACCGAATGGAGAACGAATTGTTACTGGAGCAGTCCAACGTCCACCAGAACGGTAACGCATACGAGCTAATTGACCAGAAACTGAATCCATTACTTCATAAATGAAACCGAAGAATTGGATTTCTGGAACTGGACGGAAGCCTTCTAATGCAAGTCCAACTGCAAGTCCACCAATACCAGACTCTGCAAGTGGAGTATCCATTACACGATCTTCACCGAATTCAGCTTGTAAACCTTCAGTAGCACGGAATACACCGCCGTTTACACCAACGTCTTCACCAAACACAAGTACGTTAGGGTCATTTTTCATTTCAACGCGTAAAGCATCAGTGATTGCTTGAATCATTGTCATTTGAGCCATGGCTTACTTCGACTCCTTTTCTTTGTAAATTTCATATTGTTCAGCTAAGTTGTAAGGCATTTTTTCGTACATGATTTCCATTAAATCAGTAACTTTTTGTTTTGGAGCTTGGTCAGCCTTAGCAATTGCTTGTTTGATATCTTCTTTTGCTTCTTCGATTACTTTCTCTTCAACTTCTTGAGACCATAGGCCTTTGTTTTCTAAGAATGCACGGAAGCGTACGATTGGATCTTTTTGTTCCCATTCGTTCTCGATATCTTTTGTACGGTAACGAGTTGGGTCATCACCAGCCATTGTATGTGGACCGTAACGGAATGTTAAAGTCTCGATTAAAGTAGGGCCTTCTCCGTTTACTGCACGCTCACGAGCGAAAGCAGTTGCTGCGTATACAGCTAATGGATCCATACCGTCTACTTGAATTCCGTAAATACCTGCTGCTACTGCTTTTTGTGCTACAGTTTTAGCTGCAGATTGCTTTTCTACTGGAGTAGAGATTGCATAACGGTTGTTTTGTACAACGAAGATTGCTGGAGCTTTGAATGCACCCGCAAAGTTCATACCTTCGTAGAAGTCACCTTGTGAAGCACCACCGTCACCAGTGTAAGTAATTGCAACAGATTTTTTACCACGTAGTTTCATACCTAACGCAACACCAGCAGTTTGGATGATTTGCGCACCGATAATGATTTGTGGAGCAAGTGCATTTACATTCTCAGGCATTTGGTTACCCATGAAATGTCCACGAGAGAATAAGAATGCTTGGTATAATGGTAAACCGTGCCATACTAATTGTGGCACATCACGATATCCTGGTAAGATGAAATCTTCTGCTTCAAGTGCGAAATGACTTGCTAATTGAGAAGCCTCTTGTCCAGCTGTTGGTGCGTAGAAACCTAAACGTCCTTGACGGTTTAAAGAAATAGAACGTTGATCTAGTACGCGAGTGTACACCATACGGCGCATTAACTCTTTTAATTGATCATCAGATAATTCAGGCATAGCTGCTTCATTCACAACTTCGCCTTTTTCATTTAAAATTTGTAATGTTTCAAATTGAGCTGCGATAGCTTTCATTTGCTCATCAACATTAAATAGGGTCTTTTTTGTTTTAGTACCCATTCCGTTCACCTCTTCCTCTCTTGAACCATATTCTGAAACGCTTTCACTATCTATTAGCTAGACTGAAAACGCAACAATGTAAACCAACAAATTTATCTGTCGGTTGAGAATAATTTTGTGTACCTAACAATCTGTACTAATGTTTTTTCAGAAACATATTAATACAATCTTGATCACGTTTTTTAGTTTACAACTATTCTAATTACGATGTCAATTACTTTGGATACGTTTTTTTATAAATAATATGCAGGTTTCTTCTACACAAACGTGTTTTTATTTTTCACATCTGTATTAGTAAGCATTAACCTACTGTTATATTATTCCCTTTTCAACTTATTTTTTCTCTTAGAATAATATGTAAACGATTTAATTCTCTTTAGTTTTTCTCTCTTCTTAGCAAAAATATACAAACTCTTCTTCCTTTTATAGGTAATTACCCATACATTTCTATCCTTCCCTCCATACATTATAGTAACCGCAGTGTTAGCGGGAAATGATAAAGGAGGTCATCTCATGTACGGATACTCATATTGCTATCCAACTTGTTCAAATCCTTCCTACGGTTATGGCGGTTCTTGTGGCGGGTCTGGACGCGGCTTCGCCTTAATCGTTGTGTTGTTTATTCTTTTAATTATCGTTGGTGCTGCTTGCATTCGCTAATGTAAAATGAAACAACTATGGAAGAAACAGACGGCTTTGCCGTCTTTTCTTTTTATTACATACATAAATATTCTATAGTAGAACGCTTTCCAAAGCGCTTCCCTACTTGTCGATGACTTTTTCCACCTCCTTTGGTAGACTAAAGAAGAAAGGAGAGATTACATATGCTTACAATGAAAGATGTAATTCGCGAAGGAGATTCTATTTTGCGAAACGTTGCAGAAGAGGTATCAATACCGGCGAGCGAAGAAGATACAACTACCCTTAAAGAAATGATTGAATTTGTAATAAATAGCCAAGATCCTGAAATGGCTGAAAAATATAGTTTACGCCCTGGAATCGGATTAGCAGCTCCACAAATCGGTATTTCAAAGAAAATGATTGCGGTTCATGTAACTGATACGGACGGTACGTTATATAGTCATGCATTATTCAACCCCAAAATCATTAGTCATTCTGTTGAACGTACATATTTACAAAGCGGGGAAGGCTGTCTATCAGTAGACCGCGAAGTACCTGGTTATGTCCCTCGTTACACAAGAATTACAGTGAAAGCAACATCTATCAACGGCGAAGAAGTAAAATTACGTTTAAAAGGTTTACCAGCAATTGTATTTCAGCATGAGATTGACCATTTAAATGGTGTTATGTTCTATGACCACATTAATAAAGAAAATCCATTTGCTGCTCCTGACGATTCAAAACCTCTAGAACGATAATAAAAAAAGGCGGAAGTTAATCTTCCGCCTTTTTTTATGAAATGGGTTCCATATTCACTTATAGCAATCCAGCCCATTTTAAGCCATGATATATGCCGTCTTCACTAACATCCTTTGTCACATGATTTGCAAGTTTTTTCAAGTCTTCGTGACCATTCCCCATCACAATACCTGTCCCAACTGCTTCGATCATTTCTAAATCATTTAAGCCATCTCCAAATGCATACACTTGTTCACGGTTAAATCCTAATTTTTCAATGAATTTCTCAATTCCTTTTGCCTTCGAACCACCATTCGGAATAATATCCATTGAATATGCATGCCAGCGAATAAAATGAAAGTCTGGGTAATGATTAATAAACTTTTCCTCTTCATTCACTTCACAGAAAAGAAGTGTTTGATAAATATTACGTTTCTCATAGAAATCAGGTTCATATGCCGGATGTTCAAAGTTTAAGCTTCCAAAACCTTCTTTCACATAATCATGATATTCTACTGATGCTCTCATTTCTTGATGATCCAGATATACAAGTGGATATCCTTCTTGTTTTGCAAACTGAGTAAACTTATGTAAGGCAGCTGGCTGTAACGGGTTATTAAATATTACCTCATCTTCAAATACAACGTACTGTCCGTTAAAGCTAACATAATTATGTATATTGAGTTCCTCACGAATATCTTCAAACATAAACGGCGCACGTCCTGTCGCAATTGCTACATGCACACCTTTTTCTTGTAAATGTCTTACTGCATCTCGTGTAGATTGCGGAATCTTCTTATCGTGATCTAATAATGTTCCATCAATATCAAAAAAGACAATTTTATCATTCATTTGTCAAAATCCTTTCCATTACTCTATATTCCTATTTTGATTATCGCTTTTCAAATTCTAAAAAAAAGTATAACATATTAAACATCTGTGAAGAAAGCGTTCACTTTCTAACCTTATTTATGAAACCTGCATATATATATTAGTAAAAAATGTGGATACTTGTTCGCATGAATTTTCTTTTCTATTCTTTCTCATACTATACCTATAACTAACGGCTACTAATCGTTACTATAGAATAACTTTTCCTGTATGAGAAAGGACAAGATTCAACATCCACTTTTGTCTTCTTTCTTATATCAGAGACGGAGTTTTCACTAGTAATATGCATGTTTTAAATAAGGAAAGGAAGGAGTAATCATGCTGAAGAAGCTGAAGAAAAAGCTCAAGCGTTATTTAAAAGATCTAGTCCGTAAAAAGACAATCGCTTAAATTGTGCCCATTTCGGGCTTTTTCTTCATTCTCATTCGAAAAAACATGAAAATCGTGACTGTTTGCTTTATAATAAGTAACAGATAATGCAAAACATAGACAAGGAGAGGTTTTCCAAATGATTTTTAAAGTATTTTATCAAGTAAAATTGACTGAGGTTCCAGTACGTGAAAATACAAAAGTTTTATATTTAGAGGCTACGTCTGAAAAGGATGTTCGTAAGAAATTAAATAAGTTCGCATATAATATCGAGTTCGTTCAGTCTGTTACTGGTGCTCATCTTGAATATGAAAAAGAAAACGCTGATTTAACATTAGCGGAAATCGTATAGTCATATGAAATTTCTAAAGAATGATCAAGCAGCCGTTTTTGCTTTAGGTGGACTTGGTGAAATCGGTAAAAATACATATGCTGTTCAATTTCAAGATGAAATTATTATTATTGATGCTGGAATTAAATTTCCAGAAGACGAACTCCTCGGAATCGATTATGTAATACCAGATTACACTTATTTTGTGCGAAACGAAGATAAAATTAAAGGATTATTCATTACACATGGTCACGAAGATCATATCGGTGGAATTCCTTACTTATTACGTCAAGTGAACATTCCGATTTATGGCGGAAAATTAGCAATTGCACTAATCAAAAACAAATTAGAAGAGCACGGATTACTTCGTAAAGCAAAACTTTATGAAATTCAAGAAGATGATGTTATTAAATTTAAAAAGACATCTGTTTCCTTCTTCCGTACAACTCACAGTATCCCAGATTCATACGGAGTTGTTGTGAAAACACCTCAAGGACAAGTTGTTCATACTGGCGATTTCAAATTTGATTTCACACCAGTCGGTGAACCAGCGGACTTAACAAAAATGGCTGAAATCGGAAAAGACGGCGTACTTTGTCTCTTATCTGACAGTACAAACAGTGAAGTTCCAAACTTTACAATGTCTGAGCGCCGTGTTGGTGATAGTATTCAAGATATTTTCCGCAAAGTAGAAGGTCGTATTATCTTTGCAACCTTTGCATCAAATATCCATCGTCTACAACAAGTTGTTGAAGCGGCTGTTGAAAACAATCGTAAAGTTGCTGTGTTCGGTCGCAGTATGGAAGCGGCGATTGAAATCGGACAAAACCTTGGTTATATTCGCTGTCCGAAGGATACATTCATAGATACAGCTCAACTAAACCGCCTACCGGCTAATAAAGTTGTTATTTTATGTACAGGTAGTCAAGGTGAGCCAATGGCAGCACTTTCACGTATTGCTAATGGTACTCATCGTCAAATTCAAATCATTCCTGGCGACACAGTTGTTTTCTCTTCTTCACCAATCCCTGGTAATACAATTAGTGTAAGCCGTACAATTAACATGTTGTATCGTGCTGGTGCTGATGTAATCCACGGGAAACTGTCAAACATTCATACGAGTGGACACGGTGGACAAGAAGAACAAAAACTAATGCTTCGTCTAATTAAACCGAAGTATTTCATGCCAATTCATGGTGAATATCGCATGCAACGTATGCATATGAAGTTAGCAAACGATTGTGGTATTCCAGAAGAAAACTGTTTCATCATGGATAATGGAGATGTTCTTGCTCTTCGTTCTGATGAAGCAAGCGTAGCTGGTAAAATACCATCTGGATCTGTCTATATTGACGGAAATGGTATTGGAGATATCGGTAATATCGTATTACGCGATCGTCGTATTCTTTCTGAAGAAGGACTTGTTATTGTAGTTGTAAGCATTGATATGAAAGAGTTTAAAGTTGCAGCAGGACCTGATATTATCTCACGTGGTTTCGTGTATATGCGCGAAAGTAGTGATTTAATTAATGATGCTCAAACATTAATTACAACTCATTTAGAAAAAGTAATGGAGCGTAAAACAACACAATGGTCTGAAATTAAAAATGAAATTACAGATACATTAGCACCATTCCTATATGAGAAAACGAAACGTCGCCCAATGATTTTACCAATCATTATGGAAATATAAGAAAAAGGACAATACCTTCGTGGTATTGTCCTTTTCTCTTATCTTAAAAAGTGTTTAAAACGATCTACTTCATCGTCATGACCAATTACAATTAATATATCTCCCGCTTGAATATTTTCCGTAGCTCGAGGAGATACAATAACTTCTTTACCACGTTTAATCGCTACAATATTCAATCCAAACTTCGCACGAATATCTAATTCGATTAAAGAATGACCATCAATTTTTTTATTTGCAATAATCTCTACAATACTATGCTCATCTGAAAGCTCAAGATAGTCTAATACATTACTTGATGCAATATTATTAGCAATCCTTTTTCCCATATCACGCTCGGGGTGCACAATGTGATCTGCCCCTATTTTACTTAACACTTTTTCATGGTAATCATTTTGAGCTTTTACAGTAATATTTTTTACACCTAACTCTTTTAAAATTAATGTTGTTAAAATACTTGAATTTAAATTGTCTCCAATAGCAACGACTACATGATCAAAATTACGAATACCAAGACTTTTTAATACCATCTCATCTGTTGAATCTGCAATTACAGCATGTGAAGCTATATTTGCAAACTCATTAATTTTATCCTCATCTGAATCAATTGCCATTACTTCCATACCTAATTGAGCGAGTTCTCGGCAAATACTTCCACCAAAACGTCCAAGACCAATGACAGCAAATTCTTTCTCTTTTTCACCCACAGGAATTCCTCCAATAACATCGAATACTATGTATTTTTATTGTAACATACTTTAGATTTGCTACAAAAACCTGTATATCATTCTTATTTTTGTTTTTGCATATAAAAATACTGTTGTAAATAAAATGCGATACTGAAAATTAACATACCAAATACAAATATATTTCCAAATGAACTAAATGTTTCAAAAACGAATAATAACGTTTCTTGTCCGAAGAAAGCAAATAATAGTTGTGTAAATGCGAATAGCAATGCCAATATATAATGATGTTGATGGAATAAATAATGTGTTGCACCTAAAAAAGCGATAAACGAAATAATGAAAATCCACCAATTTTCTAAAAACAGTTGCCAATTAGTAAATTGATATCCATTTACTAATATCGCAATAATTCCTATAACAGCCATCGTTGGCACACTCCAAAATAATGCTCGCCCTCTAAAGAAGCGTGTTCCTTTAACATCACCTTTTTCATGTGCAATGTATGTGAGTACTACCGTACTTATGTACAAAACTGAAAGAATTGTTAAA
Source organism: Bacillus sp. 1A (assembly GCF_052682215.1). Lineage (NCBI taxonomy): Bacteria > Bacillati > Bacillota > Bacilli > Caryophanales > Bacillaceae > Bacillus > Bacillus sp. 1A. Next base: position 2,564,240 of record NZ_JBQYLZ010000001.1, on the reverse strand, counting down.
ACGATAATAAGCCAAAAATGTAATTGATAATACTCATGCTCTATGTTTGTCACGATAGCCGCTAACATACACGGGATTAACATTCCAGTCCAACCATCTACTTTTCTTTCATTCCAAAACACTGTGTTACCAATCCGTATCCCTAACAACATAAAAATAATGATACCTAGTACAAATAATGTCGTTTTATTCCCTACTAAACTCGTCGAGAAAGCAATTAATCCAATAAATAAAAAGAGCACAAACCCATTCATAATTTCTAATACAGGTGATAAATATCTTTTCACCCATTTATAAGTTTCGTCATATTCATGATTATCTACTAAACGGTAGGCATAAAAACTTATCCCAAAATACACCGCCGCAATAATAACATACGCATATAAGACGAAACACAACATTGCACTGCTAATTTGCACGTAATTCCCCACCCTTTTTTCTATGTTTCACCTTGATTTTACACACTTTCTACACGAAATGTAAACATATATAAGCTAGTTAACTAATCATCTTCTCAATAAGCGATAATGAATAATGAGCAGCGGCTCAAAACCGCTGCTCATTACTTTATCCATTTGTATGCCAATGTGTATCCAAAACAAATATGAAAGATGTTTTCGTCTTGGAACTAACAAGTACCCACTGTAAGTTTTTGCAAAGTTGGCGAGCGAGTTTACTTTCTAGTTCCTTTCCACTTTACATATTGATCTAAAAATGCGATAGCTTTCTCAATAACCTCTTCATCTGGTTTTAATTTTGCATGGTGTAAACCATATTCTGAATTTACCCCAAGCCAAAACATAAATCCAGGAATCTCTTGAAGCATATAACCAAAATCTTCCCCTGTCATTGCCTCAGTACATGTAATTACATTCATATCAGTTTGTTCACTTACAAACTGCATAAACTCTCTCGTTAATACTTCATGGTTATATACTTGATGATACATCGCTCCATAGTCAATAACAGCTTCACATTGGAAGGAAGCTTCTATACCTGCAACAATTGCCTCAATCCTACTTTTAACACGCCTCATTGATTCCACTGATAACGTTCGGATCGTTCCTTCTAACCGAGACTTTTCTGCTATGATATTTTGAACTGTACCACCTGTTATTTTTCCGATTGTAATCACTGCACTATCAAGAGGATTCACATTACGACTAATAACGGATTGAAGTTGTGTAACAAGGTGACTTGCTGCTACAATCATATCATTTGCAGTATGCGGGTAGGCTGCATGTCCACCTTTCCCTTTTAAATCAACATATAACTCTGATGTATTCGCAAATAATAGTCCCTCTTTTGTGGCAATTGTTCCTACAGCGTATTCAGGTGCAATATGAAGACCAAGAATTATATTCGGCTTCCATTCTTTTAACTCTTCACTCTCTAACATAGGAAGAGCCCCTCCTGGCCCTTCTTCAGCTGGTTGGAATAGAAACACAAGGTCATCATCTATTCTTTCTGTTACAGCTGCTGTTAGAAGGCCTAAACCGATTGTTGTATGCAAATCGTGTCCACATGCATGCATCATTCCTTCATGAATAGAAGCAAACTCATATCCAGTTTCTTCGGTAATTGGTAAACCGTCTATATCTGCGCGATAACCGATAATTTTTTCTGGATTTTTTCCATTTACTTTAACAATGACACCCGTTTTCCATACTTTCACTTCCACATATTCATTCGAAAGCGTTCCTATGTAATCTAAAATATACTGTTGTGTTTTCCACTCTTTAAATCCAATTTCCGGTATTTTGTGTAAGTCTCTACGAATTTGAACGAATTTGCTTACTGCCATTTTTGCACCTCTATCTATAAAAAGCGCAAGAGCCTGTTATGCTCTTACGCTTTTTTTGTGTTTATTTCTCTGGGTTTAATTGACGAAGCTCTTGTTTAATTTCAGTTTTTGCTTTTGTCTTCTCATCAATCTCTTTAATTACACGTGCTGGAGTACCGGCAACAACTGTATATGGAGGTACATCTTCTGTTACAACAGCTCCTGCTGCTACAACTGCACCCTTACCTACTGTAACTCCCTCTAACACAACTACGTTTGCACCAATTACAACATCATCTTCAACGATAACTGGTTTTGCTGAAGGCGGCTCAATAACACCTGCAAGTACTGCACCTGCACCTACGTGACAGTTCTTACCAACAGTTGCACGTCCACCAAGTACCGCGTTCATGTCAATCATAGTACCTTCACCAATTACAGCACCGATATTAATTGTTGCATTCATCATAATAACAGCGTTGTCGCCGATTTCAACGTGATCACGAATAATCGCGCCTGGCTCAATACGAGCTTTAATACCTTTTAAATCAAGCATTGGAATTGCAGAATTACGACGGTCATTTTCAACAACGTAATCAACAATGTGCTTGCTATTTTCATCAAGAATTGTCTTAATTTCAGACCATTCTCCAAATAATACACCAGACTTTTTATTTACAAATGCTTGTACCGTTTCAGGGAATGTTACTTCTTTTAAATCCCCTTTTATGTATACCTTTACAGGAGTTTTCTTTTCACTTTTTTGAATAAACGAAATAATTTCGTTAGCGTCCATCATTTTCATTCTTGTTGCCTCCTAAATCCATTTATAATGTTACTCTACCAAACGATAGAGCGAGTAGCAAGATAATAATCCTATTTTTCCATTTGAATTTCTTCTATAATTTCTAAAAATGCCCTTACTTGCTTCAATTGTCTGGCCGATTCACTCGTCAATAACCATGTTTCTCTCGTTAATTGAACAGGTGTTTTATACATATTTTCCTGTACTTCTTTTAAAACAGTAGAAGGTAAAAGAGCATAACCTATACCATTTAAAACGAGTTGTTTGCAAGTCTCAATTTGATCAACCACAATTGTTCTCTTAGGTGGATTAGAAAATAAACCATACCACCAATTTTGTATTTGTCCATAATAAGTCGAATCACTTTTAAATTGAATAAAAGGTCTATTTGTTTCTTTTAACATCGTAATATCTTTTATTTCTTTATCCACTAAATAAAGTTCATCTTCAAATAATTGTTGCTTCTGACCTTTATATTCTTGTGTTCCTCTCAATATAGCAACATGAACGTCCCCTTCATAAAATTGCTTTTGTACTTCACTACTCCAGCCAGTAAACAGCGATATTTTCACAGAAGGGTATTTATGTACAAACTTCTTCAAAACAGGAGGAAGCCAATATTGACCAATAACTGATGCAACAGCTATTTTTAACGTTCCGTGAGTTTCTGTTCTAAAAACAGCTAGCTCACTTTTAATATCCTCTTCCTTTTGCAGCATTTCTTTTGCATAATTTGCGACTTTTTCCCCTTCAGGTGTAATTGTCAATCCTTTTTGTGAGCGAATAAAAAACTTCATTCCCCATTGTTTCTCCATAGATTGTAATCGTTGACTAAGCGCAGGTTGTGAAACAAATAAACGTTCCGCCGCTTTTCTCATATTCGATTCCTGAGCTAACACAACCATCATTTGAAAATCATCAATTTGCAACTTTCTCCCTCTTTCCTTAGCTTCCATACACCTTATCTCAATAAGCTTTTCATCCTTAATTTAACTATATACTCTTATATTTTTTATCTTTTTAAATATAATACATACACAACTGATATGCACGAAAAAAAAGTGACTTCTCCGTTTCTATGAAGTCACTTTTCTCACATTATCGATTATGTTGCCTTACTTTTTTATTCAACAATTTTAAAATAGCCCGACGTGTTAAAATCCCCTCAAAATACCCATCTTCATTGACAGCGCAAATAAAAGGATGATCAATTGTCATTTCTAAAGCTTTTGCAAACGAATCTTCTAACTTAAGAACCGGAATGTCTTCCTTCATCACCTGTTCTACTTTCATTTCGTCAAGTCTTTCAAACTCAATACGTTCTAACCCTAACATACCGTCTAAAATCATAGCAGTACTAATTAACCCATGCAATTTATACATCGGGTCCAAAACAGGTATCGCCGAATATCCAGATTTCACAAGAACGAGTAAAGCATGCTCTAAACCATTCCCCATTTGGACATGTGCTACTTTTTCTGATGAAATCATTAAATCTTTCACAAAAATTTGTTGAAACTCGTCTTTCGGAATACTAATCATATTACATCCCCCATTTTCCTACTTTTAATCACCGAATCTATTCATATTTTATGACAGCGTTTTCATATTATTATTTTGTCCTTACTTTATTTCAATAAAAACAAAATTACACAGCTATTTTAGCATACAACACAAAAAAAAGACTACCATTCCGGTAGCGCTTAATACCCCTTATTTTTTAATCTGTAAAATAACCTTGTGATTTTTTTATATTGTGTCACATCTGTCTGTTTTAAACCATTCTCAATATCTGTAATTTCCACAGATAAAATTTCACTCGCATAATTTTGCTGAAATAGAATATCTAGTAATAAACTCTCTTCTTCTTCTGTTAAAACAAATTCCCTTTTCATATACCCCTCTCCTTATACTCGCATCGTTACTCTTATTATATATAATTTCCAACCTATTTAATAGATGTAATATTCAGTTTTTATCGAAAGATATATATAAATTGTTTTTTATTTCGTATATCGATTTGCATAACTAAACGCCGCATAAGCATCTGGCTTAATTTTTGCAGTTAATCCCATCGCTTGAATTTTCGCTGTCATATCTAGAATAAATTCTTTTGTTAAACCATCATTTCCGATATCCAAGTGAATTTCCATTATAAATCCAGCCCCATCTTGAGCATATGGATGCAATAAATCCCATATTGTTTGTATATGATTTGGAGTAAATAGGCATGCGATCTCTTGGCTAAACTGCGTTTCTAAATATATTTTCTCACGTAAAGTTGCTGGCTTATCTTTCACTGATTTATGGTGTAAACACCCCCAGGCACCTTTTCCAACGCGATGAATATGAATTGCCGTAATAAACCTCGTATCCTTTTGATGTGCTTGTGAGTCTGTCCCAATGGATAAGCGATATAAATTTCGTGGATCCTTTTCAATGAAACTACAAATACGGCTAAATACCATATCAAAATTTAAATGTCTCTCTGAAACATTATAAAATGTATGTTCACCGGCCACATAGTCACGTCCTTTCAATTAGACAGACTTTTCGTATTCTCATTGTATGGGACAAAAATAAAAATTATAACTTCCTATCCTTTATTCGTTTCAATATTTCGAATTACATAATGGCAAACTTGGCACGTATAAATTACATTTTGATTCGATTGAGCCGTTAATACATGAATAATGTCAGCAGAATTGTGACATTTAGGACAAACCACAACTGGTAAACGTTCCATACAACACACCTCCTCGTTATTTTTATCTCGCTTTTACTATCTGTAAACAACCAATTGGTGATGACTAATATTCAGTATAGGACGAAGAAGCCCTACTGATTACAATTTCACTTTATTACCATTGTAGGAAAAATGAAAAATCCCTATACCTATATGCTAAAAAGTAATAGAACTAAAAAAGGTGTTGCCATATGGCAACACCTTTTTTATATGTATCAAGAAATGATATCGTAAATCTCAATTGCAACCATATCGATATTATCGAATTGATACACTTGAGGTTTTTCACCTTGTTGATACACTTCTAACTCATACATTTCACTTTTATCGAAAAATTTCACGCTACATTTGCGCTCACCGTTCACTTCAAAATAGCGTTGTGCTACTTCACCGCTTTCAGCTTGTTCTTGTAGACTAACAAGTCGAGTTAAAATTCCTTGGAGTAGAGACATGAAATCTCTCCTTTCTCTGATCTTCCTACCAATAGGTTTTACAGCTATACTCATTCTATCCGTCATAACAGAAAAAATGTTCCACAGTCTAGGATAAAGGTTATTGGCCAGAAACTCAACTAAAAATTTGTCGAAATGCGAAGGAAAAAACAGAAAGAACATCTTTTCCCTTCTTTATTGCGATTTTTATACTGGAAGAATATAATAAAAAACAGAAAAAAGGAGGAATTACAATGAGAAAAATTGAGGTTTACACACAACCTGATTGTCCGCCATGTGTCATTGTGAAAGAATTTTTAAAGCATAATAACGTTGTATATGAAGAATTTGACGTAAAAAAAGACGCTGCTGCACGCAATCGTCTTTTATACGACTATGATTCGTATTCAACTCCAACAGTTGTAATTGATGGAGAAGTTGTTGCTGGTTTTCAAATTGAAAAATTACAACAGCTACTCAATATTGAATAAGAATAGGTAAAGACCTATTCTTATTTTTATCCCACTATTTGTGGGCAGTAATAGCCCTATTGGTGCGAGCTATTAATCAGTGAGAGATGAACATCCCCACCGATTACAGTTTCACTTTATAATTGTTGTAATCGTTTTATTTCAGTTAAAAGTTCTTGGCTTTCATGATATCCGGCCAATTTCCATTTTCCTTGATCTCTTTGCAATGTTATAATTTGATATTGTCCACTTTTCGCCCGCTCATATACATATAAAATTTTATGCTCTTCATCATATGACATTTTCGTTTCTGAATGAAAAGAAAACGGCGCTTCTTTTGCTGGAAGTAAATATTCACCACTTTGTTTATCACTTCTACTATTTTCATCTGTAAATACTTGAAGGAAATTCTCTGTAAAATATGGTGATAACGTTTCTATCATCTTATTCATCGGCAAATGCTTCCCACGAATTGAAAATTGGGTTTCATAGCCCTTTTGTATCGTTGTAAACACTTCTTCCCGATCGACTTTCACTTCCTCTTTTCCTAAAACAGTTGTGACACTATAACCAACTAGAAAGGCAACGCATACAAATAGAACTAACCATATTCCATATTTCCTCATTTTTTCACCTTCCTTTTAAGAAAACTTGTCTTTGTAGTATTCATTGTAACAATGATTATGCAAAGACAGGGGTGGTTTCGTTCGTAAAATCTTTACAACGATAGACAGCATTTTCATCACCATTTTCACTATTACCAATTTATGATAAAAACAAACAAAAAATGCACGAATCTCTTCGTGCATTAAAATAAAACATCTTCTTCATATAAATATTCATACGATAAATCTATAAATAAAAAGTTTTCATCATCAATTGGGAAGGAAAATGTTCGTACCATCTCACCGGTTTCAATATCAGCATATAAATCTGAAAGTCTTGCCTTATTCTCAAAACGCATTTTCATAATGTTTTCTAGAAAATACGGACGCCAACTCCAGTTTTTCATATAATACTCAGGCATCACAATCCATTCCCCATCTTTTTTCATAACGTTTCCTGATTGTTGGAAACCATCTTCGTTACAAATAAATATGCGGAAACTACACTGTGACACACTTTGGCTAAATTGTAATAACCAATCATTTATATCTTCATTCTTTTTCTGTTTGGCTAGAACATCACCAATTCGATCACGTAACATTTCTGTTAAATTATAAATCTTTTGTAACTTTTTCTTCTCATGTTGAATAAATTGATGACACTCATTACCAAGTCGTTCTTTCAAAACGTTCGTTTCAATAAAATCAGGTAAGCACTCTTTCAAATAATTCCCTTGATAATATCTACCACCGTTTTTCCAAGCATATTGTAGTTGATAAAAAGCATCTATTTCTTCATATAACAATGTTGCACCAATTCTTCTAGCAAGTAATGATAAAGAATATAAAATATCTTGATAAGATTGTAAAAGTGCAGTTTGCCTTAAGTTTGTTAAATCTACTTTTAAAATATCCGGTGCTAACACGCTAATACGTTCTAAATTACTTGTACCCGTTCCGACTTTATTAATCGAAATTTGAATACCATATGTACGATAATACATAAGCAAATGATTAAATTGCTCTATATCTTCTTGACATTCATGTTCTGTAATTTCTAAAACAATGTGTTTCAAATTTAAACCTTGCTCTTCATACATCAATAAAAGTTGAAGTAAACTTTCATCATCATCGTTCATTAATACGTTAGCATTCCGATGTATAAATAATAATAGTTTTTGATCACTTTCTAAATAACGATTTAAAGCTTTTTCTACTATAATGTTATCCGCTTCCAGTTGAAACTCACTCGGAATAGAATCATCATGAAAGAAAGAAGCTAGACTTTGTATGCCCTCTTCTGTTTGAATACGTCCTACTACTTCATATCCAATTACAGTATGCTCATCAGCACTAAAAATAGCTTGATAATAAGGAAGGACTTTATCCAAGTTACTCATTACATCTAATGCATCTATCAACGCGCTTCCCTCCCTTTACTTTTCAAAAATTATAACATGATATTTACGGAAAAATAATAAAAAATCCCTTCAGTTTTCCTGAAGGGATTAGAGGGGTAAAATGCTAAGGGGAATTAGCAATTCTACTATGAAGAAAAAAGAGGTCTTAAATATAACGTATATATGACCTCCTGTAAACACTTTTCTTTCACATGTCACAATTCCGTCACATTTAACCGTAAGAATATGAATCAAACATTCATTTTCTTATCCCTTTTAAAATGGATATTGATGTAAATGTTGTCCTCCATCCATTGTCATACAAGTTCCATTTATGTACGCAGCTTCATCTGAACATAAATAATAAGCTAGACCTGCAATTTCTTCTGGCGTGCCCAGTCTTCCAAGCGGAACACTTTGTATCGTACGCTTAGCCATTTCTTCTGAAATCCATAATTTATCGGCACCGCCCGTACGTTCAATTGGTCCTGGCGCGATAGCGTTAACTCGTATTCCATATTTACGGCCCCACTCAACAGCGAGTGTCTTCGTCATTGCTAATACTCCAGCCTTCGCTGCAGCCGAATGAATAACTCCCGGACCTGCATCCCATGCATATGTTGCTACCATGTTAATGATATTCCCTTTTATACCTTTTTCAATCCAATATTTTCCGACAGCATGGCTGCAGTAAAATGTACCGTTTAATACAATATTAATGACTGAATTCCAGCCATTCACGGATAAATCTTCTGCTGGACAAATAAAGTTTCCAGCTGCATTGTTTATTAAAACATCAATTCGACCAAACTTCTCATCAATCTCTTCAATCATTTTCTGAATGTCATCAGTATTTCTTACATCCATTTGTACAGGTAATACTTGCCCCGGAAATTGTTCAATTTCCAACTTTGTTTCCTCTAGTTTTTCCTTTGTACGTCCTGTAATAACAACTCGTGCCCCTTCTTTTGCAAAACGGGTCGCCATTCCTTTTCCCATTCCGCTCGATCCACCTGTTATAATAACTACCTTTTCTTTCACATACATCCCCTCCCAAAAATGAATACACATTCATTTTATCATTTTATTTAATAGAAATCTTTATATTTTTAAACTTTTCTGATATTTTAACGTAAAGAGGTTTCTTTTTATTCGTTTCTTTCGTAATCTATACTACTTTTTTATTATTTAAAATATATTTTAAATAAACTGAAAGGAGATTTGAGTAACCTATAAATGTAACGAAAACATGTGATATAAGTTAAATAGGTATACTCATATTTTTATGAAGAAAATTACAAGAAGAGATTTTTTTAAAGCCGGAATGCGCACTTGTCTATATTCATTTATAACCACTAGCATCGGATACTATTACGCTAAATATATTGAGCCTCATTTACTCTCTTTTACAGAGCATACACTTACATCACAACTCATACCCAAAAGTTTTCATGGTATGAAGATTCTTCAATTTAGCGATTTACATCTCGGATACTATTTCTCTCTCCAACATTTATCTCAAATCGTTTCTAAAATTAATGCTGTAAAACCTGACATTGTTCTTTTCACTGGTGATCTCATTGATAATTATCAAACATATACTGACACTCCTTTCGTTCCATCTATTTTAAAAAATATACAAGCACCCTTCGGTAAATTTTCTATTTATGGTAACCATGATCACGGCGGATATGGAACGGAATACTACGAGCACATCATGCGTGAATCTGGATTTGAACTACTACTAAATAGCGAAAAGAGAATTCGTCTACTGGATAATAGTGAAATTTCAATTTTCGGTCTTGATGATATACTACTAGGCAAACCCAAAATAGAAGAAACACTACTGCACGCGAGGCAAAACACTTATAACATTGTTCTTGTTCACGAGCCAGATATTGCACCACAAATCGCTAAATATCCAGTTAACTTACAACTTTCTGGTCATAGCCATGGCGGACAAGTACAAATTCCCTTTTTAGGTGCTATTATTACCCCATCACTTGCTAAAAACTATGTTGAAGGTTTCTATACGATTCAAGATTTAGCTCTCTATGTCAATCGAGGTCTTGGCAGAACACGCGTCCCATTCCGATTTATGGCAAAACCTGAAATTACAATTTTTACGCTCCAACATTCGTAATAATTCGCCTATTTTCTTACATATCCTTTCTTGTACGCGCTCATCCACGTTTCATTTACCATATGATAAAAATGAGTCCAATAAAGGAGGTTTGTTCATGTATCCATATTATCAACCAATCCCAGTCCGTTCAGCACCTATTGGTCCAGTAGGCGACTCACGCTTCTTTCCGTTTTTTGGTGTTCCATTTCTAGCTGGGATTGCTGGTGGACTGCTAGGCGGTGCATTAGCTTTCGGGCCTAGACCGTATTACCCACCATATCCACCACCTTTCCCACCGCCAACACCTTATCCTTGTTATGGCGGACCTTGTCAACAACCATTCTATTATTAATGTACTCCAACAATTCTACCAATGTTATTCCCTCTCTTAACTGATCCATTAACATGCTTATAATAAAAACTATTCTCTCTACGCATCCTTCTATTTAGAGAATGTATAATAAGTAGAGAACAAAGTAAAAAAACCTCTTAAAAAAAGAGGTTTTTTTTACTTTGTTCTCATTATTCAGCATCCGTGTTTTGATACGCCATCTTAAACAACTTCACTTGGCTATCAATTTCTTCTGTACTACTATTAATAACATAGTAGTACTCACCAGATTTATTCTGTTCACGTGTTTTCACATTATCAGCTAATATAAGTTGTAAAATCGCCTTAATCCTCGCCTTCATTTCAATATCTAATATCGGGAAAGATATTTCTACTCGCTTCTCCATATTCCGCGTCATCCAGTCAGCTGAAGATAAGTATATTTTCTCTTCTCCATTATGATGGAAATAATAAATTCGGCTATGTTCTAAATATCTCCCGACAACACTAACTACCCGAATATTTTCACTTACATTTGGAATACCAGGCCTTAAACAACACGTTCCTCGAACGATGAGCTCTACCTTTACTCCAGCTTGTGATGCTTCATACATTTTTTTGATTAATGGTTTATCTGTTAATGAATTCATCTTAGCGATAATATATCCATTTCCATATTGCCTATGATAACGGATTTCTTCATCTATTAAATCCATAAATTGCTCTCTTATATCAAATGGTGCAACCGATAAATGATGAAAATGTGGCTTGGTTGTATAACCACTCAAATAATTAAAGAAATTTGTTGCATCGACCCCAAAGTCTTTTCGTGATGTAATATACCCGAAATCAGTATATAACTTTGCTGTTGCGTCATTATAATTTCCAGTCCCGAGATGTACGAACCTTTCGATTTTTCCGTTTTTTCTTCTTACAACTAGCGTAATTTTACTATGTGTTTTCAAGTGGCTTACACCGTAAATAACGTGACAGCCTGCCTTTTCTAATTCTTTAGCCCAATGCACATTATTTTCTTCATCAAATCTTGCCTTCAATTCAACTAATACCGTAACTTGCTTCCCTTTTTCAGCTGCTACCTTTAGCGCCTGAATAATCGGCGAATCCCCACTTACTCGATATAATGTTTGTTTGATTGCAAGTACATTCGGATCGTCTGCCGCATCACGGACAAAATCAACTACTGGCTGAAATGATTCAAAAGGATGATGTAATAAAATATCATGCTCAATTGCTTTTTCAAATACATCTTCCGCATCCCCCAAGTCTTGAGGCCGTTGCGGAATAAGAGCCGGATATACTAGATGTTCATATAAAGGAGCTAGTTTTTTATATAAAGAAAATAGACATGTTAAATCTAATGGTCCATCCATTATATACACATCTTCATCTTTTACTTCCAACACCTCATATAATAATGCTAATACTCTTTCATCAATATGCTCTTTGCCAACTTCTAAACGTACAGCAGCTCCCCACTTACGCTTTTTTAATTCTTTTTCAATTACCTTTAATAAATCCCTCGCACCTTCTTCATGAATCGTTAAATCCGCATTGCGTGTAATACGGAAACGAGTAACAGACGATACTTTATATCCTGTAAATAATTTATGAGTAAAACCACTAATTACATCTTCTAATAAAATAAATTTATGCTTTTGCCCCTCACTCGGTAAAAATATGAAACGTTCAAGTAATGAAGGAACTTGTACAATTCCTAACTTCGTGCGGTTTTCTTCCTCCACTTGTTTCTCATCATATAAAAGAGTAGCTAAATTCAAACTTTTATTTAATAACATCGGAAATGGACGATATGCATCAATAGCTACAGGTGTTAAGACTGGAAAAATCTGCTCATCAAAATACTCTTCTATAAATTCCCTCTGTTCTTTCGTCAAATCGTGGAATGTTAAACGTTCAATCCCCTCTAACTCCAGCGCTGGCAACACATAATTTTTAAACGTATCATATTGTACAGTCATTAATTCATGGGCCTTTATCGCAATTTTATTTAATTGCTTTTTTGGTGTTAAGCCAGCCTTATTTTCTGGTTGGTTAAACCCAGCACTCACTTGATCCTTCAATCCTGCTACGCGTACCATAAAGAATTCATCTAAATTGGAACTGAAAATGCTAATAAACTTTAATCTTTCCAAGAGCGGATTTGTTTCATCCTGTGCTTCTTGTAGTACACGTTCATTAAATGCTAACCAACTTAATTCTCGATTATTGTAATAAGCTGTATCATTTAAATTTACTATATTCCCCATCAACATTTCCATCCTCTTCACACTTCCCCTGAAACTTTTTTACTATAATTTAGTTACTTTTATTTTAGCAAATTACAATATTCCAAGGTGTTAATTTTTTGTAAAGACATCCGTACAACTTAACGTTTTGATTCGAAGGATAAATTAATAGTCGTTTTCAACACTCTTTCCAGCTGCTTTTTTTGTTTTTCAGCTTGCACTTTTTCCGCTAATGCCGATTGCTCACATACAATTTTAAATGTTAATCCTTCTTTACTTTCTGTTATAGATATCGATTCAACAAGCGATCTTTGTCTTATATTCAGAGCTGCTGAAAACTGTAAAACAGCCCCTAATAGACGGATTTTTTTTTGTTCATTTTTATCAAACCATCCTTCAAATGGGGACAAATGTTGTTTGAATAACATTTTTGATTTATAAGACGCAATAAGCGCTAATCTAACTCGCTCTTTATGCATCATCCCATCAATTGTTTTATTCGCTAATAAATAAAACGTATGTAAGCGGCTCGCTTCTTCGTCTATATATTTACCTATATTAAATACTTTCGCTGCTTGATGGAATACTTCCCAGTCTTTTACTGACATAGAAATCAGCCCTGTTTCTTCAAGTTGTTGACAAATGAGTCTTCCATGTTTAATAAGCTGCATTACAAATTCCATATCCATTTCATATTCATGTGATAATAAATACAAACTTTCTTCGACTACGTTCGGATAATATGAAATCCCCAAATCTTTTGTCAACTCTTCATAGAAAACACCTTCTCGTAACCCTTTTCTACTTAACACAAATGCTGGTGCCTCTATAACATTAACAAGCGTATGAAAAACTTCGACTGCTGGAATAATTGTATCTGCTCGATCTTTTGCCAATCCTTCCAATTTTTGAAGTTCTATGAACGACAATGCTTCCAATTCTTCTTTCACATTTTTAATATCTTCTTCTTTCATTTTATATAAATGTACCCCTGCTATAGGATAACAAATTAAATTTTGATGGATTTTCACTAAGTTCCTCGCACTACCACCAATTGCAATAAGAGGCAATTTCTTATCAATTAACCATGGTAATGTTCGAAATTGATATTCTAAGTACGTTTGAATCTTTTCCAACTCGTCTTCAGTAGGTATATCCTCTTTAATAAATTGTTGCTTTAAAGAAAGTGCTCCAAAAGGAAAGCTATGGTACTCTAGAATCTCTCTATTTCGAAAGTATGTAACTTCTGTACTTCCTCCACCAATATCTACTGTAATTCCTTCAGAGAACGAAGTTGAATTCATAACCGCTAAATAGCCGTAACGTGCTTCTTCATATTCTGATAAGACTCTAAGAGTAAAGTCTGTTTGTCCTTCAACCAGTTTTTTAATTGCCTCTTGATTCTCAGCCTGTCTAATTGTTGCTGTTGCAACACAAAGTACATGATGTAACTGGTGGAATCGTGTACTTTCTTGAAATTGAAATAACGTTTGTAACAATACCTCTATTCCTTCTTCATTCAACACACCATCAATTAAGTAATTCCTTAGCCGAGCAACCACTTTCGTATTTTCAATCTCCTTATAAAAACCTCCGTTTTGCTTTTCATAAATAACTAAACGCATTGTATTAGATCCAATATCTATAATGGCATATTGCTGTTTTAATATTTCTTTCAAACTTCTCACTCTTTCATTATCAAATTTCTAAAGCACATTCTATTACTATTATACAAAATAGTTGTTTTTTGTAACAATATTGCTTTAATATTGAAAATATATACAATCACTTTTTGCATATAATAAAAACCTCTTTTATTTATGTTATAATAATGAAAAATTGAAAGGAGATTCAATATGAAACCTTCACAACCACAATCTCAATTACAAAACCAACATTCTATTAATCGACTAGCTCAATCTATTTTCGTTGTGAATCGTCATGCTAAAGCTGCAACTAATCCGAAGTATTTATACTGGTTAAAAAAGACGGCTTTAGAACGCTTAATTGCTGAAAAAAAAGCTATTAAAGAAGGATTACATTTTTCTAGAAATCCACGTTTTAGCCAACAACAATCTGATGTTCTTATACGTTTAGGTGATTATTTTTTCCATATTCCTCCTACCAAAGAAGATTTTCGAATCCTACCACATCTTGGTCATCTTGAATCCTCCTATCGAAATCCGAAAACAACCTTATCTTTAACAGTAGCAAAAAAAACACTTCAAGATTATATTGGTCCTGAAGCACTGAAACAAGAAAAAAAATTAAGTGAACCTGTCCCATGGTATAGTCGTACTTATACAAAAAAATAAAACAGTTTGGCCAATTGTAGGCCAAACTGTTTTATTTTTTCTCTTCTTTAATTTTAATATTTGCTTGTTTATAAAAAGCTATTTTTTCTGTATTATAAGATTTTGTAAATTCATTAAACTTGTCTTTTTCTGATTCAATATCCTTATAAGATTGATTTACTACTTTTACTTTTTCACTAATATCTTTTAATTTTGTACCTTTATCTTGTAACATTGTATATAATTCTTTTTCTTGTTTTAACGATTTATTATAGCTATCATACATCTTGTTAAATGAATCTTGTCGTTTCTCATATGTGCTTTTCACTTTATCCGCTTGATCTTTCAATTTCTTATCTTCAATTTTCTTCACATATTTATCTGCTGATTTTACTTCTTCTTGTGCCTTACTTAAAGATTCTTTTTCTTTTTTAAGCACTTTGTCTCGTTCATCTGTATTTTTCACTGCTTGGTTCAATTTTTCCTTAACAGTTTGATTATTATCTTTTCCTTCTTGAACAATCTGGTTATATAATTCTTGTCCCTCTTTTTCTAAAGTTTCAAGTTTCTTTGCATCTTCAAACATTGTTTTTTCTTGCTTTGCAGCTTTTTCAAATGCAACATATAATTCCTCTTCTGGTTTCGGTCCGAAACAACCGGCTAATAAAGTCATTGATAATGCAGTTACAATTGCTAATTTACTATATTTCAACATCTTCTTCCTCCTACTTATATACGATCATCGTGTAAAAAGCTATGAAAATTATATATCCTTCTATAAACTCCATACTCGCACCTTTTCTACGAAAATCATTGATATTGTTTATAATGCTTATACAAATTGTATTACTTAAAATTACATTTTACTTTTTTGAACCAATTAGCAGTTTCATATCCATCTTTTACTTAGCACTTTTTAAAGCCTGTTCATACTATGTATTACATAAAAGTACAACGGAATTCATCACAGCCATAATAATTTGAAGAACAACAGTAATAATAATTCACCTGATAAAAGATGATCGTTGTTCTCTCACGTCTATCATTCTATCATTCCCTTTCCGGCTTTCTATCAAATAATCTATTTGTTCATTTTACACAGTATAAATGCTATCTTGCAACAACTTACAATTATTCTTGTCATTCCCTAAAAAGGAAAAGTGTAGAGCATGCTTTCCTCTACACTTTTAAAATGAAACACATTGTGCAAAATGCATTGACACATCCATCATAATTATATGCTTATTCCATATATTTTTAAAGACTTTTATTACAATAAAAGTTCTTTTTGTAATAAAAGTCAAAAAAATGTTACATTCAAAACTTCTTCATATCATATTTCTTCAAATCAAGGTTTCACTCATTTTCTTACAAATCCCTATGCTGGTACAATTGATTTTGTGCCTTTCTTAACAATTCTTCAAAAGTTTTTCCTTCTATTGGATAACTAGCAGCTCCAAATAATAGCGTCATACTTAACAAACCATTTTCTATTTCACTTTCAATATTTTTCATTAATCGATTTGTTATTGTCGACTTTTCATGTCCGTTATCAATCGCCACAATAACATACTTATTTTCATCCCACCTTGTAACGACATCTCCTTTACGAATTGTCTTTACAATCGTACTCTCCAATTTTTGTACTAACACCTCCAATTTTTTTTCTTGCACTGTTTCTTTTAGTTCTTTCCATTCTTTCACAGAAAGAATGTACACTGTAATATTATGAGAATCCCGTTCTGATAAAGCAGCTACTTTCTCAAAGAAATCAACTACAAAATCATTACTTGCCATACGCCCACTCGCTCTTTTATCATACCAATGTCCAAAATAATAGCTGAGTATCATTTGCAATATATAAATAATAAAGACGGTATAAAATGATCGCGAATCCAGTTTTGTAATTACATCCTGAAGCGCAATCCATTCTGTAACTGCCACTGTATTCCCAAGTAATAACCCACTAATTTTCCCTTTATGTTTCATACTTCTCCTCCTTTCTATACCAATATATGTTTCTATAACAATTATGTTTTTCTACAAAATAAAAAATGTACATATTGAGTGTACATTTCCGCTTAAGCTTGTCTACCATTTCTATTCTATTTCATATATATACTATATATCGTTTTAGAAAGAGGTGACTTATATGCTACAAAAAGAGAATCTATCAGATATTATACGTTTACTAGCAGGTTTTCTATTATCATTAAAATTACTGTTTAATTCTTTCGGAGTGAACTTTATTACAAACGATCAAATTGATGCTATTGTAAATGTTGCTTCCTTTCTTTTCATTTTATATTTTGGTTATAAAAATAATTATGTAGGAAAAAAAGGAATCGAGCAAAAAA
The DNA here is from genome assembly GCF_052682215.1 of Bacillus sp. 1A. Lineage (NCBI taxonomy): Bacteria > Bacillati > Bacillota > Bacilli > Caryophanales > Bacillaceae > Bacillus > Bacillus sp. 1A. The sequence goes on along the minus strand of NZ_JBQYLZ010000001.1, from coordinate 2,546,626 downwards.
AAGTACTCAAAAAACACAATCTTCATTAAAAAAGGAACCTTTCTTACAGGTTCCTTTTTATCATTGCCGCACAACAACTTCATTTGTTTGCAGCGGGCCATATGATACTCCTTTATATTGAAATGTATATGTAGCCTGAAATAATGCGTTTTTGATTGCTTTATCTTTATTTGCTTTTATTTTACAAATTAGTTCTACCTTCTCATTCGGTAATAAATTATCAATTCGCCACCTTACAAGCTGGAACAAAAACTCGCTCATCCCCTTATCAGCCTTTAATGAGTTTGGAATATAGGCAAAATAATCTCGAATCATATGACTTACTACAACTCGTGAAATCATTTCCATTCCTTTATTTTCAACTTCAATTCGAATAATAAGTATGTCATTTACATCATAGGTCAGTTCATATGAAAATTTTTCTTTATACATACTACGGATTTGCAATGTAACTGCTACATTAGGACATTCATTTTCTTTTTTTGAGCCATCAATCCATAACACCGGTTGTAGCGGCATTGAACGCCTACCTTGATCTGAAATTCGTTTCCATATTTTCATAATAATATTCACCCCATTTCAGATGCATCATATCCATACGACCTTATTCTGCCTCTCCACACAATATTAATAAAGCTTGTTACAAACGATATATAGTTATTACTCTTTCTTTTATCCTATTCGACAATATAAAGAAAAAACCATTTTTCCTCTGTTAACAGAAGGTATTCTTACTGAAATATTTTTTTACAATTTCCTTCATTGACTTTACACCAATACTAAGTATTGCTCACTCTTTCTCTGTCCATACAACAGAATATTTTGGCGGAAGAAAAAGTTTGCCTTTTAGTCAAATTTGACTATAATATTCTTTATGGCTTTGTCAGTGCACTTATGTAAATTGATTTAAAAAACTATATTTCAAATTTTTATGCGCTGCACTCAAAACTTCATATAGTTTACTTATTATTAAAGGAGGGTTATATTTGGAATCTCAATTATCAAAAAAAGACTCCAACAATACAAAATTTGTCGTTGCAGGTTTATTACTTGGTATTTTAATGGCGGCAATGGATAATACAATCGTTGCAACAGCAATGGCAACGATTGTTGGAGACCTAGGAGGATTTGACAAGTTCGTTTGGGTCACGTCTGCATATATGGTAGCAACAATGGCAGGGATGCCTATCTTCGGAAAACTTTCTGATATGTACGGACGGAAACGCTTTTATATTGGTGGTCTCATTCTTTTCTTATTCGGTTCTGCACTTTGCGGGACAGCATCTAGTATTGAGCAACTAAGTATTTATAGAGCAATTCAAGGGATCGGTGGCGGTGCTCTTATGCCTATCGCCTTCACGATTATGTACGATATATTCCCACCAGAAAAGCGCGGAAAAATGACAGGGCTATTTGGTGCGGTTTTCGGGACATCTAGTGTATTTGGCCCTTTATTAGGTGCTTATATTACAGACTATATAAGTTGGCATTGGGTCTTCTATATTAATATTCCATTAGGAATTATCTCTTTCTTCTTCATTACTAAATACTACAGTGAATCTCTAGAATTTAGAAAACAAAAAATTGATTGGGCTGGCGCTATTACACTTGTTATTAGTATCGTTTGCTTAATGTTCGCCTTAGAACTTGGTGGTAAAGAATACGCATGGAATTCCACTGTAATTATCGGTTTATTTACAACAGTTGTTATTATGCTTATTATTTTCTTCTTCGTAGAACGAAAAGCAACTGAGCCTATCATTTCTTTCCATCTATTTAAAAAACCTTTATTCGCAGCTAGCCAAGGCGTTGCCTTTTTCTATGGTGCCGCTTTTATTATCTGTACAGTTTATATCCCAATCTTCGTTCAAGGTGTTCTCGGTGGCTCAGCCTCCAATGCTGGATTAATTTTAACACCTATGATGGTTGGCTCTGTAATTGGAAGTCAAACAGGTGGACAGTTAGCTTCTCGAACAAGCTATCGTAACATCATGATAGTATCTGGCATTTTCTTCGTAATTGGTATTTATTTACTAAGCACTTTAACAATGGATACACCTCGTCTACTTGTAACGCTATTTATGGTTCTCACTGGACTTGGAGTCGGTTTTTCGTTCTCAGTTTTAAGTATGTCTTCTATCCACAAGTTAGAAATGCGAGACCGTGGTTCTGCTACATCAACAAACTCATTCTTCCGTTCACTCGGTATGACTCTTGGTGTAACGATTTTTGGTACAATTCAAAACCATATTTTTACTACTAAATTAAACACTGTGTTCCCTCCTGAACTAGCTAAATTAGCTCCAAAGGGCGGAGACACAAGTTTCTTATTATCACAAGGTGCCACCGAGAAGATTCCAGCTGAAATATTAACTGGTATTAAAGATGCTCTCGCTACATCTATTGCTAGTACATTCTTCTGGGCACTGATCCCGGCTGTACTAAGTGTTATTTGTATTTTACTTATGGGAAATGAACGCCTCTTTACAGGTCCAAAAACGAAACAAAAACAAAAGCAAGTAAGTTAATATAGAGAAAAGAAACGGCATATCCCTTTATGAAAACGGATATGCCGTTTATAATATGTATAAAGTTTTTATTTATAGGAGTTGAGACAGCATGAGCATGAAATTAGTCATTCTCGGCTTGCTACTCGAAGGAGATAAACATCCATATGAAGTGCAGCACATCATGAAAGAACGACAAATGGATTGTTATATTAAATATGCAAAAGGATCACTTTACTACGCCTTCGAGCAATTAGAAAAGCAGGGTGCAATTCGTATTACCACGATTGTTCGAGATACGAATAGACCCGATAAAACAATCTTTCATATAACAGAAGAAGGTAAACGGTTATTTCACACGTTACTATTAAAACAATTCGAGGCACAAAATCAAATATATAAACCAATTTATTCAGCACTCTCTTTCGCTCATTTTGGTGATGATCAAGAGTTAATTCCTATTTTAGAAAAAAAGAAAAATGATACCGTTCAATATTTACATAAAATGCAAACTATATATGATTGTAGTAAAGGACAAATTCCACGTGCACAACTATATATTTTACAAAGCGTTATTGAACATATTACAGTTGAATTGCAATGGTTAAACACCCTCCTTACAGATGCAGTTGCAGGGCGACTGTCGGAAATTGATATAGATACAAATTAAACTTATAAAGAAGAAACTGTAAAAAAGACAATAAAGTTATTTCTTTTTACACCCTAAAACAAGCATAGCCCCGTTCTAATTTAGGACGGGGGATGCTTGTTTTATTTTCGCTATAAGATACTTATTTCACTGCACTCAAAAATATAACAAAGATTTATTTATCACCGGTATCCCATAATAGAAGATTATTTCTTAAAATTCTATATAAAAAGGTTGTTGATTTTCATCCAAACTGTATTCAATTCTTTGTCTGAAATTCATAAAATTCACCATCTCTAACGCCTGCTCAATAGGATAGAACCCTACTTCCAAACTTTCTGGTGTAGTCGTTAATTTACCTCCAACTGGTCTAGCTAAAAACAACGTATTACATATTGAATGGTTCACATTTTGGAATACTCCACAAAATTTTAAAACTTCAATATCAACACCTGTCTCCTCTTTAGTCTCCCTTATTGCAGCATCTTTCAAAGACTCTCCTTCTTCAACTTGTCCACCTGGCATTTCCCATCCTCTTCTAGGTCCCTTAATTAATAAGATTTCTTTTTGTTCATTCATTACAATTGTCGCTGCTGAAACTATATGTTTTGGTGGTGAATAAATATTTTGTGTACTTTGTTCCAATTGAAATTCCCCATTTCTATAAACTTAGTATATGTATCTTTATACAGAAACCTTTTTCTTTCTTGTGATAACTTACTATTTCAAAATGAACCATTCAATCCCCTTCCTCATTCCAGAATATGGATGGATTTTCAAATAACATAACTAGCATCTTAGCTCTGTACAAGTACATACTTCTTTGTATGTTTAATCGTACTTACTTTCAATTCCTCTTACTTTTCTTCGTCTCAAAAAACCAGAATACTCCGAATAATAAAAATAAAAAACTTTAGAATTTTCTTATTTTAAAACAGTAGACAAAATTCCAAAAATTGTGTTAGAATTTGTTTCAATATCATATCGCTTGTTAACTTCCTTTCAAAAGGAAAATAGGTACACGAAAATTTCGTTTCGTGTTTAAAAGGGAAGCTTGGTGAAACTCCAACACGGTCCCGCCACTGTAAATGCTGAGATTTCTTTTCTATGCCACTGTGAAAACGGGAAGGTAAAAGAGATTATATGAAGCATAAGTCAGGAGACCTGCCTGTTTTAACAACACTGATAGATTCACGGATGATGATGAGGTGTTAAAACAAAAAGGAAGGCTTATTTTCTATGCCTTTATGCTTTTTGTTATAGGTATTTCCTAGTAAACGGAAATGCTTACTTTCAATTAGGGAGGAATTTAAAATGGCAATTCAAACAAGTAACTTAGGTTATCCACGTATCGGACTACAACGAGAGTGGAAAAAGACATTGGAAGCTTTTTGGTCCAATAAAATCGATGAAGAACAATTTTTAACAAAGATGAAAACAATTCGCCTTCAACACGTAAAAGTACAGCAAGAAAAAGGGATTGAACTCATTCCAATTGGCGACTTTACATATTATGATCACGTTTTGGATACTGCTTATATGCTAGGATTTATCCCATCACGTTTTTCTGAGTTTACATCTTACCTTGATGTATATTTCGCAATGGCGCGTGGCTCTAAAGATCACGTAGCTTCTGAAATGACAAAATGGTTTAACACAAACTATCATTATATCGTTCCTGAATATGAAGAGGGATTACAAATCTCTTTAAAAGATAATCGTCCACTTCGCTTATACGAAGAGGCAAAACAAGAATTAGGAGTAGATGGAAAACCTGTTATTTTAGGACCATATACTTTCTTAAAATTAGCTAAAGGCTACACACAAGAGCAATTTGCTACGATTTTAAAACAGTTAGTTGCACCTTACGTACAACTGATTTCAGAACTACATGCAGCTGGTGCACAAGTCATTCAAGTTGATGAACCGATTTTTGCTTCTTTAACGAAAGAAGAAGTTCAACAAGCAAAAGAAATTTATGAAGCTATTCGTAAAGAAGTTCCAAATGCGAATCTTCTTTTACAAACATATTTTGATAGTGTAGAAGAAAACTATGAAGAAATTATTACATTCCCTGTATCCGGTATTGGATTAGATTTCGTTCATGGTAAAGAAGGTAATCTAAATGCTATTTCAAAATATGGATTCCCAGCTGATAAAACTTTAGCTGTCGGTTGTATAGATGGCCGTAACATTTGGAGAGCTGACCTTGATGAAGTTCTTACGTTATTTACAACGTTACAAAAACAAGTCCAAACGAAAGATTTCATCGTTCAGCCTTCTTGTAGCTTATTGCATACGCCAATTGATAAAACAGAAGAAACTCACTTATCAACTGAGCTATTCGATGCGTTAGCATTTGCAAATCAAAAATTAGAAGAGTTAGTTCTTATTCATTCCGCTCTTACTCAAGGTACAGAAAGCATTAGTAATGAGCTGGAAACATACCGAAATGTACATCATACAATTCGTTCATCTGCTGCACGTAACCGAGAAGATGTTAAAGCAGCACGAACAGCACTAAAAGAAGAAGATTTTTCACGTCCTCTTCCATTTGAAAAACGATACGAATTACAACAAGTTGCCCTGGAGTTACCGTTATTACCAACAACGACTATTGGTAGCTTCCCGCAAACAACTGAAGTTCGTCAAACGCGAAAAGAATGGCGTAACGGTGTTATTTCAAATGAACAATATGAACAATTTATTGAAAAAGAGACAGAAAAATGGATTCGTTACCAAGAAGAAATTGGTCTTGATGTTCTTGTACATGGTGAATTCGAAAGAACTGACATGGTCGAATATTTTGGTGAGCGCCTTGCTGGTTTCTCATTCACTAAAAACGGTTGGGTACAATCATACGGTTCTCGCTGCGTAAAACCACCTGTTATTTATGGCGATGTTGCCTTTATTAACGGAATGACTATTAAGGAAACGGTTTATGCACAAAGCTTAACAGAGAAAGTTGTAAAGGGAATGTTAACTGGACCTGTTACGATTTTAAATTGGTCCTTCGTTCGAAATGACATTCCAAGAAAAGAAGTTTCGTATCAAATTGCATTAGCTCTTCGTCACGAAATTGAACTACTTGAATCTTCCGGAATTCGAGTAATCCAAGTCGATGAGCCAGCACTTCGTGAAGGAATGCCACTAAAAGAAAAAGATTGGGACGCTTATATTACATGGGCAGTACAATCCTTCCTTTTAGCAACTTCTTCTGTAGCAAATGAAACACAAATTCATACGCATATGTGTTACAGTAACTTCGAAGATATTGTTGATGCGATTCGCGCATTAGATGCAGATGTGATTTCTATCGAAACATCAAGAAGTCACGGTGAATTTATTGACACATTAAAACATACAACATACGAAAAAGGCATCGGTCTAGGTGTATATGATATTCATAGCCCACGTGTACCGAGTAAAGATGAAATGTATAAAATCGTAGAACAATCTTTAGAAGTATGTGATCCTAAATATTTCTGGATTAATCCTGATTGTGGTTTAAAAACGAGAAGAACGGAAGAAGTTATCCCGGCTCTAGAACACATGGTGCAAGCAGCAAAAGATGCTCGTTCCCTGCTAAAAACAAACGCATAACAAAAATGGGTTATCCTCAAAAAGGATAACCCATTTTTTATTCTTTACTTTCAAAAAAGAATTCGTATTGTATTTTATATAATTCATCATCCGTTGGTTCTTCAAGAGGAGTTGCCTGTAATACAACTGTATACTCACCATTCGGAATAGGGATTTGGAATTTATTCGAAAGAATACTTGTTACAACGATACATTCATTTTTAACTGTAAAAGGAACTGTAACCGTTCTAATCACCTCTTCTTTCTCAATATGTTTCCCAGGGGTCACTTTTACTTCACAAGTATAATCAGAGAGTGCTTCAAAAATAACAGTTCCATCCGCCTTCGCATAACCTCTTTCAAAATCTTCATCCGTCCAGTCTACGTAAGGCTGATCACCGTCATAGTTCATCAACATTAATTGCGAATAAGAAATTGTTAACTCCATCGTTCCCCTTCTCCTTCATTATGAAATATGCAACTACTACTTTACGTCAAATTTCACACGCGTACCATCTGGGTATTTATCTAACTTATTTCCTACCCAAGACCCTGCTCCGCGGTTATCTGCTGGACTTATATATTCAATATGTGCTCCTTTTCCGCCTTCTTTACACATCGCCATTGGCCATTCATCACGATCATACCCTTTTTTTGATGGGTATGGAGCTAACGATAATTTTCTTCTATCCGCAGCACCACCACGGTCGATTGTACAAACTTCTGAATGTCCTTCTTTTATAGCATCCGTAATATGTTTCCCTGTCTCTGGATATCGCTCTTTCGGAAATTCTAGAACTTGATCATATGCATTCGTTTTTTTGATACTTGTTTCCTCTGGAACAAGTACTTCATAAACCGCTACTACAATAGAAAGAATTGCAATAATTGAAATGATAATACCTTTTAATTGCTTCATGTATACCTCCATGCTTCTACCAGTTTCTTTTCCTCAGTTATTATAACAAACTTCTCCTGTATATGTTTTCAGACATTATTTTAGCTCTTCTTCGCCATTCCGCCAAAAACTCTCATTTTTCTTCATCTTTTCACTAATGCTGTAGAAAACTAATAACCTTCCGACATTCTTTTTTAAAGGAAGTCCTCATAAAAGATTGAAATGATATATACGATACTTTTTGGGGAGGAAATAACATGGAAGCTATCTATAAAACGAAAGATGTCACGAATAAAACAGGCATCCCAAAACATATAGTCCGTAAATATAGCCAACTGTTAGAGGAACATGGTTATATCATTTCAAAAACAGCTGATGCTCGTATTTATAAACTGGATGATTTAAAACTATTGAAATCTATACATGAAAGAGCTGCTAAACTGCAAGAAGATATTTCAGAAACGATACCTATTATTTTAAAAGAAAAAGAGGCCCCGCCTGTACCCGCTATACAAGATAAGCAAGAAATACAAACGAAAGAAAAAGAAGATGGGCGTAACTTTGAGGAGTTCATGTTAAAACTTGAAATGCTCGCTCAATTAAATGAAGCAATTATTCATCAAAATTCTACCCTTATTACCCAAAATCGTTTAAAAGATGAAAAGCTAGATGAATTGATGCAACAAGTTTATGTAAAAGAAGGCTCTCAAGAAAAAATGCTACAAGAGTTAGTAGATCATGCCGCTCAAACAGATGCCCTGCAAAAAGAAAAGATGGACTTATTAATGAATCATATGTATAAACGAGAATCCAAGCAAGAGGAAAAAATGAATAAACTCGTAAATCAAATTTATAATAAAGACAGCAACCGGGATGCACAACTTATGCAAGTGATTCGCGAAATTCAAGAAACAAAAAGATTAGTCGCAGCTTCGAAAGAACAAAGCTTTTTTCAATCATTTAGAAGTTTATTTAGCCGATCAAAACAAGAAAAAACATCTGAATAAAATAATATTTTTTTCCTATATAAAATAAAAAGTTACCTTCCATCGGTAACTTTTATTCCTTATTTCTTACAGCTGGCAATATAATAATCGCTTCAGTTCCTTTCCCACTTTCGCTTTTATATTCCAGCGTACCATTATGCGCTTGTAAAATACTAAATGTTACCATAAGTCCTAATCCTGTCCCTTTTTCTTTTAAAGAATAATACGGTTGTCCCAGTCTTACTAACTGTTCTTTCGTCATTCCAACACCACTATCTTTAACTCTTATTACTATCGTTTCATCTTTTTGCATAGCCGTTACTTTTAAATATCCTTTATTTCCTTGGATTGCTTCAATACCATTTTTAACAACATTCATAATAGCTTGCTTCAATTTCGTCTTATCACCGATCGTATAAAGACTTTCAGAAATCTCAACTTGCAAATATACACCTTGCATCGCTGCAAATGATGACATAAGAGTTGTCATTTCAATTAATTGAGCGGATAAGCAAATGTGTTCTTTTTTCTCAATTTGCGGCCTTGCTAAATTCAAATAATCTGAAATAATTTGTTCTGCCCGATCCAATTCGGCTAATACGAGACGCATATAATCCTTATTCTTCACATCTTCCGTACTTTCTAACAATTGAATAAAACCACGAACAACAGTGAGCGGATTTCGAACCTCATGTGCAACACTTGCTGCCAACTCACTTACAATATTAAGCTTTTCTGACTTTTGCATCTCTGTACGTAATATTGCATTTTCATTTAAATATTCTGTTAAGTACACTTGAAATACCATAGTCATAACCATAATAAGCGAAGCAAATATATATCCGCTATATAAGTGTGAAATGTGTGGTGTAAACCCCGTTTCTAACAGAACGTTAATCATACCAATCACTAAAGAAACAAGTACGTACAATGATGAAATCATAAATGCTAAAATTAGCTTCTTATCCCTTGAAAATAGAGACCATTTCTTTGATAAAAATAATGGAACTATCAATAGAAATATTACTTCTATGACTGGAAGAAGGCTCATTCCCTTTAGCGCCCATTCATATGCAACAAAAATAACGGCCGGGATTAAACCAACAATCCCACCATATAAAAAACCACTAACAATCGGGATTGGGTGAAAATTATACCCACAAATGTCACCAAAACAAATAGAGTATGTCATGGAGAGAATGAGTGTAATGCTGGATAAAAACATAATAAAGTAGCGGTTCGGCTTCGGAGGCATTTCTTGATAACGATTTAAACGAATCGCTTCATATAAAAATAGTGGCAAAATAATGATGGCAATTTGGATCATTAAATCACGGATCAGCTCCATAGCCTCTCATCCCCTATATGTATTTTGATATGATTATATCATTTTACGGGTTTATTTGTTTTAAAATTTTGATTTTTCTTAACGTATTTGTTAATTCTTTGTTAACAGCACATAATAATTGTTACAGATTTTCGAAATGAATGTAAACCCTGTACCAAATTTCTGCCTGACAGTATACAATGAATACGGATTACAAAGAAAATAAAAAATACTTCATGAGACGGACAACTATAGCAAAATACAGCATATAATCCATACTATCTATGTTTACAAATAAGTGATCATTATTTTAGTAGGAGGAAGATAAATATGGCGGGTACTACGCTTGTTTTAAAAGAAGAAAATTTGGTCGTTCTAGAAAATGTTGAAAAATCAGTATATGAAGAGTTACAGCATAAAACCGGAGAAGAAAATTGCACATGTGCTGTGAATGAATCAGTTGTTCACCTTGGCAAAGTATCCTCTGTACTTTGGAATGAAGATGAAATAGATTGGGAGTACGGATATTAAAAAGTCGCTTACAGCGGCTTTTTTTCTATTATCCCTCTCTTTCTACATAACATATACGCAAGCGAAATCATAGAAAATATGTTAAAATGAACTTAATTTTCAAACGGAAGAAAGGGAGATACAATGGAACAATTCATTAACCCTAGAGTGAAGGACATCCAAATTTCTGGAATCCGTCAATTCTCTAACATGATTCAAAACTATGATAATCTTATCTCTTTAACAATTGGACAACCCGATTTCCCTACGCCTTCTCTCGTAAAAGAAGCGGCAAAACGGGCTATTACAGAAAATTATACAAGCTATACACATAACGCCGGTTTACTAGAATTACGCAAGGCAGCTTGTAACTTTGTAAAAGATAACTACGATTTACAGTATTCACCTGAAAACGAAACCATCGTTACAATCGGTGCTAGTGAAGCAATTGATATTGCATTCCGAACGATTTTAGAGCCAGGAACAGAAGTTATTTTACCTGCCCCTATTTATCCAGGATACGAACCAATTATTCGATTATGCGGTGCTACACCTATTTTTATCGATGTTCGTGAAACTGGCTTCCGTTTAACAGCCGAAGCGCTAGAAAATGCTATTACAGAAAAAACAAGATGCGTCGTACTGCCATATCCTTCTAATCCAACTGGTGTAACTTTATCAAAAGAAGAATTACAGGATATTGTAACTGTTTTAAAAGATAAAAATATTTTCGTCCTTTCTGATGAAATTTATAGCGAACTTGTATATGAACAAAAGCATACATCTATCGCTCATTTCCCAGAAATGCGTGAAAAGACTATCGTCATTAACGGTTTATCAAAATCTCATTCTATGACTGGCTGGCGTATCGGTCTATTATTCGCACCAAGCTATTTAGCAGGACATATATTAAAAGTTCATCAATACAACGTAACGTGCGCTACTTCAATCGCTCAGTACGCTGCAATTGAAGCATTAACAGCGGCTAAAGACGCACCAAAAATGATGCGCCACCAATACAAGAAACGTCGTGATTACGTATATAATAGACTCATTCAAATGGGCTTAACAGTCGAAAAACCAACAGGTGCATTTTACTTATTCCCATATGTTGGTCATTTAACATCTTCTTCATTTGATTTTGCACTTGACCTTGTCAAAGAAGCTGGACTAGCTGTCGTTCCTGGAACAGCATTTTCTGAATATGGTGAAGGCTATCTTCGCTTGTCCTATGCGTATAGTATTGAAACTTTAAAAGAAGGCTGTGATCGATTAGAGGTCTTTCTACAACAAAAAGCTAAGAGTTAAACTCTTAGCTTTTTTTATGCATAATGATCGCAAGTTTGGCGCTTTAGTAATTTATGAGGAATAATAATACACTTTGCAGTAGACTCTGCATTCTCTACTTTATCCACTAAAGCTTTTGCTGCCTCATATCCTAGTTGATAAATATTCACATCAACTGTCGAAAGTGGCGGACTCGCAATTTCTGATAATAAAGCATTGTTAAAGCTTATAATGGAAACATCCTTTGGTACAACGAATCCTTTTTTAGAAAGAGCACTTAACACACCAAGTCCAATTAAATCATCCGTTGCCACAATTGCTGTCGGTGGTTGCTGTAGTCCCATTAACTCCTCAACGGCTTGTTGACCACTTTCCCTCGAAAAATCAAAATGTAAAATATACTCTTTTGGTAATACAATGTCCGCTAATTTTAAAGCATCACTCATACCAGCTAAACGATCTCTCGTTACAAGTAAATCGGATCCACCGCCGATGAACGCGATTTGTTTATGACCTAATGAAATCAAATATTCTGCTACTTCTCTTGCAGCTGTATAATTGTCATTATCTACATATGTAATTTCATCTTTTCGATCATACGGTTTCCCAATTAAAACAAACGGGAAATTTTGTTTATGCAAATATTGAATAATCCGATCATTCTCTCTTGAATATAAAAGAATAATGCCACCAATTTGGCGCCCCTGTACCATCTTTACAACACCATTAAAAATTTCATCTTCCGTTTCACCTGTCGACATATAAAGCGCATACCCTTCTACATGTGCAAATGAACTAATCCCTCTTATAACTTCTGGGAAAAACGGATTTTGAAAAGCTTTACTTGCAGAACTTGGCATAACAAGACCAAGTGTTTTTGTTGTTTGGTTAGCTAGATTTCTTGCGTTTAAATTGGGATGATACCCTAGTTCACTCATTACTTTCCGAACACGACGCTTTGTTTTTTCACTTATACTTGGATTATCAGCAATTACACGAGAAACGGTAGATGGTGCTACATTTGCCTTCTTCGCCACATCTTTAATTGTAACTGTCATAAAAATCCCCCTCCTCTCACTTCTCTGCCATTTTGTTATATATTTTAATCTTGCACCCGTTGCAAGTAATAGGAGAAGTCATAAACTTTCATTGATTCTATCTTCTAATACCTATCATATTCTCCCTCTCCATGTATTGTAAGGGATATAGCTCTTTTTTCCTATACTATAATATACTATTTATTTCACTTCTTTTCATATGTGATGTCAAATCTCTTTTCATCTCCCTATAAATTTTTTTATAGGGAGATGAAAAGAAAAATGGGACGTAACGTCCCATTTTTCATCCTTTCGTACCTCCAGCAGTTAAACCAGAGATAAAGTATTTTTGTAGTGATAGGAATAAAATTGAAATTGGGATTGCAATCAATACTGAACCCGCTGCGAACGTTGTAAATTCATTACCAAATTTCTTCGCTACCATTTCATATAACCCAACTGCTAACGTATAATTTTCTGGTGTGCGCAAAATAACACTCGCTAAAATGAAATCTGTAAATGGACCGATGAAAGTGAATAACGCCACAACCGCTACGATTGGCTTTGCAAGTGGCATAATGATTTGCCAAAAAATACGGAAATGTCCTGCCCCATCCATACGAGCTGACTCATCCAATTCTTTCGGAATCGTATCAAAATATCCTTTCATAAGCCATGTATTCATTGGAATTGCCCCGCCTACATAAATTAAAATTAATGCAAGGTGCGTATCGATTAACCCTGTTAACTGTGCTAATACGTATAGAGCGATTAGCGCCGCAAAGTTCGGAATCATTTGCAGAATTAAAAATGTTAATAAACCATTTTTTCTTCCAACAAAACGGTATCTTGAAAATGCATAAGCAGTAAAACTAATTGCTAACACTGAGAAAATCATCGTTATAACACTTACTTTTAATGTGTTTTTATACCATAGTAAATAATTACTATTCTCTAAATCTAATAACTTACGATAATGATCTAACGTTGCATTTTGCGGAATAATACTTGATCCAGATAAACTATCACCCGGATTAAACGATGAGCCAATAATCCATAATAATGGATAGAAAATGATGGCACACATTACGAAAATAACGAGATAACTTAATGAGAGACGTAACATCTTTTGTCTTTTAATATTCATTTACATCATATCCTCTTCTTGGAATGATTTTGTTCTCTTAAATTGCCATAACGCAACTGTAATAACGATTAACGATAAGATCATTGTAAGAGCTGCCGCTTTCCCATACTGCGCCGAAGTCATCGTTAACTTATAAATCCATGAAATTAAAATATCTGTTCCACCTGCGTCTTGTCCAGCTACAGCAGGACCTCCGCCGTTAAATAGATAGATGATACTAAAGTTATTAAAGTTAAACGTATATTGCGTAATTAATATTGGTGCTGTTGCATATAGAACAAGTGGCAATGTAATTTTACGAAACTGCTGCCAAGCTGTAGCTCCATCTACTGTAGCAGCTTCATATAACTCCCCTGGAATCGATTGCAGTATGCCTGTTGTCATTGCAAAGACGAACGGGAATCCAAGCCATGTTTGAATCATAATTAAAGCGATTTTTGCCCAAAATGGATCTGTCATCCAAGCAATCTTTTCGATTCCAAATAAAGCTAATACTTGATTGTTAATTGCTCCAAATGTCTCATTAAACATACCAGAGAAAACAAGAATAGATACGAATGCTGGAACCGCCCACGGTAAAATGAAGATTGTTCGAATAATTGCCTTCCCTTTAATACCAGGCTGATTTACGATAATCGCTAAGAAAATACCAAGCGCAACTTGTAACGTCGTTGCAACGAATGTCCAAATGACAGTCCAAGAAAATACGCTTAAAAATGTCTCTCTCCACATCGGTAATGTAAAGATATCAATAAAGTTTTTGAAGCCCACCCAATCTACTAATTTAGCTGGAGGAGAGTGGTATAAATCATAATTCGTAAATCCAATTAAAATTACGAAGATGATTGGAAATACAACTACAAAGATAAGTAATAGAAAACCTGGTGAAACCATTAAATATGGAAAACCTTGATCTAGTAAATTACGGTATTGCTCTTTTACAGAGTTTAAAGGTGTTCCTATATCACGTTTCTTCCCGTTTTGGTATGCATCATATAAATTAAATGCATATATTCCGAGTCCAAAAACGATGACGATGAGTGCCAAGATTCCTTCTACTAATAGAAAGACAGAATGATCACGTGGAACTTCTGTACCTAGCGTTACAATTCCCCATAATCCCATATTTAATAAATCAGCAAAGGCTACAATAAATGAACCTGTTAATACTAGAAAAATAAGACCTTTTACAAATTGCTTATTATACATTTGGCCCACGCCTGGAATGATAGATAACATGGTTGCCATTTTCCTATGCTTTGAACCGTTTAAACCGTTTGCTGGTTCCATAGATGTTTGCATGTTCCTTCCCCCTTTTTTCTGGGAGAGAATTCATGCCCCTCATATGAGAGGCACGAATTTCACCTTATTTTTTCTTACTATGATTTGCCTCAATATTACCTTTAATTTGCTTCACTGCATTGTCAAGTGCTGCTTTTGGTGCCTCTTTTTCCGTAACAACTAATTGAAGCGCATCTCCTGCTGGTTTCCATACTTCTTGCATTTCTGGAATGTTCGGCATTGGAATTCCATTTTCAGATTGTGTTGCAACTGCTTTTGCAGCTTCATTATCTTTAATGATTGGATCTTCCATTACTGCTTTTACTGGAGGAATTTCTTTTGTTTTCTCAAATCGAATTTTTGCGTTCTTTTCATTTGTTACCCATTCAGTGAACTTTGTAGCTAAATCATTTTGTTTCGAGAAACTTGTTACATGCCACCCTTTAACCCCAACAAATGTTTTCATTGGTTGACCGTTTGGTAATTTCGGCATTGGAGCAACGCCATAATCAATTCCGTTCTTTTCCATTGCTTGGAACGCCCATGGACCATTCATGATAGATGCTGCTTTTCCTTCGTTAAATAGTCCATCAGCAGCAGGTCCACCAGATTCACCGATAATACCTTTCGGGAATAACTTTTCTTTGTACCATTTTTGAAGATATTCAGCACCTTGTACTGCCCCACTATTATTTAATCCAACATCACTTGCATTTGGCTTTCCATCTTTTTCACCAAACACATAACCACCCATACCTGCCATGAATGCATTAGCAAAGTAGAAGTTATCTCCTAATGTTAGAAATCCATACTTGCCATCCTTCGTAAATTCTTTTGAGAAGTTAAACAGCTCGTCCATCGTTTCTGGTGCTTTTGGCATTAATTTTTTATTGTAAATAAAGACTGGTGTCTCAATTGCTTTTGGTAAACCATATAATTTTCCGTTATATGTCTGTGCTTCTATTGATGATTCAGTAAATCTACTCTTCACAGCATCATCAGCTTTCACTTCAGAAAGTAAACCTTCTGTTACTGCGTTTCCAATTTGATCATGTGGCAATGTTACAACATCTGGTCCCGTCCCCGCTGGTCCATCAAGGCGTAACTTCTTCACTTGATCTGTCATTTGCATTTCAACGACTTTTACTTTTACTTTATATTTTTCCTCAAAACTTTTCACTGCTGGTTCTAAACCAACACCTTTTTTATCATCTTCCCAAACGAGAAGATCGTAATCTTTCTTCGCTTTACTTTCTTCTTTCTTCCCTGAATCTTTTGGTCCACATGCAGATAACATACCAATTGATAATGCTGAAACCGTTAATAATGATAATGCTTTCTTCATCCCAAAAACCTCCCTAAATTGTATATGTACCTTACTGATTGAAAACGTTTGCATTAAATGGTTTAATAGAAGCACAAACAATATCTCAATCTATGAAAACGTTTGCGCTATTTGTCTATCATTATACAGTCTTTTATTTATTTTGCAAATATTAATTTTAAAATATTATTACTACACTCTTTATACATTGACTTTATATGAAATGAATACTACTCTTATAAGCAATATTAAAGCTATGCAAAAAGCAATCGTTTGCAACATATACTTTATTATTATACGTAAGGGAACAATATGCATGGAGATATTAAAGGGGGATTTTCTATATGCTTAAAGAAGCTATTTATCATAGGCCAAAAGATAATTACGCATACGCTTACGATGAAAAAACGATTCACATCCGAATACGTACGAAAAGAGAAGATGTTCAAAGCGCCACTCTTATTTACGGTGATCCTTATGAATGGAAAGAAGGGAAATGGATTACATCAAGTACACCGATGAAAAAAACTGGTTCTACTGCATTGTTTGATTATTGGTCCATTTCCATCGAGCCAAAATTTAAGCGATTACGTTATGGATTCGAATTAAAAAATGATACAGAAACGCTTATTTATGCAGAGCGAGGATTTTTTTCCAGTATTCCAAATGATGACGTTGGTAACTTTTTCTGTTTGCCATTTATTCATGCAAATGATGTGTTTCAAGCACCTTCTTGGATTAAAGACACTGTTTGGTATCAAATTTTCCCAGAACGGTTCGCTAACGGAGATCGTGCACTAAATCCAGAAAACACTCTTCCTTGGGGAAGCGCTGAGCCAACTCCAACTAATTTTTTCGGCGGAGATTTTGCTGGTATTATTCAAAACCTCGATTACCTTGTTAAGCTTGGAATTTCGGGAATATACTTCACACCTATTTTCAAAGCACATTCAAACCATAAATATGACACAATTGACTACATGGAAATCGATCCGCAATTCGGGACGAAAGAAACGTTCAAAGAACTCGTTCAAGCATGTCATACACACGGTATAAAAGTAATGCTCGATGCCGTGTTTAATCATAGTGGATACTTTTTCGATAAATTCCAAGACGTACTAGAAAACGGTGAGAAGTCTGCTTATAAAGAGTGGTTCCATATTCATGAATTTCCAATTGTAACGGATCCACTCCCGAATTATGATACTTTCGCGTTTACACCGTATATGCCTAAATTAAATACAGCACACCCAGATGTAAAAGAATACTTACTTGAAGTAGGGCGTTATTGGGTAAGAGAATTCAATATAGACGGTTGGCGCCTTGATGTAGCAAATGAAGTAGACCACAGCTTTTGGAGAGAATTCCGAAGCGAGATAAAGGCATTAAATCCTGAAGTATATATTTTAGGAGAAATTTGGCACGATGCACTTCCATGGCTACAAGGAGATCAATTTGATGCTGTAATGAGCTATCCTGTTACAAACGCTCTACTGTCTTACTTTGCTAATGATTCCATTAAAGCAAATGAATTTATGAAACAAATTACAGAGTCTCTCCATTCCTACTCTATGAATGTAAATGAAGCAGCGTTTCATTTATTAGACAGTCATGATACACCAAGAATATTGACAACATGTAACGGAGATAAAAATAAGTTACAGTTACTTTATGTATTCCATCTTTCCTTCATCGGCTCTCCTTGTATTTATTATGGAGACGAAATTGGTATGGACGGCGGTATGGACCCAGATTGTCGCAAATGTATGGTTTGGGATACGAAAGAACAAGATCATCTATTATTTACACATATACAAACATTAATTTCATTACGAAAGCAATATAAAGCATTTGGAGGACATGGTACTTTCCAATTCATCGAAGCAAATGATGAACATAATTATATTTCTTATACGAAAACATATGAAGATGAAACGATCTTTTTCGTTTTAAATCCGACTAATAGTGATGTTACAGCTTCACTCCCTCTCCATATTACTGGAAAGAAAATCATTAACATTTATACAAACGAAGAATTTTCAGCGGAAGCAAGTGTATTACAAGTTACACTTCCTCCATATGGATTCTCGATCTTAAAATGGTAATAAAAAATCCTTATGCCAAGGTGTGGCATAAGGATTTTTCTTATTTTAATTTAAATACCATCGCTTCATATGGACGTAATACAATGTTATCTATCGATCCACGCTCTACGTCGTAATTGTGTATTAATAACTCTGATTCACTATAACTAATGTCCTTAGGCAATTCAAATACACATTCTTCCGCCGTAAAGTTTGCAATAACAAGAAGTTTTTCTTCTTCATATGTTCTTACGTATGCAAAAATAGAAGGATTATTATCTAATATTAAATCATATGATCCGTACACAACTATTTCATTATTTTTGCGTAGGTCAATTAATTTTTTATAGTAATAAAAAATTGAATCTTTATTTTGGATCGCTTGTTTCACATTGATTTCTTTGTAATTAGGGTTTACCGTAATCCAAGGCTCACCTGTTGTGAATCCAGCATGATCTTTATCATCCCACTGCATCGGTGTTCTAGCATTATCTCGGCCTTTTATATAAATGGACTGCATTACTTTATCTATATCTTCACCGTGCTCTATCACTTTTTCCTTATACATATTTAATGTTTCAATATCTCGATATTCATCAATCGATTCAAATCGAACGTTCGTCATTCCGATTTCTTCTCCTTGATAAATATACGGTGTTCCTTTCATCATATGAAGCACCGTCGCTAACATTTTCGCAGATTCAATGCGATACATTCCATCATTACCAAAACGAGATACAACGCGTGGCTGATCATGGTTATTCCAATACAGGCTATTCCACCCTGTATGCTCTAATGCTTTTTGCCACTTCGTTAAATTCTCTTTTAAAGTAAGGAGTGAGCATGGTTTTACATCCCATTTTCCGCCTTCTCCCGAATCTAAATCCATATGTTCAAATTGGAATACCATCTGCAGTTCTTTTCGTTCTTCCCCAGTATACATTTTCGCTTCTTCTGTCGTTACACCAGGCATTTCACCAACCGTCATAATATCATAATGAGATAATACTTTTTCATTCATTTCATGTAAATATTTATGAATGTTTGGACCATTCATAAAATGCTTATGACCTGAAACATACCCCTCTTCTTCGGTTTCAACAGCTGGTAATCCCTCTTCTTTAGAAATAAAATTAATAACATCCATACGGAAGCCATCAATTCCTTTTTCTAACCAAAACTTCATCATTTCATAAACATCTTGTCTTACCTTTTCATTATCCCAATTTAAATCTGGCTGTTTTTTAGAAAACAGATGTAAATAATATTCATCTGTCATTTCATCATATTTCCATGCAGATCCACTAAAAGCTGCTCCCCAGTTGTTCGGCTCTTTTCCTTCTTTTCCAGGACGCCATATATAGTAATCTCTATATTTATTATCTTTTGATTTACGTGATTCAATAAACCAATTATGTTCATCAGAAGTATGGTTAACAACTAAGTCCATCATAAGTTTCATATTACGTTCATGCATTTCATGTAGTAGCTCATCCCAATCTTCCATTGTTCCGAACTCATTCATAATTTTACAATAATCACTTATATCATAACCATTATCATCATTTGGAGATTCATAGACCGGTGATAACCAAATGACATCAATCCCTAATTCTTTTAAGTAATCTAGCTTTGAAATAATCCCACGAAGATCCCCAATACCATCACCGTTACTATCCATAAAGCTACGAGGATAAATTTGATATACTACACTTTCTTTCCACCACTGTTTTTCCATTATGCTACCCCATTTCATTAATAATTCGATTTTCTCTTTTTTAAGGCGCAAACGTTTTCATTAATGAATGATAACAGATTCTATCTTAATTTAAAATAGCGCTTACAACTTTTATTCTTATTTTTCTAAGAAAACATACGCAAATTACTAATATCCCTCAAATAAATGAAAACGTTTTATTTTTTTGTTTATTTTTTGAATCTATTAGTTTATAATGAACTCAAAGAAAACGTTTGCATAATTTTTTCTAGGGGGCAATACCATGGCAGAATTGAAATTAGAAAACATTTATAAAATATATGATAATAATGTAACAGCTGTAACAGATTTTAATTTACACATTCAAGATAAAGAGTTTATCGTATTTGTCGGTCCTTCTGGATGCGGAAAATCTACAACATTACGAATGGTGGCTGGACTTGAAGATATTTCAAAAGGAGAGTTTTCAATTGATGGTAAGCTAATGAATGATGTCCCTCCAAAAGATCGCGATATCGCAATGGTTTTCCAAAACTATGCTTTATATCCACATATGAGTGTGTATGATAATATGGCATTTGGATTAAAACTTAGAAAAATACCAAAAGATGAAATCGATCGTCGTGTGAAAGATGCAGCAAAAATTTTAGGACTGGAACAATATTTAGATAGAAAACCGAAAGCGTTATCTGGTGGACAACGTCAACGTGTTGCGTTAGGGAGAGCAATTGTTCGAGACGCGAAAGTGTTCTTAATGGATGAGCCTTTATCCAACTTAGACGCTAAATTACGTGTTGCAATGCGCTCAGAAATTTCTAAATTACATCACCGTCTTGGAACGACAACAATTTACGTAACACATGATCAAACAGAAGCAATGACAATGGCTTCACGTCTCGTTGTTATGAAAGACGGAAAGATTCAACAAATCGGAACTCCAAAAGAAGTATATGAAACACCTGAAAATATTTTCGTTGGTGGATTTATTGGCTCTCCAGCAATGAATTTCTTCCGTGGTAAATTGACTGAAACCGATTTCGTTATAGATAATTCATTAAAAGTCAAAGTAACTGAAGGAAAAATGAAGATGTTACGTGAACAAGGCTATGTAAATAAGGAAATTGTTTTAGGTATTCGTCCTGAAGACATTCATGATGAATTGTTATTTTTAGAAGCTTCACAATCTACTGCCTTCACAACAAAAATCGAAGTTGCTGAGTTACTAGGTGCTGAATCTATTTTATATATGAAACTTGGAGATCAAGATTTTGCAGCACGTGTTGATGCAAGACATACATTTTCACCTGGAGATCAAATTAAACTAGCATTTGATATGAATAAAGCACATTTCTTTGATAGTCAAACTGAACAACGTATTCGTTAAAAAATAATTTTCCTCTTTATAACATACAAAAAAACCGTCCACATACTTTGAGGGCGGTTTTCATTATTATACGAGGGCTTCTACTGTATGAAATGATTGTCCTTTCGTGCCAATAATACCGAAAATCGGTAAGTCACTCAGCACCACTTCTTCTTGCTGTTTCATAAAAGATGACGTTAATTGTTTTATCTCTATCCAAACGTCATTAATACAAAGTACATTGGAATCGTTCTCTTGTTGGCGAGAAAAAATAGAATCTATTTTATATAAACCAGCATTTTGAAAAAGCATATCAATGCGACTAAATGCATTCAAAGTAATACTGATAACGCGTTGCCAATCTCCTTGCTTTCCCATATCATAGGATACAAAAAGTGCTTCTCCGCCTAGATTCGTAATTTCCTCCACTGTTGCTTGTCCACTTTCTTGATCAATGTCCGTCACAATTACTTTTGCGCCTTGTTTAGCCAACAAAAGAGCTGTATTACGTCCAATACCGATGCCACCGCCAGTTACGATAGCAACTTTTCCTGCAAGCTTCATTTTCATTACCCCTTCTATAAGTCTTACCGTCATTCAGTATACTCCTTTATGAGATTAGTCTGCAAGCAAGAAAAGTTGCTTATTAATTTGTAAGCGATTACTTTTTTACTCCTTCTTTTTTCTTACTATTACGCTGATCGAAAACTAAACCGATGAAAATTAAAATCCCCCAAAAGATTACGCTACCCCCAGTCATTTCAATTTCCCCCTTATTATATAAAGATATTATTTTAATCATTATAACATTTTCTTAATTTTCAATCTATTAAAATCAAAAATGATATGGATTAACTTTTTCTTATTATATATCCTTTAAAATATATTTATATAATAAAAAAAGACCTTCTTATTTTATGTATAAAAAGGTCTCTGTTTTATTATACAAGACTTATCACTTTTGTTTTTGTAATTAAATCTTGAAAACCACTATTATCTTTGCGGAATAACATCATATATACGTTACATAATATCGGAATTCCAAGTAGCAATATGTTCGGTAATAACAATACAAAAAATCTTATAATTAATGTTTGTAATGTTAACTTTTCACTCTTCAATGAAATTAATTTTATTCTCGTTACCTTTTTACCAAGTGTAACACCGTTCCAAATAAAGGGTACCAAAATAAAATATATCGTCATTAATATAAAAACTACTGCGAGATCATATCTATAATCACCAAAACTAATATTAAAGCGATTAAAAATAGCACTATAATTTCCGGTCATAATAGCTACTACTGCACCATACATAACCGAGATTAAAAACATGTCAATTAGGGAAGCACCTATGCGATTCATTACAAGCGCTGGACGATGCATCTTTAACTTCATTTTATGTCGACTCCTTTATATCCTTCTTTACCCGTCTCATCGTACCACTTCTAAAAAACATTGTAAACTAGCGTTTCTCTTACTTTTCTTGTACAATGTGTTACAACAGCATTGTAAAGGAGGTTCCCATATTGAAAAAATGGATAATCCTATTCGTCGCATTCCTATTAGCCGGTTGTGCTGGAAATACAAATCATATAACTTATACGATTAACGATGAATACGAACTCATACGTACTTCTGGAAATGCATTTGAACTTTTCCCATCGCAAGATGCTGTATATGCCACACAATACATTCCTGCAAAAATTACAGACATAGCTTGGGATGATAAATACATTATTGCAAAACAAATTGAGGAAAAGTCAGATCCGAATAACCCTGACGGAGCAATTGCAAATAAAAAAAGTGAGCATTATTGGATTATTGACGTAAAGCATAATAAACGTTTTGGTCCTTATAATGAAAAGCAATTTAATGAACAAAAAGATGCGTTTAAAATTAAGGTACCTTTTCAAAATGTAGATTCATACATAAAAGAAAAGAAAAAACAGTCAGCATAATATTTTTAACGCTGACTGTTTTTTCTTTTATGTTTTTAAAAATCCCCTACTCAGAAAGTGAGATATTAAAAGTTTGTGCCTCTTTTACAACATCTTGCGTTTCTGTATCTGCTGCGACTACATTATCTGTTGTAAACTTAATATCCTTTACCTTTTCTTTTCCATCATCAAGTATTAAGCCGATAATACCATCTCTTGTTTCACCAGGCTTATAGTCTTCCCTTGATACATTTTTTGTACCAACGAGCGTATCTTCATCATATAAAAAGTTTTGAGTTGCTACTTTAAAATGTTGCTTATCATTAATCGTAACATCATTCATAGAGAAAAATTGCATATTTTTATTCCCGCTATTTTCCACCTTATATGTAATTTCAACGTAACGAATCGTATCACTAATCTCTGTACCACTTATCGATGCATATAACTCCGCATCTTCTTGACTTACTTTATCTCCTAATCTACGCTTTACTTCTTCAGGAGTTAATGCCGTAAATACTTTTAATGCATTTTTTGCATCTTTACTCATCTGCGATAAAGAGATTACTTTTACATCTTGTATGTGAATTTTCATTGGTGCTACTTCAAATGTTTGATTTACAGATTGAATCTGTTCTAACTTAAAAGTACCCCACCCTGTTTCTTTCACTTTTTGTCCTACTTTTATCAGCTCACGCCCGCCATATTCTTTTGTTTCAGGAATAGATTCTTTCTTCTTCGGTTCAACTTTCTTTTCTTCTTGATGGAAGCAACCACTTAACATAAGAAGAAAACTACATAAAACAAAAATATTTTTCCATGCTTTCATCATATAATTTCTCCTAACACTATCATTCATTAATATAAATTAGTCCTTTTCTTTGTAGACTATAGAAACAATGAGAAGTCCACAAAACGAACTTGTCAGTCCAGATACTATTATACCTCCTATTTGGAAAATATGAAAATAGGGATCTACAAACGCGTGAACGATAAATACTAGAGCTGCGACAATGATTGCCGAAACCCAATACTTCCTTTTTTCTGAATCTATCATAATATCTTTCCCTGTTTCATCTTTATACTTCCATAATACGTATAATAGTAATAAGAAACCAACACATGTACTCCCGTGTTGCATATATTTATACACCGGGATACTATGTAATTCCCTTTGTAACAATGGTATTTCCATAACGAAGTAGCCTGTCTTATGAGTAAACGCATCCCAAACGACATGCGTGAGCATACCGAATAAAGCAGAATAGCAAAATACAAAGAAATCCTTCCATGTATGAAGCCCCCACCTCTTATCTACTGCATATGTATAGTAGCCTGCAAATGGTTTAGGTAAATGTGCTATAAACGGCTTTTTTAAAATGTAATGATACATATATGCGAACAGAAATACAAGTGGTAAATTCAAATGTAAGAATCCAAGCCATGTATGCCCAATAACACCATACGGTCTGAAGTATAAAAAATATTCAAAATCAGGCGCCATACTCCCTAATATAAGAGCCGTTACTGAAATATATTTGGACTGCTTTTTCACAAAAGGAAGGACTGCTGCTGGATGCGCAAATGTAAACGGCATGTTTTAACTCCTTTTCATATCTTCAATAGAATACCATCTATCATAACGAGAGAATTGATCTTGATGCAATGTTTATTTTCACATTGGAATATGATAGTTTACATGTTATAATCCACATAAAATATTCAGAAAATAAGGAGAGGTTCACGTGTCATTAACACTTGCCTTTTTTCTGTGGAAGTACTTAAAAATTATAAAATATATGCCTGCTCTCGTTGGTTTTATAAGCGTTCTTTTTATTTTCATATGGAAGAGAATGACTTTAGGCTGGGAAGGTATTGGCTTTGACGCACTTCAATATACAATACTATTTGCAAGCTGTCTTACCCTTGTATTTGCTGCTTTTTTAGAATCAAAATCCGTTATGAATTGAGGTTTATATATTGATTGACGTACCCTTTTTAAAAAATGTCACATTAAAAAAAGAAAATATCCCTAGTTTTTCCGCATATCCTTACTGTCTACCCGCTATCCGAACTTTACAATCACTTGCCTTCCATCCAAATGTAACATTCATTATTGGAGAAAACGGAACGGGAAAATCAACATTACTCGAAGCAATTGCAATCGCTTTAGGATTTAATGCAGAAGGTGGAACGAAGAATTTCCGCTTTAGCACAAACGATTCACATTCATCTTTATATGAATACCTTCGAATTTCTAAAAGTTTCAATACACCAAACGACGGTTTCTTTCTTCGTGCTGAATCATTTTATAACGTTGCTTCTTATATTGATGAGATGGATGCTGATCTAGAAGCACGCGGGAATCCAGTTATTGACTCATATGGTGGTATCTCACTACACAAACAATCACACGGCGAATCATTCTTTTCCTTATTTATGAACCGTTTTTCAGGACAAGGTTTATACATTTTAGATGAGCCTGAGGCCGCTCTATCACCAATGAGGCAACTTTCCATGCTTATTCGAATGCACGAACTAGCGGAACAAGGTTCACAATTTGTTATCGCGACGCACTCTCCTATTTTAATGGCTTATCCTGAATCCACTATATATTCTTTAACACAAGAAGGGATTCATGAATCCACATTAGAAGAAACCGAGCATTACCAAACGACAAAACTTTTCTTTGAAAATCGCGATCGATTATTTCATCATTTATTTGATTCTTAATAAAAAAGAAGCAGCGATTGCTGCTTCTTTTTTATAGTGCTTCTATAAATAATGCTACCCCAATACCGCCACCGACGCATAGAGAGGCAATTCCTTTTTCTAAACCGCGTCTCTTCAATTCATGAATTAAACTTACAGTAATACGAGCTCCTGTACAACCGATTGGATGTCCAAGTCCTACACCGCTACCGTTTACATTCACTTTTTCACGGTCTAAACCTAATTCTTTCTCTACAGCTAGGTATTGAGCCGCGAAAGCTTCATTAATTTCCAGTAAATCAGCATCTTCTAATGACCAATCTACTTTTTCTAACCCTTTACGAATTGCTGGTGCTGGTCCAATACCCATAATTTTCGGATCTACTCCAGCTACTGAATATCCAACAATTCTAGCTAACGGTTGTAAGCCTTTTTCTTTCGCTTTTTCTTCGCTCATTAATACTAGAACCGCACTTCCATCATTAAGGCCAGATGCATTCCCTGCCGTTACAGATCCATCTTTACGGAAAGCTGGTTTTAATCCTGCTAATTTTTCCGCTGTAATATCTGCACGTGGATGTTCATCCTTCGAAAATACTATTTCTTTTCTACGTTCTTTTATCGTAATAGGAACAATTTGCTCGTCAAAATATCCAGACTCGATTGCTTGCAGTGCCAATGTATGACTACGAAGCGCAACTTCATCTTGTTCCTCTCTTGTAATTTCATATTGGTCAACTAAATTTTCAGCCGTTTCACCCATCATAATATGGTGAATCGGATCTTCTAGTACTTCCCACACCGTATCACGAATTTCTCCGTGCTGTAGACGTTGTCCCCAGCGGTGCTGTTTTAATGCATAAGGGCTTGAGCTCATTGCTTCTACTCCACCTGCAATTACAACATCACTTACACCTAATTGAATTTGCATTGCAGCTGACATAATTGCTTGCATACCTGAAGAACATTGACGTTGGATTGTATAACCCGTAACTGTGTCAGGAAATCCTGCCGCTAATGCAGCTGTTCTTGCAGTATTTGCTTCATCAGTTCTTTGAATACAATGACCTAAAATTACTTCATCAACTTCGTGTGGTTCTACCCCGCCTCGTTTTACAGCTTCCTGAAGTACAGGAACCGCTAATTCTACTGGCGTTACATTTTTTAGCGCTCCTCCAAAAGTTCCAATTGGCGAACGAACTGCAGCTGTAATAACAACATTATGCATTTTGCACTTGCCCCTCTCTTATGTACCCTAGTCAGTTTTTAGGTGAAATTCCATAAGATGTATGTCTACATCTATCATACTATAAACATACTAAAAAATCAAAATATTTAATATAATAAAAATAGAAGGAATTAACCTTCTATTCTGTTAATGCATATAAAAATTTTTGTAAAATTTTCTCTGTCGTTTCATTCAATTTTGGTAACTTATCTACCGGAAAATATTGAAGCTTCAATCCCTCATGATCAAGCCTTAATTCTCCACTCACATGATGCCCCTGATACAGATGAATAACATTAAAAATTTCATCCCCATTAGGATAACGGAAATACACTTCCTTTCCTGATAAGACACCTAGAAATTGCATGATTTTTGCAGTTAATCCCGTCTCCTCGAATAATTCTCGGCGAGCAGTTTCTTCCGTCGTTTCTCCTAGTTCCATCGCGCCGCCAGGTACACCCCAATCATATGTATCTGACCGATATTGAAGCAATACTTCTTGATTATCATTTAGTATAATTATTGCTGACCCAACAAGAATAAGTGGTCTTGTCCCAACGACTTTGCGTAACTCTTCAATATACCCCAATATGTAAACTCTCCTTTCCTCACCCTTCCTTATCATAACAAAATTTTTCTTCTTTTGTTGATGTAATTTCAAAGAAAAAAAAGGAAGCTTTCACTTCCTTTTTTCCAATTTTATTTCTTAAAACTTTCATATTTTACAGCTTCAAAAGCTTCTTCAATTTCATCATTACGATAATGAACGTATGTAAAACGCCCTAATTCTACTAATCTTGCTATTTCTTGTAACGCTTTATGTTGCTCATATGTTTCCTCCAGCTTAATATGTACATAAAACTTCATTAATGGGTGTTCATATAAAGGTTCTCCCACCTCTACATATACATCTTCAACCCCTTGTACAACTCTTACATAACTCGCAAATTGATAAAGTGCTTCTCTGTCTGAAACGATTTTTAATGTATACATATATTCTCCCCCTTTTCTTTACTATATCAAAAAGATGACCACACCATGTTATAGAACTATGAAATTTTTTCGACTTGTAATAAACAAGGCTTTTATCCATACATAGGGTCTTTTCCCAACATATATTATAGAAAGAATTTTTTCAGTTGAGGTGTTCCTTATGGATCCATACGTCAATATATGTATTTGCATTACTCCAGGCGCCGATATTTCTGATGACCGTATCGCAAAAGATTTAGCAGTTGCAGAATCAATTTGGTACCCCATTACATTTCAAATTAAAGACGTAATCATTTTAAATGAACTTTTTCGTTTTTCTGACCGTGAAATTAGTTATAAAAATTCTATTCAAAGTCAGGAAAAATTAGCATCCTTTTTCCAAACATGTGTAAATGAAGCTCCTGAATGCGACCTTTACATTTGTTATATTGGCAGTGATTATTTCAAAGAAACAGCCGTAATTGCCTGCGCTTACTCTTTAGCCAAACAACAGCAACTTACTGGTTATATCGTTTTAACAAATTCGGCTGCTCCCATGAAAAATATATATACGCTCGCTCACGAAGTCGGTCATATTTTATTTACAAGACGTGTTCATGGAAAACTTACTCACGCAGATCCTCATTCCCTAACTGGCTCGGAGCACCATCCTTCTCCAACAAATCTTATGTACCCTATCGTACCTCGTCCTGAAAACGTCCATATTCATTCCTTATTAACAAACGAACAAAAAGAGCTCTCTTTACAAAGCTCTTTATTACAAAGAAAAAAACAGTAACTGTCATGTTACTGTTTAAAACAATTTATTCCAATTAACAAACGATATACCGGCTGCAAAGGATACACTATACACCTAAACCAAATCCCTCTAAAAATCAAAATATAGTATTTCTTTGGAAAAAATTTTTTGTATATCCAGAGCAGCCACTTTTTTGAACTACTCGTTTACACTTTTTCTCTCTTCAATTTTTAAAGACCATCTCATTAACCCATATATACTTCCATACATAAGTAATATCTTTGCAATTCCCCAAAATACATTTTTTTCTTCTAATTCTTTAAATATAAACATAATCGCTAAAGGAACAATTAGCACCAAAACACCCATCCAACCAAGGACATACACTTCTCCAACAAAAAGTAATAAAAAGATACTTGCTGCTAATATATATGTTTGCATTGTCGACAATTGCAAAATAGGTGTACCGTACCATTTATCAACAAACATCAATAATACTAATAATAAAATAGGAACCATTACTATTATGTAAATAATCCCGAACTCTACAAATTTATTTTTAAAAGAAGACATTCTAAACGCAACAATGGTTCCAATAATCGTAATGATTAAGACGATAGGATAGCCAATTAACTGTATATTCGTTAGTGTAAATTGCTGATTCGGATTATTAAATAAAATATGAGTTAATATCCAATACCCGCCAATACCAATTATCATGGCAAGAATACTCTTTATACTCCCGCCTTTATCCTTCTCCATTTCTTTCGCTAATTCTTCCGCATATTCTTTTGGTGAATCACCGAATATATCGCTTACCGTCTTTCCCTCTTTCTCACCTTCTATTAAATGAAGTTCTGCATCCTCTATAAAAGCGTCCACATCTTCTTCTTTCATTCCTTTTGTTATTAAATACACTTTCGTATCGATTAAAAACTTTTCTCCTTCTTTAGAAATCTGCATGATAAACCCTCCCTTATTTAACCGTTACTCTTCTATTCGTCTTCATCATAATTTCAAGGAAAATTAAAATAAACAAACTTCCGTATAAACATATAATTTGAAATAACATTGGCACGAGATCTTCTGATGTAAATGTTTTAAACAGTAACATAATCGAAAGTGGAATAATTAAATATAAGTTTTTAAACCATCCTTCAAAATATATATTTATCGCTACTGTGATCATAAAAATAACTCCAGCTAATATATAGCTTTGCGTTTGAGTGAATATAAACATTTTGGTAGGATATATCACATCTAATATCGTTACAGCCCCTATTAGAAACATTGGTACGATCATAACTAAAGCCCACATAGAAAACCACGTTTTTGTAAAACTTGTTACGAAGGTCATTTTGCGAAGTAGAAAATTAGGACCCATTACAGCTACAATCAATGTAAAGCTATAGCCAATGCACTGAATAAGTGACATCTGTAATAATCCGTTATTCACTATTAGGATAGAAGCAATAATCCAAAACGATACGATATTCATTACTGTAAAACCAATTTGCTTCCACGTTTCCTGTCTATCCTTTTCCATTACTTTTACAAGTTCATTTGCATATTCTTTCGGTGAGCTTCCGAAAATATCTTCTACACTTTTCCCATCACTCTCACCCTCGATTAAATGAAGTTCTGCATCTTCTATAAAATTTTCAATATCGCTTTCTTTCACACCCTTTGCCACTAAAAATAATCTCATATCTAATAAAAACTTTCGTGCTTCACTTGATATCATTATTTTTTTCTCCCCTTCCCCTCAAGTAGACGCTCTACACTACTTTGCATCGCTTCCCAGCGATCCATAAATTCATGAAGTGCTTCCTCACCTTTTTCTGTTAATGTATAATATTTTCGCTTTGGGCCAGATGGAGATTCCTTCATTACACTTGTTATTAATCCTTCCTTTTGCATTCGTATTAATAACGGATAAATACTTCCCTCACTCGCCATTGTAAAGCCATACTTCGCTAGCTTTTCACTCATTTCATAACCGTATATTTCACCTTCAGAAATAATAGCAAGTAAGCATCCTTCTAAAATCCCTTTCAGCATTTGACTTGTCGACATAATTTAAATCCTCCCACTATCTTGTTTTACAAGATAGATAAGCGTAAGTATCTTGCTTTACAAAATAGTATAGCAGAGACTATTTTGCAAAACAAGATAGCTAACAATATTTATCCAAATCTTTGCAGGATTTTTATTATCCCCTCTCTAAATAGAGCAATATGAGAACTTTATTACGAAGGGATGTTTTTCACCATGGTTACAAATCGAGTTATCTTTTTAACAGGTGCTGCAAGCGGTATTGGTTATGAAATGGGAAACGCTTTTGCAAAAGAAGGTGCAAAAGTTGTGATTACCGATCGTCTTGAAGAACGTGCAAAAGAAGCTGCTGAACAATTACAAAAAGAAGGCTATCAAGCTATCGGTTTAAAATGTGATGTTACATCTGAAGAAGAAATTACAGCTGCAATTTCTCAAACAGTTAATCATTTCGGTTCATTACATATATTAATTAACAACGCAGGAATGCAGCACGTTTCACCAATTGAAGATTTTCCAACCGAAAAGTTCGAACTACTTATTAAAATTATGCAAATCGCTCCTTTTATCGCAATTAAGCATGCCTTCCCAATCATGAAAAAACAAAAATATGGCCGAATTATTAATGTCGCTTCCATTAATGGCCTCGTTGGATTTGCTGGGAAATCTGCCTATAATAGCGCCAAACATGGCGTAATTGGATTAACAAAAGTTGCCGCTTTAGAAGGCGCTACTCACGGAATTACCGTTAATGCACTTTGTCCTGGTTATGTCGATACCCCTCTTGTACGTAATCAACTACAAGATTTAGCTACTACACGAAATGTACCACTTGAAAATGTTTTAGAAGATGTTATTTATCCACTTGTACCACAAAAACGCTTATTGCAAGTACAAGAAATCTCTGATTATGCTATGTTTTTAGCGAGTGAAAAAGCAAGAGGTATAACTGGACAAGCCGTTGTTATCGATGGTGGTTATACTGCTCAATAAAGTGAAGGCTTTTACTGCCCATTAATGCGGGGGTAAAAAATAAAGTTTGCTCACGAAGAGCAAACTTTATTTTACTTTCTATCGCGAGGACCTTCCTACTTTAGTAATTGTTTAGGAAGTTTCTCGATTGCAACAATTACCCCATCTAATTTACTTTCAATACGATGGAGTAAATATAATGTTACAACAATCGGAAACCCTACATTACCTATCATCCTGATCCACTCTTCCATCTTTTCCGCCTCCTTCCATTATATAAATAAGAGAAAAGAAAACATTTAGGCATAAAGTGAAACTTTAATCAGTGGGGGTTTTCTTCATCCCCCACTGATTATTAGTTGAACCAATCGGGCTTTTACGGGCAGTTGACCCCCACCTAACTTCTTTGCTTCCGCTGAATTTTGAGGTGGGGGTCTTACTGCCCGTTAATGCGGGATAAAAAAACAAGCTATTATGTATTAGCTTGTCTTTCAAATAACGATGCAATTTCCCGTTTATAATCTCCGTGTATGATGCCTTTTTCAGTAATAATACCTGTAATTAATTCATTCGGTGTTACGTCAAATGCAGGATTATAAACATCAGTTCCAATTGGCGCCACTTGTTTTCCAAAAATTTTCGTAACTTCGGTTTCATCTCTTTCTTCAATAACAATTTCTGTACCTGTTTGTTTCGTAATATCAAACGTAGATAACGGAGCTGCAACGTAAAATGGAATATCGAAATACTTTGCTAATATAGCTAAATTCATTGTTCCGATTTTATTTGCTGCATCTCCATTTGCGACAATTCGGTCCGCTCCTACAATAATCGCGTTTATTTCTTTCGTTTGAATAGCATGCGCTGCCGTATTATCTGTAATAAGTGTTACATCAATATTTGCCTGTTTTAATTCCCAGGTCGTTAAACGCCCGCCTTGTAAAACCGGTCTCGTTTCACACGCATACGCATGTAAACGTACACCTTTTTCTTTCCCAATATAAAACGGTGCTAATGCAGTACCATATCTAGCAGTTGCAATACTTCCAGCGTTACAAATTGTTAAAATGTTATCACCGTTTTTAAAGCATGTTAATGCATGTTCTCCAATACTCCGGCATACCGCTTCATCTTCTTGCTGAATGAGAAGCGCTTCTTCTTCTAATATTTTTTGTGCTTCTTTTATTGTAGTAATTTCTCGAATGGATTCTCTCATACGATCGATTGCCCAAAATAAATTGACTGCTGTCGGGCGTGACGTTCCTAAATAATTACAATCTCTATTAAACTTCTTTTGAAATTCTTCCATATGTACAGTATTATATTTTTTTGATGCAAGTGCCAAGCCAAATGCAGCTACAATTCCAATTGCAGGTGCTCCTCGTACTTCTAGCATGACAATACTTTTCCATACCTCTTCAATCGTCGTTAATGTTTTGTATTCTGTACTATGCGGCAACTTTGTTTGATTTAATACTGCAATGGCATCACCTTTCCAACTGACAGATCTCGGAACCGTAACAATTGTACTCATGCTTTTATCCCTCCAGAAACTGTCTGTTGAAATAATGTTCGGAACAGTTGAATATCAGCACTCTTAGCTTCATATTTTATTAGTTCTTTACCTAAGGATAACGCTTGTTTCTTAGCTTGAATCCTCGTTTCTTTATTTGCTATTCCATCTAAATCAGCTACATGCGCTAAGCCAATTGTTCTACGGATAAGCTCACATCCGGCAAATCCAACGGCATCTGTAAAAATATTTTGCAAAATAATTGGCAACCATTGTTTCTCTTTCGTATATGCTTCTACACCTTCTCCAATCCATAACTTCGTAAAAGCTTCTACAAAATAACTCCATGTTTTCTCAATATGGAAAAATAGCACACTTCTTTTTTCCTCTTCACGGGATAGTGCATTTAATAATAAATTTGCAATAAATTGGCCAAGATCAAATCCACATGGACCATATGTTGCAAATTCTGGATCAATTACTTTCGTTTCAGCAGGGGATGAAAAAATACTACCAGTATGTAAATCACCATGAATAAGCGCTTCTTTTCTCGTTAAAAATTTATATTTATACTGTGCTACTTTTAATTTTAAATTTTTGTCACTCCATAGTTCATCCACCGCTAGTTGTAACTCTGGTTCATAATCATTCGTATCATAATGACTAAACGGATCTGTAAACACTAAATCTTCCGTGATTTTACTAAGATCTGGGTTTACAAATGCACCTTCTAGTACCCTTTTCTCTTCTGATTGTAAACCGAAATCTGAAGTATAAAACAACACATGTGCTAGAAAGCGACCAATATGTTGGGATAAAAGCGGGTACTCCTCTCCATCTATTAATCCTTTTCTTGCAATTGTTAGCCTCGATAGATCTTCTATGACCGTTACTGCTAACTCTTCATCATGACTGTACACTACCGGCACATATTCCGGCACATACTTCGCAAAAATTTGTAATGCTTTACTTTCAATCGTCGCTCTTTTTATAGACAGTGGCCAGCTCTCACCAACTACTTTCGCATATGGCAGTGCTTGTTTGATTATAATAGACTTCTCTCCATCATCTAATTTGAACACGTAATTTAAATTTCCATCTCCAATTTCATGACAAACTACATTTGCTTTCTTTTCAAAATAACCATGTTCTTTCGCATATTGTATAGCTGTCGTTTCAGTTAATGAATAATATCCCATCGTCTTCTCCCCCTTTTTTAATTCAGAGGTTTTTCTGACGTAGAAAAACCTCTTTCCACAAAGAAAGAGGTTTGAAGTTTATCTTCTCCCCTCTTATCTGCCAGAAAGGTTTACTTTCTGCTGGAATTAGCACCGTGCCTTTTGGCGTAAATAAACGCCCCATTTCACAATGGTATTACGGTCGGTTGCTGGGCTTCATCGGGCCAAATCCCTCCACCTGCTCTTGATAAGAGTTGTATAATTTTTTGAATTTTTAACTTTATGTTGAAGACTATACCAAGAATAAAAATCACTTGTCAACATTTTATTTGTATAATTCTGGACGACGATCTGCAAAAACTGGAATTCCTTTGCGTACTTCTTTAATTTTCTCAAAATGAAGCTCTCCCAATAAAATTGATTCTTCTTCATTCGCTTCTACAACAACTTCGCCCCAAGGATCGACAATTAAAGAATGACCGGCAAACTCATTATTCGGATCCTTTCCTGCCCTATTACATGCAACAACATAACACTGATTTTCAACTGCTCTTGCTTGCAGTAACAAACGCCAATGCACTAAACGAACCAATGGCCATTCTGCTACAACAAATAAAACTTTTGCACCTTTAGCAGTATGAACGCGCATCCACTCTGGAAAACGAATGTCATAACAAATTGTGCCGGCGCACTCTACATCATCTAGCCTAAATTCACCTGTACTATTTCCAGCGATTAAATATTTATGTTCATCCATAAGCTGAAATAAGTGCACTTTACTATATTCATTGACTAGTTCTCCTTCCTTGTTTACCACATACATTGTATTTGTAACACCTTGCTCTGTTTGCTTCGCTATAGAACCACCGACAATATGTACACCATATTGCTTCGACCATTCTTTCAGCTTTTCTTTCGTTTGCAATCCATCCCTATCTGCAATTTCAGTAAGCCTCGTTAAATCATATCCCGTTGTCCATAGTTCTGGTAAGACAATCACATCTGGTCTTTCCTTCATCGCTTCGCTTATTTTATTTTTAGCATTCTCAATATTTTTTTCTACATCTCCAAAGACAATATCCATTTGAATACATGCGACTTTCATTTTGTCAGCCCCATTCTTAATTTTTTCTTTACAAAATACTGGAAAGATTATATCATTTGTCACTAGAATTGTAACAACTTTCAAAAGAGGTGGAAAGTATGAAATTATTTCAACCTTCTGAGATAGTAACATCATTGCCTACACAATTTTTTGCTTCACTTGTTGCAAAAGTTAACAAAGTCGTTGCAGCTGGTCACGATGTTATTAATCTAGGTCAAGGTAATCCAGATCAACCAACACCGCAGCATATCGTAAAAGCTTTACAAGATGCTGCTGAAAAGACCATTCATCATAAATATCCGCCATTTCGCGGACACGAAAGTTTAAAAGAAGCCGTGGCAACATTCTATCAACGCGAATATGATGTAGTAGTAAATC
Organism: Bacillus sp. 1A; assembly: GCF_052682215.1. Taxonomy (NCBI): domain Bacteria; kingdom Bacillati; phylum Bacillota; class Bacilli; order Caryophanales; family Bacillaceae; genus Bacillus; species Bacillus sp. 1A. Next base: position 2,510,115 of record NZ_JBQYLZ010000001.1, on the reverse strand, counting down.
CAAAAACAGAAGTTGCTATTTTGTTTGGTGGAAAAGCTGGATTAGTAGAATTACCAGTTTGTTTTACAAACCCTGGTGATACTATTCTCGTTCCAGATCCAGGCTATCCAGATTATTTATCAGGAGTTGCTTTAGCAAAAGCACAATTTGTAACAATGCCGCTTATTGCAGAAAATAATTTTTTACCAGATTATACAAAAATTGATGCCACTACCGCTAAGCGTGCAAAGTTAATGTTTTTAAACTATCCAAATAATCCTACTGGTGCTACTGCATCAAAAGATTTCTTTGATGAAACCATTCATTTTGCTAATAAACATAATATATTAGTCGTTCATGATTTTGCTTACGGTGCTATTGGATTCGATGGTCAAAAACCTGTTAGTTTCTTGCAAGCAGACGGTGCTAAAAATACAGGTATTGAAATTTACACTCTATCGAAAACTTTCAATATGGCTGGATGGCGCATCGCTTTTGCTGTGGGGAATGAAAGTGTGATTGAGACAATTAACTTATTACAAGATCATATGTATGTTAGTATTTTTGGTGCAGTTCAAGATGCTGCCCGCGAAGCACTATTAAGTTCACAATCTTGCGTAATAGACCTTGTAAATAGTTACGAATCTCGAAGAAACGCTCTTGTTTCAGCTTGTCACTCAATTGGTTGGAATGTAGATATTCCAACAGGCTCATTCTTTGCATGGCTTCCTGTTCCGAAAGGATATACATCTGAGCAATTTTCTAATATTTTACTAGAAAAAGCACACGTTGCAGTTGCTCCTGGTGTTGGATTTGGTGAACATGGCGAAGGATATGTCCGTGTTGGTCTCTTGCATACAGAAGATAGATTACGAGAAGCCATTAATCGAATTGATAAATTAAATTTTTTCAAAAAGTAATTGACAACATGAAAAATATCTGACAAAATTCAGTTATCTTAAAAATTTAAACATTTCTAAATACTTCTTATCAAGAGCAGGTGGAGGGACGAGCCCGACGAAACCCGGCAACCGATCTACAATTGTAGACACGGTGCTAATTCTCGCAGCATTATGCTGACAGATAAGGAGCTGGTTGTAAAAAAACCTCTCCTTAGCTGAGAGGTTTTTTTATTTAACTAGGAGGTTTTAACAATGAGCGGAATTATAGCAACGTATTTAATCCATGATGATTCACATAACTTAGAAAAAAAAGCCGAGCAAATTGCACTCGGTTTAACAATTGGCTCTTGGACTCATTTGCCACACTTATTGCAAGAACAATTAAAACAGCATAAAGGCAACGTCATTCATGTTGAGGAACTAGCTGAACAAGAACATACCAATTCGTATTTACGTAAAAAAGTAAAACGCGGAATTATTAAAATCGAATATCCGTTATTAAACTTCAGTCCGGACTTACCAGCAATTTTAACAACTACATTCGGAAAGCTATCACTTGATGGTGAAGTGAAATTAATCGACTTAACATTTTCAGACGAGTTAAAACAATATTTCCCTGGTCCAAAATTCGGGATAGATGGTATTCGAAATCTTTTACAAGTGCATGAGCGTCCCCTTTTAATGAGTATTTTTAAAGGAATGATTGGACGAAATATTGGGTATTTAAAAACGCAATTACGCGATCAAGCAATTGGTGGTGTAGATATAGTAAAAGATGATGAAATATTATTTGAGAATACATTAACACCACTTACGAAACGCATTGTATCTGGAAAAGAGGTTTTAGAATCCGTATATGAAACATACGGACATAAAACGTTATATGCCGTAAATTTAACAGGACGAACTTTTGATTTAAAAGAAAATGCGAAACGCGCAGTGCAAGCTGGGGCAGATATTCTATTATTTAATGTATTTGCTTACGGACTAGATGTACTACAATCACTTGCAGAAGATGATGAAATCCCAGTTCCTATTATGGCACACCCTGCTGTAAGTGGTGCTTATTCAGCATCCAAGTTATATGGAGTTTCCTCTCCATTATTACTAGGAAAGCTACTACGTTATGCTGGGGCTGACTTTTCATTATTCCCATCTCCATACGGAAGTGTTGCACTAGAAAAAGAGGAGGCTCTTGCCATCTCAAAACATTTAACTGAAGACGATGCATTTTTCAAGAAGAGTTTTTCTGTTCCGTCTGCTGGTATTCATCCTGGTTTCGTTCCCTTTATTCTACGAGATTTCGGTAAAGATGTTGTTATTAATGCTGGCGGCGGGATACATGGGCATCCAAGTGGGGCGCAAGGGGGCGGTAAAGCTTTCCGTACTGCAATTAATGCTACTTTGCAAAATACACCACTCCATGAAGTAGATGACATAAATTTACATAGTGCACTACAAATATGGGAAAATCCCTCTCATGGGGTGAAATTATGAGTATTCAAGTATTTTGTGATTTCGATGGCACGATTACAAATAATGATAACATTATGTCCATTATGGAAAAATTCGCACCACCAGAAGCCGAAGAAGTAAAGAATAGAATTTTATCACAAGAGCTGTCTATTCAAGAAGGTGTTTCTCAATTATTTCAATTAATACCTACTAGTCTACACGATGATATGATTCAATTTTTAATAAAAACTGCTGAAATCCGTAGTGGTTTTCATGAATTTATACAATTTGTAAATGAAAATAACATTTCTTTTTACGTTATATCAGGTGGAATGGATTTCTTCGTCTATCCACTCTTACAAGGAATCATTCCAAAAGAGCAAATTTACTGTAATGAAACAGACTTTTCAAGTGAATTCATTACAGTTAAGTGGCCTCATCCTTGTGATCATCATTGTCAAAATCATTGCGGATTATGCAAATCATCTTTAATTCGTAAATTAAGTGATACGAATGACTTCCATATTGTGATTGGGGATTCAATTACTGATTTACAAGCTGCAAAACAAGCAGATAAAGTATTCGCTCGCGACTTCCTTATTACAAAGTGTGAAGAGAATTATATTGCTTATACACCGTTTGAAACATTTCACGATGTTCAAACCCAATTAAAACATTTGTTGGAGGTGAAATCATGAAACAACTTTTTCGTCAATGGTATGACTTAAGCGAGATAAAAAAAGAATTAACAACACGAAATTGGTTTCCAGCAACGAGTGGTAATATTTCTATAAAGGTTAGTCATGAGCCACTTACTTTTCTTATTACAGCAAGTGGTAAAGATAAAACAAAAACTACTCCAGATGATTTCCTATTAGTAGATCATCTAGGGGTTCCCGTATTAGAGACTGAATTACGCCCTTCAGCAGAAACAATATTGCATACACATATTTATAACAATACGAATGCTGGGTGCGTACTTCATGTTCATACAACTGATAATAATGTCATCACAAATTTATATAGTGATGCAGTCACCCTTCAAAATCAAGAAATTATTAAAGCTCTCGATATTTGGGAAGAAGGTGCAACAATTCACATTCCTATTATCGAAAACCATGCCCATATCCCAACGCTTGGAGAAAACTTCCGAAAGCACATACAAGGAGATTCGGGAGCAGTATTAATTCGTAACCACGGTATTACCGTATGGGGCCGAGATAGCTTTGATGCAAAGAAAAGATTAGAAGCTTATGAGTTTTTATTCCAATTTCATATAAAACTATTATCAATTCAAGGAGGCGTTTCTAATGGCGCAAATTCGTATTCATGAAGTAAATACTCGCATAGAAAATGAAGTGGAAGTATCTAAATTTCTACAAGAGAAAGGCGTTTTATATGAGAAATGGAACATCTCTAAACTTCCTACTTATTTAAATGAAAATTATTTGTTAACAGATGAAAACAAGGCTGAAATATTAGCTGTGTTTTCAAAAGAAATCGCTGATGTTTCAGCGCGCCGAGGTTATAAAGCACATGATGTAATTTCACTTTCAAATAGCACACCTAACCTTGACGAATTATTAATTAATTTCCAAAAAGAACACCATCATACCGATGATGAAGTTCGCTTTATTGTTAGTGGACATGGCATCTTTGCCATTGAAGGAAAAGATGGCAAATTCTTTGACGTTGAACTTGAGCCAGGCGATCTCATATCTGTTCCAGAAAATGCAAGACACTATTTTACCTTGCAAGATGATCGTCAAGTTGTAGCTATTCGTATTTTTGTTACAACTGAAGGCTGGGTTCCAATTTATTAAGGTAGTTAGTTGAATAAAAGGACTTGGATCCCCTTTTCCAACCTTTTATTCACTCTACATATATACATCCTCCTATGGAACAGGCTTATTTCAAAAAATGAAATAAGCCTGATTTTTTATTTTCTCAATCGTATGAGTCCTTCCGTTCAAAAACAATCTTCTCCTTCTATTTTTTAAGTGTATTTATTAACACTTTTTGAACATTTATTGAACTTTTTTTGAATTTTTTCTGAAAATTCTGTTTTGTATATGATATACTACAAATAACTAATAAGGAAAAGAATATCGCAAACAGAGGGGGATAATCATGAGTTTACTTATCGCACTTATACTAGGGGTTACGTGTGGAGCACTTCCTGTTATTCTAGGAGCTATTATGGAAGAGTTAGAAGTTGGTGTTTTAGGTTTTGTCGCATCTTGTGTAAGCGCTTTATTTTTTGGTTTATTCGGCGCTATTCCTGTTTCAATTCTGTGTGCATTTTATATAGTACGCCATGCTCGTGCAAAACAATTTGGTCCTAATCACATCGCGCAAGTTATTCCATTCCCAATTGAACGATGCCGCCGTGCTTCTAGCTTGTAATTATAAAATTAAATATACCTAAATAAATAAAAGTCCTCAAATGAGGACTTTTATTTATTTTCTTCTAGAAATTGAAACAATTCTTGTAAATGTAGGACATCTTCACTATAGCTAACAGATACGTGACATATACCGTCAATCTCTGCTTGCATATAAAGATCAACCCCATCTCGATCATATTTCAATGCCAAATAAAACTCCATTTCTTCTAACATCTTTTTTGAAGCTCGAATAACATAATGCCCCTTCTCATCTCTTCCATATTCGAATTCCGGCTCAAAATCATATTTTTGTTTAAAAGCTTCTTTTTGTTTTGCACTAATTTGTATACAAGTTGCTCGCTGAACAGTATCAATCATCTCATCAAATTTTTGAAGATCCATCTCATTTACCCCCTTATGTATTTTTTGTATAAAACTTGTGTTCCGCTATTCTCTTCCCCATCTTTCATTAACTCTTCATACAATTCCTTCGCCAAACTTAAACCTGGTACTGGCAATTGTAATTTTTCAGCCTCATCTAAAGCTATCTTCATATCTTTCATAAAATGCTTTACATAAAACCCTGGTTCAAAATCTCCCTTTAACATTCGAGGAGCTAAGTTACTCAATGACCAGCTACCTGCTGCTCCCGTTGAAATACTCTCTAATACTTTATCTGGGTCTAGTCCAGCTTTTTTCGCATAAGCAACAGCTTCACATACTCCAATCATGTTAGAAGCAATCGCAATTTGATTGCACATTTTTGTATGTTGTCCACTTCCAGCTGGTCCTTGCAACTGAATATTTGTCCCTAGTTTTCCAAATAATGGTAAACATTTTTCATATATTTCTTTTTCGCCACCGACCATAATTGCGAGCCTTGCTTCTTTCGCACCAACGTCTCCTCCAGATACAGGCGCATCTAACGTATATACATTCTTACTTTTACCAGTTTCGTTAATACGTTTTGCCAATGTTGGTGTAGATGTCGTGAAATCAATTGCTATCGTACCTTCATTTGCATTCTCCAAAATTCCATCTATCCCAAAATACACTTCTTCTACATCATGTGGATATCCAACCATAGTCATTACAACATCAACTTGCTTCACTAACTCTTTCGGTGTATCACACCAATTCGCACCATCTTGCACTAAAGAGTCTGTCTTCGTTTTCGTTCTATTATATACATATACTTTATAGCCGTCTTGCATTAAATGACGCACCATACTTTTTCCCATTACACCAATACCGATGAAACCTATTGATACATTTTTACGTTCCACTTTCCCATCCCCTTTGTTCTAATAACTCTCTTACTATATTTCAGAACTCTTTATTCAATATAACACGTTCTTTATCTCCAACCAAAACTTCTCATTACATTACTTTCATACTAAAGATCGATCTACTTTTTTTATGATACTAACCTTTTTATCTCCCTCTATATTCTCTAATATTATCAGTCCAATAACAGGAATTACTGTTATTCTTCCCCTTAATTTGCAATAAAATAAAAAGAGATTGTCCTCCTAATTAGCCCAGACATTAGGCTTTTACGGCTAGGTAATGCGGAATTAAATAATAGGTTACACCATAAACTCTACAAATAATATAACAATCTTCATTATATTTATTGTGTACTTACATACATATATTTTTCTCATTCTATAATTAGACAAAAAAAATCGCAACAATTTGTTGCGAAAAATCACTTTTTTTCTTTTCTATATACACACACTTGATTTTTACCATTTTTTTTTGCTTCATATAATGCAATATCCGCTCGTTGCATTAATTCTTCTCTTGTAATCCCTTGTTCATATAACGCGACTCCAAAACTCGCTGTTAATTTCGAAATTCCCGAGAAATGCTTTGTTTCAATGAAAAATCGTAATGATTCCGCAACCTGAAATGCTTCTTTTTCTACTGTATTCGTTACTAATATAATAAATTCTTCTCCTCCCCACCTTGCAAATACATGTTGCTGCTCCACTTTAGATTTCATAAGCTCTGCAAGCTGAATTAATGCTAAGTCACCAAAATCATGGCCATACGTGTCATTTACTGTTTTAAAATTATCTATGTCAAATAAAATAAGTGCTATTTTTTCATCGTTACGCATTGCATTATCCCATTCTGCCTCTAGTATTTGTTGGAACTTCAAACGATTATAAATCTCTGTTAACGAATCTATCATAGCAAGCCTTTCTTGTTCTTGATAGATTTCATCTAATTCTGTAATCTCTGTACACTTCACAATAAATCTTGATAAATCTTCTGGCAGTGGTGTCGCACGCAATAAAAAAGTTGACACTTCCCCTTCATAATTGGACATCTTAATTCTTCTATCATATGATAATGTATCATCTAACCATGTTATATCGTGAGTTGTTGAATAGTATCCGTTTTCTCTAATAAAATGTTCAGCAAATACTAAATGTTGCTCACGATAGGCAAATAAATTTTCATATCCGAAAAACTCTAAGAAATTTGTATTACAATCAACAATCTCATCGTCTTCTACTATAAATAATAGATCATTTTGAAAATCAAACATCGTTTGAAGTAATTCTTGTTGCAAACTTACTTGCCGCACTAAAGAAAGCTGATACAAACTCTTATTCACTTCCTCTAACACCATTTGTGGAGTCACAGGAGCTATCACAATATTACGTATTCCTAACGTAAGCACCTCTGCAAACTCGCTTGTTATCTGTTGATCCCAAATGACAATAAATGTACTCTGTGGATTATACATATTCTTTATATATTTTATTTGAGAAAAATCTGTTACATACATAATTACAATATGTGGTTTTGTTCTCTGAAACAATAATTCTCCTTCTTCAAAACTATTTGCTATAAACATACATTTTGGATGAATATTTTCTATCGTTTGTTGATGTGTACATCCATTTTCTATATAAAGGACATTTAACTGAAGATCTTGTAATACATTTTGGAAAACCGTATTCTCTAATAAAAAATGTAGTATGTTCATCACTAGTCTTCACTCACTTCATATATCTTGTTCTACTGCATTCCTCACAAACATTTTATAAAAAGACTGTTCTCTAAATACTTTAATGAGTGAGGGATACATATTAACAAGCTAATTGAGAATGCTCTCTTCGCTTTTTCTCTATAAATTCCTTTTCTAGTGTATGATTATAGGAATTGTATCGTTTGTATGAATGCCCTAGCTTCCTCTTTAAAACTTGACAATTAAAATAAAGATATTATATTCTTAAATTCGACAACTTACAAAATGTAAGTAGAATATATTACATGTATTTTTTTATAATTTGATATGTTACTTGGAGGATATATAATGACAAACGACAACTTTTTTAATGTTCTATACGAACGCACATCTACACGTGCATTCAACCCAGAGAAAGAAATTTCATCTACAGAGTTACACGAGATTTTAAAGGGAGCTGCTCAAGCACCTTCTGCTTGGAACTTGCAGCACTGGAAATTCCTTGTATTCCAAGGTGAAGATGTACAGAAACGATTGCATCCAATTGCTTATAACCAGCAACAAATACTTGATGCTTCTGCTGTAGTCGCTATTTTAGGTGATTTAGAAGCTTATAAAAACGTTGAACCAGTTTATGGTCCAATTGTAGAACAAGGATTTATGAAAGAAGAAGCAAAAGAGCGCTTAGCTAAAAATATTGAGTCTGCATATGCTCGTGAGCAATTCCCAAGAGATGCAGCCTTTTCAAATGCATCTTTAGCCGCAATGCAACTTATGCTTGCGGCTAAAGCAACTGGCTGGGATACTTGTGCTATTGGTGGTTTCAACCCACAAGCACTTACAGAAGAATTCAATGTTTCATCTCGTTACGTACCAATTATGCTTATTACAATTGGTGAATCAACTTTAAAAGGTCATCCTGCACCACGAATGAGCGTAGAACAAGTGAGTGAATGGGCAAAATAATAAAGTGAACCTTTAATCAATGTGAGGGGCTTACTGCCTGTTAATACGGGATAAAAAAGAAACGAAGGTAATTTCATTACCTTCGTTTCTTTTTCTTCTGTCACACACCCGTAATATTACAATGTATTATTCGACATCTATACATAAAAAAATAGTAAATTTCATGCTATTCCCATACACATAAATGGCGTTTCGTGTCGAATTTTGTTAAAACATCGAAATATAACCGTGTGTTTTTGTTACAATTATGATACAATGATAACAAATAGATAACAAGAGAGGGATTTTATTGAGTTCATACGGAAGCTTTATCGCACTTTTAAGTTACATAGTAACTGTACTGCTGTTATATTTTATTGGCGATGCTACAAACATATCAGTGTTACAATTCCCAAAAGAAGAAACGTTCCAATTAGACGCAGAAAAACATACTGCAAGATCCATTGCACCACTACTCTTAGCTCTCCCTGTATATATCATCGTTTTATATAAAAGTAAAAAAGTGTAAAGCCTACCTATTTCATTCATTTCGGTGGTCTTTACACTTTTTTGTGATATTTCCCCTATTTTAAACATCATTCCGTACTAAACACCCAGCTAGTCTTTTAAAATGAGAAAATCACCCAGAAAAAATTCCACTCTCTGTCCAGTCACTCACTACCGAACTTACATAGATTATAAGTGTGAAGGGGGTGATGAGGATTATGTTTGGATCATTTGGATGCTGTGATAACTTTAGAGACTGTCATCATCGTGAAAGAGAGTGCGACCATCGTGACCATCGCGAGAAAGAGAGAGAGAGAGAGGTAAAACCACAACAACCAGCTGTATGTAACGTACTTGCTAGCATTTCAGTTGGAACAGAACTTTCTCTTTTAAGCATTAGAGGTAATGGCACTTTCAACAATGTAATTTTTGAAGGTTTCGCTAACGGTGTTGCTCTTTTCTCTGCTTTAGCTCGTAATAACAATGATAAAGATAATAAAGATAATAACAAAGATGATAAGCACAATCAAAACCGAAATACTTTTACTGGTATTTTACGTGTATGCCCAACTGATATCGTTGCTATCGCTATCTAATTCTGTTCCTTATCCTCTATAGTAAGAAAATAAGATTTACTTTTCTCATAGAAAAAACCTGAGACCGATTTCAAATCGACTCAGGTTTTTTTATTGATTATATGCTTTTAACTAGTTCAACAACTTCTTCAGCAGTTGACATCATTAATGCTTTTTCTGCTAATGTTTCCATTTCTGCTTTTGACAACTTACTTAGTTGTGTTCTTGCAGGAAGAATAGATGTTGCACTCATACTGAACTCATCTAAACCTAATCCTAATAATAATGGGATAGCAAGTGAATCTCCCGCCATCTCACCACACATACCAGCCCATTTGCCTTCTTTATGAGCCGCGTCGATAACCATTTTTACAAGACGTAAAATAGATGGGTTATATGGTTGGTATAAGTAAGCTACTTGTTCGTTCATACGGTCTGCAGCCATTGTGTATTGGATTAAGTCATTTGTTCCGATAGAGAAGAAATCAACTTCTTTTGCGAATTGATCTGCTAATACTGCTGAAGCTGGGATTTCAACCATCATACCCACTTCAATAGAATTAGAAACAGTTGTACCCGCTTCTACAAGTTTCGCTTTCTCTTCTAATAAGATTGCTTTCGCTTGACGGAACTCATCAAGAGTTGCAATCATTGGGAACATAATTTTTAAGTTACCGTATACGCTAGCACGAAGTAATGCACGAAGTTGTGTACGGAACACATCTTGCTCATCAAGACATAAGCGAATTGCACGGTATCCTAAGAATGGGTTCATTTCTTTTGGTAAATGTAAGTATGGAAGCTCTTTATCTCCACCGATGTCAAGTGTACGAACAACAACAGGTTGACCTTCTTTTACACCTTCAAGAACTGCTTTATACGCTTCGAACTGCTCTTCTTCTGTTGGAAGATTGTCACGGCCCATGTATAAGAATTCTGTACGGTATAAACCAACGCCTTCTCCGCCATTATCGATAATACCTTGTACATCATTTGGTGTTCCGATATTTGCAACAAGCTCAACGTGATGTCCATCACTTGTTACAGTAGCTTGGTCTTTTAATTTTGCCCATTCAGTTTTTTGCTCTTCAAATTTCGCTTTCTTTTCTTCAAAAGAACGAAGAGTTTCTTCTGATGGATTTACAATTACTTCTCCATCTAAACCGTCGATGATTACGATATCGCCGTTTTGGATTTTCTCCATAACAACTTTCGTACCAACAACTGCAGGAATTTCCATAGAACGAGCCATAATTGCAGAGTGAGATGTACGTCCACCGATATCAGTTGTAAAACCTTTTGCATACTTACGGTTTAACTGAGCTGTATCAGATGGTGTTAAATCTTCAGCAATGATGATTACTTCTTCAGAAATTGTACCAGGGTTTGAGAAGTTAATTCCTAGTAAATGTGCAAGAACGCGTTTTGTTACGTCACGAATGTCCGCAGCACGTTCTTTCATATATTCGTTATCCATGTTTTCAAACATAGAAATAAACATTGATGCAACTTCATCCATTGCAAATTCAGCATTTACTTTTTCACTATTTACTTTATCTTTTACTGGGTTTACTAGTTCTGGATCATTTAACACTAATAAATGTGCTTCAAAGATCGCAGCTTTATCAGCACCCAGCTCAGCAAAAGCATGGTCCTTAATTGCTTCTAATTCAGTTTTTGCTTTTTCAAGCGCAGCGTCTAAGCGTGCAATTTCAGCAGCTTCGTTTGTAATTGATTTCTTTTCGATGTTAAATTCAGGATTCTCAAGTCTGAAAGCCTTTGCAATAGCAATCCCACTTGATGCAGCGATCCCTTGAATGTTAAGAGTCATTATTCTCCTAATCCTTCGTTTTTCATAGTTTCTTCGATAGCTGCTAGTGCTTGAGCTGCATCATCACCATTTGCAGTGATTTTAATTTCTGCGTTTTGTTGAATGCCTAAAGACATAACGCCCATGATTGATTTTAAGTTAACGTTTTTTCCGTTATACTCTAAGTTAATGTCAGAACCAAATTTGCTTGCAGTGTTTACAAGTAGAGTTGCTGGACGAGCATGAATTCCTGAGTCGCTAGTTACTTTAAAGATTTTTTCCATGATAATTTATCTCCTTTAAATTACAGTATTTTTTAGTTGTATAGACGTGAGTACTACATCATCTATTGTATATAATAGGCGATGTTCGGTCAACCACATCGCCTATTATAATTATAAACATTTTGCGTCAAATTCCTACTGAATGTCAATAATAGCGTTTTCGCCCTTCTTAACATTTCCATCTTTTTTCAATTCGACTTGTTGTCCTTGTTGTAAATTCGTAAAGACAATTGGTGTAATGATAGATGGTGCATTTTCTTTTACAAATGCAAGATCTACTTTTAATAATGGTTGTCCTTGTTTCACTTTGTCGCCTTGTGCTACAAGTGCTTCAAAACCTTCACCATTTAATTTTACAGTATCAATACCGAAGTGGATTAAAATTTCTTTTCCGCCTTCAGATTGAATACCAATCGCATGCTTTGTAGGGAATACGTTAACGATCTCACCGTTAACTGGAGAAACTACTGTTCCTTCTGTTGGCTCGATTGCAAATCCGTCTCCCATCATTTTTCCTGAGAATACTTGATCAGGTACTTCTGTAATCGGTAAGATTTTCCCTTCAATTGGTGATACGATTGTTTCGTTTTCATCAACTTGTTTAGGAGTTTCTTCTACCTTTACAGGCTCTTCTTTTTCAACATGAGGTGTACGACCTGACATAATATCATGAATTTGTGATTTTAACGTGTCAGATTTCGGTCCAAAAATAGCTTGAATGTTATTTCCAACTTCAAGTACACCAGCTGCTCCAAGCTCTTTTAAGCGATCTTTGTTTACATTCTTTTGTTCGTTAACTTGAACACGTAAACGAGTAATACAAGCGTCTAAAGAAGCAATGTTTTCTTTACCACCAAGTGCTACTAATACTTCACGTGGAAGTTCTCCTGCTTCTGTTTTACCTGCGCCGTCATTCGCATTTGCTACTTCACGACCAGGTGTTTTTAAATCCCATTTACGGATTGCAAAGCGGAATCCGAAGTAGTAAATAACTGCTAGTACAAGACCAACAATAATTACCCACCACCATGCTGTACGGCCTGGCAGTACACCGAATAACATAAAGTCGATTAAACCACCAGAGAATGTCATACCAATTTTAACACCTAAAATTTGCATTGTCATAAATGATAGACCAGCGAATACTGCGTGAATTCCGAATAGTACTGGTGCTACGAATAAGAATGAAAATTCAAGTGGTTCTGTAATACCTGTTAAGAAAGATGTTAATGCAGCAGAACCTAAAATACCAGCTGCTAATTTTTTATTTTCTGGACGTGCTTCATGGTACATTGCTAATGCTGCTGCTGGAAGACCGAACATCATGAACGGATACTTACCAGTTGTAAATGTACCTGCTGTTAATTCTACACCGTCTTTTAACTGTGCCATAAAGATTTTTTGGTCACCACGGATTAATTCGCCAGCTGCATTTGTATACTGACCGAATTCGAACCAGAACGGTGAATAGAAAATATGATGTAATCCAAATGGAATTAATGAACGTTCAATTAAACCGAATATGAATGCTGCTAATGTTCTATTTGCATCAATCATTTGATGTGAGAACGTATTTAAGCCACCTTGAATGTATGGCCAAATGAAACACATGATTATACCTACTACTAAAGAGAATGTTGCAGTTGCGATCGGTACGAAACGCTTACCTGCGAAGAAACCTAAGTATGATGGTAATTCAATGTTGAAGTATTTATTGTAGCAATATGCCGCTACTATACCGACGATAATACCACCAAACACTCCCGTTTGTAGCGTTGGAATTCCTAATACGTTTGCATATGCTGGATCTGTAAATCCAATTTTTACTGGGTCTGCTCCAGAACTTGTTACTTTCACTAGCTTATCTACTTCTAAGAACACACTCATCGTTTTGTTCATAATTAAGTAGCCGACGAACGCTGCTAATCCAGCTACTCCGTCTCCACCAGCTAAACCAATTGCTACCCCAACTGCGAATAATAATGCAAGGTTAGCGAAAATAATATCACCAGATTGTTCCATAATTTTTGCTACCATTACGAACCAATCTGCTTTTAAAGCAGGAATAACATTTGTTAACTGTGGATTTTGAAATGCATTACCAAATCCAAGTAAAATACCTGCTGCCGGTAAAATCGCAACTGGAAGCATTAACGCTTTTCCGACTTTTTGAAGAACACCAAAGATCTTCTTAAACATGGAAACCCTTCCTCTCTTATCTATATTGATACCTTCCGACAAACGCCAAAAAGACATGAGGAAAAAAAGATAGAACGATAGCTATACAAAGGGTAGTATATCCCTTTCTCAAGCTTACATTCCTTGCTTTTCTCCACTCATGCCTGATCGAATCAGTAACACGTGTCAAAAATAGGTTTACGTATAAGTTCACTATAATTAAGGCAAACGTTTTCGTTACTTACCTTAATGTGTTTGTCGAAATTTGTATAACTTTGCAATAGTTATTATACATAACTATTGTAAGCGATTCAATGATTTTTTTTAACGTTTTCATTTTAGACAAAAATATATGTCTTTTTACACATGCTCTGCTTTCACTAAGCGCTGCAGGTGCATCGTTAAATATATGCTCTCTGCTTCATACACAGGAAGTTGCAATTCTTTTTGCATGACCTTAACTAGCTTCCAAGCTAAATTATAACAGACAGGATATTCTGCCTTTAATAAATCAGCAAAACTTTGTGATTCCTCTACTTTTTCCCCTTTTTTTACCCGTTCAATTGCGTATTGTAAATGACGGATAAGGCGTAAATAATGGATACTTTCTTGGTCTAATGTAATTTGTAAGTTTGTCTCAATTAAAGATACGAGCTGTGCAATGAGACGGGAGTTTTGATTAACTGAAGATAAATCTGAATTTGTAAGCGAACTGTAAATATGGAGTGCAATAAAACCAATTTCTCCTTCTGGCAATGTAATTTGTAAACGAGAATTTAAAAGGTCTACAACACCTTCAGCAATTTCATATTCCTCTGGATAGAGCATTTTCGTTTCAACTAAAAAAGGATTATCAATTGTAAGTCCTTGTTTTAACCGCTTAATCGCAAAAGAAATATGATCTGTTAAAGCGATATGAATATGTTCATTCAATGGTGATTTTGCTTTTTCTTGAATGTAGAACATAATATCATTCATTAATTCAATTAGTTTTTCACTCACATGCGGCACTAACAGTTTGTATTGTTCACGATCACGTTCATTTTTTAAAACAAACATTTTTTCAATTTGTTCTTGTTCCAATACATCTTTCGCTTTTTTCCCAAATCCAATTCCTTTACCAATCACTACTACTTCCTCATGTTCAGGATGGCTAGCAATGATGACATTATTATTTAAAACTTTTTTAATTTCTAGATAATTATTCATATAACACCACCCTCGTACTTAAATAGCCTGCTTTTATGTTACAGAACATTCTTCTTTGTCGTCAATGTAAAACATCTACCATTTCATAAAAATTCATTTTTTAGACATGTTTATATATGATGCGTATAATGTAAGAGCAACTGTACATAGAAAGGAGATAACAACATGATTAAAATGTTTGTAAGTGATATCGATGGTACAATGATGCAACACGGAGGGTTAATTGACGAACAAGATATTGTAGCACTTCGTAGTCTTGCTGAGCAAAATGTTATTCTTTGCTTCGCCTCTGGACGACTTGATAATGAAATTGCAGACTTAATGAAAGCTGTAAATACAAATTTCCATCGTATTAGTGTTAATGGTGTTTTCGTATATACAGATAAAAATGAGCAACTCTTATCTGCAACTTTTGATTCCAGCATTCTTCCTGAGTTGTTAGATATGACGAATAAAGATCCTTATTTTCGTTATGTAAGTGATGAGCATAATTACTATATTGAAGAAAAAACACCATTTATTCACGAACTGGAACAACAAGTAACAATGACTTCTGTTGAAGAACCAAATTTATTACAGAAAATAGATGATACAATTTTCCCAAATAAAATCTCTGTCGGTGGAACAAAGGAGAGCTTACAACTCCTTCAGAAAAAAATTGATGAAAAGTTCCACGGAAAAGTTAGTACTTTCATTTCAGCAGAACAATGTTTAGATGTAATGCCACCTAATATTAGTAAAGGTTCTGCTATTTCTGTTTTATTAAAAGAGTTTCAACTACAACCAGAGGAAGTTGCTTGCATAGGGGATTCTTATAATGATATCCCGATGTTTTCTTTAACTCCTCACAGTTTTGCTATGTCTCAAGCAGATGAAGCAGTAAAAGAACACGCTCACTATGTAGTAAATACAGTTAAAGATGCTGTTAACCACGTAATTGCCCATAATAAAAATACGACTCACTCCTTGTAAGGATGAGTCGTATTTTTTCTTTACATGTTAAACAATTTGACATTAACTGTACTTCACGAACTGAAATATATTATTTGTTACGTGCGATGTTTGTAATAAACTTATAACGATCCCCACGATAAATACATTTCACATACTCTAACGGTACTTCACCTTCTGAATATGACCATTGACGCATTACAAGCACTGGCGCCTTTTTAGGAATATGCAGATGTTCAGCTTCATTATCCGTTGCAATTGAAGCTTCAATTGATTGAGTAGCGCTAACAAGTTTAAAGCCCAGTTTTTTCTCTAAATGTTCATATAAAGATTGTTGCAATATTTCTTCGTTAATATCTTTTACAAGAGCTGGCGACAAATATGTCGTCTCAAAAGCAATCGGTTCATCATCAGCTAAGCGTATACGCCTCACTTCATAAACCGACTCTCCCTCCTGTATTCTCAACCGGTCTGCTATTTTCGCAGTAGCTGGAACTAGGCGGAAACTAAGTAATTGACTACTTGGGTTCATCCCACGAGAAATCATATCTTCTGTGAATCCCGTCATTCCTTGCAATTTTTGTTCCACTTTCGGAAGTTGGACAAACGTACCGATTCCACGTTTCCGATATAAATAACCTTGTTCCACTAAATTATTAATCGCCTGTCTGATTGTCATACGACTCACTTCGAACTTATCGCAAAGTTCATTCTCAGATGGGATTTTATCTCCCGGCTTCCATTCGCCGTCCTCAATTAGCTGTTTCACCCACTCTTGAATCTGATAATAGATCGGAAATGGTGAATACTTGTCGATGTTCATCAGCAATCGCCTCACTGCATAAAGATAGAGCTTCTTGATCAGCGATTACGGTTACATTCGGATGACGTTGTAAAACTGTAGCAGGACACGCTTCGCTATATTCACCTTGCAATAATTCTTTCACAGCTTCTGCCTTTTTAGAACCCATAGCAACAAGTAGAATTTGTTTCGCTTTCATAATGCTTCCAATTCCCATTGTAATCGCATGCGTTGGCACATCTTCTTCTTTTTCGAAGAAGCGAAGGTTTGCTTGGCGTGTAGATTCTGTTAATTCAACAATGTTTGTTGGAGAATTAAACAGTGTTCCTGGTTCGTTAAATCCGATGTGACCGTTTTCACCGATTCCAAGAATCTGTAGGTCAACTGGGTTAGCAGCTAGAATGCCCTCGTAACGTTTGCACTCTTCCTCTAAATCACTTGCCATCCCGTTTGGTACATAAGTTTGTTTAAATGGAAGATGATCAAACAACTGTTCTTGCATGAAATAGTGATAGCTGTTTTTATCTTCATGTGGTAAATTTACGTACTCATCTAAGTTTACAGTGGTTACACGGCTTGTATCAAGTTTATTTTTTCGCATTTCTGCATAAATACCTAATGGAGAGCTTCCTGTAGCCATTCCTAATGTTGGATTTTCTTTTGTTTTTACAACTTCTTCAATTAATTTATATCCTGCTTCTGCTAGTTCTTCTGGAGTTTTTACAACAAGAATATTCATTTAATTACTTCCCTTCCTTCATATGAATTCCTAAACGAACCGTATCATATACATGTAAATCTTCATTCATCACAACAAAGTCTGCATCTTTTCCTACCGCTAATGCACCTTTATGATTTAATCCAAACTCTTCTGCTTGGTTAACTGATGTCATCAGTACTGCATCTTCGATTGAACAACCTGTAAATTCAATTACATTTCGGAAAGCTTGATCCATTTTTAGAATACTACCAGCTAACGTTCCATCTTCTAATCGAGCACTACCATCTTTTACATGTACTGGCTGTCCGCCAAGCTCATATAATCCATCTTCAAGACCTTTTGCACGCATTGCGTCAGTAATAACACTTACTTTTTTCGGTCCTTTTAATTTATATGCTAATTTCACCATATCAGGGTGAATATGAATACCATCTGTAATTACTTCAACCATTACATCTGGATTTAATAACACATGACCAACAACTCCTGGTTCTCGGTGATGTAATCCACGCATTTGATTGTATAAATGCGTTGCATGTGTAATGTTTCTATTTTTTAGTTGCGCATCAATTGCATCTGTATGCCCCATTGTGCCAACAACACCAGTTTCAGCAAGATACTGCTCAAACTCTAATGCACCTTCTTCTTCAGGTGCATATGTTACTAATTTAATTAGATTCCCGCTTGCTTCCTGCCATTGTTTAAATTGTTCAATATTCGCAGGAACAATATGTTCAAGTGGTTGTGCACCTGCACGTTTTTTTGAAACATACGGTCCTTCTAAGTGAATATATTCGAAATGTGCTCCTTTTTCTTTCGCTTCCTTCGCAGCATGTAGTGCCGCTTCGATTGCTTCTGGAGCTTGTGTCATTGTTGTTGGAAAGTAAGTTGTAACTCCTTCTTTTAACATTTCTTTACCTAGAGTTACTAATCCATCGCTATTTGCATCCATCGCATCAATATCGTATCCACCATGAATATGAACATCAATCATACCTGGAATCACAATCTTCCCTGCTACATCTAAAACCGCTTCATTTTCTTGTGATACATATTGAGCCATCAAACCAATTTCTTTAATTGTTTCTGCGTAACGAATAAATCCGTTTTCCACTACTTCTTGACCTGTATAAATTTTGGCATTGATGACAACTTGCGTTTTCATTTTCATCGATCCTTTCCCATGAAATACCTACTTGTTATTATTACCTTATTCGCCTAATTCCATCTTAATATATGCACGAGTAGTTGTCTAGACATTCGTATGAAATTTCCTCTTTGTTTAACAAAAAGGAAACTTAGTACGTCTCTTGCAATTATAATATATGTTATTCAGTTTTCCAAAAAGGGAGAATATCCCCTACCATATTACTCACTTAAGTAATGGCATTAATCCACTAGAGCCTATTGTAATATGCTCGCCGTCTGTTTCCATTTCTACTGTACGTTTATTTGTTCCATATATCATTATGCCATGCTGTTTTAAGCGTCTTACTACACTTTGATGCGGATGTCCATACGGATTTCTGCTTCCATATGAAAGAATCGCAAACTGTGGTTCTACTTTTTTTATAAACATTTCACTTGTTGAAGTATAGGAGCCATGATGTCCCACCTTTAACACATCTGCATGTACATCAAATTGCTTTAATATTTCAGTTTCCGTCCGCACATCAGCATCACCCATTAGTAAAAAATCCGCTTTTCCGTATCGTACCTTCAACACAATTGAAGATTCATTATTTTCATCTTTTGATTTCCCATTGTTTAATACTTGTATGGAAACATGCGGATCTAGCGGTATGTATTGTCCCTCTTTTACTGAAACGAAAGGAATTCCTCTTTTTTTAATATGATTCCGGTATGTGTGATACGTAAAAGAACTATATGTTTTTCCACTATCTAATATAAGCGATACCGGCATTTGCTCTACAATCGGAATAAGTCCTCCAATGTGATCCATATCAGGATGCGTACTGACGATAGCATCTAAATGGTTAATCCCTTTTTCGATTAGTTTTTGAATGATAACCTCTCCGGCTTCATAAGGTCCCCCGTCAATTAACATCGTTTGTCCATTTGGCAATGTGATAAGTGTCGCATCACCTTGTCCAACTTTTAAAAAACTCACTTTCATTTTACCAAAATGTTGCCGCTGCATATGTAAAGGAGACGCGGTATGAATAGACATCATATATCTTTTAGCCGATGCACTATTTAAAGAAAAGCATAACAAAACAGAAACTAACAATAAAATACCTCGCATACTTCTCATAACTCGTCTCCTTTTTTCAATTAGTATGGCACGGTATATAATTGATATACAAAAAAAGCTTAGCAAAATGCTAAGCTTTTATTTCGATATCTCCTGTAAAGAACCAAAGAATAAATCTGCTTCATTCATTTGTTCATTCTCTTCAGAAAGTGCCGGTAAATCATCTAATGTTTTCAATCCAAATGTATCCAAAAATTCTTTCGTTGTTCCATATAAAATAGGACGCCCTGGCCCTTCTGCTCTTCCCATTTCTTTTATAAGTAAGTGTGAAACTAACGTTTGTAACGCCTTATCGGTTTTCACCCCTCTAATCTCTTCCATTTCAGTCCTTGTAATAGGTTGACGATATGCCACAATCGCTAACGTTTCTAAAGCAGCCTGAGAAAGTGAAGCAGCTGTTGGGATATCTATTAATTTTTGATAGTACGAAGCATGTTCTTTCTTTGTAGCAAAACGATATACTTTTGCATACTGTACAATTTGCAAACCGCGGTGTGCACCTTCACATTCTTTTTGCATTTCTTCTAAAATATCGATTACTTCATTTCCTTCAATCTCAAGCACTTTCGCTATTTGCTCTGGATAAATCCCTTCATCACCAGAAACAAATAAAAGCCCTTCAATGATTGATTTCTGTTCTTTTCTATCCATTTTACGAGCTCCTTCCTCCAATTTTCTCCATAAAAATACACATCAAAAAACCGAATCACAATCAATGCGTTCGGTTCAATATTTTTTCTCTTGTTCCAAACGATACATTCAAACCTAGCATGAGATATATTATTCCCATCCCATTTTCCATACTAACTCTATGCAGATTTAGTAGAGCTTGATACGAAAATTTCATCAAAATTATGTTCTTGTTCAATTATGATTTGTTGATTTTTCATAAGCTCAAGAACCGCTAAAAATGTTACAACCATTATTTCCCGTTCATCATCAACAAACAAATCATAAAAACTTTGACGACCACCTTGTATTTCTAACTGTTTTAAAATATCAATCATGCGCTTTTCAATTGGTATTTCTTGACGAGTAATACGTGTTGTTACAGGTTTCTTTGCTTTTTTACGGCGCATTAATTTTTGAAATGCCGCTAGCATATCATATAACGTAACATCAAGAGGCAAGTTTGTCTCCTCTTCTTGTTGTAACGATGTAAAATCAATTGGCGGACGTGTATATAGCTGTGCTCTTTCTTGTTCTCTTTCTTTTAGCTCAGTAGCAACTTGCTTATATTTCTTATATTCAATTAACCTCTCCATCAATTCTTGACGAGGATCATCTATAAAGTCATCACCGTTATCAAGTACATCTTCTTCATGTTTCGGCAACAACATTTTACTTTTAATTTGTAATAAAGTCGCAGCCATTACTAAATACTCACTTGCAACATCTAACTGTAGTTCTTTCATCGTATGAACATAAGATAAATATTGCTCTGTAATTTCCGCTACAGGAATATTATATATGTCAATTTCATAACGATGTATTAAATGTAACAATAAATCTAAAGGCCCTTCAAAAGCCTCTACTTTAAAATTATACTGCACAAAGCATCCCACCACATTTTTTCTATAACAACATAAGTATAGAGCATACTCATGTTCTATCCAACCTTTTTAAGAAATTTAATTAAAAATAGACCTATGCCTATATCATCATGCCCACCGCTTCATATGATAACAGTGTAGTAAGAACAATGTAGGAGGTCAAAAAACTATGGGTCACGTTGATTGCGGTTTTAGCGGTGGGTTCGCATTACTTGTTGTATTGTTTATTTTACTAATTATTGTAGGGGCAGCTTGCTTCTGCTAATATGAACAATAACGACTAGGGACAATTCCCTAGTCGTTTATTGTTTATATTTCTATGATACACTTGTATTTATAACCGTTAAACAGGGGTGAAGAAAATGTATCCTACCGAATACATACAATTTTTAATTCATTTTCACGGAGATTATGATTATTTTGAATGCCACGAAACACTGGAAGAATATTGGAAAACAAAACCGAGAGGAAATCGTGATAATTATTTAGTCGGTCTTATTCAAATTGCAGTTTCTTTATACCATCAAAGACGCTCTAACTGGAATGGCGCAGAGAAGATGATGAAAAGCGCCATAACGATTTTAGAAAAAAACAGTGCACCTTTACTACGTTTAGGAATAAATCAGACACAACTTCTATGCTTACTCCAGGATAGATTGCAATCTATACAGAAAGAAGAGAGTTTTACACCGTTATTTTTACCGTTATCGGATACAGCATTAGAAAAGCACTGCATGGAATTATGTCAGAAACAAAACCTTCCTTGGAAAGACGTGAATGCTACTTCTAATGAATATATAATACATAAGCACACATTACGTGATCGAACAGAGGTCATCGCTGAACGAAACGAACAATTACAAAAAAGAAAGCAGAGATAATAAACCACTTATCTCTGCTTTTACGAATGTATATTTTGTTCTAGCCCTTTACACTTTTTGCAAAAACTTGCTGTTTGCTCATTTCCGCAAATTGTAAACTCAAGAAATTTACTCTTTAACTCTTGAACCATCTTCGTCCCAATACCCATATGACGATGAGACGGGTTCACACTCAAATGCTGAATTTCCAACACTTGATTCTCTTTTTTTACAATCCCCATTATCCCAACAAAATCTTCGTTTTGTTTCCACAAATACAATTGCCAATCATCCTTTGCTTCATAATCTTTCATAGTCAATTGTAATGTTTTCACATCTTTTTCAGTTGGCATAAATGAAAGAAGCCCCATTGCAATCTTTTCATAACTTTTTTTAAAACGAATTAACATAACCCTTATCCCTTCTTACAAAAGTTACAAACTATTAATCCCCTCAACCACTCTTTTCATATCACATTCATTTTACAATATTTTCAACAGAGTGAGAAGGGCCTAAAACAACTTGATAATCATACAAAGCGAAAAGAAGAAAGTCAAATATATGTTTCAGTACTATTTTTTCTAAGTAGATTAACAAAGAAACGCTGTTATATGAAAGTAAAAAGAAACATCCACCGCTCATTACCACTTCAATATTCATCACCTGAGAGCAAATGAATTCTAGCAAAATTAATGTAATAAAAATATTTATTGAAACATGAAATCTAATGTATTCTATGTAATTTGTTAAAATTTTGTTCTTATAAGCGCCATATTTTCGCTACAATAACAGTACTACTTGTATCATGTACTGCAAACGAAATACCCATTCCTATTAAAAAACAAAAAAGAGAGCAATAGCTCTCTTTTCCCATTAACTTATTCTTCCCAAACTTTAACTTCTTTCATTACATCGCCTTGACGCATGTTTAGTACTGTTTCAATACCGCTTGTTGCTTTACCGAATACAGTATGTACACCATCTAAATGCGGTTGTGGCTCATGAACAACAAAGAATTGGCTACCGCCTGTATTACGGCCAGCATGAGCCATAGAAAGTGAACCTACAAGGTGTCTATGAGGATTTCCATCAGTTTCACATGGGATAGAGTAACCTGGGCCACCTGCACCTGTTCCTGTTGGATCTCCACCTTGGCTTACGAAGCCAGGAATAACGCGGTGGAATGTCACACCATCATAAAATCCTTGCTCTGCTAGTTTTTTAAAGTTTTCTACTGTTTTTGGTGCCTCTTCTGGGAAAAATTCTAACTCGATTTTTTCACCATTTTCCATTAATATGTATCCTAAAGTTTTCATACGTATATGTCTCCTTTCAACTATCTCAGCACTATATTACCACATTCATGACTAGAAACAAAAAGAATCCGACAATCTAGATACTTCTTTTTCGAAATGTGGAAAAAGCTAGGTGACAAATAAGAAATATATACTATAATAACTGTGTTGCCCGAAAATTTTAGAAAGAGAAAGGGAGCGATTTTTCGTGAAAACGAAATTACTAGCTCTGCTATTGGCTGTAACGGTATTTATGATGCCAACAGCTTCGTTTGCAGACATCATCGAAGGAGAATCAATTGTTACACTAGGAGAAAACTTGTCTGAACAACAAAAACAAGATCTGTTAAAAGAAATGAAAGCACCAAAAGATGCTACAATCATTACTGTGTCTAATGCGGAAGAACATAAATTTCTAGAAGGGATTGTTCCAAAAGCGCAAATTGGTACGAGAGCAATTTCCTCTTCTATGATTACATACACAAAGCCAGGTTCTGGTCTCATTGTACGTTCAAAAAACATTAATTCGATAACAGATGCAATGTACACAAACGCACTTATTACAGCAGGTGTGAAAGATGCAGAAATTCAAATTACTGCACCATTTAAAGTTTCAGGAACTGCTGCTTTAACCGGTTTAATGAAAGCCTATGAAACAACATCGAACAAAGCAATTCCTGAGGAAGTAAAAAAAGTAGCCAATGAAGAAATGGTGCAAACAGCCCAGCTCGGCGATAAAATTGGTGAAGAAAAAGCAGTTCAACTTGTTGCAAAAATTAAAGAAGAAATTGCCAAAGAACAGCCAAAAACGACTGAAGATTTACGTTCATTAATTAAAAAAATTGCGGATCAACTTGGTATTACATTAACGGATGAACAGTTAGATAACTTAGTTGCGCTATTTGATAAAATGAAAAATCTTAATATCGATTGGAATCAAGTTGGCAGTCAGTTAAATAAAGCAAAAGAACACGTTTCTGCCTTTTTAGGATCTGAAGAAGGGCAAGGTTTCCTAGATAAAGTTAAAGATTTCTTCTCAAGTATCATTGATTTTGTTAAATCGTTATTCAAGTAAAAAGAAGCTCGTCAGTGACGAGCTTCTTTTTTTATACAAGTAATGGCAATTTCATAACAGCTTCTTCGACCGAACGAACAATATGATTTGCCTTATTCTTCACATATGGATGAGCATGATGTAGAGTAAATGAATGCGGAGTTACTTCAAACATAGAAATATCATTGAAAGAATCTCCAATGCATGCAACTTCATTTGCTTCAATTTGTAAATGTTCCATTAGTCGCCTTAAAGCACTCCCTTTACTTACTCCCCTTGGCATAATGTCAACATAGCGTTTACCAGACATAAAAACTTCCGCTTCGCTCTGAAATGTATCTCGTAACTCTTGATCTAATGCTGCAATTGTCTCTTCTTCCCCAAAAACAAACAATTTCGCAGGATGTACAGTCTTACCAAATTCCTCTTCTAATGCTTCTATCTCAGCAATATGCACGCCCATATACGTTTCAAAAGTATGATGATGTTCATTCTTTCTTTTTGTATACCGTTGCTCATTTGCACAAACAATATCTGCTAGTCCCTTTTTATGGATATATCGATATATTTCCTGGGCAATCCCATCTTCAAAACTTGATTCATGAAATATTTTTCCATCCGGCAGTAACATCATTGCTCCATTTAAACTAGTTGTGTAATACGGGAATGCAAACCTATTTACGACTTCATCAATTCGATGAGTAAAGCGGCCAGAGGCAAAACAAATATTTGTCCCTTTTTCAGCTAACCAACAAAGTGCACGTTCATCTTCTTTTTGCATATGATTCACATTGTAAACGAGCGTATCATCTAAATCACTTACAAATAATTTAATCATGTCCTCTTCCCCTTCCATACACAATATCTACTCTAAGTGTACACAAAAAATGTTTGATTTTTGTTAAAAAACAATAAATTTTTGCTAAAAAAATAAACGGGTGTATAATCCCGTTTATTTTTGTCTTTTTACATTTTGAGGTCTTACAATACTTGGGCGCACTTTTAAACTAGACATCGTCGGGCGAAGTAGAATTTTTGTTAATGCACCCCAATCAAATGGTAAAAACGGCCATAAATAAGGTGTTTGTAAACTTTTTATAGACGTTAAAAATAAAATCAATATCGTCATACCAATTACAAATCCCATCTCATGGAAGAGACCTGTTAAAATAATAACAAACAATTTTCCAACTTTATTTCCTAATCCTAATTCATAACTCGGTGTTGCATATGCACCGATCATAGAAACTGCTACATACAAAATAACTTCTGGTACAAACAAACCTACATCGATTGCTATTTGACCAATTAATATGGCGGAAATTAACCCTGCTGCAGACGATAACGGCGTTGGCGTATGAATGGCTGCCATCCTTAAAAACTCAAGTCCGATTTCGGCCATCAACACCTGTAATAGAATTGGTAAATGTGTCATCTTAGTCGGTCCAATGAAAGCAAGGTTTTCTGGTAAAAGAGTTGGATCAAATACAAACACTAACCAAAATGGTAGTAAAAATAAGGAGAATAAGACACCTAAAAAGCGTACCCAACGTAAAAATGTACCGACAGCTGGATTTTGTCTAAACTCTTCCGCATGCTGTAAATGGTGGAAATATGTTGTTGGAGTAATCATAGCACTCGGTGATGTATCAACTAGTACTAACACATGTCCTTCTAATAAATGATTCGCCGCTACATCCGGTCTTTCTGTATATCGAATAAGCGGGAATGGATTATAGCTTTGCTTTACAACAAATTCTTCCACTGTTTTATCCGCCATCGTAATTCCATCGACATCAATGTTATTTAATTCTTGTTTTATAATCTTTACTAAATCTGGATTTGCAACATCTTGAACATATGTAATACAAATATCCGTTTGGGATCTATCTCCTACTCGAATCATTTCATTTCGAAGACGTGGGTCACGTATCCTTCTACGAATTAACGCTGTATTTACAACGATATTTTCAACAAATCCATCCCTTGCACCACGTACTACCTTTTCTGTATCTGGTTCTGTCGGCGTCCGGCCCGGATAACTACGAACATCTATTGCGAACGCTTCCGTTTCACCTTCCACAAATATAACGATGAGTCCTGATAATACTTGAAGCATTACCTCATCCATCGTTTTCACTTTGCTTACTTGTTGATGGATTAAACGATTCTCTAAAAGCTTCACTGTATCTTCTTCTACATCCCTTATCTCATTTGTATCCACCGCTTCTTCTAAAATAGGGATAATATAATTTGTATCACAAAGTCCGTTTACAAATAACACACCAATTTCTTTATTTAAAATTTGAAATTTACGAATACCAACATCGTATGTAACACCCAGTCCAGCTGTTTGCTTTAAATAATTTTCATTATCACTTATGAAAGAT
This sequence comes from Bacillus sp. 1A, assembly GCF_052682215.1. Lineage (NCBI taxonomy): Bacteria > Bacillati > Bacillota > Bacilli > Caryophanales > Bacillaceae > Bacillus > Bacillus sp. 1A. The sequence continues at coordinate 2,482,997 of NZ_JBQYLZ010000001.1, read as the reverse complement.
GAAATAGGGATTTCCACTTTTTTAGGTTTCGTCATAAAAACCACTCCTTTCCAAAACTAATTGAATCGCTTTTCTAGTAATAGGTGATCCTCTCTCCCATTCATCGTTTCCACACATCTTACCAATATCACCAACTCCCACAATGACAGGAACATTCAGATCATCTAAACAATAAATTGTATCTCCGCTAATTCTGCCAATTTCACCATCTGGAAGTCCAAATTTATCAACACCGTATTCCGTTAAATTCCCGTTCCGATCTACACTGACATCTACACGTGCCCATTCCCAATGATGTGTATTAGACGCTACTGCCAAAATCCCCAGTACATCAATTTGTTTATGTGTGGCTACATATTTTAAAGCCTTTTCACCAGATCCTTCTCCAATAAATCCACTGTCATCAAACATGACAAATACAGGGTCATATGGCGTTTGCATAATAAGCTCAACAACTTTCTTCCCTGTCAATTTGGTTGGATTACTTTGTGATGCTGAAATACACCTTCCCCCAAATTCCTTCGTTAAAAGCTCAATTGTCCGCTTTGCATATTCATCTCCATCTGTGACCAAAACAACCCTTCGTCTCATTTGATTTATCCTTTCGGTTTACATATAAGTGCTACAAAAAATGAAAATAATATCGCTGCAGAAATGCCTGCAGACGTTAAACTAAACATACCCATACCAATCCCAATATATCCGTGTTTTTCTGCCGCATGCATTGCCCCATGTAATAGCGAATGTCCAAAACTTGTAATAGGAACTGTCGCACCAGCACCAGCAAACTTTATAAGCTTATCGTACAATCCGAATCCATCTAAAACTGCTCCTATAACTACAAAGGTAGCCATTAAATGGGCTGGTGTTAACTTTGCGAAATCTAACAATACCTGTCCAATTACACAAATGGCGCCTCCTACAAGAAATGCATATATAAAATCCACAATTCACTCTCCCTTCACTCTCTCAAATACGACACCATGTGCAATTGTTGGAATGGTTTCTTTCTGCTGCATCATCATCGGACTTAATAACGCGCCAGTAGCAACGACAAAAATTCGTTGTAAATTCCCTTTTTGCATCTCGCTTAATAAATGACCATATGTGACAACAGCTGAACAAGCACAACCACTACCACCGGCAAATACTTCTTCTTGACCGGAATCATAAATCATTAATCCGCAATCATTATATATATGCCTAAGATCATAACCTTCTTCCAATAACAGTTGTTTTGCGATTGGTGTCCCAATAGCTGATAAATCACCGGTAACAATCAAATCATAATCTGCTGCACTCCTCTTCAAATCTTCAAAATGTTGTTGAATTGTATGAGCAGCAGCAGGTGCCATCGCCGACCCCATATCTAAAGGATTCGCAATCCCTAAATCTTGCACTTTTCCAATCGTAGCTGCCGTAATTTTAATAGCACTTTTTTCTTTACTAATTAATATGGATCCCGCACCTGTAACAGTGGAATTTGCTGTTCCTGGTTTTTGTCCCCCATACTCTGTTGGATAACGGAACTGTCTTTCAGCCGTTGCATTATGACTACTTACCGTCGCTAAAACACGATTTGCGAATCCACCATCTATAAAGGCTGATCCAACCGCTAAAGTCTCCATCGAGGTTGCACAAGCGCTAAACATCCCTAAAAAGGGAATCCCCCAATTACGTGCAACATAATTTGCTGTCACTGTTTGATTTAATAAATCACCCGCTAAAAAGAAATCAATTTGTGATGTTTTTACATTTCCTTTTTGCAAGACTTGTTGAATTGAATCTGACATTAATCTTCGTTCAGCAAGTTCCCAGTTTTCCTCTCCGCAATGTAAATCATCATATGAAATATCAAAATCCTTCCCAAGAGGGCCTTCAGCTTCTTTTGGACCGACAGCAGTACCGGTTGCATTCACATAAATATCATTTTGAAATACCCACGTTTGTTTTCCGGTCAACCTCATACTAGCCCCTCCTTTAAGACATAAAAATGTTAAAAGTATATCTTATTAATCCAATAACGTATGCACCAACGACCCCAAAAACGATAACACTTCCCGCTAGCTTAAACATATTTGTAGCAACCCCAAGCACAATTCCTTCACTCTTATGTTCTAGCGCAGCGCTCGCCATAGAATTCGCAAATCCCGTAACAGGTACGGCCGATCCCGCTCCAGCAAATTGACCGATTTTATCATATACACCACAACCTGTTAAAATCGCCGATAATAATACAAGCGTTGCAACTGTCGGATTTCCTGCCTCTTGTTCACTGAAATGAAAATAATGTATATAAAATTTCATCAATACTTCTCCGACAGTACAAATGAATCCACCTACAAGAAATGCCTTGACACAATTTAGAAAATAGTTTGGTTTTGGATGGTACTCCTTCACTTTCTTTATGTAATCATCCTTTAGTTTTCGCCCTGTCATTTATATATTGCCTCCTACTTTACGAAATAAATCCAGTGAAACAATGAGCCTATTACTTTGCCAAGTACAAGAGCAACGAGTAAAACAACGATTTTCCCTTCTACCCCTACTCGTTTCGCTAAAATAGGTAAAACATTTAACACTTCTGTTAATGCGGCTGCAAGCATTCCAATGAATGTGCCACAAAATATTCCTAATATAACAAGCCAATATTGCGACGTTTGAAATGTAATGTTTTTCAAACTACACCAAGCTCCTGTTAACGTACCTGCAATAACTGCCCACTCAAAATATTGAATGTGCTTTCCACTTCTCGTTAATTGAGCTAGACGGGGGATTATACCAAGTACAGCTAAAAATGCGACATACCCGCTACCTACTGCAATTCCTCCCGCTAAACCAATTAAAATAACAAGCCCAGACTCAATCATCGGCAAGTTGTTTCATATTGTCCTTGTTTTCATGAACAATTACATATTGGTCAAGTGACTGCTGGTATTGGAACATCTCCACTTCTAACGGACTCGGCTCTTCATTAATTCGCTTTTGAAATACATGATTAAAAAATAAGACCATACCTAACCCAAGACCTACTGAATAAGGAATTTGAAATAGAAGTGGTTGTGCCTTAAATTCTCCCGTAATCATGTAATATAACCGCTGGTGCACTTGTTGCATGCTTACATCTTCATGGAAATAAATGATCGCAAGAGCCGCTCCAATAAAAAGTAACAACCATACAAGTCCGAAGAAAATCGGATGTACTTTCTTTTTTTCATATATAATTTCAACAAGAGTTTGTCCAGAACCGAGTAAATTAATTTGTATATGAGCCGCTTTTCGCCTAATAATCTCAATAATTTTCATAACATCAATTACAACATGCGTCTTATCATGCGCTGTTATTTTGTAAACTACCTCATCCTGTAACAACTCAACTACCACAGTATCTCCGGCAAGTTGAGCGACATCACGTAGTTTCACTTCATACGTAGGAGAAACTTTTAATCGATTACGCATTTTAATATAAATTGTTTGTTCCAATTTCCATTCACCTCTTCACTCTTCCTCGTAGTTGTAGTATGGTTATTGAATTTTTTTCTAATACAATTTTTTCATAAAAAAACATCTGTACCGTTTCGGTACAGATGTTTTTTAGTTTATGCCTTTTTCTTAAATAAATTTGCAATACTTAATGCGAGTCCTCCCCAAATGACTACCATACCAATAACCATCATCATAATCGCTGATCCGCTCATTATGAAACACCCCGATCTTTCCATTCTTTTTCAAGCTTAACAGAATCTGAATGTATTTGTGCATTCCATTTCTTTATACTAATGATTAGTGCAACGATAAGGAACGCTGCTGCAATTGACCAACCATATGTTACGACAAACTCCGTTGGATAATCTCCGTAGTTCTTTTTAATATTTTGGATTGTACCATCAATTAACATGTATCCTAACATAAGCGGGGTAATAACGAGTAAACTTACTCTCCAAAACGTCCCTAACTTAATATCAGATACGAAGTTTGCGTGATTTTGATAAACTGGTAAACGGCGTAGAATGAGCCCTATCGTAACTACTTCCACTAATGCAATTGAAATTAATCCGAAGTTATTAGCGAAATAATCAACAACATCTAAGAACATAAGTCCGCCACGTGTTGCAAAAACAAGAGAAACTAGTACGAGAAGCGTTCCCATAATTCCAATTGTTTTTTGACGGCTTAAGCTGAACTTTTCAGATACGGCAGCAAAACATACTTCCGCAAGCGAAATGAGGGATGTAATTCCAGCAACCGTTAATGATAAGAAAAATAATACGCCAAATAACGGTGACATCGGTAATTCATTAATAATTTGCGGGAATACTACGAATGCAAGTCCTACACCAGCACTTGCTACTTTATCAACTGGTACTCCCATATTGTTTGCCATAAATCCAAGAGCTGCAAAGACTCCAATCCCAGCTAATAATTCAAATCCTGAGTTTGCAAAGCCAGTAATAAAGGCATTATTTGTTGTATCTGAGTTTTTCGGTAAATAACTAGAATACGTAATCATAATTCCAAATGCTAAAGATAAGCTAAAGAAAATTTGACCGTAAGCAGCAAGCCATACCTTTCCATCAAAAATACGACTCCAATCCGGTTTAAAGAATGCATCTAATCCTTGCATCGCACCTTCCATCGTCACTGCACGAACTACGATAATAAGGAACATAACAACTAATAAAGGAATGAAAATACGGTTAACAACTTCGATTCCTTTTTTAACACCTTTAAATGCTACACCGAGCACGATAATCCAAACGAGAGCTAATGGAATTAATACTTCCGGCACAAGCCCCCCAAACTGTCCAGGCTTATCTGCAACATGCAAATACTCTTTAAATAAAAATGATTGTGTGTCCTTCCCCCATGCTCCAGTAATTGCAAAGTACGTATACGAAATAGACCAAGCAATAATTACTGCATAATATGTTGAAACGATAAATGTTACACACATTTGCCACCATCCGATAAATTCAGCACGAGGATGAATACGGAAGAACGTAAGTGGCGCTGAGCCACGGTGACGATGCCCAAGAGCAAATTCAAACGCCAATAATGAAATACCAGTCGTTAATAATGCGAATAAGTACGGTAAAAAGAATGCGCCTCCCCCATTTTCATACGCTGTATAAGGAAAACGCCATATGTTTCCTAATCCAACGGCAGAGCCAACCGCTGCGAAAATAAATCCAGCTCTCGTTCCCCATTGTTGCCTCGTTTCCATATTTCCTTCCCCCTTTGTGACAAGTTCATACTTGGATTATATTTTAAATTTACTAAATTATCAATAAATTCTGTTAATTTTTATGGAAGTTTACAATCCCTCCTAATTAAAGTCATAAAAAAAATCGAATAGATAGCTATTCATCTATTCGATCTTTCATCTGTTTTAATATTTTCTTTTCAAGTCTTGAAACTTGTACTTGCGAAATGCCTATTCGTTCCGCTACTTCCGATTGGGTTTGATCTTTATAGTAGCGTAAATACACAATTAAACGTTCTCGATCATCTAATTCTCTAATTGCTTCTTTTAAAGCAATTTTATCGAACCATTTCGTTTCAGATTGATCGGCAATTTGATCTAAAATAGTGATTGGATCTCCATCGTTTTCATACACCGTTTCATGTATGGATGAAGGAGCACGACTCGCTTCTTGCGCCAGAACCACTTCTTCTGGCGTTAGTTCTAACGCTTCGGCTACTTCGTTAATCGTTGGTGCCCTTCCGAATTCTTTCGAAAGCTCGTCTCTCATCTTTCGAATTTTATTTCCTGTTTCTTTTAAAGATCTACTTACTTTCACTGATCCATCATCACGTAAAAATCGTTGTATTTCTCCAATAATCATTGGAACTGCATATGTTGAAAATTTCACGTCGAAAGATAAATCAAATTTATCTACCGATTTTAAGAGCCCAATACATCCAATTTGAAATAAATCGTCTGGTTCGTATCCTCGATTAAGAAAACGCTGCACAACCGACCATACGAGACGCATATTACTTTGAACGATTGTATCTCTCGCTTGTTGATCTCCATCTTGACTTTGTTGAATTAACGCTTTTAGCTCGTGGTCCTTTAACTGAGGTTTCTTCTTCTCATTTTTGACCTCTATGTCCATAGGCTATTCTCCTTAATTGCATAGAGCGTTACTATTTGATAAGTATTTTGTCAAATGGATTGTTGTCCCGAAAGATTCGTTTGAAATAACTTCTACTTCATCCATAAAATTTTCCATGATAGTAAATCCCATTCCCGAACGCTCTAATTCAGGTTTAGTTGTAAAAAGGGGTTGTCTTGCTTCATCTAAATCAAAGATGCCAATCCCTTCATCTCGAATCGTGAGTTTCACCATTGCTTCTTCCAAAATTACAGAAATATAAACAACACCTTCTGCATTTCCTTCGTACCCATGAATAATTGCATTCGTAACTGCTTCTGACACAACCGTTTTAATCTCCGTAAGTTCTTCCATCGTTGGGTCTAGTTGCGCAATGAAAGCAGCTACTGTAACGCGAGCGAACGATTCATTTTGACTTAATGCTGAAAATTGAAGGTTCATTTCATTTCTCATTTATGCCACCCCCAACGTCGCGAGCGCATGCGCTTCACTTTCTTCTAAGCGAACAATTTTAAATAAGCCCGACATTTCAAATAAACGTTTAACAGGCGGTGAAATTGCACAAACAACCATTTCTCCACCTAATCCCTTTACATGCTTATATCGGCCTAATATAACACCTAAACCAGAACTATCCATAAACGATAAGTTCTCTAGGCTCAAAACAATATGATGAACACCATGTGTCTCAATCATATCTGTTACTTTCGTTCGCAACTCTTCAGCAGTATGATGATCTAATTCACCCGCTAGTCTCACACATAGGACGTCACGCTTTACTTCTAATTGCATGGAAAGACTCACACGATTTCCTCCTTATGCTCAAACTTTACTCATTTACATACATAAAGATTTTCGTGATACAACATAAGAATCCTTCCTACTGACAAAAGAAGAACTATTTCGCCATAAAGTGAAACCATTCGGCAATTATTTACTTTCATACGAATAGAAAAGCGGCAAAATATTTGCCGCTATTTTGATGTTGAAAACATCCCAAAACTTCTTTTAAATAACTCCCACCAGCTCGCTGCAGCAACATCTTCTTTTGCTACAATTGTTTGTTTTAATAAAACATCTTTATCTTTTTTAATAACAAGTGTACCAAGCGCGTCACCTTTTTTAATCGGCGCTTTCACTTTCTTTTCAGCAATTACTTCTTGCTTTACTTTATCCATATTTTCGCCCTTCTTCATAAGAAGAGACACATTGTCTGACGCAACTAAATCTACTTTTTCCTTTTTCCCTTTTCCTACTTGTACAGTCTTAATTTTTTCTCCTCGTGTATACAATTTCTTTGTCATATATTGTCCAAATGCGTAGTCAAGAAGCTTTGTTACTTGGTTGTTCCGTTCTTTCGATGTAGGTGCTCCCATAACAACTGAAATAACACGCATCCCATTCTTTTCAGCCGATGCCGTTAAACAATATTTTGCTTCTGTCGTAAAGCCCGTTTTCACACCATCTACTCCAGGATAAAAACGTACTAACTTATTCGTATTCACGAGCCAAAACTTCTTATCCGTATCTTCACGTAAATAGTCTTCGTATTTACCTGTATATTTGCGAATAAGTGGGTACTTCATCAATTCTTTTGCCATTATAGCCATATCATTTGCTGTAGAATAATGGTCTTTAGCCGGAAGACCTGTTGGGTTTTGAAAATGAGTATTTTTCAAGCCTAAATCTTTCGCTTTTTTGTTCATAATATTTACAAAACCTTCTTCTGAACCAGCGATATGCTCCGCTACTGCAACAGACGCATCATTTCCAGATGCAATTGCGATACCTTTTAGCATTTCATTTACAGTCATCTCTTCTCCAGGCTCTAAAAAGATTTGTGATCCACCCATTGAAGCTGCATGCTCACTTGCTCTAACTTTATCGGTCAGTTTTAGTTTTCCTTTTTCAACTTGTTCCATAATTAATAGCATTGTCATAATCTTCGTCATACTAGCAGGTGGTAACTTCTCATTTGGATTTTTATCAAACAAAACTTTACCTGTATCTTGTTCAATTACAATTGCTGATGACGCTTGTTCCGCTAACTTCGGCGTTGTTTCTTCTGTTTTTTCCTGCTTCGTCTTCTCAGATTGTGCGAAACTAACTGAAGTACCAGAAAGCAATAACATGAAACAAACAAGTATTCCAAAAACTCGCTTCATGACTAACCCTCCATTCTATATCAAACCTATTTTTTCCAATTTATTATTTTTTAATACCATATTTTGCTAATATTTTCAGTTGACAAATATATTCATCACCTATACTGTATTAAGTGTATTACATACAGTAGTACACTTAATACAAGTCAGAAAGGAGACATTGCTCTTGCATATTCAACTTGATCCAAGAAGCAACACTCCGATATGGGAACAAATTGTTCAAAATATAAAAGAACTCGTATTGAAAAACATGTTAGCTCCAAGTGATAAACTTCCTTCTGTACGCGAACTCGCTTCTTTACTCGTTATAAATCCAAATACAGTGAGTAAAGCGTATCAAGAGTTAGAGCGACAAGGGATTATTGAAACATTACGAGGAAAAGGAACATTTGTATCCCAATCGATTACCCCAACATTAGACGAAAGGAAAATCGCTATGGTTGAAAAGCAATTTCATCAATTACTATTAGAAGCCTCTTATCTTGGTGTTACGAAAGATAAAATTCATGATTGGATAGATTCATACTATAAAGAGATTGGAGGAAATGCAGATGTTGAAAGTAACAAACTTGAAGAAAACGATTGATAATCAAACAATTTTAGATGATGTTTCTTTCACATTACAAAGAGGAAGTATCATCGGATTACTCGGAAGAAACGGTGCAGGGAAAACAACTTTATTACGAACGATGGTCGGCATTTTAGACCCTGATGCAGGGACTGTTACATATGAGGATACAAACATTCATCATTGTCCTGAAATAAAGCAAAAAATCGTATATGTTCCGGATTCTACTAACATATTGAACGGATATACGGTAAAAGAAATTGTAAAGTTTTATAAAGAAGTTTATAACGCATTTGATGAAGCATATTTCTATGAACTGTTAGAACGTTTTAACTTACCAAACAAACGAATTCGTAATTATTCAAAAGGGATGAAAGCATTGCTTGCCATCATTTTAGCCGTTTCTACAAAAGCAGAATATATCATTTTGGATGAACCGACAAACGGACTTGATCCTATCGTTAAAAGGCAGATTTTACAGTTTCTCGTTGGAGAAGTGGCAGAAAAAGATATTACCATTTTCATCTCAACTCACCATTTAGATGAAGTGGAACAAATTGCAGATACAATTATTATATTAAAAGGCCATACTATCTCGTCTATTACATCACTAGACGATGCCAAATCACGATTTGCAAAAATACAAGTAGCTTACGAACGTTCATTACCTCAAAAACTAGAAAACTTAAGCAATATTAAAATATTAAATCAAACAGGAAAAGTATTTACAATCTTAATTGAGGGAAATGTGGCTGCAACATTGGAGAAGTTTTATAAAGAACAACCTATACTCATTGAAGAATTAACAATGTCACTTGAAGATGTCTTCGTTACGACACTAGAGGAGGATGGGTATGTTTCATAAGGCGTTGTGGATATGGAATTGGAAGCGCGGGAAATATGCTGTGTTGCTATTCTTCTTTAGTTCGCTTTACTTATTATCTTTTAGCTACTATAGAATTGCGCAGAAAGAACTTGATGCGTATTACGAATTACAAGAAAAAGGGAAGCAGTATTATTATTTTTATGCCTTTTCTTCGGGAGAAGGTAATAGTTTTTTGTTAACAGTTCTTATTATTGCTTTAGCCTGTTTATTGATAGGGTGGGAACGTAGCAACCAATCGAATACACTACTTATGACGATGCCGTTTAAAAGAAAAGATGTTTTCTTATCTAAATGGGCTTTTGGTTCATTTTGTATTTTGGGCTCGTTACTTATAAATTGGATCCTTATGTATGTTATTTATAGAACAACCATTCATTTTGATTATCAATCTTTTAGTCCATTTCATCGATACTTTCTTTATGCAATTGTTTCTTATGTTGCAGTATATACAGCCGCTTTATGTATCGGTACTTTTACTGGAAGCATTGTTTCACAGGTTGTTTTTTGTATTCCATGGTTACTAATGGGGCTTACATTTATTCCACTAGTGCACACTTTTACGATAAACCATTTAGAGGCTACCAATACTAAAAATAATAAATTAGATCAACAACTTTATGAAATCAATAAAAAAACAAATATAGTTGCACCAATATATAACTTCACGATTTATTACCATTATAATCCTGAATCACGTAAAAAAGAAAATGACTCAACTACTTTAAGAAATCCAGCATCTTATCACTATTATTCAGCTAAATCGATGTTAGTCCCTATTTTTTATACAATAGTTTACTTACTACTTGGAACATATTTATATAAACGATCGCCAAATGAAAACAGTCAAAAGATATTTATTTTCCAAAAGCATTTACGAATATGTATATGGGGGACAACCATTTACTTTGCATTACTAGGTGGCTATAAACTAAACCAATTTCATTTCTTACTTAACTACTATATCGCTTTGTTTTTCGCTGGAATTATTACTTATGTTGTATTATCACGCTTAACAAATTATAAAGTTTTTTAAAGGAGAGATCCTATGTTTCAAAAAGCACTATGGCTAAGAACGTATCAACAAAGTAAATATGTTGTATGGTTATTTTGGCTTGCCAGTTTCTATACTTTATCATATTACTACTATATGACTTCTATTCAACAGCAACAATTTCTAAATGACAACAAAAAGTGGAACTCTGTATATCATTACACCTTTAATTTAACACTTCTAGATTCTGTCATACTGTTAGGTATTGTGCTTATCGTTCTAGCTTGTACGTTAATTGGATGGGAAAGACAAAATAACTCTAGCGACTTGCTATGGTCTATGCCCTTTAAACGTTCACACCTCTATATAACAAAGTGGTTGTTTGGAATCTGTAATATCACCGCTGTTGTCGTTTTAAACTGGGGGCTATTTGCTATTATGAAAAAGTTAACTTTTCATAATAAATATCAAGTATTCTCCCCCTTTCATATTTATTTTATATACATGTTAATTGTACTAATTGCTATTTATACACTTGCCTTATGTATAGGAACAATCACTGGGAATGTTATATCGCAAGGAGTTCTCACTGCCGCTCTATTCATGTTCCCATTATTACTTCCAACACTTATTTCAGGCGTCATTGCTGTTCACTCAAACACTGAATTTCATGAGAACAGTGGCCTTATATATAATGTGACGGAAAACATACGTATTTCTAGTCCAGCAGAAGATTTCAATATTCACTTTAATTATGATCCACAAAATGCTTATACCGATCGAAACGGAGTACGTCATAACGAACCAAACTTTACAAAGATTCCACCGGTAAAAACATTGATTGGACCTATCGTACATATCATTGTTTTATTACCACTCGGTATATATTTATATGCTCGTTCAGCCAATGAGCGTAACGGTAACTACTTATTATATCCAAAACTACAAAAAGTAGTATCAGCTTGTGCTATTTTCTTTGGTGGGATCGTTGGAGGCTTAATACTAAGTCGCGCGCAGTCATTGTCCAGCTTTTACATCGGATTTTTAGTTACTAGTTTAATTATGTATTTCTTCCTGCCAAAAATATTAAAATGGAAGTTTACTTGGAATATTAACTAAATTCAACATAATCACATGTTGGGCATTGGAGGAATAACATGTTTTATAAGGCTTTATGGTTACATCATTACAAGCAAAGTAAGTACATTCTTTTACTCTTTGCTTGTAGTAGTTTTTGGTTTTTACCTATTAGCTATTTTAATGATTTACAGATTCAACTAACAAGTCTTTCAGCAAATCAAGTTAACTATTTCAGCTATAGTTTAAATGGGGATACTCTTATCATCCCCTTCATTCCAACTTTCATATTACTCGCTTGTTCATTAATAAGTTGGGAAAAACGAAATCAAACAGATCATCTGTTATTCGCAATGCCATTCACGAGAAAAGAACTTTTTCTTTCTAAATGGCTGTTCGGGACAATTATAATTATATTCATAATGAGCCTTAATATCATCTTAATGTATTTTATCCTAACGGTTAATCTGTTTAACCAATATCAATCCTTCGGGCCAATACTTACATTATTATGTTATGTTACCATTACATGGATTGCAATTTTTACAATAGCAATTTTTATAGGAACAATTGCTGGTAATGTCATTTCACATAGTATATTAAGCTTAGTTTTTATTATATTACCATCTGGACTAAGCATGTTGCTGTTTCATTTCACTTGGATTCACACAAATATATCTACAACTGAATTTTTCCTTAAGAAAGCGAATTACACATCATATGTAGAGAACATTGAAGTTTTTGCACCTACTAATAATACTTATATATCTTATACATTTAATCCAAAAGTAAAAGAAGTAAACATTAATAATCTAAAAGAATCCGTTACGGTGCAACACCAATTCCAGCCCATCTGGAAACTTATCACTCCGATTCTATATATTCTTTTTCTTTTACCATTAGGAGTATTTTTCTATAATCGGACAAAAAATGAAAATAACGGTAAACTATTATTATTCACTAGACTACAACGTCCATTTATACCGTGTGTCACGATATGTTTCGCACTATTAGGAGGCTGGTTAACAGGTGAAAAAAATGATCCAATATTAAGTTATTACGCTGGATTCATAATAATAGGAGTATTTAGCTATGTAGTACTTAACTATTTCATAAATAAAAAATTTTTACTTCGCACGAAATAACCTCCTTCAAAAGGAGGTTATTTCACATTCTCTCTTCTTTTCCCATACTCTTTTTCTTGCTTCGTTCCAAACCCGTCACCATTTGCGACGATTTGATCTGTTGGAGCAACTATGCTTTCAGCAATTCGCCATTCTCCTCCTTGTTGAATAAACACTTGCATAAAATAATTCATGCCATTTAACTGATACGGATTTTCTTTTTTCACTTCATAACGAGCTGCAACATAATACACTTGCACATTCTCAGCTTGAAACTTAGAAATATATTGCGATAATCTCGGGATATACTGCGATGCTTTCTGAAGTGGAAGCTGTTTTACTTTTATAAGAGAAGACTTTGTCACATTGCTTATCGTATCTTCATGCCGAATGTTATCACTATGATGAAATAAAATAGCATTCTGCATTGAACGAATCCATAGCTTTGAATATAAAACAGGTTGCTTATTTGAAATATGTTGTAATTCTTTTTGAACGACTTGAAGAGGCGTAGCCGCATCCGCGAACTGATTAAAGCAAAAAAAACTTCCAATCATAATGAAAAGCGTACAAATACGTTTCATAATTTTTCACTCCGATTCTTTTTAATTAAAGTATTGGAGTTTCAAAATGTTTTTATTCAAAAGAAAAAGGATAGGAAAGCTTTTGCTTCCTATCCTCATTTATTATAATACGCGGCCAAATAGCTCTAACACCATTTCGATTTCTTGGTCGCTCCAACCTTTAAATTTCTCTTTATAATATTCTTTACGCACAGCTTCAAGTTTTTCAGTTACTTCTCTTCCGTGTTCTGTAATTTCTAGGTACACGATACGACGGTCTGAATTTGAACGCTTTCTTTCTACAAACCCTTTTCGTACGAGACGATCAGTAACAGCTGTAATATGACTAGAGGTTACGTTTACTTCACTCGCAATTTGCGAAGCCATCTGTGGACTGTTTAAAAATAACGCGCGTAATACAGAAAATTCATTGTATGGCATATGTTCTGCAAAACGTGTATTAATATCATTTTGTAATAAACGTATCATCTTTCGAAATGATCCGGATAACTCTAAAATCAGTGTTTCTCTTTTTTCGTTCACTAGCCTCGTCCCTTTTTTATCATATTTACACATATTATAATCTATAAATACCCTTATTGTATATGCTTTCTTTCTTTAACATTCTCATTTATGTAACTTTTTCATACAAATTTCTTTTTTGTTCACACATATACATATAAATAAGGATGGTGATGGAAGATGCAAGGTGGAATGAATCCTTATTTACACAACGTACGTACAGCTAATACTGGTAAAGAAGCTACCATTACGGTGCAAGGTGAAGGCGTTGTAAAAGCAAAACCAAATGTTGTTATATTAACGATTGGTATTCGTACAGATCATAAAAATGTAAAACAGGCACAAGAAGAGAATGCAGTGCAATCCAAACAATTATTAGATGCACTAAAACAACTAGGTATTGCCGACAAAAATATAGAAACCATTTCATATACGATTACGCCCCAGTACGAATATGTAAATGATAAAGCATTACTACAAGGATATCGTGTGGAACATTTGTATGAAATTACCGTTTTAAATGTACAAAAAGCAGGGGAAGTATATGATATAGCCGTTTCAAATGGAGCAAACTTAGCAAAAGGGTTACGTTTTCGAATATCTCATCCAAATAAATATTATGAGCAAGCTCTCATTCAAGCTCTGCAACAAGCGGTAGAAAAAGCTCGTGCTATTGCGAGTACATACAATTTAAACATTAATCCAGTTCCACTCTCATTCGTTGAAGAATCCGCCCAATTACCACGGGAAGTGACGTCCTATGCTACTTTACATGCGCAAGCAGCTCCGCCCATTCAATCAGGAGAATTAGAAATCATTTCAACAATACGAGCCATTTTTACGTATTTATAAATAATTTCTTTTATAAGTAAACGTTATCATTTTCCTTGTTGTAAAAACATGATGTTCTGATATAATAAAGGACGGTGAGCTCTTACAAAAGAGATATCACGGGTGGGAGAGGGATATGAAAAAGAAGGTTTAACATGAAAGGAATACTTGAAAGAACATTTAAATTAGGTTTACACGAAACATCACCAAAACAAGAAGTTTTAGCTGGAGTTACGTCATTTTTCACAATCGTATATATTATGATTGTAAATGCATCAATTTTATCGGATGCTGGCATTCCTCTTGAAGCTGGAATTTTAGCAACTGTTTTCAGTTCATTTGTCGGATGTCTGCTCATGGCATTTTGGGCAAATGCACCTGCTATTCTTGTCCCTGGTATGGGCGTAAATGCATTCTTCACGTACACTGCTGTGCATACGCTCGGATTAGCTTGGCAGGAAGCATTAGCAGCTGTCTTCATCTCTGGTATTATTTTTGCAATTGCTGCGTTTACACCAATCGCTCGCGTGCTTTCAGTATCGATTCCAAAGTCATTAAAGGAAGCTATTACTGTCGGCATCGGATTATTTTTAGCATTTATCGGATTGCAAAAAGGTGGTTTAGTCGTTTCGAATCCAAATACTGCTGTTGCAATGGGTAAATTAAGTAACCCTGTCGTTCTTGCGACACTACTTACTCTTATCGTTGCACTTGTACTATTTATTCGTAACGTACGTGGAAGCTTTTTATGGACGATTGCAATAGGAACTGGTATTGCATGGCTATTTGGTCTTGTTGATACAAGTCAAATCGGAAATAGTTCATTCTCATTCGCTAATTACGGCGATGTGTTTGGAGCTATGTCATTTGGCAAACTTTCTTCCTTACCGTTTTGGATTGCAACATTCTCCTTAAGCATGGTGCTTATTTTTGAGAACATGGGACTTCTGCACGGTTTATTAGAAGATGACCGTAAATTCCCACGTGCTTACCAAGCAAATGCAATTTCAGCAATGACATGTGGTCTATTTGGCACAAGCCCTACCGTATCAACAGTAGAGAGTGCTGCAGGTATTACTGCAGGCGGAAAGACAGGTCTGACGTCTATCGTTACAGGGTTGTTATTCTTTGCATCACTGTTTGCACTTCCGTTTGTCAAACTAATTCCTGATAGTGCCATTGCACCAATCTTAATTATTATTGGCGGCCTGATGATTACAAGCATTCAGCAAATTCCTCTGAACGATTTTTCAGAAGGATTTCCAGCGTTCTTAATTATCGTCATGATCCCGCTCACATATAGTATCGCTGATGGCATTGCGTTCGGATTTATTGCTTATCCTATCTTAAAAATTGCTCTTGGAAAGCGTAAAGAAGTCGCACCGTCTATGTATATCGTTACATGCTTATTCTTAGCCATGTTTGTATTACATGCTATTGGTTAAGTAAAAACACCGAGGAATTTTCCTCGGTGTTTTTTTACTTAAACCATCCTTTTTTATAAAACCAAGCCATCATCCCACCGCCAATTAGTGCCATTAGAAGTAGACAAATAAAATAACTATATTGTCCACCAAGCTCTGGCATATGCGTAAAGTTCATTCCGTATACTCCCGCAATAAATGTTAATGGCATGAAAATAGTCGAGAATACAGTTAATGTTTTCATAATGTTATTCATATGATGTGAGTTTAATGAAAAATAGCTATCCCGAATATCTGCCGTTAACTCGCGGCTTGCTTCAATCATTTCTGTTAGTTTAAGCAAATGGTCATGTATATCTTTAAAGTAGATCTCATGATCACTTATACCGTAAAAACGAGTCGAATTTAAAATACGATACAATAAATCACGCATCGGAATGATTGTGCGCCTTAGCTTCGATAAATCTGCACGTATATCAAATACTTCTTCTAATACACTTCCTGCTGTCTCACCCGTTAAATTATCATCAATTGCATTTAAATGATCCTCAATGTAATATACAGGCGCAAAATAGTCATCTACAATTTGGTCGATAATTGTATGCGCTACGTGTAAAGGACTGTTTTTAATACGCTTCTTTTCTCCAAGTGTTTTCCATACTCTTTCGATTGCATTGTTATGAGAAAAGTGGAAAGAAACAATAAAACGATCACTAATAAATAAATCGATCTCGTGCGGTTCTAATCCATCCTCACCAAATGCATGAAGAACTAAAAAGTTATATCCATCATAAAAATCAACTTTTGGCCTCTGTACATATTCTATACAGTCTTCAATTGCAAGGGGATGGAACTTAAAATGATCTTGCAAAATGTATGTATACTCTTCTTTCGTTGGCTTATATAAATCTAGCCAATACCATACAATATGGTCTTTCGTTGTTTCTTCTAGCGAAACATCATATAATACTTCATCTGTTTTTGTTATTGCACAAATTCTAATCATAATTTCACCCATTATTATTATAAACAAAAAATAGCAAAAAAAGCCAAGGAGAAATACTCCTTGGCCCTTTTTTATTATTCAGTAACGATGCCGTGCACTAACGTTGGTGCATCTACATGTTCGTTAGCAATCTTCATGTTCTCATAAATTTTTGCTTTTACATCTTCCACATTTTCACGGTTTGCGTAAATTGTAACAAGGGATTCACCTTTTTTCACGCTGTCCCCTACTTTTTTGCGAAGCATTAAGCCAACTGCTAAATCAATTTCAGATTCCTTCGTCGCACGTCCTGCTCCTAAAAGCATTGCTGCTGTTCCGATTTCATCTGCAACGATTTCTGATACATAACCGTCTTCCTTCGCTTCTACTTCAATTTTAAACTGTGCTTGTGGTAATTTAGAAGGATCATCAACAACAGAAGCATCGCCGCCTTGCGCTGATAAGAACGTTTTAAATGATTCTAGCGCTTTACCGTTGTTCATTACTTCAATTAATTTCTCACGTGCATCTTCTAAAGATGAAGCTTGTCCAGCAAGGTATACCATTTGACTTCCAAGCGTTAAACATAACTCTTCTAAATCTTTCGGTCCTTTACCTTGTAATGTATCAATTGCTTCTTGTACTTCAAGTGCGTTACCGATCGCCTCACCAAGTGGTTGACTCATATCAGAAATAACAGCCATCGTATTACGACCAACGTTATTACCAATGCGCACCATTGCTTCTGCTAAACGTTTTGCATCTTCATCTGTTTTCATAAATGCACCTGCTCCAGTTTTTACATCAAGAACAATTGCATCTGCACCGGCAGCAATTTTTTTACTCATAATCGAACTTGCAATAAGCGGAATTGAGTTTACTGTTGCCGTTACATCACGAAGTGCATATAACTTTTTATCCGCAGGTGTTAAGTTTCCACTTTGACCAATAACTGCGATTTTGTTTTCATTTACAAGTCGCATGAATTCATCATTTTCGATTTCAACATGGAATCCTGGAACTGCTTCTAATTTATCAATTGTACCACCAGTATGTCCTAACCCACGTCCAGACATTTTTGCAACCGGTACACCTAAAGCGGCTACTAATGGACCTAACACAAGTGTTGTTGTATCACCAACACCACCTGTTGAGTGCTTATCTACTTTTATCCCTTCAATAGCTGATAAGTCGATTGTATCACCGCTATTTACCATTGCCATAGTTAAATCAGCACGTTCTTGATCGTTCATATCTTGGAAGAAAATTGCCATTGCAAGTGAACTTACTTGGTAATCAGGAATATCACCATTCGTATATCCTTCAACAATAAAGTTAATTTCTTCTGTCGTTAATGCATGTCCGTCACGTTTTTTTGCAATTAGGTCCACCATTCTCATTGTGAGGTCACCCCTTCATTTGTTTTACGATTGCTTTTACTAATGCTAAGAAGTTAGCTTTAACACGTTCTGTCGTTTCGATTACTTCATCGTGATGAAGTGGCTGATCTAAAATACCAGCTGCCATATTTGAAATACAAGAAATACCAAGTACTTTCATACCAGCATGACGCGCTACAATTACTTCAGGTACTGTTGACATACCAACTGCATCTCCGCCAAGTGTACGAAGCATACGAATTTCAGCAGGTGTTTCATATACAGGACCTGTCATTCCAACGTATACACCTTCTTGTACTTTAATATTTAAGTCCGCTGCAACTTGTTTCGCCATTTCACGAAGTTCTGTCGTATATGATGTAGACATATCAGGGAAACGTACGCCCATTTCAGAATCATTCGGTCCGATTAATGGGTTTGTACCCATGAAGTTAATGTGGTCTGAAATTAACATAAGATCGCCTGGCTCAAATGATGTATTTACACCACCAGCTGCATTTGTTACAACAACTGTTTCTACACCTAGTTCTTTCATAACACGAACTGGGAATGTTACTTTTTGCATGTCGTATCCTTCATAGAAGTGGAAACGTCCTTGCATTGCTACTACTGTTACACCTTGAAGTGTACCGAATACTAGTTGACCTGCATGACCTTCTACAGTTGATACTGGGAATTCAGGGATTTCACTGTAAGGTACTGTTACTGCGTTCTCGATTTCATCTGCTAATACACCTAGTCCAGATCCAAGGATTAGTCCTACTTGTGGCGTTTCTTGAAATTTCTCTTTTAAGTATGAAGCTGATTTTGTAATAAGTTCACGATTCATTTGTTTATCCCCCTATTTCTTTAGCTCGTTTAAGAAGCTTGTTCCGTGTTCTGGCATTTTCACGCCGAAGTTTTCTGCTACCGTTGCACCAATATCAGCAAATGTTTGACGAAGTGCTAATTCTTGTCCGCCTTCTTTCATGCTTGGGCTATATGCTAATAACGGTACGTATTCACGTGTATGATCAGTACCAGGATGTACTGGATCATTACCGTGGTCTGCTGTAATTAATAATAAATCATCTTCTTTTAGTTTTTCGAATACTTCTGGAAGACGAGCATCATACTCTTGCAGAGCTTCTCCGTACCCTTGTGGATCACGGCGGTGTCCAAATAATGCATCAAAGTCAACTAAGTTTAAGAAGCTAAGACCTGTAAAGTCCATGTTTAATGTATCTACAAGCTTATCCATTCCATCCATATTTGATTTCGTACGAAGTGATTCAGTTACCCCTTCTCCATCATAAATGTCAGAGATTTTACCAATAGCAATTACATCATAATCGCTATCTTTTAGTTCATTCATTACTGTGCGACCAAATGGTTTTAACGCATAGTCATGACGATTTGGTGTACGTTTGAAGTTTCCTGGCTCTCCAACGAACGGACGAGCGATAACACGTCCTACCATGTACTTCTCATCTAACGTTAGTTCACGTGCAATTTTACAAATTTTATATAACTCATCAAGTGGCACTACTTCTTCGTGTGCTGCAATTTGTAGTACGCTATCTGCGGAAGTGTAAACGATTAAAGAGCCTGTTTCCATTTGCTCTTGACCAAGTTCATCAAGAATTTCAGTTCCAGAAGCTGGCTTATTACCGATAATTTTACGGCCTGTTTTTTCTTCTAATTCATCAAGTAATTCTTTCGGGAATCCTTCAGGGAACACTTGGAATGGTGTATCAATGTAAAGACCCATAATTTCCCAGTGTCCTGTCATTGTATCTTTACCAGTAGATTTTTCTTGCATTTTTGTATAATATCCAAGCGGTTTTTCTACTTTAGAGATACCTTTCATTTCACGAATGTTACCAAGGCCTAATTTCACCATGTTAGGCATTTGTAACCCATTCATATGTTCAGCAATGTGACCAATTGTGTCAGATCCTAAATCACCAAATTGTTCAGCATCTGGTGCTTCACCGATTCCAACTGAATCCATTACGACTAGGAATATACGTTTATATTTATTCATAACTGCGACCTCCTATAAGTTCAGTTCTACTTCTTGTAGTATGTTCAAAACGCTATAAAGTGAAACTGTTCTCCATAAGAATTCTCTTTCGTTCTCATTGTCAAACAGTACTTCTTTAATTGATTCTCTAACCTATTTCGTTTACTTTGAAACGACTCAAAAACATTTCTAGTTTTTTCTAAGTCAGATGTCAGACATCTGATACTGATATCATAACATGTTTACGCTTTCTTTTTAATACATTTTCGTAGAATTTCTCATTTTCTTCACACTTCTATTGTAATCCATTATGCAAATAAGTGCTAATTATTTTATGATTTATTTCTTCGTATAAAGTGAAACTTCGATTAGTAGGAGTTTCGTTCTTCTCCACTGATTATAAGCCCTCATCAATTGGACGTTTACGGAATAAAAATAAAAAGCAGCTCTAAAGAGCTGCTTTTTATTTTACTTCTACTGTTTCTTCTTTATGTTCATGTAGTTCACCTTTTTTAACATGAACTTTCACTTTGTAAGAACCGTTTTCTTTGAAAGTATGTTTCGTTTCATACTCTCCTTTATTTCCTTCTTTCGCTGGAATAAATTCGTGTTTTTCAACACCATCTTTCCAAATCTCAAGTTGTACTTCAGCACCAGTTAACGCTTCTTCTTTTTGTTTTAAATGAACTTTCATAGTCGATTCAGCATTTGCTTTTATATCACCAGCCATAAGATGGATCATTGTATCGCTTTTATGATCGCCATGCCCTGCACCGTGATCACTATTTTCTTTTTTCGCATCTTCTACTTTCGCATTTCCTACAGCCACTTTTACTTCTGGCATAACATGCATTTCACGTGCATTTGTGTGAGCGATAATATGGTATACTCCATCCGTCTCGAACGTTTTCTCCACTGCATAAACACCTTTTCCTTTATGCTTCCCATCTAACATCTCGTGCTTTTCGTCGCCAGCTTTCCAAATTTCAAACTTTACATCATCAGCATCTGTTACTTTTTCTTTTCCTTGTGTAACAAGTGCTTGTACTTCTGTTTTTTCACCAGGTTTAATTTCTTTCGGATTTGTTTGAACTGCTACTTTTACAGCTTCTAGTTTCTGTTCTTTTTTCGGTTCTTCTTTGTTTGTATTACAGCCAGCCAATGCTAGCATCGCGATAAATACAGTCATAATAAGTTTTTTCATCATCATTTCCTCCTTCATACCTTATTTAGTATAGAGGAAATACATTGTAATATTCTAGTCTTCTGCTGAAAACAATGTACGAAATGTTTGTGAAGTTTTTGTGAAGTACTGTAGCCTTTTGAATCTATGAAAAAAGAGCATAGTAACTATGCTCTCGGATGAAACTGTTTATATACATCTTTTAATCTAGCTTTTGAAACATGCGTATAAATTTGCGTCGTTGAAATATCTGCATGTCCAAGCATTTCTTGCACAGCACGCAAGTCTGCCCCATTTTCTAATAAATGCGTAGCAAAAGAATGGCGCAACGTATGCGGTGTAAGCTCTTTTTCAATATTTGCTTCTTTCGCCAATCGTTTTAAAATTTTCCAAAATCCTTGTCTTGATAATCGATTCCCATGATGGTTTAAAAAGAGTGCATCTACTACTTTTTTACCCATCAATTCTCTTCTTCCCTTTTCAATATACTTTTGAATCGCTTCCGTCGCTAAACTTCCTAGTGGAATAATTCTTTCTTTATTCCCTTTCCCTATGCAACGAACAAATCCCATCGTTAAATGTACATCTTCTAAATTTAAGGCAATTAATTCCGAAACACGAAGTCCTGTTGCATACAATAACTCTAGCATCGCTTTGTCACGAACCCCAAAAGCACTCGTCATTTTTGGCGTCTGAAGTAACGCCTCCACTTCATCGATTGATAGTACTTTCGGTAATTTCCGTTCTCCTTGCGGCGTTTCAATATGTACGGATGGGTCGTGCTCTACCGCCCGTTCACGAAGTAAAAATTGGTGAAACGAACGAATCGATGCAATATGACGTGCTAATGTTTTCGAAGATTTTCCGTTTTCTTTTAAGTGCTGCAGAAAATTAACAATGTGCAAGCGTGTCACTTCATGAAAGCTTTTCGCCTGTTCTACATTTTGCAAATACTTTACATAACTTTTTAAATCACGTTCATAAGATACTACTGTATTTTTCGCTAGCCCTTTTTCGACAACCATATAATGAATAAAATCTTTTAATTGATCTTCCAATCTACACTACTCCCCATTTTCATAGAAAAACATCATTCTATTTACGAAAGCATCCTTTGCCGGCTCTTCATTCCCTGATACTTTTTCTACAGTCTCTTCTTTTGGCTTTTCATAACGATGATAGCTTTCATATTCTTCATTTATCCATAGTATAGCGAAATAAAACAAAATCGTACAACTTGTAAATAATAAAAATACTTTTATCCCATCAAAAGTTAATTTTAAAGCTCGGCGCATTGTAAATTCCTCCAAAATATAAGTTATTACAACATATGCCAAGCTTTCACCAATTTATACCTTATTCAAATAAAAAACCTCTTCCTAGTTAAATAGGAAAAGGTTATTTTTCATCCGTTTCATTTTCTTGACAATTTTTACAAATCCCATGGAATGTTAAACGATGATCCTTCACCTTAAAGCTCCAGTCATGTTCTACTTTCCTTTCCACTTCACCAAGTAAATCTTCTTGTATTTCTTGTACAGCACCACATTGTGTACAAATCAAATGATGGTGGAAACGCTGCGCACCTTCTTGGCGTAAGTCATAGCGTGAAACACCGTCTCCGAAGTTAATCTTATCGACAACTTTTAACTCAGATAATAGTTCTAAAGTTCGATAGACGGTTGCTAATCCGATCTCTGGCGACTTTTCTTTTACAAGGAGGTAAACATCTTCTGCGCTTAAATGATCTTCTTCATTTTCTAGCAGCACACGAACTGTTGCTTCACGTTGCGGTGTTAATTTGTAGCTCGCTGCATGTAATTGCTTCTTAATTCGTTCAATTCTTTCTTCCATTCGGTACTACTCCCTCCTCGCCACTCTTACACCATTATATCAGAAGAAGGGCTTCTGTCAAAAGAAAAACAATAAAAACAAATTGATAATTATTCTCAAAAAGTATTTATTGTTTATTAATAGCCTCAACGACTTCTTTCATTAAAACTGGTGATGCATAAGCTTCTACACTAGAAGCAAGAGCTAACACTACTCCGATTACAAGAAAGAAGCATGTATAACGAATCAATAATGGTAATAGCGGTTCGGTTATTTTCCGAATAAATTGATGTCTAATCATCCGTAAGGAAAAGCTTGCGGCAATTGTTGTCATAACGAGAAATACTGGAATAATAATGAGATTTTGTGGCAATACAGAAACGAATGCTAATAATAATCCATTCCATCCATGCTGACTTACTAAAAAACCTACTGTAAATCCGACAACTACTCCTTTTACAAATAATAAAATAAAAATAAGTGGCAATCCAATAATTGAAATCCCCAAAATCCAAATAAATCCAATGTATTTTAATTGCGAAAAGTAACTTTCTCGAAACATTTCGCTCGCAACAGCAAATTCTCCTTTAGAAACTTGTCCAAAAAAACGTTGTAAATAAAATGATAAATCTTGTTTTTGATTTAATTGTAAACTATTTACAAGAATGGCCCCAAATATTACTCCCATCAATAATAAAACAGCGTTAAATATATATAATGAAGAGTTTTCCTGTATGTGAGACATTACACGGTCTTGCCAAGTTTTTCTCCACATTTTTCTTCCCTCCGTTCACACTCTTACTAAAAATGTATGAAAGAAAGAAAAAAGTATGACGAATTAACATTGAAATTCCGCTCTACTTTGCTAAACTAAAAAGTAGAGAATAGGAGGGATTTCTCTTGAAACCATTATTATTAGATTTTCCAACATTATTTCAAACTGAACGCTTACAAGTTCGTAAGCCATTTCCAGGTGATGGTGCAGAAGTGTATGAAGCAATCCAAGCTTCTCTAGAAGACTTAGTACCGTGGATGCCAATTAACGCTGAAACAGAAGAAAGTGCTGAAGAAATCGTTCGTAACGCTCACGGGCAGTTTTTACTTCGTGAAACACTTGATTTTCACTTATACGATAAAGTATCTGGTACATTCATCGGAGCTATAACGCTCAAGCCTGAAAACTGGGATATTCCAAAGTTTTCACTTCACTTCTGGCTGCATAGTGCTTATACAAAACAAGGCTATATGACTGAAGCCATTAAAGGTGCCATTCAATTTGCCTTTGATAAGCTAAGTGCTAGAAGAATTGAAATTCGTACTGATGCAACAAATGCAAATGCATGTAACCTAGCAGAACGTTTAGAATTTATTCTAGAAGGTACAATGGAAAATGATTTCATAGCACAAGATGGTAGCTTACGTGATGCACGCGTATACGCTAAAATCAATTAAAAAACACTCGCCTTTGGCGAGTGTTTATTTTTGTAGTTGTAAATATTGTACTGCAAACATCGTCTTCGCATCATGAATACGAAGATCTTTCATAAGAATAATCGCTTCTTCTAACGATACTTCCATCAATTCCACGAATTCATCTTCATCTAACTCGGCTTTATTTTCTTTTTTCGTCAAACCTGTCGCTTTATATACATATAAAATTTCATCTGCAAATCCTGGAGATGTATAGAAAGAAGTAATAAGCTCCATATTTTCACATACATATCCTGTTTCCTCTTCTAATTCACGAACTGCTGTCACCTCAGGTTTTTCACCAGGTTCTAACTTGCCGGCCGGAATTTCTATAATCGCCTTTTCAAGCGCTTTACGATACTGCTCGACAAGCACAATTTTCCCCTCATCAGTAATAGCAATAATAGCAACTGCACCAGGGTGATTTACAATTTCACGTTTACTCATTGCTCCATTTGGTAATACTACATCATCAACACGAACTTTTATAACTCTACCATCAAAAATCGGTTCAGTTTTTACTGTTCTCTCTGCAAGATTACTCATACTACTTCATCTCCCTGTTCTATTTCCTATTCTTTCCTCATACATTTTACCACATTGAAAGGAGCGTGATAGAAATGAAAGTTTATATTTTACCAAATCGCGTCACTTTAGTCGGAAAAGCATGGCAAATTCGCCATAAGCTAAAACAATATGGAAAAGAGTATACAACTGTACAAGAGTGGATTACAGCAAATAAAGTGAAACTTTAATCAGAGGGGGTTTTGTTCATCCCCTCTGATTATTAGTTGAACGAATCGGGCTTTTACGGGCAGTTAATCTCCCACCTAACTTCCTCGTATGAGCCGAATTTTAAAGTGGGGGTCTTACTGCCCGTTAAAGCGGGGTAAAAAGTAAACGTTTGTCAACCCCTTTTCCCTTGCGTACAATAAAGGTAAGGAGGTTGACCTATGAAAAAACGTCAATTAGGAAACTCAGATTTGTTTGTGACAGAAATGGGACTTGGCTGTATGTCTCTCGGTACATCTGAAACAGAAGCTATGCGTATTATCGATGAAGCAATCGATTTAGGAATCAATTTTTTTGATACAGCGGATTTATATGATTATGGATTAAACGAAGAATTTGTTGGAAAAGCCTTAAAAGGGAAACGAGACCAAATTGTTCTTACAACAAAAGTTGGAAATCGATGGACAGAAGAAAAAAACGGGTGGTCTTGGGATCCTTCTAAAAATTACATAAAGGCTGAAGTGAAAGAAAGTTTACGTAGACTTCAAACTGATTATATTGATCTTTATCAACTTCACGGCGGGACGATTGAAGATCCAATAGATGAAACAATTGAAGCCTTTGAAGAATTAAAAAAAGAAGGTATTATTCGTCATTACGGTATTTCTTCTATACGTCCAAATGTTATCCGTGAATATGCTAAACGTTCCAATATCGTTAGTGTGCTAATGGAATATAGCCTTTTAAATCGTCGCCCTGAAGAATGGTTCTCACTTCTAAGTGAACATCAAATTAGCATTATTGCTCGTGGGCCACTTGCAAAAGGAATTTTAACTGATAATAATGCAAGAAAGATAGAAAGAGTAAAAGAAAAGAATTATCTTTCTTATTCTTACGATGAATTATATGCGACACTCGCGAATGTAAAAGAAATAATCGGAGAAAGCTCTTTAACAGGAACAGCTATTCAATATTGCTTACATAACGAAACTGTTGCAGCTGTTATACCTGGTGCAAGCTCTATTGGGCAATTGAAAGAAAATGCCCAGGCTAGTAAACAAACACAGTTAACAACAGCTCAATATATACAACTTCAGCAAATTGCTAAATGTGATACTTACGCTTTACATCGTTAAAAAGACGCTACCATACTGGTAGCGTCTTTTTATAGCGTATCATATTTATCCGGATTCGTTCCTACATGTAAATTACGATTTAACGTATTAATTTGAGTCATCTCTTCTTCCGTTAATGAAAAATCAAAGATAGAAAAATTCTCCTTAATGCGAGATGGTGTAACAGATTTAGGAATCGTCACTACCCCGCTCTGAATATCCCATCTTAATATAACTTGCGCAGGTGTTTTTTCATATTTCGTAGCAATGGCCTGAATAATCGGGTTCTCGAATACTTCCCCGCCTCTCATTAATGGGCTCCATGCTTCCATTTGAATTTGCTCACCTTGACAGAAATTACGCAATTCAAATTGCGCTAACATCGGATGAAGTTCCACTTGGTTGACCATCGGCTTCACTTTACAATTTGGTAATAACAGTTCTAAATGATGTTTATGAAAATTTGAAACACCAATCGCGCGCACTTTACCTTCTTCATACAGTTTTTCTAGCGCTCGGTACGTATCGACATACTTCCCTCTTATTGGCCAATGTATTAAATATAAATCTACATAGTCCATTTGTAATTTCTTTAAGCTTTTTTCAAACGCCTCAAGTGTTTCCTCGTATCCTTGATCGTCGTTCCAAACTTTTGTTGTAATAAATATGTCTTCTCTCGGAATCCCTGATTCACGAACCGCTTCTCCGACACCGCTTTCATTTTCATATACAGTTGCTGTATCAATGGAACGATATCCAACTTCTAACGCTGTTTTTACTGCTTGTTTTACTTCATCGCCTTCTTTCGCTTTATAAACGCCTAGACCAATCATCGGCATTTTTACGCCATTATGAAGTGTAGTTGTTGGAATGTGCACAGTCGTCTCCCTTTCATTCTTACATTTTTTATAAGCCACCACTTTATTTCAACAAGATTCAACCAAAAAGTCAAAACATATGTACAGTTTACATAATAATTTTATACACTAAAACGCAAACTCAATTATTCATATTTCCTTCTCTCCATTCTTTCGCTTTTTCATCAACACTACGCACAAACTCATTTTTTCCTTCCGTATATAACGTGCCATCATATGTATATTTTTCGGCTAATTCTTTCTTTAAGGTTGCATATGCCTCTGCTTCTTCACAATGAGCCATCATATAATCACGAAACGCTAAATGCCTTACTATCTCAGGATTTCCTTTTTCAAAAACGTGTAAGTGATACGAGCGTTTTTCCTCAGTTCCATGAATAAAATAACGACGTCTTGAAATACCATTTTCCCCTTTTACGATATAACCAAGCTCTTCAAAACGTTCATTCCAATGATCTACTCTGTCGATACACTCTACTTCCATAATCATATCTATAATTGGTTTAGCTGCCAGTCCTGGCACTGATGTACTTCCAATATGATGGACTTTCACCATTTCTGGCATCGCCGATTTTAATCGTTCGGCCTCTATTTGAAATTTTTCATTCCAATGATTTTCATGCGGAACGACTACAATTTTTCTCATTAAAACTCCCCTTTTCTTACAAGCTCGTCAAAAAAATGATCAGCGGTATGCACTGATCATTTTTTATATTATTTAAAGTCTTTCCAAGTAAGGCTACTTTCACTTAACAGTTCTTCAAATGATTTATTCTTTTCACGTTCTTTTTGTTCTCGGCGCTTTCTTTCCTGCTCAGCTGCCTCTTTTTCTTCTTCTCTCACTTGCAATTCTTTCTTCTTATTCTTTAATTGCTGCATGAGTGAATCATTTAATTGATCGCCTAATGTAAGCGACTCTTGCTCTGGTCTATTCACTTGCGATTGTCTTTGCATTTGTCTTTGTTTCTTTTTCTTCATGCTACTCACCTTTTACTTTTTTCTCCATTATAGTAGATACACAATGAACTCGACAATAAAAAAGGTTCTTTACTCTATTATTCACCTTTTGTAAATATGTTAATTTTTCGAAAAAACTAAATTTTTATATAGATATAATCCTATGAATCTATTAAAATTATGTCGTATGATGTCAGATTATAAAAAAAAGGAGAAATGAATTATGTGGAAAAAAATCATTCCTGCTGTTGCCGTTTTAAGCACCATTACTTTTTCAAGCGTATTTGCCGCTCCCCCATCCCAGAATCCAGCTGAACAAAACCGCTACGTAGACGTACAAATGCTTGGTATTAATGATTTTCATGGACAACTAGATACTGTTAAAAAAATTAATAACAAAGAAGCTGGTGGCGCTGATTACTTAGCTACTTATTTAAAAGAACGTAAAAAGCAAAACCCTAATACACTTCTCGTACATGCTGGCGATATTGTCGGAGCTAGTCCACCAGTTTCAGCGTTGTTACAAGATGAACCAACGATTGAATTTTTAAATGACTTAAAATTCGATGTTGGTACAATCGGAAACCATGAATTTGATGAAGGTATCGATGAAATGAAACGCCTCATTTACGGTGGATATCACGAGAAAACAGGTAATTTCAAAGGTGCTAACTTCCCTTATGTCGCTGCTAACTTCTATAACAAATCAACTGGTCGCTTATTTTTACCACCATTTACTGTAAAAATGGTAGATGGTGTTCCTGTAGGATTCATTGGCGTTGTTACAACTGATACGCCAAATGTCGTGATGCCTACTATGCTTAAAAATGTACAGATCACTGACGAAGTAGAAGCAATTAATAAATCAGCGCAACAATTAAAGCGTCTCGGTGTTAAATCCATCGTCGTCCTTGCCCATGTCGGCGGAACAACTGATGAGTCTGGCGTGACAAATGGAGACCTTACTCGAATTGCAAATGAAACAGACTCGGAAGTTGATGTTATTTTCGGTGGACATAGTCACACATATGTAAATGGTACTGTAAATAATAAACTAATCGTCCAAGCGAACTCTTATGGAACAGCTTTCTCAGACGTAGATGTAACAATTGATCGTAAAACAAAAGATATTGTAAAGAAAAAAGCTGAAGTGATTACAACATATCATGAAGGTGTGGAACCTGATAAACAAGTAAAACAAAAAATAGATCAATATAAAGAAAAAATCGCACCACTTGTAAATGAAGTTGTAGGAAAATCTACAGCACCTATCGACCGTAAACAAAATGATGCTGGTGAATCTACTCTTGGGAATGTAATTGCCGACGCACAGCGTCAAACGATGCAAGCTCAAATCGCACTTATGAATCCTGGTGGCATTCGTAATGACTTAGATGCTGGCGATATTACTTGGGGCGAATTATATGGCGTTCAGCCTTTTGGAAACCAATTGATTAAAATCGATTTAACAGGTCAAGATATTCGCGACATTTTAAATCAGCAATGGCAAAAAGGAACAACAAGAATGCTTCAAATTTCAGGTATTCAATATACGTGGGATGCAAATAAACCAAACGGTGAAAAGGTTACGAATATACGCTTAACAAATGGCGAAGAGTTATCTCCATCTAAAACGTATAGCGTAGTTGCGAATGCTTTCTTAGCTTCTGGCGGTGACGGATTCGTATCATTTAAAAATGGGAAGAATTCAGAAACTGGTCCAAACGACTTTGAAGCGCTAGTCGATTATGTAAAACAATTAAAAGAACCAATTCAGCCAGTTATTGATGGAAGAATTCAAAAGGTAAATTAAGTATTTCCCTAATATGCGATCCAGATTTTATTGTAAAGGATACGCACTTATACTTAATCCACAATATTAGTAAAACCTAAAAAGGATACTCGTTCTTACAATGAACATAGTATCCTTTTCTTTAGTTATCAAAGTGTGATGTTTTGTTAAAATCATACTGTTGTAAAAATTGTTGTAACGCCTCTTCTACAAGTTTAGATTTTTGAATTCCTTTCGATTCTGATATAACGTCTAATTTTGCTAATATTTCTTTATTAATAGAAAAGGTACGTTTCTTTTTCTCTGTACTTATACTCATAATGGGCACAATTACTTCTTCTCTCTTTCTTAATAACTCATAAATACTTTGTAATTGCTCATAAATTAATAATTGATAATCCGTTTTCGCATATTGAAGGGCTGTCGCTTCTTGGAGTTGTAAGTGACGCGGTTCTTCTCCATCTCCTACAAAAATACGTTTCTTCTGTTCTCCATCATATTCGTATCCAATCAATCTTAATTTCTTTGATAATGTATATGGGCTTATTTCAAGACGTTTTGCTATAATAGCGATGGATTCACGTCTATTTAAGCAATCTATAATTTCTCCAATCGTCACAATTTCCCTCCTCCCGTGTTGAAATGACACTAGTATGGTATGTTACAATGATTTTCTAACAGTATATGCAAAACGAATAGCCTGTGCGATTCATACGATTTCAGAAAAGGAGGATTTCCATATGCTTTTTCGTAGCTATACCCCACAGTTTTATAATGAAAATAAACAACTCATTCCTAATAGTATTGCTACGATGGAAAGCGTTATGATCCATAATCGAAAACAAACTCTCCTTATGCGCGCGCAAAACATAGAGCAGCCAATTTTATTATGCTGTCATGGCGGACCTGGCATGGCACAAATTGGATTTATTCGTCATTTTCAAAAAGAATTGGAGAAACACTTCATCGTTATTAATTGGGATCAGCGCGGGGCAGGTAAATCCTTTTCAATGAAAGATTTCGGAGCAAATTTTACAATCGAACAATTCGTTTCCGATGCAAAAGAAGTGATTCAATATGTACTTAAAAAATTCAATAAACAGAAACTATTTCTCGCTGGTCATTCTTGGGGAAGTATTATTGGGCTTAACATAGCACATCAATATCCACAGTATATCGAGGCTTACATCGGTATTGGGCAGATTGTACATATGAAACAAAACGAAGAATTGCTATATCAGCATTTAATTCGTTCTGCAAAAAAACATGATCATAAAAAAGCATTAGCGTCCCTTTTAAAATTAGGCAAACCACCATTTTTAGATACGAGACGCCTTATTATTCAAAGAAAGTGGCTTGGCACATTCGGCGGAGCAATCCAAAACGGATCTTCCTTTTCTTTCATACGAAAAGGCTTCTTTTCCCCTGAATATACGCTATTAGATTGGTTCAAGTTTCTCGCAGGAAATTTAAAATCTGGCGTTTTATGGGAAGAAATGTTGACAATCGATTTCTTTTCTTCTATTTCATGCTTATCTATTCCGGTTTATTTTTGTTCTGGTCGCTATGATTATCAAACTCCTTATGCACTCGTTCAGGAATATTGTGATGTAATAGAAGCCCCCATAAAAAAGATGATTTGGTTCCCAAATTCAGCACATTCTCCTGATTTAGAAGAACCAGAATTATTCGCTAATTCTTTACAATCAATTAAACAAGAGCTAGCTTTTCAACATTAGTAACAAAAGGCTCTTTTACATTTCATAGAAAACAATTTATAATAATATGTCGCAACTATGTATAAATATAGCAAAGTGCTTCATATTTACTTGCCTTAGCACAATAAAATTTTAGGGAGATTACATTTATTATGAATGCTGTACTCGTCGCAGTAGCAGTTATGCTATTGCTTAGTTTGTTACGTGTCCAGGTCATTGTCG
Organism: Bacillus sp. 1A; assembly: GCF_052682215.1. Lineage (NCBI taxonomy): Bacteria > Bacillati > Bacillota > Bacilli > Caryophanales > Bacillaceae > Bacillus > Bacillus sp. 1A. The sequence continues at coordinate 2,450,437 of NZ_JBQYLZ010000001.1, read as the reverse complement.
CCATCATTGTTGGAGCTTTAACAGGCGGAATTATCGGCGGACTCGGTATTTCAGAAACTATTAACACTTTTACAACTGGCCTTGGAAACAGTGCTCCAATCGCTTTAAGTTATGCAATGCTTGGCGGTTTCGCTATTTCCCTTTCCAAAACAGGACTTCCAGATGCCATGATTCAAACTGCACTAAAATGGATTGGCAATGAACAAGACACGAAAAAACAAGTTTATTCTAAAATACTTATTTTATTCATCATTTTAACGATGGCTTGTTTCTCACAAAATGTGATTCCTGTTCATATCGCTTTCATCCCCATCTTAATTCCGGCACTTTTAAAAGTATTAAATGAGCTGAAAGTGGATCGCAGACTTGTTACATGTATTATTACATTCGGATTGATTACTCCTTATATGTGGATTCCAGCAGGGTTCGGAAAAATTTATCATGACGTATTGCAAACAAATGCTGCGCAAAGTGGTCTTACATTTGATGTCGCACTTATTCCAAAAGCAATGACTATTCCAGCAATCGGTATGATTATTGGATTATGTGTAGCGGTATTCATTACGTACCGGAAACCTCGTACGTATGAAACAGAACAAGTTCATACTACCGCAAATGAAATCGTTCCCTATACAAAACGTAGCATTACTTTCGGATTGTTATCTATCATAGCCACATTAACTGTTCAATTAGCAACAGAATCAATGATTTTCGGTGCTTTAGCGGGGATTATCGTCTTATCAGTAAGTGGTAGTCTACCTCTTAAAGAAGCAGATGCGATATTAACAAGCGGAATGCGCATGATGTCCTTTATCGGTTTTGTTATGATCGCTGCCGCTGGATTTGGCGCTGTTCTTCGAAAAACAGGACATGTTGAATCTCTTGTGCAAACGAGTGCACATATAATTGGAAATAACAAACCACTCGCTGCATTTCTTATGCTTGTGATTGGACTTCTCGTTACGATGGGAATTGGTTCATCCTTTTCAACCATCCCTATTTTAACAACAATTTTTGTGCCTCTTTGCATGCAGCTTGGATTTAGTCCAATGGCCACAATTGCAATTATCGGTACAGCTGGAGCGCTAGGCGATGCGGGATCTCCAGCATCAGATAGTACACTTGGGCCAACATCCGGTTTAAATGCTGATGGTCAACACCATCATATATGGGATACATGTGTACCAACTTTTCTGCATTATAATATACCGTTACTTATATTCGGCTTTATTGCCGCAATTACATTATAAAAGGTGCGTTTTATACGCACCTTTTACTTTTTTATTTTTTCTTTTAATTGTTGTAAAGCTATTTTCCCATTTTCTTCGGCGCAACTTTCAATTTTCATGAGTGACGGGCCTATCCATTCACTGTCTATGCTCCCGTTCGGTCCAATAATTTTCAACTTATCCGGTATACGGATATTGAAATTTTTCGCTGCTTGAATTAACTCAAAAGTAACCTTTTCACTTGAAGTTACAATTCCATCTATATACGGGTAAGTTTGTAAGAATGTAATAAACTGTTTATTCGTATACCCTTGTACACATACTTCTCGATAAGAGATCCCTTCCTCCCAAACAGCGTCTAAAAATCCTGATATGCGCTCTTCCATTTCTTCACTATCTTCTCCCTCATCGAAATAAGCAAGAAATTGACAGCCTTTTTCTTTTAATAAAGAAACCGTTCTTTGTCCACTTTCATAATAATTTGCATGGGATTTTTTTTCATCAATCACAACAAACGGAAGTGGAATTTCTCCTATACTTTTAAAAACGGATCTTGTTAAAATAACACCTGCAACGTTATTTTCCTTCAACATATGTATGTATCTATTTTTATTCTCTATATTACAAACAATGATTTGATATCCTTCTTTATATGCTATTTCCTCAATACAATGTAGCAAAGTGATGTTTGATGAGTCATATAGATTATCTACAAGTAATGCAATTATCGTTGAATTCTCTTTAAATAATGGCTTTGCTGCATTATTTGGCCTATAACGTAATTCCTCAATTGCTTCCTTTACTTGTTCTACTGTGTCCTCATGAACGTATCCTTTTTCATTAATAACTCGTGAAACGGTTGCGACTGAAACACCTGCCAATTTTGCAACATCACGTATAGTTGCCACATCGTCACCCCTTAATATGGTAATAGATTACAATTTTACGGTAACCTAAATTACAATATTCGTCAAGGTTAATAACTTATATTTCTGAAAATTGTTACATCATTTTATTAAACGATACTCTAACTGTATTTCATGTAAAATTGGGATGTTATCATATCCGATACGCGGAATTTCTTTCTTTATTTTTCGTGCCTCTTCCACTGCATTCACATATAAATTAGTCATCACAAAATTACGTTTTTGGTAAAAACGTAACGCATTCATATTATCATTTGTTGTTATGAGCCAAACCCGCCCGCACCGTTCTTCTTCTTCTTCTGCAACTTGTAATACACAATCTACAAGTTTCGTCCCTATTCCTTTTCTTTCTTCAAAGCTATCTAACGATACAATTTCACACATATTTCCGGTCACTTCATACGTTATAATTCCGATTATTCTGTCATCCGAGAGCGCAACAAATCCTGGCAACTCTTCTAACTGATGCCCCTTACCACGTGAAACCATCAATGAACTCCCCCAGTTCTCACACATAAACATTCGGATTGTTTCTTTCATCGCTGGCGTAATTTTTTGTATATACACCATTTCCTATTTCTCCCCTTTTCTATCATTGTGATACAATGTAAGTGTATCACATGTAACGGTATTTGGAGGATGAGGTAAAGTATGAAACGTTTTTTTGCAGCATTGTTTACTATACTAGGTGCGATAACTGCCCTTGGGATTTTCTTTACAAATAAAGTGATGTACTTAAAGAAAAAAACAGAGGAAGAAGTACTCGAAAGAGAAACAAAAAAACATTTTCGTTTAGAGGATTTTGATGCTCTTCATAAAGAAGAAATTCATATTCCTTCGCAATTCGGATATGATCTTCACGGATATTACATTCCTGCTGGTCATTCCAATAAGTTTATGATTTTTTGTCACGGCGTAACTGTAAATAAAATGAACTCTGTAAAATATGCAAGGTTATTTTTAAACAGAGGGTATAATGTCGTTATTTATGATCATCGTCGTCATGGTAAAACTGGTGGAAAAACAACAAGCTATGGATACTATGAAAAACATGATTTAAAATCTGTAGTTGACTGGCTAAAAAGTCGCTTTGGAACAAATATAACACTCGGTATTCATGGTGAATCTATGGGAGCTGCAACACTTCTTCAATACGCAGGACTTGTAGAAGATGGTGCTGATTTCTATATTGCAGATTGTCCTTTTTCTGATTTCTACGGGCAATTACAACACCGTTTAAAGGTTGAATTCCATTTACCTAAATGGCCTTTATTACCTTTAGCAAATGCTTTTTTAAAAGTACGTGACGGTTATACGATTCGCGAAGTTTCACCAATCGATTGTATAAAAAATATTAATAATCCCGTCCTCTTTATTCATAGTAAAGATGATGATTATATTTTAGCTGATATGACGAAATCACTATATGAAGCAAAAGAAAACAATAAACAACTTTATATTGCAGAACGCGGTGCACACGCTTGCTCTTATAACGAAAATAAAGAAGAGTATGAAGCAGCCGTTGATCAATTTTTAAACTCATATGTAAAAAAAACAAAAAACAGGCTTGCATAAGCCTGTTTTTTTATTGCGCTAAAACGTCTGTAACTTGTTCCATATTTACAGAAATCCATTGCATTGCATCATCTAACGTTGGAAATTCTGTCGTTTGAAATGTTACTTCATCTTGAAGTAACCAAACATCCTTTGCCTCTTGCCCTACACCTGCAATGGACCAATGTAACAAACTATATGGATGATTATCATTCAAAAATGATGCCCACGTGCGCTCATTTGCAATGTTTCGTAATGTATGTAATTGTTTATCCATCTCTCGTCACCTTACTCTAGTCAGTTATAAAAAACATTATAACACTCTCTTCTCTCCCAAAGAAAGTGCTCATTTTACCCCGCATTAACGGGCAGTAAAACTCCCACCTCAAAACTCAACTAAAACAAGGAAGTTAGGTGGGAGATTAACTGCCCCTAAAAGCCCGATTGGTTCAACTAATAATTAGTGGGGGGATACCTCCCCCACTAATTAAAGTTTCACTTTATATTGTCAAGTACTTCTCTTAATTATATGATGAAATTAAGCGTTTGGGAAGGAGGGATAGCGTTGGCGAAAGTACAAATTAAAGTAAATGATAATGGCTCTTTTCGCGTTACAGGGGACGTGGAATTAGTCGATTCACAAGGGAATGTATTCCCAGCAAAACCGGCATTTTCTTTATGCCGTTGTGGTTTATCAAAAAATATGCCTTATTGCGATGCTTCGCATAAAGGGAAATTCGAGTCTGTCGTTAGAGCACCAGAGGCAGAATAATTTCACATGTGACATGCACATTTTTTTGTGCATGTTTTTTCTTTTCATTAACTCTCGTCCCCCTTTTCCTTACAACATTCCTCGTACTTTTGTCCTCATTCCAACTTACATATATTTTCACATAATTCTTCACATTCGAATATTTTTTTCTAGCCTTTTATTTTTTTTGTGCTATAATTTGAGCAAACAACATCCTTCGGGGTCGGGTGAAATTCCCAACCGGCGGTGATGAAGTGCAAACTTCTAAGTCCGTGACCCGTTTTCAACTCGAAAACGGTGGATCTAGTGAAACTCTAGGGCCGACAGTATAGTCTGGATGGGAGAAGGATATGTTTTCTAGTAATTTTATATAGCGAATACACTTTTATTTCAGTATGCATATTTTTAAAGTTTCGTTTTGAATCTTTATATATGTTTTATTTTGTATACTTATGTTTCTATACTGAAATAAAAAGATACGACTAGCGTTTGAAAAATTCGATATTTTTGCTAGGTTTTTTCCTTATGCAAAAATACCAATCATCGTTAGGTTTCTTTCCTGTACTTTCGTATTCGAACTATATTTCTAGAAATCACGTCTCCCAAACCCCAAGGATATAAAATCCTTGGGGTTTTTTGATTTTTTCAGGAGAGGTGAAGAGAATGACAGATCAAGAATATATGAGGATTGCCCTACAGTTAGCAGAAGGGACATCTGGACAAACAAGTCCAAATCCTATGGTTGGTGCTGTTGTTGTAAAAGAAGGAAACATCGTCGGTATTGGCGCTCATTTACGTGCTGGTGAAGAACACGCAGAAGTTCACGCGCTTCATATGGCTGGTGAAAAAGCAAAAGGAGCTACCGTTTATGTAACACTTGAACCGTGTAGCCATTTTGGAAAAACACCACCTTGCTGTGAATTGCTCATCAAAAAAGGAGTCAAACGGGTTGTAATTGCTACTCTTGATTGCAATCCTCTCGTTTCTGGTACTGGAAAAAGGAGATTAGAAGAAGCTGGCATCGAAGTAGCTACCGGTGTTCTTGAAACAGAAGCCACCTTATTAAATCGTTTCTTTTTTCACTACATGAAAACGAAGCGTCCATTTGTAACAATAAAAACAGCGATGAGCTTAGATGGAAAAACAGCAACTGTCACGGGTGAAAGTAAGTGGATTACAGGTGAAGAAGCACGAGCTGATGTTCACCAATATCGTCATACACATGATGCGATTCTCGTTGGAGTGAATACAGTTATAGCTGATAATCCGCATTTAACGACAAGAATTCCTAACGGGGGTAAACATCCTATACGCGTCATTTTAGATACCCATTTACGAACGCCACCATCTTCTCATGTCATAACAGATGGTTTAGCACCGACATGGATTTTTGTCGGTAAGGATGTAAATAAAGAGAAAATAGCTTCTTATGAATCTGAAAATATAGCTATATTCCAAATGAAAACAAAACATATAGAAATCAAGGACCTCCTTTTCTTTCTTGGAGAGAAGAAAATTCTTTCTCTATTCGTTGAAGGTGGTCAAACAGTTCACGCAAGCTTCTTACAAACAAAGCATTTCAATGAAATTATAACTTATATAAGCCCGATATTAATTGGTGGGAAGGATGCCCCTACTTTATTTGGTGGAAATGGTTTCGCAGCATTGCAAGATGCACTTTCCTTGGAAATTCAAGAGATGAAACAAATTGGTGATGATATAAAAATCGTTGCGAATGCCCGAAGTGAGGTGACGGAATGTTTACAGGAATTGTAGAAGAATTAGGAACGATTGCAAACATGCAACAAAGCGGAGAAGCGATGAAGTTAACGATCCATGCAAATAAAATTTTATCAGATGTTCACTTAGGTGATAGTATCGCGGTTAACGGTATTTGCTTAACTGTAACGAGTTTCACAACAGCTTCATTCACAGTGGATGCAATGCCTGAAACGATGCAATCAACATCACTTCGCATGCTTAAACAACACTCTAAAGTAAATTTAGAGCGGGCGATAGCTGCAAACGGACGATTCGGTGGGCATTTCGTTTCAGGACATATTGATGGCATCGGAACGATATTAAACAAAAAACAACACTATAATGCCGTCTATTACAAAATAGCTATTGCTGATGAATTGCTACGCTATTGTTTGCATAAAGGTTCCGTTGCTATTGATGGAACGAGTTTAACGATATTTGATATAGACGAATCTTCCATCACAATCTCACTCATCCCACACACAGTAAGTGAATCTGTTATCGGAGAAAAGAATGCCGGTGACATCGTAAATATTGAGTGTGACATGATCGGTAAATATATCGAACGCTTTATTTCTAAACCTGTAAAACGAACAGGTTCAATGAGCGAAAGCTTTTTACAAGAAAACGGATTTCTATAAGGGGGAAGCATTATGTTTCATCGTATTGAAGAAGCTCTAGAAGATTTAAAACAAGGAAAAGTCGTTATCGTATGCGATGATGAAAACCGTGAAAATGAAGGCGACTTTATCGCTTTAGCAGAGTATATTACGCCAGAAACGATTAACTTTATGATTACACATGGGCGTGGTCTCGTTTGTGTACCGATTACGGAAGAATACGCAGAACGTCTACAATTAGAACCAATGGTAGCTCATAATACAGATTCGCATCATACTGCATTTACAGTGAGTATTGATCATGTTTCTACAACAACAGGAATTAGCGCTCACGAACGGGCAACTACGATACAAGAATTATTAAACCCTGCATCAAAAGGTGCTGATTTCAATCGTCCTGGACATATCTTTCCATTAATTGCGAAAGAAGGCGGTGTCTTGCGCCGTGCTGGTCATACAGAAGCTGCCGTCGATTTAGCACAGCTTTGCGGAGCAGAACCAGCTGGAGTTATTTGCGAGATTATTAATGAGGACGGTACGATGGCACGCGTACCTGATTTACTACAGTGCGCAAAACAATTTGATATAAAAATGATTACAATAGAAGATTTAATTGCTTATCGCCGTCACCATGAAACACTAGTGACGAGAGAAGTGGAAATTACATTACCTACAGATTTCGGTACTTTCCATGCAATTGGCTATTCTAATTCATTAGATACGAAAGAACATATCGCACTCGTAAAAGGTGATATTTCAACAGGAGAGCCTGTACTTGTACGCGTTCATTCAGAGTGCTTAACAGGAGATGTATTTGGCTCGTGCCGCTGTGATTGCGGACCACAACTCCATGCTGCACTTGCTCAAATTGAGCGTGAAGGAAAAGGCGTTCTTCTCTATATGAGACAAGAAGGACGAGGCATTGGCCTTCTTAATAAGCTTCGCGCTTATAAGTTACAAGAAGAAGGATTCGATACTGTAGAAGCAAACGAAAAACTTGGGTTCCCAGCTGATTTGCGTGATTACGGTATTGGCGCTCAAATTTTAAAAGATTTAGGTTTACAACATTTACGATTATTAACGAATAATCCACGAAAAATTGCTGGCTTACAAGGTTACGATTTAGAAGTAATCGAGCGTGTACCATTGCAAATGCCAACAAAAGAAGAGAATAAAACGTATTTACAAACGAAAGTAAACAAATTAGGACATTTACTAAACTTATAATTAAGGGAGAGATTTATTATGGTATTCGAAGGTCATTTAGTTGGTACAGGATTAAAAGTTGGGGTTGTTGTTGGACGTTTTAATGAATTTATTACAAGTAAGTTACTCGGCGGAGCTTTAGATGGATTAAAGCGTCACGGTGTAGAAGAGACTGATATCGATGTTGCTTGGGTTCCTGGCGCATTCGAAATTCCTTTAATCGCTAAAAAGATGGCTAATAGCGGAAAGTATGATGCTGTAATTACGTTAGGTACTGTAATTCGTGGTGCTACAACACATTACGATTACGTTTGTAATGAAGTAGCAAAAGGAGTTGCATCTTTATCACTACAAACAGACATCCCAGTTATTTTCGGTGTATTAACGACTGAAACGATCGAGCAAGCGATTGAACGCGCGGGCACGAAAGCAGGTAATAAAGGCTATGAATCCGCCGTTGCTGCGATTGAAATGGCTCATTTATCAAAACAATGGGCATAAAAAATAAAAAAGAGGCCGTAGCCTCTTTTTTATTTTTTTACTTTTTTCCGTACATCTTTTATTAATTCATCCATTGTTTTTCCTTCTGTTTGTATACGAAGCGTTTGTGCTGTTCTCCATACATTCTCTCTTTTCTTCGCTTCTTCTATAATAGTAATTTCTTTTCGCACTTCCTTTAAATCTTTCCCTTCTGTTTTCAATCCAAAATGTTCAGCTTTCGTTCGAAAATGTTGTTCAATTCGTTGTTGCATTTCTTTTTGTTCAGGATTTTCGGTAGCCTTAACTGGATCAGCACTTATTGCTTTTAGTAAAATTAGACAAGTCATAATCGCTAATATATATTTGTGCATGTAAAATCCTCCAACCCAATATAAATTACATATTTACTATGTACAATTGGGGCTTGGAAAATTCGTCCACCAAAACTCTTTTTTCCGCTCAAAAACCAATAGTATCAAGCTTTCACAACTATTTATTACATTTTATTTACAAAAAAAGCAAACTCTTTTACAAGTTTGCTTTTTATCTATCTTATAATGCACATTCTTCAATCTCAAACCCTAAATCTTCAATCATACCCCAGTCTGCAGTCGGTTCTTGTCCAGCTGTCGTTAAGTAATCTCCAACAAAAATAGAGTTTGCTGCAAATAATCCAATTGGCTGTACAGAACGTAAATTGATTTCACGTCCCCCTGAAATGCGAATTTCTTTCGTTGGGTTTACAAAACGCATCATCGCCAGCACTTTTAAACATTCTATCGGCGTTAATTCTTTTTGTCCTTCAAGCGGCGTACCCTTTACAGCAACAAGAAAATTACATGGAATTGAATCTGCATCTATACGTTGTAATTCAAATGCAATTTCAGCACGTTCTTCTATTGTCTCTCCCATTCCAAAAATCGCCCCAGAGCATGGTGAAATGCCTGCTTGTTTCGCTTTTTGAACTGTATCAACACGATCGTCATACGTATGAGTGGAGCAAATACTTTCGTAATTATTTGCATGTGTATTTAAGTTGTGGTTATAACGATGTACACCCGCTTCTGCTAAACGTCCTGCTTGATCTTCGTTTAAGAAACCTAAACAACAACAAATCTTCAAATCTGTCGTTTCACGAATCTCCTTAACTGCTCCAATTACGTGATTCACCTCTTTATCCGTCGGGCGACGACCAGATGCTACAATACAATATGTACCCGCTTTACGTCGAATTGCTTCGTGTGCTCCTTCTACAATCTTTTCCTGCGTTAGCCATGCATATTTATCAATCGGCGCCTCTGAAATAATAGACTGTGAACAATATCCGCAATCTTCAGGACATAATCCAGATTTCGTATTAATAATCATATTCAATTTTACTTTCTTACCAAAGTGATGATGGCGAATGATGTAAGCTGCATTCATAATTTCTAACACTTCTGTATCATCAGCTTCTAATATTGCCATTGCATCCTCTTTCGTAATCATTTTCTCTTCTACTACGTCATGTGCAAGTTTTTTCCAATCCCTTTTTGTTTGTACTTGTTTCATTTCATCTCTTCCCCTCTTTTGTTATATGCATAAATAAAGCATGATACGTCGCCATTATCCCTTCATTTTCCGTGAAGTCTCTTTCGTATATGCGAAGCATCGCACGAAAGAGTGAGGGACTTTGACAATATGATTCTTCATTACTATTGGTCGCTCCTACTTTTCGAATAGAGTGTAGAAACTCCCTAACTTCTGTAAATCTCTCTATGTAACATGTTTCAGAAACATGCACATCCCCTGTTTCTATTTCACACATATGGCGCAACTGATTTTTCGAATAAAAAAGTTGCCCAATCGATGTTTCATTTTGTATATTTTTTTCTTCTTTCGCCCGCTGGAACGAAGCATGCAATTCTTGAAATGTTTCATGTCCAAACGTTGAAAAGAGTAATATCCCATCTATAGACAAATGATGAAATAAATTTCTTATCACTTGTTTTAAATCATTTAGCCATTGAAATGTGGCATTTGAAATAATGACATCATATGTTTCTTCTAGTCGTAATCTTTCGATATCCTCACAGTAAAACGTTACATTTTTCACATTTTGTCTAGTTTTCGCAACTGCAATCATACTTTCAGCAAAATCAATGGCTGTAATATGTGCTTTCGGAAATAAGTTTGACAATTGCTCTGTAACATATCCTGTTCCGCATCCAAGTTCTAAAATACGTATCGATGAATTTGCACTATATCGCCGATTCAATGTAGAAAGTAATGAATGTGCCATCTTTTTTTGTACATTTGCATATTGATCGTAGGATACAGATGCCGCGTTAAACCGTTTTTGAAGTAACGTTTTGTTGATCATGTCGTATCCCCTCTACAAATTGAATTATCTCATTTCCGCAATATTCGAAATTCGTTACACATAATGCGTGTCCAGCCTCACTTACTACCTTGAGCGTGGCAGTCTCATTCTCAGCCATACTACGCGCTGCAGACAATGGACAAATTACATCCTGCTCTCCGTGAATAAGTAGTATAGGGACTTTCATTTCTTTCAGTTCTTCTCTCATATCTGCTTCTATTAAATACTCCAAACCTAATTGCAAAGACTGAATAGAATCACCTTTAAAGCGTTTTATCATATCTTCAAACCTTTTATTCTCTTTCAGCTCATCTTTTGTAAACATATTTTCATAAAACCGCTTGAGCGTATCTTCTTTCTTTCTCACTAAATTCTTTTTTAGCCGTTCTACATGCAGAGTATTCCATCCACTCGTATAATCGTTCGTACTTGTAAATTTGGCAGTACCACCAATTAGTACGATACCTTTTGCCTTAACCTGTTTATGAGCTTGAACTGCTGCTAACGCTCCTAGTGACCATCCAACTAAAATTACATTTTCATCTTTTGCTACATCTATTATTCGCCCCGCAAATTCACTTTGTTCTTTCACATTACGCCAATTGATACATTGAACAGAATATTCTTTAAAATACGGCAGAACTAAAGTCCAAACACCTTCTTCCATTCCCCATCCAGGAATAAAAATAACCTTTAGCTCTTTCATACGAAAAACCCCTCTTCTTTATCAATGCGTATAATATGCTGAATAGCCCATTTCAAATCAGCTATTGTATGTTGGGACGTAACTGCAAAACGGACCCGTGAACTATTAACTGGAACCGTTGGTGGACGAATTGCAATTGCTGCAATACCTACCTCTTGCAACCTTCTACTAAACCGTAAAGCTGCTTCATTTGAACCGACTACAATCGGTACAATATGAGTTGAGCTATTCCCAATATCAAAACCAGCTTCTTGCAAATGTGTCCTAAAATATGCTCCATTCTCTATAAGTCTCTCTCTTCTTTCATTATCTTCTTTCACAATTTCAATTGCTTTTTGCACTGCTCCTAACGTTCCTGGTGGTAAAGCTGTTGTAAAAATAAAGCTTCTCATCATATTTTGTAAATACTCTATATACATTGCATCACCTGTCAAATACGCACCATAACACCCTAGAGCTTTGCTAAACGTCCCCATATGTATATCAATTTTTTGAGCAATATCTTTTTCTATATGAGACAACCCTGCTCCATCAATTCCATATATTCCACTCGCATGTGCTTCATCGACTATAATCATTGCTCCATATTTCTCTTTCATTTGCACTAAATCTCTTAAATATGCAGTATCACCATCCATACTAAAAACAGTATCTGTTACGATTAATTTTTTCTTTTTTGGCGGTGCTACTTGCAACAGCTTCTCTAAATGATCTAAATCATTATGACGATACCTTTTATGCTCTGCTCCGCTTAATATAATCCCATCAACGATGCTTGCGTGATTTAATTTGTCACTAAACACAATATCGTGACGACAGGCTAATGAAGAAATCACTCCAACATTTGCGGTATATCCACTATTTACAACTAAGGCTTTTTCAGTGCCTTTCCAATCGCATATACTTCTCTCAACCTCTTCATACAGTGAATAATTTCCTACAACGAGCCTTGATGCTGTCGCTCCAGTTCCATATTTTCTTGTGCATGCAATAGCAGCTTCTTTTAACCTCTCATCTCCAGCTAACCCTAAATAATTATTTGACGCTAAATTTAGCATCCTTTTTTCATCTCGAATAAGCCATGTCTCTTCTGCTTGTTCTGTTACATGCAAATTGCGATACTGCCCTTGCTTATTTAATTGTTGCAATTTAGATTGAAGATGTGTGCGCCACGTTTGATTCATTTCGGATGAACTCCTCTAATTTTGAAATCATTATATACTCTTTTGCAGATTCCAAGACTTCTTCTTTTGTAAACGCACCTTCAAAGAATGGTAATAAACCTAAAACCGGTACCCCACTTAGCTCTTCAATCATTTCTTTATTTGCTTGTACTCTTTCCATTTCACATTCTTTGCAGCCGGATAAAATTACACCTGCTACTGTTAAGCCATGTGCCTTTGCATAAGCAATCGTTAAAACTGTATGATTTACTGTTCCTAATGTAGGGCGTGCGACTATAATAAGAGGAAGCTGTAATTCCTTTGCGAAATCAATTACTAAAGCGTCTTCTGTATATGGAACAGCCAGTCCACCTGCTCCTTCTACAAATAGGCTATTAAACTCTTTCAATCGTTCATTATAATGATCCATAATGTCTTTTAAATGTACTACTCTTCCAGCTCTTTTCATGGCAAGTCTCGGAGCAAGAGGCTCTTCAATAGAATAAGGGCAAATTTCATCTTCTTTTGTCGGTACACCTGATAATGCTTTTAGCCTTGCTGCATCTCCCTCTGGATTTGATGCAACATGTCCACTTTGCAACGGTTTATATACCCCGATGTTATATCCCAATTCTCTAAATACACCTGCTAATGCACCGGCAACTACAGTTTTCCCCACTTCAGTATCCGTTGCTGTAACAAAAAAACCGCCCATTATTCTCCCTCCGTAACATCCGAGATTGCTTTATACAAAATACGTAACATATCATCAATCTCATCAATTGTAGAAGCAAGAGGAGGCATAAATACAATCGTATTACCGAGTGGTCGCAAAATCATGCCCAGCTCTCTTGAACGTTTACATACTTGAACACCGACTCTCTCTGTCCATTCAAACGCTTCTTTCGTTTCCTTATTCTTCACAAGTTCAATTCCAACCATTAACCCGCACTGACGAATATCCCCTACATGTTTATATGCAAAGAGCGATTCTAATTGCGTCGCCACATATTCTGTCTTACGTGCCACTTCTTCTATTAAATTTGTTTTCTCGTATAGCTCTAGATTCGCAATGGCTACCGCACACCCTAACGGATTCCCTGTATAACTATGACCGTGGAAAAACGTTTTTTGTTCTTCATAGTCTCCTAAAAAGGCATTATAAATTTCATCTGTCGTTACGGTGATTGCAACTGGTAAATATCCACCTGTTAAACCTTTTCCCGCTGTTAAAATGTCCGGCGTTACATTTTCATGTTCACATGCAAACATTTTCCCGGTACGCCCAAATCCAGTCGCTACCTCATCTGTAATAAATAGAACATTATATTTTGTACATAAATTACGGAGCCCTCTTAAGTATCCTTTTGGCATTGTAATCATACCGCCAGCACCTTGCATTAAAGGCTCTACAATAATCGCCGCAATTTCTTCATGCTTTTCTTTCAGCAGCTCTTCCATTTCTTCTAAATGTTTTTTCACAATTTCCTCCTTATTATTTCCATAAGGAGAACGATATGTATATGGATACGGCATTTTAATTGCCTCAAATAAAAGTGAACTATACACTTGGTGAAACAAGTCTATCGCTCCTACTGAAACAGCTCCAATTGTATCACCGTGATACGCTTCTTTTAATGTAACAAATCTTTGTTTCTTCGGTTTTCCTTTATGCTGCCAATATTGAAAGGCCATCTTAATTGCAATTTCAACGGCGCTAGAACCGGAGTCTGAATAGAATACTTTCTTCAAACCTTCTGGCACAACTTCAATTATTTTTTCTGCTAATAAAATAGATGGAACGTTAGCAAGTCCTAGCATAGTAGAATGGGCAATTTTATTTAATTGCTCACGAATTGCTTCATCTAATTCTGGTACTTGATGTCCGTGAACATTTAACCAAATAGATGAAACACCATCCCAATATTCATTTCCATTTACATCGTATAGCTTTCTTCCCTCTCCACGTTCAATAATGACAGGGTCTTCTTCTAAATAATCTTTCATTTGTGTAAACGGATGCCATACATAAGCTTTATTTTTCTCCGATAATTCTTCATATGTATAAGACGATTTTTCAGTCGTATTACTATTAACAGTCACAATTGTCACCCCTAATGTTAACTATTTTATAAATAAAGTTAACATTAAATTTAAATGACTGTCAATTATTTTTAAATCAAATAGTTCTTAAAAAAGAACAACTTATCATACGATAAGTTGTTCTACTTTCCGTGTTGTACCTTTCCGATTTCTAAAATAATCTCTTCATCTTTTTTTCCTTCTGTATCAATTCCAAGTTGTTTTGCATGTTCAATTAATAAATCATGGCGCTTCTCAAATCTTGCGGTATTTACTTCTTTCGTAACCTCTTCTTTTGTTTTTCCTTCAGTAGAAACTCCTAGTTTCTCAGCTGCTTTTTCCGTCGATTTCTTCACTTCTGACTGCTTTGTTCGACTTTGTTTTGACTGCTCTGATTCAGCTGCAAAAGCTGTGTAAATTCCAGCACTTCCGCCAATGACTAGTAAGGTGGTAAAAAGAATTATTTTTTTCTTCACTCTTTCCTCCCCTTTCAAATTCATTATAACGTACAAATTTAGAACATTAAAAACATTTAACCTTTATTTCCCTAAAAAAATATTGAACATTTTTATTGACATATAAGATGAAAATGTGATAAAAATTTAACTAACATCATATGAATCGGCATTGATAGGACTTAGTAGTATTTCGATTTCTGATTTCAGAGAGCTGGTGGTCGGTGCGAACCAGTACAGAGCGAATTATGAATTACCCCCTGGAGCTTCTTTTGCGAAACGTAAGGAGTAGCGAAAGACGGTTATAGACCGTTATATCTAAAGAGTGGTGAAACGAAACTGTTTCACAATTTAGGGTGGTACCGCGAATTTTTCGTCCCTGCATATATTGCAGGGGCGTTTTTATTTTATTAACGCATATCATACGACCCTTTATTTTGTGATACATTCATTTCACAAGCTAGGGTGGTACCGCGATTTCTTCGTCCCTGCATAATTATATGCAGGGACGTTTTTTTATCCAATCATTTCCGTATCATAATGAAGGACCAACAATTACCGATAATTTGTCACAAAATTCTAAATTTTAGAAGGAAATACACAATATTGGCGAATTTTATATAAAAAAGAGCTATTTTAAATTACTTAGGAGGGGAAAACAATGGTTTCAAAAATTGAATCTGTTCTTTTAACATTATTTATCTTTTTCTGTATTGGCTTTAGTGTTATTCAATTAGAAGTTTCACCACACATCCCAATTTTATTTGGTATCGTTCTTTTATTAGCATTTGGATTTATGAAAAAAATCTCTTGGTCTACGATGGAGAAAGGGATGATTAGTAGTATTTCAGCTGGTATTCCATCTATTTTTATTTTCTTGCTTGTAGGCGTATTAATTAGTGTTTGGATCGCCGCTGGAACAATTCCAACTTTAATGGTATACGGCTTCCAACTTGTATCTCCTAAAATTTTCATTCCAACTGTTTTTGTTGTTTGTGCAATTGTTGGAACGAGTATCGGTAGTGCCTTTACAACTGCCGCAACTGTAGGACTTGCCTTTATGGGCATGGGTAGTGCTCTCGGATATTATCCGGCTCTAATTGCTGGTGCAATTATTTCTGGTGCGTTCTTTGGAGATAAAATGTCTCCCTTATCTGATACAACTAACTTAGCTCCTGCTGTTACGGGTGTAGATTTATTTGAGCATATTCGTAACATGCTTTGGACAACAGTTCCAGCATTCATTATTGCTTTTATCGCATTTTTCATTTTAGGAGGCAGCACTAGTGGAGACGTTGACTTCACAAACTTTATTAGCACATTAGAGAAAAATACAACGATTTCTATCGTTACACTAATTCCAATTTTATTACTGTTCCTATTCGCATTTAAAAAAGTTCCAGCAGTTCCAACATTGCTTGCAGGAATTGTAGTAGGAATTATTATTCTCTTTATTTTCAAACCTAGCACTTCTTTAGCTGATTTAATGAAAATTATGCAAGACGGCTACGTTTCTAAAACTGGTATTAAAGACATTGATAGCTTACTATCTCGCGGTGGCCTGCAAAGTATGATGATGTCGATCGCGCTTATTTTCCTAGCTCTTTGTATGGGAGGATTATTACAAGGAATGGGTATTATCGCGCAGCTGATGAATATTATCTCTAGCTTCGTAAAAAATAGCACACGCTTAATTATTTCTACTGCTTCAACTGCAATTGGTGTAAACTTCTTACTTGGTGAGCAGTACTTATCCATCGTTTTAACAGGACAAGCATTTGCTAATAAATACGATGAAGTCGGTTTAGAACGTCGGAATTTATCACGAGTACTAGAAGATGCAGGTACAGTTATTAACCCGCTCGTACCATGGGGAGTAAGTGGTGTATTCTTATCGAACGTCCTTGGCGTTCCGACATTTGATTACCTTCCATTCGCAATTTTCTGTTTAGCTTGCCCAGTCTTAACAATTATTGTTGGTTTCACTGGATTTGGCCTTTCATGGAAGAAAGAAAAAGCTGTAACACTTTCATAATATATAAAAAGGATTACCTGAATCGGTAATCCTTTTTATATTTCTCCACTATCTATTTGCTTTCTTTCTTCTAAATAACAGAAGTAATCCCGCTCCAACAAACGCCAAGCCTGCTCCAATTGTAGAAGCAACACTTGTACCTGTTTTCGGTAAATCACGGTCTTCTTTATTTTCACTTACAGTTGTTGTTTCTTTTGAGTTTTGATTATCCGTTGTAGTTTGTCCAGATCCTGCATTATTTGCTTCATTTGTTGGTGGTGTCGTTGGATTTTCTCCATTACTACCTTCATCTGTTGGTGGTGTCGTTGGATTTCCTCCATTATTTCCTTCACCTGTTGGTGGTGTCGTTGGATTTCCTCCATTATTCCCTTCACCTGTTGGCGGTGTCGTTGGATTCTCTCCACCAGTTTCCTTATCATCATCGTTCTTCTTCGTTATATCAATTGCATATTTAGCAAATTCATTTTCAGATGGTCCAACATATGATATTTTCCCATCTTTCTTTATATACTTTTGTGCATTTAGTGAAGAATCGAATGTTGTATTTAATTTATCTGCAACAATCGGTTTAAACGTCCAATTTTTATCTGCTGCTGGATTAATAACTGGTGTTTCTTGCATATACTTCACAATGATTTGACGTGTTTCATCTTGTGATTGGTATACAACTTCTCCTTTACTTACACCTGGGAACGTTTGGCTACTTCCGCGATAGTTATTTGTAGCGACGATGAACTCTTGATTGTCAGCTACTGGCTTACCTTCATATGTCATATTTATAATACGATTCGTATTTGCATTTACAACTTTTCCATCTTTATCGTATTTCGCTGGTTGTGTTACATCAATTTCGTATTTTAAGCCATCTAAAATATCGAAGTTATATGTAGGATAGCCTATATTTACTAATGGTTGTTCTTCTGTTTTCTTTGGATCGATTTGATTAAACTGCCCTGCAGACATTTCAAGCCATTCTTTCACTTGTGCCCCATTTACTTTTACAGCATATAACGTATTTGGATATACATATAAATCTGCCACGTTTTTAATTGCTAACGTTCCAGCTGGAATATCCGTATAATATGTAGCACCGTTTCGGCCACCTGCTTTAAATGGTGCGCCTGCAGATAAAACTGGAATTCCTTTATATTTGCTATACTGTCCATTTTCAGCAAATAACTTTTCTACATACCATTTTTGTGCATTTGTTACAAGTTGTACAGAAGGATCATCTTGTACTAATGAGAAATAACTATTAATTGGCGCTGTCGTTTTTCCTACAGCTGTATTGACATAATCAATTGTCGCTTGATGATCATCTTTAATTTCATTAACTAATTGTTGATCGGATTGTACTAATGAATTCCCTTTACTATCAGCAATCGGACGAAGTTGCGGCTTCGATTGCTCTTTTTGTATTTCCCATTTTCCGTTTACCTTTTTCAATTGCATATCAATAATACCTAAGTTACTTCCAAAGACACCAGGCATTACAACTGGAACACCATTAAATACATCCTTCACTTCAGTATGTGAATGTCCCATTAATACTGCATCTACACCAGAAACTTCTGTTAAATAATACGACGCGTTTTCCATACCAACGTTGTATCCACTCTTATCAACGCCCGAATGCGCTAGTGCAACGATAACATCTGCACCTTCTGCTTTCATTTTTGGCACCATTTTCTTCGCTGTTTCAACTATATCTTTCGCTTTCACTTTTCCTTCTAAATTTGCTTTATCCCAATTCATAACTTGAGGTGGAACAAATCCCATTACGCCAATTTTCACTTTTTGTTTTTGTCCTGATTCATCTTCTACTTCTTTTTCAAAAACATGATATGGTTTAAAGTAATTTTGGTCGTTCTCTTCATTAGTATCTTTATCATCTTTATAGACGTTCGAGTTAATAACCGGGAACTCTGTTTTACTAATTACTTTGTTTAAATAGTCTAAACCGTAGTTAAATTCATGATTCCCAAGAGAGATGACGTCATACTTCATTAAATTCATTAAACGATATAATGGATGTGTATAACTAGGATCCACAGGCTTCTTCGGATCATTTATTTTATTTGCTACATAATCTCCAAGTGGTGTCCCTTGCAATGCATCCCCATCATCAAATAGGACAGAGTTCTTCGCTTCTTCACGTGCTTTATTAACAAGTGTTGCCGTTTGCACGAGACCTACTTTATTATCTGTTTTCGTTTGATAATAATCGTAATTCATTAAGTTAACGTGAATATCTGATGTTTCTAGAATTCGTAAGTTAACCGTACTCTCCCCAGTTTGCTCATCCGCATGAGCTGTTGTTGGCAATACTTGCGGCGCTATTACACCTATAGCAAGAGTTGCTCCAGCTAGCATTTTTTTTGACTTTTTCACAAAAAATCCCCCTTATACAATTACCAAAAATAATGAAATAAACCTCTATTTACCTCTAACCACATACCTTTTTTCTTCTATTAGAGACAAGATTTTCATTTCATCCTGCGCTAATGAGTAGTCCCCTTAAACGCCCGATTAGCGAAACTTTAATTAGTGGGAAATAAAGCCCTACTCATTAAAATTTCACCTTATCTGACATTATCATATAT
Source organism: Bacillus sp. 1A (assembly GCF_052682215.1). Classification (NCBI taxonomy): domain Bacteria; kingdom Bacillati; phylum Bacillota; class Bacilli; order Caryophanales; family Bacillaceae; genus Bacillus; species Bacillus sp. 1A. Next base: position 2,430,504 of record NZ_JBQYLZ010000001.1, on the reverse strand, counting down.
AATGTACTTTCATATCGTCAATATTTTTTGACATACTTCTACAAATTTTCTGTAAAGTTGTTGTAAACTTTTCATAAACATATAATATGCCCTTACATTGTTAATACTGCTGAATATGATACAATTACCAATTACAAGGAGGATGAATTTATGAAAAAAGTCATCTTAACAATTGTTTGTCTCCTCCTTCTAATCATTTCTTATTCTTATTTTGAAAAGAGCGATGAGACAAAACAAAATGAACCCGAAAAAAATACAGAAAAAACATCTACTCCAAGTTGGCTTGATAAGCAAACAAACGATTCCTTTTATCATCTCGTACTAGGTGATTCGCTCGCCAAAGGATATGGATCGACACACGGGGGATTTGCTGAATTAGCTTCTAGACAAATAGAAGCACAAATTCATAAACCAATTACCGTAGAAAACCTTGGGATAAACGGTCTTACAACAGATCGTCTCGCTAAAAAAGTGCAATCAGAAGATGTAAAGCAAAAAATTAAAGCTGCAAATATTATTACAATTAATATTGGAGGAAATAATTTATTCCGTTTAAATCGTGATGTCGGTGTTATAGATGGTATTAAAATGTTAAATAAAGAAAAAGCTCATTTTGAAGCGGATATAAAAAATATTGTAAAGACAGTTCGAGATCAAAATCCGAACGCTTTACTCATTCTCTCAGAACTCTATAATCCGTTACAACTCGATGACTCCATCGCCAGTTATGCAGATATGTTTTTAGATGGCTGGAATGAATCCGTTTATTCCATTTCAAAAGCAAATCAACCATCTATCGTTTTACCAATTCGTAAATTAATATCAAATGATAAAAAAGATTTACTCTTTGACCAAGTACACCCAAATGATGATGGCTACGCGATTATTGCCGATTCATTTACAAAAAAAGTGTTGGCCTACAAATATTAAAATTTCCATGAAACAATTCTATTTTTATAACATGTCTTTTTTGTTACAATGATAGTGGAAGGGGGCCTTTATATGGAATCACGCGAGTGGGAACGTATTGTTGATCATCTTCTTTCGCTAGTGCCTCTTTTTTATCGCAAATTTATGCTTCCTGGAGAATTTTCTTCTCAAAGACATATGCCGCCATCACATACACAAGTATTGCTGCTTCTGCATGAAAATGGCACATTAGCAGTTTCCGAAATCGGCAAGCGGCTAGCGATTTCACGGCCTAACATGACACCTCTATTAAACAAACTGATTCAAGAAGAACTAATAGAGCGTCATTATAGCGAAAAAGATCGACGGGTCATTTTAATTTCCCTAACAGTTGAAGGGAAATTGTTAGTAAATCAGTATCAACAATTCATTTTAGACAAATTAAAAGAAAATTTCCAAACATTATCTGAGGAAGAGCGCGAAAAGCTCATTCACTCTCTTCAAACCATTCAAAATTTAATTTTGAAAACAAACGCATAAAGCTGCTTCTACATAGAAGCAGCTTTATGATTCGTAATAATTACCATAGTACACATTTGAATATGGCCATGTCGTTAAATATGGTTTTTGTTCTTGCGTAGGCTGTTGTTGTGGTATTTGTGGTATTTGTGGTATTTGTTGTTGTCGATATAATTCGTATTGTCTACTCATATCATAAACCGGATAATAATTTACATATGGGTATACTTGCGGTACGTAATAATAATACATTCATTTTCTCCCCCTTTTTCTTAAACATATTCAAAGGAGAAAATGAATGTGACACTCTTTATATTTGTACGAGTGGTTCTCTCACTCGTTTCTTTCTGTTCTTCAAGCGGAGCTTACGGTTCTTTTCATATAAATAATGCACAACGAAATATGAAATTCCTCCAAACACAACTCCTAAAATCGTCATTCCAATTAATACATACACTTCACTCTGTAACAAGCTCTTTAACATTGTAAAAATATGACTCGAAAACAAGTCAGATATCGTAAATGGTTCATGATGTATTTTTTGCACATGAAATGGATATATCATTTTTCCTAACGCATAAGCAAATGGAAATAAAAATATCGGTAGAAACGATATTTTCCCAATAATATTGCCAATAACCGCAGCAGGAAAAGATCCCTTTGCTAATCGAACGATCGGATAAAATATTATATATACGAGCGATGCCGTATATATGACCAACATCTCTAAGCCAAAACCAATCGCAAAACCTAATGATACTTTCTTCGCTCCTTCTGGTGATCGAAGCAACTTATAATATTGAAACTTTAATATTCTCCACATCCGCTGGAAAAACGAATATGTTTTCTTAGTTGTTTTCACCCTCATCATCTCTTTAACTATATTTTATACCTAGTATGCCCTTACACACTCTGAAAAACAAATTTCATTTTCTCTTTCATTATAAATGATATCAAAATGGTTAACCAAATATACATACGACATTTCAATATAAAAAGCACACCCCAATTGTTATTCATGCTTAACAATTGGGGTGCACATCATTTAGGAAGGCTCTTCTACATTTTTAAATAAGCTTACTAATAATGCTTTTTGCGCATGCAATCGATTACCCGCTTGCTCAAATACGATAGACTGCGGTCCATCTATAATTTCTCCTGTTACTTCCTCTTCACGATGGGCAGGTAAACAGTGTAAGAAACGATACGTTTGCTTCGCATGCATAACAAGTTCGGTATTAATTTGGTACGGTTGAAATAAAGTATATTTCTCTTCTTCTCCCTCTTGCCCCATGCTCATCCAAACGTCAGTATAAATGAAATCTGCTTTACTCACTGCTAATTCAGCGTTATGCAAAATTTCAATTTCAGCTCCTGTTTCTTCAGCAATCGTTAACGCTTTTTTTACAATTTCCTCATTCGGTTCATACCCTACAGGCGTTGCAACAGTCATATTCATTCCAACTTTCGCACTCGCTAACAACAATGAATGACATACGTTATTCCCATCACCTACGTAAGCCAATTTTATTCCTTTAAATGTATTTGTTTCTTCATATATTGTCATTAAATCTGCCAACGCCTGACAAGGATGGTGATCGTCCGTTAATCCATTAATAACAGGAATGCTCGATTCTTTTGCAAGCTCTTCTACATCGGCATGTGAGAATGTACGTATCATGATCCCGTCAATATAATGAGATAATACTTTCGCAGTATCTGAAACGCTCTCCCCTCTTCCAATTTGCATCTCTTTCCCACTTAAAAACATGCCATGTCCCCCAAGCTGTACCATTCCTGCTTCAAAAGATACGCGAGTACGAGTTGAATGTTTATCAAAGATAAGGCCTAATATTTTTCCTTGTAATAAAGGCTCTTGCTTATTCTTTTTTAAATATATAGCGAACTCAATTAAAGAAATGATTTCTTCTTGTGTCAGTTCTTCTAATGTTAACAGATCTTTCGTATTTAATTTCGGTACTTGTACAGTTGACATGAAATTTCCCCCTTATATGATTGATACGTTTTTTGTAAAAACTACTTTTTTTATCATATATACTGCCTGTTCTAACTCTTCATTCGTTACAATAAGTGGTGGTAATAGTCTTATCACATTAGATCCTGCTTGTAATACGAGAAGTCCCTCTTTCTCTAGTTGTTCTATAAAACTTGCAACTTCATGCTTACACTCAATCCCAATCATAAGCCCCTTACCACGTATATTTTGAATACAGTCGACATGTCGTAATTCCTCTCGCAACTTCTCTAATACGTATTCGCCCTTTTCCTTTACTTCTTTTAAAAACGATGGTCTCTTACTTCCTTGCAATACTTCTTTCGCTGCAGCCATCGCAACATAATTCCCGCCAAACGTTGAACCGTGTGATCCTGCAGTGAACGACGTTCCGAGTTCCTTACGGCCGATCATCGCTCCAACAGGAATACCATTTCCTAGTGCCTTTGCAACGGTAACGATATCAGGTTTTATTCCCATTTGTTCGTAAGCAAATAGTGTTCCTGTTCTTCCTATCCCCGTTTGTACTTCGTCTATAATAAATAAGGAGCCGAACTTATTACATAATGTTTCAATCCCTTCCAAAAAAGATAGATTAGCAGGTATGACTCCTCCCTCTCCTTGAACAACTTCTACCATTACCGCCGCCACTTCTTCATTCATTACTTCCTCTAACACCTTCACGTCGTTAAAAGGGATATGTAAAAATGACGGAAGGAGTGGACCAAATCCTTCCTTCACTTTATTTTGCCCCGTCGCACTCATCGTTGCGAATGTTCTACCGTGAAAAGACTGCTGGCATGTTACGACAAGAGATTTTCCAGTATGCTTACGAGCCAGCTTCAACGCAGCCTCATTCGCCTCTGCCCCGCTATTACAGAAAAAAACAGAATCTAATGCTATATTTTCTGTTAATAATGACGCGACTTCTTCTTGTAAGCTGTTTGTAAACAGGTTAGATATATGCCATATATCATGAAGTTGCTCTTGTACAGCTTTCATAACAGTAGGGTGACAATGTCCTAAATTACATACGCCAATTCCTGATGTAAAATCTAAATATTGCTTACCATTTTTATCAATAACTTTCGTTCCACTTCCCTTTACAAACTCAATATTTCTTCTCCCATATGTTTGAAAAAGATGACTTGTCATACGATACTTACTCCTTTCGTTACCGTCGTTCCGATACACTCTCCCGTAACTTCAGTAAAATCTTTTGTACCGTTCACAATACTTATCTTTTGCACTCCCATTTTTAATGACACTAGTGCCGCCTGTACTTTCGGAATCATCCCGCCTGTAATAACTCCTTTTTCTATTAAAGTAACAATTTCAAATTCATCCGTTTTCTTTACTAATTTTCCTTCATGTAATATCCCATCTACATCCGTAATAAAAATGAGTTCTTTTGCGGATAACGCCGCCGCAATTCCAGCTGCAGCGGTATCCGCATTTATGTTATAAATCTCATTATCATTTATCCCGATTGGAGCAATAACAGGAATATAATTCAAATTTATCAATCCTTTTAGTAAGGCTGTTTCGACATAACTTACTTCTCCCACATATCCTATTTCTTCGCTGACAGGTTGAACTTGAAGTAAATTGCCGTCACACCCTGAACAACCTACCGCAAGTAAATTATGCCTTTGCAACTTCATTACAAATTTTTTATTCGTACTTCCGCATAGCACCATTTGAACAATATCCATAACTTCTTTTGGTGTTACTCGTAACCCATCTCTTTTTTCTACTTTGATGTTACAATCTTTTAATTGCGCATCAATTTCTGGGCCGCCACCATGGACAATCACTACTTTATACTTCTGTTGCAATTTCTTTATACAATCAAAAAACACATCATTTAATTGATCCAACATACTACCGCCGCATTTCACTACAATATAATCGCTCATCTTCCCTCTCCTTATGTACGATAACAAGCGTTTATTTTCACATATTCATAGCTTAAGTCACAGCCCCAAGCTGATCCGGTTTCTTCTCCTAAATGTAAATACACATCAATCATAATTTCATGTTCTTTTAATTTCTTTTTCATTTCCTCTTCAGAAAACATTTGAGGTTCACTATTTTTTAACACAGCGATAGATTGAAGAGTAATATCAATTGTATTTGGATTAATCGCTACTTCACTTTGTCCCATACTGCTAATAATTCGCCCCCAATTTGGGTCTTCACCATGTATTGCTGTTTTCACAAGACTCGAACCGACTATTTGCTTTGCAATTTTCTTTGCCTCTTCATTCGTTCGAGCTCCTAGCACATTTACTTCTATTAATTTCGTAGCACCTTCACCATCTTGTGCAATTTTTTTTGCTAAATCTTCACATACCTTCTGTAAAGCAAATACGAAAGTTTCCCAATCTGCATGTTCCATATTGATTGGTTTCGTTTCTGATAATCCACTTGCCATAACGATGACCATATCATTCGTAGAAGTATCTCCGTCCACCGTAATTTGATTAAATGTATGATTCGTTATTTGTGATAATGCTATTTGCAATACATCATGCTCTATATGAGCGTCTGTCGTAATAAAACTCAGCATCGTTGCCATATTCGGATGAATCATCCCTGAACCTTTAGCAACACCAGCAAGCACCACTTTCTTCCCATCAATCATCATCTCATAGCACGTTTCTTTCGTTATAAGATCCGTCGTTAAAATCGCTTCAGAAAAAGAATGAGCTTCACTTACTTCCTTCGTCGGGATAAGATTTGCAACTCCCTTTCGGATTATATCCATCGGTAAAGGAACACCAATTACACCTGTTGAAGCTACTGCAACGTAATTTTCTTTCACTCCAAAATGTTCCGCCCCTAATGCACGCATCTCGTATGCATCTTGTAATCCTTTCATTCCTGTACAAGCATTTGCATTTCCACTATTGACGATAATCGCTTGTAATTTCCCCTCAGCTGCTATACTGTCTTTCGTTACTTGCAGCGGGGCTGCTTGTATTTGATTCGTTGTATAGACAGCGGCACATGATGCTGGCACTTCACAAATGATCACACCTAAATCTCTTTGTTCTTTTTTTAAACCATTTGCAGTACCGATTGCCGAAAAGCCTTTTGGCGTTACAATTGAACCATTTTCTAATTTTGTAATAGACTCTACTTTAATCATCATGTCCCCCTTATAGATAAAGCGGCATATGTTGTAAACCTGTTGTTTCTTCTAGTCCCGCAACTATGTTTGCATTTTGAATCGCTTGCCCAGCCGCACCTTTCATCATATTGTCTATAACAGAAACGACTGTCACTCTTCCTGTTCTTTCATCGTAAGCTATCCCCATATCACAATAATTTGAGCCCCTCACTTCTTTCGGACTTGGAAACTCTCCTTGCGTGCGAATTCGAATAAAAGCCGATTGTTCATACGTTTCTTCATATAATTTTTGAAGTTGTTCTATTTCCATTTCTCGTTTTACTTTTGCATAAAGTGTAACCATAATCCCCCGTGATATCGGTATTAAATGTGTACTAAACGTGATTGGCTTCGTTTCCCTATTCCACTCTGCAAGCATTTGCTCAATCTCAGGAATGTGTTGATGCTCATTTACTTTATAAATGTGCAAGTTATCGTATAACTCAGGAAAGTGAGTCATTGTTGTTGGCGTTTTGCCAGCTCCAGATACTCCTGATTTCGCATCAATAATAATGGAATCTTCTTCAATCATGCCGCTACGTACTAACGGCAATATCGCTAATAATGCGGCTGTAGCAAAACATCCTGGGTTTGCAATTAAATTTGTATTTTGAATCTCGGACCTTTTCCATTCACTTAACCCATATACAGCTTCACTAAGAACTTCTTCTTTTGCAGCTGCCCTTTTATACCACTGTTCATATATGAAAGGATCTTTCATACGAAAGTCTCCAGATAGGTCAATTACTTTTAAACCTACTGCTAATAATTTTGGAGTTAACTCTCCTGATACTCCTGCTGGAGTTGCTAAAAATACAATTTCTGCTTTCTTCTTTATTTCCTCCGCATTAATTTCTTTTAACGTATGAACAAGAACATTTTGAAAATGCGGATATACATTTGTTATACACTCGCCAACTTGCGAAAAAGAATGAAGAGATGCTATCGAAAAATATGGATGTTGCTCTAATAACCGAATTAACTCAATACCTCCATACCCAGTTGCTCCAATAATCGCGACTTTCATATGCTCCTCCTCATATCGATTTTTTAAATTAAGTATGATTATAATATTGTATATTTATAGAGTCAACTAAATATTTATAAATTTTACAAACTTAAAAAACTTAATTTTACTAGAAAAACAATATACACAATTGAATTTTTATACAAAAAACAATGTATAGTAGTTTTTTCATTTCACTTCAAGTACAATAAAGTGAAACTATAATCAGTGGGGTTTTGTTCATCCCCACTGATTATTAGCCCACACCAATCGGGCGTTTACGGGCAGTCGATCTCCCACCTAACTTCTTTGCTCTAGCCGAATTTTAAGGTGGAAGTTTTACTGCCCGGCAAATAGTGGGATAAAACAATACATATGTACATACAGGCAGGGAAAAACATGAATGAAAAATTAATTGAGAAAATGATCATAAAAAGTTTTCAACAATATCAATGTAATCCTATGTCAAATGAGGATCAGGAAATGCTAATTAAACATATTCAAACGATAATTCATTCAAATACTGAAATTGATGTATACGAGGCAGTTGAGGATATCGTTTACGATTATGTGACTGGAAAATAAAAAAATAGGAGATTTCCATATGGAAATCTCCTATTTTTTACTTAATGATTTACCTGCAATACGCTCAAATAAACCTGGGAATAGTACATAAAGTTTCGGACCAATGCCCATCCACTTCGGTAAGTTTACTTCACGCTTTTTCGTTTGCATCGATTTTACGATTTGCTCTGCTACATATGTTGGTTTTAACATGTACCGTCCCATATTTTTCACATATGTACCGGATTGATCCGCTATTTCAAAAAAGTTTGTATCTATCGGACCTGGATTAATCGCTGTTACGAAAATATTTGTACTAGACAACTCCATGCGTAAACTATTCGTAAATCCTAATACTGCATGTTTCGTCGCTGCATACGCACTCGATTTTGGAGTTGCAATTTTCCCAGCAAGTGAAGCAATATTAATAATATGTCCTTCGTTCCTTTTCACCATATAGGGTAGTACCGCTTTCGTACAAGCTACTAATCCAAATACATTTACTTGGAACATATCTTTCACTTCATCCATTGACGCATCTTCAAATGTTTTAAAAATACCAAATCCCGCATTGTTTACTAATATATCAATACGTCCCACTTCTTGTAATACCTTTGAAAAAACAGATTGTACTTCCATCTCTTCACTTACATCTAATACATAATAATAGCAAGGCGTATTATAAGTTTCTTTAATTTTCTCTGCTAACGCTTTTAATTTCTCTTCTGTTCTAGCCATTAATACTGGAGTCGCCCCCTGCTCTGCAACTTGCATTGCAACTTGCTCTCCAATTCCACTAGAAGCACCTGTAATGACGATTACTTTATCTTGTAAACGTCCCGTCATTGCTGTCACCTACTTTGCATAATAAATCAATTGTTGCGAAGATTCATCAATCATCACTTGTTGATTATATGCTAAAAAATCTAATTGTCCAACAGTTTCTGAAATAGTAAGCGGCAATTGCTCCTTATATAATACCGGAAATAGTTTTACACATACTTCAAATGCTGTCATTGGTTTTTCCTTTAATAACTCAAGCACTTTAAACGCACGTGTTTCTTGCTTTTGTAATCTCGTATCAATAAGTTGTTTCACATTTAGAACATCTTCTCCATGTCCTGATAAAATGCGCGAAATATTCATTTCACTTAAACGCTTTAACGTTTGATTATATTGTAATAAAGGGCGCGCCCTTTCTGTTTGTCCTTCATATGGTGGTTCTAATATGGGATTCGAAGAAATATGGCTAATGAGAGCATCCCCGCCAATTAATATTCCATCAGATTCTCTATATAATGAAATATGAGTGGAAGCATGACCTGGTGTTTCGATTACTGTAAACCCAGGTAAAGAATCAATACGATCTCCCTCTCTCACAGTATGCGTTAACGATCTATTACAAGAATATTTAAGTGTCTTCGTCGTCAATAACGCCTCGTCTTTCAAAAATGCCGCTGGAACACCAAATTGCAAAGCTGTCTCTCTAAAAAACTCATGATACCGCTTTAAAAATTCTGGATTTTGCGTGATCCAAGGCTCATTCCAAGGATGTCCAATAATGTTCGTTTTCTCAGAAAATATATTTAAAAGCCCACAATGATCCGCATGATGATGCGTAATGACTACTGTTTTAATATCTTCTATCGCATATCCTAATGTACCTAATTGCCTTTCTAATGCACTTCTTGCCTCTTCTGTATTCGTCCCTGTATCAATTAATGTTAATGTCTCCCCCTCAACTAAAAACACATTCACAGTTTCAACTGCAAATGGTACAGGAATCTCCATTCGGTGAATCGCCGTCATGCTTAGCCCCCCTGTCTCTTTCCGGTTCAAAAATGAATACTTCTTCAGTTTACAACTTCTATATATATTTGTCATTATTTTCAGATAAAAAGAGGTGTTTCCTATAAAAAAACGAATGTATGTACATTTATAAGAATTTCTAACCAAATTTAAAGGAGGAACATCATGTCTATTCAAAACATTTCCTTTCTCGGTGCAGGCTCTATTGCTGAAGCTATTATTGGTGGCTTGTTACATGCAAATGTTGTGAAAGGCGAACAAATTACCGTAAGTAATCGTTCTAACGAGACAAGATTGCAGGAGCTACATAAAAAATATGGCGTCAAAGGTACGCATAATAAAAAAGAGCTACTTACTGATACAACTATTCTTTTTCTAGCAATGAAACCAAAGGATGTTGCAGAAGCACTTACTCCTTTTAAAGAAGATATACATAATAACCTGCTTATTATTTCCTTATTAGCAGGTGTTTCTACTCACTCGATTAGAAACCTACTTCAAAAAGATGTTCCGATTATTCGTGCGATGCCAAATACATCTGCAGCTATTTTAAAATCAGCTACCGCTATCTCGCCTTCAAAACATGCAACAGCGGAACATATTCAGACTGCCATAGCTTTATTTGAAACAATCGGTCTCGTCTCTGTTGTAGAGGAAGAAGATATGCATGCTGTCACTGCATTATCTGGAAGTGGGCCTGCTTATATTTATTACGTAGTGGAAGCGATGGAAGAAGCCGCAAAAACAATTGGTTTAAAAGAAGATGTTGCAAAGTCACTTATTCTTCAGACGATGATTGGTGCTGCTGAAATGCTAAAAGCAAGTGAAAAACACCCTTCTGTTTTGCGAAAGGAAATTACTTCTCCTGGCGGAACGACCGAAGCAGGCATTGAAGTATTACAAGAACATAAATTTCAACAAGCACTTATTTCTTGTATTACACAGGCTACACAACGATCACATAATCTTGGGAAAACATTAGAACAACTAACAAAAGAAAAATAAAAAATGGAGCTCAATTTTACTTGAGCCCCATTTTTTTATTAACATATATTGTTTAGTTATTAGTCTTCCCAAAAATCTCTTCTTGCAGACGGCGACCAGTTGGTGTTGCTGCAAGTCCACCTTCAGCTGTTTCACGAAGTGCTACTGGCATCGTTTGTCCGATTCTAAACATCGCCTCAATCACTTCATCACATGGAATTGTACTCGTTACGCCAGCTAATGCTAAATCAGCTGAAATCATCGCATTCGCAGCTCCTGCTGCATTACGTTTTACACAAGGTACTTCTACAAGCCCTGCAACAGGATCACATACTAAACCAAGCATATTCTTTAATGAAATCGCCATCGCTGTAGCTGCTTGATCTTGTGTTCCACCAGCCATCTCAACTGCTGCTGCTGCTGCCATTCCACTTGCTGAACCTACTTCAGCTTGGCAACCTCCTGCCGCGCCGGAAATACAAGCATTATTCGCAACAACCATACCGAAAGCTCCTGCTGTAAATAAAAATTCGATCATCTCTTCGCGTGTCGGCTGTAATTTTTCTTGCAGTGCAAACAGTACACCTGGCACTGTTCCAGCAGACCCTGCTGTTGGTGTTGCACAAATAATTCCCATCGCTGCGTTTACTTCATTTGTTGCAACAGCTTTACTCACCGCGTCCAAAATCGTATCTCCAGATAAGCCTTTTCCGCTATTCATATACGCCTGAACTTTTACAGCATCTCCGCCAGTTAAACCAGTTGGTGATTTCACTCCGCGAATACCACGTTCTACTGCTTGCTCCATCACGACTAAGTTCTTTTCCATACCAGCAATTACTTCTTCACGTGAAATACTTCTTGTTTTCATTTCACATTGAATCATAATTTCTGCGATTTTTACATTTTGTTCTTTAGCTTGCGCCACTAGTTCCGCTGCGTTCCGAAACATGGTGTGTCCCCCCTGCAATTATTCCATAATAGTTACTTGACAAATATTTTGTTGCGCGTTTATTTCTTCAATCACTTCATCTGCTAATAATTCATCTGTTTCGATAACCATAAGCGCTCTTCTTCCTTTTTCTTTACGAGAAACACTCATTGTACTAATGTTAATTTCATGTTTCGCAAGGATTGAAGCTACTGCTGCAATAGCACCGAAGCGATCGTTATTTACAATAAGTAGTGCTGGACTCGTGCCTGTTAATTGAAGATCGAATCCGTTTAATTCTACAACTTCAATTTTACCGCCACCAATTGAGCAAGCAACAACTTCAATTTCTTCTTCACCTTTATACAAACGAATTCTCGCTGTATTTGGGTGAGGTGCATTTGCATCTTCTTCAATGAATTCTACTTCGATGTTGCGCTCTTTTGCTATGTCTAGCGCCTCTGGAATACGTAAGTCATCTGTTTCAAACCCTAATATTCCACCGATCAATGCTACATCCGTACCATGCCCTCGATACGTCTTTGCAAATGATCCATATAATGAAATGCTTACTCTTTCTGGTTCATGACGAAACAGCTGGCGAGCAACTTGCCCCATTCTTGCTGCGCCTGCTGTATGTGAACTTGATGGACCAATCATAACTGGACCAATAATATCAAATACTGAGCGATACTTCATCATAACTCCCCCTAAACCTCTATGCAAAAATTTTTTACTATTCTATTAAGCTACCGAATCGGTTGCTTTTCCAGTTGTACGACGAATTTGTTACGCTATACGAATTGGATAGTTTTTGAATAACAGTGAAACAATATATCCTGAAATAATACCAGTTATGATAATAAATAAGAAACTTAGCATTACCTTCATTTAAAAATAATATAAGCTAATCCAGAATAAAGTCTGGTGGCAATCCAAAGTTTAACACAGAACCCCTTACAAGCATAGCATAAAGTGAACCTATAATCAGTGGGGGTTTTGTTCATTCCCCACTGATTATTAGTTGAACCAATCGGACGTTTACGGGCAGCCCGACTCCCACCTAACTTCTTTGCCCCAGCCGAATTTTGAGGTGGGAGTTTTACTGCCCGTTAATGTCGGATAAACAAGTGAAACTCCCATTGCTTTCATACCTTTTAGTGCTTTAAAGCTAAAAAGTGAAAAAAGACTTAGTACAAATAATAGTAATATCCTTCTTATTTATAATTCTCATGTTTCCCTCTCACGATTTAGTCAACTCCACTTGTTACGACAAATGGCTAAAACGCATGTAGCCTACAATAAATTATAATCTGCCCTCATTATAGCTTGTTTTTAATAAAACGCTTACTTTTAATAAATTTTAAAAGTTCTGAATAACGATACATTTTTGCTATTTGTACCACTCGTATGTCGTCTGACTTATATAACAGTTTTTCTAAACAATCGGTACTATGTATTTTTATCCTATCTCTTCACATCATTAAAACTTTCTGTTTCATCCAATATAAACATAAAATGATAACAGTTTTATTTTAAATTTTTTTTAGAAATAAAAAAATGGCAACCATTCGTCACCATTTTTTCACACCATTATTATCTATCTACTGGAAATGATTTCAAATCCGTAGCTATTTCAGTATTAGAAAATAGCTCTCTTGCCTCTTTCCATAATTCCTTATATGTATCTCCTTGATAACGAGAACTAATATGAGTCAATATTAATCTTTTTGCATTTGCCTGAAGTGCAATACTCGCAGCTTGCTTAGATGTAGAATGAAAATAATCATACGCTTGTTGTTCATCTTCTGCAGCAAAAGTGGCTTCATGAACAAGTACGTCAGCGTCTTGTGCCAGCTCTCTACTCGCTTCACAATATCTTGTATCACCTAAAATGGTAATAATTCTTCCTTTTTGAGGTGGACCAATAAAGTCTTTTCCATTTAGTATCGTACCATTTTCTAATTCAACTACTTCTCCATCTTTTAAACGTTTAAAGAGCGGGCCAGGTTTCACACCCATCTCCAGCAATTTATCGACTAAAAGAGCACCTTGTATATCTTTCTCTACAATACGATACCCAAAACATTCAATACCATGTGACAATCTTTTCGTTTCCACGTGAAATTCATTATCTTCAAATACAGTACCTTCTTCTGTTATCTCCACAATTTCAAGTGGATATTTTACATGTGTCGTACTTACTGATAATGCCACTTCAATAAATTGTTTAATTCCTTTTGGTCCATACACTGTTAAAGGTGTAGTCCCTCCTTGAAATGAACGGCTTCCTAATAAACCAGGCAAGCCAAAAATATGATCACCATGTAAATGCGTAATAAATATTTTTTCAATGCGGCGTGGGCGTACTGATGTATGTAATATTTGATGTTGCGTCGCCTCGCCACAATCAAATAACCAAGTCTGTCCTCGTTCTTCTAACAATTGCAAAGCAATTGCCGAAACGTTCCTTCCTTTCGAAGGAACACCTGCACCAGTTCCTAAAAATACAAATTCCACTTTCTTTCCTCCAGCTCTTTATATAATCTACCTTTCATCTTACGGAATGTTATTTCAAATGGCAAATCGAATTTACATAACCAATCATCTAGACAACTATATATCACGAACGTTATACTCAAAAAACTTAGTAATCGTTCGTGTTTTATGTTAAAATGATTATACTACATTTTAAGGGAGCGTTTTATTATGAAAGAAGCATTTCGTTTACAAACTGATTTTTCATCTTCATTTGATCGCTGGGTAAGTTCTTTCGTGTCTGATCACCCAGCACAATTAGAATGGACGACTTTGAAAGAATTAATCCATGAATATACAACAACACATACAAATGATTCATTACCAACATATATTTCTTCAGCTTTAACATATTACGCACAACGCGTTTCAACAACAAACAGTTCAGAAATTGTTATTTTTGAAAATGTTACAATCTCTTAATCTATCATAAAAAAGCACTGGTTACAGTGCTTTTTTATTTATACTTATTTAGCAAATCGTCATATTCCGCCCCAAGATCTTTATACATACTTCTATCAAACTCATCTAAATTTATCCTTTCACTTAATTTATTTAATAATTCCTTTGCTTGTAGTGCAAAAGAAACAATTTATTTTCTATAAAAACTTTACAGTAAAAAATTTCATAGTTAATTGTAAAAATAAAAGGTGTCATGATATTTACTACGTCATGACACCTTCTACATAAACTTATTTTCTAATTTTTGCTGAAAAGACTTTTCTTGCTTACGTAATAATTGACTACCTCGTTGTAAAATTGGCATTCCATACTTATCATTAATTTGATCGATGACAGCAAGTAGCGGCTCTTCTTTCGCATCTTCTTCAAATGAAAACAAATCTAATTGTTTCACCGATTCTGTCTTCCACTCTATTTCAGTAGCTGTAACACCTAGTAAACGAACGGAATCACCGTCCCAATGTTGCTTCCATAAACGAGATGCTGCCTGAAAAATATCTCGTTCTTCCCAAATCGCATTTTTCAATTGCTTACTCCGCGTTACTGTCCGCCTATCATGATATTTAATCATAATTTGAATATTATAGCTGACAAGAGTTCGCTTTTGTAATCTTTTACTCACTGATTTTGATAGCCGTTCTAACATATCAAGTAATTCTTTCTCTTCATCCATATCCTTTGAAAAAGTCATCGAATTACCGACACTTTTATGTTGTCCCATTTGACTCGGGTCAACTTCCCTATTATCCATACCTTTTGCCCGCTGTTGTAAATCAACGCCATGCTTTCCAATTTTAGCGCGAATGATATGTTCGTTTCCTTTTGCTAACTGCTCAATTGTTTGTATATGAATATCATTTAATTTTTCAGCTGTTTTTTCTCCAATTCCATGCATCGCTTCAACTGGAAGTGGCCAAATCATTTCTGGAATATCTCGTTTTCGAAGCACGGTAATACCGAGAGGCTTTTTCATATCAGAAGCTGTTTTTGCTAGGAAAAGGTTAGGAGCAATTCCGATGCTACACGGAAGCTGTAACTCTGTTAATAACGCCTGCTGAATCATCTTTGCTATTTCAAGAGGTGAACCGAGTGCGTAGCAATCTGTAATATCTAAATACCCCTCGTCTATAGAGACTGGTTGTATTTTTTCCGTAAAACGGGAAAGAATTTGAAACATTTGAAATGAAGCTTCACGATATAATGTAAAATTAGGACGCATTACAACTAATTGCGGGCATAACCTTTTTGCTTCCCAAAGAGGCATCGTTGTACGTATTCCATAGTCTCTTGCCTCATAACTACATGTTATAATAATTCCTTTTCTTTCTTTTTCATTTCCAGCAACTGCTAACGGCTTCCCTTGTAATGATGGGTCATGAGCAATTTCAACAGATGCGAAAAAACAATTCATATCTACATGCAAAATAACACGACCATTTTTCGGATACATTTCTCGCATAGTACTCACTCCCTAATCAGAACGTTCGTTCTTTCATTATATCAAATTTTGCATAATAGTTATAATAATTACTTGTTCTTTTCCCTTTATATATTCGATATAATTTACATAAAATAGATATAATTGTAAAAAGGGGTGATTGTGATGAAGTCAACTAATAAACTCAACTATACGTTCCTTGTGATTATATTAATCATAGCCATTAATTATTTACTACTTCCTATTTTCAACTTTAATACATTTGGATTCTTCCCTCGTCTAGTACATATAGCAACAACTTATATATTGCCATGGATTTTCTTGTATTGGCTGATCCGGCTTGTAAAAGTAATCGAATCAAAATAAAAAGCGTGTAAATCAATTGTGATTTACACGCTTTTTCTATTACATTACTTCGCTACTTCTTCAATAATTGCTATAACTAATTCTGCTGTTTTTGCTAATTCTTCAACAGGAATCTTTTCGTTTGTTGTATGAATTTCTTCATAACCAACCGCTAAGTTAACTGTTGGAATACCGTGTCCTGCAATTACATTTGCATCACTTCCGCCACCACTTTGGTGAAGAGAAGGTGTACGACCAATTTTTTCAGCTGCACGTTTTGCAACTTCTACAACGTGATCGCCCTCAGCGAATTTAAATCCTGGGTACATAACGTTTACTTCAACGTCTGCATGACCACCCATTTCTTTTGCAGTTGTTTCAAATGCTTCTTTCATTTTTGCAACTTGTGCTTCCATTTTTTCATTGATTAAAGAACGCGCTTCTGCAAAGATTTGTACATGATCGCAAACGATATTTGTTTGTGTACCACCTTCAAAACGTCCAATATTTGCAGTTGTTTCAGAATCAATACGACCAAGTGGCATCTTCGCAATTGCTCTCGCTGCGATAGTAATTGCAGATACACCTTTTTCTGGTGCTACACCAGCATGAGCTGTTTTCCCACGAATAATCGCATTCACTTTCGCTTGTGTTGGAGCTGCAACAACGATTTCACCAACTTTTCCATCGCTATCTAATGCATAACCGTATTTCGCTGTAATGCGCTCACGATCTAATGCTTTTGCACCAACAAGACCAGATTCTTCTCCAACTGTAATAATAAATTCAATTGTACCATGAGGGATATTTTTCTCTTTTAAAACACGGATTGCTTCGAACATGGATGCTAATCCTGCTTTATCATCCGCACCTAAAATCGTAGTACCATCTGATACGATATATCCATCTTTAATAGAAGGCTTAATTCCATTACCAGGAACTACTGTATCCATATGAGAAGTAAAGTAAATTGTATCAACGCCATCTTTTGTTGCTGGTAATGTACAAATTAAATTACCTGCACCATGCCCAGTAACAGCCATTGTGTCATCTTCAAATACTTCTACACCTAAATCTGTAAACTTCTTTGTTAATACTTTGCAAATTTCTGCTTCAAATTTCGTTTCAGAATCTACTTGTACTAATTCCATAAATTCATTTACTAAACGTTCTTGATTAATCATAAGACTGCGCCTCCTGCACTACCATTATGTATGTAACACTATTAATTATAACAGAATTTCGCAAAAGTTTCGAAATACAAGACAAAAAACAGACGGTTTATATGTCTAGATAACCATCTGCTTTCTATTACTCATTTAACAATACCCAGCGCATATGATCTTCCCATACTCCATTTACCATTAACATTTTCCTAGACACGCCCTCATATTGAAATCCTATCTTCGTCACGACTTGTATAGATGCTAAATTTCGTGGCATAATCGGTGCTTCTATACGATGTAACTGAAATTCCTCAAAAGCAACTTGAATCGCTTTTCTAAGCGCTTCTGTCGTATAACCTTTGTTTAACTCTGCCTTATCTAATTTATAGCCGAGTACACAAGATTGATAAATTCCGCGAACAATTAAATTAAATGAAATACATCCAATTATTTTCGTATCATCACCCTTTTTAAAAATCCAAAGCCTGATGATTTTACCTTCTGCAAACTCTTTTCTATCCTTTTGTAACTTTTTCTTCTGATAATCTAACGTAAAAAAATCATCCGGTCTATACTCTTCCCAAGCTTTTAAAAATTCACGATTCCTGTCGTAATATTGAAGAACTTTTTCAGCATACGACTCATCAATTTCCCTTAAATGTAAACGATTTGTTTCATATATTTTCATCATCGTATCTCCATTCTTCAGCTTGCATAACAAAAAACTTATACTCTATCATTAATTATATATTCTCTACATACATACAAATTTCCTGTTATACTTTACATGCACTTCTCGAATTTTGTCACTTCTCTCCCCTTGTCCACAATATCATTTCTCGTTACAATGATATTGTACTGATTTGCAAGGAGGTTTAACGATGCATAAAAAAGCTCAAAAAGTTATGATTTATGTAATGCTAATTTCTATGCTTGTAACAACATTACTTGCTGGCGCAAGTATGTTTTGGTAAAAAGGACGATGTATTCGTCCTTTTTTTACTTTTTACACATAACATAATAAAATAAACCATCTCGATATCGAGATGGTTTATTTTATATAAAGCACAATCGCTACAATACTAAAGGAAAATGACATTACAAGTGCTGTTATAAAACTTGTATATTGTTTCTGCTGAAATGCTCCAATAACAAATGTAAGATTGAGTAATGCCATACATACAATTGCTACAAGATAAGAACATATATTAAAAGTTGCCAATATGAATGTAATAACAAATAGAAATCCCATAAAAAATTGCATATACGAAATTTTTGGATTCAAGTACATATGAGCAACCCCTTTATCTAATTTTTTATCCCGATTGGTGAGGGCTGATAATCCGCGGGTAAAGAACATCCCACTGATTAAAGTTTCACTTTATCTTTCTATACTCTCATTAACTCATGGTTATGTACACATGTCAAGACAACTTATTACAGTAGAAAAAGCCAACCTTTTCGTTGGCTTTTTCATATGCAATGGCTCCTTTTTGTTTTGCCAATTGCTGAAATGATTTTTTCGACTTCACAATCCATACTTTCGTTCCAATTGGAATGCGGTCAAATAAATATTCCACATCGTTTTTCTTCATTCTTATACATCCTTGTGAAATATACTTTCCAATTGAACTAGGTTGGTTTGTTCCATGTATTCCATATTTACTTCCATCAGTTCCTCTTGCATTAAATCCAATCCACCTTGACCCAAGTGGATTTTTCGGTGACCCACCTGGAATATCCTTCGCAATATAATACGGATCCTTTGCTTTCATTACAACATCAAAAGTTCCCTCTGGAGTTAATTCATTTGTTTTCCCTGTCGCTACTGGAAAAACCTTTTGAATCTTTCCATCGTCAATATAAGCTAGTTTATTCGTCGCTTTATTTACAATAATAAAAGGATCTCCAGCACGTGGATTGTCACCAAGAGGCCAAATAGGCGA
Organism: Bacillus sp. 1A; assembly: GCF_052682215.1. Classification (NCBI taxonomy): domain Bacteria; kingdom Bacillati; phylum Bacillota; class Bacilli; order Caryophanales; family Bacillaceae; genus Bacillus; species Bacillus sp. 1A. The sequence goes on along the minus strand of NZ_JBQYLZ010000001.1, from coordinate 2,410,698 downwards.
TAAAGAAAGACATAATATGAAAGAGAGAAGATACGGCATAATAATTCCTACCTTCTATATAAGTTCTTTTATATTATCCTTTCCCTTAAAACGGCTTTTAATGAGTAAATATTGTTCCATTTCATACACAAGTTGAACAAGCTTCGCACGTATCTCAAATTCTTCACGTGTAACGGGCAATGGCATGTCTCTAAATAATTCTCTCATTTCTTGAAGCTGTCTTAAGGAAATAACCCCAGTACTCTCAGGGCTAATAGCATTTCCAATGTTTTCAACCACATCCGCAATCATATCAGCTTGTTCATATGTCCATGATAAAGAAGCTGCTAATGGTATCATCCGTTCTAAAATTTCGAATTGTTGCATGCGCATATTAAAATAACGATAATAATAGCCATCTTCTCGCATAAATGCATTCTCAAGTTTCTTAAACGATAAATCCCTTGCTTCATTTAGCATATTTTCAGTTTCAATAAGTTCTGCCCCGCTCCAGCTACTTTCTCTGTTTCGTAAATACACGACCATTTCAAACAAAATTGTTTTAAAATTACTTTCTATTGTATCCTGATACTCTTTTAACTTATTTTCACTACTTGGCATATACATATTCACTAATAAAGCCACGCTAATTCCTATCGTTAATATCGCAATTTCATTCCCAACAATAAGCCATGTAATTTGTTTCAATGAATATAGATGCATCACAATAACTGAACTTGTGACAATACCTTCTTGAATTTTAAGCATAACTGCAGTCGGAATAAATGTAAGTAATAATATACTAATTGCAAGTGGTGTATATCCAATTGTTTCAAAAATACAAAAAGCGAATACCATTGATAATACACAAGCTAAAAAACGATGTAACGACACTTGAAGTGATTTACGTTTCGTATTTTGTACACATAATATAACTAAAATGCCCGCTGAACTATAAAATTCTAATCCTAATAACTGCGCAATAAAAACTGCTGCGCCTGTCCCTATTGCTGTTTTTACTGTACGGTATCCAATTTTGAACATAGCACTGCTCCTATATGTATAAACGTATTTACAGTTAGTATAAAAAAAGGATGACACAATGTCATCCTTTTCTTCTTATTATTCACGCAACCTTTACATATTACAATATTTTTTGTAAAAATTGTTGCGCACGTTCACTTTTCGGTGCTACAAAAAATTCTGCTGGCGCACTATCTTCTACAAGCTTTCCACCATCTAAAAAGAGAACACGATCTGCTACTTCTTTTGCAAATCCCATTTCATGTGTAACAATCACCATTGTCATTCCTGTCGTAACTAATGATTTCATAACTTCTAACACTTCTTTTACCATCTCTGGATCTAGTGCTGATGTTGGTTCATCAAATAACATAACTTCTGGTTCCATCGCTAACGCTCTCGCAATTGCTACACGTTGCTTTTGTCCTCCAGAAAGACGATTGGGATACGTATCTTTTTTATTTAATAAACCGACCTTTTCTAAAAGTTTCTCGGCTTTCTTGTCAGCTTCTTGTTTCGTTACTCCTTTTACATTGATAGGAGCATACGTAATATTTTCTAATACAGTCATATGAGGAAATAGGTGAAAATGCTGAAATACCATTCCGACATTTTCACGAACGTGCATAATATTCGTTTTCGGATTCGTTACTTCTTCCGTTCCAATCCAAATGTGACCATTTGTCGGTGCTTCTAGCACATTCATACAACGTAAAAATGTTGATTTCCCTGATCCAGACGGTCCAATAATTGCTACTACTTCCCCTTTTTCAATCGTTGTTGTAATCCCTTTTAATACTTCGTTTTTTCCAAATGATTTATGAAGGTTTTCAATTTTAATCACTTTTCTTCATTCTCCCTTCAATTGCCTTCCCGACTAATGTAAGAATAATGACTAGCATATAATAAATTAGTCCAACAAAAAGTAATGGTTCAAGATATTTAAACGTCTCACCGCCTACAATGTAAGCACGGCGCATTAAATCGGTCGCTCCTATTACTGTTACTACAGCCGATTCTTTCGTAAGTGTCGCAAACTCGTTCACAAGCGCTGGTAATATATTTTTTAATGCTTGAGGGAAAATGATATTTCGCATCATTTTCCCGTAAGGAATCCCTAAAGCCATCGCTGCTTCTGTTTGTCCTTTATCAACCGCTTGAATGCCGGCACGAATTACCTCTGACATATATGCACCTGAATTTAAGCTAAATGCTAATACAGCTGCTACGAATGCTGGTATTTCATAACCAATTATTTGCGGGACACCGAAATAAATAATCATTAATTGCAATACAAGTGGTGTACCACGGAAAATTGATGTATAAAAATCTGCCGCTATATTTAATGCTCGTATTCTAGCAATTTTGCAAAGTGCTAATAACGTTCCTAAAATAAACCCAACTAACGCTGATACTGCTACAATTTTCAAAGTAACTTCTAGGCCTTTTAGTATATATGGTATCGAAGGCGTAATCGCCGAAAAATCTAAGTTCATTCTTTTCATTCCCCTCACAGAAAAGTGAAAGGCAGCTTACTTCTCGCTGCCAAACCATTTCTTCACTAATTTATCCATTTCTCCATTTTCTTGCATTTTTTTAATTACTTTATTAAATTCTGCTGTTTTATCACTGTTTTTCGGAAGGGCAATTGCTGCTCCTACTTCTTCTGGTGCTTCTTTAATTTCAATTCCTTGTAATTCTTTCATTTTTTCTAAATAATTTTTAGCAACTGTGTCTTCTATAATTGCAGCGTCAAAACGACCAGCTTTAATTTCTTGTACGATTTCTGGTATACGGTCACGTCCCTCAACTTTGAAATCTACTTGTTTTTTAAATTCTGCTGCTTTCTCTTCTTGGATAGATCCTGTTTGTACCCCTACTTTTTTCCCTTTTAAATCCTCTACAGATTGAATATTAGAATCCTTTTTAGAAACGACCATGTTTTTCGCAACAAAATATATATCTGTGAAATCAACATTATTTTTACGCTCTGACGTTGGCGTCATACCTGCCATTACGAAATCAACTTTTCCTGAGCTAAGGGATGCTAATAAACCACCAAAATCCATATCTTTCACTTTCACTTCATAACCAAGTTCTTTTCCGATATATTTAGCAACATCAACATCAAAGCCGATAATTTCATCACTTTTTGAGGCTTCTACGTATTCATATGGTTTATAATCTGCTGAAGTCCCCATAACCAGTACTTTCTTATTTTTTCCAGTAGCCTTTTCTTCCCCATTACTACAAGCACTGAACATACTTACAATTAAAATAAGTGCAAACGATATTGATAATAACTTCTTCATCTTTCTTCCCCCTAATAATGTATATTTAAAAGTTTAATAGAATATTTATTCGATGTTTGTATTGTATCAGCACTTTTATTTTTATGCAATATATAAAATAAAAATAAATAAAATAACAATATTAATGCCATTTATAATGTATAAAATAATGTATAAAATAATGTATAAAATAATGTATAAAACAACAAAACCATGCATGTCCCATAAATTTTAATACTAAATAAAAAAAGGCGGTACATCCACTTCATTGTGGACGTACCGCCTTTTCGCTTATATTTATAGTTCTTCACAATTCTCTTCGAAATAAGATTGTAGTTTTGCAATAACTTGCATTGGTTCATGACCTTCAATTTCATGACGTTCTACCATCGTTACAATTTTTCCATCTTTTAATAAAGCGAATGATGGAGAAGAAGGTGGATATCCTTCGAAATATTCACGAGCTGTTGCTGTTGCTTCTTTATCTTGACCTGCAAACACCGTTACAAGATGGTTAGGACGTTTATCATAATGCACGGAATGCGCAGCAGCAGGACGAGCAATACCACCTGCACAACCACATACAGAGTTTACCATTACAAGTGTTGTTCCATTTCTTTTAAACGCTTCTTCTACTGCTTCCGGCGTCGTCAATTCTGTATATCCAGCAGAGACAATCTCTTCACGTGCTTGGCGGACAACATCATTCATAAAAAAGTTAAAATTAATCAATCTTTTCCCTCCTCTAAAACTATCTATTTGTATCTTACCAGTTAATGTTTATGAAATACAAGTAAGTTTACTTGTATTTGGGTATAGAAAAGGTGTTAGAGCTCTTGCTCTAACACCTTTTTTTAATGGCCACGATGCTTTTGCTTTGCTTTTTGTGCTTTAATTAAACGTCTTCTTTGTTTTTCAGCTTCTCGCTTCTCTTTAGACTGCACTTTCTTTTCTTGTTTATACAATTCATAAGATAAACTAATCGCTTCTTGTGCCTTAGTAAAACGTTTTACATTTACTTCTTTTGCCGCTTGTCGTATGATACGTTTTATATTTTTTGGACGCTGTTTTTCTTCCACTTCCACACCACATTTTGCAACATGCTGGAAATACGCTAACATTGGACCATTCACAAATATAAGTACTTCTTCATCTGAAGGTTCCATTCCAAAAATATACCTTGCTCCATACAATTTTCCTTTTTCTTTATGCGTAATAATTCCTACGAAAAATTGACCATCGTGATATACTGTCAACTCCATTGACAGCCCCTCCTTAAAAAAATTAGAAATACGGGACATCCCGGAGGGGAAGGTTACTGACATAAAATTATGCGTCTGGACTACCAACCAGAGCTGTGTTTTTGTATTTCTTTCACTATTATTATATCTTTTTTTCCATAATCTTCATATATTCATCAATCATTTTTTTATGCGATCCTACAATATAATCAGGTAGTTCTGTTAGTGGGAAGAATGTAAGCTGAACCGCTTCTTCTTTGTTCATAACAAACTCCCCTTCATATTCTTCTGTATAATAAGCTGTCGTTACAGATTGAAATTCATCACCATTTGCTAGTTTTGTAAAATAGTTCGCTCCAGAAAATACATTAATTAATCGCAAGTTCTTCACTTCTATTCCTGTCTCTTCATATACTTCACGGCAAGCTGTTTCTTTTGGTGATTCGCCAAGCTCCATTAATCCGCCAGGCAATCCCCATTTTCCGTAAGGCTCTGTTCTTTGCTGTAATAATACATATCCATGTTCATTTATAACGAGTACAACAGCACCAACTAAAATTAAAGGGCGATGACCAACTACTTTTCGTAACTCCTCTACATATCCCATCGTATCCCTCCTTTTTCGTTGTCCACACTATTGTATCATATGTATGAAACGACAAAATGCGTATATTTTTCATTTTTTTAACAAAATATTTATTTTATGAGCTTCATCTACTGTAGCTAACATAATGGATTCGACTTCTGTACTCTTCTCTAGAAATTCTCTCGCCCACTCTTCTGTTTTTCCTAATAAAGCAAGAACATCTTGCTGAATGCTCCCATCCTTTACTAATATAAAAGAAACTTGAGATTTTTTTCCTGCCACTTTCAGATCAAGCCGTGAAACTGCTTCATATTCTGGATACCGAAATATAGAAACAACACCATTCGCTTCCCATAATGCTAATTTAATCGTTTGAATATCACTCACATTTCGCATGCGAAGTTCCGAAAATAAATATTCCACCGTAATTCTCGCTTTTTTCAAATTGCTAAAATCAATGGAACCATTGTGTATAAGAATAATAGGTGCTGGCTCTAAAAAGCGTCTCCATCTATCCCATTTCAACATTAAGACTGAACTTATAATGTGAAGTACAACGAGTATGAACGTTGTAATCATCGAGCCGAGTAATCCCACTTTTTCATCAGATAATGCGTTAGAAATATTCCCACCAAGCAATAACACTAATACAACATCTAAAAAACGAAGTTGCGCGATGGACCTTTGCCCCATCGCTTTCGCAACTAATATTAAAAATATGTATGCTATGATAGCCCGAATAACCCATTCACTATTAGAAAGATGCCGTGCCCCTTCAAAAATATGCATATGCATCACTTTGCACTCCCTACCCGTCTCAAACTGCTACTTTGTTTTAGTTTGCAACGTTTAAGAGCATATATGTAAAAAAGCTGATTCGTTTTTAAACGAATCAGCTTTTCTTACTTGACGGAAAACATATACTTTTTATACGTTTTTCGTACGGATAATATGAGACCCATCATAATCATATTCGAGAACAAGGAACTTCCTCCATATGATAAGAACGGTAATGCAATCCCTTTTACAGGCATTAATCCAACGATCATACCGATGTTTTGGAATATTTGAACTGTTAATATCCCAATTGATCCAGCACATAATAATGTACCGAATAAATTATCAGCAGAATAACCGATAATAATTGTTCGATATAGTAGTAATAGGAATAAGAATACAACTAACGCTGCTACGATAAATCCACCTTCTTCGGCAATTGTAGCAAAAATAAAGTCAGTATGCTTCTCAGGGATATAGACGTTTCCTTCGCCAAACCCTTTCCCTTCCATACCGCCACTACCTACAGCTAAAATCGATTGCTGTGTTTGATAACCTTGATCTGTATGTTCAAATGGATCTAACCAACCTAAAATACGTGATTGTTGGTGAGGTTTTAGTAACGTAACTAACTTATTAAAGAAGAAATCCTCATACCTTACGTAAATAAATATTAACGCAGATAATATGGTGACTGGAATAACTGTACATAACGCTATCAATTTCTTCTGAATACCTGACATAAATAAAATACATGCAATTGCAGCAGCATATAAGAACACCATCCCTGTATCCGGTTGGCTATATACAACAGCCATAGGCGGAAGGGATACTAACACAATTTTACCTACTAATTGTAAATCCGTTTGGAATGTCCTTGCCATATACTGTGCATTATGTTTCACTGCTATACTTGCTACTACGAGAAGCAATGAAATTTTGAAAAACTCAGATGGTTGAATTTGTCCAACTAACGGAAATACAAACCATCTTTTTGCACCTAATTTTTCAGGTGTGAAAGTGGAAACCGGTAGTATTTTCAAAAGAATAAGTGAACCAAATCCGACGATATAAAGTGGCCAAGACAATTTTTGTAATTGATCTAAGTCGATGCTTGCAACAAGCAATAACAATACAACTCCAATTATGTAGTTCAAACCCTGTTTCATCGCAAAGTTTGCCTCTCCATACTGGCCAGTTTGCTGACTGCTATATATAGCAGCTATACTCGTAACACATAATGCTAACAAAATTAATATTAATTTTACATCTAAACTTTTTAGAAACTCGGTACTTCTTTTCATGACATCCTCCTGAAACATTGTTACAGCAAAATAAAAAACCAGGAGTCAACATTCTTCATGTTTTGACGACTGATTACACATTATCTATAAAACACTTATATAGAATAACTCTCTTTTTCATACAATACAATATATTATACTACAGTTTCGTCAGTAAGATTTGCCAAAAAAATTATTCTTTTCTTATTTTATATCCATATACCATATATCAGCAATGTATTTTCATAAATTCCTAATACATAATCGTTCATTGTAAGATTACTGGGAAAGATATTATACATATAGTAGGTTGTAGATGAAGAAATAAGATGATAAAAAGCTCGCATAAGCGAGCTTTTTATTAATATACAGATGTATTATTTTCTGACGTATTTTCTAAAATTTCTTTTACACGTCCTAAGAACTTACCACAAATTAAGCCATCTAGTACACGGTGATCAAGTGATAAACATAAGTTAACCATGTCACGAGCACCGAACATACCGTTATCCATAATTACTGGGCGTTTTACAATTGATTCAACTTGTAAAATAGCTGCTTGAGGGTAATTAATAATACCCATAGATTGAACAGAACCAAATGATCCTGTGTTATTAATTGTAAATGTTCCACCTTGCATTTCGTCCGCTTTTAACGATTTCGTACGTACTTTTCCTGCAAGCTCTGTAATTTCACGAGCGATACCTTTAATCGTCTTCTCATCCGCGTGTTTAATTACTGGTACAAATAGTTCGTCCTCTGTTGCAACAGCGATAGAAAGGTTAATATCTTTCTTCTGAACGATCTTATCGCCAGCCCACATTGAATTGATTTGAGGATACTCTTTTAACGCTTGCGCTACTGCTTTTACGAAGAAAGCAAAGAACGTTAAATTAAAACCTTCGCGCTTTTTGAAATCACCTTTAATTGAATTACGGTATGACACAAGGTTTGTCACATCTACTTCAATCATCATCCAAGCATGTGGCGCTTCGTGTTTACTACGTAACATGTTCGCTGCAATTGCTTTACGCACACCTGTTACTGGAATTTCGATATCGCCAGGCATTGTTGGTACAGAAACTGGTTTAGCAGCTTCTACTTTTTGTGCTACTGGCGCTGCTTTTGGTGCTTCTGGACGCGCTTCTACTACTGCTGCTACCGCTTCCTCTTTCTTCGCACCTGCTTGCGGAATATTTCCAGATTCCACTAGCTTTAAAATATCTTTACGAGTGATACGGCCATTTGCTCCCGTACCTTCTACTAAATCTAAATCAACATTATGCTCACCTGCAAGTTTTAAAACAGCTGGTGAAAAACGTGGTTTTCCATCAGTTGGTTGTTTTGCTTTCGGTGCTTTTTCAGGCGTAGCTACTTCTGCCTTTGGTTCTTCTTTTGTTTTTTCCTCAACAGCTGTCGCTGCTACTTCATCTGCGCCTTCTACTTGAATAACACAAACTACTTCACCTACAGCTAACGTCTCACCTTCACCAGCAATTAATTCTTTCACAATACCAGTGAAAGAAGATGGTACTTCAGCATTTACTTTATCAGTCATTACTTCTGCAAGCGGATCATACTTGTTTACGTGATCGCCAACATTAACGAGCCATTTACTAATTGTACCCTCTGTAACGCTCTCCCCGAGCTGAGGCATTGTGATATTTTCTACAGCCATGTATAGTCCCCCCGATTAAAATTCCGCAAGTTCACGCATTGCTTTTTCAACTTTATCTGGATTTACCATAAAGAATTTTTCCATTGTTGGTGCATATGGCATTGCTGGAACGTCTGGACCTGCAAGACGTGCGATTGGCGCATCTAAATCAAACAGACAGTTTTCAGCAATAATTGCTGCCACTTCACTTATAATACTTCCTTCTTTATTGTCTTCTGTTACAAGAAGAACTTTACCTGTTTTAGAAGCTGCTTCAATGATTGCTTCTTTATCTAATGGATATACAGTACGTAAATCAAGAACATGTGCAGAGATGCCATCTTGCGCTAACTTTTCAGCTGCTTGAAGAGCAAAATGAACACATAATCCGTAAGTGATAACAGTAATATCATCACCTTCGCGTTTTACATCTGCTTTTCCGATTGGTAATACGTAATCATCCTCTGGCACTTCACCTTTAATTAAGCGATATGCACGCTTATGCTCAAAGAATAATACTGGATCTTCATCACGAATTGCTGCTTTTAATAAACCTTTTGCATCATATGGTGTAGAAGGAATAACAATTTTTAAACCTGGTTGGTTCGCAAACATCGCTTCCACAGATTGTGAATGATACAATGCACCGTGAACACCGCCGCCAAATGGCGCACGAATTGTAACTGGACAAGTCCAATCGTTATTAGAACGATAACGAATTTTTGCTGCCTCAGAAACAATTTGGTTTACTGCTGGCATGATGAAATCAGCAAACTGCATTTCAGCGATTGGACGCATACCATACATTGCCGCACCAATTGCTACCCCAGCAATTGCAGATTCTGCAAGCGGTGCATCAAGCGCACGATCTTCACCAAATTGATCATATAATCCGTGTGTCGCTTTAAATACGCCACCTTTTTTACCAACATCTTCACCTAAAACAAATACTTTCTCATCGCGTTCCATTTCTTCGCGCATTGCTAATGTAATAGCATCAATATAAGACATTACAGCCATGAAACGTTCCCCCCTATTCTGCGTATACGTGCTTCAATGCATCTTCAGGTGCTGCATACGGAGCATTTTCTGCATATTCTGTTGCTTCATTTACGATATGCATAATTTCGTCTAACATTTGTTTTTCAAATTCCTCAGTTAACACGCCAGCTTCTTTTAAATAAGCTGCAAATGTTATAATTGAATCTTTTTTCTTTGCTTCTTCTACTTCTTCTTTATCACGATAAACACGATCATCGTCGTCACTAGAATGTGCTGTTAAACGATATGATACTGTTTCAATTAAAGTTGGGCCTTCACCACGACGGCCGCGGTCTGCTGCCTCTTTTACAGCTTTATATACTGCAAGCGGATCGTTTCCGTCTATTGTATATCCAGGCATACCGTAACCAATTGCACGGTCTGATACGTTTTTACATGCTAATTGTTTTTCAACTGGAATAGAGATTGCGTATTTATTATTTTCACACATGAAAATAACAGGTAGTTTGTGTACACCAGCAAAGTTTGCCCCTTCATGGAAGTCACCTTGGTTTGAAGAACCTTCTCCAAATGTAACGAACGTTACTAAATCTTTCTTTTCCATTTTTCCAGCTAATGCAATACCAACTGCATGTGGTACTTGCGTTGTTACTGGAGATGATCCTGTCACAATACGATTTTTCTTTTGACCGAAGTGACCAGGCATTTGACGACCACCAGAGTTTGGATCTCCAGCTTTCGCGAAAGCAGACAACATAAGCTCTTTAGCTGTCATACCGAACGCTAGTACAACACCCATATCACGGTAGTATGGTAATGCATAATCTTTCTCTCTATCAAGAGCGAATGCTGCTCCAACTTGTGCAGCCTCTTGTCCTTGACAAGAAATTACGAATGGAATTTTACCCGCACGGTTTAATAACCACATACGTTCGTCGATTTTACGTGCAAGTAACATCGTACGGAACATTTCTAATACTTGCTCATCACTTAAGCCAAGCTCTTCATGGCGCTTTTCTTTTACTTCTGCCATTTTTCATAACCTCCTAAATCCACATTTTTATGCGTGTAACGCTTTTCCATCTACAGCTAATGCTGCTTCACCAATCGCCTCAGATAATGATGGATGCGGATGAATTGTATGTGCTACTTCCCACGGTGTTGCATCAAGTACTCTTGCAAGACCAGCTTCAGAAATCATATCTGTTACATGTGGTCCAATCATATGAACACCAAGAATGTCATTTGTTTCTTCATCAACTACAAGTTTTACGAAACCATCTGATTCGCCGTATACAAGTGCTTTTCCGATTGCACGGAATGAGAACTTACCTACTTTTAACTTATAACCTTTTTCTTTCGCTTCTTGTTCTGTTAAACCGACAGAAGCAACTTCCGGACTGCTATATACGCATTTTGATACCATAGAGTAATCAATTGGTGTAACTTCTTTACCAGCAATATGTTCTACTGCAACAATTCCTTCATGAGAAGCAACGTGAGCAAGTTGTAAGCCACCGATTACATCTCCGATTGCGTAAATATGAGATTCTTTCGTTTGATAAAACTCATTTGTTTGAATGTATCCTTTTTCCACAACGATATCCGTATTCTCTAAACCAATATTTTGCGTATTGGCTTGTCTTCCTACAGATACAAGCATTTTTTCTGCTTTAAATTCTTTATTCTCACCGTTATGTTCAGCTTGAATTGTTACTCCATTATCTTTTACCAATGTTTCTGGTAATACTTTTGCACCAGTTACCACTTTAATACCTTTTTTCTTGAATAGACGTTGCATTTCTTTTGAAACGTCCTGATCTTCTAGTGGTAATATCGTTTTCGCATACTCTAATACTGTAACTTCTACACCGAAGTCAGCAAGCATAGATGCCCACTCAATACCGATTACACCGCCACCAACGATAATAATCGAGCTAGGAAGCGTTTCCATTTTTAGGGCATGATCGGAAGACATTACATACTCTCCGTCTAATTCTAAACCTGGTAATGAATTCGGACGAGAACCTGTTGCAACAAGTACATTTTTTGGAATTAACATTTCATTCTCTTCTCCACTTGCAAGTTCAACTGAAATTGTCCCTGGCATTGGAGAGAAAATAGATGGGCCAAGAATACGGCCAATACCTTCAAACACATCAATTTTACCTTGTTTCATTAAGTGTTGAACGCCTTTATGAAGTTGCGTTACAATCTTCTCTTTACGCTCTTGCACTTTCGCAAAGTTTAGTTCTACATTACTTGCAATAACTCCGAACTCTTCGCTTTTTTTAGCAGTTGCGTAAACTTCCGCACTACGTAAAAGAGCTTTACTAGGAATACATCCTTTGTGCAAACAAGTACCACCAAGATTTTCTTTTTCAACAAGTGCAGTTTTTAAACCTAGTTGTGACGCTCGAATAGCAGCAACATATCCACCAGTACCGCCGCCAACGATGACTAAATCATATTCTCTTGCCATTATCTCAACCCCTAGCTACTGTTTGTTTTTCTCGTACAACATACTCTTTCGGCGCTTCTTCTTCACGTAATACACGAAGTGCTCCTTCTGCTAATGCTTGTAATTCATCTTCTCCTGGATGTACGATAACATCTGCAATCCAGTCAACACGTTCTTTTATTTCATCAACAAGAATTTTACTGTACGCAAGTCCACCAGTTAAAACGATTGCATCAATTTTCCCGTGAAGTACAGCGCTAGCTCCGCCAATCTCTTTTGCAACTTGATATGCCATTGCTTTATAAATAAGAGTTGCTTCCGGATCACCTTTTTCAACCATTTGTTCTACTTTGATCGCATCATTTGTACCGATTAGGCTTACAAGTCCACCTTGTCCAACAAGTTTTTTAACCATTTCGTCACGGTAATACTCACCAGAGAAACACATCTCAACTAATTGCCCTACCGGTACTGTACCCGCACGCTCTGGACTAAATGGTCCTTCTCCGTTTAAGCCGTTATTCACATCAATAACTTTTCCTTTTTTATGAGCACCAACTGTAATACCGCCACCCATATGTGTAACTAATAAATTTAAATCCTCGTATTTGTGATTTAATTCTTCAGCTACTTTACGGGCAACCGCTTTTTGGTTTAATGCATGGAAAATACTTTTACGTTCCATACCAGCAATACCGCTTATACGAGCAATCGGCTCCATTTCATCTACAACGACAGGATCTACTATGAATGCCGGAATATTTAATCCAGAAGCGATTTCATATGCTAAAATGCCTCCAAGGTTTGAAGCATGATGACCGCTAAACCCATTTTTTAAATCTTCTAACATCGAATCGTTTACTGTGTATGTTCCGCCTTCGATTGGACGAAGTAATCCCCCACGCCCACAAACTGCGTTTAATTTTGAAATGTTAATACCGTGAGAATGTAGAACTTCTAAAATCGTTTCTTTGCGAAACTCATACTGATCGATAATTCTCTTATATTTTCCAATTTGTTCTTCGTCATGACGAATAGTTTCTTCTAAAACAGGTCTTTCATTATCAAAAACACCAATTTTTGTGGATGTACTACCCGGATTAATAACAAGAATTCGATTTAAAGACACTGTTGCTACCTCCACTAATAAATTCAAAAGGAGGTGGAAACCTCATAAGAGGTAACCACACCTTTTGTAAAAGTAATATATGAATGATTAGCGACGGCTAATAATGTCATGACCGTTGCGTAAGTATGTGCTACGAGAGTTTTTCAAGCTTGCAATGCGCTCTTCAGCTAGACGATCTGCTGCTACATAAGTTGCAATGCCATCGCGTTTTGAAATTTCGATTACTTTTGCAATTGTGTCATAAATAGACTCAACACGCTTTAGTGCACGCTCTCTATTGTATCCATATAATTCGTCTGCTACGTTAATTACACCACCAGCATTAATAACATAGTCTGGTGCGTATACAACACCCATTTCATGAATCATGTCGCCGTGACGATTTTCTTTTAATTGGTTATTTGCAGAACCTGCGATTACTTTTGCTTTAAGTTGTGGGATAGTTTCGTCATTAACTGTTGCGCCTAATGCACATGGTGCGTAAATATCACATTCAACACCGTAAATTTCATTTGGCTCAACTGCTGATGCACCGAATTCTTCTACCGCGCGTTGTACAGCTTCTTTATTAATATCTGTAACGATTAATTTTGCTCCTTCAGCATGTAAATGTTTGCATAGGTGATATGCTACATTACCAACGCCTTGAACCGCAATTACTTTTCCTTCTAAATTATCAGTACCGAAAGCCTCTTTCGCAGCTGCTTTCATACCACGGTAAACACCGTATGCAGTTACTGGAGATGGGTTACCAGAAGAACCGAATGATGGTGAAATACCTGTTACAAAATCAGTTTCTTCGTGGATAATATCCATATCATCTACTGTTGTACCAACATCTTCAGCTGTAATGTAACGTCCGTTTAGTCCTTGAATGTAACGTCCTAATGCACGGAACATCGCTTCGCTCTTATCTTTACGTGGATCACCGATAATTACTGTTTTCGCACCACCTAAGTTTAAGCCCGCTGCTGCGTTTTTGTATGTCATCCCTTTTGCAAGACGCAATGCATCTTCAATCGCCGCTTCTTCAGAATCATATGTCCACATTCTTGTTCCACCAAGAGCTGGTCCAAGTGTTGTATCATGAATTGCGATGATTGCTTTTAAACCAGATTCTTTATCTTGACAAAATACTACTTGCTCATAATCATATTTTTCTAAGTATTCGAAGATTTCTAATGTCATTGTCGTTTCCCCCTAGTGTTTTACCCTTTTTGGTTTATTTTGAAGCAGTCGCAACTGCCAATGCTAATGAATATACTTTTGTTTCTGCTGAATCAGCACGAGATGTTAAAACAATCGGTGCTTTTGCGCCAGCAATCATAGCTCCTACTTTTGCATCCGCAAAGTATACGAGTGATTTGTATAGCACATTTCCAGCTTCAATCGTTGGGACGAGTAAAATGTCTGCCTTACCTGCTACATCACTTACTATGCCTTTATGTTCTGCTGCAATTTGTGATACTGCATTATCTAAAGCAAGTGGTCCATCAACGACACAATTTTTAATTTGTCCGCGGCGATTCATTTGAGTTAACATCGCTGCATCAATTGTCGCTTGCATCGCAGGATTAACAACCTCTACCGCTGCAATTGGTGCTACCTTTGGCAAATCCATTCCTATTGCCTGGGCAACTTCTACAGTATTCTGTATAATAGCAGCTTTTTGTGTTACATCAGGTGCAATGTTCATCGCTGCATCTGTAACAAAGATAAGACGATCGTAATTTGGAACTTCAAATGCTGCAACGTGTGAAAGTGTGCTACCTTTACGAAGTCCCCACTCTTTATTTAATACAGCTTTCAAAATATTTGCTGTTGGGATGTTTCCCTTCATAAGCACATCTGCTTCGCCATTTCTTACAGCTTTAACAGAAAGTTCTGCAGCCTCAGCACTTGACGCTGCTGCAATCACTTCAATGTGTTCTGAAGTTTGTAAACCTTGTTCTTGTAGCATCCCCATTATTTTTTCTTGATTTCCATATAGACGAAATTGAGCTAGCTGTAATTTAATTGCTTTCGCTACAGCTTCAATTACTTCATGATCTTCAGCTACTGCTACAGCCACAGTTTTTTTAGGCTGTCCTGCTGCTTGATCAATTAAGTGTTCTAACTTCATATTTTGTAATCAACCCTTTCCGTCGTCCCTCGTCTATTTATAAAGCAAATACCGTGCCAACTTTTAAAAGTGGTCTTACCAATAATGAAAACGCATTCAAAATGCAGTAAAATCAATACTTTGGAAAATAACAAAACATTCTGTCTTGTTTTGTCGCATTTTGTATACCATGCAATAAATTGCACGGTACGCAATTTATTGCATGCTATTTTTTGCACACTCATACTTTTCTAGCTTGTAATATAAATTTCGAACCGAAATTCCTAATGCTCTTGCAGTTTTTGTTTTATTTCCATCAAACCTCTCTAAACATTCATGAATGATATGCCCTTCAAACTCTGTCACTAATTGTTCAAGTGGCTTTTCTTCTAATTCAGGTAATAAGTTATTTTGTTTTACCTCAGTCTGCTCTTCTGTATGTAAAGGTGGTAAATGATGGACATCAATATATATTTCATTATAATTCATAAAGATAATAGCTCGTCCTAAAATGTTTTCAAGCTCCCTCACATTTCCTGGCCATTCATATGATTGTAAATATGAAATAGCCGAATCAGTGAGCCCCTCTACATTCCGGCCATAATCTTGGTTAATTTTTTGAATCAATCTGTCTGCAATTGCCGGTATATCTCCTTTTCGCTGACGAAGAGACGGAATGTGAATTGGAATTTTATTTAATCGATAATATAAATCCTCTCTAAACTCTCCTTCTAGAATGCCCTTTTCTAAATTCACATGTGTCGCTGCAATTACCCGGACATTTATAGGTATCGCTTTCGTTCCACCAACTTTTACAATTTCTTTTTCTTGCAACACGCGAAGGAGTTTCGCTTGCGTATTTGCAGACAATTCTCCTATTTCATCTAAAAAGATACTACCGTTATTCGCTTCCTCAAAAAAACCTCGTTTTCCGCCTCTTTTTGCTCCTGAGAATGCACCTTCCTCATAACCGAATAATTCACTTTCTAATAAAGTCTCGGAAATAGCAGCACAGTTTACCCGGACGAATTTATTATATTTTCGATTACTTCCATTATGAATTGCATGTGCAAACAATTCTTTACCCGTTCCAGATTCTCCGCGTAGTAATACTGTTGCTGGTGTATTCGCTCCAAGTTTCGCCTGTTCAATAGCGGCCGTTGTTTCATCTGAATTTCCGACAATGTCATCAAATGAATATTTCGCTTCTAACGTTCGAATAATTTGCCTCGCTCTATTCAATTCATTTGTTAACTTTTGAATTTCTGATACGTCACGAATTACACCAACGCTTCCTTTCAATATCCCATCCACTATAACTGGCGCTACGTTTACAATTACATCACGCTTCTTTTGTCCAATCTTCATATGTATTCCGCGTACCGCCCTACGCGTTCGAAGTACTTTCATATGCATACTTTCACCTTCTACAATATCAGTTGTAGCCGGTTTCCCAATAATGTCCTCTTCTGTTAAACCTGTTAATTTCGTATAGGCAGGGTTAATTACTAATCCTCTTCCCTTTTCATCCACGACCGAAATTGCTTCCTCAGACGAGTTGATAATCGCCTCAAGTAACGTTTGAATCTCCTTTAAATCTGTAACTTCTTCCGCAAGATCTACAACCTCTGTTATATCTTTAAAAATCGCAAATGCTCCTTGTACCTCTCCTCCCTCTTTTAATATTGGAATACGGGTTGTAATAATTTTCTTTTCATTTTCTAATGTCAGTTCATAATTTACTTCTATTTGTTTCGTACGTATAATACGAAGCAACTTACTAGTCGGAATAACTTCTAAAATATATTTCCCTACCGCATCTTCTTTTTTATATCCGATAATACGCTCTGCACTTTTATTAAATAGGCGTACTTGTCCCTCTCGATCAATCACAATCATACCGTCATGCGTAGAATTTAAAATTAAATCCCCTTGCTGCGTCTGTTCTTCTAACTTTCCAATTAAACCTTCCTTCTCATGTGCTAATCTCGTAACAATTTTCGCAATATCACCTGGTATAAGAAGAGTATCTTTATGCTTTTTCTTTATTAAATCTTTATGTAAATCATCGTCACCCGTCATATCAAACATTACATCAATATGCATAGAAAGAAACGGCGTTACACTCTCTCCAATTGTAACCCCATATTCCTTAGCCATTTGTAATCCCTTTGCTATCGGATTTATATCAATAATTCCTATAATTTGAAATATATTTGAACTTTGTAACAGATTCAGCAGTGTACTACCACCTTCACCTGCACCAACAATTAAAACTTTTTGTTTCATATATTACACTTCCTCTCGAAGTACCTCTGCAAAATTTTTCACACCCTTATCTTACTCGTTCAGCCCCCCTCTTGACAAACCCCCTTTTCATATAACATCATTGAAATAAACAAAATAATCTAAAAAGGAGCGTTTATATGCAGCGTTACCTTGCTCTATCATTAGCACTCATCCCTATTTCATTAGCTGTGTTTGGCATTAAGTTAATGAGAGATACTGTATTCGGGATTCTATTTCCTCCACTCTCTATACTGTGGTTACAATTTTTAATTGGCGCTCTCTGCTTCGCGCTCGGGTTTTATATTTTTGGCGGCTTCGTCTTACACCGAGACCGTAAACGAAATAAAGTACAAGCTCGCTTTAAAAGATAGGAAAGCTCCACTATTTATAAATAAAAAATGAGACCGTTACACGCGGTCTCATTTTTTTATTGGCAATAACATTCTTGCCGTTTCAGGATAATCAGTAATAATCGCCGAAATATTCATATCAAAATATTTACGCATAAGCGTTTCTTCATTAATTGTATAAGGGCGAACCTCTACACCACTCTCCATCGTTAATTCAGCAACAGCATCTTGAAGATAACGATAATTAGGGTGCACTGCTGTAGCGCCCATTTTTTTCGCATACGCCCACGGACTATGCAAACCTTCGCGATATAAAATCGCTGTTTGAATATCAGGAGCCATCATATGACACCTTTTCATACTGTAGTGATTAAATGAAGAAAATATAACACGATCTTCTAGATTACATTTCCGTACAAGCGTTATAACTTCTTCCTCTAAACCTCTGTATGGAACTTTATTATTTTTCAGTTCAATATTAAGTAGCAACTCTGTTTTATCAATCCATTCTAACACCTCTTCTAAAAGAGGTATTTTACAAAATCCTACTTTATCACCGAATTTATAGCTCGCATCTAATTTACATAAATCCTCATATAAATAATTACGAACCGCACCTTTTCCATTTGTTGTCCGGTCCACTGTTTCATCATGAATAACGACAACTTTTCCATCTTTCGTTAATTGAACATCAAGTTCAATTCCATCTGCTCTAAAAGATTCAGCTGCTTCAAATGAAATCATTGTATTTTCTGGGTACGTTCCCGCTGCACCACGATGTGCAAATATAAGAGTCATCCTCACTCCCCCAATCTTATGCTATACTATACGAAAAAGGAGGTACTTCTATGAGACCATTACAAATTTCTCCAGACACTGCAGTCCGCCTATCAAAAGCATTAGGTGTTCCACTTGAACAACTTATGCATATGCCGCAGCACATTCTAATTCAAAAGTTAGTTGAATTAGAAAAACAAAATAAAGACGAAGAATAATACAGTCCTGTTTTGCAGGGCTTTTTATTATTTTCTATTATATCACGGATGACTTCCCTGCTAAAATCCTTTAACAGATATACTATGATTCCATTTAACCTTTTCTTCAAACATTTATAATCAATAAATTAAAACCCCTCTTTTAATAAAAGAGGGGTTTCTTACTACTCATTTCAGTTACTCAAATTATGCATGTTTCTTTTCTTTATTAAAAATCATAAACAATTTATACAACCCTAAAGAAGCTGGAATATTCATAAATGCAAATGCTTCATAAGTATAATGAGGAGCTGTTTCCCATAGTAATAAGAAAGTAAACACCCCTAACGTACTAATCATCGCAATTCGTATAACTTCCGATTCATTTTCATCTTTCTTTTTATAAAGTATAACAGCCGCCAGAACAGCTATATAAACAAATAATTTGATAACATACGAATATACAGTAACGATTTTATACTTCGTTGTACTATAGTTCGATACGTAATTAGTTATCGTGTCGTTCTTCTGCTCAAACCATTGTCCAATACGGTACATGGAGAACTGACTTGATACCCATTCTCTAGTTATTTTTTCATTTAAATGGTGTACATAACCCGTTACACCAAGTTCACTGAAACGCTGCACTATAACTTCTTTATTGTGTTCATTTAAATCCTTCGTATTCTTTATGTTTTCATCATCAATATAATCTGCATCTGCCTGATTCCACACACCGTACGTATCTTTGTTCAACCCCATTTTCACCCAATGAGTGAATGGAATTTTTTCAATTTCATTATCGGTACTGAGATTTAGCTTTGTCGTTATACCTTTAAAACTTACAATAAGGATTAAACAAAATAAAACACTACTTAACACCTTTACAGAATACTCCTTACGAAATTTAAAAATATTTTCAATTAAAATCGCTAACGCTACCGCCAATGCTGTCGGTCTTATAATATAAGTACAAGCCGCAAAAACTCCTAATAAAATCCATAAAATAATCTTCAGCCTTTTTGTTTCCGCTGTTTTCAAACATAAATATGTATACATCGTTGCTGAAATAAAAAATATTACTAATGTATGCGTATAGAAAACTGGTGCCTGCCAATATATAAAAATGTTTAGCACAGATAACACGATCGATATGTGAGCAACTTTAAAGTTTGTAATTTTCCTTACAATCAATACATTTAAAATAATACTACCTGTTATACATACTATTGGTAATATTTTTATCGCCACATCTACGCTTCCTACCAATTTAGCAAAATATCCTCCTAATAATACAATATGTGTATTATATGGATAAAATAGAAGCTGTCCCATTTCTAAAAATTGATTATCTCCATTAAACACAGAGACAATTCCTTGTTTAAGGATGGCATAATCTCCTACAACAGGGTTAAATGCGATAGAAGTAATCATTATTTCCGTCGTCAAAATGATTACGATACCTAAAGCAATCATAATATTTGTGTACGTTCTTTTCATTTTATTAATAACCCATTTATAATACATAAAGAAGAGCGCAAATAAAAGCAACGTCGCCGCTAGAACAGCACCGACTTTTTTGGGAGTGTACTCCTCAGTCGGATAAGGAAATTCACCACTCATCAAAATTGTTTTCGGGATAAAAAATTTACTTACTATCATTGAAAATATAGATAAAAACACCGTCATAACAATGATTGGGTAAGCTCGATTCACTATTTTTTTTAAAGTCATTCATCCATTCTCCTATATCTCTAACTTTTCCCAATCAATGATACGTTATAGAGATTATGATGTCAAACCCACGTATTTCCTGTATATATCCTTCTTTTCACTACATTTTTTCACATAAATTTATATATTCCCTCAAAACCCTTAAATTGAAGGAAATAAAAAAACTCCCTAAAAGGAAGCTTCTTCGTAATCTATAGTTTATCTCACTATTTACAGGCAGTAAGAATCCCGGCACACAATTTGACGATGGCGTTAGGTGCGGGATGGGAGCCCCTACTAATTAAAGGTTCATTTTATTGCACATGTGGCGCATCTCCTGAATCGTATAGTTCTTTCGCTTTTTCCTCCCCGAATGTAGTTAAAATATAATGTTGCTCTTCTACCGCATCCATCGCTCTAGTGGCTTTACAAGTGCTACCTTCTTGGGCATCCGAGAAATAATTGTGATCTTCTACAATTTGACTAAAATCTTTTTTCGCCCATCTATCAGCAATCTCTAAAAGCTCATTTTTTTTCGCAAAGCCACTCTTATTTATGATATTTTTTAATTTTTCAGCATTATTTTGAATCATTGGAATGGATTCTGATTTTCGTTCTGCCACTACTTTTTGATGAGTCATGTGATGCATCACTGTAATGACTTCGCTTTCAGTAGAATTTTCAGTAACATACACATCAACAAAGACTCCATCTACCTCTCTACCTACTATCGTTGGATCTTCTTTTTTATCTATTTGAGCATTCACTTCTTTATCTACTGGATTATCGGCAAGTTCTAACATTCCAAATGTAACTACAACAGCAAGAACTCCCATAGCTGCTACTATTCCTAGCCAAGTTAATATTTTATTTTTCATTCCCCTTCTCCCTATCTATACCTATTTAATTGTCTTATAAAAAAACTCACTTATATGTAATATTACTAAAAACAGGATTTATTTTCCATAATATCAAACGAGCCATTTTCATCTATCCAAATAATTTCGATAAAATCGATATTACTTCCCCCTCTTTTTCTCAACAAAATAAAAAGACCAACGAATTCTAAAATTCATTGGTCATTAAATAAAAAGTTCATTGATTTTACATTTAATATCGAGTATAAATTTAAAGAATGATTAAGCTTTACTAAAACTTAAATCCCTTACTATCTTTACTCTCAGCTAGCCTTATGTTCAAGTCTCAGCTTATCCGCAACCATTGCGATGAACTCAGAGTTCGTAGGTTTTGCTTTTGACATGGATACTGTATAACCGAATAAGGACGAAATAGAATCAATATTCCCACGACTCCATGCTACTTCAATTGCGTGACGGATTGCACGCTCGACGCGGCTTGCTGTTGTATTATATTTCTTCGCGATATCTGGATACAATACTTTCGTAATAGATCCAAGTAATTCGATATCATTGTACACCATAGAGATTGCTTCCCTTAAGTACATATACCCTTTAATATGAGCAGGCACACCGATTTCATGAATGATACTCGTAATGCTCGCGTCTAAGTTTTTCGGTTTTCCATCTATTGTAGTTGCTGAACGGAAAGATGGAAGTGGACGTTTAATGGTAGCGTTCGCCTTACCGCTCACTTGACGAATATGGCTCGTTAAATTCTCCATATCAAATGGTTTTAATATGAAATATGAAGCACCTAAATCAACTGCTTTTGTCGTCACATCTTCTTGTCCAAATGCTGTCAACATAATTACGCTAGGCTGTCTTAGCCTTTCAATATTTCGCATTTTCTCTAGTACAGCTAAACCATCTAAATGTGGCATAATAATGTCTAAAACAAGTACATCCGGCTGCTTATCATTTAATAAATTTAAACACTCTTGACCATTATAAGCAGTACCAATTACTTCCATATCATCTTGAGCAGCTACGTAACTCTCTAGCATTGATACTAATTCTTTATTATCATCCACAAGACAGACTTTAATTTTCTCCACAGCTTTTCCTCCCTTACCGAATCGATTCTCCGACATGTGTATCCTTCTAGGCTACATGAATTGTTCGACAATTGTGTGAAAATTCCCTTTTAAAGTTTGTTACTTTCCGATAAAATCACAAAAAAATATGTTTATCGTTCATTTATTCCCTTTCGCAACACATTCCATCATAGAAATACAGCGAAACGTTCAACCCTTTTCTTTTATTTTACAACAAAAAACACCTCTTGCGGAGCTTTTACAAAATTTCAACGAATTTTTCAACAGAAAAGCGAGCTAATTAATAATTAGCTCGCTTTTCTTTCTTGTTCATAAATGTTAATTCCAGCCTCATGTAACATCCATTCAATATGAACACCATATCCTGATGTTGGATCATTTACAAATACATGTGTAACAGCACCAATTACTTTCCCGTTTTGTACAATTGGACTTCCGCTCATGCCTTGTACGATACCACCCGTTTTCGCTAATAAACGTTTGTCTGTTACTTTTATTACCATGCCTTTTGTAGCCGGAAACTTTTGCGGTACTGTACTAACAACTTCAATATCAAACGCTTCCACTTTATCTTTATCAATAACTGTTAATATTTTTGCCGGTCCCTCTTTGACTTGATGAGATAGTGCAATAGGCATCGCTTTATCCATTACGCCATTTGGTATATTTGTATTTAATTTCCCGAATATACCAAATGGACTATTTATTGTAATATTACCAATCACTTCACGATCTGGTGAGAACCTCGCTAATTTCTCTCCTGGATTCCCATGACTACCTCTTTCAATTGATGTAACTGTCGAACGCATAATTTGTCCATCTTCGACTTGAATCGGCTTTTTCGTATCGTTATCAGAAATGACATGACCAAGTGCCCCATATTTCATAGAATCAGGATGAACAAACGTCATTGTTCCGATTCCAGCTGCCGAATCACGAATATATAAACCAATACGATAAGACGATTCTCCACTGTCTTTTTGTGGTGTTAACTTAGTGCGGATATGTTTTCCATCTCTTAACAAAACAAGATTAAGCGGTTCACCTGTTTCACCACTATTATGAATAAATGGTGCTACATCACTCATTCTTTCAATTGTTTTACCATTAATTTCAGTAATCATATCTCCAATTTGCACACCAGCTGTTTCACCAGGAGATACTTTCCCTTTTTCAGTTTGAATTAAATGATGGCCTACAACAAGTACCCCTTTTGTATTTAACTTCACACCAATTGATTGTCCACCTGGAATAACTTTAAAATCTTTCAATACTTTCACATTTACTTTTTTCACTGGAAAACCAGCAAGCTGAAACACCATATCTGCTTCACCATTTTGATGAGGATTTACCATAAGTCCTTGTTTTTGTTCATTGGAACTTACTGTAAACACATGACGATCTGTAGATGAAGCTTGAAAAACTGGTAATGAAGCTATTTCTGATTGTTGTCCTTCAAAAACAACAAGTTGCCTCGGAGATGAAATAAACGTCCGAAGCGGTTTAAAACACCCAATAAAAACTAAAGAAACAAGGAGACAAAGACCTATTATTTTGCGAAATCTTTCTAATCTCAATTTGTTCACTCTCCTCGCTCCTACCCCACATTCAGCCTCTTCTTGGCTTCACTTTTTAATCTCTCCTTGCAGTGCTTTATTTATAACCGGAAGAATTAAGAAATCATTATTTGAGAAAAAAAGCTATCCATTACTGGATAGCCTCTGCTGTCTGTTTAAAATGATGCGCTTGCGTAAGTAATTCTTTCGCATGTTCTGTCGTTAAATCTGTAATTTCCACACCAGAAATCATTCGAGCTATTTCTGTTACTTTATCCTCCATAGTTAAAACGGTAACTGATGTAATTGTCCGATCATTCGCTACTTGTTTTCGAATAAATAAATGTGAATCCGCCATTGAAGCTACTTGAGGTAAGTGCGTAATACAAAGTACTTGCGAGTTTACTGATACTCGATAAATTTTTTCCGCAATAGCCTGTGCAACCCGACCACTTACACCAGTATCCACTTCATCAAAAATAACAGATGCAACACCTTGATGCTTAGAAAAAATGCTTTTTAAAGCTAAAATAATACGAGATAGCTCTCCGCCAGAAGCGACCTTTGAAAGTGGTTTTAGCGGCTCACCTGGATTTGTTGAAATATAAAATTCCACATGATCGTAGCCATCCGCCGTAAGTCTTACCGGGGCACCCTCAACAAGAGGCTCTTCAGCATTTCCTTCTCTCTTCATGATTCTCACTTCAAATTTTGTTTTCTCCATATATAATTCTTTTAATTCCTGATGAATGGCATTTGTAAGATGCTCTGCAAGCTCATGACGCATATTACTTAACGACGTTGCTTCTTGCAGAATAACACTTTCTAATTCCTTTAATTGCTTCTTCGTCGTTTCAATATGAACGTCTTTATTTTCAATCGTAAAAATTTCTTGTTCAATTTTATCAGCATACGCTAAAATCTCTTCTACAGTATTTCCATATTTTCTCTTTAGCATACGAATTTCATTTAAACGCGTTTCAATTTCATCTAAACGCTTCGGATCATATTCCATCATATCGAGCTTTTCTCTAAGTTGATATGCAACTTCTTCTAATAAGTAGTAGCTATTTGCAATTGAATCATGATTTTCTTGATAAACTTCATCTAAATGTGTAATACTCTCCATTTGTCCCATTGCGCTTCGTACATTATCTAACCCTTGTCCGTCAGCGCTTAATGAGCGATATGCATCGCCTAATGCTTTATAAATTTTTTCAAAATTAGAAATTCGCAATCGTTCTTCAGTTAATTCAATTTCTTCATCCATCTTTAAATCCGCCTTACTGATTTCTTCATGCTGGAATTGAATTAAATCTAAGCGATGTGCCATTTGTTGTTCATTTTCACTTAACGATTTTAACTGTTTTTTTAATTTCTCATAGTCAGCGTATACATTTTGATATATACCCAATTGTTTAACAATGCGATCTCCATCAAAATGATCAAGCATAAATAGATGACGCTCTTCATTCATTAAATCTTGTGTTTCGTGCTGCCCATGAATATCAACAAGTGTTTTTCCAATTTCCTTTAATATACTAAGGGTGACCAGTTTCCCATTTACACGACATACACTTTTTCCGTTTGCAGCGATATCACGCTTCAAAATAATCATGCCGTCTTCTATTTCTATATCCAACTCTTCTGCCTTTTCAATACACGGATGCTTATCATCTTCTACATAAAATAGCCCTTCTATCTCAGCTTTTTCTGTTCCGTATCGAACAAATTCCGCTGAACCACGGCCACCTACAAGTAAACTAATCGCATCAATAATAATCGATTTTCCGGCCCCTGTTTCACCACTTAAAACCGTTAACCCTTTTTGAAAAGAAATATTTAATGCCTCAATAATAGCAAAGTTTCTAATCGATAATTCCGATAACAATGCCCCATTCACCTCGTTATAAACTAATCCCCTATTAAGGGCTTTTCTCAGTTCTTCATTCAAATAGTCAAACTATATGTTTGTATGTATAAATTACTTTTCTAACCGCTCCATTGTACCAAACATTCGTTTTACGGGTCAATCCACCTATTTTCTAATTTTATTCAAAGAAAATATTATATTACAATTAAGAATTCACATTTTTAACCAATAAAAAAATCTTGTTCACTTTCCACTTTACAGAGGAAAGTAAACAAGATTTTTTTTTACAACATATTTAAGAAACGATCAGAGACAACACCTGTATCTTCAGGTGTACGGCAAATAATTAAGCAAGTATCATCACCACAGATGGTTCCGATGATCTCATCCCACTCTAAATGATCAATAAGTGCTCCAAGTGAATGAGCGTTACCAGGCAGTGTTTTTAGCACAAGCATATGTCCTGCCGTGTCTAATTTTACAAATGAATCCACTAGATTGCGTTTTAATTTTTGTAACGGGTTAAATCGTTGATCTGCTGGCAAGCTATATTTATAGCGCCCATCATGTAATGGCACTTTCACTAAGTGCAGTTCTTTAATATCGCGCGATACTGTTGCTTGCGTTACATTAAATCCCTCATTACGTAAAATATCAACTAATTCATCTTGTGTTTCAATTTCTTTGTTCGCAATAATTTCCCTGATTTTAATATGGCGCTGACCTTTATTCATACATTTGCACCTCACACTATCTCTTACCATAGTTTAAACATTGGTATACTTCACTTATTTATGTTAACTTATAATTCGTTGCTTGTACACAATTGTTTTTACAATCATTATACAATTACAACAAAAAGAGGAACAACATATGTTATTCCCCTTTTCCTTTTTGTTTTAGGACATCATGCGCCTCTGTAACTACTTGCTCAACAGAAACTGGAGAATGATTTTCGCCATTCTCACGTTCACCATGCCATTTCAGATGAATTAAAAATTCAATATTACCATCCCCGCCCGTAATTGGTGAGAATGTTAAACCTTCTACGTCGTATCCTTCTTTTATAGCAAAGTCGACAATCATTTCTACGACAGCCTCATGTACTTTTCGATCACGAACGATACCTTTTTTCCCAACTTGCTCTCTTCCAGCTTCAAACTGTGGTTTAATTAACGCTGCTACATCCCCATTAGGCATAAGCATTGTTTTTAAAACCGGCAGTATAAGCTTTAATGATATAAATGAAACATCGATACTAGAAAATTGCGGTAAACCACGTTCTAAGTCTGCTGGTGTCACGTAACGGAAGTTTGTCCGTTCCATTACGACAACACGCTCATCTTGACGCAATTTCCACGCAAGTTGATTGTATCCTACATCTAATGCATAAGATAATTTCGCTCCGTTTTGAAGCGCACAATCTGTAAAGCCACCAGTTGATGAACCAATATCTATCATAACTTTATCTTGTAAATCCAGGTGAAATGTCTCCAATGCCTTTTCAAGTTTATAACCACCACGGCTTACATACGGCATAACTTGTCCCTTCACCGTAATCTCTGTATCTTGTGGGATCTTCTCTCCTGGCTTATCAAGTCTCATCTCATTCGCATATACAAGTCCGGCCATAACGGCGCGTTTTGCTTTCTCACGTGTTTCTATAAGTCCTCGCTCTACTAATAGTACATCTACTCTTTCTTTTTTTGCACTCATTTGTTACGCCCTTTTTTGTTTTGATGGAATCATTGTATGAATACGGTCTACAACAGCATCTGTCGTTAAACCAATTTCTTCTAATAATTTTGTTACACTACCGTGCTCTATGAAACGGTCTGGAATACCCATTCGTTCAATTAACGCACTATGGTACCCGCTCTCAGATGCAAATTCAACTACTCCCGTTCCAAAACCACCAATTAAGCAAGCTTCTTCAATCGTTAAAATCGGTATATTTTTCCCTAAGAGATCATGTAAATATGCTTCATCCATCGGTTTAATAAAGCGAGCGTTCACTACTTTCACTGAAACTCCAGCCTTTTCAAGACGCTCAGCTGCTTCCATTGCCATTGGTATTGTCGTACCAAATGTTAAAATAGCCGCTTGTGTACCTTCTTTTAACGTTTCCCAAGTACCGATTGGAATCGCCTTTAATTCTTCATCCATATGAACACCAAGTCCATTACCGCGCGCATAACGTAATGCGATTGGTCCATCTTCATATTGCATCGCCGTATATACTAAATGTTGCCCTTCATTTTCATCTTTCGGCATCATAAGTACCATATTCGGCAAATGACGTAAGAATGAGATGTCAAATACACCTTGATGCGTTTCACCATCTGCTCCTACTAAACCAGAGCGATCGATTCCGATGAAGACATTTAAATTTTGGCGACATATATCATGAACAACTTGATCATATGCTCTTTGTAAAAATGTTGAATAAATCGCTAAGAATGGCTTCATTCCTTGCGTTGCCATACCCGCCGCCATTGTTGTAGCATGCTGTTCTGCAATACCTACATCAATCATACGATCCGGGAATTCTTTTTGGAATTTCTCAAGTTTCGATCCAACAGGCATTGCAGGTGTAATTGCAACGATACGCTCATCCGTTCTCGCTAGCTTAAGTACTGTATCACTAACAACAGCACTCCATGCTGGTGCAACTTCTTTCGGTTTAACGAAGTCACCCGATTCAATTTTATAAGGTCCTGTTCCATGCCAAGTTCCAATAACATCACTCTCAGCCGGTTTATAACCTTTTCCTTTTTTCGTAATAACATGAACAAGCACTGGGCCTTTTGTTTTCTTTGCATATTGCAACGTTTCGAATAACTTTTCATAATCGTGCCCATCAACTGGACCTAAATATGTAAAGCCTAATTCTTCGAAAAAGACACCGGATACTAGTAAATATTTAAGACTATCTTTTATTTTCTCTGCTGTCGCAGCAACTTTCCCACCGACTGCTGGGATTTTCTTTAATATATACTCTAGTTCATCTTTTACCCAATGGTATTTCCCTGCGGTACGTAGACGTCCAAGTACATTATGAAGCGCACCAACGTTTGGTGCAATTGACATTTCATTATCATTCAAAATAACAATCATGTCTGTTTTTTCATGTCCAATATGGTTCAATGCCTCTAAAGCCATTCCGCCGGTTAGAGCACCATCTCCAATGATTGGTATAACATATTCTTTCGTTTTCTTTAAATCACGCGCTAGAGCCATTCCCATTGCAGCAGATAATGATGTCGAGCTATGGCCAGTTTCCCATACATCATGCTCACTCTCGCAACGTTTTGGGAAACCACATAGACCTTGATATTGCCTTAATGTACCGAATTCCTTTGCACGTCCTGTTAAAATTTTATGTACATAGGATTGATGTCCTACGTCCCATAAAAATTTATCTTTCGGACTATCAAATAATTTATGCAGAGCAATTGTGAGTTCTACTACACCTAAATTAGGTGCAATATGTCCACCTGTTTGAGAGAGCTCTTCAATTAAAAACTTACGAATATCCTCACTCAATCCCTCTAGTTCACCGATAGACATATCTTTCAAAAAACTAGGGTTTTGAATTTGCGTTAGATCCACATGGATCACTCACTTTCATTTCATAATCTGTCAACATGTCAAATATTATAAAAAACATTTACACAAAACAAGAAATTATCTTTTTTTATTTTTCACCTTGTCCTGCAATTAACCAGTCTATTGCGCCCTAATCCTATTATAAACCATATTTCTTTAGGCGATGAAAAAAATAGCCGCTAACACGAAGTGATAACGGCAATGTAATCTACATATATTTTTGCCAATAACAAGAAAAGAAAAACCTTTTCCTACATTTATATCATAAAATGATGAATGACTCAACAAATGGAAACGCTGTTATATTAGTTATTACGTTTTGCAATCAAATCGCAAATAGATAGTAAATATTCATCTTGTAATTGCAAGGAACCAATAGCACCTTTTGCTTTTGCAATTGTTTCTTCTAAAATATCCTTTGCTCTATCTACAGTAAATAACGTCGTATATGTGCTCTTTTCGTTGGAAACATCACTACCAATCGGTTTTCCAATCTCTTCTTCGGTTCCTTCCACATCTAAAATATCATCTCGAATTTGGAAAGCTAGGCCGATATATTTTGCAAACGCAAGTAACTTTTCTTCTTGTTCTTCTGTGGCATCAGAAAGTATCGATCCTGCAAGTACAGCGAATTCAAGTAGTTTCCCAGTCTTATGCTTATGAATATACTCCAACTCATCAATCGTAAGCTGTTTCCCTTCAGCTTCCATATCTGCCACTTGTCCGCCAACCATTCCTTCTGGTCCTGCCGCTTTTGCAAGCTCAAGTACAAGTCTTACTTTTTTTTCAGCAGAGATTTCCTTTTGTTCATATGCCATAATAACTTGAAAAGCATACGTCAACAAACCATCGCCTGCTAAAACTGCCATCGCTTCACCAAATACTTTATGATTTGTGGGCTTACCTCTTCTTAAATCATCATCATCCATACAAGGTAAATCATCATGAACTAACGAGTATGTATGTATCATTTCAAGAGCACAAGCTGCACCTATTCCAAGATTTCTTTCTTTACCAAACGCTTGTAATGTCGCAAATAAAAGTAACGGGCGGAGACGCTTTCCACCCGCTTCCAAAGAATATGCCATCGCTTCACGAAGTACATTTGGACATTGTAATTCATTTGCATAGCTTACAAGCTTCTCTTCTACGAAAGTTTTACTTTCTTTCAAAAAAGTATCAAAAGCAATAGTCACTATGCTTCATCTCCTAAAGCAGTAAACGGTTCAAGCTCTCCATCTTCCCCAAGAATAACTGCCATTTGTTCTTGTACGTTCTTCAACTTCTCATCACAAAGCTTAGATAATTCCATACCCTCTTTAAAATAAGAAATTGCTTCTTCTAAAGGTACGTCACCTTGCTCTAGCTTAGAAACGAGGTGCTCAAGTTGCGAAATTGCCTCTTCAAAGCTTAATTTATTTTCCATTATTCAATTCACGCTCCTCTATGCCTGATACGCTACAATCTAGTATTCCATCTTGTAATTGAACTGAAACAGCATCTCCAAGGCTGACATCTTTCACACTTTTTAACACTTGCTTCTCTTCATCATATACAAGCCCGTACCCTCTCATCATTACTTTAAGCGGACTTAACGCTTCAAGTTTTTGAGCAGCTCTTACAAAGGCAAATTCTTTCGTTTGAAGTAATGTTTGCATTTCACGTTGCAATTGCTTTTGCAATGTTTCAACCGCTACCTTCGTTTGCATAATTTTTTGAGCTGGGTGGTGCTTCTCTAAATAAAATGAAAGCTGTTTTAACTGATTTACCTTTTTATCAATATAGCGCTCTTTCGCTAAAACAAGCTGTTCTAACGCTCTATCTAATTGCTCTTCTTTTTGCTCATATACTTGTCTTGGATAACGGAACGCATAAGATTTTTGCAATACTTGTAGTTTTTCTTCTTTTTTATGTACTAACTCTCTCATTGCTCTTTGCAATCTTAGAGTTCTTTGTAATACCTTTTCTTGTAACTCTATAATGTTAGGCGCTGCCAGCTCAGCTGCTGCAGTCGGTGTTGGCGCACGTAAATCGGCAACAAAATCCGCAATTGTAAAGTCCGTTTCATGGCCTACTGCCGAAATAATAGGGATCTCACTCTTAAAGATTGCCCTTGCTACCATTTCTTCATTGAAAGCCCATAACTCTTCAATAGAGCCTCCCCCTCGCCCAACGATTAGGACATCTATCTCTCCCATTTCATTTGCTGTACGAATCGCTTGTACAATTGAGGGAGCTGCTGACTCCCCCTGTACAAGTACCGGAAACACAATAACATTTCCAATTGGATAACGACGTTTAATCGTTGTTATAACATCACGAATCGCTGCCCCTGTTGGTGACGTAATCACACCTATTGTTTTAGCATAAGGAGGAATTGTTTTTTTATAAACTTGAGAAAACAAACCTTCTTCCTCTAAACGAACCTTTAATTGTTCGTAAGCTAAATGCAGGTTTCCGACTCCGTCAGGCTGCATGTCTTGAATATAAATTTGATAAGAACCACTCGCCTCGTAAACGGAAATTTTCCCTTTCACAAGTACCTTCATCCCATTTTCAGGTCTGAATTTAATATTACGATTATGACCCGCAAACATAACCGCTGCGATTCTTGCATTTTCATCTTTCAATGTAAAGTACATGTGGCCACGACTATGATTTTTAAAGTTGGAAATTTCACCTTTTAACCAAACAGACTGCAAATGCGGATCATATTCTATTTTTGTTTTTATATAGCGTGTTAACGCTGTAACGGTTAAATATTGTTTTTCCATTTTCTCTCTCCTCATAGCCGACTCAAATTATTTACAAACGACACCTGCACGCTTAGCAGATTCAACAGTATTATGAAGAAGCATTGTGATCGTCATTGGACCAACACCCTTTGGCACAGGTGTAATGTAACCTGCAACATCTAACACGTTGTCAAAGTCAACATCACCACAAAGTTTACCTGTTTCTAAACGGTTCACACCAACGTCGATTACAACCGCTCCTTCTTTAATATAATCAGCTGTTACCATTTTAGGTCGTCCAACAGCTACGATTAAAATATCAGCTAACTTCGTTAACTCTTTCATATTTTGCGTTTTAGAATGACAATATGTTACAGTTGCATTTTCATTTAAGAACAATTGCCCCACTGGCTTGCCGACAATATTACTTCTTCCAATTACTACAACATGTTTTCCTGAGATATCAAGATTTGTTTCTTTTACTAATTCTACGATACCGTGCGGTGTACATGGAAGGAATGTATCTTGTCCCGTCATCATACGTCCCACGCTGATTGGGTGAAATCCATCTACATCTTTTTCTGGTGAAATCCTTTCAATGATAGCTTTTTCTTCAATATGTTTTGGTAAAGGTAATTGCACTAAAATGCCATTAATACGGTCATCGCCATTTAAGCGATCGATTTCAGCAAGCAAACGCTCCTCAGTAATTGTTTCAGGAAGTTCAATTAGCTCTGAATAGATTCCTACTTGTTCACAGCCCTTTTCTTTTCCTTTTACATAAGAACGAGATGCTGGATCTTCTCCAACTAGAATAACTGCTAATCCTGGTACAATCCCTTGCTCTTTCAACTTCACAACTTCTTCTGTTAATTGTGCTCGTTTTTTCTCCGCAACTTCATTTCCTTTGATGATTACTGCTACCATTTTAAGATTCCCCCTTAAAGAAATTACAGTGTATCTTTTATATTAGATAAAACGCCGTTAATAAAACGACGAGATTCCTCATCCCCAAATGTTTTAGCAATTTCAATCGCTTCGTTAATTGTTACGTTGTGTGGAATTTCTTCCATGTATTTCATTTCATACACAGCTACACGTAAAATACTGCGATCAACAATACTAATACGCTCCAGCTTCCATTTTTTTAAGTTTTGACGAATCGCTTCATCAATTACTTCTTTATTTTCTACAAAACCTACTACAAGTGATTCTAGAAAATCATTTGTTTCTTCACCTTCATCTAGCGTGTTTTCCACCGCTACTTTCGGTTCTAATTCACCTGTAATATCCATTTGGTATAATGCTTGCATAGCTCTTTCTCTAGCCGTCCTACGTTTCATTGTAACTCTCCTTTATGCTTCAAGTCTTTCCTTATGCTTTGTTATATTATTATAATTTATAAGCCGTCAATTCACTTACTCTTACAGTTTTCATTGATTTTCCAACCTTATAATACAATGATAATAACACAATTTATCGTTTCACACACGGGTTACAAGGCTGAAAAATAATAAAAAGATTAACTTCAAGTTCCATATCTTATCACAATGTACGTTTTTTGGAAAAACGAAACATCTTCTTTTTGATTTCTTATTTTTTGAAATAGTATAATAATTAGAGGGTTTTAATTTGTGAAGAAATGAAACGATAAAAAAGATGCCTATGTTACTAGGCACCTTTTTCATTCTTACACTGGTTCAATTTCTGTTTTTTGTGTTTCGAATGTTACGCCAACGATGTGAACATTCACTTCTTTTGGCTCAAGCCCTGTCATTGTAAAGAGTGCCTGGCGAATGTTGTCTTGAATCTTTTGTGCAACAACTGGAATTGCTACGCCAAAATACATTACAACATAAAGGTCAACGATAATATCTTCGTTTGCTAATTCAACCTTTACACCTTTACCATGATTTTTCTTACCTAACTTCTCAACAACATCTGTAGCAAAATTACCACGCATTGCCGCTACACCTTCTACTTCAGCAGCTGCAATACCTGCGATTACTTCAATTACTTCTGGTGCAATTTCTACTTTACCAAGAGTTGTATCTTGACCCATATCTAACATATGTTCAGCCATGAAAAAAAACCTCCTTTAATGTATCACTGCGTCACAAGTTCATGCTCTTCCAAAAACTTCGTATTAAACTCACCTTTTACAAAATCAGGATGATCTAGCAATTGCAAATGGAACGGGATTGTTGTATGTACGCCTTCAATGACAAACTCACTGAGTGCACGCTTCATTTTTGCAATTGCCTCTTCACGTGTTTTTCCGTGAACAATTAATTTAGCAACCATCGAATCATAGAAAGGTGGGATTGAATATCCCGGATATACAGCTGAATCGACGCGAATACCAAATCCGCCTGGTGGCAAGTACATTTCTACTTTACCTGGGGATGGCATAAATTTTTTGGCAGGGTTTTCCGCATTAATTCGGCATTCAATTGCCCAACCATTAAATTGTACTTCTTCTTGCTGTAACGATAACTTTTCTCCAGAAGCAACACGAATTTGTTCTTTAATTAAATCCATCCCTGTTACCATTTCAGTAACTGGATGCTCAACTTGAATTCTCGTATTCATCTCCATGAAATAAAAGCTTTTCGTTCTATATTCATAAATAAACTCAACCGTACCAGCACCTGTATAATCAACCGCTACCGCCGCTTTAACTGCCGCATCACCCATCTGCTTGCGAACATTTTCATCAAGTGCAGGTGATGGACTTTCTTCTAGTAGTTTTTGCAAGCGGCGCTGAATTGTACAATCACGCTCTCCTAAATGAATGGCATTTCCATGTGTATCTGCCATTATTTGAATCTCAACATGGCGGAAATCTTCAACGTACTTTTCTAAGTATACACCAGGGTTCCCAAAAGCGGTACTAGCTTCTTGCTGTGTAATTTGAATTCCTTTTACAAGCTCTTCTTCATGGCGTGCAACACGAATACCTTTTCCGCCGCCACCTGCAGTCGCTTTAATAATAACTGGATATCCAATTTGATTAGCAAGCTCGATCGCTTCTTCGGTATTTTTAATAATCCCTTGTGAACCTGGTACAATCGGAACCCCTGCTTCTTTCATTGTATCACGAGCAACGTCTTTTGTGCCCATCTTTGAAATAGCTTCTGGACTTGGACCGATAAAAATCAAGTTACATTCACGGCATAGCTCTGCAAAATCTGCATTCTCTGCTAAAAATCCGTATCCTGGATGAATAGCATCGCAGCCTGTTAACTTCGCAACACTAATAATGTTCGTCAAATTTAAATAGCTTTCTTTCGAAATCGTTGGTCCTACACAATACGCCTCATCAGCAATTTGTACGTGAAGTGACTCTTTATCTGCTTCTGAATAAATTGCGACTGTTTCAATATCCATTTCTTTACAAGCACGAATAATTCGTACAGCAATTTCCCCACGATTGGCTATTAATACTTTTTTTATCATCACAAAGACTCCCTTATTACGCTTTTACAAGAAATAGCGGTTGTCCATACTCAACAAGCTGCCCATTATTAACAAGAATCTCAACAATTTCACCATCTACATCTGCATCGATTTCGTTAAATAACTTCATAGCCTCGACAATGCATACGATAGAATCTTTTGATACTCTGTCTCCTACACTTACATATGCAGGTGTATCAGGCGAAGATGAAGAATAGAATGTACCTACCATCGGTGATGTAATTTTATGTAGGTTTTCATTTTGAACCACTTTTTGCTCTTCTTGTTTTGGTACTTCCACTTGTGCTGCCGCTACTGTTGTTTCAACTTCAACAGGTGCTACTGGTTGCACGACTTGTTTTGCTACAGGTGCTTGCACCGCAACAACTTCATTACCATGCTTTTTCATTTTGATTGTCGTACCATCTTTTTTGTATTCAAATTCATCAATATTAGAGCTATCAATTAATTTAATTAATTCACGAACTTCTTGAATTTTAAACATGTAAAATCCACTCCCATACTCTTGTTTGTCTCGTTTTTACAGATTATCGTCACTAAAACTAGATTGACTGTAAAAATACGATGTACTCTATTAGAAAATGCACTTCATTTACTAATAGAAATAATTGCTATTTCCATCTTACGATAAATTTTTTAAACATTCCAATTTATATTTCTTTATAATAAATCGAAACTCCTGTAAAAATATTATTCCAATAAAAATTTATTACCTAGTAATAATACCAAGTTTCACACAAAATTGGCAAGACCACTTCTAAAAAAACATTCCTTACTTTTTTCACAATGCTACACAATAAACAGATCATTACCGCTCCACTCTTCACCTCATCTATAGTCAACAACATATTTTTACCAAATATTATTTTTTTGTTTACACACCGTTCATCATTCCTTCATATAAGAATAGTATGTTCAAAGTGTAGAAAATATATCGTATCGAGGTGTGGACATATGATATGGCTCATTCTCTTCTTACCTGCCGTAATGGTCTGGGCATTCGTTCTCTTCATCCACGTCAAATCTGGAAAAAGTAATCATCATTACCATGAACCGCTAATCTTTTACTCACAACGTATTTCTCCGTTCCGAGTTGAACATAATAAAAACAACTACAAAGACGAAACAGAAAAAAGCTATCGAAAATGATAGCTTTTTTTCTATAACTATTTTCAAACAATCCGATTCGTAAAAACTAATAATCCGCGAGGGATTCCCCCGCGGATTATTAGTTTTTATTTTGTTGGTGGATCAAATTTCACACCTACATCTTTTGATCCGCCTTCACTTCTTACAAGCTGTATAATTTTATTCGCTTCTTTTTGTGAATGCTTTGCTGCTTTCACAGTTACTTTAATGTCAGTTCCATCAGCTCTTACAAGGGCATCTTTATATCCTCCTTGAGACTTAATCACTGTCTCAAGTAATTCTTGCTTCGTTTCCATTGTAGTAATTGCATCAAAATTATCTTTCGCTTTACTCTTTTCTGTTGCTGAAGATTTTGCTGAATTCATCACTTCTTGTAATCTTGATTTTTGTTCACTTAGCTGATCTTCCATTTGCATACGTAACGCTGTGAAATTTTCATCACTGGATTGAACTGTTACGTTAGCATCTTTTTTACTTGTTTCTTTTTGAGCACTCTCTTTTTTGTTTGTTTCTTTGTTTGTTTCTTTATTTGATGTTTCCTTGCTTGTATTTTCTTTTTTTGGCGTTTCTTTAGGTGCTTCATTTGTTACTGCTTTATCAGTACCTTGTTTTTCTTGTCCAATCTTTTCACCTGTTGCCGGCGATGCTGTATTCATTTTGTCAGGAGTTGTTACGTAATAAACAGATAGTACAACAACTAAACTTAACATCGTTAATAGCCAAACCGTTTGTTTTTTTAACACTTTATTTCCTCCCTATCAATTTTTCGGTGATACTGAAACACGATGAGCTGGTACATCTAGCAGCCGTATTACAGCTTCTTTTACCATCGCTTTAACTTGTATATTATCCACTCCTTTTGCTACGACAAGAACACCTCGTACTTTCGGTTTCTCTGTTCGTAAAACAACGGGAGTTTCTTTATCACCTTCACGTATAATGACTGTCTTTTCATCAAGGGACTCATCTTCTACTTCCCTCTTACCACCTGTCTTATCTGTTTCACCTGTTGTTTGTGAACGTTTCACTGTGTTTTTTTCTAATATTTTTTCCTCAGATGAATCTAAATTTACTTTAATCGTTACATTTTTTACTCCCGCTATTTCTTCTAAGGCTGCTTTTAATTCTTGTTCATACGCTTTTTCATACTTTTCTACATTTGACATACTATCATTATTTTTTTGTCCAAAAGTTGGTACGTCTTTTTCTTGGTTTTGCGTTTTTTGTTCTTTAAATACAGGTACTTCTTCTTTTTTACTTGAAAAAAGACTACTAGAAAACATAAGCAAAATCCCAAGAATGAGTAGGACAAGTAAAAACTTAGGTGTTATCTTTTTTCCCTTCTCATTGCTTTCTTTTTCATCCCCATTCAATAAGTTTCGAAAAAATGAGAACTTCGAATTTTTATCTTTATTGTCCATTTACTCTACCTGTCCT
The DNA here is from genome assembly GCF_052682215.1 of Bacillus sp. 1A. Classification (NCBI taxonomy): domain Bacteria; kingdom Bacillati; phylum Bacillota; class Bacilli; order Caryophanales; family Bacillaceae; genus Bacillus; species Bacillus sp. 1A. The sequence goes on along the minus strand of NZ_JBQYLZ010000001.1, from coordinate 2,372,028 downwards.
CCCCTCCATTTGAACTTGGATTTGTTTATTCTCTAGTTGCCACCTGCTTGAAAAGAAATCTTTCATTTCTACATTCGTTTCTTCTACTTTTTTCGGAGGTTCCTTCGTGTTAATTTCAACTGGTTTTACTGTTTCGATTGCATCATTTTTACTACGTTCTTTTTCTTTCAACGTCACAACAACAGTTTGAATATCTTTCGCTGACTTTACTTCCGCTGTACTTTCCGCTGCGACTATTTGTATTTCAGAGACTGTCATACCATACTTTTTCTCGAATTCTTTTCCTACTTCTTTTTTCATTTTGGTAGCCATCTCTTCTAAACTATATGCACGTGTTAGAGCTTGTATTTCTTTTTTCTTCGAATCTATTGAATTTTTTACAGATCCTTCTGCTACGTACTTCTCTTCATTAAAATTTGCGATTACTTCATTCACATCTGTTTGCAGTAGTTTAAAAAGGGGCGTTAAGATTAAAACAACTAATAATAGACTTACAACGAATTTAACGTACTTTTGCAAATTTGAATTTGGAAGAATAAGATGAAGCATTGTCGCTAAGAGTAAAAAAACGATAATATTTCTAATCCACTCTGTAACAAATTGCATACCCTTCACCTCCTACCGCATCATAAGTGTAATGTTCCCCGCAGCAATAATAATTGTGATACTTAAAAAGAACATAAATGATACGATAGCTAAGCAAGCAAATACATAAATGATGCTTCGCCCGATAATATCTAAACATTGAATAATTGCTCCGCTGCCAACTGGCTGTAATACTGCTGCTGCGAATTTATAAATAAACGCGATACAAAAAATTTGAATCGCTGGAAAAGCAACAATTAAGCATAGAATGACGAGCCCGATAATTCCGACTGTGTTTTTTAATAATCCCGATGCACTAATAACAGTATCCGCCGCCTCTGTAAACATTCTTCCTACTACGGGAATAAAGTTCCCTGTTACAAATTTAGCAGTTTTCACAGCTATTCCATCAGCAACAGCTGTCGCTGTTCCTTGTACAGATAATACCCCTAAAAAAATCGTTAAAAAAATACCGATAATCCCAACGCTAACGTTTTGCAGGAGCTTGGACAATTTCGTAACTTTATATTGATCACTCATCGTACTTACAATACTTAATATCGTTGCAAGTAATAAAAGTGGTAGAACGATATAATTCATCAAAAGCCCGCTCGTGTTCATTAAAAAGATAATAATCGGATGAAAAAACGATACAGATACAACACCACCTCCAGTTGCTATGAGTGCAAGCAAGATTGGCAATAGCGCTAATATGAAATCTACCATTGTTTGTATCGTTTCTCTTGCATATGTCATGACGACATAAAAACTATTTAAAGCGAAAATAATAAGTACCATATATACAACTGCATCCGCAATTTTACTTACACTACTCTTTGAAAATGCAGATTGCAGTGATTGCAACAATGCACTAAAAATTGTAAGCATAATGAGCGTTCCCAGCAGCTTCCCATTTGCAACAAGCTCGTGAAATAAATACTTTAATAAACCTAGCATCCACTCTTTTATAGAAATTTCTTTTTCTCCCTTTACAAACTCCATAAAGCTACCTTTTTGACTCTCTGGTAAATAACCTCCATATTTTGTAACAAGCCCGTCCCAAAATTGCTTCACATCTTCAATTCCGAGCTTATCCAATTGTTGATCAACGACGTTTGTTTCTACAGGAGAAGCTTGTACAACAACCGGTAAAGAAAAGAAAAGGAAGCAAGCAAATAGCAGCTTAGCTCCAAACCCCCTCAACATTCACTCCCCCTTATCCCGTCGGTAAAAATCCGAGAATAGTTTCAATGACAACCGTCAAAATAGGAATCGCCATTACTAAAATTAAGATTTTTCCAGCTAATTCAATTTTCGAAGCGATTGCCCCCTGCCCTGCATCTTTTGTAATTTGTGCTCCAAACTCAGCAATATAAGCAATTCCAATAATTTTTAGCAACGTTTCTACATATACGTTGCTAACTTTTGCTTCACTCGCTACTCTCTCAATCATTTGTAAAATAGAGTGAATTTGATCAATTAAAAGAAGAAACATCACGCTACCTACGAACACAATAAATAACGACGTAATGCTAGATTTATGCTGATTTAATACAGCTGCTAAAAACGTAGCAACGAGGCCTAATCCGACAATTTGTATAATTTCGATTCGAACCGCCTCCTTTACTGGAAGAGAAAGACACTCTTAATCTTGTCGAATAGCGTATTAATTAAAAATGCGACATGAAATAAAATAACGACAAAACCGACAAGGATAACCCAATTTGCAATATCCTCTCGCTTTAATTCTTTTAGTACGGTATGAATAAAAGCTAAAACAATGCCGATTCCGGCGATTTGAAATATTAATCCAACATCAATGGACATCGCCTTTCTCCCTCCTATAGCAGTAAAATTACGATAAGTAGACCCGCTAGTACCCCTAAGCTCTTGATCATTTTTTCGTATTGCAGTTGTAATGCTTTCGCTTCCTCTTCTTCTCTCTCTAAATGTGTAATACATAAGCGAATATGTTTTTGTTGTGATTCTCGATCATGTTGTCCGAGCGTTTCGCCAAATTGCTGCAAAATCTCGTACTCAGTTTGTTGAAATGCTGTTAGCTTCCAATTTTCTTTCAAACTATCTATCCAAGCTTCTCTTACTGTTTGTTCTCCACCTTCTAGCCTTCTAGCGAAACTTTGAAATATCCAATTTAACGGCTTAGGCATTTGTTTCACTAATCGCTCGGCAGCTTCAGACAAAGGTGTGTGCCCATACATAATTTCTGCCTCTAATGATTGAAGTGCCGCTTTTAATAATCTAAGTTGCCTTGGTCTCTCACTGTATCTTTTAGCGTATGAAAATCCGAAAAAGGTGCTGACCGCAACGATTAACACTGCACCAAATATTTTCACCATACGCTTTGCGCCTTTCTATGAGGTAATACCGATTTCCCATATTTATCTTTTACTTGCATAACTGTTCCTGGCCCTCTTGCTTTTGATAGCTCCACAAACCTATCAAATATGCCGAGCTCCAGCACCGCCTTTAGTGATGGGCGTTTCACAACATCATCATAAGAAAATCCATGTGCGCTTATAAAAAGCTGAACCCCTGCATGCACCGCCTCCATAATTGCTTCACTATCTTCTTTACGCCCAATTTCATCTACAATCAAAATATCTGGACTCATAGAACGAATCATCATCATCATTCCTTCAGCTTTTGGACATGCGTCTAACACATCTACTCGTGTGCCGAAGTCATATTGCGGAATACCTTTCACACAACCTGCAATTTCTGACCGCTCATCAACAATCCCCACTTTACAAGAAGGAATTTTCGAAGCACTTACACCTTGACTCATACAACGTGCTACATCTCTTAAAAGTGTTGTTTTCCCCGTTTGCGGTGGGCCAATTACCATCGTGTTTAACCATCGTGATTCATACAAATACGGCAAAAGTGGTTCAGCTATTCCTATTTTTTGACGAGCGATACGAATATTAAAGGAAGAGACATCTCGAATCATTTTCACTGCGCTTTTTTCTGTAATGACTTTTCCAGCTAAGCCGATTCTATGTCCTCCTCGAAGTGTCACATACCCACGTTTTAATTCCTCTTCCATCGTATAAATTGAGAATTGACTTAACTTATTCAATAAGTAAATGGCATCCTCTGCTGTAACGATATAGTCATAAAAAAACACTTCGCCATGAGCAATACACTCTAGCGGTCTTCCAATTCGAACACGAATTTCCTCTAGAGCATCGTATTGCTTACAACTTTCCACTAGCTGCTTCATCGTTTTCGGTAAAACTTCTAATACTTCTTTCATCAGCTTCTCCCCACTATACCTGGCTTACTTATTTCAACAACGCGATAAAAATGCAGCCAATTCCAAGCGCTAGAAAAAAGAGTTTCAAGAAAGAAATCTCACTTGCCACACTCGCTATGCCTATTGTCATTGTTAAAATTAATACGGTCGGTCCAACAAACGCCAACATACCATTTATAAACAATGCTTTCTTCGCATCATTCACATAAAGCATAAGCAAAGCGGCGAATATTTCTGCGCTACCCGAAAACAACCGAAGTAACCCCATTACAAGCACGGATGTTTCCATTGCCGCTAGCCACTGTTTCATTCTCCCACCTTCTCCCATAACGGTTACTAATGCTATATGCTAAAAAAGAATATATTTGTACAACCATATGCAGAGGTTGTCTATTTCAGAAGTAAAAACATAACTTTTCTCTAACACTTTTATCAAATCTGAATATTCCTATTATTTTATGGTATATTTAATTTAAAAGGGGTATAGACGATGCAACACGTTACTTTAGTACCACTCGATTTACGCTATGCAAATGTGATTTTCAAGCTATCAAGTGATCCCCACGTAAAAAATGCATTAGGAATAAAAGTAGAAAAGATCGAAGACACGAAAGCATTTCTTCTTTTCGCAATAGAAGAAGAGCGCCAAAAGAGGTCTTTATCGAGAATGATTGTAAATGAAGAAAACGAAATAATTGGTCTCACCACACTTAAACATATTAATTATGAAAAGAAACAATCTCACATTGGTAGTTGGCTCGGCTATCCATACTGGAGAAAAGGATATAACGAGGCTGCTAAAAAAGAAATCTTTAAAATTGCTTTTTTGGACTTACAACTTTCCTACGTATTTACTGGAGCTAAAACGAATAATGTCCGCTCGTTAAAAGCACAAGAAAAACTGCCTTATATTTCATTGCATGTGGAAGATAGATTCCCCGGTGAACATTCTGCCTTAGAGAATGAAGTAAAATCTTCTTGTGTACTACATGTCGTGTCACGTGAAAAATTTCTAAATTGGCTAGACCTACAAAAGGAGAAGGAAAAATATGAAGGTAGTAAAAATTAGTTTAACAGTCGTAGTAGAATTAGCTCTTATTTATCTTTTTTCAAAATTGGTCAGTTGGTCATTTATGGAGGCCTTTTTCCTTGGTAGTTTAGCGATATTTGCAATTACATGGCTAATTATTATGAGTAATCATAGAAACAACATTACGGATCATGCAATAAGTAAAACATTAACTGGTGTTGAGACTGGCAAAATAAAACCATTTCAAATCGTTTTCACTCCATATATGGCGGGTACTCTTTCACTTGTTTTAGTTAGTTTTATTATCACTGCTATTTACTATCTACCCTATTTCCTATAAAAAAAGCACTCGTGATGATCACGAGTGCTTTTCTACTATGCACGAGAAACGTATTTACCTTCACCAGTGTTGATGATAAGCATTTCGCCTTCGTTAATGAAGATTGGTACTTGTACAACAAGACCAGTTTCTAATGTAGCTGGTTTTGTTACGTTAGAAGCTGTATCGCCTTTAATACCAGGCTCTGTTTCTGACACTTTTAATTCAACTGTGTTCGGAAGTTCAACACCAAGTACTTCATCTTGGTATGTCATAATAGATACTTCCATGTTTTCTTTTAGGAATTTAAGTTCGCGCTCGATTTGGTTTTCACCAAGTTCGATTTGCTCGTAAGTTCCGTTATCCATAAATACGTGAGACTCACCGCTCGCGTATAAGTATTGCATACGACGGTTTTCGATGTGTGCTTTTTCTACTTTTTCACCTGCACGGAATGTTTTCTCTTGAACAGATCCTGTGCGAAGGTTACGTAGTTTAGAGCGAACGAATGCAGCACCTTTACCTGGCTTTACGTGTTGGAAATCCATTACTTGCCAAAGGGCATTGTCCACTGAAATTGTTAAACCTGTACGAAAATCGTTTACTGAAATCATGTAAAAAAATCCTCCTGTATATTACAAAATAATAAGTTCTTTTGGTGATTTCGTAATTACTTCATTACCTTCACTTGTTACAATGATATCATCTTCAATACGTACGCCGCCAATACCTGGAATATAAATACCTGGTTCTACTGTTACAGCCATTCCTGGTTCAAGTACTGTATCAGAACGGAACGCTAAACCTGGTGCTTCATGGATTTCAAGACCAATTCCATGACCAGTAGAGTGTCCAAAGTATTCACCATATCCTTTTTCCGTTATGTAATCGCGCGTTAACGCATCCGCTTCACGGCCTGTTAAACCAGCTTTAATACCGTTCACACCACGTAATTGTGCTTCTAAAACGATATTATAAATTTCTTTCAATTTATCAGATGGTTCGCCAACTGCAATCGTACGAGTAATATCAGAACAATATCCTTTGTAATAAGCGCCGAAGTCTAATGTAACGAAATCTCCTGTTTCTATCACTTTTTCAGATGCCACGCCGTGCGGTAATGCCGAACGAAGACCTGAAGCAACGATAATATCAAACGAAGAAGATGTTGCTCCTTGTTTTCTCATGAAAAATTCAAGTTCATTTGACACTTCAATTTCAGATACTCCCGGGCGAATGAATGATAGAATATGTTCAAAGGCAGCATCTGCAATCTGTGCAGCTTCCTTTAATATCTTAATCTCTGAATCAGTCTTTATCAAGCGTAACTTTTCTACAAGCCCAGAAGTTGGGATAAATTCAGCATCGATTACTTCTTTATGCGCTGAATAAGAACTATATGTAAGAGTATCTTGCTCAAAGCCAAGCTTTTGAATTCCCAGTTGCTTCACTTGCTTTGCAACTTCATCAATGATTAATCCTGCATGCTGTACAATCTCGTATCCAACCGCTTGTTTACTAGCCTGCTCTACATATCGGAAATCTGTAATAAATTGAGCACGATTTTTCGAAATCAGTACAACACCAGCTGTTCCTGTGAAGTTAGCCATATATCTACGACTGTGTTCATTTGTTAACAAAATACCGTCAATACCTGCCTCATCAAATGCACTTCTTACTCTTTCGATTTTCTCCATTACTTTATGCCTCCCTCAATTTCTCCATTAATGCAAATAACGCTAACTTATAGCCATAAAAACCAAATCCTACAATTTGTCCCGCACAAACAGCTGCCGTCACAGATTCGTGACGGAACGACTCACGCTGGTGAATGTTAGAAATATGTACTTCAATAACAGGAATCGAAATGCTCGCAATTGCATCTCGAATCGCATAGCTATAATGCGTAAATGCTCCAGGATTTAAAATGATCCCTTCATATATATCTTCCGCCTCATGAATACGATCGATAATCGCACCTTCATGATTCGATTGGAAACATTCTAACTCCACTCCCATTGTTTCTGCTTCTTGCTTCATATCCGCTTCAAGTGTCGCTAGCGTGCCCTTTCCATATACATTTACCTCCCTGACACCGAGGCGATTTAGGTTAGGACCGTTTACGAGGAGTACCTTTTTCATATGTTTAAAACTCCTTAATATTAAATATCTATACAACATTTTAACATAGGAGTTACTTGTTTGAATAGTTCGTCTTCTCTTCCCCTTCTCGCTCAGCTTTATTCGTATTTACTGCGTAGGAAACAGAGTATGCTATAAACACACCATACAATATAAAAATACATATCGTCGTCACAATTGTTTCTTTCGGTAAATGGAGTGCACTTTTAATGGCAGGCGCTATTAATCCCATTCCGAAAAATAGTAACGCCCACCAAAATAGCCCATAAATCATTCCTGGAATAATTCCTTCAAACTTCGCCAAAAACGCTTTATACAAAAAGGCAATCAAAATTGAGAGTAATCCCATACAAATAATTCCTGATACATTGCCCCATATCCCTTCTTTCCAGCTTCCAAAGGCAAATGGTAATAGTAAATAGTTCGGTCCCGCTTCCGTGAATGAAAATATATGAAGGAAATACCATATCCCCCCCCAAAAGATTCCACCAAACAAACCAATTTGCACATAATTCCTTGTTCCTAATTGTTCTTGACTCACATCGACACCTCCGCTCAATAGTATGCCCGAAACTATTTTGAACCATGTTTAAATACTGCGAAATTTGTCTATAAAAAGAATAAGAAATGTCCGACTCTCGTAACATTTTTCCTTGTCATATACTTGTATTTGTCGATAAAATAAAGGAAACTCGGTGATTGTCTTATTTCAAAATGACAGAACCCAGTATGACAATTGCCTCTTTTTCTACATAAGAGAGAAACAAATACAGGTTGGTGTTAACATGGCAGAAGAGTCAAAACAAATATATGGCGGGCAAGCAGTCATAGAAGGAGTTATGTTTGGCGGTAGAGAATATACTGTTACAGCGGTTCGTCGTAAAGATAAATCGATTGAATTTTATCGATTACCACGCGTTCGTAATAAAGCATTATCTATCCTGAAAAAAATTCCATTTTTACGAGGGATTGCCGCTATTGTGGATGCAAGTGCGAATGGAGCAAAACATTTAAACTTTGCTTCAGAACGATTTGATGTCCACCCAGAAGAAGACGAACAAATTGCAAATAACAAAGAAGAACAATCGAAATTAACGATGGTATTAGGAGTTGCAGCAGTTGGCGTTTTATCTTTCATATTCGGTAAAGTCATTTTCACAGCAGTTCCTGCACTACTAGCTGAATTAACGAGACCGATTTTCCCTTCTCATACAGGGCAAATCATTGTCGAAAGTGTCATTAAGCTCATGCTATTATTGAGCTATATATACTTTATTTCTTTAACCCCACTTATTAAACGGGTATTTCAGTACCATGGTGCGGAGCATAAAGTAATTAATGCCTATGAGAATAATCTTCCAATGACTGTAGAAAATGTTCAAAAACAAACTCGCCTTCATTATCGCTGTGGCAGTAGCTTTATTATATTTACAGTCATTATTGGAATGTTTGTTTATTTCCTTGTCCCTACAGATCCACTTTGGGCCAGAGTCGTAAACCGAATTTTATTAATTCCAGTCGTTCTCGGCATTTCTTTTGAAGTGTTACAATTTACAAATCGATTACGCGATATTCCAGTATTACGCATACTTGGATATCCCGGATTATGGCTGCAACTATTAACAACGAAAGAACCAACAGATGATCAAGTGGAAGTAGCCATTGCATCGTTTGAAGAATTATTACGTTTAGAAAACAAACAATAATTATTTAAAATTGGTGTTCAACTCCTTTCCTCATCGTTAATATACTAATTTTAATATATGTTTTTAGGAGGTGTCCCTTATGAACGGTCGTTCGTTTACATTCGCTATAGTTATGCTTATTATCGGATTAGCAATATTCGGCCTTGTCTCATCTGTCATTACAAATCCAATGGGTGTATTAAGAAATATCGGGTACATGTTACTTGTTGTCGGTATCTTTTATTTGCTATACAAGATGTTTACAAATTCTAGTGGTTCTGCAAATTCGCAAAGCTCTTATAAGCGTGCAGCGAAACAATCGAACCGCAAACATGGGAAACAAAATGTAGCACCCCTAAGCAATTCTTTCTTGAAATCAAACGCTTCTAATGACAAAGGGAAAAAAGGGAATCCTTCCACTTTGAAGCGAAAAAGAAAACAATCTCATTTAACTGTCATTGAAGGTAAAAAAAACAAAAAGAAAGACCGTGCTTCCTTTTAGGAAATACGGTCTTTTTTTATATTTTGCAGTACTTCTTTCAGACTTTTATCTTTCATACTTTCAATTCGAAGATGATGATTTTCAAATGGTAATTTCCGTGTCACATCATTAGGTACAACAACGCACTTTAATCCTGCTGCAATCGCTGCTTTTAATCCGTTTAACGAGTCTTCAAATACAACAGCTTCAGACGGATCAATCCCTAAATCTTCTATCGCAATTCGATAAAGTGCTGGATCCGGTTTTACCTTCTCAACATCTTCCCTTGTTTTAATGACTTCAAAATAATCTCGAATTTGTAGCTCTTCCAAAAAAGAAGTAACCCATTCTCTAGATGAACTGGAAGCTAATGCGATTTTCAATCCCATTTCTTTCGCTTCCTCTAAATATTCTTTTACCCCGTCACGAGCTTCTGGTATTTTCATTTTCTCTTTATGTAAAGTTTTCACTTTTTCTTTTAATGCATCCTTGTTAAACTTCTCTTTTAATTGCTCATTTAAATATGCATATAGTACATCATCTGTCGTTCCAATACATTTTGCAAATTCCTCTAAAGGTAACTCCCCACCGTACTCACGAACGGCGTCTCTGAAAGAGTGAAACCATATTGTTTCTGTGTCCACAATTAATCCATCAAAATCAAAAATAATTGCTTTCATAATTTCCCCATCCTTTTCGGTTGAAATAAAAAAGGAAACGACATACGTTCCCCCTTAATTACTTTTCTCTTCATTTGCTTTTTGAACGCCACGAAGTGTTTCCACTCGAATCTCATCTTGTTCAAAATATTGCACTAGATCACCAATGCGGTCAATTGCTTCCCAACTTAAATGATGTTCAATTCCTTCTACATCATTGTAAATTTTACTTTCATCCAAACCGATAATACGCATAAATTGCTCTAGCAAGTCATGACGGTATACGAGACGCTCTCCGATTTTTTTACCTTTTGATGTTAATACAAGCCCTCTATATTTTTCATAAATTAGATATTCATCTTTGTCTAATTTTTGCACCATTTTTGTTACAGAGGATGGATGTACACTCAGCGCTTCAGCAATATCAGATACGCGGGCATAACCCTTTTCATCAATCAACAAATAAATTTGTTCAATATAATCTTCCATACTAGGGGTAGGCATCGGTTTCCTCCATCCAATTTCATTTTGCTCATTCCGTACGAAGCAATCAATAAAATGATACACCAGAAAGAATAACGTGACAAGTTGAAAACAAGCCTAAATATTTAAAAGAAAAAAGAACTTGCATTCCAATACAAGTTCTTTTCATGTAAAATATTGAATTTCTGCGTTAGGAAAAAAGTGATGAATATATCCTCTAATCGTTTCTTCCAATACTTCTGCATCATCTTTTTTATATACGTATTTCCCGATGCCATATCGTCCCCATTTATATTTGCGCTTCTCTTCATCCATTTCAAGCTTCGTATTCGGATAACGCTCTTGAATGACCTTTTTTGCTGGTTTTGTAAAGCGATGTTGAATTAATTCAAATGTTAAATTCGGTATCGACAAATCTTTTAGCGCATTGTACAGTCGCTCAAATAGTTCACGGTATCCTTCTTCCCATCCTTCATGCATATAAAGTGGCGCAACTATAAACCCAAGTGGATAACCCGCACCTGCTACTTTACGAGCTGCTTCAATTCGTTCTTCAAAAGGTGATGTCCCCGGCTCAAAATTTTTGATTACATACCGTGAATTAATACTAAATCGAAAACGAGTTTTCCCATTATGTTTTGCATCTAATAAATGATCAACGTGCGAATATTTCGTAACGAAACGTAAACGCCCATGCTCACTTTCTCCAATGAATTCAATCGTCCGCTTTAATGCATGTGTTAAATGATCAATTCCAACAATATCTGATGTACAAGCCGCTTCAAACCTTGTTATTTCTGGTGCTCTTTCATCCATATACTGCTTTGCCTTCTCAAATATTTCATCAAGATTGACATACACGCGAACGTAAGGCTTACTCCCAAGTGTCGTTTGCAAATAGCAATAATGACAATGTCCCATACACCCCGTTGCGAGCGGAATTGCATATTCAGCTGACGGTTTTGACGTATCAAACTTTAATGTTTTCCTCACCCCAACGACAAGTGTTGCCTTTGCATTACGATACTTTTGCAAGTCATTTTCACCTGGCAAATTTCTAATTTGATTATGGGATGTCGTTTCACGAATTTCTAATCCCATCTTCGTAAACTTCTCATACAGCTCTTTTCCAAGCGGATATTCGAGTGCCTTCGGTTCAAAGTAAACGAGTTTTGGCATAAATGGTTTCATATACTTCCCTCCTCTCGTTAGTATGGGAAACGATGAAAAATTAACACTCATTAAAGTTTTCCACTTCAGTAACTTGCGTTGCAAGTTACTGAATGTTATAATTTGGATAACAGCTACCTTGCAACGCAAGTTACCTGAGTAAAAGGTGGGGAAATCATGCACAGCCAAATGTTAAAAGGTGTGCTCGAAGGTTGCATCCTATACATCATTTCACAAGAAGAAGTGTACGGATATGAACTGAGTACAAAATTAAATAAACAAGGATTTACATTCGTAAGCGAAGGAAGCATATATCCGTTATTGTTACGTATGCAAAAAGAAAAATTGATTGAAGGAACATTAAAAGCCTCCTCACTCGGTCCAAAACGTAAATATTATCACGTAACCGATAAAGGATTAGAACAGCTTGAAGAATTTAAACAAAGCTGGGGAATGGTTTCAACAACGGTGAACAATTTATTACAAGGGGAGTGATAGGGATGAAGGCGAAAGATTTAATCGAACTAAATAACGGAAAGCGTAAATTATTAACTACAGAAAATGAAACCGCCTATAGTGACATGTTAATATACATTCGCTTAGCTAAAGTACCAGAATACCACGCAGAAGAACTGCTAATCGAAATTCTCGATCACCTTATCGAAGCCCAGCAAGAAGAAAAAAGTGCTTATGATATTTTTGGCGACGACTTACAGGCATACTGTGACGAACTAATTGCTGCCCTACCGACACAAAGTTTATGGGAACAATTATCGATTCCTTTATTTATAACTAGTTACCTGTTAGCAATATATTTTGCTGTTTCTTCCGTAATTGCATTGATATTTCCCTTATTTTCAAATGAAGCACGTTTTAAATTTGTACACATTGATTTCATTTATCTGCTTGCATTTATCTTGTCCGTACATCTTATGATACGTTTTGTTTTCGATTTTATTAACACTGATTTATTTAAAAATAAAACAACTATTTGGAGGCAACTTGGAGAATTTTTCATACGCCATAGCCTATGGATACTATTAATCGGTATTTCCTTTTTATTTATGAAACAGCCCTATACTACATTACAAATCTCACCTTGGATTGGCGCTTTACTAGCCATCTCTTGCTATGCACTATATAAACTCTTCTACAAAAAAGAATATTTAGACTTTAAAAAGGAGTAACGATATGATGACTGAAAAAGAAATGGTTAAATTAAACAATGAAAAGAGAGAGTTATTAACAGCTGAAAACGAAGCTGCTTATGGTGATATGCTTATTTATTTACGCCTTACTAGCGTTCCACAAAAACAAATGGAAGAATTACTTTTAGAAATATTGGATCATCTTTTAGAAGCGCAAGAAGACGGTAAAACTGCACATGACATTTTCGGAGAGGATTTAAAAGCTTACTGCGATGAATTAATTAACTCTTCGGAACATCAAAATTCTTTCCAACAAGCTGCCGTTATTGGATTTGCGGTTAGTTTATTATTAGCTGTTCAAATTGGATACGATACATTCACTGCTCTTATGCAAAAACTATTTTCAAGTACAAACACTTCAGGAATTCCATTTAGTATTCCTGGAACAATATTATCTGCTATCGTTTTAACAATTGGTGCTTTTATAACTTTTTCTTTATTTAGACGTTTCTCTTTTACGATATTAGTTTCCTGGAAACAAAAAGCACTCCTCTTATTATCAGTATTTATACCTTTTGTCTTATCAGTTTTTGCAAACGTATTTTTCAAAACACAACCATACTTATTTTATAATTTGTCTATTTTGCAAGGTTCTCTTATTACACTTTCTTTTTATATTTTGTACAAATTTTTATATAAAACATCTAATTTTTAACAGCCTTTCAATAGGCTGTTTTTCTTCTGTCTAATTTTACAAATTGAAAAATTTCATAAAGAAAATAAGAAAAATGCAAAATAATTAAAGTTAATTGTTGACGTGATGCTTTTATTATCGGTATCATAAATCTTCGTGAGCAATTATTTTTCGTTATACGATTTTTTTATTATTACTGAATTTTTGAGAGGAGAAATTAAATGTCAGTTAAGAAGAAAACGCAAGTACGCACCGGCAAAATGGTACGTGAACTAATGTTAGCAGACGAAGATGTAAATGCTTCGCTAATTATGGTATATAGTGAAAACGGTGTAAACGCAGAAATTAAAATCGAGGGCTTAACGCCGAAATGTAACGAAGAATTATTTTTGAGCGGAAACGTGGATTGGAACAAGAGTGTTATTTATAAAATTGTTGATTTCACTGGGAACGCTGAAGTTGGTAAAGTTACATTAACAGCGATGAACAAAAATAATGTTTCTCTAGAAGTTGAACGCGTTATGTGGAGCAAAGAAAATAAAGAAGCTGCTGAGCAAGAAGAAACTGTTGTAGAAGCTACTCCGAAAAAAGAAGTAGTTGTAGAAGCTCCAAGAGCAGTTACACCTGCTCCAAAACCTGTTACGCGAGTAGAAACACCTGCAGCATCTAAACCTACTCCGGTACCGACACCGAAGCCAGTAAGTGTAGAAGCAGCTGTGGAATTATCTACTCCAGCACCTGTGAAAAAGGCAGCACCAACTCCAGTTACAAAGCAAGAGACAGCACCGGTCGCTCCTGCAAAACCGAAGCAACCTGCTTTGACTGAAACAAATACAAAACTACAAGAAAATTATGTTAAACTTGTGAAAAAGACAATTGAAGTTTGTCAAGATTACGAGCTTGGCATCGACATAGATGATTCTATTGAAAGCTTAAAAAAAGAACTACAAAGCCAAGGTATTAGCGTTACATTTGACAAAGAAATTATGGACGTTGTAAATCGCCTTCGTTCTTTACAAGATAAAGGAATCAAAGTAGAAAAAGTACTTAATTTACTATAAAAAAAAAATAAGAGGTGGCAATTGCCACCTCTTATTTTTTATAATTCCATTCCTTACTTTCATACTTCTCTTTTGCTAATGTTTGGACTTCATGTAACTGTTCTTCTGTTAATTCATACGGAACAAGCTCTACATCTAATCCTTTTTCAAACCCAACCTCAAACGCTTTAATTAACTGCTCGATTGTAAACGTACGGTCTGTTAATTCATTAATGGCTACCGCTTTAGAAGAGAACATACTCTTCATACGCTCTTTTACACGTTCACTCGGGAATAAAAACAGATCGTATAATTCATCTAAATCTATTTCTAACGGAATCGATCCGTGCTGTAAAATCACACCTTTTTGACGTGTTTGAGCACTACCTGCGATTTTTCTTCCTTCTACTACAATTTCATACCAAGACGGTGCATCAAAGCATACGCCTGAACGTGGATTTTTTAAATTTTCACGGTCTGCTTCTGTTTTTGGAACTGCATAATACGCTTCTAATCCTAATGCCTTAAAACCGTCTAATAAACCTTGCGAAATAATACGATACGCTTCTGTAACTGTTTTTGGCATATTTGGATGATCTTCAGACACAATAACACTGTACGTTAATTCTTTATCATGTAGTACACCCCTGCCGCCTGTTTGACGACGAACGAATCCATATTTCTTTTCGTTAACTACATCCATATTAATATCTTTTTCAACACGCTGGAAATACCCAACTGTTAATGTTGGTACTTCCCATTCATAAAAACGAATGGTTGGTGGCATTTTCTTTTCACTTTGCCAATTTAATAAACATTCATCTAACGCCATATTAAATGCCGGTGAACATTGACCAGAGTTAATATAACACCATTTTTCTTTTCCCATCCTGCACCTCATATAACCAATTATTTTTCACATTCTCTAGTCTACCAAATTCGACAAAATTTGTGAAAGAATACGAAATTTCTTCTTATATGCAAATGAATCTGTTGCATAAATACATACGGGCATTATAATATTGAAAGTAGGATAAGAAAAAAGGGAGCGATAGAACCGTGTCAACAACTTGGATTATTTTATTAGCCGTAATCGTAGCGTTCATCGGCTACACTGTATGGATGTATTTCTATCAGAGAAAATTAATTAAAACACTTTCAGAAGAAGAGTTTCGTGCTGGCTACCGTAAAGCACAGCTTATCGATATTCGCGAAGCAGACGAATATACTGCAGGACATATTTTAGGCGCACGTAACATTCCATTATCACAAATTCGCCTTCGTCATAAAGAACTTCGCAAAGATCAACCAGTTTACTTATACTGCCAAAGCGGATTCCGTACTGGTCGTGCAGCTCAATACTTAAAAAAACAAGGCTACAAAGATTTCTACCAATTACAAGGTGGATTCAAAACGTGGACTGGAAAAATTAAAAAGAAATAATAACATACAAAAACTAGCTGAATCATTCAGCTAGTTTTTTCATTCCATATTATTCGCAATGTATAATAAATTTTGCTTAATCACATCTTTATCATTCTCTTGTGCATTACGATACAGCAGCTGATATTCAAGTCCTTTCTCTTTCCAAATAAGCGTAGCGAATTCATCTCCTCGCCCAGAGTCATCTTTATTTTTAAAATAAGCGAATGCTCCACTATTCAATTTCATTTGTTCTTGAAATCGTTTCTCTTCTACGAGATCCGGAAAACTATAAGGAAAGTTCGCAACATTTAACTCAATATACTCATTTCTACCTGGCTCCCGCTGTCTATATTTAATCATTAAAACAGCGTTCTTTTTCCCAATCGTTCTGACTTCCCCCTTCACATCACTCGTAATGTCATACGGTAAAAACTCCGGAACTTTAAATTTCACCGGAAAATATTTCGGAAGCTCCTTTAGCGGAATAGGATCCGTAACACGATCCATCACTCCCCCTGTTGTTCCCACAAAGTTTTTTTCTTCTTGCATCGTTTGCTGAAACGAACATGAACTTAGCACTAGACTAGAAAACACGAAACAAATGATTCTTTTTTTCAATTTGTTTCCGCCCTTTCTTCATACCGCTCTCTTTATGAATAAAGCGTTAATGCCCGATTGGTGGGGCTAATAATCCGCGGGAGATGCCCGACTGATTAAAGTTTCACTTTGTATGCTATTCATATTCGCTTCATTAACAAACTCCCCCTTTGAAAACTTTCCACGTTATTCTCACACATTTTGACAAAACTTCTTTTATAGACGCAAAAAAGCCCCCTATCATTCTTACGCCCAAATAAAAAGGTTACGCGAATAAAAAGAAGCCTTATTTATAACATAGTTTGTGAAAAGCTTTTCAGGTCAAGATTTTTTCATTCTTATTATTTTCCCTTTATAATAAAGGAAAGAGGTGATACATATGGCCAATATAAAACAAATTGCAAAAACTGCTGGTGTATCCATATCAACTGTTTCCCGCGTCCTTAATAATCACCCTTACGTAAAAGAAGAAAAACGTAAGCGTGTTCTAGATGCTGTTGAAGAATTGAACTATGCAAAAAATATAAATGCTATTCATTTAATAAAGGGAAAAACATATACAATCGGGGTTATGCTCCCTTTCATTAATCTTCCATACTTCAGTACAATTATTGAAGGAATCGGAAACGAAGCGTTAACAGCTGGATATCACATTAATTTATGTCAAACAAATTACGATAGCCTCGAAGAGATTCGTGTTCTTGAAATGATGAAAATGAAACAATTCGACGGAATGATTATTTGCTCTCGAACGAGTTCTTGGGAACAAATTGAACCTTTCGCAAAATTTGCCCCTATTATTTCATGTGAAAAGATAAAGCATCCCCTCATTTCATCCGTCTACGTAGATCACTATGAAGGCTTCCGTCTCGGCACTGCCTATTTACTCAGTAAAGGCCATGAAAAAATCGGAATCTGTTTAGCAAGAAAAACGAGTGCAAATTCTATGGAGCGCGAAAAAGCATTTGCTGATACGCTGCATAACGAAGGTAAAACGGTACATCCAGATTGGATTTTTCATCAATGCTATACGATGCAGGATGGTGCAAAAATACTTCATCGCATTTTAAACATGAAAAATCGCCCAACCGCTATTTTTACAGCGAACGATCAAGTTGCAGCTGGTTTATTAACAGAGGCGCGAAAACATGGCATTCGGGTCCCTGAAGAACTTGCTATCCTTGGATTTGATAATCATGAAATTTCAAAGGCGTTAGAAATTTCCACAATTGAACACCCCGGTCTCGCAATGGGCTCACATGCTTTTTCTTTATTCCATAAACAAATCCAAAGCGAGCAAATTGCCGGGAAGGCAGAAGAGCTTTCATTCCATTTAATTGAGCGAGATACTGTCTAAAAAAAGAGCGTTACCTGTGAAGGCACTGAAAAACTCCACTTCATAAGAAAAAGGATCCTACCACCTACTATATAAAGGTGATGGGGTCCTTTTTAATTTCAACATATTGATAAAATGCGTGTTATTTTCTCAAAGCAACCACTTTTTCAGTGGCCTCTTACCTGTAGCGCTCTTTTTCAGCTCTTCACCTATTGACTTTATATTTTCCATCTCATATAATGAACCTAACGAACGGTAGGTAGGGGATGAAAATGACAGCAAACCGCATTAAAGCTGTAGCACTTTCTCATTTCGCACGCTACGGCTACGAAGGAACTTCATTGGCAAATATTGCTCAAGAAGTTGGGATTAAAAAACCATCGATTTACGCACACTTTAAAGGAAAAGAAGAGCTATATTTTATATGTTTAGAATCTGCTCTTCAAAAAGATTTACAGAGCTTCACAGACGATATCGAAAAATTTTCAAATTCGTCTACTGAAGAATTGCTCTTACAGTTACTAAAGGGCTACGCAAAACGATTTGGTGAAAGTGAAGAATCAATGTTTTGGTTACGAACTTCTTATTTTCCGCCTGATGCATTCCGCGTACAAATTATCAAAAAAGCGAATGCACACATTGAAAACGTCGGAAAACTTTTATTCCCTATATTTAAACAGGCAAACGAGCAAAGTGAACTGCATAACATTGAAGTAAAAGACGCTCTAGAAGCTTTTCTATGCTTACTGGACGGACTTATGGTGGAACTACTATTCGCAGGTTTAAATCGCTTTGAGACTCGTTTAAACGCCTCTTGGCAAGTATTTTGGCGAGGTCTTTCAAACTGACGGATTGCTCCTTTGCAATGCGTCGTTTTTAAGCCCTTTACCTAACGACTGGTAGGAAGGAGAAATGACATATGGCATGGATTTATGTAATCATAGCTGGTATTATTGAAATCTTTTGGGTTATTGGACTTAAAAAAGCGGAAGCACCACTTGAATGGGCTGGTGTTGCGTTATTAATTACAATTAGTTTCGTCTTATTATTTAGAGCTTATAAAGATTTACCTGTCGGCACTGTATATGCAGTCTTTACAGGAATTGGAGCTGGTGGGATCGTTCTTACAGAAATTTTCGTCTTCGGAGAACCTTTCTCTATTGTAAAAGTTTTATTAATCGGTTTAATCTTCTTCGGAGTAATTGGGCTAAAACGAGTAACAGAAGAAAAAGAAGCGAAGGAGGCCGCATAAAATGGCTTGGGTATTTTTAATTCTAGCTGGTATTTGTGAAATTATTGGTGTACTCTTTATGAAAGTAGCCACTGAAAAGAAAGGCTGGGCACCAAAAGTTATTTTAATCGCTAACTTCGGCGTAAGTTTCTTCTTCTTATCCCTTGCGATGAACACGTTACCGATGGGAACTGCTTACGCGATTTGGACTGGAATCGGAACTGCGGGAAGTGCACTTCTAGGTATTCTTATTTTCCGCGAATCAGCGGATTGGCGTCGTCTTGCCTTCTTAAGTTGCATTCTATGCGGCGCTGTTGGCTTAAAACTATTAAGCTAACGTGAGGTGAATGTCATGTGGAAAGAAAAAGGAAAACAAATGTTAGCATGGATTACACTCGGGAGTGTCATTCTATTGCAAATCAGTTTTCATATAATAGAATGGTTGTTTCATAAAATAGTATCCATTCTTACCTTCCTTCCTAGCATGGCACTTGAAATTGCATCTATTGCTTGGTCAGTTATTGCCTCCATTGCAATCGTCATTATATGGAGTATCGCCAAACTATGGAATAAATTATTTAAAAAGGACAGTACTTCTGAAAAAGAGTAACTGTCCTTTTTTACATTCATTCAGACTTTCTGTAGAAGTTTGATGTGATAAGACAAAGAAGACCAACTATGACAATACTTATACCAATTCCTTTATGTAAATTAGGAATTGGTGATGGTATATCTGAATAGAAATTTGCTAATATGAGACCGATTGAAAATAAAAGTACCCCTATTCTATATAACCATTTTCTTTTGTTCATCATTCTCCCCCTAACATTTTTCATACACTCCTTTCTTTTGGACATACTACCTAAAAAAGGAGTGGATAATATGCAAAATTCTATACATAAGCAGATCCTATTTTTATTTTTCTTCTTTCTCATTCTCGTTATCATTTTCAGCTTTATATTACATACTCCAAAAGATGTTGTACCGAATAGCCTCTCTGTTTATAAACTTTTACTTTCATATTGTCGTTATTGAAGAAGGTGCCTTATATAAGGCACCTTTTAAAATTCTCTTTTCTCATACAATTTGACTGAAACGAAGATAGATATTATGAACATGCATATTGAACTAACGAATAACATGCTGTTATATAGTTGAATTTGTTCTAGGTTGATTCCAAAGAAAATAGAGGAAACAGCCATAGGTGCTATCAATATAAAAATCGCAATAAAAATAGTTTTTTTATACGCTAACCAAAACGATATTGGTAAAACAAAACTTAAATACATTAAAATAAAGCTAATACTAGCAACCATTGTCGTTTCAATAAATTCAAATAGGTTAACCCCACTCTTCATTCCCATCGTGAAACAACCGACCGTTGCGCTTATAAAAAGAATAATCATTGCTACTATATATTTTGCATACACAATTTGTTTTCTCCATATTGGTAAGCTATTTACTATAACTTCACTCTCATTTTTACTATCTGCTTCAAATGTTTTTACTGTTGCCCCAATTGTAAAAATTACTGACATAATTATGAACAGATTTTTCGTATCTGTTAAGGCCATATAAAAGAAAACAGGATACAGTATGTACCAAATTAAAAATTTCCATTGAATGATGAAATCTTTTAAAATTAGTTGTTTCAATGCTATTCCCCCCTCACAGATCACGCTCATTATAAAAATGAATTGAGAAAAACATGGACATAACATATAAAAGAAGCAGCCCTGCTATAAAACAAATATTTACGACTAAACTCGTGTTCCAAGCATTTTCTACATCTAACCAGACGTTACTTACAATCAGTCCACTTAAATACCCCAACGCAAGTCCGGCGAACGGAGCAATTTGTTTTGCACTGCTATATCCTACTAAAAATTCAATTGGGAGTACGATTATGCTACAAACCAATCCTCCCGTTATTCCGCCAAGAACAGCTCCCCACAGCATAAGTCCAGTTATATATTCATTTTGTAACTGAATTAAACCAATCACTAGCGAGAAACCTCCACCTAAAGCAACTAAAATACTTACAAATATGTATTTCCCTATGACAATATCTTTCCGCTCAAACGGTAAACTATTTACTATTATTTCACTTTTATTTTTCCCCTCATAGCTCATTGACAGTACCATACCAAGAAAAGGTATAGATACGCTAATCGTCATAAGGAAACTATCTCTATGAAAATCAACAATAGCAAGGAAAAACAAACATATAAGATAAACAAATCCTAACTTTCTTTGCAACATCATATCTTTTAAGACTAATTGCTTGATCATGTTTTACCCTCCTAATATGAAAATGCCCCTTCTATAACTCTGCCTCCTGAAACATTTTCATTGAGAGCAACATTGATACGACTATACTTACTAACACTCCGATACCAACAACACTCATTGCTAGTGTAGCCTCTTGAGAGTGGAGTACTTTTAACATGATTATTTCATCACCAAAAATATTGCACATAAGGCCAATCATACCCATTAAAGGAAAAATCATAATCACATTCAAGACAGTAATAGCTTTATATCCCCCAATGTAATTAGTAGGTATCGTTACTACACAATAAATCAAGGTTGCTACTATTACTGAAAATATTGCATATCCAGGCATAACTATATCTCTGTTCAACAAAATATTTCCTAATATTACGACTATAGAGGTTATACTCAAACCGACTATAATAAATAATGTGGTTGAAATATATTTAGCTATAACTATCTCTTTTCTCATTATAGGCAAACTCACTAATACTTTTTCTGTTTTACTTTTTTCTTCATAATAAAAAGAAATATATATAATCGTACTACATGTTATAAATAATCCTATTGCAATCCCCATTGGTTCTACAGAATTTCTAAAAACAGATAAAATAGGTATTAAAAAATAGAAAGGAAACATCTTCTTCTGTAAGAAAAACTCCTTCAAAATCAACTGTTTCATATGAATTCTCCTCTCTACAAATCACGTGCTTCATAAATTTTAATTGTAAGAAACATAGAAGCGATATAAATACTGACTAATGCAATGAATCCAACTATAAATACACCAATATGCATAGGATTCATAATCCACTCCATGAATGAAGGCGTTGTTTCATTCAGCCCATCACTAATAAATATCCAAAGTATCCCCCCGACTCCTATTGATGCTGCTGATACTAGACTTCTTACTACATTCGATTTTATAGCATAATAACTAGGGAAAAAGGTGACAACTAAAAATACGGCGTAAACAAGCCCATTTACTACTCCATACCATGGAATTTCAATGTATAGATTAGGATGATATGCACCGATATCACCAATAACAGCGATACCTCTTATAAGGAAAATAAGCAACAACGTAGAGAACATGCCACCTACAATAAATATTGCGCTAGATATATATCTAGCAATCACGATATCCTTTCTACTTAACGGTAAACTATTCATAACAATGTCGCTTGTATTCCGTTCATCTATTACAATTAATATCGTAACTGAGGAAAGAGTTATAAATAAACAACTCATAGGAAACAGCATTTCACCACCGTTTTCAAACAAAAAGAATACAAAGGGTATAGTAAGATACACTGACCATATCCCCCGAAAAAAGAACAAATCTTTATAGATGAGCTGACGCACAGGCACCTCTCCCTTTTGCGGTGTAAACGATAATATCATCTAATGTAGGCTTTTCTAGTACAACCTCATTTCCAAACCAATCGATAATTGCTTGTTTATCCTTCGCTAAACCTTCGAAACCAAATTTATTTTTTCGTAATCCAATAAATAATTCTTTTCCTTCTCGGTCTAATAAATCATTACTTCCTTTTACGATTACGTAGTTCTCCATTAGTTCATCTTTCTCACCAGTAAATATAATTTCTCCATCATTGATGAACGTAATATAATCTGCGATGCGCTCTAAATCTGTTGTAATGTGCGTTGAGAATAATACAGATACTTCATCCTCCATTACAATTTCTTGCAAAATATCAAGTAATTCACTTCGAACAACTGGATCTAATCCTGCTGTCGGTTCATCCATAATGATAAACTCTGCGTGATGTGAAAGTGCGATAGCAATCGCAAATTTCATTTTCATCCCTTTTGATAATTCTTTAATTTTTTTATACTTCGGAACTTGCAATCTATGCATATACGATTGATACTGCTCTTCGTCCCACTTTTTATATAGCGGTGCAATAATACGTTTCATTTGTTCACACGTTAAATCTTCGTAGTAATGATTTTCATCATATACAAAACCGATATTTTGTTTTATTTCCTTCTCGGCTTTTTTATTGTCCTTGCCAAAAATTTTTATATCACCGCTATCTTTTCTAATTAAATTCATAATCATTTTGATCGTCGTACTTTTCCCTGCGCCATTCGGTCCGACAAATCCCATAATATATCCGCGTGGTAACGTAAAACTTATATTTTTCACTGCAAAATCTTGATAACTTTTACAAACGTTTTTTAGCTCTAGCACTCTTTATTCCCCCTCATATAAACACGCAATCATCTGCTGTAAATCTTCAAGTGAAAGCTGCAACGCTTTACTTTCATTTACAATCTCTTCCGCTTTACTTTCCAATAGACGAAGCCTTTGTTCGTTTAGTAGTTCATTATTTTTACGTGAAACATAAGTCCCCTTCCCAGCAACAGTTTCTATATATCCTTCTTTTTCAAGCTCCTCGTACGCACGCTTCGTTGTAATTACACTAATTTGTAATTCCTTCGCTAAGCTACGAATAGACGGTAATTGGTCTCCACCCTTTAAACCACCATTTAAAATAAGCTGGCTTAATTGTTTTCTTATTTGTACATAAATAGGGTCTTGGGAAGAATTCGAAATAATAATATTCATGTTTTCCTCCAGTGTGTATATACTGTATATACCTTATATATACAGTATATACACACCATCCTATTTTTGGCAAGAAAAAAAGACCAACATTTTCCTGTTGGTCTTTCGTATATGTATCACTTTTCAAAGCGATCTAACATCTCATCTCTCATTCCGAAACTCACTACCGCAATTCCTACATACATAAACAGAAGGAACGCCGGATGAACTGTGTTGTACCAAGTGCTATCAACAATTAAATAAATCGTTAATGCTACAACAAGAACAAACGCTAAGATAAACATATAAAAGTGTCTTGTACTACCCATAATAAACTCCTCTCTTCTCTCGTCACCATTCAACAGTATATTGTATCGAATAATTCGATATGACTCAAGGTTAACTTTCTGTTATGTAATCAAGTTCCACCTTTACAATGTCCTCACATGCTATTGAAATGATTGTTCCTTTCTTATCAATTGCCGTCACTTCTCTATTATCCATTACACGATGTGCTACTCTTTCTAATACTTTTCCTTGATCTCGATAACAAAATTCTTTTACATCTTTAATCGTTTTTCCGTTTTCTAAATGGTATATCATTCTATAACACCGATATCCCACATTTTCACCCCCAACTTGCTCGTTTTTTCACATATACATAAAAATGAGTCATTCCTATCTCATTGCATCTTCTTAATTTCAATAAAATTCTAACAAAAATAAATACTTTTATCAAACTGACTTTTTCAACAAAATCACCTATAAAACTACTTCTTTACACCATTATGAAACAAAAAATATAAAATTTTAACATTTTCTTCACTAGTTCTGCATAAAGTGAAACTTTAATCAGCGGGGGATTTTTGTTCATCCCCACTGATTATTAGTTGAACCAATCGGACATTTACGGGCAGTCTATCTCCCACCTAACTCCTTTGCACCAGCCGAGTTTTCAGGTGGGAGTTTTACTGCCCGCAAATAGTGGGACAAATTCTCCATACAAAAAAAGAACCCGCATATAGCGAGTTCTTCCTTTGTTATTCTAATTAAACTTGTACAGGAGCTAGCTTTTCATAACGTAAAACTGGTTTACGAGCAGCCAATGTTTCATCCAAACGTTTAATTACCGTTGTATGTGGCGCTTCTTGTACAACTTCTGGATTTTCTTCTACTTCTTTAGCAATTTGAATCATCTTATCAATGAAACCATCTAATGTTTCTTTTGATTCTGTTTCTGTCGGCTCAATCATAATACATTCTTCCACATTTAATGGGAAGTAAATTGTCGGTGGATGGTAACCGAAATCAAGCAGGCGTTTTGCAATATCTAATGTACGTACACCAAGTTTCTTTTGACGACGACCTGATAATACAAACTCATGCTTACAATGTCTATCGAATGGAAGATCATAGAATGGTGCTAATCTTCTCATCATATAGTTCGCATTTAATACCGCATACTCCGTTACTGCACGTAGTCCATCTGGACCCATAGAACGAATATATGTGTATGCACGAACGTTAATTCCGAAGTTACCATAGAATGGTTTTACGCGCCCAATTGCTTCTGGACGATCATAGTTAAAGTGATAGCCATTTTCCGTTTTCTCTAAAATTGGTTTTGGTAAGTACGGAATTAAATCAGCTTTCACACCTACTGGACCCGAACCTGGGCCACCGCCGCCGTGAGGACCTGTAAATGTTTTATGAAGGTTTAAATGCACAACGTCAAATCCCATATCTCCTGGGCGCGCTTGGCTTAATACCGCATTTAAGTTTGCACCATCATAGTATAATTTCCCGCCTGCGTTATGGACGATTTCTGCCATTTCTAAAATATTTTCTTCGAATAGACCTAATGTATTAGGATTTGTTAACATAAGTGCTGCTGTTTCTTCGTTTACAACACGTTTTAAATCTTCCAAGTCAACAAGACCATGTTCATTTGATTTTACTGTAATTGTTTCAAAGCCAGCTACAGTTGCAGATGCTGGATTCGTTCCGTGAGCAGAGTCAGGAACAATTACTTTCGTACGGTTAAAGTCACCATTTGCTTCATGGTATGCACGAATTAACATTAAGCCTGTCCATTCTCCGTGTGCACCAGCTGCTGGTTGCAATGTAACAGTATCCATACCTGTAATCTCAATTAAGTGCTCTTGTAAGTCATACATTAATTCCATTGCACCTTGTACTGTCTTTTCATCTTGTAATGGATGAATATTTGCAAATCCTGCGAAACGAGCTACATTCTCATTAATTTTCGGATTATATTTCATCGTACAAGATCCAAGTGGATAGAATCCAGAATCTACACCGTGATTACGGTTTGAAAGTGCTGTATAGTGGCGCATAATGTCAAGTTCAGATACTTCTGGTAGCTCTGCATCTTCTACTCGAATATAATCGCTCTCAAACACATCTTCTAGTTTCACTTCTTCTACATCTAATTTTGGTAGGCTATATCCTATGCGTCCTTCTTTACTCACTTCAAAGATAAGTGCTTGGTCTTGATTCTTCATTGGATAGCCCCCATTTCGTTTACAAGTGTGTCAATTTCCTCTTTTGTACGAAGCTCAGTTACTGCTACAAGCATATGGTTCTCATGCTCTTTATAATCACGGCCTAGGTCGTAACCGCCGATAATATTCTTTTGTAATAATGCATCGCTTACTTCCTTCACTGGACGCTTGCAATCTACAACAAACTCATTGAAGAATGGTCCAGCAAATGTTACAGTGAAGCCTTTCGCTTCAAATTGACGTTTTGCATAGTGTGCTTTAGAAATGTTTTGACGTGCCATTTCTTTCACACCTTGTTTACCAAGTGCCGTCATTGCAACTGATGCTGCTAATGCATTTAACGCTTGGTTTGAACAAATGTTAGACGTCGCTTTATCACGGCGAATATGCTGTTCACGTGCTTGTAACGTTAATACAAATCCACGTTTACCATCTGAATCTACAGTTTGTCCAACAAGACGTCCTGGAATTTTACGCATAAATGCTTTCGTTGTTGCAAAGTAACCACAGTGTGGTCCACCAAACTGCGTTGGAATACCAAATGGTTGTGCATCACCGATTACAACATCAGCACCAAATTTCCCTGGTGGTGTTAATGCGCCTAATGATAATGGATTTGAAGAAACGATAAATAATGATTTTTGTTGATGAACGATTTTTTCAATATCAGCTAATTTTTCAACTTGTCCGAAGAAGTTTGGATATTGAACGATTACACAAGCAACTGTATCATCTACTTCACTTTGTAATACGTCTAAATCTGTTACACCATCTTTATGATTAATTTCAACAACTTCAAGATGTTGACCTTTTGCATACGTTTCAAGTACTGCTCTTGATTCTGGATGAACTGCACTAGATACAAGAATTTTCTTTTTGCGAGTATGGCCAGCTGCTAGCATTGCCGCTTCAGCTAAAGCTGTACCTCCGTCGTACATAGAAGAGTTTGCTACATCCATTCCTGTTAATTCACAAATCATTGTTTGGAATTCAAAGATCGCTTGTAATTCCCCTTGTGAAATTTCTGGTTGGTATGGCGTGTAAGCTGTATAAAATTCTGAGCGAGAGATAACGTGATCTACAATTACTGGAGCGTAATGATCGTATACACCTGCTCCTAAGAAAGAAGCGTATTCTTTTAAGTTAGCATTTTTACTAGCCATTTGAGTTAACTCTTTTAAAAGCTCTGGCTCTGATTTTGCTTCTTTAATTTTTAAATCCCCTTTAAAACGAACACTCTCTGGAATATCAGAGAATAACTCATCGATCGTTTGAACGCCGATCGTTTGTAACATTTCTTTTTTGTCTTCTTCTGTCATTGGAAGATAACGATGCAACATGAAATCTACCCCTCTCCCCGTTACTTTGAACGTTTATAAAATGGTGTTGGAACAACTACTGCTTTGACGCGTTTATTACGAATTTCAATTTCTACTTCTGTATCAACTGCTGCGTATTTTACATCAATTAGTGCTAAACCAATGCTTTTCTTTAACGTTGGAGATTGTGTACCACTCGTTACTTCCCCGATTTTTTCTTCTCCAATAAATACAGGGTAATGTGTACGAGGAATTCCACGTTCGATTACTTCGATGCCGACTAACTTACGAGGCGCACCGTTTTCTTTTTGCTCTTTTAACGTTTCTTTTCCAAAGAAGTCTGCTTCTTTATTTGGTTTTACCGCAAAGCCAATGCCAGCTTCAATCGGTGTAATATCTTTTGATAATTCTTGACCATAAAGTGGTAATGTTGCTTCGAAGCGAAGTGTATCACGAGCACCTAAACCACATGCTTTTAAGCCTTCTTCTGCTCCAACTTCAAGAAGTTTCTCCCAAAGTTTTGCAGCATCTTCACTCTTACAGTAAATTTCAAATCCATCTTCACCTGTGTAACCTGTACGAGATACAAGTGCTGGAATTCCATCTACAAGAATATCGTTTTTAAATTTAAAGAACTTAATTTCTTTCAAATCTTCTGACACAACTTTTTGTAAAATGCCTTCTGCTTTTGGACCTTGAATTGCAAGCTGTGCAACTTCACTAGAAACATTGACTACTGTCGCATCGCCAATTACATGGCTAGCTAACCATTCGTAATCTTTCTCGATATTTGATGCATTGATTACTAATAAATAGTCTTCTTCACCACGTTTGTAGATTAATAAATCATCTACTGTACCACCATTTTCGTAGCACATAGCTGTATATTGTGCGCCTCCTACCTTTAAAGTAGAAACGTCATTTGTAACAACACGTTGTAAAAATGCTAAACTATCTACACCTTTTACCTCAACTTCTCCCATATGAGACACATCGAACAAACCTGCAGCCGTACGTACAGCTTCATGTTCTTCTTTAATGCTTGAAAATTGAACTGGTAATTCCCAACCACCGAAGTCGATTGTTTTTCCACCATACTTCGCGTATACATCAAATAACGGTGTACGTTGTAATGTAATCATGCTCTCTCCCCCTTATGCTTTGACAAATCAATAAAAGTTGCTCGCCATATCTAAACATTTTCACTCTGAAAAGATAGGATATACGGAATCTCATTATATTTTTTTATGAAAGCGTAAATAAAAAATCACTTTCTTGGATAAAATACGAAAGATTCCACACATTTCACACCATTATCCTAACATCATTCGCTATATTTCATCAATATTCTAGCATAAAAAATAATTTAGAATTTTTCATTCTTAATCTTATTAAATACAACTTTCAAAATTCAGCCCTTTATCTTTGCCTATTCTTTAACTTTCAGTATGTGTAATAGCGCCTTATTACAAGGTTTATATAATAAAGATTTTTTTAATAATTACTTTAGTTTATAAAAGGTGGGAGAGTCGTAATGAATGTCGATATTTCCGTAGATCGAACGTGGCAAAACAATTTTTTAAATAGAATTAATGAAGATGGTCCTTGGACAAATTGGGATTTATATCATTTAGCTTATAAAACAGAAAAATCGTTACTTGTTCCTACTTTCGATGGATTACAAGCACCGAAGCATTTATCTCATTTCACACCACTTCCTCATCAATTAGAAGTCGCTCAAAATGTCATTGAACAAATGAATGGTAAAGCGATACTAGCAGATGAAGTGGGACTTGGGAAAACGATTGAAGCTGGGCTTATTTTAAAAGAATATATGGTCCGCGGCCTTGTGAAAAAAGTACTTATACTCGTCCCTGCCTCTCTCGTATCACAATGGGCATACGAATTAAATACAAAGTTTTTTATTCCAGCTGTAGCCCAAAAGAAAAGCTACTCGTGGGAACAAGCCGATGTGATTGTATCATCAATTGATACTGCAAAACGTTCACCGCATCGCGATATTGTTTTGAATTTAGAATATGACCTTATTATTATCGATGAAGCACATAAACTTAAAAATAATAAAACAAAAAACTATGAATTTGCACAACGATTAAAAAAGAAATTTTGCTTATTATTAACCGCTACGCCTGTTCAAAATAAGATTGACGAAATTTTCAACCTCGTTTCTTTATTAAAGCCAGGACATTTAGGCAATCAATCCAACTTTGAAGAATATTACGCTTCAAAAAATCGTTCCGCCGAATCTGATGAACATTTAAAAGCTCTTATTAACAAAGTGATGGTCCGAAATCGACGTCATAATACCGGAATTGATTGGCCAAAGAGACATGTACGTACAATTTTTGTTGAGTTTAATGAAGAAGAGCAAGCTTTGTATAATGGTATTGAAAATTGGCGAGGACAAGATGCCTTCACATCTGCTTTCTCATCGTTAACTTTAAAACGGGAAGCGTGTAGTAGTCGTGAAGCTGTTTACTATTCATTAAAAAAACATGTGGAAAAAAGGCAGAAAGAAAATGAGCATTACATAAAAGACCCGCATATTGATGTGCTAATGGACAAAATTAATCATATTCCTTTCAACTCAAAAGCGAATAAAGCACTAGAGCTTATAAAAGAAATTGACGATAAAGTCATTATCTTCACTGAATATAGAGCTTCACAAATGTATTTACAATGGTTTTTACAACAACACGGTATTTCTTCCGTTCCATTCCGCGGCGGGTTTAAACGCGGGAAGAAAGATTGGATGAAGGAGCTTTTCCAAAACCACGCACAAGTATTAATTGCAACCGAAGCTGGTGGTGAAGGGATTAACTTACAGTTTTGTAGCCATATGATCAATTATGACTTACCGTGGAATCCAATGCGTCTTGAACAAAGAATCGGACGTATTCACCGTCTTGGTCAAAAGAATGATGTTCATATTTATAACTTAGCTACAAAACATACTGTTGAAGAACATATTTTGAAACTGTTATATGAAAAAATCAATTTATTTGAGCGTGTTATCGGTGAACTTGATGAAATTTTAACGAGAATTAATATGAAAAACATCGACGCACATATTCAAGAAATATTTGCGCAGTCAAAAAGCGAAGGAGAAATCCGAATTAAGATGGAAAACTTAACATCTATTATCGACTTCGCGAAACGAAATGAAGCTGAGGTGCAAGGCTATGCAGCAACATGAAATTCATAATTACTTATACAATTTTTTTGAGGCGAATAACTGCGAAATTTTAAAGCGCTCCCCTCATCTATTAGATGTGCAGTTAACAATTGAGATGGATAAATTATTAATGAACCGTCCTTTTTATTGGCACTATCTTGAGAAAACAGGAGGCGTACCGAATCCGATGCGCCTTACTCTTCTTACAAATCCGGAAAGTGAAGAAAGCGATGGTGAGCTTATTCACTACGGTTCACCACGTCTTCATCAAATTTTCCAAACGACAAAAGAATTAGGCTCTTACATACGTTTATATGAGGAAGTACGGCATAGCGGAGCGACACATACACCACTCCATCCTTGGCTCGGTGTAAATATTAAAGTTTCCTATCAATGTGATCGAAAAAAAGACATTCTTCACTCTATTGGTATTCATCTCATTTCTGGCACAATGATTGCAAACTTTCATGAAACATTAGCTAAAATTAAACTTACACCGAAAATACCTGACTTTTGTTTTACACTCTCGCCTATCATTAAACCGCAAAGCGGTTTACAACGTATAGAGGATGCTTTAAAAAATATTATTGCAGAAGATGACCATACGTGGGCGAAAGAAGCAAGAGTGCGCTGGAATCACGATTTAGATCTTTTAAATCGTTTTTATGAAGAAAGTGATGAACTTCCTGAAAGCTATGAAATTGAAAAACAAGCCTTGCAAGAGCAATATGAACCACGCATTACAGTACAAATTATTAACGGCGGACTCTTTTATGTTACCGCGAATCATTTTCTATCTTAAAGAAGCTCCTTCTGCTTTAGAAGGAGCTTTATTTTGAGTTACTCTCTATCTTCATTACGCTCTTGTTGTTTTTTCTTTGCCATACGTTTTTGAGACGCACGATCCTTTGCACTCACATGATTTGCATCAGTTGGAAGATTTTCTTTTGAACGGCCAATTCCATTGCTCATCTTTTCACCCCTTTTTATATCTTTCAAAATACCCCCTTATTTTCAGCTAGAGATACAATCCTTATACAAAAAAATAAGAGCAGCCATTGGCTACTCTTACTCACTCACATATTTTTGAAACATATCATGGATGCCTTTATTTACGAGGTTCGAGATCTGCTCGTCAGATTTATTCGGATAACGATCACGCAATCTGATAGATGCCTTCACCATTAAATTTTCTAATACAGAACGGCCACCTTCTCCATAAATAATTTCAGCATACTTAACAAGCCTTCCATCCTCTACTGTTGCTGGATTATGATTGAAGAAAAATTTACTCATTGTCTCCACCTCTCTATTTTGATAACGTTTACATTTATATAGATTATTTATGTTATTTATTTCACAATATTGTATGCATGTATATTTAATTAGTTTCATTATAAAGCAACATATCGATAGTAAATATGTGATTTTCCGTCCATTTTGTGAACAAACCAAAAAATGAAAGCGTTCCCTTTATTATATACTAAAAAAACTTACTACGCTAGGGGCAATTTTTTCAATCTACTAATCCCTCAAAAATTAATATATTTTTTCTTTTCCCATTAAACCTTATACAATTTTCAGAAATTATATTATAAAATATATGTATGACTTAAGGAGGATTTATATGAATCAAAATAAAAAAGCTATATTAGATCTTGTCTTTTATCTTGTAATCCCATTCCTCATTTGGAAATTTGCAAAACCTTATATCGATCCTTATTACGCGATGTTACTTTCCTCTGTTCCGGGGATTATTTATACACTGTATACCTTTAAAAAAGAAAAACAGTTTAACGTGACAGGATTCTTTATTTTAATTACACTCATTTCTAATACAACGGTAGACCTATTATCTGGATCAGCTGAACGGATGTTGTGGAATGATGCGTATTATCACATCGTACTCGGTATTATCGTCATATGTACAATTTTTATAAAAAAACCACTTATGTTATATTTCGCAGCAGATATTGCCGCATTGCAAGGCCATGACCGTGATAAAAGTCGTGAACTGTATCGTGATAGTCGTATCTATCCAGCACTACAATACTTAACGCTATTTTTCGGCCTACAATTCATATTAAAAAGCTTCTTAAAAATTTATTTCATCTCTGTTTTCGGTGTAGAGGGCTATGGTGAAATGAGAGCAATTATGACCGCTGTTGGGTGGGGCATTTCTATTTGCATCGGAATTGGATTTGTTTGGGTAAACAATAAAATACATGCCGTTACAGAAGAAAAGGAATCCGTGCAGTAAATGAAAATCCCCTAGTAGCATCATACTACTAGGGGATTTTCATTTACTGCACGGATTACGAAATCGTTAACTTGATTTTTTTCTTTTATTTTTTACGTTTCGATAAAACAAAGCAGCACTAAGCGGCATAACACCAAACCACTTATTCATAAATGGCTCTTTTTCAGCACGGCGTTGTTCTTTCTTTTGTTTACGATCTTCTTTTGGAGCATCCATATACGACACAAACTGCTGTGTCACAAAGCGAACATAATCATTAGTAGACATATTATCATCACCTCTACTTGATTAGTATGTCCATTTTTTTATTCATTAATCTTTTCTTTTAATTCATTCATGATTTGTTTTACCGTTTTATTCGTCGTATCAATATGAATATGAGCCTCTTCATAATGAGCTCGGCGCGATTCAAATTTCATCACAAATGCCTCTATATCTTTCTTCTGAAATAGTGGACGTGTCGTATCTTCACGAAGCCTTTCTGCAATTACATGTGGATCACAATATAAATACACGACAGTTCCATTTTCCTTCATCCACTTTCGGTTTTCTTCTCGCTCAATGATTCCGCCACCAGTTGTAATAATTACATTACAACTCGGTAGTGAACGTAACATTTCACTTTCATATTCCCGAAAAGCCATTTCACCTTCTTCGGCAAAAATATCACGAATCTTCTTCTCTTGCTTCTCTTCAATTTTTTGGTCTGTATCGACAACATCCATATGAAGTTCTTTACTTAACGCTTTTCCAATTGTTGTTTTCCCAGCTCCCATATAACCGGTTATGTATATAGATTTCATTTTCGTTCCTCTCAATCATCCGTTATTATTTGTTATTATAACGAAAGATTTCATTATTTAATAAAAAAACGTTTCGTTCTCCTTATCCAATGGAGAACAAAACGTAATATACCACTTTTACTTATAAGTACCTCTTCTCACCCACTGCGTTGCAATCCATTTCTCACCTTTCGTTACAGGTGCCCCTCCGTGTAACGTAAGCTCATTTAGTGATTGGTCTTGATAAAAATACTCAAAGTATACTGCCATTCCCTTTCTAGGGTGCACAGAAAGATTTAATTTAGGGAAGAACGTTTCTCCGCCCTCTTCTACATCATTTAAGTACATGACAAGCGTACTAATACGATTATTAGCAGCTGATCTACTATGTTCCGCAAAATAATCATAGTGCGCTTTATATTGTTGATCCACTTCATAATTTAAAATGTGTAATCCTTCTCCATGCGACGCGGGAACATTCATGATAGATGAAATTCGTTTTTCAATCTTCGCAGTAAATTCATTATCGTCCAAAAATGTACCACTACTCGTTCGAATATCATTTACATCACGTGATGAACCAACTTTTGAACGCGCTAACTTACTTTTAGACAATTCAATCAATTCGTCGCATTCTTCATCACTTAATACATTTCCTAACACGACAATAAGAGGTTCTTCGAATTTTGAAATAATGTGTATTTCCCTATCTTCCGTCATAATTGCATTTCCTTTATGATCAAAAATAGTTTGTTCCTTATTTTCACCTATTTGATTGTTATTTGTCATTTCCCTATTCTCCCTAAAAAAATATGTTTGGATAGCTTGAATATATCATATTCTTTCTACCTTTCTCTTTTTTGAGAAAATTTAAACTTTCAATTGTTTTATTTATCCATTTCCTTTTAAAAACAACCTATTACAAAATGAGAAATTATGGTTTTTATCCGTATATTTTACATGCTATCCTTCTATCCAATCGAATATTTTCTCATCCTTTTTTCTATACCGAAAACTAACCTTGTAGAAAACTTCTTGTTTTATTTTGCACTGCAACGAAACGAGTATAACATCGTTTTCAAAGACGTAATTCCCACTTGCTTCGCCCTTTTCATATTGAAAGAAAAAAGTATCTTCCTTTTCTTTTTGCTGTAAGTCTTTTTTTATATTTGTAATAGATCGATTTAGTAGTTCCTCCAGTACAAACTTTTGCTCTATTTCAATATAAAATTTTTTATCTATAAGCAACATATTCGTTTCGTATACAAAGAACGAAGTTAATAATACAAGAAAAATGATTGTTCCTGGCATCGTAAATCCATCTTGTTTTCTCATATATTTATTTCCATTTCGCTATACCTGACAGCTACACCTTCATATACTTTCCCACTCATATCTTTCACATTTATAAAGAGCAAATGAGGTGTTACTTCATACGAAACCATTTCAACATTTTGTAATATAACTTCTCTTCCGCGCATATTCACTTTTCTTATAAGACGATTATTCAATTTTTCATACGTCACTTCATCTCCAGTGCGAAGACGGAAGCGCAAAAGATTATCTTTATTTTCAGGGACTATTTTTTCTACAAAAGATACTTCACGAAACTCTAACTGTACTTGTCCTATAAACACATCCCATTCCCAATTATTTAATCCTTTTGATTGGTTGTTCTCTATTCCAATAAAATTCAAACGTGGTAAGAGTAAAAAGAACAGTGATAACAGAAAAAAACATACGATCATTTCTATTAATGTAAACCCAACTTCTAATTTATTTCTTCTCCTGCATAAAAGCATTGTTCCATCATTCTTCCTTTCACATCTTTCCACATAGCACAAACTTCATTTCCTCCCCAATATGTGTAATATACATTTCCGTTTATGACTTTTTCTTGCGGTCGTTTCATCCCATTCTCATACGTATATAAAGCTGCTTCCCTTTTTAATAATACAAATGCTTTATAACGAATTTGTATGTTTTTTCGTTCTTGCATAACCAATACTGTTTGCGGAAGTAGTAAAGATACTGCCATCATTACTATACTTAATGCTACAAGCATCTCAGCCATCACTGACCCTTTTTGACATTTCACGATACGTAAATCTCCCTCTCCCAAGCTGAAATACAATCTCATATTTATAACTTCGATACGAAAGTAAAATAGTGCCACCTCTATTAATATTTCCACTCAGATTATATGTCATCGGATTTGGAAAAGTATTCAAATCAATTTGTATATCGCTATCATATTCTCTTTTAATGATAGTAAGATTCGTACTTAGCTCCCCTATATAATACGTATGTCTATCTTTATACCATCGTAATGTATAGTGTTTTTGACGGTTTATCGCTAATTGTTGCATATACAAAATATCATTTGAAAACTGTCTTAAAAATTGTTCCACTTTTTGTTTTTCATGTAATGAATGTACGTTAAAATACGTGACCATACTTAGTACAGAAATTGCAAATAGAACGAGTAGCATTTCTAAAAGAGTAAAACCTTTTTGCTTCACAGTTTCCCAGTTGTTACTGTGCCATCATTTGAAATATGAATGGATTCACCATTCGGACATTCATCAGCTGTAATATATTTTTCATCCCTTAGCTCTTTTAACGAGGGAATTTTATTATGTTGTAAATGGTATGCTTGTATTTGAGCTTCTATAGATTTCACATAGGCTTTACATCCTTTTCCTTCGACGGATGAACGCTGTGTAACTACATTCGGAATAATTAATAGTAATAATACAGTTATGACGACCATAACTAATAACA
This sequence comes from Bacillus sp. 1A, assembly GCF_052682215.1. Classification (NCBI taxonomy): domain Bacteria; kingdom Bacillati; phylum Bacillota; class Bacilli; order Caryophanales; family Bacillaceae; genus Bacillus; species Bacillus sp. 1A. The sequence goes on along the minus strand of NZ_JBQYLZ010000001.1, from coordinate 2,335,011 downwards.
TTTCTAAAAGGGTAAACCCTTCTTCATTCTGCATGTACATACCTCCTAAATAGAATTCATCATTTGAAACATTGGCATAATCATTGCTAAATACATAAGAACGACTATTCCTCCAATACACGTAAATAAAATTGGTTGAATGATCACTAACATACGTTTAACTTTTTGCTCCATCTTTCCCATAATATGATCGCTATAGTCACCTAATTCAATCGCCAAATTACCGTTTGCTTGTCCATGCGTAATAATATAAGAAAGTTCTTTCTCATAATATCCGCTTTTAGCAATAATAGATTGCAACGGTTCTCCCGCAATTAATTGACGTTCAATTCGGCCCGCTTCATATTGAAAAAACGGATGATAATGTTGCTCCATCATTATTGTTAGGGCCTCAAGTACTGATAGTCCGCCTTGTAATAAACCGCTCAATTGAGCGGCGAAATAATGTGAATGCTTTAAAATAAGAAATGTTTTTACGAGGGGGATACGAAGCTTAATTTTCACCTGCTTCATATGCGGGAGTTTCTGAAAGTAAAATATATATGCACTACAGCCAATCATAACGATAAAAAGAGTGCTAAAAATAAGGTAGGGTAGTAGCTTAATTGTACTTAATATTTGTTTTGTAAATAATGGTGCTGTAGAACCAAACGAACTATATACCATATCAACCTGTGGTAATAAAATGCGGTTAAAAATCAAAATCATGATCATTAAAAAAAACGCCAAAAACATAGGATACTGCATTATTTTCATCATATCTTTCCTATACTTATCCTTTTTATATAGAAGTGCACTCCCTTGTTGCAATGCAAAAGAAATATCACCATGTTGCTCGGCATAAAATAAATAACTTAACATCTCCTGATGAAACTTTAATTGATGAAAAGAATCGTGTAGACTTTTTCCATCTTTTAATCCATCAACCATGTGCTGTAATTGTACTTTCTTTTCTAAAGGTAATTGAAACCGTAAAAATTCTAATGCCTGCAAAAGGGAGTATCCTTTTTCTAATAGCTCTCCTAATCGTTTCAGTAATACTACTTGATCACTTAAACTCCATATTTTCTTAAACATAAACATCCTCTTCTAAAAATCCTAAAGCGTATCCTTTTCGTATCGAAGATTCTAATGTTTCATGCTTGTATGAGACACATTCCCCGTTTGCTTCTTTAATCGCTTGTTTTAACTCATATCCATATAACAACTCATAAATACTCGCTTGCCTTACTTGCCTCATTGATTTACATAAAGTTGAACACTTTCTTTTACAAAACGGACACTTTAATTCGACAAGTCGCTGTGCAGCTATAGCCAATAAAGATTGTTCAATCTCTTGCCTCGTTATACCGAAATCCATAAATCGGAGTATCGCCCCTTTCGCATCACTAGTATGCAGTGTCGTCATTACTAAATGTCCAGTCAAACTTGCTCTTATAGCGATTTTTGCTGTTTCTTCATCACGGATTTCACCGACTAAAATAATATCTGGATCATGACGTAAAATAGCCTTTAGTCCCGCCTCATATGTGATACCTGCTTTTTCATTTATTTGAATTTGTAATAAATCGTCATTTCTTTTTTCAACTGGGTCTTCCAGTGTAACGATGCGGCGCGTTTTCTTTTTTCTAATTACCTCTAATAATGCATACATTGTTGTTGTCTTCCCAGAACCAGTCGGTCCAGTAAATACGAGTAACCCATGTGAATAACTTAAAAAAGAGAGTAATTTTTTTGCTGTACTTGGAAATAACGAAAGATGAGATAACGGCTGAATAGATGCTTGTAAATGGAGACGAATAACGAGACTTTCTTGGTATACGGTTGGAAGCGTGGAAAGGCGTAAATACACTTCTTGTCCATCCATTTGTAAATACAGTGAACCATTTTGTGGCTTCCGCCTTTCTCCTATATCCATGGATGCTAAAAATTTAAAGTGTGAAACAAGTTTTTCTCCAAAATCCTTTTCAATGCAATGTTTCGTCATTAAATCTTTCCCTATACGCAGTTGAACCACTACATCCTTCTTCCGGGGCACAATATGTAAATCCGATGCTTGTACCCTGCACGCCTCTTTCAAAATCGTATTCGCAAAACTTTCAATTCCATTCATCATTTTTCCCTCCCCACTATGTATATAGCATGAAAAAACAGATAAGAAAAATCGGCATTTTTGTATTTTCACTAGAGAAAAAAGGGAAAATATGTTTGTGAAATTATGAACAATTTCCGAATTATTGTCTGAAATTACCTATATGGAAGTTTATCTGTATTATAATGTTATTATCTTGGATAAAGTGATAAAGGTGGAGATCCTCATGGAACAAGCTTTAAAAATTACAGGCGTATTATCTGACCCAACTCGTTATTACATTTATAAATATATTTCTCAAAAACATAGTTACGTAACTGTACAAGAAATTGCAGATGAGTTTGAGATTCATCCAAACGTAGCACGTTTACATTTATCTAAATTAGAAGATGTTCATATGCTGAAATCGGAAACGAAAAAAACTGGAAAAGGCGGAAGACCAAGCAGATTATATGTATTATCTGAAGATGTGATTCAATTACAATTTCCATTCCGCGATTATCAATTGTTAGCAAGAATAGCATTTAATTCTTTACTTAGCCTTGGCGCCGCTGGTGAAAAAGCGCTATACGAAACAGGAAAACAATTTGGGGCCGAGTTAATGCAACAACATATGCAGCGTTTACATGTGAATGAAGATGCTTTAACAGTAGAGCAAAAAGTCCAAATTGCAAAAGAAGCTTTCTCAACAGCTGGTTTATCACCTGCATTTGAATTAAGTGCAGATGGAACGAAAATTTTCTACGATGTACACAATTGTCCATTTAAAGAGGTTGCTGTTCATCACCCAACTGAAATTTGTAATATGCACGGAGATATGATGAAAGGGATTTTTGAAATCCTATTCCCTAACATGGAATTAACTCGAAACGATAGTCTACTAGATGGATGTAAATCTTGTAATTATAAACTAACAATTTAATTTCTCATATAAAAAGAAGCCAATTATAATTGGCTTCTTTTTATATGAACGAATATTTACAATAGTAAGAAAAATAAACTATAATGAGGAGAGGTTTACTTTTTTAGAAAAGGAGGGAGATGGCATGGAGCGCATGTTTCGCGTTCTCGGCTTTTGGACTGGAATTTTCTCGGTTATGTTTTACGTAGGGGATATGCAACAGGCTGCACTACTATTTTTAGGACAAACAGGTTTCTTCGTACTTTTAAGCTATTTAAATTTAACAGAGCGTATGTATATATACGTATTCGGGGCATATTTAACTATTTTCTTCATAGGATTTACATACTACACGACGTTTTTACTTGTCCCTGGAGCTGGACATTAAAGATGGCATTTTGCCATCTTTTTTTTAATTCTGCAATTCCCTAGTTGACTTATAGGTTTTATTGCCTTATATTCTATATAACAGATTGGAATTAGGGGGAATCAACATGAATACACTGCTTGTCGGAATTAACGTTGCAGTCATGATCATCTTAGTTGGCGTATTATATTATATGCAACGTAAGCATGTATCTTTTAATAAACGTGTATTTACTGCTTTAGGAGTCGGAATTATATTCGGTCTTATATTACAATTTATTTATGAGCCAACTTCTAAAGTAATTATTGAATCAAATACTTGGTTTGGCTTAATCGGTAGCGGTTATGTGAAATTACTTCAAATGATCGTTATGCCACTTATTTTAGTATCTATTATTTCCGCATTTACAAAATTACAGTTAACGAAAAACCTTGGTAAAATTAGTGGTCTTATTATCGGAATTTTAATTCTTACTACAGGAATCGCTGCAGCTGTCGGTATTGCTGCAAGTGCAGGATTTGATGTATCAGCAACAGGCTTGCAACAAGGTGATGCAGAATCTGCTCGTCTGAAGCTAGTTGAAGAAAGATTTACTTCTATTGAAAAAACAACAATTCCAGATAAATTATTAGAGCTGTTACCTACAAATCCGTTTCTTGATTTAACAGGAGCTCGTCCAACATCAACAATTTCTGTTGTAATATTTGCAGCCTTTATCGGTATCGCCTTTATAGGTGTAAAACGAAAATATCCAGAACAAGCAGAGCTGTTTAAGAAAATGCTTGATGCTGTATATGCAATTGTAATGCGTATGGTAACATTAATTTTACGTCTTACTCCATACGGCGTATTAGCTCTTATGGCAAAAACAGTTGCTGGTAGCGATATAAATGCTATTTTAAAACTTGGTAACTTCGTGTTAGCGTCTTACGTAGCACTTATCGTAATGTTCGTTATCCACTTATTATTAATTGCTCTATCTGGTTTAAATCCAATTCAATATTTAAAAAAGGTGTTCCCTGTATTAACATTTGCATTCACATCTCGCTCTAGTGCTGGTGCAATGCCATTAAATATTGAAGCGCAAAAAGAAAAGCTTGGTATTTCCGAAGGGATTGCAAACTTTGCAGCATCATTCGGAGTATCCATCGGACAAAACGGTTGCGCAGGTATTTATCCAGCAATGCTTGCAATGATGGTCGCTCCAACTGTAGGAATCGATCCATTACAACCACAATTTATTTTAACTTTAATCGCTGTCGTTGCTATTAGCTCATTCGGTGTTGCCGGTGTTGGTGGCGGTGCAACATTCGCAGCGTTAATCGTACTATCTACAATGAACTTACCAATCGGTATTGTCGCTCTTGTTATCTCAGTTGAACCATTAATCGATATGGGTCGTACAGCTCTTAACGTAAGTGGTTCTATGACAGCAGGTCTTATTTCTAGTAAATGGCTTGGTGAATTAGATCAAGATACGTACAATCAAGATGATACAAAAACTGGTGAAATTGCTTCATAATGAAAAGGACGCTAACAAAAATGTTAGCGTCCTTTTTTAGTTTTTTTCATCTTCCTCTTTGTCTTTTATACATAAGGCATAACATATTGTTTCAAACACTATGTATAAAGCTCTACCAATTACTTCAGCCATGGTAAAACACCACTTATATATCATTATGTATAGATGTAACGAAATTATACTTTTTTTCATTTTTTTAATAACTATTAATTATAAACTAAAGACTAACTATTATTCCTCATCTGCAAACTGTAAAAACTCTTCCAACCGCTCCTTTAACTCCTCCTCTATCTCACAATAAGTTTCATCAACAAGTTCACCACTTAACTTACTTCCCCAAAACCTTATTTGAAGCGGTACTCCTAAAAAATAATTACAACATTCCCAGATAGGAACTGTATAAAATTCAATCATCTTTCCTTCTTCATCTAATACAGCTATCGAAATCGATGAATAATATCCTGTTTCAAAAGGATTTTCTTTATCTCTGATGAGTTCTATAAATAATTCCATGTTTTTTTCTATGTACAAATGTGAATAATCTTTAAAAAGTTTAAATGATATTCTCTCTATTTCCTTCTCCATGCATTGAACCTTCTCTTTTAACTCCAATGTAAAATCTCGTTCTTTATACTTCATTTCCGTCTCCTTACACATAGAAAAAGAGAATACAATAATATATTCTCTTTTCTCAAATATATTTCATTATCTCACAGCCCGTCCTTTTCACAAATAACCATTTTGTTCGCACCATTTATGAAATTGTCCTACGTCTACTCCAACTAACACGATATCCTTTAGCTCTACATCAATGATTTGTTCTCCAATTACAATAGCAAACTGCGATTCTAATTTTGTCTCGCTGTTCTTTACAATTCCAATTCGGTTCCGATGCGGTCCATCTTTTATATATGCTTTTTGTCCTACAATATCAAAGTTCAAGTCTCTCACCTCTTTTATTGCGCTTAAATTTGAAATACGAACTCAAATTCGGAAATTTTCCTTTCCTTGCACTATTTCTCTATATATATGACGAAACAATAAAAGAGTCCTCCCTTCTTTACAATTATTTTTTCTTTGTTTCATTTTTGTGATTGAAACGTAAAGTTTATAATAAAATACACTTGGAAGCGCTTTCTATGTAATTTTTTATGTTATAATATATAAGTAGAACTTCGCAAAGAGGGTTAAAAAAAATGAATACAAAAATGATTAAAAAAGTAATTGACGCATTAAAAGTATATGGCTTTCAGAATGTATCATTCTGTGACAAAACGAAACAATTTTTATTTCATAACGAAATGGATATTATGAGCGGCTATGCAGAAATAACATATAGTAGTCAATTTGAAAAATTCAACGTACAAATTCATCCGATTGAAACACATCACCAAGCAGAGTTACAAGAGGTTGAAAGACATATACAGGCCTGTATAAGGAAAGTGGAATATTTAAACGCACTTCTTAGCGGGCAAACAAAACTAGATGACAAAATTATTATAATGTAAAAAAAGAACGTGATATTGAAGTGACCCCTAAAAATTAGACACGGTTATTTCATTAGGCAGCTTGATCAAAATGAGTCCGGTATTGTACCGGGCTCATTTTTAATTTTGTCTTAATCCGTTTCGTATTATAATAATCTATATATTTTTCTAATTCTATTTTAAAATGCTCAATACATTCAAATTCTTTTATATAGAGGAACTCCGACTTCATAATCCCAAAGAAATTCTCTATTACTGCGTTGTCGTAACAGTTTCCTTTTCGAGACATACTCTGTACGATAGCTCTTGATTCAAGTGTACGGACGTACTGTCTCATTTGATAATGCCATCCTTGATCCGAATGCATCAATAGCTGGTGGTTTTCAGGTAAACGTTCTAATGCTTTCTCTAACATCTCTGAAACAAGCGAATACGTCGGTCTAGAACTAATTGTATAGGTAATAATTTCACCATTATACAAATCTAATACAGGTGATACATACAGTTTTTCTCCAAACAATTTAAACTCTGTGATGTCTGTTACCCATTTTTGATTCGGTGCATCTGCATAAAAATTACGCTCTAAAATATTGGGTGCAATTTTACCGACTTTCCCCTTATAAGATTTATATTTCTTCATGCGCACAACGCACTTTAAGCCAAGCTCTTTCATAATGCGTTGCACCTTCTTGTGATTCACTTTCTGACCACGATTCGTTAATTCATCACGAATGCGACGGTAACCATAACGACCTTCATTCTCCTCATAAATCGCTTTAATCTCAGCTTTCAAATCGGCGTCTACATCTGGGCGATTCATTTTTTTTACTAAATCATAATACGTGCTTCGTGGAATACCAGCTAGCTCCACGAGTGCCTTCACCAAATATTTATGCCTTAATTCATAGACTACTTGCGCTTTATCTTGTTTTGTGATTTTTCCTTGTTTTGAACTAAGGCATTCAACTTTTTTAAGTACTCATTTTCCATTTCAAGCTGTTTAATACGTGCTTCAAGTGCTTCGGCTGACCCTTCAGCTAAAGCTTGTTTTAATTGTTTATTTGAATCTTTTTTCATGGATAAACGCCCCTTTTTCTTAGATTGAAGGGCATCAATTCCTTGTGTTTCCAGTTGTTTTTTCCAAACAGAAATCGTTGAAGGGGCAGGAATGTTAAAGATAGCTGCCGTCTCAAATAAGGACATACCGTTTCCAATCATAAAGTTTAGTACGTCTAGTTTAAATTGTTGTGTGTAATTTGTACATCGTTTTAGAAAAGCTTCCACACCATTTTGCTTATATTGGTTTACCCAATTCAAAATGATTGTGCCACTTATACCGATCGCTCTACCCATTTCTCGATAACTTTCATTTCCGTTCAAATAACGTAGAACGATTTGTATTTTTTCATCAGCTGTAAATTTAGCCATAGAAAAACTGCACCTCCAATTGTTAGACTGTGTCTAACAATTGGGGTGCAGTTCATATCCTCACGTTCTTTTTTTACATTATACGTTCATCTTTTCCTTCAGTTGTAATCCTGTAATGGATTGTAATACATCCATTGCTTCTCCAAATGTCATATCAAATATCGTCTTATCCTCTATGTATGGAAATTGTCTAAAGCGCTTTTCTAACATTTTCACGGCGTCCGACGTAAAGTGTACACTATCAATGCCAAATTCTGTTTCAAGAAGAACGATCCAATCTAACACATGAAAACCTAATCCATTTACGAATGAAATAAGTTTTTCTTCTGGCTGTGAAGATAAGAATACGTGTCGTTCCATCTCATCGAAAAGTTCTTCACCTAAAACTTCTGCTAATTCATCATCATGTTCGCGTTCAATAATCTCTTCATATCCGTAATCATCCACAAGCTCTTCTACTTCTTCACTGTCCTCACAAAGCAATTGACTAAGAACGGCCCCTTTCTTAAATTCACTATTTTGTACAACTTCTAAAAAGCTCGTTTCCCATCCATTTTCTAATTTCATATTATATACTCCTTTATATACGTTTCTTATCATCACTGTTCCCAAAAGATCACTTTTATAACCTTTTAGGTCGTTACTATTATTTCACATGATTCATAACATAAGATGCATATTCAGTTGCATCTCCTTCAAAAATATTTATTTCTGGCAAATGATAGAACGTTGTTTGAAGCGGGTTTCTTTCATGATATACATATATCTTTTTCTCTAGCGCAATCGCCATTCCAAACTCTGTATGGCTCCCGTTTCCGCCATCTAATATAAGTAAAAAGACATCCGCTTCTTTAATAGCATTCTTTTCTGCCTGACCAATTTCTCTTAATTGATCTTGATTCACTGCTCTTTCGTTTCTTGTCCAATCATATGTATGGTGCCATCCTGCATGTTTCAGTTCATTTGCTATAGAACGTACAAGATGTTTATTTTGGAATCCTGAGGCGACATAAAAATTCATTTATATACACTCCTTCATTATGTACGGGAAACTCCTTTTAGCGTTAATTGCTATAAACATAATAAAGAACGACTTCAAAAAAAAAATCCCCCTCTTTAAAACTTATTTGCGTTTAAATGATGGGATTCTTCATGCTCTTCTTTTATTTTCTTCTTTTTATAACTTTCATCAGCTAACATTTCTAGTTCAGCTGTTATTTCTGATTTTTCAAGCTCTCTTTCTTGCGAAAATTTCCTTGAAATATAAACAATAACACTACCAACGTACAACACAAAGCATATAATAAGTGCAGTATTTTCATAGAGACTTAGCTCCAACACAGTCACTCCTAATCCATTCGTATTTTCACGCTTCATTAATTGGAATTTCCCTACTAATCCATTTGTTATTGTAACATAAAAATATCAATCCTTGGAATCTTTCATCCTACTAAAAAAGACATGATTGTTTCATCATGCCTCTGAAATATGTTGAATGATTGTTTGAATTGCTTCTTTTCCATTATATTTTTTTAGTGCTGTTTTATACATCTCATTATTTTGATTTAATTCTTCGACATGCTTTATAAGTGATTTCACAGTCACATCTTCTTCATACAATACGGAAGCATATCCTTGTCTTTCAAAAGACTCTGCATTTAGTATTTGATCTCCACGACTTGCAAATTTCGATAGCGGAATTAAAACCATCGGCTTTTGCAATGTTAAAAACTCAAAGATGGCATTAGAGCCCGCACGTGAAATAACAAAATCTGTTATCGCTAATATGTCTGGCAGTTCTCCATGTATATATTCAAATTGTTTATATCCTTCTTTATTTTGTAAGCTTTCATCAAGATTACCTTTTCCGCAAAGATGAACAATTTGATATTTTTTCAAAAGTTCTGGTAACGCTTCTCGAACCGTTTCATTAATTTTCTTTGCGCCCAAACTTCCTCCCATAATTGTAATAACTGGCTTTTTACGTGAAAAACTTAAAAATGCTAAACCTTTTTCACGATTTCCCTTTAGCACTTCTTCACGTACAGGAGATCCTGTATAGATTACTTTTTCTTTCGGTAAATGTTTCGCAGCTTCTTCAAATGTAACAAATATTTTCGAAGCAAAACGGAGCGCAATTTTATTTGCTAGTCCTGGCGTCATATCAGATTCATGTAATAAAACAGGGACTCTATTTAGCCAGCCTCCAATTACGACTGGTACAGATACGAAACCACCTTTTGAAAAAATCACATCCGGTTTTAGTTTTCGAATCCTTACATACGCATCCATAACACCCTTCATTACAAGAAAAGGATCTTTTATATTTTTTAAATCAAAATAACGACGTAGCTTTCCACTTGAAATACTATAGTACGGAATGCCTTCCTGTTCTATAATCGTTTTCTCAATTCCTTGATGAGAACCAATATAAGAAATATCCCAATTCCGTTCTTGTAAATGTGGAATGATGGCTAAATTAGGTGTTACATGCCCTGCCGAACCGCCACCTGTAAAGACTATTTTCTTCATACGTCTCCCCCTTCTACACTATAATACACTAAAATATCTTGCCTCAGGGTGAGAAAATACCATAGCCGTTACAGACGCTTCTGGCTCCATCATAAATCCTTCCGTTAATGAAATACCTATTTCCTCTGGATGAATTAAGCGAAATAGCTTTTCTTGATCTGCAAGTTCTGGACATGCCGGATAACCGAAGGACACTCGTATCCCTCTATATTTCGTACGGAAACGTTCTTCCATCGTCAGTTCTGATGAATCTGGAATACCCCAGCGATCACGAATGAGCATATGTGTTTTTTCAGCAAGACCTTCTGCTAGTTCAAGCGCTAACGATTGAATGGCATGACTGCGTAAATAATCACCCTTCGCCTTCCACTCTTCAGCAATGTCCCGAACGCCTTCCCCAACCGTAACAGATAGGAAAGCAACATAGTCCATCTCATCTCCAACTGGTCGTAAATAATCACCTAAAGTACGATATGGTGCTTTTCCTTGCCTTGGGAATGTGAAACGCTCTATAACACGTGTATGATCTTCTGGATCATATATTACAATGTTTTGTCCGTCACTTTGCGCTGGGAAAAATTGATACACCGCTTTCGGTTTTAACCAAGATTTTCCTTCCTGCAATAATTCGTCTATTAAATCATTTAATTCGTGTGCTCTCTTATCTCCCTCTCGCAAAAGCTTCTTCACATTTCCTTTTAATCCAAGGTGATGTCCAAGTAGCATTTGTCTATTTAAAAATGGAGCGAGATGTACAACTGGGATATCCCGTAATACAATTCGCTTTGTTGAATCAGGTATCATAACCTCAGCCTTCGGTAACGGTTCAATTACTGCTGGAATTTCTACTTTCTTCTCCTCTTTTTTTACGATATGAAGATGACGCTCTTTTTTATCTTGTTTCATCTTCTCGCGCTCTTCTTCTTTTTGAAGCTTATTAATGATATCAAGACCAGTCATCGCATCACTCGCATAGCATACGAGCCCTGTATATGATGGGGATATACGGTTATCTGTAAACTTTCTCGTTAACGCTGCCCCGCCTACAACGATTGGAATATCAATATTTGCCGCTTTTAAATCTTCAGCAGTCGTTACCATTTGTTGCGCTGATTTTACTAATAAACCAGAAAGGCCAATAATGTCAGGCTTCTTTTCTTGTACTTCTTGTACAATTCGATCTGAGCGAACATTGATTCCTAAATTAATAATCTCATATCCGTTATTCGATAAAATAATTTCAACGAGGTTTTTCCCAATATCATGTACGTCACCTTTAACAGTTGCTAATAATACTTTCCCTTTTTTCGCACTCTCGCTAGATTCCATATGTGGCTCTAAATAGCTTACGGCAGCTTTCATACTTTCAGCACTTTGCAATACTTCGGCAACGATAAGCTCATTATTATTAAATAATCGTCCCACCTCATCCATTCCTGTCATAAGTGGGCCATTAATAATATCCAAAGGTTTTCTTCCTTCTGTAAGTGCAAGGCTTAAATCTTCTTGTAGTCCTTGTTTCGTACCTTCTACAATGTAATTTGCCAGCCTTTCATCAAGAGTTAATGTTTCTTGGGTAACGACATCTTTCTTTTTTGCCGCGCGATAAAAATTTGTAAATTCTTCTAACGTCTCTTGCGTCGTTTCAAAAAGTAGTGCATCAGCAAGACGTTTTTCTTCCTCTGGAATTGACGCATACCGTTCTAATTTTTCCGTATTCACAATTGCGTAATCTAGTCCTGCTTTCGTTGCATGATATAAAAAGACGGAATTTAATACTTCTCGGCCAGCTGGTGGTAAACCAAAAGATATGTTACTTACACCTAAAATCGTTAAACACTCTGGTAAGGCTTCTTTAATAAGGCGAATTCCTTCTATCGTCGCTGCCGCTGAACCAATATATTCTTCATCACCTGTACCTACAGGAAATACAAGTGCATCAAAAATAATATCTGACGGGCGTATACCATATTTCGTCGTCAATAACTCATAACTTCTTTTCGCGATTTCGAGTTTTCGTTCTGCACTAACCGCCATACCATCTTCATCAATTGTTCCTACAACAATAGCAGCACCATATTTCCGAAGAAGCGGCGTCACTTTTTTAAATCGTTCTTCTCCATCTTCTAAATTAATTGAATTAATAACAGCTTTTCCTTGAATATAAGTAAGAGCTCGCTCCATCACATTTTCATCTGTTGAATCAATCATAATTGGTACTTTTAACACTTTCGTAACTTCTGCCAAGAAGTTTTCCATATCTTCTATTTCATCGCGATCAGGATCTGCCATACAAATATCAATAATATGAGCATTTTTCTTCACTTGCGCTCTTGCGACTTCAGCAGCCTCTTCAAATTTCCCTTCTGCTACTAATCGTTTAAATTTACGTGACCCAATAACGTTTGTTCTTTCACCAACAAATAATGGTCTCATAGAGTCATCATATTGAAGTGCCTCTAATCCACTAACCCCGTGTCCATCTCTTTCGTGGTGTTCACGCGGCTTAAGAGAAGCTAACGCAGATTTCATTGCTTTTATATGTTCTGGTGTTGTGCCACAACAACCCCCGATAATATTAACCCATCCTTCTTCAGCAAATCGCTTCACTTTTTCAGCGAGAGAAGATGGAGATTCATGATAATGTCCATCTTCATCAGGAAGACCTGCATTTGGATAACAAGAAATGTAACACTCCGACAAATCAGATAGTGAACGAATATGGTCTCTCATAAACTCCGGACCAGTCGCACAGTTTAATCCAACAGATAGTGGCTTCATATGTTCTACTGATAAGTAAAAAGCCTCAATTGTTTGCCCGGCCAGAGTCGTTCCCATCGGTTCAATCGTTCCTGAAATCATAATAGGTACAATTTTATTTAGCTCATCAAAAGCTGCTTGAATTCCAATATAAGCAGCCTTCACGTTACGCATATCTTGACTCGTCTCAACGAGTAATACATCTACGTCGCCATTCAATAAGCCTCTAGCCTGCCGTGTATAGGCTTCAATTAATTCTTCAAACGTCACACCACCTGTAACACTAATCGCTTTCGTTGTCGGCCCCATTGCTCCCGCAACATATACTTCCTTCCCGCTTTCTTTGACCGCTTGCTTCGCTAAACGTGCTGCCTTCTCATTTAATTCCTCATCTAAATGAGACAACTCATAATCACTTAATACAATATTCGTCGCCCCAAATGTATTTGTTTCAATAATATCCGCTCCAGCTTCAATATAAGCTTTATGAATCTTTAAAATGACATCAGGCCTTGTTTCTACTAAATATTCATTACAGCCTTCGTACTCTTCTCCTCCGAAATCTTCCGCAGTTAAGTCCTCTTGCTGGATCATTGTTCCCATTGCACCATCTAATATTAAGATGTTATTTTGTAATTTTTCTTCTATACATTTCATCAGTTAATACCTTCTTTCACTTCTTGCTTTTCTCTCACATATTTAACAAGATGTTCTGTAATTTCATATTTTAGAAATGGTGTAATAAGATAAATGCCGTTAAAATATTTCATCGCCGCATCGATCAATTCTTGTGAAATGCGAATCCCTTCCTCAATTGCTGCCTCTTTCGTTTCATGTCCATCCATTCTCTCCCTTATTTCTTCAGGTAGTGTAATACCCGGTACCTCAAAATGAAGGAAATCTGCATTCCTTTTACTTATTAATGGCATAATCCCAATAAAAATAGGTTGTTCCAAATGCTTTGTCGCTTCATACACTTCTTCAATTAACGCGATATCATAAATTGGCTGCGTTAAGAAATATTCCGCTCCAGCATCTATTTTCCGTTCCATTCGCTTAACCGCTGCTTTTAAATGTCTTACATGCGGATTAAACGCACCTCCCACTGAAAACCTTGTTGCTGGACCAATTGATTTCCCTAAAATCGAGCGCCCGTCGTTCATTTCTTTAATCATTTTAATGAGCTCAATAGAGGACAAATCATATACAGAAGTGGCACCTGGAAAATCACCAACGCGTGCTGGATCACCAGTTAAAGCTAACACTTCTTCCATACCTAACGCTGATAGGCCTAGTAAATGAGATTGTAGTCCGATGACGTTATGGTCTCTACACGTTAAGTGCGTCAATACCGGAATATCGTGCTTCGTTAATAATGCCCCCATTGCCATATTCGAGATGCGAGGCGATGCTAATGAATTATCTGCTAGAGTAATAGCATCTGCACCAGCTCTTTTCAATGCTCTTGCTCCTTCAAAAAATCGCTGCGTATTTAACGTTTTCGGTGGATCTAATTCCACTACTACTGTCGTTTGTTTTTTTGCTTTCTCTGCTAATGTGACATGAGCTTTTGAACGCTTCTCGTGTGTATGAACTACTTTCGGTCTTTGAATCGTATCCTTTTCTATTACAGGTGTAACATTTGCAATTGCACGTTTCATACTTTCAATATGTTCTGGAGTCGTGCCACAACAACCACCCAATAACCGGATACCTTGCTCAATAAATTTCGGTGTCATCGCTTCGAAATAAGCCGGACTTCCCTCATATACGTAGCGTCCCTCCACATAATTCGGGAGACCTGCATTTGGATATGCTGACAAGTAGCCATTTTGAGGAATCGATATCATTTTAAAAGCTTCCGTCATATGAAGTGGCCCTAGTTGACAGTTCAATCCAACGACATTTGCACCGTAATCTAAAAGCTGCTTTAATATTTCATTTACATCATTTCCATTTTGAGTCGTACCTGCCTCATGTAACGCTAATTGAGCTACAATTGGAATATTCGTTTGTTTTCGTAACACCTGAACAGCATGAAGTAATTCAAACTCATCATAGAAAGTCTCTAATAGCAGTCCATCAACCTGTTCTTCTAGTAATGCACTTGCCTGCTCAAGTAGCATAAATTCTCGCTCCATATCAGTTGTTGTAACAGCTCCGATATGTTTCATACCACCAATTGTCCCTAAAATTGCATTTCTATCTGTAACAGATGCTTTCGCAATCTTCACTGCCGCTTTATTAATTTGAACAACTTGATTCTCTAAGCCATACATACGTAATTTCGCTTCATTCGCTCCGTACGTATTTGTTTGAATCACATCAGCCCCAGCAGCTACATATTGCTTATGAATCGATATAATTAAATCTGGATCAGATATATTCAATTCTTCAAAACTACTTTGCAAGCCATGTGAATGTAATAATGTCCCAACCGCGCCATCACCTATTACAATTCCTTTTGATAATAAATCTAGTAATTTCACAAATCTCCCTCATTTCTATCAATATAAAAAAAACCCTCTTCACTTTGAAGAGGGGGACATAATCATTCCTCCTCTTATTATGCAAAACATTCGTTTTGCAGGTATTAGCACCGTTTCAAACATTTCGTTTAAAGGTTGCCGGGTTTCACAGGGCCTTTCCCTCCACCGCTCTCAATAAGAGTTTGTCTTTATTATTTTATTTATGTAGCTAAAAGGAAATACGTTCCCCTTTTAACAATGTTTGTTAATTTTTTAATAAATTTAGCATGCACAAATGCAAAAGTCAATGACACTTGCGGAAAAATAAAAATTATTTAAAATAAAGTTGCAATTCAATTATCTTTTGTTGTAAAGTTAAAAACATAATAAAATTTCATACGAACATTCTTATCTAGAGAGGTAGAGGGACTGGCCCTTTGACGCCTCAGCAACCATTAACATTTGTTAATAAGGTGCTAATTCCAGCAAATTGTGAAAGATTTGACAGATGAGAAGAAGACTCTATTCAAACCGAAAGCCTTCTTCTTTAGAAGGCTTTTTTTATTTTACATTCACTTAATTGTTAATTTAAAAAGGAGGAATTTTCACATGTCAACTATTGAAACAAAACTAGCACAAATCGGAAACCGGAGCGAGACTACAACAGGAACTGTTAACCCACCTGTTTATTTTTCAACTGCTTATCGTCACGAAGGAATTGGTAACTCTACTGGCTTTGACTATTCACGAACTGGCAATCCAACTCGCGGTCTTTTAGAGCAGGCAATCGCAGATTTAGAGTACGGTGAACAAGGTTATGCCTGTAGTTCAGGGATGGCAGCTGTTCTCCTCGTCCTTTCCCTATTCCGTTCCGGAGACGAACTTATTGTATCTGAAGATTTATACGGGGGCACTTATCGATTATTTTCTGAGCACGAAAAAAAGTGGAATGTTCGATGTAGATACGTAAATACACAATCTATTAAACAAATTGAGCAAGCTATCACAACTGAAACGAAAGCTATTTTCATAGAAACTCCAACTAATCCGTTAATGCAAGTTACTGATATTGCCGCTGTCGCAACTGTAGCGAAAAGACACGGACTACTTCTTATTGTAGACAACACATTCTATACGCCTTATATACAGCAGCCATTAACAGAAGGTGCCGACATTGTACTTCATAGCGCAACGAAATATTTAGGGGGACATAACGATGTCCTAAGCGGACTTGTCGTTGCAAAAGGAAAGGAACTTTGTGAGGAAATCGCTCATTATCATAATGCCTCTGGTGCGGTCTTAAGTCCATTTGACTCATGGCTATTAATTCGTGGTATGAAAACGTTAGCGCTTCGCATGAGACAACATGAAGAAAATGCAAAAGCAGTTGTTGCTTATTTAAATGATGAAGACGGGGTGACAGATGTATTTTATCCTGGAAGAGGCGGCATGATCTCATTTCGTCTGAAAGATGAAACATGGATTAATCCATTCTTACAATCTTTATCCTTAATTACATTTGCTGAAAGTCTTGGTGGTGTTGAAAGTTTAATGACGTATCCAGCAACGCAAACACACGCTGATATTCCTGAAGAAATCAGAACAGCAAACGGTGTATGTAATCGTCTTCTGCGATTTTCCGTTGGCATTGAAAATAGTAACGATTTAATCCAAGACTTAAAGCAAGCCATTAAACTTGTAAAAGAAGGTGTAAGAATATGAGTTATTCTATAGATACACTCTTACTGCACAACCAATATAAACATGACTCGCAAACAGGAGCTGTTAACGTTCCCATCTATAATACATCAACATTCCACCAGTTTGATGTAGATACGTTCGGAAAATATGACTATAGTCGCTCTGGTAATCCAACTCGTGAAGCTCTTGAAGATATCATTGCTTTATTAGAAGGAGGAACAAAGGGATTTGCCTTCGCATCAGGAATTGCAGCGATTTCTACTGCATTCCTCCTTCTTTCACAAGGCGATCACGTACTCATTTCAGAAGACGTATACGGAGGAACTTACCGAATTATAACTGAAGTGCTCTCCCGTTACGGTGTGTCACATACATTTGTTGATATGACAAATGTAGAAGAAATAAAGCAAAACATTAAGCCAAACACAAAACTCTTTTATGTGGAAACACCCTCTAATCCACTTTTAAAAGTGACAGATATTCGTGCTGTTTCTAAACTTGCAAAATCTATTGACGCCCTTACTTTTGTTGATAATACATTTTTGACACCACTATTCCAGAAACCACTTGATCTTGGCGCCGATGTCGTTCTTCATAGTGCCACAAAATTCATTGCCGGTCATAGTGATGTTACTGCCGGATTAGCGGTTGTAAAAGATGCCGAACTCGCTCAAAAACTTGGATTTTTACAAAATGCATTCGGCGCTATTTTAGGTCCTCAAGATTGTTCTCTCGTACTTCGCGGTCTAAAAACATTGCATGTACGTCTTGAGCATTCAGCTGCAAACGCCAATAAAATTGCACATTATTTACAAGAGCACGCTAAAGTTAAAAATGTCTATTATCCTGGCTTACAAACACATCTTGGATTTGATATTCAACAATCTCAAGCTACATCAGCCGGAGCTGTCCTATCTTTCACTTTACAATCAGAAGACGCACTCCGCCAATTTTTATCAAAAGTAAAATTACCTGTCTTTGCAGTTAGTTTAGGAGCTGTCGAATCGATTCTTTCCTACCCAGCTAAAATGTCACATGCAGCACTGTCGCAAGAAGCTCGTGATGAAAGAGGAATTTCTAATTCATTACTTCGGTTATCTGTCGGCCTTGAAAATGTTGACGATTTAATATCCGATTTTGAAAATGCCCTTTCTTATGTAGAAGAACCTGTAAATGCATAGAACGAACAGAAGATATGAAATTAAGTTTTCATATCTTCTTTTTTATACCGTTAAGTATATTTTTTACTTTTCGTATAGTCCATAAAAAAACAAAAGAGCACCATCTATTTCTAAATAATGAATTAATTGATATATTAAGAAGTAAATAAGGGGGCAAAAATAATGGATACTTGTGCAGATGTTTTAATCGTTATCGATTTACAAAATGGAGTATGTTATAGCGAAGAGCATTTATTCGATTTACAAAATTTACTTACAAAAGTAAATAAAAGAATTTCTTCATACAGAAAATCAAATAAACCAATCATTTTTATTCAACATTGTGACGATGATTTAGTACCCGAAAAAGAACTTTGGGCTATTCATGCTGATCTAGATGTTCAGGAACAAGATTTTTTTGTAAGAAAAACACATGCCAATTCATTTTATAAAACAAACTTGAAAGAGATTTTAGAACAATTATCTGTACACCGTATTGAATTTTGTGGTGCCCAAACAGAGTACTGTATGGATGCTACGATTAAATTTTCCCATGGACTAGAATACGAAAACTTCATGGTACAGAAAGCAACCTCTACGTTAAATAATCCATTTATGTCCGCAAAAGAGACAATTGATTTTTATGAGAACATATGGAACCGCAGATTTTTAAAGCTGATAAAAGATGAACTCTAGAATATATAACTAATGTCTTGGTAATTCTAAAATTTATCAGCTATACCCAAATATTTTGTTATCACCATAAAGAAGCTGACTATATTCAGCTTCCTTTCTTTTAACCTGTTTTATATTCTATATATAACATTATAATTCCTTTTTCTTATTATTTTAAAAATTTTGTATATTCATTTGAAAGAATAAGAAAATCATGATAAAATTGTGTTACAAATATATCTATATCTTTCAATTTTTAAAACGCATCGAAATTTTCACCCAAAAATGTCATTTTACAAAACCATGCAAATTTATCTACTTTATTTACATCAGGGTCTCTTTTCTTACAATTTCTTTACTTTAGGACTTTTTTTCTGCAACAACTGTTTTCTTTTCTTTAATTTTTTGGTATGTATAGTATGGTATAACAGCTCACACGGAGGTGGAAAAGAACATGTTAGAAACCTTTCAAAAAGAAATAGAACTATATGAAAGCAATGCAGAATTATTGAAAGTACTTGCTCATCCTGTTCGCTTATGTATTGTAAAAGGATTAATTGAACGTGGTCCAAGCAACGTTTCTACAATGTACACTGGCTTAAACATGCCACAATCTACAATTTCACAGCATTTAGCAAAATTAAAAAGTGCTAAAATCGTTTCAAGTGAAAGAAAAGGATTGGAAATTTATTACAAAGTAGAAAACGAGACAATTATTCAACTCGTTCGCGTATTATTAGGTTAAGAGCTCATAAACAGAGAAAAAGGGCGTATTTTATATTTTTTATCTCATATCTTTAATATAAATATATATCATGAGAGGAAATATATGATGCTACATAATTAAAAAGTCGTATTAAAAAAACAAGACACAGAAATATGCTGTGTCTTGTTTTTTTATATTTTCAAATACTGATCCAAGTGTAACTGTTGCATATGTTTCGTATGTATCACAACATCAAATGCACTCCCTAATCCTCCGCTCAAAATCATAGAACGAACTGCACGATTTTGTTTTTGAGTTTCAGAAAAAGGATTTCGATCTTGGTGACCCGTAAGCTGATCTAATATTCCTGCTGCTAACAAAAACTCAGATTGCTTCTTATGCCATACTATATTCATGCCTTGCAGACTAAACATCTCTTTCAGTTCGTCCCAATGAATATGAGTAGTAAGATCCATTTCACCTGGATGCTCTAAAGGATTACGGATTAACTTATGCTCGTAATATCCTCGTAAACTTCCTTCTTGATGTGCAGGATGCATCCATTCTTCTTTTGTGTATCCATAATCAACGGTAATACATACACCTCGTTGAAACCATTTCGCAATTTCTACTATATATTCTTCCATCGCAAGTGGCACTTCAAAACGCTGACCTTCAGCAAGATGAATATTATATTTCAATAAGTATCGACCAATATTTTTCTGTAGCGGTCTACATACTTCTGCGAGTTTCCCTTCCTCTGTGTACGTAACGCGTACTTCATACAATATTCCATTTCTCTTCTCAATTACTTCAACAGGAAATGCATCAAATAACTCATTCGAAAAAAGAACGCCTTCGAATGATTCTCCCATTTCACTATGCGACGTATAATACGACACATTAGAAAACGAACAAAGATTTTTCTGCTGAAAGTTTCTATGAAAAGGGCTCATTTCAATCATTGAATAGTTTAAATCAATAAAGGTTTTTGGAGATACTTGCTTCCACTCTTGTAAAACATCATAGGCAAACCTTCCTGTTCCCCCACCAATCTCACAAATATTCGGAGCAACTTCACCATTTTCAACAAGACGAATAAAAAACTTAGCAAATGTTTTTGCAAAAACAGAGGATACGTTGCTACTTGTAAAAAAATCCCCTTGTCTTCCAATTTTTTCACGTTCCTTCATATAATAGCCATGTCCCTCTGTGTACAATACGAGGTTCATATACGTACTATATGAAATTGAATAATCCTTCTCTTTCTCCATCCATTCTTTTAAAATGAGCTCCATCTCCATACTAGCTCCTTACTGTAAAAATGGATTATTCTCTTTTTCAAAACCAATGCTTGTTTCTGGACCATGTCCACATAGCACCACTGTTTCATCTGGTAATACAAATAATTTTTCTTCAATACTTCCAATCAATTCAGCAAAACTTCCACCGGGTAAATCTGTTCTTCCGATGCTCATTTGGAACAATACATCACCAGAAAATACAGCATTCGCCTCTTTACAATAATAAGAAATACTGCCTGGAGAATGTCCTGGCGTCTCAAAAATCTCAAAATTAAATGAACCAATTGCTAATGCACCTTCTGCATTAATAATATGATCTGCTGGTTTTGCTGTAATACTGCGATTCATCATAAAAATTTGAGAGCCATTTACAGTTGCATCGCCTAACCAATCTGCTTCTTCTTTATGTACGTACACAGGAATATGAAAAGCGTCTCTTACCGCGTCAACAGCACCAATATGATCAAAATGAGCATGTGTTAATAAAACAGCAAGTGGCTTTAATTGTTCTTCTTGTAAATATGTAACGAGCTTCTCTCCTTCGTGACCAGGATCAAAGATAATACACTCATTTTGATCATTCGTTAAAATATAAGCATTCGTTTGTAATGGGCCTAACGGCATTTGTATCCATTTCATATGAAAATCTCCTCCAATTATTAAACTTACTTTCAATGATACAACATTTTTTTCTCTTAGGAAAAGAAAGGATGCTATCTCGACAATCATTTTTAAAACATGTACAATATAAAAGAGTTAATATTCTAAAAACTCATATTGAGGAATGGGTAGACAGAGGAGGATATTGTATGGGCCTTGTTATTATTTTTGCGCTAGTCACTCTGTTAGCTGTATTCGCTACGCTTAGAACTCTTCGCGAAAAAAACTTATTCGCGGGCGGCTTTGCAATTGCAACTGTACTCGTTTTCGGATGGTTTACGATCATGACTGTTCTATATAACGGGTACCCACCAGCAGCTTAATTCATTTACATGTTATTCTTCATCAAGATTTCACACAAAAAGAGGAAGGGTTTCCCCTTCCTCTTTTCATATTTCACAACTTATACCATCTTCGCTTCGTATTTGTGCTTTTTTACAAGCCAAGCTCCTCCGATAACACCTGCATCATTACCAAGTATTGCAATCGCTAACTTTGTGCTCTTTACAGCACGTGAGAAAGCATATTGCTCGAAATAACGTTGAATTGGCTCTAATAGTGCATCTCCAGCTTTAGACACGCCCCCGCCAATAACAATTTTCTCTGGGTTCAACGTACTAGCAAGGTTCGCTACAGCTAACCCTAAATAAGAAGCTACTTTTTCTACTACTTCGCCTGCTAGCTCGTCACCTTGTCCAAGTGCTTCAAACACATCTTTTGATGTAATACGCCCTTCTTCTGCTAACATAGAACGTAGAACACTCTCTTTATTAGTCTCTTGTATTTTTTGCATAGCAACACGCACAATACCCGTTGCAGATGCTACAGTTTCTAAGCAACCAGACTTCCCGCAATTACATGGGAAAGCATTCTCTGTAACTACTGTAATATGTCCAATCTCACCAGCAGCTCCGCTTACGCCGTGTACAATCTCACCATTGGCGATTACACCACCACCAACACCAGTGCCAAGTGTCATACAGATTAAATCTTTTGCTCCTTCACCAGCACCTTTCCACATTTCACCAAGCGCTGCTAAGTTTGCATCATTATCAATAACAACAGGTAATCCTGTTTCTACTTCTAATAAATCTTTTAACGGATAGTTTTTCCATCCTAAATTGACCGCTTCATAAATCATTCCAGACGCCACGTGTACAGGACCAGGAGCTCCCATACCAATACCGATTAACTTGCTTTTTAATTCACCTAACTCTTCTAACTTTTTATCAATAGCTTTCGCTACATCAAGCGTAATATGTTTTCCTTGCTCATTTGTATTCGTAGGGATTTCCCACTTATGTAAAATTTCACCGTACACATTAATAAATGCTAATTTAATTGTTGTACCACCAAGGTCAACCCCAACTAACCATTTCTCTTCCATGTTGCTTACCTACCTTTATCTAATTCTTATTTAGCTCTTTTTGAATTTCTTGCTTCAATAAAAATAAAGCTGTTTGATAGTCTTGTGGATCGATTAACTGTGATTGATTTAATTCACGCAATTCATCTTGCATTAATTGTAAATCTGCAATTCTATCACCCGTATAAATAATCGTACCAAATTTCTTTAGCAATTGCTGAATATCATAAATAGATACCATTTTATCACCCTCTATGCTCACTTACTATAAAAAATTATAATAAGAAAACGTTCACATATTTTATTATAATCAAGAAGAAAAAGTCTCGTCAATTTTTATTTGTCTATACAAGCCCATTTTTAACCATTGTTCCTTTTTCTGTAATAATTTTTTCTACGTTTTTATCAAACGGCTCTACTGGAATATGTTCTACTATTTGAAAACTATAAGCTAATGATAGCGTTTTCCCTTTATAATGCAAGAGATAACGATCATAATACCCACCGCCATATCCAATCCGTTCTCCTCGTTCTGTATAAGCTACACCTGGCACGATTTGAAGATCAATGTCATCTGCATTCACTTCTTCCGTACGCGCTGGAATTGGTTCACGTAAATTCATATACACTATTTCTAATTGATCAAAATTACTAATTTGCCGGAAAGACATTGTTCGTGTTTCTTTATTACACTTTGGAACAACAACTTTCTTTCCTTCTTCCCAAGCTTTTTCGATAATAGCATATGTATTCACTTCATTTTCCATTGAGAGAGTGATTCCAACTGTTTTAGCTTCAGCCCACTCTTTTTGCGCATACAACGAAAATGCAATTTGCTCTGATAAAGTTGTATACCGTTCTTCTGATAAAGAATTCATGTGCTCTATTATTTGTTTACGTAAACGTACTTTCTCTTCTCTCACACACTTTCCCCCTCACAGTGATACTTTTCTCTACGATGATAGTGTATCACTTTTAACAGAGGAATCGAATAAAAAAAGAAACAGTAGGAAAATATTCCTACTGCTTACTTTGTTTCACGGTGTAACGTAGACTTCTTGTCACGCTTGCAATACTTTTTAAGCTCGATACGCTCAGCGTTGTTACGTTTGTTTTTCTTTGAGATATAGTTACGATCTCCGCATTCTGTACATGCTAGAGTAATATTCACACGCATTCTTATTCCCTCCAGTACTAATAACTTAAATCAGACTATACTATAATACCACTTTTAAAATAAAAATTCTACACCTTTTGATATTGTCTAATTTTTTCTATAAGATTTTTCATGTTTTCCCTTGCTATTACTG
The DNA here is from genome assembly GCF_052682215.1 of Bacillus sp. 1A. NCBI lineage: Bacteria > Bacillati > Bacillota > Bacilli > Caryophanales > Bacillaceae > Bacillus > Bacillus sp. 1A. The sequence goes on along the minus strand of NZ_JBQYLZ010000001.1, from coordinate 2,310,572 downwards.
GGTTTCTGGCATGCGAATACACTAAAAATTTCGGTTGTTTTGTGTCAGAAACGATATAAGACCACTCTTTTTCGGTATATCTGAACTGTACTCCTTCAAATATACCTTCTTCCTTTCTTTCCATATCAGCCAATAATTTCCTCATTACTTTTCCTTTTTCATTCCATGAACATACAACTTCATCACAAAGTAGATAAAGCGGCGGTGATTGCTCTACTATGCTGAGAAATGTTTTCCCCTGCAATGCTATTAACTCGAATAATTTTCCAATTCGATATAAAATATCTCGCTTCCATCTCGCTTGAAACGACTTTTTTTCATCCTGCGTATAAAATAGAAGGTAACATTCGCCTAATTTCAAAGACATCGGGTAAATATTTCCTGCTGATTCAAGTAATAAATCTGGAATATCTACCTCTTCAAAATCTGTTCCTTGGTAAATATTACTATGATTATCATATAACTCGAAATAATTTCCTTGCTCTGAAAACATAAGTGCCATATTTGCTTTGCTTGATTTCATCAAAGCTTTCACATGATCCTTTTGTTCGCCCGCATAAATCCATGTAACTGTGCATCCGAGCCTTTGTAAAAAGAGCATCAGTAAATGTTGTAACATATCATTCCTCTTATTAATAAGAAGATGAAACTTTTGTTTTTGTATTTTCTCAATATCAACGCGCTCTAATACAGCCTCTATATAATCATGTAAAGAAACGTGGACTAGCTTATTCCGCCCCATTTCTTTCTCACATACGTAATAAAACGACTCAGACATATATACTTGTTCTATCGCTTTTTGCTGCTTATACGTTAATTGTACCCCCTCCTTACCATATAACTTTATAACAACCTCTTTTTCGTTTTCCACTTGAATGAAAACCCCACCTGCACATTGTAAATCCTGAATGCTATACTGAAAAAGTGACTCGTTTATTTCTTTGCATTCCATCGTATGAATCCCGATACCATGAATCGCATGAAGAAAGAGATTTTTATAAGAAGTCGTTTCTATATGTTCTTGACTCCCAATTAATATACTTTCTCCTTTGGCAAAAAGAGATCCATACGCCATCGCAACCTTCACAATAAATTGAGGAGTGATTTCAACATTACCTCTTCCTACAATGCGGCTTTTTTGCAACCATCCTGCACTCTTTTCACTTTCTTGAACACCAGCCGATCCTACTACTGAATAGCTGTCAATCGCCTTATATGGCCATAGTTTTCCCTTTTGCTTAATTACCGTACTTTTCCCTATATGACAATGATCCGCTACAATGCTTTTTTGAAACAGTGTAACGTCATCTTCCACCATTGTATGCTCTCCTATGGTCGTTTCTAATAGCTCGCAATACTGACCAATGTGCGCATTTGCAAAAACAATACTTTTTTGAAGATGAGAATAACTTGAAACCACACTATTTTTCCCGATAATAGAGTATGGCTCAATTACAGCTCCAGCACCAATCTTTGCTCCTTCTCCAATAAAAGAAGGACCGTGAATTTTCGTTCCTTTTCCAATCGTCACACCTTCCCCCATCCATACCATCGGCAATACTTCCGTGTAAGGAATAGGTACTTGCAATTTTTTCGTTAACAAATCAAATTGTGCTTGTCGATATTGATCAAATGTACCGATATCTAACCAATAACCTTCTGACAAATATGCAAATAACGCGTTCTTATTTGCCAATAGCGGAAACACATCTTGACTGAAATCAAAAAACTCTCGGGGCGGTATGTAAGAAAAAATTTCTGGCTCCATAATATATATACCTGTATTCACAATATTAGAGACTACTTCATTCCAGCTAGGTTTTTCTATATATCGTGTAACCTCTTGTTCTTTGTTCATTACAACTAAACCGAATGAGAGTGGGTTTTCTACTTCCTTTACAAACATAGTTACCATTCTTTTCTTTTGTTCATGAAACGTAATTCCTTCTGATAATTGAAAATCAGTTAACGCATCCCCGCTTATCACAACAAACGTTTCATCTAAAAATGTTTCCGCTTGTTTAATACTCCCTGCGGTTCCAAGCGGGGGAGAATCTTCAAAGTAGTACAAGTTAACTCCCCATTTGCTACCGTCTCCAAAATATTGCTTAATGGCCGTACTCATATACTGAACAGTAATTGCAATTTCACGAATACCATGCTGACGTAATAATTCAATATTGTATTCCAAAACTGGCTTTTCTAATAATGGTAACATCGGCTTTGGAGTATTACATGTTAATGGTCTAAGGCGTCGTCCTTTTCCTCCAGCTAAAATAACCCCCTTCATATACTTCAGCCTCCACTTATATAATGATCAGTAACTTCATATACGATATGTATATTATCTACCCCGCATTAACTAGCAGTATAAAATGAAACTTTAATTAGTAGGGATTTTGTGCATCTCCCACTGATTATTAGCCCTGACCACTCAGGCTTTTACAGGCGGTAAAACTGTCTATATACATGTACCTTTTCAACACCACAAAAGAAAGCGCTTACCATTAACTTAGTAAAATATCCCTTAATAAGTGAAAAACATATATGTCCTATTTTTTCCATTATATTATGATACATCTTATCATCATAAACTAAAGGAAACAACGAGCTTTTTTTGTCATGTTTTGACTAAAAAAAGCAGGTGATGTTTCACCTGCCTTTTTTCTTTATTCATTTAATAAGTAATGCTTTCCTTTTACTAAATAAAAAACATTTTCAGCAATATTTGTAATATGATCTGCTACACGCTCGATATATCTCGCCACAAAGGATAATTGTGTAATTTGTGTAATTGCTTCTGGTTGTTCTGGAACTGAAGATATAAATTCACGAATCGCTTTCCCATATATTTCATCAACTGAATCATCCATTTCGGCAATTTGTTTCGCAAAAGTTAAATTTTCTTGCTCATATGCTTCTAGCGCTAACTGTAGCATCTTATTTGCAATTGCAAACATTTCATCAAGATTGTGCAAACTAACAACCACCTCTTTTTCCCCAAGACGAATTGTTGATTTCGCAATATTAACAGCATGATCTGCAATACGCTCTAAATCTGTGGCTGTTTTAATTGAAATGAAAATCCTTCTTAAATCACTTGCTACAGGTTGCTGCTTCGTAATAAGCATAAGCGCAAGATCATTTATTTCCTCTTCTAAATTATCCATACGATAATCACCATCTATTACCTCTAACGCTTTCTCTACATCCCTTTTATGAAGACCTTCCATAGCAAGCAATAAAGCTTCCCTCGCTAGCTCTCCAAGCTCAATCACCTTTTGCTGTAACATTTTTAAATCACATTGAAACTGTTCTCTTACCATTGTTTCTTCCCCCTCAATATTATGCGCCATTATATATAGATCTCCTACCTAGCCTACTTGTAATAAGCCTTAAGATAGGAGAAGTATTACTTCTCTAATGAAATGAGGTAAAAATAAGAAATACCCTCTGTTAAGAGGGTATTTACTCTTATCCTTGCAACGATATCAACCGAATCGGCCTGTAATATAATCTTCTGTACGCTTATCTGAAGGTGTCGTAAATAATTTATTTGTATCTGTATATTCCACAACTTCTCCACTTAAGAAGAAAGCAGTTTTGTCTGAAATACGTGCTGCTTGTTGCATGTTATGCGTTACGATCACAATACTAAAGTCTTTCTTTAACTCTTGAATTAATTCTTCTACTTTTAATGTTGAAATTGGATCTAGTGCCGATGTTGGCTCATCCATTAAAATAACGTCTGGTTCAATTGCTAAACAACGTGCGATACATAGACGCTGTTGCTGTCCACCAGATAAACCGTATGCATTATCATGCAAACGATCTTTTAACTCATCCCAAATCGCTGCTCCACGTAAACTTTTTTCAACAATTTCATCCAATGTTTTTTTATCACGAATACCATGAATTTTCGGGCCATATGCTACATTTTCATAAATAGATTTCGGAAATGGATTTGGCTTTTGGAACACCATTCCCACATGAGTTCTTAATTCTTCAACTGGGTATGATTTTTCAAATATATTGCGCTCTCTGTATTCAATTACACCTGTAGTTCGCACGATTGGTACTAACTCTACCATACGATTTAATGTTTTTAAGTACGTTGATTTACCACAACCACTTGGCCCGATAATTGCTGTAACTTCATTCTCATGAATGCTTAAGTTAATATCTTTTAAAGCATGGTCTTCTCCGTACCATAAATTTAAGTTTTTCGTATCAAATACTACTTTCTTTGGTGCAGTCTCGATTTTCTCCTCGTTTTTCACCTGTACATTTACTACTGTTGCTACCATTTGAATTCCCCTTTCATCCATTTCCAACTTATTTTCGATTTCGTAACCATAAGACAAATATATTGATAAAGAGTAATAAACCTAACAACACAATCATCCCAGCAGCTGCTACGTACTGAAATTCTTCTTGCGGTCTACTCATCCAATTAAAAATTTGAATTGGTAAAACTGTAAATCTATCAAACATACTAAATGGAACATAATTTGCAAATGCAAGTGCCCCGATAACTAATAGCGGTGCCGCTTCTCCAATCGCCCTTGATATCGCTAACGTACAACCCGTTATAATTCCTGGGAAAGCAGATGGCAATACAATTTGATACATCGTTTGCCACTTCGTAGCACCTAATCCGTAAGAGGCTTCTAATAATGAACTTGGTACAGATCGTATCGCTTCTTGACTCGCTACAACAACTGTCGGTAAAACGAGTAAACTCATCGTCAGTGCCGCCGCAATAATACTCTCACCTAAATGAAGAGCATATACAAAAATAGTTAAGCCGAGTAATCCAAATACAACGGAAGGTACTCCTGCTAACGTTTGATTATTAATTTCTATTACCTTTTTAAATATAGATTCCTTCGCATATTGCTCTAAATAAAGAGCAGTTCCGACTCCAAATATAAAGGAGACCGGTATAACAATACTCATAAATAATATTGTTCCTGACAAAGCTGCAGCAATCCCAGCTTCTTTCGGATTACGCGAAGCGAAGTTTGTAAAGAAATCTAACGAAAGGTAACTTATACCTTTTTCAAAAATTTGAAAAAGTAAAATAAGCAGTATTACTATTGAAAACAAAATTGCTATATAAAATAACAATTTGTAAACTCGGTCTTTTAAAAAGCGTGATGCCATATTCTCTTGTATTTTTTTATGATTCAACATTCGCATATTATGTCACCCTCCTAAAGCGACGCATAATAGACTGCGAAATGATGTTCATGATAAAAGTAAATAAGAATAAAGTTGCGCCTACAGCATACATGCTGTAATACGTAATTGTTCCATGCGGAGCATCACCTAAACTCACTTGCACAATATAGGCTGTTAGCGTTTGAATAGAGTGTGTCGGATCGAGCGATACATTCGGTGTAGATCCCGCTGCAATTACAACTATCATCGTTTCACCAATTGCCCTGGAAACAGCTAATATGATCGCTGCCATAATCCCTGTAAAAGCCGAAGGAAACACGACTTGTTTTACCATCTCAAACCGAGTTGCTCCAAGTGCTAACGAAGCTTCTTTCGTTCCTTTCGCTACAGCTCTCATCGCGTCTTCAGATAGAGATGCAATTGTAGGTATCATCATAAAGCCAATAACAATACCTGGACTAATCGCATTAAAAAACTGTAAATCTGGTATAATCCGTTGTAAAAGCGGTGTGACAACTGTTAATGCAAAAAAACCATATACAATTGTCGGAATACCTGCTAATAGTTCTAACATCGGTTTTAATACTTTCCTTGCACCGTTTGAAGCATATTCGCTTAAAAATACGGCACAGGCTAAACCGATAGGAATTGCTACGAGCATGGCAATTGCTGTTACAAGGAACGTTCCACATATAAGTGGTAATATACCGAATTTAGGATCTTCAAAAAAAGGTAACCATTCTTTTCCCGTCAAAAAGGAGAGTAATGGTATTTTTTGAAAAAACATCAATGTTTCATTTGCCAATGTAAAAATAATTCCAAGTGTCGTTACAATAGACACGCTAGCAATTATTTTTAGTAATAACGGAACGATTCGATTGATTCGCTGCGTTTTTTTTCTTTGTTTTGTATTTCTTTCAATCAAATGTTGTACAGAAAATGTAATTTGACTTTTGTCATTATGAGCCAAAGATGAAAACCCCTTTCCACCCTGACATTACCTTTTTATTTCTGTTAACATCCGCAGCTGTTCATTGTATTTTTCTTTTGGTAATTTTACATATCCAACCTCTTCAGCAAGATTACCTACATGCTGAATCATAAACTCAATATAATTTGCTACATTCATTTTATTTCGGATAGATGCATCATTTACATAAGCAAATAACGGCCTAGATAATGGCTTATACTTACCTGATTGAATGGTATCTTTCGTCGGAAGTACACCATTCACTTTTATTGCTCTCACCTTATCTCGATTGGCCATATAATAAGCATATCCTACAAAAGCAATGGCATTTTTATCATTCATTACCCCTTGCATAATAACTTGATCATCTTCAGACAAAGAGACTTTTTTTACAATGCGACTATTTTGTAAGATGACATTTTGAAAATAATCATACGTACCAGAGTCTACACCTGGCGCATAAAACTTCACCTGTTCACGTGGCCATGATGAATGAATTTGTGACCATCGCTTTTCGCTTCTATCTTCACTCCATAATAGACGTAACTCGTCTACCGTCATATTGTCTACCCAAGTATTTTGGCGACTCACAACGATCGTAAGGCCATCGTAAGCGACTTCAAACGGTGTAAACTGAATGGAGTTTTTTTTCATCTCATTTTCTTCCACTTGTTTCATTGCTCTCGAAGCATTATTTATATCTACTTCTCCTTTACTGAAACGATTAAATCCTCCTCCTGTTCCAGAAACACTGATGGAAATTTTCACGTTTGGATGCACCTTTGTATATTCCTCCGCTACCGCTTCTATAATAGGAAAAACTGTTGAGGATCCATCAACTCTCACTTCTCCCATTTCATTCACAGCAAATGCAGTAGACGTGCCAACATAAAAGAAACATGTCGACAATATGAAAACTTTAATCGATGCACTTATCCATTTCACGTGTTCTTCCTCCTAGAAGTAACCGGAAATAACAGGATTACAGATATAAGAATACTGCTAAACTATTAATTCGGTTTTAATTGTTTGTAAAAGTTTTGTAAAGTTCCACAAGAATCAACATTAGGTGAAATTCTAATCCGTAGCCATTGTTCATCTTCACTGATGATTGGTCCATAAAACCGTTATCCTCCAGAAAGATGCATAAGTATCATTTATGAGGCCCCTTAATTTTCCGCTATGATACGCTTGTCCACTTTATTAAAACGTATGCATGAACCATAAAAAAAAGCACACTATCTTTTCAGATAGTGTGCTTTTTTTACAACTTTTTTATTCATCATCTTGCTCTTTATTTTTCTTATCTATTTCATCTTTTGTAGCTTCGCCATTTTCTACCTTTTTCAAATCAAAGTACGCGTCCATAATGTCACGGCTAATATATCCATTAATACCTGATTTATCATCTACCCAAGGTACAACAACAGAAAATGCTACTTCAGGGTCTTCAAATGGCGCATAACCTACTAACGTTAAGTTATATGTCTCTTTGCGCTCACCTTTTGCATTTCTACCAATCTCTTTATCTCCGCCATACACAGTTTGAGCTGTACCTGTTTTACCAGCAGCTGTATATTTTGCAGTCGAAAAATAGCTTAAAGCCGTACCACCCGGACTGTTAAACACTTGCTTAAATCCTTCCTGAACACGTTTAATTTGTGATTCAGGCATATCTACACGGTTTAGTACTTTCGGTTCCATTGAATGAACAACTTTTCCAACTTCATCTGGTTTCACTGCCGGTTGACGAATTTCTTTCACAACTTGCGGCTGCATACGGTAACCACCATTTGCAATTGTTGAAACATATTGTGCTAATTGAAGCGGTGTATACGTATCATACTGTCCAATTGATAAGTCCAATAAGAAACCTGGCATATGATCTGTTCTACCTCTTTGTCCAGCCGTTTCATTCGGTAAATCAATGCCAGTTTTTACACCAAGTCCAAATTGACCGAAATAGTAACGCATCGTATCATATGATTTTTGTTTTATATCTAACGTACCGCCTCTTACATAGGGAACACCAGCAATATTCATCGCTGTTTTAAACATATAAACGTTTGAAGACATTTTTAACGCTGTAAGGTCATTAATATATCCCATCGGCTTCCAAGAAGATTTTTTTAGTGGTCCTTTTAATACAATTGGTTCATCGAGTTGAACTGAACCTGGTTGAATCGCGCCTGTTTGATATCCAGTAAGTATTGTCGCGCCTTTTACAGTTGATCCCATCGGATAAGAACTTGTCATCGTTCCTAATGCGAAATCTTGTACTTTCGTTTCGCCATTTTCATTCACTAACTGTTTCCCTGCCATAGATAAAACTTCACCATTTTTCGGATTCATCATTACAACGAATGCACGATCTAAAAGTGGTTGCCCACCTTTATATTTCAATAAACTTTTAGTGATAATTTCTTCTACACGCTTTTGTAATTCCATATCAATTGTTAAATTCAGATCATTACCACTTTGCCCTTTTGATACATTAATCGTTTCTAAAATATTACCGTTTTTATCTGTAATATTTTTCACTTCTGCCTTCGTACCGTGCAAACTATCTTCATATTGCTGTTCAAGATAACTTTTTCCTACTCGTTCATTTCGATTGTAATCACGAACAAGATAGTAATCTAGTCTTTCTCTCGGTAAACCTTCATCAGACGTTGACACCCCGCCAAGTACACTTCGGAATAAATCACCATCATATGCATATTTTCGTTCCCAATCGACACTCGTATCTACTCCTGGCAATTCCGCTAATGTTTCACTAATAATCGCATACTCTTTTTCTGTGGCATCCTTCTTAATGACTTGTGGTGTCATTGCATATCCGCCGTCCATTTTGCTTTTAATTGCTAGTATTTCTAAATCTTTTGCGGATAATTGATTCACTTCTTCTTCTGTAACGCGACTTCTTTGACGCTCATCTAATTCTTTATCGTCAATTTTTTTATCTTTTAACTCTTGACGATCTTTATTCGTAATTTTTTCTTTCGCTTCCTCTTTATGCATAGCAAGCCAATAATCTTTTTTATCACGATCTGTTAATTTATCTGTCGGTACTTCAATCAAATCTGCCAGCTTTTTCGCTGTTTCTAAGCGAGCCTCTGCAGTTGATCCTTTCATTTTTGTAAATGTAATCGTACGTACAGCTGCATTATCTACTACAGCTCGCCCATAACGGTCAAATATTTTCCCACGTGGTACAGGATTACTTATCGTCGAGTTCTCTTTCCTCTCCACTTCATTCTTATATTCCTCACCGCGAACAATTTGTACATATCCAAGCCTTACAATAACCGCGGAGAACATTAAAAACACGCAGAAAAACAGCACGTTTAACCGAAAAGGAACGTGAGTCTTTTTCTTTTGTTGTTTCTGCTTCTTGCTCATACAAACCCCCTCTACCAACAGCTATGTAATGTGAAAGGGACACCTTCATACAGGTGTCCTCACTGCTGTCTTACATCTTTTTCTATTCTAGCATAAAACAACCGAGAAGTTAACCTTCTGGTTCTGTTTGATTCTGCGCATTTGCTTGCGTTACAACACTTGTTTTACTTGCATTTCCCTCATCATATTTGACATTTTTAACTGCAAAATAAATAAGAAAATGTCCTGCACCTAAAATACATAATAAGTAAGGTAAACTTTTTTCGGGCGGAAAGAATAGTACAGCACATAAAAAACTTAAAATCGAGCAAATCCTTCCTGCATTTAACCATAATTCTCGGACAACTACATACTCTACACGCCACTCTCTCGCATTTTTCGCTCTGCCAATTACATCATATGTCATGGACCCGTACGGAACAAGCAAAATAGGGTATGCAACCGCAATACACGCTGCATAAATAAGTAATTTTGCGTATGTAACGTTGAATATAACTAAAAATACGACAGCATATAAAATAATGCCTCCAAGCAAAATTGCTTTTTTCCGCCACTCTTTCTTTAACATACGAGTGACTAAGTAGTAACATACAAATGATACAGCAGAATTTACTAAGCTATATTTTCCTAAGGCGAGTTCGCTATCCGTCGCTAAATACACGTACACGGAAATCACAAAAATAAACGTTCCCTCTCTCAACCCTTGGAAAAAATGAGCACGTGTAATTCTTCCCCAATTTTTATCAATCTGCCGCTCTTTCAATACTTGTACAATTTCATACCGTCCTTCACATTCTCTCTTAGATACAAAAAAGCTTAAAATAACAGCAATTGCAAATAACAGTAACGAAAGAAAGAATATGACCGTATAGCCACTCCATTTCTCCATACGTGAAATTGTGTATCCAGCTGCTATCGGTCCAATCATGCCAGAGAAGGATGTAAGAAGTCCAAGAAACCCATTAAAGAAATCTCTTGTTTCTGGTTCTGTAATCTCAAATGTTAATAAGTTAAACGCGAGCCAGTAAAAACCATATCCGACTCCTAAAAGAGCCCCCATTAATAAAATATAGTGAGAAGCGCTTTTTCCCGCTACTAAAACAACGATAAAAAAAATAGCTAACGTGCCTACGCCTATTCGTAACAAGATTGAGCGATCAATACGCTTCGCTAATTTCCCACCTATAAGAAATGTGAGAGGCTGTAATACAACGCTGGCCAAATTATACAAGCCAAGATTCACATAATTTTGTGTTTGTTTCCATAAATAAATGTTAACAAACGTATTCGATAAAGAAATTGCGAGCGTGTATAAACCTCCAATAAGGAGCAATAACACTAAATCCCGATTCACTTCAACGTCACCAATTACATGTTTCCACTTCATACACAACTCTCCTTTACTTCATGTTCTAGTCTTCCAAAGACAAGCCCAATTATGTAAAAGGAAAGCATAAAAAAGCTAGGAGCATTCTCCTAGCTTTTTTCTATCGTTATTACAATTATTTTGCTTCTTGGTAACGTTTTTCAGCAGCGTTCCAATCTACAACGTTCCAGAATGCACCGATGTAGTCAGGACGACGGTTTTGGTAATTTAAGTAGTAAGCATGTTCCCAAACATCTAAACCTACAACTGGAGTTTTACCTTCAGTTAGAGGAGAATCTTGGTTTGGCGTGCTTGTTACTTCTAATTCACCATTGTTTACTACTAACCAAGCCCAACCAGAACCGAAACGAGTTGCGCCAGCTTTTGCGAATTCTTCTTTGAATGCATCGAAGCTACCGAATTTCGCTTCAATTGCAGTTGCAAGTTCGCCTACTGGTTGTCCGCCGCCGTTTGGAGATAAGATTGTCCAGAAGAATGTATGGTTAGCATGTCCGCCACCATTGTTACGTACTGCTGTACGGATTGCTTCTGGTACTTCGTTTAAGTTTGCAACTAATTCTTCTACGCTTTTGTCAGCTAATTCTGCATGACCTTCTAAAGCAGCGTTTAAGTTTGTAATGTACGTGTTATGATGTTTTGTATGATGGATGTTCATTGTTTCTTTGTCAAAGTGAGGCTCTAAAGCATCATACGCATAAGGTAAATTTGGTAATTCGTGTTTTGCCATTGTTATATTCCTCCCAGTTTATGTATTGCCACTTAAGTGACATACAACTTCATTCTACCCTAATTGCCATAGGGTGCAAACAAATAAATCACATTGTCTTGCTATCATTAACGTAGCAAAAATCCCACTTCTTTTCAATTAAAATGCTCATATATTCCGTAAAAAAAGCTCCCTTCTACAAGGAAGCTTCCCACTGACATAATAAACATGCGAAATGGATATGGACCCTGTAGGACTCGAACCTACGACCGGACGGTTATGAGCCGTCTGCTCTAACCAGCTGAGCTAAGGGTCCACAATTATGTATGTAACAACATATCAAATAAAGGAATTCCTATCGGATATATCCTTTAAGAAATGTAAGATAAATTTACCATATGGCAAAGAAAAGTGTCAATTGTATTTTTCTCATATAAAAGAAGAAAATTAATAAAAAGAAATTTAGTTATCTCCACTATATGTAAATATAATATATCTTGAGATTCTCTAGATTCCTACGTTACAATGATTTTATACATACATAAAGGAAGTGAATCTATGTCCATATTTACCCAATTAGCAAAAAGCGTATATTCGCCTAAAGATATGGCGCTATTCCGTTTTCAAAAAATCGGAAAAACCATTTTGTATATTATGCTACTTTGTCTAATCACTACTATTCCAAGAACATTCTTTTACGGCAGCTTTATCCAAGATAGTGTCAGCATGGTAAATCAAGCAATTGAAAAAGATTTACCTGATTTTAAAATCGAAAACGGTGAACTAAAAGCAGATATTGAACAACCTATTCTAAAGGAAGAAGGAGATGCTCTTTTCGTATTTGATCCCAATACAACAGATATAGAAACATATAAAAACAAAACTGGTTTATTTATTTTAAAAGATAAAGTAGTTTCTATAGGAAATGGTCAAACACAAACATACTCCTATAATGATTTATTAGGGACATCTCTTGAGAAGAAAGATTTACAAGATTTCATTTCTGTATTCGATAGTATTTATCCAATTTTACTAGCCGTTATCGGTGTGTTAGTATACCTATTCCAATTGTTTATTACTTTCTTAGGAATTACTTTACTTGCGTTTATAGGTTCTGCTATGAGTGGTCAACGTAAATTATCTTATAAGCAAGTATGGACGTTAACTGCATACAGCTACACAATCCCAACAATCTTCTTTATGATTATGGATCTATTCAAAATCGTTGTACCTGGTTCAACATTTATTTATATCGCAGTTGTTTTAATTGTTCTTTACTTAACGATTAAAGAAGTTCCAAAACCGAAAGAAAAATAAAAACGAAAAAATGCCTAAATAGGCATTTTTTTTTTGGACAAGCATATATTCCTAGCAAAGGAGTGAAGAATATGAAAAGATTAGGTATATTCTTATTCGTGCTTGTTCTTGGTTATATATTTTATTACGATATAAAAATCGGCACTTTACCGATGTTAAGTTCATATAAAAAAACAACCGCGGCCCAAACGATAAAGCAAGAAAATACAGATACAAAACAAAATAAAGAGAACAAAGCAGAAAAAGAAACAGATGTAACTTATAAAACAATTGAAGTCAAAACAGGTGAGACAGTTCTTTCTATTACCGAACAAATTAATAAGAAAAAAATCCCTTCCATTGAAAAGGTAATTGATGACTTTAAACAACTAAACAAAAGTACATCTGCTACAAAAATACAAATTGGAAAGTCTTATAAATTCCCGTTATATCAATGAGCAATCACTTAATCCTTGTCAATTACATAAAGGCGCTGATACAATAGTAAAAGTGAAACCGAGCACTTCGGTTTCTATAGCCCTGTATCACGTATACTTTCATTGATATGAGGGACTAAATAAGAAACTTCTTTTATAAGGAGAGCGATCTATTCGTGAATGAAATGACTCATCGTACAAAAACACGTCCAGTTAAAGTCGGTAATTTAACAATTGGCGGTAATAATGAATTAATTATACAAAGTATGACAACAACAAAAACACATGATGTTGAAGCAACAGTTGCTGAAATTAAACGTTTAGAAGAAGCTGGCTGTCAAGTTGTCCGTGTTGCTGTTCCAGACGAACGCGCAGCAAATGCTATTGCTGATATTAAAAAACAAATCAACATTCCACTTGTTGCTGATATTCATTTTGATTATCGTCTTGCTTTAAAAGCAATTGAAGGCGGCATTGATAAAGTACGTATCAATCCAGGTAACATTGGTCGTCGCCATAAAGTAGAAGCTGTTGTAAATGCGGCAAAAGAACGAGGTATTCCAATTCGTATCGGTGTAAACGCAGGTTCATTAGAACGTCACATTTTAGAAAAGTACGGATACCCAACTGCAGATGGTATGGTTGAGAGTGCCCTACATCATATTAAAATTTTAGAGGACTTAGATTTCCACGATATTATCGTATCTATGAAAGCCTCTGATGTTAACTTAGCAATTGAAGCATACGAAAAAGCTGCTCGTGCTTTTGATTACCCATTACATTTAGGTATTACAGAATCCGGAACATTATTTGCCGGAACTGTAAAAAGTGCCGCTGGTCTTGGCGCAATCTTAAATAAAGGCATCGGAAATACACTACGTATTTCATTAAGTGCTGACCCAATTGAAGAAGTAAAAGTTGCGCGTGAACTATTAAAGTCATTCGGTCTTGCATCTAATGCAGCAACACTTATTTCTTGTCCAACTTGTGGTCGTATTGAAATTGATTTAATTAGCATCGCTAACGAGGTGGAAGAATACATCTCTACACTAAAAGTACCAATTAAAGTTGCAGTACTTGGTTGCGCTGTAAACGGTCCTGGTGAAGCTCGTGAAGCTGATATCGGTATTGCCGGTGCACGTGGAGAAGGATTATTATTCCGTAAAGGGCAAGTTGTTCGTAAAGTACCAGAAGAAATAATGGTAGAAGAACTGAAAAAAGAAATCGATGTAATTGCTGCTGAAATTGCTGCTGAAATTGCTGCTGAACGAGAAAAAGAAAAAGAAACACAAGAACAATAAAAAGAAGGTTGCCACAATATTTGTGGGCAACCTTCTTTTTTACGTAAAAAAGCTCGTCAGTTATGTAACCGACGAGTTCTTATTTTGCACATTTTGGACAACGGCCGTATATTTCAAACTTATGCCCGGTTACTTCATAACCGTTAAAATCTTTATTCATAAAATCCATCGGGCAGGAAGTAATCTCTTTCGTCCCCCCGCAATCTAAACAAATAAAATGATGATGATGTTCCATAATAGAACATGTAAAACGAAAATGTTTTTCACCATTTAATTCCGTTTGTTCTAAAACACCGATTTCAGCAAACACCGTTAAGTTACGATAAATCGTATCAAAGCTAAGACCTGGATAATCATCCTTCATATGCTCTAAAACGTCTTTCGCCGTTAAATAACGATTGTGAGCTGCAAATAACCTGAGCATTTCTTCCCTTTTCCCAGTATGTTTGTATCCTTTATCTTTCATTAGGCGTAAAGCTTCTGTTAGATTCATATCTATCCCTACTTTATGCAGTTTTTTTCTTTTTCCATAAAATCGCACCAATTAAAATAAGAACTGCTATCATAACAATTGTACCACCTGGTGCTAGATCAAGTTGATATGAAGCAAACATTCCACCAATTACTGCAATTTCACCAAATAAAATGGAAAAGAAAATTGTTTGTTTAAATCCATTTGCAATACGAATACTTGCTGCAACTGGTAACGTCATTAATGATGATACGAGAAGAACCCCTACTACACGCATTGATACTGCAATAACAAGAGCAACCAATATAATGAAAATAAAGTGAATCCACTTTGCACTCAAACCGGTTGATACAGCATATTCCTCATCAAACGATAGTAAAAATAACTCTTTGTATAATAAAGTAATCGTTACAATAACAACAATTGCTACAATGCCGATGATTATTAAATCCGTACTTGTTACAGCACTTACACTCCCAAATAAATAACTAAATAAATCAGTGTTAAATCCATTTGCAAGTGATATAAAAATAACCCCAATCCCCATTCCTGCTGAAAGAATAATCGGAATTGCTAATTCTTGATAATGTTTATATACAGTACGTAATTTTTCAATTAGTAACGCCCCACCAATAGAAAAAATCATTCCCATATATAACGGATTTAAAAATCCTCCTGTGAAAATTGTTTTTTCTAGTAGTAAACTTGCAGCAATACCCGATAATGTCACGTGACTTAAAGCATCCGCAATAAGCGACATTCGGCGAATGACAACAAATACACCGATAAGCGGCGCAACAAGTCCTATTAAAATCCCTGCATATAAAGAGTTCCGTAAAAAGTCATATTGTAAAAAATCTTGTATCATTATATCCTCCCGTGATGCTCATGCTCGTGTTCTAAACGATGAACATGATGTCCATATAAGACGGACATTTCTGCATCTTCTAACTCTCGGAACTTCTCTACATTTCCATGGAAATGTAGATGTTGGTTTAAGCATGCAACATGTGTTACCTTCTCAGTAACAGCTCCCATATCATGAGTAACGAGAATTAATGTGATTCCTAACCTTTTGTTTAAATCCTCTAATATCTCATAAAAACTTTCTACATTCTTCACATCGATTCCAACAGTAGGCTCGTCCAAAATAAGTAATTCAGGATCACTAACGAGCGCACGAGCAATAAATACACGCTGTTGTTGTCCACCAGAAAGTTCTCCGATATTGCGCCCTTGAAACGCACTCATCCCTACATCAGCAATCGCTTTTTCTACCTTTTCCTTATCGTTTTTCGTGAAAAAGCGAAACAGCCCTTTTTTCGAAACGAGTCCCATTGATACAACTTCAAAAACAGTGGCCGGAAAACCAGAATTAAAGCTATTTGCCTTTTGCGACACATAACCAACTTTGTTCCATTCTTTAAACTTCTTACTGTCAACACCAAACAAACGAATACTTCCCTGTTTTGGCTTTAAAACGCCTAATAAACATTTTAGCAAAGTTGATTTCCCAGAACCATTTGGCCCAACTAAACCTAAAAAAGCTCCCTTCGGAACTTGCAAATTAATATCTTCTAACACATTTCGATCTTCATATCGAAATGACAATCCTTCTATTTCTAATATATTATTCATAGCATCTCACCTATTTTAATTCAGAATGATTCCGATTTATATCTATTTGAATTATAGTACAGCTTATTATAGTTGTAAACCAATCTGCCTAAAATATATCAATCTTTTCAAGAAACCTTACTATTATAACAAAAAGCAGAGAAAAATTCTCTGCTTCCGAAAAATATTCCTATAAAATGAAACCTTAATCAGATGAGGCCATCCTCTAACGATTGGCGAGGGCTTTTACTGGATAAATTTTCTAGTGGATAGCCGATTTAAACTTGCCACCATTTGTCTCTTGTGTATTCATAATCGTAACAAACGCATTCGCATCAATTTCATACACAATTGATTTTAACTTCGTCACTTCCAGACGCGTTACAACTGCATAAATAACTTCTTTTTCTTTATCCGTGTAACCGCCTTTCGCTACAAGCTTTGTAGTTCCACGACCAAGACGATGCAAAATCGCATTTGATACTTCCTCATATTGATCTGATACAATTAAAACTGCTTTCGTTTCATCTAAACCTTGAATGACTGTATCAATTGTTTTGAATGCGATATAGTACGTCATAACAGAATACATAGCTTGTTCAACACCAAATACAAATGCTGCCCATGCAAAAATGAATAAGTTCACAAACATTACAAATTCGCCAACAGAGAAAGGTAATTTCTTCGTTAATAAAATACCCATAATTTCTGTTCCGTCCATTGATCCACCATGGCGAATAACGAGCCCTACACCAATACCTAAAATAAGACCACCAAACACTGTTGCTAAAATCGGCTCTGTTGTAAATGGCGGAACAGCATGTAACGTTGATTCAATAAACGCTAAAGCTACAATACCGAACGCCGAAGATAACATGAACGTTTTTCCGATTTGCTTATAACCTGAATACATAAATGGGATATTGAGAATAACGACTAAAGTAGAGAAACTTAACCACCAAATATTAGGAGTAAGATAATCTAATATAAGAGAAATACCAATAATTCCACCATCAATAATTTTATTTGGCATTAAAAATAGTTCAATCGCTACCGCTGCGCATGCTGCCCCAAAAATAATCATAACTAAACGATAAATAAGATGGATAACACTTTCTTTTCGGTGTTGCTTTTGTTCCATAAGTCCTCCTTATACTCTTTTTCTATAGTTTTGTCCTTATATTATACCATACGCTTCTTTTTCTCATGAAAAAAGAAACTCTATACGAATATGTACAAGCTACGTACTCATATATTTCGATAGAAGAACGTGTGAAGGAGGATAACTCAATGAACCTCATTAAACAACTTGTAAATAAAAAATTAAATCATATTTCTACAAAAGAGTTATTGAAATATAGTAAAGAGTATGAAGTTTCTATTACGACTGCACAAGCGGATCAAATTGTTTTACTTATGAAAGGAAAGAATATTAACATTTACGATAATGACGAACGGCTCGAGCTCTTAAAACAAATAGCAAAAGTAACCTCCCCTGCTACTGCCCAACAAGTAAATACTTTATTTCAGCAACTACTAAAATAAGGAGGGGAAAATCCCCTCCTTATTGCTTATTGCGCTTTAATTTTCTCAAGAATCCCTTCATCAAAAGTACCATTTTTCAGCATTTCGATTTCTAATTTATACGGCGGCTTCTTATCTTTTTTATCTTCACCTACATATGGCGTTTCAAGGATTTTTGGTACGTGCATTAACTGCGGATGATGCACAATATGATGTAACGCTTTATAACCGATATGACCGAAGCCGATATTTTCATGACGGTCCTTTCCTGCGCCGCATACATTTTTACTATCATTAATATGAAGTACTTGCAAACGATCCATACCAACAATCTTATCAAATTCATTTAATACGCCGTCAAAATCATTTACAATATCATATCCTGCATCGTGCGTATGACACGTATCAAAGCATACTGATAATTTTTCATTATATTTTACACCATCAATAATCTTTGCAATTTCTTCAAAGCTACGACCGCATTCTGTCCCTTTTCCTGCCATCGTTTCTAACGCAATGTTAACCGTCTGCTCTGGCGTTAATACTTCATTAAGCCCTTTAATAATTTGTTGAATACCAGCATCCGCTCCTGCACCAACGTGCGCACCTGGGTGAAGAACGATTTGTTTCGCTACACCTAATGCCGATGTTCTTTCAATTTCCATGCGAAGGAAGTCTACACCTAATTGGAATGTTTCTGGCTTCGTCGTATTCCCAAGATTAATAATATATGGCGCATGTACGATAATTTCCTCAATACCGTTTAGTTCCATATGTTTTCTTCCTGCTTCTATGTTCAATTCTTCTATTGGTTTTCTTCGTGTATTTTGCGGTGCACCTGTATAAATCATAAACGTCGTTGCACCGTATGAAACAGCCTCTTCACTTGCTGCTAATAACATTTTCTTACCACTCATAGAAACATGAGATCCAATCTTTAACATACAATCACCTCTTCAATATACAATAGATATAATAATAGCATAATTTGTAGAAATATGTAGCGAATTGTTTGTTCCTAAAACACTACGCAAATTGTAACTAGCTACACCGAAACTTTAATCAGTGTTTTTCCATTCCCCACCGATTATTATCCCGCAAATATCCGGATAAAAAAAGATAAGGGGGCTCCCCTTATCTTTTTTTATTGCTATATTTTTTCTTCACTTTATCACGTTCTGTTGCAAGTTTACGTTTATAGTTTGGTTTTACTTTTTTCGGCTTTTTAATAACTTTCGTTGCCATAACATCAAGTTCGTCATTTGGTTTTTTACGGCTCTTACGACGACGACGTTCACCTAAATCCGCCCACTCATCTCCGCGTAACTCTACATGCTTGAACTCAATATGACGTTGTTTTTCTAAACTATCTAACGCTTCTTCGTTTGCTGGATCATAAATCGTCACTGCAATACCTGAATGCCCCGCACGTGCTGTTCTTCCAACGCGGTGAACGAAGAAATCTAAATCTGATGGAAGTTCGTAGTTAATAACATGACTAATTCCTTCAATATCAATACCACGTGCTGCTAAATCAGTTGCAACAATATATTGGAATTCAAGATCACGAATTTGTTTCATCATTTTTTTACGATCACGCGGTGATAAATCTCCGTGAATTCGTCCAACTTTTAAGCCACGTTCCATTAATCCGTCAGCAACCTGATCCGCCATCTTCTTCGTATTCGTGAAAACAACTGCTAAATACGGTTTAAATTGTAGCAACATTTTGTTCACTAAATCGATTTTGTTACGATGTTTAGAAGGTACTAAATAATGCTCAATATTCCCAGCCGCAACTTGTTTTGGATTGATATGAATATGCTCTGGATTCTCCATATATTTCTTCAGAAACGGTTTTAGTTTTTGAGGAATTGTTGCAGAGAAAACTAGCATTTGCAAGTTTCTAGGCATGCGTGATGCAATTTTGTCTACATCATGAATGAATCCCATATCAAGCATTAAGTCTGCTTCATCGACAATAATAGTATTTGCTTTATGAACAAATAATGCTTGTGCTTCTACTAAATCTTTAATACGTCCTGGTGTTCCAACTACAATATGAGGTTGTTTTTTCAACTTTTCAATTGATCGTTGTTTATCAGTTCCACCAATTAAACAACGTGCTGTAATCATTTGATCTTCCGCACAAAACTTTGTTAATTTCACGATTTCTTCGTAAATTTGTTGTGCTAACTCACGAGTAGGCGCTGTAATAACAAGTTGTACTTCTTCACGACTTGCATTAATTCTGTTCAATGTAGGAAGTAAGTATGCATGTGTTTTCCCAGAACCTGTTTGGGATTGTCCAATTACACTTACACCTTTTTTCACGACCGGGAAAATTTTCTTTTGAATTCCTGTCGGCTCTGTAAAGCGTAGTTCACGAACTGCATCTATTAAAAATGGTTTAAAATCATACTGTGTAAAAGTTTGTTGTGTCATAAGTTACACCTTCTTTCTAAATTTCTACTGCGCGCACAAATCAGCCAAGTCTACATTATATCGAAATCTACAAGTAAAATCCATCTTTAGTTTAGGTTTTTACTTCAAAAACTAACCTTCTTCCCTCTTATTGCATATTGTATGTGTATATACCTAACTGAAGAAAGGAGGATTTCTCACATGTTTCCAAAATCCCATACAAGGCAAATGTATCCGAATCAAGGACAGCAACCTTATACACCATATCCAATTCCACAACTACCACCGATGGCGCAAAAAAAGAAAGGTTTCCTTGCTAAACTCTTTAAAAAACACGATCCAACTGAGCCTTTCATGCAAATGGTTCCACCTTATCGACAAATGGATGGACCGCCGCCAATGATGCACCAACAACCGCCGCCCCAATATCAACAACAATACCGATACCAACAGCAATACCAACAGCAATACCCGCAGCAGTACTCACAACAATATCAACCATACATGCAGCAACATCCAGAGCAAATGATCCCCCCTCAAATGTATGAATCAAATGAAACGCGCGGCGGTGCAGCAACTACAGCAGCATCAAGTAGCGGCATCGGCAGTTTTTTTGCAAATTTAATTTCGAATCCAACTAATATGATAAACAATATTGAAAAAGTATCCCAAGTCGTTCAATCTGTAAGCCCTGTCGTCGAACAGTACGGTCCTATTATGCGTAACCTACCAAGCATTGTTAAAATCCTCACCTCTGGAAAAAGTACGGAAGAAGATCCAACTGAAAATCAGGCTGAAGACATAACAGAAAACGTTGAGGTAGCAACTCCGCCTCCTCCACAAAAAAAAAGAAAAAGAAAAAAAATAGTGATTGAGCCTGTCATAGAAAAAGAATTACAAGAGGAGCCTGTTCATAAAATAGCAACAAAACCAAAACTATATGTGTAACAATCCTTTGTTTTCTATCCATTCCTCCTTTATAATGTAAAAGACTATGCACAAAAGTATCCCTTGTTTAGAAGGAGAGGATTACTCATATGAAAATTGTTAAAATTTCCCCTCGTGGTTATTGCTACGGTGTTGTGGACGCGATGGTTATTGCACGTAACGCCGCATTAGATACATCATTACCAAGACCTATTTATATTTTAGGTATGATTGTTCACAACAAACATGTAACAGATGCATTCGAAGAAGATGGCATCATTACGTTAGACGGTCCAAGTCGATTAGAAATTTTAGATAAAATCGAATCTGGTACTGTTATTTTCACAGCACACGGTGTTTCTCCAGAAGTTAAACAACGTGCAAAAGAAAAAGGTTTAACGACAATCGATGCCACTTGTCCAGATGTTACAAAAACACATGATCTTATTGAAGCAAAGAAAGCTGAAGGTTACCATGTCATTTATATCGGTAAAAAAAATCATCCAGAACCAGAAGGCGCAGTTGGTATTGCACCTGACATCGTTCACCTTATCGAAAGAGCTGATGATTTAAAAACATTAGAAATTCCAACAGATAAAATTTTAGTTACAAATCAAACAACGATGAGCCAATGGGATGTTCAACATTTAATGGAGGACATTCAGAAAAAATTCCCAACAGCAGAATTCCATAAGGAAATTTGTTTAGCAACTCAAGTTCGCCAAGAAGCTGTCGCTAAACAAGCTGATGTTGCAGACTTAACAATTGTTGTCGGTGATCCGAAAAGTAACAACTCAAATCGTTTAGCACAAGTATCACAAGAAATCGCTGGTACGAAAGCATACCGCGTTGCAGACGTAAGTGAGATTAAATTAGAGTGGCTACAAGGTGTAGAAAACGTAGCTGTTACAGCAGGTGCTTCTACTCCAACTCCAATTACAAAAGAAGTTATCGCTTTCTTAGATCAATATGATCCAATGAATCCCGCTACATGGGAGAGAGTTCGAAAAGTACCGTTACAAAAAATATTACCTCGTGTAAAAGTGAAAAAAGAACAATAATAAAAACCGTTGCCTATACGAGCAACGGTTTTTATTTTTCTTATACAAATGTAAATGGATCTGTATGTAATTGCGAAGCATGAATGTGTACATTGAATTTCTTTGCATCCACTTTTTCTTGTAATTGCTTTTGTACACCTTGCTTCATTACTTTTTCAACGTTATGTCCTGGGTCAACTATATTTAAACCGAGCATCATCGCATCATGAGCAACATGATAATACATGTCACCTGTTACATATACATCCGCTCCTTTAAATTTAGCTTGATTGATGTATTTGTTACCATCGCCACCAAGTACAGCCACTTTACGCACTTTATCATCTAATTTCCCAACAACTCTTGCGCCCTTCACATCTAATGATTGCTTTACATGTTCCGCAAACTGTCCAAGTGTCATTTCTTCTTGTAAATATCCTATTTTTCCAAGCCCTAATGTTTCACCTTTGTTATCAAGTGGATACACATCATATGCTACTTCTTCATATGGATGTGCCGTTACTATTGCTTTAATCACTTTTCGCTGTAGTGAAGCTGGAATTATCGTTTCGATTCGCACTTCTTCTACGCGTTCTAACTGCCCAGTTTCCCCGATATAAGGATTTGTTCCCTCTTGAGGTACAAACGTGCCTGTACCCTCGCTATTAAACGTACAGTGGCTATAATTGCCGATATGACCAGCACCTGCGTCTCCTAATGCTTTTCGTACTTCTTCTGCATGAGTTACTGGCACAAACACAACAACTTTTTTCATTTCTTCTGCATATGTCGGTGCCAAAACTTCTGTATTTTGCAATCCTAACGCCTCAGCAAGTAAATCATTTACCCCGCCCTTAGCAACATCCACATTTGTATGTGCTGCATAAATGGCAATATCATTTTTAATACACGTTTCAATAATTCTTCCGTACGCTTTATCTGTATGAATCGCTTTTAACGGATTAAAAATTAAAGGGTGATGCGCAATAATGACATTCGCCCCTAATTGAATTGCTTCATCCACAACTTCCTCCGTTACATCTAACGCAATCAATACGTGTTGTACGGGTTTATTAAGCGCTCCAATTTGCAGGCCAATCTTATCTCCTTCCATCGCCAAATGCTTCGGATACATACTTTCAAATAAAGAAATAATTTCATGGCCATTTGGAATTTTACTCATGATAAAACCTCCCGTATCATTTTCATTTTCGCTTCTACTTCCGCACGCTTCGCTTTTGTTTCTTCAGAATCAGCCGCACGTTCTAACTGCTTTAAAATATTTTGGAAGTTTTTTAATTCCCCTTCCCATTTTTCAACGAAAGCTTCACCTTTTTCTTTTATTAAAAATGGCCCCATAAATAATTCCGCTTGTTTATTCTCAGAATAAGGCACCGCGATGTTTCCTTGCTCGCCTACTAAAATCTCATAAATTTTCCCATCTTCTTTTACGATTTTTTCATGGATAAGCTCCCATCCATTCTCAATAAACCATTCACGAATGTGATGCGCTGCAATATTCGGCTGTAAAATTAAACGAGTTACCCCTTCTAATTTTTCTTTACCACTTTCTAAAATGTCACGAATTAACGCTCCGCCCATTCCAGCAACCGTAATTACATCTACTTCTCCTGGCGCGATAACAGCTAATCCATTCCCTTTACGCACATCTATTTTATCTTGTAAGCCACTTTCAGCTACAGTTGCTTGTGCAGAGCGAAATGGTCCATCTACAACCTCTCCAGCAACTGCTTTTGTAGCAATATTATTTATAATTGTATAACACGGTAAATACGCATGATCCGATCCAATATCAGCTACTGTAGATCCTACTGGTATTTCACTCACTACTTCTTCTAATCGTTTTGAAAGCTTTACTTCATTCATGTATTTCCATTACTCCTTCTCTTGTCAGTCTGTCTCCATGATAATGAATTTATAGTAGTTGTTGCAAGCCTATAAAAACAATTCACTTCTCTATCACTCATCGTATTTTAGAAAATATAGAAAAACAAGCCCTTTGCATAAGCAAAAGACTTGTCATACGGAACTTTATTTTTTCTTCGATAACCAATCAGCTACTTTAGCGGCTTGATCAGCTGGAACTATATTGGCAGGCATATTTCCTTTTCCTTTCGAAAGAATTTCTTTAATTTCATCTTTTGAAAGTTTCCCACCAATTTTTTGTAAATTAGGTCCTACTGCCCCTTGTAACTGGTCACCGTGGCAGCTCGTACAGCTTTGCTTCACAATATCCTCTGGCTTTGATGCTGTTTGTGCTGGCTTCCCACCATTTTTTGCATCAGCTAACTCTTTAGATTTATTTAGCCCCTGAAATGAAAATACAAACATAACGATAATACCTAATGCTGCAATAAGAGCGAACGGAATCAGCGGATTACGTTTCATATCTCTTCTCCCCCCTCTATACCCCTAAATAGTTAGATGATTCAGTCATTTCCATTGTACTTGAAAACGTTCTATCAGAAAAGAGTAAACTACTAATCGTTAAAAATATTCCATAAATTCAGTTTATTGTTTTTTATTGTTATATCGCTTATTATTTCGATAATTATTAACGTTTCTCATCATATTTTTCACTTTTCTACATATATTTTTGTATAGAATACACAAAATTAATCGAAAAATCGAAAAATGAGCATTTGCAAATCAAAAGACAATTCTGTAAAATAAATTACAAGAAATTGTAATCGTTGCCGATAGCTAAAGTTTAACAAAAGTTAACAAAATAAAAAAGTTTACTTCACAAAGGTGAAGTAAACTTAAAAGTAGCCTATTCTAAGAAATCCTTAAGACGCTTACTACGGCTTGGATGTCTTAATTTACGAAGTGCTTTTGCTTCAATTTGACGGATACGTTCTCTCGTTACGCCGAATACTTTCCCAACTTCTTCAAGCGTACGAGTTCGTCCATCATCTAAACCAAAACGAAGACGTAGAACATTTTCTTCACGATCTGTTAGTGTATCTAACACATCTTCTAATTGTTCTTTTAGCAATTCATACGCTGCATGGTCCGCAGGCGATGTTGCTTCTTGGTCTTCAATAAAATCACCTAAATGGGAGTCATCTTCTTCACCAATCGGTGTTTCAAGAGAAACTGGCTCCTGTGCAATTTTTAAAATTTCGCGTACTTTTTCTGGAGCAAGATCCATTTCTTCACCAATCTCTTCAGGAGATGGTTCGCGTCCTAAATCTTGTAGTAATTGACGTTGTACACGAATTAACTTATTAATCGTTTCAACCATATGAACTGGAATACGAATTGTTCGTGCTTGGTCTGCAATCGCACGTGTAATCGCTTGGCGAATCCACCAAGTTGCATACGTACTAAATTTGAAACCTTTACGATAATCGAACTTTTCAACCGCTTTAATTAGACCCATATTCCCTTCTTGGATTAAGTCTAAGAAAAGCATACCACGGCCTACGTAGCGCTTTGCAATACTTACTACAAGACGTAAGTTTGCTTCTGCAAGACGACGTTTCGCTTCTTCATCGCCTTCTTCAATACGCGTTGCAAGTCGAATTTCTTCTTCTGCAGATAGTAAATCTACACGACCAATTTCTTTTAAATACATACGAACAGGATCATTGATTTTAACCCCAGGTGGTACACTTAAATCATTAAGGTCGAATTCTTCTTCCGCTTTTGTAATTTGGCGATTATTAGGACCTTCGTCGTTATCATTGTCACCAACTAAGTCAATCCCTTGTTCACCTAAATATTCATAGTATTCATCCATTTGATCGGATTCAATTTCAAATCCATTCATGCGTTCTGCAATCTCTTCATATGTAAGAACGCCACGTTTTTTTCCGAGCTCAGTGAGTTGTTCTTTCACTTGCTCAAGGGTCATTTCAGTTTCAATTTGTTTAGAACGAGCTGGTTTGTCAGCCATCTGTTCCCCTCCTTACGCGAGATACAAACATTCATTATACTAAAAATTTATCAAAAAAGCTATTTTCTCGCTTTTTGATTTTGTAAATATGCTACATAATATTTAGCAGCCTCTACAGGATCTGTTTTTTCCATTTGTTTTACCTTAAAGATGATTTCCATCTTTTCAAGTTTTTCTTGATGACGGCTGAGCGTCTCTAAATGGCCTTGTAACACTTCTTCTGTGTATTCTGGATTAATAAATTCATCCGTCGAAATATCAGTGATAATATTTTTCAACTTCTCATCAGAGAGCCAACTTAAAAATGTTCCGACTGAAGGTTCATTTCCCTTTTCATAATATGCGTATAGTTCATATAAAATCCCTTTATGTTCTTCTGTATGAAAATCTTCTATGTGGGATTCCATACGAACAGCCACTTCTGGACTTTGCAACATATGATAAATAATTTCTCTTTCTGCCCTTTCAAAACCTGTTAACTTCGGTTTTGTTTGAACAATTTGAGACGGCTTAGAAACCTGCTTTACTTGTTTTTGCTGTACCTTTTGTTCTTTGCGATATTGGTGCAATTGATTCAAAAGAGTTTCCATTGAATACGAAAATTCTTGCGATAATGACTTCAAATATGATTCTGCCTGCATCGCATCCTGTAGCAACGATAACTCTTTTAAAACACTTTTCACATATTCTTCTTTGCCAGACTCATCTTGCAAATTTTTCCCTAAACGCAAATAATTTATTTTAAAACCAACAAAACTTATACTTGATTTCACAAGATTTTCAAAAGCAGTTGTCCCATATTGTTGCACATATTCATCAGGATCAAGCTTATCTGGCAAGGATGTAACTTTCACTTGGCAACCAACTTTTAGCAATAATTGCCCTGCTTTCATCGTTGCTTCTCGCCCTGCTTTATCACCATCATAGCAAAGAACAACAGTTTCAACGTTACGTCGCAGAAGTTTTGCTTGTTCTTCAGTTAAAGCTGTTCCCATTGTCGCGACAGCTTCTTCCACACCACTTTTTACCGCAGCCATTACGTCGGCATACCCTTCAAAAAGGACCACTTGCCCACGTTTTCTAATAAACGGCCTCGCTTGGTGGAAGTTATACAACAATTTACTTTTATGAAAAATCGGTGTTTCAGGGCTATTTAAATATTTCGGAGTGTCATCTCCTAATGCCCTTCCACTAAACGCTATCACTTTACCTTGTAACGTATAGATTGGAAACATAACTCTTCCACGGAAGCGATCATAATGACTACCATCCTTCTCGCTTCTTATGAGAAGACCAGCTTGTTCCATACTAGACAGCGATAAACCTCTTTTTTGTAAAATTTTCGTTGCTGCATCCCAAGCAGGTGACGCATAACCAATTTCAAACTTCTCAATCATCTCTTTCGTAATACCACGTTTTAACAAATACGAAAGTGCTTCATTTCCTTCTTCTGTATTTACTAATAAATGATGATAATACTTTTTCAAAAGTTCATGAGCCTGTTGCATGATGACAGTGTCATCAGATATGTCTTCTTGTTGTCCTTGCCCTGATGTATACTCTGCAACCGCCATTCCATTTCTTTCACCTAGCTTTTGAACAGCCTCGGTAAAAGCCAATCCTTCCATTTTCATTAGAAAGGAAAATACATTTCCACCTTCTCCACATCCGAAGCAATGAAAAATTTGCTTATCAGATGAAACAGAGAATGAAGGAGAATTCTCACCATGAAATGGACAAAGGCCGAAATAGTTACGCCCCTGTTTTCTAAGTTGAACGTATTCACCAATCACTTCTACAATATCCGATGACGTCCGAATCTGTTCAACAACTTCTTCGGGAATTCTGTTCCCCATAAATCCATCTCCGTGTCGTATTTTGTATTCGATAAAAATTAAAAAATTCCTTTATAATTCGACAATATTTTTTCTAAACTTATTAGAAAGTGTTGTCGATCACGTTATCAAACGATTTTGTAGGCCCTTTTCTGCGTAATTTCGCAGATACGTACCTACTATATAAAATTGTATCCATTTGCTCACCTGTTACAAATGTACCTCCTGGAGACAATACATATACACTTTTTTACAAGAAGACTAGCAAGCACCATATCCTATGTGATCACGAGATCTGTTTTTTGCATGTTGATACATATAAAAAATCAACTTTAGCTTATTCAGTATCTACATAGATCCAATTTCCCTTGCTTCTTCCTTAAACGATGAGCATACGATGTGACAAACAAAATTTCGACATGAACTTTCGTTCCAACTTGCACAGTTTTCAGCATTCACAGGCTATGCATCTGCATCAACTAATACGATATTGATGTTTTGCATATTTCTGTATTCTACATCCCTTCTGCGAATCCTTCCATAATGTGCGTTTTCTTGTATAGATTTTGTCGATTTAACGTAATTACATGTCTTTTCGTAAATCCTATCCCTAGTTTATTCTGAAAAATTAAAGTCTAAACGTAAAATATAGGTTTTTATCACAATTTTTTATTATAATATATTTTCTTCAACTACGCTACATATCCCTTTATTTTTTCATCTTCTATTTCAGGATAACGAAACCCTGCCTTTAGCATAATAAAAAGACAGAAGAATATAAGTATAACCACTCCGCTATAATCTATTACGAAATCAACAGGTATTATGTTTCTCACGAGCGAAAAAAGCACATTCACCTTTGGTAAATGTGCTAAAACAATTTTTGGTTTTGCACTGCATTCACAATAATGTTGGCTGTTTCTTCAATCGCTTTATTCGATACATCAATTACTTGACAATTTATTTTACCAACTACATTCTCAAAGTGATCAATTTCTTCTTTAATACGATTAATATTGGCATATGTTGCACCATCACTTAGTCCAAGTGATTTCAATCGCTCTTTTCGAATATGATTCAACTTCTCTGGCGTAATTTTCAAACCGAAGCATTTTTCTTTAGCCACTTGATATAACTCTTCAGGCGGATCTACTTCTGGTACGAGCGGTACATTAGCAACTTTCAAACGTTTGTTATGCGCTAAATATTGTGAAAGTGGTGTTTTTGATGTGCGCGAAATCCCAATCAACACGATATCTGCTTTTAAAATACCACGCGCGTCTCTACCATCATCATACTTTACAGCAAACTCAATCGCTTCAATCTTTTTAAAGTATTCTTCATCTAATCTACGAACAACACCCGGCTCATATCTTGGTACTTGCCCTGTAATTTCTTCAATTTGATCGATAAGAGGCCCGATAATATCATATGCCTCTACGCCTTCTTTCGCAGCCTCTGTCACTAAATACTGACGCATGTCAGGCTTTACTAACGTAAAACAAATAAGCGCTTGATTGCTCTTAGCAATCGAAATCACTTCTTTTAATGTCCCTGTATCTTCTACATACGGTACACGTCTAATATCAGGAGCAAATGGGAATTGCCCCATCGCTGCTCGAACAACCAAATCAGCCGTTTCTCCAACAGAGTCAGATACGACATATACGATTTTATTATCCATTATATTACCTCACTTTAAACAAATTACACTTATTCGTTATTTACTAAGTTTACAAACGCACGTGTAATATTTGTTTTTGTAATTCGTCCAATCACTTCTAAACCTTGCTTCGTATCTTTCACAACCGGCATCGCATCAATCTGTCTTTCTATTAATTCCATCGCAATATCATATAAAGAATCCTCTCTACGACACATCGTAATGTTTGGCATCCTTGTCATGATAATATTAACCGGAAGAGAGGTTAAATCCTGCTTTCCAAGGCTAGCTCTTAATAAATCTTTACGAGACACAACACCAACTAATAGAATCGCCTGATCTACAACAAATAAGGTACCTACGTCCTCTAAAAACATTGTACAAATCGCATCGTATACTGATACATTTTTATCAATTACAGCTGGTCTAGATTGATAATCTTGTACTTTAATTTTCTTAACAGCCTCAGATAATAGCTGCCCCCCGGTTTTACCCGTATAAAAATAACCTACGCGTGGACGCGCTTCTAAATAACCAGCCATCGTTAAAATTGCTAAGTCTGGTCTTAGCGTTGCACGTGTTAATCCTAATTGCGCAGCAATTGACTCCCCTGTAATAGGACCGTGATCTTTTACAATCTGAATGATATGTTCTTGCCGTTTATTCAGCTCTATGATAATCACCACCTTTAATGCACAACGAAAAAAGTTATACTATCTCTTAAATATTATATACTAAATATGCTATTTGAAAAAGATAGGATGTAAAAAGGACCGTATACGGCCCCAAATTATATTTGAAACTTATCAAGTTGTTCTAAGAAACGTCTTGACTTCAAATAAATCCCGCAATATTCATCATAATATGTATTCAATACTAAACGCATTTGTTTTTTTGTGCTATCCTTCACCGATACATTGCCAAGTCTATGTAAATCGAAGTGGTAGAAAAGACGTAATAATTTATGAACAGCTTCTCCCACTGGTATACGATACTGGTCTTGCTCAGCATGACGCGAGCACAGAAAACCGCCTTCCCGGACAGAGAAGGCGACAAAATCTGTTTCTTGATGACAAATCGCACATGTATCAAAGTACGGGCGCATCCCTAATACCGGAAGCATTTTCGTTTGATAAATTAATGATAATACTTCTGAATCAACACCCTCACACATATAATGCAACGTTTGATATAACATTTCAAATAAATATGGATTATGTTTTTTATCTTCTGTTGCTTTATCAGTTAACTCAACAATAAATGATGCATAAGCAGTTAAAAATATATCCTCGCGAATTTCTTTCATAGTTGAAATAATCTCGCCTTGTTGCAAAGTTCCAAGTCCAGATCCCATTTGAATAAGAAAATTACCATGGGTCATAAGTTGCGAAACAGATGCTAACCGGCTTTTCGGTTTTTTCGCTCCTCTTGCCATTGCACTTACCTTACCCAATTCTCTTGAGAATATTGTAACAATCTTGTTCGTTTCTCCGTAATCTGTCGTACGGATAACGATGCCCTCAACTTTTTGAAACATGTTCGTCACCATCCAAGGTTTGAACAAAACGGGTCAAGAAATTGGAGAGTCTAGATGCGCTAGCTCCTCTTCATGTTGATCCATCTCATCGTTTACGTCTTTTTCCATTTCTTTCAAAAGCAAGTACGTTTCAATGCTTCCTGTTTTGGAGAAAAACTTCCAGGTAAAATCTAGCATAAGAATCCACCTTTCTCAATAAGCGTAGCCTATAAACCAATTTCCTTTGTTGTTATTAAATTGACCCATTTTGTCCATTTTCATGTGAGAAAAATTTTTCCTAATTTATCAAAACTCATAAAAACCAATAATCAGCGGATGAACAAAACATCCGCTGATTACAGCTTTACTCTATTTTAGTACTCGTCTTCGCGGAAACCAAGGTCACGAAGCTGAGACATTTTATTACGCCAATCTTTTTGCACTTTTACCCATACTTCTAAAAATACTTTAGAACCAAGTAATGCTTCAATGTCAAAACGAGCTCGCTTACCGACTTCTTTTAACATCTTTCCTTGCTTACCTATAATAATTCCTTTTTGTGATGCACGTTCAACAACAATCGTTGCGTTTATATAAACCGCTCCGCCCTCACGTTTTTGAATTGCATCAATAACAACCGCTACAGAGTGCGGCACTTCTTCACGTGTTAAATGTAATACTTTTTCACGAATAAGCTCTGAAATAATAAATCGCTCTGGATGATCCGTTACTTGATTATCTGGGTAGTATTGCGGTCCTTCTGGTAAATACTTTTTAATTGTTCCAATTAAAGCATCCACATTATTTCCATCTAATGCAGAAATTGGTACAATCTCTGCAAATTCATATAGTTTACGGTATTGATCAATTAACTCTAATAATTGCTCTGGATGAAGTTGGTCAATTTTATTAATTACTAAAAATACTGGTTGTTTCGTTTCTTTTAATTTCTCAATAATGAATTCCTCACCACGACCAAATCCTTCAACTGCATTGACCATAAACAGAACAATATCAACTTCTTTTAATGTCGTTTGAGCCATCTTCACCATGAAGTCGCCTAATTTATGTTTAGGTTTATGTATTCCTGGTGTATCAATGAAAATTACTTGTGAATCATTTTCTGTATATACGCCTTGAATTTTATTACGAGTTGTTTGTGGCTTGTCACTCATAATGGCAATTTTCTGGCCGATAATACGATTTAAAAATGTAGATTTTCCAACATTCGGTCTGCCAATAATAGAGACAAAACCTGATTTATAACCTTTTCTATTCATGTAAATCCTCCGCTAAAAATGCTCCTGGTAACAATTCTCCAACTGTAGTCTCTTGAACGTCACCATGTAAATTTGATAGGTATACTTTCGTATCCTGTTTACATAATTCTACCATAACTTGTCGGCATGCTCCACAAGGAGGTACCGGACGCTTTGTATCCGCTACAACTGCAATAGCTACAAACTCTTTATCTCCTTCAGAAATCGCCTTAAATAAAGCTGTTCTTTCTGCACAGTTACATAAACCATATGATGCATTTTCAACATTACATCCACGATATACTTTTCCATCCTGTGTTAATAATGCTGCACCTACTTGAAATTTAGAATATGGTACGTACGCTTGTTTACGCGCTTCGATTGCTTCTTGAATTAATTGTTTACTATTCATATTCCCGCATCCTTCCTGTCCACAGCTGTGAATAAGATACACTCTCTTATTAAAGGCCTTTACAGCACTTTCAAAGCTTCATAAAAGCTTTGGAATGCAACTATACCACATACGGCAAAAAGATAATAGCACCAATTATAACGGCTATTATCGCAAACAATAAAACCGATCCGGCTGCGACATCCTTTGCAATTTTCGCAAACGGATGTATATCGGTAGTCGCTAAATCTACTGTTTTCTCCACAGCCGTATTTACCATCTCTAAACTCATTACAATTCCTATTACAATAAGTAATACCATCCACTCTACTTTCGTAATATGGACATAAAAGCCGCAGCATATAACAATGACTGCGGCTAAATAATGAATTTTCATATTTCGTTCATGACGAAGACAAAAGAATATACCTGCTATAGCATATCCAAAACTATTTATAAGTTTTCCTTTTTTCATCGACCTAATCCAAATGCCTCTAAAATTTCTTTTTGTCTTCCAAACATTTCTTTTTCATCCTCTTCTGTCATGTGGTCATAACCAAGTAAATGTAAAAAGCCATGTAACGCTAAAAAGCCAAGTTCACGATCAAAAGAATGTCCATACTCTTCAGCTTGTTCTTTCGCTCTCGGAATAGAAATAATAAGGTCACCTAACATACGTGGCATCTCTGCACCTACAATTTCCATTTCTCCTTCTCCCATTTCTTCCATAGCAAAGGAAATGACATCAGTAGGCTGATCCTTATCTCGGTAATCACGATTAATCTCGCGAATGCGTTCGTTATCTACAAATGTCACTGATAACTCCGCACCATCCTCTATTTTTTCCATTTGAGCTGCTTTTTCTAATATCTCACGAATTAAATTCACATATTCTTCTTTCACTTCTTCTGTTTCATCAATGAAATCAATTAATAAACTCATTCTTTCTCCTTCTCTTCCGGTGGTTCCGGATATGTAATACGCGAATGGAAAATACCATTTAACGTTTCACATAACGTTTTTCCAACGATTTGTAGTTCCTTAAACGTCAAATCACATTCACTAAATTGCCCATCTTGCAGGCGATCTTTAATAATACTTTGTACTAAATTATTAATTTGATCTGGCGTTGGGTGATTCATAGAACGTACCGCCGCCTCAACACTATCAGCAATACCAACAATTGCCGACTCTTTAGAAGTTGCTTTTGATCCCGGATAGCGAAACATCTCTTCTGTATATTTTTCTTTATCTTCTTTAATCGCCTTATAATAAAAATATTTAAGTAATGTTGTACCATGGTGTTGTCCAGCAATATCGATAATTTCTTGCGGAATATGGTATTCTTCGAGCATTCTGACTCCATCTGTTACATGAGCAATGATAATATCTTTACTCGTCACAGGATCTAATTTGTCATGTGGATTTTCAATTCCCATCTGGTTTTCAATAAAGAATTGCGGTTGTACTGTTTTTCCTACATCATGATAATACGCCCCTACACGTGCTAATACACCATTTGCTCCAACCGCTTCACACGCTGCCTCAGAAAGATTCGCTACCATTACACTGTGGTGATACGTTCCTGGCGCTTCTAACAAAATTCTACGTAAAAGCGGATGATTCGGACTTGATAGTTCCATAAGCTTCATGCTTGATACAATTCCAAGTCCACTCTCTAAATACGGTAATATCCCCATAGCCAAAACGGATGAGATAATTCCTGAAACGGAAGCCATCAATAATTGCGTTCCAATTTCAAGAGGTGAAAAATTCCCATTACGTAATAATAATAACGCCGCTAAGACGACCACATTTAAGATAGAAACGAGTATACCAGCTTGCAAAATCATCGTACGACGATTTTTTTCTCTTAAGAAAATGCTTACTGATAATGAACTTAACAACACATAAATACCTACACTATAATTCAGTGTACTTGTTACCCCTTCATTAAACATAATACTTCCGCACACAGAAAAAATCATACTTGTTAAAAATACAAACCGATCGCCAATCATTAGTTTTACAAGTATTGTTCCCATCGCAACCGGAACAACATACGCAATTCCTGCATATTCAAGCTTTTGAAACAAACTAATCGTTTTCATTAAAACAATCGTGATAGATAAAATTGTAATATACGCTAAAATATACGGTCTATCTTCTCTTTTACGCTGTAAAAATACTTCAAACTGCTTATGCATAAAGTACAGTAACACACCAATGAGCACTGCTAATCCAACATAAGGCTGAAAACTATTACCTTTCTCTAATAAACCGACTAATTTCAACTGATTATACATATCACTTGAAATTGTTTCACCTTCTCTAACAATAACTTGTCCTTGAAGAATATAAACAGGTGGAATTAAATCTTCTTCCGCTTTCTTCTTCTCTTTCGTTACAACCGGATCATAAAAATAATTTGCTGTAATCGCATATGATCCTAGCGCGTTCACAGCTTCCTTCAATCCACTATTCACATTGAGGCTTTTCATTTCATTAACAAATCGCTCTTTTGCTGCTATTTCTTCGGACATTTTAATATTTCCACCCATAATAACACTAATAGACGTTAGAGCCGCGTTCTTTGCTAATTCTAATTGATCCGGTTCTGCATTAATAAAATATAATAAATTCTCATCCGATAATTCCTTTGTTAAATTAGATGGCAACTTCTTCTTCAATTTTTCTAATTTATTTGCATCGGTCATCTTTTTTTGCTCTTCAGGTCCAGCAGCTTTCATCTCTTGAATTGCTTCATTTACCTTAGCAAAAACATCATTTACAATATCTACTCTATTTTGTTTATATTCACTTCTATATGTATATTGATCCCCAACTTTTTGAGCGGCCTCTTGTTTTTTTCTGTCCGTTATAACCTTATCTTCAATTTTAATAGGAGAATGAATTGTTTTTTTCGCAATAGAATACATATCAACATCTAATTGCTCTGGTTTTACATTATTCATAAGTGCAAAAAACAGCACTGCTCCTAATAAAACGTAAGAAATCCAACTTAGTTTTTTCGAATGTTGTAAATTACGAAACCACTTAGAAATTTCTTCAGATCTTAACATGATTTCAATACCTTCTCCTCTCCAGAAATAAAGTGAAACTATTTATAGCTTTCATTTCTTCTAGCCAACGATACTTTTAAGTAACATTTTGATACACCAGCACCTATAGTTTATTTCTCTTATCTTTTATGATAGTAAAAAATATGCCGTTCGCCAACCTTAATACAAAAAGAAATGATCCTGACAAATAGGATCATTCCATTTTATCATATGCCTCAATAATACGTTGCACCAGCGGATGCCTCACAACGTCCGTTTGTTCTAATGTAATGAATGAAAGACCTGATACACCAGATAAAATGTTAGAAGCTAGCGAAAGCCCTGATTTTACCCCTTTTGGTAAGTCTACTTGTGAAGGGTCCCCCGTAATAACCATTTTAGAACTAAAACCTAATCTAGTTAAAAACATTTTTATTTGTGCACCCGTTGTATTTTGCGCTTCATCTAAAATAACAAATGAATCATCGAGCGTACGCCCTCTCATATAAGCAAGAGGTGCAATTTCAATTACCCCTCGCTCCATCATACGTTGCGTATATTCTTGTCCAAGAATATCGTGCAAAGCATCATACAATGGACGTAAATACGGATCTACCTTCTCTTTCAAATCTCCTGGTAAAAAACCTAAACTTTCTCCAGCTTCTACAGCCGGTCTCGTTAAAATAATTTTCTTTACATACCCTTGCTTTAAAGCTCTCACAGCCATTACTACAGCTAAGTATGTTTTCCCAGTCCCAGCAGGTCCCATTCCAAATACAATATCATTCTTCTTCATTGCATGAATATATCTTCTTTGCCCCATTGTTTTTACACGAATGGATTTACCTTTTGCCGTTTTAAAGATTTCTTCTTCATATAACTCTTCAAATTGAGCAATTTTCCCTTGTTGTGCGAGCTGAATTGCATACGCAACATCTCTTTCTGTAATTGATATACCTTTTCGAATAACAACAAGTAATTGCTGTAAGATTTTTTCTACGAGTGTCACAGTTTCAACTGCTCCAGATACATGAACAGTTTCACCTCTAGTTACAATCGATACATTCAATTCCCGTTCAATTACTTTCAAATGAGCATCATTGACTCCAAAAAGAGCGATTGCTTCGTTAGCATTTTCCAATTGTTGGTTCATTTCTACTAATTGTTCTGCCATTACTCAGTCTCCTTGAATATCGGATTCGGATATTGGTTGTGGCTCTGCAATATTTTCGATCACAGTATAATGCAATGTGACTTTTAGTTGATCCGCCTCAACCTCTTTACTCAAAATCTTATCACTTACAATCATAGCATGTTCATCCAATTTTTTCTTTAGTTCTTTTTCAGCCATCTCTTTCGCTACTTTCATTGCCTGTTTTTCTGTATATTCCCGATTCGCTTCTTCCTCTTCTCGTACAATATCTTTTTCATACGCGATCGGCAGTGTAAAACCAAATAGTTTCACATCGTGTTTTACACTTTCAGTACGAGAGCGTTTATACTTATCATGTTGAAATCCCCATATTTTTATTTTCGCACTCCCAAATGTAAGGTAATGCTCATTATATGCATTGCCAGTATATACTTGAAATTGCGTCTTTAGTGGTACACTCACCTCAGATGTGTACCACGTTTCTCCATATACAATACCTTTCGCCGAAACAATCGTCGGACTCTCCTCATTACCGTATATCCCTGATACGAGAAGCTGTCCTTTTTCGACATGATCATTTTTCAAGACAACTGGTTTTCCTACTTCAACAAATGTTTTTGTCACAATCGCTTCTTTTTTTGCAACTAAATTTTGCGGCCTTTGTTCCTTTTCTTTTTTCGGCTCGTTTTTTTCAACAATTTTAAAATGGTACGTCGTTCCTCTTATTTCTAATCCCGCCCAAGTAATCGCATTAATATTGTCTGTCAAATGACGTTGTACATCTTCTACATTAGGCATTTGGAATTGTAATTTTCCTTTTTTAATACCCATTTTGTCCAATTCTTTCATCAATATATATTCTGTTTCAGGTTTCGCTCCTGTAATTTCAATTTTCCAAACCATATTGGATAATGCAATCATGCCAAAAAAGAAAATTAAAAAACCAATTAAGAATCCACTATTTTTAATTAAACGCTTATTCAAAAAAGGAAAACCGTAACGCCCAATAAAATATAGTTTACATTCATTTTTTCTATAAATTGGTTTTATTTTCTTCACATCTCGTAATAACATACAAAAAACTAACGTTTCATCAGCAATCTTCTTAACATCCCAAACTAATAATTTTCTACGTACACATTCGTTAACGAACCGTTCTGCACCTCTACCTTCAATTCGTACTTTTACATA
This sequence comes from Bacillus sp. 1A, assembly GCF_052682215.1. Lineage (NCBI taxonomy): Bacteria > Bacillati > Bacillota > Bacilli > Caryophanales > Bacillaceae > Bacillus > Bacillus sp. 1A. The sequence goes on along the minus strand of NZ_JBQYLZ010000001.1, from coordinate 2,271,893 downwards.
TCCAAGCCACTTTATAAACCATTTATTTTTCATCTACTATCTCCACTACCTTTCCAAAAGTATACACACTACTTTTTTCACTTTAATTAGCAAAATAGCTCGTACGAAAATGAAATAAAGAGTTCTACCACCCATAAATAGCGAGATAAACTGAATAGTAAGGTCGAATCACGAAAATAACGAAGAAAAACTTCACATATGGAAGTTTCCCTCACTCCTCTTTTTTTTCGTTTTCTAAAAATGTCACTTGCTCAATTATTCCTTCAAGCAAAAGTTCTTCTGGAAGGATTGTTTTAATAATAAAGGATTGCCCTTTAATTAATAATTGACCGTGCTTTAATAACAATCTTACTTCTTTATCTGAAAACACTAATAAACCCCGATGATTTTCTATATAGATATGCACTTGCCCAACAAGCGTGATCCGAGGTAGATCCATTAGCACATCCACTGGCAGGTCTATTTGCTTTGTTAACCAATTCTTCATTTGTTCTAATTTTTTCATCTCAAAAGACCCCCTCTCATCCCATATGTATGAAAAAAGAGCTTGTAATATCACGTCCAAACTGAAAAAAAGCATAAAAAAACGTCTCATACGAAATGAGACGTTTTTTTATGCTAATAGCTGGATAACCAACTTATTCACAAGTGATCCGTCTGTTTTACCTTTTACTTTCGGCATAACAGCAGTCATCACCTTACCCATATCTGCTTTAGAAGTTGCACCAACTTCAGAAATAACTTGCTTAATTACATTCGCTAGTTCTTCTTCTGTTAATTGCTCCGGCAAATATGCGCTTAAAATCTGAATTTCACTTTGCAGTTTATTAACAAGGTCTTCACGACCAGCTTTTTTAAATTCAAGGAGGGAGTCCTTATACTGTTTTACTTCACGAGCTAAAACTGTTAATTCCTCTTCTTCAGTAAGAGTATGTTGCAGTTTAATACCTTCATTTTGTAAAGCAGCCTTAACCATACGAATAACGGTTAATTTTTCTTTTTGTTTATTCTTCATCGCTTGTTTCATATCATCGTTTAAACGACCGAGAAGACTCATCACTTACACCCTCTCTTAGAATTTACGCTTTCTTGCCGCTTCAGATTTCTTCTTACGTTTTACACTTGGTTTTTCATAAAACTCGCGCTTTCTTGCTTCAGCAAGTGTACCAGTTTTAGAAACCGATCTTTTAAAACGGCGAAGTGCATCCTCCAAAGACTCGTTTTTACGAACGACTGTTTTTGACATTCTCTTTCCCTCCCTCCGAAACATCACACTTACATACTAATTTCAGCATGCAAAAAGAAACCCTTCTTCAGCATGTCTTTTACGATTATAATACATTTTATCACTTCAGGTCAACTATTTGGCAGAATAAAAGAAGAATAGATGCCCTTTCCTGTTCAAAAGCTACGTAGATAGCTATTATCCTTTTCCCCTGAAGACAACTATGTTTTTATCATTACATCTTTTTTAATGCAGGAATGTACGAAACAACTACTCATTCGACGTACCTGCCTTTTTCAGTACTTAACTTCTCCACGAAAAAAAGAAAGCATGCAAATCGTTTCCGTTTGCATGCTTTTTTTATCCCGCTATTTGCCGGGCAGTAAGACCCCCCACCTCAAAATTCAGCACAAGCAAAGAACTTAGGTAGGAATCCGGCTGATAATTAGTGGGGAGGAACAAAAACCCCACTCATTAAAGTTTCATTTTATGCGCTTGCTGATTCTTTTTTTACATCATCTTCAAGAACACGAACAAATTGCGCTTCGTTATATGGATAACCAGCTTTCGTAATTTTCACTTTCACTAGCTTACCAATTAACTCTTCTGATCCTTCAAATACAATTTTTAAGTAGTTATCCGTATAGCCTACATATAACCCTTTACGGTCGCCCTCTTTAAATTGCTCTTCCGGAATGATTTCAAGCACTTCCCCTTCAAACTGTGATGCATACTCTTTCGCTAATTGGTTAGATAGTTCAATTAAACGATGAACACGATCATTCTTCACATCTTCAGGAACTTGATCTTCCATACGCGCTGCAGGTGTTCCTGTACGCTTTGAGTAAGGGAATACGTGTAACTCAGAGAAGCGATTCTCTTTAATGAAATTGTATGTTTCCATGAATTCTTCTTCTGTTTCACCTGGGAAACCAACAATTACATCCGATGTAATCGCAAGGCCTGGTAACGCTTCTTTCAATCGATCTAAACGCTCTTGGAAAAATTCCATCGTATACTTACGACGCATACGCTTTAATACAGTATTAGATCCAGATTGCAATGGAATGTGCAAGTGACGTACAACTACTTCAGACTTATCTAACACTTCAATTACTTCATCTGAAATCTGACTCGCTTCAATAGAAGAAATACGTAGACGTTTTAATCCGCCTACTTCCGCTTCCATATCACGAAGTAATCCAGCTAAGTTATAATCTTTAATATCTTCACCGTACCCACCTGTATGAATACCTGTTAATACGATTTCTTTATAACCTGCATCTACTAATTGCTGCGCTTGTTTAATAACTTCTTTTCCATCACGAGAACGCATTAAACCACGTGCCCAAGGAATGATACAAAATGTACAGAAATTATTACAACCCTCTTGTATTTTTAAAGATGCACGTGTACGATCCGTGAAATAAGGTACATCCAGTTCTTCGTATACACGTGTTTTCATAATATTGCGGACAGCATTAATTGGTTGACGCTCTTTGCGGAATTCTTCGATGTATCCTAACATCTTTTCACGATCCTGTGTACCAACTACAATATCTACGCCTGGAATCGCCATAATTTCCGCTGGAGATGTTTGTGCATAACATCCCGTTACACAAATAACCGCATCCGGATTTTGACGAACAGCACGTCTAATAACTTGACGGCTTTTCTTATCTCCCGTATTCGTTACTGTACACGTATTAATAACATATACATCAGCTTTCTTTTCATATTCAGTTCTTTCATATCCACCTTGTTTAAACAATTGCCAAATGGCCTCTGTTTCATAGTGGTTTACTTTACAACCTAACGTATGGAACGCAACAGTTGACATTGATCATCACCCCATCAATTCAAAATGATACGAAGCAGCACTTAACGCGTATAACGGCGCCGTTTCTGTTCTTAAAATTCTTGGTCCTAAACTACATGGTACAAATTTATGTTCACGAAGCGTAGTAATCTCTTCCTCCGCTAAACCACCTTCTGGTCCAAATACAATCAATAGTTTTTGGCCTGGTTTCATCGTCGTTAAAGCTTTAGCAAAATTGGATTTCTCACCTTGTTTTGCTTCCTCTTCGTACGCAACAAGACATACATCATACTCATTACTCATTGAAAGCAATTGCTTAAATGATGCCGGAGCATGCACTTCTGGAATTTCGCTTCTATGCGATTGTTCCGCAGCTTCTTTCACAATTTTTCTTAAACGCTCAACTTTTTTATCAGCCTTTTTCGCATCCCATTTTACAATAGAGCGAGATGCTTGAAATGGTAAAAATGCGGCCGCCCCAAGCTCAGTTCCTTTTTGGAAAATTAACTCTAGCTTGTCTCCTTTTGGCAGTCCACTTGCAATCGTCACGAAAACAGGAAGTTCACTTGACGCCTCTACCCATTCTACAATAGCCGTATTAATAAATTCACTGGTAATTTCATCAATTGAACATATTGCTGTTTTTCCGTTTACACAGCAATAAATGTGATCTCCAGCTGACATACGCATCACTCTTGCGATATGATGTACGTCATCACCTACAATGCGAATACTTGTCTCATTTACATATTTCTCTTCTACAAAATAACGTTGCATATAATCACCTTAGTAGAGTTTCGTTCCTTTCGTAAGTCAACACTTACGAAAAGAACGAAACGTTATCATTTTTTCATATAACAAACGGCAAGTCCCTCACCTTATAGTGAGAGACTCCCCCTTTTCATTATAAACTAAAATCTATATTACGCATTTCGTGCAATAATTGCTACCCAATCTTCCATTCGTAATACTTCTTCAATTGTAAATCCAGCTTTTTCTAGCGCTTCAGAAATTATCTTTTCCTTCGCTGCAATAATGCCCGATGTAATAAATAATCCGCCCGACTTCACAACTCTTGCTGCATCCTCAGGGAATAAAAGAATAATTTCTGCTAATAAGTTAGCTACGATTAAATCAACAGGACCTTCAATACCTTCTAAAAGACTATTTTGCCCAACAGACACGATATCATCTGTTTTATTTAAACGTACATTCATTTCTGCACTTTCCACTGCAACCGGATCTAAATCATACGCTTGAACAGAAGACGCACCTAATTTTGCCGCTGCAATACTAAGTACACCAGAACCTGTTCCTACATCAATGACAGTATCACCTGGCTGAACTGTTTTTTCTAAAGCACGAATACACATCGTTGTTGTCGGATGAGTTCCTGTTCCAAATGCCATACCTGGATCTAATTCAATAATTTTTTCTTCCGGAGAAGCTGGTGTATATTCTTCCCACGTCGGCACAATTGTGAATGTATCAGAAATTTGTACTGGATGGTAATATTTTTTCCAAGCAGTAGCCCAATCTTCTTCATTGACTTCGTTAACGGTAATATTTCCAGTACCAATTTCGATGTCGTAAGATGGAAGCATATCAATAGATGATTTTACACCCGCAATCGTTTCCTGTAAAGAATCCGTTTGTGGGAAATATGCTTTTATTAATACACCTTCTGCCGGATATTCATCTGGGTTCAATGCATAAATTTCACCATATTGTTGCTCGCGCTCTTTCGTCAACTCCGCTGGATCCTCAATCGCAACTCCACTAGCACCAGCTTCATGTAAAATATGAGAGACAGCTTCTACTGCTTCTTCTGTTGTATGAATACTAACTTCTGACCATTTCACAATTTACCAACTCCATTTTTCATTTCCATTATTCCCCTTTGAAAGCACGTTTAAGCTTTCCAAATAAACTATCATCCTGCTCTTCTTGTCCCGCAAATTCACGTAATAACTCTTTTTGATGTGAAGTTAATTTCGTCGGTACAACAACACGAACGACTACATATTGATCTCCTTGACCGTATCCACGTACGTTCGGAGCACCTTTTCCTTTTAAGCGGAATTCTGTTCCTGTTTGTGTTCCTGCTGGAATTTTTAGCTTCACTTTCCCATGAACAGTAGGAACTTCCACTTCAGCACCAAGTGCCATTTGCGCAAATGTTAATGGCATTTCACAAATAATGTGATCTCCTTCACGCTCAAAGAATTCATGATTTCTCACATGAACAACAACATATAAATCTCCTGCCGGTCCGCCATTTACGCCCGCTTCACCTTTTCCAGATACACGAATTTGTTGACCATTATCAATACCTGCTGGAATTTTAACATTGATTTTTTTACGTTTACGTACTTTACCAGAACCGTGACATGTCGTACATTTTTCTTTAATCATTTGACCAGTTCCTGAACAATGACCACAAGCTTGACGGTTTACGATACGACCAAATGGTGTATTTTGTTCTACACTTACTTGCCCTGATCCTGAACAATGTTTACATGTTTCTTTTGAAGTTCCTGGTTTCGCTCCGCTACCTTTACAAGTATCACATGGATCTTCTACTGGAATCTCAACATTTAATTCTTTACCAAAAATAGCTTCCTCAAACTCTAAAGTAACTTGATATTGTAAGTCAGCACCTTGACGCGGAGCATTTGGATCACGACGTCTACCGCCACCGCCGCCAAAGAACGAACTAAAGATATCTTCGAAACCGAAGCCACCGCCGAAGTCTCCTCCGCCGCCAAAGCCACCGAAACCTTGATTTGCACCAGCATGACCAAATTGATCATATTGCGCGCGCTTTTGATCGTCGCTTAATACTTCGTATGCTTCTTGTACTTCTTTAAACTTTTCAATTGCATTTTCTTCTTTACTTACGTCTGGATGGTATTTTTTAGCCAAACGACGATACGCTTTTTTTATTTCATCTTTTGAAGCACCCTGGCTAAGTCCAAGGACCTCATAATAGTCTCGTTTACTCATAAATTTACAACCCCCGAATCTTTCACATAAACGTAATTTTAACACCGAAAGAAAGTGCTTTGCAACAAAGTTTCCTCACTTACAGTATGCAAAGTAAAAAACTTAAGAACCTCACACTTTTCTTTTCATTCGTGAAAAAAGCCAAAGTCAAGGCACGCTTGACTTTGACTTTTTGTCATCTTACTTATTTATATTACTTATCTTCTTTTACTTCTTCGAACTCAGCGTCTACTACATTGTCTTTCTTCGCGCCAGCATCTTGTGCTCCTTGTGCACCTTCTGCTTGCCCTGCAGCTGCTTGAGCTTGCTCGTATAATTTAACAGTTAATTGTTGTACGATTTCTTGTAAAGCGTCTTTTTTCGCACGGATTTCCTCAAGCTCGTTCTTCTCGATCGCAGCTTGTAATGCTTCTTTCGCTTCTGTTGCTTTTGCAACTTCAGCCGCATCCACTTTACCTTCTAAATCTTTTACAACTTTATCTGTTTGGAATACAAGTTGGTCAGCTTCGTTACGAAGTTCAACTTCTTCCTTACGTTTTTGGTCAGCGTCAGCATTTGCTTCTGCTTCTTGTACCATACGATCTACTTCTTCATCAGAAAGACCTGAAGAAGATTGGATTGTAATAGTTTGCTCTTTGCTTGTTCCTAAGTCTTTTGCACGTACGTTAACGATACCGTTCGCATCAATATCGAATGTTACTTCGATTTGTGGAATACCACGTGGTGCTGGTGGAAGGTCTGTTAATTGGAAACGACCTAATGTTTTGTTGTCAGCTGACATTGGACGCTCACCTTGTAATACGTGAATATCTACTGCCGGTTGGTTATCAGCAGCTGTTGAGAATACTTGTGACTTACTTGTTGGAATTGTAGTGTTACGCTCGATTAATTTCGTGAACACACCACCCATAGTTTCAATACCTAAAGAAAGTGGAGTTACGTCTAATAATAGTACGCCTTCTACATCACCAGTAAGTACGCCACCTTGAACTGCAGCACCTAATGCTACAACTTCATCAGGGTTTACACCTTTATATGGTTCTTTACCAGTTTCACGTTTAATAGCTTCTTGTACAGCTGGGATACGAGTAGATCCACCAACAAGGATAACTTTATCTAATTCACTTGGAGCAAAACCAGCGTCTTTTAATGCACGACGAGTTGGCTCTAACGTTCTTTCAACAAGACCTGCTGAAATCTCTTCAAATTTCGCTCTTGTTAACGTTAATTCTAAGTGTAATGGACCAGCAGCTCCAGCACTAATGAATGGTAATGAAATTTGTGTTTGTGTTACGCCAGAAAGATCTTTTTTCGCTTTTTCAGCTGCATCTTTCAAACGTTGAAGTGCCATTTTATCTTGGCTTAAATCAATGTTATTTTCTTTTTTGAACTCAGCTACTAAGTGGTCAATAATAACTTGGTCAAAGTCATCTCCACCAAGACGGTTGTCACCAGCAGTTGAAATAACTTCGAATGTTCCATCTGCTAACTCAAGGATAGATACGTCAAATGTACCGCCACCTAAGTCATATACTAAGATTTTTTGCTCTTCATCTTGTTTTTCTAAACCGTAAGCAAGCGCTGCTGCTGTTGGTTCGTTAATGATACGCTCAACTTCTAAACCAGCGATACGACCAGCATCTTTTGTTGCTTGACGTTCTGCATCGTTGAAGTATGCAGGTACTGTAATAACAGCTTTCGTTACTGTTTCACCTAAGTATGCTTCAGCAGAAGCTTTTAAGTTTTGTAAAATGATTGCAGAAATTTCTTGAGGTGTATAATCTTTACCTTCAACTTCTACTTTGTAGTCTGTACCCATATGACGTTTAACAGACATGATTGTATTTGGGTTTGTAATTGCTTGACGCTTTGCAACTTCCCCAACTTGACGCTCTTCATTTTTGAAAGCTACAACAGAAGGTGTTGTACGGTTTCCTTCTGGATTTGGGATAACCTTTGGTTCTCCACCTTCCATAACAGCTACACAAGAGTTTGTTGTACCTAAGTCAATACCGATAATTTTACTCATGGCGAATCCTCCTACTTTTATGTAAATTATTGATTTACTTTTACCATTGATGGGCGAATCACACGGTCTTTTAGTTTATAACCTTTTTGGAATTCTTCAACTACCGCGTTTGATTCAAATTCACTATCTTCCACTTGCATAATAGCTTGGTGTTCATTAGGATCAAACTGTTTACCAACAGCTTCAATCGCTTCAACGCCTTCTTTAGTCAACGCTTCTAGCAATTGACGATGCACCATTTCCATACCTTGTAACAAGGATTTCGTTTGCTCATCAGTTGCTTCCACTTGCATCGCTCTTTCAAAATTATCAAGAGCTGGCAAAATATCTGAAACTAGACTTTGTGCTCTATATTTTTCAGCAGCCTGTTTATCCATTTGGACACGACGCTTATAATTTTCAAAATCAGCTTGTAGACGTAATGTGCGACCTTCCGTTTCCGTTAGCTTCGCTTGTAACTCATCTACTTTTTCTTGTAAAAGAGCAGCCTCACTTTTTTCTTCTACAGTTTTTTCACTGTTTTCTGTCGTGACAGCTTCTTCAACTTGCGCTTCTTTTACTTCTTCTACCACTTGTTCGTTACGCTCTTCCACAATATTCACCTCCTTAAAAGGTATTAGGTATTATGCTGAACACAATTCCTTAAGCATTATATATTACACACAGCAATGAAAATTTCATTACTTGAGCGAATGTATTACTCTCATTTACTTTTTAAGTCCATCAGTAAATTGTCTCGTAAATAACTGTAACAAACTAATTACCCGAGAGTATTGCATTCTTGTCGGACCTAAAATAGCAATTGTTCCAAGCTGTTCTTCTCCAATCGAATATGTTGCAGAAATTAAACTACAATCTTCCATGGCCGTCGCAGAGTTTTCCCTACCAATGTTCACTTGAATACCTACTTGTTTATGACGCAAAATGTCATAAAACTCGGCTTCATTATCAATCATCGTCAGCAAGGATCTTACTTTGTGAATGTCATGGAACTCTGGTTGCGAAAGCATATTTGCTTTGCCTCCAAAGTATATCTTTTCCGATAAAGGAACTTGAAATGTACCATCTAACATTTTTATTGCACTATCGTAATTATGAACATATCCACGTAAAACTGTAACAATCTCTTTAAAGATTTTGTTATGCAGTTCTGCCATTGGTACACCCGACAGCTTTTCATTTAAAATATTAACCATTTTTTCTAAATCTGATAAATCAACAGATTCCGGAACGGTAATCGTTTTGCTTTGTACATGCCCTGTATCCGTTACAATAATAGCGACTGCAGTTTGATGGTCAAGCGGTACAATTTGTACGTTTTTAAGTTTATTTGTGCTTAACTTCGGTCCAAGAACAATGGCCGTATAATTCGTAAGCTCTGATAAAATTTGAGCCGATTGCTGTGCAATCTTTTCCGCTTCAAAAATTCTTTCAGCAAATAAATCTTTAATTTGTACAATTTCATCGTTCGGTAAGTTTTGCGGCGCTAAAAGATGGTCTACATAAAAACGATATCCTTTTTCAGAAGGAACACGTCCTGAAGAACTATGCGTTTTCTCAATAAACCCTAGTTCCTCTAAATCAGCCATTTCATTTCGAATAGTAGCTGAACTAAACGTAATTTCATCTTTCTTAGCCAACGTCCTCGACCCAACAGGTTGCGCTGATCCAATAAAGTCATCAATAATTGTTTGTAAAATTAAGAGCTGACGTTCCGTAAGCATCTCATCATCACCTCTGTTAGCACTCTTTGTCTTCGAGTGCTAAATCTATTAATAACTTACCAAAATTGACATTCAATTGTCAACGGAAACGTCACGAAATAATGAAACTTTTTCACGTTTATGGAACATTTAATTAGTCAATCAAAAATGATTGGAATACTTCATTCCCTAATAATTTTCCTTTTCGCGTTAAACGAACATATCCATCTTTCTCTTCAAGCAATCCTTGTTCTTGATTTTTTTGCAACTGCTTCGCGAAAACTTGATTCATCTCCATATTAAATTTCTTTTGAAACAATATTTTAGATACACCTTGTGTTTTTCGAAGTCCTAAGAACAACTCTTCTTCCATTCTTTCTTTCTCCGTCACCGCGTGAACATCTAAATATGGAAATCCAGTTTCATCGATTTTATTGAAATATTGCTTGAGCGGCCCTACATTTTGGATACGTTCTCCATTTACATAACTATGCGCTCCAGCTCCAAATCCATAATACTCCTCATTATTCCAGTATGTGAGATTGTGTCTACTTTCATTATCACCTTTTGAGAAATTGCTAATTTCATACTGGCTATAGCCGTGTTTCTCCATTTCATCCATTACCATTTCATACATTTTCGCTTCATGATCTTCACCTGGAAGTCTTAATTTCCCTTTATTCATTAAGTTATAAAACACAGTTTTCGGTTCCACAATTAATGAATATGCTGAGAAATGTTGTACACCAAGCGTAAAAGCAATGTCTAATGTTTCTTTTACATCTTCTATCGTCTGCCCTGGCAGAGCATAAATAATATCTACATTTATATTTTTAAAGCCCACTTCCTGCGCTTCTCTAATTGCTACAAATGCATCTTCCCTCGTATGCTTACGCCCAATTTTCTCAAGCAACTCATCCCGAAATGTTTGCACACCAAAACTAATTCGGTTCACTCCACCTTCTAGCAATACATTTAACTTCTCTTTCGGTAAATCACCTGGATTCGCTTCAAATGTTAATTCACAATTTGGAGCAAACGGGCGTAAGCGACGGTTTATAATATCTAGTAACTTTTTTGTCTGTTCCATATTTAACGCTGTCGGAGTTCCTCCACCAACAAAAATCGTTTTCATACTATCAAACGGTACTTTTTGAACTGTATTTATTATTTCTTTCTCTAAATACTCTAAATATTGATCGACCGGTTGGCGTTCAATAAACACTTTATTAAAATCACAATAGTGACAAATATGCTGACAAAATGGAATATGAATATATGCAGCTTGAACCAAATATAACTCCTACCTTTCTAAAAAGAAAACCTCCGCACTCCGGAGGAATCTTCACTTCTCTAACGTATTACGAATTTGTTCCATTCGCATTTTTCCCCAATCATACATCATTTCAACGATCGGTAAAAGCGACATGCCTAATTCCGTCATATAATACTCTACTCGCGGAGGAATTTCTGGGTATACTGTTCGGTCAACAATCCCATCTTCCATTAACTCTTTTAATTGGTTCGACAAAACTTTATGAGAAATGCTTGGGAATAATCGTTGTAATTCACTAAAACGATGAGGCCCTTCCACACCAAGATGCCACAGTATCACAACTTTCCACTTCCCGCTAATAATAGAAAGCGTCAATTCCTTTTCACAATTAAAATTGCCATTTTGTATTTTTTCGTGAATATCTTTTCGAATATTTTCGGACATTAATAGTCTCCTAACTCTATATCAATCATTCATAAATATAGCCACCTCACTATTGTAAATGAGAGAAGCTACGTTGTCTAAAAAGTAATTATACATAAAAAAGAAGCCGTATAAACGACTTCTTTTTTTATCTCAATCCGCATGAAATAACAATCAATTATTAGTTGTCATCCATTTTCAGTACAGCCATGAATGCTTCTTGCGGTACTTCTACAGAACCAACAGACTTCATACGTTTTTTACCTTCTTTTTGCTTATCAAGAAGTTTACGCTTACGAGAAATGTCACCACCGTAACATTTCGCAAGTACGTTTTTACGCATTGCCTTAATTGTAGAACGTGCTACAACCTTGTTTCCGATAGTCGCCTGAATTGGTACTTCGAACTGTTGTCTTGGAATTAATTCTTTTAATTTCTCTACGATTACTTTACCACGATCATACGCTGAATCACGGTGTACGATAAATGATAGAGCATCGACTTGTTCGTTATTTAAAAGAATATCCATTTTCACAAGTTTCGATGGTTTGTAACCAATTAACTCGTAGTCAAACGATGCATATCCTTTCGTATTTGATTTCAACTGATCGAAGAAGTCATATACGATTTCTGATAACGGGATTTCGTATGTTAGTGTAACACGCGTTTCATCTAAATATTGCATATCAATAAACGTTCCACGTTTACCTTGGCAAATTTCCATTACAGCTCCAACATAGTCATTCGGAACCATAATTGAAGCCTTCACAAACGGCTCTTCTACACGATCAATAGACTGTGGATCTGGCATATTAGATGGATTATCAACAATAACATCTTCACCGTTCGTTAAATACACTTTATAAATAACGCTTGGTGCTGTTGTAATTAAATCGATTTTAAATTCACGTTCAATACGTTCTTGAATGATTTCCATGTGAAGAAGTCCTAAGAAACCACAACGGAAACCAAATCCTAGCGCTTGAGATGTTTCTGGTTCAAACTCAAGAGCAGAATCGTTTAACTCTAATTTTTCTAACGCATCACGTAAGTCGTTGTAACGTGCAGAATCGATTGGATATAAACCACAGAATACCATCGGGTTTAATTTACGATAACCTGCTAACGCCTCTGCAGCCGGACGTTTTGCATGTGTGATCGTATCACCTACGCGTGTATCACCTACGTTCTTAATAGATGCTGCTAAGAAACCTACATCACCTACTGTTAACTCGTCACGTTGCGTTGTTTTCGGTGTAAACACACCTACTTCTGTTACTTCAAATTCTTTTCCAGTTGCCATCATACGTACTTTATCGCCAACTTTTACCGTTCCATTTACAACACGGATATATGCAATTACACCGCGGTACGGGTCATATAAAGAATCGAAAATCATACATTGTAAAGGCTCTTCTGAATCCCCTGTTGGAGCTGGTACCTTTTCAACGATTTGTTCTAAAATATCTTCAATACCAATACCAGCTTTCGCTGAAGCAAGTACAGCTTCCGATGCATCTAAACCAATTACATCTTCTACCTCTTGACGTACACGTTCTGGGTCCGCACTTGGTAAGTCGATCTTATTAATAACTGGTAATATTTCTAAATTATTATCAAGCGCTAAATATACGTTCGCTAATGTTTGCGCCTCAATCCCTTGTGCTGCATCCACAACAAGAATCGCACCTTCACAAGCCGCTAAACTACGAGATACTTCGTACGTAAAGTCGACGTGTCCTGGAGTATCGATTAAGTGAAGAATATACTCTTCACCGTCTTTCGCTTTATACGTTAGTTGTACTGCATTTAATTTAATTGTAATACCGCGCTCACGCTCTAAATCCATAGAGTCAAGCAATTGAGCTTTCATTTCACGTTGTGTTAACGCGTTTGTTTTCTCTAAAATACGGTCTGCTAACGTTGATTTTCCGTGGTCAATATGAGCAATGATAGAGAAATTACGGATTTTGGACTGTCTTTTTGCTCTTTCTTCTTTGTTCATCTATGTTCTCAACTCCTAATAGTCTCGCCAATATACACTAGCACTGATTATATCAATAGAGCAGCAAAGATTCAATGAAAACTCGTGCTGCTTACAATACAAATCATTCTATCTATATCTTATGCGAACAAACCATAAGAGACAAACCTTTTTCAAATTTAAAAACGACTGTCGTACAAAATGGTAAGACAACCGTTCTTCCTGCTACCCTTAACTAAAAATCTCTCTCACTTTCCCAACAACTATATCCGTTCCGAACTTTGTTACTTCATAAGAAGCACTTGCTATTGCCATACCAATTCCTTCTACAACATTAAAGCTTTTTAAGCTTTCTAATTGTTTTTGTTTTTCAGCAACGGAAAACGAACTTCCCAAAATTTCTGATTCAGCACCCGCACCCTCTGTTCCTGTCATATGAGCGATTTGTTCATACGACATTTGCTGATAACCTTTCATACTTTTTAAACCATGATTAGCAAGTGCCACCCCTGCTATTATCATAAGTAAACATAAAGCCGCACTACATATACATAAAAGCGAAAAACGGCTTAAACGATTATCGTCTCTTCCCATCAATGTGTATATGCTCCTGTATTATCTTGGTCAATTTGATGATGCAAGGCTGCATTTAAACCACTCGCTATTACATTCGCCATATCCTCTATGAAAGCATCCACTTCTTTCGGAGTCACCATTAAATTATGACCAAGAGGAGATAACACTTCATAAATTAATTTTCTCTTCTCTTCATCTTCCAGTGTACCTACAGCACCTAAAAACATATTCCGACTCTTTTCATCCGGCATATCTTCTTCTGTTAATTTTTTCTTTTCTCCAAATGTAAAACCGGCTGGCAACAAAGAACGGGAAGGTTTGTTGCCTTCTTTCATCTCCCGTCCAAAATGTTTCAAAATAAAATCAATTGTATCGCTTGTAATCGAAACTGCATCAACCACAGTCGGAACACCAATCGCGATAACAGGAATACCCAATGTTTCTTTACTAAGTTCCTTACGCTTATTCCCAACACCCGATCCAGGATGAATTCCCGTATCAGAAATTTGTATCGTACTATTTACTCGTTCAATAGAGCGGGCAGCTAATGCATCAATTGCAATAACAAAGTCTGGCTTCGTCTTCTCAATGATTCCATAAATGACATCGCTCGTTTCGATTCCTGTAATTCCCATTACCCCCGGCCGAATTGCACTAACAGGCCTAAACCCTTCTTCTACACTTTCAGGCTGCAATTGAAACAAATGTCTCGTTACCAATACATTTTCTACAACGATTGGTCCAAGCGCATCTGGCGTTACATTCCAATTCCCAAGGCCAACAATTAAACAACTCGCTTCTTTCGTAACGCCAACCTCTTCTAAGAAATAAGAAAATTCTTTTGCAAAAATGCGCTCTACTTTTTGTTGCAGTTCCGTATCTTGTTGACGTATACCTTGTACTTCAAGCGTTAAATAACTCCCAGGTTTTTTACCCATCGATTCAGAGGCAATTTCATCAATCGTTACTTTTGTAATGGTAATGCCTTCTTCTTCCCTCTCTTTGACAATAACTCCTTGTATCCCTTTTTGCTCTTCTTGACTCTCTTGCAGCATTTCATGTGCCTCTACAGCAAGGTCCGTTCTAACACTATATTTACTTAAATCTAATGGTTCTTTCATCGTATCTCCTCCGTAATTCATAGTAAATATCGTTAGATTTCCCAAAGTTATATAAGGTCATTCTTTCCTTTACGTGAAATTTCATTGATATACTATTGCAATTCTCTTCACCGTTTGATAGAATATCACTTGTTCTATGTTAAGAATCGAGTCATTCGATTGCACCAGGGAGGTGAAAAGTATGGCAAACATCAAATCTGCTATCAAACGCGCTAAACTTAGCGAAGAGCGTCGTTCACATAACGCTTCTATCAAGTCTGACATGCGTTCTGCTGTTAAAACTGTAGAAGCTTTAGTTACTAATAACGATCTTGAAAATGCTAAAGAAGCTTTCAAAACTGCTTCTAAAAAACTTGACAAAGCAGCTCGTAAAGGTCTTATCCACCAAAACGCTGCAGCTCGTCAAAAATCTCGCTTAGCGAAACAAGTAAACGCGTAAGGCGTTTAAAAAACGATCCATTTGGATCGTTTTTTTATATACAAAAAGTTCACATGCTAAGCACGTGAACTTTTTGTTTCATCACATATGATTTAACCGCATTAAGAAAAACTCAAGTACAAGTTTCTTGTCCATTTTTCCAGTCTTCATACTATAATCAGCTTCCGCTAATTCTATAATCACTTTTTTTAATTCTTCAAAAGAGAAAAACTTCGTTTGATTCATCGCTAACTTTACACGATATGGATGCACACCAATATGAGACGCAATTTGATTTTGTCCATAACCACGTTGCTGTAACTCTTTCACTTGATAGAGCAAGCGGAATTGACTTACTAATAACGCAAGCAGTTTAATTGGTTCCTCTTGCTGCGTAAATAATCCATCCAAAATTTGCATCGCACCCGCGATATCTTTTTTTACCACTTTTTCTGTCAAAGCAAACACATTTTGTTCAACCGATTTTGGCACAAGCTCCCCAACAAGTTTCGGTGTAATCTCTCCGCCCATACCGACGTATAACGTTAACTTGTCCATTTCCTTCGCCAACATCGTTACATTACTTCCCACAAGCTCTAACAACAAACTAACAGCTGCATTATCTATATGCACATGCACTTCATCTGCACGAGCAACAATCCACTTCTGAACATCCTGCACTTGCATCGCATTCGCTTCTACTACGTCCGCTGTTTTCTTTAATAGTTTTGTAATTTTTTTTCGTTCATCAAGTTTTTCGTAAGGCGCAACAAAAACAAGAATAGAAAATGGAGAAGGCTCTCCAATATATTCTTCTAAAATTTTTATATTTTGCTCTAATTTTTCTTTTTGTGAAGTTAAAAATAGTGGTGATTTTATTAATATCACTTTACGTTCCCCGAAAAAAGGAAGTGTACGTGCATCCTCAACCACATCTTCTAAATACGCTTCTTCTAAATCATATGTCACAACATTAAACTCGCGATCTTCCTCTTCGAGCGCTTCTGTTGTAATAAGCTTTATCGTTTCATTTATAAAAAACGCTTCCGTTCCATACAGTAAATACACTGGAGCAAACTGCTTCTTTTTAATCTTTTTATGTATATCACTCATACTTTTTCCTACTCCCTAACTTGGCAATATATATTTATACTACTGCCCTAGCTTTCGTTTTACAAGTACAAAGGAACAGGCTTTATGACCCGTTCCTTTATTTATATTAAACGCCACGCAATAAGCCCCGGGTTTCTTATTGGTGTGCGGTAATCACCTTCCCTTTATTATTCACAATAAAAATTCGAGTATAAGTGCCAACTGTTAACATGCTTGGAAACAAAAAACTCACGTTCCTTAACGATCTAAAGTAGTAAAAACGCTCGATTTCTCTTCATATGGAAATTGTAGATTTTTTTCTGACAATATTTTATACTAAAGTGGAATGTTGGGGAGGGATTCTAAATGAATGATTTTGAACAGAACGTTCAAAGTAAACGCAATGACGCTATTGATTCAGGGGTAGGATTTATCGTCTCATTTGGTTTTTTCGCAACACTTTTCATCATTGCAACTGTTATTAAATTTATCGGTTCTTAAAGACTGCTGCTTACTGGCAGTCTTCTTTTTTATCTATTATGTGTTTCATCATATGTGATTTTGCTACGAAAGGTTCCGTGTTCCACTTTAAAAACATAGGAAATAGCGCCTTGCTTATCCGTACGCCATATTTCAATCCCCATCTTCTCCAAACGCTCTATCACTTCCTTATGAGGATGCCCATACCTATTACGCTCACCGACAGAAATAATCGCTACATCAGGCTGTACAGTGCTCAAAAAAGGCACTATAGATGACGTATTACTCCCATGATGAGCAACCTTTAAAACATCCGCCCGTAAATCTGGATACGTAGCTATTAAAAATTTCTCTCCTTCTTCTTCTAAATCACCTGTAAACAGCCACGTTGCCCCTCCTAATTTTGCCCATATTACAATTGAAGCATTATTTTCACTTCTTGCTTTTCCTGTTGGAGCTAACACAAAAAATTCCGCTTCATTTACGCTCCAACTCTCTCCTTCCCCCACTTCACTTATTTTCACTTCCTTTTCTAATGCCTGTTTCTTTAATACTTTTTCTAATACCGCATCTTGTTCTTTTCGGCCAAATACAACTTCTTTTACGGTTATATTTGATAATAACTCTTGCGCAGCACCTATATGATCCGCATCTCCATGCGTTACGATTAATTTATCAATTGTTTTAATCCCTTCCTTTTGTAAATAAGGGATTAAAATATCATTTCCAACAGAAAATTCATGCTTTTTCCGTTGCCATTCTTCCTTATTTGCACACATTGTGCCACCAGTATCAATGAGGTAAATCTCTTTATCGTACGGGAGGCGAATTAAAATTGCGTCTCCCTGTCCAACATCAAGAAATGTAACACTCCCACTTTCTCGAAAATACGGATATACATAATGACATGTACAAACGAAAAGAAATATACCCGAAGCTACGAACATAATTTTCTTCGACACCCGCCTTTCCCAAACCATCAATATACTAACAATACTCGCGTAATATAGAGCTACAAGAAGTATAGGTGTTTGCCCGAAAACAAGGCGGATAAACGGTAAATTTTCACAATAACTTAGAAAATCATTAGAAAGATTCAAACCTATTGATAGTACATTCGCAAGTCCTTTTGCAAGAAACGGGACGATCGGTATACATACCAAAACGATAATACTACACGGCAATACAATAAGAGATAAAAACGGAACGTATAGGATATTAAGAAGAATACTATATGGAGAAAAATAACCGAAGTGATATAACAAAATCGGAGTACTAACGAGTTGTGAAATAAAAGAAATATAAATGGAATTTCGGATTACTCCATTGCTACTATCTAGTAAAAGCGGGGCTGACAAAAGCAAGGCGAAACTACCAACGAACGAAAACTGAAAGCCAATATTAAAAACAAGATACGGATCAAATATAAGCATACATATAGCTGTAACGCTTAAAGCATCTAAGCTAGATAAACGAATAGAACATATGAAAGCAATCAACATCAAAACTCCTGTTATAGAAGCTCTTATAACAGACGGTGATGCTCCTGCTAAAATCATATATAGAGGAATGCAAAAGATAAGACATACTGTCGCTATCTCCCTCGTCACACCACTTCTTAGCAAAATAAAATACACAATTACCATTAACAATACGATATGCGATCCTGAAATCGCCAACAAATGTACAAGACCAAATTGCTGATATTGCTCTTCAACTTCAAATGTCATTTGTTGTCTATCACCAAATACTAATGCATTCATAAAAGCACCTGATTGCTCCGGAAACATTTCTGTAACGCCCGAGATTGCTTGCTGTCTCAAAAGAAGAATCCATTGCACGAGTGACAACGATGTTTTTTGGCATTCAGAAATATGTATAGCCTCCAATATGAAATGAATATTTTGCTTATACAAATAATCACGATAATTAAAACCATGAAAGTTCCGAGCTATTGGTGGTTCTTTCCTCTCACCTTCGAATACACATGATACTCCTGCATGTAATTGTCGCAGTTGTTTCTTTTCCAAGGCCGATTTAATTTTGTAACTTAACTGCACTATATTTTTATTCTGATCTTCAACTTGAAATGTTAGGCGATCCCCGTTAATAAGAGGTGTATTCTGTATTAGCCCCCTTGTAACTTCGTAAGACTCTCCTAGAGGCTTGTTTTGCCCTTGAATATACGTAGTGTACATAGCGCCACTAAAACACGCTAACATACAAAAAAAGAAGGTTTTACGCGAAGTACGGTATAAACAATAGAAAACATACAAAACGAGACAACAAGTCAGCAATAAAACTGAAGTGGAAAAGGCAATTGCAATCCCTATGATAAATGAGATTGCAACATAACCCCATTGTCCATACAACTATACTCACTCCTTATAGCATCATTTTTGCTTTCGTGAATACATGCTGTAATTCTTCCATTGATAAGTTTTCTTTTTCTAAAGATGCAAATAGTTCTTTTAACTCCATATGACGCTTTTGATCCTCTAATGCTGCAATATTATATTCTAGCGGAACGTGTTTCACTGTTACATCCGCTTTTTCAAATAACTCTACGGCATATGGATGATTTTTATAATCCTGCGCATAATAAACTGCTGTAATACCACTTTGAATAATCGCCTTACAGCATTGTAAACAAGGGAAATGCGTAACATAAATTTCCGCTTCCTCGGTTTTCACACCGAATTTTGCACACTGTAATAAAGCATTCATTTCTGCGTGAATTGTACGAACACAATGATTATCAATAACGTAGCATCCATCATCTATACAATGTACGCCACCTTTAATTGAACCATTATATCCACCAGCAATAATTCGTTTATCACGAACGATTGTCGCTCCTACTGCAAGCCTTGTACATGTACTACGTAAAGATAGCAGATGGCTTTGCGTCATAAAATATTGATCCCATGAAATTCGTTCCATATTTTTCACCTACTTTTTTGTCTACTTGTAGTGTAGCGAATGAAGAAAAACTTCGTCAATCTTTTACGGAATAATAATTTGATCTTTTATTCTTTCCAATGACTTCACACCGATCCCATCAATCTCCAACAAATCTTCTATTTTCTGAAAAGGACCATGTTCTTCTCGATATTTCAAAATACTTTCTGCTTTCCGAGAACCAATGCCTGTAATTTTTTCAAGTTGTTCTTTAGAAGCTGCATTTATTTGAACTTTCCCCTCCCCCTTTGCAATAGCAGCTACCTCTTGCACTTGTTCGTTTTCATTCGGTACATAAAGGATCATTTGGTCTTGTACCATTTGTGCTAAATTTACCTTCTTCCTATCTGCCTCAGGTAAAAAACCACCTGCCTTTTCAATAGCATCCTTGACCCGGTCCCCTTCTTTCATTTCATACACCCCCTCTTTAACAACAGCCCCTTTCATATCAATTACAATTATTTTTTTCTGCTGCTTTGTATCCGATATTTTCGGTTTACTTTTCTTCTCTAGCTCTTTCGCTTGAACATCCGTTGCAATGACCGTTCGCTCTGTATGCTGGTTCGTTTTCCAAAAAAGAAGAAAAAGTACAGTTCCAATAATAGCTACTAATCCTAACCATTTCTTTGGAAAATCCCACATCATTTTACACCTCTAATCATAAATTTATAACATCATTCATATTGTTTAGGAGAAAGCTGTTACGAAGGAGGGATGAAACATTGAACATAGGAATTATAGGGACAGGGAACATGGGGAATATACTAATCGACGCATTTTTAGAAACCCGTGCTGTCAAACCTTCGTGCCTTACAATGATTAATCGAACGCCCGCCAAAGCATATCATATAAAGGAAAAACACCCTTCTGTTCATATCGCCAAAACTATCGATGAGGTAATCGAACGATCACATCTTATTTTTATTTGCGTAAAGCCGATAGATATATACCCGATCCTACAAAAATACGCTGAACATTTTTCTGATGAAAAGTGCTTAGTTTCTATCACAAGTCCAATATCTCCGTCACAATTAGAGACGCTTGTACCTTGCCACATTGCACGTATCATTCCGAGCATTACAAACCGCGCCCTGTCTGGCGCATCACTATTTACATTTGGAAGTAAATGCTCTGAAGAGTGGCAACAAAAGCTATTTCGCCTATTCAAAAACATTTCTACTCCTCTTATGATAGAAGAAGATATAACGCGCGTTTCATCTGATATAGCAAGCTGCGGCCCTGCATTCTTTAGTTATTTATTACAATGTTTCATTAACGCTGCTGTAGATAAAACAAATATTACACATGAAGAAGCCACTACTTTAGTAAGTGAAATGGTCGTTGGAATGGGGAAACTACTTGAAAAAGAGATTTTCACATTGCCTACTTTACAAGAAAAAGTATGTGTTAAAGGCGGCGTTACAGGAGAAGGCATTCGTGTTTTAGAAGAACATGTTGGGGATATGTTTCATAAATTAATTGAGCGGACACACGAGAAATTTGATGAAGATTTAAAATGCGTCGATCAGCAATTCAATAAACACACATAATAAATACGTCATCGTCATTCCAAATCCTTTTTATAAATACTTACTTTTTTACATTACATTTTCACCTAAACTAGTATTTTCACACTTCACGTATATCATCTTCTTATTATGCTAGAACTAAAATTACAACTTCTTTACAAAACAAAAGCAACCTTCTCGGTTGCTTTTGTTTTATCCGTTTTTCTTCGCCATGAAAAAAATACGCTCTGTTTGTTCTGTAACTTCAAGTCGCTCAAAATCACCAGTGACGCGAAGCACGGTAAAACCAGCTTCTTCAAGCCATGTCGTTAACTCTTCGACCTGATATGCACGTTGCACGTGACATTCGTCAAAACGATGGTACACATCTTCTTCTGGGTCTTGAACAAAGAATGTTAAATCATGTTCTACACTATTTGATTCTTCACCAGGGAAGCAATTCCAAATAAGAGATATTTCTTCTCCATTCACTGTGTATGTTTCATTTTGAAATACATGATGTATTTTATATAAAGAATGTACATCAAATAAAAACAAACCATCTTGACGTAAATGGTGAAACACTCTTCGAAATGTTTCTTGCACTCCATCTTCTTGCAATACATAGTTTAATGAATCACAAAAGATTGTTACACAGTCAAACTCACCTGGAACGTCAAGCTCTCGCATGTCTTGTTGGTAAAAAGGAATAAAGTATCCTTCTCCGCCTAGTTTTTGCTGAGCGACCGTTAACATCTCTTCTGAAAGATCGACACCGATTAAATCGTAACCCTTTTGTACAAGCGGAAGTGTTACATTACCAGTACCGCATGCTACATCAAGAATCTTCGCCTCTTTCATATCCGCTTGCTGTAAACTTTCCTCTGTGAATTCCACCCATTTATCATAAGGAACATCATTCATTAGTTCGTCGTACAACAATGCAAATTGTTCGTATTTCATTGGTCTAGCTCGTCTGTAATATCCTCACGTGGCACATCGCCCCAAAGACGCTCTAAATTATAGTGATTACGCTCATCTTTATGGAATACATGAGCAACTACATCTCCAAGGTCAACTAGTACCCAGCGTGCTTCGTCAAAACCTTCCATACGTTGTACGTCGATTTCAAACTCATGTGCTTTTGATTTAATTTCACGCGCAATTGCTTGCACTTGCTTATCTGAGTTACCGTGACAAATAATGAAATAATCTGCAATTGGTGAAATACCTTGCATATTTAGGACAACCATATCTTCTGCTCTCTTATCATCAGCCGCTTTTGCTGCTAATACTAATAAATCTTTATCTTTCATTTACTAATTTCCTCCTTGATAACTGCGTTGTATGTTTGGAATGTTAATGGATAAATCGTTTGATTTTTTTCCATTAAAAATTGAATTGTTCGCTTTAACGCAAATAATAAAGCTTGATTTATATCCTTATATGCGAGTTTACGAGCTTCCTCCACCCCTGGAAACTTTCGCCCAGGCTCAATGTAATCAGCTACATAAATTACTTTATCTAACATCGTCATTTTCTCATGACCACTTGTATGATATGTAATAGCTTGCAGGATTTCAGGATCCGTAATGCCTACTTCTTTTTCTACTAAGTATGCCCCAACAGGTGCATGCCATAACTCTTTGTTATAACAAAGTAAATCTTTCGGCAAATCTTCACTTTTAATAATCTCTTCCATCTCAGAAATCGCTCTACACTTCGCATAATCATGGAATATAGCTGCAACTTCAGCCTTTTTTTCATCCACACCGTATAACTTAGCAAGTTCAATTGCTGTCTCCATTACACCTATTGTGTGTATATAACGTTTTTCATGCATTTGTTGTTTGACAATATGAAGTGCTTTCTCACGATTCATACAACCCATTCCTCTCGACATACACCTGTACTTTTTCGGGAAGTAAATATTTACATGTTCTCTTCTCTTTATATCTCTCACGCAATAAAGATGAAGAAACTGCAAACTCCGGAATTTCCACAGTGGTGATAGGATAAGGCGTACGCAATGTATAACCAGGTCTTGCAACCCCAACAAACGTCACAAGATCGAGTAACGCTTCAATGTTATACCACTTCGGTAAATACTCAACCATATCTCCACCAATAATAAAGTGAAACTGCACATCCGGATACTTCTTCGTCAATTGTAACATAGTGTCATACGTATAAGATGGGCCCTTTCTGCTTAGCTCTTCTAAACAAATAGAAAAATGTTCCTCCGCCTCAGTCGCAAGCTCTAACATTTGTAAGCGATTTTCTACACTTGTAATATTCCGTCCTTGTTTATGTGGTGGAATTTGGTTCGGTAAGAACCATACTTCTTCTAAATTCAAAGCGTGATATACTTCATTTGCAATTAGCAAATGCCCATAATGTGGCGGATCAAATGTACCGCCAATGATGCCAATTTTTCTCAAAAGAAACGCCCCTTCCTTTTACCTACAGTAACTCTCTTCATTCCTATCCGAAGAGAGTTCACTGTTAATAAAAGTTCAATTGGTTTCGCTCTCTACATCATTACGCACTAACGATAAAAAATAGCATATGCTATTCTTTTGATCGCGGAAGTTTAATTTGTTTATTTTCTCTAGATTCTTTGTATAAAACGATTGTACTTCCAATTACTTGAACGATTTCAGCACGTGCGCCTTTTGCAAGTTCTTCTGCAACTTCACGACGATCGAATTCACAGTTTTGTAGCACACTTACTTTAAATAGTTCACGAACTTCTAAAGTATCTGCGATTTGTTTAATCATATTTTCATTTACTCCGCCTTTTCCTACTTGAAAAATTGGTGTTAAATGATGTGCTTGTGCACGTAAAAATCTTTTTTGTTTTCCTGTTAACATATATGTTAGCCTCCAAGCTTTCTTATAACTAATTGTTTCATTCTATCGATATTCGGTACACGCCCTGTCCACATTTCAAATGCAAGTGCACCTTGATAGACAAACATATCAATACCATTTTGAATCATTGCACCTTGCTCTTTTGCCTCACATAAAATTTTCGTTTCAAATGGATTATAAATTATATCTGATACAATCGTCCCTTTTTTTAACGAAGAAATTTGTAATGGCGTATATTCGACGCGTGGATGCATACCTATTGTTGTCGTCTGAATGATAATATCATAATCTCCTTGTTCTTCTGTTGCTTTTTCTAGCGATAAAGCAACAGAATTAACAGTAGCCGTACATGCAGCAATAAGTTCTTTCGCCTTATCTGCTGTACGATTAGCTACATCAATCTCTTTCACACCTACATCAGCAAGAGAAAAATAAATAGCTCGACTAGCACCACCTGCGCCAAGCAATAAAATACGTTTCTCCTGAAGTGGTTCACTACTAATTGACTGCAGCGCTCGGACAAAACCAATTCCATCTGTATTGTAGCCAATCAATTTTCCATCCTTATGAACCACTGTATTTACTGCACCAATTTGTTTTGCTAGCGGGTCAATCTCATCCAAATAATCCATAATAGCAACTTTGTGCGGCGTTGTTACATTAAATCCTGAAATACCTAATGCTTTTAAACCTCTTACTGCTTCCCCTAGCACTTCCTCTTTAACAAGAAATGCATGATAATGGGCATCCATATTCAAGTGTTCAAATGCATCGTTATGCATAACTGGCGATAATGAATGTCCAATTGGATTTCCGATTACACCATATAATTGTTTCATAAATCCCTCTCCATATTAAATTAAAGATTTACGTAGCGAAACACTTACTCCTTTTGGTACGTGTGCAACAATTTTTGCTCCCGATTCGTTTACCGTAACCCATCCTAATCCAGAGAATACAACATCCGTTTTTGGTTCACGAATATTAAATTCGTATTTCACTAACTCTGGCATATTTTCTAATTCTTCTGGTGTTGGCGGGCTTAGTAATTCCCCAGCATGATTTTTATACAATTCATCTGCTTTCTCAAGCTTTGTACGATGGATTGTTAAACGATTCGAGAAGTGACAAGTAAATGCACGACGACCACCACTTACATAATCAAAACGTGCCAATCCACTGAAGAATAGTGTTTGTTCTTCATTTAATTGGAACACCATTGGCTTAATTTCTTTTGTTGGTGTAATAAGCTTTAAGCTTTCTTTTCCAACATAATGAGCCATTTGATGGTGGTTAATAATACCTGGCGTATCATATAAAGAAGATTCTTCGTCTAACGGAATATCAATTAAATCAAGTGTTGTTCCTGGGAAATGAGATGTTGTAATTACATTTTCAGTCTCATCACTAAATTCTTTAATCATACGATTAATAAATGTTGATTTTCCTACATTCGTACATCCAACAACGTAAACATCTTTTCCGCCGCGGTAATACTCAATAGCATCTGCCAACTCAGCAATCCCTTGTCCCTTTGCTGCACTAATTAAAAAGACATCTTCTGGCTTTAATCCTAGCTGCTTTGCACTATAGCGCATCCAATGCTTTACTTTATCATGTTTTACTGACTTAGGAATTAAATCAGCTTTATTTCCAACAAGTAATACTTTATTATTTCCCACGAAACGATGTAGGCCAGGTAACCAGCTACCATTAAAATCAAAAATATCTACAATTTTAACTACTAACGCATCCGATTTTCCAATTCCATTTAGAATACGTAGGAAGTCATCATCTGTTAATGATACATCTTGAATTTCGTTATAATGTTTCAAGCGAAAACAGCGTTGACAAATTACTTGTTCTTTCTCTAAAGATGAGGTAGGAGCATATCCCACTTCGTTTTTATCTTCTGTTTGAATTTCTACACCGCAACCAATACATTTAATTGTTTCAGTCAAACTTTATTCCTCCCAGTTAATTAAACCTTTTTTCTTCATATTTCTCATAATTCTTCGTTCAATTTTTCGATTAAAGCGCGTTACTAATCCGTCCGTTTGTGCTACCGGTACAACTAAAATTGTATGAAGTCCCACTCGGTTTCCACCTAAAACATCCGTTAGTAACTGATCTCCAATTACTACAACTTCATCTGGTTGCAGGTGCATCTCTTGTATCGCACGCTTAAACGCGCGAACAAATGGTTTACGCGCACTATGAATAAATGGAATGCCTAATGGATCAGCAAAGTCTTTCACACGTTGCTCATTATTATTTGAAACGACCGTTACTTGAATACCTTGCTCTTTCATTTTCAAAAACCATTCTTCAAGTTGTGGCGTTGCATTTGGACGATCCCATTCAATTAACGTGTTATCTAAATCAGTAATGACACCTTTAATTCCACGTTTTTTCAAATCTTCTGGTTGAACATGATATACATTTTTCACATATTCATTTGGTAAAAATAGCTTCAATTTCTTTCACCTCTTTGAGGAGTTTTCATAAAAATTTTTCGACAACATATTTCGATATATGACCTGTGGATAAAATTGTACACATTTTCCACATTAATTTTTCAGCTAATTTGGAATTTACTAACAATCTATACACATTTTATCCACCTAGGTATGTGGATAACCACTCGTTTGTGACTGTCATATTTTTTTGGTACATTAAATGCAACAACGAATCAATCCTTAAATTATTAGGAGGTGACTCACCTTGAAAACAAAATATATGGAACAGTTGTCTACTGAGTTACTCACTGAGTCTTATTATAAAGCAAAAGAACTAAAATTAAATCCCGACTTCATTTTACTTATAAAACAAGAAATGATTAGACGCTCATTAGAGGACAAGCTTGTCAAATCGTCTTGATTACATATAAAGTGAAATTTTAATGAGCTAACTTGTAAAAAGAGCCATCCTGCGATGGCTCTCGAATAAACAAGTACTCCCATCTAGGGAATTTCATCATTAAGCATCTTTGTCCATAACTCTTGCTTACAGTTATAAAATGTTTTCTTTACTTATGAGCCGAACGAGTAGCAATTTTTTCACCAAGACGAAGCTCTTGTCCACTCTTCAATTCCTGCACTACTTCTATCATATCTTTTTCAAACAATAACACAACTGTTGAGCCAAATGTAAAGTATGCCATTTCTTCACCTTTTTGAACAGTGTCTCTTTCATGCAACAGCTCAATACTATTAACAAACATAGCTCCTACTTTTACAAGTGCCATATGTTCACCGTCACTATTTACTTCTGTAACAGAGCGATAATTTTTTGACAATGGCTCTTTCCCATATTCCATACCAGCTGCATTTACCGGATATGACTTTCTACCAAGTACAAACCTTTCAGTCACAGAACCAGAAAGCGGACTATGAATACGATGATAATGACTTGGGCTTAAATAAATAACCATGTATGTACCACCTGCATATCGCTTTGCACGTTCTTCATTACCTAGCATATCCACGATTGAATAACGCTTACCTTTAATATGAAATGTTTTTGTGTCCTCAATAGGACCGTGATCAGCAAAAACACCATCAACAGGACTAACGATACTCGATGCATCTGTATCAACACTACGCTTTCCTTCTTTTAGCTTACGCGTAAATAATTCATGCAATGTTCTATATTCCTTCAAACCCTTTTCCATCTCATCTTGGTTAATTTGAAAAACTTTCGCATACGATGGAATAATGATAGAGCTCAAACGAGATTGTGCAAATTTACGTAATATATAAGAAGTAAAACGACCATTTGTAAGTTCGATCATAAGTCGATATAATGTACGTCGCAAATTGCGAAACCTCCTAATCAGTCTATAACTTTAGCTTCCCCTTCTTTTTCTTCTATATCATATGTAAAATTGGTTCTTATTCCCACATATCATATAGAACTGTTTCATTATACATGCGGAAAACTAAGTATGGTATTATTCTTAAATTGTTTAGCACCCTCTAATATTACAGATAGAATCCGTCATTTTCAACAGTGAACATAGATTTCTTCTGAACACAACTCTTTTTCTTTCCTTACTTACAAAAAGAAAAGCAGCCCATTTTAAAATATGGCTGCTTGCAATGTACATTATTCGTTCGCTTTTTTCTCTTTCTCAGCTCTTACAAATTCATGGAACATTTTCATTAAAGCGCGCTTTTCAATTCTTGATACGTAGCTTCTGGAAATACCAAGTGCCTTTGCAATCTCTCGTTGCGTTTTCTCCTTATCAAGCCCCAGTCCAAAACGCTTCACGATTACTTCTTTCTCTCGTTCGTCTAAAATATCGATATACTCTTTAATCTTTTCTAACTCCATACTAAGCTGAATCATATCAATTACATCTTCAGACTCTGATTTTAATATATCAATAAGCGATATTTCATTCCCCTCTTTATCTTGCCCGATTGGATCATGAAGTGAAACGTCTTTTTTCGTTTTTTTCAGTACACGTAAATGCATTAAAATTTCATTTTCAATACATCGTGCTGCATACGTCGCAAGTTTTGTGCCTTTTCCTGCCGAATAGCTCTCGATTGCTTTAATGAGCCCAATTGTACCAATTGAAATTAAATCTTCTGCATCTTCCCCTGTGTTTTCAAATTTTTTAACGATATGAGCTACAAGCCGTAAATTATGTTCAATTAACAGATTTCTCGCTTGAGCATCACCTTGCTCCATTAACTCTAAGTACTTTCTCTCATCGTCTGATGATAACGGCTGCGGAAACGCATTATTCTTCACATAAGAAACAAAGACAAACACTTCTCGAACCATATATCCAATTGCGGCGAATAGACTCAAACCTTTCACCTCCGCCAAAATAGTGGTCTTTACTATGTGTATGTGGGCGTGAGGTTATTTGTGTCTGTACGATATAAATATGGAATCCTTAGCTTTTTGTCGAGCGAAATAAGTCTTTCATACCTTGAATATTTTTTCCAATGTATTACAATATGTAAGATTCCAAAATTTTGAAAGAGGTGTTTTCATGCGATACGCTACATCACAAATCAGAAACCTTGTAATACTCACATCATCATTTTTCTTACTTTCAGCCTGTGGACAACAAACGTCTCCTACAAAAACTGAGGCTACTAAACAAGATACTGCCGTATTAAAAGACAGTACAAAAACGGAAGATAGCCAAAAAACTGAAGACAGTGCAAAAGCTGAGAACAACGCAAAAACCGAGAACAACGTAAAAACTGAGAGCAACGCAAAAACTGAGAACAATACAAAAGCTGAGAACAACGCAAAAACTGAGAACAACACAAAAGCTGAGAACAACACAACAACTAAAAACAACGCAAAAGCTGAGAACAGCACAACAACTAAAAACAATGCAAAAACTGAGAACAACACAACAACTGAGAACAACACAACAACTAAAAACAACGCAAAAGCTGAGAACAGTACAACAACTAAAAACAATGCAAAAACTGAAAATAATACGAAACCTGAAGCAGAATCTAAAAACACACAAAAAGAGCAACAACCAGCTAAGCAACCAAATAAACAAACTGATACTAATACATTCACAAGTGAAGATGCTATAAAAGTTCTAGAAAAAAGAATGGGAGCTCGCTCAAATGAAATTCGTTACAGCTCCAGCGAAGACAAACTAATTGGCACAATAAATGGTATTAAGCTATACGACGTATTATACGGACGCGAATCTCCTGAAAACTCTCGTGCGCTAAATTTTGCAGTGGGATCTGATGGAAACCTATATGATTGGTCAAAAGCTCAAGATGGTATTCTTCAACCACTTAACGGCAATTAATAAATGATTCTAAGAACATAGTAAAAGCCAATCGATACGTATCGATTGGCTTTTACTAATACTCACTCCAAATTTTCTCCCCGGTATGCGCATCAATATAACGAATTTCTCGACTACAGCCAGAGGGTTCTTTATGATTTTCATCTGTTGTTTGTTTATATAATAATTTATATACTGTTTCTTCTGCATCATTATCTATGTCCCATTCTAAATTAACTCGGATGGCCTCTTTGTATATTTGTAATACTTTTTCTTTTGTTACTTTTGGTGTTGTTTCATATGTAAGCAATTCTTTTATAAAGTTGCTAGACTCTCCAGAGTAGTGCATCACAGCACCATTTTCTGTATTGATGTTGACCATAAATTGGTTATACTCTGCCGGAATATCATTGATATATACAGAAAAGATAAATCTTTCAATCCCATCTTCTGCTTCTTCACGTTCCTCCCAAAGACGCAGATATTGTGTGATATCTGGAATAACTCGTTCTAAAAATTGAAGTGCTTTTTGTAAACATTCCTCTCTAGACAGTATTTGCTTTACTTCTTTATCATCTGTCAGTTTTATAAAACTAGTTAATTCATTGGTTAATTTATCAATTGTAACGCTAACTAAATTATTATATTTCAACATCGGTAAATGCTTTTTAAAGAATTCATTCATTTGTATATTTTTTTAAGAATGCATTTGCAATCTCTCTTGCTTTATTCTCTCCTATCGCTTCCTTACCACTCGAAAAATATTTTTTATCATCTATACTAAATTCGATTAAATTACCAGTATGTCTATTCAGGGTAATTTGTATCGTTCTCTCCTCATCGTCTTTATGTTCCCACCATAATAGATGATATGGGTCATCCACACCTTCTTGATCATCTACGACAAGCCTATAATCATCTGGAATATCAATCATATGAGCCACTTGCTCTTTTCTTTCTTTATCTTTTTGATTCATCATACCTCTCCTTCATTACAATTTAAGGTAATTATAACAAATAAAACTAAATGGCTATAAACAAAAAAGACTAGAGATATCTCTAGTCTTCTACTTCGTCTCACGATGTAGCGTTACTCGCTTTAATCGTGGACAATATTTTTTTAGTTCGATGCGCTCTGGATTGTTTCGTTTATTTTTTTTAGAAATATAATTACGATCACCGCACTCCGTACAAGCTAATGTAATATTTACACGCATATGCAATTCTCCTTTCTTTCAAAGATCGCAAACTAAAACGTAATGATTACGATTTATATGTTATATAACTTTATTCTATTTGTCAATTACAAAACAAAAGGGATCTAAATAGAACCCTTTTGTTTAAGTAAGCTATACCTTTTTTTAAAATGTTTCATATGTAACAAACTCACTAATCGGCTTTCGATATCCCCGTGGGCGAATTTTAGTAGTATCGCTTTTTCCTATCGTAATCATTAAAACAGGTACTACATGCTCCGGCATATTTAATTCACTTTGCACTGCTTTTTCATCGAAACCGATCATTGGGCACGTATCATAGCCGTAATATTTAGCTGCATACATAAAAGTCATCGCACTTAACGATGCATTTCTAATCGCTTCCTCTTCCATGAAGCGTTCTCCTTTTCCTTCATATAGCCCTTTCGTTTGCTTAATTGTATCTTTATATTCACATTCATCAATCATCTTTAAAACCTTCATACCGAAATAAATATTTTCGACATTTTGATATGCTCTCTTATCACCACAAACAAGTATTACCGCAGATGCACTCGATACTTTATATTGTCTGAAAGCTAGCTCTTTTAATCTTTCTTTTCGCTCTTGATCACGAATTACAACATAATGTGTATGCTGCAAATTGTAACAAGATGGCGAAAGCTTTGTTAGCTCAAATATTTTTTTAAAATCCTCATTAGGGATTTCTATTCCTTGTTCAAATTTCATTGCGGAACGTCTGGCAACTGCTAATTCTTCAAAGTTCACCGTATAGCCTCCTTAATAACCATAAATTCAAATATACATTAATTCATACAATCGAATAAATCAAATGAAAACACTTTAAATTATGGATAATAATGATGATTTACAAAAAAAAGACAAAAATCTGAAACAATTAGTTCATACGAAATTCACACGAATCTATTACTATAAGAATTGTACATAGTGAATTTATTAACAATCACGTTTATTCATATAGAATCTTACTCGAAAGGAGTTGAAAGTATGAAAACTAAATATCGTTTTATGATCTCATCATTTGCTGCTTGCGCTTATATGCTTTGGTATTTAGTATAATAACAACCTCACTTGTAAATAGGAAAAGGTGTGTATATAAATGGAATATAATCAATCAACAGTTAACTACTGGAAAGCTTTTGTACTACCGTATACATTTGCTTTAGAAGAGTTAAAAACTAAATTTGAAATTATGAACCGGGAAGCTCAATTTTTAGAGGATTACAACCCGTTTGAACATATAAAAACAAGATTAAAACAACCTGAAAGTATTATTAAAAAGCTTGAGCGTAAAAATTTATTACCGACAGTTGAGAATGCGCAAACGCATTTACAAGATATCATCGGCATTCGTATTACATGTTGCTTCGTAGAAGATATTTATCATTTAAAAGAAGTCATTCAAAAGCGTGAGGATATGGAAATCATAGAAGTAAAAGATTATATCGCTAATCCAAAGGGAAACGGATATAAAAGTTTACACATGATCATTAAGTATCCTTTATCACTGAATTCTGGTACAAAAGATGTATTTGCAGAAATCCAGTTACGTACACTTGCTATGGACTTTTGGGCGAGTTTAGAACATAAACTTTATTATAAATATGAGGGGAAAATACCTGAGTATTTAAAAGATGAACTACATGATGCAGCAATGAAAGCTGAAGATCTTGATAATAAAATGGCAACAATTCGCCAAGATATTGATGATATCGAAGCATGTTCAAATCAAATTCTGTTACCACTATAAAAAAAGGTTCTCTCCAATGAGAACCTTTTTTTTTTCGCTATTTACGGGCAGTAAGGCTCTCCGATTAAAGGTTCACGTTATTTTTTCCCTATCGTGCGAACTTCTTCAATTTTCCAGCCATCCTCTTCTTTTCCAAGTGCATACTGTACTTTCTTCTGAAGAGTGACCTCTCCCTCTATTTC
This sequence comes from Bacillus sp. 1A, assembly GCF_052682215.1. Taxonomy (NCBI): domain Bacteria; kingdom Bacillati; phylum Bacillota; class Bacilli; order Caryophanales; family Bacillaceae; genus Bacillus; species Bacillus sp. 1A. Next base: position 2,238,446 of record NZ_JBQYLZ010000001.1, on the reverse strand, counting down.
CTTTTCCTTTGTTTCAACTACAACATACCCTGCTTTACTAGCGTTCATGTCTATATGTTCCAATTCAATTTTCTTATTTCCCTTTTGAAAAGCGGCTTCTTTTTGTGTTTTTAAATCTTCAGCACTAGGCATCTTCTTTGAGAATAACTCCATATGTTCAGCAAGATTTTTTTCATTTGTCGTCCGTACAAATTTCTCCATAACATCTTGAATCGATTTCTCTTCTTCTTTCGTTATTTGTACCTTCTCCTCAATTTTTTTAGTAGTAGATTTTTGTTCTATATGATTCTCCTTGGATTGACATCCAACTAGCAATACTACACCTATTAGAAGGGATCCTATCCCTCTGAAAAAAGCCCTCATCTTTCCCATCTCCTAAAAAGAAAAGTGAGGCATTTCGCCTCACTTTTCTTGATAATTAGCGTCTTCCTTTATTCGGATCGCCACCGCCAACAATATCAAAGACACGTTTAGCGATATTTGTATTCTCTTGAACGCCAGAGAACAAGTATTTACCAGGGCCAAATGCATATACGTTTACATCTTCCCCCGTATGTCCACCTGTCGTCCATCCTGTAACCGAACGCTTATTGAAAATATCCTCAATCGCATTATCAATCTTTGTTACATCTTTTGAAGGAGCAATATCATTTACCGCTTTAATTTCTTCTGGTGTTAATTGTAAATCAATATATTTTTTCAATGTCTCTTCTACATTTGCACCTTTTGCAATCTCATTTGCCATGAAGTCTGGTGTGCGTTTTGCAGCTTTAATTGGATCTACTTTAAAGTTATACTCACCATTCACACCTAAAGATAATCCGCCAGTAGCGTGGTCTGCCGTTGCAACGACTAACGTATTTTTATCTTTTTTCGCAAACTCAATCGCTGCTTTAAATGCTTTTTCAAAGTCTTCCATTTCACTCATTGCACCTACGATATCATTATCGTGTCCAGCCCAGTCGATTTGACTTCCTTCAACCATTAAGAAGAAACCATTTTTATTTTTGTTCAAACGCTCAATTGCTGCATTTGTCATTTCTTCTAATGAAGGTGTCTTCTCATTACGGTCAATCATTTTATCTAAACCGCCTGGTGCAAATAAACCTAAAATTTGATCGTTTTTATCATTTAACAATTGATCTCGATCTGTTACGTAGCTATAACCAGATTTCTTAAACTCCTCTGTAAGATTACGATCTTTTCTAACAAAGTTTTTTACGCCGCCGCCAAGCATAACATCTACTTTATGCTTCCCTTTAATTTTTTCATCAAAATAATCATTTGCAATTGCATCCATATTTTTACGACTAATGTCATGCGCACCGAAAGCAGCTGGTGTTGCATGTGTAATTTCAGAAGTAGCAACTAATCCTGTTGATTTCCCTTTTTCTTTCGCTTGTTCAAGAACAGTTTTCACTTCTGCTTTATCATTATCAACTGCAATTGCCGCATTATATGTTTTAATTCCCGCTGACATAGCTGTTGCTGCTGATGCAGAGTCTGTAATATTTTCATGTTCATCTTCCGGATATGTTTTTTGTGTTCCTACAAGATGCTTATCAAACTCTGTAGATTCCATCTCGAATGTTTTTGGATTATCTTTCATATAACGATGAGCCGTCATGTATGAAGGTCCCATACCATCCCCAATTAATACAATGACATTTTTAATCTTTGCATTGCTTCCGCTCTCATCTGCATTAACCTCACTAGAACGAGTAAAATTCCATGTTGCTACCGAAGTAACAGCTAACGACGCCACAACTGCAAATGGCCATGCTTTTTTTACAAACTTTTTCACTATATTGTCCCCCTAATTAGGTTATTCATTTCCCACTATCAAATTTAATAGAAGACTATTAAGAGAAAATTAGTTATATGTAAATTTTTTGTTAACTTATGTAAATATAAGTTATAATTTGTATAAGTTTGTCTGTTCGTATCAACATTCTTCGCCTTTACAATCCAAATATAAACAAGTTGGATTTCATTTAACGTAAATCTCTTATTTAACATTTTCAATCTACTTTTATGAAAATTAATAGAAATGTGGGGAGTATTTATGAAAACAATAAAGCTAGATGAATCTTTTATTTTTGATTTACTCGACCTTTGCAAAGCTATTGGATGGTTACAAGATAAAGCATTTATGAAAAAGCAATTCGAAATGTATCTTTCTCTCGGCACACTTATTGGTTATATGCATGAAAATAAACTGATTGCAGCTGGAGGAGTATTTCCTTTTAAAGATAGTTTTTCTACTATTGGCATGTTAATCGTTCATCCTAATTTTCAAGGCCGAGGCATCGGGCGTATTTTGCTAAATCGTTGCTTAGAACACACTCTCCCAAAACAACCAATTGCACTTCTTGCAACAAAAGCTGGCGAGCCTCTTTATACATCATGCGGATTTAAAACAGTAACAACGATTCATCGTTTTGAGAAACAAACTACTAAAACACATATCACTCATACGCAACAAGTGAAAGAACAAGATCTTGTCTCACTTATTTCTCTCGATCAAATTACAACTGGTGCTAATCGTTCCTTACTTTACTCATCGCTATTACCAAGAACTAGCCACTCTTTTAAAATTGAGAGAAATAACTGTATAGAAGCTTTTTCCTTATGTATACAAAAAGGAAATATATTATGCGTCAATCCACTTATCGCAAAGCAAGAGAAGGATGCTATTCAATTATTCAAGAAAATCTGCGAGTGTTGGAATGGCACAGTAAGGATCGATGTCCCACATTCACAATTTTCATTTCGTAAATTTCTTCAAACAGAAAATTTCCAAGAAACGCTTCTTTCACCTCTTATGATGAAAAATGGTAGCCAACTTCCTGGAAATCGTAATATGCTATTTGCTATGATAGACACAGCGTTATGTTAGAAAGGGGACACCTAATTGAAGCGATTTAGCTATTTTATGGTAGGTTGTCTTACTCTTACACTTTTAGTAGGATGTAGTGCAGCAGAAAAGCCAGTAGAACAAGTAAAACAAGTTAAAAATACACTTACAGCGAAACTAGCTACCGAGGAAAAAATGGTAGAAATAGATGGTCAAACCATTTACTTTAAAAAGATTGGTAATGAAAAACCACCTTTACTTATGATCCATGGATTTGGAGGATCATCAGATGGTTTTCAAAAGATTTACTCAGACTTAGCAAAAGATCATACAATTATTTCTGTAGATGCTTTAGGATTCGGGCGCTCATCTAAGCCAATGGATTTTTACTACTCTTTCCCTACCCATGCAAATTTGTATTATAAACTAATGAAAAAACTAGGTTATGATTCGTTTGCAACACTAGGACACTCAATGGGCGGAGAAATTTCTCTTAATTTAACCTATTTATATCCTGAAGCCGTTACCCACCTTATTTTAACTGATGCTACAGGCGGCCCTCATACATTCGTTAATAAACAAGGTTCACCAAAACCACAGTTATCGACTGATTTAAATACCGTTTCTACTATTGCAGATTATGATGAAAACAAAGTTAAATCCAAGCGTAATGATGAAGAGCATTACAATAAAATGAAATTATGGCCTAGACGTCTTCAAATCAATGCAAATGAAATTAAACAACCAACCTTAATTATATGGGGAAGAAATGATAGTAGCGTTTCTTGGAAAGAAGGAGAAACGTATCATCAATTCTTAAAAAATAGTACTTTCCATATTATCGAAAAAGGTTATCATGCACCATTTCGTCAAGAGCCACAAGAATTTGTAGGGTATGTAAAAGACTTCTTTAAGAACAATAAAGTTGAAAAATAACATAAGCGGGTATCTCATTTTGAGATACCCGCTTTCATATATTAAGCAGCTTGCTTTTGGCGTTTTTGAGTTTTTGATCCTAATACTTTCGGAATAACGAAACCATCTATTCCAAATTTACCAGCGTTCATACCAGAGACTAGGACAAACATTGATAGGATAACCATTTCAGGGTTTACACCAATTGACCCACTAAACATATAGGAAAAGTTCATTACAAGACCGAAAAAGACCGCTGTTTTTGTTAAACAGCCTACAATTAAACCAATTCCGACTAAAATTTCTCCCCACGTTACAAGTGTATTAAATAGATCAACGTTTGGAATTGCGAAGTCTTGTAAAAATGATGCCCACCAAGATTGCACAGCCGGTTGTGCTCCTTTAGATTTTTCAATTGCACCTTGTAAATAACCAGTTGCATCGAACCCTTTTCCTTGTAGTTTACCGATTCCAGCCATTAACCATGTGTAACCAAGATACACTCGAATTACTGCCAACACAAAAGAAACTGCTTTGTTTTCTCTTAAAAATTGAATAACCATATCTTCCTCCTAAAGTTGTAATTAAGTTAGTTACAGATAATATAATATCATTAGTTACTTATTTTTAAAATGTTAATCATGAATAATTTGTGACATACATAAAAAAACATTAAATACTAATATATAGTAACTTCTATTACCTGTAAAAACTTGAACATATCATACCACAGGTGATAATCATTTTCATTGAAAAAAATGCAAAAAAAATGTGAGTTAAATGTGAAACACGTTTATTCGAATATAGAATAAACATGTTTCACACTAGTTATAGAATCGAAATGTATGTGTCTCCTCATCAATTAACCTCGCTTCTTCTAACGTTTTTTCATGGTTAATAACCCCGTAAAATAAGCGTATAGTAAACATAAGTGCTGCATTTCCATCTACATAATCTATCGATCCAATATACGATTTCGCCCCACTGCGTAAAAAAGATTCTGCTAGATTTTGCTCCCCTAACGTACACCCGCTATTTACAATATGTGTATTATGCAATTTTGCATATTTATAAATTTCTGCTGCACCAAAGTATCCCCTCGGTTCATCTTGTTCATATATATCTTCACCTAACTCTTCCATGACAAACTTTCCTTCCTCACCATGAAAGCAAAAAATAACATAATTGATATCATTATATAAACCCTTTCCAGAAAGAATATTAATGAACTCTCTCGGTCTACCAATCCAGTATGTTACAACTTTTGCCCCAAAATATTCAAGCAATGCTCGGATTGATTGCGCCTCTAAATCCGAATTAAAACCAACTACTAATGCAACATTCAACATACACCCTCCATCCTATCATTAGATCTCATCAATCAGACTTTTAAAAGATACATCCATTTCATATATACCCGTTTCTTGCAAAAAATCAGATCTAGTTAAAACGACTTTCTGTACATATTGCCTATACGCTGTAATTGTCCCGTCGTGAGATACAATGCAAATTTTTTCAGCGCCTAGCTCATAGCACCAAAGAAGAAATTCATCTACTATTTGCTGAAAACGATTCTCTGAAATAGTATTTATACCTTCCGTCCATAACTGCTTATTTGTACTTTTCTCTATCGAAAAATGTGGAAATAAATTTGCTATCATTTCCTGATCTACTATGTCATCACATGGTAATGTTTTCGCTCCTTCTCGATAAGGAAAAATACGTGGGGATACATATGGGTGGACGATTTTTTGACAAGCTACTTTCGCACTCCATATTGCCGCTGTTTGTAAAGTTCTACGTGTAGGACTAACAATTAATATATCCGTTTCTTGTAATGGCACATTGCATTGAAGTAATTTAGCCTGATTCTTTCCCTCATCCGTTAATGGCGGATGAAGCACTTGTAAACTTGACGGCAAATCCTTTGTATGTTCACCTTCTCCGTGCCGAACAAAGACAAGCTTCATATCCAGCCTCCTCTCTCTATGAAATCCTCTTACATATTTCTTCCCTACCTCATTCTTTATTCCTGCTATATGAAAAACTGGTATGTAAAAAACATTTGACACAATTAATTGAAAAACATTACAATTATAATATGTAAAATACTTTTTACAAGAGAGAGGGGAATCACAAATATGAAATGGATTATCGCCTTTATCGGAATGATCATATGGGGATACATAAATGGATTTTTTAATAGTGATAAAACCGCTAATCCTTGGATTACAGATGATGAACGTGAAACAAAAATTAAACAGAAAGCAATTATTGCAAGCTGGTCTGGTGTTTTCATGTTTTGTATCATTAACCTCTTAAACAAATGGTTAGGTTTAGGAACGAGTAATACATCACCTTACTTACCATCTTCTGTCGCAACTATTTTAAAAGAAAATGTAGAGTTACAAGTTTTACTTATGCTATTTATTACGTATGGCATATTTTACGTATACTATCGAAGAAAATTAAGCGCTTAACTTTTATCTCATGATTATCCTCCTAAATGGTTATAGTAATTAGGACGAAATGAAAGGAGCGATATAAAAATGAGTAACTCGAATGACTTTTTAGATACACTACATGAAAAACAAGCAAAAGATGAACAAAATAGAAAGCGTCAAGGAAACGGAAACCCCGCGAAAAAAAAGCCAAATAAAACACATAAATAACAATAAAAAACCTGCCTAAAATTATCTTTTAGGCAGGTTTTTTATTCTTCTTTTACCGAGATGACATTTTCCCAGTTCCATTTCTCATAATACCATTCTGGTACATCTATATTTTCAATCCACTTCTTTTCCTGTTTTCCATCACTACTGGAAAGCCATACATTGGCTTTCTTACGGTCTGAACGTATCCATATTAATTGATTGTTCTTCTTCATAAAGATGGGATGATAGTCACCTTGCTTATGGGGTGGCTTTGTGATTTGATGTTGTTCGTCGCTTGTACTATCGATCTCATATAAGGATGGCAGTGGCCTTTTTTCTGGCGGAGTTTCTATCCCTGCCTCTTTTGCTCGTGAAACGATCATTACTTTATCGTTCTTCCATACAAAATCCCAATCGACATATCCTTTCGGCGTAAAGGTGTTCTGCTGAAGTGCCGGCAGCTCTTTTACTTTTAAATGTTTATTCTCTAACGCAACTCTTCCGCTTCCTTCAATATAAGCTAAAATATTCTTGGATGGCGCCCATTTGAACCATTGTGTGTTTAATAACATTTGATCTACCTTTTCAAAGCGACTGCCATCTGCTCGAACTAAGCAAAGCGTATTACTATCAGCTGACCACGAAGCTGTCGGTACCGCTAAAAATGAAATCCACCTTTGATCCGGTGACCACTCAAACCCACTTGCAACTAGCGCTAGAAAATCATCATGTTCATTTGGTAATGCATACAAATGCTTCATTTTGTGAGGATTCATATGTGCATCTATTTGCACTTCATATAGCTGAGCTCCTGTCCATCCTGTTGGAAGTAAGTGTGCTTCAGAAGATACAAGAAACTTCTTTCCATCAGGGTACCATGCATAATCACCTACACCAGCTGACACATTTTCAAAATCTGTATTCTTATTTTTGACATCAAACGTATTTAATGTATTTGCAAATACAAATGCAATTATATTCTCTTTCGGTGACCATTGATAATTCGATACCTCAGATTGCAATGGCCTAACTTTTTTTCCATCTTCCAGTCGGCACAACTCCAAGGTGTTTTGCTTCTTTCCTTTAGCATAAGAAATCCATTCTCCATCATGAGACCATTTCGGCCCTGTTATGTACTCGCCTTTTGTTATTTGTTTTTCTTTTCCATCAATTTTAACCCAAAGATCATGATGACGAATAAAAGCAACCTTCACCCCATTATGTTCCGCACGAGTACTAAACATTGAAGATAAAAAAATAAACAAAACCACACTACTACTCACGATAATTTTTTTCATACGTCCCTCCATTTTCTTATAGCATTCCTCATATTCCACTTACTATATGCGAATTTCACTCCGCATTGATTGGCAGTTACTGCACAATTGTTGTGGATTTATGCACAGTGGAGGATGGGCTTCCCCCGCTGTGTATGAGCCATTCGACATAATCCCAAAAAATTTCCCAAATTTTTTTAATTCAAAGAGGATTGGTATGAATTATGTCGAAAGTATAGTTTAGCCAACATTCGATTTTATATTTCAGAACAAAAATGTAAGATAACTTTTCGGAATATTGTCACTTTTTATTAGGGGGAGTTTCAATGAAAAAAACTACATCTGCACTATTAAGTATGGCGCTTGTCTTTTCTAGTTTTGGAGCTTTAAGCGCGCATGCTGAATCGCTGCAAAAGGAGAAGCAATTTAGTCCACAGTTAAAAGCGAATATTGAGCAATGGGGAGAAAACAAAATCGCGCAAAATGTTGAAACAAAAACATCAAAAGAAATTTCAGTCATTGTAGAATTGCATCATGCTCCGCTCGCTTCACAAAGTAACATTCAGCATGCTCCAGATTTAAAAAATGGAAGTGTGCAATCATACCATGCACTACTAAAAAAGGCGCAAGAGGATACAACAAAGAAAATTAAAGAAAAAGCACCAAAAGCAAAGATAAAAGAAACATATAGCACGTTATTTTCTGGATTCTCTATTTCTATCCCAGGAGATCAAATTGCTGCTTTAGCTTCTTTACCCGAAGTAAAAGCTGTTTATCCGAACTTAACATATAAATTGCATGAAACAGCAAAAAGCGCTACTAAAGAAGAAGCGCCAAATATTGGCGGACCGACAATCGGTGCACCTGAAGCATGGAATTTAAAAGATCCATCTGGCAAACCGCTTGATGGAAAAGGTATGAAAGTCGCTATTATTGATTCTGGCGTAGACTATACACACCCCGACTTACAAGCAAACTATATCGGTGGATACGATACAGTCGATGAGGATAACGATCCGATGGATGGTAACGTACACGGTACTCATGTAGCTGGTATTATTGCTGGTAACGGAAAAATTAAAGGCGTTGCTCCGAATGCTTCTATACTCGCTTACCGTGTCATGAACGATGGTGGAACTGGTACGACCGATGATATTATCCAAGGTATTGAGCGCGCTATTCAAGATGGTGCTGACGTTTTAAATTTATCTCTCGGTCAAGATTTGAATGTCCCTGATCAACCTGTAACAATGACGTTAGAACGCGCAGCAAAGCTTGGTGTTACTGCAGTTGTTTCAAATGGAAATGATGGACCAAAACCTTGGTCTGTTGATGCTCCTGGTAACGCAAGTAGTGTCATCTCTGTTGGCGCATCGACTGTTTCTATTCCATTCCCAACATTCCAAGTAGCTGGTTCTAATAAATCTTACCAAGGATTACCGTTATCAAAAGCAGATTTCCAAGTAGAAAACGATGCTCAGCTTGTCTATGTTGGCTACGGTAATTCAAGCGATTACGCTAAACAAGATGTGAAAGGGAAGTTTGCCCTCGTTTTACAAGGAACTTCGAGCACGTTAGTAAAAGCAGAACAAGCGAAACAAGCTGGAGCTATCGGGGTGCTACTAATTTCTAATGAAAAAGAAATTAATATTATGCCTGAATATTTTGGCCGTGAAGAGATAGCTCTTCCAGTTATGCAACTATCAAATACAAATGGTGAAGAGTTGAAAAATTTAATTACAAAAAGAAAGAAAAATATAAAAATTGGACAACCGAACAAAACAGAACTTATTGGTAACTTTAGTTCCAGAGGACCATCACAAGGAAGTTGGCTCATAAAACCTGATGTTGTTGCACCTGGCGTACAAATTACTAGTACGGTACCAAGGGGTGGCTATGAATCTCACAACGGAACAAGTATGGCTGCGCCACAAGTAGCAGGAGCCGTTGCCTTACTACGTCAAATGCATCCTGATTGGACGACAGAACAATTGAAATCTGCTCTTGCCAACACTGCAAAAACATTAAAGGATGTCAATGAAAATACATATCCTGTTATGGCACAAGGATCAGGTTTAATTAACATTCCGAAAGCAGCTCAAACGGATGCGTTAGTGAAACCGAACAATGTAAGTTTCGGTCTTATTAAACCGAATAGCGGCAAAGTGAAACTAACACAAAATATTACGTTACAAAATCTTTCTAGTAAAAAGAAAAGCTTTTCAACTCGTGTAGAATTACTAGATGCAAACACAAAAACAAAAGTAAAAACTTCTGTTCCTTCATCGATTAGCGCACAGCCAAATAGTAATACGGAAAAGCCATTTACTATCACTGTCGATAGCTCACTACCACAAGGTGTGTATACTGGGAATCTGTATGTAAAAGAGCAAGGGAAAACTGAAGAAATGCGTATTCCATTTACATTTAGTATCGACCCTAAAGATTATAAACGTATCGACGGTCTCGAAATTATTAATTCTACTTTTAGTCCAAACGGCGATAACATATTAGATGATAATCTCATCAACTACTATTTAGTTGCTCCAGTCGAAGATGTAACGTTACACGCTAACTTAGTTACAAAAGAACGTGTGACATACCAAGGAATGATTTATCAAGGAAAAAATGAAACAGCAGGTTATAAACCTTTCAAATGGAATGGTACAAAAATAGATGGATCACCACTAGCGGATGGTCTATATCAAATTGAAGCTGTTGCTTCTAATTCAGGCGGAGAAACGAAACAAACAGCGGCTGTATTTATTGACCGAACTGCACCGAAATTAACACATGAAGTTGATCAAGAAAATCTCGTAATTAGAGGAAAAGTTGACGATATCCTACTAGATTGGATGACAGAATCTGGTTGGGTTGCACCTGGTATTCCAGTGAGAATGCAATATGAAATTAATGGAAATGGTATGTGGGAAAGTGCGTTCTTGAATCCTTGGGAGAAAAGTTATGATATTTATTTCGATCGTAACCAATTACAACAAGGAAAAAATACTATTCATATTGTAGCAACTGATGCAGCTGGAAATACATCTAATTTAAATGTTGACTTAGAAGTGAAATGAAGTAAAACTTTAATCAGCCCTCACCAATCGGACGTTTACGGACAGTAAAGCTTCCATCTAACTTCTTTGCTCCGGCCGAATTTTGAGGTAGAAGTTTTACTGCCCACAAATAGCGGGATAAAATTATTGTTGACAATCTTTTAAAAATAGTTTTATAATACGAAACATAGTTTAGTTGAACGAATTATATATCGGCTTTGAAGGAATACTAGTAGCGACTTATATCCCTGTCTCAGAGAACTGATGGTTGGTGCGAATCAGTACATATACAAGCGTGAATTACAATTCTGGAGCTTCTTTCCCGTAGTGCACATAATGCATGAAGAGAAAGACGGATCTTTCCGTTATCTTAAAGTGAGTGGTAAACAATTTTTCTGTTTACAATTAGGGTGGTACCGCGATTTTTATCGTCCCTATCGGATTTTCCGATAGGGGCTTTTTTGCGTCCGTCCCTTTGCACAATTTCATATATACGCGTTGAAAGAATCGCAGTAATATCTTATATCCCTGTTACAGAGAGCTAATGGTCGGTGGAAATTAGCACATATATAAGTATGAATTACAATTCTGGAGCTTCTTTTTCGTAGTGCTTGTACGCATGAAGGAAAAGACGGAGTTTTTCCGTTATCATTAATTGAGATGTAAGTATGTTTTCACTTACAAATAGGGTGGTACCGCGATTCTTTCGCCCCTATCGGATTTTCCGATAGGGGCTTTTTCTATTTCTCACAGAAACAAATGTTAAATAATTCCGAATCTTATGATAAAATTTTATAAGCGCTTACAATTTTGAAAGGTGGTGGTTCCAGCTATACCCAACCAATATTCAACTTTATAGAAAACAAGGAGGATGTCTAAATGACAAAGAAAACAGAAATTCCATCGCATTTAAAACCATTCGTATCCACGCAGCATTATGATCAATATACACCGGTGAATCACGCTGTTTGGCGTTACATTATGAGACAAAATCATAGTTTCTTAAAAGACGTTGCTCATCCAGCCTATGTGAACGGACTACAATCATCTGGTATAAATATAGATGCAATTCCAAAGGTAGAAGAAATGAATGACTGTTTAGCACCAAGCGGATGGGGAGCTGTAACAATTGATGGACTTATTCCCGGCGTAGCATTCTTTGATTTCCAAGGACACGGATTACTACCAATCGCAACAGATATTCGCAAAGTAGAAAATATCGAGTATACACCAGCTCCAGATATCGTACACGAAGCAGCAGGACACGCACCTATTTTACTGGATCCTACATATGCGAAGTATGTGAAACGCTTTGGACAAATTGGTGCGAAAGCTTTCTCTACAAAAGAAGAACATGATGCTTTTGAAGCTGTTCGTACATTAACAATCGTAAAAGAAAGCCCTACTTCTACTCCTGACGAAGTTGCCGCTGCTGAAAATACTGTAATTGAAAAACAAAAATTAGTTTCTGGTTTATCAGAAGCTGAACAAATTTCACGTCTTTTCTGGTGGACAGTAGAATATGGGTTAATCGGAAATATAGATGCTCCAAAAATATATGGTGCTGGTCTCCTTTCTTCTGTTGGCGAAAGCAAACATTGCTTAACAGACGCTGTAGAAAAGGTTCCATTCTCTATCGAGGCATGTACAGGTACAACTTATGACGTAACAAAAATGCAACCACAACTATTTGTTTGTGAATCATTTGAAGAATTAACCGAAGCACTTGAAAAGTTTTCTGAAACAATGGCCTTTAAAACTGGTGGAAAAGAAGGTTTAGAAAAAGCGATTCGCTCTGAAAACTATGCAACTGCGGAACTAACTAGTGGATTACAGATTACAGGTACATTCAGCGAGACAATTGAAAACGATGCAGGTAAAGTGATTTACATGCGAACAAATTCGCCAACTGCATTAGCAATTCATAATAAACAACTAGCGAATCATTCTACCTCTGTACACAGTGACGGCTTTGGAACACCAATTGGATTACTCACTGAAAATATTGCATTAGAAAATTGTACAGATGAACAACTACAATCATTAGGAATTACAATTGGAAATATTGCTGAGTTTACTTTTGCAAGTGGTATTCATGTAAAAGGAAAAGTAACAGATATTATAAAAAATGATAAGAAAATTGCTCTTATTTCCTTTATCGATTGCACAGTTACTTATAACGCCCGCGTATTATTTGATGCTTCATGGGGCGCATTTGATATGGCTGTTGGCTCACAAATCATTTCAGTATTCCCAGGAGCAGCAGATGCAGCATCATTTTTCCCAATTGATGAAGAAACAGAGGAAACTCCAGCACCTCTTGCATTAACTGAGCTGGATCGTATGTATCAAACAGTTCGTGATATTCGAGGTGGAGGTATTTTACACGACGCACATGTCGATCAATTAGTAGCAATTCAAGAGGTATTAAATAAATTTTATCCGAAAGAATGGCTGCTTCGCCTTGAAATATTAGAATTACTTTTAGAGCATAACAAAGGACACGAAACATCAGCAGCATTATTACAACAACTTTCTACTTTCACAACTGACGAAGCTGTAACACGCCTTATTAACAATGGTCTTGCACTACTGCATGTAAAGGATGTGAAAAATGATGCTACGATTAACTGAAGAAGAAGTTCAAGGGGAATTATTAAAGGTGGATAAATGGATGATAAAAGATGAAAAATGGATTGAACGAAAATATATGTTTTCCGACTACTTAAAAGGAGTCGAATTTGTCTCTGAAGCCGCCAAACTATCAGAAGAACGTAATCACCATCCATTTATCCTTATCCAGTATAAAGCAGTCATTATTACTTTGTCATCTTGGAATGCAAAAGGTTTAACGAAACTAGATTTTGAGCTTGCAAAGCAGTTTGATGAACTATTTTTACGAAACGAAAAAGCAATTATAAGAAAGTAAAAAAAGAGAAGCCTTTTTTAGGCTTCTCCTTTAATTTTGAAATGGATACAATGTCCAAATGGATCCTGGGCTTGTAATATTCCATCTTTGTACGTAGCAATCTTGCCAATATTTTTTAAGCTTTCACATACTTGCTCTTTTTGTTTTTCATCTGCTAGTACAATTGTGAAATATTTCAAGCCAACAGAATTTGGCATTTGCGGCGGTATTCCTTCACCTTGCCACGTATTTAAACCGATATGGTGATGATAGCCACCTGCCGATACGAACAACGCGCCATTACGAGCTGGGATTGTTACTTCAAAACCAAGACCATCCACATAGAAACGTTTCGCTTCTTCCAAATCAGCTACATGGAAATGAATATGCCCCATCACAGTACCAGCTGGAAAACCATTCCACGCAATTCCTTGCTGCAATAATTCTTCACCAGCTAACGGGTTACTAACAAATGGTAGTTCTCCATTCTCATCACGCCAAACTTCTTTTTGGCGATCATGATAAATTTCAATCCCGTTTCCATCTGGATCAGCTAAATAAAGGGCCTCACTAAAGTAATGGTCGGCTCCGCCGTGCAGTGGATATACCATTTCTACAAGATGACGAAGAATATTCGCTAAATCCTGTCTACTTGGTAGTAAAATTGCGTAATGATATAACCCCGTTCTCCCTCTTTGCTTTGGTAAAGCTTCTTTCTTTTCTTCAATGATAAGGAGTGGTTCATTATTTTCATTCCCAAATGTAACGACCATTTCATCTTCTTTTAGTACTTTCATACTTAGTACTTCTGTATAAAACTCTAGTGATTTCTTTATATTTGATACATATAAATGAACAACATCAAGTGTTGTATCGGGATGAAGTTGAAAACTCATCTTGTTAGCCCCCCATTTAATTTAGTTCTTCTTTGACATTTTCTCTTTTAAGAAATTATCTACAAAACCGTCTGCTTTCGCAACAAATAAGTACGCACCCATTGCTAACAATGCAAGTTCTAATTCGAAGCCAGGATTTTTTCCATCTCCTAATAAACCAGCTGACCATTTTACTTTTACAATTGCTCCAACCATTACAAGTGCAAATAATAATCCAATATATCTTACACCTAAACCTAGAATTAACAATATACCACCAACTACTTCCGCTGTTGCTACACCGTATGCAAGACCTCCTGGTAAACCAATGCTTGTAAACCACCCTGCAATATTGTCAATCCCCGATTGGAATTTTGTTAAACCGTGCATAAAGAATGTTACCCCTAACACGATACGAATAATTAAGTTACCGATATGTTGATTCATTTCATTCTCTCCTTTATAGTTTTCTTATACAAAACTTTTATTTACATTACAAAACATACACTAATTTTTTTTATTCGTCAATTCATTTTCACTGGGAAAAAATATATTTTTTTTGCTATGATACAAATAGTTGTTTACAAAAAGGAGCTTGATTTTATGAATATTGGTTCTGCAATACGTGAAATTCGTCAACGTAGAGGCATAACAATCGCACAAATTTGTGAGGGAACAGGTCTTTCTAAAGGATTTATGAGTCAGGTTGAAAATAATAAAACATCACCATCTATCTCAACTTTAGAAACAATCTCCAATTTTTTAAACGTTCCCCTTCCCTATTTATTATTAGAACAAAAAGATCGGTTGAAAGTTGTCAAAAAGGTAGAGCGTAAATACAGTGTATACGGAAAAGATGAACAAAGAATTGAACATGTTGCAGAGCAAGGTGGCCTCCGCCTAAACCTCGTGGAAATTCCTGCTGGGTTTCCGAAAGAAAATATACCAAATGCCCATGAAGGGGAAGAATGTCACCTTGTATTACGCGGAAAACTAGAAGTTCAACATGGAGAAGATATTGCAATAGTAGAAGAAGGTGATTCTTTCTCCTGGAATGCATGTGTTCCTCATATCGTTCGTAATATAGGGGAAGAAACTGCATTATTACTCATCTCTAGTCATGCAGAAAATCGAAAACGTGTTTATTAAATAAAAAAGAAGCCTGTAAATCAGGCTTCTTTTTTATCCCCTTATAACGCCATAACTTGTCCCAACTAGTACAGTCTTTTCATGTTGATTGCGATAAACTGACTCGATTGAAACCTTTTTATATCCTTCCATCTGTTCAATATTTGTTAAAGTTAATTCACAAGTGATCGTATCTCCTGTAAAAACCGGTCTAATAAACTCACTTACTAATTCTCTTGCTATGTAATGTAATTCTTCTCCTACTTTCGTTCCAATACTAGCAGTTAATAAACCATGAACCATTAAACGTCCTTTTTCATCATATTCCATATGATGCCTACCTTTATCTCCTGTAATATTTGCAAATTCAAAAACCTCTTCCTCAGTAAATCTTCTTTCGTATTTAAATACATCCCCAACTTTTACATTCATTTTTATCCCCCGTTTAATAAACAGAATTTTCTTTTATTTTACCATAAAATGAGTCTCAGTTCAGTTTATATTATTAAAATAGCGATCCTTTTTCTACACTATCTTACTTTTATCGGTGCCCATCTTTTTTTGCTACTTGATACCCGTAGTACGCACATGTTCCATTTCTCGATAACTCTCTCACCTCAAAACCACAACTTCTATAAAAATCAAAATTATTCGCAGATGTATGTGCAAACCAGTCTCCATGTGGCAACTTTTGCAAACAAAGAGCGACAAGTTTCTTACCTAATCCCTTCCCTCTATATTCACATTTCACAACTAAATTTACTATGTTCGCGATCATGATTCCATCAGAAATGACTCTAACCATCGCAATCATCTCTTCTTCATCCCAAATTGTGAATGCCCATGTTGAATTTTCAAATGCTATCGTGAATTTTTCAATTTGCCAAGAAGGGATATTATCATTACTCCAACC
The DNA here is from genome assembly GCF_052682215.1 of Bacillus sp. 1A. NCBI lineage: Bacteria > Bacillati > Bacillota > Bacilli > Caryophanales > Bacillaceae > Bacillus > Bacillus sp. 1A. Next base: position 2,221,860 of record NZ_JBQYLZ010000001.1, on the reverse strand, counting down.
AGCATCTTCGAATAAAGTTTTAATTGCATATGCTGGCACACCATTCGTTCCCTCACGAATAATAAGGCCATTATGATAAATATACATGTAATCCCCCCTTTATTTTTATATACCATTCTTCAAAAGATGCAATTTACCTTTTTTCATCCAACGCGTTTAATGGAATAAACAAGAACGTCCATCCCATGAAATGAAGTTGTTTTCTCATAACTAAGCCCTGTTTTTCTAGCAACAAAGATTGAGGCGGGGTGATCCGGATTAATAAGAGAAATTAATTTATTCATTCGTAACGCTTGGAAACCATAGTCTCGAAATGCTGCCGCAGCTTCTTTCGCATACCCTTTTCCCCAATACTGAGGTAATAACCAATAACCAATTTCAATTTCTTCTTTTCCATCTATCTGCTGCTTTACTAACCCTGCATGACCAATTCGTATTCCCGTTTCCTTTTCAATCAATACAAATAAACCAAAACCGTTTTTATAGCTAGGAATCACCCACTCCTCCAAACTTTTTTTACATTGCATATATGTTTTTAACGTCCCATTTCCAATATAGCGCATTACCTTCTCATTTCCCCATAGCGAAGCATAGAACTGCAAATCATCCATTGTATATTTGCGAATTTGTAAACGATCTGTATGAAACATCTCTGCGCTCCTTCCCGCGAATTTGTACTTAACTACACGATCATGTTTTGTATGTATACTAAATGTTACTATCTATTATAAATGAACCAAGAATAAAATACAGAATATTCAATCCCTCAAGAATCTAAAAAAGGCAGTAGACAAATATTGTCTACTGCATCCATATCATAACTAGCATAAAGAAAACTACAATTGAGGGGGGTGTAGGATTTTCAAATATACTAGATACTTATCCCGTTCTAACGGGCGGTAAACTTTTCAATTATATGAAAGTGAAAAGTTTACCGCACATAAGAACCTTTGCGGTCATTAAGAGAGCGCCGTTAAGTACTCCAATACACGCTGTGCTTTTTCTCCACCCATTCGTGCATGTTGAAGAAGAGAAATACCATGTGGACCCGATGCACACAATGCCTCTGGTTGTGCTACTAAAATAGCTTGTACAACTTCTAATTCTCCAAGCATCGCGGCCGCGAAAATGTCCATTCGAGCACCCTTTTCTAATAAATAGAGAGCAATATCTTTACGACCTACATGTGCCGCCGCTCCTAACGCACTTTCCCAATCTGATCCGCCCCAATTGTAAGAGGCATGAAGTAAGCTTGGCGATTCAGCCAACAGTTCTTGTACTTTTTCTAAATCTCCGTGAGCTGCCATAACAAATTCTCTTACTAACTCAGTGGTAATACATTCTTCTGTTCGCATCTTGCTCCTCCTTTTTTAGAAATTCGTTTTGGTGTGAAAAATGGCTTGTCACTTCCTTGAAAAATATCTACCTCTATGCCGAACACACGTTGAAACATTTCATGACATAACACTTCTTCTGGTATACCGTCATACTGAAGCTGCCCTCGCTTTAATACGAGTAAACGATCACTATATTGAGCCGCTTGGTTAATATCATGTAAAACCATTACAATTGTCATGCCAAACTCCTCGTTTAACCGTTTCACAAGTTCCATTACTTCCAACTGATGAACGATATCTAAAAAGGTTGTTGGCTCATCTAATAATAAGACATTTGTACGTTGTGCTAGCGTCATTGCAATCCAGGCACGTTGTCTTTCTCCTCCTGATAAAGATTGTAAAAGACGATATTCATACCCTTCAAGATTTGTAACAGACAATGCCCAATCAACAATTTCTTCATCGTCTTTATTTAAGCGACCTCTCCATGATTTATGAGGTCCCCTTCCAAATTCGATTAATTCTTTCACTGTTAAATCTAATTGATGATCATGCATTTGTGGTAACATCGCTAATTGCTTCGCTACATCGGCACTTTTCATCGTATGAATACTTTTTCCATCTAAAATGATATCCCCTTCGCTTTGTTTAAGTAGTCTTGCCATTAAACGAAGCAAAGTAGATTTCCCCGACCCATTCGGTCCAATTAAACTAACGACCTCTTCAGCTTTAATATGTACATTCATATTTTGCATTTGAAATCTTTCAGAATGTGCGTAAAACACTTTATTAACGGAAATCACGCTGTTTCCCCCCTCTATGAATTAAATATAAGAAGAACGGACCGCCTAAGAAGGATAATAAAATACCGACAGGCAATTCAATTGGATCGAACCAACTTCGAGCTATCGCATCCGCGAAAACAAGTAATATCCCTCCGCCAAGGCATGATAATGGCAGTAAATATTTATAGTCATTTCCAACTAATAAACGTAACATATGTGGTACAACAAGACCGACAAATCCAATAAGACCAGAAATACTAACTGCAATTCCAGCTAATAGTGTACTTACTACTATTAAATAAAACCGGCTTCTCTCCACGTTATGACCTAATAATTTCGCCATTTCATCTCCAAGCATTAATACTCGAATATGCTTTATACCAAAGAAGGCTAATATAATAGCGAATAGTGCATAATAAATAATCATGTTTAAATGTGCCCAACTTACACCACCAATGCCACCTGCTAACCAGGGTAACACCGATTGTACTTTGTCACTATGTAATAACATTAACGCTGACGTCGCTGCACCAATTAATGCATTGATTGATACACCTACTAAGACAATCCTTGAAGGCGGCGCCCCTTTTTGCCATGATAAAGCATAAATGACCATCGCCGTTATGAAAGCTCCTATAAACGCCCCGAGCGGTAAAAATGCCATATGCTGAGGGAATAAAATCATAATTACAATTGCTACAAGGCCTGCTCCAGATGAAACCCCGATAATACCAGGGTCTGCAAGAGGATTTCTCATAACCCCTTGCAGCAGTGCACCAGATGCTGCTAAACATGTTCCTACTATAAATCCAACGAGCACTCTCGGTATACGAAGGTCCCATACAATTCGATGAACCGTCGAACCTTCATCTTGTATCCCTGTTAAAATTTCTCGTAAAGAAAAGGATAGGCTTCCTGCGAAAAGACCGTAAAAAAGACCTAGAATCGTTAATACAACTAAAGTAACTGCTATTATCCATCTTTTTTTCGCAAAAGGATGTTCCTTTTCCCTTACTACTTCACTACTTTCCATACGTATCATTTCCTTACATCTTGTATACTTTTATACATAAAGTCCATTGCTTCTGTAACTTTTGTTCCAGGATTTGATCCAAATAAGTCTGGTGGCAAAATAACTACACGATTTTGTTTTACTGCATCTAAATTTTTCCACGCTTCATTTTTCATCATTTCGCCTTCAAATGCTTTTTTAACGCTATTTGGATCTCCATGTGTAATTAAATAAATCACATCTGGATTTGCCTCAATAATACGTTCTACACTTAGCTGCGCATATTGCGGATATTCCTTCATTTCCGGAAAATCAGCTGCAATATTTTTTCCGCCTGTTTTTTCTAAAATATTACCTGATAAAGATGTTGGTAATGCTGCTAAATAAGTACCTGGTGCTCCGTATACTAACAGTGCTTTCACATCACTCTTTTTCTCATATGTCTTCATTTGATCATTAATTTTTTGATTAAGTTCTTTTGCTTTATCTTCTTTCTTCATTATCGTTCCATATAGTTCAATATTCTTTTGAATATCTTGTACAGAATTCGCAGAAGAAATCATTACTTTCGTTCCTTGTCCTTCAACCGTTGGAACATTCTTTTGAAACCCATTGTTAGCAATAAGTACATCCGGTTTTAAACTAGCGATTTGCTCAAAATTCGGTTGATGTGCATTCCCGATTACTTGTACTTTCTTTAAATCCTCTGGAAGAGTTATTTTTGCATCCGGACGACCTACTATTTTTCCGCCTAAAGCATGAATAATATTCATGTCCCCCATACTTAATGTTGCAAAACTCTCTGGCACTTTATCGAATGTTACCTTTCTTCCTGATAGGTCGGTAACTTCGATTTTCTCTTTTCCTTTTTCTGTTTTTGTTGCAGATGCTTTTTCGTCTCCCTTTGCATTGCAACCTATTAACAAGAAAAAAATAGATAAAATCGCTGTGAATAGCGTAATAGATTTTTTCATTCTTCCACCTCTAACTGATAATGATAATCATTAACTACTACTCTACTTTAATTGATAAGGATTATCATTGTCAATATAAACCGCATACATTTTTTACAAAAACAAAAAGCACTACAAAAAGATTCGTTCTTTTCGTAGTGCTCTATTTCATAATATTACTCACATTCGTTTCCCTCTAACTGTTCTCGCATCATTTTCACACGCTGAAAGAAAAAGAATGATAAACTTAAAAATATAACGGTACTCCCCATCATAACAAAAGATTGTATTGCTTCTTTTGCTCCATTCGGAATCAATAAGCCAACCATTAACAATGTACTTACAGCGAGAAGGATTTGTCCGAACCGAGTATAATCTTTTATTTTTCCTTGTAATTCTTTCATTATATTCTCACTCCTCTATTTCACTGTATCATATTCTATTAAACTTAAAGACCAGTAAATACAACCATTCTGGGAGATGTTTTCCAAATGAAAAAGAGCCGCTTTACTGCGACTCTTTCATACCCATTACTCCCCTTTATATGCTTCCATATAAATTTCTTTCAACTCTGAAATGAGAGGTAATTTCGGATTAGCTGTTGTACATTGATCTTCAAAAGCTCTTTCTGCTAATAATCCAACAACCTCTTCAAATTGGTCTTTAGCAACTCCTTGTCCTGCAATACTCATATTTATATTTAAGCTTTTTCCAAGCTCAATAATTGCTTGGACGAGGGATTCCACACCTTCTGCTGTCGAGCCTGCTGGAAGCCCGAGCATTCTCGCAATATGTGCATAACGTTCATCAGCCACAAAGTGCTCATATTTTGGGAACAATGCGTGTTTTCTTGGCTTAATAGCATTATAGCGAACTACGTGCGGCATAAGAATTGCATTCGCACGCCCATGCGGAATATGAAATTCCGGTCCAATTTTATGTGCTAAGCTGTGATTAATACCTAAGAAAGCATTTGCAAATGCCATCCCTGCAATTGCAGAAGCATTATGCATTTTTTCTCGTGCTTCTTCGTCATTTCCATCTTTAAATGCTCTTGGTAAATATTTAAATACGAGATCAATGGCCTTTAATGCTAATCCATCTGTATAGTCATTTGCTAGAACAGACACATACGCCTCGATTGCATGCGTTAATACGTCCATACCAGTGTCTGCTGTTACATGTGGTGGTACTGTCATTACAAACTGTGGATCAACAATTGCTACATCTGGTGTTAATTCATAATCCGCGAGCGGATACTTTATATTATTTTTCTTATCTGTAATAACCGCAAATGGTGTCACTTCTGATCCTGTTCCTGATGTTGTTGGAATGGCAACAAACTGCGCCTTACTTCCTAATTCCGGATATTTACATGTACGTTTTCTTATATCTAAAAACTTCTGTTTAATTCCATAGAATGTTGTTTCTGGGTGCTCATAGAAAAGCCACATCCCTTTCGCTGCATCCATAGCTGAACCACCACCAAGTGCGATAATTACATCTGGCTTAAAACTTCTCATCATTTCCGCACCTTTAAACACAGTTTCATCTGATGGATCTGGCTCGACCTCAAAGAAAACTTCGACTTTTACATCATTTGCATGTTTACGTAAATAATGCGTAACCGTATCTACATATCCGTGCTCAACCATTCCTGGATCCGTTACAATAAATGCACGTGAAATGTTAGGCATATTTGCTAAATATGCTGTCGCATGTTTTTCAAAATAAATTTTTGGTGGTAATTTGAACCACTGCATATTCTTTTTTCTATTTGCCAACCTTTTTATATTTAATAAATGCGTCGCTGTTACGTTTTGAGAAACTGAGTTTTTCCCATACGAGCCGCAACCGAGCGTAAGTGATGGAATAAATCCATTATATATGTCACCGATTCCACCTTGTGATGAAGGGGCGTTTACAATAAGACGGCAAGCTTTCATACGTAATCCAAATTGTTTTTGTACTTCTTTATTTGTAGAATGAATGACTGCTGAATGTCCTAAACCACCAAGGTCTAACATGTCTTCGCAATATGTAAGTCCCTCTTCTAGTGAATTTGCTTTTACACAAGCTAATACTGGACTCAGTTTCTCACGAGATAGTGGATATGCTCCTCCGATACCTTGTATTTCAGCTACAAGCATTTTTGTATTTTCAGGCACAGTAATTCCAACTAATGCGGCAATGTACTGTGCTGATTTCCCTACAATATCACTATTTACTGCACATGTATTTTCATTAATAACAAGCTTTTCTAATTTTCTTCTCTCTTCTTCTGTTACAAAGTAACAATTGTTTGCAATCATTTCTTTTTTCACATCATCATAAATTTCCTTGTCTACAATGATTGCTTGTTCTGATGCACAAATCATACCGTTATCAAATGTTTTTGATAAAATTAAATCATTAACAGCTCGTTTTATATGCGCTGATTTCTCTATATAGCATGGTACATTACCAGGACCTACACCTAGCGCTGGTTTTCCAGTAGAATAAGCTGATTTCACCATACCTGCTCCTCCAGTTGCCAAAACAAGCGCAACACCTTCATGGTTCATTAATTGTTTCGTTGCTTCGACAGAAGGTCTTTCAATCCACTGAATACAATGTTTTGGTGCCCCGGCCTTCACCGCTGCATCATATACTGTTTTCGCCGCTGCAATGGAACAGTTTTGTGCTGAAGGATGAAATGCGAAAATAATTGGATTTCTCGTTTTCATCGCGATTAATGCTTTAAACATTGTTGTCGACGTTGGATTCGTTACTGGCGTTACCCCAGCTACTACTCCGACAGGTTCCGCAATTTCTATTATTTCTTCATGAGGATCTTCGTGAATAATCCCTACTGTTTTATCTTTCTTTATGCTATGCCAAATATATTCAGTAGCAAAAATATTTTTAATGCATTTATCTTCATATACACCACGACCTGTTTCTTCAACAGCCAACTTTGCAAGTGGCATATGTTGATCCACACCTGCTAATGCCATTTCATGAACAATGTTGTCAATTTGCTCTTGTGTAAAACTTTCTAATGCTTGTAAAGCCTTTCGACCGTTATTCACTAACGTATCAATCATCTCTTTTACTTCCTGCATTTCATTTACAACTTTCTCTTTGACTACCATGTAAATTCCTCCTATTCTGCTATCATGGACTAAATAAGACCCTATAGGTCATAATGAGTCTCGATTAGCGCAAAAAAAATAGAGTTGCTTTCCTACATGAACCTCATTGTTTGTGAAATATTTCACAAGTTTGTTCGTGAGTAACACTTCATGAACTTAATATACATGAAATTATTTCATTTGTGTATGTCTATTTTGTGAAGTTTTTCACAAAAATAATGTAATAAAAATGCACTGCCTATATGAGCAGTGCATTTTTATTATGCTAACGCTTGTGCTAGATCTTCAATTAAATCTTCACCGTCTTCAATACCGACAGAAATACGAATTAATGTATCTGTAATTCCTAGCTCTTTACGACGATCTGCTGGGATTGATGCATGTGTCATTTGAGATGGGATAGAAATTAAACTTTCTACTGCCCCTAAACTTTCAGCAAGTGTAAAGTATTGTAAGTTCTCTAGTACTTTATTTAATGTTTCTTCACTATCTACATCAAATGAGATAATAGCACCAAATCCATTTGCTTGTTCTGTCGCTAGTTCATGGTTTTGATGTGATGCAAGACCTGGGTAATATACTTTATTTACTTTTGGATGGTTATTTAAAAACTCAGCAATTGCACGTGAATTCGTTTCATGCTCTTCCATTCGAATTCCTAATGTTTTTAAACCACGAAGTAGTAAGAAGCTATCTTGTGGGCCAAGAATGCCTCCTGTTGAGTTTTGTACAAAGTGAAGGTCTTCTGCTAATTGCGGGCTATTTACAACTACTAGGCCTGCAACTACGTCACTATGACCTCCTAAATATTTCGTTGCACTATGAAGTACAATGTCTGCTCCTAAAGTAATCGGCGACTGCCAATATGGCGTCATGAATGTGTTATCGATAATTGTTAATAAATCTTTCTCTTTAGCAAGAGTAGATATTTTCTTAATATCAGTAATTTTCAGTAATGGGTTCGTTGGTGTTTCCACATAAATCGCTTTCGTATTTGGACGAATCGCTTCTACAACTTCCTCTAGGTTTGTTGTATCTACAAATGTATGCTCAATACCGAAGCGATTTAATACTTTCGTGATAACGCGGTACGTTCCACCATACACATCATCTGTTAAAATAACGTGGTCACCTTTTGAGAACAACATAATTGTAGCTGTAATAGCAGCCATTCCTGAACCAAATGCAAAACCAGCATGACCGTTTTCTAATACTGCAATCATTTCTTCTAAAGCTGCACGTGTTGGGTTGCCTGTACGTGAATATTCATATCCTTGATGCTTACCAACTGCTTCTTGTTTGTACGTACTTGTTTGATAAATCGGTACATTTACAGATCCAGTTGAAGGTTCTCCTATGCGAATACCATGAATTAACTTTGTCTTTGCTCTCATTTTTTATTCCCATCCTTTGTATATGTCTTTACTTAAATAGCGCTCACTACTATCAGGAAAAATCGTTACAATATTTGTACCTGGCGCCGCTTTCTCTGCTTCAAGTAAACTTGCATGAAATGCTGCTCCGGAAGAGCTCCCAACGAGCAGTCCTTCTTTTTGCGCTAATTCCTTCACTCGTAAAAATGCATTTCGATCAGAAATTGTATGAATTTCATCAAAATAAGATGTTTTCAAAAATGGCGGGATAAATTCAAGGCCAATCCCTTCTGTTTCATGCGAACCAGCTTTACCACCATTTAAAATAGATCCTTCTGGTTCGACAATAACCGTTTTTATATCTATATTTTTTTCTTTCAAATAAGATGCAGTCCCCATGAATGTACCACCAGTTCCTGCTCCTGCAACAAATATGTTAATCTCTCCGTTAAGTGCCAACCAAAGTTCAGGTCCTAATGTTTTGAAATAAGCACGCGGGTTTGCTTCATTCGCAAACTGACTTGGAGAGTATGAATTCGGTATTTCATTTACTAATTCTTTTGCTTTTGCAATTGCGCCGGTCATTCCTTGCTCAGTTGGTGTATGCACAACCGTTGCACCCAGTGCTTTCATTAGTTCTTGCTTTTCAATACTAAATTTCTCTGGTACACAAACGATAACGTGTAAATCATGTTGTAACGCTGCAAGTGCCAGTCCAATACCAGTATTTCCAGCAGTCGGTTCAATAATTGTTCCACCCTGGGTAACAAGCCCTTTTTCTAGCGCATCTTCAATTAATTCTCTTCCTAAACGGTCCTTAACGCTTCCACCTGGGTTATAAAATTCAAGCTTTGCAAATAAACGGACCCCTTCCGGAAGTGAAAAACGAGTAATTTCTACAACTGGCGTATGACCAATCAACTCATGAACTCCACGATATACATTCATCGTGTTCTCCCCCTTATTTGCCAATAAAGAAAAGGCAACTGTATGTATTTTCTTTATATGAGACAGTTGCCTTTTTGTTACATTACTTTAACTCTTCTAGTACTTTTACGATAAAGTTTGTAGAATGAAGAGCTGCTTGATCTAAAAATTGATCAAATGAAACATTTGATTCTTTACCAGCAATATCAGAAAGTGCACGAATAATAACAAACGGAACTTCATATTGGTGGCATACTTGTGCAACAGCTGCTGCTTCCATTTCTACTGCATAAAGGTCTTCAAATTTATCACGAATTGCTGCAACGCGGTTCGGATCACTCATAAATGAATCACCTGTTGCAATCATACCTTTTACAACTTGAATATTTTCTTCTGCCTGCATACATTTCTCAGCTAATGCAACTAATGCTTCATCAGCCTTGAATCCAGGCGGCATTCCTGGTACTTGACCATACTCATAGTTAAATGCTGTTACATCTACGTCATGATGACGAACTTCTGTTGAAATAACTACATCTCCAACATTTAGAGAATGATGGAAGCCACCAGCTGAACCAGTATTAATTACTTTTTCAGGCTTATATCTTTCTAATAAAATTGTCGTTGACATCGCTGCATTTACTTTACCAATACCAGACTTTAACAAGATCACTTCATGTCCTGCTAATTGTCCTTTCGTAAATTCACAACCCGCAACCGTTTCTGTTTCTGCTTGTTCTAATTTGTCACGTAAAATACGTACTTCTTCTTCCATTGCTCCAATTACAGCAATTCTCAATCTAATCCCTCTTTCTATTGCTTAGTTGCCTCCATTACCCAAACGAAATGATTTAATCTCGTAAACGTTACATGGAAGCCATTGTTTTCAAAAATAGACTGCATGACTGGAATACGTGTATAGTATTCCGTTTGCAAATCGTTTGCTAACTGATGGAAACCTCTTTGTTTTGCTGTTTCAACAGTTTTATCATATGCATCTTGATCTGCAAATATCGTATCAGCAAACACTATTTTACCACCTTTGTTTAGCAATTGACTATACTTCGCAATCGCTACATTTTTTTCATCATCTGTTAAATGATGAAATGCGTAGGTGCTTACTATGGTATCAATTGAATTTGGGACTTCAAACGAAAGAAAATCACCTTCTGTAATGGAAAATTCTTTTGGCAATTTCTCTTTTGCAATCATGCGCATTTCACGTGACGGTTCTATACCGTAAACTGTGCGTCCAGCAAACAATAATTTATTTGTTAAATTGCCAGTACCAACACCAAATTCTAATACATTACCAAATGACTTGTTAACTACATCCTCTAGAATGTCCTCATAATGGGCGAAAACTTCTTTATATTGTATATCTTCGCCTTGTACAAATGAGTCGTACGTATGAGCCCACTCATCAAATAAACCATTAAATTCTGTACCCATAAAAATTCCCCTTTTTCTTATCGGTTTTATCAGTATAATATGCCCTCTTTCTAAAAATGTCAATTGAAATGTACATGGTATTTCCTTCTTTTCTTTGTTACACTATAGTTGATTACATAGGAGAGGGGTCGTCTTCGTGTCATTTACCTTTGAAATGTTAGAAGATAAAGTAGAGTTTTTCGAAGCAGGAGACTTAGCTTCTTTGGAACGAAAAATTAGTGAACAAATCGATAATAATAAAGCACTTATGCTTGAAGTTCATCACATCTCGCATCAAATGGTTATGGATCCCGAAAACAAAAGGCCATATTATAGCGCGGTTGTTCATTTTAAATTAAAGAAATTACGCTAACTAAAAAAAGAGAAGCTCCTAAGGAGCTTCTCTTTTTTTAGTTTAGAGTTTGAACAAGTACCGGTTTCCAGCCCTCATTATCTACCCAATCAATATTCACATAATATTTTTTGCCTGATTGTTTATCTTGTACGTTACCGTAAGCTTTATTTTTACCGTTATTTCCGATTCGATGAATAACTAATTGCTCTACTGGAACGTCAATTGCAGCTGAAATAGCTTGATTCATCTCATTCCAATCTGCTGTACCTTTTTTAAACGTCATCGCAGGTGTCGCACCTTGCTCTGTACCTACTGGCTTCCAAGAAGATTTCGTATAAGCGTCAGTTGCCTTTGGCTGTGTTTTTTCAGCTGGTACTTTCTCGTTAGCTTTCGCTTCTTCTTCAGCTTTTTTCTGTTCTTCTTCAGCCTTTTGCTTCTCTTCTTCCTTCTTCTTAGCCTCTGCCCTATCTTGCTCGTTCTTCTTCGTCTCTTCTTTGCCTTTAGCTTTCTCAGACTTATTCTCTTTCGTTGTTTGCTGAGCTACTTTTTTATCACTAGAAGACGCTTCTTCTTTTCTTTCAGGAACAAACAATTGATATGATACAATAGCTACTAATATTAATACAATTGCAATTGCAATATTTAAAACACCGTTTTGACGACGTTTTTGTTGTTTCTGTTGGAATCTAGATCCTCCTGCCATTCTTCAAACCTCCATGCAGTTTTTCATACTTGCTATTGTAACATTAAATCTAGAAAGGTTGAACATTTACAATAATATTTTCACGAAATGAAAACATTTCACTATGAATTGCAAGATTACTTTTCATTCTCTAATCGATAGATTGATTCTACGATAGCTTTGAAAATAGGTGTAACTTTATTTACATTATTATTCGTCTCTATATCCACGACAACTAAAGCATATCTTGGATTTTCATATGGAAAATAACCTGCAAACCAACGATTCACTTTCGTCCCTTTTCCTGTTTGCGCTGTCCCAGATTTTCCAGCGACACTTAGTGGTAACGACCTGAATGCTGCTCCTGTTCCTTTCTCCGTTGTTACAACGCCCCTTAATAACTCTTGTAATGTTTTCACCGTTTCATAGGAAAGCTGTTTTCCACCTAATGTATGGTCTTCAAATGTATAGAAGTCCGTTCCATTTTTATACATTATTTTTTCCACAGCTTTCACTTCCATCTTTTCTCCACCTCTAGCAATCGTCGCCATCATATTTGCAATCGCTAGAGGTGACATACGTACATCTTTCTGTCCAATTGCTGTTTGCGCCACCGCCTTTTTACTATTCTTATTTCCTTCACTACCCCAAATCGTAACCCTCTTCTCCTCTGGCATTTGCTCAAAATGAGTTGTATGAAATACAGAACCTTTCCATCCAACCTTACGAGCGGCTCCTAACGCTGCTACGTAAGTTTCTAACACCATCTTATCCTTTTGTATTAGCTCATTACCTAACTCTGAAAATGTCCTGTTACAGCTTCTAGCAAAGCTCTCTTTAAAACTAAGTGTACCCATCATAACTTGTGGGTGGTCTTCACCATATAAATCTTGATTACAATTAAATGTACGATTAAACACATTTTCATTTTGATCAATCACTGCCGCTGCAACTATTGTTTTAAAAACAGAACCGGGAAAATGTGGTGTCAACATTTGATTTTCAAGTGTAGTTGTATATAAACGCTCATCCTTCACCTGCACAGATGGTTTACTGACCATCGCTAAAATTTCATTTGTCTTTACATCAAGTAATACTAATCCCCCCTTCTTTATTTCGCTTGCTTCAACCACTTCTTCTACCTTTTGCTGTAACCTGTTATGTAAAGTTGTTTGAATCGTCACTGGATAAAACGGATTTCCAGGCGCAGTATATTTCGCTTGTTTTCCAAAAATCGGTTCCCCTTGTCGGTCCACTTGATACAATACTTTTGCCTCTCCATCGGTCAAAAGAAATTCATCAAATGATTGCTGCAATCCTGAAATACCAATTGGCGTTTGTCTTGAAATCTTTCTTACTTCTCCGTATCGTTTTTGAAATTCTTGTTCATTCTCCCCCACATCGCCAATTAAATGATTCACCCTGCCAGTTTGCCGTAAACGAACTTCAGCTGCTACAATACCTAATACATTTAATTGATTTACCTTCTCCATCTGCTCTCGTGCCAAGCGAAATGGACCATTTCCCCTTTGCATGATAAATGCACTTTTCTTGTCTTTCATTTGACTTTCAATCTCTTGTCTCGACACACCAATGATATGCGCAATTTTCTCTAACATGTCATTTTTTATTTGTAGAAATGGAAAAACAATTAAAACAGGATACTTTTTCTCACCTATTTCCTTACCGTTCCGATCTATAAAATGGCCTCGTCCATCATCTACCGTAATGGACTGCGTCCGTTGTGTAACACTTTTTTCAATTAAATTTATCTTACGATCTGTAAATGATTCTGTATCTATAATTTGTATTTGAATTAAACGACAAAGTAAAATAAACATGATACATATAAAACAAATTAAAACAATTGTAATTCTCCGTTTTATTTTCATAAAAAAACACCTCGTCTATTATAGTTTGGACGGAGTGTTTCATCTTTTATACAAATAAAAAAATCACTCGCTTTTACACGAGTGATTTTTTATTATTTTACAGAGATAATCTCTACTTGCATTTCTCCACCTGGAGTTTGGATTGCTACCTTCTCACCAATTTGCTTACCTAATAAGCTTTTTGCAATTGGAGAATCGTTAGAAATTCTTCCTTCAAATGGATCTGCTTCTGCGCTACCTACGATTGTGTAAGATTCTTCATCTCCACCTGGTAACTCTTTAAATGTTACTGTTTTACCTAATGTAACAACTGTAGACTCTTCGCCGTTATCTGTGATGATAACTGCGTTACGAATCATGTTTTCTAATTGTGTAATACGTCCTTCTACGAACGCTTGCTCATCTTTCGCTGCATCGTACTCAGAGTTCTCAGAAAGATCTCCGAAGCTACGTGCAATCTTAATTCGCTCTACAACCTCTTTACGTTTTACCGTTTTTAAATCTTCAAGTTCGTTCTCTAGCTTTTGCTTACCCTCTTGCGTCATAGGGTATGTTTTTTCTGTTGCCATATTTTCCACTCCTTTTATATACCAATCCCCCGAAAAAAAAGAGGAGTTCCATATGAAAACTCCCCCACTTATATGTATAGCGGAGGTTTCTAGCACGCCTGTACTAGCGGAGTTGTCACATACAACCCCGTATTCCCAATTCCTCTTTATATAAAGAAGATATGTATGGAAAGTTGATATAAATATGCCCTCACCTATATATAGATGAGGTTGCATGTTTCATTGTATTCGATAGGAAGGGAAAAAATCCCTTCCTATCGTATATCTTTTACTATGCTATTACAAATTTACTTTTTGTTCAAGAATTGTTGCAATTTTTGTCACCATAATATCAATTGCAACATGGTTTTGTCCACCTTCAGGGATAATAATATCCGCAAATTTCTTAGAAGGCTCAATAAATTGATTGTGCATTGGACGTACAACACTTACGTATTGATCAATAACTGAATCCATCGTACGGCCGCGTTCCTTAATATCACGCTGCATGCGGCGTAAAATACGAAGATCTGCATCTGTATCAACGAATAGCTTAATGTCCATTAACTCACAAAGACGTGGGTCTTCTAAAATAAGAATTCCTTCTAAAATGATTACATCTTTCGGCTCAACTGGAATAACTTCTTCTGAACGCGTATGCAATGTATAGTCATATACAGGCTTATCAATTTGCTCATATGCAAGTAACTGCTGCAAATGTTCAATTAACAGATCATTATCAAACGCAAGCGGATGATCATAATTTGTTTTTAAACGCTCTTCCATTGGTAAATGGCTTTGATCTTTGTAATAATAATCTTGCTCTAAGATTAAAATAGAATGACCTTTAAAATGGTCAAAAATCGCTTTCGTTACACTCGTTTTACCTGATCCCGAACCACCAGCAATTCCAATTACAACAGGCTTATTCGTCCCCATTCGACTATCAACTCTTTCTTATTGAAGTATGCTTTTGCGCATCATATTATTCACATACACTGGTTGATCCACTTTGAATTTCACGATTTGCAGCGGATGTCTCGCTGCATCTAATTCGTTTCCATCCTCATCCCAAATTTTCTCCACCGTCTGCGTAAAGTTTTCTATTTCTGGCCCAAAGAACTCCACTTCATGTCCTGGTTTGAAATGATTACGTTGCTCAATCGTTACGATGCCTGTTTCTTCATTATAATCTAACACTAAACCAGCGAAATCATACGTTGTTTTCTTACTATGATTTCCAAACATTTGCTCTTGATGTCCTGGAACCCCTTCAAAGAATGCGGGAGCTGTATCACGATTTGCACATTTATCAAGCTCATCTAACCATTCTTGTTTAAACTCAAAATTATCCGGATCCGCACAATACGCATCAATTACTTTACGGTATACCGTTGCTACAGTTGCTACGTAATGGATTGATTTCATACGTCCTTCAACTTTTAAGCTATCAATTCCAATTTCAATCATTTTCGGAATTGATAAAATTAAATTTAAGTCTTTTGGACTCATTGCAAAGTGAGCATCTTCTTCTTGGAATAGAGGAAGCTCTTTTGCATCTTTATGTTGTGATACTGTTTGAACTAAATCATAGTCCCAACGGCAAGATTGACAACAACCACCACGGTTAGAGTCACGTGCTGTCATATGGTTACTTAACGTACATCTGCCTGAATATGCGATACACATTGCACCATGGACGAATGCTTCAATTTCAATATCCACTTTTTCTTTAATTTCTTTCATTTCTTCATAGCTTGCTTCACGAGCTAATACAAGACGATGTAAACCTTCTTCTTTCCAATACTGTGCTGCTTTCCAGTTGGATAGTGATTGTTGTGTACTTAAATGCACTTCAACAGAAGGCGCTACACGTTTACAAGTCTCAATAATAAGCGGATCAGCAACGATAATTCCCGTTACGCCAGCTTTTTCAATCCCTTTTAAATATTCCTCTAGCCCGTCCATATTTTCATTATGTGCAAAGATATTTGTTGTTACATATATTTTTGCTCCATATTTCTTTGCAAATTCAACACCTTCTGCCATTTCTTCCAGTGTAAAGTTACCTGCATTCGAACGAAGACCAAATTCTTGTCCACCTAAATATACAGCATCTGCCCCATAATGGATAGCTACTTTTAATTTTTCTAAGTTACCCGCAGGGATTAACAGTTCAGGTTTCTTCACAATAACGCGTTTGCCATCGATTACTCGTGAAATTTCTTGTACAGTCATTTCCTACACCCTCCTCTTTTAGTAAACCGTCTCTTTAAAGAAGAATCCTGTATCTAACGGACGATTTACTGGTTGCATTTCTTCTATCTCTTTATATAAATCGTCTTTCACGTCATAATACGCATCACGATCTTCTACACATAAATCAATTGCTTTACGATATTTCTTCGTTACCTCAATAATGTATGCAGAGCTTTTTAGTACACCATCAACTTTTAAGCTAGCGACTTCAGCGTCAATTAGTTCTTCTAACTCATCGATGAAACAAATATCGTTTGGACTCATAATGTGAGTACCATTTTCATCTTCATAAATTGGATATTTATTGTTACGCTCTGGGTCATATAAGAACATATTCTCTTCATATTTTTTCTTTTCAATGTCAAGATTACGTCCTTGATACTCAAAGTAGTTTCCTACTAAGGAACGTTTCGATTGGAACATACAAGTCATACCGTGAATTTGTACTTCAAGTTCCACTTCAGCATTTTCTTTTAATTCAACAATTTCATCTAAGCTAAGCTCACGAGCTAATACAGCGCGTTTTGCTCCTCTTTGTCCCCAGTAGTTACAAGTAAACCAGTTTGTTGCTATTGTTTCTGTATTCCAGTGCAATTGCATATTTGGCGCTACTTCTCGGACCGCCATTAATACTGCTGGGTCTCCGAAAACAATTGCATCTACACTTACTTCGTTTAAAAATGCAACATAATCTGTTAATTCGTCTACTTTATCATTGTGGAACATAGCGTTCATTGCTACGTATACTTTTACACCATTTTCATGCGCAATCTTCACAGCTTGTTTCACATCTTCACGTGAAAATTCCCCCGCTAAACGTAAACCGAACTTTTGCTCACCGATCATTACCGCATCTGCTCCTGCTTTCGCAAGAGGTTCGATATCCACTACTGCTTTTGGCGTTACTAACAATTCAGGTTTCTTCATACCTTGGTCACCCTCTCTTTTTACTAACAGCTACTCCATCACCAATTGGGAAAATCGTTGTATCATATCCTTCATGGTTCATAAGCCATTCATTGTACGTCTTAATACGACGGATTAAACCACGTGTACGTCTGTTTTCAATTTTCTCTTTTGTCGTTACAAGACCATGGTACATAACATTATCTGAAATAATTACGCCACCAGGGTTTAATAACGGTTCATATAAGTCAAAAAAGCGACGATATTGTCCTTTTGCTGCATCAATAAAAATAACGTCAAATGTTCCATGTTCTTCTACTTGCTCACCTGTTTCTAACGCATCACCGTAAATAACAGAAATACGCTCTTTAACTGATGAATGTTCTATATATTCAAGTGCTTTTTCATATCGCTCACGATTGCGTTCAACTGTCACAATGCGAGAATTTGGAATAGCTTGCATCATACGAATACTAGAATAACCAATTGCTGTACCAAGCTCTAAAATGCTTTTTGGTCCAATTAAACGTAAAAATTGCAACATAAATTCCATTCCAAGTCGATCCATAATCGGCACATGATTTTCTTTCGCATAATCTTCCATTTCAAGAATTAATTTATCTTTCGGATCAATAAATGATAATAGGTACTCGTTAACTGCATCCTCCATAATGGTCCTCCTTATTTACATGGAGAAGTGCCTCTATGACGTCTTTTCACACATAGAATGCAATAAAAATACAAGCCAGCTTCATCCTTAGCTTGTACGTCCCGTTTTGATATTAAAAACGATTCTTCTGCCAGTTTTTAACCCGATATATTTTACCACAAAAAAGAGGGATGTGCGACATTTTTCGCTATCCCTCCCCATTTCACTGTTTTTTCGTAATATATTTTTGCTTTAATGTATTATGCTCTTCCAATGTTTTCGCATAGTACACTTCACCAGTTGGTGCAGCTAAGAAATAATAATAATCTGTTTGTGCAGGCTCTAACGCCGCTCCCACTGAATGTTTACCAGAGTTTGCAATCGGACCAATCGGCAATCCTTTCACAACATACGTATTGTACGGTGAGTTTATCTTTAAATCTTCGTATAATACACGTTGTTTATGCTTTCCAAGTGCATATAATACCGTTGGATCAGTTTGCAGGGGCATACCTTTTTCCAAACGATTATAAAAGACACTAGAGATTTTTTGACGATCTGTAAAGCCTGTTGCCTCTTCTTCAATAAGTGAAGACAATGTTAAAAGCTGATGAACATCCCAGTTTTTCGCTTTCATTTTTGCCTCGTTTTGAACAATGATTGCATTCGTTTTCTCAAGCATTGGAATTACAATTTCTTCTAACGTCGTATCTTTTTTATAGAAAGAGTACGTCGCAGGATATAAATAACCTTCTAATGGATATTTAATATTGCTATCAAAGATTTTATCCGTTAACAACTTCGGATACTTTTGCTGCATTTTTTGAATAAATGCTTTATCGTTTAATTGACGTACGACATCATCTTTATTCCACTTTAATTCGTTTGCAACCGTTTCTGCAATTTCAGTTACTTGTGCACCTTCTTTTATCGTCACTTTATAAAGAGCTGGACGATGTACATTACCAGATGACATTTGTTCAATAACATCTGAGGCACTCATTGAGGGATTTAATAAATATGTACCCGCTTGTAAATTTTTAGATTTAGCCTTCGTATAAAAACTAAAAACTGTACCGTTTTTCACAGCACCTTTTTCTTCTAAAATCTCACCAATTTTACTAGTAGATGATCCTTTTGGAATTTCTACTTCAATCTCTTTTTTATTCCCGCTATCAACTGGTCCTAATGCGGATGAAATATACGCATAGACTGAACCACAAACTAAAAGCAGTGCAATAATCGAAAATAAAAAAAGACGTCTACGCTTTTTTTTCACTTGATTCTCTATCAACACTCTTCCTCCTTAATTAAATTGTAGACCGTATGTATATCTTTCTATACAACACGATATAAAAACACAATAAATTTATTTATCTTTTTTAGATAGACATTTTATTTTTCTACAATCCGTCTCATTATACTACAAAGGATTACACGGTTTCGACAAAAAATCTTTCATTTTACATATAAAAAAAGGTGGACTATATGTCGTCCACCTTTTCAGTACTTATTATTCAGCTTCTTGCTCATCAGCTAGAGTGTTGAACATTTCTTGTACCATTTCCCACTCTTCTTCAGATTCGATTGGAAGTAAACTTCCGCCCTCTTCTTCATTTTGCTCATAAGCCATTGCATCATAAATTTGGTCTCCATCTTCGTCTACTTCACCGATTGGAGAGAAGACTACGTATGATTTTTTGCCAAATTTTTCAGCATCAAAAGTGAAAATAATTTCACATAAATGTTCGTTACCTTTTTCGTCTACAATTGTAATTTGATTTTCTTCCATTTTGGTCACCTCTTATTTACTATCTAAAAATCCTTGTAAGATTACGACTGCAGCCATCTTATCGATTACCTGTTTTCGCTTCTTACGACTCACATCAGCTGAAATGAGCAGACGTTCCGCTGCCATCGTTGACAAACGCTCGTCCCACATTACAACTTCTAATTGTAACAGATTTCGCAGGTTTTCTGCAAATTGCTGGCACGCTTCACCACGTGGGCCAATTGTACCATTCATATTTTTAGGTAAACCTACTACTATTTTGTCCACATTGTACTGCTTTACTAACTCAGAAATACGATCAAAACCAAAGTGGCCTCGTTCTTCGTTAATCCTGATTGTTTCCAGCCCTTGCGCTGTCCAGCCCATTTCGTCGCTCATTGCAACTCCGACTGTTTTTGTACCTACATCTAAACCTAATATCCGCATAAACTACTCCTCACGATGATGTTTCAAGTACGACTTCACAAGCTCTTCAATTAACTCATCACGTTCAAGCTTGCGAATGATGCTTCGTGCATCTTTATGGCGAGGTATGTATGCTGGGTCTCCACTTAATAAATAACCGACGATTTGGTTAATCGGATTATAGCCTTTTTCTTGAAGTGCATCATACACAGTTAAAAGTACATCATTTACATGGACACTCTGTTTTTCATCTTGAATGCTAAACTTCATTGTTTTATCAAAACCGTCCATTTCAAGCACCTCACTTATATAGTAAGTATAGGGAGAAGAACTTCTCCTCTCCCTACCATTGTACACTACTATCTCTTTATTTTGAAACAGATTTAACGTACTCTTGTACAAATGCTAAAGCTTCCTCAACTTGCGCTGGGTTTTTACCGCCTGCTTGAGCCATGTCAGGACGGCCACCACCACCGCCGCCACAACGAGAAGCTACTTCTTTCACAAGTTTACCAGCATGGTAACCTTGGCTAATTAAATCTTTCGTTACGCCAGCTAAGATGTTTACTTTATCATCATTTACAGACGCTAATACGACAACTGCAGACTCTAATTTATTTTTCAGGTCATCCATCATCGTACGTAAGTTGTTCATATCTGCAACGTTTACTTTCGCTGCTAATACGTTTACTCCATCAACTGTCATTACTGAATCAGTTAAGTTTCCAGCTTCAATATTGCTTAATTTTGCAGCAAGAGATTCGTTTTCTTTTTGAAGTTGTTTTACTTCAGCAAATAAACCATCCACTCTTGTTAAAATATCTTTCGGGTTTGTTTTCATTTTTCCTGCTGCTTCTTTTAATAAACCTACTTGATCGTTCATTAATTCGTATGCAGATTTACCAGTTACTGCTTCAATACGACGCGTTCCTGCACCGATACCAGACTCAGCAACGATTTTGAAAATACCAATTGAAGCTGTGTTATCAACGTGACAACCACCGCAAAGCTCTAAGCTATAATCGCCTACTTGTACAACGCGTACAACATCACCGTATTTTTCACCGAATAATGCCATTGCGCCCATTTCTTTCGCTTCTTCAATTGCTTTTTGAGAAATCTCAACATCAATACTTTCCCAAATTTTCTCGTTTACGATACGCTCAATTTTTTCTAATTCGTCAGCTTGTACTTGACCGAAGTGAGAGAAATCAAAACGTAAACGTTCAGAAGTTACAAGAGAACCTGCTTGGTTAACATGCGTTCCAAGTACGTCTTTTAATGCTTGGTGTAGTAAGTGAGTTGCTGTATGATTTTTCACAACGCTACTACGGTTTTTCGTGTCGATAATAGCTTTCACAGCCGCATCTTTCGTTAATGTACCTTCTTCAACAACAACTTTGTGTAAGTTTTGACCATTTGGTGCTTTTTGTACGTCTTTTACAAGTACTTTCACGCCGTCAGCAAGAAGGTAACCACGGTCTGCAATTTGTCCACCGCTCTCAGCATAGAATGGTGTTACATCAAGCATTAATTGCCCTTCTTCACCAGCTTGTAAGCTATCTGTGTATTCGCCGTTTTTCACAAGTGCAACAACGTTACTTTCTGTTGCAACTGTACCGTAACCAACGAACTCGCTCGCTACTTTCACTTCTCCAAGGACACCGCCTTGAACTTGCATAGAATCAACGTCTTGACGAGCAGCACGTGCGCGCTCACGTTGTTTTTCCATTTCACTTTCAAAGCCTTCCTGATCAACTGTCATACCAGCTTCTTCTGCATATTCTTCTGTTAATTCAATCGGGAAACCATATGTGTCATATAGACGGAACGCATCTACTCCAGAAATAACAGTTGTTTTTTCTTCTTTTGCTTTTGTGATAACTTCAGCTAAAATTGCTTCCCCATCATGAAGTGTTTCATGGAAACGCTCTTCTTCGTTTTTCACAACTTTTGCTATGAAATCTTTCTTTTCAAGTACTTCTGGGTAGAAGTCTTTCATTACTTCTCCAACAACCGGCACTAATTCAAACATGAATGGACGGTTGATGTTTAATTTCTTCGAATAACGAACCGCGCGGCGTAATAAACGACGTAATACATAACCACGGCCTTCGTTAGATGGAAGAGCACCATCACCTACAGCAAATGTTACTGTACGGATATGGTCAGCAATTACTTTAAACGCCATATCTTTTTCTAAGTCACCATTACGATACTTCTCACCAGAAATTGATTCTGTTGCGCCAATCATCGGCATGAATAAGTCTGTATCAAAGTTTGTAGGTACATCTTGAACGATAGATGTCATACGCTCTAGACCCATCCCTGTATCGATGTTTTTCTTAGGAAGCGGTGTATATGAACCGTCTGGATTATGGTTAAATTGAGAGAATACAAGGTTCCATACTTCTAAGTAACGCTCGTTTTCTCCGCCTGGATATAATTCTGGGTCACTAAAGTCATTACCATAAGCTTCTCCGCGGTCATAGAAAATCTCTGTATTCGGTCCGCTTGGGCCTTCACCGATATCCCAGAAGTTTTCTTCTAAACGGATGATGCGCTCTTTTGGAACACCCATTTTTTCATTCCAAATTGTGAATGCTTCTTCATCTTCTGGATGGATTGTAACTGATAGTAATTCTTTATCGAATCCGATCCATTTGTCGCTCGTTAAGAATTCCCAAGCCCAAGTAATTGCTTCTTCTTTAAAGTAATCACCGATTGAGAAGTTTCCTAACATTTCAAAGAATGTATGGTGACGAGCTGTTTTCCCTACGTTTTCAATATCGTTTGTACGAATTGATTTTTGGGCATTTGTAATACGTGGATTTTGCGGGATTACACGTCCATCAAAATATTTTTTTAATGTCGCTACACCACTGTTAATCCATAACAGAGATGGATCTTCATGCGGAACTAGTGATGCACTAGGCTCTACTGCATGTCCTTTTTCTTGGAAAAAGTCTAAAAACATTTGACGAATTTGTGCGCCTGTTAGTTGTTTCATTGTATTTTCCTCCTTAAATATAAAAAACTCCCGCCCCTATAAAAGGGACGAGAGTTAACTCGCGATACCACCCTAATTATGAATTGATTATTATAACAATCAATTCATCACCTCATGGTGCCGTAACGTGGCAAGACGGCAGTGATTAGCTGCTCTCAGGATTAGCTTTCTGTTACCCTTCATTTAAAGCTTCTTTCAGCCATATGGAAGCTTCTCTCTATAAATGGACTGTAACGTACTTTTTCCGTCATTGATTTAATGTATTATATGACTAAATATAATAGAATTCTCTTAAGTTTGTCAATGTAGATAATCATTTATATTGCATTAACCATAGTTATTCTACTATTCATTCTTAACAGCCTTTCAATATATTATGCATTTATTAATAAATTGTACTACCTCTATATTTTTTTCAGAATATTATTTTTTTGTTATAATTAAATTATTAATAATAAAGAAGCGAGCAAAATGACAACTTTATTGAACAAGGCTAAAAACATATTAACGACTGACGAAACGATATTATTTTACACTGCATGTTCATTAGATATATTTATTTATCGTTCCGTTGCAAGACCAGGACTGTTAATTTTAACGAACAAACGGCTCTTCTTTTATGGACCAGATGTAAGTAAGAACCCAATATTTGAAGAGTACTCTTTTGCAAACATTTCTAATCTAAAAGAGCAAAAGCGGCTTTTCAGCAATCAAATTATATTTATGTACGATAATGAATGGAAAAAAATAAAGCATATTCAAACAAATGATGTAAGCTCTCTCGTTCAACAAATACACGAGCAACTCTCTAAATAATGAAAGCCCTCTACTTTTATAAGTAGAGGGCTTTCATATTACACATCTTCTTTTTTCCAAAGAGGTCTTACATGAACAATCACTGTACGAATAACCGCTAAAATTGGAACTGATATTAGTAATCCTACAATCCCAGCTATCTCTCCTCCAACTAGTAATGCAAGCATAATAATAACAGGATGCATACGAAGTGACTTACCAACGATGTAAGGTGATAAAATGTTACTTTCCAAAAATTGCAAAATGGCAATCGTAATTCCCGCCTTAATGAGTAAACTCGTTGATACCGTCGCCGCAATCATCAATGTCGGAATCGCCCCTAAAATAGGACCGAAGTACGGGATTATATCCGTTACCCCAATAATAATGCCGAGTAATAATGGATATTTCATACCGATAAACCAAAAGGAAAGAACAGATACTCCCCCTAATACTAAGCAAACAAATAACTGTCCTCGAATATAACTTCCGAGTGACTTATCAATTTCTTTCGCCAGCATTTGCCCTGTACTACGCCACTTACTTGGGACTAGTTTCCAAAAGATGTGATAAAATTCACCGTAATCTTTTAATATGTAAAATACAATGAACGGTATTAAAAAAATAATAAGCAACGAATCCAGTACGCCACGAGCCGTACTCATCACTTTATTTAAAAGTGATTGTATCTTCGTTTCTACACCATCAAAAATTTGTTTCACCTTTTCATGAATAAATGATGGGAAATTTGCTGTTTGTTCTGTGACGCCATCCATCCAAGAATCATACATTTTTGTAAACTGCGGAAATTGTTCATTAATCTCTTGTAACTGTTTAATAACAACTGGCGTTCCTTTATAAATCCCATAACCAATTCCGCCAAAGAAAAGGATGTAAATAAGCAAAATAGCAAGTGTACGTGGCATCCCTTCTTTATGAATTTTTTCAATTAAAGGATGCAATAAATACGCAATAAAGCATGCAATAAGAAACGGTGTAATTGCCACTTTAAATGCAAAAATAATCGGTGCCCATAGCGGCTTAATTTTTAAAAAGACAAGTAAACAAAGAAACACAAGTAACAATAACCCTAAACGATATATCCAAATGATTTTAAGATTCTTCACACGAAAAACCTCCTCCACCTTTATTTTGAAAATAAACAGGGTAGGTTATGTGCAAAAGTTTTAAAATCTTTTCGTGCAGACCATACTGTTTTGTAAAGACATACATATACATAACATAACAAGGACAACCACCCCTGAGAATGCAGCATGAAACAATATAATCAGGAGGGCTAATAATGGTTTTATTTATGCTCGTATTATCAGCACTTTTTATGATTCTTGAATGGGTTTGTATCGGGTTTGGGATTTGGAAAGGTTTCTTTATTCGTTCCTCGCGAAAAGAAAGGGCGAAGCAGTTATTTCATTACGGAATGCTTGGCGTTGGATGTTACGGCCTATCGTATCTCTTCTCTGAAATCGGACTTTTATATTTACATACAAGTGCATAAAAAAACTCCCTTATCATGAAGGGAGTTTTTTGCGCTTATAAATAAGATTTAATCATCTTACGTGCTTTTTTCATATTGCGTTTTGAAAATACATCTTGCTTGCGAGCATATTGATATGCTGCCGCTCCAACACCTAATGCGATTAATGAATTGCGTAGATTCAAAGTAAATCCCCCTTTTCGTTATCCGATCGTTCTTTCGTTCTCATCAAATAAATCATCAAGAGAGCTTAATGAACCATCTTCCTCTACTTGATGCGTATGGATTTTCCCTTTTGAAACCGATAATTCGATATAACAATTCCAGCAATAAAATTGGTTGACACCTATTTTTCCAATGTCTTTCCCTTTGCAATTTGGACAAATGAACATATGGCTTTCATCTCCTTACAGTCTCCCAGATTCTATTCGCCATTATGTCCAAACCGCATTCATTTATACATTACTGGAGCCTTTCAACGTTATACGTTTGAAAGTTTCACTATATAATTTCACCTTGTTACATGAAATCATACGGTGAAATGTTTTCCACGTCCATTTCTTCGCCATTAACTGTTACCATCTGTACTTCTCCTTGTGATTCTTGCAAACGATTCGCTAAAGTCGTTTGACGCATTGCATCATCAAGGCGATTTACACCAGATTGGAAAGCTGCTTCCTCCCCGCAAATAATGAGGAACTTTTTACTTCTTGTAATACCAGTGTAAATTAAATTACGACGTAACATACGATTGTAACTTTTCACTATCGGCATAATCACAATTGGAAACTCACTACCTTGCGATTTATGAATCGAACAGCAATAGGCATGTGTAATTTGATTTAAGTCTGGCTTTGTATACGTTACCTCAATTCCATCAAATGAAACGATAATCATATCTTGTTGTTCAACGTTCTCTTTCGCATAAAACACCGAAACAATTTCTCCGATATCACCATTAAACACTTGGCTCTCCGGTTGATTAACGAGTTGCAGTACTTTATCACCTCTTCGGTATACAACATCACCGTAAGCAATTTCTTTACTCTTTTCCCTTTTCGGGTTAAACACTTCTTGCAACGCTTCGTTTAGTACATTAATACCGGCAGGGCCACGATACATCGGGGCCAGTACTTGTACATCTCTTGCGCTAAACCCTTTTGTCTTAGCATTTTCACAAACCTTCTTAACAACCTCAACAATTTGAGCTCCTGTACAGCCAATAAATGAACGATCTTTTTGATTTTGCGCTAAATCTGGTGGGAGCGTTCCATTTTTTATCGCATGGGCGAGTTGAATAACAGATGAGCCTTCCGCTTGACGATAAATTTCAGTAAGCTTCACTGTTGGAACTGCACCTGCATTCAATAAATCTTTCAACACTTGTCCAGGTCCTACAGATGGTAATTGATCTTCATCACCTACAACGATAACTTGAATGTTAGTCGGCAATGATTTAAACAGCTGATTTGCAAGCCAAATATCAACCATTGAAAATTCATCAATAATAAGCAATTTCCCTTGTATCGGATCCGTTTCATTACGCTGGAAAGACCCTTCTGGGGTCCAGCCAAGTAAACGGTGAATTGTACAAGCTGGAAGTCCTGTTGATTCACTCATTCGCTTCGCTGCTCTTCCTGTTGGGGCCGTTAATAATATCGGAAATGGATTATCGTCACTGTATTCATTCGGATTTAACGATAGCCCGTGCAGTGACGCATACATTTCAACAATTCCTTTAATAACTGTTGTTTTCCCTGTTCCTGGTCCACCTGTCAATAACATCATCGGTTTATGAAGTGCCGTTTGAATCGCTTCTTGCTGAAACGGTGCATACTGTACATTCAGTTGTTCTTCAATTTGACCTAACGTCTTTAACACTTCTGCTTCAGGAAATGAAGGTGTTTCCTCCTGATTCATAAGCCTGCGAATAGACTTTACAACACCTTTTTCTGAGTAAAATAACGATGCTAAATACACTCGTTCTTCTTCTATGATAACTTTCCCTTCACTTTGCATCATTTCAACGCAAGCTACAATGTCTTCCTCGGTCACTCTTCCTTCTTGATTATTTAAAAGTGACATCGTTTCTCTTACGAGTTGATTTTTCCCCATATAAACATGACCAAGTTGCAATGAAACATTCTCTAACGTATAAAAACAACCCGCACGTACACGGTCATCATGATTACCCGATATACCTAACGCACGTCCTATATCATCCGCTCTTCCAAATCCAATCCCGTCCACTTCTTCAATAAGCTTATACGGATTATTACGAATCACTTCTAATGTCATCTCTTTATATTGCTGGTAAATCTTAATAGAAAGCTTCGTTCCAAAACCGTAACCATTTAAAAAACTCATTACTTTCTCTAGCCCTTGATGTTCAACAATTGTCTCATATATTTCCTGAGCTTTTTGCTTATTGACAACACCATTTAACGCATCCGGATCATCCATAATTTTAGAGATGGCATGTTCCCCAAGATGATCCACAATTTTTTCAGCTGTACGCTTTCCTATCCCTTTAAATAAATCACTCGCTAAATATTGCACCATACCAGCTTTTGTTTGCGGCAATTCTTTCTTAAATGTTTCAACTAAATATTGTTTCCCATACTTCGGATGGTCTTTAAAATGCCCTGTCAATGTAAACACTTCATCTTCATGCATGCGGGGAAAATGACCGTTTATCATCACTTTTTTTTCGTCGTACGTTTCATTCGTCTCAATGACTTTCATACTGACAACGGAATAGAGGTTTTCTTCGTTGTGGAAAATGGTATGAAGAACTTGCGCTTTTATAAACTTTTTATCTTCTTCAAACAAATCCATTGCATGTTGATTTCCCATCTTTCCTCTCCTTTCCGGTTCGTTTCACTTTAATGAGCAGTACATCCCCCACCTATTTAGATGAGGGATAACTACCCATTAAACTATATTTTCATCTTATTCAGCTTCTTGCTCCAACAAACGAACACCATTGCCAGCTAAAAAGTGATCTGGCTGAATTTCAGTTGCTTTCTTAAATAAAGTAAGAGCCTTCTCGTTATTTTCTTCAAATACGTACGCAACACCTAAATTATAATACGCATCTACATGCTCTTCATCCATTTCTAATACCTTTTCAAAATAAGGTTTCGCCTCTTGAATATGTTCTAAACGTGCAAAGCAAAGTCCGCACTGAAACACAGCTTCTACATCGTTTTCATCTAATTCTGTTGCTCTTTGTAAAAACGGCAGTGCAAGACGATCATTTCCAAGTTGCACATGTGTAATACCTAACATAAATGTTACATCAGCTGATTGTAATCCCGCTTGCATCGCTTGTTCAAATACAGCCTTTGCCTCTGCAAATTGCTCTTGACCGTAATATACATTTCCTAATCCATAATAAGCAGCCGCAGATTTATCATCTAATTCTAATGCACGTTTATAAAATAAAATTGCTCTTTCACTATCACCTAGTACATCTAATAAGTTCGCAAAATTAATGTATCCAAGCGCATCTTTCGGATTTTCTTCGATTGCTTCTGTGAAATTTTTAGCAGCTTCTTCCCAGTTTCCTTCTTGCATATATTGAATACCTGTTTCAAGTTTGTTTGACATGTCCTTCACCTCTACAACAAATTATAACAAAGAATGTATTTTCCAAGCGAACGAAAATTCGCTTTATGTAAAAGAAACCTCTAACCGCTAATCGGCAGAGGCTTCTCATTTTATCCTAAATAATCCAATTTCTTACCACTACGATATACTTCATCAATTGTAGCACCGCCTAAGCACTCATCTCCATCATAGAAAACAACTGCTTGTCCTGGTGTAATTGCACGAATTGGCTCATCACAAAGAATACGAACTGTATTTTCATCAACGATTTGAACCGTTACTTTATTGTCTTCTTGACGATAACGGAATTTCGCTGTGCACTTAAATTCTTTTTCTTTCGCTTCATTACTTACCCAGCCGATATTCGTAGCAATAACTTCATCACCATATAGAAGTTCGTTATGGAATCCTTGATCAACATATAAAATGTTTTCTTTCAAGTTTTTCCCAACAGCAAACCACGGATCACCGTTACCACCAATACCAAGACCATGACGTTGTCCAATTGTATAGTACATTAAACCGTCATGTTTTCCTTTCACTTCACCAGATAATGTTTGCATCACACCTGGTTGCGCTGGTAAATAGTTGCTTAAGAAATCTTTAAAGTTACGCTCACCGATAAAGCAAATACCAGTACTATCTTTCTTCGCCGCTGTCGCTAAACCAGCTTCTGTCGCCATTTCACGAATTTGCGGTTTCTTTAATTCACCTAATGGGAACATTGTTTTTGATAATTGCTCTTGGCTTAATTGATTCAAGAAATACGTTTGGTCTTTATTATCATCAACGCCGCGAAGCATTTTATATTCGCCGTCCATATAAGCAACGCGTGCATAATGACCTGTCGCTACATAATCAGCACCAAGCGCAATCGCATGCTCTAAAAATGCTTTAAATTTAATTTCTTTATTACACATTACATCTGGGTTTGGTGTACGACCAGCTCGGTACTCATCTAAGAAGTACGTAAATACTTTATCCCAGTATTGTTTTTCAAAGTTTACTGCATAATACGGAATGCCAATTTGGTTACACACTTCAATTACATCATTGTAATCTTCTGTTGCTGTGCAGACACCATTCTCATCTGTATCATCCCAGTTTTTCATAAAAATCCCGATTACATCATAACCTTGCTCTTTTAATAAAAGAGCTGCTACAGATGAATCGACGCCACCGGACATCCCGATGACAACGCGTGTTTCTTGAGGTAGTTTGTTCATCATGTCACCTCCCATGCTAATTTTGTGTTAATCGCTTCACGATTTTCACTGTTTCGTACGCCGCTTTCTCAATTTGCTCTTTCGTATTTCCAAGTCCGAAACTAAAGCGTACGGATGAACGTATTTGATCGGAGTCTTTTCCGAACATCGCTACTAATACATGTGATGGATCAATCGAACCAGCTGTACACGCCGAACCACTCGACACTGCAATGCCAGCTATATCTAAGTTCACAAGGAACGGTTCAATGTTCATTCCTGTAAAACTGATATTAAGCACATGTGGTAAGCGATATTCTAAGTTTCCGTTTACCTCGAAAGTAATGTCTTCATTTTTGAAGACAGATACCATTATATCTTTAAACTCTTCATATTGGGCATTTTTTTGCTCACGAGTTTTTTCAGCTAGCAAAATTGCATGTTGCAAACCAACGATACTCGGTACATTTTCAGTACCAGCACGGCGTTTTCTTTCTTGCTCCCCGCCTATTAATAACGGTTCAAATTTCACATTTGCACCAGCGTATAGGAACCCTACACCTTTTGGTCCATTAATTTTATGAGCTGAAATCGATAATAAATCAATGCCGAACTCTTTCACATCTATTTCTACTAACCCGTAAGCTTGTACCGCATCTGTATGAAAATAAGCTTGATGCTCTTTTAGCAACTTCCCTATTTCCGCGATTGGTTGCATCGTCCCGACTTCATTATTCCCAAACATAACGGATACGAGAATCGTCTCTTCTGTTAATGCATTTTGTATGTCAGAAACTTGAACGCGTCCTGTTTCATCAACAGGTAAATATGTCACTTCAAACCCTTCGCGCTCTAACAATTCACACGTATGCAAAATTGCATGATGTTCAATTCGCGTCGTTATAATATGGTTACCTTTATGACGGTTCGCACGTGCTACACCTATAAGTGCTAAATTATCCGCTTCTGTACCACCGCTCGTAAATATAATTTCATTCGGATTCGCATGAATGCTACGTGCTCCCGCGCGTCTTGCCTCATCTACTGCATGGCGCGTTTGACGTCCATAAAAGTGAATACTCGACGGGTTCCCGAATGTTTCTGTCATATATGGAATCATCTTTTCGACCACTTCTGGGTGAGTCGGAGATGTCGCAGCATGATCTAAGTAAATGCGTTCCATTAAATCTCCTTCTTTCCAAATCGTTTCACAAGGAATTAAATGTAAAACATATAGCCCCCGTGATTTTCTTCCTCATAACGTACTAAATCTTCTAACGTTGTACTATCTAACACTTCTTGCACCGCATCACGAACACGCATCCATAATTGGCGTTGTGCCGGTTCCTCTTCTTCTATCATTTCTACAACACTAATCGGGCCCTCTAATACACGGATTACATCCCCAGCTGTAATGTTAGCTGGCTGATCAGACAATACATATCCGCCATATGCCCCACGCGTACTCTTTACTAGACGAGCGTTACGAAGTGGTGAAATTAATTGCTCTAAATAATGTTCCGATAAATCATGTGCCTGCGCAATTGATTTTAAGGAAATTGGACCTTCACCAAACTTTTTTGCAAGATCGATCATAATTGTTAAGCCGTAGCGGCCTTTCGTTGAAATCTTCATCTATTTTGCACCTCTTTTCAAATTTTCACTTCTATTGGTTATATCTTATTTATAAAAGAACACAATTTAAAATCCTATGAAATTATAGCATAATATAGTATTATAAGAAATTTCAACTTGTGTATCAAAATGATAACATAAAATCACATTGAAAAACTCGGAAATTATTACAATTGAAAGAAAAATGAAAATATTTATATTCATTTTTTCCACAAAACAGCATCCTATTTCAAATTCCACTAAAAAAAATGATACGATAGAAAGAGATTATACATTAAGGGAGACGGTAAAAATGAAACAACCACTCGCACATCGAATGCGCCCTACAAATATTCAAGAAATTATCGGACAACAACATTTAGTTGGTGAAGGAAAAATTTTATGGCGAATGGTCCAAGCAAATCATTTTCAATCTATGATTTTATACGGCCCTCCAGGCACAGGAAAAACATCCATTGCGAGCGCAATTGCAGGAAGTACTGGAACCCCTTTTCGCCTATTAAACGCTGTTACTCATAATAAAAAAGATATGGAAGTTGTCGTACAAGAAGCAAAGATGCATCGACACCTCGTTTTAATTTTAGATGAAGTACACCGTCTAGATAAAGCAAAACAGGATTTTCTACTACCTCATTTAGAAAGCGGACTCCTTACGTTAATCGGTGCAACAACGAGTAATCCGTTCCATGCTATTAATTCTGCTATTCGAAGTCGTTGTCAAATCTTCGAATTACATGCATTAACAGAAGATGATCTTTTAATTGGCTTAAAACGAGCACTTGAAGATAAAGAAAAAGGTCTTGGGGAATATGATGTAACGGTTACGTCGGAAGCATTACATCACTTTGCAAATGCATCTGGTGGAGATATGCGTTCCGCTTATAATGCACTTGAACTTGCTGTTTTATCTAGCTTTACAACGGACGACAAAGCTGCGGAAATTACGCTAGAAATTGCAGAAGAATGCTTGCAAAAAAAGAGCTTCGTTCACGACAAAGGCGGTGATGCTCATTATGACGTATTATCGGCATTTCAAAAATCGGTACGCGGAAGTGATGTAAATGCAGCACTTCACTATTTAGCACGTCTTATTGAAGCTGGTGATTTACAAAGCATTGGTAGACGTCTTCTTATTATGGCATTATATACCCTATCAATGGGAAAATTATTTAAACAAACAATTATTCTATAAACCTCTTTATTATCAATGGATAGTAAAGGGGTTTTTTATTCCCAAAATAAAATTAATAGGGGGATAATCCATTATAAATAACGAATATCTTTTAGTAATAAACTGTGTAGAAAGGAGAAAGTTATGCTCACTAACTATAAATACTTTGTACGAGAAACCATAATAGAAGAAATCAATAACAAAGAGAATTTTCAAACTAACGTGGTAAGTATAGGTATTAAGAATAGGGTAGATGGTACAGTTGCACCTTCCCCCTTAACTAACTTCCTTATAAAAAATTACGAGGTACATAGAGGGAAATTAAATACTATTAAGGCTCCCGCTTACGTAATCACAAGATTTCTTAATTATATTAATGAAAGAATCGAACAAAAAGATCCCGACTTCATTACTTTACGAGAAGCAGGACTAAAAGGTTTAGAACTACAACACGCCAGTAGCTTTTTGTCATATCAAACACTTATTAAAAATAATAAATTGAACACCTTTGAACACTACGCGAACTATTTAAATGACTTTTACGTCTTCCTAAACTTAGAAGGCATAACAAGGAATTATACATTCCAAGAAACCATAATTACAACTCAATATGGAACAAAAAGAAAAAAATTCGTCTCATTTGATGAGGCTCCTTCTCCACCAATCAAACCTAATAAAATCCTACAACGACAAACCTACAAAAAGCTTAAAGACTTCGGAGAAAATCGTTTAGTTATGGTAATTGAATTTATAGAAATTACTAAAGCTTTATATCCTGAAATAGCCCTTGGTATCTTTTTTATGTTTTATGGGGGACTTAGACGCGGAGAAGTCGTGAATCTAACCAAAGATAGCTTTGACTATAAAAAAAATTCTCACTGTATAATAAAAATAAGAAACAGAACAAAAATTTTATTCTCTCATATTAAAGACAATTCAAAAAACCAACCAAAAAAAGAAAGAGATCAATTGATACTATTAACCCCCCTACTAGACGAACTACTTGAGACCCATTTAAAATACTTTTCAAAACATCCAACAGCTCTTTTTACAAACCAGAATGGAACACCCCTCACCGGAAAAAGTTTTGAAGGAAGATTCAAAAAAATAAGAAAAAAGTTCGAAGAAGAGCTAAGTCAAAAGATTGAGCGTAGAAATGATTATGAGTTAATTAAAGGAGTCATTTGGTCAAGCCATATCGGCAGAGGAGTTTTCACAAATTTTTTATTATCAATCGGTATGCCTTTAACAGAAGTATCAATTGCAAGAGGGGATGAAAGCGGAGAATCTTTAATGGCATATATCGAGGAATTAAATGCTCAAGCCGCTTTAATAAAAGGATCAGAAGTAATTGCTCAAAGGTATAAAGAGTATAAAAATTGTATCTCAAAAAAAAATTTGGATAGCGAGGAAATATCACAAGCATCCTTAAAAGGAGTTGCAACAATTGAACCACAATATATCACAACCTTTAAAAAGCTATACACAACAATTAAATAAACCATTAGATCTGATTTCTTTTAATCAAGTAAATAAAGATCAGAAGTACAAACACGTAAAGATGTCTCACGAAAAACTGAACAATCTCGAGAAAAATGGTTTTATTACTACATATGAAGGTACAATTCCTGGTGCAAAATACGTTTCACTCTCTCAACTTGAACTACTTGTAAAAAAAGAAAAACAAGAAGCTCAAACTACAATTACTTTTAATGCATTAAATAAATCAAAAGAGTTTAGACATTTACGTTGGAGCAAAGTAACTAAATTGGTTTCTGAAGGCGAACTTGAATTCGTCAAGACTATTTCTGGATTCAAAGCTGTTACCATTAGCTCACTTAAGAAGTACATAAAAAAAATAGAATCCTCAAACAGCAATGATGGTTTCATTTCAACATCAAAAATATTAACAACATATAAACAAGCACATAAAATACTTTATACAAATGTAACTACCAGTTTCCTGAAATATGCAATGGACAATGGTGTTCAATATAAGAAAATAAATGACTCCATTCTTCTTGATATTAAAGAACTAGAGAATTTCCTAGGTGCTTTCAATTCTAAATGGATTCAAAGAAAAGAAGCCACACAGATTTTAAAGGTATCTCCGACCTATCTCTTTAAACAAAGTCGCAAACGTAAAATAAAAACTCTAAGACTCGGACGTTGTATATATTATAGTCGAGTCTTTATTGAGTCAGAGCTAACAACACTATCTTTAAAAAGAAAGCAACAAAAACTAATACACTTAAGAAAAATTGAAGAAAACAAAAATATAAAAGAACTAAAGAACCTAGGGAACAAAACCTCCCTTAGTAATGCACTACTTTTTTTAAAAGGAAAAGGAGTGCATATTAATAAGGAAGAATCTCTGATATCTTTATGTCTATTATTAAACATTAAAATACTAAATGCTAAAACTACAAATCAAAAATTAATATACTGGAAACACCTTAAGAAAATCAGCAATGAATATGTACCTTTTTCTTTCACAGAACCTAAAATTACAAATTATTGTAAAGAGAACAATATACCGTTAGTTCCTATTAACAACTCTACTTCCACTCTAATTAGCAAAGATAATTTTCAATCTTTACTGTCTCATTTTTATTATTGTAAATCCGATGCACAAGACCTTTTAAACGCATCCAACCCTGCCTTTCAAAAAATAAAAAAACAATATATAAACACCAAGTACATTTTCACTATTCGTAAAAGTGTATCCTATTTCTTAAAAAGTGCAATAGATACTTTAGTTCTTCAACAACAAGAATACTTTACTGAATGGATGGACTGGAGAGAAGCAAAAAAATTTATCAATAATCCTAAAATGCTACAACACTATACAAGTAAAAATCAAAAGATTAAAACTATAGAAGCACCATTATTAATCCATCCCCTTATACAGCCTGGAAGACTCCTTTATTCTAGGCGAGATGTAATACACCTTGCACAAGAGCTCGAAAAAAGTATTCAATTTAATAATTTAGGGATTAATAACCCCTATAATGTTTTTGAATTAGGAGTTAAACAAATCTATAACCTAGAATTTGATTCTATTGCTTCCAAAGCAAAAAAGATCTGGTTTGACTTTGTAAAGAAAAAATTATTTGAATCTAAAAAAAATGAACAAGGTACAAGGAGCTATTTAAAACAATTAATAGCTTGTACTAATCTTATAGCTACAGTCACTTCAGAACTAAAAAAAGAAATATTCAATTTTACATCAAACGAGTTAAACACTCATTTTTTTGGACCTGATGATATTCCTAAAGATTACAAGAAGATTTTTTACTCTTTTATCACAAAATTACATAGTCAATTTCGAGAGCTAGCAAATTCGGTAGGCAAAAAAGTATTCAATCTAAACAATGTTTTAAAAGTACATAATGAAATTAAATCAAAAAAATGTAAAGATATTTATCCCTTTATTGAATATCTACAATTATATGACTATGCCAACAATATTAATTTGCATAAACAACAAGCTATAAATGATACTCGATTGAATCTTAAAGGACTTCCTTGTTCTCGCTACGACTCAATGTGGCTACTTCTTCTTGTAAATTTAAATAATCCTTGGAATCACGGAGATATTCTAAATTTGCCAAAAGTTGACCTTACTATGACTGAAATTAAAAGTCTAGAATGGCTAGAACACAATGAGATTACCTCAAAAGATGTTAAATCTATTTTAATACAATTAAAGTTATGGGATTCTCGAAGAGAAAAAACGAATATTCAACAAAACTTTCACATTTCATCGGAGTTGGAGTTAGCATTTGCAACAGCTATATCCATTTGTGAATTAAGGCGAAATGCAGAATCTTCTACATCTCAAAACACATTGATTGATTTAAAAACGACGTCACAAAGATTAAAAAGAAGTCATAAACCTTATATAGAGTTCTTCAAGAATCTACATAGTGACTTTTATTATGAAAACCTAAAACTTTCTAGAAGTATTATTTCATATAAATACACTGTTTTATCCGAGTACACAGAACCTAATGAAGAAACAATAAAGTATGAGAGAGGACATTCCAAGCAAGATACAACTAATATATATGTTCATATACCATCTGAACATTTGGATTTTTTATGTAAACAATTGTTCGCACGAGATTTCTTTGGAAATATTTATTACAATCTTTCTAACATACTTTATGGTGAAACAAAAAAACGAGATGAACAAACGCTTCGAATTATTAATTTAAAGAAGCGCCTTGGAGACATTTTAAGAACTGAAAGAATATCTGCTATATTAAATGAGCTTTCAAATGAAAAAAAAGTTGTAGATGAGATTATCTTTGGTATGGATACACCTTTAGTTAAATCCATACACGATAAGCTATCCTGTCACAATTTACAAGCAAAGGAAAAAGACTATCAATGTCTTAATTATCCAAATGGTTGTGTATATCCAGGTAGAAGTTGCATTAGGTGCCCCTTATCAGTAGGCAATCACTTAGCTGTAATGAGCGTAATTAATAAATTAAAAAACAGTTTATATGAAATTTCAAACACTTTCGACAGCTCAACCACTCAAGAAAAAACCGTCATAGCTAATCAATTAAATCAAAACCTTATAGATTTCGGAGCTTGCATATCACAATTCACTCAAC
Organism: Bacillus sp. 1A; assembly: GCF_052682215.1. Classification (NCBI taxonomy): domain Bacteria; kingdom Bacillati; phylum Bacillota; class Bacilli; order Caryophanales; family Bacillaceae; genus Bacillus; species Bacillus sp. 1A. The sequence continues at coordinate 2,183,869 of NZ_JBQYLZ010000001.1, read as the reverse complement.
AAGATGCCAATGAGCTTTACCAACTTCTTTCTATTGAAAGAGAAGACTTTTTATCCTTTTTAGCTAAACTTCCTAATTACGAATACTATATTACCTATAATCCTAAATTGGAGCGATAGCCGTGAAGCCACTTAAAGTAGATTTAGAAGATATTTCAATCGAATTACTTTCAGATGAACAATTTGATTTTAAACACAGTTCACTTGAGGCAAAAAGCATTTTAAATTCTCTGTTTTATGATGATATATTACACCCCCTAATAAGATTGGAATTTGATGACAACACTTGGATATTACCTAACAACTATCACGGTACTCTTACATTGGATTTTAGTATATTTCAATCCGAATTAAAACTTAGCACCTTAGATATTCTGAGAATAAAATGTTGGATAGCAAAAACCTTACAAAGGGTCACTACTCTTAGAGCACAAACACTATTGAATAGATTAATCTTTACGATAAGAAAAACAAATTATTTTGATATAAATAAAAGCGAAGAATTTGCTGATTATCTCCGAACCACTAAAGATATATCAAATATGTATAAACTTTCTATTATACAAGTAACTTTAAACTTCCTTGACTACAATTTATTTGAAACATCTTATAATAGTTATGATAAAGCTTTATATTCCTTATCAAAATCCATTAAACCCGAAAATAGTACGAGAGAACTTCCTACAGCAACCGATATGATTGTATTCGATTCTTGGGTAGAACAATTTTATCACGATGAAATTGCCAAAAATGAGATTAGTCCTACACTCATACGCTACTATCCTATTGTTATGTGGTGGAAATTAACTACTATAATTCCAATACGCCCTATAGAATTCTGTGATATTAGTAGAGATGCCTTATCTGAAGACAAAGAAGGGAAATTTCATCTAAAATTACCAAGAAAGAAAAATAAAAATAACATTCAAATTATTGACAAGATACACATTAGCAAAGACCTTGGTGAAATAATTAAACACTATTTAAATATTACCAAGAACTTTGGTAAAAGTAATACACTGATATCATATCGTTCAATCCAGTCAACTTATCCAGAACAGCATATTAAAACTACAAATGTAACTAAAATTAATCCAAATTTAATAACTACTGGAAATTTCAAATGGCTATTAGTCAACTTTCACAGTGAAATACTAGAGGGGAAGTATAATTTAAAAATTCCAGCTTATGCTCGAGAAAGACATCCAAGCCAAGGTTACGATTTAACCAAACAAATAACGCCCGGCGATACTCGACATATAGCCATAATGTCATTAATATCACAAAAATATCATCCAATTGAAATAGCCAGATTAGCTGGGCACAGAACTTTATCAGCATACTTCCATTATTCTAATCACAAATCTTACTGGATTGATCTAGAGGTTCAAAAGCTTTTATTTAAATTTCAACGAGAAAAAAATTCTATTGCTAATGGTAACTATGAAACTTCCCAAAATCTATGGGCAAAAATAACTAATCGGTCTTTATATAAACCCCCTACTAATAATTATCAAGAAAAAATGAAAATTGGTTTTTGTACAGATAACCAAAAACGGTGTTTCACGGATTGCATCTTGTGTCAACATTGGAGAATTTCAACAACGGAATTCAATACCCCTGCAACACAAAAGATTATCCAACAAGCTATTCAAAAACACACAAACACAGCAACTAACTTACTTACAGATTTGTTTAACCTTATACAAGCGCTTAATCTCGATGAATTCACTTCGATAAATCCAGAAATCAAAAATACATTAGACCAGAAAACAATGGCTTTTAATGAAATGATTCAACAAATAGCAAAAGTAAAATATATTAAGGAGGAAAAATTAATCAATGACTAAACAAAAACCAGGAGCTCCCATCAAAGAGTACTCTACAGAAATTATTAAAAACATTATCTATAATTACAGGCAAGATGAACAGCCTACAGGACGTATCTCTTATTTAAAAATATGGAAGTATGCTTTAAAACTGTCGCAAGCTCAAGATAATAATGTAGAATGTAACAATGCACTAAAAATAGATAGAAAATATGGTTCCGAAGATTTATGGAGAAAAAATAATAAAAAAACTGGAAAACCTAATCTTGGAAAAAAATTAGTGGATGAAGCGAATAAAATAAAAAATTACTATGTTACTGATACAAATAACAACTCAATAAAAATACCTAGTGTCGAAGATGCTGTTTACAAACTCCATTCTAAAGAAGATATCATTGAATCATTAAAACCTTTAGAAATACTTTGTATAGACTACGCTCACAAAGCAGAAGCATTATCCAAGCAAATTGAAAAAATTCAACAAGAACTAGAATTCTACAAAGGGCTATCTATCAAACAAGAAGAAGCGATTTTCAAATTAGCTAGATATGGGCGTTCAAAAGATGGCTTGGTTAAAAATATTTTAAATACAGGAACCAGTAAAAACAAACTTGTTGCTGAAGCACTAGAAAATATATTTATTAATCCAATGGAGTTTCTTTATAATGATATTAGTGATAACAATCAATCTACTAATACAATTAATTTAAAGGAAAGAAAACAAAAGCTCACCAATAAATATGGCTTGTAAATATCAAATAAACTACAGATCATCCAAAATCCTTATATAAACTTTCAACAGGAGGTCATTTTATGGATCATACTCCCTTAGCGTATAGAATGCAACCTAAAACAATCGATCAAGTAATTGGCCAAGAACACCTTTTAACCGAAGGACAACCTTTATATGAAATGATTTCAAAAGATCATATATCATCAATAATACTGTATGGTAGACCTGGAATCGGAAAGACATCTATTGCTAGCGCAATCGCTGGAACAGCAAAGTTACCCTTCAGAAAATTAAATGCTGTTACAAATAACAAAAAAGATCTTGAAATTGTAGTCAATGAAGCAAAGATGATGCGAAGGTCTATAGTGCTCTGTGTAGACGAACTTCATAGGTTTAATAAAACACAGATAGAATATCTATTGCCATTTATAGAAAAGGGTTTATTAATTCTAATTGGGCTAACTAGTGAAAATCCTTACCATAATATAAACCCTGCTATTCGTTCAAGGTGTGTTATCTTCGAATTAAATCCATTAACCGAAGATGAAATCAAACTAGGTCTAACAAAAGCTCTAAAAGATGATATAAATGGTCTAGGTAAATATAATATAACCATTGATAATGATGCTTTAACTGCTCTTGCAAATTCATCAGGCGGGGATATGAGAGCTGCATTAAATAATTTAGAATTGGCTTATCTAACCGCTTCAAAAACAGATGAAAATATTAATAAAATAACTCTAAATAATATCAAAAAAGCAATACAGAAAAACAATATCCATATGGATAGAGATGGAGACAATCATTATAACGTATTAAGTGCATTTCATAAATCTATGCGTGGTGGGGATGTTGATGCTAGCCTGCTTTATTTAGCAATGTTACTAGAAGCCGGGGATCTAAAAGGCATATATCGACGTATAATAGCCGTTGCATATGAAGATGTAGGATTAGCCCAAAGCTTAGGCACAAAGGTTATAGCCGCAATTCAAGCTGCTGAAATAGTCGGTTTAAGAGAAGCAAGAATACCATTATCTAACGTAGTAATTGAATTGTGTTTAAGTCCAAAATCAAATCAAGCTTTAGTAGCTATCGATAAAGCTATTGAGTTAGTTCGTTCTGGCAAAAGAATAAATATCCCTAATCATTTAAAAGATAACCACTATGAGGGGGCGCAAGAACTTGGTAATGGTATAGGATACGAATATCCCCATAATCATTCAATTGGAAAATTTGGCGGATGGCTTCCTCAACAATATCTTCCCGAAAATTTAATTGAGACTAGGTTCTATCAACCTGATGAAATTGGACAGGAAGGACTACTAAAGAAAATTAATGATAAACTTAAAAACGAACAAATTAAATATTTAAAAACAAAAATGTAACTTAAGAATTTGTAAATAACTACAAATAAAATCTTTATATCCTAATAAGAAAAACACTAAGCAAGGGAAACTGACCTTATTTAGTGTTTTTCTTTACTCATAAATAATTAAGTTATTATTATTTCCTTCTCTTTCGAGATATCAATAAACTTTCCCCTATTTATTCTATGGAGCTTTATCCTATCTATAGTATGTGGATTACCTTTGGGACAAATATGATAGGAGTATCTACCTTTCAAAATATATTTCCCATTATATTTCTCTTTACTCGTTCCTAAATAAACAGTCCCTTTAAAGGTCTCCACATAACTATGAATTGTATCAAGAACAAATTGATACTCTGATTTATTTGAAATTTCATTTGGTATAGCACCCGTCCCTAGTAAAACGTAGTCCGATAATTGAATCGCTTGTTTAATATAAGATAAATTCTTCATCAATTCTTTGTAATAAAGATCACAATACTTTTCTTTTATATTAGATGAAATATTATCTAATTTAGAAGAATCAGACTCGTAGAAAGGATAAGCATTTACTATGGTAAACTCCCCTATTTTCAAATCCATAAGATTGTGATATGCAATTTTTGCACATTTATTGATAGTGTTATCAGAGTCTTCTTCATCAGCCTTACTTGGATTCATTAAAATAAAAAGAAAATTTTTATTAAATTTATTCTTTAACTGAGCAGTAAGAATGTTTCTTGATAACCTTTCATTATTTACATAATTAATTATACAATGTGTAGGTGTCTTAACATAATTAGGGTATAACATCTCAACAGGAAGTCCACCTTTCTCTTTTTGAAAACTTTATCATTTATTATAAGATTAGTTACTGCAATGATTTCACAAAATATGAACAGCTACCTTTGCTTCTCTCATTTCTCTTAATAAAGCATATTCCACTTCCTCCACGGTATGTGTATAAGGTAAATATGCTATACCATCAATATCTGAAGGTTTTTCAACATTCGATTTTAATATACAACATACATTTGAACGTCCTAACTTCCCATAGAAAAATCCTAATTCAAATAAAACATTTTGTCTTGCCCTAAATTTATAACTTAATGATTCAAATGGTACTTCCTCATATAAAGCACCTATATCATCGGGCGTAAGCAAAACAATTGCATACCCCACCTCAGAATATTTTTCAAACTTCTCTATTAAAGTGAGTCCGCTATTAACCATTCTATTTAATACAATTGGTTCCAAACCACCCCTTCTTAGGATAGCTTCTGTTTCTAACAAAGCAACTTTATCTCTTCCGTGAACAATAAAGACTTTTTTATTGTCCATCCCTTCCATCTCACTATAATTCTTCGGCAGTGGCTCATCTTTATTAAAAATACTCGGTAACATATCCTCTAGTATATTTATATGGTTTAACAGGGATTCATATCCAGTATCATTAATTGTTTTCCCTGTATTTGAATAATGAAAAGCCTCAAACTCAAAGTCAGGAAACCCCAATTGCTTTGAACAATTATTCAGCATCATTACTAACCTTTCCAAATCATCAGTGTATCGCCACTCTTTATTATAATTTCTAATATCTTTGATTACTTTTTTTAATTGAAACACTACAGTATTATCTTGCTTTCTCATTAGTCTCCCCCCTACCAAAATATGTTATCATAATTATATAATATCAAACCAATAAATTTTTATTAATGTAAAAATGGAGAGTGATAGTACAGTGAATTTTGAAGAACTAAAAGAATTAATAAATAACATAGAAGATAAAAAATCACAGTTTGATCGTAGTAATTTTTTCAAGCTAACTTTCCATCAACCTTCACAGCTGATTTAATCGATGTAATTGGTAAAGACAAAATTGAAAATTGGCTACATCAATTTGAAAGTCCGGAAGACAAAGATATTGCTAGTGGAATTTTTTCAAAAATTCAATATTATGATAGTCAATTAGTTAAAGATTTATGTAAATTAGCATTTATTGAATGGCAAATAAACAATCAAGCAAGTATTCAAGATGCAATATTTATACCGTTAGGATTGGCGGGAAAAAGTGGTCAAATGGTAGGATACTTATTTAGAACGGTCAATGGTATTCCTGAATTTAAAGTGAAATATCAAGAATCTTTAAGCAAAGAAGACATCATACAGAATAAACATATTATTTTTTTAGATGATTTTACTGGAACTGGAAATCAATTTTTAAAAAACCCAATAGTACAAGATACTATCAAGTTAAAAGAGAAAGAACAAAGCCCAATTCAACTTGCTTTCATTTCATTAGTCGCTACAGAGGAAGCAATAGAAAATATACAGAACAATATTAATATACAAATCATCTCTCCACACATAAGGCGGAAAGCATATGCTGGTAACGATGATGAATTCATTGGATTTAACGAGAAATATGGAAGTGGATTATTTAAACGAGGAGATAAGGATCAATACTTAGGTTGGGGAGCGATTGGTGAAACAATTGTTTTCTTTTATAATGTTCCGAATAATACTTTACCCATTTTATGGTCTAGTGCTTACTCAAAAGTAACACAGAGCAACTGGATTCCACTCTTCACTAGAAGTGGTGTTAATGGTGCAAGACCATCTGCACGTGGAGAAAACGCAGCTAAAGCATTCTATGAGCATCTAACAAACTCTACACTCTATTCAGAAGACTACCTTATCTGGACAGATCTAGTAAAAGAAATATATTTAAAAATGAGGGTAGACACCTTTGAATTAAATGAACTACATACTCTATTATCGATAACATCTAACTTAATGATTCCTTATGATATGCTTACGTACGATTCTCCACTACCTTTTCTAAATAAGATAAGAATTTATATATTAGATGTAGTAGCAGAGCAAACAAGCATAAAGTGTTCCGAAGAAAATTTCACTAAATTATTAAATATTCTAGACGTAGATCAATATTCAGTCACTCAAGGGTTTTTATTGCGCACTAAAATCTCATCTATTATAAAAAATATAATACTAAAAAATAATCAACTACTAGATTTATCCATAAACAATCTAGAAATAAAGAAAGAAAACATTTATATAGTACAAGGATTAACATCAGCACTACTGATGATTCCTAATGAAGAATTCAGGTCACTACTTCTCCCACTCTGTACTAAATTAAAGGCTATGCGTTATCATAATACCAGCCATACGTTACGACTTCATACAGAAATATTATTGGCTAGACTTGAAGCAAGGAAAATCAATTTACAAGATATAAATTTAGATATTGCAAAACGACACGTGAATTATTTTGGCGAGTATAAAATCTTACCAGTAAATATAATTCAAAGTCATTTAGGACAAATTCTATAAATAATTTCTTACCCTATGCCCTAATTATTTAATGTACAATTAATTAGGGCATCATTTATTCTCTTCTAATAACCTTGTAATTAAAAGCTCTATTTAATTAAGATTTATCTTCACACTTATCTAGTAATACACTTATTTCTTCGGAAACCGCCTCATACTCCTCTTCCCTTAACAAACTAAATTTATTATCAAGAGTAATAGTTTTACCCTCAAAAGCTATACCTTCTATTTCTACCAATCCCAGTATTAATTGTGCATTATTTGGTTTGTTCATAATAATAAATTGTAACATTCTCTCTAAATTTTGCTTTTCCTGATCTTGTTGATTAGGTGAATCTATAATGATGGGACAAAACGTAGAAGTAGCGTTTTCTTTCATTACCTGAAGGATACTATAGTAATATGCTAGTAACGCTCTTGGCTTACCACTTCCACTCTCCGAGATTCTTGAACTAATTTTCTTATACGATTTTTCGTCCATTGTTAGAACTCCTAGATTAAGCAAGTTCTTTTGCATTAACTCAAAATATCTATCTCTAATTCGTTTTTGTCTCTTTCTATCTTCATACATCCTTAAGTCACTTTTTAGACTTTCGATAAACTGTTCTTTTAAAGAAATGGTAGTTGTCAATTCTGTTATTTCATTTTCAATAATAGAATTCATTTCTTTTTTACCTTCATTAAGAATCATATCCTTAAAATTAGTACTCCCTTTCTTTTTCGAGAGCATCACTTCTATATTTTTAATTTCTTGATTATTAGTATTAAACAGCAGATATTCCTCTTTTATTTTTATACGAGTTTTTATCAATTCTAAATCTAAATCATATAACAAATTTCGACAAGTATCTTCATCTTTTGCAATTGAAAAACGCTCAGCGAATGAGTTTTCATATGTAACTCCACAAGTCGGACATTCTATTATGTTAGATAGTTCCGTAGAAAATTCAAAGTCCGCTTTTAACTCATCTATTGCACCTTGCACTACCTTCACTTGATTTTCAATATCTAACCTATCATTTTCCAATTCTAATATTCTTTGTTTAAGTTTTTCTCTCCGCGCATTCAATTCCTCATATCGAGTAAGTAAATCTTCAACCTCTTTTTTAAACTCTTCTGAATCAATTAAAACTATTTCTTCTTTAATTTGGTCATTAATTTTTGATCTAATATTATCAGAAATAACTCTTTTATATTCTAAATCGGATATTTCTTTATAATAGGTTTCAATTAAGGCCTTTAATTCATAATATTCGTTTGGTTTAATCCCTGTATGGTAATTAACTATTTTCTCTCTCCAATTACTAAACTGAGAAAGTTTGGTGAAAGAATTCCAATTATCATTCCAACCAGCATCTTGATCTATATAAAATGGTAGGAAAAAGTATGCAGGTGGAGGTATTAATAATTCACCAGACCTATCATTTAATTTAATCCTATAATCAAACAACTCGGCTAAAAATGGACCTATTCCCTTAGTAATACCATTAAAGGTTTTAATTACTTTTTGCTTAGAATCAAATACTGCAAAAAAATTTTCTTTACGTAAAATAGAATAACTCTCTTCATCAATCATAAAATCAATTAATGTAATTGCATTAGCAGTTTTCCAATTTTGATGCATATCTTTTGGCTCAGCACCAAAAGTCCAGTATATACTCTTAATTAATGAAGACTTACCAGTGTGATTATCACCTTTTATCACCGTTATATTTGGATGAAATGTTATCCTTTTTGCTTTCTTTTCCACGAATGATACGAGTTTCATTTCCTTTATTATTAAATTTTTCATAGTTAGCTAACCTCAGATTTCTAATTAATCTTCTAAAATTTTCACTCATCTTTACAATACTCCATAAGTATTACGACTTTGATATAGAATTCATTGTATAAAGGATGTGGATTAACTTTTAAATAATCCATATATACAGGCTGAAGCAAGTCTACATTTAAATAATTTACTTTTTTATTCTTATATTTTTTTAGGCTTTCTTTGATTTGACTTATTATCTTTTTCAGAGGTAAGTTGGCATAATTCATTTTATCCACCTTATATTGATTCCAAGCCTGCTTTAATTTTAACCTATCTGAAAAAGGTATCCCTTCCTGTACCAGGCTATCAAAACTCAAGTCCCATAGTTCTTGTTCTGTATCGTTCTCCGAAAACATTTCTACGTATTCTTGAAATTGTTTTCGACTAATTCCTTTTCTTTTAGCTAATTCATCGAAACCACTTATCTCTCCTTCATAATTATTTTTGACCTTAACTTCACTAAATAATGCATCGTATACTAAACTAATTTTATATTTAGAATCTGGATTTTGCCTCTCGATAAACTCACTTAATTTCCCCTTCAAATATGTTTCTCTATTATTTATTAACAGTTCAGAGACCTCAAAAAAGGTTATTTCAATAAAATCCGGATTATCTTTCAACTGATGTTCTGCAATAACCTTATTAATAACTTCCCCAAGAGTTTCTTCACTTAATTCTGCTAAACAAACCTTACTCTTAGTTACACTTTTTTCACCGCTCAAAAGCTTTAAATTATAAGTATAATTTGAAATAAAATTAAGTGATAACGTATGATTTGGAAATTGCATCTTACACTCATACATCTTTCCGAGAATTGATAAAGTTGGTCCCTTTTTCCCTTCTTTACGTTTAGTGAGTTCTTTGATTGTCCATTTTTTTGCAGCTGTCTTTATTTGAAAGAAAGATACATTCTCCGGATCTATATCCGAGTCATACACCACAACATCATCATAATAATCCATTACTAGAAGGAAATTCTCATTTGTTTCATACAATTCCATCATCTTCAAAATTGCCCAATCCTTTTGATAATCAAATCTATTAGATGATCTTGATCCACTTATATCTCTTGGTTTCTTAGAAGTTAAATCCCTTAGTTTTTCCATATAATCAACCTATCCATCTCCAATATTAAACAGTTTACTATTTTTAACATATCAAAATTGGCTCTTATTTGCCATACATAAAGATTAAAAATCAGATAATTTTGTAAGGACATTTCTGAATTAAGAAGCTTCCATATAGAAACAAAAAAACAGATAGTTAGCTTTCATAATAGACTAACTACCTTATGGGGTATTATGTAGTATTTTTTATCACAAAAAGTTACTAATAATCATCAATCAAAATTGGTATTTAGACCTTATCCCTAACACACACTACTGATAAAATTTTTCTTCAAATCTTTCAATTTCTTCATAAATCTTATCTAATCTTCTAAAAAGAACCGGATTATTGTTCCCTGTTATTTTTGTCAAAAAATCGGACATATAAGTATTCAACTCCATAATACCTTCTTTTACGATTGAAACTGCTTGTAAAGATGTCATAATACTCTTTTCGTCACCAGTCGTATCATCATTGCAAATAATATCCTGAATTTGTAGAAGGAAGATTGAGCGCTGCATTCCTTGATATAGATACTCATAAACCCATTCTGTTTGATGTAACGTTTGATAATGCCCTTTATGCCCACCTACTTCACATATCGCTGCAAATAGTAAGTTCTCATATATTTTCTCAAAGGGCTGCTTCCAACCAATCAAAGGAATACCAAGCATTTCCTCAAATTGATTTTCAACTGAATCTTCTATTAGGGCGCATTTCTTATAAATATCTAAGCACCAATCCGTTTGTATAGAATAATTTTGTGGAAAATTAATTATGTTCGAATCCATATAGAACCACACCTCACATCGGCTTAAGAATAGTAAAATTATTATTACCTTTATTATGGACTCTAAGCTTATAAATAAATATCGATATCCACAAAAAACAAAAAAGGAATGCTATATAAATTGATAAAATCAATTTATATAGCACTCCCTTTTATTATTTAAGCTAACACTTTAGGCTCTATCTCATAATCCTTCATCATCATTTCATAATGAGATTTATGTCCTAAATTAATAAAAATATTCTTAAATACTTCAAAGTATTTTTCAGTAACTTCCTGACTATCCTCAACAAATAAGTCTTCACTAATATGATGAGATCCATCATTTATCCAAGAAAATAAAGAGCGACAAGCATATCTTTCCTCTTCTACAAATTTTTCAATCTCCTCTTCAACGTTAACACTGCCAAAAAATTTAAAGTAATTTTCAATTATTCTACGCATAATATTTTGAATTGTTGTCGAATTTTCAGGACCTATAACCTTTAATTCTTTCCAAAGTAATTCGTAGGATGTCTTTATAGGATTTTCATCATACTGCTGAATATAAGATCTATTATTTGTTTTTCTAACAATCCAAAAAGTTTCATCGCTTAATTTTTGATTCCCTTTTCCTTTATTAAATGAAACTTCTTTATGAAAATAAACATTATGAGTTAATATAAACAGTTGCTTGACACTAGAACTATTCGTTCGTACTTCACTAATCAATTGTCTAATTAAACTGCTCACAATAAACAAGACATTACTATCTAAACTTGATATAGGATCATCAATCACAACAACTTTACTGGAGGTAATTTGCTCTTTGCTCTCACTACCCTTAATGAGTTGATAAAAGTATAAAAAGGTAATAAAGGTCTTTTCTCCCTCACTCAAAGTGCCCTTAACATCCTCACCATTCTCTCTTATTATTTTATAATTTCCTTGTTCCTCAGCTTCTGCTAGCTCAAAATTGGTAAATCCAAAGGATTTCAGCACTCTGTTTATTTCGCCTATAGAATATTGAATATTTGTTATTTGCTCTTGATAACCTAATATCTGCTTTTTCAGTTCCTCTTTGTACGCTTTCTTTTGTTGAATGCTTTTCCCCATTCCATCAATCGCTCTTTTTAGCTCCGTATTTTTACTTTCATAAAACATATAATTAGCTTTGTTCTCTTCTGAAACATAGTACCACATATCTCTAATCAACTTAGACTTTTCTTCTTGTATATTATCTATAAGAGCATTAAATTTTTTAATTTCTTGGTTAGCCTTTTCAATCTCGGCATTTACTTCTTGAATATACCCTACTAATGATTCGATCATTATTATTTGACTCGGCTCTTTCTTTTTTTGATTCATTAATAATTGATTCTCTTTATATTTAGTTTTTAAAGCATCTAAAATATAACTAACTCTTTCTAAATTAAGGTAAGGGCCTTCCTCTTCTTTTAACTCTTCAACTCTCTCTAAGAGTTCCTCTACACCTTGTTGATATTGATGAGCCGCTAAATCCAATTCTTGTAAATGAGTTGTATACGTTTCATCAAAATATTCATTTATTTGCTCAATAAATTTTCCTGGCAATTCCTGCTGACAAAATGGACAACTTCCATTTGTCTGTCTCATATGTATGTGTCCTTGTTTTACCCAATCACTGATATTTAAACTTGATATTAAAGCTGCAATATCAACATCCTCTTTACCAATAATTTTAGCTTGAAATATACTATTTTTTTCAATACTCTCATCAAAAAGAATATATGGATATTCCTTTATTTTTTCTTGCGGTCCATTAAAAACTGACTCTTTTCTTTTGACTATTTCTTCTAATGGCTTTAATTCACCCTGTTTCCCAACTTCTGATAAACATTTACCCATAAATCTGTCTTTCGAATTGCGAAAACCATCAAATGCTTCCTTAAACTCTAAATCATATTTAATTTTCAACTTCCAACAATTCTCTTTAAATTGCTGCTTTAATTCTTGTTGTTGAGATAACTTTTTCTCTAAACCTTCTTGTATTTTGAAAATATTATCGCTATTTTTTCCAATCTCACTCAAACATTGATCAATTAATTCTGTTAACTCTGTTGACTCTTTTCCTAAGGTGAAAATCCCTTTAATATCACTATGTAAACGAAAGTTTTCCTCTACGAAGTTCCGATTATATACAACCGTTTTTATTTCATTAGAATTCCAAGCTATTTCACAATTAGGATACCTTCCTACATCACGTACAATTTCTGAAATAGTGGTTTTTCCAGAACCATTGCTCCCATATATGTAGTTAATTTTTTTTAATGCTTCAAGTTGTGCTCCCGCTTCATCATATGTTGCAATACCCTTAATTTTAATATTGTGTATCATCTTAATCCCCTCAATAATAAAATATAATATTTTTTCCATATATTATAACATTAAGTTCATTTAATCCTAAAGTAAATTTAATAAAATAAGTATGTCTTTAAACACAAGGAACTCAAATTACACGAGGAAAAACAATTATTCCCCAATAAATCTTGGGGGATAATTGTTATAAATATTGTTAAAACAATCATAAGATAAATTCCCCAATGATTTTTAGGTATATAAACAAGTTATGAAGATATCGGACTTGCTAGCCCGCAAGCCGGACCGCGTACACTAGCAGCTATAGAATCCGCTGAACGAGTTGGATTCCCGGAGGCACGCATACCACTTGCAAATGCTGTTATCGAGCTTTGCCTATCACCAAAATCAAACTCAGCTTATAAAGCACTTGATGCTGCATTACACGATTTACGTAACGGTCAAACAGGCGACATTCCAAGTCATTTAAAAGACAGTCATTACAAAGGCGCAGAATCACTTGGAAGAGGCATTGGATACTTATATCCACATGACCATCCAAATGGCTGGGTACAACAACAATACTTACCTGATAAAATAAAAAACAAACAATATTATAAACCGAAAACGACAGGGAAATTTGAGCAAGTACTTTCTACTGTATATGAAAGATTACAAAGTTCGAATAAAACGAAAAATAAAGGGTAACCTAAGCGAAAACGTCACCATTATGGAGGCTTCGCTTATGAAAACACGTCAAGATGCATGGACAAAAGAAGACGATCTCCTTTTAGCAGAAACTGTTTTACGACATATTCGCAGCGGTAGCACACAAATAAAGGCATTCGATGAAGTCGGCGATACATTGAACCGCACTTCCGCAGCTTGCGGATTTAGATGGAATGCTGAAGTAAGACCGAATTACGAAGATGCGGTGCAACTTGCAAAAAAACAACGGAAAGAATTAAAACGCTCTGAAGCTAAAATAGAAAAAGAGCATTTCACGAAAACGAAACAACTCGTAATCGATGCCGAGTTTTCAGAAGATATTACGCCAAGTAAACAGGATCTTACCATGCAAAGTGTCATTTCATTTTTACAAAACTTGGAGCACAATAATCCTTCACTCGCAAAGTTACAAACTGAAAATGACGTATTACAAGCTCAGCTCACTTCCCTGCAAAAAACAAATCATGAACTTGAAGCAAAATTAGCGGTCCTCTCAAAAAAACAACAAGCAATCGAAGAAGATTACGCCATGCTTGTTAGAATTATGGACCGTGCTCGAAAACTCGTTTCAGTTGAAGAACAAGAAGAACAGATCGCTCCAATTTTCAAGACAGATCAAAATGGAAATTTAGATATTATTTATTCTGCAGAAAATTAAAAACAGGGATGTCACTTTTTTGACTAAGTGACATCCCTGTTTGTTTCTTCTGTGAATGATATATTGGTAAATGAAATTATATCGACGATTTTTCAAATATATCTATCGTAACTTACAATATATCAACGATTTTTTTAATTATATCAACGATTCGACAAGAGATATCGATTTACCAACAAATATTGACAAAACAAGTCGATTTGTTACAAAAGGAAATTTACGGAGTTAATTGGATATATTTAACTTAAATATTACTATAAACATATACGATTGAAAGGAGCTGATTGCCATTTCATTAGTAGTTTTCAAAATAACACTCGGTGTTCTCGTCCTAACATTAGGATTTTTTACCATTCAAAGTTTAAAAAAGACTTCCGCCTATAAGTCGGATAAATACGATTATTCTTTATTAGGATTACTTACATTCGAATTATTAGTATTGCAAATATCTGCAATTCTTTAAAACATAATAGAAAAAGCATATATCCTAGACGGATATATGCTTTCTTCTTATTCTTGCCCTACACGCTTCACTTCAACATTTTTAATACGTTCACGTACAACGTGACTTGCCATAATTAGGCCTGCCACAGATGGTACGAATGCATTTGATGAAGGTGGTAATTTCGCTTTACGGATTTTTGCATTTTCGTCTGGTACGATTTCTTTACGTACTTCTTCACGAATTACGATTGGGTTTTCGTCAGAGAAGACAACTTTTACACCTTTTTTAATACCATCTTTACGAAGCTTCGTACGAATTACTTTCGCAATTGGATCTGTATGTGTTTTAGAGATGTCCGCAATACGGAAACGAGTTGGGTCCATTTTATTTGCTGCACCCATGCATGAGATAATTTTAATTTTTCGACGTAAGCACTGTTTAATTAAATGAATTTTGAACGTAATCGTATCAGATGCATCTACTACGAAATCCAATCCATGTTTGAAGAACTCTTCATATGTTTCATCAGTATAAAACATTTCTAGTCCAATTACTTCACACTCTGGATTAATGTCTGCGATACGCTCTTTCATTAATTCTACTTTTGAACGTCCTACAGTAGATACTAACGCGTGAATTTGACGGTTTACGTTTGTAATATCTACAACGTCTTTATCGACTAATACGAGACGTCCTACGCCAGAACGTGCTAACGCCTCTGCCGAAAATGACCCTACGCCGCCAATTCCTAAAATACCGACTGTACTATTTTTTAATATTTCAAGTCCTTCTTTACCGAAGGCTAATTCATTACGTGAAAATTGATGTAACATTCAGCTCTACACTCCTATTACAAAAATGGTCTATCATGTATTCTAGCGTTTTTCCGACTATTTGTATAGAAAAAGTTATAGAATTCCTAAAAATACATATTTCGAGAATAAAAACATAGTGTAAACCGGCTTTTATTTCCCCCTAAATATACGTTTAAAAAGGAGGATTCAGAGGGCCGAGCAGATCGAGGCGCTGAAGCCAGGAGGAGCGCAGTGTAGCTTTACTACTCGAGCACCGGACTGGCGAAGCAACGACGAGATGCGACTGCCCTCTGAACCGGATTTTTTAAACTTCCTCTCAAAAAAAGTCTAGACGGCTATAGTATAACCATCTAGACTTTATTCTTACTTCTCTTCTTTTAAGCTTAATTGTAAGTTTAACTCTTCAAGCTGTGCTTCTGCAACTGGGCTTGGAGCTTCTGTTAATAAGCAGCTTGCGCTTGCTGTTTTCGGGAATGCAATTGTATCACGAAGGTTCGTACGGCCTGCAAGTAACATAACAAGACGGTCTAAACCTAATGCGATACCACCGTGTGGTGGAGTACCGTATTCGAATGCTTCTAATAAGAATCCGAATTGCTCTTGTGCTTCTTCTTGTGAGAATCCAAGTGCTTTGAACATTTTTTCTTGTACGTCACGCTCGTAAATACGAAGTGATCCACCACCAAGCTCATAACCATTTAATACAAGGTCATATGCTTGTGCACGTGCTTTTTCTGGTGCCGTTTCTAATAACTCAACATCTTCACGGAATGGCATTGTGAATGGGTGGTGAGCTGCGAAGTAACGATCTGCATCTTCATCGTACTCAAGAAGTGGCCAATCCGTTACCCATAGGAAGTTAAATTTACTTTCGTCAATTAACTCAAGCTCTTTACCTAGACGTAAACGAAGTGCACCTAAGCTATCTGCGACAACGCTCTTCTTATCTGCTACGAATAGTAATAAGTCGCCAGCAGTAGCTTCTAATGTAGCCATTAACGCGTTTGCTTCTTCTTCACCGAAGAATTTCGCAATCGGTCCTTTTAAGCCGTCCTCTTCCACTTTAAGCCAAGCTAGGCCTTTTGCACCGTATACTTTTACGAATTCAGTTAATGCATCGATATCTTTACGAGAGTATTTGCTCGCAGCACCTTTTGCATTAATTGCTTTTACTTGTCCGCCGCTTTCTACAGCACTTGTAAATACTTTAAAACCACAACCTACTGCGAATTCAGATAAGTCTGTTAGTTCCATTTCAAAGCGTGTATCTGGCTTATCAGAACCGTAACGAGCCATTGCATCAGCATATTTCATACGAGGGAATGGTGCACTCACTTCTACACCTTTTGCATCCTTCATAACTTTCGTCATCATGCGCTCCATCATATCTAAAATTTCATCTTGTGTTAAGAATGAAGCTTCGATATCGATTTGCGTGAATTCTGGTTGACGGTCTGCACGTAAATCTTCGTCACGGAAACAACGTGCTACTTGATAGTAACGCTCAAATCCGCCGACCATAAGCAGCTGTTTAAATAATTGTGGAGACTGTGGTAACGCATAGAATTCACCATCATGTACACGGCTTGGTACTAAATAGTCACGAGCTCCTTCTGGTGTACTCTTCGTTAAAATTGGTGTTTCCACTTCTAAGAACTCTTCTGTGTCTAAGAAGTTACGAATTGTTTTCGTTACGTCGTGACGCATTTTGAATGTGTTAAACATTGCAGGACGACGTAAGTCTAAATAACGATATTTTAAACGCACATCTTCTGATGCATCTGTATCATCAGCAATAATGATTGGCGTTGTTTTTGCTGCATTTAATACGTTTACTTTCGTTGCTTGTACTTCAATACGACCCGTTGCCATATTGTCATTAATTGCGCCTTCACCACGCTCAACAACTGTACCTTCTACGTGCAATACGTATTCACTACGAATAGTTTCTGCTATTTCTAACGCTTCTTTTGATGTTTCTGGGTTAAATACAACTTGCACGATACCTGTACGGTCACGTAAGTCGATAAAGATTAATCCACCTAAATCACGGCGTTTTTGTACCCAACCTTTTAATTGAACTGTTTGTCCAACCGCTTCTACTGTTACTTTTCCACATGCATGTGTTCTTTCAGCCACTGTAAGTTCCCCCTATATTAATTTCTCTGCTACGTATGAAGCAAATACATCTAATGCTACTTCTTCTTGTTCGCCTGTTGCCATATCTTTCAAGTTAATGATGCCTTTATCTAGCTCATCTTCCCCTAATACAGCTACAAATTTCGCCTTTAGACGATCTGCTGATTTAAATTGTGCTTTCATTTTACGGTCTAAATAATCTTTTTCAACTGATAATCCAGCTTTACGAAGATCAAACGCAACTTTCGCAGCATGGTCTTTCGCTTTTTCACCAAGCGCTACAACATAACAATCAATACTATGTTCAATTGGTAATTCTATGTTTTCAGCTTTTAGCGCCATAATTAAACGTTCGATACTCATCGCAAAACCGATACCTGGCATTTCTGGCCCACCAATTTCTTGTACAAGCCCGTTATAACGGCCACCGCCGCTTAATGTAGTGATAGCACCGAAACCTTCTGCCTCACTCATAATTTCAAAAACAGTGTGTTGATAGTAGTCTAAACCACGTACTAAGTTCGGATCTTTTTCAAACGGAACATCCATCATCGTTAATAGTTCTTGAACTTTGTCGTAGTATACTGCTGAATCTTCATTTAAGTATTCTGTAATAGATGGTGCTGTTCCCATTAATTCATGGTTACGGTCCTTCTTACAATCTAAAATACGAAGAGGGTTCTTTTCTAAACGAGATTGACAGTCAGAACAGAACTCACCGATACGTGGCTCAAAGTGTGCGATTAACGCATCACGGTGCGCTTGACGGCTCGCCGCATCACCTAAGCTGTTTAATACAACTTTAATATTTTTTAAACCCATGCCGCGATAAAACTCTACAGCAAGTGCAATTACTTCTGCATCAATTGCAGGATCGTTACTACCGATTGCTTCAATACCAAATTGTACGAATTGACGATAGCGACCTGCTTGTGGTCTTTCGTAACGGAACATTTGACCGATATAGTATAATTTCGTTGGTTGTGTTGCATCACCGAACATTTTGTTTTCAACGTAAGAACGTACAACAGGTGCAGTACCTTCTGGACGTAATGTTAAACTGCGCTCTCCACGATCTTGGAATGAGTACATTTCTTTTTGTACGATATCTGTCGTATCACCAACACCACGTAAAAATAGCTCAGTGTGTTCAAAAATTGGTGTACGAATTTCTTTATAGTTGTAACGACGGCAAATTTCGCGTGCTTGCCCTTCGATATACTGCCATAACTCAACGCTACCTGGAAGAATATCTTGCGTTCCGCGTGGGATTTGAATAGACATATTCAGTTCCTCCTCAAATTGTTTTAATCTTAATAAAAATAAAAAAACTCCCGCCTCTACTGTTTGAACAGTAGGGACGAGAGTATTATACCCGTGGTGCCACCCTAATTGAAGCACGTATGCTTCCACTTTTTTAATAACGCTTAAATGTGCGTTCATCCCTACTAAGCATATATGCCGTTCAAGTTGAAACCTCTAGAGTGTCATTCAATCAGTCATCATGCAGAAATGTTTTCAGCCTAAGACATTTCTTCTCTTTCCATGTGTATCTCATTTACTCTTCTCTATCAACGGTTATATTCATATGTAAATATAAAATTACTATACGTTTGTTGAGTAGGATTGTCAAGTACTCTAAGAGCGTTCAATCTGCTTCTTTAGACGCTTTACATCTTGAAGAGAAATCCCAAACTCAGAAGCAAGCTCCATTGAAGTATTGTTTTGCTCTTTTGAAATAAAATCATGAAAATTTACGTTAAACAGTTGATTTGCACCATTTGTAACAGAATGCCCTTTTTCATTCATACGCATACGTATATCCCTCACATTCAATATAGATGTTTTACTTTTTATTGTTCCATATTGATGAAAGAGTTATACATAACTGAAACAGCTATTGATTCCAAATAAAGTGAAACTTTAATTAATAGGGTTTTGTCCATTGCCACTCATTATTATCCCTCACTAATCAGGCTTTTACGGGCAGTTGATCTCCCACAAATAGCGAGATAAATGAACAAAACATACAACAATGTATAAAAAAGAGAGGATTATGTAATCCCCTCTTCTTAAGCAATACTATTTACTATCCACAATTAAGGTCACCGGACCATCATTGATTAAAGAAACATCCATCATTGCTCCGAACTTCCCTGTTTCTACATGCAATCCTTGCTTACGAACTTCCTCATTAAAGAAATCATATAAACGCTCTGCATAATCAGGTTTGGCAGCATCCATAAAGTTGGGACGTCTTCCCTTGCGGCAATCTCCGTATAATGTGAATTGCGAAATTGATAGAACTTGTCCTTCTACATCAAGTACAGAATGGTTCATCTTTCCACTCTCATCTTCAAAAATACGTAAGTTCGCAATTTTTTCTGCAATGTAAGTTGCATCTTTTTCTGTATCTTCATGCGTAATGCCAACTAGTAATGTTAAACCGAACGGAATTTGCCCTACGATCTCACCGTCTACTGTGACAGACGCTTCTTTTGATCGTTGTAAAACAACTCTCATCTTTTCTACACTCCCTATTAATGCATCATGCGTCGTACTGCATAAATTTCTGGAACACGTTTAATGCGTTCTACTACTTTTTTCAAGTGCTGTAAGTTACGAATAGAGATTGACATATTAATTGTCGCCATCTTATTACGGTCACTTCTACCAGAAACTGCCGAAATATACGTTTTCGTCTCTGTAACAGCTTGTAATACTTCATTTAATAAGCCACGGCGATCGTAACCTGAAATTTCAATATCAACGTTATACTCAATTTCTTTTTCAGGACTACCTTCCCACTCTACTTCCAATAAACGTTCTATAGCTTCTTCTGTATGAACATTTACACAATCACGGCGGTGAATCGATACACCTCGGCCTTTCGTAATATACCCAACGATATCATCACCTGGAACCGGGTTACAGCATTTTGATAAACGAATTAATAAATTATCCGCACCACTTACTTTAACGCCAGAATCCCATTTTCGAATTTTCATTGGTTTACGAACTTCTTTAACTTCAACGATTTCTTCTTCTTCACGTTGCTTACGGAATTTGTCCGTTAGTCGCGTAACAATTTGCGACGCTGTAATCCCGCTATATCCAACTGCTGCAAACATATCTTCTTCATTTGCAAAGTTGAATTTTTCAGCAACACGTTTTAAATTGTCAGGAGCTAACACTTCTTTCATCTCATACTCTAGGCTACGCACTTCTTTCTCAACAAGTTCACGGCCTTTTTCAATATTTTCATCTCTACGTTGCTTCTTAAAGAATTGACGTATTTTGTTTTTTGCATGAGATGTTTGAGCAAGTTTCACCCAGTCTTGACTTGGCCCATACGAATGTTTCGATGTTAAAATTTCAATGATGTCACCAGTTTTTAATTTATAATCAAGCGTCACCATTTTCCCGTTTACTTTTGCACCAATTGTTTTATTTCCAATCTCTGAATGCACGCGATACGAAAAGTCAATCGGAACAGATCCAAGTGGCAATTCCATTACGTCGCCTTTCGGTGTAAAGACGAATACCATGTCAGAGAATAAATCAATTTTTAATGACTCCATAAACTCTTCTGCATTAGAAGCTTCATTTTGCCATTCTAATATTTGACGGAACCATGTAAGTTTCTTCTCTAATGTACCTGTTGTTTCTGCTGTTTTTCCTTCTTTATACGCCCAGTGCGCCGCGATCCCGAATTCTGCAATCTCATGCATTTCTTTCGTACGAATTTGCACTTCAAGCGGATCACCTTTCGGCCCAATTACAGTCGTATGAAGAGATTGATATAGATTTGCTTTCGGCATCGCAATATAATCTTTAAAACGACCTGGCATCGGCTTCCAGCACGTATGAATAATTCCAAGTACTGCATAACAATCTTTAATACTATTTACAACGACACGTACAGCTAATAAATCGTAAATTTCATTGAACTGTTTATTTTGCAGTGCCATTTTACGATAAATACTGTAAATATGCTTTGGTCTTCCAGAAATCTCAGGTTGAATTGCAACTTCTTTTAATTTCTCACGAATACCAGTCATTACTTCGTCTAAATATTCTTCACGCTCTGCACGTTTACGCTTCATTAAATTTACAATACGATAGTACTGCTGTGGATTTAAATAGCGAAGTGACGTATCCTCTAGCTCCCATTTAATAGTACTAATTCCGAGTCTATGTGCTAAAGGTGCAAAGATTTCTAACGTTTCATTTGCAATGCGACGCTGCTTCTCTTGAGGCAAATGTTTCAATGTACGCATGTTATGAAGACGATCAGCTAGTTTAATTAAAATAACTCGAATATCTTGAGCCATTGCGATAAACATTTTGCGATGGTTTTCTGCTTGTTGTTGCTCATGAGATTTATATTTAATCTTTCCGAGCTTTGTTACACCATCGACAAGCATAGCAATTTCTTTATTAAATTCCCGTTCAATATCTTCTAATGTAATTTCAGTATCTTCCACTACATCATGTAAGAAACCTGCTGATACTGTAGCTGGATCCATGTGTAAATCAACTAAAATACCTGCAACTTGAATTGGATGAATAATGTACGGTTCACCCGATTTTCTGTATTGTTCGCTATGCGCATCACGTGCATATTCATAGGCACGTGCCACTAGCTCAATATCTTCATCTGCTAAATATTGACTTGCTTTCTCGAGTACCTGTTCAGCTGTTAGTACCTGCTCATTTGCCATCGAATCACCTTTTATTGAAAATTGACTTTATCTTAATTAAGTAGAATAAATTATATTCTATCATTATAACCTAATGATTGTGAATTGTGAAAAGGAAAAGATTTTACTGACATTTCACCTTATTTTTTTGTGCAATTATACAAAAGTACCCGCTCCTCTCCAAGAGATTCACGGGTACTTCTTATCACCGTAGTTTTACCTATATAGTGATTAGTATTTTTCTAATACTAATACATCGTAACCATCTAACATTTTACGACCATCTAAGTAAGTAAGCTCTACTAAGAATGCAATTCCTGCTACAACTCCGCCAAGTTCTTCAACTAGCTTAATTGTCGCTTCAATTGTTCCACCTGTAGCTAATAGATCATCTGTAATCAATACGCGTTGACCTGGCTTAATTGCATCTTTATGGATTGTTAAAACATCTTTACCATATTCTTTACCGTAGTCAACTGTAATTACTTCACGTGGTAATTTTCCTAATTTACGAACTGGTGCAAAACCTACTTCTAACGCATAAGAAACTGGGCAACCGATAATAAAGCCACGTGCTTCTGGCCCTACTACAACGTCAATGTCTCTTTTCTTTGCATACTCAACGATTGCATCTGTTGCTGCTTTGTATGCTTTACCGTCGTTCATTAACGGTGTAATGTCTTTAAATACAATACCTTCTTTTGGATAATCCGGTACAATTGCGATATGTTGCTTGAAATCCATATTTCTGAATCCTCCTCAGATCTAAAAGGTTTGTAAATACAAATCCTTTACCCTAACTGTTCTACTTCTTTATGATTACGAATCGTTTCAAACCATGTATATAGTTGCTGATATGTGCTATAAACCAATTCTTTTTCTAATTGTAAGTGGTTCATTTTCTCACGATATGTGTTCGATTCAATTAAATCACGCTTTTGTTTTTTGTCTGCCATAAAAATGACGCCATCTTTTATTGTAACAAATTCTAACTCAAAAAACACCTGTGTCATGAAATTTACTGTATCTTTTGACCAACCTTTATGTCGACATAGTTGTTCTCCATATTGTCTTAAAGAAAATGGTGCTTTTTGGCTCAAGAACGAATAGTACCATTTAAAATGTTCCCTCGTTGGAACAGTACTAAATAAATGATTATTCTCTTGATAAAATAGCGTATAAATTCGCGACGGGAACCCAACTTTAAATAAATCTCTTAATTCATCTGTTCCTTTTGGCAAATCAAGTAACACGATGTATTGATCGTCTAAATGAGTCACTTCTGATGCATGCATCATATGCTCTTTATAGTCTTCTAAAGAAAATTTATTCAATACCTCTTCAGAAAAATACACCATCGTTATTTTTTCTTTCGGAAGTTCTGCTACATTCGCTTCTACGTTACGCATACTACGCCAATCAAATAATTGCCACGCCTCTACAGCAATATCTTGTACCATTAATTGCGGCTTCTTAAAATTATTCCATTCATTGATAGATGCTTCCCCTATTACAGATACCTTTGCAACTGGAGAAATTTCTTTCGCATACGCACCAAATCCAAATCCGATTGTATCCAATGTCGCTTGTCCATCGCGAAGAGCCATTTTCAAATGTGAACCGTCTGATCCGATTGCACGAATACTTTCTAGCTCTGCATCCTTCACTGCAATACGCGGTTTTGGATTTCCAACACCAAATGGCGCTAACTTTTGCATGTCTTCAATTGCTGCCAGTGTTACATCCTCCACTTTACAAAAGACATCAACAGCTGTAATTGGAATAAAATCTTCTTCTGTTAAAATTACCTCTGCTTGTTCATTTAAGCGGCGGCGCAATTCATCTACATCATTCATATGTAGCGTCATTCCCGCTGCCATCGGATGCCCTCCGAAGTGTGGCAATAACTCTCTACAATCTGACAAGTTTGCAAACAAATCAAATCCTGCAATACTACGTGCTGAACCTTTTGCTGTTTCTTTTACAGGATCAATGCATAATACAATCGTTGGACGATAAAAACGTTCAACTAATTTAGATGCGACAATTCCAATTACACCTGGATTCCAGCCTTCTTTTGCCAGTACTAGTACTTTATTGTCTTCTGGCGGGAAATTATTTTCCACTTCAGCGATAGCTTCTTCTGTAATTTGCTTTACAATATCCTTTCGCAGTTTGTTCAGCTCATCAATTTCTTCAGCTAGCTCTTTCGCTTCTTCTGGATCATCTGATAATAAAAGATGTACAGCCGGCGTAGCATCTTCTAAACGGCCAACTGCATTAATACGCGGCGCGAGTGAGAATCCAATGCTCTCTTCTGTAATTTCACTTTGCGAAACGTTAGCAACTTTAAATAGCGCCTTTAGCCCGATATTTTTCGTCATGCGCATATGCTTTAAACCGCGCTTCACTAGCAATCTATTCTCACCATGAAGTGACACTAAATCGGCTACTGTACCAATTACTGCAATTTCTAATAAATTTTCTGGTACACGGCCTAGTAGTGCATGTGCAACTTTAAATGCAACACCTACACCAGCTAAATAGTGAAACGGATATACACCGCCATCTAATTTCGGATGAATAATCGCAAGTGCTTCTGGCAATTCTGGTGGTGGCTCATGGTGATCTGTAATAATAAGATCTATTCCAAGCTCCTTCGCTACCTTCGCTTCATGTACTGCTGCGATACCAGTATCGACAGTAATAATTAGGGAGAACCCCGCGCTATGCGCCCAACGAAATGCTTCTTCGTTTGGTCCATAACCTTCTGTGAAACGGTTTGGGATATAAAATTCTACATTTGCACCTAATTCTTGCAAAGCAAGATATAACACAGTCGTACTACTTACTCCGTCCGCATCGTAGTCACCAAATATTAATATTTGCTCTCCATTTTGAATCGCCTTATTTACACGTTCTACCGTTCTATCCATTCCTTCTAATAAAAATGGATCATGAAATTCTTGATTTTCTGTATTTAAAAAATCTAAAATCTTATCTTCTGTATCTAGTCCTCTACCGAGGAATAACGAAACGACAAGTGGTGATAATTTTAATTTACTTGCTAATTCACTCACTCGCTCGTCATTATATTCTTTTTCTTTCCAACGCGTTTTCGGTTGTAACACGAAATCACCCCTTAACCTGTTCATTATACAAGACAGATTAAGGGGTGACAATATAATGCAAACTACGATGCAATATCTATATACTAAAATGTTAATAATGTTTAATTTGGAGAATACGGATTTATATGTACAAACACATTTTGTACGTTATCTTGTTCCATAAGCGTTTCTTTCACATGCTTTCCAATGCGGTGCCCTTCTTCTACAGTAATGTATGGATCTACAGAAACTTTAATATCGACAATAACGTAATGACCATGCTCCCTTGCATATAAAGAACCGATTTTTTTCACACCGTCTATTTGAAGTACTGCTTCTCTAAGCGGAACAACATCTTCCTCATGAAGAACATGATCAAGCGTTGCATGAATTGCTTCTGCTCCAATACTCCATGCCATTTTTGCAACAAGAAGTGAAACAAATAATCCTGCAATTGGATCGGCATATACAAGCCAATCTAACCCGAACTTACCACCCATAATTGCTGCACAAATACCGATTAAAGCTGCAATTGAAGAAAATACATCCGAACGATGTTCATATGCATTTGCAATAATTGCATCACTATTTACCCTCTTCCCTAATCGGAATTTATATTGAAACATTCCTTCTTTCACGATAATTGAAAGAACAACAGCAAAAATCGTAATTCCCTTCGGTGGTTCTAGTTCCTGCGAAAAAGCTTTTATAGACGAAATCGCTATCTCGATTCCCACAATAAATAATAATACTGCAACAATAATTGCTGAAATCGATTCCGCTTTACCATGACCGTACGGGTGATCTTCATCGGGCGGTTGCTTTGCTGCTCGCAATCCAAAAAGTACAGCGAGCGAACCAATTACATCTGATGCAGAATGTACGGCATCCGCTAATAGTGCTTTACTGTTCCCAATATAACCAATTACCGCCTTTACAATCGCTAATATAATATTACCAACGATCCCGACAATAGCACCAAACTCGGCCTGTTTAAAACGTTCATCTTTTTCCATAATTAAAATCCCTTCTTTTCTTAACCTATCTTTTTATTGTAGCAAAAACAGCGATAACATCACCACCTTCTTCCATCCTACTTCTGTTAAAAAGTTGCTATCTTATTGTATCCACAAACGAAAAAAGAGATGCCTCATAAAGAGACATCATCTTTTTTATACTTGCGGTTCAGATTCTACTTTCTCAACCTTTTTCTTGTTTTTACCCTTTTTCAAACGACGGTTTTCAAGCATTAACCAAATTTGAGAAGCAACGAAAACAGAAGAGTACGTACCTACAACTAATCCAACAAGTAACGCAAACGAGAAGTTACGTAGTGACTCACTACCGAAGATAAGTAACGCAATTACTGGGAATAACACTGTTAATACGGTGTTAATTGAACGACCAAGCGTTTGGCGAATACTTGCATTTACGATTTCTTCTAAGTCTTTTATATCGCGAACTCGTTTTTTCTGTTTGTATAATTCACGGTTTCTATCAAATGTAACAATTGAGTCATTAATAGAATAACCGATGATTGTTAATACCGCAGCGATAAACGTTAAGTCTACCTCTAATTGGAAAATACTAAATATAACAATCATAACGAACGCATCATGTAATAATGCAAGCACTGCAGATAATGCATACGTAA
The DNA here is from genome assembly GCF_052682215.1 of Bacillus sp. 1A. Classification (NCBI taxonomy): domain Bacteria; kingdom Bacillati; phylum Bacillota; class Bacilli; order Caryophanales; family Bacillaceae; genus Bacillus; species Bacillus sp. 1A. The sequence goes on along the minus strand of NZ_JBQYLZ010000001.1, from coordinate 2,156,321 downwards.
ATCGGAATCGAATACTTACGTATAAAATGATAACCGCAGAAGCAATTAATACTGCGATAAATGCATTTCGTGCAATCTCTTTACCGATTGTCGGTGAAACTGTACTTACGTTTGGATCTGTACCGTATTTATCATGGAAGAATGTTTTTGTTTTCGCAATTTCATCTTTTGATAGAACACCTAAAGTACGAACAGCGAAACCTTTATTGTCATCTCCAGTAGGTACAATATTTTCTTCCTTCACATCAATGTTCAATTCTTTAAAATCTTTATGAACATCTGATACAGTAACTGATTGTTTTGATTGCAAGTCGATACGTGTACCACTCGCAAAATCAATACCAAGATTCAATTTGAAAATTGGTAAAATAATTGCACCTGCAATTACAACTACAATCGAGAAAACAAGGAATTTATGACCGATATTTACGAAATTAATACGATCAAATCTTGTCGGTGGATGTACTACACCTTTTGTTAATGGAATAATATCCTTTTGTTTCACACCAAAGTATGCTGGTTTTTTATCGAAGTAACGGCTCTTTACAAGTAATCCTAGTAAGAAACGAGTACCGAATACGTTCGTAACAAAACCAACTAAAATACTTACGATTAAACTTGTTGCGAATCCTTTTACAGAGCTATTACCATAAACAAATAACACACCAGCCGCTGCAAGTGTTGTAATGTTCGCATCTAGAATTGTTGCTAATGAACGATGGTTACCAGCACGAAATGCTGACATCATTGACTTACCAATTTTCAGCTCTTCTTTCAGTCTCTCGTAAGTAATAATATTCGCATCAACTGCGATACCTACCCCGAGCACTAACGCCGCAATACCTGGCAACGTAAGAACTGCATGCATCCAGTTAAAGACAAGTAATGTAACGAAAATGTATAAGCCTAACATAATAACCGCTACAATTCCTGGTAAACGGTAGAATACAAGCATAAATAAGAAAATAAGAGCGATACCAATCGCACTAGCGAAAATCGTTTGCTCTAACGCTTGTTGACCAAATTTCGCTCCAACTGATGTTGAATACATTTCTTTTAAATCAACAGGAAGTGCGCCTGCATTTAATAAAGATGAAAGTTGTTTCGCACTTTCAACTGTGAAGTTTCCACCTACGATAGATACTTCAGCTTGGTTAAATACTTGTTCTACTGTTGCTGCTGATAAAAACTTCGGATTCGGTTTTGCTGATTCTGCTTTATACGAATCTTTTCCTTCTTCAAAATCAAGCCAAATTACCATTAAATTCGTTGGTGGTGGCATTTTTGAAATCTTTTCTGTTACTCCACGGAATTTTTCAGCGCTTTTTAACGTAAGTCCAACACTTGGACGACCTTTATCATCAAATGTTTGCTTCGCTCCGCCGCCTTTTAAATCCGCCCCATCCATAAGAAGGTTGTCATCTACATCACGGAATGTTAATTTCGCTTGTGTTGATAACATTTCACGTGCTTTTTGCTGATCTTGTACACCAGCAAGCTGTACGCGAATTCGATCTTGTCCTTCGATTTGAATGTTCGGCTCACTTACACCGAGAACATTGACACGATTTTCAAGAGCACCTACTGTACTTACGAGTACGTCTCGATCAATTTTATCACCTTTTTTGGCTGGTTTTACTTCATAAAGAATTTCAAAACCACCGCGAAGGTCTAGTCCTAGACTAATTCCTTTTGCTATGTCTTTTCCTGCCGCACCAATTACTCCACCGATTAATAAAACGATGAGGAAAAAGGCGGCAATTCTCGTACCACGCTTTGCCATATGTACCCTCTTTCTGCTACTAACACTTTAAATAAATCTCTTACGATTTACTTTTACACGTGTGCATACGCCTAGTTAGTAGACTTCCTTTCTATAATTTTGCTAGTTCATCACTAGCTGTGTCGGTAAGTTTTTCACAATACCTACACTTTCATTATTTATTTTTTCTCTTCACTACCCCCTTTATATATAATCTTAGACATAATTATTTCCTCATTATCAATACCTATCATTATACTGCAAAAGGAAGAACAAACCAATTGCAGTCGGTTATTTATTTTCATATTCATCAAATGACCAAAGTGGTGCTTGATATGCTTCAACAGTTAAATAATTCATATATTCATTAGTACTTACTCTTAATACATCATTTACTAATTCATATAATCTAACATCACCGTTTATTTTTTTCCACTTCTTCACTTTAAGAAACTTCCAAATATCATCATCTGTTACTCGGTCATAACCGAACATGTGAAACTCTTCTACTTTGCTTTCTAAAACGACTTGTAACTGTCCGCGGTATGATTCTACCAAAGCCTCTTTTTCTAACATACATAAACATCTCCTTCTTATTTCAGCACGAAAAGTCGCTTTTAATCCCGCTCTAATGGACAGCAATAACTACTTTCAAGAGCACTCTCATACTTCACTCTCTTAAATGCTTGTCATTCTTGTCTCATACGTGCATATAAATTATTGTAAATCATTCCACTGATTTTGAGAAGGTAGGAGAAGATCATGACGAGACAAAGCTTTTTAAAAGGCGCATTTATTTTAATGATAGCCGGCTTTATTACCAAAATCCTTGGATTTATTAACCGGATTGTAATGGCACGTATTTTAGGGGAAGAAGGTGTTGGCCTTTATATGATGGCCGTTCCTACATTCATTCTAGCAATTACATTAACACAAATCGGCCTTCCTGTCGCAATCGCAAAATTTGTAGCAGAAGCAGAAGCTGTGAACGATAAACAAAGGGTTAAAAAAATATTAACAGTGTCATTAGCTGTTACATCCGTTATTAGTATCATTTTAACAATCGGAATTATGCTCCTCACACCTATTTTAGCAAAAACATTATTAACTGATGAACGAACGTACTATCCATTAATGGCCATTTTACCTGTCGTTCCTGTTATTGCTGTTTCTTCTGTTTTACGCGGTTATTTCCAAGGGAAACAAAATATGAAACCTAGCGCTTATGCTCAAGTTATAGAACAAGTTGTCCGCATTACAATTATCGCTATATGCATTCAGTTATTTTTACCTTACGGCGTAGAATATGCTGCAGCTGGCGCTATGTTATCAGCCGTTCTCGGTGAAGTTGCATCGTTATTATTTTTACTCACTTTATTCCAGCGCGAAAAACATTTATCTATACGCTCTAGATTTTTCACTACTGTAAAGGAGAGCAAGGGTACATTTTATTCTCTTATGGATATTGCCCTTCCAACTACAGGAAGTCGTTTAATCGGTTCCGTTTCATATTTTTTTGAACCTATCGTTGTTATGCAAAGCTTAGCGATTGCCGGAGTTGCTGCCTCTGTCGCAACCCAGCAATACGGTATATTAAACGGTTATGCATTCCCACTTCTATCACTGCCAGCCTTTATTACATACGCTCTTTCTACAGCACTCGTTCCATCTATTAGTGAAGCGATGGCTAAAAGACAGCATAAATTAGTGGAACACCGCCTCCAACAAGCTCTTCGGATCTCATTAATTACTGGTGGGTGGTCAGTCGTTATATTATACGTATTCGCTTCTCCTATTTTAACTCTTATGTATGGATCAGATAGTGCAACAGCATTTATCCAGCTTCTTGCACCTTGCTTTTTATTTCATTACTTTCAAAGTCCACTTACCTCTGTTTTACAAGCTTTAAACTTAGCAAGAGCTGCAATGATGAATACATTTATTGGCGCCATCGTGAAATTAATCGTTATTTTTGTACTAGCTTCAAGGCCAGATTTTCAAATGATGGGGGTTGCCCTTGCAATTGCAGCAAATATAGTGACGGTAACATTCCTTCATTACGCTACTGTTTTAAAGAAAATTACATTTACCATTTACGCAAAAGACTACATTTTCGGCGGACTTGCTATCGGTATTGCAGGTGCTTTCGGCTTTTACCTTCATAAATATATGATTTTCTCTCATTCACTCGGCGTACAAACATTATGGGAAATCACTTTAACAACAATCGTTTATATTACCCTCCTCTTCACTTTCAAACTCATTCGAAAAGAAGAGTTAAGTCGACTTCCAATCATTCGAAAACTTTCATTTTTGAAGTAAACGGGCTTACTATTTCATATAGTAAGCCTCTAGTTTTCTTTCAAATCAACAAAAAATTGTCCGTTTTGAAAGCTGCAGTATAAAATTTGTGCGATATCGTTATAACCTAAGTTTTTTAATTTTCCAATGAGCCATTCGTCTGTATGTTCAATCATTTGTAAATGATTCAATTGAATTTCTCCATCAATAATAAGAGGAAGAGTAAACTGCAATGTATCCTGCCCGCCTTTTTGTTTTTGAAAGACAGATAACTTCCCAGATGGTTCTAAAATAGCGTATTCTACATCTCGGATATCTCCAACTCCTTGCTCCCTTAATTGCATCAATAAATCATCTATATTATAACGCTGCTTTCTCATCTTCTTTTCATCAATTTTCCCCGCATTTACAAGAATAGCCGGCTCACCTTCTATTAAATGCCGAAATCGTTGAAACTTTAATGAAATGACTGACAAAATAATTTGTATACACATAAGAAAAGTCATCGGAACTAATTGGTGCCAAAGTGATTTATCGGTATTTTCAATTGCGACTACAGCCATTTCCCCAAGCATAATGAATACGACTAAATCTAATACACTTAACTCTCCAATTTCACGTTTACCCATAAGACGAAAAATAATTAATATGATGATATATAAAAGCATCGTCCGGCCAATGATTGATACCCATTCCATTTCTACATCTCCTTTTTTACGTATAGACTCCCCTATAAAAAATAAACTAGTCTAACTTGGGCAAAAAGAAAATATGCTTGTATTAAAAAGGGGGAATGTATAAATGGATGGAACGAAAAAATTATCAACCGCAATCGGCTTTGGTATCATTACCTTATTAATTTTTGCATCAATTATTAGCATGGTTATGGCTCTTTTATTAAAGTTTACAGATATGACTGAAGAGACATTAGCCGTTACTATTTTTATACTAGCTCTTTTATCTATGCTTATATCCGGATTTACTGCCGGCAAAAAAGTACAAGGGAAAGGTTGGCTAGTAGGTTTCACAACAGGTCTTACATTCGCTATACTTGTTTTTCTAGTTAACTATTTAGGCTTCTCTCAAACTTTATCGAACTCCCAGTTACTTTATCAATTAGCATTAATGGGCGCGAGTACACTCGGTGGTATTTTCGGGGTAAATATGTCAAAACAAAATAACTAAAAAAGGCCCTGCACATTTCATGCAGGGCCTTTCTCATTAGTTTTTCACAATTTCACGAATCGCATTACGATCGAAAGTTAAGTGTGAACCACCAGATTTAATAACGATTTTCGTCTCATCTACTGATTCGATTGTACCGTGTAAACCACCGATTGTTACGATAGCATCACCTTTTGCTAACTCATTTTGCATTTGAGCAACTGCTTTTTGACGCTTTTGTTGCGGGCGAATTAATAAGAAATAGAAAATCGCAAACATCGCAACGATCATAACGATATTCATCATACCTGGATTCATCTTTTGTTCCTCCTTTTAAATTATGTATTAGAAGTTTTTAGCATTCGGTTTATTAAAGCCATACTGTTCAAAGAATTCTTCGCGGAAATCGCCAAGACGGTCTTCACGAATAGCTTGTCTCACCTGCTCCATTAAGTTTAACAGAAAATGAAGGTTGTGATAAGACGTTAAACGAATTCCAAACGTTTCATCACATTTCATTAAGTGACGAATGTACGCACGAGAGTAATTTTTACATGTATAGCAATCACAGTTTGGATCAAGTGGACCGAAGTCTCTTGCGAATTTTGCATTTTTTACAACTAGACGACCTTCACTTGTCATACATGTACCATTTCGAGCGATACGAGTTGGAAGTACGCAGTCAAACATATCAACTCCGCGAATTGCACCATCAATTAATGAGTCAGGAGAACCCACTCCCATTAAGTAACGTGGCTTATTATCTGGAAGAAGTGGTGTTGTAAACTCAAGTACACGGTTCATAATATCTTTCGGTTCCCCAACAGATAAACCACCTATAGCATAACCAGGGAAGTCCATTGAAACAAGGTCTTTCGCACTTTGACGACGAAGTTCTTCGAACTCTCCACCCTGTACGATACCAAATAAACCTTGATCTTGTGGACGTTCATGTGCTTTTAAGCAACGTTCTGCCCAGCGGCTTGTACGTTCTACAGATTTCTTCATATATTCAAAAGTAGCTGGGAATGGTGGACACTCATCAAATGCCATCATAATATCTGAACCTAATGCATTTTGAATTTCCATCGCTTTTTCTGGTGATAAGAATAATTTATCTCCATTTAAGTGATTACGGAAGTGAACGCCTTCCTCTTCAATGCGACGGAAGTCACTTAAACTAAATACTTGGAAACCACCAGAATCAGTTAAAATCGCACGGTCCCAGTTCATAAATTTATGCAAACCACCTGCTTCACGAACAATTTCGTGACCTGGACGTAGCCATAAATGATACGTATTACTTAAAATAATACCAGAATCCATTGCTTTTAATTCTTCTGGTGACATTGTCTTAACTGTTGCAAGTGTACCAACTGGCATAAATGTTGGTGTATCAAATGAACCGTGCGGCGTATGTACACGTCCTAAACGGGCACCCGTTTGTTTACAAGTTTTAATAAATTCATAACGAATTGCTGTCATAATTTACTCCTTTTATTTGTTTCCCATTTTAGCGTGAGATGCAACGAACATTGCATCACCGAAGCTAAAGAAACGATATTTTTCTTTTACTGCTTCATTATAAGCATGAAGTACATTATCCCTATTTGCAAATGCACTTACAAGCATAATTAATGTTGATTTCGGTAAATGGAAGTTTGTAATTAAACCATCAATTGCTTTAAATTCATAACCTGGGTACATAAAAATATCTGTCCAGCCAGAAGCAGCACAAAGCTTGCCGTCATGATCTGTCGCAATTGTTTCTAACGTACGAGTTGAAGTCGTACCTACCGTAATAATACGTCCACCATTCTCTTTCACGCGATTTAATAACGCAGCTGTCTCTTCAGACATATGGTAATATTCTGCGTGCATATGGTGTTCTTCAATCGTATCTGCAGAAACTGGTCTAAATGTTCCAAGTCCTACGTGAAGTGTAATGAAAGCTAACCCGACGCCTTTTTGTTTTAACTTCTCCAGTAACTCTTCTGTAAAGTGAAGTCCTGCAGTCGGCGCTGCTGCTGAACCGATTTCTTTCGCATATACCGTTTGATAGCGATCGCGATCTTCTAGCGTCTCTTTAATATATGGAGGAAGTGGCATTTCCCCAAGTTCATCTAAAATTTCATAGAAGATGCCGTCATATGAAAATTCAAGATGACGTCCACCTTGATCTGCAGTTCCTATGCAAGTTGCTTTTAATTTCCCTTCGCCAAAAGAGATAACAGTTCCTTCTTTTACACGTTTCGCTGGCTTAACAAGCGTTTCCCACTTATCGCCTTCTTCTTGTTTTAGAAGAAGTACTTCAATGTGCGCGCCTGTATCTTCTTTCACACCGTGCAAACGAGCAGGCATAACTTTCGTTTCATTTAAAACTAAGCAATCCCCCTCATGTAAGTAAGAAAGAATGTCTGTAAAATGTTTATGCTCAATATCGCCTGTTTCACGATCTAACACCATTAATCTTGATGTTTCACGATCTTCTAATGGGATTTGTGCAATAAGTTCTTCTGGTAAATGAAAATCAAACAGATTAATATCCATAACTATATCCACCTATTTCTTATTTAAATCGATTTATTATATACATAATAAAAGATAATACAATACTTAACACAATACATGTAATGATAGGAAAATAAAAGGTAACGTTACCTTTTTTCACAAAAATATCGCCTGGAAGCCTTCCTATGAACTTCCAAGCTAATCCAACAACGATAAGTAAGATACCTGCTGTAATAAGCAATTTTGGCATCTCCGTCATACTTTTGGTATCTCCATTCCGAAATGCTCATAAGCAAGTGGTGTTACAATTCGACCCCTTGGCGTTCGTTGTAAAAAGCCAATTTGTAGTAAATATGGCTCATATACATCTTCAATCGTATGGGATTCTTCTCCAATCGTTGCCGAAACTGTTTCTAATCCAACTGGACCACCACGGAATTTCTCAATAATACCAAGCAATAATTTATGATCAATATGATCTAGACCTAATTTATCTACTTGCAGTAGTTCTAACGCCATTTGTGTAATTTCCATTGTAACCGTTCCGTTACCACGAACTTGTGCGAAATCTCGTACACGTCGTAATAAACGATTCGCAATACGAGGTGTACCACGAGCACGTCTTGCAATTTCTAGTGCGGCTAACGAATCAATTTCAACTTCGAATACTTCTGCTGTACGTTCAACAATCTCAGAAAGCTGATCTACTGTGTAATACTCTAATCTTGAAAGTACACCGAAACGGTCACGAAGCGGCGCTGATAATGCCCCCGCACGGGTCGTTGCTCCAACTAATGTAAATGGCGGTAAATCTAAACGTACAGACCGTGCTGATGGCCCTTTTCCAATTACGATATCAAGGCAAAAATCTTCCATCGCAGGATATAACACTTCTTCAATTGACCTATGCAAACGATGAATTTCATCAATAAATAATACATCACCCGGCTGAAGTGCTGTTAATACAGCTGCTAAATCTCCCGGCCTTTCAATTGCTGGACCTGAAGTTGTTCTAACATTTACGCCCATTTCATTAGCAATAATATTGGCAAGCGTCGTTTTACCAAGTCCTGGTGGTCCATATAGAAGCACATGATCTAACGTTTCTTCACGCATTTTCGCTGCTTCAATAAATACCTCTAAATTATGTTTCGCTTTATCTTGGCCAATATACTGACGGAGCGTCTGTGGCCGTAATGAATATTCTAAATCCGAATCTTCATATGCAGATTCCCCTGAAAGGAGACGTTCGTCCATTATACTCACCTCTTACCATTTAGTAAAAGACTAAGTGCCTTTTTAATATACTGATCCGTCGTTAATGATTCTTTTAATAACTCTGGTACAACGCGAGAAACTTCTCGTTCTGCGTATCCAAGTGCGCGCAGAGCTTCCAGCGCCTCATCAAGCTCAACTGATGAACCTTTCTTCTCATCAAAACGTTCTGTGTCTGAGAATAAATCAACAAATGCATCTGGCACGACATCAGCTAGTTTTCCTTTTAAATCTAAAATCATTTGGCGCGCTGTTTTCTTTCCGACGCCCGGGAACTTCACTAAAAACTTCTCGTCTTCGTGTTCAATCGCTTGAACGACCTGTCCTGTTTGACCAGACGCTAAAATTGCAAGAGCGCCTTTTGGTCCAATACCAGACACACCTAACAACTTTGTAAATAATAAACGCTCTTCACGTGTTTTAAACCCGTAAAGTGCCATAATATCTTCTCTCACATAATGATATGTATAGACACGGATTTCTTGCTTACTTCTTTGAAATACATACGGATTTGGTGTGAAAATTTGATAACCAATTCCATTATGGTCAATTACGACATATTCCGGTCCTACATACTCCACGTAACCTGTAACATATTCAAACAAAATACGATCTCTCCCTCTTAAATCATGTATTCCATTTTAACATATTTAATGATAGAAAAGCGAGACTACCCCAACAAATGTTCCCTATTTGAAACTTCTGTTATTTTCCATTGACAGAAAGTATGAAGCACCTTAATATACAGAATTCGATAATGATTATCAATGTTAATTAAAGGGGTTACATCAGGATGAAACAGAAGCTATTTATTTTATTTACTATTATGCTAGTTGTTCTTTCTATCGTTGGCTGTTCTTCTCAAAAAGAAGAATCGAAAGCGAAAGAAAGAACAACTGAAAACAAAAGTTGTAAAACACGCTAAAGGGGCAGCTACAATTCCAGTAAATCCAAAGAGAATTGTTGACCTGTCTAGATCAACAGAAGAATTATTACTTCTTGGACACAAACCTGTTGGTACAGCAAGCACATATAAAGATAAAATCCAAAATCATTTAACAGAAAAATTAGACGGAGTAAAAGCAGTAGGGTGGTACTGGGCACCTAAAGTTGATTTAGAAGCTGTTACTGCATTAAAACCAGACTTAATTATTTTAAATAATCGTCAATTGAAGATCTATGATCAATTAGAAAAGGTTGCACCAACAGTTGTTTTAGAAACAAACTTAGAAGACTGGCGCGGTAAGTTTAAAGACGTAGGTAAACTATTTGACGAAGAAAAGAAAGCAGACAAATGGATTGCAGACTACGATAAAAAAGCAGACTCTTTATCTAAAAAAATTAAAGAAAAAACAAAAGATGAGAACTTTATGTTCGTCGCAGTTACACCACAAAACTTCCAGCAACAAAAGGTACAGATTTAAAACAAACGATGGCACAAGTATCGCTAGAAGGTCTTGTTGCATTCCAGCCTGACCAAATGTTTATTGTAAACTTCGGCGGCGAAGCTGATAAAGTTTACGAAGACTATAAAAACAGTGCCGTTTGGAAGGACAATAAAGCAGTTAAAAACAATCACGTATATGAAGTATCGAATGAAATCTTCAATACAAAAGCTTTCAATCCAATCGGAAAAGATATGCTAATCGATGAAATCGCAAAACAAATTTTAGATAAAAACAAGTAAGAAAAAAAGCAGCTCACCACGAGCTGCTTTTTTTCTTACTTTGCACTGCGTATTGCTTCATTTTTTCAATCGTCTTCACAAAACCTTCTTTTGATTTAATGCGAATACCACGCTTCAATTTCGCACGCTCATAACTCTCAAGCTTTTTCATATCAATTTGAAAGAAGGAATGAATCGCATTATCACTTTTCGGTACACCTTTGAAAATTTGTAATATCCCTTCCTCTGAAACACCGAAATAACCGCTCGTCTTTAATAACGGAGAAATATCATCAACTTTCTTTTGTAATACAATTTGTACATCATCACGATCAACGAGCTGCCATTCTTTATACTGCTGTAAAAACTTTTCTAAGTCCGCTACTTTTTCTGTAAATATTTCCTCACTTACTTCTCCATCAACATACATTCGCTCTAATAAAATTGTAACTTCAGGCTCTTTTTCTGTTACTTCTGGTACTGGCCCTTCCGCCTTCACATTCGTTTCATAAACGAAACAAAACATCATAACGAAAGCTTGCATCGCAATCAGTATCCATTTCATTTCCGTTCACCTCTTTTAGGCAAGATCAAACTTTCATTAGTAGTTTTTCCGGAAATGGAGGTTTTATCCATATAAATGACCATATTACATTTCTCTCGAAAATAAAAAAATGCAGATAAAGTTTTATCTTTATCTGCATTAGCATTTGTTTTTATATAAAATGAAAGACGCCTGCAAAGCAGGCGTCTTGATGCGTTTACGGCGAGAGACCAGGCGACCACATTCGCGTGTTTAGCACTTAAGCATATCTCTCGTCTTACGTAAATTAGCTCATCGCTTTGCTAATATAACATTAATAAAGTATAAGTGCAACATGTTTATAAAAATATTTTATTTACTCTTTTATCCAAACGGACTTTGTGTAAATTATAAATTGATAATTGTAATATATATGTTACAATTAATATAATAGCGAAATCATAATAAACAGGAGATGGATATTGTGAAAAAAATAAAGGATGAACGTCTCATTCTGAAAACATTAAAAAACATACGTATTGCCTTTCTTTTTCAATCGCTTGGTATAATTGGTATTTTAGGCTATATCGGATTCACTGAAGGAATGGATCAAATTACGAAATCTCCATTGTGGCTATTATTTATGCTTACAAGTATTTTACTTGCTTATTTACAGTTAAGTGTTTCAATCGATGTAGAAGAAGGTGAAAAGGAAATAAAATTAACTCCTTATTACAAGCTTGTCTTACGCTCTCTTATTGTTGGAATTATTATAGCTATTATTTATATCATTTTCAGTCCAGAGAGACCTTTTTTCGAAGCTATTTTAACAGGTAGTATTTTCTTCATATGTTTTTTAGTTTCTTATTCCGTTAGTTATTTTATTAAAAAACGTCGTTTAAAAGATGACGATGAATAAAAGAAGAAGGGCTATCCCTTCCTCTTTCGTTTTGCTATCGCATAGTACCAGTTAAACCGTAACGAATGTCTCGGAACATATTTCCTATGTCACGATTAAAATCGTTTGTAACTGTACCGTTACGTAAACGCGTGCTCATTGCATCGACACGAGTAAACATATCATTTCTTACAGAAACATATACGTTTCTGTTTCCAACTTCATTTGAAACCGCTTGACGAATTTCGTTCGCCATCGTCGTTTCATTTGTCACTGTGTTACGTGGTTTTACTGCAATCGCTACATCGTTTCCATATACAACTGTAGACACGCGGTCTACGTTATTCATACGTTTCACACGATTTGTTATTCTTTCAGCTGTTTTACCATCATTGTTAATGTATGAATTGTTCATTGTAATATTACGAGTTGGATGCGGATTAGCAATTTGTCCGTTGTAATTTACATCACGGTAATAATTGTATCCTGTATCGTTACGACCATTTCTATATGTTACATAATCTGTATAGCGATCATTACGCGCTACATTATCACGATACTGGTGTGTATCGTTATAAGATGTATGCTTATAGTTGTAGTTACGTCCATCCATTGCATTGTTATCTTTTGGTGTACCACATGCAGCTAATGCACTGGTAACTAACAAAGAAGCAGCAATCACTTTTACTTTCGTATTCAATACAAAAACCCCCTCTGTTAGAATGAACTTCTCTTCTGAAAAGCTCCCTCTTATGATGAGTAACAGAGAAGGTTTTTACACTGTTAATATTTCACTGGGGATTTTCTAACATTTGATGTAAATCTTCCATTTTCAGAAAGACTCTACATACAAAAAAGGCGGGAATAATCCCGCCTTTTTTAAACTTCCTCTTCGTCCTCTTCTTCTGAAACCGGCTCCCCAAATACATTTGGTGGATCTGGTTGATAATACATCGTTCCTGGCTGTGGCGCATATGCCGATTGAGTTGGTTGATAATATAAAGGATTCGCGTATTGTGGTCCTCCAGGTTGCGGACTATATAGCCTACTCTCTCCTCCGCATCCACAATCTTCCTCTCCTTGCACGAGCGGTGGCATATTATTATCCATTGGCATCATATTTGGATTTGGCATAGACGTATATTGCGGTCCAAACGGTGCCCCTTGCTGATATGGCATTTGATATGGATTTTGTTGTTGATAATACGGATTTGGCGGCATCATAGGCTGTTGGTATGGTATTTGATATGGCATCATATTCGGTGGTTGATTATTATCCATGATCGGCATCATATTCGGCATTTGATTGTTATCCATTATTGGCATCATATTTGGCATTTGATTGTTATCCATTATTGGCATCATGTTTGGCATTTGATTGTTATCCATTATTGGCATCATATTCGGCATTTGATTGTTATCCATTATTGGCATCATGTTTGGCATTTGATTGTTATCCATTATTGGCATCATATTTGGCATTTGATTGTTATCCATTATTGGCATCATATTTGGCATTTGATTATTATCCATTATCGGCATCATGTTCGGCATTTGATTACTATCCATTATCGGCATCATATTCGACATTTGATTGTTATCCATTATCGGCATCATATTCGGTATTGGATTATCATCCATGATTGGCATTATATTTGGCGGTTGATTGTTATCCATTATTGGCATTATATTTGGTGGTTGATTATTATCCATGATTGGCATTATATTTGGTGGTTGATTATTATCCAACATTGGCATGATGTTTGGCATTTGAATATTTGGCGGTATTACTTGTGGAATAACTACATTCTCTTTCGTTACATTTGGTGACACGATATTCCCTACATTTTCTTTCTTCACTTGCGGTGACACGATATTCCCCACATTTTCTTTCTTCACTTGCGGTGACACGATATTCCCTACATTTTCTTTCTTCACTTGCGGTGACACGATATTCCCTACATTTTCTTTCTTTACTTGCGGTGACACGATATTTCCTACGTTTTCTTTCTTTACTTGCGGTGACACGATATTTCCTACATTTTCTTTCTTTACTTGCGGTGACACGATATTTCCTACATTTTCTTTCTTTACTTGCGGTGACACGATATTTCCTACATTTTCTTTCTTTACTTGCGGTGACACGATATTTCCTACGTTTTCTTTTTTTACTTGCGGTGACACGATATTATCTTTTTTCGTTTGCGGAGAAATGATGTTATTAGGTTTCATTTTAGTAATTTGAGGAGCAATTAACTCGCTTCCTTTTTTAATGACATCTGAAATTTTATATTCTTTTTTCGCTTTTATTGGTGGTTGCGGCGGCTGTGGTAATACATTTATCGAAAACTTCGTATTTTCTTTTTCTGCTGGTTTTTGTTTTTCTATAACAGGTGGTTTTTGAATAACAGACGGTTTTTCAACTGGTTTTTCCATTTGAATTGGCTTTTCTTTTTGTACCTCTTTTTGCGGCTTTACCTGCACTTCTTTTTGCGGTTTCACTTGCATTTCCTTCTGCGGTTTTACCTGTACTTCTTTTTGTGGTTTCACTTGCATTTCCTTCTGTGGTTTTACTTGCACTTCTTTTTGTGTTTGTTGCATAGCAGGTTGCTGTGTAATTGGCGCTGCTTGATACGTAACTTCTTCCTCATCCTCTATTCCAAGCGGAGTTGGCGTTGCTGCAAACTCTTTTTGTTGGACTTCTTTTACGTATTGTTTTGGAGGTGCTGAACCTGCTCCAGCATGTTGTTTCACGTGAACGCTGTTTGATGGTACTTTAATTTTCATACCTGGCATGATTAAATCTGGATTACTAAGTTGTGTATTTGTATTTTTCAACGTATCAAAATCCACTCCGTACTTTTTCGCAATTTTCCAAAGGGTATCCCCTTTTTGCACGATATGAATTTTCAAATTTTCCCCCTCCTGTATAATTTATCTATAAGTAACAAATCTCATGAAGTAACCCTTTCTAAATAACGCTAACTTCTTTTCACTTTTAACACTTCTGCTATTTCCAATATAGTTCGAAGTGGAATAAGCATAAGAAAATCGCAATGATTTCTTCAAAACAATGTATGCCCATTTCGTTCTCGTTATGATTATATGCATGAAAAAAAGCAACAGAAATACCGTTGCTTTACACACGCTCTAACATACGATTTAATGCGAGAACCGCTTCTTCAGTCACTTGTTTATCTACGCTAATAACGTTAATTTCTTCTCCTCTTTCTACCGTTTCAAGCACCCATAATAAGTGCGGCAGATCAATTCGGTTCATCGTTAAACACGGACACATAAATGGATTAAGTGAAACAATCTCTTTATCTGGATGTTGCTGAATAATTCGGTTCACTAAATTCATCTCTGTACCAATTGCCCATTTACTTCCAGGTGGCGCTGCTTCAATCATATCAATAATATATTTCGTTGATCCTGCGTAATCCGAAGCATCAACAACCTCATAACAACATTCTGGATGTACAATAATATTCATATCCGGATGATTTCCCCGTACATTCTCAATGTTTTTCACTGTAAAGTTTTGATGAACCGAACAATGCCCTTTCCATAAAATCACTTGAATTCCTTCTATATCTCCATCGTACTCTAATGAATCTGTATGTGGGTCCCATACTGCCATTTTATCTAATGGGATACCTAAATCGTATGCTGTATTTCTTCCTAAATGTTGATCCGGTAAAAAGACAAGACGCTCTTTTTGTGTAAACGCCCAAGACACCATTTGTTTTGCATTAGAAGAAGTTACTGTTGCTCCGCCATTACGACCACAAAACGCTTTAATTGCAGCTGTAGAGTTAACATATGTTAACGGAATCATCGTATCTCCAAATAATTTTGTGAGCTCTTTCCATGCCCTTTCTGTTTGTTCAATATCCGCCATGTCTGCCATCGAACAACCTGCACGCATATCTGGCAAAATAACGATTTGATCATCTGTCGTTAACATATCTGCTGTTTCTGCCATAAAGTGTACACCGCAAAATACAATATATTTCGCTTCTTTATTGTTCGCTGCAACTTGCGCAAGCTGAAGTGAATCACCTGCTGCATCAGAAAATTGTACCACTTCATCCTTTTGATAATGATGTCCTGGAATAAATAATGTTTTCCCCATTTTTTCTTTAATTTCACGAACACGCTTTTCCATATCTTCTGTTGTCATCGTGTAATAACGCTCTGGTAACATCGTTTCAATCGGTTGTACTTTTTCTAAAATACTCATATTCCTTTCTCCCCTCTAAACCACTTTCCTTACGCCTCAATATTGAAACTAATATCAAGTGCTTTCACTGAATGTGTTAACGCTCCAATTGAAATATAATCGACCCCTGTTTTTCCATATTTCGATAAACCTTCAATTGTAATGCCTCCTGATGCTTCCGTAACGATGGCACTTGGTACAATCTTTGAAAACTCCCGAATCTCATCTGGCGTACTGTTATCAAACATAATAATATCTGCACCAGCAGCTACAGCCTCTCTCACTTGCTCCTCCGTTTCTGTTTCCACTTCTACTTTCACCATATGTCCTAATTTTTCTTTCACCGATGTAACAGCTTTTGTAATAGAACCAGCAAAAGCAATATGATTGTCTTTAATCATGACACCGTCATATAAACCGAAACGGTGATTAAATCCGCCTCCGCACACGACTGCATACTTATCAAACATACGTAGCCCTGGCATCGTTTTTCGCGTATCGCAAATACGTGTATGGCCACTATCTAAAGCAAGAACAGCTTTATGTGTCATCGTAGCTATCCCGCTCATACGCTGGATAACGTTTAATATAACGCGCTCTGCCATTAATAACGAAGCAATTGGTCCTTGCGCAGTTGCGATTATTTCGCCCTTTTCTACAAGATCTCCATCTTTTTTATGAAGCTCCACTTCAATTCTTTCATCAATTAATTTAAATCCTTCTTCAATTACTAAACGCCCCGCAAAGATACCTGTATCCTTCGCAAGAAACATTCCTTTTGAAAGTAAATTGTCTGGAAAAATAAGCTGAGATGTTACATCTCTTTCTCCTATATCTTCTAGAAAAAATCGATTTAATGCTTCTTTCACTTTTATCGTGTTCATAGAGCCCCTCTTCCTTTCATCACACAAGTTGTAGTTTTCTTTTCACTCGAACGATCTCTTTTTTTACGCTATTTCTATCTGGATAATCACTTCGATAATGGCCACCAATACTTTCTTCTCTTTGCAAAGCTGATACGACTATAAGCTCACAGGCTGTTAACATATTAATAAGCGTTATCTCTTCATTTGTAAGAGCATCATGTTGTAATATCATATTTCGAACACCATACTTACTAAGCCATCTCTTTGCATAAGATAAACTTTGCTCTGTTCGCACAATCCCAACATATTTCATCATGCATTCTTGTATTTCTTCTTTCGCCGGCAAATGATTCAGAACAATAAACTTCTTTTCCTTCTCAGCCACGTTGTTCCAGCTTTCTTTTGTCGCTTTCGTTAAAATATGTTTTCCTATTCTTTTTCCAAACACAAGACCTTCTAATAATGAATTACTTGCTAATCTATTTGCTCCATGAACACCATTACAAGCTACTTCACCGACCGCATATAAATTTGGAATGGACGTCTCCCCATCACAGTTCGTTTTCACGCCGCCCATATGAAAATGAGCACCGGGTACGACTGGAATGCGTTTTTTATTTATATCGACACCATTCTTTTTACACAATGATGATACCGTCGGAAAACGTTCTTCGAAATTTTGAATAGACTCGATATTTAAATACACTTGTTCACCCGCCAAAAGCTGCTCATGAATCGCTCTTGCTACTACATCACGTGGTGCGAGATCGTGATCAGGGTGTATATTCATCATAAAATGCTGCCCTTTTCCATTCATAAGGACAGCTCCTTCCCCACGGACAGCTTCAGAGACGAGGCCGCAGCATCGTCCGCTCGTGTATAACATTGTTGGATGAAATTGTACAAACTCTAAATCTACGAGCTCCCCGCCTGCGCGGTACACCATCGCAAGTCCATCACCCGTAATTGTCTTATCATTAGAAGTAAAGGCGTATAAACTGCCAATCCCGCCTGTTGCTAACACCGTATACTCTGCAACGTAACGCTTCAACTTCCCTTCACTAGTTCTTGTTAAAACTCCAACACATTTATCATTTTCTATAATAAAATCGAGCACCATTTCCTGTTCCACTACCGTAACGTGCGGAGCTACTTCTTGAATGAAATGCTCTAATAAATTCTTTCCTGTTGCATCGCCACCTGCATGTAAAATACGACGCTTTCGATGTGCGCCTTCTTTTCCAAGATGAGGACCCGTTTCATCTCCATCAAATTTCATTCCATTTTCAATGAGATTATTCATTTCTTTCGGTCCTTCCTCGACTAAATAACGGACCACATCTTCATTGTTATAATGACATCCTGCTACTAACGTATCTTCAAAATGATCATTTGGATTGTCATATGTAGCAACCGCTGCGGCAATTCCACCTTGCGCTAAATATGTATTATTATTACGATTTGTTTCCTTTGTGATAATAATCACATTCTTTTCGTGACAAATCTCTTTCGCAACACGAAGTGCCGCAACGCCACTTCCAATAATTAAGACATCTGCACTTGGCATAATTGTTGCCTCCTACTTTACACTTTTCAACTGTCTTGACACCTATATTTACATAGTTTTAAAATAATGACAAGAGTTTTTTTATAATTCTTATTTTCACTACCATTTAAAAAATACAAGGAATGTAACTCTTACTAGGGAGAGGAACTTACATGATGATATATCTTGACTATGCAGCTACTACACCTATGAGTGAAGAAGCATTACACACATATATGAAAGCAGCATCGCAATACTTCGGAAATGAACAAAGTTTACATGATATTGGAGGAACAGCCTCTTCTTTATTACAAGTTTGCCGAAAAACATTTGCTGAAATGATTGGTGGAAAGGAACAAGGGGCATTCTTCACAAGCGGTGGCTCGGAATCCAACTACCTTGCGATTCAATCCCTTCTCAATGCTCGAAATAAGAAGCACATTATTACGACACCTATGGAACACGCATCCATTCGAAGTTATTTTCAATCCTTACAATCAGAAGGGTATACCATTACTGAAATACCTGTTGATGAAGACGGGCTAATTCATTTAGAAGATTTAGAAACAGCTATTACAGAAAATACTGTTCTAGCAAGCATACAGCACGGAAACTCTGAAATCGGAACCGTTCAAAACATCACAGAGATCGGGGCACTTTTAAAAAAACATAACGTTTTATTTCATTCAGATTGTGTGCAAACATTTGGTAAACTTCCTATTAATGTTTTTGAGATGGGAATTGATAGTCTCTCTGTTTCAGCACATAAAATATACGGACCAAAGGGTGTTGGCGCTTGCTATATAAATCCCCAAGTTCGCTGGGCACAAATATTTCCAGGAACTTCTCACGAAAAAGGATTTCGCCCAGGTACAGTAAACGTTCCTGGCATCGCATCTTTTTTAACAGCTGCTGAGAATATATTAAAAAATCAACAAGAAGAGAGCTTACGTTTTAAAGAGTTACGATCCTACTTTTTAAGACATTTACAAGCGCTTCCTCTAGAAATTCAAGTAGAAGGTCATTCTACTTCTTGTTTACCACATATTGTTGGGGTTACAATAAAAGGAATAGAAGGTCAATATACAATGCTAGAATGTAATCGCCACGGTATTGCCATTTCCACTGGAAGTGCTTGCCAAGTCGGTAAACAAGAACCTTCGAAAACAATGCTTGCAATTGGAAAAACGTATGAAGAGGCAAAACAATATGTTCGCTTCTCTTTCGGACAACAAACAACGAAAGATCAAATTGATACTACTATTCATGCACTACACACAATTGGAAATCAATTTTATAGAGGTGTTAAATCATAATGAAACAAAATGACCAAAAAAAGATTTTAGGTGAAGAAAGACGACAACTTATCCTTCAGTGGCTTCTCGCTGCAAATGAACCGTTATCTGGGAATGAACTGTCGAAAAAGACAAATGTAAGTCGACAAGTGATCGTGCAAGATATTTCCTTGCTTAAAGCACGAAACGAACCGATTATCGCGACTGCTCAAGGGTATTTATATTTAAAACCACAAGAGAAACAACAAGCTTTCGAACGCGTAATTGTATGCCAACATAAACCAGCGGAAGTACGTCAGGAACTTACAATGCTTGTTGATCACGGCGTTACGATTAAAGATGTAAAAGTTGAGCATCCTGTATACGGTGACTTAACAGCTTCCATCATGGTAAGTAATCGATTTGATGTAGAGCAATATTTACAAAAAATCGAAAACACAAATGCTTCCTATCTTTCGCAGCTAACAGATGGTATTCACTTACATACAATTGAGGCAGATTCAAAAGAGAAATTAGACGCTGCTTGCGAGGCACTAGATAAAGCAGGATTTCTCGTTTATTAATTCATGTAAAGCACAGAGTTTTTATCATTCTCTGTGCTTTTTTAGTGATATAATATTGTAATCAATTGTAAAGGGGATCAAACATGGGAATCGAACTCGTTCACTTTAGCATTGGCAAACCGAAACAAATGAAATATAGCGAAGATAAAGAAATGATTACTGGTATATGTAAAGAACTTACAGAAGAAGCTTTCCTCTCAAAAGATGGATTTCGTGGTGATGACGTAGCAGATTTAAAACACCACGGGGGACCTGATCGCGCAGTTTGTGTGTACCCACATGAGCATTACGCACTATGGGAAGAAGAATTTCAAACTACGCTTCCAGCTTCCACATTTGGCGAAAACATTACCGTAACAAATATGTTAGAGCGTGATGTTTGCATTGGAGATACATATCAACTAGGTGAAGCAATCATTCAGGTCACACAAGCGAGAGTACCTTGTAGCACTATTTCAAAACGTCTCGGTATTCCTGGCATACTGCCTCGCATTGTAGCAACTGGATTCACTGGTTACCTATGCCGCGTTCTTCAAGAAGGTACTGTACGTAAAGATTCTAAAATTACATTACTAGGACGTCAACCGGGCAACGTTTCTGTTTTGTTCTCTAACGAAATTTATTTTCATAATAGAAAAGATAAAGATGGCATTGAAAAGATTCTTGCTGTTCCAGAACTAGCCGATATTTGGCGTGGTCAGTTAGAGGATCGTCTTGCGAAATTAAAATAAAGAATCCCATCATTTATAGGTGGGATTTTATTTATCTATCACAAAATGTATTATCCGATGAAATTATACCAGCAATTAGAAGGGAACTGTCGACAGTTCATCCACCTCTCTTACAACCAATAAGAAGAATAACTACCCAGCACAGTAACAGAAAAACCGAGTGCTTCAAGTTCCATCGTTACGCCTGGCAATAATACATCATCGTATGCTTTATCGACATCGATTAAGAAAAAGTAATTTCCTAGTCCTGTTTTCATCGGACGAGATTCGATTTTTGATAGATTTAATTTTCTCCATGCGAAAGCTGATAACACTTGATATAGTGCCCCTGCATAATCAGCAGGTAACGTTATCATAAGCGTCGTTTTCTCTCCGCGGTTTTCTCCGTTATTTGGGAGTATGGCTTTCTTTTTTTTATGGAGCACTAGGAAGCGTGTATGATTGTTTTTGTGCGTATGAATATCACGCCTTACAATTGTTAAACCGTATTTTTCTGCGGCCGCTTCATTTGCAATGGCAGCGATTTTTTCTTCAGGATGTTCTTTCACATATTGCGCGGCTGCACTGGTTGATGTCATATCTCGGACGGTTACCCCTTTTAATTCTTCATTTAAAAACTTATGACATTGTGCAATAGCGTGTGGATGAGAGTGCACTGCATATACTTCTTCCCACACTTCTGCATACTGCGGATGTACAAGTAAATGTTGCTGAATTGGTACTGTAATTTCTCCTACAATAGAAAGTGGTTGCTCATGTACGAGGTAATCAACTGTTATATTCACTGAACCTTCTATCGCGTTTTCTAGTGGTACCACTGCATAATCTACATTTCCATTTGCAGCTGCATCAATACAATCTGGAATCGTTCGATACGGTACATGCTCTGCTTCCGGAAAAAAACGAATCACCGCCATATTTGTAAATGTTGCTTCTGGTCCTAAATACCCTACTCGAATCATCGTCTTTTCCCCTCTTTTTCATTTTCTTACTGTTATACCATACTTTTTAATATTCTTCTATGTAAATTTCGAATATTAAAAAAAGACTAGCATTTGCTAGTCTAAATGTTTCTTATATTCTCTTTGAGCGAAGAAGAAATAAATGATACATGCTGCGATATAAAACAGAATGAACAAACCTACTTTTTTTAATGATCCATCCATAAAGAAAGTATTATGAAACGTATATAACGCAACTGCACTATGCATACTCCCTACTATAATTGGCGCAAAAAATAGCATACATAATTGCCAACGAGAAATTTTCCATACTTCTTCCTTCGTCATTCTAAGTTTAGAGAGTGCACCATACTGCTTTCGGTCCGATGCAATATTATGGAACCATTTAAAATACACGATACTACATGAAGTAAGAAAGAATAATATACTAATAAACGAGCCCACAAATAGAGTAATATCGCCGCCTTCTTTCATACTTACATATAACTCCATATTACTTCGAAATGCATTATTATTATCTTGTTTCATATGTTTCCGTAAATCTTCGTTCAATTTCTTCGTCTTTTCGATATTTGATAATGTGTAGCCTCTATATATCATCTTTTCAGAATCAGGAACCTTATTTGCTATATTGTCAAAGTCTTCATCATTCATAACGAAGAACAGACCATTAATGTGCGAAGGATGATGGTTAAATTGAACCCCTTCTTTCTGACCGTTAAATACGAATTGATATGGTTGATTTATTACTTGCAATTGAATCTCTTTTTGATTATATACATTCGAATTATTGTATTTATTATAATAAACGAGTGTCACTGTACCTTTTTTAGGGTGATACGTTTTCTGTTTTTGTCTTCTTGCCTCTTGATTGTATTCACTTTCTTTAATGAGCGGCGCTACTTCTGTTTCTTCCTTATTGGACTGAAAAGATGCATACACTCCAACAAAACTCATAGATTGAAAGTCATCATACCCATATTGGTGCAATAATTGTTCAACCGTGCCTTCCGCAAAGACTTCGTGAGAAGAAGTACCTTTTTCTATGTAAGAAAATGAGTGCACGCCCCCGTCCCTCCACATATCTTGCATACCAGAAAAATATAAGAACACCGTACCTGTTGCCGTAACTACAAATGTCGTTGCCATCGACATTAGAAAGAAAAAACGACCATTTTCCTTCATTCGATGTGACAATTGATTCACTATAAATAAATACGGATATGTATACATAATCTTTTTATTTCGTTTTATTATTTCTAATATTTGAGCAGTGCCGTGTGTAAAAGAAAAATACGTTCCGAAAAAGACAAGTATAGACACAGGAAAAAAATAGAACGCTATCGTTGGCATCCTCGCTTGTAACGCTAACGCATATCCTATCCCTAAACAAATAAAGCCGAATATACAAAGCCACATTGATGTTTTCTTCTCTTTTTTATCTGTTCGAAATTCTTTCAATAACCGAATGATTTTTATATTCCATATACGTAAAGCACTTATAAATGATAAAACAACAAATACGACCATATACGCAATAAACGTTCCCCCAATTGCTCTCACGTCAAATATGACAGGGAGCTCTTTCGGAAGCTCCAGTAACATACTAAACACCATGAGGAAGAGCTTTAAGAAGATCATACCAAGCCCAATACCGAAAACATTAGCAAATACCCCGATCAACATTTGCTCGGTCATAATCACTCCTATTACGTTAGACTTCGTTGCTCCCATTAATATATATAACCCTAATTCTTTCTTACGCGCTTCTATGAAAATAGAAGTAGCGTACAAAATAAATATGACGAAAAAAGAAATGATTATAACATTACATATAATAAGTCCCCAGCGTACGTTTTGATACCACATCGTCTCCTGCATATACGGATGTACAATGACAGACATGTATGCAAAAGACGCAAATATTGCAAAACAACTGCTTAAGAAAAACACTTTATAATTACGCCAATTTCCTTTTATATTTTGCAGCGCTATTTGCCGAATGTTCATCTATCGTCCCCCTATAACTTACTACATAGGCAAAAAGCTAGAGGTTTCTCTAGCTTTGCACGTGTTTCAAATATCCTCTTTGTGCAATCATAAAGTAAATTGCAGAAGCTACAATGTATGCTCCAATTACAATCGCTCCTGATTTCCATAAATCGAGATAAAGCATTTTTCCTAACGTATGAAGAGCAAATCCACTATGAATGGCACCAATTAAAATTGGGATAAAGAAGATAACGCCCATTTGTCGAATTGCAATTTTGCGAATTTCTTTATCTGTCATACCAATTCTCTTTAACGATTTAAATTGAATACGATCTTGCTCTTTATCGTTAAACCATTTAAAGTATGTCATACTACAAGCAAAGAAGAAGAATAGTACAGCTACGAAGAAACCGATAAACATTGTAATTGCTCCTGATTCTCTTATATTTTTATAAGCGAACACCGAATTATGCAATTCCTCTTGCTTATCTGGTGCAACTTCCTTTTTCAAATCTAACACAAGATCTTCCGTACTTTTCCAGTCTTCTATATAATAGCCGTAATATTTCGTCTTTTCTTCATCTGGTACGAGTTTTGCGTATTTCTCAAAATCTTGATCATTCACAATGAGATATTCACTATCATTAAAAACAGAAAATGGAGTTGGGTCATTTAATTGAACAGACTGCGTTTGTCCGTTAATTTTAATTTCATGCGGTTTCGTACGATCTATCTTCATCATATCATTCGCCATATCCATTATGACCATCGTTGCACTACCTGGTGCATTATGAACTTCTCTAACTTGCTCTTTCTTTTGTTTACGTACTTCAGCGTTATATTCTTTTTCTGAAACAATCGCCATTGGCATCTCATGTTCACTGTTAAACATCGTGATTTTTTGAGTTCCAGGAAGTTTTACGTACGTTACTTCTCGCGCTTCTTCAAATCCGTGTTTTTTTATTAATTCTTTTGTTTTTCCTTCTTTTATGACATTATGCGTATGTATTCCCTTTTCCTCATACGATATAGCATGCGGGGTACTAGTTGCTGCCTTATAACTCATATCCTCAAAGAATACGTACAGTGTACCAACTGCTGAAGATACAACCGCCGTAATAATAGAAATTACAAATAGAAAACGAGCATTATCTTTCATTTTATAAATAAGATTGCTAAGTACGAACATATTTGGATATGTATAAAAAGATTTTTTTCTTTTTTGCAATGCTTTTAATACGACTGTACTACCTTGTGTAAACAGTAAATAAGTTCCGCCTATCGTCAGCCCTACAATCGGTAAAAACAGTATGATAAAATTCATAAATGTTACTTGGAAGCTAAGTACATATGCAACAATAATACATCCTATACCAACTACACATAACGATGTAAATGCAAAAGGTTCTACTTTTTGTTTTCTTGCTTCTCTTAATAAATCAATAATTTGCAAGCGGCCTACTGTCCAAACACTAAACAATGATAGGATTAAAAATAGAATAAAGTATACACCTGCTGTAATAAGAATTGCTTTACTATTCCATACGAGTGGAAGTGTTTTATCTATTTTCAATATTACGCTTAATGCTTGGAAAAATAATTTTGAACAAAGCATGCCAAGCCCAATACCTACTACAATTGCAATACTACCTAACATAAGCTGTTCTAATATAATCATTCGGCCAAGTTGAGATTTTGTTCCGCCTATTAATGTTAATAGACCAAACTCTTTTTTTCTTGCTCGTAAAAATGTTGAATTTGCATATAAAATAAAGAGTGCTGAGAAGATGACTACAATATAATTCATCGATTCTAGCCCTTTTGAGATCATCTCTCTCATACTAATATTACCACTTACGACATCTGGATGATAAATAAAGGAAGCATACATGAAAAATACGACAATCGATAAACAGCTACTAATAAGGAAAGCTTTATAATTACGCCAATTTCCTTTTACGTTATTAAGCGCGAGCTGGCGAAAGTTCATGATATTCTCCTCCTAGCATCGCAAGTACGTCCAGAATTTCTTGGAAAAAGGCTTGTTTCGTTCTTCCTTTATGTATTTCTGAGAAAATTTCTCCGTCGCGAATGAAAAGAATACGTTCGCAATAACTCGCCGCTACTGGATCATGCGTTACCATTGCAATTGTCACTTTCTTTTGTTCATGTAAATCTTGCAATGCACTCATTAATGATTTTGCTGACTTCGAATCTAAGTTTCCAGTTGGCTCATCCGCTAAAATTAGCGTAGGTTCATGAATGATCGCTCTCGCTGCTGCTGCACGTTGTTGTTGTCCGCCTGACACTTCATATACTTTTTTATTTAAAATTTCTTCGATATTTAAAAATTTTGCAATCTCAAGCACTTTCGCATCGATTTCATTTACAGATTTCTTCGCCATTACAAGTGGTAAAATGATATTTTCTTTAATCGATAACGTATCAAGTAAGTTAAAATCCTGGAAAATGAATCCTAAATGTGTACGGCGAAACTCCGCTAATTTTGCAGCACGCATTTGATTAATTTCTTCACCATTTACAAGCACATGACCTGAAGTTTGCTTATCAATTGTTGCTAATAAATTTAAAAGCGTTGTTTTCCCGCTCCCTGAAGGCCCCATAATTCCTACAAATTCGCCTTCTTCTATTTTAAAATTTATATCGTTTAAAGCAGTCGTCGCTACTGAACCTTTTGATTGGTACACTTTTGTTAATCCTTTTACTTCAAGAACACTCATTTCTAATCCCCCTATGTGTTTTCTTCTTACACTTACTATAAGAAAAATAAGAAAAAGAAACGAGTGATTTCCCTTACAAAACGTTTTGTTATCTTACAGTTTTGTCATTTTTCTCATTAATGTATGATATTCTTCATCTTTTGCAAATTGGAACGTGAATGTTGTCCCTTCCCCTTCAGCCGATTGCACATACATTCCATGATGTAAATTATCGCAAATTTCCTTCGTAATATATAAACCCATTCCAGTCGCTTCTCTTGTTTTACGGCCATTTATTCCCGTAAAGAATGGATCAAATATACGCTTTACATCTTGCTTTGGAATACCAATTCCATTGTCCTTAATATGTAGTAACACCTTTTGATCTTTCTCTTCAATTTGAAATTGAATTTCCTTTTTCTCTGCTTCTGAAATTTTCGTATACTTAATTGCATTTACAACAATTTGCCCAATAGCAATACTTAGCCATTTTCTATCAGATGCAACCATACAAGTATCTTCTTCAAACATTACTTTCGGAAATACAGACGATTGAATGAAGGATTTTCGATTTTCATTAATGATACCTCTAATAATATCTATCACATTTACTACTTCTACTTTATAATCTTTCGCAAATTGATCTAACCTTGCCATATGTAACGCTAAATCTAAACCATTTAGTATACGATTATTTTCTTCACGAATACTTTCAACTGTTGCTCTTGCTTCACGATGCTCCTTACCAAACTTTTGTAATAGCAATTCTATAACCGATACTGGTGTTTTCATTTGATGAATCCATTGGTTCATAAATATCATTTGCTGTTGTTCTTTCGCATGTTGTTTATGAACTTCATTCATATATTGCTGTCTTAATAGCGTAAACGATTCAACAACCATCTCTTGTTCTAAAGTATAAGAAGTATCAATAAGTAAAGAGTCGTGTAATGTATTTCCGCTAGCAACATATTTTTCGATTCTTTTTAAAAATACACTTCGTTTTCGATAATCGTAAATGAGGTATACAGTAAATACAACTGTCCCTAATAAAAGCCCATATAACCACGTACTCCAATCAATGGATCTTTTTTCTAAAAGACTTTGCAACTGCAAAACGAGCCCAAATAAACAAAGGCTAATAATATAAGAAAGAAGTAAAGAAAAACGGTCCATGAGGTAATTTTTAACCTTCATGCCCTTCGCCCCATTCTGTAAGAAGCGCATAACCATATCCGCGTTTCGTTACAATTGCATTTTGAATGCCTAGCTCCTCTAGTTTCTTCCTTACGCGTTTTACATTTACGGTTAATGTATTATCATCAACAAAAGCTACCTCGTCCCACAGGGCTTCTAACAGTTCTTCACGCGTTACATATTGATTTGCTTGTTTCATTAAACATTCTAATAAGTAAAATTCATTTTTTGTGAGCTCCGTTTGTTGCCCCTGCCACTCAACAATGTGCTGGGACGGAAATAACAACAGTCCATTTACACCTAAACAATCACTCTCAGCAACAGAGGCATACTCACCATAGCCACGGCGAAGTGCACTTTTCACCTTAGCCATTACAATATCTAAATGGAATGGCTTCGTAATGTAATCATCTCCGCCATTCTCGATCGCCATTACTTGATCCATTTCCCCTGTTCTTGCAGAAACAAAAATAATTGGCGCATTCGATACAGTACGAATTTGACGACACCAATAAAAACCATCAAAATATGGTAAATTAATATCCAGTAATACGAGATGAGGATTTATTTTCACGAACTCATCTTTTATATGACGTAAATCACTTGCTCTAAATGATTGATAGCCATACCTTTCTAAATGCTCCTCTAATATTCCCGCTATTTTTTCATCGTCTTCTACAATTAATATTTTATACATGTTCGTTTTCTCCCCATAAAAAATTCTTCCAAAGCCACTCCTTGTTCTATTATAAATTGAAAATTTAATTAGTGGGTATTTTTTCCTATATGAATCAGACATTTACAATAAAGTGAAACTTTAATCAGTGGGGATTTGGTTCATCCCCCACTGATTATTAGTTGAACCAATCGGGCTTTTACGGGCAGTTGATCCCCCTAACTTCTTTGCTTTCGCTGAATTTTGAGGGGGGGCTTACTGCCCGTTAATGCGGGATAAAAAAAGACTGCCATATTTCGGCAGTCTTAATCGATAAATTCAAATTGATATTCAAGAATTTTTACAATATCTCCGTCTACTGCACCACGTGCACGAAGGGCTTCATCAATACCCATTCCACGCATTTGACGAGCAAATCGGCGTACAGATTCATCACGTGAGAAGTCTGTCATTTTGAATGTTTTCTCAATATCGTAACCAGAAATAACAAATGTGCCATCACTTTCGCGTGTAATTTCAAAATTAGATTCAGATTCAAATTTGTACATTACACTTGCTTCAGATTCTTCCACATCATCGTACATTGGGAATTCTGGTGTTGTTTCTAATAAGTTCGCTACTTCAAATAGTAAGTCACGAACACCTTGCTTCGTTACAGCTGAGATTGGGAAAATTTTCACTTCGTCTCCCAATTTTTCTTTAAATGCTTGTAAGTTTTCTTCTGCACCTGGCATATCCATTTTGTTTGCAACAACAACTTGCGGACGCTCAGTTAAACGCATATTGTATTCTTTTAGTTCACTATTGATTGTTACATAATCTTCATATGGCTCACGGCCTTCTAAACCAGACATATCGATAACGTGCACGATTACACGTGTACGCTCAATATGACGTAAGAATTGGTGTCCAAGTCCGACGCCGGCATGTGCGCCTTCAATTAGTCCAGGAAGGTCAGCCATAACGAAGCTGCGGCTATCACCAGTTTCAACAACACCAAGATTTGGAACGATTGTTGTAAAGTGATACTCTGCAATTTTCGGACGCGCTGATGATACAACAGATAATAATGTAGATTTACCTACACTTGGGAATCCAACAAGTCCAACATCTGCTAGCACTTTAAGTTCTAGCGTGACATCACGTTCTTGACCTGGTTCCCCGTTCTCAGCGATTTCTGGCGCTGGGTTCGTCGGTGTTGCGAAACGTGAGTTACCACGGCCACCGCGGCCACCTTTTGCGATTACAGCTGTTTGTTCATGCGTTACTAAATCGGCAAGAATTTCACCTGTTTTTTCATCTTTTACTATTGTTCCCGGTGGAACCTTTACGATTAAATCTTCAGATTTACGACCGTGCTGACCTTTACTCATTCCGTGCTGACCACGATCAGCTTTGAAATGACGTTGGTAGCGGAAGTCCATTAATGTACGTAAGCCTTCCTCAACAACAAAAACAACATCTGCACCTTTACCACCGTCGCCACCTGCTGGGCCACCTTTAGGTACATACTTCTCACGACGATACGCAACCATTCCGTTACCACCGTCGCCGCCTTTTACATATATCTTGACCTGATCTACAAACATTATTTCACCACACTTTTTTCGATTAGTTGTAATATAACTGAGACTTCTTCGTCTCGTACTGTATAAGAAATGGAATACCATTTATTGTTTTGGTTCGCAAGCCAATTCTGTAGTTCTTCTACACTCGTTAGCTTACCACGAAAATCAAAAAAGAAACGAGCATTCTCCGCGTCACATTCAATTGTGATACAAACATAATTTTCAACATATACGTCTAAACTATGCTGAAGTATTGAGAAAAATTGATTCGTCCATGTACATACAATCTCATCTAAGTGAGATAAGTTATGTAATTTCCCTAATACTTCGTACTCCAATAAGCACGGCTGCTGTTTCCAATTATATGTTAAAATCCACTCTGAAAATAAAGGCATTGATAACCCTATCAGATTGGATTCTTGTCTCGCTTCTTGGACAAAACGATCGATGAGACTATGAATTTCTTCCACTTTTCCAAGGGAAAGGTTTCCTTTCACCATCTGCATACGATTGAGCCAATCATGTCTTGAATGACGCAATGCATCTATAATTGTCCATTTTTCATTCATTTAGATACCCCTTAATATAGAAAAACTCTAACCTGCACTCAGGTTAGAGTTTTCCGTGAGTTCTTATGCTTCTTGAGCAACAGGATATACGCTCACTTGTTTGCGGTCACGGCCAAGACGCTCAAAGCGTACTACGCCGTCAACTTTCGCGTATAAAGTGTCATCGCCACCACGACCAACGTTAACACCTGGATAAATTTTTGTACCGCGTTGACGGTAAAGAATTGAACCACCTGAAACCGTTTGACCATCTGCGCGTTTAGCACCAAGACGTTTTGACTGAGAGTCACGACCGTTCTTTGTACTACCTACACCTTTCTTAGATGCGAAAAACTGAAGATCTAATCTTAACATACGTTACACCTCCTGCACTTTTTCTATTAAACGGATATACTTTCCGTAATCAAGTTCGATCGTCTTAAGCGAAACAACCAATCCTTCTAAAAGTATCTGTGCTTTTTCTGCTGTATGAACGTCTAAATCATTAGGCAATTCATACGTTAAGAATCCACCATCACTTCCGAGTTCAATAGTTGCTTGCACATTACAAAGTTCTTCCACTGCATTTATAGAACCAAACACAACCGCTGTAGTTCCAGCACAGACAAGATCTTGTCCATGTGGCGCATAATTGGCATGTCCAGTCATTTTAAATGATTGGATACTTCCTAATTTCGTGCGACTTATCGTAATTTTAATCATGTTAACCTGGATTAAGCGTTGATAGCTTCAACAACTAGCTTAGTGTAAGGTTGACGATGACCTTGTTTCTTACGATTGTTCTTTTTCGCTTTGTATTTGAAAACGATGATTTTCTTAGCGCGACCTTGTTTTTCAACTTTCGCAGTAACTGTTGCACCTTCTACAACTGGGCTACCAACTTTAACGTTTTCGCCACCAACGAAAAGAACTTTGTCAAAAGTAACAGTTTCACCAGCTTCAACATCTAATTTTTCAATGTAGATTGCTTGACCAGCTTCAACTTTAATTTGTTTTCCACCTGTTTCGATAATTGCGTACATACTTGCACCTCCTCTTAATTACTAAGACTCGCCAAAAACGAGGTAGACATAAATGTCTTTAGGGAACCTGTCTTGTGCGGTTGTAGCATATAGCCGTTTAGGTGCTATAAACTATAACATAAAGATGTTATCATGAATCATAGACGGTTGTCAATAAATGTTCTACTAACTATTTTTTCCGTTCTACAATTTCTGTTTTACTTCCAAAACGGACAATTGCATACTTTTCGATCATATCATCTTTGAAACAAATTTCAAATGGAATATTTTTTTGTAATTCTTTTTGCAAAAATTGTTTTTGCAATTCTTTAGGTGCAGCGATTAATACTGCCTCATCCTCTATATTGCCATATGTAATTAGCTCTCTCTCTAACTCATACGCAATTGTTTCATATGACATTACATACCCCGTCGCTTTGCAAGATACACACTCTTCTAGTAATACGTCGCGTAAAGAATGTTTCTTACGTTTACGTGTCATCTCCAAAATCCCTAACTCTGTAAAACCGAGAACTCTTGTATATGTGCGATCATTTTGCATAGCAGCCATCAGACATTCTCTTACCTTTTCTTTATCTTCTCTTCTTTTCATATTAATAAAATCAATTAATATCATACCACCGATATCACGCAGTCTTAATTGACGTGCAATCTCTTCAGCTGCCACTTCATTTGTACGAAGGACTGTATCTTGTAAATTCTGTTTTCCAGTAAACTTGCCCGTATTCACATCAATTACAGTCATCGTCTCCATTTGTTCCACAATTAAATAGGCACCATTCGGGAGCCACACAATTTTTTGAAGTGCTTTTTCGATCTCACGCTCTATTCCAAAGTGGTTAAAAATTGAAGATTTTTCATTATAAAAAGATACTTTTTCTTTTCCGATCTTTTCTTCTAATTCTTTTACTATACTTCTTGTATCTACAACTACTTTTTCAATCGTTTCAATCGGATTCTCTTGGAATACACGATCTAAAAAGGTCGCCGGTCGATGAAGTAGTAACGGTGCCTTTCCTTGGCCCTCTTTTCTTTTTAGCTCTTCATATAACTGCTGTAACCTTTGCATTTCAGCTTGTATTTCTTCAATTTCTCCTTTTTCAGAAGCAGAGCGGAAAATATAACCTCCTGTCCCTTCTACCTCAATTTGGAGTAGCTGTTGCCTTCTTTTATTGTTTTTTATTTTCCGAGAAACCGCACGCATTTCATCATATGGCATATAAACGACATATTTCCCGGTAAATTCTACGTTCGCCGTCAATTTCGGCCCTTTCGTATCAATTGCCTCTTTCACAACTTGCACGAGTACTGCTTGCCCTTCATGTATACGATAAGAAGATGGTACATCATCGTACGAAAGGTACGCATGTTTTTCTAAACCGATGTTTACAAAAGCTGCGTTCATTCCAGCAATCGTTCTTACGATACGTCCAACATAAATATGCCCAACAATCTCTTGTTCTTCATTTCGTTTCCATAAAAACTCAACAATTTTTTTCTTCTCTTCAATTGCAACGCGTTTTTCCGATCCTGCATAGTTCATATATAACGTTTTCAAAATTCTTTCCTCACTTTATAATCTTCTTTGCTTTTACAATAATAAAAGGTTAGTGCTATCGTCAACACTAACCGATTAATTCTTCAACAGATGAAGTTGTTCGTTTTTCAGTAAAATACGCATAGAGTAATTCATTTTCATCCAATGTATAATGTTCTTTATATTTTCCATGGACGATAATAGAGTGCTTATACCCTCTACGAAATTTTGTGAATATCTTATATAAATGATCTTCTGATTGCACTTCAATAGGTGCAATCTTTTCAATTCCTCTTTTGTTCCCATAATAACGTTCCAATAAAAAACGCATAAAGGCATACTGTCTTTGTTTCCACTCTTGATATAACGACACCGCTAAAAATATGAGTAGTACCCACATCATAATATTGTTACTATTCCAAAGTAACTGCCACACTAGTATTACACTAAAAAAAACACATGATAATTTCATCATCTTTTCATGTGCTTGTAAATAAGGAAAACGATATGATAATACGTTAAACAATACTTTTCCACCATCAAGCGGCCAAATAGGTAGTAAATTAAATGCTAAAATAATTATATTATTCCATATAAAGAAATAATATAAATCCGCACCCAGCCAACCAGCTTCAAACACTATATAACCTACCACCATCATCCAAATATGTTGTATAGGCCCTGCAATTACAACAACAAGTTCCTCTTTCAATGACTTATTCCCATGTTCCTCAAGCTCAGCCACACCGCCAAACGGTAAAAGTTGAATCTTTTTAATACGCCAATTGTAGTGTGCCGCCGCAAAGGCATGCCCAAGTTCATGGATAAGAACGATACAAAATAACAGTAGTAACTCTTTAAAACGTGCCGTAAAAATACCAATGACAATAATAACCCAAAACAACGGATGCACTGAAATCTTCGTTAAAACTTCTCTATATTTAATCAAATGAAATCACCTGAATCGGGTCAATAAATTTTTCATTCTTTTTTATCGCGAAATAAAACTTACCATTTTTATTATTTGCATCATTATTCACCGTTCCAATTTTTTGTTTCTTTGAAACGTAATCATATAATTTCACTGTCATGTCATTTAAATTCGCATACCACGATTCTGTTCCATCTGCATGCTGAATTTGAACCGTATTACCAAGTTCCTCTTTCTTGCCTGCAAAAACAACTAGCCCTTCATTCACTGACTCAACAGTTGCATTTATAGCTGTTTGAACAAATACACCTTGGCCATTTTTTTGAAACCCTTGCATCACCTTTCCAGAAGCAGGGATGGCATAATCTTTTTGCTGAATAGTTCCTTCTTTTTTCTCAGTAGGTGAATAAAATACGAGCGGTTTTCCAAACTGCTTTTCGTACCATTTCGCTACAGTAGCAAACTGAAATTCTTCTTTCATCACTTTTTCTGTAACAGCTTTAGCACCGTCGAAAGAAGAGGGTGCATTCTTATATAAAATAGCGACAGAAAGAACTAATATTGCTGATAACAAAAATTTGAAGAAAAATACTTCTTTTCGAAATAAAGGATGAATTTCCTTTTCTCCTTCTTCAATAAATACTGTTTCACTATCAAAATTCCCTCCAGCAAAATACTGCTCTTCCTCCATCTTTTCTTGCTCTGCCTTCCTTTTCGCAATCCGTTTTTTAATTTCTTCTACACGACTATTTTTCATACTGTCTCCTTTCTTTCGTTAAGCTAATTTAAATAGAAACAGTTGTATACAGTTTGTACATATGTATGAGCTAAGAAAGGAAGATATTCGTGTGAAGAAAAAAGAAAGCACTTCGCATATGTGCGAAGTGCTTTTAACGGATTCCAAAGAAGTTTTTCATCTTTGTAAATACCGATATCTTTTCTTGTCCAAATGCTTGCAATGGTACATTCTCACCCAACAAGCGTCTTGCAATATTACGATAAGCTAACGCTGCTTTTCCGCTCGGTTGCAACGCTACAGGTTCACCTGTATTTGTAGCACGAATAACTTCATCATCATCCTCGACAACACCAAGAAGCTCGATTGACAATGTACGTACGATTTCATCAACATCTAACATATCCTGCTCATGAAGCATATGACTACGCACACGATTAATAACAAGTTTTGGTGGTTCAATATCCTCTTTTTCTAAAAGCCCGATAATACGATCCGCATCGCGCATTGAGGATACTTCTGGCGTCGTAACAACGATTGCTTTATCCGCACCAGCTACCGCATTTTTAAATCCCTGCTCAATCCCCGCAGGACAATCAATTAATATGTAATCATAATCTTGACGTAATACTTGTATTAATTCATCCATTTGTTCAGGTGTTACCGCTGATTTATCACTCGTTTGTGCTGCAGGTAATAAATAAAGATCATCAAAACGCTTATCTTTAATAAGCGCCTGAGGTAAACGGCAACGCCCTTCAACGACATCAACAAGATCAAATACAATACGATTTTCCAGCCCCATTACTACGTCTAAGTTTCGAAGACCGATATCTGTGTCAATTAAGCACACTTTCTTTCCAGATAACGCCAGGGCTGTACCAATGTTCGCAGACGTTGTAGTTTTACCTACTCCGCCTTTTCCAGATGTAATTACTATTGCCTCTCCCACAGCTATACAATTCCCCTTTCTAACTTTGTTAAATTAGGTCTAAGATGAGTGAGAAGTTGCAGTCGATCGACAACAATGTGATTGTTCTCATTAATATACGCACATTCTGCCGCCTCCGCTCCGTCTTCTTTCTCTTCCGGAGCCCGCATTGCCACATCACTAATTCGAAGTTGCATCGGGTTCATATCAGATGCAGCGATTACGGCATCCGAATCCCCATAATACCCAGCATGCGCAATTCCTCTTAATGATCCTACGACAAAAATATTCCCCCCAGCGATAACCGTTCCGCCTGGATTAACATCTCCAATTAACAATAAATTTCCTTTTACATGTAAAACTTGTCCAGAGCGAACAATTTTGGAAATAGGGACAATTTCTGTTTCTTCTTTCCAAGCTATTGCTTCTGCTTTCGTTATAACATCACTTTCAATTGAATCCACAACAAGATTCTTTTTATTACGAATTAACGTACGAATCTCTTCTTGTTGGACTTCTGTTAAATAACGATTTCCCACTTTCACATGCACTTCAATTAAAGAGCGCCCATCACCATCATAGTAATGTGTAGAAAGCTTTTCATCCAGTTCCTCCAGTAATTCAGAGAATGAACAACAATCATCTAAATGAAGCGTTATTCCGTCTTTTGTCCCTTTTATTGTTACATTTTGTTGCTTTTTTTCTTCCACTAAAGTTCACCCCACCGATTCAATTCGACATAAAATTAGAAAATCCTTTTTTCTTTTTCTTCCATCGCTTTTGAAAGACGCACTAAATATCGTCTCAGTGGGAAACAAACTATCAATAAGAAAATTGCATTTAGCAATAAAGTAGACAGGAGACGATCTGTGAAAAAGACATACGCTGACATATGAGTACGTCCTAACAAAGTTAAAAATCCATACACATAATACTCTAGTGCTACAATGCTAGCTAGTACAATAGAAGCAACAATAAATAAATTCAATTGTAGTATCTTCATCACACTATAAACTAAATAAGCTAAAATCGGATACGCAAAAATATATATACCGACAAGTTCTGTGTATACGGTATCAAATAAGAAACCAAATAAGAGTCCGTAATAAATCCCTTGGACCGGACTATAGTACACAGTAATAAAACATAACACAATTATAAAGAAATGAGGTGCTGCTATACCGTCTTTCCAAAAAACCTCTGTTGGAACAATAGTAGCAAACATATTTTCAAATAGAAAAACAAAAAGGAGCAAAAGAGGAAGAGCTGCTCTTTTTAAAATCTTCATCATCTCTTCTCCCCCTCCTATTCTAATGGCGCTGAAGGCGTTGCACGTTTAGCAACCATAATATGCTCTACGTCATTCAAGTCAGCGGCCGGTTTTACATAAGCTGTTTTTGTTAAGCCGTATGGATCTGGCTGAACATCAACGATTGTTCCAATTACAAGACCTTTCGGGAAAATATCACCAAGTCCAGATGTTACAACTAATTGATCTTTCGCTACCTGAGCATCAGAGCCAATCTTTGTGAAAAGAAGTAAGTGCTTTTCTTTGTCGTAACCTTCAATCAATCCGAAGATTTTCTCATCACCTTGTACGATAGCAGAAACACGATTTGTTCGGCTCATAGAGCTTAGCAATTCTACTGATGATGTAAACTGGGATACACTTTTCACTCGTCCAACTAGACCTTGTGAAGTTACTACAGCCATATCTTTTTTAATTCCTTGCTGTGCTCCTTTATCAATTCCGATTAAATCGTACCATTTATCTGGATTACGAGAAACAACAGTAGATGGAATTTCAGTATATTGGCTATTCAACTCTTTTTTACCCGTTAACTCTTGTAACTTCTTGTTATCATCTTCTAATTGTTTTACTTTTCCTGATAGACCTGCATAATTATCTAATTTTGCTTTTAATTCTTTATTCTCTTCATACGTGCGCTTTACATCCTCTACATTTTCGAAGAATCCAGCTACGTATTTCGCTGGCTTTTGGAATACACGTTCTACAACACCGACAGTGTCTTTAACAAACTGCTCTGGCCATGTTAAACTGTTCCGTTCTTTCAATGAGATTCCAATCAATGCCACGAGAAGAATAATACTAACTAACAAAACAATTAATCTTTTGTTTAAGAAAAACTGTGGCACGTTCACACCCTCTTAATTTCATTGATTTTTATTTTGCAATATTATCGAGCAGCAGTTTTGAAAAGATCGATATTGTCTAATGCTTTACCCGTTCCAATTGCTACGCAATCTAATGGATCTTCCGCAACAAGAACTGGCATATTTGTTTCTTCACTAATCACTTTATCTAAGTTACGTAGTAATGCTCCGCCGCCTGTTAATACGATACCACGGTCCATAATGTCTGCCGCTAATTCAGGTGGAGTTTTCTCTAACGTATTTTTAACAGATTCTACAATTGCATCTACTGTATCTTTTAATGCATCTGCAATTTCTTCTGGCTGAATTAGTACTGTTTTTGGTAAACCACTTACTAAATCACGACCGCGAATTTCCATAGGCTCGATACCTTCTGGCTCGCCTGCAGAACCGATTTCTAATTTTAATGCTTCAGCCGTTCTTTCACCAATCATTAAGTTATAGCTTTTCTTAATGTACTGAATGATTGAATCGTCCATATCATCACCAGCAACACGAACTGATTGACTTGTTACAATACCACCTAAAGAAATGATTGCAACTTCTGTTGTACCGCCACCGATATCAACAACCATACTACCAGTTGGTTCCCAAACAGGTAAGTTCGCACCAATTGCTGCTGCAAATGGTTCTTCGATTGGATAAGCATCACGAGCACCCGCTTGACGAGTCGCATCGATTACTGCACGTCTTTCTACAGCTGTAATACCAGACGGTACACATACCATTACGTAAGGCTTACGTGAGAAGAATCCATTTGATTTTTGAGCTTGTTGAATGTAATATTTCATCATTGTTGCTGTCGTTTCGTAATCAGCAATTACACCGTCTTTCATCGGGCGAAGTGCCACAACGTTTCCTGGTGTACGACCAATCATTTGTTTTGCATCGCTACCTACAGCAACGATTTGTTTCGTATCAGTTTGTAACGCTACTACTGAAGGTTCACGTAAAACTACACCTTTTCCTTTTACATATACAAGCGTGTTCGCAGTTCCTAAATCTATTCCAAGATCGCGAGTAAAGCCACCAAATCCAAACATATTATTTATCTTCCTTTCTTGTTTTCACGGACTCATTTTTTCTTACTTTATATTATAAAAACAGTACGTTTTTTATATCTTTATCCTTCTTGTAGATAAATTTCTACAAAAAACTCATAAATCACATTATAAAACAAAATAAGTAAAAAGCATAGTCTTAAATATGACCTTTTTCCTTTAAACTCACGAATTTATGGTCACCTATTATAATATGGTCAAGCACTTCAATTCCGATAATCTTGCCGCATTCTACTAAGCGTTTCGTTACTTCAATATCCTCTCGGCTCGGCGTGGGGTCTCCTGAAGGGTGGTTATGAAGACATATGATAGAGGCTGCTGCGCGGCGGAACGCTTCTTTAAAAACTTCCCTTGGATGTACAATTGATGTGTTTAAACTTCCAATGAAAACCGTTTGCCTATGTATAACTTGATTTTTTGTGTTCAAATATAAACATACAAAATGCTCCTGTTGCAGGAAGCGCATTTCTTCCATCATATATCTCGCACAATCTTCTGGGCTTCGAATGCTGTATCTATTTTGATATTCTAAACGTACCATTCTTCTACCAAGTTCAAAAGTAGCTATAAGCTGGGCTGCCTTTGCAATCCCAACACCATGTATACTGACAAGCTCTTCTAACGTTGCATCTTTCAACATACGTAAACCATCAAAGTGATGTAAAATTTTATCTGATAACTTTAAAACTGTTTCTTCTTTAGAACCTGTTCTAAGTAACACAGCAAGAAGCTCCCGATTCGATAAACTTCCAGCTCCTTCTAACAATAAACGCTCCCGTGGCTGTTCTTCTTTGACAACATCACGAATACCGTTCATTTCTCCACCCCTTTTATTTGTTCTCTCAAAGAAAATCCCATGCAATTTTACGCATGGGTTACATCACTATTAAATTGTTTTAATTCCCGAACAAGACGTGAAATTGGTAACCCGACTACACTATAGTAGTCCCCTTGAATATGTTGAACAAAAATAGATCCTTTACCTTGAATTCCATAACTTCCTGCTTTATCAAGAGGTTCTTTTGATGCAACATATACGTCAATTTCCTCTTCTGTTAATTCCCAAAACGTAACTTCTGTACGCTCGTAAAAAGTGACTGTTTTGTCTTTTGCTATAATTGCAACACCAGTATACACTTCATGTGTTTTCCCTGATAATAATTGCAACATTTCTTTCGCCTCAGCCTCATTAGAAGGCTTTCCAAGAATACGCGATTCATATGTAACAATTGTGTCTGCACCTAACACAATGTAATCACTATTCGTTTCTGCTACCGCAGATGCTTTTTGCAGGGCGAGGGACATAACGATATCAGAAGGTGATGAGTACGCACCAATCGTCTCTTCTACTTCACTTACAATGATTTCAAATGGTACATCCGCTAACTCAAGCAGTTCCTTCCTGCGAGGTGATCCTGATGCTAAAATAATTTTTCTCATATTTTCTCCTTCCTTTCTCACATGAAGCAGAATCATTTACATCAATCGTATCAAAGGAATAGTTTGTCCACAAATGAAAGAAATATTATTTTCTCTAAATAAAATAATACTTTTTACTAAAATACGATTATATTCCTGCCATAGAGAAAGCACTTTGCTCTAAATTCAAAAGAAAAGAAAGAAGTACCTATACTTCTTCCTTCGTCATTTCATTATCCTATTATTTCACCTTTTGGGAAACAATTTTTTCATATGAAAGTATACCATCAATAATAACTTGATTTAATTTCGCCAAAGATTCCTTATCACCTTTTCCATCCTTCACTGTTTGCACAGCTATTGACGTATACATATACAATTTCTTTGCTTCTTCCTGCTTCATACTTTTCCCTTCTTTTTCAATTGCTTTCCACTCTTTTTCAATCGCACCTATATCTTTTGCATTACTTTTTCCACTAGTTTGTACGCTGGAAGCATATTTTGCTAAATGAGTATATAATGGCTGTACTTTTGTTAAAAATGCCCCAACTTCTTTATCATCTTTAAGTAATGCTTTATCTGTTATATCCCAGTTCTTTTTCAATACGGAGACATTATCATTTTTATACTGCATCATTAATTGATTTATGCCTTGTTCATCGCTAGCAATACCAACAACTA
This sequence comes from Bacillus sp. 1A, assembly GCF_052682215.1. Lineage (NCBI taxonomy): Bacteria > Bacillati > Bacillota > Bacilli > Caryophanales > Bacillaceae > Bacillus > Bacillus sp. 1A. Next base: position 2,114,818 of record NZ_JBQYLZ010000001.1, on the reverse strand, counting down.
ATGCATACTTATCACCGCTTGGTTTTAAAGCTGCAACGCCTCCATTACCTTTCCACTCTTCAAGAGCGGCCTGTCCCTTTTCTTCGGAAGAATAAATCCCTCCTTGCACAAAAAATAATTTCATTGGATCTAATGACGTTCCTGTCTGTGTTTTTTGTTTTTCCTCTTTTGGTGCCGGTGTTTGTTCTGCCGTTCCGCCCACCTTTGATTCTTCATTTCGCATCTGCTTCGAAGCTGTTACTTCGCTTCCCCCTGTCGCACCTTGTCCTTTAAGTAACTGTAGCATTCCCATCCCAAACGCCGTACCAATAACAATCGCAGTTGCAACGATTGCAATTAACGTATTGCTCCACTTCTTTCGTTTTTTTTCCTTAGACACCAATTTCGCTTTTTGAAACGGAACAACGTTTTTCGGTCTTTCACTTTCTACTACCATCCATTCAAATTCATCTTTCTTCTTCTCCTCATATTTCGCTTCGGTTCCATTCACTTTCACTGAGATCGTTCGTGATTGCTTGTCCATACACTCACACCTCACCTCTTATCGTTGTCCGCATCATATCATATTCATTTCACAAAAAAACGAGATATTTGTCAGAGGAATTCGCCAAATAATCCTATATATTTATCTTATATGTATGCATTTGACTTCATTTGTAGAACAAAAAAACTAGATAGCAAAGACTATCTAGTTTTTCTCGCAAATATATTTTCGAACTTCCGAAATGAAATAAAGAGAACCTGTTATGATAAAAACATCATTTTCTCCAATCATTCCAACCTTCGTATCAATTGCCTCTTTCCAATTTTCAAAAACTAGTTTTGACTCTTTCTTTGAATACGATGCAAGCTTGTCAGCAGAAATAGCACGATCAAAGGCGAATGTTGTAAAAATAATTTCATCGGCAATGGTTTCTAATTGATCTACCATATTATGCAATTGTTTATCACCTAGGGCAGTAAATAAAACTATTACATTTTTATTTTTGTAATGTGATTCTACTGTTTTCACAAGACTTTCGATACCTTCTGGGTTATGGGCACCATCTATAATAATATCTGGATTGCTTTGCAGTTTTTCAAATCGCCCAATCCAATACGCTTCCTGTAATCCAGTTCTTATTTCTTCTTCCTCAATTAAAAATGATAAGTATGTTTTGACATACATGACTGCCATAAGTGCAAGTGCTGCGTTTCCTACTTGGTGAACACCTTTCATTGAGATTCGCACATCTTCAAAGGTGGCGAAAGGACAAATGAAATCGAACTGTTCTCCATCTTCGCCAGACTGTTTATGTAACACTGTAAAATGCTTGCCCATCTCGTATAAATTTGCATGATTTTCCTTTGCAACTTTTTGAATGACTTGCAATGCTTCCTCATCTCGTACACCAGTAATAACCGGAACACCAGACTTAATAATCCCCGCCTTTTCATATGCAATTTCTCCTAGTGTATTCCCTAAAATATGCATATGATCGTGGCCGATATTTGTAATAATCGTGAGAACAGGATGAATAACATTCGTAGAATCAAAACGCCCTCCAAGCCCTGTTTCAAATAAAACAACATCACAGAAATTAACTTTACCGAAATAACAAATTGCCATAACAGTAATAATTTCAAACTCAGTCGCTTCCCCTAAATCTGTCCCATCTAGTTTTTCAACGACTGGCTTTACCATCTTTACAAGTTCAGTAATCTCTTCATCTGCAATTGGTGTCCCGTTCACACTAATACGTTCGTTAAATGTTTCAATATATGGAGAGGTAAATGTTCCTACCTTATATTTTGCATCTTCTAACATGTAGCGCATATATGTTAACGTTGAACCTTTTCCATTTGTACCAGCAAGATGAACACATTTTATGTGACGCTCTGGATTTCCAAGCTCTTCTAGCATCCATCTCATTCTTTCTAATCCTGGTTTAATACCAAACTTCAATCGGCTATGAATCCACCCTATCGCTTCTTCGTATGTATGTATCACGTATGCTTTCCCCTTTCAAAAGACAACCTTCATACTCCTATTATACGCAAAGAAAAGAGACTCACCAATATAGTGAGCCTCTAAAAAACATTTTACTTTTCAAGATCTGCTAGGCGTTGGCGAACTGCTTCACGTTTTTCTAGGTAGTCTTGCTCTTTCGCACGCTCTCCGTCAATAACTGCTGCAGGAGCTTTCGCTACGAAACCTTGATTTGAAAGTTTCTTCTGTACACGTTCTACTTCTTTGTCGAACTTCTCAAATTCTTTCTCAAGACGTGCTCTCTCTTCATCAAGATTGATAAGATCAGCTAACGGTAAGAATAACTCTGCACCTGATACGATTGCAGTCATTGCTTTTTCTGGTGCTTGTAAATCCGTTTGAATTATTAATTCGCTTGGGTTACAGAAACGCTCAATGTAAGAGCTGTTTTTTGTAAGTTGAGCAAGTACAGCCTCATCTTTTGCTTTAATTTGCATTTGAACTTTTTTGCTCATTGGCGTATTAACTTCTGCACGGATGTTACGAACAGAGCGAATGATATCAACTAGAAGGTGCATTTCTGCCGCAGCTTCTGTATCTTGTAAATCTTCGCGAACTGTTGGCCATGCTGCTACTGTAATAGATTCGCCTTCATGCGGTAAATGTTGCCAAATCTTCTCTGTTACGAATGGCATGAATGGGTGTAATAGACGCATTGTTTGGTCTAATACGTAAGCTAAAATAGAACGAGTTGTTTTCTTAGCTGCTTCATCTTCACCATATAGTGGCAGTTTCGCCATTTCAATGTACCAGTCACAGAAATCGTCCCAAATGAAGTTGTATAATGAACGACCAGCTTCACCGAACTCATATTTATCCATGTTACGCGTTACGCTTTCGATTGTTTCGTTTAAGCGAGTTAAAATCCACTTATCCGCAACTGATTTTTCCCCAGTTAAATCGATTTCTTCATACTTCATATCATCCATGTTCATTAATACGAAACGTGATGCGTTCCAGATTTTATTAATGAAGTTCCAAGTAGACTCTACTTTTTCCATACTGAAACGTAAATCTTGACCTGGTGCGCTTCCTGTTGATAAGAAATAGCGCATTGCATCTGCACCGTACTTCTCGATAACGTCCATTGGATCAATACCGTTACCAAGAGATTTACTCATTTTACGTCCTTGCTCATCACGAACTAAACCGTGAATTAATACATCTTTAAATGGACGCTCGCCTGTAAACTCTAAACCTTGGAAAATCATACGAGATACCCAGAAGAAGATGATGTCATAACCCGTTACTAGTGCATCTGTTGAATAGTAACGTTTGAAGTCTGCTGCATCTTCATTAGGCCAACCAAGTGTTGAGAATGGCCATAACGCTGAACTGAACCATGTATCCAGTACGTCGTTATCTTGATTCCAGTTTTCAATATCTGCTGGCTCTTCTGTACCTACGTATACTTCACCAGTTTCTTTATGATACCAAGCTGGAATACGGTGTCCCCACCATAATTGACGAGAAATACACCAGTCGTGAATGTTTTCCATCCAGCGTAAATATGTGTTTTCGAAACGCTCTGGTACGAACGTTACTTTCTCTTCTTCTTTTTGTTGAAGCTCTACTGCCTTCTCAGCAAGTGGAGCCATTTTTACGAACCATTGTGTTGATAAGTAAGGCTCAACAACTGCACCACTACGCTCACTATGACCTACTGAATGCATATGAGGCTCGATTTCTACTAATACGCCCGCTTCTTGTAAGTCCTTCACTAACGCTTTACGGCATTCGAAACGATCCATACCGTTATACTTACCAGCTTTTTCGTTCATTGATCCGTCTTCGTTCATTACTAAGATACGTGGTAAGTCATGACGGTTACCTACTTCAAAGTCATTCGGGTCATGAGCTGGTGTAATTTTTACAACGCCTGTTCCGAAATCTTTTTCTACGTACTCATCAGCAATAATCGGAATCTCACGGCCTACGATTGGAAGTGTAACTGTTTTCCCGATTAAATGTTTGTAACGATCGTCTCCTGGATGAACTGCTACTGCTGTATCACCAAGCATCGTTTCTGGACGAGTAGTCGCAAGACGAATATGACCAGTGCCATCTGTTAATGGATAGTTCATATGGTAGAATGCACCTTGAACTTCTTTATGAATTACTTCAATATCAGAAAGAGCTGTGCGTGTTGCTGGGTCCCAGTTGATAATATATTCACCGCGGTAAATTAAGCCTTTTTCGTATAATTGAACGAATACTTTATTAACCGCATCGATAAACCTTCATCTAATGTGAAACGTTCGCGAGAATAGTCTAGTCCTAAACCAACTTTCCCCCATTGTTGACGAATGTGAGACGCGTATTCCTCTTTCCATTCCCAAGCTTTTTCAAGGAATTTCTCACGGCCAAGATCGTAACGTGAAATACCTTCTTCACGAAGTTTTCCTTCTACTTTCGCTTGTGTTGCGATACCCGCATGGTCCATTCCTGGAAGCCATAATACATCGTAACCTTGCATACGCTTCGTACGAGTTAAAATATCTTGAAGAGTTGTATCCCAAGCATGACCTAAGTGTAACTTACCAGTTACGTTCGGAGGTGGAATTACAATTGTGTATGGTTGTTTCTTCTCATCTCCTGTTGCTTCGAAATATTTGCCTTCAAGCCACCATTGATAAAGGCCTTCTTCAACGGACATATGATCATATTTAGTTGGTAAATTCTTTTCCGTATTTGACATTATTTTCCCTCCTTAAAATAAAAAATGCCCCTCATCCAAAAAGGACGAGGGACATCGCGGTACCACCTTTATTTACAAACAAATTCAGAAATTTGCTTATACTCTTAATTTGATAACGGACAAATCCGTCTTTTCCTAATGAGAACTATTCCGTTCAGAAAAGATGCTCCAGGGCTACCTTCTAACATAACTATCTAGAGAATCTCCCAGCTAATGATTCTCCTCTCTGAAGACGTTTCTTGTTATACTCTTCCCCTTCAAGGCATTTATATGATTGTTAATTATTATATACAATAGTGTAAAAAACGAAACCCTATTCGTCAAGATAAATTTAATACTACGGCTTTTCGAGCAAAAAAAGAAGATAAGTAGCATCCTCTACTTATCTTCTTTATTCCACTATTTGCGGGCAGTAAGATCCCCCACTAATTAAAGTTTCACTTTATCCGTTCCCTTGCTGGGCAGCTTGTAATTGCGAAAGGAAATATTCTATATTGCTAACGAGCCAATGCGATTGTTGTAAGCTCTTTACTCCGAGAAGTTCATTTTCCTTATTGCGACTCCCTCTTCTTTTCTTATAAGACTGGATTTGCCGAATAAATTGCGATGGATACGTCATATACGCAAACATGAGTAGTTGCTCTTCTTTCGTAAAAGGGAAATTCTTTTGGTACATTTGATACCATTCAAACCGATCACTTCGCGCAATTGGATACGTGTTTAAAGACCGAGAATAAAACCCTACTATATCTTGCACCGGTGTGGCAAACTTCGATTTTTCTAAACTAATAAAATAGCCATTCCGTTCATAATCAAATAAGAAATGATTAAGCGATACGTTACCATGTACAAAAGTAATACGTGTTTTTTCTTTTTCTTTCATCGCATCGTTCCACTCAGTTAATTGCTTCATTGCAAACTCACGCGCCCTCATTACATGATGATAGTACGTACAATATTGCAATTCAAACGGAGACATATACCACTTCGCTTCAGATTCTACGAGAAACTCTTCTAACATCTCACCATCATTCTCCCAGCGATCGGATATATTTGTATAATGTTTTTCTAAATCTTCTTCTGTATACGTTTCTTCTTTCACCGTTTTTTGATGTAACGTCCCGAGAGTTTGAAACATTTTATGGTATTGATCATTATCCTCGCCATTGCCTTCCGCACGTTCTAACCAAGGCATTAAATAATAATTATACGTCCCGTCACTTAAAATATAATTTCCATCCGTCGCATGGTATATAGGTACATAATTTGAAAAACCGTTCTCCTTCAAATATTGAATATGGTGCAAAAAGTTATTCCGTTCTAACTTCCCGTCTTCTATTTTCTTGAGCGCATACGGACCTTGATTCGTGTAAATTTTCGTTACACTTCCGTGCTCTTCCATATGCTGTGTATCCAATCTATATTGCCTTACAATGGGTTCATAGCGATTTCGTAATTCAATATCCATACGAATAACCCTTTCTATTCAAAACATTGCCTTTAGGAAAATAAGTGAGTGAAAACACTCACTTATTTCGCTTTTGCCCTTGAAACAGGAATATAAATAATTTGTCCCGCAGTTAAATATATATCTTCTGTTTGATTGACACGATATAAGTTTTGTACAGACGTTTCATAACGGTCTGCAACAGATTCGATTGTATCCCCTTCTTGCACGAAATACATTCTTAACTTTGTAAATTCTTCTTCCGGTTCTTTCGTAAATATTTTCGTTAAATAAAGTGCATTTTCATCTCGCTGTGAATACGTTTCTTCTTCTTGCTCTTCTTGTTTTTTCGCTTTTTCTTTCTTGAAATCTTTTCTTCCGAACAATTCAAATTGTGGCGTTGATTCTTTCTCCTCTTCACGCTCCACAAATTCATGTTCTTCTATTTCCTCTTCCTCTACTTCCTGCTCTTTTCTTTGCTCTAGTTGAAACGGTTCAAATGCGTAATCTTCCCACTCATCTGATTCCTTATAGACTGGTTCTTCTACGTGCATGGCAGGTCTATTTTCATCTTCTTGTGCGGAATCAGCCTCTAACTCAGCATACGCTGTTTCTTCCTCTTCATCCTCGATTCTTTCTTCATCACATAAACCAGTGATAGATATATCCGCTAATAATTGTAAGCAACCATTTTCCTTTAATTCATAATCAAATTCCTCAATAGATACATATAGTTCTTCAATTACTTTCACACGGTTTCTCGGAATTGATATTTCAAGCGGAAAGGAATGAACAAGTTCATTAACCCCATCTTCCCTTGTTTCTACATAATCAATCGACTTCGCTGGCGATAAATCTCTTAATGAATAAGCCGAATCATCTTGCCGCGCAACATACTCTCCCGTTAAATCTAATTGCCCTCTCACGATAACTTCATGATCAAGCTCTTCTATCTCAACGTCTGGATCTAACGAAATTGACAAAAGTTCTTCGACTTCCTGTCCTTTTTGGAACCAAACAGATTCTTTTAATGAAAAACGTAATGAATGATCTGTTGCCACTTCTTTTCCCCCTCCCAAACTATATGTCATTACAGATTTATGTATGGAAAGCTGACTTTATGAATAAAAAAAATCGCTCCCCTTATGGAGAGCGATTTTCTTTCAACAATTAAGCTTTTAATTTTGACATTGCAATTTCAGCTGCTGCAATCGTCGCTTCAATATCTGCATCACTATGTGCTGTCGATAAGAATAGACCTTCGAATTGAGATGGTGGCAAGAATACACCTTGTTCTACCATTTCACGATAGTAAGCCGCAAAGAATTCTAAGTTTGAAGATTTTGCTGCATCGTAATTAATAACTTGTTCATCTGTAAAGAAGATACCAATCATAGAACCCGCACGGTTAATATGATGCGGAATGCCATGTTTTTCAGCCGCTTTACGTAAGCCAGCTTCTAACATTTCAGCTTTACGCTCAAATTCTACATATGATTCTGGCGTTAACTGTACTAACGTTTCATAACCTGCTGCCATTGCAAGTGGGTTACCTGATAAAGTACCTGCTTGGTAAATCGGTCCGCTCGGTGCAACTTGGCGCATAATTTCTGCTTTACCACCGTATGCTCCTACTGGTAAGCCACCACCGATTACTTTACCTAAACAAGTTAAATCAGGTGTTACACCGTAATAACCTTGTCCGCAATTATAAGCAACTCGGAATCCTGTCATGACTTCATCAAAGATAAGCAATGCACCATTTTGCTCTGTTACTTCACGAAGACCTTCTAAAAATCCTGGTTGCGGAGGAACAACACCCATATTTCCTGCTACTGGTTCTACAATTATACAAGCAATATCATCACCAAATTGTTCGAAAGCGTATTTCACACTTTCTAAATCGTTATACGCTACTGTAATCGTATTTTTCGCTACACCTTCTGGTACACCTGGGCTATCTGGTAAACCTAGCGTCGCCACACCAGAACCCGCTTTAATTAATAACGAATCACCATGACCGTGGTAACAACCGATGAATTTCAAAATTTTATTACGTCCTGTATAACCACGAGCTAAACGTAGCGCACTCATTGTCGCTTCTGTTCCAGAGTTAACCATACGTACAATCTCAATTGATGGTACGCGCTCAATAACAAGTTTCGCTAATTTATTCTCAATTTCCGTTGGGGCACCGAAGCTTGTTCCTCTTTCAGCAACAGATTTTAAAGCTTCAACAACACGATCATTCGCATGACCATGAATTAAAGGACCCCATGATAATACGTAATCGATGTATTCATTTCCATCGATATCATATACTTTAGAGCCTTTTCCGCGCTCCATAAACAACGGATTCATACCAACAGACTTAAAAGCACGAACGGGACTATTTACGCCACCAGGCATTAAATCTTGCGCCTCTTCAAACGCCGCAATCGACTTATCAAACTTTTTCATTATTTAGCGCCTCCTTCTTGTAACCATCTTGCTGCATCTTTTGCATGATACGTAATAATTAAATCTGCTCCTGCACGTTTCATGCTAATTAATTTTTCAAGTACAACTTCTTTTTCATTAATCCAACCATTTTGCGCTGCTGCTTTAATCATCGAATATTCACCACTTACGTTATAAGCAACGACTGGTAAATTAAAGTTATTTTTCACATCACGAATGATATCTAAGTAAGAAAGAGCTGGCTTTACAATTAAGAAATCTGCCCCTTCCATTACATCTGATTCTGCTTCACGGAATGCTTCCATACGGTTCGCTGGATCCATTTGATATGTTTTACGATCACCAAATTGCGGAGCACCGTGCGCCGCATCACGGAATGGTCCGTAAAATGCTGATGAATATTTCACAGCGTACGACATTACTGGTACGTGTCCAAAACCATTTTCATCTAATGCATGGCGAATTGCTGTTACGAATCCGTCCATCATGTTTGATGGCGCAATAATGTCCGCTCCTGCTTTCGCTTGGCTTACAGCTGTTTTCGCAAGAACTGCAAGAGACTCGTCATTTAAAATAATACCATCTTCAATTACACCGCAATGACCATGGCTTGTGAATTGACATAAACATGTATCTGCAACTACTACTAGCCCAGGGAATTCACCTTTAATTTGCTTAATTGCACGTTGCACAATTCCATGATCACAATATGCTGATGATCCAACTTCATCTTTTTCAGCAGGTAAACCAAATACAATAACAGAACGAATACCTAAATCAACAACCTCTTGCATCTCAGCTTGCAATAAATCTAAAGATATTTGATATACGCCTGGCATAGAAGGCACTTCATTACGAACATTTTCTCCTTCTAATACAAAAATAGGGTAAATAAAATCTTCCGTATGTAAAAACGTTTCACGCACAAGCGCACGCATATTACCACTTTGTCTTAAGCGACGATGACGATTAAATTGTAAAGAGTTCATAGATTTCTATCCCCATTCTTTTATTTTATAGATTCACAAATGCATTGTAGTAATGCTTCTACAGTGTACTCTTTCGGCATAATAACATGCGGAAAATAAAGGCTCGCCTCTTTTTCCGTAATAGGCCCTATACAAGCAATTGTACATTTTTTTGTCCATTCTCTCCAGTTTGTACCATCAAGTAAACGAACAAAATTAGTAACAGTTGAAGGGCTCGTAAATGTAATAACGTCTACTTCTCCTGCTTCTAACACTGCGATAAGTTCTTGCCTTTTCTCTACATTCGCTTTCGTACCATATACGATTAGCTCATCTAGAGAAATACCAATTTCGCGAAGTGCAACTGGAATGACGTCTCTTGCTAAATTCCCTTTCGGAAATAAAATGCATTCATTTCCACTTAGTCTTTTTACAAACTCTTCTGCAAATACTTCTGCAACAAATGAAGTTGGAACGAAGTCCACTTGATAGCCCCGATTTTCTAATTCTAATCTTGTTTTCACGCCTACTGCAGCAATTTTAGTCTTTGCGGGTAGCTTCTTTCTCAAACTATCTAGAAAAAAAGCTACCCCATTTTTACTCGTAAAAATCACCCAGTCATACGAATGCAGCTGCCCTGCTATATGTTGAATTTCCCTATGAGACATACCTTCCATACGCAAAAGCGGAATTTCCAATGGAATTCCGCTCTTTTCTTTTACCGCTACACTCATTTGTTTCGCTTGATGCTGAGCACGTGTAATTAATACCGTTTTGCCAGCGAGAGCGTTCATATTTATTGTTGCCCCTTATTTGCAGTAAGAATGAGTTCTTTGGCGCCTTGTTTAATTAAACGGTCCGCAACCTCTAATCCTACTTCCTCTGGATTAGTTCCTACTACTGTCTCTTTCAATAAAACAGAACCGTCCATAGAACCGACAAGAGCTGTTAATTCGATTGCATCATTTTCTGTAAGAGTTGCATATCCAGCGATTGGAACTTGGCAGCCACCTTCAAGTTTATGAAGAAATACTCGTTCTGCCGCCACTGTTCTTTCTGTTACTGCATCATTCATATGCGCTAACAACTGTAGTAAATCCTTATCATCCTCACGGCATTCAATCGCTAATGCACCTTGTCCTACAGCAGGTACACATAACGTCTCATCTAAATGTTCTGTAATAACTTCATTATCCCAGCCCATTCTTTGTAATCCAGCTGTTGCTAAAATGATTGCATCGTAATCTTCTTCTTGTAATTTACGTAAACGTGTATCGATATTTCCTCGAATCCACTTCACTTGTAAATCTGGTCTCGCAGCTAATAATTGTGCACTGCGTCTTAAACTACTCGTACCTAAAATAGCGCCTTCTGCTAACTCTTTAAACGATGCTCCGCTTTTTGAGATAAAAGCATCACGAGGGTCAACACGCTTCGGTGTACAACCAATCATTAATCCTTCTGGAAGTACGGCCGGCATATCTTTCATACTATGTACAGCCATATCAATTTCTTTCGTAAGTAACGCATGTTCAATCTCTTTAACAAACAAGCCTTTTCCGCCTACTTTTGAAAGAGTAACATCTAAAATAACATCACCCTTTGTGACGATTTCTTTCACTTCAAATTCATATGGTAAACCTAGTGCTTTTAACTGATCAATAAACCAGTTTGTTTGCGTTAATGCTAATTTACTCTTTCGTGACCCTACAATAATTTTGCGCATAATTCTCTCTCCTCATTATAAATACCAAAAGTGGAAGTTGGATAAACTGCTTAATAGAAAAATATTGATTAGCATTACGAGAAATGCTCCGATGTTCCACTGCACGATTTTCTTCCCTTGCAACACATCTGCCACTCGTAAATATAGGCCAGCACAATATACAAATAGAACGACAAAAGACCCGATCACTTTCGTATCATACCAATGGAAATTGTCCAATTTCGTATATCCCCATATGCATCCTAATAAAATAGCTAATAAGAAAAATGGAACAGAAAATAAATTTAATCCGTAAGACATCGATTCTAGCTTCGGCAAATTCCCTAACCTTCTTAATCTCGCATTCCATTTTTTCTTTTTTAATAGGCGATATTGCAATAAATACATAATAGAAAAAATGAACGATACAGTGAAAGTTGCATAAGAAATAATAGCCATACCGACATGTACATATACAAGTTCTGAAACTAATTGCTCTGCCAGTACCGGCGACATCTTTCCGAGCGGTGTAAAAATAGAAAAAGCGCTTACGCCAAATGCGACAACATTTGTAAAAAAGACTAGAAAGTCAATTCTCATAAATCGATTAATGACTAACGACATCGTAATCAATAGCCAAACATAAAAATAAATCCCTGATAATAAAGTTAATATAGGGCTCGTTTCTGAATCTGTAGCCCTAAGTAACATAAAGATAGACTGCAGAACCCATACAATCGAAAGTAACCAAAAAGCAAATCGGTTCGCCTTTCGGTTACTTTGGAAATAATCTATAAAATATAAACTAATGCTACAAGCATATAAAATAATTGCAATATGATAAATAATACTGTTATTTAAAAAACTCATCCGATCATCCTTCCAAATTATAAAGATGGAACGGATGGTGTCCACGCTCTTTTATGTTCTACTTCTTCCGCACAACTCTCTACATCTTCCATTTCTAAGTCGAAAATCTTTGCAAATAACGCTAATTTTTCGTCTGCTCCCTCTTCAGCAGCTATTTCTTTCGCTACTAAAATTGGGTCTTTTAATAATTGATTAATAATACTTTTCGTATGCTTACTAATTACTTTTCTCTCACGATCACTAAGATTCGGTATTTTTCGTTCCAAGCTTTCCATCGTTTCACTTTGAATAGCAAGTGCCTTATCACGAAGAGCTGCTATTAACGGAACAACACCAAGTGTACTTAACCACGTTTTAAATAAAACAATTTCCTCTTCAATCATAAATTGAATTTTCTCTGCTTCTTTCAAACGCTCAGCACGATTTGCTTCCACTACTCCTTGCAAATCATCAATGTCATATAAGAAAGAACCTTCTAGTTCATCAATCGCTGGATCAATATCACGTGGCACTGCAATATCCACCATAAATAACGGACGACCAGAGCGCATTTTCTCTACCTTTGTCATCATCTCTTTCGTGATGACATATTCAGATGCACCAGTTGAACTAATTAAAATATCTGCTTCTAATAATGCACATTGCAATTCACTTAAAGGCTTTGCATGTCCCATATATTTCTCAGCCATTACTTCCGCTTTCGTAAAAGTCCTATTCATGACTGTTACTTTTCGAGCACCGCTTCCATATAAGTTTTGCAGTGCCAGTTCACCCATCTTACCAGCACCAAGAATAAGCACATGACAATCTGTTAACTCACCAAATATTTTCTTTCCGAGCTCAACAGCAGCATAGCTAACAGACATCGCACTTTCACCAATCGTCGTTTCTGAGTGCGCACGTTTCGCTAACGTAACCACCTGCTTAAACAACTCATTAAAAATTGTGCCTGTCGCTTTTACTTGTTGCGCTTCTAAAAAGCTATCTTTTATTTGGCCTAAAATCTGTGTTTCTCCAACTACCATAGAATCTAAACCGCACGTCACGCGGAATAAATGATCTATTGCACCGTCTTGTTCAAAAATAGTTAAATATGGTGCGACTTCTTCTATTTCAAGCTGAAACCAATCAGCTAAAAACTTCTTAATATAATACCGTCCCGTGTGTAATTGATCGACAACAGCATAAATCTCAGTGCGATTACAAGTTGATACAATGACATTCTCTAACACGCTCTTTTGATTTTGTAATGTAGTCATTGCTTGCTCTAGCTCTGCTGCCTGAAATGTGAGTTTCTCACGAAATTCTACAGGGGCTGTTCGATAATTTACACTAACAACAAGAATATGCACGCAGCATGTCCCCCTTCACCCGTTTTATCACTTTATCTACTATCATAATACAACTTTCCTCTTATGAATCTGACAATCGTGTGAACAACCGATTATTTTTTATTTATTCTCCGTATGTAATAAAGGAGATTCAGTAAAACTAATAAAGACTTTCTACTTTATAATTATTATAAATTAATAACTCTATTTGTACGTTACCAAAAAAAGCACTCATAATCAAGTGATGGAAACTATTCCATATGAATTATAACATCATCTTTCCTATCTTCTTTCATCATGCAAGAAAATATGTATGATTGTTCCAAATCGTAGCACAAACTTTCTCAATACAATGTATTTGACATTGTATTTCTTTTCCGTTATATTGATTTTACAAAATTAAATTGTGCACAATTTAATTAGAAGGGAGTTATGTATGACAGAGAATTCTTTACATCTAGATAACCAACTTTGTTTTTCTATTTACGCCTGTTCTAAAGAAGTTACCCGCTTTTATCGACCATATTTAGAAGAGATGGGTATTACGTATCCCCAGTACATTACTTTACTCGTACTATGGGAGCAAGATGGACTAACAGTAAAAGAAATTGGAGAACGTCTATTTTTAGATTCCGGTACGTTAACACCTATGTTAAAACGAATGGAATCATTAAAACTTGTAAAACGCGTTCGTTCCAAAGAAGATGAGCGCAAAGTTTGTATTAAATTAACAGAACAAGGTAAAGATTTAAAAGAAAAGGCTTGTTCATTGCCGACAACAATGGCAACAAATTTAGGAATTACAGAACAAGAATATCGTTCTTTATTAATTCAATTAAATAAACTAATTGAAACAATGAAAACAATTAATGATAGAAAAGGGGAATAAACATGGATAAATTATATACTGCTTCAGTAACTGCTACAGGTGGAAGAAACGGAAAAGTAATTTCAGATGATGGCATATTAAATCTTGATGTAAAAATGCCGAAAGCACTAGGTGGTGCAGGCGGAGAGGCAACGAATCCAGAACAACTATTTGCTGCTGGTTATGCCGCTTGTTTTGATAGTGCATTACAGCTTGTCATTCGTACAAAACGTGTGAAAGTAGAAAGTACAGAAGTAACTGCTCACGTTTCTATCGGAAAAGATACAGATGGTGGTTTCGGCCTATCTGCTGTACTTGATGTACATGTTGCTGGCGTCTCTCATGACGAAGCACAAGAACTTGTAGAAGCCGCTCACGGTGTATGTCCTTATTCGAAAGCAACAAGAGGTAATATTGAGGTTATATTAAACGTACGATAAAAAAATTTAGTAAATAAAAAAAACGCGCGACATTCGTCACGCGTTTTTTGTTTTTGTCATTCTATGAATTGCCTTCCACGCTTCTTCTTTTCCAAGTCCTGTTTCAGAAGAGAATAGAACGATTTCATCGCCAATTTCAACAGCAAGCGTTTCTTTTACAACTTTTAAATGCTTTTGCCATTTCCCTTTCGGAATTTTATCGGCTTTCGTTGCAATAATAATTGTTGGGATTTCATAATGCTTTAAGAAATCATACATCATCACGTCATCATTTGTTGGTTGGTGACGTAAATCAACTACTAATACAGCTGCGTCTAATTGCTCACGTGTTGTAAAGTAAGTCTCAATCATCTTGCCCCATGCTGCGCGCTCTGTTTTAGATACTTTCGCATAGCCATAACCTGGAACGTCAACAAAATGCATCATCTCATTGATTAAGAAAAAGTTCAACGTTTGCGTTTTTCCTGGTTTAGAAGAAATACGTACTAACTTTTTACGATTTAAAATTTTATTAATAAAGGAAGACTTCCCGACATTTGAACGACCTGCTAATGCAATTTCTGGTAAATCACTGTCTGGATATTGTTCTGGTTTAACAGCACTAATTACAATATCTGCTTTTGTTACTTTCATTGTTTCACTCCTACTAATGCGTGCTCCAATACTTCATCTAAATGAGATGCAAGCACAAACGTAAGGTTTTCTTTTACGCTTTCTGGAATATCATCTAAATCTTTCTCGTTTTCTGCCGGCAAAATAATTTTTGTTAAGCCTGCGCGGTGAGCACTTAATGTTTTTTCTTTTAAACCACCAATTGGTAATACACGACCACGAAGTGTAATTTCACCTGTCATCCCCACTTCTTTACTTACAGGAATACCTGTTAGTGCAGAAATAAGTGCCGTTGCCATCGTAATACCTGCTGACGGTCCATCTTTTGGAACTGCTCCTTCTGGAACATGAATATGAATATCATTTTTCTCATGGAAATTCGGATCAATCTGAAGCTCTTCTGCACGAGAACGAATATAGCTAAACGCTGCTTGTGCGGATTCTTTCATAACATCCCCAAGTTTCCCTGTTAAAATTAATTTCCCTTTACCTGGCGCTACAGACACTTCAATCGCAAGTGTATCACCGCCTGCTGCTGTATACGCTAACCCTGTTGCCATACCAACTTGGTCTGTTTTTTCAGCTTGCCCATAACGGAATATGTGCTTACCAAGTAAATCAACAATGTTTTTCTCTGTTACTACAATACGCTTGCGTTCTGCTGTAACGATAATTTTTGCTGCTTTACGACAAACTTTTGCGATTTGACGCTCTAGCGTACGAACACCGGCCTCACGTGTATAATAACGAATAATTTCAAGAAGTGCTTCATCACGTACTTGTAAATTACCTTTTCGTAAGCCATGCTCTTTTAATTGTTTCGGCAATAAATGTTCACGGGCAATGTGAACTTTTTCAAGTTCTGTATAGCCAGCAATCGAAATAATTTCCATACGGTCAAGCAACGGACCTGGAACACTTGAAAGTGTATTCGCAGTTGCTACAAACATAACTTTCGATAGATCATACGGTTCTTCAATGTAATGATCACTGAAGTTATGGTTTTGTTCTGGGTCTAACACTTCAAGTAATGCTGCTGATGGATCTCCACGGAAGTCGTTAGACATTTTATCAATCTCATCTAATAAAAAGACTGGATTAACTGTTTTCGCCTTTTTCATACCTTGAATAATGCGTCCTGGCATCGCTCCAACATACGTACGACGGTGACCACGGATTTCAGATTCATCACGTACACCACCAAGGGATACACGGACAAAATTACGATTTAATGATGTTGCAATTGAACGCGCTAACGATGTTTTCCCGACCCCAGGAGGTCCTACTAAGCAAAGGATAGGTCCTTTTAATGAATTCGTTAACTTCTGCACAGCTAAATATTCAAGTACGCGCTCTTTCACTTTCTCAAGCCCGTAATGATCTTTGTTCAAAATTTCTTCAGAATGAGCAAGATCAATCATATCTTCTGTCGCTTCTGTCCACGGAAGTGCTAATAACCAATCCATATAATTACGAATAACACCGCTCTCCGCAGAACTTGCTGGTAACTTTTCATAACGGTCTAATTCTTTCAGTGCAGCCTTCATTGTTTCTTCAGGCATTCCTGATTGTTCAATTTTCTCACGAAGTTCTTCAACTTCCCCGCCCTTACCTTCTTTATCACCAAGTTCAGTTTGAATCGCCTTCATTTGCTCACGTAAGAAATACTCTTTTTGCGTGCGCTCCATTGAACGTTTCACTTTTTGTCCAATTTTCTTTTCTAAACTAAGTAACTCTTGTTCATCTTGAATAATTGAAATAAGTGTATGTAATCGTTCCTTCACAGATACAATCTCTAAGATTTCTTGTTTCTGCTTCGTTTTAATCGGCAAGTGAGAAGCAATTAAATCAGCTAATCTTCCTGGCTCTTCTACATCAGCTACCGTTGCAAATGTTTCATTTGAAACTTTTTTCGAAACTTTAATATATTGTTCGAAATGCTCCAGTAATGTACGCATAAGAGCTTTCTCTTCTAGATCATCTTCCACTTCTTCAGTTACCGTTTTGATAGAAACCTGCACTACATTCTCTTCTTCGATAAACTCTACTACTTCAGCTCTATGTAAACCCTCTACAAGGACACGAAGCGTACCGTTCGGCAATTTTAACATTTGCTTCACTTTCGCCACTGTACCTACACTATATATGTCATCTTCTTTCGGATCATCGATATTCATTTCTTTTTGCATCGCTAAAAAGATGATATTTTCATCCATTGCCGCCTGCTCTAGTGCTTGTATCGATTTATCACGTCCTACATCAAGATGCAGAACCATCGTTGGATATACGAGAACGCCTCTTAATGGTAGGAGGGGTACGATTCTTTCATTCGTATTCATACTAGACATAGCACCTCCATAATAAATTAAACTCCTGTTCAACTATTTTATATTACAATACATCTAGATGCAATTGCAGAGATTTTCCGCAATTGTAAATCCCTCGTTTTTTCTCCCTTTTAAAAAGGAAAAAAGACTCCGCTTAAGCATACAAACTTAAACGAAGTCTGGCAAATTTTATTATCATTCATTCTCACATTGATTGTGCATCTGTTTCGTCTACAGTAGTATGTATATCAAGGTCTCGATGCATATTTTCCTGCATAAATGTTAGCTCAAATACTTCTTTTAACTTACGAACAGGAATGATTTCAATTCCTTTTATTGTATACAAAAACGGTTGCATGTTTTCAGCAGGAATGATGACTTTCTTAGCACCTGCTTTTTTCGCGGCTTTTATTTTTGCGTACACACCACCAATAGGTTTCACTTCCCCGTGTATACTTATCTCACCGGTCATCGCTACTTCATTACTCACATACGTACGATGCACTGCTGAATATACACCTGTTGCCATAGCAATACCTGCCGAAGGCCCATCAATTGGGATACCACCTGGAAAATTAATATGTATATCGTACCCTTCTGGCAACACATCTAGAGAACGAAGTACTGTTAATACATTATCTACAGAACCTTTCGCCATACTTTTACGGCGAATGGATTTCGTTTGACTACCAATACTTTCCTCTTCCACAATCCCGGTAACATTTACCGACCCTTTATCTTTCGCCTTGATTGCTGTTACTTCAATTTCTAATAACGCGCCTGTATTTGGTCCGTATACAGCAAGTCCATTTACAAGACCGATTCTCGGAATAGGATAAATACGTTTTTCATATTTCGGTGTAAGTTGACTAGAGTGAACAACCCACTCTATATCTTCATCTTTAATGAAAGAACGTTCTTCATTTATTGCCATACCAGCAGAAATTTGTACAAGGTTAATCGCTTCTCGTCCATTTCTTGCATACATCCCTATCATTTCAATACCATTTTCACCTATTTGCATTTCCACTTTATCAGCTGCATTCTTCGCTACTTTTTGAATCTCTTCTGTATCTAACTCACGGAAAAACACTTCTAAACAGCGTGACCGAATAGCAGGAGGAATCTCCTCTGGCGAACGTGTCGTCGCCCCAACTAAGCGAAAATCGGCTGGCAAACCTTTTTGAAAAATATCATGTATATACGTTGGAATCATCGAATTTTCTTCACTATAGTACGCACTTTCCAAAAATACTTTCCGATCTTCTAACACCTTTAACATTTTGTTCATTTGAATTGGATGTAATTCACCAATCTCATCAATGAACAAAATACCACCATGCGCATCTGTTACAGCCCCTTTTTTCGGCTGTGGGATACCAGCTTGCCCCATTGCACCTGCCCCTTGATAAATCGGATCATGGACTGAACCAATTAATGGGTCTGCAATACCACGTTCATCAAATCTTGCTGTCGTCGCATCAAGTTCGATAAATGTTGCATTCGTACGGAATGGAGATTTCGGATTGCGTTTCGCTTCTTCCAATACAAGACGTGCTGCCGCTGTCTTCCCGATACCTGGCGGACCATATATAATTACATGTTGCGGATTCGGACCACAAAGAGCCGCTTTTAACGACTTAATCCCGTCCTCTTGCCCTACAATATCTAAAAAGGATGTAGGGCGTACCTTTTCCGCAAGCGGCTCTGTTAAAGAAATCTCACGCATTTTACGAAGCTGTTCTAATTCTTTTTTCGATTCTCGATCAATTGAAACTTTTTGTGTTCGCTGATTTCGAAGTAAATGCCAAAAATACAATCCGACAATTACACCAAAAACAAGTTGAACAAGTAAAAATATATTTGTCCAGCTCATAATTTATTTCCTCCCGCAATGTTTTATCATTTAGTATTTCCGTGGAGGAACATAGCTAAACATAAAGAAAAACAGCAATTATAAAAATTGCTGTTTTTCTTCTTCGCACTATGCAGATGTTTTTGTATCAAGTACAGTACCGTCTTGTAACACCAATTTCGGCGGTTCATTATCAGCTACTGTTTCTTTCGTCAGAATACACTTCTCGATATCTTTGCGAGATGGAAGTTCGAACATTACATCAAGCATTAAGCCTTCAATAATAGAACGAAGTCCACGAGCACCTGTTTTACGTTCAATTGCTTTTTTCGCAATCTCAACTAGTGCACCTTCTTCAAACTCTAACTCAACATCGTCAAGCTCCAATAATTTTTGGAATTGCTTAACAAGTGCATTTTTCGGTTTCGTTAAAATATCTACAAGAGCATCTTCATCAAGCGGCTCTAGGTTCGCAATAACTGGAAGACGACCGATAAACTCCGGAATTAAACCGAATCTTAAAAGATCCTCTGGTAAAACGTGAGATAAAACATGCTTCTCATTTACATCAGCATTTTTCTTCTCAGCACCAAATCCAATTACTTTCTCACCAAGGCGACGTTTAATAATTGGCTCAATGCCATCAAACGCTCCACCACAAATGAATAGGATGTTCGTTGTATCAATTTGAATGAACTCTTGATGCGGATGCTTACGACCACCTTGAGGTGGAACGCTCGCTACAGTACCTTCTAAAATTTTCAGAAGTGCCTGCTGTACACCTTCACCAGATACATCACGTGTAATTGATGGATTTTCGGACTTACGTGCCACTTTATCAATCTCATCAATATAAATGATTCCTTTTTCCGCTTTCTCTACATCATAATCAGCTGCTTGGATTAATTTTAGTAAGATGTTTTCTACATCTTCCCCTACATAACCAGCTTCTGTTAAAGATGTTGCGTCCGCGATTGCAAATGGAACATTTAAAATACGCGCTAATGTTTGTGCCAATAATGTTTTACCACTACCAGTTGGCCCAATAAGTGAAATATTACTCTTCGCTAATTCTACATCATCAATTTTACTGTTAGAATTAATGCGTTTGTAATGGTTATATACCGCTACCGCTAGTGCTTTTTTCGCGTTATCTTGTCCGATGACATACTCATCTAAGATTTCACGAATTTCTACCGGTTTCGGTACATCTTTGAATTCTACTTCTTCGTCCTTCGCAAGCTCCTCTT
Organism: Bacillus sp. 1A; assembly: GCF_052682215.1. NCBI lineage: Bacteria > Bacillati > Bacillota > Bacilli > Caryophanales > Bacillaceae > Bacillus > Bacillus sp. 1A. The sequence continues at coordinate 2,093,958 of NZ_JBQYLZ010000001.1, read as the reverse complement.
GTACAATTTCAGTACAAAGTTCGATACACTCGTCACAAATGTAAACACCTGGACCTGCAACTAACTTTCGAACTTGCGTTTGTGTTTTACCACAGAAAGAACATTTTAATTGACCTTTTTCATCATTAAATTTAAACATATTTTCACACCCCTTACAAAGTGCTAACCTCTTGCCTTCGTATGTACACGATAAATGTATCGTATGTAAATACATATTATGTCACTACGTGGCGAGAAATACAAATAATATGACTAGTTATGTACAAATAAAAAAATTTTAAAACTTTTGAAATATGTATATTCGACTTGTAAAGGAAGTTTTCCTTCTTCATCGAAAAGTTTTATAAATATATTTCTATATTTATAAAACAAGGCACGATTAAAATCGCGCCTTGTTATTTTATTATGCAGCGTTGTCTACTAAGAAGTCTACAGCTTTACGCACTTTAAGGTCTTCAGATAAAGCGTCTACGCTTCCAAGAGCTTGCTTGATAGCGTCTACTGGCATACCGTACATTTCAGCCATTTTTTCAACTTCTGCAGTTACTTCTTCTTCAGTAACTTCGATGTTTTCAGCTTCAATGATAGCTTCAAGAACAAGATTGATTCTTACGCGTTTTTGAGCGTCTTCTTTCATTTGCTCTTTTAACTTGTCAGCGTCAGTACCTGTGAATTGGTAGTAAAGCTCAAGGTTCATACCTTGTTGGCTTAAACGTTGCTCGAATTCACGAACCATACGATCTAACTCAGTGTCGATCATAGCTTCTGGAATCTCGATTTCAGCGTTAGCAGCAGCTAATTCTACTACTTCGTCACGTACTTTGTGCTCAGCTTCGTGCTTTTTGCCTTCTTCTAAGTTTGTGCGAAGTTTTGTTTTTAATTCATCAAGAGTTGCAACTTCTTCGTCAGCTTCTTTAGCGAACTCGTCGTTTAACTCAGGAAGTTCTTTTGTTTTGATTTCGTGAATTGTTACTTTGAATGTAGCTGGTTTACCAGCTAATTCAGCAGCGTGGTACTCTTCTGGGAATGATACTTCAACTTCTTTAGAATCACCAGATTTAAGACCAATTACTTGCTCTTCGAAACCAGGGATGAAAGTACCAGAACCGATTGCAAGAGAATAGTTTTCGCCTTTTCCGCCTTCAAATGCTTCGCCATCAACGAAACCTTCGAAGTCGATTACAGCTGTATCACCGTTTTCAACAGTTCCTTCTTCTTTAACAACTAGTTCAGCTTGACGCTCTTGTAAAGATTTTAATTCGTTCTCTACATCTTCGTCAGTTACAGTTGTTTCAACTTTTTCTACTGCTAAACCTTTGTACTCACCTAATTTAACTTCAGGTTTCACTGTAACTTTTGCAGTGAAGATAAGGTTAGCATTTTTTTCGAACTTCTCGATGTTGATTTCAGGATGATCAACTGGGAAGATACCAGCTTCATCGATCGCTTCACCGTATGCTTTTGGTAAGATGATATCTAAAGCATCTTGGTATAAAGATTCGATACCAAAGCGTTGTTCGAATAACGGACGAGGCATTTTCCCTTTACGGAAACCTGGTACGTTAATTGTTTGTACTACTTTTTTGAACGCAGCGTCGATAGAGTTGTTTACTTCTTTAGCATCAACTTCGATTGTTAAAACGCCTACGTTACCTTCTAATTTTTCCCATTTTGCAGCCATTTATTCTTTCCCTCCAACTATAATAATGTATGCACATACCTCTATAGATTAAAATCTTCATTATCTCTTTTTTGAAATAACAAAAGTACAAATAATCCTCTAGCAAAAGCTTTCAGATATAATGTTCCAATCTACTAATTGTCTAAAAGACAACTACGGTATATTTTGTTCGAGAATAATATGAAACATATTAAGTAAGAGATTTACACTTCTCTTCTCTTACAAACAGGCAGATTTCTGCCTTTTGCAACCCTTACATTATAACATAGAATATGCTCGTTTCAAGAACCGAACGATTCTTTTTCATAATTATACGGGCAAATATCCTTCTCTTTCAACACGTAATAACCATTGATAGGCAATATGAAACTCTTCTAATTCAATATTATACGCTGTCATAAGCTCTTCTTCATCAATAATCAATCCGAAACGCTTTCTTCCAATTCTCTCTAAAACAGCAGCCCAAATCTCCACTTTATCCATTAATAGAGCGAATGGGAAAACGCTAATTCGCAATTCTTTCCAATATGTAACCATCGCATCAAATATATCGGGATAATTTTGCTCTAATCGGCTTGATAATGTATGTATAATGTTATTGGATTGCTCCTCATTATGACCTGTAAATGCTGGAATCACCTTGATCGTATTTCCAAACTTTTCTACCTCTATCTCTTCTTCTATTTGATTTTCTATCATTTTATATAAAATAGAAGTTTTCAAATAAGGGTGCTGTTTTTCGTCTATTAAAAATTTCTTTAAAATAGGTAATGCAAGATCCAAGTCTTTTAACGAAAGTTGCTGAATCGCTCTTAGCTTTTGCCCAAAGTTTTCTCCAAACATTTCATTAGTAAACTCATCCAATTCAAAATTCGAATCGACTAGTGACGTATCTACTTCACTTAACATACCTTCTGCAAATAAAGCGAGCTGTGCTAATTTTTCCTTTTGCTCAGGCATTACATCTTTCGTTTGCAAAACCTTTTCAACGATTTCAATGACACCTTCATAATCATTTGTTTGAACTAAAATCGTCACATATGTTTCAAGAATATCACCAAATAATACAGCTCCTGTTTCAAGTAACTGTTCACATTTGTCTTTCGCTTCTTCCATATGTTTTAATTCTAACAAACAAATAACAGAAGCGAGTTCCGTTTGTTCCGTTTCTGCATTATACTGACGTAATATTTCAAAGCAGCGCAATGCATCTTCGAATTTCCGCTCTTTCAGTGCTAAAAAACCTTCATCAATATATCGCTCTGATAGTTGTGGAAACAATACGACCGTATTTTCTTTTTTATCCATACGTCCGCCTCTTTTTCTAGATTTTAATTATCTTTAAAGTAAATATATCAAATGAGTAATAAGAACACAACATCCCAAAACCCTTTGTTTGAAATATAGAAATATTTAATTTTTATATTTCAATATAAACAAATCCTTACTAAAAATTAAAAATGTGCAAATAAAAATCCTCAGCAATTAAAGCAGAGGATTCATCATTAATGGAAAGCTTTTATAATAGTGGGGTATATAACAAGGGTAATAATTTGGAGAACAATAATTGCCATAACAATCATGCTAAAATAGAAGATTGGTTTACTTCGCTTCATTAAAAACATAATAATAAGCATCGTACAAGCAAACAAACTTAAGAAGAACAAACTCGTTGTCGAACTAAGTATACCACTCGGGACAAAGAACAATAACACTACACTACAAGTACCTATAATTCCAAATAACCATTCCATTCATTCACTCATTCCCTTTCCCTCTCATGGCAGTTTTTTTACTAAGCGATTAAATGTTTTACAACATCAACTACATACGTTAATTTCTCATATGCTACAAATCCAAAAGCAACTGTTAAACCCGTTACGATTAACCCTTTCATCATTTCTTCCTCCTCGTTTTATCGTTGTTACCTTCATTATAGAGGATTAGCAATTTGTTACCATCGAACTTCCTTACAGTTACCTTACAGAATTGTAAGATTTCAAAATGGATAGAAAAAAACCTCATATTACTTGAGAGGTTTTCACGGAATTTCTCTATAATTACTTGCAAAATTAACTTTTTTCTCTTGATTATTTTTCGGAGAATCCACTCTTAAACTGATAGATTTACTAAATAACTTAGGTTTGAAATAATTATTCGTTACTTTTCTTAACTTACCTTCATATATTTTCGTATTACAAGAAAACAACCGATGAAAATCATGTTAATATATTTTTATACAATTAAGAATTTAATTTACAAGGGGGATTATGTATGTTTAAAAAAATGGCTGCAGATGTATTAGGGCTAAGCGATGTAGGTTCTGTCATTACACCGAAAGATTACGATAAAGTTGATGCTGATGATTACGTGATGCATGAAGATGGGGAGAAAATTTATTTTCTAATCAAATCAAAATCAGATGAATATTGTTTCACAAACAAAGGATTAATCCACCTAGATGGTACAAGCGCAACAAGTAAAAAACGTACACTACGCCGCTTTAGCTATAGTAAGTATCAAATTAAAAACGTAGCACTTGAAACTGCAGGAACGATTGATTTAGACGTAGAAATTAAGTTCCAGATGGGGGATGAGCATTATTCAATTGATGTTCATAAAAAACATATTGAAGAATTAAAAGATTTATATAAGGCTTTACTTAAAATAGAAGAAATTTCATACGACAACGATATTACATTGCAGTATGCACATAAAAGTCTAGATATGGCATCTAACGCTTTCAGCCGTATTTCAAACGCACAAGTAAATTTAGCAGAACAATTTAAAGAAATGAACGAGATCGCCTTTAACTGGCTCGTTGATACGAAGAAACAATATAACGTGAAAGATTATGGTTTTGTATTTGAGAAGTTTATTAATAACTAAACAAGAAACCCTTGTTATCAAAAGATAACAAGGGTTTCTTAGCGTCCCAGGAGAGATTTGAACTCCCACTCCGCCCATTTCCGTACTATTTTATATATTTTGATCGCAGTCTTAATATATCTTCTCCTTCACGAATGCCTGCCGATCCCTTCCTCACATTTTTTACGACAGTCCAATCTGGGTTAGTTTCATCACCGATGTTCTGTACTGTAAAGTTGCCATCACCATATTTCCGGTGACCTTCTGCCAATTTCTCCGTTAAATCATTCTCATTTGATCTCGCCATCTTTGCGCCATCTCCCTTTTTTATACAACCTTCTTAAACTGTCCAACCAATCACACGTCCAGTCAATTGGAGATTCTCGTTTTCCGCTTCTATTAATTGTAACACACTGTCGGGGATAAGTTCCGATAACAGCTGCTTAATCGTACTAGAATGGTAAAAAGTTTTATAACATTGTAAGTGATTAATTAGGAGCATCTGGATATGAATTCGATTTCCATCATAAACCTATTGACTCTTTAAATTAAACAAGAGAAATAGGGCGCATAAATGGCGCTCTTTTCTTAATGCACTTTAATCTGTTGTATATAATAATTATCATATGTTACTTTATATTTTTTACACTTCTTGCACATACATCAATTTTTAAACAAACAAAAAACCTTGTTATCAAAAGATAACAAGGTTTTTTTAGCGTCCCAGGAGAGATTCGAACTCCCGACCGTACGCTTAGAAGGCGTATGCTCTATCCGGCTGAGCTACTGGGACATGGAGCGGGTGAAGAGAATCGAACTCTCGACCAGAGCTTGGAAGGCTCTTGTTTTACCACTAAACTACACCCGCATATGTTATTTTATTTTTCTTCGTTAGCACTGTTGCCCTATCGACAATATTTATTATATGTATAACCATACATAAAGTCAACACCTTTTTTAAAAGAGGATAATTTTTCTTATCCTCTTTTAAAAACTGCTTGTTCAACTAGTTGTCCGTCTAATGTTTCAAAACGAACTTCCATTTGATTTTCATCCATTTCTAATAAAGCAAATGTCTTTTCTACACGCTGACGTGGCAATAAAATACTGCCTGGATTAATAAATAAAACGCCATCGATTAATTCTGCACCTAATACGTGAGAGTGTCCGAAGCATGCAACTTGCGCCCCTACCTCTTCTGCATGGTACGCTAATGTTTGTAATGTCATTTTCACGTTATGACGATGTCCGTGCACAACTACGAAACGAATGCCATCTACATCAGTTACAATTTCGTCTTGAAAGTTAGCATAATCACAGTTCCCTTTTACAACATGGAAACCTTGCAGCTCTTCATGAGCAGGTGTTAGCTCTGAATCACCGCAATGAATCATGACATCTACTTTTCCTTCATATTTCTCTTTCAACTGCTGTAATTCCTTCACAGAGCTATGACTATCGCTTACGATTAAAGCTTTCATCAATCTCTCTCCCTTATTCTCCTAAAAACCATTCAGGGATTTTTTCTTCTAACTTACGAAGAGCACGTCCGCGGTGACTAATGGCATTTTTCTCATCTGAACTTAGTTCCGCCATCGCTTTTTTATATTCTTCCACATAAAAAATCGGATCATATCCAAAACCGTTTTCCCCGCGGCGCTGTTCTAAAATATACCCTTCGCACGTCCCGTTTACGATGACAGGCTTTTTATCACCTTCAGGGAAAGCCACTGCTAATGCACAGTAGAAGCGAGCTTTACGCTTTTCAAACGCTATGTCATTTAATTCTTGTAACACTTTATCAATATTCGCTTGATCATCTTTCGGCTCTCCAGCAAAACGAGCTGAATACACGCCTGGTTTTCCATTTAAAGCATCTACAATAAGACCTGAATCATCTGCGATTACGATCGCATTCAGCTGTCTACTCAAACTATCCGCTTTTAAGATCGCATTTTCTTCAAATGTTTCACCAGTTTCTTCGACTTCTTCAATATGAGGAAAATCGTGTAATGATTTTACTTCTAAATCAAATCGCTCAAATAACTCAGCAAATTCACGTACTTTCCCCATATTTTTTGTCGCTACAACAACTTGTTTCATACTTTCCACCTCTACTCTATATGAGATACGATGTCACCTAGCGCTTCTTTTTGCATGTCAATCAGTTGGAAGATACCTTGTTCCGCAGCATCAAGTAATTCATTTAACTGCGCTCTGCTAAACGTCGCCTCTTCTCCAGTTCCTTGCACTTCAACAAACTGACCTTTTCCAGTCATAATTACGTTCATATCAACGTCTGCTTTAGAATCTTCTGCGTAGTTTAAATCTAAAACAACACCTTGCTCTTCAACAATTCCTACTGACGTTGCTGCTAAATAATCTTTTACTGGAATTTTAGATACTTTTTCTGCTTGTAATAACTTCTCAAACGCTAATACCATTGCTACATATGCACCTGTAATAGAAGCAGTTCTCGTTCCACCATCCGCTTGAATAACATCACAATCAATCCAAACCGTTCTCTCACCAAGTGCTTCTAAGTCAACTACCGCACGTAATGCTCGTCCAATTAAGCGCTGGATTTCCATTGTACGTCCTGTTACTTTCCCTTTACTTGATTCCCTAATTGTACGTTGTTCTGTTGCACGTGGAATCATCGCATATTCAGCTGTTACCCAGCCCTTTCCTTCTCCACGCATAAACGGTGGGACACGCTCTTCAATTGTCGCTGAGCAAATTACCTTTGTATCCCCAACCTCAATTAATACTGATCCCTCTGGATGTTTTAAATAATTCGTATGAATATGTATATGGCGTAATTCTGTTTTCTCTCTACCATCTACTCGCATAAAAATAACCTCCTCATAGCTACTTGTTAGTATAGCCAAATTTAAATGTATGATATGTATACAATAAAAGAAGAGGAACCCAAAAAGCAATTCCCCTTTCTTACTTAAGTATATCAAATTATTGAAGATTAAAAACTACCTGTATTCACGTTTTCTGGACGATCGACAGGTTTTATTAACTTTCCGCCCTTTTCATCTATAAGATTCGCTTTACCATTTACTTCAATAGAAACACTTTTCACGCCTTTCTTTTCTGTTAAAGATAAAACTAACGACTTCAATACGTAATTTGAAACCATATTTTTATCTGGGTTTATAAATATATTTTCATTAAAGTTTAATGTAAGATTTCCATCTTGTAACTTCGGATTCGTAATCAACTTAACTCCTGGATTAAAATCATTCAGAAGCGATTGATGAATCGGTCCTTTTACAAGTTCATCTATAATTGCTGCATAATCATTTTCTTTTCCTTCTACAACGCGGCGTGTTACTGGTACGTAGTATTGCTGCTTATTATTATTTTGTGCCATAAAATAAAGTGTAACCGGTTTTGTATTTGTTACATCAGCTACTTGTTCATCATCGAAGTTGATACCATTAGCACGGCTCACCCCTTCACCAATCGGTGTACCACCAACAGGCATCTTTGCCAATTTCTCACCATTTATTTGGAACTGCACTTGTTTTATTTCTTTAAATTGCGTCAACGTCCAGGCTATTGACTCAACCATCTGACGCTCTTCCTCTTTTGCATAGTTTTTCATTTCTTTAGAGAAATCAATGACTGCCGTCCCATCTTTTTTCAAATCTAGTGTCATCGATGTATTCGCTGGAATGACTGCACGGAACCCATTCGGTAATAAATTCGTTACCGGTCCATCTTTCACAAGGTACTCTAACGTTTGCTGAATGACCCCATTTGCTTTCGGAGTAGGTATAGCTAACGTTTGCGGTACAACATAACCATTTTTATCAACAAGGTATAGTTCTCTATTCTCCGTTTGTCCTTGCTTATCTTTCTTAGCTACTTCTTTCTTTCCATCCTCTGTATACGTAACTTGTTTTGGCGGATCAATTTGTTCCGTTGCTTTCTCCTGATTTATAAAGCCACACCCTGTTAGTAAAACAGCGCTCACAGTAGCACCAACAACCCATTTAAAAGTGGATTTAGGCATGCCATTCCCCCCTAAAATCTAAGTTTGTACTATTATTTATACGAGCTGTTTCATGTTTTAGAACAAGCTGTGCTTCCTATAAACAAAAAAACTCCTGATTTCTCAGGAGCTCACTTATATCGATTCTATTATTATTCTTTTTCTAAATGAATATGTTTCACATTTTCAATCGGTTGACCGAACCATTTTGATGCAATTTCTTTAAATAGTCCTATTTTTCCTGTTGTTAAGAAGAGATGATCACTTTGTTCCTCTCCCTCATTCAACATTTTACTATGGTATAAAATCGTACTTACTTCGCGCGCTGTTTCATCACCTGAACTAATTAGTTGTACTTTATCTCCCATTACTTTTTTAATAACAGGACCTAAAATTGGATAATGTGTACAACCTAAAATAAGTGTATCAATTTCAGTATTTTTCAGCGGTTGCAACGTTTCTCGTACAACTTCATACGCCATTTCACTTTCAAAATTCCCACTCTCTACAAGCTCAACGAAAGGCGGACACGCTAAACTTTCTACCATAACACGGTTATTAATAGACTTTAACGCTTCTTCATATGCACCACTTTTCACCGTTCCAATCGTTCCAATAATCCCAACATGATACGTGTTTGTCACTTTTAAAGCTGTACGTGATCCTGGGTGAATAACCCCTACCACTGGAATTGGTAATTGTTTCTGCATCTCTTCTAATACAACCGCAGTTGCTGTATTACACGCAATAACTAACATTTTGATATTTAAATCTAGTAAATGCTCCGTCATTTCCCACGTGAATTGACGCACTTCTTCTCGAGAACGTGGACCATAAGGGCAACGTGCCGTATCCCCTAAATATATAATACGCTCTTTCGGCAACTGACGAATTAATTCCTTCGCTACTGTTAAACCGCCAACTCCTGAATCGATAACACCGATTGCTCTATTCAACTTCATCACCCGTTTTCTCATTCATCATCTTATTTTATCATTATATTTTACACACTTTAAGTTCGCTAACTTAAACTGCTTCTGTATGAAAATTTTCATTTGTACCTGTATAGACTAGGACCTTTTTTATTTTGCTCCTTTTTTTCATAATTTGCAAGACAGAAAAATAACCGACCCTCTATATGAAAGTCGGTTTCTTCTATATAAAATGTGTATTTATCGCTCCATCTTTTTTTGGAAAGAAGACATTCCTATTAATAAGAAGAAATGAGCAGAAATGAAAGCGAGCACTTTTTCTATAATTTATTGACAGCTCTTCTTATAGCTTTCCCTATTTCCATACTAGACTGCGGGTTTTGCCCTGTAATTAAACGCCCATCTACTACTACATGCGGTGTGAAATTTGGAACAACATAAAACAAAGCTCCTTCTTCTTTCAATTTACTCTCTAATAAAAACGGCACTCGCTTTTCTAAATGTACAGCTTTTTCCTCATCGTTTGTATAACCTGTTATACGCTTACCGGCAACAAAAAACGAGCCATCTTTATTTTTCACACCGACTAAAGAACTTACTCCGTGACAAACAGCCGCTACAATCCGGTTATTGTTGTACATATTCTCAATCAAATTTGCAACATATGGATTACCTGGAAAATCTACAATCGCTCCGTGCCCACCACCAAATAAAACTGCATCATAATCCGAAAAATGAACATTTGAGATCGGCTTCGTATTTTGCAATAAAGAAGCGACATACTTAAATTCACGAGGTATCCCGTTCGGAATAGACACTCTATCAATAGGTACTTTACCGCCCTTTATCGACACAATGTCAACATCGAACTTAGCTTTTTTAAATACATTATAAGGAGCTGCGAGCTCTTCCAGCCACAAACCAGTCGGGTGTCCATTCATATCATGAGCGCTTGTTGAAACTAACAATATCCTTTTCAACATATCCCCTCCTTACTACCTATTTATGTATGGAATGTTCTTATCATTCATATAGCAAGCGGAAAAAACGATAACAACAAGCTGACCTTTTTTATAAAAGTCAACTTGTTGTTATCGTTTGAATTCTTTCGTACGAAGATTTTCACAACCTTATAACTTTTATCTCCAACGCCACGCAATCGTGTTATCCTCCATATGTATAGCAGGTATATTAATCCCTAAATATCGCTGATCATCCTCATCAAAAATAGACCAATTTTCTTCATATGAAAATTCAGGGTCTATGCTTTCAAAATCAAATCCACTATCTTCGTCTACCATCTCACGAAAATATTTTTGGAACGGTTTACTATTCTCGAATAGACGAATTGTTCCATACATCCATGGCATGTCTCCAAAAACATCTTTAATTTCACCTATCTCCATATCCTTAAAACACAACTTCATATTTGCACCTTCTTATTTATAAATGACAAAGATACCTATCCTAAATACCTCATCATGTTCTAAAACAGTTACTTTTAACATTTCTTCCTGAAACATACCTTCCCTCTCAAAGTCTGAGATACCTTTTTAAATTCAAAATATAAGCAAAAAAATAGCCGACTCTTCATATAAAAGTCGGCTTTCTTTTTATAGTTCGAGCTCTCCCATGCGAAGAAGCTCAACAACTGCTTGTGAACGTCCTTTAACTCCTAGCTTTTGCATTGCGTTTGAGATGTGGTTGCGTACTGTTTTTTCACTGATAAAAAGTTCACCTGCAATTTCCTTCGTTGTTTTATCTTGAACCAGTAATTCAAATACTTCTCTCTCTCTCTTTGTGAGTAACGGTTTAGATTGATACGCTTTTTCCTTCAACTGGTATAAACCTCCTTGCTTAAGCCAGAGCCGTGTATGTGTAAGTTGGGTGTTTATTTAGTCAAGATATTGTATGAACGAAATGTGCGGGTGGTGAATGAAAATAGGCTTTATTTCACATGTTATTTTAGACTTTTATACAGTGCAGACACTCTTTGTATCCACTCACTTTTCATTACGCCATATTTGTTCTAGTAATATGCTGACAACTGTACCTACGAATAAACCATTTCCGAATATATATTGCATAACAGACGGCAGTGATTGGAGTGCTCCAGACGGTAAAAACATAACACCGCTTCCAAATAATACAGAAACTCCTAAAACCGTTACATTCCTTTCGCTCATTGGCACTTGTTTTATATTATGAAACCCAATTCCAATTAACTGTACGAACGAAGCCATTAAAACCGCAGATGCGACAGCGGGTGGTAACGATGCTAAGTAACGAATAATATTTGGAAACAACGACATTACGACTAGTAACAAACATGCTAGTAAGAACGATCGTATATATTTTTGTTTCGTTAAACGTATAAATCCTGCCGTTGCTGGTAACGGCACGACACCTACAGTTGAAAATACAGAAGAAATGATATGCGAAATCCCTCCAACCCACGTACCACCCTTCAACTGTTTTTGTTCAATAGTCCCCTTTTGAATGGTAGCTTGATTAATTGCTATAATAGCTGCCACTGTATTTGAAACTAAAATACATACCATAACGAAACTGGATACAGCCATACCTGTATTCCACTTTGGAAGTCCCCAAGCAAATACATGTGGAAGTTGCACAAAATGAGTTACTTGAGATGGAATCGTCATTTTTCCTGCAATGAGAAAAAGAATCCATCCACTAATTAATCCTATTAAAACCGCATAACTTTTGACAAAACCTTTTCCGAAGTTAGATAGTATAATAACGAAAAGAAATATGCTAAACGCAATTATCGCTGTAAATCCATCGATTTGAGAAACAGTAGCAGTAATTCCTAGCATTCCTTTTAGAAATACACCGCTTAATTGTAAACATAATAAAAGTAAAAACGTCCCTGTCACAAGCGGCGTGAATAAAAATAAAATACGTCCGATAAAACCAGTGACTCCTAATCCGATTAAAATAACACCGGAAATTATCATTCCTAATTCTAAAATTTGCAACGTACTATGTAATTGACCTTGCCCGGCCGTTGCATAAGCAAGTACGGTAAATACTCCAACCCACGATCCAGCTGGTCCATCCGCAATTGGCAGTCTATGTCCAAGCCACCCTTGTAAAAAAGAAGATATACCAACTACAAAAAACGTACGCTGCATTAAATAAAATATTTCTTCCGTCGTAAGATGAAATAATCCGCCAACGACAATTGGTAGTGCGATTGAATTCGCTAATAAAAATATAAACCATTGCAAAGTTCCCATAATATGATTTTGGTTATGTTGATTGTCCAAATTTTTCATCCTTTCTAGCTTCCCTATAAGAAATATATGGCAAGCATAACAAAGAAGGGTTCTACACTCACAATTAGAACCCTCCTCAAAACATTCACACGATTCTTTTACACAAGATTATTTAATTCCACCTCATTTAAACTTCCAACAACAATATTCCCTTTATGCACGACTAAACGTTTCTCTGTTTGACGCGCTACCGCTTCAGCAGTACATGTTGCATTCGTCAAAACAAAACTCGCTTCATCTCCTACATTCGGCCATGCTCGCTTCCCTTCATTGTTTAACGTTTCTTTTCCTCCCGTAATAAAGCGAAAGGCTTTTCCTAAAGACCTTTCGTCACTCCATCCAAAACGTTCCGCTAATCGATTTGCCTTTTGCAGCATATCACCTGTGCCAAACGGTGACCAATGATCAGTAATACTATCATTTCCTAATGAAACTTTCACACCTTTTTTATCTAATAACGGAATTGGGATTACTTGTTTCCCAATTGGCACCGTTGAAGTAATATCAATATTTAAAGCAGCTAGTCTTTCCGCCACTTCTTCAACTTCTTTATCCGTAACACCACCAAGTCCAAGTGCATGACTAATTGTTACGCGACCTTGCCATCCGGCTTCTTCTGTTAAACTTGCCAATCGCTTCATCGTAAACGTCCCAAGATTATTCGCATCATGCAGATGAATATCAACATCCGCATTAAATTCTACTGCGATATCCATAATGGTATGTAATGATTTTTCAATATCATTATCCACTGTAGCTGGATCCACTCCACCGACTAGATGCGCACCCATACGCATCGCATCTTTCACAAGTTGTACAGAATTACTACGCAATAATCCATGTTGCGGAAAAGCAACAATTCTACCAGAAACTTGATTTTTATATGTTTCCAACGCCGCTAACGTCGCCTCCAAATTACCAAGACCAATAATCGGATCAACATTACAATGCGTTCTTATATTCGTTGCACCATTTCGAAGCAATAACGCTAACATATTTTCCGCCCTATCTTGAGCAGTTGCTAATTGCTTCGGCAGAATTTTTTCTTCTTCATTAAAACGCGTAAAAATATTCTCTGCTGGCATACAAGCTTTCCAAGGGCCACTATAATACGTCTTATCAATATGAATATGCATCTCTTCGAAAGCTGGCAAAATCAATAAACGCTTAGCATCCAGAATTAATATTCCTTCCTCTTGAACAGCCCCTGCTATCATTTTTTTAATTCGTCCATCTTCAATGAGTAAACTACATAACTCTGTTTCTGTTTGGGAAATTCTCCCCTCTTCATATGTATACCCTGATTCAAGCATTACATTAGTCAACCAATATACTGTCATCTCTATTTCCCCCACCCTTTATTAAAAGTTACCTTATATCCCTTACTATAAGTGTAATATCAACTGAAAATTAAGACAATTAATATGACTGTCCCCTAAAAAAATGTCATACAACCTCATAGTCTTCTCATAAATTTCCATATAGAATAGAAGTATATAGCTTGTTATAAAGTGAAACTTTGATCAGTGGGGGGGGTGTTCATCCCCCACTGATCATTAGTTAAACCAATCGGGCTTTTACGGGCAGTTAATCCCCACCTAACTTCTTTGCTTTCGCTGAATTTTTAGGTAGAGGTCTTACTGCTCGTTAAAGCGGGATAAAAAGGAGTGGATTGGAAGATGTCAAAAAGATTATGTAAATCCGAAACTGATAAAATGCTATTTGGTATATGCGGTGGTTTAGGGGAATATTTTGATATTAGCTCTACTCTCATTCGCATACTTTGGGTCATTGCTATTTTATGTTTTGGGACGGGGTTTTTAGTTTATTTTATTTGTTTATTACTTATGCCACGCTCTTACTAATAACATTCTTTCATATATTTGAGCACAGCATATAAAAAATCCCCTATAGATTTTTCTATAGGGGATTTTTTCATGAAGAATATTTCATCGTTAAATGTAATACTGCTACTTCATCTTCTTCATTTCTATAACTATGTTTTTTATTCGCTTCAAATTGAATAGAGTCAAACTCATTTAATTCGTATACATCGCTTTCTACTTGAATCGATACTTTCCCTTTCATTACTGTTACAAGCTCAATAGCACCTTCATGATGAGCTTCTGGTTCATATATACTATTCGATTTTAAACAAGCACGGTGCATTTCCATCCCCGTTTCTTTCGTATAGCGGAACATCGTTTCTAAATGCCATGCTTGTCCTACATCTACTGCAAATCCTTCTCCGCAGCGCGCCACAGCTACAGGCTCTCCAACAACCATCAATCTCGATAAAGGAATCGATAACCCTTTCGTTATTTTCCAAATGACAGCTAACGTCGGATTCGTTTCGCCTCTTTCAATCTTTCCTAATGTTAATTTACTAACCCCTGTTTTTTGGGCTAATTCTTCTAAACTTAATTTTTGTTCATTTCGAATTTGTCTTAACAGCTGACCTACTTGCTGAATGACTTCTTTCGTTTGCATATCTTCATGTTCTTTCATCTATAAAACCACCTTAAAGTATAAAAAAGTTTACTTTTATTATTTTTAAGTATATTATACTATACATAATCATCAAATTCCGAAAGGAGTGCTATACTTCATGCGCGCAATTTTATTAGGCCTTTTATCATCAGCCTTTTTTTCCGCAACCTTTATTATTAATCGAGCGATGAATGTATCTGGAACGAGCTGGGCCTGGACAGCTTCCTTCCGTTTTTTATTTGCTCTCCCTATTTTATTCCTTATCGTTTTATTTCGCAAAAACTTAAGGGGTTTATGGGAAGAATTAAAGAAACATCCATTAGCGTGGATCGGATGGGGTTCCGTTGCTGGCATTGGTTTCTATTCTTTATTAAGTTTCGCAGCTGTCTTTTCTCCAGCTTGGCTCGTTGCTGGAACTTGGCAAGTTACTATATTAGCAGGTTTACTTTTATCACCATTATTCTTCGTTAAATTAGAAACGAAATCCGGCACAAAACTTGTACGCGGAAAAATTCCACTTCGTAGTTTATATGTCGCATTATTTATTTTACTTGGTGTAATTTGTATGCAAGCTACTGCAGCAGGTCATATTACAATGACTCAGTTCATTTCAGGTTTTTTACCTGTCGTAGTAGCAGCCTTCTTATATCCATTCGGCAACCGAAAAATGATGGAACTTGTTGGCGGACGTCTTGATACGTTCCAACGTGTATTAGGAATGGCAATAGGAAGTCTACCTATAACAATTTTACTTGGTATATATGGATTTTCTACTACCGGTATTCCAACATCCAGCCAAATGTTGCAAGGATTTTTGTTAGCATTATGTTCTGGCGTGATTGCGACGATGACATTTTTCTTTGCTACTGACTTAGCCAAAGATAACCTCTCTCTACTTGGAGCTGTTGAAGCAACGCAAGCTGGAACGATGGTCTTTACCGTGTTTGGCGAAATTGTTTTCTTGAATGGTTCATTTCCTGGTGGTCTTTCCCTACTTGGAATGATTATTATTATGTTAGGAATGGTTGCTAATAGCGTTTTAAACCGTTCTGCTCCAGTCGTTAAGCAGAAAAAAACTGCATAAAAAAGAGTATAGTTCTCTAACAAAGAACTATACTCTTTTTTTATTGTCCCCCT
This sequence comes from Bacillus sp. 1A, assembly GCF_052682215.1. Classification (NCBI taxonomy): domain Bacteria; kingdom Bacillati; phylum Bacillota; class Bacilli; order Caryophanales; family Bacillaceae; genus Bacillus; species Bacillus sp. 1A. Next base: position 2,077,542 of record NZ_JBQYLZ010000001.1, on the reverse strand, counting down.
ATTTCGCCTTATCAGAATAGTATTTCATTAGCTGTTTATACTAAAACCTATGTTATAATACGTTTCATGCGCAATATTAGGAGGTAAATTATGTTAAAAAAAGCAATCGCTGAATTTATTGGTACATTTGTACTTGTATTATTCGGAACTGGAGTAGCTGTCATTGGCGGCGGAATTGAAGGAATTGGAACATTAGGAATCGCTATGGCTTTCGGTCTATCTATTGTGGCTATGGCATATAGCATCGGAACAATTTCTGGATGTCACATTAACCCAGCAGTATCAGTAGCTATGTTCATCAACAAAAGAATGAACGCTATGGAACTTTGTTATTATGTATTAGCTCAAATTTTAGGTGGTTTATTAGGAACTGCAACGTTAGTAACGATTTTACGCTCTGCTAAAACACCTTTAGATAATTTAGGTCAAAATGGTTTTGGAACTCTTGGTTTATCTGGAGCATTTCTAGTTGAATTTATTTTAACTTTCGTATTCATTTTAGTTATCGTTGCTGTAACAGGTAAAAAAGGAAGTTCTTCTCTAGCAGGATTAGTAATTGGTTTCACATTAGTTTTAGTTCACTTATTAGGAATTCCGTTAACTGGAACTTCTGTTAACCCAGCTCGTAGTATCGCACCAGCTCTATTCGCTGGCGGAGAAGCACTTTCTCAACTATGGGTATTCATCGTAGCACCAATTCTTGGTGGTATCGTAGCAGCTATTGTTGGTAAATTCATTTTAAATACTGAAAAATAGAATTTTCAATATTTCTGAATAAAAAAAGGCGAGCCCTCATTATGAGGTTGCTCGCTTTTTTACTCTTTCATTTTAGACTTTAAGTTTGTAACTAATTGATCTACCGTTACATTTGCAAGTACGTTTTCCATCGCTTCTTGCGCTTGCATTAAAATAATTTCTAATACTGATTGAATATTAGCTCCTACTGGACATTCAATGTTGGGATTTTCATGGAAGGAAAATAGTTGTCCTTCTTCTACAACTTCCACTGCTTTATATACATCAAGTAATGTAATTTCTTCTAAATCACGAGCAAGTGTCGTACCACCTTTACCAGCTTGTACATCAACAAGTCCTGCTCTCTTCAACATTCCTGTAATGCGACGAATCACAACTGGATTTGTATTCACACTACCAGCAATCCATTCAGAGGTACAGCGAGAGTTTCGATCTATCGCAAGTAACGTTAACATATGAACACCTACTGTAAAACGACTACTAATCCCCATCTGCACACCCTCCTTTGTATTCATTCTATTAAAAGACGACTCTTATTATTATATACTATTTTTAATTTATACATAAAGAAAAAGCATGATTCCAATAGGAAATCATACTTTTCTCTCATTATTGACGCTTTATAAACTTCGCTAAATCTTTAAATTTCACTTTGTCTGAGTAATTCATTACGCCATTTACGTAAATGCGACTTGCAAGCATATTGATGATAACGATAGTCACCAATAAAATTACTAGCGTCACACCAATTTCTACAGCGCCTGCTTCACCAGCTACAAGTCTTGAAAATGTAACCATAGGTGTAAAGAATGGAATATATGAACTAACTACAGCTAATGTACTATTAGGATCAAATAATGATTTAATACTAATGAAAAATGCTGCTATACCTAACATTGTAATTGGGAACGAAAGAGATTGCACATCCTCAATTTTTGATACAACAGCCCCAACCGCTGCATATAACATTGCATATAGTAAGTAGCCCGTAACAAAATATACAACGAACATACTAATTACTACCGCATCCAATTTAGAAAAGTCTAGTGTAAGTCCTATTAAAGATGCGTTTTCTAAATCTACCCACCCTAATAAATATGGTACAAGAAAACCGAAGGAAGCAATAACTAGTAATAGTAAAGCACTAGAAACAATTGCTAAAATTTTAGCATGTAGCATTGTTAATGGTTTTACTTTCGGAAGCATTAACTCCATAACACGGGATGATTTTTCAGATGCTATCGTCGTCCCAATTGCAGTTCCAAACACAATAATAAACATATATAAAGCAAACGAGAAAACATAACCAATTCCAAAGGAAGATGCATGATCCTTTACTGCTTCTTGTTTTAACGGAATTTCCATCTGTAACTGTTTTGCTACTTCGGCAGATACATTATTTTTTTCAATCATTACCGCTGTATACTGTTCCTTTAAATAACTTGCCATAAGTGTAGCAGTTGATTGACTCGGAAAACCACTATACATATACGTCACTTCCGGAATACCATTCTTTTCTGTAATACGGAATAAGCCATCTAAATCCCCATCTTCCACTTGCTTACGTAGCTCATTAAACTTATCCTTATTTTCTACAGTTACTTTAGCAGACGGAAGTAACTTTGTTACATCACTTTCTTGCACTTTATAAGTATCGCTTTCCGTTACTACCGCAAATTTATCTTTTCCTTTATCGTTATCAGCAGTGAAATGATTAAATGCGAAAAGTCCAAACACAACTAAAAATAAAATCGCACTCGTAATTAATGATTTTTTAGATAAAAATGCTTCCCTGAAATAAAATGAAAATACGTGAGAAAATTTACGCATCGTTATTTCGCCCTCTCTACAAAGATTTCATTTAACGTCGGCTCTAACATTTTAAATTGTCGTAAAGTAACACCTTGTTCTTGCAACTGTTGTAAAATCTTTAGAGCTTCTGCATCGTCTTGTACTTGCACATAAAGAAGGCCTTGTTGTTTTTCATACGATACATGTATAGCTTTTAATCCCTTCGCATTTTCTTCTGTATCTTCAATCGTTAAATTGCGGAAACCGTACTCTTTTTTAATATCACTTAACTGGCCTTTTACGACTGCTTCGCCTTTTTTCAAAATACATACATGTTGGCAAAAAGCCTCTACTTGTTCCATACGATGACTAGATAAAATAATGGTCTTTCCGCTCTGTACTTGTTCTTCAATAATGCTAGCTAGCATCCCAGCATTAACTGGATCAAGTCCGCTAAATGGTTCATCTAAAATGAGAAGTTCAGGATTATGAAGAAGAGCAGCAATTAATTGGATTTTTTGCTGATTTCCTTTTGAAAGCTCTCCTGCCGTTTTAAATTTATATTCCGGTATCGCTAATCGCTCTAACCAGTGATCAATAGCAAGATCTACTTCTTTTTTCGACATTCCTTCTAATCTACCAAAATATCGCAACTGGTCTATTACTCTACTTTTTGTATATAAACCTCTTTCTTCTGGTAAATACCCAATCGTTACCCCACTAGTCCCAAATGATTTTCCATTCCACGTAATAGATCCTTCATTAGGCGTTAATAATCCGAGAAGCATTTTGATTGTCGTTGTTTTCCCTGCACCATTTCGTCCAAGTAATCCTAGCACTTCACCTTTTGGTAACGAAATTTGCAAACCGTTAACTGCTTTTGATTCCCCAAATTGTTTCGTTAAGTTTTGAATTTGTAAACTCAAAGTATAAAGCCTCCCCTTTAATATCATTCATACTCTCTTTCAAAGACTATGTTTATTCAGGATAAAATATAGCACTACACTTCATCCTCTTAGTATGTAACATCTCCTTAATCCATCATTTGTTCTATTTAGTTAAAATTGTAAATAATATCATTTCATTTGTCAATTATAATTGTCATTACGACAATTATAATTGACAAAATAATTTCCAATATTTTTCTCATCTTTCTAATATAGGACATACTACTATATATACAAAAGACAATATGCAAATGTTCATAAAAAAAATTTATATTTTAATATATAATATAAGATGATTTTCTAACATCAAGGAGGATACATATGAAGATGAAGAGGGGTATTACCACTTTATTATCTGTAGCGGTTCTATCTACATCGCTTGTAGCATGTTCAGGAACACCAGAGAAAACAGTGGCAAAAGAAGAAAAAGTAAAATTAACAGAACAGCAATTAATGGCTGATTTATGGTATCAAACAGCTGGTGAAACGAAAGCACTTTACTACCAAGGGTACAATATCGGTCAATTGAAGCTTGATGCAGCTCTTGCAAAAGGGACAGAGAAAAAGCCTGCTATCGTACTTGATTTAGATGAAACGGTTTTAGACAACAGTCCTCATCAAGCAATGAGCGTAAAAACAGGAAAAGGCTATCCGTATAAATGGGATGATTGGATTAATAAGGCTGAAGCTGAGGCCCTTCCAGGCGCAATTGATTTCTTAAAATATACAGAATCTAAAGGTGTAGATATTTACTACATCTCAAATCGTAAAACGAACCAACTAGATGCAACAATTAAAAATCTTGAGCGTGTAGGTGCTCCTCAAGCAACGAAAGAACATATATTACTACAAGATCCGAAAGAAAAAGGAAAAGAAAAACGCCGTGAACTCGTTTCGCAAACACATGATATCGTCTTATTCTTCGGTGATAACTTATCTGATTTCACTGGTTTTGATGGGAAATCTGTAAAAGATCGCAATCAAACAGTTGCAGATTCAAAAGAACAATTTGGTGAGAAATTTATTATTTTCCCGAATCCGATGTATGGCGATTGGGAAGGCGCTTTATATGATTATGATTTCAAAAAATCAGATGCTGAAAAAGATAAAATCCGTCGCGACAACTTAAAATCATTTGATGCAAAATAAAGAGGATGGCATTCGCCATCCTCTTTATTTTCCCTTCTCTGTTAAAGGCAAGATAAACACTTCCACACGCCTATTCTTTGCCTTTCCTTCTTGTGTATCGTTTGGAGCAATTGAACGGTATTCTCCGTAACCAATCGCACTAAATTTTTCTGGTTGTAATTCTTTATTTTGGAGTAATACTTGCATAAAATTAACTGCACGCTGCGTACTTAATTCCCAGTTCGATGCAAACTGCGCATTGGCAATAGGGACATTATCCGTATGACCAGATACTGTAATCTCACGAGGTGACGCTGAAACAAGTAAGCTAGACATCTCTTTTGCAATCCCTAGTGATTCTAACTTCACATCTGCTTTCCCCGAATCAAACAGCACATTCTCTAATATTGTCACCATTAATCCCTTTTCAGTTAATTTAGTTTGAAAAGAAGAGGATAATTGTTTCTCATTAATATATTGATCAATCTTTTTTTGTAATGCTTTCAATTCATCCATTTCTTTTTTTTCTTTTTCTCTAGCTTCTTCTTGTTTTTTTGCTTGTTCTGCCTCAAGGCTACTTGCTGATAATTCCTTTTCATCATTTGGCTTCTGATCACTTAAAAACTCTTTATTTCCTGTTCCACCTGCTAATTCGCTTCGAAATGCTACTGCCATCTGTTTGAACTTCGCAGCATCTATACTACTCATCGCAAATAAAACGATGAACAATGCAAATAACAACGTTAACATATCAGAATAAGGGATTAACCAAGTTTCATCGATATGTTCTTCGTGTTTTTTCTTTTTACCTCTTCTATTTTTTTTACTCCGCATTTTTTTCTGCTCCTTTTTCTAGCTTTTTACGTTCAGTTGCAGAAAGTGCACCTAAAATGCGGTTCTTCATAATAAACGGATATGTACCCTCTTGTAACATTAATAAACAATCAATAATTAAACGTTTTTTCTCTAATTCAGCTGCAGATTTTTGCTTTAGTTTATTTGCAAATGGATGCCATAATACATAGCCTGAAAAAATACCAAAAATCGTTGCAATAAAAGCACCCGAAATAGCGTGACCTAACTTTTCAATATCAGTTAAATTGCCAAGTGCAGCTACAAGACCAATAACAGCACCTAAAACCCCTAATGTCGGTGCATATGTACCAGCTTGAGAAAAAATTGCCGCTCCTTTTGCATGCCTTTCTTCAATTGCTTCTAATTCAGCTTCTAAAATCTGTTCTAGATCTTCTGCGGATACGCCATCAATCACAAATTTCATACCACGCAAAAGAAATTCATCTTGAATTTTGTCTAATTGTTGCTCTAAAGACAAAATACCGTATTTTCTACTTTCTGATGTCCAATGAACAAATAATTCTAGCAACTGTTCATAACTTAAATCCTTTTTATTTGAACCAAAAAGAACTTTAAATAATTTTGGAACCCTTTTTAGTTGATTCATCGGAAATGCTATACATACTGCAGCAAATGTACCGATAAAAATAATTAATGCTGCGGCAGGATTCAATAAGGCATTTATGTCAGCGCCCTTGACGACCATCCCTACTACTACCGCTACAAATCCTAAAATAAGTCCAATAATTGTTGCAAAATCCATTCCCATTCACTCCTAGTCTATACAAGAAGTTCTTTATTCTCGATAATCGCTACATCTTCTTATGTATATATATTACATAAAAAATTCATTTCATGAAAGATAAGAAATGAATTAAATGAAAAAATACTACAATTTCACACATTTTCTGACATTTTCTTTGCATTTCTATTACGTTACGACTCTTATATTTCTTTTTCAGTAAACTAGACTTATAATAAAAAACGATACATATTTTATTAAGAAAGGACTGTGATTACAAGGTATCATGAAAAAGATAATCATTATTTCTGCCACTACTATTGTAATCGGTATCACTTCTTTCGCTTACTTTAGTTCTAAATCACCACTACAAAATGAGGCGAAAGCTGTCGAAAGTCAACAGCATAGTAATCACCAAAAAGAAGAGATTCCTGCTTTTCCAAAAGCTGATCATACTGCAAAGAAGCTAGAAAATGATTTTTCCGTTGTAACAAATCCAGAGTCTAATCTTGTCTTAGTTAATAAACATCGAAAACTACCAGACGGATACATACCTGAAGACTTAACAAGACCAAACGTACCATTTACTAGTCCAAAAGATAAAGAAAAAACATTGCTGCGTAAAGATGCTGCAGATGCGCTTGAAAATATGTTTGAAGCGGCAAAGAAAGAAGGACTTGAACTTACAGCTGTATCTGGTTATCGTTCATACAAACGCCAAAAATCATTACATGATACATACGTTAGACGTCAAGGAAAAGCTGAAGCTGATTCAGTAAGTGCCATTCCTGGTACGAGTGAACATCAAACTGGTTTAGCAATGGATATTAGTTCAAAATCTGCTAAATTCCAATTAGAGCCTATTTTTGGAGAGACAGCCGAAGGAAAATGGGTTGCAAAACATGCCCATGAATTTGGCTTTGTAATTCGTTATTTAGAAGATAAAACAGAAACAACAGAATATTCATATGAACCGTGGCATTTGCGCTACGTTGGTAATCCATACGCTACATACATATATAAACATCATTTAACATTAGAAGAAGCAATGAAAGACAAAAAATAAGAGAGCAAATTGCTCTCTTATTTTTCTTTCACTCTATCATTGTAGTAATTTTTTCTTCCATTCTTCAGGCCACGGTTCGCCTTTTCCCGTTTTTTTCGATGCTTGAACCATCATTCCACGGCCGACTAAACAAGCTTCTCCTTCTGCATTCTTCACCATGTAATGCAAATCTAAAGAAGAATTCCCAACCGATCCCGCTTTTACATACACCTTCAACTGTTCATCAAAATATATTTGCTTAATAAAATTACATTGTAAATCTGCAACAACGATCATCGTTTCTGAAGATTCATGCGTCCATTCTTGCATAAATCCAAGTTCTTTAAACAATGCGATACGTGCTTCTTCAAAATAGGTAAAGGCAACGACATTATTTACATGCCCAAACATATCTACTTCACCAAAACGAACTTTTACAGGATTGTAAAATGAAAAACCACTTTCCCATCGCTCAAAGTCTTCAATATAAGAAATCCTCTTCATTGTTTCCTCTCCTTTTCGCCTTCAAAATAAACAGAATAAACAGAAAAATAAAGTTATAAATATTGCCTCTTCAACATGAAGAGGCAATATTTATTAATAGTTATTGTCGCTACCAAAGAAATCTTTAAACGATTGAATTGTTGTATCACGGTTTAATGCCGCAATTGAAGTTGTTAATGGAATACCCTTTGGACATGATTGCACACAGTTTTGAGAGTTACCACAGTTTGCAAGTCCTCCATCTCCCATAATTGCACGTAAGCGATCTGCTTTATGCATTTCACCCGTCGGATGTGAGTTGAATAAACGAGCTTGTGATAACGGTGCTGGTCCAATAAAGTCAGATTTACTATTTACGTTTGGACATGATTCTAAGCAAACACCACATGTCATACATTTTGAAAGCTCATAAGCCCATTGACGTTTCTTCTCAGGCATTCTTGGTCCTGGTCCTAAGTCATACGTACCATCAATTGGAATCCAAGCTTTAACGCGTTTTAGAGCGTTAAACATGCGACTACGATCAACTTGTAAGTCACGTACAACTGGGAATGTCTTCATTGGTTTTAAGCGAATTGGTTGTTCTAACTGATCAATAAGAGCTGTACATGATTGACGTGGTTTTCCGTTAATCACCATCGAACATGCGCCACATACTTCCTCTAAACAGTTCATATCCCATGCAATCGGAGTCGTTTGGTTTCCTTTTGAATCAACAGGATTACGACGAATTTCCATCAGTGCCGAAATAATGTTCATATTTGGACGATATGGAATTTCAAACTCTTGGTCAAACTCTTGTGCATCTGGTCCATCTTGTCTCGTAATGATGAGGCGGATTGTTTTCTCAGACATGTTGCTTATCCCCCTTCTCTTCACCCTTAGCAGCTACATCATGTTTTGAAGAATAGTCACGTTTACGTGGTTTAATTAATGAAACATCCACTTCTTCGTAATGGAATGCTGGTGCATTTCCTTCTCCTTCAAATTTCGCCATCGTAGTTTTTAAGAAGTTTGCATCATCACGATTTGGGAATTCAGGTTTGTAATGCGCCCCGCGGCTCTCATTGCGGTTATATGCGCCAATTGTAATAACACGTGCTAACTCAAACATATTTGCAAGTTGGCGTGTAAATGAAGCACCTTGGTTACTCCATCTCGCTGTATCGTTAATGTTAATGCGTTTGTAACGCGCCATTAACTCTTCAATTTTCGCATCAGTTTCTAGTAGCTTTTTATTTTCACGAACTACTGTAACGTTATCTGTCATCCATTCTCCAAGCTCTTTATGAAGAACATATGCATTTTCGTTACCATCAAGCGTTAAAATATTGTTAAATTTCTCTGTTTCGATTAATTCATTTTGCTCATATACAGTAGATGAAACAGCATCAGACGATTTAGAAAGACCTTTCATATACTCAATCGCGTTCGGTCCTGCTACCATACCACCGTAAATTGCTGATAATAGTGAGTTCGCACCAAGGCGGTTTCCACCGTGCATAGAATAATCACACTCACCTGCTGCAAATAAACCTGGAATACTTGTCATCTGCTTATAATCAACCCATAGTCCGCCCATTGAATAGTGAACTGCTGGGAAGATTTTCATTGGTAGTTTACGAGGATCATCACCTGTAAACTTCTCATAGATTTCAATAATTCCACCAAGTTTAATATCTAGTTCTTTCGGATCTTTATGAGAAAGATCTAAGTACACCATGTTTTCACCGTTAATACCTAGTTTTTGCTCTACGCAAACGTCAAAGATTTCACGCGTTGCAATATCACGAGGTACAAGGTTTCCGTAAGCCGGATATTTTTCTTCTAGGAAGTACCATGGTTTACCATCTTTATATGTCCAAACACGGCCACCTTCACCACGTGCCGATTCACTCATAAGACGTAATTTATCGTCTCCAGGAATTGCCGTTGGATGAATTTGAATGAACTCGCCGTTTGCATAATATGCGCCTTGTTGATATACAGCAGAAGCTGCTGTACCTGTATTAATAATAGAGTTAGTTGATTTTCCAAAGATGATACCAGGGCCCCCTGTTGCCATAATCACGGCATCAGCTTGGAAACTTTTAATCTCCATTGTTTGTAAGTCTTGTGCAACGATTCCTCGGCACACACCTTCGTCATCAACAACAGCTCGTAAGAAATCCCAACCTTCATATTTCGTTACAAGTCCTGCTACTTCGTGACGACGTACTTGCTCATCTAATGCGTATAGTAATTGCTGTCCAGTTGTTGCACCAGCAAATGCTGTACGGTGATGTTGTGTTCCACCAAAACGACGAAAATCAAGAAGTCCTTCTTCCGTACGGTTGAACATAACACCCATACGATCCATTAAATGAATAATACCAGGTGCTGCTTCACACATTGCTTTAACTGGTGGTTGGTTCGCTAAGAAGTCCCCACCATAAATTGTATCGTCAAAGTGGATCCATGGAGAATCCCCTTCACCTTTCGTATTTACGGCACCGTTAATTCCACCTTGGGCACATACAGAATGCGAACGTTTTACTGGTACTAAAGAAAACAGTTCAACATTTACTCCTGCTTCCGCCGCTTTAATCGTTGCCATTAAGCCAGCCAAGCCACCGCCGACTACTATAAGTTTCCCTTTCATGCTCTCCCACTCCTTACTGGTTTGCTAGCTGTGGATCGATGAACGCTAATAATGCACTCACACCTACATAAGATAGACCTAAGAATATAGCTAATGTTACATAAGTAGAGATTCTTTGTGAACGTGGAGATACTGTAATTCCCCAGCTGATGCAGAATGTCCATAGTCCATTTGCAAAGTGGAAAATTGTTGAAACAACACCGACCAAGTAAAATGCAAACATAGCTGGATTGTTTAAAATATCTGCCATCATATCATAGTTTACCTCTTTACCTAGCATTGCTTGAATACGAGTTTCCCAGACGTGCCAAGAAATGAAAATCAGTGTAACGATACCTGAAATTCTTTGGAAGACGAACATCCAGTTACGGAAATAACCGTAAGAAACCGCATTGTTCTTAGCTGTAAATGCAATATATAAGCCATATATAGCATGGTACAGTATCGGTAAAAAGATGATGAAAATCTCTAGCGCGTACCGGAATGGAAGGAGCTCCATAAAGCCTGCAGCTTTGTTAAAAGCCTCTGCTCCTCGTGTTGCAAAGTTGTTTACAATTAAATGTTGCGTCAAAAAGACACCAACCGGGATGACCCCCATTAATGAGTGCCACTTACGAAACGTATACTCGCGGCCTTTCATGTCCCCATTACCCCCCTTGAATGTTTGACTGCTGTTTTCAGATTAGTTTACAACAATAATGTTTTTTCACTATTGGCATAAGAAAAACTGAAAAAATTATTCGAAATATTTCAGCATAATTTGATACCAAGTTCATTTTACTCCTATTTTTGTCGAAGCGTCAAGAAAACGTATACATAATTTGCATATAATTTGCCAATTCTTTTTTTCTTCTTATATATTCAGATTTTCTCAAAGAAAAATCTGTTTTTATAAATGAGAAATGTTATATAATAATCCCTATAGAAAGAGGGGAATATTGTGAGTAAAAATACAATCGATACAACATCTTTAGAAGATGTTTCATTGAACGCCTTCGCTTATGAATTGCTACGTGAAGAATTACTACCTGATTTAATCGGTAACGATTTAGATGGTATTTTATACTGGTCTGGTAGAAACCTTGCAAGAAAATATCCACTAGAAACAATTGAAGAAGTCATTCAGTTCTTTGAAAAAGCTGGCTGGGGCACTTTAAGTATTATTGAACATAAGCGTCGTGAAATGCAGTTCCAACTTAAAGGCACACTCATCGCTGAACGTCAAAAACAAAACAGACATTCTTCTTATCAATTAGAAGCTGGATTCATCGCTGAACAAATTCAAAAGCAACGAAACGTCGTTGCAGAGTCCTATGAAGAAAAGAAAAAACGTTCAGACTCTATTACATTTCTTGTGAAATGGGATATAAAAGATCTCATTGAAGTGTAGCATTACCTACAGTCAACTAGACATATAAGTTTAGTTGACTTTTTTTGTATTTTCATTCAGTTAGGTTTATTTTAAATCTTCAGAAATTATACCAGAAAATAGAAGACGTTGTAAACTACAACGTCTTCTTATCCGCTAAATAAGTATAAATCGTCTCTGCGACATTTTTCGGCATACCCGCTTCGACAAATTCAGCTAAAGAAGCTTCTTTCATCTTTTTTAGTGACCCAAAATGTTTCAACAATATCTTTTTTCGTTTATCTCCAATTCCAGGAATATCATCCAGTGCTGATTGAATGACAGATTTCCCGTGTAATTGACGATGGAATGTAATCGCAAATCGATGCACTTCATCTTGAATGCGCTGCAATAAATAAAATTCTTGGCTATTTCGCTCAAGCATCACAGGTTCAGGTGGATCTCCAATAATTAAATGGGAGGTTTTATGTTTGTCATCTTTTACAAGCCCTGCCATCGGAATATATAAACCGAGTTCGTTTTCTAGAACATCACTTACAGCTGCCAGATGCCCTTTTCCACCATCAATAATGATTAAATCTGGTAAAGGCAAACTCTCTTTCAGTGCCCTTGTATAACGGCGTCTCACAACTTCTCTCATAGACTCATAATCATCTGGTCCTTGAACCGTTTTAATTTTATATTTCCTATATTCTTTCTTAGCTGGTTTCCCATCGATAAAAGCAATCATTGCAGAAACAGGATTTGTCCCTTGAATATTTGAGTTATCAAACGCCTCAATACGATAAGGTGTTTCAATCCCGAGCTGCTTCCCTAAATGATCTACCGCCTTAATCGTTCGCTCTTCATCACGTTCAATTAAGTAGAATTTCTCTTCAAGAGCAATCTTCGCATTTTTATTTGCTAATTCTACAAGATCTTTTTTCTTACCGCGTTTCGGCTGTGTCGCTTCAACTTCTAAAAAGCGCTCTACTAACTCTGAGTCTATACTTCCTGGAACGACAATTTCCTTCGGCTTAAAATGACTGCTGTTCTCATAAAATTGACCGATAAACGTTAAAAATCCCTCTTCTGGTTCATCGTAAATTGGAAACATAGAAACATCACGTTCAATTAGCTTTCCTTTTCGAACGAAGAAAACTTGAACACACATCCATCCTTTATCAACTGCATACCCAAACACATCACGATCCACTAAGTCACTCATAATCATCTTTTGTTTTTCCATAATCGCATCGATATGAGCAATTTGATCCCGCAACTCTTTTGCACGTTCAAATTCTAGTTTCTCTGAAGCTTCATACATCTTTGTTTCTAATTCTGAACGAACTTCTTTATGCCCACCATTTAAAAACTTAATAATTTCATCTACAATTTCTTTGTTTTGTTCTTCCTTCACTTCTTTCACACAAGGCGCTAAACATTGACCCATATGATAATATAAACAAACTTTATCTGGCATATTTGAGCACTTACGAAGCGGATACATACGATCTAGCAGCTTTTTCGTTTCATGAGCTGATTGTGCATTCGGATAAGGACCAAAATACTTTCCCTTATCCTTTTTTACATTTCGCGTAATAAGTAATCGCGGCTGTTTCTCAGCTGTAATTTTAATAAAAGGATATGTTTTATCATCTTTTAATTGAATATTATATTTTGGATCATGTTTTTTTATTAAGTTTAACTCTAAAATGAGAGCCTCTAGATTTGAGGAGGTTACAATATATTCAAAATCTACAATTTCTCCTACAAGCCGTAGTGTTTTTCCATCATGTGAACCAGTAAAGTACGAGCGCACACGATTTTTAAGCACTTTTGCCTTTCCGACATATATAACCGTTCCTTGCTTATCTTTCATTAAATAACAACCAGGTTGATCTGGTAAAATAGCCAATTTTTCTTTTAAATGTTCGTGCACTCGTTACCCTCCATTTCTACATGCTTAGCATCTTTATTTTCACATGAAAACATACTATGCCAAAACACCCAACATACGTTCTTTTATTGTAACGGAAAGGTGTAAAAAAGGAAAATAAAAAAGGCTACCAAATGGTAGCCTTTATTTTAGAAGTGTTTAGAAACTAATTCTACTAACGCTTCTTTCGGTTTGTAACCTAACGTTTGATCAACTACTTTACCGTCTTTTAATACGAAAAGAGCTGGAATGCTCATTACTTCGAATTGACGAGCAGTTTCTTGGTTTTCATCCACGTCTACTTTTACTACTTTTACTTTTTCGCCTAATTCTGCATCAATTTCCTCTAATACAGGAGCGATCATTTTACAAGGTCCACACCAAGGTGCCCAGAAATCTAATAATACAACACCTTCGCTAGTTTCAGCTGCGAAGCTTTGGTCATTTGCATTTACAATTGCCATTTTATTTCCTCCTTCAAGTATATTCTACCAAGAGTATATCATTAACTTATATACGTGGCGAATAATATGTATCGTTATGTATTGTAACAAAAAAGTGTTCCTTTATACTATATAAAAATACGGATTAAATACTAAAAAGATGAGAGACAGGGGATCTCTCACCTTTTCTATATATAGGGGTACTTCACTTGGAACTCAAGGGTACTCAAATCATGAATGTACTTTTAACTTTTTAAACTCTTCTGTTAAAAGAGGTAAGACTTCAAATAGATCGCCAACAATACCATAGTCAGCTACTTTGAAGATACTTGCTTCTGGGTCTTTATTAATCGCAACGATTATTTTTGAGTTAGACATACCAGCTAAATGCTGAATCGCACCAGAAATACCGCATGCAATGTATAAGTCTGGCGTAACAACTTTACCAGTTTGACCAATTTGTAATGAGTAATCGCAATACTCAGCGTCACAAGCACCACGAGATGCTCCAACAGCGCCGCCTAATACGTCAGCTAACTCTTTTAATGGCTTGAATCCTTCTTCACTCTTCACACCGCGTCCACCAGCGATAATAACTTTCGCTTCAGAAAGGTCAACACCTTCTGCCGTCTTACGGACGACATCTTGAATAATTGTACGTAAATCTTTTACATCTACTGTAATAGAAGACACGTCACCACTGCGAGACTCATCTTTTTCAAGCGTCGCAATGTTATTTGGACGCACTGTCGCAAATAAGATACCGTCTGTTACAATCTTCTTCTCAAACGCTTTACCAGAGTAAATTGGACGAGTAAAGATAACATTTCCACCTTCAACATCTAAAGCAGTTACGTCAGAAACTAGACCAGCTTCAAGCTTCGCTGCTAATTTTGGTGATAAATCTTTACCCAGTGCTGTATGTCCAAATACAATACCTTCTGGCTTTTCTTCAGCATATACAGCTGAAAATGCTTGTGCATAACCATCAGATGTATATGATTTTAATTTATCATTTTCAACTGTCACAACGCGATCTGCACCGTAATGAATCAATTCATTTGCAAAAGAGGCAACGCTGTCTCCAACTAGAAGACCTACTACTTCACCGCCTTCTGCAATTGTTTTTGCTGCTGCTACCGCTTCAAACGAAACGTTACGTAGCGATCCATCACGAACCTCACCCATTACTAATACTTTACGAGCCATAGATTTTCCCTCCTGCATATATAATTTCGTATTTTATTAGATTACTTTCGCTTCTGTATGGAGCAACGATACAAGTTCTTTTACTTGATCTTGCAGCTCGCCTTGTAACACTTTTCCTGCATCTTTCTTAGGAGGCAAATAGATTTCAATTGTTTTTGTCTTTGCTTCCACATCATCTTCTTCTAAATCTAAATCATCTAATTCTACTTCTTCTAGTGGCTTTTTCTTCGCTTTCATAATACCTGGAAGCGATGGATAACGAGGTTCATTTAAACCTTGTTGTGCTGTTACTAAAACTGGTAATGAAGTTTCAATCACTTCCGTATCACCTTCAACATCACGCTCAATCTTCACGTTTGTACCGTCAATTTCAAGTTTTGTAATTGTCGTTACGTACGGAATATTTAACGCTTCTGCTACGCGTGGACCAACTTGTCCAGATGCACCATCAATTGCAACGTTCCCGCCTAAAATTAAATCTACATCTTTATCTTTTAAATATTCAGCAAGTACTTTTGCTGTCGTGAATTGGTCACCATTTTCCACATCATCTTCAATATTAATTAATACCGCTTTATCACAGCCCATCGCTAATGCCGTACGAAGTTCTTTCTCACTATCTTCGCCACCGACTGTTACAACAGTAACTTCGCCACCTTGTGCGTCTCTTACTTGAATTGCTTCTTCAATCGCATATTCGTCGTAAGGGTTGATGATGAATTCCGCTTCGCCATCGTAAATTGCACCGTTTTTAATTACGATTTTTTCTTCTGTATCAAATGTTCGTTTCATGAGTACGTAGATGTTCATTCCATTTACCCCCTTGTTTTTCAGAAAGATTCTATCAATTTTAATTTTCTGTTAATTTATATTAAAAAAATAATTGAACTACCTGCCACTAAATGAAGGCTTACGTTTTTCTAAAAACGCTGCTACACCTTCTCTTCCATCTTCACCCGTAAATACTTCACCAAAGATTTGAGCTTCGCGTTGTACACCTTCATAATAATGAGACGATTTCGTCGTTTGCAATAACTCTAGTACAGCACGAGTCGTCGCTGGGCTTTTTCCAGCAATCTGTTTTGCAACTTTAAGCGTATCATCTAAAAATGTTTCTTCAGCAAAAACTCCGTTAACAAGTCCCCATTTTAATGCTTCTGCACCAGTAATCGGTGTACTTGTTAACATCATTTCACAAGCTTTCGCTTTCCCAACATAACGTGGTAATCGCTGTGTACCTGCAAATCCAGGAATTAATCCAAGTGTTAATTCAGGTAAACCAAGTTTTGCACTTTCAGTTGCAAAGCGCATGTGGCAAGACATAGCAAACTCAAGGCCGCCGCCAAGTGCCGCTCCATGAATTGCCGCGATAACTGGTTTTGAACATTTTTCAACACGCTCAAACGTAACTTGTCCAAGCTGCGCTAATTCTGTCGCTTGCTTCGCTTCAGTAACAGATGTAAATTCTTTAATATCTGCTCCCGCCGAGAAGAAGCGCCCTTCACCGTGAATAACAACAACACGAATGTTATCATCCTTCTCCACTTGATCAATTAATTCAGTAACGTCATGCATAACTTGTGAAGACATCGCGTTTGCCGGCGCATGATTTAACGTCGCCACCGCGATATGATCTTCAACTCTTACAGATAGGAATTTCAACATGATCCCTCCCATTATTGACGATAACCACAAGCTGCAATAAGTAGCCCATGTACCGTTTTTGAAAGTGCGACCAGATCATACTTATGATCGCTCATTACCCAATTGGTCACAACTTCATCTACTGTTCCAAAGATCATTTGTCTTGCCACGCGAACATTTAAATCCGCTTGGAATTCACCTTGCTTTATACCTGTCTCCAAAATCTCATCCATAACTTGTAAGTAGCCTTTTAATACTTCATTTATTTTCAGGCGTAAGTCTTGATTGGACTGTCTTAGCTCTAATTGCGTAACGATAGCAAGAGGATCATTTTGTGATAACAGCAAGAAGTGCGTTTCTACCAACATGAATAACTTCGATACAGCGCTTTCAATTCCTGCTGTTTTTTGACGAATTGTTTCGACAAAATCTCCCATCTTCTCTTGGAATAAGGATATTAATATATCTTCTTTATTTTTAAAATATAAATAAATCGTGCCATCAGCTACCCCAGCTTGCTTTGCTATTTTAGAAACTTGCGCTTGGTGGTACCCATTCTCCGCAATCACAATGACTGCCGCATCAATAATTTGATTGTATTTTGGTCTATTTTTCTTCACTTTACTGTCCCCTTCAAGAAGATGACTGAATGAATAGTCATTCATATTCTTATAATACTGACTATTTAGAAAAGTGTCAATCCTATTTTTTCAAAAAGAAAGGGCCTTAGCCCGTTTGCTCATCCTCATGTTTTCTTTTCTCTTCATCTATTAGGACACGGCGTAAAATTTTTCCGACTGTCGTTTTCGGCAGTTCATCTCTAAACTCATATACTTTCGGCACTTTATAAGCCGCTAAATATTTACGCGCAAACTGGTTTAATTCTTCCTCAGAACACTCCGCACCTTCTTTTAACACAACAAATGCTTTAACTGTCTCTCCCCGGTACGGATCGGGAACTCCAATCGTCACTACTTCTTGCACTTTTTCATGCTCATATAATACTTCTTCTACTTCGCGAGGATACACATTAAATCCACTCGCAACAATCATATCTTTCTTACGATCTTTCACATAGAAAAATCCATCTTCATCCATGTAACCAACATCCCCTGTATGAAGCCATCCGTCTTGTAATACAGCTGCTGTTTCTTCTGGCTTATTCCAATACCCTTTCATAATTTGAGGACCCTTTACAACAATTTCACCAATTTCACCCGGAGGTAAAGCCTCTCCAGTTTCAAGTGACATAATGTTTGCCTCTGTATCTGGCCACGGCACACCAATACTTCCTGGCACGCGTTTTTCCCACAAAAAATTCCCATGTGTAACTGGCGACGACTCCGTTAATCCATAACCTTCTACCAATTTCCCACCTGTAACTCTCTCAAACTCTTCCTGTACTTCTACAGGAAGCGGGGCAGATCCACTAATACAAGCTTGAATAGAAGAAATATCATATTCTTTTAAGAGGGGACTATTTAATAGAGCAATATAAATGGTCGGTGCCCCTGGAAATAGTGTGACTTTATGTTTTTTTATCGCTTCAAAAACCATTTTCATATCAAACTTCGGAATCAGCACCATTTTATATCCTTGCATAATACTTAAATTCATTACAGCTGTCATCCCATACACATGAAAGAACGGAAGGACACCAAGAATTACTTCTGCCCCTTCTTTACAATTATATAGCCAATGAGCTCCCATTAAAGTGTTCGAAACAAGGTTTTTATGCGTCAACATAACGCCTTTCGGAAATCCAGTTGTTCCTCCAGTGTACTGTAAAAGAGCTAGATCATTTTCAGGATCACAAGGCACTTCAACATTAACATTACTTTCTCGTTCTACTGATTTCCATAGATGAATCGTTTCGCTTTCCGACACATCCACAACAAGATTTGCCTGCTTTTTTTGTACAAATGGATAAAGTAAATTTTTAGGGAAGGGTAAAAAGTCCGCAATCCGAGTTACGATAATATGTTCAATTTTTGTAGCAGATTGAACATTCGTTACTCTTGGAAACACTAAATCGAGACAAAGAATTACTTTTGCTCCCGAATCATGAAGCTGGTATTCTAATTCTCTTTCTGTATATAGTGGATTTGTTTGTACTACGATACCTCCCGCAAGTAATGTACCATAATAACCAATTACAGATTGCGGACAGTTTGGCAACATAATAGCAACTCGATCACCCTTTTCCACACCGAGTTTTTGAAGATAATTTGCAAACCTCTTCACCTTATCGTGGAAGTCTGAAAATGTAATATCCTTCCCTAAAAAGTGAAGCGCTTTCTTTTCTGGATAACGTGAAGCCACCTGTTCCACATATCCATGAAGCGGCTGAATATCATAAGAAATCGTACTTGGAATTTCTTCTGGATAACTTTTCAACCATGGTTTTTCCACCTTCATTCCCCCTTCAAATACATAAAAATAAATGAATGTTCATTCATGATGGTTGTTTTCATTATATTATAGTCGCCATAACGTTACAATCATAATATTCTGACTTTTATATAACTATGCTTCACTCCATTAACTTCTTATTATATGTATAAACTCTCCTAATCTTAAAAGAATAAGAGAGTTATTATTTAGCTTAACCTTATTATCGTTAACACAGCTCCTGGTGTAGTTGTTGATAATGTTGCAACAGCTAACAAACCAAATAGTTGCAAACTAATGGCACTTCCAGCCGCAAGAGTCGTAATAATTGTTGCACTAAATGATGTAGTTGCTAACGCAGGAGAATTGATCGTTCCAGCAAGAGGTGCACCATTAATTGTAATCCGCGAACTGACTAATAATGAAGCCGTTATATTAATCGTATATGAAATATAATAATTCCCCGCATTTGCAGCCGTAAATACTGTATTCCCCCCAGAAACAGTAATACCTGGACCAATATTTTGATTATTCGGAAGCGGGACATTCGTTCCACCAAGAAGTACCGATATCGCTGTTCCCGATGTATTATTTGCAAAAGCGTATGTTGCAGTTATACTTGTGCCAGTTGCCCCCGTGTCTCCTGTTGCTCCTGTTACTCCCGTTGAACCTGTTGCTCCTGTTGCTCCTGTTATTCCCGTTGCTCCTGTTATTCCTGTCGCTCCTGTCGCTCCTGTTGGACCTGTTGCTCCTGTTATTCCCGTTGCTCCTGTTACTCCTGTCGCTCCTGTTGGACCTGTTGCTCCTGTTATTCCTGTTGCTCCTGTTGCTCCTGTTGCTCCTGTTGCTCCTGTTGCTCCTATTGGACCTGTTACTCCCGTCGCTCCTGTTGGACCTGCTATTCCTGTCGCTCCTGTTGGACCTGTTGCTCCTGTTATTCCTGTTGCTCCTGTTGCTCCTGTTGCTCCTATTGGACCTGTTACTCCCGTCGCTCCTGTTGCTCCCGTTGGACCTGTTACCCCTGTTATTCCTGTCGCTCCCGTTGGACCTGTTACCCCTGTTATTCCCGTCGCTCCCGTTGGACCTGTTACCCCTGTTATTCCCGTCGCTCCTGTTGCTCCCGTTGGACCTGTTACCCCTGTTATTCCCGTTGGACCTGTGGCACCTGTTGGACCCGTTGCTCCCGTCGGACCTGTTGGGCCAAGCTTAGGAACTGTCCCATCACAACTAAAACAGCATGAATCAACATGTACACCATTTTGATTATTACACCCACAATATCCATTTATATTATTGCTCCATGAAGACATGTTGATCACTTCCTTTACATTCGATCTTTTAAGTACAATCACCGAGTTAGAAAACACCTATCTAAATAACAAAGAAATACTTTACCTAGTGGGGATAAACACAGATTTATTCCATACATTCTAGTAGTTATTACATGCGATTTGCTCTCTTTTTGCTTGTACTTTCGCCTTCTTGCTCAAATGAAATTCTTTTTTTCATTCTGCATATACATATAAACTTCAATCCAATTGGTGTATTCATCGGCGGACTACTTGCAGTTGAAATTTTCCTTTTTTTCATGGAAATTAGGATTTAGCTCAATAGCCCTTACTTTAATAGAAATCGGTATTTCAGCTCTCGGCTCAACAATTATTCAACTCTTTATCGTTAACACAAATTTGAACGTTGCTGTACTTGGAGCACCTTATTTCTTATGGTTGGTGAGGAAGAGTTGGAAGAAAGTTAAAAAGAAGCTTCTTGGAAGTCTCCTTTTTTATTCATTCTTATAAGGTTAAAAGGAAACTATCTTTTTTTCACGAATGTAACCTATGAACATAACGAGGAGGGATAACATGTATCAAACTATTGAAGGCTTCTTGCAATCATGGACATACGAGGCTGAGTCTACTCAAAAGATGCTCGATGCATTAACCGATGAATCTTTGTCACAAGAAATTGCACCTGGACACTGGACGTTAGGCAGAGTTGCTTGGCATATCGTGACAGCAATTCCAGTTATGCTATCTGGTACGGGGCTTAAGTTTGAAGGGGAAACGAAAGATTATCCTGTTCCAACTTCAGCTAAAACAATTGCAGATGGGTATCGTAAAGTGAATGCGGCTTTTGTTGAAGCACTTCAAAGCGAATGGACTGATAAGGATTTAACTACTATTAATGACTTCTTTGGTCGCCCTATGCCGAATTCTATATTTTTAATGACACTTATTAATCATCAAAATCACCATCGCGGGCAAATGACAGTTTTAATGCGACAAGCCGGCTTAACAGTTCCTGGCGTATATGGTCCTGCAAAAGAAGAATGGGCTGTGGCTGGAATGGAAGCTCCTAAAATGTAACTACAAAAAAAGACAAGGTGTTTACAAACCTTGTCTTTTTCTGTAACTTGTTTCATGTGAAACTATTTTTGCTAAATGGTTGTTTTATGGAAAAAATACGTTAAAATGAATACATAGTATGAAGAGGAGCAACCAAATTGAATACAAAAAATAAAAAAATAGTTATGGGAACTATTTTACTAACTTCTATTATTGGAGTTATCAGCGTATCTCTTTATTTCACAAGTTATGGTACCCCTTGGGGAAAACAAACAGCAATTACGGAATCAAAAGAATATATTACAAAATACTTTAATCTAGATGCGGAAGTCAAAAATACTTCTTACGATGCTAAAATGAATAGCTATGTAATCTCCTTCGAGACAAGTAAAGACGGAGAGTTTACTATCGAATATAAAAGCCCTAATAACTTTAACATTTCTTCAGGAGTTCAGGAATATTTGAACAAACACTCCAAATTTACAGAGTAGTAACGAAGCATACATATACAAAAAAGAGTTGGTGTAACGCCAACTCTTTTTTCTTATTCTTGTCATACAGTTATATCTTCCTTCTCTATATTTTTAATTCCGTAATATGCAATCGCAACTCCAATTGCAGCAAGTACTAGTTGAAGGGGAAGAAAAGTTGCTGTAGAAAACATAGGAGTGTTATTAATTGCAATTGATACAACAATCAGAGATGAAACAATTGTAGTTGGCACCGAACGTTTACGCATTCCGAAATATAGAGGGATTAAACTTATTCCCGCAGTTGCAATGGCTAAAGGAACAAGGTTTATCCCTTCTTGCTTCAATTGATCTATTGTGAATGAATTAGGAAGAATTGAAAAATAGCTATCTATCCCAAAGAAAACTCCTACTACTAAAATGTTAGATAAAATAACTGTTATAAATGTTAATGTTGCTGTAATAACCAACTTACTAATCATCATTTTCTTTCGGTTAATTGGATAAGAAAACATGAGTAATATTGTTTTGTTTTTATATTCACCAATTATTAACCTTGCGATTAATACACTACCAAAAATAATAAATGTTGCTCTTACTAATGTACTAGCCGTTAACAACATCATCTGCGGATCCCTTATTTCCGGATCACCTTCTACTTGAGCAACGATGCTCGTAAAGATCATTAATGCCAGTATAGCGATATTTGCAATAATCGCTCCCCTTACATACCATCCAAGCTTAAACTTTTTCAATTCTAGCTTCATAAGATGTAGCATAATAGTCCTCCTTTCATTTACATTTTAATCGATATAAATCGCTCCTGTTTTACTTAAAATCTTCACTTCGTTTTTTGCATCACCAATAGTTCCCTCTTTTATTTTTTCTGTATTTTTATCTTTCTTAAGCTCTTTTAAATCCACAATTATGTCAGTCGAATTACTTTTAGCCGTAAGTTTCAATGATACCGGGACACCTTTATACCGTACGCCAATGTCTCCCGATTTTGTTTCTATAAATAATGATTTTCCTTCTGTCATATCTTTTAGTAATACTTCCCCAGATGTTGAAGTGATGTTCATATTTTCATTTTTTACATTTTTCACATAATTATCGCCAGTAGTAGAAGTTATATTTACTTCTTGTAATGAACTATCTTTTAACATTAAATCTCCACTTTCGGATGTGAACTCACCCTTCTCGGCCGATAGTCCTGTAATCATTTCATCTCCAGACTTGCCTTTTGTCACGATATTTTTTACTACTATATTGCTTATTTTCACATCACCCGATTTATTATTTAATACAATTTTATCTATTTCTTTCTTCGGAATAGCTATACATATACTATTTTTCTTCCTAAACGTAAAACCATTAAAAAATTTGGTCACCTTTTGTTTTTGCTTAATCACAATTTTATTTTCGTCATTTTCTATTTTGACGGGATCTATCTTTTTATCTACTTGTTGACCTTGAGCGGAAATTACTATTTTCTTAGCGTCTGTACTTTTAAATTCAATATTCCAGTTTTCATTGTCTACTTCTATTTCTTTTATATTATTGATTTCAAAAGACCTTTCTTGCTTAAAATCTTTCACCTGAAATACCTTAAAACCCAAAACCGCACTAGCAATTGTAATGACTAATATTGCAATTACTATTATTTTTTTCACCAGTCATACCCCAGTTCGTTTTTGTTTTAAGCTTGCTTCACGCCACATCAATCTTGTCGATTTTTCGATACGATAGATAACTAATGAAAATTCCTAATAAACAGAGCACGATTGGGATAGCTATAAAATCAAACATACTTACTTGACCATTTCCAGGACCAACGTTACCATTAATCAGCATACCAATTATTACTGCTGAAGTAATCGTTGTCGGTGTCGATTTCTTTCTCATTCCAAAAAATAAAGGAATTAAACTTATACCAGATATCATAAATGCACTTATAATAGTAGTTGGAACGGTAGCTATTATTTCCCCCATCGTAACAGGCGTTTCAAGTATTCCTATTATTGGATTCATACAGAATATGAGCAAACTAATAATAAATGTTGCGATTATCGTGCTCACAAAGCAAAAACTAAAAACAATTGCTAATTTCGCTCTCATTAGCATTTTCCTTTGCAGTGGGTACATAAATAGTAGCTGTATTGTTTTGTTCTTGTATTCATCAATCACTAAACGTGATAAAATAACCGATGCAAAAATAACAAATGTAATTCTAATAAAAATATTTGCTAAAGACATGTATTCCATATAGCTAGAGAACATCAACTCATCCTCTACTTTAGATGCCCATGCCATAAGACTTACCGCAGCAAAAATTGCTATAATACCAATCGCTACTCCTTTAAAATAACTAGATAATTGATGTTTCTTCCACTCGAGCTTCATTAATCTAAACATTCAAACCACGCCTCCATTCTTTATATAACTGTCTCTACACTACTAACATTCTAATTCCAGCAGTAACTACACTTAACATTCCTATCACTAGTAGAATTAACAACCATTTCCGCTCTGGTTTTCTATAATATAAAATCCCACTTATGAACATTACGACCAATCCACTTACTAGATTCACTAACAATCCATTAAGCATGAATGCCCTCTCCATCCATTACATTTAAGAAATATTCCTCTAAGGAACTATGTTTCTTATTAATACTTTCAATTTCCACATCATTCATAATAAGTGCTTTTGAAATGGCTTGCTGAGACACTGCCGTATCATACACACGAATCATATTTCCGCTCATTATTTTATAATTTTTTATACCAAGTTTATCTTCTAAAATATAAGCTGCACGCTTCACATCAGGAACAGTAATTTCAATGTACTCTGTTTGTTTTCCGTTAATACTCTTCATTGAAACTTCTTTTATTAGTTTTCCATTTTGAATTACACCAATTGTATCCGCCATTAATTCCATCTCACCTAAAATATGACTAGAAACTAATAATGTAATGCCATATTCTTTGCAGAGCATTTTAAATAAGTCTCGTAACTCTTTAATACCAATTGGATCTAAACCGTTTATGGGTTCGTCTAAAATGAGCAATTCTGGCTTTGTCACGATTGCCCTTGCAATACCAAGTCGTTGCTTCATTCCCAATGAAAAATCTTTTACTTTTTTATTATCTATACCGTGCAGTTTCACTAAATGTAATGCATGGTCAATTGCGTTTTTATCGTAATAGCCCATATATTCACAATGTAATTCTAAATTTTCTTTCGCCGTTAATTTATCATAAAAGATTGGGTATTCAATAATTGTCCCCATTCTTTTTAATACTTCATAAGATGTGTCTGTTAACTTCTCACCTAAAATTTCAATCTCACCGCTCGTCGGTTTTATTAAATTTGTAATCATTTTCATAATCGTTGTTTTACCAGCACCATTCGGTCCTAAGAAACCGTATATCTCTCCTTTTTTCACATGCATGTTAACGCTAGAAATAACTTCTTTCCCTTTAAACACTTTCGTTAACTGATTCGTTTTTAATATATAGGTCATGTCACTTTCCCCTTTCGCACTACTTTATATTTTTATAATAGACAACGGAAATCTCTTTTTTCTTACCCGTTTCTTACAAATTCCTTACGCTGAAAAAAAAGCTTGTAGAATTTACTTCTCTACAAGCTAAAACTGCATCTTTTTTAATGCAACTGTAAAAATTGTTTTTTCATACGGCTTACTAGAAAGATGAATTTTTCCATCCATCGCTTCCACCAGTCTTTTCGTAATCGTTAACCCTAAACCGCTTCCTTGGTACAATCTATTTCTCGAATCTTCAAGTGTGTACATACGCTCAAACACTTTATCAATATGAGATTCATCAATCCCTTTTCCTTTATCCCATACGTCTATATACACATTCGTTTCATCATCTCTTAACGTCATACCCAGTATCTTTCCATCGTCTCCATATGTAATTGCATTTGATATTAAATTATTCAATACTCTACCTAATACTTCTACATTTCCAAGTGCATATATATTTCTTTCTGGTATATCAATATGAACATGAAAACCTTTCGACGTCACTAAATCATAAAAAGATAAAATCTTCTCACGACAAACTTCATTCATATTCACTTTTGTCATCTCGATTGCTTTGTCACCAGATTCTAATTTTGCTAAGTCAAAAAACTTATGAATTAGTTCCATTACTTCTAGTGTTTTCACATGCACCTTTTCAAGTAATATTTGCTGTTCTTCTTTATTTATCGTTTTATCCTTATTTAACATTTCTGTATATCCAAGAATAACTGTTAGTGGCGTCTTTAAATCATGTGAAATATTGGAAAGCATTTTTCTCATCGAAATTTCTACTTTCGCATGATCTGCATTCGTTTTCTGTTTTGCAGCTAATAATTGATTAATTGCCACTAATAATTTTTGCAATTCTAGATCATCTGTCATAACGAGTAACTTCTCGCCTGTTTGTTCATTTACAATACTTTCTAACTTTTCGTATGTGTATCGTAAATTTTTGCTACTGTTTTTCCTCCTTTTATACTGTATGTAAATGACACATAACAATATAAAAACAATACCTATTAACAAATTGACCATATTACATCACTTCCAACTTATAGCCGATGCCCCATAACGTTTTAATATACTCTGGATTAGATGGATCACTTTCAATTTTCTCGCGCAATCTTCTCATATGAACATTTATAACATTATCATCACCGTAATACTCTTCGTTCCAAACTAACGTATATATTTGCGCTTTTGTAAATACACGATTTTGATTCTTTACGAATAGCTTTAAAATCTCAAATTCTTTTAAAGTAAGTTTGAGGGGCTTTCCGTTTTTTTCAACCGTAAAATTAATTGGATCAATTGCTAAATCACCAATTTGAATCATCTTTTCTGTTGTTTCTGTAGCCGAATATTTCGTAGACCTCCGAATACCCGCTTTTACACGTGCAGCCAATTCAATCATAGAAAATGGCTTACAAATGTAATCATCTGCTCCCAGTCCTAATCCAACAGCTTTATCAACATCTGTATCTTTTGCCGACATCATTAAAATCGGAACTGCACTTTTTTCCCGAATGATTCGCACAACCTCTAAGCCATCTAGCTTTGGCATCATAATGTCGAGGATAATCAAATCAAATGAACCTTTTAAATATGTGTTCACGCCTTCTTCTCCATCAGATGCGATTGTAACTTGAAAGCCCTCTTTTATTAAATACTTTTCCACCATCTCTTGAATTGAAATATCGTCTTCAACTAATAAAATATGATGTGACATATGTCTATCCCCTTTTTACAAACGTTAACAATTCAATTGTATCGTAACTACTACAGACTGGAAACAATTATATGAATTTTCAAACCAACTTCCCTTCCTTCCATAACAATGATATGATAAAATTCACTACTATTGTTCATAATTAACTTTATATAAAGGAGACTTATCATGTCAGAAAACAAAAAAGTAAGCTTAGCTGATTTAATGCGTGAACAACTTGCAAAGAAAAAGCAAGGAAATGGAAATGGTTCAAATAATACAAATCAAAGCCAAGCAACGAAAAAATTACAAAACCAACAAACGAAGAAAACAAACAACCAGCGTAGACGTACAGGTGTATAAATGAACGGACAAAAACGTTCTAATATCGCACCCGGTCTTGAAGTTGATATTGTACTAAAACAAGATCAACGAACAGGCAAATTAACACGTGGAATTGTAAAAGATATTTTAACAAACTCCCCTTCCCATCCTCATGGCATTAAAGTGCGATTGCAGGACGGGCAAGTCGGTAGAGTACAAAATATCGTTCAATAAGAAAAGGAGCTCAAGTAAACTCGAGCTCCTTTTTCTTTATTACCCTTTAATTTTCTCGATGAAAACTACTTTTAAATAGTCTCCTTCTTTGAATTGATCAATGGTACGGAAATCTTCTGGTAAAGAATGTTCTTCTAATATTTTATATTTGCCATTCATTTCTTTAAATGCCGTATCTATAAATCCTTTAAACTTTTTCATATCAAATGCGCTACAATTTGTAGAGGCAACAATAATCCCATTATTTTCTGTAATCGCAATTGTTTCTTTTAATAAGTTTTTATAATCTTTCGCTGCACTAAATGTATATTTTTTTGAGCGTGCAAAGCTTGGAGGATCAAGTACAACCATATCAAATTTCATCTTTTTCTTAGCTGCATATTTGAAGTAAAGAAATACATCTTCTACAATAATGTCTTGTGCTTCATAATCTATTTCATTTACACTAAACTGCTCAATCGTTTTACTTAAACTACGATTTGCCAGGTCGACACTCGTCGTTTTGCTCGCTCCGCCAAGCGCTGCAAATACAGAGAAAGCACCTGTATAAGAGAACATATTCAACACTGTTCTCCCTGTCGCATATTTATCACGAATTTGTTTTCGAACGTTACGCTGATCTAAAAATACACCAACCATCGCTCCATCGTTTAAATACACCGCAAAGTTCACACCGTTCTCTTTTACGATAAGTGGGAACTCGCCGCGCTCTCCTGCTACGAAATCATCGCCTTCAATGTATTTCCCTTTCGTATCAAAACGCTTTTTCTCATAAATCCCTTTAAAGTTTGCTACTTTTTGAAGAGCTGCTATAATCTCATCTCTGAAAGTATAAATCCCTTCACTATACCAACTTACTACATAATAGCCGTCATAATAATCGATAATTAAGCCTCCAAGACCATCACCTTCGCCATTTAGGACACGGAATGCTGTCGTATCACTTGATTTGTAAAATTGCTTTCGTTTATGTAAGGCAGATTTTATTTTGCTTTCAAAGAAAGATTGATTAATTTGTTCACTCTCTTTTCTCGTTAAAATCCAGCCGTATCCTTTATTTTGTTTTCCATAATAACCTTTTCCGATAAAATTGTTCTTCTCATCTACTACTTTAATGATTGTTCCTTCTTCCTGAACATCATTTAAATTTTGAATTGCATCTTTTAAAATAAGCGGATATCCACTTTTAATTTCTTTTATAAATTTCGGTTTTATTTTTACAGTTACTTCTGATCGCATATAATAACTTCCTTTCCATTTGCATGCTTTCTAATTCGTAGGAAGCATATAAAAAACGAGGCTAAAAAATAACCTCGTTTCACTATACCATATTATCGCTTTGCTAGTACAACTCGCTTAATCGCCACATATTTACTACATTTTGAAATGGAAATCTTACTGTCCAAAATAATAAAAAAACTTATTTATTTCACATTTACCATTGACAATGATAATGATTTTCATTATCATTTAACGTATATGAGTTCTCGAAAATAAAGGCTACATTTATAGGAGGAATAAAACATGATTATTGTTACAAATACAGCTAAAATTACAA
The DNA here is from genome assembly GCF_052682215.1 of Bacillus sp. 1A. Classification (NCBI taxonomy): domain Bacteria; kingdom Bacillati; phylum Bacillota; class Bacilli; order Caryophanales; family Bacillaceae; genus Bacillus; species Bacillus sp. 1A. The sequence continues at coordinate 2,047,966 of NZ_JBQYLZ010000001.1, read as the reverse complement.
AGGGAAATGGACATAAATTAATTGAGCGTTTTAATAAAGTAGGTCAAGTCGAAACGATGCCAGGCTTTTTAGGATTAGAAGTTCTTTTAACGCAAAATACAGTTGATTATGATGAGGTAACAATTAGCACACGCTGGAATGCAAAAGAAGATTTCCAAGGTTGGACGAAGAGCTCAGCATTTAAAGATGCTCACTCACATCAAGGTGGGATGCCAGAATATATTCTTGATAATAAGATCACTTACTACAATGTTGAAGTTGTACGTATGCCAATGGCTGCAGCACAGTAAACATATTTCTTTTTTAAAGTATAGAATATGAGAAGCGTTACCACTTCTCATATTCTATACTTTTTTATTTACTGTCTTTTTACTAGTTTCGCATGCACGACTAACCTTCCTGCTTCCGGATCAAGTGCATAGTCACACGTCGAAAGTGTTACGATTTGATCACTTGCTGTCAATTTTGCATCCGTTTTGTACAGCGATTTTTCTTGAATTTTCTCCAAAAATGATGTGTATTCCGTATCATTGCTAAAATCCGTTTCAATGTAATAAAAATCAGTTGTTGTTGTATACACCGAGAACACTTCAAGATCATATCCTTCAAATAATGTATCGTAATATAATTTACGATGCGACATGAAGAACTCTTCATCTAACATTTTCTTTAAACTTCCAAACATAGAACCATCTTTCATACGGTGACCATATAAAATAGTATTTCGATTTTGAGATTTCACATCATTACGATAGTCCATAAAAATACTTCCCGCTCTCATATCTTCACCTTTATAATTACGAAATAAATAGTAATCATTGTCTTTCGCCTGAACGATTGGATAATTAATTTGTGTATCATCCATCGTAATCCATCCAACTATTTCTTGGTTAATTTGCTGCAGAGCTTTGAACTGTTTACGTACTTCCCCGTCTTGTGATTGCTCTTCCATCGGACTCTTTTCATAAATGTTTTGTGCTTCGGCCATTACTTTACGATTTTCATAGTAATCCATGAAAATATCACCTAATTCATATACTGAATAGAAAAAGGTACCTAAAAAAACAACTGTAAGTATTCGTTGAAAAAAAGAATTCTTCTTCTGTTCTTTTTTACTACTCAAATCATCACCTCAAAACGGATTGTTCGCATATTTAAATACCCATTGGGACCATATACAACCCTGTATCTTCATCTTGCTTTACAACGACATCTACACCGTATATCGTCTTTATCATACTTTCTGTCACAACATCATTCGGCTTACCTTTCGTAACAATTTCGCCGTCTTTCATAACGATGATATGATCACTATAGCGGATCGCCTGATTGATATCATGTAGTACCATAACGATTGTCAATCCATGTACTTCATTTAACTCTTTTACTAGCTCTAATATTTCAAGTTGATAATAAATATCTAAATATGTTGTCGGTTCATCTAAAAAGAGCATTGGTGTTTTCTGAGCTAACGTCATGGCAATCCAAACACGTTGTCTTTCTCCACCAGATAAAGCATGAATCTCTTTATCACGTTTACTTAGCAAATTCGTACATGCTAAAGCCCTTTCGATCGCTTCTCTATCTTCATCAGTTTGCGAGGAAAAAATATTTTTATGAGGCATACGACCATAACTTGTTAATTTCTCTACCGTCATGTCTGCCGGTGCTTCATTTTGTTGATGGACAACGGCTAACTTTCTAGCAAACTCTTTCGGTTTATATTGACTAATCGCCTTCCCATCGAGTATTATCTCTCCGCTACGAGGGTCGTGATTTCTTGACATCACGCCAAGTAATGTCGATTTCCCGCAACCGTTTGGGCCAATAATTGTTGTAATTTTACCAATTTCTATTTCACTACTAACCGACTTTAATCGATCCGTTACATTATCATACGAAAAGGTTACATTTTTAATTTCCATGAACTTTATCACTCTTTCTAAGCAAGAATATTAAGAATGGGCCACCAATCACCGCCATAATCGTCGCTGCTGGAATTTCGTTAGGTGGCACAATTAACCTTCCAATCGTATCCGCCGTCAAAATTAATAACGCTCCTGCAAGAGCAGAAAATGGAATTAATACTTTATGATCCGAACCGACTAGTTGTCTTGAAATGTGCGGAACGAGTAATCCTACGAAAGCAATAACACCTGCAATCGCTGTTGATACTGCCGCTAAAAGTACTGCAATAGCAGAAATAATAAGACGAACTCTCGTCACGTGCAAACCTAAGTTTTTCGCAGTCTTATCTTGTAGCGATAATAAGTTACACCAAGCTCCTACAAACAGAGCAAGAATAAGACCAATTGTTCCATATGTAACCATTATTTCTACATCGCCCCACGTCTTCATCGTTATGTTAGAAGTCGTCGTTTGCTTAATACTCTTAATGAAATATCCACAAATCGTAATGAACGATTCATTTAATCCAGTGAACATCGCATTAATAGCTATACCAACTAAAATAATGCGAAGCGGACTTAACCCTGACTTCCATGAAAATGCATAAACGAGATAACATGCAAACGCACCACCTAAAAAGGCGAATACGGGTGTCCAGAAAAAGAATTGCGGGAATAACGTAATAATAACAAGTGTCATAAAACTTGCCCCAGAAGATATCCCGATTACCCCAGCATCAGCAAGTGGATTTTTCATAACAGCTTGAAAAAGCACACCTGAAACAGCCAGAGCTGCTCCAGTAAATAGTGCAATAATAATACGTGGGAAACGTAAATCTTTAATCACTTCAACATCTTCATTCCCCCCTGTAAATATCCCTTGCACAAGCTCAACAATACCTATTTCTAAACTCCCTTTCATCGCTGACAATGATGTCATAACAATAAGCAATGCAGTAACAATGAGGAAACTCCAAGTTTTTTTATTCATTCCACTCTTCCTTTATATTAAAATGCATCACGGATACATCATTTTTTTCAATTCATCTAACGCTTCCATTGCTGCTAAATTACCTGTCGTCCCAAATAAGCGCTCTTCTAAATCGTAAACACGGTTATTTTTAACTGCAGCGAAATGTTTCCAAATATCATTTGTTTTAAATTCTTTATCAAACATTTTCACAACTTCATCAGGCATACCATGAGCTGCTCGTAAAATAATATCCGGATCAGCTTTCTTTAAATACTCTGTATTAGAAGCTAAATACTCTACTTGTTCACCTTGTACAATGTTTTTACCACCTAATTGTTTCACTAAATCTCCAATATAAGAATGCTCTGTTGCTACTAAATAACTCCCTGGTACACCTAATAAAATAAGCACTGTCGGTTCTTTCTTTCCCTTTACTGCTTTTTTAATTTCTGCAACCTTGTTATCTAACTTCGTTACAACTGCTTCAGCCTGCTTTTCACGTCCATATTGCTTACCTAAATCGCTAATGGAATTTTGCATATTTTTCAAGCTTGTTAAATCTAAAAAGTTTACTTTCGTGCCGACACCATCAAAAACTGGCTTTAATTCATATTCAAGTGTTGTCACGGATAATACTTCTGACGGCTTTAACGATTTTACCTTTTCCATATCAGGACTCATCGGATTCCCGACTTCAGGTAAACCTTTATATCTCTTTGGTAAATCTTTCGTACTTGTTGGAACACCAACTAAATCTACTTCTAACGCATCCATAATTTCAGTAACAGCAACTGTCGTTGCAACAATTCTCTCTTTACTCTCACTCTTTACCTGTTTTGTTGCTTCTTTTTTAGGCGCCGAGCATCCAGCTATACTCACTAATAGAATGATAGCCATTAGTACACTAGCAATTTTCTTCACTCTCAATCACCACTCCTTTCCAAATAATATGAAACAAGTCTTGATGCATGCGAACATGCATCAAGACTCCAAAAATTACAATCTTCCTGCTCTATATTTACGAACTAGTAAAACAAGTGACCCAAGCAATAGCACCATGTATAAACCTAGTTGTGCTGTATCTGCCGTTTTTGAGTTTTTCTCTTTTTTCGGATCATTTTTTTGATCTTCTTTTTTCTTCTTATCATCTGCATTTCGGTTAAAGTCAGGATTATCTACTTTTTTCACATTATCTACTTTCGGTGTAATCACTGGATTGTTCGGATCATTTTTCGGATCTTTTTTTGGATCCTCTTTAATCGTTCCTAATGCACCAATATTATTTGTATCAAATTGAATTTGGACATCGTAGAAATGATGGTAGTTCATTTCGTTGATATCAACTTTTACTTTTGCATTTAATTTTGCAAATAAATCACTTACTTCAAATTGCACTACTCTCGTATTTGCATTTTTATCTTCGCTTACTACTTTCGCATCAGCAAAAAGACTGTTATTTTCCGTTTGGAATTTTGTAATCCATGCACTATTTTTCAACGTCATCTCAATGTACTTTTTACCATCTTTAACGATTAATTTTGCTGGGTGTACAGTATAGTCATGCATCTTTGAAAGCTCATTTGTTTTATCTTTTAACACTTTAAATGGAATATCATATTGACCATCCACTAAATTTTTCGGATCAACTATTACTTTTGGTTGATTATTTCCGCCTTGGTTATCGTTTCTGCCTTGATTGTTGTTTCCACCTTGGTTGTTGTTTCCGCCTTGGTTATCGTTTCCGCCTTGGTTATCGTTTCCGCCTTGATTGTCGTTTTCACCTTGGTTATCATTTCCGCCTTGATTGTCTAACGGTTTAACGCTATCTTTATCAAATGCAAATTGAATGTCGTAGAAATGGTGATAATTCATTGAATCGATATCTACTTTTACTTTTGCATTTAACTTTTTAGATAAATCATCTACTTCTAACTCTACTACTTTTGTATTTTGCTCTTTATTCTCACTTAACACTTTTGCGTTAACAAAAGAACCATTCTTTTCAAACTCAAATTTTGTAATCCATGTACTGTTCGTTAATGTAAACGATACATACTTCTTACCATCTTTCACTTTTAGTACAGCTGGACTTTTTGTATACGTGTTCATCATTGAAATTTCTTCTGATTGATCTTTTAAAGCTTTGAAATTGATGCTGTATTCACCGTCTTTAATTGTTTCAACATTCGGCTTCTCTACTTCTGGTTTCTCTACTTCTGGTTTCTCTACCTCTGGTTTCTCTACTTCTGGTTTCTCTACCTCTGGTTTCTCTACTTCTGGTTTCTCTACTTCTGGTTTCTCTACCTCTGGTTTCTCTACCTCTGGTTTCTCTACCTCTGGTTGCTTTTCTTCGTTCTTAATTGACTCAAGTTTATCTTGTTCAAATAAAAGTTGTACATCATGTGTTTGCTTATAGTTTCTTGCTGCCATTTCGATAAATACTTTTGTATTTAATTTTTTTGATAAATCGTCCACTTCAAACTCTACTACTCTTGTATCTTTTTCTTTATCTTCACTCACTACTTTTGCATCAACAAATGCGCCATCTTTTTCCGTTTGGAATTTTTTAATTAATGAGCTACTTGTTAGTGTTACAATTGCCTTTTTCTTACCGTTTTCTACTTTTAATACTCCTGGATTTACCATGTAAGTATTCATCTTAGATTCTTCATCTGTCTTATCTTTTAACACTTTAAATGGAATACTATAATTCCCATCGTTAATTGTGTTAGAATTGGGTTGTTGATCTGGGTCAGGCTTTTGGTCGGGCTTCTGACTTGGATCCGGTTTTTCATTTGGATCTGGCTTATTTGCTGGATCCTCTTTTTCATTTGGTTTTTCTACATGAATCGGTGTAATACTATTTTGATCAAATGCAATACGCACATCATAATCATGATGATAATTTAAAAAGTCTATGTCCACTTTTACTTTCGCATTTAATACTTTCTCTACATCGTCCACTTCAAATTCTACTACTCGTGTATCTTTTTCTTTATCTTCACTAATTACATTTGTCGCAACAAACTGGCCATTTTTTTCTGTTTCAAACTTCGTAATCCATGAACTATGTTCTAACGTAAAGGATACCTTCTTCTTCCCATCCTTCACTTTTAAAGTTCCTGGACTTACAGAGTATTGATTCATCATAGATTCTTCATCTGATGTATCCTTAAGAACTTTGAAACCGATTGAATATTCACCGTCAGCTAGTTGGCTTGCTGCTTGAACTGCAAGCGGTTGTAATGTTGATACGAATGTAAATATCATTAAACACATCGCAACAACAATTTTAAGATATCTATTCAATGGAATAACGCTCCTTTATTTAGTTTTGACGTACTTTACGAATTAAGAAAACACCTGAAATAAGAATTAACGCTGCAAATATTCCAATGCGTGCTTCATCACCTGTTTTTGGATTATCTGTTTTTTCAGCTTTTCCACTTTCATTTGTTCCTTTGCTTGCCTCTTTATTTGCTTCTTTACTCTCTTCTTTCTTCACTTCTTCTTTTACTTGTGTATCTGTTTTTGTTTGATCATTATTCTTTGTTACAGTAGTTGCTTTATTTTCTCCACCTACCGCTTTTACATTTGCATCAAACGCAAAGCGAATTGTGTAGTTATGGTCATAATTTACGTTCGGTACAACAACATGAATTTTTGCAGCTGCTGGCTTAGATAAATCGTCTATTTTAAACTCTACAGTTCTTTTATCTGCTGATTCATCTTTACTAACAACTTTTGCATCAACAAAATTCCCGTTTTCAGGTGCTTTAAATTCTGTAATCCAAGCACTATGATTCATCGGAATTTGTACTCTCATCTCACCATTTTTTACAACTAACTTAGCTGGTTTTTCAAAATAATCATTTGCCATTGAAGCTGAATCATTTTCCGCTTTTTGAATGACATAGTTAATATCATAAGTACCGTCAGCTAGTTGTGCTGAAACTTTCCCATATGGCATGGCAAGAAAAGCTAGCATACATACGAACGTTATAATAAAAGCGGGTAATACAGAAATCTTTCTCATTTGGCTTACTTCCTCCTTGTTTATCTTTCATCCATACTTTTTTGAAAATGATAATTATTCTCAATTTATAAGAAAAAAATAATAATCCTCTATCATTATTTAATTGTAATTTATTTATGTAATGTAGATATCATTGATTATCATTCTCACTACGTGTTAAAAATAATATCCCTCCCTATTCCTTATAAAGAGCGATTTACATTTTAACATAAGTCCCTATTTCTTTTGATGATTATCATTCTCAATGAAGGTCAAAAAAAATAAAACCACCATTCTCCTACTCTATCACCTCTATCTACAAAATGATATCGTTATAGAAAACCTTATACCTTTCACTCCTCACTTTCCTTCAAATATTTCCACAACTAAGTCAATCTTAGCCTAATGCTAATTTTTTTGTCAACTATATTACGTATAAAATTTTTAATATCTAAATTTCCCTATATACAATTTTTTCTACAAAAAAAGAGACTTTCTTTCATAGAAAGCCTCTTTTCACTATTTTTCTACAGCAACTTCTTGCTTTTGAAATAAAGAAACTACATATCCAATTGCAATTCCAATGATACCCGGAACTAGCCAACCAATCCCTACACTATATAGTGGAATTTTATCTAAGATAGGAGCAAGGGCCGCTACTTGAAGACTTGCATTATGCAATCCATCAAAGAAGCTAATTGCAAATGAACCTACAATACCGCCTACATACATAGCTAATGGAAGACGAATATAGTTTTCAACAAGTGATAATACAATCAGTACGATACCAATTGGGTAAATTGCAATTAAAATCGGTAATGCTAATGCGTTTAACTGAGTTAACCCAAGGTTTGCTACCATAAATGCTAATACACAGAAGATGAAAACAATCTTTTGATAAGAAAGCTTTGGTAATAAAGAAGAAAAATATTCCCCACAAGCTGCAACAATACCTACAGAAGTTGTTAAACATGCCGCTGTAATTGCGATCCCTAATAATAAAGTTCCGTAACTACCAAATAAATGATTTACAACGTTTGTTAAAATAATCCCTCCGTTTGCTCCCATTCCAAGAGACACACTAGAAGCTCCCAGATAAGCAAGTGCTAAATAAACAAGTAGTAAACCGAGCGCTGCAATAAATCCTGCAAAGATTGTTACTTTTGCAATGCTGTTCTTATTTGTAACGCCTTTTGCTTTTAAAGCATTAATAACAACATTTCCGAAAACAAGTGCTGCAAGTCCATCTAAAGTTAAATATCCATCAATAAAACCTTTAAAGAGCGGAGCATTATACGCTTCTGTCGGTGCACCAAATTCTCCAATTGGTGTAATAATTGCTTTACCTACGATAATTGCTATAACAGCTAACAAAATTGGAGTTAATACTTTACCGATGCGGCCCACTAATTTCGATGGGTTTAAAGCTAAATAGAAAGTTACTGCAAAGAAAATGAATGTAAAGATAACAAGTGGATACGATTGACCAGCTATATCACTTGGTAAAAATGGTGCAACACTCATTTCATAAGCAACTGTTCCTGTACGCGGAACACTTACGAATACGCCTAAACATAAATAAATTGCAGTGATAAAAACAAGTGCGAATACAGGGTGTACACGCCCCGCTAGCTCATTAATATCTCCCTTTAGAGCTATAACAATTACCCCTAATAAAGGTAATCCAACACCTGTTACGATAAAGCCAAATAACGCGATCCATACGTCTGTTCCAGCACCTTGCCCTAAAGCCGGCGGGAAAATCATATTACCTGCACCGAAAAATAGTGCAAACAACATTAAACTTATTGCAAACATCTCAGAAAACTTTAAAGATGATTTCATTTCTACTAACCTCCTACATATTTTTATATCGACAAAATATTCTGAATTAAAGGCCGTCACATATCCTCTTTCAAGCATACTTCCCCGTAAAAGAACGCAAAAAACACCCGTCCCTAACAAAGGGACGAGTGTTGAAATCGTGGTTCCACCCTTATTCTAATAAAATGAATTTATAACAAAATAAGCTCATTTTATAGCTCGTGTAAATTGATAACGGTTTTATCCGCCAAGAATTACAATGCATCATGCAGTTCACTCTTGAAGTTTAGAGGTGGTAAGTTTGTCTTTCCGTATTAGGAAGCTCACAGCCTAGGCTCCCCTCTCTGAGAATCGTCAAAAACAACTCATGTCCTCATCATTACTTTTATAAAATATCTTGTCGAAACTTGTTGTTTTTTATTATATGGGCTATTTTTTAAAAAATCAATAGTTTTATTTTTTCTGACAAAAAAATATAGGGAGAAAATTTTTCCTCCCTAAAACTGATTTATTAAAATGTCTAATTCCTCAGATGTAACGCTCCGCCATTTTCCCACTTCAAGATCGTCTAGCTCTATATTCAGAATACGAACCCGCTTTAGCTTTGTTACAGTAAATCCGAAAGCACGGCTCATTCTACGAATTTGTCTGTTCATTCCTTGCGTTAAAACGATGCGAAATGTAGACTGATCCACTCTCGTCACTTTACAAGGCTTCGTCATTCCACCCTTAATCTTTACACCGCTGGACATCTCATCAATAAACCAATCTGTAAACGGCTTATCAACCGTAACAATATATTCTTTCTCGTGTTCATGATCTCCGTGTAAAATTTGATTCGCAATCGCACCGTCATTCGTTAATAAAATTAATCCTTCCGACGCTTTATCTAATCGTCCAACAGGAAAAATACGCTCAGGGTAATTAATATAATCAATAATATTGCCTTCAATATGCTCGGCTGCTGTACAAGTAATACCAACTGGTTTATGAAAGGCGATATACACCTTTTCTTTCTCTTCTTTTACAATAACCTGTCCATCAATCGTTACCACATCACCATCGCTCACGAGTGCACCGTGCGTACATATTTGACCGTTAATAGCCACGCGTCCTGCTTTAATGAGGCGATCTGTTTCACGTCTGGAGCATGATTTTGCTTCGCTTATGTATTGGTTGATTTTCATAGCTTATTCCTTTTCCTATATATTAAAAGCGTCAATCTATGGCAATATCACTCTGCCACGATTGACGCTCTTTTACTTCGCAAAAACAACTAAATAAATAACCCCAATTACCAAAAATATTCCACAACAAGCTAACAATACTTTTGCAAGTTTGTCCATAAACATATAATGGTTCCCCTTTGTTTCGTTGTTTGCTATTTTAATTCGACAACTGTTACGCCTAGGCCTCCCTCGCCCATGTCACCGTAACGGAAGTTCTTCACACCGCGGTGTTTCTTCAAGTAATCTTGTACACCTTGGCGAAGCGCTCCTGTTCCTTTACCGTGAATAATTGATACGCGAGGATAGCTTGCAAGCTGTGCATCGTCTAAATATTTTTCAACGCGCATCATTGCATCTTCATAACGTTCACCGCGAAGATCAAGCTCTAACGAAACGTGATAATCTCTACCCTTCACACTTGCAACTGCTTTTTTCTCAGTTTGCTTCGGTGTATTAATGTATTCCATATTGGATTCTTTCACTTTCATCTTCAGAATACCAATTTGTACGCTCCACTCTGTATCACTTACTTTTTCAAGCAATTGACCTTTTTGACCGAACGTTAACACTTTTACTTCATCACCTGCGCGTAATTGTTGTTTTGGCGCTGTGTTTTTCACGTTTACTTTTTGTTTCTTCACAAGCTCTGGCGCCGCACCTTCTAGACGGCTCTTTGCTTCAATAAGCTCATGGTCTTTCACGTTTATAAGCTGTGCTTTACGCAATTGACGAAGTTCTCGAATAATGCCTTCTGCTTCTTTCTTTGCAGCTTCGACTTTTTCTTCCCCTTCTTTTTGCGCTTTTAATAATTTTTCATCGCGCTCATCATTAAATTCAATAATTTGACGCTGTAATTCGCGATGCAGTTTTTCAGATTGCTTGCGAAGTGCTTCTGCTTCGTTCCAGTCACGCTCTGCATTCTTTTGACTTTCTTCTAACTTCGCAATCATATTTTCAATTTTGTTTGTATCTGTACTAATGTGGTTACGAGCTTGATTAATCACGCGATCAGATAGTCCAAGGCGCTTCGAAATTTCAAAAGCATTACTACGTCCTGGTACACCGATTAATAATTTATACGTTGGGCTTAATGTGTTAACGTCGAACTCAACGCTCGCATTAATAACTTTCTCACGGTTATATCCGTATGCTTTTAATTCTGGATAATGCGTCGTAGCAACAACGCGAGCACCACGATTACATACTTCATCTAAAATTGAAATTGCTAATGCAGCCCCTTCTTGCGGGTCTGTTCCAGCACCTAATTCATCGAATAAAACTAAGCTTTCAAAATCAGCTTTTTCTAAAATATCAACAATGTTCACCATATGTGAGGAGAACGTACTTAAACTTTGTTCAATCGATTGCTCATCACCGATATCGGCAAAGATATTTTTAAATACACAAATCTCTGACTCATCCATTACTGGAATGTGAAGGCCAGATTGCGCCATTAATACACAAATACCAACTGTTTTCAGCGTAACTGTTTTACCACCTGTATTCGGCCCTGTAATAACAATTGTCGTAAAATCTTTACCTAACATAATGTTATTTGGCACGATAATTTCTGGATCAATAAGCGGATGACGTGCTTGTCTTAAATCCATATAGCGCTCGTTATTTACAATTGGCTTCGTTGCTTTTATACGCTTCGCATAAAAAGCTTTCGCAAAAATAAAGTCAAGATTCGCAACTACTTCTACGTTAGATAAAACGATATCTGCTTCTACTGCCACTTCTTCTGTTAACATCAATAAGATGCGTTCAATTTCTTGTTTTTCTTTCACTCGTGCTTCTTGAAGCGCGTTATTTAACTCTACAATGACTTGTGGTTCAATAAATAACGTTTGCCCAGAAGCTGATTGATCGTGAACAATACCGCCATATACACCGCGGTATTCTTGTTTTACTGGGATTACGTAACGTTCGTTACGAATCGTTACAATCGCGTCAGACAGCATCTTTTGCGCGTTAGAAGAACGCGTCATGTTTTCTAACTTTTCACGAATACGGCTTTCCGCAGTACGAATTTGAGTACGAATACCACGCAGTTTATCACTTGCGCTATCGACTACTTCACCGCCATCACCGATGCAATTTGTAATTTTCTTTTCTAAATCATATAAAGATATAATTTGAGCGACATGAGTTTCTAAAATAGGAAGCTCAACACCATTATCAACCATATCTTCAATGAAACGTTTCATATTGCGACTACCATACATCGTATTTGCAATATCAAGTAGTTCATTTGGACTTAACATACTCCCAATCTTTGCACGCTTCACATTTGAGCGAATATCCGTAATACCACCTAATGGTGCACTACCTTTTAAACGAATGACTTTCGCTGCTTCATCCGTTGTATCTTGCATTTCTACAATTTCTTCAAAATCAGTGCTTGGCACTAAATGCTTCACTTTGTCACGGCCAAGTGAAGAGGCTGTATGTTCAAGTAATTGTTCTTTTACTTTATTGTATTCTAATACACGCAACGTTCTTTCTAACATGTTGCAGGTCCCCCTTGTGTTACTTATTACGTTTAATATAGTCTAATAAACGTTCGATATCCCACGTGTTAATCACGTTATCTTTTTGAATCCAACCTTTACGTGCTGCCGCTACACCTGTTTCCATATCTTCTAACATTTCAAGCGTATGAGCATCCGTATTAATCGCTACTTTTACACCAGCATCTTGTGCTTGTTTTAATAATTTCGCGCTTAAATCTAGACGATTTGGATTCGCATTTAATTCTAAAACTGTATTTGTCTCTTTTGCGAGTTCAATTAATAAATCTGTATCTACATCGTAACCCTCACGACGCCCAAGAAGGCGTCCTGTCGGATGGGCAATCATTGTGACATGCTTATTCTCCAGCGCAGCACGAAGACGTTTCATAATCGTTTCACGGTCTTGTGAGAAGCTAGAGTGAATCGCTCCAATGACATAATCTAATTCTGCTAATACTTCATCATCAAAATCAAGTGTTGCATCTGGTAAAATGTCCATTTCAATTCCGCGTAAAATTGTAATGTCTGGATACTTTTCGTTCATACGTTCAATTTCTTTCGCTTGTTCACGAAGGCGCTCTTTCGTTAAACCATTCGCTACTTTTAAGTATTGTGAATGGTCGGTAATTGCCATAAATTTATAACCACGAGCACGACATGCCTGTACCATTTCCTCAATCGAAAAGGCACCGTCACTCCACGTTGTATGCATATGTAAATCACCTTGTATATCAGAGAACTGAATTAAGTTCGGATACTCTTTAATTAATTCAATTTCTTTTCCATCTTCACGCACTTCTGGTGGGATGAATGGAAGACCGAAATGAGAGAAGAACTCCTCTTCTGTTTCAAATGTTCTCACTTCACCTGTTTCTAAGTTTTCTACACCGTACTCACTGATTTTCTCGCCTCTATCTTTCGCGATTTGGCGCATTTTTACGTTATGGTCTTTTGATCCTGTGAAATGATGAAGAGTTGTAATAAATTCTTCAGGTTTTACTAAACGGAAATCGATTGAAATATCATATTCATATTGAAGACGAACAGAAACTTTCGTATCTCCACTTGCGATTACTTCAATCATATTATCGAATTGCAGTAAATGCTCACGTACTGTAGCTGGTTCTGACGTTGCAATGATAAAATCTAAATCTTTCACTGTTTCACGAACTCGGCGCAAACTACCAGCGCGAGAGAAACGAATTACTTCAGCGATATTCGACAATTTCTCCTCTATTTCCCCGGCAATAGGCAATACCATTGCGATTGGTAAACGCTCTGGACGAGAGCCTACTTGATCGATTGCTTCTAATATTTTCTCTTCTGTCTTCTTACCGAAACCTGCTAAAGCTTGTACTTTATTTTCCTCACAAACCGCTTTTAGCGATTCCATATCAACAACACCAAGTTCTTTATATAACTTAGCTACCTTTTTACCACCAAGGCCTGGTAATTTTAATAACGGTAATAAGCTACTTGGCACTTCTTTCTCAAGCTCTTGTAATACTTCAGATGTTCCCGATTCTATATATTCTTGAATCACTGCTGCTGTTCCTTTTCCAATGCCCGGAATCTTCGTGAAATCTTCAATTTCAGAAAGACTACGATCGTCACTTTCTAATGCTGCTGCCGCTTTACGAAATGCAGATATTTTAAATGGATTCGCGCCCTTTAGTTCCATAAACAGGCCGATTGTCTCTAATAATTTAATAACTTGTTTTTTATTTACTTTCATCATTGCCCCGCCTTTCTTTCATAGAAAAAAACTCCTCTTTCCGAAAAAAGAGAAGTTATACTCTGCTACCTGTCTGCCATAGTTCCTTCACCTTTTCAGAAAGAATCGGTGTATCGTCTACAATTATTTTGCTAATTGATGATTTTTGTAATGGTGTTTGTACTTGTTCAATCGGAAGAATGTTTCCAATGATAATTAAAACAAACAAAATGATATATACTTCTAAAAATCCGAGGATTGCCCCCGCAAACGCATTGACTTGCTTTAAAACCGGTATTTCTGCAAACATATTTAACAAATTACCAAGTAATGAAAGTGCGATTTTTGTAATAATAAACAATATGATAAACGCAAGCGCTTGATAAAATACTGTTTCAATATTATTTGCATCAATCCATTCTGGAACAGATACGTTTTTATCAAATGGATACGGAATAAATTTCGCAAGTGCTGGCGCTAAATCTTTACAGTACCAGTATGCAACAAGGTATGCGATAATAAAGCTTGTTAACTTTACAAGTTGCAGAATAAACCCTCTGCGTAAGCCGAGGAAAAATCCCATAACAAGCAGTAAAATGATAATAATATCAATCATGTTATTCCATTCCTTTTTTTGTCATACTTTCTTTCAATTTCTCATGTTCTTCTTTTAATTTTATGTAATCGTGTATGACGTTTACCGCCGTCAATACCGCTAGTCTACTCGTGTCAAGCGAAGGATTCTTGGCATTGAGTTCGCGCATTTTATCATCCACAATCGCTGCTACCATGCGGATATGACTTGTACTTTCATCGCCAACAACTGAATATTGTTGACCATAGATTTCTACATTAATTCGACTTTTCTTTCCCTTTTGTTGTGACAACTCACCGGCCTCCAATCACGTACAGAATCCTAAAGTTTATCATACCATGAACCATCATATTATGGAAACAGAAAGAACAATCCGATATGATAAAAATAACAATATAAAAAAAGGGGCGACCACTATGTCAAATTCTATCGTAATTCAAACAAATTCTACAGTAATTGAAGACATGAAACAACAATACAAACAGGCACTTAGCCCAAAAACCCCACAAGGCGGAATCTTCATGGCAAAGGTGCCGTCTTGCACCATTACAGCTTATAAATCTGGAAAAGTAATGTTCCAAGGTGGCCGTGCTGAAGCAGAAGCTTCTCGTTGGCAAACTGTCTCTCAAACACCGAAAACAGCTGTAAAAAAATCTGTCGATTCACACCGTTATGCACCACCTACTTCCATCGGTACAATGTCTATCGTAGGATCAGATGAAGTTGGTACTGGTGATTTCTTCGGACCGATGACAGTAGTTGCTGTATATATGGATGCTAAGCAAATCCCACTGTTAAAAGAACTTGGTGTAAAAGACTCTAAAAACTTAAATGACGATCAAATTACTGCCATTGCAAAACAACTTCTACACGTTGTTCCTTACAGCTCTCTTGTCCTTCATAATGAAAAATATAACGAACTATTTGATAAAGGAAACAACCAAGGTAAGTTAAAAGCTTTACTGCATAATAAAGCTATTACAAACTTATTAGCTAAAATTGCACCTACAAAACCTGAAGGCGTCTTAATCGATCAATTCACACAACCTGATACATACTACAAATATTTAGCAAAACAAAAGCAGGTACAGCGTGAAAATGTTTACTTTGCGACGAAAGGTGAAAGCGTCCATTTAGCAGTAGCCGCTGCTTCTATTTTAGCTCGTTACTCATTCGTAAAACAGTTTAACGAACTAAGCAAAAAAGCTGGTATGCCACTTCCAAAAGGTGCTGGTAAACAAGTTGATATTGCAGCTGCTAAATTAATTCAAAAGCTTGGTAAAGAACGATTACCTGAGTTTGTGAAAATGCATTTCGCTAATAAGGAGAAGGCGTTTCGCTTATTAAAATAGTATCGACAAAAACAGGAGCCTACAAACTCCTGTTTTTTGTTTCACTCTACTATTGTCCTTTTATTTTTGTTACAATTAAAATATACAGATTATTCTAACATAGGAGGAGATTCCCAGTGCTACTTCTACAAATGATTCTAAATATTTTACTAGGCGATCCACACGAAAGACAGTTTGAAATTAGAGAAAACATTCAGCTACTAAGTGAACAACGAGAGTTCAACGATTTAATAGAGCGCTACGGCCGATCTTTCTTATTAAACTTTCGGATTCGAAGATTTATCGGGAAACACGATGCCCGCTTGTTAATACACAATCCAGCAAAACTACAACACTTCTGTGAGGAACTTGAATCTATGATTAGAAAAAAAGGATTGTTTACATAAGGAGGGAATTCATATGAACGCTGTGAAAATTAAAAAGTTATTATATGTTTTTGTACACCTCGTAGGTCCACTTTCTTACTTCATTATTTCTACCATTTGGGGAGCTTTTTTCACTACTAAATCAACATTCGAAAATATATCTGATAACCTTGGCGTTATGGCCATCTATTACGTGTTCATGAGCTTACTGTGGTATTTCTATTTAGATCGATTAGACAAAGATGTAGATAAAATTACAAAGGAAATTAACGATAATAAGGTGTAATACATATAAAAAAAGGAGAGCCGCCAAGACTCTCCTTTTTTATGTTAACTTCTTTTCTGCTTCTTATTTGATGAAGATACTTTATGAGAACCTGTTTCATGTGTCGTCGTTCCTTGTCCTTCTACTTCTGGAGAACCAAGGCTTGATCTTGAATGATCTTTTTTCACTTTTTTACTCATTTATATTCACCCCTTCGCGTTACTTTTTGCTACGAGGTAATAAACTATGCAAAATAAAAAGCGAGAGGAAACCCTCTCGCTTTTTCATATCTTAAAACTCAGAAGAACCTGGAGTTCTTGGGAATGGAATTACGTCACGGATGTTAGCCATGCCAGTAATGTACATTAGGAAGCGCTCGAAACCTAGACCAAATCCAGCATGTTTTGTACCGCCGTATTTTCTAAGTTCTAAGTACCACCAGTAGTCCTCTTCGTTCATACCTAATTCTTTAATTCTGTCTACTAAAACGTCCATTCTTTCTTCACGTTGACTTCCGCCGATTAATTCGCCGATGCCAGGAACTAGAAGGTCAGTAGCAGCTACTGTTTTTCCATCTTCATTCATACGCATGTAGAACGCTTTAATGTCTTTCGGATAGTCAGTTACGAATACAGGGCGTTTGAAGATTTCTTCTGATAAGTATCTTTCGTGCTCTGTTTGTAAATCAATACCCCATTCTACTGGGTATTTGAAGTCAGCACCCGATTCTTGAAGTACTTTAATTGCTTCTGTATATGTGATACGACCGAAGTCAGAGTTAATTACGTTGTTCATGCGCTCTAGAACTGTTTTATCAACGAAGCTGTTGAAGAAGTCCATTTCTTCTGGTGCATGCTCTAGTACGTATTTCATTGCATATTTCAGCATATCTTCTGTAAGATCCATTACGTCGCCTAATTCAGCGAATGCAATCTCCGGCTCAACCATCCAGAACTCAGCTGCATGACGAGTTGTGTTTGAATTTTCTGCACGGAATGTAGGTCCGAATGTGTATACGTCACGGAATGCTAATGCATAAGCTTCAGCGTTCAGCTGTCCACTTACTGTTAAGTTTGTTTCTTTGCCGAAGAAGTCTTTTGATTCATCAACTTGTCCGTCTTCACCTTTTGGTACGTTGTTTAAATTTTGCGTTGTTACGCGGAACATTTCGCCTGCACCTTCTGTATCACTACCAGTGATGATTGGTGTATGAACATGTACGAATCCACGCTCTTGGAAGAACTGGTGAATCGCAAATGCTGCGACAGAACGTACACGGAACGTTGCAGAGAATGCATTTGTTCTTGGACGTAAGTGAGCGATTGTACGTAAATATTCAAACGTATGACGTTTCTTTTGAAGTGGGTAATCAGAATCTGATAAGCCCTCGATATCAATTTTTTCTGCTTTAATTTCAAATGGTTGCTTCGCTCCAGGCGTTGCAATTACTGTACCTTCTACTTTAACTGAAGAGCTAAGTGGAAGTTTTGCAATTTCTTTGAAGTTTTCTAACTCTGTATCGAAAACGATTTGAACGCTTTTGAAGAAGCTACCGTCGTTTAATTCGATGAAACCAAATGCTTTTGAATCACGTAAGTTACGAATCCACCCTGATACTTGTACTGTTTGACCTGCGTATTTATCTGTATCTCTATACAGACTTTTTACTAATGTGTTTTCCATAGTGAAATTCTCCTTTGCACATATATTTAAATACAAAAAAACCTTTCATCCATAAAGGGACGAAAGGTTAAACTTCGCGGTACCACCCAATTTGTCATAAAGACCAACTTTAACTCGTATGTAATACATACTTCCCGGTTTGTAACAGGCCGGATTCCCGTCTAAGCCTACTCTTGAATACAAGTTTCAATTTCGGTTAGCAACTCCAAGGTGTTCTTCACATATACCGCCTCATCAGGCTCTCACCGTCCCTGACTCGCTTTGGATTATAGTATATACTACTTTTCCTTATCATCGTCTTTCATTTTGTTAAACTAAAATTAATGTACTACATTCGAGAGAAAGATGCAAGATACCAAAAAATATATCAGCGATTTTTGTAATATATCGATTTTCCGACAATCGTGCCATAAAAAAATTGCCGGACTTAATCCGGCAATCTTTTATTACTTACGTAACTCCGCACCAAATTTCTCTTCTACCGTTGTTAATACACGGTTATGTGCTTCTGTTACTTCTTCGTCTGTTAACGTACGTTCTGCATCGAAGTAGGTCATAGAGAATGCAAGTGACTTCTTGCCTTCTTCCATTTTTTCACCTTCGTATAAGTCGAATAACGTTACGTCTTTCAGAAGTTCTCCGCCAGCTTCAGCAATGACTTGCTTCATTTCGCCAGCTTTTGTTTCTTTTGTTACGACAACAGCCATATCACGTGTCATAGATGGGAAACGTGGAATTGCTGCGTAGTAAGTTTCTTCTGCGTCTGCACCAAATACTTTTACAAGAGATAATTCGAATACGAATGTATTTTTCACATCTAATTGTTTTTCTGCTTCTGGGTGCAATTGACCGATGAAACCAATTACTTCGCCATCTAATACGATGTCAGCTGTACGACCTGGGTGCATACCTTCACGTTTTGCTGGTGCATAAGTGATTTGGTTTGCAACGCCAAGTACGTCGAATAATCCTTCTAGTACACCTTTCACAACGAAGAAGTCTACTACTTTCTTCTCACCTTGCCATGCATGGTGAAGAGCAAGTCCTGTCATAACACCTGCAAGATGTTGTTCTTCTTTCGGAAGTTCTCCTGCTTCTGTTGGTAAGAAGACAGAACCTACTTCGTATAAAGCAACACTATCGTTTTTACGTGCCACATTATATGAAACAGCTTCTAGTAATTGCGGTACTAAACTTAAACGAAGTTGGCTACGCTCTTCACTCATTGGAAGTGCAAGGTTTACAGGAGCTTTTTCATTTGGCTCAACCATATATTGCTTCGCTTTATCAGCGCTTGTTAATGAATATGTGATCGCTTCATATAAACCAGCACCCTCTAGGAATCGACGTACTTTACGACGTTTCGTTTGTGCTGATGTTAATTTACCACGAGTCATTGTTCCAGAAGGTAATGTAACTGGAATGTGGTCATAACCGTATAGACGACCCACTTCTTCTACTAAGTCTTCTGAAATTGTAATATCAGGACGACGTGCTGGTACATTCACATGGAATGTTCCTTCTACTTCTGTGAATGGGAATTTCAAGTTTGTGAACATTGTACCCATTTCACTTGCAGAAATATTTGTACCTAATACACGGTTTACTTTTTCAGCAGTAACAGATACTGTACGCTCTTGTACTTGTAAGTTGTCAGCTTCTACTACACCTTCAAGTGCTTCTCCGCCAGCGTATTTTGCCATTAAAGCAGCTGCGTGTTGAATTGCTTCAAATGTACGTGTTGGGTCGATTCCTTTTTCAAAACGTGCGCTTGATTCACTACGAAGACCTAAGTCTTTTGATGTACGGCGCACTGTTTGACCTGCAAAGTATGCAGATTCAATTAAAACGTTTACTGTCTCATTTGTAACTTCAGAATCCGCTCCGCCCATTACACCAGCAACAGCTAAAGCTTTTGTTCCGTTTGTAATTACAAGGTGGTGGCTTTGTAACGTACGCTCTTGATCATCTAACGTTTCAATTTTTTCGCCTTCTTTTGCAAGACGAACAACGATTTCTTTTGAACCTAATTTATCGTAATCGAATGCATGTAACGGTTGACCGTATTCCATTAAAATGTAGTTTGTAATATCAACTACATTGCTAATTGGACGAATGCCAGCTGCCATAAGGCGCGTTTGCATCCACATTGGTGATGGACCAATCTTTACGTTTTTCACCATTTTTGCAATATATAATGGGTTTTCTTCTTTCGCTTCTACACTTACAGAAATGTAATCAGAAGTTTTTTCTGCCGTTTCTTGTAAGCTGATAGCTGGAAGTTTTACTTCACGGCCATAAATAGCAGCGACTTCATATGCAACACCTAACATGTTTAAGCAATCTGCACGGTTTGGTGTTAAACCAAGCTCAAGTACTTCATCATGTAAGTTTAAAATTTCAAGTGCGTCTGCACCAACTTCAGCGTCACTTGGGAAGATGAAGATACCGTCTGCATATTCTTTTGAAACTAACTTTCCATCAATACCAAGCTCTTGAAGCGCACAAACCATACCGTGCGAAGCTTCACCGCGTAGTTTTGCTTTTTTAATTTTGAAGTTACCAGGAAGTACAGCACCAACTTTTGCAACTGGTACTTTTAAACCTTTTGCAATATTAGCAGCTCCACAAATAATTTGAACGGGCTCTTCTTCACCGATATCGATTAAACATTTGCTTAATTTATCAGCTTCTGGGTGTTTTTCACATTCTAATACGTGACCAACTACAACACCTTTTACACCTTTATTTAATACTTCAACACCTTCTACTTCAATACCACTTTTCGTGATTTTGTCTGCTAGTTCTTGTGCTGTTACATCCTTAATATCTACATACTCTTGTAACCAACGATATGATACGAACATACTTATCCTCTCCTTCCCTTACGCTCGTTTGAATTGTTGTAAGAAACGTACATCATTTGTATAGAAATGACGAATGTCATCTACGCCGTATTTCAACATTGCGATACGCTCTGCGCCCATACCGAATGCGAAACCTTGATATTCTTTTGAATCATAACCAGCCATTTCAAGTACGTTCGGGTGAACCATACCTGCGCCTAAAATTTCGATCCAGCCAGTTCCTTTACAAGTGCCGCAACCTTTGCCGTGACACATCATACAAGAAATATCCATCTCTACAGATGGCTCTGTGAATGGGAAGAAACTTGGACGAAGACGGATTTCACGATCTTCACCGAACATCTTTTTCACGAATACTTGCAGTGTACCTTTTAAGTCACTCATGCGAATGTTTTTATCAATTACAAGACCTTCAATTTGCATGAATTGGTGTGAATGCGTCGCATCATCGTCATCGCGGCGATACACTTTACCAGGACAAATAATTTTAATTGGGCCTTTTTCTTTATTATTTTCCATCGTACGTGCTTGCACAGAAGATGTATGTGTACGTAGTAACGTTTCTTCTGTAATGTAGAATGTATCTTGCATATCACGCGCTGGGTGATCTTTCGGTAAATTTAATGCTTCGAAGTTGTAGTAGTCTTTTTCTACTTCTGTTCCTTCAGCTACTTCATAACCCATACCGATGAATACATCTTCAATTTGTTCAACAACAGCTGTTAACGGATGGTGACAACCTGTTTCAACAGGACGACCTGGTAGTGTAACATCAATTGTTTCCGTAGCTAATTTCGCTTCAATTACTGCTTTTTCTAAGTTACCAATTTTGTCTTCTAAACGCGTTTGGATTGCTTCACGTACTTCATTTACTAATGCTCCCATACGTGGACGCTCTTCTGCTGATAATTTTCCCATGCCGCGTAATACTTCTGTAATTGGACCTTTTTTTCCTAAATATGCTACGCGTACGTCGTTTAAGCCCTTTAGCTCTTTCGCTTCTTCAATAAGCTCTAACGCTTTTTGCTTTAGCTCTTTTAAACGTGCTTCCATTTGGAACCCTCCTAATTTTAAAAATAAAAAAACCTCGCTCCCAAAAAGGGACGAGGTAAATTCGCGGTACCACCCTAAATTGACAGACCAGGTCTGCCCACTCATTAGTTATAACGATCAATTCTGACCGGAACGCCTTTACATATATATGGTCCTGGCGTCAACTCCAGAGGTGAATTCACTTCCGTCTACCATAAGAATGCTTTCAGTCTAAGGCATTCTCTCCCTATATGGCGATTTTGTAAGTTACTCTTCTCTATCAACGTTTTTCGTTATTTAACTTTTAATATAATATACTTCAACTTATTATAAGAAGTTTTTTATTTGTTCGCAACTGGGCTTTGTAAATAATACGTTAAAATCCCTGCTGCAACCGCAACATTTAATGATTCTGCCCCGCCGTAAATCGGAATATACAAGTTTTGATCCGTTTTTGCAAGAATTTCTTGGCTTACGCCGCTTCCTTCATTTCCTACAATTAATGCAAAACCACCAGCTGGCGTTACTTCACCATACGGAACTCCATTTTCAAGAGCTGTTCCATATACAGGAACGTTATTTTCTTTTAACTTGTCTACCCACTCTTCTAAGTTCCCTTTTACAACTGGTAAATGGAAAATAGAACCTTGTGTAGAGCGAAGCACTTTACTATTATATGCATCAACGCATCCTTCTCCAAGCACAACAGCATGAATACCAGCTGCATCAGCTGTACGAATAATTGTCCCTAAGTTGCCCGGGTCTTGAAGACCATCCAATAAAAGAAACTTTCCATCTGCAAGAGCTACTTCACTCTCATGTTTCTCACAAACAGCAAATACCCCTTGCGTCGTTTCTGTTTCACGTAGTACTTTTACGATTGCTTCAGGTACGATATACATTTCCACATCATTAACTGTCCAATCTTTCGGAAGATCTGTCTGATCAGAAACGATAAGTTCTGTTACAACTCCTGCTTTTAAAGCTTCTTCCACTAAGTGGAATCCTTCTACAAAAAATAAACCTTTTTTATCGCGCTCTTTTTTCGTCTGCAGCTTTTTCCACTGCTTCACACGCGGATTTTGCACTGAATCAATGTTTTTCATAATATGTATTTCCCTCTCTTCTTGTCTTATCATTATAGCCTATTTTTCATACATATTTACATAAAAAAGAACAAAAACTAACGTCAGTTTCAATTCTGAAGAAGAGGTGAAAATAATGAGTTTTAATTTACGCGGTGCTGTATTAGCGAATGTATCTGGAAATTCACAAGATCAATTACAAGAAACGATTGTCGATGCAATTCAAAGCGGTGAAGAAAAAATGCTTCCAGGTCTTGGCGTTTTATTCGAAGTCATTTGGAAAAATGCTGATGAAAATGAAAAACACGAAATGTTAGGAACACTGGAGCAGGGATTAAAAAAATAAACAATAAAAGGTCACCTTAGAAAAAAAACTAAGGTGACCTTTTATGTCTATAAAATTTTTCTTCTCCTAAACATTTCTACTTTACTAACGCTACCCCGATGGAGTACAATGTTCAAAATACATTTAAACCGATCGATTTTCTTTATAGACACCATTAGATAAAAAGGAGTGAATGTTTTATGCACCGTATTACGCTTGAACAAATTTTCAAACACCATATTACACAAAAATACGTAAATCGTTCTGGGATGGTCCACGCGATTGCTGTCGCTTACCATGCGTTTCACTTAGCTAAAAAGCATCACGCCTCAGTCGATGCTGCAACAAAAGCTGGTTTCCTTCATGATATCGGACATCACACATGGTACAGTGAGGGAGAATGGGATTATGACTTGTATAAAAAGAATGATATCCATGCAATTAAAGGAGCAGAAAGAGCTCATAAATTACTTATTAGATTAGGGGAACATCCGAAACTAGCAAAAGAAATTTCTATCGCGATTCTTCTTCATACAGATTCTTTCTTAGTACAGCAAGAAATTGAAAGGACATCTCTTCAAAACATTATTAAATGGGCAGACGAAGCAGATGAAGAACCGGGCGGAGCGCATCATTATAGAACGATTTCTTATGAAAAAGCACTTAAAGCTATTCAGCAGTTAGACCGATTGGTAGAACGTGAATTGCAAATAGAGCAATCAAAATCGAATAACAAGGCAGAACATAGTTATCAATGAGAAAGAGGCATCACTATAGGGTGATACCTCTTTTATTATTTTATGGAAAATACACCTTTATATGTAATATTTAAATATTACATATAAAAACAAAATACTTTACAATTAAATATACAAATATAAAGAGGTGATTTTACAAATGCAACCCGCTACACAACTTTCTAATGAACAGAAATACTCTATGTCATGGGGACAATTTATTAGCTCCGTTTTATTCGCTTTTTTCGGAACCGGACTTATTACTGTGTTCCTCGCAATGCCCTTAACAATTTATACAGCCGGTCTTACAGATAAAAAACAAATTGCCCTGTATGAATCTATTGCAAATACTGCAAGTATCGTATTACAACTAGCCGTGTTGTTATTCTTCATTTTTAAATTCGAACCCGCAAAAAAATTACTACTAAAATCTTTTAACTTTAAAGCACTTAAAGAATGGCATACATACGTATACTTACTTCTTTTCTTCACTATAAATATTTTACTCAATTACATCTTGTTAAATTATATGTTCCAAGACGCAACAAAGCAGCAATCTTCCGCACTTAACTTAGATGCTTTCAAGCAGTATCAAATATTATTACTTCTCGGCTTCGCAATACTTACACCAATTTTTGAAGAGCTGATTTTCCGTGGTTTTATACTCCGCTTCTTCTCAGAACGCTTTCCATTTTGGATTGCAGCTATCGTAACAAGCTTCTTCTTCGGTATCGCTCATACATACTCACTTGGCGTAATGGTAATTACTTTCTTCATGGGATTATTAATGGCTATTTTATGTAAAAAAACAAAATCCATTATTCCAGCTATGTTATTTCATATTATGAATAATATGTTGGCATTTTTGAGCTAAAAAGAGGTATCATTGCGATACCTCTTTTATTACAACTTCAAACTCTTCCGTTTGCACAGAACATCAATGTAAAATCATTACTGTCTGTAAATATTAGCTTCAAAATATCATTTTTACTACACTGATGACTTTTTTGTATAAATATTCTATAATCTTTATATATATAACTATAAAACAAGTAAGGATAGGTGATTCACTATTATACAAGCCACGCAACTAACTTACCCACAAAAACACCCTATGTCACTCTCACAATTTCTATTTTCACTCGTTTTTGCGATTTGGGGAACAGGATTCCTAGCCAATCTCTTTATAGGCCTTCCTACCGTTATTTATACAGAAGGTTTAACCGATCCAAAACAAATTGCTTTAACAAAATCACTTACTACTTTTGGGAGGCATTTATTTGTATTGTGCATTTTATTAATTTTAATTTATGCATATAAGCCATTAAGAAATTTAATTGTCCCAACACTAAACTTTACAGCATTAAAAAAAGTAAGCACATACATCTATATCATTCTTTTTTACGGACTACATATCGTTAATGATATATTTATAATTAATAATATTTTTCCTGATGCGGTAAAAGAGCAGTCATCCGCTTTAGACCTAGAAATGTTAAAACAATACAAACTATTATTGCTAATAGGTGGCGCTATACTTGTACCTATTTTTGAAGAACTTATAGTCCGCGGTATTATTCTTCACTTCCTACAACAGCGCTTCCCATTTTGGATTGCAGCGTTTGGGTCTAGCTTCCTCTTCGGAATAGGTCATATATACTCAACTGGTGTGATGTTTAGTATGTTCATCATGGGTCTATTTATGGCCATTTTATGTAAAAAAACAAAATCCATTATTCCAGCTATATTACTTCATATTATGAATAATATGTTAGCCTTTTTAGGATAAAGAGAGGTATCATCACGATACCTCTCTTTACTCTTTTATCACAACTTCGAACTCTTCTTCCGTTAGCACTTTTCGATAATCCGTTTTCTTTTCTCCTTCTTCACCAGAAGTTAGGACAGGTGTCAGTATAATTTTCGTTACATTATCCTCTAGTTTTTCAAACCGCCAATAACTATTTTTGGATAGTGTATGTCCTGAAACTGGTTTTAGCTCTTTCCCATCTTGATCTTTTCCCATAAATGTTACATCTAACTTTGTTCCGTTCAACATCTTATAGTTCAACTTCGCAGATATATGCGAAACTTTTAAATCTTCCACTTCTATTTTTTGACCATTTTCTAATTTAAAATGTTTATGGATTGGGATTGTTTTCGTTTCTGCTTTTAATTTGTCTCCAGATGCTTTAAAAGAAAATCCCCATTCTCCTTTTATTGATGTTTTACCTTTTAACGGCATAAGTCTTCTATATACAATTTGTATATCTAGTTCCCCATCCAATACCATTGGATTCATTTGTGAATCTTTCAAATTTGTAGTAGTAAAAAATGTGTATGTATAATCATTTACTTTTTGTTTACCTCCACCACCACTACCATTTAACTCTTTTCCATTTATATAAACATCTGGGTGCGGTAAAAAAATCCCCCCTAGATTAACACTGTTAGACTTAAACGTACTATTAACAATAATCTGCCCTTCATCTATCATCACTTCATCTAATCGTACTTCTACACCGTTATCATTAACTGTTTGTCCTATTGTCGTTTTATATTCTTTTAAAGGTTCCCCTCTACTGTTTACATAGTCTTCCATTTTACTTCCGATTAACGGTATATCCGCAATCATCCTTCTCATATCTACAGTCATCATCATAATAAATAATGCCGCAGCCGATGTTACAATCGCTACATTCCGTTTCGTATGAGCTTTGTTCTTGTTTATTTTTTTACGAATTCGCTTTTTTATTTTCTGTTTCTCTATGTGCGTTAAGTTAACCTCTTCATATTCATTCTCATCCATTTTTATATCATTTAACATTTCATATGGATCTTTCATTTTCTTCACCTCTTTTCTTATTTATTTCATCCGGTTATGTAAAAATAATGACCTTAACTTCTTCCGTCCTCTCGATAGACGATTGTATATAAAAGAAGTTTTCACTCCCATTTTCTCTGCAATATTTTCTACACTATCTTCTTCCACGTAATGCTTCATAAAGATTTCTTTATCGTTCTTCTTTAAATGATCTAATATATGTTCCATATCATTACTAATTTCATTTTTAGTCGTATCGGTATGCATCGCTATTTCACCTATTTGATCTAACCCTTTTTCATTTACTGTTTTCGCATATTTCTTCGCATAATCGATAGATTTGTATTTTGTAATAGCCGCGATCCAATTTTTTAAAGTATTTTTCTCTTCATCATACTTTTCAATATGATTCCAAATTGCTAATAACACATCATCCATACATTCCTCTTGTACATCTTGAAACGAAGCTAAATGCTTCTGAATAATACTTTTTATAAGTCCACCATACTCGTCGATAATAAAGTATAATGCTTTTTCATTCTTTTTCCTTAGCTGCATTGCAACGTTCTCTTCTGTAATTTTCATATGCACCCTCCTCTCTAACGTTCTCTATATCTATTAATTCGTATCATTACTTCTCATTTCTATCAATTTATACATATTTATTAATAATATCCAAAATAAACCTCATGTAGTAAAATATAACTGATTACTATAGAAGGAGACTATATATGTTGAGCTTACTTTGGGTTGTTTATATGCCACTTCTTGTTTTATGCGGATTGTTCGGTGGTATTTTTTTAATTGTTACTAGCATGAAACATCGTAAATTATTTGTTGGTTTAATGGGGCTACTTAGCTTCTCCTTTGTCACACTACCTTTTGTTTTTTGGGGCATGGGAGTGGATAGCAATACAATCCTCCCTATTTCAACAACTTTATATTGGATACTGTTTTCTTTAACTGGATTATTAGCAGGGGTAAGTGGAGTACAAGCCAAAATTAAAAGTATACGTAATATGGGATTCATTATTTTTACCACTGGAATATTAGGTGTTATCTTCTGGGAACTCATGTCTGTAGGTGATTCATTCTATATATAATATTTTTTAGCAACCTACAAATCGGAGGTAATACAAAAATGTTTGGAATATTAACTTGGATGATTTTAGCTCTTACTTTAATGTTATGCGCATTTATCGTTGGTACTTTTTTAATTATTGCTGGTATTAAATGTCGTAAATCACTTACTATTATAGCTGGTTTAATTAGCATTTCACTTATCGTTGTTCCTATTATTTGTATAGGTTATGGAATAGATTTAGAGGGGATGGTTCCAATTTCGGGAACTTTATATTGGGGTTTCTTCTCTTTAGCTGGACTATTAGCTATTATAAGCGGAAGAAAAATATCAAGTATTCGTTCTATGGGGACAATTTTATTTCTAGCAGGGCTGTGCTCCGTAACTGGTTATCATTTTTTATATCTCACTCTTTAAAAAGACAAAAAAGCAGGGAAATTAATTCCCTGCTTTTCTATTTGATTTATTGCCTGACGGTAAGAAGAACGATAACACCCAAGCAATCCCTGCGAGTATCGTTGCAATTAAGAAGGCATCGTTAATACCGTTAATTGCAGATAGCTTTGAAATTTGTCCAAATAATAGTTGCGTGCTCATCGCATCTCCTGCTTGCGCTGATCCAGCAATCGCTGCTAAACTTTGCCCCATGCCGTGTACTTTATCAACTAAAATTGGGTTTGACGTTGTTAACATGTTGCCGTAATCTGCTACGTGAGCAGTCGTTTGTTGCGTCATAAGTGTAATTAATATCGCTGTTCCAATTGAACCAGCTACTTGTCTTGACGTATTTTGCGTTGCTGTACCGTGAGAAATTAATTTCATCGGCAGTGCGTTCATACCTGCTGTCATAATTGGCATCATAATGAATGACATACCAATCGAACGTATAATATAATCCGTCATAATAACGCTATACGGTGTATCCATCGATAACGTTGTGAATTCATATGTCGCAAACGTTGTAATGGCTAAACCGACAATTGCTAACGGACGAATACCATACTTATCAAATAGTTTACCTGCAATAGGTCCCATGATCCCCATAATTAATGATCCTGGCAGTAGTAATAAACCTGATTCTATCGGTGTGAAACCGCGAATGTTTTGCAGATATACCGGAAGTAATAACATACCTCCGAATAATGCCATCGTAACAATTGCATTAATTACTAAAGTAAAAGTAAATACTGGGTATTTAAACACTTGTAAATCAAGCATTTTATTGTCTGTTGTTAGCTCTCTCCAAATAAATACCGCAATACCTACTACACCAATGATAAGTGAAATAACAACCTCTGCACTAGTCCAACTATTATTTCCTGCTTCACTAAATCCGTACAATAAGCTACCTAGTCCAATACTTGAACTAACAACACCGAATACATCTAACTTCGTTTTAGATACTGGCTGAGCTAGTGTAAAGAATTTTAAAGATAGGAATGTAATAATTAAACCGATAATAAACATCGCATAGAACATTAAGTTCCAGCTATAATTTTCAATCACCCAGCCCGTTACAGTTGGTCCGATAGCTGGTGCTAAAATCATCGCTACACCTAGTAATCCCATCGCTGCTCCGCGCTTATGAGGCGGGAATAATGTCATGAAAATATTCATACCAACCGGCATTAAAATACCTGCACCCACCGCCTGAATAACGCGGCCCGTCATCATCATTGTAAAGTTTCCTGAAATAGCACAAATGATAGATCCTACCGTGAAGAATAACATTGCCGCTACGAATAATTTACGATACGTAAATCGTGAAACTAAAAAGGCACTAATCGGTACTAAAATACCATTTACAAGCATGAAGCCTGTAATTAACCATTGTGCTGTTGAAGTTGATACGTTAAATTCATTCATTAACGGAGGCAATGCAACGTTAATAATTGTTTGGTTTAAAATAGAAACGAACATGCCGAGAATTAATACAGCTACAACTGCTTTTACGTTCACATTTTCTACAGGCGTAGACATTTGTTTTTTCGGCACTTCTTTTTCTTGTTTTACTTCTTCTTGCTTTCCTGTTTCTAACTCAACTACATTAGAAATTTCTGCTTCTTGCTTTCGTTCAATTTCTTTCTCTTCTGTTTCTACCTTACTTACTTCTATTTTATTTACGGCTGGGACTTGTTCTTCTCCCACGTTCGTTTTTTTCTTTCGTAAAAGACGATTTACAAGGAAGAAGACGATTATACAAAATAGTGCATATCCTGCAATTGCAATTGAGGACATCTCATCTCCCCCTTACTTATGAATACGAACTGACACATTCATTCCAGGAACAATATTTACTGATTTACTATGATCTAAAGAAATTTTAACTGGTACTACTTGTGTTACTTTCGTATAGTTCGCTGTTGCGTTGCTTGATGGTAACATAGAGAATGTATTCGCTGTTGTTAATCCAACTTGCTCTACTTTTCCTGATAACGTTGTATCTGGGTATGCATCTACATACACATCTACATCTTGACCTTTTTGTACATCGTCAACATCTGTTTCTTCAATGTTTGCTGTTACCCATAAATTGTTCATATCAAATGCATAAGCAATTGGGCTACCTGCTCCAACGAAAGCATTTGTTGTTGCATTTGATTGTACAATTGTTGCATTTTGTGGAATTGTTACATCTATTGTTTGTTCTCCATTTGCTGCCGCTACAGTAACAGCACCTAATTTATCATTTTCATTGTAATTCTTTCCTACTTCAGCTTTCCAGTCAGTTAATTTACCTGCTACTGGTGATGCAATCGGAATTACCTTTCCATCAATTTTTGCATTTTCTGTTTTTAAATAATTTTCCGCTTGATTGTAATAGTAATAACCGCCAATACCGCCGCCAACTAGTACAATTAATGTGATAATGTTGATAATCACCATTCTTCGAAACTGATTCATTGCATTCCTCTCCTTATATCGCATATAATTTTTTTCTAAACTATTTACGTCCTTATTGTTTAGATTGTTTAATTGTTAATTATATTAACTTTTAAACAAAAAAATCACACCATCTGCGGTGTAAATTGAAATTTATCTACCTGCGAGCGGTGCTGATTTCTGAAGGACTATCGTTTATAATTATAAATAATTATTTTGAATCTACAACCGACAATTTACGCATGAAATGTCGCTTAAACAACAATATAATACCTATATGTTGTTTAAGTATAGAAAATTAAACGAGGGGAAGTAAAAATGTCTATTAAAAATACAAATGATCCACGTGTAAAGCGGACGAGACAACTCATACAGGATGCTTTTGTCGCTTTAGTAGGCGAAAAAGGATTTGATGATGTAACTGTTCAACATATTGCAGAACGTGCTCCTGTAAATCGCGCTACGTTTTATAGCCATTACCATGATAAATATGACCTATTAGACAAAAGCATTGAAGAAATGTTAGAGAAGTTAACAGAAGTTATTAAGCCGAAAAATAGAAATAAAGAAGAGTTTCAACTTACATTTGATTCACCACATCCGACATTTTTGGCTTTGTTCGAACATATCGCAGAAAATGTGAACTTCTATAACGTTATGCTTGGTGATAAAGCCGCTGGAAACTACTCTTATAAAATGATGAAAACAATACAAACACATTTAACATTAAGCTTGTCTATTTCACAGCCAGATGATAAAGATCTTATGGTTCCTCGTGATATTTTAATTAGTTATGTGACAGGAGCTCATATCGGGATGATTATGTCATGGTTAAAAAGAGGGATGATTTATACCCCGCATTTTATGGCCATGCAATTAACTCGTTTAATTATTTTAGGAGCTCATACTGCTGCAGGATTAGAACGACCTTTTTAAAACATAAAAAAGCGAAGGAAAATCTCCTTCGCTTTTTCTATTAATTAAATGTAATGTTATGTACAGCCTCTTTATCAAGACGTTTAATAACTTCTACAATTAACTTCACTGCATTTTCATAGTCATCACGGTGTAACATTGCCGCATGAGAATGAATGTAGCGCGTTGCAATCGTAATTGCCATAGACGGAATACCATTTGCAGAAATGTGAATTGCGCCTGCATCCGTTCCACCGCCCGCTACTGAATCATATTGATACGGGATTTGTAATTCATCAGCAACATCAACTACAAAGTCACGTAAACCTGTATGTCCAATAACAGAAGCATCATATAAAATGATCTGTGGTCCGTCACCCATTTTACTTTGCGCTTCTTTTGCCGTTACACCTGGCGTATCTCCAGCGATGCCAACATCTACTGCGAACGCGATATCTGGTTTAATATAGTTCGCAGATGTTTTCGCACCACGAAGACCAACTTCTTCTTGTACAGTCCCTACGCCGTATACAACGTTTGGATGCTTTTCATCTTTTAATTGTTTTAATACGTCAATTGCAATTGCACAACCAATTCGGTTATCCCATGCTTTTGCAAGTAACATTTTTTCATTTTTCATCACTTGGAATTCAAAGTAAGGTACAACTTGATCGCCTGGTCGTACGCCCCACTCCATTGCCTCTTCTTGGCTAGAAGCACCAATATCGATGAACATGTCTTTAATTTCAACTGGCTTTTTACGCGCTTCTGGAGGTAAGATGTGCGGTGGTTTTGAACCAATTACACCTGTTACATCTCCTTTACGCGTTACAATTGTCACGCGCTGCGCAAGCATAACTTGTGACCACCAGCCACCAACCGTTTGGAAACGAAGGAAACCTTTGTCATCAATTTGTGTGATCATAAAGCCGACTTCATCTAAATGACCTGCAACCATAATTTTCGGGCCGTTTTCTTCCCCTACTTTTTTCGCAACTAAGCTTCCTAAATTATCAGTAGAAAGTTCGTCCGCAAACGGCTCAATATATTTCTTCATTACTTCGCGTGGTTCACGCTCGTTACCCGCAATACCACGTGCATCTGTTAATTCTTTTAGCATTGTCAATGTCGCGTCTAATTTTGTCATTGCCAACACCCTCCTTTTTCTTCAGTCACTTCATTATACAAAAGGAAATTGAAATATTCAAAAATTAAATCAATATCCTTGTGTTTGACGCTGATGATTTACTTCATTTTTATCTAAATATGCCTTTTCAAT
Source organism: Bacillus sp. 1A (assembly GCF_052682215.1). Lineage (NCBI taxonomy): Bacteria > Bacillati > Bacillota > Bacilli > Caryophanales > Bacillaceae > Bacillus > Bacillus sp. 1A. Next base: position 2,014,500 of record NZ_JBQYLZ010000001.1, on the reverse strand, counting down.
TTCTTCTTGCTCAAACTCTAGCGCTTGTCCAAGTCGAAGGTAGCTTGTAAATAATTCAATATAGTTCGTAATAGATGGTTGATCTGTAAAACGAATTACTTTCGCATATGTGTCTAAGAAAATTTCTACTTGTGTTTTATTCGTTTGTGCACATTTATAGAATAGGAAGTTTTTATCAATACCTAAATCAATTCCGATTGATAAAATAAAATGCAAGCCATCTACGTATTCTTCTAATATTACTTCACGTTCTGATGCTGGTTTGTTGCTCCAATATTTAAAACAACGTGTTTCATTTGCAAGTTCTCCAATTTCTACAAGAAGAGCTAACATTTTTTCTTTTAACAACTTTTTCGGTTGTAAATCATGCTCTTTCACAATACGGTCATCTAATTCTTTTTGTAATTTAAATAGTTGTAGTAAGTCCATTCTATTGTCCTCCTCCAACATCGCATTTTACGCAACAATGTTGTTTCATCTCAAAGTTCATTATTATTTTTCGTTTCTTATTAATAAGTCAGCCATTTATCTCTTTACAAAATAGCTTGTCCTTAATTTACAAATACGTTTCAATCATCACTATTAGATTGTTCACTCCGATTGGTGATAGTTAATCATTATCCGGGGATTGTCCACTGATAAAAAATTTATTTTATCTGATGAAAGTTCCATATCATCTTTCCATTATAGCAGTGTCGTTTCAGGTAGGAAAGATACTCTTCTTTCCAAAGGGGGATAATTGAAAAAAGCCAGGAGAATTCTCCTGGCTTCATATAGATATTCTTCTATATCGCTATAGTTTTTATATTGATTTTGTCATATCGATAACGACATACTTCTCTTTGCATACAAATAAAAAAACCTTAGAAGAAAAATCTTCTAAGGTTTCAACTAATTAATTAGTTAATGTTGTTTTTTGCAACTGTTGCTAATTCAGCGAAAGCTTTTTCGTCATGAACAGCTAAGTCAGCAAGCATCTTGCGGTTAACTTCGATGCCAGCATTTTTAAGACCGTGCATTAAACGGCTGTAAGAAAGACCATTCATACGAGCTGCTGCGTTGATACGTGTAATCCATAATTTACGGAAGTCACGTTTCTTTTGACGACGGTCACGGAATGCATACATTAGAGATTTCATAACCTGTTGGTTAGCAACCTTGAATAATGTACTCTTAGAACCGTAGTAACCTTTTGCTAATTTTATAACTTTTTTACGACGTTGACGAGTAACTGTACCACCTTTTACTCTTGGCATAATATTACCTCCTAATTGTTCTATATATCAGCCGAACTTATTTTAAGTTGTCAAGCATTTGACGAATGCGTTTGAAGTCACCAGCGCTTACTACACCAGCTTTACGTAGTTTACGTTTAGCTTTTGTAGATTTGTTAGCGAATAAATGGCTTGTGTAAGCGTGAGAACGTTTCAGTTTACCTGATCCAGTCTTTTTGAAACGCTTTGCAGAGCCGCGATGAGTTTTTTGTTTAGGCATAGGTATTTCCTCCTCTATCTATTACTTATCGTTTTTCGGTGCTAAAACTAAGAACATACTACGTCCTTCCATTTTAGGCTTAGATTCAATTGTACTAACTTCAGCACAAGCTTCTGAGAAGCGATCTAAAACACGTTGACCGATTTCTTTATGAGTAATGGCACGTCCTTTAAAGCGAATTGACGCTTTAACCTTGTCGCCTTTCTCTAAAAACTTGATAGCATTACGAAGTTTTGTGTTAAAGTCGTGTTCGTCAATTGTTGGACTTAAACGAACTTCTTTCATGCTAATTACTTTTTGATTTTTGCGCTGTTCTTTTTCTTTCTTCTGTTGCTCAAAGCGGAATTTACCGTAGTCCATAATGCGGCATACTGGCGGTTTCGCATTTGGAGCAACTAATACTAAATCAAGATTAAGATTTGCAGCTAAGTCTAAAGCGTCATTACGAGACTTGATTCCAAGTTGATCGCCATTTGCACCAACTAAACGTACTTCACGTGCACGAATTTGCTCGTTAATCATCATATCCTTGCTAATAGTAAGCCACCTCCAAGGTTTTTTCAGAACATCTTTTGTAGTCATAGAACCCGACAAAAAAAGTGCGGGCATACGACACCCACACTTGTAAATTCTTAAGTAAGAAATACATTTACCTGTAAACTGCGAATGCGTCCATCAGGTGAGAAGCGGGTGCTTCTACTTGTTCCACAAAACAATATTCTATTATCCTTGATGAGTTTATCATAGGACATGACGTCTGTCAAGAAGACGCTATGTGTTTTACTAACAACAAGAAATATTGTAACAAACAACTAACATACTTGCAATACTTTTTTATGATAAGTATAGTTTGGTTATTTTTTCTAGTTTTTCTTTTTTATAATACATACGAAAGCCGCGGTATACCGCGGCTCTGTCTTATCGTTTTCCTTCTACTTTAATCATATCAACAAAAGCATCTAATGCAATTGTTTCTGATTTTTGTTCACCATATTTACGTACGTTTACGCCGTTTTCAGTTACTTCATTGTCACCTACTACAAGCATGTACGGAATTTTTTGCATTTGTGCTTCACGGATTTTGTAACCAATTTTCTCTTCACGAGTATCTAATTCAACACGGATACCAGCACGACGTAATTCATCTTGTACTTTCTTCGCATAGTCTAAATGTACTTGCGGAGAAACTGGAATTACTTGCGCTTGAACTGGAGCTAACCAAGTTGGGAATGCACCTTTGTATTCTTCAATTAAGAAGGCTACGAAACGTTCCATAGTTGATACAACACCACGGTGAATTACAACTGGACGATGTTGTTTACCGTCTTCACCAACGTAAGATAATTCAAAGCGTTCTGGAAGTAAGAAGTCTAATTGTACAGTTGAAAGTGTTTCGTCTTTTCCAAGAGCAGTACGAACTTGAACGTCAAGTTTTGGACCGTAGAATGCCGCTTCACCTTCAGCTTCATAGTAATCAAGACCCATTTCATCCATAGCTTCTTTTAACATACCTTGTGCTTTTTCCCACATCTCATCATCAGCATAGTACTTTTTAGTATCAGCTGGGTCACGATAAGATAGACGGAATGAATAATTCTCTAAACCGAAATCTTTGTACACTTCTAGAGTTAAGTTTACAACACGTTTTAACTCTTCTTTAATTTGATCTGGGCGAACGAAAATGTGCGCATCGTTTAAAGTCATTCCGCGTACACGTTGTAATCCAGATAATGCTCCAGACATTTCATAGCGGTGCATTGTTCCAAGTTCCGCAATACGGATTGGTAATTCACGGTAGCTGTGAATATCATTTTTATAAACCATCATGTGGTGAGGGCAGTTCATCGGACGAAGAACTAACTCTTCATTATCCATTTTCATTGATGGGAACATACCATCACGGTAGTGATTCCAGTGACCAGAAGTTTCATAAAGCTCTCTGCTTCCTAGTACTGGAGTGTATACGTGATCATAGCCTAAGCTTGCTTCTTTATCAACGATGTAACGCTCGATAATGCGGCGGATAGTTGCACCTTTTGGTAACCAAAGTGGTAAACCTTGTCCTACTTTTTGGCTATTAGTAAATAGTTTTAATTCTTTACCTAATTTACGGTGATCGCGCTCTTTCGCTTCTTCAAGCATACGTAAGTGCTCATCTAATTCTGCTTTCTTAACGAATGCAGTACCGTAAATACGTTGTAGCATTTTATTATTGCTATCGCCGCGCCAGTAAGCACCTGCAACGCTTAATAATTTAAATACTTTAATTTTCCCTGTAGATGGAAGGTGAACACCACGGCAAAGATCGAAGAATTCGCCTTGCTCATAGATTGAAATAACTGCATCTTCTGGAAGATCGTTAATTAAATCTAATTTTAACTCATCGCCGATTTCTTCAAAGCGACGAAGTGCTTCTGCACGTGGCACTTCATGACGAACGATTTCTAAGTTCTCGTTCACAATTTTTTGCATTTCTTTTTCGATTTTCTTGAAGTCTTCAACTGTAATTGCTTCTTCCATATCAATATCGTAGTAGAAGCCATTTTCAATTACTGGACCAATGCCGAGCTCAAGCTTAGCATCTTTATATAAACGTTTTAACGCTTGTGCTAATAGGTGGGCTGTTGAATGGCGTAAAATGTATAAGCCATCTTCAGAATCTAATGTAATAATAGAAACTGCACCATCTTCTTCGATTGGTGTAACAAGATCGATCATCTCATCGTTTAATTTTCCAGCCACAGCTTTTTTCTTTAAGCCTGGGCTAATAGAAGCTGCGATTTCTTCAGTTGTTACGCCTTTTGGAAACTCCTTCACAGCTCCATCAGGGAAAGTAATTTTAACTACATCTGCCATCACTGGTCACTCCTCTTTTTTTCAAAATAAAAAACACTCATCCCGTAAAAAGGGACGAGTGTTGAATTCGTGGTTCCACCCTTGTTCCAATTAACATTATTGTTAATTGCTCAAGTTCAACATAACGGTGTTGTCCGTTAGCAATTACTAGAAAAAACCGTTCACTGCTAAAGTTTAGAGGTGGTAAGTAATAATCCCGTACTAGGAAGCTCACACCCTAAGGCTTCCCTCTCTGAAAATCGTAGAAAACTACTCATGTCCTCATCATGACATTTCAATATATTTCATTTATGTAGGTAATTATATGCTCAAAAACTTAGAAAATCAAGGGCGTTACCTTTATTTTTTAAATTTTTCACATTGCGCTCAAACTCATGTAATCCATGTAATTGGACCCGTTCTTGAAATACATTTCGCAAAGTAATAATCATATTATGGTCTTGTTCTTTCGTATATAAATAAATTTTTTTCGGCGAAATAGAAAGAAGTGGTGCAATTACTTTCGTATCAATATATACATCCTTTTGCTTTAATAATTCCTCGTCTATATATTGGACCAATTTCTCCTGTTTTAAACGTCTACCTTTATCATCATAGAAAATAAAACTTTCATCAAAAATAAGATGCACACAGGACAAACGTGATTTTCGGCTGCGCACTTGTTGCCTTAGCGTCTCAATAAACATTTGATATTCTTGTTCCAACTTATACTCATCAATCGACAATTCAGCAAGCTTAGCTACCATTTCCCTATATGTACGAAGGCGAAAACGAACATATGATGAAAACGAGAACGAAAGCGGATCACAAAGCCAGTTATTTAAAGAAGATTTAATATATGATTCAAATGTGTGACGTGTTAATTCACGAGCAATCCCTTTTCTTCTTCCCTTTAAAATCTCTTGTGCCATATGCAATATTTGATGACACTCTTCCTCTTCTTCATAAAAAAACTTCTCTTTTAAGATTGTATAAATCCACTTATTTTGCTTTACATTCACAATGAAATATACCATTACCGGCAATAAAATCTTTTCAATATAATTCGATTCACATACTGGTATGTGAATCACCACTTTTTGTTCCTGTAAATACACACTCGTTTCCTTATATAACAGTTCCGCTCTTTTCAATAGTTGTCTATATACATGCATAGCATCATTTTTTTCTTCGAAGCAAATTTCAATCACTTTTGTCCCCCCTTTTATCCCTGCTCTAAAGGATTGTATCTATACGTTACAAATCCTATAAGAGTCCGTCCCGCGTGAAGTTCACTCTTAGTAGAATTACATTTCCTATCGTTAGAAAATCCACTCAATATGGCTTGCTAATTTTATATATATTAAGGGAGGGAGAAAAAAATGATACAAGCTACAATGAATTTTCTATAAGAAGTTTTTCGTTTTGCAATTCACCTATTCTGAAAAGTGTTCAAAACGAAAAAAGAGCAAGCTTTTCAGCTTACTCTTTACTTATGACGTCGGTTTTTCCCGCCAATCGGAATTGGCTTCGCTAAATATTTAATTCGTTCCATAATACGTGCTGCTTTCATTTGTTCTGCTTCACCACGCTGTGTATACGTTAAATGATGTTCCAATTCCTTGAAATCAAAGTTAGACGTAAAGAACGTCGGCAAGTTTTCTAACATACGGAATTGCAAAATTGCACCAAGCACATCGTCACGCACAAAGCTTGACATCGCTTCTGCTCCGATATCATCTAGCATTAAAACTTGTACGCGTTTCACCGCATCAATCTTTTCCCCAATCGAATTATCTTGAATCGAACTTTTAATTTCACGTAGAAATTCAGGGAAGTATACGAGCATCGAACTTATTTTCTTTTGAGCAAGTTCATTCGCCATTGCTCCTAACAAATACGTTTTCCCTACACCAAATTTACCGTACAAATATAAACCTTGTACTTTTTTACCAGGTTCATATGTACTTAAAAATTCATTAGCTGCACCAATTGCATCAATACGCGCATCTAAATCTGAAGGATCTAAGTTTTCCATCGTTGCCTGTAAAATGTCAGTTGGCATATATACACTTTGAACGAGTTTTTCATATTTCTTTCTCTCGTCATATGCTACTTTTCTAACACAACGATCGTATTGAATATCAATCATCTTCCCTTGGATAACGAGCTTTGGCTCATATCCTTGCAGCATGTTTTTACACGAACCTAGATCCGGACAATCCGCACAACCTACACTTTGTCCAATATATTCGTATAACTTCACCAGGCTGCGTTCAATCATAGAAGTTGTTACTTCACCTTGATGTTCGTCTATAAATTCTTTCACACGCGGATGTGCCATTACTTCCGCCTTTAATACTTCATATCTATTTTTAAAATTTTTATTTTCCATTAACTTTGCAAATGAATTTTGAATATGCTCCATTTTCTCACCTCAAAGAGCGTTCATTCTCTTCTATTAATCACGCTTATATTTTTTTAACACTTCTTCTAGTCGTTTTCGTTCATCATCTAACGTACTTGCATCTTTTTTCTTACTTACATCTTTCTTCACTATTTCTTTCTCTTGTTCTTTCGGCTCTTCTTTCAGCCAATCTGGTACCATTTCTTTTCTTATCGTTTTCTTCGACGTACGGCCTTTTTTCTTCGTCTCAGCCCATTCTTGATATTGACGGTTTTCTTCTTTCGCTAACGCCATTGCTTCAGCTACTGTACCGACCTTTTTACGTGCCCAATGCCCAGCAATTTTCTCCACATACGTTTTCGCAAGCTTCATATCTGAGCGTAGCATAACGTAATAAATAAGTACATTCACAACACCTGGCGTTAATTTTTGATTGATCATTACATCTTCAACGATCTGCAAGTCAGCCTTTGTCGCCTCTGCACCACCAGAGATTTCTTTTAATAGTTGTTTTGGTGAGATTTCCTCTAACTGTTTTATTAACATCTCTTCTTGCGTAGAAGGCTCTTTTCCTTCCATCATACGTGCAGCGTGAGGTTGTACTCTTTCACTTAATACAGGTAACGCTTGACCGTTTTCGAACTGATACCAATCACGTGCTCCTTTTCTAAGCCTTTCGATATCAATTGTCTGCATCTCTGTCACCGTACCAAGAACGATATTTTGCATCGATAACACATCTACATCGTACACGTAAGCAAGTGTACTGACACATTCTCGCACTTGATCTGTAATCGCCTTTTTAGGGACAAGAGCGGACAAGCCATCTACAAATAAGGAGAAATCAAAGAAATCATTCCAAACTTTTGGAGCGTCTCCCTTCTCGTTACTTGGCATAGCTGTCGTTTTTGGAATACGAAGATCTTCTTGCGCATGCTCAAGCTGTCCTGGATTAAACGAACCAAACACATCATTGAAAGAACGCGTAACATTTTCATAAGAAGCAAAATCAAATTCTTCTTCTAAGAAATATTGCTTTACTTGATTATATTTTGTCCGACTCAATCGATTGTATAAAAAGATGCTTAACACAATATCATCAAAAAACTGCTTCGGAGATAAAGGTGGTTGCAATTCGTATATAAACATTCGAATATCTTTTTCTTTCTTAATATATACCTTCAAAAGGCCAATTGCTTCTAACTTTACTCGTTCCTCATATATTTCGGGAAGCTGCATCTGCATGGTCACCATAAGGGAATGATGTGTATTCTCTTTTCCAAACACACGATCTTGCTCTAACTCTCCCCATAGCGTCATGTACAAACTAAAAGCTCTACTACCTATTAACGGCTGATACAACATCGTTAACACTTTTCGGTCGTAATTATGCAGTAACCCTTTCGCACTTACTTTATAACGATCAATTGGCAATAGCTCCATCCATGACTGTTTTTCCATTCTTGCTTTTCCTTTCTCTCATCCAATCTATCCTCTACTTCATTCGTTCTATCTTCATTATATAATTGCTTAGCGAAAAAGAGCTATTAGCTTTCGCTTCTAGCTCTCTTATCTCATTACTTACGGTATGTAAAGAGAATAAAATACAACTTCTACTCTCTTTCTTTTTGCAGTATATCTTTTAATTCTTCAATAAATACATTTAAATCTTTAAATTGGCGATATACAGAAGCAAAACGCACGTAAGCAACATCATCAATATCACGCAGTTCTTCCATAACAATTTCACCAATCATATCACTTTTCACTTCTGATATACCTAAATTACGAAGTTCACGTTCCACACTTTGAGTTACTTCTTCTAATTGTCTTAAAGATACTGGTCTTTTTTCGCACGCTTTAATTAAGCCGCGCAAAATCTTTTCTTTATTAAATTCTTCTCGTGTGCCTTCTTTTTTTACAACGATAAGAGGTGACTCTTCTACTCTTTCAAATGTCGTAAAGCGACTTAAACAACTTTCACACTCTCTCCTTCTTCGAATAGAGCGCCCCTCGTCTACCGGACGCGAATCTAACACTCTTGTACCATTATGCGAACAGGATGGACAACGCAATATATTCACTCCTTTACACTATACTCTTTATTTTTTCTCTACTTACTTCATCTGACAATATATATACAATATTATATAACTCATTCTAACTCTCTTACCACTTTAAGTTTAAGCACATTATTTTATCATCTCGTTTTCAAAAATAAGATGGTAGATGGGGTGCTAACTTATTCGTAAGAGCCCAATTTATCTCACTAACGAGTACGTTATATTTTTCCTTTTTTATAAACTAAAAAAGAGGTGCATTATACACCTCTTTACATTTTAAATCAATTATGTTCTTTTTTAAAGAGCTTTTGTTTCTCTCTGCTTAATTTCGAAGCTACCAGTGCCTCGAGGAAGCTCGATGCTCTCACGCGTTTTCGCGTTTAAACCTTCTGCAATATATTCTGCAGCAACATTTGGATCAATACGATCCCCACAAGTATAAACATCAATACTTGCGTAACCGTGCTCCGGAAAGCTATGAATTGTTAAATGTGATTCCGAGATAATTACTACTCCACTTACACCTTGTGGTGCAAATTTATGGAAAGCAACCTCACGCACTTCAGCACCAGCTCTCAGTGCTGCATCCACAAATAATTGTTCAATATACGGCATGTCATTAAGCTTGTCGAAATCGCAATCCCAAAGTTCAGCGATTACGTGACGACCCATCGTATCCATAGTATCCATTCTACAGTTCCCCCTTGTAAATTTATTCTAACTGTTCGAATTGAAAACTAATTTGCAATTTGGCTTGCTCCACTACCACGGGGGAAAGTTAGTCCAGAGAGGTCCTAACCCTTTAAGTAGTGACTACGTACCTCAGCTCTTAAGTTTACGAGTGTTAGTATACTTTGTTTATTTTCATTTTGCAACAACAGTTTTTTCGATTTTCTGTCATATTTTCCTCTTTACTTTTCCCTAAAAAACATAAACGATTCACAAATACAGTAATCACAACGTTTCGTGGTATGTCCACTTTCAAAAATATACTCCTATAATTTTTTTCCTTTTCAGAAAAAAATAAAAAAAAGAGGGCAAATATTCACTTGCCCTCTCCCTTATTCACTTAAATATGTTGCACATTTTTTTGCTTCGCTAATTCGTCAACAACTAACGTTACAAGATCTACAACACGACGAGAGTAGCCCCACTCGTTATCATACCAAGCAAGTACTTTCACTTTACGATCACCCATTACCATTGTAGATAAACCATCAATAATAGCTGAGTGTGTATTTGTATTAAAGTCAATAGATACTAAAGGCTCTTCGCTGAATTCTACAATGCCTTTTAACGCACCGTTTGCAACAGTTTTGAATGCTTCATTAATAGCTTCAACTGTCACATCACGTTTTACATCTACTACTAAGTCAACAAGAGACACGTTTGGTGTTGGTACACGAAGTGCCATACCATGAAGTTTTCCGTTTAAGTGCGGAAGAACCTTTGCAAGCGCTTTCGCAGCACCTGTCGTTGTCGGAATGATTGATTGTCCGCAAGCACGTGCTCTTCTTAAATCTTTATGTGGGTTATCAATATTTTTTTGGTCATTTGTATAAGCGTGAACAGTTGTCATTAAACCGTTTTCAATTCCAAACTGCTCATCTAACACCTTAACAACAGGCGCTAAACAGTTTGTTGTGCAAGATGCATTTGAAATAACAGTATGTTTTGTAATATCTAATTGGTCTTCGTTCACACCAACTACAATTGTTACATCTTCATTTTTACCAGGCGCTGTTAAAATAACTTTTTTCGCTCCAGCTTCAACATGTAGAATTGCTTTTTCTTTTGAATTAAATTTACCAGTTGCTTCAATTACAACTTCAACACCTAGATCTGTCCAAGGCAATTCCTTTGGATCGCGGTTGTTTAAAAGGCGAATCATTTTCCCATCAACTAATAAGTAATCTTCAAATGCTTCTACTGTTCCGTCAAACTTGCCGTGAACTGTATCATATTTAATTAAATGTGCTAACGTTTCAGATGGATAGCTTGCATTGATTGCTACAATTTCGAATGCGCTTTCTTTTATTGCCTGACGAAATACCATTCTCCCAATACGTCCAAATCCATTAATTGCCACACGAGTCATAATATGTTATCCCCCTTGAATGCGTTATACTATTTATCTCCAATCCCAATAATAGTATAACACAAAAAGGGGATATGTCACTAAGCATTTTCATTAATTTCACAATTTTTTAGTCAATAATGTTCCAATTCTTTAAAATCACCTGTAATTGTGTTTTCGTTCCCATAATTGTGCCATCATTATTTATCACTTCATCTGCATTCTTCACTTTTTCTTCTAACGGCATTTGAGATTGAATACGAGCTCTTGCTTCTTCTTCTGAAAAATTATTTCGTTTCATTAAACGTTCTAATTGTATTTTCGGTGTAACTGCTACAACTAAAACACGATCAACGAGACTTGTTAATTTACTTTCAAACAAAAGAGGAATATCCAACACAACCGCTTGTGCCCCTTCTTTTATGTACATTTCTTTTTGCCTATTCATTTCCTCACGCACTGCAGGATGAACAATTTTATTTAACTGCAATCGTTTTTCTTCATTATAGAAAATGACACTTCCTAATTTCGGCCGATCCAGTTCTCCATCTTTTTGTAATACTTCCGTTCCAAACACTTCTACAATTTTGTTATATGCTGGTTTTCCTCGTTCTACAACTTCTCGCGCAATAATATCTGCATCAATAACTGGTATACTCAGTTCACGAAACATTTGAGACACTGTACTTTTTCCACTTGCAATGCCTCCCGTTAATCCAATTACTACTGTCATCATATAATCCTCCTCATAATAAAAGGCGCGAAACTAATGTTCCACGCCCATACTTACATTTTCCAAATTCCAATAATAATGAGTAATACCCCAGGCAGGAATGTAAATTTTTGTAACCATTTCATATTTGATAAAACCGTTCCAAGTTTCATTCCAATAAATAAAAACAAAGAACTCATAACCGCAACTAATATTGCCATCATAGCGGGCGCATACCCTAATAAAGATGCACCAATTCCAGCACCGAACGAATCTATAGAAAGAGCGATACCAAGAAGTAACGCTTCTCCTGCAGAAATGGTGCCTGATTTATCAAAATCTGCAACAGTCGGTTTCCGTAAAATTTGAATCACTAGCCCGAGCGAAGCAATTTCTAATTTCCAAACCTTCTCCTCTTGCTTTGGTTCTTCTTTTTTCTCACTTCGAAAAAATTGGTATAATACCCAAATTCCTATTCCAATAAGAACAAGCCCACCGATACGCGTTGCGATAACAGGTGAAAATATTTTCGCGATCATATGTCCAATTCCCATTGAAACAAGCATAACAGCCGCTGAACACATTCCGATAATTATAATTGATCTTAGTGGAATTCTTACGCTTCTTAAACCATACGTTAGCCCTACACTACAGCTATCTAAGCTTAATGTAAAAGCTAATAAAATAAGAGATAAATAAAGGTACATCGGTAAGCTCCTCCCTTATACATAGCCCTGCTGTATGTATATGACAAATGCCTATCCGATGTTATCTCTTTTCTATATTCTCGGCTGACAAATCGGGCAGTAATGCGTTCCTCTTCCGCCAACAACTGTTTTTTCTAATATCGTACCGCAAGTCACACATGGTTCTCCTTTTTTTCCGTATACATTTAGAAGTTCTTGGAATGAGCCAATTTGCCCTTGCGAATTCATATACGTTCGAATTGTACTTCCGCCTCGCTTCACTGCTTCACCTAACGTTGTAACAGTCGCCTCGTAAATTCGTTCAATTTCTTCTGCTGTTAAAGACGAAGCTTCTCGTTCCGGATGAATTTGAGAACGGAATAAAACTTCATCTACATATATATTTCCAAGCCCTACTAAAAGACGCTGGTCTAATAATACGACTTTTATTTTACGATTGGTCTTTTGCAATCTTTCTTGTAAATACTGCGGTGTCAATTCAGCATCAAACGGCTCCGGACCTAAGTCAGCAAGAGGCATTTGATTCAATTCTTCACCTTTCTTAAAGAGATGCATCGTACCAAACTTTCTCACATCTTTATAATGTAGTTCAGTTCCATCTGTAAATAAGAAACGGACGTGTGTATGCTTATCAATTGGCTCGTCCTCTTGATGCAGTAAAAACTTACCTTCCATACGCAAATGTGAAACAATAACATAATTCGTTACATATAAAAGCAAAAACTTTCCTCTTCGCTTTATATTTTCAATCTTCTCGCCTCTTAGCATTTCTTTAAAGATTTCTGCATCATCCGGTCGTTTTACTATTTTGGGATAAGTAATAATGACATCTTCAATCGTTTTTCCTGTTACAAGATTTTCAAGCGTCCGCCTAACATTTTCAACCTCTGGTAATTCAGGCATTTCATCACTTCCTTATTTTGCGTCGTACCAAGTTGGACCGTAAGAATAATCAACTTTCAACGGAACCACGAGTTCAATCGCATGCTCCATTACTTCAGGTACAAGCTTCTCTAATTTTTCAATTTCTTCTTTTGGTGCTTCAAATATCAATTCATCGTGTACTTGCAGAAGTAGACGCGCCTGTAATCCTTCTTCTTCTAGACGGTCTGCCATAATAATCATCGCTTTTTTAATAATATCTGCTGCAGTCCCTTGAATTGGTGTATTCATAGCCGTACGCTCAGCAAAGCTACGTAAATTGAAATTACGACTCGTAATTTCCGGAATATAACGGCGGCGATTTAATAATGTAGCCACATACCCTTTTTGTTTCGCATCTTTTACGATGTCACTCATGTATTCTTGTACACCAGGGAAACTTTCTAAATACTTTTCAATAAATTCCGCTGCTGCTTTTCTTGTAATTCCTAAGTTTTGTGAAAGACCATAATCACTAATACCATATACAATTCCGAAATTGACAGCTTTCGCTTGTCGTCTCATATTCGAAGTTACTTCATCTTTTTCAACACCAAATACATCCATCGCTGTTTTCGTATGAATATCCATGTCATGTTGGAACGCTTCAACTAGCCCTTTATCATTTGCAATATGAGCTAATACGCGAAGTTCAATTTGTGAGTAATCTGCCGCATACATAATCCATCCTTCTTCTGATGGAACAAATGCCTGACGAATCTTTCTTCCTTCTTCTAATCGAATCGGGATATTTTGCAAGTTCGGATCCGTTGAACTTAATCGACCTGTTTGCGTTAATACTTGATTGAAACGAGTATGAATTTTAGATGAATCTTCATGTACCACTTTTAATAAACCTTCAATATAAGTTGAATTTAGTTTCCCTAATTGACGATAATGTAAAATGTTTGGAATAATTTCATGGCGATCCATAAGCTTTTCTAGTACATCAGCTGACGTAGAATAACCTGTTTTCGTCTTTTTAATAACTGGTAAGTTTAAGTTTTCAAACAGAATAACACCAAGCTGCTTCGGTGAATTAATATTAAATTCTGTTCCCGCAAGCTTATAAATTTCCTGTTCCATTTCCTTTAATCTACCTGCAAGTTCTTCTCCCATATTACGAAGACGCTCCGTATCAACTTTTACACCTTTTACTTCCATATCAGCTAATACACGCGCAAGCGGTAATTCTAACTCTGTAAACAGTTCATATTGCTCATTTTTTTGTAACTCTTCAACGAATGTTTGCTTTACATCATATAATACGTGCACTTTACGAGCTACATGCTCCGCTACTACTTCTAGCTCTGGAACAGCACGCTTCGCACCTTTTCCGTAAACTTCTTCATCAGATTTCACAGCATGTGTTTCTTTCATTTTTGCTACAGTACGGAAATCTTTATCCGTATCAGCCGGGTCAAGTAAATAAGCAGCGATTAATAGATCAAAGTCAATCCCTTGCATATCTATCCCGTTCCATTTCAGTGCAACGATTGCGCGCTTCGCATCAAATGTATACTTTCTCATTTCTCCATCTGCAAGCCACTCTTTAAAAGCGTCTGACTTAAGAGCGATGTCTGTTCGAATAAAGTAACAGCCATTTTCATTTTGAATACCAAAACCTTGAATGTCCGCTTTATGATAGTTATCTTCTTGTACTTCAACAATAAGTGCACTATCTTGCCCTAGCATTTCTTCTGTAACTTCTTCCACAATATCAAATGTAATATCATCTAATTCAGCTGGAGCCGTTTCTTCTGGCGTAACACCTAATTTATTTAAAAGAGATGTAAATCCTAAATTCTCGAACATTGGAATGACATCACTTGCTTCATACCCTTTATACTCCATATCATCCACGTGCACTGTAATCGGCGCATCTGTAATAATAGTTGCAAGGTCTTTACTCATAAGAGCTTGGTCTTTATTTGCTTCTAACTTTTCTTTTAATTTCTTCCCGCTTACTTGATCTATATTTTCATACACTGCCTCGACCGTTTCAAACTGTGTTAACAATTTAATCGCAGTTTTTTCACCAACTCCTGGTACACCTGGAATATTATCTGACTGGTCTCCCATTAAACCTTTCATATCGATAATTTGCTTTGGTGACAAGCTATATTTCTCAAATAAAGCTTCTTTCGTATATTCATCCACTTCTGTAATCCCTTTACGAGGAATACATACGAGTGTATTATCTGAAACAAGTTGCAGTAAGTCTTTATCTCCTGAAATAACTTTTACATGAAACCCTTGTTCACTCGCTTCTTTCGCTAACGTCCCCATAATGTCATCCGCTTCATAATTTTCTAATTCATAACGCGGTACGTTGAATGCATCAAGCATCTCACGAATAAACGGGAATTGCTCTGATAATTCAGGTGGAGTCTTTTGACGTCCTCCTTTATACTCACTATACGTTTTATGACGGAATGTCGTTTTCCCCGCATCAAACGCTACTAACATATGCGTTGGTTTTTCTTCCTCTAATATTCTCATTAACATCATTGTAAAACCGTAAATTGCGTTCGTATGTATACCTTTGTCGTTATTTAAAAGCGGTAGTGCAAAGAAAGCACGATACGCGATATTGTTACCATCTACTAATACGACCTTTTTTTCCAAACCAGAAACCTCCCCATACAAATTTGAAATGATTTTTTTCACAGAAAAAAACCGTTCCTTTCCTCTCTCTATATTAACATGACTAATAGAGAGAAGAAAAATAACGGCTATTTTCTATCATATATACAAACGTTTACTAACATAAAAGGGAAGTGACGAGAACAGCATAACTATTCTCGTCCAAAATTACTCCTTGGATGAAGGGGTTTTCATGTATTATATTAACAGACCTTTATTAATATTTAATTAAGCCATTGTTAATATATTGTAAACATCCTTCATCCTATTTTTCAGTTGCTGATTTTGGTAAAACAACTGTAAATGTTGTCCCTTCCCCAACTTCACTATCCACTGTAATCGTACCGTGATGTGCCTCAACTAAATGCTTTACAATCGATAATCCGAGGCCTGTACCACCAGTATTTCTACTTCTCGCTTTATCCACTCGGTAAAAGCGTTCAAAAATACGCGGAATTTCATCTTTACTAATACCAATTCCCGTATCCGATACTTTTATATAAGCATTATATTTATCTTCTGCTAATTCTACAGAAACAACGCCTCCAGCCGGCGTATATACGATTGCGTTATTCATTAAATTAATAAAGATTTGCTTCAAACGACTTGGATCTCCAATGACCGAGACTCCTTTTAGCGCATTTACTTGTAAAGAGATTTCTTTTTCTCCTGCTTTGTTATCAAGCACCATACGAATGTCTTCAAGAAGTCCCTTCATATCAACGGTCCCCATACTCAATTTAAATCCTTGTTGCTCAATCTTTGATAAATCTAATAAATCTTCAATTAACCCTTGCATGCGTTCACTTTCTTTTAAAATAATGTGCAAGAAATGTTCGCAGAATTTTTTATTATCCATAGCACCGTCCAAGAGCGTTTCTGAAAAACCTTTAATAGAAGTAATCGGTGTCTTTAGTTCATGAGACACATTCGCTAAAAAGTCTTTTCTCATTTGTTCTAATTTCTTTAGCTCAGTAATGTCATGGAATACAAGGACAATCCCTTTCCATTCATGGTTCGTCCCGATAATCGGCGCTCCATATACTTCGAAATGCTTTCGCTCAATTCCAAGCGGCAATAACATTTGTTTACGCACTTTCACTTCTGTCATAAAGATTTCTTCCACGAGCTCTATAATTTCTGTATGATGAAACGACTCATAATATAAACGATCTAAATATTCTTCATCTGTTACGTGGAAAGTCTCCTTATAAGAACGGTTTACAAGGTTTATATAACCGCGGCTGTCTATTAAAATCATTCCGCTTCCCATATTTTCAATTAACGTATGCAGACGATCTTGTTGCATTTCTTGCTCAAGTGTCATCTCTTGTAAATTACGGGCTAAAATATTAATCGCTTTACTCAGCATTCCCGTTTCATCCGAATGACTTTCATAAGCGCGTGCTTTATAATTTCCCTTCGCTAATTCGATAGCAACTTTCGTAACGGATTCAATCGGCCTAATATATTGCCCTGTAATTTTC
Source organism: Bacillus sp. 1A (assembly GCF_052682215.1). Lineage (NCBI taxonomy): Bacteria > Bacillati > Bacillota > Bacilli > Caryophanales > Bacillaceae > Bacillus > Bacillus sp. 1A. Next base: position 1,997,151 of record NZ_JBQYLZ010000001.1, on the reverse strand, counting down.
ATACCTAAAAATACGACTACGAGACAAGCGATAACAAATCCGATAATTAATAATCCCCACGTTTTTTGATGAACAGATTTCAAAGGCTCAATTGTACTTTTCACCAAAATGTACCCTTGTTTTCCTGCTACATCTTGAACGAATACCGCATGGTAAAATTCATTATTCTGATCTGTTTCTTTCGTAATGACTTTGTTTCTTTGTTTCGTTGTTTCAGAAGAAAGTTCTTTCATTATCCCTTGGCTAAACGCAGACTGTTCTCCTCCGCTATATTGAACTTTCTTTTTTTCATCTACAAATGCAATAGAAGCCTGTATTTTTTCTTCTAATTTTTCAAATACATATGGATTTTTTAAAACTTCATCAAAACCCTGTTCTTCTGCTAATACCGCAACGTACTCTGTTTCTTTTACCATTCTCTCTTTTGCATGATCTATATAGTAGTTTTCAAACACGGTTTCCAGTAATAAACCTAGTCCGACTAAAATAAAAACAATAAGAGAAACAAATGTAAAAAGAAGCCTGGAACGAAATTTATTCATCCCCTTTTGGCTCCTCTAATTTATATCCTAAACCACGTATCGTTTTAATGTACGTCGGTTTTTTCGTATTTTGTTCAATTTTATCGCGCAAATGGCTAATATGAACGTCAACAATTCGTGTATCACCAGCAAAATCATAGTTCCATACAGCACTTAATAATTGATCACGTGTCAACACGCGACTTTTATTTTTCGCAAGATAAACAAGTAGTTCAAATTCTTTCGGTGTTAATTCAAGCTTTCTTCCTTGGAAATAAGCCTCATAAAATTCCGGCAAAATTTTAAGTTCAGCAAGTGTGATACTCTCTTCATCTGACGCTTCTTTCACTTGTTCTTCCTGTTGCAATTTCGTACGGCGTAAAATCGCCTTCACGCGTGCAACAACTTCCCTTGGGCTAAATGGCTTCGTCATATAATCATCCGCCCCAAGTTCAAGACCTAATACCTTATCAAATTCATCATCTTTTGCTGTTAACATTAAAATCGGCGTCATAACACGCTGCAATCGTAATTCTTTACACACTTCCATACCATCCATTTTTGGAAGCATTAAATCTAATATAATTAAATCTGGGCGTTCTGTTGTCGCTTTTTGAAGCGCCATTTCTCCATCCATCGCTGTTATAACCTCAAACCCAGCTTGTTGTAGATTAAATTCAATTAAAGTTAAGATAAACTCCTCATCATCAACTACTAAAATACGATTGTTCATTCTTTTCCTCCAAGTTATAGACTTGAAACCTTCTTCATCCTAGTATTTTCCCCGTTATTCTCATCATACTAGAAAACAAGGTACCTCTCAATATAATTGTCTATACATGGAGCTCGTTTCTACTAATACTTCGAAAATAAAAGCAATTAAAACTTCATTCTCTCTCCCTCTCCGCTATCCAAATTCGGTAGATAAACCTACCTTTTTCAAAGTATTTTTCCGTATGAACCATAAATCCCCTCTCCTGCGCTAGGAAAAACGAAAGAGCACACGCTATTTTATAGTCCAGTGTTTCATATCCATCAAATACTCTTCCATACATTTCATTCGCGACCCCGTCTGCCCACACTTCAGCTTCTCTTATCGTTTCAAAAATAATGTCTTCTCTCTTCCACTTCACCTTAAAAACACCCCTTTCATTGACTTCAATTACCAATAAATATATTATTAATTTAAATATATAAATAAGCACAATTCAGGAGGCTATTATGCGAGTATTACTACCTATTTTAACTTTAGTAGTAACATGTTTCCTTACTTTTAACGTACAAAGCTGGGATACGATTAAAACAGGTTGCTCAGAATTTGCCGAAGGGTTTAAAGAAGGATTTTTCAACTAAAAATAGCGCTAGCCCCTTATAGTAAGGTATGCTAGCGCTATTCATATTTTCATGCTTTAAAAATTATCTAATGCTTTTTCCATAATAGAAACTGATTTAAAAGGCGGCGTTACTGTTAAAGAACCCTTTACAACCGTTTCTCCTTTTTCATCATGAGCAGATACAAGCATATCAATTGTATGTTCCTCCTCAGAAACAGCCACAACTTCAAAATGGATTTGTAACGTTTCATAATGATGAACATGCTTCACGAACGTAAGGTCCTTCCTAGTAATATGACTGCCTGGACCTGGTAAATATTTCGTAACTGCCGTTGTAATCATTCCCGTTAGCATAATGCTTGGTACAATCGGCTTTTCATACGGAGTTTGGGATGCGTAATCATGCTGAATATATAATGGATTGGCATCATTCGTTAACCCTAAGTACAATAACAAATCTTTATCCTCAATTTTTTCAGTGATAGATAATTTCTCTCCTACTGTAATTTCATCCATTCTACGACCAATTTGAACTTTTTTCTTTAACATGTTACAACCCCCTCCGATTTTTTCACCTTATTATCCTACTAATAGCGATACCTGATCCGAAATTTACTATGATGAGGGCAATGTATAGTATAAATCTATAGTTTCATTATAGGATACACCAAATGATAGCGTTTTCATATTATTTCAAAAAAACATTTGAATAAATAGTAGAAAAAGATTCGGGGCCCCGAATCTTTTTCTACTTATATTTAATTATTAAACAAGAACCTTCATTACATTACGTACAGATTCTACAGAGCGATCTAACGCTTCTCTTTCATCTGTAAGAAGTTCTAACTCAATAATTTTTTCAATTCCGTTACCACCTAGAATTACTGGTACGCCTAAGTAAAGGTCGCTATAACCATATTCACCTTCAAGGTACGCAATAGCTGGTAATACACGGCGTTGATCTTTTAAAATTGCTTCTGTCATTTCAACTAAAGAAGCAGCTGGTGCGTAATATGCACTACCGTTTCCTAATAAGCCTACAATCTCGCCGCCACCTTTACGGGTACGTTCTACGATTGCTTCTAAACGCTCTTTCGGAATTAACGTTTCTAACGGAATGCCACCTGCATAAGAATAACGTACAAGAGGTACCATATCGTCACCGTGTCCACCAAGAACAAATCCTGTAATGTCTTTCACAGAAAGATTTAATTCTTGTGCAATAAATGTACGGAAACGAGCTGTATCTAATACGCCCGATTGACCGATAACACGCTCTTTCGGGAATCCTGCTTCTTTAAATACAGAATATGTCATTGCATCAACTGGATTTGTTAATACAACAATAATCGCATTTGGTGAATGTTTTGCAATGTCGCGCGTAATACTTTTCATAATTTTAGAGTTTGTTGCTACTAAGTCATCACGGCTCATACCAGGCTTACGTGCAATACCTGCTGTAATAACGACAACGTCAGAATCAGCAGTATCTGCGTAATCAGATGTTCCAATAATGTTAGCATCAAAACCTTGTACTGGGCTCGCTTCTAACATATCTAACGCTTTCCCTTTTGTTGGATTTTCCAGTTGTGGAATGTCCACTAATACAACATCTGCAAGTTCTTTTTGTGCTAATAAGAATGCTGTTGTTGCTCCTGTAAATCCTGCACCGATGACTGAAACTTTCTTGCGTTTGATTGTCATAATTTACCCCCCGCTTTAATTATGCGTTTTTGATTATCGCTACATCCATGTTTTTAATAAGTTCATTAGCGAACTCAGAACATTTCACTTCTGTTGCACCTTCCATTAAGCGTGCGAAATCATAAGTTACTACTTTTGAAGCAATTGTTTTCTCAACTGAATCAGTTACTAATTTCGCAGCTTCGTTCCATCCTAAGTGCTCTAATAATAATACACCAGAAAGAAGAACTGAAGATGGGTTTACTTTGTCTAAACCTGCATATTTTGGAGCTGTACCATGTGTAGCTTCAAAGATAGCATGTCCAGTCACATAGTTAATGTTTGCACCAGGTGCAATACCAATTCCACCTACTTGTGCAGCAAGTGCATCAGAGATGTAGTCTCCGTTTAAGTTCATTGTTGCAACAACATCGAACTCACGTGGACGAGTTAAAATCTGTTGTAAGAAGATGTCTGCAATAGAATCTTTTACGATGATTTTCCCAGCCACTTCAGCGTCTGCCATCGCTTTATTCGCTGCATCTTTACCATCTTTCTCAACAATACGGTCATATTCAGCCCAAGTAAATACTTTATCGCCGAATTCTTGTTCCGCTACTTCGTAACCCCAGTTTTTGAAAGCACCTTCTGTAAATTTCATAATGTTTCCTTTATGAACTAATGTAACAGAAGAACGTTTTTCGTTAATTGCATATTGAATTGCAGCACGAACAAGACGCTTTGTCCCTTCTTCCGAGATTGGTTTAATACCAATACCAGATGTTTCTGGGAAGCGGATTTTATTAACACCCATTGCTTCTTTTAAGAAAGCAAGGACTTTTTCTGCTTCTGGAGATCCTTGTGCATATTCAATTCCAGCATAAATGTCTTCTGTATTCTCACGGAAAATAACCATATCAGTATCTTCCGGACGTTTTACAGGTGAAGGAACACCATCAAAATAACGAACTGGACGTAGACATACATATAAATCTAATTCTTGACGAAGTGCTACGTTTAGAGAACGAATACCACCGCCAACTGGAGTTGTAAGTGGACCTTTAATCGCGATTAAATATTCACGGATTAAATTTAAAGTTTCTTCTGGTAACCACTCGCCTGTTTGGTTGAATGCTTTTTCCCCTGCAAGCACTTCTTTCCAAACGATTTTCTTCTCACCATCATAAGCTTTTTCAACTGCTGCTTCTAGTACACGAGATGCAGCTGCCCAAATATCAGGACCAATTCCATCTCCTTCGATAAATGGAATAATCGGATTGTTTGGTACATTCATAACACCATTAGTTACAGTAATTTTTTCACCTGTCGTCAATGTGATAACCCCCATGTTTGAAATTTCATATGTATGAAACTGAGGGAATAACCCCTCAGTTCAAACCGTTATTTAAATTAAAATATTCTAATCATTACGTCTTCCCGAAAAAATCAGACTTTTGAAAGCGTATTTTCACTATCAAAATAGTGTTTTTCGCTTATCGTTGTGCAATTGGAACGTACACTTGATGTGTTGGTCCATTATAATCAGCACGCGGACGGATTAAACGGTTGTTTTCATATTGTTCTAGAATATGAGCTAACCAGCCTGACATACGGCTAATTGCAAAAATAGGTGTAAATAAGTCATGGTCAATTCCTAAGCAATGGTATACAGAAGCTGAATAGAAATCAACATTTGGTGGAAGACCTTTTTCTTTTGTTACAATGTCTTCAATTTTGATAGACATATTATACCATTTGTCTTCTCCTAAAAGCACGCATAATCTCTTAGACATTTCACGTAAATGTTTTGCACGCGGATCACCCTGCTCATATACACGGTGGCCAAAGCCCATGATTTTCACTTTATTTTGAAGAGCATTATGAATATATGATTCAACATTTTCTTCTTCGCCAATTTCAGTTAGCATCTTCATTACATTTTCGTTTGCCCCGCCGTGAAGAGGACCTTTTAACGCTCCGATTGCTGCTGTAATACCAGAATATACATCTGAAAGTGTAGCTACACAAACGCGTGCAGTAAATGTAGAAGCGTTTAACTCATGATCTGCGTGAAGTACAAGCGCCTTGTCAAAAGCTTCAATTTCAACTTCATTTGGCTCGCGATCATTTAACATGTACAAGAAGTTTGCAGCTAATGATAAATCGTTTCTAGGCTCAACAACATCTAAACCTTTACGAATTCTTGCATAAGCAGCAACTAAAGTTCCCACTTGAGCCTGCAATTTAACCGCTTTCAAATAATTGGAGTTTTCATCCATAATTTCAGCGCTCTCATCGTATAATGATAGCATGGAAATTGCAGTTCGTAAAACAGACATCGGATGTGCGATTTTTAAATCTACTTGTTTCAAATATGTTAAAATCTCACCTGGAACTTTATAGTATTCCGATACAATCTCTTTAAATTTCGCTAGTTCTTGTTCATTAGGAAGCTTGCGATGCCATAATAAGTACACTACTTCTTCAAATGTAGCATTCTCAGCTAAATCATCAATATTATACCCAACATAAGTTAATGTATCATCAATAATAGAGCTCACAGATGATGTTGTTGCTACTACCCCTTCTAAACCTCGAATAACAGTCATGACATTCTCTCCTTTTCCTGAAAATTCTCCCAACCTTGCTCCTTATATCTATTTGCTTCCCTTTTGAATTATGAACGCCCGTTCACTCTTTAGGCAAGCAAAATGCACGATCATGCAAATTTGTTGCGATGTTCCCCTCTTATTGTCCATTGTTTACATGGAAAGCATGAGCGTGAATGTCTCCCCGAATCCTCACGCTCAAAACAACAAGTTAGTGAGGAAAATTAATTCCGAAGAGTTTTATGATAAAAACAACATAAAACAATATCATTATAAAATTGTTTTATGTTGTTTTTATTTTATCTGGTGTAAAGTCTCTGCTGTTATGTAACTTTTCAAAGTTTCTAATCCTATTATAAACAATTATCTGACTTTTGTGAACAGAAAGAATTCAAAAATTTTATATTACTATAAAATTCCTTATTTAAACATCTGTATAATACTCATAACTGCATAGGCAATTCCAGCCCCAATTAATGGACCTACAGCAACTCCATTAAATAAAGCAACCGCTATAATTGTCCCGAAAACGAGCGCAGTTGTAATATGAGGATCCGTCGTCAATAATTGTACGCCGCCTTTCGCTAACAAAGCAACCGCTACCCCTGAAGCTAAAGCAATCCATGCATAATACGATTTCGCCGCTTCTCCAAGTTGTTTAAAACCTATTTCCCCCGTCGCAATCGGTACGAGTACTGCTATTGTAATAACCGTTACACCGAGGTTAATCCCTTTCGTTTGTAGATAAGGAAAGACTTTATCTCCTAGAAACGTAAATTTCAATAAAAATAACACACCAATAGCTACAGTAAGCGATTGGTTTTTAGCAACAAGTCCTATAATAAGTAGTATGAATAAAAATAACGTTGACTGACTAATCATGTTTACACTTCCTTTCTGAAAATAATGAACTCATTTCCAAACAAAAATACCTTTAAACCTATCGTTATACATGCTATATCGATGTATATTCAACAATAACCACTTCATTTTTTATGTATTTTAAAATGCTAAAATGAGACTTTCATCATCAAAAATTTAAGCATGTATACATTTTTGAAAACGATTGTCTCTCCTTTCTTTTCTAATAAGAAACAGGTAAAATAAAAAGAAGAGAAAATGAAGTTTTTACCATATAGTAGAAGCATCAACACCAAGCTTTTACAGTCACTCACGTACTGAAAAAGCAGGAAAAATCCATCATTCCACTATAACATAAAGTGAAACTTTAATCAGTGGGGCATTTTCCACTGATTATTAGCCTTCACCAATCGGGCTTTTACGGGCAGTTTATCTCCATCTAACTCCTTTGATCCAGCCGCACTTTTGATAGGAGATTTACTGCCCGTTAATGCGGGGTAAAGTGAAACTTTAATCAGCGGGGCACACTCGTTATAAGTTGAACGAATTAGGATAATCAAAATTGGAATGGGAGGTATACATCTTTGAACCGAAACTTACTATATATGATATTGCGACTCATATTTGTCATTGTAGCAACAGTAGCCGGGTTCTATGCATTACTATATATGTCAGGACTTATCTACCCTTTTATTATCGCTTTCGCATTTGCTTATTTGATTAATCCCGTCGTCAATTTCCTTAATCAAAAACTACAATTTCCTCGCGCACTAGCAGTACTCGTTAGCTTAATTCTCGTATTCGGAGCTATCGTCGGACTCGTTACATATCTTGTAACGGAAGCAATATCTGCCACAACATACTTACTACAACTTGTTACAGTAAAGTTTCCGGATATCGTTAAATTCGCAGAGCAATTTGCACTTAATCATATTATGCCTCTCTATGATGATTTAATTTCTAAATTTAATCATCTTGGTGAACCACAGCGCTATACGATTACACAAAACATTCAAAACTTAGGAACCGAAGCAACGACGCAAATGAAAGAACTTTTAACTGCTATTATAAGCGGGTTAACAAATTTCATTAGTGCATTACCAACAACTTTAACTGTCCTTGTATTCGTTTTATTAGCCACTTTCTTCATTAGTTACGATTGGCACCGTCTTGCTCAGAAAGTAAGAAAATTTTTGCCGAATCGTGTTCATGGCTATGGAAAAACTATTTTTGTCGATTTAAGAAAAGCTTTATTTGGTTTTGTTAAAGCGCAACTTACACTCGTATCTATGACAACTGTTATTGTACTAATCGGACTTTTAATATTACGCGTACCATACGCCATTACTATCGCAATTATTACAGGGGTTGTAGATTTACTCCCGTATTTAGGAACAGGCGCCGTCTTCGTTCCTTGGGTTATATACGTATTTTTCACCGGCGACACTGCTTTCGCCATCGGTCTTCTCATCTTATACATCGTCGTGATTGTCCAAAGACAAATTATGGAACCTAAAGTACTTTCCTCCAATATCGGTCTTGATCCATTAGCAACACTGATTGCTCTATTTGTCGGCTTTAAGCTTTTTGGCTTTTTAGGATTAATCATCGGTCCAGTCATCTTAGTACTACTTAATACATTGCACAAAGCTCGTGTATTCCATGATTTGTGGAAATATATTAAAGGCTCACCTTCAAAATAATAGTTTCTAATTCATATACAACAAAAACTTACATGTAATCAGTGGGAATTTCCCACTGATTATTCCTTGTACTTATTTTTCACACTCATTACATGCAACAAGAGGATTTCCCACAAAAAGGATAATACTCTTGTTTTTTGCATTAAAAACGCATATTTCGAGGCATTTTTACATATTTATTCTATTTTTTATATAATTATTACTTACATTTATTACTTTTTATGTAAATGAATAAATATGCAAAATGGTATAAAATAAGACTTAAACTAACATTTTTCCTGTTCGTATCTAACTTTTCCATACCAATTGATTCTTTTTATATACAAAAACCAGCTTGAATTCATATGAATTTCCCTACAACACATTCATTAAGAACTACCTCCATATCCAATCGAAAAATACATAGCAAATATAATAAGGCAAAACTATGATCAGTAAAGATTTTGTCCACCACCGATTATTAACTTTCACCAACCGGACTTGTATGAGCAGTCTGATTTCCACTTAACTCCTTCGCATTCACCACATTTTAAGGCATGATACAGCAACACTTTAATCAACAGAACTTCATCCATCTCTCATCCTTTTGCGGGCAAAAAAATAGTGCTTAGATCGCTATAATCTAAGCACTATTTCTGCACAATAATAGTAGAACTCTTTCTAAACTTCCATTCCATCCACTTCATAACAAACGGCTTCAACAAAGCCCTCGTCATAGGGATAACGAAGATCAAACCTATTATATCCGTTACGTATCCAGGAAGTACCAAAAGAATACCTCCTACAAAGATAAAAATACCATCCAGTACCGCTCCTCCTGGCATTTCTCCTCTATTCAACTTAGATTGAATCTCTCTAAGCACTTTAAATCCTTGTCTTTTCGCCAAATAGACACCTACAACACCCGTAAATACAATCATAGCGAACGTAGACCATAAACCTATTACATGACTCGATCCAATTAAGACTGTAATCTCAATCGCCGGTATTAAAATAAACAAGAATAGTAACCACTTCATAGTTCTACACTCCTCTCACTCATCACTTTAAACGAACCCAGAGCGCCCGTATACGCTACACAGAAACTAAACACCTTTCCCTATTGAACCTCATAACAAACGGCTTTCAAACGTAATTCCAGGCGTTTCAAGCTGATTCCACCTCGTTTTTGTGTAAAAAAAAAGAGAAGGACTCCGATCCTTCTCTTCGTGTTACTTATAGCACTTCCGCATGTCCATTATAAACAATTCCGCGTGCTGCATCAACTGTTACTTCTTGGCCATTTTTTAAAGTTGCTGTTACGCCGTTTACACCAACGATAACAGGAATACCGATTGATACACCTACAACAGCCGCATGGCTTGTTAGACCGCCTTCTTCTACAACTAGAGCAGCAGCTTTTTCGATTGCAGGAATCATATCTTTATCAGTGCTTGTTGTAACAAGGATATCACCTTTGTTTACGTTCGCTACAGCTTCAGCAGCTGTTTTCGCTACAACTACTTTACCTTTTGCAGCTTTACGACCGATTCCTTGTCCTTTCGCAACTTCTTCACCAACAACATGGATTTTCATTAAGTTTGTTGTACCAGTTTCAGCAACTGGAACACCAGCAGTGATTACTACAGTGTCTCCAAGTCCAATTAGACCTGCATCCATACCTGTTTGAATTGCAGTATCTAACATTTCGTCAGTAGACGCTGCACGTTTTCCAGCCATAAATGCTTGTACACCCCAAACAAGTGCAAGACGACGTCCTACTTGCTCGTCAGATGTTACAGCTACGATTGGAGATTTCGGACGGTATTTAGAGATCATTTTCGCAGTATGTCCACTTTCTGTTGGAGCTACGATTGCAGCTACATCAAGAGCAAGTGCTGTATGCGCAACAGATTGGCTAATTGCATCTGTAATTGTTGGAGTGAACTCTTTAATACGTTTTTTGAACATATCTTCATATTGTAATGATTTTTCAACACGTACTGCAATGTTAGCCATCATTGTTACTGCTTCTACTGGGTATTGACCAGCAGCTGTTTCACCTGAAAGCATGATTGCATCTGTACCATCGAAGATTGCGTTAGCTACGTCACTTGCTTCCGCACGAGTTGGACGTGGGTTACGTTGCATAGAATCTAACATTTGTGTCGCAGTAATAACCGGTTTACCTAACACGTTACATTTTTTGATTAGACGTTTTTGTACTAATGGTACTTCTTCTGGTGGAATTTCTACACCCATATCACCACGAGCTACCATTAAACCGTCAGAAACTTCTAAGATTGAATCGATGTTATCGATACCCTCTTGGTTTTCGATTTTTGGTACAATTTGGATGTATTGAGCGTTATGCTCTTCTAATAATTCACGGATTTCTAATACGTCAGATGCTTTACGTACGAATGAAGCTGCGATGAAATCAACTTTTTGCTCGATACCGAAGACGATATCTTTTACGTCTTTTTCAGTGATACCAGGAAGCTTAATGCTTACGTTTGGTACGTTAACACCTTTTTTATTTTTTACAGTTCCGCTGTTTAAAACTTTTGTACGGATGTTTCCGTCAGCTTTTTCGATTACTTCTAGTTCGATAAGACCGTCATCGATTAGAATACGAGAACCTGGGTCTACATCGTCATAAAGACCAGCATAAGATACAGAGAACTTCTCTGCAGTACCTAATACTTGCTCAGTAGAAAGAACTACTTCTGCACCTGTTACAAGCTCAGCTTGTCCGTCTACGAAGTCGTGAGTACGGATTTCTGGACCTTTTGTATCAAGTAAGATACCAACTGTTTTACCAGTTTTCTTTGAAGCTTCACGAATGTTTTTAATACGAGCGCCGTGCTCTTCATGGCTACCATGAGAGAAGTTTAAACGAGCAACGTTCATACCCGCTTCGATTAATTGTTCTAATTTCTCAATACTTTCACTAGCAGGACCTATAGTACATACAATTTTAGTTTTACGCATATTGCACCTCCGAAAATTATGAAACCGTTCCCAAATATCCGACATTAAGCCGATTAGATGGATAATTCTTTAGATAATTGATACATATCTTTATCGATTGTATGCTTTTGAGCTAACGCTTCGATAATATCATGATCAACAAGTTTATTATCTTGAATACCTACACAGCGTCCACCTCTACCAGCAATTAATAATTCAACTGCTCTTGCGCCAAGACGACTTGCTAATACACGGTCTTGTGCACTTGGTGATCCACCACGTTGTACGTGACCTAATACAGTTACACGAGTATCAAAGTTTGTTGCTTCTTCAATGTGCTTACCGATGTCAATTGCACTTCCAACACCTTCAGCCACAATGATAATACTGTGTTTTTTACCACGTTCACTACCACGCTTCAGACGAGCAATAACATCTTCCATGTCATACTCTTCTTCTGGAATTAAGATTGTTTCGGCACCATCAGCTAAACCAGCCCATAATGCGATATCTCCAGCATGACGTCCCATTACTTCGATAACATATGTACGTTCATGAGATGTAGCTGTGTCACGAATTTTATCAATTGCATCAATAACAGTATTTAAAGCTGTATCGAAACCAATTGTGAAGTCTGTTCCAGGAATATCATTGTCGATTGTACCTGGTACACCAACACATGGGAATCCTTGTTCAGTTAATTTTTTAGCACCTTGGTAAGAGCCATCTCCACCAATAACAACAAGTCCTTCGATACCGTGTTTCTTTAATTGCTCGATACCTTTTAGTCGTACTTCTGGATCTTTAAACTCAGGACATCTTGCTGTATATAATTTCGTACCACCACGGTGGATAATATCGCCAACAGAACCAAGTTCTAATTTTTCAATATGACCAGAAATTAAACCCGCGTATCCATGGTAAATACCATATACTTCAATATCATGGAAAATCGCTTTACGAACAACTGCACGAATGGCAGCATTCATACCAGGTGAATCTCCACCACTTGTTAATACACCAATACGTTTCATTTGTACTCACCTCATAAAGATTATTTGCCTTATAATAAAATAACACGAAAAAATATAAAAACACAATGGAGAAGATGTGTCTTTTCATAATAAAAACGTGCATTCGCGAAGAGGAACGCACGCTTTTATTATTTTATCCCAATGGAAGCGTTTGAAAACGAAACTTGCCCAATTTTCATATATTTTTCATAACGTTTTTCGATTAATTCATCTTTCGAAATTCCGCTTAATTGTTCAAAAGTTTTCTTAAGCATTAAATCTATATTTTCTGATTGTTTTAAAATATTACGATGCGCTCCACCTTTTTCCTCTGGAATAATTTCGTCAATTACACCTAATTCCTTCAAATCTAATGCTGTAATTTTCATCGCTTCTGCAGCTTCTTTTGCTTTACCAGCGTCTTTCCAAAGAATTGCCGCCGCACCCTCTGGTGTAATAACAGAATACGTGGAATTTTCCAGCATATGAATGTAATCTCCTACTCCAAGACCTAACGCACCACCACTACCACCTTCACCGATAACAATACAAATAACAGGGACAGTTAAACCCGCCATTTCAAATAAATTACGGGCAATCGCCTCACTTTGTCCACGTTCTTCAGCTGCTTTACCAGGATAAGCTCCCTTCGTATCGATGAAACAAATAATAGGACGATTAAACTTTTCCGCTTGTTTCATTAGACGCAGTGCTTTTCGATATCCTTCTGGATGAGGCATCCCAAAATTACGACGAATATTTTCTTTCGTATCTTTTCCGCGTTGGTGCCCAATTACAGTTACAGGCATCCCCTTATATTTCGCAATGCCGCCGACAATCGCTGCATCGTCGCCAAATAGGCGATCTCCATGACATTCAAAAAAATTAGTAAATAAGTGCTCAATATAATCGAGCGTTGTCGGTCGTTCTGCATGACGAGCAATTTGAACACGGTCCCATACTTTCATATTGCCGTATATATCTTCCTCTAATTTTTCTAGCTTGTCTTCCAAAATACGAATCTCCTCACTGAAGTCCATCTGGCTGTTTTTCGTATAGTCTTTCAGTTCACGAATCTTATTTCTTAGCTCAACAACTGGTTTCTCAAATTCTAGCTCTGCCATACAGCCATTTCCCCTCCTTGATGAACTTCTAAAATCTTACGGAGCGATTCTCTCATATCATCACGATGCACCACCGCATCTAATTGACCGTGCTCTAATAAAAATTCTGCCGTTTGGAAATCTTCCGGTAGTTTCTCACGCACTGTTTGTTCAATTACACGTCTACCAGCAAATCCGATAAGTGCACCTGGCTCTGCAAGATTGTAATCACCAAGTGAAGCGAAACTCGCTGAAACCCCGCCCGTCGTTGGGTGAGTCATAACAGAAATAAATAACCCTCCTGCATTACTATGCTTTTTCAAAGCTACGCTTGTTTTTGCCATTTGCATTAAACTTAATATCCCTTCTTGCATACGGGCACCACCCGACGCAGTAAAGATAATAAATGGAACTTGTAAGTCGTATGCTTTTTCAACTGCACGGGCAATTTTCTCTCCTACAACAGAGCCCATGCTGCCCATTCGAAAACGAGAATCCATTACTGCAACAACAACAAGCATGTCATCAATTGTTCCTTCACCAGTTACAACCGCTTCGTTCAATTTAGTCTTCTTACGATCGCTCTCTAGTTTCTCTTCGTATCCTGGAAACTCGAGTGGATTTAATGAAACCATTTCTTTGTCATACTCACAGAATGACCCTTCGTCCAATATACTATCAAGACGTTCCCATGCATTCATAGGATGATGATATCCACAATTCACACATACTTTTAAATTTTTTAGAAGCTCTTTCGTATACATGATTTTTTTACATTTCGGACATTTTGTCATAACGCCATCCGGTACATCTTTTCGTACTTGTTCTGAAGGTATTGCAGCATACTTTTTCTTTTTCACGAATAAATCTCTTAGCACAATTTGACCCCCTTCATTGAGAGCTAAGGTTAGCGCAAGAAGAAAATTGGGCTAACACCAAAGTTTGATGTTAGCCTTATCTTCTTAATCTGTCTAATAACCTCACTCTTTACGTTTAACTTTAACCGCTACGCGATAGAATGTTTGTCATAACGTGTCATGGTCATTTCGACAAATTTTATACATTACGAGTGAAACTGTATATTCTCTACTAATTCATCGTAAATTTTTAGTGCATCATTTTCTTGTTTTTCTTTCAAAGTAGCATAAAGCTTTCTATACATATCGATAGAATCTCCTGAAACTTCACAAGAAAGAGTTGATACGTAATCATTTACGATCATCCAAATGCGATATAGTAAATAATTATCGACTTGTTCAATGAGTGTTTTAAAGAACGTTTGATGAAGCATCGGAATTGAGTTTTCATTTTCTTCAAGCACTTGATTTAATTTTCTTAGCACTTTAGAAAACGTTTCTTTCGGCAAATTACATACAATTCGAATCATATCTTTCTCAAGCAATCGTTTTGTTTGTAATAAATCACGAATTGTTTTCTCATCTTGCAGCAAGAACGGCGCAATCAATTGTACAAGACCGTTATCGTAAAAGTTTCGAATAAACGTCCCTTCACCACGTCTCGTTTCAATCAATCCTACCAGTTCTAAAGCACGCAATGCTTCTCTTACAGAGGAACGCCCTACGTTTAAACGTGAACTTAACTCACGCTCAGACGGCAAACGATCCCCCGCCACCAATCCATCTTCTTCCATAATGGAACGGATTTTTTTTACAATTTCGAGATATACTTTTGTATTTGATGATGTCAATGGAAATTCCTCGCTTATTCTTTACCAATCAGCGCTAATTGTTTTGTTTTCTCAGCAATCTCATTTGGATCTACTTGACGGCGAGCTACTCCTGTCTCCATTGCTGCTTTCGCAACGTAAGCTGCCACTTGAGGCGCTACACGCGCGTCAAACGGTGCCGGAATGATATAGTCTGCATTCAACTCATCTTCTGCTACAAGCTCAGCAATAGCCTGTACAGCTGCCATCTTCATTTCTTCGTTAATTTGTGTCGCATGTACGTCAAGTGCACCACGGAAAATACCAGGGAACGCTAGTACATTATTTACTTGGTTCGCGAAGTCAGAACGACCCGTTCCAACAACAGCTGCGCCCGCTGCTTTTGCCAATTCTGGCATAATTTCTGGAACTGGATTCGCCATTGCAAAAATAATTGCATCGTCATTCATTGTACGAACCATCTCTTCTGTTAATGCACCTTCTGCAGATACACCAATGAATACGTCCGCACCTTGTACAACGTCAGCTAAAGAACCTTCGATACGATTCTTATTTGTATATTTTGCAACTTCATCCTTCACCGGATTCATCCCTGTAGGACGACCATCATAGATTGCGCCTTTACGGTCACACATAATAATGTCGCGTACACCATAGCGATATAAAAGTTTAATAATTGCAATACCTGCTGCACCTGCGCCATTTGCGACAACTTTAATGTCAGACATTTTCTTTCCAACTAATTTTAGCGCGTTCACAAGACCTGCTACTGTTACGATAGCTGTTCCGTGTTGATCATCATGGAAGATAGGAATATTTGTTTCTTTTTTCAAACGTTCTTCAATAATGAAGCAGTTTGGTGCTGCGATATCCTCTAAGTTAACGCCGCCAAAAGTTGGCTCCATTAATTTTACAGTTTCAACAATTTTATCTACATCGTTTGTATTTAAGGCAATTGGGAATGCATCTACACCAGCAAAGCTCTTGAATAATACAGCTTTACCTTCCATTACTGGAAGAGATGCTTCAGGTCCAATGTTACCAAGACCAAGTACAGCCGTTCCATCTGTCACAACTGCTACCATATTTCCCTTCATCGTATATTCATATACCTTACTTTTATCGTCATAAATTTCCTTACAAGGTTCTGCAACCCCTGGAGAATATGCAAGACTTAAATCTTTTGCATTTTCTACTTTTACTTTTGATACAGTTTCTAATTTTCCTTGATGCACTTTATGCATGTGAAGTGCTTCTTCACGAAGTGTTGACAAACTATCCACTCTCCTCAAATTATTCTAGCTGATATCAATTTCTCCAAGTGGTCTGACCACGAACACTACTACTATAATAATCGAAGTGTAGGGAAATTGTCCATTATATTTTCACAACTACATTTTCTTCCCCGACAATTTCACGAAGTGCTCCTAAACATTCTTCACTTGGATGAATCGATAAACTTCGAGACAATTGTACCATTTTATGTTCCTTTTCATAATAAATTAGTACTTTCGCAAAACCTGAATAGTCAAACAATATTTTAGTAACCTGATTTAAAAGCTTTTTCTCATACTGAGACGACAATTTCACGTAAACAGATGCATCTTTCTTTTCTTCATACACATCCATTTCTTCTAACGGATATAGTCCATTTACAATCCATTGCAACTTATGATTTCTAAGCTCAATCATGCCGTCAACTAAAACAATTGCTCCTTCTTGTAACTTATCTGAGAAATGTATATATGTTTCAGGGAAAAGAACTGCTTCCATTTCATCGTTTTGATCACAAAATGTAATAAACGCCATCTTTTGCAACTTTTTCGTACGAATCACTCTCACGCTTGTTATATACACGATAGCCCTTTGTACTTTTTTCTTATGTCGCATTGCCTGAGCAAGAGATGGAATTTCTAATTCTTTCGCTAACTTCACATACTGCGCTGTCGGATAGCTTGATAAATAAAAACCTAGTGCTTCCTTCTCTTTATTTAACTGTTCAATAAAAGAGAGCTCTTCTCCTTGCACGTATTTTGATTTTGGAACAGCATCTCCTAAATCACGTGCAAGATTTGCGTACTCTAACGCTCCTTTAAGGCTTTTCCATAAATTTGTTCTCGAAACACCAAAATCGTCAAAACACCCAGACCAGACGAACGCCTCTAAATTTCGCTCTGTTACAAACTTTGATGGCATGCGAAGACAAAATTCAAATAAATCTTCAAATACTTTTTTCTCTCGTTCTTCGAGTAATGCTGTCACTGTAGCCATTCCGATGTTTCGAATTGAAAGTAAGCTGTAACGTATCGCATTACCTTCTATTTGGAAATTGTAACCACTTCTCTGAAGAGACGGTGGCAAAACGTGAAAACCTTTCCGCTTTGTTTCTCGTATATACTGCACAATCTTATCTTCATTTCCAATTGCACTTGATAATAATGCTGTCATAAATTCCAGCGTATAATTCGCTTTTAAGTAAGCAAGCTGATATCCAATCATACTGTAGGCTACAGCGTGACTTCGGTTAAAACCGTAATTCGCAAATCTTACAATTAAATCGTAAATTTTCTCTGCGGATGTCTCGTCATAACCATTTTGTAAACAGCCTTGTACAAAATGCTTACGCTCCTGATCTAAAATATCACGATTTTTTTTACTCACTGCACGGCGTAATAGATCTGCTTCTCCGAGCGAGAATCCCGCCAACTTCGACGCAATTTGCATAATTTGTTCTTGGTATACAATTACACCGTATGTTCTTTCTAAAATCGGCTTTAAATCCGGATGTAAATATTCAATTTTTCTTTTTCCGTGCTTTGATTCAATAAAGGTTGGAATTTGTTCCATTGGTCCTGGCCTATATAACGAGTTAACAGCGACAATATCTTCAAATTCATTCGGTTTTAACCCGCGAAGTACATTTCGCATACCACCTGATTCAAGCTGGAATACACCTGTTGTATCCCCTCTACCTAACAATTGGAACGTCTTTTCATCTTGAAGTGGTAAATTTCTTAAATCAATTTGTGTCCCCGTCTTTTTCACGATAAACTTTATAATATTTTCAAGTAACGTTAAATTACGTAATCCTAAAAAATCCATCTTTAACAAACCAAGTTCTTCTAATGCATCAGCTGGGTATTGCGTAACATACACATCGTTATGCCCTTCTTGTATTGCAACACTTCCAGTTAACGGCTCTTGGCTCATAATAACGCCAGCTGCATGAATAGACGTATGACGTGGTAAGCCTTCTACGCGTTTTGCAATTTCAAACACACGCTCATGTAACAGATTCCCTTGTATAAACTCACGGAGTGATTGCGATTCCTCATATGCATCTTTTAACGTTATACCAAGCTTTGATGGGATAAGTTTTGAGAATATGTCAATGTCTCGCGGTGGAAGCCCCATTACACGCGCAATATCTCTAATTGCCGCTTTCGCTGCAAGCGTCCCGAACGTTACAATTTGTGCAACACGCAACTGACCATATTTATCTTTCACATATCGAATCATCTCATCACGTCTTATATCGGGAAAATCGATATCAATATCTGGAAGTGTCACACGTTCAGGGTTTAAAAATCTTTCAAATAATAGATCGTATTCAATCGGATCAATATCTGTAATTTCTAATACGTAAGAAACGAGTGAGCCGGCTGCCGATCCACGTCCTGGTCCTGTTAAAATATGATTTTCATGCGCATACTTCATAAAATCCCACACGATGAGGAAATAATCACTAAACCCCATACTAGAAATAACGTTTAATTCATGATTCAGACGCTTTATATGTACTTCTTTCGGCGTACCATATCGTTTCTGCAAACCTTCTTCACAAACGCGGCGTAAATACATATCATTCGTCTCGTTAGCTGGAACAGGAAATTTCGGTAATTGATTTATATGAAACGGTATTTCTACTCTGCAACGTTCTGCAATTTCTACTGTGTTATAAATCGCTTCTTCTACTTGAGAAAATAGTGCTTCCATTTCATCGGATGATTTTAAATAATATTGATCAGTTTTCAACCTTGGTCTATCTGGATCAGTCATTTTCGTTCCACTTTCAACAGATAATAAGCACTCATGAACAAGTGCGTCACTTTGATTGATGTAGCGTACATCGTTTGTTGCAACGACTGGAACATTTATCCTACTCATAAATGCAGGTAATTTCTCTTGCAGGAGCAGTTCATCTTGAATCGCATGATGCTGCAAACTCATATAAAAATTGTCGAACATACTTTGGTACATGCGAGCTACTTCTTCAGCTTGACTCTCTTTGTCTTCTAATAATAATTGTTCAATTTCCCCATCTTTACCTGGTGAAATAGCAATTAATCCTTTCGCATAATGGGCAAGCCACTTTTTCGGAATACCTTCTTTTGACTTCGTCATAATGCTACTAGAAATCTTTAATAAATTTTGATAGCCCATTTCATTTTCAGCAAGTAAAACAAGCGGATAAGATTTTTCCTCTTCTTCACTAAAAATAGAAGCTGTTAAGCCGATAATAGGCTGTATACCATGTTTCTTACATGCTTTATAAAACGGAATAACGCCATACATAACATTTTCGTCCGTAATAGCGAGTGACGAGAAACCAAGTTCTTTCGCCCTGACTACAAGCTCATCAATTTTACAAGCACTTTTTAATAAACTAAAAACGGTTTGACATTGTAAATGCACAAACTTCACTGTTGTACCCTCTCTTTACCAATCTGACTACTTTTATTATAGGTGATGAGGAAAGCGGAAATCAAAACATACTTCTTATACTTTGTCCATATATATGAAGAAGAAAGGGGAATGACGATGGATGTAAGAGAACATACTTTTTTCTCTCTGCTTATTATTAGTTATTTTATTGCCTTTGGGGTTATACTTGGTGGTTCATTAATTGGTGGATTTGGTGCATTTCTTATCGGAAAACCAACTCTAACTTACATTAATCAATTCGCCCAAAATTTAAGAATTTGGGCACTCGTTGCAGCAATTGGCGGAACATTTGATACTTTTTATAGCTTTGAAAGAAGTTTCTTTGGCGGAGATATGAAAGATATTGTAAAACAAATTCTCCTTATTTTTTTCGCAACGGGTGGTATGCAAACAGGTCTTACTATTATTAAATGGCTAACGCAGGAACATGTATGAGAGTACCAAGTGCCAATACAGCAAAAAAATGGTATTTAGTTTTAGCTGGTGCTGCTGTTGGAGGCGTGTTAAGCTGGTTTGTTTTTTTGTACATATACGGTGTTTTTCAAGAAGAACAAGCTAGTAAAATAGCAGAGCAACGAGAAATTATAGAAAAACAAGAAGCAAAGCTCCACGTCCTTCTCGAAGATCAAGAAAAATTGAATACAGAAAATAAACGACTCTTAACTATTCAAGAGATTAAAATAAAACTTATAAATCGAGAAAAATACGATTTAGACAACCTTACACTCGAAAATATGACTACGTCTATCCATAATGACCTCCAACATCTTTTAACGAAAAACATTCAAAGTATAGCAAAAAATAAAGACCTACTCAAAAAGGTAATCGAAAACAAAACGTACAAACATTACGATCGGCTATACCGTTTCAAAGTCGATACGATATCTTTTGATACAGTGCTTGAAATTAGCATTACGATAGAGAAAGAAAAATAAAGAAGGAGGGCTTTAGCGCCGCTCCTTCTTTTCGTTTTCATATATAATCTCTTATCTACACAACTCACGTAAATCAGCAAAAAGACGATCCGCTTCTTCCCAAGAAGATGCTTTTGCACCAGAAGCCATCGGATGCCCTCCGCCATTATATTGCATTGCTAATTTATTTATCACTGGTCCTTTTGAACGAAGACGAACACGAATCACATCGTCTTCCTCTAAAAATAGAACCCACGACTTTAATCCATCAATATTACCAAGTGCTCCAACAACACCGGATGCCTCAGAAGGAAGTACATCAAACTTTTCTAACACTTCTTTCGTTAATTTAATGTAAGCTGCTCCTTCTTCTACCATCGTAAAGTTTTGTAAAATATAGCCGTTTAAACGAGCAATCTTTTCTTTCGTCTTATACATTTCATTGTATAAATCTGTGAATTTCACATCCATATCAACAAGCTCACTCACGTAACGAAGTGTTTTCGCTGTTGTATTCGGGAATAAGAAACGACCTGTATCCCCAACAATACCAGCTAAAATAAGACGAGCTGCTTCTTTCGTTATCTGTAATCCTTTATTTTTTCCATAACTGTAAAACTCATAAATCATTTCACTTGTAGAACTTGATGTCGTATCTACCCACGTAATATCTCCGTACGGATCTTCATTCGGATGATGATCAATTTTAATTAACATCTTCCCTTTTGCATAGCGTTGATCGTCAACACGTTCTTGGTTCGCAGTATCACATACGATAACAAGTGCATTTTCATATACACTATCTTCAATATCATCCATTACTCGTAAATATTCTAGTGAAGATTCATTGTACCCAACCGTATAAATATTTTTCTCTGGAAACGATTCTTGTAGAATTGTACCAAGACCTCCCTGTGAACCTAATGCATCTGGATCTGGACGCACATGACGATGAATAATAATTGTATCAAACTCTTTAATTGCTCTTAAAATTTGCTCATACATATGTATAATCTCCTTTTTATTCAACTTCTTCACTTTATCCTCCATTATAACGGAAAGTATTTCATACATGCGAACAATTGCTTTATAATAAAAATTAGAAAGTTTAGATATTTCTTTTTTCTTCACTATAATTTTTCACAAAGCGATGGGAGTGTGCATTATGCCAGTATTAGTCTTCTGTATTATCGTCTCATTTATGTTGTACCTCTTCTACAAAACAAAATACTTTCGTACAAACCGCCCAATGGAAAAAGGTTGGCTCTCAGGAAAATCCGCAATGGCACTCGGTTCATTCGTCTTATTCTTCGGGATAAACCAATTCTTTTTAGAACTTTCAACCGCTCGTATGATCGTCGGTGTTTTATTCGTTCTATTTGGTAGTGCGAGTGCATTTAATGGATTTCGCCAATATAAACATTTCTTTCCACTAGCAGTTAAAGAAGCAGAAGCTTATGAAGCAACGTAAAAAAGCATCACCATTGTGATGCTTTTTTACGTCCTCTACTTTTTAAAATCATATATGCAACAAACGCAGAAGGTATATTAAATAGGTTGCCTTGCACATGAAAATGTAATTGTTCCTCTTCAAAAGACATTTTTTCATATAGTTCTCGCTGAGATAATCCTGTACGTTTCATTTTTTCATGTAAACCTTGTAAATATAAATATTGGATCGGTATCATTACAAGAAAGTAAAATAGTGCGATACCACCAAAGAAGATTATTTCTGATGACATATTGCATACCGCCTCCTCAAAATCCATTTTCTTACAATATAATTGTAACATAGTCTACCATCTAAATAAATTAATATTCTGTCATTTAACATTATATAAATCACTCTCTACATAAAAAAAGATGGAACAAATCAAAACGATTTGTTCCATCTTTTTATTTATCAATCAATTGCACCATAAGTAATGCTTTTCCAACAACATTACCTTCATGGTGTACTTCTACATCAACCTTACCAAATTTACGGCCAATTTCTAATACTTTCGGATGAACGGATACAACATTATCAATCTGTACCGGCTTTACAAAATAAATTGTTAAGTTCTCAACAATTGAATCACTCTTCTTCTGAGCACGAATGACACGGTTTGTTGCTTCTGTCACAATTGTTGTAAATACACCGTAAGATAATGTTCCGATTGAATTCGTCATTTGTGGTGTCACTGAAAATTGATACAAATGCTCATTTTTTGCTTCTTTCGGCGTCATAAATTGATTCGTTACAATATCATCAATCGTTTCACCAACTTGTGGTTGACGCTGAATCATCTGTAATGCCTGAAGTACATCTTGACGACTAATGATACCTTGCAATTTATTTCCATCTTCCACAACAGGAAGTAATTCAATACCTTCCCATACCATCATACGCGCTGCAGCTGCGACAGACATCTTTCCATTTACCGTAATAGGGTGTTTCGTCATCACTTTATCAATTGGTGTATCTTTCGCAACACCAATCATATCCTTAGAAGTCACAATACCTAATACCTTTTTATTTTCATCAACAATCGGATATCTTCCGTGCATCGTCTCTTCGTTATACGCATGCCATTGCTGCACTGTATCATTTGGTTTTAAATATAACGTTTCTTCAATTGGCGTTAAAATATCTTCAACGAGTACAATTTCTTTCTTAATCAGCTGATCGTAAATCGCACGGTTAATTAACGTTGCAACTGTAAATGTATCGTAACTACTTGAAATAATCGGCAGTTTTAATTCATCTGCTAATTTCTTCACATGATCTTCCGTATCAAATCCGCCCGTAATTAATACAGCGGCTCCAGTTTCTAACGCTAATTGATGCGCGTTCGTACGGTTACCGACAATAAGTAAGTTTCCAGCTTCTGTATAGCGCATCATCGCTTCTAATTTCATTGCCCCGATTACGAATTTATTTAACGTTTTATGTAGTCCTTCTCTGCCTCCAAGTACTTGGCCATCAACAATGTTAACAACTTCTGCATATGTCAACTTTTCAATATTTTCTTTCTTCTTTTGTTCAATTCGAATGGTTCCGACACGTTCAATCGTACTAACATACCCTTTATTTTCTGCATCTTTAATTGCACGGTAAGCTGTCCCTTCACTTACACTCAAATCTTTTGCAATTTGCCTTACAGAAATTTTATGCCCTACTGGCAGGCTATTAATATGTTCTAAAATTTGGTTATGCTTGGTAGCCAAATGGTTTCACCATACTTTCTTTTCCCTAAATTCTTCATGTGTTGTATTTTCAGTATACTATATTTTCAAAACTGTTACACTCTCTCTTTATATATCTGTACTATTTTTTTTATAACAAAATACGCCTTACATGACACTACTTCTTCTATTACAACAATGTAATGGTATTGTCATCTCGTTCGATAGTTTGTCCAGCCGCTTCCATATACAATGAAGACAAGAAATGAAACAAAGGGGCGGATATATGATGAAAAAATTATTAGAAGTTGTAGGTGCTGTATTTTTAGCTTTCGTAGACGGAAAAAAAGTTGCAATGGAATTGAATGAAACACCTGAACAGCCACTTCCAAAAAGAAAAAAATCATCAAAACAAGTACAACCTTTAAAAGCTGTCCTACACACGTAAAAAACCCTTCACTTGTCTTTTCAAATGAAGGGTTTCTTTTCTATAGTGTAATACTTTCTCCAGCTTCTAATACTTTTCCTGTACAATTGTGTAGCTTTTCTACAAATTGATATGGGTCTTGTTCAATTACTGGGAACGTATTGTAATGCATCGGTACAACAGTTTTCGCCTGAGTCCATTTCGCTGCTAAAACAGCATCTTCTGGTCCCATTGTGAAATTATCACCAATTGGTAAAAACGCTATATCAATGTTATTCAGTTCCCCTATTAATTTCATATCAGAGAATAGAGCGGTATCTCCTGCATGGTATACAGTTTTCTCTTCTGCTGTAAATAAAATACCTGCTGGCATACCTGTATATGTAATCGTCTTATTTTCTTCATCAATATAACTAGAACCGTGGAATGCTTGTGTAAACTTCACTTTTCCGAAGTCAAATTCATGCGAACCACCAATATGCATCGGATGTGTATTTACACCTTGCCAACTTAAAAATGTCGCTAGTTCAAATGGTGCCACAACAACTGCATTATTTTTCTTCGCAAGCTCTACTGTATCTCCAACATGATCAACATGTCCATGCGATAAAAGAATTGCATCTACTTTGACATCTTCAGCCTTTAAATCCGTTGTCGGATTTCCGGTTAAAAACGGGTCAATTAAAATCACTTTTCCATTCGTTTCAATCTTTACAACTGAATGCCCGTGATAAGATACTTTCATTTCTACATTCCTCCCCTATTCACATTCTCATTTTTTATTCTACATGATTTTTCAATTCCCTGTCTTTTCTAACATCTATTTACTTGTCATAACGCTTTCTTCCGATGTAAAGTTATATTTGTAATTAAATATCTCGGGGGTGCCAATCGATGAATGCTAGATTAGAAAATTTAATGCAATGGCTAAAAGAAAAAAACGTAGAAGCTGCGTTCTTAACTTCTACACCAAACGTTTTCTACATGACAAACTTCCACTGCGAACCACACGAAAGACTTCTTGGTATGTTTGTATTCCAAGAAAAAGAACCTATTTTAATTTGCCCTAAAATGGAAGAAGGTCAAGCGCGTAACGCTGGCTGGGCACATGAAATTATCGGATTTACTGATACTGACAGACCATGGGATATGATTGCAAAAGCAATTAAAGACCGCGGCATCAATGCAAATGCAGTTGCAATTGAAAAAGAACATTTAAACGTAGAGCGCTACGAAGAATTAACAAAACTGTTCCCAAATGCAGCTTTCAAATCAGCTGAGGAAAAAGTTCGTGAACTTCGCTTAATTAAAGATGAAAAAGAACTTTCTATTTTACGCGAAGCAACTAAAATGGCGGACTACGCTGTTGAAGTTGGTGTAAATGCAATTAAAGAAAATCGTAGCGAGCTAGAAGTATTAGCAATTATTGAACACGAATTAAAAACAAAAGGCATACATAAAATGTCATTTGATACGATGGTATTAGCAGGTGCAAACTCTGCTCTTCCACACGGTATTCCAGGTGCAAACAAAATGAAACGCGGCGATTTCGTACTATTTGATTTAGGCGTAATCATTGAAGGTTATTGCTCTGACATTACACGTACAGTAGCATTCGGTGAAATTTCTGAAGAACAAACTCGCATTTATAACACTGTACTTGCTGGACAACTACAAGCAGTTGAAGCATGTAAACCAGGTGTTACACTTGGTGCAATCGACAATGCTGCTCGTTCTGTTATCACAGATGCAGGTTACGGCGACTTCTTCCCACACCGACTTGGTCACGGACTTGGAATTAGCGTACACGAATATCCAGATGTAAAAGCTGGTAACGAGTCTCCATTAAAAGAAGGTATGGTCTTCACAATCGAGCCCGGTATTTACGTACCAAACGTAGGTGGCGTTCGTATTGAAGATGATATTTATATCACAAAAGACGGATCAGAAATTTTAACGAAATTCCCGAAAGAATTACAATTTGTAAAATAATAAAAAGGCAGCGTGATTGCTGCCTTTTTCTATTTCTCTACTATTTCAAATTTCTCTACAATCATTTTTGCTGGATAGCTTTCAAGTATTTGAGAAAACCATACTTTTATTCTATCCCCTGTTTTTAACTGTTTATATGTGCCTTTATCTTTAAAGCTCAAAACTATATGTGATGGATGCTCTTTATTTATTTGTTGTTCCATATAATGTTGCAATTCTACTTTTGTATTAAACGTTTTATCATCTACAAAAAACACCGTGTCATTTCTTACTATGACATACCCCTCTTCAGGTACTTTTTTTACCGCTACTTGCTCTACTTGTTTTATATCACACGCTGATAATATGATTAGAAATACACTTAAAAACATAAAGTTTTTCATACGCCTATTCATTTTTAACTCCTTACTCTAGGCTATTTCAAATTTAAAACCATCTTCTCCTCATACTTATCATCCCATTTAATCACAACCTCTATCGGTTCATCTTTAGATAGAGGCGCACAACTTACACAAGAAGACTTCATTTCAATCCTTGCTCCTTTATGAACTTCTGAAGTTTGCGTCATTGCACGAAAGGTTTCATTAATAGCAATCTCTAAATTTTTAAATTCTGTATTTCCATCTCCGCCCTTATACTGAAACGTAAACATTCCATCTTCACTGTCATCCTTAATATATCCTTTATATTGCCCCGTCCAACTTTTGCTCTCACTAGAAAAAGTAACATACGAAATCGAACAACTTCCTAAAAAGAAAATACTAATAAAAAAGAATAATGCTCTCTTCATAATGCCCCTCCATTCAAAAGCACTTATTTATTGTCTATTTCTTCCTCTTATTATATTATAAAAATACAGAATTTTCTAAAACAGGAGGTTTATATGTTACAACAACAGTTAGAAAAAATTCGTAATAATAATTACATACTGAATAAAACACTTAACATTGATTCCTTAAGTTCCAATATGCTTGAGCATATCGGTGTTACTGATAGCTATTTAAGAGACAAACTTATTTACTCTACTTTTTTTCATCTCATCAAAAAGGACTACATTTCACACACGCAATTAAAGAAACTATTATTAGAAAGCATGAGTGAAAAATATTTATTGTATAAAATTCATTCGGATGACGAAGATGCTGTATTTACCCGTGCATTTACGACATTATTAATTGCGCTCATTATTGATGCTGATACAAATCATAATTTCTTATCACAGACTGATATTTTAAATGTGAAAGATCAATTAATTCTATATATGAACAAAGAACATGATTTCCGTGGATATGTTCAAGACCGTGGCTGGGCACATAGTATCGCTCATGCTTCCGATACATTTGAGGCGCTTGTGAATAGTCCTAAACTGGAAACTTTATATTACGAAGAAATATTACAAACTTTATTAAACAAAGTTTGTGTTCATTCCCTCTATTACAAATACGAAGAAGATGAGCGTCTCGTTTATCCTATTGTCGCAATGCTGCAAAATGGTCTAAAGGAAGAAGTACTCATATTAGCCCTTCGTGATTTAGTAGCTCAATTACAAGTTCAAAAATCAATGCTACATATTGAATCGTACGAGTTTCTATACGGAAATATAAAATCTTTCTTACGTAGCTTATTTTTCAGATTACGTACAATGTCTATATGTAAAGAAACTGAATACGAAATTGAAAAATTACTACAAGGACTTCGCCAATATTACTAAAAAAAGAAGGCCACTCAAAAAGTGCCTTCTTCTATTTCACTAATATTTAATTGAAATTTCACGATCCAAACTGAGAAAAGGTGGACAAGAATCGCAAACGCCATACATGCTCCGCTTAAAAAAGTTAGTATAGGATGCGAATACACGTGCCCTAATCCATAGGATATCGCCACGAAAAACATTGTTATGTAAATATAAATTGCTCCATGTATTTGCCTCATATGAACCTCCTTTTCCCATATTATAACATAAGTTTTCTGATTATTCACATTAATCTCTTGTAATCAATATTTCTCAACTGTTACACCTCTAACAGCAGCCTTAATATACGGTGCTCCTTGTAAACTTTGTAAATCCTCTGTTTTGCCGGTTACGACTACACCGTATATTGGTAAGTCTTTTGGTTTCGTGTTTTTTATTTCTTTATAGTTTGTCCTAAAATACTCTTGAAACCCCCCTTTATTTTCACTTAAAGATTTCATAGATTCAAGAAACCCCATTGAGTTCCCTTCAATATCCTTGTACTCGTCTTCCTTCTTATCAGCATAACTACCCTCAAAACCAAAAATGTTCATTGATACCTCTGCATTTAACACCGCTCCGGTTTCAGGATCTGCTAGCCCAGTATACGTCTCTGCTTTCGTTTCATCATATGTATCTACCCAAAGCCACACAGGTCGTATTCCTTCAGGAAGCATTTTTACTACTTCTTCCGCTGTATATGCCTTATCAAAAGATAGTGCTACCTCTGCAACTTTATTCTGCAATTCACTAATTCTCTCTAAATCATCCGCATAGTTTAAATACGTTACAAAAGGTAAATAAAATCGCATTTCCCTTTGCATTGTCTGTCTATTATAATCTTGCCTTGTAGCAAATTCTGATTGTTTATTTATATTCTCTTCTTCTAAACCTGTATTTCCATTATAATTTATTTGACTATAACCAAAGATCGAATACTCATAAATTTCATCAATCCATTTAACTGGTTGTCCTTGAATATTTTTATAGGAACTGTACATCATTGTACCGCTAGCTATTCCCATACTTAGTTTTGTATGTCCATTAAAAATAATATTAGGCCCTTGAACACTTTGTCTTAAATATACTCTCTGATCCATTTCTCGCTTACTCTTCTCGTTAAAATAAATTAACAAACTCATACTACCTATAATCAAGACTAATGTCACAACAACTGAAATAACTAGGTTTCTCCAAAACTGCTTCCTCTTCGCTCTCTTCATCAAAGTCTTCATCTGCTTATCATCCATATTCAAATCAAAGTCCTTCCGACTCATCGTTTCTCCTCCTATATAATTTTTTAAATTGATTTCTTGCACGGTACAAACTTGTTTTCACTGTTTCTTCTTTCATACTTAATAAAATGGCAATTTCCTTATAAGATAGTTCATATTCATATTTCAACAGTAAAATATGACGATAATCCTCCGTCATCGTCTCCAATATTTCTTGTACCTCACATTGTAGTTCACTTGTTAAAAGCACTTCATCTAACGACTTTTGACCAATAAGAACGACAGATTCAATTGCAATGGGATTTAGTCTTTTTTCTTTTCGATGTAAATCTCGGTGCTGATTGATCGCAACTCTAAAGAGCCACGGCGCTAAATGTTCCAACGGTATTTCCTCCATAAGCAATAAAGCTTTATATAACGTATCTTGCACAATATCTTCCGCTTCTTTTCTATCTGCCCCAATCTTAATTAAATATCTAAACACAGCTTTTGACTTCTCTATTAATAATGTTTCAAACGTATCATGGCTCATTCTGCTCTCCTTTCTATATACTCAACGTTTGAGAGCATAAAATGTATACAGCTTTTCTATAATTTTTTTCAAAATAAAAAGCACACCTATTTTGATGCGCTTCTCTCCAACATACTATTCTATTATTTCATCGCGTCCTTCACAACATCTTGAATCATAACGACTTCTGTTTTCATATCAACAGACAGTGCTTCTTCATCAATACATTCATACCAAAACGCTAAGTGCTTTTTATCAATTTCATGATGAGAATTTTCGACAGGAGTCCCGCCTTCTCCTTGCACAGAATACCAATATAAGTACTCTTCTCCATCTCTTATTTCCCGGAAAATTGTCTCAACGTACATCTTCTCGTCGTTTAGTGTCAAAAGCACTTCTTTCATATTGTCATTAAGAAGCTGCATCCATTCATCTACACGATGACTTTTACCTTGTTTCACTTTAAATCTTGTTAACTCCACATTCATTTTTATTCCCCCGTTTTCTTACGTACAAACAATCTATATTCTATTGGATTATAAAAACTTAATTTACTAGCTAATTTTCGCGAAGGAATATTGTCTACATAACAATCCCAGCACGGTGTAATATCATTTTGCATGCAATGTTCAATGAACCGTGTTGCAACAGCTTGGGCTAATCCTTTCCCTTGATATGCTTTATGCGTCGCAATATCAATTTCAGCAAATCCACTCCCGTTAAATATCGAAACACATTCAGCTACAATTATCCCATCTTGTTCTATACAAAATCCGAAACCACCGTTCAAAAATAGCTCTTTTGATCCCCAATATTCTTTATAATACTCCTCTGTAAATTCATTGCTTCGTTCTATATCACTTTTATTAATACGCTTCACTTCATATGTATTTTTGTTTGAATCTCGTTTTCTCTCTTCAAAAATTTCTCGTTGAAATTTCATTCGCGGGATGTTCCGAAGTGCATTACTAAAACGCTCTTCAATCATCATTTCCCACGCTTCACTCGAAGTGAACAATGTAAATCTCTTCTCTGTTTTTTCAATAGCCGTTTTTAAATACGCAAATAAATATTCGTTATAATTTTGATCATCAGTATGACCAAATAAATAATAGATACCGTTAGCTGTACGAATTAGTCCTGCTGTTAACTTCTCGTTTGTAAAAACTTCACCATCTATCATTTGATCACATACCGCATGAGCAAAGGTTGTTGTCCTTGTATGACCTTCTAAAATCGGAAGGATTTTTCTATACTCGGCTACAGATAATTTTTTCATAATTGCTCCACTTTAATCGTATCAGCCTCTATATTTTCAAAACAAAGATTTACCGTTCTCTTGAATGCTCTCATTCTATGAATCGTGCATGCTGGAATTAAAATAGAATCATTCGGCTTTAAAACCGCCGTTTCTCCATCTTCAAAATCGATCAGTAGTTCTCCCTCTAGCACAATAAATAATTCATCCGAATTAGAATGATAGTGCCAATCATATTCACCAGTAAATACAGCGATTCGTAAGCAATGATTATTTACATTTGAAACGACGAAGTTTTTATGTTGATTTTGAATGTCTTTTGTTAGCTCTATTAAATTTATCTTTTCCATAGAATCTCTCCCCTTTATACACTTATCTTAAAATTAGCATAAGAGACTTTTTACTAACAAGAAAAAAACATCCCATATTTAAAAATCAAAAAAAGATCTCTAATCTTTCTTAACTATAAGAAAAACTAAAGACCTTCTTTTTTATTCTATCGGAAATGTACTATGTCCAGCAGAAAGCACACCATCCATATAACCTTTTGCAAAACCAGGTAATCCAATAATAAGTACTGCAGTTACAATCCCAATACCAATTCCTCTTAATTTCGGATCATTCTTCTTTTTACCTAAAATCATTGTAATAATTCCTGCTATAAGCAAAACCAATGACAAAATATCATAAATATACCCCATGTTGCCCCTCCTATTTCCATTCATTTTTCTTTTTATTCATATTATACGATGTTTACATTTCAAATAAAAGCCCTCCTAACAAAAGGAAGGCTCTACATATATTTCAATTATGATAAAGCAGGAGCTTTTTCAAGAAGCTCTTTCGCATCAGCATATTGTAAACCGTGTGCTTCTGCAACTGCTTCGAATGTTACATATCCGTCTAATGTGTTAATACCTTTTAATAATGCAGTGTTG
Source organism: Bacillus sp. 1A (assembly GCF_052682215.1). NCBI lineage: Bacteria > Bacillati > Bacillota > Bacilli > Caryophanales > Bacillaceae > Bacillus > Bacillus sp. 1A. The sequence continues at coordinate 1,964,785 of NZ_JBQYLZ010000001.1, read as the reverse complement.
CCTAAGCAAGCATCTTTGTAGCCTTTGTTCGCAATTTGTACTGCATATGGTACCGTTACGTTTGTTAATGCAAGAGTTGATGTACGTGGAACTGCTCCTGGCATATTAGCAACTGCATAATGAACAACGCCATGTTTTTCGTAAGTTGGGTTGTCGTGAGTTGTAATACGGTCAGTTGTTTCGAAAATACCACCTTGGTCAATCGCGATATCTACAACGACAGAACCTGGTTCCATTGATTGAATCATTTCTTCTGTTACAAGTTTTGGCGCTTTCGCACCTGGAATTAATACCGCTCCAATAACAAGGTCAGATTCTTTTACAGCTTCTGCAATGTTGTATGGATTAGACATTAACGTTTTTACTTGGTTACCGAAAATGTCATCTAGTTGACGAAGACGCTCTGCACTTAAGTCAATGATTGTTACATCTGCACCTAAACCTACTGCAATCTTCGCTGCGTTTGTACCAGCTTGACCACCGCCGATAATTGTTACTTTGCCGCGTTTTACCCCTGGAACGCCTGCAAGTAAAATACCTTTACCGCCTTTGTTTTTCTCAAGGAATTGTGCACCGATTTGTGCAGACATACGACCAGCTACTTCACTCATAGGTGCAAGTAATGGTAAAGAGCGATTGTCTAATTGCACTGTTTCGTATGCAATTGATACAACTTTGTTATCAATTAATGCTTTCGTTAATTCTGGTTCTGGAGCTAAGTGTAAGTATGTGAATAAAATTAACCCTTCGCGGAAATAGCCGTATTCACTTGCAACTGGCTCTTTTACCTTCATAACCATATCTTGATTCCATGCTTCTTCAGCAGTTTCAACAAGTTTCGCACCAGCTTGTACGTATTCTTCATCTGTAAAGCCTGATCCTATACCTGATCCTTTTTGAACAAAAACTTCATGACCATTTTGTACTAAATGTACCGCTCCCGCTGGCGTCATTGCCACACGGTTTTCATTGTTTTTAATTTCTGTTGGAATACCGATACGCATTATTAGTTCCCCCTTGAGTTATGAAATGACCCCTGAATCATTTTTTAAAGCGCTTTCTACGCTCTTATATTTTAACATAACATCTCAATATTTGACAAAAAATAATACAAGTTTTCCGATAGATTTAATCTTACATTAAAGGACAGTATTATCCGCACCTCTCAGCGTAAAGGATAAACTGTCCAATTATTCAAAACTTCACCTTATTTCGCTCTATCGATGTCTATGAATAACATCTACTGCACCAGTTACTTCAATAATTGTACCGGTAATCATATCGGAATCGTCTTCACATAAAAACGAAATCGTTCTTGCGATATCTTCACCTGTTCCAGATCTACCAATTGGTGTTTTATATTCTTTCAACTGACGTGCTTCTTGAATTGTCGCTTCTTTCATTTCACCAATAATATCACCAGGACATACCATATTTGCAGTAATACCATATTCTGCTTCTTCGTAAGCAATTGTTTTCGTTAATGAAACAAGTCCTACTTTCGCTGCTGCAAAAGCTGAACGATAAATCCATCCTGGTGCGCTATCTGCCCCTTGGAATCCGTAATTAATAATACGGCCAAAGTTCTGTTTTCTCATAACCGGAACGACAAGTTTCAACAAATGAAACACCGCTGTTAAATTACCCTGAATCATTTCATTCCATTCGTCTTCTTCATAATCGACTAACTTTTTTCGTTCAAATACATATGGACCAGCATTATTAATTAAAAAGTCAATTTTACCAAAACGGCTTATCGCTTCTTCTACTATTTTATGTAAATCTTCCTTTTTCGTGACATCCGCTTGCACGAATTGTAGACGCTCTTCCATATTTTTATATGTTTCTTTCATCGTTTCCATAGCAGTTATATCGCTATGATATGTTACTGTTACTGAATATCCTTTAGCCAATAACTTTTCTGTTACTTGCTTTCCTAAACCTTTCGTACCGGCTGTAATGAGCGCATGTCTCACAAAACTGCCTCCTTTTAAATTGCTATACTTCATATGTAACAAGTTCTCGCCCCAATTACAACTAAAATGAATTAAAGCAAAGTTTTCAAAATTCTGTAACGTTTCTGGCAAGCACAGTACCAAAGTTTGTTTTATAATAAAGTTGTAAACGGTAATAAAAATGATTGGGAGGAATTTACTATGAATAATACATATACAAATATTTTAATCGCGGTGGATGGTTCTAAAGAAGCAGAAAGAGCTTTTAAAAAAGCAATTCAAGTCGCAAAACGCAACAATGCAACATTAACAATTGCTCATATCGTTGATGTAAAAGCATACTCAGCAGTAGAAGCTTATAGCCGCGCAATTGCTGAACGTGCAAATCTATTTGCAGAAGACTTATTAGAAGACTACAAAAAAACTGCGCTTGAAGCTGGCCTTGAAAAAATTGAAACTGTATTAGAATTTGGTAATCCTAAATCTAAAATTTCAAAAGAAATCGCTCCAAATCATAAAGTAGATTTAATTATGTGTGGTGCAACTGGTTTAAATGCTGTTGAGCGTTTCCTAATTGGTAGCGTCTCTGAACATATTATTCGCTATGCGAAATGCGATGTCCTTGTTGTTCGTGGTGATGAGGAGCAAGGTGATCTTTAATTCATAAATAAAACATCAAGTCCACATGGGCTTGGTGTTTTTTCATTTCACATACTTCACTATAAACACAAAACAAACCACTACAACAATGACGATCGCCAACACATATGGCGGTAAGAACTTCAAAGACCATAGTGCCATCATTATCGTCGCAACCGTTAAGTACGTTTGCTTTGCATCTTCTGTCATTTTTTTACGAAGGCAGAATACATACAAATAACCGATTGGCGGCGTGATAAAGCAAAGAACATATATAATATTAGATTTCAAATACCATTTTTGTTCTCCGAGCTTCTGTATATCTTCTTCTATTCTCTTATGCTCTCGTTCTCTCGCTTCTTCTACAAGCGGATCTTCCTCTTCCCCTCGCTTTTCTTTCATATAAGGAAGAAAGTGCATGAAAAAATAGTATGCAAATACGAATGCTCCAAATCCAATATTTAATCTATCTAACGGAACATTCTCACTTAAAAAGGCAGCGGCGATTACTAAAGAAAAACAATACGTCGTCATCCAAAATGAACGTTTTCTCTTTTTCCGTTCCATTTCTTTTTTATCTTGTACATGTTTTCTTTTCGAAAGCCATATCGATATACAGCAATCTACTACAAATAGAATAAAGATAAATATCCCAACGTGTACTGTTTCTACATCCTCAAATGAAAAGATATTTGGGAATGCAACAAGTAATACAATTAGCGTGTACAAAATTATCCCTATAAAATAAATACGTCTCATTTTCCATTCCTTTCTTATTTCCTAACTTTAGGTTAACATACATTTTTTAGAAATAGACGGACAAAATATATATGTTAAAAAAGGAGGATGCTATATGAATGATTCTGAACGTATTATTTTAGATGTGAACGGGAAAGAGCTCGAAATGTTAGATACAATCCGTACACATTTTAAAGAAAAACATGGTGTGGAACTAAGTAATGGTGCATTACTTAGAGATTTGATGGATATTGAGTATATTCGAATTACGGAAGATCGACATAAGTATGATTAACTTTAAGTTATAAAAATCACAAAAAAGGTACGCTTCTCTCTACTAAGATTCGCGTACCTTCTGCCCTATAAATCAACTTCCAACAAACTCTCCAACTAATCCTTTCGCCTTCTCCAAAGCTTTTTCAATTTGCTCAAACCCTGTCCCGCCAGCACTGTTACGACGCTTTACAGCTGCATATGGTGAAAGAACTTCATACAAATCTTCTTCAAATAATGAGCTCATTTCTTTATACGTTACAAGTGGTACATCTACTAAATAGATTCCTTTTTGTGTGCAGTGTAGCACTAGCTTCCCAACAATTTCATGAGCTTGACGGAATGGGAGTCCTTTACTTGCTAAATAGTCGGCAATTTCTGTTGCGTTTGAGAAATCTTGCGTTACAGCTTGCCCCATCTTTTCTTTGTTGACAGTCATCGTTTCTAGCATGCCTGCCATAATATGAAGGCATCCTTCTACTGTTTTTACTGTATCAAACATTCCTTCTTTATCTTCTTGTAAGTCTTTATTGTAAGCGAGCGGTAATCCTTTCATTACTGTAAGTAAACTAAATAAATTACCGTACACTCTGCCTGTTTTACCACGAATTAATTCCGCCATATCCGGATTTTTCTTTTGTGGCATAATGCTGCTTCCCGTTGCGTATTGATCGCTCATTTCAATAAATTGAAACTCTTGGCTACTCCATAAAATAAGTTCTTCGCAAAAGCGTGATAAGTGCATCATGAGCATAGATGAGTTACTTAGGAACTCCAGTATGAAATCACGATCGCTTACTGCATCTAAACTATTTTCATAGATTCCATTAAATCCAAGAAGCTCCGCACTATATTCTCGGTCAATCGGGAATGTTGTCCCAGCTAATGCTCCTGCTCCTAATGGTGAAATGTTAATGCGCTTTAATGAATCTTCATAACGATTCACATCACGCTCTAACATCCAAAAGTAAGCGAGAATATGATGAGCAAATGAAATTGGCTGCGCACGCTGCAAATGCGTATAACCAGGCATAATGGTTTCAATATTATTTTCTGCTTGATGAACAAGAACAGTTTGCAATTGTTTTGTAGCTTTTATAATATGTTCTACTTTTTCTTTCAAATATAAATGCATATCAGTCGCTACTTGATCATTACGGCTTCGTCCTGTATGAAGTTTCCCTCCTACTTCACCAATTTGTTCAATTAACATTTTTTCAATGTTTAAATGAATATCTTCCGCTTCGACCGAAAAATGCAATTTATTTTGCTTCGCTTCTTCTAATAAATATTGAAGACCTACCTCGATTTTCTCGGCTTCTTCTTTCGTAACGATGCCTTGCTTTGCTAGCATCGTTACGTGTGCAATACTTCCCTTTATATCTTGATTTACTAATTGTTGATCGAAGGAGATGGATGCTCCAAACTCTTCAACCCACGCTTCCGCTTCTTCTGTAAAACGTCCGCCCCAAAGTTTGCTCACGCTTCCACCTTCTTTTGATTCACTTGGCTGTATACTTTCGTCGGTAAACCGAATAATGAAATGAATCCAACTGCTGCATCATGATTAAATTCGTCCTGAGCAGTATATGTTGCTAATTTTTCGTCATATAAAGAGTACTCAGATTTACGTCCTTCTACAATCGCATGGCCTTTAAATAATTTCACACGAACTGTACCTGTTACATTCTTTTGCGTTTCTTGTAAGAAAGCATGAAGCGCTTGTTTTAAAGGAGAGAACCATAAACCGTTATAAATAAGTTCTGTTATTTTCTGCTCAATCACCGGTTTAAAATGTGCTACTTCTTTTACGTGCGTTAAATCTTCCAGCTCTTTATGTGCTGTGATTAACGTCATTGCCGCTGGACATTCGTATACTTCACGCGATTTAATACCAACAAGACGATTTTCTACGTGATCGATACGTCCAACGCCATGTTTTCCAGCAAGCGCATTTAACGTTTTAATTAATTCTGAAAGTGAATATGCAGTGCCATTTAAAGTAGTCGGTACGCCTGCTTCAAAGCCGATTTCTACAAACTCTGGTTTACTCGGTGTATCTTCTAATGCCAATGTCATCTCATATGCATCTTCTGGCGGCGCTGCCCATGGATCTTCTAAAATTCCACATTCGTTGCTGCGTCCCCATAAATTTTGATCGATTGAAAATGGGCTATCTAAATTAATAGGAATTGGAACATCGTTTTCTTTTGCATATGCAATTTCTTCTTCACGTGACCATTTCCATTCACGTACAGGCGCAATCACTTCTAAGTAAGGATTTAACGCTTGAATAGAAATTTCAAAACGAACTTGATCATTCCCTTTCCCTGTACATCCGTGTGCAACTGCAGTCGCCCCTTCTTGTTCTGCAATTTCTACTAATTTCTTAGCGATAAGTGGACGAGATAATGCAGAAACGAGAGGGTATTTCCCTTCGTATAACGTGTGTGCTTGCATAGCCATCAATGCATATTCATTTGCAAATTCCTCTTGAACATCAATCATATATGATTTAATTGCACCTACTGAAAGTGCCTTTTCTTTTACGAATGCTAAGTCTTTACCTTCCCCTAAGTCTAAACAAAGCGCGATAATATCATAATTTTTCTCTTGTAACCATTTAATTGCAACGGAAGTATCAAGACCTCCAGAATATGCTAATACCACTTTTTTCTTCTCCATTTTGCATCCCCCTAAAGAATAAATATTCATTTTCTTTTATAATAATACACACTTTAACACCTTTCACAAAATGTATCAAGAGTCATTTTCAAATTTTTTCAAACAATTTCGTCGAGCTTCTTTCTGTTTTCATGTACAATATAAGCAGGAAAACGGGGGTGAACCTATGGAAAAGTATTTCTTATACGACGATCATCTAGGAATTGAAATTCCGTATTTACAAGAAGATTGGGAAAATATCCCCGAAAAAATACAGCATGCTATTTTATTAAAATGGGAACAAGTTCGCGGAAAGATTCCTGATCGTATAAAAGAACTCGAGCACTCTATTAATGCAAAACAGCATCATTTAAATAACGAAGAAAACTTCGAAATTTCTTGCAAACTTAATTCAGAAATTGCCGATCTCGCTTCCATCATTAATGACCTTTGGCTTTGGTATCGACTCACTCAAAATGTATCTGAGGGGAAAGCACACCAATGAAAAAAGCATGCCCCTCAATTACTTTGGGTCATGCTTTTTTGTCGTAACACGATTTACAATATATTTCTTGTGCTGTTTTCGCCAAACACACATCAAACGGACCAACTAATATACTTCTTTCTTTCGGCAACTTTACAAACGCAACTAGCTCTTCTTCATATTGAATCTTTTTCTGACATGAAACACATATTAATTCTTTTCTTTTGAACATGTCTTTTAGCATATCTTCACTCTCCCTCTCATCTATCTATATTAATATACTCTCATAATAGTTAAGACTTGTAAAAAAATGACACATTCCAAAGTGAACGATTCATATACTATGTACAAAAGGAGGTCTAAAATTTATGCGCGCTTTCGTTATTATTGCTTTAACTTTTTTAAGTGTGATTAGCTGGGATGCGTTTTTTAAAGATAAAGGTGACCAGAAAGATACAACTGAATAAACACCATCTCTTTCTTACTTATTGGACAAACCGTTAAAAACTGTCCAATTCTGCAAAATAACTTAGGCTTTTCTACAAAAATATTTAAACATAACAATTTTTGTAGATTCCCTCCGTTTATTGTCGGTTTCCATCCGCATACATTTTTTGAAAGTATGATATAATAATATAAATCTTGAAGGAAGGGATTTTGATATCATGATCGCTCGAAGGAGCATGTGGCATCGTATTGACGAATCATACACGTAGCGTATTTTTCAGCTTAGATACTTTAGTCTAGCGAAAAAAATACGAGAGTGGGGAAATTATGATTGCCCGAAGGATAATTTGGCAAAAAAAAGACTCTTCTTACACGTAGCGTTTTGTTTAGGACTTAATTGTTACTAGCTAAACAAAACAAAGAAGAGCAGGATTGCTAAATGAAGAATCCTACTCCACGTTTTGTTTAGTCGTTTTAAGACTTAAACTAAAACGAAGGTAGGGAGAATTGATGGACGAGAGGATTATTCGTTATTTCTTCAGCGACATATAGCGTAGTTAGTTTTTTTCGTAAACTAACTGAAGCTACATGTGAGCTCGTAGTTAGTTTACAACACAAAAAGGACTACTAACTACGGAAAGAAGGAATAACGATGAGGAACATCCAAAGTCGACAAATTATTAAAGAAGTTTTTATGGTTTTAATCGGTTCATTTATTTTAGCAGCAGCGCTATATCACATTCACTTCCAAAACCACTTAACAGAAGGTGGCTTTGTAGGTATTGCACTATTCATCCAAAATTTTTATGATATTTCACCATCTATTTCAACTGTAATTATGGATATCCCAATTATTTTACTGTGTGCTTCATTTTTAGGTAGAAAAATGGTTGGTTATTCATTCCTAGGTTCGATTTCATTCGGAGTATTTTATTCTCTTATGGAAAATTATTCTCCATTTACGGTAGATTTATCAAATAATTTATTTGTAGCTGCAATAGTTGGCGGTGCGTTAGCTGGTATTGGACTCGGTTTTATATTGCGATTTGGCGGTGCAACCGGTGGAGACGATATTTTAACAATTGTATTAAGTAAACGAACTCGCTTTACAATTGGGCAAATTTTCTTCGTCTTTGACGCGATTGTTCTTGCGCTTTCATTATATTATTTAAATTGGACAGAAATTGCTTTCACTATTCTTTCGATTGCCGTACAGGCAAAAACATTGGATTTAATTTATTATCCAAAAGCAGAAAAAACAGCAGAAAAGCAACCAGTATCTGTTCCAATGCCAAAAAAACATGCAACAAATTAAAAAAGCGAAAGGCTTCGGCCTCTCGCTTTTTTTATGCTCTCTTTTCTTTTTCAACTATGTGGCGCACTTGATAAAATCTATTTGCAAATTCAGTAACGTTTCTTGTTAAACGATAGTTCACTGTAGACCCGATTGCCATTCCAATTACCGGAATACCTTGGAATAATTTACGACGAAGAGCATAAATCGAAAATGTTTTCAAAATTTGTTTTAACACAACTTCAGTAGAAGCTGGTTGTAACACCGCTTCGTCTCCTTCGTAGAAGAACGAATCTTCTTGCTCTAGCTCTTGCAATAAATTGTACCATGCGTATTGCTGAAGTCTTCCTGGTAGTAATGACGCATGAAATACCTTTAATGCAAGCATCATTTCATAAGGCTTGTTCACATCATGCCCAAATGATGTTGCAATAAGTTGGACAGCTTTCACATTTAACGCAATCATAACCGGAAAATCAGCCGTTAATAATAATAAACCTCCGGCACCCGTTGCTCCGCCTTGTACGAATGAATATAGACGATGACGTGCTGTTTGCTGCTCTGCTATGTATGTTAACTGATCAATAGATAATGCTTTCAAATCTTCTAGTTGCTCAATCGATTCATCAAACAATCTCGACGTTCCTAAAATACGATTACGCGCATCTAGCTGTGATTGTGAACTTTGAATCAATGCATGCAAATGAAAGAGCCATCCATCTGCTTTCGTAAAGAAATCTTTTCGTTTTTTCTCAGGCAATTTCGCAATTGTCGTATGTACCCATTTATCAAAGATTTTTTGAAAATCGGTCGCTTCTTGCTCCACTAATTGCGATTCCCATTCTTTTATATTGTCTAAAATGGCTTGTTCTCGCTTCGATCGCATCGTAACAACCACCTCGTTCGATTTTTTTCTATTGTAACATATTTCTGCTTCTTCTTTGCAAATATGCTTGTCTATCTTCATTCACATACCATTTTTTTATGGCATAAAATATTAACAAAAAGGATGAGATGAACCACATGAATCTATCCAATATAAAAAAAGAATATAATGCCGTATTCAGCTTAGGACAAAACTGTTGGCCTGCTTGGGCCTTATATCAATTCGGATTATCACCATTTTTTGGCGTTATTGATTTTATGCTAAGCCCTTCATTAGGAAACGTGAACTTATTATTACAAAATCGATTTGACCGTTTTTTACATTTCGAAAACTTATCCTTTATCTCATTTTGGGATGATGATGCGAAATTAAGACTAAGGGACAACCTATATGAAATCGACTCCTGTCACGACTTTAAAACAGATGTAAACACACCAACTTCTTGGCCTTCTTATTCAGAAATCAAGCTAAATTATGAGCATCGAATTACTCGTTTTCTAACTACAATTGAAATGGAAAAATCCATATTGTTTATTCGAACTGGAGGAACATACGAAGAAGCACGATCTCTGGAACAAATTTTATCTCAAATAGTTAAACATAAATTCTCTGTCCTATTACTACTTCCTGCAGATGTACCAACTGTTGCCCAAGAAGATTGGGGATTACAAAATATTTGCGTTATAAAATGCCCTATTATGGATGTATACCAGTACAATGAAGCATTTTGGCATGACTTATTTGATGGGATTACGATTAGACCGCAGGCTTAAATACACGATACTTTTTATTACACACTGCCTTATAATCATCCTTATACAAAAGAAATAAGGAGTGATTATATATGTATCCACGTGCAAAGGCTTTTGGTCTTGCTACACATCAAGGTCGCCTTCTCGTACAAGAATATCATACAGGCGATGAAACGTATTACCGACCTCTTGGCGGCTCAATTGAACTTGGTGAAAAATCAGCACATACCGTTATTCGTGAATTTAAAGAAGAGCTTCATACAGAAGTGGAAATCACCAATTATTTAGGCTGCTTAGAAAACATCTTTCAGCTAGATGAGGGAATTGGTCATGAAATCATTCAGCTATATTCTTTACGCTTATTAGACACATCACTATATGAAATGGAAAAAATGAATATACAAGATGAGCAAACAGTATCGTATGCGAAATGGATTCCCGTTACAGTATTCATTCAGAAGAAGAAAGTACTATATCCAGATGGAATTTTAAATTATATACAAAAGAAAAAAGACGAAATCCTATAGGATCTCGTCTTTCTTTTCATATAGTATATTAACCAATATCTCCAAGACGTAGTACGTCACGAGCGATCATAACTTCTTCGTCAGTTGGAATTACGATAATTTTTACTGGAGAGTGTGGGAAGCTGATGAATGCTTCTTCACCAAATACGTTATTACGTTTTACGTCAAAGTATACGCCCATGTACTCAAGGCCTTCTAATACGCGCTCACGAATAATTGCACTGTTTTCACCTACACCAGCTGTGAAGATGATTGCGTCTACACCTTTCATACGAGCAGTGTAAGAACCGATGTATTTGTGGATACGGCTTACGAATACATCAAGTGCTACTTTCGCACGGTGGTCGCCTTCTTCTTCTTTCGCAATGATGTCACGTAGGTCACTAGAGTAACCAGTAAGACCTAACATACCACTCTTCTTGTTTAATACGTTAACTACTTCTTCTACTGTTTGGCCTGTTTTTTCCATGATGTATGGAATTAACGCAGGGTCAAGGTTACCAGAACGTGTACCCATTGTTACACCAGCAAGTGGAGTGAAGCCCATAGAAGTATCGATAGATTTACCGCCTTCTACTGCTGCGATACTTGCACCGTTACCTAAGTGACAAGAAAGTAAGCTTAAGCTTTCAAGTGGACGACCTAATAATTCAGCCGCACGCTCAGTTACGTATTTATGAGAAGTTCCGTGGAAACCGTATTTACGGATACCGAATTTTTCATAGTACTCATATGGTAGGCTGTATAAGAATGCAGATTCCGGCATTGTTTGGTGGAATGCTGTATCGAATACTGCTACTGCTGGTACGTTTGGTAATACTTCTTGGAATGCTTTAATACCAACAAGGTTTGCTGGGTTATGAAGTGGTGCTAAATCGCTTAACTCTTCGATATCAGCTAATACTTCATCAGTAATTAAAACAGAGTCAGCAAATTTTTCGCCGCCGTGAACAACACGGTGACCGATACCGCCAATCTCATCTAGAGACTTAACGATTCCGTTTTCAGTTAATTTTTTTAGAAGCATATTTACTGCTACTGCATGATCTGGAATATTTGTAATTTCTTTTTGTTTTTCGCCATCTACAGTAATAGTGAAGATACTATCTTCTAAACCGATACGTTCCACTAAACCTTTTGTTAATACTGTTTCACTTGGCATTTCAAATAATTGGAATTTTAAGGAAGAGCTTCCTGCGTTAATCGCGATGATTTTTGACATCTAGTCTTTCGCCCCTTTTTCTCTTGGTAGTTGTGTGGATATGTCCACAAACCGCTCGATTTTATCTGATCAAATTCACTAAATATGAAAACGTTTCATCATTAGTGAATTTTATACTCACGATTTTAATTTAAACATCGTCCGACATATATTTCAAGTGAAAAAATTGTAACACCAAGAAAAAATATATATTACAGATTTCAAAAAAATTCAGTTTAATCTAGTATATATTTAAAAATATGACATATCATATAAAACTGTACTACATGAATTACTAACCCTGTTACATATACCTTGCCTTATTTATGGGTTGCAAACCAAGTATTTAATTGATCCATAATGTTTTCCATCGCCTTCATGTTGGAGAATTTAGGTAACTCCACTAATAACGCCTGTTTTGGCATTGTTACACTAGGACCTTTCTTTTGGAGAACAAATATACTTTTTGCATTTTTCTCGTTTTTAAACATGGAAACAGGTAGCTGTAATAGCCCTTGAATAAAACATGTTTCTTTAATAAATGCATGTAATTTTGGTGCTTGATCACTTTCAAAAATGAAGTTTGGTACTAGGAAGAATAAGTACCCGCCTTCTTTCGTATGTTTCACACTTTGTTCAATAAATAGGTGATGGGCATACGACATTCCTTCATCTGCTTTTAGCTTATATTCACTTGCACCGATTTCATTTGGATAGTAACCAATCGGTAAGTCTGAAACGACTGCATCAACCGGATCGATATAAAGTGGCGCTAGTCCATCTTGATGGAAGAATTCGATTGCATGCTTTTGTAAATTTGCATTTACTAAAGCAAGTTTAATTAGCACTTCATCCACTTCTACACCAAATCCACTCATTGCTAGTCCTTCTTTGGCGCTATTAAATACTGTAGTCATTAAGTTACCTGTTCCAATTGCAGGATCTAAAACAGTAATTTCGTTTTGCCCTTGCATAAATTTATGGAATAAGTAGCTCATGAACATTCCAACTGCATCAGGCGTCATTTCGTGATTCGCTTGTACGCCTTCTTTCATTCCTTTTAAAATGGCTAACTGAAATGCTTTACGAATTTCTTCACCTTTATATGTTTCTTCATTAAACGTACTATATTCACGAATCAGCCTTTCAATTGCTGATTCGGATAATTCCTCTTGTAAAATTGCTCCTTCAAACAAGTTATCACCTGTTTCTACAAGCGCCTCTAAATATGTTACATCTAATTCTTTACGTAAAACTACCGCAGAAGAATCAAAAATAGAAAATAATGTTTCTACTGTCTGACTCACGTACATTCCTCCTTCTCTCTTTTACACATAACTTATATCATACCACAAAGTGTTTTTTTCCAAAAAGAAAAAGCGACCTCCTGCAAAGAGCTCCCCTTTAAGTTATATATGATATAACGTTTTTTCTCATATATTGGTACCATTACGCAGCAATACATGAGAAAAAACGACCTCTTTATAAGAGGTCATTTCTTTCACATTATTTTGCCGCTTTAGCTGCTTCTAATGCTGCTTCATAGTTTGGATGGCTTGTACCTTCGCTTACGTATTCTGCGTAAACTACTTTGTCGTTGCTATCTACTACGAATACTGCACGAGCAAGTAAACGAAGCTCTTTCATTACTAAGCCGTAAGCTTCACCGAATGAAAGGTCACGGTGGTCAGAAAGTGTTACAACATTTTCTAAACCGTTTGCTGCACACCAGCGTTTTTGAGCGAATGGTAAGTCAGCGCTAATTGTTAATACTTTCGCGTTTTCAATACCTGCTGCATCTTGGTTAAAACGACGTGTTTGTGCATCACACACACCTGTATCGATTGAAGGTACAACACTAATTAATTTTACTTCGCCTTTGTATGTTTCTAAACTTACTGGAGATAAGTCATTTGCTAATACTTGGAATTTTGGCGCTTGATCGCCAACTTTAACTTCTGTTCCAACTAAAGTCATTGGGTTACCTTTAAAAGTTACGTTTGCCACTTGAAAATCCTCCCTTATTTAAACAAAATATGTACAATGTAAATGATAGTTTGTCCCTATCGATAATGCAAATAAAATCGCTTTATTTACAAAAAAATTAAAGAAGCTAATCCATTGATTAGCTTCTTTACTCATTAAATTTGAAATTCAGGATCGTCTTCTTTTCGTTTATCCATCATTTCCTTCACTTTATCAACAGCTTGTGGTGCTAATTCAATTATTTTATCGATGACGTGTGTTTGCTTATCTAAATGCAACACTTTTACACCTTCTCCATTTATTACAAGAAAAGCAACAGGATTAATAGAAACTCCTCCACCACTTCCCCCGCCAAATGGATGACGGCCTGAATGTTCTACTTTACCAAATTCACTTCCGCCAGCAGCGAATCCGAAACTAACTTTTGAAACGGTAAGAATTACACTTCCATCTGCCGCTTTAATTGGGTCACCAACAATTGTATTTACATCAGTCATTTGTTTTAAATGCTGCATTGCGGTTGTCATTAAACCTTGAATTGGATGGTCCACTTTATATCCCCCCTATGCTTGAACTGATTTTTCATTCGTACCAGATCTTTGTCTTCTCATAAACGTGAGTAATTTTATACCCGTTTTTATAGCACGAAATATACGAAAAGATGCTGTTAACTCACATCTTGATGCAAATCCTTTCCCTTGAAAAACAGGGGTGATTTCAAATTCTGGTACGTCGACAATATGCATATATTGTCCCACAACTCCAGCAGCCATTCCTTTTGTCCCCCATGCATATCCAGTGACAATTCCAGTACTAGCTGCGTCGCCTGCTCCAATTTGCGTATGCCATTTCCAACCATTGATTTTCACTCGTTTGAGAAAATCTTTAACGATAGTATGAACTTCTTGAAGCTTTTTTATCAGTTCACCAATGCTATCAAGTTGTGCCATAATTTTATTGTCTAGTCCGCCGTCCTCTTCAGCTTTTTCAATTTTTTGTCCTGTTTTCTTCTGCTGTTTTTCAATTCTTTCCAATACATCAAACGTATATCGAATCATCCATATTTTCACTTGAAACAAACATTGCTTTTCCATTTCTGAATATAAAAATGTCACTTTAAGCTTTATTTTCGACAATAGTATAAGCAAAATAACAAGGAGAAGAATTATTATTCCAATTACAAGCCACTTCATACGTATCATCCTTTCACTCCGTACCCATTATCGACAAGTTTATTCATCGTTAAACAGCGTTTCGTAAGATTGAAAATAAAAATTTTTCTAAAAATAAAAAGGTATTTTGACATTTTATATCGAAATATATTATTTGAACATATCTTCAAAAATGTATTTGGGTGATATGTAGCACAAAGAACAGAAAATTTAACTGCAGTGGAGGGATACATAATGGCAGATCGTCGCAATTTATTTTTCTTTTATGGTGATGACAAAGCAACGCTCGTTGAAAAAATGAAACCAATCTATCGTATTTTAGAAGAGAATGGATTTACCATATTAGATCATCCAAAAAATGCAAACGCTATCGTCAGTGTTGGAGATGATGCAACTTTCTTACAAGCCGTTCGTAAAACTGGTTTTAGAGAAGATTGCTTATACGCGGGGATTTCTACGAAAGATGAGATTTCTTTCTACTGCGATTTCCATATTGATCACGTTGATACAGCCCTTCAAGAAATTACAAAAAATGAAATTGAAGTGCGTAAATATCCAACAATTCAGGTAGATGTAGATCACAGTACATCTTTCTATTGTTTAAATGAGTTCTCATTACGTTCTAGTATCATTAAAACATTCGTTGTAGATGTTCACGTTGATGATCTATATTTCGAAACATTTAGAGGGGACGGTTTAGTTGTTTCTACCCCAACAGGAAGTACAGCTTACAATAAATCATTACATGGCGCGGTTGTTGACCCACTTATTCCGTGCTTCCAAGTAAGCGAACTAGCATCATTAAATAACAACACATACCGTACGCTCGGTTCACCATTCATTTTAAATCACGAACGTACATTAACTTTAAAACTAAAACCAGACGGTAACGATTATCCTGTTATCGGTCTGGATAATGAAGCGCTTAGCATTAAGCAAGTAGAAAAAGCTGTTGTACGCTTAAGCGATAAACAAATTAAAACAGTTAAATTGAAAAACAATTCCTTCTGGGAAAAAGTGCAGAGAACGTTTTTATAGTAATCAAATAACCCTCGAATTATGGGATTTCCATAATTCGAGGGTTATTTATTTATCACATGCAACTTAACGCTGTTTCACAAAATATTTTGGAACAGGACAACAGTATATGAAATTATATCAACGATTTTTCAAATATATCTATCGTAACTCAAAATATATCAACGATTTTTCGAATATATCAATTTACCGACAAAAATTAACAATATCATCAACCTATCTAAAAAGAGGAAGCAACACCAAAATGTATTTTCAGGCCGTTTCCTCAAACTTTTAGACATCTTTTCTATAAACAATCTCCCCATCAATTACAGTCATTTCTGCTTGTAATTCTTTTATTTCTTGTGCTTCTATTTCAAAAATATTGCGGGCTAATATCGTAAAGTCCGCTTCATATCCTTTTGTAATTTGTCCTCTCTTCGCTTCTTTTCCAATTGCATAGGCACTTCCTGTCGTAAATAAAGAGACAGCCTCATATACCGTTAATCTTTCCTCTGGCATATAGCATAAACCGTCAATAAAACTTCTGCGTGTAACAGCGCTATATATGCCTAAAAATGGATTCACTTGTTCAATTGGTGCGTCAGACCCACCGTTACAGTGTAATCCCGCTTCCAGTAACGTCTTCCAAGCATATGCATATCGAAGACGATGCTCGCCTAGTTTTTCAATGACTGATGGGAAGTCCGATGACACAAAGACGGGCTGAATATCGATAATAGCCGGCAAGTGTTGCATTCTCTCAATCAACTCTTCACGAGCTAACTGACAATGAATAATACGATCGCGAAAACCTTCTGCTGGTGGATATAATTCAAGTGCATCAATGACATATTCAAGCGATAAATCACCGATTGTATGAATCGCAACTGGCATATGGAAATCACGTGCTTTTTTCACTAACTCCGCAAGCTCTTCACGTGAGAAGATTGCAACTCCATTTGTTTCCTGCACATCTTCATACGGTTCACTTAATAAAGCTGTTCTTCCGCCAAAAGAGCCATCAGAAAAAATTTTCATCGCTCCAAATTCAATATAATGCTCATTTTCATATTCTTTTCGTTCATGTGCTACTTCATGGTGAACGAGCAAATGTGCTTTAAATGGCATTTCTTTTATAACATGAGAAAACGCATTATGCGTTTTTCTAAAACCACCGTAATAATTTAAATCTTCCGTATGCCCACCGACGAGTCCGTATTGCCAGCAATCTTTAATCGCTGTTTGCAGAGCTCTTTGTAAGTAGGCTTCATCAATTTCAGGCTGAACATGTTTTATTAGTTCTTGTCCTTGTTCATATAAAAGCCCTGTTACATTATTCAATGCGTCCCGGCCAATTTTCCCGCCTTTCGGGTCTTGCGTCATTTCTGTTATGTTCGCTTCTTGCAATATGTATGAGTTCACCCATGTAACGTGGCGACAAACCCGCTTTAATAAAATTGGATGTTCTGTAGAAATTTCATCTAAATCACGTACGTGAACTTGTTTTGTATCTGTAAAGTTATTTTCATTCCAGCCTTCTCCAATAATCCAAGAGCCCTTTGGAGCTTCTTCCACTCGCTCCCGCACGAGAGTCAGCACTTCGCTATAAGATGTACAGTTTGATAAATCTAAACGGAGTAATCTCTCTCCATGACCAATAAGATGCATATGACTATCAACGAGACCTGGAATCATCGTTTTCCCTTTTAAGTCGCACAACTTCACGTCTGAATATTTGCTTTCTAGTTCTTCCTTACTCCCGGCATCAACGATTATGCCCTTTTCAACATAAATAGCTTCTACTTTTTCATTCTCTTCTCGCATCGTGTAAATGGTGCCGCCATACCAAATTTCTCCCATATGCTCATCCCCCTTTTCCCTTTAGTCTACGAAATTAGAGCGTATAAAAAAAGCACCATTTCGATTAAAAATGGTGCTTTTCCAAAAATTAATTTTGTTCAGTAGTAGACGTTGTAATTTGCCATTCAATGCTAAATTTATCTTTTAGTTGTCCGTATGCTGGGCTCCAGAACGTTTCTTGAAGTGGCATAATAACTTCTCCACCTTCTTGTAACTTTTCGAATACTTCTTTCGCTTTTTCTGCATTACTAATTTGAATTGCAATTGTTACTTGAGATCCGATTGCATGCCCTTGACCTGGGAATGTATCAGAAATCATAAGGTCCGTATTACCAACTTTTAAAGTAGCATGTAAAACGCGCTCTTTTGCTTCAGCTGGAATCGGGTATTCTGGATTTTCAGGCATGTCACCAAAAGTTTGCATGACTTCTACTTTTGCGTCTAACGCCTCTTTATAAAACTGTACAGCCTCTTGCCCACTACCATCTAAAACTAAGTACGGATTAATACCTAAAATCATACGGACACCTCTTTTTTAAGTTTATAAAATCGAACTTGTGTTCGTTTTTATTTTATCATTGTTTGACATTTCATTCAACTATTTCCTTCACTGTTTTCAAAATTATTTTGACGGAATCTCCATCTCTTGTTTTCTAAGTTCAATACGGCGAATTTTTCCGGAAATCGTTTTTGGTAGTTCATCTACAAATTCAATTTTGCGAGGGTATTTATATGGTGCAGTGAGTTCTTTGACGTGTTGTTGGAGTACTGGAATTAATGTTTCTTCGTTCTTGTCTATATTCTCTCTTAATACGATAAATGCCTTCACGACACTTCCGCGAATTTCATCAGGGCTTGCGACAACCGCACACTCTCTTACATAAGGATGTTTTACGAGCGCATCTTCTACTTCAAACGGCCCAATTGTATAACCAGAGCTAATAATAATATCATCACCGCGCCCTTCAAACCAGAAATAGCCTTCTTCATCTTTCTTCGCTTTATCACCGGTAATATAATAATCACCGCGGAATTGCATCGCTGTGCGCTCACCGTCTTTATAATATTGTTTAAAGAGGGCTGGTGTTTCAATGTGAACTGCAATATCACCAACTTCTCCTACCTTTACCGGAATACCTTCCTCATCTACAATATCAACGTGGTTGCCTGGCGTTGGTTTTCCCATTGATCCTGGTCTAATATCCATTCCTTTCATTACACCAACAAGTAATGTGTTTTCCGTTTGCCCATAGCCGTCTCTTACTGTAATATTAAAGTGCTTTTGGAACGTTTCAATGACTTCTCTATTTAACGGCTCACCTGCGGATACAGCGCTATGTAACGCTTCTAAATTGTACTCACTTAAGTCTTCTACTTTTGCCATTAATCTATACTCAGTCGGCGTACAACAAAGCACATTCACCTTATTATCACCTAATAAGTTTAAATACGTTTTCGGTTCAAACTTACCGTGGTATACAAATCCTGTTGCACCTGAACCGAGAGTTGCTACAAACGGGCTCCAAATCCACTTTTGCCAACCTGGACTAGCTGTCGCCCACACAACATCATTCTCTTCAATTCCGAGCCAGTTTGGAGCGCTCGTACGTAAATGAGCATATGCCCATGCATGCGTATGAACAACACCTTTTGGATTTCCTGTCGTCCCTGACGTGTAAGATAAAAAGACCATATCTTCTTTATCTGTCTTCGCCATTTCTAACAGGTCACTTTCTGTTTCTAACGCTGTTTTTAAATTAATCCATCCATCTACTGACTGCTCGCTCAGAACGAATTTTTGAAGAGATTCCATCGCTTCTATATCATCAAACTGCCCAATGTACGGCTCATAACTTACGATTGCTTTTACTTCCCCGTGCCCAATACGATATTCTATATCCTTTTTGCGCAACATTTCCGAACTCGGAATTACGACAAATCCTGCTTTAATCGCAGCGATATACGTCATGTACGCTTCAATTAAACGTGGCATCATAATGAGGAGCTTGTCCCCTTTTTGCAGACCACTCTTTATAAAAGCGTTTCCAATTTTATTCGCACCTTTCATTAACTCAGCGTATGTAACTTCTCGTCTATTTCCTTTATCATCTTGCCAAATTAAAGCAAGCTTCTCTTTATCACTTGTATATTTCTCTATTTCAGAAACTAAATTATAAGACGGCGGCGCCAACAATTCTTCTCTCTTCATACAATATCCTCCTCCATTTCTATGCCTCCCTTATATAATAAAGAATTTTCAGTTAATTTTGAACCCTCTTCTTTTGACAAATTTTTTATATCTATGTCGAAATGAATGTATAACGGTGCAAACAACAAAAAGAAAGAGCGGGAAAACCCGCTCTTTCTAAGCCATCTTATATGGGATTATTTTTGGTAACCGCCTAATTGTTGCTCAGCTAGTGAAACTAGACGTTTAGTAATTTCGCCACCAACAGAACCGTTAGCGCGAGCTGTTGCATCTGCTCCAAGTTGAACACCAAACTCTTGAGCGATTTCGTATTTCATTTGGTCTAATGCTGATTCAGCACCAGGAACCGCTAATTTATTTGTGCTACGTGCCATGTTATATCACCTCCTTGTGAGTATAGAGTGTGATAAATAACATGACTTCATACACGTTTTAGATATGGTAATTTATGGTTTTAGAAAAGTTCTTCGAATTTTTCTTCTTCCGCCACTACTTCTACCGTTTGTAATACCATTGTTTCTTTGTTCGCTACAGCTTCATCGATTAATGGTGTGAAATCGTATTTCGCTTCAAAACGATTCGCTTTTTCACGCTTCGGCTTCGTCGCTGGGCTTGCTGGTGTGAATACTGTACAGCAATCTTCGTACGGACGAATTGAAATATCATATGTGCCAATTTCTCCAGCGATTTTAATAATTTCTAATTTATCCATCGTAATAAGTGGACGAATAACCGGATAGTTTGTTACTTCGTTAATTGTATGCATACTGTCTAATGTTTGGCTTGCTACTTGTCCAAGACTTTCACCAGTCGTGATTGCAAGTGCATTACGCTCCTCTGCGATACGCTCTGTAATACGCATCATCATACGGCGCATAACTGTCATTGAATAGCTAGATGGAATTTCTTTATTAATCGTTTTTTGCACTTCTGTAAATGGAACAAGGTGAAGCGTTACACGTTTACAGTACTTCGTTAACTCTTGTGCTAAATCGATTACTTTTTGTTTTGCACGCTCGCTTGTGAAAGGTGGGCTATGGAAATGAACTGCTTCCACAGACACGCCGCGTTTCATCGTTAAGTACGTTGCTACTGGGCTATCGATACCACCAGAAAGAAGTACCATTACTTTTCCGCCAACGCCAACTGGTAAACCACCAGCTCCCATATGCTCACCACACATAATATAGCTGTAACCACTGCGAATTTCTATACGTACATTCACATCTGGATTATGAACATCTACTGTGATATCCTCTGTATTTTCTAAAATGTGTCCACCGATTTCTGGAAGTAACTCCATCGTCTTCATTGGGAAGCGCTTATCAGAACGGTGCACTGTAATTTTAAATGTTTTCACATCATCTTTTACTTGTAAGAAAGCTGCTAATGCACCCTTTTTAATATCTTCTAATTCTGATGGTACTTTCATCGCTAAGTTAAACTTATGAATACCGAATACATCTTTCAATCTTTCAGAAATTGCTTCATGGTCTTCCCCATTTAATTGAATGTACATACGGTCATGCGTTGCATCGATTTTAATATTTGGGAACTTTTTCAGTTTGAACTTTACGTTATCTTTCAATGTGCTTACAAATTTAGAGCGGTTTTTACCTTTAGTCGTCATCTCTCCATAACGAACTAAAATATATTCATATGTCATCATATTCCTTTACCTCATCACTTCATATAATTTTGGCATCGTCTCTTTCACAATACCTTCAAATTGTTTTACTTCTTCCATCGTGTTTTCTGGTGCCAAACTAATGCGAATAGCACTTGCAGCAGCGGCATGGGGTACTCCCATTGCCACTAACACTCTGCTCACTTCATTTGCTTTTGAAGAACAAGCAGACTTCGTCGATACATATACACCGTGCTCTTCTAAAGCATGAACGACCACTTCCGGTTTTAAACCAACAAATGACACATTTAAAATGTGCGGTGCTGCATATGCAAGCGACGTATTAATCGTTACATCTTCCATCTCTTTCAAGAAACGGACAAGCTCTGTTTGTAAATTGTGCAAATGAGCTATCTTTTCTTTCACTTGTTCCATTGTCATGCGAAGTGCTTTCACCATCGCTACAATGCCAGGTAAGTTTTCTGTACCAGAGCGATACTTAAGCTCTTGTTGACCACCTGATAAAATTGGATCTAACCTTACGCCATCACGCACATAAAGTAGACCCGTTCCTTTTACACTGTGGAATTTATGTCCAGATATTGAGCAAAGATCAATATGAGAAGCATATAAATCAAGCGGTACTTTTCCTATCCCTTGCACATGGTCCACATGGAATCTTATTTTCGGATAGTTCGATAATAACGTTCCAATTTCAGCAACAGGCTGAATTGCTCCAGTCTCGTTGTTCACGTGAATAATTGACACAAGAATCGTATCTTCACGAAGTGCTCGTTTTACATCCTCTACCGATACGACACCATGCTCATTAACCGGTAAATATGTTACATCAAAACCGAGATCTTCTAATTGTTTATATGCTTCAAACACAGACGCGTGTTCAATATTTGTTGTAATGATATGTTTACCGCGCGAACGATTCCTCATCGCTATTCCTTTAATCGCAAGGTTATTCCCTTCCGTTCCACCTGATGTGAAAATAATCTCAGAAGGTTTAACGTGAAGAAGCTGCGCTGCAATCGTTCTTGATTGTGTTAATAGACGCTCTGCCTCTCCCCCAAGCGAATGAATAGAAGAAGGGTTTCCAAAATATTTTCCAGCAACCGTTACGTACGATTGAAGGGCTTCTGGATATGGCTTCGTCGTCGCACTATTATCAAAATAGATCATCGTTCTTCCCCTTTCAGCGCTATCACATCATATAATCATATCACAAATACGTGTAATTACGCTAAGACTACTCAAAGGTTCCATTTTATCCCGCTTTAACGGGCAGTAAGACCCCCACCTCAAAATTTAGCGAAAGCAAAGAATCTAGGTGGGGGATCAACTGCCCATAAAAGTCCGATTGGTTCAACTAATAATCAGTGGGGGATGAAGAAAACCCCCACTGATTAAAGTTTCACTTTATCCCGATTGTGAAGGCCGATAATTAGCGAGGATGACCCTACTGACTACAGTTTCACTATATTTTAAAACGAATAACCTTACTGTATTCCGCTATTCATTATAGCAACATCGTCCCCAAAATTACACAAAAAAACAAACCCTTATGAAAGGGTTTGTTCATTGTCTACATATTCAGCTATTTTTTGAACAACGCCAGGTTCAAGTTGCTCTAGTACAGAAGCCGCTTGTTCTAAAGCTGCATCGTATTGATATTCACGGAATAATTTCTCCGCATAATTTAAGCTCTCTGCAAGGTTCTCATCATGACTGCGGTAACGATTACCGTATTGAATTAATTTTTCAACTAAATACGCTTGTCCAATTAACTCTTCTGTCATTTCAGCTACACCATTAACAGTTGTGTACGCTTCTTCTAAACTGCTATTTACAGCGTTCATATTTAACGGTTTCACTTCTAACTGTTCATATACAGCTTGCATTGCCATTTGTCCTCTTTGTAAATCTTCCATAATGCTTTCTGGAAGACCTGGCAAATTCGACTTTTGCATAAAACGTTTCGTTTCAAAAATGATATTTCGCATTTCTTGTAACTTCTCACGCGCTTCAAATTCTTCTTTACGCATCGTTTGCAGCATTTCTTTATATTCTGCATGAAGTACTTTTAACGTTTCACATTGCTCATAAACCTCTTCTAGTTCCTCACGAATAATAGAAAAGGCAATATCTTGTTCCGCAACGCGTAATTGCAGCATTTCAAAACGTTTCGTTAAAATGTGCATTTGCTTTTCAATGACTTTTTGAGACTCAATGTCCTTATCTTGTAACTGATAACTTTGTTTCACAAGTTGTGTTTCTGCTTTTGTTTCGATCGTTTCAGTGCGGATTTCTTCTAAGTCTTCATAAACAGAAAGTGTTTTTTGCTCCACATAATGTCTCGCATGTACTTCTTGTTCCAGTTGATCATAGAAGCCATCTAAACGTGTTTTTAAGTTTTCTACTTTTTCAGCTGCTTCCGTTATATGAAGCTCTTGTATATCCATTAAACATGTTTGTAGTTGTGTCGTCATATCACGAACTTCTTTAGGGACTTCCAAATACTCTAATACATAACCTTGTCTTACCATATCATTATGTCCGTGTAATAAATCTTCCAGCTGAACTGGTAACGTCGCTTGACACTCTACCAATAAATCTGGAATTTGGTGAATAATGATTTCTAAGTTTGCCAAACCTTCTTCCAAACTAATAACAATTTCTCTCGCTTTTAAATAGTCGCCGTTATCTGTTGCCTCTTCAAAGCTTTTAAACTTATTAGATTCAGCGTCTAGCATTTCTTCGATTTTCTGTTCTGCTGCTCCATACATATGTCTATGAGCAAGAACACTCTTCTTCATACTACGATATGTATCACGTAATCCTTCAATTTCCGAGCTATTTTTTTCATGGCTTTCTAACAATTGCTGTAATTCATTTAAAATGTCTGTAATACGATTATCAGCGTCATCTAAACCACTTATGGATTCATTCATCGCATGCTTTGCTTTTCGGAAGGAGAATTGCGAGGCGAATTTTCGCGCTTGCGCTAAATCTTTGTCTGCTTTCGGAAGGGTTGTTGATACAATCTCATCCCATTCTTCACGCCATTTACCAAACAGTTCTTCTGTTTGACCTGTCATATTTAAGTCTTTCACCCGTTTTAGTTCATCTGCCACAGGCTTATCTTTTATCTCTTGTTTCCACTGCTCCAGTGCTTCAATATCTTTATATGAACGATTTCTTATCACAAGCTCTATCATGAGCAGCACTAGAATAGAGCTTACTACAATGATAACGATCGTCAGGATAGAATCCATGCAAAAAAGCCTCCTAGTTATATCTCTTTTTTAGTCCGTTCCGTTTATGAAATGGAAGGCATTATGTATAAAAAGGGAATTCCCCTATATTTAACAACTAACAATGTACTAATCATACCATGTAATGGCGTGTTTTTGACCTAGTTTTTTTTAAAATTTCATGTTTCTTTCAATGCAATTGTAATCTTTCTCAATATTCCGTTTGGATTACCTCTCATCGTCAAATGATTGTAATAATAGGTACTCTTCCATATGAGATGCGAAATAAATTTTGCGCACAAGTGGTGGCTCAATAGAAATCGCATGCACATTTCCTTGCTTTACCGCTTGCTCTACTAACATTTCTGGAAGTAACGTAATACCAAGTCCGGCACCGACCATCGCAAGCATCGGTTCTGCATAAGAAGTTTCAAATGCAATGATTGGTTTTGCACCTATCCCATGAAACATATTCGTAATCATTTTTCTTACATCACAAATTTCTGGATATACGATTAACTTTTCATTTTGCAAATCTTCCATTCGAATTACTGTTTTCTCTTTATAAAGATGATCATTTGAAACGACACAAACAACTTTTTCTTCTCGCACTTCTTTTACACACGTAACGTCTTCTACTACTGAATCGACGAACATCGCTTCAATCTTCCGCTCTTTAAAGAGTCCCATTAGTACTTTCGTATGCTCAATTTTCCATTCTACTTCGAATCCGTCACCTAATACATCCTTACATTTTGATATATAATGCGCTGCTAAACTTGGCAATATGCCTATAGAAATTTTCTGCTTCTCTTGAAAATTCTTCATTTCGGCTTTCACTTCATATATGTGTTCCAAAATCGGTAACATTCTTGTTATAAATAACTCTCCAGCCTCTGTTAACTCCACCCCTTGCGCGGAACGCTTCAGTAAAGTAACCTCTAAATCCGCTTCTAACCTTTGAATTTGTTTACTAAGCGCCGGTTGAGAAATATGTAAAAGCTTACTCGCCTTTGATAAACTTCGCGTATTCTTTACTTCAATAAACGATCGTACTGCTTCTAAATCCATCGTACACACCTCTAACAAAAAGTTATAACTGTCATAAAAAATCGATATTTCCTTCTATAAAAAATTACTCTTTATACTTATTTCATCAACTTACTATAACGAAATGTAAAGGGGAAAGATACTCTTGGACAAAAAACAAATGCTACTCGGATCCCTCCTATGCTTACTTGCCGTAACTGCTTGGGGATTTATGTTTCCTGTCATGGCAAATGCCCTGCAGTTTATCGATCCATTCTTCTTCACAACAATCCGGTACGGATCAGCAGCTATTATTTTTCTTATTTTGCTATTCATTACTGAAGGAAAAGCTTCACTCCGCTTAGAAAAAAGAACACTTTCTTTATTCTTTTACGGAACTGTCGGCTTCGCTGGATATGGTTTTCTCATTTTTTACGGCCAACAACTTGCCGGGCCTTCTGGGGCCATTCATGCTGCGATGATTCAGTCTCTTATGCCGCTCATCGCTTTATTATTGCAGTGGATAACAAAAAATAAACGCCCACAAAACTACACATTCCTTTGTATGTTCGTTGCCTTGCTCGGTGTGATACTTGTCATTTCAAAAGGAAATATTCACTTATTATTTGGAGCTGCCAGTCATCTCTCAACAAATATACTTATGCTATGCGGCGTTACTTGCTGGGTCATTTATACGAACGGCGGTGCTCGTTTTCAATCTTGGTCACCACTCAGGTATACGACATTAACTTGTTTATTCGGCTCAATTTCACTCATCGTTATTGTCACTTTTTTCACTTACACAAACATCGTTACTGTACCGTCACTACGTACCATTATGAGCGTTCGTTTTGAACTCCTTTATATGTCAATTATTGCAGGTGTTATCGCTGTATTTTGCTGGAACACGGGAAATCGCTATATTTCATCTATTAACGGCATATTATTTATGAATTTAGTTCCTGTACTTGCACTTATCGGTTCCATCTTTCGAGGTTATACAGTCGACAAAATTGAAATTGCCGGAGCCTCATTAACAATTATCGCGCTATTATGCAACAATGTATGGCAAAGGAAAGAAAGCACAAAAATCCCCACCTCAGTTCGTTAGGTGGGGATTTTTCACATATGAACAGCTCTTGGCAATTCATAGTACATATTCGTTATACATAATGCTTGCTCCATCCATTGTTCAATTTCTTTCGTGTACATTTCTATGAAAAATGTCTCAGACGGAAAAGAATGCAGCACTTCTGATATATATTGTGGATATAAAAACGGCATATTCATCATGCCTTTTAATTGCGTCATAAACATTGTAAAAGATACCTTTTTAAACTCTTGCTTCATTTGTCCCTGTCTAATCATTTGCTCTATATAATATCTTTCTTTAGAAAAGTAAATGGTCATCACTTCGCGAATTAATGTCGTATCAAGTGAAAGCTCTCGATAGAAGAAACGTGTCAGTTCCCTATTTTCAAATTGATATCGTAAAATCCCGCGCACCATTTGCACCATCACATCTTTAGCCGACAAATATTCTCTCTGTTCGAACGACATTTCAATCACATGAATATATCCTTCTAAAAAGTCAGTAATAAGCTGTTCTAATAAACCTTGCTTTCCAGCAAAATAATATGAAATATTCGCTACATTCACATCCGCTCGCTTTGCAATTTCTCGCACCGACGTTCCATCATAACCTTTCGTGTTAAACAACGATATTGCCGCATCAATTACTTTTTGTTTCGTCTGTTTCATGCGCTCACTTCCTCTCACTGAACAGCTATAGTTTAAATTTCTTGACTTTTAAGACAAATTCCTTTAATTTTCTATCGACAAAGTCATGTGAAATACATCGTATTTTGCTAATATTTTACACATCTCGATAAAAAGGGAGTTGTTTCCATGTTTACTAAAGAAAGTTATGCAGGTTCTCGTGAAGAGCAATACGAGACAGTAATTAAACAACTGGATGCATTATTAACTGGCGAATCAAACGTAGTCGCAAACTTATCAAATGCGTCCGCATTATTAAATCAATTTTTAGATCGTGTGAATTGGGTTGGCTTTTATGTAACAGAAGGAAATCAGCTTGTTCTTGGACCTTTCCAAGGAATGCCTGCTTGCGTGCGCATTCCATTTGGACGAGGCGTTTGCGGCGTTGCAGCTGAAACGAAAACAACGCAGCTTGTAGCAGACGTTCACCAATTCCCAGGACATATCGCTTGCGATAGTGCTTCGAATTCAGAAATCGTCGTACCAATCGTGAAAGAAGAAACTGTCATCGGTGTACTTGATATCGATAGCCCTGAAAAAAATCGTTTTGACGAAATAGATCAGCGCTATTTAGAAAAGTTTGTGGAAACACTCCTAAAACATATGTAACAAGAAAAAGAGCGAGTTATCGATTTAGTACATCCCGTACAAAACCGATAGCTCACTCTTTTTTTATTGATTAACAGTGGATATTTTCTTTAATGCCTGCTCTAAATCAGAAACGATATCCTTCCATGATTCTAAACCGACAGATAAACGTATTAAATTATCGTAAATACCCATTTCTTGTCTTAGCTCAGCTGGAATCGCAGCGTGCGTCATCGTTGCCGGATGCTGAATTAACGTTTCTGTATCTCCTAAACTTACCGCAATTGTAATAAAGTGAAGGTCATTGATAAACGCTTGCGTCTCTTCTTTTCCGCCTTTAATTGAAAAAGAAATCACACCACCGCCCCGTTTCATTTGGCGAGATGCTAACTCTCCTTCTGGATACCAAACACCTTCTACCGCATCATGATTTTTCAGGAACGATACAATTTTTTCTGCATTATCACAATGACGGTCCATCCTTACCGCTAACGTCTTTAATCCACGTAACAATAACCACGCATCAAACGGCGCCATAATACCGCCGATATCTTTTCGCATCGGGCGAATTTTTTCAGCTAATGCTTTCGTTTTACAAATCGTTACACCCGCCACAACATCGCCATGACCACCAATATATTTTGTCGCACTATGAACAACCACATCACACCCAAGCTCAAGCGGTCTTTGTAAATACGGTGAACAGAATGTATTATCAACAACGACAAGTAAGCCATTTCGCTTCGCAACCCGAATAACTTGTTTTAAATCGATTAATTTCATCGTTGGATTAATCGGTGTTTCAACGAAAATAACCT
Organism: Bacillus sp. 1A; assembly: GCF_052682215.1. NCBI lineage: Bacteria > Bacillati > Bacillota > Bacilli > Caryophanales > Bacillaceae > Bacillus > Bacillus sp. 1A. Next base: position 1,935,574 of record NZ_JBQYLZ010000001.1, on the reverse strand, counting down.
TTGTATTTGGACGGATTTTATTTTCGACATCATCCTCTGTCTCCATATCACAAAACGAATGCGTAATCATAAATTTCTCTTCTAACACTTTTAAAAAACCGTACGTGCACCCGTATAATCCATTTGAACAAATAATATGATCTCCAGCTTTTAGAAAGCCAATTAACGTTGCTGAAATAGCTGCCATTCCTGATCCGAAAGCAAGTGCTTCTTCTCCTCCTTCTAACACCGCCATACGTTCTTCAAATAATTTTACAGTTGGATTTCCAAGTCTTGAGTAAATATAAGATGGATCCACTCCCGCAAAACTCGCCTCTCCTTGCTGCGCAGTCTCAAATGTAAATGTAGACGTTTGAAATAACGGTGGTGTTAAACTTCCTTTATGTTCCTCAGATGTATACCCGTGATGAATTAACGCTGTCTCCATATGCTTCTTTTTCATAAAAACATCCCCTTTTATGTTTTTATTGCCGCATATTCACCAGTAAAAACTGATGAACGTTTTTACTACATTTTATGTAAGCGTTTTATTTGTGTTTCTATCTCTTCTTTTATATTGTTTTAAATTCCTTCTTATATTAATTTCCAAAATTTATATGCATAAAACAAAAAGGGAGTCGCTTGACGAAACTCTGGGTAAAAGATATAATAGCGTTTGTGTAAAATAAAAAGGCAGCCTTGTAATGTGAGTTTATCGTTTGTATTTTGTTCCTCTACGGAGGTGTATCTCGTAACTCCCTGCTGCTGGAGCGAAGGTACATGAAAACAAAATGCCCGTAAATATCGATTACGTCTGTTTTTATTTTACGTAAATAAAAACATTTTTAAAGGAGGAGTCAACTATGGCTCGTTATACAGGTCCAGCTTGGAAACTGTCTCGTCGTCTTGGAATCTCTCTAAGCGGCACAGGAAAAGAATTAGAAAAACGCCCTTACGCACCAGGTCCTCACGGTCCTAACCAACGTAAGAAACTTTCAGAATACGGTTTACAATTACAAGAGAAACAAAAACTTCGTCACATGTACGGCATGACTGAGCGTCAATTCCGTCGCACATTTGACCAAGCAGGTAAAATGCCTGGTAAGCACGGCGAAAACTTCATGATCCTTCTTGAAGCTCGTCTTGACAACTTAGTTTACCGTATGGGCTTAGCTCGCACTCGTCGTGCAGCTCGCCAATTAGTAAACCACGGTCACATCACGGTTGATGGATCTCGCGTAGATATCCCATCTTACCGCGTTAAACCTGGTCAAACTATCAGCGTTCGCGAAAAATCTAACAGCCTTGTTGTTGTTAAAGAAGCGATCGAAGTTAACAACTTCGTACCAGAATACTTAACTTTCGATGCTGATAAATTAGAAGCTACTTACACTCGTCACGCTGAGCGTTCTGAGTTAGCAGCTGAAATCAACGAAGCATTAATCGTAGAGTTCTACTCTCGTTAATCTCGGTACTCTGCAAAGAGTCGTATTAAAAGCCTTAGAAACCTTGTTTATCAAGGGGCCTGGGCTTTTTTTATTGAATATAGCCGATTATATGTATAGAAACAGACCAATTTAACAAAATAAAAAAGAACTGCAAGTCTATAGTTAATAAAGCTTAACCCTCTCCCTAGAATTTCATCCATTTTTTATCCACATTAATAAAAACCTCCCCCTTCTTCTAACACTTAAAAATACTATATTCTCCCCCATAACTCATTTTTCTTTGCTATACTCTCCTTTCGTTAACATGATTTTTACAACGTATTTATTTGTATATAATCTATACCTTCCCTTTTTCTATTTACATTCAACCTTAAAAACCTCCTCATAACCAGAAGCAACTGAATAAGTAAAAAACTTAATAAACAAGTACCTCTTTGGTCATGGAATTATTAGAATTTTCCATTTACATACACTTCCTTAAATTGGTATTATTTTCTTGTAAGGGGAGGGAAAGTTCATGTCTTTAAATATGTATCTCGGTGAAGTACAAGCTCAAACAGAAAGTATGAACGCTTTCTGTAACGCTACTATTCAAGGAATGGAACAAATCATTCATTCGATTGACGCTTTTGCATTGGATACTGTTCTACAAGGACAAACATATAGCAGTGCAAAAGCATATTTCTTACAAACCTTTCGTCCGCTAGCACAAGGAATTATTTACTTATGCGAAGAATTAATCCGTCAAAATGATGCTTTTCCAAGAGACTTTCAATCACAGGTAGCTTCTACAGATGTTATCGAACAAGAAATAAGGGAACAAATCCAAGAAATCAATCAAACCATTGCAAGTATAGAAGCAATAGAGGCACTTACACCAATGCCTGGCGTAGACTCAATTGTGGCTGTTTTAATTGCGATGAGAAAAAAGCTTGATGAAAAACTAGAGCGTCTACATGAATTCGATTATACATCCAGTAATAACTACAGCACGGCCCTTCAACTAGCAGCTAGTATTGCGATAGGTTTAGCCGAAGTACAAAGCGGAAAAGGTTTTAGTCCGGTAAGTGGTACATTTAGTACACAAAGGTTGAATATGGAATGGATAGCCTCTATTCAAAAAATTGCAGAGGAAAGAGTTCAAGAAGCCGAAATAAAAAAAGAAATTGAAGAAAAAATGGCTTTGCAGGAACAAGAAGCTAATAGACCGTGGTACCAAAAAACAGCTATTGGCGCTTGGGAATTCTTCCAAGGAATTTGTAATTCAGCTGCTGAAAACTTTACAGGCGTAGAATTACCAATGGGCAATGAATTAGAAAACAAAACAACCTTTCAAGCCGGAAATCTTGTGGGGAATTTTGTATCAGGGGTAGGATCTATTTTTGAAATTTTGGGCGGCATAGCTATTGTAACAGGATCAAATGTTGGAACCGTATTGTTAGAAGGAGTAACTTTCGGGGCAGCATCACCAATTGTTATCCCAGCTGATTTAGCTCTTACAACCGCTGGAGCAGGTGTTGCTACACATGGTACATTTGTCTGGTATAATACCGTTCAAAATAGTATTGATACTTTGCAAAAGTTCCAGTCTTCTTCTGGAGGTTCCTCTAAAAATCTTTTAAAAGATGGTAAGTTTGTCGAATCTGATTTAGAATTAAAATATGCGGAATATTGCGTTAGAAAAGCAAAAGACGGTAAAGTACCTAAAGATAGATTGAACTGGAAAGAAGCAAGTGATTATTGGACAAAAGATTCACCTATGGCAAGAGGAAATAAGTTTAATAAAACTGCTCAAAAAAACGAATGGTATCCACATGATGAGATTCATTTAAGTAATGGTAAAAGATTAGATTCATATGATCCACGTAAAGGAGAAATCGTTTCTAGAAAAGCAACAGATTTCGAAGATATTGATATTAAAACTTTTGAAAAATATTTGAAAGAAATGAAAGATAAATATGCTGTTGGAACTAAAATTCGTTCAAATAAATATGAGAGAATAGATGGAAAGTTACTAGAAGGAAGACATATTTTAGAGATTCCAACATCTAATAAAAAATTCAAAAAAATAGATGAATATATCAAGCTAGCAAAAGAAAAATATGATATTGATATTAGATTTAGGGAGGAATAATTGATGGCGTATGATTTAGAACCCGAAATTAAAGAGGTACTTGAGAAAATTGATTTTATTCAGAGATATAAAGCATTATCAAAACAATTTCCAGATAGAGAAAACACATTTGAAAACTATGAAAACGAAAAAGTAATTGCAGTATTTGAGTCTCTTGGCTATAAAGCTCGTTTTATGAAAAAAGAAAACTTTTTTATTGTTGGAGAGGTCAAGAATAAAAACATCTATACTTTTAGATTTAATATTAGTTTAAAACATGGCCTTGTTGAGTTTATTTGGTCTGCACGACATAATGGTGCAATAAGAGCTGGAGATCCATGGGCTATGTTTGTAGCAATATTATCAAATGATACAGAAAAAATACTTCGTCCATGCTTCCACAGTTACGATGAACTCAAAGAAATCATGAAAATTGCCTTTGAAATGTACGAAGATTTTAAGCGAGAATTAATTCCTATTTATTCATGATTTCACCTTAAAGATATATGAAGTAATGACTAAAAAACAAGGACAGACTTAAGGTTTTAGGAGAATTAATTATGAACTTAACATTAAAACCTGAAATAGAAACAGCGCTAAAAAAAATTGACTTTGTTAATAGATATACAGAACTTTCTTCTTTTTCAAGAGAAAATTATGATGCCGAAGAAATCATTCCTAATCCCAATATTGAAGAAATTCAACAAATACTTGAAAAGCTAGGTTATAAATCAATTTATGATAAAAAAGAACAGTTTTTAAAAGTTGGAGAACTAGGTGATAAAAAAGAAATTTTATTTTATTTTAATATTGGTATTAAAGTAAACGTTCTGGATTTTACTTGGGTAGTGTATCATAATAATGAACTACGATTAGGTAGTCCATTGAGTCTATATGCAAGACTTTTAATTTCTCCAGATACTAGAATTAAGCCCGTACTATTTAGCGGTTATAACAGCTTAGAAAAAATTTTTAAAATTGCTTTAGGTATGTATGAAGATTTTAAACAAGAATTAATTCCTATCTATTCATAATTTTATATTTAAGAAAGGCAATCTTATCTTAAATATAAAAAAAGAAAATCCGACTCACAAGAGCCGGATTTCTTCATGTATCTAAAATGTATACTGTTTTATTTGATCTAATATTAAAAATTAGGGAGGAGTAATTATTGGCGTATTCATTACAACCTGAAATACAAGCCAGTCTTACAAAAATTGATTTTATTCAGAAATATAAAGCATTATCAGAAAAATTTTCCGATAGAACAAATACATTTGAAAACTATGAAAATGAAAAAGCTATTGAAGTATTCAAGTCTCTTGGCTATAAAGCTCGTTACAATAAAAAAGAAGACTTTTTTATTGTAGGAGAAGTAAAAAACAAAGATGTCTACACCTTTAGATTCAACATCAGCTTAAAATATGGTGTTGCTGAATTGATTTGGGAAGCATGGCATAATGGTGAAGTTAGAGCTGGAGACCCTTGGGACATATTTATAAGATTGTTATCAAATGACACGGAAAAAGTACCCGTGCTATATTTCCACAGTTACGATGAACTCAAAGAAATCATGAAAATCGCCTTTGAAATGTACGAAGATTTTAAACAAGAATTAATTCCTATTTATTCATGATTTCACCTTAAAGATATATGAAGTAATGACCCAAAAACAAGGATAGACTTAATATTTTAGGGGGAATAACTTTTGCCTTATTCATTACAACCTGAAATACAATCCAGTCTTGCAAAAATTGATTTTATTCAGAGATATAAAGCCCTATCAGAAAAGTTTTCTCATAGGGAAAATACACTTGAAAACTATGAAAACGAAAAAGTAATTGCAGTATTTGAGTCTCTTGGTTATAAAGCTCGTTTTATGAAAAAAGAAAACTTTTTTATTGTGGGTGAAGTAAAGAACAAGGATTTCTATACTTTCAGATTCAATATCAGCTTAAAATATGGGCTTGTTGAGTTCATTTGGTCTGCAAGGTATAATGGTGAAGTAAGGGTTGGGAATTCATGGGATATGTTTGTAAAAGTATTATCCAATGGTTCTGAAAGATTGCCGGCAGTATGCTTCCACAGTTACGATGAACTCAAAGAAATCATGAAAATTGCCTTTGAAATGTATGAAGATTTTAAACAAGAATTAATTCCTATTTATTCATAATTTAAAAAGCTACCGAAGACAACTAAACAGTTACTTCGAGTAGCTTTTATTTATATATATTAAAATTATTTATTTTCCTCTTTTTGAACATATACATAAGCATCTTTCTGCTCTTTATGTACATCCACCTTCGAATTCTCTGCAAGCTGACCCGCATTTAGCAAAGAAAAAATAATGAGCGCTTCTAGTGACATTTGGTTTTACCACTCCTTTCTAGTTGTTATACATTTATCATAACGCTTACATGTGATTTCCGTATGAACTCGAAAAGGAGATTACAACAAAAAGGTTACAGGAATATGAATGCACGCTATAATAACCATTAAATAGGAGGTTGTTTCATTTTGACAATAAATCAAATGGTTCAATTGGGTAGTGCATGTATGTTGTTTATTACTTCTGCACTTATTAGTTGGTATCAGGGAAGTAATTTGATAGATTATCCTGATGAATGGAAATATAGTGCTAAGTTTACGAATTACTTTAAAGGCACCGTTTCAAATTACCAAGATATTTATCAAATCGATTTCTTTATATACGCAGCAAAATTTTATCCAACAGCATTTATTGTTATGCTCATTAGCTTACTTTATATGATTGTATTAATTCTTCATATTCTATTTACAAGGACTCGTGAGGTAATCTAAATTCACACATAAAAACCCCGAATCATAGACTTTCAGCCTACAATTCGGGGTACTATTTGTTTTATATTCGTTTCTGATTAGTAACGAATTAAGAAATATTTCTTTTTACCGCGGCGAATGATTGTGAATTTACCTTCGATGCGGTCGTTTTCTGTTACAACGTAGTCTAATGCTTGTGTACGCTCACCGTTTACGTAGATTGCGCCGTTCGTTACATCTTCACGTGCTTGACGTTTTGATGGAGAGATTTTACTTTCTACAAGTAAGTCGATTAATACTGTATCTTCTGCAGTACGTTCTACAGATGGTACGTCTTTGAATCCTTGCTCGATTTCGCTTGCAGTCAGTTCTGCTACAGAACCGCTGAATAATGCAGCTGAAATTTTAATCGCTTGTTCTAATGCTTCTTCGCCGTGAACAAGTTTTGTCATTTCAGAACCTAATGCTTTTTGTGCTGCACGTTTTTCTGGTGCTTCAACTACTTGCTTCTCAAGCTCAAGAATTTCTTCATGAGATAAGAATGTGAAGTATTTTAAGTATTTAACAACATCACGGTCATCTGTGTTAATCCAGAATTGGTAGAACTCGTAAGGAGTTGTTTTCTCTGGGTCTAACCAAATTGCGCCGCCTTCTGTTTTACCAAACTTCGTGCCGTCAGATTTTGTAACTAGTGGAATTGTTAAACCGAACGCTTTCGCATCTTCTTCTGATTTACGGATTAATTCAAGACCAGCTGTAATGTTACCCCATTGGTCACTACCACCGATTTGCAAGCGGCAATTATGGTTTTGGTATAAGTTTAAGAAGTCGTATGATTGTAAAATCATGTAACTAAACTCAGTGAATGAAATACCAGTATCTAAACGAGATGCTACTGTATCTTTTGCTAACATATAGTTTAAACCGAAGTTTTTACCGATATCGCGTAAGAATGAAATTACATCTAAGTTACCAAGCCAATCATAGTTATTAGCCATTGTTGCTGGGTTGTCCACGTTTTCGAACTCTAAGAAGTTTGAAAGTTGGTTTTTAATGCTTTCCGTATAGTAAGCAACTGTATCTTTCGTATTTAATGTACGCTCTGCTTTTTTACCACTTGGGTCACCGATCATACCAGTACCACCGCCAACAAGTGCGATTGGTTGGTGACCAGCTAATTGGAAACGACGTAACATTAATACTGGTAACATATGACCGATGTGTAAGCTATCCGCTGTCGGATCGAAACCACAGTATAATTTAACGCTTTCTTTTTCTAATAATTGCTCAAGTCCCTCAGCGTCTGTTTGCTGATTAATTAGACCGCGAAATTCAAGATCTTGTAAAATACCCATATCCTACATACTCTCCTTTAAGTTCATTACTGGCGTGAAGGTTGAAAACATAAAAAAATCGCCCCTTCAAATAAGGGACGATTTTGATTATCGCGTTACCACCCTAGTTGCAGACCAAAAAAAAGCCTACCACCTTATTTACATAACGGCTTAGCACCGTCTTTTCCCTTTTGAATACAATTCAATCGAAAAAAGATGCTCTAGGGGCGTAATTCGCGATCATCTATGTGCTGATTTTCACCGGCCATCAGCTCTCTAAAACAGGGAAATGATCACTACTTCTCCCTTTCCACGCTCAATTATTCATATACTTTTCTTTATACCATCATTTATATAGACGTGTCAAATAGAGGTCGAATTTCTATCCTTTACAATGTCACAAAGAGTATCGTAATAAGAGAAAGAATTGGAACCCCAACTAATAACGATACATGAAACACAACCGATAAATCATTTCCAATCGTCGCCTCCACAGGATCTTTCGCTGGAGAACCAAGAAATCCGATTAATCGATCGAAGCGACTTACCGTTTTTGGAAAATCTGGTATTTCTACATGGTCACTATCTAAATGCTGCTTTAATTTATACTCACTCTTAAAGGGATTTTCGCTCAATTTCATCCACCTCCAGCAATTGTTTCAATTTCTTTATCCCGTTATGAAGTCTCGACTTCACTGTTCCGATTGGAATGTTTAATATCTCTGCAATTTCTTTTTGCTGCATATCATGATAATAAGAAAGAATAAGGACAGCTCGCTGCTCTTCCGGAACTTTCAAAATTGCTTCTCTTACTGTGAGCCGATCTTCGTGAGAAAATTCTTTTTCCTGAATCGGCACTAAAAACGGCAAAAGCGTACGCCACTTTTTTCTTCTATTTAATTTATTAATCATAAGACGATAACCAATTTGAAATAAATATGTTTTTATTTTGCCTTTTTCAAGTTCATACATATGTTTCTTTCGTTCTAACATCAAAAACGTATCTTGCACAAGGTCGATGCTTAATTGTTCATCTCGGTTAAATCGATACAAAAATGTGTATAGCGCTGGTTTGATCAAAACATATAGTTTTTCCCCAGCCTGCTTATCTCCACTTTGATACGCAAGCATGAGCTCTTCCTCAATCCCAATCTGCGCCATGATTTTTGATCTCCTTTATTCCTTTTAACGTTAATGAAATACGGGAAATTAAATATGCAATTGCAATAAAAACCCACAACTGCGATTGATTTGTAAAAAATTGAACATATGGATTTTGAATTGTAAATCCCATTGGAACTAAAAAAATTAAAACCTGCACACATATGCATGCATACAATGCCAGACAAACAGAAATCGTATCAAATACATTCCAGCGAAAATAAACTTTTGTTTTTGTAAAATCGATTTTATTCCCTTTTTTTCGTACTATATGTTTTCTATCAAACGGAATAATAATTGAAAACACAACACTCATTATAACTCCAGCTGTAAGCATTGATACTCTATATCCAATTGGTATCGGTAAGAAAAGACCACAAGAAAATACGACTATAATTCCAATTACAGCAAAAGCAAGAAGTAATTTATTAGACATAAAAAAGCCTCCCTCATCTATTCCTTCATAAATGTATACAGACGAGGAAGGCACTTCGTTCAAATATTATTTTATTTTTTTAATAATCTTCGCAGGATTTCCGCCAACTACTACATTATCCGGCACATCTTTCGTTACAACGGCGCCAGATGCGATCACCGCATTATCTCCAATTGTTACACCAGGATTAATAATCGCTCTTCCGCCAATCCATACGTTATCACCAATTGTAACTGGTTTTCCGTATTCTGATCCGCTTATGCGCTCTACTGGATCAAGCGGGTGTGTTGCTGTATAAATGTGAACTCCTGGAGCTAACATACAGTTCACTCCGATTGTCACCAGGCATACGTCTAAAATGGTACAGTCAAAGTTCGCGTAAAAATTTTCGCCAACGTGAATGTTATAGCCGTAATCACATCTAAAAGAAGATTCAAGATGAATGTTATCTCCAGTCGTTCCAAATAATTCTTTTACGATTTCGCTACGTTCTTTTAATTGTACTTCTGGCGTTTCATTTAATTTTCTCGTTAATATACGAGCTTGCTCCCTCTCTTGAACTAAAACTGGATCAGCTGGTATGTACATTTCTCCTAGTATCATCTTTTCTTTTTCTGTTTTCATTTCATTATCCCCCTTAACTTATATATATAAGTTATATAATAACATAAAAAAAGGCCTGAACGTTGTTTCGTTCAGACCTTCCTCTCTTAATCTTCCATCGTTGATAAGTCACCTGTTGGTAAGTTTAATTCCCACGCTTTTAATACGCGGCGCATAATTTTACCACTTCTCGTTTTCGGTAATTTATCTCTAAATTCAATTTGTCTTGGCGCTGCATGAGCTGCTAGGCCTTTCTTTACAAATTGACGAATCTCTTCTTTTAATTCATCAGATGGTTCGTATCCTGCTCGAAGCGCGATAAATGCTTTAATGATTTCTCCACGCACTGGATCAGGAATACCAATTACACCAGCCTCTGCAACAGCAGCATGCTCGATTAATTTGCTTTCTACTTCAAACGGACCAACTCGCTCACCTGACGTCATAATTACATCATCAATACGCCCTTGGAACCAGAAGTATCCATCTTCATCCATATAAGCAGAGTCACCTGATACGTACCAATCTCCCGGCATAAAGTAAGATTCATACTTTTGCTGGTTATTCCAGATTCCACGCATCATAGCTGGCCAACCTTTACCAATTGCTAAGTTACCCATTGTGTATGGAGGAACTTCATTTCCTTCATTATCAACAATCGCTGCTTTCACACCTGGAATTGGTTTACCCATTGAACCTGGACGGATTTCCATACAAGGGTAGTTACAAATAACTTGTCCACCTGTTTCTGTCATCCACCACGTATCATGAATACGAAGTCCAAATGCGTTCATACCCCAGCGAATTACTTCTGGATTTAACGGTTCACCAACGCTTAATACGTGACGAACTTGTGATAAATCATATTTTTTAATTGCGTCTTGTCCAGCTCCCATTAACATACGGAATGCTGTTGGTGCACTATACCAAACTGTTACACCGTAATCTTGCAGTGCTTCATACCACGCTTCTGGGCTAAAGCGTCCACCTAAAATAACATTGGATGCTCCAACTAACCACGGTGCGAAAATACCGTAAGCCGTTCCAGTTACCCAGCCTGGATCAGCTGTACACCAATATACATCATCTTCTTTTAGATCTAATACCCATTTCGCCGTTTGATAGTGCTGAACCATTGCGTTCTGCGCATGAAGAACACCTTTTGGTTTACCAGTAGAACCAGATGTGTAATGTAGAATCAAACCGTCTTCACGGCCTAACCATTCGATATGTAATTCTTTTGAAGCTTGTTCAAATAAAGGATTGAACGCTACCGTTTTACCGCCTTCTTCTACATTATCTCCAACAAGGAAGACTGTTTTTAAAGCAGGTAAATCATTTAATGGTACGCGCTCTAACAATTCAGGAGTTGTAATTAACACCTTCGCTTCACTATCTTCTAAACGATCGCGAACTGCGCCTTCCATAAATGCTTCAAATAGTGGACCAACGATTGCTCCTAATTTCACTGCACCAAGAAGGGCAAAATATAATTCTGGAGAACGCGGCATAAAAATAAAAACGCGATCGCCTTTTTCTACATCGCCATAATTTTTCAGGACGTTTCCTGCTTTATTAGAAAAATCCTTCATTTCCTTAAATGTATATTTCTCTTTTCGCGATCCATCTTGATAATAAAGGGCTACTTTATTTTTACGATCGGATTTCGCATGCTTATCAATTGCCTCATACGCCATATTTACTCGGCCTGTTTCATTCCAAGTAAAGTTTTTATTAACCTCTTCCCAGTTAAAATTCGCGTATGCCTCATCATAATTCGGCAAATTATTTTCTCCTTTAATGACAGGAAGCGTTTCTACTTTCATACTTTACATCCCCCTCCTATGTATTCTATTATCTATTATAATGATATTATTTAAAATTTTCAGTATATTTGTTGATTTTTAGACAAATTTTTAATGACAAATTTCGATTCACATCGCATATATTATAAAGTACGATATGAATAGATTCACAAACCCTCAAGGTGGTGAGTAATACATTGATTCATAAAAAAATATATAATGCTAGAAACTTAAAAACAGCGAAAGGCACTTTAATTATTGAAGGTCCTGTCTCTACACATAACTTAGAAATATATGAATTTCATCCCGATTTAGTTGCGTTTCGTCCTGCCGAGCAGCAATATAAAGCAATTGTCGAAATTTCTAAATTACAAGAAGCTCGTCTCATTATTGCAAGACATGACCAAACGATTGTTGGATATGTTACATACTTATATCCTGATCCGCTCGAACGATGGTCAGAAGGAAAGATTGAAAACTTAATTGAACTCGGGGCAATTGAAGTTGTCCCCGCCTTCCGCGGTTGCGCTGTCGGAAAGAACTTATTAGAAGTTTCAATGATGGACGATCATATGGAAGATTACATTATATTGACGACTGAATATTATTGGCACTGGGATTTAAAACAAACAGGCTTAAATGTTTGGGAGTACCGAAAAGTAATGGAAAAGATGATGAATGCTGGTGGCTTACAATGGATGGCTACAGATGATCCTGAAATTTGTTCACATCCCGCTAACTGTTTAATGGTCCGCATCGGTAAACGTGTTGATACGGATTCTATTCAAGCATTTGATCGTCTACGTTTTCACAATCGTTTTATGTATTAATAAAGGGGGCAACTGGAATGATTGTAGAAGAAATTATGAATCAAGATGTAGTGACACTACATCCAAACGATACAATCGAAACAGCAATCCGAACGATACGCACGAAAGGCATTCGGCACATTCCAATTGTCGATCAAAATAATCATGTCGTAGGCATTATTTCTGATCGGGATGTAAGAGATGCAAGTCCGTCTATTTTAGATGAACAAGTTTCACTCGATATGCTGAAGCAACCACTTGAACTTATTATGAAACATCCTGTTATGACTTGCCATCCTCTCGATTTCGTTGAAGAAATTGCTACTTTATTTTTTGAAAATAAAATTGGCTGTCTCCCTGTTACAAAAGCTGGCAAGCTAGTTGGAATCATTTCTGAATCTACTGTACTGCACACGTTAGTGAAATTAACAGGAGCACATCAACCGAGTTCACAAATTGAAATTCAAGTAAAAAACGAACCTGGTATTCTTGGAAAAGTCGTTGCTATTTTTAGTGATTTGCAAATAAATATCGTGAGCGTTCTCGTCTACCCAGCAAAAGATGAGAATGATAAAGTACTCGTTTTCCGCATTCAAACGATGAATCCGCTAAAAGTGATTGATGCACTTGAAGCAGAAGGCTACCGCGTATTATGGCCGAACATCATGGGGATGCAAGCATGAGTAGCGCGTTTATTTATTCGGATGACTTTCGGGGCTATTCGTTTAGCCCTGATCATCCTTTTAACCAACTGCGCGTCACACTTACGTATGATTTATTACAAAAGGGCGGTTTTATCTCTCCCTCCCAAATCATCTCACCACGGATGGCTACAGATGAAGAGATCGCCTACGTTCATACAGAGGAGTACATAAATGCGGTAAAACGTGCTGGAGAAGGTAAGTTAGAAAAATCAATTGCGATGACATATGGACTCGGAACAGAAGATACACCGATGTTTCCAAATATGCACGAAGCAAGCGCATTACTCGTTGGCGGTACGTTAACTGCTGTCGATGCTGTTCTTTCCGGGAAAGTAAAACATGCACTTAATTTAGGCGGTGGCTTACATCATGGCTTCCGCGGCAAGGCATCTGGCTTTTGTATTTATAACGATAGTTCCATCGCAATGAAATATATACAGAAAAAATACGGTTTACGTGTTTTATATATTGATACAGATGCTCATCACGGTGATGGTGTACAATGGTCTTTTTACGACGATCCTAACGTATGCACCATTTCACTACATGAAACTGGGCGTTATTTATTCCCTGGAACTGGCGCTGTAAATGAGCGCGGACAAGGTAATGGCTATAGTTATTCTTTTAACGTTCCACTCGATGCCTTTACAGAAGACGAATCGTTTTTAAATTCATATCGCACTGTCGTAAAAGAAGTTGCCGCATACTTTAAACCGGATATTATTTTAACGCAAAACGGCACTGACGCACATTATTACGACCCACTTACACACCTTTGCGCAACGATGAATATTTACCGTGAAATACCGAAGCTCGCTCGCGAAATCGCTAATGAATATTGCGAAGGTCGCTGGATCGCTGTCGGCGGCGGTGGCTATGACCATTGGCGCGTCGTCCCAAGAGCTTGGGCACTCATTTGGCTCGAAATGAACAACATCCAAAACATCTCAGGTTATCTCCCTCCAGAATGGATTGACGCTTGGAAAGGACAAGCTGAAACAGAACTTCCCCTCACATGGGAAGATCCAGACAACATGTATAAACCGATCCCCCGTAAACCAGAAATTGAAGAAAAGAATGCATTAACTGTAACGAAATCTCTTGAAATTATTCGGAATAATATGACAAAATCTTTATACTAAACGAAAAGGAGGCTCGTTTTTGAATGGCCTCCTTTTATTTATAGCTTGCTATTATTGTCGGTTTCTGGCGGTAAGTCGATATATTTTGATAATCGCTGATATATTTCAAGAATCGCCGATATATCTTGAGATTCGCTAATATATTTTAATAACCGCCGATATATTTCGAAAATCGCTGATATATTTTATTTCATAATTAAGTGGTCCAACTTTTATGAGAAAAGGTAGTGATATTATGTGGACACAACAAATAATCAACACGAAACGTGGCACATTTGAAATCTTTACAAAAGGAAATGGCGAACCGCTTTGCATTACACATCACTATTCACAATTTAATGAAACTGGTGATTACTTTGCAGATGTTTTCACTTCTACGCATCGTGTATTCCTCATTAATTTACGAAACGCTGGTAACTCAGCAAAAGCCAATTCAGAAAAAGAATTAAGTATGATTGAAACCGTTCACGACTTAGAAGCAATACGAGAAGCTTTCCAACTCCCAACATGGCATTTCGCTGGCCACTCAACAGGCGGTATGCTTGGACTTTTATATGCAATTACATATCCAAATTCCTTACAATCATTAGTCGTGGCCGGAGCTGCAGCAAGTAATTATATCGAAACACCATTTTGCATTTATCACCCGACACATCCACAGTTTCATTATATGCAAAAGCTCATCGAAAACTTAAAAACCCCTCACCTTACAAATGCAGAAAGAAAAGAACTATCTACTAAGAGAACAAAATTATCATTGTATAAACCAGAAAACTACAACTCTTATTTTAGTAAACCAATCCAAAAAACAATGTCCGCTAGCCGGATGAATGCTTTCGCCAATGAATATCCTTCATTTGATTTAAGAGAGCATTTACCTTCCATCCAAACAAAGACACTTATTATATGCGGAAGACATGATGTACAGTGCCCAATTCAGTATTCTATTGAGATGCATGATGGCATACGTAATTCTATCTTTGTGATATTTGAGGAGAGTAACCATTATCCTTTTTTAGAAGAATCTGCTCAGTTTACTTCTACTACTCAAATATTTTATAAAGTGAAACTTTAATCAGTGGGGGTTTTGTTCATCCCCCACTGATTATTAGTTGAACCAATCGGGCTTTTACGGGCAGTTGATCCCCACCTTACTTCTTTGCTTCCGCTGAATTTTGAGGTGGGGGGTCTTACTGCCCGTTAAATGCGGGATAAATCGTTACACTAGTACCGCTATTATTAAGGAAAGCTCACAGTCTCTATAAGACTATGAGCTTTTCAAAAGAAATATTTCACACTAGAAATAACAAGAAGAACAAAAAAATCATTAAACCTACATCAAGTAATACTGCCTTTTTATCTCCTTCTTTTAAACTTATCATAAAACTAGAAATTATTTTAATTCCAAAAAAGACCATCATAAATAGCCCACCGAAATGATCATTCGTAGAATCTTCATCATAAAACATTTGTATTGCACCGATAATTAATAAGATAAGTATGATATTGGTTCCAATCTTTAAAGCCTTGTTTAATTTATTATCTTTTAATGTATCTCTCAAAATGTAGCACGCCCTCTCAAACTATCGTGCGTGTTGGCACAGATCTTTTATTCCCTTTTAAATTTTAACATGAATTACCTTATATATCCTTTTCCTTACAGTCATAAGCATTCCGACAATAATTATACTCCCTTCATTACAACATGCTCGCGCTCATAACTTTGAAGAGATAGAGAAGATTTTGTTAGAAGGACGTAAGTAAAAAACTAATTTTTGCCTCCCTCTCCCATCCTATGCTACATTTAAGCCGTTACATCAATATTAATAGGGGGGAATAAACATGAATAAACCTAAAATTGGGATGATTGGACTTGGAAGTATTGCGCAAAAGGCCTATCTTCCAACACTTACAAAAGAAACAGATTGGAATTTTGTAGGAGCGTTTACACCTAACGCAGAGAAAAGGAAACAAATTTGCCAACAATACCGCATTCAAGACTTTCATTCTATTGAAACGTTAGCTTCAGAATGTGATGCAATCTTCGTCCATAGTTCAACTGCTACACATTATGAAATCGTTTCTGAACTTCTGAAAAAAGGAATTGACGTTTATGTTGATAAGCCGCTAGCAGCTACAGTGGAACAAGCTGAGCAACTAGTCGAGTTGAGCGAAAAGCATAACCGAAAGTTAATGGTCGGATTTAATCGCCGATTCGTTCCTATGTATGTTGCTGCAAAAGAGCAAGCTCATAATATTTCATGGGTTCGAATTGAAAAACACCGCACAAATAAAGTGGGGCCATATACGTACGACTTCACTATGTTAGATGATTACTTACATATTGTAGATACTGCTCGCTGGTTAGCTAATGATGACCTTAGCGTCGTTCATAATATGATGCAAATAAATGAAAAGAATGAACTTCTTTACGGACATCACACATATACAACGCCAAGTGGACTGTTACTTTCTACCGCAATGCATCGCCACGCCGGTACAAATTTAGAACAAATTGAACTTGTAACGACAGGTAAAATCATTCGCGTAAAAAATATGAACACATTTGAAGTTGAGCAGGAAAATGCAGTTTCTCAAATTGGTTCACCATCATGGGATACGACGTTAAAACAACGTGGTTTTGAAAATGCTGTTCATCATTTTATTGAATGTGTACAAGGAGATACAAAGCCTGTTGTAGATGGATTAGAAGGATTAAAAACGCAGCAACTGCTGCAATCTCTACTGGAGAATGTAAACAAAAATTAAAACGGATACATTTTTCAGAATTTACTTTCATTCCCATTTCCCCTTTATTTCTCTCACAAATTTCTATAGAATATGTTGATAGGAATTATAAATTTCATATTGAATCGTGGAAAGGATGGGATTAACACATGTGGAACGAGTTTAAAAAGTTCGCTTTAAAGGGAAACGTAATTGATCTAGCTGTCGGGGTTGTAATCGGTGCTGCATTCGGTAAAATCGTTAGTTCTTTAGTAAAAGATATCATTACACCATTAATTGGTTTATTAATGGGAGGAATTAACTTCACAGGATTAAAATTTACAGTCGGCGAGGCCTCTGTTAAATACGGTAACTTTATCCAAACAATTTTCGACTTCCTAATCGTTGCATTTGCAATCTTCATTTTCGTTAAAGTCTTTAACAAAATGACTTTAAAAAGAGAAGCTGAAAAGACAGAAGAAATTCCAGAACCAACAAAAGAAGAAGTTCTTCTTAGCGAAATTCGCGACTTATTAAAACAACAAAATTCTTCTAAAGATAGAGCATAATTGAACGGATAAAAAGGCATGCCCCTCGGGACATGCCTTTTCTATATGCTATAACGTTTCCGAATTCATATGAATAAATAAAATAATACCTGCAACCATAAGTACCATAATACTACCTGCAAATAGTGTAATACCCATGAACATTAAACTTGTGCTCATGTCCACTGATACACTTTCAATAAAAATAGAAATTACATACGTGATAAGGGCAATTCCTGCAAGAATACTTCCTGGAACAAATCGCTTTAAGCCATTTTGTTTTAACGTCATATATGCAAAAATAGCAGTCATACAAAGCGTAATTATCCAAAGAACGATCATCTCTTCTCCCCCCTCACAAGCCTTTTCTTTCTATTATACATGACATTGACCTATAATAGTTAAATTTGCACTTATGTGACATATAACAAGGAATAATACCATTTTGTAGCGAAGTCACCAATAGGCCATATATCCAGGAGGATTTCAATTGGAAGATGATATTGTAGGATACTTTAAACAAGTAGAGCGATTCGATTATATTACAATCGACTTAGACAAAAATTTTTTTTATGTCGAAGTTGTACAATTAGAAACAAATATAACTTTGCTAAAATTATCACTTAACTTAGATAAAGATGAAACTATTATTGCTGGCAATGTAAAACAATATGATCCTTCTCGGTTAGAACAGTTAATACAAAGTTTTAAGCGCACTGCACAAACATGCCTGGAACATAATTTACGAAGTCCTGAAGATCTTTTTGCATTTTGGAAAGAAAATTGACCACCAGAAAAATGGATATTTTTCATATAAATTGATATAATTAACATATATAAATATTCTTTACAAGGGAGTGTTCATAATGGTTTGGATTTCACTAATCGTATTATCCTATTTCATCATTCTCGTCCCAATACAGTATAACTATATTAAGATATTAAAGAAAAAACAGAAAAAAATGAACGTGTCACAAAACGAACTATATGACAACATGTCTTATGAAGAATCCCAAATACACTATCATTATCAAAGCAACGTATTTACAATACCTGCTTCGCTTGTCGCAAGTATTATTTATAAGGTGAAACATGCAGCATAATATGTACGCTGTAAAATTATTGTTTGAATCTGTTCATTCTGGTGAGCCTGACCCTACTAAAGTGGATGAGCATTATGAAGAGAATCACGATACACTTTTTGAAGAAAGTATTATTCTTGTTAAAGCAAACAGTTTAGAAGAAGCTCATAAACTAGGTGAAAAAATCGCTATGCAATCCGAAGATACGTACAATAATATGTACGACGAGCAAGTAACGTCGACGTTTCAAAAAGTGTTACATGTGTTTGAATTAGACGATACACCATTTGAAACGGGAAAAGAATTGTACGCAAGATTTTTACACGTTAAGAAAACTGAAAAGGTAAATACCGTAGTAAAAACATACTATCCTGAATACGAATAAAAGCTCACAGCAATTGCTGTGAGCTTTTTTATACTTACTTCGTTGAATCTCTAAATTGGATACGGTGAGGTAAGATAACAGTGTGATCTTCCACTTTTTCTTTGTTCATATACTTTGTTAATAGACGCATTGCTACTGCACCGATATCATACATTGGTTGTACAACTGTTGAAAGTTGTGGACGAACCATTAATGCAAGGCGTGTATTATCGAAACCAAGTACTTCTACATCAGTTGGTACGTTTAATCCAGCGTCTTGTGCTGCATGGATTACACCTAGTGCCATTTCGTCAGAAGATACGAAGATTGCTGTTGGCTTTTCCTCACTGCTCCAAAGCTTTTCGAATGCTTCGATACCTGAATCATATGTGTAATCTCCATCAATTATAAGATTTTCATCATATGAAATACCTGCTTCTTCTAAAGCTTTTTTATAACCTTGTAACTTCTTCGCGCTTCCCGCTTTATTAATGAAAGGACCAGAGACGAAACCGATACGCGTATGTCCTTTCTCAATAAAGTGCTTCATTGCGTCGTAAGCTGCTTGCGTGTAATCAATATTTACTGATGGCGTTTCATTTTGCTCATCAAATGACGCTGCTAATACGATTGGTACTGGAGACTTTTTGAATTCTTCAATATGAATGTCTGTAATATCTTCACCCATGAAAACAATTCCGTCCACTTGTTTTCCAAGCATCGTATTTAATAAATGGAACTCTTTCTCTTTGTTTTGGTCAGAGTTACTTAAAATGATGTTATATTTGTACATTGTTGCGATATCTTCAATTCCACGAGCAAGTTCTGCATAAAACGTATTTGAGATATCAGGAATAATAACACCTACTGTAGTTGTCTTCTTACTTGCTAGTCCACGTGCTACCGCATTTGGGCGGTACCCTAAACGATCAATTGCTTCTAATACTTTCTTTCTTGTTGTAGGCTTTACATTTGGATTACCGTTCACTACACGAGATACGGTAGCCATTGAAACGTTTGCTTCACGCGCTACATCATAAATTGTTACGTTCATCTCATCGCACACTCCTTCTATTTTTGTTATCTATTTTTATGTATCGGTTACTTGAATGAAAAAAAGACATCAACTCTATTTGCAGATGCCACCAATCGTCCCGAGTTCTTCCTTTTACTAATGATACGATAAAAACGCAGGCTCATACAATATTTTCCCGCAAAAGTTTCGAAAAAATTCGCTTCTTTTCTCGTATTTTCGTATTTTTTATGAAAAAAAGGGCATTTTTTGTAAAAAAATAGATATTTCATAAGTAAAGACCCTATTTTAAGCAGTACGATAGTAAATGAAATTTATATCGGCGATTTTTCGAATATATCGATCACAACTCGAAATATATGAGCGATTTTCCAAATATATCGACCACAACTCCAATTATATCGGCGATTTTTTAAATATATCGACTTACCGACAGAAAACGACAATGGTAGTCATTTGATGCGCTGGATTTGGAGGTGTGCGGCGCCCTGTAGAATGCGTTACATCGGCAACGACAGGTAAATGTGTTTCTTTCTTTAAAATCGGCGCAGCGGATATAGGAAGCGTATTACGCAGCGCTCCTTCCCATCGTACCTTTTCACTTACAATAAAAAAAGACAGTGTAAACAGAGGGCACTGAAAAACTTACGTTTTTCGGTTTATAAACCGGATGCAAAACAAGAAAGGCGACTTTTCATTCAATTTTGAATGAAAAGTCGCCTTTCCCTTTATTCTTTTTTACTTTGTTTCTTTTATCAAGGTTAGGATTCGTTTTAAATTGACAGCGAATATAGCCATTGCACCTTGCATTTGCATACCAATCAGACCCGAGGAAGATGCCACATCATACCCGTGTCTATGCTTAAGTTCACTATTTTTCGCTTCAATTTTATAACGTTCTTTCCCCTTTTCTTTAAAATATGCACTTTCTTGAAATGCTTGTTGTTCCTTATGTTCAGTAGATTTAATTGTCACAGAATATGTTTTACTTTTAGCGCCTTCTTTGTAACACCCACTTTTGAATGGACATACTTTGCATTTTTCAATATCAAAATAGTAGGTATGACTTTGACTATTGTTTGTTCCCTTTTTACCCGTACGTGCTCTACGAACGGCCATATGTCCAGCTTTACAGACATACATACCCGCATCTTTATTAAACTCAAATTCATCTTCTTTTTTACGTGGCCCTTGTGTCACAATAGGGTTTAATTTCGATACTAATTGTAATTGATTTTGGTTGGCATATTGAATATTATTTTTCTCAGAATAAGCAGTATCTCCAATAACTGTATCAATTTCCATCCCTGTTTCACGACTTTTTTCAATCAATGTTTGAAGGTATTTTCCATCGCTTTTTTCACCCGTTGTAATCACCGCAGCTGTAATGATGCGTTCTTCATTCATCGCAATATGTGTTTTATAACCAAAGAAAGAAGAATCCGCTGTTTTATGTCCAATTCGCGCATCAGGATCTTGCGAAAATTGGAGGTGTTCTTGGTGATCTTCTACGATTTCTTTTAAATAATTCAGTTTCTCTTTCACATTTGGATATTCACGAATGATTTCCTCTTTTTCTACTGTTTCAATTACTTTTTGACAATATTCAAGTTCGTCACTTAAGTCATCTGTCATTGTTTTTGGTGGGAACTTTCCCTTCATTCCTTCGTCAACTTGATAAACAGCTTTGCGGAGTAATTTGGATTTCTCCATTACAAATTCTTTCGGCGATTTTTGATTGAAGCGTGCTTTTGTATGTGTGGCATCAACAATAATAGATTTATTTTTAATCAAGTTTTTTTCGAGTGCAATTTCCACTGTTTTTTGAATGAGCATGTCAAGTAACCCTACATCTGTCAGACGAAGCTTGCGGAACTTCGTTAATGAACTAGGGTCAATGACCATATCTTCTGGTGCCATATCTAAGAAATATTTAAAGGACATATCGTATTTTGAGCGTTCCACAACATCTACATCTGATAAATCAAAAATAGATTTTAGTAATAAATATTTAAACATACGAACAGGCGGCACTGCATTGCGACCGTTATCGAGACAATATTTATCTTGTAGTTCTTCTAAAACAAAAGAAAAGTCTACCAGTTCATTAAATTGACGAAGCATATTATCCTTTGGTACAACGATATCGTAAATCGCCATAAATGGACTGAGGTTAAGAGATTGTTGATTAGAAATCATCCGAGACACCACCTAGAATTAGTATAATTATTATACATGAAAAAAGCGAAAGCTTCCTCGATTTCATCGAGGAAGCTTTCGCTTTTTAAACTATAAGGACTTTTTCAGTGCCCTCTGTAAACACTGTCTTTTTTTATAAGAAGGAAACAAACGGTTTTTCGCTATTTTTCTCTTTTATAATAATTGCCTCGATTTTACTCTCGGACTTTATCTGCAATTGTACTTTCGCATCTTTAGGTAATTTGTCTAACATACTTTGAGCAGCCATTTGGGTAAGTGCCATTAATTCTGTTTTACCATTATATTTAATAACGATATTCATATTTAATGTATCCATCTGGTTTTTCTTATAAGAAACTTTAGCATTGACTGGGATAAAATCTGCCGGAGAAAAATCTTTCATTGCCTTAGCAAATTCAGTTATTTGTGTATTATCTTCTCCATGTGCTTGTTTAAATTCATCAGAAGGGTATGAAAACGCTTGTTCATCAATCGTACTCCAATTTCCAAGGTTCGTATCATTCTTTTGAACAGTAGCACTAGCAATATACGTACCATTTTTTAATGAACTTGTACTTTCTTGCTTAAAGATAGCAAACGTAATTGGAGACTTATTATACTTGTCATTTTTATTAATCGCTTCAATAAGTTGCTTGGCAATTTCAGTACCCTTAGACATAGCTTCTTCATTCGATACACTTGAAGACATAGCTAAACCGATCATAACACCAGATAAACTTAGTTCGTTTGAATTCTGTTTCCCGAAATAGTCTTGTTCTATAATATTTGTCAAAATTGGCGCTTCTACTTTTGCGACTAGTTCATCAACTAACTTCTCTGGGATATATTGACTTAATTGCAGTACATGACTTTCTGTATCAAATTGCTCTTTTGCAATATTCATTAAACCATTTTCATACTCTGCTAAATCTAATTTAGAATTTGTTTTTATATTAGCTGTATTTATAACCTTTTGTTCTTTTAAAGGAATTACAGTTCTATAATAATCTTTCGAAACAGCAGTTCTCGGAATCATGCTTTTTTCTTTCGTATCCTTCTGTATAACTTCATCCTTCTTACTAATCGTATTATTACTACAAGCTCCCAGTAATAAACTTACGACCGCGAAGGATAATGCCATTTTCTTCATTACTTAAAACCTACTTTCAACAATCTAGTTATTTAATTTGAACTATTAACAGTGTACCATTAAATATATTTCAACAAAAACAAAAAAAAGAAGCAAGCACCTTTAGCTTGCTTCTTTTTACTTAATATTCTCTTCTAAAGCGTCTTTTTTAATGTTCCAATGAGACGTATTCCATACTACCATCCCATCTTTTATGTATAACACTTGCGGAGATTCATGTTTAATGCTGTACTGTTCTGCAACACGATTCGAAACATCTCTCGCATCTTGTACGTATAAGTAATACGCTGGTACTGCTCTTTCTTCACTACAATACGCTTGAAATTCTGTATATGCACCATGACTGATCGGGCATGTCGTACTATGTTTAAAAAGAACGTAAGGCTCGTTTTTTTCTACTAATACTTCAAGCTCTTCAATTGCTTCAATTTTTGTCATATTCATCACGATTCACCTCTCATGCGAAGTCTAGAGCGCTTCTCTTTCTTTTCAGCTTTTTTCTCAAGTCTTTCTAATTTACGCTCTTCTTTTTCAACCTTTTTCTCTTGTCTTGTCGCACGATAATGATTGTATACTTCAATTGCCGCACTACTCCACTGTACAACTTGTGCTACTTTATCTGCATTATTTTCAATTTCGTCCGTAACAGACTCTGATACATTACGAAGTTTCGTATTTAAAGAATGGATTGTCGTTCCAATTCCATCTACACCCGATACTACTTTATTTAATGATTGTGACTTCTGTTGAATGTCATCAGCTAACGCATTTGTTTTATGTAATAATTGCTCCGTCTCTACGCTAATCCCTTGCATTTGTTTTTCTAAACCTTCTAACGTGCTTGCAACGTTTTCTAACGTCTTCTGAACCGATAACAACGTTCTGCATACATATACTACTAATACAGCGAAAGCAACCGCGATAATAGCCGCACTTACATATAAAAGAACTTGCATTTCATCACTTCCTTTATCTTTTTCATACTTTCCCCTATTATACAATCATTTTCCGTTTCGTTCTAATCCCTATCTTTTCATTAGAATTTTCATACTTATTCGTTAACTTTAACATAAATGATTCAACAAATTCCACTAAGTAGGTTACAATAGGAGAGGATACATAATTAGTAGGGAGGCTTTACATATGAAAGATCCACGCATTGAAAAGTTAGCATACAATTTAATTAACTACTCTATCCGCTTACAAAAAGGCGAAAAAGTATTAATTGAAAACTTTGGCTTACAAAAAGAACTTGTAACTGCACTTGTAAAAGAAGCATATGCAGCTGGTGGTTTCCCATTCGTTTCTTTAAAAGATCATCAAGTAGATCGCTCTTTATTAATGGGTGCTACTGAAGAACATTTTGAACAAATCGCTGCGTATGAAGCAAGCGTAATGAAAGATATGGACGCTTATATCGGTCTTCGCTCTGGCGATAACATTAACGAACAAGCTGACGTGCCAAGTGAAAGAATGCAAATTCACGGTCAAACAGTTGGTAAGAAAGTTCATAGAGACATCCGCGTTCCGAAAACGCGCTGGGTTGTTCTTCGCTACCCAAATGCTTCTATGGCGCAGCTTGCTAAAATGAGCACAGAAGCTTTCGAAGACTTCTACTTCGAAGTTTGTAACTTAGACTACGGTAAAATGGATAAGGCGATGGATAGCCTTGTTACATTAATGAATAAAACAGATAAAGTTCGCCTAACTGGCCCTGGAACTGACTTAACATTCTCTATTAAAGACATTCCAGCTATTAAATGTTCAGGTCATTTAAACATTCCAGACGGTGAAGTATACTCTGCACCAGTTCGCGATTCTGTTAACGGTACAGTTTCTTACAACACACCATCTCCTTACAACGGTTATACATTTGAAAATGTACAACTTAAATTTGAGAACGGTCAAATCGTTGAAGCAACTGCAAACGATACAGAGCGCATTAACAAAATCTTCGATACAGACGAAGGCGCACGCTACGTTGGTGAGTTCGCAATCGGCGTAAACCCATACATCTTACATCCAATGGGAGATATCCTATTCGATGAAAAAATCGATGGTAGCTTCCACTTCACTCCTGGACAAGCTTACGACGATGCATGGAACGGCAACAACTCGAACATTCACTGGGATTTAGTATGCATCCAGCGCCCTGAATACGGCGGCGGCGAAATTTACTTCGACGACGTACTAATCCGTAAAGACGGACGCTTCGTTGTATCTGAACTAGAAGCTTTAAACCCAGAGAACTTAAAATAATAATAAAAACGCTCGGGATTTTTCCGAGCGTTTTTTTAATACTTTAATAAGTCTTTCGCCACATCTTCTGGCACTTTAAAACTCATCTTCTTATTTTTCATTTCAACTTCAACATAAGGGACATCTTTATATACTATCATCGTACTTATTTCATGTAATTCCTTTTTATCTTTACTCGACTCCGATAATTTTGTTGTATCCTCTTGGTACATTTTAAATGTTTTCCCTTGCGGAGTATCTAAAGGAGCCGACTGCATTTCCCACTTATCCATTTTCATGACTTCAAACAGCTTTTCAATTTCATTCTTATCCGTAATTACTTTTTTCTCACTTGAATCAGTAAGTGATTCAATTTCAACTTTTTGTGCCTTTTCTAAGTTCAGATCCGTCTTTTCCTTCTTCGTACTACATCCTAGTAAAAGAACGGATGCGGTTAGCATAAGTACAAATAACATAAAGACTTTTTTCATTTCTAATCCTCCTAACTACATAGAGCTACTTTTCTCGCTTTTTGTTTGCTGGAAGTGAAAATAATACAAAAGCGCCACTGCAATAGTACCTATTAATATTGGCACATATAATGGCAAATCCCATTTCATATATACTCTAGTGCAACCAACAAGCACAAATAATATTTCTAAACAAAACAAAGGTTTTACATATTTCATTTCTTACCTACCATTTCTATTTTCACATTTGGATTCTCTTTCTCGATAAGCGCCAAGAATTCATTCATATGTTGCGGCATCGCAACCATATGTACTTTGTATGCGTTCGTCGTAATTTCAAGATACTTTCCAACTTGACGAACAACTCTAATATCTTTTAATACAACATCATCATTTAAAATGCCGTACTTCAATACACCATTTTCTACTTTATGCTTTTTAATAAATACTTCCCAAACGAGTGGCACATTTACAAGGAAGCATAAACCCATTCCAATTAACGCTGACATCCACTGCTCTTTATTTGCGAAAAGCATGACAAGTGGATATACAAACATAAAAGCTAACGTGAGACAAACGAAAATTACTACCGACTTACTTCTTTGAATCGGAATGTTCATACACGCACCCCCTAACCTAAATTATACCACTTTTTCCATTTTAGTTCATAAAAAAGGCCATTTCTACATGACCTTCTTTTAAACAATATATCTATAGAATTTCTTATCTACCTGTAACACTGGAAAGTTTTTCGGCAGCTCGTCTATACTCACACTTTGAAAACCATTCTTTTCATAAAAGCGATGCGCTGCTAAAAATTTCAGTGTCGTTCCTAAGTAAATATCTTTCAGCTTTTTATTCTCAGCCCACGAAATTGCTGTTTGGAGCAACTTATGTGATGCGCCCCATTCTTTTCCGCGAAATTCTTTTTTTACGAACATTTTTCTTAGCGCTACTTGCTGATTCTCAATATATAATAAAGCTACTGTTCCAACTACTTTATCATCATAAGTTGCTACCCAAAAGTTTCCATCATTCCTTTGATAAAATGTTTCTATTTCAAGCAGGTCTGGCTGCTCTTCTTTCGTAATGGGGACATTGTACTCTTTTTGCTGAATATGCACGATAAGATCTACTACTTCATCTTGAAACGTACTTTCATACGGAATAATACGTATCTTCTCGTTCATCGAATCTCCTTCCACTCTGAAGCTAGTAAACTATATACAGCGATATCGTGAAAATGATCATATAGCCATTCATCATCTCTTAAAATACCATCTAACTTAAAACCTAAACGCTCTGGAATAGCGCGGCTTTTCACATTTTCAACACCGCATCTAATTTCCACTTTATTTAATTTTAAATTCTCAAATGCATAGTGAAGTACAGCCTTCACGCTACGCGTCATAATACCTTTCCCGCCAGCATCTTCTGCCAGGTAATATCCGAGACTGGCCGCTTTCTTCCCCCAACTTACCGGATGAATGCCTACCATCCCAACGAGCTTTCCTTTATAACGTATGCCACTTTCAAAACCGTCTCCCTCTGCAAACTTCTTTAACCACATCGGACAAATCTCATCATACGCACCAGCTGATTTCATCCCATCTACCCAAGGAAGCCATCTTCGTAAATGATTACGGTTTTGGTCTATTAATTGATATAGTTCCTCTTTATGATGCTTCTCTAATAACTGTAATTCGATTTCGTCGTCTACTCGGAGTGTGAACATTTTTTTTCGTCCCCCTTTTTATTTTTCTTATTATTCTAACATTTCCAGGTATAAAATGTTAAATATTCACACTTTTTTCGGTTTTATATAAGAATAACAACTATATATGATTGATATCTAGATATGAATCATATATAGTTAAAGTATGGAAAAAAATGATAATTTTATAATTCAATTACGTAAAGGTGTTTTTGATCTCGCTATTTTGTCTTTAATAAGTAAACAACCTATGTACGGATACGAAATTACAAGTGCATTACAAGATATCCCTGTGTTTCATATCCCGAACGGTTCGATTTACCCTATATTAAATCGAATCACGAAAAACAATTGGGCTATTTCCTATTGGGAAGAGTCCGGTGATGGTCCAAAAAGAAAATACTATCGCATTACAGATGAAGGGAGAGAAATTTTACATAGTCGCTTACATGATTATGATGCAGTGTATCATGCTCTAATGTTACTAGCTAAAGGAGAGGATAAAAAATGAACAAGGAACAATTCGATATGTTTTCATTCTATTATTTAATTGGATATGTACTTTTTAGTTTACTGTATATCGTTTTCTTAAAACAAAATTACAAAAAGAACAATACACACCAACATATCAACGCTTTTTAACATATATCAAACACAATAAAAAAAGACGCATAGCCAAGCTATGCGTCTTTTCTATTACTTCTCTGCAACTTGAACTTCTTTTACGTAAGCTGCTTCGAATTTTTGGATGTCTCCTGCGCCCATGAAAATTAGAACGCCGTTTTTATGTTTCTTTAATACATCCGTTGTTGTATCTGTAATTAGTTCTGCACCGTCAATACGCTTTTGCAGATCTTCAATTGTTAATTCACCTTTGTTTTCGCGTGCTGATCCGAAAATATCACATAAGTATACTTGGTCAGCTTTGCTTAGACTTTCAGCGAACTCATCTAAGAATTTTTCTGTACGTGAGAATGTATGTGGCTGGAATACAGCGACAACTTCACGCTCTGGATGTTTTTGACGAGCTGCTTCAATCGTTGCATTAATTTCTGTCGGATGGTGTGCGTAGTCATCGATAATAACTTGTTCTCCCATTGGCTTTTCATTAAAGCGACGTTTTACGCCTTCAAAAGTTGTTAGCTGATGCTTAACTGCTTCTACATCAACGTTTTCATAATGGCAAAGCGCGATTACTGCTAATGCATTTAATACGCTGTGGTTACCGTATCCTGTAATTTTGAACGTGTCATAGTACGTATTACGAACGAATACATCGAAAATAGTACCATCTGTTCTCTTTTGAATGTTACGTGCTTGGAAGTCATTATCTTCTCCAAATCCATAGAAAATAACAGGTACTTTCGCTTGAATTTTTTGAAGTTCTTCATCATCTCCACATGCAATAATACCTTTTTTCACTTGCAATGCCATCTCTTGGAATGCATTGAATACATCATTGATATCTGAGAAATAATCTGGATGATCAAAATCAATATTTGTCATAATCGCATAGTCTGGATTGTAAGACAAGAAATGACGACGATACTCACAAGCTTCAAATACAAAATACTTACTATTTTCTACCCCATGCCCTGTTCCATCTCCAATAAGGTAAGATGTAGGGTGTGCACCTTGCATTACATGGGCTAACAAACCAGTTGTTGATGTTTTTCCATGTGCACCAGTTACAGCAACACTTGTGTATTGGTTCATAAGGTCACCTAAGAAGTGATGGTAACGATGTACTGGGATGTTTAATTCTTTTGCTGCTACGATTTCTTCATGCGTATCAGGAAATGCATTTCCTGCAATAATCACTTGTCCTTCTTTTACATTATTTTTATCAAAAGGAAGGATCGAGATATTACGCTTTTCCAACGCTGTTTGTGTAAAGAAACGCTTTTCATAATCAGACCCTTGAACAGTATGCTTCATGTCATGAAGAATTTGAGCTAATGAACTCATTCCTGTTCCTTTAATTCCTACAAAATGGTAAACTGTCATCTTAAAGAACCTCCAACATTTCGAACTAATACAACGGCCTATCTATAAGACAGTATATGAATCTTTTCTTATTTTGGTAATCATCATACATTTTTGATGTAGTGAAGTTATTCTTTCCCTTCACTTATCAGGATAAACTCGTACGTACTTCTTTTTTATGTCCATAACAAATCCATTATAGCAAAAAAGAAGCCGCTATACTATGATAACAGAAAAACTGATAGGGTCAATCACCTATCAGTTTTTCTCTCTTTTACATATCTTCTCTTTTTTCTAATTGAACACGCTCTAGACGTGGGTTTGGACGATATTTACGACCAGCTTTCGCTTCTGGTTTTCCATTTAATTCTACGTTATCACCAGTAAAGCCAATATTCATTTTTAATAAGCTACTTCCTACTCCGTATATATCAACAGGTACGTTTTGAGCTTCAAATTCACGAATACGCTTCTCATCAAATCCACCAGTTACAACGATGTCTACATGCTGGAATCCTTCTTCATCAAGTGCTTTACGAAGTGCGAATACAAGCGACGGGTTTACACCACGTGGATCGAATGTTCCAAGTACTTCTGGGTGGCGAATGAAGTATTGATCAATCATCGTGCGCGATGTATCTACACGTACACCTTTTAATGTTGATCCAAATTCACGCGCTACGCGAAGTGCATCTGTAATGACATCATTGTTGTAATCAATTAATACAACTAATTCATCTTCTGGGAATTTCTTATGATATGCTTTTGCCGCTTCCACAACATCACCATTAAACATTTGAATTAATGCGTGAGGCATTGTCCCCATACCACTTCTGCCCCACCATTCATTCATCGCATGCGTCGCTTGTGCGCTCATACCTCCGATGTATGCTGCATAACCGTCACCAGCTTGTTGCGTATAATGATCATCACGATCTCCCATGAAAATAACTGGTTTTTCTTTATCTACGCTACGCGCAGCTTGGACAACGTTATATACGTTTGTCGCAACTGATGTACGACGGGCTAAAATCCCATCAATGACACCTTCTAAAAATCCGAAATTTTCATAAGGACCATGAATTGTTAACACTGTTTCAAACGGACTAATATTATCGCCATCTTTTAAAGAGTTAATCTCAAGTTCCTCAGGATTTTTGGCGAATGTTTGTAGCAACGCAATCACTTCATCTGTTCCGCAAAGAACTGCATTTTCCTTTTGGAAAAATTGCATCGTCACAACACTTTTCGGGCGAAATTCTTCAATGATTTCTCTAGTCTTTAAAAAGTAAACGGCAGAGAACCAACCTTCTCCAACACGTTCGTCAAATTTAAATGTTCTATTTGTTAGTCTATTTATTTCACCTTTTAATTTTAATTCAATTTCTTTCATGTCGCTTTACTCCCTACTTTACTATCCAACATTTTCTATTAGTATACAGCAAAACCGTTTACTATACATTTGTTTCCTGCATAGCAGCGAATTCATCCTCAGAAATAAGGACATCTCTCGGTTTCGTTCCTCTTCCTCCAGAAATAATCCCTTGCGATTCCATCTCTTCAATGAGACGTGCCGCGCGATTGTAACCGATGCGGAATTTTCGCTGTACAGAAGATGTGGACGCTCCCCCTTGTTCTACAACAAATTGACATGCATCAAAGAACAATTCGTCTTCCGACTCAGCTTGTTCTGTTTTCGCTAATAAATCCTCTTGCTTAAATAAGTAATTCGGCTTCATTTGCTTTCTCACATGATCAACTGTTTTCTCAATCTCATCATCCGATACATATACACCTTGTACACGAACTGGTTTAGACGTACCGTTTCCTAAAAATAGCATATCACCACGGCCAAGTAATTTCTCCGCGCCCCCAATATCAATAATCGTACGCGAATCAACTTGAGATGATACAGTAAACGCAATACGCGTTGGAATGTTTGACTTAATTAAACCTGTAATAACATCTACAGACGGACGCTGCGTTGCTACTAATAAATGAATACCACAAGCACGTGCTTTTTGCGCAATACGACAAATCGCTTCCTCAACATCACCAGGTGCTACCATCATTAAATCGGCTAACTCGTCAATGACAATAACGATATAAGGTAATGTCTCTCCTGGAATTTCTCGCCCACTTACAATCGTATTATAACGAGTTAAATCACGAGCACCAGCGTGCGCAAACAATTCATAACGACGCTCCATTTCTTCAACCGCCCACTTTAATGCAGCTGTCGCTGCTTTTACATCCGTAATAACAGGTGCTACAAGATGTGGAACAGAATTGTATGGTGCAAGCTCAACCATCTTCGGATCGATTAACATTAACTTCACTTCATGCGGTTTCGCTTTATATAAAATGCTCGTTAAAATTGCGTTAATGCACACACTTTTACCAGAACCCGTTGCACCCGCAATAAGTCCATGTGGCATTTTTCGAATATCCGTTACAATTGGATCGCCTGAAATATCAAGTCCTAGCGCAACTGTAAGCGGTGATTCGCTCTTTGTAAACACAGGACTTCTTAAAATTTCACGAAGAAATACTGGCTTACTTTCTTTATTTGGAACTTCGATTCCAATCGCACTCTTCCCTGGAATCGGTGCTTCAATACGAATATCTTTCGCTGCTAAACTCAGTTTAATATCATCACTTAAGTTTGTAATTTTATTTACTTTCACACCTGGGTCTGGCTGTACTTCAAAACGAGTTACCGCTGGACCTTGTGATACGTTAATAACATGTGCACCAACGTGGAAATTATTAAATGTTGTATCTAATAATTCTTTCTGTTCATCCAACCATTCCGTATTATCTAACGCTGCCTGCTGCGGAATTGACAACAATGTTAATGGCGGAATTGCATATGTCGGTGGTGTTTGCAATACATTTCGCATATCGTTCTCTCTTTGATTTACAACATATGCTTTCTCTTGTACTTCCGTACTTGAAGTTGGCTTTTGTACTTGCTCTGCCACTACTTGCTGCATTGGTTTCTCTTCCACTCGTGATTCTACCACTACTTGCTGCATTGGTTTCTCTTCCACTTGTGGTTCTACTACCACTTGCTGCATTGGTTTCTCTTCCACTTGTGGTTCTACTACCACTTGCTGCATTGGTTTCTCTTCCACTTGTGGTTCTACTACCACTTGTTGCATTGGCTTTTCTTCCACTTGTGGTTCTACTACCACTTGTTGCATTGGTTTCTCTTCCACTTGTGGCACTGGTGTTTCTTCTACTTGTTGGACAGGCTTATTCTCTACTCGTTCACTCATAGAAGGTTGCATTGCATTTACTCTAGCCGCATGTCTTTCCATTAATCGCGTTCTGTCTTGTTTCAACATAACAACATTAAATGGGACATGGCGCTTTTTCTGACGTTTTGGTTCTTCTTTTTGTACAATTGGTTGCTCTTCTGAGACCGGTGTTTCCTCTACAACTTGTCGCTCTTCCGCAATCCGTGCTTCTTCTACAACTTGTTGTCCTTCTGCAATCGGTGCTTCTTCTGCAACTGGCGGCTCTTCCGCAATCGGTGCTTCTTCTGCAATCCGTGCTTCTTCTACAATCAGTGCTTCTTCTACAACTGGCTGCTCTTCCGCAATCGGTGCTTCTTCTGCAATCAGTGCTTCTTCTACAATCAGTGCTTCTTCTACAACTTGTTGTTCTTCTGCAATTAAAACATCCGCAAAGCTTTGAACATCTTTCTTCGCTTGTTCTTCAGCCTCTGCAACATGTATGAATTCATTCGTTTGTTCAATTGCTTCATTTAAAACCATTTCTTGCTGTGTTTCCTCAAGTGCTACAGGTTCTGCTTCTTCTGACTCTTCTGCTTCCGCAATTACTTCCACTTCTTCTGATTCTTCTGTTTCTGCAATTACTTCTACTTCTTCTGATTCTTCTGCTTCTACAATTACTTCTACTTCTTCTGATTCTTCTGTTTCTGCAATTACTTCTACTTCTTCTGGTGCTTCTGTTTCTGCAATTACTTCCACTTCTTCTGACTCTTCTGTTTCTGCAATTACTTCCGCTTCTTCTGGTGCTTCTGTTTCCGTAATTACTTCTACTTCTTCTGACTCTTCTGTTTCCGCAATTACTTCCACTTCTTCTGACTCTTCTGTTTCCGCAATTACTTCCACTTTTTCTAGCTCTTCTGTTTCTGCAATTACTTCCACTTCTTCTGACTCTTCTGTTTCCGCAATTACTTCCACTTCTTCTGACTCTTCTGTTTCCGCAATTACTTCCACTTTTTCTAGCTCTTCTGTTTCTGCAATTACTTCCACTTCTTCTAGCTCTTCTGTTTCTGCAATTACTTCCACTTCTTCTAGCTCTTCTGTTTCTGCAATTACTTCCACTTCTTCTAGCT
Organism: Bacillus sp. 1A; assembly: GCF_052682215.1. Classification (NCBI taxonomy): domain Bacteria; kingdom Bacillati; phylum Bacillota; class Bacilli; order Caryophanales; family Bacillaceae; genus Bacillus; species Bacillus sp. 1A. The sequence goes on along the minus strand of NZ_JBQYLZ010000001.1, from coordinate 1,901,361 downwards.
CTTCCGCTTCTGCAATTACTTCCACTTCTTCTGGCTCTTCTGTTTCTGCAATTACTTCCACTTCTTCTGACTCTTCTGTTTCTGCAATTACTTCCGCTTCTTCTGGTGCTTCTGTTTCCGTAATTACTTCTACTTCTTCTGACTCTTCTGTTTCCGCAATTACTTCCACTTCTTCTGGTGCTTCCGCTTCTGCAATTACTTCCGCTTCTTCTGGTGCTTCTGTTTCCGTAATTACTTCCACTTCTTCTGGTGCTTCCGCTTCTGCAATTGCTTCCACTTCTTCTTGTATTTCCACGACGATTGTTTCTTCAAGTTTTTCTTCTGCTTTGACAATCACTGATTCTTCTGGAGCTTGCTTTTCTACTTCAATAGTAGGTTGTTCTATTTCTGTATTGCGTTTAGTTTCTTCTGATAATATTGTATCCTCGTGCTCTACTTTAGAATCTACTAATTCTGTTTGTAGAATGTTTTTGGCCACTACATCACTTTCTTGCTTAACATCTTCCATACGCTCAGCAATTGTTTGATGAGGTACTTCACCCGCTGGAACTGCCTGCTGTGCACTAATTTCTTGAACCACTTCTTTTTCTACTATAGGCTCTTGGCTTTCAATTTCATAACCGTTTTTCTCTAGCCATTGATCGACAACTGACTTTTCTTCCTTTTTACTTTGTTGATCTCGCTGATCAACGCCTTCATGACTGGAAGAATTCGTTGCTTGTCCTTCTGAGAAATCAGATAATGTATATCCTTTTTTCTCTAACCATGCATCAACGACTGATTTGCCCTCTACAGATATTTCAAGATCTTCTCTTTCCTTTTCTTCCTCCTGCTTTTCTACCTTTTTCTCTACAGAAGGACGATTATATCCGTAAATTGGCGAGATCATTTCTGTTGGACGAAATGGTCTACGGTTACTTTCTTGCGAAGGTGCAGATGCTTTCTTTACGACAAGCTCTCTCTCCGGTTCATATTGTACTTCCGGCTCTTCATATGTAGAAACTACCTGTTCCACATACTGTCGTCTACTTCTTTCCACTTTGACCCCTCTTTGAGTAGGCTGATTTTCATATGTTACAACTTGAACAGGTTGTTCTTCAAAATGCCCTGTTGCTATAACATCCTCTTCATCGAACCCATTATCCGGTACTAATGGAAAACGGCATTTACCTGCATTCCGACTTGCCATTTGTGCTTCTCTTGCTTCAGTGTAGTGGTTTACACGAGGGATCTTCGGCTGACTTTCGATTTGCTTTGGTACTTCTTTATTTATCGCTGTTTGTTCTTCCTCTTTGTTAAACAGCTTTTTCATCCAATCTAACATGCTTACCACTCTTTCTACTAAATAGTAACATCCTTTATTGTATCAGCATTCGGCAAAAAGTGCAGGTAAAATTAAGCATGTCATATTTATCCATAACATTCTAATTTACGAGTGTTTTCATATGGAAAAACGCAGCCTTCCATGTAAGACTGCGTTTAAGCTTTACTCTTCCGATACTCATCTACACTATCCGTTACACTTTGCAATAAAGAATTTACATACTGTGGGTCAGATAATTTTTTATCTTCTTCAGGATTTGACATAAACCCAAGTTCTAATAGTACACCAGGTACTTTGGCCCAATTAAATCCAGAAAGATCATCCCTGAATTTAATTCCATTTACTTTCACTTGCTGATTCTCTCTCATTTTATTTACAATCGTTTGAGAGATTTGAAGACTTTCAGCATAAATCTCTTTCGTGTACGGACTTCCTTCTGCCGGCGTTAATACAGCAAATCCACTTTGATTCTGATTTTCAGAACCATCTGCATGAAGACGTAAAAATAAATTCGCCTTATGATCATTCGCAAATGTCGCGCGTTCTTTATTACTTATATCCACATCTTGTGACGTTCTCGTCATTAATACTTGTATTCCCTTTGCTTCTAACTTTTCTTTTAATACGGAAGCCATTTCTAATACAAGAACAGCCTCTCTTTTTTTCGTCACAACACCAGTTGTACCATCTGTCACTTTATATTTTTGCGTCGTTGCTCCTGGCCCGATCGGCTCCAAATTTAAATTTGCTTTTTGTTGATGCCCCGGATCAATAACAACAAGAAACTTTCCTTGTTGTTCATTACTCTCTACTTTTTGTTCATTATTTTGCAGCGGTTGCTCAGCTGGCTGCACTGGCGTAGCTTCCTCTTTCTTCTCCTCGGCCGGCACTTCCTCCTGCTTATGCTCCACTTGCTCATTCGTTTGAACTGCTTGCAGTTCTTCTTTCTTTTCTTGTTCTTTCTGCTGCTTTTCTACCGGTGCGTCTTCCTTGTTATCTTTGTTTGTTTCCTGCATAGAAGATGTTACTTCTTTTTTCGGCTCTTCTTGCGAACAACCTCCCATATATATTCCAATGAATGCAATCATGCTCATTATTTTTATATACTTCATGTGTTTCTCCCATCACTTTGCACCGGTCTCAAAGTTTTTCTTATAATTGTTTTATAATCTCATCCATATTTCCAATATGAACGGGTTGCCACGTTTCTGTACCACGCTCTGCGGTATAGACTAGATAAGCATCATCAACTACATTTACGAAAACAGGATCCCCCATATCTGTTTCATATCCGATAACAATCCATTCTTCTTTCCATTTTCCATGTTCTTCACTTATTAATGAATTTTTATGTTTATCATATCGATAACCGATTTGTCCTTTTTCTAATTCATTTTCACTAAACAAATATATTTCATAGGAACCTAACTCGATATCTTGTTGTTTTGAAGTTTCAATTCGTTTCAGAAGTTCTGCGATTTTTAGTTGTTGTTTCATACGTCTATCCCCTTCTTTTTTCTAAATTTTAACTAGATTGTTTATAAAATACAATATAGTTTTTGAGAAAAAAGGTGATATCCTTATAATATGAACGATTTTTTGAATATATCTGTCACAACTCGCAATATATCAACGATTTTTCAAATATATCTATCACAACTTGCAATATATCAACGATTTTTTGAATATATCTATCACAACTTGCAATATATCAACGATTTTTTGAATATATCTGTCACAACTCGCAATATATCAACGATTTGACACATAATATCGACTTACCGACAAAAAATGATAAAACAAAAAGAGAGGTTATCCAAAAGGACAACCTCTCTTTTCTTACATCAATTAAAATTTGAACTCTTGTCCAACTTCAAAGCTATCTTCTAATACAAGAATACCTTTTTCTTGTGGAGCATCTGGAAGCTCTAATTCACGTGCTGAACAAATCATTCCAGAAGAAGGAACACCGCGAAGTTCAGCTGGTTTAATTAACATACCGCTTGGCATTACAGCGCCGATTTTTGCAACGACAACTTTTTGTCCTGCATCAACGTTCGGTGCGCCACATACGATTTGTAATGTTTCTGTACCGATTTCTACTTTACAAATGTTTAACTTATCAGCATTTGGATGCTTCTCTTTTTCAGCTACATAGCCTACAACAAATTTTGGAGAAAGATCTGCTTCTACTGTTTCTTCAAAGCCGTTCTTCGCTAAAATTCCGTTGATTTTTTCTACAAATTCTTTCGTTAATGTTAAGTTACCTGTTTCTTTTACTTCTAAGTAAGAAGACGCATTAAAGATGTTGAACCCTGCTGTTACATTGCTTTCACGATCGTATACGCGTGCAACATCTCCTTTGCGATCAAAAGTACGGTTCTCTAAAGTAATATCTTGTAAGGCAACAATTAGAGTGTCACCAATTCCTTCAAGGTTGTAAAAAACGTTCACTTCGTTCATCCTTTCTCTTTTCCATCTGTCTTCTTCCGATTTTTCGCTAAAATAAAGATTGGCTCGAAGTCTCCATCTTCATATACGAATGAAAGTGATGTAATCGGAACATGCCCTTCGGCAAAAAATTTCATTGTCATTTGTGCAATAATATCATAACCGATTTCGTTGACGATATCAGCAATAATTAATACATCTTGGTGAGGAACAGCAACAACCATGTCACCAGAAATCTTTTCACGCATCGATTGTAGTAACGATTCGTTTAAAATACGCGTCGCATCATACCCATCATTTGTGTTTAAAAAGTAGAATGTATTCCCTGCTACTGTTTCTTGTTTAAATTCATAACCTAATGAGCGAGCGTTGAATAATGCCATTTCACGCACTTGTTGCTCTGTAAGTTCTAATTTTTGTAATAGACGCTCATCAATGAGTCGATACGTTTTATTCGAATCTAACGCGTAGTAAATACGTGTTTCCGCCGTATGATCCGTCATAATAAACGGATTTCCTTCTTCTGCTTGTTTCGGGAAAGAAGTAGAGCGAATAACAGGTAAAATTTTCGCTGCGCTATTTTCTTCTTTATGCATCGCAATTAACGCTTCTTGTACGTAATAAGCAACCTCTTCAATTGCTTTTTCTTTGTTCACTTCCCATTTTGCCACAACTCCTGGAAGCGATACGTTAATACCTTTTTTCGAGTCTTTTTGTTCTATACGTAGAACTTCTTTCTCGCTATCATACTGAAAGTCCCATTCTGGGCGAGATAATTTCTTCATTAACTCGTCTTTCATCTTTTTACTTGTCATCTTCATCTCTTGTTCCTCCCTTCCAAAAAAATAACCTCCCCCGCGAAGGTAGAGGTTGTTTTACAATTCAATTGGCAAATTGCCTTATTTTAAACCTTCAATGAACTCTTCGATTTGTTCTTGTGTTTTACGATCTTTGTTTACATAGCGACCTGTTTCTTCACCCTTATTGTACGCTACAAAGCTCGGAATGCCAAATACGTCTAATTTTACGCATAGATCAATAAATTCATCACGATCTACATAGTAAAATGAGAAATCACTATATTTCTCTTCTACTTCTGGCATAAACGGGTCTACAAAACGGCAGTCTGGGCACCATTCTGCTGAGAACATAAAGACTACATTCTCTTCATTTTTCAATTGTTGGAATTGCTCCATGCTTTCTAATGATTTCATCTATATTTCCTCCTCTAACGAGTGCTTTTTTTCATGTTATAATCTTTCTTTTATACTACCATACATCGCGCATGGTGCAAGGTTTATGCTTGCTTTTCGTCATACTTATATTGCCCAACAAGTAACTTAACAACGTGTACAAATAATTCCGTGCGGTCGACATAATCATCTGTAAAAATACCGATAGCACCTTCGTGACTACGAATATCTTTTCTCTGTACAAACTCTTCCATCACTTCACTTAACTCTTTGCCATCTTCAAGAGGTGCTAAAAAATCATCTGGTAACTTAATACGTGCACCGCCTGCAACGAATGTTTTACCGGTACTTGTTGCTAGCGCGCCCCAGTTACACATAAATAAACCGTGCTCCGTTTTCATTACGCCACCTTCTAATCCAATACCAATTTGAGCTTCTCCTTCTTGTAGCGCTCGCTTCGCTCTATTAACCGCTCCTTGCATCGTCTCTTCATCTGTAAACGGCTGGTTTGCTACCCCTGAAGGAACAGAAAGAGATGTAATTGTAACATCTTTCCAAACCTTCTCCACAGCACCAACTTTCGTTTTATTCTTCGATCCAACTACTACTTTCATTTCGTTCACCTCTATAAAAATTTATCATTTTGTTCCATCCAATATCCGCTTCGGCACAAATTAAGTACCAACCACTATCACACACCACAGTGGAATCCCTTCTACCTATAAAAGAAGATGGCTTTCCACAATATTATTGGTCCTAAACAAAAAAAACAGGCTTCTTCTTTCTTCCTACCCGCGGTCTTAATACACCATTCGAGCACCTATTAAGCACTAACCGCCACCACACACCGCTGGTTCATCTATTCAACCTAAAAAAAGAAGGGTTTTTCGCCCTTCTTCTCCTACGCATTATTCTTAATTGTCTCTAACGTCGTTTTATCCGTTGCTCTTACAAGCTTCGTAATGAGTTCTTTTGCTGCCGCATAATCATCAACATGTAAAATAGAAGCATGTGTATGAATGTAACGTGCGCAAACACCAATTACTGCTGATGGGATACCTGAGTTACTTGTATGTACACGGCCCGCATCTGTACCACCTTGTGAAATAAAGTATTGGTACGGAATGTTGTGTGTTTCTGCTGTATCTAAAATGAATTCGCGCATTCCTCTATGTGTTACCATCGTACGATCGTAAATACGAAGAAGGGCACCTTTTCCTAATTGACCGAACTGCGTTTTATCACCAGATGCATCGTTTGCTGGACTTGCATCAAGCGCATAGAAAATGTCTGGTTGAATCATATTTGCAGCAGTTTGTGCACCGCGAAGACCAACTTCTTCTTGTACAGTCGCACCAGAGTATAATGTGTTTGGTAATGTTTCGTCTTTTAATTCTTTTAATAATTCGATTGCAAGGCCACATCCGTAACGGTTGTCCCAAGCTTTCGCCATAATTTTCTTTTCATTTGCCATCCGAGTAAACGGACAGATTGGCACGATTTGTTGTCCTGGTTTTACACCAATCTCAATCGCATCTTCGTAACTATCTGCACCTATATCAATTAACATATTTTTTATATCCATCGGTTTTGCACGTTGCGCGTCACTTAATAAATGAGGAGGAATAGAACCAACAACCCCAATAACAGGACCATTCTTCGTCATAACTTGTACACGTTGCGCTAATAACACTTGACTCCACCAGCCGCCTAACGTTTGAAAACGAAGCATCCCGTTTTTCGTAATTTGCGTAACCATGAAACCTACTTCATCCATATGACCTGCTACAAGAACACGTGGGCCAGTTTCGTCCCCTTTTTTCAGACCAAATACGCTACCTAAACCGTCTTGCACAATTTCATCCGCATATTTGCTTAATTCTTGCTTCATAAAACGGCGTACATCATGTTCGAAACCTGATGCACCTTGTAATTCTGTTAACGTACGAAATAATTGTAATGTCTCTTTATTCACGAAGTCCCCTTCTTTCAAACCTTAGTAGAATACCTCTTTTATTGTAACGAAATTTTCGAAATGTTTCTAGTTTCTTCTTTTTTAGCTTTATTTGCTTTATAATTATTATTGGTACACTATTTTTATTTTATAGAATTGAGGTGAATATATGAGCTGGAAAGGTTTAGTAGCAGGTCTTGGCGTTGGGTTCGCAGCTGGTTATCTTGTTGCAAACAAAGTACAAGAACAATCCCATATTTCTTCAGAAAAAGCATTGAAAATGGTGAAACAAGCATTAAGTCATAAAGGTGAAATTACTGGCTCTTGGGTACATATGGTTCCAGAGACATTTGAAAAATATGATGTCGCATACGAAGTTTATCGTGGCGGTCTTACAACGATGTTAGATGATATACAAGAACGATTTGAATTTTTAGTTGATGCTAAAACAGGTACTGTTTTAGAGGTTATAGCAGCATAAAAAGGAGGGTTCCCATTAGGTGAACCTCTTATTTTTTAATTGTGGATAGTAATTGAAATTATATCGACTTACCGACAAAAAACGAAAAGGAGACTGCTCCAACAGACTGCTGGAACAACCTCCCCTTTTTTATGCTTCTACACTCGTTTTCCGCTCTATTTTTTCTACAATATGCCCTTCCTCATTCCATTTTACTGCACGGTAATATGCATCATGATAAAAAGTAAACCATGCTCCTTTTTCAGCGCCGTACTCCATCCACTTTTGCTTATTTTCAATTGATGTCATTGGATAATCATCGTATGCCATTACCCATAGTACATTTTGATGTGCGTGCGTCGGCAATAGGTCTGCTAAATGAAGCATCGTTTCACCTTTGCTTTCTAAAGCAATAACTGCATGTCCATCACTATGACCACCTGTATGCGCCATTTTTATTTCATCCGTAATTTCTATTTCTTGCTGGAATGTAACAACTTGATCTACAATCGGCTCCCAATTTTCCTTCCAATATGTATTGCGTGACCTGATATTTGGGTTCCTCATTTCATTCCATTCCGTTTCGCTTACGTAAACTTTCGCATTCGGAAACGATGGTACAAGGTGATCACCTTCCCATTTCGTTAAACCAGATGCATGATCAAAATGCAGGTGTGTCATTAAGACGTACTGAATATCTTCAGGTTTTAAATCTAATTTTTCTAATGATTTATAAACCGATGACTCTTCTGTTACACCTTGATTTCGCTTCATCTTCTCATTCAATTTACCGTTTCCTATTCCGGAATCAATGAGCATATTACCGTCTTTCGTTTGCAAAAGTAACGGATCTGTTCGTAAATAAATATGATTTGTATCATTATGTTTATATTTACGTGACCAAAGCATTTTCGGTACAACACCAAACATTGCTCCTCCATCTAAATGTGTGTTCCCGCCTTTTAGCCACGTCACTTTTATATCTCCAATTTGTAACTGTTCCATTTTTCATCCCCCTTTCTTTTTAATATTAACATAAAATTCCGATTATTTTAGTTACAAAAAACCTATGCATTACTGCATAGGCTCTGTGCGATATTTTGCTTCAACTCGGTAAATACGATGACCTTTACTTGAGAATTTCTCTTCGTATTCTGTCATAATGTTTCCTTCATAATCACTATTATGAAGATCTAGGCTCAGGTAAGTTAATAACATACCATACTCAGCCATACTCATTAGAGAGTATTCAAATAAACCTTGGTTATCTGTTTTGAAATGAATTTCTCCGCCTTCTACTAACACTTCTTCATAATTGCGTAAAAATGTTTTATACGTTAAACGACGCTTCGTATGACGATTCTTCGGCCATGGATCTGAGAAGTTTAAATAAACGCGGTCAATCTCACCTTTTGCAAAGAAAACTGTTAAATCTTCAGCATCTTTATTAATTAACTTTAAGTTCGGTACTTCTTCTTCAATTAATTTATCAAGTGCATCTACAACAACACTTGTGAATTTTTCAATTCCAATATAATTAATATGTGGATTTGCTTTTGCCATATCATACATAAAGCGGCCACGACCTGTACCTACTTCAATATGAATTGGTTGTTCATTTCCAAATACTTCTTTCCAGTTACCAGCGCGCTCCTCTGGGTTTCCGATTACGATATGTGAATACTCATTAATTCGATCCATTGCATATGGTTTATGTCTTAAACGCATAGATGTCTCCCTCTCTTTACATAGCTATTTTAAAGGAATAATTCCTTCTCTCTGTTTTAATCAATCTCCCAAACAAAAAACCAAGTACGTACGAGCACTCGGTCCGTTTCTTTCAAGTATAAGATGTACCATTTTGATAAAAACTACATACAGCATTAAACATTCCATGACGAAACAGCTTTTTCTCGTACATTTGAAGAGAAAAACAATCGAAAGGATGATCCGTTCATGCCAATTAATCAACAACATCAATTAGAAGTGCTGAAAGATATTTTAGTCAATCACCAAAGTGATTGTTGCGGGACAGTTTCTGAATGCGAGCAATTAGAGCGTCTCATTCAATCGTTACTCGCAAACGATAGTATAAGTAGTGACGCTAAAGCAATGCTAAACGATGTATATTCTTATAGTCAATCGGGTAAATCTTCCTCTAATTTGGACAACCACATTTCCAATAATCAAGAACAACTTACTCAGTGGATTGCTGGAATGGACAATTTTTCTTAAGTATTACTCTGAAGCAAGTAGTTGCTGTAAATATTGATGCCAATATTCAGCTTCTGCTTGCTGTTTTTTTGTTGTGTGCCATTGCATAGACAAAATCGTTTGTGCTATTACATACCATCTCATACGCCTAAGCAGCGATTCATCCATTTCAATATCATAATATTCGAGCCACTCGCTCCATTCGTGGCGCGGAATGTACCAATATAATAACATACCAAGGTCTAGAGCTGGGTCAGCAATTACAGCTCCATCCCAATCAATTAAAAACAACTCATTTTCATCCGACAATATCCAGTTGTTATGGTTCACATCACAATGGCATACAACGAATTCATTGTGTTCAATATCTTTTAATGAATCCATTAAATATTGAAGGCCTTGCTGAATTGTTTCATCATCCCTTATATCTCCTCTTAAAACAAGTTGCAGTTGTTGTAATAACTCTTGTGCGTGAAGCGGCTGCTTCCCAAGTCTTTGAATCATCTGTACAAGCGCTTTAGAGGAGTGTATTTTCTTCAAAAGTTTCGCAACACGTTCTAGTTTCATATCCTCTGGCTCTAGCTTCTGTCCCGGAAGCCATTTTTGAGCAGAAATTACATCACCGTTCGTTACCCTTCTTGTCCAAAGTAATTTTGGAACAATTCCTTCTGCTGACAATACCGCTAAAAAGGGCGATGTATTCCGCTTTAAAAATAACTTCTGTTGTCCGTTTTGCGCAATATACGCATCGCCCGTTACTCCACCAGCCGGTACAAGACTCCACTCTTTTCCTAATAATTGTTCCAACCATTCCATATTCATTACCCGTTAACAAATCCTTATCTTTTATAGTTATGAAAAGAAAAACCGCAACATTTCTACACATGTTGTGGATTCATATATTTTACTGTAAATGAAAAGAAAACTTGGCATAAGCCAAAAACTCTCTATTTTATTTTACAAAACCAGTCATAGAATGACAACTTATCAAAATCGTCACCTTTGTCAATTCTACATTTATTACATTCTCATCGTCAAGTAGCGATTTGTCACATTATCGTCAATATATACGTGCTAATTGGAGCCAGCTGAAGTTCCTTTCCTCTAAATGAAGAAATTGGCTCTATTTTCGCTTGCTTTTCGTTTACTAACACATGCCACGTTTCTTCTTTCGGAAGTTGCACCGTTTTAGCTTCTAAACCGCTATTAAATAAAACTATAATCTCTTTCCACGGTCCAAACGATTCTGCATGCCCTAAGTGATATGCAAGTACTTCTGGAGAGGTTTGCAAAAAAGTCATGTGCTTTTTTATAAGGTCTGCGTTTTGTAATCGGAATGCTCCGTGCTCTTTACGAATCGCAATTAAACCTTTTATATAGTTAACGGTCTCTATCTCGTTCTCTTTTTGATCCCAATCTAATTGATTAATTTCATCATTTGCATTATAACTATTTTCATTTCCTTGCTTCGTACGATAAAACTCTTGCCCAGCATGTAAGAAAGGAATACCTTGCGAAAGAATCACCATTGCGCTCGCTAGAAGGTGACGTTTTTTCAAAATCTCTTCTGGCTCTTCATTACTCCGCATTAGTTTATCCCACATCGTCATATTGTCATGACATTCTACATAGTTAATGCTTTGCACAGGCTCTAGAAACAGACCTGTTTCTTTCATACTCAAAAGACTTCCCGATGCTATATATTGCAAATGATTACAGTCTACATGCCCACCAAATGCAAAACCACGTTTATTTATATGAAAGGTACTCCCTTTTATCCCATCACGAAATTGATCATTAAATTGCGCAATATGCGGCATTTTCTTTGCATTATTTAACGTTGCTTTTTCCTCTAGAGGAAGTGGTGTTTGTAGCTCCCACCCTTCTCCTAATAACAATGCATCTCGCTTTATGTTTCGCACTTCTTTTTCTATTATATTCATTGTATCGACATCTAAAATTCCCATTAAGTCGAATCGGAATCCATCAACATTGTATTCAGTAAGCCAATATAAAATAGACTCTACAATGAATTTCCTCATCATTTTCCGTTCAGATGCTATATCATTTCCGACTCCCGTCCCATTAGAAGGCATACCATCTTCACCATGACGAAAATAATATCCTGGGACAAGCTTTTCAAATGATGATAGCTCTCTTTCATACACATGATTGTATACAACATCTATAATCACCCTAATGCCGTGCTCATGAAATGTTTCAATTAGTTGCTTACACTCTACTATCCTGTTATACGGGTCAGAAGGGTTTGTAGCATAAAATCCCGTAGGCGCATTGTAATATAATGGATTGTAACCCCAATTATATGCAGAAGAAGGATTCACCTCATCTACACCACCGAAACAATATAAAGGCAATAATTCAACATGTGTAACACCCAAATCTTTTATATGAGACAAGCCTGTTAACGTTCCATTTCGCCCTGTTGTCCCTTCTTCCATTAGCCCTTTATATGTTCCTTTTTTACTCACTCCACTGCCCTTATGAATAGTGGCATCACGAATATGCAGTTCATACAGTATGGCATCTGTCATTGCGTGTAATGGTGGTAATTGCTCTCGTCTTGTTACATTTGTCTTTTCCAAATCGATAACAACGCCGTACGTCCCATTTACAGTCACTGACTTTGCGTAAGGATCCACAGCTTCATTCCATATTAAATTAATACAAACAAGAAATGTATACTTTGCTCTGGCTAAATCGCCTTGTAATGTATGAGTCCAAACCCCATTTTCTCCTCTATGCATTTCATGATCGGTATATTCTTTATCACTTTTATAAATCCTTACTTTCGCAAGCCTCGCAGTTGGAGCCCATACTTTAAATGTCGTTGCTTCTTTTTGATACACGGCTCCTAAATCTGTACCTTCGTAGTAATACTTTTCATCGAAAATCGCTGTTCTTATGACAGCACCTATTTGTAAATCTGTTTCTTCATTCCGTTCATCTCGTACTGTATAATACTTCCCCACATCTAGCGGCTCTTCTATAAAGCACTCATACTTCGTTGCATCCGGAAGCGCAATTGTATGAGAAATCGGTAAATCTTTCACGTTACTTCCTTCTTGCAAACGAAATGTCCGGCTTGTTCCATACGCGTGTGGGAGCAAAATTGTAATTTTATTCATTTCATCTAAATAGGCATCAAATGGACGTTTTACTTTCAACATAAAAAAATCACCATCATTCTTAAAATTAAATGAAACGAGCTGCAAATGATAAGGCTTTTCTTATCAGCAAGGCTCTATACAGTAACACATTATTCTCTATAGTATATTCACCTGTATAAAAAACGTTTTCATACATTCTATTTTTGTAATTTTATTTCAGCAATCGCTTTATACTTCGGTGTCTCCTTCACATGAGATTCGTATAAAGTAATCGTATCCGCTTGAAATGATATTTCAGGCACTTCCTTTATATGTTCTAAATCAAACTTCTCTTCTCCTACCCATTTACGAGCAACAGTAATATGCGGATGATACGGGCGCGCTTCTAAAGAAAATCCATTCCCTTCACAAATAGCGTGCACTTGCTTTTGTAATTGAAACAAATCGTAATTCTCACTTACCTTCGCCCAAAAAATACGCGGTCTATCTTCCATACCGAACGTTGAAAACCCTTGTAATGTGAACGATAGTACTTTCGTTTCTGTAAGGGTTTGTAATCCATTCTTTATTCCTTCTAATTGTTCCTCTGTCGCACTCCCTAAAAATGAAAGGGTAATATGATAGTCTTCTTTATGTACCCACGAGCGAAATGGTAATTCCTCTTTCATTTCCTCTTTATAGTTAGACAGCACTTCTTTTATATGATTTGGTAACGTAATCGCGACAAAATAATGCGGCTCCATGTACATCTTCTCCTTCTTTCTATTGTTGCTTTTCTTTCTTATCTCATTCAATTAAATAGAATCAAACTTCCCTACAAGTCTAACCAAGTTAAGGTCGCGTTAATAAAATGAAACTTTAATCAGTGGGGTTTTGTCCATCCCCTACTGATTATCAGCCCTCACCAATCGGGCTTTTACGGGCAGTTGATCCCCACCTAACTTCTTCGCTTTCGCTAAATTTTAAGGTGGGGGGCTTACTGCCCGTTAATGCGGGATAAATGAAATTATATCGAAATCTCGACAAGGGATATCGACTTAACAACAAACGCTACGTAACAGAAAACCGTCCCAAAATATGTATTGGGACGGCCTCTTCTTATTTATATATCCATTACTTCGCTAATTCATGAATTGCTTGCGCGTAAATTGCTGTCGCTTTTAATAAGTCTTCAATTTCAATGTACTCGTCTTTTTGATGCGCAAGCTCTTCTTTTCCAGGGAACAACGGACCAAACGCAACGCCAGCTTTCAATGAACGAGCGTAAGTACCGCCGCCAATTGCTAATAGCTCTGCTTTTTCACCTGTTTGTTCTTCATATACGCGTTGCAACGTACGAATTAACACATGATCTTTATCAACGTGATGCGGGCGAGAGTTCGAATAGTCTGCTACCGCAAATCCATGAGTACCAACATACCCTTTTAACTTCGTGATCATTTCTTCAAAGTTAGTCGTAACTGGATAACGTACATTTAATCCTAAATTGCCACCATTCTCTTTCGTATAAGAAAGGCGACCAACATTCACAGTTAATGGTCCGCTAATATCGTCTTTATAAGAAATACCAGCTTTCTCTCCTAAAATATCTCCTGTAAATGTTTCTGTTACAAACGATGCAAACGAAGCCCCTTTTCCATCAAGAGCAACTGTAGTTAAGAAGTTTGCTAGTAATAAACCTGCATTCTCGCCCTTCTCCGGAGTAGATCCGTGAGCTGAAATCCCTTTAATTTGCAACGTCACCGTATTACCTTCTACAATTGCTTCACCTATTTTTTTAGCAGTTTGTAAATACTCTTCATATGCTACTGTAAGTGCATTTACATCTTCTCCTGTAATAATCGCTTCTGCAAAATCAGGAACCATATTTAAACGGCGACCTGATTCAAATGAAACAAGTTCATATGTACCTTTCTTCTCTTCACTACCACTTTGCACAACTTGTATATCAGAAATTCCTTTTTCTGCATTAATAATTGGAAAATCTGCGTCTGGCGCAAAACCGATTGTTGGCATTTCTTCGTTTTTAAAGTAGTGATCTACACATTTCCAATTGCTTTCCTCATCTGTTCCTAAAATCATACGAACGCGCTTTGAAAGAGGTAAACCTAATTCTTTTACAATTTTCATCGCATAATAAGCTGCCATCGTTGGGCCTTTATCGTCAATTGCACCGCGTGCAAAAATCTTTCCGTCGCGAATATCTGCGCTATATGCGGGAGTCGTCCAGCCATCTCCTTCTGGTACAACATCAACGTGACAAAGAATACCTACTAACTCTTCTCCTTGTCCCATTTCAAGATGACCTGCATACCCTTCTAAATTTTTAGAAGCAAAACCTTCAGTTTCTCCTTTATGTAACATGAAAGATAAAGCTTTTTCTACACCTTCACCGAATGGTGCGCCCTCTTTCGCTGATTCTTCTTCCCATACACTTTTAATTTGTAAAAATTGTTGTGTATCACGAATTAAATCATCTTTTCGTTTTGCAACTTCTTCTGTCCAATTAATCGCTGACATCACGCATCCATCCTTCACTATATTGTTTCTTTCATCATAACAAACCGAAATCTCTTATGCCATATACGAAACTCAAATGCCTAACAATTGTAATATTTCAGATATTTCCCATTAGTTTTTCTTTTATTTTTCTAAAAAAATTTGCAGGAATTTGGCGTTTTACGTAGAATTTTATGTGTTAGTTGACTGACCATATATAAAATGTCAACTACCAATATTTTTCTATATGAATATTTGTTAAACTTTTGTAAAATTTAAGTAGATTAAAGCATGAATTTTATCATGTAGAGTACAATGGTAGTAACGACCTTCTTTCCTGAATGGGGTCAAAAAAACTAGTAGAGGAGTGGTTTTCTCTTGAAACCTACAACTACTCGTATGCTAACACGCATTAAATCAATTTATATGTACATCAATGAAAACGGAACGGTAACGACGAAAGACCTTGTAGATGAGTTCGGGATCACACCACGAACGATACAACGTGATCTAAATGTGTTGCAGTTTAATGAACTCGTGTATAGCCCTTGCCGCGGTAAGTGGACAACAACAGGAAAGAAAGTGAGAATGACCTCATAATGAAAAAATAATTGTATGTAAATAAATACATACCCCTTTCTAACTCATTAGAAAGGGGTCTTTTCTGCGCCAAAAACAGCACTATTTCTCAGTATCTACTTGATATGTTTTTAACATTTCTACTTCTTCATCTGATAGCTCTCGGTATTGTCCAAGTTCTAGCTCTTCATCTAATACTAATGGTCCCATCTCTGTTCTCTTTAGGTAGACTACTTTTTTCCCTACCGCTTCAAACATACGCTTCACTTGATGGAACTTTCCTTCTGTAATCACAAGCTCGATTTCAGAAATCTCATCGCTTTTTAATATTGTAAGTGCACCTGGCTTTGTTTCATAGCCATCATCTAAAATGACACCTTTAGCAAACTCTTTTACATCCTCTTCTGTTACTACTCCTGCAACGTGTGCATAATATTTTTTCGGCACATGCTTTTTCGGAGATAACAATTGATGTGATAACTTCCCGTCATTTGTTATCAATAAGAACCCTTCCGTATCAATATCAAGTCGTCCAACTGGGAACGGATCAAAGATTGCGTCTTCTAACTCTAATAAATCTATTACCGTTTCATGATTATCATCTTCTGTCGCTGAAATAACGCCTTGTGGTTTATGCAACATTAAATAAACAAACTCTTTATATTCCACAACTTCTCCGTGAATCATAACTTCTTGCTCTTCTACATTTACATGAACCTTCGCATCTTTCACTGGCGTTCCATCAATTTTTACAACGCCGTCTTTCAATAATTTCTTTACTTCTTTTCTACTTCCATATCCCATATTTGCTAATAATTTATCTAATCTCACGTTTTTCACCTTCTTTATTTATCATAGAAAAGGGGACGTAATTACGCCCCTTTTGATTTCAACTTTATTTTGAATCTATTGCCAAGTTTACGTTGGACTTTCTCTAACGCTTCTCCGCCAAATACTCGTTCAAGTACTCCTGTGCGAATTGCTAACAATCCGTACACAAGACCACCGATACCTGCACAAACCACAACTGTAATAAGAGCACCCATTCGGCCATCAGGCGAGATCATGAAGGACAGAGTCCATTGTGATAACTTTACAGCAATGACCATTACAAGTGTTAATACTGCAATTTGGAAAGTTCTCTTATATACAACACCAAATGAATAGTGTACATGTTTTTTGATTTGTCGATTCGTATACCATACAGAAGCTAAGAATCCGACTGCTGTTGCTAAAATCGCTCCAACTGTACCGAAATAACGAATAAAGATTACGTTACATACGAATTTCAAAATAACACCCATAATAAGCGCGACAATCGCATGTTTTTGTTGATTGATTCCTTGCAGAATTGCTGCTGTTACTGTAAATAAAGCGAATAACAACGCAACCGGTGCATACCACATTAATACTTGTCCACCTAGTGGATCTGAGTCATAGAACGCAGTATAAATTGGATATGCAAGTGTTGAAATACCGACAACTGCTGGCAATGTTAAGAACATATTTGCCTGGAATGTTTGTGTAATTTGTAACTTTAAATAACGGTATTGTTTTTCAGTAAATGATTTTGTAATCGCTGGTACGAGCGTTAAACTAAACGCTGTTGCAAGCGATACAGGAATCATAATTAATTTATGCGTCCACATTGTGAAAATACCGAGAGCTCGCTCTGCAATATCCCCTTGACCAATCGCTTGCATAATTGAGTTAAATGTCAATGTATCAATTTGTTGATATAAAGGAATTGTTAACCCAATTACAACGTAAGGAATCGCATATGCAAATAATTCTTTAAATAATTGAACCGTACTCACTGTCGATTCTGGTACAGTTTGTTCAATTAAATATTGATCCAAATGTTTTTTACGTTTTAACCAGTACCAAATGAGTACACCGAGCGCTCCAACTGCTGAAACGAACGCAGCAAATGTCGCTACCCCAACTGCTGTTGCAACTGTACCGCCAAGTACTTTAATAACGATAAAACTACCCGCTAATAAAAAGACGATACGAATAATTTGTTCAATAATTTGCGAAACAGTAGTCGGTCCCATCGATTGGTGACCTTGGAAATAACCACGAATTAAACTCGCTGCTGGTACAACAATAAGTGCAAAACTTACAAGACGAATAATCGTCGTAACTTCTTCTACATTACTGTGTATACTTTGTTTACCAAGCATTGCTTCTGCAAACAGTGGCGCTGTCATGTATAGAACTAGGAACGAAAGAACTCCTGTTACTATCATCATAACCATTCCCGAACGGAACATTCTCCGGCTCGTTTTATAATCGCCAAGCGCATTATATTTGGAAACAAATTTTGAAACAGCAAGCGGCACCCCTGCCGTTGCAATACTTAAAAAGATCGTATATGGAATGTATCCATATGTATAGAGCGTTCCGCCTTCTGTACCTACTAATGCATGAAACGGAAAGACGTAAATCATGCCTAAGAACTTTACTAAAAATGTCCCTAACGTAACAATAAGCGTTCCGCGCAGAAATTTCGAATCGGACATACAAAAATCCTCCTACATCTACATAAAGTGAAACTTTAATCAGTGTGGGTGTTCTTCCCTACTGATTATTAGTTGAACTATTCGAGCATTTATGGGCTACCAAATTCCCTTTTTATTTCTCTTACATCTTAAGTTTTTGTCTTATTGCCCACAAATAGCAGGATAGTGCTGAACTCTAACTTTTGTATTGTACCACAATTCTCTCCTTAAGCAGTACTTCACTCTATTTTTCTTTTAAGGGAAAACATGCTATTCTTTTAGGCAGGAAATGTAGAAAATGAGGTCGATATATTATGCATTATGATGTTATTGTCATCGGCGGCGGGCCTTCTGGGCTAATGGCTGCAATCGGTGCTGCAGAAGAAGGCGCAAGTGTCTTACTTCTTGATAAAGGAAATAAACTAGGGCGTAAACTTGCGATTTCTGGTGGTGGCCGTTGTAACGTAACGAACCGTCTACCACTTGATGAGATCGTTAAACATATACCAGGAAACGGTCGCTTCTTATACAGCGCTTTTTCTATTTTCAATAATGAAGATATTATTACATTCTTCGAAAAGCTTGGCGTGCAACTAAAAGAAGAAGATCATGGTCGCATGTTCCCTGTATCAAATAAAGCACAATCAGTAGTAGACGCACTTTTAACACGATTAAAAGACTTAGGTGTAAAAATCCGTACAAATACACCTGTTGAAACGATTGAATATGAGAACGGTCAAACGAAAGCTGTAGTACTGCAAACTGGCGAAGTGTTAGAAACGAATCACGTCGTTATCGCTGTTGGTGGAAAATCTGTTCCTCAAACTGGTTCTACTGGAGACGGATATGCTTGGGCTGAAAAGGCTGGACATACTATTACAGAATTATTCCCAACAGAAGTACCAATCCTTTCAAACGAACCATTTATTCGTGATCGCTCCTTACAAGGTCTTGCTTTACGCGATGTAAACTTAAGCGTATTAAACCCGAAAGGAAAAGCTATCATTTCTCACAAAATGGACATGCTCTTCACTCATTTCGGCCTATCTGGTCCTGCCGCTCTTCGTTGTAGCCAATTCGTCGTGAAAGCACTGAAAAAGTTTAAAACGAATACGATTCAAATGAGTATCGATGCATTGCCAGAAGAAAATAGTGAACAACTATTCCAGCGCATGCTGAAACAAATGAAAGAAGATCCGAAAAAAGGAATTAAAAATGTATTAAAAGGTTATGTTCCTGAACGTTACTTCCTATTCTTATTAGAAAAAAATGAAATTGATGGCAGCGAACAAGCTGGACAAGTTTCTCACGAGAAGATTCGTGCACTTGTGAAAGACTTTAAAGAGTTTACTGTGAATGTAAATGGTACGCAATCAATTGAAAAAGCATTCGTTACTGGTGGCGGCGTATCCGTTAAAGAAATTAACCCGAAAGAAATGTCTTCTAAATTCACGAACGGCGTATATTTCTGCGGAGAAGTTCTTGATATTCACGGTTATACTGGCGGCTATAATATTACATCTGCTCTCGTTACTGGTAGAATTGCCGGAACAACAGCTGGAGAAAACGCGAAAATGCAATATTAAAAAGAAACAGGGCTTCCTGTTTCTTTTTTTAGGTATATGAAATTATATCAGCGATTCTACAATTGTATCGGCGATTCCTCGAATATATCAGCGTTTCTACAACATATATCGGCGTTTTCTTAAATATATCGACTTACCGACAAGGAACGACAAATATACGCTCCTCCTGACTTCCCATTGCTTTTTTGTTGCTTTATATACCTTAGTACCTTTATATTTTATATTGTTGAATATTTAAAAAAGGGTAAGGGGAAAAAATATGAGAAAAAAAGTCATGATGTCTTTAATGCTAATGACGTTTCTTTCTGCGGTAGAAGGAACGATTGTTAGTACAGCGATCCCTCGTATAACGAGTGATTTGTCAGGCGTCGAACTTGTTAGTTGGGTATATGCAATTTATATGCTTGCAACAGCTGTTTCGACTCCAATATACGGAAAGTTGGCTGATTTATTCGGCCGTAAAAAAGTTTTACTCATCGGAGCTACAATCTTCTTAATCGGTTCTGCGCTTTGCGGAGTCGTTACATCAATGGAACAATTAATCTTCTTCCGTGCTCTTCAAGGTATAGGTGCTGGTGCTGTTATGCCGATCACAATGACGATTATTGGAGACTTATATAGCGAAGCGAGAGACCGCGCGAAAGCACAAGGTTGGATGAGTGCCGTTTGGGGTGTATCGGGTGTTATCGGACCGTTAGTCGGTGGATTTTTAGTTGATTCTCTATCTTGGCGTTATATTTTCTTCTTAAACGTCCCATTTGGAATTATCGCTTGCTTAATGATCGCCATTTACTACAAAGAATCTATTAAGCCCGCTAAACACCATATCGACTATCTTGGTGCAACAGTCTTCTCATTAAGTACGATCGCTCTACTATATGCATTATTAACAGGTAGCAGTAAGCAAAACTGGGGCGACATAACAATTATCGGCCTATTAATCTTCGCCGTCGTTTCATTCATTATTTTCTTATTCATCGAGAAAAAATCTCCGGAACCATTAATTCCGCTAGCACTTTTCTCTAACCGTACATTATCTACAATAAACATATTAACGCTCATTGCTGGCGCAATGATCATTAGTATTACAATGTACCTTCCAATTTGGAGCCAAGGTGTATTAGGAAAAAATGCGACAGAAGCTGGACTTATTTTAATGCCAATCCCTGTTATGTGGACATTTGGCGCTATTTTCTCTGGTAACTTAGTAGGCAAATTAAAAACGAAACAAATCATTTTACTTGGAGCTAGCATTTTATCAGTCGCTACGTTCTTATTATTTACATTATCAACAAATTCACCATCGTTCCTTATTTATGTAGCAGTCGGATTATTCGGATTAGGAATGGGGCTTGTGACACCGATTTACATGGTAACAATTCAAGCAGCCGTACCAGCTCATACACGCGGAACAGCCGTTGGTTTAAACACATTTATTAATACATTTAGCCAAACGTTAGGTGCTGCAATCTTTGGCACAATCTTTAATACGATGATTCATGCACGCGGTATTCAAAACCTTGATCTTGTATCTGGTGGCGGACACGGAGGAACTACAGCAAACGTAGTAACCGAATCGCAATCCGCATTAGCATCAAGTGTACACGTCATTTATATGAGTACTTTCGTATTAGCAGTATTTACACTAATTATCGCTTGGATTTTATTGAAACCAGCTACTCAAACAAGTGAGCAATAATAAAGAGGATGACCATCTCGGTCATCCTCTTTTTATTCTTCATTCTCCACAATATGTTTCAGCATAGATAATTTATTATCCCAAAAACGTTCATAATATGAGAGCCACTGTTGTAATTCCTCTAATGGTTCTGGATGCAAACGATATATCTTCTCTCTTCCGCTTTTTCTTCCGCTTACTAAATTCGCTTCCGAAAGAATATGAAGGTGCTTTACAACCGCAGTACGACTCATCGGAAAATGATCCGTTATTTTGGAAATCGGTAACTCTTTATCACTTAATAACCGTATTACTTCTCGGCGGGTTGGATCAGCAATTGCTTGAAATACATCATATTTCGCTGCTGATGAAGACACTTAGCCTTCAACAACCTTTTTCAGTTTTTCATTTACAATCGCTACCCAGCCGCCACTCATTCTATCGCGAATAATAGAGCTCTTCGCATTCGCTTTCGGAAGAATTTCATCAGGATGTTTCCAGCCGCCGTGAATTAACGTAAATTCTGTTTTATTATCTCCTAGGTCTTTCAGATTAAATGAAACGACCCAGCCATCTGTATCCCATGAGAAAGATAGATGGTTTGGTTCATCAATTTCTAACACTTTACATGGGGATGGGCCAAATGGTGATTGCACATGAAATTCATGTCCTACCTCTAATGCAAAATCATTCGGCATAAACCATGACGCAATCCCTTCTGCAGTTGATACTACATTCCATACTTTTTGAATAGACGCGTTAAAAACGATCGTTTGTTTAATATCATTTAATGTATTTTGTTGTTCCATTTTCATTCTCCTTTATTCGGTAATTAAATATAACACCTTTTGGTTACACTTCGATAATATAACACCTTTTAGTTTCATGTCAACGCTAATTCTTTTTTACTGTTGAGAAATTCTCAACATTTTTTCAACAGGACAAACACCCTCTGAGCATTTCCTCATAATATACTCACAAAGGCAACAAAAAATAAAAACTTCTCTCAATATGAAACTCCATCATTCATCTTGAAAGAAGCGCCTTACGTATATCTTGCGTATTTCGTCTCTCCTCCTTCCCTCGGGGACACTACGCGAGATATGAAAAATCAGAAGGAATATGCCCACCATTTGAGTAGGTAGTTATTTCTCTTCTCCTCAACATTTCCTTAGGAGCGAAATGACTACCGACTCACTTTTTTCAAACAAAAATAAAAAGGGGATGACAACTATGTTCTATTGCATTAACTGCTCTGATATTCATCATGAAAAACATCCGAATGATAAAGTATTCAAAAACGGTTTTTATATTGATCCATTTTTAGGTGATCGTTATCACCTTGGTATGTGTACAGATGCCCAAAACCATGAAACAGGGGAGCCTCTTTTAGCGAAAAAGAAATTAGGCACAACTCAATCTATTATGAACGTATTACCGACACATGTTGTCCCAACATAAAACATAAAAAAGAGCTGGCTCACCCAGCTCTTTTTTATGCTTTATAAACGATCATTGCTGAAAAACAATAAATTTGGTTCTCATCATCGTTAATGGAAACACCAACTTGGTACTTAATATCTACAAAGTTACTATCATCAATCTTTTTCAAAAAAACATTTACAGCGTCTTCTAAGTCTTTTTCGTGACTTTCATCAAACACTTTCACACGAATCATGTTAACACCATCCTAGATCGCAGCCCTCCGCCGCTTGATTATTGCCACGGTGCGTATCTATGATGCGATAAAATTTTCCGTCTTCATATATATATCCGTCTTCTAACACATATTGTTTACCTTCAGTATAGACATAAAACTTACCTATCATAAATTTACTCGTATATAATTCCAAATAATCCGGTCTAAATTTAGCTACAACTTTATTTGTAATATCAATTCTTATTGTGCGCCCCACCTTCTCTCCCTCCCTTGCAAAGAACGGATTTAGGTATATTGTATTAACGATTTTACATTTTATGCTTAAAAATAAGTGGATATGCCTTCTTTCTTCGTCTGTACTATTTTTCAAAAAAATCATCAATAAATAAGAGCAAAAAAATATATAAAAAAAAGAGCTTTTACTTATTGACTATAATATCAACATTATGGTATTATATAAAATTTGACATTTTCACTCACTTGTGCTATCATTAAAAGTGGTTACCACATATGGAGGTGGATGATTTGTTTCAAATTGGCGATAAAATCGTTTATCCAATGAACGGCGCAGGAGTCATCGAAGCCATTGAAGAGAAAGAAATATTAGGAACAACACGTCAATATTGTGTGATACGTATCATTAGTAAAGACATGCAAATAATGCTTCCTATGGATCAATTACAAAAATCAGGTATTCGTTATATCGTAGATAAAGGTACATTAGATGTTATACTTCTTGAATTTCAAAACGGGGAATCAGACACATCACTTTCCTGGAAACAGAGATATACAATGAATATGGAAAAAATGAAAAACGGCAATCTGCAAGATAGTGCAGAAGTCGTTCGCGATTTACTTCGCCGTAATAAAGAGAGAGCATTAAATGCGAGCGAAAAACAAATGCTAGATAATGCACGCAAAATGATGATTAGCGAAGTTGCTCTCGTGCAAAATGTTTCTGAACATCAAGCAACAGAATTTCTTCAAGATACAATTAATCATTAAATTTAAAATAGCCGACCGCTATTTTTTTTTGCAGAAAAAAGGACAAAGAGATAAACCTCTTCGTCCTTTTATATTACCCACGCCCTGCTTGAAACGACGGGTATAAAGTCATTCCACCATCTGCAAATAACGTAATTCCAGTTACATAACTCGCTTCTGAGGAAGCAAGCCAAGTTGCGACTGCTGCAATTTCTTCTGGTTTTCCAATGTAGCCCATCGGTATCATACTTTCTACGTCAGCACGCTTTTTAGGGTCAGCAAACTTTTCGGCATTAATTGGTGTATTTATTGCACCTGGCCCAATATTATTTACTCGAATACCTTTCGGTGCATATTCTAACGCTAACGTTTCTGTCATCAGTTTAATGCCGCCCTTACTCGCCGCATAGTGCACAAATAGTGGCCATGGAATTTTCTCGTGAACACTCGACATATTAATGACAGATCCTTTAATATCGTGTTCCACAAAATATTTAATCGCTTCACGACTTCCTAAAAAAGCGCCTGTTAAATTTGTATTAATTACTCTATTCCAATCTTCAAGCGGCATTTCATGCGACGGTACCGCGTTTTCTATCCCTGCATTATTAATCATAACGTCGAGCGTACCAAACTCTTTTACAGCAGATTGAATGAGATTCGCAACATCCGATTCACTCGTGACATCACCTTTTACAGCAATCGCTTCTCCCCCTACTTGTTTAATTTCTTCTAATACATCATGCGCTTCTGACTCTCGTGAACGATAGTTAATTACTACTTTTGCTTTTTCCTTAGCAAACCTTACTCCCATCGCTCTTCCAAGACCAGTTGCTGACCCTGTAATAACGACAACCTTCCCTGCTAAATCACTATACATTCCAATACCTCCTTTAACTTTTTGCAATACCTAACATAATTCCAGCTGCAATAATAAAAACGATACCAACAACAATCCCCGTTAATTGGCGTTTCGTTTTTCTTTCACCTAATATAAGAATCCCGCCAAGCGTTGAAATAATAATTCCCATTTGTGATAGAGAAAAACTTGTTGCCACTCCAACACGCGGCTGCGAAATGAATAAAAACATATTTCCAGCTGCCCAAATTAATCCTGGAATAATATTTCGTATTGCATATTTATTAAATGGATGATGTTTAAAAGTAAGTAAAATTCCCCCTAACACCATACCGACTGCTTGTGGCAATAAGGCTGACCAACCATCTACGTGAAATAGTCTAATCACTACTACATAAACTAAATAACCGACGGTTGAAATCAATAAAATGATAATGCCCTTTTTAAAATTCCCCGATTGCTCTGCACTCTTTTCTTCTTCACTTTGAAGCGATGTTAAAATAACACCGATAATAATACAAACGAGAGCCAAAACACCAAGGACAACTGATATTGTCGTGGACCACTCATGAAATACGATAACTCCAAATAAAGTCGTCGCAACTAATTGAAGTCCTGTTGAAATGGGCATCGTCCTCGAAACGCCCATTAAATCAATACTTTTCAATTGATTCGCCTGACCAAGTGCCCAAAATAAACCTGACACAATTCCAACTCCAATAACAGTAGGAGTTAATACTGGCTTCATAAAAATATAAACAACAATCGAGAAAATAAGTGCGCCAAGCGTTGTACCGAGTGTTTGACTATATGGTCCACCGCCAAGTTTTACGTTAAATAGCACAATACTTCCCCAAAATATAGCTGGTAAAATCGCTAAAAGTATATCCATCGCTCATTACCTTTCTTTACGAAATGTCATCAGTTACCGTTCTACACCATTAGAATGTGATTTCATTTTTTCCTTCGCCCGTGCACAAACCTTTTCTGCGATCACACTAGACACATTTTTTTGTCGCTCAACTTTCTTTATCTTTATGTGATCTAAATTGTCTTCCAAAGTAAGTGTAACTTTATCATTGGGCGGGTTATGTGCACCTTGAAATGTGAGAAATTGTAGCGTCACTTCAAATCTAGGAACGAACTCATCTTTCTTACCAAGACGCTTTATATTTATAACGGAATCACATTCATATTGATCTTCTGTCGCTTGCCTTATAACAGAGTAATATCGATTTAATAGCGCACTTTCTAAAAGTTGTTCATTCGATTCTTTTGCCAAAGAATAACTTGGCAAAAAGGAAGAGATAGAACATATTATTGTTAGCATTACACATAGTTTTTTCATAACGCCCTCCTTGTTCTATACGTTAGTGTTCTCAAAACCGCAATAAAAAAACGACTTTCCCTATGTAGGAAAGTCGTTTTAATGAATCCAATATTAACCACCACTCACTGGTGGGATTAGTGCAACAACATCACCATCTCGGATCGTATCATCTTCATTTGCATATTCTTCATTAATCGCAACCATAATTGGTGCCAATACTGGCACATTATATTCAGTTGCAACAATATCTTTTAACTCTGCAACCGTAATATTTTCTTTCTCTATTTGTAATTCACTTCTTCCTGCTTCTTCTTGCAAGTTCGCAAATAACAATACTCGAATCATACTTATAGCTCCTTCCCAGGCTCTCCCGCCGGATATGGCGTTTTTTCTAATTGATCGCCAATCCAAGAGTCTCCATCTTCCCAAAACTCCTTTTTCCAAATCGGAACAATTTGTTTTATGCGTTCCATAATATATTCATTTGCTTCATAAGCCGCTTTACGATGCGGTGTTGAAACAGCCACAACAACCGCGATATCAGAAATTTGCAATGTACCGATGCGATGTGTAATCGCAACGTATGTACCTGGCCATTTTTCTTTCACTTCCGAACCAATTTTCTCTAACATCTTTTCTGCCATCGTTTTATAAGCGGCATATTCTAAGTATAATGTACGACGCCCTTTCGTAAACTCTCTAACCGTTCCAATAAACGTTGTAACAGCACCGCATTCGCGGCGAATAACCTTCTTCGCTACCTCTTCAATCGAGATTTCTGTATCAATTACTTCATAATACGTATTTGTCATTTCGTACTCCTTACCGTTTGTAAAAACCAGTCTATATAGAAATCTTCTTCTGTTATATGAAATACTTTATATTCTTCTCGTAAGTTTGCCGAAGCATCATGCCACGTAATAACCGCTACTATATTTTCTACTTTATGTAAAAGTTCAACGTCTTCCGCAGAACGAAGTAACACTACTTTCGGATAGCTCTCTTTTTTATAGCCCTCTATTAAAATTGTATCCACTTCAAAAAACTCATATAAGCGAATAATTTCTTGCAAGGACCATTCCTCTCTTAATGACGACAGTGAAAGTAATCCAGCGCCTTCTACACTACTGACAACAGCACCAGCCTTTCGGTGCCTTTCACTATCTTTTTGCGCTACTTCTGGAAAACCTCCGTGCCCGTGATGCTTAATTGTAGCAACTTTCATGTTTCGTTCAGCTAATGCATACACAATTTTCTCAACAAGCGTTGTTTTTCCGCTATTTTGATACCCTACTATTTGTAAGATTGAAGGGGCTTTGCCCATGGCCACTCACATCCCTCGGCGTGTTCTAACAACAATACAGATACTTTCATCCCTGCTTCAAATCCTCTCGTTCCTCCAGGCAACACAATAAAAGCATTCGCATCGGCAAGTGAAGAGACCGCACTCGATTTATCTAAACCGACCGGCATCGCTTGTAATGCTCCGTCCACGATTGTCACCTTTGCTCTTACAAAGCGAGTAAACGGATTTGGCTTTGGAAAATCTTTTTGCAAAATAGCATCTGCTCTATATACGTGAGGTTCTTTCGCGTACAAATATGTTTTTATAACCGGATGCACAAATAGCTCAAAGCCTACGTAGCAAGCTGACGGATTTCCTGATAAACCGAAAAGTAACTTTCCATCAACTTCAGCTACTGTCGTTACACTTCCTGGTCTCATCGCTATTTTATTAAAGAGTACATTCGCCTGTAATCTTTCATAAATAGCTGGCAAGTAGTCATAATCTCCTACCGACACACCGCCTGTCGTAATTAAAATATCAACCTCATCCATCGCCGATTGAACAGCTGCAAAACATGCATCTAACTCGTCGGCAAGTTGGCCATAATAACGAACTTTCCCTCCGGCTTTCATAATTTGAGCTGCAATCATATACGAGTTACTATTTCTAATTTTCCCTGGCTGTAACGACTCATGTACTTCTAACAATTCACTTCCTGTCGTCACAATACCAACAACAGGCTGTTTTACAACTTTCACAGTACTATATCCAAACGTCGCTAATAAGGCGGCAACACCTGGATTGATTGCAAAGCCTTTCTTAACGAGAACTTGATTTTGTTTTATATCTTCCCCTTTAAATGACACATTGTCACCACTATTAAAAGGACGCTTTACCTTCATATATGTTTTTCCGTTCTTCTCAAACCCCTCCGTCAGCTCTAGCATTACGACTGCATTACAATCCTCTGGAATAGCTGCTCCCGTCATAATACGAACCGCTTTAAAAGGCCCTACCTCATCTAAAAAAACAAATCCCGCCCCGATTTCTCCTATTACTTCAAACTCAATCGCATTCTCTTGATTTGCTTCTTTCGTATCTTCTGCTCGAATCGCGAAACCATCGTAAGGAGAACGATCAAAATGAGGAACGTCATGATCAGAGACAACATCCTCGCCAAGAATTCTCCCGTAACTTTCCGTAATAGAAACCTCTTCTACTTCACCATTTTTCGCATATTCCATTACTCTCTCTACTGCCTCAGCAACTTGAATTGGAATTCGTTTTTCTATCATCGTTTCTCACCTCATATTTGCAATTTTTTTTATCTCGATTAAACTTTATATATTAAATAGAAATTACTTCAAGGAGGAATTCCATGTCTTCATTCACACACTTTAATGACCAAGGACGCGCGAAAATGGTTGATATAAGTGACAAAAAAGCAACCGTTCGAACAGCAATTGCGTGCTCTAGCATTGTCGTTACAAAAGAAATTTACGATAAAATCTCTCACAATGAAATTGGGAAAGGTGACGTATTAGCAGTTGCACAAATCGCAGGTATTATGGCTGCGAAACGCACTTCTGATATTATCCCAATGTGCCATCCTTTATTATTAAAAGGTGTTGACGTTTCTTTCGATTGGAAACAATCCGAAGAACAATATCGATTACTTATTGAAGTAAAAGTTAAAACAGAAGGTAGCACCGGTGTTGAAATGGAAGCTTTAACAGCTGCTTCCGCTACAGCTCTTACTGTGTACGATATGTGCAAAGCTGTTGATAAAGGTATGATTATTGGCGAAACTTACTTATTTGAAAAAACAGGTGGAAAAAGTGGAGATTATACGAGAAAGTCTTAATCTTCTCTCCGTTGAACCTAAAGGGCTCCCTTTAGGTTCAACCTATATATCTTGCATATAAGCGTTTTGCTATATTTATATCATTCGTCCCATGAATAAACGCCCTGCCATCTGTAAATAAAACAAAACGAAATTCCTCCACCGGAAATGATAATAAATACGGAGTAGCTTTTACATCCACACTTCTTTGTAAGCGCTTTTTAATTTCTTCTAAATTAAATTCATTCCGCACACCTGGACGGATTTGTACTGTATTTCGGCCACATAACACTTCTGTTTTCGTTTGTGCTTCAAATGTTAAACTCGGATATGTACGTAATCTTCCGCAAGATAAACATGTGTCTTTTTTCTGCCTATTCACTTTAAATGCCATCTGTTGATTATTCCAAAGATCAAACGATAACATCGTTTCGCGAAGTGCCCCATAGTCTTCTACTAATATTTTCAGCGCTTCCGTTATTTGATGCGCAACTACTAATTGCACGGCTGGCTGTATAATACCCGCCGTATCACATGTTGCCCCGCTCGCTGGATGTTCCATTAAACAGCGGAAACACGGTGTTTTTCCTGGTAAAATTGTATACGTTACTCCGTAGCTTCCGACACAACCACCATATATCCACGGAATATTATACTTTTGTGAAATATCATTAATAAGAAGACGTGTTTCAAAATTATCTGTCGCATCTAATATTAAATCTACATCATTCACTAACGCTTCCATTTCTTGCACTGTTACATCAGTCACAACCGGATTTATTTCCACCTCAGAATTAATCGCTTGTAAATGCTCTGCTGCTGCTACCGCCTTTGGTTTATATTGCTTTGCATCTTCTTCTGTATATAATTGTTGTCTTTGTAAATTACTCCATTCTACATAATCACGATCCGCAATTGTTATTTTGCCAACACCTGCTCTAACAATTGCTTCTGCATTCGCTGCCCCGAGAGCACCAGCGCCGATAATAAGCACATGCTTCTCTCTAATTTTTCTCTGTCCTTCTTCTCCAACACCAGAAAATAATATTTGTCTTGAATATCGCTCCTGCATACGATAGCCCCCTTTCTTATCCTCCTATATAAGACATTTCAATTTTCGGACGATTCTTTGCACTTTCTTCTGTCCGTTCATCCGAATACCTGTCTTTTCTATTCATCCATACATTTTGTATAACGCTTACTAACTCATCATCTGAAAGATTTCCTCTAAGAAGTTCCCTTACATCCAATCCTTCTGTCGCAAATAAGCAAGTATAAAACTTTCCATCTGCCGAAATTCTTGCTCTCGTACAAGAGGAACAAAATGACTCTGAAACAGAAGTAATAAAACCGACTTCGACATTTGTCCCAACGTAACGATATCGTTTCGCAACTTCACCGAAATAATGCGCTTCAGCTGGCTCAAGTGGATACACACTATGAATCATTTCAATTAATTCTTGCTTTGTAACGACTTGGTCAAAGTTCCATCCATTTGTACTACCAACATCCATAAACTCAATAAACCTAAGTGTGATTCCTTGCTCTTTAAAATAAGCAGCCATCGGAAGTACTTGATGGTCATTCATCCCTTTTTTCACAACCATATTTACCTTTACATCAAGCCCGGCCTCTTTTGCAGCCATAATTCCCTTTATAACAGGTTTCGTATTGATATTCCGGCCATTTATGTCCTTAAATACATCGTCATCTATTGCATCCAAACTAACATTTACTCTATGTAATCCAGCTTCTTTTAATGCTTTTGCTTGTTTCGTTAAATGAATTGCATTTGTCGTTAACCCTATATCTACTAACCCTTCAATTTTCACGAGACGTGCAATAAGTTTTGTTAAATCTTTACGCAGCAGTGGCTCACCACCAGTAAGCCTAATTTTTCGTACACCGATGCTAACAAATAGTTTTGCCAAACGTTCAATTTCATCAAACGTCAGTAAAAACTCATCTTTCAAAAAAGCATAATCTGGCCCAAAAACTTCCGCTGGCATACAATATGTACATCTAAAATTGCAACGATCAATGACAGATATGCGCAAATCTTGAAGTGGGCGTCCAAAAAAATCTGTAACCATCTCCTGCATCGCCACCCTCCCTTTCTGTCAAATTTCTCTCTTTTCATTCTATTATAATATATTTTCGAACTGCGATGTTTTTGCTCAAGTGAATAAAGTGAAACTTTCCTAACCAATTAGACTACCTACTTATAACGGGATAAAAAACCTTGAAGCATAAAAGCCCCAAGGTTTTCTCCCTATTAACTTAACCTAATAATAGTTAGCGTAGCTCCTGGCGTTGTCGTAGATAATGTAGCTATTGCAACTAATCCAAATAACTGCAGACTAACAGCAGCTCCAGCAGGCAAATTAGCAATGATTGTCGCATTAAATGAGCCTGTAGCTATTGCTGGTGAATTTATTGTTCCTGCAAGCGGACTGCCATTTACAGTTATACGAGAACTTACAAGTAAAGAGGCTGTTAAATTTATTGTATAAGCTATATAGTAATTCCCCGCATTCGCAACTGTAAATACAGTATTTCCTCCGCTAACAGTAATTCCTGGACCAATATTTTGATTGTTCGGTAATGGCACATTCGTACCACCTAATAAAACGGAAATAGCGGTTCCTGATGTATTATTCGCAAATGCATACGTTGCAGTTGTACTAACTCCAGTCGCCCCGGTCGCTCCAGTGGCTCCAGCTCCGGTTGGACCTGTATCTCCAGTTGGACCTTGTGAACCGGTTGCTCCTGTAGCCCCCGTTGAACCTTGGATTCCTTGCGGGCCTTGAATTCCTTGGGGACCTGTCGCTCCGGTTGCTCCTGTTGCTCCCGTTGAACCTTGAATTCCTTGCGGGCCTTGAATTCCTTGGGGGCCTTGAATTCCTTGGGGACCTGTCGCTCCGGTTGCTCCTGTAGCCCCCGTTGGACCTTGAATTCCTTGCGGGCCTTGAATTCCTTGGGGGCCTTGTGGTCCGGTCGGACCTATGTCACCTTGCGGACCTTGGATTCCTTGTGGGCCTTGTGCTCCTGTTGCCCCCGTCGCTCCTTGGATTCCTTGCGGACCTTGTGGACCTTGAATTCCTTGTGGGCCGGTTGGACCTATGTCGCCTTGTGGGCCTTGAATTCCTTGTGGACCTTGTGCTCCTGTTGCCCCCGTTACTCCTTGGATTCCTTGCGGACCTTGAATACCCTGTGGACCGGTTGGACCTATCTCTCCTTGAACACCTTGGATTCCTTGCGGACCCTGTAAACCCGTCACTCCGGTTGCTCCCGTTTCTCCTGTCGCTCCTGTCACTCCAGTTGAGCCTGTCGCCCCGGTATCTCCTGTTACTCCTGTCGCACCTGTTGCTCCTGTCGGGCCAGGTGGTCCACCTGATGGACCTGTCACTCCTGCCGGACCTGATGGCCCCGTTGGGCCGGTCGG
This sequence comes from Bacillus sp. 1A, assembly GCF_052682215.1. Taxonomy (NCBI): domain Bacteria; kingdom Bacillati; phylum Bacillota; class Bacilli; order Caryophanales; family Bacillaceae; genus Bacillus; species Bacillus sp. 1A. The sequence continues at coordinate 1,868,379 of NZ_JBQYLZ010000001.1, read as the reverse complement.
TCCTGCTGGTCCTCCTGACGGGCCTGTCACCCCTGTTGGACCGGTTACTCCTGTTGGACCGGTCGATCCTTCTCCCGTCGCTCCGGTTGCTCCCGTATCTCCTGTTGCCCCCGTCGGACCTTGGATTCCTTGAATTCCTTGTAGACCTTGCACTCCTTGTGCGCCCGTCGCCCCTTGAATTCCTTGTACGCCTTGCACTCCTTGGGGCCCCACCGGACCGGTTGGACCAATCGATCCTTGTACTCCTTGCACTCCTTGGGGCCCCTCTGGACCTGTTGCTCCTATTTCCCCTTGTATCCCTTGAATTCCAGTTGCTCCTTGTGCTCCAGTTGCTCCCGTTATCCCTTGCACACCTTGTATTCCCTGAATTCCTTGTGGACCTTGTGGGCCTGTTGCTCCTACCGGTCCTTGAATGCCTTGTATCCCTTGAGGACCCTCTGGACCCGTTGCTCCAACTGGCCCTTGAACACCTTGTATTCCTTGCGGACCCTGAAGTCCCTCTGGGCCTTCTGGACCGGTTGGACCTATCTCTCCTTGTATCCCTTGGATTCCAGTTGGACCTTGTGGCCCAGTCGGACCTATGTCACCTTGCTGACCTTGGATTCCCTGTGGGCCTTGTGCTCCTGTTCCCCCTGTCGCTCCTTGGATTCCTTGAGAACCTTGTGGGCCTTGAATTCCTTGTGGGCCGGTTGGACCTATGTCGCCTTGTGGGCCTTGAATCCCTTGCGGACCTTGATCTCCTGTTGCCCCCGTTACTCCTTGAATTCCTTGCGGACCTTGAACACCTTGGGGACCCGTCGGACCTATCTCTCCTTGCACTCCTTGGATTCCTTGCGGACCTTGTAAACCCGTCAATCCGGTTGCTCCCGTTTCTCCTGTCGCTCCTGTCACTCCAGTTGAGCCTGTCGCCCCAGTATCTCCAGTTACTCCTGTCGAACCAGTTGCTCCTGTCGGGCCAGGTGGTCCACCCGATGGACCAGTCACTCCCGCCGGACCTGATGGCCCCGTTGGGCCGGTCGGTCCTGCTGGTCCTCCAGATGGGCCTGTTACCCCTGTCGGACCAGTTACTCCTGTTGGGCCTGTAGTGCCTTCCCCTGTCGCCCCAGTTGCTCCCGTATCTCCTGTTGCACCCGTCGGACCTTGAATTCCTTGTATTCCTTGAGCACCTTGCACTCCTTGTGCACCTGTTGGGCCTTGAATCCCTTGTATTCCTTGCACTCCTTGTGCGCCCATTGGACCTGTTGGACCAATCCCCCCTTGAGCACCTTGCACTCCTTGGGGCCCCTCTGGACCCGTTGCTCCTATTTCCCCTTGTATACCTTGAATTCCAGTTGCTCCTTGTACTCCTGTTGCTCCCGTTATCCCTTGCACACCTTGAATTCCCTGAATTCCTTGGGGACCTTGTGAGCCTGTTGCTCCTACCGGTCCTTGAATGCCTTGTATCCCCTGTGGCCCCTCTGGACCCGTCGCTCCAACTGGCCCTGGCACACCTTGTATTCCTTGCGGGCCCTGAAGTCCCTCTGGGCCTTCTGGACCTGTTGGTCCTATCTCACCCATCGGACCTTGTATCCCTTGAACTCCCTGTAGACCTGTTGCTCCTGATGGCCCTGGTACTCCTTGTATACCTTGTGGACCTTGATCTCCTGTGGCCCCTGTTTCCCCTTGAGGCCCTATAGCCCCCTGTATACCTTGCGGACCTTGATCTCCTGTTGCTCCCGTTATCCCTTGAATACCTTGAACTCCTTGAATTCCTTGTTCACCAGTTATTCCTGTCGGACCAGGAATACCTTGAATTCCTTGCGGACCTTCTGGACCTGTTGGCCCAATTGGCCCTTGAATACCTTGTATTCCTTGCAAGCCCTGTGCTCCCGTGCTTCCAGTCGGACCTGTACTTCCCGTTGCTCCTGTTACCCCTGTACTTCCCGTTGCTCCAGTCGCACCTGTACTTCCACTCGGTCCGCCACCCGGACCTGTCGCACCAGTTGGCCCTGTCGGACCAGGAGGTCCTCCAGATGGTCCAGTTATTCCAGTTGGACCTGTTATTCCAGTCGGGCCTGTTATTCCCTGACCAGTCGCTCCGGTTGCTCCTGTATTTCCACTCGGTCCTTGTGGGCCTTGTATCCCTTGTGCTCCTTGTATTCCTTGTGGACCGGTTGCTCCTGGTACTCCTTGCACTCCTTGAATTCCTTGAGATCCCTCAGGTCCCGTCGCTCCAATTGGCCCCTGTAATCCCTGTATTCCTTGTATACCTTGTGCCCCAGTCGCTCCCGTTGGACCAATCGGACCTTGTAACCCTTGCACCCCTTGAGGTCCTGTCGCTCCAGTTTCTCCTTGTGGTCCTCTCAATCCTTGTGGCCCCTGCTGTCCTTCTGGTCCAGTTGCACCTATTGGCCCAACTGATCCTTGTATCCCTTGCACACCTTGAGGTCCTGTCGGGCCCATCTCCCCCATCGGACCTTGTAATCCTCTTGGTCCTTGAGGTCCTGTTGGGCCTTGTGGACCTGTTGGACCAGTGATCCCTATACCTGTAAATCCAGTTGGAACAGGGGGGAAAGTAGGCCCAATAAGTTCGGGTGGAATTCTAAAATTAGAGCTTAACGAATTTTGCTTCCGATTATTATCACGATTCTTCACACTTTCACCACCTACAAACCGTCTTTTTCATAATAAATAAGCCTCTTCTTAATCTATTTACAAAAATAATTTCCAAGACTATTTTTATTTTAAATAATAAAAACTCCCTTAATTTCTTAAGGGAGTCCAGCAACTGAATCCATATTATCTGTATTAGGGACAGCTTGTGCTATACCCGATGCATTTACACTTTGCCCCATATTTGTTCCTGTTACAGTACCAGCAGGAGTACCTCTCGTATACGTTGTTGTGACAGAATCTCCTGACTGTAAACAAAGCTTCGTCTCCGTCCCTATTACTGTAACAACATCAATCCAAGTACACCCCATCGAACCACTATACGATTTCGAAGCAGTAAATGAAGTATCACTCAAATTATCACCAGTAAATATATTCCCAGTGTTATTCACAATAACAAATTCTTTTATATGAGCAGGCATAATTACACTCTACCTTTCCTCTATGAACCTAATGTACGTGTACTCGTTGCTAATGGCGGAAGAAACACTGATGTTCTAATCACCGCTTCTGACTGTCTTTTCCCATTTAAAAAAATAGCCGCACTCGATCCTCCAGCACCCGCATATACTTTTGCTACAGCTAAAGGTGAGATATCATAACAGTCACCAACATTAACAGCCCCTGTATTATTTATAATTTTTACTTTCCGCAAGTTAATCCCCATTTACCTATCCCCCTTTTGTACACTGTATGCAAAAGAAAAAAACTTGAAACAGACTCGTTTCAAGTTTTTTTAGCTACTTATTTCGTTTCACCTTCATATTGAAGCATGCCGCCAACCATGTTCACTGTTTTAAAGCCTTGCTCATTTAAATAATGACATACATTTTCACTGCGCATTCCCGAACGACAAATAAAGATATATTCATTCTCTTTATCAAAGAAATCTACTTTATTTGGGATATCGCCCATTTTAATATGTACAGCTTCTGGAATTTTTCCTGCCGCTACTTCTTCATCTTCCCTTACGTCTACTAAAAATAACGTTTCTCCATTTTCTAAACGCTCTTGCACTTCTTCTGTAGTAATTGTTTTAACTTCTGTCATATGTCGTTCCTCCTTATATACAATAAAACCTTTAGTCTCTTCCTTAAACAAGCATATCTAGTCAATTTTAGCATGCGAAAGAAAGAACGCAAAGAATGGAAATTTTATTTCTCAATTTTCCCGCAAAACTTATTCTTTACAAACATAACTCGTGCATTGTATCCTCAATATACTTGTTTTATGAAAGGAGCCAATGAAAATGACACTTTTTCTTTTCATTACGGGCATCATTTTCTTAATCGCCGCAATTATTGCACTTAGTATGAAGAATAATAAAAAGATAAAATCACCACAAGAAATGTCATTCTTATTTCTATTGCTTAGTATCGCATTCTTCGGTATAGCAATTGCCACATATATTTTCCGTCTACAAATCATGTAAAAAAAGGTGCCTACTACATACATCGCACCTTTTTCACACCGTTTATTTTCTACACCAAACTAGATACTTTCCGATTTAAAAATTCATAAACTTTCTTTTCAAATAAATGAATATCAAATGCTCCTGCCATATGCCCATTTATACTTTCTATCTCATACACTTCCGCATACTTCCCTTGTTTTTGCAAAATGTCTACCATTTTATAATTATAACGTGACGGCTGAAGCAAATCTTGTTTACACGGAATCATAAGTACATTTGCTTCTATGTTAGAAAGCGCCTCTTCTAAAGACGAAAATCCATGCGCAATATCATGTAATAAAACTGCTTTCGCAGTGTACATCCACGAATTTGCATCTACTAACCCTATACTTCTATATGTCACTTTATTTATTTCTTTCTCAAATGATGTTAATATCGAAAGCTTTTCATAAGGTTCTACTTTTATACTATTACGAGGGAATGTTGTTTCATAAAAATGCTCATCAAATGCGTTCATAAACATCATTCTATTTGCTAAATGAAGTCCCTTCATTGGCTGCTCTTCTCCATATTTTCCGCCCTTCCAACTTGGATCCAGTTGAATAGCCTCAATTGCATTTTGTGCTACATTTACCGACGTAATAATTGGATTTTGCGGGTTCGTAATAACACCAATCATCCGCTCTACCATATGAGGATAATGAACAGCCCATTGCTGCGCAATCATCCCGCCAGCTGACGGTCCCATTACAGCATGTAGCCTTGCGATTCCCATATCTTTTATTAACTCATATTGCATACGAGCTACATGAAGAAATGTAAAAACTGGAAAATCCATCGCATATTCATCTCCAGTTTTCGGATCAATCGATTTCGGTCCCGTTGTAAACACATAAGGGTTCTTCACCTGCACATTACAAAGATTATCAGTGCATATAACAAAGTATTTATTTGTATCAATTGCTTTTCCCGGTCCAATTAAACCATCCCACCAACCAGACTCCTCATCATGTGCTGTATATTTTCCTGCCGCGTGACTCGTTGCGCTAAAATAATGGCATACCAAAATCGCATTTGACCTTTCTCTATTTAAAGTACCATACGTCTCATACCCCATTTGAACAGGAATTCCCCTACCATTTTCAAACGTAAACTCTCTTAAAACAAACTTTTCCTTTTTTACAAATTGCACAGACTCGCCCTCTTCTCGTCATAGTATGTACTGCTTACTAAAGGATTTTTTCTATGCAAACCAATCTCCTCCTTCTTTTCATAAATAAATGAATAATATACAAAATTAGCCACAAAATAGCACTATATTACAAAATCAAAGAGGGCATACATATGATTTGGAATTGGCTACGTAAGAAAAAAAAATCAAATACAAAAGAGAAAAACGAAACAGGTAACTCGGAGCACCCCCCTAACAATCAAGAGGATGATAGCAAACAACAGACTAGAAGTATGAAACATAATAAAGATAGCAATAGCGAGCAAAAAAAAGAGGAACACAAAGAGCCTTCTCAGGATCAGCAGCAACAAAATTCTAAACAAAACGACTCAGATCAGAATCAACAACAACATTCTAAACAAGACAACTCGGATCAGAATCAACAACAACATTCTAAACAAGATGACTCATCCCAGAATCAGCAACAACATTCTAAACAAGATGACTCATCCCAGAATCAGCAACAAAACTCTAAACAAAATGACTCGGATCAGGATCAACAACAACATTCTAAACAAGACAACTCGAATCAGAATCAACAACAACATTCTAAACAAGATAACTCATCCCAGAATCAGCAACAAAACTCTAAACAAAATGACTCGGATCAGGATCAACAACAACAACAACAACAACAACATCCTAAACAAGACAACTCGGATCAGAATCAACAACGAAATTCTAAACAAAACGACTCGAATCAGAATCAACAACAAAACTCTAAACAAGACAACTCGAATCATAACCAACAACAAAACTCTAAACAAGATAACTCGAATCAGGAGAAACAGCAACGCTCTGGAAATAATAGTATTTATGATTTTACAAAACCAGAAAAAGACCGTATTCATTCTCTACAAGATTTAATAGAGAAGCTCAAAAAGTCTAGTGATTTTGTTAATTACCATACATCTGACAATGAAACGATGCCTTATTGGATTTCTTACTATCGACCTTCGCTTGATGGAGAGAAATTACAGAAATATTTAATGCCTATTCTGTTAGAACGACCTTGTACTTCATTAGAAGAGCTAAAAGAACATATTCCGATGAGTGGTATTACAATTACGAACGACTTACAAAAAATTGAGGACATGGTTTTAAAGGGGCATGCGATTATTCAATTGAATCAGCAAGATCAAAAGTGTATGCTTGCAAACATTGCAATTGATACGTATCGGGCACCAAGCCCTCCATTAAATGAATCAACAGTTATCGGTCCACAAGAAGGCTTTGTAGAAGCTATTGATACGAATATTAATTTAGTACGAAAACGCCTTCCTGTTTTAGATTTACAAACAAAAGAAATGATTGTCGGCGAGTTTTCCAAAACAAAAGTTGTCATGATGTATTTAGACAACCTCGCTGAAAAAGAAAATGTAGATTTTCTCGAGGAGTCATTACGTGCTCTTGAATATGATCAAATTAATGATAGTGCTTATATACAAGAACTAATGGGTGAAAAGTCGATTTTCCCTCTCTATATCAATACAGAACGTACTGATAGAGTTACAAAAGCACTCATTGATGGGAAAATTGCTATTTTTGTGGATGGTTCTCCAAGTGTTCTACTTACGCCAGTATCCTATTTCGATTTTTTCATTTCACCAGAAGACTATAACGTTTCTTGGCTATACGCTACATTTTCACGCATTTTACGCCTTATCGCTGTTCTATTTTCAATCTGTGCTACACCACTATATGTTGCAGTTTTAAATTATCATTATGAACTTATTCCAAGTGATTTACTTGAAACCTTGATTTTATCAAGGGCACAAGTACCGTTCCCACCTTTAATTGAAGCACTATTTTTAGAACTTGCAATCGACTTATTAAGAGAAGCTGGCGCGAGATTACCGATGAAAGTTGGTCAAACACTCGGAATTGTAGGCGGTATCGTAATCGGGCAAGCATCTGTACAAGCTGGTTTAACGAGTAACATTTTATTAATTATCGTTGCCTTATCAGCACTTGCTTCCTTTATTACACCTATTTATAAAATGGGTAATGCAGTTCGATTACTACGCTTTCCATTTCTTATGTTTGCAGAAATAGGCGGATTGTTCGGGATTTCTCTTGGATTTATCTTCTTATTTACTCATCTATTCAGGCTTACTTCTTTACGCAAGCCGTACGCTTTGTTTTATCCGACAAGGCAACAATCAGTTAAAGATTCTTGGATCCGTTTTCCATTAACAATGATTGATACAAGAGATGTGCAAGCAAGACCACAACATGTAAAAAAATCAGCAAAAGGAATTTCAACAAAACATAGATCAGACTTTGATGATTAAGGAATGAGGTGCATCGATGAGTAAAGTTCAAGAAAAATATCAAATATCTCCTGTCTTTGTCTTCTTCTTAATTCACGGTGCACAGTTCGGTGCTGGCGTTCTCGGCTTCGCTCGAATTATTGCAAAAGCTGCTGGATACGACGGCTGGATGGGGGTTCTAATTACAGGACTCTGTATCCACCTCCTTATATGGATGATGTATTTTTTATTAAAAGAAACAAACGGAAATTTAATTGATTTACAACGACAAACGTTTGGAAAGTGGATAGGGAATGTCTTTAATATCATCTTTGCAGCCTATTTTTTAATCGTCAGTATTTCGGTTATTCGAACGTATGTTGAAATTATTCAAGTATGGATGTTCCCAACTGCTTCCACGTGGATGTTAACACTCTTTTTGTGCTTAGTTAGCTATTACATTATCTCTTCTGGATTTCGTGTAATTACCGGTATTTGTGTCATCTCTGTTGGTGGTACATTAGGATATTTATTTCTAAGCTTATTCGTTTTGAAATATTCACATTGGGATAATTTACTACCTATATTCACACATTCTTTTTCAGACATTTTAAAATCCGCTCAACTGTCAATCTACAGTATGACCGGTTTTGAGATTTACCTCATGGTGTATCCATTTGTGAAAAAGCCTATGCAATCTCATAAATACGCTCAGCTTGGAGCACTATTCTCGAATCTTCTATATTTATTTAGTACCCTTTTAGCCTTTGCGTTTTTCAGTGAGAAACAATTATTAAAAACAATATGGTCCCAACTTTCTATGACCCAAGTCATTCAATTACCATTCATAGAAAGGCTAGAATATATTGCGATTTCAGCTTATATGCTCGTTATTATTACAAGCTTCATCCTCCCTTTATGGGCGGCAATGAGAGCAACTCACGAAATATTCCGTGTAAAACAAAGAGGGATTTTAATTGCTTTTATCCTTATCACCCTTGTTGTTTCACAACTTTTAACAAATAGACATGATATTAATAACTTTATTAGTAATGCATCAAAAGTTAGTTTTTGGCTCATTTATGTATACATCCCAATCCTATTTATCATTGTGTGGGTGAAAAGAAAATGGAAAAGATCAAAAGCAAATTAATACTTATTTTTTGTATAACACTCTTCAGTCTAACTGGATGTTTACAAAAAAATATTATCGATGATGTACAGCTTATTCAAGGAACGGTTTTTGATGTAGGAAAGAATAATAAAGTAAAAGTGACATTCGTTTGTCCCATTCAGAAAAAAGGAAATAAAGTTCAAGTTTTTGAAGGAACTGCAAATGCGGTAAAACAAGTAAAAGCAGACACTTCTTTAGAGTCTTCTCAACCATTTGCTAGCGGACAAATGCGTGTCGCTCTATATACGATAAGACTTGCCAAAAAAGGAATGTCTACTTCATTCGATACATTACTTCGAGATGTGAATATAGGGAACGCTTTATATGTTGGTTTATTAGAGGGGAATGGTACTGAACTTTTAAAAGGCAAATATACAACCTCATACAACGTTGCAATTTATATAAAAAAGTTGCTAGAACATAATATGGAGACCGGTCCTTTACCAACCGATAATCTGCATGTAGGAGCATTCCGTTATTATCAAGAAGGGCAAGACTACTACATTCCAATTTTAAAGAAACATGGTGATAAAATAAAAATCACCGGAATTGGTCTTTTTAAAAAGGACAAATACATCGGTAAAATTGCGGAAAAAGATATGTTCATATTTAAAGGACTATTAGAGAAACATAAATTAGATTCACATGAATTTAAAACAGATTCTGCGTACGTAATGATTAATAATATTCGTTCTGTTCCAACTTACGATATAAAGATAAAAAACGGAAAACCTTCCTTTTTCATTCACGTCCATCTTGATGCACGTATTCAAGAACTATCGAAAGCAATTAACTTAGAAAATAACAAGAACACAAAAAAGATTGAGAAGGCCGTCCAAAAACAATTGGATATACAAGGTAACAAGTTAATTAAGCAATTCAAATCTTTAGGTGTCGATCCTCTCGGGCTAGGAGCTAAATATAAACAACATTATCGCCCATTCAAATTAGAAGAGTGGAGACAAATGTACAAAGATGTTCCAGTTACTATAAAATACACCGTAAATATTACAAATTCTGGTGTAATTGAATGAGAAATGATTGAACTCCTCTCTCCAGCATGATACAACGGAAAGAGGAGTTTTTATTTTAGATAGAGAGAGAAGATATTTATGGGGGAGCTTATGTCTAAAAAATTAGTAAAGCCTATTTTAAATGGTATTTTATTTCTCGGCGTCTTTTTATTTGCTCATACATACTTAAAAAATGTTTCCTTCACACGTTATTTACTTGTCGTTATACCAATGTTGCTCGTTGGTATGTTTGGCATCGATCTTATTTTATCCATTTTAATAAAAGAAGAAAAATAACGAGCAGGGCCGTCCCAAAAATATTCCGGGATGGCTTTCTTTTATTAACAGTTTTTGTCGTTAAGTCGATATAATCTTTCACTATCACTAACTTAACTAAAAGATGAAACTTTTGAACAGCCCCTTTTCATTTCATAATCACCTTATGTTACAATGAGATTCGGCACAAAGCGAGAAAGGATGAAACAACATGACAAACGAAAAAGGTTTAGATAAAGGATACGAACTTGTTGCAAAAATGCATGAAGAGTTCGGACACCCTGTGACAAATACTCCAACGAAATTAACAGAAGAACGTACAAAAATTCGTGCTAGCTTTATGCAAGAAGAGCTAGAAGAATTTTTAGAAGCAACGACTGTTGAAGATCAATATGATGCACTAATTGACCTTATTTACTTTGCATTCGGAACGTTTGCCGAAATGGGCGTACGTCCTGATAAAGGATTCGAAATTGTAAATAACGCAAACATGGCAAAACTATTCCCTGATGGAAAACCTCGATTCCGTGAAGGTGACGGCAAAATTCTAAAACCAGAAGGCTGGCAAGCACCAGAACCACAACTTCGTGCTGAAATCGAACGCCAGCGCAAAGAAGCTGAAAAAAACTGCTAGGATTTCCTAGCAGTTTTTTATTATGTCTTTTTTTCTGCAATTCATTAATGACCCACGTGTCCAGCGTGCCCTGCTGCTCCACTAATGCTAGCCGCTCCTGCTGCTGCCCCTGCTCCTCCTGCCCCAATTCCACCTGTCCAAGGAGAAGATTGTTGCTGTTGATATTGTTGATATTGTTGGTGCTGTTGGTGCTGTTGGTGCTGTTGACCATGTTGGCCTTGGTGACCGTGTTGGCCTTGATGACCGTGTTGACCTTGATGACCGTGTTGGCCTTGGTGACCGTGTTGGCCTTGATGACCTTGATGACCTTGATGACCTTGATGACCTTGATGACCTTGATGACCTTGATGACCTTGATGACCTTGATGACCTTGATGACCTTGATGACCTTGATGACCTTGATGACCTTGATGACCTTGATGACCTTGATGACCTTGATGACCTTGATGACCTTGATGACCTTGATGACCTTGATGACCGTGCTGGCCTTGGTGACCATGATGACTGTGCTGGCCTTGGTGACCTTGATGACCGTGCTGGCCTTGATGCGTTTGATAAAGAACAGCTTGCGGGTGAATATGGTGGTGACCGTAGTGATGTACTTGTTGTTGATGACCGTGTTGACCTTGGTGATGATGGTGTCCATGATGGCCGTGTTGACCTTGATGGTGGTGATGTCCATGATGACCGTGTTGGCCTTGATGGTGGTGATGTCCATGATGACCGTGAACACCTTGCGGATACCCACCTATTCCTCCAGCTACAACACCTACTCCCGGTACCGGAAATCCTGTCTGCACTCCTCCAACGAAAGAAGGAAATGTAGTTGGTATCCCTACTGGAATTCCTGTCTGTACGCCAGCTACTGATGTTGGAAAGCCTCCTGTTACTGTAGGCATTCCAACCCCTGATGTCGAAAATCCTCCCATTAATGTAGGCATTCCAGTTTGCATGCCAGCTACCGATGTTGGAAAACCTCCTGCTGCTCCGCCCATCCAGCTCGGAATTCCGCCATATCCTTGTTGACCTGCCCCTCCCATTAACATCATTTGTTCATAACTATCCGATCCACCTCCGAAAAATCCGTGTGGTGCATTATTGTCCATCCCTTTCATTCCTTTCACCTCTTCTACTCAATTTAGCCTACCTTTTTTATCATATTTCCTATAGAAAAATAGGTGTTTGTCTGTATTGGAATTCCGCTCCTTTTTCTTCATTCATGGTAAAATTAATTAACTGAATATTTTTTCTAGGGGGTATTTCTATTGAAGAACGTAACAAAAGCTTCTATCAATGATTTAGATTCAATCGTACATATAGATATTGATGTAATCGGAAATGATAGCAGACGAAATTATATTAAGCACACTATTGATGAGGAACGATGCGTCATCGTAAAAGAAGATAATTCTATTTCCGGTTTTCTAACATACGATACAAGTTTCTTTGATTGTACTTTCCTCTCATTAATCATTGTTTCGCCAGCAAAAAGAAGACGAGGCTATGCAAGCTCGTTACTCTCATATATGTTAAGTCATTCTCCTACTCAAAAAATATTTTCTTCAACGAACGAATCAAATGAAAGTATGCAAAAAGTTTTTAGTGCGAACGGTTTTATACGTAGTGGCATAATTGAAAATTTAGATGAAGGTGATCCTGAAATTATTTTCTACACAAAAAAGCTCAGAGTATAAATACTCTGAGCTTTTATTTAGAATGAATTAGTTTGCAACAACGTTAACAAGTTTTCCAGGAACAACAATTACTTTACGAACTGTTTTCCCTTCAATTTGGTCTTGAATTGCTTCAAGTGCAAGTTTTTCCATTTCGTCTTTTGATGCATCTTTACTCATTGTTAGTTTTGCGCGAACTTTACCCATAATTTGAACAACGATTTCAACTTCATCTTCTACAAGTTTAGACTCATCAAATGTTGGCCAGCTTGCATATGTGATTGTTTCATTGTAACCAAGCTTGCTCCATAGCTCTTCCCCGATGTGAGGTGCAACTGGTGCAATCATTTTTACGAAACCTTCTACATATTCTTTCGGAAGTGTTTCAGCTTTGTATGCATCGTTGATGAATACCATCATTTGAGAAATCGCTGTGTTGAAGCGAAGCTCTGCATAGTCTTCTGTTACTTTCTTCACTGTTTGGTGGTAAGCTTTTTCAAGCTCTTTATTTGGTGCATCAGTAATTTTCTCACTTAATTCACCATTATCTTGAATGAATAGACGCCATACGCGGTCTAGGAAACGACGAGCTCCGTCAAGACCATTTTCAGACCAAGCGATCGAAGCATCTAATGGTCCCATGAACATTTCGTATAGACGAAGTGTATCTGCACCATGGCTTGCTACGATATCATCAGGGTTTACAACGTTACCTTTTGATTTACTCATTTTCTCGTTGTTTTCACCTAGAATCATACCTTGGTTGAATAATTGTTGGAATGGCTCTTTCGTTGGAACTACACCGATATCGTATAATACTTTGTGCCAGAAACGAGCATATAGTAAATGAAGTACAGCGTGCTCCGCTCCGCCGATATAAATATCAACTGGAAGCCATTGTTTTACTTTTTCAGGATCTACAAGTGCTTCGCTATTGTTTGGATCGATGTAACGTAGGTAATACCAGCAGCTACCAGCCCATTGTGGCATTGTGTTCGTTTCACGACGACCTTTTTTACCAGTTTCAGGATCAACAACGTTTACCCACTCGTCAATGTTAGCAAGTGGTGATTCACCTGTACCTGAAGGACGGATGTTTTCTGTTTTAGGAAGAACTAATGGTAATTCTTCTTCTCTCACAGCTGTCATTGTGCCATCTTCCCAGTGGATTACTGGAATTGGCTCACCCCAGTAACGTTGACGGCTGAATAACCAGTCACGTAGACGGTACGTTACTTTTTGATTTCCTGCGCTCGTTACTTCAAGCCATTCAATCATTTTTACGATTGCTTCTTCTTTATTTAAACCATCAAGGAATGCTGAGTTTACGTGCGCACCATCACCTGTGTATGCTTCTTTCGTAATGTCTCCGCCTTTTACAACTTCCTTCATCGGAAGATTGAACGTTGATGCGAATTCATAGTCACGCTCATCATGAGCGGGAACTGCCATTACAGCACCTGTTCCGTAAGTTGCAAGAACATAGTCAGCAATCCAGATTGGTAATTTCTCACCATTTACTGGGTTAACTGCGTAAGCACCAGTGAATACACCAGTTTTCTCTTTCGCAAGTTCTGTACGCTCTAGGTCACTCTTCATTTTAACAGAGTTAATGTAAGCTTCTACAGCTTCTTTTTGCTCTGCTGTTGTAATGTCAGCAACAAGCGCATGCTCTGGAGCAAGTACACAGTAGCTCGCACCAAATAGTGTATCAGGACGCGTTGTGAAAACTGTGAATTTCTCGTCTGTACCATCGATGTTGAAGTGTACTTCTGCACCTTCAGAACGACCAATCCAGTTACGTTGCATATCTTTTAAGCTTTCTGGCCAATCAAGCTCATCTAGATCTTCTAATAGACGATCTCCGTAAGCTGTAATTTTTAACATCCACTGTCTCATCGGACGACGCTCAACTGGATGTCCACCGCGCTCACTCTTACCGTCAATGATTTCTTCATTTGCAAGTACTGTACCAAGTGCTGGGCACCAGTTTACAGGTACTTCATCAACGTAAGCTAAGCCTTTTTCAAATAGTTTTAGGAAGATCCATTGTGTCCATTTGTAGTAGTTTGGATCTGTTGTATTTACTTCACGATCCCAATCGTAAGAGAAGCCTAATGCTTTAATTTGATTACGGAACGTATTAATATTAAGCTCTGTAAATTCTGCCGGGCTGTTTCCAGTATCAAGTGCATATTGCTCTGCTGGAAGACCGAACGCATCCCATCCCATTGGATGAAGAACGTTATATCCTTGCATACGCTTCATACGAGATAAAATATCTGTCGCTGTATAACCTTCTGGATGTCCTACGTGTAGGCCTGCACCTGATGGATATGGGAACATATCTAGTGCATAAAATTTTGGTTTTTCTGTCTCATCTGGCGTACGGAATGTTTTATTCTCTTCCCAGTACCCTTGCCACTTCTTCTCAATATTTTGATGATTAAAGCTCATGAGATACCCTCCTTGAAATTCTATTTATTTTCACCGCCCAAAATACAAAAAACCTCTCATCCCTAGAAAGGGACGAGAGGTTATAGATTCCCGCGGTACCACCCTAAATTAATGTACAAATATACATTCGCTTAGATCCGTAACGTGGATTAACGGCAATTGCTACTACTAGTTTCACAACTGCAACTCAAAGGCGAGTTCATAACGAAACGTGGATTGACTTGCACCGACCGTCAACTCTCTAAACCAGCTTCTATTACTACTACTCCTTCTCACTGTTATTACAAATATAAGTTAATGTGAACTACCCACCACTTCGTATCTCTAAAGAGCTTACTTGAAGCTAAGGCTTCTCGGTTACTCGTTACTCTTACTAACTAACGAATTCGTCTTAGGACAGCCGAGCTATCTCCCTTGTTCCAAAGGTTGTTTTATTTAAATATATTCTAAAACATGTTACATGTTCCGTCAAACTAAACTGCAATTTTTTCTTCTACTGTTTCTTCTACTTTTACTCGTTTATCATACATGCTCGTTGCAATAATCGCTACTACAAGCATTACCATGATTGCTATAAACAATACTTCTATATTGTATAAATCAACAATTGCCCCGCCAACGACCGGTCCGAACATTTTCCCTACAGTCGCCGCGCTATTTACAACCCCTTGATAAAACCCTAACTTATCTTTTGGCGCAAGTATATTTGCAATGGTCGGAACTGCTGGCCATACGAATAACTCACCAATCGTTAACGTCACCATCGCAACGAGGAACATCGTAAATTGCTGCGCTTGACTTAACACAATAAATGACGCCGCAAAAATGACGATTCCAATCATAATTTGTTGTTTTAAAGAACGCTTCATCCAGCGAATTAACATACTAACAAGTGGCTGCGCACAAACAATCATCGCTCCGTTTATCGTCCATAATAAACTATAATGGCGGAGGCTAATATCTAATTCCCGCATATGAGTCGCAATCGCCCCTTGCCACTGTACATATGTAACCCAGCATAAAGCATATGCTACACATACGATAAGAAGTGCTTTGAATCCAGGTGTAAGTGTCCAGCCTTTTTTCGTTTCGACTTCTTTTTGCACTCCTGGCTCTTTCTTGTCTTCCATACCACGGAATCCAATAAAAGCAATTAAGAAGAAAACAAAGTACAAAACAAAATTGGCTAAGAAAATATAATCAAAACGGTAAGATGCAACTAAACCACCGCACGCTGTTCCGATCGCAATACCAACGTTTTGCCCAACATACATCGCATTAAATGCCCGTCTTCCGCCCTCTGGCCAAACCGTACCGACCATCGCATACATCGATGGGAAGACCATTCCAGAACCAAAGCCGATTA
This sequence comes from Bacillus sp. 1A, assembly GCF_052682215.1. NCBI lineage: Bacteria > Bacillati > Bacillota > Bacilli > Caryophanales > Bacillaceae > Bacillus > Bacillus sp. 1A. The sequence continues at coordinate 1,852,237 of NZ_JBQYLZ010000001.1, read as the reverse complement.
ATGCTAGCCACACAACATATAACGGCCAACCGTGGAAGAACACAAGACCTAAAATCGATACGAGTGTAATAACAATCCCTACTAAAGTTGATTTATAACCGCCCCATTTATCAAATAAAACACCGCCGAGCAAGTTTCCGATTACACCAGTAAGCGAGTTGATCATTAATACCATTCCGGCCACAGATAAAGATTTTCCTAGGTGATCATGCAAATAAATTGTATTAAAAGGCCATAAAAAAGAAGCACCCGTGACATTAATAATCATCCCAGCTACTAATAGCCATACTTTCCTTGGCATAGTCTCCCCTCCTATTCTATTTTTTTCGTTCATCTATAACAGTAAAATTGTAGTCGTTTTTAAATAGGAAGGCAACTGATTAATAGTTGATGAAATTCAGATAATGGTTTTTCGGTAAATGAAATTATATGAATTGTCACTTAAAAATATATCGACTTACCGACAAAAACGACATCAACAACAATATATAAAAAAGGGAGACTGCATAAAGTTCATGCAGTCTCCCCTTATTTGTACTATCCAACTTCTTTTTCTCGCTTCGCACGTTCTTTCGCACTCCATTTAAATATTTTATCTAGTAGAGAGTATATTCTCCCAGACTCCTTCGTTAATAACGGTCCTAACGATGCTAATATTAAAACGTACAGTGCAGAGAACGGTTTAATCGTTGCCATTAAACCACCCGCAATGCCGATATTGGCTACAATAATGGAGAACTCTCCGCGTGATACGAGGGTTAAACCGATATTCGTAGAAGCCTTATGCGATAACCCGGCTTTACGTCCCGCCATCATTCCAGCTGTAAAATTACCGATGAGCGTAATGAAAACTGCTCCTAATGCCAACCACACTGCTCCTCCAAGTGAAAACGGATCTATACTTAAACCGAAACTGAAAAAGAATATAGCTCCAAAGAAGTCACGAAACGGAACGACGAGATGCTCAATCCGATCACTATGCTCTGTTTCAGAAAAGACGAGTCCTAACAATAATGCTCCAATTGCCTCAGCAACATGAATCGTTTCTGAAAATCCTGCTACAAAGAATAAAACGGCGAATATTACGATAATAAAAATTTCGTTTGACGAAATATCTAATACTTTATTTAGAAACGGCGTAGCTTTTCTAGCGATTACAAAGAATAGTAGCATATACCCTACCGCGATTAACACCGATGTAAGAGCACCTACAAATGATGTTGCACCACCGAGTACTAACCCTGAAACGACTGATAAATATACAGCTAAAAAAATATCATCAAACATAATGATTCCTAATATTAATTCAGTCTCTTTATTACCAGATCTTCTTAAATCAACAATTACTTTTGCAACAATTGCACTTGATGAAATTGTAATGATTCCAGCAATAATTAACGTTTCTAATAAAGGGAAGCCCATCACATATCCATAAAGTAAACCTAATATGAAATTAAGCGATATGTGGACAGTCCCCCCAAAAGCAATCGACTTTCCTGATTTAATTAATTTTTTTATTGAGAATTCTAAGCCTAAGTAGAATAGGAGGAATATGACGCCAACACGGCCGAGGAAGGAAATAACTTCTCCGCTTTCAATAAACCTTAAATCGATAAGTCCTAAATCTGGGGCATGAGGCCCCACTAACATACCGAGTATAATGAGAAACGGAATAATCGAGAACTTTAACTTCGCAGCGAGGATAGCTGCAAAAGCTACTAATACTAACGCAGTTCCAACTTCAAAGATTAAAGTATCCATCGATTATGAATCACCTCCTGCTGAAAGCAATTCATTAATAATTCTTTTCACTTCATGTCTTTCACCCGATAATACGAGCATATCGCCAGCTTCAATAATAGAGTCTGGACCTGGATTAAAGAATTTCTTCATATTCTTTTTCAAAATAGCAATAATCGTTACGTTATATGTTTTTCTGACATGTAAGCTACCAATTGTTTGTTGTACGACTGGTGCATTATTTTCCACCTTAAACCATTCAATTGATAATCCTTCAAAAGCCATCTCAATTGTATCTAACGCTTGTGGTCTATATACCATTCCGCCCAATATAGCTGCAATTTGTCTCGCTTCAGAATCACGAAGAGAAATGCTTGAAATACTCTCATCATGATCCGCATCAAAATGATACATTTCTCTTCGGCCATCATCATGAATAACGATAACCATCTTTTCATTACCTTTTGTTATAACTTCAAATTTACATCCAATGCCCGGTAATTCACTCTCTCTAATATTCATATTCCCGCCTCCTAAAGTTTTTAGTTACGGCTTTTACAAATCGACATCAATCTCTGTTTTAAATTCTTCATCTTTTGAGATTCCCAAATACTTTAATGTCTCTGAAGGTGTCGCGTGATGAAAATGTTTTTGTAATAGCGCAATCGCTATCCCTCTTTTGTATGCATGAAATCCAAACGTTTTTCTCATTGAGTTTGTTCCGATTTTACCAACAATCCCAACTGCTTCAGCAGCATTATGAATTACACGATACGCTTGTTGGCGCGTAATTGAATTTGTCGTTTTATTAGATTGAAATACGTAATTTTCTCTTTTAACGCCAATAGATTGTACGTACTCTAAAAGTGCTTCTTTTACTTTTGTATTTAAATAAATATCTTGTTTAAACTTTTCATCTTTCACAGGAAGAGAATAAAACTCTTTAACAGTTCCATCTTCATTTAATACCTCTTCAAATTTCATACTAAGTAGCTCAGTAATTTTTAATCCTGTGTTAATTCCAATAACAAATAAAAGATAATCTCGCTGCGAGTGCTCTTTTAAATACTTTTTCATAGCCTCAATTTGGCTTATATCTTTTAATGCCTCTACAACTTCCATACATGTATTCTCCTCATCTTATGAACGGTAATTTTCTCATCATGTTGTCCATTTTACCTTATCACGCTATGAGATTTCCATGTATTATCCATTATTTTCACAATATACTTCTGTGGTCTCGGCAATTTTTAATGTGGAAACTTACAATTGTACAAATACGATGTGGTTAGAAAAAAATGTGGGGATAAAGGTTCAGCCTCTTTCTACAGATCGGATTCCTCCTTTCATTATCCAGCTGCTTCTACTTTTATATTATGTTACTTATTTATATTATATTATATATTTCAGTAACATTAAAGTGTTTTTTCTGAAAATATAAAAAACCGAGTACTTTCACTCGGCTTTTTACGTATTAATCTTCTTTTGGAAGCACAATTCCTTTATACAATTGAACTGTGATGAAGTAATAAACTGCATAAATAACTACGAAAATAACAATCGGTAACCAAATACGGAAGTACGGATCAACTAAAATAAACCCGAAAATATTCATACCAACTAATACGTGAGCGATACCCACAATTGCTGGGAATAAGAATACTAAGAATAACTCTTTATAAATAGATTTCGTTAATAATTCACGGCGCACACCGATTTTACGAAGCATTTGATAACGTGTAATATCTTTTGATGCACCAGAAAGAATTTTAAACATTAAACAACTTGCCATCATTGCTAAGAATGCAATTCCAAGGAAGAAGCCCATAAATACAGTTCCACTCGCAACGCCGTAGAACATGTCATACACTTGATATTTACTACTCATTTGCTCAGCTTTTACATTTTTATATTTAACTAGCTGCAACTCGTCAATTTTTTTCCATTCTTTTGTGTATGCTACGAAATCGTCTGTTTTTCCAATAAATACGATTCCTTCTTTACCATTTACATTATCGTACATTTTTTGATCTACAACTTTAATGGCATGATCTTGATATATATAATATGGTTGGATTGATCTAAATGCCTCATCCCATTCTTCAGGCATTGCTTTTTCATTTTTATCTTGCTCTGATCTCACTCCTGCTACTGTACCTACTGGAGCTTCTCCTGAAACTTCTTTATATTTACCGAAACTTTCCTTACCTACACCATCTCGAATAAATGGCTTATGTTTCTCTAAATCTTCTTTTACATAATAAATATATTTGTCGTCTACTTTATAACGGTACTCAGCTTTATTTTTAAATGATATACCATCTAAAATTTTCTTCTCTTCAGCTGTAGGATTATGAACAATTGAATCATAAATTTCAAATCCATCAACCGTTTTTATAACGTTATTTTTGAACGCCATACCGCCTGAAATAGCACCGGCTCCAAGAGCAACTAACATCGCTACCGTCGCAAGAACCTTTGTTAAACTATTAATACGGAAGTTTAATTGTGCAAATGTAAAAGCGTTAAGTCCTTTTTCACTACGCTTTTTATTACTCTTTAACTTTTTAATAATAACAGGAAGAAGTGATCCAAATAGCATGTAAGTACCAGCTGTTGTAGTAATTAATGCTATAATAATTCCCATTTCTTTTAATTTTTCCATATAAATCATTGATGCATAGCCAATTCCTAATAAAATAATCGCAAGGAATGCAACTAAACCTGTTATTTTTCCTTTTACCGCAACACGTTCTGTTTGTGCATCTGCATGTACAAGTTGCAGTACAGAAATACGTGATAACTTAATACTGTTCATAATTGCTGATAATACAAATAGTGCAAAGAAGAAGATGCAAGTAACAGTCATAGATGGAAGGTAAAATGCTTTATAGCCTTCACCAGCAAATTCTAATTGTTTCATTAATAACTGTCCGATACCTTCTGCAAGTCCTACACCAACTGTAATACCAATCGCAAGAGACGCCGCACCTAATACAATCGTTTCAATAAACATAAGTAATGTAACTTTATGTTTTTTTGCTCCTAACATCATATACATACCAAACTCTTTTTGACGAAGAGATAATAAGAAAGAGTTCGCATATAAAATATAGAAGAACGTTATAATGGCTAGTAAAAATGAACCTGCCTGGAATACAAATCCAATTGATTGAATAACTGAGTTAGATTCGATAAACGCTTTATTCAGCGCTAACGTTTGGAACATATAAAAAATTGAAATCGACATAACAAGACCAACAAGTAAGACGATATAATCTTTCAGCTTACTTTTTAGCCCTGACATGGAAAGTTTAAATAACATGCCTTAGAACCTCCTTCCTTACGCTTTTTGTGTACCTAAATCTGCAAGTACATCTAAAATTTCTTTGTAGAACTCTTCACGCGTACCACCGCGATGAATTTCTTTATATAGCTCACCATCTTGAATGAATAAAATACGCTGACAGTAACTTGCACTATACGGATCATGCGTAACCATCATAATCGATACACCTTGATCTTTATTTAAGTTTGTCATCGCATCAAGTAAACTCGTTGCATTTTTAGAATCAAGAGCTCCTGTTGGCTCGTCCCCTAAAATAATTGCTGGCTCATGCACAAGCGCGCGTGCTGCTGCTGAACGCTGCTTTTGTCCACCAGATACTTCAGATGGATACTTTTGAAGAATTTCTGTAATCCCTAGCATATCCGCTACTTTTTCTACTTTCGGTCCAATATTACGTGATGAAACACCTTGAAGGGAAAGTGGAAGTGCGATGTTTTCATAAATAGATAAGTTCTCTAATAAGTTAAAGTCTTGGAAGATAAATCCTAATTTTTGTGAACGGAAATCAGAAAGCTCACCTTGCTTCATTTTCGTAATATCCGTACCCGCAATTTCAACAACGCCGCCCGTTGCTTTATCAAGCGTTGAAATTACATTTAATAATGTCGTTTTACCAGAACCAGATGGTCCCATAATTCCAACAAACTCACCCTCTTGAATTGAGAATGAAACACCTTTTAACGCGTGTGATTGGTTCTCACCTTTTTTACCGTACACTTTTTGAACGTTTTTCACGTCTACAACTGGTTTCGTCATATATATCCTCCTACGCTTGTTTTTCCATTACCTATTTTGCGCCTTTTAGAAGAGAACTGCTATTTGTTAACATTACAATTACCTTACACTTTTGTAATATAACAAAGGTGTACTTGTAAGCTTGGCTATTAATACTAGTGACATATTGAATCGGTAAATGAAATTATATCGGCGATTTTTCAAATATATCGACGATTCTCCTACTTTTATCAGCGATTTTTTTAATATATCGACTTATCGACAAAAGCTGACAATAAAAATAAGCTGCTCCACAAAAGGAACAGCCCACTTCTCTCTTTATCCCACTTTAATGAGCAGTAAGACCCCCACTGATTAAAGTTTCACTTTATTTCTTTAAAGGTGTTACTGTCCAATACGTAATAACACGCCAAATCCATTCTAATGGACCCATTTTAAAGATTTTCATCCAAATTACACTAAACACAATTTGAATAGCGTAAATTGCGATACATACATATAACGTCTGCATGTATGTTAAGTTTCCTGCAAAGTTACATACACTACCAGCAATTAAAATCATTGCAGTTTGTCCGATATAATTCGTCAAAGCCATACGACCGTAGTATTTCAATGGTGCTAACAACGTTTGAACTGGTTTTAATTGAAGTAATAAAATTAAAGCTCCAACATAGAAAGCTGAAATAATCGGTCCAACTGTAATACCAATTTTTAAAAATTGGCTTGCAGCATCCATTGTTCCGTCTTCAGTTTCCATTATCCCATTTATAAATGGTTCAGCAGGAACGTGCCCATATTGATACCATACAGCTATTACGCTTAAAACAAACATAGTACCTGTAAAAATAGCGACTTTCTTTATGTTCTGCGTAAGATTTTCAAATACACGATATTGTCCTGCAGCAAGCCCTAATAAAATTAAGCCAAGTGGTAATAGTTCTTTCGCTCCCATTACACTGAAGGTAATTGTTAAAATAAGCCCTAGTACTAGGTTCACTTCTTTTTTCGCTTTATAAAACGGTAAAACAATTAACCCGCAAATTGCGTATAACGCTAGTGCTTCTCCAGGCTGAAACATTTGATGAATCAAACCGAAAATAAATAGTGCAACTAAACGGCGGAAAAATAAAACATATCCATTTTTCCCCTTTGCAATTGCTCTAGAGATAAAGATATAGAATCCCACTCCAAATAAGAATGAGAAGATTGAGAAGAAACGCCCTTCTACAAATAAGTATAAAAACCTTTGATAGCTAGCATCCACTGTATTAGGATCTGGGATTTTAATGTTAAGTAGTGCAAGAATATTTACTAAAATAATCCCCAGTAATGCGAAGCCACGAATGTAATCTAACTCATCAATTCGTTTGTTTGTCATATTGTTCCCCATAAAGCAACTGCTACTAAAAATATAGACAAATGTATATTCTTAGAGTATTCCTGCTTCTACGTGCCCTGCCTCGCTAATCACTTGCTACTACAGTTTGCTGTGACACTCCACAGGCGTAAATTCCGATGTAGCCCACCGTACATATATACAATCTATTTACGTTAGTATTGTATATTCTTTTGCTTGTAAAAGGTTGATCGCTGCGTTCAAATCTCTATCCATTACATTGCCACATTCACATGTATATACTCGGTCAGATAGCTTTAAATCCGCTTTCTTTTGACTGCAACATGAGCATAACTTTGACGATGGATAAAACCGGTCTACTTGACGTAATTCAATTCCATATTCCTCACATTTCGTCAAAAGCCACGTTTTAAAAGCAAAAAAAGACTGCTTGGCAATTGTTTTAGATAAATGTTTACTCTTCATCATACCTTTCACATTCAAATCTTCCACTGTAATAAACATTGGCTTGGTTTTCACCACATCGTTTACAATAGACTTTACATACGCTAATCGAATATTTGCTAATCGAGCATGTAGTTTTTGCACCCTAAGAATATTTTTATCTATATTCGCTCTTTTGTTAGTAACAGATTGTTCACCTCTCTTTTTTCGATTTTCAAATTTACGCGATAAAGAGCGTTGTTCACGTTTTAACCGGTTTTCTATCTTTTTTACTTGTACTGTTTTATTTATATTTTTGTGAGTTTTTCCATCGCTACGTACAGCGAAATCCTTCAGCCCTAAATCAATCCCTAAACCTACTTTATTCAGCATTGGTTTTACCCTTATTTCTGCTCTTTCACAAAGTACAGATACAAAATATCTTCCTGCTCTTTGATATACTGTGCCACTTTTTACAGTTGCATTTTTAGGGATATATCCATATTCTTTTAACCTTACCCAACCAATTGTGGGGATTTTTACTCTATGCCTTTCTACTTTCCAATCTGTTTTGTTGTTTTTCGGAAAGTAGCACTTCACATCTTGCTTCTTCTTTTTTTTATATCGTGGAAACTTAGATAAACCTTTAAAAAATCGCTTAAAAGCTTTATCTCCATTCATAATCGCTTGTTTTACCGCTTTGCTCGACACTTCTTTAATCCACTGGTCACACTCTTTTGTATGAATGTTGTTTAGCCATTTGGAAAAGTCATATCCACTAAGAAATTTCCCCTCCGACTCATATGCCTCTTTATTTTTAGAGATATACAGGTTATATACATATCGACACACTCCAATAGTTTGATGGATTTTACTAACTTGTTCAGTTGTCGGTTTGATTTCTATTAAATATGCTCTTTTCATAAGTCTCCATCCTCCGACATTTTCTTTTTGTATTTTCTCAACCCATATATTCTACAGCTAAATACATGAATGATAGATATTAAATCCTGAACAAGTTCTTCTTGAGGAGATAGTTTTTCATTGTTAACAATCATAACTTCCACTCCCATTTTATGAAGAAACTTTTCAAACCAATCATATCCAAAACGTACAAATCTATCTTTGTGTGCAATGATGATCGTCGAAATATTTCTTTCCATACAACTGTCAATCAGTTTATTCCACTGTTTTCTTTTGTAGTTTAATCCGCTACCAATACCTTTGATAACTTCATCTACAATTATCCCTCGTGCATTTGCGAAACTCAACCTGATTTTCTAAATCATCTTTCTGACCTGGATTTGAATAACTACTTTGCCTACTTTTGTCTATGTTTTTGTTTACTGTTTCTTTCTCCTTGTCCAAAATTTAATCCTCCCTTACTCTACTGGAGAAGTAGGCTTATAACTATCGGTAAACCTTACAGTAATCTTACATTATTGTCATATAGCAAAATAAAACCAGGTCATATTGCGACCTGGTTTACTCTGATTGCTTCGATTTTTGAGGTTGTCCTTTTTTACTGTTCCGCTGTTTTACTTGAACAATCGGATCAAGTTCATTTGAAAACTCAGCGTTATGTCCATTTTGCGTTTTTTGCTCTGGGTTATTTTGATCTGAACGTTTCGCCATTACATTCACTCCTTATTAGTGCGGTGTAATAATCATTTGATGTTGCAGTTGGCGAATTGCCATGCGTGCTCTATTTAACTGCTCACGTTGCTCATCATTCGCATGTTGTTGCATCGTTTGTAAATCGTTATACGCTTGTTCTAATTGTAACTGCGCATCCGAATACTCCATCGTATTATAATGCTCTTGTCTCATACCTTGGTCTAATTGTTCTTTCGCATATTCCACCGCTTGTTCCGCTTGTGTAATATACGATTCAAGTGATTGACGCTCTGCCATAATTGTCCCTCCTTGCTTCAATTCCCCTTTAGTGTGTCCCTTCCATATGAACCTTATGAGTATGTTATAATGGATTTTGTTTCATTTTGACTCGGCTTAGGAGGGAAAGTAATGAAGGTTCAAAACCCTTTTCCATATACAAACGACAATAAACGTTATCATACATGGAATTACCATTTACGAAATGAATTTGGTGAAAAAATCTTTAAAGTTTCATTAGATGCTGGCTTCGATTGCCCGAACCGTGACGGTACAGTTGCTTACGGTGGTTGTACATTTTGTAGTGCTGCCGGATCTGGTGACTTCGCTGGTGATCGCCGCGATGATGTTATAACGCAATATCATGAAATGAAAGAAAAAATGCGCTCAAAGTGGAAAGACGGAAAATGTATCGCTTATTTCCAAGCGTACACAAATACACATGCACCACTTGAAGTGTTAAAAGAAAAATTCGAACCGCTTCTAGCAGAAAAAGACGTTGTCGGTCTTTCTATCGCAACTCGTCCAGATTGCTTACCGGACGATGTCGTTGAATATTTAGCGGACTTAAATAAACGCACATACCTTTGGGTTGAACTCGGTTTACAAACTGTTCACGAACGAACTGCAAACCTTATTAATCGCGCTCACGATTACCCATCTTACGTGGAAGGTGTAAATAAATTACGTAAGCATGGCATTAGAGTTTGCTCTCATATTATTAACGGTCTTCCACTTGAAGATTACGATATGATGATGGAAACAGCTCGTGAAGTAGCAAAGCTTGACGTACAAGGAATTAAAATTCATTTACTTCACTTATTAAAAGGAACACCAATGGTGAAGCAATATGAAAAAGGACAATTAGAATTCCTTTCTCTTGAGGATTACGTAAGTCTCGTTGTTGACCAACTTGAACTGATTCCAGAAGACGTAATTGTGCACCGCATCACAGGTGACGGTCCACCTGATTTAATGATTGGCCCAATGTGGAGCTTAAATAAATGGGAAGTATTAAATTCCATCGATGCAGAATTTGTACGCCGCGGAAGCTGGCAAGGAAAATATGCAAATGAGGAGAAACAACAATGAAATTAGAACGTGTATTACCGTTTGCTCGCACATTGCTGCAAACGGCAGTAAAAGAAGGCGATTACGCTGTAGATGCAACGCTCGGCAATGGACATGACACATGCTTCCTAGCTGAAATCGTTGGAGATAACGGAAAAGTATTTGGATTTGATATTCAAAAAGAAGCAATTGAAAGCTCTACTATCCGTCTAAAAGAAAAAGAGCTTTTTGAACGTACTGTTTTAGTTCACGATAGTCACGATACGCTTCTATCCGTACTACCAGAAGATGCAAAAGGAAAAGTAACAGGCGCTATCTTCAACTTAGGTTACCTTCCTGGTGGTGACAAGCATATCGTTACAAAACCGAACTCAACACTCTCGGCAATTGAACAATTACTAGAAGTAATGGCACCTGAAGGAATCATCGTCCTTGTCATTTACCACGGACACCCAGAAGGACAAGTAGAACGCGACGCTGTTCTCAAATTTGCAGAAGAACTCGACCAAAAACAAGCTCACGTACTACGATACGGCTTCATTAACCAGCAAAATAACCCACCATTTATTGTGGCGATTGAGAAGCGATAATATATCGACGATTTTTCAATTATATCTATCGTAACTCGGGATATATCAACGATTTTTTCGATATATCGACGATTCGACACAACATATCGACTTATCGACAAAAGATAACAAAAAAAGACGTGCACTCATTGCACGTCTTTTTGTTTTTCTCCTATATAATGGATATATACACTATTTAAAGAAAGAAGGATAGAACTTTGCTAGTAGAACTAAGGGGAATTCAAAAGAAGTATGGCAAATCACTTATACTAGACAACATTGATTTATCCATTCCAGAAGGAGAAGCGCTCGCTATTATTGGCGGGAACGGGACTGGAAAAAGTACGCTACTCAAAATAATTGCAGGATTTATTTCACCTACAACAGGGACACTTCAAAGAAAAGAACATATACAAATTGGCTATGTACCTGAATATTTTCCTGAAGGGATTCGTTTTACATTAGAGGATTATTTATATCATCTCGGTCACATCCACGGTTTATCAACAAAATATTTAAAAGATAAAATTCCGATGCTTCTTGAATCTTTTCATTTACATCATGCAAGGCATTCCGTTGTACGAAACTTTTCAAAAGGTATGAAACAAAAAACTGGCATTATGCAAGCATTGCTTACGGACGTCCATTTATTAATTTTAGATGAACCTCTTTCTGGGCTCGATCCTAACTCTCAGCAAGAACTAGAACATATTTTACTCTCATTAAAACAACACGGCATATCTATACTCTTCACATGTCACGAAAAACAACTACTAGAAAACTTCGCCGATAGAATTGTGAAGTTAGCAAATCATACAATCACGGAAAATATCTCTGTACAAAAAGGAGCAGAACAAGTCTATATTGAAGCAATCGTTCACGAAACATTTTCAGCGATAGAACTACGGAAACAATTAGGATTTATACAAGTTGCACACAATTCAAATCAAAACCTTATTCAATTACAAATCGAAAAAGAATATACAAACGAAATGCTTCAGTTTTTATTACATAAAAAAGCATCTATCACACTGCTACAACCTAACTTTTAAATCGAAAGAAGGTTTATTATGTTCGCGCTTATTCGTTACCATTTTCTCGACTATACAAAATCGTATAAGTACGTCCCTCCTATTGCGATGTACTTTGTGAGCTTACTTTTTGTATATACATATAAACCGACTCCTATTGTACCGACATACTTAGAAACGGCACTCGCACTTTATTTATTATCTGCCTGGATTACAATCACAATTTTTCATACTGAAGACCCTGTACAAGAACAAATTACTATTTCTCATACAAATAATATTTCAGCATTATACGTTGGTAAATATATTACAGCTCTTCTCATTTGTACTGTTTTATCTTTTATATCCGTAATCTACCCAATTTTTTTGCAAATGTTTAATGAAGAAATGACAGTTTCTTTATTTCTAGTCGGATTTCTCTCTCACATATCTTTCTCTATACTAGGAATTTCAATTGCAACTTTATTTACTAGAAATATAATTCAAAAAGCAGGCACCGCTTGGCTTAGCCTGACATTTATATTACTTATAACGATCGCCTCCATCCGGTTTAAAAAAGAGTTACTATGGTTTTTACCACCTGTCGAAAGCTTTCTAATGCTTGGACAATACAAATTTAATATACTTACTCACACACTATGGCTCACAGCTTGGACTATCGTATATTCATTTTTATTACTTACTTTATTTCTTTTTATCGTTCGCAAAAAACGTTTTTAATTACATATTAAAGGAGACAAAACAATGATCGGAATACTAGCAGGAATGGGGCCAAAATCAACCGGACCGTTCGTCGATACAGTTGTAGCAGAATGCCAAACAATATACGGAGCAAAGCATGATATAGACTTTCCTCATATGATGATCTATTCGTGCCCAACACCGTTTTACATGGATCGCCCAATTGATCACGAGGCGATGAAAAAAGCGATTATTGAAGGAGCACAAAAACTTGAAAGTACTGGTGTAGAATTTATTGCTATGCCGTGCAATACAGCACATCTTTATTTTGAAGAGTTACAGCAATCTCTTTCTATCCCTATTTTAAATATAGTGGATGAGACGTTAAAAGCAATTCCTGAAACTGCCAAAAGAGTTGCTCTTCTCGCAACAGAAGCGACAATTCAAGCTGGTATTTACCAAGATGGGATTACAAAACGTAATATAGAATACATTCATCATGAAAAATGGCAAACAATGATTAATCAAATTATTACTTGTATTAAAAGTGGAGAAATTGAAGCAGCTCAAGAATTGTGGAGTGCGCTTGTTTTACAGTTAAAAGATGAAGTAGATACCACAATTATCGCATGTACTGATTTGAATGTTGTGGCGAATGAGGAATTTGTCGATTCCGCTCAATGTCTTGCTGAGGCGGTTGTTAGGATGTATGTAGAAAGTGGTTCAAAACCAAACTCTTAACCTAAATAGGATTATCAATTCAAAAGAGGAGGCCTCTCATGCCCATCAAGTTAAGTAAATTTTGATTAAACTTAATTTCAAAGATATATTTTAAAAAGGATTATTTATGTAAAATGCTCTTCAAATTATTTAACTGAAGAGCATTTTTTGATATGGATAAAGTATCTTTTTAAATATTTAATTTATATTGGTTTGTTTTATTTTCGCTTACATCGCTTTCTGAATATATAATTTTGAAAGATGTATGATTATTAATTCCCCAATGATAGGGCATTTTAAATATTAGATATCCTTCTATTTCTTCATTAGGTTTCAAATTAAAATTAATTGGTTTTTTTTCTTCATTATATAGATATAAACTTTGATTATAATTAAAGTTTGGGGCTAAAATGAAAAATTTACTAGAAGGATATTCAATATTTTTTGAAGTTTTGTTTCTCATTTTTATACCAATTAGATATTGGATATATTCATTACCATTTATATTTATGTTATTTTTTTTAGTATTAGCATATGTGATTTTAAAATCTTTAGTATCAAATTCTTTATTTAATACAACTGGCATTGAATCAATTTTATAGTTTTTATAAGCTGCGTTAACAGAATTATATCTTATAAAACAAATAGTAAAAGTTATTATAAGTAATACACTAATATATATTTTTTTATGTTTCATAATTTATTTACCTCAGGAGGTGTAATAATACCATTATTAATTGTAAAGATTTCTTCTGTCACGTGAGTTAAAAATTCTTTATCGTGACTTGCAATTAAAATTGTTTTATTACTAAGTGATGTAAGTAATTTAATGATAAATTGTATGCCTTCTTCATCAAGAGCATTAGTTGGTTCATCTAAAATTAATAATTCAGGGTCTTCCATTATTGCTTGTGCTATTCCAAGACGTTGTTTCATTCCTAATGAATATTTTCTGAATGGTCTATTATCATCTGGGTTTAACCCAACTTGTATTAGAACATCTTTAATTTCTTGATCACTAATGTTTTTATTAAGCATAGCTAATAATTTTAAATTTTTAAATCCAGAGTATGAAGGTACAAACCCAGGATATTCTATAACAAATCCTGTATTTTGCGGAAAGGAAATATCTTTACGTATTTTTTGTTCATTAACTATAATATTTCCACTGTCAATTTTCACTAACCCTAAAATAGCTTTAAACATCATAGTTTTACCAGAACCATTTGGGCCTTTAAATCCATAAATTTTATTTTTATATAATGTTAGATTGATGTCATTTAAGACAATCTGATCTTTTATTTTTTTATGAACTTTTTGTAAAATTATGTAAGGTTCCATTTATTTAAGACTCCCTTATTAGTTAATATTCTGTATTTTTATGAATAGATTTTCCTATAAAGTAGAATAAGCAGCTTAATAATATTTCAACAGATATAATATAAATTTCGGAAATATTGAATTCTAATATTCTTGAAAACATTGTTCCGTTTGTCCATAATATTTTATATTCAGGAATATAAATAGTAGAAAGCATTAGTATAGAAATGATAATTATTGCGTAAACGCTTTTCATACGTAATACTAAACAATTAAATAAAAATAGCAGACAATTCAAAGATAACATTTGAATTATTATAAATAATATAACTTTAGAACTTGATATAAATTCAACATGATGCATAGAAGTGAAGAAAGTTCCAATTGAAAAAACCGGATTAAAAAATAGTAAACTGATTATAAATGTAAAGATAATTATTATTAATTGGTATGTAGTAAATAAACAGACTAATATTAATGATTTAATAGCAAAAATACTATTATATGAAATGGAGCGACCGGTTAAAAATAGGGAATATCGAATTATATTGATTTTAAATGAATCTCCTAATACATAAAAAGGAAGTAGCCCTAAGACTAACCATATTATAGGGAACTCAAAATGGTTTGTTTTTACAATTTCATATTTTACACCCCAAAATAAGTAAAGGTATATATCTGTAAAATGAACATTTGTATTTAACATTTCTATTATTGATAACTGGTTTTTTATTTGATATGTAACAATACTCAAAATTATTAATAGTAGAAGTATACTATTAATAAATCTTATTTTTGACATACTCCAAAATAATAAAAAGTCTCTTTTTATAAGTAAAAAAAACTTTGAATTCATACTTTTCCTCCTAGTAGAATTCTTTATTGTTATATGTATGATAAAATCCTACTAGTAATATACATAAAGCACCTAAACAATAAATTGATTGGTTGATTAAAATATTTAATGTAATATTGTTTAGTTCTTGTATAATCATACCGTGATAAAGAACAATAGATATTCCTAATTTTGAATTTAAAAATTGATCTATTAGAATTAACAATATCATGCATATAAAACTTATTAATCTATTTTGAAATATGGTGTTAAAGATTGTTTGTAAAAGTAATAGATTAAATGTAGTTACTAATAGAATACTTGTATAGTAAAAAATAAATATAAATGATGAGTAAGTATCAATATTGTAAGAATTGTTGGCATATATTTTTAAAATACTACTATTTGCAAAGAAAATAATTATTTCTATCAAAGTGCACAGAATAGATAAGATAAATAATTGAATGACTTTAAATTTTGAATAATAATAAATATCTTTAAATCTAATTAATAAAAAAGGATCATCATGTTCATGTAATAATATTGCTGTTGCTATAAAACAAAATGGAAGGTATGCAAATGAAACAAATCCTTCACTTTTAAAACTTAAAAACATATTTAACATTTCAAAAGATTTATTCTGCCCTTGAATAAATGATATTGTATTAAATATACTTATTCCCCAAAATAAAAGAATTGATGTAACAAGGAAAAATTTATTTCTTTTAATATTGTTATACAGATAAATTAAAGGTTTAAGAAATAACACGTTTTTTAACTCCTTGATAAAATAAAATAAACGATATACTTAAAAGTGAAATAGCTAAAACAATAATATATAGTGAAGAACCACCCTGAATCGTTTGTATTTCAGGTAAGAAAAACATTGGAGAAATTGGTATAGAAACAAATAAATTAAGTATTGTTAATACAACCTGGATGATAAATCCAATTATTAGTACAACAAATTGATTGTTATAGTAAAATGAACAACTAACAGATAACAATGAAAAAATACCGCCAAATAATCCAGATAAAAAAATATAAAATAACACGTGAATAACAGGATGATTAAAATATAAATCTGGGAAAAAAGTTGAAGTTACTGTTAAACCAATATTTGAATTAACAATCGGATCGACAGGGAGATTAGGTAAAAATAAAAAAGCGGTTAAAAAATTAAATAATAAAGGTAAAATAATAACAATGAATCCTACTAAAAATGCTGTAATGAAAAAGGAAGTGAAATATTTTTTAATAGTTGTTTTAGATAAGGACATGTATAGAAAGCCATTATTTTTATCTTCTTGTATTACATTTCCAATACCGATAGTCGCAATTAATGGTAATAAAAAATAAAACATAGTTTTAAAACTTGATACTAAATCTATACCTATCCATTTTGTATATGGGGAAAAAAAAGAATCTGCAACTTGTAAATAGGTCGAAGCATCAAATACAGAAAATACTGTTTGTAATAAACAAATCCCAAAACCAACAAGGAATGAAATATATAAATTTCTATTATTTATACGATTAAACCAATATGTAAACAAATTATGTAGACCTCCAAAAATAAACTATTTAACGATAATAAAGAGGTAGTAATATAGTATTCACTACCTCTTTATTATATTTAATTTTATCTCTTATCTATCAGGTTGCCAAGAACCATAAGCAGATCCATTCGCATATTTTTGAGCATTAATCCAAGCTGAAACACCTTTTCCATAGTTTTCAACAGCCTTATTCCATAATGCAATATCTGATCCGTTTTTAACTGTATAATAATGTCCTCCAGAAACATCCGTTCCTTTTGACATTGCATAAGCTGTAAATTCACTAATACCACTCATGCTTGTACAATCCATTAAATAAGCGGATGTAGTCCATTTTTGGGCAGAATATGTACGATCATTAGGACTATAGAAACGATATTCATTATGATAATCAATACTATATTGACCGTCCGCACTAGCATAGTTATTACTGATAGCACTCATTCCTACTAAAGCAAGACCAGCTACTAAAAATAAACGAAGCCCTCTTTTTTTCATAGGTTTTCCTCCTCTATTATTTATTTTTTCTCTCACAAATCGTAATGTTACACCTTAATATATTGATTGTAAATACTTCCCTTACCAAAAAAAGGTATGTAATATTACATACCCTTTTTTTGGTAATATCGACTTGTAGGGGTTGCATCAGATTGCCTGAGAGACTTTTTTTACGTTTTCTTATTCTCTTTTTTGTATGGATAGAAAAAGAAAGCGTATAAATAATTAGTGGGGCATCTGACAGCAAACATTGCGTATTATATATCTCGCCGATAAAATCACCCTAAAAACTTTTAACATTTTTCACAATTCTTTCAAAGTATCCACACTTAATCTCGCTATATTAAATACGTAGTTATTCATATAGGGAAGGTTAGGGGAACTGAAAGTATGAAAGTAAATCGTTCGCTTCATTACATTTTTTGGCGTTGGCATTTTTATGCTGGGCTTTTTATTACGCCGCTTCTTATTACATTGTCACTGAGCGGGATTGGGTATTTATTTCGTGAAGAGGTTGAAGATTTCATCTATAAAGATTTATATTTTGGGAAGAGCGCCCAAACAGAATCTATTTCGATGTCTGATTCTATTTCCTTAACAGAGAAAAAATATCCGCATTATAGTGTGGCAAAAATTAGTGAGTTTCATGGGGATTATAATACGAGACTTACTATTGCAAATGAATATACTGGGCAACAAAAATATGTGTATTTAGATAGTAATAATCAAATTGTTGGAGATCAAAATGCAAGTGAAACGTTTGCCAATATAATGAGGGAATTACATAGTTCTCTTTTAGTTGGTGGTACTGTCGTTAACTACATTGTAGAGCTTGCGGCATGCTGGACAATCTTTTTAATTTTTACTGGGTTGTATATGAGTATACGCCAGTTCAAAAGCACAACGGCCTCCAGTAAACGAGAAAAAGCAAAACGACGTCATTCTATTATCGGTATTATATTTACAATTCCACTCGTTCTGCTAGTCGCATCTGGATTACCTTGGTCAGGATTTATGGGTAACCAAATTTATAAAATCGCATCGTCGAATGAATCGATTGGATATCCAAAGTTGTATATGGCACCTCCTGAATCAAAGGTAAAAGAATTGCCGTGGGCAACAAGAAAA
Source organism: Bacillus sp. 1A (assembly GCF_052682215.1). Classification (NCBI taxonomy): domain Bacteria; kingdom Bacillati; phylum Bacillota; class Bacilli; order Caryophanales; family Bacillaceae; genus Bacillus; species Bacillus sp. 1A. Next base: position 1,833,328 of record NZ_JBQYLZ010000001.1, on the reverse strand, counting down.
GAAGCTCCTCCTGAATCGAATTCAAATGAGCCAAAAACAATTTCTGTCGATGAATTACAAAAAGGAATTGAAATAAAGAAGCCCTACGTTATCTCACTACCAACTGATCCGAAAGGCGTATTCACTGTTTCGAAATCAAGTGGTTCTGGTATTACGGGTATGCATGTCGCACCAAATGAAGAAATAACAGCTTATTTTGATCAATATAGCGGAGAGCTTATTTCCAAAACAGACTATCGTGATTATGGCTTATTTGCACAATGGTTCACTTACGGTATCCCGCTTCACGAAGGACATTTATTCGGGTGGCCAAATAAAATATTATGCCTACTAACGACATTATCTTTATTACTTCTCATTTATTACGGAATAAAAATGTGGTTAGCAAGAAAGCCGAAAGGAAAATTAGCAGCACCGCCAAAACAAAGAGATAAAAAAAGCATAATCGTTTTCTTTATCATGATGGTTATACTAGGCGCTGTCATGCCTTTATTCGGACTATCTGTTTTAGTTATTTTCGCGGTTGAACTTCTTATATATGCATTTACAAAAATACGATCATAATGAAAAAGCATTTGTACTACCGTGTACAAATGCTTTTTTATTTACTATTTTCTTTTTTTCTACCACTTATTAAAAAGACAATATCTACTATAATAATTGCGCCAATTATTACTTGTGGCACATAATCCATCATAGTAGGACCACTTGGCCTATTCATCATCATATACATTCCAGTTACAAATGAAATTGATAATAAGACTAAGAGTGTTACTTCAATGTGATTATATAGCTTTTGAAAGACATACTTCATTTCCGCCACCACCTTTACCATATTATAACAAAAAACCACTCTACAAGAGTGGTTTTCTTCATCACTGTGCCATTTTCTTTCGGTACATCTTCCCGTTCCAATAGAAGAATCGTGAAGTAAGCCCTCCGTATTTTACAATGCGCCGTGCCATTTTGTGCATATTCTTTTGTGCTGATACTTTTTGATCTGATAAATAAATACCAAGTAACCCTCGGCTTATGAGACGATGAAACTTCGCATGAGGTAAATCACCAATACTCTTCTCTGCTTCTTCTACAAAATGTTTCATACGATCTAATATCGCTTGCTCGTTTTCATAATAACTACAGAAATTCAAATCCCCGCCTATACGGTCTTCTTCTTGATCGATGAAATAATCAAGTAAAATGTGAAGTCCTTGTACGTAAGGGAAGTATCCTTGTCTAATTTTCGCAATATCTTCATCATGTAATTCATCATGAAATGCATATGCTACAAGACAGAAGATTCCAAGTGTAGAACCGGCACATGCTGAAAATTCAAACCAACTCATCTCTGGTAAGTTTTCTTTATGTGCTTCAAACCATGTTTTTAAGCGTGGTTCTCTTTCTTCTAACTTCACGTGTTTATGAATTTGCAAATCACAATAATAACAAGCAAGTTCATGAAGAACAGGAGCAATTTTGTCATAGTGCTTCGTTTTCTTTAAAACATCTTGGCATGTTTCAACAAGTTCATCTAAATAACCACCATCGTCTTGATCATCACGATAGCGATAATAATTACCGCCACCTTCTACTTCAGGTGATAATGCCATTAACATAGATTCATGCAGTGCGGCAAAATCATTCGGATCAAGTGATGTACTGCGGTCACATAAATTATCTAAATAATCGCTGATTGTTTGATACGCTACGATAAAACGAATGCATTCCTCTCGGTGCTCATTTGCTAGCAGTGCTAAAATACCACCGCCTTCGCAATGAAACGTTTTATTCTCAATACTTGCGATTGCCTGACTATGAAGCTCATCATTCGGAATATGGTAGGCACGCTCTTTCCACACCGCTAGCTCATGGTGTACTACCGGAAACACATCACGGTATACTTTCGCCATGAGCGTTATGGGATTACTCGGTACGTTCACTTCTTCCTTCATCTCCTCTATTCAATGTACAAATAATTTACTTATTTGTTTCTATTATGTTATTGATGCGTATTTCAGTAAATGACTGAATATAATTCAAAATTTCATCACGCTCATACTCATTTAATAACTCGTGATAACAATTCGGCCATTCTTTAAAAGCCTTATCACTCATTTTAACATTATCAAACCACATGCGGACACGTGTTTTATCTACAAGTTTATCCTCACACGCCTGCATTAGCAATAGCGGAACATCTGGAAAATCATCTATTTTTTTATGAGCAATTTCGATAGACTTAATTAATTCACTATACCAACGTACTGATACTTTGCGCAAGAACAATGAATCATTCTCCATCGCGTCCCGAACTTCATGATTACGAGTGGACATTTCCACTGTAAGATTCGTTGCAAATTGCAATTTTGGTGCAACAACATTTAATATTTTTGAGGCAACTTGAAGCGGTGCTGAAGGTCCAGCTACTACGCCTAAACATGGCGAACTTAAAATAATGCCGTCTACATCTTCTCTCTTCGTTTCTTGCATCATACGAATGACAATAAGACCACCCATACTATGACCAAATATAAAAATAGGTAACCTATACTTTCTTGCCTCTTTCACCCACAATTTAACTTCCTCTATGTATTCATCAAATGAATCAATATGTCCTCTATTTCTTGAAGTCGTTCCATGTGACGGAAGGTCCCCCATTACGACGTGGTAGCCGATATGATTCCACATTTCCGCAACGGCTTCATAACGTCCGTGATATTCCATTGCGCCGTGCACGATAACAACGACAGCTTTCGCTTCCTCTGCTTCATAATTCCACATACGGACCTCCTCCATTTCACTCTTTCTCATAATTTGATACACTGAAACTAGTCTCTAGGAAAGGAAGACTTTACATGATACATCCTTACAAAGAAAAAAATCCGAAAATTGCGAGTAGTGCTTTTGTCGCTGATTATGTTACGATTACAGGCGACGTTTCCATTGGTGAAGAATCAAGTATTTGGTTTAATACAGTCATACGCGGTGATGTTTCACCAACAATCATTGGAAACCGGGTAAATGTACAAGACCAATGTACACTTCACCAAAGCCCACAGTATCCTCTTATTTTAGAAGACGACGTGACCATTGGGCATCAAGTTATTTTACATAGCTGTCATATTAAAAAAGATGCTTTAATTGGAATGGGATCTATTATATTAGATGGTGCTGAAATTGGTGAAGGAGCCTTTATCGGTGCTGGAAGCCTCGTTTCACAAGGAAAGAAAATCCCGCCAAACACATTAGCATTCGGTCGACCAGCTAAAGTCGTTCGTGAATTAACAGAAGAAGACCGTAAAGACATGGAGCGAATTCGCACACAATATGTTGAAAAAGGTCAGTATTATAAATCATTACAGAAGTAACTTTTCCAGCTGCCATTAAAGTGGCAGCTTTTTATATAAAGTGAAACTTTAATCAGTGGGGGTTTTCTTCCTCCCCCACTGATTATCAGCCCTCACCAATCGGACTTTTATGGGCAGTTGATCCCCCACCTAACTTCTTTGCTTTCGCTGAATTTTGAGGTGGGGGTCTTACTGCCCATTAAAGCGGGATAAAAACTAACTTTTTCTTTACAAAACATTATTACTCCCTCAATAAAATCTTATTAAAATAAAAGCTAATATCTCCATATATATGTAAACGAGGGAGGAGAATTTTCATGAAGGTCAGTGGACTGTATAAAATAGAATGTTACATTTTCAAAGGAATTAACCGATACTTTGATCAAAAAACATTAAATATCTTTTTCAGCAATATTACTCATATCGGTGGTGCTACTTTCTCAATCGCACTCACACTTTTCTTTTTAATTTTTGCAAAAGGGACTTTGCATCAAGCTGCAATCGCAACTGCTATTTCTTTAGCAATTAGCCATATTCCTGTGCAAATATTAAAAAGATGGTATCCGCGAAAACGCCCTTATTTAACAATTCAGGATGCCAAATATCCAGTCCATCCATTAAAAGACCACTCTTTCCCGTCTGGTCATACAACAGCCGTTTTCTCTGTCCTTATTCCATTTATTTGCTATAATCCAAGCATATTTGCTTTTCTATTACCGTTAGCATTATGCGTTGGTATTTCTCGCATTTATTTAGGGCTTCACTATCCGTCTGATGTATTCGTCGGTATGTGCCTCGGCACTTGCTCTGGCATCATCTCTTTTTATCAATTCATCCCACTTTTCACATAAAGGAGTGATATGATGAGAGTCGCCATTTTTACCGATACTTTTACGCCACAAGTGAACGGGGTTGCGAAAACACTAGAACGATTAACACGTTACTTTCAGAAAGAAAAGATCGCCTATTCTGTTTTCGCTCCTCAGCATACAGCTGAAGATAATTTCGTAGCTAATGTGAACAAGATGAGAAGTATCCCGTTAACAATATTATATCCAGAATGCCGCTTTTCTTTTCCTACTCCGCGCATTAAACGAAAACTTCTTTCCTTTAAACCTGACATTATTCACATTGCCACACCTTTCAACATGGGACTTTGTGGATTGTATTATGCAAAAAAGTTAAACATCCCAGTTGTCGGTTCTTATCATACTGATTTCGCTGCTTATTTACGCTATTACAAAATTGAATTTCTCTCTAATATGCTTTGGAACTATTTAAAATGGTTTCATAGTCACATGCAAAAAAATTTCGTTCCTTCTTTTGAAACGTTACACCAACTAAAAAATAAAGGCTTTCAGGCCCTCTCCATATGGGGACGGGGTGTAGATTGCACACTCTTTCATCCATCTTACAATACAGACCTATTCCGAAAAAAATATAATATTACAGCAAAGTATGTCCTTTCCTATGTTGGACGGATTGCCCCTGAAAAAGATATTGATACGTTGCAAAATATTATCGCTAAAACAGCGCATACTCGAAACGACATTCATTGGCTCATTGCAGGAGACGGTCCTCTAGCAACAAATTTGCGTGAAGCTGTCCCAAAAACAAATGTAACCTTTACTGGATATTTACAAGGTGAAGATTTAGCTGAAGCCTATGCTTCTTCCGATCTAATGGTATTTCCATCTGCTACTGAAACATTTGGGAACGTTGTACTTGAATCGCTTGCATGCGGTACACCTGTCATTGGTGCAAATAGTGGCGGGGTTAAAAATATTATTACAGATGGAAAAACAGGAGTTCTTTGTCCACCCAAAAATGAGAACGCATTTCTATCATCCATTTATCTTTTATTGCAAAATGAAGAAAAACTTGAGCAGATGGGAATAGCAGCTTCATCTTATGCGAAATCAAAAAGCTGGGATGAGATCTTTCGTGGCTTACTTAACCAATATGAAGAAATCCTTCAGCATAACGCATCAGAGTTGCTTGCTTAAATAGAAAAACTCCCTTCAAAACGAAGGGAGTTTATTACACAGTTGTAAAATTTACTTAAATGAATGATACACAAGGTGAAATATCATATTATTTCTATATTCATTTTAACAAAAACAAACATAAACAAACAGACTTATAATAAAAACCCATAAAAATTAATATATGGTTATACACTATTTTAACTGTATAGTGATTTTAAGAATTACTCTTAAAATCAACTTACCCACATACCTTTATACAGTAATTGTTCCCCAATTTCTGTATATCAAAAAAACCTTTCATTCATTTGAAAGGTCTTTTTGAGCCTGCACATATTCTTCTTTCGTATTCACATTCATAAACCAATCCGCATTCGCTTGTACATCTTCTCCAGCAACATATTTCACATTACATTGTGATAAAAGTTGGCCCATACTTCTTTTTTCATCCTGTAGCAAAGCATAAATCTTTTCTTTCACACGGTTATGATATGCTGCAAGTAATGGTTGTTTTCTTCCATTAATAATAGGTACGACTGCATCATATTCATCACTCGTTTGTTCTAATAAAATGGTAAACCATTCATACGAAACATTTGGCGCATCACATGGCATAATAGCGTACCAATCTGCTTCTATATATTCCATTCCTGCTACAATCCCAGCAAGTGGTCCGTTTCCTTTATAGTGCGGAATATCTTCTATAACAGGAACTTGTACGAGTTGCTCTACTCGCTCTTTTATATCAGAATGACTAATGACTACAACCTCTTGGAGCGTCCTCCTTGTCATCACTTTCAAAATATGCTCAATAAACGTACTCCCTTGCCAGCTCGCTAACGCTTTCGGCTCACCGAATCTACTCGACATACCGCCCGCTAATACAATTCCAGCCCATTTACTCATTGGCGATGCAGCTCAAATGTAATATGACCTAATTCTGGTAAAATTAGCTTATTCATCGCAAGGCGAACTGCTCCACTAGATCCTGGCATTGAAAAGACAACTTTGCGCCCAATTGTACCACCGATCGCTCTACTTAACATTGCGCTGCTTCCGATATCTTCTAAATAACTAATCATGCGGAACAACTCACCAAACCCGACAATTTCTTTATCTAATAACGCTGATACTGCTTCAATCGTCACATCACGCTTCGTAATACCAGTTCCGCCATTTGTTAACACAACATCAACATCTTCTCTATGATAACCAGCTAACACTGCTTGCTGAATACTTTCTTTATCGTCTTTTACAATTTCATAAGAGGTCACTGTATGCCCTGCCTCTTTTAACAATTCATGTAATAGTTGTCCACTCTTATCTGTCTCTTCCGTACGTGTATCGGAAATCGTCACGATTTTGCAGCGCACTTCTTTTGGCGCTTGTTTTTTATGTTCAGTTACGCTCATTTTTTATCTGTCCTTTCATTTTCTTGTAAAATTATGTATGAAGCAAAGAATTCAACATGATACAATATAAGTATATTTATCCATATAAAGGAGCTTTACATGATTCAAAATATAAAACGATCCGTACCCATTATACCATTCCTAATTATATTATCCCTTTTTCAATGTATCGCTTACGAATTCGATATTAACTTTTTAAAATTGCATGTACTTTTGCCTGATGGTGGTATTCGTTACTATTTGACTAGCACATTAATTCCTCTCACACTTGCCTATATAATAGATTTTATTTTTAAACGTTCTATCTCTAAATAAGGAGGTCTACATATTATGGAACTTTATAAAAAATTAACAACAACATTTATCCTCTTATTTGTCGCTTCAATCACTGTCGGCTTTTCCTTAAAAAGCGCAATCCCATACGCTACATTAGTAAGTATTATATTCGCAACACTATTTTTACTCAGCAGTGCCTTTTGCGCGGGTAAAGCACGTCAAATGAAAGGTTGATTACATATGTTCCAGAAGAAACCAATCCTTTGTAAATCATGTGAAAAGGAAATACAAACGTATGAAAAAGCATGGATTCATATGCCCTTTCCAGCAAGTGGTATGACTAATATGAAAAAGTATATTGAGCTAGACGGCGAAGTGTATTGTAGCTCATGCATTCAAATTAGAAGTAAAACAAAATAAAAAAAGCTTTGCGCTCACCGCGCAAAGCTTTTTTTCATATATTATAGACCAGCTTGCTCTTTTAAAGCTGCAGCCTTGTCTGTACGTTCCCATGTTAGGTCTACATCAGTACGTCCGAAGTGGCCGTAAGCTGCTGTTTGTTTATAAATTGGGCGACGTAAGTCTAGCATTTTAATAATACCAGCTGGGCGAAGATCGAAGTTGTTACGAACTAGTTCTACTAGTACGTCTTCAGATACTTTACCAGTCCCGAATGTATCAACTGAAATTGATACTGGTTGTGCTACACCAATTGCGTATGCAAGTTGTACTTCTGCTTTGTCAGCAAGACCAGCTGCTACGATGTTTTTCGCAACATAACGAGCTGCATATGCTGCAGAACGGTCAACTTTCGTTGCATCTTTACCAGAGAATGCACCGCCACCGTGGCGAGCGTATCCACCGTAAGTATCAACGATGATTTTACGTCCTGTTAAACCAGCATCACCTTGTGGTCCACCAATTACGAAGCGGCCAGTTGGGTTAATGAAGAATTTCGTTTCTCCATCCATTAATTCTGCTGGAACTACAGCTTTAATTACATGCTCTTTTAAATCGCGATCGATTTCTTCCCATGTAACATCTGGATGATGCTGTGTAGAAATTACGATTGTATCTACACGTACAGGTTTACCATTTTCATCATACTCAACTGTAACTTGCGTTTTTCCATCCGGACGTAAGTATGATAATGTGTCATCTTTACGTACTTCAGTTAAACGGCGAGCTAATTTGTGAGCAAGCGAGATTGGAAGTGGCATTAATTCTTGTGTTTCATTACATGCGAAGCCAAACATTAAACCTTGGTCTCCCGCACCAATTGCCTCAATCTCAGCGTCAGTCATTAGACCTTCGCGTGCTTCTAGCGCTTGGTCAACACCCATAGCGATGTCAGCAGATTGCTCATCGATAGATGTTAAAACTGCACAAGTTTCTGCATCGAATCCGTATTTTGCGCGTGTGTAACCAATGCCTTGAATTGTTTCACGAACGATTTTTGGAATATCTACGTAAGTAGAAGTCGTAATTTCCCCCGCTACCAATACTAAACCAGTTGTTACAGTTGTTTCACAAGCTACACGTGCATTTGCGTCCTTTGATAAGATCGCATCTAAAATTGAATCAGAAATTTGGTCACAAATTTTATCTGGATGTCCTTCAGTTACAGACTCAGATGTGAACAGATGACGTTTTTTTGTCATGTGGTAAACCTCCCTACAGTAATTGTATATATTGTACGGAACTCATCCTTAATTTGCCACAAACTGCGACATACATTTATTCTCCCACACAAGCATACAGAAAAACCTTTCCTACTTTACATAGAGGAAAGGTTTAATTTGCTACTTGCATACTGCTTTTTGCCCTTTGCTCTTATCGTTCGAGACCGTTAGCCTCGCACAGGTTTTAGCACCTATTCACCTGTATTTACCACTACAAATGAGGTTGCTGGGCTTCATCGGGCCTGTCCCTCCGCCAGCTCGGGATAAGAGAGTATCCGTCCCAACCTATACTAAAGAAATGATATTCATTTGTCAATTAATATTCACATTTTCCTGAAAGTTTTTCTCAATACGCCTGGAATGAAATATTAATAAGGAAATAATACATTCACACAAACAAAAAGAAATAAATAGTATACATTATTTATATAATTGTGTTATACTCTTGTTGGGGATTACGAGAAATATTTCATTAAATGAAAAGGATGGTATATAAATATGAGTACTGTGAATGTCCAAATTGGTTTACACGAATTATTGAACGGAAGCAATGCACAGATTCAACTAAGTGTTCCGCAATTAGTGGAAAAAGTATTAATGCGAAATGAAGGGAAATTAACTTCTACTGGTGCCGTTTCTGCTTCAACAGGAAAATATACAGGACGTTCTCCTAAAGATAAATTTATTGTGAAAGAAGCATCGGTTGCTGACAAAATTGCTTGGGGAGCAGTGAATCAGCCGATCTCTGAAGAACATTTTAATAAATTATATACTAAAGTTTTAGAATACTTAAAAGAAAAAGAAGAGTTATTCGTCTTCAATGGATTTGCAGGTGCTGACCGCAATTACCGCCTACCAATTCAAGTTATTAACGAATATGCATGGCACAATTTATTTGTACATCAATTATTCATTCGTCCAACTGAAGAAGAATTAACAACTCATGAATCAGAGTTCACAATTGTTTCTGCACCGAATTTCAAAGCTGATCCAGCTGTTGACGGTACAAACTCTGAAGCATTCATTATGGTTTCATTCGAAAAACGTATCGTACTAATTGGTGGTACAGAATACGCTGGAGAAATGAAAAAATCAATCTTCTCTATTATGAACTTCTTACTACCTGAACAAGATATTCTTTCTATGCATTGCTCTGCAAACGTAGGTGAAGAAGGCGACGTAGCACTATTCTTCGGTTTATCTGGAACAGGTAAAACAACATTATCTGCTGATCCACACCGTAAATTAATCGGTGATGATGAGCATGGTTGGTCTGATAACGGTGTATTCAATATTGAAGGCGGTTGCTACGCAAAATGTGTAAACCTTTCTCACGAGAAAGAACCACAAATTTTCGATGCAATCAAATTTGGATCTGTTTTAGAAAACGTTATCATTAATAACCAAACGCGTATCGCAGACTATAACGATACTACTTTAACAGAAAATACTCGTGCTGCATACCCTATGCATGCGATCGACAATATCGTACTGCCAAGTGTTGCTGGACACCCAAATACAATCATTTTCTTAACTGCTGATGCATCTGGCGTATTGCCTCCAATCAGTAAGTTATCAAAAGAACAAGCTATGTATCATTTCTTAAGTGGTTACACTAGTAAACTAGCAGGAACAGAGCGCGGTGTTACATCTCCGCAAGCAACATTCTCAACTTGCTTCGGTTCACCATTCTTACCACTTGATGCATCTCGCTATGCTGAAATGCTTGGTGAAAAAATCGAGAAACACGATGCGAAAGTATTCTTAGTAAACACTGGCTGGACTGGTGGCGAATACGGCGTTGGTAAACGTATGAACTTAGGTTACACTCGTGCAATGATTCAAGCAGCATTAAGCGGTGAACTTGCGAAAACTGAAACAGCTAAACATGACATCTTCGGTCTTGAAGTTCCACTTCACGTACCAGGTGTACCTGACGAAGTATTAATGCCTGAACAAACTTGGGCTGATAAAGCTGCTTACAATGCGAAAGCAATCGAGCTTGCAAGCAAATTCAAAGAGAACTTCAAAAAGTTCGACAGCGTTTCTGAAGATATTATTAACTTAGGCGGTCCAATCGCTTAAGTACAAACTTTCTGTTGGAATAACCCTTTTACTCATATGAATAAGTGTCGTGTAACCGTAAAGTTTCGCGTACTCACCGACAAAACCCAATGCGGCTTAACGCTTATACACACTTACATAAAAAAGAAGCTTACGTTTTTAACGTAAGCTTCTTTCTATATCTTCTCTCTTCATCTGTGACTTAGTTCGTAAAATTACAGAAAATTCACTTTATAATCATTCATTATTATTTTTTCATGGTACAATTTACATATTCAGGAAAGGATGAGGCCTATGAAAAATTTTTCTCGTACAGGAAAAATTTTATTCAGTTACGGAGCGATCCAAATGTTTTGGGGACTTGTGATGCTTAACGTTAATTTATTTGAGCATACAAGTGAAACGATAAAATATATTATTCTAATTACCGGAATAATTTGTTGTATTATATCCACCTTTTTTAAAAAACATAAGAGTCATACTAATACGTGATTTCATGTTAGCTTATAGGAAGCAGAAACCTGTATTTTATGCAAATTTATGCTTCCTATTGTAACTACCCCTCGCCGGACCCTCTATTCCATCTAAAAAGAGGCTTTTTATCTTTTTAGCTCTTTGTTAATTCTTCCTCATCTTTCATACTATAGTAGCCTAAATTCACAACGATTAAGAAATAACCACCCAGAATCCCTACTGCAAATGCCCACATAACCATGTGGTGCTCAATTTCGTACATAATAACAGCACCCAAAATGGCAGCTGCAAAACGATTAAACATACCGAGCGTCGGTGCTTTCGTTTTCTTTACGATACTATCTCCAAGCTTCTCAATTCGTCTCCCTAAAAGCCAAACACAATACATACTTACGATAAGTCCAATTCCAGCACCTAGAAAATGGGCTGAAAACGGCGTTAACATCCACCCTAGCAAAAGAAAACCTAGTAAATAATACGATTGAATTTTAAATGATCTTAATGACATACTAATCATGCTGTTCTCCTCTTCAGTAATTTTTATCTATCCAACAAAAGCTGTATAACTCATTTCTTTCGAGTTCATACTACTTAAAATTCATTTCACTCAAATTAAAAACAACATAAACAGTATGTTCATGTTGTTTGAATGTTTTCAGGAAATAATATTATACAAGATTTCAAACATCATATTCTCATAATTTGTGACGTTTTTCCAAACATTTTTCGTCCATTTATGAAAAAAGTGATATCAATTTCTGAACATACGGATATGATGTAATAAGTACACAAATAAAGGGGGCGTCTAATGATTTATTTTTTAATGGCTCTCATTCACCTCATTATCCCTGCACTTATTGGACTTTCATTGTATTGGTACACGAAAAATCATAGTATTTTCTACGCTGTCCTCGGTGTTCTTCTTCCAGGTATTATTCTTATCACACTCTTCCGTATTCCATTTTTAAACTTAATTCCACTTATTACTGCTATCTTATTTCTCGTCTTCTTACCAAAAATAAAAAAATAGGAAAGCAGATCATAGATGATCTGTTTTCCTATTTTGATATAGGTTCCCCCGCAGTAGAATGAATGTTTACTTTCTCTGATTTCACAAACCATAGACCGAAGAAAATAATAATTCCACCGATTATTTGTTGAAATGATACATATTCATTTGCCCATACAGCTGCAAATAAAACAGCTACAAGTGGCGTTATATACATATATACCATCGTATGTGATGCGCCAATTTTTTGAATACCAACATACCACATCACTAAACCAAATACTGTTACAAAGAAAATGGAATATAGTAAAGCGAATAGTGTCATTCCATGTGTAATGTGAAATGGCATTATAAATACATGTGGTCCACTTAACAATAAAAGCGGAATCGCGCCAACTAATGCTGACCATGCGGTAACACGTAGTGCTGAATATTTTTTAATTAATGGACCTGCTAAAACTGGATAAAGCCCCCAGCATATTGATGTAATAAGTCCAATTCCGTTACCATAAAAAGAACTAGCAAGCGAATGCCCTGCTACTAAAACTAATGCAGCACCACCAAAGGCAATTATAGAACCGATGAACTTTCGAGAAGAAAACTTTTCTTGTTTCAAAAAAATAGCAAATACAGTTGTAAAAATAGGTGAAATAGAAATGAGTAAAGAGGCATTTGTAGCGGACGTATATTGGACAGTTTCCATAAATAACGTTTGATACAGTACAATACCTACAACGCTAACGATGATTAATCTAGGTATATCCTTTCGTTCCATATAAACCGAATTTTCAATAAAAAATGTAAGGAGTAACATAAGCGGTGCCGCTGATATCATCCGAAGTGCAGTAAACTCAATTGCTGTAAATTCTAAAAGTCCATATTTCGCAATCGTATAGTTAATCCCCCAAATAATAACGACTGCTAAAATTAATAACTCAATCCCCCATCTTCTCATGCGTATCCCCTCCGCAAATAAAATTATACAGAAAATTCAATCACATGTACATTTCATTATGTGAAAAAAATCTTTGTATTGTATGAACGTTTTGATACATGAAATTATATCAGCGATTTTCTGAATATATCGGCGATTTTTTAAATATATCGACTTACCAACAAAAAACGACAATAATAGCGACTTATACAATAAAAAAGGTGGTTCCAAAATACGTTTTGGAACCACCTTTTCTTTACTACACTCGAACGTGTAACTTCATATTTGGATTATAAAATTGGCTCGGGCTCTTCAGCTGAAAAGTCCCTCCACCTTCATGCCAATCAACTGTTAATTTATCATCCATAAATACAAGCTTTGTGCGATCTGCGATAAAGCTAAACCGGTTTGATTCGATATCCACATCGCGCTCATCTTTTTCTGCTACAGCTACTAAATCGATAATTCCGCTCATTACACAACCGCAACCTTCATTATCGTAAAATAACTTTATATATTTCGCCTCATTTGGAATCGTATCCATAATTTTTTTATATGCTGCTTCTGTTACAGTAACGTACATATTCTAAACTTCATCCTCTCTTCTCGTATCCTTCATATATTGTACCACCATTTTTCTTTAAAAATATATACAGAAAATTACGACTAATATACAATATATGTAATAAAGGAGGTTGTATCACTCATGTTCAAATTACTGCGATACCCCATCTTCTTAGGCCTACTCGGTAGCTTTTTTATTTCTAGCGGAATGGTATTACAACATATACTTCCTTATTCTCCTTCTATTGGTTGGATTGTAGGATTTATTTGTTTCCTATCTGCTTCCTATCTTGCTATGAAAGAATAAGAATCACTTTAAGATTTATTTGCAGCTTAATTTTGACTTAGGTGTTACTTTCGGCCCACAAGAGAAACGTTGGCTCTATAACGATTCAACTCTCCTCTCTATTTTAAAATCTATACACAATACGATTGAACACACAAAAATATAAAATTCATAATATGTATATAGTGGTTCTATTTTTAAAACTAGTTTTTCAAAATATAGAAAGGAGAACATACATGTACCCACGTAATTGTTTTAGTTGCGACGGCAGACGCAATAGTAGTTCTAACGGAAACACCGGGCCCACTGGTAGCACCGGACCTACTGGAAACACTGGCTCTGCCGGCATCACTGGACCTTCCGGGAACGCTGGACCCACTGGTAGTACTGGACCTACTGGCTCTGTCGGGCCTTCCGGAGCTGGTTTCCAAAGTACTACCGCCTTTAGTCTAGCAGCCGCTCCCACCTATAAAAAAGGACAAGTTGTCACTTATACGAGCAGCGGCTATGTTGTAAAAAAAGATGCACCTCAAGGATTTCCGAATGTATCTCCAGATTATATCGTATTAGTAGAAAGTGGACCTACTGGTAGTACCGGACCTACTGGCATTACCGGGCCTACTGGCATTACCGGGTCTACTGGCATTACCGGGCCTACTGGTAGTACCGGGTCTACTGGCATTACCGGGCCTACTGGTAGTACCGGACCTACTGGTAGTACCGGACCTACTGGCATTACCGGACCTACTGGCATTACCGGGTCTACTGGCATTACAGGGCCTACTGGTAGTACCGGACCTACTGGTAGTACCGGACCTACTGGCATTACCGGACCTACTGGCATTACCGGGTCTACTGGCATTACAGGGCCTACTGGTAGTACCGGACCTACTGGTAGTACCGGACCTACTGGCATTACCGGGCCTACTGGCATTACCGGGCCTACTGGTAGTACCGGACCTACTGGTAGTACCGGACCTACTGGTAGTACCGGACCTACTGGCATTACCGGACCTACTGGCACTGCAGGTAGTGCATCCGCAAAAAGTATTGTTTTTCAAGGAACAAATGCTGGTTTTCAACGTATAGCGGGTTCTCCTGGAATTGACTCCAATGTTATTCCATATGTCACTGCTGGAGCCGGCAGTATAGTTGGCTTCGCTGCATCTATAAATATAAATAACTTACCTGCTGCTGTTTATACGATTAATATTTGCAGGAATGTTCCAACAAACCTCACTGCCCCTACCTCTAGTTACATCCTATCTACTCTTACTTTAACTACCACTGACAAAATTACAGGAACTATGGTATTTTCAATTAAACCAACGGATACTGGATCAGGACAAATTCAAGTGTTTAATCCTAATCCAGCAGTAGGTCCCGCTACTGTAACTTGGACTAGCATTACAATTGGAAACTCAGTTTCGAGAGGAGATGCTATATCCCTTTATATTACCCCTGGAATTACTGCAAGTGCTGTATATTCTATTTTTTTAATCACTGATATATAGCCCTTACTAAAAAATAATTTATTTAACAAAAAAAGACCCGAGATTCGGGTCAGCAAATAGAAATACAAATGAATTAAAACAAATAACAGACAAGTTTAGTATATACTATCATTGTAAATTTATCCATATATTGGATTTTTAATTATATACACTATGTTAATATAATTAACTTGCCTACCTTTATCAACATGTCTTACTCTCATCCACAATAAAAAAGGGAGATCACTCTCAAATAAGTAATCTCCCTTTTAAAAATTTTTTCATTACATTGGCAATACAATCTTCACAGTCGTTCCAACCCCAACTTCACTTTCAAAACTCATTTTACCGTTGTGGTCTTTAATAATTTTTTCTGTAACTACTAAACCTAAACCTGTTCCCGTTTCTTTTGTTGTGTAAAAAGCTTCATTTAGCTTCGGAATTTTGTCTTTTGGAATACCGCAACCTTCATCCTTAACTTGAACAATGATTGCATCTTCTACAGTCACTTTAATCGTAATCGTTCCGCCAACTGACATTGCTTCAATCGCATTTTTAATTAAATTAAAAAATACTTGCTTTAATCGTTTTTCATCGCATGTAATCGATGGTATGTCTTTACTATAAATACCTTGTATGTGCACTCCTTGCTTTAAAGCAGGCTTTCCCATAACTCGAATAACATAAGCGATAATTTCTTCTATATTATGAACTTCTGATTCTAGTGATTTAGATTTCTCAAATCCACTAAGTTCTGTAGCGATTGTATGAATTCGTTCTACTTCTTGTTTCATAATATCACTATATATTTTATCCTCAGGATATTTATCCGCTTGCTTATTAACAAATTTATCCAAATTAGCTAGAGGTCTTCTAATTTTGTAACCAATAACTGTAGCCATTTTCCCAACAGTTGCTAGCTTTTCTGTTTGTTGTATTTCTTTATCCATCATCTCAAGCGTACGAACGTAAGATTGAAACCTTAAAAACATAATCCAACATATGATAGTAAATACGCTATATAATGCCATCGGGATTAAAACGAGTGACGAGTGAATAAAGATTCCTATAAGAGCATATTTTCCAACAAGTATGCTCGGAACTAACCAAAAATATCTTTTGTTTACAAAGAGTGGGGCAAATAAAATAAAAAATCCTTCTACTATATTCCCACCATCAAACTCAGCATCACTACCATAGTAAATCATAAAATTATGGATAAAATCTAATAGGTTATATCCAATTAGAATAATATATTTCACTGCAAATAGATTCTTCCATTTCATGAAGTATACTCCAATACAAAACAAAATCACCATGAGAAAATACAGCCATAAACCTAAACCATCTTCAAATTTTCCTACTCCTTCTTGCCCGCCTCCTATTAAAGGTACAATAAATTCGTAGGCAAGATCGTATACAAAAAATATAATAAAAAATAAACTTAAAAATATTTTCAATGCCTTCATTTCTTCATGTTTAAATATATCGTCTTTATTCATATCGTAACTCCTAGCTTTTCTCCCTCTTGGATTTCACTATTTCCACGCTTTTTTGGGAGAATGATGTCTATTCTAGTTCCAATATCTCTTTCACTTGAAATATGTAATTCACCAAGATGCTGCTCGGTAACAAGCCGATTCGCTACCGTAAGTCCCAGGCCAATTTTATCTTGTTTCGTTGTATAAAAGGCTTCTGTAACACGAGCTAAATTTTCTTTCTTAATACCGTAACCATTATCAATTACACTTAGCATTACATAATCTTGTCCTTTGTTTTCTAACCGTAACTCTAATGTGCCACCTTGCTCCATTGCCTCCAGAGCATTTTTTATGACATATAGAAAGACTCCTCTTATTTTCCGCTCATCACATTCAACTTCTATCGTCTTTTCTTCCACATTAGAAATAAACTGGACGCTAGATTCATTCATTTTTTCGCGAACAATTGTTACTGCTTGTAATGCAATTTCACCTATATTATGTTTCTTATAAACAGAAGGTTTACATGTAGCAACTTCCATTAACTCACTTATCATATTATTCATATTTTCTATTTCAAAAATCATCTGTTCGTAAATAGGGTCCTCCCCATGCTTCTCTCGTTGTAATTGCGTAAACCCTTTTAATGAAGCAAGTGGATTTTTAATTTCATGTCCCACTGTCGCTGCCATTTTTCCGATTACTGCTAATTTTTGTGATTCACTAGCAATCTTAATACTTTCCTTTACCGCTGAAAGGTATTGTATAAATCGATTTAAAATGATGTATGCCGCTATTAATACGAGTGTATACATAATAAGGAACATAAATCCTTTTACTTCCTTTAATACAAATAAATAAATAACATATTTCCCTACAATTGTCGAAAGTACAAACACAAAATATTTTTTATTTAAAAATATAGGTACAAAGAAGATGAAAATAATTTCTATTATATTTACTCCATCAAATGCCGCCTCATTATAAAGCATATACGAAAGTATATTAACGATTTCTATTCCTATGTATGCAAATACACATGCATATTTAACAAGGTTCGCTTTCTCTTTTTTTATTAAATATACATTCACACCGAGTATTGCAGTTCCGCAAATAACTTGCCATAGTATGCTATGTCCCTTATCCGTTAATGATTTATTTTCTAATATGATTGCATAGAAAATTTGGTATGAAACAACAATGACATATAGCACCCACAAAAAGATTTTGGCATTCCTTTCTTCTTCTTTATATGATAGAAAACTTTTTTTCACTTCAACACCCCTTCAAAATAATATCTCTAAGAATACCATTTATTATAATAAATGATTTTCTTAGACAAACAAAGAGAAATCGAACATTTGAGGAAAATCATCCCAATAAAGCAAAGTATCTTCAGGCTATATATAAGCATAAAAGCTATAAACAATAATACGTATATTATGTGGGAGAGATTTTATATAAGCGGCAAAAAATGAAGAAAATTCTGTTGTCTGAATAGAACAAAATCCAACGCTTTTGGGATAGAGCATATGAATAGGTTAGGGGGATAATTTATGTTTGTTACCGTCGAGAAAGATGTGCATATTTTTGTGCAAGACGTTAATCCTGGACCCGGTAGTAAAACCGTGTTTTTCGTTCATGGCTGGCCTTTAAATCATCAAATGTACCAATATCAACTCAATGTGTTACCACAGCATGGTTTCCGCTGCATCGCTATGGATATACGCGGAAACGGGCAATCTGATAAACCGTGGACTGGTTACACATACGATCGTTTAGCAGACGATATCGCCATTGTTCTAGAAGCACTTCAAGTAGAAAGTGCTACATTAGTCGGTTTCTCAGTAGGTGGCGCTCTTTCTATTCGGTACATGTCTCGCTACAATGGCCATCGTATTTCTAAACTTGTATTAGTCGATGCTGTTTCCCCCTCTTTCGTTAAAAATCAAGAATCGCCCTATGGTGTCCCAAAAGAACAAGCAGATACCCTCATTAATCAAATGTATGCCAATATGCCAAAATTTTTAAATGATGTATCTTTATCATTTTTTAATAGAAACTTAGGATCTGCTACGTTAGAATGGTTTTCTTATCTCGGTATGCAGTCTGCTTCCTACGCTCTCATCAAAATATTGCAAGCAGCCGCAAATGAAGATGTAACGAAAGATTTAATTAAAATTAACGTCCCAACAAAAATATTCCATGGTGTTCACGATCAACTTATCCCTTACAAAAGCGCTGAAATCACGCAAAAGCGGATTAAAAATTCTCAGTTACATCCTCTTACAAATAGCGGTCACGGCTCTCCAATCGATCAAGCGGATGAATTAAATGCAGAACTTATAAAGTTTTTGCATTCATAAAAATCTATACCAAATCGTTTCGATAGGAACGCAGTTTTTCAAAAGATTAAAATTCACATATTTCTCACAAATCAATCAATAAAACGATTACATTTTCATTTATACTAAATATACAGGTAATACTCCCTAAACCCAGCTTGTCTGGTTACCCCGTTAAATACTATAAAAAAGAACTTGTATCGTTATACAAGTTCTTTTTGTTTTTCTATTTAAAAAGTATATCTTTACTATACTGCTTTCCAGCAAGTAAATCATATTGGAGCATTTTATATTGCTCTAACATTTCTTTTTGTTCCTTTGTTAAATCTGTTATTTCTTCTCCATCTTTATTAACCTTTAACTCATCTCTAAGAACTGGTATTTCTTTATGCATTTCCGATAAAAATTGATAAAATGGTGATTGTTTTAATCCCGCATAATCAAAAACGAGACTAGAAAAATAAATCGGACTTACTAAACCTAAATTGTCATTTGGCAAATCGAAATTTGCATACATTAACAATGGCGTTTCTGACATAAGTAATCTTTCTCTTACCGTCTCTTCATTTTCTATATATCCTGCTTCTTTATAAATAGACTTATTAGTTCCTAACATAGGCAAATGATCTCCAAAGAAGACTAATAAAGTAGGCCTGTCTAAATCATCAAGCTGCTCGATTAAATATTGCAACGCTTCATCAGACAATCTTACCCCTTCTGTATATGCTTCTAATTCTGCCTTCGATTCCTCTTCTGTTAATCCACTAATTTCTATTTTATTTTCTCCAAACATATTTGGCGTATATGGAAAATGATTTTGCATCGTCACTGCATGAATAAACGTAGGTTGTTTTCTCTTCTTTAATTCATCTATGATTTCTTTACTCATAGATAAATCACTAACATTATCTCCAACTACTTCTGTATTTTTCATCGTGTCTTCTGCATTAAAATTATCGAATCCCAATGTTTTATATACATCATCCCTTTTATAAAAGGATCGATTAAAAGCATGAATTGCACTTGCATAATACCCTTGCTTTTTCAATTCACTTGCAATAGATGGAACTTCTTTCTGACTTGGGATAGCTTGTTGATATGGTATAGAACCAGGCATTAAAAGACTCATCGAGTAACTCGTTAATGCTTCAAATTCTGTATTCGCTGTATTCCCTCCAAATGTAGGAGCTATCGTTTGTCCCCCTGGAAAATTCTCTGTATAATGATGTAAATTCGGCACTGGATCTTCGCTAAATGAAAGATTCGCTAATTTTGTCGGATCCCAGAATGCCTCACTCATAATAAATATAATATTCGGCTTCTCTGCCTTTTTTTGCGCTTTTACTTTACCGCCATATTGCTTCTCTATATCCTTTGCAATTTGCTGCATATTTTCTTTTGAATATTTTTCTGGCTCTTGGATAACTGTCGTATCTAAGTTACTTAAAAATCCTATAACAAAACCATTCCCCTTATAATTTATAACTTGATTCCACGCGCGGATGTCTACCCCAGCTTTTGTAAATATATTGTTCATAAAGGTATTAGGGGCGTTACTATATGCATACAACATAAACGCAGAGCCACATATTAAAATAATCCTCATAATAATATGCGATTTTATAACTGGAATGTGCTTTCTTATATACATAATTACAAATATAAGTAAAACAATACTAACTACCATCAGGAACACATTCCAAAAACTGAAATAATCCATGACCATCGGTATAACCGTATCCATATGACCAATCTGTGTGAAATCAGACGGATAGAATGGCTCTCCTCTAAAGATGAGCTTAAAATGGTTCACCATTACAAAAATAAGTAAAACTAAGCTAGTTATCGTTGTACTTAAGAAAACCCTTCCAAGCAAATTATACGCAAAAACGTATACCATATAAATAAATAAAAGGCTTAATATATACTGTCCATATTGTAAATATACCCATGTATTTACTAATAGAAGGCTCATATCCTCCTGCACTAAGATATACGTCCAACTCATTGTATGAGCAATTAAAAATAATACGATGTGAACTCGGATAGCCGGCCTAAGCTTGTGACTAATACCTTTATTTAAATGAATGATGTATAATAGTACACTCCACAAAACAATAATGAGTATACTCAGCTGTATTTTCCCATTAAAAAATTCTTTAGTCCTCTCGAATTCGAAAGATCTTAACATAACAAAAAACAGCGTTTCTAAACAAATCGCCCACATTCCACTAAGAATGATAGAAATTAATAGGTTCTTCCTCGGCTGCTGAGGAGAAAAACTAAAATGAAATTCATCTCTTCTTCGTCGTTGTGTAAAAACATTAAAACGCAATTTATTCCCTCTTTCCTTTACCCCTTCGTCTCGCATCCACAAACATATTGTCATATACAAAATAACATATTTGTATACAGTTAGTCTCCCTATGTGTTTGTATTATACACGTGTATCCTTAATTTCCCCTTAAAAATACAGTGAAACTTAATAAGCCCGAACCACTCAGGATTGAACGGGATAAAACTTCTTCGCTCTATATTCCAACAGCATAAATGAACTATGCTTCATAAAATTATTACCATAAAAAAAAGAACCTACCAACACTGACAGGTTCTCCTTCATTCTAACAGACATTAACATATTTATTATATAAGAGAATACATCCATACTTTCCATATAATACATACAAGTACGATAACTACAAAATCAAAAAGATCTAATCTTGGGCCCTTCTTCATATTTATCTCTAGCCACATATGAATCCATTTTATTCTTGTATATTTTTGAATGTTTTTCTTTGCAAATCGATAAACGAGTACTTGCATAATAAAAAATCCGACTACGAAAATGAACAAGAAAATGAGAAAATCGACCACAAAATTCCTCCCTATTTTTGCAGCGATTTTTCTACTATTTGATTTCTCAAAACCCACTCTTCAAATTGAGCACTTCCAAATTCCCAGCTAAGATCACGAGCATGTACAGAAAAAACGTAATGACCAGCATATTCGTCCATAAATCTACCTGTCTCGATCTCATCTTTCTGAAGACCATATGCCCCAAAATTAAAATACACATCCCACACGTCTTCATTCTTCCGCTTATAAGCAATCGATTCCATATCACATTCTGTTCCGAAATAATCAAGATGTAAATGTACGCTATCATCATATTCGTAATCCATTTTATCACCCCTTATATTTGTACTTCTTTATCACCCGAAAAATTCCTTCTATCCACACTCACATATGGGCACTTACCTACATATCATGCTTGTAGAGTGACTTCTAGGAGGTGTCATATAGTGAAAAAATTAATAGCTGTTTTTTGCATCATGTTACTAGCTGTTTTCACATTTGCTGCTTGCAGTAGTAAAAAGGAAGGTACGAAAGAACAAACGCAAAACATTCGCATCGGCGAAGTTACCCATTCTCTCTTCTACGCCCCTTTATATGTCGGGATTGAAAAAGGATTTTTTAAAGATGAAGGATTAAATATTGACCTCCAAACAACAGCTGGCGGAGATAAAACGATGACCGCCCTATTATCTGGCGGAATTGATATTGCTCTCGTCGGCTCTGAAACGTCTATTTATGTTCATCAACAAGGTGCAAAAGACCCTATCATTAACTTCGCACAACTTACACAAACAGACGGAACATTTTTAGTTTCGCGTAAAAAATTAGACTCTTTTAATTGGAATGACGTAAAAGGTGTTACGTTTTTAGGACAGCGTAAAGGCGGCATGCCGCAAATGGTTGGAGAATACGTTTTAAAGAAAAATGGCATTGATCCCCACAAAGATACAAACTTAATTCAAAACATCGAATTTGCTAACATTGCAAGTGCCTTTGCATCTGGTACTGGGGAATTTGTACAGCTCTTTGAACCGACTGCAAGTATATTCGAAAAAGAAGGAAAAGGGTTTATCGTCGCTTCGTTCGGAAATGAATCTGGAACTGTTCCGTATACAACGTTCATGGCAAAAGAAAGCTTCTTAAAGAAAGATAAAGATGCTGCTGAAAAATTCACACGTGCGCTCTATAAAGCACAACAATGGGTTGATACACATAGTCCAGAAGAGATTGCTGACACCGTTTCTCCGTTATTTAAAGACACTTCAAAGGACATTACAGTAAAAGTAATTGAACGTTATAAAAAGCAACATTCTTATGCGACAAATCCGCTATTAGATGCTGAAGAATGGAAACAGCTCCAAACGATTATGAAAGAAGCTGGCGAATTACAAAAAGAAGTTCCACATGAAGCGCTCGTCAATACAAAAATTGCCGAAAGCGTTATTAAGAAATAGAGGCGAATTGTATGAGTTTTTTACAAATACGTAACGTTTCTCACTGCTTTTTCGCAAAAGAGAATGCCAAATTGATTCTCGAAGACATGAGTTTACAAGTGGAAGAAGGCGAATTTATTTCTATACTTGGTCCAAGTGGTTGCGGCAAAACGACACTCCTCTCCATTATTGCTGGGCTGCTTGATCCAATTGAAGGCATCGTCTTTTTAGATGGTGAGCCTATTACAACGAAAACTTCATCTATGGGGTACATGTTGCAGCAAGATTACTTGTTTCCTTGGAAAACAATTGAAGAAAATATTATGCTCGGACTTCACACCCGAAAAATTTACACTGAACAGACGAAAGAACATACTTTACAGCTTTTAAAACAAGTCGGTCTACATGATGTAGAAGAGCAATACCCTCGTGAACTGTCCGGCGGTATGCGTCAACGTGCCGCTCTCGTTCGAACGTTAGCGACCGATCCTAAAATTTTATTGCTAGATGAACCATTCTCAGCGCTCGATTATCAAACGAAATTGAAACTAGAAGATCTCGTTTTCAACTTACTACGCAAATATAAGAAAACGTCACTACTCGTAACACATGATATTGAAGAAGCCATTGCGATGAGTGATCGTATTTATTTACTACAAGCGAATCCTGGGAAAATTGCAAAAACATTTATCGTCCCTGAAAGCATCCGTTCCTTATCACCGTTAGAATCACGCCATCACCACGACTTCCCATCCCTCTTCCAAGATATATGGAAGGAGCTGGAGCGACTTGGATAATATAAAGCAACTACATGAACAGTTTCAGAAAAAAGAACGCAAGCGCGCATGGTTAGCACGCTCACTGCAGCTTTTACTGCTCATTCTTTTCTTTTCACTATGGGAAATAGCTAGCAAAAAAGAGTGGATTGATCCTTTACTCTTTAGCTCTCCTTCAAGCATTTGGGATCTCTTCCTTAGTAAATGGATTGACGGTTCGCTTTTGGTTCACATATGGACGACATTACTTGAAACAGGAGTAGGCTTCATTCTTGGCACAGTGCTCGGCGCTATTATCGCTACTTTCCTTTGGTGGATGCCACTTCTCGCTCGCGTGCTCGACCCCTATCTCGTCGTCCTAAACGCCATGCCAAAAGTGGCACTTGGACCTATTATCATTGTAATCTTCGGTCCAAATATTTCTTCGTCGATTGCAATGGGGGTAATCATTTCCATCATCATTACCATTCTCGTTATTTACAGCGCATTTCAAGAAGTCGATTCTAACTATATAAAAGTGATGGACACATTTGGCGCGAATAAATGGCAATGTTATAAGCAAGTCGTTCTCCCTGCATCCTTCCCAGCAATTATTTCAACGTTAAAAGTGAACGTTGGTTTATCATGGGTCGGTGTTATATTCGGCGAACTTCTCGTCTCTAAACAAGGTCTTGGCTACTTAATTAGCTACGGATTCCAAGTATTTAATTTCACGCTCGTCTTACTGAGCGTACTACTCACCTGCGTCCTCGCAACACTTATGTATGTGTTTGTTGAGGCATTTGAAAAACTTTTAATTGGAAAACGAAAAAGAAGCTGACTTAGAGCGATAGACTATAGTCAGCTTCTTTCTTTACCTTTTATCACACATCTTTGTTTCATTTGTAACGTTTCCATCCGCAACTGTAACTGTATGGAAACAATCTTTCACACGTACTGTAACGACATTTTCTTTTCGATCTATTACATGATAATCATCATACTTTTTATTTAATGCACTACGAATTTGCTCTCCTTCAAAAATCGGAAAACCGTGAGACATTACCCAAATGAGACCAGCAACCGCAAGAATCGTTTTCATACGTTTCATTACCTCCTTGAGAGTAAACTTATAGTCCCTACAATATGCGCATTATAATTGTGTCTAATTTGTGACATTTTTATACTAATTCTCTTTTAAAGCTTCAGTTCCTTCTTTTTTTTGCAAAAAAGACAGAATTTTCAATTTTATCAACATAAAAAACGCAAAGAACTAAAATTCTTTACGTTTTCTTGGCTAAAATATATACGTCTCATTATTGTCCGCTTTGTTGTTCTATCGTTTTTGAGATATCATCTAATCCCGACAACACTTCCGCTCTCATTTTTACAAGCTCAGGGAACTGATAGAAGAACGCAATTTTTTTATACTTTAACTCCGATCCTTCTTTCACCTTTTTTGAATCTTGCAAAATAAATGCTGTAAACGTATCTGCAATATCTTCCGCTACGTTTGTCGTTCCATACTGTGATACAAACTCCTCATGCTTTTCTTTAAAAAATTCAATTTGAGTTTCTTCACTTTCTTCCACTTTCTTTTCTGTCCACTCCTGCTCAATGTCCTTCCAGAAAGAGTTATAAAATTGATTAATATAAGATTTCCCCTTCGCACATCCCTCTTGTAAGAAAAGAGTTTCACAGTTATTTCGGTATGTTGAAATATCTTTATCTTCTTCAAAATCCTTTACATACTTTTCATCTACTGGTATTTGCTTATGCCCGAGCGTCAACACGTGAGCCGTCTCATGAATTAATGTTTTCATCACTTCATCGATATTTACCGCAGAATCAAGCGTATCTAAGCTAAGAATCCAATCTCTCGGATTCTCCATACTAGGCATAACGTGAGCAACAACACCGTCATAACCGTCCGTTATTAAATCAAATTCTGCTATATTCCCGCGATATTTAGCTGGAATGAGCGTGCGGTACATATCCCATAAGTCTTCATGATAACCTCTATCTTGACGCTGTTGTAGCACCTCTTCTTTCGCTTCTTTATCTTCAGCGAATACTTTATTTAAACGTTTCCGTTCTATTTTTTCAAAATAAGGATCTACAATTTCATCACCATCAATATAATAAGAAGCTAAAAAGAAATAATTTTCTTCATCCTCTTTTTTCTGCTCTGCCTCTTTCATATCCGCACTTTCATGCTCTTCTATATCATAATCCTCTACTGCTTCAAGCTCAGATAATCCATCTATTTTTTCATATATTTTTTGAAGTTTATTATCTCCTATTTCCACGCATTCTTCTTCTGTTTTACAAACTTCTTTTTCCTTCACACTCTTCATAGAACTATCGCACCCTGCTATTAAACCAATTGCGACGATAACCCCTACTAACTTGCCATACAGTCTCTTCATATAAACCTCCGTCGTTCCATTCTACAAAAATATCATAATCATTTTTTAACGAATATGCGATAATTAATTATACAAACTGTAAGGAGGTTTCTTATGATTCGAGCAGTCTTATTCGACTTAGATGGAACACTTTTAGATCGGTGCCAATCTCTAGAACAATTTATTTACGATCAATATAATCGCTTTGCCTCTCACTTAATGAGCATAGAAAAAACAGAGTATTGTTCTCGGTTTCTTGAACTCGATAATAATGGCTATACGTGGAAAGATAAGGTATATGCTACTCTCCTTTGCGAATACAATATTACCACTTTAACGCCAGAGCAACTGCTGCACGACTACATTACAAATTTTCAACATCATTGTATTCCTTTCCAAAACATGCATGAATTACTTCAACGTTTAACACAACAAAATATTAAAATTGGCATTATTACAAACGGCTTTACTGACTTTCAAACGAACAATCTCCGCGCACTAAACATACATACGTATACAAATACAATTCTCGTTTCCGAAGCGGAAGGAATTAAAAAACCACATCCTGAAATTTTCGAACGAGCTTTGCAAAAGCTAGACGTTAAAGCCGCAGAGTGTCTTTATGTTGGAGATCATCCAGAAAACGATGTGCTTGGTTCTGAACGAGTAGGGGTTCTTGGTGTTTGGAAGAGAGATTCGTTTTGGGGTGACTTTGAGCATTCACGTGTAGTGGATGATTTATTGGAGATACTTTCGTTTTTAGAGGTAGAGATGAAAACAAAATAATAGTAAATAAATTATATCAGCGATTTTCACAATATATCCACTTACCGACAATAACAAGAGGAGGTCGCTACTCTAGCGCCTCCTCTTCCTTTATGATTCATATACTGTAAACTGCGGTTTACTCGGATGATCCTTAACTAGCGCATCATCTGGAAACTTTGAAACTTTTTGATATAAGGCAATGTCACCGATACAACTCGCTGTTAGTAAAATTCCTAAAAATGAGAGTGGCTCCAGATTCATAACTAATCCCAATACAATTGGCAAAATTCCAGTCGGTAAAAACGGCAGCATTAATACTTTCTTTATTTGCTTTACTGTAATCACCTGTTTAGAATGAGCATATGCAACACCTAATTTCCAATTGACACCCCATTTTAGTTCGCTCCACGGAACACCTCCGATATAACGAAACCCTATTAAATGTATCGCTTCATGAATACAAATGAGAACAATCATTCCAATAATCAAAAGAAACATAACGGGCAATGTAAATTCAAATTGAACCCCGCCTGAAAGAAATATATGCAAATAACCAATTCCAAACGCCAAAGCGAATATTATAAGAAATGCATAGATATTTAATTTAACCATTGAAACAGTAACAGTCGTTTCTTTTCTGTTATCCATCTTCCCCCTCCTAAAATGTAAATATATCTTCACAAAATTGTATAATATACCCAAAAGTATATAAAGATATATTTACATTTATTCTTACACACAAAAAAAGAAACCGGCCACTTTACTTCGTAAAACAGCCGATTTCTTCTATATGTTTCATCGTGCGCGCCAGTACATCGTCACGCATTATAAAGCTAAATTTTCTATCCGTTTTAATGTTATCAGGAATGTCTGTTAATAAAACAGACCCTTTCGTTTCTTCGTAATGCGTATGTTCTTCTACCGCACTAATCGTTGCAAAATAAATGTTTTTAATGATTATTTTGTCTTTTCCAGATACTTTATATTGTCCTAAGTAAGTTAAATCAGAAACTATGCCGCCAGTTTCTTCATGAACCTCTCGAACTGCCGCTTCTTCCGGTGTTTCCCCTAATTCTACTTTACCACCTGGAAATTCAAGACCGCGACGTAAATGATGCGTTAATAACCATTGATCCCCGTACCGGCATACAACCCAAACATGCTTTGGCTCAGGAGAAAATGGATAACGTTCAAACGATAATTGTACAGTGTTGTGGTAATAATCTTTAAATTTGTACATGCCATTACTCCCCTATTGATGGTTACAAGTTTTTCCTACCACAAATTGTAGCATATTCTCGCTTTTCTGCATAATATTATCCAATTACAATCCATTGATTATTCCCATTTGCGCGACTAATTCTTTCGTCTCATGATTACCTAAATCGTAAATCATTTTATATGCTTTTTGTAGTTGTTCATCATATCGGTCATTATTCGAATCGTGATGATACTCAACAAATGGAACGTGAGAACGTACAAATGAACCTAAATCCTCTACATATGCTTGATCAAAGTACTCTCTTAACTCCGTAATTTCCTCATCACTTGCGGAAATCTCAAAATTATACGTATCCGCCGTCTTCACTTGTGAAATTTGACCGTTTCCTATTGATATATAATATGTTTTTTTCGTCTCCATGTAACACCCTTCTTTCATCCTTTTAATTTCTATTGTTTTCATCAATTACAAAATTATGTAAAATAAAGAAAAGGAGGGATTCCATGTTCAAAATATTAATTATCGGTATTATAATCGTCCTAGTCATACTAGTACTCTCCGTCATGACGATTAATAAAGGCTACGCTTATAAACATTCTGTTGATAAGCCAGAAGATAACCCTTATACAAAAAACAGCAAGAAGAATTCATAATACGCTTCATATACTACTTATTTTAGCCCACATCATATCCAGCATTCGTTTACTGACAGTTCACCATAACTTTCTACTACTTTCACAATTTCTATTAGGAGTTTTACTGCTTCTTATTACCATTGAGCAAATAAGGAAAAAGGATTCAGGAACTAGATTTATTTGTATTGTTGCAGGTGCTTTCATTTAGATTGTTATCATCATTACCTACATAAACTAGAAGGAGGGCTTTTATGTTAAAAGGCGTTCGAATTACTTTTGCACTTATCACTTTATCTATAGCAACCTATAGTTTTATTAGCGGTAACAGAGACATTATGCCTTACATGTTCATTTTCTTAGGGGCTATGGCTTTCACTATAGGTTTAGAGGAAATAAAAAAACAGAAACAATCTAGCAGCATACTTGCTTTCATGACCGGAGCTGGTGCTTTATTACTTGGCTTCTCAGAAATATTTCGGTAAGTCGTTTATTTAAAAAAGGGGGAAATAATATGCTAAAAACCTTTCGCATATTATCCGCTCTTATCGTCATCGTTCTCGCTCTATCCGTAATATTTACAAACGCACTTGTTACAATGCCTTATATGCTCATCGCCTTATATGCTCATCGCCTTATCTGTTATGACCTTCATCATGAGCGCAGAAGAAAAACAGAAACAAAAGAAAGTACATAGTACACTCTCCTTCTTTTCTGGCGTATTCACTTTAATCGTCGCTATTGTTATTATTTTCTCTCGGTAACTTCTCTTTCTACTAAGGAGGGCTAAAATGCATATTAGACAAATACAACTCATCATCGTTTTTATTACTTTAATCTTATGCTTATACAGCACCTTTACAATGAACTTTCAAATCTTTTCACCTATCATTTTGTTCCTCTTTAGTTTATATGGCATTTTAGTAGGAATTGAGACGATTCAAAAACAGCAAAAACAAATTGGAACTATTAGCATCGGCTTAAGTCTTTTTACGATTGTTTTTGTTATTCCATTTATAATGTTCTTTTAAAGGAGGATTATATGTTAAAAAACATTCGAATTATAATCGCCACTATCGCACTTATTCTCGCCCTATTTAGCTTCTTCGCAAACCTCTCTATGCTTTTACCATACGTTTTTATCCTTTTGAGTATTATGTTTATCCTTTTTGGAATTGATGAAATAAAAGAGCGGCAAAAAGCAAAAGCATTTGTTTATTTTCTCGGTTCTGCCTTTATTTTATATGTTGGGGTGTCTAGTATACTTTCATAAAAAAGAAGAGCATGTTTTGCTCTTCTTTAACTCACCATTTTCAATCCAATAATCGTCCCCATAATTCCAACGATACAAATAATCCGAAAAGCATTTTTCGGCTCTTTAAAAAATAAAATACCAACAACCGCTGCACCAAGAGTCCCAATTCCAGTCCAAACTGCATATGCAATTGATAACTGAATTTCTTGGAGCGCCATCGTTAAAAATTGAAAACTAATAATAAATCCACCTATTAAAATAATATTATTCGTCCAATTATTATCTTTTGCTACTTTCTTTATCCCAATTACACCGACAATTTCAAAAAGCCCAGCTATAATTAAATACATCCACGCCATTTTATTTCACCTCTTCCTTGTCGCCACTAAATTTCAATCCGATAATAAATAGTGCTAATAAACAAACAAGGAAAATTTTGATAAATGAGAACGGCTCTTTAAAATATAAAATATCTGCTACTATCGTTCCCACTGTCCCAATTCCAGTAAATACTGCATATGCCGTTCCAATTGGGATTCTTTTAGTTGCTTCAATTAATAGATGAAAACTAACTAAAATTGCAATAAGTGTCAAAATGCTCATCGAATTTGTTTTTAATCCTGTTGCCCAATATATTTCGATTAAGCCTCCAAATACTAAATACAGCCACGCCCTATTTGTACTAATCTCCTTTTTCTTTTTCAGTTCTTCTTTTACCTCTTGTCGTATTTCTTGCTTTAGCGAACTACGTTTCTTTTTGGGAAAAAAGATATACGACATCGCCCATATAAAATGAATCATAAGTACCGATGTCCAAACACTGATAATGGTATTAATAGTTTCATTTTTATAAAAGCCTATTTGTTTATTCAAAATCCATTCTTTCATATGAAGAATATAAGATCCACTTGGTAACTCTTGAGCTGGTACAAGCCCTATTAGAAAAATAAATAAAAGCTGCGCAAGAATGAAAATGCCCACATGTTTATAAAAGTATTGCCGCTCTAATCGTGCGTGCTCCTTTCCATATAGCTTCTCTTTTTGCATAGCTGTCATTTATCTTCCTCCTTTTTCAAAAAAAAATCTACCATTTCATCTATATACTTCATTGTTTCCGAATCAAGTCCATATACTTTTGCAATCTCCCCCTCTTCAGGCCTAATTAATTCCCAATACTTATTTATTAATTGTTCATCTTCTTGAAATATATGCATGGAAAAAGCCACTACTTTCTCCGCCAATTGTTGAACTTCTGGTGAATCTACTGGTTCATTTATACGCTCGCGAATTTCTCTTAATACTTGCAACCACTCTTTCGTTCTTTTATCGTTTTCTTCAAATGTTGGTAAGCCCTGAATAATCTGCTGCTCTTCCTCATTAAAATATCTTTTCCAAAATTTCTCCCTCTGATCAATTCCCTGTACTGATTTTATAAATAACATTAAATCTTCTGTTCTAAGCTCTCCTGTTAATTCAATGGAATGAAATGTTGTATATAATAGCTTTTCTAATTCCTGTAATCTTTTTACTTCCCCTTGTATCGTTTGAATTTCATTTTGAATCGCATTCTTCCATCTTTCTTCTTCTAAAACCCCCTTTGCTTCTTTTAATACTCCTTTTATTTCTGAAAGCTTAAAACCAAGCTTTTTAAAAGTTGTGATTTGCTGCAATGTAATTACATCATCTTTTGAATAGTAACGATATCCTGAGTCAGCAACGTAAGACGGTTTTAACAATCCAATTTCCTCATAATATCTAAGTGCCCTCGTCGTTACATTCGTTTCTTTTGAAATTTCCCCAATGCTATACTTATCCATCATTTCCTCCCTTTACTTTATTTACCTCTACTATAAACTTTGACGTATACGTTAAAGTCAATACTCTTCATAACATACATTTCTACAAATAAAAAAACTGCCCTTTCACAGGCAGTTTTTCCTTCTTATCCAAACACTTTCTCAAGTTCATCTTTATCTTGGCTTAACCAGAAGTTTATTAAGCGTTGTGCTCCTTCTAAGTCGTGAAGCTTCGCTTGGCCACACTGTGTTTCATTTGCAGCTGGAATTTCTGTAATTTGAACCGCATCTTTTAATGTTAATTCTAATAAATCAATGATTTCTCGAACCGTTGGTGTTCCGCTTACTACAAGATAATATCCTGTTTGGCAGCCCATTGGTGAAATATCGATAATATCAAAATGCGGATAACGATCAATATATTTACGTAAATTAAATGCTAATAAATGTTCTAACGTATGAATAACATCTGGTTTCATTGCTTGTTTATTCGGTTGGCAAAAACGAATATCGAATTTATTTACAATACCGTCACTACCTACGTTGTGAACTCCGCAATGTCTTACATAAGGCGCCTTTACAATCGTATGATCTAATTCAAAGCTTTCTACTGATGGCATACAACATCTCTCCCGCTTTCAATTTAATTCCGTTATATCCAATATGATATAACGGAAATCGACATTAGTAAAGTATTATGTACAGTCGTGCTATAATACTTTAAGACTATGCTGAAAAGGAGACCATTATGAAACAGATTTTTATTGGCATTATACGCTTTTATCAAAAGTTCATTTCTCCGATGACACCACCAACGTGCCGCTTTTACCCAACTTGCTCTCATTATGGATTAGAAGCATTTCAAAAACATGGTGCTCTGAAAGGATTTTGGCTTACATGCAAGCGTATATTAAAATGTCACCCTTTCCACCCGGGAGGATTTGATCCTGTCCCAGATAAGAAGGATGACAAAGTAAATTCTTAATTGTCGTAACCATTCACAACTAAATCTAATTTTCCTGTATCAGGATCTATAACAAGACCGTGAACAGGTACTTCTTCAGGAAGTAATGGATGGTTGCGAAGTATTGATACGCTATGTTCTACACTTTCTTCTACACTAGAGAATCCTTGTAGGAATCTTTCTAAATCGATTCCAGAATAACGAAGTGTATCTAATTTCTCTTCTGTTATACCGCGCTCTTTCATCTTCTCAATTGTACTGCTTGCTTGAATTTTTGCCATACCACAATCGTGGTGACCAACTACACAAACTTCATCAGCACCAAGTTCATATACAGCAACTAAAATGCTACGCATAATACTTCCAAACGGATGTGAAATAACAGCGCCTGCTACTTTAATAATTTTCACATCACCGTTACGCATATTCATCGCTTTCGGTAATAATTCAACAAGACGAGTATCCATACAAGAGATAATTACCATCTTTTTGTTTGGAAATTTACCTGTTTCGTACTCTTCGTATTTTTTTTCTTCAACGAATTTTTCATTGTATTGTAAAATCTCTTCTAATGACTTCATAGTAAAGAACCCTCTTTTCTCTCATTTACATTACTTATATAGTGTACCAAAATTTAAAAAACTCAAAAAGGATATTGCTTTATAGTAAAAATAAGATATTTTCAGATAACCGACATAATTCTTTCAAAATATACACACACCTTTGTAACAAGTCCCCCCTATTTAAAACGTATTTTCACTATAAACTGATTGTAGATAATGTAAAAAAGGAGTGAATATTCATTATGTCCGACGTTCTGTTACTGAGTCGTTTTCAATTTGCAATTACTATTTTTTATCACTTTTTATTCGTACCTTTGACAATCGGACTTGTTATTTTAGTGGCATGTATGGAAACTCAATACGCCCGCACATTGAATCCAACATACCGCAAAATGGCAAATTTCTGGGGTAAATTATTTACAATTAACTTCGTAATGGGGATTATAACCGGGATTACGATGGAGTTCCAATTTGGAACAAACTGGTCTGAGTACTCCAAATATATGGGAGATATTTTTGGATCACCTCTCGCAATCGAAGCACTCGTTGCCTTCTTCTTAGAATCTACTTTCATGGGAATATGGTTATTCGGTAAAGACAAAATTTCACCAAAGTTCCGTGCCTTCTGTATGTGGATGGTTGCACTTGGAACAAATATTTCCGCCCTTTGGATTATTACAGCAAACGGTTTTATGCAAAACCCTGTTGGCTACGTCGTACGTAACGGCCGCGCTGAATTAAATGATTTCTGGGCACTTGTGACAAATCCATATGCTTGGAACATGTTCTTCCATACTGTAATTGGTTGTTATATCGTTGGTGCTTTCTTCGTTATGGCAATTAGTGCCTATCATTTATTACGTAAAAATGAAGTGGAATTCTTCAAAAAATCATTTAAGTTTGGTTTAATGTTAGGTTTATTCGCTGCAACTGTTACACCGTTTATGGGGCATCAGTCTGGTGTATCAGCAGCTAAATATCAACCAGCAAAAGGTGCTGCGATGGAAGCTGTTTGGGAAACTGGAAAAGGACAAGGCTTTTCGATTGTTCAAATTCCTGATGTAAAAAACGAAAAGAACTTTGAATTCCTTACTATTCCGAAACTAGGAAGTTTCTTCTATACAAACTCATTTGATGGCGAAATTGTTGGTTTAAAAGATATCCCGAAAGATGAACGTCCAAATGTTAACCTTGTGTACTATAGCTTCCGCTTAATGGTTGCACTTGGTATGTTCTTTATGGCATTAACTTGGTACGGTTTCTACTTAAATCGAAAAGGAAAACTAGAAAACTCAAAACGTTATTTAAAAATTACAATATGGTCTGTCTTACTACCATATATCGCAATTAACGCTGGTTGGATTGTTGCCGAAGTAGGTCGTCAACCATGGACAGTTTATAAACTAATGCGTACAGCAGAATCTGTATCACCTATATCTGTTCCACAAATTTGGTTCTCATTAATTAGTTTAATCTTGTTCTACACATTACTTTTAATTGCAGATGTATACTTAATGCTAAAGTTCGCGAAAAAAGGACCAGCAGCATTAGAAGAACCTGCTACTGAGGGAGGTGCAGCTCATGTCTCATGATATGCTTGCAATTATCTGGTTTGGTTTATGGGGCGTGATTTGGACAGTTTACTTCATTCTTGATGGATATGCACTTGGTAACGGAATGATTTTTCCTTTCGTTGCGAAAGACCGACAAGAACGAAATCAATTACAAGAAGCAATCGGCCCATT
Organism: Bacillus sp. 1A; assembly: GCF_052682215.1. NCBI lineage: Bacteria > Bacillati > Bacillota > Bacilli > Caryophanales > Bacillaceae > Bacillus > Bacillus sp. 1A. The sequence continues at coordinate 1,797,579 of NZ_JBQYLZ010000001.1, read as the reverse complement.
CTGGGGTGGTAATGAAGTATGGTTAATTACAGCTGGTGGCGCAACATTTGCTGCCTTCCCAGTCACATATGCAAATATGTTTAGTTACCTATATACACCACTATTTTTAGTATTACTCGCACTGTTTGCTCGTGCTGCCGGACTTGAATTTATGCATAAAGACGATTCACCAATTTGGCAAAAAACTTGTAAATGGGCATTTACAATTGGTAGTTTCCTAATCGCCTTCTTATTCGGTGTTACGTTCGCTAACCTTTATTACGGACTACAAATCGGAAAAAATGGCTATGAAGGAAATTTACTAAGCTTACTAAATCATTATGGTATTTTAGGTGGTCTGTTCTTCACTGCTATATTCGTCGTATCTGGCGCCCTTTGGGTTATGATTAAAACGACTGGTGAAGTATCTGATCGCGCTTATAAAATCGCAAGACCATTTTCAATGGCAGCTGCTATCATTTTAGCTATTTTCTATGTAGCAACTGCAAATCGTACAAATTTATTCCAAAACTTCACAGAATATCCGGTACTATTCATTCTTCCGGTACTTGCCATGTTAATGAGTGTACTCGCACTTATTATGGTGTACAAACATAAAATAGGTCTCGCATTCACATTCGTTTGCTTAACAATCGCAATGTTTATGACAACTGGATTTGCAGGTATGTTCCCAAGAATGTTACCATCTCGTATTAACGATGCTTATAGTACAACGCTATATAACGCAGCTGGTAGTCAATTAAACTTAAAAATTATGTTCTTCGTTGCAATGGTTATGGTACCAATTGTTATTGGATATCAACTTTGGAGCTACAGTATCTTTAAAAATAAAATTCATAAAGACTCTGCTAAAGGGTATCACTAAAATAAAAAAGACACTTCGTTGAAGTGTCTTTTTTACGTATGATTTTCGATAAGATGTTATATTTCCAATCTAACAACTATAATACAGAAGAATCATGAACAGCTCACAGCTAGATTGTAGCACAGGGCAAGTTCATCATTTTATGCAATTTTACATATTTATCTATAAAGTAAACTGTATTCCTTGATCGTTCACATCGCTATCCCTTACATCTGCTGTACTAATACCACTAAATGTTTGTACTTTTTTTCCTGTATTCGATGATCCCGATCCATTATAAGCTTTCGTTTTTTCAATCGGCTGCACGTTATATTTATCTCCTAAATTAATCGTTCCGTTACAGTTTTCAATAATAACACCTTCCACAACTGACGGCATTTTGTCACCTACTTTCATTTCCTTACTTTTAGTTTATGAGAATCGCCTAAAAAAATAGCATGTTTCCATAAGAAAAAGCACTCAGGGTGAGTGCTTTTTTATTTACCGCTCTTCTCTCTCTCACAAGCAATTCCATCGCCATCACGATCTAAATGCTTACCATAGTACGGACTATCTCTTGTAATATCATAAAATCCAGCATCGTTTGCTTCTTTACAATTAGCAAAGCGCTTTGGCTCTTGATTTGCTCCTGGTCTTTCCTCATATGGTAATGTCGCATTATATAAGAACTGTACATATTGCTCACGAGTCACATTCATCTTAGGTGAAAACATATTATCACCTGTTCCAGCAGCAATTTTATTAGATTGTACAGCGCTAATCGCTTTATTCGACCATGATTTTCTATCTACATCTACAAATGTATGCTCTGATTTTGCCACTAATTTATATGCATTTGTTAACACTTGAGCCATTTCTTCACGAGTCAAAGAAGCCTTTGGTCTAAAGTTTCCTTTTTCATCCCCTGCAAAAATCCCCATTTCTGTTAATGCTAAAATTTCCTTTTTAAAATTTGTTGAATGATCATTAATATCATTATACGGATTATTGTAATTCTCTTTCGATTCCGGCTTTAGCTGAAGATACATAAGTCTAGCAACTTGCTCACGAGTCACATCATCACCAAACCCAAAAATTCCATTTCCGTACCCACTAACAATATTTTTACTTGTTAAATCTAAAATTGCTTTATAAGACCAATGCCCTGTTGGAACATCTTTGAAGATAATACTTGCTTGTGCCGTTCCAATAGATGTAAATGCAGTTGTTACGACAATTGCACCTGTTAAAAATATTTTCTTTAAATTCATTCTAAGGTCCCCTTTTACTTTTCTTAATAACCATTTAACATAATAACAAATTATAAGAATACAATTTGTCATATCATGTCGAACACAAAAAAGAATCCTGCTGGATTCTTTTTTGCTAAGCATGAATGGCAATTTTGGAGACAGTTAACTTCTTCAAAAATTTATTAGGGGTAATATTTTGAAAAAGAAAGCCTTTCATATGTAGGTTAACACCACTGGAATATATAGTAAATTGATAATATTTATACGGAAGATTGCTAATGTTTAGTATAGATACTTTCCACTATATTAACAGTGAAAAGTATCTACATGAAACAACAAAAAGGTGCCTTCAAAGAGGGCACCTTTCATAAACAGACGCTATAAAACAGAATTATTTATTGTTATACGATTGTTAGATACAAAAAGTAGAGGGAAATGTTTGTAAGAAATTCTGCTTTATATAGTCTGCCTACCACTTATATTTTAATCCTCTTCACTTGAAAATAAATATAATATGCATAATTACATGAAAAAAAGAAAAGACACTCCATAGAGTGCCTTTTCAACCATTTTACTTTTAATATATCGCCTTACATACATTTTAACATATGTATTCATATATTTTATTGAGAAAATTCAAAATCCTTTTTCTTTCATTTTCAATTATAAAATCATGTAATATAAAAGGTATGTCAAATTCTTATACAAATTGAGGTGTACTATATTTATGTCTTTTGGAATCATTCCTCTTATATTGTTTATTATTTTTCTTATCTCTTACTTAAAAGACCCACGAAAAATAATAAATGGCTTTTTATTTAATGCCTTTTTCTGTTCATTTCTATTATTTTGCGCTATAGCCTCATATGAGTCTGGTAGTAACTCTTTACATTTTATCGTTATTATTCCCATGTTAGCGCTAATTGTAATGATACCTTTTGCTATAGTCGCTTTAATGTTTGGACTATTTCTTAATGCAAAAATTTTAATGCAACGTGAAGGAAGACGCTTCACAAACTCTTTAACTTTAATTGCTGCTTTAGGGATTTTATTGTCTATACTATTCATCATCATAAGTCCAGCGAGTTTATTCTCAGAGCATTTTCAATTTATTTTTGCTGCTATATCTCTTATAACTATGTATTTCTTTGTGCATTTATCTAACTTCTTAAGCGCGTATTTTTTATATCAATTCAACAGACCAAGGCGTAATCAAGATTTCATCATCGTTCTTGGTAGCGGCTTAATTAATGATAAAGTACCGCCTTTACTGGCAAGTCGTATTCATAAAGCAATCGACTTTTATTGGAAACAAGCCGCTGTAAATACACCACCAACAATCATTTTCTCTGGCGGACAAGGTCCAGATGAAGGTCTTCCAGAAGCGGAAGCGATGCAAAAGTACGCTATTGAAAAAGGAATTCCGCTTGAACATACAGTGCAAGAAAATCGCTCTGTAAACACATATCAAAATATGTCGTTCTCTAAAGAAATTATGGATTCTTTAAAACCTGAAGGTAAGTATAGAAGTATTTTTACAACAAACAACTTCCATCTTTTCCGCGCTGGTATATATGCAAGACACGCGGGGCTTAATAGCCAAGGAATCGGATCAAAAACTGCATTTTATTACTGGCCTAACGCAATGATTCGTGAATATGTCGCAATTGTCGTTATGGGACGTAAGCGCCATATGAAAGTGTGCGGGACTATTTTAGGTTTCGCTTTATTCCTAACAGTAATTAGTTTTATTGTTTCTTAACATTCTCCCATCCTTTCATAAGGATGGGATTTCTTATACTCATTTCAAAAATATTTTAAAGATAATATGGTGATAATATTCCCTGCATACATCCATTAAAGGAGAAATTTTTCAAATTAAATGTTAAAATGAAATTTAAGTGTGAATTACGTAACAAATAAGAAACTAGTTTGAAACGAGGAAATTACATGGAGAAAATTATCAAAAACAAGCCCAATAAGCTAAAAATTGCTTCGAAAGCTTTGATGATTATTATTGGGGCATTTATCACAGCGTACGGATTAGAAGCAGTATTAATTCCAAATAACGTATCAGATGGTGGTGTGACTGGTTTAAGTATCGTTAGTTCAAGATTATTTGGATTGCCATTAGGAGCTCTAATCGCAGTTATTAACATTCCTTTCGTTTGGTTAGGATATAAGCAAATCGGTAAAAGCTTTGCGATTTATTCCATTATCGGGATTGCTTCATTAGCAATAGGTACCGTTGTCATGCACGGAATACCAGCTATTATTGAAGGCGATACATTATTAGTTACAGTTGTTGGTGGTATTATTATCGGTTTTGGTATGGGACTAGCATTACGTAACGGTGGGGCATTAGATGGAATCGATATGCTTGCTGTATTGCTTTCTCGTAAGTTACCATTTGGAACGAGTGACCTTATTTTATTCTTAAACATGTTCGTATTTATTTTCGTATCAACGGTATTCGGTCTTCAAGGAGCTATCCTTTCGGCAATTGCTTACTTTATTGCTTCGAAAGTGATTCATATCGTTGAAGTTGGTTTAAGTGGTTCGAAAGCATTTAAAATCATTACAAAAGAGCCTGAATTAATGGTAGAAACCATTCGCGATCGTTTAGGCCGAAGTGCAACATATAACGAAGTATACGGTGGTTATTCTAGAGAGAAATTCAAAGAAATTTCTTGCGTAATTAACCGTTTAGAAGAAAGTAAAATGAAAGAACTTATTAATGAAATCGATCCTAATGCCTTTATTACCGTTTATGATGTAGCAGAAGTAAAAGGCGGTAATTTCAAGAAACGCGATATTCATTAATCGTTATGAAAAAGAGGGTGTGCCAACAATTTGGCACACCCTCTTTTTATTATTAAGTTGCTATCGTTGTCAGTTTTTTTCAGTAAGTAGATATATTTTTACTCGCCCCACCGACTCCCACGTTTAATCCACGCTACATACTTTTGAAAAGCCGTCACTTCATGTTGAAAACGCAGCGGGATATACAACAATAAAGTGCATGTACACAGTATCCATAGAATACCTACTACAAAATGAAATTTCATTGCCGTGCTAATAAACAAACTGAGGAATAATACAAGGAACATAATTACACTAAATCTTTTATACGTAGTCACACGTGTTGATTAACCAAAATTATACAGTATTTATTTGGTTTATTTGCCGATGGAATGCTAGTATTTCTGTCAAATAAATTCTCCAATCAAACGGCAGAGTATCACAAAGAAACAGGCGTGTGAAACCTGCGAATGACAACGGTTTGATATGTTTTTTCTTACTACCTTTTACGTGAAGAAATTTTAGTAAAACGTAGGCAATCATAGCTGCGAACAACTGATTGAACACCACATTTGATGTTGTGCCAAATAGCACGGGAACGTTCAAATTCTGCTTAATCCAGCGGAAAAAGGACTCGATGGCCCAACGCGATTTGTACATGGCAGCGATTTCTTCAGCTGTCACGTTCATCAAACTGGTCACGACACGATGGCGTTTTTTCGTCTGTTTTTGTGGCGTACCGATTGTGCACGTGAAATCAGCTGTCACATTTGAATCCGTGGGACGTGTGCCTTTTAGTGATTTCTTGCGATTCAATTGAACATTGTCTTTTAATCGGATAACAAAATGTTGCTTTTCTTTTTCAGTCACGTAGCGATCCACTTTATCAATTGAAAAATACGCGCGATCACAAACGAGAATAAAGCGTTTATCCTCAAGGCTTACGCCGATGGGACCGTCATGTTTGAGCCCTGTTGTTTCAACGATTTGAAGAGGCATCACTGTTTCGTTTGTGAAGCTGACATGCAGTTTTATGCCCGAACGTTCGCCGTGATAAACGGCCCATGGTAAACGTGTTTTACCGACAGTAATAGTCGTCGAATCAATTGAAAGAAGCGTTCTCGGCATCTTTAGCGTTCGACGTGTAGCTCGATTTAACTTGCCAACAATAACTTCGAAAATACGTTTCATAATGGCGTAATCTAGCGCTTTCATGTGTTTTGACAAGGATGAATGATCGACGGAAATGAGTCCAACACTCGGACCAACATCGGCTGCGTGACGCAAGCTTTTCCATTCATTTGTCGCAGCACTAATCAAATAAGAAATAACAGTAGAAACCGTGCATTTTCGGGCTGTATCGGTGTGGTTGAACTCCATTAAAATCGCCTGGAGCTCTGCTTCTGAAAAAAAGTTTTGAATCAATGTGTGGGACGTGGTATTCTTGTTCATGAGAGATTCCTCTTGTACAATGTTGGTGTGGTAACTTACATTGTACAAGAGGAATCTCTCTTTTGCATTCATTTTTTGGTAGAATTTAGATAATCAACAGACGTGGCTTTACATAAAACTAAAGAAAAAATGATTGAGCCATTACAAACAAGCCTCTTATAATAAAACAGATAAAGACTGGTCTTCTATATCTCGCTCTGATAATTCAATTAATTCGATTTCTCGCATACCATTGCAAACAGAAATCACATATTCTGCTCGATTAACATTGTAAAAATAAGAGGGAATCTTATGATCTAATGAATTAAAAGAGTTTAAGTTCATTGATAATCCCTTTCCAATACACTTTATGTAGGCTTCCTTTTTGGTCCAAATTTCATAAAATCGCTTATCCTGATAAGAAGTGTTCTCAGTAATATATGAAATCTCATTATTGTTGAAAAATCTTTCTGCTATATTTAGCTCTGCATTTTTTATTAATTCTATATCTACTCCTATTGGATAGTCTGAAATAGCTACAGCAATAGCATTTCTCGTATGAGATATATTAAATTCAAATTTAGAAACACTTCTTAACATAGGTTTACCATAGTAAGTTATATCAAAAACAATATCTTTGTTCTCAATATCCATATTACGGCATATTATAGTTCTTGTAAGCAATTCGGCATATAGACTTAATTTTTTATCTATATCAAACCTATAACGTTTAATTTTTTCTTGTTTTTCATTAGACACAAACGTTTGCATTAATTCAAACTTTGGATTATCTATTCTATCTGTTACACTAGCAAAATATAATTTACACATTTTTAATCTGTACGTTTAAACTCTCAACTTTAGAGACTACATAATTTATTAATGACCCAATAATAGGGAATTCCGATAATAGCAACATAGCATCATCAAATTCAAAACCATATGTTTTTTCGATCGCTACAATAATTTTAATAAAAGTAATAGATTCTAAAATATCTGTTACTTCACTTTCAAATGTATTTTTTTTGTTTTTAACAATACTTTCAATTTGTCTTAATAATTGTTCTTCCATTACTATATCCTCCGTTATACTTATACTAAAAGTCAATTGTAAGCACTTCCGGCCATGAATTTCACTTGTCCCCACCCGTGTATCCCACCGGCGTTCGCGTTATGCATTACGCTGATTCACACGTTCTGTATTCTGCTCATAGCGTTCTGCCCCAATGTCTTGGACTACTTCCGCCTCCATCTGGGGTTGCACCAGCACTTGCATTGCTTCTCTTAAAAAATCGACATTGCCTTCATTTCCGCTCTTGCGTAACAGCTCCAAAAGTGAGATTCTATCTATAGAAGCCACGGTTTTGATCCTCCTTCTAAAGTTGAGTCGCGTCACTTTAGTAGAATCATACCGTGGCTTCCCTTGTCAAAAGGCACAGTTCTTTTTTACACCACTACTTGAGACTTTAACGTTTCTCTCATTTGAATTAATTCAAAATAGAATTAATGGGGGAGATTACCCCCGTATTTCCAGGCGATCCAGGTGGGTGGCCTGGTAAATATTTTGAGTCTCTGTATCTTTAACAATAGTATTTACAATATCATTAGGATACCGATTCAAAAAAAAATGTTCTCCTTTAAACTTATGAAATTTCACGTTTCCTTCAACAACTTCACTCCATTTATGCATTTCATTGATATGAGTCGAAAAATCGCTATCCGCATAAAAAACGCTTACTCCACAACTTATTTTTTCTGCTTTGGGCTGAAACTTATAATTGTCCAAAATTATAAAATCTGCTCGCAAAATCGGAAGAAACATATCCATAATCTCTTTTGTATAAAACTCCTCTGGTATTCCCCCATATTGTTCCACCTTTGTCAAGAAAGTTTCATTAGTCATATTTTCAATGTCTTCTCTCTTTTCAAAAATATGTGGAGCATCTCGCCCAGAAAAAAACAGATGCCTTGGTTCCTTAGTTCCCATTTGCTTAAGTTTATAATATATCTCATAAGTCAATAAGGCTCCCATGCTGTGTCCAAATATAACATATTCATCGTCATATTCTAATTGTTCACTTATTCTTTTGGCGATATCTTCACTTGCTTCACCAACAGACTGGTAACAAGGCTCTGTGAATCGAGTTCCTCTTCCAGCCAATTCACATATACACAATTCATATCTATCCGGCAGTAGTTTTTTCCATTCATAATATGCATTTACCGACGCTCCAGCATATGGAATAGGAAATACTTTTATTTTATTTATTTCACTCACTCCTATGTTCAACTTGGGCCCACTATCATTACTATATAAACCTATAAGTATTCAAGATACATTTAATTGTACTTCTCTATCTCTCGCTGCTCTGCCAGCAACAAATTCACCATATCACTATAGCTATTCAAACCGTCTGTCTGATTATTTGCCTTCAGATATACATCATTTACATTTCTTGAAATACTTGAAATAACACCCTCATACTTATCCCGGTACTGCTCATTTTGTTCTATATCATGCTGCACCGCCTTGGACAGACTCGACATTATATCAGACGCCTGATCTGGATCCACTTTCTTTAGCTCAGATATAGAATAATCAAATGCTAGAAAAAAACCACTGTAAAGTATCATTGGATCATCCTGCTGCTTACATGCCAGATATGCTATAAAATTTGCCTCATCCTCATGCATGAAACCACTCTGATGTGCCAATTCATGTGCCATAGTAACAGGCACCAAGAAAACGGGCACATTAACATTGATATTGGATTCATAAGTAAAAGGGACAAAGATACCATTTATCCCTGCATGCGACATTAGCTTTGACATCACAACTGGTTTTGGTGTTGAGTATAAAGAATGCTCCAAAATAGGATATTCCTTTGATAACATTTGCATCGAGAACACTGCGTGTTGTGCATAATAATCAAAAGCCTCTGGTACTTGAGCCAAAAGATCAGTGTCCGCTAACTTTTCCCTTGCCAATTCCATTTCAACGGCAAGCGACTTACTCAATTTGACCAGTTCCTCCTTGCTGTAGTTCTCTTCTTTATATTCGGTATAAGACAAAAAAGAATATCTGTGATAGTTTATTCCACCCAAAATAGTATAACAAAAATATATCACGCTACAGATCGTAACTATTCCTAGAGCACCACGATAAACTACCATCCTACGTACACCTTTACTCATGATAACCTTGCGCACATAATAAACGATATAAAATAGAAAAAGTAACACAACCAACACGACGAGCCATTCACTAACAGAAAACTTGACCCAAGAAGGTACAAATCCTACTATTTTTGACAATAACGGATATACAGACCTACTGTATTTTTCCGCCCAATCCTGATGGTTCTGCGCGTATTTTGTCAGTATGTAAGCTATAACTCCAAGTGAAATCAACGGTAATCTCTTAAGTAAAAGCTTTTTTATAATGTACTCCCCCTATCCAATAAATATCGGATGTACTCCATGTAACCTAGTCATATCATTTCTTTATTTCAACATACTTTTCCTCATAAAAATCATGCTTATTAGAAAAAACATATTGATTCATAAAATCTATAGGAAGTACTTCATAAGCCCAGTAGGTACCATTAGGTCTATTACTTGAAATAACTTGTCGGGCGATTTCAGCAGCCACTGTACCCGTTAACTCTGAACTCGTTTCCATTTGTAAATTCAATCTGCACCTAACATCCTTTCCATTTTTCACTCCTGTAGCATCAATGACTAAAGCTATCCATTCCTCTTTAGGTTGCTCCTCTAAACTAATGTCTAGTTTTTTCAGGGCTTCTTCAACCGAAGACTCAAGTTGCATTTGATAAAATTGCATTGCTAAACGAAAAATATTATCATTTGCTGCTATATTGTACCAGTGGAGTTCTTGTACCGAACTAACTTCCAGAATATCAATGATCTCTTGACTTAAATACGGTTTCTTATAGACAGGGACATCCACTTCAGGTACAAATTCTTTCTTCATCATATTTATATTTTCCGTTTTAACACAATGATCACTCCAATAAGAATCTGTTTTTCCAATTACACTATGGCCACTCATTAATATATCTGAGATAGAAGTTTTCGTATAATGTTCCGCACCACCAATATAACAATTCACATACTTCGTTTCGTCTAATAAATGATTTATTACTCGTTTTAATAGCAGACCTGTAATTCCAGGACAAAAACCAGCTCCTATGTAATTTACACCGTTAGCTTTAAGCTCTATTTGCTCCTGACTCAATAATAAAGCATTGGAAGCATCGACATATTTTGCTCCTACTTCCATAGCTGCCTGAGCAACTCTATCTTTAATTATAAATTCAGGCCCTGCACAATTAATGACAACCGTACAATCAGTACAGAACGCAATCAAGTTCTCCCAGTCAGAAACATCCAGGAATTGGTAGTCAAAATTATTAAGGTTCATTAATGCTGTAGGTTCACGCCGCTGTCCGCCCTTAACAATAAAGTCTTTACATAAGTTCTTACAGATGACTTCACCGATCATTCCGCCACACCCAACAACTGCGATTTGCTCCATCCGTACGACACCCCTTTCATCTTATACAAGATTTAAAATACAAGACTAGTTATACCTTTCTCTATTAAAAGATCATTATTATGTCTACTCAACATACTCAATGCATAAAATCTTTGTTTGGCTTCCATTAATTTATGATACGTGCCGTGTTCTTCAATTTTCCCATTATTCAATAAGACAATTTCATCATATCCACTAAGAATTGATTCATCCAGCCTATGAGTAATGGAAATTCTCGTAATGCCCTGCATTTCACTTAACATACACTCAAGGTCACTAGCTGTTTGATTGTCCAACGCTGAAGTCGCCTCGTCCATAAGTAATATAGGTGATTTTCTCAGGAGTGCTCTTGCTATAGAAATTCTCTGTTTTTCCCCACCTGAAAAATGGATTCCATTTTCTCCACATAATACATCAAAGCCGCCTCTGTCATGAATCAATTTCTGTAACATACTCTTCTTTATTACTTGCTCAAACTCATCTGTGTCACATTCACGAAACAATTTAATATTTTGTTCAATCGTATCATCAAAGATAAAACAGTCCTGATGAATAAAACTAACATTTTGGAAAATGGACTGATCACTTATTTTCTCAAGATCAACCCCGTCATACCTGATATTTCCTTCATACCCATCATAAAACCCAGTCAACATCTTTAATAAGGTTGTCTTTCCACTCCCACTTGTTCCTACAATGGCATAAGACTTTCCATATTCAAATTCAAAATTAATATCATCTAAAATTTTTTTCCCATCTACGCTTAACGAAAGCCCATTTAGAGAAATTTTATTACTGAATTTAGGGATATCAATTCTTTGAGTTTGATCCGTTTTTGCCTCTCCAATTTTATTGAAATTCATTAATAAAGCCCGACTGGCCTGCCTTTTGGTAAAACCGGTTATGAGTCTATTAATGGGAACTGTTACGCAATTTAACAATTGAATAAAAGCCATAATCTCTCCTACTGTAATTTCTCCTTTCATTAGCTGCTGAGTACCCACAATAAATATGACTACAGCAACAAGAAAAGTTGAAATATCAGTAAGTGACATAATGAGTGACAACAGATTTTCGTATACCATTTTTGCTTTTTCCTGCTTGTTCGCCTTTGCCTTTGCCCTTTCAAAAATCTCCTTTTCGATGTTAAAGCTCTTAACAACCTGATTTCCAGACAATATATCTTTAATGAAAGATACATAATTTTTATTTTGCTCAGCCACTTCACCTTGTGCTTTTTGCATACGATTATTAAATATACTCGAAACTGCAAGTGGAATGATACAAGTGAGTAATATACTCAATGCAAGGAATGAATTAATGATAAACATCGCAAGCACTCCACCTACAAGCATAGCTAGCTGAACAAATATTTCCACGGTCCCTTTTATATAATCGTTTTGAATTATCGTTATATCATTTGACAATCGTGATATGTAGGTTCCATTACTCTCCTTGTTGAAACTTCTCATATCTAACCGCAAAATATTTTCAACAAGGGTATTTTTCAGGTTTAACGTTGCCCTTTTTGTATATAAATTTTTAACAGCATACCCCACATACATTCCCACTGCACCTAAAGGCAATAAAATAACGGAAACAGTAGTCACCTTAATGATATTGTCAATATCTTTATTAATAGAATAATCAATAAACTTTTGTAGTATAATTGCCAATGCAATAAACAGAATAGATGTCATGATACCAAGTAAGCAGGACAAAATAAATAAGCCTATATTCTTTTTGTATATGCTTTTTGAAATTTTTTCATTCATACTATAAGCCCTCTTCTTGTTTCTAATTTCAATTAGAGCATGTTTAATTAACACTCCAATTGTTTATTGCTAGATCATGTGCTTATTGCTCTCGAATATATAGCGTACTTTCCCCTTTCAGATATTTTGGATGGGGTCGCCACGAGCATAAGCACATGATCCGGCATCATTAAATATTCTTCATGACATCCTTAAGGAGCTCTTCTTCAATTGTAATACCCGAAACACGGGCACTCAGAATATCGTTATGAGTGTAAAAGTGCATTCCAACTCCGAGGTCTTCACCATCTACAACCATTGTTTCTAAAGAAATCTCCTCTGATAATATGCTATCTTTACTTGCATATTTATGAAGTATTCCTTGATAGTTAATGATTGGAATTAGATTTATCATGTAATCAACACCATACTTTTGCGATATGAGCAACAGCTTCTCTGTAATTGCACGTTTATCAACACTATTTTTGCCTAATGCTAATAGAACTTGCGCTTGCGTTTTGGTATTAATATCAAATATAAAATAATCCAAATTTAAAGATAATCCCAACATTTTCTTGTTTAGATCGTTTCTGTTATGTTCCATAATGGCAAATGGTATTCTAGGTAATTTTTCAAATAAATCACTGTACATAAGCCCTGATAAGAATTCCATTGCTGTTTCATTGGGATATTCGTTAAATTTCTGGATTTGTAAATCATTTAGTTTTATATCAATTTTTGTAACTATTTTAGAATCTCTTCGAGAGTTCAACCTAGATGCCTTCTTAGCAACTTCAAGATATTTTTCAATCTCCATCTCTTGCTCCCCAGAGATTTCTAAACTCTTAACTTGATTTTGAATTATTTTGCAATAATTTATATAAGAATACTCTTTTTGCGTGTTAAATCTGTTCGTTAAAGCTTCATAAATCATAGTCTGTAACAAATCTTGCGAAAATCCGTCCCATACAAGATGATGAATCGCACTAAGTACCAAGCAATTATTCTCATCTATTTCACAAATCAAAAATCTAGATAATAGCTTGCCATCTGCCAGAAAATCTAATTCATTAACAATTTTTTGGAGATTTCCAACAGATAATAACCCTAAACTACCTTTCATAATTGGAATTTCCCAATCATCAGTATATTCGTATTCTTCTAAATAACGCATTTTCTGATTGAGCTTTGTTCTTAATGCACCATGCATGGAAATTATCTTCTTTATTGCTAAATAAACACTTCTCGCACTGCTTTCTATGCTTATTATGTTAGTGATAGCCTCAGTATCTTGACGTAAAAACACTTCCTGACCCGCTAGTAATTGGCAATTTGAAAAACAACGTGCTTTAAGATAATTGTTTCCATAATGATTCAATTCCTTCTGGATGGCGATCCTCAAATCACTGTCACGGTTATCCTCAAGCCAATTATTATCGGTATATGTTACATCCGCTGAAGTTCTTGCTACTTCCTTAATATTTTCACAGATCAGCCTTGCTGTCTGTTGATTCATTAAATCCGCAACAGAAAGTTCATAGCCTTGTTGCCGCAACTTTGAAACCACCCTAATTGCTTTGATTGAGTCTCCTCCCAGTTCAAAGAAGCTGTCTTCAATGCTGATGGGTGACACGCCCAGAATCTCTTCGTATACCTCGACTACTGCTTGCTCTTTTTTAGTTCTAGGTGCTATATATTCACGTCCCGCCAAAACATCCGGTTCAGGCAATGCTTTCCTGTTCAGCTTCCCGTTCTGGTTCAGTGGTATTGTCTCAATCTGCATCATGAATGCTGGTATCATATAATCCGGCAGTTCTTTTCTCAGCCCATCCCTGATTTTAGAAATGTCCAGTTGCTGAGTTCCGTCTGTCGCTACTAGGTATGCGCATAAGCTCTTGCCACCTCTCGCTTCCAACGCAATGACTGCCGCATTTGATATACCCGGCTGATTCCTTAGAACGCTCTCTATCTCGTACAACTCTATCCGATATCCTCGGATTTTAACCTGCTCATCTATTCTTCCCAGGTATTCTATATCCCCGTTAGGCAGCCATCTCGCCAAATCTCCGGAGCGGTATAACTTCCCCTCTCCATAGGGATTGTCGATAAACTTCTGCGCTGTTAATTCAGGCTGGTTTAGATATCCTTTGGCTACTCCGTCTCCTGCGATGCATAGCTCACCAGGAATCCCTACGCCACATAACTCCATCTCATTCAGTATATATAGCTGTATATTGGCAATGGGATGTCCGATTCCTACACTTAAACCCTTATCTTTTTCGCTGGAATAGACATAGTCACAGCATCCTACGGTAGTCTCTGTAGGGCCATATTCGTTATGAATCTTTACGCTGTCTCCCAATAGCTTCTGCGTTTTCCATGCAGTATCTGTTGTTAACTCTTCTCCACCGACAATCAGTGTTTCTAAATTCGGTACATCTACGCCGTCTGCATAGGTTTCCAGCATCTTTAAATGAGAAGGGGTAAGCTTCAGGAAGGTTACCCTGTTATCTTTTAATGCTGCACGCAGCCTTTCCTCCGCGTCTCCTCCCTTTAATAGAAGAGATCCACCACTAATCAGCGGTAAGAACAAGGACGTTACGGAAAGGTCGAAACTTAAGCTTGTAATTAATACCGTCGTACAAGCTTCCTTCTGGTATTCTTGATCTGCATACGACAAGTAATGATCCAGATTGCCTCGTGTCACCGCCACACCTTTGGGCTTTCCTGTCGTTCCTGATGTGTAAATCACATAGGCTATGTCACTTTTTTCAACAGCACACGCTGGATTTGTCTCCTTCTCACCCAGATCTTCAAGATTCATCGAGATGAATGGGACTTCCGTTTCCATAGTCTTCTCTCTTGTTAAAATGACCTTGGGTGCTGCATCGTTTAAGATATGCTCTATTCGTTCCTTCGGTGTTGCTGGATCAATCGGGACATAGGCGGCTCCACTCTTTAGCACGCCCAAAATGCCAATGATCGTTTCCGCTTCCAGGGTAGTCATGATGGCCACTCGATCATTGGGCTGAATACCTAACGAAATCAGTTCCCATGCCAATGCATTGGCCTTGCGGTTGACTTCTCCATAACGAAGTACTCCCGTTTCGTATTCGATTACCGTCTTCTCGGGTGTCTGTTCCGCATGTTTCTCGAATCGTTCCACTGCCGTATGATGCTGTGCATACTCCGTATGGGTATTATTGAAAACCGTTAGTATTCTTTGTTGTTCTTCCTCACTGACCATGTTTAAATCAGACAATTTCATTTCGGGGTTAGCTGCCATTATTTTAAGCAAAGTCGACATCCGAACAAGAAGGCATCTTACCTCGTCTAATGCATATTTCCCCGAATTATACATTACAGCAAGTTGTAAAGTTCCCTGTATAAACGCAGTCATGGATATATCATAATTGACCTCCTCCCTTTCACTCTCCAGTTCTATATTAAATCCAGATATTCCGTCATATGCCGATTTGTCAACATAATAATTCTCGAATACAAACAGCGTTTGTATCAAATTGTTTCCAATCCTACTACTGCTCTGCATTTCTGTCAGTGAACTGTACTCGTATTTCATGCTCTTGATTGCCTGTGCCTGCATCCCCTTGAGTAGTTCGCTCACTGTTTGCCCATCCTTACTCGTTATACGCGAAGGAATTGTATTAATGAACAACCCTACCGCTTGATCAATCCCTAGTAGATTAGCGTTCCTTCCCGAGACAACCTTACCAAAAACAACGTCTCTGCTTCCATTATATTTCTGTAACAACAGCCCCCATGCCGCCTCAACCACAGTACTTACCGTTACATTCAGTTGACTAGCCATTTTCTCTATCGCCTTTGTTGTTTCTCCCGACACCGCCAATTCCTCAAGTCGAGATTCAGCTTCTTGATTATTCTCGATTCCCAACGGTGGGACTGTTATCACGGAGTTGTAATCTTCCAGCAACCTGTTCCAATACATAAGAGCTTCTTTTTTGTTTTGTTTCTCAAACCATCTGATATACTCGCTGTATGGTAAAATTTGTTTCTTTTCTGCTTCCAACAGCTTTTCCATCTGTACCCTGCTGGCACCACCGTTTATCAGCTCGTAATACTTGATAAAGTCCCGAAACAGTAGTGACGTACACCATCCATCCATAATGATGTGATGTTTTGTCCACAAAAGCGTACATTGGTTTTCCCCCATACGCAAAACTGTAAGCCGCAGTAAGCTATCTTCTGTTAAATCAAACCCGCGTGCGATATCCGCCTTCTTTAACACTTCTTTTTCTTCCAGACTGTAAACATTGATTTCACGGAGTTCTATGGGCCGATCCCGTACGACTACCTGCAAAGGCCTTTCAGCCCTATCTGTCAATATTTTCGTCCGCAATACCTCATATTTTCCTGCTAGAATATCAAGACTTGTCCTCATATTTTCCATATTGAGATTTTTATGGATATTAAGTACTGTCTGCAGCACATAGCTTGTCGCACTTTTATCAACCAATTTATGGAATAAAATTCCTTCCTGTAGTGGCGTCATTCCGTATATTTTTTCAATTTCACCAGTCACCGCAAGTTCTTTCAATTCCCTATATGACATATCGGGTATTCCATAATCCGATGGTGTTTTTACCACACCTTGTTTTGATAAACTCGTCTCGACAACATCCGTAATCGCTCTTTCATAAGCCAACACAAATGCCTGAACGTCTTCTTCTGCATACAGTCCCATATCATATGTCAAATCAAATCTTAATCGCCCATTCAAAATAGCTCCATTCAGAGACAGTCCTGTTTTTTCTGAATTTTTTTCAGATATATTTCGGCCTAATGACATTTCCGACATTGATATACCTTCATAGCTATCAAGTTCGTTATCCAGTGCTCCGAGATAATTGAACATTATTTCCGCACTCATACTAAGTATTTCCTTGTTACCCAGATGTTTCAATACCCCATATCCAAGTCCGTGGTTTGGAACCTGACGCAAGGCTTCTTTTGTCTCAATGATTGTTTCTTCTACCGTTGCCCCTGTCTTCAAGACCACATAATATACACTCGTAAACCATCCAACCGTGCGGTCTATGGCTATCTCTTTATCTATTGCCTCTCTACCGTGCCCTTCCATTTCTATGGTTATCTGTTTTGTGTTTTTCCATCGATTTACCGCAACTGCCAGTGATGCCAATAGTAAGTCATTTATTTCTGTTCCGTATGTCTTCCCTGCTTCAAACAGCAACTTCCTCGTCGTTTCAGAATTAATTTCCACTACTTTGGTTTTGTATCGGCCACTCGCTGTTCCAATGCTCAGTGCCTCGGTGTTCTCCGATTTTTTTGCTATATTCCCCCAATATTCAGCCTCATCCAAGAGTGTTTCACTCTCAGCATATTGCGTCAGAGCCTCCGCCCAGTCTTTGAACGAAGCAGTTTTCTTTGGCAATGTGATTTTCCCCGTTTCCTGCATCTGCCGATATCCGGTAAACAAATCTGCCAGTATAATCCTCCATGACACTCCATCTATTACCAGATGGTGTACACAGATCAGTAAATGATCACTACTATCTGTATGGAACAACCCTATTTTCACCAGAGGGCCTTCCGCAAGATCTATGCTTGCCTGTATTTTGTTACTTGCACACTTTATCTCTTTCGCTACATCTTCTGTGTTGGTATAATCATTCTCGTACCAGTCGTACAACTTGCTTTTTTCTATCGGTAGCGTGATTTGACGCTGTCCGTGGTACACATTCCTCAGCACATCATGATGTTTAACGACCTCAGCAATTGCCTCTTTCAAGTAAGGTACATAAAACCTTTCCTTACTTTTTAACATTAACGCTTGATTGAAATGACCTGAAACCGCATGATTCTTGCTGAAAAATTCATGTTGTATCGGAATTAATGGAATTTCCCCATTGACTTCTCCTTGTTCATACACTTGACTTACTTTGCTCACCTTCATATTTTCACAGATCAGCCTTGCTGTCTGTTGATTCATTAAATCCGCAACAGAAAGTTCATAGCCTTGTTGCCGCAACTTTGAAACCACCCTAATTGCTTTGATTGAGTCTCCTCCCAGTTCAAAGAAGCTGTCTTCAATGCTGATGGGTGACACGCCCAGAATCTCTTCGTATACCTCGACTACTGCTTGCTCTTTTTTAGTTCTAGGTGCTATATATTCACGTCCCGCCAAAACATCCGGTTCAGGCAATGCTTTCCTGTCCAGCTTCCCGTTCTGGTTCAGTGGTATTGTCTCAATCTGCATCATGAATGCTGGTATCATATAATCCGGCAGTTCTTTTCTCAGCCCACCCCTGATTTTAGAAATGTCCAGTTGCTGAGTTCCGTCTGTCGCTACTAGGTATGCGCATAAGCTCTTGCCACCTCTCGTTTCCAACGCAATGACTGCCGCATTTGATATACCCGGCTGATTCCTTAGAACGCTCTCGATCTCGTACAACTCGATCCGATATCCTCGGATTTTAACCTGTTCATCTATTCTTCCCAGGTATTCCATCTCTCCGTTAGGCAGCCATCTCGCCAAATCTCCAGAGCGGTATAACTTCCCTTCGCCATATGGATTGTCGATAAACTTCTCCGCTGTTAATTCAGGCTGGTTTAGATAGCCTTTGGCTACTCCGTCTCCTGCGATGCATAGCTCACCAGGAACGCCTACACCACATAACTCCATCTCATTCAGTATATAGAGCTGCATATTGGCAATGGGATGTCCGATTCCTACACTTAAACCCTTATCTTTTTCGCTGGAATAGACATAGTCACAGCATCCTACGGTAGTCTCTGTAGGGCCATATTCGTTATGAATCTTGACCCTGTCTCCTAATAGCTTCTGCGTTTTCCACGCCGTATCTGTGGTGAACTCCTCTCCACCGACAATTAGCACTTCTAAATTTGGGACATCTACGCCGTCTGCATAGGTTTCCAGCATTTTTAGATGGGAAGGGGTAAGTTTAAGGAAGGTTACCCTGTTATCTTTTAATGCTGCACGCAGCCTTTCCTCCGCGTCTCCTCCCTTTAATAGAAGAGATCCACCACTAATCAGCGGTAAGAACAAGGACGTTACGGAAAGGTCGAAACTTAAGCTTGTAATTAATACCGTCGTACAAGCTTCCTTCTGGTATTCTTGATCTGCATACGACAAGTAATGATCCAGATTGCCTCGTGTCACCGCCACACCTTTGGGCTTTCCTGTCGTTCCTGATGTGTAAATCACATAGGCTATGTCACTTTTTTCAACAGCACACGCTGGATTTGTCTCCTTCTCACCCAGATCTTCAAGATTCATCGAGATGAATGGGACTTCCGTTTCCATAGTCTTCTCTCTTGTTAAAATGACCTTGGGTGCTGCATCGTTTAAGATATGCTCTATTCGTTCCTTCGGTGTTGCTGGATCAATCGGGACATAGGCGGCTCCACTCTTTAGCACGCCCAAAATGCCAATGATCGTTTCCGCTTCCAGGGTAGTCATGATGGCCACTCGATCATTGGGCTGAATACCTAACGAAATCAGTTCCCATGCCAATGCATTGGCCTTGCGGTTGACTTCTCCATAACGAAGTACTCCCGTTTCGTATTCGATTACCGTCTTCTCGGGTGTCTGTTCCGCATGTTTCTCGAATCGTTCCACTGCCGTATGATGCTGTGCATACTCCGTATGGGTATTATTGAAAACCGTTAGTATTCTTTGTTGCTCTACCTCACTGACCATGTGGAGTTCAGACAATTTCATTTCAGGGTTAGCAATCACCCTGTCCAGCAACACCTTAAAATGCTCCAGTATGACCTGTGCTGAAGTCTCGGTAAATAAATCACTGCAATATACCAGATCTAAAGCGTACCCCTCTTCATACGCTGTAGCTTGTAAATCCAAATCAAATTTGGCATCAATGAAAGGAATGCCCAGCATCTCTACCTGTGCTTCGCCCATCGTAAGATGGATTTCCTCGTTATTCTGCATGGTAAACATCACGTCAAACAGCGGATTGCGTGACAGATCACGGCGTACTTCTACTTCCTCTACCAATTCTTCAAACGGGTATTCTTGATTCTCATATGCATTCAATGCCAACTCTTTGATCTCGCTTAAAAATTCTAAGAACGTTTTTTCAGCCCTTGGATACCCTCTCATTGCCAGCGTATTGACAAACATGCCGGCTATTGTCTCGGTGTCCTGATGCACTCGGCCTGAGATGGGTGTTCCTACCACGATATCTTGTTGCCTGCTGTATTTATGCAGTTCTATCATAAATACAGCCAGTAAGGTCATGTAATCTGTCGTTCCCTGTTGTTTATTTATATTTTGAATGCCAGCTTTCTGCTCTTGGCTAAGCTGAACAGACACTTGGGCTCCTTTGTAACTTTGGATTTTGGGACGTGGATAGTCCGTCACCAAATCCAAAACCGGTGCCTCTTCTTTGAATACTTCTTTCCAATAGTTTCTCTGACTCTCCAGGTTTCTGCCACGCATCCATTCACTATAATCCTTGTATTGGATTTCAAGTGGTTGTAATTCTTCACCGTTATACAATCGTGAGAAATCTTCGATTAATATATTTAGCGTCTGATGATCGGAAATAATATGGTGCATATCAAATAGTAAAATATAGTTGTTCTGATTTCTTTCTTTGACTACTTTAAAACGCATGAGCGGTGCTGTTCCGATGTCAAACGGGCGTACAAATTGTTCCCTGTCAGCGTCACTGTAGCTGTCGGTCTCTTCATATTCCACTTGGTAGAATACCTCGTCTGCAATGACTTGATATGCTCCTTCTTCGGTCATTACAAAACTTGTTCGCAGCGACTCATGACGCTTAATCAGACGATCTATGGCTTGTTGTATTTTTTCTAAATCAAGGTTACCCGTTACTTCTAGCGCTGACGCCATGTTATATGCAGTACTGTTGCCTTCCATCTGATCCAGAATAAACAATCGTTTCTGTGTAGAGGATGCTGGATAAGCTTCTCTCTGTTCTGCTTGTGGTATTGGACTATATTCGCCTTCTCCCGCGGCCTCAATCTTTCTCGCCAACATGACAGGAGTTGGTGAACTAAATATATCTTTGACTGGCAAACGAATCCCTGTCTTCTTCTCGATGGCATTAATGGCTGCCGTCGCTTTTAACGAATGTCCTCCCAGTTCAAAGAAACTATCCTCTATGCCGACTGGAGATATTCCTAGAATTTCCCCAAATACATCTACGATTGCCTGCTCCGTCTTATTACTTGGTGGTACGTAGTTCAAACTTTCTAACATATCTGGCTCTGGCAGCCTAGTTTTATCCAGCTTCCCATTTATGGTTATTGGAAATTCATCGATCTGGATCATAAAGGCAGGAATCATATACTCTGTTACTTCTTCTCTTACCGCTTCTTTAATTTGGGGTATACTTAGTTCCTGCCCCTTTTCTGCAATGAGATATGCACAGAGAATGTCATCATTTCCAACTTCTTTTACAATAACGACAGCATCTGCAATATTACTCTGCTTTCTTAATACACTTTCAATTTCACCTAACTCTATCCTGTAACCACGGACTTTCACTTGTTCATCTATTCGACCTAAATACTCTATATTTCCATCTGGCTGCCAACGTGCTAAATCTCCTGTACGGTACAGTTTTCCTTCACCGAAGGGATTCTTAATAAACTTCTTATCTGTCAATTCTGGCTGATTTAAATAACCTCTTGCTAAACCATCTCCTGCAATACACAACTCACCAGGTATTCCAATCCCGCATAGCTCCATTTCATTTAGAAGATATACCTTTGTATTTGCAATCGGACGTCCAATGGAAATTGAAGTAGAGTCTGTATTCACTCTAAAACTAGTTGCATTTACAGTAGACTCCGTAGGCCCATATGTGTTAAGCACTTCTACTCTTTCCGCCCATTTTTTTAAGCTTTCTAGACTACCTGCCTCTCCACCTGACTCCAGCAAACGAAGCGTCGGTAATGCGTCAACACACAACCCGTCTATTAACTTAGGTGTCAATGAAGCTGTTGTAACATTATTTCGATCGATATATTTTTGTAGTTGCTCCATATCATAGGTTAAATGTTTTGGTACAATGCATAATGCCGCACCATTGCATAGTGCAGGGAAGATATCTCCCACCGCTTGGTCAAAAGATATATTTGCAAATTGCAGCACCGTATCCTTGTCGCTTAGTGCAAATGTCTCCTGATATGTGACCCACATATTGACCACATTTCGATGTTCAATTAAAACTCCTTTAGGATTTCCAGTTGTACCCGAGGTGTAGATACAATACACTAAATCATTAGACCTGTTAACGTGCAAAAGATTGTCCGTTTCATTAGCATAATTATTCTCATCTTCTAAATCTAATACTGGTATCTCTACCTTCCCTGGCAGCTTATTCTTATACGTCAATACAATCTTTGGACTACTGTCCTCCAGCATATAGTGAATTCTATTATCTGGATATTCAGGATTGATGGGTACATAAGCTCCCCCTGCCTTGATGATGGCTAATATCCCTACAATCATTTCCATGCTGCGTTCTGTCACTAGAGCCACTAGATCGTTTGGAGCCACTCCTAAATCCCGAAGAGTTCGCGCCAACTGATTTGCTCTTTCATTCAGCTCGGCATATGTCATCTTATTATCATCAAATTTAAGTGCAATATTTCCTGCTGTTTTCTCTACCTGATTCTCAAATAAGCTGACAGCTGTTTGTTCTCGAGAGTATTCTACATTCGTTGCATTGAAATCAACCAAGATCTTCTCTTGTTCTCTGAGATCAAGCATATGCAGATCTTTAAGTTTTTTGCCTGGATGTGTTATGGCTTCCTCAAGCAGCGTTACATAATGCCTTGCCATATATTCAATCGTTTCTTGTTTGAATAAATCTGTGCAATACTCAAAATCTATCTCATACCCTTCTGGCATACATTCAACCAGAACGGATAAGTCAAACTTTGAGACATTTCTTTTAATGAATGCACTTTTTCCGCCCAATAGGCCTTGCATTTCCGTCGGTTTTTTCTTTTCTTTTAATCCGAACATAAAATCAAAAATTGGATTTCTTGAGAGATCTCTTTTCTTCTCTACGGCTTCAACTAAATCTTCAAATTGGTATTCTTGGTTATCATAAGCCTGCAGACACTTCTCCTTCACAGCTAATATCAAATGCTCAAAGGTCTCATCCGGACTAACTTCTCCCTTGATCACCAGAGTATTGACAAACATCCCCAACATACCCTTAGTATCTGCATGAACTCGGCCTGACACGGTAGTTCCTACAATAATATCCTTTTGGCGACTATATTTAGCTAATAATAAAATGAACACAGATAGGGTAACCATAAATTCAGTAGCACCATGCTTTAGGGCTAGATTTTTAACCCCTGAGCTTAATGGCTCCTTTACCTTTGCTACAACATTGTCTCCCCTGAAAGACTGGATTTGAGGACGGAGGAAATCCGTCTTCAAATCCACCCTAGCAATTTCACCAGCGAATTCCCTCTTCCAATACTCTTCCTGTTTTGAGATGTCATAAAAATTCTGCCATACACTGAAATCTTTATATTGAACACGGTTAGAATTTTTATTCATAAGTTCTCCTCTTATTCATGATCAGTTCCATCATTTTCATAAAATTCGTTCACTTGTTGCAGTATAACTGGCAGGCTTTCTCCATCACATATAATGTGATGAATATCAACAAATAGATAGGAGGCCGTTGTTGTCTTCATTAATTTCACACGCATCAACGGTGCTTCGGATAAAACAAACGGTTGTATAAATTTATCGTATTCTGTTTGTATATCTATTTCGTCCACTTCGCTGTAGTCTATTAAAACCCTTGCGTCTGGAGAAATCGTTTGAATAGGCTCACCGTCCACAACATGGAAACTAGTTCGCAAGATTTCTTCTTGCTTTAACAGCTTATCCAAAGCCTTCTGTAATCTTTCTTTATCTAGCGGTTCTTCATAAGCATAAACGTCCGATACGTTGTAGTTAATATTAGGTCCGGTCATCTCGTCCAGAAGATAGAGTCGTTTCTGAGCTGAACTTGTAGGGTAGTATTCAGCTGCTGAAGCTTGTTCCATTGCCACAAACATCTCGCTCTCAATCGACTCGATATTTCCCGCTATCTGCTCGGGCGTACCAAAAGTAAAAACATCTCTAATTGACAATCTTACTCCTATGGCCTTCTCCAATTCATTGCACAAGAGCACTGCTTTCAGTGACGATCCCCCTAGATCAAAGAAGCTATCAGTTACACTGACTTTTTCAATATCTAGAATGTTCTCAAATGCCTGCACGATCAGAGTTTCATATTCATTTCGTGGTGCAATATATTCCTTTGACTTATACTG
The DNA here is from genome assembly GCF_052682215.1 of Bacillus sp. 1A. Classification (NCBI taxonomy): domain Bacteria; kingdom Bacillati; phylum Bacillota; class Bacilli; order Caryophanales; family Bacillaceae; genus Bacillus; species Bacillus sp. 1A. Next base: position 1,772,580 of record NZ_JBQYLZ010000001.1, on the reverse strand, counting down.
CGGCTGTGGTAATGAGGCTTTGTCAAGTTTCCCATTACTTGTAAGTGGAATCGCATCAACCGAAATAATATGTGCAGGCACCATGTAATCTGGTAATACTTTACTTAACTTGATCTTAACGTCCTTTTCTTCTATTTCTGTCTCAGTTATTACATAGGCACACAGGAATTTCTCATTCCTTTTGTCTTCTCGCACTATGACTACAGCTTCATTTATGCCTTCAAGCTCCAATAAACGGCTTTCTACTTCTCGTGGTTCAATACGATATCCTCTGATTTTTGCTTGGTCATCCATCCGTCCAATATATTCAATGTTTCCGTTAGGTAACCAACGTGCCAAATCACCTGTCCGATACATCTTTCCGGATCCAAATGGGTTGTGTACAAACTTCTCGTCTGTCAGGTCTTGTCGATTTAAATATCCTTGAGATACACCCTCACCTGTTATACATACCTCACCCGGAACTCCAATTCCACAAAGTTCATTTCCATTTAATATATAAATCTTTAATGTTGGAAGTGGCATTCCTATATCGCTAATTCCTCTCTCGATGGCTTCAGCATCAATATCGCGATAAGTAGCGTATACCGTGGTTTCTGTTGGCCCGTACATATTAACCAGACGACAATGTCTATTGTTCTCATGCCATTTCTTCAAATGTGCTGGATAAAGTGCCTCCCCTGCAAAAATAACATATCGTAAACTATTTATGGTTTGTCCTGTCGTTGCATCGATCAACGCATAGAATGGTGAAGGTACCTGGCATAAGATGGTTACCGCTTCTTTTTGGAGCAGCTCTCCGAAGGCATATCCATCTTTTACTGTATCCTCAGAAGGTATTACAAGCTTTGCTCCATTCAATAGACTTCCGAATATTTCCCAAACCGAAACATCAAAACAATAAGAATGGAATTGAACCCAAATATCATTTTCATATAAATCAAGCTTAAACTTGTCATTCTTGAGTAATCGCACTACATTTACATGCTGAACCATAACACCTTTTGGCCGGCCCGTCGTACCTGAGGTATAAATAACATACATCAAATCACTTGAGTGATTTACATGAACAAGGTTACTGCATTCCATTTGATAATTTGCCTCATCATGAAGATGCATGACAGGAATGTCAACTTCAGGTTCTTTTGTACTGCATAATACGACCTTTGGTTTACAGTCATTAATGATATAATTAATTCTTTCCTCTGGATAAGATGGATCAACCGGTACGTAAGCTGCTCCAGCCTTTAAAATAGCGTATATACCCACCACCATCTCCAAACACTTCTCTGTTGAGATCACCACAAAGTCATTGGGTTGAATGTTATAGTCCTCTCGAAGCTTTCTTGCCAGAGCATTCGCCCGTTCATTTAATTGTGCATAGGTCATCTGTTGTCCATTAAATGTGATGGCTATACTATTAGGTATTCTGGCGGCCTGCTCTTCAAGTAACTGCACAATCGTCATATTTTGAGGGAATTCTGCATCCGTCATATTGAACTCATCCAATATTTTTGCTTCTTCGTACAGATCTACCATGGCAATCTCCTGCAGCTTCTTTTCCGGAGACATTAAAACTCCTTCAATTAATGTTAAGAAGTGTTTTGCCATGTACTCGATCGTTTCTGGTTTGAATAAGTCTGTAGAATATTCAAAATCAATCTTATAGCCTTCTGAATCACTTATCATGGTTAAGGTAAGATCAAATTTAGAAATACTACCTTCAACGGATTCCCTTGTTCCAATATGAATACGATCCGAATAACTCTCTCTCTCATCGTCCTGCAATACAAACATCACATCAAATACTGGGTTTCTTGAGAAATCTCTCTTTACTCCCACTGCTTCAACTAAATCCTCGAACTGATAATCCTTGTTATCGTATGCCTGTAAACATTTCTCTTTTGTACGTAATAATACATCCTCAAATGTATCATCAGCGCACACATTCCCTTTGATTGCCAGAGTGTTTACAAACATGCCCAACATATTTTGGGTATCCGTATGGTTTCGGCCCGATATTGGCGTTCCTACTATAATTTCTTCCTGTCGACTGTATTTTCCTAACATAGAGAAAAAGGTGGATAACAACACCATAAACTCCGTTGCACCATACTTCTTCGCTAACTCTTTTACTTTAATACTCGTTTTTTCTTCTACCTGTGTTCGGAAATTAGCACCTCTAAAGCTTTGTTTATGAGGGCGTGGATAATCCATGATTAAATCCAGGACTGGTATATCACCGGAGAATTCTTTCTTCCAGTACGCTGCCTGTTCTGTGATATCTCTAGCATTTTGCCAAGCAGAAAAGTCTTTATACTGTACTCGTGGTGTTAACAATTCTCTTCCTTCATATAACTCTTGTATTTTGTAAAGCATAACTGGCATGCTTCCTGCATCACATAAAATATGGTGAATATCCAGGAATAAATATGAATCACTTGGAGTATTCAGTATTTTTGCACGCATTAGTGGTGATTTTGACAGGTCAAATGGTTGGACGAAAGTATTATATTCATCTTGGATATACTGTGAATCTGCTGTCTTTACTTCACTGTGCTCCAGCACAATTCTTGCATCTGAAGAAATTTTTTGAATTGGTTCACCATTCACGATATGGAAACTTGTCCTTAAAATTTCCTCATGCTCTACTAATTGATCCAATGCCCTCTGAAGTCGCTCATTGTCTGGTTTAACTTTAAGCTTGATTACTAAAGGAATATTATAAGTTATACCAGGGCCTGTTAGTTGGTCCAAAAGATAAAGTCTCTTTTGAGCTGAACTTATAGAATAGCTTTCTGCTTCTGCTATTTCTGGTATTTCTTCAAACGTATTCTCCTTTGAGTTTTTTATTTGTTCTGCAATATTTTTTGGTGTAACTAAATCAAAAATTTCTCTAAGTGGTAACCTTACCCCTGTGCTCTTCTCTAATTCATTACACAGCCGGATTACATTAAGCGAGTATCCACCCAAATCAAAGAAATTGTCATTTACACTTACTCTTTCCATACCAAGTACATGTTCAAATGCCTCTACTACCAATTTTTCCGTCTGGGTCTTTGGTGCCTCATAACCCCTTATCATCTTAGTTTCTTCAATAAACTGTTCCGGGTTCGGCAATAATTTACGATCTACTTTACCATTTGCAGATAGTGGAATCTCATCTACCTGTATGAATTGTGCCGGGATCATATAATCAGGCAGATGTTTGGCTAACTCTCTTTTTATTTCTGCCAATTCTACGGTCTCATCTGCAACAATATACCCACACAATTGCTTCTCTCCATGTGAATCACTGTAATCAGCGACGACGGACTGGTGAATATGTGGCAAATGATTGATACAGTGTTCTATTTCTCCTAGTTCGACACGATGTCCACGTATCTTAACTTGACTATCTTTTCTTCCCAGGAAGTCTACATATCCTTCCGGACGCATGACACCATAATCACCTGTTTTGTACAGATAACCTAATCTATGGTTGATAAAGGCGGCCTTCGTCTTCTCTTCTTCATTGAGATAACCTACGGCGACTCCTTTTCCACCAATATGCAGTTCTCCTGGTACGCCTACTGGGCATTCTTCCCCACATTCATCCAGTACGTAAATTTGTTGATTTTTCAGCGGATAGCCGTAAGGGATACTTTTCCACTCTGGCTTCACTTCTGTGATTGGGAAATATATGGACCATATAGAGCCTTCCGTTGCTCCACCTAACCCGATGACTTGTGCTTTTGGCATTCTTGTTTTGATTTTCGCTGGCAAACCAAGAGAAATCCAGTCTCCACTTAGCATCACCATACGTAAGCGCTCTGCTGAAGTGCTATGCACCGTGTCTTGCTTTGTGCTTTCTAGATATATATCCATAATTGCCGGAACCGAATTCCATATCGTGATTTCTTCTTCGATCATGATCTGATGAATACTGGCCATATCTAAAAGATCTGGAATTAATACTAACTGAGCTCCGCTAATGAGTGCTCCAAAAATATCATAGACGGATAAATCAAAGCTCATCGATGATAGGGCAATGATTTTATCTTCGCTATTTACTTGGAATTTCTCATTAATATCTAATAATGTATTCACTACTGCTTCATGGGTGATCACAACACCCTTAGGATGTCCAGTGCTTCCTGACGTATAGATAGCATAGGCTCTATCCTGCTGGCAGCCTTCTAACAGTTCTAAGGCGCCATCGTTATAGGTGGAAAGGTTCTCTGTTTCATATAAATCCGGATGAATCATGAGCTTGATATCACTATGTTCCACGATATATTTTATTCTTTCCTCAGGATGTTCCGGATTAACAGGAATATAAGCATGGCCGGCTTTTAAAATAGCTACCATATTTACAATGGTCTCAATTCGTCTCTCTGCCCAAACTCCAATATAAGAATTGAGCGCATAGTTTTGTTCTGCTAAATAACGAGCGACCTGATTGGATTTTCTCGCCAACTCGCCATAGGTCAATGTATCCTGTCCTAATTTGACTGCAATAGCATCGGGAGTCTTCTGGCATTGCTGGTCTATTAATCTTTGCAGTAAATCCCCTTCATAATCTCCTTGTGTACGATTGTAATCAAGCAGTAGTTGATACTGTGTTACAGGCAGCGGCATAGATGAAAGTTTATTGTCTATAACTTGCTGTAATCGAAGTTGATACGTTTCAAACATGGCACTGATCATGTCTTCATCAAACAAATCTTTTGCATAATCCCAAGTCACAATTAATTGTCCGTCGCTTTCCGCAACTTGGAAGTCCAAAAACACTTCAGGGGTCTGATTTATTCCGTATTTCAATTCTCCCCTACTACCTATATTGGCATTGAAAAAATCTACTTCGTCACGAAGCATACTCGTAAATACAATTGGCATTATAGCTTGACCTTCTTGACCACGGTGTTCAGCCAGATCACGCAGGAAATCAACCCCACTGTAAAATCTGTGGTCTAACGCTTCAAATAACCGATTCTGAATCTCAGTAGTTCTTTCCCAAAATGGTCTATGAGATGATAAATCGATATCTAACAACAATTTCGATACGAAATCCCCCATCAGAGACATTCCATCTTGATGAAAAGGCTGATTACTAAACAGATTTAAGCTAAGTGCCATATTGGATTGATTGCTCCATTTAAATAGAACTTCCGCATATATTGTGCACAATAACACAGATGGTGCAATTTTGTTATCCAAAGCCTTGTTTCTCACAATCGCCCAGTCTGTCGCAGCAATTCTCGTTTCTAAACGTTTTACTGTTGCGTTGTTTACAGCATTCCCATTTGGAAGAAGTGGTAACTGAGGTGCATGCGGGAAATTGTCTACTTTTGCCTTCCAATAAGCTTGATCTCTTTGCTGCAATGCCCGCATCAAATCTGAAACTTGCTGTGCCAGATGATTGGCACGATGATCAAGCTCTGCTTGGGTCGAATCTTTCTCCTCTTTCTTAACATCCTCTTTCTTAAGTAGCTCTTGCAAACGCTCTTCTGGATGTTTTATAACTTCTGATAGTAATAAAACATAATCATCCAGCATTTGCTTTATCGTTTCCTGTTTAAATAAATCTGTAGAATACTCTAAGTTGACCACATAACCCTCTGATGTGTGTATTACCATTAAATTCAGATCAAACTTAGCTACTTTTCCTTCCATTGGTACCCATGTTCCACTCACAATGCTCTTTGAACCAGACATAATTTCACTCTCTGGCATCATGAACATTACATCAAATAATGGATTTCTTGATAAATCTCTCTTTACATCTACTGCCTCAACCAAGTCTTCATATTGAAAGTCCTGATTATCGTACGCACGAAGACATTTTTCTTTTACTCCAAGCAATACTTGTTCAAAACTCTCCTCTTGTTTCACTTTTCCTTTGATAGCCAAGGAGTTTACAAACATCCCCAGCATTTCTTGTGTATCAACGTGGGTTCTACCTGATACAGGAGTTCCGACTACAATTTCTTCCTGTTGACTGTATTTGCTCAATAGAATCATAAAGGTTGATAACATAGTCATGAATTCCGTAGCACCATGCTTCTTCGCTAATTCTTTTATTTCCATAAAAACTGGTTCTTCAATCTTAGTTTTTACGTCGGCACCATTGAAGCTCTTTTTCTTAGGACGTTGGAAATCTGTATTCAAATTAAGTATTGGAATTTCGCCTAAGAACTCGTTTTTCCAATATGCCGCCTGCTTCGTAATATCCTGAGTCATTTGCCAAGCAGAGAAATCTTTATAATGAAGCCTTGGGATTGGTAAAGTATTTCCTTCATATAACTCGCTTATCCAGTTCATCATAATAGGCAGACTTTCTCCATCAGAAACAATATGATGAATATCCAGCATCAAGTATGAAGCTTGTGGTGTCTGTAATAACTTAACCCGCATCAAAGGTGCTTTGAATAAATTAAATGGGCAAACAAAACGATCATATTCATCTTGAATATCTAGTGTATCTGCTTCTTTGTATTCCAATACTACTCTCGCATCTGGTTGAATCACTTGAACTGGCTCTCCATTAATAAGATGGAAGCTGGTTCTTAATACTTCTTCTCTCTCTAAGAGCTTATCTAATGCTCCCTGTAACTGCTCTTTATCCAGAGTGTTTTCGTATTTTATGACATTCGAAATGTTATAGGAAGTACTAGGACCTACTATCTCATTGAGAAGATAAAGTCGCTTTTGAACAGAACTCATAGGATAGAACTCTGCTTCAGCTATTTTCGGTATTTCCGAAAAACGATCCTGTTGTAAGCTTCCAATTCTTTCTGCAATACGTTTTGGTGTAGATAAAGCAAATATTTCACTAAGCTGCAGTCTTATACCGATTGTCTTTTCTAATTCATTACACAATAATGTAACTTTCAGTGAATGACCACCCAAGTCAAAAAAGCTATCATTGACACTAATTCCTGTTATTCCAAGGACTTTCTCAAATGCTTCAACTATTAACTTCTCTTCTCTATTTATTGGTGCTACATATTCCTTAGGCTTGTATTCTGGTTCTGGTAGTGCCGCTTTGTCCAGCTTTCCATTATGACTTAATGGAATTTGGTCAATTCGAATAATATACACAGGAACCATATAGTCTGGTAACTTCTTGCGTAATTCACTCTTGATTGTATCTTCGTCTAATTCTTCTATTTCTGTATGAACGACTACATAAGCACACAGATATTTTTCTCCTTGCTTGTCTTGTCGTACTACAACGGCTGCTCCACTAACTCCTTCGAGCTCCATCAAAGTACTTTCAATTTCTCCTGGTTCGATTCTGAAACCTCTTATCTTAACTTGATCATCTATACGGCCAAGGTACTCGATATTTCCATCCGGTATCCACCGTGCCAGATCACCTGTTTTATACATCATTCCTGAACCAAAAGGATTTTTAATAAATTTCTGAGCTGTTAATTCTTCACGATTTAAGTATCCACGCGACACACTTTCTCCTGCAATACATAATTCCCCTGGTACACCTATTCCGGCTATTTTTTCATTTGATAATATATAAATTTGTGTATTACTAATAGGCTTACCAATTAATATTTTATCTACATCTAAGCATGTTGGGCAATGATATCCACTGGAATTAACTGTAGTTTCTGCTGGACCATAGAGATTCAGTAGTTCTGCTCTTACTTGTCCTTTTTCCCTTAATTGATTATAATGTCTCACACTTTCCGCATTCAGTTTCTCACCAATATTAATGATATAACGCAGAGTATTTATTTTTTCTTTGCTCATATCTAATTCTTCTAGAAACATATTGAACATGGAAGGAACGAACTGGATTGCATTGACTTTATAATCCTGAATTACCTTGATGATCTTATCACTTTGACTTTCTTCTCCTTGTTGCAAAATAACAAGTTTACCACCCGCTAACATCCACCAAAATACTTCCCAGGCAAAAACATCAAATGCACAAGTGGTCTTCATTAAAAGAGATTCTCCCTCGTGTAATGGGTATTCTCTTTGTGTCCACATCTGCTGATTGACTATATTCTGATGCTACCATAACCCCTTTTGGTTTTCCTGTTGTACCCGATGTATAAACCAGATAAATAAGATCACGAGGAGTATTTACATGTTCTAGATTCCCTGCACCTTCTCCATAATTGCTTTCACTATATAAGTTAACAACCTTTTCAGGAGAAATATTATACTTTCCATGACCAATTAAAACCGCTTTAGGCTGGCTATCTTCCAATATATACTCGATACGTTCTTCTGGATACAATGGGTCAATGGGTACATATGCTGCACCCGACTTTAGGATGGCATATAACCCGATCACCATCTCCAAACTTCTTTCTGCTATAATCGCAACAAAATCATCAGGCTGGACATGGTATTCCCGTCGTAACTTTAATGCAAGCTGATTGGCACGAGCATTTAATTCAGCGTAACTCAATTGCTCATTCCCGCATACAACTGCTGTATTATGGGGGGTTCTTGCTACTTGTTCTTCAAATAATTGTACAATTGTCTTGTCTCTTGGATAGTCGCTGTCCGTTGCGTTAAACTGTACTAATTCTTTCATTTCTTCTGCTTCACTGGTCATGCCTAATTCGATTAATTTCGTCTGTGGTGCTGCAATTGCTTGTTCCATAAGCCTTTGCAGATGGGAACCAATAATGTTTATTTGTTCCTTGTTATATAGCTTTGTACTGAAAAGAATTCTAAAATGGATACGATCACTCTTAAATGCTGTCATTCCCAAGTCATACCCAATTTGTTCGCGGTAATATTCGGATTCCACATTTAATTTGCCATCAATATTTATACTTGTTCCTTGATAGCCTTCAAAGAAGAATAATGTTCCAATTAGATCTCTTCCTAATAAAGTATGATTCTGTATTTCTGCTAAGGGAAGAAAATCGTGTTCATTTGCAATAATTGCCTGGCTCTGTAATGATTTCAACAAATCGGCAAAGGTGTCTTCGTTTGTTGTCGATATACGTACGGGTATTGTATTGATAAATAAACCAACGATTTCTTCAATACCTTCAATCTCTGCATTTCTACCAGATACAACTTTTCCAAATACAACATCATTTGTTGAGTTGTATTTTTCCAATAAAACGCCCCAACAAGCTTCTACTAGCGTGTTCAATGTTACATCATATTGGGCACATATCGCTTCTGCTTGTTCAGTTACCTCTATGCTTAACTTAAACTCTTGGCTCTGACTCTCTTCTTCTGTTTCATCTGGACGACCTAAAGGTAGAATATCAGCCCTTGTCTCATATCCTTGAAGAAGGTCTTCCCAATATTTAAGGCTCGTCTCTTTATCTTTTTCATTTATATAATGGACAAACTTTTCATAGCTACCCATTTTATTAGAAGCAGCCTGATTAGGTGTTTTTAATTGTTCTTCATCTGTTGCCATATACGCACTAAATAATTCTTTACGCAAAATTGGCAAACACCAACCATCTAAAATAATATGATGGTTTGTCATGATCAATCGATAACCACTGTTGTTTATTTTTATCAGATTCATACGAAGTAGTGTATCTTCTTCTAAATCAAATCCTCGTTTTACATCTTGTTCCTTTAAATCAAGATAATCCGATTCATTATCTACTTCCATATAATTAAATTCCGGCATTCTTTCTTTCAATACAACTTGTCTTGGTACACTTACTCCCCGATAACAGATTTTTGTACGTAAAATATCATGCTGTGTTGCTAAATACTTAAAAGCTTTGTGCATCTTCTCTACATCTACATCTGCCAATCGCAACGTCTGCTGAACAACATATTTTGTAGATGATTCATCCATAAGCTTCTCATAGAGCATTCCCTCTTGCACAGGAGCCAATGGATAGATACGTTGAATTTCCTGGCCGCGGATTTCGACAGCTTCCTGTACATAACAAAATTCGCTATCTTTCCATACGCTCTCACCAAAATCACTTGCCGTTGACTCACTCTTCTGTGCGTGGGAGCAATGTTCTGCGACTGCTATCAGTTCTTCTTCATATGCTTTTCCTATTTGCTCAATTCTCTCAGCCAAATAACGACTGCTGTTGCAGGTTACTGTCATAGATAAACTACCTTTTTGCACATGACCTATGACGTTAATGGATGGTCCAAATTGATTACGAGGATTCGTATCCTGTCCATAACCTAATTGTGAAAACTCGAAATATAGATCGCCAGATTCTTTCTTTGTTCCTAGTTCTCCAAGATAATTAAATGATATATCTGGTGCCACTTCTACATCCATTTCTTCTGGATTACCCATGGCTGCATTCTTTATGATGCCATAATCAATTCCATGTCCTGGTACGCGTCGTAGTGTCTCTTTCGTATTTCGAATATCCTGTGCAATATTAGTGCCTAACTCATCTAAAACTACGGGATATATACTAGTGAACCATCCTATTGTCCTACCTAAATCAAAAGAGCCTACTGTTTCTTCACGACCATGTCCTTCCATCTGTATAGCAAGCGTTCTCTGACCTGTTACTTTGTTTACCGCACGTCCTAGTGCTGCTATAAGCAAGTCATTAATCTCTGTATTATAAGCATGTGCACTTTCTTTTAATAACTTTTCTGTGATAGCGGCATTAAGACATGCCACGGCTGTCTTTGGTTCGAATTTATCATCAATTCCATCTTCTTTTAACTTACCATCAACCAATTTATTTTCTATTTCTGACCAGTAAGCTAACCTTCTCTTTAACTTTTCACTCTGGCTGTAATAAGCTAATCCTTCGCTCCATACTTTAAAGGAAACGGTTTTAGCTGGTAATGTTATCTCTTTTTGATTCAAAGCTTGAGAGTAGCCCTTCTCCAAATCCTCAGTTAAAATCCGCCAGGAAATCACATCCATTATCATATGATGAGCTAGCAACATCATATAATCTTGCTCCGGCGTACTAAATAAAACAGCCTGCAATAATGGTCCTTCCGCCAAATCCATCTTTACTTTCGTTGTCTTAATTTTTTCCTGAATCTCTTCAGATTCACATGCTATTTTTGTAAAGCCGTACCATTTCTTATCTTCTACTTTCCCTATAACCTGTTTCTTATCTTTGTACGTAGCTCTCAACATATCATGATGCTGCACTAACGCAGATAAAGCTTTTTGTAGTGCCAGATCATTTAGTTTTTCACGAACCTTAAACACTTGGCATACATTAAAATGTTCAGGATCTATCATATTTTGTGCGAAGAAGTAGTTTTGAATTGGTGTCAGTGAAATTTCACCAGTTATTTCTCCTTGCTCCGCAGGCATAATTTCTTTTTTTGTGGATAAATTCATGGCTATTAGCTTTGGTGTTCTCTCCATCAAAAGATTTCGCATAGAGCTATCGTATCCAGCTTCTCTTATCTTGTTTAGAATATGGATAGCCTTAATCGAATCTCCACCCAAATCAAAGAAATTGTCATTTACACTTACTCTTTCCATACCAAGTACATGTTCAAATGCCTCTACTACCAATTTTTCCGTCTGGGTCTTTGGTGCCTCATAACCCCTTATCATCTTAGTTTCTTCAATAAACTGTTCCGGGTTCGGCAATAATTTACGATCTACTTTACCATTTGCAGATAGTGGAATCTCATCTACCTGTATGAATTGTGCCGGGATCATATAATCAGGCAGATGTTTGGCTAACTCTCTTTTTATTTCTGCCAATTCTACGGTCTCATCTGCAACAATATACCCACACAATTGCTTCTCTCCATGTGAATCACTGTAATCAGCGACGACGGACTGGTGAATATGTGGCAAATGATTGATACAGTGTTCTATTTCTCCTAGTTCGACACGATGTCCACGTATCTTAACTTGACTATCTTTTCTTCCCAGGAAGTCTACATATCCTTCCGGACGCATGACACCATAATCACCTGTTTTGTACAGATAACCTAATCTATGGTTGATAAAGGCGGCCTTCGTCTTCTCTTCTTCATTGAGATAACCTACGGCGACTCCTTTTCCACCAATATGCAGTTCTCCTGGTACGCCTACTGGGCATTCTTCCCCACATTCATCCAGTACGTAAATTTGTTGATTTTTCAGCGGATAGCCGTAAGGGATACTTTTCCACTCTGGCTTCACTTCTGTGATTGGGAAATATATGGACCATATAGAGCCTTCCGTTGCTCCACCTAACCCGATGACTTGTGCTTTTGGCATTCTTGTTTTGATTTTCGCTGGCAAACCAAGAGAAATCCAGTCTCCACTTAGCATCACCATACGTAAGCGCTCTGCTGAAGTGCTATGCACCGTGTCTTGCTTTGTGCTTTCTAGATATATATCCATAATTGCCGGAACCGAATTCCATATCGTGATTTCTTCTTCGATCATGATCTGATGAATACTGGCCATATCTAAAAGATCTGGAATTAATACTAACTGAGCTCCGCTAATGAGTGCTCCAAAAATATCATAGACGGATAAATCAAAGCTCATCGATGATAGGGCAATGATTTTATCTTCGCTATTTACTTGGAATTTCTCATTAATATCTAATAATGTATTCACTACTGCTTCATGGGTGATCACAACACCCTTAGGATGTCCAGTGCTTCCTGACGTATAGATAGCATAGGCTCTATCCTGCTGGCAGCCTTCTAACAGTTCTAAGGCGCCATCGTTATAGGTGGAAAGGTTCTCTGTTTCATATAAATCCGGATGAATCATGAGCTTGATATCACTATGTTCCACGATATATTTTATTCTTTCCTCAGGATGTTCCGGATTAACAGGAATATAAGCATGGCCGGCTTTTAAAATAGCTACCATATTTACAATGGTCTCAATTCGTCTCTCTGCCCAAACTCCAATATAAGAATTGAGCGCATAGTTTTGTTCTGCTAAATAACGAGCGACCTGATTGGATTTTCTCGCCAACTCGCCATAGGTCAATGTATCCTGTCCTAATTTGACTGCAATAGCATCGGGAGTCTTCTGGCATTGCTGGTCTATTAATCTTTGCAGTAAATCCCCTTCATAATCTCCTTGTGTACGATTGTAATCAAGCAGTAGTTGATACTGTGTTACAGGCAGCGGCATAGATGAAAGTTTATTGTCTATAACTTGCTGCAATCGAAGTTGATACGTTTCAAACATGGCACTGATCATGTCTTCATCAAACAAATCTTTTGCATAATCCCAAGTCATAATTAATTGTCCGTCTCTTTCCGTGACTTGGAAATCTAAAAATACTTGAGGGGTCTGGCTTATTCCGTATTTAATTTTCCCTAATTTCGTCAACGTATCTGCAAATTCCGATTTATCGAATAACATACTAGTAAATACAATTGGCATAATCGCTTTACTAGTCATTTCTCTCTTACTTGCAATATTTCGTATAACATCAACACCACTATAAAAACGATGGTCTACTGCTTCAAATAATATATCTTGAACCATAGATGCTTTCTCCCAAAAAGCACGATGAACAGATAAATCAATATCTAACAATAAAACTGATGTAAAATCTCCAATCAACTTCATTACGTCTGGATGAAAGGACTGTCGATTAAATAATGTTAAATTAAGTGCCATTCTGGATTGATTGCTCCATTTGCACAAAACTTCCGCATAAATTGTACATAAGAATACAGATGGTGTTACACCGTACTGAGTTGCCAGGCCCTTCACAATATTCCATTGATCAGTTGTCAGACTTTTCTCCATTCGCTGAAATATTGGTTTCTCTATGAATTCTGGCTCACAAACTAATGGTAGCTGAGGTGCATAGGGAAAATCCTCTATTTTGGCTTGCCAATAGTCTTGAGCTTTTTGATAGGCGGAAGATTCACGAAAGCTCTCCAATGCCCTTACATAATCTGAGAATTGGAATGTTAAAGGTTTAATCTCCATATTCGGTTTCTCATAATAATCCATTATCTCTTGTATTAAAATTAATAAACTGCCTCCATCAGCAATTAATAAGTCAATATCCAGGAAGAGATAATTTTTCTTCTCACCAAGAATAAATGCAGTCAACTCAAATAATGGCCAATGATCTTGTTGGAAAACAAAATGTGACCTGCTATTTCTTTTTTCCAATATACGTTTTTGTTGATCCTCTAAAGACAAGTCTTGTAAATCTTCAATACAAATCTCATAAGAAGAATTAGAACGCCGAACTTTTTGCATTCCTGTATCATCAAAAATAGTACGCAGCATAAGCTGACGCTCTAAAACATGATTCAATGCATCGTTTAAGCGTTTAATATCTAATTCTGTTTCAAACTCATAATAGGCATGTGTGGAGACATTACCCATTTCCATAATATTTTGTCTTCCAACTAAATAGGCTCCTTGTATTTCTGTTACCTGGAACGGCTCATACCACATGTCTTTATTCCCTGTTAATTCGGATGCATTGACATCCTCTGCCTTTAGTTGTTCCTCAACCATCTTAATTATTTGTTCCAGGGTAGACATTTTGAAAAGGCTTACAATAGGGATTTCGACTTGAAATCGTTGATTTATTTCATCCTGGAAACGAATCAACGTTAACGAACTAACTCCCATCCGAGAAATCGTATCGTCTACTTTCAAAGAAGGGATAGAGAATACTTCTTTTGCAATTTCAACGATTTGATTTTCAATCTCCGTTTTGTTCCATGCTGACTTCTTTGCAGATTCCTTGATACTCTGATAAGAATATGGAGCTATTGCGATAACTTCATCAAACTCATGATTCTCAAATCGCTCTATTAAAAGAAAACGTTGCACCTTTCCACTTGTTGTTTTCGGTATCGTTTTTATTGGAATTACATAATCTGCAGCTATTCCAACCCGTTCTAATACCATATCCTGCACTTGATGGGCAAGTGGTAAAAATGCCTTGGCATCTTTTCGATTATGTACAAATACTATAATTTCATCCCTGATCGATGACGGATTGCGAACACCACACACAACGACTTGAGACAACTCTGGGATCGCCAATGTTAACATATTTTCTATATCGCTAGCATAATAATTCTGACCATTTACAAACAGAATATCCTTCTTTCTGCCCATTACAATGAGTTCTCCATTGCGTAAAAGTCCTAAATCTCCTGTACAAAAGAAGCCCTGTTCATTAAAAGGGGAACTATCATGATTCATATATCCCTCAAATACATTTTTCCCCTTGATCACTATATTGCCTATGTAATTTTCCCCTAAGATGTGGTCTTCATCATCTACAATCAATATTTCTAATTCATATAATGGTTCTCCTACTATGGCAAACTCTGCTGCATTTGGCTCCTTCGTTTCTATATACTCCACTTCTTGACCAATACGAGCTTTATGACGGTTAATACATACACTTCTATTATGTCCTTCTTCAGGAATAGTAACAGCCAGACTAGCTTCTGCCATACCATAGACTTGATGGATCGTATTTTCACGCAAGCCAGAAGACGAGAATTTTTCATAAAATCGTCTAATGGTATCCATTGATATTGGTTCTGCACCACACATTATGTTTCGCACACTAGATAAATCAATATTTTCTAAATGTGAATCCTTTACAGTCTTTATCATCCAGTCTAATCCAAAATTCGGACTTACAAGCACCGTTGCTTTTAATTGCGCACATTTTTGAAGATATAGCCAAGATTTCTTTAAAAATGTACCCGAATTTAGAAGGGAATGAGATATACCCGCAAATATCGGAGTTAAATGATAACCGATCAAGCCCATATCATGTGTCAATGGTAACCAACTAGCCATGACATCATTTGTGTCTAGTTTCAAACGATCTACTATCTGTGCCAAATTATAAACTAGATTTTCATGTGTTAATTTTACTCCTTTAGGGTTACCTGTGCTGCCAGACGAATATTGTATATACGCTAAGTCCTGACAATCTACTGTAACGCATTGCCCCTCTTCCATATTACATGCTAAGGTTTCATACTCTAAGTATTTCAAATTATTGGCTTCATAACTTTCTCTAAACGTATTTAAATTTCTTTCATCAGTAATTATCCACGCATTCGGCAACTGCTCACTTACTTTCACTAACTTCTTGAAAGCTTCAGTGTCAGGCGATGCAATTAGCGGTACAGACAGAGGAACGGGGATCATGCCTCCTAAAATACAACCCCAAAACAACCTTATAAAGGATAGATTATTGTTTGTCTGAAAGATAATATAAGAGCCCTTCTGAAATCCCTGCTTTTGTAGTGCCCCTAAGATGGATTTGGCATTAAAATAAAGACTTTCATAAGACTCAAACAATTCAGAGCCATCGGATTGAGTAAAGTAAACTCCCCTTGATTTCTCGTTAGCATAAATTCCAAGTAATTGATCTAGTGTTATATTAACTCCATCCTCTAATACTGATTTTGTATAAGGTTTCATATTGCAACTCCTAAAAAGTTATTGTTTTTATGCTGCGATATTATCTTTGTTACAATTGATGCAACGTCTTGATCTTGCCTCTTTAATATTAAAATTTATGTTGAGAATTATTTATGTATATTGGCTTCTATAATTCTATTATATTCTATTTAAGGATAATATCAACAAAATTTTTAAAATTTTTCCAGCTCAAAGGGCGTGGTTTAAACCCACCGCCCTTAGCCTTCGGGTTGGGTAGTAATAATCAGAATCACTTAAAAAAACACTCAATAATGCCCCCGTTGTCAAGACACGATTTTTTGAGGAAAAAGTTATGTCCTTCTTATCATGTCATGTAGCATTTCAGGATGCGATCTGTTCTTAATATATCATTTTTTTACATTTTCCAATTTAGTAGCGTTCAGAAAGGCAAACAGCCTCTGCACGCTTGTGTATAAATCTTAAATTTCAACTTATATCTTATCATACAACAGTCATTTTCTTGATCATCCAGACGGTGCCACATCAAATGCTCATCGGTTTCCCTTGATAGTCAACGAAAACAAATTCACTATCGATACGAACTTGTCGATTAATGAGATTATAAATATCTTCTGCTGTTTCTTTTGGATGTGTCGGGGCTATCATTCCTCCCATATCCGTCCTTACCCACCCTGGATGGACGGAAAGGACTTGAATGCCTTCATTCTTTAATGCTACATGGAGCTTCTCGGACAACATATTTAAGGCAGCTTTCGACAATCCATAAGGATAATCACCACTATATGCATTTGTTAGACTACCACCTTCTGACGAGATGTTGATAATGGATTGATTCTCACCCTTTTTCAGCAAAGGTAGAAAATGTTTAATCACACGGGCTGGTCCTAACGTGTTGACATCAAATGCTAGTTTGATAGCCTCTATATCAAGATCCTCAATAGACGTACCCCTTCCATTAAGAATGGCAGCATTATTGATAATCACATCAAGACTTTCACCTACATTACGAGCTGCTTCACGAACAGATTCCTCGTCTGTGACATCTAAATGAAGAATTTCTAACTGGTTGCTATTTTTCTCTTTTAATTTGGTTAATTGAGTCCTTTTTTGTTCATTCGCATCTCTGACTCCAGCAAAAACTCGGTACCCTTTTTCTAATCCAACTTCGACAAATCCAAGCCCTAAGCCCCTATTTGCCCCAGTAATTAATATATCCACCATAATCCTCCCAGATTTTTTTAATAGTTATTTTACGGATGCATGTGATAGCAATAGGTAAGACTTTGATGTAATCGCCATCTTTTCCCCTGCTCCACACCCAACGTGCGACTTTCACCGCATTGGGCGTTCCATCTTATTCTTTTATGCTAAAGCACGTCTGTTGATTATCTAAATTCTACCAAAAAATGAATGCAAAAGAGAGATTCCTCTTGTACAATGTAAGTTACCACACCGATACAGCCCGAAAATGCACGGTTTCTACTGTTATTTCTTATTTGATTAGTGCTGCGACAAATGAATGGAAAAGATTGCGTCACGCAGCCGATGTTGGTCCGAGTGTTGGACTCATTTCCGTCGATCATTCATCCTTGTCAAAACACATGAAAGCGCTAGATTACGCCATTATGAAACGTATTTTCGAAGTTATTGTTGGCAAGTTAAATCGAGCTACACGTCGAACGCTAAAGATGCCGAGAACGCTTCTTTCAATTGATTCGACGACTATTACTGTCGGTAAAACACGTTTACCATGGGCCGTTTATCACGGCGAACGTTCGGGCATAAAACTGCATGTCAGCTTCACAAACGAAACAGTGATGCCTCTTCAAATCGTTGAAACAACAGGGCTCAAACATGACGGTCCCATCGGCGTAAGCCTTGAGGATAAACGCTTTATTCTCGTTTGTGATCGCGCGTATTTTTCAATTGATAAAGTGGATCGCTACGTGACTGAAAAAGAAAAGCAACATTTTGTTATCCGATTAAAAGACAATGTTCAATTGAATCGCAAGAAATCACTAAAAGGCACACGTCCCACGGATTCAAATGTGACAGCTGATTTCACGTGCACAATCGGTACGCCACAAAAACAGACGAAAAAACGCCATCGTGTCGTGACCAGTTTGATAAACGTGACGGCTGAAGAAATCGCCGCCATGTACAAATCGCGTTGGGCCATCGAGTCCTTTTTCCGCTGGATTAAGCAGAATTTGAACGTTCCCGTGCTATTTGGCACAACATCAAATGCGGTGTTCAATCAGTTGTTCGCAGCTATGATTGCCTACGTTTTACTAAAATTTCTTCACGTAAAAGGTAGTAAGAAAAAACATATCAAACCGTTGTCATTCGCAGGTTTCACACGCCTGTTTCTTTGTGATACTCTGCCGTTTGATTGGAGAATTTATTTGACAGAAATACTAGCATTCCATCGGCAAATAAACCAAATAAATACTGTATAATTTTGGTTAATCAACACGTGTGATACATAGTCATACTATCCCCTCCTTATACTTCAATTGTACCAGTTACAAGGAATTAATTCCCATAACGAAGAAAGACCAAAAAGCAATTTACACTTTTCGGTCTCTACACTATCTTCTCTTCGTAATTTTCCCTGAACCACCGACCCTCGTTTTCGGAGGAGATGTATTCCTTGGCGGCGTTTTAATAGATGATTTCGGCTTCACATCTGATCCGCTCGAGCCACCTGGTGTTTTTGTAATTTTTCCTTTGCTTCCAGTAGAAGGCGGAGGCGTACTACTTCCTTTTTTCGTAATACTTCCTGTATCTCCTACGGAAGGTTTCGAATCTACATTATCGCCTCGCTTAATGATAGATCCTTTCCCTTCCTTCGTAATTGGAGGCGGGGTTTTCTTTTCTTCTTTCGTCGGTGGTCTCTCTGGAATAACCGGTTTATGATTTTGTCTGTCATTATATCCGCGATAATCACCGTATGATGATTTTCGTGAACCGAATATATCGTTTAAAATACTTCCCATAATATATCCTTGCAGGAAGGACGGTTGGTAATTTTGACGGACAAATTCTTTATTACTTATTTCAATTAACGTATCAGAAGGTTTCTCTTTATCCTTTTGCAGGTTATAAATCTTATCAGAATAAACGAGGAACATTTGATTTTCGTCTTCTTTAGATGCTTGCTTCGGTTCTCTTTCATTAATGAGTTCCTTTGCGACTTCAGGAACTGACCGATTGGCGGCCCTATACACGTAAGATTCTTGTTTACCTTCCTTTGCGACAGATTCAAGTGGATAACGGTCTTGAATCGACTTTGTCTGCCCGCCCTGACAACCTGATAAGGCATATCCAGCAACAACAAGTAATAGAACGATAGCAAATATAGGGATCACGAACGATTTAATCATGGTAAACAATCGGTTTGACATGATTACGCCCCCTTACGTTGCTCTTATAATTTGTACATCAGCAGGAATAATTGCTTCTCCCTCATACATCATTGTGCGACCATTTTGCCATTCAATACGCAATAATTTTCGGTTATCTGATTGGAATTCCCATACATGCTGTTCCTCTGAAGCAGAGAATGGTGTTTTCCCCATCACAACAACACGTCCGTTATATTGCTCTTCCATATGGTACTCCGTATCATCCATTTCAATTGTTGTCGGAATTTCATCAATCGAATCTAACCGACCATCAATCGGTGTATATAATTTGTAATACGTATTTTCACGATCTTCAATTTTCAAATAGCGAATATCTTTCCCGTCTTGCAGTGTTAAAACAATTTCTTTACGAGAATGCATACTCGTTTTCCCAGTTAATTCGTACATGACTAATGAAACTTCAATCATATCGCCAGGAGCTAACGTTAACAAACTTTTCTCTGGTTTCGGCGGCTCTGGGCTCTTCATTATATTTTTAATTCGTTTAAATAAACTCATGATTTACCCCTCCTTCTCTCTTTATAAACAAGCACCTAAAATAAGTGCACCAACGATATGTAATGATCCGGCCAACATCGCATGCGCAACACTGCCTTCTTTCGTGCCCTCTTCTAAATCTAAACCAGACATTTTCTTTAACACAAATTCGATAAACATTTCTACCACTAATAAAATAACGAAAGAAACTGCTGATGCAAGTAGCGCTTGCCATAAGTCATTTGCTTTCGTTATCGATTGAGATAAAATGTACCCTTGCGCGAATAATTTCATAACGAAACGCGTTGTTACAGCTGTATTTCCATTCTTTATTTCTTTTAAATCATTGTATTTAGTAAAAATTGAATCAACCCACATAATTGCAAATAAAAGTACTGCACTCGCTCCAGTCCATACAAGCATGGCTAACACATTTGTCCATGTCATTGCAAAACCTCCTCTAAAAAGTAATAGAAAACCGACATGAATTCTCTTCAGACATGTCGGTTTCTTTGTCTATTCTATATTATTTCTCATACTGCTTCATAATACGAGCTAATTCATCGTCAACAGCAGAATTTTTGTTTAAGCTTGCGAATTCATCATCTAATGACTTTTCTTTTTTATAAACTTCCCCACTTGCTTCTGCTTCAGCCTCTAATTGAAGAGCTTTCTCTTCCATACGGCTTAAACCAGCTTTTGCTGAGTTTGAATCAAATCCAGACATCGCCTGATTAATATTCTTTTGTGCTTTCGCCGCATTTACACGTGCTACAAGTGTTTCACGTTTATTTTTCAGTTCTGTTAATTGCTTACGCATTTCTTCTAACTTCAGGCGAAGATTATCAGCAGCAGCTTTGTTTTGCTCATAGCTTGCTTTATATTCATTCATCTTTTGCTCTGCATTTTGTTTTTCTTCAAGAGCACGACGCGCAAGGTCAAGATTGCTTGCTTGAACAGCCATATGAGCTTGCTCTTCACGTTTTTTCACAAGTGCTTCTTGCTCTTCAAATAATATTTTGAATTTCTTCTCAAGTGCAATTTGAGCTGCTACACTTTTCTCAGCTTCTTGTACATCCGCTTGCATATCGCGTAAATATTGATCCGTCATCTTAACTGGATCTTCCGCTTTTTCAATCATTGAATACACATTCGACATTGTTAAATCTCTTAATCGTTTAAATACAGACATCCAAATTCCTCCTATGATATACCTCATATTTCAAATTCACTACTTGGAAAACTGAAAAATCTCCCTTTACAGTAAAGAATATTCATTTTTACAGCCTATGTGTTTATTATAACAAAACTAATATGTCCTTACATGTTATTTCCAAAATACAGCCAATATAATATGACATTCCAGATAAAACATTGTATTCCTAATATATTCTCATTAACCCTCTTCAGAATTGACTTATTTTTATGCAATTTCACTAAATTACACTATTGTAATGTTACTGTAAGCTAACTCGATAGTTACGTTTCCATATTTCTTATACACTAATACCAGAAGCGACAAACAAGCTTCTCATCATTTCAGAACTAATACAAAAAATGTATTTACTATAAAACAGATAAAAGGAGAAATCATCATGAAAAAATTAGTAGGAATCGGATTAGCAGCAGCAATTTCATTCGGAGCATTATCAGGTTGTTCTTTATTAGGAGAGAAAGCAAACGGTTTTGTACTGTATGGAACAGAAGATCAAGTAACACAAATTGCAGATAAAAATAAAAAAGAAGTGAAAGAAAAAGACTTCTATAAAATGAAAATGACAACATTAGAAGGGAAAAAAGTTCTTGTCATGGATAAAAAAACTGGTGAAGAACTAGTAAAGAAAGAGTTACTTAGCAAAGTGGATGAAAAAGACGACACGAAACCACTTGATAAATTACCAGCTGTAACAGCAGAGCAAGGTGTATTATTTGCTAAAGAAAAAGTAGAAAATGCTACACTTGATGGGGCAAAATTAAAATACGAAGGCAATACAATTATCGGAAGTGGCCGTGCATATGCCGACATGTTCGCGATTGTTGATGATGCAACTTACGTAAATGTAAAAGGCGATGAAAAATCTGTTGGGGTATTAAAATTCGATAAAGACCCTAGTAAAGAATTCCCTGGAAAAAATGGTGTAGAATCATCACAACTTGTAAAAATTAAAAAGTAAAACAAAAAAGCTTTGCGAAATTCGCAAAGCTTTTTTGCTATTTGTGAGCGATTTGCTCCATATCCGGACTACAAGTTTGCGACTGACACGATTTATTTAAAGAACATGCTGCGCATTTTCCCTTTTTACTTCTCTTTACAAAATTAACTAACGTGTATGCTGCATAACCAAAAATGATAGCTCCAATTATAATATTGACCATCATCACAATACATCTCCTTCTAGAATCCGAGTAAGGATCCAACTTGGTATATAATGAGCGTTAATACATAAGCAACTACGAGTGGATACACGACTGAGAAAATCGTCCATTTCGCTGATCCTGTTTCACGTTTAATAACAGCTACTGTCGCTAAACACGGAACATATAATAAGATAAAGAACATAAATGCATAAGCTGATAATGCTGTATAATGTGCTCCCATTACGTTTCCAAGCACATCTTCTTTCACCGCATAAATAATTGCCATTGTAGAAACGACAACTTCTTTTGCTAAAAATCCTGTTAAAAGGGATGCTGCAGCTTGCCACGTTCCAAAGCCGAGCGGTGCAAATAGTGGTGCGATAAATCCACCAATCATCGCTAAGTAACTATCTCCCATATCAACACCAAATCCTGATGGACCTGCATAGTTTAATAACCAAATGACAACAGAACCACCGAAGATGAATGTACCTGCTTTACGAACAAATCCCTTACCTTTCTCCCACGTGCTTAGCCATAACGTTTTCGCTTGTGGCACGCGGTAAGGAGGTAGTTCAATTACGAAAATAGATTTTTCCGCTTTTAAAATAGTAAGAGACATAATTTTTGTAACGAGTAATGCTAGAACAATACCTGCGACATATAAAGAAAATACAACCGTCGCCTGACTATGCGGGAAGAATACGCCCGCAAATAATGCATATACAGGTAAACGTGCTGAACAAGACATAAATGGTGTTACTAAAATGGTAAGTAAACGTTCTTTCTCCTGTTCAATCGTTCTCGCTGCCATAATACCTGGAACATTACATCCAAAACCGATAATCATCGGAATAAACGCTTTTCCGTTTAAACCGAAGAACTCCATAATTCTATCCATAACAACTGCAATTCGCGCCATATATCCTGAGTCTTCTAATAATGAAATGAAAAAGAATAGTGCAAAGATTTGTGGAACGAATACTAATACCGCACCAACACCAGCAATAATACCTTCTGTAACGAGTGCTTGAATAAAATCAGAAGCTCCAACACTTGTGAGCCCAGCCGTTACCCAATCCGTAAGCTGTCCGCCAAAAAATCCATCTAACATATCAGATAAAGGTGTACCAATCCACGTAAACGTAACCTGAAAAATAAAAAACATAACTGCTAAAAAGATTGGAAGTCCTAAAATTTTATGTGTAATTAGTCTATCAATTTTTTCTGAAAAAGGAATTTTCCCTTCTTTCTCATGCTTCATAACATTTGTTTTTAACTTTTCAATATACGCTTCACGAGTTTTGTAAATATGCTCTTCCAACGTACAATCAAGTTTTCCTTCTAAGCGAGATCGAATGGCTACAAGTTCCTTATAAATTGGTAATGCTTTCATTTCTTTTTCTACTACTTCGTTATTACTTAAAAATTGAAGAGCTAACCATCTCGGATGCTCGTAATTCGCTTTCTCTAAAAGAGAAATTACCTCTCCAATTCCTTCATCCATTTGTAAACCATATGAAATAATGAATGGCTTTTTCTCACTTTTGTCATTTTCTTTAAGAGTAGCAAGTAGTTCTTCACAGCCTTTTCCACTTCTTGCAACGACAGGAACGACTGTTACACCTAATAGCTCTGATAATCGTTTTACATCAATTACAATGCCTCGTTGCTTTGCCACATCGACCATATTTAAACCAATTGAAACTGGCTTACCAAATTCAAGTAACTGCAACGTTAAATGCATATTTCGTTCAAATTGCGAAGAATCCACAATATTTAACATATGATGAAATTCGTCTGTTAGTAGAAAATTCGTAACGACACCTTCATCACGCGAAACTGGATTTAAATCATAAACACCTGGTAAATCAATTAATGTTCCTTGCTTATCTTTTAATTTACCAACCTTCTTTTCTACTGTTACACCGCTCCAGTTTCCTACATATTCATAAGAACCAGTAAGTGCATTAAATAATGATGTCTTCCCTGTATTCGGATTCCCTAGCAAAGCTACCTTATTCACGCTAATTCCACCTTTATCATTTTCGCGTCACAATGACGAATACTAATTAACTGTCCACGACACTCCAATGTACAAGGACCTTTAAACATCGCTTTCTGTTTCAGGCGAAGTTCGCTTCCTTCAGCAAGACCGAAAGCAGCTAGTCTACGCTTTAATAGCTGATCTAAAGACTGAATACTTTTTACTAACACTTTCTCTCCAATTTTAATATCTACTAAGCTCATAACCTTCCCCCTCAGAAGAGAATGATAATTATTTTCAAAAAAATTATACCACACCCAATTTCTCTTGTACTATACCCTTTTGCTTCATATTTATTAACATTTCGCTACAATTCTATTTCAATTATTGTCATACTGTATTCGTTTGCCATTCTCATCCATTTCGCTTACAATAAAACAGTAGCAAATAAAGAATCTCGTTATCACTGGGGGAGCCATGCCGCTGAGAGGGAACACTTCGTTCCGACCCTTCGAACCTGTTAGTTAATGCTAACGCAGGGATTGTGCAAACGTCCGAAATACATACCTCATTTTTATTTACGTATTTCGTATCCTCCTATGATATCTATTCTTTTTTGTACAACTTGGATTTAGGGGGAGACAACATGCGTAACACCAATTTACAAGCGATGATCGAATCTGCAATTCTTGCAGCCTTCGCCTTGGTCATCGACATTTTACCACTTTCAATCAAAATATCAGCAACAGGTGGTTCCATTTCATTTGCTATGATTCCCATTTTTATTATCGCATACCGCTGGGGCTTCAAAATGGCTTTCTTAGGAGGCTTAATTTGGGGATTATTACAAATTGTCGTAGGCGATGCCATTATCGTCACACCAATTCAAGTACTAATTGAATACTTTGTTGCTTTCGCATTCATTGGATTTGCTGGGTTATTCTATCGTCCAATTCAAAAAGCACTTTTAACTTCCAATGATAATAGCGAAGAGCAATCAAATTTAGGTAGCCGTAAAGACAAACCTTCATCAAAACCAAACCAAGGAAAGAAAGTAATTGGATACATTATCGTCGCTACTTTTATCGGTAGTCTAGCTCGTTACTTCTGTCACTTTATCGCTGGTATCATTTTCTGGGGACAATATGCACCAAAAGGCCAATCGGCTTTCCTATATTCTTTAATATTTAACGGTAGTACAATGATTGGTTCCTATATTCTATGTACCGTTTTACTTATATTTTTATTTATCACTTCACCACGTTTATTCAAGAGCATTAGTGCTTATCAAATGAATTCACAAAAAAAAGGCGCTTAACTAGCGCCTTTTTTTATATCAAAATTCTCAGTGAGTAATATCAATAATAAATACAATAAATGCACAAAGAAAAATAAATACCATCAAACCTAGTAAATTGCTATTCACGGCTAATCTACTCCTTACATAACCTCATTTTCTAATCAGATTATATCGCTTAAAAATAAAGATTAGGTAAAGATAATATGAAAATAAATTAAAAAAGCGTAGATTACATTGTCTACGCTTTTTTCGGTAAATAGAAGTAAAATAATACACCATCTTCTGTATTTTCTGCCCCATATTCAGCATCGTGCAGTTCTAAAATATTTTTAGAAATAGCAAGCCCAAGCCCCGTCCCGCCTTGTGAACGATGACGTGCTGCATCCACGCGATAAAAACGGTCCCAAATTTTATCTAATTGCTCTTCTTCAATGTGAGTACCTTTATTTTCAATACACACTTTTATACGATCCTTCTCATCTATTGTAGAAATAATAATATCCTCTGTATTCGGTGTATAACGTATGGCATTCGTAATGAAGTTCACGATTACTTGTTCAATCCGACTTTGATTTGCGACTACTTCAAATGAACATATATTTTTATGCACATGAAGTTCTTTTTTCTCTATGTCCACATAAAGGTGTTCACATATATCTTCAATTACTGTATCAATATAAAATACATCCTTTTTCATTTTATATGTACCTGACTCAAATTTAGCTAACTCCAGCATATCCAAAATTAAAGTATCCATTTTATCTACTTCTCGTTCCATTGCCTGAAAATAGTATTCTTTTTTATGCTCAGCTACTCCATCTTTTAAAATAGAAATACAGCTTTTCATAATACTCAGTGGCGTTTTTAATTCATGCGAAACACCAGAAATGAATTCTTTCCTCGTATTTTCTAACTTTCTTTCTTTTTCAATGTCTTGTTCTAGCTGTCCAATATGCGAATGGAGCTTATTAGATAATACATTAATATTTTTCGATAAATCACCAATTTCATCTTTTGAAGTAATCGGTATTTGTTCTGTGAAATCTAAATGTGCTATTTTCTTCGTTGTATCATTTATTTTTAATAACGGCTTTGCAATTTGTTTAGAGTAATAGAACGAAGCTAGAAAAATGAGAACGACTACAAACGCAATGATGTAAATGTAGTAATCTTGCACCATTTGTACAGCTTCATCTACAGGCTGTAAAGAAGCCATCGCATATATATAAGTTACTGATCCATCTTTTTCTTTTGTTGGCTTGATTAATAATTTATATTTAATATCATTTTTTTCATAGTCCATTGTTTGTATTGCATATTTTATGTGCTTGCTCTCTTTTAATAATAAATTAGTTTGAAATTCTTTTATGTTATCTAAGAAGATGCTATTTTTATAAATTGGATTTATAGGACCTGTTACATCAGGAAGCTGAACTTTCGTAACACGCCCACTTATGTAAGCATCTAATTCTTGAGCAGATTCTTCCTGGACAGCTGGTTTCTTTTCCTTAGCAAGTTGTTCCCCGGCTGCTTTCTTTTTCTCTTGATCTAATTTACTCATCTTCTCCTTAAATGCTTTTTCTAACGGTTTATTCGATCCATTTAAATTCTCCTTAGATAGAGAGAAAGAAAATGGAATAAAACGATCTTCTTTTTTCACTCCAGAAAAATAAATTTCTTGGCCTAAAAACTGATTTGATGGTTTATTATCAATCTCCTCTATATTGACGAGATTGTATAAAGGAATTTTGAATATTTGTTGTCCAAAGCTCTTTTGTTGCCTACGATCTATCGTTACTTCAAAATAAAAATCATCCGCATGTTTTAAATTCCCATTCTGATCTAACGTTGTAATCCACGTATTATTTTCTCTTAAAAAGTCTTGCTCCAGCTTCTGAATTCCTTCTGCACTTCCTGCATAATTCAAATAATTCTTCTCAAAGGAATTTAAATTCACTTTAATATCTTCTACTTTTCGATTCGCATAATATTGTTTAAAAAATATCGTTTGTCCAATAAATATCGTCGCTAAAATTAACATACATAATGCTGTTGTGAGGGCAAATAATTTTAGTACAATCCCCTTTCTCATACATTCCCCTCAAATTTATAACCGGTTCGCACTACAGTTGTAATGTACTTTGCTTTCTCTCCTAATTTACTTCGCAAGTTACGAATATGACTATTCACTGTGCGATCGTCACCAGCAAATTCATATCCCCAAATTCTTGAAATGAGTTGCTCTCGCGTTAAAACAATCCCTTGATTTTTCATGAAATAAGCTAATATTTCAAATTCAGTATGTGTTAAATTAATGTCTGTCCTATCTACCGTAACAGTGCGCGATGGGAAGTGGACGTGAATACCGTGGATGGATAATGTATCATCTTCATTCTCTAGAAGTTGCTTCGTTACTTTTCTACTTTCTAACAGCCTTTTCGCTCTTGCTAATAAAATTGGTGGGCTATACGGCTTCGTCACATAGTCATCTGCCCCAAGTTCAAATCCAAGTAACGTATCATCTTCATCTACACGTGCCGTCAGCATAATAATAGGAACCTCAGATGTTTTACGAATTCTTCGGCAGACAGACCATCCATCAAGTTCCGGCAACATAATATCTAAAATAACTAAATCAACCTCTTCTTCCTCAAATACAACTAAAGCTTCTTTCCCATCTCTTGCTTCAAACACCACATATTGCTCGCTCAAAAAATAATCTTTTAATATTTCACGCAAAATATCTTCATCTTCCACAATTAAAATGTTTTTTGACATGACTTATGTATCCCCCTTCCGCTTTCAGAAACTATCACTTCATTTTGAATAACTAGCCGTTAACTTCGCCTCGATAATATATCTATCTGGTGCATCCCCTATATAATCAAATGGATAGCAAGTCGTTAGTGTTAATATCGGTTCTTCTTTTTTTATAATAACAGTACGATCATCTGCATGGGTAATCCATATCTTTTGAATTTCGTATGTGTAAGTTTTATTATCATACTCTAAAACGAGAGTGTCTTTTTCTTTTAACTCTCCTAAATCTGTAAATACAGTATCCCGGTGTCCACTCAGTACAGTATGTCCCCCTCCAGATGGCGTTGTCGTTAAATCACTAACGAACATTCCAACTCCTTTCTTCAACGTTGCATCATCCGCTCCCCAGTATATAGAAAACTTCTTCTTTATTTTCGGTATATTTAACAGTGCAACCTTTTCTCCTTCTTTATGTTCTGTTTGAGAAGAAGGTACTTGGGAAGTTACAGGTGTTTCGTAAGAAAGTTGATTATGTTGTATATTGTTAAGGCTCTTTATTTCTTCTTTCGTTAATTGCCCGGCAGAACTTTTTCCTTTATACCATTCCATAGCGTAATATGATCCCATGAATAGTCCTATGGCCATCAATATGATACCGATATAATTGAGTAACTTCATGTTTCATCCCTCCATGCCAAAAATGGTAGGAATAACCTACCATTTTTAATATATGAAATTATTCCATTCTTTATAGGACAATATTTTATTTACGCCTTAACTTTATTGCGACGATTCAAACCAAATAATGTACCTATCGCTACAAGACATGCGCTTAGTGCCATCATTGCTACATTATTGGATGCTGTGTTTGGTAATTTTTCACCTTGTACAGCTGGCTTCGCTACTTCTTTTTTTACCGCACCATTTTTTTGTTGTACTTGTGCTGCTTCTTTTTTTGCCATATCATTTTTCAACTGTTCTTGTGCTGCTATCTTTTTCTCTTCTTCACTCTTTTGCGTGGCTTTTATCGCTTCCTCTTTTTTAGCCATATCACTTTTTTCTTGTACTTGTGCCGCTTGCTTTTTCTCTATATCATTTTTTTGCTGTTCCTTAATTGCTTCTTCTTTTTTAACTTTATCTTGCTGCAATTGCGCTGCTTCTTCCTTTGTTAATGTTCCAGTAGATGCACTCGCTACTGAAGAATATCCTACTGTTAAAAGTGCCATTGCACAAATTGGTAATAGTTTCTTTTTCATTTTATTTCTCTCCTTTTATACGTTTTACATCACTTCGCATCGGATGTATCACTAGAATAAACAAGAGATATAAATATAAAATGCAGATGAAATATATTTCATTTAAAGATTTCATTGTAGAAAAATTAAAAAACATCGCAATATATACGATGTTTTTTCGGGTGTGTGTCTCAATATTTACATGTTACTTTCGCGTGATTTAGAAGTAGAACGGGCCGGAGCGATAACTAATTGTCTCGGCTCAGTTTTCTTTAAGTGATTTTTGACGTTACACTTACGACGTTGAACAACCCACGCTTTAATAGGGTTTGTCAAAATAATCTTTTGCTCTTCGTTAGGGGCCTCTTCTTCAAACCTACAACTTTCGCTCCATTTATTCCATTTCATTATAAATTTAGAAGAAGAATGATCGTCTTCTCGATCAAACAAGTGCAAAAAATCCATTTCGCCAGCTAGCATTACGGTGTTGCTAGTTGCTAAAAAAGAAAAGGTCGTCCAACGTTTCTCCATGCCCTCCTACTCCTTTTTCACATATAGAGTGCCTAAAACTTAATTTACCTAAAATATGTTTGCCTTTTACCTTACACTTATAGTTTATCCAAAACACTACTATGCAACTATCGATTTGCCTTACAACTACCTTACATTTTTGTAAGAAACAAAAAACCTTCACTCTCTATACGTGAAGGTTTCTCAGTTCTCATCTATATGATCTTTCATATGATCGACTCCAGCTTCTTGCAGCTGTGACATCATACCGTGGGAAATTGCGCCTAATACTAAAGTCATTCCAATTAGTGAAATCCGAATCGCTGGTACATCAATTATGTAAGCTAAACTGCCAAGAACAATTGTTAAAAACAATGCTTTTATAAATGTTGCACTTGTATACTCTTTCTTTCTCATCATAACCACCCTTTTTGGAAGCGTTTTCTTGATATAATCAGTATATCATATCATCTGACTATTTTGTGGGGATTTCTGTAAAAAACTTATATCTTCTTTGACTTTTCCCTTTCTTTCCTTTACAGTCGAAATGTTCACAAGTTTTACACTGTAGGAGGACTCCAATGAATCTTGAAATAAAAGATACTTTAATTTCTGAAGAACAATTACAAGAAAAAGTAAAAGAACTAGCACTTCAAATCGAACGTGACTTTGAAGGAGAAGAAATCGTAGTAATCGCTGTATTAAAAGGATCTTTCGTATTCGCTGCCGATTTAATTCGTCACATTAAAAACGATGTAACAATCGACTTTATTTCTGCATCTAGCTACGGAAATCAAACAGAAACAACTGGAAAAGTAAAACTATTAAAAGATATCGATGTAAACATTACTGGAAAAAACGTAATTGTTGTAGAAGATATTATCGATTCTGGTTTAACACTTCACTTCTTAAAAGATCACTTCTTTATGCATAAACCGAAAGCATTGAAATTCTGTACGTTACTTGATAAACCTGAGCGTCGTAAAGTGGACTTAAAAGCTGAATATGTTGGCTTCCGAATTCCAGACGAATTTATCGTTGGCTACGGTATCGACTGCGCAGAAAAATATCGTAACTTACCATTTATCGCTTCAGTTGTAACGGAATAATATAATAAAATAAACTTCCACCATCAATTACTGGTGGAAGTTTATTTTCTATCACGATTCGTAAAAGACAAAGGGAGAGAATAAAAATGACAAAGACAAAATTTGAAAAAGTACTCCTCATCGTAAATCCAAAAGCAGGGCAAGGCGATTTACATACGAACTTAACGAAAATCGTACCACCTCTTGCAGCAGCCTTTCCTGACTTACATATCCTTCATACGAAAAAGCAAGGTGATGCAACAAAATATTGTCAGGAGTTTGCTAGTAAAGTAGATTTAATTATCGTCTTTGGTGGTGACGGCACTGTATTCGAATGTACAAATGGCTTAGCACCTCTTGAAACTAGACCTACACTTGCAATCATTCCAGGCGGAACTTGCAATGACTTCTCTCGTACGCTAGGCGTTCCGCAAAACATCGCAGAAGCGGCAAAACTCATTACACAAGGACATGTAAAACCAGTTGACGTCGCAAAAGCAAATGACCTACACTTCTTAAACTTCTGGGGCATTGGACTTGTCTCTGAAGTATCAAACAATATCGATGCGGAAGAGAAAGCAAAGCTTGGAAAAATCGGTTACTATTTAAGCACCATTCGAACTGTCAAAAATGCTGAAACATTCCCCGTAAAAATTACGTACGATGGACAAGTATATGAAGACGAATCCGTCCTTGTTATGGTTGGAAACGGTGAATACCTTGGCGGTATCCCGTCCTTTATTCCAAACGTAAAGTGCGACGACGGAACACTTGATATTTTCGTCGTAAAATCAACAGGCATTCAAGCGTTTAAAGACTATATCGGAAAGAAACTATTTGAAGACTCAAATGAAAATGACATCTTCCACGTAAAAGCGAAATCCATTCATATTGAAACAGAAGAAGAAAAAGAAGTAGATACAGATGGAGAAAGCTCACTTCATACACCTTGTCATATTGAACTATTACAAGGACACTTTACGATGATTTATAATCCTGCGGTTGTGTAATGAAAAAAGACGAGCTAAAATGTTAGCTCGTCTTTTTTCTTAGAAAGGTTTTAGTCTACTCTTTCATTTTTAATATGAGTTTTCGTAATCAAACTCCACCCAATTTTTCCAGTGCGTATTAGAATCCTTATTCACAATAATGCTTGGATCTTTCTTCTCTATTGCAGCGGCTACTGATTGGAAGAATTCATTTTCACTTACTTTCTCGTCTTCAACATGTTGCCATTCTTCCGTTTCATATGCTACTTCCCAATCACCTTCTAAGTCGATCTCTTCTAAAATTTCTTCTTTTTCCCACCATACTAATTTTCTAGCTTCGTCATTAGTCGCAAGCATACGCATGAAATATGTTGGATAGGACTCTGTCGTTTGTAATTCTATCCCATGATTCGTATAATCTTCTTCTGTAAATTCATATTCAAAACGATGATTACGAATTTTCACACTGCCTTTATGAATATCCAGTACGAATTCACCTTCATCATCAAATAATTCATAATCTCCATCATTTAATTGCAAAATACCATCATCACCAATTGAATGATTCATTCTATCACCATATACTTGAATATCATTACATCCCCCTAATGAACCTACACCAACAATTTGAAACACCATTAACCAATCCTTATTATCTTTAAAGAAAAGAGAGAATTTCACTTGTGAAATATCCATATATTCATTATCAAAGGTAGGGAATTCATAGTTACTTTGCTTTTTATCTAATAGTTTCAAAATATCTTTTTGCATCTGTATCATCTTCACCTCTATATAAGTTTTTTCAATTTCACTAGAGTATAACATAGACATATTTGTTTGCGACATTCTAATAATATTGCTAAAAAAATAGCAAAGTTTCCTGTTTGCATGCCCTAGTTCTTTTTAGATACAATGAAGGAAAGAAGCAACTTAATACAAGGGAGAGGACAAACTTTGTTCAACCAACAGTTAGTTAATTTACGCATTGATTTTGCATTTAAACAATTGTTTGGTACAAATGGTAGTGAAGATATTCTAATTGCATTTTTAAACGCTATGTTACAAAAGTCTTTAGAATCACCCATTGCTTCTCTACAACTAGAAGATCCACATTTACATCGGGAATATGAAGAGGATAAGTTATCTATTTTAGATATTTCAGCGACATTAAACACAGGAACAAAAGTAAATGTAGAAATACAGCTCAATAATAATCACGATATGATGAAACGTAGTTTATATTATTGGGGAAAATTATACACATCTCAATTACAAAAAGGTATGCCTTACAGTTCGCTTCATAAAACCATCACCATTAATTTATTGAACTTTATAATGTTCTCAGACCACAAAGAATTTCATACAACGGGCACATTATGGAATTCACAGCAACAAAAACTCTTGAGTGATGACATAGAAATTCACATTGTAGAAATTCCAAAGTTAACAAAACAATGGCATGAAGAAAAAGTAAATCCGTGGAAAGATCCATTTGTTCGTTGGCTTTTATTGCTTTCAGCAAATGAGGATGAACACTTAACTAAAACATTGGAGGATATTGCTATGAACCGAGATCCTATTTTACAAAAAGCAATAAACAAGTGGGAACGTATGAGTCAAGATTCCTCTTTCCGACAAGCCTATGACGCAAGGGAGAAAGTTTTAATGGATGAAGCAGCAAAATTCGCCCACGCAGAGACAGAAGGTATGAAAAGAGGTATGAAAAGAGGTATGGAAAAGGGCTTGGAAAAGGGCTTAGAAAAAGGCTTAGCAAAGGGCTTAGAACAAGGTATAGAAAAAGGTATAGAAAAAGGTATAGAAAAAGGGCGAAAAGAAGGGGTTCAACAAGGGAAAATTCAAATGATTAAAAGTATGCATGATCTTGGTATACCACTTGAAACAATTGCTAAAGCAAGTAAATTGAGTGTACATGAGGTTGAACATATTTTAGGACATAAATAGTAATAAAAAAGGCTTGAATTATTTCAAGCCTTTTTTATCACCTTTCCTCAATATCATCCAATTGAGTCTTATAACATTCATCACACTCCAGCATAGTAGGAAGAATCCCTCTTTCATCAGGTAATAAAACCCTCAAAACGTCTCGATCCATCTCTACGAAATACTTCATAATAATCGGATATTCTTCAATAATATTCGTATACTCAATTCCTTGTTCAAACTTTTTTCCGCTCTTTATTTCTTCTATTTTTAACATAAAAAATCCAAAACCATACAAGATGATTTCGGATTTCCTATAGTTAAAATATTAAATTACATTTCGAACAAAAAGGAGCAGAATTGCCTCTCCTAATTTTCGCATTACATTTTGGGCAATATACATATCTCTCTTCTATCTTTTCTCGTTCTATCATATGTAAGGATACTATTCTCATACTACACATAAATCCAATTAAAATAAGACTAACAATAAGTAGCATCACTCTCGCCTCCCCTCACTAAAGTTTACCATAAAATAACAAAACCGATTCCCACATTGAGAATCGGTTTTATATCTATAATCCTAACTTCATCTTCGCTCCATCAGGAATTTTATCCAGTGTTACTTGCACTTTATCATATAAGAACTTACCTCTCGTAAGCACATGCCAGTATGAATCTTTTGGTAATTCATCTACTTCGTCAATTGTAACTTCTTTTTCCTTACCATTTTCATCATAAGCTTTCACTTTATACTCACGACCTTTATTTCCACCTAACTCTTTACCATCGTTATCAATTATTGCATAATGGTCCTCTATATCAAGAAAGGGATTCATTTGATCTAGCTTAGCGCTCCCATTTAATAAATATGCCGCTCCTGCCACAATAACAAGTAATGACCCAAAAATAAATCTTTTCATCTATATTCCACCTTTCATTATGTTTTTCAATAAGACTTTTCTAAGTATAGAGAGCATTTCTTAATAAAAACTCGTACTGTTTCTTAACATTTTCTTAAACTAAAAGTGAAATGTTAATTAGCAAGATCAAAACAGAAAAAAGTAACTATTTACACTATAATTGACATTTTTACACCTTTAGTGTAAATTTACACTATAATAAAAAAGGAGCTGCATTATGGATAAACAAGAATTTATTGAACTCGTTAATTCAAAATTAAAACTCATCCGTGTTGAAAATGATTTATCACAAGATAAAATGTCAGAAATTATTGGTTTATCGAAGAAAACATTAGTGGAAATTGAAAAAGGAAGACGTACGCTAACATGGGCTGGCGCAGTTTGTGTCGTAACACTCTTTGAACAGAGCGATACAGTCCAAATGACATTTGGAGATGATGTGAATGAAATTATAAAAACGATCGCTTTTACACATTACAATACGAACTTCCCGAAGACTTTAGGAGGCAAAGTATGGTGGCGACAAATAAAAGAATTAAACGGTTATCAAATCCAACAAAATGTTTTATCTCAACACTATAGAATTTTAGATAAAGAAGACCGTAGAATATGTCATTCATTCGAATTGGATGAAATTGAACAAAGATTTACGGAAATGTCAAAAACGTCTCAATAAAAATAAATGTCGGAGTGTAATTCAAATGAACAAACATACAAGTATCACTATTTTAAATACGTTAATGATTAGCATGTTAATATTAAATTTATTTATTTTCACATCAAGAATGAGCTTTTTACCTTGGTATATTGAAGATGGCTGGGGATATTTAGGATTATTACTTACATCCTTTATTTTCTTAATTTGCTTCTTTCAATCTTCGAAGCTTCATAAAAACCGAAAGTTAACTACTCTACAAAAATTCATTCCACTTGCTTCTGCCGTACTTTCAATCTTTATGCTTATCATTCCATCAAGTGATTTTATGACTATATTAGCCAATCTGATCAATACAATTATATTGACCATTTATATAATTGTTTTTCAAACAAATCCTGATTTAGCTAATGAGAAACTATTACATTAAAAAGAAGGAGAGTTATTCTAAAAAATAACTCTCCTTCTTTTTAATTATAACCTGTTATACTACTCTCAATAATCATAAACCTTTATTCTATCTACTTACTCATCACTGTACTTCTTCTTTGCTTATACAAATAAACACCACTCACAACAAAAAAAACAATCCCGCCAAAATACACACCATACTCTATCGCAACTGCTACAATCCTTTCAATATGTTGTCCAAATAAAGAACCGAGTACAAAGTAAATGAATGTCCAAACAAACCCTGTCGTATAGGAATACAAAGCATATATCCTAAATGACATGTTATTCATTCCAACTAAATACGGTACGATATGTCTTACAACTGGTATGAAGTAACTTGTGACTAATGCATAGTGACCATATTTCTCTACCATTTGTTGAGATTTCAAAAGATATTTCGCCTTTTTCTTTTTCATTAGCTTATCAAGTACCTTCGTACCAAATATTTTTCCAAATATATACCCTAAAGATAGCCCTGATACAACGCCTAAATACGTTAATAAAAATGCAGGAATGACACTTAATATCCCTAGTGAAGATACAAAGCCACCACTCATTACGATCATTTCGTCTGGAATTGGCATACCGATAATACCTAACCATAAACAGAAAAATAATGCCCAATAACCGTATTGTTCAATATAAGATAATAATTCATGTAATTCCATTATGCATATGCTCTCCTTAGCTCTTTTTTACAGCTAAAGACGTACGCTGGTGGGAAATTGAGCCACACTTTTTCTAGTGTAATTTCAGGGAAGAAAAGCTGTATAAATCCTTTTTTCACAAGTGAATATTGAAATGTTATGAATTCGCCATTCTCATGTATCGCTTCCATTACATTGTTTAAAATGCCCTTTGAAACTTCTTCTGGCAAAGAAGTAAAAGGCAATCCTGATAAGACGTAATCAACACATTCTATATGGAACTCTTCCATATACTTCTTTATATTTTCGGCTGAACCATGTACAACAATGACGTTTTGCTCATCTTTAAACTTTCTCTTTAACTCTTTGCAAAACACTTCATTAATTTCAATAAGAAGAAATATTGTTTCTTTCTTCTTTCTCTTCATAATTTCTTTCGTAAAGACTCCTGTACCAGGCCCTAACTCTACGATGCATTTTGCTTTATTAAAATCAATTACATCTACCATTTTCTTTGCTAATATTTTTGAACTTGGCGCAATTGCACCAGTATGTTTCGGATGTTTTATAAATTCATGTAAGAATGTTATGAGTTGCATGTAAACCTCTCCCCATTCGTTCAATAGTTTTAACTTGTTTCTAAGTATAACTATCGTTTCTTAATAAAAATTGAGGAGATTTCTTAAGATTTTATGAAGAATGAAAAAACAGCTACCGCTTATATAGCGATAGCTGCTCATTTATTACTTCGCACTCACAATCTTATAATAAGAACGAACTGTTAGGAAGTAATATCCAATATAAATGACGCCGTATACTCCAATACTAATTAGGAGCGGGATCATAATTTCAAATGGTAATATATTTGCTAAACCTTTTAGTGCAAATAAGCTGTGCAGGATTCCGATTACTAACGGAATAGCGAAGATAAAGCTCACTTGTTTTGCGATAGCTTTCTTCATCTCTTGCTTCGTTACACCGACTTTATGAAGGACAACGTAACGATCACGGTCAGCACTTGCTTCTGTAAGCTGCTTGAAGTAAATGATTGAGCCTGTCGCTAATAGGAAGACTAATCCTAAAAATAGTCCAATGAACATCATTAAGCCTGTCGTTTCCAGCCCCATTTGGAATCCTGTATAGAAATCATTAAATGGTTTTAAAATTTCTGATTCACCAGCTGGCATAACGCTTGCTAATTTCGCTGTTAACTCTTTACTATTTCGCTCACCTTTTACATCAATATTTTTTACAATGCGCGTTTCGTTTACTTGTTTCGCTTGCTCATATGTTTGATCCGGAACGATTACAAATAGTTCATTTAAGTTTGTAACACTTCTACTATTTACACCTTTAATCTTTAACTCTTTTGATTCATTTCCGGCAGGGAATACAGCTGTATTTCCTGTGTAAAGAGGACCAAAATCAAGATTTTCAATATATAAGCTATCATATACAAAAGCTTCATTCGCACTTAAATTTACAGGTTCTACATCTAAATGTTTCGCAAGTGCATTAAAGTTTGATTGAGAAATAAGCTCGTACTGCTTCGTAACATTATAGTGCGTGTTCAGAACTTGATCCGCTCTTTCACCTTTAAATGTTCCTTTCACAGGAATCATTTCAACTTCTGCTTCATATGTCACTGGATGGTTATTCTTTTCTCCAGCAAGTATTTCATTTACTTTTTTATCTAATGCTTCATCTTTTTTCTCATAAGAATAACTATACGGTGCAGCCACTTTTGATTGCGTGAATGTATTGTAATACATCGTAACTGACGTACCAACCGCCGTTAATGTTACTGCACTTAAAATAGCAATTGTCGCAAGTGATTTCGCATTTCCTTTAATGCGATATAGTAACTGCGATGTCGTTACCATATTCATACCGTTATAAAACGCTGACTTGTTATTTCTTGCACGTTTCAATACAAATACTGTGAAGAACATGAACAATAAATAAGTTCCTGCTACTGTCGCTAATAAAATGTATAATGCAACGACCATAAAGTCTGCATACATAACTGCTTTCATGTACATTAACGCTAAGAAATAACCTGAACCGATTAAGAACACTGAAATTAATGCCATAATGACAGAGCCTTTTGGCATTGCTTCTCCTTCACGTTCTGCGCGGAAAAGTTCAATTAACTTAAAGCGATAAATTAAACGATATCCTTGAAGTGATGTATATAAAATAATCACAAAGAAAATAATTGCTGTATCAATAATGGCAGCCATCGGTACTTCAAAATGAACATTTAAGTTTAATCCCATCATACTTACTAATAACTCAAGGAATAATTTTGAAAGGACGCTACCAACCGCAATCCCGATAATTAAAGACATTAATCCCATTAACATATTTTCATAAAAGAGCATTTTACCGATTTGTCTTTTACGAATACCTAATAAGGAATAGAGTCCAACTTCTTTTTTACGTTTTCGTGTAAAGAAACCGTTTGAATATATAATGAACACTGCTACGAATATAATTAGCATGACACTGGAAACTTGGAACGCTCCACTAATTTTTTTAGAAGCTTCCGCTGCTTTTTCCATTTGTGAATTATATTGCAGTGCTTTAAATGTAAAATAAATAACAATACTAAAAATCATAGATGCAAAATATACAAAGTAGTCTTTAAAGTTCCGCTGTATGTTGCGGAGGGCAATGCTAGATAAGGTCATCAGCCATACCTCCAGAAATAGAAGACATTACGTCAACGACTTGTTGGAAGAACTGTTTGCGCGTTAATTCACCGCGGTGCAATTCTTTATATAACTCACCATCTTTAATGAAAATAACTCGTTTACAGTAACTCGCCGCAAACGCATCATGCGTTACCATTAAAATTGTAGAGTTATCATATTCATTTAACGACTTCATACTTTCAAGTAAATCTGTTGCTGATTTAGAATCAAGCGCTCCAGTTGGCTCATCCCCGAAAATCATACTTGGATTTGTAACAATCGCACGCGATGCTGCGCAGCGCTGTTTCTGTCCGCCAGATACTTGATATGGGAACTGACTTAAAATATGATCGATACCGAACTTTTTCGAGATTTCAAGAACACGACGATCAATTTCATTTGCCTTTACTTTTGATAACGCAAGAGGTAACGCAATATTCTCTTTTACCGTTAACGTATCTAATAAATTATAATCTTGGAAAATGAAACCTAAATGATCGCGGCGGAATAACGCTAACTTATCATCATTCATTTTCACGATATCTTTTCCATCAATTAAAATCTCACCGTTCGTCGCATTATCAATTGTAGAAAGAACGTTTAGTAAAGTCGTCTTACCCGAACCAGAAGGTCCCATAATTCCAACGAACTCACCTTCTTTTACTTGTAAGTTAATACCTTTTAACGCTGCAAATTTATTACCACCCGTGTCATACACTTTTTCAATATTTTTTGCTTCTAACACTGTTTTCATCTCGACATCCCTCATTTCTTCTATTCTCTATTTTCAACTATATACATTCTCTACTCTTGCCACTATCGATGTTTCTTACACAAACATGACAGTTATGTAAGGGCGGTAAGCAAAGAAATCAAAATTTAACCTAATGAATCAAAGTACTTTGTTACTATAACATTGGGATATCATGCCATCCATTCATTCTCCTTACAGGAACATTACAATTTTGTAAGGTGAAAAATGCACCCTACAAAGTTGTGCATGAAATGTCGGATGTGGCTATTTCTTTCCTGCTATTCTACTTACAGAGGAGGTCATTTAATGGATTCACTAAAAAATATGAATGCTGCAATGCAATATATTGAAGACAACCTGACAGATGAAATTAATTTTAAAGAAGTTGCACGGCTAGCACTCTGCTCTGAGTATCACTTTAAAAGAATGTTTTCATTTCTAGCTGGCATATCGCTGTCAGATTATATTCGCTGTAGACGCCTTACTCTCGCTGCTTTTGAACTAAAAGATAGCGATGCAAAAGTCATTGATGTCGCTATAAAATATGGGTACAACTCTCCAGATTCTTTTACACGTGCTTTTCAAAACTTGCACGGCATAACACCTTCAGAGGCCCGAAATAGTAGTCATTCTTTGAAAGCTTATTCACCAATGACCTTCCAACTATCCATTCAAGGAGGAAATGAAATGAACTATCGAATTGAAGCAAAAGACTCATTTCGAATTATAGGTATTACAAAACGAGTACCAATCGTTTTCAATGGTGTAAATGAAGAAATTGCTTCTATGTGGAAAAGTTTAAACCCACAGTCCATTCAAACATTAAAGATGCTTTCAAATGTGGAACCACATGGAATCATTAGTGCTTCTACTAACTTTTCTGAAGGAAGAATGGAGGAAAAAGGAGAACTCGATCACTACATTGGAGTAGCCTCAATGAAAGATTGTCCAGAGCAATTCGCACAACTTGAAGTCGCATCTTCAACGTG
This sequence comes from Bacillus sp. 1A, assembly GCF_052682215.1. NCBI lineage: Bacteria > Bacillati > Bacillota > Bacilli > Caryophanales > Bacillaceae > Bacillus > Bacillus sp. 1A. The sequence goes on along the minus strand of NZ_JBQYLZ010000001.1, from coordinate 1,731,066 downwards.
GGCCGTATTTGAAGCTGTCGGTCCATTTCCTGAAACATTACAAAATGTATGGGGACGCATTTATTCCGAGTGGTTCCCTTCCTCAAACTATGAACTAGCGGAAGGACCAGAAATATTGTGGAATGAACAGAAAGATATATCCTCCCCAAACTTTAAAAGTGAAATTTGGATACCTGTTTTGAAGAAATAAAAAATAAAGCTGCTTTTCCTTAAAAGGAAAAGCAGCTTTTATTTACATTTTTAGTTCTTTTTATAAGCGACGTGGGAATATCCCATCATTAGTCTCTCTGTACCAATAATTATAAATTGTCCCCATAACCTTTTTACTTTTCACACTTTTGACCTATACTGTTTATTAGCCTACATTTCAACATAATGAAAAGACTTGAAACACATGATACACTATAGCTACAATTGTTTTTTTAGGAGGAATATACATATGTATAAAATTTTAATCGTTGAAGACGATCCAAATATTTCATCATTACTACAATCTCACATTCAAAAATACGGCTATGAAGCTGTTGTTGCAGAGAATTTCGATGATATTATGGAATCGTTTAATGCAGTGAAACCACATCTTGTTTTACTTGATGTAAACTTACCGAAATTCGATGGATTCTACTGGTGCCGTCAAATTCGTCATGAATCTACTTGTCCAATTATTTTCATTTCAGCGCGTGCTGGCGAGATGGAACAAATTATGGCGATTGAAAGCGGTGCGGATGATTATATTACGAAACCGTTCCACTACGACGTTGTAATGGCAAAAATTAAAGGTCAATTACGCCGTATTTACGGTGATTATGCACCAAATATTTCAGAACGTATCGTTGAAGTGGAGGGTTTAAAACTATTCCCTGAACGCCCAGAAATTCATTTTGGAACTGAGCAAGTTCTTTTAACGAAGAAAGAGGCTATTTTAGCAGAAATGTTATTATCTAAATTCCCTCGTACAGCGAGCCGTGAAGATTTACTAGCTGCCCTATGGGACGACGAAAGCTTCGTTGAAGAAAATACATTAAACGTAAACATTACGCGTCTTCGTAAAAAGTTCAATGAGCTTGGTATTGAAAATGCTATTGAAACAGTACGTGGACTTGGGTATCGTTTTAACACAACTTGGAGTGAATAAGCATGAAGCTATTTTTACGTGATCATTTTGCATTTTTTCTACTATACGTATTAAACTTCGGTATCATCTTCGTTCTTTATGATGCAGTAGATGGATTTCAAAATAATAAATTTTACTTCGTCGTTTTAAGTTTATATTTATTCATTTGTTTCCTCGCTTATCGTTACGTTCGCAATCGTAGAATGTACCATAGATTAAGTGAGCAACCAGAGAAAATGGAAGATGCGTTTATTGAAAGAGCAACTGCTCCGATGCCCCACGGCGTAAATGAACTCGTGCGTACGCAGTATCGTCTCTTCCAAAAAGAACTACAATCGTATGAAGTAAAACAACAAGAACATCAATTATTCATTAACCACTGGGTGCATCAAATGAAGACACCTGTTTCTGTTATGCAGCTTATGGTGCTCGAAATGGAAGATGAACATTTGATTCCGAAATTCAAAAAAGAATTAGAACGATTAAATCAAGGGCTCGATATGGCTTTATATATGGCAAGGTTAAATAACTTCCATGAAGATTTCCATGTTGAGACGATTTCATTAAAAGATGCGGTAACAAAAAATATTAATGGATTAAAAGAACTCTTCATTCGAAACGGGGTCTTCCCTGTTTTAGAAGTTCATTCCGATTTAAAGGTCGCTTCTGATGCGAAATGGCTAAAATTCATTATTTATCAGTTAATGACAAATGCCGTTCGTTACTCTGGTGAGCGTGGAAAGAAAGTTTTCTTATCTGCTTACCGAAACGGAAAAGATATTATTTTAGAAGTTCGCGATGAAGGTGTTGGTATTCCGCAAGAAGATATTCGAAGAGTATTTGAACCGTTTTACACTGGGAAAAATGGTCGCGCATTCGGAGAATCTACTGGTATGGGACTTTATATTGTAAGTAAAATTTGTGATTATTTAGGTCACTCTGTCAAACTAGATTCTGAAGTTGGTAAAGGAACGACGATTAAAATCATCTTCCACAACGCTGCAAATAATCAAGCAGAACATACGGAGAAGGTGACCGAAGCATGATCGTAACATATGCAAGCAAAATGTATGAGAACTCACTCTCATACATTTTTTGCAATAAAACTACTTCTATATCTTCTATCTGGAGGTATAGTCTATGACATTTTGGCAATTTGCATTTAAAAATGTAACGCGCAACTCAAGAGCTTACTTCGCTTATTTCGTAAGCAGTTCGTTTTCAATTGCTGTGTTCTTTTCATTTGCAGTCTACTTATTTCATCCAAAACTACAAAACTTTGGCATAGTCTCTGAAATTTCAGGATTAATGATATTTTCAGAAGTAGTAATTGTATTTTTCTCTTTCTTCTTTTTACTATATTCCATTGGCACCTTTTTAAAAGTTAGAAAAAAACAATTCGGCGTTTTGACCGTTTTAGGAATATCTAGAAAACAATTACATCGTCTCGTTTTTATGGAAAATATGTTAATCGGTATTTTATCTATCTTTTTCGGTATGCAGTTTGGACTTGTCTTCTCGCAATTTTTCTTATTAGTGACAGCAAAAATTACGCACGTACCAGGCATATATTTATACTTGCCTATTAACGCGTTTATTTTAACGACCATCGTTTTCCTTAGTCTTTTTATCATTGTATCAGCATTGACACCAATGCTAATTCGCACAAAAAAAGCGGTACACCTTTTAAAAATAAATGTTGGAAAACAAAAAGAAAGAAAACCATCCATACTTATTTCTTTATTTGGAGCGATTTGTTTATTTGGAGGCTATGCTTTAGCTGGGAATCCTAAATATTTCGCATCAGTAAGCCCACAAATAGGTATTATATATATGGTTTCAAGTATTTTCGTTATCCCAACGCTTGTGACAATCGGAACATATTTCTTCTTTTCACAAATTAGTTTCTTACTTATTTACATTTTAAAAACGAGAAGAAAATTTTATATGAAACGGATTAATATGCTTTGGATTTCGGATTTAGCAAGCCGTATTCGAGCGAATATTAATATGCTTTTTATTGTAGCAATGCTATCTACTATCGCTTTCACAATGATTACGTTCCTATATGGGTTCGGGAAATTTATTAAACTAGAGGTTAATAGAACTTCTCCTTTCCCAATTTCTTATTTTTCTTATGATGCGAATCCTTTTGTTACGGAGCATTTAAATTGGCTTGAGCAACAATTACAAAAAGAGCATTTCCCTTATGAAAAAATAAAAGCTGATATATATGAAACACCACTAGAAGAAGATAAAGGTATAGCTATTTATAATGACGTATACGCAATTAAGCAAAGTGACTATAACAAACTTGCGGATTCTTTACGAATGAAACAACTATTTATGAATGATAACGAGGCATATGTTTTAACGGGGACGTCTTATATCACTATATTCAACGAATTTGAGCAAAGTTATAAAAGAGATTACATTACAATCTCTAGTACAAATACGAAATTACGAGTAAAAGGCTATGAGCATGTCAATGCAATTCCATCTGGCTTTGCATATCAAACGATAGTTTTGCCTGATATTATCGTGAGTAACTTCCCCAACACGGTAAAGCATATATCGGCGTACAATTACAAAATGCAAAACTGGGAACAGACGTATAAAATTGCTGATACTTTTATAGAAAAGGTCCAAAAAGATCGAAATAAATCCCAGTATGAAGGACCTCTTATTCGATCCTTTGAATCAGCAGGATCGTTATACAGAATAACATCTGGTAGTGCTGCATTCTTCCTAATCGGAACATTTTTAGGAGTTATTTTCTTCATCGGGGCCGGTAGCGTTCTTTACTTTAGAATGTATACCGATTTGACGAACGAACAAGAAAAGTATATAACCATTTCTAAAATCGGTGTAACAGATACAGAGATGAAACGATCTGCAACCATTCAGCTTAGTATTTTATTTTTCGTTCCGTACATTATGGCATCCATTCATACAATGTTCGCAACGAAAATGCTACAAGATGTAATTGGTTTATCTTTGTTCAAAGAAGTTTCAGCCGTTCTTATTATTTTTGGATTCGTTGAAATCGTATTTTTCTTCTTCATTCGTTCACTTTATATGCAAAAATTATCACAGTACACGAGTGGACAAATCATTTAAAACAAACTTAATGAAAAGAGTATTTCTTATACTCTTTTCATCTTCATCCTACTAGGAGGCTAGGCAAATGACATTTTGGCAGTTTGCATTTAAAAACGTCACACGGAACGCCAGAGCTTATTTCGCCTATTTTGTAAGCAGTGCGTTCTCCATCGCAATTTTTTTCTCATTTGCAGTTTATTTATTTCATCCGAAATTGCATATGACAGACGTTAATTATGCTTTGAGCATATTAATGACAATTTCAGAAGTTGTTATTGTATTCTTTTCGTTTTTCTTTTTACTATATTCAATCGGTACTTTCTTAAAAGTACGAAAAAAACAATTTGGGATTTTAACAGTACTTGGTATATCTCAAAAACAATTAAAAAGACTTGTATTTCTAGAAAACATGCTAATTGGTGTTCTTTCCATCTTTTTCGGCATTCAACTTGGACTTGTCTTTTCACAGTTCTTTCTACTAGTTACCGCCAAAATTACACATGTACCTGGTTTATATTTATATTGGCCAACGAGTGCTATTATTTTAACTATGATCATCTTTCTTGGACTCTTCATTCTCGTATCATCTTTTACACCGATGCTCATTCGTACGAGAAAAGCTGTACGTCTTTTAAAAGAAGGAACAAAACAAAAAGAAAGAAAAGCATCTGTGCTCATCTCCCTATTTGGTGCGATATGTTTAATATCTGGATACGTACTAGCAGCAAATCCGCTATATTTCATATCGCTTGGCGACGTAATTGGAATTTTGTACGCCGTCACCAGTATATTTGTCATTCCTTCACTCGTTGCAGCTGGAACATATTTTTTCTTTTCACAAATTAGTTTTTTACTCATTCGTATATTAAAAACGAGAAGAACATTTTATATGAAGCGAATTAATATGCTTTGGATTTCTGATTTAGCAGCGCGCATTCGGACAAACATTAACATGCTCTTTATTGTAGCGATGCTATCAACACTCGCTTTCACTATGATTACGTTCTTATACGGTTTTGGGAAATTTACAAAGTTTGATGCAGTAAGGGAAAACCCTTTTCCTTTTACATATTTATCACATACTGAAAATACGTTAGCGGATGAACATTTAAATTGGTTAAAACAAAAGTTTAACGAAGAACAATTTACTTATAAACAATTTAAAACGGATATATATGAAGTATCTTCGGCGGAAGAAACACCGCAGCTCTATTATGCAATTAAACAAAGTGACTATAATATACTTGCTAAAGCATTAAACTGGGAAAATCTCCACGTGAAGAATAATGAATCTTATATCCTTATTAAAGATTTAGATAATCAAGTTTTTGAAACACTTCATAATCAAAAAACGAAAAATTCGCTTACGCTGAACCAAAATTCTTTACAGTTACGCATAAAAGAATATAAAAGTTATAATCCATTCCCAAATAGCTTAATATCACAATTACTCGTATTATCTGATGAAAATGTAGAGGCATTATCATCAGCTTCAAAACAGATGAGTGTATATAGCTTTAAAGTTAACGATTGGGAAAAAGCTAATAACATCGGTTCAGCATTTGTAGAAAAGATTGATAACGACGAAATAAAAATTCAAGCAGAGCACCCACCTTTCCATGCAAGTGAAGCAAGTGATTCTCTATACACAACTAAACTAAATGTCGCTTCCTTCTTCTTAATTGGTACTTTCTTAGGTGTTATTTTCTTTATCGGTGCTGGCAGTGTTCTTTACTTCCGGATGTATACAGATTTAACAAGTGAGCAAGAAAAGTATGTGACGATTACAAAAATCGGTTTAACAGAAGCCGAGATGAAACGATCTGCTACAATTCAACTTGCGATTCTGTTCTTTGTTCCATACATTATGGCATCGATCCATACGATGTTTGCGACAAAGATGCTACAAGAAGTTTTACATCTCTCGTTCTTCGCTGAGATTACAGTCGTACTGATGATTTTTGGAACAGTTGAAGTGATATTTTTCCTTTTAATTCGTTCCTTCTATATGCAAAAATTATCACAACATATTAAGTTTTAACGGATAGAAAGGTGATTACTATGGAAGAAGTTTTACACATAAAAAACGTATCAAAAGTGTATGAAGGAAAAGTCCCTCATACTGCTTTAAAAAATATAAATTTACATGTAGATAAAGGTGAATTTGTCGCTATCATGGGACCATCTGGTAGTGGTAAATCTACATTTTTAAACGTTATCTCTACAATTGATTCACCCACTTCTGGTGATGTCGTAATTAACGGAAAAAAACCGCACACATTTCGTAGAGAGAAATTAGCTATTTTCCGCCGCCAAGAGTTAGGGTTTGTTTTTCAAAACTTTAACCTGCTAGATACACTAACAATCGGTGAAAATATCGTACTCCCTTTAACGTTAGATAATGTTCCATTAAAAGAAATGGACGAAAAGCTTGATAACATTTCAAAAAAGCTTGGCATTGATCATATTTTAGACAAACGTATTTTTGAAGTTTCTGGCGGACAAGCACAGCGTACTGCTGTAGCACGTGCTGTTATTCATCACCCGTCACTTCTACTTGCCGATGAACCGACAGGAAATTTAGATTCGAAAGCAGCAATCGATGTAATGGAGTTATTTACGAAATTAAATAAAGAAGAAGATGCAACAATTTTAATGGTTACTCACGATCCATTTGCAGCAAGTTATTGTAACCGTGTTATTTTTATTAAAGATGGAGAGCTTTACAACGAACTGCACCGCGGATTGTACCGTGAGAAGTTTTATCAAGAAATATTAGATGTTTTAGCATTACTAGGAGGAAGACGTGGATGACATTTTGGCAGTTCGCATTTAAAAATGTCTCGCGTAATTCGAAAGCATATTTCGCTTATTTTGTAAGTAGTGCGTTTTCTATCATGGTTTTCTTTTCCTTTACCGTATACGCGTATCATCCACGCTTACAAATTATGAATAAATTGCATGAACAAGATCCGCTCATGAACTTAGCCGGAATGGCACAGTTTGTTATCGTTTTGTTCTCGTTCTTCTTTCTCTTATATTCTATTGGGACATTTTTAAATGTACGTAAACAGCAATTTGGCGTTTTAACTGTTCTCGGTATATCTCAAAAACAATTAAAACGACTTTTGTTTACTGAAAATATGATAATTGGAATACTCGCTATTTTTGCCGGTATTCAAGGCGGTCTTGTTTTTTCTAACTTTTTCTTACTCGTTACTTCTAAATTAACAAACGCAAAAGGCCTCTATTTATATTGGCCTACAGAAGCAATTATCGTTACAACAATAACTTTTATTATTTTATTTCTCATCGTATCTACGTTTACACCGATGTTCATTCGTACTCGTAAGACAACTCGATTAATTAAAAATAATAAAAAGGAAAAAAACGAAAAAAAGCCGTCTATACTTATTTCATTATTTGCTGTAATTTGTTTAGGGCTATGCTATTATATCGCCGGTTATCCGCAAGGCTACGTAACTGAAAAAAATGCACAAAATGGATCTGTATTCTTAATTATGCTATCTATTTTACCGCTCGTAGTAGTCGGGACATATTTATTCTTTTCACAAACATTTCTTCTTTTCATCTATATTTTAAAGAAACGAAGAAAGTTTTATTTGAAACAAATAAATATGTTATGGATTTCAGATTTAGTTTCTCGTACCCGCAGTAATATTAATGTACTCTTTATCGTTTCTATGCTATCTGCCCTTGCATTTACAATTATTATCGGGTTATTTGCTGCTAATAATAATACGAAAGCATCCATACTAGAACGATATCCAATACCCTTTACCTATACATCAGAAGGTGTTAATTCATTTGAACAAAAGCATATTACTACGATTGAAACTGAACTTACAAATGCTAATTTTCAATATAACAAATATAAGTTTACCGTTTTAAAAGATACAGCTTCAAAAGAGTCAATTTCCATTATGAAAATGAGTGATTATAACGCAATTGCAAAGCAATTAAACCGACCAGAAATCACTCTTGATTCTACACAAGTTTATAGTATTTCTCGCTATTCACCAGCACTACTAAATCTCGTGTCTAACCCATTTGCGAAGCAGGATACGATTACACTTGGTTCTAATAAAAAAGAATTTCAAATTAAAGGTTTTATTAATAAAGGGATCGCGCCACTCTTTACATTACCTCATTTAATTGTGATGCAAGATGAAGTAATTGAAAATATGATTCCTCATATTGAAACAATTACAGTTTATAACTACTTCGTAGAAAATTGGGAAAATGCAATTATCCCAACAAAAAACATATTAAAAAGCTTAGATCACGATTCAGAAACCTTGTATGAAGCACATAAGGGTGAAGAAAATTTCAGCCTGCCATTTCATATTGATACAGCTACTGATGAACTCATTCACAGTAAGGAAAATGCAGTCGCTCGATTCTTTATTTGGGCATTTCTCGGTTTTATTTTCTTTATCGGTGCGGCTAGTGTTTTATACTTCCGTATGTATAACGACTTAACGAATGAAAAACAAAAGTACATTACAATTACAAAGCTTGGATTAACTGAATTAGAAATGTTTCGTTCTGCAACGATTCAATTAGGAATTTTATTTTTCGTTCCGTATATCGTTGCTGGTGTTCACACGCTATTTGCGGTTAAGTTTTTACAAAGCATGTTCGCTTTTTCTTTACTAAAAGAGTTATTGATTGTACTCACCTTTTTCGGGATTATCGAGATTATTTTCTTCTTCTTAATCCGTTCTCTATACATTAATAAATTATCACAGCATATAAAAATATGAATAAAATAGCCTTGTGCATTATGCACAAGGCTATTTTCAATAGTTTTTAATTAGCAGCAATATCCACCATAGCCGCCGCCATAACCGCCGTAACCACCATAACCACAACCGCCTCCGCCTCCGCCGAAGCAGCTAGCACCGATGATAATTAATAAAATAAACAAAACGATTAGAAGCGCAAAACCGCCTCCGCAACCATGGTTTCTGCGGTTACAATCATCATGTCTGTGTTCACACTTTTCGCTCATTACTCTATTCCTCCTTTAGTATCATTCATAACAAGTTCTTCTTGCTCTAAATGAGGGGATTCCATTTATAGTATGTTTTCAGGGCGAATAGGAAGCTTGACCTTATTAAAAACGGGCTTGTTTTAGGAATTGGACTTTATTAAAAAGTGAATTAGCCTTATCCAGATGTAAGCATAAAGCATTTGACATACTCTTAATTTCTTACTAACATTTAATTAAATGACCAATCAATTTTTTGATTATACATTCAAATTATATAAATTAGGAGTTGGATAGCGTGACTGATTCTTTTATTGCAGAGGCTAGACGTGAACAAATTATTCTTGCATGTATTGATACATTAGAGGAGGTTGGATATAACAACTTAAGCTTAACGAAGGTAGCAAAAAAGGCTAAAATTAGTACGGGACTTATTTCTTATCATTTTAACGATAAGCTTTACCTTATGAATCGCACATTACAATTTTTAATTGCCAAACAACATGAATTTATTAGTAATCGTGTGCTATTAGCTCAATCTGAAATAAACAAACTAGAGGCTTTTATTGAAGCACATTTGGCTTATCAAGAAACTCATTACAAAAATAATATTGCCTTAATTGAGATTGTCTTTAATGCAAGAAATGAAGAAAACATTCCTTATTACAGAATCGAAGAAGAAGAAGAAGATGCTCTTAGAACAATGTTATTAGATATTTTGAAGAACGGTCAACAAAATGAGATGTTTTCTAACTCTTTCCAAACTGACACATTAGCTTCATTTATTTTAGGAGCAATCGAAGAAAGAATGCTGAAGGCGAATTCATCTATATCTATAGAAAATTACTCAGATGAGCTCATAAAAATGGTGAAGAAACTCATTTTTTAAACATGCCCTGATCTTGAAAAAATATATATTAAGAAAGGATGAACTACACATGAAAAAGACATCTGCCATTGGATTAGGTTTTTTAGAAAAGTTACTTGCTATAGTAAGTCCAATCCTTTTAGGCATTATTGGATATTTTTCACCTAAATTAATAGAGATTATAAAAAGGATTCCTCTCTTTTCTGATTCGAAAATTATAGAACTTTCAAATTCTATTAACCCCTTCTGGCTTCCAATTATCCTCATGCTAATTGGTGTTATTGCAGGAATTTTATTTTCTTTAATTATTTATAGTGAAGCTTTAAAAATGAACATTACTTCGGAAAGCATTCATGTAAATAAGGATGATCAAAAGAAACAAATTACCAGATCAAATGTAAACGCCGTTTTTGTAGATAAGCGTCAAGTGGTTATCATTGATCAAGAAGACCGAGAATGGTTACGTGAAACATCTGACATTAACCCAAGCAAAATTAAAGATACTTTCGTAATGCACGGCTTCCCCTGGGTGGAACAAGATCCTTATAAACATGAGTATAGCTTATGGAAATTAGAGGATGAGCGATTTAATAAAAGCATAAATACTATTTTGTATGAAAGACGAAATGCCCTTCGAGAAGGAAACTCGAAAAAAAAGAAGCATTTACGCAAAGATTTGAATGAGCTGGGGGTCTTTGTCAAAGACGAAGGAGAAGATCAGTATGTCCGTTCTATTAAATAATAGGACAATAGAAAAAAAGATATAAAAAGCACCTCGCCCTGTATACTTTTAAGTAACTACGCTCAAAAAAATAGCAAAACCCACAGAGAAATTGAATTTCTCCTGTGGGTTTTATTAATTTAAATGGGCTTTTCTCCCTAAAGAAACATATTCAACACAAGCGCAAAGCCAAATGCAATAAATGATAACAATGTCTCAAGTACCGTCCACGTTTTAAACGTTTCCTTCACCGTTAATCCTAAATACTCTTTTACAAGCCAGAATCCTGCATCATTTACGTGAGAAAACATTAATGATCCCGCACCTGTTGCAATAACGAGCAATTCTAAATTCACTCCAGACATGTGCTGAATAACTGGTGAAACAATTCCTGCTGCTGTCGTTAATGCTACTGTCGCTGAACCTGTTGCAATTCGAATTAATCCAGCTACCATAAAAGCTAATATAATTGGTGATAACGATATATGTTCTGCCATTTGTGCAATCGCCGTTCCAACGCCGCTTTCAATTAATATTTGTTTAAATCCACCGCCTGCACCGATAATTAAAATAATGGAACCGACCGGTAGTAAACTTTCGTCCGTTAATTTTTTAATGACCTTTTTATTAATTCCTTGTCTTATTCCAAGTAAATAAAATGCTGCAAAACATGAAATAAGTAAAGCAATTACTGGACTTCCTATAAATACAAAAAATTCAGTCATCTTTTTCGGTAATGAAATATATGGTGCCACTACTGATAAAATCATCAATACAACTGGTAATAAAATAATAAAAAATGAAACTTTACGACTCGGTAAATCAGTTGATACTGTCGTAACTCGAACAAGCTCTGGTTCATTTTCAGGTATAACCCTTTTATGCACCCACTTTGCAAATATCGGTCCTGCAATAATGGCTGTTGGTAACGCAATAATTAATGAATATAAAAGTACCTTTCCTAAGTTCGCGTTATAAATACCGATTGCTGTCATCGCCCCTGGATGTGGTGGCACGAGCCCATGTACAATCGATAATCCAGCAATAACAGGTAACGCAATTAATAATATATTTTGCTTCGTCGTTTTTCGAATGGAAATAACAAGTGGTAATAAAATGACGATCCCCACTTCAAAAAATACTGGAATCCCTATAACAAATCCTGCAAATAACATAGCCCAAGGTAGTTTCTTTACACCGAAAAATCGAATAAAGAAGTCTGCCACTTGCATGCCGGCCCCTGAATCGGACATCATTTTTCCTAAAATTGTTCCGAGAGCTAAAATACCAACTAGATGCCCTAGTACACTACCGACACCAGTTTCATAGGCAGTCACTATTTTCGTCAAATTCAATCCAGACATGATAGCTAAAAATAAACTCGCAACTGTTAAACTAATAAATGCATGCCATTTCCACCATGATACCCCTAAAATAACAATCACGATCGCAAGTAACGTGACGATTAATAAGTATATATCCATTCTTCATTCCCCTTACTTTATAAAAAAAGAGGGCGAATACCCTCCTTTTATACGTCATAATTCACTACATAATGCTGCATTTCTGTGTTGTAGTAGCCTTCGCTATATTCAATTACTTCGCCAACTTCATCGTAAGAATAGCGCATACGTTTTAATAACGCTGTCCCCTCTTTTTCACCTAACGCTTCTGCAACAAAACTAGGCGCAAGTCCAACAGCGAATTCATCTCTGAAGTTTTCTAAATGTATACCTCGGTCTTCAACTAAATCGTAAAGCGATTGCAAGTCAAAGTCCGATAAATCTGTACTTGCCATGTGTGCTGAGAAATAGTGCGTATAATGAATGTACGGTGCATCATTTAACGTATATAAACGTTCGATACGAAAACTTTCCTTACCGAATAATCGAAATGGCACTGTTCCTTCTTCATTACGAACGATTTCTGCTTTTAGCAGTTTCTTTTGTACTTTATATCCTTCTTCCACTAACACTTCTGTAAATTTCTTACCCTTTGACAACTTTGTCGCAGAAGTATTACGGATGACTTTCGTTCCTTTACCGCTTTTCTTTTCCAAATATCCTTCTTGAGCAAGTTCTTTAATTGCATTACGCACTGTAATTTTACTCACTTTGAACTCTTCTTCTAACTGCGGTTCGGAAGGAATATTCGTATGAATCGCATATACACCATGCAATATTCGATCACGAATAATGTTTTTTATTTGTAAATATAATGGTCCTTTTTTTCTCGTTACGTTCACCGTTACACCCACTACCTTTCTACATCACCTACTGATGCCGTCATTGCCCGAAGTATATCCTTCTCTGATGACATTGGCGTATCACCGACGATTGTATGTGCAAGCATTCCAGCTGCTGACGCAAATGAAACAGCTTTCTCTGGTGCAAACTCTTCTATCTCGCCATGAATAATCCCGCTCGTATAAGCATCTCCAGCACCTATTCTATCATATACAGAAAACGTAAGTGTTTTTGCAAAAGTGAACGCACCATCTTTACATATAAACCCGCGAAGCGAGTGTGTATTATCACTATTAATAGAGCGATGTGTACCAGCAATTGTAGCAATCTGATATGTTTCAGCAACCTTTGGAATAAGATCAACAAGTTGCGCCTCTCGCTCTGTCTCTTCTGTTTTCATTCCAAGAACGAACATTGCATCTTTTTCGTTCATCATTACAATATCAGCTAGCCCTAACATTTCTTCATAATGTGGTTTCGCCTGCTCATACCCGTCTTCTCCCCAAAGAGATGGACGATAATTGCAATCAAAAACGACCGTGCCTCCGCTTTCTTTAACTGCTTTCGCTAAAGATTTCATATGATGGCGCACCGTATCATTCATCGCAAGTGTAATGCCGCAAAAATGAACGATATCAATTTCCTTGGCGATTTCTTCAAATCGGTACATCTCTTCACATGCCGTATTGAAGCTACTTTCTAATCGATTTGAATATGTAACGCGGCTTGCACGTGCACCAAATCCATTTTCTAAAAAGTACATACCGACATATTTACCGCCTCTTGAAACAAATGATGACTGAATGCCTAACTTTTGAATGTGCGATACCGCCGCATCTCCAACCGAGTTTTCCGGTAAAGTTGAAATAAGAAACCCTTCATGCCCTAGATGAGAAAGTGCAGCTGCCACGTTCACACCTGTACCAGAAAATGAGTAATTTAATGTGTTAGCTTGCGACAACAATTCATATCCTGGTACTTGCAGGCGCATCATTACTTCACCAAATGCTGCAATTTTCTTACGCATATTGATCAACTAACTTCTTCACGACTGCTAATAATTCACGAACATCTTCTGTTTTCGTATTACCAGTTTCTTTATCAATAATAGAAGAGTACACGTGCGGGATAACTTGCTCTACGTTTGCTTCAAGTGCAATACGTACAATTGTTTCGAAGTTTTCTTTATCAATTCCGCCTGTTGGCTCTAATGCGAATCCTTCTTCTGCACAAGCTTTCGCAACCGCGCGATATTCTTCTTCATGAGCTAAGCCTTTCATTGGGAAGTATTTCAATGAATTTCCGCCCATATCACGTACAAGTGCGATTGCTGTTTTAATTGGAACGATTGCTTTTTCTTCTCCAGCTGCACTAATTGGACCAGTAGAAATGTTTACGTACCCTACTTTTCCTGTTGGTGATACTAAACTATTAATCCAGCTATCTTTTCCGCCAAGATTTGCACGTGTCGCTCCAACTGAAGGGAACACTTGGTTAATATGGCTACCAGGATAATGCTTCGCAATTTCAGCTACAACTGCCGCTTGGCGATTATCCCCTGCTCCTAGTCCGATTGATACAGCGTCATCAATTTCTTTTCCGTATGCTTTCATCGCTGTAACAGCTTCTTCTACTGTTGGATAGTCTTTTGATAACACTCCAACAACTACATAACCTTCTGCTGCCTCAAAAATGTCTTTTGCATTTTCGATATTGTTCGCTAATACATTTAATGCTACGCGGCCTTTATAAAAACGTTTTTGAATGTTTGTCATTTTAGTTTCCCCCTACAATTTCTCTCATTTTTTCTTCAATTACATGTATGTCATCACCTTGAAGTGGACGTGGATCAATATCAAAGAATCCTTGTCTTACTCCGTAATCACGTGTATAAATTGCGATTTCCCCTTCGCGTAATGCTGTTACGACGTCTTTTACTGATTTATTTAACTCGTTCTCGTTAATGTGAATACGTGCTCTAAAGATTGCTCTTCCTGCTTCATCTTGAACGATCGTTACATTTACACCATTTAATTCTTTTAGCGGCATAAGTACTTGTAATAACTCTTTTTCTTGCTGGCTCTTATCTTCTTTTACTCCGTACTCATCAAGTGCTTGAAGTAAGCCGAAAGTTGTTTCTTTCCCAACTTTCATACTTCTTCCGATGCAATGTAATTGCACTTTCAGCCACTCGATATATTTTCGTTTCCCACCGACAATACCAGAAGTTGGTCCTTCAATTGCCTTTGAACCGCTATAAATGGCAAGGTCTGAATACTTCACGTACTTTTGAATATCTTCTTCAGCTGCCGCATCGACGATAAGTGGGATGTTATTTCGCTGCGCAACTTCCCATGCTTCTTCAACAGAAATCATATTTTTTTGCACGGCGTGATGTGACTTCACATAAAGAATTGCTGCTGTATTTTCACCAATCGCATCTTCAATATGCTCTGCTTTCCCTTCATTTGCGTAGCCAACTTCTACAAGTTTACCCCCGCCTAAGTAAATCATCGTTTCAACAGGCGCACCGTATTGAACGTTATGACCTTTTAACATAATCACTTCGTTTTTCGCGATGACCTCTTGATGAAGTCTTTCACTTTTACGGCGATTTCCTTTTGTAACGATACTAGCGATAGAAAGCGCAATTCCGCTCGATGCTGAATTTACAACGACCGCTGCCTCTGAATCTAGAATTCTCGCAATATGGTCTCCTGCTTTATCTACTAAATCAGCAATTTCCACATAATTTTGTCCACCATGTTTCATCGCATCCATAACTGTATTTGCCGGAGCGGATACACCTAAAATACTCATTCTACCGCTCGCATTAATCACTCTTTTTAATCCGTACTTAGCATTCAATGAATGACCCATTGATTACAACCCCTCTCGTATCAATTCTTCTTTCAGCAATGCGCTGATCTCCTTCTGAATCAATTAACGTAATCGGTTCATCTTTCACCGTAAATAAAGTTAAGTTTGCAATATCGCCTTCTTGAATACGACCAAGCTCTGGTTTTTTCAGCCACTCTGCCGCATTTTTCGTCACCGCATTTATTACTTCTTCTAGCGGATAACCTAAGTAAAGGAATTTCGAAAGAACGTGAGCCATACTATACACTGGACCGTGTATACGATTCTTCCGGTAAATGTCTGTACTAATTGTATTAAAGGCAATACCGTGACGCTTCGCCGCTTCTGCTACTTTAAAAGAAAAACTAGCATTACCGTGACCAACATCTAAATGAACACCGCGCTTCACTGCATCTAGTAACACAGGTAGCGGTTTGCCTTCTTCATCAAATAAATTATTGTCTTTCCCGTTTAAGTAATGTGTAATGACATCATCTTTTTCTAAAAGAGGTACAACTTCCTCGATGCGAGGTGGCGCTGAACCGATATGTACCATAATCGGTAATGATGTTTCACGAGATAAATCGCGGGCTACATGAAGCGGTTCAATTCCACTATCACAAACGACACTTTTACTCATTCTCGCTTTTAACCCAACGATTACATCTTTATACTTTTCTACTGCTTCTATTACTTTCTCTTTATCTATCCATTCCATATTGGATAATTCATCAATTCGTTTCAAACCGATGCGAGAAATATTTAAAAAGGCAAATAAATTCGTTTTTGCCTGCTCTCTACTTTGTACTAAATCTGCAATACGATCAGCTCCGCAGCTACCTGCATCAACAATTGTCGTTACCCCTTGCTTAACGCCAATTTCATCCACCTCATCGCCATACGGATCAAAATCTGGAAAAGCATGAACGTGTAAATCAATCCAGCCACTCGATACGTAAGTACCTGCGTAATCAAGAATCGTTCCACCCTCGCCAGCACCAGCTTTCGTCACCTGTGCGATTTTATTATTTTCAATTACAATGTCAATCTCTTCCCCGTTCACACGTTTCACATTACGTAGTACGAATCGTTCTGTCATTGTATTTCCACCCTTTTCTATAAGAAGCCATAAGAATACGCTTACATTAAAGTTTCGTTTTATATCTCTTTCACACGTTTAGCGTAACATAAAAAAAAGGAGAAGTAAATATAACGTTATAATGTTTAAAAGTAAATAAAAAAGATGCTCCTCTAAAATGATGATAGTCTCGGAAATTATATCAACGATTTTTCGAATATATCTATCATAACCTGCAATATATCAACGATTTTTCAAATATATCTACCGTAACTCAAAATATATCAACGATTCAACAAGAAATATCGATTTACCGAAAAAAACGTCAATTCCTTTCTTATATAAGAAAAGGCTGTCCCAAAACGGAACAACCTCTTTATCTATTCCTGAACCGTCACAATAACCCCATCCATATTATTCCCCGAAATTTCATACTGCTTATTCGCTGGAACATTCACTTTCCTGTTCCCGGATACTTTATAATAAGAAACCGTATATTTCTTACCTTCCACATCCGTTGTGATTTCTTTTTTCTCTTTTAAGAAGTCCAAATATTCCTCTAATGTAATTTTCTCCTTTTGCATAATGGCACTATGCGGTAATCCTACATAACGTATATGCCACGGCTCATATTGAATGCCTGTAATATGACTTTTATTTTTCGGATAACGTAATACAAAGCCGTGCTTCCATACGTTCTCTTCAATCCATCTTCCTTCAGGCGCTTTCTCCATTTTCTTTTGCGTAGATCCAACGTCGAGTGATAATCCTAAATTATGTTCACTGTATCCTGCTGGAAGTGCATAATCAGATCCCATTTCTTTATACAATTTACTTTGCTCTTGAAAATCTCGATAGCCGCTATTCATTAAGAAATGCTGCACTCCATCTTTTCCAGCTGCATCGACAACATTCAAAAACTTTTTTACAACATCCTTAGATAAACGAAGATTTCTATCAAATATGACGTAACCTCTTACTAATTCACTACTATGATTTACATTTATAATGTCAGACCTAATACTATCTTTTTTAACTGGGTAATCTTTATTAACTAATAATAGGTCCCCTTTATAAATTTCTTCTTTTGTAACTTCTATCTTTTTCGTATTCGCAGCTCTTACCGTATTATCTTTGTCTGCAATTTTAACATCGATCTCTTTTTGAAATAGTGGTGATATATAAACGCCTACGCAGATTGTGCATGCTATAAATAGAGAAATAAATACCCACTTTTTCATTTCTAGTTCCTCCTTAACGTAACTTACGTATAGAATAGAAAAAACTATTAAAATAAAAAGTGGGGTAAAGTTTAAATTTTTATTAAATTGCTTCGCTCTCTTCTTTTGGCAATCTCACTTCAAATATCGTT
This sequence comes from Bacillus sp. 1A, assembly GCF_052682215.1. Taxonomy (NCBI): domain Bacteria; kingdom Bacillati; phylum Bacillota; class Bacilli; order Caryophanales; family Bacillaceae; genus Bacillus; species Bacillus sp. 1A. The sequence goes on along the minus strand of NZ_JBQYLZ010000001.1, from coordinate 1,712,692 downwards.
CTAATCACATTACTTTCAGCAGAAATCTTCCCATCATGCTGTTCAACAATATTTTTCGCGATAAACAGTCCAAGGCCTGTACTACCTTGTTGCTCTGACCTTGCTTTATCACCTGTATAAAACATATCAAAAAGATACGGTAAATCTTCTTCCGGAATGCTATCTCCGTAATTAATAATTTGTACGACTACCTCTTCACTCTCAATATATCCGTTCACATCGACAAACTTTCCATCATACCCGTAACGAATCGCGTTCGTTAAAAGATTTTCAAATACCCTCGCTAATAATTTTCCATCACCGCTAATAGGTAAATAAGAATCCATGTTCAATCTCGCTTCTAAACCCTTTTTCTCTAATAACGGATACAATTCTTCCTCTAACTGTATAAGCAATTCACTTATATCAATTGGTCTTTTGTCCAGCTGCAACATCCCATAATTCATTCTCGTAATTTCAAATAATTCATCAATTAAACTTTCCAGCCTTTCGGATTTCGTAAAAGCGATTGTGGAAAAATGTTTAATTTGTTCTTTCGTCAAATTCTCATCTTTAAGAATTAAATCTAAATAACCTAAAACAGATGTTAACGGCGTTCTTAAATCGTGAGCTAAATTAACAATGAGCTGGTCTTTACTACTTTCCGCAAAGTCTCCTCGTTCAACCGCTTCCTTTAATTTTTCACTCGCTACATTTATTTCACGTGCGATATATCCAAACTCATCATTAGATGAAACGCGCACTTCATTTGTAAAATCACCGTTTGCCAAATGATGAATTCCGTTTGAAATCTCATCAAAATATTTTAAATACGGCCTAGTAAGGAAGAAGAAAAACATAATGGATAGAGGAATGAAAATAATCAAAAAGAAATTAACGTCCCCAATTTGTCTTACCATTGAACGGAATTGGGCTAATGGATCTTCAAAACGAACGACTAATTTGTAATAGATACGTAACCCTTCATAAATGATATACGTTACACCGCCAGCAAATATCATACTTAACGCAAATAGCATAACCATCTTCAAGCGAAAGCTTCTCATCTTTTTAGCCATTGAAAGTATACCCTACTCCCCACACTGTTTTTATTAACTTATTCTTTCTTTTATCTTCCCCAAGTTTTTTCCGCAATGTACGAATATGTACCATAACTGTATTTCCGCCTTCATAATAATCATCTGCCCATACTTGTTGAAAAATATTTTCCACATTGTACACTTTCTTCGGATGGCTCGCTAATAAATATAAAATATCAAACTCTTTCGGTGTTAATTCAACTTGTTCTCCGTACACATTTACTGTTCTTCGCTCAGGATCGATAACGACTCCGCCTACCTCTAAAGCAGATTTATTCGCCGCTACTTTCGGCTGATTTAGTGTAAGAAATCGGCGTAATTGTGCATTTACACGTGCGACTAATTCAATAGGTGTAAAAGGTTTCGTCATATAATCATCTGCACCTAATACAAGACCTGTCACCTTATCAAAATCAGATGTTTTCGCACTTAAAAAAATGATTGGCATATGATGCTTCGCGCGAATTTGACGCGTCACTTCATACCCATCCATTTTCGGCATCATAATATCTAAAACCACTAAGTCGATTGGCTGCGTTTCAATAATATGAATTGCCTCTTCCCCGTCCGCTGCCTTCACAACATGGTACCCTTCTTTTTCTAAATGTATCTCAATTAAATCAGCAATTTCTGCCTCATCATCCACTATTAAAATTGAAATGCGCTTCATTTTACTCCCCCTTTCCCCCGCTATTTGCGGGCAGTAAGACTCCCACCTCAAAATTCGGGTGAATCAAAGAAGTTAGGTGGAAGATCAACTGCCCATAAAAGCCCGATTGGTGCGGGCTAATAATCAGTGGGGATGCCCCCACTGATTAAAGTTTCACTTTATACGCTCGATTGTAAACTAGTCTATCCAATTTGTACAATACGAAAAGGTTACTCGCAGGAGTAACCTTTTCGTATTGTACTGTGATAGTAAATGAAATTATATCGACGATTTTCCAAATATATCGAACACAATTTGAAATATATCAACGATTTTTTTAATATATCGACTTACCGACAATTAACGACAAAATCCTATCGCTATTTGCGGGCATCCTGATTAAATATTAAATTCACCGCTCCAAAACTATCCGCTGCTTCGTAATTTCCGCTAACCTTCCGCGGTCAACTTCATACTCAGCATCAACGCTTTGCGGTACAATCACTTTCCCGCCCTCAAGCGTCACTTCCGGCGAAATAATATCCTTCTCCCAATGTCGACTAGAAGCGGATATATCACCAGGAATCGTAAAGTTCGGCAATGAGGCGAGAGCAACATTTTGAGCTCGTGAAATCCCCATCTCTACCATACCTCCGCACCAAACAGGTATGTTATGCTCCATACAATAATCATGGATTTGAATCGACTCCGTTAATCCGCCCACTCGTCCTGGTTTAATATTAACGATGCGGCAACTGCCAAGCGTAATCGCAACGCGCGCGTCTTCTAAACTATGGATACTTTCGTCTAAACAAATCGGCGTTTCAATTTTCTTTTGCAGCTGTGCATGATCAAGAAAATCGTAATCCGCTAGCGGTTGCTCAATCATCAGCAATTGAAATTCATCTAATCGTTTCAGTTTCTCCGTATCCGCTAACGTGTACGCTGAATTTGCATCAGCCATTAACGGGATATGCGGGAACTCTTTACGAATTTCTTTCAATAATTCGTAATCATGCTCTGGCTTTATTTTTACTTTAAAACGCTCGTATCCTTCTTCCGCGTACTTCTCGATTTGTTTTAACATAACCGGAATCGTATTGATTCCAATTACAACACCGACTTCAATTTCAGTCCTAGTTCCACCAAGTAATGTCGCTAATGACTTCTTTTGACACTTTGTATATAAATCCCAAACAGCCCCTTCAATTCCGGCCTTTGCCATTCTGTTTCTCTTTATAAGCTTGAACAACCCTGGTATTTCATTCGGATGAGAAATTTCAGCTTTCAATAAATCCGGTATTAAAAAATCTTGAAGTACATGTAGCGCTGTCTTCACCGTTTCTTCCGTATACCACGGTTCAGAGAACGCAACAACTTCGCCAAATCCAATGTATCCGTCCGTATTTTCTAATTCAATGACGATACTTTCACGCTTTTCATACGTTCCGTAGCTTGCAGCAAACGGGATTACGAGTGGCATTTCCGTTATATGAAGTGTCGCTTTTTTTATTTCCACTTACATCTCCTCCACTAATTGTCTTAACTCTCGTCTTAACAATTTTTTCGAAGCATTTCGTGGTAATTCCTCTAAGAAACACGCTTTCTTCGGCACTTTATATTTCGCTAATTTCTCCTCGCAAAAATGCAGAATTTCTTCTTCTGTTACCTCTCCACTTTTTACAACAAAAGCAACGGGTACTTGTCCCCATTTATCGTCAGTCATACCGACAACACCGGCTTCCGCTACCATCGGATGAGAAAGCAACACTTCTTCAATTTGAGCCGGATATATATTTTCTCCGCCAGAAATAATTAAATCACTGCGGCGATCTAATACGTATAAAAATCCTTCTCCATCTAAATAACCGAGGTCACCAGTATGAAGCCATCCGTTTTGAATTGTTTCGCGTGTCGCATCTTCACGGTTAAAGTAACCGCCTGTTACGTTCGGTCCTTTTACTACGATCTCGCCTTCTACAAACGGCGGTACTACTACGCCATCTTTTTCAATACGAAGTTGGCACTGAAATAGTGGTTTCCCAGCTGATCCTACTTTCGTTAACATATAATCTGCGGATAACGTACAAATTTGCGACGACGTTTCTGTCATACCGTACGTTTGATACACAGGAATTTCTTTTTCTACACATGTTTCGAGTAACGGTTTCGGGGCTGGTCCTCCGCCAAGTAACATGCATCGTAAAGAAGATGGATATGTCTCTCCTCCAAGTATCTCTAATAAATCAGTTAACATTTTAGAAACGACAGAAATGATCGTAACACCTCTCGTTTGAAGTGCTTTATGAATGAAATTCGCATCATATTTCGGAACGAGTAAAATGCGCATTCCGTACATAATGTTTTTCATTAAAAGGGAAAGACCGCCAACGTGGAACATCGGCATACAAGCTAACCAGCAATCATCATCACGAAGCCCTAAATTAAGCGAAGAACCGACTGCGCTTGCCCAGTGATTACCGTATGTTAAAATAACGCCTTTCGGTTTCCCTGTCGTCCCTGACGTATAAATGATTGTCATCGCTTCTTCTAAAGAGAATTCTTCTTGTATAGAGGCTTCCGCCTTCGATCCATTCATCACTTCGGCAAATGAATATACAGGAACATCTTTAGCCTCGAAATCTTGATCCGTCACTAAACAAATAACTTCAGCATCATCCATTTGCCAAAGTAGCTCTTCTCTTGAAAGACGCGTATTTAAAAGTACAGCTACTGCACCTACGTAAGATAGGGCGTGAATAACTGTAATCATCTCCATACCATTTTTCATCAGAACAGCCACCTTTTGCCCACGCTTTATCCCAACATATGAAAGGTGTTCACAAACAGATACTACTTTTTCATGCAGCTGCATAAAAGTAACCTTTTCATCCTCTATTTCAATTGCAGTGCGATCTGGTGTTAAAAATGCACGTTGCATTAACCAATTCGGCATCGTCTCCATCATATTCATTCTCCTTTCATGAAAGAAAGAGACTTGATATGACATCAAGTCTCTTAGTTGTTTTGTTTCCGGTTTGATCTCAGCTAGCTACAGCGGCTAGAACAGTCGGTCGTTTCACGCCTTCCTACGAGGCTAAACAGTCGGCTCCGCTTTTGGTTTGATCACGGGAAACGAGGGAATTGACCGAAGTCCGGACTGCGTTTTTCTTTGAACGCGTCGCGACCTTCTTTTGCTTCGTCAGTTGTGTAGTACAATAACGTTGCATCTCCAGCTAGTTGTTGAATACCAGCTAGACCGTCTGTGTCTGCGTTGAATGCTGCTTTTAGGAAACGAAGTGCCATTGGGCTGTTTGCTAAGATTTCTTGTGCCCATTGTACTGTTTCTGCTTCAAGCTCTTCTAATGGTACTACTGTGTTTACTAAGCCCATATCAAGCGCTTCCTGTGCGCTGTATTGACGGCATAGGTACCAAATTTCGCGAGCTTTCTTGTGGCCTACCATACGAGCTAAGTAACCAGCTCCGTATCCACCGTCAAAGCTTCCTACTTTAGGACCTGTTTGTCCGAATACAGCGTTGTCTGCAGCGATTGTTAAGTCACATACGATATGAAGTACGTGTCCACCACCGATTGCATAACCTGCTACCATTGCGATAACTGGTTTAGGAATTGCGCGAATTAGACGTTGTAAGTCTAATACATTTAAACGAGGGATTTGGTCGTCACCTACATATCCACCATGACCGCGAACTTTTTGGTCGCCGCCAGAACAGAATGCACGTCCACCTTCACCTGTTAAAATGATAACGCCAACATTTGCATCATCACGAGCGTGTGCAAAAGCGTTGATTAACTCCATTACCGTTTTAGGACGGAATGCGTTATGTACTTCAGGACGGTTAATCGAAATCTTTGCGATACCATTGTATGTTGAATAAATAATATCTTCGTAATTGCCTTCTGTTACCCATTCAATAGCCATTACAACTACCTCCTTGTATATTTTTGATCTCCTCTATAAGTGTAGCTTCCTTCTTAGATGAAAAAGCATCACTGCATAGTTTTTAGAAATCCCTTTACTATTGTATCAAACTTTTCCGGTTGTTCCACATGAATTGCATGGCCAGCACCATCAATTTTGACAAATTTCGCGTCAGAGACGCATTTTTCGATGTTTTTTAATATGCGAAAGAACTTTTCATCATGCTCCCCATTCATTAAAAGAACAGGTATTTTTAAGTTTTGCAGCTCGTTCCACCATGAAGGCTGAGCCCCTGTTCCCATGCCGCGCAAGCTATTTGCAATTCCTTTTGGATTGTTAGCAAGTCTTTCTTTTCGCACTGCTTCTTGTACGTTTTGTGCTAAACGTTTTTGCGTTTCAAACAGCGGAATATTTTCCCACATCGTTACAAAACTATTGATGCCTTCTCGCTCAATTTTATCGGCAAGTCGCTCATCTTTTTCACAGCGTTCTTTTCTAGCCTCTTCACTTTCAAGCCCAGCTGTACAATTTTCTAATAAAAGAGAATGTACATACTCTGGATATAGACATGCCATCGTAATCGCCAGTCTACCGCCCATTGAATAGCCGAGTATGTGCGCTTTTTCAATATGAAGGTAATCTAGTAGTTCTTTCATTTGCAATGCTACATTTCGAATATCATAATGAGTCACATCTTCAGGACTTTCCGTTTTTCCGTGCCCCACAATGTCTACTAAAATGACTTGAAACTGCTCACTCCAAGAAGGAACGAAGGAACGCCACGTTTCCATGCTTCCCGTAAAACCATGAAGAAGTAGAAGTGGTTCCCCGCTTCCGACCACTTCATATTCATACGATACACCTTGCAGCGTTACGTTCATTTTGATTCACCTTGCAACGATGTAGTAATTACGTCCTGCGTTTTTGCCCACAATTTACGGTGCAATGTTAAGTTTTCATCACGGTTCGTACAAATTTCTACAACGTGTAAACCTTCCGTCGTCGTTCCTTTTTGTACCTCTTCTCGGAATTGCTCCCAACCATTTACACGGCTAAATGAACCGCCGTACATTTTAACAACATGCTCGTAATCAAGTCCAATTGGCGTTCCAAATAATGATTCGAAATGTTCCTTTTTCTCATACTGTGGTAAGAATGAGAAAATACCACCACCGTCATTATTTACAACGACAATTGTTATATTTAATTCATGTAATTTTGCGGCTAATAATCCGTTTAAATCGTGATAAAATGATAAATCACCAATAACTAATACGAGCGGATCGCAAATAATACTCGCTCCTAAAGCTGTCGAAATGATTCCATCAATCCCGTTTACACCACGGTTTGCCATCACTTGAATATTTTTATCCGATGTGAAGAAGAATGAATCTGTATCACGAATTGGCATACTATTACTCGCAAATAATGTTGCCCCTTCTGGTAGTACGCGGACGATATCCGTAATGACTTTCCCTTCAAATGCAGTTTCATATGTTTCCATTTCACGAAGCGTTTCCTTCGTTTTTTCGTTTATATGTTTCCACATTCCGAACCAATCATTCTTTTTCATAACTGGCATTTTTTCTATTAGTGCCCTGCAAAATGCAATATCACTTGCCTGTACAACTTCTGTCGCAACGAGAGCTGGGTCTCTCCATTGGCCAGATTCTTCAACAACGATATGAACGGCTTTCGTCTGTTTTTTAATGAACTGCGTTAATGCTTTAGAAACAGGCATACCACCAAAGCGAATCATAACTTCTGGCTTCCACGTTTCTTTTAACAATTCATTTCGTAAAAATGTATCGTAACAGTCGATTATCATCGTTTTATCGTGATGTCCGCTACGAATGTTAGAAAGTGGATCCGCTAATATTGGATATCCCGTTTTTTCAGCTAGTTCTGCCGCAAACGCTGCGATTTCTGAATGACTATCATCTCCACAAATAATAAGCCCCTTTTCCATATGTGAAAGGCGCCCTACAAGAGAATCTACATATTCACTCGGCATCATCACGTTCCCTTGCTGAACTACTCCTGTATATTCCCCGCGTCCTTTATCCCATAAACTTTCTAATGAGAAATCTGGGATAAGCGGCTCGCGAACTGGAAAATTAAGATGAACAGGTCCTTGCGGCGCTAGAAGTGCGCTTGCTATCGTGCGCTGCGTCGTCATGCGAGCATAATGATACATCGCTTCACTCGCTTCTGGAAGTGCCATCTCTGTAAATTGCTTCACAAATGTACCGTATAAATTGAATTGATTCATCGCTTGTGGTGCACCAACATCTCTTAATTCATGCGGTCTATCTGCCGTTAAGACGATAAGCGGCACTCGTGAATGAAAAGCTTCACATACAGCTGGATAGTAGTTCGCTGCTGCCGTTCCTGACGTACATAATAATGCAACAGGGCGTTTTTTTGCTTTTGCGATACCGAGTGCAAAAAATCCCGCTGATCTTTCATCTACATGTAAATATGTGTTCATTCCTTCATGTTGTTCCATTAGTAGAGCAATCGGTGTTGACCGTGAGCCTGGACTAATGACAACATCACATACATTTAGACGCGTCAGTTCATCCACGAACGCGCCTAAATAATATGATAATGCTTCTATATGATTGTTCATTTCATTAATTCCTCCAAAGCACCAAGCATCGGTCTAAACTTCAAGCTTGTTTCTTCATATTCAAGTTGCGGTACTGAATCAATTACAATCCCGCACCCGGCAAATAAGGATGCTTTCGCGCCATTTAATAATCCGCAGCGAAGTGCAACCGCAAATTCACCATTTCCTTCATCATCTATCCAGCCAATCGGTGCACCATATAACCCTCTGTCTAACAATTCAACATCACGAATCAGTTTCATCGCTTCCAAACGAGGTGTCCCGCCAAGAGCTGGTGTTGGGTGTAATTCTTCTACCATTGTTAAAAGACTCGCATCGCCTTTTGCCTCTACAGGCGTATATAAATGAATTAAGTTTTTCGTTGTTAATAAGCCCGGACTTTCCGGAATATTAACGGATTCGCAGTGCTCATTTAGTACTCCTCGAATCATGTTCACAACATAACCGTGTTCAGCTAAATTCTTTTCATCATGAAGAAGCGCATTACTATTTCGTTTACTTTCTTCTATAGATTGACCATGACCAGTTGAACCAGCAAGACACATCGACGTAAACTTCTCATCTTCTTTGCGAATTAATCTCTCTGGCGTCGCTCCTAAGAAGCATGCTCCTTTATAATCAAAAGAAAATACGTAACAATCTGGTTGCCCAATGCGAAGCGCTTCTAAAACAAGAGCAGAATCAATATGATGATTCATTTCTACTTTTAGCTCCCTCGCTAATACAACCTTCTGCACGTTCCCCTGTTTCATCTCATCTTGCACTTTCTCAATGGCCTTCATCCAGCCTTTCGAATCTACTTCTACTTTAGAAGTAACTGTTAATTTCGATCCTTCTAGTGCACATTTACTCTCCCCAAAAATTTTCTCTTCTAAAGAAACAATTTCGTTATAAAGAGTTTCTGCACAATCAGTTGCTGAAACGAATGTATTCATTGTTAACCATGCTTTTTCATTTTTTACAGTTAATAAAAATGCTGGTAGTGAAAATGTCGTATCATCAAATTCTTTCCATAAGTCGGTTTTCTCTTTTTCTTGGTCAAATGAAAATCCACCAAATAAAAGAGGACCTGTTCCAAATTCGTATCTTTCTCTTTGTACAAATGCTTTCTCTTTTACTTTATCCCACTCGTCACGAGCCGTTTGAAAGCGTTTGTGAGAAGAAGTTGCTATAGTGAAAACAGAGCCAATTCCAGCAAATATTACATGCTGAGCTGGGTCTGCAAAATAACATCTATTTTCGAATGAGATCCTTTTTCCTGCTGCATAAAACAGAAGCGGATCTATCCAGTCTATTTGTTTTACGAAGCTAACCAATATTTTTTCATCAGTTGCATGCTTAATGGCTGCACTAAGAACTTCTTGCAAGCCTATTTGTTTCGTTTGAATCACAATTGTCTCCCCCCTATGGGCGAAAAATAGTCATAATTACGCTTGATTTTAAGATACACCTCAAACGAAAGGCCTGTCAACGTTTAGCATTTCTGAGAAATTCACCTTCTCTTCCTAGAAAATAAACGTTGACACTAAATGATGCTTTTTCTACACTTAGTTGTGTACAATATGTGACCAAAGGAGGGTTCAACATGGAAATGAACGTCGAAACGAATTCCTCTCCTACGGCGCCAAAGCCAAGTAAGCAAACAGGCTGGCGCATTTGGTGGAGTTTACTACGTCCCCATACATTAACAGCAGCTTTCGTTCCTGTTTTCATCGGAACAGCCTATGCGATGCAGGTCGGAGGTATAAATCAAATACATCTCCCTCTTTTTCTTATGATGCTTCTCGCTTGTCTTCTCATTCAAGCAGCAACAAACATGTTTAATGAATACTTTGATTATAAAAGAGGACTCGATCACGAAGGATCAGTTGGTATCGGCGGCGCTATCGTTCGCGATGGCATTCAGCCAAAAACGGTGCTTAACTTAGCATTTGGATTTTTTGGGATCGCAATACTATTAGGTGTTTATATTTGTATGAATTCTAGCTGGTGGCTTGCTGCAATCGGTCTTGTTTGTATGGCCGTTGCCTACCTTTATACAGGCGGCCCACTTCCAATTGCCTATACACCATTTGGAGAGTTAACAGCCGGATTATTTATGGGTGTCATTATTATTGGGATTTCATTCTTTATTCAAACTGGAACTGTAACATCAGAAGTCATTTTATTATCTATTCCAAGCTCCATTTTAATTGGTGCCATTTTACTAGCTAATAACATTCGTGACTTAGATGGCGATAAAGAAAACGGTCGTAAAACGTTAGCAATTCTCGTTGGACGTGAAAGAGCCGTTGGTGTACTCGCTTCTATGTTCATCGTTTCTTATATTTGGACAATCGCTCTAATTATCGTGAACATCGTATCACCGTGGATGCTTATCGTATTTTTAAGTGCACCGAAAGCATTTAAAGCGACGAAAGGCTTTGTTGGTAAAAGCATTCCAATGGAAATGGTACCTGCGATGATTGCAACAGCGAAAACAAATACAATCTTCGGTCTCCTCATGGGAATCGGATTATTGCTTGGATATTTCCTCTAAAAGGAGCTGCTTATGCAGCTCTTTTTTCATATACCAATTTTAGCTCATAATTCCTCCTCTCGACGCTCATACTATGTAAAGAAACTGAATTGTAGGAAGGTGGACGACTATGTTAACTCCACAACAAATAAATCAATTTAAATCTATTTTAGAAAAACAACAGCAAGAAGTTGAACAAACAATACAAACTCATGAGAATACAGATCGTGCTTCTGAACGCGATTCTGTTGGAGAATTATCTAGCTATGACAATCATCCAGGTGATATGGCTACAGAATTGTACGAACGTGAGAAAGATTTCGGGCTCATCGAATTTTGGCATAAGCAGCTAGAAGATACGAAACATGCCCTGCAAAAAATTGAAGCAGGTACGTATGGAATTTGCGAAGTATCTGGCGAAGAAATTCCGTTTGAAAGATTAGAGGCAATGCCAACCGCTACAACATGTATTCAGCACACTACAAATAAATTAAATATGAACACGCGACCAGTTGAAGAAGAGGTGTTGGCTCCTTCTTTTCACAAGCACGACGAAGATCATTCTGTAGAATACGATGCTGAAGATGCATGGCAAGATGTCGCAAATTACGGGACATCAGAAACACCGTCCGATTTAGAAAGACAGGATTCAAAAAACTATAATGGCATGTACGTAAATAGCGAGGAAAATGTAGGCTACGTAGAGGACTTCGAAAACTTTATCGGTACAGATATGTATGGAAAAAATCCGCAAGTTTTCGCTACGGAAGAGCATGAAGAATATGAACAAATGCTTGATGACTTTGAAGAGCGTACCTTTAAGGGCGAATTATCTTCAAATGAATCTAGTTCCAAAGAATAAAAAAAAGCATTCCGAAAATCGGAATGCTTTTTATCGCTAGCTAATTAGTTTTTTGTAACGTTAGCTGCTTGTGGTCCGCGGTTTCCTTCAACGATTTCGAAAGAAACTTCTTGACCTTCTTCTAAAGTTTTGAAGCCGTCGCCTTGGATAGCTGAGAAATGTACGAATACGTCTTCTCCGCCTTCAACTTCGATGAAACCAAAACCTTTTTCGCCGTTAAACCATTTAACTTTACCTGTTTGCATGTCATGTACCTCCTAAATAAAAATGAAACTATGAATCCACATGAAAAGGTGGATATAAAGGACATGAATGTATAACAAGCTTACAGCCTTTAATACAACGTGCTTTATTTCCGTACCACATTATGTAGCTCAATAGTTCTTTCACTATATCATGCTATGTCAAAAACGTCAAATGAGAACACTTTCAATCCATCGTTTTTTATAATCCTAGTATAACCTTAAATTTTCATTCTATTTTTATTCAAAAATTAACAAATCTACAGTATTCTAATTCCTTTGATTTCTGTACAATATAATTACTACATATGATGAGGTGAAAAAATGCAAGCACATGAAATCGAGTATAAATTATATGGCGATGATATGCAGTTTGTTGAAATTGAATTAGATCCAGAAGAAAGCGTTATCGCAGAGGCTGGCGCAATGATGATGATGGAAGATCATATCGAAATGGAAACCATTTTCGGTGATGGTTCTGGTCCATCTAGTGGTCTATTCGGTAAATTAATGGGCGCTGGTAAGCGTCTTGTTACAGGTGAAAGTATGTTTATGACTGTCTTTACAAATACAGGTTATGGCAAGCGCCACGTATCATTCGCCGCTCCTTATCCAGGAAAAATCATCCCTGTTGATTTAACACAATATCAAGGGAAAGTCGTTTGTCAAAAAGACGCGTTTCTTTGTGCAGCAAAGGGCGTTTCTATCGGAATTGAGTTTACGAAAAAAATTGGAACTGGTTTCTTCGGTGGTGAAGGTTTCATCATGCAGAAACTTGAAGGTGATGGACTCGCTTTCATGCATGCAGGAGGAACTGTATATAAGCGTGAATTAAAACCTGGCGAAAGACTTCGCATCGATACAGGTTGTCTCGTTGCCATGACAAAAGACGTTAACTACGATATCGAGTTCGTTGGAAAAGTAAAAACAGCTCTATTTGGCGGCGAAGGTTTATTCTTCGCAACGTTAGAAGGTCCTGGAACGGTTTGGATTCAGTCCTTAACACTTAGCCGTTTAGCAGCACGCCTTACAAGCCCAGCAGCTCAAAACAGCGGTGAAGGCAGCGTTTTAGGCGGACTTGGACGTTTATTAGATGGAAAAGAGTAAACAGTGCCCTTATGGGGTGCTGTTTTATTTTGGCATGATTCGTCCATAAGTCGCTATAATTTTATCCACTAATTTAAATACGCGATACAAACTATTTGCCCCATCCAAAAGAATGAATCAAGTCCCTCACTGCATATATTGAACTATACCTTTTCTTAAGGAGGGCTTCCTTAATGCGTACTCCTTTATCCTTCGATAAAGATACTGCCATATTGTTAGCTTCTTGTTGTGAGTTAACGTATGAACAATATAAACAAAATGGGATTTTCGAAATACCGGATGGTTTTCAATATGTACAAGGCTTTCAAGGAAAAACCATTCAAACGACAGAATGGTTCGGATTCATACTAGAATCTGAGGATACGATTATTGTAGCTTTTCGCGGGACACAAACAGATACAGACTGGATTATCGATTCACTCGTTAACCAAAAACCATACCCATATGCTTTAAACAGCGGGAATGTCCATAACGGCTTTCTTTCCATTTATGAATCTTGCCGAGATTCTATTATGGATATGCTCGTATCACTACCAGCCCATAAAAAACTTCTTGCAACAGGTCATAGCTTAGGCGGCGCGCTCGCCACACTACATATACTCGATGCGCGTATCAACACCGCCTTCGCACAGTACGGTCTTTATACATTTGCCTCTCCCAAAGTGGGCGATATTGCATTTCGTAATTATTATAAACTACAAGTAGCTAGTAGCTTTCGCTTCGTTAATCTATTTGATGTCGTTCCTCTTCTCCCTCCGCGCAATGTCCATTTTAATGACCAAGACTGGGAATATGCACACGTTCATCACAACATGACTTTTACAAAAAATACAAAATCTATTACAAATAATCATGCCATGACAACATACAAAACATGTCTGACTTCTCATTTTTAACCAGGTAATGATTGGAAACCCTATATCCTTATACTATAATAATATATGAAGTTATTTTTGGATGAGGGGACCTTACATGCTAAAATTTATCTTTGCACTTTTTCTAATTGTAATTTTTACGTTTACAGGTTTCTTTACATTTTCATACTTTGCGACGGGAGAATATGGTGGAACAGGTATCATATATACCGCTATCCCATTTCTTTCTTAAGCAAAAATAGAAAACCGAGCTTAATGAGATTAAGCTCGGTTTTTTAAGTGATTATATTTCTCTTTTAAAAGTGAATACACTTTAGCGTCCCTATACGTATTATTCATTTTTACACTTTGTCTCCATGAATAAAAGTCCCTTCAAAAGGGACTTTCACTTAATACTGTGTAACCGCATTACCAATACTCCAAATCTCATTACTATACTGTAAAATCGTTCGATCACTCGCAAAATGACCAGACTGTGCAATATTTAAAATCGACATTTCTAGCCACTTCGTTCGGTTTTCATACGCTCTACCAACAGCTTCTTGCCTTTCCGCATATGGACCAAAATCTCGCAGAACGAAGTATTCATCATTTTGAATTACGAGAGAATCATAAATCGCTTCAAATTCAGCTCCCGAATGTGCAAAGAAACCATTCGTTAACTGATCTACTACTTTTTTAATATGCATATTGTGGTGATAATAATCACTTGCACGATATCCACCATTTTGATAGTAATGAAGAACCTCTTCCGCTGTTAGGCCAAAAATGAAACAGTTATCATCACCGACCCGGTCTTTTATTTCAACATTAGCTCCGTCTAACGTTCCGAGTGTAATCGCACCATTCATCATAAATTTCATATTCCCTGTTCCTGATGCTTCTTTACTCGCAGTTGAAATTTGCTCACTCACATCCGCAGCTGGGAATATATCTTCCGCTAAAGACACTCGATAGTTTTCTAGAAAGATAACTTTCATATATTGACTCACATACGGATCATTATTCACTTTCCTTGCGAGTTCATTGATTAATTTAATAATTTTTTTCGCATAGTAATAGCCAGGTGATGCTTTCGCTCCAAAGATAAACGTACGCGGATAAAATGTAAAACTAGCATCCTCTTTCAAACGGTTATACAAATATAAAATATGAAGAACGTTTAATAGTTGTCGTTTGTAAGCATGTAGTCTTTTTACTTGCACATCAAAAATAGAATTAGGATCAATTGTAATCCCCATTTTATTATAAATACGCTCCGCTAAAATCTCTTTACGCTCTTGTTTTACCTCTGCAAATTTCTCTTGAAAACTCGCATCGTATTGAACTGTTTGCAGCGCTTGAAGCTTAATCGGTTCTTTCTTCCACTCTGTTCCAATCGCCTCTGAAATAAGGTTCGTCAGCTGCGGATTCGCCTTCATTAACCAACGTCTATGAGCGATTCCATTCGTTTTATTATTAAACTTATCTGGATAAAACTCATAAAACAATCGCATTTCACGTTGCTTTAAAATTTCCGTATGAATTTTTGCTACACCATTTACGCTATGGCTACCGACAATTGCTAAATGAGCCATTTTCACAAGATCATGCGCAATAATCGCCATCTCTTCAATACGATGCCATTCATATGGATAACGTTCCCAAAGTTCATGACAGAAACGTTCATTAATCTCTTCAATAATCATATAAATTCTCGGTAATAACGGTTTAAAAATGTGAATTGGCCACTTCTCAAGCGCTTCTGATAACGTCGTATGATTCGTATAAGAAATCGTTTGCGATGTTATATGCCAAGCTTCTTCCCATGCTAGTTTTTCTTCATCTAATAAAATACGCATTAGTTCTGGAATCGCCAAAACTGGATGTGTATCATTAATATGAATCGCAATTTTCTCATGTAATTGACGAAGGTCACCATATCTTTCTCTGTGCATACGAACGATATTTTGCAAGCTTGCTGATACGAGGAAATATTGTTGCTTCAAACGAAGTATTTTCCCCTCATCATGCGTATCATCTGGATATAAAAACTCCGATACAGCCTCTGTTTCACGCTTATATTTCAAAATATCTTTGCAATTTTGCGGGAAAGGAACTGGTTCAGCATTCCAAAGTCTGAGTGTATTTACAGTACTCGTCTCATAACCTACTACTGGAACGTCATATGGTACTGCCATAATCACTTCTGCATTCGTATGCCTGAACTCTAAACGCCCGTCAATGTATAGCGGTTCAACATTGCCGAAATAACTTACTTCTACAGCTTGATCATGCCTTCTTACTTCCCATACGTTTTCATGAAGAAGCCACTGCTCTGGAAATTCAACTTGATAACCATCAACAATTTTTTGATCAAATAAGCCGTGTTTGTAACGAATTCCACAGCCATGACCTGGTAAGTTTAAAGATGCAAGAGAATCAAGGAAACAGGCTGCTAATCGTCCAAGTCCACCATTTCCAAGACCTGCATCTGCTTCCACCTCTTCTAACTGTTGCAAAGAAATCCCAAGCTCAGAAAGTCCTTGCTCACATACATCCCTGATGCCTAAATTTAATATGTTACTTCCAAGCAAACGCCCAAGTAAAAACTCAATGGATAAGTAATACATTTGCTTTTGCTCTCCAGACCGATAACTTTCGTTCGTTGCAATCCATTGACTATTCATATACTCACGTACCATGTACCCAAGCGTATTGTATTGATCACGAGCTGTAGAGTCTTTAAAACTTTTACCATACATCGTCTCTAACTTTTCTAGAAAAGCTGATTTGAAACTTTCAACATGAGTAAACATTTCTTCACCACCTACATGTTATTCCATGAGACTTTTATACAATTTCTTATAGGCAAGAGCTGATTTCTCCCAGCTATAATCTTCAGTCATCGCTTGTTTTACAAGCTGCTCCCATACCGGTTTATCATGATAAAATTCAATTGCACGAAGAACCGTGTGCAACATGTCATGCGCATTAAAGTTCGTGAAACTGAAACCATTTCCTTCTCCAGTTTCTTCGTCATAAGATTGTACAGTATCATTTAATCCGCCTGTCTCTCTTACAATCGGAATTGTACCGTACGCTAATGCTATAAGTTGTCCAAGTCCACACGGTTCAAATAGTGATGGCATTAAGAATAAATCACTTCCCGCATACACTTGATGGGCTAGCTCTTCATTAAATCCGATATACACTTTTACCTTCTCAGGATACTCGTATGCCATCCACTCAAAGAATTGTTCATATTCAGAATCACCTGATCCTAAAATAATACATTGCACATCTTCCTCCATTATTTCGCGGAATACAGTACGTACTAAATCAAGACCTTTTTGCTTCGTTAATCTCGTTACCATCGAAATAATTGGTGTATCTTCTTTTTCTGGCAAACCAAAATAACGCTGCAAGGCGCGTTTATTTTCATTCTTTTCCTCTAATGACTCTGCATCATACTGAGCAGTAATATACGAATCCGTTTCTGGATTATATACGCTCGTATCAATTCCATTTACGATGCCGCTAAGCTTACCATTATTTTTTCGTAACAACCCATCTAACTTCTCACCGAAAAACTCATATTGAATTTCCTCTTTGTATGTCGGGCTAACCGCTGTAATTTGATCAGAAGCGATAATTCCGCCCTTCATAAAGTTCACATTTCCATAAAACTCTAGCTGCTCACTATGAAAATATTCGTCACCAAGTTCTAACAAGTCGTACATCACTTCAGGAGGAAATACACCTTGGAACTGCAAGTTATGAATCGTATACACCGTTTTAATATGCTCATATAATGGATTATCTTGATACTTTTCACGTAGTAAGAAATTCACCATAGCTGTATGCCAATCGTGGCTATGAAGAACATCCACTTCGAAATCAAGATGCGGAATACACTCTAAAACTGCTTTCGAGAAATAAGAAAAACGCTCTCCGTCATCATAATGACCATATAGAGAATCTCTCTTAAAATAATATTCATTATCTATTAAGTAATACGTAATCCCGTCTTGCTCACCTTTTAAAATTCCGCAATATTGATTTCTCCACCCAAGCGGGACGTTAATTACTTTATGTAACGTACATCCATCCCTTAATTTTTGCGGAATAAGACTATAATTTGGAAGTATAATGCGAACGTCCACGCCTAATTTTTTTAGCTCTTTTGGGAGTGCACCTGCTACATCAGCTAATCCTCCCGATTTAACAAATGGTACACATTCTGATACTGCAAATAAAATATTCACTTGTTGTCCCACTGCACGAAAAGCTTATACGACTTCCCTTGCAGCTTCCTCCCTTCGAGTTTTCATTTGAATGAATGCTTTAATCAGTGGAGGAAAAACCCCCACTGATTCTTTTAAGAATAACTATTAATCGTACTGTTTTGAATGCTTCCTTTTTCTACAACATATGGCTCATCGGCGTTTCCTTTTAATACTACACCGTCACCAATTTTCACGTCTTTATCAATAATAACACCGTCTATTATACAGTTATCTCCAATTTTGCTCTTTTGCATAATAATGCTATTACGAACAATTGAGCCTTTTCCAATTTTAACAGAACGGGAGATAACACTATTTTCTACTTCTCCTTCAATAATACTGCCGTTTGCAATCATTGTATTTTTCACGGCTGCACCCTTCAGGTAACGAGTTGGTGGTTCATCTTTTACTTTCGTAAAGATCGGTGCTTCTTTCTTAAATAATTGCTTCCAAATAGCAGGTTGCAAAATTTCTAAGCTATGTTTATAGTAACTTTCAATTGAATCAATAATAGCTACATATCCTGTATGCTCATACGTAGCAATATGCAGTGATTTTCCGCGCTTTTCTCTCACTACATCAAATAAACTGTATTGCTCCACATCTTTATATGTCTCAAATAAATCTAACAATAATTGTTTCTTTAACACGTATGTTTGAAGCGAAACCCCTTCATGGCAAACTTCAGTAATATCAGCTGCCGTATGTATATGTCGCTCTAACACCGCTTGAAAATTTAATGCTGTTACGAGATGGCTATTCGTAATAACAACGTATTCTTCTCTAGCTCTTAAAAAATAATCAATATGTCTTCTAAAATGTGCAAAAGACCCAAATTCATCTTGGTCACATTGGCAATTTGGCGGGAATAAAAACAGTCCATCTCTTTTTCTATCTAAATCCCACTGTTTTCCTGAACCAACATGGTCCATTAGTGAACGGTTTTTATGACTTGTAAAAACCGCTACACTATGAATATTAGAATTCACCATATTTGAAAGCATGAAATCAATGAGTCGATAACGGCCCCCAAATGGTAACGCCGCTAATGAACGATGCCCTGTTACTTTCTTTAAGGAAGGAAAACTTCCCGTTGCATTAATAATTCCTAACATTTTTTCTCCCATTCATTTCATCCCCCTTTTCTATTTCCCTTCAGCAATGAGTACTACATCGTCGACATTTTTTTCTGGACGAATAATTGTTCCATCTTCAATAACCATTTCCGATCCAACAATCGCTCTTTCAATCACAACATTTTTACCAATCTTTGCTCCTGGCATAACGACAGAATCAATAACCATACTACCTTCTTCCACCGTCACCCCTTGGAATAATACAGAATGCTTCACGTCCCCTTCAATGACGCATCCTTCGTTAATAAGTGATTCTTCTACTTTTGCCTTTTCTGCAATATATTGAGGTGGCTCATTTGGATTCACAGAATAAATACGCCAATTACGATCGTTTAAATTCAGCGATGTTTCATCGCGAAGTAAATCCATATTCGCTTCCCATAAGCTTTTCACCGTTCCAACATCTTTCCAATATCCTTCAAACGGATACGCCATCAGCTTTTTCCCTTCATCTAATAAAAGCGGAAGTACATCTTTTCCGAAATCATTACTAGATTCAGGATTTCTTGCATCCATCTCTAAATACTCTTTCAAAATTGCCCAGTTAAAAATATAAATTCCCATTGATGCAAGATTACTTCTTGGAAATTGCGGTTTCTCTTCAAATTCAACAATCTCCATCTCTTCGTTCGTATTCATAATACCGAAGCGACTCGCTTCATCCCACGGCACTTCAATAACAGAAATCGAAACGTCCGCTTCTTTCTCAATATGGTAATCTAGCATTTTACTGTAATCCATTTTATAAATATGATCGCCTGATAAAATCAGAACATACTCTGGTTCATACTGACTTAAATAGTTTAAGTTTTGATAAATGGCACTGGCCGTACCTGTGTACCACTTCACACCTGAAGACTCCGCATAAGGAGGTAATACTGTGACTCCACCGCTTACTCGGTCTAAATCCCAAGCATTGCCGATTCCGATATAATTATGAAGTTCGAGTGGTTGATATTGCGTCAAAATCCCAACCGTTTCAATACCAGAATTCGCACAGTTACTTAGCGTAAAATCAATAATGCGATATTTACCACCAAATGGAACAGCTGGCTTGGCTAAATTTTTTGTTAATGCACTTAATCGACTACCTTTTCCCCCTGCTAGTAACATTGCTACGCACTTTTGCTTTTGAGCCATCTTGTTTTTTGCTCCCCTTTCTCGTCTTCACTGGTCGTAATATGGATACGCCAAATGGTGGAATTGTAATTTCTACATGTGCCGCTTGATTATGATACGGTTCTTGAATTGTCTTGAGACGTTTCTTATTCACTTGCCCCGATCCACCGTATTGCTCAGCGTCACTGTTTAAAACCTCGTTATAATACTCGAAATCTGGCAAACCTACTTTATAGTTTTCATATGTAGCTTTCGTAAAATTACATACGACAACTAACGCATCTTCTTGTTTATCCCCTTGACGGATAAACGAGAAAATACTTTGCTCATGATTATTAGCATCTATCCACTGAAATCCTTCAGGTGAATGGTCAAGCTGCCAAAGTGGTTTGGAGCGCTTATACAATGCTATGAGCTCTTTAAAGTAATCATGCATATAACGATGCATTTCAAAATCATGTAAATTCCAATCTAAATCTTCAAGGTCTTTCCACTCATCAAACTGCCCGAATTCTCCACCCATAAAGAGCAATTTCTTACCTGGGTGAGTAAAGAAATATCCATATAATAAACGAAGTTGAGCAAACTTATCCCAGTAATCTCCTGGCATTTTATTTAATAACGACTTTTTCCCATGAACGACTTCATCATGAGAAAGCGGTAATATGAAATTTTCAGAGTAAGCATATATTAAAGAGAACGTCATTTTCTCATGAATATACTTCCTGTACTCAGGCGCACACTCCATATATTTCAGCACATCATTCATCCAGCCCATATTCCATTTGTAATTGAACCCAAGCCCACCTTCATACGTTGGAGCTGTTACAAGTGGCCAAGCTGTTGAATCTTCTGCTGTCATAAGAAAATCTTCATCTTCTGCAAACACCGCTTCATTTAACTCTCGTAAAAATGAAACAGCGTGCTCATTACTTTGTTCTTGTCCTTCTTTATTCCAGTACAGCATATTCGCAACTGCATCCACCCTGAAACCGTCAATGTGGAAATACTTCATCCAAAATAACGCATTTGAAATTAAGAAATTACGTACTTCCCTCTTCCCTAAATCAAAATTAACAGTTCCCCATACTAGGTTTTCTTGTACATCTATATCTTTATATTCATAAGTCGGTGTCCCATCAAACAAATATAAACCGTGAGCATCTTTACAAAAATGCCCCGGCACCCAATCTAAAATGACACCGATTCCATATTTATGACATTCATCGACAAAATACATCAAATCATGTGGCGTGCCGAATCTACTTGTCGCTGCATAATATCCCGTCCCTTGATATCCCCAAGAACGATCATATGGATGCTCAACAAGCGGCATAATTTCAATATGTGTAAATTGATGTTCCACCACATACGGAATGAGCTCCTCGGCCATTTCTCTATAAGAATACAGAGCGCCATCTTCTTTCTTTTTCCAAGAACCGAAATGTAATTCATAAACTGTCATCGCTTCTTTATAAATCGATTTTTTCTTTCTCTTACGAATCCAGTTTTTATCATTCCATTCATATCCCTCTATATCAAAAACTACAGATGCCGTATTTGGTCTTACTTCTGCATATACTGCGTAAGGATCTGCTTTTAAAATAACGTCACCATCCATCGTTTCAATCGCATACTTATACATCTCATTCTCTTCAATATGCGGTACAAACAAGGACCAAATCCCCTCTTCTGTCACTTGTAGCATCTTATGTTGCTCATAATCCCATTCATTAAAATCTCCAACAACACTCATTGCTTTCGCATGAGGAGCCCATACTGTGAATCGTACACCTCGCATCCCATCTTCCGTCACAATATGTGCCCCAAAGATGTTATAACTGTCATAGTACTTTTCTGTATGAAACTCATCTCGTTTCACTTTTTCACAATTTATTACATCCAATATGTTCACCTCACTAAGATGACAGAATTTTTTATACTTTACCAATTCTGTGAAAAACTGAAATATCCTTGTTATTTTTAAAAAAACATTCGTTTTTTTCTTTAATTTCGCTTAAAATATTCAAATTTACTGTGTAAAATATCGAATTTTGACGAATATTCATTGTAAACGCTTTATTACCTACTAGTCTTTCATCCTATTATTTATTTCTCAACCTTTATTTCATTAGAGTTATCCTATTTTACCCGCTATTTATCACTTAAAATCGTAACAAAATAATCTGTCATAAAAAAATGTTTCTCAACATTTTTTGTCACAATTTTATTGAAATGGAAAATTCATAAGCATATACTTGTTCTCAATAAAGAACATTAAACCTTCGCAACTATAATTCATACTGAAACACTATGTTTACTCTATCCATACTCCAGGCGAAAGTTTGATAAAAAATTAAATTAGGGGGCTTTCTTATGTCATTAAAACAAAAAGTTGGAATGGGAGTTGTCACAGCTTCACTTGGCTTATCCCTTACATTTGGCGGTGTATTCGCCTATTTCAGTGATTCTGAAACATCTAGTAACTCATTTCAAGCTGGTACACTAGATCTTTCTATTAACCCAAGCGTAATTGTTAATGTGAAAGATTTAAAACCAGGTGATTTGATTGAAAGAAATTTCAAGCTTGAAAACAAAGGAACATTAGATATTGCAAAAGTAGCACTTGAAACATCCTATGAGGTAACAGATGCAAAGCAAAATAATGATGGTGAAGATTTAGGTGATCACATCATCGTCAAATTTTTAGTGAATGATGGAAAGCCATCTAATCCAAACGATGATCATGAAATTTTGTGGGAAACAAAACTATCAGAATTAAAAACTATGAAACCTGAGGATGTAGCTACTTCTCTAGAACGTCATAACTTAATAGACGGTATTAAGTCTGGTGACACAGATTATTTACACGTTCTCTTCTCCTTTGAAGATAATGACCAAGATCAAAATAAATTCCAGGGTGATTCCCTGCAGCTAAACTGGACATTCCATGCAGAACAAACACCAGGCGTGGAGAAATAATTTTTAAAATATAAATTATCGGAGGCCTATACATGAAAAAGAAAAATCGTTTTGTTACCGGAATTGTAACGGCTGGTGTTCTATTTTCAACTGCCCTTCCGTTCAATGTACTTGCTGAAAACCCTATTAACCAAATTGACTCTTCCAACGCCCAGTCTTTACTATCAAAACTTTCTAAAGAACAGCGCCAGGCATTACAAACGTTAGATGCCAATCCTGGTTTTACTATTTCGCCAGATATTAATACGAGTAGTTCTGAACCAGTAAATATCATTGTAGAATTTCAAACTGCTCCAGTAAAGATTAATGAATTAAAACAAAAAGAAAAAGGGTTACAAGCTGCTCCTGAAAATATAAAGGCACGTATTGATCAAGAACATGAGGAATTCCAAAAAGGACTCAAACGTCTTTATCAATTTAGCCCATCAGTAAAATCAGGGAATTTCCAGTCTGTACAAATTAAACGTTCTTATAAACACGCTATAAATGGCGTTGCGCTGACATTACCTGCAAATACAGTGGAAGAATTGTTACGAATTGGCGTTGTAAAACGTATTTGGAAAGATTACGAAGTGAAATTAAATTTACCAAAACAAGCGGAGCAAAAAGCACCTCAAAAACTAACAGATAGCATTCCGCAAATTGGGGTAGATAAGTTACATAGCGAGGGCATTACTGGAAAAGGAATTAAAGTTGGTGTATTAGATACAGGTATTGATTACAATCACCCTGACTTAAAAGACGTGTATAAAGGCTATCGCGCAAAACCGGGTGAAGATTCTAGTAAGGTAGACCCAAACTCCGTAAAAGGTTGGGACTTTATTAATAACGATGCAGATCCGATGGAAACAACTTATACAGAGTGGCAACAATCTGGCGCTCCTGAATTTGATGATCGTGGTTCTTCCTTCTATACTGCGCATGGTACTCACGTAGCAGGTATCGTTTCTGCCCAAAAGAAAAACAAATCAGATTCCGCAGTAAAAGGTGTTGCACCTGACATTGAACTGTATAACTATCGTGTACTCGGTCCTTATGGAAGCGGCGATAGTTCTGGTATTATTGCTGCAATCGATAAATCTATTTCTGACGGTATGAACGTCATTAACTTATCGTTAGGTGATGATAGCAACAATCCGCTTGATCCAACATCTATCGCTGTCAATAACGCGATGCTTTCGGGCGTTGTTACAGTCGTTGCTGCCGGGAACTCTGGCCCAAATCCATCAACACTCGGATCACCTGGTGCTTCTCCATTTGCTATTACAGTTGGAGCAAGTGATAGCTCTATTTCCTTGCCGAAACTATCAGGTCATGCTGGGCAATTACAATTCCCTAACCTAATTTTATTCGGCAAAAACTTCACTGATAAAATAGAGGATTTCAAAGGACAATCTCTCCCTATTGAATCTGTAGGAATCGGTACTCCTGACGAGTTTAGTAAAAAAGATGTAAAAGGAAAAATCGCTCTCGTTGCACGTGGTACAATCTCGTTTGATGAAAAAATCGCAAATGCGAAACAAGCTGGTGCAAAAGCAGTTATTATTTATAACAATGTGGATGGAGAAATTCCTTACTATATTGGCGAAAGTACAAAATACATTCCAGCATTCCGCCTAACGAAAGAAGATGGCGAAAAACTAAAAGCTCAAATTGAACAAGGTAAAACATCCTTAACTTTCGATGAAATCAATTACATTCAAACAGAAGGCGATCATCTTGCAGACTTTAGCTCACGCGGCCCTGTTACATCAAATGATGATATTAAACCTGATATTACAGCGCCTGGTGTTGCGGTACTTTCAACAGTACCTGAATATATTAACGACCCGCAAGAAGGTGAAAACTACGATGTTTCCTATGAACGTATGCAAGGAACATCCATGGCATCTCCTCATATCGCTGGCGTTGCTGCTCTTATTTTGCAAGAACACCCAGAATACTCTCCATTCGATGTAAAAGCGTCTCTTATGAACACAGCTGACGATTTAAAAGAAAAGTATTCCGTATATGAAGTTGGAGCTGGACGAGTAGATGCTTATAACTCTGTTCACACAGAAACCAGTTTTAAAGTGTTAGATACGACAAAAACAATTGTCAATGATGAAGTGATTGAAGTACCAGAAGAAACTGGATCCATTGCATTCGGTAAATACTATCAAAAAGACGGGGAATCAATTGAACAAAAACGAAAAATTAAAATTGAAAACCGCAATAAACAAGAGAAGAAAGAATTTAAAACAGAAATTTCTTATACACCAGCTTCTTCTGCTATTAACGACGCTACCGCAAACGGTGTAAAAATTTCTACTTCTGAAACAATTACGATTGATGCTGGTAAATCTGATGAAATTGAAGCAAAAATTAATATTCCTGCTGGTGCAAAGCAAGGTCGATATGAAGGATATATTCATATTACAAACACGAAAAATAAAGAAGAAACGTATCAAATTCCGTTCTCTATTCGTGTGTCAGAGCCTGGTATTGAAAATGCACTATTATCAAGAAAATCAATCTCAACTGATACATCTACATTCAATCCCTACCGTGAATCATATGTTCACGGGGCGTTCCAATTAAATAGCGAACTTGAAACGTTAGATCTTATCGTGAAAGATTCGAAAACAAATAAAGCTCTCGGTTTCCTTGGAACGTTAAACACGAGTGGACTACAAACGGATGTGTACTACTACTTAGATTCATTCTTTAACGGAAAAGTGTATCCTTTCACAAATGATCCAGCAAAACCAATTGGTGATGAGAAAATCGACTTACCTGAAGGAGATTACACAATTGAATTTGTTGGCTACGATAAAGCCGGGAAGGCACGTGTGAAAGGCGATTACGTCGTAATTGATAATACACCACCAGAAGTGAAATTAACTGGATTACAGCCTGGTATTTATGAATTAAATGAAGAAAACTATACAGTAGAAGACGGTAAAAAAGCACTATGGATTAAAGGAAATGTATATGATTCTAACGTTGACTACTTAAGAGGAAAAGGATTAAACATTACGCAAGAAGCGAACGGCGTTATGTACTATGACTATTCTCCATACTTGCACAAGTTTTTACCTATTACTGAAAATGGTGACTTTAAAGTTGGTATTACACCTGATTCCTTTAAAACTGAAGGTCCAATGAACACAGGCGTATATATTTTCGATTATGCAACTGCAGGTCCTGACTATCCAAGCGGTGTAAATAACTATTGGTTTATTCCGCAAGGTGCTCAATATGCGAAAGCTAGTTATGATAAAAAAGAATTATATAAAGATGATGAGTTCACTGTGACACTAAACGCCAAACATGTGAAACAATTTGTATCTGGAGAATTTAACGTAAAATTCCTAGAGAAGAACTTCAAATTTGCAAATGCGAAATTGAATCCTGCTTTTGAAAAACTCCTTTCTGAAAAAGGGGTAACCGCAAAAGTGAATGAACCGAAACTAGAAGAAGGTTCTGTTACAGTAGGCGGAGCTATCGATGATAAAAACTTCGCCGGATTAGATGGTGACTTCCCGTTCATTGATATAACTTTCAAGGTAGAAAATGATGAGTTTTATGAAGCAAATGCTCAATTAGATTTACCAGTGTTCGTTTACTGGAAACAAGGTGAATCAGAGCCAAACAGAATGCGTGTACTTCAAGATCAAACATTCTCAGTTATGTCTTTAAACTCAAAAGTAGAAGGAAATATTAAACCTGGTGCATTCTTAAATGAACGTGGATATTTAGATGAGAAATTCGATTATACAAAGCTTGGTGTAAAAGTATATGCAACGGATTCTTACCGTCATAAGTTTGAAGGCTCACTTGATAAATACGGTTACTTCAAATTGAATGGACTTCCTGTTAATACACGTGATTATAACTTATACGTGGAGGTTCCAGGACATTTAACAAGCCGACTAACTACAAAACTAGGTACTGAAAAAGATGGTAAGCTGCTTGGTCAATATTATTATGCACGACCTGACGAAAATCTTGCTGGCGATGTAAATGCTGATAAAGTAATTGATATAAAAGATGCTGAAATTATCGCTAGCAACTATGGTAAAAAAGGACTATCTGTGAAAGACGGCGACCTTAACAAAGATGGCATTGTCGATGAAAAAGATATTCGTTTCGTTGAAAAGAACTTCTTGAAAAAAGGTCCAGATGCATCTAAATCACAAATACCTGTTGAAAAATCAAAAAGCGGTACACTGGCAGATATTTTAAAGAAATTAGGATTAACACCTAAAAAATAATAATAAAGAGCACTCTATATAAAGTAGAGTGCTCTTTTCTATAAACGACCCTTATCCAGCAAAAGGGGTATATTGGGGATATACAAGGGAAACCGGAAAAGGAATTTATAGTGAACTACTCGCCACTTAGCAAAGCTTGAAGTGGTAGCTTCTCAGTTCCACGACGAAAGTAACCTTTCGTCTCCCTGAGCGTTACTTCGGGGCGTTCCACCCCTAGATGTCCAACGATTGGACGCTCTCTTTATACGGTTGATATTTTACGCAGGAACCGAATGGCTTGGTTTTCGCACGCTATTTTCTTCCTGCAACCTTCTATATCAAGTTATCAAAGAACTTCATATAGCTAGTTTATCAAAAGTTTTTGGCTATGCCAAACCGAAATTCATCTCCCACCTATCACTGGGCTATCGCCCTTCATGCGCCTCTGGAAAGAGAATTCTTTCGGTAAATCCTTTAAATTATATAAAAACTCAGAGGTAGGAAGCAGTTTCCCGCCTCTGAATTATTTAGCAATTATTATAGTACTGGTGCCATTGTTTCTTTTAATACTTTTACAGAATGAGCGAATTTCGCTTTTTCATCTTCATTTAGCTCAAGTTCTACGATTTCACGTACACCTTCGCGGTTAATAACAGCTGGAACACCTACGAAAGCATCTTTCTCACCGTATTGTCCTTCAAGGTATGCAGATACAGTTAATACACTGTTCTCGTTGCTTAAGATTGCTTTAGTTACACGAAGTAGTGACATACCGATTCCGTAGTAAGTTGCACCTTTACGCTCGATGATATGGTAAGCTGCATCACGTACGTTTTCGAAGATTTTGTCTAAGTCTTCTTGTTTGTACTGTTCATTGTTAGCTAAGATTGTTTCTAGTTTTTGTACACCGATAGTAGCGTGGCTCCATACTGGAAGTTCAGTGTCACCGTGTTCACCAACGATGTAAGCATGAACGTTACGTGGATCTACATCTAAGTAGTCACCTAACATGTAACGGAAACGAGCAGAGTCTAAAGTAGTACCAGAACCGATTACGCGCTCTTTTGGTAAACCAGATTCTTTCCAAGTTACGTAAGTTAAAATATCAACTGGGTTAGTTGCGATTAAGAAGATTCCATCGAATCCGCTATCCATAATACCGCGAACGATTTGTTTAAAGATTTTTGTGTTTTTCTCAACTAAATCTAAACGAGTTTCACCTGGCTTTTGTGGTAATCCAGCAGTGATAACAACTAGATCTGCATCTTTACAATCTGCATAGCTACCGCTCCAAACTTTTGTTGGTGATGGAGAGAATGGTACCGCATGGCTTAAGTCCATTGCTTCCCCTTCTGCTTTTGCTTCATTAACATCTACTAATACGAATTCTTCAGCTACACCTTGGTTGATCATTGAGTAAGCGTAACTACAACCTACAGCTCCTGTTCCTACTAATACTACACGATTGATACCTTTTTTCATGGTAATTTCCCCTCTCTATTGTTCACATATATTTTTTTATGATTGTTTAAGTAATTAATTAAAATACTAATTTAATGTTGTTTAACTTCTTTACATTCATATTGTAGCACGTATTATTGTGAATTACTTCACAAATTATGACCTATTTGTGAACTTTTTCACATAGAGTGTAAAGTTGATGGAATAGGTGTGGAATCCATTTCAATGGAGGCGTTTTCTTTAGATTGTGAAAGGGATTTTCTTACGTTTTTGTCGGTAAGTGAAATTATATCGGCGATTATTTTCATATATCAACGATTTTTAGAATATATCTACCGTAACTCAAAATATATCAACGATTCGACAAGGAATATCGACTTACCGACAAAACTCGACAATAATGACAACATAAAAAAAGCTGTCTCCAGTAGATCACCCCTATTGAGAGACAGCTTCTTCTATATATTATTTATTTTCCACAGTAGCTCCCGGATGTATTTTCATCGGTTTCTCCAAGTGTAGGAGGCTACAGCCATACAGCTGGGGTAAAAGTTCAACTTGAGTATCATTTGTTAGATAGATAGTTCCTTCATATTCATACAGGTCCAAATAAACAACATGATTGTATTTACGGCTCTCTATGTACCCCACTGCAACAGCGAATACTTCATATTTCTTCTATTGCATAAAAAAGCAGACTATCAAAAGTCCACTTTTACACAACAAAAAAGAGATAGCAGATTATGCTATCTCTTTTAGTATGACCCGTACGGGATTCGAACCCGTGTTACCGCCGTGAAAGGGCGGTGTCTTAACCACTTGACCAACGGGCCAATTCTGGCAGAGAAGAAGGGATTCGAACCCTCGCACCGCGTTCGCGATCTACTCCCTTAGCAGGGGAGCCCCTTGAGCCACTTGGGTACTTCTCTATAATATGGCTCCGCAGGTAGGACTCGAACCTACGACCGATCGGTTAACAGCCGATAGCTCTACCACTGAGCTACTGCGGAATAATTATGGTGGGCCTAAATGGACTCGAACCATCGACCTCACGCTTATCAGGCGTGCGCTCTAACCAGCTGAGCTATAGGCCCATAATTGAAAAGCGGGTGAAGAGAATCGAACTCTCGACCAGAGCTTGGAAGGCTCTTGTTTTACCACTAAACTACACCCGCATTAAATTGTAAATGGTGAGCCATGAAGGATTCGAACCTTCGACCCTCTGATTAAAAGTCAGATGCTCTACCAACTGAGCTAATGGCTCATTTTGAAAGTGGTGCCGACTAGAGGACTTGAACCCCCAACCTACTGATTACAAGTCAGTTGCTCTACCAGTTGAGCTAAGTCGGCTTGCGACTTCAAAATGGTGGCTCGGGACGGAATCGAACCGCCGACACGAGGATTTTCAGTCCTCTGCTCTACCGACTGAGCTACCGAGCCTTTATGTAAAAAAATGGCGGTCCCGACCGGGGTCGAACCGGCGATCTCCTGCGTGACAGGCAGGCATGTTAACCACTACACCACGGGACCATTTGGTTGCGGGGACAGGATTTGAACCTGCGACCTTCGGGTTATGAGCCCGACGAGCTACCGTGCTGCTCCACCCCGCGATGATAAAATATTAATTTAGAAAAAATGGAGGAGGTAGAGGGATTCGAACCCCCGCGCGACTCTCGCCGCCTGTCGGTTTTCAAGACCGATCCCTTCAGCCGAACTTGGGTATACCTCCGAGATATAAAGCTTTAGTGGTGGACCTTGTAGGACTCGAACCTACGACCGGACGGTTATGAGCCGTCTGCTCTAACCAGCTGAGCTAAAGGTCCTTTATGGTAGCGGCGGAGGGGATCGAACCCCCGACCTCACGGGTATGAACCGTACGCTCTAGCCAGCTGAGCTACACCGCCATAAAAGATATTAAAATAAGTGGAGCCTAGCGGGATCGAACCGCTGACCTCCTGCGTGCAAGGCAGGCGCTCTCCCAGCTGAGCTAAGGCCCCATGTTTTTGGAAAATCGGGAAGACAGGATTTGAACCTGCGACCCCCTGGTCCCAAACCAGGTGCTCTACCAAGCTGAGCCACTTCCCGTTAATAAAAGCGCGCCCGAGAGGAGTCGAACCCCTAACCTCTTGATCCGTAGTCAAACGCTCTATCCAATTGAGCTACGGGCGCATATGGTGCCGAGGGCGGGGGTCGAACCCGCACGGTGGTCACCCACCGCAGGATTTTAAGTCCTGTGCGTCTGCCTGTTCCGCCACCCCGGCATGTCATATTGAAAATTGGAGCGGAAGACGGGATTCGAACCCGCGACCCCAACCTTGGCAAGGTTGTATTCTACCACTGAACTACTTCCGCAAGACATGTATGAGTTATTTTATTAAAAGTGCGGGTGAAGGGAGTCGAACCCCCACGCCAAAGGCGCTAGATCCTAAGTCTAGTGCGTCTGCCAATTCCGCCACACCCGCATATTAATTATTCAAAGAAAAAATGGGGCGACTGATGGGAATCGAACCCACGAATGCCGGAGCCACAATCCGGTGCGTTAACCACTTCGCCACAACCGCCATGATTTTCTGGTGCCGACTAGAGGACTTGAACCCCCAACCTACTGATTACAAGTCAGTTGCTCTACCAATTGAGCTAAGTCGGCTAAATGGTGGAGGATGACGGGATCGAACCGCCGACCCCCTGCTTGTAAGGCAGGTGCTCTCCCAGCTGAGCTAATCCTCCATTTGCCTGGCAACGTCCTACTCTCACAGGGACAAGGTCCCAACTACCATCGGCGCTAGAGAGCTTAACTTCCGTGTTCGGTATGGGAACGGGTGTGACCTCTCTGCCATTATTACCAGACTGTATTCATTTAAGACAAGAATCATTGTAACTTATTTGACTTTTAAAGTCAACAAGTTTTTTATATTCTTTCAAAACTAGATAACATTGCTTCATATTATATGGTTAAGTCCTCGATCTATTAGTATTCGTCAGCTCCACATGTCACCATGCTTCCACCTCGAACCTATCAACCTGATCATCTTTCAGGGATCTTACTAGCTTACGCTATGGGAAATCTCATCTTGAGGGGGGCTTCATGCTTAGATGCTTTCAGCACTTATCCCTTCCGCACATAGCTACCCAGCTATGCCCTTGGCAGAACAACTGGTACACCAGCGGTGCGTCCATCCCGGTCCTCTCGTACTAAGGACAGCTCCTCTCAAATTTCCTACGCCCACGACGGATAGGGACCGAACTGTCTCACGACGTTCTGAACCCAGCTCGCGTACCGCTTTAATGGGCGAACAGCCCAACCCTTGGGACCGACTACAGCCCCAGGATGCGATGAGCCGACATCGAGGTGCCAAACCTCCCCGTCGATGTGGACTCTTGGGGGAGATAAGCCTGTTATCCCCGGGGTAGCTTTTATCCGTTGAGCGATGGCCCTTCCATGCGGAACCACCGGATCACTAAGCCCGACTTTCGTCCCTGCTCGACTTGTAGGTCTCGCAGTCAAGCTCCCTTATGCCTTTGCACTCTACGAATGATTTCCAACCATTCTGAGGGAACCTTTGGGCGCCTCCGTTACACTTT
>NZ_JBQYLZ010000001.1:567500-1675000 GCF_052682215.1 Bacillus sp. 1A | reverse complement strand
AAAAGGCATACTGCTGATGTTTACTACGCCCTCCAGCATCTTGAAAGTGTCCAACAAACTGAATTAGAAAGTATGTAATGTAAAACAAACTCTCTTTTAAATTAGAGAGTTTTTCTTTTTTCTATAATGGTAACAATGAATGTAGCCCTGCAAAGTAAGGAGGAATAAGAGTTTGAAATCCCGTCCAAATTTAGTAGATACATTTCGTGATTCCATTATTTTTCGTTTAGTTTGCTTTATTGTTGTACTTACTGCTTTTTCTGGCTTCCTTATACATAGATTAGAGCCATCGCACTTCACCACATGGTTTGATGGAGTTTGGTGGTCAATCGTTACCATTTTCACCGTTGGCTATGGTGACTTTGCCCCGCATACACTAATAGGCAAACTTATCGGTATGGGTATTATTTTATTTGGAACCGGTTTTTGTTCTTATTATATGGTTCTGTTCGCCACTGATATGATTAATAAACAATATATGAAAATTAAAGGAGAAGAAGCAGCTACCTCTAACGGTCATATGATTATCGTGGGTTGGAATGAACGGGCAAAACATGTTGTAAAACAAATGCACATCTTACAACCGAACCTTGATATCGTTTTAATTGATGAAACACTTTCTTTACTTCCAAAACCATTTCATCATTTAGAATTTATAAAGGGTTGCCCGCATCACGATCAAACTTTATTAAAAGCTAATATTACAACGGCTCACACTATATTAATAACAGCTGATAAAGAAAAAAATGAAAGCTTAGCAGATACACAGTCCATTTTAAATATTTTAACTGCAAAAGGTCTTAATCCAAACATTCACTGCATCGCTGAACTTCTTACTTCTGAACAAATACAAAATGCAACTAGAGCTGGTGTATCAGAAATTATAGAAGGAAATAAATTAACGAGCTACGTATTTACCGCTTCTCTTTTATTCCCTTCCATTTCAGGCGTACTATTCTCACTTTACGATGAAATCTCTGATAACAAATTTCAACTGATGGAGCTTTATCCTTCCTGCACTGGACAAACTTTTGCAAATTGTAGCTATACTCTTTTAAAGCAAAATATTCTCTTACTAGGTATAAAACGCGACGAACAATATATGATTAATCCAGTCCATTCCTTTGTTCTCATTGAAAGCGACATACTCATTGTTATTCACCATTAAGAAAATGTTTTTCTAGTTCCTGCATGAGCACTTTCCCAATATTGATATATTTTCTTTTCACATCTCCATCTGGATCTTTCGGCTCAGCAAATTGATCCATTCCACTCGTTCCAGCCGTTAAAGTATTTACGTGATCATCTAGTTCGTCTTGATATACGTGCGAAAGAATATAAGGCGTTCCAAGACGGACTATTACACCAGGCACATCTAATTCGCCATTCACTGCTGTAAATGGCACTCGCAGAAATTGATATCCATCTTCTTCATCGATTTTGTAATCAAAGCATCCTTTATCGTAATCCCAATTGCCACCAATATTATACCCAAGTGGCTTCATTATCTCTTCTAACTTATATAACGCATATGTACGTCCTTCTAAATTTGATTGAATCGGAATCAAGCCCATCCCTCCTAGACTTTTTCTTTAGCATACCCACTCTAGTTTGAATATACCGATGGACTTTTCGATAAAATAATAAAAAGCGACCGGATTCCGGTCGCTTTTTATTATTTTAAACGCTCTTCTAATTCTGCTTTTAACTCTTCAAATCCTGGTTTACCAAGTAAAGCAAACATGTTTTTCTTGTATGCTTCTACTCCTGGTTGGTCAAATGGATTTACGCCTAATAAGTAGCCGCTCATCGCACATGCTTTTTCGAAGAAGTATACAAGGTAACCGAATGTGTACTCATTTAATTCAGGGATATTTACGATTAAGTTTGGTACGCCACCATCGCTATGCGCAAGTAATGTACCTTCATATGCTTTCGTGTTTACGAAGTCTACAGTTTCACCAGCAAGGTAGTTTAATCCATCTAAATCGTTTTCTTCTGATTCGATTGTTAGTTCATGTGTAGATTTACCTACTTTCAGAACTGTTTCGAATAAGTCACGACGACCTTCTTGAACGTATTGACCTAATGAGTGTAAGTCAGTTGAGAAGTTTGCTGAAGATGGGAAAATACCTTTTTGATCTTTTCCTTCACTTTCGCCAAATAACTGTTTCCACCATTCAGAGAAGTATTGAAGTGCTGGCTCATAGTTAACAAGCATTTCAATTGTTTTTCCTTTATTGTATAAAGCGTTACGAACTACTGCGTATTGGTAAGCTGGGTTTTCTTCTAGTTCTGATGCACCGAAGTCATCATGACCAGCAGCTGCACCTTTCATCATCTCTTCAATATTTAAGCCACTTACTGCGATTGGTAATAAACCAACTGGCGTTAATACAGAGAAACGTCCTCCAACATCATCTGGAATAACGAATGTTTCGTAACCTTCGTTATCAGCTAACGTTTTTAATGCACCACGTGCTTTATCTGTCGTTGCATAAATACGTTTACGGGCTTCTTCTTTTCCATACTTTTCTTCTAATAACTTACGGAAAATACGGAATGCTAGTGCCGGCTCTGTTGTTGTACCTGATTTGGAAATAACGTTAATAGAGAAGTCTTTACCTTCTAATACGTCCATTAAATCTTTCATGTAAGTGGAGCTAATGTTTTGTCCAACAAATAGCACTTGTGGAGTTTTACGTTGTTCTTTAGATAGCGTGTTGTAGAAAGAATGGTTTAACATTTCGATTGCTGCACGTGCTCCTAGGTAAGAACCACCGATACCTACAACAAGTAAAATGTCAGAGTCATTTTTAATTTTTTCTGCGCATTTTTGAATGCGAGCAAATTCTTCTTTGTCATATTGAAGCGGAAGGTCTACCCACCCAAGGAAATCGTTCCCAGCTCCAGTTTTTTCGTGGATTGCATGATGTGTTACTTTCACTGCATCACGTAAATAAGTGATTTCATGTTCACCGATGAAGGATAACGCTTTAGAATAGTCGAACGTTACATGTGTACTCATCTTTTTCCCTCCAATAATGTATATGTATTTCTGTATTCACTTTAGCGAAACTGAAGTTGTAAATCAAGCGATTCAACCATTGTAAACGTAACCAATATATATTTTTTAGAAAAAGTTCATTTTTTGCATAAAAATTCGCATTTTTCGGTATAGATGTATATACATCCTTTTTCTTATATTTTTTATGTATAAAAACAACATAACTACGCCATTCTATAAAGGAGTTAATTAACTCATCGCTTGCTCATGCTTCACAATTAAGGGGGGCTTTTTCATGAGTACTCTGCAACGTATCGCATTAGTCTTTACTGTAATTGGCGCTGTGAACTGGGGACTAATCGGGTTCTTCCAGTTTGACTTAGTGGCAGCCATTTTCGGTGGACAAAATTCAGCTCTTTCCCGTATTATTTACGGCATCGTTGGTATTTCTGGGCTTATCAATCTTGGTTTACTCTTTAAACCATCAGAAAATCTTGGCACTCACCCAGAAACGAACGAAATTCGCTAGTCAGTATGTCCTTACTTCACCTCCGACATACGAATATGATTGCATGCAATCATATTTGCAAATATATATCATAAGATAAAGTAAAAGAGGAACGCTCATATGCGCTCCTCTTTTACTTTGTTAACTCGGACTCTTCAATCCATTCGGTTAGCTTTTCTCGCAGCGTATTAAATCCGTTCTCAGATGGATTCGGTATAAGAATCCGCCCTTGTTTTCTTCTCGCCGCTTTTAACGATAAACTCATTTTTCTGTGTTCTTCATCAATTGAAAGTACTTTTACTTCTACTGTATCGCCGATTTTTAAAAAGTCATGAATATCCTTTACATATCCATTTGTAATTTCAGATATATGCACAAGCCCTTGTGTTTCTGCATCTAACGCTACAAATGCTCCGTAATCTTGAATCCCAGTCACTTTCCCTGTTACAACCACTCCAGTTGTATATTGTTCTGACATATGAAACACTCCCATACGTTTACCATTTTCTCTACAATTGTAGATAGCAAAGCAGATGATTTATTGTTAAATATCCGATTAGTTAGTATGTACCCTAAGTAAAGCTACTCAGGATACGCATACCTTATATCGGTAAATTATACCACTATGACAGAACTCATTCAAAATTAATGAAAAATTTCCTAGAGTACGTATAATTTTCTAATATTGGGATAGAATACTAACACATGGCTTTCTAGTATTCCCCCCCTTTTATGGACAAAACGTATTATGTTTTGTCCTTTTTTTATTTTCTATAAACCGTTCCATTCTCTTCATTGCTTCCATAAGTTGTTCAAGCGATGTTGCATACGAGCAACGAATAAATCCTTCACCACTTTCGCCAAATACACTTCCAGGTACAACAGCCACCTTTTCTTCTAATAATAACCGTTCTGCAAATTCTGCCGAAGATAGTCCCGTTGAAGAAATAGAAGGAAAGACATAAAATGCTCCGCCCGGCACATGACACGTTAAACCCATTTCATTAAACGATGTCGTCATAAAATTACGGCGTTTCTTATAACTATCTCTCATCCGAATTACTTCATCATTCCCCGCGCGTAACGCTTCAAGTGCTGCGAACTGAGACATTGTCGGTGCACACATCATGGAATATTGATGAATTTTGAGCATTAATTCCGAAAATTGAACAGGAGCTGCAATCATACCGAGACGCCATCCTGTCATCGCAAACCCTTTTGAAAATCCCGAAATTAAAATTGTATGCTCGCGCATATTTTTAATACTCGCGAAACTTGTATATACTTCG
Source organism: Bacillus sp. 1A (assembly GCF_052682215.1). NCBI lineage: Bacteria > Bacillati > Bacillota > Bacilli > Caryophanales > Bacillaceae > Bacillus > Bacillus sp. 1A. Next base: position 1,670,196 of record NZ_JBQYLZ010000001.1, on the reverse strand, counting down.
TCGTATACAAGCTCTGCATAAATTTCATCAGATAATACGATTAAATTGTACTTTTCAACAATCACTGCTATTTCTTCAAGCTCGGATTTATTTAACATTGCACCTGTTGGGTTATTTGGTGAACAAAGCAAAATTGCCTTTGTTTTCGCTGTAATAGCTGCTTCAATTTGTTCTGGTTGTACTTTAAACTCTTTTTCTAAAGTCGTTGCCACAGGAACCGGAACTCCTCCAGTTAATGTCACAAGCGGTGCATAAGAAACGAAACTTGGTTCAATAATGAGTACTTCATCATCAGGATTTATAATGGCGCGCATCGCTACATCTAACGCCTGACTCGCTCCAACTGTAACAATGATTTCATCGTTCGGATCATAAGATACTGCAAATTGTTTTTTTAGATACTTTGCTATTTCTTGACGAAGTTCCAATAATCCTGCATTTGCTGTATATGACGTATATCCTTGTTCTAAAGAACGGATGCATGCTTGCCTTACATTCCAAGGTGTAACAAAGTCAGGCTCTCCTACTCCAAGAGAAATAACACCTTTCATATTTGCTGCTAAATCGAAAAACTTTCGAATACCAGATGGTTGTAAAGATTCTGCCGTTCTAGATAGTTCAAATTGCTTCATGGTGTCACCAAAATGCGCTTATCATCATCGTTTTTTTCGTAAATAATTCCCTCATGTTTATACTTTTTCAAAATGAAATGCGTTGTTGTAGAAACGACAGATTCAATTGTTGCTAATTTCTCAGAAACAAACATCGCTACTTCTCCCATTGTCTTTCCTTCTAATGTAATAGAAAGATCGTATGTCCCTGACATTAAATACACAGATTTCACTTCTGAATAACGATAAATTTGTTCAGCAACCGCATCGAACCCAACGCCGCGCTTTGGCGTAACTTTCACATCGATCATCGCCGTTAAACCTGTATGTTCTTTTACCTTCGTCCAATCGATATGCGTTACATAATCCACAATAATCTTTTCCGCTTCTAATTTTTCAACCATCTTCTTTACTTCTTTTACTTCTATATTTAACAGCTTCGCTAATGTATCTACAGATAATCGACTACTTTTTTCAAGACAAGCTAATAATTCTAATTCCTTTTCTGTCACCATATAAATCATCCTTCCTTTTCGGTTGTGTCTAAATTATACAAATACCCTTTCCAGTTTGAAAAGAAGATTTTTTTAGTGAATTATGTCAAAATAAAGTGAAACTTTAATCAGCGGAATGCTTCACCCCGCTGATTATTAGTTGAACCAATCGGGCTTTTACGAGCAGTTGATCTCCCACCTCACTTCTTTGCCTCAGCCGTCTTTTTAGGTGGGAGTCTTACTGCTCGTTAAAGCGGGGTAAAGTGAAACTTTAATCAGCGGGAAATGCGTGATAAAGCGAAAGGGGATGGAACCGTGAAACCAAAAGTTTATATTGCTGAACCAGTTCCAACATTTGTAGAAAACTATTTATCAGAACACTGTGATTATGAAAAATGGGAGCAAAATGAGAAGGTACCTCGTGATGTCCTATTGGAGAAAATACAAGATAAAGATGGCTTATTAAATTTCGGATCTGCTATTAATGAAGAATTATTAAATGTAGCTCCTAACTTAAAAGTAGTAAGCAACATTTCTGTCGGTTACGATAATTTTGATTTACAAGCGATGGAAAAGCGAAATGTAATCGGAACGAATACACCATATGTATTAGATGATACAGTAGCGGACCTTGTTTTCGCTCTTATGTTATCTGCTGGTCGCCGCGTTTGCGAACTCGACTCCTACGTAAAAAATGGTGAATGGAATGCCGAAATTGGAAAAGAGCACTTCGGGCTGGATGTACACCATAGTACAATCGGTATTATCGGAATGGGGCGAATTGGAGAAGCCGTTGCAAAACGAGCGAAATTCGGATTTGATATGAATGTTCTGTATTATAACCGTCGCCGTAAAGAAGAAGCTGAACAAAAATTCGATGCTACATATTGTGATTTACAGACGTTACTCAAACAATCTGATTTTATTGTTCTTCTTACTCCATTAACAGATGAAACGTATCATCTTATCGGAGAAAAGGAATTTTCATTAATGAAAGAAACAGCAATCCTCATTAATGCCTCTCGCGGAAAAACAGTAGATGAAGAAGCGTTAATCCAAGCGTTAACAGAAAAGAAAATCTTTGCAGCAGGCATTGATACGTTTACACAAGAGCCGATTCAAAAAGATAATCCGCTCTTATCATTACAAAATGTCGTGACTTTACCGCATATTGGATCTGCAACGTTAAAAACTAGGCAGCAAATGGCTATGACAGCCGCTGAAAATTTAGTTGCAGTGTTACAAGGAAAAACACCGCCTAATATTGTTCGCGGGTAATGATGAATAAACGAAAGGCAAGATGACATCGTCATCTTGCCTTTTTTTGTTAACATATTTTTTTCTGCCTTGGAGATGATATGAACAAAAATCAATGGAGTGACAAAAAATGAATCACGAATATACTTGTCCTTATTTCACTTTTTCCACTCGCGGCACTACTATTCATTACGAATTGTATGAACATGACAACAAAACGGAACGTCCTACTTTCGTACTCGTTCACGGCTTTTTATCTTCCTCATTCAGTTACCGCCGCCTCATTCCTTTATTATCGAAAGCAGGAACAGTACTAGCTCTTGATTTGCCACCGTTCGGAAAAAGTGATAAGTCTCATCTCTTTAAGTATTCTTATCATAATTTAGCAACGGTTATTATCGATTTAATTGAACATTTATCTCTCTCAAATATTGTGTTAGTTGGGCATTCTATGGGTGGACAAATTTCTCTCTATGTAAACCGTATACGCCCTGAATTAATTTCAAAGACAATTTTACTATGCAGCTCTAGCTATTTAGCACGCGCAACCTTACCTTTACTGTACTCTTCTTATTTACCGTTCTTTCATTTATACGTAAAGAACTGGATTATACGGCGCGGCATTGTTCATAACCTAATGAATGTCGTTCATGATCACTCATTAATTGACGATGAAATGAAGGAAGGTTACTCCGCTCCTTTTTATGACAACCGTATATTCCCTGCTTTAACTCGTATGATAAGAGACCGTGAAGGTGATTTATCTTCAACTGAATTACAAAAAATTGAAACACCTACACTACTCATTTGGGGTGAAAAAGATCGTGTCGTCCCTGTACATGTAGGTCATCGGCTACACAAAGATTTACCAAATTCGAAATTTATTTCTTACGAAAACACAGGACATTTACTACCTGAAGAAAAGCCTGAACTTGTTTATGAAGAAATTATCGCTTTTTCTGCGCAATAATGTAAAGTGAAACTTTAATCAGTGGGGGGGCTTCATCCTCCACTGATTATTAGTTGAACCAATCGGGCATTTACGGGCAGTGGATCTCCCCCCAACTTCTTTGCTCTACCCGAATTTTGAGGTGGGAGTTTTACTGCCCGTTAATGCGGGGCAAAAGGCTGTCGGAAATTCCGACAGCCTACAATGAACAACTTCCGCCTTCTTTTATTACAAGTAATTCCACAGCTAACTTCTCACATTTTCCAAGCGCAGGTACTTCCTCAAAAGACATAAAGTATATATGTTGAATCTTTTTTGCGATGTATTTTGGATCGTCGAACACACTTACGACGTTCACAACATCGCTCGCTTCTGTTTCATAAAATTCCGGTCCCATTTGAAACGGATCCCAATTCTTCACAACCTCTATCATCTTTTCATATGTACCCATTCGCTTCCCGCCTTTTCACTTTTTAATGCTTTTCTTTATCCTATCACATCAGCTATTCTATAAGAAGAGAGAGAACTTTCATAACTTAACGGTTTACAGAAGAAGGGGGCAAACTTATGCAACTATTTCATAAAACAGTCAATCGACGTGGAACTCATAGTACGAAATGGGATACGTATAAAAACGAAGAACTTCTCCATGCTTGGATTGCTGATATGGATTTTGAAGTACCACAACCAATTCAGACTGCTTTAAAGAAACGTATCGAGCATCCTATTTTCGGCTATACACTTCCTCCCGAAAATATTGGAGATATTATTTGTAACTGGACAAAAAAACAGTACAACTGGGATATTCAAAAAGATTGGATTGTCTTTAGCGCGGGAATCGTTCCAGCTCTTAGTGCGAGCATACAGGCCTTCACAAAGGAAAACGAATCCGTTCTCGTACAACCACCTATTTATCCCCCATTTTTCGAAATGGTCACAACAAACAATAGACAATTATGTGTGAGTCCATTACAGAAACAAAATGATACATATGCGATAGACTTCGATTATTTAGAAAAGCAATTTCAACAAGGCGTCAAACTCATGCTTCTTTGTAGTCCTCACAATCCAATCGGGCGTGTTTGGTCAAAAGAGGAGCTCACACAACTTGGTATGTTATGTACAAAATATAATGTAATCGTTGTGGCGGATGAAATTCATGCCGATATTATTTACGGAGATCGTACTCATACACCATTTGCTTCTTTATCTGAAGAATTAGCAGCGCGCACGATTACTTGTATGGCTCCGAGTAAAACATTTAATATCGCTGGATTACAGGCATCGATTATTATCATTCCAAACGAAAAACTCCGTCAAACCTTTATATCTATCCAATATAGACAAGGTTTCCACGGATTAAATACATTTGCCTATACAGCGATGCAAAGTGCCTATACAGAATGTAACGATTGGCTAAATGAAATTCGATTATATATAGAAGATAACGCTCAATTCGCTTGTGAATATATTAAAAATCACATACCCGCTCTTTCTGTAACGAAACCAGAAGGTAGCTTTTTATTATGGATTGATTGCTCTCGCCTACAGCTTTCTCAAAACGAACGCACCACATTGCTTGAGGAAAAAGGGAAAATCATCGTTGAACCTGGTGAGAAATATGGATTAGGCGGCGAAGAACATATTCGAATTAACATCGGCTGTCCAAGATCTGTTTTAGAAGAAATTTTAAATAGAATGCGCCATACGTTTTCAGAATAAGAAAGGAGGTAATTCGGGAAAACCTCCTTTATCAATATCTTTTCAAATACGTTTCACAAAAAAAAGCTACCATGCACGGTAGCTTTTACTTTTTCTTCATATCCGACGCTTTTTTTACAATGACACCACAAGCAATTCGATCACCGGATTTACCTGTCGGTTGTGTCATACCATCATCAGCGTTTTCTGTAATAATAATAGACGCTCCATCTTTTCTATGAATCGTCGTTTTTCCTTCTTCAAGCGTTATGTGCGGCGCATCGATTTCTGCTTTAATCTTTCCAGAACCGTCTGCAATTACGTTCGGTAAATCACCGTTTTCTGCACCCTTCGGATTAAGAAGTCCATGCTTTTTATTATCAGGATTAAAATGATTACCAGATGATTCAAAACGTGGTGCTTTACACTCACCAATTTCGTGTACATGCAGTCCGTGCGCGCCTGGTGCGAAACCTTCCCCTTTAATCGTAATTTTCACTCCGCTTGTTTGCTGCACTACTTTCGCAGTCCCCACCTCATCGCCTGAAGCATTATGTAATTTCACGTCAATTTCTTTCGGCTTTCCTTGGTCACAACCTGCCATCAGAAATAATAAACAACAACTTAAAAAAAGCCGTTTTTTCATTCTATTCCCTCCAAAATATATTCTGCCCTTAGATTGTCCGAGCATAGAGGGAAACATACAAAAATGAGTTACCGTTTCTTTTCCGCTAAAAGTTTTTCTTCAACTTTCTGTAATCGCTCCGCTTCACGTTTTGATACACGAATGAACATACGCCACGTAGCAACAGCACCAATGATAAATAGAACGCAAACAATCCCTGGAATAATATATTCTGTTTTATCTTCCGGAAAATATAAAGGCATCATACGGAACACTCCTTATTATAGGATTCAAAAAACATCAGAATTTTCTGTTATATAATATAAAATTATAGTGGAACCTAGCCATATTCTCAAGGGGGCATTCCGAAAGCGAATGATTTCTTTGACTCCTTCGCACACTTTCCTTACTATAAACTTGAGGTGAAAAATATGAGAGAAACATTTGAAATTGGTGAAATCGTTACTGGTATTTATAAAACTGGCAAATACATCGGCGAAGTTACAAATAGCCGTCCTGGCAGTTACGTCGTAAAAGTGTTAGCTGTTTTAAAACATCCGGTGCAAGGTGACTTACATAACGTAAAACAAGCTGACGTACCATTTTTCCATGAAAGACGTGCTTTAGCTTTCCGTGAACAGACGAATATTCCGGAGCAAATGGTGAAGAAATATGAAGGAGAAATTCCAGAGTATAAAGAGTCACTCAAATTAGCATTAGAAACTCAAATGAATTCATTTTCTGAAGATGATTCACCCTTTGCGGTTCGTAGTCTAGAAACATTAGAGCAGTTAAAAAGAGACTACAAGCTTTAAAAAAACAAAACGACCAAATTACATACTGTGCAATTTGGTCGTTACTGTGTACTCACTTTCTTTAACACTTTTGAAAAATCAACGAGTTCTCCTAACGTTGGAGGTGCTGGTTTCACTAAATACTCTTTATCTTTTTCTACTAATTTAAAAATATTATACGTCGTCATCGCATCATCTAGCGCACAATGATGCTTACCCGTCCCTGCTTTTCCATATGCCTCAATTGCTTTCCACAATCCTGTTTGATTTCTCTCCCCAAAAAACTTCTTATACTCAAGTGATAAATCACGACACTGTCCTAAGAACGGAAAGTCTACTCTTGCCATTTCACAATTATGCTTCAACACTTTCATATCCATATTTCCCCACGTAACAATGGTTGGTTTACATCTCCTTTCATATTCTGCAAGTTTTTCAACGAGTTCTGGAAACGAAATTCCTTTATCTACGACTTCTTGTTTAATTCCTAAAAATTTCTTACATCGATCCGTTAAAGAAGGAAAAGTTTTCGGCCTAACATGAGCTGAATACGTGTCTTCTACCTTACAGCCAACAACCGAAACGAGTCCTACTTCAATGATTTCCGGGAAAAATCCTTTTGGTTTTTTTCTGTGCTGGGGCATCGTAAACTCAAAATCCAAAAATAAAAATTGTTGTTCATCCATACGATCCCTTCCTTATCATCTTTGTCATTCCTTTCTATTTGACACTCCTACACGAACAAGCTCGAATGCTAATTCCATTTTAAATATTCAGATTGGATGTATCTTATATATATGTCAAATACCCGCAAATATTTTTAAAAATAAGAAAAAGTAACAGTTGCAGAAAATATAACAAAATAAGCCCTTTCATTTACATTCGACATTTTTCTAATTTATAATGACGTTATGTGTGTTTCATCTAGTTAATTTTTGACACACTAAGAAAAGTGAATGAAAGGAGATGAGAGTTTTGCACGAAACAACGCAAGAGCTCGCAAACTGGCAGTATTATTTTGCTATCGCAGTCTTTTTAATTACATATGCCATTATTATTTCTGAAAAAATTAATCGCGCTGTCATCGCACTTCTTGGTGCAGCACTCATGGTAATTATGGGGGTCGTTGATTTACACAACGCCTTTACGAAACATATTGAATGGGGGACGATTACACTACTCATCGGTATGATGATTTTGGTGAACATTACGAGTAAATCGGGTGTCTTCCAATACGTTGCCATTAAAGCAGCAAAAGGGGCGCAAGGAAATCCAATTAAAATTTTAATTTCACTTTCCTTACTTACTGCGCTTGGTTCCGCATTTTTAGATAACGTTACAACTGTACTTCTTGTTGTTCCAGTTACTTTATCTATTACGCGCATACTGCAAGTAAATCCTGTTCCTTATTTACTTTCTGAAATTATTTTTTCAAACATCGGGGGAACAGCAACATTAATTGGTGATCCACCTAACATTATGATCGGTTCTGCAAATAAGCATTTAGATTTCAATGCTTTCTTATTCAACTTAGCACCTATCGTAATCATTATTATTGCTGTTACAGCGACAATACTTTACTTCATGTACCGTAAACAATTAATTGCTGATCCTGTACAAGTTAAAAAATTAATGAGTCTAGATGAAAAGCAATACATTAAAGATCCAGTATTAATGAAAAAATCTTTAACAGTACTTGGACTTACAATCGTAGGTTTCATGACTCATTCTATCTTCCATGTTGATGCAGCTATCATTGCCTTAACTGGTGCTACTGTACTTATGCTAATCGGTGTGAAAGAACATGAAATTGAAGAAGTATTCGCAAGTGTAGAGTGGGTAACAATCTTCTTCTTCGCAGGACTATTCGTACTCGTTGGAGGACTTATCGATATCGGGCTTATCAAAACCTTAGCTCAAAAAGTAATTGGAATAACGGGCGGAGATATTTCTCAAGCATCTATCCTTATTTTATGGGTATCTGGTATCGCCTCGGCAACAATTGATAACATTCCATTCGTTGCAACAATGATTCCGCTTATTAACGATATGGCAGTTGGGCTAGGTTTATCACCTTCTGACGCACAAATCGACGTATTATGGTGGGCATTAGCATTAGGTGCTTGTCTAGGTGGAAACGGAACATTAATCGGAGCTTCTGCTAACGTAATCGTTGCAGGTATCGCAAGTCGTGAGGGCCATAAATTTAGCTACATGGAATTCCTTAAAGTCGGCTTCCCAATTATGATCGTTTCATTAATCATTTCTCATATTTATATTTATTTACGCTACCTTATGTAGTAAAAAAGGGCTGTCACATGTGACAGCCCTTTTTCTTGTTCAATACAATTATATGAATGATTTTTCAAATATCCCTACTCGTTATATCTTACCGGCTCATTCCGAATGATAAATAAGTGAATCGGCAAGAAAACCGAAAATGTGATGGTATGAATAATTGTAAATAATATAGAATTCGTTCCGTACTTGTCTAAAATAGCGTAGATGAGATAAATAGACAGTACAATCGATACAGCTGTTGCTAATAAATATAGAATTGGTACGAAGTTAAAAATGAAACACGCGACATATATGCCGAATACTTTCCATCCTGCTTCTTCTTTTAAGAAATCCGGTAATTTGTCTTTTGCTAAATCACCCCATATCTTACTATTTAAAAAAGGAATAAACGCAAGAGCACCATCCGTTGCACCATCATTTTTCGCCATCGTATACAGTGCAAAAGCCGTTAATAAATACGCAATAATTGCCCAAATCAATACAACAAGAATAAACGCAAAACTAAGAGCAAAGAAACCTGCTAGTACGCCTTGATCTTCCATCTTATCCTCTCCTCTCTACTCTCAACATATTTCATTCCATTGCAAGTTATGTTTTAAAATTTATCCAAACTCTCTGTATAATAATAGGAGCGAGATAATAAGAGAGGAGAACGCACTTATGCATCGATTTGTACAAGCATTACAAGAGCATTTCACAGCCCATAAAAATCTTGAAAAAGCAGAACCGATGGCACGTTATATGAAAAATCACTTCCCATTTCTCGGTATTCAAACACCTGAAAGAAGACAACTATTGAAAGACGTCATCCAAATACATACTCTCCCAGATCAAAAAGATTTCCAAGTTATCGTACGTGAGCTTTGGGATTTACCAGAACGTGAATTTCAAGCGGCCGCACTCGATATTATGCAAAAATATAAAAAGCATATAAACGAAACTCATATCCCGTTTTTAGAAGAACTCATTGTAACAAAATCTTGGTGGGATTCTGTTGATAGCATCGTCCCTACATTTTTAGGGAATATCTTTTTAAAACATCCGGAATTAATTTCTGCCTATATTCCAAAATGGATTGCATCAGACAACATATGGTTACAACGCGCCGCTATTTTATTCCAGCTAAAATATAAACAAAAGATGGACGAAGAACTTCTTTTCTGGATTATTGGACAACTACATTCTTCAAAAGAATTTTTCATTCAAAAAGCGATTGGCTGGGTCCTTCGCGAGTATGCAAAAACGAAGCCCGATGTCGTTTGGGAATACGTGCAAAATAACGAGCTTGCTCCCCTTAGTAAACGTGAAGCAATTAAGCACATTAAACAAAATTTCGGAATAAATAACGAAAAAATAGGCGAGACTCTATCATAGATAGACGCGCTCTTCTATTGAGATTTAAAAAAGAACGTGTTAGAATATGTTCATTATTATTAATATAAGTAGCGATGACGGACTTATAAGTACTTGCACAAAAAGCGATTCAGGGATAGTGAAAGCCTGAAGCCGCAAGGAAACGGCAGTCTCGAGCAATACGTGATAAAGTGGATGCACCTGTTGTGTATCAACTAGGGTGGAACCGCGGGCAAACGCTCGTCCCTAGGCAATTAAGCCTTGGGATGAGCGTTTTTTTATGTTTTCAAAGCATATACCGCTCGTTTCACTAGTATCTGAGCACGTCATCGCCAATACGTTAACTTTCAAAAGGAGGATTTTATTATGTATTCAATGGAACAAGTTGTAAACTTAGCGAAACATCGCGGTTTTGTTTTCCCTGGTTCTGAAATTTACGGTGGTCTTGCAAACACTTGGGATTACGGTCCACTTGGAATCGAATTAAAAAATAACGTTAAAAAAGCTTGGTGGAAAAAATTCATTCAAGAATCTCCATACAACGTTGGTTTAGACGCAGCTATTTTAATGAACCCAAAAACTTGGATTGCTTCTGGTCACGTTGGTAACTTCAACGATCCAATGATCGACTGTAAAAAATGTAAAGCGCGTCACCGTGCTGACAAATTAATTGAAGATGCATTAGATGCAAAAGGCATCGAAATGGTTGTTGATGGTCTTACTTTCGACCAAATGGCTGATTTAATGAAAGAACATGAAGTAAAATGTCCTGATTGTGGTAGCCAAGAATTCACTGAAATCCGTCAGTTCAACTTAATGTTCAAAACATTCCAAGGTGTTACAGAGTCTAGCACGAACGAAATCTTCCTTCGTCCTGAAACAGCACAAGGTATTTTCGTAAACTTCAAAAACGTACAACGCTCTATGCGTAAAAAACTTCCATTTGGTATTGGCCAAATTGGTAAGAGCTTCCGTAACGAAATCACGCCTGGTAACTTCACATTCCGTACACGTGAATTCGAACAAATGGAACTTGAATTCTTCTGTAAGCCTGGTGAAGATTTAGAGTGGTTCGCATTCTGGCGTGAAACTTGTAAGAATTGGTTACTTTCACTTGGTATGACTGAAGAAAGCATGCGTCTTCGTGACCACGGTGAAGAGGAATTATCTCACTACAGTAACGCAACAACTGATATTGAATTCAGATTCCCATTCGGTTGGGGCGAGCTTTGGGGCGTAGCATCTCGTACAGACTTCGATTTAAAACGTCACATGGAACACTCTAATGAAGACTTTAACTATATCGATCCACAAACGAATGAGCGTTACGTACCGTACTGCATCGAGCCATCTTTAGGTGCTGACCGTGTAACATTAGCATTCTTATGTGATGCATATGAAGAAGAGCAATTAGAAAACGATTCTCGTACAGTTCTTCGTTTCCACCCTGCTTTAGCACCATACAAAGCAGCTATCTTACCATTATCTAAAAAGCTATCTGAAGGTGCTACTGAAGTATTCGCAGAATTAGCTAAAGACTTCATGGTAGACTTTGACGAAACTGGTTCTATCGGTAAACGTTACCGTCGTCAAGACGAAATCGGTACACCATTCTGTATCACTTACGACTTCGACTCAGTTGAAGACAAAGCTGTTACAGTACGTGACCGTGACACAATGGAACAAGTTCGTATGCCAATTAGCGAGCTAAAAGGCTTCTTAGAGAAGAAAATCCAGTTCTAATTATAAAAAAGAGGCGCTCTATTGAGCCGCCTCTTTTTACTTTTCACGTTTTTCTTTAATTGCTACTGTACATCTTGATATACATAGTAAATCATCATTCTCATCAATAATACGTACATCCCAAACCATCGTTGAATGTCCTCTATGTATCGGTGTCCCGATCGCTGTTACAATCCCATCTTTCTTTGAGCGAATGTGATTTGCATTAATTTCTAGACCGAAACAAATACATTTCTCTTGATCAATTAAATTGTACGAACCGACACTTGCTACTGTTTCTGCTAATGCAAGAGATGCACCACCGTGTAAAAAACCAAATGGCTGATGCGTACGCTCATCAACAGGCATCGTAGCAACCACCTTATCTTCTGTCATCTCTAACAACTCAATTCCAAGTGAATCCATTAAAGTTTTTCCCATATCGTTTCCTCCTTCTCTTACTTTAATTGAATGTATAATTTTACCTATTTATTTTCAAACTACTTATAACACTTATATAAGGAGGTTTCACCTAAATGAAACAGAAATTTTGTATATTACTGCTTATGTTCTCCTTGCTGACTATTGTACCAAATTGTGCACTAGCAGCCAAAGCATCCAACCTGACAATCGATGTTCAGACTGTAACACAAAAAGGTAAGAAACCTTATATAGAATATCAAATTAACAGACCTTCCTTTCACAATTTTTCCGATTCTAAATTTCAAAATAAGCTCAATTTCTATTACAAAAAATCTACTGACAAATTTAAAACTAAATTAGAAAAAGACGCAAAAAAATATTATAAAGAAACGGAAGGATCTAGCACACCTTTTCATCCGTACGTGGCGAATGTTGATTATAAAGTTTCCTTAAATAAACCACCCTTACTCAGCCTATATTTGAATTACTATCAATATACAGGCGGAGCACACGGTCTTTATACGTGGAAGGCAAACACATTTGATTTAAATGAAAAAAAGTTACTACGCTTAGATGATTTATTTCAACAAGAAGATAAATATAAAGAAGTAATCCGCGCTGAGATCGTAAGACAAATTAAACAAAATGAAGGCATTTATTTTCCCGATGCAACTGAAAAGGTCATGAGCACGAAAAAGTTTCACTTCTTTTTAGAACCGGACAATCTCGTCATTTATTTCCCTTTATATGAGATTGCTCCTTATTCAAGCGGAATTCCTCAATTTCGTATTCCGTATACGTTGCTAAGAGATTATTTGAAGCCTTCTTATCAAAATATTTTGATTGACAACAAGTAAATATTTTCGCTACGATAATGTTAACCTAAAAACAACAGGAGGTTAACATTATGAGAAGATTTCATGTTTTAGATTTAGCATTAGCTGCCATGTTCGTCGCTCTTATGGCCATTGGTGCAAATATTGTATCTTGGGCACCATTCCTGCAAGTGGCGGGCATCCCATTATCTATGCAACCATTTTTCGCAATTTTAGCAGGGCTTCTTCTTGGAAGTAGACTTGGCGCATTATCAATGACTGTGTATATGCTCGTTGGCTTAGCTGGTGCACCAATCTTCGCTAACTTCAAAGCTGGATTTGGAGCACTTTTAGATCCTACTGGTGGTTTTATTATTGCATTTATTATCGTTGCTTACGTATCCGGAAAACTAGTAGAACAAAAAGAACGACCAACATTCAGTACATTTGCAATTGCCTCTTTCACAGGAATCATTTTAACGTATATTATCGGTACTACTTATATGTACGGGGCAGTCAATTTCTTCATGGGTGGTAATATGAGTTATAAAGCGGCTTGGATGATTATGATATGGTTCGCAATAAAAGATATTGTATTTACAATTATCGGTGCTATTATCGCACCTCGCATATACTATGCTGTACGTCGTTCCGCTTATCAGCATTCTCATTCGACGATTTCATAATAAAAAAGAGTTATCTTACTATGTTAAGATAACTCTTTTTATTTTTCGACAATATACGACACATATTAGAAATGATTTTTGTTATGCTAATTCAGCAAATTAGATATTCTGCACATCTAATTAGAACAATATTTTGGAGGAAAATCAGTGAATCTATCAAAAAATACACTTATTAAAGTAAGTGTCGGAGTACTATCTTTATTTTTCATACTAGGTATGAGTATCAGTTACAAATTATATGGAAATAGTGAGTTAGGAATGTCATATACCTTTGGAAACGGCCTAGCATTTTTCTTTTTAATTCTTACTATAGTTAGTTTATGCGCGGCTTTAATCTTTATTGTTATTGGGTTAATTAAGAAAGTACGAAAATTACCAGCAAAAAAACCGTTAGTAACATCTATAATACTATTTCTTACAACAGTTATATCCGTCATCGTTCTTCTCTTTACGATAACAAAAGTAACAAATATGGAAGAGGAGTATCAAGCTCTTCAAGCCCAAAAGAAAAAAGAAGCTAATTACTTAGTTGCAGCAGCATCTTTTTATAATAATATAAACACCTTTAAATATACAGCATCTTACGTATTATCCGAGTATTCAACTACATGGTCAAGTGCAATAGATAAAAGACAGGACTTCAATAATGCACTAAGTTCTAAGAGAACAGAAATTGACGGAATGATTACAACCGTTGATACGTTTTATAGCAATATGGGAAATGATTTAAAGTTAGTCTCTGAAGCTGCAAAAGAACAGCCTAATAAGTATAAAGAAACCTATGAAGAATATAAAAAAATATACGGGATTATCACTGCGCTTAACGAACAAGCCCAATCTCCAAGTGGCAGCTTAATTTCATTTAATCAAAACGTTAATGCATTGATTCAGGAATATAAAAAAGCAGCTGGAAATATTAATATCGCTATTACTGATGAGATTAAATCTAAAGCTGATGAGCTAAAGCCTACTGATCAAAAGTAAAGACACTCTCAAGAGAGTGTCTTTTTTTCTCAAAAAAATCCCCTTTAGATCAAGCAGTAAATACGTTCCTTTACGGCTCATCCAACAGGGGATTATATCACTATATTAAGACTGTTGCTTCGTGTGTTCTTCTAAAATTTTCTGCATCATTGGAACCATTTCATCACGTAATTCTGGGTGTTGCAGGGCCATTTCGATTGTCGTTTGAACGAATCCTAACTTTTCACCTACGTCGTAGCGCTTTCCTTCGAAATCGTAAGCGAATACACGTTGAATTTCGTTTAAGTTTTGGATTGCATCAGTTAACTGAATTTCACCACCAGCACCAACATGTTGCTGTTCTAAGAACATGAAGATTTCAGGTGTTAAAACGTAACGTCCCATAATTGCTAAGTTTGAAGGTGCTGTACCTGCTGCTGGTTTCTCAACGAAATTGCGAACTTGGTAACGACGTCCTTCCTGCTCTAATGGGTCGATAATTCCATAACGGTGTGTTTCATCTTCTGGAACCGTTTGTACACCAATAACAGAAGAAAGCGTTTTATCATATTCTTCAATTAATTGACGTAAACATGGTTTTTCAGCTTGAACAATATCATCACCTAATAAAACAGCGAATGGCTCATCACCGATGAATTTACGTGCACACCAAACTGCATGTCCTAATCCTTTTGGTTCTTTTTGGCGGATATAGTGAATATCTACCATTTTTGAAGAAGCCTGTACTTTTTCAAGTAACTCATACTTTTTCTTTTCTAATAAGTTTTGCTCTAACTCAAATGCATTATCAAAATGATCTTCAATAGAGCGCTTCGTTTTACCAGTAACGATAATAATATCTTCGATTCCTGATTTTATTGCTTCTTCTACAATGTATTGGATAGTTGGTTTATCTACTATCGGTAACATTTCTTTTGGCATTGCTTTTGTAGCTGGTAAAAAACGTGTTCCTAATCCAGCTGCTGGGATTATCGCTTTTCTTACTCTTTTCATCACAAAATACCCTCTCTTCTGTCAGAATCAATAACGATCATTTCCTTACATAGAACAAAAGGGAGGTTTCACTCCCTTTTGTTCCTTACTACTTAAAATTACTTTATATTATAAACGATTCATAATATCTTCTTTAATAGTAAGTAACTTTTGTTCACTATTTTGTAAAGAATTGTCTTGAACACCGAAGTAGAACTTAATCTTCGGTTCAGTTCCAGATGGGCGTAGGCAGAACCAAGACCCATCTTCTAATTGATATTTTAACACATTTGATTTCGGTAAGTGAATCTCTTCTTTATGTCCATCTTGTAAAGATGTAACGATGCTCGCTTTATAGTCTTCAACAGCGACAACTGTTAAGCCCGCTACTTCTTTCGGAGGATTTTCACGGAATGTTGCCATCATCTCTTGAATTTGTTCCGCTCCATCTTTTCCTTTTAACGTTAGCGATACAAGATCTTCACGGAAGAAACCGTACTTCGCAAATACTTCTAATAGACCATCGTATAACGTTTTACCTTGTGATTTGTAGTATGCAGCTACTTCACATGCAAATAGAACAGATTGGACTGCATCTTTATCACGACAGAATGGACGGATTAAATAACCATAGCTTTCCTCATAACCGAATTGGAATTCGTATTGTCCGCTTTCTTCATACTGTTTAATTTTCTCACCGATAAATTTAAATCCAGTTAATGTATCAACTGTATCTAAACCGTATGCTTTCGCGATTGTACGGCCAATTTCAGACGTTACAATTGTTTTTAATACAACACCGTTCTCTGGAAGTTTTCCGTTTTCTTTCTTTTGAGATAATAAGTAATCAAGCATTAATGCACCTGTTTGGTTACCAGTTAATACTTGGAACTCACCATCGTGATTACGAACTGCAACGCCTAGGCGGTCTGCGTCAGGATCCGTTGCGATTAACACATCTGCGCCTACCTTCTCACCGTCACGAATTGCATACTCAAACGCTGCATGCTCTTCTGGGTTCGGTGATTTTACTGTAGAGAAGTTCGGATCTGGTAACTCTTGCTCTTTTACAACTGTTACATCTGTAAATCCAACTTCTTCCAAACCACGGCGCACAGAAATATTTGATGTTCCGTGTAATGGTGTAAAGACGATTTTTAAGTCTTTTCCAACATTTTGTACCATTTCTTTATTAATAATGACATTGTTCAATTCTGTTGCATATGCATCATCTACTTCTTGTCCAATAATATGTAATAAACCGTCAGCTTTTAATTGCTCCACATTAGCAACCTCAACTGTTAACTCATCCTCTACTGCATTTACATAGCTAATTAACTCATCAGCTTCTTTTGGAGGCAACTGCCCACCATCTTCACCATATACTTTATAACCGTTATATTCCGGCGGATTATGGCTTGCCGTAAGAACGATTCCACTTACTGTATGTAAATGACGAACTGCGAAAGAAAGCACTGGCGTTGGACGTAAGCTTTCAAAAACATATGTTGTGATACCGTGCGCACCAAGTGTAGCAGCTACTTCCATTGCAAATTCAGGTGATTTATGACGAGAATCGTACGCTACAACAACACCGCGTTTTTTCGCTTCTTCACCTAATTTTTCAATAAACTTCGCTAATCCTTGTGTTGCTTTACGAACTGTATATACGTTCAAACGGTTCGTACCAGCACCAAGTTCACCACGCATACCACCTGTGCCGAATTCTAGATTTTTATAAAAGCTATCCTCAATTTTCTTCTCATCTTGCTTCATGTTTTCTAACTGTTCTTTTAGTTCTGCGTCTAACTCTGCATAGGAAAGCCAGCGACTAAATTCTTGTTTCCAGTTCATATTTCTATCTCCTCTCGCTTGTCATACCTTTATTATATGAAAAAAACAACCTGTATCTCAATATTTTTTACAATCTAACAGGATTTTACTAGGAATATTTGTATACACTATGGTTAAATACTCCACTAAAGGGAATGAGGATTATGCAAGAATGGGGCTTGTCAGAAGAGCTCAAAATACAAACAAAGCAAATGATTGAAATTGCTGAGAAAGAATTATCAATTATGAGACAAGCAATTGATAAAGAAGATGAATGTATTTTGTGCAAAATGGAAGATATTCATCATATGTTAGCAAACGTACAAACATTGGCAGCTACATACTATATTCAAGCGTATTTATCACCTTATACGGAAAGCTCGCAGTTCATCACAACAGCTGTCCAGCATTTAAGCGCCCGAAAACATGGTGCTCTTATTGTTGTGGAACGAAACGAGACACTTGAATCTTGCATTCAAACCGGAACAACATTAAACGCCCATTTAACCGCACCTTTACTTGAATCCATTTTTTATCCAGGTAACCCTCTTCATGACGGAGCCGTTCTCGTTAAAAATAATCATATCGTCTCAGCTGCCAATATTCTTCCGTTAACGAAAAGTACAGAAGTTGATCCTGAGCTAGGAACACGTCACAGAGCTGCAATTGGCTTATCAGAAAAAAGCGATGCACTTATTTTAATTGTCTCTGAAGAAACAGGTCGCACTTCATTCGCTTTAAATGGGACGTTATATACGATTTCTTTATAGGATCCATCATTTCCTATAGAACAGTACAATAGGAAATGAAATTATATCGACTTACCGAAAAAAATGACAACAATCATACCAATAAAAAAGGCTGTTCCAAAATATTGGAACAGCCTTCTCTTATGGATCTTACTCTTCTCCGAAACGTTCAACAAGTGTTGCAAGTGTACGTACCATTGCACCTGTTGCCCCGGCCGGCCCTAAATCATGCGCTCCTGACGTTTCAGATGTTCCAGCGATGTCTAAGTGTACCCAAGGTGTATCTTCAGCAAATTCACCTAAGAATGTACCTGCCATAACCGCATGTCCTTCGCGGCCTGGTGAGTTATTTAAATCAGCAAACTTACTGTTTCTCACACGTTCTTTATCACGATCAAAAATCGGTAATTGCCAAATTGATTCATCTGTTTCCATAGACGCCTCTAGCACTTGCTCAAACAACTCTTCATTGTTTGTCATTGCGCCTGTCGTATGATTTCCAAGTGCAACAATTACACCACCTGTTAATGTCGCAACATCAATAAGATAGTTTGCACCTAGTTTTCTCGCATACGTAATACCGTCAGCTAACGCTAGGCGACCTTCTGCATCTGTATTTAATACTTCAATTGTTTTTCCGCTCATAGATGTAATTACATCGTCTGGCTTAAATGCTGTACCACTTACAACGTTATCCGTTGATGGAATAACAGCGATCACATTTTGCTCTGGGCGAAGTTCACCGATAATTTCCATCGCACCTAATACAGCAGCTGCACCGCCCATATCACCTTTCATACCGACCATGCCTTCACGTGGTTTTAAAGAATAACCGCCTGTATCGTATGTGATTCCTTTTCCAACGAATCCAATGACATCTGTCCACTCTTCTTTTCCTTTATAAATAAGAGCGATCATTTTTGGTGGCTCAGTAGATCCTTGGTTTACTGCAAGTAACGCACCCATACCAAGCTCTTCCATCTCTTCTTTCTCAAGAACTTTATAATCCATATCATACTTTTCCGCTAACTCAACAGCATACTCAGCAAGCTTTGTTGCTGTTAATACGTTTGGCGGCATATTTACAAGTGTACGAGCTGAATTTGTTGCACGTCCATGTACGTAGCCAACTGTTAATGCAGCTTCAATTTCTTGTGCATCTTCCGCTGTAATAGCCGTGAGCTTCTCTAGTTCCACACGATCCTTTTTATCTGATTTATACGTTTGTAACTCATATGTACCAAGACCTTGTACTTCTGCTGCAATATGAGCTACATCAATCGCATCTAATTTCTCTGTTACGAAAGAATCAAGCAAGATTGCTGCATCTTGTACTTTTGCTGCTTGTAACGTTTTAAACGCCTTACCAAGAGCAGCACGCAACGTTTCTGTCGTGTAAGACTCTTTCTTACCTAAACCAACGAAATAATAACGTTTCACATTTGTTTTTCCTAAACTATGTACTTTTGAAATAGCTTTCTTCTTCGTAGAAAGTTCTTTCTCTTCTAATAAAACTTGTAGTTGTCCTTCAAACGCTTTGTCCAGTTCTTGTACAAAACTACTCGTTTTTTCTTCTTCAAATAAGGCAACGATTACCGCTTCATGACCTGCTAATTCTTTTTGTACTTGAAACATGTTCAGACCCCCTAAATTTCTCTACTCTACCTTTATTATAACTTTATTTTCGATAAAATGCGACAATTCTAACTTCTACTATATCCTATATAATCCATACTTCTTCTATTTATAAAATAAAAAAGTCTAGCGTAATTACCACTAGACTATCTTTGTTTTAAATATTGACCACGAAACACTTGCATCGTTTCGTCTTGATTTAACATCGTTAACTCTTCTTCTGAAAACTTACCATTTCCGACTTTCACTACATACACATTTACTTTTTTCTTACCCCATTGGCTATAAACATCTTTCACCGTATCATAATACAGATCAAGACGGTTTCCTTTTATTGCACCGCCCTTATCAGCTACTACACCGTACCCATAACCTGGTACGAATAGAATCGTTCCAATTGGGAATACGCGTAAGTCCGCAGCGATTGTGGAATATAAATCCCTTTTCACCTTAACTCCTGAATATGTAATACCATACTCCGGATGTCCTGGTCTCTTACCAGTTGATTCAATTCCCGACGTATAACCTGTTGCAGTCATTTCAATTGAACGATATTTAGACCAGTCGTTTGCCTGCTCTAAAGCATTTATCACTTCTTTACTCGGAGCAACATTTCTCTTAACTTCTGCTGCATGTACTTCTTTTGCACTCGTTCCCTCATATTTCTTTACAATCTCTAATAAAGAAACTCCTGTGAAAGCATTCCATGTTACGCATAATGCGGATACAAGTAAACAAGTCATCATAATGCGAATACAATATCGTTTTAACATTTTTATATTCCACACTCCTTCATCGTTAATCATTCCCTATACGATGAAGGAATATGCAAAAAAATAATCCCCAAATGAATTGGAGATTAAAACATTTGATATCCGCTTTTCCGAAGTTTCTTAATTACAATTCCGGCTAAAGCAGCACCTACTAATCCAGTAGATAGAATAAACACATCTGCCTGCCCTAAATGCGATACACTTGTCCCAAATGAAGAGAATGTTTCTTTCGGCTTTGAAAAATAATCCCACATACTCGCCTTATTAATAATAAGTATACAAACAATCGGATACACAATAACCATTACCCATGTCGCTCGCAATATCATGTTGAGTAAAAATCCAATTCCAAAAAACAAAATAAAAAATAACATCATTGAAATAAGTAGTACCGGTATACTCACTCTTTCTCCCTCTCCTTCGCATGCGCCGTAAATACATGATAGGCTGTATAACCAAATTGCTCTCCTGGATCTAATGTTTTGTTCATCTCAAGATGTAGTTCTGATCTTCCTTCAAACAAATATTTGATAAGTAGAGACGTATTTGGATCGTCCGCAATCGTATCTGGATGTAAAAATGCTACTTCAGACAATTCCTTCTCCTGTACAATAATGTTTTCTCCTTCAGGCTCCAAAAGGAAAATAATCATATTATCACTAATCTCATTGCGAATCACGCCCGATCGAACACCGATGATCCCCTTCACATGAGCGACGATACCTGTCTCTTCCAACACTTCACGTTTCACAGCTTCATCAACCGTCTCACCTTCATTTACAAAACCAGCCGGCAAAGACCATTTTCCCTTTAATCCACTGTATTTTTTCTTAACGAACAGCCACCTGCCATCTTTTGTAGCTACTAAGCCACCAACAGCTAGCCATACTTTCCCTCGCTTCTCCATGATGTAATACCCTCCTCTACTAGAACGGACAGAATATTCTTTCTTTTTATATATTATACTATATTTTTAAAATGAAAAAAGCAGAAACAGCTCTTAGCCGTTTCTGCTTTTTCTATTATATATTAAAAGAACTTTAATTTACCTTTTTTAAGAACTAATAAAGGTCCACCTAATAAGAATAGGTAACGGTTATCGATAACTTTCTTCATGAAGGAAGCTTTCCAACCTGTTAACTTTTTGCCCATAACAACGCCCATTGCATCGTCATGACCTAAAGAACATACAGATCCTTTATTGTCGAATGCGAATTTTTTCATTTCGCCTTTACCACGAACTAACACAGTTAAGTTATGTGCAATGTTGTAACCTTCTTGAATTGCGATTTGTGCCGTTGGTGGGTATGGACGATTAATTTCTTCGTTAATGATTAACGCTGCGTCACCAACCATGAATACATCTTCGTATCCTGGAGCGTGCATGTACTCATCAACTTTTACACGTCCGCGCATTGCTTCAAAGCCAGACTCTTCTACAATACCGTTACCACGAACACCTGCAGCCCAAACTACTGTTTCAGACTTAATTAATTCAGTATCATCGCCGTTTGCAACGATAATACCTTCTTCAGTTGCTTCTTTAATTGCTGTACCGATGCGGAATTCTACACCTTTTTTCTCAAGTTGTTTTACAGCGTATTCTACTAATGCTGGATCGAAACCTGGAAGTGCTGTTGGAGCAGCTTCTACACAGATAATACGTGCTTTTTCACGTGGTACATTGTACTCTTTGCAAAGTTCAGGAACACGGTTTGCAAGCTCACCTACGTACTCGATACCAGTAAATCCAGCACCACCAACAACGATTGTTACTAACTCATCGCGTTGTTCAGTTGCATATTTAGCGAAACTAGCTTCCATATGCTCACGAATTTCACGAGTTGCATTAATGTTAGCGATTGAGAATGCATGCTCTTTTAACCCTGTAATTCCGAATGTTTCTGATTCGAACCCAAGACCGATTACTAAGTAGTCATACTCTAACTCGCCGTCTTTTAAGATAATGCGTTTTTCAGCAGCTTTAATTTCTACTACTGTATCTTGTACAAAGTTCACTTTATTTGTATCAATAACGTCTTGAATATCTAGACAGATTTTTTCATCTTGTAATGTACCAGCTGCGCTCTCGTGTAACCAAGTCGCTTGGTAGTGATAGCTGTTGTTGTTTACTAACGTAATTTCAGCTTCATTTACAGATAATGCTTTTTGCAGACGAACAGTCGTAATCATCCCGCCATAACCTGCACCTAAAACTACGATTTTTGGAGTCTTCACCAAATCACAACCCTTTTCTTTATATAATAGTAATGAAAAATAATACCAAGTACTAAAAACTCTATTTGTCAAGAATGTGGAATTTATCACATTCTATATCATAACAAAACGCAGTCAAAAAATCGTACGAATTTTGTCATAGAAATTTAACATAATACTTCCCTATATTAGTCGGTTTTATTCCAGAATTCAAGCGTCTGGCGAATTATCAATATTTTAAAATAACATAGCGTTTTCAAGGGTTTTTTAGCCTTTTTTTCATGTATTTTCCTTTCACCATATTTTATACAATTAAAAAAGCATCTATGCGAAAACTTACACACAATTCAGTCGTTTTCAGAAGTATTATGAACTCAAATATGCTATCATTTATTTGAAAGTGTCATCATTTGCAGGATTTTCGTGTACATATGAACAATATATGAAATCAATATCAAAATTCCATCTATAGGGGGAATGAAAGTGGCAGAAAATCAAAAAGTTTACGACATAACGATTATTGGTGGTGGTCCAACAGGGCTGTTCACAGCATTTTATGGCGGTATGAGACAAGCAAGTGTAAAAATCATTGAAAGCTTACCTCAACTTGGAGGACAATTATCCGCACTCTACCCTGAAAAATACATTTATGATGTAGCTGGATTTCCAAAAGTGCGCGCACAAGAACTAGTTGATAACTTAAAAGAGCAAATGAAGAAATTTGATCCAACCGTTTGTTTAGAAGAAGCTGTTGATACGCTTGAGAAACAAGCTGACGGTATATTTAAACTTGTTACGAATAAACAAACTCACTATTCTAAATCAGTTATTATTACTGCTGGCAATGGTGCTTTCCAACCACGCCGCTTAGAATTAGAAGGTACAGCAAAGTATGAAAAGAAAAACTTACATTATTTCGTTGATGATATGAATAAATTTGCTGGTAAGCGCGTCGTAGTATTTGGCGGCGGCGACTCAGCTGTTGATTGGACAATGATGTTAGAGCCGATCGCTGAAAAAGTTACAATCGTTCATCGCCGTGATAAGTTCCGTGCACATGAACATAGCGTAGAAAGCTTAATGAATTCTCGTGCAGAAGTAAGCACACCGTACATACCAGTAGAACTCATTGGTGATGACAACATTGAACAAGTCGTTCTTCAGCATATAAAAACGGAAGAAAAAATTATCATCGATGTGGATGATGTCATCGTAAACTACGGCTTCGTTTCCTCTCTTGGCCCAATTAAAAATTGGGGCTTAGATATACAAAAAAACAGCATTCTCGTGAACTCGAAAATGGAAACAAATATTCCTGGCATTTACGCTGCTGGTGACATTTGTACATATGAAGGAAAAGTAAAACTCATTGCTTGCGGCTTCGGTGAAGCACCAACAGCAGTAAACAATGCAAAAGCTTACTTCGATCCAAACGCAAAACTTCAACCGATGCACAGCTCTAGTATGTTTTAATATACAAAAATAAAGCTCCTTCCACGTATGGAAGGAGCTTTTCTTTATATATCAGAAAACGAAAGCACAATGAATCCGATACATGATCGAACTCATTGTGCTTTTAGAATTACTGTTTTCTTCTTCTACCTAATATGAATAATACTCCGCCGACTAAGAATGAAATTCCCGCACCAACTGACATCATCCATGGAGATGCCGCCCCTGTTTTCGGTAATTCTCTTTCTACCTTTACGTGCGGCTCTTTAATTAATTTTTCCAGTCTTACTTCCGGGTCTTCCGGTTTCACTTCTGGCTCTTTCGGATCTTCCGGTTTCACTTCTGGTTCTTTCGGATCTTCCGGTTTCACTTCTGGTTCTTTCGGATCTTCCGGTTTCACTTCTGGCTCTTTCGGGTCTTCCGGTTTCACTTCTGGTTCTTTCGGATCTTCCGGTTTCACTTCTGGTTCTTTCGGATCTTCCGGTTTCACTTCTGGTTCTTTCGGATCTTCCGGTTTCACTTCTGGTTCTTTCGGCTTAATGGAAACTGTCGGTTCAAGCGGTTTGTTTGTTGTATCTTCCACAATCGCTTTATTCACGATTTCCTCTCCGCTTTTAACAGTTTCTTTTACCTTCGCTTTAAAAATAATACTACGTTCTTTTGTATCCATAATGTCTAGATACGCAGCAGTTACTTTTCCAAATCCCATTTTTAACTCTATTGGATTTGGCTCAGCACCTTCAAATCTAAGACTATCTTGCACGTATTCTAAGCCGGCTGGAATTTCATCTTCTACCTTTACCACGGCTAATTTCCCGTTTTCTACCGTATTTTCAAAGCTAATTCGGTATTCGATTTCTTCTCCTAGCTTCGGTTCTTTATTACTTACTGTCTTCGTTGCTTTTAACTTACCATCTTTATATTCTGGCTTTATTGTCGCTGTCGGTTCTATAACTGGATGGTTCGGATCATCCACATGAATAATCGCTTTATTTGTTATTTCCCCTCCAACTTTTACTGTTTCTTTTACCTTCACTTTAAAAATGATACTTCTTTCTTTCATATCCATAATATCTGGATACTTCACTATTACTTTTCCATTCTCTACTGTAAGCTCTGCTGGTGCAGGCTTGTCACCTACAGCCTTCAAACTATCTTGCACATATTCTAAACCAGCTGGAATTTCATCTTCAATTTTCACATCAACTAACTTCCCGCCATCTACTGTGCCGTTAAAAGTAATTCGATATTCGATTTCTTCTCCTAGCTTCGGTTCATGATTACTTACTTCTTTCCTTGCCTCTAGTTTCCCATCTTTATATTGCGGTGTAATTGGTATAAGTGACTCAACTGGTGGAGTCGTCGGATTATTATCATCCACAATCGCCTTGTTTATAATCTCTTTTCCTACTTGTACCGATTCTTGTACTCGCACTTTAAAGATGATGCTTCTTTTTTTCGTATCTGTAATTTCCGGATACTTTGCTGTTACTTTTCCATTCTCAACATGAAGTTCTACTGGATTTGGTTCCGGCCCATCAGACTTTATACTATCTTGTACATATTCTAAACCGGCTGGAATTTCATCTTCTACCTTTACCTCAGTTAGTTTTCCGTTCTCTATCGTATTTTCAAAGCTAATTCGATATTCTACCTCTTCTCCTAACTTCGGTTCATGATTACTTACTGTTTTTTCTGCTTGTAATGCACCATCTTTATATTGAGGCTGAATAGCGACATTCGGTTGCTCTGGTGGATGTATTGTATCTTCCACAACCGCCTTATTCACAATTTCCTCACCTATTTTAGCTTTTTCTTTCACCTTTACTTTAAAGACGATACTTCTTTCTTTCGTATCCACAATTTCGGGATACTCTGCAAGGACGATTCCGTTTTTCACTTTCACATGCAACGGTTTCGGATTCTCTCCCTCAGCTCTTTCACTACCTTCTATAAACTCTAAGCCATTTGGTAATTCATCCTTAATTTTCACCTTCGCTACTTTTCCATGCTCAACTACGTTACGGAAAGTAATTCGATACTCTACTTCTTCTCCTAATTTCGGAGCTTCGTTATTTACTGTTTTTTCAGCTTTTAGTTTTCCATCTTTATACTCCGGGGTAATAATCGCTTCTGGTTTTTGCGGCGGATTCTTTGGATTATGATCATCCACAATTGCCTTGTTCACGATTGTCTTACCGACCTTTGCTGCTTCCGTTACTTTCACCTTAAAGCTAATACTACGCTCCGCTGTATCAGTGATATTCTCATACTTCGCTGTAATTTTTCCAGCTTCTTCTTTTAACTCTACTGGATTCGGTTCATTACCTTCTGCTTTTAAACTATCCTTCACATACTCTAAACCAGTTGGTAATTGATCCTCAATTTTCACCTCTGCTAGTTTTCCGTTTTCTACCGTATTTTTAAAACGAATTCGGTACTCTACTTCTTCTCCTAGCTTTGGATCTTTTTTACTTACCTTTTTATCAGCTTTAACTTTACCGTCTTTATACTGCGGGGTAATATCTACTTCTGGTTGCTCTACTGGATTTTGTGAATCATCCACAATCGCTTTATTCACAATTGCCTTGTCCACTTCCACATCATCTTTCACTTTCACTTTAAAGATAATGTTTCTTTCTTTCATGTCAGTAATATTTTCATACTTTGCGATAATTTTTCCAGCTTCTTCTTTCAACTCTACTGGAGCTGGCTTATCACCTTCTGCTTTTAGACTATCCTTCACAAATTCTAAACCAGACGGAATTTCATCTTCTATCTTCACCTCAGCCAGCTTTCCATCTTTCACCGTATTACTAAATGAAATGCGGTATTCAATTTCCTCCCCTAGCTTTGGATCTTTTTTACTTACTTTTTTATCATCCTTAACTTTACCGTCTTTATATTGCGGTGTAATTTTCGCTGTCGGTTCAGTTATAGGATGGTTCGGATCATCCACATGAATAATCGCTTTATTTGTAATACCCTTGCCTATTGCAACTGAATCTTTCACCTTCACTTTAAAGACAATACTTCTTTCTTTCGTATCCATAATCTCTGAATACTTTGCCATTACCTTGCCATTTTCTACTTGCAACTTCACTGGTTTTGGCTCTTCACCTTCAGCCTTTTCGCTTCCTTGTACGAACTCTAAACCAGCTGGGATTTCATCCTCTATCTTCACCTCTGCTAGCTTTCCATCCTTCACCGTATTATTAAAAATAATTCGATATTCGATTTCCTCGCCTAGCTTCGGTTCGTGATTACTTACTTCTTTTCTCGCCTCAATTTTTCCATCTTTATATTGGGGTGTAATCGGTACATAAGGCTCTTCTGGCAGATTCTTTGTATCATCCACAATCGCTTCATTTACGATTTCTTCTCCCGCTTTTACGCTTTCTTTTACCTTCGCTTTAAAGACAATACTTCTTTCCTCTGTATCTGTAATTACTGGATATTTTGCCATTACCTTATTATTTTTCACCTGTAGCTCTACTGGTTCCGGTTTAGAACCTTCTGCTGTGATACTGCCTTCAACATACTCTAAACCCTTTGGTAATGTATCCTTTATATTTACCTCGGCTAGTTTTCCGTTTTCTACCTTGTTTTTAAAACGAATTCGATATTCTACTTCTTCTCCTAACTTCGGTGATACATTATTTACTACTTTTTTTGCTTCAACTTTTCCATCTTTATACTGCGGAGTAATTTCCACATAAGGTTTTTCTGGCTCATGTGTTATATCTACTACGATTGCTTTATTAACAATTTCCTTACCTATTTCTGCCTCTTCTTTTACCTTCACTTTAAAGGCAATGCTTCTTTCTTTCGTATCTGTAATTGCTGGATACTTTGCCATTACCTTGCCGTTTTCTACTTTCAGTTCTACTGGACCCGGTTTAGAACCTTCCGCCTTCAAACTGTTCTCCACATATTCTAATCCAGCTGGAATCTCATCTTCTACTTTAACCTCAGTTAGCTTCCCGTTTTCTACCGTATTTTTAAAACTAATTCGGTATTCTACTTCTTCTCCTAACTTCGGCTTCTTATTGTTTACAAACTTCTCAGCTTTCAGCTTACCGTCTTTATATTCTGGTGTGATCGTTACTTCTGATGTCGTTGGATCTTTCGTATCATCAACAACTACTTTATTGACAATGCCGTCACCAACTTTGAAGTCTTCTTTTACTTTCGCTTTAAAGACGATACTTCTTTCTTCTGTATCCGTAATCTCTAGATATTTGGCAATTACTTCCCCATCTTTCACTTGCAGTTCTACCGGCTCTGGCTTAGATCCTTCTGCTTTCACACTGTCTTTCACATACTCTAATCCATTCGGTAAATTATCTTCTATTTTCACCTCTGCTAGTTTTCCGTTTTCTACCGTATTTTTAAAGCTAATTCGGTATTCTACTTCTTCTCCTAACTTCGGTGATATATTATTTACTACTTTTTTTGCTTCAACTTTTCCATCTTTATGCTGCGGAATAATTTCCGCTGTTGGATTAACTGGCTTGTTTTGCGAATCATCAATAGTTGCTTTATTAATGATTTTTCCGCCGACTTTTACTTCTTCTTTTACTTTCACTTTAAAAACGATACTTCTTTCTTCTGTATCCGTAATCTCTGGATACTTCGCCACTACCTTACCGTTTTCCACTTTCAACTCTACTGGATTTGGTCCGGCACCTTCCGCTTTCACACTGTTTTCTACATACTCTAAACCTTCTGGTAAAGTATCTTCTATCTTCACCTCTGCTAGTTTTCCGTTCTCTACCGTATTTTTAAAGCTAATTCGGTATTCTACTTCTTCTCCTAACTTCGGTGATACATTATTTACTACTTTTTTTGCTTCAACTATTCCGTCTTTATGCTGCGGAATAATTTCTGCCTTCGGTGTTTCTGGCGGATGTTTCGTATCACTCACAATTGCTTGATTGACAATTGTATCGCTCACTTTACCTTTTACTTTCACTTTAAAAGTAATACTTCTCTCTTTTGTATCCGTAATTTCTGGATACTTCGCCACTACCTTACCGTTTTCCACTTTCAATTCCACTGGTTCTGGTTTAGAACCTTCTGCTTTTAAACTATCTTTCACATACTCTAAGCCATTTGGTAAATCATCTTCTATTTTTACCTCTGTTAGCTTTCCATGTTTTACCGTATTCTTAAAACTAATTCGGTACTCTACTTCCTCTTCTAACTTCGGCGTTACATTATTTACAATCTTTTTCGCTTCGATTCTTCCATCTTTATACTGAGGAATAATTTCCGCTGTTGGATTAACTGGCTTGTTTTGCGAATCATCAATAGTTGCTTTATTAATGATTTTTCCGCCGACTTTTACTTCTTCTTTTACTTTCACTTTAAAAACGATACTTCTTTCTTCTGTATCCGTAATCTCTGGATACTTCGCCACTACCTTACCGTTTTCCACTTTCAACTCTACTGGATTTGGTCCGGCACCTTCCGCTTTCACACTGTTTTCTACATACTCTAAGCCTTCTGGTAAAGTATCTTCTATCTTCACCTCTGCTAGTTTTCCGTTCTCTACCGTATTTTTAAAGCTAATTCGGTATTCTACTTCTTCTCCTAACTTCGGCACTAGATTATTTACGCTTTTCTTTGCTTTAACTTTTCCATCTTTGTGTAATGGCGTAATTTTTGCTTCTGGCTCTTTTGTATCTTTCGTATCATCAACAATTGCCTTATTGACGATTTCCTTTCCTACTTCCGCTTCTTCTTTCACCTTTACTTTAAAGACGATACTTCTTTCTTTCGTATCCGTAATATTTTCGTATTCAGCGATAACTTTTCCATCTTTCACATATAACTTTACTGGAGCCGGTTTATCGCCTTCTGCCTTTTCACTACCTTTTACATACTCTAAACCGTTAGGGATTGTATCCTCTATTTTTACCTTTTCTAGTTTTCCGTTTTCTACCGTATTCTTAAAGCTAATTCGGTATTCCACTTCTTCTCCTAGTTTCGGTGATGGATTATCTACTGTCTTAGTCGAATCAATCATTCCATCTTTATATTGCGGAGTAATTCTTTCCTCCGGCTCAATCGGTGGATGTTTCGTATCATCAACAATTGCTTTATTTACAATCTCTTTACCTACTTTTGCTTCTTCCTTCACCTTTACTTTAAAGACGATACTTCTTTCTTTCATATCCGTAATATCGATATACTTAGCTTTAACTACCCCAGCTTCAACTTTTAATTCTACTGGCCCCGGTGCTTCCCCTTCAGCCTTAATACTATTTTCTACATATTCAAGACCTGTTGGAATTGTATCTTCTACTCGCACCTCTGCTAGTTTTCCGTTTTCTACTGTATTATGAAAACTAATTCGATATTCGATTTCTTCTCCTAGCTTCGGCTTTTCATTATTAACTACCTTTGTAGCCGCAATTTCACCTTTTTTACTTTGCGGTGTAATAACAACCTTTGCATCAGCCGGATCATGTTTCGGATCTTTTGCAACTGCTTTGTTCACAATTGCTTCCCCTACTTTTGCCGTCTCTTTTACTTTCACTTTAAAAACAATACTTCTTTGTTCCATATCCGTAATTTCTGGATATTTTGCAGTTACTTTTCCATTCTCCATTTTTAGTTCTACTGGCTCTGGTTTTATACCTTCTGCTTTCAAACTATCTTTCACGTATTCAACACCTTCAGGCAACGTGTCTTCTATCATTACCTTTTCTAGCTTTCCGTTTTCTACCGTATTATGAAATGTAATGCGGTACTCCACTTCTTCTCCTAGTTTTGGTGTTTGATTCGTTACGCTTTTATCTACGTCTACTTTACCGTCTTTATAACTTGGCGTAATTTTTTCTTCTGGATGTTCAGACTGACCATTCGGGTCGCTCACAATTGCTTTATTAACAATTGTTTCTCCTACTTTTGCTTCTTTTTTTACTTTCACTTTAAAAATGATGCTTCGCTCTTCTGTATCCGTAATTTCTGGATATTTTGCGATTACCTTACCATTTTCTACTTTTAACTCTACTGGACTTGGTCCAGCACCTTCAGCTCTCTCACTGCCTTGAACAAATTCTAAGTTAGCTGGAATTTCATCTTCTATTGTAACTGCCTCTAGTTTTCCATTTTCTACCGTATTTTTGAAGCTAATTTGATATTCAACTTCTTCTCCTAGCTTCGGCTTCTTATTTGTTGCTTTTTTCTTTGCATCAATTTTGCCGGCCTTATACTGTGGTGTAATCTTTTCTTCTAGATTCTTTGGTGGATTTGTTTTATCACTAACAATTGCTTTGTTAACAACTTCTTCACCAATTTTTGCAGTTTCTTTTACTTTCGTTTTAAAGACGATACTTCTTTCTTCCATATCCGTAATTTCTGGATACTTTGCAATTACTTTACCATTTTCAAATTTCAGCTCTACTGGCTCTGGTTTTGCACCTTCTGCTTTCAAACTATCTTTCACAAACTCAAGACTACTCGGTAATTCGTCTTCTATTGTCAATACGTCTAGACATCCATCTTTTACTTTATTTTTAAATGTAATACGATACTCTACCTCATCACCTAACTTCGGTGATTTATTAGAAGCTATTTTTCTCGCTTCTATTTCTCCATGAACTTCTTTTGGAGTCGTAACCGTAACGTTTGCATCATCTTCAGTTTCATACTTTATTTCGGCACTATCTTGTCCCTTTACAGCGACAACATTTTTTATTGTTGTATCTGATTGTATAGATTCTTTCACTTTCACCTTAAATGTAATAATGGCACTTTCACCCGGCTGTAAAACACCACCGTCTTTAGCATCTGCCCCTTCACCAATACGGAAATCAATTTGATTATTTACAAACTCTGCTTCATCATCGTTTGCATCATCTGTTTTTTGTCCTTTATTGCTGCCAGTAACATATTGGATTGATTCCGGGACATACTCTAAGCGATCATCTAATTTATCAAAGCCTTTTACATTAGATACCGGTGCTTGATTGTTCTTCGTATCATTTTTCACTTCAATTTGATACGTAATTTCTTCGCCAACTTTAACTTCCTTAATTTCTTTTCCAGTACCATCTAATGCCTTTTTATCAACTTGTAAATTTGGCGCATTATGTTCTGTGACGAATGTAGTATTGTTTAATACGTAAATGTCACCGCCGCTACCATTTGCTTTAAAACGCATCTTCCCTTCTTTTAAATTATTTTTCACTTGCTTTGGTCCCTCAAGGTGATACGTATGAATATCTGTACTAAATGAATTTGTCCAATCTGGGTTATATCCCGGATATTTTTTTGTAACAAACTCGTTAGTACCATCCACTTGTACTTCTGTCATAGACGAGTCATTAACATCATTGTCTTTCCCTTTAATATTTTTAAACTTTTGATATCCTAATCCAAAGTCATACTCTCCATAATCATAAGCATATATATCATTTTCAGCAGGATCTCCTTGTGACGAGAAATAACTAAATTTCGCCTTAAAAGCCCCTTCTTTCGGCGTGTTTATTTTATTAACACTAATATCTGCCCAAGCTGTACTTTTTTGAGAAACTAACCCTTCCCAAATTTTCATATCTTTTACGGTTTCTTTATAGTTTTCATAAACTAATATAAGATTCCAGTTGCCCCAGTAGTAACCACTGCCCTTTTCAAATTTAATTTGTGGTACATTTGCAACTGTCACCGTTTGAGAAAGGCCTTGTTTCGCAATTACATTTGTTACGTCAGCAAATGCAACATATCCTGCGCCACTGCTATAGTGATTTGCAATATACGGTAAATAATCCGCTTTTCGTATACTATCAGCACTTACTTCAGCGTATTGCTTATTTCCCATCTTCATTTTAACCGGCTGTCTTACATCTTCATCGCTAACTCTATAATCGGTCCTTGCATCACTTGGAGTCCCCATAGCTGCTGTCCAAAATAAATACGCCTTTTTCACTTTACTTCCAGCAGGGATGTTAGGAAAAGCTCCTGTTGATGAATTAAATGTAGTGTCATCATTATCAATATCTACAGCTTTTTTATTTACTTTCCCCCCGACACTTTGCCTAGTATAATAATTATCTGTTAGCCCAAGCGTCACATTACCAGTCTGTACTAAATTACCAGCAGCAATTATAGAATACAGTGGATCTCCAAACCCTTGCCTATCTCCTACCTGAATTTGAACCTTCGAAGCATTCTCTGACGCAGCTTGTACTTCTGTATCACTCTGCTTTACTACCTCTTTTTCTGGCTGTTTCTCAGCTTCAGTTACTGGTTGTTCTGCCTTCTCCAGTTCTGTTTTTAATACAGATTTATTTTTATCTTCTGCAAATACTTTTAGCTTTTCATCAACTTTTTTAGTTGTATTATCAACTGATGGACCTACTTCTTTCTTACTACTGTCAGCCTCATCATCAGCATTAGCTTCTACCTTGTTTTCAGAAGGAATCCCTTCAACATCTACAGACATGGTCCCTATTTGTACTTGATCCTTTTGCACACTAATCTTTTGTTTGTATTCTTTATTAAAATGCTGCGTGCGACTAGCTTTTATTAACACCGTCATTTTTTCATGTGATTTTAAATCTAGAATTTTAAGATTAGAAGAAAGAAGCTTTCCTCCCTTATCTTTTTCCTCTACATAGAAATCCGCTACCTTATTTTCAGGTAACTTCTCTCCGTTTACTTTCACAGATTGCGACAGGAACGTAATTTCATTTTCATTATTTTGTTTAAGCACCAATTCTTGAATTGGTGTATCTCCCGTATTTTCAATCGTATATTGAAATACGTGCTCCCTCTCAGCTACTTCTCCCCTATATATTTCAGCATTTACTTGCTCTGCCTTAATTCTCACATCATTTCCTTGTAACTCATCCCAGCTCTTCTTATGTATCTCTGCAAAAGCACTAGGTGAAGGCAATATGATGGATAAGAGAAGTGCGATTATTGTTACGACATTAAAACACTTCAACGATTTCTTCATATTTTTACCTTTCTCCTTTCTATATATTTGCTATCCGTCTACTTATAGACGAAAACATAAAAATATATATCCACTCGCAACAATCCGTCCTACGAAGATGCGTCATTGAAATTCCTATTTCAACAATACAAATCTCATAGAATATTACTATTTTAATTTATCAAAAATAGTATATATATCGGATACTCATATAAACCTCTACCATTTTTTAATATAGGAAAAATCCCCTATGATATAGGTTTATATAACAGTTAAAGGATACATAAAAATCTTAACATACTCCATAATCTATTTATACATACAATGATAAATTTACCATTTTTTACTTATTTCAGTTTGTTATTTATCATTAAAATTTTCGAAAAATAGTATCCGTTACATGTAAAAATATGTTATATTAAAACAAGAACAAATGTTCTTATTCGAAGGAGGAATTTTTCATGATAAACGAACCTACTATCGTAAAAAAAGAAGCTTTCCAAGCAATCGGTGTTTCGATTACGACGACGAATGAAAAAGAGGCATCTACTGAAGGAAAAATTCCAGGGCTCTGGAACCAATACTTCCAAGAACAAATGATGCATCACATCCCAAATCAACAAACGAAAGAAACATTCGCTTTCTACTCAAATTACGAATCAGATGAAACTGGTACATATCAATTTACAATCGGTATGCCCGTTTCTTCATTAGAAGACGTACCTGAAAATATGACAACTTTAACAATACCTGCCGCTACGTATGCGGTATTTACAACGAGAAAGGGACCAGTTGCTGAAGTCGTTTGCGAGGCTTGGGAATATATTTGGAAATGGTCAAAAGAAAACAAACGTGCTTTTACAACAGATTTTGAGCTTTATGATGAAAAAGCAACAGATCCAAACAACGTACAATTAGATATTTATATTGCATTAGCCTAAACGACAAAAAGAAGATACCATTTGGTATCTTCTTTTTTGTCGTTAAATAGCCACTGTGCAAATTCAACATTATTGTCTACAATGAGAAAGTGCAGTATAGAAATATTAGAAACTGTATAAAACGATTGTTAATAGGTTTTTTAGTTTAAATTTGTCACATAGAAAGGAAGCAATATGGAGGAACTACAACAAAATAAATCTGCTTTAAAAGAAAATGCGAAACCATTATTAAAAAATACGAATTTCCTTTTCCTTTGGGCAGCTACTCTTTTTTCAAGTTTTGCTTTAGCCTTTTTTACTTTTTCACAAACGTGGTACATAGCAAAAACATTAAACCTTGAGGCTTCACTCGGTGTTGTTTTCGTAGCTCTTAGTGTTCCAAGGCTTATTTTTATGATTATCGGCGGCGCTGTAGCTGATAAATTCCCGAAAAAAAACATTATGTTTTATTCTAATATTATTCGTGCTATTCTCGTCGCAACCATCCTTACATGGTTCATCGTAGGTGATGTAACACTATATACATTTGCTTTATTCGCTTTATTCTTTGGGCTTGCTGATGCTTTTTTCTGGTCAGCTGATGGATCTATCTTACCTGAACTTGTAGAAAAAAGCCGTTTAACACAAGCAAATTCACTTACACAAATGTCAAACCAAGCATCGGTCATCTTAGGTCCTGTACTTGGCGGAATTCTTATCAAATTTACGAACTATGAAACGATCTTTTCGATCACGATTTTATTACTGATCGTCGCAGCCATACTCGTTCAAAAAATACAATTTACGATGCCAGAACAGCAAAATACAGACAAAGGCATGTTTACTTCTATTAAAGAAGGAATTTTATATGTAAAGGAATCACCATTCCTTTCAACTTTCCTTCTTTGTAGCGCCTTTTTAAACTTATTTTTAATCGGTCCGATGCAAGTCGGTTTCCCGCTTTTCGTTAAAAATGTTCTGCACGGTGATTCGCTTCAGTTTAGTTACTTAGAAGCATCTGTCGGCGGCGGAATGGCAATAGGTGCTGTCATTGTCGGTTTAAAAAATATTAATCGCAGACGCGGTCTATTTTGCATTATCATGATGCTACTGTCTGGTGTATTCTTCTTATCCATCAACTTTAGCACCGTACTTTGGCAAGCATTATTAGCTGGCATGTTTTACGGTATTACAATTGCAATGGCTATCGTTCCGCTTATGGCGATGATTCAATCGACAGTAAAAGAAGAAATG
Source organism: Bacillus sp. 1A (assembly GCF_052682215.1). Taxonomy (NCBI): domain Bacteria; kingdom Bacillati; phylum Bacillota; class Bacilli; order Caryophanales; family Bacillaceae; genus Bacillus; species Bacillus sp. 1A. The sequence goes on along the minus strand of NZ_JBQYLZ010000001.1, from coordinate 1,633,727 downwards.
ATGGGACGCGTAATGAGTCTACTTATGCTCTCATCAATGGGCTTTATCCCGCTTTCTTATGCATTCACATCAATCGCACTTGCAATAGGAATTCCAATCGTAACCGTTATGAAAAGCGGTGCAATCGCCGTTATCGTCTTCGTACTATTTGTAGCGATTCGTGTTCCAGTTGTAAGGAAGTTTGATTAACTACTTGGAGTCATGTATTATATGCATGGCTCTTTTTTAAACGGATCAAATAACGTTATCCCCTTACTCCTTCTCACAGCTGCTCCCCATTCTAATCCAACCTCTAAAAATAGATCCCGCACTGTACTATATAGAAGCGCCTTCACATTTTTACGGATTTCCCCGTATTTATACGCTCTCACAACACTCTTTACTCGCCAAATGAAGTTTCCATACACTTCTTCATCCGCTAATATTTGCTCCAGTAACACACCTTGCTCTAGTAACCCGCTCTTTTTATATGCAAGTTCCACCTTACTCCAAAATATATTAATCTTCTTCGGATTACGCGTCATCGGCACAAGTGCGTATATAAAAGGCTTCGGTATATCGTGACGGCAATACGTCTCATCAAGCTCGTACGTTTCTTTTCTATTTTCTTTTATTTGTGGAATGTTTTTAGAAAGAATTGTTTCCCCCTCATATTTTTGCTCATTTTTACTACAGCCATCTGCATATTCCTCACTTTCACATGCGGACATTTTCATACGGTCATCCATACGGTCAATTGCAGATATAAGAAATACATATAAGTTCGCACTATAACCGCCGCGCTTATATCTTTCTTTTGTCGCAACACGTTTTATAATTCCTAGTTCCTCTAACTTTGCAATTGAGCGGCGTACTGTACGAATACTTTTTCCAATATTCGTCGCAATCGTCTCCATTAACGGACAAGCAACTCCCACTGTTTTCTGTTTCTCATTCACTGCATACTTTCCTAAAAAATGAATAATAATAACATCCGTTTTATTCAATTGAAATCGATAGCACTTCAAAACTTGTTTTTGGTATGTATTAAACTCTTCTTTACTTCGAAATTCACTATATGGTTTCATTAAGCTATATAAGCTTCCCATTTTTATCACCTCATTTATAGGTAAGAAGCAGGAAGAGAAATTGGCGTGATATTTAATATTTTTTTAGTGGAGATGAAAATATGATCGTAATTAGCGCTTGTTTAGGTGGTATCGCTTGTCGGTATGATGGAAATGACAATCTCGTTTCAAAAATAGAGGAGTTATTACAAAGAGAAGATACCTTACTTGTTTGCCCTGAAGTATTAGGAGGATTGCCAACGCCTCGTCCCTCAGCTGAAATTATTGGCGGGAATGGCGATGACGTTTTGGATGGAAAAGCAAAAGTGATGACAAAAGACGGTGAAGATGTCACAGAAGCATTTGTGAATGGCGCTTATAAAGCTCTAGAACAAATGAAAGGTTTACATCCTGAATATATTATTTTGAAAGAACGCAGTCCATCTTGTGGTAGTTCTACGATTTACACTGGAGAATTTAACGGGAATAAGCAAACTGGTTACGGGGTAACAACTGCTTTATTCAAAAGACATGGATTTAAAGTCATTTCAGAAGAGGATTTTGAGAATATAAAAAGGAATTGACCCTGTTCGTCAATTCCTTCTTCTGTCTTATTTCACACTTAATTTTTCTTTCACTTTTGCAGGAAGCTCATCTTTCTTTACTTCTTCCCAAGCTGATACACCTTTTTTATCTGAATGATATACACGTAGGAATGCATCTTTACGTAAGTTTTTTTGAGCTGTGAATTCTAATTCTTTTTCTTTTCCTTCTTTATCAAACCCTTTTAATTTATACTCAAAATGTTTGTATGGCTCTCCGTTATCAGATTTACCATTATACTCTTTTCCGTCTACTGTAATTTGAACGTAATACTCATCTTTACCCATACGATTTAAATCACAACCAACTAATAGGCTTGCAAATACAACTAAAATGCTAAAAAGTGCAATATATCTTTTCATTTCCTTCACCTCATGTGTTTTTCTTATATTGTTATCTTAAAGCCTAAGCTTTAAAGAAGAAATTCAAAAACATGACATGAACATTACACTTTTGTAAGATATTAATTATTTCTGCACTTTAGAAACCGTCATCCGTCACCAATTGGAATGAGTACGGATTCTAAACTCAGATGAGTTGCTACTACTTCGTTAAACTTCTTCATACACATAAACCAACCTCTAATTATGCAAAAGACAACAATCGTAAGAAAATAGATGAAAAATAATAATTCCTTACTCAACCAACTAGCGGTTTCGTTTTCAATATATGAAAAGGGATTTCTAAATAATGAATGGAATATATATTTATTGTTTTCTAGCTTTTGAGGGGAGAAATAATATGAATCCTATTTTATTGGATGTTCCGTTACAAATAGAAACAGACAGACTCATTCTTCGAGCTCCACTTCAAGCTGGTGAAGGGGATATAGTACACGAAGCTATTAAAGATTCCATTAGTGAATTAAAGCAATGGCTACTTTTATTCCAGTCAATTCCTACTGTTGAAGAAACGGAAATTCTCCTGAGAAATGCACATATAGATTTTTTGAAAAGAGAAAGCTTTCGCTATCTTATTTACCATAAGGAGACGAATGCTTTTATCGGAACTGCCAGCCTTCACGCAATTGATTGGAAAGTTTCTAAATGTGAAGTTGGATACTGGATTAACACGCAATTTAGTGGTCATGGATATATGACAGAAACAGTAAGTGCGTTAATAAACCTTGGATTTCAGTTATTCAAATTTAGAAGGATTGAAATACGATGTGAATGTAATAACAAGAAAAGTCGTGCGATTCCTGAAAAACTAGGTTTTGAGCTTGAAGGGACATTACGTAACGAAGATCTTTCAGCTGACGGCAAACAACTAACTAATACTCGCATCTATGCAAAGATAAATTAGATTTTAAAATTCGTTATGCAACAAGGTCGGTTTTTAAATTGGGAAGGCGACGTTTTTAATTTTTTGCAACAAAAGAAAAGACCTCCTTAACGATTTTATTTCATCGCTAAAAAGGTCTTTTTCTATTTCTGCTAAAAGCTTAGCACTCTTCCGGCTTACCAGCATTCGTCGCCGTACGGAAAGATGATCCACATCCGCATGATGCGATTGCGTTTGGATTGTCGATTGTAAATCCGCCGCCAAGCATAGATTGTTTATAATCAATTTTTACTCCTTTAACAATCGGAGCACTTTCTGTATCGATAACAAATTCAACACCGAAAAACTCAAGAACTGTGTCGTCTTCTTTTGGTTCTACTTCAAATCCTAACCCGTAAGAAAGGCCAGTACATCCGCCGCCATGTACAGCAAGGCGCACGTACTTCTCTCCATCTTCAGCATCTTTTAACATATCTTTAATTTGAAAAGCTGCTTGTTCTGTTACTTCAATCATGAAATACACCATCCTTTCTGTTCTCATTCTATTATACATCTTTACGCTTCTATCTTGTACTCATACACTCCGCGGCAAATTACTTCTGCTGGTCCTTTCATTAACACATTGCCTTCTTCTGTCCATGCGATCATTAAATCGCCGCCAGCTAAATGAACTGTAATTTCCTTACCACGTTCCATTTTCCCATTTAAAATAGAGGCTACAACTGCAGCACACGCCCCTGTTCCGCAAGCTTGTGTTACACCAGATCCACGTTCCCAAACACGGAAGTTCATCTCTGCATCATTCAAAATTTCGACGAATTCAACATTTACTCGCTCTGGGAACATTTCATGTGTCTCCAGGACTGGACCAAGTGTTGTAAGAGGTGCTTGCTCTACATCATCAACAAAAATAACCGCATGCGGATTCCCCATTGAAACGGCTGTAAATGCATAACGATGATTATTGTATAAGAAGTTTTCACGAATAAATGGTGTTTCACCTTCACCAAGCATCGGTATTTCTGCACGTGTTAAACGCGGTGCTCCCATATCGATTTTCGCTAACGTAACTTTCCCTTCTTCTACCGTTACTTCCGCTGTTACAATACCAGCTAACGTTTCAATTGTGAAAACTGTTTCTTCTACTAGTTTATGCTCATACGCATATTTCGCTACGCAGCGTAAACCGTTACCACAGCTCTTTCCTTCTGAACCATCATTATTAAACATGCGCATTTTCACCGGAGCTACGTCAGATGGACAAATTAAAATCATTCCATCTGCTCCAATACCAGTATTAATATTTGAAACCTTTTCCGCCACAAGAACTAAATCTTCTTCAGGAATTTGTTCTTCAAACATATTTACATATATATAACTATTGCCAAGACCATGCATTTTTGTAAAAGAAAATTGGCTCATTTGTATTCACTCCAAAAATAGTTTGTTATTTTAAGTATAAAATGCACGCTTTTAGAACACAATATGAATGTCCCCCGTTTCTCATATTTGACAACATTTGGCGATGAGCCATTCTTGCACAAATTGTGTAATAAAAAAAGCCCTTCTACAAGGGCCTTTTTTATTTATATACAATATTATCCTCCCCCGCGAAAGAAGATTTTATCTAATAGAAAAAGGTGCTGCTGATTGCAACACCTTAAAACATTGGATTTTCATCCAAATAATCATATACATTATTGACCAGTTCTTCTACTGTAGCACCTTGTACGACTTCACCATTTACAAGTGCAAACGGCCCTTCAAAACAAATACCACAATATCCTAAACAACCATATTCCATTACATCTAAATTCGGATCTTTTTCTAATTTCTCTAAAGCTGCTTGTGAACCACTCGCAAGGTTACCTACACAAAATTCAATTAATGGTTTAATCAAAATTCTCCCCCCTGTACTACAAAACAAATTACCTTCTGACTATCTATAAGAAGAAAACTAAGCTGTCTCTTGTTGTTTTCGTTATACATTCTAAACTATTTAGTTACTTCACTATTTCACTTCAAAGTAGATGGACTTATTTTATATAACATGCTGCTCGCAATGAAATAGTAATTAAAAAGGAAAAACAGTTTACTTTACTTTTCTTCTTATTGTACAACAGAGTATTCATTCATGCATTGTTATTTGTTCACAAATTCGATATAATTTGATTGAGTAAAGTCAAAATATTTTATTAATATAAAATTGTATGATTAGGGGATATTTCAACAGAAAAGGGGTAATCCATCATGAAACACCTCGTAATACTAGGTGGCGGCTACGGTGGAATGAGAATTCTGCAGCGGCTACTTCCAAGCAACCAACTTCCAGATGATGTACAAGTGACATTAATCGACAAAGTACCATACCATTGCTTCAAAACTGAATATTATGCATTAGTTGCGGGTACTATTTCAGAAACACATATTCGTATACCGTTTCCCGAGCACCCACGCCTCAATATTCAATACGGCACAATAACAAATATTGATCTCGAAGAAAAAGCTGTTCATCTCGATGGCGGCGAAGCAATCCCATATGATGATTTAATTATCGGTCTTGGCTGTGAGGATAAATATCATAACGTTCCTGGGGCGAAGGAATATACACATAGCCTACAATCGATTGAACAAACACGTAAGACATATGAACAATTAAATAGTCTAGAACCAAACGCAACAGTAGCTGTCGTTGGTGCTGGATTAAGTGGCGTTGAAGTTGCAAGTGAACTTCGCGAAAGCCGTTCTGATTTAAAAATTCACTTATTTGATCGAAAAGATAGAATTCTATTCCCATATCCAGAGAAATTAAGTAGATACGTAGAAGAATGGTTCGTAAAACATAAGGTTACTATTATACGAAACTCTAACATTACAAAAGTAGAACCAAATATTGTGTACAACCACGATGAACCACTTGAATGTGATGCAATCGTCTGGACAGCTGGTATTCAAGCAAATGAAGTTGTTCGAAACCTTCCAGTTGAACAAGATGGTAGCGGACGGGTTGTTTTAACAAAATATCACAATATTCCAAATAACGAGCACGTGTATGTTGTAGGAGATTGCGCAGCACTTCCACACGCTCCATCTGCACAACTTGCTGAAGGTCAAGGAGAGCAAATTGTCCAAATATTATTGAAACGTTGGAATAATGAACCACTTCCTGACGAACTACCTGTAATTAAATTAAAAGGTGTTCTCGGCTCTCTTGGTAAGAAGCACGGCTTTGGTTTACTTGCAAACCAACCATTAATGGGACGTGTACCGAGATTATTAAAATCCGGTCTTCTTTGGATGTACAAATATCATAAAGGTTAATACTTTACAGGCTGTCTACTAAATAGGCAGTCTCTTTTATGAGTTACAATATAATTATCAGACACATCTTTCTCAATATGGATGATGATTTATTTTTCATTTTTATATTAAAAACTATCGATAAACAGTGTATGCTATTTATAAGTTGTTTTATTATTTCCTTTAAGACCGGAGTCATTCGGTCTTATTTTTTATGTTGTAAATACTTTTACAGGAGGTATTCCATTTCACTTATGAACTTAACGAAACTAAACGATCGAATAGAAGCGAAGAAGAAAGAATTGATCTATCTCGTTGAAAAGTACGGATTCACTCATGATAAAGTGATTTCTTTCAGCCAAGAATTAGATCGTTTACTTAACTTATTAATAGAACTCAAGACGAAGAAAAAACGTTGTTCTTTATAACCGTTATCCTCTCTTTTTTGATACGATAGAACTAGAATCAGAAAGGAGCCATCTATGTTTATATTAAAAGACGTTACATATAAAGATATACTACACATTCCTTATTTACAGATTCAAAAAGAAAAAATCACATGTATTATCGGTGAGAGTGGGAGCGGAAAAAGTACATTGCTCCGTATGCTAAATGATTTGCAATCTCCAACATCCGGTACAATTAAATATAACGGAATACTGATTTCTGATTATCCTCCTATTCAATTACGACGTGACGTAGTCATGCTTGGGCAAACGCCACCTATTTTTGATGGAACGATTAAAGACAATCTAATAATGGGACTTCGTTTTTCTGAAAAACCATTTCCAAATGACGATGCCTTGCGAAGCGCATTAACGACTGTTAGCTTAGAAAAAAATTTAGAAGACAACGCTGATTCATTATCAGGCGGGGAAAAACAACGACTTGCTTTTGCGCGTATCGTACTTATGGATCCACCTGTTTATTTATTAGATGAACCAACCTCGGCACTAGATAGCGATACAGAACGCCGCGTTATGAAACAATTTACTATGCTAGCAAGAGAAAAGAAAAAAACAGTTATCTTCATTACACACTCACAACAACTTCCAGAAGAAATTGCAGACGATATTATTGAAATTAGTAAAACAAACGGTGCAACTAGAAAGGAAGTGCTCTCAGTTGAAGGGCGTTATTGAACTCCAAATTTGGCAACTTGCCGCTGCATATATTTTTATTCTTATTTTAATTGGACTTGTAAAATTAAAAGGGATTCCGCGTGAAAAACAAATTGCGCTCGCAACATTCCGTATGACGATTCAGCTCGTACTTGTTGCATATGTCTTAACATACGTATTTGAAAATAGTAATCCATTTTATACAATTGCCCTTATTACTTCTATTACTACCTTTGCAATTTTTAATATTTATAAACGAGTCAATATCCCGATGTCTAAAGAATTAAAACGAGTAGCCGCGCTTTCCATGGTTGCCGGATCAATTGGGCCACTTCTACTATTTATCTTTGTTATTATCGGTCACGACCCTTGGTATGCGCCGCAATATATCGTTCCGATTACGGGAATGTTAGTCGGGAATGCGATGACAGGCGTTTCTCTCGGTGCAAATACGTTCTTAAACAATATGAAATCGCAAAGAGGTCAAATTGAAGGCGCACTTATGCTCGGCGCAACACCGAAAGAAGCCGCTGCGCCGCTCATACGAGACGCTTTTGACTCTGCTATTTTACCAACAATCAATTCTATGGTCGGAATGGGGATTATAAGCTTACCAGGCATGATGACTGGTCAAATCTTATCTGGTGTATCACCATTTACAGCCATTCAATATCAAATCGCCATTATACTTGGTATTTCAGGAAGTACTGCCTTTGCTGTTATTATCTTCTTACAGCTTGGATATAAAACATTCTTTAATAAGCGGTGTCAGTTGAAAGAGATTGACTATGCTGCGAAGTGAATCGTAACTCTCGCTTGGTAAATGATGCACCGTTCTCGGTGAGTGAAATTATATCGACGATTTTTCGAATATATCTATCATAACTCAAAATATATCAACGATTTTTGAAATATATCGGCGATTCGACAAGGAATATCGACTTACCGACAAAAAATGACATAATAAAAAGAGGAGGCCTATTCGCCTCCTCTTTTTATTTACGCCTTCTTAACGAATTGTGATTTTAACTTCATTGCTCCGAAACCGTCGATTTTGCAATCGATATCGTGATCGCCATCAACTAGACGGATACTCTTTACTTTCGTACCGATCTTCACAACTGAAGAAGTTCCTTTTACCTTTAAATCTTTAATAACAGTAACAGCATCGCCGTCTTGAAGAACGTTTCCGTTCGCATCTTTTACAACTTTTGCACCATCATTATTTTCAGCTTCTGCTTCTTGGCTCCACTCATGAGCACATTCTGGACATACGAAAAGAACGCCATCCTCATACGTATATTCTGAATTACATTTTGGACAATTTGGTAAAGTAGCCATAAATTCATTTCCTCCGTTCATTATTTATACGTAAAAATCAAAATTGATGTTTACATCTCGATAAATAAAATTTGTATAGCATTTCTTTATAGTGCCATAGTCTTACGTTATTGACAAGCCTACCTCAAATTCTCATTTTTTATTGTATTTTACAAAATTTCAATTCATATGGTGTTTTACAATAAAAAAGAAGAACCTTCACAAGATTCTTCTTTTCAAAATGAACGAGTTCTGACTAGAACCCCCAACCATTTTCTTCAATGTAAAATTGATACTCTTCTAACTCTTCTTCACTTAACTTCTTATTATTCTCATATACTTCTTGCCATTCAAAATAGTCTTCACTGAAGTAAACAGCAAATTTAATTTTCACGTTTTTCTTCTCTGTATAATCATAACCAGTAAACTCTATTACGTCATAATCGTCTTCTTTCTTCACAAACTTCCAAGTTGGATTATCCGTCATAACCTCTAAAGTAATACCTTCACTACTTGAACGAACAACATTTTTAATATTCGGCTCAGTTGGTAAAAGGGAGAGTCCGAACGTGGCTCCGCCAAATACTAACCCTACTATGATGTGTAAACCAACCATACCAGCAAAACTAGCGCCACCCTTTAATTGTAAGTAATATGCCTTCTCATGATCAGGCGTATTTTCCCCCTTATGTAGAACACGAACAGCATGCTTATAATATAAACGGTTTCCTTGCCATCCAGTAAATATCATCGTTCCTAATTGAAGAACTAAACTACATGTTAAATAAATCCCATCTGGAATATCTATAAAAGGAGTTACAACGATACTAGGTACCGCCAATAACGTAAGTATAATAAACAACTTATACATTTTACGATAAGCTAACCAAAAAGTTGGGAAGAAAAAGGCTACCCAATTCCACGTATTCCCTTGCGCTGGATTTTCTACTTTGCCCCACTTAAAGTCATAATAAGCTGTATTCTTTTGAACAACTTTATGCAACTCTTGCGGGGAATTTGTTTCTTGTAAAACAGTGTCCTTCACGTACATCATCCTTTTCTTCTTTCTGCATACATGTATTTTATAGAAAGAAATAGAAGGAATCTAACAAAAAGTACATATATTTCATAAAAATGAACGGAAATTGAATATATTCCGACAATTATCCGTTTATTATTCTATTTTACTTTTAAATATATTAGAATACTTATGAATGATACATTTAATACACTAAGTTAATCATTTTACATATTTAATAATAAAAATGTTTCACATGAAACTATTTATATTTTGTATTACCTTTCCTCTACATAATACTTGTAAAGCCTTTTCCACCTAATACAAAATACGAAAGACGCCCTTTTCAAAAAGGCGTCTTTTTACAGTTGAAAATTTACTAATATGAAAAATGAATTATTTAATAAATGAATTCCCCATGGAACGAGTAAGTTATTTGTTTTCTTATACGTATAAGCTAAACATATACCGCCACCAAAAATATATAAAACACTACCTACTGTAAGGGGATGACCTAAAGTAAATATAGAAGCACTTATAACGGCACTGCTAAGTATAGAGAAGCGCTGAGATAATTTCATAAAAAACATACCTCGGAATACAAGCTCTTCCCAAATTGGTGCAAAAACAGTGAGTACAACTACGTATAAAATGATTTCACTTTTAGTAGGCTCTATTACTATATTAGATTCATTCACACGAAGCCCATGTGGTAAAACTAAATTTAATACTGCAATATATATAAGCAGCACGATCATTGTCATTACTATCGTTACATAATGCTTAAAATTATTGAACTGTATTGTTTTTAATAAATGTACACAGTAATTTCTCGCTGGTGAATATATTAAGATAATAGTAAGAACTGTTACAGGCGGAATAAGATAATCTACATACCATGGATATAAGGAAGAATCATATATAAGGTTCAAAAAACCGATTCCATACATTACCCCAAAAATAATTATTATCATGCTAATTATTTCGCGCATACTCATTTGTACATTCTTTTCTTCATATGTAGCTAATTCTGTATTCATCCTATCCCCTCCAGTATAATTAAACCTTTTAATACATTATATACCAATTTCAATGCAAAAATAGACGATACAATTTACTGTATCGTCCATTTCTCTCTACATATTTCAATTAAATGCAATAAATACCTCCTCGTCACATCTGCCCTTCTCCACCTTGAGAGCATTCGCTTTTCTTTTGGGTTCTGCCGTATTCTCGCTACTTCTTTTAATAAAAGCTCCCATTCTTCCCCTGAACGTTCTAACAAGTATTGCAATCCTCTATCTTTTGAGACAATTGTTTTATTCTCTAACGTATATAAAATACGTCCCATCGTAACGACCGCTGATTCTACCCACTCTTCTACGAAAAATAAATATGGTTGCTTCGCTTTTTCACTCCAGTACTTTTCTACGTTGTATTTCATCGTATTTACTACATCATCCCAACTTATTTGAAACGAAAGATCTTCAGCTTCTTTCCCTGTAACTGTAATACCTTGATTTTTTAACGTCCACCATGTGACCGCATTAATATCCCAATGACCTATATTCGCTTTACCATCTGCACAATACACGTACTCATTCATTTCATCATTGTATTTCCCTAAATCAGCAAGCGGAATATACATACCGTCCATTCTTTTGCCTAACGTACTACCACTAAGTTTCTTATGTAATTCTACAAGTTGTTGTTTTTCAGCCTCATTCACGGAATCACTTATTGCCGTAACAAAATCAACATCGCTCGTTTCTACATGAAATGCACCGAGTGCGATGGAGCCGTAAATATATACCCCGACTATTTTTTCATCCAAAAAAATTTCTTTTAATTCTACTGTGTACCGCTCCATTAACTGTCGTACTTCCGTTGGTAACGCATGCTTCACTCCATTTTTCACATCTATCCCTCCAATAAAAAAGAGCCTTTGCGAATTCGCAAAGACTTCCTGCTTTATAAATATTTCTCGATTTCTTCGTAAACATCCTTCAAACGAGGATTTCCTTCTCCAACAATTTCTCCATTTACAAGAACAACTGGATAAAATAGATCTTCCTCCACTACGCGCTCTGCGAATGCTTTTTTATCTTCATCTTCTTGTTCTTCTTGAAAATCAATATACTCGAAATTAAATTTATTTTCTTGTCCTTCATATTTACGACCAATCGCCGCTTGTAGCCACTCAAACGTTTCTGTTGAAGATGGCATTCCAACGCAGCTCGCACAAATTACTTTCGTCCCATACACTTGCACATTAACCATTTCTTCTCCCCCACTTCTTGTTTCAACAGTATATTCAGATGTCTTAGTACATAAGCACATCATTTTACAAACTTATTCCATACCCCTATACTGAAAAAACACGTTGTAAACATGATAAAAAATTTCGACATTAAAACAAGAACAGAAAAAATAGATTTTCCCCTCTATCTTGATTATAATAAAACTGATGAAAGGAGTCGATAAAAATGGAAAACCCACATATGCAAGAACAAGTACTAGAAGTATTAGATAAATTACGTCCATTCTTACTTCGCGATGGCGGAGACGTTGAGTTAGTAGACATTGAAGAAGGTATCGTAAAATTACGCCTTATGGGTGCTTGCGGAAGCTGCCCAAGTTCTACAATCACACTAAAAGCTGGTATCGAACGCGCATTACTTGAAGAAGTACCAGGCGTTATTGAAGTAGAACAAGTATTTTAATCTAAAAGCGGAAGCGGCTCGTTCAGAATCGTTTCCTAGAAAGAGACCCATTTGGGTCTCTTTTTTTATTCAAATAACACTTCTCCTTTAACATCATAAAACAAAATTGGAAATCCTTCTCAAAAAGTGAGATAATTAATACTATAGAATCGTTCACACATATAAAAGTAAAAAACATAGGGGGACGACACATGCCAAAAATGGGGAACACTTTCTTAACAATTCAAGAACTAGAAAAGAAAAAAGAGTATTTATTAGACCTTTCATCCGTTATACCAACATGGAATGCGAGCTATCAATTTTTATTTAAAGAAATCCAGCAAGAATTATTGAGTAAAGTAAATGAAAAAATCGAAAGACATCAATTCATTTTAAATATATGTGCAGATCAACAGGTAGGGGCATAATGTATTACATACAATTGTGATATATAAAAAAGAGACCTCAATCGGTCTCTTTTTTATATTTTAAGATAGCCAATCTAATTTCCTAATCCCTAACTTATCGACTGGTAAACGAAGTGAGCCATAAAAGTGCTTCATAAATTGCTCAGAGCGGTTCACATCGTGTAAAATGGCTTCTAAGCGATCTCTATATATGCTTTTTTGTTCTTCATTTCCCGTTTGGTAATATCGTTCGACTGTTTCAAAATAGTGAAGTGGAAACAGGAGCCTTGCAAATAATAGGCGCCAACCAAATGAGGATAGCGAATAATTCCGTTCATAATCTGTAACAAATTGAACGATTGTTTGCTCCCAGTCTTTCTTTTTTTCTATCATCATATAGCGGATTAATTCTGCCATATCTCGAGTTGGGTGATCATACACCCAATCGAAAGGAAGTTTAAGACGCTTCGTTTGATGCCATAATAAGGGTGTAAATCGTTCTTGGCAAATTGTTGCTGCATCAGTTAGTTGCGGCGTATCATCCATCTCCGTATCGACAACATACTGAATTGCATTTTCTGCAACCCCTAAGTAATACGGGAAGGATTCAATAAACAATTGATCGAATACGTCTGTAGGGTGGTTCATCACTTGTGATTGCCAAAACTTTTCTAATTGATCGAGCCTTTTTTCCCATAACGCTTTCCATTCGCCTATGCGGCTTAATTGCTCGATTTCTTCTGGAAAGAATGCACCTCGTTTATGGAATATAGAAAGCTCACTTCCTAATGATGTAGCATGTCGTTCTAACGCACGCATACCTTTTAATAAGCAATAATTTTGTTCTTCTATCTCACTTACATAGTACCCGTGTATAGTCGGAACGAAAGTCGCTACAGTTATATCCCCTTGCTGGTTCATATAATCACTGAGCTTTTTCATCTCTACAAGTACTTCTTCCTCCATTTCTCCAATTGGAACAAGTACATAAATTTTGTTGCGAATCCAAAAGCTTTTATAGGGGCCAAGGGGGATTAATTCTTTAACATGCATATGATAATGCTCATAAATATGATGAATCATCGCAGTCGCCACCTATGGTTTTTCTTTATATATATGAGCTTGTGCTCGCCTTTCATTCCTATGCACATGATAAAGCAACGAAACGTATACAAATACTAAAAAGAAAAAAAGGTGATAAACATGAAAGAATCAAATCAACTACAAGAAAGAGCATTACAACTATTACAAGAACGTGGTGTAACAATTGACGATATTGCTGAGCTTGTTCATTTTCTTCAAAAAAAATATCATCCAAATTTAGAGATGTCAGAATGCCGTTATAACGTTGAGCGTGTATTATCAAAACGTGAAGTACAAAACGCACTGATTACTGGTATCGAACTCGATGTCCTTGCTGAAAAAGGAATGTTAAGTGAGCCGTTACAAGATATCGTAAAACGTGATGAAGGCTTATACGGAATTGATGAAGTGATCGCACTTTCTATCGTTAATGTGTACGGCTCTATCGGTTTCACGAACTTTGGATATATCGATAAATTAAAACCTGGTATTTTAGAATTCTTAAATGATAAATCATCTGGAAAGGTGCATACATTCCTTGATGATATCGTTGGCGGGATCGCTGCCGCTGCTTCAAGCCGTTTAGCACACAGAGCTGAGCATTCGGAATAATAAAATATGAAAGACCGTCAGTTCCATACTGACGGTCTTTCATATTTCATGAGCATAAATTCTCTTCCGCGACTCAAAAAAATAGGACCTTGCTGAAAACCTATATTTTTATATAGCGTAATCGCTCTTGTATTAAATGTCGCTACACTAAGTCGGAACGTTTTTGGCTTATATTCTTTCGCAGCAAATGCTATCCCCGCTTGAAAAAACATTTTTCCCAGCCCTTTCCCTGTTAACGCTGGCTTCATGCCAAGTCCGATATCAATTACATCTTCTCCATCATATAAATGAGCATCTCTTCCACCTGGTACTTGTGCATTTTCCCCAAAACAAAAATAGCCGATAAACTCTCCCTTATCGTCACAACAGCCATAATACGTCCCATCTAATAATTCTTTTATTACTTCTTCCTCGCCTGAAAAACTATACAAATTATAAGGTTCTTCGTACGTCCACGTATTTACCTCATTTGCTTCTTCTACCGTTAACTTATGTATATGCATCCTTCTCTCTCCCCCTATTATATTTCTATTAACAATATTCGATATTCATCTTATAATTCATCTTTCTCAATATGTTTTTTAAGTTTCTCGCTTTATTTCAATGGAAGATTTTTCTTATTATGTTACGATTAAACAGAATCATTTGAAATAAGGTGGTGACAATTTGAATTACTTTTCTTATCTCTCCTTAGAAGAACGTCAAAATTTTTTCTATAAAGAACCTATTAGTTTTTCAAAAAGTATAGAGAAAGAGCAATTAGCGTATGCATTAGGGGCTACACTGTATACTCCTGGTACGAAAGAAACTATCGCGGAAGATATAATTAGAAAAAAACATGTGGAAGCTACCTCAATTATCTTTTGTCTAGAAGACTCTATTAGCGATGAGGAAGTAAAACTTGCAGAGCAAAATATCGTCGTTCAAATACAGCAAATCGCCAACTTAGTCAGTGGCAACATACTAAATCAGGCAGACATCCCACTTCTTTTTATTAGAGTTCGACAGCCAAGTCAAATGAGAACAATTGTTACTGAATTAGGTAGTGCTGTTCATTGTTTATGTGGTTTTGTCTTTCCAAAATTCACACCCGTTAATGGAAAGACTTATATCAATCAGCTTGCATATATAAACGAGCTATATTCATTATCCCTTTATGGGATGCCGATTTTAGAATCACCAGAAATTATGTATAAAGAAACACGTGTAGAGTCATTATTACAAATAAAAGATTTACTAGATTCCTATCGTGATTACATCTTAAATGTACGTATTGGTGCCACTGATTTTTCAAGTATATTTGGTATTCGGCGCAATAAATACACACCAATCTATCATATTACTGTTGTTCGTGATTGTATTTCAGACATTATTAATATTTTCTCCAGAGCAACAAAGGAATATGTTATTTCAGGATGTGTATGGGAATATTTTTCTAATGATTACGAAGAAGGGCTCATTCAAGAGGTATCGCTTGACCATACAAATGGATTAATCGGAAAGACAGTTATTCACCCATCTCATATTAAAGTTGTACAAGCAATGCACATTGTCACAATGGAAGATTATTTAGACGCAAGGTCAATTTTACAAAATGCAGATACGTATAACGGAGTGCTAAAAAGCAGTTTTGCTAACAAAATGAATGAAGTAAAGCCCCATTATAACTGGGCTCGCAAAACCATTTTAAAATCTAATATTTACGGGGTGCTACATGAAAACAAACAATTCACCGATCTCCTTATTACAAACGCAAAACAACACGTATAACGTTTTAAATAATATAAAAGTTCATGTAGAAGTACGTGATAATCCATATAATTTAGCGCTAGATAATCTTTTTCAAATGGCAGCAAGGATAAATAAGAAGCGGAGTTTTTTATTTGTGAGTACAATTCTTGGAAAGCATCTTCCTATTAAACCTGCAGTCTCTCTAGCAAGTGGATTTGCTCTCGCTGCAAGATATATGGAAATACTACATAATGCTTTTCATCCATTTCAAAAAGAAATTTTAAATCTTATTTCATTAGAAGTTGATGAAATTCCAGAAGAAGTATTTCATTATCAATATCCCTTGCAAGAAGAAGTGTTATTTATCGGATTCGCTGAAACAGCAACAGCACTTGGCCATTCTATGTTTCAATGCTTTCAAAATGCAAAGTATGTACATACAACTAGGGAATCGATACCCAATCTCGAATCTGTCATTACATTTGAGGAAGAACATTCCCATGCAACATCACACCGTTGTTATGTCGATAAGAGCTTTTTTCAAAACAATAATTCAATCGTTCTTGTAGATGATGAGATGACAACCGGAAAAACCGCACTAAATATTATCAGGTCCATTCAACAGCAATTTCCACGAGCAGAATATACCATTGCTTCTTTATTAGACTGGCGTTCTAATACTAATAGAAGACAATTTAAACAACTAGAAGAAGAACTTCAAATAAAAATTCATGTTATTTCGTTATTAGAAGGAATCATTCATACAACTGGCCAACCGTTGAATATTTCAAAACCAACTATGCAAACTGAAGAAACAAAACCTTATTTCAAAAAGCATACCATTACTTGTCCAACATTACCCTATACATCAAATTACATAAAATATACTGGACGCTTTGGCATTTCATCATATGAACAAAAGCACATTCATTCTTTTACTCAAGAAGCAGGAAAAATGCTACAAAGAAAGAGAATTGGAAAACGAACGCTCTGCCTCGGAACGGGTGAATTTATGTATATTCCAATGAAAATCGCTGCTGAAATGGGTAAAAATATTTTATATCAATCTACAACACGAAGTCCTATCCACCCTGTTTCAAATGATGTGAACTACGCCATTCATAATCATTTCCCATATCCAAGTCCCGAAGATTCTACTATTACAAATTACTTTTATAATATTTCACCTCATGATTACGATGAAGTATTTGTTTTTATGGAACATGATGTAGGAGAAGAAGCTCTATTTCCTCTTCTACATCAGTTACAAACAGTTATTCCCTGTATTCATATCGTCTCATTTTCAAATAGCATAGAAAAGGAAGGTTGATAATTATGGTAAAAGTAAATTCCCATATTAGTAGTTACGATCCAAATGATGCTATTTTTCTATTAAAAGATATTAGTGATTTAATGAAAGAAAGTTCCACAGAAACTAGAGAACAGGCAATTCAAACTGGCACACATTATTCTGAAATGTTACCAGTGGAATATAAACCATCTAAAGCATATATGGATTTATTCTTTTCTTCCCTGCAACAATACAAGCACAAACTAGCAATTTCAGTTGGAGTTGTCGCTGAACAAATTATACAGACTAAAGGAACGAATCTTGTCCTCGTCTCATTAGCTCGTGCTGGTACACCTATCGGTATTCTTATAAAACGCTACATACGCTATCAATATAACCTTGATGTACCTCACTATTGTATTTCCATTATTCGCGGACGCGGTATCGATGAAAATGCACTTCACTATATTTTAGAACATCACCCTAAAGAAACAATTCAATTCATTGATGGGTGGACTGGAAAGGGTGCAATAAAAAGGGAATTGGAACATACAGTGCATACATTTAACGAGAGAAATAATACACACCTTTCTCATTGTATGGCTGTACTTGCTGATCCAGGGTACTGTACTTCAATTTACGGTACACGCGAAGATTTTCTTATCCCTTGTGCTTGCTTAAATGCAACCGTCTCTGGACTAATTAGCCGCACTGTACTAAATGACACCTATATTGGCCCAAATGATTTTCATGGTGTTAAATATTATAAAGAGCTAGAACAAGAAGATTTATCAAATTTCTTCATCGATGAGGTAACAGATTTATTCCCTTCTGTTCATTCTCATATAGATAATCAATTACAGTATATTACTTCAACATACACCGATCCATCTTGGCAAGGATTAAAAGATATACAGTCTATCCAAACTCACTTTGAAATTGACGATATTAACCTAATTAAACCAGGAGTCGGTGAAACAACTCGCGTATTACTCCGGAGAATACCGTGGAAAATTTTAATACGTAAGCAAAACAATCCCGATTTAAAGCATATTTTACTTCTTGCTAAAGAAAAGAATGTCCCTATTGAAATATATGAGAATATGACTTATTCATGTTGCGGGCTCATTAAGCCTCTTAGGAGGGAAACGATATGATTTTCGCCAGTGATCTTGATCAGACGCTTATTTATTCCCGAAAATCATTTCGTGCTCATATAGAAGATGAGTCAATTCAGCTCATTGAAACTTTAGACGGAAAAGAAATTTCTTTCATATCACATAAAACCATTTCACTACTAAAAAAATTGCAACTGTATTCATATTTTATCCCAGTTACAACAAGAACGATTGAACAATTTCAGCGTATTGCTTTATTCCAAAATGAAATCATTCCTGAATATGCCATTACAAGTAACGGTGGTAATATCCTTTATAACGGCAAGCAAGATATTACTTGGAACAAAGAAATAAAAAAAAGACTTTCAGTAGAATGTTTAGAGAGAAATGATATACTAAAGGAATTTGAACAAATCGCTCATAAAGATTGGGTTATATCACAAAAAACAGCTGATGATTTATTCCACTATTGCATCATTAAACGGGAGAACATTCCTTATGACGAATTAACATCCTTCATTTCTTGGTTAGACAAACAAGGTTGGGCTCATTCACTTCAAGGTAGAAAATTATATTTTGTACCGAAGCCTATTAACAAATGGGATGCTGTGCAATATATAAAAGAAGTGCTACAAATAGACACTATCATTACAGCTGGGGATTCTTTACTTGATTTATGCATGCTTGAAAAAGCTAACTATGCCTTCGCACCACTTCACGGTGAATTAGGCGCAACATATAATCACTTACAACCCCATATTGTAAAAACAGATACAATCGGCATATATGCCGCAGAAGAAATCGTAAGTAAATCACTTCAAATTATTCATAATTCATTACCTACCTCATAATTAAAATATGCATAATTACATACGCACACCTATAAAACAAATGGTACAATTTATTTGAATCGCTGTTGCTACACTTCTTGATCAAAGAAAAGGCGTTAAAACGGATATTAACGCCTTATCAAACTCAAGCAATTGGCACATTTTGTCATCGTTAAAGACACTCAAAAGAGTGTCTTTTTTTCTATACCTGACAAGGACTTACTCATTTCAAAGCATAAACACATAAAATAATGTAACTCTTTACACACATGAATCTTTTTCTAAAAGTTGTGAAGTAGACTCAAAATAAAAAAGCACTCTTGGCTAGAGTGCTTTTTACTTTCAAACAAGGAGGTTACATAATATGGATAGTACTCTCGTATTTAACTTCGGCATTGGTATTGTCATCATTTTATTTGTTTTCTTTGTTCTTTGTATGAGTGGGGTATAGAAAGACGATTTGAGGCGTCTTTTTATACATATGTATTACTTGACTTTCGCAAAAGAAGTAACAATAATGGTTACAGAGAAACCATTCACATATCCACAAATAGGAGGAATAACAATGAAACATGTAATCGTTTATGCACACCCAAATACAGAAAGCTTCAACCATGCGATTTTAGAAACTGTAAAAAGTGAGTTAGAAGAAAAAGGTCATGAAGTACGCGTTCGCGATCTATACGAGTTAAACTTCAATCCAGTATTAGGCGCTTCCGATTTCATCTCATTTTCTCAAGGAAACACACCAGAAGATATTAAAGAAGAACAAGAGCATATCTCTTGGGCTGATAGCATTACATTCATTTACCCAGTTTGGTGGGCGGGTCTTCCTGCTATTTTAAAAGGATACGTTGACCGTGTATTTAGCCATGGCTTCGCTTATGCTTACGGTGAAAATGGTATTGAAAAGTTATTAAGCGGTAAAAAAGGCTTATTATTATCCACAATGGGAAATTCGAAAGAAGCATACACAGCAGGCGGTATGTTTGACGCAATGAAGAAAACAGCGGATGTTGGTATTTTTGAATTTACAGGCATCGAAACAATTGAGCATACATTCTATACGAGTGTTCCTTCTGTGGATGATAGTGTGCGTAAGCAATATCTTGAAGAAGTTAAAGATGTTGTGAATCGTGCGTTTTAATAAAAAAACTCCGGTTTTAACAACCGGAGTTTTTTTATTTCATCATCAATTTCGGAATATATCTTTGAAGAATGCTTTCTAATTCACTCATATCTTCTTGTCTAATAAGTAAATTCACATTGTCATTCATTTTTTCTCGCCCGCGATATAAAAATATATTTTCTTTTGGATTTTCCCATGTTGATGTTTTATAGCCTTTTAATTCTTCATATGAATAAAAGTTCAATCCATCTATTACACCTTTTTCATATATTTGTACACTTTTAATAAGATGGATAGCTATTAAAGTCATAAAACAACTTGCTATAACATAACTACCCGACTGAATAAGAAACTGTTCAGCTGTATCAATATTGCCACTTACGTACTGAGCATATATATACATACATTGTCCAATGAAATATGCTGGCCCAAGTAACGCAATCCACCGTCTCTTCACTCGAGGATACATTGCAATGAGTTTTCCCGCGCTTTTTTTCATTTCATTTATTTTATATATTTTCCATAGAACAAAGAACAAAACACATAATGTAAAAACAAACATAATACATGACATCCAGTACACTCTTATTCCCTCCTTTGTATCATTACATTTAAATTTTACATTTTATATACTTATAGTACATATGCGATTATGCATAAAAAAACAGGTAACCTCTTCCGGCTACCTGTTTTTCATTACATTTTCTCAATCCACTCCGTCAAGTTATGCACAACTTGCGTCGGTTGTACTTCATATTCTGTTAACTTCTCCACAGTTGTGACTCCAGTGTGGACAAGAAGGGTGTGCATGCCAGCATTTATTCCCGCTAAAATGTCTGTATCGTAGTTATCCCCAACCATTAATGCTTCATTTTTTTCTATGCCCAGCACTTTTAGAGCTTGTTCCATAATGATTGATTCTGGTTTTCCGATAAAGATTGGATCCACGCCTGTTGATACTGCTACAACTGATGTTAATGAACCGTTACCTGGTAATAATCCGCGCTCAGTCGGAATGGCAATATCTCCATTTGTAGAAATAAACGTTGCACCGTTACGCACAGCAAGACAAGCTTTTGCTAATTTTTCATATGTGATGTCACGATCTAAACCAACAACAACGAAATCAGGATTTTCATCCACAAGTTCAAATCCTTTTTCCACAAGCGCATCATGTAAGCCTTCTTCACCAATCATATATACAGTTGCGTCTTGTTTACGTTCATAAATGAAGTTCGCTGTCGCCATACTCGTTGTGAATACTTGCTCTGCTTCCGCTGGAATATCGAAACGAACAAGTTTTTCTGCCACTTGTTCTGGTTTACGAGTTGAGTTATTCGTAACGAATAAATAAGGAATACCGCGCTCTCCTAACGCTTTTACGAAGTCGCTCGCTTCTTCAATTTGTTCTTCTCCGCGATACATCGTACCGTCTAAGTCAATTAAGTAACCTTTATACATCATTATGTCTCTCCTTCTATGCTAACGTTCTCACCTATCATACCACTCTTATATTACCCGCTTTTCAAAAAGAAAAAAACGCTTTACCTTAAAGCGCCCCATAACGTTCATTTTTTCTCTTTTACTTGGTAAGAACAACTACAATCGCCCTCACACATGTTTGCTAACGTCTTTACATCCGCTCCTGCAAATAAACGATTATACATCTCTTTTTCATCTTCGCATACTTGCGGGAATCTCTCTGCAATTTCTTTTAACGGACAGTTTTGTTTTTCAATTACGAAAGAGTTCTCTCCATCTCTCTTTATTTGAACCATATAACCATTTTTCTCTTGCATAGCTGCTATCTCTTGCACTTTATATGCTAAATTCTTTTGATTACTCACTCGCTTTTGCAACTGTTCTTCCATTCGCTTCGTTCTCTCTGTTAAAACGTAACGAAGTATTTTTTCATCACCCATTCGAGCTAAATCTTCTAGCATATCAATCGCAAATTGCTTATACTCCTTCGGGAATGTATCTTCTCCCTTTTCACTTAATCCATACAAATAAGTTGGTCTTCCGACATGTTGTCTTACCATCTTAGAATAAATGAAACCATCTTTCTCAAGATTACTTAAATGTCTTCGGATCGCCATTTCTGTAATCTCTAAAACGTCAGCTAGTTCCGCTACCGTGTGCTCTCCCTTTACTTTCAACAATTGTACAATTTCATCTTTCGTCGTACGTACTTCCCCCATGCTTAACCCTTCTCCCTTTTCCCTTTACTTTCTCACATACAATATAAGATCCCCAAAAGGCAGTCCTGGGGATCTTATAAGCATAATTATTCTGGTACAAATGCAGATACAGGTCCTAATTCCTTCTCTAAATAACTGCGAATATTTGCTGGGTATTTCTCTACCACTGCAATATGTTTTTGAATCGTCTTATATAATTCATCATGATTCATTTGAATATAATCTTGCGTAAGCATTTTTCGAAGAAGGATAATTTCTTTCATTCCTTGTCCTTCTTCTGCACTTATCACTCGCTCATCCATCAAAATATCGATAATATCTTCATAACTTCCTGGATCGCGCATAATAAATCCATCAATCATCGCATTCCCTACATCTAATACACAATCAATAATGAGATGAGCTATGCGTTCTAATGCGTAAAATTCAAACTCGGTTTCATATATCTTTTTCTCTTGAAATGTACTTGTTGCTCGTTCTAAACATACTAGCATTTGTTCTATTTTCTTTCTGTCTACAAAATACATGAATGTCACCTACCTGGAAATTAAAGCATTTACATTTTAATTGTAACGCTTTCTTCTGAAAAAATCGACAATTTTTCGAATTCACCTTTTCTCCGTTATTTGTTATAGTTATATTTGTATGATTTTTGAAATTGGAGGAATGGAATCTTGGAACGTGAACTCGCACTAGAAATTGTCCGTGTAACAGAAGCAGCAGCATTAGCATCCGCACAGTGGATGGGCCGCGGAAAGAAAAACGAAGCAGATGATGCAGCAACTACAGCAATGCGTGATATGTTTGATTCGGTAAACATGGCAGGTACAGTTGTAATTGGTGAAGGAGAACTTGATGAAGCACCGATGTTGTATATTGGTGAAGAACTAGGAACAGGTAACGGTCCAGAAGTAGACATCGCCGTTGATCCATTAGAAGGTACAAACATCGTTGCAAAAGGTCTTGCAAATGCAATGGCAGTTATCGCAATCGCAGATAAAGGAAACCTTCTTCATGCTCCTGATATGTACATGGAAAAAATCGCGGTTGGTCCAAAAGCAGCTGGTAAAATTAGCTTAGATGATCCAATTGAAAAAACAATTGAAATTGTAGCAGAAGCTAACAATAAAAAGATTCGTGATCTAACAGTTATCGTGCAAGAACGTGAACGTCATCAAGATATTATTGACCGTGTTCGTGCAAAAGGTGCACGCGTAAAATTATTTGGTGATGGTGATGTTGGTGCGTCAATCGCAACAGCACTACCTGGAACGGGTATTGATTTATTCGTTGGTATTGGCGGAGCTCCAGAAGGTGTTATTTCTGCAGCAGCATTAAAATGCCTTGAAGGTGAAATGCAAGCTCGCTTAGTTCCAATGAACGAAGAAGAAGAAGCTCGTTGTCGTGAAATGGGATTAGAAGATCCTCGTCAACTTCTTATGTTAGATGACTTAGTATCTGGGGATGATGCAATCTTCTCAGCAACTGGTGTATCTGCTGGTGAGTTATTAGACGGTGTTAAATTCCTTGGCGGAGATCTAGCTGAAACATATTCTATCGTTATGCGTTACAAAACAAGAACGGTACGATTCATTAAAACGCATCACCATTTAGATCATAAACCACACTTAAACTTAGATATTTAATAAAGGAGCCATGTGTATGGAAGAACGTTTCTTTCTGTACGACGATACAGTCGCTACAAGAACTCGTTTCGTTAGCTTTATGGGAGAAAATGAGCGTCATGATTTAGCGCTTTTATACTCCGATCGTCATTACGGTAAAACAATTGTCCTTGATATACAGCGCAATAGATTTGCAATCATCGGTCCTGACGATTTAAACGAACCAGGCTACTTAGAGCATGCATTTTCTATGACTGAAGAAATTGCAGAAGAACTACGCTCATTTTTATTTGAACTTATATAATTTATCGTAGGCACCAGCTATTTTAGCTGGTGTTTTTTCACTTTAAGTATTTTAAATTTTCTAACTAATATGTTATAATTAAGAATAAATCTATTTGGATAGAAAGGACGTTATATACGTATGCCGACATTTACTTTGTAATGGACCAGCAATTGGATAGCATTACTCTCAAAAAAGCACCGTGCTTTTTCAAGGGAGTAGTCTGCCCATTCCCATTACAAAGGAGCGTAACGCATCTGTAGTATGATGTTTACGGAGGTTCCTCTTTGGGGAACCTCCTTTTATTTTTGTCTTTTCCTCATGTCTTCATACTACAAGACATCCAAATAGCTGTATTACGTTTCTTTGCCACTACTATAAGAGGTGAAGGAAAATGCAAAAAGTACAACTTTCTTGGAGTTTATATGAAAACGAGCAAAATACAATCGAAAAGTATTGTAAAAATTGCAGACGCACTACCCTATTTACTGACACGAATATTCGTAGGCATAACGCCAATGGAAAAAATATATACCGATTTGCCATTTATAAATGTCCGAAAGATCATACGTGGAATCAAAAACTTCGTATTTATAAAGCATTTACTGATCACGTTGAAACAGTCGATATGACGCAGCAAGATCAAATAGAAACAACTACTACTATTTCCATTACGCAACATAAAGAAAACGGCATAGTGGAAATCACGATCGTATTAGATATCGTTTTCGGTTCCCACCGAATGGATAAAGCTTTATCCACATATATTTCCGACTGGAGCCGTACACTCATTGTGGATAAAATTAAAAATGGGGATATTCAATTGAACGGACAACAAATGAAACCAAATGCAATACTTTCTGAAGGCGATCATATCTCGATTTGTTTATAATGCAAAAAATCCTCTTACAATCGTAAGAGGATTTTTTTATTTCTTCACTTTTCGTAATACGAAGTGTGCACAACCGAAATTACAGTACTCGTATAAATACTCCGTTAACGTACTAATTTTCGTATCATATGTCGAACGTTGATTACTATCATCAAAGAAGCCGCGCAATCTAAGTTGCTCATAACCCCAGTCCCCAACGATATAATCATATTTATTTAAAATTTCTGCATAACGCTCTTTAAATGCTTCTTCACTAAAACCGTCACGAAAGTTTTTAATTACTTCGTACTGCACATTATTAATGCTCACCGTAGCATGCATCTCTTGCTCTTGCTTTTGCTCCATCATTAACTTCCTCTCTAAGCATTCTTCTTTTTATCGTATCACAAAGCATACCAACCAACAATTTCAAATACAAAAAATTGAAAATTAGTGCATGCTATGGAGAAGGAGGTGATACATCGTGAAAAAACAAATTATACTCTCTCTCCTCACTCTTTCCTTATTCGCAGGCTGTCAATCATCTAATAAAGCCGAAATGGAACGTGAAGAAGGAAGTCGTGTTCTTGTTTCCAATAAAAACGACATGTATCATACGGAAAATACAAATACAAGATTAACGAGAGTCGGTTATTCATCTAAACAAAAACATGAAGTATCTAACAAACAAGTAGGAGCCATTAACCGTGAGAAAGTCGCTGAAATGATTACAAGCATGACAGTCAAACTTCCTGACGTTACAAACGCTGCTACTCTCGTTACCGATGATGAAGTATTTGTTGTATACCGTGCAAACACAACGGATCCAAAACTCGTAGCAGATCAAGTATATAAAGCTGCTTTGTCCATCGTCCCTCGCTATTATAAAGCATATGTATCAACAGACCAAAAGTTGATTTCTCAAATTCAAGGGCTTCAATCTGGCGCGTTAAATGATACAGAATATACACAGAGCCTCGACATGCTAAAGCGAGAAATGAGCAAAAATCCTCATTTAAACAATACGGGGGATCAGACTTTGAATGATATGATTAAAAAATAAAGAAGGTGGAGAAAACCTCCACCTTTTTTACTATTTCTTACGATCCGCATAAACCTCCATCGCATCACACATAAACTGTGCTAAACCTTCACCAAACTTATCGATATTTTTCGTGAAGCGCTCATCAGCGACGTACATTTGACCGAGTCCTTTAAAAGCATCTAATGAATATTCTCCGAAGTTTTGCAAGTAATCGTACCATACCCCGATTGCTTCTTGTGCCTCTTTAGAATCTGGTGCGCCGTGTCTAAGCGCCGCTAAATTTCTATAAATCGTATTAAACTCTTCTTGATTGTCTTTTGACATATCTTTCGCGTATTCATTCGCTTTATCTACAGCTGCGTCTCCCCATCGTTCACGTGCTTCTTCTTCGTACGGATTATGGCTGAAATCGAACCCTTCAAATTTCTCTTTATTCGTCATTTCAATCTCTCCTTTTGTATGCTGAATTGTTTTATCAATCGTCGCAATCACCTTATCTAATCTGGCACGCTTTTCAAGAAGCATTTTCTTATGAAGCTGTAGTGCTTCTTCGTGGTCAAATGATGGACTCATGATAATTTCTTTAATTTTCTTCAAAGGGAAGCCTAGCTCTTTAAAAAATAAAATTTGCTGCAGTGTCTCTAAATTTTCATTGGAATACAGACGATATCCAGACTCTGTCGTCTCGTCTGGGGTTAATAACCCAATTTCATCGTAATGATGCAGTGTGCGCACACTAATTCCAACTAAATTAGCTACTTCTTTTACCTTCATTGTCATGTGTATCTCCCCCTTAATACATACGATAAAGTATGACGCAACGTTAGAGTCAATAAGTAAATTCATTTTTTGTTAAAAGTTTCATCTCCACTATATTTCATGCATAATAGATATATACATATATTAGAAAGCGGTGAAAGTATGGTTTCAAATACTGTAATTGCCAGCATCATATTTCAACTCGTTGTTTCGGTTCTGGTCCCAATTATTGTACTCGTTTATTTCCGTAAAAAATATAATATTAATTGGAAAGTGGTCGGCGTTGGTGTTCTTATCTTTATTGGATTTACCCAAATTCTCGAAACACCGTTCCACCTATTTATGCGTGGTAATCCAGCAATCGCTCCATTTTTAGAAAATCCGTTTATCTTTGCAATTTATGGCGGACTAACTGCTGGTATTTTTGAAGAATTAGGACGCTTCGTTGCCTTCTTCTTCCTACTAAAAAAATATCTAGAATATAAAGATGGCTTCGCTTATGGAATTGGTCACGGCGGGATTGAATCCATTTTAGTTGGCGGATTCTCTGCATTGCAGACACTTATATTCGCTAATGCTATTAACAATGGTAGCTTCGCTCAAATGGCAGAAAAACTACCACAATTAAATCTTGTAAAGGATATGTTAATAGAACAACCTGCTTATTTATACTTCCTTGGCAGCTTGGAAAGAATTATGGCTCTTGTATTGCAAATTGCCTTTACGATGCTTGTCTTATACGCAGTAAAACAGAAGAAATATATCTTCCTTGTTTACGCTATATTATTCCACGCATTTGTAGACTTTTTCGCGGCACTTTATCAAACAAAAACAATTAACATCTTTGTTGCAGAAGGAATTACCCTTCTCTTCACAATTGGTGCTGTCATTCTTATTCGTAAAATGAAAGAGAAATTAATGAGTGTACCGGAATAAAAAATAACCCACCAACTGGTGGGTTATTTTTTACCACGTTTTTCGCAATGATGATAACTCTTACCCTCTTGCAGCTCCCTCTTTGTTTCTGCGTCTATAACGATGTACTTATGAAACTCTTCTACTTCATTTTGAGAAAAGGAAGCGAAAAAATAAACTTGGCGATCAGGATGAACAAAAAAATCTTGAAGCATCACACTACTCCGACAACCCATGGCTGTTTTTTGTAGGAAAGAAAATTCCTCATCAGCCACTTCTTTAAATAAGATTTTTTTCCGAACACTATATGCTGCATTGTTGTATTCTTTATAGATTTTCTTATCTAAATGTTCGTAAAACACATCCTCACTCACAAACGATTTATTTCGATTGCTTGGATAATTTAATTTTTGATTGGATTCTGCATATGTTGTGGACAAGTGTATAAAAAAACAAAGACCGAATATAATACATATCATTTTTTTCATCATTACACCTCAAATATTCATTTATCCACATTACTTTTCCACATATTTAGATCAATATGCCTTTTCCAATAAAAAGGAATTTCCCCCGCATTTGTCGAAGTATATAGCGTCAACTTGAAATATGGGGATGAATTATGAAGAAATTGATTGTAATACGACATTGTTCAGCAACTGGGCAAGAATGTGATGCCGAATTAACGATTGCAGGAAAAAATCAAGCAAACACTCTTGCTACATTCCTCTTAGAAAACCAATCACAAATAGATCATATTATTTCAAGCCCATTTGTGCGAGCTATCGATTCTATTCGGCCCTATGCGCTCCAAGCTAACCTGTCTATCCAAGAAGATGAACGATTAGCTGAACGCATATTAAGCAACGTTCCAATGGACGATTGGTTGCAAAAACTAGAATCTACTTTTACAAATATAGATATTGCCTTTTCAGGCGGAGAGTCAACAAAACAAGCGACGGATCGTGCTATATCACTTATCCAAGACGTTTTAAAGTTAAACCATACTACAACACTACTTGTTACACATGGGAACTTACTGACGCTCATTTTAAAGCACTTTGATCATACGATCGGCTTTATTGAATGGAGAGCTTTAACGAATCCTGATATTTACGAAATTACACTCGATAAACAATGTATCCTAAAACGATTATGGGAAGCACCGTCCAAGTAATATCTCTTTCCAACACATTCAGTTGACGCCACGAGAAGAAACTGTACTAACAATAGAAAGGGGTATCACTCCATATGTACGAAGATGTACTTGCTTTACTACATAAAACAAATGCTTCTTACGAAAAGTTTGAACATGAACCAGTACTCGATTATAAAACAGATCGTATCGTACGTGAAAGGCTTGGCTTACACGGCACTCCAAGTAAAAGCTTATTTTTAAAATCAAAGTCTGGAGATTATTACGTATTTTTTACGTTAGAGGGTACAAGGCTCAACCGAGGAGAGATGAAAGAAATAACAGGAGAAAGCTTATCTCTCTGTTCTCCTGATGAGCTAAGAGAAGAAACAGGCTGTACTCCAGGATGTGTAGCTCCTTTCGGTTATTCACAACATGTAACGATTATTGTGGATAGTGCTATTTATGCTTACGATAAAATTTTAATTACACCTGGTGTACCTGAATTTACAATTGAATTATCCACAGAGGAATTAAAGAAAATCTTATTAACATGCCGAAATACTGTTTTAGAATATAAACAAAAAGAGAGCTAATGATTAGCTCTCTTTTAATGTGCACCGGAACCCGACAAATTCAATACAACAACCCCGCCTATAATAAGTACTAATCCCGCTGCAGTTTGCCACGTAAAAGCATCTTTCCAAACAAATACACCAATGAGCGCTGTTAAAGCAGTTCCCACTCCTGCCCATATCGCATACGCCGTACTAAGTTGCATATGTTGCAATGCTCTAGAAAGGAAGAAAAATGCTGAAGCGAACCCAACTACTACTCCTATGCTCGGTAACAATTTTGTGAATCCATTCGATACCTTTAACATAGATGTCCCGAATACTTCGCTTACAATTGCTATGGTTAAAAAGATAAAAGCCTTCACGTTCATACCCCCCTTTATCATTTTCACAATAAAAAACTCCTTCCTAGTTTTAAACTAAAAAGGAGTTTTTTATTATTTTGCTTCTGCTGTTTTTTCTTTTGCAGAACGAACCTGCTCGTCCGCATGGTAAGAAGAACGCACAAGTGGGCCAGCTTCACAGTGGCTAAAGCCTTTGCTAAGTGCAATTTCTTTAAGCTCTGCAAATTCTGCTGGTGGGTAATATTTAAGAACTGGTAAATGCTTCTTAGATGGCTGTAGGTATTGTCCAAGAGTTAAAATATCCACATTGTTTGCACGTAAGTCATCCATCGCTTCAATTAAATCTTCTCTCGTTTCACCTAAGCCCACCATAATGCTCGATTTAGTTGGAATATCAGGCTGCATTTCTTTTGCTCGACGTAAAAACTCTAATGAACGATCATATTTTGCTCTAGCGCGAACTCGGTCAGATAATCGACGTACTGTTTCAATGTTATGGTTTAAAATATCTGGTTTTGCATCCATTAACATTTTTAAGTTTTCTTCTACTCCACCCATATCAGATGGTAATACTTCGATTGACGTAAATGGATTTTTACGACGTACAGCGCGTACTGTTTCAGCAAAAACAGCTGCTCCCCCGTCCTTTAAATCATCACGTGCAACCGCTGTTATAACAACGTGCTTTAAGCCCATTTGTACTACAGAATCTGCTACGCGTTCTGGCTCTTGTAAATCAAGCTCAGTTGGTAAGCCTGTTTTAACCGCACAAAAACGACAAGCACGTGTACAAACCGCACCTAAAATCATAAATGTTGCTGTTTTTCTTACAGCCCAGCATTCATGAATATTCGGACATTTTGCTTCCTCACAAACTGTATGAAGATTCTTAGAACGCATCATTTTCTTTAAGCCTGTATAGTTTTCATTCGTGTTTAACTTAATTTTCAACCATTCGGGCTTGCGCTTATATTCTGTTTGTTTTGTCATGGTTATCAACTCCGCACAATATGAAATAATTTACCGTGTTCGCTTCTTTCAATGTAACATATCTATTCTAACGTATGAAAGCGATTTGCTCAAATGAAGATTCTAAGATTTTTTCCAATCGTTCCCTATAATGAAATACTCCGTATATCCCACACTAAAAAGAGTGATGTTGTGAAAGGAGTCTATTTCATGCTTCGAAAAATTTCTCTTTTGCTTTCGATTTGCTTTCTTCTCCACCAAAATATCGCTTACGGTGAAGATAATCAGCAAAGCATATACGAAAAGCGCATGGCACTATATAAAGAAACCGAGCAATCTTCAGGCATTCCGTGGTATTACTTAGCTGCAATGGATCAATACGAAAGAAATATACGGAGCGTAAGAAAAGATATTCCGAAAAAACCAGATGCCATTATTTCCCTTTATTTCAAACCAGAAATATGGGCTGGTCCCGTTAATGGTAACGACACTCTCCCCCATACAATTTCTCTATTTGGCGGATTGGGTTTAGATGGTGACAAAGATGGATTTGCAAACGCAAATAACGACCGTGATCTTCTGCATACAGCAGCGACAATTTTAAAGAAACAAGGAACGTCCGAAGACCGTGTTCACATTATGCTTTGGGAATATTATAGACGTGCGAAAACAGTTGAATTAATTACCGAATACGCCCAAATTTATAAACATTACGGACGTATTAATTTAGAAGGAAATGCTTTCCCTCTTCCGATTCGTAGTGACCATAGCTACCGTAGTACTTTCGGTGCTGGAAGAAGTTTTGGGGGAAGGAGAGTTCATGAAGGAACTGATATTTTTGCAGGCTATGGTGTACCAGTAAGATCTACTTGCTATGGCATTATTGAAACAAAAGGCTGGAACCGTCTTGGCGGATGGCGCATCGGTATTCGCGACCTTCATAATAATTACCATTATTACGCTCATTTAGGCGGATTCTCAAAAGAAATACAGCTTGGACAAATTGTCGAACCAGGAAAAGTAATCGGATTTGTCGGTAGCACCGGTTACGGCCCTCCCGGCACAGCTGGAAAATTCCCGCCCCACCTACATTTCGGTATGTATAAAGACAATGGTTATACAGAATGGGCTTTCGATCCATACATGCATTTAAGTCTTTGGGAGCGAAAAGAACGCACGAATACAAAACGATAACCGTAGCATATTGCTACGGTTATTTTTTTAATTCGGCTAACTATCCGTTTTCTTTTTATCAGGTACAACAACACTCCCACTTCCATAATAAGTAGGCACTTCCCCTTGAACAATACGCGTTGCAATCGGAACATCTTGTTTTACCTTTATTTCTTTCGTATGAAATGGAATAATCACTTGCAACGTGACTTCCATCTCCATAATAATTTGAATCGCTGTCGTATTGATCCCGTGCGGTTCAATTTTTTGTTTAATATCCGTATTCACATGACCAATCGTCGTGAAATCAATTGGAATATCGGGACCTATATTTCCAAGAAGCGCATTATCCGTTACACGACCAAAAGGAACTGCCATCGTTGCTCCATTTTTTTCAGAAATACCTAGCCCCTTCAAATCACCTTGTTCTACTTGCTGTAAATATTTTTCTATGTATGTGGTCGTTGACGTTACGATTTCATTTACTTGCTTTGTATTTAAATTAATTGTGGATACTTTTCCGTTTTTATCATTTTGTACTTTCATTAATGAATCGACATCAAACCCTTCATTAATTCTATCTTTTACCGCCTTCGTCATAACCGCTGTCGCCATTTTATGCGTCTCTACTTCCCCATATTTAAGTAATGTCGGCTGAATGCTTTTATTCACAATCCATAATCCTTGCACGAGTAATATGACAAAAAGAATAAACGACATAAGCAGTATGTGCCGAAAGGAAATTGGTCCCCTTCGAAACCGCGAATTTTTCGAACGAAATATACTCATAAAA
The DNA here is from genome assembly GCF_052682215.1 of Bacillus sp. 1A. Classification (NCBI taxonomy): domain Bacteria; kingdom Bacillati; phylum Bacillota; class Bacilli; order Caryophanales; family Bacillaceae; genus Bacillus; species Bacillus sp. 1A. Next base: position 1,600,444 of record NZ_JBQYLZ010000001.1, on the reverse strand, counting down.
AAACCTCCTTCTTATATCATTTCTATGCAAGAAGGAGGGACGATATATGCTTATCTCATTTTTAATAATGCTTCTTTTCCGATTGTGCCTGCCGTAATACCTAATGCTTCGGCCTCAATCGTTACTGATTCTAGCGGCGCTTCAAGAAGTTGTTCAATCGTTCTTACACCAACCGCACGGCCAGCAATAATTCCTCGATCACCTAACTTCTCATTTAAAAGACCTACATCTAATGCACCGCACATAATATATCCTTTATCGCTCATTACAGCTAGCAAATTTGTCTTTGGAAGTTTGACGCTAACCGCAATAAACGTATAATTATCGATTATAATTGGCTCCACATTAACCATAGTCCACACTCCTCTCTTTCTTATCTGTATGACAAGAGAAAAATGAGTGTTACAAGTTAACTAGCCTATAGTTTGACGGAAGATGTATGAGTTATCAGCACGTCTGTTAACACATCTCTGAGTAACTCTGGCATATAATATTGTTTGTCAGAAAGTGTGGATAGCTCTGGGTATAAGTATCCGAATGTAAACATATCAATCGTTCCTACCGTATATATACGATCTAATTCCAGCGATTCCCCGTTAATCAATACATCTTCCAGTAAAATTTTATTCCCAGGAATCATATCTGGAATGACTTCGACACCAGCGTAAATCATTTTCCCCATCACTTTTCCACGAAATCCGAATCCTTTTACCTCAAGGTTCTCCATATTCGGGCGACGTGCTTTCAAAATAACTTCTCTTAACGTTTTCCCCGGCACTTTTAATAAACATGGATTAATTGGATGTGGACAAATTCTGTGAATATCTCCCCGCGTCACAACACCTTCATTTAATCCCTCTAATAGCACACCAGCGTTCACCATGCCAATATCTGCACCGCACCACGTTTTCAGCGCATTTGCTAACATGTGCGAAAATGATGTCTCATGAAACCAATCGACCGGTAATGATTCCTTTAAATGAACGACAGGCTCTGCCATAATATGTTTACTTTCTTCCTGCAACACTTCAATTGTGGATAACGGTTTGCTATAAGCACCTAAACGTTCTGTCTTAATCGCTCTACCGTCTTTTTTCAATAACTTCTTCGCCTCTTTATCCACAGTAAGCTGAACGTGCCCAACGTAACGTCCCCACTTTTCACAACAACAAAGTAAAGTATTATTCATAAGAATGCCACGCTCAAATAAATGATGCGTATGTGCACCTAAAATAACATCTATATCATAATGCTCTGCCATATACTCATCCATGCTTTTTCCAAGATGAGAAAGGACAACCGTAATATGAGCCTCATCTCGCACTTCTTCTAAAATAGACTCTAAATGGATAAGCGGATCTTCAATATGCCAATCGAGCATATGATAAAACTCTGGATAAGCTACCGTTAACCCGATAAAGGCAATCGTAATCCCATCTGTCGTTGTATGTAATTTATAAGGCTTTGCCCACGCTGGACGTACCCCTTCTTTTTCAAATAAATTCGCAACGAGCACCTCAAATCCAGCATCATCATATAGACGATTCAAATGCTCCTTCGCTAACGTAATTCCTTCATTATTTCCGATCGTTACATAATCATATAACGCCTCATTCAAAAGCTTCGTATTGCCCAGTCCATTCGTCGCTTCCGAAATGCTATGAAAACGATCCACATGATCGCCGATATCAACCGTCAAAACGGTCTCTCCCGCTTCCTTTCTTCGCTTTTTCTCCCCTTGTACAAACCGAGAAATTTGCGGCCAATTTTCAAAATGACTATGTATATCGTTTGTATGATAAAGGTGGATGATTGTTTCTTTATTTATATTCAGAGAAAAAACCTCCTCTCAGTTCCTTACTGCCATTTACGCTACACGTACGCAATAATCCTGTAAATACTTTTCGTCTTTTCTTGCTATTTTACATTGTACTCGCATTATAAGAAAAAGCAAAAGATTGTCCTTTTTGATAAGAAAACTTTTTCTAGTGTGTGGAAGGGTTTTAGATGATTGAACGGGGGATTTGGTTTGGGTTCGGGGGATTTGTCAAAAAGTTTAACAGAGAGTTCGGTAGGTGGGGCTCGATTGGATTTTCCAATAGATTGTCAGTGGATTTGTCAGTATCTTTGCCTTACTTGCAGTCGGTCTCTTTTCCTACAACATGTTGTGGGGTATATACGGAATTTCTTTTGTCTTACTTTGTCGATAAGTCGATATCCCTTGTCGAAACGTCGATATATTGAAATAATCGTCGATATATTCCGAGTTATGGTCGATTTATTTGAATAATCGCTGATATATTTTAATAGATACTAGACGGGGTATTACCCTAGATATATACCTTGTAACACGACATATGTCGTGTTACAATCTCATCATAAGGTGGTGAACCATAAAATGGATAAAGAGATATTAAAAGGAAGTATTGATATTTTACTGCTCTCCATCATTAAACAGCACGATACGTACGGATATGAAATTATTCAAAAGCTAAAAGAAAACAGCAATGATCTATACACGATGAGCCAAGGTACACTCTATCCAGCACTTAAGCGCTTGGAACAAAAGGATTTAATCAATTCCTACTGGGGTGAATCTGAAACTTGTATGAAACGAAAATTTTATCGCATTACTACGAGCGGCAAGAAAATTTTAGAAGAAAAACTAACAGCGTGGGATTCAGTTACAGCTCTTATTAAAACTTGTCAGAAAGGAGCTTTAAATTAATGACGATTGAAAAATACATAAAGAGTATCGTTCAACAAACCAACCTATCCCAATCTGATAAAGACGAACTTTACTTCGAAATTTACGATCATCTTACAAGTTTAAAACAAGAATTTCTCGATCAAGGAAAATCTGAAGAAGAAGCCACTACATTAGCCATTCAAAACTTCGGAGAAGCCTCTACTTTAGGAACTGAAATTGAAAAAGCGATGCAGTCTTCTACGCAAAAATATGTACAGTGGATTGGTTGGGGATTATTTTTACCGTATTCATTTGTTTTATTATTTAAACTGTTGCTCGGGAGGTCATCCGTTTACTTTTATGATTTGAAGTATTTATTTGAAACGGGAGACTGGCGCTTTATACATGGTGGATTAATAAACTTAATTCCTTTTAAAAGTACAATCAGCTATCTAAGTGGATTCGATCCTACACATTTACTAGATCCTTATAATATAGAAATCGTACTTATGAATACATTAGGAAACGTCATCATATTTATCCCATTCGGATTCCTTCTGCCATTATTATTTAAACAAATTAACAATGTAAAAATGGCCTCTAAAATTTTTATTAAGTTTATTTTATTAATCGAATCATTACAACTCCTTACTTTTACTGGTGTTTTCGATATTGATGACATCTTATTGAATATGTTAGGTGCTTTAATTGGGTATGGTTCTTTTGTTGGAATGAAGTATATTTTGGAACGTGTTAGGCCTGTGGATAAAGTGGATACGATTTAGGTTCGGGGTATACGGGCTGTTCTTCCTGTCGTAATTTGTTGATAAGTCGATATTCCTTGTCGAATCGTCGATATATTGCAATAATCGCCGATATATTCCGAGTTATGGTCGATTTATTTGAATAATCGCTGATATATCTAACTGAACACCCGCCTGGGTATCCTAGCCTGAACTGACCTGAACTGAATCGACCCAAGCACAACATAAAAAAGCGCCCTGCACAGCAGGGCGCTTTTTTCATACATATATTATCCAGTTCCAGCGGCTAGAATGTTCGGTGGCTTCACTTCTTCCTATGAGGCAAAAAGCGCCTCTACGTCAGAAGCTCCATCCCCCTCACATTCTGGACGAGCCGCTTCCACTTTTAAATATTGTCCAGCTTCGCCTCCTAGACCCTCATGTCTAAGAACCTTCCGCACAAGAAGATAAACAACATCTTCTGTGCGAAAGAACCTTAGCCAACGGGTCTGAATAGTCGGCTCCGCATTTCTATTTAACCGATAGAACCTTCCATCTCAAACTTGATTAGGCGGTTCATTTCAACTGCGTATTCCATTGGAAGTTCGCGAGTGAATGGCTCGATGAAGCCCATTACGATCATTTCTGTAGCTTCTTGCTCAGAAATACCGCGGCTCATTAGGTAGAATAATTGTTCTTCTGATACTTTCGATACTTTCGCTTCGTGTTCAAGTGAAACGTAATCGTTTTTGATTTCGTTGTAAGGAATTGTATCAGATGTAGATTGGTTATCCATGATTAACGTGTCACACTCGATGTTAGAGCGAGAGTTTTTCGCTTTTGGTCCGAATTGTACGATACCACGGTAAGTTACTTTACCACCATGCTTCGCAATCGATTTAGAAACGATTGTTGAAGACGTGTTTGGTGCTAAGTGAATCATTTTCGCACCAGCATCTTGGTGTTGGCCTTTACCAGCAATCGCGATAGATAATGTTAAACCACGAGCGCCTTCGCCTTTTAAGATAACTGCTGGGTATTTCATCGTTAATTTAGATCCGATGTTACCGTCAATCCATTCCATCGTTGCGTTTTCTTCACAAACCGCACGTTTTGTAACTAGGTTGTAAACGTTGTTCGCCCAGTTTTGGATTGTTGTATAACGGCAATATGCATCTTTCTTAATGATGATTTCTACTACCGCACTGTGAAGTGAGTTAGTCGTGTAAACAGGTGCTGTACAACCTTCTACGTAGTGTACGTGTGCGCCTTCGTCTACGATGATAAGCGTACGCTCGAATTGTCCCATATTTTCAGAGTTAATACGGAAGTACGCTTGAAGTGGTGTATCCACTTTAATACCTTTTGGAACGTAGATGAATGATCCACCAGACCAAACTGCAGAGTTTAATGCAGAGAATTTGTTGTCTGTTGGTGGGATTACTTTTCCGAAATGCTCACGGAAAATATCTTCGTTCTCTTTTAATGCGCTATCTGTATCTTTGAAGACGATTCCTAGAGCTTCTAGGTCTTCTTTCATGTTGTGGTATACAACTTCAGATTCGTACTGTGCAGATACACCAGCTAAATATTTTTGCTCCGCTTCAGGAATACCTAATTTATCAAATGTCGCTTTAATTTCCTCAGGTACTTCATCCCAAGACTTCTCAGATTTCTCAGATGGTTTTACGTAGTACGTAATTTCATCGAAATCTAAGTCGTTTAAGTCGCCACCCCATTGTGGCATTGGCATTTCATAGAACTTATCCAGTGATTTTAAACGGAAGTCTAACATCCACTGTGGTTCTTCTTTCATACGTGAAATCTCTTCAACGATTTCTTTTGTTAAACCGCGTCCAGCACGGAAAATCGAAACGTCTTTGTCTTTGAAACCATATTTATAATCGCCGATATCTGGCAGTTGCTTCGCCATGTTGGTGTGTCCCTCCTTAATAACCTCGTTTTTAGGAACCTTTAACATTACTTATCTTCGTTTAAGCCCTTTTCTAACGCTTTCCACGCTAATGTTGCACATTTAATACGTGCAGGGAACTTGCATACGCCTTGTAATGCTTCAATATCTCCTAAATCAATGCTGTCATCGTACTCTTTTCCTAGCATCATGTCAGAGAAAATTTTAGAAAGCTGAAGTGCCTCTTCAATTTTCTTACCTTTTACTGCTTGTGTCATCATCGAAGCTGAAGACATTGAGATAGAACACCCTTCTCCTTCAAACTTCGCTTCTTGTACAATACCTTCTTCTACTTTCATCGTAAGTTGAATACGATCGCCGCAAGTTGGATTGTTCAAGTTAACAGTAACACTATCTTCTAACACGCCATTGTTACGAGGATTCTTATAATGATCCATAATAACTTGACGGTATAACGTATCTAAATTATTAAATGACATTTGTGAAATACTCCTTTGTCTTGATTAGTGATTCAACAAATGTATCAATTTCTTCTTTTGTATTATATAAATAGAAGCTCGCACGTGCTGTAGAAGAAGCTTTCAGCCACTTCATAAGCGGTTGTGCACAGTGGTGTCCTGCGCGAACCGCAATGCCTTCTACATCTAATACAGTTGCTACATCATGAGGATGTACGTCTTCAATATTAAATGTAACAAGACCAGCGCGATGCTTTGGACCATAAATTGTAACGCCATCTACTTCTGATAGTCTTTCTAAAGCATATTGCGCTAATTCATGTTCATGCTTTTCAATATTATGAAGACCGATTTCTTCTAGGAAATCAATTGCCGCACCAAGTCCGATTGCATTACCGATAATCGGTGTACCTGCTTCAAACTTCCACGGAAGCTCTTTCCAAGTAGATTCTTGTAAATCTACGAAATCAATCATTTCACCGCCAAATTCAATTGGCTCCATATTGTTCAGCAATTCTTTTTTACCATATAATACGCCGATACCTGTAGGTCCGCACATCTTATGAGCAGATAATGCGTAGAAATCACAGTTTAAATCTTGTACATCCACTTTCATATGAGGTGTACTTTGTGCACCATCAACGACCATAATTGCACCGTTTTCGTGTGCGATTGCTCCGATTTCTTTTACAGGGTTAATCGTTCCAAGTACGTTTGATACTTGCATAATAGAAACGATTTTTGTATTCGGTGTAACTGTTTGACGAACATCTTCTAAAGAAATTGTACCGTCTGGTTGAAGCGGAAGGTATTTTAAAGTTGCACCAGTTTTCTTCGCAACTTGTTGCCACGGAATGATGTTACTATGGTGCTCCATGTAAGAAATAACGATTTCATCGCCTTCTTTTACATTTTCAAGACCATAGCTAGCCGCTACTGTATTTAATGCAGTTGTCGTTCCGCGCGTGAAAATAATCTCTTCCATTGATTTCGCGTTAATAAACTTGCGAACTTTCTCTCGTGCACCTTCATACGCGTCGGTAGCTTTCGTACCGAGCGTATGAACACCGCGATGCACGTTAGAATTATATTCTTTATAGTAACGTTCTAACGTTTCAATGACTTGAATTGGTTTTTGAGAAGTTGCTGCACTATCGAAATATACAAGTTGTTTGCCGTTCACTTTTTGATCAAGAATTGGAAACTGTTTGCGTATTTCATGAATATTCATTAGCGAACTTTCCTTTCAATTACCTCAACAAGCTGTGCCTTTACTCCTTCAATTGGAAGCTCATTTACTACAGGTGCTAAGAATCCATGGATGACTAAACGTTCTGCTTCGCGTTTTGGAATACCACGGCTCATCAAGTAGTATAATTGGTACGGATCTACGCGGCCTACTGAAGCTGCGTGACCTGCCATTACATCATCTTCGTCGATTAAAAGAATTGGGTTTGCATCACCGCGAGCTTTTTCATCTAACATAAGAACGCGAGAAGATTGTTGTGCATTTGATTTAGATGCACCATGTTCAATCTTACCAATTCCGTTAAAGATAGATGTTGCACTATCTTTTTGTACACCGTGCTTTAAGATCCAACCTTCAGAGTGTTTACCGAAGTGAACAACTTTAGTTGTAAAGTTTTGTGTTTGGTTACCACGGCCAATTGTTACTGTTTTTGTATCAGCATATGATCCGTCGCCCATTAAGTTCGTAACGTTCTCTGAAATTGTGTTTCCGTCATTCATAAGACCTAGAGCCCAATCAATGCGGCCGTCGCGTCCAACAACACCGCGGCGGTTAACGTAAGTTGTTACATCTTTTGCTAATAGATCAACCGCACCGAATTTCACTTGTGCGCCTTGTTCCACGATTACTTCTGCTACGATATTTGCAATACCTTTAGCATTTTCATTTGCAACGTAGTTTTCTACATAAGTTGCAGTACTGTTCGCATCAGCTACGAATAATACGTGGTTATATACGTTAGCTTCTTCGCCGTCTACTAAGAATACAGCTTGAAGTGGAGTTTCAAGAACAACGTTTTTCGGAACATATACAAATGCACCGCCGTTGATTAATGCAGCATGAAGTGCAGTTAAACGATGCTCGTCTACCTTCACGCCGTCTTTCATTAAATACTTTTGTAATAGTTCAGCATGCTCTGTTGCAGCTGTTACGATGTCTGTAAAAATAACACCTTTTTCTTTTGCTTCGTCTGCTAAAGAAACGAATGCAGTTGTACCAGTACGTTGTACTAATACGCTGTTATTTTCATCGATTAAGTTTTTCACTGCTTCTGGAAGCTCTGTTAAAGAACTTACAGGCTCTTGCTTAGCAGCTTCGCCTTTTCCGATAAAGTCCCATTTTTCAATTTTCGTTTTATCAGGCGTTGGCATTGGAAGTTCAGTTGCTTGTGCAAGAGCTTGTAAGCGGAACTCAGTCAACCAAGCAGCTTCGTTTACTTCGCTTGCGCGTTGACGGATTGTTTCTTGATCGAAAGGTAATGTACCGATTGTCATGTTTATGCTCCTCTCTTACGCTTCTTGCTCTGCTGTTTCGTCTTCAATACCTAATTCTTTTTTAATCCAGTCGTAACCTTCAGCTTCTAGACGTTGTGCAAGCTCAGGGCCACCAGATTTAACGATACGACCGTTCATCATAACGTGAACGAAGTCTGGAGTGATGTAGTTTAATAAACGTTGGTAATGCGTAATCATTAGGCAACCGAAATCTTCGCCGCGCATTTGGTTAATACCTTTAGATACAACTTTTAATGCATCGATATCAAGACCTGAGTCGATTTCATCTAAGATTGCGATTTTCGGCTCAATCATCATTAATTGAAGAATTTCGTTACGTTTTTTCTCTCCACCAGAGAAACCTTCGTTTAAGTAACGTTGTGCCATTTCTGGATCCATTTCTAGGAATTCCATGTTTTTATCTAAAGTACGGATAAATTTCATAAGAGAAATTTCATCGCCTTCTTCACGACGTGCGTTAATTGCAGAGCGTAAGAAGTCAGCGTTTGTTACTCCGCTAATTTCACTTGGATATTGCATTGCTAAGAATAGACCTGCTTGTGCGCGCTCGTCTACTTCCATTTCTAATACATCTTCACCGTCGATGATGATGCTACCTTCTGTTACTTCATACTTTGGGTGACCCATAATGGCAGAAGATAAAGTTGATTTACCTGTTCCGTTAGGTCCCATAATTGCGTGGATTTCTCCACCTTTTACTTCAAGGTTTACACCTTTTAAAATTTCTTTTCCATCAATTGATACATGTAAGTCTTTAACCGTTAATGTAGAACCAGCCATCTCAATACCTCCATTAATCCTATATATACATTTTAAAAATTACTAAAACGTTCATATTCTCATTTTATTCTCATTCTAATCTTATATCAAATAAAATGATATCGCAAACGATGAAAAAATGTAACAATTTTTTCACAAATGTATATAAGTATTTCCCTTGCATCCTTATATGATACACCTTTCTTCTTATTTATATAAAGAAAAAAGAACTGGGAAATTCCCAATCCTTTCCTTATATTTATTCACTTACTGGCAGTACAGCACCTTTATATTCTTTATTAATAAAGTCTTGAATTTCTTTTGAATGCAGTACTTCTACTAATTCTTTAATTTCTTTTTTCTTCTCGTCACCTTTGCGAACTGCAATAATATTTGCATAAGGAGAATCTGATCCTTCAATCGCAATTGCATCCTTTGTTGGATTTAATTTCGCGTCAATTGCGTAGTTTGAATTAATAAACATAGCATCGCCTTCATTATTTTCATACAACTTCGGTGACAATCCAGGCTCTACATCTGTTTTAAACTTTAAGTTTTTCGGATTTTCCACGACATCTTTTACTGTTGCTTTAACAACATCTACACCGTCTTTTAATTTAATAACGCCGCCTTTTTGTAACAATGCGAGCATACGGCCACGCTCCGCTACGTTATTACTCATAATAACTGTTCCGCCATCTGGCAATTCTTTTAAACTTTTATACTTCTTAGAATAAATGCCCATTGGCTCTAAATGGATTTTTCCTGCGTTTACAATTTTATATCCCTTTTCTTGAATTTCTTTATCTAAGTAAGGAATGTGTTGGAAATAGTTCGCATCAATTTCCTTATCTGCTAACGCTTTATTCGGCAGCACATAATCTTGGAATTTTTTAATTTCTAATTTAATACCCTTTTTCTCTAATATCGGCTGTGCTTTTTCTAAAATAACAGCGTGCGGCACGTTAGAAGCTCCCACAACAAGCTTATTCTCTTCTTTCCCTCCGCAAGCAGCTAATGTAAATACAGACAGCGCTGTAACAACTGACAATAGAATCTTTTTCATATGATGTCCCCTTCTCCCCTATAGTTATGTAGTTATAAAAAAGGCTGGCATACACCAGCTCTTTTCAGCAATTATTCTTTTACAGGAACAACCGCTCCTTTATATTCTTTATTAATAAAGTCTTCGATTTCTTTAGAATGCAATACTTCTACAAGCTCTTTAATCCCTTTTTTATCTTTATCACCTTTACGAACCACTAATACGTTTGCGTATGGAGAATCATCACCTTCAATTGCAATTGCATCTTTTTCTGGATTTAATTTCGCATCAATTGCATAGTTCGAGTTAATTAAAACAGCGTCGCCTTCTTTATTGTTATACACTTGTGGTAACAAACCAGGCTCGATATCCGTTTTGAACTTTAAGTTTTTCGGATTATCTACAATATCTTTTGGAGTTGCACTAACTGGATCTACTCCGTCTTTAATTTTTAAAATGCCTTCTTTTTGTAAAATTGCTAAACCACGTCCATGGTCAGTAACGGAATTACTCATAATAATTGTCGCCCCGTCTGGAAGTTCTTTTAAGCTCTTATATGTTTGAGAATATACACCAATTGGTTCCAAGTGAATTTTCCCTGCTATTTCAAAATCATATTTTTTATCTTTCATTTCTTTTTCTAAATACGGAATGTGCTGGAAGTAGTTTGCATCTAAATCCTTATCCGCTAACGATTTATTTGGTAACACGTAATCTTGGAACTTTTTCACTTCTAATTCAATTCCTTTTTTCTCAAGTAACGGTTTTGCCTTTTCTAAAATTTCAGCGTGCGGCACGTTAGAAGCCCCCACAACTAGTTTCTTTTCATCTTTATCTTTCCCGCCACAAGCAGCTAACCCAAAAATAGAAGTTGAAATAAGTGCTGTAAGTAATAATTTTTTCATTTGAAACATCCTCCTGTTTTTTTATTATCGTTTATCTATTCGAGTCGTTACACGATCACCAATCCACTGAATGAAAAATACCACTAGTAATACACAAATTGTCGCAACGATTGTTACATCGTTATTTCCTCGCTGGAATCCTTCTAAATAAGCAAGTGTTCCAAGGCCACCAGCACCAACAACCCCCGCCATTGCTGTATAGCCTACTAAAGCGATTGTTGTAACCGTAATACCAGATACTAATGCTGGTAACGATTCTGGAATTAATACTTTCAAAATAATAGTGCTTGTTTTTGCTCCCATCGCTTTTGAAGCTTCAATTACACCTTTATCAATTTCGCGAAGTGCAATTTCAACCATTCTCGCGTAAAACGGTGCCGCTCCAATAATTAAAGCTGGCAGTGCTGCACTCGCTCCAAGAATTGTTCCAAGCAGAATCTTTGTGAATGGGATTAATAAAATGATTAAAATGATGAATGGTATCGAGCGGAAAATGTTTACGAACGCTCCAATTGCCGTATTAACCGCTTTGTTTTCCCATAAATTATCTTTCGCTGTCATAAAGAGTAACAACCCTAAAATTAGTCCTAAAACAAATGTGGCCAGAGCTGCGATTGCCGTCATATATAACGTTTCACCAGTTGCCTCTAACATTTGATTCCAATCAACATTTGTGATCAACTTATCCATGTGCAATCACCTCCAGCTCTACTTGATCTTGATGTATTCCCTCTATTGCTTGCTGAATCGCTGTTTCCTCACCATTTAAATGAACAACTAAACTACCGTAAGAGCCGTTATTTGTTTGGGCGATGTTTCCTTGCAAAATGCTAACTTCTATATCACTGCGTTGCATTAATCTTTGAAGTACTGGTCTTTCTACAGCTTCACCGATAAACTGCAAACGAACTACTTTACCATCTGGATACTTTTCAATTAAACTTTCAATCGTTTCATTTGTATCTTCAGAATCCGTTAACTGCTGTACAAATCGCTTTGTAATGTCTTTCTGCGGATTGCGGAATACATCAAGTACTGGACCCGTTTCTACAATCTTCCCTTTCTCCATTACCGCCACTCGATTACAAATCTTTCGAATCACGTGCATCTCGTGTGTAATGAGTACAATTGTTAAACCGAGACGCTTATTAATATCTAATAATAAATCTAAAATTTGATCTGTCGTTTCTGGATCAAGAGCTGATGTCGCTTCATCACATAAAAGCACTTGTGGATTGTTAGCTAATGCTCTTGCAATACCCACGCGTTGCTTTTGTCCTCCGCTCAGCTGAGATGGATACGCGTCTCCTCTTCCTTCTAATCCAACAAGATAAATTAACTCATCCACTCGTTTTCTTCTCTTCGCCTTATCAACACCTGCAATTTCAAGTGGGAACTCGATATTTTCGCGTACAGTTCGTGACCAAAGTAAGTTGAAGTGCTGAAAAATCATTCCGATTTCTTGCCTTGCCTTACGAAGTTCACTCCCTGTAATTGCTGAAATCACACGATTTGCAATTGTAATTTGGCCAGAAGTTGGTTTTTCCAACTGATTGAATAATCTGATTAAAGAACTTTTCCCAGCGCCACTATATCCGATCACACCAAATATTTCACCTTTGTCTATTTTTAAATTGGCATTATCTACAGCAGTGACATCACCGCTTTTTGCTTTATATATTTTCTTTACATTTTCTAACAAGATCATGATGTTCACCCCTTTTTGTTTTGATCGACTCCGCAATTTTTTATTTTTGATGCGCGTAGTCCACCGTTATCATTACTTTTATTATTTGAATGTCCTCCACATTCAAACAACAAAAAAACCTTTCCGCTTTAGAGAAGCAGAAAGGTTTATATGCGTATATAACAACATTATCCCTCTCTCTCATCTCTCAAAGCATTTGCTTTGCAGGAATTGGCACCATTTCAACATAAGTTGACGGTTGCCGGGCTTCACAGGGCACAGTCCCTCCACCTCTCTTGATAAGAGAAATCAGATTACATTTTCGTCTGATTTGTAATTTATGAAATTGTCTATATTTTATGAATTGAATTGTATCAATATCCACACATCATGTCAACAGAAATTTTCTTAAAAAATGAAACTTCAGAATTTTAAGCGCCTACTGACATTGGTTTACATATATGAAACATCGATTCAACTAATAGCATCGTTCGATACGTTCCCGAATATTGTACACGTCCATCGTTCATTAACATTTGCAATCGTACATTGCCGTTCACCAATTGTTTTACATCTTCCTCATCTGCACAAACGATTTGCTCCGTTCCTCTTTCCTCATGTAGCAGCTCTATATAATCTCTTGAAATTTGTAACGAACAACTTTCATCTCCAAAGCGGAAATTAACAGTTTTTTCTCCTTGTCTTAAAAGCGGCTCTAAATGATATTGACCATTAGCGTAATTTACAAATGATTGCAGCAAAGAATATAATTTCACCCTAAATCACATCCTTCATATCACTTTCTATTACACATACCATTCCCTCTCACTAAAGAACAATCCTGTTACTTTCGCTCGACAAATACTGTAACCACCCTGCATCTCGACATATTTCCCGAGAAATATGTCGAGGCGGCAAAAACTTTGCCGCCTACTTTAATTCCGTATATAAATATTCAACCGAATGAAATGCATATATCTTCTTCATGAGTGTCCCATTTTCAAAAACAAGTAAACACGGTACACTTTCGATTCCATACTCTTTCGCTAAATGCGGAGCATAATTTAAATCTAACATTCCAATTTTCAAGTCTTCAATTGTCATCTCAACAACTGTTAACATCTTTTTTGCTAATTGGCATGTTCCACACATTGGAGTATATACATATAACACTGTTTTTTCTTCGTTCTCTATTAGGGCTGTAGCTTCGGCTCCTGTCCAATCAATCACTTCTATCATTCCTTACCGTAAATATTCTGTATAAACGTCAATGTCAGCTCCCCATAATACATTTGCTAAGTGTGAAGATGGCGCAGTTGCCACTTCTCGGTACGAGCGATCAATATAAATATGCTCTGCTTGCGGAAATTCTTTTCGAAATTGCTTCCTTAACTTTTCTCCAGCATCATCAGCATCCACTAGTACATACACTTCCTTATCAAAAAACTGATCAATGAGCTCATCCATTTTCGATAAACCAATTGTACCATTTGTACAAACAATTTCCACCGGTTCACGAATAATAGATTCAATCTTTCTTCTATCTGATTTACCTTCTACAATAATGACTTTTTCTACATAAATCATATGTCATCACCCGATCACCATATACTATACAACCTTTAACTTAGTATATAGTATATTCGTTATTTTCATGTTGTTTCCTGTTTATTTTTGCAAAAGAAAAGCAGAAGCGGCTTGCTCAGAACAAGAGGGCATTGGAACTCCTGAACTAGAGGCGCTTTTTGCCTCAAGTTCAGGAGTGAAATGACCGACTGTTCTAGCCGCTGGAGCTGGTCAATAAAAACTTAAACGAAAGTTTTTTCAAAAACGTTCTCCTACACGATAATTAGTATATGATTCTACGTTCATTATTTTACACAAAATAAAAAAGGACAGCACAAAGGCTGTCCTTCAGTCGACTATAATTAGTCTTGGTTTGTCATTTCTGCATATTTTTCTGCAGTTAATAACTTCTCAACTTGGCTTGCATCAGAAAGTTCAACTTTAACCATCCATGCACCCTCGTATGGAGATTCGTTAACAAGTTCTGGTTGGTCACTTAATTCTTCGTTTACTGCTACAACTTTACCGCTTACAGGTGCGTATAACTCAGAAACTGTTTTAACAGATTCTACGCTTCCGAATGGCTCGTCAGCTTCGATTGTTGCACCTACTTCAGGAAGTTCAACGAATACGATATCGCCTAGCTCACCTTGTGCAAAGTGAGTAATACCGATAACAACTTCATTACCTTCAGTTTTTACCCATTCGTGTTCTTCAGAGTAACGTAAATTATTTGGAATGCTCATGACTGTACCTCCAGTGAATGTATTAATTATGTAAAAATACCTTATTGGTACTTTTTCCACACACTTTCAAACTGCTCTTCGTTAAAACCAAGTGTTACATTCGTTCCATTTGTTACGATTGGACGTTTAATCAACATGCCATCAGATGCTAAAAGTTCGTACATTTCGTCTTCGCTTGCATCCTTTAACTTATCTTTCAGACCAAGTTCGCGGTAACGCATTCCACTTGTATTAAAGAATTTTTTTAATGGTAATTCACTTTTTTCATGTAAATTACGTAAATCTTCTTTTGATGGTGGATTTTCAACAATATGAATCATCTCATATGCTACATTGTTTGCCTCAAACCATTTCTTTGCTTTTTGACATGTGCCACACTTTGGATATGAATAAAATGTTACTGTCATAAATTCACCTACTTTTTTACTAACCTTTACCTTTATCATATAGAAAACGTTTTATTATTTCAAACGATTATTCGCTAAACTTTTACTTATTTCGTGATAAATTTTAATAATCCTGCGAATTTTCCTTATTTTCCCGCCATTTGTTAAGAAAAAATAAATATATATTTTTTTAGATTCTTCTCTCATCCCTCGCCGAACATATATTTTAAACAAACGTTTGATTAACTCCCTATTTTTCTTTGTTAGCTCTTGAGCTGCAGCGATTTCTTCCTACCGAACATACATCTTAAACAAACGTTTGATTAATTCCACATTTTTCTTTGTTAACCCTTGAACTACATCGGTTTCTTCCTACCGAACATACATCTTAAACAAACGTTTGATTAGCTCCCTATTTTTCTTTTCTAACCCTTGAATTGCATCGATTTCTTCCTACCGAACATACATCTTAAATAAACGTTTATTTAAAAAAATAAGAAGCCTCGTTTACAGGCTGCCTCATCATCTATTCAAATAATCTGCGATGGTTTGAAATACGACAATATACATATTATGAATACTTTCTTCTGTATTTCCGCCATTAGATAAACCAACTGCCCATTGTTGTCCTTCACCACTTCCGATATTTGCAAACCCTTGCGTATACATAGCATTTACATCTTTTCGGGCACTGTTATATTCTATCCCTTTTGTAATAAAAATCGAATATGATTTATCTTGTAAACCGATAAAAAACACTGGTTTCTTTAGCGATGAAAATACATTTTTATATTGCTCTGTTGAGGCTTCTTGAAAGTGATCTTTCATTATTAAAAAACCATCCACTTCCTTAGATTTCTTTTCCAGTTCCTCTAACTTCATTTCCTCAAACTTTATATTCCTAAACGTATCTTTCGGTTTTTCTCCAATGACTCCAATTACGAGTGCTCTTCCGTTATATTCTAATTTCTCTCCTTCTTTATCCTTTGCACACCCAGCACTCACTAGGCATATCAATATAAAAAATAAGAAATACGATAAACGCTTCATATAGCACCCTCCCCTTCTTTTAAGTCAAGTGACAAAAACGTAAGGTGAATTCAAGAAAATGTAAGTAAAATCGATAGCTCAAATGACGTTTCTATATTATAATCAATTGAATTTACTTACATTACTAAACATAGGAGATTATCATGAAGAAATTTAAACTTTCATCTTTTCTTCCGTTAAGTTATATACTTCTACTCGTACTCGTAAGTCCCCTTTACGATGTATTAAATAAATCTACTGTACACGCAGTAGATGTCACAACTGTAGTAGATGATTGGATTCCATTTGTGAAAGCATTTATTATTCCTTATTTACTTTGGTTTCCTTACTTATACGGCGCACTTATTTATTATTGCTTTGCGGATCGAAAACAATATTATGTCACTTTAAGTAGTATAATTTTTGGAAAACTTGCTTGTTTTTCTATTTATTATTTTTGGCAGACAACTGTACCACGTCCAACAGTCGTTGGATCAGACGTATTTTCCGAACTAGTCCGCTATATTTATAGTATCGATCAACCGGTAAACTGTTTCCCTAGCATTCACGTTCTTACTACCTTTATCATTATGTTAGCTGCCTTTAGACGTAGAGAACAACATGCTTTTGAATATTATATTCTTACCTTCTTCGGTACGCTTATTATTTTATCAACGCTATTTACGAAGCAACACGCATTTGTAGACGCCATTTCTGGAATGACGCTTGCAAGCATACTTTACTTTGGCGTTCAGCTTTTATTAGCAAAAGAAACTGTACGTGTTCCAGTAAAACAACATCACAAAATGTAAAAAGCAGACTGTGGCTTCCAGTCTGCTTTTCTCTATATAAAAGGAGATTTTCAATTTAAGATTGCGGTACAGTCATATCACCAGAGTGAATACGACCTGCTTTTTTAAGAGCAATGTAAAGTATATAAGAAACAGCTACTGGAATGATGATATAAGTGATTACCATCGCTGGGACAACTTCCCATCCTTCGCTAGAAATTAAATTAATTGGTGCGATAAGAGAACTTAATCCAAGACCTGCAATTTCTTTTCCTGCTTCTAGTTGGAAAATTAATGCGGATACTGGACCAACTATAGCACTGGCGACGACAGTTGGGACGAGAATCATTGGATTTTTAGTGATATTTGGCAACTGTACTTTCGGAGTACAAAGCGCTTGAGCTAATATGCCGCCTAAATTATTTTCTTTCGCTGAGATTACAGAGAATCCGATAAACTGAGCAACGCAGCCTGCAAGAGCAGCACCACCTGCAACACCGTCTAAGCTAAGTGCGATCGCTAACGCAGCTGATGAAGCTGGAGAGATAAGTAATAGTCCCCAAACGACTGCAATGACGATAGAAGCGATAAACGGGCTACCAGCTGAGCTATCTTTAATGAATGCTCCAATTGTATTTAACACAGGAGTAATATTATGAGATAACCAAATACCAACTAAACCAGAACCTAATATTGCCGCAAATGGAACGAGCATCATATCTAACGCAGTTTTTCCACTTAAACGTTTACCAATATATACAGCTAAAGTCGCTGTTAATAATGCACCGATTGGCTCACCTGTTTTAATAATTAGACCTGCTTCAGTAATTGAAATGGATCCAGCACCAATCGCTCCAGCTACCATAGCCGAGAAGATTACAAGACCATTTGCACCGAGCATAAAGGCAATTCCGGCACCAATGGCTGGTGCCATAAGTGATTTTGCAACAACTCCGATTGTAATAAGCAACGGAATATCAACAATTCTTCCTATATTTTCGATTAGTAAACCAATTCCGAGGGATACGAAAATACCTTGTGCAATTCCAGCTGATGCTTTAAATACACGAGACATTATATATTCCTTCATTTGTTTCACCTTCTCCTATAAGTTAGTAACCAATTGTTTTCATATAATCACGTAAAATATCGTTTGATTTTGCGAATCGAGATTCTTCATCCTCTGTTAAATTTAGCTCTACAATTTCTCTTATACCGTCTCTAGTAATAATAGCTGGTACTCCTGTACAAATATCATATTCACCGTACTCACCATCTAAAATGGCTGATACAGCAATTACACGGTGATCATCGTTAAAGATTGAACTCGCAATATACGCTAAAGAGTTTCCGATTCCGTAATAAGTAGTACCTTTTCGTTTATAAATTTCCCATCCAGCTTTTGCAGTCTTCTCAACAATTTCATCTAAATCTATTTCACCAAATTGGTCTTTTTTCTCTTCTAAAATTTGTAGAATTGGTTTTCCTCCAACAGATACATGTGACCAAGCAACCATTTGAGAATCACCATGTTCTCCTAATGAATACCCATGAATACTACGAGGATCTACATGTAACATTTCAGATAAAATTGTTCTTAAGCGAGAAGAATCTAATGATGTACCTGTACCGATTACGCGATTTCTAGGTAATCCAGATAATTTCCACACTTCATATGTAATAATATCAACTGGGTTCGATGCGATTAAGAAAATACCATCAAATCCACTTTCCATTACGCCACCAACAACGCTTTCCATAATCTTTGCACTCGCTCCTAAAGTGTCTAAGCGACTTTGTCCAGGTTTTGGTGCTGGTCCTGCTGTAATAATAACGATGTCCATATCTTTGCAGTCTTCATAGCTTCCTGCATATACTTTTGTTCTTGTATTTGTAAAGTTAATGCAGTGTGATAAATCCATTGCTTCCCCAACTGCACGTTCATGATTTATATCAATTAATAATAGTTCTTCGCAAATGCCTTGATTTACAATGGAATATGCACAACTTGATCCAACTAATCCAGTACCGATAATTGCAATTTTTCTTGTATTTCGTTTCATGGCAATCTCTCCTAATTGATCATATAATCTATCTCTTTTGTTCTTTACACCCCTAATTATATAGATTCCCACGATAGAAACCATGGATACTTTGTGAAATATTGAGCAAACTTTTGTCCTTTTTGTGAATTGTTACATTCCATTTTCGTCATATTTGTTACAACTGAAAAAATATTTATTATATATTTATTGACATGCCAAAAATAAAAAAACGAGCGACTTCATTCGCTCGTTTTTTCATCCCATTATTCCGCACTTAATTGACCTTTTAATTGCTGTACAATCATTGGGTTAGCAGGTGCAGCTGGCTTATAATAACTCTTTTGCTTTGCGTACTCATACATATTACGTTGACGCATCTCATCTTGATTACGAATTTGGATTAACGTTTGATGTAACTGTTCATTATCAGACTGAGCAATATAATTTGCATAACTTGTTAAACTTGCATTTAATCCTGCTAAATAATCATTTACCATATCTTTTTCATTCATTTTCCGCTTCCTCCTATCCTAGGAAAGTCATTAATTGCTGTTTCGTATTTCGTGCATCTTGCGCATCCTTTTGTAACATTTGTTTCAGTTGTGGATCTGTACACGTCTGTGCATACTGCTCCAACTTGTTAATAATTGTTGCATGTCCACCAATTAAATGGCGTAAGTTTTCTACTTCAAGCTCTGTTAAGTTTTGCATA
The DNA here is from genome assembly GCF_052682215.1 of Bacillus sp. 1A. Taxonomy (NCBI): domain Bacteria; kingdom Bacillati; phylum Bacillota; class Bacilli; order Caryophanales; family Bacillaceae; genus Bacillus; species Bacillus sp. 1A. Next base: position 1,580,406 of record NZ_JBQYLZ010000001.1, on the reverse strand, counting down.
GAATACCCCTACCTTTCTTTATTCGTTCACTGTTAGTATTTAGCTATTTTTTGATTGTATACATAAATTAACTTTTTCACGTGCATACAAAATAAAAGATGAATAGCTAAGCCATTCATCTTTTATACGGGTTATGTATTTATTTTTATAGAGATATAATCATACTTATACTCACAAGTAAGTTCCATACAATGTGTAAAATAATACTAGGTATAATAGATTGCGTCTTTTTGTATAACATTGCAAACACCATTCCCATCATCGTTGCCGTAATTAGAAGACCTCCATGAAGAATTCCAAAAATGAAGGAAGAAATAATGATACCAACTAAAAAATTATATTTCTTTTCTAAAAATCGATATAAAATACCTCGAAATAGAATTTCTTCTTTAACCGGTGTAATGATAGCAACACTTAACACATATATAATACTTTGTATGCTATTTTGAATCCCTAAACTCCCTAATTGTTTCTTTTGTTCTGCTGCACTTTCAAAACTAAACACATGTAACATTAAATATTGTGATAACGCAATGACAATAAAACCAATTAATAGATATAAATATGTCTTCCCATTCTTCAAAACGGATAAATCCCAAATATATTTAATAAAATGAAGAACTGGTTTATAAGCTAATAAAACGATGGCAACAACAGCTGCATCGAATAAGAGCAAATAATATCCTTCTAATTTAGTACTTAATGCTTCTTCTCCATAAATCTCAAAGGCTAAACCAAGGAATAATCCTCCTAGGAGTGAAATCCCTATAATCATTGCTATCATTACAAATAGATTTTTATATGTTATATTCTCGATTTTTCTTTCCACACTATACGCTTCTAAAACTGCTTTACTCATACTATTCCTCCATTTGTTTTCATTTTTCCTAATGAAAATCCTTTAATGTAAATATAAAGATAATATAACAAAATTTTCAAAAAGAATAATATGCAATTTTACATATTATGAAAATTTTATATTCTATAGTTTTAGGAATTAGATTGCTATACAATAATTATTATATGAATTGTCAAAAAAATTCTATCCAGCATAACCCTCGCATCATATAAAACTTATTAGTTAAAGGAGCAATGAACATGAAAACACATGACTTCCTTACAGAAATCCAGAAGGGCTCTGAGCCTAGTCCATATCAAGATCCTATTGCATTTATTTTCGTTTGCCTTCCCTTAGCCATATACACATTTTTCAAACCTGCAAAATAATATCATTTAATGAGAAAAAGCCTACCATTCTTTTGGAATCATATGCACTAAAAAAACCTTAGAATCACTTCTAAGGTTTTTAATTATCCCGCTTCCTATTCACTTTCGCATCACATGTAATCCTTTAATAAACGTTTCCAATAATACATGTAAACTTGTATCTAAATCTAGTGGCAAACCAAATCCACCCTGCTGTTCAATCGACGCAAATCCATGACAAATACTTCTGAATCCACGTGTCGCATGAAGTGCATTCTCTCCTTCTAAGCCGTATTGCTGTAAAACATGAAGACAAAGCTTTACAATTCCGTCACCTGCTTTTCTTACTTCTTCATCTCGTAAAAAGGTTGCTTCATATAGTCCAGGATGTTTGCGGACAAATGCTACATACGCTTCTCCCAAAGCATGAATTGCTTCATCCATCCGTTTACCCTCGGCCGCTTCTTCCAGTTTGTTATGCAGCTGTTTTATTCCGTAAATCCCAAGATGTTTCCGTACATCTTGTAAACCTTTTACATGATTGTATAGCGAGGGTGAACGTACCCCTAATGTTTGCGCTAATGAAGCTAACGTTACTTCTTGTATTCCATTTGTATCTGCAATTTCTGCTGCTGTTTCTACAATTTTCTGTAATGTAAGTCCGATTCTCGGTGACATAAATTACCCCTCTTTTCTACTTTCTATATTCCGCTTAGCTTCCTTAATAGCAAGTTCTATGACAGTGCCTGGATTCTTTATCATTTTCCCATGCCCTGCCGCAAGTAAGGAAGGCTCATATTCGCTTAGCTTCTCTGCACTTTGTAATGATATTTCTTTGCTCCACGTTGCCATTGCAGGAAACGGAAACCAAAATTTCATTTGTCCCGAAACAGCCATACCTCCTCTTGTTTGGAAGGCATCCCCGACAATAAGAGCTTTATTTCGTACATCAAGAAGCGACATGGAGCCTGGCGTATGTCCCGGTGTCATAATCGCAAGAAGCGATCCAACTCGGTCGCCATCTTCCAATAAAACATCAGGTACCGTTTTTACCTTTTTAGGTACACCGCCTTTTATCGGTATGTTCGGTTCATCCTTTTGTAACGTCGTATCTCCTTCTAACAGCTTTGCGTCCCGCTTAGAAATATAGACTGGAACATGAGGAAGTACTTCCTTTAATGCGTCTAATGCACCGATGTGATCATCATGCGCATGTGTTAATACAATCTTAGTAATTGGTTTTCCTATTTTCTCAGCCGCCTGTAAAATACCTTTTGCGCTATATGGCAAAGCTGCATCAATTAAAGTTAAACCATCTTCTTCCTCCACAAAGTAACAATTCACAGGAAACACTCTTGGCAAAAATGACAATTGATATACCGTTTTTTCATGTATCATTCTCATATTTCCATCTCCCTTTTCACGAAAACTAATACCATTAGTTTTATTATACTAATGGTATTAGTTTTGTGTCACTAAAAATTTCATTTTTACAAAAAAAAAGAAAAGTAGCCGTTTATACGACTACTTTTCTTTACAGCTATTAAACTGTGTAACGCTCATCTTCTAAAATTTTCGCAGCGATTTCACGTTTCTTCGGAATTACGTTAAGTGGTGTGTGGCGAGTTAATTTACGTAATGATGATAACATCATGCGCAGCATGTCGCCGTTTTCAACTGCGATAAGTGTTTCTTTCGCATCTGCTTCGATTTCGTTGAATGCTTCTTGGCAGAATACTTCAGTGTATAACACTTTTTGTTTATTCTTTTCAAGACCAGTTGTTTTAATTGCTTTTTCTGTACGAAGAACAGCTGACTCCATTGCGTAAAGGTTGCTTACGATGTCAGCGATATTCACAAGAATTTCTTGCTCTTTATCTAATGCTTTGCCGTATTTTTGAGCAGCTAATCCAGCTACCATTAAGCCGATTTTCTTCGCGTTAGTTACTAAATATTTTTGAAGTGCTAATGGCTCATCGCCTACTTCTTCTGGCATCATCATCATTAACTCTTCTTGTAATTTTTGTGCTTTTTGAAGAAGTGGTAATTCACCTTTCATCGCTTTACGTAAGAACGTACCTGGTACGATTAGGCGGTTAATTTCGTTCGTTCCTTCGAAAATACGGTTAATACGAGAATCGCGGTACATTCTTTCAATCTCATACTCTGCCATAAATCCGTAACCACCGTGAATTTGAACACCTTCATCAACTGTATAATCTAGTACTTCAGAACCGAATACTTTATTTAAAGAACACTCGATTGCATATTCAGCGATAGAAGCTGCTACTGCTTTACCGTCCTTTACTTCCTCTTCAGATAATGTGCTCATGCGGCTTTCGAATAAACCTACTGTACGGTATACAGAGCTTTCAGCTGCATATGTTTTCGCTGCCATATTCGCAAGTTTCTCTTGAATTAATGGGAAGCGAGCGATTGGTTGTTTGAACTGTTGACGTTGGTTTGCATATTGTGCTGAAATTTCTACTGCACGTTTCGCAGATCCAACTGTACCAACACCTAATTTATAACGGCCGATATTTAAAATGTTGAACGCGATAATATGACCTTTACCGATTTCACCAAGTAAGTTTTCTTTCGGTACTAATGCATCTTCTAAAATTAACGTACGAGTTGAAGAACATTTAATACCCATTTTCTTTTCTTCTGGGCTTGTAGATACGCCAGCATATTCTTTCTCTACGATAAATGCTGAGAAGTGCTCTCCATCAATTTTTGCGTATACGATAAATACGTCAGCGAATGCAGAGTTTGTAATCCATTGTTTTTCACCATTTAATACGTAATGTGTACCTTCTGCATTTAAACGTGCAGTTGTTTTCGCACCTAATGCATCAGACCCTGAACCTGGCTCTGTTAATGCGTATGCCGCTAATTTTTCACCAGTTGCAAGTAATGGTAAATACTTTTTCTTTTGCTCTTCATTACCGAATAACACGATTGGTAATGATCCGATACCTACGTGAGCACCGTGAGTAATTGCAAAACCACCAGCGCGAGAGAATTTCTCTGCGATTAACGCTGAGCTTACTTTATCAAGGCCAATTCCGCCGTACTCTTCTGGTACGTCAGCGCCTAATAAACCAAGTTCCCCAGCTTCTTTTAAAAGACGAACAGAACGATCAAACTCGTGTTGCTCTAAATATTCAAGCTCTGGAAGAACTTCATTTACGATAAAGTCCTCTGTCGTTTTTGCAATCATTTTATGCTCAGATGAAAAATCCTCTGGCGTAAACACTTGATCAATCGTAATCTCATCAACTAAAAAGCTACCGCCTTTAACCGCATTTCCTACTGTTTTTTCCATGAAAATTTCCTCCTTCATATTTTCATGAGCCGCTTCTTCCTTTTTGAAAGAAGCTGGCTCTCAATTTTATTTTTTATAAACCTTTGTTGCTTCCATTCTTTGTATTGACGGCGTCTCGTTCTGAACGAGCCACCTGCACTTTTTATAATCTAGTTCCAGCGGCTAGAATGTTCAGTGGCTTCGCTTCTTCCTGCGAGGCAAAGAGCGCCTCTACGTCTGAAGCTCCATCCCCCTCACATTCTGAGCGAGATGCTTCCACTTTTTTTCATAATCCAGTTCCAGTGGCTAGAACAGTCGGTCGTTTCACCCCTTCCTGTGAGGCAAAAAGCGCCTCTACGTCAGGGCTTCCAACGCCCTCCTGTTCTGAGCAAGCCACTTCCACTTTTTTTTATAGTAATTCAAACACTCCTGCTGCTCCCATTCCGCCGCCGATACACATTGTTACGATACCGAATTGTTGGTTGCGGCGTTTCATTTCGTGAATAAGAGATAGTGTTAGTTTTGCTCCTGTACAGCCAAGTGGATGTCCAAGTGCGATTGCACCGCCGTTTACGTTTACTTTTTCTTCATCTAAACCAAGCTCACGAATAACTTGGATCGATTGAGAAGCGAATGCTTCATTTAGTTCGAATAAGCCAATATCAGATAGCTCTAAACCAGCTAATTTTAACGCTTTTGGAATTGCAGCGATTGGGCCGATTCCCATTACTTCTGGTGGTACGCCAGCTACTGCAAATGAACGGAATTTCGCAAGTGGTTTCATGCCATCACTCACTGCTTTTTCACGATCCATTAATAGTACAGATGCTGCACCGTCACTCATTTGTGAAGAGTTACCAGCTGTTACAGAACCGCGAACGTTAAATGCTGGACGTAATTTACCTAAAATGTCTAGCGACGTTTCTGCTCTTACACCTTCGTCTTGTGCGAAAATGATTGTTTCTTCTTGCAGTTTATTGTTTGATCCAACAGTACGTAACGTTACATCTACAGATACTGTTTCATCAGCAAAGTTCCCTGCAGCTAATGCTTTCGCAGCACGTTGATGACTTCTTACTGCAAATGCATCTTGTTCTTCACGAGAAATTCTATATTTCACAGCAACTTGCTCTGCTGTATGTCCCATACCCATATAATATTCTGGAGCTGCTTCAACAAGGCGACTATTTGGACGAACAACGTGTCCCATCATCGGAACTAAACTCATTGATTCCGCTCCGCCTGATAATACAGCTTCCGAGTGACCAAGCATAATACGCTCTGCTCCGTAAGCGATACTTTGTAACCCTGAAGAACAGTAACGGTTAATTGTAATAGCTGGAACATCGTAAGAAAGTCCTGCTAGTCCGCCGATATTACGAGCCATATTTAACCCTTGCTCTGCTTCTGGCATTGCACAACCGAAAATTAAATCGTCGATTGGTCCTTCATAATTCGCACGCTTTAACGTTTCCTTTACTACTAACGCCCCTAGATCGTCAGGACGAACTGTTTTTAATGAACCCCTCTTTGCTTTTCCAATTGGTGTTCTTGCTCCCGCAACAATGACAGCTTCTCTCATGAACGATATCTCCCCTCGTTATTAGTTACGTAATGGCTTTCCTTTTACAAGCATGTGCTGCATTCTTGCTTGTGATTTCATCTCACTTACTAAGCTAATAAATGCTTCACGTTCTACATCTAATAAATACTGCTCATCAACTTCTGTTCCGTACGGCACTTTTCCGCCCGCGATGACATATGCAAGTTTCTTCGCAATGTGAAGATCATGTTCAGAAATGTAACCTGATAAATGCATTGCTTCTGCACCAAGTACAAGAGTTGCATATCCTGTTTCACCAACAACTGGTATCTTTTTACGAATCGGCGCTTTATAGCCAGCTTCATATAAAGCAAGTGCTTTTTGTTTCGCATCATATAGTAAGTGATCACCATTCACACTAATACCGTCTTTATCGCCTAAGAAGTTGTTCGATACAGCTTCTTGTGCTGATGTAGAAACTTTCGCCATCGCTACAGATTCGAATACTTTATTCGCAACTTTTTGCAGATCAAACTCTACACCGTTTGGCATTTTATTTAAGTGTTTAATGTATAGCTCTTTATTACCGCCTCCGCCAGGGATTAAGCCAACACCAACTTCTACTAAGCCCATATACGTTTCACTAGAAGCTTGAATGCTCGCTGCTGGTAAGCAAACTTCTGTACCTCCACCAAGCGTCATACCATATGGTGCTGCTACAACTGGCTTAGAAGAGTATTTAATTTTCGTCATTGCATCTTGGAAGTTTTTCACAACCAACTCAATTTCAAAGTAGTTGTCATCTTGCGCTTCCATTAAGATCATTGCTAGGTTCGCACCAACGCAGAAGTTCTTCGATTGGTTACCGATAACAAGACCTTTATAATTCTTTTCTACTTCATCAACAGCGTAGTTAATCATTTGCGTAATATCCATACCGATTGCATTGCTCTTCGAATGGAATTCTAAGCAAAGGATACCATCGCCTAAATCGATCAAGCTCGCTCCGCTATTTTTCTTTAATACGCCATTTTTCGCTTTTAATTGCTTAAGAGAAATTGCCTTTTTATTACGTTCGATTAGCTTATATTCGCCATTATCGTAATAGTAGCTATCTCCGTTATCATGTTTGTAGAAAGTAGTGAAACCTTTCTCTAACATTTCTTTCACCCAAGTCGGAACAACTGCACCGTTTTCTTCCATCTTTTGAACAGACTTTTCAACGCCAATTGCATCCCAAACTTCAAACGGTCCTTGCTCCCAGCCGAAGCCCCACTTCATCGCTTGGTCAATTGCAACGATATCGTCAGCAATTTCTTTATGAAGTTTTGCAGAGTATAAAAGAGTTGGTGTAATGATGTTCCATAACAACTCTCCTGCGCGGTCTTTCGCGTATACAAGCGCTTTCAATTTATTCGATAAACCTTTTTCTTGTTTACTTAACTCGATAGATGCAGCTTTTAATTTTTTGCGAGCTTCGTATTCCATCGTTTCAGGATTTAGTTCTAAAATTTCTTTTCCTTGTTTTAAGAAGAAGCCTTGACCTGTTTTACTTCCAAGCCATTTTTTATCAAGCATGTCATGCATGAAAGCTGGTACTTTAAATACATCACGCTCTTCTTCTTGTACGTTTTCATATACGTTATTTGCAACGTGTACGAATGTATCTAAACCGACAACATCTAATGTACGGAACGTTGCGCTCTTCGGACGACCAATAAGTGGGCCTGTTACAGAATCAACTTCCCCAATGCTATAGCCGCGTTTTATCATCTCTTGAAGAGTTACTAATAAACCATACGTACCGATGCGGTTTCCAATAAAGTTTGGTGTGTCTTTTGCGATAACAACGCCTTTTCCAAGAACATCTTCGCCAAATAGTTTCATGAAGCTTAATACTTGTGGATCTGTTTCTTTCGTCGGTATTACCTCTAGAAGTTTTAAATATCGTGGTGGGTTAAAAAAGTGTGTGCCTAAGAAGTGCTTCTGGAAGTCGTCTGAACGACCTTCTGCCATTTTTTCTACTGAAATGCCTGACGTATTCGAGCTTACAATAGAACCCGGTTTACGAACAGCATCTACTTTTTCAAATAGTTTCTTTTTAATATCTAAGTTTTCAACTACTACTTCAATAATCCAATCTACATCAGCTAGACGCTCAAGATCATCTTCTAAGTTACCTGCTTCAATCAGTGCTAGATTTCCTTTCACTGTCAGAGGAGCTGGTTTTTGCTTTAATAGTTTTTGCACAGCCGTATTACTAAAACGATTTCTCACACTTTTATGTTCTAATGTAAGTCCCTTCGCTTCCTCTTCTTTTGTTAGCGCAGGTGGTACAATATCAAGCAATAATGTCGGAATACCAATATTAGCTAAGTGTGCCGCAATCCCTGAACCCATTACGCCTGAACCTAGAACAGCAGCCTTTTTAATTTGGAACATCCATTTCTCCCCCTATTCTTGAATGAATGCTCATTCAATTTTTCGACATAAGTCGCAATCAATGAGTGAGCCTCTACTAATAAATATATGATACAGTTTGAATTTTCGCAATATATTTATTGATAAAATTTTCTGAAATAAATATATTTCTTTCATTTGGCTATGCTATACATGTGTATTTTCTTCATTAAAATGCACTTTTCCTTTTTATAATCTGACGAAACTGGAGGAATATATATGGCAAAACTTAAGAAGAACCCTTCAAAGGCTGGAATTAGCGCAGCAAGCGTAACTGGAAATGCAGGTCCTCATAATCACGGTGTGGAAAAGGGCCGTCAAGGTAATAACCAACAATATAAGAAGCATAATATGGGCGAAAAATAACGGTATATTTTTGGGCAGAAAACGTGGCATAATGGGTAATGGCTGCTTTTTCTGCCCAATTTATTTGTACATATGGAAAACAAAAGAGGGAACGATGATGAAACGAACAATAGTTATGATTGTAATGATTGCTACACTATTTACAGGGATGATTTTCTTCTCTTATGCACAAAGGCAACAAGCTGTAAGAGCGGATCAACCTAACATTACTGGGCAATATGGCATTACAATCGATGCAGACACAGGTGAAATTTTGTATGGGAAACGGGAAGACGAACGCTCTTATCCGGCTAGTATAGGGAAAATGATGACTACCTTACTCTTACTAGAGAATGTAAAAGAAAATGAAGAAATTACAGTTACAGAGAACGCAATTAAAACAGAAAGTCAAAGTAAGAAAATTAAACTTCGTGCCGGGGAAAAGTTAAAACGGGATGAGGCATTAAAGCTTATGCTTATCATTAGTGCAGACCCGATAGCTGAATCCATTGCAGAACATATCGCAGGATCAAAAAATGAATTTGTAAAAATGATGAATGCAAGAGCGAAGGAACTTGGTACAAAGCATGCGACTTTCAAAAACGCAAGTGGTGCTGATGCACTTGGAAATAAAGTATCGCCATATGACATTGCTATGATTACGAAAGAAGCATTAAAGTACCCAGTTGTTTTAGAATATATGAATTCAACACGTACAACTCTACATACTTCAGAACGATCTCCAAACATCGCAAACTATGGACGAGAAGAACTATATGACGATCCATATGCAATTGGAAGTAAAAGCGGTCTATCAGCACTCGGAAAATATACGGTCGTAACAGTGGATGAAAAAGACGGTAAACGCGTCATTAATGTTGTATTATCTTCTACTCGCACACAGCTATATCCTGATACGAAGAAAATGGCACATTATGCATTTCAGCAATTAAAATAACCAAGGAGTATTTTCTCCTTGGTTATTTTTTAACCATACCTTTTAACACGAACGCAACGTTTGCTGGACGCTCTGCTAAACGACGCATGAAGTAGCCATACCAGTCGTTTCCATAAGGCACATAAACACGCATTTTGTAACCTTCTTTTACTAGCTCAAGTTGACGCTCATTACGAATACCATATAACATCTGGAATTCAAATTGGTCTCTTGGAATATTGTGTTCTTCGGCAAGTTTTTTCGTATATTCAATAATCGCTTCGTCATGTGAAGCAATTGCAGTATAATTTCCATTTAATAAGTGCATTTTAATAATTTTTTTATAGTTATCATCTACATCTTTCTTCTCCGGGAACGCTACCTCTTCAGGTTCTTTATAAGCTCCTTTTACAAGACGTAAATTAGGACTATAAGCATTTAATTCTTCCATATCTTTTTCTGTACGATATAAGTAAGCTTGAATAACTGTACCAATATTATCGTACTCAGATTTTAACTGTTTAAAGATATCAATTGTCTTTCCGCAGCGTGTATAGTCTTCCATATCAATGGTAACAAACACACCATTTTCTTTTGCAGCCTCTAAAATACGGCGCATATTGTTCATTACGATTTCATCAGAGATATCTAATCCCATAGAAGTCATCTTTAAAGAAAGCTGCGAATCAAGACCTTCTCTTCCAATTGCACGGATTGCTTCAATCGATTGGTTAGCCATTTCATTTGCTTCCGCTTCATTATCAACGAATTCCCCTAAATAATCGATTGTTACACAAAGTCCTTGCTTGTTCAATTGTTTAATAGCTGCTGTCGCTAATTCAATTGTCTCCCCTGCGACAAAGCGACCTGCACCAAAGCGTAAACCGTACTTTTTAGCCAGTTTTGTTAGCGCTTTATTTTTAGATAAGAAAAGAAACGAATTTCGCATTAATTGTTCCATGTAATTCACCCCTATGACTTGATTTATCTGTTTTTTACCCCTCTTCGAAATTATATCACTGTTTAAAATTATTGGATACAAATAATTATTTAGATAATTTATAAAATACTATAAAAACATTTAAAACCCTATATTCTCGCTTCTTAATATGAAGGGAATATTTTTCGACATTTAGAAAAAACGGGTTTACTAAGCAAAAAATAGGCATGTCGAAAATATTCGACATGCTTATAAAACCCTTTATATTCCATGTAAATTATATGAGGATATTAATACAGAAAACTTGATGTAGCATTACCTCAAGCCTTCTCACTGTTCATTTCGCTTCTCTTCATTCAGCTTTTTAATATCTGTAATTAACTGTACCATCTCTTCTTTTGCATCGGGATACGTCTCATTCCAGTGCTTCACTAAAGCTGGCATCGTCTTTGCAATATAAGAATAAAGCGCCCACTTCTGTACCTGTTCTTTTCTCTCTTCATTGCTCTCTCCAAGTAATAGTTCCGTGTATTTTTCTAGTAATCCGTCAAATTGCTCGTTAAACTTTTCATTCATCTTATTTACCTCCTATATGAAAAAAGCAGCGAAAATCGCTGCTTTTCCTTATAATTTTGATCGAACAGAGTTTAATTTTTTCTCCATTGTGCTTACTTTATCACGACGATCATCGATACGAATTGTTGTTGCAACGCGCTGTGCACCTTTCGTATATGGAACTTCATGCATTTGTTGAATTACTTCTAGAATGACAGGAAGATCTCCTTCAATTACTGTATTCATTGGTGTTAATTGATACTTCACGCGATCTGCATTTTTCTCTAGCACCTTTTGTACTTCTGCTACATATTCACTAACACTTGGATTACCCGTTCCTACTGGAATAATCGATACGTCAACAATTGCCATAGTAGTCTTCCTCCTATAAATTGCTTCTTATATATCCATTGTCTATTTTACCGAAATACGCATCATTTTACTAATTTGTTATTCCTCTATTTTAAATTGCTCAACCAATCTTTCTAAGTCTCTCATATGCTCCGTCAAGCTTTCCATCGTATGAGCTACCTTTTCTAGATGATTCACTTGAGATTCAGTTGCAGCATTTACTTCTTCCGAAACAGCTGCGCTTTCTTGACTTGTACTAGCAATTGTATGCATTACCGTTGTAATTTCTCCTTGCTCGTAACCGATGTTATGTACCTCTTCTACAATTTGTTCGACTGAAGTACTAATTGTATTTACAACTGACATAATTGTGCGGAATTCCGTTTCTGCCTCTGTCGTAACTTTATTTTGTATATCTGCAATATCTTTTAATTTACTTACAACCTCTACAACTCGTTTTACCTCTACTTGTACATCGCCAATCATCGTTGCGATTTCTCCTGTCGCCTCTTTCGATTGTTCCGCTAACTTTCGAACTTCTTCGGCAACAACAGCAAAGCCTTTACCTTGTTCCCCTGCACGCGCCGCCTCAATCGAAGCATTTAAAGCAAGTAAATTCGTTTGATCCGAAATACCTTTTATAAGCTCTACTACATTTTGAATCGATCCAACTCTTTGCTCTAACTTTCCGGATGCTTCCTCTGTATGCACAACAATCGAAGATGATTGGCCCCTTGTACGAACTAAATTACGCATCGTATTTAATCCTTGCTTAGATGCCTCTTCAGCTTTGCCAGCCACACCTTTTATTTCCCCAACAGAGTTATTCATTTGTTCCACTGACTCTGCCATATTCTCGAGCTGCTCTGAAACTTCATCTACACTATTAGCAAGAGTGGACGCTCCTCCGCTCACATCATCCATTGCACCTGACACTTCTCTACTAGCGGCTACAGTTTCATTCGTTAAATAATGTAGATTATTCGTTGATTGTTGCACTGTTGATACACTATTTTTAATTTTACTTACCATTTCATTCATTTGCTCAACCATATGATTAAAATGATTTGTCAGTTCTCCAACTTCATCCTTACTTGTCACTTTCATTTGCAACGTTAAATCACCTTCTGCGACTTTTTGAACGTGATTCGTTAATAGTTGCAGTGGTCTTGCTAATCTTCTTGAGAACAAGTATGAAGCTGCGATTCCAACTAATAAACTAATACATGCCATTATAAGGACTGTATTTCTCATACTATTTAATAGCCCATCAATCGTTTCTTTCGGATAAAAAATTCCTATTTTCCATTTCATCTTATCAAACAGTTGACTATAGGCTACTACATCTTTCCCGCCTAATGTCGTCACCGCAAATTTTGTTTCATCTTTATTTAAACTTTTTACAAGTGATTCTTTTGAAACATCTTTTCCTACTTCCCCTGGATATACAATGGCAATATTTTTATCATTTACGATAAACATTTCTCCACCATTATTATATTGAATATTATGGAGTAGCTTTTGAATTGTTCCTAATGATACATCCATTGCTACTACTCCTAATACAGAACCATCTTGTCCGACAATAGCTTTTGAAACTCCAATACTTAACTTGCCTGTCGCGATTTCATATTGTGGTTGTCCCCAAATAATCGATTTCGTATCGGCTTCTGATGCTTTATACCATTGACGACTTGTTGGATCATATCCTTCCGGTACTGTTCCTCCGTCAGCGAGATTTGCGCTCAACGTTTTTTTATCTTTCGTTCCAATGTATACATCCAAAATATCAGGATGATTATTTTTAAATCTTAAAAACTCTTTTAAAATAAAACTTTCCTCTTCTGGAGTCACTCCATCTTGTAACATGTTTTGAATATCATCATGGCTTCCATAATGACCTATATCTTCTTCAATTCGCTGCATAAATGCATTTAACTGCTCTGTCACAAGATCCATCGTATTTTGAGAATACTGGTCTAAGGAGCGCACTTCCTTCTCTTTCTGTAATTGATACATAGCTGTACCTAATATTACAAACATCATAGAAATAAGTACCGAAAATACTACCGCAATTTTTAAACGTAAACTTCTTAACATCTTCCCCCAAGCATCCCTTCTCGTTGTATTGTAATCGCATTAATCATTATATTAAGTATAATGGATAAAATTAAAAAATTGAAATTAATTCTCATCTCAATTTGAGTAGACAACCTACTACCACTTGTGCAAAAACAAATAGTTCATTATCCTTAAACTATATAATCTCATTCGTTCGGAGGGAACTATGTTACAAAAATTCGGTTTCTCACAATATGAAAGCCAAGCTTATGAAGTTGTCGTATCAAGCAACGAACCATTAGATGCTACAACGATTGTGAAACACTCTGGTGTTCCAAAAGCAAAAATATATGAAGTGCTAGCACGCCTGATTGATAAAGGAATGGTAATGGATTCTGTTTCAGAAAAGAAAAAATTGTATACAGCATTACCACTCAAGCTCGCAATTGAAAAATTAACGACAGAATTTCAATCAAACATTAAAGAATTAGAAACGAATATATCAAAAAAATCATTTACAGATGACCGTGTGTGGAGCTTAAAAATGCAATCTTCTATTCGAGTTCAAAGTAAAGAACTGATCGAAAGTGCAAAAGAATCAATTCGCATTTCAGCTTGGAATGACACTCTTTCAGAGTACCTTCCTTCACTAGAAGAAAAAGCAAAACAAGGCGTCAAACTCGAGTCCCTTATAGTTGGAAAAGTAGAAACAGACTTAGAAAACATGCATTTTCTAATCCCAGCCGAAGAGCCTAACGCGCTAGAGCGATACTTACTACTGATCGTTGACGACCGCGAAATTTTATTTGCTGGTGTAGAGCAAGAGTCATGGCAAGCGATGAAAACAATGTCGCAACCTTTCGTAAAGTTCTTTACAGAATTTTTTTATCACGACGTTGCACTTGCAAAAATTACAGAAAAGCATCTGGATCTCTTCATGCAAGATGAGGAAATTAAGAGTTTGTTGAGGAAGTTAAGATACTAAAAAAACGCCTCTATTACAAGGCGTTTTTTTCTACATTTCTTTTCTATTTTTCATCCTTAACACATAAGCACCCGCAATAATAAAACCAATTCCTAAAACGAATAAAGCCGTAAATTCATTGCCGACGCCGCCAGTAGCTGGTAAACGCACTTCATTATGAGTATTATGTTGTTGCATCGGCTTCACATCAGCGGAAGGTTTCACTTCTCCACTCGGTGTTGGCTTATTTGGCTTAGAAGGAAGTGATGCCTTTTCTTCTTTCTTATTTTTCACAATATGTTTAATAATTTCTCCATTCTCTTTTATTTCAAATGCAAATGTCTCTTCATTTATTACATATCCATTCGGTGCTATTGTTTCTTTATACGTGTACTTTCCGTATGGTAGTTTAAATTTCGCTACACCTTTTTCATCCGTTTTCCCTTTTACTACTTCTTTCCCTTGTTCGTTGTAGATTGTAAACTCTGCATTTGGCAGTTTCGTATTCCCATCCGCTACATCTACTTTCGTTATTTCTAAATCACCTTCTACTTTCTTATCTTGAACGATATGTTTAATAATTTCTCCATTCTCTTTTATTTCAAATGCAAACGTCTCTTCACTTATTACATATCCATTCGGTGCTATCGTTTCTTTATACGTGTACTTTCCGTATGGTAGTTTAAATTTCGCTACACCTTTTTCATCCGTTTTCCCTTTTACTACTTCTTTCCCTTGTTCGTTGTAGATTGTAAACTCTGCATTTGGTAATTTTGTATTCCCATCCGCTATATTTACTTTCGTTATTTCTAGTTCACCTTCTACTTTCTTATCTTGAACGATATGTTTAATAATTTCTCCATTCTCTTTTATTTCAAATGCAAACGTCTCTTCACTTATTACATATCCATTCGGTGCTATCGTTTCTTTATACGTGTACTTTCCGTATGGTAGTTTAAATTTCGCTACACCTTTTTCATCCGTTTTCCCTTTTACTACTTCTTTCCCTTGTTCGTTGTAGATTGTAAACTCTGCATTTGGTAATTTTGTATTCCCATCCGCTATATTTACTTTCGTTATTTCTAGTTCACCTTTTATATTTTCATTTTTCAACTCTAATATAGCAGTTTCACCAGTTTTCACTTCAATTTTTTTAATACTTCCGTCTAACACATATCCAGCTGGCGCTTGAATTTCTTTGACGCTATATATACCGATTGGAAGATTCCCTAGCTCCGCAATCCCCTTATCATTAGTCGTGACATTTTGTTTAAAGTTTTCATTAGAAACTTCAAACACCGCTCCTTTTAATAATTCCTTTTTTTCTCCTAATTTCACAATCTTTAAAGAGCCTACTGATTCCCAATTTACAACTAAACCTGTACTGATTTTCTCACTATTTCTTTGTAACAATACCGTTGTATTTTGAACTTTTTCTGATCCTTTAAAAGCTATTGCTTGTAAATTTGTTAAAGTAGACTTCACTTTCATTTTAAAATTACCACTACTCGTATCTTTCGGGATTAAAATTTTGAATTTTTCATTAATTGATAATGTACTTTTCCCTTCTCCACTTTCATTTACAATTCGAAGCCCTTTAGGAGCGTTTTCAGGAAGAATTGTATAAGAGCCAGAAACCGCATTTGTTTGCACTGCATAAAATCCTGTTTCTAAATAATTACCTTTTTGTGTAGCAGTTTGTGGATCTACAGGATTAACTTTAAAAAATATATCTTGTGATCCAGTTTCTTTTTTTGAAGCTTCTACTAAACGCTTCATAAGATTATGTACTCGTTCATTTTTTGCAACTAAATCTTCTTCCGTTAATTCATTTGCTGCAATCCATACCGCTAATTGTGTAGCATAATGCGCCTCTTCTACTGTCGCTACCCCTAATTCAGATGGGCTTTTTTGAGGATATCCATTTAATAAAACACGATATACGGCATCAGATGATTTCCCCATCTCAGGCAAATCATCTCCATTTGGAGAACGTAAATCAGGCGTTAAACAATACGCAATACTACCCGAAGCCGTTTTAATTATTTCTGTCTTTATTTCACGCTGTTTCGACTTACTATAACTCCAATCCATTTTATATGTTTCTCTGTTCATTACTTCTGCCTTCACTTGCGGCATTGCAATTCCTAATAAAATAATAAGAGCGCTTAAAAAACTAAACCATTTACCTACCATCTTTCGTTTCATTCTCTCCACCACCATATATAAATTTCTACATGAAGCAATCTTACTGTTTCATTGTACTTATAGTGAAAAAAAGAGAATAGGTGGTTTTTTTGTAGTATCTTGTCGAATTGTTGAGAAAGTTTCAAAGTAATAAGCAACATTAAAATTGTTTGTTCTCATGCTGCTATTGACAAATGGACATTACATATTTTAAATTTTCAAACATGATAAAAAAGCACTTTATAAGTGCCTTCATAACTTACGAGAAACAAATTTTAAACGAATACATATTACTTATCTTTTTCCTTTATCTCCGTCAACAGCTCAATAATTTTCTCATTTTGCTCCACTTGTTTCTCTGAATTTTGATAGATGAAACGGACCCACCTTAATACAACAACAACTATCAATATCGGTAGTAGAGCAATTATCATGCCAAATACCGAGAAATTAGACATCATTCTCCATCACCTCGCTACATACAACTTTCTCCATCCACCTACTAAAACCTGCAATTTTTTACAAATAAAAAAGAACCTATCAAACGATAGATTCTTCTTTTGCAAACTGAGCAGAACGTCCTCTCGTAATCGAGAAAATTGCACAAAGTAGTGCTAATATAATAAAGCCGCCTCCTACCCAAGCATTATATATAACAGATGATTTTTCAATAACAACTCCGCCTACTGTTGAACCGAGCGCAATTCCTAAGTGAAGGGCAGAGTTATTTAAACTTTGCTGAATACCAGCTGATTCTGGTGCAATTTCAATTAAATAGTTTTGTTGTGCTGGTGAAATAGCCCAGCTCAGCATACTCCAAAGTCCCATCATAATAATGAACAGTGGGAATGAGAATGTCATCATTGGCAATATGAAGATCGCACACGCAAATACGATAATAATTGAAATAATACTTTTCTTCGATCCCCATTTATCAGCAAGCAAGCCCCCAAGGCCGCCTCCAAGTACTGCTGCAATTCCGAAAATGAAGTAAAATACACTAATCCAATCTGCTTCAACATGCATCACATCTTTTAAAAATGGTGTTAAATATGCATATAGTGTTAAATGACCCGTTAAAAATAAGAATGATGTTAACTGTGCACTTACGATTTTCTTATCTTTTAACGTAGCAATTTGTTCTCTTATTGATAACACTGATGTCAGTGGTACTTTCGTTAAGAATAATGAAATACAAGCGATTGCTATAACTGTTAATACCGAAATTAATACAAATGGTGCACGCCATCCATATGCATTTCCGAGTACAAGTCCAAGTGGTACTCCAAGTACAAGTGATCCACTAATTCCCATGAAAATGATTCCAATGGCACGCGCACGAAAATGCGGTTCTACAACACTAGAAGCAAGTGTTACTGACAGTGCAATAATAAGCGAACCACTCGCTGCACAAACAACCCTTGAGAACATTAACATCCCGTAATTCACACTAAATGCTGAAATAATATTTCCGATTAAGAAAATTGATAATGCCCCAATGTATAATCTTTTTCTTTCAAATTTTCCAGTTACCGCTAATAAAACCGGACCTGATAAAGCAAATACTACTGAAAATATTGTTATAAGCTGACCAGCTGCACTAATAGATACTCCTAAATCATTGGCAACTAGATCGAGCGTTCCTCCTATAATTAGCTCAACCGTTCCGACTACGAAAGCCGCGATAGCTAAAATATACACACGAAAATTCAAGTCTTTCCCCACGCTTTCTTTTCGGTTACTACTACTATAGTAACCAAAAAAGAAATTGAACACAAGTACAATTTTTTTACAATAAAAAAACAGGCGTATCATACGCCTGCCTTCTAATTATTAAACACTAGTTTTGTTCTTCTTATTTAAATACCAATACACCGGCAGTCCAGTAAAGACAATTCCAATTGATAAGAAACAACTTACCGGATCATTAATAATCGCACTTCCAAGTACAAACAATGATCCTAAAATCGCAACGATTGGTACAATTGGGAATAGCGGTACACTGTATGCACGCTCTTTATTCTTGTTACGTTTTCTTAAAATGAAGACACCAATAAACGTCATTACATAGAAAATATAAATAATGAATACGGAAATCTCAGATAGCTTATTCGGATCACTAATAACCATTAAAATAATTCCTAAAATGATTTCAACAGTAATCGCATTTGCTGGTGTTTTAAATCTTGGACTTTCCTTTGCGATAAACTTAGAAAACGGAAGGTGTCCACGCTCTGCCATCGACATCGGAATACGTGGGAACGTTAAAATCTTTCCATTTAAACAACCGAAAATAGAAACGATAATACCAATACTAATAATTTTCCCGCCATATTCTCCAAGTAACATGCCCGCAGCTGTTGCTGTTGCATTTTCTCCAAGGTCTACGATTTTAGCTGCTGGTAACACATTTAATAATGCCAAGTTAATTAGTACGTAAGCAGCCGTTACAATTAAAATCCCAACTGTCATCGCTTTCGGTAATAACTTTGTTGGATTCTTCATTTCTCCGCCAATCGAAGCAAGTAGAATCCAGCCGTCATAAGCAAATAATGTTGCTAAAATTGCCATACCGATACTTTGATTTTCTGATATCGGCACAACTACATTAAAGATATCGCTATTCCCTTTCCAAAAACCTAACACAACAATTAATACGATCGGAATCATCTTCCCAATTGTCGTAACCGTTTGGACGATACCTCCATATTTTGTTCCCATACTATTTACAACGCCAAGGAACACAACTGTTCCAATAGCAATTGGTAAATTCCATACTTTATCTAAATAGAAAAAATTAATCATTAAAGAACTAAAGTACAACCCTAATGTTCCAATAATAGCTGGTCCATAAACAATCGTTTGCATCCAGCCTGATAAATATCCCCAAAAGCTTCCGTAAATCTCCTCTAAATACGTATACAACCCACCATTTTTCGGGATTTGCGCTCCAATTTCAGCTACTGTTAAACCACTTGCTAACGTCAACAGACCACCAATTACCCAAGCAAGAATCGCCATATTAGAACTCCCTGAGTAATCTAATACGCTCCCTGGCTTCATAAACACACCAGATCCAATAATCGTTCCTACTACGATAGAAAGTGCTACTGTTAAACCAATTTTGTTCTTCTCATCATGATGCATGCTGCGTATCCTCCTTCCAATTCTAGTGTGATGCAAAAATGAAATAAAAAAACACTCCTCCCTAAAAAAGGGACGAGTGTTATATTCGTGGTTCCACCCTTGTTTCAATTCGTAAAGTAACACACTTCACCAATTTCTCAAGTCTAAATAACGGTTTTTGCCGGCAAGCAATTACTAGGTATCCGTTCACTGCTGCAGTTCAGAGGTGGTAATCCATTTTTCCGTATTAGGAAGCTCACAGCCAAAGGCTTCCCTCTCTGAGAATCGTAAAAAATTGATCATGTCCTCATCATCACTTCTTGATGTCGAATTTTGTAGTTATTGTTCATTATATTGAATTGTTAGAAAAAATCAATATATTTTTTTATATAACATATGAAATATTTCTCTTCTTATATTATAACAGAAGTTACGACACTTCTCTAATTCCCTAAAAATTGTATAGTCTATATAGGAGGTGCACGAATAATGATTGCTGTTTTTTGTATTATCGCTACGTTTCTTTCTGTTCTATTCGCTATCATGTATCGGCATAAGTATCCTGGTTATAGCATTTTAGCGGTAGCTATTATACCAACTGCTTCCTTCTACGTATTAGGTAAATACCACTATACGGAAGTGTTTATCGGTTTTGCAATCTTCTACTGCGTCTTTGGATACATACTAACAATGAAAAAAATTTTATTGAATCATTAAAAGGGACCGATTTCTGCTAACAGAAATCGGTCCTCTCACGTACCTTTCGGTTGCCCACACGAAAGATACGACTTCACTCAATTATTTCTCATCTTTTTTCATAAAAAATTTATGGTGCGGAAGATCCACATTCAACACCTCTAATTGTTTCTTTTCATTGTCTAAAATCGCTTTTGCTTTTGTTTTTGTTGCCTCATCTAATCCCGCAAAGATGTCTTCATGCTTCTCTTTCTCTGGGAGTTTCACACCTAGCTTTATTAATTCTTCTTTTGCTTGCTCATGAGTTAATTTCCCGGATTTTTCTTGTCCAAAAATAGACTTTGCTTTTTCTTTTGTTGCTTCGTCTAAGTTAGCAAGCATGTCTTTACGCTTACCTTTCTCTAGGAATTTCACACCTAGCTTTGTTAATTCTTCTTTTGCTTGCTCATGAGTTAATTTCCCGGACTTTTCTTGTTCAAAAATAGACTTTGCTTTTTCTTTTGTTGCTTCGTCTAAGTTAGCAAACATATCTCCATGTTTACCCTTTTCCGGGAACTTCACGCCTAGTTTTGTTAATTCTTCTTTTGCTTGTTCACGTGTTAATTTTCCGGACTTTTCTTGTTCTAAGATTGATTTCGCTTTTTCTTTTGTTGCTTCGTCTAAGTTAGCGAACATATCTTTACGTTTTTCTTTCTCTGGAAGCTTTACACCTAGCTCCCCCAACTGTTTCTTTGTATCGTCCATAATCGTTTTTACTTTTTGTTTTGTAGCGTCATCTAAATCTTTTTTCGCCGTTTTTGTAGACTGCTCAGCTGCTTGAGTATTCGTTGCCGCGAATGCCGGAATACCGACTCCTCCAATGATTCCGAATGATAAAGCACCTGCAATCGCTAAATACCCAACTGTTTTCTTCTTCATAGGAAATTTCCTCCTTCATATTTCTAAAGCATGTACACTTTCGTATACAATTCCTATAGTAATGTTGGTTTCTTAACATTTCCTTAACGACTTAACAAAAAAACGCCGCTCATCCCGAGCGGCGTTGTTCTAAACTTTTTGTAATTGTAATTCTTCACGTTCCATTATTCTTCTTAATACAATTGTTTGTGTCATTGTAAATAAATTACCCGTTATCCAGTACAACACAAGTCCTGATGGCGCCGCAAATCCCATAAATAGAATCATTGCTGGCATCATAATTTGCTGCACTTTCAGCATCTGTACTTGTTCTCCAGGTGTAATATTAGATTGGAAAACTTTCATCTGAATAAATGTCGTTAACGCTGCGATAATCGGTAATATATGATAAGGATCTGCATGTCCTAAGTTCACCCATAAAAATGACGATGTACGAATCTCTTCTGTTCGGCTAATCGCATAATACAAAGCAGAGAAAATCGGCATTTGTATTAATAGTGGCCAGCAACCAGCTAGTGGATTCCAACCGCCTGATTTCATTAGTTCCGACATTTCCTTTTGATACTGCTTTTGTTTTTCAAGATCTTTACCCACATCACCGTATTTTTGTTTCAGCTTCTGCAGTTCAGGTTGCATTTTCTTCATTTTCGCTTGACTACGATATTGTGAAACAGCTAATGGAATCATGGCTGAACGAATAACGAGCGTCATAATAATGATAGCAATCCCGAAGCTAGCTCCCGGTATGTGATGAGCAACAAATTGAATCATAAACGAGATTGGATATACGAAATAATGATCCCAAATTCCCGTACTATGTGCATCAATTGGGGCTGCATTACTGCAACCAGATAAAACAAAAACAAGTAATAATGATAAACTAACGAGCACAGCTCGGTATGATTTTAACATGTTCATTCCTCCAATGTTTCGTAATTATTTAGCGAAACATTGGTGTATACGGACCGACCTCGTCATTCTCTTCACTGGATTCTTGTCTGCGCACAGAACGAATCATTCCATATTTATAAAAAATAGAGAAAAGTGTTACATTACCAGTACCCTCTTCACACGTATTAACTAGTTTAAAGGCTCTTTGTCTACCACTTGATGCTTGCTGACGCACAAAGCGAGAAACGTTAGCAAGGAAGAAAACTTCTAATAAACAAAGCGCTGTCGTTACAAACGATATATATAGAATTGCATCCTGCAATAAAAATTCCATCGCTTCACATCCTTAATAAGGTCATTTTAGCACATCGGGCAAACATTCTCTATTTCCTTTTATCGTCAAAAAAGTATTTTGCATATTTTCTCAAGAAAACTATGCTAGAAAACCAATGTATTCGCTTTCTTTAGTATATTCACACGTATCCTTGTATAGGTTTAATTTGTTAGAAATTTATAAAATTTTCGCATTATAATAAAACTATTGCCAGTTTTTGAAAAAACCTTTATTCTCTTCTTGTAATCAAAAATGAATATGGAGATGAAACATACTATGGGTCAACTAGGAGACGCCGATTACGTTCCCGACACCGCCTTTTTATCCTTCCCAGCAGCTAAAACATTCCACTTAGAATTTATCATACAGTTGGTTGTTATTTTCGTAGCCTCTATTTTGTATGCAATTTCTATGAATATGTTCTTTATCCCGCATAACATGATTAGCGGTGGATTTGCTGGTGTAGGGATGATTATCGGTTATTTAATGCACTACAATATCGGTGCACTTATCTTTTTACTAAACATTCCTCTTCTTATTTTAAGTCACTTTTACTTAGGCAAGAAGACAACCTTTTTAACAGCGTACTTTGTAGCTGTATCATCGTTAGCGATGAACATTATCCCTGTACACCAAGTTTCAGACGATATTTTACTGTCTTCTGTATTCGGTGGTGTAATCTGCGGAGCAGCTTCCGGAATCATATTCCGATTTGCTTCTTCAACAGGTGGCTTTGATGTTGTTGGATTGATTGTAGCAAAACATCGAGATATTTCAATTGGAGCAATCATCTTTGGATTCAACTTAATCTTACTTGTTGCAGCAGGATTTATTTTCGGATGGGATATTACGCTTTATACGTTAATTAGCCGGTTTGTAGTCAGCAAAGTTATCGATGCTGTGCATACGAAACATATTAAATTAACGATAATGACAGTTACAGAAAAAGGCGAGGAAATAAAAAGCGCACTATTGCATCACGGCATACGCGGGGTGACAATGGTAGATGCTGTCGGCGGCTATACAAACCATAAGAAAAAAATGATTTACACTGTCGTGACTCGCTATGAGTTAGGCGAAATGAAACGTATTATCCGTCAAGTGGATAACAAAGCATTCATGAACATTACTGAAACAGTTGAAATTGTCGGCCGTTTCAAACGCATATAAAAAAGGTTAATACATTAAAGGGCATAACATATTAGTCATATATAATATGTTATGCCCTTTGTTATTCAACTAACGCACCCTTTAACATAATAAAATCACGAAGTTTATTACAACAAATCGGAGGATAGCATTCCATATACGATACTATCTGTCCATTCATTTTTATTCCAAAAATCTTGTATGAAATGGGCTTCCTTTCTCATGCCTATTCGTTCACACAATTTTTTTGAAGCTGTATTACGTGCATCAAGATTAGCTTGTATACGATGTACATTAAATTCATTAAATAATTTAAATACCAAACTATTTACTGCTTCTGTTGCCAAACCTCTCCCAGCTACTTCATTTGAAAAACTATAACCAATCTCAACAGTGTCTTTCATATTTGTGTACCATACGGATAAATCACCAATTACTTTAGTCTTGTATATAACTGCCAAACTTAATATTGATTCTTTAGTAAGTACATTATTTGCTAGCTTCTTATTAAATTTTTTCTGCATATCTTCATGAGTCCACTTATTATGTAATAGGAACTTACATGTATCATCATTATTATAAATAGCAAATACATCCTGTAAATCCGTACTCTTAAAAGGTCTAATTATTAATCTTTCTGTTGTGATCTCCAAGTTAGCTCTCCTCCCTTACATTCATGCTACAAAACATTTTTTATAGTATGTAAGCCTCCTTCTTAGATTTCACCTTGATTACATATTTCATCATAATAAATTAAAATCCTTCTTCCACTAAACTGCATTGTTAGTGGTATTTCCTTGCGCTTTTTATTTTTTACACTTATTACAAAATCAGATAATTCTATTATTGTGACCCTAAATGTGTTATAATGAAAACAGACTCACAAAAAAAGAGTATATAGACTTGGAAGTTTCTCTAATTTTACAAACAAAAAGAAACGAGCAGTCGGGTATATTTCAGACACCATACACGTAACGGTTTAAACAACCGATCACTCTTCAATGATCTTTTTATAAAAAGATACGTACAACTAAAACTCACTTCAATATACTATACCTACCTTTTTGACTTCCAAATCATCTTATTACATAAGGAGATGAACATATGAATCAATATATAAGATATACAATAGCTGTCCTGTTTGCTATTATCGGCGGAACGATCTGCTTCTGGACAAACACTCAGCTTGGAGAGAATATCATTTTTAATGGAATCGAAACGCTTGTAAGCGCTTCAATTTTAGGTGGATACATTTTCTTCCTCTTCAATCCAGAAGAAAATGCGCAAAAAACAATGTTATTAACAATGATCGGAATCGTTGGCGGATGTATCTCCTACTCACTGACTAACTATACATTACCACTTCAATTAAGCTCAGCTTTCTTCCACGGTCTATGGACTTGGTTCATTGCATTCTGCCTAGCAGACGTATTCAACCTTTTACAAGACAATGAAGAAGAAAACGGTCGCCAAATTGAAAGTAACTCGTAAGCTGGAAGGATTCTTCCAGCTTTTTTTATGTTGTTTTGCAGATCCCGTCACCACAATAAAAAGAAGCTACCCTCACGGCAACTTCTTTTCCACATACCCCACTTAGTATTCACTAAAATATATCAACGATTTTTCAAATATATCGGCGATTTCTCCACTTATATCAACGATTTTTTCATTATATCGACGATTCGACACAACATATCGACTTACCGACATCCTTCGACACTCAAAACGTAGAACATACCCTATCCCCCAAGCAACTTACTGCCGAACTCTACGATTAAAAAGATAATTAATAAGATCGCGAGTATCTTTAATGCTACATACGCTACTTTGAAAACAGCATAAATGAGCAAGACTATTAAAATAATCGTTAAAATTTCCATCTAGAATTCCTCCAAGCTTTGCTCTGCTTATCTTATTTTACTCGCCTCAGACTTTTTATGGAACGGCATAAGACGACATAGAAAAAAGAGGATACCTCACCCCTCGTAAGATACCCTCTCTTTCAGCTGCTCAAACCATTCTCTCTCTAATTGTAAATATCCTATTTCACTCTTCTCGGCACTCTTTAATTCTTTGTCTGCTTTCCTCATATAAGTGTGGGACGCTTCCATATCGCCCTCTAAATATTTAACAATTCCTTGTGTGCGATAATACCCATGTAAGTCCACTTTTGTAATGGCCTTCCCATGTTCCTTCGCTTCATGCAGTGAAAGGCTATCCATCTGATAAAGAGCTTTATATAAAAGATACCAACTGTGAAAACTGCTGACGAAATATTTATTTTCTTTCGTTATAGGGAGCTGGGCAACTTGTTCTATATATGGTATCGCTCTTTCCATTCCCTTTTGATCCGACCAGGCAAGGAAGACAAGCATAAGTCCGCTCATGATCTCTCTTATACTTTTATGTTCTTTTATTTTATCTTCGGTAAGTTTTACTAATCTCTTATCCCAATCTTTCGGCCTCTTATAACTAAATAACTCACTCGATACTTGAATGTTATATACATGCTGCTTCGCCTTTTCATCATCTTTAATTAAAATAAGAAATTGCATACCATCGCTCATAAGCGTTCCTTTTATCGGTACGATTGTAACCGCAAAAATTACAAAATGGAAAACAGAAAAATATAACAGATATTGATAATAACTCACCATGTATATGTAACCAAAAGTAATACCAAATAGTAAACTTGTTATTGGTCCACCTAAAGTCATCCATGCCCATTTTTTCGAAAGGTTCGGTGTTACTATAGAAGGCGGTATTAACATTGCCACGCCTCCGAAGTACGCCCATAATTTATTTTCTCGAATACGTACTTTCCCCTTCTCTTTTTGAACAGTAATAGGCCCTACTGTCATAAATTTAAAATTCAAACCACCTATTAAACCAAATACTACATGTCCTAGCTCATGAATAGCTAGCACTAATAAAAAGATTCCAAATAATGTCCATATATCCAACATTACTCCTAATTTCTCAGTTCGGATTACTCCGTATAAAATGGACAAAACTAACGCCGCCGTTATGGAACCAGCTGGCCTTTTTAAAATATCCACCTTTTTCTCCCCTTAATAAATCATTTTTCTATGCATTTCGTACATGAATTTTCCAAGATGCAATATCCAAACAAATGAGATTAAGCCAATTAATACAAAATCAATATCACTAACCGCTGTATATATAACGGCAGCCCACCATACATATGCCAATACTTTATTCGTAAATTCATATGCTTTATATCCAGCCTCATGCACAATATGTTTTAATCCTTCATCTGCGTTTTTCTTCCACATCTCCATCGATTCTATATACGTTACACCTTGTTCAGGGTATAGCTTATTATAACGATTCTTCGTCATGATCCCGATAACCACTACAATAATCGTAAAGACAGTAGCAGCTACCATATTCGAAAGTGCGAAGGAAACATTTTCATTATGCATGAATGCACGTCTGCACGTAATAACTGCATATACAAACCATGCCTGCGTAACTATATCCCCTATACGTAAATACATAATTACAATTCCTAATTTTCTACCTTGTACACTCTCTTCTTCATCACGTGCCTTAGCTAACATACGTGTATTTTTCCAAGCATAATAAATCATTACGATTCCAAATATAGTACATACACCTACTAATATATGTGGTGATAATCTTCTCGGCTCATCCGAAAGTATATCTAAAGCTATATACGATGCAAAAAAGCCAAATACCATACTTAGTACAAGTTTACAAAAACTCACAAATTGTTCTCCTAGTTTACTCTTCATCGTCCTCTTCCCCCTCCACTAACGTAAATATTTCCTCCACCGGTACATTGAAAATTTGTGCGATTTTTAGCGACAATACAATAGATGGTGCATAATCCCCGCGCTCAATTAAACTAATCGTTTGCCGTGATGATCCTATCGCTTTCCCTAAATCCCCTTGTGATAAACGATGCTTTGCTCGCAATTCCCTCACTCGATTTTGAAGCTTCATGTCTTCCCTCTTTTTCATTTATTTAATTAAAATTGTAAATAATATCCTTATTTTTGTCAATTATAATTGTCATTTTGACGTTAATAATTGACAAAAATAAAGATATATTATGATGGAAATAACCTATATAATGAATGTGAAATATTAAACAAAGGAAGTGACCTATGAATAAAACATCTACTTTTTCCTATATTCTTACTAAACTTACAGCGACTTTCTTTTTATTATTACTTATTAGCACGCTTCTCTTAACAACTAGTCAACCAACATTATATAGTTTCTTAGCTGGATTACGAGAACTACTATATGTTCCCTTTGTTCCTGTCCTTGCGGTATATGCAATTTTTTGTTCTATTTGCATAGATAAATTGAAATTAAAAACACATACAAGACTGAAGATATTATTACTTTATATTTTTTGCGGCTATTTATTTTTTCTTCCCTTCTTAATATTTAAAGAAGCTGATCTAATACAGTTCTTGTTCCTCGGGTCAATCGGAGCAGTATGTTCTCTTTCTTTCTATTTATGTACAGTCATAGCAACAAAATTTAAGTGGATACAGTATTTCGTACCAAGCATTATGTTTATTATATTTATCACAATTAACTTAGTAGATCTAGAAAGGGTTGGAACATCAAAAGAACAATGGGTCGAAACAAAAACCGATAACTCTTTCGAAGCATCTTTTCAACATTTTAGTGGTGAACATAAAGTCCCAATTAAATTAAAACGAGGTGACATATTAGAATTCACTATTGAATCACGAACTGATAATTCGAATGGCTACATAGGGGACATAAAAATGGCTAGTGAATTTCAAGAGGAAGAAAATTATTTAGCTCCAGCTGGCCCTAATACGTACCATTTCGCAGCAATTAAGACAGGCACTTATTACATTATAGTTAGCGGAAATCAATTAAAAGGAAAGTTGAAAATAGATTGGAACATAAAATAAAAAGGCAGTGCGTTTGCACTGCCTTCCTAAATTTTGACATAGAATGGATTTCATATTAACTTGCGTTTTGTAACAATACTCGTTTTAACTGTTTGCGGAAACGAATGCCTAACGTAACTGCCACAATCACAATCACTCCAAAAATAATTTTACCGATATGACCTTCTAGCACTCCAAAAATATCATGTAAGTTGCCACCTAACCAGTAACCACCGATTAAGAAGAATGATACCCAAAATAGAGCACCTGAGTAAATTGTAATTGCAAAACGACGGAATGGTAAGTTAATAATTCCTGCAAAATATCCTGTAAAATGACGTACACCGGGAATAAAGAAGCCGATAAAAATAAGGAAGTATCCATACTTATCAAACCACATTCTTGTTAAGTCGATTTTTCTTTGTGTTAAAAATACGTATTTCCCATACTTTTGAATAAAGGGCATACCTAATTTATTTCCTAAAAAGTATTGAATTGTCATTCCTACACTTGTCCCAATAAAGGATAGGATAATTAAAATCGGTAAACTTAAATCGCCCTTCTGTGCTAAAAACCCCGCATATGCTAACGTTGGCTCTCCCGGAAACGGAAGTGCAATATATTCTAACAGCAAACCAACAAGTACAACATAGTACCCGTACTGCTGAAATAATTCATGAACCCATTCCATGTCATCTCTCCTTTCAATCACGTACAACTTCTTACTATTATTGTATAAAAAAATTGTCGAAATAACTATCACAATAGCTTACATTTTTATTACATTTTTGTAAGGCTCACACTAAAGTTTTCTGTTCATTATTTGCTGCTATCCATTATCGCTTTTCGATGTGCTAACAATTATATATCGTACGGAATAGAGCTATTAATATGCATTTTTATCCAGTTTTTAACACTTAGAAATCACCTTATTTTGTTCTCAATAAAAAACCACCACAAACTCATACTAACTTCATATTAGCTTCATATACGTATTGTAAGATTATATCGGAATTTGTTGAAAAATTTAACTAATATATGACTAAGCATTAAATTGAATAAATATAAGTAGTTTTTCGAAATTGAAAAAAGGGTGAATAAGAAATGGAAGCTTATAAAATGCATGATTTTATTAATACAAATGTTGAATCTCATCAAAATGAAACCGTTTTTAATTTACACATATGTGAAACAAGTGAATTTGACGTAAGTTTAACAAAATCTACAACACTGTCTTTTATCGTTTCAAAAAAGAACATTAAGATTGTTACGAAAAAATGGATTAATTCAAATCAAGAAAGCATGATTGGTAAAAGTTACATCATTCCAACGAAAGCTTTCCACTACTTCTTACCAATTATTTCTGAAACTGAAGATGAGCTAAATATTCAAGTTCAAAGTTTTGGACTACATGGTGAACTTTTACTAAATGAAAGATTACTTATTGATAAAAATAACAAACAAAATCCAAAGATTACTACCTTCTTTGAAACATTAGATGAAAATGTAAATAAAGTATTACGAGGATTGCAAATTCATTGTATGTAAGACTATTACAATAGCAAAAAGGAGAATATAATGAAAAAACTATTATTAAGCGCACTATTATCATTAGGATTTTTAACTATTCCATTCACAAATGCTGAGGCAGCTACAACAAACGATCAGCTTATCGTGAATACGCAGTTAAATAAAATGGATTATTATCAAAACGGACAATTTATAAAGAGTTTTACTGTCGCTACTGGAAAAGCAGCCACACCTACGCCTAAAGGTACTTTTCAAATCGTTAATAAAATTAAAAACCGTCCTTACTATACAGGAAAAATTAAAGGCGGCGATCCACGTAATCCACTTGGTGACCGTTGGCTCGGACTAAACATGGCAGGAACTTACGGAACAACTTATGCGATTCATGGTACTAACAATAATCAAGCAATCGGCAAATGGACAACACTTGGTTGTATTCGTATGTATAACAATGATATACACTGGTTATTTGAGCGTATTCAGCAGCAAGCTACCGTCACTGTAAAATAGCCTAAAAACAAGATTTATGTGTAGCCAAGAATTTTATATCTTGGCTTATTTTATTTATTCATTTACAGTAGCAAAACAACTGTATTTACATATATAATAAGAATAGGTTTCGTTAAACAACATCAAAACATTGATAAACATGGATATTAAAATTATACAGTTATAATATTTTATAAATTTTACAATACATACTATAATAGAACTAATGTAATTCTGAAATATTCAGTTTCTCTAAACCATTCCCCTTGCTACTTTCATGATGACTTTATAGCGGGGGCTTATTATATGTATAAACAATTTGAGTTATCCAAAAAATGATGAATTCGAATATTGCAGTAAAAAGCGTTATTTAGGAGGTGTTACTATGACGCATATACTGGTGATTGAAGACAACCCAGATATACAAGAACTGATTCGTGAATTTCTAATGGCACAAAACTTTACTGTTGATGTCGTTGGCGCTGGAACAGAAGGTATTCTTCTTTTCCAAAAAAATTCATACGATCTTGTCCTCCTTGATGTGATGTTACCAGATATAGATGGCTATAGTATTTGTAAAATTATGCGAGGACAATCTGATGTACCGATCATTATGTTAACAGGCTTACATAATGAAGAAAGTGAAATTAAAGGATTTGAGTTAGGTATTGATGACTATATTACGAAACCGTTCCATTACACCGTATTTATTAAACGTGTAGAGGCTGTATTAAGAAGGGCAGCAACAAAGGAAGCAGAAGCTGCAACTATACTACAATTCCATGAATTGATGTTAAATTCTACAGCCTATGCCGCTTATGTTCATGGTAATCAAATTGAATTGACAACAAAAGAATTTGAAATTTTATATACTTTACTGCAAAATCGGGGAAAAGTATTATCAAGAAGTGATTTGTTGAATAAGGTATGGGGCTATGAACATTATGGTGATGTAAGAGTTATAGATACACATATTAAAAACTTAAGAAAAAAATTAGGAATTCCTTATATTAAAACGGTGAAAGGCATTGGCTACAAAATCGAATCGTAGTACAGACAACATCACCAAAAATATTTTCATCAAAACCTTATTATTTTGTATTCTTTTATCACTTTGTCTTTATCAAATTATTTATTTTCTAGCTTCAAACTACGATAAAGAACGTTTTGCAAAAGAAAATGGAGCGCTGTCTACAGAACAAGCGGATTCAGACAAACAAAACGACCAAAGTAAAACGAATCAAAGTAAGGCTGTTTCAGAGAGCATGATTTCCAATTTCCAATCTTCTATTATAGATTATAAAGCACTCTCTACAGCCATAAATCACCTTTTGCAGCCTAGCCAAACTGTAAAAGCAAAAGAACATACCCAAAATATTGCGGGGAAAAACAGCACTTCTGCTCCACTTACAGAAACGGAAAAGCAAGTCGCTACTAATGATGCCTTACATAAACAAAATGCAGCAAATAACACAAATGATACACAAGATTATCTAAAATTAGCAGATGCACTGCAGCAATTAGCTCCACATATTGGTGCGACAATGCTTGCATTATCTTTACTCGGATCTTTAATTTATACGAAACTAATTGCCAAACCTTTTCAATTTATGAGCGATGCTTTAAAAGATATTATGAATCTTGATTTCTCAGATAAAAAGCTACTTAACAAAAATACAGACCAAACCGATTTTAATTTACAAGTAGCTGCTTCACAGGTTCCAAATATCGTGAAGAATTTACATGCAAGCAATCAAGATTTAAGAAACGAGCTCAAGAGAGAACAACAATTAGAACAATCTCGTAAAGAATTTATGTCTATGGTATCCCATGAATTAAAAACACCAATCGCAGCCGTTATGGGACAACTAGATGGCATGATTCACGGAATTGGAGCTTATAAAGATAGAGATAAATATTTAAAACGTTCCTATGAGATGATGCAAGATATTAACATATTAACGGAAAAAATGTCGGAATTATCCAAAATACAAAATCCTCAATTTAAACCTGATTTAAAAGTTATCTCATTAACTAATATTATTGAGGATGTTATGAAGAAAGTAGATTACTTTGTATCTGTAAAGCAATTAAATGTTCAATCTAACATTAAGCAAGATGTACAAATTTTAGCTGACCCTAAATTTATTCAAACTGCTATTTTTAACATTATTTCAAATGCAATTCATTACACAATTGACCATCAGCATGTATATATAAAGCTTTATGAAAAGCCAAACGGTTATGCATTAGAAGTATTAAATACAGGTTCACAAATTGATGAGGATAAACTCGCCCATTTATTTGAGCCATTCTATCGCGCAAACCCTGGCAAACACGGATTAGTACAAGGTAGTGGCCTTGGACTATATATTGTAAAACAAATATTAGATAAACATCAGTTTCCTTATGGGATACAAAACACACCTCAAGGTGTAAAATGTTCTATTGTATTCCCAAAAGCAATGTAAAAAACCTACTACAATTTCATACCCCAAATTCATACTTCGTATGAGTGGCGGAATTTTGTAGAGTATCTTACTCTGTTTCGTTCGCCCGTTATCCTTATTTGGATAGCGGGCGTTTTTTATTATTTAAAAGGAGGATTTTCATGGAGAAATTTAAGTATTCATTACTTGTTTTATTCGGAGCTTGTAGCTACGGCGTACTTTCAACTATTTTCAAACTCGGATTCATTGATGGATTTTCAGCACATCAACTATTAGGAGGACAATATGTCTTCGGATGGATCGGGCTTCTTCTGCTCGTTCTTTTCGTTTCACGTCATAAAGTAACAAAAAAGCAATTCTTTTCCTTACTAACAGTTGGCACAACAATGAGTATGACTGGTATCTTCTACGCTATTTCTGTAGAAGAACTACCAGCGTCTATCGCTGTTGTCCTACTCTTCCAGTTCACATGGATTGGTGTCGTTATAGAAGCAATCGCTAATCGAACATTACCAAGCCGTGAGAAAGTTATATCCATCATTATTTTATTTACTGGAACATTGTTTGCAGGCGGTGTCTTTGAAGGTCTCGGACAAAACTTTTCCACGAAAGGTATTATCTTTGGTTTATTAGCCGCTGTCTCTTTTTCATTCTATGTTTTTGCAAGTGGGCGTGTTGCTACAGAAGTACCACCTTATACGAAAAGCTTTCTTATGACAACAAGTGCTACTCTTATCGTATGCCTATTCTTCCCGCCAACCTTTTTAACGGATGGTGCCTTGCAAGCCGGTCTTTGGAAATACGCTTTCTTCCTCGGATTGTTCGGTGTTGTCGTACCTGTCATTTGTTTTTCAATTGGCGTACCGAAAGTAGGAACAGGACTTAGTACAATACTAGGAGCAGCTGAATTACCAACGGCCATTATCGCTTCTATTACACTTGTACATGAAGTCGTAACATTCATGCAGTGGATTGGGATACTCTTTATACTACTTGGAATTTTTACTCCTCAGCTGCTTACCTCTAGGAAAGCAAAGAAGCATAGAAGCGTGCATAGTGCGTAACAAAAGACCTTTCATGTATTTGAAAGGTCTTTTTCTCTATCTCACTTTACCGCTCCATATAGCTTTTCTATTTCATGCTCAATTTGTTTTACATCAATTCGTTCAAATAGTGGCTGCACACTATCAATTCTATTCGGCAACGTATTTTGAGGCTCCCAATTTCGGTTCACAATCGATAATGTATTTCTAACTCTTTCACTTGAAAATGGTAAAAACGGTTCAAGGAGATTTGCAAAATTAGCGATAAGATACACACAGTTGTAAATTGTTTTTTCGCATGAAACTGGATCATCTTCCCTTTGTTTCCAAGGCTGCCTCTCATCAAAGTATTTATTTGCAAAACGTACTGCATCAAATATTGTTTCTAGCGCCACCTTAAATTTAGTTTGCTCGATCAATTCTCCCACATTTTTATATAATCCTTCTACTTTATCTTTCAGCTCTACATCAATACTTCCCTTCGGCATGATACCACCATAATATTTTTCAATAAACTTTAATGTCCGGTTCACAAAGTTCCCGTATGCACCTAATAGTTCACTATTATGACTGTAAATGAATTCACGCCATGAAAAATCAGTATCACGATTTTCTGGTGCGTTGACGGTTAAAAAGTAACGAATAGAGTCTGGATTATAGCATTCCAATATGTCAGGCACCCATACTGCCCAGTTTTTACTTGTAGATAATTTTCTTTTTTCAACTGTTAAATATTCATTCGAAACGATATGACGAGGAATTGCCCCTTCTCCTATTCCAAGCAATACCGCTGGCCAAATGATGGAATGAAACGGAATATTATCCTTTCCGTGCACATAATATGTTTTCGCTCCTCGATCCCAAAACTCTTGATCATCTTTCCCTGTTTCTTCAGCCCAATGTTTACTCGCTGAATAATAGCCTGTCACTGCTTCAATCCATACGTAAATTTTCTTATCTTCATACCCTTCTACTGGAATTGGTACCCCGATTGGTAAATCACGTGATACGGCCCTATCTAGTAATCCTTCCTTTACATACCTTTCTGTTAGCTGAATCGCATTGTCACGCCATGTTCCTTCTTGTTTTGCGATTTCTACTGCTTCTTTAATTTGCTCCTGAAATGTATGCAATGCGAAATAGAAATGCTCTGTTTCCTGTACGGATGGCGTACTACCACATAACTTACATTTCTTTTCTAGCAAATCGAGTGGATCTAAAATAGCTGAACACGCATCGCATTGATCTCCTCTTGCTGCTTCATGGCAATGTGGACAAATGCCTTCTACATAACGATCAGGTAAAAACTGCGTACACGTTTCACAATACGCTTGTTCCACCATTTTTTTATAAATATAGCCTTCTTCTAATAAACGTAAAAAGACATTTTGAACAGTTTCATGATGATGCTCACTATCTGTACGTGTATAGCAATCATACGTAAAACCAAGGCTATGAAAACATCGCTGGAATTCTTCATGATACTTATCAGCAATTTCCTTCGCCGTCACACCTTCTTGTTTTGCCCTAATTGCAATCGGTGTTCCATTACAATCACTTCCCGACACATACAATACATTCTCACCTTTCGCTCTGTAATAACGTGCTAAAATATCTCCAGGTAACAAACTCGCAATATGTCCAAGATGTAACGAACCATTTGCATACGGCCAAGCTCCCCCAATGAAAATACTCATCTTACATTCCTCCTTTTAAATATAAAAAAGCCCCGCCCTTATCTTAAAAAAGATAAGGGCGGGGCTTTATAAACAGTCGCGGTACCACCTTATTTCGCCAATTACTCACATAACTAGCCTTAACAAGTACGGAGCTATATGCTCTTATACTGTGGTTTTGATAACGAGTACCAACTCTCGTCGCCGCCTACTATTAT
This sequence comes from Bacillus sp. 1A, assembly GCF_052682215.1. Lineage (NCBI taxonomy): Bacteria > Bacillati > Bacillota > Bacilli > Caryophanales > Bacillaceae > Bacillus > Bacillus sp. 1A. Next base: position 1,544,105 of record NZ_JBQYLZ010000001.1, on the reverse strand, counting down.
CATTTGATAAGTTCAGGACGAAGCTCAAAGGCCATTGTTCAAATGAATATTCTTGCTTCTTCTCAGCTACCGAAGCTCTCTGGAAAGAATGTGTTCATCCTACTTTTCCTTTTCAACGCTTTTACGTATAACATGTATTGTACGACTTAATAACAGAAAAATCAAACTTTAATTCAAGAAAAACAGGAAATCTCACCTTCCCGCCGAATACCTATACGTTCACAAAAGGAGTGATAACATTGAACCAAAAACAACTAAGCACTATAAATGAAAAAAGCTGGAATGCAGCTGCTTATGAAGCTTGGACGAATCGCCACGGGGCACCAGCCGATTATGCAAAAAAGCTTATGGAAGATCCCGTGCGCGAGGTAGATCACTATTTACCTTACATACAATCTCCAAAAGGAAAACGTATTATTAATTTACTCGGTTCAAAAGGCAATAAAGCCGTTGCTCTCTCTCTTTTAGGAGCTGACGTAACAGTTGTTGATATTTCGGCAAGTAATGCAAAATATGCAAATGAACTTGCGGAAGCAGCAGGTGTCTCTATCCAGTATGTCGTTTCTGATGTACTAAATGTACAGCTCTCCGAATCATTTGATATCGTATTACTGGAACTTGGTGTACTCCATTACTTTCTAGATTTAAAACCGCTCTTTCAAAAAATTGCTACCTTGCTTAAAGGAGATGGAACGCTTATCCTTCGTGACTATCATCCTGTTTACACGAAATTATTAGGAGTAGACCACCCATCATTTCGGGCCAATGGAAATTATTTCGATGAAGAATTGATTGAAGATGATGTTGCTTATAGCATCCTTCTTACAGAAGCGCAGAAAGAATCATTGCCTAAAACAACCATCCGTCGCTGGACGCTAGGAGAAATTATTACAACACTTGCGGAAGAACATTTTAAAATTGAAAAACTAGTTGAAGAACATGGGTCTCATCAAAGGTGGGTCTTCCCTTCTACTGCACCGGAAGAAATTGAAGATCGCGTGCCTGGTTTATATACATTAATTGCGACAGCATGCAAAAAAGGATCCCTTCACGGATAGGATCCTTTTTGCATGCTCACGCATATAAGTTGAGGTTGGAGATTACCATAATTCTGTAGAATAGGACACAAGATATTTCAACATTTCGTCTCTGACTTACGTCGTCAAAAAGGGGTATGACCAACATAACGAAGAGTAATGTCACAGTTGATACTGATAATCGTTATCAACTAATTAGAAGTATACATGATGTTATTTCAAATTACAATAGCATTTCTCATTTTTATTTATGAACTTTTTGATATACAAATGTATACATTTTAAGAACATTTACTCATATTAATCTGCCATCTTCCATTATCTGCTATAATTTTCATTGAACAGATTAATAACTTCATAATGATGTTTTTATTAATTTCGTTCTCAATATTTATAAATCATAATAAACAGTTTTTAAAGGCAGGGGTAACGATGAAATATGTTAGTATTCGCAAAAAACTACTGTTCACACTCTTAAGCATTTCTTCTTTATTTAGTATTGCTCTTATTGTTATTCTTTCATTCGCTATGAACCAAGCAAGCGAAATTGAAACGTTAAAAAATGATGTATCAAAACGAGCAACAATTTTAAAAGAACGTGGTGATTGGTTCCAAGCACAAGTTGCCGGTTTACAAGAATATTTACTGTCACATGATCAAAAAGGATTGGATAAATTCAACCGAGAAGGAAAAAAACTTGCTGATACTAGAGAGAAAGTAACAAGTGATAAAAAACTCCCAGAAGGAATGAAAGAAGCGATTTTAATGGGAGCAAAATGGCGAAGCGTCATAGATAATGAAGCCCTCCCTCTCGCTCGCGAAGGAAAATGGGACGAAGCATCCAAAATCGCTTTAGCTCAAACAGATTATGTAAACGATCTTTTAAGCCGTTTTACTAAATATGCAAATGAAGAAAATGATAAACGTGACGCATTAATTGCTGACGTAGAGTCTTCTTCATCTCTTATTCAATATATTATTTTCTTCTCACTCATTACATGTACGTTAACATCTATTTTATTAGCATGGTGGTTCTCTGGTAAACTCGTTAAACCGATACGACAAATTGATGAGAAATTAAAAGAATTAGCTTCTCAAGACGGCGATTTAACTGCTAGATTACACGTAACGAGTAAAGATGAAATTGGTGATATCGCCAATTCCTTTAATCAAATGCTCGCTAACTTACAACGTATCATAAAACAAGTGCAACAAACATCAACAAGTGTAAAAGAAGCGTCTGAAAATGTGTTCATCGAAACCACTGCTTCTATGGAAAATACAGCAAAAACCGAAGAAACTATGAATGCTCTTGCGTATAATATTCGTTCACAAGTTTCAAGCATCGAAGAAAGTTCAACTGCAATGGACGATATGACAACGAGTGTTCAGCGTATTGCAGAATCTGCCTCCTCTGTTGCTAGCCTAGCTGTTACAACTTCAGAAAAAGCAGATAGTGGGAATAAAGTCATTGAGAAATCTATTACACAAATGCATACAATTAACGAAGCTGTTAACGCTACATCACAAGTAGTAGAGCGACTCATTACACATACGAATCATATTGATACTGCACTTCAATCCATTTCTAATATCGCGGAACAAACGAATTTACTCGCTTTAAATGCTTCAATTGAAGCAGCTCGTGCTGGCGAACACGGAAAAGGATTCGCCGTTGTTGCCGATGAAGTACGAAAACTTGCTGAACAATCTCAGCTAGCAGCAACTGACATTAACCATTTACTTCATCAAATTCAAGCTGACACAAAAATAGCAAATGAAATGATGACACAAGGTCAGTCAGAGGCTTCGGAAGGAATTACAGTCATTCGTACCGCTGGATCTTCATTCTCGGAAATTGTTAACCACATTAACAAAGTCTCTACACAAATGCAAGAAATGTCTGCAACTGCTGAAGAAATGGCCGCAAGTTCAGAAGAAATCAATGCAGCTTTAAATAACATCGCCTCTATTTCAAATGAAGTTGCCGCCGAAACATCACAAACAGCAACTTCGGCTGGTGACCAAGTAAACAAAATGGGTGTCGTTGCTAAAAAAGCTTCTGAAATGAAAACGACTGTACAAGAACTTGAAGTTCTCGTTTCTCATTTCAAAACAAACGTTTAAAGCAAAACTTTCCTTTATACTTCTATGAGCTCCAAGTTGTTAAAAAGAGAGATTTACAGTCTCTCTTTTTTTAACCTTAAAATATCTCTTTCTATCTCTCATTACGTCTGCTATAATTCCTAAAGGAAAGAAGGAAGCTTTATTCCAGATGGAGTAAAGCTTTCTTTCGGTTTTTTACATTAATTAATTCTAATACTAAGATTTCACAAAGGGGGCTTTTTATCATATGAATTTTATTAGCATTCGAAAAAAACTAATGTTCATGATGGGAACGATTTGCGCTTTATTTGGCATCGCCTTAGCTTTTATTTTATTTTTTGCTATTGACCAATCTCGTAAAGCTGAAACATTACAAAAAGAAATTTCTCCTCTGGCAACAGAATTGAAAGAGCGTGGAGACGCTTATCAAGTACAACTTTCTGCTTTAAGAGGTTATTTACTACAACACGATCAAGTAGAATTAGACAAGTTTAACGAGATGAGTAAACGTCTGGAGGATTCAAAAGATAAACTTCTTTCTAATCCAAATATTTCTCAATCCGTGAAAGATACAATGAATTTAGGGTCCACTTGGAGAAAATTTATTGAAGAAAAAGTCTTCACCCTTGCAAAAGACCAAAAGTGGGAAGAAGCTTTACAAGTAGCTTCTACAGAGAATGGCTCTGTTTATAAAGTAATTGGTGATTTCACAAATTACAGTAATGAACAAGCTAAGTTACGTGATCAATCTATCAAAAAAATTGATCAATCTTCACTACAAATTGAATATGTTGTCTTCTTATCACTTGTTATTTGTATTATCGTAGCTATCATTCTTGCATGGTGGTTCTCTGGTAAACTTGTAAAACCAATTCAACAAATTGATAATAAGCTAAAAGAATTATCATCTCAAGAAGGTGACTTAACAGCTCGCCTACAAGTAAATAGTAATGATGAAATTGGTACGATCGCAACATCATTTAATAAAATGTTAGAAAACCTACAACATATTATCAATCGTGTTCAAAAAACATCCGTAGAAGTACAAAACGCTTCTGAAAATATGCTAGAAAAGACGAATATATCACGCGAGGCAACAATAAGAGTTCAAAGCTCGATGTCTAGCTTAAATGCAAATATTCAATCGCAAGCCTCTAGTATGGAAGAAAGCTCAACTGCAATGGACGATATGACAGTAAGCGTTCAGCGTATTGCTGAATCTGCTTCATCTGTAACTGAACTTGCTGTAACTACATCTGAACAGGCTAACGATGGAAGTTCAGTTATTCAAAAATCTGTTTCACAAATGACAACGATACACGACGCGGTAAATGCTACGTCAGAAGTGGTCGAACGTCTAATCACCCACACGAAATATATTGATACAGCTGTTCAATCTATTTCTAATATCGCAGAACAAACAAACTTACTTGCTTTAAATGCATCTATCGAAGCAGCTCGTGCTGGCGAACAAGGAAAAGGTTTCGCTGTCGTAGCTGACGAAGTTCGAAAACTTGCTGAACAATCTAAAACAGCGGCAACAGATATTAACCAACTACTACATCAAATTCAACAAGACACTGAAACTGCGAGCTCTATGATGTCCCAAGGCCGTTCGGAAGCATTTGAAGGCATTCATGTCATTCGTGAAGCTGGAAATTCTTTCACAACGATTGTAGAACAAGTAAATAAAGTATCTACTCAAATGCAAGACATCTCAGCAACTGCTGAAGAAATGGCTGCAAGCGCTGAAGAAATGAACGCTTCGCTGAATAACATCGCTTCTATTTCGACTGAAGTATCTAGTGAAACAGCGGCAACAGCACAATCTGCTGAGCAAAAGGTCATTACTATGAATGAGATGACTGTAACTGCTAGACAAATGAAACAAACAGTTCAAGAATTAGATCAACTCGTATCTCATTTCAAAACTGAATAGCTTTCAAAAAACATTCCTCTTTCAAGAGGAATATTTTTTTGAGCTCATTCCCTGCATATTATATATATATCCGTTATAATGAGAATCGATATCATTAATATGTAGGGGGTGCTACACATGTCACAACAAGCATTTGAAGAAAAGTTATATGCAAACTTAGAAGCTGTTATTGATCCTGAACTAGGTGTTGATATTGTTAATCTTGGATTAGTTTATGACGTTACAGCAGATGAAAATAATAATGCTGTCATTACGATGACGATGACTTCTATCGGTTGTCCAATGGCTGGGCAAATTGTATCAGACGTTAAAAAAGTATTATCAACGAACGTACCTGAAGTCAATGAAATAGAAGTAAATGTCGTTTGGAATCCGCCCTGGTCTAAAGAACGCATGTCACGTATGGCGAAAATCGCATTAGGTGTTCGTGACTAAATAAAGAAAGACCTGACATCCTAGGAGGGCACTGAAAAAGTGGTTGCTTTGAGAAAATAACACGCATTTTATCAATATGTTGAAATTAAAAAGGACCCCATCACCTTTATATAGTAGGTGGTAGGATCCTTTTTCTTATGAAGTGGAGTTTTTCAGTGCCCTCCATCCTAGTCAGGTCTTTTTCTCTTATTATTTTACGCCTACTGCATCATAAGCTTTCGTTACAGCTTGTACAGCTTTAGAGTTTTTACCATATAAATCTTCAGCTGACTGAAGAGCAGCTTGACGCATCATCTTAAAGTCAGAGTTTGCAGTTAAATATTTCGTAAGAGCACGGTAATAAATTTTTTCTGTCGCTTCACGGCCTACTCCAGCTACTTTCACGCCGTAATGCTCTCCGCCATCAGATACTAAATATGCAGCTTTATTGTTAATACTACTGTTAATATGAACGCCGCCATTATCAGCTGTTCCAGTGTAGCGTTTATTGTAATGATCTGGGTAACCTTCACCTGGTTTTAATGGATTTGGAATAGATGCTGGATCTTTCAGAGAACGAAGTGCATCACCAGGTTTTCCAGGTGTATAAATATCAGCACCTAAATCCCAGCTCTTCTTCTCAACCATGACACCCATAATATCAGATAACGATTCATTTAACGCACCTGACTCATTTTTATAAACAAGGTTTGCTGTATGTTCAGTTACAGCATGCGTTAATTCGTGACCGATAACATCTAATCCAGCAGATAATGGAATGAATGTTTTTCCATCACCATCACCATACATCATTTGCACACCGTTCCAAGCTGCGTTATTCCAACTCTCTCCTACGTGAACAGTAGAAATTAGCTTCGCACCTTTATCATCGAAAGAGTTACGATTAAATGTCTTTTTGTAGTAATCGTATACTTTTCCTGCATTTACATGCGCATCAACCGCTGCTTTATCTTCGAAGAACTTAGATTTACTCTCAACCTCTTCTCCTGTATATCCAAGCCATTGTGAGAATAAATTAAACAAGTTTTCATCCATATTTTCTGCATCAAATGTGTGAACACCTTGTCCTCGTTTACCATCAAATAAGTTGAACGCTCCTGTTTTCTCATCTTGAGCAATTTCAAATGATTGTCTATCGCCTAATACTCCGTAACCAAATCCTGTAATGTGATCTACAGCGTTATATTTCTCAATTACATTTCCATTCGTTGCATCAACGAAATAATGCCAATAGCCTGGAGCTGGTTTTGAAATCGATGCCTTAACTAAGTATGCAAGATAGTACTTCCCATCTTTTTCATACACAAATAAATCTTTTTTCACACCGTCATAATTCTTTACTTTACCAACTTCTTTTTCAATATCTGCCTTTGCAATTGTTTCCGCTTGCTCTGCACTAATATTTGCAAACGCAGGAATATTTTTATCCTCTAAATTCGGAATAACTTGTCCGAAGAATGCTTTTACATTATTTTCTTTATCAAGTGTAACAGTTTGATCTGAACCATACACAGGAATGTTATTATGCTTCTCAACTAACTTCACATGTGTTGTGCCAGATTCAGCATCTTTTTCTTCCCCAACGACATTGAAATGTTTATCAATATTTCCTGCTAATTTAAACATATCTTTCTTACTCTCTAAATACTGAAAGACTGTCTCTTTTTTATCTAGTCCTTCCGGTGCTTTCCATTCTTCACCTATGTATGCAGGCGTTTTAAATTCTTGATGATATTGAATTTTTTGTTCTTCCGCTTTCGTTGTCGTTGCTCCAAATGTTCCAAATCCCCCGGCGATAACAGTTAAGGCTAATGCTGATGAAATGACTTGCTTTTTCACTATAACATTCCCCATTCCCTAAAGATTTTTGACACTTTTATACAATTCTTATTTTCCGGGCTAATACCTTTATCTAAATATTGAGAAAGTTTTCTCTGACAATTCCACTCAAAAAAAGAGGACATCCTCTTGGGTGTCCTCTTTTTCATAAAGTGAAACTATAATCAGTGGGGGATAAACATTTTATTGTTTTTTCAATTCAATTGCTAAATAGTGTGATTGCTCTTTCGCTTCAATATGAATATCTTCTTCTACCGCTTCTGCTGCATCACGCATAATAAGCTTTTCACCATTTATTACGCTACTTCCTTCAATTTGTACAAGGTACAATTGACGACCTTCTTTCACAGGAAAATGAATTTCTTTTCCAGCATCTAACGATAAAGAATATAAATTCGCATCTTGGTGAATTTGAATTGGTGCCTCTCCTTCTAGTGGAGATACCATGTGAAACCATTCGTTTTCACGCTTGCTCCAATCAAATGTAAACTCACCATAGTTTGGTTTATGATCCGCACGATCTGGTAAAATCCAAATTTGTAATAAACGTAGTGTTTCATTTCCTAAATTATGCTCGCTATGAAATACACCTGTGCCAGCACTCATATATTGAACATGTCCTCGCTCAATTGTTCCGCGGTTCCCCATGCTATCCTCATGTGTTAAAGCACCATCTACAACGTACGAAATGATTTCCATATCGCGGTGCGGATGCATATCAAAACCAGTTTGCGGTGCTACTAGGTCATCATTAATTACACGCAATGCTCCAAAGTTCATGTTATTCGGGTTATAGTAATTCGCAAAGGAAAAATGAAAATGTGTATTTAACCAACCGTGATTTGCTCTTCCCATATTTTTATGATCAACTTTTCTAAACATATCCTTCACCTCATATTATCTCGAATTCAAGATTTATTTCAAAAATTTTTCTCACTGTAATTTTTTTAGTAATTGTAATAATTGATGTTGTTCTTCTACATTTAAATTTTGAAACTGCTCCGCTTGGAACGTTTCTTGAGGCGGGACGATTTCTTCATATAAAGCTTTTCCCTTTTCTGTTAACGAAATATATTTTGTAGTACCTTCTTGTTCACGATGAATCCACTCCAGCTGCTCCATTTTATTTAATAGCTGCGTGATATTTCCCTTCGTAACAAATAGTTTATTTCCGAGCTCTTGCTGCGTTAGACGATTATGTCCTCCAACTTGAGCTAGCACATCAAACTGAGCGGCAGATACATTCCATTCTTTCAAATGCTGATTCGTCTCACGAATACTTTTGTTATAAAAACGTGATAAACGAAACCATAATAGTAATCCGAGTCTATCTTCTGTCTTCATTCTATCACCTCGCTCATTTCATACCATTAGTTTAGAGCTAAACTTTATAAAAGTCAATCACTTACTTTTAGTAATTAACAAAGAAAGCACAGTGCCATTTCTTCACTATGCTTTACATTAATTTTCTATTTTTATATTCATCTAACTTCCTCTCCGCGAACTTTCTCGCATCTTTCTCAATCCATCTATCTTCGTACAATTCACTTCCAACATACAATACTTCCCTCTTATGCTGCATCGCATGGCGAAATTCATGCAGTAATGTTTTGAGCACCTGCTCATACTCTTCCCATATGCAAACAAAAATTAATTGTTTTTCTTTATGATAAAAACCACCTACTGGGAATAAGAATTCCTCTTCTTCTTCTCCTAATGATAGAAGCACATGATTCGCATCACACGTATCACAAAAAATAACTGGTGTTTTACATACTTCAATGAGTGAAAACAAATCATCTCTAAGCCTTTTGACATCCCAAGGAAGCTCCGAATCCAACACATACCAATTCTCCACCTGTTGATATACATTTTGAAACTGGAGTTCCATTTCTCTATAATCCCCTTTCCAAACTCCCTTTTCCTATATGTATGCCACAATATGTAAAATATTAAACCTACTCTTTCCCCTTTCGAAAAATGACAATAAAAAAGAATCTATGTCAGCATAGATTCTTTTGTTACAATCATTGTTTCATTCAGTTAGTCTTCGTATCCCACTTAAAGATTTTATTTAAAAATTTATATACATTCTTTGATTCTTTCGTCAGAAGTGGACCTAAGATGGATAGTATAAGCACGTATAGTGCCGAGAATGGTTTCAAGACTGACATTAAACCACCGGCGATGCCGATATTGGCCATAATGATAGAGAATTCTCCTCTTGAAACGATTGTTAATCCAATATTTGTTGACGCTTTATGAGATAATCCAGCTTGTCGCCCTGCAATCATACCTGCAACAAAGTTTCCGATGACTGTAAGAAGGACAGCACCTAACGTTAACCATATCGCTCCACCTAATGAAAACGGATCAATGCTTAATCCGAAACTGAAGAAGAAAATAGCTCCGAAAAAGTCTCTAAATGGAACAACGAGATGTTCAATTCTGTCACTATGCTCTGTCTCAGAGAAAACTAATCCTAAAAGAAGTGCACCAATTGCTTCTGCAACGTGAATTGTTTCCGAGAAACCTGCAATAAAGAATAACGAAGCAAATACTACAATAATGAAAATTTCATCTGAACTAATATTGAGCAATTTATTTAATAATGGTGTAGCCTTTCTAGCTACAATAAAGAATAGAAGCATGTATCCTAGAGCAATTCCAATTGAAGTAAGAGCTCCTAAGAAGGAAGCATGATCCCCTAGAACTAAGCCTGAAACGACTGATAAATATACAGCAAGGAATATATCTTCGAACATGATAATTCCTAAAATTAATTCGGTCTCATTATTACCAGTTCTTCTTAAATCCACTAACACCTTTGCAACGATAGCGCTAGAAGAAATCGTAATAATACCCGCAATAATTAAGATTTCTAGTAAAGGGAATCCCATTATAAATCCATATAATAACCCAAGTGAAAAGTTAATTAAAATATAGATCGTTCCGCCAATTGCAATAGAACGTCCAGATTTAATTAGTTTTTTCATCGAAAACTCTAGTCCTAGATAGAACAGAAGGAACAGAACACCAATCCGTCCAAGGAAGGAAATGACACTTGCACTTTCAATAAACTTGAAATCAATCACACCTATTGTCGGCGCGTGTGGCCCTACTAACATCCCAAGAACAATTAGAAACGGAATGACTGAGAATTTAAACTTTCCAGCAATTACTGCCGCAATTGCAACTAATACTAACGCTGTACCAACTTCAAAAATTAACGTATCCATCTAGTCAGTCCCCCTATTCGAAAGTAACTCATTAATAATTTTTTTAATTTCTTCTCTCTCACCTGAAACTACAAGCATATCGCCTTCTTCAATTACCGTTTCTGGCCCTGGATTAAATAGCTTTTTCATATTCTTTTTCATAACTGCAATGATCGTTACGCTATATGTTTTTCTTATTTCAAGATCACCGATTGTTTTTCCAAGCGCTGGAGCAGCATTCTCTACTTTAAACCACTCAATCGCTAAACCTTCAAAGACCATTTCAACATTTTCTAATGCTCTAGGCTTATATACCATTCCACCTAATATTGCTGCAATTTGTCTCGCCTCTGAGTCACGTAATGAAATACTTGAGATGCTTTCTTCATGATCTGAATCAAAATGATACATTTCTCTACGCCCATCATCATGAATGACAATCACCATCTTTTCGTTACCTTTCGTAACGATTTGAAACTTATAACCAATACCCGGAAGTTCACTTTCTCTAATATTCATATTTAGCTCCTCCATAACTTCTTTATTTTAATTTTCTGTTTTTCTGTCTTTTGTTCATCCAATCAATTTTAGAAATTCTAACCATTCAGGATACCTATGACTTGGAAATCTTTTATTGTAATAATAAGTCGCTCCTAAAAAGATACTTAAAGATGAAATGATAAAAAATATATTACTTCTCATTTTCAAACTCTTAAGGCTTACTTTCAATAAAGTTTCTTCTTTCAAATTATCCCCTCTTTCTCGCTTTACATTTAGTTTTTTAAAATGTAAATAATTCTAAAAATATTACGATGTAACATAATCATAACACAAAACATGTTTATGTAACATCATTTTTTAGAAAAATTGATTCTCGTATATTTTTTGCATATAATTTTCTTATTACGGAAAAAAGGAAGTGTATTATATGGTTGATATCTTTAGCAGATTCCTTGAGGTAACGAATAATATTTTATGGTCATATATTCTTATTGCAATGCTAATCGGCTTCGGTCTTTATTTCTCTTTTAAATTAAAATTCGTCCAAATTACTCATTTACGTGAGATGGTCAGTTTAATTAGTAAAGGATTTAATCGAAAAGAAAAAAAGAAAGATAGCATCTCTCCATTCCAAGCATTTTGCTTAAGTGCAGCAGCACGTATCGGTATCGGAAATTTAGCTGGTGTAGCATTAGCCATTTCAATGGGTGGACCTGGCGCAATATTTTGGATGTGGTTTATCGCAATTATCGGAGCAGCTACTAGTTTCGTAGAATGTACGCTCGCGCAAATTTATAAAGTAAAAGATGGAAGCAGGTTCCGTGGTGGACCAGCATATTACATGGAAAAAGGATTAAACAAACGCTGGATGGGTGTTTGGTTTTCACTTCTTATTACAGTTGCGTACGGATTAATTTTCAATTCTGTACAAGCAAATACAGTAACAATAGCGTTTGAAAATGCTTTTGGACTAGAGCGAACGATTGTAGGAGCTCTATTAGCTTTATTAGTTGCAGTTATTATTTTTGGTGGTATCAAGAGCATTTCACGTATTACAGAAATGATTGTTCCTCCAATGGCAATCATTTATATTGGTGTGGCTGTTTTTGTCGTAATTAACAACTTCAATATGTTACCAAGCATTTTTATGGAAATATTTAATGGCGCATTCGGTTTAGACCAAGCTATCGCTGGTGGTATTGGAGCAGCAATCAAATTCGGAATTCAGCGCGGTCTATTCGCGACAGAAGCAGGTATGGGTAGCTCCCCTAACGCAGCAGCAACATCAGATGTATCTCACCCTGTAAAACAAGGACTTGTTCAAGCATTAGGTGTTTTCGTAGATACATTCTTAGTATGTACATCAACAGCGTTTATCGTATTATGTTCTGGACTTTACAAAGGATCGAATTTAGAAGGTATTGAATTAACACAACAAGCATTAAGTTCACAAATTGGACCGTGGGCAAGCACTTTCTTAGCGATTATTATTTTCCTATTCGCTTTCAGTTCTTTACTAGGAAACTACTATTATGGTGAAACAAACATCGCATTCATTAAAGAAAGCAAAACATGGTTACTGATTTATCGTGTTGCAGTTGTCGGAATGGTGTTCTTCGGATCTATCGCTGCCCTTCAAACGGTTTGGAGTTTAGCTGATTTCTTTATGGGACTAATGGTATTCACAAACTTAATTGCCATCTCATTCCTTAGCAAGTTTGCATACGCAGCTTTAGTAGACTATATAAAGCAAAAGAAACAAGGAAAAGATCCTGTCTTCATTGCAAGTTCTATCCCTGGCTTACAGAATACAGAGTGCTGGGATGGACAGGATGTAGAAGAGAAACAAAAGGCTGTGTAACAGCAAAAAGCGGAAGCGGCTCGTCCAGAATCGCAGGACATTGGAGCTCTCGACCTTGAAGCGCTTTTTGCTTCGAGCGAGAGAGAGAGCGAAATGACCGGAGATTCTAGCCGCTGGAGCTGGATATCATTTAAAGCGGAGGTGACTTGCTCAGAACAGGAGGGCATTGGAGCTCCTGACGAAGAGGCGCTTTTTGCCTCACAGGAAGGCTCGAAATGACCGACTGTTCTAGTCACTGAAGCTGGATATAATTAAAAACAAAAGCGGCTCGTTTAGAACAAGAGCTATATACCAAACAAAATCCCTATTACTCCACAGTAATAGGGATTTTTATTTATAACAGTTCATAATTTGTACAAATTAATTCCAGCAAAAGGGTTGATTTATACGAATTACTAGATTATAATAATTATAAATTAGTAATTGATATAACATAACAACTCAAAAGGAGATTGATCATAATGAACAAACAAGTAATCGTAGTATTAAACAAACAAGTAGCAGACTGGAGCGTTTTATTCACAAAACTACACAACTTCCATTGGTACGTAAAAGGCCCTCAATTCTTCACATTACATGAAAAATTCGAAGAACTTTACACAGAATCAGCTACTCACATCGACGAAATTGCAGAACGCATTTTAGCAATTGGTGGTAAACCAGTAGCAACAATGAAAGAATACTTAGAACTATCTTCTATTCAAGAAGCAGCATACGGCGAAACTGCAGAAGGAATGGTTGAAGCAATCATGAAAGACTACGAAATGATGCTAGTCGAACTGAAAAAAGGCATGGAAATCGCTCAAAACTCTGATGACGAAATGACATCTGACCTACTACTAGGCATCTACACAGAACTAGAAAAACACGCTTGGATGCTACGCGCGTTCTTGAATCAATAATATATTTAAAAGCGGAAGTGGCTCGTTCAGAATGTGAGGGAGATGGAGCTTTTGACGTAGAGGCGCTCTTTGCCTCGCAGGAAAAAGCGAAGCCACCGAACATTCTAGCCGCTGGAGCTGGATATCACCTTAAAGCGGAAGCGGCTCGCTCAGAACAGGAGGGTGTTGGAACTCCTGATTACGAGGCGCTTTTTGCCTCGAATGAAGGAGTGAAACAACCGACTGTTCTAGCCGCTGGAGCTGGATATCATTTAAAGCGGAGGTGACTCGCTCAGAACAAGAGGGCATTGGAGCTCCTGACGAAGAGGCGCTTTTTGCCTCACAGGAAGGGGCGAAATGACCGACTGTTCTAGTCACCGGAGCTGGATATCACTTAAAGCGGAAGCGGCTCGTTCAGAGTCGCTTTTTTCTATGAAGTGGTCGCATTCAATGGTACATGAAATTATATCAACGATTTTTCAAATATATCGACGATAACCCACAATATATCAACGATTTTTTCATTATATCGACGATTCGACATAGGATATCGACTTACCGACAAAACACGACAATATTAGCACCCCTCTCCTCTACTTTTATCAATATATTACAATCCCTTTTATGTTAAAATATAGGTAACACCCTTTAGTAAAATAGATCCAAAAAAGCTTTTCCATATTCATCATTTACTACTTAAATGGCGGGAGTGGTTCAGTTGAAAGACTACTTAATTAGAGCATTTTTTGCGTTAATAACAGTTGGGATTCTCTTACTTATAGCTAATATTTTTAATATACGTGTCGAGGTTAAAGACTATGCTTTCCTCGTTGTTGTAGCAATTGGTGGCGGCTGGGGTGGCTGGTACCTGTATAAAAAACAAAGTAATCAAAGTGATAAAGGCATTCCAAAGTAATACGGAATGCCTTATTTTATTGCCGTCTATAATAAATAATAAAATTCAAACCGCTAATACAGCCAATTGCAATAAACATGCTAAAACTCTGTGCATCCCCAGCTAGATTATACTCATCAACGATAAACCCAGACATAAACAACGTCATCGCGGCAACACCGATACACAATATCGAAATAAACCAAAGCGAAAATTCATTAATTAGCTCTTTCTTCTGTGTTGAAACAATTAGCATAACAAGAATAGATGCTGCTAATATACTTTTAAAAACAGGACGTAAATACACAAACTCCTCCATCTATTTCTCCTTTTCCAAAAACATTATATCTAAATATTAATATATTTAACCAAACTAAAAACACATGCCTTTTCAAAGTAAAATGACATGTGTTTCCAAAAATATCTATAAAATTGTATTATGATAGCTGCTTCCACTTCGTTCCTAAAACAGGACGCTCGTAATTTTGGATTGCATGAATTAGTTTATCTGCCGTCTCAGCTGAAACGATCAATTCTTTATTTGATGGGTTCATAAACCCTTCTTCCGCTGCACGTTCAACCATTTGCAAAATTGGTCCATAAAAGCCTTTTATATTCAATAAACCAACTGGCTTATTATGTATACCAATTTGTGACCAACATACTACTTCAAATAGCTCTTCAAACGTTCCGTATCCGCCTGGTAATGCAATAAAAGCATCCGCAAGCTCTGCCATTTTCGCTTTGCGCTCGTGCATCGTTTCTACTTCAATTAATTCTGTTAGCCCTGTATGAACAATTTCTCCTCGGAATAGACCGCGCGGCATAACACCTGTTACGCGCCCGCCTAAACGAAGAACTTCGTTTGCCACTTCTCCCATTAACCCAACGCAAGAACCACCGTATACAAGCTCATAATCGTTCTCAACAAACATTTTCCCTAACGCTATTGCCTGCTCTTTAAATTCAGGTCTCTCCCCTAAGTTGGAACCTGCAAACACACAAATCTTTCTCATTCCTACACCCCAAAACTATATATTGTCATGATACAATTGTTATTGTACAACATATTGAGGAGATGAGGAAGAAATGGATATCGTTGCATTTCAAAGATGGGTTGAGGAATTTTACGAAAAACGAAGCTGGTCACAGTATAATGCCTTTATTCGCTTAAATTTCTTAACAGAGGAAGTTGGAGAAGTTTCACGCGTTGTTCGCGCTATTGAAATCGGCCGTGATCGTCCTGATGAGGACGCGAAAACAGAAGAAGAGCTAAAACAAGAACTAAAGGAAGAACTTGGTGATGTACTATCTAATCTTATTATTCTTTCACAAAAATATGATTTAGATTTACAAGACATTATGGAGGCACACGTCACAAAGCTTTCGAAAAGGTTCGAAGTATCCAAATGAGAATATTATCAATTATGGTATAATATTCTTGTCACAATACTAAGGGGGATTTTATGTTATCTAAAAAATTGCACGACGCATTAAACGATCAAATGAACTTTGAATTTTACTCTGCCCATGCTTATATGGCGATGGCTGCTTACTGTACGGCGGAGAGCTATGATGGATTCGCTAATTTTTTCCTTGTACAAGCTGAAGAAGAGCGCTTCCACGCAATGAAGCTTTACAACTACATTAATGACCGCGGTGAGCGCGCTATTATTACTGGATTTGATAATCCGAATAACGAATATGAATCTGTACTGAACGCTTTTGAAGTAGCACTTGAGCACGAGCGTGAAGTAACGAAGCGTATTTACAACTTATCTGATATCGCTTGGGATGAGCGTGAGCACGCAACAATTACATTCTTAAAATGGTTCGTCGATGAGCAAGTAGAAGAAGAATCTTCATTCGATAGCATCATCCAAAAATTAAAACGTATTACAAGCGATTCAAACGCATTATTTATGCTAGACGCTGAATTAGAGAAACGTACATTTACGCCTCCAGCTGAGTAGTGTTTCAATCACCTTAATGAATGTATTAAGGTGATTTTTTTATTTTCTCTCTAGCTTAAAATCACCTTAAATTTCCTCATATTTGACATAGCGCCCACTATAAAGTGGTATTATTTTCAATATAAAATAATATACGAGGAGAGAAAAAATGAATCAACGTGTAGAAGTTGTTGACGCCATGCGTGGCTTCGCTTTATTTGGTATTTTACTTGTTAATATAACATTAATTCAATTCGGGTTCTTCGCTAATGAAAAACCATCCTATATATTTGGCGAACTCGATAAAGGTGCTAATTGGTTTATTCAATTTTTCGGCACACAAAATTTCATTTCTTTATTCTCTTTTTTATTTGGTCTTAGCATTATTTTGTTACAAAAAAGCATTGTCGCAAAAGGAAAAAAGTTTTCCCCTACATATTTACGTCGTATTCTTATTCTTTTACTACTAGGTTTTATTCACGGCGTGCTCATTTGGTCCGGGGATATTTTATTCTCATATGGGCTCATCGGGATTTTCTTACTGATGTTTATAAACAGAAAGCCAAAAACATTATTAATTTGGGCAACTATTCTACTCGCACTCCTTACACTTATGACTTATTCAACTGACCCAAATACAAATGTTACTGATTTTGCTCCTTATATTGAAAAAGAACATAAAGTTCATGAGACTGGAAGCTATATGGATCATGTCAACTTTAGGTTAACTGAAAATCCTTTCGAATATATAGGCATTGACGGTTTCTTCGGATTAACCTTTATAACACTTTTTACACTCATTTTCCTATCTCCACTTTTCTTAATCGGTATGTACGTAGGAAAAAAAGGGTGGTTATTTGAGATTGATAAACATATCTCTGCTGTCAAAAGGATCTGGCTTCTTACTGGTATTTTCTCTTTTACAATCAAAATTTCAGCTATGTTCGTCAAACATCCTATTGTACTTATGTTACAAGACGGCCTTACACCAGTAACCATGACCTTCTTTTACGGAAGCACAATTATTTTATTATTCCATTACAAAAAAGCAACCCGTCTACTAACATACATGGCCAATATGGGAAAAATGTCGGTTAGTAATTACTTAGCCCAGTCCATTATCACAACAACAATTTTTTACGCATACGGCTTTGGCTTATTCGGTAAAATAGGATATTTCTTCGGTATTCTTTTAACGATTGGAATCTATACAATTCAATTATTTGTTAGCACATATTGGCTGCGAAAATATCGAATGGGTCCTGTTGAGTATATATGGAGGCTTGGAACTTATTTGGAGAAACCACAATTTAAAAGAGACTTAGATAGAGCAAGTTAAATAAAAAAGCAACGAGCCTACGCTCATTGCTTTTCTTAATTTATTAAAGCATAACCCCAACGATAATCGCTGATAATATACTTACTAACGTTGCACCGTATACAAGTTTTAAGCCGAATGAAGATACAACGTTTGCTTGTTTGCCATCGATACTCTTCGTTGCACCTGCGATAATTCCGATTGATGAGAAGTTCGCAAATGATACAAGGAAGATAGATAAAATACCTACTGTACGAGCTGATAAATCACCAGCTACTTTTCCAAGATCAAGCATTGCAACGAATTCGTTCGTTACTAATTTCGTTGCCATAATTTGTCCTGCCGTTAGCATCTCTGATGTTGGAATACCCATTACGAATGCTAATGGTGAGAAAACATATCCTAAAATGCTTTGGAATGTGATTCCGAAAATTGAATCGAACACACCGTTAATTGCTGTAATTAATGCTACGAAACCGATTAACATCGCCGCTACTGTTACAGCGATAGAGAAACCAAGCATAATATATTCGCCTAACATTTCAAAGAATGTTTGTTTTTTATCTTCTTGTAATTCTAAAATATCGTCTTCTTCTTTCACTTCATATGGATTAATAATATGAACGATAATGAATCCACTAAATAAGTTTAATACAAGTGCTGTTACTACATATTTTGGATCAATCATTTTCATGTAAGAACCGACGATTGACATCGATACTGTTGACATAGAAGATGCACAAAGTGTGTATAAACGATTTTTCGGTAATTTGCTTAGTTGATCTTTTACTGTAATAAATACTTCACCTTGACCAACGATTGCAGCTGCTACTGCATTATATGATTCTAGTTTTCCTAAGCCGTTAATTTTACTTAATAGGAAACCGACTGCACGAATGATAATCGGTAATACTTTAATGTGTTGTAAGATCCCAATTAGTACTGCTAAGAAAATAATTGGTAATAATACTGTTAAGAAGAATGGTGCTTGTCCATCATTTGCTAGACCACCAAATACGAAATTAACCCCTGCTTCCGCAAATTTTAAAATAGCCCCAAACCCATCTGCAATCCCTTTTACTAATACAAATCCGATCTTTGTATTTAGTAAGAAATACGCAAGTACCAATTGAATGACAAGCATAAGTGCAATTGGTTTATATTTAATTTTCTTACGATCTGAACTGATAAGGAACCCTAGTACAAATACTACAAGTAAACCGACTAGAAACATTACGATCTTCATATGTGAATCCTCCACTTCTCCCACGAGTTATCGGTCGTATAACGTATAACGAATGACGTCTGACCATTGTTGTTAAAAAATTTAAAACCCCTAAATTCTATTCAACTGTTTTCTAAAATCAGTAAGCGTTTACATAAATTGCAATTTATAAAAGGTAGCTTCTTCTCTCCTACCATACTTGAAAGTCTGAAATTGATACCACCTACAAATCAAATTGTAAGCGTTATCCAATCGAAATGCAATATAAATTTTAAAAGATTTTTATATGTTAATATATTCCTAACTAATTGGTTTTTTCATGCAAATTTACCATAAAAAATAGCCCTAGCTATGAGCTAGGGCTATTTTTCTTATAACATAACACCAACGATAATCGCTGATAGAATACTTACTAATGTCGCACCGTACACAAGGCGTAGACCGAATGATGATACAACATTTGATTGGTTTTCATCGATACCTTTCGTTGCACCTGCGATAATTCCGATTGATGAGAAGTTCGCAAATGATACAAGGAATACAGAAAGAATACCAACTGTACGAGCTGATAAATCACCAGCTACTTTTCCAAGATCCAGCATCGCAACAAATTCGTTTGATACTAATTTTGTTGCCATAATTTGTCCCGCTGTTACCATCTCTGCTTGCGGGATACCCATTACAAATGCTAATGGTGAGAAAATGTATCCTAAAATAGCTTGGAATGTAATACCGAACATTGAATCAAACAAGCTATTAATTGCTGTAATTAATGCTACGAAACCAAGTAACATTGCCGCTACTGTGATTGCAATCGTGAAACCAAGCATAATATATTCACTTAGCATTTCAAAGAATGACTGTTTTTTCTTATTTTCTAATTTCAGTGTATCTTCTTCTTCTGTAATATCGTACGGGTTAATAATATGAATAATAATGAAACCACTAAATAAATTTAATACAAGTGCTGTTACTACATATTTCGGTTCGATCATTTTCATATAAGAACCTACGATTGACATTGATACTGTCGACATGGAAGATGCACATAATGTATATAAACGATGTTTTGGGATTTTACTTAATTGATCTTTTACTGTAATAAATACTTCCGCTTGCCCAACAATGGCAGCTGCTACTGCGTTATATGATTCTAGTTTTCCTAGACCATTTACTTTACTTAGCGCAGTACCAATAGCACGAATAAATATCGGTAAAATTTTAAAGTGTTGCAGAATTCCGATTAAAACGGCAAAGAATACGATTGGTAATAACGCTGTTAAGAAGAATGAAACCTCTCCTTTATTAACAAGACCGCCAAATACGAAAACGATTCCAGCTTCCGCATATCCAAGAAGCGCGCCAAATCCATCTGAAATTCCTTTTACTAAAATATAACCAACTTGCGTGTTTAATAAGAAATAACTTAACGCTAGCTGAATAACAAGCATAATTGCGATTGGTTTATACTTAATCTTCTTTCGATCGGCACTTATAAGAAAACCGAGTACAAATACAACGAGCAATCCTACAAGAAACATAACAAACTTCATTAATAAAATCCTCCATTTAACTCTTCATTAACGTTGAACGTCTGACCATTTGAAATAAGAAATAATCCGAACTTTCCATTTCTCCTCTAAAACCTTCAATCGGATAGGAAAGATCATAAAACCTCTTGTTTCAAAGGCATTTTCCATTCTAACATAAATCACAACTCATATCCGCACTTTTCTTAAAAAAATTACATTTTATTATAAAACGTTCATGAATGTTCGTCTTTTACATTATATAGCGAAACTTTAATCAGTATCATCCCCACTGATTACTAGCCCGTATCAATCGAGAGTTTTACTGTTCACAAATAGCAGGATAAAACAAAAAAATGAGCATCAAGTTTCACTTGATGCTCACCTCATTATACTGCTTTTTCTTTATCAGCTACTGCTGGCTTATCCCAGCACTCTGTATTGTTCAAACCTGGAATAGACTCCGCATAGAATACTGGATCTTTTCCTTGTTTCTTTTGCTTAACGTAATCTGATAATGCCGTGAAAGCGTACTTAGAAAGGAATACGATCGCAACTAAGTTAATAACAGCCATAATCCCCATAAATAAATCTGCTAAATCCCAAACGATTTGAATTGTTGCTACAGATCCTAAAACAACCATACCAAGCACAGCAATTCGATAAGCATTTAATAACACTTTACTTCCATTTAAGAATTCAATATTCGTTTCACCATAGTAGTAGTTACCCACTAATGAACTAAATGCAAACAAGAAGATTGCAACTGCTACAAATATAGAAGCCCACGGTCCGATATGTTGACTTAATGCTTGCTGCGTTAATTGAATGCCATTTAAATCAGCTGCATTATGCAAATCTGATAAAAGAATGATAAATGCTGTACAACTACAAATTAATAATGTATCTGTAAATACCCCTAAAGTTTGAATGAAACCTTGTTTAACTGGGTGCGTTACGTTTGCAGTCGCAGCTGCGTTCGGCGCACTACCCATACCTGCTTCATTTGAGAATAATCCACGCTTTACCCCTAGTAAAATCGCAGCTCCTAATCCCCCGCCCACTACTTCTTTAATTCCGAAAGCATGTAAGAAAATTTCTTTAAATACATACGGGATTGCCGTAATGTTTGTTACAACAACGAATAATGCTACTGCTACATAAATAATCGCCATTACTGGAACGATCATTTCAACCGCACGTGCAATACGTTTTACTCCACCGAAGATAATAACTGCAAGTAAACCAGCCATTACAAGACCTACTAATCTACTGTCTGTTTTGAATGCCCCATCAAAAGCAGCCGCTACAGTATTAGACTGTACAGCGTTAAAAATCAATCCGAAACTAACTGTTATTAAAACAGAGAAAATTGCTCCAAGCCAGCGCTTATTTAAACCCTTTTCCATATAATAAGCTGGACCACCACGGAATGCATTCCCATCTTTTACTTTATAAATTTGCGCTAATGTGCTCTCTACAAATGCAGAAGCACCCCCAATTACCGCAATTAACCACATCCAAAATACTGCTCCTGGTCCACCTGCTGAGATCGCGATAGCTACACCAGCTAAGTTACCAGTACCTACACGAGAAGCTGTACTCATACAAAAAGCCTGGAACGATGATACACCACTCTTCTCTTTTTGTGCTTTCCTCGTTTTCGAACTTGCCCCATCCCCAAGCAAACGAATCATTTCACCGAAGTAACGAACTTGGACAAATTTCACACGAAATGAAAAGTAAAGTCCTAACCCAATTAACATCGCAATGATTATATATGACCAAAGAACATTATTTATATCCCCAATTACATTAGTTAAAAAATCCATAATTGCATTGCCCCCTCTTCTTCACAATAAGAAAATTATATTCTAAAAACTTTAAACAATCAACAATTTTCGACAAGAAGATGTAAGGTTTTCTAACATGTAATTGTTATCATATATGACATGTTTGTTTTTTTCTATACTAAAACAAGGAAAATAGCACAAACATCCCTACACCTATTCAACCAATTATTTCTATACTGAACATAGCAAGAAAAACAAACCGAATTACACTTTACATCATGTATTACAACAAAAAAGATGAGTATCGAATTCTGCTCGATACTCATCTTTTCATTACACTGCTTTTTCTTTATTTTTTACAACCGGCTTATCCCAACACTCTGTATTCGTTAAACCCGGAATAGAATCTGCACTGAACACCGGATCTTTTCCTTGTTTCTTTTGCCTTACATAGTCTGCCAAAGCAGCATATGCAAATCGGCCAAGAAGTGTAATCGCAATTAAATTTGTCATTACCATTAGTCCCATAAATAAATCCGCCATATTCCATACAACTTGAAGCGTTGCAACAGAACCAAATAACACCATTGCAACTACCGCAATACGGTAAATTGTTAACCAAGTTTTACTTTGTTTAATAAATTCAATATTTGTTTCACCATAATAGTAGTTTCCTAGAAGAGAACTGAATGCAAATAAGAAAATAATAATTGCTAAGAAACTGCTTGCCCACGGACCAATTTGTGAACTTAATGCATTTTGCGTTAACTCAATACCTTCTAAATTTGTTGCTTTATATGCACCAGAACATAGTACGATAAATGCCGTCGATGTACATACTAAGAATGTATCTACTAATACGCCAATTGTTTGAATAAAACCTTGCTTTGCTGGATGTGTTACATCCGCTGTTGCTGCCGCGTTTGGTGCACTACCCATACCTGCTTCGTTCGCAAATAATCCGCGTTGAATACCATATTTCATTGCAGCACCGATACCGCCACCTACAGCTGAATCTAAGCCAAATGCCCCTTTAAAAATTTCAGTAAACATATCCGGTATTAAATAATAATTTTTAATAACGACGAAAATTGCTACTGCAATATAAATAAGCGCCATTGGCGGAACGATCATTTCAGACATACGCGCAATACTTTTTACACCACCAAAAATAATAACCGCGACTAATACCGCTAACACAATCCCAACAACGTAACGCTCAATACCAAAGGCATTTTTAAATGCTAATGTAACTGTATTTGCTTGTACGGAGTTGAAAATTAATCCGTAAGTAATTGTAATTAGAATAGAGAACCAAATTCCCATCCAACGTTTATTTAAACCTTTTTCCATATAATAAGCAGGACCGCCACGGAAACCACTACCATCTTTTACTTTATAAATTTGCGCAAGCGTACTCTCCACGAAGCTCGAAGACGCACCGATAATCGCAATAACCCACATCCAAAATACCGCTCCAGGTCCTCCCATAGAAATAGCTAACGCTACACCGGCTAAGTTCCCGATTCCAATACGAGCTGCTGAACTCATACAGAACGCTTGGAAAGAAGATACACTACCTTTTTTACGCGTCTTTCCAGTTAATCCATCACTCATTAGTCGAACCATTTCCCCTAAATGAGTGATTTGTACGAATTTCAATTTAATAGAAAAATAAAGACCTAAACCAATTAACATTGCAATAAGAATATACGACCAAAGAATTGTATTCGTTGATGAAACGAATTGCTCTAAAATATTCATACAATTACCCCCTCCTTTTTCTTCATAAAACGAATTATATTTAAAAAATATTTAAAAATCAACATTTTTCGACAATTTACTCTTTTCCAAATGTTAGTGATTTATAACGTAACAATCTTTTTATGACTCTCCTCCATTTAACTGTACATACTAAAACAAAAAATAAATCTGCAAACAACACCATTGACAAAAACACCTACCTGTAACTATAATGATTACATCAGGTTGTAACAAACCTTATTACAACAAATTCATTTACTTTCAGATATACACTTTAACAAAACACTTTGGAGGGATTTATTATGAAAATCGGAATCATCGGAGCAACTGGTAAAGCAGGAAGTCGTATTTTAAAAGAAGCATTAGATCGCGGACATGAAGTAACTGCAATCGTAAGAAACGCTGCAAAAATTACAGAAGAAAATATAAAAGTTTTAGAGAAAGATGTATTCGCTCTTACATCTAATGACCTACAAGCATTTGATGTAGTTGTAAATGCATTCGGCGCTCCGGCAGGCGAAGAACACCTTCACGTAGATGCAGGAAACGTACTAATTGAAGCTATGAAAGGTGCACCTAACACAAAATTACTTGTAGTTGGCGGCGCTGGAAGCTTATTTGTAGACGAAGAGAAAACAACGCGTGTATTTGATACGCCAGGTTTCCCAAATGAATACCTTGCAACAGCTCAAAACCAAGGTAAAAACTTAGAAATTCTGCAACAAACAAACGATATTACCTGGACATTCATCAGCCCTTCTGCACTATTCGCATTAGGAAAACGTACTGGTTCTTATACAGCTGGACAAGACAATCTTCTTGTTAACGCAAAAGGTGATAGCTACGTAAGTTACGAAGACTTCGCAGTTGCAGCACTTGATGAAATCGAAAATCCAAAACACGTAAACGAACGCTTCACAGTAGTTTCTGAAGCTGAGTAATAAGAAAAAGCTCGTAAAACATAATGTTTTACGAGCTTTTTCTTATTATTGCACTTGTTCTAAGCCATTTGGAGTAATCTTGAAGGAAATTTCTTTAAACTTTTTTTTATCTCCTTTTCCAACTAACTCACTATTTTTGTACCAAATTAAACGACCTGATTCGGCATGATACACTTTCACTACATCTCCATACTGGAATGAAGTTCCATTTACTTGTTCAGCAAAATTCTTTGAAGTTTCTTGCCCTTCTGCTGTTACATGTTTTTTCTCATTTCCTTCTCCATCATATAACGTAATCCCCATGTATAGTTCGTTTTTAAAGTAGCTATGAATTTGTTCATTTGTATATGTTGCATGCAATTTCTTTTCTTCATGATCTAACGTTACAATTGAACGAACACTATTACTTAGCCCCTGATACACTAGACTGTCTCCATATGTTACTTCTACCGGCACTTCTGTCACTTTCTTATTCCCAAAGCGGTCTTTTGTTTCTATTTTCGCTTTTTGCTTACCGATTTTTGATGTATCTAGTTTTTCTACAAAACCGATTACTTCTCCATCTTTTACTTCAACAAACTTCTTCACATCTAATGTTTCACTATTTGTTCCGATTACTACTTTTTGCGGCACTACTTTTATTTCTTGTAAAGCTTCCATTCGCTCGAAACCTTGCTCTGTAATCTTAAAGAGCACTTCATTTACACCGTACTTCGTGTCTATCAATTCATTCTTTTTATATACTTTAAAGCGATCGAATTCAGCCTGATATACTTTTACTACATCACCGTATTCATAAGGCATTCCATTAAATTGCTCTGCAAATGCTTTTGTATTTTCCGTTCCCTCTAGTATCATTTGCTTCTTTTCTTTACCTTCTTGGTCATATACAGTTAATCCCATATACTTTTTATTTATAAAATGAGAATGAGTCGGGCCTTCTGTACCTATTGTATTTAATTTCTTTTCTTCATGATTTAATGTGACAACCGATTTGATATTACTTCCGTTATAACCTGTACCAAAGAACATAATACTATCACCATAAATCACTTCTAACCGTACTTCTGTCACTTGCTTATTTCCAAAACGATCTTTCGTTTCTACTTTTACTTTTTGCTCACCGATTTTCGATGTATTTGGCTTTTCTACAAAACCGATTACTTCTCCATCTTTTATTTCAACAAAGTTTTTCACGTCTAACTTTTCTACATTTGTTCCAACTACTACTTGTTGTGGTTTTGCTGTTACTTCTTGTAGCATGTCCATTCTCTCAAAACCTTTTTCTGTTACTTTGAAGAATAGTTCTTTCGTTCCTTTTTTCTCACCTTGACCAGTAAGGTTATTATTTTGATACCATTTCAAACGATCTGGTTCTGCGTGAAATACTTTCACTACATCTCCATACTCGAACTGCATACCATTTACTTGCTCTGCAAAATTCTTTGAAGTTTCTTGCCCTTCTGCCGTTACATGTTTTTTCTCTTTTCCTTCTCTATCATATAAAGTAATTCCTATGTAGCGCTCTTTATTAAAATACTGATGAATTTGTCTCTCCATATCAGTTGCATGGAATCTCTTCTCTTCGTGCTTTAAAGTTACAATTGAAGCAATATCATCGCCATATCCGACATATGCAATACTATCTCCGTAAATCACTTCTACTGGCACTTCTGTTACTTGCTTATTTCCGAAACGATCTTTCGTTTCTACTTTTACTGTTTGTTTTCCGATTTTCGTTGTATTTGGTTGCTCCACAAATCCAACTACTTCTCCGCCTTTTACTTCCACAAAATTTTTCGCATCTAGCTTTTCAATTTCTGTTCCGACTACTACGGTTTGTGGTTTCGCCGTTACTTCTTGTAACACGTCCATTCTCTCAAAACCTTTTTCTGTTACTTTGAAGAATAGTTCTTTCGTTCCTTTTTTCTCACCTTGACCAGTAAGGTTATTATTTTGATACCATTTCAAACGATCTGGTTCTGCGTGAAATACTTTCACTACATCTCCATACTCGAACTGCATACCATTTACTTGCTCTGCAAAATTCTTTGAAGTTTCTTGCCCTTCTGCCGTTACATGTTTTTTCTCTTTTCCTTCTCTATCATATAAAGTAATTCCTATGTAGCGCTCTTTATTAAAATACTGATGAATTTGTCTCTCCATATCAGTTGCATGGAATCTCTTCTCTTCGTGCTTTAAAGTTACAATTGAAGCAATATCATCGCCATATCCGACATATGCAATACTATCTCCGTAAATCACTTCTACTGGCACTTCTGTTACTTGCTTATTTCCGAAACGATCTTTCGTTTCTACTTTTACTGTTTGTTTTCCGATTTTCGTTGTATTTGGTTGCTCCACAAATCCAACTACTTCTCCGCCTTTTACTTCCACAAAATTTTTCGCATCTAGCTTTTCAATTTCTGTTCCGACTACTACGGTTTGTGGTTTCGCCGTTACTTCTTGTAACACGTCCATTCTCTCAAAACCTTTTTCTGTTACTTTGAAGAATAGTTCTTTCGTTCCTTTTTTCTCACCTTGACCAGTAAGGTTATTATTTTGATACCATTTCAAACGATCTGGTTCTGCGTGGAATACTTTCACTACATCTCCATACTCGAACTGCATACCATTGACTTGCTCTGCAAAGTTCTTTGAAGTTTCTTGCCCTTCTGCCGTTACATGTTTTTTCTCTTTTCCTTCTCCATCGTATAACGTGATCCCCATGTATAGCTCTTTATTAAAATACTCATGAATTTCGCTATCCATATCAGTCGCATGGAATCTCTTCTCTTCGTGCTTTAAAGTTACAATTGAAGCAATATCATCGCCATATCCGACATATGCAATACTATCTCCATAAACCACTTCTACTGGCACTTCTGTTACTTGCTTATTTCCGAAACGATCTTTCGTTTCTACTTTTACTGTTTGTTTTCCGACTTTTGATGTAGTTGGTTTTTCTACAAACCCAATTACTTCTCCATCTTTTACCTCAACAAAAGCTTTTGGATCTAACTTTTCAACGTCTGTTCCGATTACTACTTGTTGTGGTTTTGCTGTTACTTCTTGCAAACCATCTTTTAATTCAAAGCCTTGCGGAGTAATCTTAAAGAATTTTTCTTTTTTATTTTTAGCCTTTCCTTGATCTGCAAGTTTATTATTTTGGTACCACTTCAAACGATCTGGTTCTGCGTGGAATACTTTTACTACATCACCATACTCAAAGTCCATTCCGTTTAATTCAACCGCAAATCGTTTTCCATTTTCTTGTCCTTCTGCAGATACACTTTTCTTTTCAATCCCATTTCGATCATATACCGTTAAGCCCATATATTGTTCTTTTTCAAAACGGTAATGTATTTTATTATTAGTAAAGTTTACATTTAATTTTTTTTCATTGTGACGAAGCATCACTGTTGATATTACATCATTTGAAATCCCTTGAAAAATGATACTGTCACCATAAATCCCATTAACTTGAACAGGAATTGAATTTTTATTTCCCTTCTCATCCTCAATTTCTACTAATACTTCCTGGTTTCCCTCCTGTAATTTAGACCATATAATCTTACCTGTTACTTTTACATTCTCCCCTAAGTTTCGGACTAGTTTACTTGCTTGATTCTCATCAGAATCTGTACCAACTAAAAGGTTTTGCACCTCATTAGCAGGTTCACCATACGGAACCTTATACGGTTCAACTTGCTTTTCACGAATATCATTACTATCTGTAGCTTTCCATATTTCTTTTTCTAATTTAGGTAAATTTAATTTTTCTATTTTCTCTCTAATATCATTATTTGGCGTTAATCCCCATTCCTCAAAGAAAGGAATTAAATTTTGCCCTGCCACTTTTGATGTCATATAAACAAACATTTGCTTTTTCTCTTCATCAGACGCGGGCATTTCACTCTGTGGTAACAAACGATAAGCTTGATGTAACCTAGGATAGAAATGTTCTCCATACACTACATTTAATTGCCAAAACATTGTAAGAGGATTAATGTCATCAATGATCCTTTCTGCTTTAGGCTTCTCTAAATATTCAAATGATTTTTTATAGTGCTCATCCATTTCTAATCGGTTCCCTAACGCCTTTTGAACGGCTAATGAGTAAATATTTACTGTGACTTCGCTTACTTTAGACCACTTCCAAGGTGCTTGCTGATGTAAGTGTCCAACTTCATGCCATGGTCCCCATCCATCCTTTTCAAGCACTTCTATATCTAAAACTCTATTCATTGCGCTTGGAATATACCCTGTATGATAATTTGTCGCAAACATAAAGTCATCTTCATCAGGATTCCGTTTTTCAACAAACTGAACGTAATGATTTGGAGATTTTGCAACCCCAACACCGTCTTCAGATAATCCCGCTACTGCATTTTCCAAACGAATAATCTTATCGTGTAATTTCATTAACTTTGTTGGATTTGTATCGTTCATATGATCTTGGACAGCATTATAACTCGCAGTAATTAAACTTCTCTCACCTTTTAATTCAACTGCATAAGGATCCTTATATTTCTTCAACATTTCATCAAAATCTTTTTTCGTATGCTTACCTAAAATAAATAAAGGGAAGTGACTACCACCATTCGTAACTGAAGCTGTTACTTCTCCTTCGTTATTCATATTATAAAAATATAAAATACCGCCTCTTGGAGATGAAATAACATTTTTCCCTGGTTTTAAATCAAACTCTTCCGGTGCCTTTTCATCATAAGATCTCGTTCCAATAAAAGCTTGAATAGACTGCGTTCCTTTTATATCAATTGTAATCTCTTCATTTGGCTCTGCATAAATTCCAGTCGGTTCATTCGCAGAAAGTTTCCAACTAACTCTTAAACGTTTATTTTCTTCATCCACGCTACCTTTACCCGGTAACTGAAACACTCTCTGCTCAAACTTATTCTCTTTAACCTCTTCTAAATTCCCACCCTTATTCTCTTCCAAAGGTGCCGCATATCCTTTTGATGCTTCGAAAGCTACTGGCGATAATAATGTAGATATACATATTCCAGCTACTAATACCCTACTCGTCTTTTTCTTCGACATAATCTGTGTCCCCTATTCTTTTTGTAATGCAAACCATCATAGATACATTCACTTACTGCAAAATCAATTTCTCTTTATACAACCATTTTAAATACACAACAAAACTTCGCGCCCCAATATCGCTTACCTTTATTCCCTATATATATTCGCTTTCTTATATAGCAAAAAATTTCAAGTCTAAAATTCCTCCTCATCTTTCTCTATGTTTTATGATGAGTTCTCCTTTTTTACATCACGGGATAATGATAAGAAATACATTTAATGTGTATTGTTGTCTATACATGAAAAATGTGTATAAAAATATCGTTTTTTACAATTCATTCATAGGCATCCATCTATGGACAGTTTTTCCAAAATGAATTGTACACGATTTTTTTCTCGTTAGATAGACTTTTCAATTAGATTAATATTACAATTTTATGAATTTAATCCAAAAATCGTAACGTTTAGATTTCTAACTTTAATGCTATTTTAGAATAAAAAAACTGTCCAAAAGATACTAATCTTCCGGACAGGTTTTTATTAATCCAGTATACGTTTCATTACAAATCCTTTTCCGTGCAGCCACTCATCTTCCATTTCACCGGTTAAATGGAACCCAATTGACTCATATAATTTTTGGGCAAGCTTGTTTTCTGGATGTATGCTTAAATACATAACTTTACGATTATATTCTTTTTTTAAATGCTCTATTAACAAACGTAATAATGGTTTTGCATACCCTTTTCCTTGGCATGCACTATCAATGACAAATTGATTTAAATATACAGCCTTTTCTTCTTCCTCAAACCAGCCATACATTGCATATCCGATAGGTGTATCACCATCATATAGCCCTATCGAAATTGCATCTTCTTTATATTTTGTTTCAGCATCAACTAAACAATTTGCGACTGTGCTTTCAATGAATTTATGCTGTTCTTCTGTTACTTTTAAATTAGCAATTTCATGCCGATTTTCTTTCGTTATTTCACAAATACGAAGGTTCATCTTTTATCTCTCTTTCTAATTTATCATCCTCATTATATCGTAACTCATCAAATCGTTAGTACTGGCAATGCAAGAAATGCAAAAAAGCATTGGCACACGCCAATGCTTTTTCATTATCTCTTTTGATTCGGTTTATGTGGTTCATTTGGAGTATGTGGTTTATTATTTTCATGACCATTTGTTGTTTTCCAACTTACCGATAACTCCGGACTTGTTTTTTCTTCACTACGCTCAAGTAATACAACTGCATTTTGAATAGTCGGTGTCCCTTTATGTGCAATCCCTTGTAACTTTGTTAAATTCCCTAATACTTTAAAGCTAAATCCACCAGCTGGTGTTTGTTTCGGAATTAAAATGCGGAACTTTTCTCCTACATTAAATTCTGTTTTTGCTTCGCCTTTTTCATTTACAAATTTCGCTCCCGCTGGTGCACCTGTTGCTTGCACTTTATACGTTCCGCTTTTCGCATTTGTTTCTACTGTATATAAACCTGTTTCAAAGAAATCATTTTTCAACACTGCTTGTTGTTCTTCTGATGGTACGACACTCATCGTAATTTCTTGTAATTCTTCACTAGCATTTGCTTTTGCAACGATGTCTTTCGTTACCTTTTCTACATTTTTATTACGGAAATCTAAATCGTTAATATCAATTTGTTTTAACGCATTCCATACTGCAAGCTGCGTTGCATAATGTGCCTCTCTCCAATCAGAAACACCTAATTCTTGTGGACTCTTTTGCGGATACCCATTTAACAGTACACGGTATACATTAATATCCACTTTGCCCATTTCCGGTAAATCTTGACCGCTTGGAGATTTCAAATCTACATTTAAGCAAAAGGCAATTTTTCCATCTGCTGTTTTAATAAGCTCTGTTCGAATTGGTTTCTTCTTTGACTTACTATAACTCCAATCCATTTCATACTTTGTATGATCCATAACTTCCGCGAATGCTTTTTGAAGTGGAAATAATAAGTTCGCAAATACAAATAAAACACTCAAAAAAGCAGCCATTAGCTTGAACGATCTTTTTATATTCATGTTTACAACCCCTTATGAAATAACAAATTTTCTTCTGTTTATTATTTAGTTAGAAACTTTTTTTATGCATAAACAAAACAAAAAAGAGTGCAAACTGTTTGCACTCTTGCTCTCCACTATAAGTTTAGAAATCAAAGTTATCAGGATCTGGACCAACGCGATGATTTTCATTTAACGCATCAATTTTCTCCATATCTTCTTTCGTTAATTCAAAATTAAATATATCAGCATTTGCAATAATGCGGTGTTCTTTCGTTGATTTCGGAATTGTTACAACCTCATTTTGAAGATCCCAACGTAAAATAATTTGAGCTGTCGTTTTATCATGCTTATCAGCAATCTCTTGTAATGTTTCGTTATCTAATAATTGACCTTGCATAAGTGGTGACCATGCTTCCATTTGAATACCTTGTTCTTTACAGAACGCTTGTAATTCTTTTTGTGTTAAACGAGGGTGATATTCCACTTGGTTAATCATCGGTTTCATTTCTGCACCTGCTAATACGTCTTTCAGATGGTGAATTTGGAAGTTACTTACGCCAATTGCACGCACACGATCTTCTTTATACAGTGTTTCTAACGCTCTCCACGTATCTTTGTATTTCCCTTCTACAGGCCAATGGACAAGATATAAGTCTAAATAATCTAGCTCTAATTTTTTTAAGCTCTCTTCATATGCAGCAAGTGTCGTTTCATATCCTTGATCCGAATTCCACACTTTTGAAGTAATAAATAAATCTTCTCGAGTAATCCCGGCTTCTTTTATACCAGCGCGAATTCCTTCTCCAACTGCTTTTTCATTTCCATAAATCGCAGCTGTATCAATACTGCGGTATCCTGCTTTAATCGCCGATTTTACCGCTTCTACAAGTTCTGGTCCATCTTCTACTTTAAATACACCTAAACCGAACCAAGGCATTTCTACACCATTATGCAATGTTGTTTTACTTTGTAAATTTTTCATTATATTTTCTCTCCCTTATTTCACTTGATCTCTTTTTTCTAATGTCATACTCCACGCTGTTAAAATAACAGCCCCTGCTACCATGATGCCACCTACCCAGGCCGTATGAATTAACCCTAACGAGTTCGTTACAATACCGCCCAAGTAAGCACCAAGAGCAATTCCTGCGTTAAATGCTGCAATGTTAATCGCTGATGCCACATCAACAGCACTTGGAACAAATCTCTCAGCTAATATAACGACATACACTTGTAGCCCTGGAACATTCATAAACGCAAATAGTCCCATAAAAATAATTGTGATGAGTCCAGCGACTTTAAATGGCGCTGTAAATGTTAAAACAAATAATACAATTGCTTGAATAAAGAACATGTAAAATAGCGCTCGAATCGGATTATGATTCGATAACTTTCCGCCGACCATATTCCCTATCGCAATGGCGATTCCATACACTAATAAAATGATAGTAACAGTACTTGCTTCAAACCCTGTTACTTCTTGTAATAGCGGAGATAAATACGTAAACGTTACGAATGTTCCCCCGTATCCTAATGCAGTAATAATAAATACAAGTAATAGCCTTCCATTCGTAATCAGTTTGAATTGATCACGAAATGCTACGGATGTACCTTTTTTCAAGTTAGACGGAATCAGCATACTGTTGGCAATTAAGGCAACGATTCCAATTGCCACAATTACCATAAACGATGCTCTCCAGCCAAATTGCTGACCGATAAATGTTCCAATCGGTACGCCTGTAATGGTCGCAACAGTTAAACCAGTAAACATAAATGCAATTGCACTCGCACGTTTATTCTCTGGTACAAGCGCAGCCGCAATTGTGGATCCTATCGACATAAAAACGCCGTGTGCAAACGCAGATACAACCCTTGCGATAAGCAACACAGTAAAACTTGTTGCCACTGCCGCAATTCCATTACCAATAATGAAAATAATCATAATCCACATTAATAACGTCTTTCGCGACATACTAGCTGTTAATGACGTTAATACTGGGGCACCAAACGCTACTCCTAATGCATATAAAGAAACGGTTAAACCCGCTGTTGTAACAGAAACATGTAAATCCTCTGAAATAGATAGTAATAAACCGACACTAATAAATTCGGTTGTACCAATTCCAAACGCACTAATTGCTAGTGCTAATAAAGCAAACATGCTTCTCCGATTCGTCTGTACTACCGAAGAAGATACTGTATATGAATTCAATTGAACTCCTCCTTAATACGAGAAATCCAATCATAATAGTATGAAAAAAGGCCTTTTTTCTTCTAACAAATAATGTTACTGCTGATATATACTATTATGAATGGCTTCACTCTTTTTTTGAAGAACGCACTTTAAAGTACGATAGGTACCAAAAAGTAACATAGGCACTTTTTAGTACCGTACTACTCATTTCCCTGTTACGTATGCTATTATGGAACATATTCAACATGATAAAAAGTACGTACTTTAAAGTGCTATAGGTACTTTTTAGTAACATTTAAATTATTTGGCTTCTTTTGTTGGAGAACTAAAATCTACATTCATCAAAGGAGATTTTTTATATGAAGAAATATAATATTCCCGTTGAAGCGACTTTAGAGGTCATCGGTGGAAAATGGAAAGTCGTTATTCTTTGCCACTTAACGAAAGGTACAAAGAGAACGAGTGAATTAAAACGTCTCATGCCTGGTATTACACAAAAGATGTTAACACAGCAATTACGCGAATTAGAAGAAGACGGAGTTATTCAAAGAAAGGTATACAATCAAGTACCACCGAAAGTAGAATATTCTCTTACAGACTACGGTTGGTCTTTAGAATCCATTCTTGATTCTCTTTGTACTTGGGGCGAATGCCACCTTGAAAAAAGCGGTAACACATCGATGCTAATTACAGAAGGTGAACAATAAAAAAAGGAAAAAATGAACATAAATTTGTCCATTTTTTCCTTTTTTTATTTATATATACGTACATTTCTAACCTTAACAAAATAATTTATGCGCTTTCACGCCTTGTCAGTACTACATTATACGCTTAATATCAAATAATTAGGAATCATTTTTATGTTAACATAGGTGTATATAGTATATAATATAGGATATATATTATATACACTTTCCGATAAAGGAACTTTCCATTATGCGGACAAGCCATGTATCGGACAGTTCATAAATAATAGGTAGGACATTATGGTTTTGGATTTATGATTTCAGCTTACTTGCTGGCATAAATTTAAAGGCATTTTATTGTGCTTTGTGAAACTTTGTATAAAGTTTCGCAAACGTTTACTATCTTACCTATCAAAAATAAGAGTATTGCTATCGTAAAGGAGAATTGGAGATGCCAGAAACTATGACTCAAACAAAGCCAGAACAAGAAACTGTACAAATTTCTGCTAGCCAAGGACAACTTGATGTACTTGATCAGTTGTTAAAACCTGAGGTACAAGAATCATTAACTACACTAGTAGAACAGCTTCCAAAATTAACTGAGCTTGTTAACATTTTAACTAAGTCTTATGACTTCGCTCAAACTGTTGCTACTGATGAAGTATTAAAAAGCGACACTGTTGGTGCAATCACAGAGCTTGTAGAACCTGTAAAAGATACAGTGAAAAGCATGGCTGCTACTGCAATCGAAGCGAAAGATCGTGCTGACGAAAGCAACGAAGTTATCGGCCTGTTCGGTCTATTAAAATTATTAAAAGACCCACAAGCGCAAAAAATGTTCCGCTTTGTGAACGCATATCTTCAAATTAGTGCAGAACGTAACAATAAATAAGTTAACTTATAACAACAATTAGTAAAGACGGGGGATATCATACTATGTCAAAACAAATTGTCATCTTAGGCGCTGGTTATGGCGGTCTTCTTGCCGCTTTAAACGTACGTAAATATTACAGCAAATCAGAAGCACAAGTTACAGTGATTAACCAATACCCAACACACCAAATCATCACTGAACTACACCGCCTTGCAGCTGGTAACGTTGCTGAGCAAGCAATTGCAATGCCACTTACAAAGCTTTTCAAAGGTAAAGACATCGATCTTAAAATCGCAACAGTTGAGTCATTCTCAGTTGATAGCAAAGAAATTAAACTAGCTGGTGGCACTACTTTATCTTACGATGCACTTGTAGTTGCTTTAGGAAGTAAAACTGCTTACTTCGGTATTCCAGGACTAGAAGAAAACAGCATGGTATTAAAATCTGCTGCTGATGCAAACAAAATCTACAAACACGTTGAAGACCGTATTCGTGAATACGCGAAAACGAAAAACGAAGCTGATGCTACAATCGTAATCGGTGGTGGCGGATTAACTGGCGTTGAGCTAGTTGGTGAGCTTGCTGACATTATGCCTAAACTTGCAAAAAGCCACGGCGTAAATCCAAAAGAAGTTAAACTTCTTCTTGTTGAAGCAGGTCCAAAAATCCTTCCAGTATTACCAGACCACTTAATCGAACGTGCAACTACTAGCCTAGAAGCACGCGGTGTTACATTCTTAACAGGTCTTCCTGTAACAAACGTTGCTGGCAATGAAATCGACTTAAAAGACGGTCAAAAACTTGTTGCTAACACATTCGTTTGGACAGGCGGCGTACAAGGTAACCCATTAATCGGTGAATCAGGTCTTGAAGTAAACCGTGGCCGTGCAACAGTTGATGCATACCTACAATCTACTTCTCACAAAGACGTATTCGTTGCTGGAGACAGCGCTGTTGTCTTCGCTCCAGACGGACGTCCATACCCACCAACTGCACAAATCGCTTGGCAAATGGGTGAGTTAATTGGATACAACTTATACGCAGCACTAGAAGGCAAAGCATTCGAAGAGTTCGCACCTGTAAACTCTGGAACACTTGCTAGTCTAGGACGTAAAGATGCTGTTGCTACAATTGGAGCAAGCAATACTCCACTTAAAGGCTTACCAGCATCATTAATGAAAGAAGCAAGTAACGTTCGTTACTTATCACACATTAAAGGTCTATTCAGCTTAGCTTACTAAGCTGAATATAAGCCCGAATCATGCCCTGCATGGTTCGGGCTATTTTTATCCGTAATTTTCTCTAACTTATTTATTCGTCAAAAAAATTATATACCCTTTAAATTTATCTAAATATACTGACTTTTCGTAATAAAAGCTGTCCTGTTCGGAACAGCTTTTATTGTTGCTTTTTGTCGGTAAATCGATATATCAGGAAAATCGCTGATATATTTTTCGGCCTTACTCATTATCCTAACTTAACTAAACTGTAGTTCTTCTTCCCTTTACGAATAATAATAAATCGTCCATCAAATGAATTTTCTACAGTAACATCTGTATCCACATCCGTTACTTTTTCGCCATTCATCGAAATAGCTCCATTATTAATATCCTCACGTGCTTGTCGTCTAGATGGCTCAATTCCTAAATCAACTAGCCATTCTACGATGTTTTTCGTCTCTTTTGAAGACTGGAATGTTGGCATCTCTTTAAAACCTTGCTCAATTTCATCAGCTGTTAACGATTTAATATCTCCGCTAAATAACGCTGCTGTAATCTTCTCAGCTTGCAGGAGTGCCTCTGCTCCATGAACGAATTTCGTCATTTCTTCCGCTAATACTTTTTGCGATTCACGTTTATGAGGCTCTGTTTCTACCTTCGTTGCCAATTCATCGATGCGCTCTTTCGTTAAGAACGTAAAGTATTTCAAGTATTTCACTACATCACGGTCATCTGTATTCACCCAAAACTGGTAAAATTCAAATGGTGTTGTTTTTTCAGGATCAAGCCAAACTGCACCACCTGCTGATTTACCGAACTTCGTACCATCTGATTTCAATAATAATGGAATCGTTAATCCAAATACTTTCGCTTCGTGCCCTTCTAACTTACGAATTAAATCTAAACCACTCGTAATATTTCCCCATTGGTCACTACCACCAATTTGCAGTTGAACATCTTCTTTCGTGTATAAATGATGGAAGTCCATCGCTTGCAAAATTTGGTACGTAAATTCTGTGAAAGAAATACCTGTATCTAAACGACTTGCTACAATATCCTTCGCTAACATGCTATTAATGCTAAAGTTCTTCCCGTAATCACGTAAAAACTCAATAATATTTATTTCATGTGTCCAGTCGTAGTTATTTACCATCTTCACTTCGCTATTTCCGCCAAAATCAAATAGCTTTTTCATTTGCGCTGTTAACGCATCCACATTATGCTGAACTACTTCTAACGTTTGAAGTTGACGTTCTGATTGACGTCCGCTCGGATCACCAATTGTTCCTGTTGCCCCACCAATTAAAATAACTGGATGATGGCCAGCTAACTGGAATCTCTTCATCATCATAAACGGAATTAAATGTCCAATATGCATACTATCACCAGTCGGATCAACCCCGCAGTATAGTGAAATCTTTTTCTCTTCTACTAGCTTACGTAAACCTTCTTCATCAGTCTGTTGATTCACAGCGCCGCGCCATTCTAATTCATCAATAATATTCATCTTTTGTCATCCCCTTTATTTTTTAAAACAAAAAGTCCCTATGTCTATGACATAGGGACGATTATTC
This sequence comes from Bacillus sp. 1A, assembly GCF_052682215.1. Classification (NCBI taxonomy): domain Bacteria; kingdom Bacillati; phylum Bacillota; class Bacilli; order Caryophanales; family Bacillaceae; genus Bacillus; species Bacillus sp. 1A. The sequence continues at coordinate 1,505,244 of NZ_JBQYLZ010000001.1, read as the reverse complement.
ACCGTGTTACCACCCAGTTTGTATAAATAGCATAGCTACTCATACCACTCTTAGCAATAATATCGATTGCCAATCCGCTTAGCATTACCTAAGATACTCCAGAGTGTAATTCGCAAGTTTGTTTGTGCTAGGTTCCAGCAACCCCTAGCTCTCTCGTTAACAGTGACAAACTGCTACTGGGCTCTTTCAACGTATATTATTTGTTAAATTATTAGCCATTATATTGAATTGAAAACAAATTGTCAACAATACCCAAATGTTATTTTAAAATAATTCATACTTTTATACGCTTTTAATTCAAAGATTATTATAGATCTTCTCCAATAATCCTTACTTCTCTCTCTAACTTCACGCCAAATTTCTCTTCAACTGTCTTTTGTACAAAGTGAATTAAATCGATGTAATCTTGTGCTGTTCCATTATCAACATTCACCATAAATCCAGCGTGTTTTAGAGAAACTTCCACTCCGCCAATTCGCTTACCTTGTAGTCCTGATTCTTGAATCAATTTACCAGCAAAGTTATTTGGTGGACGCTTAAATACGCTACCACATGAAGGATATTCTAGAGGTTGTTTTGACTCACGTTTAAACGTTAAATCATCCATTTTTTCTTTAATTTCTTCACGCACACCTTCTTCAAGCTCAAATCTCGCTTCAAGAATAATGTAATGGTTGTTTGCAAATACGCTCTTACGATATCCAAATTCAAATGCTTCTTTCGTCAAAGTACGTAACTCTCCATCACCTGTCATTACGACAGCTTCTGTTAATACAAACGATACTTCACCGCCGTATGCGCCAGCATTCATATATAAAGCTCCGCCAACTGAACCTGGAATACCACAAGCAAACTCAAGACCCGTTAAATTATAATCTAATGCAATACGTGATACATCAATAATTGCTGCACCACACTGTGCCACAATCGTCGTTCCTGTTACAGTCACATCTGTAATGTGAATTAAACTTACGGTAATCCCGCGAATTCCACCATCTTTAATAATGACATTCGATCCATTTCCTAAAAACGTAACCGGAATATTATATTCGTTAGCATATTTGATAACTTCTTGAATTTCATCATAATTTGTCGGCGCAACGAACACATCTGCTTTTCCACCAACTTTAATATGCGTATGATTCTTTAACATTTCATCTTGTTTCACATGACCTTCAGGCAATACCGTACTTAAATATTTATAAACCTCTTGCATATTCATTTTACGATTCCTCTATTTCTATATTCTTTTTATCCCGTTATACGGGCCCATAATATCCCCACATACATGAACGAACCTAAAGTGGTGGATACAGTGTACCCAAAATCAATTCGAGACACCTATAAACCTCTTAATTTATAAGAGGTGCCACTCATATTAAAATATATATTGCATAATAAAGCAACCCAAATGGGCTACTAAACTTGACATGTCATCAGAAAGACAACAATTTGTAAAATATATAACTTTTTCAAAACACTATCCTTCAGTATCTTACTATACCATACGAAAATAAAGTGGTATTTTTTGTAATCTTTACTTTATTTTCATCAATAAAAAAGATGCTTTTACCTATGTAAAAGCATCTTTTTTATTACTTATTATAATTTACTTTTCGTTCTCTTCTTTTTCCTTATCAAACCATAATAGCTCATCGTCATCAACTTCACCATTATAATTGATTAGAATCTCTTCTCCCGCTTTTATATCTTTGTAAGCAAAGAAGTTAAACGTGTGATTCTCAAAGACAATATCATACGTTGCATTCGGATTATATGCATGATTAAATAACATGCCGTATCCTAAAAGGAATGCTGTATGATTTACCCCATACTCAAATGCGTAGTCAGCAAGTAACGTTTTCTCAATGTGTTCATGCTGTTCATTCGGATAAGAGATAACTGGTGCTGAGTGAATCAACTCACCCTTTTTAATATCACGAGTTGCAAATACACCTCTATTAAATTCTCCATCACTAAGTTCAGAAGTCTTAACTTCGATCATATGCGTCACCTATATAATTCTTTCTTTGAAGTATTTTAATACCGCTATTTGCGGGGTTCAACTAATAATCAGTAGCGTATAGCCCCACTAATTAAAGTCTCACTTTATCTCCTTAAGCTTGGCAGAAAACGCGCAGAAAAGCAATTAAATTACTATCAAGTATTCATTTAAATGAAAAAAGAGCACACATAGTGTGCCCTTTTTAAGAGATATTACTTTTCTAAAATATTTTCTAGCAACTTCACTTGCTCGCTAACAGTATGCAACGTCTTCACCGATATATCATTTCGATGTTTTTCTTCTTCCACACTTGCTAACACTTCTTCCGTAGCCGCAGAAGTTTGCTGAATTACATTAGAAGCATGTGTAACATCCTTTACGATATTCGTCGTTTTAACCTGCAAGTTTTCTTGATGACCAACAATCTCTCTCATTACATCATTAATTGCATCAATAAAATTCCCTAAATCCGTTACATTTGTTAAAACACTTGCTAGCATTTCGTTACATTCTTCTTGTACTTTTTCTGATTTTTCTACCTGCACTTCCACTTTACTTGCCTGATTACTAAATTCCTTCAAAATACCTTGAATTCTCCCCGCAGAACGATTCGATTCTTCGGCAAGCTTTAATACTTCATTCGCTACAATAGCAAATCCTTTTCCATGCTCGCCTGCTCTTGCCGCTTCAATATTTGCATTTAAAGCTAGCAAACTCGTCTGGCTTGAAATATTCGTTATTACATCTACAATTTCATTAATTTGCTTCGACTGCATCATTAAATCTCTAAATATAATTCCTGATTGTGAAACAACATCATTTAAACTTCTCATATTCGCTTCAAAATTTCGTAAAGTATGTACACTACCCTTTGAAACCTCTAAACTTTCATCAACACGAGTCGATGCATTTCTTACTTGCGAAATGATTTGTTCAATATTCCCCTCCATATCATTCAATACTTCTACCGAACGATGCATCATCTCTGATTGTGATTGGGTGCCAACTGCCACCTCTTCAAAAGCGAAATTAATTTCACTCATCGACTCCATTGATGTATTCATATTTTGTCTTAAGTGATTGAAATTACTATGTAGTTTCCCAACCGTTTCCTCAATAAGTCTTTGCGTTTCTTCTAGCTCCTGAGCTTTCCTCATTACTTCTTGCTTCTCATCACTTAAACGAGCTAACAAATTAGAGCCAATCTTCGTTACGCCCCACATTGCGATCGTTACGATTGCTAACAAGCTTGCGAAGTTTGCAGCCTCAGATGCCGCTGTATAAGCAAAAAATTGCTCCGGCCAATAACTACAAAGAATAAATGTGATAACAACCGCCACTCCGCCGAGAATGATAACGAGACGTTCACTTAAATAAATAAGTGAAACTGCTAATGTAAAGTAGACCATTTGAAATACAGCCGGACTTTCATTAAAAGCTTGTACCATAATGAAAGACATAATAAGCAACATAAATGTCATGATATATTTATACATCGCTTCCATGCTTTCTATAAAAGTAAACAGCGTTCCAAATACAACAACTGAAATACCACAAACCCAAAACGCTATTGCTCTCTCTGTAAAAATATATCCGTAATACCCAATCGCGATTATTCCAAGAAAGAAACTACAAATCGTAATGAACAGCAATAAATGATTTTTCTGTGATTCTTTCTCAAGGTTAGAAAAACAAGTTCTCTTTAACCACTCCATATATGAAGCCCCACCTTCTACTTATACATATCGATTACTTCAGCTTAAATACCGCACTTACTGGGTTATGATCGCTATTTTCAAAATTTAAATCTTTCCCTTGTACATTTACAATTTCCACATTCGGTGAAACGATAAAACCATCAATAATCGTGACAAAGTTTTCACCTTCCACATACTTCTTCACATCATCTCTCACCGTCATAACAGACGGATCTACAGCCCACTTAAAGCCACCATCAGTAAAGTCCTTCGGTAACTCTACTAACCACTCAGGACGCTCTTTCACAAACTTCGGATCACTTAATTGAACGTTAGAAAGTAATTGATTCCAATCTCCGCCCATTATTACGTAATCACCATTTTCATAATGTTTGTTCATATATTCTTTTAAAAACTCTACTTGCTGTTTTCTAATTTTCCCGCCTTCATCATACGCAGACAAATGTAAATTTACGAGTCTCACAAACTTCCCATTATTAACAGGTATTTTATGCTCAACAATCGCTCGATCTAAATCAAACAAACGCTTCGGCCAAGGCTCCATTCCAGGAAGCTGGAACCTCTGCGCTGTTTGAACTGTATATTTAGAAAACGTACTTAATCCAGCCTCCGCATATCCCATTGGACTTGTAATTGGTACAGGGACCCATTTTGTATCATAGTTCTTTCCGAACGACAAAGCATAATCAGGTAATCCTTTTTTCAAAAATTCATGCCCATTTACATCAAAAGATCGCATTGATTTTATATCAACTTCTTGTAATAACGTAAAATCACTATTCTCATTTTGTAAAAACGAAAGCATTTTCTTTAAATTCGTTTCCGTTTGCTCTTTACTACTTGAACCAGAACCTTTTCCACCATCCATAAAGAAGTCTTGATCCTTATCTAATCCAGCATATCCAATATTAAATGTTGTAACTTTAAATTCATTTCCTGTCGCTAATACGCGCTCTTTATTATTTTCCACCTTCAAACTTATAACATTAGCCGGCTGTTCTTTAGTAAGCGTCATATACGCTAAAAAACCACCTACAACTCCCGCCCCTACTAAAATACATATAAGTACTATTTTTAATAATTTTTTCAAACGAACGACTCCTTTTCTAAAACTATCAATTTTACTTTTCTTTATTTTCAGTTAACTGAAGCGAATGACAGACATACGAAACATTTTATCATATCGAAAACCTTATATCACTATATTTAGTTTATAAGTATAAATTCTCTATCTTAAACCATCACATACATACAAAACAGCTCCACTTCTTCACTGGAAATTCTACGCAATTTTTAGTACACTATATGTAATAATCATAGGCGATGGGGTTCGCCATAACTGCTGCTTAGCTAATGACTCCTACCAGTATAACTACTGGTAGGAGTCTATTTTTTTGAGCAAGCTATTTAAAGAGGTGAAGAAATTGATTTATATTATCGTTGGCATAGCCGGTATATTAGGAGCCCTTTCTCGCTATTATTTAGGTCTTACTATTCATACTTCATGGAATCATTCATTTCCGCTAGCCACATTGCTCATCAACTTACTCGGCTGCTTCCTATTAGCTTGGCTGACTACGTATATCGCTCGGCGAAACATCTTACCGTCAGAAATTATTACAGGCATTGGGACTGGATTCATCGGTTCTTTTACGACGTTTTCAACATTTAGTGTAGAAACTGTGCAATTAATCCATCATTCTGAATGGGGTACGTCTTTCTTATATGTATCATGCAGCATACTTGGTGGTCTCATTATGTCTGGTCTTGGCTATACACTAGGTGATTTCTTAATTAAGAAACATCTTACGGAAGGTGATCACTTATGATAGAAGCTTTATTAGTGGCAACAGGTGGATTTTTCGGTGCTATTACACGATTTGCAATTAGTAATTGGTTTAAAAAAAGAAATAAAACTTCATTTCCAATTGCTACATTTCTCATTAATATAACAGGCGCGTTTTTACTCGGATATATAATTGGAAACGGAGTCACTACAAGCTGGCAATTATTATTAGGTACTGGATTTATGGGTGCCTTCACGACATTTTCAACATTTAAGCTAGAGTCCATTCAGCTCTTCAATCGTAAAAATTTCGGCATACTATTTCTATATTTAAGTACTACTTATATTATTGGTATCCTTTTTGCATTCCTTGGAATGAAACTAGGCGGAATATAAAAAAAGAAAGCGACTCTTATCAGTCGCTTTCTTTCATAAGAAGTATGTCCCGCCATATGGAATGGAAAATAAACCCGCTGGATGCACATCGTAATGTACAATTTGCATCGGAGGCTGTGAGTACGACAAATACTGCCCTTGCATCATTTGTGCAAAATATGCTTGCTGCTGCATTTGAATCGCTTGATTCACAGCATGAATTGTCCCCTGTGCTCCTGCCAAAGTAATAGCCGATCCGACTTGCCTTTCAGGATAACAATAATGATTCACCATGATTCAGCTCACTTTTTATTTTTCTTCCATATAGTATGTTTCTATTTCATAGTGAGTATTTTGTCCTGATTAATGGATCCCTCACTGATTAAACTTCATTTTATCTATTACTTTTTTTCAACTTTGAAGTAATAAATCCAAATAGTAATACACCAATCCCACTCAAGAACAATACATAACTTATCGGTACTAAGAAAAAGAAAGGTTCTTCAAGGAATCCATTCGCTCCCACTTTACTGTTTGAAGCATGTATAGCTAAAGAAATGATCGCCAAAATCATGAAAGAAATAGCTACTACGTATTTATTTATCATTTCACATTCTCCTCTATTCATATAATTACCCTTAGATTATTAACATCATATTACCTAAAACAAAATCAATCGTCAATAATTATTTATTGTTATACAATAAATAATTATTGATTTGTATAAATAGAAAAAGGTTTATGAAGCACCTTACATTGCCTCACAAACCTTTTCAAACATAAATATTTACACTTCAAATCTTTTACTTACTACAATATAAATTGCACACAACAATACGAATATCCCAGCATAAATTAACAAAATTTCTACACTAAACATATCAGCCAATGGGCCAAATATTATCATTCCTAAAGGAAGCGCGCATGAATTAGCGATTTGTACAAGACTAAACATTCGTCCGTGCATAGAAGGTTCTACTTTTTCCTGCAATAACACGGTAACCGGTGTATTGAAGCACGGCATTGTTATACCAATTAAAAAGTTACATACTAAATACATAATAAATATTGGTGCAATCCCTATTCCAATCATAAGCAGTCCATACAACGCACAAGCTAGCGCTGTTGTATGCATACGATTACGAAAACCACCCCATGCCGCAATCAATATGCCACCAGCTGCTGCACCGGCACTAAAAGTCATCTCACTAGCAGTAAGCCTCCACATTTCTGCACCGAAAGAACGAGTTACCATTAAAGGCGTCAAAAAAGCAGCTGGACTTATTAAAATCATGACAATGATTAATAAAACGAGTAGTCTTTTAATAAATACATTTTCTTTTAAGTAAGCAAAGCCTTCCTTTATACCTTGTAGATTAGATCTTTGCTTACTCTCTGCATTCACATGTCTCTCCACTTGAATGATAAACATAATACTAATTCCAATCATAGCCGTAATAACATCAATAAAAAATGTCGTTTCAATGCTAGCAATAGAAAGAATTGCAGCACTTGCTGCTGGCGAAAGAAACATAATTAAAGATGTAATACTGCTATTTATCCCATTTACTTTCATAAGATGATCTTTCGGAACGATTTGTGGGATTAACGCATTCACAGCTGGCGTTTGTACCCCTGTCCCAGCTGAACGAATGAGTAGTACTATAAAAAGTAACCAAATGCTTTTATATCCCGTTAAAAATAAAACTGCTAAAACTAACGTAGCAATTGCTATAACCCCGTCCGATAACATAATCATTTTTTTACGATCATAACGATCAATCCATATACCTGCAAATAAAGAGATCGCGATTTGTGGTAAGAAACCGCAAACAGTTGAAATAGTCAACATTAATCCTGACGATGTTGTAAGGGTGATATACCATATAATCGCGTACTGTACGAGAGAGGAACCGAACAAAGAAATAGTTTGAGCGGTCAAAAATAATATAATTTCATTTTTCCAATCATTTCCACTCATATGTTTCACACCCCCTTAACTAACCCTGTCTCTATATTAAAAATACTATCTGCCCAATCAAGATAAAAACTTGCTTCGTGGGATACGAGTATAATGCTACCTTTAAACTGAATGAGTGCCTTTTGCAAAGCTTCCTTCGCTTCTGCATCTAGGTGATTTGTCGGTTCATCTAAGATTAAGAAATTACAAGGTGACAATAACAATCCGCATAATTTAACCTTTGATTGTTCACCACCACTCAACGTACGAATTTCTTGGGAAACATGAGTATCCTTCACACCACACGCAGCTAAATGATGACGTATTTCCTTCACGTTTAGTTTAGGAAACTGTTCCGAAATAATTTGAAGCGGCGTTAACGAATCGTTATTCCAATTTAAATCTTGCTCATAATATCCAATCTTTATTTGCTCTGAGAAGTGAAATTCTCCGGCAATACTAGAAATAGTTCCAACGATTGTTTTTAATAAAGTAGATTTCCCTACTCCGTTGAATCCTGTAATAACAAGTTTTTGCCCACCCATCACTGAAAAATTCAATTTTGGTAAGAGAGCAAAATCGTAACCAACTTCAAGATTATTTACTTCAAGAACTGTCTGAACTGAAATAGGAAGTTCCTGAAAATGAATAGACGGTTTATGAGTAAAACTTGGTGGCGCAATTCTTTCCATACGTTGCAACTGCTTCCTACGCCCTTGCGCTATTTTTGAATTCACTCCAGCAATATTTCTACGAATATACTCTTCCGTTTTTTCAATTTTCTTTTGCTGTGCATGATATTGGCGAATATAGTCTTTTCGCAAATGCTCCTTTTGTCTTACAAAATCTGAGTATTTGCCGTAATACTTCTTCACCGTTCCAAACTCTACATCACATATGCAAGAAGTCACTTTTTCTAGGAAATCAAAATCATGTGACACGACAATAAACGCCCCTTCAAAATTCATTAAATAATTAGCAAGCCATTCAACATGCTCTTTATCAAGAAAGTTTGTCGGTTCATCTAGTAATAAAATATTAGGCTCTTCTAATAAAAGCTTTGCTAAAATTACCTTTGCTCGTTGTCCTCCGCTTAATTCACCAATAACACGACTCATCCCAATAGCATCAATACCTAAACCGGCTGCCACCTTATTTATTACGCTGTCTACGGAATAAAAATCACGAGCTTCAAGCTGCTCTTGTATTTCAGCTGCTTTCAATAGTTGATTCTCATCTCCAGTCATTGCACTTTCTTCATATAACTTATTCATTCTCTTTTCCAATTCAAACAAATCATAAAAAGCTCGCTTTAAATATTGTGAAATGGTATAGCTCCCATCAATTTCTGCATATTGATCAAGATGTCCAATTTGAATATTTGGTTGCCACTTAATGCTACCCTTATCAGAAATAATTTCTCCCACCAATATTTTCATTAACGTGCTTTTTCCTGCACCATTCTGTCCAACAATTCCCATATGCTCTCCTTTATGCAAATCAAAAGAAGCATTTTCGTATAATACTTTATCTATAAAACTATGTGATAAACTTTCAATTTTAAGTAAACTCATTTTTATTCCTCTTTTCCTGAAATTAAAAAAGCAGAGAGATAGCGTCATTCGACACTAGCCCTCTGCTTCGTGGTTTTTCCCATACTACTCCAATTTACAGTAAAAGCTCATCGGAATAATATACACAAAGGGCCATAGACAAAGCATTGTCTATGGCCCCTTAATCTATTTTATACATCAGCTGAAAAACCATAACCAAATAAGCATAGGTAAACTATACTTTTTTCGAAAAGTTATTCAGCCGATGAATATAGGGGATTTATACCCCTTGATTAAGCTCCGTACAACGCTTCACCGTATACATTTGTGCGGAGCAAAGTTTTCTAATGAGTTTTACAAATTTTATATAAAGCATGTTCTGCACCTTCCTTAATACTTAAAAGGGATTTTAGCATACGGTTTTATGAAGCGTCAACATTACTTCCAGATCATTCAACTATTTGCTTTCAAAATATTCCTTCTGAAACATACACATTCTTATCGCATTATGATAATTACCATCCACGAAAAACTCGTCGAGAAGTTCACCTTCCACCATAAATCCAACTTTTTTATAAACGTGTACAGCCTTTTCATTCTCTTTATCAACAACTAAATAGAGTTTATGCATATTTAATACAGAAAAAGCGTAATCCATCGCTAACCGCGTCGCTTCCGCTGCGTAACCATACCCTTGGTAATTCGGATCAATAATAATTTGGAATTCCGTTCTTCGATGAATATAATCGATTTCTACTAACTCCACTAATCCAACCATCTCATTATCTTTCTCCAGGATAAAACGACGTTCACTTTGATCGTGTATATGTTTATCGTATAAATCCTGCAGCTCCACAAATGCCTCATATGGCTCTTCAAACCAATACGACATAATATGTGCATTGTTGTTTAGTTCGTGTACAAACTTTAAATCTTCTCGTTCTAATGGACGTAACTTTAATTCCTGACTCATTGCTATAACCTCCAAGTAAAAGAAACCTCTTTACTTAATTTCTCAATTTTTTTCAATTTCAAACGCCCTAATTTCATTGTAAACTTTCAAGCAGCTTGAAGGTCAAGATATAAAAAGTAGTGCAAACTACACCTGCACTACTACTCTTTTCTCAAATCTCTCATATTTGATATGTATAAAGCAATAACTAAAACAAGAATGGATCCCGCATATAACAACGTCTCCATCGGTTCCTCATACGACACAATAATTAAACGAATTAACGCCGTAATTCCGATATAAATAAAATAACGTAACGGGAAATGATAATTTGACTTAAAATACTTAATAATCAATGCGATAAATCAATACAAACAAGAAGTTTAATTGAACTGTTAGAAAATCCACATAGATTAGACCATTTTTAAATTACATTTCTACGGACCTTCTCGCTAAAAATAAAACTATCTTATAAGAATAGAAACACCCCGAATTATAGGACCTTTTAAAGCACCCACAATTCAGGGTATTCTTTTTCTATTTTATTTCTTTTTATTATTCTATCGAGTTAGCAATTCCAATCAACTCTTCAATAGTAAACTTGCCTACATCTTTTTCACCTATTAAAGCATAATATAAATTATCTTTTGGACTATTGAATGCCAAGACTTGAGCTGCATCACCTTCTGCATATGTTGCTTCTATGCCATTACTCAATCTTACAATTTTCGTATCATAACCCGTTGTATCAATATTTGTTTCAGTCCCTATTACATTAAAAGTTATTCTTTGAGAAGCATCTTTATTCTCATATCTATGAGTATAAAACTTTGTTCCCTCTGAAGACTCAGATAGAGATGTTGCTATATATTCTCCAGCCTTATTATCCATAAAATTAGTAATGTCATAGTTTATTTTTTCTAACATACCTTGATTTTTTTGTTCATCTCTAAAGATTACTTTCTTAGGAAGCTTTACATCTTTAGATACCGACTTATATAATTCCCTATCTGTATTTAAAGCATATGCTTCTATTTTTTCTTCACTAGCCTGTACTTTGTCCTCCATTCCACTGACTAAACACATACTAGTAGCTAATCCGCTAAATAAAATCACAGCTAGTAACTTTTTATTAAATTTCATTTAGATCTCCACCTTTTCATAATATAAATTTAATATTTAAAAATCTGCACATATCTGTATTGAACTCCATTACCAGCTCCAGAACTACGAGCATCTGTATTTATATGCAAGTTAGAAGATGTTACATTAGGTAAATTAAGTCCCCAAAATGGTTCTGGATTATTTCGTAACATTTTATTATAAGCACTTAAAGGATAGTGCACATTAGAACTCGTTTTACTTTGCGCCCAAAAACTTTGTATATAAGGGTCACCAGATTCAATACTGGTTCGTAACTTTATCGCTATTAAACGTTTGTCTTTACTAATAGTACTTGTCATTGATAAATTCCCACTACCACCACCGCCAGAAAAACCGGCACTATTTGTATAAGAACCACCACTTGATCCAACATTATACTGTTTATACTTATCAACATAACTACCTGCACTAACCGACCCTAACGACGAAAAACCTATAAAAGTTGCTAATGCCCCAATTCCACAAATCTTTTTTGCTCTTGAACTCCCCAAAAATTTGTTAAACATGAATAACATCACTCCTTTTTAGATTTTTTTGTTACAAAAACATCATAAACTAATATAAAAATTCCATGTCGAAATTTACAACTTATTAACGAAAAAATGAAAAAAATGCAGATATTTACGGTAAGTTAATAAAAAAACAAATTATCCTTAACCTACCCTAGACACATGTAGGCTAAAATATTATTGTGAACGTTTTTCTAAAAATGAAGAAAAGGAGATGAATCTATGAAAATACAATATAGAAAGTATGCGTTATCTATAATCTCGCTAGCCTTATTTACTCTTATTGGTTGTACTAATAATGAGAAAAAAAACAATACAAACGAGACATATACTTTTGAGGATTCCCAAAAACGTGGTGATATTATTGAAAAAAACGATAAAATTTATAACATAGAGAAATTAGATACTTTCGTAAAAAACTATAATTCAAATAAAGACGATTCAGTTAGAATTACTAAATTTAATAACAAGAACGAACCTATTATTATTGATTTAACTGTAAAAAAAGAAAAGGAATCTACCTCCGTCTATTATGATGTCGACTACACAAAAACAAATGAGAAACATAATGAAAATCAAGAGATTCAATATTCAAATAATACATGTCAAAAGATAAAGAAAGATATTGAAGATAATAAAGTAACTTATAAATTAGAATGTCCTGACACTATTCATTTGATTACAGCCTCAAAATAATAGGGAGGAAAATTGCAAATAAAAAAGTAGTGCAAGCTTATGTCTGCACTACTACTCTTTTCTCAAATCTCTCATATTTGATATGTATAAAGCAATGACTAAAACAAGAATGGATCCCGCATATAACAACGTCTCCATGGGCTCCTCATGAGATACGATAATTAAACGAATTAACGCCGTAATTCCGATATAAATAAAATAACGTAACGGGAAATGATAATTTGACTTAAAATACTTAATAATCAATGCGATGAACTCGAAATACAAGAAATAAACGATGATGCTCTCAACCAATTTATACGATGTATATTCCTTTGTTGAAAATATGTATTGAATAAATGTAATCGTCTCGTTAATTAAAAAGATCGATAAAACAATGGACAATATAATTAACGCTATATTCAATATCCACTGTAAAACGCTAGCTATGTAATGATCGATATTAAACTTCATTTCACACTCTCCTTCACGTAAATACTTATTTATTATAGCAAAATTATGATTGAAGCGTAGTTAAATCATATATTCGCCCCTTGTTGTCACCTGTGTGGGGGATATTCATTGTTTGGAGGGGTCTATGAACTGTTGCACTTGATTGAACATGGAGAAATTCCTTTAACTGCATATTTGTACAAGTTCCACTAATAAGAAGTACATAATCATGTATGGCATCCTCATGTGCTACTTTAGAGATAGCTTTACAATTTGAACAATACCACCCTTTTTTTAATTTCAACATCGGCATTATAGAGCATACCTCACATCGTACGCCGTTTAACAATTCTCCTTTTTTGATTTTAAATTGTTCAAGGATATTTTGCTGTAATGGAGTATGATGCCTTACTATTTGACAAATAAGATCGTCTACATTTTTTATAGTTTTTTTCTTATATTTACTCTCAAACCATTTTATTTTATGAGGTAAATTTGCACTGTGGATAATTTTATTGGGGAGATTATCGTCTGAAGCTTTAATAATAGTTCGTGGATTACTAATAACAACGAGTGATTCAATCGGAAAACGAGAAAACCCATTTAAACTTAACCATTTTCTAAACTGTTCCTCTTGTCTTTTCACTTGTAAAATTGGATCTGGAAAGCCTTCTGAATTCCCCTCTGATATTCTAATAAGCTGATTAAACTTTGAATCAAATAGTAACGTACCTGCTATATTTTTTATTTCGAGGAAAAGAAGAAAATATGCTGAAATGATAATCGTATCAATTTGAAAATGGTGATTTTGATCAAACAACCTTATATCGTGCAAAATACTATATGTTTCTTCTGGCAAAAAACTTAGTGGATAATTGATAGCTTGTTCACCTTTGTAACCTGCTTTATGCTTCGCTAAACTTTCTGCAACCATATCCCGTTTCGGATGGTGAGCAGGTAATCTTCTAGATAACGCTTCTAATTGCCGTAAATACATTGGCATTTGTCGTTCTTTCACAATCATCTTTAGCCCTCCTCAAAATATATCAACGATTTTTCAAATATATCTATCATAACTCACAATATATCAACGATTTTTTCAATATATCAACGATTCGACATAGAATATCGACTTACCGACAAAAACCGACACAACATGCACCCATAAAATCCTATACACAGTATAGCATCACATCTAAAATCGCACTGTAAGCATAATGTTAATCACCTCTTTTGATTACGACATTTTCGAAATGAGAGAATAACATTCACCTTATGCAAAAGAACTTTTTTATAAATACGACCTCGTATTCTGAGTGCTCAAAGCGTTGCAAATGAAATATCCGCGGAATGGGTAATCGCAAAAAAGCTACTGCCTATAAAATATAGACAGCAGCTTTTTTGCATACTCATTTTGTATCTAATAAACAGCGATTGGCCCATAAGGACCATCGATAATTTCTATTTTTGTTTCAAAAATATCTGTCAAAATTGTTGGATCCATAACCTCTTCTACTGTTCCAAAAGCAGCAATTTGGCCATCTTTCATAGCACAAATTTTATCAGAGTATTTGGCTGCAAAATTTATGTCATGCATAACAGTCAAAATTGTTCTTCCAAATTCATTAGCCGCACGTCTCAAATGCTCCATCATTTGAACAGAGCGCGCAACATCAAGGTTGTTCAGAGGCTCGTCCAATAGCACATATTCAGTCTCTTGGCACAATACCATCGCTACATATGCCCTTTGTCTTTGACCACCAGAAAGCTCATCTAAATATCTATTCTCTAAACTAGTTAAATCTAAGAAATCGATATATTTAGAAATGATAACCTCATCTTCTTTAGTTAATCTTCCCTTTGAATAAGGAAAGCGCCCAAATCCAACTAATTGTCTAACAGTAAGCCTCGTTACAAAATGATTTTCTTGTCGCAATATAGTCAAAATTTTTGCTAAGTCTTTTGATTTGGACTCAGAAACATCCATATTCGCTACTTGAATTTGACCTTCATCCATATCTAAAAGTCTTCCAATCATCAAAAGTGTCGTAGACTTTCCAGCGCCATTTGGTCCAATTAAAGAAGTAAAGCCCGCTTTTGGTATTTCAATATCCAAAGGTCCTATTTTCACCTTATCAGTATAGAACTTTTTAACATTATCGATTTTTATCATAAAGCCCTCTTCCTTAAAACTATAGTTAAGAATATGATTCCACCAAATAATTCAATAATAACTGAAACTACACCTTGAGCATGGAATACATGATACATTAAAAAGTATGCACTCGTCATTATTAAAAATCCTATAGCAAAAGCCATTGGGAAAATATATCTATGATCATAAGTTGACGCCGCCTGATAACTCAAAGTTGCTACTAAAAAGCCGTAGAAAGTAAGTGGCCCAATTAGAGCTGTTGAGATAGACATCAAAATAGCAACTAACACAAGCGTATAAATTACACTAGGTTGATATTTAACCCCAAAAGAAGTAGCAACATCCTTTCCTAATGACAAAACATTCAACTTCTTAGAATGAG
The DNA here is from genome assembly GCF_052682215.1 of Bacillus sp. 1A. Lineage (NCBI taxonomy): Bacteria > Bacillati > Bacillota > Bacilli > Caryophanales > Bacillaceae > Bacillus > Bacillus sp. 1A. The sequence continues at coordinate 1,489,557 of NZ_JBQYLZ010000001.1, read as the reverse complement.
CAAAAATTAATACTGCTACAATTATGATCATAGGAATTACAACAGGAAAATATGCAGGGTCTGCATGATTAACAGAACCAAATAATCTCGCTTGTAAAATATCAAATTCTGAAGGCGCAAGTAGTTTTCTCATAAAAGTTGACACAGAATTTAGCCCGGTACCAATAATAATTCCAACTAAAAGCATAAGTTGTAAATTCCCGTATTTACCGGAAAGTAACCACCCATAAAGTATCAAACTCATGAAGACCATAACAACGACTTGAAATAAAAATGATCCAATTCCATTAAAATTGATTAATGCACTAGCACCAAAGAAGAATATTGTACTCGTTTGAATTGCTGAATAAAGTGATTCGAAACCTAAAAGTGAAGGAGTAATAATCTTATTATTTGTAATAGATTGGAAAGCGACTGTCGATAAACTATGGCAAACTGCAGCAATAATCATTGCAACAATAGCTACTATCCTTCTCTTAACAACCGGGATAAAAGAAGGTGAATCTATCGGAACTGGGTTGTTATAAACTAAAAGTCCATATGAAGAAAGGAGACCTAAAGCAATCAATGTTATGAGTAAAATCCAATAACGTCTTGCTTCCTTCTTAGAACGAAAAGCACTAGCTGATCTACTTTCATTATGAAGGCTAGAATCGATTTCGACATTTTCTTTATTTTTATATTCTAATGTGATCATCGCAGCCTCCTTGGTTTTCTTTGTCTCAATAGAATAGTAATAAACACGACCGCTCCCACTGTTGCAAGTATTAAAGAAACAGGGACTTCAAAAGGCTTTATAATTGTTCGAGAAATGATGTCACAGGCAGTTATTGTCCCCATTCCAATCACACAAACCCAAGGTAAATTACTTCTAAGATCATCACCTCTAAACATGGAAACAATATTTGGCACAATTAATCCCAAGAAAGGTAAGTGTCCAATAACAGCTGCAACAATTCCAACAGCAACAGAGATAAGACCAGTCCCAAAAAGAACAATTCTATTGTAATTAACGCCAAGGCTTGTTGCAACATCTTCTCCTAGTCCAGCTAACGTCAATCTATTAGCATACATAAAAATAAGCAAAGTAACGATAACAATTAGCCATAAATATTCGTATCTTCCCACCTGAATGTTAGCAAATGAACCTACGAACCAAGTTTCAATACTTTGCGTCATTTGAAAAAGGAGTCCCAAAAAAGTAGACACTGCAGAAATAACTGCTCCAAGCATCAATCCAATAATAGGGACAATTAAAGACGAACGAAGTTTAACTCTTCTTAAAAACAGAAAGAAAATCATAGTTCCTATAAAAGAAAAAATGATTGCACCAGTCATTCTTTGAACTAAAGTCGGGGCAGGAAATAATAAATACACAAAAAGCAGGCCTAAGCCTGACCATTCAATAGTCCCCGTTGTAGTAGGTTCAACAAAACGATTCTGTGTAATTAATTGCATTACGAGCCCTGCCATCGCCATTGCAGCTCCAGTAAGCATTAATGCAACTGTTCTCGGAACACGAGTGATGAAAAACATCTCCATTCCGTCCTCTTGTCCACGTATATCATAAACTCCAGTAAACAGTGATATAATCCCTAAAATTATAACAACTATAACCGCTATTATAAAAGGTTTTGTCCATATTTTATTGTGATTATAAAACTGGGGTTGAGAAATATTCTCAACCCTAGAAATCATATTTTTTGACACTGTTTCGTACCCCTTTACACTACTTAGCTAAAGTTTTTGCAAGATTTCCAAATAACTCTACATAAGTCTGAATTGATTCATTTGTGTAAGTATCTTCTGGTGCATAAACAACTTGTTTTTTAGAAACAGCAGTTGTGTTTTGAAGAGCTGGTGATTTAGAAATAACATCCTTAGCAGGTGTTGACTTAGCTGCATCAGATGTTGCAGCATCACGATCTAATACGAAAAGCCAATCAGGATTTGTTTGTGCAATAGCTTCAACAGAAACGTCATCACCTTTATGACCTGCAGTAGAATTAGACACTTCTAATGCTGGAGTCCAACCGAAAATTTCATACATTGGTCCCCAAACACGACCAGAATGTGGAGCAGCAAAACCAATATTCCCACCAGTAACGATAACACTCATAACTTTATCTTTTCCGTTATAAGCAGATTTTGCTTTTTCAATAGATTTATCAAAATCAGCTACTAATTGTTTAGCTTCTTTATCTTTATCAAAGATTTTTCCTAGAGTAGTTGTAGAATTTTTAAGTCCATCTACTAAATTTTTTCCAGGCGTAGTAGATTTCTCAGAAACATCAAAATTAAGATCAATAACAGCTGCATTTGGCACTAATTTTTTGATTTCTTCGTAATGATCAGCAAATCTTTGACCAACGATTACAAGGTCAGGGTTTGCCGCTGCAATAATTTCAAGATTTGGTTCGCGGTGATTCCCAATATTTTGAACTTTTTCATCCTTTTTATATGCTGAATCAGCAGGCATGATATCCTTTGGAGCAGCCGCTAATTTAATTCCCCAATCAGCTAAAGTTTCAAACGTTCTATTATCTAAAGCAACTACATTCTTTGGATTTACAGGAACTGTAACTTTTCCATGCGCATCAGTAATTTCAACCGTTTTTGGCTTATCACTACCATTATCTTTAGTAGCCTTCGAAGTTTCTTTACCTGAATCTGAGCAAGCTACTAACATTAAAGTAAAAATTGCTAGAATACTTACTAATTTTAAAAGCATAGTTTTTTTCATACGTATACTCCTTATTATGTAATTTAGTTCGAAAATGATGACGTCCATAGATTGAATTAGATAGTAACTGCTATTCACCTAAACCAATATTGATAATCATTTTCATTTGAACATCCTGTTAATTAGTATAATCATTAATTCTGTGAAAATCTTGTGAATGGTGCGAATTCATGAAACCAAGCATAAATTGGATGTCAGAAGTAATATTTGAAGTCAGGCATGTTGACTAACCATGATTTCTTCTACAAAACACAGCCATTAATAAGCTAGTATTTTCATAATCCATTGCTTATTACATCTTTTAATACTTCCCAGAAACTATTTGCTATTATGCTAGAACTGTGCGTTACCTATTATCTTATTTTTTATCATTCAATCATTGAATAGCCCCTGCCATGTATCGTTTGAATATATCTGTCTTTCTTCTCGCACTTTAGCTTTTTTCTTACATACCCAATATATAAGTCTACTACATTCGGATTTACTACTACGTCATATCCCCATACCTGGTTCAAAAGCATTTCACGGCTTAATATTGTATTTTTATTCTTAATTAAAAATACAAGTAAATCGTACTCGCGCTTCGTAAGCGAGAGATTTTTGCTACCTTTTTTCACAATATTGCTAGATGCATCAACAAAGAGATCTTTAAACTGAAAAAAGGTTGTCTCATTTTGCTGGTTATAGTCACTTCTTCTTAAAATAGCTTGAACTCTTGCTACTAATTCTTCCTTCACAAATGGTTTTCTAATATAATCATCTGCTCCTGCTTGTAACCCTGCTATACAATCCTTACTAGAAATATTGTCGGTCACAATAATGATCGGTGTCATTTTAACAAGTCGTATTTGCCTGCAAATTTCTGGTCCGGATATACTTAATAAATCCCAATCTAATATGATAATATCCCAATCTTGTTCATATATTATATTTAAACCTTCGTTTTCATTGTGAAGTTTTAAAATGAAATGGCCTTCTTGCGTTAAACCGCTTACGATTTTCTTCGCTAAAGACCGTTCATTCTTAATTACTAACACCTGCCTCACCGATGGTTCACCTCTACTTCAATATAACTTAGTTATCTCAAAAAAATAATTTAAGATTTATAAATATTAAATTCCTAAAAAATCCATTATAAAAGCTTATTAGGAGAACTCTATATAATCTTACAATAGATATAGATAAAAACACAAAACATATTAAGATTTGAATAAAGTGAATTTCCAATAGGAACTCACTAATCGGGTGTTTACGAGTAGCTATAGTATCTAACTGCTTATCATCAATAACCATTTCTTTATTTTCTATTTCGGGGGTACCACCCGATTGTCAAATTATATGTTTAGGAAAAATTCAGAAACAAACTAACTATTCTCTTGTACATTAACAGAAACCTCTGCAATAGTTATAGTGGTTTTTATATTTTCATTTCCCTTTTTGGCATTCATCTTTTAATTAGATGAATGCCTTTTTAAGTACATAATAAAAAAAATAAGAAAAACTGTCACAAAATCCGTTTTTCTGGTTTCTCTATAATACAGGCATCAAATTGAAAGTGAGGTTTTAACTAACATGTTAACCATAGAAAACGAAGAAAGTCATACTTCTCATATGACCTTCGAAGACATATTTAAACAATACTATGTTTACGCTGTGAAACAGATAATATGGATTGTTAAAAATCAACCTATTGCTGAAGAGTTAGCACAAGAAGTATTTTTACAATTATATCGTAGCGATTGGAAAGCAATTGAAAACATACCTGGATGGTTGATTAAATCTTCTACTTATGTAGCTTATAACCATCTACGATCCGAAAAAAGGCATCAAGCGAAGATTGATAAGGAAATACAATACCATGAAGTGCAAAATGTTTCATCATTAGACGATGATTGGATAAGAAAAGAAGAAATTACAAAAGTCCAAACGATACTAAATAAAATGAATGAGCGAGAACGAACCCTTTTACTAATGAAATTCTCTGGTTTTCAATATAAAGAAATTGCAGCAATACTTCAAATTGAAATATCTTCTATTGGAACATTATTAGTCCGAGCCAAAATGAAATTTCGCAAGATTTATAAACAAATGGAGGAGGCATAACAAATGAAATGTTATGATATCGGATTTATTCAAACATATATTGATGGAGAACTTTCTCATGATACAAGAAAGGAATTCACTAAACACCTAGATACATGTGAAGTATGCCAAGATTTATTAGTAGAAATCAGTAAATTAAACCAATGGGAGAACGTAATGCTAGATGAAGAATCTGCACATTCACCACAAGAAATCAAAATTGATGTAGATCAAGCATGGAAAACATTTGAAAGTCGTACAAAGCTAGACAATGTTTCTAATATAAATCATAAAAAACAACAAAAGAAAGGGATTTTTACAAACATGAATAAAAAATCAAAACGTTTCATGTATACAGCAGTAGCTGCAGTTGCACTTTTCACAACAGCAATGATTCCACAAGTACAAGTAGCAGCTACAAATGTTGCCTCGTATTTTTCGGATGCAGTTACAAATGATAAGGTTGTAAATGAGGGAGGTGCAGATGAAAATGGTGTCACAATAGATGGAATGAAAAATGGTAAATATATTCCTATTGATGAAAAAATTACAGATCAAGGTATTACTGTACATTTCAAAGAGTTATATATCGCGGATTCTCGTATATCCGTTCATTATAGAATGGAAAAGGCTGATGGGAGTTTAGTACCATTTGAATTTGATACAACGGGATTAGAGCTTGGAAGTGATGGTAAAGTTAATGGACAACAAGAGAACAACCCTGAACTTAAAAATGGAGAAGTAATATCCTTTATCCAAGATTCAGATGATCGTCTTCCTTTTGAACTTATGGTAGCAGGTAAAAAATTAGAGCATGTAGGCATTCGTGATAAAGATAAACCAGAAGGTGTTGTTACATTTGTTGAAGGTCCTGAAGGAAAAGACGCTTTTAAACAACCCCTTACATTAGATGTAAATATAAATAAAATTGGAAAAGTAGCTGGATCTTGGAAAGGTGAGATTCAAATTGATACTTCACATTTAAAAAATAAAACCAATTAACATGAAAAAAAGAATAGCACAATATGTATCTAATGCTCGGTTTATATGTTTTCTTGTTTTCGTTACATTTATTTCTTATATAGTTTTTACTCTATCTTTTATTTATGATTTAAGTTTATAACCTTAAATCAATCATTTAAGACCATTTCAAGACAAAAACTCCACAAAAAAGTAATAAAACAAATAGCCGGTTCCTTAACGTACAAGGAATCGGTTAGTTGTGTCTAAACGTACAATTTTCTTTTTTGATATAGTGAGCCCTAATTGTAGTGCCCAATCCGGTGTAAACTCCTCAATAACAATTGGTCTTTCCATATTTATAATGCACCTTATATATTTTACGCTTAAACACAATATTAAATTTAGATGAGCAAAGCCATTTCAAGTGAATAGAATTCACTCTTTAAGAATACATAAAATATATACACACAAGTTTAGCCTAATCATTAGTGAACGTAGGATTCTATAAATTTTGGAGGAAGAGATATGCCAAAAAAGGTTCTCCTGTTTACAGATTTGGGAATTGATGATGCGTTTGCTATACTATACACCTTTTTTCGTAAAGACATTCAACTTGTAGGAATTGTAGCCGATTATGGAAATGTATCAAGAGAAAATGTAATAAGGAATATTAACTATTTGAAGTACATTGCGGGAAGAGAAAAGATACCTGTATTCCTTGGTGCTTCTGTACCGTTGACAGGTATATTGATTCAGTATTTCCCTGAAGTACATGGAAAAGTTGGATTAGGACCTATCATTCCCCCTGAAATTTCATATCCAGTTTATCCTTTAAATGATATTTATCAAATTATACAATCAAATTTAGAAGATCTTACAATTATCAATTTAGGAAGACTTTCTTCGCTAGCTACGACATTTGTACTGAATTTAGAAACAATGCGAAACGTTAGAGAATGCATTTGCATGGGAGGGGCTTTTTTCCATCCAGGTAACGTAACTGCCGTGGCTGAAGCTAACTTTTACTCAGATCCTTATGCAGCAAACCTAATTCTGCAGCATGCAAAGAATTTGACAATTATTCCTTTAAATGTGACTCAACATGCGATTGTTACACCCGAAATGGTCCAGCAAATTGATACATTTCATCGGAATACACAGGATCTTGCAGGACTCATCATCAAGCCTATGCTAGACTATTATTATAATTTCTACTCCAAGTCTAATCCTGGTATAAACGGAAGTCCTATGCATGATTTTGTAACAGTGTGGTATTTGCTGAATCAAGAGGCTGTTAGCCTTTCAAGAGTACCCATTAAAGTAATTCCTGATCAAGGAGAAGGATTTGGTCAAAGCATTGCAGACTTTCGCTTTGTTTCTAATCCAGGCTATAAAATACATAATGTAGCTTTTCAGTTTGATTATGAAAGATTCAAAAAGGATATTATGGAAACGTTCTTAAAGAAGAGGGTATAACATGCTTTATTAATTTCAGATAATAAGAATCACGCGAATAAAAATTCACTTTACTTAATGTACAGAAATTCGAACTTTCCAGGTTAAAATTCGCCTAGTAGGGATACTCTACATGCCCACCGAACCAAAAATTTGTAGTCTCACCGGAATGAATTTTCCACAAATTTGTACCAAAAAGATTATTTATTAGTTTTGGGATATTTGCTTTTCCTAGCTTGAGTGTGATGTGTTCTTTAAAATGTAACAAGAATCGTAAAATGGCCAAAAGTCTTTTATTAACCCATAAATTTGCCGCTAGTTAATTCTCTCATTTTGGCAGAGAAGGAACAACCATACCGGAAAGTACAAATTAACTTACAATAAATATATTTAAAAACACAGAGGTTTGTCACCTCTGTGTTTCTTCAAGTTTCCGCTAGTTCATTTTTAATGCCGCATTATTTCTTAATCACAATGGATAGTTTATAGTTTGCATGCTTATTTAAACCCAGTAAAAATTGATCTAATGATTCATTAGAGGGAAACCTGCATTCAAGAAGATAACAACCATCCCCACTAATTTTATAGTTATTTATGACGTGTCTCTCTTGTGTTTTAATAAATGAGAGATACGGCTGATGATGTGTATCTTTTATATAGATATTAATAAAAGCATGCATAAAGCAACCTAATTTACCTTGATTTACTTTAATGCTATAACCTTCAATCACTCCATTATCCTCTAATTTAGTAATTCTAGATGCGGTAGCTTGTCCTGTTAAATGAACTTTCTCCCCTAATTCCTTCATTGTGATACGACTATTTTTAGATAACTCTTCTAATATTTGTACATCTGTGTGATCCAGCATGAAATCAAATCCTTTCAAAGAAGTTTTACAAACTTTTATGTAAATGAATCTCTACATTTTCTCCAATTAGAATGCAGTTTAGTTTATTTAATAATTACGAACACAAAATATATTAATTCTTTCAAAATTCAAGGCAAACTACAAAAATACTTGATTTTATCTATGTAAATGAATAATGCTCGTAGTATACACTAACAACAAGTAAGTTAATAAACAAGAGGCAAAGGAGGTAATGAATATGAATATACAACAAATTCGAAATGCGACTATAGTCGTTGAATATGCAGGAAAAAAGTTTTTAATCGATCCAATGTTAGCAGAAAAAGGGACTTACCCACCTTTTCCAAATGCACCAAGACAAGATCAAAATAATCCTTTGGTAAGCTTACCTACATCTATTGACAATATTATTCAAAATATTGATGCAGTCATTGTCACTCATTTGCATTATGATCATTGGGATGATGCTGCTAAAGAAGCATTAGCAAAGGAGGTTACAATATTCGCCCAAAACGAGGAAGATGCGACAGAAATTCGAAATGATGGTTTTCAAAGTGTAGAAGTTTTACAAGAGGATACTGTCTTTGAAGGTATCCAATTAATTAAAACAAAAGGTGAACATGGAAGAGGCAAAATACTTGAACTTGCTGGTCTAGTATGTGGCATTGTCTTCAAACACTCAACAGAGAAAACATTATATGTTGCTGGAGATACGGTGTGGTATGAAGCTATTCAAGAAGTGATTGATACACATAAACCGGAAATCATTGTGGTAAATGCGGGAGATAATCAATTCTTTGAAGGGGGTTCTCTTATCATGGGGAAAGATGACGTCTATGAAGTATATAAGGTTGCTCCTAACGCAAAAATTATTGCTGTCCACATGGAAGCTGTAAACCACTGGGCATTGTCCAGAGAAGAATTAAAGAACTTTATTAATGAAAAAGGAATCACGTCTAATGTGTTAATACCAGACGACGGTAGATCTTACACATTCTAAGTGAAAAACGAATGGTAATTGTAGTAATTATTTTAAAGAAGAAGAATGATTATCGTGTCAATTGAAGCGAATAAAGAATTGGTTCGTCGTTTTTATGAAGCAATTCAACAAGATTTTTTGGGATGATTTTACACTTTTTTTAGATTATATAGCTGACCGTTTATGAAGATTCAAATGAATACAATGTAGCAATGCTCTTGTATTTATTTATGCCTAAATTAAATAACTTCATTATCACTTTATAAAATCTTCCTATGATGTATATGTAAAATTAATAAAAATACTCGATACTTTCTACAAATCTTAAAGAAGTGAAGTGGGCACTTCTTATAACAGATGTCGATTTATTTAACTTATTAAATAGAAACTAATATTGAAGCATATCTTTACCACAAACAAAAAGAACCATAACTCCGCCAGCCTGGCAAAGTTATGGTTCATATCATACAAAATGTTATTTGAACCATAAACCTGCCACAATTTGAAGCATATTATTGCCGTAAACGCCAACCCCACAGGATTATTTTCATAAAATGTGAAACATAATGTTGCCAAAAGTTTTTGATTAACCCATAACCTTGCCACAAGTCTAAGGTTTATCTATTATTATGCTCTATTATTAGTTCAAGTGGTTTTTTATCCAATTCACTCCAACAATTTTTTATACAAGGTTGAGCCACTATTAAAAGTTATGTTATACACCCACTGTATATAGCTTCTTCAATGAAATTTATAAGATGCACCTTTTTCATAAATAAATACATCATTCTATATTAATAGCGATATCCTAATTCTTTTAATAAATCTAGGTATGCCTCTCGGAAAAACGGTTTTAGCAAATAACCAGTTCCAGAAAGGCGTTCAGCAATTTTGTTTCCACTAGGGTAAATCCCTTGTTCATGTAAGTAGTAAGTATAGTATTTAATTTCATTAATAATTTTCGCCTTATGCTCTTCCTGCATTTTCAGCTGATAATTTTTATATCTCTCACTAATTTTATTACATACTTCTGAGAAGTTACTCCGTCCCGCAGAACGAGAAATACCCAGCTTCTGTAAAATTAAATATAAACTTAGATCCTCATATAAATTATCACTTAAGACTCTCTCTAATGCTTCTCTTCTTTCATTATTTCGCTTTTTTATGATATTATCTTTATGCATCTTACTTTTCAATTTGATTTCCTTATATAAATGAGGATAATGCTTTTTCATTGTAGCTGGTGCATATCCGTACTTTCTATATATTTGTTCTAAACTTTCTGGTTCATCTGATTCTAATACTTTTTCTAACACATCTTTTAAACTCAACTTCTTCAATTGTTTACCTTTTATATCCTTCTTCTCTGTATCCTCTTTTGCTTGATTCCTTAATTTAAGGTTATTGAATTCTTCCTCATATTGAATAATTTCATTTGTAAGTAGATCATATACTTTAATATTTGAATTATAAGAAAATTCAAATAAAGAATCGATGGATGGATACTTCCTCCCATTTAGCCAGCCAAACACAGTAGATAAACCTACTGAAAAACACTCTGCTAATTCCTTTCCATAAAAATCAAATTCTTCTTTAATTCCTTTTAAAATATTTATACTTTTATATTTTAATGGTACCTCATAAATTTTTGGAGCCATCTCCAATAATAAACCATAATTATTGACCATTTCCTTTTCTTTGCTAGCAATATGATATTGGGTTTCTTTAAACTTATAATTTTTAGTTTTCCCTAACCATCCTTGACAATACTGGCAATACCCCATGCGAACTTCCCCATGCATATGCATCAGTTGTTTTGAACAGTTCCAACATGTTTCAGCTAACTTTTTCTTATGTAAATTACAATGGTTACTTCCACGCAAATACCAGATTAACGGTTCGTAAATCGGTCTTCCTTGTTCTTTCCATTCACCTAAACAATCCGAACACCACTTCCTATGATTATCTACTATCTTTCTCACATTTATAATTGATGTCCATGACAACATAGTCAAATAAATGATATCGTTCCGTAATGTTAATTTTTCTAATGCTTGTACATAATCCAAACAAATATCACCAAATCCATTTATTCCTTTCGTAACTGATGATGCCCCATCATTATATATTTTATTTTTTAATAATTCATTCTTCAATTCTTTAGCAATAACCTTTTTGATTAATACTCCCACCCTAACATTATGTATATAAGCTAGCCTTGAGATATAGCTAGTCAAACTTTCTACATAGGGAGTCCCTAATCCTATAGGTTCTATTGAATAAAGTGTGCTAACCTCAACCTTGTATTCCTTTTGTATTCCTTGATTTATACTCTGAATCCCCATTATTTCACTTCCCTATTACATCACGCTTTGCTTTTCTAACCCCTACATTTTTCTTCGATTTACTTTTCTGATTTGTGGATACTTGATTTACCGACTCTATATTGAATTTATCCAATCCCATTTTCACTCTTAACTCACTAACCTTATCTTTATCTTCATTGAATTTATCTTCACCAATTTTGATTTCTTCCATCATTACTTCTATTTTACTAATAGGTAAAGCATATTTTTTCAAAGACTGTAAATTGATTGTTACTTCACCATTGTTTAAAGTACCAACTAAACATCGACTAAGCCAATCTTTTAAAATCCCTACACATCCCAGTGTACGCTCATATATGAAATCATAATGATTTATTAAATCTGGTTCTTTCTCTAAAGGAAGCTGTTGTTGTAAATTTGCTATAACGTTCACAAAACTTTTTAATTCGTCAATATTATTAGCATTATATCTTGCAAAATGAATGTCCGTGACCCTTCTACTTAATTGTCCACTTAAATTAATAAAATCTGCTAAATCATAATGACCAACAAGAATATGTAATACACCTGATATATTTGCTAAAGATTTAATAACATCTAACTGCAGGTGCAACGTCTTACCATTTGCAATATTAGAAAAATGTTGCGCTTCATCAACTAGAAATGCGAGTGGTCTTCTATAATAAAATGCTTTTTCTAAAGATCGCCTTAATTCAGGAGATGTTCTTTTGTCATAAGGACTGATTCTTTTTCCTCTAGAATCCTTTTTTAAGGTATCGTAGTCTACTTTAAAATCAATTAATGGCTCATTTAAAGCTTCTAAAGCCCTTTTATAATAAGCCTTCCAATTAAATCTCCCCAATTCTGGAGATGGTAACTCCAATCCTGTAATAGGTATCCTATTATCCATGTCTTCCCATTCAAGAGCCCACTGATAAATCTTACGTACAACTAGCTCTTGCACTGTGGTCTTTCCCACTCCTGTTGGACCAACTACCATAATCAAATTACTTCCTGCTGGATTTTTAATACGCTCTACTAAATTTTCTACTAAATTCTCCATGATAGGGTGTTCTACTTTTGCATATTGTTCAAACCAAGCTCCTCTTTTTTCAACGGACTCTAATAAAAGCTCTTTTGGGAAATTTATTTCAACAGACATTATTGGCCTCCTTCATCAAAGCGCTTTAATTGTTTGAATTCAAAGTTCAATACATTAATTTTCTCTCGATTAGGAAACGACTCTTTACTATCCTGTTGCTCCACACAAATTAAACTATTATTCATTCTGTCTCTAACAATCGATTGCATTTCTCGATCTTTAATTGCTTGTTCAAACACTCTTTCACTTTTTTCGCTCTTATTAATAAAATCAGCTATCATTTTTGCAGAAATATTAAACGATTTATTATAATCCTTAAAACTTTTTTTCAGCTCCGCCGTAATATGTTTTAATTCTCTCTCTGTTCGATTTCTAAAAATTGAATAATACTCCGATATACATCTAACCCATTTATTATTTACATATGCATAAGCAATACTGATATCATAAGGATCATACCTAACAGCGACATTGGTATTTTCAACCTTTGGATTACTAAATTCACTACACCAGTAATATTTATAGTCAATTTTCACACCACGCCCTATATGTACCTTTGCCACCCCCTTAGTTGTTGAAGGAAGCGTTAGAATTCTAAACTCATCGTCATAGCGGATTAATTTTGATTCTCTAAAACCACTAATTGTAAGACTCTGTTCAGAACACTCTAAAGGCGTTTGTCCTAATGCTGGGTGAGGAAGCCTATGATATACCTCTTCAAACCAACTATTTAAACATTCATATAAATCTTTAATTGTCCATACCGCATGTGTCTTTGGATTCACACTTTTTGTAACTTGACGAACATCTTTCATAATCAATGTGCTACCTTTTAAATTATGAATAAACATTGTATTAGTCGTTCCAAACATTCTCTCAATTACAGAACCAAATCTAGACTTGGCGGGCGGTCTAGACTTTCTAATAATTTCAAAATACGCTAAAAAGGTTTCGAAATATATGCTGCCAAATTCCTTTCCATTGTCTACAACAACTATTTGAGGCAATCTCGAATGTCTTCTAACACAATCTCTCATCACCATCATGACCGAACGATAACTAGGTGGATCAAACGTTAAAAAAAAGGATAAAATTTTTCTTGAGTAAGCATCCGTCATAAGGGTAAGCCATGGTCTTCCTAAGGATTTGTTTGTTTTTGAATCAACGAGCTCAATATCTAATTCTGTATGATCAATGTGACAAACGTGAAAGACTCGTTCCCCATGTCTAGGTGTTTTTAATTCTAGCTCCCAATAAAATTGATTGTAATTGTATGCTGCTCTTTTCCCTTTTCTCTTTTCTACCTTTAATGCTTTTGGACGTAATTTAATATAGTTTGTAAATGTTTTATAACTTGGAGCAATAATTCCTTTTTTCTCACAAGCATTAATTAATGAGCCATAAACAACTCTCATCGACTTTTGTTTATTGGTTTCGTAATCTCGTTCAATGTATTCGTTCATGAGTTCGATGGATTCCAGTGGCAATTTATCACTTCTATTACCCCTATCTTTACTTTTAGGAATTAAGCCTAAATAACCGTTTCCATATAAAAGTTGTGCTTCTTTAAATTTTTTAGTCCATTCCCTAATCGTTCTTGAAGGGACATCATTATTCTCATTTAATTCTCCGCTTAGCTTTTTCTTTACTAATTCATACCTTCGATTCGCAATTTCATAATCACCTTGTTTTGCTTGTATAAGTATCTCTCTTCTTATTTTTTCTTTGTCACGACTCATTGTATTAATTCCTCTAATATTTCCTTCTGCAAATAAATCTACAAATATATTTTGCGGAACTTTAACAATCTGTTCTTCTGAAGACAATAAAGTTATCTGTTCATTACCATTATTAATAATTAGATACTGATTACCATCCCACATTACATTAGTACCTATATCAGTCCTCACTATTTCAGGGTTACAATTTTCTTGTTGTTGCACGTTAACAACACTATTTATAAAAGAATGATATTGTTCAACGCTTATATATACAGGATTTCTATCTGGTTCACTAAGTAAATAAGTATTTAAATCAACATAAATTTCATTGCATATTATTAAATTGTATACATGATCAGCTGAATATAAAGTAGAAGATTGAATTAAATCTTGAAGGGATATTCCTGGAGAAGTTTTAATTATATTGAAGATAACATTTTTAATATCATTTGATACATTTTGTTGACCAACTCTTAAATAATCATCTAAAAACTGAAAGTTACGAGACAATATCCAATTAATTTCACTATCTGATCTAACTCTAAATTTTAAAGCATGTTCCATTGCCCATTGTTCCGCCGGCGGCGAACTCCATTGCCCTGTTTCATTTTTTTTATACCTTACTGGCTCTTTTTCAAATAATTTTATAAGTTCTCTTTCAGTTTTCCATTCTTCAAAGTAAATAGCATCCTTTGCAATTATTAAAAAATCCGGGGTATAAATTGGCGCAACTTTTTTGCCATTGGACTTTTGATATTCAAGTTTAATTTTAGTTGGTTGATCATAATACTCTAAAACATCTGCGTCATTCTCCATCATAAAAATAGCTGGTAACTCAACCTTAGAAGATTCATATTGAATTGTGCAACCCATTTTTTTACTTGGATATGTTCCACAAACATTATGATGACCACCTCCTACACGACGTACAGGTTCAGAAACACGTATATGATTTATGAATTCTTGGGTTTTCTTAGGTATATGTAACTTTAAACATAATTGTTCAAATTCAAAATCGCTTAACATGAACAAAAACCTCCCATCTTCTATTCTGATATCTTCTTTAGCCATTCTTCACGTATTTTTCTCTCATGTAGAAGACCTGGTTTTTCTAAAAATTTTTCAACTTTTCTACGGCTAGGGTAAACTTCATTCCCATGAAGATAATTAACTGCAGTATCAATGCTTCTTGTCAATTCAATATTTCTCTCTTCTTTTTGCTGAATACAATATTCTTTATGCCTATTTACAATAAGACTACATATCTCTGGAAAATTACACGTCAATACTTTCCTATCATATCCTAATCTCTCTGAAACCTTTGCTAAAGACAAAGGAATATTACTTGAAAGAAATACCTCTAACTTTCTTTGTAGTTCCTCCCTATTAATTTTTCTTCTTATTAAAATTTGTTGCTCTTTTTTCTCAAACCTTAATTTTTGTTTGGAATCTAAATAAAAATCTCCATTTAAAAACTGTATTAAAGAACTATTGATACTAAGACAAATATCTAAAATTTTATTGAATGTAGGCAATCTCTCTCCATAAACCCAATCCCATAACGTTACTTTGGGAATATTAACGAATCTCGCAAATTCTGCTAAATTCCCATCAGCAAAGCAGTGAATTAATTGAAATAAAACATCAGAAATAGATTTCTTACTATATTTTTCAATTAAACCAGATCGGTTAGCTATTAGTTCATACACGTATTGAGCTTTCAATAAATCTTTTGTGTCCTTTATCTTTTTTGAATTTCTTTCTCCCAACCATTTATTACAATAAGAACAATATCCAACTATGCTCTTTCTGTGCATAATAGGCATATTATTTTTACAAGAAAAACAAAACTTCTCTAGTTCACAATGATGTTTCAAACATATCTTCACATCTTTAAAAAACCATAATAACGGATAATACGATTCATTGTCTCCCCATTCCTCTAAACATACTGAGCACCAAGTTAAATTTTTCTCCATCAAATCCCTTGAAGAAATAAAATTCTCTAATCCTAGCAAAGTTGTATTTTTTATATCGGTTCTTTTTACTAGTAAACTTAAAATATTTGTAAACGCTAAGGCATTTTTATTAAAAGAATTTAAACTTTTTATCCCATCGTAAAGACGATTTCCTCCATACATACTACTACGTAATATATATTTACTATCTAATCTAGGGGCTAATATCTTACCTACCAATACTCCAGGTAAGATATTATGTTCCTTAGCTAAGCGAATAATATAACTTGTCAAACTCTCACAGTTTCCTGTGTATACCTCCTTTGGTGCAAGATCATATAATAAACTAATATTATTTTGAGAGGATTTCATTATTTTAACTCCATTTTAAACATAATTTTTATTATTATCGTCGTTAATATATAAAATTAAACAAATTAATTACAATAATATAAGATTTATCACCTTCTTTAATTCAGAGTATTCACTATATAGGTGCCATTTAAGCAATACACTAGTTCATATTTATAAAATAAAAAAAGAACCTATTAGGGTTCTTTTTTTATTCTTTAAAATTTTATTCATTATTTTCCCCCCATTAAACACAAGAGGTGTGTGTGTACCTTACAGTTAGAATTTCTCTTTTGGTTATTTTGGAACAATTTAATAAGTCAGGGTCAAATATCATTAAGTTATATCCACTTGTGCTCACTGTACTTTCAAAAACTATTCCATGGTAACCCGCGAATTCAGTGGTATTAAGAGTTTTAATAAAATCCACAATAAACTGTGTAGGTAAATAATCCAATTTACTGTCTCCACTGCGAACTGGCTTAGATATTGCTTTACTCATCTCACTAAAAGTCTCTAAATTTATCGCATACATGACGTACATGATAGGATCATCGAATTCAAAAACATCTAAATTTTTCAGCATTCTAAAATCTACTACTTTTAATGGTTCTCTTATCGGGAAATTCCCAATATATAGTATATCACTTATACTAGGTCTAATTTCATTTATAACAGTTTCTATATCACTAGCCAAATATAAATGACTAATTCCTTCTGAATTGGCCCGTCCCGCTGTTGCATATAATAAAGGTGGAGCACCCATTTCAGTGCTATCTAACTCTTTATCATTTGAAATTCTTCCTCTATAAAAAACTTCATCTTCTACAACAGTTGTAATTCTTTCTAGATATTTTTTCAATATTTCATTATTCACATGATTAGAATGAAACCTATTTTCATGTTTTATGTATTTTACAAATTCTCCCCATGAATATCCCTTTAAAACCGCATTTTTTTCGAGATAACTTTCATTCATCCACTCTATAATAGCTACTTGGTTATTCAAAAAAGAAATTTTATCTGAATACTTACGTTCAAGAAGTAAAGTTAACAAACGATGGATTTTATTCCCATCAAAACCATTGAAAATGTTCCACCTTTTTTCGAACTCGTCTTTAATGCTAATCAACTTATATTGTGAATAACCTTCAGCAAGCAAATCATCTGTACCTAATTTAAAGATACTTAGAAGATCATTAAACCTATCATCTAAGCCATTATCGTTATCTAAATCATATACATACACATTGCTACTCTCACAGAAATTACAATCGCCAATACCATCTAAACTTTTAATAAAGCTTTTAATTTCTGATGATGTAAAACATTTCTCGCAACAATTCATTTGTATCTCCCCTAGCCTAACAATTTCCCCATTAATTCCAAGTGATGCATTATTGATAATTTCTTAAGAGTTGGTAAACCTGGATATGTTCCTTCCTCATAATGTTTTACAAAACACTGCATAGCCAACGTATCCATTCTCTCATCAGGTACTGAGCGATACCACTCTATCAATTTATCTAAAGCCTCAGCAAACTTTCCAGCAGGGTCACTTGTATCACTATTAGATTCTGAGACAAAGTGCATTACCCCTAAAGAGTTTTCCTTATTTGGATAAACAATGTGAATTGCAACAGCATACGGTGCAAAGCCACCTTCACTATATTCTTTTCCCACTATAGTGAAATCTGAAAAGCCAAAGTAGCCCTCCTCTTCAAAGAAGAGATGTTCCTCTGAATAAAATTCACTAATCTTCTCTAAGTAATCTACATTCCTTGAAAGCTTATTAAACTTATCATCTAAGCCTACCAATTGTTGTCCTCTTAATTGCCTTTTGAATGAACTATCAGTTGGTATTACATTTATCCAAGGGTTTACGGTTTCAAAAATTTCTTTGTAGAAAGGTATATAATTTCTTTCCGAATGTATAATAGCCAAGTTCTCCAAGTTCACATCAAATTCTTTTTGCAAATTGATTATTTGATTTTCAGAGTCTTCATTCAGACGGTGAGCAAAGATAACAACATGACTTGACATCATCTCTTTAAATTTTTGATAAATACTAGGAATAACAATTTCCCCTGTAAATGAACCTACTTTTGGATTAGTAATTATAATTAAATTTCTCTCTCTTTCTTCAAACATGTTAACAGTAGATAGCAAAGTAGGGTTTAATTTAATTGGTTCAATAATCGGGATAATTTTCTTGCTTAGTAATCCCTTACTTTGTAGTTCTCTAAGCGCTAACAAATCATATTGTCTTCCTCTTATAATTGGAAAATACATTATTTTTCCCCCTAAGTTTGATTCAATTTGTTATATATATCACGTATCTCTTTTGGTTTAAAATTACCTGTGTAAATTATCCATCTTAGTGACATAGGTAATTCCTTTAATATTTTTACATCCTCTACAACTTTTCGCTTTCTTAACTGATTTAATACTAATATTTGTGCATCCTTAAGATTTAGGGTTTTAAACCATCGGAGGGATGTTTTAAAATATTGAACAGGCTTTACTTCAGGTAAGCGTCCAAACTCAGCAAGCAAGATTTCTTCATATTCTTGTTTCCTCAATAATTTAAATAAACTTTCATACTTTAGACTGCTATTGTTCTCAACAGCACTTTTTCTAACACTCAAGTTCCCTTTATCTGTCAAAACAATAATACCTACCGAAGGATTAGATCCTCTTAATGTCTTATAGACTGGGTAGTAGTTCTTTTCAGAAGTTACAACGTATACCTCACTAAACGCGCTGTAATAATCCTCTAATTGGTGTTCTAACCTTTCAAGATTATCAAGATCTGTCTTAATCTCAAAGACCATCCCTTTACTATGGTTTATAAGAACAAAATCCGCCTTTGACTTTCCAATTACAACCTCACTGAACGCGGATGTGGTTGTTACACTGTACTTTCCTAATACCAGCTTATTAAACAAAGTATTTTTAAAAAAAAATTCATTTCTATAATGTTGATTTAAAATTTTATAATTATTCTCGAGTTCCTTATTAAATAATCCCGCATCAAATACTTCCTTAGATAACATATCAATTAAATACTTTCTACTGAAAAATCTATTTAAGTACATATAATTCATACTAATCACACTTTCTAAACTGGTATATTTATTCAGTTTAACATTTTAAGCAATTAGTGTAAAAATTATAATTGGAGATCTCACCCTTATTAACAAACCCTTCAAAATAAGAAAAATAATCAGATTATTCATCCGCTATGAAGAGATAGTTTAATAATTGTTTAGAGAGAAAAAAATATAGGTGCTTAGGAAATAATTTCAATAATCCTCTTCAAATCTTTCAGAAACAAAAGCATAATTAATTATTTTTAAAGCATTGAAAAGCAACTCGAAATTCCCAGCTATATATTTTCTTCTTTACTTGAAATTAATTTAATGCCAATTTATATAAATCAAAACTCTATAAGTTAGAGTTAATTATAACATAAAAATTGGAAGTTCAATATTATCATGAAGTGAAATTATTCACGAATCCTCTGATTATATTTGAACAATGACATCACTCTCCCCTTCTTATTCCCTCATCAATTTCCTACAAAATAAAAATATTGATATGCCCTCTGTAAAGTTAAATAATATTTGATTTTAAAAATCTGATAAGAATGAGAATTTCTTATCAGATTTTTAGATGAAGAATCATTTTATTTGTTATTTCACTTACCATTTGTCTATCATAGTTCGCTAAATCAAAATATTCTACTTCACCATATCTCGCTTTATAAATCGCTACCTTTTTTATCTTCAAATCTTTATAGGCATCCGACCACTCACTACTATTTAAAGTTACTGAAATTTCATTTAAAAAATAATAACCAATTAATTGAGCCACTTCTTTCCAAGAATATCCTAGAGCCTTTCCGCTTTTGAAGTCATATAAAACTCCATCAATAATTATATCACCATCGGCTCCACCTACCATTAAAGAAGCAATCCCAAAGGTCGGGTTATAGATTACTTTGCTTTTTTGGGAGACAATTTCAGTGACAAGAAACCTTTTTTGGAACGCTCTGCACATATCTTCTAATTCTTTTTTTATTACTTCTTCCGGATTAGAAAAAAGACTTTTTTTAGGATTCATTGGAGGTAATCCACTGCGAAAAATATGTTCCAATTTAGCTAAATAACATGCTGCAGTAATTAATTCATTAATTTCATTTTTTCCGTTAATAAATAATTGAAATTGTTTAATGGATTTCTTGTAATGGTAGTTTAACTTAAATGAGCTAAGTATAGATTTTTTAAAGAAACTTTTCATTATCTTTAAACCATTTTCTGCATTTATTTTTTTAAAAAAATCTTCTGAATTACCAATAGCAACTTGGGCTATCATTGCTCTAGCTAAATAATCAAAAGCTGTTCCTACTAATGAGGCTTGATATGGATTCGTAAGAGTATATGGAACCAGCATCTCATATTCTTTAGTAAAAGCTGTTTTACCAGACACTGTTTTAAACTCATTCTTCTTAGGAATTATTTTTCTTAATATAGATTGAAACTCCTTATCCCTTTCTTTAGAACTTTTAAGAATGCTTGTTAATGACATTAAATCACCTTATTTATTTTTATAATAACAATATATAATTATAAATTAATTTATTTCCAATGTTAAATTCTTTATCGCTTATTTGTTTAACATAATGAATTCCATATTGAACCGAAATACAAATTGATTAAAGCTTATTTGAAATTATCTAATGAAAAAAGTATTCTTTAATATAATACTTTTTTACCAATAAGAAATGAAGTTCATTTTTATCGTTTTTGGGGCAACTTGTTCTATTAGGCTGATTGTTACATATTATTTTTGGAACCATAACTTTGCCACAAACAAAAAGAACCATAACCTTGCCGTTTTGGCAAAGTTATGGTTCAAATCACACAAAATAAAAAAACCACCAAATATGTATTGGTGGAGACGGTGGGAGTCGAACCCACGTCCAAAAATATCGGCACTTAAGCTTCTACGAGTGTAGTCGATATATTAGCATTTCGCAAACTCTTCGGCCTATCGACAGGCTTCCAAGTTGCTAGTCTGATTGTTCTCTTCCTTCGCCCTCAGACGGCGAACTCCGGCGTAGTCCACTTAGTTTGAGTCCCTTACCCTACCACATGGACGATGGAGGGAGGAACCTTTAGTGCAATTAAGCAGCTAAAGAAAGATTGTTTTGTTTGCCAATTATAGGCTTTGACGTTTTAACGAGGCCGATCCCCTCGACTCGCAACCTAAGCTCGAACTATCCCTGTCGAATCCGTAACGTCCCCATGATAAAAATGGAGCATACGAAGAAATATCGTGATAGCTACTAAGAGCTGTTTTTCAATGTGCAACAATCTTACATAAGTTATTATATCATACGCGCGCCGTTTTACAAATGTAAATATCTGTATTACATCTTTTGACGATCACGGAACGCGCGTGCAATTTCACGTTTTGCTTCTTTCTCTTTTAAATCGTTACGCTTATCATATTGCTTTTTACCTTTTGCTAAACCAAGTGCCATCTTCGCAAATCCATTTTTTAAATAAATTCTAACTGGAACTAATGCATAGCCTGTTTCTTTTGAAGCACCCGTTAACTTCTCAATTTCTTTTTTATGAAGGAGTAACTTTCTCGTGCGAAGCGGATCATGGTTGAAACGATTCCCTTGCTCATATGTACTAATATGCATATTATGTACCCATACTTCACCATTATGTACACGTGCAAACGCATCTTTCAAGTTCACACGTCCAGCGCGAATCGACTTAATTTCAGTTCCTTGAAGGACAAGCCCTGCCTCGTATGTTTCTTCAATGAAATAATCATGAAATGCTTTTTTATTTTGTGCAATAACCTTACCTGTACCCTTTGGCATATAACGTCCCTCCTCTATTTTTACTATTGTAACAAATGTTAATAAAAAGCGAAAGTGGCTCGCTCAGAATGTAAGGTGGATGGAGCTTCTGACCTTGAGGCGCTCTTTGCCTCTCGGGAAGAAGCGAAGCCGCCGAACATTCTAGCCACTGTAGCTGGATTCCATTAAAAAGCAAAAGTGGCTCGCTCCGAATGTGAGGTGGATGGAGCTTCTGACCTTGAGGCGCTCTTTGCCTCTCGGGAAGAAGCGAAGCCGCCGAACATTCTAGCCACTGTAGCTGGATTCCAACAAAAAGCGAAAGTGGCTCGCTCCGAATGTGAGGTGGATGGAGCTTCTGACCTTGAGGCGCTCTTTGCCTCTCGGGAAGAAGCGAAGCCGCCGAACATTCTAGCCACTGTAGCTGGATTCCAACAAAAAGCGAAAGTGGCTCGCTCTCAAGCCACCAATAAAAAAGAAAAAGCCCCGCTTTTCATCAAAGCGAAGCCCTCCTTTTCTTACTTACGCTTTTTCTTTTTCTTCTTGAATCCTGGTACATTTTCGAAGAATGCTTTTTTCTTCTTACCGTTACCATCTTTTTTCCCTGGCTGACTAGCGGACGTGGAAGTGGAAACAGAAGCTGATCCTCTTCCTTTTCCTTTGCCACCACGGTCGAATTTTCTACCTGTACCACGTTCTCCGCCGCGCTCATCACTGCGCTCGCTACGTCCACCGCGTTTCTTTCTGCCTGTTCTTGGCTGTTCGATAACGACTGGACGATCTTTGAACTTACGACGAGGCGTACCTTTCATGCCAACGATTTCAAAGTCGATTGCACGCTCGTCTTTGTTTACGTTAATAACACGAATTGTAATTTCGTCTCCGATGCGGAATACGTTACCTGTACGTTCTCCGATCATTGCGAAATGTTTCTCGTCATAACGGTAGTAATCATCCGTTAAGTAGCTAACGTGTACAAGACCTTCAATTGTATTTGGAAGCTCTACGAATAAACCGAAGTTTGTTACAGAGCTAATCATACCGTCATACTCTTCGCCGATTTTATCAACCATATACTCTGCTTTTTTCATTTCGTCTGTTTCACGTTCTGCTTCAACAGCACGGCGTTCCATATTAGAAGAATGCTCTGCAATTTCAGGTAAGTTTTCACGCCATTTCGCTTGTGTTTCATTGTCGACTTTACCGTTAATGATGTATTCACGAATTAATCTATGAACGATTGTATCTGGGTAACGACGAATTGGTGATGTGAAATGTGTGTAGAACTCAGTTGATAAACCGAAATGTCCTAAGCTATCCGCATCGTAACGCGCTTGCTTCATTGAACGAAGCATTACTGTTGAAATAACTACTTCTTCCGGCTGCCCTTGAACCATTTCAAGAATTTGTTGCAGCGCACGAGGATGTATTTCGTTCGCACGTCCTTTTACTGCGTATCCGAAGTTCGTTACAAACTCGAAGAAACGTTCCAGCTTATCTTCTTTCGGATCTTCATGGACACGGTACATGAATGGTACGTTCATCCAGTGGAAATGCTCTGCTACTGTTTCGTTCGCAACAAGCATAAATTCTTCAATTAACTTCTCTGATACAGAACGATCACGCATGACAACATCTGTCGGTTTACCTTCTTCATCTACTAATACTTTCGCTTCTTTAAAGTCAAAGTCGATTGCACCGCGGCGCATACGTTTTTCACGTAAAATCTGTGCCAATTGACCCATCTCTTTAAACATCGGTACGAGCGGCTCATAGCGTTTGATTAACTCTTCGTCCTCATCTTCTAAAATGCTTCTTACGTCAGCATACGTCATACGCTCTGTCGTTTTAATCACACTTTGGAAAATCTCATGCTTTACAACATCACCTAAGTTGTTGATTTCCATTTCACAAGATAACGTCAGACGGTCTACTTTCGGGTTTAACGAACAAATACCGTTAGATAGACGATGCGGAATCATCGGAATTACACGGTCAACAAGATATACACTCGTTGCTCTTTCCGCTGCTTCTACATCAATTGGAGAACCTTCTTGAACGTAATGACTTACATCCGCAATATGAACGCCAAGCTTGTAGTTACCGTTCTCGAGCTTCGTTACTGTAACAGCGTCATCTAAATCTTTCGCATCTGCACCGTCAATCGTTACGATCATTTGGTCACGCAGATCACGGCGATCTTTTAAATCTTCTTCTGAAATCGTTTCTGGTACACTGTTTGCATGCTCCATCACTTCTTCAGGGAATGCTAAAGGTAGATGATGTTTATGAATAACTGATAAAATATCTACTCCTGGATCATTTTTATGACCTAGAATTTGAATAACTTCACCTTCTGCACTTAAACGATTCTCTGGATAGCTCGTAATTTTCACAACTACTTTATGGCCTTCTACAGCACCCATTGATGCACTTTTCAAGATAAAGATATCACTCGTCCAGCGCTTATTATCAGGTACAACAAATCCAAAGTTTTTCGATTCTGTATATGTACCAACTAGTTCTTTCGTGCCGCGCTCTAAAATACGTACAATTGAACCTTCTTGGCGTGATCCACTTGATTGTGCGCTAACACGCGCTAATACTGTATCGCCATGAAGTGCACCGTTTAACTCTGTAGGTGGGATGAAAAGATCATCATCTCCCGTTTTCTTCTCTTCTGGTACAACGAATGCAAAGCCACGTGCATGTCCAATTAATTTACCGCGTACTAAATTCATCTTTTCAGGAAGACCGTAACGGTTACTACGTGTGCGAATAACAAGTCCCTTCTCTTCCATCATTACAAGTGCCTTTACAAAATCTTTAAAGCCCTCAGACCCTTCAATTCCAAATGCCTCTTCTAACTCTTGTATTGTTAACGGTTTGTACGCTTCTTCTCTCATAAATAATAACAACTTATCAATATTTCCTTGTATGATTTCTTCCAAGCAGAAATACCTCCTTTAAACCCTTATATTATTTAGTGTATCCGAAAGACCGGGGATGTATAAAGCGAAACTTTAATACTCCCCTAATGATTTTTACAGTTTTCACAAAAAATTCCTTATGAAAAAAAGAGGCAACTAGATCTTACCAATCTAGTTGCTCCAAGAAGTTATATACATCCTCATGTAGCTCGTCACGTTGCTTATCAAGTGTAATGACATGCGTAGAGTCTTCATACCATTTAATGTCTTTTAACGTAGATTCTACACCGTTATAAATAATGTTAGCACTATCTGTATTAATCATTTCATCATGACGCGCTTGTACAACAAATGTAGGTGCATAAATCATATCCACATTGTTACGTACGTCAGCAATTAATTGTTGTAATGCTTTTAATGTATTCATCGGTGTCTTTTGGAATTCCAACATTTCTTGTTCGATTTGCTCTGGTGATTTTTGCTCACGGTTTTTATATTCGCGGGCATATGCCAATATACCTTGGTACATCGTTTCTTCACTCTTAATATACATTGGTGCACACATTGGTACTACACCTAAAACAGGTACTGTATAACCTAATTTTAAAGAAAATACGCCGCCAAGTGATAATCCAACAACAGCAATTTTCTCAAAGCCTTTATCTTTTAAAAGCTGATATGCCTCCATTACGTCTTGCCACCAATCTTCAGGACCTGTATGAACAAGCTCTTCTGGTGGTACACCGTGCCCTTTATAAATTGGCGCATGACAAGTGTAGCCTTTCTTCTCTAAGAAACGCCCTAACATACGTACATCAGCTGAGTTTCCTGTGAAACCATGTAGTAATAAAACAGCGCGGTCTCCACCCTCAAATGTAAATGGTTTCGGAGATGCTAATTTCATCATGTACTTCTCCTCTTTCTCTTCTGTAATCTAGTCGTATTCTTTCTATATCTAGTGTACCATATTTATCCCTTTCGGCAAGAAGACTCCATCTGATTTGTGTTACGGGTGAAATCCAACAACTCAGGTGGAGATGAATTGCCGTCAGCAGGTAGACGAAACAATTTTGTTTCTTTTGTCTTACGATATAATCTGCCCTAGATAAGGAGGGAATATATCGTAGGACAACGAAATTGAATAATGATAATCATAATCATAATCATTAATGCTAGAGCGTCAAACTGTCTAGCGATAGACGAAAAGACCTAGCGTTCGAACTCAAGCCCCCACTGAAACGCTTTATCTCAGTAGGGATAGTTGACATTTCTATAATCTAGTTAGAAACATCTTTCAAATGGCAAAATAAAAAAAGAAGAACCATTAGTACAACTTACTAACGCTTCTTCTTTCAATTCTATAAATTGAAGTACGTAACACCAATTGTTAATACAAAGAACAATACAGCTAAAACAATTGTAATACGGTTTAATACCGCTTCAATTCCACGTGCTTTTTGCTTACCAAATAATTGCTCTGCACCGCCTGAAATTGCACCTGAAAGGCCTGAGCTATTACTAGACTGCATAAGTACCATAACAATCATTAAAATCGATACAATAATAAGTAAAACGGATAATAACGTATGCACTTGGCGCACCTCCTACAAAGATTCAGTTATTTTAACTGTAGCATAAATTCTATAGAAAAGCGAGAGCTATAGAGTCTCTCTCGCTTTTCTTCTATTACATAAACATCATTGCAAATAACGGCCCGAGCAAACATGTCAAAATTGCTGTTAATGTCATTGTTACCGATCCAATAACACCTTCATGTTCATTATTTTTCATCGCTCTCATTACACCCATAATATGAGAAGCACATCCAAATCCGATACCTTTACCAACTGAGTTTGTAACGCGGCTCCATTTTAATAAAAGTGGGCCGGTAATCGTTCCAGTAATACCTGCGATAACAACGAAAGCTGCTGTTAATGACGGTACACCACCAACTTGCTCTGAAACACTCATCGCAACTGGCATTGTCACCGATTTTGGTAAAGAAGATAAAATTAAGCTTTTATCTGTTCCCATAAGTGATGCAATGGCAAAATCACTTGCGATTGCAACTGTTGTCCCTACTAATACGCCACCAGCAATCGGTACAACATATTTTTGCAGAACGTGACGTTGTTTATAAAGAGGAATTGCAAATGCTACAACACCGGGTCCGAGCAGTTTTGCAATCCAGCCACCACCGCTTTCCATATAATGTTGATATGGTATATCAAGCATGATAAATAAGAAAGCCATTAATCCTGTTGCTACAAGCATTGGAATGGTGAATGGTGTTGGAAATAATTTATAGATTTTTTTAGATAATTGGTATAATAGCACCGTAAAAAGAACCCAACCGATTCCGATTAATATTTGGCTCATCGCGACTCTCTTTCCTTTCTATTCGCAAGATATTGTCCTGTATGCCCTGCGACAATAATAATTAAAAATGTACTCGCTACAATTGTAATGAAAAGAGAAATTCCTTTACTCATAAAAAAAGCACCGTAATTCATTAGGCCAAGTGTTGGCGGAATTAATAAAAACGGCATAATAGCAACGAGTGTTTCTGCTCCTAAATCGAACCATTTCACTGGAAGGACTTTTAGGCTAAGTAAAACAAGTAAGAGGAACATTCCAATCAAACTTCCTGGAATCGGAATATTTAACACTTCTTGTAACCAAGTTCCAACCATATACAAGACGTAAAGAGCAGCAATTTGGACAAGAATCTTTGTAAATTTCATGTTCATCATCCCTCATGTTTATACGATCTTCTCTTAATATCTTTATCATAGTATAAATTGTAAAAAGCTGCAATTTATCAACTTGACAGCAAAAACAGCTTATGTTAGACGCTTACAACCTTGATATGACTGGATTTCCGCATAGAAATTAAGTCAAAAACCTTGACCTAATATAAAAAGTTTTTATTTTCTGAATTTATAACGTTGTTATTTCAATAAAATAATCTTTTTATCCTTAAGCTTACATATATATAAAGTGAAACTTTCATTAGTGGTGGTTTTCTTCATCCCTACAATCAGGCTTTTACGGGATAAACAAGATAGGTGGTGAACATATGCCAAAAAAAGTTCTTATTTTTTGTGATCCTGGGATTGATGATACGATGGCTCTCCTCTTAGCATTCTTTATTGATGAAATAGAAATCGTCGGCATCGTTGCTGATTACGGCAATGTTCCAAAAGAAATGGCCGTACAAAACGCTCATTTTCTTAAGAGCGAAGCAAAGGAGAGAAATATCAAGATATTTGGTGGGTCAGAACGTCCACTTACTGGCGCCCCTCCAGCTTTCTTTACGGAAGTACACGGGAAACAGGGGCTCGGGCCAATTATTCCAAAGGGAAATGTGACTAACGGAGAGATGGAGAATTTTTTCGAAGTTATTCCTCTTATTGAACAGTATAAAGATGAATTAATCATTGTAAGTTTAGGAAGACTTACCTCCCTAGCAATTTTATTCATCTTATGTAAACAGCTCATGAAGCAAGTTAAATCTTACTATGTAATGGGCGGTGCCTTTTTACATCCTGGTAATGTTACCCCTATTTCCGAAGCAAACTTTTATGGCGATCCTACTGCCGCTAATATAGTCCTTCAATCCTCACCTAACATGTACATCTATCCATTAAACGTCACTCAGTATTCCATCATTACACCAGAAATGGCTGAATACATTGAAGCAAAAGGAAAAGCCCCACTCGTCAAACCGTTATTCAATCATTATTACTACGGATATTATAAAGACGCCTTACCGCATTTAAAGGGGAGCCCCTTCCATGACACAATGCCAATACTCGCTTTACTTGATAACTCTATGTTTACGTATCACAAGTCACCTATCGTTGTCATGACAGAATCTTATGCACAAGGAACAAGCATAGGGGAATTTCGTTCTTTAGGAGAATCTAAGCCATTTATTGATTGGCCGAGTCATCAAATCGCAATTGATTTTGATTATAACCGCTTCTTTAAACATTTCATGTCACTTATGACGGGTGAGCAATTTTAACATAAAGTGAAACTTTAATCAGTGGGGGTTTTGTTCATCCCCCACTGATTATTAGTTGAACCAATCGGACGTTTACGGACAGTTGATCTCCCACCTAACTTCTTTGCTCCAACTGAATTTTGAGGTGGGGATTTTACTGTCCGTTAACGCGGGATAAAAAAACAGACCGTGATTTCTCACGGTCTGTCGTTATTTTCTACAATTATCGTTTGATGTTGTAGAAAGATTTGATACCATCGTAAACAGCGATTTCGCCTAGTTCGTCTTCGATGCGTAATAATTGGTTGTACTTAGCAATACGGTCAGTACGGCTCATAGAACCAGTTTTGATTTGGCCAGCGTTAGTTGCAACTGCGATGTCAGCGATTGTAGCATCTTCAGTTTCACCAGAACGGTGAGATACAACTGCTGTGTAACCAGCACGTTTAGCCATTTCGATAGCTTCGAAAGTCTCAGTTAAAGTACCGATTTGGTTAACTTTAATTAAGATTGAGTTAGAGATACCTTTTTCGATACCTTCAGCAAGTTTTTGAGTGTTAGTTACGAATAAGTCGTCACCAACTAATTGTACTTTATCACCGATACGCTCAGTTAATAATTTGTGACCATCCCAGTCGTTTTCGTCTAAACCATCTTCGATAGAGATGATTGGGAAGTCTTTGCAAAGCTCTTCGTAGAAATCAACCATTTCTGCAGAAGTTAAGCCAGTACGGCCTTCGCCTGCAAGGTCATATTTACCAGTTTCTTTGTTGTAGAACTCAGAAGAAGCAACGTCCATTCCTAAGAATACGTTCTCGCCAGCTTTGTAACCAGCTTTTTCGATAGCTTCGATGATTACTTCTAATGCTTCACGGTTAGAACCAAGGTTTGGAGCGAATCCACCTTCGTCACCTACTGCAGTGTTAAGACCTTTGTCATGTAATACAGCTTTAAGTGCATGGAATACTTCAGCACCCATACGGATTGATTCTTTGAATGTTGGAGCACCAACTGGTAAGATCATGAACTCTTGGAAGTCTACGTTGTTATCAGCGTGAGAACCACCGTTGATAATGTTCATCATTGGAGTTGGTAATTGTTTTGCATTGAATCCACCAAGGTAACGGTATAATGGAAGACCTACGAAGTCAGCTGCTGCGTGAGCTACTGCCATAGATACACCAAGGATAGCGTTAGCACCTAGTTTACCTTTGTTTGGAGTGCCATCTAATTCGATCATAGCACGGTCGATACCAGCTTGGTCAGTTACGTCGAAACCAACGATTTCTGGAGCGATTGCTTCGTTAACGTTGTTTACTGCATTTAGAACACCTTTACCAAGGTAACGAGATTTGTCACCGTCACGTAATTCTACTGCTTCGTGCTCACCAGTAGATGCACCACTTGGTACGATAGCGCGTCCGAAAGCGCCGCTTTCTGTGTAAACTTCTACTTCTACAGTTGGGTTACCACGAGAGTCAAGGACTTCGCGAGCATAAACATCAATAATTGTTGACATAATAAATTCTCTCCTTTTTATATAAGCAAATTATTTAATAATTGTTTTACCTGTCATTTCTTTCGGTTGTTCCACATTTAAAAGCGTAAGCATTGTTGGAGCGATATCTCCTAAAATACCACCTTCACGAAGCTCTACATCATTTTTTGTAACGATGAAAGGAACCGGGTTAGTTGTATGAGCTGTCATTGGTCCACCATCAGCAGTTAACTCCTGATCAGCATTACCATGGTCAGCAGTAATAAGTGCTACACCATCTTTTGCAAGAATCGCTTCTACAACTTTTCCTAAACATTCGTCAGTTGCTTCTACTGCTTTAATTGTTGGTTCCATCATCCCAGAATGGCCAACCATATCACAGTTTGCAAAGTTAAGAATGATAACATCATGTTTATCATTTTCGATTTCATTTACTAAAGCGTCCGTTACTTCGTAAATGCTCATTTCAGGTTTCAAGTCATACGTTGCAACCTTCGGTGAGTTAATTAAAATACGCTCTTCTCCTGGGAATTCAGCCTCACGACCACCGCTAAAGAAGAATGTAACGTGCGGATACTTTTCAGTTTCCGCGATGCGAAGTTGCTTTAATCCCGCTTGCGCAACAACTTCACCTAATGTGTTATCAAGGTTCATTGGCTTGAATGCCACGTAACCATCTACAGTTTCACTGAAATGTGTCATACAAACGAATTCAGGAATATGAGGTACTTTTTCACCACGATCGAACTCACGGAAGTCTTCGTTTGTAAATACACGAGCAATTTGAATTGCACGGTCTGGACGGAAGTTATAGAAGATAACTGCATCATCATCATTGATTGTTGCAACTGGCGTGTTATCTTCGTTAACAATTACAGACGGCAATACGAATTCATCATAGATACCGTTCGCATAAGAGTCTTCTACACACTCTTCTGCTGATTTATAAGTAGGGCCTTCACCATTTACCATAGCACTGTAACATTTTTCTACGCGATCCCAACGCTTGTCACGGTCCATAGAGTAATAACGACCAGAGATAGTCGCGAATTGTCCTACTCCTGTTTCTTTAATTACTTCATTTGTTGCATCGATATAACCTTTTGCTGTTTGTGGTCCAACATCGCGGCCGTCTAAGAATGCATGGATATAAACTTTCTCCACGCCTTCTTTTGCTGCTAAGCGAAGAAGAGCAAACATATGGTTCATGTGACTGTGCACACCACCATCAGAAAGTAAACCGAATAAATGAAGAGCAGTACCTTTTTCTTTTACGCTTTTAATTGCATTTTGGAAAGTTTCGTTCTGATCGAACTCACCTTCACGAATTGCAACGTTTACGCGTGTTAAGCTTTGATATACGATGCGGCCAGCACCGATATTTAAGTGACCAACCTCAGAGTTACCCATTTGACCTTCTGGAAGACCTACTTCCTCACCACAAGCTGTAAGCGTTGTGTGAGGGAATTTGTTCCAGTAACCATCAAAATTAGGTTTCTTAGCTTGTGCTACAGCATTCCCATGAGTTTCTTCACGTAGTCCGAAACCATCAAGAATGATTAAAGCTGTTGGCTTTCTCATTTTACCGCCCCCAGAAGACCTAAGAACGAAGCAGGCTCTAAGCTAGCACCGCCAACTAAAGCGCCGTCGATGTCAGATTGTGCCATATACTCTTTAATGTTTTCTGGTTTTACGCTACCGCCGTATTGAATACGAACAGCTTCTGCAGCTTCTGTAGAAACAGCTTCTGCAACAACTTTACGGATGTGCGCACATACTTCGTTTGCATCTGCAGAAGAAGAAGATTTACCTGTACCGATAGCCCAGATTGGCTCATAAGCGATAACAGTTGCTTTAACTTGCTCTTCTGTTAAACCTGCAAGTGCTTTTGTCACTTGACCTGCTACTAGATCAAATGTTTTTCCGCTTTCGCGCTCTTCTAAAGTCTCACCACAACATACGATTGGTGTTAAACCATGTTCAAATGCTGCAAGAGTCTTTTTGTTTACTGACTCATCTGTTTCAGCAAACATTTCACGACGCTCAGAGTGGCCAAGTACTACGTAGCCTACTTTTAAGTCGCTAAGTGCTACTGGGCTAATTTCGCCAGTGAATGCACCATTTTTTTCGAAGTGCATGTTTTGTGCACCTACTTGTAAATCAGTTCCTTCAGCCTTAGCTACTAAACGCTCTAAAAATAGAGCTGGAGAGCAAACTACTGCATCAACAGCTGAAGCTGCTGGGATTTGACCTTTAACTTCCTCTACGAAGCTAACTGCTTCAGATAGAGTTTTATTCATTTTCCAGTTACCTGCGATAATTGGTTTACGCATGCTTTGCACCGTCCTTTTTCTTTGGCTGCTACTTATTTGTCGTTAAGACAAACTACACCTGGAAGCTCTTTGCCTTCCATGAATTCTAATGACGCACCGCCGCCAGTAGAAATGTGGCTCATTTTATCAGCCATACCGAATTTTTCAACAGCTGCTGCAGAGTCACCACCGCCGATAACAGAGTATGTATCTTCTGCATCTGCTAATGCTTGTCCTACTGCTTTTGTACCTTCTGCGAATGGAGTCATTTCGAATACACCCATTGGTCCATTCCATACAACAAGCTTAGAATTTTTAATTACATCTGCATAAATTTCACGTGTTTTAGGACCGATGTCCACGCCTTCCCAAGTAGAAGGGATAGAGTCGATACCTACGATTTGAGTTGTTGCAGTTTCAGAGAATTCCTCTGTGATTACAACATCAACTGGCATGTAGAAGTTTACGCCTTTTTCTTTTGCAAGTTGCATAAATTCTTTAGCTAGTTCGATCTTGTCGTCTTCACATAGAGATAGACCAATTTCATGACCTAAAGCTTTAACGAATGTGTAAGCAAGTCCGCCACCGATGATTAAGTTATCTACTTTGTCTAATAGATGACGAATTACACCGATTTTATCTTTTACTTTCGCACCACCGATGATAGCTGTGAATGGACGTTCTGGGTTAGAAAGTGCTTTTCCAAGTACATCTAACTCTTTTTCCATTAATAATCCAGATACTGCTGGTAGGTAGTCTGCGATACCTGCTGTAGAAGCGTGAGCACGGTGAGCTGCACCGAATGCATCGTTTACGAAGATATCAGCAAGAGCTGCAAATTCTTTCGCAAGTTCTGCATCGTTCTTTTCTTCGCCCGCATAGAAACGTACGTTTTCAAGAACTAATACGTCGCCTTCGTTCATTGCTGCAACCATTTCTTGCGCAACTGGTCCGAATGCTTCGTCTGCTTTTTTAACATCTTTACCAAGAAGCTCGCCTAAACGTGCTGCTACTGGAGTAAGACGTAATTCTTCTACTGCTTGACCTTTTGGACGGCCTAAGTGACTTGCTAAAATAACTTTCGCACCTTGCTCTACTAAATATTGAATTGTAGGAAGAGCTGCACGGATACGAGTTTCATCTGTAATTTTGCCTTCTTTCATAGGTACGTTGAAATCAACGCGGCAAAATACACGCTTACCTTTTAAATCTACGTCACGAATTGATTTTTTGTTCATTGGATTTCCCTCCGACTACTAGTTAGGATTGACAAAACCCACTCAAAAGCTTAACACATTTGCTTTTAAAACGAAAGAAGAGAGAGAGGGAACAAACCCTCTCCCTCGTTTTGTCATTGATTACTTATATAATTAAGAATTAAAGACCTTTAGAAGTCATGTATGCTGCTAGGTCTACTACGCGGTTAGAGTAACCAGTTTCGTTATCGTACCAAGAAAGTACTTTAACCATGTTACCTTCCATTACCATTGTAGATAATGCATCGATTGTAGAAGAAGCTGTACATCCGTTATAGTCGATAGATACTAATGGCTCTTCGCTGTATCCAAGGATACCTTTTAATTCGCCTTCAGCTGCTGCTTTGAATGCTGCGTTTACATCTTCAACTGTTACTTCTTTGTCAAGTTCAACAACTAAGTCAACAAGAGAAACGTTAGCAGTTGGAACACGTACAGCGCCACCGTTTAATTTACCTTTAAGTTCTGGTAATACTAATGCTACAGCTTTAGCTGCACCAGTAGATGTTGGAATCATGTTTTCAGCTGCTGCACGAGCACGACGTAAATCTTTGTGTGGTAAGTCTAAGATTTGTTGGTCGTTAGTGTAAGAGTGAATTGTTGTCATCATTCCGCGTTTTACGCCGAATTTTTCGTTTAATACTTTAGCGAATGGAGCTAGACAGTTTGTAGTACAAGAAGCGTTAGATACTACGTTGTGGTTAGCTGCATCGTATTGTTCATGGTTAACACCCATAACTACAGTGATATCTTCGTCAGAAGCTGGAGCTGAGATGATAACTTTCTTAACTGATCCACCTAAGTGTTTTTCAGCGTCTGATTTTTTAGTGAAACGGCCAGTAGATTCTACTACTACTTCTACTCCGTAGTCGCTCCATGGTAATTGAGCTGGGTCACGCTCAGCGATAACTTTAATTTCTTTACCGTTAACAACGATGCTGTTTTCGTTAGCAGATACTTCTGCATTTAAAGTTCCGTGAACTGTGTCATATTTTAAAAGGTGAGCTAATGTTTTAGCATCTGTTAAGTCGTTGATTGCTACTACTTCTACCTCAGAGTTGTTAAGAGCTGCGCGGAATACGTTACGTCCGATACGTCCAAATCCATTAATACCAATTTTAGTCATTTGAATTTCCTCCTTGGGGGATTATATTAAAGGGTAATACCCTTTGTTAACTGTTTTGCTGCACCTTCATCTGTAATTAGAATTGAAGTGTGCCCTTGTTTAATTACAGCCTGTATTGCCTTTGCCTTTGAAGAACCTCCAGCGACTGCAACAACGTGAGATACATGTTGTAAATCCTCAAGTTGCATACCAACTGTTCTCACTTTATGAACAACATTTCCTTGTTCATTAAAGTAGTAACCGAAAGCTTCGCCTACTGCTTCGCTTGCTTGAATCTTTAACCAATCTGCTTCTGAAGTATTTCTGCGACGTGCCATTGTTAACGCATCACCTATTCCATGAATGACGATATTGGAAGATCGAATCAACTCAAGAACTTCTTTCACGGAAGGCTCTGTCACAATAGACGCATATGCTTCGCTACTAACATGGTCTGGAACATACAATAAGCGATAATTACTCATCGTATTTTGCGCCATCTTGGCACAAATCGTATTGGCTTCTAATTCGACGCCCTCTCCAATTCCACCACGCGCTGGGACAAATAGCATATGTAAATCTTTGCAATCAAGCTGCATCATGTCCGCAGCAGCAGCTAGCGTAGTTCCTCCAGCCACAGCAACGATATTATTCGCTGTCAGACGGTCTTTTATACAAGTCACACAAGCACGGCCCATCTCCAGTTTGACCCAAGGTGATTCATCACTATCACCAGGGACAACGAAAACTTCATCCAAGTCTAATGTTTCCTTAAGTTGCTTTTCTAAAACCTTTAACCCGGAAATTTCTTTCATAAAGTCTTCCAAAGCAAGAACTAAAGCTGTTCCTTCTTCTGTCAAAGTCATTCCAGAAGAAGCGACGTGAACTAAGTTTTGTTCTTTCAAAACTTGAACTTCACTTCGCAATACTCGTTCTGTCATACCGAGACTTGCTGACAAGTTTCTTCTTCCAATCGGCTGCATGAGCCTAATGTATTGAAGAATTTGCATTCTCGTTTGCATAACAGGTAGCAGATCAGGTAATAATTTTTTTGTGTTCTGAATCCATGAGCGCATATCTTTTCTCCTCACTACATTGGTTCATTTTTCCTCGTGGTCACTTTACGTCCCGTAGTGACATTTTGTGTCCCACATAGGTTAAAAAAATAATCCCTGCTACGTGTATTATTGTAACAGGAGATAGAAACTTATTCAACTCTTAACTGCATTCTTTATATAGTTTATTATGACACCTTTGTGAATGTTACCATATTCTACTTGTTTTCCGTCTATTTCTACAACCGGAATCATTAGGTGATATTTTTCTAAAAGGTCATTATCTTCATATATATTTATTTCCTCGATTTGAAAAGAATATTCACATTGTACTTCCTGTAATACTTGTTTCGCCTGCACGCAAAGGCCACAATCTTTTTTTGTATACAGTACAACTTTCATATTCTTCACCTATCCGATCGTTTTTCGTAATGATGACGCTGGAATGTGCATTTGTTCTCTATACTTCGCCACTGTTCTTCGAGAAATAACGATTTCATGCTCTTCTTCTAATAATTTTGAAATCTTTTGATCTGAAAGTGGCTTTTTCTTATTCTCCGCCTCAACAAGCGTTTGGATAAATCGTTTCACACGCTTCGTAGAAACTGCTTCATCTTCAGTAGTCGAAATAGCATTACTAAAGAACGATTTCATCTCAAATAAACCGTGTGGTGTTTGCACATATTTATTTCGCGTTGCCCGACTAATTGTAGACTCATGCACACTTAACTCTTCTGCTACCTCTTTTAAAGCAAGCGGTTTTAAATATTCTGGACCTTCCCAGAAGAAATCACGTTGTTTCTCCATAATAATAGTCATCACTTGCAAAAGCGTTTGTTTTCTCTGTTTTAAACTGCGCATAATCCACTGCACATGCTGATACTTTTCTGATACATAAGATGCTACTTCACTTTCACTATTATTCAGAAGCGCACTATACTCAGAATGAATTTCAATTCTCGGCATATTTCTCTCGTTCATTTGTAAAACGAGACGATCACCATCTTTTTTCACCGCCATATCAGGCACGATATACAGTGGCTTATCAGAAGAAAACGCAAGACCTGGTTTCGGCTGTAATGACGTAATACAGTTCACTGCTGATTGCAATTCTTCATTACTACACTTCAACACTTGAACGAGCTTTCGCCAATCTTTCTTCACGAAATAAGCGAAGTGATCCTCTATAATCTCTTCAGCTAATCCATTCCGCCTTTGTAAGCGCTTCAATTGTAAAATTAGACATTCCTGAATATTACGCGCTCCTACCCCTGCTGGCTCGAGTGATTGGACAAGCTCTACAAAGCGGGCGACTTCATGAATCGGTGCGGAAAGGAGATCCGCTAACTCTTCATTCGTTTCTTGTAAATACCCATTTCCATCCATGTTCATAATAATGAAAGAAGCTATTTTTCGCTCTTCTTCATCTATTTTATAATACTGTATTTGATTTAATAAATGTTGCTGAATCGTTGTTGAATCCACACTGTAGATTTCCATCTGATTCTCGACTTGTTTGCTGGTACTTTTACTGTTGTTAGAGCTCTTTTTCTTCTCCCTCTCAAAACCACCTAACTCAATAAGGGGATTCTCTAACGATTGCTCATACAAAAACTCCGATAATTCTTGTACATTATACTGGAGCATTGTAATCGCTTGCCTTAACTCTTGTGTCATTGCCAAACGTAAGCTTTGTTCTTGTAAAAGACTTGCCTTCAAACTAATCTCCCCCTTGTTTCTATTGTACAATAAGTTTGGTAAAAGGAGAATGCTATCACAGACACCCATTCCAAAATATTATTAATTTATATGTATTAATGAGATTTACAACTTACAACCGAAATTTGAATAATATTGAAAGAAAATAATAAGTTGTTTAATTATTATCAAGTACTAATAGTAAATCTTATCACTAGATATAACAAGAGAGAAATAAAAAAAGTCCTAACCTACAAAACGTAAGTTAGGACTTTTTGACGCGCCCAGAGGGATTCGAACCCCCGGCAGACGTGGTACCGGAAACCACCGCTCTATCCGACTGAGCTATGGGCGCATGATAAAATTTTATAAACCGTTTATTATCAAGGTTTTAAGCCTTCTTCCATTCCGCTTTTTCACATTTACTTTCTTGCGAAAAAACTCTAATAGAAGTGAAATATAACAAGTAAATACCTGCTTATTTTCTTCTCATAATAATAGCAATAAAATCCATCTAAATCAATAAAAATATCCCCTTAATCCTTTACGCACCTTAGCTAGGAGCATATAAATACATCCCTCTCCTAAATTTTCCAATCATAAATTTACTCCAAATCACAAATTATAATCCTTGAATTGATATTCCAAAGGGGGCTTCATTCAATGACTGTAATTACAAAACTAAAGCAAACTGTTTCTGGATTAAAAAGTGCACAAGCTAGCTTAGAGGGATTCGCTCTTGATACGGATAACCAACAAGCAAAGCAACTTTTCCAAACAGCTGCAGAGCAAACACAAACGATTATTGATTCTTTAAACCCACGTGTTGAAGAAGTCCAGCAAGAAGAACCACAATACACACAGCAATAATGGATTCGCCATGCTGTGAAATAGAAAAAGGATGATATGCAATCATCCTTTTTCTATCAAATTACATAATGCAATAGAAATGGAATGATTATAATGCGAAAACTCGGAATCATAGCCGTGTTATTTGTGGTCCTATTCGGTTCACTTACCGGATGTGATAATAGCCCATTAGATAAAAAGGTAAAGAAAGAAGAAGCAAAACGAACAAAAGAAGAAAAGGGCCCCAAGTTAACAAAAATGAGTACAGAATCCTTTAATCAATCTATATCGCAAGAAGCTAAGAAAAAAGCTCTCGCTACGGAAGGAATTATAGAAGCAACCGCAGTTAATACAAATTTAGATCTTTACATAGCCGTCAAACCTGAACATCACGAAAGATTTGGTTTAAAACCGTTACGAAGCAAATTAAAAAAGAAGCTAAGTGATGAAAACCCTACTTTCGATATTCGTGTAAGTACAGACAAAAAGATCTTTATGCTCATAGAAGAACTTGAAAACAAAATTAAGAAAAAGAAAGTAAGTAAAAATGGAATAAAAAAACAATTGAAACTCATCCAATCAGAAATGGGATCTAATATTTAAGCTTTCTAAAAGAGAAGGAAGGATTCAAATGTCTAGTAAAGATAAAAATTTAACACCTGTACAACAAGAATATAAAAAATTCGAACAACAGCGCGAACCGAAGCGTCCCGTTTTAAAAAATTGTATAAAAGCTTTTTTCGTCGGGGGATTAATTTGTTTAATAGGCCAACTGATTTCCACCTTTTATATTACTTATTTCGATTTTACTGAAAGATCTGCTGGAAATCCTACAGTTGCAACTCTTATTTTTATTTCTATGCTACTGACGGGATTTGGCGTCTACGATCGCCTTGGGCAATTCGCCGGCGCTGGTACCGCGGTGCCTGTTACTGGATTTGGCAACTCCGTTATCGCTGCATGTATTGAACACCGTACAGAAGGGTTTGTTCTCGGCGTTGGGGGTAACATGTTTAAACTAGCAGGATCAGTTATTTTGTTTGGTGTATTTTCAGCTTTCGTCATCGCTCTTATTAAAACGATTCTCTTTCAATGGGGAGGTCTGTAAATGTTACAAGGACACCGAACATGGGTATTCGAAAACAAACCAGTTATTATCTCAACAGGTGTAGTCGGTGGCCCCTTTGAGGCAAAGGGAAAAATACCTGAAGACTTCGATACCCTTCATGAAGATTTATGGCTCGGACAAGATTCCTATGAAAAAGCACATAAAATTTTGTTTGAAGAAGCTTGTAGCCGCGCTACAGAAAAAGCGAAACTTCGAAAAGATGATATTCAATTCGTTCTCGCTGGCGATTTAATTAACCAGATTACGCCTACTAGCTTTGCTTGCCGCACACTTGGTACACCTTATCTCGGTTTATTCGGTGCTTGTTCTACCTCTATGGAAGGCTTAGCACTTGGCGCAAGTATTGTAAATGCGAAAGGTGCAAAATATTTATTAACTGGTGCATCAAGCCATAACGCTGCCGTGGAAAAACAATTCCGTTATCCAACTGAATATGGTGGTCAAAAACCCCCTACTGCCCAGTGGACAGTGACCGGCGCAGGCGCAGCTATTTTAAGTGATACAGGACATGGCCCAAGAGTAACTTCCGCCACAATTGGGCGCATTGTTGATATGGGGTTAACAGATCCATTTAATATGGGGGGCGCGATGGCTCCTGCTGCTGTCGATACAATTGAAGCTCATTTAAGAGAAAGAAATCTCGATGCATCTCACTACGATTTAATCGTAACAGGCGACCTCGGACACGTTGGACGCGAAATTGCTTATGACTTACTACATAAACATGGGACAAAAGTAACAAGTGAACAATTTCAAGATTGCGGGTTACTCATTTATAGAGAAGGTCAACCTGTAATAGCCGGCGGAAGTGGCCCAGGCTGTTCAGCAACAGTCGTGTATGGACATTTATTAAATAGAATGCAAAAAGGAGAATTCAAAAAGATACTAGTTGTCGCGACAGGCGCTTTACTATCACCCCTTACATTCCAACAAGAAGAAACAATTCCATGTATCGCTCATGCTGTATCGATCGAATTTGGAGGTGCAACACAATGATTTTTTTCTGGGCTTTCGTCATTGGCGGACTTATATGTGTAATTGGTCAACTTATGTTTGATGTCGGTAAACTTACTCCTGCCCATACGATGGCAACACTCGTTGTTGCTGGAGCAATATTAGATGGATTCAATTTGTATGAACCACTAATTGATTTCGCTGGGGCCGGGGCAACAGTACCAATTACAAGCTTCGGTAACGCCCTCGTTCACGGAGCGATGGAAGAAGCTGCCAAACATGGAATCGTCGGCGTAATTACTGGTATGTTTAAAGTAACGAGCGCAGGTGTATCAGCAGCGATTATTTTCGGCTTCATTGGAGCATTACTATTTAAACCGAAAGGATAAGAGGTGTTTGCATGACTGTTATCGCTAGCGTAAAAACTTGCCTTGCCAGTGTAAGAGGGGCTCAAGCAAGTTTAAGCTCCCTTTCATTAAATTCACAAGACGAAGAATCAAAACGCGTATTTCATGAATGTATGTTAGAAATGGACAGCATCATCGCTGATTTACAGAATAGAGTTTCATTATTAGAACGTGAAGAACCTCAATATAAAGGGTTTTAAGTAGACTGGAGGAAATGACTATGTCTCACCTGCCGGAATGGACACTTGTCATTCTTCGCTCTGTATTCATATTAATTATTTTATTCGCTATTACGAAATGGTTAGGGAAAAGACAAATTTCTCAGCTCTCCTTTTTTGAATACATAGCCGGAATGACAATCGGTGACATCGCTGCCCAAGTATCTACAGGGCTCGATTCAAAATTTTTCCACGGCGTCTTTGCGATACTCATTTTCGCTGTGGTACCTTTTTTCACAGGAATCCTCTCTTTAAAGAACAAAACAGCTCGTGACTTCTTTGAAGGAAAATCTACCGTATTAATAAAAGACGGAAAAATACTCGAAGACAACTTAAAGAAAGAAAAATATACAAGTGACGAATTACTGGAACTACTCCGTGGAAAAAATGCTTTCAGCGTAGCTGATGTTGAATTTGCCGTACTAGAACCGAGCGGAGAATTAAATGTGTTATTGAAGAAAGATCGCCAACCACTTACAGCAAAAGACGTTGGCTTAAAAGTACCGAATGAAAAAGAACCACAAACTGTTATTATGGATGGCAATGTCTTAGATGAACCTCTATCCTCTAGTGGACATAACCGTGCTTGGTTACATTCTGAACTAGAAAAGCTCGGTGTTGTTATTGAAAATGTCTTTCTCGGTCAAGTGGATTCATACGGACAACTTACTATCGACATTTATAATGACAAACTACAAATGCCTTCTCCTCAAAACAAGCCTTTATTATTGGCATCTTTAAAAAAATGTCATGCTGATCTTGAACTATTTTCCCTAGAAACAAAGTCGAAATCAGCAAGCGAAATGTATAGTAAAAACGCGAAACACATCGAAAAGATTTTAAATAAAGTAACCTATCTTTTAAAAGAATAGCTATCACAAGAACGCTTCAGTAAAAAGGCGTTCTTTTCTTTTTACTACAGATTTCATGACGTTTAAATTTATGTAATTCGGTTATGATGTTGAAGATACATAAGCAGGGAATTTCAAAAACATAGCGAATAATTCATGGTACAACTACATATTTTTTT
The DNA here is from genome assembly GCF_052682215.1 of Bacillus sp. 1A. Lineage (NCBI taxonomy): Bacteria > Bacillati > Bacillota > Bacilli > Caryophanales > Bacillaceae > Bacillus > Bacillus sp. 1A. The sequence continues at coordinate 1,446,679 of NZ_JBQYLZ010000001.1, read as the reverse complement.
GATTTAAAGTGGTTTCGTTTGACCTTTATTGACCATAATTGTATTATAAGACTAAGAAAGCTTTAGAAGGAGGAAATAACAGATGAATTTAATTCCTACAGTAATTGAACAAACAAATCGTGGAGAACGCGCTTACGATATTTACTCTCGACTATTAAAAGACCGCATCATTATGCTTGGTAGTGCAATTGATGACAACGTAGCTAACTCAATCGTTTCCCAGCTTTTATTCTTGGAATCTCAAGATCCAGAAAAAGATATTCATATCTACATCAATAGCCCTGGTGGTTCTATCACAGCAGGTATGGCAATTTACGATACAATGCAATTTATTAAACCACAAGTATCAACAATCTGTATCGGTATGGCTGCATCTATGGGTGCATTCTTACTTGCAGCAGGTGAAAAAGGAAAACGTTATGCACTTCCAAACAGTGAAGTAATGATTCACCAACCACTTGGCGGAGCACAAGGTCAAGCGACTGAAATCGAAATCGCTGCAAAACGTATCCTATTCTTACGTGAAAAACTAAACCAAATTCTTGCTGACCGCACAGGTCAACCACTTGAAGTACTACAACGCGACACAGACCGCGACAACTTCATGACAGCTGAAAGAGCTCTAGAATACGGCTTAATCGATAAGATCTTTACAAATCGTTAATACTTAAAAGCGGAAGCGGCTCGTTCAGAATCGCAGGGCGATGGAGCCCCTGATTCCGAGGCGCTTTTTGCCTCGAATGAAGGGGCGAAACGACCGAAGATTCTAGCCGCTGGAGCTGGATACAACTAAAAGCGGAAGCGGCTCGTTCAAAATGGGAGGAGGATGGAGCTTCTGACAAAGAGGTCCTTTTTACCTCGTCGGAAGAAGCGAAGCCACCGACCATTCTAGCCGCTGGAGCTGGATACAACTAAAAGCGGAAGCGCCCTCTTACAGGGCGCTTTTTTTATGATTAAACCTCCGCACGTGCATACCCCAGCTAGTATCCTTCTAAATATATCAACGATTTTTCAAATATATCGACCGTAACTCCAATTATATCGGCGATTATTTTAATATATCGACGATTCGACACAACTTATCGACTTACCGACAATCCTCGACAAACATGCACCGCCTACATACCCGCCCCCCCAACAAACAACAAAACAAAAAAGCTATCGCACATGCGCGATAGCTTCTTATTGTATATATGCAGCTAATGCTTCTAACGCTTCTTCTGCATCTGAACCTTCTGTCGTAATTGTTATCACGCTACCAGTTCCAATTGCTAAGCTCATAATCCCCATTATGCTCTTTGCATTCACTGTCTTTCCATCTTTCTCGATGAAGATATCCGCATGAAAGCGATTGGCCTCTTGTACAAACAACGCAGCCGGACGTGCTTGTAAACCGTTTTTTAATGAAACCTTAACTCGTTTTTGAAACACAGCTCCATTTCCCCTTTAACCTCTTATTTTTTTGCTACCGCTTCCCCCGCGCGTAATTTCTCTGCAATCTCATCGATTTTACGCAAACGATGATTAATACCCGATTTACTAATTTTCCCCCCGGATACCATCTCGCCTAATTCTTTCAATGTTACATCTTGATAATCTCTTCGTAATTGTGCAATTTCTCGCAGTTTATCTGGTAATATATCAAGACCAACTGTCTCATCAATATAACGGATATTTTCAATCTGCCTTAGCGCTGCACCAATTGTTTTATTTAAATTGGCTGTTTCGCAGTTCACTAAACGATTTACTGAATTACGCATATCGCGAACGATTCGAATGTCTTCAAATCTTAAAAGTGCATTATGAGCGCCTATAATATTTAAAAACTCCGTAATCTTTTCTGCTTCTTTCAAATACGTAATGTACCCTTTTCTTCTTTCCAACGTCTTACTATTTAAATCAAATCCGTTCATCAATTCACATATAGCATCATTATGTTCCTTATATAACGAAAAGACCTCTAAATGATAAGATGATGTTTCTGGGTTATTTACTGAACCACCTGCTAAAAATGCACCACGTAAATACGATCGTTTACAACATTTCTTCTCAATCAATTCTTGTGATATATTTCGGATAAACGAAAAGTCGTCTCGAACAATATGAAGATCAGCTAATATTTCGCGAGACTTCTCAACAAGCCGCACAATATATACATTATTTTTCTTCAATCGCATTTTTTTACGAACAAGTAATTCTACCGTCACGTCATATCCTTTTTTCAAAAGCGTATAAATCCTTCTTGCGATTGCCGCATTCTCCGTTTGAATATCGATAGATAGACGACGGTTTGAAAAAGAAAGCGATCCGTTCATTCGAAGTAACGCTGATAATTCTGCTTTCTCACAGCATTCCTTCACCTCAAGATTCGTTAGCTCTTTCTTTGTTTCTGATGCAAATGACACAGTCAACACCTCCTTATACGATTACTTTGGAACAAAAATCTTGTCCTATATGAAATGATGAGCGTTACCTCAAACGAGGCAACGCACATCTACAACAGTGAATATAAAATAGAAGCTAGTTTTAATGTATCGTGCCTTACAACACGATCATCATACTTCGCTAATTGATCTTGAATGACATCAATATTGCTCTCTGTAAAACGCTCTTCATCTACTACAACTGGTGCCGACAGTTCTTCCTCATATAACTGACGTAATTCACAAGGAATATCACGGTTATTTACAATCGCAGTATCAATAAATGGTTTACCTAAATGATCATGTAACGCCTGCACGTGGTCAAACGCAGTATATCCCATCGTTTCACCAGCTTGTGTCATAACATTACACACATATACCTTCTTCGCTTTTGCAGCAAGAACAGCGTCCCCGATTTTGTTAACAACTAAATTCGGTAATATACTCGTATACAAACTTCCTGGACCAAAGACAAGTAAATCAGCTCGTTTAATCTCAGCCAACGTTTCATGTAACGGCTCTACATCTTCTGGAGTTAAAAAGACGCGGTTAATCTTCTTCCCGGAATAAGGAATCTTTGATTCACCTGTTACAATTTCTCCATCTTCTAGTTCCGCATGAAGTACCGCACTTTGGTTAGCTGCCGGTAATACACGTCCTCTGACATTTAACACTTTACTCGTTTCCGTAATCGCATGGAAGAAGTCTCCTGTAATCGAGGTCATACCCGCTAATAATAAATTTCCTAACGCATGACCTTTCAGCCCGTCTCCCGTTGTGAAACGATGCTGAAATAAAGCTTCCACCAGCGGCTCTACATCTGATAACGCAACAAGTACGTTACGAATGTCACCTGGGGGTGGAATTTCGAGCTCATCACGTAGTCTACCTGAACTGCCACCATCATCAGCGATTGTAACAACTGCTGTAATATCAACTGGATATTGTTTTAATCCTCGTAATAAAACAGAGAGTCCAGTACCGCCTCCCATGATAACAATTTTAGGTTTTCTCTCTTTTTTCATCCCTTAATGGCCCTTTCTCTTCTCCACATCACGATGAGATACATGAACGCTATACTCTGGTTTCAAATGTTTCCCAAGGTATTCTGTAAGCGTAACAGAACGATGCTGTCCACCTGTACATCCAATTGCAATTACAAGTTGACTCTTGCCTTCTCTTTTATAATGAGGCAGCATGAAAGTAATAAGATCCGTCAATTTTTCTAAAAACTTATGTGTCTCATTAAATTTCAGTACATACGACGAAACTTCTTCATCTAGTCCTGTTAATGGCTTCATATGTGGAATGTAATATGGATTTGGTAAAAAACGAACATCAAATACTAAATCTGCATCAATTGGAATACCGTACTTAAATCCAAATGACATAACATTTACACGAAATGCTTGCTCAGTTTCAGTTGAAAACAGATGAACAATTTTTTCACGTAATTCTTTCGGTTTTAAATCCGATGTATCCAGCACAATATTCGCTCGTGCCTTCATATCAGTTAATAAGCCACGCTCCATCTCGATTCCCTTTAACGGCAAACCAGTTGGTGCAAGTGGATGCGAACGTCTCGTTTCTTTATAACGAGTTACAAGCGTGCCATCTTTCGCATCTAAGAATAAAATATGAGGAATAATCCATGTACGTTCTGATAAATCATCAAGTGCTCCCCATAAATGTTCGAAAAACTCTCGGCCACGTAAATCAACGCCAAGTGCTACTTTATTCATTTTCCCTTTTGAATCCGCCATAAGTTCAATAAACTTCGGCAATAACATCGGTGGTAAATTATCTACACAGAAATATCCTAAATCTTCAAAACTTTGTAAAGCTACTGTCTTTCCAGCTCCAGACATTCCTGTAATAATTACCATTTTTATATCATTATTCTCTGTCATCGTATCCTCTCCTTGACGGTTTAACTCGGATCTAATCGATATGAAAGCAACTCAAAATCTGGGGTATATACAAATGTACCGTAGATTATGCCATTTCCTTTAATTAAATAATCAATAATGTGATAATCTCCTGGTGCCATTGCTAAATCATCAATTTTGTCAAATGTATGCCAACCAATGATGCCTTCTTCGCTCTCTAGTTTGTTTTCTCCTGCAAAATCTGTCGCTAAAAAGGAGAACATCATCCATTCAGAAACAACTTTATCACCTTCTTGGATGACAAAGGTGAAGACCCCTTTTAACGCTGGGTTCTTTAAATAAATACCTGTTTCTTCACGATACTCGCGAACAACGGAATCTCTTACTGTCTCACCACGCTCCATTTTCCCGCCTGGTGCAACCCACCAATTTCGGCGAGGTTTTTGGAGTAAGAGTACTTCATTATCTCTAATTAACACACAGTTTGTCACTCTTTGCATGTTTCTTCACCTCAGCTACTTGCAGTAAATTTCTCACTGCATACTCATTTCATTATACTATCAAAAACAGTTTGCTACAACGAAGGAGCCAGTCCTCTTTCGCTAAGCGCATGCTACTCAACAATTTTAAAAAAGCTTTCTAGAACAAGCAATGTAAATGCCTAGACTTTCAATGTATAGCATGAAAAATCCCCTTAACGATTTTTGTCGCCAAGGGGATTAAAGTCCTTATTTCTTACCGAAATAAGTAACAATCGCAAATCCTAAAATAAAGGTAATAATTGAACTTATAATTGAAAATCCTCCAGTTGGAATACCAGGGAACACAATTACAATCGAGCCGATAACAAGTCCAATAATTACCGCAAATGTCATACTTTTATAACGATCTAACAAGAAACTAATTCCTTTACTACTTACAACAAACCCTACCATAACACCAGCACCGATAACTACGATTAAAGGTAAGTTGAGTGTAGTTAAAGCATTAATTGCTGTCGGATACACACCAATAATTAATAAAATAAATGATCCGCTAATTCCAGGAAGCAACATAGCCATACTAGCCATCCAGCCCGCGAAAAATAAACCAATTGCATTTAAAATTGTTAACGTCGTAATTGGATCTGCTGCCTTATCTGGTTTAAAGAAAGCTGTGATCGCAACAAGAATTGCTGCAACTATTAATAAAACAATGTGCTTACCTTTAAACGACGACTTTGCATCAGCTTCCCTCATTAACATCGGTAATATACTAATAATTAAACCGAGGAAGAAAAACTGAGTCGGTTCATAATGATTTGCAAGTAAATATTTAATAACGTGACTTAACGTTAAAAACGCTGCTGCCACACCAGCTGCAAGGGGAATTAAAAAGCCTAAATGTTTTTTCCATTCGCGACTAAAAAATCCACTAATTGCCGCAAGCAATTGTTCATAAATCCCTAACACAACAGCGATTGTACCGCCGCTCACACCAGGAATTAAATCACTAACGCCCATACAAAATCCACGATATATATTACGCCATTCCATACTGAATAAATTCCTCATTTCTTATAGTGATTTTTCCGTAAAGTCCAGTATATCAATAAGAAAGCTTATAATCCTAATATTTTTTGACAAAACTTTGACATTTTCATAAAAAAAGAAGAAAGCTCCTATCGGTAGCTTCCTTCACAAAAGGCATATTATCCCTTATTTTTCTGATACTGTTTTTAGTTCTTCTAATAATTCTTCTACGTAATGTTGTGCACTTTGTGCTGCGATACTACCATCACCTGTTGCCGTTACAATTTGACGTAGCATTTTTTCACGAACATCTCCAGCTGCGAAAATACCAGGAACTTTCGTTTCCATACGCTCATTTGTTTCAAGGTAACCATTTTCATTTGTAATACCTAGTTCAACAAATGGTTTTGATAGTGGTAACATACCGATGTATATGAACACGCCATCAGTTTTAACTTCTTTCTCTTCTCCACTGTTTACGTCTACAAGTGTTACGCTTCCCACTTTACCATTTGCATCGTTAATTTCTTTTATAGTGTGATTCCAAATGAAATCAACTTTCTCGTTTTGGAAAGCACGATCTTGTAAAATTTTCTGTGCACGAAGAGTGTCACGACGGTGAACGATTGTTACCTTTGATGCGAAGCGTGTTAAGAACACACCCTCTTCAACAGCAGAATCTCCACCACCAATAACTACAAGTTCTTTTCCTTTAAAGAAAGCCCCATCACATACTGCACAATATGATACACCACGGCCGCCAAGTTCTGTTTCGCCTGGCACACCAATTTTTTTATACTCTGCACCGCTTGCAACGATAATTGCACGTGCTTTATATTCTTTTTTACCAGCAATAATTGTTTTGTATTCTTTACCATCGATGACTGCTTTCACATCACCGTATGCATATTCAGCACCAAATTTCTTCGCATGCTCGAACATTTTATTTGATAAGTCTGGTCCTAAAATAGACTCATAACCTGGATAGTTCTCTACATCTTCTGTGTTTGCCATTTGGCCACCTGGGATACCACGCTCAAGCATTAATGTGCTTAAATTCGCACGAGATGTATATACTGCAGCTGTCATACCAGCTGGTCCTGCACCAATAATAATGACATCATAAATTTTTTCTTCTGACACACTATTCACTCCTATTCATTCCTACACAATTAAGTTACCCTCATTATACTGTTAGCATCATTTTTTTCCCAATGATTTGCTTACCCTATGTGTGCGTACGCTTAACAGCCTGCACATACTTTCGAACAGTCGCTACAGATACATTATATACATCCCAAGCTCCGACTGTGTCATCTTATTTCCTTGTTCGCTGCGTACAATATATTCAACCGCAGCTGACCAGCCGTATACATTTGTAAAAACTGCCCCAGATGTATATAAACGTATGAACGTACAAAACCAAAATTGTAAACACTCTTCGATTAATTCATCATCTTTTTTCGTATAATTATATAAAGCATCCGCAATTTGCGCGCACTGTTCAAATTGCTGTAAATCAACTGGAATGCTCTTATGGCTATTAAGTAAAAAGAAATACTTTGCAAGTTGCGATACGATTGGAACACCGTTCTTCGCCTGCGTTACATCAAAGAAGAATCCCACCTTCTCTGGCGTTGACAATTCATTCATTAAATATAAAGCTAGCATTTGTTCCTCTAACGTCGCACTTTGTTGAAATGATTTCCGTAATTCTTCAAATAATACGTTTTGTCCTTCATCTGCTAAATTCAGCGCATTCCACGGTTCTTTTCCCTTTTTATCAGGGTGCAATTCTACAACATGCTGCCACATTTTTTCAGCTACTTGCTGATCTTTCACCATATAAGCAGAATATGCAAACCAATAATAAAAACTAACGTCTCCCTCATATCCTTGACGCTTTAATACTTTGAACCATTTATATGCAGGCTCAAAATGACCAATTGTTGCAAGTGTCGTTCCAAGTTTCAAACGATGCTCGAACGAAATCGGATATACTGAAACTAACTGCTCCGCTAACGCTTCTACTTGTTTATGCTCTCCAATTGAATATAGGAAAATAAGCGTATTACAAAGCGCATGTATATTACCAGGATTTTTCTCTAAAATCATTTCCGTTAACTTCAGAGCTTTATCTACATTACCAGATTGAAAATGTGCAATGGCTAAATTATTATGACCCGACCAAAATTCCGGATAATCTTTTGTAACAATTTCCAATGTAGCAATTGCTTCTTCCAATTGTCCGTTACGAATATAACGATTCGCTTCTTCTTGCATAACAATTAGATCGTCTTCATCCTCAATCTCTTCCTCACCCATCGCTTCTTCTTCCATAATTTCAAGTAATTCTAATGTATCTTCTACAAATTCCTTCTCTTCTGCAACTTCTAAATAGCGATCTGCATACTTTTTCGCCTGCTGAAATAGCCCCATATATGCATAATTATTTGCAATAAAATAATAGCATTGTTCAAGTTCTGGATTAGATCTAACAAGCTTAAAGAAGATTTGATTCGACTCTTGATATTCACCAGCCTCAGATAATACTGTTGCTAATTGGCATAAAATAAACGGCTCCTTCTCACTTTGTGCCGCTCTTCGAAAATATTTAATTGCATCTTGCAATTTTTGCCCTTTGTAAGCTCTCATCCCTTTTTTATAAAAGAAGTCCGCTAATTGATTAAAAGAGATAACTTGTCCGTTCTCCTTATATATTCCTTGATTTTTCCCCATATATCCTCCAGTTTTTTGTTTTCTTCGTTCACACATTCTTCTATCTATAAGTATAAACGATTCCGTAAAAAACAAAACAGTATATTATACTCAATTATTTCCTTTTTATTCATTAAAAAAGAAGAGAAATGTTACATTTTTAGCATCAACCTTCTCTAGCATCCATTTCTTCTTTCGTATAAATAACACGCATTGGATTTCCACCCACGAAAGCGCCGCTTGGTACATCTCTATGAACAAGTGTGCCAGCTGAAACAATCGCGCCATCTCCAATTTTCACACCTGGTAATATCGTTGTATTTGCTCCAATCATCACTTCATTTCCAATGACGATTTCTCCAAGTCGATATTCACGAATTAAATATTCATGCGCTAAAAGCGTTGTGTTATAGCCAACAATTGAATTTTCTCCCACAGTTATCTTTTCTGGGAACATAATGTCCGGCATTACCATAAGCGCAAATGAGGTTTTCTCTCCGACTTTCATCCGTAAAAACGTGCGGTACAACCAATTCTTGACGGATAAAAATGGCGTATAACGCGCAATTTTGATAATAATAAAGTTCTTCATCACCTTCCAAAAAGACACTGTTTTATACACATTCCATAATGAATTTTCTCCTGAAACAGGATAGCGCGTTGTCCGTCGCACTTAGCTCGCCCCTCTACTAAAAAGTGAAACTGTAAGTTAGTAGAGAAACAGACCCCTACTAACTTACTTGGACCTTTATGAACGGTTCATATTAGACAAAATCGGTAGTAAATCACTCATTTTATCTAACATAAAGTCCGGCTTGTAAGCCTCTAAATACGTTCTACCTTTCAACGTCCATGAAACCGCAGCTGTTTTCGTGCCCGCATTTTGTCCGCCGACAACATCATGATGATTATCCCCAACCATCAATGCTTCTTCCGGTTTTGCATCCAATAACTCAAGCGCTTTTTGAAGTGGCTCTGGATGTGGTTTCACATGCTCTACATCATCAATTGTCACGACAATATCAAAAAATTCATCAAGCTTTGACAACTTTAATCCCATCTCAACGGTTTGTCTCGCTTTCGTTGTAACAATACCAACTTTATAGCCTTGCTTCTTCAACTCTTGAACTGTTTCATATACAGTTTCATATTCTTCCACTAATTCATCGTGATGATCATGGTTAAATTGACGATAACATGTAATCATCTCTTCAACCTTGTTTTCATCAATCTTGCTGAAAGTATCATGTAAAGAAGGGCCAATAAATGGCAATACATCTTCACGCTTATATTGACTTGGATAATATGTATGTAACGTATGTAAAAAAGAAGAAATAATAAGTTCGTTTGTATTAATTAAAGTTCCATCTAAATCAAATAACACTGTATTTATTCTCATTGCCTTAGTCCCTTCTCTTTCCTGAATATGAAAGAAGCAGCATCTTATAATAAGATGCTACTTTTCTCTAATTTTCCGAATATCTTTTATCAGCTTGCCCCATTTTTCGTCTCACAATAATGAAAATAATAGAAATAACAACAAGTCCAATTGACATTACTTGTGCGATACGAAGTGGTCCTAACATTAAACTATCTGTACGTAAGCCTTCTACGAAGAAGCGCCCTATTGAATACCAAATTAAATATGTGAAGAATAATTCCCCGCGTCGTAAATTCACTTTTCGTAATGCAAGTAATAAAATGACACCTGCAAAATTCCATAATGATTCATATAAAAACGTTGGGTGATAGTACACACCCTCAATATACATTTGATTAATAATGAAATCCGGTAAATGAAGTCCTTCTAAAAACTGTCTCGTTACTTCATCACCATGCGCCTCTTGGTTCATAAAGTTTCCCCATCGACCAATTGCTTGTCCTAGTAAAATACTTGGCGCAGCAATATCAGCCAACTTCCAGAATGAAACCCCGCGTCGTTTCGCAAAAAGAATCCCTGTAATAACAGCCCCGATTAAACCACCATGAATCGCCAAGCCACCTTGACGAATATTAATAATTTGACTCGGGTTTTGCGCGTAATATTCCCATTCAAAAATAACATAGTACATTCTCGCAAATAGAATAGCGATCGGTACTGCAATTAATACAAGGTCAACAAATGTATCTTTTGGAATACCTAGTCTTTCTCCCTCGCGAGTTGCTAGCCAAAGACCTAATAGCACGCCTGTACCGATAATAATCCCGTACCAATAAACAGGAAACGGCCCAAGTTGAATCGCTACACGGTCAAGCTGTGGTACAGAACCTAACAGCATATGTATGACCCCCCTCTCCAAAGTTTACTCCTGATTTCCTAACTCAATCGCACTCATTAATCGTTCAGAGAACTGTTGTGCTGCATTGACTCCCATACGTTTTAAACGGAAGTTCATCGCTGCTACTTCAATAATAACAGCCAAGTTTCGACCAGGACGAACTGGAAGTGTAATCTTCGTAAGCTCTGTATCAATAATCTTCATCTTCTCTTCATCAAGACCTAAGCGATCGTAATTTTTCTTTTGATCCCAAATTTCAAGATTAATAACAAGTGTAATACGCTTATAATTTCGCACTGCCCCTGCACCGAATAACGTCATAACGTTAATGATACCTAGACCACGAATTTCTAATAAATGCTCAATTAAATCTGGTGAGCTTCCTACTAATGTGTCTTCATCTTCTTGGCGAATTTCTACACTATCATCCGCAACAAGACGGTGACCACGCTTCACAAGTTCAAGAGCTGTCTCACTTTTACCGACACCACTTTGACCTGTAATTAAAACACCAACACCGTAAATATCTACTAACACACCATGTACAGCTGTTGTTGGCGCTAACTTACCTTCTAAATAATTTGTTAAACGACTTGATAATCTTGTTGTCGTTTGAGCAGAACGTAATAAAGGCATGCCTGATTCACGTGATGCATGCAGTAACTCATCTGGTACATCTTGATTACGAGTTATAATGATACATGGCGTCTCCTCAGTACAGAGCGCTTTCATTCTCTCTTGCTTTTGCTCTGACGTCAATGTGTCAAAGAACGTAAGCTCTGTCTTTCCAAGAAGCTGTACGCGATCAGCTGGATAATATGTAAAAAATCCTGCCATTTCAATTCCAGGTCGTGATAAATCACTTGTATCAATCGGACGATGAATTCCTTCTTCACCACTGATTAACTCTAATTGAAATTGTTCAATTAAATCTTTTGTCCTTACTTTCGGCATATGTATAAACCTCCACTCCGCTGCGGGTTCAGTCTCATTTGATGTAAAATTCCATTCTACCGGATATTGTACCATTTTTTTCTGGAAACAAGAAATACGGTTTCTAATAAATAGAAAAAAACATTTCATATACATCATGAAATGTTTTTCTTTTTGTCATTTTCTCTTTTTTTCATATAGTGGCTCCACAATTGCCTTTTCAATAATCATATTAAAAATTGAAATACAAATTGCCGCAACAATCGCTACACCGAACCCTGATATATTAAATGCATCTCCTAATAATGAATCTGCTATTTTTAACGTAATCGCATTAATAACAATTAAGAAGAACCCGAAAGTTACAAGAGTAATCGGTAGCGTAATTAAAATTAAAAACGGTTTTACGAACACATTTAAAACAGCCAAAATAATACTCGCAATAATTGCAGTTTGTATATTTGCTACGTAAAACGCGTCTGGTGCAATCCCTTTTAAAAGTCCCGATACAGCGATTAACACAACGCTATTTACAAGAAGTGATACAATCCATCTCATTTCGTTACACATCCTTTTAAACATATATATTTCATCATACGCTAATAGACAATAAACGCAAGTATGATACGAACACTTATATCAACTTATTCTCCCGTTCATGCTTGTATACCTCCTAACATTTTCTCGCAAAATAAGGGCCATACCATCCATGTTCATGCGTTTTCACAAAGGTCCAAGTGAAATCTTTATCTCCAATATAGATATCGCCTTTATACATATCAGCTGTTTCACGTAATATATCAGCCATAATTAATAAACTCGCATCCTTTATTAGCAGTACATCATCACAGTGTTGATAGAAGATGTAGCACTCCTTTTTCACTTCATTATGAAATGCTCTCTCTGCTTCTGTTCCTTCTAAACATTTCTTTTTCTCGTAACTAAATATGTGCCAAAGATAACCACATGTATACTTATCTCCATACAGGAAAATATCTTCTTTTTCTTCATCACTTAAATGATTTGCAAAGTTATCCTCCCAGCACTTCCGAAAATACACACCTCATTTTTGAAATTCTCTTACCTTCATATTTTTCTTCCTTATTACCTCTAAAAACTCCATCTTCTCCCCCTATACAATAAAAACCGAGTGTCATTTCCACTCGGTTTCCATTAATAAACTTATTGCGATAACTCTACTTCTTTTATTTTTTCTTTCATTCTCGCTTTATCACGAACTAAAATATCTTTTAAATACTTACCTGTATACGAGCGCTCTTCTTTTACTACTTGCTCTGGCGTTCCTGAGGCAACGATTTGCCCACCTTTATCTCCGCCCTCTGGTCCAAGGTCAACGATATAATCAGCTGTTTTAATTACATCTAAATTATGTTCAATAACAAGAACTGTCTCGCCACTTTCAACAAGGCGTTGCAGCACTTCTAGAAGACGCGCGATATCATGGGCATGCAAACCAGTCGTTGGCTCATCTAAAATATATAACGTACGCCCAGTAGAACGACGGTGTAATTCAGAAGCTAATTTCACGCGCTGTGCTTCTCCTCCAGATAACGTCGTAGCTGGCTGTCCTAATTTCATATAACCAAGCCCTACATCTACAAGCGTTTGAAGTTTACGCTTAATTTTTGGGATATTAGCGAAGAACTCTACTCCATCTTCAATTGTCATCCCTAACACTTCAGAAATGTTCTTATCTTTATACTTCACTTCTAACGTTTCGCGGTTATAACGTTTACCATGACAAACTTCACACGGAACGTATACGTCTGGTAAGAAGTGCATTTCGATTTTAATAATTCCATCACCACGGCACGCTTCACAACGTCCACCTTTTACATTAAAGCTGAAACGTCCTTTTTGATATCCGCGCACTTTCGCTTCATTCGTTTGTGCAAACACATCACGAATATCATCGAATACACCTGTATACGTCGCTGGATTAGAACGTGGTGTACGCCCGATTGGCGATTGATCGATATCGATTACTTTATCTAAATGCTCAAGACCTTTAATTTCTTTATGAGTACCTGGCTTCGCTTTCGCCTTATATAACTTTTGCGCTAATGATTTATATAGTACTTCATTAATCATCGTACTTTTACCGGAACCAGATACACCCGTTATCGCTACAAACGTACCAAGCGGGAATGACATCTTTGCATTCTTTAAGTTATTCTCTTTTGCACCGACAATTTCCACTTTACGTCCGTCACCTTTACGTCTTTCAAGTGGAACCGGAATAAACTCTTTACCGCTTAAATACTTCCCTGTTAGCGAATTCTCATCTTGCATCACTTCAGCTGGTGTACCCGCTGATACAACTTGGCCACCGTGAATACCTGCACCAGGTCCGATATCAAGTAAATAATCAGCAGCCATCATCGTATCTTCATCATGTTCAACGACAATTAACGTATTTCCTAAATCGCGCATTTCTTGCAACGTACGAATAAGACGATCGTTATCGCGCTGATGCAAACCGATTGAAGGCTCATCAAGAATGTAAAGTACGCCAGTAAGACGAGAACCGATTTGTGTCGCTAAACGAATACGCTGCGCCTCACCACCTGATAAAGTTCCTGCAGCACGACTTAACGTTAAATAATCTAAACCGACGTTCACTAAGAATCCAACGCGCTCCTGGATTTCTCTTAAAATTAAATGAGCAATTGTTCGTTGTTTCTCCGTTAGCTCCACATTCGAGAAGAATTCCTGTACTTCTTGAACAGAATACTTCGTTACATCAGCAATCGTTTTATCACCAACGAAAACAGCTAAACTCTCAGGCTTTAAGCGTCCACCTTTACACTTCGGACAAGCTTGCTCTGCCATATACTTTTCCATTTGCTCACGGACATAATCAGAACTCGTTTCACGATAACGACGTTCGATATTTGGAATAACACCTTCAAATAAAATCTCATTTTCCTTTACTTGACCAAATTCATTTACATAGCGGAAATAAACTTTCTCTTCACCGCTTCCGTACAACACTTTATCAAATAAATCTTTCGGTATATCTTTCACAGGCATATCCATATCAACGCCGTAATGATTACATACAGATTGTAAAAGCTGTGGGTAATATTGTGAGCTTGTCGGCTCCCAAGGCGCAATCGCATGTTCATTTAATGATAAATCCCAATTCGGAATGACAAGTTCTAAATCCACCTCTAACTTTGAACCAAGTCCATCACAAGAAGGACACGCCCCGAATGGACTATTGAATGAGAACATGCGCGGCTCTAATTCTCCAATTGAAAAGCCACAATGCGGACAAGCATGATGTTCACTAAATAGAAGTTCCTCTTCTCCCATTACATCAATTAACACTCGGCCCCCGCCAAGCTTTAATGCACTTTCAAGTGAATCCGCAAGACGGCTTGCAATCCCTTCTTTTACAACAATACGGTCAATTACAACTTCAATAGAATGCTTCTTATTTTTATCTAACTCAATATCTTCAGATACATCAAGCATTTCACCATCAACACGTACACGAACATATCCTTGCTTCTTAATGTCTTCAAGCACTTTCACATGTGCACCTTTACGCCCAGAAACGATAGGAGCTAACACTTGTAATTTCGTACGTTCAGGATATTCAAGTACACGGTCTACCATCTGCTCTACTGTTTGTGATGTAATTTCAATACCATGATTCGGACAAATTGGCGTACCAATTCGCGCAAATAATAAACGTAAATAATCATAAATCTCCGTGACCGTTCCAACTGTTGAACGTGGATTACGACTCGTCGTTTTTTGATCGATTGAAATCGCTGGAGATAAACCTTCAATCGTATCTACATCCGGCTTATCCATTTGTCCTAAAAACTGACGCGCATACGCAGATAACGATTCTACGTATCTGCGCTGCCCTTCTGCATAAATCGTATCAAACGCTAATGATGATTTCCCTGAACCAGACAATCCCGTCACAACAACAAGCTGATTTCTCGGAATGGTTACATCAATATTTTTCAAATTATGTGCTCTAGCACCTTTTACGACAATAAAATCCTTGCTTATGCTCACTCTGTTCACCCTTCCGCTTTTAATTCTAATAGTAAATCTCTTAATTCAGCTGCACGCTCGAAATCTAACGCTTTTGCTGCTTCTTTCATCTCTGCTTCCATCTTCGCAATTGTCTTTTCACGCTCTTTTTTCGTCATCTTCTTGGCTGGTACTGCTTCATATGTTTCCGGCTCTTCAGCAGCTGTCGTTGCACGGATAACATCACGCACGCCTTTTTGAATTGTTTTCGGCGTAATACCATGCTCTTTATTGTAAGCTTCTTGTATAGTACGACGACGTTGTGTTTCTTCAATCGCAATTCCCATCGATCTCGTTATACGATCTGCATACATAATAACGCGGCCGTTTTCATTACGTGCTGCACGACCAATTGTTTGAATTAATGAACGCTCTGAACGCAAGAATCCTTCCTTATCAGCATCTAAAATAGCTACAAGTGATACTTCTGGAATATCTAATCCTTCTCGTAATAAGTTAATACCGACAAGTACGTCAAACTTACCAAGGCGAAGGTCACGGATAATTTCAATACGTTCTAACGTTTTAATTTCAGAGTGGAGATAGTTCACTTTAATTCCTACATCTTTTAAGTAGTCCGTTAAATCCTCTGACATTTTCTTCGTTAAAGTCGTAATTAATACACGTTCATTTTTTGCAATGCGATCTTGAATTTCACCTAATAAATCATCAATTTGTCCTTCAATTGGTCGTATATCAATTGGTGGATCTAAAAGCCCTGTTGGACGAATAATTTGTTCTATTACCTCCGGTGCCTGCTCTAACTCGTACGGTCCTGGCGTTGCCGAAACGTAAATAACTTGATTCGTTTTCCCTTCAAACTCATCAAACGTAAGCGGTCTATTATCTAAAGCTGATGGCAAACGGAACCCATGATCCACAAGTACTTGCTTACGTGCTTGGTCCCCGTTATACATCGCTCTTACTTGTGGTACTGATACGTGTGACTCATCCATAACAATTAAGAAATCTTTCGGGAAATAGTCTATTAACGTATATGGCGTTGCCCCCGCCGGACGAAGTGTTAAATGACGGGAATAATTTTCAATCCCTGAACAAAAGCCCATCTCACGCATCATTTCTAAATCATAACGTGTACGTTGCTCTATACGCTGCGCTTCTAACAACTTGCCATTATCATTTAATTCCTTTAAACGCTCTTCTAATTCTTTTTCGATATTTTCAATAGCGACCTTCATTTTTTCCTCACGTGTAACGAAGTGAGATGCTGGGAAGATCGCTACATGATCACGTTCTGCTAATACTTCACCTGTTAACGCATTTACTTCGCGAATACGATCGATTTCATCGCCGAAAAATTCAATTCGAATACAATGCTCATCAAGTGATGCTGGGAAGATTTCAACTACATCTCCGCGCACACGGAATGTACCACGCTTGAAATCAATGTCATTACGTCCATACTGTACATCAACAAGTTCACGAAGCAATTGATTGCGGTCCTTTTCCATACCAACTCTAAGTGAAACAACTAACTCGCGGTATTCTTCTGGAGAACCTAAGCCGTATATACACGAAACACTCGCAACAATAATCACATCATCCCGTTCAAATAGTGCAGATGTTGCTGAGTGACGCAATTTATCGATTTCATCATTAATCTGCGCATCTTTTTCAATAAACGTATCTGTTTGCGGCACATACGCTTCTGGCTGATAATAATCGTAATAACTAACAAAATATTCAACTGCATTATTCGGAAAAAAATCTTTCAGCTCACTATATAACTGTCCTGCTAACGTTTTATTATGAGCCATGACAAGTGTTGGCTTCTGCACCTCTTTAATGACATTTGAAATCGTAAATGTCTTACCCGTTCCTGTCGCTCCAAGCAACACTTGCTTTTTCTTTCCACTATTAATTCCCTCTACAAGCTTCTCTATAGCTACCGGCTGATCACCTTGCGGGGAATACGCTGAGATAATTTCAAATTGATGTTCCACTTAAGTTCCGACCTCCTCATAAAAATCTGTATTATCATTTTACCACGAATACCCCCAAAAAACCTAAAAAAACGAACAGATATTCGGTAAAGTTTTCGACAATATATAGAAAAAGGAAGGAGAGCACACTTCCTTCCTTATCAAACCTTCTCCCGCATGAACAAACAGTAAGCACCACACTGATTAAAATTCTACTTCATTTAAAACCAGCTCTTTTTCCTACTGTCATCCTCTCCTATACAAACTATTGGTATACTAAAAAAAGCTACTTTCCACTATGAAAGTAGCTTCTTGTTCCCTTTCTCCTTCTTCGGAAAAATAACATATGAAAACGAAATAACTGTATCCACTAAAAGTATAATCGCCCAAACTTGGCTAACGCGACTCGCTGCTTTATTTAAAACAATTCCTGATTCTAACCAATTCCCCCATTGTTCAAATGGTACAAAACCGTACAGAAAGAAAAAGAAAATATGCACAACAACAAACAAACTAAGGTGTAATACCCAATTTTTTATTTCCTGTTTCGCATATGCCATACCTGTTAATTCTATCTGTTCTTCCATAATTGGCGCTGGTTCATTCCGCCATTTCGCAACTAGCTTTTGCACAAACATATCAAGCTTCTTCAAATCCTTTTTCCCGTAGAAGACCGCATATAATAAAATAATTACAGTAATGATTTGAAAGTTAGAGAACTTTCCTGTTTGATAGTAATCCACTACTGCTAAAGTTAAAATAAACACTTCATTTAAGAGTAGGACAATCCCCATAATAAAACTTGCCTTTTTCAAACGAAAACCGTAACGGAGTAAAAAGAAACTAATAGCCGATAACCAAAATACAATTTCTGCCCCAATTAAAAAATACCAACGATATTCTGCGAGTATACTCATTTATCATTCTCCCTTTCATCATAAATACGAAAAGCCTCATCCATATATATTAAAAGTTCTTCTTCAATTGGATACATGCTCATTTTCTGTGAATCTTCCTTCGATTTTCTAACTTCCCATAACTTATCTAAAAATGCTTCATCACCATTGGCCATTTCTAAACACTTCCGCATTAATTTCTTCGTTGCCCCTTGTACCTCATCATTTGCAGTTTCTTTACCATCTTTCATAAAAGTGCGAAATTGCTTTAATAAATCTACCCACTCTAAAACATTCGGATCTTCTTCACTCATATTTGGCAAATTATGAAGCAATTTTTGTTCTTCCTTTGAAAATAATTCATTTTGAAATATTTCACGTATACGAGAAGACTGTTTCGAAAGCTGAATCAGTTCAAACATAATTTTCCAATCAAGTTCTCCCTCTACATCTACCGAATAAACAACAGCTTGTAAAACACGCTCCATTCGATTAAATTTCTTTTGTTCTTCCTGTACAAATCGAAGTTGTTTTTTAAGCGAATCCTTTAAATTAAGCTCACCTTTTACTAACATATTCGCAGACTCTTTTAATGAAAATCCCATTTCCTTTAAAAATAAAATTTGTTGCAGCCGTATTACGTCAGCTTCACTATATAAACGATGTCCACCTTCTGTTTTCCCGCTCGGCTTTAATAAATCTATTTGATCATAATAACGTAATGTACGTACTGTTATCCCTGTTTCTTTCGTCAATTGTTGTATTGAAATCACTACCATCACCTCTTCCCCTTCATTATAAAAGATGACGTTACGTCACTTTCAAGCCTTTTGTAAAAAAATACAAAAAGCTGTTTATACTCTTTGTATAAACAGCTTTTACGGAAATAACCCTTTTTGTACAGCACGCCCACAAAATAAAATAAGTGCTCCAACGACAACACTCGTTGCTGTTTTATGATAATGAGCTAATAGTAATAAATAATACGATAAACCTACAGTACCAATCATAATACAAATGCTTGGCACTGGATTACGAGAAAAATTTTGCATTCCCCAAAGAAGCGCAAATATGACTGTAGCGACACATAATACCGGTAATCCCATCCCAGTTCCCCTTTTTCTATCTATTCCTTGTTGCTAAAGTACTCGTCAATGCCATACTTATTAATAAGCCAAAAATAGCAATATATAATAGCTCATTTACATGTACTACTTGCCTATCTAAATACTTATTTACACCAAGATACATAATGAACAAAAAAACCAAGCTCGTAATACAAATCGTAAAATACGACTTCATCTTGTTCACAACTCTCTCATCAATCGACGGTACTCCCTCTTCTTTTAAACGCTTCTGTTCTCTATATTCCGAAATTCCATACAAAACGACTAGTGCTATATTCGATATAAAAGTAGTTCCCCACGAAATACTTAACATTATTAAACTCGCATTCAAAATAAGCCCCACTAAGAACAAACTTCCTATAAACCGTATAACATCTTGCTTACTCATACATGATCGACCTCTTTTTGATTTCTATATTTCCACTTCGGCCAATAGTTCACAAAAAAATACACCCACTGCCCTATTACAAATAAAACAAACGGCATACCAGCATTTCCATCAACAATTAAATTATATAAACTCCATATCGCTAAACTAATCGTAAAAAATACTCCTACATATTTAAACGCTTTATCCGACTGAAATCTCTCAAACTCATCTTGCATTTTTCATTCCTCCTATCTCTATGCCCGTTTTCCTATCATGACTCCTATGATGAGACTACCCGCAAATAAGGAGCTACATATCATAAATATTTCTTGCACTGGTATAACAGCTCTGCCTATCGCTTTACTCACAACAATATAAACAATAAGCAATAGAAACGCGAATACAAATGAGACATTTACATACTTTTTTATGTTTTCATTTACTCGCTCATCTATATCTGGAAGTTCTTCTTTTTTGTACTTACGCTTTTTGTAATACGAATACACTATCAAAAATACAATTGCTAAAACGTTACTCACTACGAGCGGTAAAATTGGTATAGCCGGATTCATACTATGAACTACAATGTCTCCCAAAAACAATCCAAAAGTCGCACCGATAAATAACTTTTTAGTATCTTCCATTTTTTCTCCCCTTACTCTAGCGTAAATATTTCCTCCACCTTCACCCCAAAATATTTGGCGATTTTTAGGGATAACTCTAGACTCGGGTTATAATGATGGTTTTCAATCGCCACAATCGTCTGCCGCGTCACCTGCATCGCCTTTGCCATTTCAACTTGCGTTATATGATGTTGCTTTCTTAACTCTTTTATTTTATTTTTCACACCCATAGGCTCCACCTTCGAAAGTAAAGATATCTTTACTTTAATTATAAATATTTTCCATTTATAAGTAAAGATATCTTTACAAATTTTAGAAAAACGTTTCACTGATCACCTTCTCTAACAAAGTACAAGCGTAATTCAATTTATATCAGCTATTTTTTTAATATATCGACACCCGTAGCACTATAAACATAAAAAAAGCTGTCCCAAAATATCTTTTGGAACAGCTTCTTCGTCCTACTACATAAATCCTAATACATATACAAGAACGTATCCAAGAATAGAAAGGAAAACCGAGCCGATCAGCCCCGCCACGAATGCCTTACTTCCTAACTTACGGAACGTTTTAAACTCTACATTTAAACCAAGACCCGCCATCGCCATTGCAATAAGCATGTAAGCAATGACAACAATGTATCCGGCAACAACTTCTGGTATAACCCCGAGCGAATGCACTGCACTCATCGCTAAAAATCCGAAGATGAACCACGGAATTGGAAGGTCACGCCACGATTTTTTTTCCTCGCTGCCTTCACTCTTACCAAACCATAATCCAATTAAAATCGCTACTGGCACAAGCATTGCAACGCGCGTTAATTTCACGATAACTGCGATGTCTACAGCCGTACTTCCTCCTGGCGCCGCAGCTGCGATGACATGAGCGATTTCGTGCAGCGTCGCACCTGAGAATACACCGTAACCGTACGGTGAGAAGCCAAGCACTGGGTATAATAGCGTATAAATAAGTGTAAATATTGTACCTAAAATTGCAATAATTGCTGCCCCAACTGCCGTTTCTTCATCCTTCGCTTTCACTTGCGGTGCAATTGCCACGACCGCAGCCGCGCCGCAAATTGCTGTTCCGCACGCTGTTAAAATTCCGAGTTTCTTTTCTACCTTAAATACTTTCGTTAGCCCATATACAACGAAAATCGTAAATGTAATAACAACGGCAGCGATGACCAATACTTTCGGCCCTGCCTTCGCAATATCAACAAGATTTAACCGCATTCCAAGTAAGATAATCCCAAAGCGCAGCAACTTCTTACTCGCAAAGTTCGTTCCGGCAATCGCATCATGAGGAACTCCAATTGCCGCACGCCAAACCATCCCAATTAGAATAGCAATCACTAATTGTCCCATAATATTTAAAAATGGAAGCTCTGCTAAATATTTCGCAGCAATTGCGATTAATAATGTAATCCCAATTCCTTGTGAAAATCCAAAGCCCTTCTTCTTTTGTATAACAAGTGTTTGTTCCACTTTGTACCACTCCAATAATCGTATTGGAACATGCATGTTCTTTCTACTTACATTATAAGAGAGTTTCTATAATAAGTTTAATATCAATATTGAATCTCTATCATCAGAAATACTTATGATAAAATGATAGAAAAAGAAAGGAGCCCATTACATGAACGTAGACATTTTAAAAATATTTGTTACTGTCGTTGAACAGAAGCATTTCTCCCGTGCAGCAGAATTATTAAACCTTTCACAGCCTGGCGTAAGTATGCATATACGCAACTTAGAAAACGAATTTGGCACTACTCTTATTCAGCGCTCCCCAAAGCACGTCCAAGTGACGGAGGCTGGAAACATATTATATATACATGCAAAACAAATGCTCTCTCTTTATGAAGATGCTAAGCAAGAAATTAACGAGCTACATAACGTTGTAACAGGAACTCTTCGCATCGGTGCTAGTTTTACAATTGGCGAATACTTACTTCCAAAAATACTGGCTAACTATGCGAATGAAAATCCACACGTCGAAGTTCATACCTTTATCTCAAATACAGAAGACGTTTTGCAAAGCCTTCGCTCTAATCAAATCGATATCGGCTTAGTGGAAGGGCAAGTCGTATACGCCGACGTTGACGTTGAAACGTTTATGCAAGATGAAATGAAGCTCGTCGTCCCGCCAAATCATCCACTGCTCCGCACAAATGAAATAAATGAAAGCACACTCCAAGATCAAGTATGGGTATTAAGAGAAAGTGGTTCTGGAACACGTGCTTATAGTGACCGCTTTATTCATCAACACCATTTAAAATTGAAGCGCTTCTTTACATTCAGTAGTATCCAAAGCGTGAAAGAAGCAGTTAGTGCCGGGCTTGGCATCGCTATACTTTCTGATTGGACTGTACGGAAAGAGTTACTGGCAAAAGAGCTATTCCACGTCGAAGTTCCAAATGAACAACTCATCCGTCCATTCTCCATCGTGCGCGGCAAATACTTCATCCCGTCTAAAGCTATTCAAGTGTTTTTAAATCATGTAGACTCTTTTGCGAAAAAACAGCATTGACCTTCACATTAGTGTGAAGGTTTACAATACATGTAAAAGGAGTGAAACACATTGCGAATTGGAGAGTTATCAAAAGAAACCGAGGTTAGCGAAAGATCACTAAGACATTATGAAGAAAAGGGATTACTCCCTTCTAAGCGCCTCGCAAATGGCTACCGTGACTTTGATGAAAGTGCCATCGAAAAAGTGGAGCTTATTCAAATGTACTTACAAATTGGCTTAAATTTAGAAGAGACGGCAAGGATGCTGCGCTGCCTCGAAATAGAGCCGCACCTGTACGAAAATCCTTGCAGCAGTATCCTTACGCTTTATGAAGATAAACTTAATGAAGTAACGAAGCAAATCTCATTACTTTCTAGCATTCAAACGAATTTGCAAAAACACGTTTCACTCCTAAAGCAAACAAAAGAAAAGGGATGATTACATGTTTGTTATACATGGCAGTTCAAGACAAAACGGAAATACAGAAGCTTTAACACATATGGTGATTGATGGAATTGAAACAGAACAAATTTACTTGCGTGATCATATCGTCCACCCAATCATAGATCAGCGCCATGATGCAGAAGGATTCCAACCTGTAAATGATGACTACGAGCAGTTAATTGAGCGTATGTTAGAACACGACACAATTATCTTTGCTACACCGCTATACTGGTATGGAATGAGCGGTCATATGAAAAACTTCGTCGATCGCTGGTCACAAAGCTTGCGTGATACATCTCTTCATTTCAAAGAAAAAATGAAAGGTAAAAAAATGTACGTTATCATCGTTGGCGGAGACAATCCAAAGCTGAAAGCATTACCGCTTATCTCCCAGTTTCAATATATCTTTGATTTTGTTGGTTCATCATTTGAAGGGTATGTTATTGGGGATGCGAATGGACTAGATGAAATCAAAGACGATGCAGAAGCGCTAGCAAAGGCACAATTGTATAATAATGAATTCACAAATAGCAAATAGAAATAAGTTTGACAAACTATTTAGACTTAGCAACGCAAGAAGAACTAGAAATCATGTTACAAGAATATCCTGGCACAATACTTTTCATTAGCCATGACCTTGCCTTCATTCGTTCTGTTGCAGACCATATTCTACAAGTAGATGAGAGTGAACCAAGAATATTCCACGGTAATTACGAGCAATACACAAAAAGAACCACCGGGGATTCTGTAAACGTAACTGAACAAGAATTATTACGATTACAAACAAAATTAACAGAAATTATCGGCCGAATTTCCATGCCAAATCATCACGATGATATCCCATCTCTCGAACAAGAATACGAAACATTATTAGTTCAAATCCAGAAATGTAAAGAAGCGCTCTAATGTCTTCCCTATATATCGACAGGGCCTTCCGCATTTCCCAAGAAATATTGGAACTTCGACATAGAATAGCATTAATAAAAGTGAAAAAGCCGTGCATCAGCGCGGCTTTTTCACTTTAAATACGGACAGCAGTTCCGCTCACTGCAACCATTAGCATTCCTTCGCGAACTACTTCGTAATCCACGTCGATACCAACAATTGCATTCGCATTTTTTTGTCTTGCGAAAGTTTTCATCTCTTCCATTGCAATGTCGCGCGCTTCTTTTAATTTACTTTCATAAGCGCCCGCACGACCGCCGACAACGTCACGGACAGAGGCGAAAAGGTCACGAACGATATTCGCGCCCATAATCGCTTCTCCATTGACGATATCGATATACTCAATAATTTCTTTTCCTTGAATTGTAGACGTTGTTGTTACAATCATGCTTCATAGCCTCCCATATAAGATTTTCACTTACTTATGGTGCACTAATTCAGCAGAAATTATATTTACGAACTGAACTGTGCTTCGTATAACCTGCTGTATCCTCCGCCTTGTTCAATTAATTCATCATGTGAACCTTGTTCTGCAATACCATCTTTATTTACAACGACGATACGATCTGCATTTTTAATCGTTGCAAGTCTGTGAGCAATAACTAATGTTGTACGGCCCACAGATAGTTCAGCAAGTGATTTTTGAATCGCCAGTTCCGTCTCTGTATCTAATGCGGAAGTCGCTTCATCTAATATTAAAATTGGCGGGTTTTTCAAGAACATACGAGCAATCGCTAGACGCTGCTTCTGTCCACCAGAAAGTTTCACCCCACGCTCACCGATAACGGTATCTAAACCGTCTGGTTGTGAGTAAATTAAGTCTTCTAACTGCGCACGTTTTACTGCCTGCCAAATTTCAGCTTCTGACGCCTTTAAGTTTCCGTAAGCGATATTTTCACGAATTGTTCCTGAGAATAAGAACACATCTTGCTGCACAATTCCAATTTGCTTACGAAGTGAAGATAACGTCATATCTTTCGTATCAATACCATCAATTTGAATCGATCCAGACGATTGTTCATAAAAACGTGGTAATAGACTACATAACGTCGTTTTTCCAGCTCCTGATGGTCCTACGAAAGCAACTGTTTCACCTGCATGTATTTTCAAACTAATATCATTTAAAATCGGTTCTTTATTTTCATATCCGAATGTAACGTTGCTATATTGAATATCACCATGTACATGTTTAACTTCCATCGCGTCTTTAAAGTCTACAATATCTGGCTCTGTTTCAAGAAGCTCTACATACCTCTTAAAACCAGCGATCCCTTTCGGATAACTTTCAATAACCGCATTAATTTTTTCAATTGGGCGGAAGAAAATATTCGTTAATAGAACGAATCCGATAAATCCACCGTACGTTAATTCTCCTTGCAGAACAAACCATGTACCGCATATTAAGACGAAGAGCGTTACGAGACGCATGAGCATATAACTAATTGACGAATTTAACGCCATAATTTTATACGCCATTAATTTCGTTGTACGGAAACGAGCGTTGTTCACAGCAAATTGCTCTTTCTCAAACTTTTCATTTCCGAATGCTTGTACAACACGGATACCGCCAACGTTGTTCTCAATACATGCATTGAAATCAGCAACGTCTGAGAATAAACGTCTAAACGTACCTGTCATTTTTTTATTGAAGTAAAGTGCCAACCATAATAAGAATGGAATAACGAAGAACGTTAATAGCGCTAACTTCCAGTTGATCATCATCATAAATGAAAATGCCCCAACTAAAGTCATAACAGCGATAAATAAATCTTCTGGTCCGTGGTGAGCAATTTCCCCAATTTCCATTAAATCGTTCGTAAGACGTGATATTAAATGACCTGTTTTATTATTGTCAAAAAATCTGAATGATAGCTTTTGAATGTGATCAAATAATTTCTGCCTCATATCTGTTTCAATGTTAACACCAAGCATATGCCCCCAATATGTAACGACATATTGCAAACCTGCATTTAATATATACACTGCAAGTAAACCGAAACAAGCCCATAAAATAAGCGTCCAGTTTTGCCCTGGCAATAACTTATCAATAAATTGATTTACGATAAGCGGGAAGCCAAGTTCTAGTAACCCTGCGACAACTGCGCAAGAAAAGTCGAGTATAAATAAACCTTTATACGGTTTATAGTAAGAAAAAAATTTACGTAGCATATCTTACCTCCATTTTCCAAAATTAAAAAGACTCCCTAAATGATAACCATTATCAAATAATTATTCAAGTTATCCGTCTATGAAACTTCAAAATAAGGTTTGCGATAGTTATCGTTTTTTCCAGAAAGTCGATATATTTGAATAATCACCGATGTAAATTTCATTTACTACTAATCCCGCCCCCCACAACCAAAAAGGGTATCACCACAAGGTGATACCCTTTCTTCTATTACATCGCTTCCGAATCCCACTCATGCTCCTGCTGAACAAACACAATTCCTAATTCGTGATGTCCTCCGGCGTATAATGCCGTTTGAGCAAGGCGAAGCTCTCCATTTGTATCTAATACTTCTAATTTACAAAATGCTCCTGTCGTCTTCGTTTGAAGCGCATCATAAAATTCCTCAGCGCTTCCTGGAATGACTCCATTTACTTTCGTAATTACTTCTCCAGGCAGTAAATTCAGCTCTGCCCCAATTGTATTCGGGATTGTATCTAATACAACAAGCCCATCATTACGTGCAGCGAAGTACGCCGGTCTTGTCTCATCAGCAATTTTTTCTTGCATGGAAATTGTGAAACGCCCAAGCATTGCGACTCCCATTGCGATAATGGCAAGTACGTGCCACCAATAACTTGCGATTCCTAAAACAAGTACAATTCCTGCTAATCCGTAGACACGTCTTCCTGTAAATAATAAAGCTTCCGTTGGCTCATAACTTCTAATCTTTCTCATAAATCCAATTAAAAATGGAACGAGGAATAGAGAATAGGTATGTGAACCGATTGAAACGACAGGCCACCATGAAATAAACTGCGTTACTGCATCACCTGGTACAAGAATAAAAATAGGCACAATCCATAAACGCTTTGATTCGTGTAAACCAATCTTTAGCCCACGCTTACCCTTCCTAATCTTCGGCGTAGAATATCCTACTGCATTTTTAGAAATCAACAAGCCCTCTACAACAAGCATGACGCCTAGTAAAATAGCAAGAGATACAATCGTACTCTCTTCACCCTCTCCAAGCTGTAAGAAGGAAACTGGTAGCTTAGAAGATAATAGAACGCATACAATTGCGATACTAAATGTATAAGCTGCTGATAAATATCGATACATAGCAGTTAATCCAAATAATAACGTCCAAAGTAAGATGACCCATAAGCTCGCTTTGGAAACAACAAGGCCAAGTCCAATTGTAAGAATAGATACGATTAATCCGTATCCAACTCCCGCAAATAGAGATGTTCGCAGTTCAAACCAAATATCATAAACTTTAAAGGAAAAATCCTTTCGTTCTCGTAACATACGTAAGTATCCAACGAAGATACTACTTATTAAAAATACATAGACAGCAGGGTGTAAGAAAAAACGTCCAACTGCCCGCATTATTTCAAAAATCCATGCCTCCACGAACCCATTCACCACCATTTATATCATTCTTTCTTTTTATATTATCATAACTGGACAAACGTTTGTTTAACACAAAAAAATACAGGCAGCAAACTACCTGTATTTCTTTTTATCCCGCTTTAATGGGCAGTAAGACCCCCACTGATTAAAGTTTCACTTTATTTCGCTATTAATTTTAATGCGGACTGTAATTGTAGATCATTTTCTCCAGAACGGATTTTTTCAATAATTTTAGTTTGAATCGCCTCAGCTGTCTTTTTATCCAGCTGTCCCGTCGCTTCCATCTCATTCGCATTTTGGAATGCTTTCAGCGCTGATTCAGTCTCTTTACTAAAGTATCCATCTTCACGCCCCGGTACATACCCTAAACTCTTAAGCATTTCTTGCGCGTGTTTTACTTGCACATCATTTGAATTGTATGAAAGTGTCTTTTCAATTTGAATTGGTGTCGCATGATAATAATCTGGTTGCTTCACTTCTACTGTTGGCGCGATTCCTTTTTTATGAATCCAGTTTCCATCTGGTGTTAACCATTTAAACATCGTTAATTTAATGTTGCTGCCATCTTTAAATGGAACGGCTTGCTGAACAGTACCTTTACCAAACGTTTTTTCACCAATTAAATCGTATCCTTCTCCCTCTTTTAGCGCACCCGCTAAAATCTCTGAAGCAGAAGCACTTCCATTATCAATTAATACTGAAATTGGATATGGCTTTTTCTCTTTCAGTTCCGTAGAGAATTTCTTTTTCTCACCATTTCGTTGCTCTACTTGTAGCATCGGCTTTTTATCCGTCATAATTTCCCCTAGTATCTCTTCTACACTATTTAAGTAGCCACCAGGATTACCACGCACGTCAATAACTAAGCCTTTTATGTTTTTCTTCTCTAACTCTTTTAACTGATCCTTAAATTCTTTCGCCGTATTTTCAGCAAAAGAAGTGATTTGCATATAACCGATATCTTTTCCGCTCTCTTGTTTCACAGAACTAAACACCGTGAAGATTGGAATTTTTTCACGCTTAATTTTAAATACAATCGGATCAGCTACTCCTGCACGCTTAATTTCAATCGCGACAGTCGTTCCTTTTTTACCACGAATCTTTAATACTGCTTCTTCACGTGATAAATCTTTCACACTATTTCCATCTACAGATAAAATTTGGTCATTCGGTTTAATTCCAATCTTTTCTGCCGGTGAGCCTTTAATTGGAGATACGATAATAAGCTTACCGTCCGTTTTGTTCACCTCAGCCCCGATCCCCTCTAGCTCAGGATCAAGTGATTCACTAAACTGTTTAGCCGTTTCTTTATCCATATACGTGGAATAAGGGTCCTTCAGCGTAGACAACATGCCTTGTATTGCACCTTCGACTAACTTGTCATCCTTCACGTCTTCCACATAACGTGAATCAATTAGTGCATACGCCTCATTAATTTTTGCCAAATTCCCTTGTGAGGTGCTAGCGTTTCCACTCGAAATTGTTTGCGTTACTTCTGCTGGGTTAACCCCAAATAAAGACATACCTGCAAACATTCCGCCAGCACCAATTAAAAATGCAACAACCATTCCAATAATTGCAACTCTACGTTTCAATGCGGAATTCCCCTTTCCAAAACACACAGGTGGTGTAGCAAAAGGCATCACACAGTGTGTGATGCCTTTACCTATTTCTACTATATGATAAGCTTGTACGAATTATGTTTGCAACTTTTTATACTTTTAAGAAGCGACGAATTGACATTACACTTCCCCACATACCGATTAAAGCCCCGATTAACACTAGTAAACCAGCTAATTGGAATACGAAAGGACTGTATGGTAGAAGTTCGAAAATTGTTCCGCCAAGTTTTTCGTTAAACACACTTTGTAGTGAATTATACGTAACTAGAATTAAGCCAATTGGAATAATTGATCCTAATACTCCTAGGAATAATCCCTCTAATAAGAACGGCCAACGAATAAACCAGTTTGTTGCACCTACCAGTTTCATAATTTCAATCTCAGTACTACGAGCATAAATTGTAATTTTAATTGTATTAGAGATTAAGAACATTGCTGTGAATAAAAGGCCTGCAATTAACGCAATCCCGATATTACGTCCTGTTTTTACAGTATCAAATAATTTTTCAACTTGGCCTTTACCATATTGAACATTACTTACAAACTGCATTTTCTCAATCTTTTTCGCGATTGTCGCTGTATCTGTTGGTTCTTTTGCTTTTACAATAAATACGTTTTTAAGTGGGTTATCTTGTTCAAATAACTCAAACGTTTTTCCGCTATCACCTAAGCTTTTAATTAAGCGTTTTAGCTCTTCTTCTTTAGAAGAATATTTAATAGATTCTACTTTCGCAATCTTACTCATATCATCTTCTAATTTCTTTTGATCAGCTTCTTTTGCTGCTGGATCAATGTGTACACGAATTTCTACATCTTGCTCTACTTTCGTCGCAAAATGGTTCATATTCATAATCGCTGTTAAAAAGACACCTACAAGTAATAATGTAACTGTTACTGCACTAACAGAAGCAAATGTCATCCATCCGTTACGTGATAGATTCTTTACACCTTCTCGCAAATGTCGACTAAGGGTCTTAGCCTTCATATCCGTATCCTCCCTCAATCTCATCTCGAACAATTTTTCCGCCTTCAATCGCGATTACACGATGACGAATTGTATTTACGATATCTGAGTTATGTGTCGCCATAACAATCGTTGTACCACGCTCGTTAATACGCGTAAAAATCTTCATAATATCAAGAGCTGTTTCAATATCTAAGTTACCTGTTGGCTCATCGGCAATTACAACCTTTGGTCTATTAACAATTGCTCTCGCAATCGCAACACGTTGCTGCTCTCCGCCCGAAAGTTCACTTGGTAGTGCGTCTGCACGATCCTCAAGACCTACAAGACCTAAAACTTCTGTTACACGCTCACGAATGGCTTCTTTTTCTTCTTCAATTACTTCTAAAGCAAACGCAACATTCTCATATACCGTTAACTTAGGTAGTAATTTAAAATCTTGGAAAATTACGCCTAATTGACGACGGAAATATGGAACATCTCTTTCTGCTAATGTTTCAATAACAAGTCCATTTACATTAATTGATCCTGTAGATGGCTTCTCTTCACGATACATCATTTTAATAAATGTAGATTTCCCGGCTCCACTCGGTCCAACTACGTATACAAACTCACCTTGTTTAATGTTAACTGTGAGACCAGCAATGGCTTTCATACCATTCGGGTACTCCTTATAAACATTCGTCATTTTTATCATTATTTATCACCCAATACTTAATGATTTTTTTCGAAATACTTTTCTGTACATCTGAAAATAAAAGATAACCTTTTATTCTCGCTTAACCACTCTTGTTGAAGGTAGCTTCCATTCATGCTTTTTATTAGCAGCGCTACTCTATGTAATATATTTCAGCAAAATTCTACAAACCTCATTGTAACATCAAACGGTTTCCAGTTCGGATACATTTTTGTTACAGTTATGTTACACAAAAAAAAAAAAAGGAAACGAGTCGTCATAGTTCTTACCCAAAATCATTTTGGGATAAGATTATATAACCAACCCGTCCAGTTCACCCTTTTTATTTATGTTCAGCTAACCACTCAGCTACTTTTTTCGCATCCTCACCTTGAATAATTCCTGGTGACATGGAACCGCGACCTTTTTCAATAATCTTTTCAATCTCTGCTGCATCATATTTCTGTCCCACTTTTCGTAAATCCGGTCCAGTTGCTCCCGATAAATCTTTCGCGTGACAGCCTATACAACTTTTTTGGTAAATTTGCTCTGCGCTATCTGTGCTTGCAGATTGTTTCGAAGGCTTACTCTCTTCTTTATTTCCACATGCTCCTAAAGCAAAAACGACTGATGTTCCTAACGCAATAGCCAACAATTTCTTTTTCACTTCTATCGCTCCCCATTGTTGATATTCTTTTCATTCCTAACACACTCATTTTCATTATAAGCATTATCTTTATATAGAAAAACTAAGGTATATTTCATATTTTTCAAAAATACAGTAAGAACCCTGATAATATAAAGCTTTCATAAGTTGTTTCAATTCTGTGAACAACATAAAAATTTCTATAAAGAATTCTTGTTGAACAGAAAATCAGAAAAGTTCTGTTCAAGTCTTACTCTATTGCCGCTCTGTTTTACTATTCTCTACTTTTTACAATACAATATACAACATTGTATGCTACATATAATCTCATCAAAAAGAGAAGTTGTCGTTTCCAACTTCTCTTCCTCTTTACTTCATCTATAGAAATAAAATCAAATTCTTTATATCCTCGATTATCCTCAGCATACGCCGACAACTTTGTTGGCTTTTTTTCGCTTATTAGATGCGAGAACGTAAGTAAGCATCAATAAATGGATCAATTTCTCCATCCATAACTGCTTGTACGTTACCAACCTCTGTATTTGTACGGTGGTCTTTCACAAGAGAATACGGGTGGAATACGTAAGAACGAATTTGGCTACCCCATCCGATTTCTTTTTGTTCACCGCGAATTTCATCTAACTCCGCTTGTTGCTCTTCTAATTTCTTTTGGTATAATTTCGCTTTTAACATTTTCATCGCGTGCTCACGGTTTTTAATTTGTGAACGCTCTGACTGACATGTTACAACTGTGTTTGTTGGTGTATGTGTAATACGAACTGCTGAGTCTGTCGTATTAATATGCTGTCCACCTGCACCACTTGCACGGTACGTATCAACTTTTAAGTCTTCTGAACGTATTTCGATTTCAACTTCATCATTGAACTCAGGTACAACTTCACAAGACACGAACGATGTATGACGACGGCCTGAAGAATCGAATGGCGAAATACGTACAAGACGATGTACACCTTTCTCTGCCTTTAAATAACCGTAAGCGTTATGACCTTTAATTAATAAAGTAACACTCTTAATACCAGCTTCATCACCTGGTAAGTAGTCAACCGTTTCTACTTTAAACCCACGTTTTTCAGCCCAACGTGTGTACATACGTAATAACATAGAACCCCAGTCTTGTGATTCTGTTCCACCAGCACCTGGGTGTAATTCTAAAATAGCGTTATTTTTATCATAAGGATCGCTTAGTAGTAACTGAAGCTCATACTCATTCATTTCTTGAATTAAGCCTTTCACTTCAGATTCAAGTTCCTCATGTAAATCTTCATCATACTCTTCTTTTAAAAGCTCATGCGTGATTTCTAAATTTTCGAAGGTCTCATCTAACTGACGGAACTTTCCAACCATCTCTTTCAGTGCATTAGCTTCGTTAATTACAGCTTGTGCACCTTGTTGGTCATCCCAAAATCCTGCACCCATCATTGTCTCTTCTAACTCTGCAATTTGTTTCTCCTTAGTAGGAAGGTCAAAGAGACCCCCTAAAAGCCGCTAATCTCTTAGCCATTTTCTCTAATTCTTGTCTAATTTCTACTAATTCCATTTCCTTCACCTCTATGTAATTGCTGTTGCTTTCTTATGAGAACAAGGGAAACTCTCTCCAGTTATGACGGAGAGAGTTTAATCTTTCTTAATTATACATTTTTGATGTAAAATTTTGCAAAGCAATCTGGGCTACCGCCCTGTATTACTTCCCGATACCACAGCAGTTTTTATATTTTTTACCGCTACCACATTTACATAAATCGTTGCGGCCTACTTGGTCACCTTTTACAACTGGTTTTTTCTTCGCTTCTTCGCCATCGCTAGATGGATGAACAGCTTCACCTTGAACAACTTCTTGACGCTCTAAGTTTTGTTCAATTTCAGCTTTCATAATGTAACGAGAAATTTCCTCTTCAATAGAAGCAATCATTGACTCGAACATTGCGAATCCTTCCATTTGATACTCACGAAGTGGATCAATTTGACCGTAAGCACGTAAATGAATACCTTCACGAAGGTGATCCATCGCATCAATATGCTCTGTCCATTTCGTATCTACTACACGGAATACAACAACTTTTTCAAACTCACGCATTTGCTCTTCTGGCAGAAGCTTTTCTTTGTCGTTGTAACGCTCTATTAATTTCGCGATAATTGGCTCGCTCATTTCCTCTGGAGCAAGACGACGTAACTCTTCTTCTTTTATATCGCCTTCTTGCAGAAGGTTTGTATTTAAGTAGTCAACAAGACCTTTAATGTTCCAATCTTCTTCAATTTCCTCTTGTGTATGAAGCGCAACAGCACGTTCTACTGTAGATTTCATCATACCTTCAATAATACTGCGTAAGTTCTCAGAATCCATTACTTCTTGACGCTGTTTGTAAATAACTTCACGTTGCTGACGAAGTACATCATCGTACTGCAGTAACTGCTTACGTGCATCATAGTTATTTCCTTCTACACGTTTTTGTGCAGATTCTACCGCACGAGAAACCATTTTACTTTCAATCGGCTGTGAATCATCCATACCAAGACGATCCATCATCGCTTTCATATTGTCAGAACCGAAGCGGCGCATTAGTTCATCTTCCATAGACAAGTAGAACTGCGTTACACCAGGGTCCCCTTGACGACCAGCACGACCACGTAACTGATTATCAATACGACGGCTTTCGTGACGCTCTGTACCGATAACTGCTAGACCAACGTTTCTAATATCGTCTCCAAGCTTAATATCCGTACCACGACCAGCCATATTCGTCGCAATCGTTACAGCACCTTTCATACCAGCTTCTGCAATGATATCTGCTTCTCGCGCATGGTTTTTCGCATTTAAAATGTTATGGCGTACACCTTTACGTGTTAACATTTTTGAAATAAGCTCTGACGTTTCAATTGCAACTGTACCGACAAGAATAGGTTGCCCTTGTTTATGACGATTTACAATATCCTCAACAACTGCATT
This sequence comes from Bacillus sp. 1A, assembly GCF_052682215.1. NCBI lineage: Bacteria > Bacillati > Bacillota > Bacilli > Caryophanales > Bacillaceae > Bacillus > Bacillus sp. 1A. Next base: position 1,411,531 of record NZ_JBQYLZ010000001.1, on the reverse strand, counting down.
GAATTTGCCTTCCATTGATTTGAAGATTAAATCAGCACGGTCATCACGAATAATATCTTTGTTCGTTGGAATTACGATAACATTCATATTGTAAATACTACGGAATTCTTCTTCTTCCGTTTTCGCTGTACCAGTCATACCAGATAACTTTTCATACATACGGAAATAGTTCTGGAACGTAATTGTTGCGAGTGTCATACTTTCATTTTGAATTTCTACGCCTTCTTTTGCTTCAATAGCTTGGTGCAAACCTTCGCTATAACGACGACCTTTCATAAGACGACCAGTGAATTGGTCTACAATTACGATTTCGCCTTCTTGTACAACATAATCTGTATCAAGGTGCATGACAACGTGTGCACGAAGCGCCTGATTAATATGGTGAAGAAGTGCGACATGTTTTAAATCGAATAAGTTTTCAATATGGAAAGCTTTCTCTGCTTTCGTAATACCATCTTCAGTTAACATTACATTTTTCGTTTTCACATCAAATGAATACTCTTTTTCATTTTCTAATGTACGAACGAATGCATTTGCAAACATGTATAGCTCTGTTGATTTTTGAGCTTGTCCCGAAATAATAAGCGGCGTACGTGCTTCATCGACTAAAATAGAATCGACTTCATCGATAATAGCAAAATGAAGTGGACGCTGAACGCACTGTTCCCTATATAAAACCATGTTGTCACGTAAGTAATCGAATCCAAGCTCATTATTTGTGCTATACGTAATATCAGCAGCATAAGCCTCTTGTTTCTCTTCGCGTGACATACTGTTTAAGTTAATTCCTACTGTTAAGCCAAGGAACTCATGAAGTTGTCCCATTTCGCTCGCATCACGTTGTGCTAAGTATTCATTGACTGTAACAACGTGAACACCTTTTCCTGTTAAAGCATTTAAATATACAGGTAATGTAGATGTTAACGTTTTACCTTCACCCGTTTTCATCTCAGAGATATTCCCTTCATGTAAGGCAATACCACCCATTAACTGCACGCCATACGGACGCATTCCAAGAACACGAGTCGCAGCTTCGCGAACAACTGCAAAAGCTTCTGGAAGTAGATCATCTACTGTCTCACCTTTTGTTAGACGTTCTTTAAATTCAAGCGTCTTTCCTTTTAATTGTTCATCTGTTAGTGGCTTAATAGATGATTCTAATGCATCAATTTGCTCAACTGTCTTCTGCATACGTTTAATTTGGCGTTGATTTACATCAAATACCTTTTTTAAAATACCGATCATAGGAAATACGCTCCTCTTTTTTATTAAAATAAAACTTCCGATTGTTTTTTCTTTTTCTATTACAATCAGTCGTTATAAAAATCAAATGTATGTTATGCCAATTTTTCTCCTAATTAAAAAAACTAAAATGTATATACCTAATGATAATTGTAACACTTGTCTTATAACTATGCCAACAATCGGCCGAATGTCTCGTTCTAAATTAAGAAAACTTTTAAAAAAAATCTATTTTCAGCAAAAAAAGCGCAGCCATTTCGGCTGCGCTTTTGAATTATTATTTAGTTTCGATTAAACCATATTTCCCATCTTTACGGCCATATACAACATTAGTTTCATTTGTATCAGCATTTGTGAAGACGAAGAAATTATGTCCTAGCATATCCATTTGTAGGATCGCTTCTTCAACGTCCATCGGTTTTAAATCAAATCGTTTTGTACGTACAAGTTCTAATTCATCCTCTTCTACCGCATCCAGAACAGCTACTGCTTCTGGAAGGATAAAGTTCGTTTTCATAGAACCTTTCTCACGTAATTTACGATTTACCTTTGTTTTATGTTTACGAATTTGTCGCTCAAGTTTATCAACTACTAAATCGATAGCAGCGTACATATCGCTATTAGTTTCTTCTGCACGAAGTAATAAATCAGTAAATGGAATTGTTACCTCGACACGTTGCTTGTCAGAGTATACTTTTAAATTAACTTTAATCTCTGGGAATGTATCAAAATAACGCTCTAACTTACTTAGTTTTTTCTCTACATATTCCTTTAATGCTGGAGTTACTTCAATATTTTCACCACGAATGTTGAATTTCATAGATGAATTCCTCCTTTCAAGCCTATGTACTATAATTTCGACATTGGCTTAAAAACTCCTTCTAACTTTTTTAAAAAAATTAGTGGAATTGCGATTTTTTTATCGTTTTTTGTTGAAATGAAAAGATGCATCGTTTCTATCTTTATTTTATCCTATTAACATCGTGAATAACGAATATAACTGTGGACAATTCGTTACAGAAAAGTAACAACTTTTTGACAACTTGATTCATAACAAAAACCTCTTGCAAAAAACAAGAGGTTCTACCATATATATAACGTTGCCACAAACGCAGCTCTCTCTTCCCAAAAACAATATTCCTACAGTTTTACAACATTAGCTGCTTGTGGTCCACGTGCTCCATCTACAATGTCAAACTCAACTTGTTGCCCTTCTTCTAATGACTTATATCCCTCTTGTTGAATAGCAGAAAAATGAACAAACACATCATCACCATCTTCACGCTCAATAAACCCAAATCCCTTTTCTGCATTGAACCATTTCACTCTTCCTTGCATGTTCATTCCATTCCCTTCACTCTAAAAATCAGGGCATTCGCCCCATACTTTGACTATAGCGAATGACAACTTACGAAGTCAAAGAAGACTTATCGTCTTTTTATTATCCCTTTCGACAGTTACAGATCAACTTCTACAAAGCGTCAAACTAGAAACTTCCCTTGCTCCTCTATCGTATAAAAGACTTCCAATTTGTCTAACTGTAATTCCTGTCGTATATACATCATCAACGAGTAAAATATGTTGATCACGAAACATATCTTCTCCCTGAAAATAAAAAGGATTACTTCCCGAAAGCCTTTCTTTACGTGTCTTCTTACTTTGCTTTTCTGTTTCCCTTCTTCTTAATGAGGGATAAGAAATTTTGACAGGTAAACATGCTGCTAATAACTCTGCCTGATTAAAACCACGTTCATATTCCCGTTCCCTACTAAGCGGAACAGCAATAACACTTGAAACGCTCGTAAAATGCTTTTGAAACAGCTCCCGAAAGGATCGATAAAAAATATGAACTAACTCCGCATCTCCCCGAAACTTAAACTGTGCTAATATTTCTTTCATCTCATCATCGTACACGTGCAAAGAACGATTTTTAAAAGGACGATACTTCTCCTCTTTTATCCACCTTATGCAATCCACACAAATATCATTTTCTTTATATTCGGAAGTCAAGTCCTCTAAAGATCGCCCACACTCCATGCAAATCTCTCCTATAATATAGGAAAGTTTCCGCTCACACCTATCACATATATATTTTTTGTGAGACTTTACAAAGAAGGTGTACCAACTAACTGTTTCCAACATATACTCATCGCAAAGTAGACAATGCATTAATCGATTAATCCTTGTTCTTTCGCCTTTTTGTTCATACTTTGAATATGCCTTTTCGCGCGTACCATCGCCTCTGTCTTACCGTAATGAAAATAAACGACCTCGCCATAAGGTTCTTCAAAACTACGACCTGCTCGGCCTGCAATTTGTACAAGCGCACTTTCTGAAAAGATTTCTTCTTCCGCCCCTAACACCGCAACTTGTAAATTCTTCACAGTTACTCCTCTCTCTAAAATTGTCGTTGTAACTAATAACGGAATTTCTCCCTTTCTGAAAGCTGCTACTTTTTCTTTTCTCATCGGATTTTCTGCATGTACACCATCGATTCTAGGATCCAACGTTTTCAATATCAGGCTCAATTCTTCTATATATCGCACATGAGGAACAAATAAAAAAATGGGATACTTTTTGCTTACGTACATTTTTAACCATTGTAGTAACACTCGAGGAATTCTTTTATGGTGGAGACTTTTCTTCCAATTTCCGCACCAGCAAAATAGAGGAACTGGTAACGGATGACGATGGTATCGTCCAGAGACAATGATACCTTTTTGTTTACCACTTCTGAAATTATGTTTCCACTTTTCATCGGGAGTTGCCGTTAAATAAATACGCGCCGCTTTCTCTTTCATCGCTTGTTGCACTGCATATTGTAACATTTGATCCGCATAATACGGGAAGGCATCAATCTCATCTACAATCATGACATGAAACGCTCTATAGTAACGTAACAGTTGATGCGTAGTTGCAACGACTAACGCTGCATCTTTGTCCCTATCTTCACTTCCTCCGTATAAGGACGCTACATTTACATTTGGAAACACTTTTTGTAATCTCGGCGCTAATTCTAGTACAACATCTGTTCTTGGCGTTGCGATACAAACTCTTTCTCCTTTTTGAAGTGCCTCTGCAATACCGTAAAATAGCATTTCAGTTTTTCCAGCCCCGCACACAGCCCAAATAAAATAAGAGTCTTTCTTCTTAATAGCTTCTATAACACCTTGCGCCGCCAACTCCTGACCAGTAGACAAGGCCCCGTTCCACTGTAACGAATTTAAACCTTTTTCTCCTCTTCTTTCAGCGATCCCACGAACGAGTACAGCACATTCACTTACCCTCCCCATCGTTATACACTTCCGGCAATACGTACATACTCTACTACACCTTTTACATAAAAATGACGCAAATAGTCGCTGCTCTATATTTCCGCAGCGCTGACACATATATTTAGAAGCTTTCTTTTTTACACCTTGTACACATACGACCTCTCTCTTCTTTTTCAAATCTTGTAATGTATCCCGTAAATCTGAAGAGAGTTCCTCTAATAGTAACTGTTTCCCTGCTAACATCAGCAACCACCTCCAGCACTACTATAAACCTTTCTCATAATCTCGTAAAAACGCAAAAAAGCCGATAACCTACTTATAAAATAGTAAGCTATCGACTTTATACACGTTTTTTTATTAAATTATAATCCTATAATCTACCGTAACCTAAGAAATGTTTTTGGTTATAAGAACTATTTACACTACCGTAAGTAACACCCGTTGATTCATCAGCAGCATGGATCATTTGACCGCCACCAATATAAATACCAACGTGAGATACGCCTGCTCTGTAAGTACCTTGTAAGAAGATAAGATCTCCTGGTTTTGCTTCAGATGGGCTAATCTTTTGTACAGAGTTCCATAAACCTCTAGTATCTTGACGACCTAAACCGTAAACATAAGAGATTAAACCACTGCAGTCAAATCCACCATTTGAAATTGACGCACTACCCCATACGTATTTCAGACCTACTAAACCTTTAGCTTTTGAGACAACATCTTGTCTACCGCCACCAGTGTCAGCTGGTACTTCTGGAGCTGGTGCTGGTTTTTTCGCTTCTTCCTTTTTAGGCTCTTCTTTTGGAGCTTGTACAGCATTGTTTGCTGGCGCTGCTGGTTGAGCTTGTGTTTGTGCTGGTTGAGCTGGAGCCTGTGCAGGTTGTGTTGCAGCCTGCGCTTGTTGTGCAGCTTGCTCTGCTTGTTTTTGAGCAGCAGCTTCTTGTGCAGCTTTTTCTTGCGCTTCTTTTTCAGCAATTTGTTGTAATTTTAATGCCTGTTGTTCAAGCTCCTTCAATTGATCTTCCGTACTTGTCATTGAAGTTACAACTGTATCCATTTTACCACTTAAGTCATTTACTGCTGTTGCTTTTTTCGCTTTTTCAGCGTCAAGTTCTTTTTTAGCAGTTTCAATTTGAGCTTGTGCTTCTTTTAATTCTTTTTGCTTTGTTTTTACCGTTTCAACATCTTTTTTCACGTTCGCTTGATCTTCTTGTTGCGTTTTCATGATGTCTTCGTCAGACTCAAGAATTTTAGAAACTGAATTTAAACGATCCACTAAATCTGCAATGTTTTTAGAGTTTACAAGAACTTCTGTTACAACGTTTGTGTTTGGTTGTTCTTGAAGTGCAACTAAACGTTTTCTTAATAACTCTTCACGTTTTGCAATTTTCGTTTGTAGTTCTGCAATATCTTTATTTTTCTTTTCGATTAATTGCTCCGTATCAGCAACTTTTTTCGTTGTTTCATCAAGTTTTGACGCATTCTCTTGAACAGATTTATCCAAACCTTGAATTGTTTTGTTTAAGTCGTTCATTTGTTTTTGTAATTCATCACGTTCTTGTTGTTGTTTATGTAAAGTGTCATTTTGTGTATTAATTTGTGATTTCACGTCAGAAATTTTATCTTCTGCAAATACATTTGGTGTTAGTCCTGAAAACATTAACCCTGCAACTAATGCGCAAGATGCCATTTTTAGCTTTTTCATTTTATTTTTTACACCGCTTTCTTTTGTCTTTTTTCCGTATATAACCTATAAAATTTATACCATAATTCGGGATTTTTTTTGCTAATGTTACGCTATTGTAAAACAAATGTAATATTATATGTAACTCTATCGCAAAATATGCACATTTTTGTATATATGTGTAGAATTTTAAAAGCTTTTTATAAGCAAAGAAAAAACGCAAGGTTTCCCTTACGCTTTGTTAAATACACTAATACGAATGCAATCCAAGCATTATTTCATCCATTTCTCAGCCCAATTTTGGACTTCATCCATAACACTTTCTAATGCTTTCCCTTTTTCAGTTAAGCCGTACTCGATTCGAACTGGTACTTCTGGATAAACATTACGAACTACAATGCCTTCACTTTCCAATTCCTTTAAACGCTCTGATAACATACGATCGCTCATATTCGGTATAATATCTGCGATTTCTCTAAAACGTTTTGACTCTTCAAGCAAAGATTTAATAATTAAGCCAGTCCATTTTTTACTAAGCAAAGTAAAAGCTGACTCAAACTTTGGACATAAACAAGAATTATGCTCCATATGTTTCACCTCTCTTCTATTATAATATAGTTTCTTGTAAAAAGTAAGTTATAAAACTTTCCTCATTATTTTATTTTACGTACATTCTACCATTTCCAAATATTAACTTGTCAACTACACGTAAAATATCCGTAAAAAAACCCTCTTCAAAAAGAGAGCTTTTTATATCTTATTACTTCGTATACCATCCAAGACCTAGTGCACCTTCACCTAAATGCGTACCAATTACAGCACCGAAATAACCTGTGCGGATTGTAACATGGGGATATTTTGCTTCTAATTCTGCCTTCCATTCATTCGCTTCCTCTTCACGTTGTGCATGAATGATAACAGCTTCCATAGGTACACCTTGACTTGCTTGCTCATCAAAAATTTCAACAATTCGTTTTAACGCTTTTTTACGTGTACGAATCTTTTCAAATGGAATAATGATTTTATCTCTAAAATATAAAACTGGCTTCACTTGTAACAAACTACCAATGAAAGCTTGTGCACTATTTAATCGTCCTCCACGTTGTAAATGATGTAAATCATCCACTACAAAATAAGCGTCCATCGTTTTCTTCATTTCATCAAAACGGGCAACGATCTCTTTCGGATTTTTTCCTTCGCTTGCTAATTTTGCCCCTTCACGTACATAAAATCCTTGTACTTCACAACTAATTTCAGAGTCGTACGTATATACATCAATACCCTCTACCATTTGCCCGGCTGTCGTTGCCGTTTGATATGTACCACTAATCCCACTTGAAAGATGAATGCTAATAACCGCATCATAATCCTTAGATAGTTCTTCAAATAACTCAACAAACTTTCCGATTGCTGGCTGAGAAGTTTTCGGAAGTTCTTCTTGCTCACGTACTTTTACATAGAAATCATCTACTGAAATTTCAGCTTCTTCTTGATAAGATTCCGTTCCAAACACAACGTTTAATGGAATCATATATATATTGAGTTCATCACGAATATGCTTCGGTATATATGCTGTACTATCAGTAACAATAGCTGTTTTCATTTGCGTACCTGCCTTATAAAAAAGTTTTTATTCCCTAAGTTTACACGAAAACTAAAAATGGTGCATCCATACATGAAAATGCCAATTTGAAATAACACTTACCATCTCGACAAATTACAACAAAAAGGTGAAATACTCACCAAAAATTTCAACTTATTTATAAAAAATGTTTGAATATAAAAACGCTCGCTTTTAAAATGTAAAGTACTAGTCATTTTGGTAGATAGGGGCGTATACGAGTGTTATTACAATATTTAACAATCAAAGACTACGGTGAGCACGAAATTGTCATTCAAAAATCAAGATTTATTTGCTACGTTAGCAGAGCTACAACCGAAGCAGAAGCTCAAGAATTTATACAAAAAATAAAAAAACAAAATTGGAATGCCACACATAATTGTTCTGCGTATTTGATTGGCGAACAAGATCAAATCCAAAAAGCAAATGATGATGGAGAACCTAGCGGCACAGCTGGCGTACCTATGTTAGAGGTACTAAAAAAACGCGGTTTAAAAGATACCGTCGTTGTCGTTACACGCTATTTTGGTGGCATCAAACTTGGCGCAGGTGGATTAATTCGCGCATATGGAAAATGTACAAGCGAAGGCATTAATCATGTCGGTGTTGTTCAGCGAAAACTAATGCGTGTTATGCAGACCGAAATTGATTACACATTACTTGGCAAAATTGAAAATGAATTACGTAATTCGAAATATGCCATTAAAGATATACATTATCTCGAAAATGTCACATTTGATACGTATGTAGAAGAAGACGGAAAACAAGCATTCACAGATTGGATGATTGAATTAACAAATGGGAAATGTACAATTACAGAAGGAGATATGTTGTACTTAGAACAAGATGTTATCTAAGAATAACTACATCCTCACCTTTAAAGATTAATGTAGGGAATTACTTTCCTATAAATGAACTAAGGAGATTATATATGGAAGAACGTTATTATCATCTCCAAAATAGCAGAATAAAAAAGAAACGAAGAAGAAAGTTTTTCTACTTCCTTATTTTCGTATTTTTATTTGGTGGTGTAGGACTTTATATATTAAATTCCTACTCTTCTCTCATGGGGATGTATAGTGGTTTTACTCGTCAAAAATCGGACTTGAGAACCGAAGATGTAGAAATTACAAAGGAGCCTTTTACACTCCTCATTATGGGTATAGAAGATTATGCAACGGACGGTCAAAACGGTCGTACAGATTCATTAATGTTTGCGACCGTCAATCCTAAAACTAAAAAGATTTCGCTTATGAGTATCCCTCGTGATAGTCGCGTTCCAATTGTTGGTAAGAACAAAGAGGACAAAATTAACGCTGCGCACGCTTACGGCGGAGAAGAAATGGCAATCAAAACTGTCGAAGGTTTTCTAAAAGTTCCTGTAGACCATTATATTAAAATTGATTTCCAAGGCTTTAAAGGTATTGTTGATGCTGTTGGCGGTGTTACTGTTGATGTCCCATTCGATTTTTGGGAGCGTTCAGACGTGGATTACTACAAAAAAATCGAATTTAAGCAAGGACAACAAGACTTAAATGGGGAAGAAGCACTCGCATACGTACGTATGCGAAAGCAGGATCCAAACGGCGATTATGGTCGGGCCGCTAGACAAAGACAATTACTAGCTGCTGTTGCTCAAAAACTAAATTCAGCCTCTACCGTATTTAAAATTAAAGATTTAACAGCAGTCGTTGGAAAATATATAAAAACTGACATTCCTATTTCTGACGGACTTGCACTTTACAATAAACTATCTGGGTTTGATCCTTCTACAATACAAACGTTCAAACTTGAAGGAGAAGACAAAAAAATAGGTGGTATTTATTACTTCCTTCCGGATCCAAACGGTGTTGAGGCAGTACGTAACGAAATAAAAAAAGAATTAGGAGAAACAGCAAACACGCAAGACAATTCAACGACAAAAACTGAATCAAATCCTTCTTCAAATGCTAATTCTAACGAAAAAGCGAAGAAAGAAACGAATCAGAACCAAAATCAGAACAAAACACCAACTGAGCCACCTCCTTCTACGAATGCTCATGCAGAGTGGATTATGAGAAATCAGCAATAACAAAAAGAGCCAAATCGCATATGATTTGGCTCTTTTTTATTTACTTATTAAAGTGTTGTAAAATTGCTTCAACAATGCGCTCTGATGCACGGCCATCACCGTAAGGATTAGATGCTTTTGACATCTTATCATGAGCTTCTTTATCTGATAATAACTCATCAGCAAGACCAAAGATTGTCTCTTCGTCTGTTCCTGCTAATTTCAATGTACCTGCTTCAATACCTTCTGGGCGCTCTGTTGTATCACGAAGAACAAGAACCGGTACACCAAGTGACGGCGCTTCCTCTTGTACACCACCAGAATCCGTTAACATTAAGTATGAACGAGCTGCAACATTGTGGAAATCAATTACATCTAGCGGCTCAATTAAATGAATGCGGCTATGATCGCCTAAAATATCATTCGCTGTTTCACGAACAACTGGGTTCATATGAACCGGATACACAACTTGTACGTCTTCATGCTTATCAACAAGACGTTTAATTGCACGGAACATATTACGCATTGGCTCTCCTAAGTTTTCACGGCGGTGAGCTGTCATAAGTACAAGACGATCGTTTCCAAGTTTCTCTAGTACAGGATGACTATATGTTTCTTTTACAGTCGTTTTTAGTGCGTCAATCGCTGTATTTCCTGTTATGAAAATGCGTGACTCATCTTTATTTTCTTTCTGTAAGTTCGTTGCTGATTTTGTTGTAGGTGAGAAATGAAGATCTGCCATGACTCCTGTTAATTGGCGATTCATCTCTTCTGGGTATGGAGAATATTTATCCCATGTACGAAGTCCTGCTTCAACATGCCCTACTGGAATTTGATTGTAGAAAGCAGCTAAACTTGCAATAAATGTTGTCGTTGTATCACCATGTACAAGTACAATATCCGGCTTTGCTTCTTTCATTACTTTATCCAAACCTTCTAAACCACGCGTTGTAATATCAATTAAAGTTTGGCGGTCTTTCATAATATTCAAATCGAAATCTGGCGTAATTCCAAAGATACTTAATACTTGGTCTAACATTTGACGATGTTGCGCTGTTACAGTCACAATCGACTCAATTTTTTCTGGATGTTTTTGCAACTCTAACACAAGAGGTGCCATTTTAATTGCTTCTGGACGTGTCCCGAAAATTGTCATTACTTTTAAACGTTCAGTCATTTCATTGCCTCTTTTCTTTCACTAGTTACAACTTCTATTATGACATATAAGAATATACATGAATACATGCCTTTTTAACGAATAACGGAAAAGTCCCTCTTACAAATACTTTCTCTTCCAACCGAATAATAATCTATCTCTTGCTTCTTGACATCCTCAATAGTATAACAATTTCTTCCATCTAATAAAATAGGCTCTCTCATAAGTTGTGCGTACCTTTCTAACGGATAAGCTCGGATAGCCTCCCATTCTGTCATGATAAAAGCCGCACTCGCTCCTCTAATCGATTCATCTATACATTCGCTATATTGTATAGTCTCTCCAAAGATATTTTTCATATTTGGAATCGCTTTTGGGTCATATAGAACTACATCCGCACCTATATGAATTAATTCTTGTATCATAATAAGGGACGGTGCGTCTCTTATATCATCAGTATTCGGTTTAAATGCCGCTCCCAGCACCGCAATCCTCTTCTTGTTCATATTTAATACTTTCTTCGCTTTCTCAATCAATAACAACTGTTGTTTATTATTCACTTCAATGACTGCTTTTAACAAGCGAAAATCATGCGCCACATTCCCTGCAATTTGCACAAGGGCTTTCGTATCTTTCGGAAAACACGAACCCCCATAACCAATGCCCGCATTTAAAAAAGACGCCCCAATTCTCTTATCCATTCCCATCCCTTGTGCAACGTCTAATACATTGGCTCCTACCTTCTCACATATATTTGAAATTTCATTGATAAAACTAATTTTTGTCGCTAAAAAAGCATTCGATGCATATTTAATCATCTCTGCACTTTTTATATTTGTAACATACGTTTTTAAGCGTAATTCACTATACAAATTCTCCACTTTTCGTGCCGCTTCCTCATTATCTGCTCCAATTACAATACGATCTCCCTGAAAAAAATCGTAAATTCCTGAACCTTCCCGTAAAAATTCCGGATTCGATACGATATGTAATTCATATCTATTTTGTAATTTCTCCTCAATCCATCCCCTCATAACATCATTTGTACCTACAGGAACCGTACTTTTCGTAACGACAATAATGTCATTCGTCGCATATGTTCCAATATCGTCACAAGCACTTCGAATATATGTTAAATCCGCTGTCCCATCTAATAAAGATGGCGTTCCAACTGCAATAAATATAAATTCTGCATCGTAAAATGCTTTTACTCTACTTGTTGTAAAAGTTAAACAATCATTCTCACATGCATCATTTATTAATTCATATAAACCCGCTTCATAAATAGGCAGATCGCCTTGCTTTATCCGTTCAATTTTCTCATCATTTATATCAAAACATGTGACTGAATGGCCTAACATTGCCAATCCTACTCCTGTAATTAATCCAACGTATCCGGTACCTATTATCGTAATTTTCATTTCCTTTTCGCACAGGAATATACAATAGAAAATATACGAATACATAGAATTCTCCCTGCGCTTCCCCCTCTCACATTAAAAATGAGAAAACTCTTTTACTTCTTTATTATATGAATTACTTTTTCCATTCTTTTTTAAGTTTTTGTAAAATTACATGTAAGAATATAAAATGAAACTTTATTCAGTAAAGGTCATCCATCACCGACTAATTATTAGTTAAACCAATCAGGCTTTTACAGGAATTAAGATCCCCACCTAACTTCTTTTCTCCAACTGAATTTTGAGGTGCGAACCTTACTGCCCGTTCATGCGGATAAATTCCCACATTTTAACACGGAACTTACTCATTTCTACGTGTAACACTTATAATACTGAAATTAAAGTATTCACTATCGAAGAAAAAGAGAAAATGTCATATTCCAAAGCCCAATACGATTAACCTTCTCAAATGATTCAACATTCTGTATACAATTGTCATATATTCTATCCGCTTCCATTTACCACACAAAGAAAAAAAGATTGAATTCTAATCTTTTTGTGATACCATATGTTATGAGCCTGTAAATAAACATCATAATTTTCAGATAAATATATTAAAAAAAAATTACGTTAGACTATAAAAGGGTGGGGTATTAATGGACTCACAAGTGATTTATGCCATCTTGGCATCTTTCATCACTGTACTCGTCGTTACTCCTTTAGTTATTAAGTTAGCTTTTAAAATAGGAGCAACAGATAAGCCAAACGCTCGTAAAGTGCATCAAAAGATTATGCCTCGTCTTGGCGGGTTAGCGATATTTATTGGTGTAGCTGTAGGATTTGTTGTCGGCGGCTTATACGAACAAAGAATGTTATCGATAACGCTAGGTGCGATTATCATTGTAATCATCGGTATTTTAGATGATATGTACGAGTTATCTGCGAAGGTAAAATTCGGTGGACAACTACTAGTTGCCATGATGATTGTAAAAAGTGGATTATTAGTGCAAGTATTATATATCCCAATCCTCGGGGATACTGAACTTGGATGGCTTGCTTATCCAATTACAGTATTTTGGATTGTAGGTATTACAAATGCAATCAACTTAATTGATGGCTTAGATGGGTTATCTGCTGGTATTTCATCTATCGTACTTGCAACGCTAGCATATATGGCCTTCACTAGCCCATGGGGCACTGGAGCCGCTATTATCTTACCACTAGCATTAATTACATTAGCAAGTACAATTGGATTTTTATTCTACAACTTCCATCCAGCAAGAATTTTCATGGGAGATACAGGCGCACTATTTTTAGGATACTGTATTTCTGTTATATCGTTACTTGGATTATACAAAAGTGTAACGTTATTCAGCTTTATCGTTCCAGTTATCATTTTGGGCGTACCTGTATTTGATACGACATTTGCAATTATCCGTCGTATCGTAAATAAAAAACCTATTTCAGCACCAGATAAATCGCATTTACATCACCGTTTACTTGCAATGGGCTTCTCTCATCGTAAAACGGTACTAATTATATACGCATTCGGTATTTTCTTTAGTGTAAATGCAATCATTTTCTCTAGTGCGACATTATGGTTATCCATTATTCTTCTTTTCGTTTTAATCTTCTTTACAGAAATCATTGCTGAAGTAATTGGGCTTGTACATGAACGTTACAAACCACTTATTTCCTTTTATAAAAAAGTGAAAAAACGCGAAGACTAATTGTAGTATAGCCTTTACAATTATGAAATATTCAAATAGCATCCTCTTTCTTATAAGAGGATGCTATTTTTTATTTTTTACTCCTCATTTCATATTTCCAAAATATAGATTGTTTGAGAGCTCCACTATTGGAGAAAGATATACATAATAAGAAAAGGATTATATTTTCTTTTTTACATCTTGATTGTCAAACTGAGGGTGAATGTTATGATCAAGCAAGTATTTCAATACGTTATTTTATTTTTAACAATTACTATGTACGCGTCATCTCATGCAGGAGCAACTACAATGACCCCTGCTGAACATCATCCAAATACTGAAACTACCTCTCCTATCCAAAAAATCGCGTACTTAACATTTGATGACGGACCAAACAAATATACTACGCAAATTTTAAACATCTTAAAGGAAAAGAACGGAAAAGCAACTTTCTTTGTTATTGGTGGAAAAGTACCACATTATAAAAAAACAATGCAACGATTAATTAAAGAGGGGCATTATATCGGACTTCACAGTATGTCACACGATGTAAAACGCCTTTACACTGGTGATCCATCCACTTTAATTACAGAAATGGAACAAACACAAAATATTGTTCAGCAAGTTACAAAATTAAATACACATCTCGTTCGTGTCCCGTATGGTAGCATGCCTTACTTAAAAAAGAATTACCGTGATGCACTTGTATCCGCCCAGTATAAAATGTGGGATTGGACAATTGATACATATGATTGGAAAAGCTATGACAATCCTTCTGCCATACTAGAAAGAGTACGTAATCAAAGTGATGAACAAGTCGAAGTTATTTTAATGCACGATTCAAGTGTCACTGTACAAATACTGCCAAAAGTAATCGATTATTTACAGTCACAAGGATACAAACTTCTTCCCTATAATCCATCTTCTCACCTCGAAGTGAACTTTTGGAAAGACACAAGATTGTAACAGCTTTAGTGCCTATTTGCTAAAGCTGTTTTATTTTTCTCTTCCCACCCTTCCCATTTTTGTGTAAAATTTTAAATAGTGATGAAGTTTCGAGGTGAATAGAAATGAAACGAATAGATCTCATTTTTAACGCAATACAAGAAGGAAATTACACAGAAGGTGTAACCGCATCAGAACTCGCTACCCTGTTGCAACTAGATCGTGCCAATGTAAGTAGCGACTTAAACAAACTTGTAAAAGATAAACGTTTATTAAAAACAAATACGCGTCCTGTTCGTTTTTATATAGAAACGAACGCTTCATTGGAAACGCATTCAAAGGAAATGACTTCATTAGATACATTTGCAATTGAAAATACAAGCCTTAAAATCGCAATCGAAAAAGCGAAAGCTTCTATTCTCTATCCTCCAAACGGTATGCATACTTTACTGCTAGGAGAAACAGGGGTCGGAAAATCTATGTTCGCTTCTTTAATGCACGAATATGCAATTGAAGTTGAACAGCTTCCTAAAAATGCACCATTTATCGTCTTTAACTGTGCCGATTACGCAAATAATCCACAGCTACTACTCGGGCAGTTATTTGGGATTAAAAAAGGAGCTTATACAGGGGCAAGTGATCAAAAAGGGTTAATTGAAAAAGCACATGAAGGGATCCTTTTCTTAGATGAAGTACATCGCCTTCCTCCAGAGGGACAAGAAATGCTTTTCACCTTTATTGACCGCGGGGTATACCGCCGCCTTGGAGAAACAGAAAACGAGCGTAAAGCACAAGTATTAATCATTACTGCAACAACAGAAGAACCAAATTCATTTTTATTAAAAACATTTACAAGACGTATACCAATGACTGTTACGCTGCCACCACTTCGTGAGCGTACACATAAAGAACGATTTGCTTTACTGCAACTATTTTTCACAAATGAAGCAATCCGTCTGCGAAAAGAAATTCACGTTAGTCCGAATGCAATGCGCGCTTTCGTCTTTTACAATTGTCCCAATAACATCGGGCAATTAAAAACGGATGTACAAATTGCCTGTGCGAAAGCCTACTCTGAGTTTGTGACAAAGAAACGTGATTCTGTCTATGTTTCAAGTACAGATTTACCTTGGTATATGAAAGAAGGGCTATTCATTGAAAGAAAGAGCCGTCATCTATACCAAATACCAAATGAAACATTTGTATTTACAGGTGATGAAGGTTGGAGTAATCATAAAACAGAAAATGAAAAACAGTCTTCTATTTACGATTATATTGATTATAAATACGAAGAACTTCAAGCTCGCGGTATTGAAGAAGACGAATTAGAATTACTAATAGAAAATGATATTCAAAGCTTTTTCGTACAATATTTTAACCAAATTTCTAAAAAAACAAGTCATGAAAATGTTTTTAAAATTGTGGATCGTAATATCGTTTCCGTATGTGAAAGAATTGCGGAACTTGCTGAAAAGCATTTATCTAAGACGTTTGATGAAAAAGTATTTCTCGCTTTAAGCTTACATGTACAGACAACTCTACAACGTTTGCAAGCTGGGAAACAAATTCATCACCCACAATTAAATCAAATTCGTACGAAATATAAAGACGCTTTTTCCGTAGCTATGCAATGCATTCAACTACTGGAGGACGAATTACAAATAACAATGCCTATTGATGAAGCAGGCTTTTTAACAATGTTCTTCGTTGTTGATCCAATTCCTGCCTCACAAACAGAAGTAAAAGTATTAATATTAGCGCACGGCAACGGCATCGCAACAGAAATGGCAAACGTCGCAAACGAACTGCTCGGCATTGAGGAAGTAACCGGTATCGATATGCCGTTACATGAATCGCCGAAAGATTTCTTAGAGCGTGTGAAAGTGTATATGAAAACACTCCAAAATGTAAATGGACTTCTCTTACTCGTTGATATGGGCTCGCTCGCTTATATTGGTGATATATTAGAAACTGAGTTCAAAATTCCGGTACGTGTTCTTTCCATGACAAGCACTCCACATGCACTAGAAGCAGCTCGAAAAGCTCAACTTGGCTACTCGTTAGATGCATTATATGAAACAGTGAAGAACTTAACACCGTTTTACTTAAACGTACAAGAAGAAAAGAAAAAGCCACTATCACCAATGAAGTCTGTTATTTTAACAGCTTGTTTAACTGGGGAAGGCAGTGCTTTAGCTATTCAAAAAATGTTAGAGAACTATTTGCGATTTGACAAAGACTTAATTGAAATTATTCCAATTAGTATCGTCCATGAAAAAGATTTAACGAAAATGATTGAGAACATAAAAAAAGAGCGGAATATCATTTGTATCGTCACAAATTTCGATGTGCAGGTGCCATGCTTAACATATCATTTCCAAGACATTGTAAACTACACAGCGATTCAGCCAATTCAAGAATTAATTACGTATGAAGAAACATATGCAAAAATGGCTGATATTCTGGAACAACAAATGCAGCGGAACGACGGAGCATTACTTATTAAAACAATTCGTTACGCATTAAATACAATTCAAGAATTAATTTCCTTACAGCTAACTCCTGACAGCTTAATGGGTGTGATTCTGCATATGAGCTGTATGGTTGACCGTCTTCAAAAAGGAGAAAGCCTCCTTCCTCATCCAGATAAAGAGAAACGAAGACAAGATGAGTACTGGATGTATATGAAAGTAAACAAAGCATTACAACCAATTGAAAATACATTTGAAATACAAATACCTGATGATGAAGTGTTTTATATCATGGACTTCTTCATTAAAAATCAGCCTGTAAAAAATTAATCGAAGCAGTTTTTTAAATATATCGACCGTAACGCGAATTATATTAGCGATTTTCATAATATATAGATTTACCGATAATAACCGCTAAAATTTGCACCTTATAGAAAAAAGGCTGTTCCAAAATTGATATGCTCCCCTTAAGGTAGACAGATTAAAAAATAAAAATCTGTTTGATCTTAAGGGGAGTTTTTTTGATGTCCAAAAAACGGTATCTTCCTGAATTTAAGCTAGAGCTATTGCTTGCTTATAGAAAAGGAAATTATACAATTACAGAACTTTGTAAGAAGCATCAAGTTACACAATATTCATTCAAGGAATGGATGAAGTGTTTTGAACAATACGGGATTGAAGGTCTACAAAAAAGCTCATCATGGAAACGATATTCAAAGGAAGTCAAAGAAACAGCGATTATGGAGTATTTATCAGGGGAATATTCTCAATATGAAATTATTAGAAGACATGAAATCTCAAGTAGATCCGTTCTCCAGCGATGGATAAAAGATTATAATAGTCATAGAGAGTTGAAAGAGACGCCGAAAGGGAAGATGCGATCTATGACGAAAAAGAGAATAACTTCTTGGGAGGAACGAATTCAAATCGTCCTATCCTGTTTAGAAAACGATAAAAATTTTCAAATGACAGCTGAAACATATGATGTTTCTTACCAACAGGTCTATCAATGGGTTAAAAAATATAACAATGGCGGAGACGAAGCATTAAAAGATAGACGTGGAAGAAAGAAGGAAGAACAAGAACTTTCACCAGAAGAAAAAGTAAAGTTAGAAATGAAAAATCTTGAAAGAGAGAATGAACGGTTACGAGCCGAAAATGCATTCTTAAAAAAGTTAGAAGAACTCGAGAGGAGGCGTTAAATCAAGTACGTTTTGAAAATAAATATGTCGCAATTCAAGAACTTCATAAAGAAAAAAATATGACAATTTCACTACTCTGTAAAATCGCTGGCATTACACGTGCAGCATATTATAAGTGGATAAATCGTAAACCTTCAGTTAGAGAAATAGAAAATAAAAAAATCATAGAAGAAATACAAACTCTTCACGAGAAATTAAACGGGATCTATGGCTATCGTCGAATGGTGTTAAATATGAATCGCCTATTCGGTCAAACCTTCAATCACAAACGTATTTATCGTTTGATGAAGATAGCTGGATTACAATCTATCATTCGTAGAAAGAGAAAGCGTTACAAAAACACCACTCCACAACATGTCACACAAAACGTATTAAATCGTGAGTTTCAAGCAAATAGGCCAAATGAAAAGTGGGTAACGGACGTGACAGAATTCAAGTACAGCTCATCTAAGAAGGCTTATTTAAGTGCGATTCTTGATTTGTATGACGGTTCCATCGTCAGCTACGTTCTAGGACATTCTAACAATAATCAACTTGTATTTAAAACCTTTGATCAAGCACCAGTTCGTTCACCTAAGGATGAACTTCTTCTGCATAGCGATCGTGGTTTTCAATATACTTCCCATGGATTCAAGCACCGTGTAGATAAAACAGGCATAGTCCATAGTATGTCACGTGTTGGTAGATGCATTGATAATGGGCCAATGGAGTCTTTTTGGGGAACGATTAAGTGCGAGAAATATTACTTACATAAATACGATACGTTTGAGGAACTAAATCAAGCGGTAGATGAGTACATTCAATTTTATAATTATGACCGATTCCAAAAACGACTAAACGGCCTCAGCCCCATGGAATATAGGGCTGAAGCCGCTTAGGATGTTTTTATTATTTCCACTGTCTACTTGACGGGGGGCTGTTCAAATATGGACAGCCTTTTTTCTACTTCTTTACTTTTCTGATTCTCCCCCTGATTTCGCCCTTCTTATTCGACTTCGTATAAACATTTACATATACATTCGCCTGAATGATTTCTTGAAGTAGGCTATCAAACGCTCTTCCCTGTAAAGGACCTTCAAAATCTTCCACATTGACTACACCGGTCACGACTCCTTCATTTACACTAATCCCTTGCTTTATTGGACCAAACAAATTTAAAACCACTGGACCAATTTGATCCGCTTTTCCTAAATGAATTTGGCATGATGTAACTTTTTCGATGTTTTTCAATATGATCCGATATTGTAATTTCTTTAAATCATCACTAAATATAAACTCTGTTACACCATAAGCTTCTGTATTTACAGGAGGTATTTCCCTCTTCCCTGTTAACCTCGCAAAGAAATGTGTTGTCATACGGGCATTCTCCTCATATAAATTTCCCAGCACTACTTCTACTACTTTATGGTTTATACATAATCATTTATGACTTTTTCAAGTTTTAATTACGAAGAAAAGATTCACACAATCTTTACATTAGAATCGTTCCTTTTTCTTTACTACCTCTTGTATAATGCACGTAGAAAAGCATTCTAGGAGGTAGTTTTGAAAAATAACAAATACACTTTCCACACATTATTAGAGATTTTTCTCGTCTCATTTAAATTAGGACTTACTTCATTTGGGGGCCCTGTCGCCCATCTTGGCTATTTCCACCATGAATACATACAAAAAAGAAAATGGATGGATGAACGAAGCTATGGAGATTTAGTAGCACTATGTCAATTCCTTCCTGGTCCTGCTAGCAGTCAAGTCGGTATGGGGGTTGGATTATTAAGAGGCGGGGTATTAGGAGCTATTATTTCATGGATTGGATTCACTTTACCGTCTGTGCTTGTTTTAGTTTTCTTCGCCTCATTCCTTAATCAATTCGACCTTGGAAGTGCTGGCTGGATTCATGGACTAAAACTTGTAGCCGTCGCCATTGTTGCTCATGCCATATGGGGAATGGCGCAAAAATTAACGCCAGACCGAAATCGTGCGACGATTGCTATTGTAACTGCCGCAATCGCCTTATTATGGCCAAGTAGCTGGACACAAGTCATTCTCATTATAGTATCTGGCTTTATCGGCTGGTTTTTATATCGCAACCAACCAATTAGTCAATCTCAACATATAAAAGTACCTATTTCAAAAACGATAGCAGTTTCTTGTCTCATCTTATTCTTCGGACTATTACTGTTGCTACCAATATTAAGACCGTTCTCATATTACATCGCTTTATTTGATAGTTTCTATCGCTCTGGCGCACTTGTATTTGGAGGCGGACACGTCGTGCTACCCCTTCTTGAAGGTGAGTTCGTACAAAACGGAATGATGACGAAAGAACAGTTCCTAGCTGGATACGGATTAACACAAGCCGTACCAGGTCCACTATTTACATTCGCTTCTTATATAGGAGCTGTATTAAACGGGACGCTTGGGGCAATACTCGCAACAATTGCGATCTTTCTTCCTGCTTTCTTGCTCGTTATTGGTGTTTTACCATTTTGGGACAGTGTGAGAAAAATCTCTTACATACAAGGTGCACTACTTGGAGTCAATGCAGCTGTTGTCGGTATTTTATTAGCGGCTTTTTATGATCCAATTTGGACAAGCACAATTATGAACGCTGTAGATTTTGTTTTTGCATCTCTTCTATTTTGCTTGCTCGCTTTTTGGAAAACACCACCTTGGGTTATCGTTATACTCGGAGCCTTTGGCGGATATATCCTATCGATTTTGTAAATACAAAAAACGACGGCATTATGTAGCCGTCGTTTTTTTATTAAAACTTCACAAGCTCTATTCCGTCAGGCAACTCGCTCTCTGTTAAAATACGCAATTCTTTCACACGATCCATTACGTAAGAAGAACGCTTCACAAGCTCTGGATCAATATACGCTGGATGAACCATAATTTCTACCGTTTGTTCACCTTGTACTCTTTCTTTTAACTTCACAAAGTAATCTTCCGTCACACCATCTGCGTAAAAATCACTATAAAACACATTTGAAAATGGACGCACCGCTCGGTCTTCTTCACAACGACGAATTGGAACATTATATGTAGCAGCTAATCTCTCAAGAACATCGTGCAAGATCGGTAACCCATGCACGTGATGATGACTATCTAAATGAGTTGGTTTTAATCCGTAAGATAAGAATTTCTCAATTTGAGCAGTCCACTCTCTCTCAACTTCCTCTGGATTTACCTTCCCTTCCCATACGACGCTTTGTTTATGAAACAATCCATCGCTATTTACAAGTGATGGTACGTCTCCAAGAAGAGGTTCCCCTGCCGTTAATACGAGATGTACGCCTACTCCGAGTAGGTTATATTCTTTGGCTAAGCGTACCGCATGCTCTGTTCCTGGCATATTCATCATCATCGTCGTTGAATTTACAAGTCCATTTATATGTCCATCAATAATACCGTAATTTGTACCTTCTGTAAGACCGAAATCATCTGCGTTTACAATTAACTTAATCATCGTAATACCTCCTAATAGAATAAAAAAAGCGGGCTAAATAGCGCCGCTTTATTTCTCTACCTTTTTGAAGAACTGCGGAAGATATTCTTTATGTGCTTCCAACATTTCATCTAAAATTTGTTTTGCAACTTTATCTGATGGTACAAGTGGATTAATTGTCATAGCAAGCAGCGCTTTATGATAATCTCCTGTAACAGCAGCTTCAATTGTTGTGCGCTCAAATGATTTAATTTGTTGTACTAAACCGCGAACTGGTACGGGAAGATCTCCAACTGCAATTGGTTTTGGACCTTCTTTCGTAATAATACAGTTCACTTCAACAGCAGAGTCATGTGGCAAGCTTGCAATTGTTCCGTTGTTTCGTGTATTAACAGGCTGGATATCACCTTTATTATTGTAAATAGACGTAATTAAGCTACATGCTGCGTCACTATAATAAGCGCCGCCACGTTTTTCTAATTGTGGTGGTTTAATATCTAAGTTCGGGTCTTTATATAGCTCGAATAAATCGTCTTCTAACTGTTTCACTACCTCTGCACGTGTACCTTTTTCAATCGAAGCTTCTTTCTCTTCTTCTAGCATTTCACGTGTTTTGTAGTAATAGCGATGGTATGGACATGGAATTGCACGAAGGCCGCGAATAAAGTCTGGCTCCCAGTTAAGCGCTGCAATATTTTCCATCGTAATTTGCTTTTCTGGATCTGTTACAAGCTCTAACACACGATCCATTACACTTACGCCATCTAAATATACGTCTAGTCCGTATACCATATGATTTAAACCTGCGAAGTCAACGTGGACACGACTTGCATCTACTTCAAGTAATCTTGCAAGACCCATACGGATTCCGATTGGAACGTTACATAGACCAACTACTCTTTGAATATTTGTATAACGAAGCACAGCTTCTGTTACCATACCAGCTGGGTTTGCGAAGTTAATTAACCATGCATTCGGACAAAGCTCCTCCATATCCTTACAAATATCTAAAATAACAGGAATCGTTCTCAGTGCTTTGAATAAACCACCAGGACCATTCGTTTCCTGACCGATTACATCATATTTTAACGGGATTGCTTCATCTTTTGCACGTGCTTCTAATAAACCTACGCGAAGCTGCGTTGTTACGAAATCAGCATCCTTTAATGCCTCGCGGCGATCAAGTGTTAAATGTACCTCGATTGGTAAACCAGATTTTTTCACCATACGTTTCGCTAAGTTACCAACGATTTCTAACTTTTCTTTTCCTGCCTCAATGTCTACTAACCAAATTTCACGAACAGGAAGCTCATCATATCGTTTAATAAATCCTTCAATTAACTCTGGTGTATAACTAGATCCACCGCCGATTGTAGCAATTTTAATTCCAGTCATGCTTTATTCCCCTTTCGCTTCTAACTTTTTATAAAGGTCAATAAATTCTGCTGCTAATTCTTTTACTGTAATCGCATTCATTAAATGATCTTGTGCGTGAATTAAAAGAACACTAATCTCTGTTTTTTCTCCTCTTGCTTCTGATTGTATGAGCTCTGTTTGGAAATGATGCGCTTCATTAATCGCTTCTTTCGCCTTTACCATCGCTTCATCAGCCTCTGCCATTTTCCCCTGTTTGGCAAATTGAAGTGCCTCCATCGCAAAGCTTCGTGCATTACCACTATTTAAAATTAATTGGAATGGAATTTGTTCTGCTGTAGTCATCATAATTACCGCCCTCTCTATTATGGTTCAACCGATTTACATACCCCTTCAGTTTGAACATGTCTATTAAATTATTATTTTATGAATGATAGTTTGGTGTTCTTGAAGATGAGTCTCATCTTTTTGAACATGATATAAAGGTAATTGTTCTCACAGACAATATTGTCTGTGAGAACAATCTCTATGTTACATAGGTACAGAGTTGTTATTTCCTTGCGCTGCTGCTTTTTCAGTACGAACAACTGAACGGTCAGATAATACAACGAATGGATAGTAGATTACCATCGCAATTACAAAGTTGAATAACTGTAGAATTGCACCTGAAAGATGCCCACCTGTTACAAGATAACCACTAATAATTGGTGGTGTTGCCCATGGAATCATCACAACTGTTTTTGGTACCCAGCCAATAGATATAGCTGTATAAGAAGTAATTACTAATACAATTGGTGTTATGATAAACGGTAAGAATAAAATTGGATTTAAAATAATTGGTGTACCAAAGATTACTGGTTCGTTAATGTTGAATGCACCTGGTCCAATTGATAAGCGAGAGACACCGCGTAATTGTGCACTTTTTGCTACAAGTAATACAACTACTAAGAACGCTAATGTTGCACCAGAACCACCAAGATATACGAAAGTATCAAAGAATGGTTTTGTAACAATGTTTGGAACATCAAATGCAGATGTACCACCTTGGAATAACTTCATGTTTTTCTCTAATGCCGGTAAGTATAATGGCTCAATAATACCACCAACGATATTTGGCCCATGTAAACCGAAGAACCAAAGAAGATGAACAAGGAGTACAATGACAATGGCACTTGGTAATGTCCCTGCTAAACTTTGCAGTGGTGATTGAATCGTATTAAAGATAAATTCATGAACACTTGTACCAGCTAATTTCACTGCTAATTGAATACCTGCAACTACTGTTAAGATAACAAATGCTGGAACTATAGCTGCGAAAGATCTTAAAACTGCCGGTGGTACTCCATCAGGCATTTTAAAAGTAATGTTTCTTTGTACGAAGAAACGGAATACTTCAGTAACAAGGAGTGCCACAATAATTGCTACGAATAACCCTTGTGCACCTGTCCAAGCTAAGTTCAATCCGCCTTCTTTCGGTGTTGTTGGCGTAAGAATAATTAACGCACCAAATGAAATAATACCTGCTGACAAACCATCAACGCCGTAAGATTTTGCTAAGTTATAACTTGTTGTAAATGCTATGATTAGTGCTAGAATCGCGAAAGAACCAGTCCACATTCCACCGCCAACTTGTTTCCACGTTTCACCAAACAAACCTTTCATGAAATCTTGGAAAGCTTCAGACGGAAAACCATTAATTAGTGATGCCAGTGCACCAACTAAAATAAGTGGCATAACTGCGATAAATCCGTCACGGATCGCAGCTAAATGACGTTGCGACCCGATTTTACCAGCGACAGGAACAATATATTTCTCCATAAATGCAATAAATTTTTGCATTTCGCTTCCCCCTAATTATTTTTTAAGTGTTAACGCGTGATCTAAAACTGCTTCTCCATTCATCATGCCGTAGTGCATTGGATTGATAACGTCGATTCCAATGTTTCTCTCATCAGCAAGCGTTTTCATTGAAGAAAGCATGTAACGAACTTGTGGTCCTAGTAATAATACATCTGCTTGATCGATATTTGTTTTTACTGCATCCCCAGATACAGCCCAAATCTTTCCTTCTAGACCGCGAGCTTTTGCAGCCGCTTCCATTTTTGTAACTAGTAAACTTGTAGACATCCCTGCTGAGCAACATAATAAAATATTCATTTGAAAATCCCCCTTGTGTAGTATAAAAAATTTATGTTTATTTATTTTTCTTTACGCTATTTATTAATGCAATTAGCGTGCCAACTTTTTAAAACCACTAAAATCAGCACTTTTTCGACTGTTTTCTTTGTGTGTTAACGCTTTCAATTAGTGTGTCCCCCAAAAAACACACAGTGTGTTATAAAACAACACGCTTTTAACACATAACTGTATGAAAATAGATTAGTGTTTAGTTGTCTAGTTGTATTTAAAACAAAAAAACACTAAAAAAATTTTTCACGCGTGAAAATCTAGTAAAAATAAACCTCTCTTGAACACACTCTTCTATCTATTGTCCAAGCCAACTCTACTAAATTACATAGAATAGAATAAAATAACACAATTCGAAAGGGGATTCCTATGCCAAAACATAGAAAACAGAACAAAATAAAGATTTATAGAATAACAAGCTATAAAAAAGACAAGCGCTCTGAATTAGACTATGACAAATTTGAACTAGAACCGCAGGAAATAGAAAACAAACAGGACAAACAAGATAAACAAGTACAATCGGAAAATGTAATCATAGTACCCACAAATTCACACAGCTTAGATATATGGGATGAAATTTCTCTAAAAGAAATACAAGCTGGTGAGCATACAAATTTATTTGCAGAACAAAGTAATTATCAAAATATTACTTTGTTACAAGTAAGCGATGTCCGTTTATATTTGGACAAGCAATTACAATTTAGTTCCATCGATGAGCAAATTTATCATGAAGCACTTGTTCATCCAATTATGTCAAAGGTAATTGATCCAAAACGTGTTCTTATATTAGGTGGTGGCGATGGTCTTGCCCTGCGAGAAGTTTTAAAATATGAAACTGTGCTACATGTAGATCTTGTTGATTTAGATGGATCGATGATTGATATGGCTCGTAATGTTCCTGAATTAGTTTCTTTGAACAAAAGTGCATTTTTTGATAATCGTGTAAATACACACGTATGTGATGCAAAAGAATTTTTAAACTCTCCTTCCTCTTTATACGATGTCATCATTATTGATTTTCCAGACCCAGCAACAGAGTTGTTAAGTACTTTATATACAAGCGAACTATTTGCTCGTATAGCTACATTCTTAACAGAAGGTGGAGCATTCGTCTGCCAATCTAATTCACCTGCTGATGCACCACTAGTATATTGGAGTATTGGTAACACAATTGAACATGCGGGATTAACTGTGAAAAGTTATCATACAATCGTTCCTTCTTTCGGAACTGACTGGGGATTTCATATTGCCGCTAATTCTGCCAATGTACTCAATCAAATTGAGCAATTATACGTAGTACCAACTCCTCGAACATTACCTTCTCTTCTTTCTCCTTTATTTCAATTTAAAGAAGAACATTTAGAACAACGTAATCTCGCTCTTCTAAACTCAGAATCGAATCTTATCCTACATCAATGTTACAAAAAGGAAATGGAGTTTTGACGATATTATAGTGAGGAGTGCTACCTTATGGAATACTCTACTTTCGGTAAGCATATAATAGTAGATTTATGGGGAGTGGACTTTTCTTTATTAGATGATGTTCACTTTTTAGAACATCATTTAGTTACCGCTGCTGATTGCTCTGGTGCCCATGTTTTAAATGTAAGTACAAAAGAATTCGATCCGCATGGCGTTACTATTTTAGTTTTACTATCTGAAAGCCACCTTTCTATTCACACTTATCCAGAAAAAAACTTTGCAGCCATTGACTGTTATACGTGCGGTACAACCGTTGAACCGCAAATAGCGATTGATTATATCGTAAATATATTAAAACCAAATGAGATGCATATAAAAAAACTAATTCGTGGTATAGGAGAGATTGTAAATACCGATTAAATATCACTCTTACTCATTTGTAAAAAGGAGGATTGCAAATACCATCAGTGGAACGAACACTCCACTGATGGTACAGACACATACATAAAAAAACCTTGCATACGCAAGGTTCATTCAGTCGCTGACATCTTCCTATATAATTCTACAAATTCACTCGCTAATTCCTTCACCGTAATCGCGTTCATTAAATGATCTTGCGCGTGCACCATTAGAAGAGTAACTTCGGTCTTTTCACCACCAGCTTCTTTCTGTATGAGCTCCGTTTGTACACGGTGCGCCTCTTTTAATTCCTCTAACGCTTCTTGTAATTTCGCTTCTGCTTCTGTAAACTCTCCACGCTTTGCACAATCAATTGCTTCCATTGAACAACTTCTCGCATTTCCCCCATGCAAAATTAAATGAAAAGCTTTCGTCTCTATCGTATCCATTTTAGTTCTTTACTCCCCCTTTTCTTCCGCTACCTTTTGTTTATCCCATATTTTTAAGAACGGTAAATAAATGAAGAATGCAAGCGCAAAGTTAACAAGTTGTAAAACAACGCCTGAAATTTTCCCGCCCGATCCTAAATATCCACTAAATAGAATTGGTGTCGTCCAAGGTACAGCAGCTCCACTCGGGCGAGCAACTAATCCCCATTCCATTGCAAAGTAAGAAACAATTGTTAACACAACTGGAACCAATATAAATGGAATTAATAAAATTGGGTTCATTACAATCGGCATACCAAAAGTTACCATCTCATTAATATTAAATATGCCAGGAGCAATTGACAATCTCCCTAAACTTTTTAATTGCTGACTTCGCGCAAATAGTAACATTCCTACAACTAAAGCAAGTGTTGCACCGGAACCGCCCATATAAATCCATAAATCAAAAAACTGTGCGGTAATCGTATTTGGTACATCTTGCCCTGCTTGAAAAGCAACTCGATTTTGATCCATTAACGATAACCAAACGGGGCTCATTACACCACCAACAATAGTAGCACCATGAATTCCACACGACCAAAGAACATGAACGAGAATAACTGCTATTATTGCGCCCCAGAGACTAGCACCAAGTACACTAAGTGGTTCCTGTAAAATTTGCCCTACAATATTATGGATACTGCCAAAAGAAGTATTTTCTATAATTAAGCGTAAAATCCAAATAACCGTTACAACAATAAATCCTGGAACAAGTGCCGCAAATGAACGCGTCACAGCTGGTGGAACTGTCTCTGGCATCTTTATAATTATCTTTTTTTGTACAATAAACCGATAAAGTTCAGTAGATATAAGTGCAATAATCATTGCTACAAACAACCCTTGGCTTCCCATTAATGCTGCTGGGATAGCACCTTCTACAAGTACACTCTCTTTTGTACTTGGTATAATATATGCGACTTGAAATGGTGTCGCAAGTAAAAACGTCACAAGCGACAATGCCCCAGATGCTAAAGCATCCACTTTATAATACTCCCCAAGCCTGTAAGCGATTCCAAAAACAGCTATTAAAGCCATTATATTAAAAGTTGCACTAACTGGATACCCCAAAGCCCTCTGCCAATTCTCCCCAAACAAACCTGCCATAAAATCATTGTATCCTGGTATTGGTAAAGCACTAATAATAAGAAAAAATGATCCAATAATTAAGAACGGCATCGTCAAAATAATCCCATCACGAATTGCTTGCAAATGCCTCTGTTCTGCAACCTTCCCCGCTAATGGCATTACATATTTCTCTAAAAACTGTATCATCTATCCCACTCTCCTCATTGTTTCATGGACAAAGCTGCTTGTAAGATAGCCTCTCCATTACAAAGTCCGTAATGGACGGATTGAATGACATCAACAGGTATTCCCTTCTCCTTACATAATTCTTTCATTTTCGGTAATAAATAACGTACTTGCGGTCCAAGTAAAAGTACATCAGCTTCATCTATGTGACTATTTACTTCAGAACCTGATACAGCCCAAATCTTTACCTCTATCCCTTTTGCCTCTGCTGCTTTCTCCATTTTTGTAACAATCAAACTGGAAGACATTCCCGCTGCACAGCAAAGTAAAATATTCATCCCTTTTCCCTCCCCCTTTTTCCAAACCTAAGTTACGGTGCATCCTTTGCCACCACTAGGTTACAAATATATATGTCTAGATTTCCTGCTGTATGCCGAGCTTAAAAACAAAAATTTCTCGGTTTTCACGCTATTCCATCTATCATTATTCTCCTAGTAAAGAGGACTCTAACTCGCTATAATAATTCAGTATGATTTTTTTAATTGATAGGAGGATATATTTATGAAGGCATATCGCTTTCCACTTATTTTATTATCTTCTATCCTAATTGGTGGTTTCATTGGTTATTTCATGGGTGCCGATGCAGTTGCTTTAAAGCCGCTTGGTGACATTTTCTTAAACTTAATGTTTACGATTGTTGTACCTCTAGTGTTCTTTAGCATCGCGTCATCTATTGCTAATATGGATGGATTAAAACGTTTCGGTAAAATTATGTCTAGTATGGCTGGGACTTTCTTATTTACAAGTATTTTAGCTGCTATTTTTATGATTATTGTCGTGAAAGTATTCCCGCCAGCACAAGGGGTTATATTAGAACTAACGCAGCCTGATAAAGCTGAAAAAGCTGTTAGTGTTGCGGATCAAATTGTTGGTATTATAACAGTATCTGATTTTTCGAAGTTACTATCTCGTGAAAATATGTTAGCTCTTATTTTCTTCTCTATTTTAATGGGGGTTGCAACTTCAGCAGTTGGTGAAAAAGGAAAGCCATTCGCTACATTCTTACAAGCTGGTGCAGAAATTTCAATGAAAGTTGTATCTTTCATTATGTACTACGCTCCAATCGGACTTGCTGCTTACTTCGCGGCATTAGTTGGTGAATTCGGACCACAACTTCTTGGAACTTACTTCCGAGCAGCAATGGTATACTATCCAGCGTCTCTCATTTACTTCTTTGTATTCTTCACGTTCTATGCCTACCTTGCGGGTCGCAAGCAAGGTGTACAAATTTTTTGGAAGAACATGGTCTCTCCTACAGTTACATCACTAGCAACTTGTAGTAGTGCTGCTAGTATTCCAGCGAACTTGGAAGCAACGAAGAAGATGGGTATCTCTTCTGACGTTCGTGAAACAGTTGTCCTTCTTGGATCTACACTTCATAAAGATGGATCTGTTTTAGGTGGCGTATTAAAAATTGCTTTCTTATTCGGTATTTTCAACATGGAATTCGAAGGACCGAAAACATTAGCAATCGCACTTGTTGTTTCTCTATTAGTAGGAACAGTAATGGGTGCTATTCCAGGCGGTGGTATGATTGGTGAAATGTTAATCGTTTCTCTATACGGCTTCCCGCCAGAAGCATTGCCAATTATCGCAGCCATTAGTACAATCATTGATCCTCCTGCAACAGTGTTAAACGTAACAGGAGATAACGCTTGTGCCGTAATGACAGCTCGCCTTGTAGAAGGTAAGAACTGGATCAAAAACAAATTTGCTTAATAAATAGAAAGAGGATGCTCGTTTGGAGCATCCTCTTTTTTTCGTTATTTGTTGATAAGTCGATATATTGAAAAAATCGTTGATATATTTGAAGTTATAATAGATATATCCGAAAAATCGTTGATATATTTGAAGTTATAACAGATATATCCGAAAAATCGTTGATATCTCCTTCCGCCACAAATTTGTTAAAATCTTCACAAACATTCCACATTCATTATCCATTTTCCGTACTATAATCATGTATGGAAAAGGAGATGGAAACAATGACACAAAGCGCACCAGAATTTAAAGTTTTGCAAAGCATTGCATTCCTTGCTGTCGTTTTGCAAAGTTCGTTATTATATACAATGAATCAAGGAAATGTTTTACTTGAGCAATCCCTCATTATGGGCATGCTATTCAACCTTGCAAAATTTTCGGCACCTGCATTCATATTTATCGTTGGATTTCATTTAATTCGTCACTATACGAAGCAATTAGTATACAAAGAATATATTTCTGAAAAAGCCGCACATTTACTCATTCCTTATTTCTTCTGGTCTATTCTTTACTTATTAACAACAAACGATATGATTACACTACAAAGCGGAATAAAAAGTTTATTACTCGGAACAGCCGCACCCCATCTTTGGTATGTGATTATGATGTTCCAAATTCATTTATTGTTCCCTTTACTGTGCACACTATTTTATTGGTTTCAAAAACGAACCGAAAATAAAAAAGACATATATAAATATATGACCATCTTTGCTTGTCTATATTTCTTATTAATGTGGTTTTCTTCTCACTACATTTTTAATGGAGAGAAATTGACTAGCTCAACCATTTTACATTATACAGATCGTTCCTTCTTCTTCTACTCGTTCTATTTCGTCATGGGAGGAATCGCTGCTGTCGCACTAAAAACTTGGCGTATATTTGTCATGAAACATATCCCGCTTATCACAATATTATTTTTTATCTTATTTTTATTCATCAATTATGAGTTGTTTAGTTTTTACGGAGCAAACTCTATTCATTTAACCGTTTCGACTTATTTAAAACCGTCTATGTTTCTATATATCGTATGCGAAATTATTATACTTTACGTGCTTTCTATTACAATCGTACAGCGACGCGGTTTTTTATATAAAGCTTTACGATTTATCGGGAATTACACGTACGGTGCTTATTTAGCTCACTTTTTCTTCTTGCAACTATGTACAAAATTTCTTTCTTTATTCACACTGCAAGAAAACACAATATTATATAGTCTATTATTATTTACAATAACGGCCACAATCTCAATTTCAGCAATGGTCATTTGCAGTACACTACCACTTCATACGTGGATTACAGGCCCTTCTCCTACGACGAATGTGAAATGGGCGAAGATTGTACTTCGAAAAAATCATGAAAAAGTATTCAAACCATATCTTTGATATAATAGAATTCCATACAAGAAAAGAAAGTAGGACACACCTATGATTAATCAAATTGGACAAATTATGTTATATGTAAATAATCAAGATGAAGCAGTACAATTTTGGACTGAGACAGTAGGATTCCAAATTATTGCGGAAGAAAATAACGGACAAGGGTTTCGCTGGATTGAAATTGCGCCAGCAAAAGAAGCAGGAACAAGCATCGTCCTTCACGATAAAGCGTTAATTGCGAAGATGCAACCTGAATTAAACTTAGGTACTCCTTCACTTATGTTCTTCGCTAATAACTTAGATCAACTGTATAAAGATCTTTCTGAGAAAGGTGTTACAGTTGGACAAGTTGTAGATTTACCTACTGGTAGAGCATTTAACTTTGCTGATCATGAAAACAATTACTTTGCGGTAATGGAGCGAAAATAAAAAAGAAGCTATCCGAAAAAATCGGATAGCTTCTTTCATTTTAAGAAACTTGTTCTGCATTCGTTTCCCTATGTTGTATATGACTCGTGATCCAAGAAATTCCGCCGGCAACAACGAGGTAACATAACAATATTAAAATTTGCATTTGTAATTGTGACCAATCTCCTAAAGAGATAACATCTTGTAATCCTCTAAGAGAATGGGACATTGGGAGAAACTGTCCAATTTTGCTAAGAACAGCTATATTTAATTCTCCTGGGAAAGTACCCCCGCTCGTTGCTAATTGCAGGACGAGAAGCGTTACTGCTAAGAACTTTCCAACAAGACCAAATACCGTTACTAGCATAAGAATAAATGTCATGAACGTAAAAGAAATAATGATACTTGATAAAACAAAGAGTGGCACACTTGCAACTTCTAATTTCATAACACCTAGCACAACCACATCCACTAATAACGCTTGAATAAGTCCAATTACATATACCAAGCCTAGTTTATTAATAAAATGTACTGTTCCGCTTACTTTCATATTTTGTCTACGACCAAGCGGTAAAATATTCGATGCCATAATTCCGCCAACATAAAATGCCAGTGATAAAAAGTATGGTGCAATGCCTGAACCGTAGTTAGGCACATCAGAAACTGTCGACTTCACTAATTGAACTGGCTCTGAGAACATCGTATTGCGTGCATCATCATTACGAACATCCGCTATCTTCTCTGCGCCCTCTCCCAATTTCGTAGAAAGTTCTTTCGCACCATCGTCAAGTTTAACAAGTCCGTTCGTTAACTTATCAGCACCATGATTCAGCTCTGTTCCGCCACTCACAAGGTGATTTACACCTTCTTGTAATGATGTAAATCCATTTCCCCATTTCGTAAATCCGCCAGCTACATTCGCAGCACCATCTGCTATCTTTTTCGTTCCAGCAGTAGCTTCGCTTAACTTAACTCCGAATGTATTCATACCTTCTTCAATCTTATTCTGACCGTCAGCAAGCTTCTTCGCACCTTGTGTCAATTGTTGTTGGCCACCATTTAAAGCGTTTGTTGCTTTAGCTAATCCATTAGAAGTAGCAATGATCTTTTGAAAAGCAGGGTCTTGCTGCACTTCCGGATGACTTTTCACGTACTCTTCTAATTGTTGTTTTACACTATTAGCTGCACCCTCAGCTTTTACTTGCCCTTCAGCAAGCTTCTCACTTCCGCTCACCCATTCATTTGTACCAGCACTTAATTCACTAACTCCTGATTGTAAAGTTTTTTCACCTTGTGCTAATAACTCCATACCACGATGAAGTGATGTCGATCCTTCACTCAGCTCATTCGCTCCCCCCGTTAAGGCAGATTGGCTAGAAGCAAGTTTTTCACTTCCCTCTTTCACTTTTGATGTCCCGTCACTTAAACGATGAATACCATCTGCAAGCTCATTTGCTCCATTTCTTGCATCTGTCGTTCCTTCATGTAACTTCTTAGCGCCATCACTTGCATCACTTAACCCTTGTGCCAAGTCTTGAAACTTTGAAAAGACACCTTCTGTATAAGATTTCGTAATACTATTTGAAATTTTTGTTTTCATATTTTCCACAGCTGTCGTTCCAATTTGAGCTGCTACAAAGTTTTTACCCGGATTTACTTTGTACTGAAGCTGCGCTGGCTCTGGTTTCTCATCCATAAGTGTACTTACCTTTTTAGAGAAATCCTCCGGAATCGTAACAACCATATAATACTTATCTTCTTTTAGCCCTTCATCAGCATTTTTTTCTGATACGAAATGAAAAGCTAGTTCCTTATTCTCTTTTAAATTTTTGACAAAATCTTCTCCTGCATGAATTGTTTTTTCATCCATCGCAGCACCCTTATCTAGATTCACAACCGCAACAGGTAATTTATCTAATCGTCCGTACGGATCCCAATATCCAGCTAAAAAGAATCCTGAATAAATTAACGGAACGATTAATAAAAAAATTAAAGCGATACGTCCATGTTTATGGTGCCACATCGCTTTCCAATCTTTAAATATAAGTTGAATTCCTTTCATGAAACATACTCCTCTTCTAATTTAACACCCTTCGAATGGTTTAACAGATTTACTATACACGTCACTTTCCATACTGTATAATACATCTTTAATTATCAATTCATTCCTTTTGGTCTATAGAAAGGAGAGTCAATATGGAACTTCTTCAACTAAAATACTTTCAGACAGTCGCACGATTAGAGCATATGACAAAGGCCGCTGAAGAATTGCATATCGCACAACCTTCGCTCAGCAAAACAATTGCTAGATTAGAAAAGGACTTAGGCGTCCCTTTATTTGATCGCCAAGGTCGACAGATTACATTAAACTCTTTTGGAAAAGTATTTTTAAAACGAGTAGAGCGCATTTTTCATGAATTAAGTGAAGGCGAACGAGAAATTCAAGATTTAGCTGAATTACAACAAAGCTCTATTACACTGGCAGTTTCTATCCCGAGAATATTACCAGAACTACTCGGCTCTTTTTTACTAGAACATCCTAACGTTCGATTCCAGCAATTTCTCGCATCTACTCCTTCTATGAAGCGACAACTAGATAATATAGAAATTGACTTTTGCATTTCTTCTGTGCCAATTGAAGGCGAGGAAATTATGTGGGAACCACTTATTACAGAAGAAATTTTCTTAGTCGTCCCTTCAGGTCATCGTTTATCAGGACGCGAAAGTATCCATCTGCATGAAGTAAAAGACGAACCATTTATTAGTATGAACACTGGTTACGGATTTCGGCACTTAACAGATGAATTTTGTAAAGAAGCTGGCTTCACTCCACATATCGCTTTTGAAGTAGATGAACCAACCGTGATTAGCGACCTTATTAAGCAAGGTCTCGGCATCGCGTTTGTCCCAAGTTTAACTTTATTAAAAAACTCTACTTTAGCATTAAATAAGTTACGTATTATTGAACCAAATTGCGAGCGAACTATCGGATTGAGTTGGTCGAAGAAACGCTACTTATCAAAAACCGCTCAGCAATTCCGTAGATTCGTAATTGACTACTTCTCCAATATTAGAACGTAAAATTATATCGACTTAGTAAAAAATAAAAGGTGCCACCTCCAGAGGATAGCACCTTCTATTTCTTACTCTTCTCCAATTCCATTTCCGCTAAAAGCGGCAATACGTTATCGAAAATGTGCGTATTATTATTTTCGCCTGTTACGTATCCACCGTAATATCTACTAAATATATTGTCATTTCGGAATGTGGCCATATGATCATATAATTCCTTTGCAAACTTTGTATCACCTGTTTGTAGTACGTACAAGATCGTTAGTCCGTATGCAGCTGGCGATTCATAATTCACAGTTTGTTTTCTCGTTTCTAAATTGTAACGACCGTATAGCTTTCCATCCTCCTGGAATTTTTTCTTTATAAATTCCATGTAAGCATCTGATGAAAGACCACCTAAACTACGATGATATGCAACGTATGATTGGTCAATAAGATTCACTTCTTTATCGTACGTAAAAGTACCATCTTCTTTATACTCTTTCGGGAATGCCCAGCCATGCCTTGGGTAATCCGCTAAAAATTGAACCACGTCCTGATATTGCTGATCAGAAACTTTCCCATACTTTTTCATATACGAGAATGCGTGCGGATTTAAGTATGATGTTGTTGCAAAATTATTTTGTTTCCCTGCATCTGCATCATAATAATCAACGTAATAATTATCTTTCTTATTATAACGAATTACAGCGTCACTCAATTGATCTGCCAAGTTTTTATAACGCTCTTCCTTGTACATTTCATAAGCGCGATATAATTGTTCTATAATACGAAGATCATCTATAAGTGCATTTGTAGCTGACTGCATTTCTCCCTTTTCAGAGATTTTCCATAAAACAATTTGGTCCTTATGTACAAAGTTATTTTGAATAACCTTAACTTGTTCATCGAATAACGCTTGATCGTCTTTATCCAATGTATATTGTAGCCACAGTCCTGCCGATTCTGATAAAGCTTCACGGCCCTTCGCTTCACCCGTACCTGCCTTTGTATCCCCTAAAGGATATGTAGCAAGCGTCCCATTTTCATTTACCATATGTCTTAAAATAAAATGTTCCGTACGGTTTCCTTGCAAAGCTGACCAAAATACAATGCCACCTAAAGCGATTAAGAGAATAACTCCAATCCCTATATATAAACGTTTCCGCAATCTTTTCACCTCCCTAATAAGGCTAACCTTAATTTTACCAGAACATACGTAAAATTAAAAAAGACAATCTATTAGATTGTCTCCCTTGCCTCTATCCCTCACAAGCCTCTTTAGAAGGTCTATATAGCGATGCCACAAGTCGATCATATTCACGACGCGTAATCTCTTTATTATACAGCTTCAATAATAAATCTCTATGCTCTTTTGAAAATGCCATCTTTTTAATGACTTCAGGATACATAAAACATCCTCTCCATTTCACATAAACTTCTTCACCTCGAAAAACAGAACTTATGTTCGCATAAAAGATTATAAAATATTCCTTACTAAAAAACAAACAAAATATTATTAAAAATTAACTTCTTTCTATTTAGAATATTCAAACATTATATTACCATATCCACTTTTTAAATACATATATATTTTTGGTAGTTTTTCTGAATAAATCTTCCAATTCAATCAGAAAATAATGGCAAAAAGAAGAGGAGTTTACATATGGATACGGTAACATTAGCAAGAGCATTTTTTGGTTCTTCATTAGCATTTCACATTATCTTTGCAACACTTGGTGTCGGACTTTCATTAATGATTTTTATAAGTGAAATACTCTATCACTGGAAGAAAGATTCCGATTACGCCATTATGGCGAAAAGATGGACGAAGGCTTTTGCCATCCTTCTCGGTGTAGCAATTCCAACTGGAACAATTGTTGGTGTGCAAATCTCACTTCTTTGGCCTGGTTTTGCCAAAATTGTTGGGCAGGTTATTTCTGTTCCCTTTCAAATTGAGATTTTCGCCTTCTTTTTAGAGGCGTTGTTCATGTCTATTTATGTATATGCAGCTGACAAACTACCTCCATTCATGAGATTAATCTCGCTATTCTTCGTCATGATTGGTGCCACGGCATCTGCCGTGCTTATTACATCAGCAAATACATGGATGAATACACCCGCAGGCTTTTCAATGGGGCCAGATGGATCAGTTTTTAACGTTGATCCATGGAAAGCTTTCTTTAATCCGAGTTTTGGTACAAGCGCATTCCACGTTGTGATTACAGCCTATGCAACTGGAGCTGCCGTCATTGCCTCTATCGCTGGATTTAAATTATTAAAGAAGAACTTAAGTAAACGTGAAATTGCTTATCATAAAAAGGGACTACTGTTAGGACTCGTCGTGACATTTATTACAGGTGCTACGATGTGGCTTTCGGGACACGAATCGGCAATTGCCTTACATAAGCATTCCCCTGAAAAACTGGCATCTGCTGAAGCTTTATTTGAAACGACATCACATGCACCGTTATCCATTGGCGGAGTTGTAGACCCTAACACACTTGAACTAAACTATGCACTAGAAATTCCGAACATGCTTAGCCTACTAGTGGGACTCGACCCTAGCACCGTCGTAAAAGGACTAAAGGAATTCCCACAAGAAACATGGCCACCATTTTACACACATACACTATTCAACTTAATGGTCGGCACCGCTGCCTTTACTTTTGCAGTTGCAGCAATCGCCCTCTTATATTGGTACTTTGTTTACCGAAAAAAAGGTGCAGAATTACCGAAGTGGCTTCTTTGGGGAGCTGCAGCATGTGGACCAATTATGATGCTCGGTATTGAATTCGGGTGGATTTTCAGCTGTAGTGGTCGTCAACCGTGGACCATTTATGGTATGCAACGGACAGTCGACGCTTCTACACGCGCTGATTTTGTCGGTCCTTTATTTATTCTATTCATCATTTTATATATTGGACTCGGCATTTTAACAGTTTTTGTACTACGGACATTCTTTAAGAAACATCCGCTTACAAATGATTTACATCACGAAGGAGGCGATTCTCGTGCATGAGGAAAGTATTGCAATCATCATCTTATGGGCTCTTATTTTCGTATACAGTATATTAGGGTCCATCGATTTTGGAGCAGGTTTTTGGGGCATGGTATACGCAAAACATCCAACGCTCGCTGCCAAACTTGCCAATCGATACTTATCACCAACTTGGGAAGTAACAAATACATTTCTCGTTTTTGTCGTTGTCGCTTTTCTCGGTTTCTTTCCGAAAGCTGCTTTCACCCTTGCGACAGTGATGTTCGTGCCAGTTATGTTAATTTTAATACTCATTGCAATTCGCAGTACATTCATGGTATTTGCTTACTCTCTGCCAAAGTATCAATTCCTCCTTCGGGTGATTTCAGGTATTACTGGGCTCTTAATTCCAGCCTTATTAATTACCGTTTTACCCGTTACAGAGGGGGCTTATATTACAATCTCTGAAGGAAAAGAAGTACTCCTGTATGGAAAACTTCTTTCTAGCCCCGTTATCTACTGCTATATGCTCTTTGGGCTAACTTCGGAACTATTTCTCTCCTCTCTCTTTCTTGCTGATTTTGCGAGAGAGCAAGGTTCAGAAGATTCGTATAGAATTTATAGAAGAAACGCCATCATCCTCGGTCCTGCAACACTCGTTACGGCGATTATCGCCCTTGTTGTAATGGATCCGGAAACACACTGGCTTATGCAAGGACTAATAAAGCAATTCCCATGGTTTACAGTTTCTATCGTTTTATTCGTTATCGGATACTCTTCTCTTTGGTGGACAAACAAGAAGTATGGCACACTAGGATACCCTCGCATTGCCGTTTTAGCAGTCATCGCTCAATATGCATTTGCAAGTTACGCTTACGGTGTCGCGCATTTACCTTATATTATTTATCCTGATGTAACTGTATTTACAAGTTTTACAACGACAGAAACATTCTATGCATTGCTTATCCTATACGCAATTGGAATCGCAATTTTACTACCAGGATTTATTTTCTTCTGGAATTTATTCTTGAAGGATCGAACTTTTTTGAAGGAAAAATAATATATTCGGGGGAGTCTGTTCCAAAAGGCATTTTGGAACAGACTCCTTTTGTCATGTTTTGTCGATAAGTCGATATATTTTAAAAATCGCTAATATATTTTGAGTTGCGCTGATATATTTCCATAATGGCTGATATATTTTAAGTTGCACCAATATATCTCCATAATCGCCCATATAAATTTCATTTACTATCTTACTGCCACTCTAATTTATAGACTCCTCTCATAATAGTTATTTCACTATTCGTGACACTTGTCCTTTCGCTTGAAAAACACATATTCACTTCATTCCATTATATGCCTAGTTCTTCTTATTTTTTGCTGAATATACTACCAATACAGACCTTGAGACAAGCTACATTGGTTTAAGGAAAAGTAGAAAGGTAGGTAAAATATGAGCATTGAAATATGGATTACTATTATTGTATTCTTCTTAACGATGATCGTTATCTTTTGGCGACCCCGTGGCTTAAATGAGGCTTGGCCGGCAGCAATTGGCGCTGGCATTATCCTGATTACTGGACTTGTATCAAGACCAGACGTCATAGATATTATTAGTAAAATTGGCGGTGCCTCTATAACAATATTAGCGACCATCGTTATGGCGGTTATATTAGAAAGCTTCGGCTTCTTCCACTGGTCCGCAGCGAAACTTGCAAATTTAGCAAAAGGCTCTGGTCGCCGTCTATACTGGTATATTCAATTATTATGTTTTCTTATGACTCTTTTATTTAATAACGACGGTAGTATTTTAATTACAACTCCAATTTTAATTCTACTTCTAAAAAACCTTCAATTAAAACCACATCAACAAATTCCTTATTTATTAAGTGGTGCTTTAATCGCTACTGCATCTAGTGCACCAATTGGTGTAAGTAATATCGTAAACTTAATCGCATTAAATATCGTGAATATGACTCTTTACATGCATACTGCTATGATGTTTGTACCTGCAACACTAGGTTTATTATTTATGTCATGGCTCATGTATACAGTGTTAAAGAAAAAGCTTCCGAAAAAATTACCTGTTTC
Organism: Bacillus sp. 1A; assembly: GCF_052682215.1. Lineage (NCBI taxonomy): Bacteria > Bacillati > Bacillota > Bacilli > Caryophanales > Bacillaceae > Bacillus > Bacillus sp. 1A. The sequence goes on along the minus strand of NZ_JBQYLZ010000001.1, from coordinate 1,370,477 downwards.
TTCTTATGACATTGAAGAGATTTTCTTCACAAAAAACTTCCATCCACTTAAAGGAACAAATTCTGTTAATACGAAACAAAAACGTACAAAATTCATGTTAAAAGTATTAGGTTTCGTCTTTCTTATGCGCTGTCTTCTATTCGTTGCATCCTTCTTATCGATTCCAATCGAAATTGTTGCTGTACTCGGTTCACTCGTTCTTCTCATCTGGAGATGGTACTACTTACGAACAAATCCTGTCGACATTTTGAGAAAGACACCGTGGCACATTTTAATTTTCGCATTCTCTATGTATGTCATTATTTACGGTCTTCACAATGCAGGGTTAACAGCGGCGCTTGTAAGTTGGCTCGAACCAGTTGTAAGTCAGCATCTACTCTATGCTAGCTTTGCAATGGGCGGACTTGTATCTATCCTCTCTAACGTCTTTAATAATCACCCTGCACTTATGATTGGTACCATTACGTTAACAGAAATGGGCCTAGATCCAGTCACATTAAAAACTATCTATCTCGCAAATATCATTGGTAGTGACATCGGTTCACTATTATTACCAATCGGTACGCTAGCTTCCCTCATTTGGATGTATATCCTAAGACAAAACAAAATTAAAGTGAAATGGAAAGATTATTTAAGCGTATCTCTCATCGTAATCCCACTCACAACAGCCGTCACATTATTCCTCTTATACTACTGGGTACAATTATTCTTCGCCTTATAGAAAATAGAAGCCCCCTTTGCTACCGTCTTAGCAAAGGGGGCTTCTTCTATATTTAAGTTAGGTACTACAGTGTGATCAATCAAGTAAAGAGGTGTAACGTGTTATTGGTATAAATGACTACCGGTGTCTTTAAATTCTTTCGCTTTCTCTTTCATCCCTTTTTCAATTGCTTCTGTCGTTTCTAAATCGTTGTCTTTCGCATATTCACGAATATCATGTGAAATTCTCATACTACAAAACTTCGGTCCACACATTGAACAGAAATGAGCCGTTTTCGCACCTTCTGCTGGCAATGTTTCATCGTGATATTCCATCGCACGTTCAGGGTCTAAAGATAAATTAAATTGATCGCGCCAACGGAATTCAAAGCGAGCTTTTGAAAGTGCATCATCACGCTGATGAGCCGTTTTGTGCCCTTTCGCAAGATCAGCTGCATGTGCAGCAATTTTGTACGTAATAACCCCCGTGCGAACATCATCTTTATTCGGTAAACCTAAATGTTCTTTCGGCGTTACATAACAAAGCATCGCCGTTCCAAACCAGCCAATCATCGCCGCTCCAATTGCCGATGTAATATGGTCATAACCTGGTGCAATATCTGTTGTTAACGGCCCCAGTGTATAGAACGGCGCGCCCTGACAAATATCAAGCTCTTTCTCCATATTCTCTTTAATTAAATGCATCGGTACATGCCCAGGTCCTTCAATCATCACTTGCACATCATGTTTCCAAGCAATCTTCGTTAATTCACCAAGTGTTTCAAGCTCAGAAAACTGTGCTTCGTCATTTGCATCTGCAATCGAACCTGGACGTAATCCATCTCCAAGAGAGAACGAAACATCATACTGCTTCATAATTTCACATATCTCTTCAAAATGAGTGTATAAGAAGTTTTCTTTATGATGGAATAAACACCACTGTGCCATAATTGAACCACCACGCGAAACGATACCTGTCGTACGCTTTGCAGTAATCGGAATGTAACGAAGTAATACGCCCGCGTGAATCGTAAAGTAATCCACACCTTGCTCCGCCTGCTCAATTAACGTATCACGATACACTTCCCACGTTAAATCTTCTGCAATTCCGTTTACTTTTTCCAGCGCTTGATAGATCGGTACAGTTCCAACTGGTACAGGCGCGTTACGAATAATCCACTCACGCGTCGTATGAATATTTTTACCTGTAGATAAATCCATAATCGTATCCGCACCCCAACGCGTTGCCCACGTCATCTTCTCTACTTCTTCTGCAATAGAAGAAGATACAGCAGAGTTTCCGATATTTGCATTGACCTTCACGTGAAAGTTACGGCCGATAATCATCGGTTCTGCTTCCGGATGGTTAATATTCGCTGGTAAAATGGCACGACCTTCCGCGATTTCCTTACGAACAAACTCAGGCTCTACTCCTTCACGAATCGCAACATATTCCATCTCAAACGTAATGATGCCATTACGCGCATAATGCATTTGCGTAACGTTTGCCCCTTGCTTTGCTCTAAGCGGCTGACGATCCATTTGCGGGAAAACAGGCGTATGTTTCAAAGCCACTTTCACACCGTCATCCTCTGGTTTTACTTCGCGCCCTTCGTATGCTTCTACATCTCCGCGCTCCAGGATCCAAGAGTGGCGCGGCGCCTGCAATCCCTTTTCCAGTTCCACTTTATACGCAGGATCTGTATAAGGACCGCTCGTATCATATACACGAATTGGCGGATTCGGAATACCGTTCGTTTCGCTTTGTTCAATCTCACGCATCGGCACTTTCATACCAGCGCGTGGTCCATCCACATACACTTTCTTACTTCCTGGTAAACTCGATTTCAATTCAATTTGCTCAGCTGAAACAGACTGTTTCATAACCTTTGTTGCCCCCCTGTACGTGACAAGGACAAGATATGGCCAGCGTATGCCAAAATAAAAAGAGCCAGGTCCATAAAAAAATAAGGACCTGGCTCATAAAGACATCATTATGTAAAGCCGTTAACTTCCCTACGCTGGTACGAGCCAGATCAGGTCCAAAGGGTTAAGAAGTTCACACGCTTCTCTCTCAGCCTACGCATACGTTAGGCACCCCTAGTTTATCACTGATTTAATTTTCAATACTTTCCCATCATACACGATAATCTGAAAAATGCAAAGTTTATTTCTTTTGTTGTTTATGGAATCATCCACGTTAAATAATATGCCTGTACATACGTCATAATACCAACAATAATTACGAAGAATAAACTATGCTTCACTGTAAAGCGGAATAAATCTGATTCTTTTCCAGCAAGTCCAACTGCTGCACAAGCAATTGCAATCGATTGCGGTGAAATCATTTTTCCTGTTACACCGCCCGTTGTATTTGCTGCAACGAGAAGTACTTCAGATACACCGACTTGCTGCGCTGTAATCGCTTGTAAATTCGAGAACAGTGCATTCGCTGACGTATCGGATCCTGTTAAAAATACACCGATCCAGCCTAGGAATGGTGAGAAGAACGGGAATAGTCCGCCAGTTCCTGCAAGTGCTAATGCTAATGTAGAAGATAGACCAGAATAGTTTGCGATAAACGCGAATCCTAATACGAATCCGATAGATAGAATTGGCATCTTAAGCTCATTTAACGTTTCTTTAAATGTTACTACTGCATCTTTTGCACTCATTTTCAAAATAAAGATAGAAATGATACAAGCAATTAAAATTGCTGTTCCCGTCGCTGATAAAATATCTAATTTCAAGATTGCTTCATAAGGCGTCGGTTTATTTACAATTGGCTCTGCTTTCATTACTAAATTGTGTAAGCCTGGAACTTCAAACTTAAACACAAGGCTTTCCAAAGCACCGCCTGGAGCAAATAATGCTTTAAAGAAACTTTGGCTCCAAATGACTACCATCACAGTTAAAATAATGAATGGAGACCATGCTTTTACTACTTTTCCTACCGTTAGTTTCGGCATAGATATCGCCGTTGCTGCTACTTCACTATTTGCTTCTTTAGACTGATAGATTTCTTTCGGCTGCCAAACTTTTAAGAATAGCGATAAACTCACTAAACTTACAAGTGCCGACGTAATATCCGGAAGTTCTGGTCCTAAGAACGTCGCTGTAATGAACTGCGTAATTGCAAATGAACTACCTGCTACAAATAGAGCCGGCCATGTTTGTCTTACTCCTTTAAATCCATCCATTAAAAATACGATAAAGAACGGAACAAATAATGATAAGAACGGTAATTGATGCCCAGCCATTTGTCCAATTTTATGCGGATCAATACCTGTTACTTGTCCAGCAACTGTAATCGGAATTCCCATCGCTCCGAACGCTACCGGTGCCGTATTTGCGATTAAACAAAGACCCGCTGCATATAAAGGATTTAACCCAAGACCTGCAAGAAGCGCTGCGGTAATCGCTACTGGTGCACCAAATCCTGCTGCCCCTTCCAAAAATGCTCCAAATGAAAAACCGATTAAAATAACGAGTAAACGATGGTCATTCGTAATGGATAATACAGATGCACGAATCACATCGAATTGACCTGTTTTCACAGATATTTTATATAAAAATACCGACATAATGATAATCCAAGCAATTGGCCATAGTCCGTATAAGAAACCATATCCCGTCGCTGCCATCGCCATCGTGAACGGCATCTTATAAGCGAATAACGCAACTAAAATTGTAAGTACAACTGTAATTAATCCTGCCACATACCCCTTCATGCGGAAAACTGCTAAAGCTAAGAAAAAAAAGATAATCGGAATAAGTGCGACCGCTGCCGAAATCCAAATGTTTCCGAACGGATCATAAACTTGTGTCCATGTGTTCATTGTTCTCTCCCCCTAAAGAATCCCCTTTTAAATAGAATAACCTTATCAATAGACTATCAGGTCATCATACCTTTAAGCCTAAAAATAAAAAAACGTTTAAGAAAACGTTTTCAATAACTTTCATTTATACTGTACCATAACAATTTCTATTTAAAAAGATTTTTTTGAAAATTTTATTATTTAACGAAAAAATCTTACAAAATCGTCATGTTCTTGTAATGTTCATCGATAGAAAGCTTGCCAAAACTATTGCATAATAATAGTATAACAACGGACATTATTTATGAGGTGATATATATGAACGGAAACAAAATATTAGCAGCTTTATCATACTTTAGTGTATTATTTGCCCCTATCTTATTCCCTATTATTGTGTGGATTGTGGGCGATGCGGAAACGAAACCACATGCAAAACGTGCTCTATGGACACACATTATCCCAAGTATCGCTACATTCATTGGCGTAACTATTTTAGGAATTATGGGTCTTGGATCTGATCAACCGGATGTAACACTGGGCATCGGTACAATGATTGTCTTATGTATTTGCGGAATCATTAGCTTATACTACTTTATTTGGAACATCGTAAAAGGTATTAAAGTACTGAAAGCTTAAGTTTAAACAAACGTTTGATTAAAACAGTATGCATCATAATAAATGAAGTTTTATCGGCGATACGACAATCTTTTAATAAGAAAAAAAACGTCCCAAAATACCTTTTGGGACGTTTTTTTTATCTTCTGCGTTTCTTCTTTTTTCTCATCATTTTTTTGCGGCGCGTATTCACTTTATCCGCTATAATGTGAAGGGTACTTGCTACAATAATTCCCATTATGAACGTTACAATTTCAACTTCATGTTCCTTCGCAATTTCTATTAAATTCCCATCAAGCGCGATTACATTTAATAGGAATAAAAACGGAGAAAACACAATTAACATGTATGCAATACGAATCACATCACCAAGTATAATTGTATGTGTAAAGAAGGATCGATGCGGCATGACCTTCTTATACGGATACCAAAATATACGTAGGAACCCCCATTTATTATACGCATTACTATATGTATCTAAATCCGGCGTTAAAAATGAAGTACCTACTAAAAAGCCAATTGCAAAAGTTAATAAAAAATCCAAGTTTGTTAATCCATACGAAAAGAGCATAAACAAAACAACCGGAAGGGATATTAAGTTTATTTTCGTATGCGTTTTTCCTGATGGCATAATGCACTTCCTCGCTTACGTTCGCCCTGTCACCATATGACAGTTCTCACCTATTGATCTAATTTCTGATCGATAAAGGATGTGTCTATATCCGAACCAAACCATTCTGCCAACTTCACTCGTGCCTTATCTTTCACCTCTTCATTGACGTATAACGACGCTTGTAATAGAGCAGCCATTAACGCCCCTAAATCATCTGTATAACCAACTCCAGCAATGAAATCTGGGATGGCATCAATTGGTGCAATAAAATAAGCAAGTGCTCCAATCACAATAATTTTCACTCGCTTTGGAACATCAGGTCTTTGCAAAACATAAAACAATAATAAACTTGCATAAATGACCGACTGTCCCGCTTGCTTTGCAACATGTTTTGCTTTCTTCCAAAACGCTTCAACTGAAAATTTTTGTTCCATGTAAAAGCCTCCCTATTTTTTTAAAGAAATAAGCTACAATATGTTATCAGTAAAAGTTCATCAAAATTACACATAATCTATCAATGAACTTTCATTGTAACAAACAAACGAAAAAAGAACAAGTGTTCGTTAATTTTTACATACTTTCCTTCATATAATAGGTTTCTAGATAACCACTCACCCATTGTCATTTCTTATTTCTCAACAAGAAAATTTTCACTTTCACTTAACATTCTGCTCTACCTTTGTTATATTTTCTAGTTGACGGACATATAAACGAATGTTAAAGTTTTCTCTGGTAGTGACAAATCTTATACAAAAAATGTAAAATGTTATAGTGTTTCTCAGAAATGAATTTTGTTGTATAATACAGAAATGACGTTATGCTTATGAGCAGCACAAGAAACCAAAAGGGTATGCATAGTTATAGTCGTATATGGGTGAATATAGAACCTCTAATTATGGCCAAGAAAACTATGTATTTTTTATTTTAGCATTTTTCGCTCCAAAATCGACCAAGCCTGATAGAGAAAGGGTGGAAATGAATGAAAGAAACCTTGAAATCACAATTTCAAAATGTGCGTTTCACTGTATTCGTAGCTTTAGCTTTATGGCTGAAGACTTATCTTATTACACGCACAAGCTTTGATTTAAAACTTGAATCTTTCATGCAAGAATTCATTTTATTCCTTAGCCCATTAGCAGCATCATTACTGCTTGTTGGTCTTGCATTATTTGCAAAAGGGAAAAAACGTAACTATATAGCACTTGGAATTAATTTTGTTTTAACAATCGTTCTTGTTGGTAACGTAATGTTCTACGGATTCTACAATGACTTCGTTACTTTACCAGTACTAGGACAAACATCTAACTTTGGAAGTTTAGGTTCTAGTGTGAAAGAATTGTTTAACTACAAAATTATCCTTGCATTTGCTGATATTATTGTATTCTTCATTTTATTGAAGAAGATGAAGAATTTTGCACCGACAGAACGTGTAGCACGCCCAATGCGTTCCCTATACTTCGTGTCAACAGTTGCTATTTTCTTCGCAAACTTAGGACTTGCAGAAGCTGAGCGTCCTGAACTATTAACACGTTCATTCGACCGCGTTATGCTTGTTAAAAACTTAGGTTTATATGTACACCAAGTGTATGATCTTGGCTTACAAGCAAAATCAAGTTCACAAAAAGCTTTTGCTGACGGTAGTAAATTACAGGAAACAGAGAACTACGTAAAAACAACGCAAAGCAAACCAGATCCAAATATGTTTGGTACGGCAAAAGGGAAAAACGTAATTGTTGTCTCTCTTGAGTCATTACAAACATTCTTAATTGGTGCAACAGTTAACGGACAAGAAGTTACACCATTCTTAAACCAATTTACGAAAGAAAGTTATTACTTTGATAACTTCTTCCATCAAACTGGGCAAGGAAAAACATCTGATGCTGAATTCTTAGTAGATACTTCCATGTATCCACTAGACCGTGGGGCTGTATTCTTCACACACGGTAATAACGAATATACAGCAACTCCAGAAATTTTACGTGAGCAAGGATACCATACATCAGTATTCCACGCGAACAACGCAACATTCTGGAACCGTAACATTATGTATCCGGCACTTGGTTATGATCGTTACTACAACGAGCTTGACTACAAGATTACGCCAGAAACGAAATTAAATTGGGGATTAAAAGATATCGAATACTTCGATCAATCTATCGATATGTTAAAAGAAGTGAAGCAACCGTTCTATACTCGCTTCCTTACTTTAACAAATCATTACCCATTCACTTATGATGACAGCACGAAATTAATCGATGAATACAATTCTGGTGATGGCGTATTTGACCGTTACATGGTAACTGCTCGCTATTTAGACGAAGCAATGAAACACTTTATTGAACGTCTGAAAGCAGAAGGTATTTACGACAACTCAGTTATCGTATTCTACGGTGACCACTATGGTATTTCTGAAAACCATAACCGTGCAATGGCACAGTTCTTAGGAAAAGAAGAAATCACTGCATTTGACCATATGAACTTACAAAAAACACCGATGTTTATTCACGTTCCAGGTCAAAAAGAAGGTAAAACAATTTCAAAACCAACTGGTGAAATTGACATTAAACCAACAATTCTAAACTTACTTGGTGTAGATTCTACGAATCAAGTTCAATTTGGTCATGATGTATTCTCACCTGATAATAAAGGATTCGTTGTTCTTCGTGACGGTAGCTTCATTACAGATAAGTACATGTACACGAACAGTACTTTCTACGACCGTACTACTAGCGAAGTTGTACAATTACCAAAAGAAGAATCTCAACCACTCATTGATCGTGCCCAAAATGAATTGAACATGTCTGACAAAATCATTGAAGGTGACTTACTTCGCTTCTCTGAAAGTAATAAGACCAAAACTGGTGAAGTAAAGACAGCTATTAAAGAAGAAAAGAAGAGCGCTGAGTAATCTCAGCCTCTTTTTTTTTATTTCTCCATACAATCACTTATATTCATTAACTTTAACATTACATAACCTTTACCAAATATTCACATAGAATTAATGAAACATCTCTATAATAAAATATGTAAGCAAGGTTCTATATATTTCTTATCTCTCATCTGTAATAAGATCCCTTAAAGAAATATATGAATCATTTATTTCTACTTTCTTATAATTGTCTTTCAATATGTTTTGTTTCCATACACAAAACATTCAATAAGACGATGTCCCTATGAAAGATAGCTACCCTCCTTGTGCAGCATTCCATCAGAATGTTGCTTTTTTTTATTCAAAAGCAGGATTCTTATTTCTCATTTTCGAATTTGTATATACAAAATGCTGTAAATCACTACTACTTCTCTACCATTTACAAATACATATACGTCATATGTAAAGAAGTACTCACATAAAAATTACTATAGTGATTTTTATTCCGAATGAAAGCTTCACTTTACTTATGCACTTACGAAAGGATGGGACAGAAATTGGCATACGAAAAATTTGTACTATGGAATGATGCAGTTATTGATACAACAAAACATCGCGCGTACATAGAACTTGAAGAAAGAGGCTTACAGTTTGGAGATGGTGTCTACGAAGTTATTCGCCTATATAAAGGGAACTTTCACTTATTAGATCCGCATATCACAAGATTATATCGCTCCATGGAAGAAATAGAATTATCACTCCCTTTCTCAAAAGCAGAACTTATTATCCTGCTTTACAAACTAATTGAAAATAATAATTTCTACGAAGATGGAACGATTTATTTACAAGTATCTCGTGGTGTACAAGCTCGTACCCACACATTCTCATATGACGTCCCGCCGACAATCTATGCCTATATTACGAAGAAAGAAAGACCCGCGTTATGGATTGAATATGGTGTACGTGCTATATCAGAACCAGATACCCGCTGGCTACGCTGTGATATCAAATCATTAAATTTATTACCCAATGTATTAGCCGCTACGAAAGCTGAACGTAAAGGTTGTAAAGAGGCTCTTTTCGTACGAAATGGTACTGTAACTGAGGGAAGTTGTTCTAATTTCTTTCTCATAAAAAACGGAACTCTATACACACATCCAGCCAATCACCTTATTTTAAATGGCATCATTCGTCAATATGTCCTTTCTTTAGCGAAAACCCTTCGCATTCCGGTAAAAGAAGAACTGTTTAGCATTCGCGATGTTTATCAAGCGGATGAATGTTTCTTTACAGGAACGACGATTGAAATTTTGCCGATGACTCACCTTGATGGAACTGCAATCCAAGATGGTCAAGTTGGTCCTATCACAAAAATGTTGCAAAGATCCTTTTCTCAAAGCTTGTTACAATCCAATATGTCATCTTCTTAAACACGAATAATTTCTAACCTTTCTACATTCAATATATGTATTTAAATGGAAATCAAGGTGTAATTTACGCCTTGATTTTTTCTTGTAATCTTTTTGTCATATTCAGATTCCCGCATAAGTCTTGACAGTAATCGACATGCTCTTTAGAATTTTTAACAGTTGGTAAATATTTCTTCACTACATTACAGACAGAAAGGAATCGACAAATTATGAAAAAATACCTTGCCGGTCTTGCGGCAGTGTCTGTAGCAGGAGGAGCAGCACCTACACTTGATAGTGTTCAAGCTGCCCCTGAACAAAATACACAAAAAGCTGCTACACAAACTGTCCAAGCTTCCGCATCAAACAGCTCATCTTATACGGTAAACACTAGCGTATTACATGTTCGTGCAGGATCAAGTACTTCTCACGACATCATCTCGCGTGTTTATAACGGTCAATCATTAAATGTGATTGGCGAAGAAAATGGTTGGTTCAAAATTAACATTAATGGAAAAACAGGATTTGTTAGTGGCGAATTTGTATCAAAAAATGGAGCAAGCAATTCTAATGTAAGTACAACAGGTGGGACCAATAAAGTTACTGCCGATGTATTACGTGTGCGTACAGCTCCTAACACTTCTAGTTCTGTTTCTGGGCGTGTATATGCAGGACAAACGTTAAACGTTGTCGGCCAAGAAAATGGTTGGGTGAAAATCAACCATAATGGACAAGTAGGTTATGTAAGTGGCGAATTCGTATCTGGCGTTTCTTCTAATGCAGGTTCTTCAAACAACAATACAAATAATAACAACCAAGAATCTGTAAAACCAGCAAGCGGAAACTATACAGTAAATGTATCTTCCCTTCGTGTTCGTACAGGTCCTAGCACTTCTCATACAACTGTAGCTTCTGTTACAAAAGGACAAGTTGTACAAGTTGTTGGAGAAGTTCAAGATTGGTTCAAAATCAATTATGCAGGACAAACTGCTTACGTAAGCAAAGACTACGTAACAAAAGGCGGTTCTAACGACAACGTTACACAAGGAAACAACCAAGATAACAAACAAGAACAAAACAATAATGTAACTGTTCAAACTGGCGGTACTTACGTTGTTAACGCAACATCTCTACGCGTTCGTACAGGCCCTGCTGCTTACCATAGTGTAATTGGTGGCGTGTTAAATGGTACTACATTAAACGTAGTTGGATCTGAAAACGGTTGGTTTAAAGTAAACTATCAAGGAAAAACAGGCTTCGTTAGTAGCGAGTTTGTAAAATTCGTTAAAGGTGGCACTGCTACTCCTGAACAACCAAAACAACCTGATCAAGGTGCAATTGGTGACTACTACATTAATGCTTCTGCACTAAACGTACGTAGCGGCGAAGGTACAAATTATAGAATCATAGGCGCACTTCCACAAGGACAGAAAGTTCAAGTAATCTCTGAAAACTCTGGATGGAGCAAAATTAACTACAACGGTCAAAATGGTTATATCGGAACACGTTTCCTATCTAAAACACCAGTTGGTGGCGCTGTAAATAATAAGCCTAACGACAACCAAAATAACAATCAAAACAATAACAACAATAATACAGGCAATAATAGTGGTGATAGTTCTTCCATACTTGCATACGCAAAAGGAATGCAAGGCGTACCATACGTTTGGGGCGGTACTTCTGCTACTGGTGTTGACTGCAGTGGTTACATCTACCACGTATTTAAGAAATTTGGTCATAACATTAGTCGTCAAAGTGTTGCAGGATATTGGAGCAGCTTACCACAAACTTCAAGTCCACAACCAGGTGACTTAATTTATTTCAAAGACACTTATAAAGCAGGTCCTTCTCATATGGGTATTTACCTTGGAGGCGGATCATTTATTCAAGCCGGAGATAAAGGTGTCGCAATCGCTTCATTAAGCAATTCTTATTGGAGTAAGCACTTCTTAGGTTATACGAAAGCACCTTAAGTTATATTTTAGAGCCTTCTAGATTACTAGAAGGCTCTTTTTAATATATGTCACCTATATCCCCGAAAAAATAATGTATCTATTTCCCTATTTCATACACTATATTCTACAAAAACACTCCATAACGTTATCATAATGTATATTTTCACATAAAAAACATAACCTATTTCATGTCTAATCATTTTATATGTGTTTTTTTAAAGAATTTTCTTTTTATTTAAACTTTTCGTTAGACGTTTGACCTCCGATGTCCATTATGATAAGTTACTTAAGATGTTATATTCGTAAACGTATAGACAACTGGTTTATACACTTTTTTTACTATGAGGAAGGAGCATACACTGCATGAATCTTTTATGGGGAATTGGCGGCGTGATTGGAGTATTAGCAATTGCTTTCTTACTATCTTCCAACCGCAAAGCTATTAATTGGCGCACAATTTTAATCGCGCTAGCATTACAAATGTCATTTTCATTTATCGTATTACGATGGGATGCCGGAAAAGCAGGTTTAAAATACGCTGCAGATGGCGTTCAAGGATTAATTAATTTTTCTTACGAGGGAATTAAGTTCGTTGCTGGGGATTTAGTCAACGCAAAAGGCCCTTGGGGATTTGTTTTTTTCATTCAAGCACTACTTCCAATCGTATTTATTAGTTCATTAGTTGCAATCTTATATCATTTCGGTATTATGCAGAAATTTGTTAGTGTCGTTGGTGGTGCATTAAGTAAACTTCTTGGAACTTCTAAAGCAGAAAGTTTAAACTCAGTAACCACTGTATTTTTAGGACAAACTGAAGCTCCAATCTTAATCAAACCTTACTTAGCACGTTTAACAAATAGTGAATTCTTCACTATTATGGTAAGTGGTATGACAGCTGTTGCCGGATCAGTTCTTGTCGGCTATGCAGCAATGGGTATTCCGTTAGAACACTTATTAGCAGCAGCAATTATGGCAGCTCCATCAAGTTTATTAATCGCGAAACTAATTATGCCAGAAACAGAAAAAGTAGATAATAACGTTGAACTTTCTACAGAACGTGAAGATGCAAACGTTATTGACGCAGCAGCACGTGGTGCATCTGAAGGTATGCAACTTGTTATTAACGTAGCAGCCATGTTAATGGCTTTCATCGCATTAATCGCTTTATTAAATGGTCTGTTAGGATTAATTGGCTCTCTGTTCCATATTAAACTTAGCCTTGATTTAATCTTCGGTTACTTACTATCACCATTTGCAATCTTAATCGGGGTTTCTCCTGGTGAAGCTGTACAAGCAGCAAGCTTTATCGGTCAAAAACTTGCAATCAACGAATTCGTTGCATATGCAAACTTAGGACCACACATGGCAGAGTTCTCTGCAAAAACAAATTTAATTTTAACATTCGCAATCTGTGGATTCGCAAACTTCTCTTCTATCGCAATTCAATTAGGTGTAACAGGAACGTTAGCTCCTACTCGCCGTAAACAAATTGCACAGTTAGGGATTAAAGCAGTTATCGCTGGTACATTAGCAAACTTCTTAAATGCAGCAGTTGCAGGTATGATGTTCCTATAAAGTGAAACTTTAATCAGTGGGGGTTTTCTTCATCCCCCACTGATTATTAGTTGAACCAATCGGACTTTTATGGGCAGTTGATCCTCACCTAACTTCTTTGCTTTCGCTGAATTTTGAGGTGGGGGTCTTACTGCCCATTAAAGTCGGATAAAATGACGCAAAGTCTCCTCTTTCTAAAGAGGGGGCTTTTTATTATATGTTGTATATTTTTTTGGTATATATTAAATACTTTATGCTTAAATATAAGAACATTATGATACAATAATTAGTAAGTCTGTTTATTTTTTCTTGCAAAATAGAGATACTACTTGTTGTTGCTCTCCAAAATAACCTAGTCATCCGGTCTATTTCTTAATAATTGTGCATACTACAAGTATCCTTGCATGAATTACCTTTAAGGAGGAAAGTTTTGTGAAAGATAACTTCTATAAAGTCCTCTCTATGTGGATTTTACAAATTTTATTTTATTTTACAACTGTACATGTAACGCAATATGAGCATGCTATCATTTTCACAATTATATATGTAATTGTTAATGTACTATTTCTATTATTGACTGATAAAACCGCATTTGTTCTCTTTATATTAGGAACCATTACTTCGGTATTCTATCTGTTCTACCAAGCATGGCTTTACTTATGGAGTACATCAGAACAATGGGAATACATTATTACTCACTTCCTAATGGCAGCAAACTTCTTCATCGTATATATCTCAACTCATTTATTAAAGAAGGTTATTCATGAAAATAAAGAATTAACCAAACGTGTGAGAACGTTAGAACAATACATTGGAGAATCAAAATTATTAACAAGACAAGAATTCGAAAGACGACAAGCATTATTAATCACTGCAATGAATCGTCGTAATGAAACAGGTGTTATTATTTACTTTGATTTCAATTCCTTTAGTAAATATACAAAGGAAAGTGTTATGAACCGTGTAGCTTCATTATTAGTTGAAACGATAAGAGATGACTTTGATCTTGCTGCTGAATACGATAATAATAAGCTCGTTATTTTATTACAAAACACAAATGAAGCCGGTGCTGACATTGTAATGAACCGTCTAAAGCCAAAAATGGAGCAATGGCTTGCTGCTGAAGCGATCCAAGATATACAAATTTCACGCGAGCAAATTGGGAACAAAGGAAAGACGTTATTATGATGACACTCGTTATACTGCTTTTATTCCTTCTGTTTTGCGTACTCGTTTTTTGGATTAGTATCACATTTTCGATTAAGTATATACTTATCTTTACAGCCTTTCTATTCTCTGCCTTACTTGTTTACTATTCTTTCTTAACACTCGCAGGTTTAGTTCACCGAAATAGTAAACGAAAAGATCGTACGCTAGAACATTATCCAAGCGTCGACATTTTAATACCAGCCCACAATGAAGGGGTCGTTATTAAAGATACTTTAGAGGCGATGGCAAAGATTGAATATCCAGGTAAACTAACTGTTTATTTATTAAACGATAACTCTCAAGATGAGACACCTGAAATTGGTGACGATTTTGACAAAGCTTATGCTCATATTCGTCACATTCGTGTTCCGGCGGGTGAACCAAAAGGGAAATCGCGTGTATTAAACTATGGTCTTAGTATTTCAGATGGTGAATACTTCTGTGTGTATGATGCAGATAACCAGCCTGAACCACATGCACTGCGAATGCTTGTAGAACACGCTGAAACAACCGAGGATGCTGTTGGAGCTGTTGGTCACGTTCGTACTGTAAATGAAAACAGAAACTGGCTAACACGAATGATTTCATTAGAATTTCAAATCTTCCAGCTCCTTATGCAATCAGGACGCTGGTTACTATTCCAAACAGGTTCACTAACAGGAACAAATATGCTTCTTCGTCGCTCTGCATTAGAAGAACTTGGCGGTTATGATCCGTATGCAATTGCAGAAGACGCTGAATTAACATTACGAATTACACAAAAAGGCTATCTCTTACCAATCGTTCCAGAATCAATTACATGGGAACAAGAACCTGAGCATTTAAAAATCCTTATTAAGCAGCGTACACGTTGGCTCCAAGGGAACTTGTACATTTTAGAAAAAATGTTTTCTTCCTTAAGTTTCTTTAAAGGAAAACTTCTCGTCCATTCCTTACAACAAGTTTTAGTGTATGTTGTATTTTGGCTATTCTTAATCATCTCGAACGTTTGGTTTGTAATTGGGTTACTCGGGATATTCCAAATTCAATATAGCATTCCGCTGCTATTTATGTGGTATGTCGCATATATTACATATGTTTCTCAATTATTTAGTGCCCAGAGTGTGGAACGAACCTTTACACCAACTAATATTTTTATTAGTGTTATCATGTACTTTACGTACGCACAGCTCTTTACGTACTTATTCATTCGCAGCTTAATTTTATACTTACGTGCAAAGAGCAAGAAACAAGTCATTGGCTGGGATAAAACAGTTCGATTCAAAAAAGAAAAGTAAAACTTTAATCAGTGGGAGTTCTCCCACTGATTTTTATTTTGTAAATAAAAATCAGCACAGAGCGCCGTATGCTCTGTGCTGATTTATTGCCGTATAAATTATATATATCAGACAATACCCCTTAGCTGAAAGTAATTTCACGTCCATCCCCCAACGAACGATTGACCTTCATTTATATACGAAAAAGTGATTGCTATTTTTGTAGAACCAATTGCTTCTCTTGCTGTTCTTTGCGCGTTTCAGTCTTAGGTTCCGTGCTTTCTTGGACACTACGATGTGCCACACGTTTCAAACAAATATGCTTCCACTTTCTTTCGTAACGTTTCATTATTCTAGATGTCCCCCTTGAATGCGCTTTAAAACTATTTGAAATCGCTTACAGGAAATAATATAGCACATATACATAAACGTGACAACACATTTCCGACAATTTTTTGTCAAAAATATGAATAGAACCCGCAAGATATCGAATATTGTCGAAATGTATCGATTTTTCTTTGTATAAAAGGCATACTACTTACATAGTAAAGTATTTTATTTCCCTTACGTGGAGTTCAAATTCCTTCTATATAAAAAAGAGCTGATACATAATCAGCTCTTTTTTCTTCTATTATTAATGACGCTTCATACGTCCTTCTTTTTGTAACTCTTTAAATAATGCCGCCATCATAAAGAAAATAACGAAGACGAATGGGAATGCTGCAATGATAGCTGCCGTTTGTAAGGCTTCTAATCCACCTACATATAATAAGATAGAAGCTAATGCTGCTAGAACGATACCCCAGATCATTTTAATACGGTTTGGTGGATTTAAACTACCATGTGTCGTTAACATCCCTAAAACAAATGTCGCAGAATCTGCAGATGTAATAAAGAATGTAGAAATCAGAAGAATTGCTAGAACAGATAAAGCTGATCCAAAGCTTCCCATCTGATCAAACATAGCGAACAATCCTACTTCAGTCCCCATCTCTTTAATTTCTTTAAAGATATGTGCATCGCCGAACAGCTCCATATGAATACCCGTCCCGCCGAAAACAGAGAACCAAAGCGCACCGATTACAGTCGGTACGAGTAACACACCGATAACAAACTCACGAATCGTACGTCCTCGTGAAACACGGGCAATAAACGTACCTACAAATGGTGACCATGCAATCCACCATGCCCAATAGAAGATTGTCCACGACTGAATCCATTGGTTTCCACCTTCATCTAATGGACTTAAGCGGAAGCTCATGCTTGGCAATTCCTGAATATAAGAACCGATTGTTGAAGTGAAGTAATTCATAATAAAGTTTGTTGGACCTGCAAATAATACAATAATCATAAGTGCAAACGCCAAAATAATATTCGCATTACTTAAATATTTAATTCCTTTATCAAGACCTGTTTGCGCAGATAACATAAATAACACGGTTACGATTGCAATAATAACTAACTGTGTCGGCAATGAATTCGGGATAGATGTTAAATAACTAACACCACCAGCAATTTGTTTCGCACCAAGACCTAATGATGTTGCGACACCAAACACAGTTGCGAAAACAGCTAACACATCAAATGAATGAGCAATACGTCCATGTTCCCCGCTTTTGAATAACGGGCCTACTGTCGCACTAATTGTACTTGCTTTTCCTTTTCTAAAAGTAAAGTAAGCAATACACAGCGCTACAAATGCATATAGTCCCCACGGATGTAATCCCCAATGGAAAAATGAAAAACGTAATGCAAGACGTGCACTTTCCTCAGTTGCACCTTCTCCAAACGGAGGTGCGTACAAATGGTTTAATGGTTCAGCAACGCCCCAGAAAACTAAACCGATACCCATACCAGCGCTAAATAGCATAGCAAACCATGTCATATAACTATAATCAGGTTCATCATCATCTTTACCTAAACGAATAGAACCGTATTTCGAAACAATTAAAAAGATAGACACAACTAAAATAATAGAAACAGAAATAATATAGAACCATCCAAACTTACTAACCAATACCGTTTGAATCGCAGTCGTTACATTTCCTAGGCTACCTTTTCCAATAATAGATTCGGGAATAATCCCCCAAATTGTAAATGCAATACATAATGTTAATGAAACGATGAATGTTTTTGTCAGTTTCCTCATCAAATCCCCCTTCGTAGGTTTCACTTTTGTAAATAACATAAATTCCGATATGTAAAATCGGATAGAAAACTATAATTTTACGGTGATTTTCTTACTTTCACCTTCACCAACTAGAATTCTTATGGACAGCCTTACCTTCCGTATAATCTTTTTACTCTGCAAGAGCTATAAGATCGAAATACTGCTGTCAAATTGTGCGAGAAAAATGCGGATGGGAATGTGTTTTCCCAAAAAAGGATGTGTTACAGATGTAAAAAAGGGCACTTTTCTTCCTTGCAACCCTTTCTGTTTGTAACAATTATGCGGTTTTTTTGCTAGTATATAGCACGTGTTTATAGTTTCACAAACGAAATGTTTATGTTTATATAACTATATTACCCATAAAACGGTAAAATACTCAAGGAATGTAACTGTTTAGTAAACATTATGTAATACTCCCGTAATATTTTTATTTACGCCGAAAACAATATGTTGTATTAAATATTTTGAATATAAGTAGAAACCTACTAATCATATAGAATGAAAAACGCTTTCTTATGTTTTTTGCTATATTACAGGATGTTAACGACTGATTACGAATGGTTTGTAATTGTGTGTTTTCCTCAAATCCGAAAAAATCTGTTGCTATAATGAGGACACGAAAACAAACGCAATGGAGGCTATCATGAAAAAATTAATTGGAATAGCAACAGCAGCAGTTTTTGGTCTTGGGATTTTCACATCATCTGCTAATGCAGAAACTGTTGTAACAACAGACGTACTAAATGTACGCGAAAACCCTACTACGGAATCAAAAGTTGTCGGTAAATTACTAAACGGGAATAAAATAGATGTTCAAAATACAGAGAACGGATGGTCAAAAATCACTTTAGATGGTAAAGACGCATTCGTAAGTACAGAGTTTACAAAAAGCATCTACTACGTAACAGCTAACGTATTAAACGTACGTGCTGAAGCGAACACAAACTCAGAAATTCTTGGAACGTTGAAGAAAGACGATATGATCGAAACAACGAACCAAGTACAAAATGAGTGGTTACAATTTGAATATAACGGGAAAACAGCTTATGTTCACGTTCCTTTCTTAACAGGTACAGCACCTGTTATCGAGAAACAAGAACAACCTGCTCCTGCTAAAACTGTAGCACCAGCTAAAGCGCAAGCACCTGCAGCACAAGCAAAACCAGCTGCTAAGCCTGCTGTGAAAGCTGCTGAAACTAGCACACCTTCTGGTGGTCGTGAGTTAACAGTTGTAGCTACAGCATATACAGCTCACCCAAGCGAAAACGGTGGCACATACGGTGGTCGTGTATTAACTGCAATGGGTCATGACTTAACAGCGAACCCAAACATGAAAATGATCGCTGTTGACCCGAAAGTAATTCCATTAGGATCTAAAGTATGGGTTGAAGGTTACGGAGAAGCTATCGCTGGAGATACTGGCGGTGCAATTAAAGGTAACCGTATCGACATTCTACTTGGATCAGATAGCGCTGCTCAAAAATGGGGACGCAAAACTGTTAAAGTGAAAATTTTAAAATAACCAATGACTGCTAAAGCCAGTTCTCTTTGTTGAGAGCTGGCTTTTATTTTTTTATAATAACTATAAGGAGGTTATGTTCATGAATGTACAAGCAAAAGTAGACTGGATCGGTACACCAAAACCGTATATATATAAAGATGAAGTAACATACGACGCTACTTCCATTGACTTTTCACTCGCTGGCGATGACAATCGATATAAATTAATTGTGCTCAGCTTTGAAGAAAATACACATTACAAAATTGTCCAATATGGAATCAAACCCGGCTCACAAAAGCCATTTCCTATCGATATTCCATTCGAACAAAACATGTTACCAATTATAGAACAAATATTACATGATCCATATGTGCAAGCGATATTAAAGGAAACGCGCTCCTAATTGTAAAAAAGGATATCACCTCGTCAGATTTTTTCGGCTAAGTGATATCCTTTTTATTTTCCCTTCGTAAACACGAGTAGAGAAAAATATATTAACGGTTCGACACAAAATATCGATTTACCGACAAAGATTGACAAGTGAAGTAAACTACAAAAAAGATGCCGTTCAAAAATATTGAAAAACACCTTTCCATCTCCATTCATAGTTACAATATGATAATTCAAATTTCATTTTTTCTGTTTTGAGCATTTTTTGTTTATAATGGTAAAGGAAAGAAATATGTGTACGGAGGAATATTATGCTGCAACACTCAATTACGAAAGATGAAATTATGATGATTGCGAATGAGTTCGTTCAAGGACTAGATCCACAGCAAACAGCTGATCAGGAACATGTCGCTACAGCTCGGCACCTATATCGTAGTGGTGTTGTCTACAACGTTGACTTTGATGGTTATACGCTATCAGGAACTGTAGATGCTGCAGGCAGCGTATATAGCGTCCATATCCCGATTCGTAACGTCGCTGAAAGCTATTGCGATTGCTTTGCACCAACACAATGTGAGCATATGCTCGCTGTTTTACTATCTGCAGCATCTAGTTTCGGGCAAGTAGGAGATGTATTAACTTTATTTAAAAATAATACGAAACCTTCCCTTCCTCCTATTCGAACTGCAAGACAAGTATTGCAATCATCAGCGTTTGAAGAAACGGATTATAAAAGTTGGCAATCGTATTTTGACAACGAATATGAATCATTTAAAAAAGAACAAGCTCGGCTTACTTATAAACAAATGTATTTTCTTATGAGTATTTTTACAGACTTCTATACGAAACTCGAGCGGAAAGCTCCGCGTATCGTTGCGATACATGAGTTGTTCAGGCTACATGCAGCGCTTTATTGCTTTCAAAAATTATTAGAAGAAATTCAGGACTTCGAAGCAAATAAAACGTATTCTTATCACCAGCCTGTTAACGTCGTTCGCTTATTTGTAGATAAAGTGGAATCCATCGTTCGGGACTTACAATCAGAAGCGATTCCTTCAGAGTCTGAAACAATTTTGCAAGAAACAGCTCGTCTCGTTCACGAAGTATTCTTCTCCACCGACGCCTATACGCAAGAAAGATTTTTTATTTATCGTCACATATGGAGTGAACTCTTACACAATAAAGAGAAACTGCAAGAAGAAGAAAAGCGAATAGATACGAAAATCAATCCACTTTCCAAAGCATTAGCATCTTCTCATCTACTCTTTTTAAATGACGAAGACCTATTAGCGATGGACTTACTAAAGAAACAGCCTGCTTCTGTTGTAAGTCTGTACTTCTATTGGTTAGAAGAGCTATTAAATACAATGCAGTGGGATCGTGCGAAAAACTGGCTTTCCTTTACGTATAAACAAGTGAAGAAAACGATACATGAGCACGAAAATACGATTTTCATAAAAGATATCGTTCGCTTATTTGTCATCATGTATGAAACGTATGCAACCCATACAAATGAACAAGCCGGACTCGAAATGATTTTGCAAGAGCTACTACCATATAGTTTCGCAAACTATGAGCAATACGTACTCGCGAAAAAGCAATATCGTACATGGGCAGAACTTCAGCTCTTACATGGGTTTGAAGCAATTGAACTTTTGAAAGAGCCGCTGAAAGATATTGAAAAGGAAGCACCAGAAGCAGCCCTTCCTCTTTATCACCTTGCTGCTACCGAGGCCATTGAAGAGCGAAACCGCAAATCATATAGACGTGCAGTTCGTTACTTAAAGAAATTACGTACATTATATAAACGATTAAAGCGCACTGATGAATGGGATGCTTTCATTATTCACATCGCAAACTTACATTCACGTCTGCGTGCACTACAAGAGGAATTACGGAAAGGAAAATTAATCGATGATCAATCAAACTGAAGTAACAATTAGGCTCCAGCACGTTAGTCAAGGTTGGTTCCTTTGGGGAGAAAATGACAGCGGTACTCCATTATCCGTAACAAGTTGGAAACGAAATGCATTTACGTGGCACTCCACTTCCTTCTACGGCACGTTTCTAAAAGAAGCGACCTTTGAAGGAAAACAAGGTGTTATGCTAACAAACGCACAAGCATTTGAATACATCGCTAATAAACCGATGAACTCCTTTGCACATATTCAAATGAATGGCCCCATTACAGCACTTACGAAAGATGCGAACGAATTATGGGATGCCTTCACAAGCGGTAGCTTCGTACCTGATATGGAGCGTTGGTCTCAGCAACCATCTTGGAAAGTGCAAAATACCCCAATCGAAGATGACACATTGGCATCTCTTTTCTCGGCCGCGGTAAATGAAAGCATATTACAAGATAACCGTTCAAACGATGGATGGGAAGATGCCAAGAGACTTTATGAACATTACGACTTTACGAAAAGACAATTGGATGCAGCACTACATGAAGAAGATTGGCTTCGAAAAATTGGTTACATTGAAGATGACCTTCCCTTTACAATCGGACTACGGCTACAAGAGCCGCAAGAAGAATTTGAAATGTGGAAGCTTGAGACAATTGTTACACCAAAGCGCGGGGCACATCGCATATATGTATATGAAAGTATCGATTCTTTGCCAAAACGATGGCACGATTATGAAGAACGTATCCTTGAAACACAAGAAGGATTCAGTAAGCTCGTACCGTGGTTAAAAGAAGGCGATACATTCCGAAGTGAGCTCTTTGAAACAGAAGCGTGGAACTTCTTAACAGAAGCAAGTAACGAATTACTCGCTGCAGGTATTACGATTTTACTGCCATCCTGGTGGCAAAATTTAAAAGCGACAAAACCAAAATTACGTGTGCAGCTGAAGCAAAATGCCACGCAAACGCAATCTTTCTTCGGCATGAATACACTCGTTAACTTTGACTGGCGCATTTCAACAAACGGCATTGATTTATCCGAAAGCGAATTTTTCGAACTCGTTGAACAAAACAAACGGTTATTCAATATAAACGGTCAATGGATGAGACTGGACCCAGCCTTTATTGAAGAAGTACGAAAGCTTATGAACCGTGCCGATAAATATGGACTAGAAATGAAAGATGTCCTTCAGCAACATTTATCAAACACTGCTGAAACAGAAATTGTAGAAGAAGATAGTCCATTTACCGATATTGAAATCGAGCTAGATGGATATTATGAAGAGCTATTCCAAAAACTATTGCACATTGGAGATATTCCAAAAGTAGATGTCCCTTCTGCACTAAACGCAACACTCCGTCCGTATCAACAACATGGCATTGAGTGGTTATTATATTTAAGAACGCTTGGATTCGGAGCATTATTAGCTGACGACATGGGACTTGGAAAAAGCATTCAAACGATCACTTACTTACTATATATAAAAGAGAACAATCTCCAAACAGGCCCTGCTTTAATCGTGGCACCGACATCTGTTCTTGGAAATTGGCAAAAAGAATTTGAGCGTTTCGCACCAAATTTACGTGTTCAGTTACATTATGGAAGTAACCGAGCGAAAGGCGAATCATTTAAAGACTTCCTTCAATCAGCAGATGTTGTATTAACATCTTATGCATTAGCTCAGCTTGATGAAGAAGAACTTAGTACGTTATGCTGGGATGCTGTTATTTTGGATGAAGCGCAAAATATTAAAAACCCACATACGAAACAGTCGAAAGCAGTACGAAACTTGCCAGCAAATCACAAAATCGCTTTAACCGGTACACCGATGGAAAACCGACTTGCCGAGCTTTGGTCTATTTTCGACTTCATTAATCATGGATATCTCGGCAGCTTAGGACAATTCCAGCGCCGCTTCGTCTCACCGATTGAAAAGGACCGTGACGAAGGAAAAATCCAACAAGTTCAACGTTTTATCTCGCCGTTTTTACTGCGTCGTACGAAAAAAGATCAAACCGTCGCATTAAACTTACCAGATAAACAAGAACAGAAAGCTTATTGTCCACTTACTGGTGAACAAGCTTCCTTATATGAACAACTTGTTCAAGATACATTGCAAAATGTAGAAGGATTAAGCGGGATTGAAAGACGCGGATTTATATTACTCATGCTGAACAAACTTAAACAAATTTGTAACCATCCCGCTCTTTATTTAAAAGAAACAGAACCAAAAGACATCATCGAACGTTCCATGAAAACGAGCACGCTAATGGAACTAATTGAAAATATAAAAGATCAAAATGAAAGTTGTTTAATCTTCACACAATACATCGGTATGGGGAACATGCTAAAAAATGTGTTAGAAGAACATTTCGGTCAGCGCGTCCTCTTCTTAAACGGTAGTGTACCGAAGAAGGAACGTGACAAAATGATCGAGCAGTTTCAAAACGGAACGTATGACATTTTCATCTTATCGTTAAAAGCAGGTGGAACTGGCTTAAACTTAACCGCTGCCAACCATGTCATTCACTACGACCGTTGGTGGAATCCAGCTGTAGAAAACCAAGCAACAGACCGCGCATATCGTATTGGTCAAAAACGTTTCGTTCACGTTCATAAACTTATTACAACGGGGACACTCGAAGAGAAAATTGATGAAATGTTAGAAAGAAAACAATCCTTAAACAATGCCGTCATTACAACCGATAGTTGGATGACCGAACTATCTACAGATGAACTAAAAGAATTACTTGGTGTATAAAGTGAAACTTTAATCAGTGGGGGTTTTGTTCATCCCCACTGATTATTAGTTGAACCAATCGGACGTTTACGGACAGTTGATCTCCCACCTAACTTCTTTGCTCCAACTGAATTTTGAGGTGGGAGTTTTACTGTCCGTTAACGCGGGATAAACAAAAGGAGCTAATCTCAAAAGATTAGCTCCTTTTTCTACTCCAAAACCAATTGCTTATTATAATTCCTGTTAATCCGCCGCACGTATCCAGTAATGAATCTTGCCACATCGGTGTACGATCTCCCGTAGTCCATTGATGAATTTCATCAAATGTTGCATATCCCGCAACGAATAGAAGAGCGTATAGGAAGCACCTTTTTCTCGAATAACCCGATCGATGAAAAGCATAATACGTCAATGAACCGAGCATAAAGAACACCATAAAATGAGCACCTTTACGAAGGAAAAACTCAATAAATCCGCCTACGCCTTTATTTGCAATGCTAACAGGTGTACCACCACCATAATCGATAGATACCCACGAAAAATGCTCTTCCACAAACTCAACATTTACATATTGTTCAATATCCGAACGCATATCCTGCTTTTTATATGGTTGTGCCGAGGAATAGAAAATCAACCCCATCCATAGTAAAACAGGAATCCAAAATAACCATTTACGATTCATTCTTCCGAAACCCCTCTCTTAGTCTTTTAAGCGTACCAAAAAAAAGAATAAATTTCACGCCAAAACATGACATTCACGCCCTATTTATAAAGTGAAAGGGGGTGATAAACATGGCAGTCGAAACAATCGTAACGGACTTAACTTTACGCCTTGTCTTAAACAGTGGATTAGATAAGAACGGAAAAACAGCTTTTAAGCAAAAACAATTTAAGCGTGTTAAAACAAACGCAAACTTAGAGCAAGTACAAAACGTAGCACGTGCTCTTGCTTCTTTACAAGCATCACCGCTTCACGCTATACAACTTGTTAGCACATCAGATCTTTCTACCCTATAAGGTGGAACTCTAATCAGTGGCGGGCATCCCCCGCTGATTACACCGATCGCCCTACCCGCATATAACACGATAAATAAAAAGGAGGAAATAAAGTATGCAAGTACTAGAATTAATTTTCGCGAAAGAAGATGGAAAAACAGTTGTTTTTTCTATCGAAAAACCTATCACACCCGTCGATGCACAAGTCGTAAATCAAGTAATGGATACCATCCTTGCCTCATCTGTATTTTCATCAATTAATGAAAATACCAGAAAAAAAGGAGCCCGTCTCGTAGAAAAGAATGTATCTGAAGTTCCAATTAACTTATAAACAAAAAGACGAATCTGCATCATTTTGCAGATTCGTCTTTTTTCTTCGGCATTTCAATCGGAATAAAGATTTTTGAAAAACCGACGCATACATATTTATAGTGTTCTCCACCTATATCAAACTCGGTCGTATATGTTGAGAAGAAAATATAATCATTTCGCTTTGTATAATTCTCAATTAATAATCCAACTTGTGGCTCAACATATTTTTTCGCCAACTTCTTACCAGCCGATGCTAAATCGCCAAGGAGACCCTCTTCATTTTCCTTTTGAACTTCGTCTAGCTTCTTACTTACATCATTACGTTTCATAAACTGCTTCGCTGCCCAGTCTGTATATTCACCTTTACTCGGATTACTATTTGCTAAATATACTAGAAGCACGACAACTAGAGCCATAATAATATACTTTTTCTTCATACTATCTCACCGCCTACTCTTTTCTATTTTCATATATATGTACAAGCGATGCAAATTAGAAAGACTAACATCTATTGATTGTAAACGAATAGTCAAAATTTACAATATGAAACAGAATATTAATAATCAATTTACTTAATTCGTATATAATTATATTTGGTATTACTATCATTTATAGGGGAGGAATCAAATTTATGAATGAAGAAAATGATATTATTATTTCTAATTCTACAATGATGCTGGAACCTTACAAGCACCCTTATTATCGCACCAAAATTATCGACAGTAGCGGGAACCATCTTTACTCCTGTCAAACTGCTCTCCAACTCATCAAGCAATCTTGTCTAACCAATGTTCACTCTACTTATCAAGGTAGACGTAATGCAGTCCAAACAAACTTTAAATTTAAACAAAATGTCCCAATTCCAATTAATCATCGAGAATATATTTGTGCTTTCCCGACAGAATCTCCTTCTTCTCCAAACTGTATATGGCTATTTTATAACCATATAGATGACATAGAATTTTTCAAAAAGAGTAAAAAAGCTAACATTCATTTTTCAAATGGCACAACTACAACAATACATATCAGTCCCCATAAGTTAAAACAGCAATTATTAAAAGCTGGATACGTATTATCGCGTATGAACATGCAAGATTCACTACAATTTAAAAACCTCTTATTACATTTACTACCGTAACAGAATAAGTAGAATGGAAAGCAATATCCATTGCCTTCCATTCTTATAATCATATTTATTCTCTTAAACTATTTCGCATTTTCTCAAGTGCTTGCCGATACACCCACCTCACTTGATAATAGGTCATTTCCATCTCGTTAGCGATCTCCCCCATCGTCTTCCCTACAAAAAAACGTTCGAAAATAATATACTTCTCCTTCTCATCTAATACACTCATAAAATCCTTTGCTCTCATTTCAATATCTTTAAAATGGAAGATATCCTCATATTCTCCTACACATACACACTTTTCTTGCACTGCAAACTCTTTCTTCAATCTTTCTAATATATAACCACGCACAGTTATAACTGCATATGCAGGAAAACTTCCTTTCTCCGCATCATACCTTTCATACGCATGCCAAAGACCAATTAAACCACATTGATAATACTCTTCATGATCTTGATAAATACCTAACTTCTTTATTTGATTTACAATCATTCCTTCATACAACACAATTGCCTCTTTAAAAGTTGCTGGTTTCACACAGTACCCACTTCTAAAAGGTATACCTCTTTGTTATTCCGCCGGTACCTCCACAATATAAAAATAAAGAAGCGATTTCACTGTGAGTAATTTCAAATATTACCGCCGAAATTTTAAATTACACGAAGTAGAATTTGAAATTCTGCTGGTCGTATTTGAAATAAGGGTAAAAATAAAAAAGGTGACTCTTGGGAGAGTCACCTTTTAATCAAATCATATTATGCGCCAAAACTGTTTCCTAACCCTTTTAGAAAACCTAGTCCTATCGTTAGAATAAAGAAAATTACAATTAAAATTGTCGCTTGTTTCTTGCTTAAACCAGCCACAATATGTAACCCTAACCCTGTTAAAATTAAACTCCAAATATTAAAAATCTCAATTGAAGATGCAATGCCATTTAAAACTGTCCCTTTTTCAAATAAAGGAGCTAAACTTGTATAAGCATCCGTTCCATTTCCTTCAAAAATCAAACCTAATCCTACATTTAACAAGCTCCCAATGTAGAAAACAAGATTAGCGTATAAGTAAATAGATAATATCTTCATGTAAGGAGTATCATTTCCCATTAACATCATAATCACTTTATAAAAACCTGCTGCAATAAAGAGGCCAATAGGTGTTCCAAATAAACCAAAAAGTGCCCCGCCACCAAGTGCAAACCATTTTATCATCTGCCCATCTTGGCCATTCATTTCTTTTGCCACTTCTGGGGTATTAACCACTGATAAATAAAATACCGCAGCTGTCGTAACCGTTCCAATTAGAACAAATATGAGGAAAGCTACCCAAACCGGACTTTTCGTCTTCATTCTCTCAAACTGTTCACCTGGAGAAGTAATCATCCCTAATAATGACGGCTTTTTCGAACCTACATCTTGCGTATTAATATTCGTTTCCATTATAACGCCTCCTTATTTATACTGGCATATTTGGTAAAAATGCCGCAATTAACATAACAATCGCTGCTAAGAATAACGCTTTAATGATGAATAAAACGATAATTGGAATTGCTGCTTTCACTTTACTTACTCCCGCTGTAATTTGCAGTCCTAACCAAATTAAAACGATATTCCATAAATAAAATATTTCAATTGAACTCCCTATTCCATAAGCAACTGAACCTGGCTCAAATAATGGTCCTAAGCTTGTATATGCAGTTGGTGCGACACCTAAAATTAAAGCTATAATAGCATTAATAAATCCACCAATAATAACAACAATGTTCGTATATACAATAATCGTTACTAATTTTTTATACGAGGTATCATTCCCATAGAACATCATAAACACTTTATAAATAGCTGCAACAACGAATGTTGCAAGCATAGCACCTAAAGTACCCGATACAGTACCGTAAATAACGTCGGATGTCAGTGAACTCTGTCCCGCAAATTCACCTAGTTCTTTTTTCATTTTCACCATCTCAGGTGAAGTATTTGTAACGTACGTAGTAAAAGCACTTAACAGCCCCTGTAATAGCGCTATCAAGAAGAACATGCCCCAAACTTTCTCGCTCGTCTTCATTCTCTCAAACTGTAAACCAGGAGAGGTAATCATTCCAAACAATGATGGCTTCTCTCCGCCAGCTTTTTGCGTATTCAAATTTGCTTCCATTATAACGCCTCCTTCTATTTATATAACCCGTTCTAATGGGTGGTTTTCCTCACATAGAGGCTACGACCGCCCACTAGAACGGTATGTGTAGTAGAGAGCCTCTCTACTACACTACTAACTTATTCATAACGTAATGCTTCAATTGGATCTAATTTTGCAGCTTTATTCGCTGGAATTAATCCGAAAATAATACCAAGTGTCATAGAGAATAGTACGCCTCCAACGACAACTTCCCATGAAACGAGTGGTGGCCATTTCGCAAATGTGGAAACGATATATGCCCCGCCATACCCAAGACCAATTCCAATCAAACCACCTAGAAGCGTTAACATGACTGCTTCAATTAAAAATTGTAATAAAATTTTACTACGCGTTGCCCCAAGCGCTTTACGTATCCCAATTTCGCGCGTACGCTCCGTTACAGATACGAGCATAATATTCATAACACCAATACCACCAACGACTAATGAAATACCCGCAATACCGCCAATGATCATCGTCATAATATTAGTAACTTTAGAAACACCTTCTTGGAATTCCTTCAAGTTTACTAATTCATATTTACCTGGAATTTCACTTGGCTTACGACTATTTAATACATCAACAGCTTGTTTCCCTGCTGATTCTAAATCATCTACATTTTTGGATTGAATTGCGATACTTTGAATTTCATCTGTTCCGTATAAAACAGGCCATAACGTAATCGGAATTAACCCTTCTTCCATTTCAAATCCCATAAACTCATTATCAGATGTATACACACCGACAATTTGCATCGGTTGTCCTTTCATCTCAATAATCTGTCCTACTGGATTTACGTCCTTAAATAACGTTTCCTCTGTTTTTGTACTAATCATCACAACATTATTTGCATGAGAAATATCTGATTCGTTTAAAGTACGTCCCTTTACGACCTTTACTTTATTAACCGCAAAATATTCATTATCAAGACCAATAACATTCAGATTTGCTTTTTTATCATTTACATCAAGCACCTCTGTCGTCTGGTTTGTCGTAATAACATGTGAAACATCTTTCACTTGTTTTACTTCCATAATATCCTCTTCCGTTAACTTCGGTATTTCAAATCCACCTATAGAAAACTCATCATTCATATCTGGTTTAAACTGAATTGGCATGAGGTTATTACCAGAACCTGCGATTTTTGACTTCAACATCGCTTCCCCGCCTTGCCCAATCGCAACGACAGTAATAATAGAACCAACGCCGATAATAATACCAAGCATCGTAAGAGCTGAACGCAGTTTATGAGCTAAAATAGAAGATAGGGCAATTTTTATACTATCTAGTAAACTCATACCGCACACCTTCTATCTTCTGTAATTTTCCCGTCTCGCAGTACAATGCGGCGGGAAGAATACGCTGCTACTTCCTCTTCATGCGTAACCATAACAATCGTTGTACCTTCTGCATTAAGCTTCGTGAAAATATTCATCACTTGCTCACCAGACTTCGTATCAAGCGCACCAGTAGGCTCATCAGCCATAATGAACGTTGGATTATTCGCAATCGACCTTGCAATCGCTACACGCTGCTTCTGTCCACCTGATAGTTCATTCGGCAAATGATGAACCCTATCTGACAAACCGACTTTACCAAGCGCTTCCAGAGCCCTTTGACGACGCTCTGCTTTCTTCACACCACCGTATACGAGCGGAAGTTCAACATTTTCGACTGCCGAAAGACGCGGAAGCAAATTAAAGTGCTGAAACACAAAGCCAATATATTCATTACGAATTAAAGCAAGCTTTGACTCGTCTGCTGTTAAGATATTCACATCATTCAGCATATATTCGCCTTCTGTTGGACGATCTAAACAACCGATAATATTCATAAGCGTTGATTTACCAGAACCAGACGGTCCCATAATCGAAACGAACTCGCCGCTTTGAATTGTTAAACTAATATCATGTAAGATCGGCACTGCCAATTTTCCTTGATAATACGTTTTAGCAATATTATTTAACGTAATCATTTCTCTTTCACTTCCATTCCGTCATACACGTCGTCGGAAGGATTTTTAACCACCTTTTGCCCCACTGTTGCGCCTTCAGTAATTTCTGTCCAGTCTCCATCAGTAGAACCTTTTTTCACATTTTGTTTACGAAGCTTTCCTTTATCCTCAACATAAACAAATGCATCATCGCCTTTTTCTACAATGCTCTTAGTTGGAACAGCAATCATCGTCTTATTCTCTAAATTTACTTGCAATGAAACGTGATAACCCGGAGATAAACCATCTTGACTATCAAGACTTGCTTTATATGTATATTGGGACATATTTTGAGTCGCTTCACCCATACCACCAGCTTGAGCCATCTCTGCACTCGTTGGGAATTCACTTACCTCTGTAATTTTACCTGTCCACTTCTTCTTATTATTCGCTTTCGCAGTTACAGTAAATGTTTGATCTGGTTGAATTTGTGACTTTTGAAGCTCAGTTAACGTCCCTTGAACTTGGAATGGATCTTTAGACGCCACTTGTAAAAATGCTTTCCCTTGACCACCTAACGCTTGAGATGAGCTTTGCGCCGCATCTTTATCTAACTTTTGAACGACACCAGTAAAATTACTATAAATCGTAAGCTCTTTCTGCTTTTTACTTAACTCTTCTTTTTGCAACTTCCCTTTTTCCTTCTCAAGATCAGTTGTCTTTTGCGCCATCTCTAACTCACTTACTTGCTCGTCCATCGGATCTGTTACTTCTTTCCCAGCTCCGCTATCCTTTGCCTTCTTAATTTCTTTCTTCAACGAATCAATTTTCTTCTTTCCTTGATCATAACGCATATCTGCCATCTTTTGATCAAGCTCAGCTTGCTTCATTTGCAAGTTAATCTCTTCATTATCATAAGAGAATAACTTCGTACCTTTCTCTACCTCTTGTCCTTCTTTCACTGCAATATCTTTCACTTTTCCTTTAGTCGGATCCGCATAGAAACTTTCAATATTCCCTGGTTTCACCTGACCAGAAATTAGCTTCGTATTATTAAGCTTTCGCTCCGTTACCTTCTCAAAGCTCACAGCATCAGCCGTCGTTGCTGCGCCTTTCTTCTTCCCTTGCATTACAAAAATATTAACTGCTGCCACAATAACAATTAGTGCAATAACCCCGATAATAATCCATTTCTTCTTCTTGTTTGGAGTACGAACCGTATTTGGTATCATATTCTCGCTCCTTTTTATAACTTAATAGTTTAATAAAAAATTGTACAAAACTTTCCGAAAACGAATTACATATTATTACATTCTTTTTACAAAGTTTTACACATCCATTTATATTGTAACAAAAATTCCAATGATTAGAAATATGACATATTGTCTTTTAAGATAGATTTAAGGAAAGATTATACGAATATAAGAAAAGCCATCCAAAATGATAATTGGATAGCTTTTCAAACAAAATATTACGCCGCTTTAGGGGCTTTGCTCTCATGTCCACGTTGAACGATGAACAAGAAGACTGTTGATAAAATGGCACCTGTTAATAGTAAAATGAAACAACCATCCCAGCCAGAACGATCAACAATAACACCAATTGCTGCGTTTGCTACAAGACTTCCACCTACATAACCGAACAGACCACACATACCAACTGTCGTACCTACTGCAAATTTCGGTACTAATTCCATCGCGCTTAAACCGATTAAGAACTGTGGTACGTAAATTAAACAACCGATAATAGAAACTGCAATACTTACAACAAGTATGCTAGTTGCTTGCCAATATACAAACGTACCAATTACAACTCCGACCATACTAATGATACATAATGGCATACGTTTTCCTTTAAATAATTTATCACTTAAAAGACCCACGATTAATGAACTTGGAATTGCCATACCTTCAAAAATTGCGTACGCCGCATGTGCTTCATTTTTTGAGAAGCCTTTAACTGTCGTTAAATAAAGTGGAACCCAATTAATAACACCGAAACGAATTAAATAAACAAATGCATTCGCAATACATAAGAACCAAACAAATTTATTTTTCACTACATACTTCATTAAAATTTCTTTTGGTGACATCTTGTTAGCATTATCTGCTTTTTCAAGATTTTCATAGTCATTACGATACTCATCAATTGGAGGAAGACCTTCTGATTCTGGTGTATCCTTCGCATTAATCCAAACAAGAACTGAAATTACCATTGCGATAATTGCTGGGAAAATAAACACGCCGCCTTGCCAATGATTTTCACCAAAAATAGCTACACCAATTCCGACAAGTGGTGGCACAAGCATTCCGCCAACGTTATGTGAAATATTCCAAATACCTGTTTTCGTACCACGTTCTTTCTTCGAAAACCATTTCGTCATAACGATACTACAAGGTGGTGCTCCCATACCTTGTACAATACCATTTAGAACAAGTAGTGTAACAATCATTCCAAATGACGATGCAAAACCGAAACAAATATTTACAAGCCCTGATAAGAATAAACCGACTGCGATAAAGCGCTGGGCGAAAGCTTTATCTGACAAATTCCCCATAAAGAACTTACTAAATCCATAAACAATTGCCATAATTGAACCTAGTAGTCCAATTTCAGCTGTACTAAATCCATATTCTTGTACTAAATACGTACTTGATAACGTAAAGTTACTACGAACTAAATAATAAGCAGCATACCCAACTGAAATTCCCATCAATACACGAATACGTAATAATTTGTATACTCGATCAATCATATCTGCTGGCAATCTCTCAATTGCAGGTGCTGGCTTAAGCCATTTAAACATATTCTTTCGTCTCCTTTTCTCACTTCTGAGAGAGACGCTGTCTATTCCATATCTCGATTATTCCGCTATTTGATATATTTTGGTTTGTTCTTCTAACCGGCTGTCCTTCTATTTCTTTCTCGTTCTTCGCAAACATCGTTGGTACGCCAAACGAAACTTTTTCTAAAATATGACCCGCTTCTTCTGATAAACAATAATCAATAAATAAATCCGCAATAATACCATTCGGTGCACGTTTTAGTTTCGAAATCGCATTAACAGATAACCCTGTTTGCTCAGGTACAATACTTACAATTGGAAAGCCTTGTTTTTGAAGCATTCTCTGATCTCCCATGAAATTGATGCCTATCATATACTCACCGCTTGCAACAAGTTCTGCCGGTATGTAACCATTCACCGTTACTTCACCAACTTGTCCTGCAAGGTTTTTAACATATTCCTTCGCTTCCTCTTCACCTACAGTATCAATGAGTGATTGAAAAAAAGTATATGCTGTTCCTGAGACATTCGGATCTGGCATCACAATCTTTCCCTTATATACTGGATTTAATAAATCTTGCCACCTTGATGGATAGGGAAGTCCGAGCGGTGCTATTTCTTCATTCCACCGCTCTTTATTGATTGCAATTGCCAGCTTCTCCACTTCATAACCGTACCAATAACCGTCTTTATCTTTAACAGTTTTTGAAATACGGTTCGCGTGCTGACTCGTAACAGGAATAGATAGATTTTTTTGTTTCATCATTTGATGCGCGTCTACCGTACCGCCAATAATAATATCCGCTTTCGGATTTCCAGCTTCCTCTTCTACCCTCCGAAGAAGCTCTTCTGTCGAAAGACGAATAAATTCATACGTACAGCCGCGTTGTTTACAAAATGATGAAAGCAAAGCTTCACCAACTTCCTCACGTGCTGCTACATACGCAACAAGATGACGATCATCCAAAATAGGGAGACCACTTTTATTATATTTAATAGAGGTTGTATCTCGAGAGCAACTAGACATCGCTCCTCCAATTACTAGCAAAAAGAAGAAAAAGGCTATCTTTCTCATGACACATTCTCCTTTACAAATAAAGTGAAACTTTAATCAGTGGGGGTTTTCTTCATCCCCCACTGATTATTAGTTGAACCAATCGGACTTTTATGGGCAGTTGATCCCCCACCTAACTTCTTTGCTTTCGCTGAATTTTGAGGCGGGAGTCTTACTGCCCATTAAAGCGGGATAAATTTGCGAGGGAGCTTTTCATATACATAACATTCCCATTATTATCGCCGAGATATTGCACAACAAAGTACGATGGATATACAGAAATAGTAAGAATGTCTTCCCGCTCATTCTTTATACGCTTCCCTGTTTTATAAGCGGTAATATAAGCAATCGGTTCATTCTGTGATTGTAATAATTTCTGTATTTCTCCGTAATCTGTAATTTGCTTTGCATACCGAATCGAATCAAGTATGTGCGTAAGATTCATCGTACGTTCTACATCACCTTGGCGCACTATAACATCCTGTGCTGACGCAAAAAAATCACTAATACGGTCTGGTGTGTAATACAGGCTTAACAAATACGTTTGAAATGCTGAAATCATTGGATCCGTACCATTCTTTCCGTACATATCAGCCCCGTACTGGAACAAGTCACCTACTGCAAAAGTACGTTTATTTCCATTCAAGTACGTTACTTCTCCAGTAAATACTTGTTCTTGATTCTTAGCTTCTCTCGGTTCTATTTGAATTCGGTCAAAGAATGAAACAATCGTATGCAAACGAACTTCATCCGTTATAACAATTTCTCCCCACTTTTCATGCCTAACCTTCATTTCAGTAGGCAGGGATTCATTCACCCTTTGTAAAACAGTTTGTTTGTCATTCACTATTGTGATTCGATTATATATTTGCTTCTCCATCACATAAAACAAAATAAGAGAAACAATTATACAAAGGACAAACATAAGAATTTGAAATGATAGCCTTTTCATTTCTGCCTACCTCCAAGATAAAAAAACGTTGTTTCGAAAATACCGCATAATTGTTTCATAAATGTATCATTTAACCGCTTTCAAGTTTTTTATGTCTTCCATCCGTCTCGGAAGCAAAAATGTAATAAATATTGTAGTTCCTATTTCTTCACTACTCTCAATCCGCATACTTCCGCCCTGCTTATTCATAATCTCCTGGCAAATATACAAACCGTAACCATTCCCGTAACTAGAAGGAAGGACTTTACCTTCTGACGATTCATTCCACTCTGCAAGCACACCTTCATCTATACCGATGCCATCATCATGAACAAAAACCTTTGCCTCGCGTTCATTTACAATTACATTCATACGAATTTGCGTAGCATCGCTATACTTTATCGCATTATCAAGCACGTTTAAGAAAATCTGTTTCGTCTTATCGAAATCCGCAACAACATGTACATCTGTTAACTCATTTATCACTTCAATCTCAAATTTCTGCAGGCGCGGTTTCACAATTGAAACTGCTTCTTCTGCTAATTCCTTTATATTCACAACTGTAGGTGATACTTCAAACGTACTCGTCCCGTACTTTGAAGACTTAAGTAATTCCTCTACAAGTGATAATAAACGCTCACTCTCTACAGCCACATAACGCAGGCTCTCCTGTACATCTTCCTTCGCCTTTAACTTCGGAATTAAATCTACATAGCCAATAATCGCCGTTAACGGTGTTTTTAGCTCATGCGTAATACGGTCTAAGAAATCTTTCTGCTTCTCTTTCTCCTCTTTCAATTGCTTAATATGCAGTTCAATTCCATCAGCCATCGCATTAAAAGATGCTGAAAGCTGAGCAATTTCCACATATTCATTTAGCTCAATCTTGCTTTTATAATCACCATTCGCAAGCCGCTTTGCCATTTGTCTTAACTGATCAATCGGCTTATGAAGAGACTTTGCCAAACGAATTGCAAAGAAAATACCCGCAGCTACTAGACAAAGAGACGTCATTAAGAACGTCCAGCCAACATTTGTTAAAACTTCCTTTTCACCCGTTAACTCATTTATAAAACGAACACTTCCGATGACATCGTTTCCATAATAAACTGGGCTTGAAAACAAAAGAATTGGAGCTGGATCTCCCTCTTCAAAAACATAAGACTTCTTCCCCTTCAAAGAACTTTCAATATCAATGTTCCGATGAAGAAGCGCTCCTTTTTGCGTATCCGCAACAACATCTCCATTCTTCCCAATCATCTGTACACGGACATCCATGCGCTTTGCTAAATAGGAAGCAATTAAAAGTGAATTCGGACCGAGCGTCTCTACCTCTGCTTCCTTCTCTAAATAATTCATCGTATAAATTTGTGCTTCTACACTTAACTTTTCTAAAGAATTTGCCGCGTTATGATACATATTCTTTTCTAACGTAATATAAACAACTACGTACAAAAGAACAAAAATCGGGATTAACAGTCCCACTATTCCAAACACCATATTCCTTTTTAAAGACATACCATCACCACTTAACAATCTAGTTTATAGCCAACGCCATAAATTGTCTTAATATATTCCCCGCTATTCCCTAGCTTCTTCCGCAGTCTTTGCACCATAATATCAACCGCTCTCGTATTTCCGATATACTCAAACCCCCATACTTTCTCAAGTAACTCATCTCTCATAAATACACGCTGCGGATTGGAAACAAACAACTGACATAAATTAAACTCTCGGTACGTTAACTGAATTTCTTTTCCACTCACATGCACTTTTCTTTCCTTAGGACAGATTGTTATCTCTCCCGCTCCGATTACTTCATGACTTACCGTTACCTCTTTCTTCTTCACGCGCCGCGTCATATTCTTAATCCGAAGAATAAGCTCAGCATAATTAAATGGCTTCGTCACATAATCATCCGCACCAAGCTGCAGACCAAGCAATTTATCATTCATCTGACTCTTTGCAGTTAACATGAGCACTGGAATATCCCTATTCTTCTCACGGAACAAGCGAAGCAACTCATAACCATCTGTATCTGGAAGCATAACATCCAAAATCAGTACATCCGGTCCTTCATTCCATTTCGCTAAAGCTTCTCTTCCATCAGCCGCCGTGAGCACTTCATATCCTTCCATCTCCAACTGCATCCGAATCAAATTACGAATACTCGATTCATCATCAACTACAAGTATTTTCATTGTTCTCCTCCTTCCATCCCGTATTTATAGTACAGTTTAGTATAGCAAAAATCATACAAAAAAAGAGAGGGTATTGTCGAACATATGTTGAACGACAATACCCTCTCTTTCACTTATTATATTTTATTTAGCATACCCATTAGGTTGCTTCTGATGCCAATTCCAAGCGTGCTCAATGATTGTCTTCACATTTACATACTTAGGATCCCATCCTAACTTCTCTTTCGCTTTCTGAGAAGAAGCAACTAAACGTGCTGGATCTCCCGCACGGCGCGGTGCTACCTCAGCTGGAATTTCATGATTTGTA
Source organism: Bacillus sp. 1A (assembly GCF_052682215.1). Lineage (NCBI taxonomy): Bacteria > Bacillati > Bacillota > Bacilli > Caryophanales > Bacillaceae > Bacillus > Bacillus sp. 1A. The sequence goes on along the minus strand of NZ_JBQYLZ010000001.1, from coordinate 1,331,951 downwards.
ACTTCACGAACTGCATCAACGATTTCTTTCACGCTGAAACCATTACCATTTCCTAAGTTATAGAAATCACTCTCTCCGCCGTTCTGTAGGTCTTTAAGCCCTAAGAAGTGAGCTGCCACTAAATCTTCAACATGAATATAATCGCGGATACAAGTACCATCTGGTGTATTATAATCCTCACCAAACATCATAATCTTCTCACGTTGACCTAACGCCACTTGCAGTACAAGAGGAATTAAATGTGTCTCTGGACGGTGATCTTCCCCAATAATACCATTTGGAGTTGCACCAGCTACGTTAAAGTATCTGAAAATCTTATAACGTAAATTAGAAGCTTGGCTATACCAATGAAGCATCTTCTCGATTGCTAACTTCGTTTCTCCGTACGTATTCGTTGGATTTGTCATCGTTTCCTCAGTAATAAGGTCTACATCTACCTCACCATACGTTGCCGCAGTAGAAGAGAAAATAAACTTATCTACCTTAAACTCATCCATTACCTCTAATAAGCAAAGTGCACCATACACATTGTTATTATAATATTGAAGAGGCTTCTCCATACTAACTCCAACTAAAGAATCAGCTGCGAAATGCATAACTGCCTCAATATTTTCTTGTTTAAAAACATCTCTTAAAAATGCTTTATCACGAAGGTCGCCATTATAAAACTTCGCACCTTCCGTAATTGCATCCTCATGACCAGTTTGTAAGTTATCTACTACTATTACAGATAAACCTTCGTCTACTAATTTTTTCACAGCGTGAGAACCGATATAACCAGCTCCGCCGCAGATTAAGATTGAATTCATTGTCTTCCTCCTACATATATTAGGATTTCTTACTCACTTACTTATTATAAAAGGTATACGATTGCTCGTATACCTTTTGTGTACCTTTATTACTTAGCAACGAAATAATCCGTTACATATTGTGCCCAAACTTCGTGGCCTTTAGCACTTGGGAAACCGAATTCTTCTGTTAAATATGGCAGGATAGCCTTCGTTGATGCATCAGGCCATACTCCCCAATGATCTACATATGTATAACCATTTTGCGTCGCAAATTGCTTTAACGCCTCAATTGCCTTCGGATAATTCTTCGCACCATACACTGGGTTTGGTGGTTGAATCATAATCGTAGCACCCTTTGCGCTAGTAGAAAGTGCTTGCACAAATTTCTGTGTACTCGCAACAGAGTTTCCATTACCAGTTTTACCATTGTCAGTAATAAACGGCGGCTCGAATAAAATCACATCTGGATTTTCTTTCGCAATCTCTTTATCACGTTTATTCGCAATTAACTCGTCTGTGCTTTCACCCTTATATTCCTTTACCGTCACATTCCATAAACCTTTGCCGTAAGCAGTTTCTAAATTAGTCGTTAACTTAGCTGCCCAAGCATCTTTTTCAGATGAAGAAGCTTCATCACCAACAATAACAAGGTTTACCACCTTTTTATCCTCAGCAGCTTTCTTTAACTTCTCTTTCACTTCATCTGGTAAATTCTTCGCATATGCTTCATTAAAAGATGACTTCGCATCTTGTTTTTTCTCTGTTTTCTTCGCTCCGCTATCTTTCACTTCAGACTTCGTTTTCGTTACTTCACTCGTCTGTCCCGTCGCATTCGCAATCTTCTTATTCCAGTACAATTTACCGCTCACAACCGAAGCAACAAACAATACAAAAATAACTAGGACAAGTACTGCTTTCTTATTCATCGATTCACCTCATCTATTATTCTCACAACATATAATACTAATATAAATTCATGCAAAAATAAACCCAACTCCTACCAAAGGAGTTGGGTTATTACATATTACTTAGTAACTTCAAGATGCGCTCTTAATTTATTCGTTACATCTTGTTTCGCTGCATCTGGAACATAGTAGTACCAAATACCATCAGCGGCTTTGTGGCCGTCACCTGGGATTTGGATATCTTCACTATTTTTCAAGCAATCTTTATAGTTCTTTTGCATATCAAACATTTGATCTTGTGTTAAGTTTGTTTTCACGTTCTTTTGAATTGCCGTTAACACATCACCATAGCTTGATAGAGAAGCGAAGCTTGCACCCTTCTTAATAACAGCCTGCATTACTTGACGTTGACGCATTTGACGTCCGAAGTCACCGCGAGGGTCTTCCTTACGCATACGTGTGAATGCTAGAGCTTGGTCACCTGTTAAGTGAATATTCCCTTTTTGAAAATGATGCTCCCCAAGAGAAAATTCTAAATCATTATTCACATCAACACCGCCAACCGCATCAACAATGTCTTTAAATCCTTCCATATTCACTTCAATATAATAGTTAATCGGAACATTCAAGAATTTTTCCACTGTCGCTACAGACATGTCTACGCCACCAAATGCGTAAGCATGATTGATCTTATCACTTTTCCCTTTTCCAACAATCTCTGTATACGTATCACGGGGAATACTTACAGTTTTCATTGAATTATTTTTTGGGTTTAATGTGATAACCATTAAAGAATCTGAGCGACCTTTATCTTCACCACGTTCATCAGCTCCTAGTAATAGGATAGATACAGGTTCAGATTTGCTGATTTTTGCTGTTTCCGAACTATTGGAATCTTTATCACGTTTTAATGGTTGATGAACTTCATTTAATGTATTTGAGACTTTAGAATATACATTATAAGCGTATACTCCTCCACCTATAATCATTACCCCTATAATTCCTAGTATCCATAATAGGATTTTCTTTTTCATTCCTTTAGCCCTCTTTCAATTTATATAATAATCCCTTATTTCATATCTACTCAAGAACAATTTCCTATCAAAAATGTCGCCTTATTAATTTATACTACTTCATTTCCTTTATAAACCTTGGAGAAATATGTGATTTTTTATAAACCGAATAAATAAGTGAAGCCGTAACGACTCCACTTATCTTCTATTTTTATTAACACCATAAAATCACATTTATAACAACGTCTTAAATTCATTCTTCAAAAAGAATTGCATATTTCTCTTAAAAGTTTCAATTTCTTGTTCAGAAATTTTTTCATCTCGAATAACCTTTTGTTGAGTAGCTTGTTCAATTAAGGATAATCCCTTAATATCTGAATTTTCTTCCCTTGGAATAACATGTATATGAAGATGCCTCACAACTTCACTAATCGTTACAGTATATACACGTCCTGCCCCTAACTCTCTTTTTAGAAACAAAGACACCTTTTGGATAATTAGTCCTAGCTCCAGTAACTCATCGCTTTTTAATTCATACCAAGATTCTACATGTCTTCTAGGTTCTATATATACGTATCCCAAGATTTGTGATTCTACATTCCCCAAAGATACAATCATATTTTCCCCTTCGAAAATTACATTCTTCTTTATACAATGGTTTCTACAAATTACGCAATTATCCATAGTTATACCTCACTATATAAAATCTTCGATTACTATACTTTTCTAAAAACTCATTCCTTTTACATTACAAAAAATCAAATATATATCCCTACTGAATAATTTTTTCTTTTTTATTTAAGTAATCTGTTACAAGATTATTATAGTCTAATTGTTTCTTCAGTATAACTTCTATCATTTCTCTTACTGCACCATGTCCGCCCTTATTTGTAGTAACATATGTAACATGATTTTTTATATAATCTACTGCATCACTCGGGGCAAAAGATATTCCTACCTCTCTTATTATCGGATAATCGTTTATATCATCACCCATAAAACAAATACATGTTCTATCAATATTCAGTAACTCTATTATTTTTTGAAGAATTTTTTGTTTATCTTTTATACCTTGATAAACAAAATCTATCCCCAATTCTTTAGCTCTTATTGTAACTGCTTCAGATTTCCTTCCAGTAATAATGGCAAATTTAATTCCAGCATATCTCGCTAAACTAATGCCCATTCCATCCTTTACATTAAAGCTCTTATATTCATTCCCATTAGAACCAATTAATAAACTGCCATCAGTTAAAACCCCATCAACATCAAGTACAATTAATTTTATTTCGCTTTTCATTATACTTAAATTCCTAACTTCGTTAAATTTTGGAGATGAATCATTGAAACTGGCTGTCTATATTCATCCACTATAGGCAACACATTAATTCTTTTTTCTTCCATGATCCCTAAAGCCTCTGCGGCTAATGTACTTTCACTAATAGTTATAGGATTTTCATTATAAATTTTCTCAATTGTTTCCTCTAATGGATTAACCCCTGAAACCAAGGCTCGTCTTAAATCACCATCTGTAAGAATTCCAATAATTTTACCTTCCTCATTAACTATACTTATTGCACCTAGCCCCGAAGATGTCATTTTAAAAATAACATCTTTTACACTGGACTCACGAAAAGCAATTGGATTTTTATCATAGTCTTCAATAATATCTCTTATCGTTAATAATAATCTCTTACCTAAAGAACCTCCTGGGTGAAAGACTGCAAAATTTTCTGGTTTAAATTCCCTCGCCTTTAATAAAGCAATTGCAAGAGCATCCCCAAGAGCTAGGGTTAGTGTTGTACTAGTAGTTGGTGCCAATCCTAATGGACAAGCTTCTTGTACTTTTCCAATACTCAATACTCGATCAGCTTTTTTCGCTAATGTTGAATCTTCATTACCTACTAGCCCAATAATTTTAGCACCAATTCTTTTAACAGATGGTACAATATTAAGGACCTCTTCCGATTCTCCACTGTTAGAAAGTGCTAATACTATATCAGTTGATGTTACCATCCCTAAGTCGCCATGTAACCCTTCTGCGGGATGTAAAAAAAATGAGGGGGTTCCAGTACTTGCAAATGTAGCTGCCATCTTTTTACCAACAATACCAGACTTACCAACACCAGTAATTACAAGTCGTCCTTTACATTCTAGTATCATTTCAACTGTTTCATTTATGCCTTCACTAATGTTATCACTTAATTCAAGCAAGGCCTTCGCTTCTTTAAAAAGGACATCTTGAATATCCTTAGAATAATCACTCTTAGTAGTTCTATTAATTAATTTAGACATCGATGGACTCCCTTTACAATTATTTAATTCCTTTTACAATTTTATCTATATCAACAATTGGTTTTAACACCTCTTCTAGATTTTCAAGCTTAATCATATTTGGTCCATCAGACCAGGCGCTATCTGGGTTTGGGTGCACCTCTGTAAATAACGCATCCATTCCTACAGCTGCTGCCGCACGTCCTAAGTAAGGTACAAATTCTCTCTTTCCACCAGTAGTGGTTCCTTGCCCTCCCGGAATTTGAACGCTATGTGTTGCATCAAAAACAACAGGTACTCCTAATTCTCTCATCTGTGGTATTGAACGCATATCAACTACTAAATTGTTATAACCAAAAGTAGACCCTCTCTCAGTAAGAAGAATCTGCTCATTACCTGCTTCTTGCAATTTAACGATAACGTTTTTCATATCCCATGGAGCAAGGAATTGCCCTTTTTTAACATTAATAATTTTATTTGTTTTTGCCGCTGCAATTAGTAAGTCTGTTTGACGACAAAGGAATGCTGGAATTTGAATAATGTCCAAGACTTGTCCAGCAAGCTCCGCCTGACTTGCCTCATGAATATCAGAAGTAACAGGTATACCAAATTTCTCTTTAACATCTGATAATATTTCCAAGCCCTTCTCAATTCCAGGACCTCTATTTGAAAATATCGAGGATCGATTAGCCTTATCGAAAGATGCTTTAAAAACAAACGGGATATTTAGCTTATCTGTAATTTCTTTTACAGCTGCAGCAGTTTCCATTACAAGTTGCTCACTCTCAATTACACAAGGACCCGCTATCAATACAAAAGGATTATTTCCACCGAATGTAATATTATCATTTAATTTTATAGTCTTAACCATATACTATTTCCTCCATTAATCTTTCGACTTTTTTTATATCTTCTGGAGTATCTACTCCTACAGCCTCATAGGCAGTTTCAACAACTTTTATACTATAACCATTTTCAAGAAGCCGCAACTGTTCCAGCATCTCTATCTTTTCAAGTTTAGATTTTGATAACTTTACAAACTCAGTTAATATTGGTCGAGGATAGCAATAAATACCCAAGTGTTTATACAAATCAATCTCTTCGGCACCTCGATTATAAGGAATAGGGGATCTTGAGAAATATAAAGCCTCATTATTATTTGCTGTTACAACTTTCACTATATTTGGATTATCTATTTCTATTTCATCTTCTATTTTTTTCATAGCCGTTATAACGCTACTAGTATCATTCTTACTTTCTTTTATAACTTTATCAATAAGTTCTGGATGAATAAGTGGTTCATCACCTTGTATATTGATAAATATGTCCCCTTCAACCTTTTCAGCTACTTCCGCAATACGATCCGAACCTGATTCATGATCGGCCTTAGTCATTATAACTTTTCCACCAAACATATTTACACTATTGAAAATTGACTCGTGATCGGTTGCTATTATTACTTCATCAACTAAATTAGCCAAACTTACTCTCTCGTAAACACGTTGAATCATGGGCTTACCCTTGATTTCAGCTAAAGGTTTTCCTGGAAAACGAGTAGAACCATATCGGGCTGGTATTACTGCAACAACTTTCATTTTTTTATCCTACCTTTCCTTGTTAGATACTTTATTTAAGAATCCACATTTCTCTTATTTTTTGTTCTATAAATCTTCTTTTGTAAAACAAAGCAGTAAATGTTATACATGTGATGATCAAACGAACAATAAGAAAATTATAAAGGGTCATAAGAAAAATACTAATAGCTATAAATACAATTGATACCTGGATAAAGAATCTAATATCATATATACTATTACTCTCTATTTTTTTCATAAACAAGTAGTGAAGTATCATAAAAACCAAATAACCTATAGCAGTGGTATACGCTGCTGCAATGAATCCCAGCATAGGTATAAAGATGTAATTAAGTAGTATATTTAACAATGCGGCACCTACAGTACAAATCATAATAAATACTGTTTTTTTATGATAAAACTCTATGTTAGTGAAGAACCCCGTAACAACAAAGAAATATAAACCAATAGTAACAGGAGGAATTATCCACATAGCTTCAGAATAACTTGGTGGTGCTAAGATACTTATTATCTCAGGAGCAAAACTAATAAACATAATGCTAACAACACCATATATGACTAAAATGTAGTTTGCCACCTTGCCTATCTCTTTATATTTTTGTTCTTTCATTTTTTTTAAAGTAAATGGAGATAGTGAGGAATTAATGGCCGCATATATAATTTGAAGAATTGATGCGGCTGTATAACCTAAGGTATAAATACCAGCCTTATCTACCCCTATAATATTTGCTATCATAATGCGATCAGCCTGCGATAAGACAAAGAAAGATAAATAATGTGGTATGAGTGGTAAATTAAAAACAAGCACATACTTCCAGTACCGCAAATTAACTGAACATTTCGCACGTAATAAAATATAAATGTAGATCATGCTATTAACAAATATATTTATAAGCCCACTAATTACTATCACAATAGTAGCTTTATCTCCTGATATGTGTAGCACTGCAATAATTGCTATTATTTGAGATGCCATAGCTGTTAATACAGTTACTACAGTTAATCCTTTGTATTTATAGTCAAATTTTTGTTCAGCCGACCAATATCCAAGAGCCGGATTTACCAAAAAACCTATAAACATTATTGTCATTTGTAAATTAGATAGGTTAGTTATATTAAGTACACTATCCTTTAAAATTAAAAATATTATATACCACACACCTGCAGAGATACTTGATAGAATAAGAATTGAAGAAGCAAATCTAGCTTTATCCTCTTTAAAATCAAGTAATCCATTACTAAAAACACCTGCAGATAATGAAAGAGTAACAACCACCGTCAACGCTGCTTGCCATGCATTAAACAAACCTATGGTTCCATAGTCAGTCTCACTCATAATTCTTGTATATATTGGAGTAACTAAAAAACGTATTCCAGCTGTAAGTATACTAGATATTAAAAACCAAAAAGAAGCCTTAATAGGCGCTGGTGTATTTTTATATTTATTGATAATTGACATTATTCTCATCCACATTACCCTTCAAAAATGTTAATTCATCCAGATTGACTCGTTCAAAGATTTCTAATTTCCCACCTCGAGATGCATTATATATTTTCACACCGTTTTTTTCTGCATATTCTTGTGCAACTTTATACGATTGTGCCATTAAATATCCTGCATTAAGGTCAGTTTGTGTTATATAATCTTTTAAATAATTTTTCCCCTTTTCTGTATAATTACAATCTACACCTAACAAATATATTTCTTTAAATCCCATATACACAGCCAATTGCATTAGGGAATAGGTTATGGTAAATCCATCGTATATTACGGAAAAAGCATCGTCACTAAATTTTGTGAAATGCTTTAATTTGACTCCATTATGATCTAACAAATTTAAAGGATACGCAATAAAATCACCTGATATTGGAGGTGAAAGTTTTTTAGTAGATATCCCACAAAATGTATATGGCATATTTGCAGTAGAAATGGCTTCTTTTAACTTCTCATAAGCTCTTAAATCTTGTATCCCATAATAAGTCGGTCTCCAGCTCGTATCTTCATAAGACAATACAATGGAATTCATACTAAATGTAGATTCATTTTTTAACATTTCTAAATCCTCTAGCTTTAAACTTGGGCCTGTTGCTACTATAAAACAACGTTCACCTTCATGCTTATCCTTAAATCCCTTAAGTTTTTCATAATTATATCCACTGTAGATGCCATATTTCCTAAGCATACGAAAAAAATTAAATGTCATAATTCTAGGCATATACCTGAAGATCCAGAGAAGGGAATAATGAATATATTTATTATTCTTAATCACTCTCTCTTTTATTACTTTAATCATCCACTTTCCCTCCATTTGGATAACTATCAATATGTTTATAGTTGATTTGTTGGTTATGCCTTTTCCTAGTTACTATTTTTTCTAATAACCACATAAATATCGGTATCCATAACAATACCCTTGGTATTTTAGTAATAGTAGAACGCACTGAAAAAATTATATCTATACCAGCTGGAATAAACATAGCTACCTTATAATAATTCATCTGCTTTAAGTTTTTTTCGATATATTGGCTAAATAATTGAATTAAGAAACCATATATAGCTATACCAAAGATACCCTTAGTACCAAAATCAAAATAAAAATCTGCTATATACGATCCTCCAAGATGCCAGATATCCAGTCTCTCTATTAAATTATATTCAGTAAAATTGATATTACTAAATATACTTGATACGAATGGAATTGCAGACATACTAGCAGTAACTATTTGCATTCCACCTGCATAATCTACCAATCCATTACTACCGACTTTTTCTATAACCTCACAAACAACATTTATCGTCAATCCGAACTCTTCAAGGGTTCCTAAAATAGGATTACTTTGATTAGATAATAACCCCTCATAAATCTTGTCAAAACTTAAACCATAGCTTCTTGTATTTCTAATCACAATAAATAAGGACAAGATAAAGTACCCTATAAAACTACCCAAAATCACAAATTTTCGATTGAATTTTTTTACAGAACTATGATATAAATATAACATAATTAGTATATTTAATATTGCATATGCCCTCATGCCAGTAAACATTGTAATAAATTTATATAATATATAAATTATCAAGATGCATTTCGCTTTCCATTTGTGATTTTTATTAGAAACCATAAGCAAAAAAATTGCCGGATTAACTAAATAGGATACATATCTTAAACCTAAATTCACCCCAAACTCATGAACAGAAGAATATCCTCCTGCACCCATTTGCTTGATTTGATTAAATAATAGATATAAATCTATCGGAAGTGAAACAACAAGCAAAATAGCACCTAACACACCATAGTATTGTTGATTTTTATTTATTCCTTTCACACTAATACTAGGATTTTCTTTCCCCTTAGATTTCTTAGCAAGCATCATACCCAAAAATAAAAAAGCTACACTAAGCATGCTAAAATTCATAACTGCTCTATATATCTCTTCCCCATATTTATACAAACCGACACCATATGCTAGGTCTACAAAACTATAATTAATTGAGAGTAGAAACAAATGTGAAAAATGGAATACATACGAAAATATTAAGAACATCCCTGCGATTGATATTATATTAATCCTTAAATATTTCATAAAGATTAATTGTATAAATATTGTTATAAGCAATGTTGCATTTATATATATCATCCATTTCTCATAGCTAAGGCCCTCTGTCCGCTTCAAAATCAACCACAGTATCCCAATATATCCTAAGTAAAGAAATGCCAAAAGCATCTTATTGGTTTTTTTTAGCTTCACACACCTTCCCCCTCTGCATATTTCTCGTATATTTTTTGAATCCCTTTAACCGAACTTTCCATTTCATACCCTGCTTGTTTCATCTCATCAAAAGTATTCTCCCTTGTATCATCATCTGAATACTTAAGAATTTGTTCCGTCCAATAATCAACTGACTGAGTTAAAGATACAAACTCTACTAAGTTTGTAACTTTTACTTCCTTTGTTATGGTATCTGCAACTATACATGGCAAACCTGCACTTTGAGCCTCTATTAACGAGACTGGTAGCCCCTCATAATGGGATGGCAATAAAAATACATCCATAGCCTGTAAAATTTTATTTACATCATTTCTAGCACCTAAGAATTTAACCTTATTCTCAAGTCCTAGCTCATAAACCTTATTTTTTATCTCTTCCTCTAATTCACCATCACCGATAAGTAATAATGCAGTATCTTTTCTGGTTTTCACTATATTTTTATAGACATCCAGAATAAAACTATGATTTTTTTGATAAGATAGTCGGCCCACATTACCAATTACAAATTTCCCTTCAAGGCCAAGTTCCTCTCGTATTTCTTTCCTAACTGTAGGATTAAAGTTATACTTTTTGACGTCTATAGCATTATTAATCACAGTAAAGTCGGCCTTTTTTCCAAATAAAGATGTACCTGCTAATTTCGAACAAGCAAATAGCTCTGTTGAAAATAATTTAAATGGAACTCTAAAGAATGGGATTATTTTTTCGTTTTTTCCGAAACTTGTATTATGAGAATGACATATTCTTCCTGGGGTGCGTGCTAAGGTTCCAGCTATAGCAGAAAATAAGGCCGCTTCATTAGTATGTGCATGAATAACATCATATTTCTCTGTACGTAATATCCTATATGTTTCAGATATAAATTTCCCAATTCCCTTTCCACTACGTTCTATGAAATAAATTTTCGAATCGTATTTTTCAAGATCTTTTTTACGACTATGATCTAAACCATTAAATAATACAAAATCAATCTTAAATCTTGAGTGATCTATATTCTTATGTATATTTAATACAACACTCTCCACTCCTCCGGAGCCAAATGCACCAAGTATATACAAAATTTTCATTTGAGCCATAGAGAAATCCTCATCTTTCATTCTTTAATATCTAAAATATAATTATTAATAGCTTTTTTAAATTTTTCATTATCTGCATTTACATCTAATAAAAATTGATCACACGAATCATAAAACTCTTCCCAATCTATATTTCTATAGTAATGATAAATATCATCACAAACTGTATCAGAGTTTAAATCCACACTGTAACCAAATCCATAATTACATGCAACTTCCTCCATATACGTATCTGGTGAAACTAGGATAGGTAATCCTAATAAAGCTGCATAATATAACTTATTGGATAAGGCATAATCGAGGAGCATCGAATTATTTCCATAGAGATTATTTATCATATCAGTCATTTTATAATAATCCATCGTTTTTTCTGGCGGAAATCGGTCGATAAGATTAACATTGCTGACTTTTAAATTTTCACAATATGAACGTAATGCAAAAGCATCCGCACCAATGAAGTTTAAAACAAATCTTTGATCGTTTGCAAATCTAGCTATCACCTTTTTATTTTGTTCATGAAATCTAATCAAACCTATAAAGGAAATACTAATTTTATTCTCATTTATTATCTTTGTATTTCTAAAATCACGGATAGTAGATTTAGAAATACTGATATCATTATGAGATAAAACATAATCATACTTTGGCAAAAAAGATTCGTAACCCTTAGAAGAAATAACCGCTAAAGCCGAATGCTCTATCAAATCCTTTTCAAAAGCATAAAACAATGGATTCTTTTCCATAGTATAATCGCGAATATCAATAATATATTTCTTTTTATAATATTTTTTCAATACACTTTTCAACAGAATACCCGTTGTTGTGTGAAGAACAATTACTCCATCATAATTGTTCTTCTCTAAAATGCTTTTTGCAAATGCCCTAAATTTCATATAGCCTACTAACTTCTGTTTTTTGCTTAAATTTTCATTCATTTGATATTCAAAAGGAAATAAATTTTCAGCCGACGATGTCTCTTTTACACCATGCCTATTCCAATATATTACATCATAAGGATTATCTATATTTTCTTCATACTTTGATAGATATGGAACTAGATACATATTACTTAAACAAACAAAACATATTTTAGCTTTCATTGCTTAGGCCTTTCCCCAAATTACTTTATTAATTATTTTTGTATAGCTTTGAATTAGCTTAATTACTTTTGTAGATACATTAGTATCAACATAATCAAGTGCAAGTACTGTTGCTTCTGAATTCTCCCACATCGCACGTGATAGTTCTACAGCTTGAATAATATCTAACTCTTTGATTCCCCCAACAACTACTGTGCCCTTATCAAGAACTTCTGGGCGCTCTGTTGAAGTACGGATAAGCACACCTGGGAATCCAAGAATTGCAGCCTCTTCAGAAAGAGTACCACTATCTGAAAGAACACAAAATGAATTTAATTGTAATTTATTATAATCAAGGAATCCAAATGGCTTTAACTGCCTAATTAGAGGATGGAAGTTAAAGCCACGTTCCTCTATTTTTTTCCAACTTCTTGGATGTGTTGAATATACTAATGGAATTTGATATGTTTCTGCAATTTGATTTAAAGCATTCATTAAAGACATAAAGTTTTCTTCATTATCTATATTTTCTTCACGATGCGCAGATACAACAATATACTTTCCTTCTACTAAATCTAACTCTTTTAAAATACTACTTTTTTGTATTTTATCCATATGCTTATGGATTACCTCTGTCATTGGTGACCCTGTAACAAAGATGTGTTCTCTGCGAATCCCTTCAGAAATTAAGTGTCTTCTACTGTGTTCAGTATACGGTAGATTAATATCTGATGTATGATCTACAATTTTTCGATTAATTTCCTCTGGTACATTTTGATCGAAACATCTGTTTCCCGCTTCCATATGGAAAATTGGTATTTTTAAACGTTTTGCTGGAATAGCCGCAAGACAACTATTTGTATCTCCTAAAATAAGAAGTGCATCCGGTTTTTCTGTTTCTAGAACTTCATAAACTTTAGCAATAATATTCCCCATCGTTTCACCAAGATTTGAGCCTGCAGCATTTAAATAATGATCCGGTTCTCTTAAGCCTAAGTCTTCAAAAAACACTTGGTTTAATGTATAATCCCAATTTTGTCCTGTATGAACAAGAACATGATCGAAATATCTATCGCACGCTTTAATAGTTTCCGAAAGCCTTATAATTTCCGGTCTAGTACCAATAATTGTCATAACTTTTAATTTTCCCATGAATTATACCTCCAAAAAATAAGTGTCTGGTCTTTCAGGATTAAAACATTCATTTACCCACATTACTGTCACAAGATCATTTTCCCCTACATTTACAATGGAATGTGTATATCCAATTGGTATATCAACAACTTGTAACTTTTCCCCATTCACACGATATTCAATAATATCATCTGAATCTATCTTTCTAAATCGAATTAAACCTTCACCACTCACGACTAAAAACTTTTCGTTTTTGGTATGATGCCAATGGTTTCCTTTTGTAATTCCTGGTTTGGATACATTTATAGAAACTTGTCCTCTTTCAGCCGTTCTAATAAATTCCGTGAATGAACCTCTATTATCAATATTCATTTTAAGATCATATGCAAACTCGTCTTCAGGTAAAAAACTCAAGTATGTACTATAAAGCTTTTTAGTTAGAGCATCTCCCATGTTTGAAATACTTAAATTCCCCCTACTTTCTTTAAAGTTTTTTATAACATTTGCTAATTCTCCAAGCTTAATCTTATGTGTTATAGGAACAAAACAATGCTCATCCTGTATAGTTGGATTATGCTTCAAAGCCCTTAAAAACTCTTCCAAAACATCATCTATATAACAAAGATTTAGTTCTACATCAGGATTATTTACTTGAATATCTAAACCTCTGGAAATATTATGACAATACGTTGCTACCACCGTATTGTAGTTAGGTTTACTCCACTTCCCAAATAGGTTTGGGAGTCTATATACATAAGCTTTAGCACCAGTTTCTTTAGAATAATTGAATAATGCCTCCTCACCAGCTTTTTTACTTTTTCCATAAGGATTATTATTTTCTGCCTGAATGGAAGAAGTAATAAGTACAGGGACCTTATTACCATGCTCTTTTAATAAGTTTAGCAATTGAGATGTAAATTCAGCATTTCCTTCCATAAATTCTTTTTCATCCTTAGGTCTATTCACACCAGCTAAATGGAAAACAAAATCACATTCTCTCGTATACCTTTCAAGTAATGTAATATTATCTTCTCTAGAAAATTCGAATACATCTTTATACCCCTGATTTCCAAGTTCGGCAACGAGGTTTTTCCCAAGGAAGCCCTTTGCACCTGTAACAAGAATTTTCATTAGTTATCCCGCCCTCTAATTCATTGAATAAATATTTGTCTTATTCCATTCCTTAAGTTCTTGTTTTACATAATCTAATTCTAATAATTTTTCTTTAATTTGCTCAATATCAAGGATTTGTGTATTATCTGAATTATATTCTCCAACAGTAGTAAGTTTTTGATTTCCTTCTGCAAAATACTTATCATAGTTAAGATCTCTTCGGTCCGCAGGAACCCTAAAGAAACCACCTAAATCTTCCGCTACCACGTATTCTTCCTTCGTCAATAATGTCTCATAACGCTTCTCTCCGTGGCGTGTACCAATTACTTTAACTTCATTATCAACATTAAATAATTCCTTTACAGCTTGAGCAAGATCCCCAATGGTACTTGCAGGAGATTTTTGAACCATAATATCCCCAGCTACAGCATTTTGAAATGCAAATACTACTAATTCTACTGCCTCTTCTAAGCTCATCAGGAATCTTGTCATATTAGGATCAGTCACAGTTAAGGGTTGGCCCGCTTTAATTTGTTCTATAAATAATGGAATAACTGATCCACGTGAAGCCATAACATTACCATATCTCGTACCACAAATAAGTGTATTCTCTGGAGATACTGTTTTTGATTTTGCCACAAACACTTTTTCCATCATCGCTTTCGAAATACCCATAGCATTGATTGGATAAGCAGCTTTATCTGTAGATAAACAGATAACTTTCTTCACATCATATTCTATAGAAGCTGTTAGTACATTATCCGTACCTATAATGTTAGTCTTTACTGCTTCTAACGGGAAAAATTCACATGAAGGCACCTGTTTTAATGCAGCTGCATGAAAAACATAATCTACACCATGCATGGCATTTTTAACACTTGCTAAATCTCTTACATCTCCCAAATAAAATTTAAGTTTGTCATTTGTATAGAGTTTTCTCATGTCATCCTGTTTTTTTTCATCACGTGAAAAAATACGAATTTCTTTTATATCAGTATCTAAGAATCTTTCCATCACCGCATTACCAAAAGATCCTGTACCTCCTGTGATTAGTAGCGTTTTATTTTTGAACATACTTACTAGCCCCCTCTAATTTTATTTCATTTAATAAGTTATTCAGTCTCTCCATATAAATCTTTTTAGAGAAATTACAATCA
The DNA here is from genome assembly GCF_052682215.1 of Bacillus sp. 1A. Taxonomy (NCBI): domain Bacteria; kingdom Bacillati; phylum Bacillota; class Bacilli; order Caryophanales; family Bacillaceae; genus Bacillus; species Bacillus sp. 1A. The sequence continues at coordinate 1,316,043 of NZ_JBQYLZ010000001.1, read as the reverse complement.
TAGTAATTCCTCGCATTTTCTCCATATAACAAATGTTTGTCTGTTTCTTTAGCAAAATTCCTTATATTATTAGCCAATTCTATATAATTCTCTGCTGAGGAACATAATCCACAATTCGCCTCATTTATAACAATTTGAGTTTCTCCGTTTATCGCACCTATAATAGGCTTTCCAGCAGCCATATACGATTGAACTTTATTAGGTAATGTATATGATATTACTTTATTTTCCTTTAATGTAATTAAGAAGGCATCTGCCATCTCATAAAATCTTGGCATTTCTGTAATAGGGTATTGCCCATGGAATATAACATTATTAATTTCTAAATCCTTGGTCAGTTCTTCACATTTTTTACGTGAAGATCCATCTCCTACAATATGAAACTTAATACCACTATCTTTTTTAAGTTCATTTGCAGCATAAATAATTGTTTCCACACTTTGCATTTCACCTATGTTACCTGCAAATACTAAATTTATAATTCCATCTTTTTTATTGATAGAATCAATATTTTCAAATAATGCCTCAGCGTATACTGGAAGGTGTGTAATGTTACTCTTAATATTTAAAGTATCTTTAAAATACTCCTCAAACAATTTAGAACTTGTAAAGATCTCATCTGCACTTTTATAAATCCATTTACTTATTTTTAACAACACTCTATATACTTTACTATTCGGCGAAATACCAGCCGATGCAATACTCTCAGGCCACAAATCATGGCAATATAATACAAGGGGCTTCTTCGTCATTTTTTTCAAAATAACACCAGGTATTGCCATCGTTACAGGAGAAAGTTGATACACTAAAATAAGGTCAAAATCCTTCTTCATAAAGATGGATTTTAATGTAGATGATATAGCGAAACTAATATAATTTAGAGCTAATCTTTTAGTCCCTTTTCCCCTTCCAAGGAGCCATGAACGTATTACTTTCACTCCATTTATTTCTTCTTTTCTATTTTTAAATACTCTATATCTTTCATCTACAATTCCACTAGGGTAATTAGGAAGCCCTGTTAGAACAGTTACTTCATGTCCTTCTCGTACTAGTTCAGAACAAATATCATTGACTCTAAACTGTTCAGGAAAAAAATATTGACACACTACAAGTATTTTCATTATGACTTTACTCCTAAACTCTTAATATTGCTAAAAAGCTGGTTTTATTAATTATTCCCTTCTTTAACACCTTCACTTTTAGCTACACTAAGTATTGTTTTAAAACATATTCTAATATCAAAAACAAAATTTATTTTTTGAACATATTCTCCATCTAGCTTAGCTTTTATATTTATAGGTAATTCATCCCTACCATTAACTTGTGCCCAGCCAGTAAGGCCTGGACGAATATCATTTGCATTATACATATCACGTTCTTTAATTAAATCATATTGATTCCAAAGCGCCGGCCTAGGACCAACTATACTCATCTCACCTTTAAGAATATTCACAATTTGTGGGAGTTCATCTAAACTTGTTTTACGTAAAAAACGACCAACCTTGGTAATATATTGATTTGGATTTTCTAAAAGATGTGTAGGTGTATCATTAGGTGTATCTATTTTCATTGTTCTAAACTTTAGAATATAAAACTCAGATTTATCTTTTCCAATTCGACATTGCTTAAATAAAACTGGACCTCTCGAATCAATCTTTATACACAAAATTAATAATAAAAATATAGGTGATAGAATTATTAATCCCATTAACGAAATAATAAAATCCATCACACGTTTCATATAATTTACATATAGCATTTTTCACAACCCCGATTATATTAATTTATACTTTAGGTTATTTTTAATATCTTGTTAATAAAAATGAAGCCTTTTTAATTTACAAGCACTTTATTATTAGCTATATCCAATAACCGTTCCCTTATTTCTTCTTTATTCATGTATTCAAAATCATGCATAAACTCCAATAAAATACCTTGATCCATTAAAATAGCTTTCCCCACATGAATCTTCGGAAAAATCTGTTCTGGATGTATTTCACTTTCATTTAATAGTTCTTCATACATTTTCTCTCCCGGCCTCAATCCGGTAAATTCAATTCCAATTTCTTCAATGGAATACCCCGAAAGGGTAATAAGATTCTTTGCTAAATCAACAATTTTCACTGGATCTCCCATATCAAGGACAAAAAGTTCTCCACCTTTAGCTAACGTTCCAGCTTGAATCACTAGTCTTGAAGCCTCTGGTATTGTCATGAAGTAACGAATCATATCTGGATGAGTAACAGTTACAGGTCCACCCTTTTGAATTTGCTTCTTAAATAATGGGATTACACTTCCCCTACTACCAAGAACATTCCCAAACCGAACAGCAACGAACCTTGTATTATTACTCACCGCTGCCAAATGTTGTACAAGCATTTCTGCGAATCTCTTTGTTGCCCCCATTACATTCGTAGGGTTTACAGCTTTGTCTGTAGAGACCATTACAAACGTATTTACTTTAAATGTATCAGCTGCTTCTGCAACATTTTTTGTACCAAAAATATTATTTTTCACAGCCTCTTCAGGATTACGTTCCATTAAAGGTACATGTTTATGTGCAGCTGCATGATACACAATGTATGGTTGATGTTTCTTCACGATTTCAAAAATTTTATGACGATCTTGTACATCAGCAATTTCTGTAGTAACTTCAACTGAATCCTTATATGTAACCCGCATTTCCATTTCTATGTTATAAATACTATTTTCACCATGTCCTAAAAGAACAATTTTTGCTGGTTTATATTTCATCACTTGGCGGCAAATTTCTGATCCAATAGATCCACCAGCACCTGTTACTAAAATTGTTTTACCTGCAATCTTTTCTCCGATTCCCGCATCATCTAATTGAATTGGTTCCCTACCTAATAAATCCTCTACTTGTACATCACGCACTTCATTGACAGACACTTTACCATCTAGAAGATCTTCAAGCATTGGTACAATTTGAGTTTTAGCTTTTGTTTTTCTACACTTTTCAAAAATCTCGTTTATTTGTTTACGATTTAAAGACGGAATAGCAATAATAATGTGTTCAATATCATTATCTTCTACAACTTCTTTAATATGATTTGTTGTACCAATGACTGGAACATTATAAATTTCTAATTTTTGCTTATTTCTATCATCATCGACAAACGCAATTGGATATAAATCTGCTTCCTTATTATGTAGTAACTGTCTAACTACCATAGTACCTGCTGAGCCTGCACCAACAATTAATGTGCGTTTCTTATTAGTCGGTTTAGTAATATACGTATCACGGAACATACGCCATAAAAAGCGAGAACCACCTATTAATAATAAATGTAGCATCCATGCGATAGCCAAAATTCGAACATAAATATCATGATTTATAATTTGTTGAACAATTGCTGTTACAATTATAGAAAGTGTAATTGCTTTAAATATTTGTTTCAGTTCTCCAATACTTGCATATTCCCATGCCTTGTTATAAAGCTTATAAATAGCCGCAAAAATATGATGACTACATAATAATGTAATAGAACTAATAATTACTGTCGCAGGAATTTTACTTAATATATTGGGATGCACAAACCAATAACTTAAATACACGGCAGTTAAAACGATGAATGAATCTAATAATGTTAATAATGAGAGCCGTTTTCGATAACTCAATATATCTATCCCCTTCTTTGTTTAATTACTATCTTATTAATAATAAAAAAAGACATCCTTTTATGAATGTGCCTCTTCTTTTTTTACAATTTTTGTTATATATTTCATCAAATCTGTTTTCAACTCTTCATTTTGAAGTGCCATTTCAATTGTCGTTTTAATAAATCCAAACTTCTCCCCAACATCATAACGAGTACCTTCGAAGTCATAGGCAAACACTCTTTGCAGTTCATTTAATCGTTGAATTGCATCAGTTAATTGGATTTCTCCACCAGCACCTGTTTGTTGATTCTCTAGGAACATAAAGATTTCTGGCGTTAATACGTAACGACCCATAATTGCTAAATTTGATGGTGCTGTACCTTCTGCTGGCTTTTCAACAAATTGACGCACTTGATAACGACGGTCATTTTGTTCAACTGGATCGATAATACCGTAACGATGTGTTTCATTTTCTGGTACCGTTTGTACACCTATAACTGATGATTGTGTTCCTTCATATTGATCCATTAGTTGTCGTAAACATGGTGTTTCTGCTTGTACAATATCATCACCAAGTAATACTGCAAACGGCTCATTTCCAATAAATTTACGTGCGCACCATACCGCATGACCAAGTCCTTTTGGTTCTTTTTGTCTTATGTAATGAATATTAATTTTTGAAGAAGCTTGTACTTTTTCAAGCATTTCATGTTTTCCCTTTTCTAACAGGTTTTGTTCTAATTCAAAGGAATGATCAAAATGATCTTCAATCGCACGTTTCCCTTTTCCAGTCACAATAATAATATCTTCAATTCCTGATTCTATCGCTTCTTCTACTATGTATTGGATTGTCGGTTTATCGACAATTGGTAACATTTCTTTCGGCATTGCTTTCGTTGCTGGTAAAAATCTCGTGCCAAGACCAGCTGCTGGAATAATCGCTTTTCGTACTTTTTTCAATTGTAGCCCTCCTTATACTATTTTATTTATATGTAACAATAACAAAAACCCTACCTATAGAGTCATGTTTATAACTCCATAGGTAGAGTTTCTATTATAAATAAAAGTATGGGCATCCAACCCATCCTCACGTCATACTCCCGACGACAAGCGTCTAAGGTAGGTTCGAAAATAAATTTTCTACCCACAGCACGACCGAGTGCCTCCGTTGATAACGGTTAGGAGACATCACCAGTTCTTTATTTAAAAAATACCGAACAATTTTTTACGACGAATTTGTTCCGGATCTTCTTTATAAATTGCTTTCCCGCTAATGATTAAATACGGATTTTCTTTTAAGTCGCTCATAACGTTCATTCCGAATTCTTTCTCAACTAATTCATAGCTTTCTGCTAAATGGAATCCTCTTGATGTTGTGTTATGTGCATCTGATGCGATCATATGGGTTAAATTATGCTCCACAAGCTGCAATGAAAACTTTTTGATTTTTTTACCAAACTTACCTAGCAAACTACCTGCCGTCACTTGTGTTAATACACCTTTATTGACAAGGTTATATAACTTATCTGGCCTCTCGATTAACTCGGCATTACGTTCGGGATGAACGATAATTGGGATCATTCCTTTTACACGTAGTTCATAAAATAGTTGTTCTGCATAACGAGGTACATGATTAGATGGAAATTCAATGAATATGTATTTGTTTGTTTCATTTAAAGTAACGATTTTACCAGCTTCATAGTCTTCTAATATGTCACCATATAACCTGACCTCTTGCCCCGGTAAAATGGTAAGTGGAATATTATGTTGTTGCAGTTCATCATTTAGTTGTTTTACTTGATGAAGAATTGAGGTACGTTCATTTATATATTTTCCATTTTGATGATGCGGTGTTGCGACAACTGTATGAATACCTTCCTCTATTGCCTTTTGCGCCATCACTAAACTATCTGTTACTGTCTGTGCACCGTCATCGATACCAGGTAAAATGTGACAATGTAAATCTATCATTTGTTTCATCCTCCCTCTCTCATATAAATCTTTTTTCCCTTGAATATGAGAAATCTCATATTCAAGGGAAAAAAGGAGATATGTTCTTCCCATATCTCACTCTTTCAATTAATTTGCACCGTAGTAATAATATAAGCCCTGTTCACGTTCACGATCATTCAGAACAACGCCTAACAGTTTACCTTTTGCTGATTCTAATAAACCTTTTGCTTTTACTGCTGTTTCCTTTTCTGTCGATTCACTACGAACGACAAGAATAGAAGCATCACATACATTTGCCATAATTTGTGCGTCAGTTACAGCTAAAATTGGTGGCAGATCAAAAACAACTAAATCATACAGGCTATACGCTTGTGCGAGAAGCTCTTGCATCGATTTTGAACCTAATAATTCTGCTGGGTTTGGCGGGATTGGACCACAAGCTAAAAAATGCAGATTATCTACAGCTGTCGTTTGTACACATTTCTCTAGACGTTCACTATGTGTTAATACGTTCGTTAGTCCAAAAATATTATCTACTTGAAACATTTGATGCATCGCTGGTTTACGCATATCTGCATCAATTAATAATACTTTCTTTCCTTGTTGGGCAAACACAACTGCCATATTTGCTGTTGTCGTTGTTTTCCCTTCACTTGGGTTTGCAGATGTTACCATTAATGAATGTAAATTCGTATCAACAGCTGCAAATTCGATATTCGTTCGAATATTACGATATTGCTCTGAAATTGGTGATTTCGGTTGTTGATGAGCAATTAATTGACGACGTTGACGATGATTTTTTTTCTTTTTAAATAAATTAAGAGCCAATTGTTTGTCCCCTCACTTTTCTTGATGATGGAGCGTGTGATTTCACGTTCATTGTTTCTTCATCCATACGAGCTACAATACCTAACACTGGTAAGCCAAGTAAATTTTCTACATCTTCTTCTTTTTTCACTGTGTTATCTAAGTATTCTAGTAAGAATGCAAGACCAACGGAAGCCATTAAACCAAGAACAAAGACGATCACAACATTTACCATTGGTCGGGGCTTAATAGGCGATAATTCTTCTGGCAATTCTGCTTTTGATAGTACAGTGACATTGTTAACACTCATGATTTTTGCTACTTCACTTTGAAATACTTCGGCAGTTGTATTTGCAATATCACGAGCTAACTTAGGATTTTTATCTTGTACTGTTACTTCTACAACTTGTGAATCTTTCTTATTAGCTACTTCAATCTTTTCATTTAAAATTTCTGTTGTTAAATTTAAAGCCAGTTTTTCTTTCACTTGATCCAAAATAACAGGACTTTTAATTATAACTTTGTATGTATTTGTTAACTGAATATTTGTTTGTACCTCATTGTATTGAATTGCTGCCCCTTCTTGCTTCTTCTGGTTCACAAGAATTTGCGTAGAAGATTGATAGATTGGTGTCATGAAGAAGAAGCTAATAATAGCACTTACAATAGCTGCACCAAAGGCGATTACGAGGATCATTGCTAAACGTTTTTTTAAAATATGAAATAACTCTTTCAAACTAATTGTTTCTTCCATAAGTTCCTCCAACTTTCTAAAATTTGCACATAAGAAAAATTATAACATATAATCTTACATTTTTTTATTTTAGTAATATCTATGTACGATTGTTATTTAAAAACATATATAATCTTACAAAATAATCTTAAATATGACAACACATTCCATCAATTTGCCAAAAATTCTATTATATCATGCTCTCCGTATAATACGATACAAAATTTTATAACAATTCAAAAAAGCTAGTAAAAAAATTACTAGCTTTAAAAAAATACTATTTCATACATTATTTTCTAATAATATCCATATTGCTCTTGTTCTTCTCTTTTATCGTTTAATATAACACCAAGTAGCTTTCCGGATGCTTTATCTAATATTTGTTTCGCTTTTATTAGTTTATCTTTTTCTGTTTTTTCACTGCGCGCTACTAATACAATCCCATCACATTTATTAGCGAGTATTTGTGCATCTGTAACGGCCAGTACAGGTGGTGTATCAATCAAAACGATGTCAAACATCTTATATGCCTCTAGAAGTACTTCGTCCATTTTACGATAGCCTAGTAGCTCCGCTGGATTTGGCGGAATTGGCCCCGCTGACATGACATATACGTTCTCTATGTCTGTTTTTTGAATACATTGCACAAACGAAGCCTGTCCTGATAATAAATTTGTTAATCCATTTGGATTGTGTGCAGCAAATAAGTTTTGCAATGTTGGTTTACGTAAGTCAGCTCCAATTAACAATACTTTTTTCCCTTGTTGTCCAAAAACAACTGCTAAATTAGAAATGGTCGTTGTTTTTCCATCACCTGGATCTGCTGAAGTGACAATGATAGAACGAATATGGTTATCTACAGATGTAAATTCAATATTTGTACGGATATTACGATATTGTTCCGCAATGCGTGATTTAGGCTCTTTATTTGTAATTAATTGTCTTAATGGCTTCCTTTTCTTTCTCCCGAACATGTTATGGTCTCCTTTTCAGAATACGACATTTTCTCCTTTTTCTCTTTTATGCTCGATATGCTACGCCAATTTTTCATTTGCTTCTACCGTTAAATTTCTCCATTACTTTCCTCTACAATTCATCATAACGAATCAGAATAACCTTTGTCCTATCTCACACCTTCTATAATGTGACAACGACATCTCTATTTTTATCACGCTATCATTTATCTTAATTTCAAAATATTTATAGCGTCATTATACACGCATTTCCAATAATTAACAATGAAAAATCTGATTAATCTGACCTCTGGTATTTCCAACTAAAAATAGAGTAATAAAAAAATCCTTCTGTATATTACAAAAGGATTTTTTTATTACTCTCTATTCTTTTTTATCACCAATCGCAAATGTAATTTCAGCTTCACATGCAACTTCACCATCTACTGTTGCGATTGCTTTTCCTTTTCCGATTGGACCACGTACACGTGTCATTTCTACTTCTAGGCGAAGTTGATCACCTGGACGTACTTGTTTTTTGAAACGACAATTGTCGATACCAGCGAAGAAAGCAAGTCTTCCGCGGTTTTCTTCTTTCTTTAATACCGCAACTGCGCCGACTTGTGCTAATGCTTCTACAATAAGTACACCGGGCATTACTGCATAGTCAGGAAAGTGTCCGTTAAAGAATTCTTCGTTTGCGGATACATTTTTAATTCCAACCGCTCTTTTACCTTCATCTACTTCTAATATTTTATCAACAAGTAAAAATGGATAACGGTGAGGAATGATTTCTTTAATTTGTTCTATATTTAGCATACAATAATCGCCCCTTTTGTAATATTGGTCTTACCACTTGGACATATTGTTTATTATCCCATTTTGTTTATTGTTTGTCATTATAAAGTGAAACTTTAATCAGTGGGTGCCCTTTCCCACTGATTATTAGCCTTCACCAATCGGGCTTTTACGGGCAGTTGATCTCCCGCCTAACTCCCTTATCCGCGGAATTTTAAGGCGGGAGTCTTACTGCCCGTTAATGCGGGATAAAGTGAAATTTTAATATCTATTCAGCTTTATATATAAAAAAATGCACACACTCTATTCTCTTAAAATAGCTGCAAATACTTGCAACTGACACGGAGGTAGAAAAGAGTGTATGCCCAAATTAGGGAAAGGCAATATGTATTTGAACATGATTTGCCTTAATGTCGTATTCGACTCATTATATTATAAACGTTTTCAAATAAGGAAATATTAAATTTAACCATATATATGAATATTTTACCTATTTCCTTCGTTTTTCTTTATTTTTCTTCTATTTTCTCAAAAAATCAAAATAAAAAAATAGAAAAATAAAAAAGAACTAAGGTTAACACCTTAGTTCTTCTCATCTTCTCCACTATTTGCGAGCTAATAATAAGCGGGGGATGCCCCCACTGATTAAAGCTTCACTTTATCGTAAAGCACGCTTTGGTAATTTATCGATATTCTCTAACATAATACCTGTACCAACCGCAACACATTGCATTGGGTTTTCAGCAATTAATACTGGTACTTTTAGTTCTTCTGCTAGAAGCATGTCGATACCGTGTAGTAAAGCTCCACCGCCTGTTAGAATAACACCGCGGTCGATAATGTCCGCAGATAGTTCTGGTGGCGTGCGCTCTAGTACGCCTTTTGCAGCTTGTACAATGATAGCCGCGTCTTCTTTTAGTGCTTCTGTAATTTCTTCAGAGCATACTGTAATTGTACGTGGTAAGCCCGTTACCATGTCACGTCCGCGAATTTCAAGCTCTTCGCTACGTGCACCTGGGAATACTGTACCAACTTTAATTTTAATATTTTCTGAAGTACGTTCTCCAATTAATAGCTTATACTTACGTTTAACGTAGTTTAAGATCTCCATATCAAACTTATCGCCAGCCATTTTGATAGAGGAAGAGGTAACAATATCACCCATAGATAGTACAGCGATATCTGTTGTACCTCCACCAATATCAACAACCATGTTACCGCTTGGTTGGAAGATTTCCATACCAGCACCAACTGCGGCTACTTTTGGTTCTTCTTCTAAAAATACTGTTTTACCACCTGAACGTTCAGCAGCCTCACGAATTGCTTTTTGTTCTACTGATGTGATATTTGTTGGACAACAAATTAAAATGCGAGGTTTTGAAAAGAAGCTCTTCACGTCCAATTTGTTAATGAAATACTTTAACATTGCTTCTGTAATTTCGAAATCTGCGATTACACCATCTTTAAGCGGACGAATTGCTACAATATTACCAGGTGTACGTCCCACCATACTTCTTGCTTCTTCACCTACTGCTAATACTTTCCCACTATTACGATCAATTGCCACAACAGATGGCTCATTTAATACAATACCCTTGCCTTTAACATGAATTAATACATTAGCCGTACCTAGGTCAATTCCGATATCTCGCGCAAACATTCCCGTCATTTCCTCCTCGATATTCAAAATCAGGTTATACCCGAATTCTTTTACACCTAATTTCTGATTTTATCATAAATTTAACAGAAACGTAATATTCGCAAAAAGAATTCTTCTGAAAAATATTACCGAATTGAAACGGAATGTTTGCGATTGCATATTTATTGACGTACCGGCTTTTCTACATCTTCTTTTCTATACTTTTGTTTTGTTGCTTCTCCGCCTCTTAAATGACGAATAGACTTATGATAATCAAGAATTTCTTTCACTTCATTTGCGAGCTCTGGATTAATTTCTGGTAGACGTTCCGTTAAATCTTTATGGACTGTACTCTTTGATACCCCAAATTCCTTTGCAATGACACGCACTGTCTTTCTTGTCTCCACGATATACTTACCAATCTTGATAGTTCTCTCTTTGATGTAATCGTGCACACCACTCGCCTCCCTAAATTGGATGTGAGAAGTGTGAAATGAGCCTCGCTGCATACCACTAAGAAGTAAGTGTGAGTGCTGTTTGTAAGCGTTAAACATTCTTGGATTTATAATGAAATGATTCACGATTTCTCACCTCAAACACTCTCTTTGCTTTGGTTTATACCATTGTATTGCCCGCACTACTGATATATGCTACATGTTCACTATTTTTGCGGACTAAGTTAAGAAAAATTACGTTTTTTTGTGAGAAATACGTTAACAGTGACTATTTTGGCGAAAAAAAAATGACACCTTGTATATAAGGTGTCATTCTTCTCGTTCCAACTCTTCTTCTAACAATTGATGGTGGGGAACCTCTTTCTTACCGGCAATATAATAATATAAAGTGAATAAAACAAACAATAAAATAATAGCAGTCGACAGAACAAATAAAAATGACACAGTATCCCCTCCTGTTTGTAATATATATTCGAGAATCTCGTCATATTTCCTTGTTATTGCAACTTTTTTCACGAAATTGAGTATTTTTATATAAAGTGAAACTTTAATCAGTGGGCGCCATTTCCCAATGATTCTTAGCCTTCACCAATCGGGCTTTTACGGGCAGTTGACCCCAGGCCTAACTTCTTAGCTTTCACTGAATTTTGAAGTAGGGGTCTTACTTCCCGTTAATGCGGGGTAAAAGTAAAAAAATCAGCTCTCCTAGTGAGAACTGATTTTTTCACTTTCTTATTCTTGTGAAGAAGAACTATTTGTTGATTTTTCTTCTTTCTTCGGCTCTTCTTTTTTGTCACTAGTCGAACCGCTTGTCGATTTCTCTTCTTTTTGAGACTTATCTTCTGTTTTACTTTCTGGTTTCGTGCTCGTTGACTTTTCTTCTTTTTGAGATTTGTCATCAGCCTTTTTACCAGAAGCATTCGTTGCTTTTGCAGCACCTGCATCAGCTTTAATTTCTGCTACTGACTTATTTAAGTAGCGCTCAGGGTTCACAGCCACGTTGTCTTTACGTACTTCAAAGTGAACGTGAGAACCTGCTTCTTTATTCATTGCACTTAGACCGGATTTTCCTAATACTTCACCTTGTGCAACTCGTGCACCTTTTTCTACTTTCACACTGCCTAAGCTTTGATAAGAAACTGCTACACCATTTCCGCTATCAACTGTTACAACATAACCAAGAAGTGAATCTTTTTCAGCTTTCGTTACTGTACCACTTAAAGCAGCAGCTACATCGAATTCTTTTCCATTCTTCGCAGCAATGTCGATTCCTTTATTTGGGGAATATGTGTTGTTATAAAAGACAAGTGCTTTTTCTTGTTCCGCCTCAGTTGCTGCATCTTCATAGAATTTCTTCTGTACGACTACTTCCACACTCGCGGCAGCTGGCATTTTCACTACTTCTGAAGATTTCGTTACTGGTACTGCTGGATCTTCCGATTGTGTATACGGTGTTGCTTGATCTTGGTTCGGAGTCTTCTTCGGATTAGCCCCTTGGAACCATAGCGCAACCATTAAAATTACCGCTGCACAAGCAATGTATAGTGCCGGAAACACCCATCTTTTTTGAAATAAATGTACTACCTTTTGCGACTTTTTATTATTTCTTCCTCGCATTCCATCATCACCTCAGCAATCATTTTGAACAATATTCACGTATCCTATACAACGTATAACTAATTACTTTTCGACAAAATCTGTAAAAATATGTATAGGAATTGTAAAATTTCCGAGGAAATGATAGAAAATAGAAAAAACTGAGCGTTTCGGCTCAGTTTTTAGTCCATTTGTTTCTTTTTGTAAACCACCATACAAAGAATAATTGAAAGGGCACACCAAATTATAATATTTATTAAATCACCACTAACAGTTGAAAAACCTTTTCCAGCCAGCATCTTTGGCATTGCATCTACAAGATGTTTCGTTGGAAGAAACTCAATTGCCTTTGTTACAAACTTATTTTTAATAAATTCTCCTAACATTGGAGCCAGGAAAAAAACAAACAAGATCGGCATACCTACTACTGATGTCGATGCCATTGTTTTAGCTAATAATCCAATTGCCGTACCTAACATAAGGAAGAAAAATATACTAATAATTAAAAATAGAACTATTAAAACCATATTTCCCTTTACCACACCTAAAATGGCGAAGTTACTAATACAAATCACAAATGTAATAAGACCTGTTAATGCGCTTTTTCCTAGTAATACTTCTAATGATGATGTTGGTGATAACATCATAACACGTAAAGTATGCTTTTCTTTTTCTTCCGCAATTAAAGCCGCTTGAACAAAGCTCCCTACCATTATTAAGGTCATTAAAGTTACCATATTAGCTATTTGGTCTTTCGGCCCATCCATCTGTTGATAAACAAAAGCAAACATAATTGGCATCGCCGCCATTACAAGTACCGATGCATTTGTTTTAATATCCTGTACCTCTTTCCGAAAAATAGCTGAAAATCGTCTCATTGAAAATGTCATTATAATCCCCTCCCAGTAACTTCAATAAAAATATCTCCTAGCGTTGGCTCGTAAGAATGAATGGATAATAGTTCTCCTTTTTTCATCCATTCTGAAATGCGTTTTGCACCTAATTCATCTTTTTGCACGACTTCTTTTTGCTTATCTTTTAATACGACTTGTATTTGGTTTTTCGCGTATTGTAAGCGAAGGTTTTCTGGTGTATCAAGCGCTACAATTTCTCCGCCGCATAGAAAGGCGATGCGGTTACAAAGTGTTTCTGCTTCGTCCATGTTGTGCGTCGTTAAGAAAATTGTCGTTCCTTCTTTGTTCAAGTCTTTTAAGATTTTATGAATGTTTTGCACGTTTACTGGATCGAGTGCAGATGTTGGCTCGTCTAAGAAGAGGATATCTGGTTTATGAAGGATTGCTCTTGCTAGTGTAACGCGTTGCTTCATCCCTTTTGATAGTTTCTTTACTGGTGTTTTTTTATCATCTAATAGATTCACTTGTGCTAGCACTTCATCGATTCGTTCTTTTTTGCAATCGTATAAGTCACAAAATAATAGTAAGTTATCATAAATGCTCAGTCTTTCATATAAACCGCTATTGTCTGTTAAAATACCAATTCGTTTGTAATCGATATTGCTTGGTCCTGTAATATCTTTACCTAATACTCTTACCGTTCCAACGCTATGCAGTAATTGAGAAGTTAAAATCTTTACTGTTGTCGTTTTCCCAGATCCACTCGGTCCGAGGAATCCGAAAATTTCGCCTTGCTTCACCTCAATATTCACATTTCGAAGTGCCGTTTTTTCGTTGAAACTTTTCATTACATCTTTCATTTCAATTGCCAATGTCATCTCGTCATCCCCTTTGTTTTTCTCTTTTATAAATGAAAGTCGCTTTAGCGCTTTTCGTTTTTTGTTTTGCTTTTCTTGACTCAATCATATGAAAAACAAAGGGTAGGCGCAGTAAAATACCGGTAAAAGGAGTATTTTTACCGGTGAATGAATCGTATTTCGAACTTATTGGAGCACCTTTTATAGCCCAATGACACCTTTTAATTCATCCATTCGTCCTTTTGAAAGCGGAATTGAACTTTTTCTTTCGTCATCCAAAATTAAACTAAAACTATTACGAGTCCAAGTAATCACTTCTCGAACCCTTTGTAAATTCACAAGGTAAGAACGATGACATCTAAAGAAACCAAAACCTGTTAACCTTGCTTCTAGTTCGCTTAATGTTAATGAGCATACGAAATCCCCTTCACGAACGTGAATATGTGTCACTCCATTTTGCGTTTCAATGAAATGAATTTCCATTGGATCAAGTAAAATGATTTTATCGTTCACTTTCGCTGGTATTCTTTCTAACTTCATTTGCGGAATCATTTGAACGACCTTCTCTTCATCGACTTCTTCTGCTTCCTCTTGTTCAATTTCTACTTTTTTCACACCATTATTGTTTAATATGTATACATCTTCTGTTAATGAAAGGGCGTCCGATAGAAAGGATGACGTGATAAAGATTGCCTTTCCTTGCTCTTTCATTTTCATGATTGCTTTTCGAATAATAATCGTACTCTCAGTATCTACATTTTGCTCTGGCTCTTCCAAAATAACTAAATCCGGATTATGAATCATAACTCGCCCGATATGAAGACGGCGTTTCTCTGAAAATGATAGTTTTTCTATTTTAACGTTTAACTTATCTAAAAGGCCGACATATTGTACAACTTCTTCCGTGCTCATATTCGATTCATAAAGACCTATTAAAAACTTAAAGTATTCCTTCACCTTCAAACGATCATATGCTGCATCTTTCAAAAAACAAAAACCGATGCGGGAATAATTTTTCCTTCCGATTGCTTCACCTTCAAACAGTACATTTCCCGCTGATGCTTCTTCCTCCCCAATAATGATGCGGTGCAAAATCTTTGCTGTATGGTTATTACACTGCAAAACAACACATTGCCCTTTCTCAACCTCTAGCTCAATTACCGGTAACTGGTTCGTCTTCCCTAATTGTTTCAACTCCAATAACGCCATTTCGTCTCCCCCGAATGCTTTTTATCACATTATACCAAACAATTAATGGAAATTTTTGATATTTTATGAAGCACTATAAAAAGAAGGCTATCCAAATAAGAGGATAGCCTTCTTCTCTAGTTTTGCTCTATCATATACGTCTTGAGCTGATCACGCAGCGTTCTCTTTAAGAATTTCCCTACAGATGTTTTCGGACTTTCGTTTACAAATAAAATATCGTCTGGCATACATCATTTTGGAAACTCTGCTTCTAGTAAAACATACAGATCTTCTCTTTCTACTGCTTGTCCCTCTTTTAGTACAACGCAAGCAAACGGGACGTTTTTCATGCAGCACCGCCACAACAGATGCTTCTAACACTTTATCATGCGACATTAAGGCATTTTCTAAATCTACGGAAGAAATCCATTCGCCTCCACTTTTAATTAAATCTTTCGTACGATCAGCAATCTTAATACATCCTTCCGAATCAACCGTGACAATGTCTCCTGTATAGAGCCAACCGTCTTTCATTGATTCTTCTGTACGTTCATCCTTATAATAGCTTCCAGCGATCCATGGGCCCTTTAAACAGAGTTCTGTCACCACTAAACATTGACGATTTTTTTAATATATCTATTAACCTATCCACTAACAAAAGAAAACCGTCCCAATATACCTCTTGGAACGGCCTCTTTCCCCCCTACTTCTTCACCATTAACTTTCCTTCATAATCATTCATCGACTTTATTTCGACACCTTTATAATAATGAGCAACGATATCTGTATATTTCTTGCCTTCCGCTGCCATGCCATTTGCTCCGTATTGGCTCATGCCGACGCCGTGGCCGAAGCCTTTCGTCGTAACAATGATTTTATCTCCATCTTGTTTCCACGTGAAGTCAGAAGAGCGTAAATCTAACTTTTCACGAACTTGCTTTCCTGTTAATGTTTTCCCTTGAAATGCTACGTCTTTTACTCGCTTTCCTTCCGTAAGATCTTTAATATTTCCAACCTTCCCGTCTGCCAACACCTTCACACCAAGACGTTTTTGAAAGTCAGCTACTGTAAAGGTTTGCTCGCTCGTAAATTTTGGAGAGGCTTGATCCCACGGACTATCTACGCTCTTTAAGTACGGATAATCATTTCCCCAATAATCAGCTGCATTTTCTGTCCGGCCATTACTCGTTGAGAAGAAGGATGCTGAGATTGGTTTTCCATCATACGTTAAAACTTGTCCTGCGGTTTTCGAAACGGCTTCTTCGATTTTCTTCAAATTATTTTCGTAGTTATTGCCCCATTGTTTCTTCAATTCTTCTTTACTTTTGTACACTTGATCTTTCACCGTATCGGTCACGTCCGCATTGTTTTTCTTACCTCCGCTTAGCATACGCTGTACCACAAATGTTCTCGCTGCTAATGCCTGCGCCTTTAGCGCCTCTATTTCAAAACTGGCATTCATCTCAGAAGCTACTACACCGGTCACATACTCCTCCATAGGTAATGTTTCTACCTTCTTTTGCCGATCACGATATACAGCAACTTGAACCGCTGTATCCACTTTCCCTGGAGCTGGTATACTTTCTATCGCTGGAGGAGTTTTAGAAGCTGCCTCTTCCCCTACTTTTGCTTTCGCAAACGGAATAACAAGAGCAGCAGGTACAATGATAACGAGCGCTATGAGAAGCGCTACTGTGATAAAAAGTGGCTTTGAAAATTTCATCTTATTTCCCCCAATATCCAAAAGCTTTACTCCATTCATTCTTATGGAACAACTCTTTCTTTTAGAACATACTTAAGGGGAACCGGCTAAAACGAAAATTTTCTAAATATTTTTACTGGTACGTGCATAAGTATAGAATTTATTGACTATAACAGTAATAACCCAAAAAAATAGCCCCTACGTCAAAAGACGTAGAGACTATTTCAATTAAGCGTGAAGATCAGAAACTTCTTGTTCTTTCACTTCTTCTACTTTTTCGTTTACACGTTCAATAGTTGCACCTAATGCAGCTAATTTCTTATGGAAATCTACATAACCACGGTCAAGATGCTTTAACTCAGTTACACGAGTGTAACCTTCAGATACTAAACCAGCTAAGATTAATGCAGCAGCAGCACGTAAGTCAGTTGCGCCTACTTCAGCACCTTGTAAGCTGTTTGGACCGTTCATAATAACAGAACGACCTTCGATTTTAATATCAGCATTCATACGACGGAATTCTTCAACGTGCATAAAGCGGTTTTCGAATACCGTTTCTGTAATCATACTTGTTCCATCAGCTTGTAGTAATAATGCCATCATTTGTGATTGCATGTCTGTTGGGAAACCTGGGTGAGGCATCGTTTTAATATCAACCGCTTTTAACTTATCTGGGCCGATAACACGTACACCTTCATTTTCCTCAATAACTTTAACACCCATTTCTTCCATTTTCGCTGTAATTGAGCGTAAATGTTCAGGCACAGCATTTTCAATTAAGATGTCTCCACCAGTAATTGCCGCTGCAACCATGAATGTTCCCGCTTCAATACGGTCAGGAATAATAGAGTGGTTTCCACCATATAATTTATCAACGCCTTCGATACGAATCGTTCCAGTTCCAGCTCCGCGTACTTTCGCTCCCATCGCATTTAAGAAGTTAGCTAAGTCAACGATTTCTGGTTCTTTCGCTGCGTTTTCAAGGATTGTTGTCCCTTTTGCTAATGTAGCTGCAGACATAATGTTTTCTGTCGCGCCCACGCTTGGGAAGTCTAAATAAATTTTAGCCCCTTTTAGTTCTCCCTCAACGTATGCCTCAACAAAACCATTACCAACCTGTACTTTTGCTCCCATTGCTTCGAAGCCTTTTAAATGTTGGTCAATTGGACGTGAACCAATTGCACATCCACCAGGAAGTGCAATGCGAGCACGGCCGTTACGTGCAAGTAATGGTCCCATTACTTGAACAGATGCACGCATTTTACGTACATATTCAAATGGTGCTTCAATGTTTAGTTCTTTAGAAGCATCGATTGTTACTTGGTTATTTTCAAATACGACTTCAGCATTTAAATGACGTAATACCTCATTAATTGTGTATACATCAGACAAAACTGGTACTTCAGATAGTACATTCTTTCCATCACTCGCTAATAGGGCTGCAGCGATTATAGGTAATACAGCATTTTTTGCGCCCTCAACACGCACTGTGCCGTTTAACCGCTTTCCGCCACGGACGATGATCTTTTCCAAATTATTCCCCTCCGTGTCCTTTTTTCAGTATCTATTCACTCAATACTCAGAAGTTATGATCGGTGTGCCAACCACAATTGTATCTTTGTTGTCTGTAGAACGTATTGCTATTTGCACATTTATTTTCTCTCTATTTGTTGAAAGAGCGTCATCCCACTTTTTATTGTATGCGGAGACTGACACAAATGCTCTTTCTTCTATCTGTTCGATCGCTCTTGCTGAAAGATCTTTCAAAAACTGATTGGTTTTATTTTGCAAAACACCTTCAATCTTATCATTCAGTACACCTTGAACACAAGTGTAAATTATAGGTTTTTCACTAAAAATTTTATTTGTTTTCTGAATGTACTTCGGGTCCCATTTCGCCCCGCTTACTTCAAAAATAATGAAAGTGTTTTCTTTAGTATTTTCCTTACTCCATGTTACTACTACTCGTTCTTCATAAGAAGAAAACTTTTTATAGGATGTAGCTTTATATCCATCTGGAGATTGCTCTAATTCCCACTTTTGAATATTCGCCTTGTCCTTCACATCGTTTAACAACTTTTGAAACATATGTATATTAGAAATTGTTTTTGTTTCTCGCGCTAACCATGACCACTTCTCTACTTTAGCATCATTTTTCTCTAAAGTTGCAATCATGCTCTCCATTTTCTGTTCATCGCTGATCGGTTTCATCTCTCTATATCCAACCAAAAATAAAACAACACTTATCACAACAATAAGAATGGCTTTAAGCTTCAATTTCATCCCCTCCTATCCCCATTGTTAACGGAGATATGAGGTTCTATACACTTACTTTACTAAATACGTTAAACTCTTTGAATAGCCTAAATAATCAAGGAAAAAGTTACTTACAGATGTCCCAATTGCAATTGTAATTAGGATGAGTAACACTCGCGTCTGCATCACCTTTCCAGACTTCATTAAACGCTCAATGTGAACACCTTGTAAGGCCCACCACGTAATGGTAATAAACAATAAATGCGAAACAATGGCAATCAGTGCTTGTTGCCCTAAAAGATGTGCCAAAAAATCGACCCCTTTTTACCCAGCTACTACTTACAAAATACTATAAAAACGATACCATAATAAGTAGGAGCCACACTTTTTCAAATACAAATAAGCATCTTACATTTCACATCATAATTTGCTCTCAAAAAACATATACCTACATGCATTTTCAATTGTAATTCACACAAAATAAAAAGCGCAGAGTAACAACTCCACACCTTTTATTTTCACTATTGTACCACGTTCCCTAAGAAGAAGAAATCCTTCATTAATGGAAAATATTCATAAAAGAAATTGTATCCAATCATCGGCATAATCCCTAGTATTACAATCGAGATTGCACAAAGGCTCATAACAACCTTTATATTCAATGGCAAACGAATTTTCTCTTCCACTTCTCCCGTTCGGAAAAACATTTGCTGTAGAATACGGAAATAATATACGAATGAGATGACTGTCGTCCCCATCATAATAGAAGCTAGTACGTAATGAGCTGGCTCTACATGCAGTGCACCTAAAAAGATGTTAATTTTCCCGATGAAACCAGCTGTTCCTGGTATCCCGGCCAACGATAATATAAAAATCGTCATCACTATCGCTGTAAATGGCGACCGCTTATATAATCCGGTAAAAATAGTAATATTTTCTTTGTCGCTTTGTAAGATTAAGCCGTGAATAATTGCAAATGCGCCTATATTCATAAGCATATACGCAAGCATGTAAAACCACATGCTATCCATCGTAAATGGTGATAATGCTACAAGCGGAACGAGTAAATACCCCGCATGTGCGATTCCCGAATAGGCAAATAGGCGTTTTACGCTATATTGCTTTAACGCTACTACGTTTCCAATAATCATCGTAATACTCGCTAGTACTGCAATGTATATGCTCATACGTCCGTATAAAGATTGCATGTCTCCTTGCACCGATACACTTGCAAAAACCATGAGAAACAGACGAATAATGAGTAAGAATCCAGCAATTTTAGAAATCGTCCCGAGAAAAGCAGTAACAGGTGTAGCCGCTCCCTCATACACATCTGGTGCCCACATATGAAACGGCACTGTCGCAATTTTAAACGAGAGTCCAACGAGTAATAGTAGAAATGCGAGAGCTAACAATAACTGAATACCACCAGCAAGCTCCCCTGCGAATACTTTTTGCATATCCACGATATTAGTTGATCCTGTAATACCGTATAAATAACTCATTCCAAAGAGCGTAATTGCCGTGCCAATACCTCCATTAATGACATATTTCATGGCCGCCTCGTTTGACGCACGGTTCCTTTTTCGTATTCCTACTAAAATATATGAAGAAAGTGAAAGCAATTCTAAACCGACGAAAAGTGTAATGAAGTCGATACTAGAAGCCATAAACATAGCCCCAAGAAGCGCCATTAAAAATAAGTAATAATATTCTCCCTTATCTTCAATTGGATTCTTCTTATCATCGCTCATGGCGGTGCATAAGATGAGGGCCGCTCCGCCTAATAACAACGTTTTAAACCCTTTTGAAAACCCATCTAACACAAACGATCCATTTAAAATATCTCCCGCTGGTTCACCGTATAGCGTGATTAACGACACGATTGCTAATATGACGGCTGCGATTGCACTAAGCGCTACATATCTATGATTCAACTTAAAAAACAAATCACATATGGAAAGAAGGATGGCAGCTCCGAGAATAATGAATTCTGGCACCATGAGATGCCATGATAAGCTAAGTAACGTATTCATATCCATCCTACTTCACCCCCAATGTTTTCAATGTATTTTGAAGCGGATCCCCTAGTATTTCTGGCATTACTCCAATTGCAATAATGCAGAAGATAAGTAGCAATATAGGGACATACTCCCATCCGTGTATATCAGCTTTCGCCTCCCACTCTTTCTTACCAAAAGTTACTTGAAGCGTTGCTCTTAATACGTATACAGCGGTTAAAATGATGCCGAGCACACCGACTGCAGCAATGACTGGCTCCCCTTGGAATAAACCGAGAAAGGCAAGAAACTCGCTAACAAATCCAGACATTCCTGGCAATCCAAGCGATGCCATTGCTCCTGCTAAGAAGAATCCGCTAAGTACCGGGACACTTTTTGCGAGTCCGCCAAGCGCTGTAATGTCCGACGTTCCAAAGCGCTGTTCTATAACGCCCAGTAAGAAAAAGAGTAAGGCTGCAATTAAACCGTGAGAGACAACTTGGAATAGTGCCCCTTGTATACCTGGTGCATTTAACGCCGCAAGGCCCATTAATACGATGCCCATATGCGAAATACTAGAGTAAGCAAGCACCTTTCGAAAATCCGTTTGAATGAGCGCTAAGAAGGCTCCGTACAATAAATTGATGACTCCTAAAATCGCAATAAGCGTTGCAAACTCGCGAAAGTATTCCGGGAATAGCCCCTTTCCGAAACGAATCATACCGTATGCCCCAATCTTCAGTAAAACGCCCGCGTGAAGCATAACTACAGCCGGATGCGCTTCAATATGCACATTGACCATCCAGCGATGTAACGGGAAAACGGGTAGTTTAATCGCAAAAGCAATCATTATGGCAAGAAACAATCCGAACTGTAAGCTACTTGAGACAGCCATTCCTCCCCCAGCACCTACGCTCGTTAATATTTCTTTAAGCTCTGTAATATTTGTTGTACCTGTTTTTGCAAATAAAACTGAGAAAACGATGAGTAAAATAGCGGAGCCAATACCGTTATATATTAAATAACTATAAGCAGCCTTTTCACTCGACAATTTCCCCCACTTTCCAATTAATAAAAACATTGGCGGCAACGTAATTTCAAAGAAGATAAAGAACAACATTAAATTTTGAGCAGCGAAGACGCCGAGCATCCCTATTTCTAACATGAGTAGCAGCATATAAAAGGCTTTCAAGTTTCTTTTAATCGTAAATGCCGCAATTGCTGCAAGCATCGCTAGAAGGGCTGTCAGCACCATCATAACGAGCGATAAACCATCAATGCCGAGCTCGTAATAAATGGAAAACCATCTTTTATCCACCGCTGCAAAATCCCCAAATTTAATCCATTTCACTTTTTCATCGAATAGCGACAAACTCTTTCCAGAAGCATATGTACAAGCGAGGACGATAGCGATTCCAAATGGAAGCGCCGTCCCAAATAAACCAAGCGCTCGCACAGTACGCGATTCTTTTTTTGGCGTTAATACAAGTAAGAGAATTCCTAAAAGCGGGGAAAAAATGAAGAACGTTAATAACAAATCATTCATCGTAAATCCCCTCCCGTATAGAGCAAAATAATGACGAGTACTGCAAGCGAAACAGCTGTTACAGTGCCGTACACTTGTACATTTCCGTTTTGAAGTCTAGAACCGAGTCCGCTTATCCCTTTAACTAGACTCCCTATTAAAACGGCAATTCCTTCGACTACATACACCTCAAATAAGCGAAGCACATGAGCGATTCCCTTCGTAATAGGGAGCACCGTCATATTGTATAGTTCATCCACATAATATTTTTCTTTCAAAAGGTTATAAAGAGGTGTTCCATCGCCCCCAGCCCAATCTCTAGAAATAGATTTCTTGCCATATATGAAATATGCAAGAGCAATCCCAGCCAAGGAAACGAGCGTCGCAACAATCATAATCCAAACTGGTCCGTGTGCCTCTCGCGCTTTAAATGCTACATCTTTCGTAAGCCAATCCCCGAGAAACGTCCCAAACCACGGTGTATTTATATAACCTGCCACTACTGCAAGGACCCCGAGAACGATCATCGGATACGTCATAATGCGGGGCGATTCATGCACATCTTCCTTTGTCTTTGCTTCCCCAGTAAAGACAAGGAAGTAGAGCCGGAACATGTAGAATGCTGTTAAAAATGCTGCAATTACTGCTAATATGAATAAAACGTAATTGCCATTCATCCAAGTCACCGCTAAAATTTCATCTTTACTAAAGAAACCAGAAAGGAGCGGAACCCCACTAATTGCAAGTGTACCGATTAAAAATAGTGCACCCGTTACTTTCATCTTCTTCTGTAAACCACCCATTTTATTAATGTCTTGCGTATGCACTGCATGAATGACACTTCCTGCCGCCAAAAATAGTAGCGCTTTAAAAAAGGCGTGTGTCGTTAAATGGAAAACACCAGCTACATAACCAGCAGATCCTAATGCGAGCATCATATAACCTAGCTGGCTAACCGTAGAATAAGCGAGCACTCTCTTTATGTCCGTTTGTACAAGACCGATAGAAGCCGCAAAGATCGCAGTGAAAGCTCCAACGATTGCCACCGTCTGCATCGCCACCGCACTTGCTGAAAATAGCGGAAACATCGTCGCCACTAAATATACGCCAGCTGCGACCATCGTCGCCGCATGAATAAGTGCCGAAACAGGCGTCGGCCCTTCCATCGCATCTGGTAACCACGTATGAAGCGGGAACTGACCTGACTTCCCCATCGCCCCGATAAAAATTAATATCGCTGTTATTGTAATCATGGTAGGGGTAAGATCACCCGTACGAATCGCCCTAAATATTGCGTCATATTCAAAACTACCCGCGTGCCAAAAAAGTAAGATCATCCCTATAAATAAACCGACATCTCCAATACGAGTCATAATAAAAGCCTTTTTCGCAGCAGCCTTCGCTTCTTCTTTAAAGAAATAAAAACCGATGAGTAAAAATGAACCAAGGCCGACTAACTCCCAAAATATATAAAGCTGTAATAAATTCGGTGATATAACGAGCCCGAGCATCGCAAATGTGAAGAGCCCTAAATAGGCATAAAAGGTTGGTAATCTTTCATCACCTTTCATATAACCTTTCGAATACACATGTACAAGTAAACTCACAAGTGTAACGATAAACAGCATTAAAGCCCCTAATGCAGTCACTTCAAAGCCAAATGATATATCAATATCTCCCGTTCTAAGCCATACCCACTTATGCTTCAATCCTACTTTCGAAAACCGTTCTATTAATACAAGTACCGCAAATATAAAGGAGAGAAAGACGAGGAAAACACTAAGTACACTGCTTCCTTCTCTAATTTTCTTCCCGAATATAAGTAATAAAAAAAACGAAACAAGCGGGAAAAGCGGTATGAGCCATGCATAATCGATCATTGTTTCCTTCCCCCTTTTCGGTCACAATGTTATCCTTTGAGCGTATCCATTTCATCTACATGAACCGTCGTACGATTACGATACAAAGCAATTAAAATGGCGAGTCCTACCGCCGCCTCCGCTGCTGCTACAGCCATCGTAAACAGAGAGAAAATTTGCCCTGTTAAATTTGGGAACAAACCTAATTTACTAAACGCGACTAAATTTAAATTGGCCGCGTTAAGCATTAATTCAATACAAACTAATACAATCACTGTATTTCGCTTCGTTAAAGCTCCAAACAAACCGATGCAAAACAAAATAATCGCAAGCGTTAAATATGCAGAAGCTGGAACGCTACTCATTGGAATCCTCCTCTTTCTCATCCTTCTTCGCAAGTATAATCGCGCCAACAAGTGCTACAAGTAAAATGACTGAGGTTAACTCAAATGGAATAATATATTTCGAATAGAGAAGTGTACCGATTTGAAGTGTGTTTTTTTCATGGAGAGGTAAACTTCCTCGTGTGCTTTCATTTGCAAAATCAATATTGTTAACAGCGAAATACATAACTGCCCCAAATGCTACAACCGCAAAGAAGATAATCCATTTTCGAAGAGTAAGACGCGATTCATTTTCTGCGTTATGTTGCGTTAACATAATGCCAAAAATCATAATAATTGTAATCGCACCGGAGTAAAGTAAAATTTGTGCAACTCCGATAAATTCGGCCGATAAAAGAAAGTACAAACCTGCGATACTAAGAAATGTCAGAACGAGAGCTAGCATCATATGCATGACTTTCGTTAAATTCAACATAAGAACACCGCCGATAATTGCAGACAAGGATAGTATAAAGAATGCTACAAACTCGCCATTCATGCTTTATTCTCCTTCCTGACGTTTTCGTCGTTTTCGTCAAGCCACTGCAAATTTTTAAATAAATCATCACGTGAATATTCCGCGAGCTCAAAGTTATTTGTCATAACAATCGCCTCTGTCGGACAAACTTCTGTACATAAATCACACAGAATACAAATTTCAAAATTAATATCGTACGTGTCGATAATTTTTCCTTTTTTCGTAGGGTCCGGATGTTTTTTTCCTGTTAACTGAATACAGTCTGTCGGACAAATGTTGGAGCATTGGTTACAAACAATACACTTTTCCGGATAAAACTTTTGAATACCTCGAAAGCGGTCTGGCAACGGCAACGGTTGATTCGGATAATCGTAAGTCACCTTCTTCTTACTCAAATTGCTTAATGTATATTTTAATCCTTTAAATAGTCCTTTCATCTCTTACTGGCACCCCCCTCATAGATTAGAAGAATAACTCCTTAATCAATGCCGTTAAGAAAATATTCGCAAGTGCAATTGGCAATAATACTTTCCAGCCAAACTCCATTAACTGGTCACCTCTTATACGCGGAAACGTAACGCGGAACCAAATTAGTAGAAAGACTACACTGCTAAATTTCAAAGCAAACCATACAGCTCCTGGGATAAATCCAAGGAACATAACTGGATTCCATCCGCCTAAAAAGAGCACTGTAATTAAAGATGACATTCCGAAGAAATATACGTACTCTGAAAGCATGAAAAACGCCCATCGAAACCCTGAGTATTCCGTATGATATCCAGAAACAAGTTCCGATTCTGCTTCTGGTAAATCAAACGGCGTCCTATTTAACTCTGCTACCGCCGCGATTAAGAAAACGACGAAACCGATTGGCTGCACGAAAATGTACCAAACATTCTCCTGTGCCGCTACAATTTCATTTAAATTCAGGCTACCAGCTAACAAAACGACGCCAATTACACTCATTACGAGCGGAATTTCATAAGAAATCATTTGCGCCGCCGCACGCATCCCTCCTAAAAGGGAATATTTATTATTTGATGCCCATCCTCCGGTTACGACACCAATCGTCGTAATGCCAGAAACAGCAATGTAATACAGTAAGCCTACGCCAATATCCGCGAACTGAAATTTATCAGTAAACGGGATGACTGCAAGCACCATAAATGCCGGTGCGAATGCAATGACAGGCGCTAATATAAACAACGGTTTATCTGCCGCTTTCGGAATACTATCTTCTTTCAATAATAGTTTTAAAACATCAGCTACCGTTTGCAGTAAACCGAACCGGCCCCCAACTTGGTTTGGTCCAATCCGCCCTTGCATAAAACCCATTACTTTCCGTTCTGCCAAAATACCATATGTAACGAAGCCAAGGACTGCAAATAATAGAAGCACCGCTAATCCGAAAAAAATGAAGAAATTCGTCCAGCTTGAAGGTGATTGTAAGAGCGTTTCAATCATTAGCCATCAACCTCCCCAAGTACAATATCAACTCCACCTAAAATCGTAATTAAATTGGCGATGTTTTCACCTTTCAATAACTTCGGTAAAATTTGCAAATTGTAAAAAGACGGCCTGCGAAACTTCAAGCGGTACGGCTCTTTCTTTCCATCACTAGCAATATAGCAACCAATCTCTCCTCGCGGCGATTCTATACGGACGAACGCTTCCCCTTTAGGCGCCTTAATGATTTTCGGCACTTTCGCTAGCACAGCTCCGTCTTTCGGGAACTGCTGGACAGCTTGCTCAACAATTTTTAATGACTCCTCAATCTCTTGCATGCGGCAAACGTAACGATCCCAAGCATCTCCCACACTCCCAACAGGAATATCGAAATCAAAACGATCATAAATGGAGTACGGTTCATCCTTGCGAAGATCCCAGTTTACTCCGGTACACCGCAAATTCGCTCCGCTTAAAGAATACGAAATCGCTTCTTCCGCGCTATATATACCAACGCCTTTTACACGATTTAAGAAAATCTCATTACCGCTAACGAGATCATGATAACCTGCCAATTGTTCTCGCATATACGGAACAAACTCTTCCACTTTTTCAATCCAACCGTCCGGCGCATCCCACTTTACACCCCCGACTCTCATATAGTTAAAAGTAAGACGGGCACCGCATAATTCGTTTAATAAATTTATAATCATCTCTCGTTCACGAAAAGCGTATAAAAACGGGCTGACCGCTCCTATATCAAGAAGATTTGTCCCCCACCAAACGAGGTGGCTCGCAATCCTTCCAAGCTCCATTGCAAGTACTCGTAAGTATTCGGCCCGCTCCGGGATTTCAAGCCCCATCATCGTCTCTACAGCATGGCAAATGACGTAATTATTCGTCATGGCCGATAAATAGTCCATTCGATCTGTATAAGGGATAATTTGCGTATACTGTAAGCTCTCGGCAATCTTTTCGGTCCCGCGATGCAAATATCCAATAACTGGTGTAGCTTCTTTAATAATTTCCCCGTCAATCTTAATAACAAGCCTGAACACACCATGCGTACTCGGATGCTGAGGCCCTACATTCAAAAGCATTTCTTCCGTACGGATCATAAGCTACACCTCCACATCATACGGTTCATAATCTTTCCGAAGCGGATACCCTATCCAATCATCTGGCATTAAAATACGTGATAAATTCGGATGTCCCTTAAATACAATGCCGAGCAAATCATACGCTTCTCGCTCTGGCCAGTCCGCTCCTTTCCAAAGCGCTGCAACCGACTCTACTTCTGGTGCTTCCCTATCCAACTTCACCTTCACCGCTACTGACTGTTTCTTTCCATATGAAAATAAATGAACATACACTTCCATATGTGTCACAAAATCCGTCGCATGTAGCTCTGACATATAATCAAAAGCAAGTCCCTCATGGAATCGCAGTAACTCCATTACTTCATAATATTTTGAGGGCTCCACCACAAGAGTTGGCACATCTTTTGAAAGTTTATTAATGTAGGAATCTACTAACGTATCCTCTCCAATTTTCCCCTTAATAACTTCAACATACTGATTTAAATACGGCTGATTCACGGATGGCTCTTCCTGCTTCGGCTCCTCTTCCGCTTTACCTTCAGCGCCCTTTGTCTTCGCCCTTGCTGCCGCAGCCGCTTTCGCCTTCGCTGCTGCAATTGCCTTCGCCTTTTCATCTCCCGATTTCCCATCACCTAGCGAGGCCTTCTGCTTTGCTAGAGCCGCTACCTTTGCCTTTGCTGCCGCTACTGCCTTCGCTTTCGCTTTGGCCTTCTCTTCTTCCGTTACTTCTTCTGTTCCTTCTCTTTTTTGCTTCGCTAACGCCGCCGCTTTTGCTTTTGCTGCCGCTGCTGCCTCCGCCTTTTCTTCTTCCGTTACCTCTTCTGTTCCTTCTCTTTTTTGCTTCGCTAACGCTGCCGCTTTTACTTTTGCTGCCGCTGCTGCCTTCGCTTTCGCTTTGGCCTTTTCTTCTTCCGTTACCTCTTCTGTTCCTTCTCTTTTTTGCTTTGCTAATGCTGCCGCTTTTGCTTTTGCGGCTGCTGCTGCCTTCGCCTTCGCTTTGGCCTTTTCTTCTTCCGTTACTTCTTCTATTCCTTCTCTTTTTTGCTTTACTAACGCTGCCGCTTTTGCTTTTGCTTTTGCTGCTGCCTTCGCCTTCGCTTTGGCCTTTTCTTCTTCCACAGTTATATCATCATTTTTTGGTAGCGCTTTCTCTTTTTCTCGATTTTCTTCCTCAAGTTTACTTATTTCCACATCATGTTTCGCAACGAGACGCTTTCTCGCCTCTTCTTTCGCATGCCTAGCCGCTTCTCTTTTCAAATCCTCTAGATCTTTATTTGGATCACTCATTTATTCGTCACCTGCTTTCCCGTCTTTGCCTCGTAACGAATTTTTTCTTTCAATTTATTAATTCCATAAATTAAAGCAGCAGGATTGGGTGGGCAACCAGGAATATACACATCAACTGGTACAATTTGATCCACACCTTTCACAACAGCGTACGAATTTACATATGGGCCACCTGCTGTCGCACAAGATCCCATTGCAATAACCCATTTTGGTTCGGGCATTTGATCATATAAACGCCGAACAATAGGTGCCATCTTCTTCGTTACTGTTCCCGACACAATCATAACGTCCGATTGCCTTGGCGATGTCCGAAAAAATGACCCAAATCGATCTAAATCGTAATGTGATGAACCTACTCCCATCATTTCAATTGCACAGCATGCCAGTCCGAATGTCATCGGCCATAAAGAATTGCTTCGTGCCCATCCTTTTAACTGCTCCAATGTAGAAAAAAAGATATTTCGTTCTAATTCCGCCCGCTCATTTGGATGTAATTCCTCAAAATTTATAACCATTGTAACACCTTCTTTTTCCAAGCATACGCTAATCCAACTAGCAACATTACAACAAAGATGAGCATTTCAATCAGTGCAAATAAACCGAGCTTGTCATATGCAACAGCCCATGGATATAAAAATAAAGTTTCTACATCAAAGATGACAAACAATAAAGCAAAAATATAATAACGAGCATGAAACCGAATATTTGCATCATGAAAAGGCTCAATCCCACTCTCATACGTCGTCGCTTTCGCTGCACTTGGTTTGTTTGGACGCAGCATCTTTCCTAATGTAAGAGCCACTACCGGCAGCAATATACCTAATAGCAAGAAAATCAAAACGATCATATAACTATTTTCATATACACTTGCCATTGTGAAACCCTCCCCCCTGAATTAAGAACAAGTTCACTTAGTAAACAATATGTCCTAGTTGCAGTAATTATTATTTTTAAATTTTTCTAAATAATGCAACTATTTTAATCATTATAGCAAACTTCAAATTCCTATGTCGATATATTGGGGACCGAAACGAGAATTATTAAAATCTATTTTTATAACTCGCTAAACCTGTGTAAAATAAGTATAGAAATTATATATATGTTTCAAGAAACAATAAAAAATAAAAAGAGGAATTTATATGTATATACCGTGGGTGAGATAAATGAAAAAACAAACACATGTAAGTATTCTTATAAGCATTATATTGTTATCTATAGCGATTCATTACGTGGCAATGCCTTTTCTATATGAATACTCATTTCCTTTTCAAATATTAATTGGAATGAGTACCTTATTCATTGATATTATCGCTTGTAGTTATATACTTTATTTTTCAAATAGGAAAGAAGGGTTACCTCGTTTATTTTGGACCGTTTTATCTGTTGGAACCCTCTCTTATTTCATTGGTGATATGGTCGTTGCCTATCAACGTTTAATTTTAAAGGACTACTATACATTCGTTGATCCGTCCGATTTTTTTTACTTACTTTTTTTAATTAGCTTTGCATTTGCCTTTCTATATGAAATCATCTATAACCGCGATTTATTAGAAAAGCTTTTTATGATATGTGATATTTGTATTATTGTTACAGCACAATTCACTTTAAGTTACTACTTACTTATTGAACGCACCATTCACGTTTCTTCAACATCCTATATCGACATATTTGTTCAACTTACCTATCCAATGGCCGATTTGCTCTTTCTTCTCATAGGAATCAATCTGTTATTCAAGCCATTATCCTTATTATCCAAAAAAGTTGGTGCGCTTCTTGGCAGTGCTTTAATTTTATATGCTACTACAGATGCGATTTATGCTTATATTAAATACTTCACACCCGAGTATTCTATGTTTACAGTTACTCCTCTCTATCAAGTAACTTTAGTACTAGTAGCAATCGCCTGTATTCTGCATACAAAAGAACCTGAAAGACAAGAGCAAGTACTATTAACACCTAAACTTGGGGAATCGATCAGATTGTCATTACCTTATATTTCTGTAGTAATGCTTATTGTTTTTATACTAGTTGAATATGTTTTTGCACCTATTGTAGTAATCGGGCTTATAATAACTTTCTCCTTCGTTCTCATACGCCATAGTTTAGTTCGAAAACAAAATAAAATATTATTACTAGCCCAAATGCAATTCAACTCGGAACTCGAAAAACAAATTGAACTACGTACAGAAGATTTAGTAGAACAAAAAAATGAACTATATCATAACCAACAGATGTTTAAATCTTTATATGAGCATCATCCAGATCCAATCTTCACCTTAGATTTGTACGGTAATTTTCTCAAAGTGAATAACGCTGGTACTACTTTGCTCGGTTATCAAACGAATGAATTATTAAATCAACCTTACTATTCACTTACGTATGAGGAAGATTTGGAAGAAATCATTAGTGCCTTTCATCGGGTAAAAAAGGGGAAATCTATTTCTTTAGAAGTACGGGCATATCATAAAAATAGGGATATTTACTACTTGCATGTTACAGCAGTTCCTATCTTTTTAAAGGATCATATTTCTGGTGTTTATTTAATGATTAAAGATATTACGGAAAGCAAACAACAACAAGAACAAATTAATTTTCTAGCATATCATGATACTTTAACAGAGCTTGCAAATCGCCGTGCATTTCATCAATATGTAGAACAAGCAATTGCTCGATCCGAAATATCAAAAAGGCCTTTTGCTGTTATGTTTCTCGACCTAGACCGCTTTAAGGTTATTAACGATACCCTCGGTCATAGGGTAGGAGACCTTCTATTAATTGCCGTAGCAAAAAGACTAGAAAGACTATCGACACCAAATATGAAGCTCGCCCGGCTAGCTGGGGATGAGTTCACAATCCTGATCGAAAATTATAAAAAAAGACCCGATGTAAAAAAAATGGCTGATACGATTGTAGCAGCCATGAACGAACCATTCGAAATTGAAAGTCAACATTTACAAATCTCACCGAGCATCGGGATTGCAATATATCCTGAAGCAGGTGAAGATCCATTGTCCATTTTACAGCATGCTGATATGGCCATGTACGAAGCAAAAAATAAAGGAAAAAATGGTAGCTCTCTGTACACGAAAGAATTGTATAAAAAAATGGAACGAAAAGCTCGAATTGAAAAAGATTTACCACTCGCTTTAGTAAACGAAGAGTTTTATCTCGTCTATCAACCACAAATTGATATTACGACGAAAAAGATTATTGGTGCTGAAGCATTAATACGCTGGAAACACCCACTCCTAGGTGACATTCCGCCATGTGAGTTCATTCCAATTGTAGAAGAGACGCCTCAAGTCGTTCCACTCGGTCATTGGGTATTAAAAGAATCTTGTCGCCAGTTAAAAATATGGCATACTTTCGGCTACACAGATTTAAAAATAAGTGTGAACTTATCTGCAAAAGAGTTCCAGCAAGATCATTTAATCGAGAACATTTCACAAATACTAACAGACATTAAAGTCGATCCAAAGCATGTAACACTTGAGCTAACAGAACGAATTGCAATGATCAACGAAAAAGAAACATTATCAAGACTAAAACAATTAAAGGAATATGGTATTCAAACGTCCATTGATGACTTCGGTACCGGCTATTCCTCTCTCGCTTATTTATCAATTTTCCCTATCGATACGTTAAAAGTACCGAGAGAATTTACACAACTAGCCGATCATCGGCCTGAGGAACGAGCCATTGTTTCCACTATCCTTTCCCTTGCAAATACTTTAAACCTCTCTGTCGTTGCTGAAGGAATTGAAACAGAAAAACAACTTAAGTTTCTACAAAAGAACAACTGTAAATATATGCAAGGTTACTATTTCAGTAAACCACTTACTAGTCATCAATTTATAAAATTTCTACAAAAAACACCCAGTATGAACCAATAGCTCATACTGGGTGTTTTTATAGTGTCGGAATTGTTTTCTCGTAATACTCCTCTGCAATTTCTTCATAAAAAGCTGCTGACGTCGTATAAAAATATGGAATTAGCCATAGGAATCCAATCCCGAGCGTAATACAACTTAATATAAACCAACCAATAAAGCTTAAACATAAAATGAAATACTCCATCTTATGTCCATTCATCATACGACGACTTTCTGTAATAGCTTGATTTATGGAATACTCAGGATGATCATTTATTATAAAGTACGTCATCGCATAAGAAAATGATTTAATAATGCCTGGAATAATAAATAGTAAAAACCATAAGAAAATATAAATGTTCACTACTATATATAATAAAAATGACTTTATAAACTTACTTCCTTCTGTAAACCATCTGAATATATGCCCAATACGTGCTTCCTTTTCACGAATGATATGTAGCGCTAAATGATAACCACCTAGCGTTAATGGACCTACCATCAATATTGTAATAACGTCTACTGAAAGTGAGTTATTTACTTCTTTCCAATCCCAAAATTGAAAGAAAATGAAATCAATACTAAAGCTAAAAGCTGAAATAAGAATCGAAATCAGTAATGTTGCCCCGACAGCTAATCCCCATTTCCCTTCTAATGAATCTAACGCTTCTCCTTTTAAATCACTAATCATATTGTTCCTCCTATACGTAATAACTCTATTAGTATAGCATGTTCCTACTACAATTCATCTTTTGAAAGATAGCGATAAAAATGCGCTGTCGTTGTACTCATATACGGACTAAGCCAAAGAAATCCTATTCCGAGTGTAAGAATCGCTAAAATACCCCATCCTATAAAACTAAGCCATAAAAGAAACAAATCTAACTTATGTCCCTTCATAAGATGTTTACTTTCTTTCATTGCTCGTGACACACTATACTCTGGATTTTCAATCATTACATAGTACGTCATCGCATAAGAAAAATACATCACAATCATAACAACGATTGAAATAGCTAATAGTACAAAGAAAGCGATAGTAAACGACGTATTTCCTTCTTCACCGAAAAATGCGAATAAGGCTACTAGCAACATTGGAATCCATGTACCTGTATATAACAAAATTGCAAGCATTGCCCACATCGTTTTCATCATTCTTTTAAAGCCACGAAATCCTTCGAATAAGTGATCTACTTTAGCACCTTCTCGTTTACTCATCTGTAAAAATACATTTGTATAACCGTATGATGTAATTCCATACGATGCGTTACTCAAAATTATTATGATGCAATAAAAAATACCAAATGTAATACCTGCTCCAATTGATATTGTTTCCTCTTCAAGTGAACCTGTTAAACCAGCAAATAGTAAAAATATAATAACTCCTGGAATTAAAAGTATAAGCATTGCAGCCATTGAAACAACATAACTTAAAATAAAATATAAAATCGTTGATCCAACACCTAGTCCCCATTTTCCCTTTAAAGAGTGCAACGCTTCTCGTTTCATTTCACCGATCATTTCTTCATCCCCTTTATAAATTGTTGTACATTCTCTACTTATACAAGCATCAATATAATTATACCATTTTTGTAAAATTATCCATGAACTACACAAAAAAATCCGTAAAGGCAAAGCCTTTACGGATTTTTTATTTCATATCAGAAACGTTTAAACGGTTCACAGCACGTTGTAATGCCATTTCTGCACGTTTAAAGTCAACATGTGCTTGTTTATCTTGCATACGTTGCTCAGCGCGACGCTTCGCTTCATTTGCACGATGGATATCGATATGGTTTGCTTCTTCAGCAGATGATGATAATACAGTTACTTTATCTGGACGAACTTCGATAAAGCCACCGCTTACTGCTACATAATCAGTGTGTCCACCATGTTTCAGACGAACTGCACTAATTTTTAACGGTGCAACAGTTGGAATGTGACCTGGTAAGATCCCCATTTCCCCACTCTCTGCTTTTACGCTTACCATTTCTACTTCTTTTTCGTAAACCGGTCCATCAGGAGTTACAATACTGACTGGAAATGTCTTCATACTTCGTCCCTCCTAAGGCCTTACGCCATCATTTTCTTCGCGTTTTCAATAACTTCTTCAATGCCACCAACTAAACGGAATGCATCTTCTGGAAGGTCATCATATTTTCCTTCTAGAATTTCTTTGAAACCACTAACTGTATTTTTTACAGGTACGTAAGAACCTTTTTGACCTGTAAACTGCTCAGCTACGTGGAAGTTTTGAGATAAGAAGAATTGAATTCGACGAGCACGATGTACAACTAACTTATCTTCTTCAGATAACTCATCCATACCTAAGATAGCGATGATATCTTGAAGCTCTTTGTAACGTTGTAAAGTTTGCTGTACTTGACGAGCCACTTCATAATGCTCTTCTCCTACGATTTCTGGCGAAAGTGCACGAGATGTAGATGCCAATGGATCTACGGCTGGGTAAATACCCATTTGTGTTAAACGACGCTCTAAGTTTGTTGTTGCATCTAAGTGAGCGAACGTTGTAGCTGGTGCTGGGTCAGTATAGTCATCGGCTGGTACATATACCGCTTGGATAGACGTGATAGACCCTTTATTTGTAGATGTAATACGCTCTTGTAATTGACCCATTTCTGTTGCAAGTGTTGGTTGGTAACCTACCGCAGATGGCATACGACCAAGAAGGGCAGATACTTCAGAACCTGCTTGCGTGAAACGGAAGATGTTATCGATGAACAATAGTACGTCTTGTCCTTGCTCATCACGGAAATGCTCAGCCATTGTTAAACCTGTTAATGCAACACGTTGACGTGCTCCAGGCGGCTCGTTCATTTGTCCGAATACCATCGCAGTTTTCTTAATTACGCCGGAATCGCTCATTTCGTGGTATAAATCGTTACCCTCACGAGTACGCTCACCTACACCAGCGAATACAGAGATACCACCGTGTTCTTGTGCGATGTTGTTAATTAATTCCTGAATTAATACAGTTTTACCTACACCGGCACCACCGAATAGACCGATCTTACCACCCTTAATGTAAGGAGCAAGTAAGTCTACTACTTTAATACCAGTTTCAAGAATTTCTACTTTAGTAGATAATTCTTCGAATGCAGGTGCTTGACGGTGAATTGGATCACGACGTACATCCGCAGGAACTTCACCATCTAAGTCAATTGCATCACCTAATACGTTAAATACGCGACCAAGTGTTACATCACCAACTGGTACAGAGATTGCTTTACCAGTATCTTCTACTTCTGTGCCACGAACAAGTCCATCTGTGGAAGACATTGCAACTGTACGAACTGTGTCATCACCTAAATGAAGTGCAACTTCAAATGTTAAGTTAATGTTTGTTCCGTTTTCGTTGCTTTGTTTTACCGTAAGGGCGTTGTAGATTTCTGGTAGCTTTCCGCCATCAAACTTAACGTCTACAACCGGACCCATGATTTGCGTAACGCGCCCTTTATTCATCGGGTTCCCTCCTAGCTTTCTTTTAATTAGCCAGCTTTCTAAGAGAAGTCGGCTTTTAATTTTTTATTAGTGTAGCTTTCGCAGTTCTCCTGAAAGAACCGCTTCCGCTTTTTAATACTATTCTAACGCTGCTGCTCCACCAACGATTTCCGTAATCTCTTGCGTAATCGCTGCTTGACGCGCACGGTTGAATGAAAGTGTAAGTGAATCGATAACTTCCATTGCGTTGTCTGTAGCACTCTTCATTGCTGTCATACGCGCTGCGTGTTCACTTGCTTTACCGTCTAGTAATGCACCGTACACTAAGCTTTCTGCGTATTGTGGCAATAATACTTTTAAAATTTCTTCTTCAGAAGGTTCGAATTCATAAGCTGTCGTCGGTTTGTCAGACGCCACATCAGTAAGCGGTAAAATTTTATTTTCCGTTACTTCTTGTGAAATTTTACTTACGTAATGGTTGTAGTAAATATATAGCTCATCATAAGCACCATCTGCGAACATCGCAATTGCTCGAGAAGCAAGGTCTTTAATATCAGTAAATGATGGGTGGTCAGATAATCCAACTACTTCATCAATGATGTTAAAGCCGCGACGTTTTAAATAATCACGTCCTAGTCGGCCAAGCACAATAATTGAATATTGGTTTGAATCCATATTATGACGTTCACGAATTACGTTACTTACTGTACGTAATACGTTACTGTTATAACCACCTGCTAGTCCGCGATCAGATGTAATAACGATGTATCCTGTACGCTTTACAGGGCGCGAATTTAGCATTGGGTGATTAATCCCTTTACTTCCTTGCGCAATGCTCGCTACTACTTCTTGAATCTTTTCCATATACGGAACGAAAGATTTAGCATTTTGCTCTGCACGGTTTAACTTAGATGCAGATACCATCTCCATCGCTTTCGTAATTTGACTCGTTTTCTTTGTCGAGTTAATCTTCGCTTTTATATCGCGTAAAGATGCCACAGGTTTTCACCACCTTTTTTCCGGAAGTTGGCACGATTAGTAAGAATTCTCTTCCTAATCTACGTTGCAAGACATTCTTGCTCATGATTGAAGGAAAAGAATAGGTGCACCTACTCTTTTCCTTTACATAACCGTCAGCAATCTCAAATCTTGAGATGCCTTTTATATATATTATCTAGCTCCAGCGGCTTGAAGGCTCGGTGGCTTCACTTCTTCCTACGAGGCAAAGACCGCCTCTTCGTCAGAAGCTCCATCCCCCTCACATTCAGAACGAGCCGCTTACGCTTTTATTATTCAGAAGCTACGAATACTTTTTTAAATCCATTAATAGCTGCTGCGAATTTGTCGTCATCCGCAAGTTTCTTAGTTGTGCGGATTTCTTCTAATAAGTCAGTCGCATTAGAATCTAACCAAGCATGGAATTCTTCTTCGAAACGAGTGATATCTACTACTGGGATATCATCTAGGAATCCACGTGTTAAAGCGTAAAGAATGATAACTTGTTTCTCTACACGTAATGGTTTGTGTAATCCTTGTTTTAATACCTCAACAGTACGAGCACCACGGTTTAGTTTCGCTTGAGTTGCTTTATCAAGGTCAGAACCGAACTGAGCGAACGCTTCTAACTCACGGTAAGATGCAAGGTCAAGACGAAGTGTACCTGATACTTTACTCATTGCTTTAATCTGAGCAGATCCACCTACACGAGATACAGAAGTACCCGCATCGATCGCTGGACGTACGCCAGAGAAGAATAGGTCAGATTGTAAGAAGATCTGTCCATCCGTAATAGAAATTACGTTTGTTGGGATGTAAGCTGATACGTCCCCTGCTTGTGTTTCGATGAAAGGTAGTGCAGTTAAAGAACCGCCGCCTCTTGCATCACTTAATTTTGCTGCACGCTCTAATAAGCGAGAATGTAAGTAGAACACATCCCCTGGATATGCTTCACGACCTGGAGGACGACGTAATAGTAATGAAAGCTCACGGTAAGCCGCTGCTTGTTTTGATAAGTCATCATATACTACCAATACGTGTTTACCATTGTACATGAACTCTTCACCCATTGTTACACCAGCATAAGCAGCTAAGTATAATAATGGAGCTGGTTGAGAAGCTGATGCAGTTACAACGATTGTGTAATCTAATGCACCGTGCTTACGTAGTGTTTCTACTACGTTACGTACAGTTGATTCTTTTTGTCCGATAGCTACATAGATACAAATCATATCTTCATCTTTTTGGTTAATGATTGTATCAAGTGCAACTGCTGTTTTACCTGTTTGACGGTCACCAATGATTAACTCACGTTGACCACGGCCAATTGGTACAAGAGCATCGATCGCTTTAATACCTGTTTGAAGTGGCTCATGAACAGATTTACGATCCATTACACCTGGTGCTGGACTTTCGATTGGACGAGTGTTTGTTGTATTGATTGGGCCTAAACCATCAACTGGTTGACCTAATGGGTTTACAACACGACCGATTAGTTCTTTTCCTACTGGTACTTGCATGATGCGACCAGTACGACGAACTTCGTCACCTTCACGAATTTCTGTGTAAGGTCCTAAAATAATGATACCTACGTTGTTTTCCTCTAAGTTTTGTGCTAGTCCCATAACGCCGTTAGAGAACTCTACAAGTTCACCAGCCATAACGTTATCAAGACCATGAGCACGCGCAATACCGTCACCAACTTGGATAACTGTACCAACATCACTAACTTCGATTTCAGACTGATAGTTCTCGATTTGTTGCTTTATCAGTGCGCTAATTTCTTCAGCTCTGATGCTCATGTGCTTCACCCCTATCTATTCTTCATTAATTCACGCTGAATACGTGCTAATTTTCCTTGTAAGCTTCCGTCGTAAATGCGATTTCCAATACGTACTTTAATGCCGCCTAGTAAATCTTCATCTACAACATTTTTTACGCGAATTGCATCTTTTCCCGTTCTCTTTGCAAATGCTTCTGCAATGTTAAGCTTCTCTTCTTCCGATAGAAGACGAGTAGAATATACAGTTGCGTCGGCTACGTTACGTTCTTCATTAGCAAGAACAACATATTCATCTGCAATTTCAGGTAAGATATCAATGCGTTTGTTATCAATTAAAATATATAACGTATTTAAAATAG
This sequence comes from Bacillus sp. 1A, assembly GCF_052682215.1. NCBI lineage: Bacteria > Bacillati > Bacillota > Bacilli > Caryophanales > Bacillaceae > Bacillus > Bacillus sp. 1A. The sequence continues at coordinate 1,276,078 of NZ_JBQYLZ010000001.1, read as the reverse complement.
ATTCAGAAACAGATCCGAATACGTTCGTAAGAAACGTTTTCTTCTGCTCTTTTGAAATGTTCGGTTGCGTTAAAAAGCTATGTAGTTCTCCGTTCTTTACATAAACGTTTTGTACAAGGCGTAATTCCTCTTCAAACATTTCTAATACGTGTTTTTCTTTTGCAATTTTAAAAAGAGCGACAGCATAACGTTTTGCTACAATCCCATTGCTCATCGCGCTTCTCCTACTTCTTTAATATAATCGCGAATTAACTTAACTTGATCTTCTTCTTTTAACTCTTTTTCAATTACTTTAGAAGCAATTTGAACAGATAAAGAAGCGACTTGTTCTTGTAAAGCAGCAATCGCTTGCTCTTTTTCGCGTTGAATTTCTTGTACAGCAGATGCTTTAATTGATTCTGCTTCTTCTTTCGCAGCAGCAACAATAACATCTTTTTGATCTACAGCTTGTTTTTTCGCTCTTTCGATTAACTCTTGTGCTTCAACACGCGATTGTTTTAACATTTCACGTTGTTCTTCTACTAATTTCTTCGCTTCAGCATTACTTCTTTCTGCAGCGTCGATTTCATTAGTAACATGCTCTTCACGTTCTTTCATAATTCCCATTAAAGGACCCCACGCGAATTTGCGTAGCATTACTAATAGAAGTAAGAAAATGAACAATGTATAAGCAATCGTTCCAAATGGAATGGAAGCCCCTAATAATAAAGTTGGCACAAGGATTCACTCCCTTCAAAATATCTAAATTGATCATATGAAAAAAAAAGACATACGTTTCGTTCATAAAGCAATGGCGAAGAAAGTTCGGAAAAACACTCTTCGCCATCTATGTAAGGGGAGTCTCCCTTATTTGTTCATTACGATGAATGCAATAACTACACCGATGATTGGAAGTGCCTCAACTAAAGCAACCCCGATGAACATAATTGTTTGAAGCGCGCCTTTTAATTCTGGTTGACGAGCAACACCTTCGATTGTACGTGATACGATAAGACCGTTACCAATACCTGCACCTAATGCTGATAAACCAATTGCAATTGCAGCTGCGATTACACCTAAACTCATTTAATTTGTCCTCCTTTGTATTATAAAAAAATAAATTTTTTCTTACTTAAATTATATTAATGGTCATGGCTTACTTTATGAGCCATATAAACCATCGTTAACATAACGAAAATAAATGACTGGATTGATCCAACGAATACACTGAATCCCATCCATGCTAACATTGGTACAAGCGCACCTAATGCTCCAAGGAATGATGCCCCGCCTAACTTAGCAAGTAATCCTAATAAGATCTCACCTGCATAAATGTTACCGAATAAACGAAGACCTAACGTTAATGTGTTAGCAAACTCCTCAATAACCTTTAATGGGAATAAGAATTTCATAGGTTGGAAATAACCTTTTACGTATTCTTTCGTACCCTTCATCTTAATTCCATAATAATGGGTGAGGGTAACTACCATCACGGCTAATGTTAATGCAACTGCTGGATCAGACGTTGGTGATCTCCACCATGCAATATGTTCGCCAGCCTCAACTGTTGAATACATGAATGGTAAACCAAGGAAGTTCGATACGATGATAAACATGATAAGCGTAACGCCAAGCGTTAAGAAACGTCCACCTGTTTTCCAATCCATCGTACTATTGATAATCCCTTTCACGAAGTCAAACACCCATTCCATGAAGTTTTGCATCCCGGTTGGGCGAAGGGCTAAACTGCGAGTTCCGATAACAGCGATTAAGAAAACAATAACTGCTGCTACAGTAACCATCATAACTGATGACAAATCGAACGTTAAACCTAGAAATTCAACTAATTTACCGTGTTCCACTAGTAATTCACCTCTCTTCCCTGCTCTTATACTCTAAATAAAGAAAATCTATGATCATGACAAGGTATCCTGTCAGCAATCCTACACCTAGGCCCCACATCGCAATTAACTCTTGATATTTGGCTGCAAATAAAATTAATAACCCAATCGTGGCGAATCTCGAATATGTACTTACCGCTGTCGCCTTAAACTTCACGTTTTCTCCATTTGTTACGCGATCCAACAGCTTGTCTGTTCTACGTGCAATGATGCGCAAACTAAGAAAACTGAAAATCGTTCCGATAATCAGCCCAAGAAATACATCCTTGTAAGAGGTGAATCCCCATCCTAGCACTAGAAGCGCAAGCAAGTAGTACATATATTTCTTTTGTCTTTGGACAAGTCCATGTACGTCTATCATCATTGCTCTCCCGAATAGTAATGTCGAATGAGTCGAATCATTGCGTATATCCCTGTTCCTAATCCGAGTAATAACCCTATAATAAGAAACAACGGAAACGTTCCAACCTTACTATCAATCCACTGCCCACCAAAGATTCCAATAAGAATAGAACCGACTAACTGAGCAAGAATACCTGACATTAAAGCATAAGCTTTTATATGGCTGCGATCGTTTTTTTGCAAGGATTCATCCCTCCAATATGTAACCCTCATTCACGATGTGTTAATAATAACTCATTTTTCTGCATAAATCCTATACAAAATAAAAAGTTTACATTTTCGTCACGGAATAGATGTATTTTTGTCACTGAAAGCCCTACCATCTATCCCCGTTGTTAGCATACAATAGGGTATTAACAGTGTCAACGAGAAATCGTAAAAAATCAAAAAATTTGAGTATTAGTCATTTCCTCCCAAAAATGAAAACGTTCCCCTTCTAAATACTGGTTATGGATATGCAATTTCTAGCAGTTTTCTCATTATAATAGAAGGAAATGTTCACAAGTTTGTCACTATTATATTTTTACGATATAACGCTTTCCTTCCATAATATAGTGCTCTTTAGACGTAAGACTTCTATATTATATGTGGTGTGTATTCAACTTATGTTGTATATACTATGTATATTTATCCCCCCTCCCCTACTTACTCGGAACAAAAAAACGAGAGGGGAATCCCTCTCGTCAGTTGTCTTACTTCGTTCCGAATAAACGGTCACCAGCATCACCAAGACCTGGTACTACATATCCGTGGTCATTTAATTTCTCATCTAATGCTGCTACATAAATATCAACATCAGGATGTTCTTCTTGTACTACTTTTACTCCTTCTGGAGCTGCAACGATACACATTAATTTAATTTGTTTTGCACCGCGCTTTTTCAGAGAGTTAATTGCTTCAGCTGCAGAACCACCTGTTGCTAGCATCGGATCTAGTACGATAAAGTCACGTTCTTCTACATCCGTTGGAAGTTTCACATAGTATTCTACCGGTTGTAACGTTTTAGGGTCACGGTATAAACCAACGTGTCCTACTTTTGCTGCTGGAATTAATTTCAGAATTCCATCAACCATTCCTAAACCTGCACGTAAAATCGGAATTAAACCAAGCTTTTTACCAGCGATCACTTTTGTTGTCGCTTTGCTTACAGGTGTTTCAATTTCAATGTCTTTAAGTGGAAGATCGCGAGTAATTTCGAAAGCCATTAAACTTGCTACTTCGTCCACTAATTCACGAAAATCTTTCGTACCTGTATTCTTATCGCGAATATATGTAATCTTATGTTGAATTAACGGGTGATCAAATACATACAGTTTTCCCATGTGAATCTCTCCTTTAGATGATATTCATGCGTTTGCACGCTTTTTTACACTATTTACGATTGTAAAGAAAACGCTACTAATATTCAAGGGCAAATTTGGCAAAATCATGATTTTACGATGAATCTATCTAGTATCTTTACCAATTATGGGAGCTGTATCCTTCATTATATCGCCAAAATTTATTCATCATTTGTATACATACTTAAAGAACAATATATGTCCAAAAAAAAACTGCCAAAACAATTACGTCTCAGCAGTCTTCTTTAATCTATTATAGGTCTGTGTACATTGGAAATTTGCTCGTTAACGCTTCTACACGCTTACTTGCTTCTTCTAATGCAGCTTCATTTTCATGATTTTTTAATGTGTAAGCAATAAGTGACGCAATTTCATCCATTTCTTCTAAACCGAAACCACGAGATGTTACAGCTGCCGTACCGATACGTACACCGCTTGTTACAAATGGGCTTGCTGTTTCAAATGGAATTGTATTTTTGTTCACTGTAATACCAACTTCATCTAATACGTGCTCTGCTACTTTACCTGTGATTTCTAAGTTACGAACATCAATCAGGATTAAATGATTGTCTGTTCCACCAGAAACAAGTGTAAGTCCTTCTTTTTGAAGACCTTCAGCTAAGCGGTTCGCATTATTAATGATATTTTGTGCATATGTTTTAAAATCATCTTGTAGCGTCTCACCAAATGCAACAGCTTTTGCAGCAATTACGTGCATAAGTGGACCACCTTGAATACCAGGGAAGATTGATTTATCAATTTGTTTTGCAAATTGCTCTTCACATAAAATCATACCACCACGTGGACCACGTAATGTTTTATGTGTTGTCGTTGTAACGAAATGTGCGTGTGGTACTGGGTTTGGATGTAAACCAGCAGCTACTAAGCCAGCGATATGTGCCATATCAACCATAAAGTATGCACCCACTTCATCTGCAATCTCACGGAATCGTTTGAAATCGATAACACGAGGATATGCACTTGCACCTGCAACGATTAATTTTGGTTTATGTTCTTTCGCTTTTGCTAATACATCATCGTAATTAATACGGTGAGATTCAGCATCCACGCCATATTCTACGAAATTATATTGTACTCCACTGAAGTTAACAGGGCTTCCGTGTGTTAAGTGACCACCATGAGATAAATTCATACCAAGTACTGTATCGCCTTGCTCTAAAATCGTAAAGTATACTGCCATGTTCGCTTGTGCACCAGAATGCGGTTGAACATTTACATGCTCTGCACCAAAAATTTCTTTCGCGCGGTCACGTGCGATATCTTCCACTACGTCTACGTGCTCACAGCCACCATAGTAACGTTTTCCAGGATATCCCTCAGCATACTTATTCGTTAAAACAGAACCTTGCGCCTCCATTACTGCTTCACTTACGAAGTTTTCCGAAGCAATTAACTCAATCTTTGAACGCTGTCTTCCTAGTTCTGCCTCAATTGCAGCAAATACCTTTTCATCTTGACGTTTTAAATGACCCACCAAAATCCCCCTTTTCTGAACGAATTACATCGATTCCCAATAGTTTTTTCTCATTTATTCAGAAAAAACGAAAATTCAGGTTGTAATTCTTTCGAACCTTCATGTTTTCAACTACATTCTAACATGACTTTCTATATCATAAAAGAAAAAAAAGACCGAAAATCGGTCTTTTCTTTCTTCTATTATAAAGTCAGACTACATACCTTTTATCTTTCGATATAAAGCTATTATGCGACTTTATAATTTTTCATGTCTAACGGCAAGTTATAGTCTCTTCCTTCGCCGCATAAACAGCACGTGCTCCACCAATTAGTTTTCCACGTGTCGTTGCCATCGTTACATGCGCACTTCCAATTTCCTTCACACCTGTACGAACCGGAACAGCTACATGCTTTAAATGCATACCGATAAATGTATCACCAATATCCATTCCTGCATCTGCTTTAATAAACTCAATTACTACCGGATCTTTCAAATTGTGATACGCATATGTTGCTAATGCACCACCTGCTGATCTAACAGGCGTAACTGTTACAATTTCAAATTGATATTTCATCGCCAACTCTCTCTCAACTACTAAAGCACGGTTTAAATGCTCACAACATTGAAACGCCAACTCAATACCTGTTTGTTCTTGAAATTGTTTTAACTCAGAAAAAATCGCCTCTGCTACTTCCATCGTTCCTGATGTCCCAATTCTTTCTCCTAGCACTTCGCTCGTGCTACACCCCACTACAAAAATTTGTCCACTTTGTAATGAAGCTTGTTCTTGGAAATCAGCAAGCGAAATTTGTAACTGTTCTCTTACCTTTACGATTTCTGTCATTACGCCTCTTCCTTTCACAGGTTGGTTCACCAAATTATATTTCATACTACTTCTAGTTAGAATCTATTACTTTGTTTCGTATGTTTTAATTTTCCCTACGCGGTTTTCGTGACGACCACCTTCATAGTCAGTTGTTAACCAAATTTTTGCGATGTCACGTGCTAGACCTGCACCAATTACACGCTCGCCCATTGCTAACATGTTCGTATCATTATGCTCTCTCGTTGCTTTCGCACTGAAAGTATCATGAACTAATGCACAACGAATACCATTTACTTTGTTTGCTGCAATTGACATACCGATGCCTGTCCCACAAACTAAAATACCACGATCTACTTCGCCATTCGCTACCATTTCCGCTGCTGGAAACGCAAAATCAGGGTAATCAACAGAACCAGCTTCACATTCACAACCTAAATCAATATATTCAATATTTAACTCTTCTAATAAACTTACAAGTTCTTTACGGATATTCATACCGCCGTGATCAGATGCTACTACTACTTTCATTTTTACCCCTCCAAAGTTTCAATCAATTATCTCCATTTCTCACTCGTTACCTTAACGGAACGAAGTAATCTCCAATATCGTATTATACACGAAACATCAACCTTCTGAATGTTTTTTCAGTAAAGTTTGTACAAGTTTTTCCATCTCTTCTAACGTTTCTTTATAAATAGAAAGTGACCCGCCAAATGGATCTGAAATATCCTTACTTATCCCCTCAGTTACTCCATATAATGTATCCACTTTCTTTTCAACACTCGGATAATGCCCAAGTACAATTTGCTTATGGTTTTCCGTCATTGTTACTACAATATCTGCCCAATCAATCAAAGCTTCATTTATCTGTTGCGAAGCATGATCGATTGTAATTCCCTTTTCAGCTAAAGCTTCCTTTGCATGTATCGACGCATCACTACCAGGATAGGCGAAAACACCAGCAGATTGCACTTCAAACTTACCTTCTCCATGATGACGAAGTAACGCCTCAGCCATCGGGCTACGGCATGTATTTCCAGTACAAATAAATAACACTCGTTTCATCCAAACCCACCCCTTTTCTTCTTTTTCCTACCTTTCATCATAACGTACATAAGAATAGAAAAAAAGAAATGTGAATATACGAAAGGCGCATTTCTCTTATATTTTTTCTAAGAAAAATGCGCCTTATCCACATATATGTGAAACCCTATTTCCAAGTGCCTAGAGTATTTTAACATACATAGCAAGCGTACTACAAAACAAAATAAGGAATCCATTTCATATGAAACGGACTCCTCTTATACAATAATTATTTCATTGTAACTTTCATTACTTCTGTTGAACCTTTTGTAGCTGTTACGCCTACAGTTGTTTTAATAGACTCAGCTGCATCTGTGTTTGTAATAACGATTGGGGTAATTGTACTTTTCGCTTTTTCACGGATTAATTCTAAGTCGAATGAGATTAATTTATCTCCAGCTTTTACAGCTTGGCCTTCAGAAACGTGAGCTTCGAAACCTTCGCCTTCCATTTTTACAGTTTCTAATCCAACGTGGATTAAAATTTCTGTACCGTTTTTCGCTTTAATTCCTACAGCATGTTTTGTGTGGAATAATTGTACGATTTCACCATCAACTGGAGATACAACTACACCTTCAGTAGGATCGATTGCAACACCTTCACCCATCATACGACCAGCGAATACTGGATCTGGTACTTCTTCAATATTTTTCACTGCTCCAGTTAATGGAGCTACGATTGTTTCTTCATTTGTTTTTGAACCAAAACCGAATAATTTTTTAAACATAGGATAGTCCTCCTCATAATTTACCTAAAAGTTTATAGGGCAATCCCTAGTAAAACTCGGGATACATGTAAGACTTCATACTTCGAATATTATACTGTAAAAACGCTTTCGAAATAAATTACGTCATTACTAATAGACTCTTATTGTAGCTCTTTGCAAAATTCCAGTCAATTCTGATTGTCTGAATAACAATAAGAAGTTAACTTCTACTTATATTTTCTCTTTTTTTACCCAACTTGTCTAGAGGTCTTTACTACATTTTGTTTTTTGTTTTTAATTTGTAAAATTTTTTTCAAACTTTTTTCGAAATCCGCTTGACTAAAGTAAGTAACTATTTTATTATTACTTATATAAGGTAAGTTAATAACTTTTAGGAGGTTTTCAAAAATGATGGATTTCGGTCTTCTTATTATTCGTCTTATTATAGGTATTACATTCATGGGTCATGGTGCTCAAAAATTATTTGGTTGGTTCGGTGGTTACGGTTTAAAAGGAACAGGTGGCTGGATGGAATCAATCGGTTTACGCCCTGGTGTATTTATGGCATTTATGGCTGGCGCAACTGAATTATTAGGTGGTTTCTTATTCGCATCAGGTATTTTCACTGCAATCGGTTCATTATTTATCGTCGGAACAATGTTAATGGCAATCTTCACTGTTCACGGGAAAAATGGTTACTGGGTAACCCAAAACGGATATGAATACAACTTAATGTTAATCGCCGTTGCTATCGGGGTAGCTTTAATCGGACCTGGTGCATACGTTTTATTATAATTTTTATCTTGAATTCGAGATTATTTAGACGGAACTTACTTCAATCACAATGAAGTAAGTTCTTTTTATGTAATAAAAATATTATTTTCAGCAGGAGTTTTCCACTAACATCTTGTAAACAAACAATAAGTCATCATATTTAGAAAGGGGATTTTACGCATGTTATCCATTAATCCAAATGAACAAACGGAAAAAGAGAATTACAAATTATTAACGGGAAGTATCATTCCACGCCCTGTCGCATTCGTTACTTCTGTAACAAAAGACGGCGTATTAAACGGAGCACCGTATAGCTATTTCAATATTGTCGCTGCTAATCCACCACTTATCTCAGTTTCTGTACAACGAAAAGCCGGAGAAAGAAAGGACACTTCCCGAAACGCAATTGAAAAAGGTGAATTTGTCGTACATATCTCTGATGAATCTTACGTAGAAGCAATTAACGAAACAGCGGCTAACCTCCCGCCAAATGAGAGCGAAATTGAACTAGCAAAACTAACACCAATTGAAAGTGATGTCATCTCCGTTCCAGGTGTGAAAGAAGCTAATATTCGAATGGAATGCGTACTAGAACGCGCAATCCCTCTTGGCGGAACAGAAGACTCACCAGCTTGCGATCTACTAATCGGACGCGTCGTTCGTTTCCACGTCGCAGAACACCTATACGAAAACGGCCGTATTCATGCAGAAGGACTAAAACCAGTAAGCCGCCTAGCAGGACACAACTACGCTAAACTAGGCGAACAATTCGAGTTGGTAAGGCCTATCTAAAAGTGGAAGTGGCTCGCTCAGAATGGGAGGGGGATGGAGCTTCTGACGTAGAGGCGCTTTTTGCCTCGCAGGAAGACGCGAAGCCACCGACCATTCTAGCCGCTGGAACTGGATATATCTAAAAGTGGAAGCGGCTCGATTCCTTCCATCACTTAAACATAAAATCCCCTGCTAAATAGCAGGGGATTTTATCATTGTAATTCTTCCTTTTTTTCCTCTAAAGTAGGTACTTTCTCTTTTTTCGGTTTCCCAAGCTTAATTACTAAGAAATATAGGGAAAGCAATGTAATAAGAAAAACGATTATAAACGGATATGGAGAATAAAAGGCACGCGCTGCCTCCGTTTTTCCCGCTACAAACTTCAATGACTCAATATCTAAAAACTCAGCAAACATTTGTACACCGAGCATACTAAACCAAAAAACAAAAAAACTAATAATAATACCAAAAACTTGCTTCAATCTCGTCATTCATCTCATCCTTTCTATATCTATAATTTTTTAGCGCAATCAGTATAGTATAAATAAAACTATGCACAGAAAGGAGCTATCTTAACATTCGCGAATTAACTTCATCCAACCTAAAATTGAAATTTGCAAAATAATACCCCAAATAACAAGCCGTCTTAACCACCTAGGGAAAAAAGTTAAAAATCGAATATACCATTCCAATAATTTATTCATAACTCCCTCCTATTTAAAATTATATAGGAAAAAGGAGATATAATCCAAATCCAACCAAAATGATACCACCTACTATCTCACCATATGTACCGAGCATATCTTTCGCATGTCTACCAATTAATAAACCAATCCACGCTAATAACATACTAACAAATCCAAAAAGTAATATCGTAATAATTGTCTGCGCCCCGTAAATACCAAGACTAAGGCCTACTGAAAAACTATCTATACTAACGCCAAATGCAAATACGAATAAACTAATTCCAATAGGGGCCGTTCTAGTCTCTTCATTCTCCAAAATAGATGAATATATAATATAGAATCCTAGTCCAATTAATAAAATAGCACCTGCAAAATGCGCAATTTCTCCATACTGTTCTGATAAAAAGCGACCTAATACCATTCCTATAAATGGCATGATAATATGAAATATCCCTATCGTCATACCGATATACAGAATTTGTCTTACCTTTAAGGTCATCATTCCCATACCAAGACTCACTGAGAACGCATCCATCCCTAAGGCGAATGCCATAATTGTTAAAGGTATTAGCTGTTCAAACGTCATTCATGTCCCTCCTCGGACGTGCTACTTCAAAATATGCTTATCCGAGGAGAAATATTCTGTTTGCTAATCGCACCTTACGATTCAGTAATAATCTGATGTCCTGCTGCTTTCGTTAAGCGATTCATAATGGCATTCCCTATTCCTTCATTCGGGAATGATTCACTAAAAATAACATCCACTTCACTTGCATCAAACGTTCTAAGTACATCATATAATTTAGTCGCAACGCTAGCTAAATCGCTTCGAACACCACAAGATAATACAACATCCGCGCTATATACATGCTGATATTCTTCCGTCGTTAATACACCTACTTTAAACCCTTCTTCCTTTTTCTTATCCACAATAAGCTGAATAAATTCACGTGAACCTTCAACAATGCTAAGCGGCGCTTTCGGTGCATAATGTGTATATTTCATTCCAGGTGATTTCGGTTTTTCCTTCTCGTCCTTTAAAGCCGGATCTAAAGAAACAGTACCAATTACCGCTTCTAATTGTTCTTTCGTAATTCCACCTGGGCGTAATATCGTTGGAACCTCGCTCGTACAATCAATTACAGTCGATTCAACACCTACTCCCGTCGCACCACCATCTACAATACCTGCAATTTTCTCATTTAAATCTTCATATACGTGAGAAGCTAGTGTCGGACTTGGGCGCCCAGAGCGATTCGCACTCGGTGCTGCAACAGGTACATTTGCCTCTTCAATAAGAGCAAGCGCTACTGGATGATCAGGCATTCTTACTCCAACCGTATTAAGTCCTGCCGTCACCTTCTCTGAAATCCCTTCTTTTCTAGGTAAAATAATTGTTAACGGGCCTGGCCAAAAATGCTCCATTAACTTCTCTGCAACTGGCGGGATTTCTTTCACAATCCCATCTAACTGTGATTTTGTACCGATGTGGACAATAAGTGGATTATCGCTCGGTCTTCCTTTCGCTTCAAAAATTTTCGCGATTGCTTCATCATTCATCGCGTTTGCACCTAGTCCATATACCGTTTCTGTAGGGAAGGCAATCGCCTCGTTTTCCCTTAATAATTTTGCTGCTTCTTGTAACTGTGGATAATATTTTTTTCTTTCCACAACATTATCCACAACCCACATATTTGTATGCATTTTTTCCCACGTCCTTTTCTACCCTGAAATACTTGTCTATTTTTAGTTTACTATGAGATTTATCCAAAAGACAAACAAGGTTTATCCACAAAATGTGGATAAACCTAATTAATCCGTGGATAACTTTGTGAATAGCTGACAATTTAGTATTATTGCATTTGGCTCTTTTATATTTTTACAAAAGTGTTCTAACTGTCGAATTCCCTCTGGTACGTTTTCTTTCTCTATAGTAACAAAGTCAAAAAACTGAAAGATTGTTATAGATTGTGGATGATTTGTTAGTAAGTACAATTGTCGAATATTTTTTTCGTTCATATACTGCAAAAACATTTCAAAAAAATATAAGAAAGTCTGTTTATCCACATTAGGTGTGAATAAACAAGAACGAATCAGTGCGTGTTCTTCACTTTGTTCATATCCGATGACAGCCCGTATTTCTTCCGCCTCTTCCAAAATCATAAATTGCGCGTACAACTCATTTATTTTATCATCTTTTTTATTAGCTTGTCCGAAAAAAGAATGCAATCTTTCCACATCTGCTTTCGTAGCAAAATATACTTTCTTCATAGTAAATCCCTCCTCTTTGTTATATATGAGAAGGGACCTACGAATAGTACTATTTAGAGAATAAAGATGTAAAAGCTTCTACAATAAATAACTTAACTTCTGGCTTTTCTTCTTCCTCCTCTACTTTTACATACTCATTTTGTTTTGCTTGCTTTTGTTCCACAGGTTTCTCCACTTTTTCCACAGTTTTTGTTTCTTCTTTACTTACAGGTTGTTCTTCTACTTTCGTTTCATTTTTTACTACTTTCTTTTCAGAAGCTGTTACTTTTTTTGCGACTTCCTGCTTTACAGCTTTCTTTTCTTTCACCTTATCCTCTTTCTTCTCTGGTACATCCACTACTTCCTCATCTTGCTCCTTAACTTCCCCCTCTTCAGGAGATTCAGCCTTCACAACATGTTCTTCTTTCCTTACAGCTGTACCACTTGAAAAATCTAAGAAACACATCGGTGGAAATAATACACACCACCAGTTTGCTCCTTCCCCTTCCCCAATTGTAATCAATACCGCCTCATATTCCCCTGCTGGATAAATAAAATTACCATATACCTTTGTAGGGAACTTTACATTCTTACTAAATTTCACTTGAAATGAATCTTTACTTCCTTCTTTTTTCAACGTATTTGCCACTGTTTTTTCGATTTCTGGAATATGACTTTGAATGACTTTACGTGCCTCTTCAAATGAAGTTAAATCTGCTACCCATCCATCAATTTGTGCTTTTACTTCATCACGCACTTTGCGCTTTAAAGCCTGATCTTTATCTGAATCACTATTTGCTAAAATCCGTAATCGAACGGCCTCTTTCGGAATAACTGAAGGCCCTTTCGCATCAGCTTTCATATATCCAAACTGCACAAGCAACTGTGCACCAATTAATAATAGAAGAAGATAAGCAATAACTTGTTTTTTCATTTCCTCCACCGTCCCTTCTACAAACAGTGTGGACAGACTTTCATCTTTCTAAACTATTAAATTCAAAATCTATATAAATTTTTCCACAAAAAAATAGAGTAAGGTGTGAACCTTACTCCATCTCTGCAAATACCATACGATCTTTTCCATTAATATCAAAAACAACCTCAACATGAGCATGAGGAAAAGCTTGTTGTAGCAGCTCTTTTACGTCCTCACCTTGCCCTATCCCAATTTCAAATGCCACAATTGCTTTCTTCTGCAACACATTCGGCAACTCTTCCATAAAACGGCGATAGAAATCTAATCCGTCTTCACCGCCAACAAGCGCTCTCTTTGGCTCATGCTCTTTCACCACAGGAGAAAGGCCACGCCAATCCTCTTCCGGTATATATGGAGGGTTTGAAACAACAACATCTAACTTTTGACCTGTTTTATAAAATGGTGACAATAAATCACCATGATAGAACGTTACTTCTGCGCCTAAAGTTTTTGCATTTTCTTTTGCAACTTCAATCGACTCTTGTGCAATATCTACCGTATACACATGAAGATTTTTATTTTCTAAAGCAAGCGTAATAGAAATCGCTCCACTACCTGTACCAATGTCCGCCACATGTAGTTTCTCATCGCCAAAATGACGCTCGATTCTTTCTAACACTCCCACTATAAGCTCTTCTGTTTCCGGTCTTGGTATTAATACTTCTTCATTCACAAAGAACGACCGTCCATAAAACATTTCATAACCAATCATATATTGAATAGGAATACCTTCTACATGCTTGTGAATAAACTCCGTAAAACTTGTTTCTTGTTCCACAGTTATTTCTTCACGCATATTCATGAGCATTCCGGTTCTGTTCGTCTTTAATACATGACAAAGGACAAGTTCTCCCGCATTTTCATCTCGTCCATTTTCCTGTAAAAAAGAAGAAGCCCATTTCAGGGCTTCATAGACACGCATTACTCAGCTGCCTCCATCTTTTGAGCCTGATCTTCCATCACTAAGGCATTGATGAAATCATCTAACTTACCTTGTAAGATTTGATCTAGCTTTTGAATCGTTAAACCGATTCGATGGTCTGTAACGCGGTTTTGCGGGAAATTATACGTACGAATACGCTCTGAACGATCACCCGTACCAACAGCTTGTTTACGGTTTTGATCATACTCAGCTTGCGCTTCTTGTCTAAACTTATCATAAACACGTGCGCGTAATACTTTCATCGCTTTTTCTTTATTCTTGATTTGTGATTTCTCATCCTGACACGATACAACTACACCAGTCGGTAAATGCGTTAAACGTACCGCTGACATCGTTGTATTAACACTTTGTCCACCCGGACCACTAGAAGCAAACGTATCAACACGAACATCTTTTTCATGAATACTAATTTCTACTTCTTCTGCCTCTGGTAATACAGCTACAGTTGCTGTAGATGTATGAATACGTCCACCAGATTCCGTTTCAGGAACACGTTGTACACGGTGAGCACCATTCTCGAATTTCAGCTTCGCGAAAGCACCTTTACCGTTAATCATAAAGATAATCTCTTTATATCCACCTAACTCTGTATAGCTCGCTTCGATAATTTCAGTTTTCCAACCTTGTACCTCAGCATAACGGCTATACATACGATATAAATCACCAGCAAATAAAGCCGCCTCGTCACCACCAGCAGCACCACGAACCTCAACGATAACGTTTTTATCATCATTAGGGTCTTTTGGAACAAGTAAAATTTTCAGACGCTCTGACAATTCTTTATCTTGTCCTTCTAATTCAGAAACCTCTTCTTTTACCATGTCACGCATATCAGCGTCTAACTTATCTTCTAACATTGCTTTTGCATCTCTTAATTGCTCACGAACATCTTTATACTCACGGTACACCTCTACCGTTTCCTGCATATCAGATTGTTCCTTTGAATACTCACGAAGCTTATTCGTATCGCTAATAACCTCTGGATCACTTAACAATTCATTTAACTTCTCATAACGATCTTCTACAGCCTGCAAACGATCTAACACACCATTCACCTCTACATCCTAGTATCTAATACAAATAGTATATGGTACTTAATCAAAAAAACGCAAATTATATTTAAAAGCGTAAGCGGCTTGCTCAGAATCACAGGCTATTTGGAACTCTCGACCTTGAAGCGCTCTTTGCTTCGAGCGAGAGAGTGAAATGACCGGAGATTCTAGCCGCTAGAGCTAGATAATATTTAAAAGCGCAAGCAGCTTGCTCAGCTCTGACTGCTAAAGTTCTTAGCTGTACGAAGAGCTGGCCACCAATCTTCATCTATTTTCGAAAAAAACCCGCTCTACATAGCGAGTTTCATTTATCTTTGTTTTGTAGGTACTGCATGACAATGACGACAACGTGGTTCATACGATTCTGAAGCCCCAACTAAAATAATTGGATCATCAAATGCCGCTGGTTCTCCATCGATTAAACGTTGCGTACGACTTGCAGGAGATCCGCATGCAGAACAAACTGCCTGCAACTTAGTTACATGTTCAGCAATCGCCATCAGCTGAGGAACTTGTCCAAATGGTAGACCACGGAAATCTTGGTCTAATCCAGCTACAATGACACGATAGCCACGATTTGCCAATACTTGCACCACTTCCACAATGTCCCCATCAAAAAATTGTACCTCATCGATTGCAATAACATCCATTTCTTCTGTTACATGGTTAAATATATCTTTTGAAGCTGAAACAGGAACTGCTTTAACCTTTAATCCATTATGTGATACAACATCTTCTTCACTATAACGATTATCAATACATGGTTTAAATACAATCGCATGTTGTTTCGCAAATTGCGTACGGCGTATACGGCGGATGAGCTCTTCTGATTTTCCAGAAAACATACTCCCGCAAATCACTTCAATCCAACCATTTTGATTCATTAAGTACATTGAGCTCTCCTTTCATCTACTTTCCTAATCCAAAGTAGGGTAAAGGTTTAATATTTTTGCAAAAAAAACAGACAAGCGAATACATACACTTGCCTGTTTTATGTTCTTTATTACTTGATACCGTATTTCTTATTGAAGCGGTCAACACGTCCGTCTGCAGTAGCAAACTTCTGACGTCCAGTGTAGAATGGGTGAGAATCAGAACTGATCTCAATTTTTAGTAATGGATAAGTGTTACCATCTTCCCACTCAACAGTTTCGCTAGAGCCTTTAGTAGACCCGCTTAAGAATTTGAAGCCTGTGTTCGTGTCCATAAATACAACTTTATTGTAATTTGGATGGATTCCTGCTTTCATTCTTTTCATCTCCTTCCGCCCTGAATCATTTTCGAAACAGAGTTTTTCATCTTCAGCTGCTTACACAACTATATTGATGAAACACATATGATGAAATTATAACAAGGCTAACTCCATTTTGCAACTACCTGTTTTTGTCTTTTTAAAAATTAAAAGCACAAGCGGCTCGTTCAGAATCGCAGGACATTGGAGCTCTCGACCTCGAAGCGCTTTTTGCTTCGAGTGAGAGAGTGAAATGACCGGAGATTCTAGCCGCTGGAGCTAGATATAATTAAAAGCGCAAGCGGCTCGTTCAGAATCGCAGGACATTGGAGCTCTCGACCAAGAAGCGCTTTTTGCTTCGACCGAGAGAGCGAAATGGCCGGAGATTCTAGCTGCTGGAGCTGGATATAATTAAAAGCGCAAGCGGCTCGTTCAGAATCGCAGGACATTGGAGCTCTCGACCTTGAAGCGCTTTTTGCTTCGAGTGAGAGAGTGAAATGACCGGAGATTCTAGCCGCTGGAGCTAGATATAATTAAAAGCACAAGCGGCTCGTTCAGAATCCGGGACACTTCAAACTCTCGACCCAAATATGATTTTTATCTCGAAAAACAAAATTTTTCCCATATATTACTCTCTCTAATATTCCCTTAAAAAACATAAAAAACTCGCTTACCACAAAATAAGCGAGTCCCAATCTTTTCCCTTTACTTAGTTGTTACATATCTTTTTGAGTCTGCAACAATGTTTTGTAAAAATTCTTCATTTGTCTTTGTTTGACGAAGTTTACGTAAGAAACCTTCGACAAAGTCTGGTGTATCACGCATTGTTTTACGAATACCCCATAGCTTGTCTAAATGTTCTTTCGGAATTAATAGATCTTCTTTACGTGTACCAGAACGGCGAATATCAATTGCCGGGAAGATACGACGCTCAGCTAATGAACGATCTAAGTGAAGTTCCATATTTCCAGTTCCTTTAAATTCTTCGTAAATTACATCGTCCATACGAGATCCTGTATCAACAAGCGCTGTTGCTAAAATCGTTAAGCTACCGCCTTCTTCAATATTACGTGCAGCTCCAAAGAAACGCTTCGGTCTATGGAAGGCAGCTGGGTCGATACCACCCGATAGTGTTCTACCACTTGGTGGAATAACAAGGTTGTAAGCTCGCGCTAAACGGGTAATACTATCCATTAAAATGATAACATCTTTTTTGTGCTCTACAAGACGCATTGCACGTTCTAACACAAGTTCCGCTACTTTAATATGATTTTCTGGCACTTCATCAAAAGTAGAACTTACAACATCTCCTTTAACAGAACGTTCAATGTCTGTTACTTCCTCTGGACGCTCATCAATTAAAAGTACAATTAATTCAGCTTCCGGGTGATTTGTTGTAACACTGTGTGCGATTTCTTTTAATAGACTTGTTTTACCAGCCTTTGGAGGCGCGACAATTAAACCACGTTGTCCAAATCCAACTGGTGCGATTAAATCCATGATGCGTGTCGGTAACTTTTTCGGTTCCGTTTCCAATTTCATTTGGCGATCTGGGTATAATGGTGTTAATGCAGGGAAATGCACACGCTCTTTTGCCGACTCTGGATCATCTCCGTTTACAGCTTCAACTTGTAATAATCCAAAATAGCGTTCATTTTCTTTCGGAGGTCGTACTTTACCAGAAACCTTGTCTCCATTACGTAAATCGAAACGACGAATTTGCGAAGCTGAGATATAAATATCTTCTGAGCTTGGAGAATAGTTGATAGGACGTAGGAATCCAAATCCTTCTGATTGAATAATTTCTAATACGCCTTCCATGAAGAAGAAACCTTCTTTTTCTGCTCGAGCTTTTAGGATAGCGAAGATTAACTCTTTTTTCGTTAATTTGCTATAATACGAAATCTTAAATTCTTTCGCAAGCTCGTATAACTCTTTTAATTTCATGTTTTCTAATGCTGCAATTGACAAATTCATTCAGACACCACACTTTAACGTTATTCTCTTTTCACATGGGTAAAGGGAAAAAATACGGAAGGCAAATAATTAATAATGAAAGGCAATAAGTTCAAGTAGGGTAATATTCACTATTGTAACCCTTTTATCTAGTTTTAATCAATACGTTGAAACACAAATACAAGAAGCGAAGACAAGAAAATTTGTCTTCGCTTTTATTTAACCTAGTTCCAGTAGCTAGAATTGTCAGGAGCTACAATGCCCTGCGCTTCTGAACGAGCCGCTTACGCTTTTATTTAATCCAGTTCCAGCAGCTAGAATGGTCGGTGGCTTCACTTCTTCCTACGAGGCAAAAAGCGCCTCTACGTCAGAAGCTCCATCCCCCTCCCATTCTGAACGAGCCGCTTACGCTTTTATTTAATCCAGTTCCAGCAGCTAGAATGGTCGGTGGCTTCACTTCTTCCTACGAGGCAAAAAGCGCCTCTACGTCAGAAGCTCCATCCCCCTCCCATTCTGAACGAGCTGCTTACGCTTTTTACTTAATAACCAAGTTTGGTTTTTTATTCAAGCTATGGCGTCCGTCTACGAAGCGTACTGTGCCTGATTTTGCGCGCATAACAAGGGATTGTGTTGTTCCTACGCTACCTTTAAATTGAACGCCGCGTAATAGTTCTCCGTCTGTTACGCCTGTTGCCGCAAAGATTGCATCGTCACCTTTGACTAAGTCTTCCATGCGAAGGATACGATTTATATCTTCAATACCCATTTTTTTACAACGAGCTAATTCAGCTTCATTTTGAGGCAGAAGCTTTCCATGGATTTCTCCACCTAAACATTTTAATGCAACTGCTGCTAATACACCCTCAGGTGCTCCACCAGAGCCGAATAAAATATCTACACCTGTGCGATCAAATGCAGTGTTAATTGCTCCAGCCACATCTCCATCGTTAATTAATTTAATACGAGCACCAGCTTTACGAATTTCTTCGATAATCGCTTGATGACGTGGACGGTTTAAAACTGTCGCTACAACATCTTCAATATCTTTATTTTTCGCTTTCGCAACCGCACGTAAGTTATCGATAATAGGCGCATCAATATCGACCGCCCCAACCGCTTCTGGGCCAACCGCGATTTTATCCATGTACATGTCAGGAGCATGTAACAAATTACCATGATCTGCAATTGCAATAACAGCAAGAGCATTCCATCCACCAGCTGCTACGATGTTTGTCCCTTCTAAAGGATCAACCGCAACGTCTACACGTGGTCCATATCCTGTACCTAATTTCTCTCCGATATACAGCATTGGTGCTTCGTCCATCTCACCTTCACCAATTACAACTGTACCTTTCATCGGGATTGTATCAAATACATCACGCATAGCTGATGTTGCTGCACCGTCTGCCTCATCCTTTTTCCCGCGCCCCATCCAACGCGCTGATGATAATGCTGCAGCCTCTGTTACACGTACTAACTCCATAGATAAACTTCTTTCCACGATAATCCCTCTCCTTTAAGTCTTTATATTTCTGCCGTATTTTGTGAACCGTGTTTCTCTACAAGGTATACTTCCGCAAGTAGTGATGCTTCGCTCCCCCTTGCGGAAGTATCACTTATGCGTTCTTCATCTCTTCAATTTCTTGGCTTGTCATTTGTTCTCGCCAAATGTTTGCGCCAAGACCTTTAAGCTTGTCTACTATATTTTCATAACCTCGATCAATATGCTCAAGTCCGGTTACTTCTGTAATTCCATCCGCCATTAACCCTGCAATAACAAGGGCCGCTCCAGCTCGCAAATCACTCGCTTTCACTTTTGCACCTTGCAATAAAACAGGACCAGTTACAATTGCCGAACGACCTTCCACTTTAATTTGTGCATTCATACGACGTAATTCATCAATGTGTTTAAAGCGTGCGCCGTAAATCGTATCCGTTACAACACCCGTTCCGTGCGCCTTTGTTAAAAGCGTTGTAAATGGTTGTTGTAAATCTGTTGGGAATCCTGGATATACAAGCGTTTTTATATCAACTACTTTTAACCTTCTATTACCGTTCACTGTAATTTGGTCATCGTTCGTTTCAACTTGGACACCAGCTTCTCTTAACTTCGCTGTGACTGACTCTAAATGCTGAGGAATCACATTATCAACCGTTATTTCTCCTCCTGATGCAGCTCCTAAAATCATATACGTACCCGCTTCAATACGATCCGGAATGATCGTATGGTGACAACCGTGCAGTGAATCCACACCATCAATTCGGATTACATCTGTGCCCGCACCTTTAATGCGTGCACCCATGCTTGTTAACAATGTAGCTACATCAATAATCTCTGGTTCTTTCGCTGCGTTTTCAATAACAGTTCTACCTTTCGCTCGCACAGCTGCTAGCATAATATTAATTGTAGCTCCTACACTAACAACATCTAAATAAATACGTGCCCCGCGCAATTCATCTGCTCTTAAATAAATCGCACCCTGTTCATTCGTAACATGTGCACCTAACGCTTCAAATCCTTTAATATGCTGATCAATAGGCCTCGGTCCTAGATGACATCCACCTGGAAGCCCAATAACAGCTTTTTTAAAACGGCCAAGCATCGCACCCATTAAATAATAAGAAGCACGCAATTTTTTCACTTTTCCATTCGGTAAAGGCATTGCAACCATGTTAGAAGGATCGACTACCATCTCTTCCTCCTGTCCATAAGTTACTCTTCCCCCAATTTCCTCTAGCAAGTCTCCTAACATTTTCACGTCCGAAATATTAGGGACACCACCAATAGTTACTGGAGTATCTGCTAAAATTGTCGCTGGAATTAGTGCAACGGCGCTGTTCTTTGCACCACTCACTCGAATTGTTCCATTTAAAGCTCTTCCGCCTTCAATTAGCAATTTTTCCATATTGAGCTCCCTTCTTGTGAATGTATTTACTTTCTATATCTTTATAGAAAGCTCCCCTTAAGAATCTCAATCACTCTTTCCACCCTAAAACTCAATAAATAGGAAACCATTATCTTCATTTCTCCCGTAGTACGAATAGATAAAGATTAACTATTCATCGAATTTACTTTATCAATTTAGATACATTATCACATTTATTAATAGGACTATGCACATTATTTTCTATTTCAAAAACAAAATGATAAAAATCTTTAGACTTGTTCACGCTTTCATTATACAACGAAAGGAAACCGTCTAAAAGACTAGACGGTTTCCAAAACGGAATTTTATTCTTACGCTTTACCGTTAGAACCGAATTCACGCATTTTACCAGCAACAGTTGCTTTAATAGCGTCGCGGCCAGGTCCAATATATTTACGAGGATCGTAAACTTCTTGGTCTTTGCTTAATGCTTCACGAACAGCTTTTGTAAACTCAATTTGGTTCTCAGTGTTTACGTTAATTTTTGAAGTACCTAAAGAAATAGCTTTTACGATATCAGCAGTTGGGATACCAGTACCACCGTGTAATACTAAAGGTACGCCAGTGAAGTCACGAACTTGTTCCATTTCAGCGAATCCTAAGTTAGGCTCACCTTTGTAAGGACCGTGTACAGAACCTAAAGCTGGAGCTAGGCAATCGATACCTGTTGCTTCAACAAGGTGCTTACACTCTGCTGGATCAGCGTAAATTACGCCTTCAGCGATGATGTCGTCTTCTTGTCCGCCAACTGTTCCAAGCTCAGCTTCAACAGATACGTTACGAGCGTGTGCGTATTCTACTACTTTTTTAGTAGTTTCAACGTTTTCTTCGAATGGGTGGTGAGAAGCGTCGATCATTACAGATGTGAAACCTGCATCGATTGCTTCTTTACATTTTTCGAAACTTGAACCATGGTCAAGGTGAATCGCTACAGGAACAGTGATGTTCATTTCTTCGATTAAAGCTTTAACCATAGCTACAACTGTTTTGAAACCAGTCATATGACGAGCTGCACCCTCAGATACACCTAGGATTACAGGAGACTTTTCTTCTTCCGCAGCAGCTAAGATAGCTTGAGTCCACTCTAAGTTGTTCATGTTGAATTGACCAACTGCGTATTTTCCTTCTAGTGCTGTGTTTAGCATTTCTTTCATAGAAACTAAAGGCATGGTGAATCCTCCTAAAAAACGTTTTTTGTATCCGATAAGTTCTTATCGCTGGTAGTATGACCAGAATAAGGTAAAATATGTATATTTACATACCGGACTTTTTTCTACACTCAATAGGATAACAACTTGTACTCAAAAACTCAACCGTATTCACCTGCTCAATAGTCCATGTAAACGCTTTTTTCCATATTTTTTATAAAAAATTCATTTTTTACGCCTCTACAGCAAGCTGTTCTCTCACCGCTTGACGAATCTCATCAATATCAAACGGTTTAGCAAAGTGCATTAAAGCTCCTAAATCTTTCGCTTCTTGGATCATATCAAGCTCTCCATAAGCAGTCATTAAAATTACTTTAATACTCTCATCAATTTCCTTTACATGTTTTAAAATCTCTATACCATCCATACCTGGAATTTTCATATCTAACACTACTAAATCTGGATTATCTTTTTTCACGATATCTAAAGCTTGAAATCCATTCGCTGCTTGGAATGTCTGATAACCTTCTTTTTGGAACACTTCATGTAATAACACACGAATGCCATATTGATCATCAACGATTAAAATTTTACCTTCCATAACTCCCAACCTTTCTGTGTAAATACAAGATTTAAAGCTTCTTATATCTTAACGATTAATTTTCGCTATTCTTTGGCAAATCCCTTCCTATTCTTTCTTATTTTACCGTTTCCTATTTTGTTATGCTACCCTTCGATTTCACCTTTTTAAAAAAATAAACTATAATGAAAGCCGGTAAACACGTACGAAAGGGAGTAACATTATGTTAAAAATTTTTTCAACTCAATTAAGTGGTTATTTCTCCAGAGTTTCTCAAAAAGAAGAAATGAATATAGAAGATAGCGCCCGTCTACTTGCTCAAGCATTAGTTGGTAGCGGTTTCATTTATTTACATGGTACAAATGAAATGGAAGGCGTTGTTGCTGAAGCATTATTCGGTGCTGAGCCAATGAAGCAAGCAAAACGATTATTTGAAAATGGTAAAGAAGTAGAAGTAACTTCTGCAGACCGTGTACTTCTTATTAGCCGTTTTTCAACAGATGAAGAAGTTGTAGCAATGGCAAAAAAACTTCAAGCTGATGGACACTCTATTGTCGGCATCTCTGCTATTCAAGAAGGTACTGAATCACTAGAACAATATACAGATGTACATATTGATACTAAGCTGTTAAAAGGCCTTATTCCAGACGATGAAGGCAATCGCTACGGATTCCCAAGTTTAATGATAGCTTTATTTGCATATCATGGGATCAAATTTACAATCGATGAAATGTTAAATGAATATTAAAAAAAGCGCCCTATTTCAGGCGCTTTTTTTTATTACTTGCTCTCTTTATTCGTAATAGAAGCACTTACGAAGTCATGGAACAATGGTTGTGGACGGTTTGGACGAGATACAAGTTCTGGATGGAACTGTGCTGCCACGAACCAAGGGTGGTCTTTTAATTCAATGATTTCAACTAGACGACCGTCTGGGCTTGTACCAGAGAATACAAATCCTGCTTTTTCCATATCCGGACGGAATTGATTGTTGAACTCATAACGATGACGATGACGCTCATATACAACCGGCTCGTTGTAAGCATTGTAAGCATTTGTTTCTTCAGCAAGCTTACATGGGTATAGACCAAGACGAAGTGTGCCACCTAAGTCTTCTACATCTTTTTGTTCTGGTAATAAGTCAATGATTGCATAAGGTGTGTCAGGATTAATTTCAGAAGAGTTAGCTCCTTCTAATCCTAATACGTTACGTGCGAATTCGATTGATGCAAGTTGCATACCTAGGCAAATTCCTAAGAATGGAACTTTGTTTTCACGAGCATATTGAATTGCAACGATTTTACCTTCTACACCACGATCGCCGAATCCACCAGGTACAAGGATACCATCTGTGTCACCAACTAATTCTTGTACGTTCTCTGGTGTTACGTGCTCAGCGTTTACCCATTTCACTTCTACATCTGTGTCGAATGAATAACCCGCATGACGAAGTGCTTCTACAACAGAAATGTATGCATCTTGAAGCTCTACGTATTTACCAACAAGAGCAATTTTTGTTTTCTTAGAAAGGTTACGTACTTTATTAACTAGCGCAGTCCACTCTGTCATATCTGCAGCTGGATTGTCTAATTTTAAGTGATCGCAAACGATTTGGTCCATATTTTGCTCTTGAAGAGATAATGGAACCGCATATAAAGTATCTGCATCGCGTGCTTCGATAACTGCTTTTGTATCAATGTCACAGAATAATGCAAGCTTGTCTTTCATATCTTGAGAAACAGGCAATTCTGTACGAACAACGATAATATTTGGTTGAATACCTAAGCTGCGAAGCTCTTTAACGCTATGTTGCGTTGGTTTTGTTTTCATTTCACCCGCTGCTTTTAAGTACGGGATTAACGTACAGTGAATGTACATTACATTGTCACGACCGATGTCGCTCTTAATTTGACGGATTGCTTCTAAGAATGGTAGAGACTCGATGTCACCAACAGTTCCACCAATTTCTGTAATAACAACGTCCGCGTTTGTTTCGCGACCAGAACGGTATACACGCTCTTTAATTTCGTTAGTAATGTGAGGAATAACTTGAACTGTTCCTCCTAGGTATTCACCACGGCGCTCTTTTTGAAGAACTGAAGAGTAAATTTTACCTGTTGTTACGTTGCTGTATTTGTTTAAGTTGATGTCGATGAAACGCTCATAGTGACCAAGGTCTAAATCAGTTTCTGCACCATCATCTGTTACGAATACCTCACCGTGTTGGTATGGGCTCATAGTCCCTGGGTCTACGTTAATGTATGGATCAAACTTTTGAATCGTTACGTTTAAACCACGATTTTTTAAAAGTCTTCCAAGAGATGCTGCTGTAATACCTTTTCCTAGAGACGATACTACACCGCCTGTTACAAAAATATACTTAGTCATGAAAAAGCTCCCTCCTATTTTGCTGTTATATAATCACCGTTGCAAAGCGCAACGTATGTAGATAACACTGTATCCATCTTATTGTTAGACTCTTTTTATTTTCTAAACAAAAAACAAAAAAGAAAATTGCTCCCCTCATCACATAAAGTAATAAGTAGGGAGCAATTTTCTTTTATATTTACACTTTAAAAGTATTATCGTCCTTTTTTAAAGAGCCCAAAAATGATTCTACATGGACGATAATGAAAAGTCAAGAACTACAGTTCTTCCTCTTCTTCTTCTTCAGCTTCAGCTTCATCGTACTCAAGTTCTTCTTCGGCGAAGTCATCTTCATCATCTTCATCTAAATCATCAAGATCATCGTCATCTCCGTCTTCTTCTTCAAGAACCTTGTCCAAATCTTCTACCTCTTCTTCACTTGCTTCTGCATCGTCGAAGTCTTCATCTTCTTCGATGTAGTCGTCAAAACCGTCCTCTTCAACTTTACGTTTCTTCTTCGGTTTTGGCTGAGGTAAGATTTCTTCATCAATTTGCTCATATGGGTACCAGCTACGTAGTCCCCAACGATTTTCTCCTAAATTAATGAAACGTCCATCGATGTTTAAATCTGTATAAAATTGTGCGAGTTTCGCATTAACTTGCTCTTGAGATAGTCCCAGCACTTGAGCGATTTCTCGAACCAACTCGTTGAATGTCGTTGCTTGTCTTTTATCCCCTAAAACGCTATGTACAACTTCAATCATTGAACATTCTTTTAGCTCTTCTGGTGAATATTGCTTAAAATTCACTTATGCGGCACTTCCTTTCTTCAAATATAACCTTATATATAACGGTCTGCTTAAAAAAATCCATACTATTCATTATAAACAAAAGTCGCACAAATATGCTACAAAAAAAACGGGAAACTTTAATATGGTAATAAAATTATAATTTGTCTATTCCTTATTTCGGAAACATATGCGCTCCTTGCAGTACATACCTAATTTGCATTTCTGTATATTCTTCAAGCGTATACAGTTTTTGCAGGGCCCAACGTCTAAATCCCCACATTTGTCCTTGTATGAAAATGTTATGTGCAAGAAGCTGTATCTCTTTTTTATTTAATGTAAATGTCCCATTTTCTGTACACTGCTCTAAAATATTCTCAAACATCCCGACCATTTGAAACTCTTTTTCTAATACATATGGGAGTGATTCTTTCGGTAAAAAACGTACCTCTTGATACATAATTAATACTTCTTCTTGCAATTCATCCATCACTTTAAAATAATTCGTTATCGCTATCTTTAAGCTTTCTATACTTCCCTTCTCTGTACACACTACTTCCTCTAATCTTTCTTTTACATGTTCATAAATACTATCACAAACTAAATATAAAACATCATCTTTTGTACGAATGTACTCATAAAGTGTTCCAATACTAAACCCAGCCGCCTTCGCAATCTCTCTCGTTGTTGTACGTGGGAACCCTTTTTGCTTAAACAATTGCACCGCACCTTTAATCATTTGTTCACGTCTTAACGCAACTAATTTTTCATCTTTCACGGACGCATGTACATTATGTTTAACCATCCCCTTCACCTCTCCCTATTATTTTTTGGAAGGAAAAAGCGTAGGAAAATACCTACGCTTTCGTTCCTACTTCGTTAACATACGAGAAATTACAAGCCTTTGAATCTCTTGTGTTCCCTCATATATTTGTGTAATCTTTGCATCGCGCATATAACGCTCTACTGGATAATCTTTCGTATAACCGTAACCACCAAATACTTGTACCGCTTCAGTCGTCACCTTCATCGCTGTATCCCCTGCAAATACTTTTGACATCGCTGACTCTTTCCCATACGGAAGCCCTTCCGATTCAAGCCAAGCCGCTTGGTATGTTAGAAGACGTGCCGCCTCCACATCCGTTGCCATATCTGCAAGTTTAAAGCCAATTCCTTGCTGCGCCGCAATTGGTTTCCCAAACTGATGACGCTCTCTTGCATATTCTACAGAAGCATCTAAAGCCCCTTGCGCAATACCGACTGCTTGCGCGGCAATACCATTACGGCCGCCATCTAATGTTTGCATCGCAACTTTAAATCCTTGGCCCTCTTCCCCGAGTAGGTTCTCTACAGGAATACGACAATCTTCGAACATAATTTCAGTTGTTGGTGAAGAGCGAATCCCTAACTTGCTTTCCTTCTTCCCAACTGAAAATCCTGGTGTATCACTTTCCACAATAAACGCGCTCGTACCACGCTGCTTCGATTCGGGATCAGTTAACGCAAAAACAACATAAATATCAGCAATACCGCCATTTGTAATAAAGATTTTCGATCCATTTAAAATGTAATGGTCTCCATCTCGTTTCGCAGTTGTCCTCATTCCGCCAGCATCTGAACCAGAACTTGGTTCCGTTAAACCGTATGCGCCAATTTTCGTTCCTTCTGCCATCGGTCGTAAAAACTTTTGCTTTTGTTCTTCCGTTCCAAATTTAAAAATTGGCCAACCAGCAAGTGAAGTGTGTGCAGACAGCGTTACACCTGTTGAAGCACAAACACGAGATAATTCTTCGATAGCAATCACATACGCTAAGTAATCGCTTCCAATTCCGCCGTACTCTTCAGGCCACGGAATGCCGGTTAAACCAAGCTCTGCCATTTGATCAAATAGTGCACGATCAAATCTCTCTTCTTCATCACGCTCAGCTGCCGTCGGTGCTACTTCGTTCTTAGCAAAATCCCGAACCATTTTTCTTATCATTTCATGTTCTTCTGATAGTTTAAAATGCATTCCCGTCTCCCCCTTGTCCTTTTATAAAGCTCGACTAATAACAAGTTTCTGTATCTCACTCGTTCCTTCATATATTTGCGTGATTTTCGCATCACGGAAAAATCGTTCTACTGGATAGTCTTTCGTATAACCATAACCGCCAAATACTTGCACCGCTTCAATCGCAACTCCAACAGCCGTCTTAGAAGCGAATAATTTCGCAATAGAAGCTTCTTTACCGCATGGTAATCCTTGCGCTCTTAGCGATGCCGCTCTGTATACAAGTAATCGCGCTGCTTCTACACTAGTCGCCATATCTGCAAGTTTGAATCCGATTCCTTGCTGCGCCGCAATTGGCTTGCCGAATTGCTCACGCTCTTTCGCATAATCAATCGCACATGCAAGCGCCGCTTCCGCGATTCCTAATGCCTGCGCTCCGATTCCAATTCGTCCAACATCTAAATTCGCCATTGCCACCTTAAATCCTTGTCCTTCTTCACCAAGTAAATTCTCGGCCGGCACTTTCATATCTTCAAACGTAAGTTGTACCGTGCGAGAACCAAGAAGTCCCATTTTATGCTCATCTTTGCCGATAACTAAGCCTGGTGTATCTTTCTCTACTATAAATGCAGAAATCCCACTTTTTCCTGCCTCTGGATTTGTAGAAGCGAATACAATGTATGTACTTGCTTCACCGCCATTTGTAATAAATACTTTCGATCCATTAATAATGTAGTGATCGCCTTTCTTTACAGCTCTTGATTTCAAACTCCCTGCATCTGATCCTGCATTTGGTTCTGTTAATGCAAATGCACCTAAATATTCACCAGTCGCAAGTTTAGAAACATATTTCTGCTTCTGTTCTTCTGTTCCAAAATATAAAATCGGGTTCATTCCAACTGACGTATGTACAGCTAAAATTACACCAACCGTTGCACTTACCTTTGAAATTTCCTCAATTGCTAAAATGTAAGAAATAAAATCCATTTCTGCCCCGCCATATTTTGCAGGCGCTGGAATACCCATTAGTCCAAGCTCACCCATCTTCTGCAAAATCTCTTTTGGGAACACCCCTTGTTCCATACTAGGAACAAAGGGAGCTATTTCCTTCTGCGCAAAATCTCGAACCATTTTCCTCATCATTTGTTGCTCTTCAGTAAAATGAAAATTCATGTACTTCGCCTCCGTTTGCTATATATCTTTTTAATAATTTGGTAAGACCACTATTTTAATAAAAGGAGGACTTTATTCGTAAACGTAGAAACCACGGCCTGTTTTACGTCCTAACCATCCTGCGTTCACATACTTGCGTAATAATGGACATGGGCGATATTTACTATCTCCTAATCCTTCATGCAACACTTCCATAATGTATAAACATGTATCTAAACCGATAAAATCAGCTAATGTAAGTGGTCCCATCGGATGATTCATACCTAGTTTCATTACTTCATCAATCGCTTCTTTCGTCGCTACACCTTCATATAACGTATAGATCGCTTCGTTAATCATCGGTAATAAAATACGGTTCGATACAAATCCTGGGAAATCATTTACTTCAACTGGCACTTTCCCGATTTTTTTCGTAATATCTTCAATTGTTTCGTACACCTCATCATCTGTAGCTAAACCACGAATAATTTCAACAAGTTTCATAACTGGAACTGGATTCATAAAATGCATGCCGATTACTTTTTCTGGGCGTTTCGTTACTGCTGCAATTTCAGTAATTGGTAGAGAGGACGTATTCGTCGCTAAAATCGCGTGTTCTGGAGCGATTTCATCTAGATTCGCGAAAATTTTCTTTTTAATGTCCATTTTCTCAACAGCCGCTTCAATAACAAGATCCGCTTCCTTCACACAATCTAAATCAAGCGTTACTGTAAGGCGATTTAACGTCGCTTCCTTCTCTTCTTCCTTCATGCGTCCTTTTTCTACTTGGCGCGCTAAGTTTTTCGTAATAATAGCCAATCCTCTGTCTAATTGCTCTTGTTTTAAATCTTGTACCTTCACATCATATCCTGCCATTGCACATACTTGTGCGATTCCCGAACCCATTTGTCCTGCACCAATTACAACTATTTTTTGTACACTCATTCTTTCTTCCCCCTTAATATAAATTGTTAATAAATCAAAAATCACCTACACGTAAATTAACGAACTTCAATCATAATTGCGTCACCTTGACCGCCACCGCTACAAATAGAAGCAATTCCAATTCCGCCGCCGCGCTGCTTCAGTGCGTGGATAAGTGTAACGATAATACGCGCTCCACTTGCTCCAATTGGATGTCCCATTGCCACTGCGCCGCCATTTACATTCAATTTGTCTGGGGCAATTCCTGCAATCTCTGTACTTGCAATTGCTACCGCTGCAAATGCTTCATTAATCTCGAATAAATCGATATCTTCAATTGTCTTGCCTGTTTTTTTCAACAATTCGTTAATTGCATAACCTGGCGTTCTTGGGAAATCTTTAGACTCCACTGCAATTGCTGTATGTGCCAAAATTGTCGCTAATGGCTTTCTTCCTTCTTGCTTCGCTCTGTCTTCGCTCATTAATACGAGCGCAGCACCGCCATCATTTAGTCCAGGAGCATTACCCGCTGTCACTGCCGACGTCTTATCAAATACAGGTTTTAATTTCGCTAATTTTTCAATCGTTGTATCCGCGCGTGGCGCCTCATCTTTTGCAACGACGATAGGATCGCCTTTTCTTTGCGGAATCGTTACTGGCACGATTTCCTCTTCAAAACGTCCTTCTTTATGCGCTGAAACCGCACGCTGATGGCTACGATATGCCCATTCATCTTGCGCTTCGCGAGAGATTCCATCTTCCTTCGCAACTTCTCCACCATAAACACCCATGTGTATACCTGAAAATGCGCATGTCAAGCCGTCAGCAACGTTTAAATCGATGATTTCGTTGTTACCCATTCTGTATCCCCATCTTGCGCCTCGTAAAATGTAAGGACTGTTACTCATTGACTCCATACCGCCAGCTACAATTAGTGATTGATCGCCAGTACGAATAATTTGATCCGCTAACGTAACCGCACGAAGCCCTGATGCACAAACTTTATTCACTGTTTCCGTCTGTACTTCCCAAGGGATTCCAGCAGCCCTCGCAGCTTGGCGCGATGGAATTTGCCCCTGTCCCCCTTGAATAACTGTTCCAAATATAACTTCCTCAACATCACTAGCAGAAACATTTGCTCTCTCAAGTGCTGCTTTAATTGCAATTCCCCCAAGTTCTGTCGCCTTCACGTCTTTTAAAGATCCTCCAAATTTCCCAACCGGTGTTCTTGCAGCACTTAAAATAACTGTTTTACTCATATCTATTTCCCCCATCTCTTTTTTTTAGGACCGAGCGCTCGCTCGGTGTTCTTACGTTGAGAAGAGGTGCAATGATTGCACCTCTCTCTAAAGTTGTATTCATGCTTGCAAATTACATCGCTTCTTTCTTCTGTCCGATAACAGAGCGTTCTAAAATCTCTGTTACATCAAGAGTTTGAACCTTCTCTTCTACTTCTTTCGCTTTCGTCCCATCGCTAATCATCGTTAAGCAATATGGACAACCTGTACCGATAATGGATGGTTGCACAGCTAGTGCTTGTTCTGTACGAGCAACGTTAATACGTGAACCTGCTGTCTCTTCCATCCACATTAAGCCACCACCTGCGCCACAGCACATTCCGGTTTCACGGTTACGTGCCATTTCTACAAGATTCACACCAGGAATTGCTTTCAAAATATCGCGTGGCGCTTCGTATACTTCGTTGTATCTTCCTAAGTAACAGGAATCATGGTACGTAACTGTTTCCTCAATAGCGTGAACAGGTTTTAAGCGCCCTTCTTTCACCCACTGAGCTAACAATTCTGTATGATGATAGACTTCTGCTTGCAAGCCAAAGTCTGGATACTCATTTTTAAATGTGTTATAAGCGTGAGGATCAATCGTAACGATTTTCTTCACTCCTGCTTTTTCAAATTCCTCGATATTCTTTGTCGCCATCTCTTGGAAGACAAATTCATTTCCAAGACGTCGCGGTGTATCTCCAGAATTCTTTTCTTTATTACCAAGTATCGCGAATGAAATGCCTGCTTCGTTCATTAACTTCGCAAACGATATCGCAATCTTCTGACTACGATTATCATATGATCCCATTGAACCAACCCAGAATAAATATTCGAACTCCTCGCCAGCTTTCGATTTTTCTTTTACAGTTGGAACCGTTACTTCATCATCACCTTGGCGCCAAGTTTCACGCTCTTTACGGTTCAGTCCCCACGGATTCCCTTGACGCTCGATATTTGTCATCGCACGCTGCGCTTCCGCGTCCATCTTTCCTTCTGTTAAAACGAGATAGCGGCGTAAATCAATAATTTTGTCAACATGCTCATTCATAACCGGACACTGATCTTCACAGTTACGGCACGTTGTACAAGCCCAAATCTCTTCCTCTGTAATAACATCTCCGATTAAACTCGGATCGTAAGCAAGCGTTGTAGCTGCTGATTCTTGTTGCCCTTTCCCAGCTGCCATCATCGCTAACTGATTTCCTTGTGTATTATTAAAAGCAACTACTGGAACCCACGGTGCTTTTGATGTCACTGCTGCTCCTTTATCAGTTAAATGATCGCGAAGTTTTAAAATTAAATCCATCGGCGATAACATTTTCCCTGTCCCTGTTGCCGGGCACATATTTGTACAGCGACCACACTCTACGCAAGCGTATAAATCAATAAGCTGATTTTGTCTAAAGTCTTCGATTTTACCAACACCAAATGTTTCTTGCGTTTCATCTTCAAAGTCAATCTTTTCAAGTTTCCCTGGATTTGAAAGACGTCCGAAGAAAACGTTAACTGGTCCCGCAATTAAATGCGCGTGTTTTGATTGTGGAACATACACTAAAAACGTTAACAAAATTAGTAGATGCACCCACCAAGAGAAATAGAACACAGAAATGGCTGCGGTTTCATTTATTCCCGAGAAAACGTAAGCGATTGCAGAAGCGATCGGTTCACTCCATGAAAGCTCCTCGCCGTGCCATATAATTCCCATCCCATTACCGAGTAGCACAGAAATCATTAAGCCACCAATAAAGATAAGAACAAGGCCTGATTTGAAATTACGTTTTAAACGAACTAGCTTCTCAACATAACGTCTATGAAAAGCCCAAAAGACTGCAATTAAAATAACAAGTGTGACAATTTCCTGGAAGAATGTAAATGCAGGGTATAGTGGTCCAAGTGGAAGATGTGATCCTGGTGCGAGTCCTTTCCAAACGAAGTCAATTGCTCCAAATTGGACAAGAATAAATCCGTAAAAGAACATAACGTGAATAATGCCGCTCTTCTTATCTTTCAGCAGCTTTTTCTGACCGAAAACATTGACCTTAAGGAGATCCCAACGCTCTTTAAAACGACGGTCAAATTCAATCTTTTTTCCTAACTGTATGTAGGCCATCCTCGTCCGTATAAGATACACAAACAAATATCCTGCATAAGCAATAACAGCAATGGCAGCCAGCCAATTAATGATCAGTAAGCTATTCATTTTTATGCTACCCCTCTCTTTGTAAGCCCTCTTTCTTTTTTAGAATCTTCAAAAACATATAATTTTCTGAATTTTATCCCCTGTCTTCATTATATAATGAGTGAGCATTCAGTCAACAGTTTTTTGTTATACAACAACATATTTTTTAATAAAGCTGTTTATTTCGGTGAAACTATAAAGTGAAACTTTAATCCGTAGGGGGTTGTTTCCTCTCGCCTGATTCCTTTAAGTAAGCCTAATTTTTAAGTAGGAGGCTTACCGCCCCTTAATATGGGATAAGGTGAAGCCAATCGGGATTTTCCGGGCAGCCAGTAAAATGAAGGCGAAAAGAATGCAAAGGAGGGAATTCACTTATGTTCTTCTTATCTCTCTTGTTAATATGCGTTACTCTTTGGATCACAATTGACCTTTTATATGGGAGGATTCTTCATTTAAAGCGTGTGCGCTCTCGTACTTTGCCTTTACGTCAAAGTAATTTTCACCTTTATACATACGGGCAAGATTTATATGATGCTTTATTTACTGATATACAACAAGCAAGGCACCATGTGCACGTTTTATTCTTCATTGTAAAAAACGATAAAATCAGTCGTGAATTTTTAAAGTTACTTATCGATAAGGCACAGGAAGGAATTGAAGTAAGACTTTTACTCGATCGATTGGGAAGCCATTATTTATCAAACGAGGCAATTCGTTCCCTAAAAAAACACGGCGTCTCTTTTTCATTTTGTCATAAAGTGAAATTTCCTTTTCCGTTCTTTTCTGCAAATCAAAGAAACCATAGAAAAATTACAGTTATTGACGGGAAAATTGGTTATATTGGTGGGTTTAATATTGGAGAAGAATATTTAGGGCATAATCAAAAATTAGGATTATGGCGCGATTATCATTTACGCCTTACAGGAGAAGGAATACAAGATTTACAAAAGCAATTTTTACATGATTGGCTCGACGATACGAAGCAAAATTTATTAGATTCACCTCTTTATTTTCCTAAGCAACAACCAGGAATCATTCTACATCGTTTTATCCCTACTGATGGTGCCTATTTGCAAAATACATTTTTACATTTAATCGAAAGTGCGGAAAAAGAACTCTTTATCGGTACACCATATTTCATTCCTGGGAAGAAAATTATGAATGCATTATTAAAAGCGCGAAAACGTGGGGTTCAAATCACGGTTCTCGTTCCAGAAAAAGCGGATCACGCCCTTGTTCGCGAAGCAAAATTCCCATATTGCCGAAAGTTAATACAAGCTGGGTGTAATATTTACGCATTTCAACAAGGGTTTTTTCACGCTAAAGTTATTATAGTCGATGATTATATTTGTGATATTGGAACTGCAAACTTTGATATGAGAAGTTTATATATTAACCATGAAATCAACTGCCTTTTATATGATAAACATTTTATACAAACAGTAAAAAACAAATTCCATGAAGATCTAGAAAATGCGTCATTACTTTCCTTTAAAGATGTTAGCCCCCTTTCTCTTATTGATAGAGGGAAAGAATGGGTAGGAACGATACTTGCTTTCTTTCTATAGGAAAGATAATGGATAAAGGAGATGTATTCATTATGATTATGCGTTTCGGATATGTCTCACATGCAATGGCACTCTGGGACTGTTCTCCGGCTAAAACGATGACATTTACAAGCTTTCAAAAGCTTAGTAAACAAGAACGAGAAGATAAATTATACGATGTTACACGGCAAAATCTTGAGCATACAATACGTATTCTTCATTACAATATAGCTCATGAAATTCCATTATATCGCTTATCTTCTTCCATCGTCCCACTTGCAACGCATCCCGAAGTCGAGTTTGATTATATCGGGTTGTTCACACCGCTTTGGCGTAAAATTGGGGCATTAATTAAAGAATACAATTTGCGAGTAAGTTTTCATCCAAATCAATTTACGCTATTTACAAGCGACAAGCCACATATTACAACTAACGCTATTACAGATATGGCCTATCATTATAAAGTATTAGATGCAATAGGAATTGCAGATTCTTCTTATATTAACATCCATGTAGGTGGTGCCTATGGAAATAAAGAACAGGCGGTTGGACGTTTCCATGAAAATATAAAAAAACTTCCTACACATATAAAAGAGCAAATGACGCTTGAAAATGATGATAAAACATATACAACTGCTGAAACTTTATCGATTTGCCAAAAAGAAAAGATTCCATTCGTATTTGATTATCATCATCACATGGCAAACCTTTGCGAGGAACCGCTAGAAGTGTTACTCCCTGCAATTTTTGAAACTTGGTCACATACAAATGTCCCTCCTAAAGTTCACATTTCCTCCCCTAAATCAAAAAAAGAATTTAGGGCTCACTCTGAATATATTGATTTAGAGTTTATTAAGCCTTTCTTACACATTGCAAAAAAAATCGACCATAATTTCGATATTATGATTGAAAGTAAACAGAAAGATTTAGCAATGCTGCAATTAATACATGAATTATCCTCTATAAGAGGGATAAAAAGAGTAAATAGCTCAACATTACAATGGTAAATTGTAATGTTGAGCTATTTTTTTCAAAAAAAGTAATTTTTATAGTAAAAAACAACCTATTGTATATGCTATGATTGGAATTAGCATTTTCCACCTGCGATTCAACTTTATTGAAACGGAGCCATAATATGATTAATCAAAAAAAATATGTACACTTTGTCATGATGTATATAATTATATTTTCCCTTTGGATATTTCTTATCCCTAAGGACTTGAATATAAAAGAAATTGGAATTCTCTTCTTATTTTGTTTTGCTGCACTCTTTTCTTGCTATTGCTTATATAAAGCTATTAAGAAAATGAAGCGTAGTGATAAATTATTTTGGGTTTTATTACTCTGCACTTGCATATGCGGACTAACTATGGAAATAACTTTATTCCTTCATTCACTTTCTATATATGATCAAGTCATATTCTCATATAAGGCACTACCTTTTTTCATCATACAATATATTTTGCTCTTTTCTGGGTTTGCTATCAAATTCATAAAACATTATTCTATTAGGGGCCTTGCTCAATTTTCATTCGATAGCATCTTTATTGTTATTATGAATATTTATTTTACCTTAACTTTTATTTTGGACCTCTCAAGCTTTCGTATGTTAACAACAGATCACTGGGTTTTAATTGGTTACTTTATTGCACAAGCATTAGTAATTTACGCCGTTATTAGCCTATATAGACGAGAACAATATTCTGCTAGCAGAATTTCATTAATTATCGGTTTTACTATCATACTTGTGTACGGGTATATACATCTGTTCCAACTAAACATGGGGATGAAAACTTCTTCTGAAGTCTCTTATTTAGTACATACTGCTTCAATTTTATTAATTGGTTTATCTTCCATACTATACATTTTGGACAAACCAATGCAGCATGAAACGAAAACAAAGTATTATCGATTTGATTATGTGCGCTTTATATTACCCTATTTCAGTATAATCATTACTTTTTCCTTTATTCTTATTCAACCTTGGGATGATAAGTTCATGCTAATCGGTCTAGTATTATCACTCATCTTATTATTCCTACGACAACTTTACATGTGGAAAGATAATCAAGCACTAATCGATACATACGAACAGTTGACTACACAACTAGAAGGCAAAGTAGAAGAGGGTGCATCTGCGTTATCAAAGAGTGAACAACGCTATAAATCGTTATTCGAAGATCATCCTGATGCCGTTTTCTCTTTAAATATGGATGGTATTTTCCAACAATCTAATACAGCTTGTGAAAGCTTATTTACTGCCTACTATTGTGAAGTAGAAAGCTATTCTCTTCTACACTTTATTGACTCAAAAGACCATGATCTACTAAAGAAAGCTTTACAAATAACAAAAGAAGGTAGACCACAAACTTTAGAAGTTCGCACAAAAGAAAAAGAAGGCTATTACTATTACCTTCACGTTACACTCATCCCTACTTTCATAAACAAAGAAGTTGTTGGGATGTTCGGCATAGCACGTGATATTACAACTTTATATGAAAAACAAAAACAAGTAGAACATTTAGCCTTTCATGATGCACTGACTGGATTACCAAATCGCCGAAAGTTTGAAAAAGATTTAAAAAACATTTTAAATACAGCTCAAACTAGCGTGAATGATGTTGCCGTTATGTTCCTTGATTTAGATCGATTCAAAAAAATTAACGATAGACTTGGTCACGATGTCGGAGATCTATTATTAATTGAAGTAGCAAAAAGATTACGTGGTTGCTTGCGTTCAAAAGATATCGTTGCTCGCCAAGGTGGAGATGAGTTTACAATTCTATTACCAGATATGTACTCAGAAAAAAGTGCGGCTTTTATAGCTGAACAAATTTTAACCGTTTTAAACAAACCATTCTTCATTAAAGACGAAGAACTGTCTATTACACCGAGTATCGGAATTGCCATGTACCCTGATTACGGAACAGATGTAACAGAATTAATGAAAAATGCTGATATGGCTATGTATCGCGCGAAAGCAAATGGAAAAAACAGATTTGTTTTCTTCTCAAAAGAAATAAGTATCGCACAAAATGAAATTCAATTCTTAGAAGGCGAACTTGCAAAAGCATTACAACAAAATGAATTTTTCCTAGAATATCAGCCACAAGTAAGCACAAAAACAAAACAAATTATCGGTTTTGAAGCATTAATTCGTTGGAAGCACCCAAAACTCGGCATCGTGTCTCCTGCCCAATTCATTCCTCTAGCGGAGGAAACCGGATTTATTATTGAACTTGGAAATTGGATTTTACGTACCGCTTGCTTAGAGGCAAAAAGATGGCATAATCAAGGGTTTTCTCAATTAAAAGTTGGTGTAAATTTATCTGTTGTTCAATTTAATCATGCAAATTTAATCCCTACTATTTCAAAAGTATTAGAAGAAACCGAACTAAAATCAGAAGCACTAGATATCGAAATCACAGAAAGTATCGCAATTAATCAAAATCAATCTGTCATTTCCAAACTAGAACAGCTTCAAAATCTCGGTATTCAAATTTCAATCGATGACTTTGGAACTGGTTATAGTTCTTTAGCTTATTTAACAAAATACCCAATTAACACATTAAAAATTGCTCGAGAGTTTATTTGTGGAATTACAAATAGTCCTTTAGAGGAAGCGATTATCTCCTCCATCATTACACTATCTAAAGAACTGAATTTAGAAGTTATTGCAGAAGGTGTAGAGACGGAAGAACAATGGAAGTTTTTATATGAACAAAACTGTGACCACATTCAAGGATTCCTTATTAGCAAGCCTGTTTCTAGTAAAGACGTTTGGATATTACTACACAAAAAAACAACCGTCTAAGTAAGACGGTTGTTTTTTAATATTCAAAAGGTACCTCTCCAGCTAATTGTACCTCTTGATCATTATGAGAAATTATTTGGCTTTTCTCTAATGCTGTATCTCCTAATGAAATACCCCATGCCATCGCTAACGTTAATAGACTACCAATAAGTAGTTTCTTCATATTCCATCACCCGCATTTTTTTATTTAAATATATCATGAAAAATTATCCACATCTTATGCAATTATGCATATTTGTTTTTATGCCTTTTTTATTTTTTCATTTTTTTTATAATTGTTTCTTTTAACGTATGGTTTCCTAATATATCGAAAAAGAAGCACGCTTTTTCGTAAGCATCTTCAATTTCTGCTCTATCACACCCTAGCTTTGCTAGGCATTCACCTTTTCGAAAGTATAACTGTCCAATCAATGTCATACTATTAATTTGACACGATAGTTCAATGGCTTTATTTGCGTGACAAAGCGCTTCTTCGTATTGATTGTCTAAGAATAATGCTTTTGCATGATTATGTCTCACCTTCACATCAAACTCTTTATTATCATGTAATACCTCTAATTGTTTTAATATATTTTCATATAACTTAATACTCTTCTTAAAATGGCCGTTTTCAGCGTAAATGTTTGCAATTGCGTTTTCAATATAAAGGTTCTGATATACATCTATTCCTGCCAATTGTTGATTGAGCAATTTCTTTAATTCTAAAATACAATATTCGTAATCGATTTTTTTCAATATGTAAGCAGCTACATAATATTGCCATTGAAGAAATTGCTGAAGCTCAGGATGATATTCTTCCTTTTTCAACTCATTCCATACTTTATTATAAATTTCTTTATATTTCTTTTGCTTACAAAGCATAATAATTCGATCTTTTAACTGCTTATTCCTCTCAATATCAGAATAAATGAGTACCTCATAAAAATGAATAATGGGAACTTGTAACTTCGCTGCAATGCCTTGCAATATATCCATACTTGGGTATACCGCGCCCGATTCAATTCGACTCACTTCCGATTGATGACATATGTTATCGGATAACTGCTTTTGTGTTAATCCTCTCATCACCCTAATTTTCTTAATTTCACTTCCTAGTTTTTCTGCGTGCATACTTACTCACCATCCCATTATAACAATCTAATTTTTTAAGTTGTCATACCACTACAATAATGTGAATTCGACAATTTTTGATATGAAATAATGCATAATATATATAAAATTCGGCAAATTTTTCATACAATCCATCTCACATAATATAATAGACTAGTAATTTTATAGATAAATTATAGAAAATTTGCCCGTGCTTTCATTACATTCGGTCTTCTTTATCCTTTATCAGCAGAAGCTATTCACACCCAAGAACTAGATAGAAATGAAGTAAAAGTTGAAATCGCTCAGCCTAGTTTAACGATTTAAAAATTAACACAACCTCAAAATGATATAAAAATATATGGCGAAAAAGTATTTAAAGGGTGAGATAAACGAGGCTAAAGCTCAACAAGAGTGAGTGACAACTGAAATGAATGTAGATTCCCAACCTACAAATAAAGAAACAAAAGAAAATCAAACCGAAGTTCACCTTGCACAAACTTACAAAAATTACAAAGTATATTGCCAAGATTTTATTGTAAAAGTAGATAAAAATGGAGTAATTACAACTGTTAGTGGTAAAATTGCCCAAAATTTAGACCAACAACCTAATCTTACTATAACAAATTTTTTGTCGAAAAATGAAGTAAAATCTAAATTACGCGATATACTTCAAATTCTGAGCGATGCGACTGCGACGAAACTCTCTATTGAAATACTTGTTTATAAGAAAAAAGAAGTTTACCACTCATAGGTAAACTTCTTTTCATATCCATCCCTTTTCTTCCGCAATTGTAATTGCCTCAATTCTATTTTTCGCATCTAGCTTCGTTAATACTTCAGAAATATAATTACGTACTGTACCAGGCGAAAGATAAAGTGCCTTCGCAATTTCATTTGCCGTCTTTCCTTCTTTCGCAAGTAACAATACTTCTTTTTCACGATCTGATAACGGATTTTGCTCCTGCCATAAGCCGAACATCAAATCTTGAGAAATCTCTCGCTTTCCTTTCATTACATTACGAATCGCTGCAGCTAAATCTTCACTTGGGCTATCTTTTAATAAATATCCGTGCACGCCAGCTTTCATTGCTCGTTCAAAATATCCAGGGCGCGCAAATGTTGTTAAAATCATTACTTTGCATGCTGATTTTTCTTTCTGTAACGTTTCCGCAACATCTAATCCGCTTTGAATTGGCATTTCAATATCCATAATGCTTACATCAGGTTGTAGCGATTCAATTAGTTTTAGCGCTTCTTCCCCGTTCGCAGCTTGCCCAATTACTTCAATATCATCTTCTAGATCAAGTAGGGCCCCCAATGCACCACGAAGCATCCGCTGATCTTCTGCAATAATAATTCGAATCATGCCCTCACCTCATCTTTTCCTGTTCTAATGACAACTGGTACTTTTACTATTAATAGTGTCCCTGGATTGATCGTACCCAGTTCAACAAACCCGTCAATAAGAGCGATGCGCTCTTTCATACCACGAATGCCATTTCCATCATGGTTTTGATCTGCTAAACCAACTCCATTATCTTCTACTGTCAAAATTAATTCACCTTGTGATTCTAGTACAGAAACTGTGCAACGCGTCGCCTTACTATGCTTTACAACATTCGTCACAGCCTCACGTAAACACATTCCTAAAATATTTTGTTCAATTGGTGATAACGAACTTGCACTCGTTTCTTGTTTTATTTCTAATTCAATAGTAGCAGCTTGTAAGATTGCTTTTATTTGCTCAAGCTCTTCTTCTACTGTAATCATACGCATATCAGAAATTAGTTCCCTTAGCTGCTTTAAAGCGGTACGAGATGTTTGTGTAATTTCCTTTGCTTCCGCGCTTGCACGCTCCGGATTTTTTACAATTAACTTCTCCACGAGCTGGCTTTTTAAAGTAATGAGTGATAACGTGTGCCCTAACGTATCATGAAGATCTCTTGCAATCCGCTGCCGCTCTTCACGTTTTACTAAGTCTTTAATTTGTTCATTTGCTTCGTCTAACTGATTCCTTAACATCTTTTTTTGATTAAAATTTCGCATTCCGAATGGTGTAAGAAGCATTAAAATAAACATTGGAACGATATTTACTAAACTTGTAGTTGTTAGTTGGTTCATATTTACAAATAAAAATGCCCCAAGCATTATAACTAACAAACACAATAGCACTCGAAATACTTTCTTATTTGGTGCAAATCCCATCGCACTTGCGGTGAAAAAGCCAAAGAATATCATGAAAGGATTGTAAAATAAAGCAAATAAAAAGATAAGTACCATTTGAATACATGCCCAAAAAACGAACGTCCTCTGCACAAAATAAAGCTGACGGTATGTGATAATAAAAACTATCAACATACCGCTTCCAATTACAAGCTTCCACCCTGATGCCTGCACTAAATGGTAAATTGGAAATAACAGATACACGAACCACATATACGGGAAGAAACCCATATGTTTCGGAAAAATCTCAATCCTTTTCTTCTCTATCATTTATACCGCTTCCTGTCTTTTTCTTATATATATTGATACTACAACAAATATAAGGAAATAACCTCCTAATACCGCGATATTTTCCCAACCAACCGATTTTCCAGCTACAATATCCCATGCACCGCTTCCGAAGTGGTATGTTGGTGTCCATTCACCAATTGTTCTTAATATTTTTGGGAATACTTCAATTGGCATCCATAGGCCACCAAGAATTGCTAAACACATATTTAAAATGTTCGCTAACCCTGCAGCAGCATCAACCTTTTTAATAGAACCGACTATCGATCCAAGCGCTAAAAACGGTGTTACACCTAGTAATAACCATAAACCAGCGCCCATCCATTGACCGAACGTTAACTGAACATCATTAATTAAAATACCTGCTATAAAAATAACTACGATCGAAAAAACATTTACTACTGTTTGCGAAACAATTTTTGCGGAAATGTATGCTCCCTCTGGCAGAGGTGTAATTCTCAAAAGTTGTGCCCATCCTTTTTGTCTTTCCTCAGAAAGACGCACACCGAAGCTAAAAAGTGCTGTTCCAATAATACTAAATGAAGTCATAGAAATTAAATAATGAGCTTTCCATTCATTCCCGTTCTGTGGCACTTGAATAACATTTGTGAAAATGTAGTAAAACATAACTGGCATTAATAATGAGAAAAAGATAAATAATTTATTGCGAAACGTACGTAATATCTCCATCTTACATTGCATCCATAAGGCTCTCATGCGATTCCCTCCTCCTGATTTGCGACAAACTGTTCAAATGCTTCATCAAGACTTCCACGTTCAACTGAAACATCTGTTACAGGTAAGTTCTTTTGATAAATCGCTTTTAAAGTTGCATCTGTATCTTCAGTTGTTAAAGTGAAGTGCCCTTCGTTTGACTGTACTTCTGTTACGTTTGGTAATTCTTTTAGTAATTTTGCAGGAATACTTTCCTTCGAATAAAACTTGATTGTTTTTCGCGAAATCGTCGCCTTCATCTCATCTGGTGTACCATCTGCGATAATCTTTCCATTCGCAAATAATAAAATGCGATTCGCCAATGCATCCGCTTCTTCTAAATAGTGCGTCGTTAAAATAATTGTTTTCCCTTCACTTGCTAACTTTCGAATTGTTTCCCAAAACGTTCTTCGAGACGTAATATCCATCCCAACTGTCGGCTCATCCAAAAATAGCAAATCTGGATTTCCTGCAAGTGCGAGTGCAAAGTTTAATCTTCTTTTTTGCCCACCTGATAATTTCTCACATCTTTGCTTTCGCTCCGATTGTAAATTTGATAACTGTAGTAACGTTGCTTTCTCTACCGGATTCGTATAATAACTACGGAATAACTCAATTGCCTCTTCGACTGTAATGCTATCAATAACACTTACTTCTTGTAGCATCGCGCCGAGGCTATTACGCACATCTCTATGCTTTGGACTTTTTCCAAATATAGAAACAGTTCCTTCCGTCGGATCCTTTAATCCAAGCATCATCGACATCGTCGTCGTTTTTCCTGCACCATTCGGTCCAAGTAGTGCTACTATTTCTCCTTTATTCACATGAAATGAAACATTATTTACTGCCTTTTTATATTTAAATGTTTTAGAAACACCATTTACTTCTATAATCTTTTCCATCTCTCCACCCCCGCTGTTTCTTATATTTACATTGTATGTGTTGGAAAACTTAGGAAACAGTATGATGCGTCATGACATCGATATGACAATTGTCATGTATTCCTTATGAGAGGAATCAACCTACATACCGCAAGCGAGTAGCAGGACGAAAATAAACATGATACAATCGGGTAAGACATATATTCGAGGAAGGACAGTGGTTTTCATGATTATTCGTAATGAACAAGATTTAGAAGGCTTACGAAAAATCGGCCGCATCGTTGCACTTGCACGTGAAGAAATGAAAAAAGAAGCGAAGCCAGGTATGACAACGAAAGAGCTTGATTTGATCGGTAAAAAAGTATTAGATGAGCATGGTGCTATTTCTGCACCTGAAAAAGAATATGATTTCCCAGGTGTAACTTGTATTAGTGTAAACGAAGAAGTTGCTCACGGTATTCCAGGAGATCGCGTATTAAAAGAAGGCGACTTAGTAAATGTCGACGTATCTGCTGCACTTGATGGCTATTATGCAGATACAGGTATTTCATTTGTACTTGGAGAAGATGAAGCAAAAGAA
The DNA here is from genome assembly GCF_052682215.1 of Bacillus sp. 1A. Lineage (NCBI taxonomy): Bacteria > Bacillati > Bacillota > Bacilli > Caryophanales > Bacillaceae > Bacillus > Bacillus sp. 1A. The sequence continues at coordinate 1,231,248 of NZ_JBQYLZ010000001.1, read as the reverse complement.
AAGCTTTGCCAAGCAGCGGTTGATGCATTTTGGGCGGCAATGAAAAAGGTGAAAGCTGGTTCAAAACAAAACCAAATTGGTCGTGCTGTTTCAAACTTTGCACATAAAAATGGATATAATGTAATTCAAAACTTAACTGGTCACGGTATTGGTCTTAGCTTACATGAAGCACCAAACCACATTTTAAGCTACTTTGACCCAATGGATAATGCACTTCTAAAAGACGGTCTTGTTATCGCTGTAGAACCATTCATTTCTATGAAGGCTGATCACATTATCGAACGTGGCGATGATGGTTGGACATTCGTTACACCTGATAAAAGCCTTGTTGCACAATGTGAACATACAGTTGTTGTAACACGCGGCGAGCCGATTATTTTAACAGAAATCTAATATAAAAAAACGGCTGTTTTGTAGATTTATTCCACATAAAACAGCCGTTTTTTTATTTTGGGAAAATATGTGAACTATTGTTGAACTCTTTATCATTTAAGTATATAATCTTTAGCGGAGGTTACTTAAGCTTATCTTTACTAAAAAGATATTGTAGCTAAGGAGGAAAACACCTTCTTTTTTATTGTTTAAACAGTTTCAAAAATGACCGCAGCAACGGATTAGTCGAATATTATGTAATTCTCATATTCATCTAACAATGTAAGAAACAATTGTCTTTCAACTTCGGTCCACTAATCGTACAACTCTCTTTAGACAAAATAGATCACTATTTTCAAAGTACATATTGTCTTCATTCTGACCAAAACCAACCCTATCTAGATTTTTATTTCCACATAACTTTAAGGCAAAAATAAGCCTTCACAAAGGGATACACTACATTGGTTAGTATGTATCGTAAAACTTACCTTTATAACCATTCTTTTTTACTAGATATACATGAAAACTATCTCACATATGAAGGTCTGATATCATTCTTTATATCAGTATTTTTTTCGACATTTTTTGTCGAATTGTGTATATTTCCGCAGAACTGTGTAAATATACATTTTGTTTTACGTTAAATAATATTACTTTGAACATAATTCTGTTTGTCTGAGAAAGCGTATAGAAACGGAGGGATAACAAAAATAAATAGCTTATAACAAATACTTTTATTATTCCATTTGTTCATGTGGAATAAGTCCCCAATGGACAAATGAATGTTCAGAGGAGGAACAATGAAAAAACTTTTCAATGTATGTTTAATTGTATTCGTACTATTTTCGCAACTTGCTAGTTTTCCATACAATCAAGTAAGAGCGGAAACCTTAACAGGAGATTCCTTATTTGACACTGTTGAAATGAAAGATGCAACGAATCATATTATTGACGAAGCAAAAAATCCTAACAACTTAATAAAGATAGGATCAACCATTCAAGTAGAATACGCTTGGTCAATAAAGGATCAACAAGTTGCACATGCAAATGATACAGCAGTAGTTCAAATACCACTTGCATTAAAAGTATCTAAAGATTTGCAAGGGGATTTAGTAACAGATCAAAAAAATATTGGTCAATATTTTATAACAGCTAAAGATAATAAATTAAAATTAATATTTAATGATCAAGTAGAAAATTTGAAAGACGCTAAAGGAAAAATTAAAGTTGATACCGTGTTTAACTCAACTTTAAAAACTGGAGAAAAATCAGTTCAAATCGCTTTTCCTTTAGGAACAATGGTTCAGCCTATATCAGTTCCTGTTCAGGTAGAAGACTCTAAAGAAGATGGCACCAAACAGGATACTAATAAACAAGTGCAAGATCCAGTAGCTAAACCTGTTACTGACAATCCGGAGCAAGATCCAGCAACTAAACCTGTTACTGATAATCCGGAACAAAACCCAGCAACTAAACCTGTTACTGATAATCCGGAACAAAACCCAGCAACTAAGCCTGTTACTGATAATCCGGAACAAAACCCAGCAGCTAAAATTGCTACTGACAATCCAGAACGAAAGCTAGCAAGCGACCCTGCTGAGAATACAAATTCAGGTCCAAAGCAAATAACAACAAACATTTTAACCGGTGTAAAGTTGACGGATAAAGACGGAAAACCATTTACAGAGGATAACCGTCCAAGTACAGATTCCCCTGCCAATATTGAGTTTACATGGGAACTTTTAAAATCAATGAATGTGAAAAGTGGAGATTACTATATTTTTGATCTTCCTAAACATTTTAAGATTTACAATACAATTAACAGTCCTTTATATGATAGTGAAAACAATCAAATTGGTAATTTTACTGTTACAAAAGATGGAAAAGTCACGATGACATTCAACGATTATGTTGAAGAGCATCCAGATGTTGCTGGTAACCTACAATTAAAGACAGAATTTAATAAAGCTGAAATTAAAGGTACAACAACACAAGAAATTCCTTTCCCGATTAAAGATAAGGATGTTTCTATTACAGTTGACTTTAAGCCTAATGTACAAACAGCTACGAATAAAAAAGGGTTACCTGATAGACCAATTAATACAAATGAAATTAATTGGAAAGTAGAGATGAACAAAACGAAAGACACCCTTAAAAACGCTGTTTTTAAAGATAACATTCCACAAGGTACAAGCTTAAATAAAGATTCTATTAAAGTTTATTATTTAGAAGTTGATGTTAATGGGAATGTAATGCGTGGTGCAGAAGCTGAGCCAACAGATTACAATATTATTTCATCAGATGGCTCAAAATTGGAGATTGTTTTCAAAGATTCTATCAATAAAGCATATCAAATCGAATATGCCACAAAAATTACTGATGAAAATATTAAAAGTTTCCGAAATAACGTTACGATAACGAGTGATAATCAAAAGCAACAAAACGCAAGCTCTACTGTAACGGTTTCTCGTGGTACACACTTAAATAAAACAAGTAAATATGATCCAAAGACGCAAACAATTGAGTGGACAATTACTTACAATGGTGATCAAAGAGAGATCAAAAAAGCAGATGCGATTTTAAAAGATATTTTTGACGATACACACGAACTAGATGCAAATTCTATTGTTGTGAAAAACGCTTCATATAATGAAAAAGGAACGCTTGTAACAGGAGACGCTGTTAATAATTACACTGTAAGTAACAAGAAGAATGGATTCGATTTACAGTTTAATGATGATATTAATAGTGCTTATGTGATTACCTATAAAACCAAGCCAACTAATAAAGTTATAGAAGATGGAAAAGTAAAAAATAAAGTTATAGCTGATAATGATTCAAGTAAAGAAAATGAAGCTAGCTTCAAGCAGCAAAATATTATTAAATCTAATAATAAAGCTGAAACAAATTATAAAGACAAAACAACAACTTGGACAATTATAGTAAATAATAACAACTATCCATTAAACAACGCGATCATTACGGACACCTTTGATCATGGTGGATTACAATTAAAAGATAAGAAACTAGAAATTAAAGACGGAAATTATACCCTTCAAGCTGGGACTGACTATGTTTTAGATGCAACAGATAAAGGCTTCAAAATTACTCTTATCGGTACATATCAGTCTAATATGACAAAGACATTAGTCGTAAAATATACGACAGACTTTGATTATACAAAGCTAGAGAGTGGTAAAACTTCATTTAAAAATACAGGTAACCTATCTTGGATAGATACGGATTCTAATCCACAATCAAATAAAGTTGAAGCTAATTTCGATCCTGATACTTTCACAAAGGCAAATGGTTATAAATACGGTTCTTATAACGCCCAAACGAAGGAAATTACTTGGATAATAGGCTTTAACTATAATAATGTTGAGATTAAAGATCCTTATGTTATAGACGTAATACAAGATAAACAAAAGTTAGTGCCTGGATCCATTGAAGTGCGCGATATGATTTTAAATGGAAATCCTGATAATGCACAACCTGGTAATGCTGTACCAACTGAGAAATATGAACTTGAAGAACCTACAGAGAAAAATAAAAACACCCTAAAGGTTCATTTCAAACAATCAATTAATTCACCTTACTATATTATCTTTAAAACAAGCCTTGATGGTGAACTTATCCAAGGCACCTACAAAAACGAGGCAGATTTAAAAGATGGCTCTAAAATTGTTAACACCCTTACAGGTGACACTCAAGTAAATAAAGGTGGCAGCTTCGTTACTAAAAAAGCTGTGCAAGACGACAACTATATTAATTGGAGTATCGCAATTAACGAAAGCCAATCAACCATTGCAGATGCAGTTGTAACAGATGACCCCACCGAAAATCAGGTAATTGTGGAAGATTCATTCCACTTATATCCTACAACTGTTGATCCATATGGAAATTTAACAAAAGATACAGTAAACGAATTAAAAGAAGGAACAGACTATAAACTCAAAATAACAACAGACAATAATACCGGAAAGCAACATTTCGAAATTGCCTTCTTGAAAAAAATTGATCGAGCTTATATTTTAGAATATCGCTCACTTATTAATGCAGACGATAAAGAAAAAGTAAGTAATAAAGCGAAAATCACAGGCAATAAGTTGACAGTTAAAAACACAGAAACTACTGAAACGATTGAAGTGAGAATGTCTTCTGGTTCAGGCGGAGGATCTGCTACTAAAGGTCGTGGAAACCTTGAAATTATGAAGGTAGATAACGACAATAAGAACGCACTATTAGCTGGGGCAGAATTTACTTTATACGATCGTACAGGTAAAACTGTTATCCGTAAAATTACAACAGACAAAGACGGTATCGCTAAATTTAATAATTTAAAACGCGATAAATATTTATTAAAAGAAACAAATGCTCCTGAAGGCTATGTAATTAGCTGGGATTTAAAACAAGGGAAAATTGTTGAACTTGGTACACAAGAGACTACAACATATAAACTTGCAAATAAGAAGTTTGTCGGGAAAGTAGTTTTAACAAAATCTGATGACCTGAACAAAAACGCAACACTACAAGGCGCCGTTTTCACACTACTAGATAAAGACAAAAAAATAATTCCAGAACATGAAAAATTAACAACAAATAATAACGGACAAATTATTATAGATAAACTAAAACCAGGAACTTACTACTTACAAGAAACGAAGGCTCCTGAGCATTATCAATTAGATAGCAAACTTATTCCGTTTACTATCTCTGAAGATCAAACAACAGTAGTAAACCGAACTGCGACAAATAGTTTAACTAAAGGATCTGCTCTTTTAACAAAAGTGGATAATTATAATAAAACTTTAGCAGGGGCAGAGTTTACTGTTCAGGATCGCAACGGAAAAAATATTCCTGGATATGAGAAATTAACAACAAATGAACATGGACAAATAGAAGCAAAAGATTTACGTCCGGGTAAATACCAGTTTGTCGAAACAAAAGCTCCTGAGCATTATGAATTAGACAAAACGCCTATTTTATTTGAAATAGAAAAAAGCCAAACTACAGCCGCTTCTATTACAGCAAAAAACGCTTTAATTAAAGGTGGCGTTACGTTAACAAAAGTGGATGATATTGATGGCACGACCCTTGAAGGTGCGGTATTCAAAATTGTTAACGACAAAAATAAAGATGTCCGTACAAACTTAAAAACAGAAAAAGATGGAACTTTGACCGTTAAAGATTTAGATCCTGGTGAGTATCAATTTATTGAAACAACACCACCTAAATACTATGACTTAAATAAAGAACCAATTCCGTTTACAATCGAGAAAAGTCAAACAAGCATTATCTCAATTACTGCAAAAAACAGTTTAACAACAGGTGCTGTTGAGCTATTAAAAGTCGACGAATTTGATAAAAAGACTCCTCTTGCTGGAGCTATGTTCAAAATCGTGAATGATAAGAACGAAGACGTTCGTACAGAATTAACTACCGATACAAACGGAACTGTTAAAGCTTCTGACTTACGCCCAGGCAAATACAAATTTATTGAAACGAAAGCTCCTGAACATTATGAACTGCGATCAACACCAATTGAATTTACAATTGAGAAAGGTCAAAAAACACCGATTGTTATTACAGCTGAAAATGGTCTACTACCAGGCGATGTTGAACTAATAAAAATCGATGATGTTGATGGCACTCCACTTACAGGTGCCGTATTCAAAATTGTTAATAGCAAAAATGAGGATGTCCGTACAGAATTAGTTACGAATCAGGAAGGGAAAATTATTGCTACTGGTTTACGTCCAGGTAACTATAAATTTATCGAAATGAAAGCTCCTGAGCATTATACCTTAAATAAAACACCGATTGAATTTACAATTAAGGAGAGCCAAGCGACTGCTATTAACGTTACAGCTACTAATAGCTTAATAAAAGGCGGTATTGAATTAACAAAAGTTGATTCTGTAAATGCTAAGGAAACCCTTGAAGGTGCAGTATTTAAAATCGTTAATAGAGATACGAATGAAGATGTTCGTACGGACCTTGTTACAAATAGTAAAGGAATGTTAGCTGTAGATGACTTACGTCCTGGTAACTATAAACTTATCGAAACAAAGGCTCCAATTTATTACGATGTAAATGCAGAATCAATTGAATTTACAATCGAAAAAGGTCAACCAAAACTTCTTCCACTTACATTTAAAAATAGTTTAACGAAAGGAAAAGTTAAACTTATTAAAGAAGATGATGTGGAAAGTAGTATTGCTCTTGCCGGCGCGGTGTTCACATTACAAGACGCAACTGGCAAAGAAATTGCGAAAGATTTAAAAACAGATGATTATGGAGTACTAGTTATTCCTGATTTAGCACCAGGAGATTACCAATTTATTGAAACATCAGCTCCTGAACATTATAAATTAGATCAAACACCTATTAAGTTCACGATTAAAAAAGGTCGCAAGGATGATCTGCCAGTCCCTGTAATTGTAAAAAACAGTTTACTTACAGGTGGCGTTACTTTAACTAAAGTAGATGACGTTGATGGCGTTACACTTAAAGGTGCAGAATTTATAATTGTTGATGCTCATGATACGAAAAAGGTCGTTCGTAAAGGGTTAACTACTGATGAACAGGGGAAAGTTTCTGCTTCTGATTTACGCCCGGGTGACTATCAATTTATTGAAGTAAAAGCTCCAAAAGACTATGATTTAAGCAAAAACCCTATTCCGTTCACTATCGGAAAAAGTCAACAAGAAAACATTACCGTTACTGCTACTAACAGCTTAACGAAAGGCGGCGTCATTTTAACAAAAATTGATGACATCGATCGTACAATGCTGAAAGATGCAGTATTTAAAATTGTTGATATGAAGGGTAACGAAGTTCGCACAAACCTTGTTACAAACGACAATGGTGAAATTTCTGTTTCTAATTTACGTCCAGGAGACTATCAGTTTATTGAAACAGCTGCTCCTGAACATTATATGTTAGACGAAACACCGATTCCATTTACAATTGAAAGAAGTCAAACGGAAAAAATTACTGTTACAGGTAAAAATACGTTGAAAAAAGGTAGCGTGGAATTAACAAAAATTGACGATATTGATACTGATACGAAGCTCGCTAATGCTGTATTTAATTTATTAGATGCAGACGGAGAGATAGTTGAAGAAGGCTTAAAAACAAATGCTGAAGGAAAAATTGTTGTTGAAAATCTACGTCCTGGTATGTATAAGTTTATTGAAACAGCTGCTCCTAAACATTACGATTTAAATAAAAAACCGATCGAATTTACAATTAAGAAAAGCCAAACTGAAACTCTTCATGTTACGGCTAAAAACGCTCTAACAAAAGGTGCAGTGGAACTTTCTAAAGTAGATGACATCGATGGCACTACACTTGAAGGTGCAGTATTTAACATTGTTGATATAAATGGTACTGTAATTCATAAAGACCTTGTTACAAATAGTAAAGGGAAGATCGAAATTAACGACCTACGTCCTGGTGATTACCAATTCATTGAAACAGAAGCTCCTAAGCATTACGTTTTAGATGAAACACCAATCAATTTCACTATTGAAAAAGGACAGAAAAAAACTATTTCTTTAACTGCTAAAAATAGTTTAAAACAAGGTAGTATCGAATTAATTAAAGTTGATGATTTAAATGATCAAACAAAACTTGCCGATGCTGTGTTTAATTTACTAGATCAAAACGGGAAAGTACTTAAAACGGATTTAAAAACGAACAGTGAAGGAAAAATCATTGTTGAAAACTTACGTCCTGGTACGTATCAATTTGTCGAAACAACGGCTCCTAAACATTATGATTTAGACAAAAAGCCAATTGTAGTTACAGTTGAGAAAAGCCAGAAAGATATTGCTACTGTTACTATGAAAAATAGTTTAACAAAAGGCGGCGTTGAACTTATTAAAACGGACGACGTCGATGGTACTACTCTTGAAGACGCAGTATTTAGCATTGTTGATATGAATGGTACTGTAATCCGCAAGAATCTTACTACAAATTCACAAGGTAAAATTAGCGTTTCTGACTTACGTCCTGGTGATTATCAATTCGTCGAGACGAAAGCTCCGAAACACTACGATTTAAATAAAGAACCGATTCCTTTTACTATTGAAAAAGGACAAGCTGAACCGATTTCTGTTACTGCTAAAAATAGTTTAACAAAAGGTGCGGTAGAGCTTTCTAAAGTGGATGATATCGACGGTACAGCTCTTGAAGGCGCAGTATTTAAAATTGTTGATGACAAAAACAATGATGTTCGTACTGACTTAACTACTGTTAAAGATGGAAAAATCTCTGTTCCTGATTTACGTCCAGGAGACTATCAGTTTATTGAAATAAAGGCTCCTGAACATTATAAATTAGATAGTACACCGCTTAAATTTACAATTAAGAAAAGCCAAGCAGAGAAGCTACAAGTCACTGCTACTAACAGCTTAATTGAAGGTGCTGTTGAATTAATTAAAGTGGATGATATAAATCCAGATACAAAACTTTCTGATGCAGTATTTAACATCATTGATGCGAAAGGTAAAGTTGTTCGCACGAATTTAACTACTGATAAAGACGGGAAAGTTTCTGCTTCTAATTTACGACCAGGAGATTATCAATTCGTTGAAACGAAAGCTCCTAAAGATTATGATTTAAATAAAACACCGATTCCTTTCACTATCGAGAAAAGCCAACCAGCTCACGTTTCCGTTACTGCTAAAAATGGCTTAACTAAAGGTGGCGTGGAATTAACGAAAGTTGACTCTCTAGATGCGAAAGAGACACTGGAAGGTGCGGTATTTAAAATTACTGATATGAACGGTAACGATATTCGTACGAATTTAGTTACCAATAAAGATGGAAAAATCATCGTTAAAGACTTACAACCTGGAGACTATCAATTTATTGAAACGAAAGCTCCGAAACATTATGACTTAAATGAAGAGCCGATTAAGTTCACAATTGAAAGAAGTCAAACAAAACATGTCTTCGTTACAGCTACGAACAGCTTAACGAAAGGTAGTGTGGAGTTAATTAAAGTTGACGATGTTGAAGAAAACACAACACTGGAAGGTGCGGTATTTAAAATTGTTAATAAGGATGGACACGATGTCCGTACTGATTTAACTACTGATAAAAACGGCCGTTTAGTTGTGGATGAATTAGCACCAGGAGACTATGAGTTTATCGAAACAAAAGCTCCTAATCACTATGACTTAAACGAAACACCTATTAAGTTCACAGTTAAAAAAGGACAAGAAAAAATCGCTTCCGTTACCGTTACGAATAGCTTAACGAAAGGCGCTGTTGAACTTTCTAAAGTGGATGACTTTGACGGTTCTGTCCTTAAAGATGCAGTATTTAAAATCGTCGATATGAACGGGCACGACGTTCGTTCTGATTTAACTACTGATAAAGATGGCAAAATTTCTGTTTCTGATTTACGTCCAGGAGACTATCAGTTCGTTGAAACGAAGGCTCCTAAGCATTACGACTTAAATCAAAATCCTATCAAGTTTACTGTTGAAAAGAGTCAAACAGCTAAAGCTTCTGTTACTGCTACTAACAGCTTAACTAAAGGTTCAGTCGAATTAACTAAGCTTGACGACGTTGACAACTCTACTCTTGAAGGAGCTATCTTTAAAATTGTTGATCATAACGGACTTGATGTTCGCACTGATTTGACTACTGATAAAGATGGCAAAATTTCTGTTTCTGATTTACGTCCGGGAGACTATCAGTTCGTTGAAACGAAGGCTCCTATTGGATACGATTTAAGTGCTAAGCCAATTCCTTTCACAATTACGAAAGGACAATCTCAAGTTACTTCTGTTACAGCTTTAAATAGTTTAATAACAGGTTCAATGGAGTTAACTAAAATTGATATTGATTACCATGGAACACTTGAAGGTGCCATTTTCAATATTTTAGATCACGACGGAAAAGTAGTACGAGAAGGTTTACAAACAGACGGGCATGGTAAATTAATCGTAAATGATTTGAAACCTGGTAATTATCAATTAGTGGAAACAAAGGCTCCTAAAGGCTATCAATTAGATGCATCACCAATAAACTTTACAATTGAAAAAGCTCAAGTTGCACCACTACAAATTACAGTTTCAAATAAAAAAATCGATTCTTCATCCGGTGGAGATGATAAAACAATTACTCCTCCTAATAAAGAAGAGGAAACAGGGAAAGAAACTTCTGAAGAACTAGAAAAAGGAAATCCTGACACACATGGTAAAGGAACTTCTGAAGAACTAGAAAAAGAAAATCCTGACACACATGGTAAAGGAACTTCTGAAGAACTAGAAAAAGAAAACCCTGACACACAAATAAACAAACAACAAGATGACCAAAATAAGGGGAAAGAACTTCCAAATACAGGTCACAAAAATGATTCTACTCAAACAGTAGGCATCGTACTTCTACTAGCTGGTGTGTTAAGTATTTTAGCTACAAAACGAAAAAAATATTATTAATAGTTTTTCACACCTAATCAAGTGAACATTTGATTAGGTGTTTTTTTATGCCAAAAAAGGACGATACATAGAGTATCGTCCTTTTAACGGGGTGAGGCTGCCCAAAAGTACGGAAAACCTTTGAACAGCCTCGTATTTTCATATGGATGCCTTACATATATCACTGATAATAAGTATGAAATGCGGAAACATATTTATCATCACATGATTCAAACATGAGAAAAGAAACCCTATAGGATTCTTTTCTCTACATAATCTAAAGTTTGGGTACACTAGATTCATGCAATGTAGGAGCTTTCCAAGCAGAAAGCGAACCTTCATTTAAAATGATAGCATACATATCTCCATCAAAAATATGCAAATATGCATATAGCGTTTTTTTATTTCTCAATGTCAGAATATTGAAAAATAATGAAGATGACGGTAAAATAAAGTCGTTATCCGTCTTCTTTTGTCAGTCAGAGAGAATAGAAGAATAGGAGAGGAAAAAATGAAAAAATCTTTGAAACAAAAAATAGTAAGCTCTTTGCTTGCTGTATCACTCGCTGTTAGCTTAGCTCCAATTGGACAAGCCAAAGCTGATTCCACGTCAGAAATCACACAGACTTCACCTATCACAAAACAAGTTGATGCAAGCCGCGCCATCGAACACATCCGTTTCTTATCCGAAACAATTGGTCCTCGCCCTGGTGGGACAAAATCAGAAGAATGGGCTTCTCGCTACGTTGGTATGCAGCTTAAATCAATGGGCTATGAAGTAGAATATCAACCATTTCAAGTGCCGGATCAATACGTTGGATTTATTGAATCACCATTATCCACAAAACGTAATTGGCAAGCCGGCGCTGCCCCTAACGCACTAATTTCTACAGAAGCTGTTACAGCTCCTCTTATCTTTGTTCAAGGTGGAACAAAATTAGAGGATATCCCAAATGAAGTAAACGGAAAAATTGTTCTATTTGAAAGAGGAACAACAGTTGCAGACTATAATAAACAAGTTGAAAATGCTGTTAGCAAAGGAGCAAAAGGTGTCCTTTTATACAGTTTAATTGGCGGACGCGGAAATTATGGACAAACCTTCAATCCCCGCCTAACGAAAAAGCAGTCTATCCCTGTCTTTGGTCTTGCTTATGCACAAGGAAATGCATTTAAAGAGGAAATCGCTAAAAAAGGGACCACTCTTCTTTCTCTAAAAGCGAGACATGAATCTAACTTAACATCACTTAATGTCATCGCTAAAAAGAAACCAAAAAACAGCACAGGTAATGAAAAAGCTGTCGTTGTAAGTTCGCACTATGATAGTGTCGTTGGAGCACCTGGAGCAAATGATAATGCTTCTGGTACAGGATTAGTATTAGAACTAGCTCGTGCTTTTCAAAATGTAGAAACTGATAAAGAAATTCGTTTTATTGCTTTTGGTTCTGAAGAGACTGGCTTACTTGGCTCCGATTATTACGTTAATAGTCTATCCCAAAAAGAACGCGATCGAATTTTAGGTGTCTTTAACGCAGACATGGTTGCAACAAATTACGATAAAGCAAAGAATTTATATGCTATGACGCCTAACGGTTCTCCAAACCTTGTAACAGACGCAGCCTTACAAGCAGGTAAACAATTAAATAATGACCTCGTACTGCAAGGGAAATTCGGCTCCAGTGATCACGTGCCATTTGCTGAAGTTGGTATTCCTGCCGCCCTATTTATTTGGATGGGTGTCGATAGTTGGAATCCATTAATCTATCATATTGAGAAGGTATACCATACACCTCAAGATAATGTGTTAGAAAACATTTCGCCTGAACGTATGAAAATGGCATTAGAAGTTATCGGGACAGGAGTTTATAATACACTTCAAAAATCTGTTGCTCAAACTGAACAGAAAGCTGCTTAATCATTTAAAAGACCACTGATTTTTTGAAGTGACCCCTGTCAAGTAGACAGTCTTTAAAAAGCACAATTAAGCAACCTGAGTTCTATATTTATATGGACTCAGGTTATTTAATTTCTTTTGAAATCTTTGATAATTATAAAAGTACATATATTTGCGCACGGCAACTTTCACCTCATCAGCCTTACGGAAAGAGTATAAATGGAAACACTCTGACTTGAAATGACTAAAGAAGTTTTCTATACAAGCATTGTCCCAACAATTTCCCTTTCGTGACATGCTTGCCTTCATTTGATATTTTTTTAGTAATTGGTTATATTGTCGAGATGTATATTGAAACCCTTGATCACTGTGTAAAAGAATTCCTTTTGCATTTCGTTTTTTTCTTGCCTTTTTCAGGGTATCTAACACAAGCTTCAAGTCGTTTCTACGGCTGATTTCATAGGCGACAATTTCATGATTGTATAGATCTTTAATCGCGGATAAATATAGTCTCTGTCCATTGAAAATTAAGTAAGTAATGTCTGTTACCCATTTCTCATTCGGTTTGGAAGCTTGAAAATCTCTGTTTAGATGGTTATCTGAAATCACATAGGCTTCTTTCTTTCCGTAATAAGGACGTTTTCTCCTAATAACGGATCTGATACCTAATTCCTTCATAAGTCTCTGTACTCGTTTATGATTAATATGAAGATTATAGGTGATTTTCAACCAAACTTGTATTCTTCTGTAGCCATAAATTCCTTTCAGTTTTTTATAGCACGTTACAATCTTTTTCTTGATTTCAGCATCCTCCAATTGTTTTTCAGAAGGTGCTGAATACCGCTTTACCCATTTGTAATATCCACCTCTGGTTACACCAGCAATCTCGCATAACATGATAACCGTGTGCCCTGTGTTTATCATCTCATGGATAATTTCAAATTTTTTCGTTTTGGATACAGCTTCCATTCCTCCTTTTACATCTTTAAGAGCTTTTTTAGCATTTCATTTTCCGCTTCTAATCGTTTTATCTTTGCTTCTGGATCTTCTGGCTTCGTTCTTGGTCTGCCTAAACCGGATCCTTTCGCTTTACCACGTTTTTCTTCTAGCCCTTTGATTCCTTCGGCTTCAAAGTATTTCACCCAACGCCTTACGACCGAGTGATCAATTCCTAATTCCTTGGCAACAGTTTTATAGCCCATTCCTTCTTTTATATATAAATCTACTGCTTTCTTCTTGAATTCCATATCATAAGTTACTCGAATTTTACCCATAGAAAAATCCCCTCCATAGTAAACAGATTAATGTGCTTTCTTTTTTCTGTCTACTATAAGGGGATCATATCATTTATCGGTGGTCTTTTATTGAGAAAATATATATATGCATAAAAGCATATTTCCTCCTGCCCATTATCCTATACAATATTAAGTGTAACAAAAATGATTACAACTAATAAGGAGGCTTTTTCTACTATGAAAAAAATGATTTTAGCTAGTGCTTTAACTTTAGCAGGAATTACTGGAGCTACCGCTTTTATTCCTGAAACAAAAGTCGCTGCTGCCACTCAAGAACAAAGTTTTACAAAATTTTATTCTTTACAAACTGGAAGTAGTTCTGAACAAGAACCTATTTTCCTTCAAAAAGGACAGGAACTAACAATTCAACCTAACAGTAAAACTCCTAGTTACAGTGTTTATGACTCAAGTCATAACCTTATTGGGCGCTATTCTGATGGTTACGGCCGAATTTTCACTGCAAAAACAGATGGAAATATGTATGTTCAATTTCATGCACCTTTCGTTTACTATAGTCCTGTTAGCTTTTCCGTTACGTATACAATCCAATAAAGTGAAACTTTAATCAGTGGGGGTTTTCTTCATCCCCCACTGATTATTAGTTGAACCAATCGGGCTTTTATGAGCAGCCCGACCCCCAACTAAATTATTTGCTTTCGCTGAATTTTGAGGTGGGGGTCTTACTGCCCATTAAAGCGGGATAAAATAAAGGGCCTTTCTCAAGGTCCTTTATTTTATTTCCCAATTCACTTTTACAAAACCATCTTTCACCATTACACCACTTATATTAAATACATACTTTTCATTTGCCTTTAATGTAGCTTTGAAAGTACCTTTTTTCGATTCACAGATCTCTTTTAACTCTCTTATACCTTCTCCTTGTCTTTCATACAAGCTAAAGCATAAATTCCCACGTTTTGCATCTGTCTCATAAGAAAATGTTACTTCTGTATCTTTTGCATACTCTAGTTCAATATCTTTCCCAGCAATATCCCATGATGAGAATTTTGCCTCGTAGCTGGTCTCCCCTTTCTTCTCATTTTCTAAATATATATCACCAGCTCTCCACATATCATCTAACGTTTGGACGAAAGCAAAGCCGCTCAGTAATACAAACATTGCACTTGCAAATATGACAACTAATGTTATCTTTTGTTTTTTCATAGCCTTCATCGTATGTTCTCCTTCTATTTTCTTGTTACTTCTTCGTATCATATATAACAAAACTCCAATAAAAAATGGCAATACAATCGATATAACACTCCACCACTTACTTATCCCACGCGTTTTCGCATCTGTATACACCCATGATGCTACACATACTAAAAGTGCTATAAAAGTTAAAAGCATTGTAATCCCAGCTATCTCAAATACTACAAATGGATTAGCGAACTCTATCATGTAATTTATACTCCTTCTTTAAAAATGACTGTATGACAACATATATAGGAACGTATAGATGCATCATAATCACACTTGCTATCAACATAGGGACTTTATGATTCAAATGAGTGACAAACTGCTCCATAACAATTGTTAATAAAATAATCCAAATCGCATGAATACAAATAACCCATCTCTTCTCTAATTTTCGAGCATTTCGTACGCTCTGTTTCGTATTATTTATCAGCTCTTCGCTTGGAATCATGTCTTCAGCTAAGCTGCTCCTTATCTTCTGATCAAACTTATCTTCCGTCATAAACGAACCCCTCCAAATGTTCCCGCATTTGCTTCTTCGCATAATTAAGGCGGTATTTCACCGTACCAATCGGTATATTTAATATTTCGCTCATTTCTTTATAAGAGTATTGTTCATAATAGTAGAGTACGAGCACGGTTTTATATTTTTCATTCAATAGCTGTATAACTTCCCGTATCATTTCCGCTTCCACTTTTTGAATAAATTCTTCTGATATATTCACTTCATCTGCGAAATCGATTTCTCCACCATCCTCTTTATGAAACAAATCCAATACGCGATCTTTCCACCTTTTCTTCTTACGATAAAAGTCATAAAACGTATGAACACAAATTGTAGTAATCCATTTTTTATAATTTTCCACGTAAGAAAGCTGGTGCCTAGAGGAAAAAACTTTTATCCAAGTCTCTTGAAAAATGTCTTCTGCATCTTCTTTCGTTTTTGCTAATTTATAGCATAAGGAATATATTTGCTGCTTATATATATCAATTAATTCTTCTACCTTTTCTTCCATCTTAAACCTCCTGTCATTTATATAAGACGACGCAAATTCTCCTTTTGTTTGATAAAATTTTATTTTTTTATTATCTCCATACAAAAAGGCAATCACAACATCGTGTGATTGCCTTTTACTAAAAACGAAAAATCGGTTAGAATACTCGGTGGCTTCGCGCCTTCCTATTCTGAACGAGCCGCTTCCACTTTTTTTTATTGTCCAGCTCTGCCTCCTAGCCCCTTCTGTCTAAGAACCTTCCCCACAAGAAGATAAAAAGCATCTTCTGTGGGAAAGAACCTTAGCCTTCGGGGCTAAACAGTCGGCTCCGCTTTTCTTTATTACATTTTTTCTGGTGCAGATACTCCTACGATTGCTAATGCATTTTGAAGTGTAGTGCGTACTGCTTTCATTAACTCATAGCGAGCTTTACTTAATTCTAAGTTATCTTGGTTTAATACTTTTTCTGCATTGTAGAAGCTGTGTAATGCTGCTGCTAATTCAAATGCATAGCTTGTAATGCGGTGTGGCAGACGTTTTTGCGCTGCATCCGCAACTACAGCTGGGAATTCACCAAGTTTTTTCAGTAACTCTACTTCTTTCTCCGAAGTAACAAGCTTGTAATTCACGTCTCCGCCTGCAGCTAGTCCTAACTCTTCACCTTGACGAAGGATACTGCATACGCGAGCATGAGCATACTGTGCATAGTATACTGGGTTTTCATTAGATTTTGATACAGCTAAGTCCATATCGAAGTCTAAATGAGAATCACCGCTACGCATTGCGAAGAAGTAACGCATTGCGTCCACACCTACTTCTTCCATAAGCTCACGAAGTGTAACTGCTTTACCTGTACGCTTACTCATCTTCATTTTTTCACCATTTTGGTACAGTTGTACCATTTGGATGATTTCTACTTCAAGTGTTTCTTTATCGTAACCTAGCGCTTGAATAGCAGCTTTCATACGAGGAATGTAACCGTGGTGGTCAGCACCCCAAATGTTGATTAACTTATCGAAACCACGCTCTAATTTATCACGATGGTAAGCGATATCTGGCGTTAAGTATGTGTAAGAACCGTCGTTTTTAATTAATACACGGTTTTTGTCGTCACCGTAAGTCATAGAACGGAACCAAGTTGCACCGCCTTCTTCAAAGATCTCGTCACGCTCTTTTAATACTGCAAGTGCAGCATCGATTTTTCCGTTTTTGTATAATGATGTTTCTGAGAACCATACATCAAACTTAACACGGAAGCTTTCTAAGTCTTTTTGAAGTTTTGCTAACTCATATTTTAAACCGTATGAACGATAGAACTCATAGCTTTCTTCAGCATCAGCTTTTGCATAACGATCGCCAAACTCTTCAGCTAAACGCTTACCGATTCCAATGATGTCCGCACCATGGTATCCGTCTTCTGGCATTTCTTTCTCTAGGCCTAAAGCTTGCATGTAACGAGCTTCAACAGAAAGAGCTAAGTTATGAATTTGGTTACCAGCGTCATTAATGTAGTACTCACGAGATACATCGTATCCTGCTTTTGCTAATACGTTACATAAAGTGTCACCTACTGCCGCACCACGTGCATGTCCTAAGTGAAGGTCACCTGTTGGGTTCGCAGATACGAACTCAATTTGTACTTTTTCACCTTTACCAGTATTCGTTTCACCGTAAGCTTCGCCAGCGTTAACGATTGTTGGGATTAAGTCTGTTAAGTAGCTATTATCCATGTAGAAGTTAATGAAACCAGGTCCTGCGATTTCAATTTTTTCAATAGAAGCTTTTGCTTTATCGAAGTTTGCAACTAATTCTTCTGCAATCATACGAGGTGCTTTTTTCGCAACGCGTGCAAGTTGCATTGCCATATTTGTAGAGAAGTCACCATTTGTTTTATCTTTTGGAGATTCTAATACAACGTTTGGAATCTGTTCTTCTGTCGCTAATTCTGCCTTTAATACAGCAGCTTGAATTTCTTCTTTAATCAATCCTTTTACTTGTTCTAAAGAATTCATTATTTTGCCTCCTTCAAATTAAGTGTAATTGTATATCTGCCAGCTTCTTGTTCACTTAGAAGCAATGCGTACGTTAAGAAGAGTTGTCCTTTTTTCTTTTCATCCGACCATTTAAAAAGAACGTTATCAGTCTTTGTTTGCAATGCAAACGTACCAAGTTCACTCGTGTACGTACCAGTTGTCCATTCACCTTTCACATGCGTTTGACGCATTGAAACAGCACCTGAACGCATAATGAGAACTTGTTCATCTTGAATTTTAATAATTGTTTTCACTTCGCCTTGTTCGTTCGGCTCTTGGAATGTTACATATGTACCTTGACCTTTTACATAGTATTGACCATTTGCTTCAAAAGCAACGGTTTCCTTCCTCGCCCCTTCACGGATTTCTGTTACGAAATGAACGTGTACCGGCAAGCCTGCAAGTTGTTTCTCCACGTCTTGCACACCTTTCAAATGTTATAGATATTAAATACTACTTATAATAAATCACTTTTCCTATCATATCAAAAAAAACCTCTGTCTGTCTGCTGAAAAATCAGGAAAACTCCATTTCAAAAAATAATTCACTTTCACTTTATTTCATATGATACAATGTTTTTTAAATCTAAATATTCTTTCATTTAAAGAGGTGAGTTATGTGCTACCGACAAAATTAAAAAAGGGTGATGAAATTAGAGTTATTTCACCATCTTGTAGCTTAAGTATTGTCTCAACTGAAAACAGAAAGCTTGCTGTAAAAAGATTAACTGACATGGGCTTTCAAGTTACATTCTCAACATATGCTGATGAGATAGATCGATTTGCTTCCTCTTCTATTTCTTCACGTGTTCAAGACCTCCACGAGGCATTTAGAGACCCTAATGTAAAAGCCATTTTGACAACACTTGGCGGATACAACTCTAATGGTTTATTGAAACATCTCGATTATGATTTAATTCGAGAAAACTCGAAATTTTTCTGTGGCTATTCTGATATTACCGCTTTAAATAATGCAATTTACACAAAAACTGGACTTATTACATTTTCAGGACCCCATTTCTCTTCATTTGGAATGGAGAAAGGTCTCGAATATACGACTGATTACTTTTTACAATGCTTAACTTCTAATAAGCCTATTGAAGTCTTGCCATCTGAAACGTGGAGCGATGATTCTTGGTATATAGATCAGGAAAATCGAGAATTCATTACAAATGAAGGTTATATTTCGATTCATGAAGGCGAAGCAACTGGAGAGATTATCGGTGGTAATATGAGTACATTGAATTTACTACAAGGTACACCATATATGCCAAACTTACAGGGGAAAATATTATTTCTTGAGGAGGATAGTTTAACTGGAAAAGCTACCCTTAACACTTTTGATCGTTATTTACATTCTCTTATGCAGCAACCTGACTTTGAACATGTAAAAGGCATCGTTATAGGAAAGATGCAAAAAGGTGCAGAATGTACGATAGAAGACATTCAAGAAATGATTGCTTCAAAGCCTGAACTTGCACATATCCCCATCATTGCAAACGCAAGTTTCGGGCATACAACCCCGATTTTCACTTTCCCAATTGGTGGACGTGCAAAAATCATTTCCAATAAAGAGAATTCAGCTATCACCATTTTAACGCACTAAAAAAGGAGCGAACGATTCGCTCCTTTTACGGTTTTTCTATTTTTTCCAACGCTTTTTGCGGAATTGATTCTTTTGGGATTTCAGCCCATCCTTTTCCTTGCATACCTTTTGCATAAATTTTTATAAACGCCCCCGTATGCAATTCACGGTTCATCATTCTTTTCACAACTTGTAACTTTCCGTCTTCTGTATACCCTTTAAATGTATACAAGTATTCACCGTCTTTTTTCTCACCTTTATTTATAACCGCATAATAATCTTGTATTTCTTTATTTGAAAAGAAGTTGTCTACAAAAGCATGCACACCTTCTGTTTTCGTGTTTAAATAGTACGCTGTTCCACCTAAAATAATGGCGAATACAGCTAAAACTTTAATTACCAATTTCATACATGCGCCTCCTGTTTGCACTTCTTTCTCACTAATCTTATGTCTATACCTGTATTATACGGAAAAAGGCATACTATACTCTATTGAAAAGTCTTACACTTTCCTTACATTATTGTAAGGGTTTTTCAACTTATAGCAATTTCCCAATAAAAAATTTTTCCGTTTCATGAATTTTTATATTATTATTGAATGATACAAATTTTTATTACAAAAATCAAAGGAGACAGTTTTCAAATGGCTATCTTGCAAGGTTTAGCACTATTACTTGTTGTACTTTGTCTATTTACACTTTTTAGTTACCGTGCTCCTTACGGAATGAAAGCAATGGGTGCTTTAGCTAATGCAGCAATCGCAAGTTTTCTTATTGAAGCATTTCATCGTTATATCGGTGGAGAGATGTTTCATAATGACTTTTTACAATCAGTAGGAGAAGCTTCTGGTAGTATGAGCGGTGTCGCAGCGGCAATTTTAGTCGCACTAGCAATCGGTGTTTCACCCGTATATGCTGTTTTAATCGGTATCGCTACTAGCGGATTCGGTATTTTACCAGGATTTTTCGCTGGATACGTTTGCGCTTTCGTCGTGAAATTTCTCGAAAAGAAATTACCGGCTGGTGTAGAGTTTTTAGCAATTTTATTTATTGCCGCACCAATCTCACGCGGAATGGCCATGCTTATGGATCCGCTCGTGAACGCAACGCTCGGTAAAATCGGTTCTATGATTTCAGTTGCAACTACAGAAAGTCCTATCATTATGGGTATTATGCTTGGTGGATTAATAACAGTTATTTCTACCTCTCCATTAAGTTCTATGGCACTAACTGCAATGCTAGGATTAACAGGTTTACCAATGGCAATTGGTAGTCTTGCCGTAGCAGCCTCAGCCCCAATGAACTTTATTTTCTTTAAACGACTAAAAATTTGTTCAAAGAAAGACACAATCGCTGTAGCAATCGAGCCTTTAACACAAGCCGATGTTGTTTCAGCAAATCCAATTCCAATTTATGCGACAAACTTCGTTGGCGGTGCGCTTGCTGGTATTATTACATCTCTGTTCCAGCTCGTTAATAATGCGCCAGGAACAGCATCACCAATTCCAGGGCTTCTCGTCTTGTTTGGATTTAATGACGTTATAAAAGTAACGATCGCTGCTGTACTATGTGGAATCGTTACCACTATTGTCGGATACATCGGATCAATCGTATTCCGCAAATATCCAATTCGTTCTGCTGATGAAATTCGCGGCATTACTTCGGAAGAAAAAGTTGCATAAGAAAAAGAGCTATTCTCATTGTTTGAGAGTAGCTCTTTTTCTTGTCGTGTAACGGTAAATGAAATTATATCAGCAATTTTTTTAATATATCGACTTACCGACACATAACGATAAAATAAGAGCTCCCTATTCATATAGGAGGCTCTTATTTTATCTAGCTACATCGGCTGAATGATCGGTGACTTCGCTTCTTCCTTTGAGGTAAAAAGTACCTTTTGCAGGAAGGAACCTTAGTCACCGGGTCTAAACAGCCGGCTTCACTTTTATTTTATCCAACTACAGCGGCTAGAATGATCGGTGGCTTCGCTTCTTCCTTCGAGGCAAAAAGCGCCTCTACGTCTGAAGCTCCATCCCCCTCACATTCTAAACGAGCCACTTCCGCTTTTATTTCACCCAACCGAGCAGCATTTCCCGCACGAATTTGCTTGCTGCGACTGGTGTTTGATCACTATGGTCGTAGACAGGAGCTACTTCTACTAAGTCTGCTCCAACTACATTTATATTTGAATTTGCAATTGCCACGATGGAATCTAATAATTCTTTAGATGTGATACCTCCAGCTTCTAACGTTCCTGTTCCTGGGGCATGAGCTGGGTCTAATACGTCAATGTCGATTGTGACATAAACTGGGCGTCCTGCAAGCTTCGGTAATACTTCTTTTAACGGTTCTAATACGTCAAATTTATATAAGTTCATACCTACTTCTTTTGCCCATTCGAATTCTTCCTTCATTCCAGAACGAATACCGAAAGAATATACGTTTTCCGGACCAATTAAATCGCACACTTTACGAATAGGTGTAGAGTGGGATAAAGGCTCCCCTTCATACGATTCACGTAAATCAGTATGGGCATCCATATGGATGATTGCTAAATCCGGATATTTTTTTGCCATTGCCTTAAAAATTGGCCAAGACACTAAGTGCTCACCGCCGAGACCTAGTGGAAACTTATCGGCATCTAAAAGTTTTGATACATACTCTTCAATCATGTCTATGCTACGCTGTGGATTTCCAAATGGTAATGGAATATCACCCGCATCAAAATATTTTACCTCTTCTAGTTCACGATCTAAATATGGGCTATATTCTTCAAGACCGATTGACACTTCACGAATACGTGCAGGGCCAAAACGAGAACCTGGACGGTAGCTTACTGTCCAATCCATTGGCATCCCGTAAATAACTGCCTCTGACTCTTCAAAACTTGGATGACTTTTAATAAATACTTTACCTGAATAAGCTTCATCAAAACGCATACTCTTTTCCTCCTTGTGTGGAACTTAAGGTATCCCAACCTTTCATTATTTCTCAAATTTGGAGCCTATAACTCCTCTTTCTCGATTTACCTGTGCCTTCTTCTTACAAGAAGACTACTTCATTTGTAGCAGTGTAAGTAACTAGCATGTTCAAGCCTTCTAGACAAACACCTTAAATGAGTCACTTACACTTTATTTATTTCAATTTAACGCTCTTACTTAATTAAATCGCCAACAAATTTCGGTAATGCGAATGCTGCATTGTGTAATTCTTTTGTGTAGTATTTCGTTTCGATTTCGTGGAAACGCTCTTCACTCACTTCTAATGGATCATGTTTTTTAGATCCAATTGTGAACGTCCAAAGACCACTTGGGTAAGTTGGAATGTTCGCTGTGTATAAACGAGTAATTGGGAAGATCTCCTTTACGTCTTTAAACACAGTTGTAATTAGTTCTGGTGTGAACCAAGGGTTGTCCGTTTGTGCAACGAAAATACCATCTTCTTTTAACGCTTTAGAGATTCCAGCGTAGAAGCCTTTTGTAAATAGATTTACTGCTGGTCCTACTGGCTCAGTAGAATCTACCATAATTACGTCATATTCATTTTCGCTTTCTGCAATGTGTAGGAAACCGTCTCCTACTTTTACTTCTACACGCTCATTATCTAGTGCGCCTGCAATTGATGGTAAGTATTGTTTAGAGTACTCAATTACTTTTCCATCGATTTCAACAAGAGTTGCTTTCTTTACGCTTGGGTGTTTTAACACTTCACGAATAACACCGCCATCGCCACCACCTACAACTAATACGTTTTCAGGGTTTGGATGTGTAAATAAAGGTACGTGCGCTACCATTTCATGATAAACGAACTCATCTTTTTCTGTTGTCATAACCATGCCATCTAAAATAAGCATGTTTCCGAACTCTTCCGTTTCAACCATATCAAGTTTTTGGAATTCTGTTTGCTCCGTATGTAATGTGCGGTTAATACGCGCCGTAATCCCAAAATGTTTTGTTTGTTTTTCAGTGAACCATAGTTCCATCGTACAATCACGCCTTTCAATGCAAATTTATAATAGGGACATCATTAATGTCCCCTAACAAAAATAAAACAAAACATCCAAAAAGTATAGTTAAAAGTACAAAAATACCGAAAATATATTTTAGTCAGAGGGTTCTAACATATGTACGAAAAGGGATTGCCCTGTAATAGGAAAGAAAACCCTTTCTTAAGAAAGGGCTTTTGTCTCTACTTCTACCGGTTTTCGAACCGGAATTAAAATCATTACACAACCGACTAACACAACAATTCCACCTACTAAAAACGGACTTTGCGGTGAAACAGTGTGGCCGATGATTCCTGATAAGATGGGAGCAATCGCGCCGCCTAACCAACGAACAAAGTTGTAAACACCTGATGTAACAGATCTTTCATAAGGTGAAATATCCATTACATAACTTGTAAATAATGCATTATTTAATCCAGATGCTAATCCCGATAGAACAATTAATACAATTTGTAACCACATAACTTTCACGAAGAATAGTGCGATTAAGAAAAGCGCAAATACGAGTAAACTACCTTTCAACAATGCTTTCGGTTCATATTTCCCTTCTAGCTTATGGGCCAAAATTGCAGAACCGTAAGCTAACGCTAATCCCCATCCGCAAAATACAAACCCTAATTGAATAGCAGATAAATGCATAACAAGTGGTGAATATGCTAGCACAACGAAAAATCCGTAGTAGTATAACATTCCTGAAATCGCACCTTGCATAAACGGTTTATATTTCACCAGGTTAAGTAATTCCCCTACGCCTGCCGCTTTACGTTTCACTTTTCGCTCCGGTTCTTTTACAAAAAAGAAAACTAAAATAAATGCTAAGAAAATTAAAATACTCGTCGCAAAAAATGGGTAACGCCAAGAATGTCCACCTAATATCCCGCCTAATAACGGTCCGCCTGCCATCCCTAAACCGATAGCTGCTTCATATAGTCCTACTGCTTCATGAACTTCTTTACTTAATGCAATCAATAATGTCATCGCCGTTGCGAAGAACATCGCATTTCCTAATCCCCACCCCGCGCGGAAAATAGATAATTGGGCAATCGTTTGCGATATACCGCATATAAACGCAAATACAGTTACAATCGCAAGACCGATCGTCATCATTCGTTTATCACCAAATCTTGATGCGAATATTCCAGCTGGTAACATCATAATTGCCATCGTTAAAATATATGCTGTAAATAACATCTCTACTTGCCAATGCGATGCACCAATTTGCTCAGCAATACTTGGTAAGATTGGGTCGACTACCCCTATACCCGAAAAGGCAAGGAAGGTAGCCACCACTGTAATCAATCTCCCTAATTTTTGTTTGCTCTCCATTTTGATCATTCTCCTTTTGTACTCTCTAAAAATGTCGCTGCACGATGTAGGCTATCTTCGAGTTCCGCCTTTACACGCTGCATTTGCTCCATTTTCTCGTCTAGCGTTTGCACTTGTTTTTCAAGCATCTCTTTAATTTCTTGAATCACTTCGCGGTCACGAGGATTCTCACTATTTCTTCTTTGCTCCATTCTTTCTTTTAACGATAAAAAATGTTGCATTTCTTGAAGTGTAATCCCTAATACTTCTTTCGCTTCTACAATCCTTTTAATTCTAGCGATGTCCTCGTCCGTATACAGGCGAATGTTCCCCTCACTACGTTCAGGGGGATGAATTAAACCAATTTCCTCATAATAACGAAGTGTACGTTTTGTTAAACCAACTTGCTTTGTGACTTCATCAATTTTATACATGTTTATTCCTCCCTTCACTCGATTATTACATTTTACGTTAACGTTAACTTTTGTGCAACTGTTAGACTTTTGTAAATGTTTATCCCATTCAATTGTATTTTTCCAAAAGCAGTTTCATAATGAAAGAAAAGAAACGATAAGGAGATTTCCGTATGAATAAACCACTTATTTTCGCCCACCGCGGGGTAAAAGGAACACATCCAGAAAATACGATGATTGCCTTCCAAGAAGCAGAACGCATTGGTGCCCACGGAATTGAGCTTGATGTCCACCTATCAAAAGATGGTGAACTTGTCGTGATTCACGATGAAACAGTAGATCGCACAACAAATGGCATAGGTCTTGTTTCTGAAAAAACGGTAGCGGAATTACAAGCTTTAGATGCTGGTAGCCATAAAGAACCTTCTTTCCATGAAGCAAAAATCCCAACGTTACGTGAAGTATTCATTTGGTTATCTACGACAAATTTACAGCTCAATATTGAGTTAAAAACAGATGTTATCCACTATCCAACTATTGAAGAAAAAGCTGTTGCTCTCGTTCGTGAATACCATCTATCTAATCAAATTGTATTCTCATCATTTAACCACGACTCTGTTTCATTATTAGCAGAAATAGCTCCTGAAATCCCGAGAGCAATTTTATATGACACACCACTTGCTGATCCGATTGCTGAAGCAAAAAATAGAAACGCAACTGGTTTACACCCAAACTTTCAATTATTAACAAAAGAATTTGTCCAATTTGCACAAAATCAAGGGTACGTTTTCCGCCCTTATACGATTAACGAATACAAAGATTTACAAACTATGATTGACTATGGCGTAGATGTCATTATTACCGATTGGCCAGCACGTGCCCTTGAGCTCCTTTCTTAATTGAAGGAGCTTTTTGTTTTCGAAATTTCATTGTTTAAAATAACCGAAAACCCTCAATACTAATACAATAATGTTTGTATTAGTATTGAGGGGCTGAAAAAGATGGATCAAACTATGAATCCGAAACTTAAAAAATATAAACGTCTTTTCTTCACCGTAATGTTTTCTTCTGTTCTTTTTTTCGTTTTTTCCTTTTTTGTTATTATTATAGTTGCAAAAATTATGGGACCTCCTCCTGTTGCTGTCCCACAAACGAGTGTCTTTTATGCTAATGATGACACTGTTATCGGACAAAGTAATGAAATGCAAAAACGTTACAATGTATCTCTCAATGAAATCTCTCCTTATGTAAAAGAGGCGACACTATCTATCGAAGATCAACGATTCTACAAACATCATGGCTTTGATATGAAACGTATTGCTGGTGCTATTGTTGCCGATTTAAAAGCGATGGCAAAGGTCCAAGGTGCTAGTACGATTACACAACAGTATGCTCGTAACCTATACTTAGATCATGATAAAACGTGGAAACGTAAACTATTAGAAGCGATGTACACAATTCGCCTTGAAGTGAACTATAATAAAAATCATATTTTAGAAGGATATTTAAATACAATTTATTACGGGCATGGTGCTTACGGAATCGAAGCTGCGTCTCGTCTATATTTCGATAAAACAGCAAAAGAATTAACATTAGCGGAAGCTAGTATGCTCGCAGGTATCCCGAAAGGACCTAGTGTCTACTCTCCCTTTTTAAAAGAGGATCGTGCGAAAGGACGACAATCTCTCATATTAGACGAAATGGTAGAACAAGGTTACATTACGAAGAAACAAGCAACGTCAGCAAAGAAAGAGCCACTAACTTTTTCCTCATTAGATACAAAAAAAGTTGCAGAGATTGCACCTTATTTCCAAGATGCTGTACAAGCTTCTCTTCTTCGTGATATCGGATTAGATGAACAAGCCTTACAAAAGGGTGGTTTGCGTATTTATACAACGCTAGACCCTAAATTACAATCGGTCGCAGAGCAAGCTGTAAAAGATCACATACCTGACACAACAAACATACAAACTGCGCTCGTCTCTATGAATCCAAAAACAGGTGAAGTAGCTGCCCTTGTTGGTGGAACTGATTATAATACGAGTCAATTTAACAGGGCTACACAGGCCGCTCGACAGCCTGGATCTACGTTTAAGCCATTCCTGTATTATGCGGCATTAGAACGAGGATTCACCCCCGCTACGCGCTTAAAAAGCGAATACACTGTGTTCACTTTAGGTGACGGTGTTTCAAAGTATAAACCGAAAAACTATAAAGACTATTATGCAGACGATTTTGTAACAATGGCGCAAGCTCTTGCGGTCTCTGATAACGTATATGCCGTGAAGACCAATTTATTTTTAGGCGAAGACATTCTTACAAAAACAGCGAAGCAATTCGGTATTACTACCGCATTAAAAGATGTTCCGTCTCTCGCTCTCGGTACATCTCCTGTAAAACCAATTGAAATGGTTAACGCTTATAGCATGTTCGCAAACGGCGGAAAAGAAGTAAAACCGATGTTTATTCGCCGCATTTTGGACCAGGAAGGAAACATGCTATACGATGCTCATTTGGAGAGTAAACAAGTTCTCGATAAAAGCAAAGCGTTTGTAATGGAAGAAATGATGACAGGTATGTTTAATAAAAACCTAAGTAGTTATGCCGCTGTAACCGGCCAATCAATGTTATCAAAGCTATCAAGAACATATGCAGGAAAGTCTGGTTCTACAGAAACAGATAGTTGGATGATAGGGTTTACCCCGCAACTTGTAACTGGTGTGTGGGTTGGATACGATCAACCTAAATCGATTTCAAACGTAGCAGAACAAGGATATGCGAAAAAAATATGGACCGATACGATGGAAAAAGGCTTAGATGGACAACCTCAAAAAGAGTTTAAACAACCAAGTGACGTCGTTGCAGTCGATATTAACCCTGAAAACGGAAAAATCGCTACAAAAAATTGTCCCATTTCAGTGAAAATGTATTTCGCAAAAGGTACAGAACCGACTGAATATTGTATGGATCATGTTGATGATAAAGAAGAATTTGAAAAGACAACTGAAGAAAAGAAGAAAACAAGTTGGTGGAAAAAATATCTTCCTTGGTAAAAAAAATAGCTGACGGGTATCCGTCAGCTATTTTTTATTCACTTAATAATGCACGGCGCAATTCTTCACTAGATTCGTTCCAAATCGCTTCATTATGTTCTTTCAAGAACGTACCAAGTACTTTTTTAGATGATTCATCCATATGGTCAACCATAATGTGACGCTTCATTGATTTATCCATTTTGTTTACGTGCTCTGGAAGTGATTTATATCCGCGGCGAATTTCACGGTCAACTGTCATTTCACAAGCTGTTACACCTGCATAATAAGCTCCTGTCGCCGTTCTTTCAACCGTTACCCACACAAGCCAAAATGGTTTTCCGTTTGGAACTTCATCTTTATTTGTTAAAAACTTAATACCTTTTTCGACTGTACTACGCGCATGCATCGCACCGATATCAACAAATGCTGTTTTCTCTAGTACATCGACAAATACAGGTGAAATGTTTTCTAGACTTAATGCTCCAACACCAAAACCACCATGTCCATCTGTTGAATCATTTTTCACGATATTAAAACCGATTTTTTTCTTTTTCTCTGTCATATGTAAACTCCTCCTCACTTAATGATTATAAAAGGCCAAAAATAGGCGCAATGATACTGTCTAAAAATACAAATACATATGGAATGACAACATTAAAAATAGGTTGAATTGTATAATTGCTAAGCGGTGTAATAACAAGAATTAATAACGCTATTGCTCCATACTTTTCATACTGTGTCATTTTCGCACGAATATTTGTTGGTGCTAGATCTTCCACAACTCGATACCCATCAAGTGGCGGAATTGGCAATAAGTTAAATACAAGTAATACGATATTAAGCATAATAAAAATTCGGAAGAATTGAGCCAATGTATCCGCTACTGCAAATGGAATTGAGTCTAATACACCAAATGTTAATAGGCTATACCAAATGATTAAACCAATTGCACTTAAAATTAAGTTACTAATTGGGCCTGCAATTGAAACTAATATACCTGCAAGACGCGGCCTTTTAAAGTTATATGGGTTAACAGGAACAGGTCTTGCCCAACCAAACCCAAGAATTAATACAGCGATCATCCCAATAGGATCTAAGTGCGCCATCGGTGATAATGTTAAACGGCCTTGCTTCTTTGCTGTATCGTCTCCAAATTTATATGCAACATATGCATGCGCAAATTCATGCACTGATAACGCAATAATAATGGCCATTGCTACCAACGGAATTTGTTGCAATGGGTATCTAAATAACTGATCCATGATTCATCTCCTCTTCAATATGTCAAAAAAAGAAATTATTTGTTTTTTCGATTGTTCTTCCCCATAATCCGCTATAATAAGAGTGTAACTTACATAAAAGGAGCGATTATATATGCCATACGTAACAGTGAAAATGCTAGAAGGACGCACAGAGGAACAAAAGAAAGCTCTTGCTGAGAAAGTAACAGCAGCAGTAAGCGAAACAACTGGTGCTCCTGAAGAAAACATCGTTGTTTTCATCGAAGAAATGTCTAAAAACCATTATGCAGTTGGCGGAAAACGCTTAAGCGACAAATAATTTCAAGTTCTTTCATAAGAAGCAGCCCTTAGCTGCTTCTTATTTTTTTCCTTCTAGTAACTCGATGATTCTCTCTTTATATTTTCCTTTTCTTCCATCTTCATAGATTAAATCATGCGGATAGAATAATTTTTGATCCCTTCTCTTCTTACCAGTAATCGCCTCAACGATATCCGATTCACGTGAAAGCTCTCTAAGCTCTCCATTTGGCATAAGAAGTAAGATTGGCAGACGCTCTTCTTCTTCGCCAGCACGGTAAAAGTCATACGGTAAGTCTGATGTTGAATCAACTACTAAATAGTATTCTGGATCAAGTCCAATCTTTTTAAATAAGCTACTTAATTCCATCCAATTATCTAAACCGTGCTTATCTGTAAACTCTACGTATTTAAATAGGTTTCGATTCATAAAACGGCGGCATAAGTCACTTAAAATTGGATCTTCTTCGTCTTGCCATACTTGGAAGTAATAATACATAACGTTCTCGTCTAACTTTAAATAATCCTCTACTGTTACTTCTTCTTCAAATAAAGAATAGAAATGAACCGGATGATTTTTAAATGTATAATACTTCTCGTGCAATGATTTTGCACGGTGTAAAATCTTCGTTAAAATAACTTCGGCACTGCGCGTTACCGGATGGAAATATACTTGCCAATACATTTGATAACGACTCATAATATAATGCTCAACAGCATGCATACCACTATTTTTAATGACTACTTGATTCCCATATGGACGCATGACACGTAGTATACGTTCCATATCAAAGTTTCCATACTTTACGCCAGTGAAATACGCATCTCTTAATAAGTAGTCCATACGATCTGCATCAATTTGACTGGAAATCATGCTAATCGCTAATTTATTCGTAGATGTTTTGGCGATTACATCGGCTACCTTTTGCGGAAAGTCTTTATCCACACGACTTAATATGCGATTAATTTCCGTATCTCCAACGATAATCTTTTGCGTAAATTTCTCATGATCTAATGAAAATACTTTTTCAAACGAGTGAGAAAATGGGCCGTGACCGACATCATGAAGTAATGACGCACATAAACATAACAATCTATCTTCAGCATTCCAGTTCGGTCTGCCATCAAACACATCATCAATCATACGACGAATAATTTCATATACACCTAACGAATGAGTAAAGCGACTATGCTCTGCACCGTGAAATGTAAAAAATGTCGTTCCAAGCTGCTTAATACGGCGCAAGCGTTGAAATTCTTTCGTTCCGATTAAATCCCAAATAACACGATCGCGTACGTGCACATATTTATGTACCGGGTCTTTAAACACTTTTGTTTCGCTGAGTTTGTCGTTTAAATATACCACCTTCCGACATCCCCCTTTCTTTACTGCATTCTTACTATATATTATAAACGAAATAGGAAACAGAAAGAAATGAAAGACTATATTAATTGCCCTTATATAAAGAAAAAATCACTTTTACCGAAGTAAAAGTGATTTCTGTTTATACATTATTTCCCTAAAACGAATTCAGCAACTTCATCTAAGATCATTTCTTTACCTAGAGGGAAGTAACCTTTGTTTACGTCTTCGTTTTTAATTGTAAATACGTGGTTGTTTTTAACAGCGTTCATGTTTTTCCAAATTGATTCTTCTTGGAATTCTTTTAGACGTTGAGAACCGTCACCAGTTGTAAATACGAATAAGTAATCCGGGTTGTAATCGATTAAAGCTTCTTTTTGTACTTGTACTAGTGGTTTATCCGTTGGTGTACCTTTAACTGCTGGTAATTTTAAATCATTAAAGATTACGCTACCGTAACCGTAGTCACCGTATATGCGGAAAGCATTTGGATATGCAGCCATTTTCATAAATTTAGCATCGCCAGTTTTCGCAACGATTTTATCATGTAATTTGCTTGCTTTTTCATCATACTGTTTGAACCATTCTTTCGTTTCTTTCTCTTTACCGAAGATTTGACCTACTTCTTCGAATTTTGGACGCCATTGATCTAATGGAGTTTTTAACATAACTGTTGGTGCAATTTTAGATAATTGATCATAAATCTTTTCTTGACGATTGTTTACAAGAATTAAGTCTGGTTTTGCAGCAGCTACTGCTTCGATGTTAATTTTATCGCCCCAAGCAGAACCAACTGGTTTTACGTCTTTTAATTTCTTTTCAATATGTGTATCAATTTTTTCTTGAGATGTATTAGCAGTAATAATTGGTTTCATACCAAAAATTAATAATTCTTCTGTTGAACCACTAAGGTCAGCAATTTTCTTTGGATTTGCAGGGATTTTAATTTCCCCTTTTGCATGTTGTACAGTGCGCTCTTCAGTCTTCGCATCCTTCGCATCTGCTTTCTTCTCTTCTTTGTTAGAACAAGCTGCAAATAGTACAGAAGTAACGACTAGTACCATTGCTAATAACACCATTTTAAAATTCTTCATGTTCCCACTCCTTCTAGCTGTATTTCTCTTATAGGTTACAATGAACTATAAGAAACAAGATTAACAATTAATAAATATATATTGATTAATTGTTACTTATGCCCCGTTCTAACGGGTGTTCAACTTCCTATTTACTAATAAGAAGCTCAACGTCCATTAGAAGCACCCCTCTTTACGAGGGGGATTCTACTTATGCTTTTTTACGCAATTGATTACTAATCATCGCTAAATCATATGTTAAACAAATTGGTTTACAGTTTACTGGACACGGAACGATTTGAGCTTCAATCTCAAATACACTGCGAAGTGTTTCACTCGTCATCACTTCGTCTGGCGTTCCTTGTTTCATTAACTTACCTGCTTTTAATGCAATCATATGATCTGAGAAACGAGAAGCATGGTTTAAGTCATGGATAACCATAACAATCGTTCTACCTTCTTCTTCGTTTAACTTTTTCAATAAATTTAATACTTCTAATTGATGCGCCATATCTAAGTACGTTGTCGGTTCATCTAATACGAGTAATTCTGTTCCTTGTGCAAGGGCCATCGCAATCCATACACGTTGACGTTGCCCGCCTGATAACGCCTCTGCTGAACGATTTGCAAATTCTGTCATTCCCGTCACTTCAAGTGCCCAATGAATGTAACGATAATCCTCTTCTTTCAACGTTCCAAATCCTTTTTGATGAGGAAAACGTCCATATGAAACAAGTTCAAACACAGTAAGGCCAGTTGGCACTTCTGCAGTCTGTGGTAAAATCGCCATTTTCTTTGCGATTTCTTTCGTTGGTTGTTTCTCGATTGCTTTTCCGTCAAGATAAACAGTACCTTTTTTCGCCTTCAAAATACGAGAAGCCGTTTTTAATAATGTGGACTTCCCACAACCATTTGGTCCAATAATTGTTGTAATTTTCCCTTCCGGAATTTCAACTGTTAATCCATCAATAATTAACCCTTCATTATAGCCAACAGATACCGCATCAACTGCTAAAGTTGCCATACAAAAAGCCTCCCTTTATTTTGTCCTCATAAGTAAATATATGAAATATGGTGCACCAATTACAGAAATAACAAGACCGACCGGTATTTCTGAAGTTGTTAACACACTTCTTGAAATTACGTCTGCGAATAAGAGTAAAAACGTCCCTATTAGTGCAGCGGTAGGCAGCATAATTTGATGTTTACCACCAACAAGGCGCCTCGCTAAATGCGGAGCCATTAAACCGATAAAACCAATTCCTCCGGCAACAGCGACAGATGCACCAGCTAAGCAAACTGCAATAAATAATAATTTACGTCTTTCTTTTTCTACATTTAGACCAAGGCCAACAGCTGTGGAGTCACCTAGATTCATTACATTTAATATGTGTGCCTTACTAATAGCAAGTGGCAAGAAAATAACCATCCATGGAAGTACACTTAGCACGAACTTCCAATCTGTGCCCCATAGACTTCCTGCTAACCAAATCGTAGCAAAGCGGAAATCGTTAGATGTCATCTTCATAGAAAAAATTAAACTAACAGCACCAAACCCGGCTGCAACAGCGATACCAACTAGTATTAATCTCGTTGATGAAACGCCGTCTTTCCATGCTAGTAAATAAATAATAACCGCCGCTAATATTGCACCAACTAACGCGAAGAATGGAAGGATAAATACAGATAAAAATGTACCAGTCCCAACTTTTCCGAAGAAAAAGTAGACGAATATAACAACTGTTAATCCCGCTCCAGCGTTAATACCGATAATACCTGGATCAGCAAGTGGATTTCGTGATAACCCTTGCAAAATCGCACCTGACATCGCTAAAGCGGATCCGACTAATATAGCAATGACCATACGCGGCATACGGAATTCAAATAAAATAACAGACTGATCTTCAGCCCCAAGTCCAACCAATGACTTTAATACGTCCATTGGGGGTATTTTAAATGTCCCTGTATTTAAACTTACTAAAAATACAGTAACGATTAATCCTACTAAGATTGTTAAAACAGAAACGTTCTTTTTTGTTAAGACACTTGTCCTCACATTTTCCCTCTCCCTTCGTTACGTGCTAAGTAGAGGAAGAATGGAACCCCAATTAGCGCTGTAATTGCTCCAATTGGCGTTTCAAACGGCGGATTAATAACGCGAGATAACATATCTGCACATTCAATTAATAGCCCACCTAAGACCGCAGAACATGGAATAACCCATCTATAGTCTGAGCCTACAAGGAAACGAGTCATGTGCGGGATTACAAGACCAACAAATCCAACCGATCCTGCCATAGAAACCGCAGAACCTGTTAACACAAGAACAAGTACTGTTCCGATAAATTTAATTAATGTCGTATTTTGACCAAGTCCAATCGCAATTTCTTCACCGAAGCTTAAAATTGTAATATACCTCGACATCATAATTGCAATAAAGAGACAAACAAGGCCAATTGGTACTAACATATTAATACTTTCCCATTTCACTCCCGCAACTCCGCCTGCATTCCACATACTCACCTCTTGGGCAAGGTTGAAATATAGCGCAATTCCAGATGAAATGGCCCCTAATAAAGCACTAATTGCTGCACCCGCTAAAGCTAACTTCACAGGTGTTAATCCACCTGGTGAAGAAGACCCAATTCCATATACAATGCTCGCTCCAAACGCAGCCCCAATAAAAGATGCGATAACGAATATTAAATAAGGTGAATTAGGGAAGAATGCATACATAATTGCAATTCCAAATACAGCTCCATCTGTAATTCCCATTAACGATGGTGAAGCAAGTGGATTTCGCGTCATACCTTGCATAATTGCCCCTGATACCGCTAAAAAGGCACCTGCAACTACGCCCCCTATTGCTCTAGGCATGCGAAGTTCTTGAATTACGTTATGATACGTAATAGAACCGTCAAACTGAAACATAGCTTGCCATACAGTCTTTAAACTAATATCTGCAGCACCAAACGAAATAGAAACTGCCATGCTTAAAGCTAACAAAACTGTACCTGCTACTAAAATAATAGAAGCAACGAGCGGTCTGCTCTTAATCTCTTTAACATTCACATCTTGCTGTTCTATACTCCTTGCGCTCGCTTCCATACCTCAACCATCCTAACCAACAACATATATTTAATGAAATGAAATTTATTCTCAAATAGTAATAAAAAAATTAGGTTAATTGACCTTTTCTTGATAATGATTCTCAGAATCAGACACTTTCTATTCTACCTATCGCTTCAAAAGACTGTCAACCATTATTTTGAAATATAAATTTATATTTGAATGAATAGATGATGCTCCTCCTTCATTGAATGTTAATCTACTCAATTGTATTTTCGTAGAATAACTCATTCCTCGTATGGGCATAAAAAAAGAAGAGTAATCTGTTCACTCTTCTTTTTCTTACTTATTTAACTTTGCTTCAATTTTTACAATTAATTCATCTTCTGTTGGAGCCGCGACTGGACGATTATTTACAAATGCGAATGATTTTTTACGACCAGGACCACAGTAAGACTGACATGCAACTTCAATCGTTGCACATGAATCTACTTTTTTTAACTTTGGAATCAACGTTTTAACGTTCGTTGCCTGACAATCATCGCACACACGAAATTCGTTTCCCATTATATATAACACTTCCTCTATTTTAAACTTTTCACAAGTACATTTAAAAATAAACACTAAATGGTATTTTACCGCTCTTTGAAGCTCGTTGCAAGTGTCCTTACAACGCTCTTTCTTCATATAATGTTACATATTTATATGCTCTTCTTCATAAGCTCTCATCATTCATAGCAAAATTTATACCTTTCATCGAAATCTACCATATTTTTAAAAGCTTTGTATAAAAGCTCATTTTTTTGCCCATTATAAAAATAGGAAGTTCATAAAAAGAAAGGGAGTTGAATCTATGAAAGTAAGACAAGATGCTTGGACGGATGAGGATGATTTATTACTTGCTGAAACTGTACTTCGTCACGTTCGAGAAGGAAGTACTCAATTAAATGCATTTGAAGAAGTGGGTGATCAATTAAATCGTACATCGGCTGCCTGTGGTTTCCGTTGGAATGCTGTTGTTCGCTATAGCTATGAACAAGCTCTTCAACTAGCAAAAAAACATCGTAAAGATAAAATGCGTGCTGCAAGCGGTGAACAAGCGAAAAAACGTTTACTTTATACACCACCAGCTTCAGATTCGATAACTGACTATGAAGAATTCGTACAAGAGGAATCAATTGTGCAATATAAAGAAGCTATTCCATATCAAGAACCTACTGTTCCTGCTGCAAAAGGCTCTATGACAATGCAAGATGTTATTTATTTTTTACAAACGGTCGGATCTTCAAATATAAAAGTGACAGCTCTTGAAAACGAGAATACGAGATTGAAACAAGAAATTAAATCACAAATCCTTCGAAATGAAGAACTAGAAAAGAAACTAGAAAAATTAGAAAAACAATCTCATACTGTACAAGAAGATTACGAAACACTTATGAATATTATGAACCGTGCTCGTAAGCTGGCAGTCATGGATGACGAAGAACGTTCTCAAACATCTTTCCGAATGGATCGAAACGGTAATTTAGAAAAAATTGCAGAATAAAAAGGATGCATTGTATGCATCCTTTTTATTATTTCACCTTTAAACTTTCCCTTTATATATGAAAAAACCAGTTTCTACATTTTTTGCTATAATAGAGATTGTCATTTTAAAGATAAGGGGTTAGTTATATGAGCAATTCCCGTTCCATTTTATCTCAGCCAGAGTGGCGTATTGTAGATCAGTCTAGTTTGGGACCAACATTCCATGCATTGCAGTCATTCGCAATGGATGACACACTGTGCACAAGCATTGGAAATGGTCAATCAGCTGCAACAATGCGTTCTTGGGTTCATCACAATACAATTGTTCTTGGCATTCAAGATTCACGCCTACCACACTTGGAAGAAGGTATTTCCTTTTTACAAGAAAACAACTTCAATGTTATCGTTCGTAATTCCGGTGGACTTGCAGTCGTACTTGATGAAGGTGTTTTAAACATATCACTTTTATTCCAAGAGACAGAAAAAGGTATCGATATTGATCTTGGATACGATACAATGTGGCATTTAATTAAGGAAATGTTAAACGATTACGATGTTACAATCGAGGCAAAAGAAATTGTTGGCTCTTACTGTCCTGGTAGCTATGACTTAAGTATTCGCAATCAAAAATTTGCTGGCATTTCACAGCGACGTATTCGCGGCGGTGTCGCTGTCCAAATTTATCTTTGTGCTACAGGAAGTGGCTCTGAGCGTGCCGCACTCGTTCGTGATTTCTACAACCTAGCCATTCAAGGAGAAGAAACACGCTTTACGTATCCTGAAATTGTACCGAGTACGATGGCTTCACTTTCAGAATTACTTGGCGAAACCATTACAGTACAAGATTTAATGATGCGCCTTTTAAAAACACTGCAGCAATTCGCTCCAAAGTTAACACCATCTCAATTAACAATAGATGAAATACCTTTATATGAGACGAATTTACAACGTATTATTGATCGTAACAATAAAGCACTTGGCTTAGAAAAATAAAGACCGTCGCTATAATAGCGACGGTCTTTATTTCGATTCATTATAGAATTAAAGTGCTTGAGCTGCTGTAATTAAAGCTAACTTGTACACTTCTTCTTCGTTACATCCGCGAGATAAATCATTTACAGGCATATTTAAACCTTGTAAGATTGGTCCTACTGCTTCGAAGTTACCTAAACGTTGAGCGATTTTGTAGCCAATATTACCAGCTTCTAAGCTTGGGAATACGAATACGTTAGCATCACCTTTAATTGTAGAACCTGGAGCTTTTTTCTCGGCTACAGATGGTACGAATGCAGCATCGAATTGGAATTCTCCATCTAAAGTTAATTCCGGAGCCATTTCTTTTGCAATACGAGTTGCTTCTACAACTTTTTCTGTTTCTGGAGATTTCGCAGAACCTTTTGTAGAGAAGCTTAACATAGCAACGCGTGGATCAATACCGAATAGTTCAGCAGTTTTCGCACTCTCGATACCAATTTCAGCTAAATCTTGGCTGTTTGGTGCAATGTTAATTGCACAATCAGCGAATACATATTTCTCTTCTTCACGTACCATGATGAATACGCCAGAAGTTTTTGTAACGCCTGGTTTTGTTTTAATGATTTGAAGTGCTGGACGAACTGTATCAGCTGTAGAGTGAGCTGCACCACTTACTAAACCGTGTGCTTTGCCCATGTATACAAGCATTGTACCGAAGTAGTTTTCGTCTTTAAGGATTTTGCGAGCGTCTTCTTCAGTTGCTTTACCTTTACGGCGTTCAACGAAAGATGCTACCATTGCATCCATTTCTTCGTATGTAGCTGGGTCATAAATATCAACGCCTGCTAATGTTAAATTCATGCTAGCAGCTTTTGCGCTAATTTCTTCTTTATTACCAACTAAAATTGGTTGTACTAACTCTTCTTTTGCTAAACGCTCTGCAGCGCCTAAAATTCTTTCATCAGTTCCTTCAGGAAGTACGATAGAAATGCCTTTTCCTTGAACTTTTTCTTTTACTGTTGTAAATAAGTTGCTCACGAATAAACCCTCCTACTTATGTTAAAAAAACTCTATCTTTAAGAATACTGCTTTTCCTCTATATTTTAAACTTATAGCTCCCAAAAAATAGATAAAATAAAAATGATTATATTTTCATAAAATTCAGCATAGAAATAAATCCGCTTTAACCCTTATTTCTTCCTATTTTTAAGTAAATTTAAATGTGACAAATTTATGCGCCAAGGCTTTATATAGATGATTTTAAAACTATATATGCTATAGTTAACGTGTAAAACTATCATTAACTGAGGTGAATAGAATGAGTGAAGCAACAACAACGTTAGATGGCTGGTATTGTTTACATGATTTACGTTCTATTGATTGGGCTGCATGGAAAACATTATCTAGCGACGAACGCGGACAAGCTGTGTCTGAATTTTTAAATGTCGTTGAAAAATGGAACGAAGTATCTACCGCGAAAAAAGGTAGTCATGCAATGTATACTGTTGTTGGCCAAAAAGCTGATATTATGCTTATGATTTTACGTCCAACAATGGAAGAGTTAAATGAAATTGAGACAGAATTGAATAAAACAACATTAGCTGAATATATGGTTCCTGCATACTCTTACGTATCTGTTGTTGAACTAAGCAACTACCTTCCAGCTGATGAAGATCCATATCAAAACCCACAAATCTTAGCTCGCTTATATCCAGAACTACCAAAAGCAAATCACATTTGCTTCTACCCAATGGATAAGCGTCGCCAAGGTGATGACAACTGGTACATGCTTCCTATGGAAGAACGTAAAAAAATGATGTACAGTCATAGTAAAATTGGTCGCCAGTACGCAGGTAAAGTACGCCAAGTTATTTCAGGATCAGTTGGATTCGACGATTTTGAGTGGGGCGTAACATTATTCGCTGACGATGTTCTTCAATTTAAAAAACTTATATATGAAATGCGCTTCGATGAAGTAAGTGCTCGTTATGGTGAATTCGGAACATTTTTCGTTGGAAACATTTTACCAGACGAAAAGGTAGAGAAATTTTTACACATATAAAGTGAAACTTTAATCAGTGGGGGTTTTGTTCATCCCCACTAATTATTAGCCTTCACCAATCGGGCTTTTACGAGCAGTTGATCGCCCATCTAACTTCTTTGCTTTCGCTTAATTTTTAGGTGGGATCTTACTGCCCGGCAAATAGCGGGGCAAATCGTAAAAAAGGAACGAATTTCGTTCCTTTTTTTATTACCCTCTATATTTCTCCTCAAAAAACTTCTTTTCTCTGCAAATTTGAACAAAAATCGACAAATTCTTTTCAATTTCCTTACAAAATTGTAACCTTTCTATATCCAAATTTATGCTAAAATGGTACGGGCTACATGCTAATAACGATGCGAAGGTGATAATCTATATGAAGAAAATCTTATCTATTTTACTAGCGCTTTTATTGTCAATTTCTTCCTTAGGAGTAACAACATCCCATGCGGAAGAAAAAATACACATTGAGGCGGCAGCTGCACTTTTATTTGATGCAGATACAGGAAAAATACTGCATGAACAAAATCCAGATGAATTACTAGCTATTGCTAGTATGTCAAAATTAATTGTTGTTTATGCCGTATTAGAAGCAATTAAAGAAGGAAAAATCACTTGGGATACAAAGGTAAACATTTCTGATTATGCTTATGAAGTTTCACGTAATAATGAATTCTCTAACGTTCCGTTTGAAAAGGGACGTCAATATACTGTAAGAGAATTATATCATTCTATCGTTATCTTCTCTGCAAACGGATCTAGTATTGCCTTAGCAGAACTTCTTGCAGGAAGTGAGAAAAACTTCTTAAATCTTGCAAATGAACATGCAAAAAAACTAGGGTTAAAGAAATATAAATTTGTAAACGCTACTGGGTTAAATAACGCTGACTTAAAAGGAAAACACCCTGAGGGAACGGATCCGAATGGAGAAAATTCCATGTCAGCTCGCGATATGGGTATGCTTTCAAAAGCAATGATTACAAAGTATCCAGAAATGCTAGAGGATACAAAACAAAGATTTAGAAACTTCCCAGATAATCATCCGAAACCAATTCGTATGGAAAACTGGAACTGGATGTTACCAGGTGCTGCTTTCTCTTATGAAGGAACAGATGGTTTAAAAACTGGTAGTTCTGATACCGCTGGATATGGATTCACTATTACTGCTAAACGTGGTGATGTACGTCTTATTTCAGTTATTATTAAAACAAAATCAATGGACGAGCGCTTCACAGAATCTCGTGAATTAATCGAATACGGGTTTAATAACTTCGAAAAACAAAAGCTAAAAGTTGATAAAAATAATACAATCTCTGTAGTAAAAGGTAAAGAAGATCAAGTAACTGTTGTACCGGAAAAAGAAATAACAGTAATCGCGAAAAAAGGTAGCAAAGATCCTTATAAAATTGGGACTGAAGTAGATAAATCTCTTGCTGAAGATGGACATTTAGTTGCTCCTATTAAGAAAGATGCCAAAGTAGGCTCAATTACTTTAGAATCAACTGATAAATATGGTTTCTTAGACGGTAGTAAAAGTATGAAAGTTACTGCAAAAACGACAGAAGAAGTTGAAAAGGCAAATTGGTTCGTATTAACAATGCGCTCTATCGGAGATTTCTTCTCAAACTTATGGTCTAAAGTATTTTAATGATGGAAAGCTAGCTCACGCTAGCTTTTTTTATTTTCCTCTCTCCATGTAAAACTTCGTTTGGTTGTCATATCTGAGTCCTTTTTCTCATACGTATGAACTAGTAATCGTTACACACTTCATCTAGAAATAAACCTCTTTCCACAAGGTATTCCAAAAAGAGAGGTGACACATAATGGGTGTTATTGCTTATAACGAAGAAGATGTAAAGTTATTAGCTAGACTGATGCGTGCTGAAGCCGAAGGAGAAGGACAACAAGGAATGTTAATGGTCGGAAACGTAGGGGTAAATCGTGTCCGCGGAAATTGTTTAGATTTTAAAAAAATACGTAATTTACGTCAAATGGTTTATCAAAATCCTGGCGGTTTTGAGGCAACGCAAAAAGGGTATTTTTATCAACGTGCAAGAGAACAAGATATCGCATTAGCAAGGCGAACGATTCAAGGACAACGTTTTTGGCCCGCCAACTTTTCCTTATGGTTTTTTAGACCAGAAGGCCCTTGTCCGCCAACTTGGTATAATCAACAAAACTCTGGTCGCTTCAAAAAGCACTGCTTCTTCCAGCCATCTGGCGAGGATTGTCCTGGCGTATATTAAGGATTGATAACGAGGAGGGATTTTTGAATGGCACAGCAACAAAACCCGTATTACGGAACAGGTTTTTATCAACCATCTGGAACTTATGTACAACCGCAACAAATGACCCCACAGCAACAGCAACAACAGCAAGCGATGCAACAACAAGCTGCGCAAGCTCAATATGCCGTTTCTCAAGGCATGTTACCATTAGAACAGTCGTATATTGAAAATATTCTTCGCTTGAACAAAGGCAAGCAAGCCACCGTAGTAATGACTTATGAGCGTGGTAGTTCACTCGGTACACAATCTTATACAGGTATTATTGAGGCAGCTGGACGTGATCACATCGTTATTAGTGAACCGCAATCGGGGAAACGTTTTTTACTACTAATGATTTACTTAGATTATGTAGAATTCCCAGAAGAAATTATGTATTTACCTAGTCAACAAGCAACTTATGCTCCAAGACCATAAAAAAAGCTGGCATATGCCAGCTTTTGTTTTTTTATAAGCCTTTTACAACTGCAGTTCCGACTAAGATCCATGCCACGATAAACGCTACACCACCAAGAGGTGTAATTGGGCCAAAGAACTTAATACCTGTCGTACTTAATGCATACAAACTACCTGAAAACATAATAATCCCAGCTACCATAAGCCAGCCAGCAGTAGTTAAAAGTGATGATTGAATTTTATCCATTAATAAAGCAACTACGAATAGTCCACCTGCATGAAACATTTGATATGTAACGCCTGTTTTCCAAACTTCTAACATTTTTGCAGAAACTTTATTTTCTAAACCGTGTGCTCCAAAAGCCCCTAGCGCAACAGATAGCCCTGCCGCAATACAACCTAGTAAAAAGAAAATTTTCATCTTAATTCCCCTTTTTTTACCTTTATCATAAGCAATTTTTTCATATAAGCCAAACGATTTATCTTCTAAAAATCAAATAAAGAATTACCGTTTGCGCCTTCTTCTTTTATATACACAGGTTCTCCAGAAACCGGCATAACTGGTTGAACTGTCGTCATAGGCTGAGATCCAATTACTTGTGATGGAATCTCAGGTTCTCTATACATAGAAGGCTCAGCTTGTTCATCTAATAATAAATCACATAACGCTCGCACAACTAATAAATGCGCTTTTGATTGTTGCCCTTCACTGCTTTTTGCCTTTGCAATTTCATTCGCCATTTTATTTAAAATCTTATCGCTCGATATTTGCATTCCTTGTCACCTCTTACTTTGTAGTTCTTTCTCAAATTGTCCTAGCTTCTCTACTGAACCAAACACTATTATCATATCATGTTCTTGTAGTTTTTCCTGCCCCGTTGGATTATGTATAACATCCCCATTTCTCAAAATCGCTAAAATTGTTACATCAAATTGATTTCTCACATCACTCTCTAGTAACGATTTACTAGCTAAAATAGAACCCTTGCCGACTGCAATTTCTTCAATTATAAATGACTGTTCCATGCCATATAGTACTGTATCAATATAATGAACTGTTAGCGGATTCGCAATACCTTTTGCAATATGAATTCCTGCCATGCTAGATGGATTAATCACCTTATTTGCCCCAGCACGCTTTAATTTGTCTTCGGTTTCTGGTTTTTCCGCCCTTGCCACAATTTTAATTGCATCGTTTAGCCCTCTTGCCGTTAATGTAATAAATACATTTTCAGCATCATTTGCTACGATAGCAACTAAACCAGCTGCCTTTGAAATTCCAGCATGATGTAAAACTTGGTCTTCCGTTGCATCTCCGTGTACAAATAAAAGCTTTTCCTGTTCCAATATACTCTCATCTTTATCAACAACGACAAATGGGATTTTCTTTTCTTGCAATTCATGTACAACTTGAAGCCCCACTCTACCGCAACCACATACGATAATATGATTTTGTAACTGTGCTATTTGTTTATCCATCTTCTTCCTCCGTACTGCATGAAATAAATTCCCTTCAATAATCATAGCTGCCACTACACCAATTGCATACGTAACAATACCGACACCAACAGGTATAATAAGGAGTGCAAATACTTTCCCCGCTTGCGTTACAGGAACGGCATCTCCGTATCCAACAGTCAATACAGTAATCATCGTCATCCAAAATGCTTGAAACAAACTAATCTCTTCAATCATCATAAATCCTAGCGTTCCTAGAATTACAACAAAAGTCATACATATAACTGCTATCCATAATTGCTTACGTGCATTCATATTGCGCTTCAACTCTTTTCTCTATCTACAATCTTTGCCAGTGGAAATGAAATACATATATACTAGATACGGAATCTATGAAAGAGGTTGATATAATGAAAACATTTCTTTCCGCCTTACAATGGGCACTATTTATTTTAGCTGGAAGCCTTATTGTACCAATTAGCGTCGCAACTAATTATGGTCTCGATGGCGCTGAAGCTATTGCATTCGTACAAAGAACATTATTTGTTCTTGGCTT
The DNA here is from genome assembly GCF_052682215.1 of Bacillus sp. 1A. Classification (NCBI taxonomy): domain Bacteria; kingdom Bacillati; phylum Bacillota; class Bacilli; order Caryophanales; family Bacillaceae; genus Bacillus; species Bacillus sp. 1A. The sequence goes on along the minus strand of NZ_JBQYLZ010000001.1, from coordinate 1,186,403 downwards.
TGCTGGCCTACTGCAAGCTATATTTGGGCATAAACTTCCTATTCAAGAAGGTCCTGCTGGACTTTGGTGGGGTATTTTCTCCCTTTATGCAAGTTTAGGTGTCGTATTATTTGGATCCAGCAATGAAACGCTTAAAGTCCTTCAGTACGCTTTCCTATTAAGTGGTATCATTTGTATTATTCTTAGTGTTTTTGGACTCATCGATAAACTAGTCCGCTATTTTACACCGACAGTCATTGGAACATATTTATTTCTTCTTGTCGCGCAACTTAGCGGGTCCTTCTTAAAGGGAATGTTCGGCCTTGACGGGCAACATACAGAAGTACAAGCTGACGTATTTATTCTTTCACTCATTGTTATTTTACTATCCTTTTTCATCATGAAGCTACCTATTATTGGACAATATTCCGTTCTTTTCAGTATCGTCTGCGGCTGGATATTATTCGCATGCTTCGGATTATCTAATCCAGTAACGCCTGTGACAGATATAATCCGTTTTCCGTCTCTATTTGTTTTCGGAATGCCTCGCATTGAATGGAACATGGCAATTACGGTAGTTTTCGTTACACTATTACTTCTAACAAATATGTTAGCAAGTATTCGCGTTGTGCAAAGGATTGTCTCTAAGTATGAAAAGAATGCAGCACCAGATCGTTTCAAACAAGCCGGTATTATAACAGGAATAAATCAATTGCTAGGAGGCCTTTTTTCAGCTATTGGACCTGTCGCGATTTCTGGATCAGCAGGCTTTATTGCAACGACTAATATTTATAAACGACTCCCATTTATGTTAGGGTCAAGCTTTATTATTTTCGTTAGTATATTCCCAAAGATTACTTCATTCTTTGCGGCGATACCTGTCGCAGTCGGATATGCTGCCATTTACCCTGTATTTGCAAGCATGATTGGTCTTGCCTTTCGCGAATACGAAACAGTACAGGATAAAGAACGATTATTTAAAGTAGCGGGTCTTTCGATCTTTACAGGAGTCGGAGTTATGTTTGTTCCAGCAGGAGCATTTTCTACACTCCCGCCGTTTCTAGCATCGTTTTTAAGTAACGGTCTTGTTCTCGGATCTGTAATGGCAATTTTGCTCGAAATACTATTTTCTCGTTCTACAGAAAAACAACCATCGTAAATTGGAAAACTTCCATTATTGCACTCTATCTTTAGAGTTGTTACGATAATGATAAAGTGCAACTTTGATCAATGAGAGCCACTCATCTTTACTAATGATTAGCTCTCATCGATCGGGCATTAGCAGTATAAATTATCATGGGCAACGTGCTCGTGATAATTTATACTAAAAATACAGAACTTCTCCTAGCTTCACATAAAGAAGTTCGATGTCTTACTATATATTCCCCAATATCTTCATAAAACTTTATTTCTATTTCAACAAAGAGAGGAATTTTCAATATGACTTATAAAATGATTGTTTTAGACTTAGATGATACTTTATTACGTGACGACCATACCATTTCACCTCGTACGAAAGAGGCTCTAATGACTGCACAAGAGCAAGGTGTAAAAGTTGTACTTGCTTCTGGACGTCCAACGTTTGGTATGCGCAATGTAGCGAAAGAACTTCGTTTAGAAGAATACGGTAGTTTCATTCTATCTTTTAATGGCGCAAAAATTATTAACTGTAAAACAAACGAAGAAATCTTTAGTAGTACGCTATCTCCTGAAATCGTTCACAACCTATTTGAAATTAGTAAAAATGAAGATGTATGGATTCATACTTACATTGGCGATGATATCGTAACGGAAGAAAATAATCCTTATACTGAAATTGAGGGCGATATTACTGGTATGCCAATTGTTGTAGTAGATGACTTTAAAGCTGCTGTTAAAGAGCCTGTAGTAAAAGTATTAATGAATAAAGAAGCTGAACGCCTTGTTGTAGTAGAAAAGAAACTACAAAAACAATTAGAAGGCCAATTAAGCGTTATGCGTTCGAAACCATTCTTCTTAGAATTTACTGAAGCTGGTGTTACAAAAGGAACGAGCTTAAACCAATTAATTCAAAAGCTAGGCATTAAGCGTGAAGAAGTTATCGCAATGGGCGATAGCTATAACGACCAGGCAATGATCGAATTCGCTGGTCTTGGTGTTGCAATGGGCAATGCACCAGATGATATTAAAGAAATTGCAAACTACGTAACAGATACAAATATGAACGATGGTGTTGCAAAAGTTGTAGAGAAATTTGTATTAAAAAGAGAAGCGCTCGTTTAATATTTTCACCCATAAAACCTATTTGAAGTCAAACACTTCAAATAGGTTTTTATTTAAATTCTCATGTTTTTGTGACTATATTTTGAACTTTGCACTATTCTCGTAGTGTAAACTTTCTTTTTGTATATAATGAAACAAAATAGACTATTTTATTTTGAAAAAGAATACAAATTTACTATAAACAAGCATACGTTAAAGGAGGCTACTTTATGTTATCTACACCAATCGGACGATTAAGAGCAATCGGCTTAATTGAGGGGATTTCTTTCCTATTACTATTATTTGTAGCAATGCCATTAAAATATTTTGCAGGATTTGCAACAGCCGTTAAAATTACAGGTATGGCTCATGGTGTTTTATTTATTCTATTTATCTTTGCGGTAATTCAAGTAACAATCGTACACCGCAAATCAATTGCATGGGCACTTGGGGCATTTGTTTCATCAGTTATCCCATTCGGTACTTTTGTACTAGATGCAAAATTAAAGAACGAGCAACAATAATAACAAAAAGGTAGTTAACGACTGTTAACTACCTTTTTTATTTACAAATTTGGAATTTCCCAATCAATTTCTCTTTCGCCCATATTAGCTAAAATCGTATTTACTTTAGAGTATGGCTTACTACCAAAGAAACCACGTCTTGCCGATAATGGGCTTGGGTGTACAGATTCGATAATATGATGATTCGGATTCGTAATTAACTTCTTCTTCGCCTGCGCATGGCGCCCCCACAATATGAAAATAACTGGCTTTTCACGTTCATTCAACAGTTCAATCACACGATCTGTGAAGTGTTCCCATCCTTTTCCCTTATGAGAATTTGCTTCACTTTGACGAACTGTTAATACTGTATTTAGTAGTAATACTCCTTGCTCTGCCCACTTTACTAAATAACCGTTATTCGGAATTTCATAACCATATTCCTCTCGAAGTTCTTTATACATATTTAACAATGATGGTGGTGTTTTAACACCAGGTTGTACAGAAAAACTTAAACCATGCGCTTGATTCGGTCCATGATATGGATCTTGTCCTAAAATAACGACCTTTGTATTTTCATAACTTGTATACTGAAGAGCGTTAAAAATATCTTCTACCTTCGGATAAACAACATGTGTACTATACTCTTCTTTCAAAAAATCAGCCAACTTGCGATAATATTCTTTCTCAAATTCTGGTGCCAATAATGGTCCCCAATCATTTTTTAAAACATTTTCCATACTTTCACTTCCTGTTCAATTAATTCACCATATCCTGCTTTGTAAATACTACAAATGAAATAATAAGAGATACAACTCCCCAAACAGTTAAATTCATTAAAGAAAATCCCATGGACAAACCTTGTAATGCAGGTAATTTCCCTGATAAATAATCCGTTAATGATAAATTCACACTAAAAATATATTTCGCACCTTCCCAAGATGTTGCGAATGAGCTTAAAATACCACCTGCAATTAATGCGGCTAGCATAATGCCCATACCAGCTGGTGTATTTCGAATTAAAACAGAAACCATAAATGATATAGTTCCGACAACGATAGCAACAAACCAAGCTAATCCGTACGCCATCAAGATATATTGCCACTGCGGAATAAGATGTACAAAATTCGTATTTAACGTTTCCTTATCGATAACAAACCCAGTTAAAACGGGTAAATTCCATCCTGAGTATCCAAATACAAGCCCCGATAATACGTAAGCAAACAAACCGACAAGAAGCAGTATGAGTGAAATGAAAAATAACATCGTCACGTACTTACTAAGGAGTATTTTCCAGCGCCGGATCGGCCGTGTAAGTAACATCTTCATCGTTCCATCACTTCGTTCTCCTGAAACAATATCAATAGCGACAATCATTACGAGAAGCGGAATAAACAATGTAATTCCTTGCTCAATAAACGCCCTTACAAAAGTAGGTGCGCCCGGTGCCATCGGGTTAATATCATGATCTAAATAATATTGTTGTTGCTCCACTCTTACCTTTAACCAATCACGCCATTCTTCTGGCAACCTAGAGTTATTTAACCGATTCTGAGAATCGACAATTTGTTGTTGCAGCGAAACTTTCCAATCCGTTGTCCCGAGTCGTTTTTGTGTCGTTTCTATTTCACGATACTGTGCATATACGAAAAGTGGAATTAAGATTGCTAAAATAAGCATGACAACAACAATCCGTTTCTTACGATAAATCTTTTCTGATTCGTTTAAAACTAGATTCGCAAATTCACGCATGTTGCTCACCCCTTGTGAGTTCAATAAATAAATCTTCTAGCGTAAATACGAGCTCCTTAACGCTATGCACATCTATCCCATTTTGAACAAAATGTTTATTCCAACTGCTTATAGATGCAATATCCATGCGGCATAGTAATCGATCGCCTTCTATACTCACTTCTCTTACTTCCTCAGCATCTTCTAGCATATCTTTCGCTTTAAAAATCGGTGTAACAATCCATTCTACACGATCACTTGCTGTTTTAATTAACTCTTCAACCTTGGCAACTGTTATCATTTTTCCTTTATGAATAATCGCAACCCGATCGCATATCATTTGTACTTCACTTAGCAAGTGACTTGAAATAAACACACTCATGTTTTCTTCTTTTACAAGCTTATGTATAAATTCCCTAAGTTCTCTAATTCCAGCTGGGTCTAAACCATTTGTTGGCTCATCTAATATGAGCAATTTTGGATTTCCAAGAAGCGCTTGCGCAATGCCAAGGCGCTGTTTCATACCGAGTGAGTATGTTTTTACCTTATCGTGAATTCTTTCATCTAAATGAACCATTTGAGCAATTTCAATAATACGTTCATCTGATATATCACCTAGCATACGGGCAAATTGTTTTAAATTTTCCCATCCCGTTAAATATGTATACAGTTCTGGGTTTTCAACGATACTCCCAATTTGACGCATCGCTTCTCTGAAATTTTCCTTAATAGAATAACCACCGATAGAAATTGTACCTTCTGTTTCTTTAATCAATCCAACTAACATTCGAATGGTAGTTGTTTTTCCGGCGCCATTCGGTCCTAGGAAGCCAAACACTTCTCCTTGTTTTACATCGAAGGAAATATTCTCTACAATAGTCTTCTTTCCAATTACCTTCTTCACGTCTCGTACAGAAAGTATCGTCGTCATTTTCCCCCTCCTTGTTCTAGTTTTAATTTACTCGCAACATTTTGAACTAATCGGTCTGCCATATATGTATACCCTACTTCATTCGGATGGAAATGATCGGAGTATAATAAATCTTTCCCGCGGTTTTGGAATAAATCAAATGTCGGTGTAATATACACATTTTTATTATTTATCGCTAACTTTTCTAAAGACGCATTCCAGTCTACAACAATGTTTGAAGAACCTTTTAAATCTTCTACATCTTCAAAAGGATTATATAAACCTAGCCAAAAAATAGGACTATCTGTATTTAACTTACGAATTTCTTCTATAATTTTCTTTGCTTCATTTTGGAATGTTTCTGTATCAGGACGGTATGTTTCTAAATCTACCTTTCCAAGCGATTCCCAACCTGGAAATAAATCATTCCCTCCAATCGTTAAAACGATTACATCTGCTTGCTTAATTGAATATTGAGCGCCACTACTCTCCATTTGTTTTAATAAGTCAGGCATTTTCGCACCACTAACAGCTAAGTTCGTTAAAGCAACCTTTTGCTTATAATCTTTTTGTAAATCTTCTTTCACCCTTCCAATATAGCCAATTCCTTCGTTATCACCAACACCGCGTGTTAATGAATCACCTAAACTAACGATTTTTAACGTTCCCGTTTTCTTTTTCTCTTTTGCCACTACATCGGTCTTTTTAATTAAATTTGAAGCTTTCGGATTTAACACATCATTTACACCTGAAACAAAGCCATATGCAAATAAACAGAAAGATGCAATTGTAATGAGTAGAATTACTTTTACTACTTTTGATCTCATATCAAAACCCCTTTTAGCCCTCATAGATTGTCCATAATTATACCAAACGCAATTTTGAAAAGCGATTTTCAAACCTTATCTATTATGTTGTTTCCCTATGTACTAATTCTGGCAATAGCTCTACATGCTTTATATCGATTTTCTCATCATTAATCTTGTCATATAACAATTCAAATGCCTTCACACCAACATTTTTACTACAATACGAAATCGTCGTAATACCTAAAATGTCCGCCACATCTTGATCATCACAACCGATAATCGTAATATCTTCCGGAATACGAATTCCTTGTTTTTTCGCTTCCGTTACCATTCCCGCCGCAATATGGTTGCAAGATACAAGAAACGCGGTTGGTTTTACTGACATATGGACCCATTCCCTAATTACATTACGCCCATCTTCCACTGTAAAACAGCCTTTAAACTTCCAGGCCTCCATCGGTGTTACAGCAATCTGTTGAAGCGAATCCTCATACGCTTGTTTTCTTCGCTGACTATTAATGCTATTACTTCTTCCAATGCAATACCCAATACTTGTATGGCCGGCATCTATTAAGCTCTTCATCCCGCGCGAAAAGACTTTATAGTAATCAATATGCACACTCGAAATGAAATTCGAGTCTATTTCTTCACACATAACAATTGGACCAAATTTCGTATATTCTTCAAGCTTTTCCTTACTATTTGCTCGGGAACATATAATAACCCCATCAAGCTTTTTCATTTTTAACATATTCAAAATTTCTAATTCTCTTTCCTCACTATAATTCGTCTGACAAAGCATCATATTATAGTTATTCTTTGCTGTTTCCTTTGATATTCCCTCGATAATAGCGCTATAATATTGATCATTTACGTGCGGTAATAAAACACCAATGACATTCGTTTTTCCTTTCACTAAATGAATTGCATTCACATTTTGCGTATAATTTAATTCTTCTATAATTGCTAAAATTTCTTTTCGTTTCTGTTCATTCACATATGGATGATTATTCAGTACACGTGAAACAGTTGAAACAGATACTCCAGCAAGTTCAGCAATCTTCCTTATATTCGTCATCTCATTTTCCCCTTCTCTGCAAAAATTCTCCCTTGACCTGGTAAGCTTTCCACAATATATCCTTTCCTAGCAAATATATTTTGAAAGGATATACAACTATGCTTCGATTCAAATTAGAATATATATTTTTCATTGGCGGTCTACTCACTCTCGCCATCGGTATTAATATGATGACGACAATTACTTCCTTTGGACTTAGCCCTTATGATTCCTTCTTTATTGCACTATATCAAAATTTTGGGATAAGTATCGGTTTTTGGATTTTCATAATTAACTTTGCTTTTACCCTTATCGTACTCTTTTGGAATAAAAAACAAATTACGATCGGTACAATTGTAACGATGGCTCTTATTTCTCTTTTTGTTGATTGGATTGGTTCCATGCCAACTATTATGGACGCTATCCGTTCTCTTCCAAAATATATAACACTTATTTGCGGAAATCTATTCGTTGGAGCTGGAATTGGTCTTTACGTCTCTACAAACCTTTGCGTAGCACCTCAAGAAGCTTTCGTTTTAACCGTTTCTGAGAAAAAGAAATGGACATTTAGAAGAACAGAAATTTCGTTAGCGTTTTTATTTTTAACATTAAGCTTCCTATTAGATGGACCTATCTATTTTGGAACAATCATCTTATCCTTTACAACAGGCTGGATTATCCAAGCATTTATTCAAATTGGTACGAAGATTTTAAATAGAAAAGAGCCTATTAAGCAAGCTGCTGATATGCTCCCCTTAAGGTAGACAGATTAAAAAATAAAAATCTGTTTGATCTTAAGGGGAGTTTTTTTGATGTCCAAAAAACGGTATCTTCCTGAATTTAAGCTAGAGCTATTGCTTGCTTATAGAAAAGGAAATTATACAATTACAGAACTTTGTAAGAAGTATCAAGTTACGCAATATTCATTCAAGGAATGGATGAAGTGTTTTGAACAATATGGGATTGAAGGTCTACAAAAAAGCTCATCATGGAAACGATATTCAAAGGAAGTCAAAGAAACAGCGGTTATGGAGTATTTATCAGGGAAATATTCTCAATATGAAATTATTAGAAGACATGAAATCTCAAGTAGATCCGTTCTCCAGCGATGGGTAAAGCATTATAATAGTCATAGAGAGTTGAAAGATACGTTGAAAGGAAAGATACGATCTATGACGAAAACGAGAATAACCTCTTGGGAGGAACGAATTCAAATTGTCCTATACTGTTTGGAGAACAATAAAAACTTTCAAATGACCGCTGACATGTATGATGTTTCTTACCAACAGGTCTATCAGTGGGTCAAGAAATATAACAATGGTGGAGATGAAGCATTAAAAGATAGACGTGGAAGAAAGAAGGAAGAACAAGAGCTTTCACCAGAAGAAAAAGTGAAATTAGAAATGAAGAAACTTGAAAGAGAAAATGAGCGGTTACGAGCCGAGAATGCATTTTTAAAAAAGTTAGAAGAACTCGAGAGGAGGCGTTAAATCAAGTACGTTTTGAAAATAAATATGTCGCAATTCAAGAACTTCATAAAGAAAAAAATATGCCAATCTTACTACTCTGTAAAATCGCTGGCATTACACGTGCAGCATATTATAAATGGGTAAACCGTACACCTTCAGTTAGAGAAACACAAAATAAAAAAATCATAGAAGAAATACAAATCCTTCACGAGAAATTAAAAGGTATCTATGGCTATCGTCGAATGGTGTTAAATATGAATCGCCTATTCGGTGAAACCTTCAATCACAAACGTATTTATCGTTTGATGAAGATAGCTGGATTACAATCTGTCATTCGTAGAAAAAGAAAGCGTTATAAAAATGTCACACCACAACATGTCACACAAAACGTATTAAATCGTGAATTTACAGCAAATAGACCGAATGAAAAATGGGTAACGGACGTGACAGAATTCAAGTATGGCTCATCTAAGAAGGCTTATTTAAGTGCGATTCTTGATTTGTATGACGGTTCCATTGTCAGCTACGTTCTAGGACATTCTAACAATAATCAACTTGTATTTAAAACCTTTGATCAAGCGCCAATTCGTTCATCTAAAGATGAACTTCTTCTACATAGCGATCGTGGTTTTCAATATACTTCCCATGGATTCAAGCGCCGTGTAGATAAAACAGGCATAGTCCATAGTATGTCACGTGTTGGTAGATGCATTGATAATGGGCCAATGGAGTCTTTTTGGGGAACGATTAAGTGCGAGAAATATTACTTACACAAATACGATACGTTTGAGGAACTAAATCAAGCGGTAGACGAGTACATTCAATTTTATAATTATGACCGATTCCAAAAACGACTAAACGGCCTCAGCCCCATGGAATATAGGGCTGAAGCCGCTTAGGGTGTTTTTATTATTTTCACTGTCTACTTGACGGGGGGCTGTTCATGCTTAACAGGCTCTTTCTGTTTTATGAGAAGAGATACTACTTAGCATCTCCTTCAATTCGATAGTTTGCTTTCAAACAATCTATTTCTTCATACCCTTGCAACGTATGTAGAATATAATCATAATCAGCGAGAGACGCACGATGCGTCACAATTACAATTTCAGCCTTCCCTTTCTCTTCAAGCGGCATTTGAATAATCTTTTCAAAGCTAACGCCACGCTCAGAGAATAATGAAGTAATTTTTGCAAATACACCAATTTCATCTTTTACATGAAGTCTTAAAAATTTCTTCACAACAATTTCGTCTGGTTCTTTTAATACTTTTTTATACTGCGGGGATACCGCACTATTTCCGTTTACACCTAATCGAATATTTTGCATTACAGCTACTAAATCTGAAACAACAGCTGTTGCTGTCGGTAAACTTCCTGCACCTGGCCCATAAAACATCGTTTCTCCGACCGCTTCACCATACACATATACAGCGTTATATTCGTTTTGCACGGCCGCAAGAGGATGTGTATTTGGAAGTAGTGTCGGTTCAACTGTCACCTCTAATTTTTCACCATCTCGCTTCGCAAGACCGATTAATTTAATCGTGTATCCTAAACTCTTACTGTATTCAATATCTTCTTCTGTAATAGAAGTAATCCCTTTTACCTTCACATCTCCAAGCTCTACATTTGTAGAAAAACCAAGGGTAGCCAAAATCGTCATTTTTCTCGCTGCATCTAAACCTTCCACATCTGATGTTGGATCTGCTTCTGCAAATCCAAGTTGTTGGGCTTCTTTTAACACGTCGTTATATGCTCTCCCTTCATCTGACATTTTCGTCAAAATAAAATTTGTCGTTCCATTTACAATTCCCATTACTTTCGTAATAAGATCTGAAGAAAGTCCTTCTACGATACTTCGTAAAATCGGAATCCCTCCGGCTACACTTGCTTCATAAAACAAATCTGCTTTATTATCTTTTGCTACCGCTAAGAGTTCCGCCCCATGTAACGCCATTAAATCTTTATTGGCAGTTACAACATGCTTTCCACTTTGTAAAGCTTGCAAAATATATGCTTTTGCATCATCAATGCCACCCATCACTTCGATGACAACGTCAATATTTGGATTATCTAAAATTTCATTTACATCTTGTGTTAATAGAGTAGAAGGTACCTCTACCTCTCTCTCTTTTTCAATATTTTGTACTAGTACTTTCGTTACTTTTACAGGACAACCTACTTGGTGGATAAGTCGCTCTTGATGATCTGTAATGATACGAACTACACCACTCCCAACTGTCCCAAGACCTAATAAACCAACTTGAATTTCTTTCATAATACTGTCCACCCCTCAAAAATTGTGTTTAGATGAAATTATATGAGTAAAAAATCTGAAAAACAATGTTTTTTGAACATTCGGAAAAATATAAGTTAATCTTTACAAAGAAAACGTTGCCACGTGTTACACAATCTTTTTTTTATAATACATAAGGGGTTTCTTGATACACGTAATAATTCAGCCAATTAGAGAATAATAGATTCCCATGGCTTCTCCACCTTACAAGTGGTTTCTCATCTGGATTATTATGCTTAAAATAATTTTTCGGCACATCAATATTTAACCCTTTTTGGCGGTCCCGTTCGTATTCTTGCTTTAACGTATCACAACTATATTCACTATGCCCGAGCGCAAACACTTGCCTTCCTTCTTGCCCAATGACAAGGTGAACACCCGCTTCCTCAGAATTTGCTAATAATGTTAAGTCTGTCACCTCTCTAATATCACTCTCTCGTACTTCTGTATGACGAGAATGCGGGGCAAAAAACAATTCATCAAACCCTTGTAACAATTTCACATGTTGCTCACGAACTTCATGTTCAAATACACCGAACATTTTTTCCTTAAGAGGATACTTTGGAACACCATAATGATGATACAAGCCAGCTTGTGCCCCCCAGCAAATATGAAGCGTAGATGTTACATTCTTTTTTGAATACTCCATAATACGTTTAAGCTCTTCCCAATAATCTACCTCTTCAAAAGAAAGAGTTTCAACTGGTGCTCCTGTAATAATAAGTCCATCAAATTTCTCATTCTCAATATCACGAAATGTTTTATAGAAACTCGTTAAATGGTCCTGCGCTACATTGCGAGACAAATGTGATTCCATATGAAGTAAGTGAACATCTAATTGCAACGGTGTGTTGCCAATTAAACGAAGTAATTGCGCCTCTGTTTCTTGCTTTGTAGGCATTAAATTTAAGATAGCAATTTTCAATGCCCGGATATCTTGTGTTTCTGCTCGCTCCTTCGTCATTACAAAAATATTTTCCTTCTGCAACACTTTGCGAGCTGGTAAATCTCTATCAATTATGATCGGCATGTTCTTTGCCTCCGACTAGCGCTGCTTCTAAATCTGCAATAATATCAGAAACATCTTCTATACCAACCGATAAACGAATTAAATCTGATGTAACGCCAGCTAGACGCTGATCTTCAGCACTTAATTGTCTATGCGTTGTGCTAGCAGGATGTATAACACAAGTTCGTGCATCCGCTACATGCGTTACGAGAGTTGCTAGTTTTACATTTGCGATAAATTCTTTCGCTGCTTCTAATCCGCCCTTAATGCCGAATGTTAAAACACCACTAGCACCTTTTTTCAAATACGTTTGTGCTAACGAGTAATTTTCATTACTATCTAATCCCGGATAATTCACCCATTCAATACGTTCATGGTTAGCAAGCCACTTAGCAACTGCGAGAGCATTTTCACTATGACGCTCCATTCTTAAATGCAGCGTTTCTAAGCCGATATTGCTAATATACGCATTGAATGGGCTCATACAGTTTCCGTAGTCTCTTAATAATTGAACACGCGCCTTCACAATATAAGCTGCTGCACCAAAATTTTGAACGTAACTTACGCCGTGATAACTTGGATCCGGTTCAACAAGTTCAGGATATTTCCCATTTGTCCAATCGAAGTTCCCTCCGTCAATGACAATACCGCCTAAAGAGCTTGCATGACCATCAATATATTTCGTCGTAGAATGAACGATAATATTTGCTCCGTGCTCAAATGCTTGGCATAAATAAGGAGTTGCTAATGTATTATCCACGATAAAAGGTACTTCTAACTCTTTCGCTGCATCTGAAAATTCTTTGAAATTTAAAACGTTCATCGCTGGATTTCCTAACGACTCTGCATAAACAAGTTTCGTCTTATCATTAGCAAGGGCCACAATTTCATCAGCACTTAAATTCGGATTAAAGAACGTAACGTCAATACCAAGCTTACGCAAACTCACTCCAAATAAATTAAACGTTCCGCCATAAACTGTGGAAGAACAAAGCAAGTGGTCTCCGCTACTACAAATATTTAAAACAGCAAGCATAATGGCAGCCTGCCCAGAAGCCGTTGCAACAGCTCCTACACCACCCTCTAAATCCGCTAACTTTTGCTCAAATGCAGCTAAAGTAGGGTTTCCAATACGCGTATATATATATCCTTCTGCCTCTAAATTAAATAGCGCTGCTAAATCATCTGAAGTATCGTATTTATACGTTGTACTTTGATAAAGTGGTAAAACACGCGGTTCACCATTCTTTGGTGTATAGCCACCTTGCACACAAATTGTTCCTTTTCCCCATGATTCTCCCATCTCTCATTCTCCTTTCTTTTATACAAAATAAAAAAACTGCTCCTTTCCTGAAAACAAGAAAGGAGCAGTTTGAAAACACGCTCTAAAGGCTCTTTCTTATCTTTCAGGATTATTACCTGCAGGATTTGGCACAATTCCGTTATACGGCTGTTGCCAAGGTTTCATCGGGCCTGTCCCTCCACCTTTTCTTGATAAGACTATGCAATTACCGTTGATTTTATAGCAATAATTTCCTAATGTCAATCAGTTTTTCTGAATGTTCTAAATTAAACGTAAAGAATTTGACATGCATAACAAAAGAAATATATTCCATATTCATTTAAAAAAGACCTTTTAAAACCCACGATTACTATATAAAATTAAGTAAGTAGTTTAACTGTATACATTTCAAACTCTCACGAGACCTCAATATATTGAATAAGCCAACCTCTCAAAAAGATACTATACATATTCATTTCATTTCACAGTAGCATATTTAATCCTTTTGACATTAAAACTTACATAACGGAGGTATAACATGACAAACACAAAGGACATGCACTATATACTCATCCTATACGGCATTCTTTTAGGCTCTATAGTAGGAGCTACAGTCTGGCTATTTTTAGTTACAATAAATATCGGCATTCACTTTATTTGGGGATACTTACCTACTATTTTCTCTTCTCCCCCGTATTACACTATTTGTGTAACAACTATCGGTGGTATTCTCGTTGGTTTAACCCAAAAATACTTCGGCACATATCCACGTCTTATGCCGGAAGTGATGAGTGAATATAAAAAAACAGGTAGAATTGAATACCTTTTTGTACATAAAGCTACTTTAACTGCGATTATCGTTTTAATATTTGGAGCTAGCTTAGGTCCCGAAGCAGCACTTGTTGGAATTATCGGTGGACTTTGTACATGGGTAGGGGATCGCTTTACATTCGCCTTAAAAGGAATGAATGAACTAACAGAGGTTGGAATTGGTGCTACTTTAAGTGTAATTTTTAACGCGCCATTATTCGGTTATTTAGCGCCAAATGAAAATGAGGGTGAGCAAATTAACGAATTTTCTAAAGGAAAAAAAGCAATTGTATATTTAGCTACCACTTTCGCTGGCTTTTCTGTTTATTTATTACTTAGTAAATTCGATAATCGCGGATCCTTTATCGTTGATTTTGGGGAAGGTTCCCTTTCTCTTAATGAATGGATCGCCTTTCTACCACTTGCTAGTATTGGTGCTATAGTTGGTTTCTTTTATTTCAAATTTGAATTCACATTAGAGAAATTAATCCATCCCTTCAGGGAATACAAACTATCACTTAGTATTATCGGTGGTATTTTATTAGGAATTACAGGAACTGTTCTCCCGTACACATTATTCTCAGGAGAACACCAATTAAAAGATTTAGTCGTTGAATGGAGTCATTTATCCTTCTGGGTATTACTTCTTTCAGGTGTTTTAAAATTATGTATTACTGCCGTTTGTTTAAATACAGGTTGGCGCGGTGGACATATTTTCCCAATTATATTTGCTGGATCTAGTATCGGATATGCTATAGCTTCCATTATCCCGATAGATCCAATCGCTTCGGTAGCCATCGTCACGACAGCAATTTCAAGCTATGCATTAAGAAAACCAATTGCTATAACATTACTATTACTCATGTTTTTCCCGCTCAATTTACTATTACCGATGCTTGGAGCGGCAGCGATTGGTAATGCATTTCCACTTCCTAAAAACAACGAAGCTACAAACGAATAAAAATAGGCAGTAGGGACAAAAGTTCCACTGCCTATTTTTATTACACACGTTGCTTCAATAACGCATATAACTCTTCAAAATTTTGCACTTCATATGTTGGCACAATCTCGCTATTATTTGATTTCTTTTCTGGATTAAACCAACAAGTATCAATTCCCGCTACATATCCACCTTTAATATCAGCACTTAACGAATCCCCAATAATGAGTCCTTCTTCAAAGGAAAAATTAGGAATTCGTTCAAAAACATAATCAAAATATTCTTTCATCGGCTTTTGGAATCCCGTATCTTCAGAAACGAAAATATCTTTAAACAAGGCATGTAATCCTGCATTACGTAAACGTTTATCTTGCGTCTTAGAAATACCGTTTGTCACTATATATAAATCGTACTCACTTTGAATTTGATTTATAAATTCAAACGCACCTTGCATAAGTTGGTCTCCTTCTTCTAAGTAGCTACGATAATTATTTTCGAATAATATCCCGTCTACTTCTTCCCCGTATTCTTTAAACAAAATCGAAAACCGTGTACTTACGACTTCATCACGGTTTATTTCACCTTCTTCAAAAGCATCCCAAAGGCTTTTATTAATTTTTTTATACCGCCTTTCAACCTCGCTAGTTAGATGGATCCCTTTCTCTTCAAAAAGCATACGTAACGCCATTTTCTCCGCCTTCTGAAAATCTAACAATGTATCATCTACATCAAATAGCAATGTTTTATATTTTTTCATAAGCCCTTCACACACTCTTTTCTACAAAAATAAATTTACGTAAATCGTATCATTCCTTCTTGTAAAAATAATAGGAGATATCTCATACTAAACATGAGGTGAAAATATGAAAGTCAGCAAAAATAGCGACGAAATCTCTCATTACATGCAAACTTACAACTTCCATACTCTTTTTTCTTTTGATGTCTTACCTTACGCTGAACTACATTCCTTTCAAAAGAAAGAAAGGATATGTAATGAAGGCGTTGATGTTCCTTATCTTTATTACTTAATTTCCGGGAAAGCGAAAATATATATGAGTCACAAAAACGGGAAGGTCTCCTTAATTAACTTTATTCAAGCACCTTCGTTCATTGGAGAATTAGGATTAATTGGCGTAGAATCCGTTACGAAAACAGTGGAAGTGATTGAAAATTGTATGTGCTTAGCGCTTCCTCTTAAAGATTGTCAGCATCTTTTGTTGCAAGATGCTACCTTTCTACAGAAACTATGTAAATTTATCGGTGAAAAAACAATTAGCCGAACAGAAAGTTACGCCAAAAACAATAGTTATCCGTTCGAAAATCGATTAGCGGCGTTTATTCTATTAACAGAACAAAATAACAGTTATACAGAAAAACATACCGAGGCTTCGGAATACTTAAATGTCAGCTACCGCCATCTTTTATACGTATTAAACCAGTTTTGCCAGCAAAATTACTTAAAAAAAGACGGAAGAACCTATTACATACAAGATCGAATTCAATTAGAAAAACTGGCTGATGAACTTAAAATATAAAAAAAGTAGCATTAACGTTTACCTGTTAATGCTACTTTTTTCGAGTGACGATTCTATTTTCAATTAAAATTTGCTTGCTACTTTAGCTGCTTCTTCAAGACCAGCTGTAATGATCTCTTCTGCTTTATCTGGGAATTGGTTATGTCCTTCAATAACTACTGTTTCCATATTTGTTGCACCGAAGAAGCCCATCATGCTTGCTACATATTTAACAGCCATTTCTACTTCAGCTGCTGGACCTTCAGAATATACGCCGCCGCGCGCATTTAATAATGCAATCTTCTTATCTCCAATTAGACCAACTGGACCTTCTGGCGTATATTTAAACGTTTTGCCAGCTCGGTTTAAATAATCAATATATGTGTGTAGCACTGCTGGAATCGTTAAGTTCCATAATGGGAAACCGAAAACGACTTTATCAGCTTCTAAAAATTGATTTAAATACTTATCAGCAACTGCTACTGCTTTTGCTTCCTCTTCAGTTAAATCAAATCCTTTACCTGCTTTAAACGTACCATTAATCATATCTACGCCTACATATGGTAATTCTTCTTTATATAAATCAAGTTCTACTACTGTATCATTTGGATGTGCTTCTTTATAGTTTGCTAAAAATGCCTCGTATAATTTCACACTAACTGCTTGTTCCGCTGGGCGGTTGTTTGCTTTTACAAATAAAACTGTTGCCATTGTTTTTCCTCCTAGTACTCACTCTTCTGTTGTTATATGCTTTCAAAAAAGGTATCCCTTGTAATTGTTGTTTTGTTGCTTACAAACATATTTTATCTTTATATCAAGACAATTTCGTCCTCACATAGACGTATTTTTCCATAAAAAAAGTCCACCTTCTAAAGGCGAACTAGGTCTTACGACTTTTGTCTTATACAATTCCATTTTTCACTGCATATAATGCTGCTTGCGTGCGATCAGATAAATTCAACTTACTCAAAATACTACTTACATGCGCTTTTACCGTTTTTTCTGTAATAACTAAAACAGAAGCGATCTCTTTATTACTCATCCCTTTCGCTAATAGCTGCAACACTTCATTTTCTCTCGCCGTTAACACATCCACTTGAATAGAAGGTTCTTCTTCCTTTTCTTCCACAGGTAATGTTTGAGAGAGAAGAGTATTTGCTATATCCGGATGTAATTGAATATTACCTTTATATGCGCTTCGAATAGCTTCAACAAGTTGATCCGGTTCTACATCTTTTAAAATATACCCACTTGCCCCCGCCCTTAACGCTGGTAAAACATGTGCCTGATCAGAAAAGCTTGTTAATACAATTACTTTCACATCAGGATATTCTTTTTTGATACACGCTGTCGCCTCGACACCATCCATTTCGGGCATATATAAATCCATTAGTACAACATCAGGATTTGTTTCTCCTACTTTCACTAATGCTTCTTTCCCGTTATTTGCTTCTCCAACTAACTCTAAATCTTCCTGTGTACTTAAGAAAAATGCTAATCCTTTTAAAACGACTGTATGATCATCAACTAATAATACTTTTATTTTCACAAACTTCCCTCATTTTCACATCATAATGGTACATTTATTTTTATACTTGTTCGTTTTTTTTCACTTACAATTTTAATTGTTCCACCAATTAGTTCTACTCTTTCGCGCATCGTTGTCATGCCAAGTGACTTCTTCTCTTTTATGTCCTTTTCTATAAACCCATTACCTTGATCCACTATTTCTAATGATACATTGTTCTCAGTTACTTTAAAATAAATCGTCGCTTCCTTTACACCTGCATGCTTACTCACATTGTTTAGCGCCTCTTGTCCAATGCGCCACAGTGCTTCTTCTACTACACGAGGTAAGTCACGAACACCAGTAACTTGCTCCCTAATCTTCAATCCTAAGTTTTCACCGTACTGCTTTAGAGCAGGTAATAACCCTTTCTCTAATCCTGCCGGACGAAGCTGCCAAATTAATGTCCTCATTTCTTTTAAAGCTCCTTGTGCTAATTCACGCATCTCATGCAAAGATTGATCTACCTTTTCATTTTGACCTTTTAAAACTGCCTCAGCGCCTTTTGTCATAAAGGTTAACGAAAATAGCTTTTGTGAGACGGAGTCATGTAAATCTCTTGCCAACCGATTCCTTTCTTCCATTCGTACAAGTTCACGGCGCCGCTCATTTAATCTTAAATTCTCGATTATTAACGAGACATGATTCGATAGCGCTTGGATTACATCTATTGTGTTAACATCAAATTCTCCATTATTCAAACTAACACATAAAACACCAAATATATGATTTTGAATATGTATTGGTGTAGCAATAACAGCTCTATTTAGATGTACACTATGCCCAATTTGATGTTTTAGTAGCACCGGCTCATCTTGTTCTAACGCCTTCTTTGCCGCTTCTTTTACATCCTCTTGTAACTCTTCCTGACTATAGGATGCTCGCAAAGATAATTCCTTTTCTTCCCTAATAAAAAAAGCCACTTGATTCCATTGAAATACTTCACCTATATGATTTACCACTTTTTCAGGTAATACATTAAATTTATGAATCGTTTTTAAATCTTGAATAAAACGTTCCAATTTCACATAATAATGTGCTCTTCGCTTTTCATTTTCATATAATTTTGTTCGCTTTAAGGCCGTCCCAATTTGGAAAGCAACCGATTGAAGTAATACTAATTCTTCTTCCGAAAAATGCGTTTTACCAGGACTTGCTACATTTAACACACCAAACTTTTCTCCTCCAGCCTTTAAAGGAACCGTAGCATGATGAAGAATGCCTTCTGTATCTCCCCAATTATATTCAATTGCATTATTAATTCTTTTACATTCAATAATATTAACGGCTCTCTCCAATTTCCCATCCACAAAGCCACGTAAACACCAACATTCCCCTTCACACATCGGACGTTTATTTTCATATGTAAGTGCCTCTGGCAACTGGTAATCAATCAACTTCGTATACTTCCCATTTTCATCCGCAAGAAAAATCCATCCTGTCGTTAAACCTGTTACACTAAGCAATTTTTCTAGCACCGCTTGCAATACATGGTATGTATCATTTGATGTATTTAGTGTCTCTGCAATTTCTTTTAATATAACTAATTCATTTGTGCGATTATCTCGAAACATAATCAGTCTCCTACACGCAAAATTTTAAATAGCTCCTAAAATAAATCATCTACTTTTCACTTTGTACTTATTCGTAACATTGATATAATGGTGAAAACATAGTTTTCATTATATCACTTGAGGGGGCTTTCATAATGACATTAAATAAAGCACTTACTATCGCTGGTTCTGATACAAGTGGCGGTGCTGGTATACAAGCAGATTTAAAAACATTCCAAGAACTTGGCGTATACGGAATGACATCTCTTACGACAATCGTAACGATGGATCCACATAACGGTTGGGCACATAACGTATTCCCAATCCCAGCTTCTACATTAAAACCACAATTAGAAACAACAATTGACGGTGTTGGAGTAGATGCTTTAAAAACGGGTATGCTTGGATCAGTAGAAATTATTGAAATGGTTGCTGAAACAATCGAAAAACATAATTTCAAAAATGTAGTAGTTGACCCTGTTATGGTATGTAAAGGTGCTGATGAAGCATTACATCCTGAAACAAATGACTGCTTACGTGACGTTCTTGTGCCAAAAGCATTAGTTGTAACGCCAAACTTATTTGAAGCTTACCAATTAAGCGGTGTGAAAATTAATTCTCTTGAGGACATGAAAGAAGCAGCGAAGAAAATCCATGCTTTAGGTGCGAAATATGTCCTAATTAAAGGCGGAAGTAAGCTTGGTACGGAAACTGCAATCGACGTCCTATATGATGGAGAAACATTCAATCTTCTAGAATCAGAAAAAATTGATACGACAAATACACACGGCGCAGGTTGTACATATTCTGCTGCTATCACAGCAGAACTTGCAAAAGGAAAACCTGTGAAAGAAGCGGTAAAAACTGCTAAAGAGTTTATCACAGCTGCTATCCGTTATTCATTCAAGATCAACGAATACGTAGGCCCAACACATCACGGTGCATATCGTAAATTCGTTGCATCAAAAGAACTTGTCTAACATATGAATAAAAATACCCACAGAGTTCTTACATTGCCTCTGTGGGTATTTTTATGGGGCTTTACATCTTCTGGTCATCTTACCTTTAAGATGCAGAACTGACCTGATTTCTTCCATTTCTTTTAGAGTAATATAATGCATCATCAGCTGCTTGAATAAATTGATTTGGTGATGACTCAAACTCTGAAATCCCTACTGAAACCGTAATTTTTATTTTTGTTCCATCTAACAATTGAAATGAATGTTTTTCAACAGCTGTACGAATTTTCTCCCCCATACAAATTCCATAAGCTATTTCCCTCTTCGGTATCAAAAGTGCAAATTCCTCTCCACCCTTTCGAAAAGTCAAATCCGGAAATGTTGAAATTTCTCTTAAAATACGCCCTACTTGTTTTAATACTTCGTCTCCTGCAGGATGTCCATACGTATCATTTACATGCTTAAAGTGATCAATATCGATAAGTAGTAAACAAAGTGAATCATTTTTCATACGTTTATTACTAATATGACGATTCATCTCTAAATCAAATTGCCTTACGTTTCCTAGACCTGTTAATGCATCTACCGTTGCGTATTGCTTCATCGTTTGAAATAACTCATTAGATTGCAATACGTAATTTGCACTAAAAAACGTGATATATCCTGTAACAATACTAGAAAATAAATATAATCCCACTATGCGGATGTCTTGAATTAACCATATATATAGCGCTGGGATTAGAATAGATAAAATATATGTATGTAACCATGCCCACTTTTCTGCTAAAGAAAGCTTCATACGCGAAATAAAGATACTACCTATCCCTATCGCAATGATTGTATAAAAAGCTACTTGAGAAGCTAATGAATAATCCATAAATAATAATCTAGTTACTAAAATCATACTAACAGCTATAGTACTCGCTATTGGTCCTCCAATTATAACGGCTAGAATGACGGCTAAGTAGCGTAAATCCAATAGGATAGTACCAACATGAACACCGAAATACATTAGTAATATACCTAATATTCCAGTAAAAACACCTACTACACATTTCTGCCAAAAAGAGAACCCTTCTTTTAATGGCTTGTCTCTTAAAAGCTGACCTCCAATAAAAATAAAGGAAAGAATAATTGTTGTGTTTACAAATAGATCCCTTAACATAAAATAATCTCCCTACTTTTCCATCTATCACTTTCCTTATTTTATTGTATACGAAATCCCTATAATTCCCAAAGCTTTTATTTATTTTTTGCTGTTCCACGTGAAACAGCAAAAAATAAAAAAGGACGAAAATTCGTCCTTTTTTGTTAACAGCAACGTGATATCTTTCCGCCTTTTGCATTAAACCTAGCTTCTTGCGCCTCAGCAAAAAATTGCTTTTGACATACAACCTCTTCTTCTGGATGATGCTTTTTCATATGCTCTACATATGTTTCATAGCTTGGTACCCCAACGAGTAAACTAATAAAGTGTTTCCTTTTTCCCCATACTTGCCGCAGTCTTTTAAGCATAATAGTTCCTCGACTCACTTTCATCTCTAGAAATATATGGCGCCTCTTTTAACGGCATCGGCTTATTTCTTAATACTTGAATCCAAATTCGAATTGCAGAAATTAATACAGCGATTACAACTATCATAAAAATCCCACAAAGCGCTGCATCAATATAATCATTGAAAATAATTTGTTTCATTTGAGCGACATTTTTAGCTGGTGCTAACACTTTTCCCTCATCTAATGCTCCCTGAAATACCTTTGCATGAGATAGAAATCCTATTTTAGGGTTTTCATGAAATAGCTTTTGATAACCCGCCGTCATCGTTACAATAAGCAATCCGACAGTTGGAATAAGTGTCACCCAAACATATGCCTTTTTCCCCATTTTAAACAAAATTGTCGTTCCAAGTAATAATGCAATACCTGCTAACATTTGATTTGCAATACCGAAAAGTGGCCATAATGTATTAATTCCACCAAGCGGATCAACTACCCCTTGGTATAAGAAATAACCCCATCCTAATACGCATAACGTTGTAGCTATCACATTCGCTAATGTAGAATCCGTTTTCCCAAATGGCTTATATACATGTCCTAAAATATCTTGAATCATAAATCGGCCTACACGCGTTCCAGCATCAATTGTCGTTAAAATGAATAGAGCTTCAAAGAGGATTGCAAAATGATACCAAAATGCCATCATCGCTGTTCCACCTATTACTTGTGAGAAAATATACGCCATACCTATCGCTAACGTTGGTGCACCACCTGTGCGTGATAAAATTGTTTGCTCTCCAACGTTTACAGCGAGATCTTTTAGTTCATTTGGTGTAATAGCAAATCCCCATGAGGAAATAACTTGAGCTGCCTGCGAGACATCCGTACCGATAAGTGCTGCGGGACTATTAATCGCAAAATAAGTTCCTGGTGTTAATACACAAGCTGCAATCATCGCCATCGCGGCTACAAATGATTCCATTAACATTGCCCCATAACCGATTGGCTGTGCGTGTGCCTCTTGTTCAATCATCTTTGGTGTCGTACCTGATGAAACGAGAGCATGGAATCCAGACACCGCACCACAAGCAATTGTAATAAATAAGAATGGGAATAAGTTTCCAGAGAAAACAGGACCTGTTCCATCGATAAATTTCGAAACTGCTGGCATTTGTAAATCTGGTGCTACAATTAAAATACCAATTGCTAATCCAACAATTGTTCCGACTTTTAAAAATGTGCTTAAATAATCACGTGGTGCTAAAAGCATCCAAACTGGTAAGGCCGATGCGATAAATCCATATACAATAAGCATAATAGCAATCGTTTCACCGCTAAACGTGAACATGCTTGCAAGCGTTGGATGCTCTGCTACATACTGTCCTCCAATAAGAGACAGTATAAGTAGAATAATTCCGATTACTGACCCTTCTCCAACCCGGCCAGGCCTAATGTAGCGCATGTACACTCCCATTAAAATAGCAATAGGAATCGTTGCTGCTATTGTAAACATTCCCCAAGGACTTCCGACAAGCGCCTTTACTACCACTAATGCTAATACCGCTAATAAAATAATCATAATGCCTAAAATGCCTATCATTGCAATAAGCCCTGTAACAGGACCGATCTCATCTTTAATCATTTCTCCTAAAGATTTACCATTCCGTCTCATCGAAGCAAATAAAATTACAAAATCTTGTACAGCTCCAGCGACAACTACCCCAACAATAATCCATATTGTCCCTGGTAAATATCCCATTTGCGCTGCCAAAATCGGTCCTACTAAAGGGCCTGCCCCAGCAATTGCTGCAAAATGGTGCCCAAATAATACCCACTTATTTGTCGGAACATAATCTTTTCCATCGTTTAATGTATGGGCTGGCGTTTGCCGATTATTATCTAAACCAAATACCTTTCTCGCTATAAATCTACTATAAAAGCGGTAAGCAACTGCATACACACATACCGCAGCTACTAAGAGCCACACGGCATTAATAGTTTCACCTTGTGATAAAGCTATTACACCAAAAGCACCTGCGCCTACTGCTGCAATAACTCCCCATAGTAAAATCGACTTCAATGTTTTCACATACAATCCCCCCAATACTATCGCTTAGTGGGATTGTACTAAATTTTCTGAATATTTAATTTGAATCCTCCTTATCATGAAGGATTTTTAGTTTATCATGTTAAAAAATTCGCATTACCTACTATAATTCAATCTTATTTCGAAGTCGTTTCACATAATTACGACTAACTGGAATCGGTTGCTCATCATATTTATCTAAATACAGATTATATGTGCCATTATAATAAGGTTTTAGTTCTTGTACATATGACATATTAATTAAATAACTTTTATGCACACGTAAAAAATCATATACATTTAGCTTATTTTCCAGCTCTTGAAGTGTATATGTTGAAATATACTGATTATTTGTTGTATAAATTGAAACCGTTTTGTTTTCCTTATTTTTGCTTACATATACAATATCTTCAGGGAAAATATACCGAATTCCCTCTTGACCTTCTATCGGTAGTTTTCGCAAATAACTCTTTGCTTTCTCGCCTTGCTCTTTACACATTCTATATAAAAGGAATTGCAAATCTTCCTCGCGAAATGGGCGTAGTAAATAATAGAATGCTTGAAAACGAAATGCCGTAATCGACTCTTCTATATCTTCACCCATAAAAATCAATTTCGTATAACAATTTACTTCCCGTAATAAACTCGCATATTCAAAACCAGTTCCATCTAGTAATTTTGAATTCAAGAAAACAAAATCTGGTGTATGCTTTTTCATGATAAATAATGATTCTGTTCCCGTATTCGCTTCAAAACATTCTACATTCCTTATATTTTCAGTAAATTTTTCAGCTAAACTTCTTCGCGCTTCTGCTTCTTCCATGATCAGTAAAATTTTCATTTCTTCAACCACCTAATTCTTTTGTCCATATGTCTTGTTGTATACATTCGCTTTTATAAGAAACATTCCCTTTTTCTTACTATACCATTATTTATCTAAAAAAACAGAAAAAAGGAAACCACGACGGTTCCCCTGCCCTTTTATTCCATTATTTGTAGGAAGTAACACTCACTGAATGCGAAGAAATGAGTGTTACTTCCCCCAAAAACACAATTGGTGCTGGCTCAGCGAGGGATAAATCCCTCACCGATTGAACTTTCACCTTATACTAATTCTCGTTGCTTCGTTTCTTGCCCAAGTACAATTACAGCAACTACGCCAATTAAAATTGATCCACAGAAAATCGTAAATATTAGTGATAGTGAAGCCTGTGAAGCAACTAAATATCCTACTAATAGCGGCCCAAGAATACCACCAATACGACCGAATGCTGCTGCCATCCCTGCACCTGTACCACGAATAACCGTTGGATACTGTTCCGGTGTATAAGCGTATAATGCACCCCAAGCACCTAAATTAAAGAAGGATAGTAACATGCCTGCTACGATTAATACCGTTAATGACTCCGCCACTCCAAACAAGTAAGCACTACATGCTGTACCGATTAAATACGTAACTAAAACAAACTTACGACCAAGTCGTTCAATAAACCAAGCAGCCGTGAAATATCCTGGCAATTGAGCTAACGTCATAATAAGTACGTACTGAAAACTTTTTATTAAACTAAATCCTTTTAATACCATTACACTAGGTAGCCAAAGGAACATCCCATAGTAAGAAAAGACAACAGAAAACCATAGAATCCATAACATAATTGTTGCCTTACGATATTCACCAGACCAAACTAACTTTACATTTTCGATAACAGATGGTCTTTTTTCAGCCTTTTGAAATCTCGGAGAATCCGGCAAATTCCATCTTAAATATAAAGCATATAGTGCTGGAACCGCGCTCAATACCATTGCAACTTCCCAACCATATTTCGGAATAACAAAATACGAGATAAGAGCTGCAATTAGCCATCCACCTGCCCAAAAGCTTTCTAATAGCACAACTATTTTGCCACGTTCATGCGCTTCAACGCTCTCTGATACTAATGTAGACGCAACTGGAAGCTCTCCGCCAAGCCCCATACCAATTAAAAATCGTAACACAAGGAACATCGCAAGTGTCGTCGTTAAAGCAGTTAAACCACTACCGATAGAAAATAGTAATAATGTAATAATAAAGACTGATTTCCGCCCTATTTTATCTGATAGTATTCCAAAAACGAGTGCTCCGACTGCCATACCAATCGAATTAATGCTGCCTATCCAACCCATTTCTTGCGTACTTAATCCCCAATCTTTTTGCAGTGCTACCATTACAAATGAAAGCATTCCAACATCCATTGCATCAAATAACCATCCAAGCCCTGCTATACCAAGTAGCTTTCGCTTCGAAATTTCTTTCACCTTGCCCACAAGAAGTCCTCCTTACACAGCTGTCTTTACACATCATTTTACATGTGTGAATTGTATAAGTAAAATACTTTCGTTCAAAAAATTCTCCTTCATCATTCCCCAAAAGTAAAATACTTATCACACTATTTGAGGGCAGTAAGACTCCCACCTCAAAATTCAGCTGAAACAAAAAAGTTAAATTGAAGACCAACTGCCATTAAACGTCCAATTGGTGAGGGTTAACTATCAGTGGTGGATGAGCAAAACCTCACTTTATTAAAAATGACCAAATAAAAAAGTAGCGATATTCCGCTACTTTTTCGAACGCATGACTTCTTTTAAAAATTCCGCTAATACTAACTGACGACGCCAGCGCGTTGGATTACTACACAATCTATAAAACCATTCTAAGTTAATTGCTTGAATCCATTTTGGTGCACGTTTTACCTCTCCAGCCCATACATCTAAACTTCCGCCCACTCCAACAGCCATCTTCGTTTCTAAACGATGCTTATTAGTTTGGATAAAGTTCTCTTGTCTTGGGAAACCAAGCGCGACAAGTAATAAATCTGGTTTTGCTTCTTGAATACGAGAAACGATACTCTCTTCTTCTTCTTGTTTAAAGTACCCATCTTGTGTACCCACAATAGATACTGCTGAATATGTCTTCGTTAAATGATCTGCTGCAGCTTGTACAACATGCGGTTTTGCACCAAGTAAGAAAACAGATACCGGTTTATTCTCCTCTGATAACTTTGCAAATAGATTACACATTAAATCAAAACCTGCTACACGTTCCTTTACAGGTGTACCTAACATACCACTTGCTTTTACAACTCCAATACCGTCAGGTGTAATTAAATCTGTATTTAATAATGTTTTATGGAATGTTTCATCCTTTTTTGCACACATAACAATTTCAGGATTTGCTGTTACTACCTGAAAAGTATGAGTTCGCTCCAATTCTAGTTGTCCCTTCAAATATTGGATCGTTTCATCCATTGTCATTGTAGAAAAAGGAACACCTAGAATATCAACCGTTTTTACTTCCATGATTAACTATCCTCTCTATTTCAGTAAAAGTTTTTTATATGCATTATAAGTATCTTCATACAAATTCTTTAGCGAGAAATGAGTAGATGCATGAGTATATAAACGATTTCCCATCGCTTCTAATTCACCATTCAACCATTTTTCATAAGCATTTTCTAACGCGTTTGCTAACGAATCCGCATCACCAATCGGTACAATCCATCCATACGTATCATCAACTATTAACTTCTTCATATCACCTACATTTGTTGCAATAGATGTTAAGCGTTGATTAGCCGCTTCTAATAAAACAAGAGGGAAGCTTTCGCTATAAGAGGTTAACAAATTAATGTGTGCAGATGCATATAATTCTTTTGAATCTGTACGAAAACCTAGAAAAATCACCTTATCCTCTAAGCCCTTTTGTTTCACCATCTCTTTTAATTCTGCTTCTATAGGTCCATCACCCAGCAAGAGCACCTTTATATTTGGAATTTTAATTTTTTGTAACGCTTCAAATAAAATATCATGACCTTTAACAGGATGAAGACGCGCTACTTGAACAGCTGTAAATACTCCTTCATCAATGCCAAATTCACTTTTATCATAAGGTTTTGCTGGAGTATTATCATACTCGATTCCATTATAAACTGTACAAATCTTCTCTTCTGGTACACCTAGTTTTATTATGTTTCTCTTAAAGTTTTCCGTAATTGCAAAGAATAAATCTACCTTCCTGAAAGAACGTAAATTTAACTTCGTAAATACCCATCCTTTTAATCCCCTCTTCATAAAATCCAAAGTTGGATCACTGTGGACAGTCATTATCCATTTCGCTTTTATACCTTTTTTCAAGAGGGAGAGATAGAAATTTGCTCGTGCGCCATGTGTATGCACAATGTCAAATTGATTTTCATTAATAAATGCCTTTATTTTTGAAAGAATTGATAGGTCGTACCGAGATGATTGGGTAAAAACATGCACTTGAATACCAAGGTTTCTCGCCTCTCTAGCAATCGCACCTTCTTCAAATACCATTAATTCCACTTCTTCCTTTGAAAATTGAGATAAAAGTGAAATAATATGCGTTTTCCCCCCACCTTCTTCTGCACCAGCATTCATATGCAACACTTTCATTTCTTACATCCCCCATTTTTTCTTTTTATTTACTATAACAAAATAAAAGCTAACATATGCTAGCTTTTATTTTTCTATCATTCAATTTCCAAGTCAACTATTAAATATGCCATGATTAATACTAAGAAGAAACTCACTCCAGGTGACATTAAAATATGACCAGCTATAAATGAGATACCTAATCCGAGAAGTATCGCTGCAATCACCATTGCATATTTTACGGTGAATATTTGTTTAAATTTAGTAAATATGCATGCAATAAATTTAATGCCAAAATATAGGAATGGAATTACAAATAAAATGAACCCTATGATTCCGAAAGAATAGAACCAATCGTGAAAATCACGTTCAATTAATTTCGGCTCTGCTTTATAGTTACCAGCATAACCCATACCTAATAATTTTTGAGACATTGGGGCTTCTTTATAGAAATCTTTATACATTTGTTCAAATAATTGACGCCCACTGAAAATAATAGCTTGCGTTTCTTCTTTTTTCTCTGCAACTTTTTCCTTTTCTTTTTCTTTAACTTTTTCTTTTTCTGTAACAGGAGGTTTATGCTCTTTAGCTTCCTCTTTCTTTTTCTCTTTCTCTTCCTTTTTCGCTGTCTGTTGTTCTTCAATTAATTGAACATGAATCCCCATATTTTTTAGAAATGGCGAAAAAGGTGTATATGCCATGATTCCCACAAAAACAGTCATTGCAATAAAACCATTTAATAAATATATATTTTTCTTTCCTTTTTTACCTTGCATAAAGGCTTGAATAAAGCACATAACAACTGCAATAGCCATTGTTGCATAGATTGCTCCTATACCAACCTTCGTACCAACTGCAAATAATGAAAAAACAACTAAAATAGAAGGAACCCAATAGTATATTTTGCTCATACTTTTTGTTTTTTCAATTGAATATAAAATAACAATCGGACACATGATGGCTAAAATAGATCCTAACTCATTACCTGCATAAAACCAACCGCGTGATCCTAATTTTAACCATTCATAGTTATTGTAATCTGTTCCAGTTGCAATCGAAACTACCATTACTATTCCAATAATTAATGATGCATACGTAATATAGTCACGCATTTTTGAATGACCTTTTTCTTTTAAGGACTTAAATACAAATACATAACAAGTAAGCATAACAAACGGATATAAAGCTTTTGCTATAAACTTAATTTCCTCTGAAAGTACCATAGGATCTTTTGTAAGCTTATTATTTACCAATCCGATGGTGAAGACTATTCCTACTAAAATTATATACAATATATATTTTATATTTCCTTGTTTCTTCGTTTGAATTAAAATATATATCCCGCTTAGGAACATAACGAATAAGCGTGTAATAACTCCAATGGTCGTATCAATTTTTAAAACCATTATACAGAATGCCGTGAGCAAATCTAAAATTGGTTGCAGCAAAATAAAGATTAGTAGGAAATTTTCAAATTTATTACTTTTACTATTTTCGCTTAACATCTAGAACCTCCATAACTATTACCTAATTTCAATCTATACTGTTAATATTTTTTTCTCATCTCAAATATTTATTATAACATATATTTTTTAATTAAACGTCTCACATTTCTCCCCAATCTTACCTTATAGAAAAAAGCATATTTGCATTTTCAAGCGCTTTCTTTCCCCATTTTTTCTTTTTTTCTACATGTAACGAAAATGCATTGTTATTTACATAACTTTAGTGTATATTTTTTCTCTGGAACATCTTTAGGAGGAAGGGATTACAGCAATGTTATTAATCGACATATTTACGTTTCTTGGCATTATCGCCGCTGCTATTTCCGGTACATTAGTTGGTTTAAAAAAAGATTTAGATTTATTCGGTGTCCTTTGTTTAGCTGTAGCTACTGCGCTCGGCGGCGGTATTATTCGTGATATTATGATCGGTAACCTGCCTCCTGTCGCATTTGTTAAACCCATTTACTTTTTCGTAAGCGTATTATCAGCATTATTTACTTGTATGTTTTTTGAGCGTATCAATAAACTACAAGTCGTTATTATGCTTTCTGATGCTGTTGGCTTAGGTGTTTTTACAGCTATTGGTGCAAATGCGGCAATGTCACATCATGTTGACGCCTCATTTTTAGTTGTTTCAATGGGAGTCATTACAGGTATTGGAGGCGGTATTTTGCGTGACATTTGTGCTCAAGATATCCCCTACGTATTCCGAAAAGAGATTTACGCAATCGCTTCTATTTTAGGAGCAATTAGTTTCCTAATCACATATGCAATGGGGGCACACGTATTAGCTTTCTATGTCTGTTTATTAGTAACATTCATTATTCGTGTTGTCACTGTAATATATAATGTACATTTCCCAGTTTTCTTTAAAACACATGCTAAAATTAATAAAGGCCATTAAGAGAATTCTACATAGAATTCTCTTAATTTATATACTATTCTACACACTAATATAGAGTAATTGCATATAAAAATATATAATTATATTAGAATCAAAAAATGAAAACGCTTTATACACAGGGGGGAAAAACGATGCTTGGAGTTTTTAAAAAACATACAAATAAAACAAACGCCAGTATACTTGAATTAAGTAAGGATCAAAAAATCACTTTTAACGTGCCTACTAATTCTGAACTGCAGATTCAAATGGATATGCTACATATTTCAAAAGAAGATTTACAAATCGTAAAGGTACTACAGCCCTTTATTTATGAAGAAATTGATTGGATTACGGAAAAATTCTATGCCAATATTACAAAACAACCTAATTTAATTACTATTATTGAACGTTATAGCTCTATTCCAAAATTAAAGCAAACTTTAAAAACGCATATAAAAGAATTATTCAGCGGAGATATGCATGAAAATTTTATTGAACAACGCGTTAGAATTGCAAAAAGGCATGTACAAATTGGGTTACATAGAAAGTGGTATACAGCTGCTTATCAAGAATTATTCCGCTCTATCATGAAGATTTTAAAAACGAAAATTACAACAATTGACGATTTTTCTTATTCCATGAACGTAATAAATAAATTGTTTACTCTTGAACAAGAACTCGTTATTGCGGCTTATGAATCTGAATATGAAAGAATGCAAAAAGAACTTGAAAAAGAAAAAGAAATAACAGCTATGACCATTACGCATATTGCAACAGAACTAGCATCTGTATCTGAAAAAACGAGCGCTTCTATTCAACAGTTAACCGCTAAATCTGAAACAATTGTAGAAATTGCCAAAACAGGTACATCATTAGCTACAACATCAGAAGAAAAAGCGAATAAAGGGAAAGAACAATTAAATCAGCAGAATAAACGAATGGAATACATTCAAACAAACATGGAAACGATTATTACAGATACTCATGAACTTCTCGATATTTCTAACAAAATTAACGAGATTATAGATATTGTAAAATCAATTGCAGAGCAAACAAATTTACTCGCACTAAACGCTGCAATTGAATCTGCGCGTGCTGGGGAATTCGGCAAAGGGTTTTCTGTTGTAGCTGGAGAAATTCGAAAGTTATCAGAGCAAACGAAAGAATCTATATTCAATGTTACAAAGCTCGTTGAAAAAACAAATGAACAAATTATTCGTGTCTCTTCTTCAGTGAAACAAATTAGCTCTCTCGTATCTGAAGGAACGGATAGTATGTCTGCAACAGATCAATACTTCCAAGAAATCGTAAAAGACATGTCTAACTCGAAAGAACAAAATAAAAAAATTGAAAATGAGTTAGAAACCATTTCACAAGTAATGAAAGGAATTCAAGACGATTCCTCAAAAATGGCTCTAACAGCTGATAGTTTACAGCTAGAACTGAAGCGATAGGATAAAGCTTATGTCAGTAGAATTTTTTCATCTCTGCTGACTCTTAGTCTTCATCTCCCATCCATAAAAAAAGAATCCAAACTGGATTCTTTTTATTTTCTGAAGAATATTTTTTGACAATACACATAACTCATATAAACACCAAAGCTTTGCAAAATAAACAAAGCTGGCACTATAAGGTTGTAATATGTCATATCTACTTGGAAGAGTCTTAACAATACGTATCCACTAATTAACAATAAGAACAACATATATCCTTCGTTTTGTTGTTTCTTAATAAGAAAGTGTAATAAAGCTATAGACATAAATAATGTTACCGCTATATATATAAGTTTTTCACATTTAAATAGAATAGAATGTATGCCCTCACCTGAGAATTGATTAATTACCGGCTTTAAAAGTTTAAATCTTTCTTCTTCAATCTCTTTTAGCCTTTGATCAATATGCTCTGTTACGCTTTGATTCTTTGTTATTTTTTCCTCATTTTTACCTTTTCCAATTAAAACTGATTGAACATACGTCTCATTTGAAATTGTATATTGTGACATTCCCATTGTCTGAATTCCATAACTCACACCAAAATGAGCACTATAAAATAGAATAAGTATCCCTATCATCTTTAATAGTACTTTTTGCTTCATTGCTGATTGAAAGATTTCAATTAGCAACACATATACAGCAATAAAAATAGGAAGGAATAATCCCATTGGAAAAATCATATTACTGCATGCAAATAAAATTGCTGAAAGTACCCACATATAAGGATGATCTAAACCTTTATATAAAAGTATGTAGCAAGCCAAATAAAATAAAAATATTGCGAGTGATTCCGGTGTTAATAAGGAACTCATAAATATATTCGGAATATATAAAGCATAAAATACAGACGCAATACGGCCGCATTCCTCTCCAAAAACGATTGCTGCAATGCGATAAATGAAAAATGCAGTCCCTGTGCAAAATAAAATATTAAATAACTGCAATGCAAATACTGTATCACCAAATACACGAATAATAATTGATTCATAAATAATAAAAGGTAACTGCGCTATGTTCTCTACGTTATTACCAATTGCAATCTGCTTTGCAGACTCAAAAATTGCTTTCATATCACCGGTTATCGGAACGTCTACAAATAGAACCATGCTAAGTCTCACAATTATAGCTGTACTTATAAGAAAAACAAGAAATTGTTTATCTGTAAAACGATACTGTAAAATCGATGCCACTAACAGCATGAGAATAACAAAAATAACTAATACGATTGATACACTTGTTGTACTGTCGCCAAAAAATTGTTTACTTGTTTCAAACGCTGACCAACAACTATAAACAAAAAATGCGAGCATCGCACCAATCATTATTTTACTAAAAAAAGACGAAAAATTTGTTTGTATATGATTCATATGTCCATTGCACCTCTATTTCCATTCATAACAAAACGATTCTATCATGAATAGGCACACAGCTGATAGGGAATTTCTATGACAAATACAGGGTCCTAATTTTTTCACTTGCAATGTAAGCGAATCCTCTTTTACACTACATTTTATATATGATAAATTTTCTTTCAGTTAAATGAATACAAATACAGAAGTTTTGCAAACCCTCTTCTGGAATTGTTTACTTCATTAAATATCTATAGATTTTTAATACTTTTGTACTCCATTTACAATACATGTCATTCTGATTGAAAACAGAAAATAGGGGCTGACCATATGGAAAAGAAATTCATGCGAGAATCCAAAGCAATTAAAACTACACGTGTTTTTCCGAATGATTTAAATAATCATCAAACACTTTTCGGAGGGAAATTATTAGCAGAAATTGATAGTATCGCTTCAATTGCAGCTGCAAGACATAGCCGTAAACATTGTGTAACGGCATCTATCGATTCTGTTGATTTCTTAACTCCAATTCACCAATCAGATTCTGTTTGTTACGAAGCATTCGTATGTTATACAGGAAAATCTTCAATGGAAGTGTTCGTAAAAGTAATTGCAGAGAATTTATTAGCAGGCGAACGGAGAATAGCTGCAACATGTTTCATTACATTCGTTGCGTTAAAAGATGGAAAACCTTCATCTGTTCCACAAGTACTACCTGAAACGGAAGAAGAACATTGGCTACACACAACTGGTTCAGAGCGTGCAGAAAATAGAAAAAAAGGACGTTTAAAAAGCAAAGAAATGGCTGAAGTATTAACATTAAGTAAACCTTGGAATATGTAATAACTGATTTACCTTCCTTTTTACAAATCAAAAAGGAAGGTTTTTTTATAAAATACATAGTGTTGATTTACAAAGTTTATATGCGGTAAACTTATACAGATGTTCTTGTAATCTTCTTCCTTGCAAAAGGCCTATATAGTGTACAACATAAAAAATTTGAGGAGATAATAATTATATGATGGAACAAACTCAACTCGTTTCCGTTATTGTCCCGCTGTATAATGCGGAAAAATACATTGAAGAGACGATGGAATCAATACTGAATCAAACATATAAAAATATTGAAATTGTAATTGTTGATGATGGAAGTAAAGATCAATCATCTTCTATCGTGAAAAATTTCAAGAAAAAATACCCTGAACAAATAAAATATATTTTACAAGAAAATCAAGGCGTTTCCGTTGCTCGTAATACAGGAATTGAAAATGCAAATGGAGAATATATTTCTTTTCTTGATAGTGATGATTTATGGCATTCAACAAAAATTGAAAAGCAAATGGAAAGCATGCACAAAAACAATATGAATGCCTGCTATTGTGGATATATGAACTTTTACGAAGAAACTGGTGAAAAAGTTGAAAACACGACAAACTTTGTAAAAGGGAATATGACAAAGGCGTTCTTAACACATCAAGTTTTTGCCCAAACAAGTACTTGGATTTTCAAAAAATCAATCGTGATGAATCATAACATTCGTTTTACACCAGGATGTAGCTGGGGAGAAGACTTAGAATTTCTTTTTAAATTAATGAGTGTAACAAATGTATGTTATGTGGATGAATATTTAACGTATTATCGAATCCTATCAGGAGGAAATCTTTCTTCAAATTATAAAGATTATGAATTAAAAACAACAAAAGAATTAGAAGTATTTAATCGAATGAAAGATTGGATTCATAATAAATCAAAAGACTTAATCACAAATGATTCTACAGAACTGATTGAAATCCTTGAAACTTATCTATTCCCATATACAGTCATTAACAATGCTTGTATATATATTAAAGGACACCCTAAATTAGATAAATCAAAGGTTCAATTAATTAAAAGCGATATAAAGAAATATTGTCGCAAAATCTATTCAAAAAATGGAAAACGAAGCAAAAAGTTATATGCGATGCTTTGGTTTGTACGCATCAAATTTTTATTTTCTTAAATAAAAGAATATGCTTTTAAACATTCTTTCCATAAACAAATTAAATTTATAAATAGGACAAGTATGTCCCGACGAATAGAAAGGTCTTCTTCCATGAAAACAAACAATATCCTTAAAAATGCCTCCTACCTCTTTGTAGGAAATATTACTGTTCGATTTGTACTTGCTATTGCGACGATTCTCTTTGCAAGATATGTTTCACCAGATGAGTATGGGATGTTTACAGTTGCATTAGCAGTTTCCGCTGTCATTTGTTATTTTACAGATGCAGGCTTGACACATACGTTTATGCGTGAAGGAACAAGAAGCGGTGCTAACATTAGCGTATTAATCAGTAGTTATTTACGTATTCGTTTCGTATTAGCTGTCGTAATTTCTGTACTCTTCGCTATTTTTGCTCAGTTCTTCTATACGGATCCCTACTTACGTGCCATGGTATATTGGGTTGTACTACCGACAATGTTTGGAGCAACTTTACAGGGCGTTGGAATGGCTTATTTCCAAGTAACAGAACGTATGCAATTTACAGCAATTATTTCTGTACTGCAAGGCATAACAGCAGCTGCTGCGCTTCTAATAGGAATGTCGTTTAAATGGTCACTTATGATGGTCGCTGCTATGTACGGGATATCCAGTCTTGTAACAGGGATTATCGCCTTCTTAATGGTACTCCGCCATACAAAGGTTCATAAAGGCTGGGACAAAGGAATTTTAGATCAACTGCTTATTTTCACAATCAATGGCATTATCATTATGCTTTTACCGCAGTTAGGTCCTATTATATTAGAAAAAGTTTCAACACATGAGCAAGTTGGATTCTTTGGGGCTGCCTATAAAATACCTGCCGTACTTTATCAAATACCTGGTGTAATTGCAGCAGCCTTTTATCCAAAATTGTTTGCCTTCGGAAATGAAAAGAATATTGATGAACATAAAAAACTATCACAGTTCGAATTAAAACTTATGTCATTCTTAGGAATGGGAATTTCTATCCCATTTATTGCTGATCCGAGTTTTTGGATTGTAACTTTATTGGGTGAAGACTATGCACCAGCTGGTGGTGCACTTGCAATTTTAGCCTTTATGGTCATTTTACAATCTATCAACTATCCACTTGCTGATAACTTAACAACAATTGGACAACAGTGGAAGCGTGCGACAGTAATGGGAATTGGATTGGCTGTTGCCATCATAAGTTACATCATCTTAGGTAGCAAATTTGGAATGATGGGAGCTGCTGTAGCGGCTATCCTTACTGAAGTTACTTTATTAATTGGATTTACTTTATTTGTCCGTAAAGGTTTCGAACTATTATTTAAAGGAATTATATTTAATAGTCTCGCATTTATAATTAGTTACGTTCTATACCGTACAATATTAATTAACTTACCACCACTAGTAGCTTTAACACTTACTGGTATATTGTATGGCATTATCGGCCTTGCCATTGATCCACAAATACGTAGGTTACTTTTAGAGTTTATAAATAAAAAACTCGGCAAAAACATAGCATAAAGTGAAACTTTAATCAGCGGAAATTTTACAGCGTGTTAATGCGGGATAAAAGTCGCTTTCTTTCTCGAATGTATGAGAAAGAAAGCGACTTTTTATTTACTATTATTATTCGTATGTAAAATTATTTCTTTTAACCCCTCATAGATATGGAGTTTTAGACAGAATGCCCTTATTTTCTTCCAGAATAATACAAAAATCTATTTTCAAAAATATACATTTTTGAAATGATAGCATTATATCAAAGAATTTAGTATCATGATTCAAGACACTATTTAGAAATGAACGGAGGACATTATGAGCTTATTAACTGTTGAAAAATTAGGTCATACATTTGGTGATCGTACATTATTTAAAGATGTATCTATGCGCTTACTTGCAGGGGAACACGTTGGATTAGTTGGAGCAAACGGTGTTGGTAAATCAACATTTATGAATATAATTACTGGTCAGCTTATCCATGACGAAGGTCGTGTAGAATGGACGCCTGGTACAAATTACGGTTACTTAGACCAACATACCATTTTAACACCTGGTCGCACGATCCGTGACGTATTAGCAGATGCGTTTTTACCTTTATTTGAAAAAGAAAAAGCTTTAAATGAAGTTACAGAAAAAATGGGAACTGCTACACCAGAAGAATTAGAGGAGCTTCTTGAGCAAATGGCGGAAATTCAAGATGCCCTTGAAGCAGGTGGCTTCTATTTATTAGATATGAAAATTGAAGAAGCAGCACGTGGTCTTGGAATTGACGCAATTGGCCTAGATCGTGATGTTGCGGCGTTAAGTGGTGGACAACGTACAAAAGTATTACTTGCAAAGTTACTACTTGAACAACCAGAAGTACTACTATTAGATGAGCCTACCAACTATTTAGACGTTGAACATATTCATTGGTTAACAAATTATTTAAAAGAATATCCACATGCATTCCTATTAATTTCCCATGATACGGAATTTATGAATAAATGTGTCGATGTTATTTTCCATCTAGAGTTTACAAAAATGACGCGTTATACAGCGACATATGAAAAATTCCTAGAACTAGCGGAAATTAATAAAAATCAGCATATTAATGCTTACGAAAAACAAAAAGAGTTTATTAAAAAACAAGAAGATTTTATTGCGAAAAATAAAGCGCGCTACTCAACGACAGGTCGTGCAAAGAGTCGTCAAAAACAACTCGATCGTATGGAACGTATCGATCGTCCTGAAACAGCAATTAAACCTGAATTCTCATTTAAAGAGAGTCGCGCAAGTAGCCGATTCGTCTTTGAAGGAGAAAATGTAGAGATTGGATATACACATCCGTTATTACCAAAATTAACGATGACAATCGAACGTGGTGAAAAAATTGCAATCGTTGGATGTAATGGTGTCGGTAAGTCAACACTATTAAAAACGATTTTAGGTAAAATTAAACCATTAAGCGGAAAAACAAGTCTTGGTGACTTCTTAAACCCATCATACTTCGAGCAAGAAGTAAAAGCTGATAATATAACACCAATTGATGATGTTTGGAATACATTCCCTAGCTTAGACCAACATCAAGTACGTGCAATGTTAGCGAAATGCGGTTTAAAAAACGAACATATCTCTCGTCCACTGAATCAATTAAGCGGTGGCGAACAAGCAAAAGTTCGTTTATGTAAACTAATGGGCGAAGAAAGTAACTGGCTACTCTTTGATGAGCCAACAAACCACCTTGATGTTACAGCAAAAGATGAGCTAAAAAAAGCGATGAAAGCATACAAAGGAACAATTCTTCTTGTATGTCACGAACCAGACTTTTATGAAGATTGGATAACAAAAACTTGGGATGTAGAAAAATGGGCCCAAGAAAATTCTTAATCACCTGAAATCATCCTTTTACACACTTAGTGTGTAAAAGGATTTCCCCTTAAAATAGCAATAAAATTCAATAAGGAGTTTTTAATTATAATGCAAAGTCCATTTTTTCTAAAACTCAATACATTTTGTGTAAAATCCTTGTTAGTGCTATGTCTCATGATTTCTGCAGCTATTACATGGCAATCCGTATACATAGTTAGAGGACAATCCCAAACTCGTTTACTTATTATAGTCCCAATTATTATTCTAATTGGTCTTCTATTTTTATTAATCGGCTATATTTCCAACAAATATATGTCAAAACTAATATTCACTATTTCACTTATTATTTTAGCTTTCTCTATTCGATTAATCTGGGTTCTTAATATCCAAACTCCTGTCGAATCGGATTTTGCTATGATGTACAATGGAGCCGTGCAAGCAACTAAAGGAGATTTTAGTTTTGCCCAAAGCACATATTATACTTCATGGGTTTATCAACTTGGATTTACAATGTACCAAGCTTTTATTATTAATTTATTTGGTGAAGGAACCTTCCTTCTAAAGTTCTTAAACGTATTATATTGCACAGGAACAACATTACTCGTTTACAAAATAACTTCTCACATATTTAATGAGTGGTCCGGACGTGTGGCTGGTTTACTATATGCAATATATATCCCAAGCATCGTATTAAGCTCAGTCCTAACAAATCAACATCTGGCTACATTCTTATTTTATCTTGGGTTTTATTTATTAATTACAAAAGGCCTAAGCCATAAATATATGTGGATTTTTATAGGGGTTTCGCTTTCTTTAGGGGATATCATGCGCCCGCTTGGTGCTATCATCCTAATTGCAGTAACCATTTATGTCTTTTTACAAGGTATATTAGGGAAATCAAAACAAGATATTTTCACTTCCATTAAAAAACTTTGTGGAATTTTCGTCGTATTTTACCTTGTACATTACATTATAAGTTATTCATTTATATCTGCTGGAATTACACAATATCCACTATCTAACCGTGACCCTCTCTGGAAATTCACAGTAGGGTTTAACCACGAAACAAAGGGTGGCTATTCTGCAGCGGATGCAGAATATATTATGTCCCTTGAAATCGGTGAAGAACGCAAAGCTGCTGAAAAGAAGCTGATTCAAGAGCGACTGGCTGATCCACAAAAAGTTTTATCTTTATTTGGTGATAAGTTCACACTCATGTGGGCAGATTACGACTCCGCTCCATTATGGAGTTTACTGACACTAGGGGACACAGATAATGATATGATTACTTTAAAAGATGACCTTACGAAATATGAAAAGTATATGTACATTACAGCTATGCTCTTTAGCACATTAGCGCTTCTTTATCTCATATTGACTAAGCAAAATAACACGCATTATACACTATTTTTATTATTGATAATTGGTTACGTAACTGTTCATTTCTTAATCGAATACCAAACAAGATACCGGTACTTCATCATTCCTAGCTTTACAATTCTTCAAAGTTACGGTCTATATTTATGCTATCGATTTATATCGAACAGAAAGACCTCAAAAGTATAAAGTGAAACTTTAATCAACGGGGATTTAATTATCAAAATAAATGAAAATAAAATAGAAAAAGGCATGAGCCCGTTGCAATACCGAGCTCATGCCTTTTTATTTATATCTATATTTTCTTTTTTATTGTAAGCGTAATTTATACCAAAGGCAGCCAAAATTATCATAGGTATTGTAGCCGAATAACGATATCTTGATGCCACTTCTACTAATAACTGCGCTATTGTTAACCCTATTGTATATAAACAAATCATAAATAGAATAGATTTAGTTTTATTTTTTATCATTATTAAGATACCTAATATTGAGGTCACAATTAAGAAGTAATAAAAAATATTAGATGCCACGGTATATCTTACTACATTATCTAGTACAGGCTCGGCGTAAGAAACTGCCGCACTATCTTCACTTAAAAAGACAAAGAATTTATCTGAAAATAATTTCATAAAATCGATATTGTCGCTTAATATTCTGTTTTTCGCCTCTTCTAGCATTTTTTGCTGGGCATCCTCAGCGGTCCACCCTGGTTTATTATTATACTCAAACAATAATTCTGCATCTGGCATGTTCCATTTCCCGGATTCTTCCTGATTAAATCCTACATAAATATTATAGCCTGGAGCTGATGCTATCTCTTCACCTAAACGTAATGTTATATACTGATTGCTCGCCGAGGAAAAAATAACATATCCAACAACGATAACCCCTACATATACTACCTTATGTAATAATATTTTTTTATTTCCTATGTGCTTCGTGTTAATAATAAATAACCATATGACTAAGGCTATAATTGGAACAGCTGCAATTGGTCGTACCATATTCATTAAGGCAAGTAGTGCCGCTAATAAAATCGAATACACAAGTAATTTTTTTATACTCATATTGTGAATCTTCTCATGAACACTTATCATAACTGTCCAAATTAATAATAGTATTGTACAATACAACGGCTCTGACAATGCAAACATGTTATAAATAGTTTGTGAAGGCAATACGATCCATAAAATACTAGCTGTTATTGCTGTTCTAACTCCACCAATTTTTCTAGATATAACATATATTAATCCCATTGATATTGTAGTTAAAACAACATTTACAATAGGCGCTACCATATAACTAGCTCCAAATATTTTTAAGAACACACTTAAAAATGAGGCGTAACCAAAAATATGCGGAAATAATGCAATATAATTATTATCAATAACAAATTCTTTACTTAATGCTTCTGCAGTATAATAAAAAGTAGCATAATCAACCAACGGCTCAATTTTGTATGTAAGAACCCACGTTAATTTAACTGCTAAGCAAATAATTACTAACACAAAAAAGCATTTTTTCTCATTGAATTTTTCTAAATATAAAGAACCCTTTCTAAGTATATAGGACCCCATTGTACTTAAAAATATGACCCCAGTTACTATCATTGTGTAATTATATTTTTGCGTATCTGAAAAATAATTCATAATTAATATTGAGGCAAAAAAGATATATATCATGTATACTGCCCGTGTAGAAAGAGTCGATAACCCTTTTAAAAATAATTCCAATACAATCTACTCCTTTAAACGTTGGTACAAAAACATCATTATATACTGTATAAAACTGAAGAACTTTATAATTAATCAATTACAATGAAAATCAAAAACATTCTTATTTTCATTGTACTCTGTATAAGTATTCAAATATCCTCAATAATGACGTACAAACCTCATTACACATCACTATACATGAATCATTTTGATATTTCCATATTCAACTCCCTGTAACTAATTAACCGAATAAGCAACTATATTAATAAATATACATAGAAATACTACGTTCAATTAAATATCCACAAGTTTAAATTACCGAAACATTAGATCTACTCAATTTCATTAACACTTCAATATAAACTATGCTATAATTGATAGTTGTTATGTATGAATAATCTTTCTGCATTTCCTATTTTGTTTATATATTTTATAAAGATGAGGATACTATTATGGAGAAACTCTTAAAGTTTGGTTTAGTAGGAATCTTTAATACGCTTATTACAATTATTAGCTTTTGGATATTATTAAAATTTGGGATGAACTACCTTATTGCAAATACCATTGCCTATTCAATTGGTGTTGCCAATAGCTACTATTGGAATAAAAATTGGGTGTTTAAACCTAATAATAAAAGCACGTCAATGTTCTTTAAATTTCTAACTGTAAATTTAATTGTATTTGCTTTTAATACATTATGTTTATTTATATTAGTAGATAAACTTACCTTTAATGCGTTAATTGCACAAATTTTTGCAATTGGTGTCGGAATGGTTATCAATTTTGTCCTTAATAAAATTTGGACATTCAACCAAACTGAAAAGGCTACTAATTAAATTTGAACAACTTATTAAAAATACGGAGGATACAACATGCAAAAATTAATTTCGGTTGTAGTTCCTATGTACTTCGAGGAAGAAGTAGCACAGGAATGTTATAACCGTTTAAAGTCCGTTATGCTTCAAAATGATATTAATTACGAGTTTGTCTTTGTAAACGACGGTAGCACAGACCGTACAATGGAAATCTTATCTGAGATTGCAGCAAATGATTACCGTACAAAAATCGTTAATTTCGCACGTAACTTTGGACACCAAATAGCTGTTACAGCTGGTATTGCTGCTGCAAAAGGTGACGCTATTGTAATTATCGATGCAGACTTACAAGATCCACCTGAAGTTATTCCTGAACTTATTGCAAAATGGGAAGAAGGATATGAAGTTGTTTATGCGAAACGTAAACAACGTAAAGGTGAAACTTGGTTTAAACTTTTAACAGCTAAATATTTCTATAAATTCTTAAACTACATGTCTGATATCGATATCCCAAAAGATACTGGTGATTTCCGAATCATCGATCGCAAAGTAGCTGATGTTTTCAATCAAATGACTGAACGAAATCGCTTCATCCGCGGTATGATGTCTTGGGTTGGCTTCCGTCAAACATATGTTGAATATGAACGCGATGAGCGTTTTGCTGGTGAAACAAAATATCCATTAAAGAAAATGATTAAATTTGCATCAGATGGCATTATTGCATTTTCAACAAAACCATTACGTATCGTTATGACTTTAGGCTTATTATCAGTTCTTATTTCAATAATCGTCTTACTATATACAATTACTGTAAAAATTATTGGCACTGGTACGCAAACAGGTTGGGCATCTATTATGGTTGCTATTACATTCTTTAGCGGTATTCAGTTACTTGGTCTTGGAATCGTTGGCCAATATATTGCTCGTATTTATGACGAGAGTAAAAACCGTCCGATTTATATCGTAAAAGAAACAATCAATATTGAGCAAGAAGAGACTACACAAACAAAAGAAAAAGTGAATGCATAATAAAAAAGGTAACAATGAAAACCATCATTGTTACCTTTTTATATTGTAATACCCCATAATCCTCAAACGAAATTCTTTTAAATTTGGATATATCTCTAAATTAGATAACATCCCTTGAATGACCGGGATCCTTGGATTTTGCAATTTCATTTCTGCCTCCAAAACATCTAACGTAACAAGCAATTCCTCATCTTCTAGTTGATCAGCTAATGTGCGTTTAAAAACAATAATTTCTTTTAAAAAATGTTCCTTAACCTGCTCCTTAATAAGCTCTGATTTGCAAAGAAATTCCCCAAGCTTTTCTTCATGTAACACAGGTTCTTCCGAAGATTCTACCAATCCACCTACTAAATCATCTACTCTTTTCAAAATAAAAGCAGAAACATAAGATAAGTCAATTTCCGGTGCTTGTAAAATGATTAGTTCTAAATATCCACGGCATATGCCTTCTACCATAATGACTAAATCTAATAAATAAGGCATAACCTTTTCACCATAAATAGACAATAAACTATTCCGATAAAATGCGTGAGACTCTAACTTCATCCTCATCATAAACTCTTCTACTTCTTTATTAAAAGGTATAGCATTTTCCCTCGCATGCATAATAATAAATTCTTTATGCTTTTGTATATCGTTAAACTGGCAATGCAATTGCTTTGCAAATTTTTCACGCGGCAATAACGATTCTTGTT
The DNA here is from genome assembly GCF_052682215.1 of Bacillus sp. 1A. Classification (NCBI taxonomy): domain Bacteria; kingdom Bacillati; phylum Bacillota; class Bacilli; order Caryophanales; family Bacillaceae; genus Bacillus; species Bacillus sp. 1A. Next base: position 1,141,553 of record NZ_JBQYLZ010000001.1, on the reverse strand, counting down.
CAATATCCAGCATTTTATTTTGAATCTTGTCATAGTAATATCGAAGTGTCGCTAATAAAAGCTCATCTTTCGATTTAAAGTATAAATAGAAAGCACCCTTAGATATGCCACAAGCTGTCACAATTTCCTGTACTGATGTCGCATTTACACCCTTAGTCGCAAATAACTTCATGGCCATCTCTATAATTAAACGCTCTTTTTCTTTCATATCATGTCTCTCCTAAATTTAATCTCGCATCTTATCATAAATATATCTCGCTATTTAAGGACAGTAAAATCCCCACTGATTAAAGTTTCACTTTATTATACCATCCCTTTTCATTGACGACTGACCAATCAGTCAGTTATATTATGTATTAGACTGACCAGTTGGTCAATACAATACAAAGGGAGCGCAAACATGAACAAAATCATTAATTTCTCGTTAAAAAATAAGTTCGCAGTTTGGCTACTAACCATTATTGTTACCATTGCAGGTATTTATTCTGGGCTGAATATGAAGCTGGAAACAATTCCTGATATTACAACACCTGTTGTAACAGTAACTACGGTTTATCCTGGTGCTACACCAGAAGAAGTAGCTGACAAAGTTTCAAAACCGATGGAAGAGCAACTACAAAATTTAAGTGGTGTAAACGTTGTTAGTTCATCATCTTTTCAAAACGCATCTTCTATTCAGGTAGAATATGATTTTGATAAAAATATGGAAAAGGCTGAAACAGAAATTAAAGAAGCTCTCACAAATGTGAAACTCCCAGAAGGTGTAAAAGACCCGAAAGTTTCACGTGTAAACTTCAATGCCTTTCCAGTTATTTCGTTAAGCGTAGCAAGTAAAAATGAATCTTTAGCTGCCTTAACTGAAAATGTAGAAAAAAATGTTGTTCCCGGATTAAAAGGACTTGATGGGGTTGCATCTGTTCAAATTTCAGGTCAACAAGTAGATGAAGTACAACTTGTCTTCAAGAAAGATAAGATGAAAGAATTAGGTTTAAGTGAAGATACTGTAAAAAATGTAATTAAAGGATCGGACGTATCTTTACCACTTGGCTTATATACATTTAAAGACACAGAAAAATCAGTTGTTGTAGATGGAAATATTACAACAATGAAAGCATTAAAAGAATTAAAGATCCCAGCTATACCTTCATCACCGAGCGGTCAAGGTAGTCAAAACGCTGGAGCTGGTACACAAACACCGCAAATGAATCCAGCGGCTATGAACGGGATTCCGACAGTTACATTAGATGAAATTGCTGACATTAAAGAAGTCGGAAAAGCAGAATCTATTTCTCGAACAAATGGAAAAGAAGCAATTGGAATTCAAATTGTGAAAGCTGCTGACGCGAATACTGTTGATGTTGTAAATGCAGTGAAAGATAAAGTAAAAGACCTTGAGAAAAAATATAAAGACTTAGAGATTATTTCAACATTCGACCAAGGTGCACCGATTGAGAAATCAGTAGAAACAATGCTGAGCAAAGCTATTTTTGGTGCTATATTTGCGATTGTTATTATTATGCTGTTCCTACGAAATATCCGAACAACATTAATCTCTGTCGTTTCCATACCACTTTCTTTATTAATTGCTGTATTAGTCATAAAACAAATGGATATTACGCTTAATATTATGACACTTGGAGCAATGACAGTCGCTATTGGACGCGTTGTTGATGACTCCATTGTTGTTATTGAAAATATTTACCGACGAATGTCGTTATCAGAAGAGAAACTGCGCGGAAAAGATTTAATTCGTGAAGCTACGAAGGAAATGTTTATTCCAATTATGTCTTCTACCATTGTAACAATTGCTGTATTCTTACCGCTTGGACTAGTAAAAGGCATGATTGGTGAAATGTTCTTACCATTTGCCTTAACTATCGTCTTCGCTTTATTAGCATCGTTACTAGTAGCAGTTACAATCGTGCCGATGTTAGCTCACTCTTTATTTAAAAAAGAGAGCATGAGGGAAAAAGAAGTACATCATGAAGAAAAACCAAGTAAATTAGCAAACGGGTATAAACGCATACTTGCATGGGCTTTAAATCATAAAATCATCACATCAAGCATTGCTGTCCTTCTATTAGTTGGTAGTCTTGCACTTGTGCCAATTATCGGTGTAAGTTTCTTACCGTCTGAAGAAGAAAAAATGATCATTACAACGTACAACCCTGAACCAGGTCAAACGTTAGAAGACGTTGAAAAAATCGCAACGAAAGCTGAGAAGCACTTCCAAGATAATAAAGACGTCAAAACAATTCAATTCTCATTAGGTGGCGAAAACCCAATGAGTCCTGGTCAATCAAATCAAGCAATGTTCTTCGTACAATATGATAACGACACGAAAAACTTCGAAAAAGAGAAAGAACAAGTCGTTAAAGATTTACAGAAGATGTCTGGAAAAGGCGAATGGAAAAACCAAGACTTCGGAGCAAGTGGCGGTAGTAATGAAATCAAACTATACGTTTACGGAGATAGCTCGGAAGACATTAAACCTATTGTAAAAGATATTCAAAATATCATGAAGAAAAATAAAGACTTAAAGGATATAGACTCTAGTATTGCAAAAACGTATGCAGAGTACACTTTAGTCGCAGATCAGGAAAAACTAAGTAAAATGGGTCTAACGGCTGCACAAATCGGAATGGGACTTTCTAATCAACATGATCGCCCTGTTCTGACAACAATTAAAAAAGACGGTAAAGATATCAATGTATATGTCGAAGCTGAAAAACAAAATTATGAAACAATCGATGACTTAACAAATCGAAAACTTACAACGCCACTTGGTACTGAAGTGGCTGTAAAAGATGTTATGACTGTAAAAGAAGGGGAAACTTCGAATACAGTGAAACACCGCGATGGCCGTGTTTATGCAGAAGTAAGTGCAAAACTAACATCTGATGACGTTTCAAAAGCATCTGCCGCTGTTCAAAAAGAAGTAGATAAAATGGATCTTCCTTCCGGTGTAGATGTTTCTATGGGCGGTGTTACAAAAGATATTGAAGAATCATTCAAGCAACTTGGCTTAGCGATGGTAGCTGCGATTGCCATTGTATACTTCGTTCTTGTCGTTACATTTGGCGGTGCCCTTGCACCATTCGCAATTTTATTCTCGCTACCATTTACAATTATCGGAGCTCTTGTTGCCTTATTAATCTCTGGTGAAACGTTAAGTGTCTCTGCAATGATTGGTGCACTTATGTTAATTGGTATCGTTGTAACAAACGCAATCGTGCTTATCGACCGCGTTATTCATAAAGAAAATGAAGGTCTATCAACACGTGAAGCTTTATTAGAAGCTGGTGCTACACGCCTTCGCCCTATTTTAATGACTGCAATTGCAACAATCGGGGCTCTTATCCCACTTGCATTAGGATTTGAAGGTAGCGGCTTAATTTCTAAAGGACTTGGTGTAACAGTAATTGGTGGATTAACAAGTTCAACGTTATTAACACTTCTTATTGTACCAATCGTTTATGAAGTATTAAGCAAGTTCAAAAAGAAAAAAGTAAAATAAAAAAATAACCTCGCTAATTGCGAGGTTATTTTTTATTCCCAAATACGACTAGAAAATCACCATATCCTTCTTTCTCTAATTCCTCTTTTCGGATAAATCGAAGGGCTGCGGAATTAATACAGTAACGAAGACCATTTGGTCCTGGGCCATCTGGGAATACATGACCTAGATGTGAATCTCCTTCTTTGCTTCTCACTTCTGTACGCGTCATATTATGACTGACATCCATTTTTTCTTTCACACTTGCTGACATAACTGGCTTCGTAAAACTAGGCCATCCACACCCACTATCAAACTTATCTAAAGAAGTAAATAACGGTTCTCCTGAAACAATATCTACATAAAGACCTTCTTCATTATGATTCCAATACTCATTTCTAAATGGTGGTTCTGTACCATTTTCCTGTGTTACATAAAACTGCATCTCATTGAGTTTTTCTTTTAAATGAGTATTATCTTTTGGCCAATGTTGTTTAATAAAAGCATCTCGTCCCGATCCTTTACGGTATAACTCATAGCGGAATGTGTTTTTCTTATGATACCCTTGATGATATTCTTCAGCTGAATAAAATGTAGCAGCTGGTAAAATTTTTGTCGCAATTGGCTTTGAAAAGCGTCCACTCTTTGCAAGCTCTTCTTTTGAAGCCTCTGCTTTTTTATGTTGTTCTTCATTGTGATAAAAAATTACTGTTTCGTAAGACTGTCCACGATCGTGAAATTGTCCTCCTATATCAGTCGGATCAATTTGTCTCCAATATATATTTAATAACTCTTCATACGGCATTTTATTTGCATCAAATGTAATTTGTACTGCCTCATAATGTCCCGTCGTTTCTGAACATACTTCTTTATATGTTGGACTCTCTTTATGACCACCTGTATAACCAGAAACAACCTTTATAATTCCTTCCATCTCTTCAAATGGCGAAACCATACACCAGAAGCACCCTCCAGCAAATGTAGCTAACTCTACCTTTTCATTTACAGCCATTATTTCACCCCTATTCTATCTTCTGCTTACAGTATGGCATAAAAAACATCATGTTATAAAAGAAAAAGCATCGAACATGGATGCTTTTTCTTTACTTCACTTTATTTTTTCTGGCGTCATTCTCCATTTCATCACTTGTCACATCTAAGACATCTAATAAGAAAATGAAGATTGGAATACCGATAATTAATCCCCATACACCTAAGAAGTGTTCTGAGAAGATTAATACCATAAATGTATAGAAGATCGGTAAGTTTGTTTTTTGCGACATGAACTTCGGATTTAACACGTAACTTTCAAGCGCATGAATTACTGTTACGATAATTAAAATATAAACAACGTACATAATACCGCCAATATTGTAAGCAATCATACAAAGCGGGAATAACGAAATGATAACCCCAGCTACTGGAATTAAACCGAGTAAGAAGATCATTAACGCTAAACCTAATAATTGCGGGAATCCTAATATCCATAGTGCAATAACGGATAAAACACAGTTAACAACTGCAATTAAAAATTGTGCTTCAATTACTTTTCCGAATGAACGTGCAAATTTCTTACCGAAGTACTCAATTTCAGTATAGAAAATTGCAAGTCGGCTTTCTTTAAATTTTGCAGTAAAAGCAACGATCCGAGCTTTCTCCAATAAGAAAAATAAACTTAAAATTAAAGAAAGTAACACTTGAAGGCCAAATTTCCCAACATTCGTAATCGATTTATACAAAATGTCAACGCCTTGTCCTACATATTTCGAAAGTTCCATATGATTGACAGCATTAACTGCATACTTAATTAATTCACTATCCGGTGGGTTTCTTAAAAATACGTTAAATTGATAAATCAATTGTGAAATTTGTATCGTTAATACTGGTAAATATTTAAATAGCGTAATAGCAATTCCACCAATTAACATTACATATAGAAACGCTATAATAATTTTTCGGTTAATGGGCATGAAATGATCTAATTTGCGAGAAATAAACTTTTGGAATCGATCCATTAAATATGTGAGAATAAACGTAATTAAAATTAAATTCAACATACTTTGCAGCCCGTATAACACGAGAGCAAGTATTACTAATACGAGAAACCTCTGAAATCCTTTGCTTTGAAACAGGTTTTTTATTTGCATAATCGACGAGTACTCTCTCCTGTCCTATAAAGTAAAACGTTAATAAGTAGATTTTTTCTCTCTTCTCTACCTTTAATTATTCATTCATATAAAGATTTTTATAAGCTTATTATAGATCTCTCTTAGCAGATCCTATAGTAGCTTACTTCTTATTTTACAATACAATGACCTAATTCAAAACGTATTCTACACAGTATTAATGAAGATTTAAGGAAACTTACATTTTATTAAAATAGGTCTTACCACTACTGTAACATAAAAAGCAAGCTATCAGTAGAAATCTGTCCTACAAATAGCTTGCTTTTCTCATTTTTTTAAGTAAGTTTTACTAGCCAATGAATGGCATAAACATCGGTATGACAACTACAGTTACAACCCCTACTACTGTTACAGCAATACTTGCCATAGCTGCCTCTACTTCACCCATTTCAATTCCTACTGCCACTCCTAATGCGTGACCTGCTGTTCCAAGTGCTAAACCTTTTGCAATTGGATGTTTTACTCTAAATGTTTTTAAGAATAATGCTCCTAATGCGTATACAATAACCGCGTTAAAAATAACTGCAAACGATGTAATTGCTGGTATACCACCAATACTTTCAGAGATCGGTAACGCAATTGCTGTTGTTGCTGCTTGTGGTAACATTGAATTCATTACTGCTGTATCTAGACCAATTGCTTTTGCAACAATGAACACGACAATTACTGAGCAAATAGATCCAACCACGATAGCCGATAAAATTTGCCACCAATATTTTTTCAACTTATCCACTTGTTTATATAATGGAATTGCAAACGCGATTGTTGCTGGTTCTAAGAAGAAGCTAATCATTTTTCCGCCAGTATTATATTCTTCAAAAGTAAAGTTACCTACTTTTAGAAAGACAATCCCTAATACCATCGCTACGAATAATGGTGTGAATAAGAAGAATCCTTTTGAATGCTTAAATAATAATGTTCCGATTCCGTATGCGATTAATGAAACGACGATTCCGAAATATGGAGTCATTGTGCTTGCCATGTTCATTCCCTCCTAACAATATATACTAAATTGGTTACGCAACTTTTCCGTGCTTGCGTCCTTTATTTACTACTTTCAATTCTTTCGTATCTTCTATTTCTTTATCATCTTTTCCTAAAATAAATTGTGCAAATAATCCTGTTACAGCGAGTAAAATAATTGTTGCGACAACAATTACAGTTAAAATTTGTACAAAATATTGTCCCATTACACCGAGAGAATTAATAACCGAAATACCTGATGGAACGAAAAGGAATCCGATAATACCTGTTAAAGCCGTTCCGAGTGATTCAACTTGTTCCAATTTAATAACTTTTAAACATAATAGGCTAAATAAAATAACTAATCCGATCACCGATGAAGGCATCGGAATTGGTAAATGCGTTGCAATAATATTAGAAACTAACATAATAGCTGAAAATATGAATGCTTGTGATAAGAAACTATATACTTTTTTCGTACTCATTTTGGCCACCTCTTTCGATTTGGTACCTTTATTGTATAAGATAAAAACAAGACTGTAAGCGTTTACATAGCGGAACGTCAAATATACAAAATTAGTTACAAAAATAGGCAGATGAAATACAAAAAGCTACTTCTTAAATACGAAGTAGCTTTTTGAGTTCTTTTGCATATGTACGGCTAACAGGTACTTTTGATCCTTCTTTCATAATTAAATTATATGTAGAATTGAACCATGGTTGTATTTCTGTAATATGATTAATATTTGCAATAAAACTACGATGGACACGCATAAAACTTACTTGCGGCAACTTCTTTTCCAAAATTACAAGTGTATCGTGTGTTACATATGTTTCTCTCATTGTTTTTACTGTCACTTTTCCGTCCACAAGTCCTACATATATAATATCTTCAATATTCACGAGTACAATCGATTCTTCAATTGGTAATGCTAATTTATGCATCTCGGTCGTTACGTCTACACTCTTTACTTCTTGTTTTGTTTCTAATTTTATTTGTTTTTGCTTTTTATATTTTTTTAATGTCTGTACGATACGTTCTTCATCAAATGGCTTTAAAATGTAGTCTAACGCATCTACTTCAAATGCTTGCAATGCATATTGATCATAGGCAGTAGCAAACACAATTGCAGGTGGATTTTTCATCTTCTTTAGTATATTTGCAATTTCAAATCCGTTATCATCAGATAGCTGAATGTCTAGGAAAACAATATCTGGTTTGTTTTTCATTAATTCCTCTAATGCATCCTCTACACAATCCGCCTCACCAATTATCTCTACTTCTTTCGTTTGCTCTAATAAATACTTCAATTCATCACGCGCTAACATTTCATCATCAACTACTAATACTTTTAACACTCCGTTTTTCCTCCCCTACTTTTTTCGGAATTACAAAGAGGAACTTTGTCCCTTGCTCTAATTCACTTTCAATTTGAAGCATTGTCTCTTTCCCAAATAACCCGATAAGTCGTTCATTAATATTATATAAAGCTGTTCCAGTCCCTTTCTTTGATGGAACTACCATTTTTCCTAATTGTCCTAGACGTTCACTCTCAATTCCTTGTCCATTATCTTGGACTTCAAAATGCACCATCCCCTCTTTTTCAAACACATGTACTTCAACTTCGCACACCGGCTGCTTTTTCAGAAAAGCATGGCGCAATGCATTTTCAACTAATAACTGCAGTACAAATGGTGGAACTAAGGTCGTCTTTAACTCTTCCTCAATGTACATCTTCACTTCATACTTATTCGGAAACCTCGCTTGTTCTAACGATAAATATGCATGTACATGATTTAACTCTTGTTCTAATGGAATAAGCAATTGGCGTGCCCCTTGCAAATTACAACGAAAATACACGCTAAGCTGCAATAATAATTTTCTCGCTTTTTCTACATCTGTTCGGCATAAAGCCGATACAGTATTAATTGCATTAAATAAAAAATGCGGATTGATTTGTGCTTGTAACGCTTTTATTTCGGCATCTTGCAATAACTTACTTTGTAACTCTGCTTCACCTAACTCAAGTTGTGTAGAGAATATTTTTGCTAACCCTTCTGCTAATTCCTCTTCCACACGACTTAACTGGCTAGAATTTTTAAAATATAATTTTAATGTCCCAATTGTATTTCCATGTGAAGTTAGTGGAATAACGATTGCCGCCTGCAAAGGGCAGCCTTCATGTTGACAATTAATAACCTCACGCGATTTCGCTTTCATTATTTTTCCTGTGTTCAACACTTCTTTCGATAAACCAGTTATTAAACTATGTGAAGGAATATGGTGATCTGATGCTAATCCAACGTGAGCTAATATTTTCTCTGTATCTGTTAAGGATACCGCATCTGTTCCCGTAAAGCGGTGAATAATTTGTGCCACATGTTTACAAGAATCCTCTGTTAATCCGCGGCGAAAATATGGTAATGTTTTGTCAGCAATTCGTAATACTTTATGCGTTTGTAAAGCTTTCGCATTTTCTTCCTGGCGCAAAATAGCTTGTATCATAGAAAGTAAAATAAAACTCCCGAAACTATTTACAAGTATCATTGGTATCGCAATTGTTTTCACGATACTAATCCCATCCTCTACGATTAATAGGATCATAATCATCTCTAAAGAAACGATAAACACACTTAAAATCGCTGAAAATTTAGGCGTAATTGCACGATTATATTTTTTAAAAATGTATCCAATATACCCCGTTATAACACCTGCTAAAATTGATGAAATTGCACAGCTTAGCGCTGTCGTCCCGCCAAGCATATAACGGTGAATACCCGCAATCGATCCCACTCCAATGCCGACGATAGGACCACCAAGCAATCCACTAATTCCAACACCCATAATACGTGTATTCGCAATTGTACTAGATGACGAAACACCTTGTAGCCAATTTTCTTTCATAATTGTATTCCCGGCAATTTCAATTCCTGTGTAATTGCTTACAATTGTAAACACTGAAAAAATACAAATAAGCTTAAGCTTATCTACATATCCATCTTGTCTATGAAGAAGGCGCCTGAACGTTTTAATATGAGAAAGTAAAAATCCTAAAATAACAATAAGTCCGACACGTTCAATCATCATAAGTACTAAATTTAGCATCTGTGATTCATTCCTTTTTATATGAGTTAGTTTTATTATGGGAAAATAATGAAGTGGGCGTCAAGAAGAACGCAATATCTTTTGAAATATTTTACACATAACTATCTCCTCTTTATTTGACAATCTAATAGAAGAGTGCTAAAAATAAAGTAATATAATACAGTCCTTTAACCCAACCCCGTGAGGTTGAGAAGGAAGTCGGAATATACTATACGTATGGTCTTTTTTAGAGATACGTATGCTTTTTTGGCCTTCTCATCATATCAGGTGAGAAGGCCTTTTGTTATTCTTCCATAGCGACTGTAGAAGAAAATAAGGAGGAGTAATGATGAACATCACTACTGATGTACAATCAACAACAGAGGAAACGAAGGAGAAAAGGTATAAAACATTGTTTGGTTCTGCGCTAGGATATGCAGCAGAAGGTTTAGATATGTTGCTCTTATCTTTCGTACTCGTCTACATTTTAAAAGAATTTCATTTAAGCCCTGTTGAAGGTGGAAATTTAACATTAGCTACCACAATAGGAATGCTAATCGGGTCTTATTTATTTGGATTTATTGCTGATTTATTTGGGCGTATCCGTACGATGGCCTTCACAATCTTACTATTCTCACTCGCAACAGCACTTATTTATTTCGCAACAGATTATTGGCAATTATTAATTCTTCGCTTTTTAGTTGGAATGGGAGTTGGTGGTGAATTCGGGATTGGGATGGCGATCGTAACTGAAACATGGTCTAAAGAAATGCGCGCTAAGGCGACATCCGTTGTTGCACTTGGATGGCAATTTGGCGTACTAGTCGCTTCACTCCTTCCAGCATTTATCGTCCCGCATTTCGGATGGAGAGCTGTTTTCTTATTTGGACTCATTCCCGCTCTACTAGCTGTCTACGTTCGCAAAAGTTTAAGTGAACCGAAAATATGGGAACAAAAACAACGATATAAAAAAGAATTGTTACAAAAAGAAGCTGAAGGTCATTTAACAACTGCTGAGGCAGAACAACTAAAGCAAATGAAAAAGTTCCCACTTCGAAAGTTATTTGCCAATAAAAAAGTAACGATAACAACAATCGGTCTTATTATTATGTCATTCATCCAGAACTTCGGATATTATGGAATTTTCACATGGATGCCAACTATTTTAGCGAATAAATATAACTACACATTAGCAAAAGCGAGCGGTTGGATGTTCATCTCTACGATCGGCATGCTAATTGGAATTGCAACGTTTGGTATTCTAGCCGATAAAATTGGCCGCCGTAAAACTTTTACAATCTATTATGTCGGCGGTACTATATACTGTCTCATTTACTTCTTCTTATTCACAGACTCAACATTATTGTTATGGGGAAGTGCATTGCTTGGATTCTTTGCAAATGGCATGATGGGAGGATTCGGAGCAGTTTTAGCTGAAAACTACCCTGCTGAAGCTCGCTCGACAGCAGAGAACTTTATTTTCGGTACAGGACGTGGGTTAGCTGGATTTGGACCTGTTATTATCGGCTTACTTGCTGCAGGTGGTAATTTAATGGGAGCACTATCTCTCATCTTCATTATCTATCCAATCGGTTTAGTTACAATGCTATTATGTGTCCCAGAGACGAAAGATAAAGTATTAGAATAGATTGAAACTGTACGAAATGTTTATCCAAATACTGTTCCCTCAGGAAAAGTATTTGGATAAATAGCAAAGAGGAAGCATCTCAAATGAAATGCTTCCTCTTCTTATATAAATACAATTATTTATTTTGATTTACTAGCTTTTTGGAACAAGAAGGAAGTTTTCTCTTCTTCTTTTACAATACCTTGTTTTAAGGCTAATTCCCCTGCAACTTTAGGGGCTAGCCATAGCATTGGGAATAACAGAATGGATACTGGAACAGCCGTCACTACAATGAAGGATTGTAAGGCGTTAATACTTCCCTCACCCATGTATAAAAGAATCGCTGCAACTGCACCCATAATAAGCGACCAAAAAACTCGCAAGCTAATTCTAGGATCTCCATCTCCAGTCACTGCCATTGAAATCGAATAAGCCATTGAATCTCCTGTTGTTACTACAAATAAAATTGTTAATAAAAGAAATGCAGGTCCAATAATATTAGATAGTGGCAGTTGCTCTGTAATTGCAATCATAGCCGCTGGCATACCAGATTCACTTAATGCCACCGAGATAGAACCAGGATTCATTAACTCATAAAACACACCTGATCCCCCTAGTATAGTAAACCAAAACGTTGTAATAATAGGTGCAATAATTCCAATTGCAACGATGATTTCTCGGATTGTTCTTCCTCTTGAAATTCGGCTCACTAAAATTGCCATCATCGGTCCGTATCCAATAAACCATCCCCAGAAAAAGATTGTCCATGATCCTAACCAAGCCGTATCACCACGATATGTGCTCATTGGAATAAATTCATTTATATAAAATCCAAACGAAGAAACAAATGAATCAATAATAAATCCACCTGGTCCAAACAGTAATACGAATACCATTAATAAAACTGCTAACCTAACATTTAAATTACTTATAATTTGAATCCCTTTATCAATTCCCGTTACCGCAGATATAGTAGAAACAGCTACTACACAAACAATAATGGCTAATTGAGTAGTAAACACATCAGGAATGTTAAACAATGCTTGTAACCCATAACTTGCTTGTAGTCCTAAAAATCCGATTGGACCAATCGTCCCTGCAGCTACCGCAATAATGGCAAATACATCGATCATTGTTCCAAGCCAACTCTTTCGCAATCTCTCCCCAAAGATAGGATATAAAAGCGTTCGAGGTTTTAACGGCATATCTTTATGATAATGCCCGTACATCATAACTACCGCACTAATTGTACCTAAAATCGTCCAAGCCAGGAAACCCCAGTGCATATAACTTTGTGCTAAAGCAGGCATTACCGCTTCTTTCGTCCCAGCAGATATACCCTCATGTATTGGTGGCACCGTCATCAAATGATACATCGGCTCTGCGGCTGCCCAAAAAACGCCACCTCCGGCAAGTAATGTAGACATAATAATAGCGAGCCATTTTGTCGTACTAATCTCAGGTTTGTCTAGCCCCCCAAGTTTAACTCTCCCATATTTCGAAAATGCCATACACATTGCAACAACAAATGTACCAATTAATAAAACTTGCCAAAAGGCACCAAAATATTTAATTGAAGCTGCAAAACTGCTATTAATGACTCCCTCTACGTAACTTTTATTTAAAATAACTGCAATTACAAATAATAAAAGTGAGCCACCACTAATAAGAAATACAGGCCAATCCGTTTTTCGACTCTTCATTCTCATTTACACTTCCTCCTTCCTCAGCAATCTAAAAAAACAACTTTATTATGTTTTATTGTTTACATCCAAAACACAATGATTATATAAGCATAATAATTCATCAATTTTCTACACACTTATGTTGTCCCTAAAAATATGCTAAATCCCTTATTTAAAAGAAAATTTCTATTCCTATTACATAAAAAAGCAAAACAAAAGACCTTATATTTCTATAAGGTCTTCGAAACAGAAATTTGATTATAACATAAGGAACTCCTTGGTTCAAAAAGCTCCTTCCAAAAATAACCGAGAGTAAAGGCTTCCATTTGCTACGTAACAGTAATTAAAAAAAATTATAATTTGCATAAAAAAACTATACTAAATATTATTTATGAAAGAAATTTGGCTTCAAAATTTCATTCGGATACGGTTTATGATAAATATGAGTGGTAGCTGGAGATAATGGCGGAATGAGCCACACCCAATTGCCCGTTACAACACGACCACAAGCTACCTCTTGCTTCTCAAATTGTTGAAATTGTTGTGCAGCAGTATGATGGTCAACAATACTAACTCCTTGTTTTTTAAAGGAATGTAACACAGCTACGTTTAATTCAATTAACGCCTTATCTTTCCATAACGTACCGTTTCTCGATGTATCGAGCTTCATCATCTCCGCAACAGCCGGCAGTAAATTATAACGATCATGATCCGCTAAGTTACGCGCCCCAATCTCCGTCCCCATATACCATCCATTGAACGGAGCAGCTGTATAGGAAATACCGCCAATTTCTAAGCGCATATCTGAAATCATTGGAACCCCATACCATTTTGCTCCTAAAGATGAGATTGGGTACTCTGGATGTTCAATTGGTACCTCTTTCACTTCTTTTTTAGGAATTTCTTTATATACAGGTTCTTTTCCATCGACAGAAAAAACAAGTGGCAATACATCGAAATTCGTACCTTCTCCTTGCCAGCCAAGTTCCTGGCAAAAATCCGTAAACGCAGTGGAATGAGAGTCACCAATCACTCCCATTTCTGTTTTATATCCTGCATACCGAATCAATTGGTGATTATAAATTCGTATATTATTTTCTTCACCTTGATATTGCTTAAAAATTGTAATTGTCGGTTTAACTTTCCCATCGTTCGTTGCATATTTAATATGATGAATTAATGCATTGTATACACCTTCCTCATCATTTACTTCACGTGCATCTAATATGTGCATCTTACTCCAAAATAGTCTTCCAATACATCGATTACTATTGCGCCATGCCATTCGTGATCCATGAACAAGTTCTTCAAATGTATGCTCATACGTCCCCGTCTTCTCTATCTCAACTTGAATTTCTTTTATTCTCTCTTCTATGAATCGTTCTTTATTAAGCTCTTTATAGCAAACCGTAATAAAATGACTCGCTTCCTCTATTAATTGTTTCGTTTTACTCATAAACGATCTCCTTCTATTTCAACAAAACGTTACTACTTTACAGTATAAGCAAAAAGAATAAGAGTCACAAATGAAAGTCGAAGTGTTACTTTTATTGTAATATTTTTCAGAAAATTAAAGAGATTACTATTGACTTGTATAAAAAATAGGTGTATTTTTGACTCAGGTAAATTATTTTTACCTAGACCAACTTTTTAATAAGAAAGGAGAGAATGTTATGTCTTCATTTCAATTGCCAAAGCTTTCATATGACTATGATGAACTAGAGCCATATATCGATAGCAACACGCTTTCTATTCATCATGGAAAGCACCATGCGACATACGTAAATAACTTGAATGCCGCTTTAGAAAACTATACGGAATTACATAATAAATCTTTAGAAGAGTTACTATGTAATTTAGAAACTTTACCAAAAGAAATTGTTACAGCTGTCAGAAATAACGGTGGTGGACATTATTGTCATAGTCTTTTTTGGGAAGTGATGAGCCCGCGAGGTGGCGGTGAGCCTAATGGAGACGTTGCAAAAGTAATTGATTATTATTTCAATACCTTTGACAACTTAAAAGATCAACTTTCCAAAGCAGCTATTAGTCGTTTTGGAAGTGGCTATGGATGGCTTGTTCTGGACGGTGAGGAACTTTCCGTTATGAGTACACCCAATCAAGATACACCTTTGCAAGAAGGTAAAATTCCATTACTCGTCATCGATGTATGGGAACACGCCTATTATTTAAAGTATCAAAATCGGCGTCCAGAATTTGTTACCAACTGGTGGCATACGGTGAACTGGGACCGGGTAAATGAAAAGTATTTACAATCAATTCAATCACAAACACATTAGTCGTGCGTATAAGGTAAATTTGGTAATGTAAAATTAGTATTGTCGAAATCCTCCAAAATCCCCCGGATTGCCACCGGGGGATTTATGATTATTTCATTGCATGTATGTAATACCGTAATACTTGTTCTATTTCTATTTTCAATTCTCGGAACGGGAATCCTAATTCACTAGCTTTTCCATTATGTAATGTACAATTAATCACTTCATTATAAGGCGCTACATTATCTCCTACTTCTTGAACGAGTGCTTTTATTCCCGTATTTTCTTCTATGAAATGAATAACTTCTCGAGTAGAAACTACCCCGTTGCTACAAGCATTAATTGGCCCTTCTATGTCCTTCATCCCGCACCAAGCTAAAAATTCTCCTGCTTCTTTTTCATGTATAAATGACAACTCTCCATCTAAATGATTCACGGCGACAGGTTCTTGCCTCACAATATGTTCAACGTAAAATTGTAACCTTTTCGTATAATCGTTTTCTCCAATAACAACCGGAAAACGTACTGCAACAACTGGGAATGTTGCTTGTTGAAATGAAACCGCTTCGGCTACTCTCTTTCCTTCACTATAAGTAAAATCCTTCCTACCACCATACGTAATAGCATACTCGTACGGATTAAAGTTCTCTTCTAACAAGCCTATCGCTGGCTCGTAAACAGCCATTGAAGATGTCATAATGTATTTCTTCGTTTTTCCTTGTAACACTTCACATATTATCTTTGCCGCATTCGAGCTATAGCATAAATTATCGTATACGATATCATAACTTTTATCTTCTAGACGCTCAGCTAGTTGTTTTTCGTCTTCTCTATCTACAATCAATCTGTTTACTACACTTCCAAAAGAATCTTCAGTAATGCCTCTCGTCGCAATTGTTACATCGTGTCCAGTTTGCAAAAGTGCTTCTACTAAATGTTTACCAAAAAATCTTGTTCCCCCTAGCACCAATACTTTTTTCAAATTCATCATCCCCATTTTGATAAATTGTAAAATACTACCTCTCTATTATAAATGCTAATATAGAAAAAGCATGGAATTCGTTTAACGATTCCATGCTTTTCTACAGAAAATATATTAACGTACTCGATATTTATAAATACAATAACAGAAGTATAAAATAGAAATTACGGATACATAAACCCATAGTTCATATACGAATCCCTCTCCCCATACTCCCATAAAATAAAAGAGTGAAGGCAACGTCAATGTTACCCATGATTGTACGAAGGCAATTCTTCCAAGGTATTGATTGATATTCTTCTTTTGTGTATTTAATACAAAGAATAAATACCAAAGTAATGCCCACATAAACCACGTTAATGCATTAACAACATCGTGAAATTGAACAAATGAAACAACCATATAGAATAAAGCAATAATTGCTACCCAAATACAAAACCAACCTAAACCGCTACTATCCATTCCTTTTATAAAGGTAACACCTACATATAAATAGGTTAATCCAAATAAGAAAGTAGCTGCATATGAATACACTGTCCAATTGCTTTGGTCAGAAATCATGATCAAATAGAACGGAATAATAATTTGGAGTGCACCCACAAATAAATTAAAAACACCCGCACTTTTCATCTCTGCTTTCCCTAATATAACAAGACTATTTAAAAATAAAGCTGCACCCGAAAGTAATAATCCTACGTACCCCATATATCCTCATGTGAAAACCTTACATTTTCACACTGTACCCTCCCCGCCTTGTAAAAATTATATTATTCCTTATTCTCCTTCTTACTTACAACTACATACAAAGTTTTTTCGAAAATAAGTCAGACTTCCTACCTTAAAAAACAATAGAAAAACCCTTTTCATACATTTCATACAGTAATGATGTCAATCAAAATATATCACGCAATAAAAACGCTTTCAATAATACGTAATTCAAGCAAAAAGCTAATAAGATTATTTGATTATAAACGCACTTTAACAATGATACAAGTATTGGAATACTTTTCAATAGAACCGGTTGCTATTCAAATACTATGGTCAGTAATATTTGATTACATTCTCTTTCCTAAATTGAACATATTACTGACCCCAAGCAACATAATAAAGAATACAATTTATTATATACATAAAATATCCTACAAATTAATAAGAGAATGCTTTACTAACTACCCTAAATCATTTGATAGCCATTTTTATTATTTACCTGCCATCTCCAAGAATCTAAGCACATCTCTTCTAACCCATATTCCGCTTCCCATCCTAATTCTCGTTTCGCTTTAGATACATCAGCAAAACATACTGCTACATCACCAGGACGACGCCCTATCACTTTATAAGGTATTTTTTTACCTGAAACCTCCTCAAAAGCTTTTATCATCTCTAACACACTATACCCTTTACCTGTGCCAAGATTATATGCCTCTATTCCTTTCGTCTCAAGTACTTTCTCAAGTGCCTTTACATGTCCTTTTGCAAGGTCAACAACGTGAATATAATCACGGACACCTGTCCCGTCTTTTGTTGGATAATCATTTCCGAATATATTTAGTTCCTTTAATTTACCTACCGCCACCTGCGTTACATATGGCATTAAATTATTCGGAATCCCATTTGGATCTTCTCCAATACGACCACTTTTATGTGCTCCGAAGGGATTGAAATAACGAAGTAACGCAATACTCCATTCATCATCAGCTTTTGCCACATCACGCATAATTTGCTCAATCATTAATTTTGTTTGCCCATACGGGTTTGTCACACTCAGCGGAAATTCTTCTGTAATCGGTGATGTTTTTGGAATTCCATATACAGTTGCAGATGAACTAAAAATAAACTTTTTAACATGATGTTTCTGCATCACATCACATAGTACGATTGTGCTTATTATATTATTATAATAATATGTTAGAGGGATTGTAGTCGATTCCCCCACTGCTTTAAATCCAGCAAAATGTATAACCGCTTCAATGCTATTTCCCAAAAAAATCTCATTCATTTTTTCACGATTTAAAACACTTTCTTTATAAAATTCAAATTGTTTTCCTGTTATTTCTTTTACTCGGTTTAAAGACTCGATTGAACTATTTGAAAGATTATCTACGACTATAATTTTATAATTATTATTTAATAATTCTATACACGTATGACTACCAATATATCCTGCTCCACCCGTTATAAGTATCGCCATATATAGAGTCCCCCACTTATTATTAATTATAAAATTTTATAACCTCAATACACATCTATCCTACCATAAAAAGACTGATAATTTTAAAAATTTATTTTTAATTATTATTTATATAAAAAAGAGCCGCATAACCTTTACGTTATGCAGCTCTTTACCATACATATGTGTCTATATCTTTATTTATTAATCGAGAAAAAATAAAAATCACTCGGAAATTTCATCTTGTTAAATTACGTAGCAATATACACTTAAAAAGTGGGCAAGGCTTCCCAATAACACGAACACGTGAAAAATTTCATGATGCCCCATATGTTTAAACTCTAACCATTTTGGCTTTGTTCCATAAATAAATCCACCGATTGTATAAAGAATGCCTCCAAGCACTAGAAGCACGATACCTCCTGCACTTAAGTTAGCAGCTAACGGTGCAAAGAACAGAACAATTAACCAGCCCATTGTAATATAAATTGCTGTTGATAACCATCTCGGGCAACTAAACCAAAACATTTTAAAAACAATACCACAAATGGCAGTTGCATAAACTAAACAAAATAATAATAAACCGTTTGCGGAATGTAATGTAATTAAACAAAATGGTGCATATGTGCCTGCAATCAATATAAAAATCATAGAGTGATCAAGCTTCCGAAAGAAATAAATAACACGTTCACTGGCTACAACACTATGATATACAGCTGATGCTGTATACAGAACCATCATTCCGATACCAAACAAAATAACAGCTGTAATTGCCGCAAAAGATGGCATCTTAATAGAAACTTTTACAAGCATAGCTAATAATGCAATAAATGATAATACAGCTCCTCCCAAGTGGGTAAAAGCATTAACTGGTTCTCTTACATAAGCATTCATATATACACCCCTCATATAATTACATGTAGTTTTAATAACTACATGTAATTATATACGCATTATTATTAGAGGTCAACATTTACAATTCATTTGTTTCGTAATACCATATTTAGAGATAAACTAAACATTATGATCCACTAAGTTATAAAAGTGAGGGGTTCTACGTGGAAAATATAAATAAACTGCTTGAAACATTACATTTAGAAAAAAACATTACGCTTGAGGATATTCCAAATGTCGATTTGTATGTAGACCAGGTTGTCCAATTATTTGAAAATACTTATTCGGATACAACAAGAACCGATGATGAAAAAGTATTAACAAAAACAATGATTAACAATTACGCAAAAGGGAAACTATTTATTCCAATCAAAAATAAAAAATACTCAAAAGAGCATATGATTTTAATCAGCTTAATTTATCAATTAAAAGGAGCCCTTTCCATTAATGACATAAAAAGCTCCTTAGAAAATATAAATGAATCCTTATTAAACGATGATTCATTCGAATTAAATACATTATATAAAGATTATCTTTCTCTTACCGAAAAAAATGTCGAAAGCTTTACACAAGACGTAAATAATCTTGTTTCAGAAGTAAGTGAAATTTCTTCCTTAAAAGATCCGAATCTAGAGAAATTTTTATTACTAACATCATTTGTGTCGATGAGTAATATGTATAGGCGCTTAGCTGAGAAGTTAATTGACGATTTAAAAGAGTCCTAATAACTATAAAACGCTACCTACTTTTAGGTAGCGTTTTATTAACTACAACCATTCGAATAATTGTAGTATTTCAAAAATTATGCTTTCTAAGTATCTTCTCATCTTTGTTTTTTCTATTGGAATCTTACTCTTTCAATAAAAAAAGTACATTCTGCATATTAGCAAAATGTACCTCCCCTTAAAATTATAATTTTTATTGTTTCTTTATTAGCAATTCAAAGCGATCACAATACTCTTTTACTAATAATTTACACATAGCATAGAAAATAAAAACATTAATAGTAACGATAAACATTCCCATATTCGTATTAAAGCCCGCATACAGAACCATTACTATATTTAAAAAGATTGTTAACGTTAATCCTAAAGCTATTCCTGTCCACTTCATTTCATATAGCAGTAAAAAGAGTACAAATACTAACGCTGGGAAAGCATATCGCTCATGTATTTGCGTAGGTAACATAAAGAACGCAAAACTTATAAAAGTCGCGGCTTTCAGTAGAACTGCCGTATTCATATGACGATGGAAAAAGACGTATAAGCAAGTTAATGCCGCTGCAATAGACAAGAGTATTAACCCAACTGTTTTCAATGTAATATGTGGTAAAACTTGAATCGTATCCACCATATTAGGATCCGTACCAATCGCGTAATACCAAATATTCATAGCAAATACAGTCACCGTTGGGAACGTACCCACCGCATTTAAATATGCTTGTGTTAACATAGTAATAAATGTTCCATGAGCTGCGAAATAAAGACCGAATATTAATAACGGGATACCGAACCCTATTATAAATTTAATTAATTGCTTTCCTTCCCTTTTTTCAAAAATGACTTTTAGGAAATACATAGCAAACACAGGCGCAATTACGATTGATTGAAATTTAGCTAGTAACGCTATAGCGTAAATAGCACCAGACCAAGTTGGCTTAGACATTAGTAGTAAAATAGAACTAACCATCAATATACTATGTAGCATATCTACTTGACCCCAAATAGTTCCATCCACTATAACGGCTGGACTAAATGCAAAAAATGTTACTAATGCTGCTCTCATAATCGAATTGTCTATCCTTTTAGAAACTATAGCAAAAATAATTATAGCTACTACTTCAAATACAATAGATGGGACTCGAATTAAAACACCAGCAGCATCCACGTATATATTAAAAAATGACAATATCACTCCATAAATACCTAAAAGAGCTAAGAAAAATGGCGGATAGTTTACTAAATCCCCATGTGCATACACATCACCTATTCCATATTTACCTACCGTGTCCATCCAATCCACAAAAAACAGTTGATCTCGTTCATATCCTTCTAAATGAAATGCTAAATATATACGTAATAAAAGAGATGCAACTACTACTACAATCAAATAAAAATGAAGCCACTTTAAACTCCACCTATCTCGAGTAAAATTCATTAAACAAAACACCGTCCTTACTTTTTATAACCTACAACAATTAAATTAAAATTGATTTACTTATATAAAAATATATCCCTAAATGAATTAACAATTTCCCCATTCAATGGTAGAAAAAACCAAATAAATATACTAACATACAAAAAAACAATCGTCAATCACGTATTAGTTAAAGTCCATTCAAATTGTCCGCTCTATAAGTAAGCCTCAAAAAAATATCCACCTTTAAAGTGGATATTTTCATTTATTTAATTGCCTCATGAACTTTTAATTGTTTACCTTTTATCGTTGTATTTCTCATAACCTTTAAAACAAGTGGTCCTTTTCCGTTTAATATTTCAACATACGAAACATTATCTTGTATTGTAATAATACCTATATCATCAGCAGAAACACCTTGAATTTTAGCAATTGTACCAACGAAATCTACCGCCCTAATTTTCTTTTTCTTTCCGCCATTAAAGTACAATTTCATAATTCCCTTGTTTAGGTCTGCATTTTTGTCTTTCTTTATAATCGGTTTAGCATATATCTTTTCTTCAAATACTGCTTTCCCTTTTATAACTTCTTCTTTTGAAGGTGTCAGCTCCTTTGGAATTTCAAATCCGATATATTCCTCAATCTCTTCTAAAAATCTATTTTCATAAGGCGTTATAAATGTAATAGCTTTTCCATTATTACCAGCTCTTCCTGTTCTTCCAGTACGGTGTACATAGCTTTCTTTTTCTAATGGAATATCGTAATTAATAACATGTGTAATATTATCAATATCAATTCCTCTCGCAGCTACATCAGTTGCTACTAAATAACGGAACTTTCCTTTTCTAAAATCATCCATTACTTCAAAACGATCTTCCTGTACCATACCACCGTGTATTTTGTCACAAGGATAATTAACCCGTTTTAGCTGTCTATATACATGGTCTACATTTTCTTGTGTACGACAAAAAATAATGCAACTGTCTGGATTTTCAATCATAGTTACATCCTTAAGAAGTGAGAGCTTCTCTTCTTCCCTTACTTCAAAAAGGGTGTGTTCAATTTTATCTGTTGTAATCCCAGCTGCTTTAATTTCAATATGAGTTGGTGCATTCATATATGTACGGGATAACTTTTCAACATCTTCCGGTAGGGTCGCTGAAAATAGCATTGTCATTCTTTTTGTAGGTAATTCATCAATAATTGCCTCTACTTGATCGATAAATCCCATATTTAACATTTCATCTGCTTCATCAATCACTAAATATTTCAATCGCTCTAAAGAAAGGGTCCCTTTTTCAATATGATCCAACACACGTCCTGGGGTCCCCACTACGATATGCGTCTTTTGCTTTAACTCTAATTTTTGACGTGCAAATGGAGATTTACCATAAATTGCAGCAGCTTTAATTCTTTTGAACCGCCCTATATTCGTAATATCTTCTTTCACTTGAACAGCAAGTTCCCTCGTTGGTGTTAAAACTAATGCTTGTGGTTTATTCTCTTCCCACTCTACCATTTCACAAAGTGGTATACCGAACGAAGCTGTTTTTCCACTTCCCGTTTGTGACTTTACAACAAGATCCTTCTTTTGCAATGCAACTGGAATAACCTCTCCTTGCACTTCTGTTGGATGCTCATATCCTAAACCAGTAAGTGCTCGTCTTACTTCTTTACTTAATGCATAATTACTAAAACTTTGTTTACTCATATATTAACCTCATTTGATTTTATATTTAACTTATTCTGTTCTTCATACCTCACTTTAGACTATAGTAAGATACTATATTAATCCACTGTTTTTAATTCGTTTATATCTAAATTTATTTAAGTATAATTTTAAAATAGTAAAGGGCAGCCTTTATAATAAGTCTGCCCTATCTATACTATATTCATTTTTTACGGAACTAATTTTTTCACAACTGGTATTCTTTGTAATATTAACGTAATTACCATACTAAGAACAATTGCAATCGTTACATTAATAGGTATTGCCAATATTGCATGTACACGTTCATTTACTTTAGGGAAAACCATGTACAACAAGTTATTTAATAAGAAGAAGTGAAGAATATAGATTCCAAGACTTGCTTGATTTATAAAACGGAATAACAATGGTAATTCTCTTTCTGATTTTTGGAAAGCATATTTGAAAAATACAAATAATCCAATCGCCATCAGTACAACGCCTGGCGCAAAATACCCGTACCAAAACTGATCTAACTGTCCATTTGCTTTTACTGTATAGTAATAAGTAATAAAGAATGTACTAATAAATCCTACAAATCCGCCAAAGTAAGAAATACTTCTCCATTTTTTTGAAATATCAAAATTAGATAAATAATAACCAAGTAGGAAATACCCTACATAATTTGTAACGTAAAATAATTCAATATTAAAGTTGATAGGATAATAATATTTCACTAAATTGACTACAATAGACGCATATAGCCATAAAATTAAAAAGTATTCTATCTCTCTTTTTTTAGCGTTCTTCACAAAGATTTTTAGTAAAGGTGTAATTAAATATATCCCTACAATCATGTATAAGAACCATAAATGTCCTCCAATAGTATCCGTTAAAAAATGCTTAACCCCTTGCTTTAAAGATGCCGGGAAATATCCTGCATATGCTCCATATGCATAAAATATAGCACTCCAAGCTATAAAGGGAATGATCACTTTACTTGCGCGCTTTTTTAAAAATTCCCCGACTGAAATATCTTTTGTCCCCTTTAACAATAAAGCACCACTAATCATTACAAAAATCGGAACACTCGCACGTGAAATCGATTCAAATAGATTCCCAGCCATCCAGCGTGAAACGTTATTTGTATCTAACACTGAAACATAACCAGCAGAAACGTGAATTGTAACTACTGCGATTGTTGCTAATACACGCAACCAGTCCATATACATTAATCGCTTCATTAAAATCTCTCCCAAATTTGTATATTTAATTTTTTCTTTGCTACACATAATTTTATATTAGAAAATTCTAAATTAAAACATTTTTTTGACAATACAAACCTATAATTAACTTAAATAGACTCAATTTTTTAATATAAACATGAAAACCTTTGACTTATGAGTGAAAATAATGTAAATTATCCTTTGGACGAACATTTTTGAACTAAATGAATAAAATATTCGTATTTTAGGGGTGTAAATGATGGAAAACGTATTCGACTATGAAGATATTCAATTAATTCCTGCAAAATGTATTGTGAACAGCCGCTCTGAATGTGATACAACTGTCACTTTAGGTAAACATAAATTTAAATTACCTGTCGTACCTGCAAATATGCAAACGATTATTGATGAAAGAATCGCAACTTATTTAGCTGAAAACAATTACTTCTATATCATGCATCGTTTCCAGCCAGAGAAACGTATCTCATTTATTAGAGATATGCAATCACGTGGATTAATCGCTTCTATTAGCGTTGGTGTAAAAGAGGACGAATATGAATTCGTACAACAATTAGCTGCTGAGCAACTTACACCTGAATACATCACGATTGATATTGCACACGGACATTCTAATGCTGTAATCAACATGATTCAACATATTAAAAAGCATTTACCAGAAAGCTTCGTTATCGCTGGAAACGTTGGAACTCCAGAAGCGGTAAGAGAATTAGAAAACGCTGGTGCTGACGCAACAAAAGTCGGTATTGGACCTGGTAAAGTTTGTATTACTAAAATTAAAACAGGCTTTGGAACTGGCGGTTGGCAACTAGCTGCACTTCGCTGGTGTGCAAAAGCTGCAAGTAAGCCAATTATCGCTGACGGTGGTATTCGTACACACGGCGACGTAGCTAAATCTATTCGATTTGGGGCGACTATGGTTATGATCGGTTCTCTATTCGCTGGTCATGAAGAGTCTCCAGGGGAAACAATCGAAAAAGACGGCAAACTTTATAAAGAGTACTTCGGTTCAGCTTCTGAATTCCAAAAAGGCGAGAAGAAAAATGTTGAAGGTAAGAAAATGTTCGTTGAGCATAAAGGTTCTTTAGAAGATACTTTAATCGAAATGGAACAAGATCTTCAATCTTCTATCTCTTACGCTGGTGGAACAAAATTAGATTCAATTCGTACTGTAGATTATGTAGTCGTGAAAAACTCTATTTTCAACGGGGATAAAGTATATTAATGTTTAAATTTAACTCGAAGGACAAGCATTTTTATGCTTGTCCTTCTTTTTCATATATAGAAATGTAAAATATTTTTATTTTACTGAATTTTCTAGTATCATGTTTTTAGATACTTATAATAAGGGGGATATAACAAATGAAAAATGTAATTGAGAAACGCCATATTCGCGCAGAAGTCCCTACTGAACTAACATGGGACCTCTCTGATTTATTCGAATCTGATAAAGATTGGGAAACTGCATTACGTGTACTAACAGACGATATAAAAAAACTTGATGCGTTTAAAGGACAATTACATACTAGCGCCACTACCTTATTACATTGCCTACTTTTAGAAGAAGAGCTTTTAATGAAGTTAACAAAACTATACTCCTATGCAAATTTAAAAGAATCAACTGATCGTACAAATCCAGTTATTCAAGCGAACTCTTCCAAAATTTCTGCTTTATGGACGAAAGTACATACTGCACTATCCTTTATCCATAATGAAATCCTCTCATTCGATGAAGGAACAATTGAAAAGTATTTACACGAAGAAACAAAACTCGAACCTTTCCGTAAATCATTACTAGACATCCTACAAAAAAGGCAGCACACGCTCTCTCCTGAAACAGAAGAAGCTCTTGCTGCACTTGGCGAAGTACATAGTTCTCCATACAAAATTTACGGTATGACTAAATTAGCCGATATGGATTTTACCTCCATACAAGACGAACAAGGAAACGAACTCCCTGTATCATTTGCATTATTTGAAAGCAAATATGAGTTCTCTCCAAGCGTAGACATACGTCGAAAAGCATACTCATCATTTGTTTCCACCTTGAAACGATATAAGAATACAGTAGCAACAACATATGCTACTGAAGTAAAAAAACAAGTAACACTCTCTCGTTTACGCAAATTTGAATCTGTTACTCATATGCTTTTAGAACCTCAAAAAGTTCCACTTGAAATGTATAACAATCAACTTGATATTATTTATAAAGAATTAGCGCCTCATATGCGCCGTTTTGCAGATTTAAAAAAGAAAGTATTAGGACTCGATCAAATGCTGTTCTGCGACTTACATGCACCTTTAGATCCCGAATTTAATCCAACCATCACATACAAGGAGGCTGGTAAATTAATTCAAGATTCTTTAAAGGTATTAGGCGATGAATATAGTTCCATTATCCAAAAAGGATTCAAAGAAAGATGGGTTGATCTTGCAGATAACGTAGGCAAATCAACCGGAGCATTTTGTTCAAGCCCATATGGTTCTCATCCATACATTTTAATTACGTGGCAAAACACGATGCGTGGATGCTTCACATTAGCCCATGAATTTGGGCATGCTGGTCATTTTTATTTAGCAAATAAAAACCAGCGTATTATGAATGTACGTCCATCTATGTACTTTGTTGAAGCACCATCTACAATGAATGAATTACTATTAGCCCAGCATTTATTAGCAACTACTGACGACAAGCGAATGCGCAGATGGGTGATTCTGCAACTACTTGGCACATATTATCATAACTTTGTTACTCACTTACTTGAGGGAGAATATCAAAGAAGAGTATATACCCTAGCAGACGAAGGAGAAGCACTTACAGCTACAACTTTAACTGAAATAAAAACAAATGTACTTTCGACATTCTGGGGAAATTCTGTAGAAATTGACGAAGGTGCTGGCTTAACTTGGATGCGTCAACCTCATTATTATATGGGCTTATATTCTTACACCTATTCCGCAGGCCTCACTGCATCTACTGCGGTAGCTCAAATGATTAAAGAGGAAGGACAACCTGCCGTTGATCGCTGGTTAGATGTACTTCGCGCTGGTGGTACGATGAAACCACTTGAATTAATGAACCATGCCGGAGTAGATATGTCAAAACCAGATGCAATCCGCAGGGCTATTTCTTACGTCGGTTCCTTAATTGATGAATTAGAACGCTCTTATCAAGAATAAAAACAAGCCCTCGCTTTATGAGGGCTTGTTTCATATTTATTTTCCAAATCTTTTACGGTATCCACATTTCCTGCATAGCTCTTCGACTGCAACTCTTTTCGAAAATCCATCGACAATGTTTGTTGCTCTTTCACCTTCTATAATGTTAGAAAATGAGTCATTATTAATATTCCCAAGGTTAATAATCCCCTCACCATCTAAACAACAAGGAATAACCGTTCCGTTCGCTAAAATACCCGCTTGATTTCGAAGACCATGACAGAATCCTTTTCCATCATCCTCTTCTTCATGTAATGCCGGCCACTGGAATTCATAGTCTTGATTAATAAAGACACGTTCCGCAATTTTTATACCTTTTCCTGGTGTAAGCTTCTCTTCGATTTGATAAGATAGACCAAACTCATTTTCAATGATGGATAATAAATCTCTATTTTTCTGGATTTCAGCATTTGTTTTATTATCCTGAGTTAAATTCCATAACCGTAGTGAAACAATTAAATCCGATTGACTTGTCGCCTCTCTAATGAAGGAAAGTATACTCCTTACATAACCTTCTTTATCTTGCGAACCTGGATGCCCATCAAAACTGTGCAGTGAAAAATTCATTTGTCTTAACGCAGGCTTATTTAACAGTCTATGCCTTCTCTTATTAATTAACGTTCCGTTCGTTGTAATATTAACTTTAAACCCTTTTTCATGGCTCAAATCTAATAGTTGATCTATTTTCGGATGGAGCAATGGTTCACCCTTCACGTGCAAATAAATGTAGTCTGTGTGAGGTTTAATTTGGTCTAATCTTTTAGCAAAATCCTCCACAGAAATGAATTGCTTCTGCCTTTCCGTCGGCGGACAAAAGCTGCACGCAAGATTACATACACTCGTAATCTCCAAGTAAAACTTTTTAAACTTCTTCACCTTTAATTCCTCACTTCTATGACTACTTATACTTTTTCCTCTTCATATTACAGCATACTTTTTTAGAAATAGAAACATACTTATTAAATATAAATTTAAACTGACCATTTTTCAGTTTTACTATACTTAAAAAGTAAGCAACCGCACACAAACAATCCATTTATATAATTAAATTAATTTTTATTTTTTTAATTGTGATTAAATATTGTATATTTTTACTTTTCTGTTAAAATAAGGTTAAGAGGGCTGAAAAATAAAAACGAAAGAGGTGTTTTTTAGTGTTTAAAAAAGTATTTTCATCTTTTATAGCAATCACTTTATTAATATCAACCGCATTTTCTCTCCAAGCATCCGCAGAAGAATCTATCAACAATGACAATAACCTTACATACGAACAGCAACAAGAAGTGGATAAATTAGCTATTGAAGTAGAAAAAGATCTTAGATTTTACTTTGAAGAGGTAGGGGAATTGACAGAGAGTGGCTATAAAATTACCAATCCAGCACTTTTACAAGAAAAAATCTCTGCCAATGATCAAACAGCAATTAATATCGCTGAAATAATTGGATATAGTGAATACAATAAGTACGATAAGGAAATCCAAAGGAGCGCTGCATCTTTTGGAAAATGTATAGCAAATAAATTTATTAATAGTTATGGTAATATCGCCAGACAATTTTTATCAGGAGCCATTTTTACTTACATTAAGAGTAAACAATATGATTTGGCTGCAAAATTAATCGCAAACACCTTAATTAGAGCAGGCTTCAAAGTTAATGCTGCTGGTATAGCAGTTGAAGCCGCTGCATATGGATGGCAATGTCGAAACGAATGGTAATTAATAACGCCCTCTAATATTATTTCTACTATTTTCTCAGAAATAAAAATTAAAATACTATTCTATTTTTAACATACTAACAAATACATCTGATGCAGAAAGTACCTTTTACTTATTAGGATTGTTCTAATAAGTGAAGGGTACTTTTTTAATACATTTACTTAAAATAACAAAATACACGTAGTTCATAATTAAAAATTTAAAGCAAAATTAAAAGGCACGATTCCAATACTACCGGATTCATGCCACAGAAGCTCCCTAACCTATAATTACATAGTTCATTTAACTTTTTAAGTTTACTTCAATGTAAAGAATTCCTTTATTATTTTATTTAAAAGATACCCTTATAAAAAGTGAGTACTACATTTTATTTTTAAAAATCTTATTAAGTTTTTTTTGATAATAAATTTGGTAATTCTTTTCACCAAATTTATCCGCTTTAAATTTACCTATAGTTTCCCTTACTTTTAAATCATGAGCTATAAGATATACTTTTTTTTCATCTCTATAGAACTCTTTAAACCACTCATATTTCTTTAACTCATTTATATTTTTAATTATTTCATCTTCGCTAGGTTTAAAAAAAGGGAGATATATTGAGAGATTCAGTATATCTAACAAAAACCACATATTAAATCAACTCCTTATATAGTCGAATTCCTATATGTTAAAATATTCTATAAAAAACAAAAAAAACCTGCTTGAATTTCTAATTTTTCATTCAATATTTTTAAGCATCTAATACGTCTTCAAAACATTGATTATTAATATATTTCCTTCCAATATACAAACTATTAAATTAAAACTAAAAAAGTTACAAAGGTAACCCTTATTCTTTAATTAACTATGTGCTTACTTATCATACGGTTCCCCCTGACATAGCTAAGTGCGGTTTAAGGGCAAGGAAAAATTAATCTCCAATCTAAATCCAGATTACTAAATATCCCTTCAGAATCATTTTAAGAAAGCCCTGCATTAAAATAGTCTTTAACCATTATCTCTGTTATGGTGTAATAAATACTGGCTAGAAATGGCTGTCTTCTCTTAATATATTCTATCCGATACCAATTTTCTTTATTTTTCCTAATTACCGATTCAATTTACTTTTTCCCAGATTTAAATAATTATTTTTATTAATAAACTATATTAATTTACTAAAAAAATATATCCTCTTGAACTGCAATTATATGTCCTTAAAAAATTCAACCTATAAACTTCTAATGTCTAACTACTAACATTACACAAGTATATTCATCACATAATTTACCACAATAAACAAAATAAAACAGCCTTACTTCAAATTAGTAAGACTGTTAATTCTTTTAATACTCATTATTTAATAATGAATGATTAGTTGACTACAGCCACACTTACTTATGATACGGTTCCCCACGATTAATACGAAACGCTCTATACACTTGTTCAAGTAACACTAATCGCATTAATTGATGTGGTAACGTCATCTTTGAAAAAGAAAGAGATTCATTTGAACGCTTCATTACTTCTGAACTTAGTCCAAGTGATCCACCAATCACGAAGGCAACTTTACTTTTTCCATATGTAGCGAGACGATCTAAGCTTACTGCAAATTCTTCTGATGATTTTTGCTTTCCTTCTATCGCTAACGCAATGACATGCGTATCATCAGAAATTTTATCTAGTATACGTATACCTTCTTTTTCTTTTACAATTAGCATTTCTGCTTCACTTAAATTTTCTGGTGCCTTTTCATCTGGCAATTCAATCACTTCTACTTTTGCGTATGCAGATAATCGTTTTAAGTATTCTGCTATACCTTGTTTTAAATATTTTTCTTTTAATTTCCCAATTGAAATAATCGAGATATTCACACTTATTCCCCACCTTACAAACATGTTATCCACACAACTTATCCACATATCCACAATTGTTACCCACATATTGTGTGAGAATCTGTGTTCGATACAACATATGTCGCCTCATTTTGACAAAATTCACATGTTTTTTTCTCTTTTTCCGAGTTATCCACATTGTTGATAACTGGTGCAACTTCACACTCATCCACAATAATATCTAAAGCTAATTCAACATGTTCTAAACAACAAGGTAAATTCATATTCTTCACCTCACTTTTCTACAATAGAAAACAGGAGGTAGGCCCTCCTGTTTTTAATACTTTTGAATGCCTAATTTAACCGTTGTTGTTGCTCGTTTTGTACCACGATAAAACGTAAGAGTCATTTTATCATTAATTTTTTTATCATATAAGGCCGTACGGAATCCGATAATATCGCGAACCGTTTTTCCATCTACTGCTACAATCACATCGTGTTCTCGTAAACCAGCATCTACACCTGGCGAAGGACTTTTCACATCTAAAATGCAAACTCCCTCTGTTACATTGCCTGGTAAATGCAATGTTTTTGACCAATGGTAATTTGGAATCTCATTTAACGATCTAAGTTCAATTCCAACATACGGTCTCCTTACTTTTCCGTACTTCTCTAATTCATTCATAATTGGAACAGCTCTAGTAACTGGAATAGCTAGTCCAATTCCTTCTACTTCTTTTGCTGCAATTTTCATTGAGTTAATGCCTATTAATTGACCTGCCGCGTTTACAAGCGCACCACCACTATTACCTGGATTAATCGCTGCGTCTGTTTGCAAAACTTCTACTTGCCAATCATAATGTCCATCTTGATCTAAATCTACAGGGACAATACGTTCATTAGCCGAAATAATGCCTTGTGTGACAGTTCCAGAAAATTGCAGCCCCAGTGGGTTTCCAATCGCAATGACCGGCTCCCCTCTACGAACAGTATTAGAATCGCCAATTTCAATTATTTTTTTCACATGCTTTGCATCTATTTCTAGTACAGCTAAATCTGTGACTACATCGGTTCCTAATACTTTCCCAGGAACCTTCTTACCGTCACTTAAACTTACTTCAATACGATTTGCTCCAGCAACAACATGATTATTCGTTACAATATAAGCTTGGCCATCTGTCTTTTTATAAATTACACCCGATCCTGTACCAGCTTCTGAATCTGCCTCTGAAAAATTATCTCTTTGAATATTAATAACGCCAACAACAGCTTCAGACGCACGATCAACAGCATCAACGAAGCTAATCTGTTTAATTCCTTGAGCTTCAGCCATATTACTTCCGCTTGCTTCAGCTTGCGGAAGCGCCCCCGCATCATTTGCAAATAAAGGAGCTCCAAATGCAAATAACGAAGCTCCTACAATTGTTCCTGCTATACTAGAAATAACAATACCTTTATGCTTCTTTTTTCTTGCACGTTTCATACGATAATTCTCTTCATCAATAAAGGACATATTTGTTCACCCATCTTCCTGAAAACAACTATATTCACCTTTATTATTTACTAAAATGAAGAATTATACGTATTGAATTTTTGTAGGCATTTTCGGATCTGTATCGTGAATTTCAAAGGCTTCTCCCACTCCAAATCCTTTTTCCTCTAGTACTTGTGATACTGACATACGTGCGAGCTCTTTCATGTTATTATCTAAACTTAAATGAGCTAAATAAATATGTTTTGTCTCATCTGTAATTACATCCGCCATCGCTAATGCAGCGTCCTCATTACAAACGTGACCCACATCACTTAAAATACGTCGCTTAATACTCCATGGATAACGTCCCATACGAAGCATTTCCACGTCATGATTACTTTCAAACACGAAAGCATTAGCACCCTTAATAACACCTTTCATACGGTCACTCACGTATCCCGTATCTGTAATAAGGGCTAACTTTCTATTATTGTTATGAAAAGCATAGAACATCGGCTCTGCCGCATCATGAGAAACCCCAAATGACTCGACCTCAATATCACCGAATGTTTTCACATCCCCAACTGAGAAAATAAACTTTTGCTCAGTTGGGATATTTCCTATTAAATGTTCCATTGCATTCCATGTTTTCTCATTTGCATAAACAGGTAAATCATATTTTCGTGCCAATACACCTAACCCTTTAATATGGTCACTATGTTCATGTGTTACAAGAATACCTGATACATCATTTATATTTAGTTCTGCCTGTTTAAATAAAGCCTCTGTTGCTTTACCACTTAAACCTGCATCGACGAGTAATTTTTTTTCATCTGTTCCTACATATAGCATATTCCCTGTACTTCCACTTGCAAGTACGCTAAAATGCAACCCCATTCTTTCTCACTCCAGTATGTTCATCAACCACTTGATTTTCCCTTTCCCCTAATTCCATAACTTGTCCTTCAATTGCATTTACAAAGAAGTCCTGCTTCTGCTCCGTTTTTAAATTCCATGTTGGAGCGAGTACTTGGTTATTAGAAGTAGATGCGGTAAGGGTGGCATAACCAATTTGTGCTTCTTTTACATGTGTATTCCCATGAACTTTATTTTTTAAATACAGATTTTCTAAAGCTGTTTGAGCAGTAATAATTTCTTGCTGTTTCGTTTTTTCACTTTCGCCCATT
The DNA here is from genome assembly GCF_052682215.1 of Bacillus sp. 1A. Classification (NCBI taxonomy): domain Bacteria; kingdom Bacillati; phylum Bacillota; class Bacilli; order Caryophanales; family Bacillaceae; genus Bacillus; species Bacillus sp. 1A. The sequence continues at coordinate 1,107,713 of NZ_JBQYLZ010000001.1, read as the reverse complement.
TCTTTTAAATCAGTTAGCATCGTCTGCGTGTACGACACAAGTTCATTTTTTTCATTTAATTCCACAACAATCATTGCCTGATCGTTATAGAAAATAGGCTTATCTTTATATTTTTGGAAGAAGTAAATTTTAGAGTCTTTCATCGCCCCAAACTCATACTTTTGTCCATCCAATACATAGTTCTTCAAAAAATCACTATACTTATCTTTGGATAATGATTTTGTATTTAAAAAGGGCTCTTTTAGCTTACTTTCTATCTTGTACATATTTTGTATATGCACCGTTTGACTCTTTAAAGACTGTACATCTTCTTCTTTAAATGCCTTGTTTTCTGCCCTAATAAATGACTCTTTTTTCGGTTCTTTAGGGAAATTACCCATAGTAATTTTGTTTGCTTTTAATTCTTGATCTATCTTTGTTTCTGCAATAAGCTCCAATTGATTACTATCTTGCTTTTGAATGAATTGAAAAATGAGAAAGAGGTCCAAAACAAAAAAGGTCACAATAAATATGGTTTTAATCCGATCCCAATCCATTTAGTCCTCCCTCACTCCACTCATATATTTTTTGTTTACCCGCTTCATCTTCAACAAACTTTACATACCAAATTGGCTGTAGTCGAGCTACTTGCCCATCTAGTGATAATTTGTATCCAATACCAATGTCTTTAATGAATCGTTTATCTACCGCGGCATTATTTTCTAAGGATGCTATTACAACGTGACCTGATGGAAGAGTAACCTTCTGCTCTATACCTTTCGTATTTAAAGACAACAACGGTCTTTCATATTCCATTACTTCTTCTGATCCCCATACTTGTCTTAATTCAGCTAATCCATCTGTATTGAATACGGAATATCCATCTTCATGTAAACGGAATACCGTCTGTCCTTTATTCATATAGTCCAAACGATATGAATCTAAACTCCCACTGTGACCATTTACAAAATCAAAGCTTTTTTGTAAAAGCATTAAATTGTCTGTCGTTTTCTCACTTGAAACAGAAGAATTTTTATACTTTAGCATATGACGATCGTTTTCAATCTCCATGGACCTAATACCATCTGTAAATGTTTCTTTCGATTTTTCGGTAATAGGGCTTAAATAACGTGGGTCACTAAAAAGAGCATTCTTAAATGTGTCGACCGCTAAATTGGATGAAATATATGTTATATTACTTAATTCTGTCGTTCCATCTGGTAAAAATAGCTTTTTCATATCATTAATTTGATAGTCAAAATAAGGTTTTGCCGATACTATAAATTGATTTTGTGCATTTACAATATCTTTTAAATACACACCACTTAATTTTGCTTCATATATTCTAGAGTTATCGCCATCAGAAACAAAATTAATTTTAATTTCTTGATCCCTACTTCTAGAAGGGTCAAGAATAATTCGATTAAAATGTTTAGGCTTATCTATACTTTTTTCTTTCATATTAAACATAGATTTAACTGCATCAAATGGGATGTTGGTAGGAAAAACAAGTTCCATTTTCCCTTCACCATGCACATAAGAAAGGAAATCAGCCTTAGCAATCGATATCTCTTTGAAATCATGTAATTCCCCTGCTTCCAAAGGTTTATAGATTGATTCTATATCTCCCTCTCTTTTGCTCCCGTAATGATTTTTATCTTTATGCACGATGATAGAAGTAGGGCGGACAACATCAGCGATTTTAGTTTGAGTAGTTCCTTCATTCCCCTGCACAAATTTTGCGTTTTGCATAGACGTGGAATCTGGCACATACGTCCATAAGTTAAAAGTAAGAAATAGGCTAATTACAACTAAATTAATTAAAACTATCGTTTTAACATTTTCCATACTCATTCCCAATCGTCCTCTTCATCTGCTGCCATTGGCAATGTGAAGTAAATAGTTGTCCCTTTTCCTTCCTCACTCTTCGCCCAAATCGAGCCACCATGTGCCTCAATCATTTCTTTCGCAATTGCTAATCCAAGTCCTGTACCACCCATTTGTCTTGAACGTGCTTTATCTACGCGATAAAAACGTTCAAAGATTTTATCGACGTTTTCTTTTGGAATACCCATTCCTTGGTCACTTACACTAATCTCTAATAATTCCCCGCGATCACGTAAGCGATATGTTACTGTTCCACCTTCTGGTGAATACTTTAATGCATTCGAAATAATGTTATACAAAACTTGCGTAATTTTATCCGTATCCATATCAATAAATCGGGATTTCTTAGAGAAAGATCGTTTGAAACTTACGTTTTGCTCTTTAGACATTTCAAAACGATCAATAATGTTATTAAAGAAGTCAGTAAAGTCGACCCATTCTTTCATTAAACGATGTTCTGTACTATCAAGTTTAGAAAGTTGCAATAACGCATTTACAAGTCTAATCATTCTTTCTGTTTCTTCTTGTGTAACTGTTAAAAATTGCGGTGCAATATTCGGATCTTGCCACGCGCCGTCCGTAAGCGCCTCTAAGTAACTGCGCATCGTTGTTAATGGCGTTCTTAATTCATGGGAAACGTTTGCCACAAACTCACGGCGTTCCCTTTCTATACGCTCCTGCTCAGTTACATCATATAATACGGCAATTAAACCATTTGCTTTCCCTGTCTCTTTTTGAATAACAGAGAAACTAGCACGTAAAATATATGGCTCATTTCTCGTACTAAAATCTAATAAAACGGAATCAGGCTCTTCGTATAAATGATCGAGCGTAAATTCTTCTTGTATCCCTAATACTTCTAAAACAGATTGATCGAGCGCCGTTTCACGCGAAACATTTAGCATCTTTTCCGCAGGATCATTTAATAAAATAATGTCCCCTTTTCGGTCAGTAGCAATTACTCCATCTGTCATATGTGATAAAACAGATGATAATTTACGTCTTTCACTTTCCGTTGAAGAACGAGCTTGTTGTAATTTTTTTGATAAATTATTAAAAGATAATGCTAATTGTCCTATTTCATCATGACTATGCACTTTTACTTTTCTTGAATAGTTTCCTTTTGCCATTTCAATCGCTTGTCTTCGCATATCTGAGATTGGTCTCGTAATCGTTTGAGCTAACAAAATTCCAAGTACAGCTGTTACGAGTAATGCAATAACGGTTCCAGTCGCAAAAATTTGATTAATATCCTTCATCTGTTTATAAACATCTTCCATAGATGCAACAATGTAAATAACACCAAGTGCATCCTTGCCGTTATCATCTAGAATAGGGGTAAGCATAACTTGTACACGATGGCCTGTACGACCATCTTTCTCAATTTTCACTTCTGGCTTTTTTTGTACCAATACCCGCTGAACAGCTATATCAGTTGATGTTCTATTTACCTTATTTTGCTTTGACTCATCTGAAATAGCGAGTAACTTTCTATGCGAATCAAATACACTTACCTCTTGGATATCTTTCTTTCGATCAGAGGCAAATTTTCTAATTGAAGTTTTAATCGTTTCATCTGTTGATTCTGTTTCTGCTTTTGTATAACTTTTTTTAAACTCTTGTTTCAGGTTATATGATAATAAGTTCGTTTGCTGCGTTAAAGAATCTCTAAAGCCTTGTACAAGACTCTTTTCTAACTCTCTTACAAAATATACCCCAATAACCTGCATAGCTATCAATATTAATAGCATATATATGAGTACAAATTTTAAATGAATAGATTGAAAAAAACCAACTTTCTTCATATACTATTCCTGCTCTGGGTCACGCAAGTAATACCCTACTCCACGTCTAGTTACAATTAAAGTAGGATGACTTGGATTATCTTCAATTTTTTCACGTAAACGACGCACTGTTACATCCACTGTACGTACATCTCCAAAATAGTCATAACCCCAAACTGTTTGCAATAAATGTTCACGAGTCATAACTTGTCCTAAATGTTTGGCTAAATAATGTAGTAGCTCAAATTCACGATGTGTAAGTTCAATATTTTCCTCACGTTTCGTTACACTATACGCATTTGAATTGATAACGATTGGTCCAATAACCATTTCCGTATTTTCTTCTTTTTCTGCAGCACCACCTTGTTGATGGCGACGTAAATTCGCCTTCACACGAGCAAGTAATTCCCTCGTACTAAATGGCTTCGTTACATAATCATCTGCTCCAAGCTCAAGCCCTAATACTTTATCAATTTCAGAGTCCTTTGCTGTAAGCATAATAATCGGCATTTCTGAGCTTTTACGTATTTCACGGCAAACCTCTAAGCCATCCTTACCTGGTAGCATAATATCTAATAAAACCATATCTGGCTGCTCTTCATTCGCTTTTTCAATCGCTTCATCACCATCATGCGCCATTACAATTTCAAAACCTTCTTTTTCTAGGTTGAACTTCAAAATATCCGCAATCGGCTTTTCATCATCAACTACTAAAATTTTCTTTCCCATCATCGTCTATTTCCTCCTTATAAAGTGAAACTTTAATCGGTGGGGTTCTTCATCCCATACCGATTATTAGCCCTCACCAATCGGGCATTTACGGGCCGTTGATCCCACACCTAACTTCTTTACCTTCGCTGAATTTTTGGGTGGGGTCTTACCGCCCGGCAAATAGCGGGTAAAAATATGGTCAATATCCCTAAACACATTGATGTCTACATAGTATGTCCCTATATGACCGCATCTTTTGCTTAAGTACTTTCTCCTCTATTCTCACAGACTCATGTATGATCCACTTTTACACGGAATCCTATACGATCTATAGAAAAACCTCTAGCTTCAACTGCTAGAGGCTTCTCATTCTATTTTAAAATAACTACTCACTTTTGTAAAATTACACAAATAAAAAGGATATTAAGTGGGCCCACTTAATATCCTGAGAGTGGCTCGGGACGGAATCGAACCGCCGACACGAGGATTTTCAGTCCTCTGCTCTACCGACTGAGCTACCGAGCCAAAACTATATATAAAACCACTAATGGTGGTATAAACAAAAGTGGCGGTCCCGACCGGGGTCGAACCGGCGATCTCCTGCGTGACAGGCAGGCATGTTAACCACTACACCACGGGACCAAAAATGAACATAAAAAAAACATGACCCGTACGGGATTCGAACCCGTGTTACCGCCGTGAAAGGGCGGTGTCTTAACCACTTGACCAACGGGCCACGAAAAATAAAATGGTGAGCCATGAAGGATTCGAACCTTCGACCCTCTGATTAAAAGTCAGATGCTCTACCAACTGAGCTAATGGCTCATACTCACCAACGTCATATTTTCGTGACGACAAGATGTATCATAACATGTTTTCTTTATTTTTTGCAATACCTTTTTTTATTTTTTTATAAAAGATAAGAAAAAACTCATGCGGACATGAGTTTTTTCTCAAAAATATCAATTAAGCTTCGTATACGTTACGAACAATATTTGTTTGGTTACGATCTGGTCCAACTGAGAACATAGATAATTGAATTCCTGTTAACTCAGAAACACGTTCTACGTATTTTCGTGCATTTTCAGGAAGCTCGTCTAATGATTTTACACCAGTAATATCTTCTGTCCAACCTGGAAGCTCTTCGTATACAGGCTCACATTTCGCTAAAATGTTTAAGTTTGCTGGAACTTCATCGATCACTTCGCCATTGTATTTGTAAGCAACGCAAATTTTAAGAGTCGGAATACCTGTTAGAACGTCGATAGAATTTAATGATAAATCTGTTAAACCACTAACACGACGTGCATGTCTTACAACAACGCTATCGAACCAACCTACGCGGCGTGGACGACCAGTTGTCGTTCCATACTCACGACCAACTTCACGAATTTGATGACCAATTTCATCATTAAGCTCAGTAGGGAATGGACCATCACCTACGCGGCTTGTATATGCTTTACATACACCTACAACGCGAGTAACTTTTGCAGGACCAACTCCAGTTCCAACTGTTACACCACCAGCAATCGGGTTAGAAGATGTAACGAACGGGTACGTACCGTGGTCGATATCAAGCATAACACCTTGTGCACCTTCAAATAATACACGGTGATTGTTATCTAGTGCATCATTTAATACAACAGATGTGTCGCATACATATTGTGCAATTTGTTGTCCATATTCAAAGTACTCTTCAAAGATTTCTTCTACGCTGAAACCTTCTGTATCGTACATTTTTTCAAATAAACGATTTTTCTCTACTAAATTGCGCTCAAGCTTCTCTTTAAATGCTTCACGGTCTAAAAGATCAGCCATACGAATACCGATACGAGCAGCTTTATCCATATATGCAGGACCGATACCTTTTTTCGTTGTACCGATTTTGTTATCACCTTTACTCGCTTCTTCTAACTCATCTTGTTTTAAGTGATAAGGTAAAATAACGTGCGCACGGTTACTTACACGTAAATTATCAGTACTTACACCACGATCATGTAAGTATTTTAACTCTTCAAGTAATGCTTTCGGATCTACTACTAAACCATTCCCGATTACACAAATTTTCTCTTTATAGAAAATACCAGATGGAATTAAGTGTAATTTATATTTAACTCCGCCGAAAACAATTGTATGTCCCGCGTTATTTCCACCTTGATATCTTGCAACTACTTCCGCATGCTCAGAAAGAAAATCAGTGATTTTACCTTTTCCTTCGTCGCCCCATTGTGTTCCTACAACTACTACTGAAGACATTATTAAAGCACCTCCGCGATTTTCAAACGATCTATTCAAACAATATAATTGTACCAAAACCGAAAAAGAAGTCAACCAAAAAGCGAACATTTTTTTAATAAAATTCATTTTCGTTCGTAAGAATTATATTTTCACATTATGAAAGCCTTGTCTTTTCTATATAAAAAAAGAAACACATCTTATTATAAGAAATGTGTTTCTTTTTTATACTGCCTTTATGCCCCATCTTCAAAGCGTCGTTCTAAGTTGACGAATTTATTAAATTCCTTAACAAACGCAAGCTCTACTGAACCTACGGGACCGTTACGCTGCTTTGCAATAATAATTTCAATCGTATTTTTATTTTCCGTTTCTCGGTCATAGTAATCTTCACGATATAAGAAGGCTACAATATCAGCATCCTGCTCGATACTTCCCGATTCACGAATATCAGACATCATCGGACGTTTATCTTGACGAGATTCTACACCACGAGATAGCTGTGACAAGGCAATAACAGGCACTTGCAATTCACGCGCAATCCCTTTTAATGTACGAGAGATCTCAGATACTTCCTGCTGACGGTTTTCTCCTGATTTCCCGCTTCCTTGAATAAGCTGTAAATAGTCAATCAAAACCATCCCAAGACCTTGTTCTTGTTTTAATCTACGACATTTCGCTCGAATCTCATTTACTTTAATCCCTGGTGTATCATCAATATAGATACCAGCATTAGATAGGCTCCCCATCGCCATCGTTAATTTCGCCCAATCATCAGAAGTTAATGAACCGGTACGAAGTCTTTGTGCATCAATATTTCCTTCTGCACAAAGCATACGCATAACAAGCTGATCAGAGCCCATCTCAAGGCTAAAAATTGCTACATTTTCATCCGTTTTCGTCGCTACGTTTTGTGCGATATTTAATGAAAATGCGGTTTTCCCTACTGATGGACGTGCCGCTACGATGATTAAATCATTTCGTTGGAAACCTGCGGTCATCTTATCTAATTCAGTAAATCCAGTTGGTATCCCAGTAACTTCACCTTTTTGATTATGCAAAAGTTCAATTTTATCGTAAGCATCTACAAGAACATCTTTAATGTTTTGGAATGCTTTTGCATTCGTTTGGTGAGATACTTCTAATATTTTTTTCTCAGCCTCATTTAAAAGGCCATCCACATCATCTTCTCTCTCATACCCATCAGACACGATATGAGTCGCCGTTCGAATCAAACGACGTAAGAGCGCCTTTTCAGCGATGATTCGTGCATAATATTCTACGTTAGCAGCAGTTGGAACGACTTCTGCTAGTTCTGCTAAGTAAGAAACCCCACCAACTTCTTCTAATAATCCTTGATCAGCCATTGCTGACGTCATTATTACTAAGTCAATCGGTTCTCCTTTATCAGATAACCCAAGCATGACTTCAAAAATCTTTTGATGTTTCGTTCGATAAAACGAGTCAGGTACCAATAATTCCGATGCTGCCGTTAATGCATCTTGATCAATTAATATGGCCCCTAAAACCGCCTGCTCAGCCTCTATATTATGCGGAGGGGTACGATCAGCCATTACATCACTCATACGCAATCCTCCTTGCTTAACTTATTTTTATTGTTCACTAACATGAACTTTTACTGTTGCTGTTACTTGCGGATGCAACTTCACAGTAACGTTTGTATAGCCTAATGCACGAATTGCATCATCCATTTCAAATTTACGCTTATCAAGTTTAATCTTGTGTGATTTTTGCATTGCATCTACGATTTGTTTACTTGTGATTGAACCAAATAGACGGCCACCTTCTCCAGATTTAGCCTTTACTTCCACAGTTAGTTTCTCTAACGTTTCTTTCAACTCTTTTGCATTTTCAACCTCTGCTGCTGCATCTTTTTCTTCTTTTCGCTTTTGAGCTTCTAAAGTTTTCATACTACTATTTGTCGCTTCAGCAGCTAATCCTTGTTTTAGTAAGAAGTTATTTGCATAGCCATCTGGTACGTTTTTTATTTCTCCTTTTTTCCCTTTACCTTTTACGTCTTTTAGAAAAATTACTTTCATGATTGTGTGCCTCCCTGTAAATAGTCATCAATAACAAATCGAAGCTTCTCCTCAGCTTCATCTACTGTAACATTTTTCATTTGTGTGGCTGCATTCGTTAAATGCCCACCACCGCCTAAATTTTCCATAATTAGCTGCACGTTCACTTCACCTAAAGACCTGCCGCTAATTCCAATGAAATTCTCGCCACGTTTTGCAATAACAAATGATGCAATAATTCCTGTCATTGTTAATAATGTGTCCGCCGATTGCGCAATAAGCACTTGATCGTAGTAATCATCACTATCCACTTTTGCAATCGCAATTCCATTTGTATAAATGTACGCATTTTTAATAGCTTTTGCAACCCGTAAGTACTGATCCATATCTTCTTTTAAAAGCTCTTGTACAAGTACAGTATCTGCACCATGTGAGCGTAAATAAGAAGCGGCATCAAACGTACGAGCACCTGTCCGGAATGTAAAGCTTTTCGTATCAACAATAATACCTGCTAGCAATGCCGTTGCTTCTAACATTGTCATTTTTAAATTTTTCGGTTGGTATTCAAGTAATTCTGTAACAAGTTCTGCCGTGGAAGAAGCATATGGCTCCATGTAAACAAGCAATGGATCTTCAATAAAATCTTCTCCTCGGCGATGATGGTCAATAACAACTACATTTTCAATTTTGTGTAACAGCTTTTCTTCCATCACCATTGAAGGTTTATGCGTATCAACAACAACAAGTAAAGAATCATCATTTGCAAATTCCATCGCTTGTACTGGTGTAATAAAGTGAGACCATAACTCTTCGTTTTGTTTCACTTTATCCATCAAACGCTTAATTCCCTTATCAGAATCATTTTCATCTAACACAATATATCCTTTGCGCTCATTTAATTGCGCTACCTTTAAAATACCAATCGCAGCACCAATTGCGTCCATATCAGGAGCCCTGTGCCCCATTATAATGACATTACTACTTTCTAATACTAAATCCTTTAATGCATGCGAAATAACTCTGGCACGTACACGAGTACGTTTTTCGACTGGATTCGTCTTACCACCATAAAACTTAACTTTACCTGTCGCTTGTTTAATAGCTACTTGATCTCCACCACGGCCAAGCGCAAGGTCTAAACCGGACTGAGCCATTGCCCCAAGCTCTGATAAAGGTAAATCACCTGATCCAACACCTACACTTAAGGTGAGTGGTATATTCCTTTTGGATGTTTCTTCACGCACCTGATCTAAAATGCTAAATTTCCCTTTCTCCATCTGTGCTAAAATACTCTCATTTAGTACAACGAAGAATCTTTCTGAAGATGCACGTTTTAAATATGCTCCATACTTAACGGCCCATTCATTTAGTCGTGATGTTACAAGACTTGTGATATTCGTACGTAATTGATCATCTAACCCCTGTGTAACTTCATCATAATTATCTAAATAAATGACAGCCAAAACAGTCCGTTGATCCTCGTACATCTTTTCAATCTCTGTTTGTTCCGTTACATCAAAGAAGTAAATTAATTTTTCTTCTTTCCTTACAAAAACGCGAAACTTTCGGTTATTTAAAGAAACTATATCGTCGGAAGTTTCTCCCTTAATAAAAAGAAGCAACGTTTCTGATACATCATAAAGGTGCCATCCAGCTAACGCATGCTGTCCTAGACATGAAGATAAATAAGGATTCGCCCAATCAATCCCATAATCCTTATTGTATAACAAAATACCAATCGGCATTTGGTTAAATGCTTCATTACTCACTTTCTTTACTCTTGTAATCATATCTGTCGTATGTTTTTCAAAATTCTTTTGAAAGGTGAGTTCAAATCGCACAACAACAAAAAGGACGATGCAAAAAATTAAAAAGGAGACCATCCCCATCATTAAATGAAAGTAACAAAGGATCGAAATGAGCACAAACACAAAAAATGCCAATACATAAACAGGATATAAAAACCACTGTTTCTTATAAAATTCAGGCATGTATACAACTCCTATAAAGTAAAACTAACTCATCTTCCAGTTAGTTAAACAGATTAAAATAGTATAAGGAATATTACTTTATCCTCCTATTTTAGAACGCAATGAAATCCCTAAATCAATTATACCTAAGATTGTCACAAGAGGAAACAGCATCGGAATAAACATGCAGACAATAAAACTAATAATAGGAATCCCTTTCGTAAAACCTTTGCTATGCGCTATAAAAGCGATAAATGTCAGACCTTGCAGTACTAGTAGTAAAGCAAATATGACATATAGGTTAGAAAATACCATATGTAAATATGATGTCGGTTCTACTTTTATAAAAGTTGAGAGCAAAATAAATATAACGTAATACCAAACAATACTCTTTGGTAATTGTATATCTTTAAATTTAGGCCAAGGTTTAACGTCATGCTTTAGTTTTCTCAAAACACTACCTGATATCATAACTGTAATCCAAGAAAGACATACAGAAGCCATTACAAATATACTCGGGAATATCGTTTGTAATATATCATTCATTTGTGCAAGTAACTCTTTTTGTTCTTTACTAACCGGCATACCGGCAGCACTTGCTATCTTTTCACTTTGCACTACACTTTCATTAAACATATTTTGCATTTGCTTTATGAAATCTATGTTAAAAAACTTTATACTCGCAACATAAATGAGCATAATACCAACTAAGTATGCAAGTGAACCTGTTATCAAAATTTCCAACGGCTTTCTTTGCTGTTTATACATGTATCCTAAAACAATACCCATAATCCCAAACACGACCGTCTTTATTAGACCTATCGGTTGACCTAAAATAACAGCAATTAAAAATGCCGCCGTAAAAATTACAAAGGCGTTAGATAATCTATATCTTATCGTTAGCAATATAAACGGCAATGGCAACGCAAACGTTACAACTGTACCTAAAATTGGAACATACATAGATATAAGCAATAACATTGCATATATCGCTAGCAACGCTGCACCCTCAGTAATAAATTTCGTATTCTTCATCATCTAACCTCTCTTTCAAAAAAAGAAAAGCATAGCAAAATGCACAGTAGAGTCCGACTCTACTGTGCATTTCATACGCTATTATTCACCAACATATGGTAAAAGTGCCATTTGACGAGCACGTTTAATTGCAACTGTAAGTTTGCGTTGGTATTTTGCGCTTGTTCCTGTTACACGACGAGGTAAAATTTTACCACGCTCAGAAACGAAACGTTTTAATAAATCAACATCTTTATAGTCAATGCGAGTGATGCCGTTAGATGTGAAGAAACACACCTTACGACGTTTCGCACGTCCACCTTTGCGTCCTGCCATGTCTATTCCCTCCATTCTTTGTTAAAACTAACTAATTTACTGTATTAGAACGGTAAATCGTCGTCGGAAATGTCGATCGGTTGACCTACATTTGAAAATGGATCGTCATTCTTCGTAAATCCAGAGTTGCCTTGGTTACCTTGGTTACCTGAATTACTAGATTGACCAAATGGGTTAGAGCTTTGGTTACCGAAACCAGCTCCTGATGGTTGCTGATTAAATGAACCACGTTGCTCCCCACCGCCATTACGCGGCTCTAAAAATTGTACGCTTTCCGCAAGAACTTCTGTTACATATACACGTTTACCATCTTGTCCATCGTAATTACGAGTTTGAAGACGTCCATCTACGCCTGCTAAGCTACCTTTTTTCAAATAATTTGCTACGTTTTCTGCTTGTTTACGCCATATTACACAATTAATAAAGTCAGCTTCACGCTCACCTTGTTGATTCGCAAATGCGCGATTCACAGCTAACGTAAAAGTAGCTACTGCAACACCATTGGGCGTGTAACGTAAGTCAGGGTCCTTAGTTAAACGACCAACGAGGATAACACGATTCATCAATCGAACCACTCTCCCTTATATATCAATTATTTTTCTTCTTCTTTAACAACGATATGACGAAGGATGTCTTCGTTGATCTTAGCTAAACGGTCGAATTCGTTAATCGCTTCTGCGTTAGAGTTCACGTTTAAGATCATGTAGAAACCTTCACGTAAGTCGTTGATTTCGTAAGCTAAACGACGCTTACCCCACTCTTTCGTGTTAATGATTTCTGCACCATTGTTTGTTAAAACACCTGCGAAACGTTCAACTAAAGCTTTTTGAGCTTCTTCTTCAACGCCAGGACGAATGATGTACATAATTTCGTACTTTCTCATTACACTTTCACCTCCTTTTGGTCTAAACGGCCCATAATGGGCAAGGAGCAATTAATTTATAGTAATTACTCACGAGTTTAGATTATATCATAGTAAGTTAGATGAATCAACTCACCCATGCATAAAAAACTTGGCAAACACATAATATATTTGCCAAGCTCATATCTTTGTTTTTCCTAGGAAATATTAAATTAAACGTTGAAGCGGAAGTGCATAACGTCTCCGTCTTTTACGATATACTCTTTTCCTTCTAAACGAACTTTACCAGCTTCTTTTGCAGCTGTCATAGAACCGTTTGTCATTAAGTCTTCGTAAGAAACTGTTTCCGCACGAATAAATCCACGCTCAAAGTCTGTATGAATTACGCCAGCACATTGTGGTGCTTTCATACCTTGTTTAAACGTCCATGCACGTACTTCTTGCACACCAGCTGTGAAGTAAGTAGCAAGTCCTAATAAATCATATGCAGCACGAATTAATTGATCTAAACCAGATTCTTCAATGCCTAGTTCTTCAAGGAATACTTTTTTCTCTTCCTCGTCTAGCTCAGCGATTTCTTCTTCGATTTTTGCACATACAACGATTACTTGAGCATTTTCATTTGCAGCAAATTCTTTTACCATTTGTACATATTTATTTTCAGAAGGATCCATAATATCATCTTCACTTACGTTTGCTACGTATAACATTTCTTTCGTTGTAAGTAAATGAAGGCCTTTAACAATCTTCATTTGTTCTTCTGTAAATTCAACAGTACGAGCTGGTTTTCCCTCTTCAAAAGCTTCTTTTAAACGAACTAAAATTTCATGCTCATATACTGCTTCTTTATCTTTTTGTCTCGCTAACTTCGCAACACGCTCGATACGTTTATCAACAGATTCTAAATCCGCTAAGATTAGCTCTAAGTTGATTGTTTCAATATCATCGATTGGATCTACTTTCCCTGAAACGTGTGTAATATTTTCGTCTTCAAAACAACGAACAACTTGGCAAATTGCATCTACTTGGCGAATGTGAGATAAGAATTTATTTCCTAAACCTTCACCTTTACTAGCACCTTTTACGATACCTGCAATATCAGTAAACTCAAATACAGTCGGAACAGTTTTTTTCGGTTCTACTAATTCCGTTAATTTATTTAAACGCTCATCTGGTACTTCTACAATCCCTACGTTTGGATCAATTGTACAGAATGGATAGTTTGCAGATTCTGCTCCTGCTTGTGTAATTGCATTAAATAAAGTTGACTTCCCTACGTTAGGTAATCCAACAATCCCAGCCGTTAATCCCATATTTTTCACTCCTATGTCTCAATCTTTCATCATTATAGATAGTAACGAAAAAAATGACAAGTTTCCTCCAAACGAAAAAAAGTAACAGCTACCCATTGCAACTGTTACTTTCTCTCTATTCTTCGTGCTTCACAAGTATTTTTTTCACCTTACGATCAAATTCTCTTCGAGGAATCATTACTGAATGGTCACATCCCTCGCACTTAATGCGGATATCCATTCCCATACGAATAATCTTCCAGCGATTCTCACCACATGGGTGGGCTTTCTTCATTTCCACAACATCGTACAAGTTATACTGCTTTTGCTCCATTCTCCAAACCCCTCTCCATACTAAATTGCTTTTCCACTCACCATTTCTTCACGATTATATAAAACCATACGTGGATATGGAATTTCAATCCCATGTAAATCTAGACGATTTTTAATTTCTTTACGAAGAGCTCTCGCAACAACCGCATGTTGCATCGGCTCTACTTCCGCAATAACACGTAATATAACTTCTGATGCAGCCAATGTTTGCACACCTAATAACTGAGGCTTTGCTACCATTTGCGTATACTGTGCAGGTAATTCTTCTAATAACTCTTCAATGACTTGCTCCGCTTTCGCTATGTCAGCCTCATACGAAATGGATACATCAACAAATGCTACACTATTACTAACTGAATAGTTCGTAACTTGAATAATACTTCCATTTGGTAAAGTATGAATTTCGCCTGTCCAACTCTTTACTTTTGTTGTACGAAGTCCAATTTCTAGAACGACACCTTCAAACTGACCAATTTTTACATAGTCACCTACTGAAAATTGATCTTCTAGCAAAATAAATAACCCCGTAATAACATCTTTTACTAAACTTTGAGCACCAAATCCGACTGCTAAACCAATTACCCCGGCACCCGCTAATAAACCAGATGCATTAATATTAAACACACCCAAAATCGCAATTAACATAATGAACATAACAACGTATGCCACAATATTTTCAAGTAACTTCGCTACTGTAACTGTACGACGTTCTGAAATTTGAATTGGCGAACGGCTTCCCATACGAAACGCATTTCGTACAATTGCACGCGCAACTCGCACAATAATTGCACCAAGTATTAAAATAACGACTATTTTTAGTGATTTCACACCTATATTCGTCCAATCAATGGACTCAAACCATTTCAACGCTAAATCCATGTACCTCTACCTCTCCAGCTAAAATTTCTTTTTAATCATCCTTCTTATTGTATCAGAAGTCACCCTGATTTCTGAAAAATTTTTATGACTTTAATTGCATTTGTTAACTTCCATGCAGGTATAAAATGGAACGAATATATATATACTAGTACTATTATTTCCGTTTCCACTCAAGTTTTACAGGAAGTACGCACTTATAGTTTTCCATTTTACTCACCATATAACATATTTTGAAAATTTATTAAAAGGATGGATGCTTCATGAATATTGGAAGTTTTCGCTTACCCTTTTTCGAAAAAGAAACTCAAAATGTTATGCACCAAGACGTAGAAGCCTCCGAGACAATTAGTAACTTCTTACTTTCCCATATCCCTATTAAAACGAATATACCGATTATTCTCGTTTGTATCGGAACAGATCGTTCTACAGGCGATGCACTCGGTCCGTTAGTCGGTACGAAACTAGAACAAGCAGGAATTAAAAACTTCCAAGTGTTCGGCACACTAGATGAGCCAGTGCATGCGCTAAATTTAGAAGAAAGAATTCAGAATATACAGAAAGATAATCCTACTTCATTTATAATTGCGGTTGATGCCTGTTTAGGAAAGTCTCAAAACATCGGTTCCATCACTACCGGAATGGGGCCTAGTAAACCTGGAGCTGCGATGAATAAAAAATTACCTGCAGTTGGTGATTTACATATTCATGGCATCGTAAATCTAAATGGTTTTATGGAGTTTTTCGTCCTGCAAAATACAAGATTAAGTTTAGTCATGAAAATGGCTGATGTAATTGCACAAAGTATAAAAGAAACAGACCAAAAATTATCTGTATTAAAAAAAGCAAACCATCTATAAATAATAAGATGGTTTGCTTTTTAGTTTTTCTGCGCTAATAATTCTAAAATACGATTTAAATCTTCTTTATTAAAAAATTCAATTTCGATTTTACCTTTTTCTTTTTTCGTTTCTTTAATTTTCACATCTGTGCCAAACTTTTCTCTTAAGAACGTTTCGCGTTCTACGAAAAATATGTTTCTCTCTTTTTTCACTTGTTTTGTTTCACGTGAAACGCGTTGATTAATCTCCTGAACAATTTTCTCTAATTGACGAACGTTTAATCCTTCTTTTTCGATTCGTTTTAATAAAGATTTCAATTGTTCTTCATCTTTTATAGTAAGCAAAGTTCTCCCATGGGCCATTGAAAGTTGACCATTTGCAATCATATCTTGCACAAAAGAAGGGAGGCTTAATAACCGCGTATAATTTGCAATGTAAGGTCTGCTCTTACCAAGACGTTTTGCTAATTGTTCTTGCGTTACATTTAGCTCATTCATTAACATTTGATATGCCATTGCTTCTTCCATTGGGTTTAAATCTTCTCGTTGTAAGTTTTCAAGCAATGCAAACTCCATCATTTGCTGCTCATTTAATTGTCTTACAACAGCAGGTACCTTTTCGAGCCCTGCCTCTTTGGCAGCACGATATCTTCTTTCACCTGCAACAATTTCATATCCTTTAATACTCTTCCTAGCAATTAACGGTTGCAATATGCCGTGCTCTTTAATAGAGGCCGATAATTCTTGAATTGCCTCTTTATTAAAGTGTTTACGTGGTTGATATGGATTCGGTCTTAATTCAGTTATCACAATCTCCTGAATTGCCTCTTCTTCTTTCACATCTAAATCAGGAAAAAACACATTAATTCCTCTTCCTAATCCTTTAGCCACCTGCAATCACTTCCTCTGCTAAATCTATATATACTTCTGCCCCTCTTGATTTAGCGTCATACTGCATAATTGGTTTCCCATGACTTGGTGCTTCACTTAAACGAACATTACGAGGAATAATCGAACGGTATACTTTATCCCTAAAGTATTTTTTCACTTCATCTATAACCTGAATCCCTAAATTCGTACGGGCATCCAACATCGTTAACAATACACCTTGAATTGCTAGATTTTTATTTAAGTGCTTTTGCACAAGTCGAACTGTATTTAATAGCTGACTTAATCCTTCTAGTGCGTAATATTCGCATTGAACAGGAATAATAACAGAATCTGCTGCGGTTAATGCATTAATCGTTAATAACCCTAAGGACGGGGGACAGTCGATAATAATATAGTCATATTCATCACGAACTGGCTGTAATGCCCTTTGTAAACGTACTTCCCGGGAAATAGTCGGTACCAATTCAATTTCAGCTCCTGCCAATTGAATTGTAGCGGGTAGAACATCTAAGTTTTCAGTTGCGGTTTTACGTATAACCCCTTGAACATCTGCATCTTCCACAAGAACATTGTAAATACATTGATCTAATTCGGATTTTTCAATTCCCACACCAGTCGTTGCATTTCCTTGAGCGTCAATATCTACAAGAAGGACTTTTTTACCTACTTGTGCCAATCCAGCCCCTAAATTAACAGATGTTGTTGTTTTTCCAACGCCACCTTTTTGATTGGCAATAGCAATGATTTTTCCCATGATGTCACCTACTTTCAACCTTTCTATCTTATTCTAGTAACAATTATGTTTATTGTAACATGAAATAAAAGTTTTTCTTTTACGTCCTTATTAAACTTCAAAATTTATTTCTAAACTCCTTCTTCATCTAACAAGAAAATATAGTAAAAGAGACCTATCCAATAGGATAAGGTCTCTAACACGCCATTATTATTTTTTCTTCGGAATTTTAATTGTAATTTGATAGTACTCATCAAATTCTTCTTCCGCAGAATTAACATTTAAACCACTGTCAGCAACCATTTGTAATGACTGCCTAATTGTATTCATGGCAATTCTCGTATCTCGACTTACTGCTTTTTGCTTTGCCTTACGCTTCGGTTTGGCTTCCTCTAGTAATTTCGCAATTCGTTCCTCTGTTTGCTTTACATTCAGTTGTTTCTCCACAATTTCCTGTAAAACCTTCAGTTGTAATTCCTCATTCTTTAAAGGAATGAGAGCGCGGGCATGACGTTCTGTAATACTTTTTTCTAATAACGCACGTTTTATTTCTTCAGGCAACTTTAACAATCGCAACTTATTTGCGATTGTGGATTGTCCTTTTCCAAGTCGTTGTGCCAATGCTTCTTGTGTTAAATTATGTAACTCAATTAGCTTTTGATATGCTACAGCTTCCTCGATTGCTGTTAGTTCCTCACGTTGCAAGTTTTCAATTAAAGCTACAGAAGCTGTCTCTGTATCATTTAAGTTCTTTATAATTGCAGGAACCTTTTCCCATCCTAACTTTGTTGCCGCACGGAAACGCCTTTCTCCAGCGATAATCTCGTACTTGTCATCCTCATATTGCCTCACAACAATCGGCTGAATCAGCCCATGTGTACGAATCGTTAGTGCTAGCTCTTCAATTCGTGCATCATCAAAAACTGTTCGTGGTTGATAACGGTTAGGGGTAATATTTACTATCGGAATTTCTTGTATTTCTTCATATACCTTTTTATCTATTTCTTCATGGCTTTCGTCTTGTAATTCGAATTCGCTCTCTTTATCTCCAAAGCCAAATAAACGAGAAAACGTATTTTTCATACATATTCCACCACCTTTTAGGCCTATTGACTATTCTCCATAAAATGTTTCCTATGAAACATTTACGTTTTCATTTATATAATTTAATCTTACGTCTAATAAGATTTATTTTTCAATAGGTAATTTATTGGGTGTTCCCGGTTTGCGTGGATATTTCTTTGGTGTCTTGCGCTTTTTCTCGATTAATAAAATATTACGTTCACTTTCTTCAAACGGTAATTGGAACGTAGACATTTCTTTTAAATTCCCGCCTAGCACCTCTAAAGCATACTTGCCATTTTCAATTTCTTCGTTTGCTGCGGCACCTTTCATTGCAATGAATGTTCCCCCAACTTTTACAAGTGGTAAACATAGCTCACTCAATACCGAAAGACGCGCAACTGCACGTGCCATTACAATATCGTACGATTCACGTACACCTTCTTTTTTCCCAAATGTTTCCGCACGATCGTGACAAAACGCAACGTCACCTAATTCCAACTTTTGTGCTAAATGATTTAAGAAGTTAATACGTTTTTGCAATGAGTCTACAATTGTTACTTTTAAGTGCGGGAAACAGATTTTCAAAGGAATACTTGGGAATCCAGCTCCTGCGCCAACATCACAAATTGAGAATGGTTCTGAAAAATCATAATAAAAAGCAGCTGTAATGGAATCAAAAAAGTGTTTTAAATATACTTCCTCTTTCTCCGTAATAGCCGTTAAGTTCATTTTTTCATTCCACTCTACTAATGTTTCAAAGTAGATTTCGAACTGCTCTAACTGTCTAGAAGAGAGGGTGATACCCTTCTCTTCTAGCATAGATTGAAATTGTTCTATGTTCATCTAACAATATCTCCTTACTATTTATTGGTTCGATACTCGCGCAATTTTTCCTTGTTCAATATACACAAGTAAAATAGAAACATCCGCTGGATTCACGCCAGAAATACGTGAAGCCTGCCCCATTGAAAGTGGACGAACATCTTTCAATTTCTGTCTCGCTTCTGAGGCAAGGCTAGAAATCGCATCATAATCAATATCCACAGGGATTTTTTTGTTTTCCATTTTCTTCATACGCTCTACTTGCTGTAAGGATTTTTCGATATATCCTTCGTACTTAATCTGAATTTCAACTTGTTCTGTAATTTCATCACTTAATTCTACTTCACTTGGTACTAAAAGATGAATATGTTCATATGTCATCTCTGGACGACGTAATAAGTCACTTGCACGTATTCCATCTTTCAATTCACTTCCGCCAATACTACGAATTAATTCTTGAACTTCAGGACGTGGTTTAATAATAATGCTGCTTAAACGTTCCTTTTCCTGTTCAATTTTTAATTTTTTATTTGTAAATCGCTCATAGCGCTCTTCTTTAATTAATCCAATTTCACGACCAACTTCAGTTAAACGAAGATCAGCATTATCGTGGCGTAATAATAGGCGATATTCTGCACGAGATGTTAATAATCGATATGGTTCATTTGTACCTTTCGTTACAAGATCATCAATTAAGACACCAATATAAGCATCCGCGCGACCTAAAATAACTTCTTTTTTACCTAAAGAACGACATGCTGCATTAATCCCAGCCATAAGCCCTTGTCCTGCCGCCTCTTCGTAACCAGAAGTTCCGTTAATTTGTCCTGCTGTATATAAATTCTTAATTTTTTTCGTTTCAAGTGTTGGCCATAGTTGTGTTGGCACAATTGCATCATATTCAATTGCATAACCTGTACGCATCATTTCAACGTTTTCTAGGCCAGGTATTGTTCTAAGCATATCACGTTGTACATCTTCTGGTAAGCTTGTGGATAAACCTTGTACATACACTTCTTGTGTATTACGTCCTTCTGGCTCTAAGAAAATTTGATGACGTGGTTTATCATTAAATCTTACTACTTTGTCTTCAATTGAAGGACAATATCTAGGTCCTGTTCCCTTAATCATACCAGAATACATAGCTGAGCGATGTAGGTTTTCATCTATTAAACGATGTGTTTCCGTACTTGTATACGTCAACCAACATGGAATTTGATCCATAATAAATTTTGTCGTTTCAAAAGAGAAAGCTCGTGGTTTATCATCACCTGGCTGAATTTCTGTTTTACTGTAATCAATCGTATTACTATTTACACGCGGAGGTGTACCTGTTTTAAATCTAACAAGATCAAATCCAAGCTCCTCTAAATGTTCGGATAAAGTAATAGATGGTTGTTGATTATTCGGACCGCTCGAATATTTTAAATCCCCCATAATAATCTCACCGCGTAAAAATGTTCCCGTCGTAATTACAACTGTTTTGGCTGTATATTCAGCACCAGCTTGCGTAACTACGCCTTTACATTCGCCATCTTCAACGATTAAACGCTCAACCATTCCTTGGAACAACGTTAAATTTGGTGTTTCTTCAATTGTTTTCTTTAATTCATGCTGGTAAGAGAACTTATCTGCTTGTGCGCGAAGCGCGCGTACAGCTGGTCCTTTACCTGTATTTAACATACGCATTTGAATATATGTTTTATCAATGTTGCGTCCCATTTCTCCGCCTAATGCATCAATTTCCCGAACAACAATCCCTTTTGCTGGTCCACCAACAGAAGGGTTACATGGCATAAACGCCACCATATCTAAATTAATTGTTAACATTAATGTTTTGGAGCCCATTCGTGCTGCCGCAAGACCAGCTTCACATCCTGCATGACCTGCACCGATTACTATGACATCGTATGAACCGGCATTGTATCCCATTGTTTATTCCTCCTAAAAATCTCTATCTTTCTAAAACATCGCTATATTATTTTCCTAAACAAAATTGAGAGAACAACTGGTCAATTAGGCTTTCATGGACGGTATCACCAGTAATTTCACCAAGTATTTCCCACGTTCTTGTTAAATCAATTTGCACCATATCAATTGGAACACCATTTTCTATTGCCTCAATTGCATCTCCAATTGTTTTTCCTGCTTGTGTTAATAATCCAATATGTCTCGCGTTAGAAACATATGTCACATCTGCAGAATCAATTGTTCCTTCAAAGAATAAATCAGCTATTGCCTTTTCAAGCTCATCTATTCCTTGTTCCTCAATTAACGATGTTGTAATAATACGATTTCCCGCTGCCAATTCTGTAACACGTTCCATATCGATTACTTGCGATAAATCTGTCTTATTTACAATAACAATGAAATCTTTTCCTTGTACGGCACGGAATAGATCTTCATCCTCATGCGTTAAAGCCTCGCTATAATTAACGACAACTAACACTAAATCAGCTTGGCTCATCATTTCTTTTGAACGCTCTACACCAATTCGTTCAACAACATCTTCTGTTTCACGAATCCCGGCTGTATCTATAAGTTTAAGTGGTACACCACGCACATTAACGTACTCTTCAATAACATCACGAGTTGTTCCTGCAATATCAGTTACAATTGCCTTTTTCTCCTGAACAAGACTATTTAATAGCGATGACTTCCCAACGTTAGGTCTACCGATGATTGCAGTAGCAATACCTTCACGTAAAATCTTTCCTTGCTTCGATGTTTCTAATATTTTTGCAATTTCCGTACGAACATGTGTAGCTTTCTCAATTAAAATATTATGTGTCATTTCTTCCACATCATCATATTCCGGGTAATCTATGTTTACCTCAACATGAGCCAACGTTTCTAATATGTCCTGACGCAGACGGCCGATTAATTTAGATAATCGTCCTTCCATTTGATTAATCGCTACGTTCATTGCACGATCTGTTTTTGCACGGATTAAGTCCATAACAGCTTCTGCTTGTGATAAATCAATACGTCCATTTAAAAAAGCACGTTTTGTAAATTCACCAGGCTCCGCTAATCGTACTCCTTGCGCTAAAATAAGCTGCAATACTTTATTTACCGAAACAAGTCCGCCGTGACAGTTAATTTCCACTATATTTTCACGTGTAAAAGTCCTTGGTGCACGCAGAATAGATACCATCACTTCTTCAATAACCTGATTTGTATCTACATCGACAATATGACCATAATGAATCGTGTGAGAAGGAACCTCTGTTAAATCCTTCCCTTTAAAAATACGATTAACTTTTTCAACCGCATCATCCCCACTTACTCGAACAATGGCAATTGCACCCTCTCCAAGCGCTGTGGAAATCGCGGCAATTGTATCAAATTCCATGTCCTTTCACCTCATTTGCTTATTTATCTCTATTTCAACATGATTATTTTCTTCACTAAATTATTAGAATACCATAACGAACCTATCTACAAAAGAATAATAACTCATTTTATTATGTCCTCATGTAAAAAACACTAAACTTATTCACAGTGGATAAGTTTAGTGTTTTTTAGTTATCCACACCTATTTTCCCCTCAAAAAAACCGGCACTCAATTGAGTAACCGGTCACTTGGAAGATATTACAACATGTCGATGTGGTTCTTTTCCTTCAGAAGTTGTAATGATATTTTGATGATTAGATAATGCTTGGTGGATAATCTTTCGTTCAAAAGATGGCATAGGCTCCAACACAACTCTTTTTTTCGTACGTACTACTTGTTTTGCTAATCGATAAGAAAGTGCTTCTAATGTACCTTTTCTTTTACTACGATAATTTTCAGCATCTAGTGTGATGCCAATATACTGCTTCGTACTACGATTCGCCACAAGTTTTGTTAAATACTGCAAAGAATTCAAGGTGTTTCCTCTTTTCCCAATCAAAACACCTATGTTTTCGCCAGAAATTGTAAATTCAACCTCGCGTCCTTTTACAATTTTACTAATCTCAGCTTCCACACCCATATCATGAATAATATTTTTTAAATATTCTTCACATTCTTGAATCGGATCTTTCTTCAATACAACTTCTACTACTGCAGGTCGATTCCCAAATAAACCTAGGAACCCTCTTTTACCCTCATCGATAATATTTATATCTACACGGTCTTTTAGAACATTTAGTTGCCTTAAAGCATCTTGTACTGCCAGCTCGACTGTTTGTCCTTTAGCAGTAATTACACTCACTTGCTTGATCCTTCTGCCTTACTAGCCTTAATTTCTGGCCCCTTGATCAAGTACATTTGAGCGATACCAAAGATATTACCAACAACCCAGTAAAGTGATAATGCAGCTGGGAAGTTAATTGCAAAGACTAAAATCATAATTGGCATAAGCCAAATCATCATTGCCATTTGCGGATTTTGACCAGCTGTTCCTGCCATTGCAAGCTTTTGCTGAATAAATGTCGTAATTGCCGCAACAACCGGTAAGATATAGTACGGATCTGCCTGCCCTAAATCGAACCATAAAAATGTATGCTTACTAATTTCTGCTGTTCTCATAATCGCATGGTAAAACGCGAATAAAATAGGCATCTGAATGAATATTGGTAAACATCCTGCTAATGGGTTTACACCATTTTTTTGATATAACTGCATCATTTCTTGTTGTAGTTTTTGCTGTGTTGCTTGATCTTTAGAACTATATTTCTCTTTTAACTTAACCATTTCTGGTTGTAACGCCTGCATTGCTTTCGTACTCTTCGTTTGTTTAATCATTAATGGTAATAATGCAAAACGAATGATAAGAGTTGTAACAACGATTGCTAAACCGTAATTACTACCAAATAAGTTGGCAAAATACGTAATTAACTGAGAAAGCGGATATACGAAATATTCATTCCAAATTCCAGTACTTTTCGGTGTAATCGGCTGATTCACTTCACTACAGCCAGTAGCAATTGCCATTAATGCAATAACCATGGCTAGTAAACCTATTTTCTTTTTCAAAGCCTGCTCCTCCTTGTTTCGGTATGTATATAGTGTAATTCATTTCCTTACGCTACTTTTTTATTCTTTTCATACCAGAGCGTTTAAAGACATGAATTAAGCTTTTCTTTAATTCTTCATATGTCATCTCTGCACAAGGCTTCCTTGCTATTATAACAAAATCTTTTCCAGAATCTATCTCATCTTTTAATTCTGTGATCGACTGGCGAATCATACGTTTAATTCGGTTACGCACTACTGCATTTCCTATTTTCTTGCTGACAGAAAGGCCAATACGAAAGTTTGGCTGCTCTCCCTTATCTAGTTGATAGACAACAAGCTGACGGTTAGCATTCGATTTTCCTTTTTGAAAAACCGTCTGGAATTCATCATTCTTTTTTATACGATATTTTTTCTTCATATCAATTGACACTCCTGTAGTTCATCAGTGGAAATTCACTATTATTAGAAAAAAAGACCACTGAACGATCAGTGGTCTACGCAGATAATACTTTTCTTCCTTTACGACGACGAGCTGCTAGCACTTTACGTCCGTTCGCTGTGCTCATACGGCTGCGGAAACCATGTACTTTGCTGCGCTTACGTTTATTTGGTTGGTAAGTTCTTTTCATTATATGACACCTCCCTGAGGAATATCTGTTAAAGACAGTCCTATAAATTATAGTTAATCAACTAGGAAAATGTCAATGGTTCTCGAAATTTTCATCAAATATTCATTTTGAACCTATTCACATACTTTTTCACAGACCCTATATTTCCTTGTGGATAAATGTTTTTTCTTGGTTTTTATATCCACAAACCCTTTTCGTACTTTTACACAGTATATCGTGTTGTGGACAAGTTTATTCCACAAGGTATTGATTTTGTGGATAACTTTCTTAAATTCATTGCTATAGCTACTTTTTTTTGATATTATAGTTGTGTTTTCACTTTGAATAAGTTTTCCACACCTTTATCTTATCCACAATTTGTGTATAACATGTGGACAGTTTTAATCACATGTGGGTAAATGCTTATCCACATTTGCTTTTTTTGTCGAAAACCCTATCTCATATACAAACGACGTTTTTAGGTTTTAAAATACGTTTCGTATAAATATACATTTTATATTTATTTAGGTTGTACATTTGTTGCGCAACCTTATTCTTTTACCATCTTAGTAAAGGAGGGACACCTTTGGAAAACATCTCTGATTTATGGAACAGCGCCTTAAAAGAACTAGAAAAAAAGGTCAGTAAACCAAGTTATGAAACATGGTTAAAATCAACAACCGCACATAATTTAAAGAAAGACGTGTTAACAATTACAGCTCCAAATGAATTCGCTCGTGATTGGTTAGAATCTCATTATTCAGAGCTAATTTCGGAAACACTTTATGATTTAACGGGGGCAAAATTAGCTATTCGCTTTATTATTCCCCAAAGTCAAGCTGAAGAGGAGATTGATCTTCCTCCTTCTAAACCAAATTCAGCACAAGATGATTCTAATCATTTACCACAGAGTATGCTAAATCCAAAATATACGTTTGATACATTTGTTATTGGCTCTGGTAACCGTTTTGCTCACGCTGCTTCATTGGCCGTAGCCGAAGCGCCAGCTAAAGCATATAATCCACTCTTTATTTACGGGGGAGTTGGACTCGGAAAGACCCATTTAATGCATGCAATTGGTCATTATGTAATTGAACATAACCCAAACGCAAAGGTTGTATATTTATCATCAGAAAAATTTACAAATGAATTCATTAATTCTATTCGTGATAATAAAGCGGTCGATTTTCGTAATAAATACCGTAATGTAGATGTTTTATTGATAGATGATATTCAATTTCTAGCAGGAAAAGAACAAACTCAAGAAGAGTTTTTCCATACATTCAATGCATTACACGAAGAAAGTAAACAAATTGTAATTTCAAGTGATCGGCCACCAAAAGAAATTCCAACTTTAGAAGATCGTCTTCGTTCTCGCTTTGAATGGGGACTCATTACGGATATTACGCCACCAGATTTAGAAACACGAATTGCAATTTTACGTAAAAAAGCAAAGGCTGAAGGACTCGATATACCAAATGAGGTTATGCTTTATATTGCAAATCAAATTGATTCAAACATTCGTGAACTAGAAGGTGCACTTATCCGAGTTGTAGCTTATTCATCTTTAATTAACAAAGATATTAATGCTGATTTAGCAGCTGAAGCACTTAAAAATATTATTCCAAATTCTAAACCAAAAATTATCTCCATTTATGATATTCAAAAGGCTGTCGGGGACGTTTATCAAATAAAACTGGAAGATTTCAAGGCGAAAAAGCGAACAAAATCAGTTGCCTTCCCTCGCCAAATTGCAATGTATTTATCACGCGAACTTACAGATTACTCCTTACCTAAAATCGGTGAAGAATTTGGTGGACGTGATCATACAACAGTTATCCATGCTCATGAAAAAATTTCTAAGCTGCTTAAAACGGATACGCAATTACAAAAACAAGTTGAAGAAATTAACGATATTTTAAAGTAGTAGCTGAATAGTGTGAATAACTTCCCTTGTTTTACGCACAGTCTATCCACATGTAGATAGACTGTTTTTACATCGTTTAACGGGGTTATCCACATATCCACAGGTCCTATTACTATTACTACTATTTTTTATCTTTATTAATTAAATAAAATATTATACTTACCGGAGGTTTTTCTTTATGCGTTTTACAATACAAAAAGACTATCTTGTAAGAAGTGTACAAGATGTAATGAAGGCTGTTTCTTCTCGTACAACAATTCCGATCCTTACAGGAATTAAAGTTGTCGCTACGGAAGAAGGAGTTACGTTAACAGGAAGCGATGCTGATATTTCTATTGAATCTTTTATCCCAGTTGAAGACAATGGAAAAGAGATCGTAGAAGTAGCACAATCAGGAAGTATTATTTTACAAGCAAAATATTTTAGTGAGATTGTAAAAAAATTACCTAAAGAGACTGTCGAAATTTCTGTGGAAAATCATTTTATGACAAAAATAATTTCTGGAAAATCAGAGTTTAATTTAAATGGTTTAGATTCTGCTGAATATCCATTGTTACCACAAATTGAAGAACACCATGTTTTTAAGATTCCAACAGATTTACTGAAACATATGATCAGACAAACTGTATTTGCAGTTTCCACTTCTGAAACAAGACCGATCTTGACAGGTGTAAACTGGAAAGTATATAACAGCGAATTAACTTGCATTGCTACAGATAGTCACAGGTTAGCTCTTCGAAAAGCAAAAATCGAAGGAATCGCAGATGAATTTCAAGCGAGTGTTGTTATTCCAGGTAAAAGCTTAAATGAATTAAGCAAAATTCTAGATGAGTCTGAAGAAATGGTAGATATCGTTATTACGGAGTATCAAGTATTATTCCGTACAAAGCATTTATTATTCTTCTCAAGATTGTTAGAAGGTAATTATCCGGATACAACTCGTTTAATTCCAGCCGAAAGTAAAACAGATATTTTTGTAAATACAAAAGAATTTTTACAAGCAATTGATCGTGCATCTTTATTAGCAAGGGATGGTCGTAATAATGTTGTAAAATTATCAACTTTAGAACAGGAAATGCTAGAAATTTCTTCGAATTCACCAGAAATTGGGAAAGTAGTAGAAGAAGTTCAATGTGAAAAAGTGGATGGGGAAGAGTTAAAAATATCTTTTAGTGCAAAATATATGATGGATGCACTAAAAGCTTTAGATAGTACTGAAATTAAAATTAGCTTTACTGGTGCGATGAGACCATTCTTAATTCGTACAGTAAATGATGAGTCCATTATTCAATTAATTTTACCGGTTCGTACTTACTAAGTAAGAAGTAAGGGTTGCTAGTTTTCAGATACTAGTAGCCCTTATTTGATTTTTGGGTATTACTTTCCTAATGTTAGTTTATTTAGTACAATGAAAGAATGAACACTTTCAGAAAGTGAGCGATTTTATGAAACGTATTAAAATTTCAACAGAGTATATTACACTAGGACAATTTTTGAAGTTAGCCGATGTAATTGATACAGGTGGCGCTGTAAAATGGTTTTTACAAGAATATGAAGTGTACGTGAATCAAGAACTTGAAAATAGAAGAGGTCGCAAATTATATGCGAACGATATTATTGAAATTCCAGGAAGCGGAAGTTTCCAAGTTCAGGCATAAAGGGGGAGCCCTTTGTTTATTTCAGAAATACAATTAAAAAACTATCGCAATTATGAAAAGTTAGAGCTTTCCTTTGAAGATAAAGTGAATGTGATTATCGGTGAAAACGCACAAGGGAAAACGAATTTGATGGAAGCTATTTATGTTTTAGCGATGGCGAAATCTCATAGAACCTCTAATGATCGCGAGCTTATCCGTTGGGATGAAGACTTCGGTCAAATTAAAGGGAAATTACAAAAGAGAAATAGTTCTTTGTCTTTGGAATTAAATATTTCGAAAAAAGGTAAAAAGGCAAAATTAAATCAACTTGAACAACAAAAATTGAGTCAATATATTGGTATGATGAATGTTGTCATGTTTGCCCCAGAAGATTTAAATCTTGTAAAAGGAAGCCCTCAAGTAAGAAGACGCTTTTTAGATATGGAATTAGGCCAAATAGCTCCAATCTATTTGTATGAATTGAGTCAATATCAAAAGGTGCTCACGCAACGAAATCACTTGCTGAAAAAGATGCAAGGGAATAGTAAGAATGAGGAAACGATGTTGGATGTATTTACACTTCAACTTATTGAGCATGGTGCAAAAATATTGCAAAAACGGTTTGAGTTTTTGCATTTACTACAAGAATGGGCAGCTCCAATTCATCGCGGTATAAGCCGCGGATTAGAAGAATTAGAAATTGTCTATAAACCAAGTGTAGATGTATCAGAATCAATGGATTTGTCGAAAATAAAAGAAGTATACTATGAAAATTTTCAATCTGTGAAACAACGTGAGATTTTCCGTGGTACGACTTTAATTGGTCCTCATCGTGATGATTTACAATTCTTCGTTAATAGTAAAAATGTTCAAGTCTTTGGTTCGCAAGGACAACAACGAACGACCGCACTGTCCCTAAAATTAGCTGAAATTGAATTGATTTACTCAGAAGTTAAGGAATATCCGATTCTTTTATTGGATGATGTATTATCAGAATTAGATGATTATCGTCAATCGCATCTGTTAAATACAATTCAAGGAAAAGTGCAAACATTTGTGACAACGACGAGTGTCGACGGAATTGAACACGAAACATTAAAAGAAGCGAAAACAATTCATGTAACGAACGGCACGGTAGATTGTGAAATAGATAGGGCGTAATCCCTATTTAAATGGAAAAGTAGGTGATCTTTGTGTCAATGGAACAAAAGCAAATGGAAGAAAACTCATATGATGAAAGTCAGATACAGGTACTTGAAGGATTAGAAGCGGTTCGAAAACGCCCTGGGATGTATATTGGATCTACAAGTGGAAAAGGACTTCACCATCTTGTGTGGGAAATCGTCGATAATAGTATTGATGAAGCACTTGCAGGGTATTGTGATGAAATTAACGTTAGTATCGAAGAAGATAATAGTATTCTTGTAACGGATAATGGACGTGGTATTCCAGTTGGTATACAAGAAAAAATGGGACGTCCTGCTGTAGAAGTTATAATGACCGTTCTTCATGCTGGTGGTAAGTTTGGCGGTGGCGGTTATAAAGTTTCTGGTGGTTTGCATGGTGTTGGGGCATCTGTAGTAAATGCTCTATCAACAGAACTAGAGGTATTTGTACATCGTGAAGGCAAAATCCATTATCAAAAATACGAAAGAGGTATCCCGGTTGCGGATTTAAAAGTCATTGGTGACACAGATCAAACAGGGACGATAACTCGATTTAAACCAGATCCAGAAATTTTTCAGGAAACAATAGTATACGAATTTGATACGTTAGCAACTCGTATGCGCGAATTAGCATTTTTAAATCGTAATATTAAATTAACAATTGAAGATAAACGTGAACATAAACAGAAGAAAGAATTCCATTATGAAGGTGGAATTAAATCATATGTTGAACATTTAAATCGTTCAAAACAGCCAATTCATGAAGAACCTGTATATGTAGAGGGTTCAAAAGATGGTATTCAGGTTGAAGTTGCGCTTCAATATAACGAAGGATACACAAATCACATTTACTCATTTACAAATAATATTCATACGTATGAAGGTGGTACACATGAGGTAGGATTTAAAACAGCCTTAACTCGTGTGATCAACGATTATGGTCGTAAAAATAATATTTTAAAAGATGCGGATAGTAATTTAACTGGTGAAGATGTTCGTGAAGGTTTAACAGCGATTGTGTCAATTAAACATCCAAATCCACAATTCGAAGGACAAACGAAGACGAAACTTGGAAATAGTGAAGCAAGAACAATTACAGAGTCAGTATTCTCAGAGGCATTTGAAAAGTTCTTACTGGAAAATCCGAATGTTGCACGTAAGATTATAGATAAAGGGACAATGGCAGCGCGTGCGCGTGTAGCAGCTAAAAAGGCTCGTGAGTTAACTCGCCGAAAGAGTGCTTTAGAAGTTTCAAGTTTACCAGGGAAATTGGCAGACTGTTCTTCTAAAGATCCAGCAATTAGTGAAATCTATATCGTAGAGGGTGACTCTGCGGGTGGGTCTGCAAAACAAGGGCGTGATCGTCATTTTCAAGCAATTTTACCGCTGAAGGGTAAAATTATTAATGTTGAAAAGGCACGCTTAGATAAGATTTTATCAAATGATGAAGTTCGTACAATTATTACGGCGATTGGTACAAATATCGGCGGAGACTTCGCTATTGAAAAAGCACGCTATCATAAAGTTATTATTATGACGGATGCCGATGTTGATGGTGCGCATATTCGTACCCTATTATTAACGTTCTTCTATCGCTATATGCGTCAAATAATTGAGTGCGGTTATATATATATTGCACAGCCACCTTTGTTTAAAGTACAACAAGGTAAGAAAATTCAATATGCTTACAATGATAAGGAACTTGAAAAAATCTTAGCTGAATTACCAGCCCAACCTAAGCCGGGGATTCAGCGTTATAAAGGTCTAGGGGAAATGAATCCAACTCAGTTATGGGAGACGACAATGGACCCAGAAGTACGTTCATTACTTCAAGTTTCACTTCAAGATGCAATTGAAGCGGATGAAACATTTGAAATTTTGATGGGAGATAAAGTAGAGCCACGTCGTAACTTTATCCAAGAAAATGCAAAATACGTGAAAAACCTTGATATTTAAATGGGTAATGACAGGAATCTAAGTATTCCTGTCTTCTACATATAAATCAATGTATGTGTAACGGAAATGTAAGAGGAGGTGCTGGTTGATGTCAGACAATCAACAACAAGCACGAATTCGAGAAATTAATATTAGTCATGAAATGCGTACCTCGTTTTTAGATTACGCAATGAGTGTTATCGTATCTCGTGCATTACCAGATGTTCGTGATGGATTAAAACCTGTGCATCGTAGGGTTTTATATGCGATGAATGATTTAGGAATTACAGCTGATAAAGCGTATAAAAAATCAGCGCGTATTGTCGGTGAAGTAATCGGTAAGTATCACCCTCACGGTGATTCAGCTGTTTACGAGACGATGGTACGTATGGCGCAAGATTTTAGTCAACGTTATATGCTTGTTGATGGGCATGGTAACTTTGGTTCTGTTGATGGTGATTCAGCAGCAGCGATGCGTTATACAGAAGCAAGAATGTCTAAGATTTCTATGGAATTAATACGTGATATTTCAAAAAATACGATTGATTATCAAGATAACTATGATGGTTCTGAAAGAGAGCCAATTGTATTGCCAGCGCGTTTCCCTAATTTATTAGTGAATGGTACGACGGGTATTGCGGTAGGTATGGCAACGAATATTCCACCGCATCAACTCGGTGAAGTAATTGATGGTGTATTGGCACTAAGCCATAATCCCGACATTACGATTGCGGAATTAATGGAGTTTATTCCAGGACCAGATTTTCCAACAGCAGGTTTAATTTTGGGACGAAGTGGGATTCGAAGAGCGTATGAAACAGGTAGAGGCTCTATTATGCTTCGAGCTAAAGTTGAAATTGAAGAGAAGTCAAATGGTAAACAATCTATTCTCGTAACTGAACTACCTTATCAAGTTAATAAGGCGCGATTAATTGAAAAAATTGCAGAATTAGTTCGTGATAAGAAAATTGAAGGTATTACGGATTTACGTGATGAGTCAGATCGAAACGGTATGCGTATTGTTATGGAAGTACGCCGTGATGCCAATGCCAATGTACTATTAAATAATCTATATAAACATACAGCACTTCAAACAAGTTTCGGTATTAATATGTTGTCTCTTGTAAATGGAGAGCCACAAGTACTAAATTTAAAACAAAATTTATATCATTACTTGGAGCATCA
This sequence comes from Bacillus sp. 1A, assembly GCF_052682215.1. Taxonomy (NCBI): domain Bacteria; kingdom Bacillati; phylum Bacillota; class Bacilli; order Caryophanales; family Bacillaceae; genus Bacillus; species Bacillus sp. 1A. The sequence continues at coordinate 1,074,640 of NZ_JBQYLZ010000001.1, read as the reverse complement.
GAAGGTAGTAATTCGTCGACGTACTGCTTATGAATTAGAAAAAGCAGAGGCGCGTGCTCATATTTTAGAAGGATTACGAATTGCTCTAGATCATCTAGATGAAGTTATTACGTTAATTCGTAGTTCGAAAACAGCAGATATTGCAAAACAAGGCTTAATGGAACGTTTCGGTTTAAGTGAGAAACAAGCACAAGCAATTTTAGATATGCGTCTGCAACGTTTAACGGGATTAGAACGTGAAAAAATTGAGCAAGAATATCAAGACTTAATGAAGTTAATCGCTGAATTAAAAGCAATCTTAGCAGATGAAGAGAAAGTTCTTGAGATTATTCGTGAAGAATTAACGGAAGTAAAAGAACGCTTCAATGATAAGAGACGAACGGAAATTACAATTGGTGGCATGGAATTTATTGAAGATGAAGATTTGATACCAGAGCAAAACATCGCTATTACGTTAACTCATAATGGTTATATTAAGAGGTTACCGGCTTCTACGTACAAAACACAGAACCGTGGTGGACGTGGTGTACAAGGAATGGGAACAAATGATGATGATTTCGTAGAGCATTTATTAACTACTTCTACGCATGATCACATTTTATTCTTTACTAATAAAGGGAAAGTATACCGTACGAAAGGATATGAAATCCCAGAGTATAGTCGTACAGCAAAAGGTATACCTATTATTAACTTATTAGGTGTAGATAAGGGTGAATGGATTAACGCCATTATTCCAATTCGTGAATTTGGTGATGATGAATTCTTATTCTTCACAACAAAACAAGGTATTTCTAAGAGAACGCCACTTTCATCATTTGCAAATATACGTACGAATGGTTTAATCGCCATCTCTCTTCGTGAAGAGGATGAAGTAATATCTGTACGTTTAACATCTGGTGATAAGGATATTATTGTAGGAACAAGCAATGGTATGTTAATTCGCTTTAACGAGCAAGATGTGCGTTCTATGGGACGTAATGCGGCTGGTGTAAAAGCAATTACATTAGGTGATGAAGATCAAGTTGTAGGCATGGAAATTGTCGAAGAGGATGTAAATGTTCTAATCGTAACGAAAAATGGTTATGGAAAACGTACACCTATTGATGAATACCGTCTACAAAGCCGTGGTGGTAAAGGTCTGAAGACTTGTAATATTACAGATAAAAACGGTAAATTAGTAGCTGTTAAATCTGTAACAGGTGAAGAAGATATCATGTTAATTACGGCAGCAGGTGTTATTATTCGTATGCCAGTTGATCAAATCTCTCAAATGGGACGTAATACACAAGGTGTTCGTCTAATTCGATTAGAGGATGAGCAAGAGGTAGCGACGGTAGCAAAAGCACAGAAAGATGAAGAAGAGGAATCTAATGAAGAGGTTTCTTCTGAAGAATAAGAGGGGGATTTTTCCTCCTCTTATTTTTTTATAATAATACTTGCATAGCAATGGAAAACTCTATATAATAGGCAGAGTCAGCAAATGAGAGATGCAAATTATCTTAAAAAACTTGTTGACGAAAATAATATACTATGATATATTATAAAAGTCGCTGAAACGCGATGTTGAACTTTGAAAACTAAAAACGTGTCGCGCAAATAAGAATTTTATTTATTTTTCTAGTTACTCTGGATTTCCATAAATGCTACCGAAAACTTAAGCCTTCTATCTCATCCTAATCAAATACCGTGTAGCATAGCTCCATGTACTCGTTACATCCTACCTTATAATCCCATTCATCATTTGGACCTTGGAATAGTTGATCACTAAATCACACAATATCTTCCTCATAAACTTCCTTACCATTTTTATTTTTTAAACCTGTGTATCGTAGTATTTCACAGTTATCATATTAATCATGAAGGGATAAAACCGGAAAATGACTTCTAATAGTCCAAGCACTTCATACTGCTACCCCATACAATATAAAATGTTTGGAATTTACTACATTATTAAAAATTATAGTTAGGAGGGTTTAATATGGCAGCATGTAAAGGTTTAGCTTGTGTTATATTCTCTGCATGGCCAGTGGGAACAGTTGTTACAGTTACTACTAGATCAGGTCAAATTATTGGTCCTGCTACTTTTGCACAGTTCATTCCGCAAAATTGTGCGGTGATTTTAGTTGAAGAAGATGTGCTAACCCCCTCTTCAACCAATACTATATTCATAAGTTGTGAAGATATAGAAAGCGTTACATTAACCACCCCTTAAGATGATTCAAATGGTTTTAGTTCGATCTATAATTAAGGCATTCATTAGAATGTCTTTTTTTATTTCAATAATATTCTTTAATTTAAATTCCCCCCCTTCTAAAGGTTACTTGTCTACACATCCTTCTACATACTTTCATATGATACAGTATATTGTTTAAAGGAGGGACAAATTTGTTCTTATGCAATTTATTTCGTTGTTCAGGTGGAGTATGTAGTATTTTTAAAAATTTACAACCAGGCGAAGTGGTTACTGTGACTGGTAAATCTGGAAATATTATTGGACCTGCTGTTTTTACAAATTTTAACCCTAATACTTGTATCGTCACATTAGAAGAGGAAAATTCGATTACTCCTCCTACTATAAGTATTACTAAGATCAGTTGTAAAGAAATAGAAAGTGTTACGTTTAGCTCATAATATATTTTATACCTAAAGCAGGGAGTGAAATATGAAACTCTTATACATTACTTCTGGTTACTCAAAAATCTATCAATATCTAGATCAAAGCATACAGAGAACACTTATCAATCAAAATTTCGAATGGTTAGCAGTACAGCCGAGTGAATTAGTAGAGCAATTGGATTTCATTACAGCAACGTTTCATCCTAATATTGTTTTCACCTTATTAGGTAATTATCTACCGCAAAAAGCAATTCAATATTTTAAAAAAAGGAATATTAAATTAGCTGTCTGGTTAACTGAGGACCCATTTTATATAGATACTTCTCTTCCTCTATTAAATAACTTTGATTTTATATTTACTATTGATAGCGAAGCACTTAAATATTACACAGCTTTAGGATATACCAATGTATATCATTTACCCTTAGCAACTAATATAGATGTATTTAAACCTGGTCTAAAAAATTCAAAATATAAAAGTGAAATATTGTTCATTGGATATCCTTATCCAACCCGAGTGAAATTGATACAGTTTCTTTTGGAAAAAACCCCTTATCACTATACTGTTATCGGTCAACACTGGCGAAATAAGTTAATTAAAAAATGGAAAAATCACCGAAGAATTAAGATTATAGAAGAATGGATTCCACCTCAAGAAGTTGCGTTCTATTATAATAACGCTAGTCTTATATTAAATCCTCATCGTAGTTATCTATTTCCACAGAATAAAAATAAAAATAGAGTAAAAAGTAATACCATTAATAATCGTACATTTGATATCGCAGCTTGCCAAGGCTTTCAAATTATTGAGGAAAAACCCGATCTTTCATCTTTTTTCAATAAAGATGAAATTATATCCTATAACAGCTTTGATGACTGTTTAAATAAGATATCCCTTCATTTGAATGATACGATTTCAAAAAGATTAATGATTGAAAAAATTCACACAAAAGTTATTACACAACATACTTTTCATGAGAGAATCAATTTTATAACGACTATATTACAATCACAACTTTATTGATTTAGTGAACTACCCGCCACTTAACGTCCTAACGGACTGTTTGAATTGGGGGCTTCTCGGTTAATCATTACTTTTGATAGCTAACGAATTTGTCCTTAGACAGCCGAGCTAACTCCCTTGTTCCAAAGGTTATTTTATTGCAATTTATCCTAACGCTAATAGGCGTATTGCTTCATTTTTGATATTGATAGCTGCGTTATAATCTCTATCGAGATTTACACCGCATATACAAGAATAGACTCGTTCAGACAAAGTCATATTTTTCATATTTCCACAATTGCTACATGTTTTGGTGGAAGGAAACCATTTGTCTATTTTCACAAGTTGTTTTCCTTGTTCGTTTAGTTTATAAGCTAAGAAAGAAATGAACATACCCCACCCATTATCAGCGACACTTTTTCCAAAATGAAGTGCTTGCGACATTCCTTTCATATTTAGATCTTCAATAGCTACAACATCAAAATGAGCAGCTAATTTTTTAGACTCATGATGAAGGAAATTCTTACGTTGGTTAGCTACTTTCTCATGTAACTTAGCTACACAAATACGTTGTTTATTCCAACGCTCAGAACCTTTATTGCGCCTTGATAATACTCGTTGTGCCTTTGCTAATTGGTCCAACATGTTACGATAGAAATTAGGATAATTGGCTTTCTCATCCTCAGAACTAACGTATAATCCATCCATCGCAAAATCTAACCCCACAACTGTTTCTACTTCTTTTTGTACAATCTCTTTTTCATATTCAGTCAAGATGGACACATAGTATTTACCAGTAGAGGTCATAGAAATCGTACATGACTTGATTACATGGTCTTGTGGTATCTCTCTATGTTGTTTGATACGTACCATTTTCAGTTTTGGCAATTTGATATGACCATTCAGCAACATAATATTTTCGTTTACTACATTCGTTGTATAAGACTTTCTTTCTTTTTTGCTTTTGAATGCTGGGAAGTCATTTTGACCACGAAAGAAATTCTTATAGGCAGTTTGCAAGTTTAGTTGAGCATTTGCCAAAGCTAATGAATCAACTTCTTTTAACCACTCAAATTGTGCTTTATATTTTGCGGGAGTTGGAGGCTTTTGTTTCTTGAGTAGTTCCTTATCATCTTTATATTTTTCGTACGCTTCTTTTCGTTCAGCTAACATTCTATTATACACGAAACGTACACAACCAAAGGTTTTACGCATAAGATATGCTTGTTCTTCTGTTGGATACAAACGGAATTTATATGCTTTATTATGCTTTGTCATATCATTTCACCTCACTTTTCACCTTGATTTTCAATATATTTCTTTACTAGCTCTATTGACGAACCACCAGTAGTTAATAAGCAAAAACTTCTTGACCAAAACATCTCTTTCCAAAGTTTCGTTTTCACTTGTGGAAAGTCTCTCTTGATGAGTCGAGAACTTGCACTTTTATAAGCATTAATAAATTTTGTCATTTCTGTATTCGGATGAGCCTTGAACAAAATATGAACATGGTCTACATCATGATTCCACTCTACCAATGTTATGTTGTAATTCTCGGATAACCTGACAAACATGTCTTTTGCATAGTCTGATATATCATCATAGAGCACATTTCTTCTGTATTTTACAACCAATACAAGGTGATAATATAGCAAGAATACTGAATGATTATTATTATCTAATTTCATTGAAATACCAACCTTTATTCTTTATAAGACTGATTTTATCAGAGGGAAAATAAAAAGCAAAGCCTTTTGGCTCCGCCAAACCGAAATTCATCTCCCACCTATCGTCGTGCTACGCCCTTCACACGATTGAGGAAGGAGAATTCTTTCGGGAAATACGTTAAATTAAAAATTTATTTTATAATCATTCTAAATAAATTAAAATGCCTTTTCAATTTTATGAAAAGGCATTTTAATTTATCTTTTTCCGCCAGAAGACTCCCTCCTTAATTTTCCTGCAGGTGTACTAACACCAACAAATAGATAGGAGATACATTTCGGTTAGCACAAGCTAACATGTTTGCTACTATATACTTGAAATGAATTCTTATTAGTATTTCAGTATACTCTATCAAATTAAATCCCATGAAATAGGTGTTCCTTTTTTGATATCTTTACTCGCTTTCTTTCCAATAATTTTGGATAGGTGTTTTGGCAATAAGCCATTACCTGGTCTAATAGCTTTAATATTTTCATTCGTGAATACTTCTCCCGCTTTTATGTCTTCTACAACATATAATGACCTTCTAAACTTTAAAGAGTCTTTTTCTAAATTAGTTGGTCCATAATATACATTACCTAAAGATTCCCATGCTTTTTCAGTTTCACTTACTAATAATTTAAATTCAGCAGGTTCCATTGAAAATTCAGCGTCTACACCTCCGTCAGACCTCGAGAGTGTTAAATGTTTCTCAATTACTGTGGCCCCCAAAGCAACACTTGCTACAGATACCCCTACTCCAAGTGTATGATCAGATAAACCTATTTCACATTTAAATAACTCCTTCATATGAGGTATAGTAGCTATGTTTGTAGATTTTGGTGATGCAGGATACGTACTTGTACATTTTAATAGAATTAATTCTTTACATCCCTCTTCTCTCGCAGCCCTTACTGTTTCATCTAATTCAGCAATCGAAGCCATACCTGTCGAAATGATTATTGGTTTTCCTGTTGCGGCTACTTTACGTATGAGGGGAATATCAGTATTTTCAAAAGATGCGATTTTATAACAAGAAACATTTAATGATTCTAGAAAATCTACAGCCGTTTCATCAAATGGCGTACTAAATGGTATCATTCCTAATTCTATACAGCGATCAAAAATGGGTTTATGCCACTCCCATGGTGTATAAGCTTCTTTATATAAATGATAAAGTGATTTACCTTTCCATAAGCTTTTTGTATCTTGAATTAAAAAATCACCATTTTCTATATTTAAAGTCATTGTATCTGGTGTATATGTTTGAATTTTAAATCCTTGTGCCCCAGCCTCCGCAGCTGCCTCTACAATTTGCAACGCCCTATCTAATGATTGATTATGATTCCCCGACATTTCTGCAATTATAAATGGTGGCAAGCTTTCGCCAATCTCTCTACCTCCGATATATACATTACTCATTTTTTTCACCTTCAAGTTCTTTTTTTATGGCTTCTTTTCTTTCCCTCCATTGTTCATGAAACAGGGTCATTGTAATGACATCAATATAATCATTATCCCTGCAAATATAGTTTTCATATCTTCCATCTTCTTGGAAGCCAAGTTTCTGATGGAAGTTTAAACTAATACGGTTTGATTCTATTATTTCTGCACACACTTTGTGTATGCCTTTTGTTTCAAAAATATAGTCTAATGCTAATAAACCTAATACAGTTCCAGCACGTCTTACGCTTTGCTTTTCACCTATATAAAATCCCCAATAACAAGTCTGATTCATTTCATCTATTTTTGTAAAATTAACAAATCCAATTGGCTTTTCTTTATATGTTAATAATCTTGCAACCTTTGTATCATCCATTTCTAGTTTTTCATACCATTTTAAATGTTCGTCTATTGTAATTTCATGATCTTCATACATAATCGTACGTATTTCTTTTGTATTCCTCCACTTTAAAATAAGTTCTAAATCTTTCTTTTCTAAATTTCTCAATTGAAAATCCCCAATATCTAACATACTATCCTCCTAAAATAATTTTTACTATTTCATCTGAATTACTGGCACACTGTATAGAAAGAGCTTTCTTAGACATTTCTTTCACCATATAAGAATTTGATAAAAGTTTGCTTAGACATTTCGTAATCGTTTCATCCGAAACAGTTTCAGCTGTACCAATATTCCATGTAGCTCCAGCGTTTGCCACAGCCCTAGTTACTTCTATTTGATTTTGAGCAGTTGTAATAGTTATAGAAGGTAATCCAAGAAAGCAGCGTTCCCAGGTAGTTGTGCCTCCAGCTCCTATCCCTAAATCCGCTCGTGCGAGAAGCTCTTCCATATTCTCTATTTGACAATAAAATGAAGCGTTAGAAACACTCTTACAATAAGTTTGAATCTCCTCTTTATGCGGATTTTGACTTCCTACCACAACGTCTATTTTTAAGTTATCTTTATTTATATTTTGTAAGGCTCTTAACGTTTTTAATGTCTCATTTGTTGCATCATGTCCACCAAAAAAAATAAAGATTCGCTCAATTTCTCCTGTTCTTTTTCGTGAAAATTTCTTAGCGGCATGAAACTCTGGCCGTAATACGGCGTATTTAGGTCCCAATTTCACTAATGAGTGCTCTGGTATTAAATCTTTATAGCGAACATTAAGGTTATCATATAAATTTTGGTCTAGTAATAAATCACAGTCATGCATTCGATTTGCAAGATCATCGATTACCATAATCTTTCTTACAGTTTTTCTTAAAGCAGTCTCCCACTTATTATCTAATCCATAATGATCAACAATTAACCAATCAAACTTGGGAAGTTGCGACAAAATATCATTGGTCTGTTGTGCATCAACAAACCAATGATATTTTAGCCAATTTAAATAACTCCCGTGTACTGTACTTAAGAAATTCGTATTTTCACCATCTGCATCTAATAAAAACACATGAAATCCTTTATTTAAAATATATTGATACAAATCACCTTGCAGCTTACGACAAATGAAATATACTTGAGCACCTTTATTCCGTAACTCATGGGCAAGTGTTAAACAACGCATAATATGACCTGTACCTATTTCAATAGATGCGTCGGCGCGAAAGGCAATTTTTTTCTCAAGCAAGTTACTCCCTCCTCATGAAAAGTACTACGGTTTATTAATTTACAATTTTGTTTCTTTATTTAACTCATCTACTAATGATTGGTGATTTGCCCATTTCAATTTCACGTGACTATTGATTTTAATGAGTTCAGGATTTTGATGAATATAATCTTTTATTTGCTGAAAAAGTAAAGGTTCGGCTTTTACATCAAGACTTTTATAAAGCTCATTAAACATATCTAAATCTGGTTGTTCATCTAGTGTTAAGCGCCAAGTGGGGTAACTAAATTCAGAAGGTGTTTTTACGATATTAACCGAAAAAAGATGTGGATTATTAATAAAATAAAATGAAAGGTATTCAGTATACATTAATTGTTTAGATTGCTGAACCAGACGATGAAGTGCTTCAACAGTTATTATGTCGCTATTAATTCCTATCGCGTTGTCCTTAGGTTGTGTGAAATCCGCACCACTTTTTAAATGTTGTTGAATTAAATAGCTAGTGAGTTCAGGCGAAACCGCTGGACAGTCTCCTGTTACACGAATAACAATATTTGCATCTGTCAAATTAGCTGCTTGAATCATGCGTTCGGCAACGTTATCTGGATCTCCTCTTACAATTTTCACTCTGCCATCCATTGTGAATTCTTCAAGAGGATTATCTTCTGAGAGGTGTGAAGTAGCTAGCACTACATTATCAACTTCAGGAATAGCCAAACAATTTAACAAACAACGTTTAATAGAAGGTATTCCATTTATTTTGAGTAATGCTTTTTTTGCTAAACGTGTCGATTTTAAGCGGCATATAACAACAAGGGTAATTTTTGGTTTTTCAATCATATTTGCTGTTATAGGTTCATTAAATTGGATTGTATTTTTTGCAATCTGGGGTAGCAATTTTTCAGCATCTAAGGGCATGAGGGCTTTTTCATTATCACATCTTTTGTAAGTTGTTTTTTGAATCGGAATAACCTCTCCTTTATTTATTTCTTTATTAGCAATAAGTCTCAATGAGGCATTTTCTATATATTTTCTTTCTGAATTGCTAATTTCAATCTGTCCCATAACAACTTCACTCTGCCGTATTTTCGTTACCATTCTTTTAAATTCATGAGGCTCTAATGAAGAATAATAATCGTAGCCTTTATCTGACCGTTTCAGAGTAATATGTTTTTCTATGACAGTAGCTCCTGCAAAGTATGCGTAAGAAGGTAACTCTATAGCTAAAGGTTTATCAGCATCTTCATGATCAGCAAAACCAACTTCTAAATTGTAGCGATTCTTCAAATAAATAATTCGTTTTAAGTTGACATCTTCCGTTCTAGTCGGATAGCCTTGAAATCCATGCATCAAAATAAATTTATTATTTAAATGTTTCTCAATAAAAGATAACATTTGATCAATTTCAGTATCGTACCATCCCCCTACACCAATAAGAATTGTTTTATGAAAGTACTTCAATTCTTTTATCAGATCATTTGATTGTAAAACAGTAGATGGAAGTTTAATTCCATCAATTAAATCTTTAAAAGAATGTAAAAGTTCTATTCCCCACGAATCAAATATATCCACCCATACTTCTAACCCTAATTTCTTTGCCATCTCTACACTGTTCTTCCATGTTTTTTTATCTATAAACAATTTAAGATAATCTTTATAGTATGAATAGTCAGGAACAGCCAAATGATCATATTTAAACCATTGAAATTTCACACCGTCAGCTCCACAATCTGCTGCAGCTTGAATTAATTCTTTTAAATATTTTTCATTTCCCTGATGGGCATTAGCAATTTCAGCAATAATCTTTACTTGATTCATACGATCCTCCTATTTTGAATTTTTAGAATAATATTTTAACACCTTCCTCACGGCAGTTATAACATGTTTTACATCATCCTTTGTCATTTTAGGAAATAGGGGAAGCGTAATAATTTCCTCATATAAATTTTCTGCTTGCGGACAAAGACCTTTTCTGTAACCTAATTTTTGATAAAACGGTTGTAGATGTACGGGTATATAGTGCACATTCACACCGATATTTTCTTTTTGTAATGCCTCGTAAATTTCTTTTCGGTTACATTTTAATAACTTAGTATTTAAACGAATAATATAAAGGTGCCAACTTGAGTCGGTTTGGGGCAATTGCTTTGGTATGATGATTTCAGATAAACAACTAAATTCTTTATTATAGATGTCTATATATTCCTTTCGAATCTTAATAAAAGATTCTAATTTACTTAACTGTGATAAGCCAAGAGCAGCTTGTATATCAGTTATTCTGTAGTTGTAACCTAAGAATTGCATTTCATAATACCAAGATCCATGATTTTCAAGAAGTTTTTGAGGGTTCCTTTCAATTCCATGTGTACGGAATTGGACAAGTTTTTCATAAAACAGAGGATTATTTGTGGTAATTACTCCGCCCTCTCCTGTAGTAATATGTTTCACCGGATGGAAACTAAACATTGTCATATCACCAATAGAACCAATCTTTCTATTTTTATATGTGGCTCCTAATGCGTGGGCTGCATCTTCAATAATAATCAAATCATTTTCTTTTGCTATTTTTTGTATTACATCTAACTCTACAGGCTGCCCAGTAAAGTGTACGGGAATGATGGCTTTTGTTTTGTTTGTAATCTTTTCCTCTATAGATTTAGGACTAATGTTATATGTTTCATTGTCAATATCGGCGAATACCGGCTTTCCACCCTGGTATAAAATACAATTTGCACTTGCTACAAATGTCATTGGAGTTGTAATTACTTCATCTCCGTCAGTTATGCCAGCTGCATAGCAGGCAGCATGCAAAGCTGCTGTACCATTTGAAAAGGAAACAGCGTAAGTTGCTCCCACATATTTCGCTATAGCATCCTCAAACTGTTGAATTGTTGGTCCTGTCGTTAAAAAATCTCCTTGTAATACATCTACCACTGCCTGAATGTCATGCTCATCAATTTTTTGCTGACCATATGGCAAATAAGTTTCTCTAACAGGCTTTCCTCCATGTATACCGAGAATTTCCCTGGTCATTATTCTTTCCCCTTAGAGTTAATTTTTAAAGCTTTAATCCACTCTTCTGTTTTAATAATTCCATCTTCTAAAGAAACTTTCGGTTCCCAATTTAATATTGTTTTTGCTTTTTGATAGTTACATAATAGTTTTTGAATTTCACTTTGTGGATGGATATGAGTTACATGTTGAATACTTACTTTATTTCCCGAAATCAATTCTGCTAATTTATTAATAGCTATATCCTGTCCTGTTCCAGCGTTGATAATATGACCATTTGCTTTTGAAGAGTATCCTGCTGCCACAACAAAATCTGCACAATCTTCAACATATAAAAGGTCTCTCGTTTGTTTCCCATCTCCATAAATATTTAGTGGTACATTATCTAATTTATTATTTATAAAAATGGCAACAACCCCACCTTCACCACCAGTTTTCTGGAATGGTCCATACGTATTAAACGGACGAATTACCACAACTGGTAGCTGATAAGCATAATAGTAAGATAAGACCATATTTTCAGCAGCAATTTTTGCTCCTGCATATGGAGAAGCAGGTTTAATTGGATCTGATTCTGATATTCCTTGTATATTAGTAGCTTTATCATATACCATACATGTACTCATAAAGACCATTTTGACATTATACTTGAGACATTGTTCTAATAAATTAAAAGTGCCTATTGTATCATTTTCAAAAGTTGTTCTAGCATCATTTATACTATCTTGAACATTGATACTCGCTGCTAAATGATAACAAAGGTCAAATGAATAATTTTCAAATAATTGAGCAACTAATTTTTTGTCTTTAATATCACCTTGAATACATTGCTTTAAATTTAAATCGTGTGCAAACTCGGTAATATTTGCAGTAGTTGAATTTGCTAAGTTGTCTAATATCCATACTTCATGCTTATCCTGCAATAATTTATTTACAACCCACCTACCAATAAAACCTGCACCACCAGTTACTAATATTTTCATAGTTTCTCCCCTCCTGCTAATAGTTGCTGGTTTATAATCAAATTTCTAAGCTCTTCTTTTGAAATTGCATCTTGATGATCAGAGCGATAAAATCCTGCCTTAGCTTTATTGGCATTTTCATATTGAGCTTCCTTTTTTAATGGACTTGGTATGATAAACATATCTGGTAATTCAAAAGCCTGTAAAGATTCGTCATGTGTCATAAGTTCTTCATACATTTTTTCACCAGGTTTTAACCCAATCTCTTCAATCTTAATATTTTCCTTTGGCAAACCATACAACTTTGTGACTTCTTCTATCATCACTTCACTTAAATCTTTTAATGAAATAACTGGCATTTTTAATATAAAAGTTTCACCACCTTTTGCTATTTTCATTGCTTCAATTGTTAACATAGTTGCTTGCCTCAGTGTCATCATAAATCTACTCATACTAAGATCCGTTACAGTTATTTTTTGATTTTCTTTAATTTGATTTTCAAATAAAGGAATAACAGAACCTCTTGATCCCATAACATTTCCGAAACGGACACTTGCAAATATAGTCTCACTCGAACCTTTTGAATATTCCGCTGACGTAATTAATCTTTCAGCAGTTAATTTTGTTGCACCATAATTATTTGTTGGTGAAATTGCTTTATCAGAGCTTGTGAAAGTTACCCTTTTTACTTTCTGGGCAATTGCTGCTTTTATTACATTTTGTGTTCCAAAGATGTTGGTCAATACCGCTTCAAATGGATTATATTCACAAAATGAAACATGCTTCATCGCCGCAACATGGAACACATAATCAATATTTTCCATTGCAGTATATAATCGATCGTAATTCCGAATATCTCCAATTAAATATCGAATATTATGATTTTTACCTCTGAACTCTTCTTGTAATAAAAATTGATTATATTCACTTCTACTAAAAATCCTTACAACTTTTGGATTGTCTGCTAGAACGTAAGAAAGAATGCTTTTGCCAATTGTTCCTGTTCCACCAATAATTAAAACATTTTTATTTTTAAAGAACATATACATAAATACCTCCTCTTTTTAAAATAATTTTTAAATTTTTCGCATATAGACTTTTATCGTTTTCTGACAGAAGACTCCTTCCTCAAAAATGTGAAGGTGTGAAACACCAATTTTAGTGGGAGATGAATGTGAGTAAGCGTAAGCTTACGTTTTTTGTATACTGTAGATATATTATGAAAAAGTGAGGTGCAACCTATCTTAGTAAATAAAGCATCTAAATTTCGTATCTACCCAAATAAGAAAAAAGAAATATTAATTGCTAAAACGATTGGTTGCAGTCGCTTTGTATTTAACCATTTTCTTGCTCTTTGGAATGATACGTATAAAGAATCAGGAAAAGGATTAACCTATCCTTCTTGCTCTGCCGAGCTTACGCAACTAAAAAACGACAAGATACGCTGTGGTTAAAAGAAGTAGATAGTACCGCTCTTCAATCCTCATTGAAAAACCTCGCAGATTCCTTTTCACGTTTTTTCAAGAAACAAAATGATATGCCACGATCAGACTAAATCCAAGCGGTAGACACTTTGTGTCTATTCTTACAGAAACAGAAGTGCAACCGTTAGAAAAAACAGGTTCTTCTGTTGGTATCGATGTGGGGTTAAAAGATTTTGTCATTCTTTCTGATGGCATAACATACAAGAACCCTAAATTCTTCCGTACATTAGAAGAAAAGTTAGCGAAGGCACAGCGTATCCTTTCTAGAAGAACAAAAGGCTCTTCTAACTGGAATAAACAACGTGTGAAAACTGCACGAATCCATGAACATATTGCAAATGCAAGAGCTGATTACTTACATAAACTTTCTACTGAAATCATCAAAAACCACGATGTTATCGGTATGGAAGACTTACAAATCAGTAACATGCTCAAAAATAGAAAGCTTGCAAAAGCGATTAGTGAAGTATCTTGATCGCAATTTCGGACTATGTTGGAATATAAAGCAAAATGGTATGACAACCAAGTTGTTATGGTATCTAAAACATTTGCTTCTAGTCAATTATGCTCTAATTGTGAATACAAAAACAAAGGTGTTAAAAATCTAACCATTCTTGAGTGGGATTGTCCTTCTTGTGGCACACATCACGATAGAGATCGAAATGCAGCGCTCAATCTTAGAAAAGAAGCAATTCGTCTTTTAACCGTAGGAACTACGGGGATAGCCTACTGAATTAGAAACCGTTAGGTTTCTGTACTTAGGAATCTCCCACTTCAAACAATCCGTAAGGATATTAAGTGGCAAGTAGTTCAATCTTGTATACTTTGAATTAAGCTTTGCAACTTTTTCGTACTTACTTCTTGAGGATAATTTTTGTGAATAAATTGTTTACCTAATTCTTTTGCTAGATCTGACTGCAAAGAATTGTTTAAAACCTTTTCAATCGTGCTCAGCATATCTTCAATAGAGTGATTTACAAGCCAATCTAATTCATCATAATATTTATAATTTCTCTCTTCTAATAACGATTTATAAACAATTACAGGTATATCTAATAACATTGCCTCTAACCCTACTGTTGAATTAGAGATAACCACAAGATTTGCATTAAAAATAACATCATACATGTTCACTTCATTTGTTATATATTTAACATTAGGGTATAAGTTACTTAACCGAACATACTCACTCACTAGGTTACGCGCTTTTTCCCAAGGATGAGGCTTTATAATAACTGTAATATTTTTGTCTTTCACTAATTCTTCTATTAGTTCAATATAAAATGAAGTTTTAAATGGCTGTGTTGCAATAAAAACCACTTTTGTAGAGGGGTCTATTTTTAATTTTTTTAAAAGATTCTTTTTATCCATATATGCTCTATCGAAAATCTCATCATATCGGGGGTGTCCTATTATCTCAATTTGAGATTCGCTGACCCCTTTTTGTAGGTACCAATCTCGCTCATATTTTCCATATACGACCTGCTTTGTTGCAAAAACCGGAAAGTATGCTTCTTCTCCCATTATTGCACCATGCTGCAGACAATAACTTGGTATCCCCTCACTACTAGAAAGAAAAGTAAGAGCTCTACTTGTTATATCTTCCGTAGTACCAACAATCACACCAGAAATCTCTTGTTCTTTAAAAATAAAATAAGCCATATTAAGTTTCTCAATCATGATAGGAAGGTCGCTGAGTAATTTTTTTTGAAAAAACATGTTTGATAATAGTGGGTGTTTATTAAACTTTAAAAAGAGTTCTTTAGCTTTTTCTATGAAAACATGTGCGGTATTAGAGGCTTTATTTATATAATCTGGTGCACAAATTGTAGGAAGACCGTAAAGTTCTGTCTTTTTTGATCTTGTTAATATCTTTGTTTGATTTGGATTAAAGTGGGTAAAGTTACTTACTGAAAAACGGAGATAATCTGAATTTAGGAGGATTGCTCCATTTCGATTTTTTCTTTTTATTTTTGATTGAAATGAAGACATTCTTTTTTCAAACTCTAACTGTAACTGTGTTTCCTCTATGGGTTCAATTGACAATTGCTTATAAAAATTATTTTCTTTCATTTTATTTTTTACATCTGCATCTAAATATTGATAAAAATTACTCAGTAATGGTAAAGGAATGTTATAATGCTTTAACTCGGAAAAAATATTTATATACTCTAGATTTAATAACCAGTAATTTTTCAAATAAATGTCACTCAATTTTTCACCCTCTTTTTCTTCTTAAGTCTTCTCTTAATTCTTTACATGTTCTTTGTGGTGGTAATAATTGTACAAATTCATTTTTTTCTTCGGCAAATAACTGTGCATGTATTGAATAAGGAGTAATATAATTGATATCTAAAATTTCATCTAAAGGATAAAAATCCCAATAGTGATTTAATCTCCAAAAAAAGCGTGCATCTCCTAGCCGATAAAACTGAGGATCTTCATCCCAGTAAGAATTCCACCTTTTTTCAATAATTGGTAAAACAGAGGCTCTATGCATAATAGAACAATGATCAATGGTACATGGGGCATTATTAGTAATTTTTTTAGCAGGTCTTTCAACCGTTTTAATAGGTAAATCTGATTCATCTATATGAATCGTTTTTGATGCAGAGTAAATAATTTGAACATCTTTATTCTCATCAAGATAACTAGACATCTTTTCGAGTCGTTCTTTTTCATATTGATTATCATCTGTAATATAAGTAATATATTCCCCTTTCGCATGCTTAAGTGCCTCATTAATTAAAGCAGCATATCTGACTTTTTTTGTCCGTTCAGAAATATGGGCCACATTACTTTTATAAAAATGTACATTTTTCTTATTTATGAATGGCTGAATTACCTTCTGGGTCATTTCATTAGAATCATCATCCATTATAAAAAGCTCAAAATCTTGAAAACTTTGGTTTAATACACTTAATATCGATTTTTCAACAAACGTAGGCTTATTGTAACTTGTCATTATTACTGAAATTTTAGGCAAATCTCCCTCTCCTCCTTATCAACGAATACAAAAACAGTTACGTTATTATATAAACAGAAAGGACAATCCGTTCCAATAATTTTTAAAAAGATTTATACATCTATTAAAGTCTTTAGCAGTATTTATATTCACCCATGTACCTTTTTCACTCCACTATAGTCCATACCATATCTATGAAAAAGTAATAAACTATTCAAGCACAAAAAAGAGAGTATCAATAAAGGATTTTTATTTATTATTCTCAGAAGAGGTGAAGACTTTGCAACCGCTAATTTCAATTATCCTTACTAGCTATAATAAACCAACATTAATAAATCAAGTTATTGAAAGTGTTCTAATGCAAACTTATAACAAATGGGAACTTTTTATTATGGATGATAACTCCTGTCCAGAAACTATAAATATCATAAAAAATTATTTAGATGATCCTCGAATTAATTATAAGAATAGTTTTATACAAGATAATGAGAGATATAAAACCACAAGATATGCAACACTTATCAATGAGGCACTTCCATTAACCCGTGGGGATTATATTTGCTATTTAACGGATGATACTATGTACCTTCCAAATAGATTAGCTGAAATGTTATCTTTCTTAGAAAAACATCCTGAAATAGATGTAGTGTACTCTTCTCAATACGTAAAATATGTTGATTATAATCTACAACCTATACATGAATTTGTGAGAGAAGCTTCAGAAATTTTATATACAGCTGCAAATATTGTAGATCACTGTTCAGTTATGCATACTAGAAGAATATTATTAAAAGCTTATGAAAAATACTGTGAATATTGGGATACAAATCCTTTATATTGGTTTGTTGGAGATGCAATGTTTTGGAAACGCCTAAATACATTCCAACCTTTTTATCCCATTAGCAAAGTACTCGATATTACTTTTAAAACACCATTTTCTTTCCAAAACCTATATGTTAACCTCCCTTCAAAAGATTTAAATGGTATTTTGTTTAGTAATTCACAAGGTGAAGTGTTTTTAATTGATAATTTAAAACGTAGGCTCATTTCGAAAGACATGCTTTCCTACTTCAAATATAATCAAAATGAAATTGTCTTAATCCCCGATCCATTTATCTACAAATATGCAGAAGGTCCCCCCATAACCCTTACAGAATCAATTCCAAATCTACGGGTTGTGCAAAATGAAAAAAAAGAGTTATTTTATATAGAAAATAATCAAAAACGTCCTTTCATTAACACGATAGCATTTCGCAAATTTAAATTTACAGTTCAAGAAATTATTAAAGTTTCAAAACGTAGTTTAGATCAATTTTCAGATGGGCCACCTATTTATGCAAACTTATCTAATCACACAATTCTACCCGAAGGAAAAATATTTATCTATCATCACAATTATTTCATAATGACAGATGGCATGCTTCATCCCATAGATAAAGACATATTGCAAAAACTGTATTTATTAAAGAACTGTATACCGATTTCAAAGACCAATTTATCCCACTTTAAGATTGGTCCTCCTATTTCGTCATATCCCTCTCACTTAGCTGAAGAATACCGAGAAGAATGACATACGAGGATAGTGCCCATAAGAGATATTGCTTCAAAAAATAAAATGAGTTAATACAGCTAGTGTGCAAAGGTAACCAATCATACGTGGGAATTGGAATCGACGTATAGTTTGTTCAATCAGTTTGTATGTATCTCGTGGTGTTAACGCTGCTTCTGTAACGCCTCCTTTCGAGTTCGTCTAACTTTTTTAGGAATGCCAATTCCGCTTCTAAAAACGCAATACGCGCTTCCGCTTTTTTTAATTTTTCATCAGAATGTTTTACCATTATTCGTTCGGGTTTTATCTTGAGAGTAATAACCACAATATGTCCAAGCATTAGAGAATATGCAACATAATATAGAACAGTGCTATGTATTTGTATGTTGTATCAAATAGAAAATGCCTTTCAAACATGATTATTTTACTAAAAAGCATAGTTTTTTAAATTTTTGTCTTAATACGGTATGTAATCAATTTTATATACCAAATTGATTAGAACATAATATTTGATAAAGGAAGTGAGGTCCATGTTACCTTGCCAAGGTACGTGCAATCAATATGTAGATTTTGAGGTTTTAATTACAGCTCCTGAAGGATATATAATTAATGATACGAATTATACCGGTGCTGTCACCTGGAATACAAACCGATTAAAATGTGCATTTGAACCATGTACGCTGCAAACACCGAACCCTTGCCTTCTTCAAACTGATCTACCAGATGGTTCCTATCCAGTACACAGTGTTCGCATATATGGAGTACTTACAATGCTTGTTAGTATTTCTCCTGTTCAAAATCAATATGGACAAGGAGATGCAGCTTTTTCTAAATGGCATAAATTCTCTATCAATCAGATTGTTTATTATACAACTGATCCGAATTGCTGCTTTGATTTTAGTAGCTTTAAACTTAAGAGTTTAACAGTTACGCCACAAGATGAAAATACATTTATCTTAAATGGCACCCTTTCTGTTTTACCAGTGCCACCAAATCCTCCGGTTTATGCTTTTACAGCAAATAGAGATGATAATACTCTTTCAGTAATTAATACAGCAACAAAGACTGTCCAGCATGTAATCAATCTTCCATATCAGCCAATTAAAGTTGCTGTTAATCCAAACAAAACATACACTTTAGTTTTGCACTCAAATGATAATCGTGTTTCTACAATTAATAATGAAACACTTACCATTATCTCTACTTTCTCAATAAACAATCCAATTGATATTGGGTTTTCTCCGGATAATCAGTTTGCGTATATACTAAATTTTTTAACTGGTTCAATGGGCATTACTGTTATTAACCTCTTAACTCAAACCATTACTAATACCATCTCACTTGGAGGATTTGGATTTTCAAGTATAGCAATTGATCCGAATGGACAATACGCCTACATCGTAAATTATACAACTTGGAGTATTGTAAAGGTTGATCTAAATACAGGAGAAATTATAGTAGATCTTCCTACTTCAATGGATTATCCAAGCATCATAGAAATTAGTTTGCTTGATGGCTTAGCTTATGTTACAGAAGAACTTCCGGGGGCTGGGACCCTACTTGCAGTTATTGACTTGTCCACTTTTCAAGAGATTGGCAGTATTATTACTGGAACGTATTACTACTCGTTCCTTGCTCTTTCACCTAATCAACCTGTAGCTTTGCTAGGAGAAGAAACTATAGATGAAATCAATATTATTGATACAGCACAACACCAATCCACAGGAACTATTTCCATAAACGACCCAAAAAGCGCTGCGTTTACACCTGATGGAGAATTTATCTATATTGCTCAACCAGAACAAAACACGGTTACTATCCTTAACTCCGTTGACTATACCGTAAATACAGTAGTAACAGTTGGTGCATCACCTATAAGTATCGCAATATAAAATTTGATGCTTATTAATATTCAAGAGATACTCAGGATTCCACACTCTACTTATATTAATTTCCTACTCCCCATTATTTCATCTATACAAATAATCGATGCCCTTCTCTCTATTTAATGACTAATCGTTTATTTTGATATGTAATAATTTATACACGCGACTCTTCTTAAATACTAAAAAACATATTATCTAATAACTCCTTAAATATTTCCTATAGTTCTTTCCATTACAATTCTCTTTAATTTTGTTTATCTATCCATTCCCTCCGTCAATCAAATCTCCCTCAAGGAACCCAATTTAAAATTCATTTTACAAGTAAACAACCGTTCCATAAGTAGATTATTTAAGGGAAAGGAGTCAGACTTACTGGCTTCCGCTTTCTTCTCATCCTTTTTTGAAGCTCTTTTAAGTCTAATTCTATTGTATTCCAGCTAAATAACATTCCCACTAACAAATAACATGTTATATAACTATATAAAAACTCTAGCAAATCATTAAAGGAATCTCCTTTCCCCTATCGAATTATTGTAGAGGAAAGGAGAGGAATACATGGAAATTCTAGGATTAGATCCTCGCGCATTAGCGACTCTAGGTGCACTTGAATACACCAATCGTCGCAATAAATTAATTAAAGACTCGAAGAATAACATATACGAGTGTAAAGAAATAAAAGAAATACTTCAATCACTCCCTAAAGAGAAGCAGCTTGAGGTTCTTGAGAATCAAGCTCACTTTGAAGCTGTGGCAAAGATGATTGAACAAAACAATTTAATTCTTTTAGAACAGATGAAAGCTCTACAGCTAATTCAGAAATAACAAACTTATGATTGATTAATTCTACATATGCTTCCATAAATAATGTGTCTTTATTTATACCATCAGCCTCTGTTTTTATAGGGGCTTTTGTTATGCTCTTGTTCATGTTTTGGATTTGTATAGTTTCTTTCACATGTATGAATAGATCTTCTAATAAACCTGGAGTAGACTCTAATTCTTGTTTTTCAATTTCCTCTGTGACAGCACTTATAAATTCCCATAGTACCTTTGCACCTAATAGTTCTGCTAAACGTTTTTCACGCATTTCAAATGTTTTCATATTCATATTGAACACTTCCTCTTCTGTATTTTTTACTATTAATTGGACTATCTAAATTATGATGGAACAGCTATATTGGCAATCAAATTCTCTACCTCTATTATTGTAAACTATAGTTTACAAGAGGAGCTAAAAATAGATTCCACACTTGTTCCTAAAACTTTTGCTATTTTTATAGCTAACTTAACGTTAGGTTGTTTTTTATTATTCTCTATCTCAGAAATATAAGTGCGCGATAAACCAACTTGTGCCGCTAACTTTTCTTGTGATATTAGTTTTTCTTTCCTTAATTCAGCTATCTTATTCATTGCTCTACTCCTCTCCATTTATGTATTCATATGATTACAAAACAATTGTAAACCATAGTTTACTTAAACGTCAACAATGTTTTACATGTTTTTTCTCTATTTTAGTTTCTTTTTGTAAATTATTGTTTACAATTGTACTAGGAGGATTATATATGAAGAAAACTCTTGGTGAAATTATAAAAAATTATCGTTTAACAAATAAACTATCCTTACGCGAGTTTGCTCAAAAATCTGATGTTAGTCATACTTATATAGACAAACTTGAAAAAGGTGTAGATTCAAGAACTGGAAAACCTGTAGAACCCACGCTTTTAGTAATAGAAAAGATATCAAATGCCATGAATATAAGCACAAAATCCTTATTAGAAGAAATAGGATTCATTACAAGAGATAATATTGAGGTAACTGATACAGAATTAGAACAGTGGTTTAAAGCTATTAAAAGTGCCTCTCCTCAAAAGCAGGAGGAATTAAAGAAGTTTTGGGAGTTTTTAATACAAAAGGAAGACTAAATTAGCTAAAAGGCCTCCACCTTGATAGGGTGGAGGTCGTAAGTTCGAGCCTCTCCGGGGTCATAAGTACAGAAACCGTGTCAACTCAACGTTTGATGCGGTTTTTACTTGTTTACTTTCATACTCAAAAACATCAGTGGTCACAGAATTGGTCACATTACCTACAAAATCTCTTCTATTTTGTTAACTGCATCTTCCTGCATCGTTGGCAAAACATGTGAGTAAGTGTCTAATGTAATTTTGATGTTGCTGTGTCCTAACCGCTTAGAAATCACCTTCACATTCACACCTTTAGCCAATAACAAGGTTGCATGTGTATGGCGTAAATCATGGAATCGAATCTTAGGAACAGCTGACTTCTTAATCAAAGCGCTTAAAATTCTTCTTACATTTGCAGGATTAATTGGTGTTCCAGAAGGCGTACACATCACCAAGTCATTGTCTTGGTATTCCTCACCTTGACTCAGCTTCTCTTTCAATACGGCTGATCTATGCTTCTTTAGCTTCGCTAGTGTTGATACAGGTAATAGTATTTTTCTTAAACTTGATTTAGTCTTTCCTCCAAGCAAAAACGTCTTCCCATCATGACTTAACGTTTGGCTAAATCAATATCTTTCCACCGCAATCCCAGCAGTTCACCTTGTCTCATTCCAGTTACAAGAGCCATATGAAAGACAATAGAATACCTGCTATCCTGCGCAGCTTTTAAGAATAACTGTACTTCCTGTTCATTCCAAACAGTTAACTCTTCCTTATCACCTTTAGGCAACTTGGTTTTCGCTGCAACATTTTTAGTAATTAACTCCAAATCTATTGCATGTTCAAGAGAGTTCCGAATGATTTTGGTTATCTTCTCGATTGTCCCTCTCTTTAAACCTTCGTCTCGCAGCGAATTAACGTAGTTTTGCATGTGCAATGATGTTAACTTAGCTATTTTGATATTGCCTAGAGAAGGAATGATGCGACTGTTTAAATATCCTTTCAGTACCTTTGCGGTTTGAATACCAACACTATGCTTCTTCGTATTAAACTAACTCTCAAGATATTCACCATAAAGTAACTTACTAGGTTCTACATATGTTCCAGTATGGACTTCTGACAGCAGCTTTGTTAAAACATTTTTCGCTTATTTTTTAGTAATGAATCCCCTTTTTTTCTTTTGCTTTCGTTTACCTGTTAATAGGGCAATACCAATATCAACAATATAAAGTTTTCTTATCTTTTTTGACGCTTCCATTCATCGTTAAGAGCCTCCTTGGGGTCCTTAACTGTGCTGTATATGGCAATTTTATCATAACTAATAATCTTGGTATTGTGGATTAGAATTTTACTTCATACCAGTATAAAGACACACTAAACGTTGCTTTATATATATTTTCTAACAAACTGAAAGAAGATAACGAGAGCTTCAATCCACTGAATAAGCTACTCTAATACTCATTTAAAAGAAGCATCTCCTCAAATTAAATTTTAGAACTGCAAACAAAGGGGCATACAAAACCATCCATCCCCTATATACTTTTAGAATAATGAATCATTGAAGAATGTGAATTTAAAATACATAAAGTACCACACGCTCTTTACTTTGCAGACCAAATTCAGCTCGCAGAAGGAAAGAATTCATATGTACTATGATAAGTGAAGCCGACATACTTACGTTTTAGAAGGTATTATTTAAGGAGAAGGGTCTAAAATTAACACTATTGAATTTATAAACCTGATACCATTTCCAATATACAACAATCCCAGTGCAATTTATATGATATATAGAATGTTAATAAAAATAGGATACAAATCTTTACTATTACTTAGTTTATAATTTTCCACCAAACGTTATCGTATAAGTACACTCTAACGATAGCAATTATACAAATCAATTTCGCTCCTTTATAAACGTAAAAAAACAGCCATTGATAAGGCTGTTTTTAGAAAGAATCTCGTTAACTAGTTCGCATTTTCGATATGATACAGTGTGTACTTTTTTTAACCATAATATTATATTCAATCTAAGCTGGCAAGATTATGCTTTCTTAATAATTTTAAGTTTTTCTGGATAATATTTAATCTTTATTACATTTTTTATTCTTTCGTCTTATGAATTTATAGTTTCTTGTTCATTATCCTGAACGCTATTAGTACAAATTGATTCATTTTTCTCTGTTACAGGATAACTTTGTTTGAGAAATTGTAGTACGGTAAAAGCATTTTCCCAATTTAATTTTTCAAAGAAAACATCCTTCGAGAATCTTGAATTTAATCGTTCTAGGAAAGAGTCAATCCATCTGAAATACTCTAATCTATGTTTAAGAAAGAAGTTCTTGACCTTGAAACGAATATTTATTACTAATTTAATTTCAAAAACGTTAAAAAAATAGTCCATAGATTCTTTTTGTAAATAATACTTCATAAATCCCTCAGGTAAACTTGCTTGCCCGTCAACAACAGTTTTAATATTTAAATTAAACCTTTCAGTTTCTATACTTATGCTATGCTTATCCAATCTCTTTACCTTGGTATTTAGCGACAGAACAAGGTCAAATCTTTGATATATTGCCCCATTTGAGCCAGAGCTCATTACTGTTTCTCCCCTAGTAAAAGTTACCTTTTTCCCATCAATAATAAACTCTTCTTTATCATTAACCTGTTTTTTTTCATTATTTTCCCTTTGAATATTTCTTTCAAAAGCAGCTCTTTCCTCCATTGGTTTTGAAAACAACTGTAAAAATCTATTTTCATATAAAATTTCTGGAATATCATTTCGTCCGATTTCTCGGATATTATCTTTTTCAAACGTTTCATTATTAAAATACGAAGAAAGGTGTGTTGATAATTCCTCGATAACAAAATATTCCACTGCTTCGTGTACAAGTTGCCTTGACCGATTGTTACTCCACTTCACATGGTCTTCCATTGAACGTATTTTTAACGGTTCTCTCTCCCAAATAGCTTTTATATCTGGACTCTCTGCAAAAGCTGCGTTTAGATATTCTGCTATTTCATTAGAAAATGGATATCTAGCAATTTTTAAGATTGAATTTTCTTTTTCATCCCTCACAATGAACCCTGTTATTACTTTAGTATTTGATAAATTTCTATAAATCTTTAAAATAAAATAAAGCAAAACAATGGCAAATAGAATAAATCCAACATATATTCCCACTGAAGCTTTAAACCCCTGTACTAAGGTAATACTACTCGCTAAGATACTAATGGCAAAAGCGCTCACAAATGTCACTGCAACAAACTCAATTGCATTAGAACGCTTTAGTAATAAAGAAGACAACACTCCTAGGCTTTTTTTATTCATTAAAACACCTCTTCACCCTACAATTTTTAAGTGAACCCCATTACCACTTTCATTTAAAAATGTATATTTTCCTGAAAGTGTTTTTGGAGTTTTGATATAATTAAGCTAATAAAATCAAAATTTCATTACAAAAATATAAAAAACAGAGAGACTTCATTTTTTATTAAAAGTCAACAATATTTTTATAATAATTTAATTAAAAGTGTTTTTATAAGATATCAGACATGTTATAAAGAAAAGAAATAGAAGTAT
This sequence comes from Bacillus sp. 1A, assembly GCF_052682215.1. Taxonomy (NCBI): domain Bacteria; kingdom Bacillati; phylum Bacillota; class Bacilli; order Caryophanales; family Bacillaceae; genus Bacillus; species Bacillus sp. 1A. Next base: position 1,048,922 of record NZ_JBQYLZ010000001.1, on the reverse strand, counting down.
AGAGTAGACTAAAAGATATCAACCTACTCTATACTTTCCCCACTATATAAGACCTCATTATTTCTATTTAATCATTTACATAAAGTCAGATTAAAACAGTTACCTAACTTCTTCTAAAAGATACATTGCTTCGATTCGAGAGGATAATTTTCGGTTCAATTCATACTCGAATTCCCAAACGATTGTATTTGTTTGTGCTACATCAAAATGTCTTTTTTCAAATTCATCTTTCCTACAAGTGAAAATTACCTGTTTACCAATGCCTTTTGCATATCCCGCTTCATAATAAACTCCCGCTTTATGATGAGTTAAATCGGCGATGACAAACTCTGCCCTTTCAATTTCATAGAATATCTCAGGAACAATTTGATTGTTATGTTCTTTAGAATCAATGATAATTGGTTTAAAGCCATTTGCCTCAATAACTTCGCAAAGTTGTTTTCTTAATTCTTTTAACTCGTCATTAAATGACATTGCAACAAATACTCTTTTTCCGTAATTAGGTATTTTGATATTTAGTTGTCTTAAGACCTGTTTAACCCTTAGAGCAATACCACTCCAAACCTCATAATTCTCCATGTTCTGCGCTATATAAACCATAGTTACAAAATATGTGAAATGGTCTAATTCTTTGAACAACTGTAAAACATCTTGATAATCATATAAATACACTGTTTCCTCATATTCTCCGTCTCTATCATATCTCTTATATGGATAAGAAGGTATCTTTTCAATATGTATATTTATACCATTTATTAAAGGTAGGACTTCATCAAATGTGCTTCTATCGCATTCAAATTTATGGTCCTCAAGTGCTTCTTCAACAGTTTTATCATCCTGTATATGTAGACCTGCTAGGATATCAGCTTCAATAGATTTTAGATGAATATTTAAAATCTCTAGTTCATTTTCGACTCCATTATAAAACATTTGTAATAACTCTTTGTTTTCACTGTAATGTAGTAATTTTTCTTTTAATTGAAGCACTTTATAACACTCCTCAAAAATGTGATATTTTAATACTAATGTATAATTAAGGGAATATAAATACTTTCAGATTAATAAATCATTATGTAAAAAAGAATTCTTAACAAGAATAGCTTTCTTTTAACAATATTAGATAGAGTTCGCATTTGTTATTATATCTTAAAATGTAATATTATGGTTGTTTTTTATAAACTTAATTGGTTGAAATTAACCAATCCCCAACATTTAATCATTAAATAAAATCTAAGACAATTATATACAAATAAAAAGAGGTAGCTATTTAGAGTAGCTACTTAGTCTCTTCACTTAATAAAGTTACAAAATGTATGATAACATTTTTTCAAAAAGATTATTTCTTACTGTAGAGAGTTCATCAAAATCAATTTCAATATCAACGGCTCTATATTTAGTCTCCCCTTTTTTCAAACAAACATAGTTCCAAGTTTTATCTGTCTTATCAAGTAGTATCAAACCAATAATATTTTCATCAATGGATATATACCATTCAACTTCAGTTGCGTTAGGAGGAACTGGTAAATATGAAATTAAATTATCAAGTTCTGATTTGTATAATGTTCTTATTTCTTGTGACAGCTGTCCCCTTTCATATTCAGCAGAAATAGTAAGTGTCTCCGAACTATAAGGATGAAAACCTATTATATCCGCAACAGTATTACCATCTACCACATAGTATTGAACAGCATCAACAAAGAAGTCCTGTGGAATTGGATATTTAGCATTTGGATTTAAGCAAACCACTAGTCCTTCACCCCAACTCTCATTCGAACGTTCTGCTAAATTATGAACAAAGTATTCTGGAGTTAACGCATTAGGAGTATAGTCATACGCCATGCCTCTTCGTATTACATTCATATGTGTTGTATATAATCCCTCTTGATAACCCATTCTCTTAAACTTGGCAGTCGTTCCACTATTACTAAATATTATTGCACTTATATTCTCCACATTAGGTTGATAAAAGAAGCCAGAAGGAATTGTCTTTTTCCCGACTTTATGTTCGTAGATTTTTTCTTTCTCAACAACTAAACTCCCTTCTTCGTTAATGTGTCCTTTGTCCTTTTCACCATATAAATATTGAATTAAGGAACTACTTGAGTATCTGAGTGAACCCTTTTCATGAAAAGCTTCAATTGCTAATACAAAGGGAATCTCCTTACAATGTTCAAGCCCCCAATAACGCTTGTTGAGTTTTGAAAATAAAGGACTTCCAAATTTAATTGATAACTCGTGGTCTTGTTTATACTCAAGTTCCTTTTTAGTAAGCATTTCTTGTTTATCTATATTTATTTTTCCTGCAGTAGGATTAATAGTAGTAGCTTCAATTGCAACTCGTAATCCATTTTGTTGAATTATAAAATCTGGTCTATCAAATAATGGCGATGTGATGACTCTTCAAAATATATTAGGACATTCATCAATTGAGATGGTTAGAAAATATATTAATATGACAAGTAAAGATCTTGTAAATCAACACAATAAACATAGTCCGATTAATAATTTGTAAACTAAAAAGTGATTAAAGCGTGTACTCTTTTTCAAGACATTATTGTATATAACGAATAGAATTTTGATTGTCACTTTTTTCGTCACCAAAACAATGATTTGTTTGATAAAAAAATAGAGAAGCAGATGTATTTATATATATTGTTTAACATGCGAATTAAGTAATTTTAAAAAACCTATCAACCTTATAGCTTTTTTATATGAGGATTTCACAAGTGAAAAATAAACTCTATTACTATTGCTTTCCCTTTATCTTATAAAGTAACGATTTTTAATTTAGATTGCAGAAGTAGTAAAACTATTAACACTATTCTCCGCATCAGTTGCTACATTTAATCACACATTACCCTATTTCAAAAGAAAAAGACACCCTTTACTAAAGTGACCCCTGTCAAGTAGACAGTATTCAAAAAACACAACTAAGCAACCTGAGTTCTATATTTATAGGGACTCAGGTTATTTAGTTTCTTCTGGAACCTTTGGTGATTATAAAAGTGTATATATTTGCGCACAGCAAACTTAACCTCATCAGCTGTGCGAAAAGAGTATAAGTGAAAACACTCTGACTTAAAGTGACTGAAGAAGCTTTCTATACAAGCATTGTCCCAACAGTTTCCCTTTCTGGACATACTAGCCTTCATCTGATATTTTTTGAGTAGTTGATGATATTGACGAGATGTGTACTGGAACCCCTGATCACTATGCAGGAGAATCCCTTTCACGTTTCGTTTTTTTCTTGCCTTTTTAAGTGTGTCTAGTACTAGTTTCAGGTCATTTCTACGGCTAATTTCATAGGCAACAATTTCATTGTTGTATAGGTCTTTAATAGCGGATAAGTACAATCTCTGTCCATTGAAAATCAAATAGGTAATATCTGTTACCCATTTTTCGTTTGGTTTGGAAGTTTGAAAATCCCTGTTCAGATGGTTATCTGAAATCACGTAAGCCTCTTTCTTCCCGTAATAAGGTCGTTTTCTCCTAATAATGGCTTTGATACCTAGTTCACCCATCAACCTTTGTATACGTTTGTGATTAAAATGAAGGTTATAAGTGGCTTTCAGCCAAACTTGTACTCTCCTGTATCCATAAATCCCTTTAAGTTTTTTATGACACTCCAATATCTTCTTTTTTATTTCGGTATCCTCCAATTGTTTTTCAGAAGGCGTCAACTGTCGCTTTATCCATTTGTAGTACCCACCTCTAGTTACTCCAGCGATATCACATAGAATGGTAACTGCATAACCTTTTTCTGATAGCCCTTTGATGGCTTCAAACTTCTTCGTTTTTGGTACAGATTCCACTCCTCCTTTTACATCCCTAAGAGCTTTTTTAACATTTCATTCTCCGCTTCTAATCGTTTCATTTTAGCTTCTGGATCTTCTGGATTGGTTTTTGGTCTACCTATACCTGGACCTTTCGTTTTACCACGTTTTTCTTCTAGTCCTTTGATACCTTCAGCTTCAAAGTGTTTCACCCAACGTCTTACTACCGAGTGATCAATTCCTAATTCTTTAGCAACCGTTTTGTATCCCATTCCTTCTTTCAAGTATAAATCTACTGCTTTTTTCTTACATTCTATATCATAAGTTACTCTAATTTTGCCCATAGAAAAATCCCCTCCATAGTAAACAGATTAATGTGCTTTCTTTTTACTGTCTACTATAAGGGGATCATATCAGAATGAAGGTGTTTTTTTCTTATAAGTCAGCGTGTGTTTGTAATAAATAATCTGGTCTTGCTGGTGCACCTCCACCGTCTCCTATATTTACAGCTTGATTTTTAAAAGAGTCGTTTAACCCTAACGATAGGATACTAATTAAAGATATTCCAAGTATAGTTAGATAGATTTTTTTCATTATTTTAACGCTCCTTTTTCTAATTCATTTTTTTGAGCTGTATTGCTCATGTAAAAATATTGACTTGCTTTGTTATGGTTATTTTCTTCATAAAACTTTAGAGCTAAGATATCAGCATATTCTTTTACGCATTCCCATAGTTTTTCTTGTTTGAAATAAGTAATACCTTCTGAAATCGATATTTCTAAAGTTAATGTAGGGACGTTGTTGTTGAGGGCTTTTAAAATTTTAAAACGATGTTGGAATTCTTGATTGTTAAAATCGTTACTAAGTTTTAATCCTTTTTGAATTAGTTGATCGCTGTAATTATGGTCATTTATCTTATAGTATTCATATGCTTCTACGAAAAATGCTTTGAAATGGTTTGGATTGTTCTTTGTTACTTCAGATACATGACGAATCGCGAGTTTAGATAAATTTTGTTTTGAATATAACCAAGCTAAATTATGTCTTACCATAAGGATAGAATTTTTATGGTTATTTTTTTGGAATGTGTCTAGTGCCTTATTAAATGACTCCTCAGCTAATTCGAAATGTTTTAAATCAATACAACACAGACCTATAAAATTGTCACATAGTGCTACATTTATTTTATAATCTTCATGTTTTAAAAATTCTTCTTTAGCTAATTTTATATAATCAAGTGCTATTACTTGTTTATAGATTTGATAATAAAAATATCCCATTCGATAATTAAATTCAGCATGTTCTATTGGATCAGGAATGTGTATTAATAGTTCTTTTGCTTTTTCATAGTGTTCACTTGCTTCAGTGTAATTGGATGTTAAAGTACAATGGAATGCTTTAAAGAAGTGATAATAATAAGCCAGGAAGTCATCTGCTGGAGTTGTGAAATTATCCATTTCATCAAAACTGCTTTCGTTAATACTTATCCAATCTGTTAATGCTTTGTATCTAAAATCTAATAAAGAATAATATAAGAGTAAGTTTTGATTTTCTTTGACATTGTTAATTTCATTGTCTATATACTCTTTTAATTGGTTTGCTTTAACTAATTGTTGTTTTAACATGGATTGATACCAGTCGTTTAATAATTTTGTTATTTGTTCATTTTCTAATTGAACATTCATAGAATCTTCCCCTTTTCCAAAATTATCTATATCTAATGTAAAACAATGGTATCATGGTATTACATTAGATTAACCTTTAAATAAGTTGATATATATAATATTGAATATTCCGTGTATTTCACCTTTAATTTTATTGCGACCCTTATTTAGTATGGTTTTAGCAAAAGAAATACTAATAAATCCAGGGCACATTTATGGACAGGATGAAGGATATTACATACGTTTATCATACACCTATGCTTCAATTTTATATTTATGAAAGTTAATATACGAATTAAAAGAAATTATCCATACACTTTAATGTGAGGTCATTGCCATCAAGTTAAGAAATTCATTATCCTCAAAACGAAAAAAATGTATTCTCATAAATTGGTGTAGAGAGATAAAAATTTTCTTTTTGTGGGTATTTCAAAATTTTAGCTTGATGGACATGTGTCACGCCCCCTATTACTGATTGTTGTTAGAACTGCTGCTCCCACAAGGAGAATATCTGAAAAAAATTATTTTTAAACAAAACCTCTTTATAAAAGAATACAAGTTCGTATATGATAAGAACAAACGTTCTTTTGATTTAGGGAGGAATAACAGTGTATAACTATTCTATCTTACCGAATAGAATCCTCTTATGTGTTGATTTACGTAGCTTTTACGCTTCTGTAAGTTGTATCAAAATGGGGTTAGATCCTATGTATACAAAATTGGCAGTAGTCGGTGATGTAAATAGAAACGGTTCAATTGTTCTAGCTGCCACTCCACCATTACAAGCATTGGGTGTAAAGAAGATGGCAAGATTATACGAGATTCCTCGCAGAAAAGACATTCTTGTTGTAAATCCGATTATGGGAACATACATTAAATGCTCTAATTACATAACAAAGTTAGCTTTGCAGTACGTTCCTATTGAGGATTTTCACCAATATTCCATCGACGAGTTCTTCATGGATATTACGGATAGTATTCATTTGTTTGCTAACAATCCCTATGAATTTGCGTTGAAATTTAAACGTGAAATATATGCAAAAACACGGATCGAATGCACAATAGGAATTGGCCCTAACCCTTTAATGAGCAAAATAGCTTTAGATATTGAAGCCAAGAAGAATAAAAATGGCATTGCTTATTGGAAATATGAAGATGTCCCAACAAAATTATGGAGCATACGTCCACTAAATAAATTTTGGGGCATATCATATAAAACAGAAGAGCAATTAAATAGAAAGGGAATACACTCTATTGGAGATTTAGCAAATTATCCTCTTAAATACTTAAAACAGAACTTCGGAAAAATTGGAGAAGAATTACACTTACATAGCCATGGAATTGACTTTAGTTGCATTTCAGAAAAATATGTTCCTGCCACAACTTCTGTTGGAAAAAGCCAAATACTCATGCGCGATTACACAATAGAAGAATTTCCGATTATTCTACTGGAACATATTGAAGAAGTTTGTTATCGGCTTAGAAGACAAAATAAACTTGCTCAAACTGTTCATTTTTCTGTCGGTTATAGCAAGGTTTACAGCGGTGGTATTAGAAAAACACATACTTTAAGCCGTCCGACTAACTTAACAATGGATATTTATAAGATTTGTACATACTTTTTACATAAGCAATATACTGGCGAACCCATTCGTAGCATAAACATCTCCTTCACAAACCTGCTCCAAGAAGGAGAAGAACAAATTTCTCTTTTTGATAATATAACGCAGCGAGAACAAGAAGTGAAGTTAATAAAAGTAATGGATGAAATACGCACAAAGTTTGGGAAAAACAGTATTTTACGTGGGATTTCCTACACGCATAGCGCTAAAGCTAGATACAGAAACACACTGATAGGAGGACACAAATCATGAGTAACGCCAACATGCCAAAAGGAAGAAAGATGGTAAAATGGACTCCGTTCGCCGCATTAACGTCTCAATTTGATGGGATTCGTGAAATGATTAAGGAACAACACAAAGTACCCCTACCAATCTTAACAACTGAAGAAAAAGAACTGATTGAAAATATGTTGTTATGTTCTTTGTTATCGGAAAAAGAAATACTAATTACATATTATGAAGATGGTTATTTACTCTCTGGATATATGACTGTTGTTGATATTGACCAGCAAAGTAGTTCTGTTATATGTACTGATGCTTTTTATAATAAAATGAAACTACAATTTTCTAATATAATAGATGTAAAATAGAATAAATTTACGTAAACATGTTTAAATCATTATAAAGGAGCATAAAAGAATGCAAGAGTCTCAAATAAGAAAGAATGCAGTAGGAGCAATTATTCATAATGATATAAAAAACTATCTCTATTTAAATATACCTATGGTTATTAAAGAGAAAGATGGACAGATTTATGAAGTTTTAAACACCGGTTTTCACACTAATGATGCAGTAAGAATGATAACAACGGACGATTTTGCTACAACCAGAGTAAATGCACCGATTGTAACTGTAAAAAACAGTGATGGTAATATTCAAGTATATCGTTTGCCTTTAGAATTGGAATCTTGGGTAATTTCTTGTATGCAAGCTGCTTCTGCAGGAAAAATTCCATTTCCATGTAAAGTTTCCTTTGGGATTATAGATACAAAATATTATGTTGAATTCATTTAAAATTGGAATACATTTAACATTTGATGTAAATAAAGAAGGAACACCAACATTTTGCGAATTCTATACGTCAAGACTAAATCCCTTAATCAAACCATATTTTATTATAAGTACCAAAACTCATTACCAACAACAAAGTAGCCTAAAAAATATTAAACATCCTTTATTATCGGTATTATTGATGTCAAATAAAAAAAGAAGAGAGAAAACATTCTCTCTTCACCAATAATATTTTACAGAGTAAGTAGGGTAAAAAACTATTTAGAGATGAACCACGAAAATACTTTACCTAGTGAATTATATCATAAATCACTCTAAAAAAATACATATCACATACAATTTTGTTTTACTTATGACAAAATTGTTAAATATTTGAATACAAAAAGGCTTTATATCTAAATGAATAGAAAGGTGTTGGTGTGGTAATAAAATTTAAGGGGGCTTTCTATTATGTTTTCAAAAAAACAAAAATTATTAACAGTAGTTACAACATTAACATTAGGGTGCGGATTTACTTTTGGCTTAACACCTGCTTCTGCAGATACTGCCAATAACACTTCTCCAATTAAGGAGGAACAGGTACGAATACAAATACCTTTCACGGGCTATGTTATTTCAGCAGACGATAATTACTTAATTGTTGCTGATACTTTTACAAAAGAAGAAGCACTTTATTATCAGAATAATTGGTGGGAGCTAGTTTCCCAAAATAAGATTTTAAGAGTACCTGTATCCCATGGTGAAAACTACAAATTAGGTGAAAAATTAAACGTATACGCTGCTGCTTGGACTTACTCTTTACCACCAATCGCTATAATGCCAATAATTGAAAAAGTAGTTGATTAAATACTGCTTATCTAACAAAAGAAACATTGCCCTAATTAGAGCAATGTTTCTTTTCCTTATTGAACATTAGAGATTGAAATGGAAGAGAACAGATTTGGAATGCTATTCTCAAAAGCTAATGTAAAGGAAGGGATTAATTCATGTATTCTTTCTTGCAGTGATCTCTTATCTACTTCTCCAAGTTCGTTCAAAAGTTCATTCCCTTCCGAAGACTCATCTCCAGTGATTAACATGTTTAACATATCTGAGTTAATGATTTCATGAGGAGAATGAACTAGCCCATTCATCATTATATATTTTTGGAGCATGGTAGAATTACCATCCCTTGCTCGCTTTAAAGCTTGTTTAAGATATAAGTCAAAATATTTCTGTGCAAATTTCACACCTTTTAGTGGAACGGCACCTACATGTTCAACACCTTTCCAACGTAAATCCGCAATTGAACTCAGCCACCATGCCGGCTCAATAGCTTGTTGCATACGTTGCAGCACTTTGCGTTCGAATCCAAGTTTACGAGTAGAATGTTCTTTTAAACAAGTATCTAACATTTCAGCTTCAATGGCGGCTACAGTCATCCCTTGTCCATAAATGGGATCAAAGTTACAAAAAGCATCACCTAACACTAATAATCCAGATGGCCAATTTTCCATTTGTTCAAAATGTTGACGAGTTGACTCATGCGCTCTAAATCCTCTTGGGACACTAATTGGTTCTAACTCTTTAATTAACTCCCTCATCATAGGGGTAACTAATGAATCCAGTTCTTTTTCATATTCTGTTGAATTAGTTGGTGGATAGTGCGTACCTCCAGCAACAAATAGTAGCGCTTGAGCCATGTTATCTTCAATATATAATAGCCCTACAGCTCCAACATTTTTAGCAGGATCTCCTTCAGAAATTGCACTCAATTTCTCTTTGATATGTGACGGTACTTTATAATATCTCGTGCTATATCCAAAATTCACCTTTAAACGTTCTGGTTCTGGAACATCATATCCCATAGATGTAAGCCATTTATTGAGTTTAGATTGACGACCACATGTGTCAACTACCAAATCAGTTAACACAGTTCGCTTTGTTTTTAATTCGTCTCGTTCTTGAATATTAATTCCAATAACACGCTTGTTATCAGACGAAGTTAAAAGACCTGTGACAGCTTGCTTTGAATGAAAATGTACATTAGGAATTTCTTGCACACGTTGGCGGATTGTCCATTCTAACAATGCTCGACTGCTCGCTGCACCTTTTCGTTCTATAACTAGTTCAAGTGCCCCATAAGGAGAAAATCGAATCATTTTATCATTCTTGACATTATGGGCCCCTAAATTTAATAAATCATCAACATATCCAGGAAAGAAACGATTCATAATTATTTCTCCGCGTGGTAATACACGATGAGGATGAAAGTCTTGGGGTGTACCTGGACGTTCAGATGGTTTTTGAGGTAACTCATCTTTTTCAACAACTATCACTGTCTCAAAATAACTAGAAAGCACGCGTGCAGTAAGCAAGCCTGCAATACCAGCTCCAATCACGAGTGCCTTTTCTCTTTTTTGATGTTGATATGGTAATTGACTATCCATTAATAATCTCTCCTCTTTCTAAAAAGTATGTTTGTTCAGCATGAATCTATTAACACTTTTCCAGAAATCAGAATAAACAAATGATGATTCTTCATTATTTTAGTAAGGAGCCCGTTGATAGAATAGTTAATATAGGGAAGCTAAAAGTAGGACAACAACTCCAGATTGAGCCCAAATTTTCATTTCGATTTGTTGAATTCTTTCATCCGAGTGTGTACTAAGTGAAAACCATTTTTTTAGTTTTTCCATATTAAAGTTCCTCCCAAAATAATTTATCTAAAATTTTATCTGATGTTTTAGCTACATGAATACAAAGTTTTAAAGAAAGGTTATATTTATTACTCTCAATAAGACTAATGGTTTATCGCGTAACGTTAACAATATCGGCCAACTCCTGTTGAGTTAGACCTTTTTCAACTCTTGTAATTTTCACTTTACTTACAGACTTTAGATATATCTCATTTGTAAAGATAACTTTATACCTTTAATCTTATATTCTGTATATTAAATTATTTAAAAAATAAATGAAATATATATATATTACTAACATCTGTATTTTTGTATCTAAAACTATCCTACAAATATAAAAATAGGCAATACTTTCTGTAGAATCATAGGAAAATATTGCTTTTTTATGTCTGTTTTTGTGTATGATGAATTAGAACTATTTGCTCAAGAGATTCAAAGTTTTTTATCTCCAAATACCTTACGGGATCTTGCTAGAGATTTTGGTTTTGTACGACGAAACAGTAAATACCAAGAAAAAGATTTAGTAGCTTTATATGTATGGGGTGGCCAAAATATAGCTATGACTTCTTTTACTCAGTTATCTAGCTGTTTAGAAGCATCAACAGAAGTACTCATCAGCCAAGAGGGACTGAATCAACGGTTTAATAAAGGGACCGTACTACTTTTACAACTCCTACTTTTTGACAAAGACCGGCTTATGTTTTGTTTTGCGGATATTTGCTTTTGTTAGTTTGATAGTAATTGGTTATCTTCAACATTTCGAAGAAAACTCATGCTAAGAAATAATGAAATGAGCCGTCCATATGGACAGCTCATTTACATAATTTTTGTTATTGGGAGCTATTGCAAACCACTTCTATTTTGAGTAAGGTCAATCTTTGTTTTGTTTTTCTAAAAGTTGAATAACTTTATCTAACTTTTGCTCAACTGAATCTTGCTTTTTGTAATTACTAGTATGTTGAATTAAACGTATAATCCCCCCAAGCAGTGTACCGATGATCACTAATATAATAGTAACTCCAATGTAATAAATAGAGTTTTCTAAAGGCATTATACAGGACCTCCTTTTCCCTATTTTACCATTTATAAGAAGTGATTTGTTGTTTGATTTTGGTTGTATACTCTATACATGTCAAGTTAGTATAACGTCTCATTATCGGTACCAAGAGCAAAGAGTCCCCCCTACTCTCAGAAAGAAACCTCCTTTTTCTTTTAGTTATTTGCTTATCCCGAATGTAACCACAAGGGATTTATGTATCCGAGTTTTGGTGTACTTTATATTAAATATGCATAATTACATATTTATTCTTTATATAATGATATTAAAATTTACATTTTTAACCTGTAAAATACAGGATGTTAAATAAATACCTAAGGGGTTATTAATATGAAAAAATTTATAAGCATGTTAGCTATGTGTTTTGCACTTACACTAGCATTTTTACCAACTATTTCAAAGGCGGATTCTTCTCCACTACGAAGTGTTAGCATTAGTGCTGTAGGCGATAATAACAAAATGTATAGTGCAAGTTCTTACTTAACTATTCCTGTTCTTAAAGGCGATTACCTTTATGTGAAAGTTAGTGAAGTAGGTACACCGGATTCATATTCTGAGGCTTTAACTGTTAATGGTGTTAGATATGCGGGAAGTTCTTTAGACGAAGTCAGTTCTTACACTGGTCCATTCGGATCTGAAAAAACATTTAGATTACGTATTAAGGATTCTTACATCTTCTCAAACACACCAAATTCAACAAACACTATAGCTTTTGAAGCTAGAGTTCCTTTCTCAATGCAAGTATTATCTAAAAGTATATCGGTTCATGTAGAATAATTTATAACATTTTTATTTAATTGAAGAAAAGACGATGCATACAATATCCAAATTTAATTAACATATCATTTGATTATCGGTAGCAAGATCAAAGATGCCCCCTACTCTCAGAAAGAAACCTCCTTTTTCTTTTAGTTATTTGCTTGTCCCGAATGTAACAGCGAGGAATTTATATATTCGAGTTTTGGTGTACTTTCATTTGAAATGCAAATACCAATACATTGCAACTTCATCGCTTTCTTCATGTATCCCTTTATATACTAAAAAATCCAACCCACCTATTACAAACCCACATTTTTCATAGAACCTACATGCTGCTACATTATTATTTTGTGTTTCGAGCATTATACCTGGCATATTGCTTTCTTTTGCCCACTGCGTTGCTTGCTCAATTAACCTCCTACCAACTCCAAGTGAACGATATTTTTTATCCACCTTTATATCTTCTATGTAAGCATAGTAATTCCAATTCTTTTTCAATACCATTACTCCTATAATTTGGTCATGTAAAATTGCTATGTAAATTACTTGATCAAGCTTATTTATATATTCAGTGTATACTAGTTCATCATCATATTGATCTTGTAAATAACTTTTCTCATAACTTGGAACGTCTTCTACTGTATATTCTATTTGCTTATTTACTTTTGAAAGAGAAAGAATTAACCGAGAGTTTACTATAAAACTATCATCAATCTCCGGTAAATTGTCTAAATCATCTACTTCTAATTCTCTAATTAAAAGGTTCATCGTATTCTCCTTTACGTGGGACCTCCAATTCATATTATTCTCCCTAGTTCTTTCCATGTCCCTTATTAAATTCTAATTTACTAACTGATTAGCGTTATTGCAAATCAAGATAATAAAACCGCATCTCCAATTGTTAGATAACTATCTAATACATTGGAGATGCGGTTCACTTAGGTCATTGAGGATTCATCTATCCTCTTTATTCGAAGATTACATTTATCATACTAATTTAATATTATATTCCTGAAGCCAACTATTAACTTGAAGTAAATAATCTATTATACCTCGTGCATCATTACCTGAAATTACTTCGTCTTTTCCTTCTGCAATAGCACGAACTCTTTCTACATTAATTAATGGCAAAATAGGTGATTGAGGATCGTTCAACACATGTAACATCCAATCACTAATACCTTGTAGATAAGAGGCATCCTTTGTGCTTGGATATGCACTTTTTTTGCGATAACGTACATCCTCTGAAAGTACATTTTCAAAAGCTCGACGTAAAATACCTTTTTCAATATTGTCTATGCTTTTCATTTCGAATGGGACATTCCATAAGTATTCTACAAGCCGATAATCGCAAAATGGAACTCGTACTTCAAAGCCATTCATCATACTTGTGCGATCTTTTCGTTCCAGCATAAATGGCAAGAAACGTGTAATAAACATGTAAGACATTTGACGTTGCTTCCTTTGCAGATCACTTTCACCTTCTAAAAAGGGAACCTCAGCAACCGCATCTTCAAATTTTTGTTTTTGATATTTTTCAGGACTAATCTTCGCTTTAAAATCTTCTGATAAAATTTCTGTACTATACCATAAATTAACACTCCAAGGGAATATTTCTGCATCTAGAAACTTCTCTTGATGGAACCATGGATATCCTGAGAATACTTCATCTGCGGATTCACCTGAAAGTGCAACTGTTGCGTCTTTTTTCATTTCCTTGAATAGCAAATAAAGAGACGTTTCTAGTTCTCCAACTCCAGGTAGATCACGCGCTCGCATTGGAGTTAATAAATACTCTATTAAACTATCTGATCCTAACTCTATAGAATGATGCTTTGTTCCTACATATTCAGCCACACGTTTCACCCAAGGTTCATCACGATCAAAACGAAGGAAGTCTTGCTCAAAGTCTTTTTCATCATTGATGAAATTCAGGGAATATGTATGAAGACGTTCCCCTCTATTCCCAAATTCGTTTCCTGCTAAACCTGTTAAACCACTGGAATCTAAACCTCCGGAAAGCATAGATACCACTGGTTTATCAGCAATTAACTGACGTTTAACCGTATCTTGTAAAATGGAGCGGATTGTCTCGACTGTTGTATCAATATCATCTACATGTTTTTTACTTTCAAGTTTCCAATACTGTGTCGTAGTCGAGCCATTAGGGGTAAACGTCATATAATGGCCAGCACGCACTTCATGTATATCCTTGAAAATAGCATGACCAGGAGTACGTGTTGGTCCAAGACAAAATATTTCAGAAAGTCCTTCTTTATCTACCTCTGCATCTACAAGTGGATGCGAAAGTAAAACTTTTAACTCTGAACCAAAGAGAATTGCGCTTCCCCTTTGAGCGAAAAATAAAGGCTTCACACCTAGATGATCACGACCAAGCATCAATTTTCCAAATCTTTCATCCCAAATACCAAAAGCAAAAATCCCATTTAAGTGTTGAACACAATCTTCTTGCCATTCTAAGTAAGCATGTAGTAATACCTCTGTATCCGACTTGGTCTGAAATTCATGACCTTTCTCCTCAAGTTCTTTACGTAATTCTTGATAGTTATAAATCTCTCCATTGAACGTAAGGCCAATCGTACCATTTCCATCTTTATACAGCATAGGTTGAAGGCCACCTTCAGGATCAATGACGATGAGACGTCGATGACCTAATGCCGCTCGTTTTGAAAACCAATGCCCCTCTGCATCAGGCCCTCGGTGAATGATAGCATCTGTCATTTTTTTTAACGTTTCTTGTTCATTAGACAGGTCTTTAGACCAGTCTATCCACCCTGCAATTCCACACATAGTGTCTACCTTCTCTCAAATAGTATAGAAATCGACCAAAATCATATATCAGTCGGTTTTTCGTAAAAAAAATCCGACTAAAAGCATCTTTTAGTCATGTTTATATAATAAAATGAATTAAATAAAAAATCAAATTATTCAATCAAGAAAGAAATCAATGTCTCCTTTCACTTGAATTCTCATCATCCGATTAAAAAGTTATTACCTTAAACTTTCATTTTTATCCTAAGTTATAAAGCTGCATTCTATTATAGTTATATACTAGAAATAAGAATGGTGTATGTTATTCTATAAGAAGCAAATAG
The DNA here is from genome assembly GCF_052682215.1 of Bacillus sp. 1A. Taxonomy (NCBI): domain Bacteria; kingdom Bacillati; phylum Bacillota; class Bacilli; order Caryophanales; family Bacillaceae; genus Bacillus; species Bacillus sp. 1A. The sequence goes on along the minus strand of NZ_JBQYLZ010000001.1, from coordinate 1,033,242 downwards.
AGGACTTTCTATTAGGAGTTAAAAAATTGCAAATGGACTGATACAGAATGTAATGAAAAAAAACTTTGCTAAATATTTCAAGGATAGGGTGTAGACAATGATCAAATTAGAAAAAGAAAATAAAAAAATGAAAATCATTCAATCTGCCACAATACTGTTCTCTACGCGTGGAGTCCGTAACACAACGGTTGATGAAATTGCAAAGAAAGCTAAAGTTGGTAAAGGTACTATTTATTATTACTATACAGATAAAACTGAAATATTATGTGACTGCTATATGCGTCATATTCAGCTTAAACGCTCACAATTATTTGATTTATATAAAGAGGAAAAAGATGTTTTAGTTCGAATACAAAAAATCCTTCATTATATCAGCCTAGAATATCATCAAGATCCGTTTGTTTCTACACTCTTTCAAGAATATAAAGAGTACCATTCACCTGAAATTACAGCTTGTTTTAAAAAATCTGAAGAAGAAGCAATTAAAATGATAAGTAATTTGCTCGAAAAAGGTTATCAGCAAGGAGCTTTGCATAAGGTACCATTACCGCTAACAGCTTTTATGTTAGTGCGAATGATTTTTAACTATGAACAGGATTATATAAAAAATGATAAAAGTGATAAAGAATTTCTGCAGTTACTAAAGCATATGCTTCTTAAAAACTAGTTTTAACCACATACAAAAAATAATTGTGGTACAAATATATAAAGAAAAGCACGAATAATGGTGTTTTTAATGAGCTCTTTTCAGTCTGGACAAATATAAGAAATATCCAATGTTTATTTAGGAATAACTGATAAAATCCCCATCCGTATGATTGTCCATAGAGTAATAAATTTTGTAAAGGATCTTTTGATAAATTATTGATTTGCTTACCTGAAGAAATTTCTTTAGTTAGGGATTTGCCAACCTTTCTTGTTTACTATCAATCAATTTTAAAAAAATTCTTCGTTTAGGGGCTACTTTAAAGTCTTAAGTTGATGGGCATGTGGTGGACCCCTACTAATATTCTTGCTTTTAAATTATTTTCAGTATATTATATTCATATGTTAATATGGGAATTATGGTATACAGAAAGGGATCTAATCTATTTGTAAGATTTAAATCCTTTTGAAAGATAAAAAAATTCCACCAGAACGTCATATAACTTATGCTTGTCTTTTTAAGATGTATCTAATAAACACACATTTTTTATCAATACAATTGTGTTTTCAATATAAATGGAAACTTTTAAATAGAGGTTTATTTACTTGCAATGATAGGAGTTAGTGTCTAAAACATAGAGAAATAAGGCACCATACATAGTACCTGACAAACTTGAGAGGTTTTGTATATAGTTTGCTCATTACAGATAACAAAAAAGCCTTACCTATCTAGGCAAGACTCTACTAGTTTAGTTATATAATATTTACATAACAACTAAGAAACTAAAAACATATAGCACCAAGTAGCAGAACCCTAATATTCCTCCTACAGCTAATACCTGTTTAGCCCAACTTTTAATTTTCAGATTACTGTAAATCACTTGTACTCTTTCCATATTTCCTCCTATTAGGGCGAACCCTTAAAGACTCTCACCTCCGTATGGTACCATTAAAGAATGACTAGTAGAGATATAATTTTTGTCGAAACGTATAAATATGCAATATTGCATACAAAAATGTATTGTTATAAATGTAAGCGCTTACTATAATAAGGTTATAAAGATTCAACACATCTTAATACAAAAACAGAGGAGAGAATAATATGGAAATCGCAATGGCAGTTTTAAAATTTATAGGTGGAGCAATACCATTAATTCAAGAACTTCTAAAAGCATTTATGTAATTCCATGGTTTAGCAATTCTTTATAAATATTATCATACAAATGATCTGTATATCAAAGATAAATTGATTTACAGATCATTTGCGTGAGCAAGGTCCCTTTAACATTATTGAGGGACCTTTTTAAATTTTTAAGCACTTAAGGTTACATCACATCAACATTGAGTTAGTATAGCAAAATTAAAATACGCCACCCATTCCTATGATTCTCCAAAAAGTTTTGGAGCATTATAAAACTTTAACTTGATGGTGATGGGGTAACAGTTGTGATTTAGAGATATGATCAGATTATACAAAGATACCCCACCGATATGTGGAAGATTAAGAATACACTTGCGAAATTGAAATGATTGAATTAAAAAATTTGATATTTTCATTGTTGCATAGGTTTCCTTTTAAATGATATACGTTGACTTTACCATCGATAAGCAATGACTAATGTCTCCTATTCAATCGTACAGATTACCCATGCCATGTTCTAAAGGAACCCTCTTGGCTAAAACGATAAAAATAAAGAGAGACACTTGTCCCCCTCTCCATAAGTACTTTTATTTTTAAATTTTAAATCATGCCTTTTAATATTAAACCCAAAACCGACATAGTGATTGCGCTAATAATAATTCGTAGAATCCAAGTTGTATTCATACTAATCTTTTCTAATTGCTTATTAATTGTAGCTATGTCTTTCTCATTAATTGTTGTGCGAGTTTCTAAATTACGAATATCTCGCATAATTTCTTTTTGTTCTGCTTTTAAACTGTCAATTTTTACATAAACATCTTCCAATACGTTCACATCCTTTTATAATCTTAATAAAGCAATCTTTACATAATATGAGACAACCCTATTCATGGTGAATTCATTGCAGGAAATTCCATACAAAATCCGTATTTTGTTAAAAATAAAAAAAGAGACAGTTTCGTCTCTTTTAATACATAAAACTTGATTTTATCCAGCTTTATTATTAATACCGTTGATTTGTTGCTTTAATTTCAATCCACTTAACTTGCGTCCTATTTGAATTGAATGTTTCTCAATTGAATAATACGTAATGCTATACACTGCGATTGATATTAAGACTGTTTTTGTGAGGGTTTCGTATAAGTGTGATTTAACTGATTAAGGCTATTTTCAAAGACGACATATCAGCAATAATTTTTGTCTATTCTATATAAGTGTTAGCAAGTTCGTTTGCAAACTTGTTAGCACTTATACATTATTTTTAACTCTAATAAAATAACATGTTCCAAATCATGCAAATTCGACTTTGGTTTGGCATAAATGATTTGAGTAAAACCATATTCATCTGACTCTTGTTTCACCACTTCCTCTACTTCAAGACCAGGTATTATCTTCGTACTTAAACTAGATGTAACAAATTTATCACCTTTTTTAATTTTTTCAGCCTTATCGTTTGGATTTTTTCCATTATAAGAACTTTCTTCTTCTCATCGTACCCTGTAATAAACCCTAGAATAGATTGATCAGTTTGTAATGTTACTGCCAAACGATTCGTTCTTTCACCTTTAGACATCTGGGTGCACCCCTTTTCGAATCCAACCATGCCTTTTTTTCTCAGCCAGTTCCTTGTACTTTATACCTTTCATGAAATCTTCTTGAGCTAACACGTGTTTTTGCTTTACTTCATATCACCCACCACTTTCTATACAACTAGGAAGAAATTCGTTTATTTTCCTCTTCGAATAAATTTTTTACAAAGAAAAAAGACCTTGTAAATTACAAAGCCTTTTTTCTTATATATAAATTTACAACTTTTATTTTAGTATTAGTTAAATCCCCCCACCAAGCTCTGTATTAGCTGGTGCTCCTGTATTTCCATGTGCGTAACTAGGAGACCATGTATCTCCTTTATTATGAGCCGGTGCCCCTCCTGTATTCCCATGTGATTCTAATTTCGGTGCAGGGAAATATCCATGAGTATAAGTTGGCGCTCCCCCATGATCCCCATCAGCTTCTAACTTCGGTGCAGGAGTATCTCCTACATTAAAAGAAGGAATTGGATAGTCTCCATATCCATAAACTGGTGCTCCTGTATGCCCATGAGTATAGGACGGTGCTCCACCTGTATGTCCATGTGCATAACTCGGAGACCAGCCCTCTCCATGAGTATAAGTTGGTGCTCCCCCATGATTTCCATGTGCATATGCAGGCGCTCCTCCTCCATCCCCTACTGAAGCCGCTTGAACAACCCCTCCACCATTTCCATGAGTAAAACCAAAAATTCCAAATCCTAAAACAGATAAACCTACGACTGCTGTACCAATTTTCCTTTTCATAATCGCTCTCCTCTATGTGTATTTCATGTTAATTGAAATGAACATATTATGGATATCAGTCATGATGAAAATTCGACTCATTTCATTATCATATATTTATATTTCTATGTATTTTTTTGTAAAACCTTCTTGAAATCTGAAGAAAATGATTATTTTTTGCAAAAATTAAAATATAGTAACAAATTATTTACTTTAGAATTTAGGCTTTGTTGACTAGTTATACTCACCACCTCACGGTAATTTCTTTTAATCATATTATTACATCCTATCCTTGTTAATTTGTTTATTTAAATATAAAATTATATATAAGTTCTAACATTTTGAATCGAGGTGAAAATTATGAGAAGTTTTAGTTCATTATTGATCTCTACTATCTGTTCAACAATCCTTTTAGTTTGGAATTCCCTTTCTTTTTATACCGAATTCACAACAGGACATACATACTACTGGATTTACGGTATCATAGCCTTGGTTTTCCTTCTATTCTTTGTCTTAAACATGCGGGATATCATCAAGAAAAACTACAGAACCTCATAACAATAGGAGTTGATACATATGTGGAAAAAGATTAATAATTATAAGTTTCAACTAAAAGATTTGAAATTTATGACTTGGCTCTTTCCAATTGTCGGGTTGTTATACGCTTATGAATTCTTCTCTGGACTAATGTACTACCAGGAGTTTCGTTGGCTCAAGTTAATATGCATGGCTATAATGATTATAGGATTTATGGATATTAAAAAGAAGCTTAAAAACAAAGATTATAGAGTGGCTTAAATCAACAAACAATCTTGAACTCATTTTCAAATCATTGTGATATATTTTCGGGTCTTACTTCATAAATCATTACCAGGAGAATCTGCAGGTTTGCAGGTTCTTTTTTGGTAAAATAAAAAAGAACCTGTTAGGCTACTTAAAGTTTGTCTTATCACCAAATAAAATGGTATCTATATTCACCCGTTACACTTTCATCAACTCCAGCAACCCTAGCAAATCTCATCACGTCAGCACCCTGAAGGAAATACATTGTTAGCATAACTGGCACCCGTGACCACATAAACCGATATAGCTCATTCGCAGGTCCATTAATCCACGCAGAGGTTCTAACTGAAGTAAACGGAAGATCTTTCCCATTCGCCACTATTCTCGCCATAATATGTGTTATATCCACATCGATACCCTCATTCCAAGCATCAAATCTGTTTCCCATATTCACATAAGTATTCGATGCTATAAGAAATGTTTAAAATGCTTTTTTATCAAATAAAAAAGCAGCTGATTCGCTACTTTTATTTGCTCCAACCTTCAAAATCTTTATATTGCTTTGGATATTCATTTTTGAACATTTTTTCATGCCATGCATCATCTGCGTCCGACCTTGACTGCTTATTATTGTATTCATTCACATCACCATTTCCATTGAACCACTCAGGATTCCTATGAACGTAACGGTAAATAAACTGTCTTGCTTCTTTTAATGAGTTAAATTCTCCAAGGTATATCTTTTTTTCTATCCCTTTCTCATAACCATGTACAAAGTAAGTCGTTCCCTTTTCTCCATGCGTTTCAAAAAAAGGGCTATTTGACTCATCTATTTTTCTCACATCAACATCCCCTTTTCAATTCACTTTAGATTTATTATACAAAATAAAAATAGCTAATTTTGAAAAGTTTCACATTTTATTTAAAATTAAATGTAATAAAATACAAATCTCATATATCGCAGTTTTTTCGTTCATTGATTTCGTTTATTTTGTTAATCCTTATCTTTCTTTAACAACTAACAAGACGCCCGACAGATCACGGTAGCGCCTACGATAATGGCTATAAACTCAATCAAAATCAGTTATCCTCACATTATTTATTTTTTGCTTCCATTCTCTTTACGATACGTATTCTTGTCATTCATGAAGTTAGCTGTATTACCAGAAACGCTATATTTCTTATAAAAATTTAAATAATTCCTAAAGCAGTAGCTATCAAACCGATAGCTATTTTTTTATTCTCATAAAAACTATCACGTCTCATCATCAATCTGTTATAAACATAGAAATCTTTGACTTTCTTACTTCCCAGATACTTCAACTCAATTATCTAACGCTGATTGTTAGCAAGAGCGTTTTTCAATGTCCGTTCAATTTGTTTAAAACGTATCTCATGATTCTTATCGTCATCTTTCATTTTCGGAAAAAGAACAACATCTCCAGCTTAAGCCTGTTCTTCTTGATTTTTCATTCGGACACACAATGCTTTGTAATTTTTCAGCTCCTTCACCACAAGTTTTCGCATCTCTTTTCCATCGATGTCTTCAAAAAATGACAATTGATTCATCCGATACGGTTCCCCTCCGTTCAATCTATTTACTTATGAATGGGTTATTTTTTTGAGTTCTAATATGCAATAGTGCATATTTCGTACTTTCAATTTTTATACATGCAATAATTTATTTATAAAAATACAAAGTATTAGTAAGGATGATTTATATGAACAAATTCCGAAAGAAGATTATTAACTCGTTACAAACATTTTGGGGAGGCTTAGCATTCGGTATATTAATTTTTGCTATCTTTTTAATTATGGATCTAACAGATACACCTTTAAATACATTAAGCTTGAGAGACTGGATAGGTTCTGCAGTAGGCGCAGCCATTATATCTGTAGGGATATTTACTTTAAGTAAATTGGATTTAAAATAAATTTCCCGTCAATACTGTATATAGGCTGTATGCCATAACTCATTTGAAGTAGTTTTCTTTGTATCTCCTTGTATTGAGCAGTTAGCTTTTGCTTGCTGCTCTTTTATTTACGAAAAAAGATGAGGTTCTTTATAATAATTCTTCTTTATTTCTCAATATAAAGAGCCTTGGATTTTCGTTAACAATCTTTTACTATATGAACAAAGAGTAATTAAAAGACTTACTCTTTGCTATTGAGGGAAGAGCCTGAGAGCCATATCAGGCTCTTCCTTGTTTATATACGCTGTAACCAAATAAAGATTTTATTAAAATTTAATTCACGCCTTATTTTCAATTTCCATATACTTATACGCACTATAAAAAATATACAATATAGTTCTTGGTCAAAGAGCGCCATACGCCCTAACGGTGCCCTTCTTTATTCAAATAATGATTTTGTTAAAAACTTACATGTACATACTTTTCGTTATATAATCAAATTATCAATATATTAGGAGTGTTAATTATGACAGAAACAATTATGATTTTGTTATATATATGTTTCGTAATGAGTGCAGTTTTTAGCTTGATAAAGGAATTTCGAAAACCACAAAAAAAACAATTCTTGATTTTAGTTGATTCTCTAATTTTGCTAGGAGCTTTATTCCTAGTAAGTAGTATTTTCATCTAAATTACATAACGAGAACTCCATTAAGGAGCAAAGCAGCCTAGCGCAAGCTGACTGCTTTTTTTATTAAATTAACTATTTTTTTGAATTTCTCAATTCACAAAGTACTAACTTTATAAATATGTCAAGTCAACCGCTAGTTATAACCCTTCCTCCTATTTCAAAAACCAAAATTACATTCTATTCTTCTTCCGGCCAAGTAATTAACCACACTTTTTTAACAAATAAAACTTTAGAACCTATCATAACGTTTGCATATTGTCCTGTAGACTTTGAAAGACTTGAAACTAAAAGAATGCCAGTCCTTATAAAATAATTTTTCATTCTCATTTAAGAATAATCTTTTTTACTTTACACATACTATCTGCAAGTCAGCTTCCCAGAGCCACTCTCTTTCAAATCGGAGCTCTTTACTCCGTATCGTTTGGTGCATGGCAGGTAACTTAGTCAATTACCTGCCATTTTTACGTATAAGCATAAATCTTTTGTACAACAAGCAGTTAGCTAATTGCTTTGTTGTGCTGAATGAATTTTTAATTTAGTTTTCTTTCCTGCATAATATTTCGATAGTTGTTTAAACTATAGTTGTAACTTTTTGTTACAACATATATCTGTATCCAGTGCAACTTCTAAAATTGTACAACTGAGCAGTTAGCTACTTTGGCTAGCTGCTTTGTTGTGCAAAATGATTTTTTAACTTGTCACCATTTAATTAAACGAGCATATATATTATTAACATAGTTTTCTTTCGCTAATAGGGTCTCCTTTTTAAGAGCACTTGTGTATAGTGCTCTTTTTTGTGCGAAAAACTTTTCTCAACAACTATCGTGTAGAATACAACTCCATTTTTGGTAATATATAGGCAATCTCTATTATGCTTAGTTTTTATAAAAGGACCCACCCCCTCCAATGTGGGTTCTTTTAAATTTTTTCTACAAAATAACGTTTTTGTTTAAAATAATGCTCCCATTAATTTGGACACATTTTCCACTATTTTTACCAAAAAATTCATGATATGGTTAATTAGTCGAGTACGTCATTGCTTGACACTTACCCTTAGAAGCCCCGTAGATAAACGAGGTTTCTTTTATTCAAATAACTATTTTATTGAATTTTCCAACTCATATTCCGCATATCATGCGCTAGGATGCTCCACGATATTATACAGTACTCCATCGTTTTTAAATTCCCCAATTGCATACCACCAATGATCAACTGTAACAACTTTAACTGTTTCTTTAATCCTTACCGTTTCACCATCCTCAAAAAGATGTGTTCTATATCCCATTTTCGCAAATCTTTTTTATCATAAAATTCAAACAATCAGTTTAATCTTTGAACAAGTTAGTGTATTAATGCTAAAGGTGAATTAATAATATTTCTTTATACACTCTCATAAGAGTTCTCAAGGTTCAGCCCCTCGAAGCGTAACGTTAGGGGCTGAACTCTTTAGTTGCGCTAGGTAAGACTTTGAAGTAATCTCCATCTTTTCCCCACTTAGCACTGTACGTGCGACTTTCTTCGCATACAGCACCCCATCTTATTCTTTTATACTAAAGAACTAGATTATAAACTTTACGAAGTTTGTTTATTTTCATCAATTAATTCTTTTCCTATGAGAAATCCTAGCCTTTTTTTATTTGTCTCATATCAGTTGGACCTTTCCAAACACCTGCTTGCATGCATTGTTTTTTTCTTTTTCCCGACATACAGGGGCTAAGATCATACATAATCCCAATATCTTTATCCGGTATACCTTGCATATTTAAATCCCTGACAACCTCAGGTGTTTAACAACACGGCGCTTCCCTTCTAGGTCCACCATTCTTTTTAGGCTGTGTATCAAAATATCTACCCAATTGGCGTAACTCATCACCAGTCGGGCATACCCTTCTTTATTCAAATACTAAATGTATTCTTTCCCTTGCATTGTTTTGCTCACATATGGCTTTAAATCTCCCATAATACTTTTTGCATTTCAGATACTACCCATATCATGAATACTCATTAAATGTCTTCTTGTTGCAAACCTTAACTTTCTAATCGTAGAAGGTATCACCACCTAACGATTGATGTTCATGTTTATCCATCTCATATTCTTTTAGATGTTTCCACATGACCTTGTCGTCAATATACGGCACTTGCAGTACGGTGGAGTTTTCCTTCATATATACCTTCCTTGAATAGATTGCAGTTTCTCTAATCCAAATCGATCTATCACTACTTCTGATGCAGTAAGATTTGGTAAACAAAAACTGAGCTTTGCATTTGCCATCTTTTTTACTATCCTAAGCAAGGTTTCTCCTGTAGGATACTATACTTACAAAAGACAATACGAAATCCAAGTCCTCTTCAACGCGCGTATTATGCAGTGAATAAAAATATTGAGCTCATCGATGTAGATGCTCTTATTAGCATAATGAAGGAATAAATATTAAAGAGCTAATTCTATACAAGGATTAGCTCTTTTCTTACGACCAATCGAATATCCATTATTTTTGTAAAATACCCCTATAACATCTGTTATACTGTATATTGAAATTTAAAATACTTAAGGGGGGGATTAGGATGGCAAAAGCAATTAATGAAAAAGAAGAAAAAAAGCGCAGAGGGTGCGGATGTTTTGGGTGCCTAGGTATTATTATTTTATTAATTATTTTAATTGGCTCGTGCGCTAAAGACTCGGATAACGATAAATCCGACAAAGCCGCTACTACTATTAAACAAGAAGAAACAAAGAAATCTGAGGAATCAAAGGAAGACGAGAAAAAACAACAAGATCTTCAGAAGCAACAAGAGGAACAAAAGAAACAAGAAGAACTTAAAAAACAAGAAGCTGAACAAAAAAAACAGCAGGAACTTCAGAGACAACGTGACGAGCAGCAAAAACAACAAGAATTGAAGAAACAACAAGAGCAACAAAAGAAACAAGAATCTGCTACTCAACCCAAAACAAATCAAGTAACAGAACAAAATGGTACTTGTACTATCAAAGGCAATAAAAATAGTAGGGGCGAGAAAATTTATCATATGCCTGGTCAACAGTTCTATGATAAAACGAAAGCTGAAGAGATGTTTTGTTCAGAAGCCGACGCAAAATCTGCCGGTTATAGGGCATCAAAAAAATAAATTAAAAAACCGGCTCCTTATGAGTCGGTTTTACTATTACTTCACACTCATATACTTCTCACTAGCAGTAAATAAAATGTCTTCCTATTAGAATTATATGTTTGTATTTCTATTTCATTTCCGATTGTCATCCTTTTTCATAATTTTCGTATGGTCAAACAATCCACTTGCTGACAATCCGATAATCATTCCTTGAAATATATTCATTTTGATATCTTGAGACAAAAATAAAACACCTAGCATAATGCCAAGCGTCAAATTTAATATCGGGATATATTTCGTTTGCAATCCATTTGTTTTTGCAATTTGTGATAATCCTACAACAACCCCAATTATGGCCGTGATTTCAATCATTACATACCGCCACCTTTCAAGAGGAAAGTCAGAGCTGCTCCAACCACCAATAATAAGGCGTAAGATCCATGTTGTATTAGCACTAATCTTATCTAATTGCTTATTGATATTAATAATGTCTTTTTCATTACCTGTTGTCCGCATTTCTAAACTTCTAATCTCTAATCGTATGTCCTTAATATCTTGCCTTATTTCCTGAACATCACCTTTCATCTCCTGTATATCATCCATATTGCCACCTCTTTCCCATTTCTTATTTGATTTAAAATAAAAAAGCCTACATTATATATGCTCGACTTTCCGTTTCATTATTTAGTTCCTTCTTTTTTATCTGCCTCATCTATATGTTCCTCGATAGAATTCCCAGCATCAACTTCTACAGGAACTTCTACTACTGGATCCCCAGATTTGACAATGGAAACCGTAATTGGACTACCTCTAAATAGCTCCACGTTAACATTAAAATTGCTAGCGGTAATAATCCCAGCATTCACTAAATTATCTACAACATCATCAATTTCCATGAATTTATTGTAATTACCTGGAATCACATCCTCATTCGGGGCTGGATTTTGAATGAATTGCATTACTAACTTCTCTAAGATTGGAATGATTTGATTGATAATTTGGCTCTGTAATTGATTTTCCTCTGGATGTTTATTTTGGATAGGATTTTTCATCTTGTTCTCTCCCGCTAAAACAAAAATAGAGCAGCTTATAGCCACTCCGTTTGTATTTTCTTTTCAGTTGTTATTTTTGTTAATTCTTCAGTTTTTAATTGTGCTTTAGAGATCTTCTATTTATACCTTTAACATTCTCGTCTGATGTGTTTAATTTATTTGTGATTTCACTATCTTTTTTCTTTATTTTTTCTATAGATTTGTTAAATCCTTCATTTGGCTGTCTCATTTTAGTAACTGCTTTTCTATTTCTACTTGTGTGTTTTTCACTGGAGTAAGAGTTTGTATAATCTCTTTAATATTTTTGAAACTTCATTGTATTACCACGATACTTTTTTAGCACCTTCTACTTTTTAATTTCATTATTTTTTTGTGTATGCAATATCTATATTAGCTAAATCAATTGTTTCTTTACTAATTCTACATCAAGTATAATATGCTCCTAACCTGTGCCACTCATACGAGTGGACCTTAACCTTTTATCGAATATCTACAATGTCAAAATGTTTCTCTGGTGCCCAACGATTCCCACCAATATCAATCCAGCCTTCTTTACGGAAGAATATGTAAGAGGCTCTTTTGAGTTAATACTGCCTTTGTATGCGCCGTTAATTCCATCACAATAGCTTACTTCATATCCTTCTGGAAATTTTGATATTGCTTTGAAGGGTCTCCAATAATAATGCTCTGCTTTTACCCAACGGCTTCTACCTAAATCTAACCAAACATCATTATCTTCTCCCCAGTATAATACTTCTGCTGCTTTCGTAAAGTCCCCCAGATATTTACCGTGTGGTCCATCGTTACAGCATAAGAAATGAAATAGTATCTATTGTTTAAGATTATGTAAGTCTTCTTTTTTGTGCTATACTTTTTTTGAGTCTAGTAATCGTCATTTTACGGTAGCCCTCAAAACATATATAATAAGGGCTGCTATTGTTAGTTAACTGAATTTTCCGACTCTTATTGAGAAATGGTATATGATGGATTTAGTCTTATCTAATTTCTGTTATGATATTTATTAAGATATATCATATATATATGGGATGAGGAGGATACTATGAACGTTTCAGTTAAGGGGAACGATAAGATTACACAGCTTTTAAATGAATGGTATATAGAAATCCGTGCAAGAAGAATTAGTCAAGCGCATAGACTGAAAGAAGAGATTGATAAAAAGATTAACAATATAGAAGAAGATCAGAATCTACTATTATATTACTTCCTTTTAGACTTCCGCTTCCAATACATTGTAGATAACTTAGGTGTCTCTGCAAGTAGCTTTGATAAGGTTGAAGCATTTGAGATTCCAACAAACAACTTTTTAACTTACTACTATCATTTCTTTAAAGCAATACATACTTCGGGTATTGGTAACTATACAATCGCCAAAGAACAGTTTGACAAAGCAGAATCTCTTCTTGAATTAGTACCCGACGAGATTGAAAAGGCGGAGTTTTACTATAAATTAGGTGCTTTTCATTATGATATTTATGAATCACTTAACTCAGTTAAATATACGGCCAAAGCAAAAGAGATTTTTGAACAACACGAGAACTATGAACGTAACGTCGGGTTCTGTGAGAATCTTCTTGGAACTGCATGTACAAAATTAAAAGAATGGGCATTATCAGAAGAACACCTTATCAAAGCTATGGATATATTTCAAAAGCTTGATGAGGAAAAGTATATTCTTATGGTTAGACATAACCTAGGGTATATGTACTCTAGTCAAAACCTCTCTCCTTTGGCGATTAGATATCTTTCAGAAGTAATAAACCATAATCCTAAACATCACAAGGCAATCTTCTTAAAAGCTAGAGAACATTATAAATTGAATGAACTTGATATTGCGAAGGATTTAGTCGATAAAGGTTATAGCATATGCCTCGAATTAGGCAATACAGAGTATATCCATCTATTCTCTATTTTAAACTGCCTCATCTCAAATGTATCTGGAGAAGATTTAGAAAAGACTGCACTTGAAGGAATATCTTACTTTGAAAGCGAATCACTATATGAGTATGTGGAAGATAGCCAAGAGTATTTGGCTGTTAAATTCTATGAAGAAAGAAACCATATTAAATCAAGTGAATACTTCTATCTGGCTACGAAGACACGACAAAAAATCAAAGAAAGGGAGTCCTTAAAATGAAAAAACTAGTATTAGGATTGATGGGCGTTTTAACAGCCTTAACTTTGACAACAGGTATTTCCTCTGACAAGGGTAACAATGAATCTGTTACACCTGTTATTATGATGATGGAACATGGAGATCACGGTGGTTGATATCCTATTTTAATGTACACAGAATAGATACTAATGCAAAGGGAAGAATGTTTTCTTCCCTTTTTATATTGCTCCACTTTGTATATGCTATCAATTCTTTTTAGCGAAAAATTTTTGTGATTTATAAAATAGCCCTCTTCCTGTAACGCGATTTTCATACGTGGATAACCATATTCTTTGTGCTTTACGTGAATCAATCGTAGTACCTTTATTAATCATTTCTCGGATTCTATTCGCATGTTTTTAATACCTTTGGTATGAATACTTATAGTAACTTGAACGATATACACCCGCAAATTTCGTAAACCATATAACTGGATATTTTGTCTTTAATGATTCAATGACATCTCTCTTTATATTTTAGTACGCCTTCATTTAGAGATTTGGATACTACTGTTGTGAACTACCCGCCACTTAACGTCCTAATGGACTGTTTGAAGTGGGGGCTTCTCGGTTAGTCGTTACTTTTGATAGCTAACGAATTCGTCCTAAGACAACCGAGCTAACTCCCTCGTTCCAAGGGTTATTTTATTGCTATCTATGCCAACGCTAATAGGCGTATTGCTTCATTTTTGATATTGATAGCTGCGTTATAATCTCTATCGAGATTTACACCACATATACAAGAATATACTCGCTCAGACAATGACATGTTTTTCACATTTCCACAACTGCTACATGTTTTTGTGGAAGGAAACCATTTGTCTATTTTCACAAGTTGTTTGCCTTGTTCGTGTAGTTTATAAGCTAAAAAAGAAGTGAACATACCCCAACCATTGTCAGCGACACTTTTTCCAAAATGAAGTGCTTGCGACATTCCTTTCATATTTAGATCTTCAATAGCTACAACATCAAAATGAGTAGCTAACTCTTTAGACTTGTGATGAAGGAAGTTCTTACGTTGGTTCGCTACTTTTTCATGTAACTTAGCTACACGGATACGTTGTTTATTGCAACGAATAGAACCTTTTGTTCTTCTTGATAATACTCGTTGTGCCTTTGCTAATCGGTCTAACATTTCACGATAGAACTTAGGATAATTGGCTCTCTCATCCTCAGAACTAACGTATAATCGATCCATCGCAAAGTCTAATCCAACAACTGTTTCTACTTCTTTTTGTACAATCTCTTTTTCGTATTCAGTCAAGATAGACACATAGTATTTACCAGTAGGTGTCATAGAAATCGTACATGACTTGATTACATGGTCTTGTGGTATTTCTCTATGCTGCTTGATACGTACCATTTTCAGTTTTGGCAATTTAATATGACCGTTAAGCAACATAATATTTCCGTTCACTACATTCGTTGTATAAGACTTTCTGTCTTTTTTGCTTTTGAATGTTGGGAATTCATTTTGACCACGAAAGAAATTCTTATAGGCAGTTTGCAAGTTTAGTTGAGCATTTGCCAATGCTAATGAATCCACTTCTTTTAACCACTCAAATTCTGCTTTGTATTTCGCAGGAGTGGGAAGCTTTTGTTTGTTTAGTTGTTCCTTATCATCTTTGTATTTTTCGTACACTTCTTTTCGTTCAGCTAACATTCTATTATACACGAAACGTACACAACCGAAGGTTTTACGCATAAGATATGCTTGTTCTTCTGTTGGATACAAACGGAATTTATATGCTTTATTATGCTTTGTCATATCATTTCACCTCACTTTTCACCTTGATTTTCAATATATTTTTTTACTACGTCTATTGATGAACCACCAGTAGTTAGTAAGCAAAAACTTCTTGACCAAAACATCTCTTTCCATAGTTTCTTTCTCACTTGTGGAAAGTCTCTCTTGATGAGTCGAGAGCTTGCACTTTTATAAGCATTGATGAATTTTGTCATTTCTGTATTAGGGTGTGCCTTGAACAAAATATGAACATGATCTATATCATGATTCCATTCAACTAATGTGATGTTATAGCTTTCAGATAGTCGAACAAACATATCTTTTGCATAGTCTGGCATATCATCATTAAATACATTTCTTCTGTATTTCACGACCAATACAAGGTGATAATACAACGAGAATACTGAGTGGTTATTACTATCTAATTTCATTGATATACCAAAATTTATAATTTATAAGACTGATCATATCAGAGGCAACATAAAATGCAAAACCTTTTGGCTACGCCAAACCGAAATTCATCTCCCACCTACCGTTGGTCTACGCCCTTCACACGCTTGAGGAAGGAGAATTCTTTCGGGGAATTCGTTAAATATTCAACCTTTGCCTTATAGTAGTCACGTTCCTCTTCAATCTTTTTTAGTCATGAAAAATCCCCTCCAGTTAATAGTGTAACATCCATGTGTTTACATGGTCTTTTTTACACTGTCCACCTAAAGGGGATAATATCACAGTAGATCTTTTTCAAAAAATCTCTAAGCTCTAATATTGTCTATACTTTACTGTACGAAAATCTATACACTACTTAAATATTACTTTCCTTGTACAGAAATTCCTAATACATAGTAATCTGGATGTAGAGTAACTACAGACTCTCCAGGGCTCCCCCACTCTAGAGGACTTACATTTAATTCAACGCTATGATTATCTTTTTCAAAACGATTGATATAATCCTTATTATTTTTTATAAAACTATCAATTTCTTTTTTTAATTCTGGATTTGGATTTACTAATTTATCAATCTCTTTATCAAGTGTGAAATTCGGATTTATCATATGCATCCAGTTTTTCGCTAGCTCAACAGTTGATTTGTCAACGACAAACACGAAATCGAAATTATCTTCATCCTTCCCAACAAACGAAAATGAACCATGAGAATCAATCATTCTTGGCAAATTAGGAGTATATAGATCAATTTCTGATGCAACGTATCTATATCTGAAATTTGCATTATATTTCTTATTTACTTCAGTAACAAGATTTTGACCTTGCTTAGAAATAGATTTCTCTCTTACAGGTGAAATTTCAATTGAATATCTATCAAAGAAAAAATCTTCTGTCACTAACGCATTGGGAATACCTATTGGCGTTACTCCTGGTTTTGTCTCTGGCTTCGTTTCTGGCTTTGTTTCTGGTTTTGTCTCTGGCTTTGTTTCTGGTTTTATTTCTGGTTTTGTCTCTGGTTTTGTTTCTGGTTTTGTTTCTGGTTTTGTTTCTGGTTTTGTCTCTGGTTTTGTCTCTGGTTTTGTCTCTGGTTTTGTCTCTGGTTTTGTCTCTGGTTTTGCTTCTGGTTTTGTTTCTGGTTTTGTTTCTGGTTTTGTTTCTGGTTTTGTCTCTGGTTTTGTCTCTGGTTTTGTTTCTGGTTTTGTTTCTGGCTTGTTCACACTTTTAATTCCATTGTATAGAAACTGTGCATATTGCTCACGTGTTACAACTCTTTTTGGCTCGAATAAGTTACTTCCTGTACCAGCAGCAATTTTACTTTCCTGCACTGCACTGATTGCCTTCGTAGCCCAATAATTCTTGTCAACATCTTTGAAAGTTGTGACAGTTGTTGTTTTTAATTGAAATGCTTGTGTTAGAACAGCTGCCAATTGTTCCCGATTTAAGACCTCATTTGGTCCGAACTTTCCATCACCATATCCACTCATAATCCCTGCTTTTGTGATTGCTAAGATTTCTTTTTCGAACATAGAACCTTTTATATCCGTAAATGGATTTTGAAATTTAGCATCTACATCTACTGGTTTCAAGTATACATAAAGCAATCTAGCAACTTGACCACGTGTAATACTATCGCCGAAACCAAAAATGCCATTTCCATAACCAGCTACGATATTTTTCTCTTTTAGATCCATAATTGCTTTATATGACCAATGATCAGTAGGAACATCTTTAAATGTTGTATCTGCCTGTACATTTGTTAAAGATGTTAAAGTTGTTGCTGCAAGTACTGCACCTGTTAAAATCATTTTTTTCATTTTCATGCTATTTCCCCTTCTTATCCTAATTATTTTTACGAACAAAAATATACTTTATTTTCCAACATAAACATAATAACACAAATACATTATATTTATATATAATTATTTATCGTTATTAATGAAAAAAAAACTACTTCCCTCCAGAATGCTATAGACTCACTAAAAAAACTCTTCTTGCCTATAGAAGAGTTTTTACTACGATGTGACTCTTACATCAAGAGTCTTATCAATTTTATTACGTATAAATTAAACCTCATTAAAACAAATGTTGAGTTGAAAAAAAGTATAATCAAAAATGCTCGACAAACCCATATGAAAAATAAGAAGAATCCATTTTGAAAAAAGGTTAATCAAAATGGAGTCTTTTGTTAGAAATCTAAATTTAGTTTATATATATCTTCTACCTAAAACATCGTATTATTATTAGCTGCCTCATTTGGAATCTCTTGAATTACATCCCAATGTTCAACAATCTTTCCATCCTTTATACGAAAAATATCCACTATAGCAACTCCCTTATCTTGAGAATTAGTACGAGAATGTACATGAAGAGCAACTGTATCTCCTTCAGCTACTACACGTTTAATCTCTGCAGAAGAATTTGGATTTTTTACAAAGTCCTCCTTAAAGAAATCCATGAAGGCTTTTCGTCCATCAGCAACAAAAGGATTATGTTGCTTATAATCTTCACTTACATATTGAGGGATAATATCAATATTATGCTTGTTAAAAACTTCATTATAGAAATCAACTACCATCTTTTTATTCTTTTCTTTTTCTGTCACATTATCTTTCGATACTGGTGCAACATTCTCGCTCTTTATTGAATGACCTTTGGTATTACCAGTTGAAGCTTGAAATATCAAAGTCGACACAATTCCTAAAATAAACACAGAAATCATTATTACTATTAAATTTTTCTCTAATTTCATATATATTTACCTCTTCTAACTTTATAATTCGTCTTCGATAATACGCTCGATAAAGGAAAAAACTCTCCTAGAATGTGATGTAAGAAATATTGTTAGGAAAATAAAATCCATCTATCCTAACAATACTCCTTATACGAGGCACATTAGAAATTAATAACTCTAGCTTAATACCTCATTAACAGTTGCACTGTCCACAATTTGAATAAACTTCTTAACCTTATCGTTCTCATCAAACTCATAAAGATGACAAAAATCTGCTATGAATGATTTCCCTGTTACTTTATATGTTCCACTATATTTTCCATACACGATAACAGTATTATTATTAAAAGCATAAATTTCATCTTTAGCGCTATAGTTATCCCATTCAGTTCCAAGACGTTCATGTACGTTTTTCACTACTTCATCGGGCCCTATATAAGTGCCCGCATATGGAAACCCAGCAGCTTCTGTCCAAGATACTTTTTCACTTAAATACGTTTTGAAAACATCCAATTTTCCTTCGCCAGTTAACACATACGTTTCATGTAATAGTTTTTGATATTTATTCATAGCATTAACCCCAAGGCATTTCTTTTGTTACAACTTTTGCACTTAATTCTAATACACCTTTATTTGCATAGCCTGGATATGCTGTTTCAAGTTTTGCTACAAAATCTTTTGAAGTTTTACTTTCCTCAGAAGCTTGAATTGCAGTTCTTAGATAATCCATAGTTGCATGAATTGCTTGATTATCTAATGATTTTTCGATTGATCCATGGCTCGGTACAATAATGTCAGCATTTAACTCCTGTAATACTTTCAAGTTCTCTATCCATGCCTCCATTGCTGCTTTTGAGCTAGTATCTGCTAAGAATAGATGGATTTCGTTAAATACATCTATACCTCCAATTAATGATTTCAGTTCTCTATTAAATAAGCTAGTTCTGTAATGATCTAAACCTACTAGTTCAAATGTTAGTCCCTGAAAATCAATAGATTCTTCCTTAAACACTTGAGGTAATACCACATTACTTGGTGCATTTTCTCCAAGTGCATCTTTCCAAACTTTTAATTTCCCTAATACAGAATGAACAATATGTTCAACCGTAGACTCTGTAGCATACGCTATAGCTTCTGGGTAAGCAGCTTTTATACTTTCTAACCCAAAATAGTAATCAGGATCTCCATGGATAATAAAGATTTTATCTAGAGATAAGTTATTGTTTTTCAAATAATCCACAATTTCTTTCGAATCAGATTGAGTAAATTTTGAGTTTATTAAAAATGCATGTCCCGCTTTCTCAACTAAGGTTGCAGTGACCATAAAACTTTTTTCATCCGAACTAAACACTGTTAATTTCACATCTTTATGATTTGTATCAATTGTTTTAAACATGGATATTATTCTCCTTTTGTTATAGTTATTGAATAGATAACACACTTTTTTTTGCTTCGACAGAAGGCCCCTCCTCAATTCTCTGAAATGCTCATGGCACCAGTAAATAGATGGGAGATGTATGTCGGTTGGCGTAAGCTAACATGTTTACTACTATAGTCTAAACTCTTTTAGTATAAATTTTTAAAACGTGCTTCAATTTTATCTGGCGTCATTACCCCACCACCAATAGGAATAATTTGATTATCCTTTTGTAAAAGTAATGAAGGATAGCTATTAACCCCAAGCTGTCGAACCTTATTAAAATCATTTTGGACATCTATAATTGTTTCTTGCGCATTTAAACGCTCAATTACTTGTTCAGGGTCCAAACCATGCTCAATTGCAATCTTACGATATGTCTCAGGATCACTTAGGCTTTGTCCATCATAATAAAACGCTCTTTGCATAGCAGCCGTGAATTTTAACAAACGGTCTGGCGCTAATGAACGTAAAGCTGAAAAGCCAATTGCAGCATCTTTCGAATTCATTTTAAAAGTTCCTTTTTCCACCAATTTTTGATAGGAAGGACCAAATTCTGCACCTGTAAGTTGATTAATTCTTTTATTTCCCTCTTCTATATATGAGAAATTTTTTATAGGTAGATCATCTAAAAATAATCCTCCACATAAAACTGTTAAGGGCATTTCAGTGTGTTCTTTGTAAAATCCTTTAATACTTTCTGAAAAACCATAGCACCATCCACAATATGCGTCCCATACGTATATAAGGTTATCTTGTTTTTTCTCCATTTAAATCTCCTACCTTTATTTTTATTAGCAAGTCCAGCTATCATTTAAAAATTTCTATCTAGCTTTTGGGTTTGTAAAAGTGCATTTTTTTAGCAACCATATTATTTTCCCCAAAAACTAATCCTTCTAAAAAAAGATCAACTAAAATTTTTCATTAAAGATAACACTGCACATTATTGCTCTAAAGCAGAAAATACCACCGTTCAGAATATGCATAGTTGTTTTCTGCATTGGACGACAACGTATAGACCGCTATCCTCAATTAAGTATATAAATCTTTTTCTTAAAACAGGAAGTTGTTGTAACTAAATAAGTTACATCTTATGTAACCATATTAGTTACAACTAAATTAAAAGTCAATTCTTTTTTACAAAAAACATTAAAATTCTACTTTAACGTTTCCACAACTATGGAATTAAAGTAAATTCCCTTTACCATAAATGTCTATTTTTCAAAGCAATGAATGCTAAAAAACATCTTCCCTTAATATGTTTTCTTTTAGTTCTATCCTAATTTTCATTTTATATTGTCCTAAAGTAACTAAATCAAACATTTTGAGATAGAAATGTAGCACTTTTTTACACAACACAAAAGAAATTCATCTCTTAACCTTAGGAACCACTGGGATAGCATAATCAATTAGAATCCACGAGGTTTCCGTACTTAGAAATTTCCCACTTAACGACCTTATAGCCTATAGGAATTATAAGTAGTTTAATTTTCTAACATGGATTGTGGAACAACTTTTTTTCCTACTACTTTAAATTCAATTTCCCCTTTTTCTCCATACATTAGTTCTATAATTGGAATAGTTACCATTAATTTTCCCTTCTTTTTTCTTTCTGTCTCTAAATCAATTATTTTCATGTCACAATCCCCTTTATTTATTATAAACAAGGAGAAAGCACTCATTTGAGTGCTTTCTCCTTGTTTATAAGTGGACCTTGTAGGACTCGAACCTACGACCGAACGGTTATGAGCCGTTTGCTCTAACCAGCTGAGCTAAAGGTCCAAAGCATAAAATTTATTTCATAAAGCGCATTCATATATATCATTTTACCATATAATGTATCAATTCACTTTACTTTTTATTTAATATGCAAATTTACATCGTGGTAAAAGTGTTTATATTCTGTACTCCTAATATTTTGTAATTAGTATTATCTTTTAATACCTTTACAGAGTTCTGATTAACAGTAAAAAATGTATATATCAATCATATTAAAAATGATATAGTTACAATATTTACTTGTTTATATTACCAAATACTCTTATGCTATATTGTTTAATATCAGAAATAGTAACTAAATTATATGTCCGTTTCATTGTGTTAAAGCAATTATCTATCTCCTCTTTTTCTAAGATAGATTTACACAAATCATTATCTTCTAATTCTAGATCAGCTACTGCCCATGGTAAGTCAAATAGAATCATTTTCTCTAAACTCTTCCCACTATAACACCCTAAAGTATTAGCTACACACTCTAATAGTTCCTTTTCTATTTGAGTTAACTGATTTGTACTATCATAATTAACTTCAAGATTGTCGTACTGATATCCTTTGTATTTATCAAAAATAACTCGATATACCGGGCCGTGACTTCCTACTTCACAATCATCTTCAAATAAATATGTTCCAGTAAACACCCTACAAAATCCTTGCGAGTAGTATAAAAGTTTTTGAAGAGCTAAAGGAGTAACATCATCATTTTTATATAACAAATAGTTAGCAACTTCCTCGATTTTCGTAGCTTGCGTAGAAGTAAAATCCTCGTTTTCTTGTAGCTTTGCAATTGCTTCTTTAGAGACCCTATATGCTTTTTGAGTAATTAAATCTTTATTTCTTTCCAGAATATCTAGCATAAAAGATTGATCCCTACTTAATCTTTTCAATATATCCGAGTACTGCTTTGTCGGAATATCTCCATTTACATACCTTGTTAAGGTAACCTCTCCCCAACCTAAAAGCAAAGATAACGGACGTTTTCCAATCTTATATTTTTCTAAAATCTCTCTTATCTCAGAAATAGTAACTAACTGTTCCTGTTGTCTATATACATGATCTAATTGTTCTAAATTATAATCATGAATGTTAGGAACAAATATTTCAGATTTACACTCTGCGCAATTTGCTTCTTTACCTACGTAATGATATTGCTTCCCTCTAATGACCGTCACTTTTGGAACATCTTTAGTAGAATACTTTACCATATCTCGACAAAACTCACATAAAACCAACATAAAAATCCTCCCTCATTCTAAAACCATTAGTCACTTATCTTTACCTAAAAAGATAAGTGACTGGTTTATTCCTTTTATGAAAAGAAACAACAATCATGTATTTGTTCCTATCCTTATTTTCAATCAGATTCGTCTTAATATATATGTCTACCGACTTCTTTTGTCCCCAATCATCTAGCTCATATTGTGGACAAAAGATATACAATTTTTCATGAGCAAAATTTGGATTTTTATTATCAACCGCATAACAAAAATCACGTACTCCTATATTAAGAAGAATCTCTTTCACTTTACTAGCGTTAATCTTATTAGCCTCTAAAAATTCACTATTCTCTTTCCTTTTTTCATTTCGAGAAACCGTAAATCGATTATTTTTAATTAATTTTTTAAACTCTAATATGTACTGCTCAATCTCCCCGATTGTAAAATTAATGTGCTTTTTTGTCTCCCTATTTTGAAAGCTAATATGCATTAAAATTCTTTCCCCTTTCAAATCGTACCTCATATTTACTAGAAACACAAGAAAAAACGTATCAATTGATACGTTTTTAAGATTAATAGTAGACTTCAATTTATTCTTCTAATAATAAGTACGTTTATGTCTTCTACGAAACTTCTCTATAGTTATTTTGTTGCAATTCGTAAATCTATTGTGTATCTATTCTAGAATCACAGTTTCATATATCCGTGTATACATTTAACGTTAAGAAACTACATATCTCTCCAATTCCCCTGATGTACAAATCAATTACTCATATTTATTCTCCCCTATATAAACTTCCTATTTTAATTTGTTATTATCTACAGAAATATATGTTAATACCTGTTTAAACCCAATCAAAAAAGGCCTCCTTAAGTCGATTAATTGTGCATAGCAAAATAAGCTAAATACACTAATCGGCTCAAAGAAACCCTTTCAAAATTAAAGTAAGAACAAAACTTACTTCTACAACTCAACCACAACACATAAGGTGTGGGAATAAACGGAATCAAATAAACTAACAATATACCTATATATTACAAAATACATAGGTTTATATCAAGATATTTTAAAATATTTCCATATGATGATTTTCATTCCTTATTTTCTTCCAAATAAAAAAGTATATAAATACTTTACTCTTTCCAAAACTGTTCCAATTGAATGACAATCACGGTACCCACGAGTAAGCCATTCCTTAAAACATATTGTAAGGAAGAAGGAATGCCGCTAAATGCGCTTTCTGGAAGAAACATTATTCCTAAACTGATTAATAATGTAATTCCTAATATAGTTAATCGGCGTTGATTTAATTCTTCACGTAAAATCGATTGAAATGAAATGCCTATTACTTGGACAAATGTTGCTAAAAGTGCAGCATTGGCAATAGGGCCCGGAAGCAAAGATATAAAGCTTACGATTGAGGGAATAAAAGAAATTCCTGCTAATATAAGACTTGCTATAAGGAACGAATTCATTTTTCTTTGTCCTGTTAATTGAATAAATCCTGCTGATGCAGGTAATGGTACAATACCAATTGTAGAAAACAACGACGAGATAATATGTGACATACCTCCGACCCATACACCACGGTTCAGTGTTTGCTTATCATTTTTTTTAGATAAGGGAGCAACTTGTTTTACAGCTGAAATAGCCGCAATTGTATTTGCAACTAAAAGAAATGTAAATAAAGTTGCAGTTAGGGTCATTCCAATATCCAATCTAGGTGTGCCCCAAGCAAATATCTCTGGTAACTTAACTAGCGTTGTGTGTGTAGGCATATAAGATGATTTTCCTAAAAGAGCATACAAAAGCCAACCACATGAAATTCCAAGTAACACAGCGTAACTTTTCATCCATCCTTTCCCTTTAATTGATAAGAAAGTAATAAGGGCAAAAACAAAGAGCGCAATAGTAGCTGTTGGATAGTCAGGATGAGTTGCAGATCCTTCTAATCCCATCATTCCTTTTAGTAACACACCACTAAGCTGAAGTGCTAAGATTAAAAGAAAAGTCCCTGTAACTAAAGGGGTAAATAAACGTAAGATTCGATGAACAAGCCCTGTTACACCAAGAACGAAGAGTAATATACCTGCAATAATTAACCCACCTTCTAAAAGTTGCAACACGTCTTTTGCACTTTGTCCCTGATGCATAGCGACATGTCCCAGTATGACAAATATACTTACCCATGAACCAGCAGGACCATCCGCAATGGGATAGTTATGTCCAAACAAAGCTTGTATAAATGAACTTACTCCCACGACTAAAAAAGTGCGCTGCATTAATGTTGAAATATCTTCTATTGATAAATGGAATATGCCGCCAATAATGATAGGTAATGCAATTGCATTTGCTAATAGAAACACAAACCACTGTAGAATACTAAAGCTCGTATTAAAGTATTTTTTATTCATATTATTCTCCTTTACCGAAAAAGAATCTCATAGTAAAAATCCATCCTTTCTATACACTTTGATTAAAAAGGATGGATTTTGTAAATTTATAAGATCATATTAACTATATAGATAGATTTTTAATTAATTACCATGTACGGAATGGTAAGAATTTCCCATTAAGTGTAATAACGATACGAGGATCGCCACCTTTTGGATCTTCTTGTGTATCCACACCTAGATTGAAGTTGATTGCACTCATTACACCTTCGCCAGCTTTTTCTAAGATTAATTCTCTAAGAGTTGGTGCGTATTGTAACATCATTTCATATAATCGATATAAGATTGGGTCAGTAGGAGGCATTTGCATTACTTGACCTCTAAGTGGAACTACTGTTAATGCCTGCACTACTTCTTCATCTAATTCTAATAGTTTACCGATTTTTTCTGCCTCCGGACGTGTCATTGTAGCCTGACCTAATAATGCTGTTACAACCCAAGTCTCTGAGTTTTCACTGACTTTTGAAATTTCTTCCCATGTTAACCCTTTTGCGATTTTTGCTTCCATAATTTTTTGTGTAGCTTCTTGTCTATTCATATCTAATAACTTCCCTTCATATAAGTAATAATTAATGTTTCATACCTTCTAATGTTTTATATCCGTCGACTACTAAATCTAATTTACCTGTGTGAGGATCAATAACTAAACCATGTACAGGAACATCTTTTGGAATAAGTGGATGATTTCTTACTAAATCAACATTAGCTTGAGTCGAATCGCAGACATCATCGAATCCAAATAACCATTTTTCAAGGTCAACACCAGCATATTCAATAGCTGATAAAATTTCTGGTGAAGCTACTCCACGGTCTAATATTTTTTGAAGTGTTCCTTTTGGATTAGTTTGACTCGCACCACATCTATGATGTCCGATAAGAAAGATTTCATCTGCATTTAGATCATATACTGATGCTACAACACTTTGCATAACACTATCGAAAGGAGAAGTAATCTTACCACCTGCATTTCTAATAACTTTTGCATCCCCATCGTGTATATCTAAAGCTTTTGGAAGTAGCTCAATTAAACGAGCATCCATGCAAGAAACAACAACCATACGTTTTTTAGGCATTTTTGTTGCTTCACGGAGAGCGTATTCCTTATTTTCTACAAATTGTTCATTGAACGATAAAATATCTTGTAATAACATATTAGTAACCTCCTTTAAATCTAGATGTATTTTTTTGTTGCGTCCTCTGTGTTATAAGTGAATATAACTAATAAACAATGCGATGTAAGAGGATAAACTAAGTATAGTGAATTGTATTGATAAGCAGAATCAGTTGGCGAAACACTTTCTGGTTTTCTACTTTCACGGTGAAAGGATTGGTTTATATCATTGATCAAACAGATTTTGAGATACTAAAATTATTAGGAGAAAACTCAAGAATACAATGGAAAGAACTAGGTCAAAAAATACATATGACTGGGCAGGCTGTAGGAAATCGAATTAGGAGATTAGAGGATCTAGGGATTATTGAACAATATACAATCGCAATAAACCGAATCAAACTAGGACAAACAGTGACTGCATTTGTTACTTTGTTTGTAACATCAGCTAATCATCAAGAGTTTATGGACTTCTTTCAAAAAGAAGAAGAAATATCTGAAGTACATCGTGTAAGTGGTGAAGGATGTTATTTATTAAAAACACATTTTGCTTCTAATGACGAATTGGATAACTTTCTAGGGCGACTATTAAAATATGGGAATTATCGTGTTAACCTATCAATAGGGAAGTTAAAATAAAGTCTCTTTTCTTCGGAGAGGATAGTAACGTAATTTTCTAATTCTTATTTGTACAGAGATAATAAAGTCGTTAACTTTTTATCTTGAATAGTAAGAGCCTTACTACAATTTGTGTGTAGTAAGGCTTTTTTAAGTTTTTTTGAAAAATGCGAGTCGTTCTATTAATAGTTATTTAGACCATTTTCCTTTAACCGCCACTGTTTCAATAATTTTTGTTTGGTTTGAATTTAAAACATCAGTAATTTTTCTATTTGTTTCTTTATGCGTGTATCCGAATACATACCATTGACAGACTTGTCCTAAGGTATATATATCCATTGATGGTGCAAGAATCACACCTTTTTCTACCTGTTCAGGTGCAAAAAAATCATAATTTTCCAATCCTTCAACTTTAACAGTTTTTACTTTTAGTTGATAGTATTCAGATTTTCAGCTTGATTTTTACTATTACAATTTGGGACATTGTTCTTCAGCCAATTTTCTAATAAATCTAGCTCTTTTAAGACCTCTGTATTCGTCTAAAGTTATATCTCTTACAATCGACCACGAACCAAGCCACATTGCTTCTCTAATATAACCATTCGGGATTTTAATTTGGGAAGTATCGCAAGCATTTCTTCCACACATAACAAATAAAGCTTTATTGTAATCATCTTTATAATCTCTATTGAATTTATGATCTTTCATATATTGTTCAAATCCGCAATTACTACATTTAATTTGCACATTTCTCAGCTCCCTGTCTTTTGTTGTTCCGCGTATCGTTTAATAGGTTTGATTAATAACTTTGGATGTGTTTGTCAGAAGAAAAGGTTTACATTGTTCGGCATTAGATCCAAGCTTACTAAGCCTGCCTTACCACTTCTCCCCTTCATTTATATAGATTTCGTTTACGATTTACATTTGTAATAATTAAATTTATGCAAAAATAAAGGGATGTCCTAGGACATCTCCTTATTTTTGTTCATCTTATACATAACTTATCTAAATTTCCAACGTTTTCACTATTAAGGCTCTGTTTTTATTTATTGACTTACTTTTACTATTTCCTTTAAATATTTTTGCATATTTTGATTTACTGCATAGACATAACATCCATTTATCCCTCGTGATAACAATACATAATAAATACGTTTAATATAGGATGTTAACTCTTCATTATTTAAATCCGTTCCCTTAATCGGAAGGCCGTTTCGATCTTTATACTCTTTTGGATTGACGATGATTTTTGCTTTATTCAAATCATAGTCTCCATTTTCTTCACCTGTGTAATAACAATCAATTTCTGCTCCTAAGATCACTCCAACATAATTTAAATCAGCACCTTGAGTAGTATGAATACACCCTATTTCCTCTACACTGTTTTTAAAATTAATCCAATCTTTTACCTTTGAGTTCCATATAAATGTATTACCTGTAACAGGATCTTTTATATCATATAGATTCTTATCCTTTTGTGTAGCCCATTTCCAAGAATAGCCTGCGACTACACGACATAATTCATATTCTTTATTTAAAGATTTGATAGAATCATTTAATTCTGTAATAGAGTCCATTACTTTAAAGTCATAACCCTTTGACACTCCCACGTCTAAAGCCGCAAGTCCTACACCTTACGGTGTAACGGATGGGATTCTTGAATGACTAAGCATTCGCAGTCCATTTCTGTTTTGAACAGCCTTCAAGATGAGGGTGTGCCATCACCCCTCCTAAGACAGACCATATAGGTTCTTAGGCTGATTGACTATTCGTAGCGAATATTCATCGCCCCAACGATATCACGATGTTTCTCAAATCCACATTGGCACTTGTATTTTCTGTCTTGCGCCTTGTTCTTTTCAGAACATTTCGGACATGTTTGACTTGTATAAGAAGGGTTCACATATTCGACCTTTATGCCAACTAATGTTGCTTTGTACTCGATGAATTGTGCTAAACGATGGAATGACCAAGTGTGTAGATTTTTTTCGTTTTTACGGCTTGTTCGTGCCGTCTGTCTAATGTTCGTTAGTTGCTCTAATCGAATGACAGAAATATTATTATCCGTTGCAAAATCAACGATTTCACGACTTACTTTGTGGTCTTGGTCTTGCATCCATCGTTGTTCCTTATCATCAATTTGACGAAGGGCATTTAGTTTCTTAGCTTCTCCTAACTTCTTGCGAACACTGCGAAACTTACGTTTCATAAATTTGTTTTGCCTACCGTTCCCGAAGAAACGAACTTTATCATCATTTGTGATGACTACCGCAGGAACTTTAAGACCTAAGTCTACTCCTAAAATCTTTGTTCCCGTTTTTTCGTTTGTAGGAATCGTGACAGATATTTGAGCAATCCATTTAGCAGATTTCTTCGTGATACGGAGTGTACCTAACTTGTGCTTCAACAATTCGAAATTGCGATTATATTTGTCGTTTAATAAAGCGCAAACCTTTAAACGAGTTGACTTTCCGTTTACCATAAACGGAATTGAAATGTGCGTGAAGTCAAATGAATAGTTTTGGTTATTCCATACACAAACAGGTCTTTTTAGAATCGTAACGATTTTGTATTTACTCTTTTTCACCTTTGTAGAAAATACACTTTTCGCATCTTTAATTGCTTGATTTTTCACCGCACTTGGGATATTGGCCTCAATATCCTTTGTACTTTTCTTCGTGCTTTTCTTTGCTTCAACCATTTCAGATACAAGGGCATTAATGACTTTTATATACTCGTGGCTACTTTGTTCCAATAGCATGATTTGTTGTTTTGTTGGAAGCAATTTAACTTTAACTGTGATGGTTTGTGGCACAAGTTTCACCCCCTCGTTTTTTGATTTTCAACATAATGTTTTATTGTCTCACTTGATACATTTCCAGCAGTAGAAACAAAATAAGAACGCGTCCATAGGCTCGGCAAGTGTTGAAGATGAGGAAACTCTTCTCTCAAACGTTTTGATGTCACTCCTTTAATTTTTGCCATTGTATCAGCAGGACTAAGTTTTGGTGGTGTGTTTAAGAACAAATGAACGTGGTCTTTGTCGCATTCCATTGCAACAATAGAAATATCCAATTCTCCGCATATTCCTTGAACCAACTCTTTGAAACGTTCTTCTACTTTTGTATTAAGAAAAATCTTTCTTCTGTATCGTGGGCAAAACACAAAATGATAGTTAATTAATGACACGGTTGTTTTGGTTCTTCTATAATCATTCATCACGTTTGCGTTGTATCAGTTAGGTTATAAAACTGCAACGCGAAAGATGAAAAAATAAAAGATACCGACATTTTGGATACTTAGAGTGCCACAAACCTTGCGGTTTTTAGTAGCACTCCTTATCCAACCTCACTTTCATTCCATGCCTAAAGGCGAGGGGCTTTCTCGTTCGGGAAAGGCTGTAATAATCCTTCCTCATAAACACCTACATTATTTGCTATTTGTAGATATTTACGCAGCCATGCTAGATATTGCTCTCCAGATTTTAAACGGAATTGTTTATGTAAGGGATGCCTCTTATAATTCGCTGTCAACCGTTGGAATGCATCTGTATCTATATCTGCAGGTCGAATTGTTTGGTATGGATCATAAACCACAGTTAAGTGATACGCAAATGTTTCTATTAACTCCAACTCAGTTGTATAACCATTATCAGTGACTAAATGTTTTAAATCACGTACTTGTTTACCAAAATATTGTTTCAGACGATGCGCTTCGTCCACAAAAACATATTTATATTTTTTGTCCCTACTTTTTGCTTGCTTAATAAATTGTGAAGGTGACAGTACTGTAATACTTTGTAGACCTAGTTTGTTCATTAAGCCCTTATATAAATTTAATGAATGATTTTGCGGAACAACAAGTGCTATATCTTCAAAATTTAATCCCTCTCGCGCTTTACCAGTTTCATTGTCATAGGCAAGCGCATATAAGATGTTTGTTAATACAATTGTTTTGCCGGTACCCGGGTCCCCTGTAATCAAATGTCTACTATTTGATGTGGTAATCATTGTATTAAAAATGTCTTTACAGACTTCAATTTGATTAGCCGATAGCTCTTTAAATGGTGAATATTTATAAATAAATTTATTATGTATCTCACCTAACTTCTCACTAGCTACCCCTTCTTCAATTAACTGATTCCAAATTTCCTTAAACATACTCTGAACATTTTCAATCCCGTTATAAGAATGAATCTTTTGGCCCCTTACTTTATTCAGTAAATTAAATTTATCATCTGCAGATAAATATTCAATTAACAATGTTTCAATATGCTTAATTGAACTTTCATTAAATAATTCGCTTTTTATTACAATAACTTCATTGAATGTTTTACTTTCATCACATAAATGTGCAACGAAACGCTCATATATATCTGTGGACTTACCTACATATAAATTTTTCTTATCTCGTTGAATATAGACTACTGGTACTGTATCAATTTCAAAATCTTTCGTACAGCCTTTCTCAAAATCTTTTCGCTTCTTCTGAATTATTTCAAATGAAGATAATTTTGCTGCAACTGATATCAATTAAATGCCCCCAATTTTTAAGTTAAAGAATATTTGAGAGTAATGAATATTGTCTACTGTTTAAATCTAATACACACATAATACTCAAAATCCCATCCCTCTTCTTTTACATATTTATTTCAAAAAAACTGTAAAACAATAATCGTTTTACAGTTCATTATATTTTTTATTTTTTCCAAATGCCTTTTCTACTGGATATTTCTCTGCGTTCTTGAGTAACTTAGCATGTACTGCCTCTTCTAAATCAATATTCAATTTATCACTTAACATCAGCAAATAAATCATAACATCAGCTATTTCTTCTTTCATTTCCTGCATTTTAGTTTCTGTTGCTTCTTCACTAGATTTCCATTGAAAAGTTTCAAGTAATTCTGCTGCCTCTAAATTTAATGAAATTGCCAGATCCTTTGCATTATGAAACTGCCCCCAATTTCTCTCATCTCGAAATTTTATTACTGCCTTTTGTAAATCTTGCATCACTATTAATCTCCTCTCTTTTCCATACTACCTTTTCAAAATAACACGCACTTTATATAGAGCCTCAACTAATCCACCTTAATCCAAATATAATCGTCCTCATATTTAACATTTAATTTTAATCGGATTCCCTTCATATATTCCTCTAGTTGCTTTGAAAGGCTCTCATCACCGACTTGCTCATATCTATCTACATCTAAATATAATTTAAATACACTTCCATTCGTTAACTCAAATTCCCACTTTAGAAAGTTATGTAACATACTTTCCCTACTCATGTATTCATTTGCTTCCATATATTCAAGTAGCTCATGTAAATTATAATATACTAAGCTACTTGGCCTGAGTTCATGACATTTTGGACAATATTCTCTATACCTATCTTGCAATTGCATAATCATTTCTGTACCACATTGATTACAGTTATACATGTAGCAATCTCCTTCAATTCTCTTATGTTCTTCATACACTTGAGATGATAAATTCTACTATTTTGTTTTAAAAATGTTCTTCTTATGCCACTTAAAGTATAATTTATTTTCTGAGTGAATTTCTATCTTAGCTTTGGGTGTTAATCCAAATGTTAAATAATCTGTTTCTACTATCAATGGAGAAATATGCAGTCGGCCTTGTCCATCAAATGTAATAAACCCTTTATCATACAAGGCATCATGATTACAGCAAAGTAACACACCATTATAAGAATTTAATCGTTCCATACTTGTGCTATCTTTCCATGGCTTTGAATGACTCGCTCTTAACAACTCTGGCAAATTTATTCCACATAATGCACATTTTCCGTTCCATAGTTCCATTAATGCTTTCCTGAATTTTTGCTGTCCAATTCGAATTGTAGCTTTTACCTCTGATTCCGTTTCAGATATCACAGGGATTAATGTGTTATTATCAGTCCTTCTTACCTCATCAACTGATAATTCTAATTGCTCATTTTTCTTCTCATAAATATTTAAATCACTAATTAGTTCAATTAATTTAAGGGCTAATTCTTCATTACATGGATATAAATATCCTTGATTTCCTTTCGCATCTGATTGAAAAGGTGAATATTTAATTGGCAACAGCTGCGATATCTCCTCAAATTTCTCACGTATGTTAATTGGCTTTTCTAACTCATGATATTTTAAAGATACCAAATAGCCCTCATCATTCCATTGATCATGGCTTTTCATAATCGATGGTTTATTCGATTCCTTACAATCTTCTTCAGCGATACTAATTGCTACAATATTCCCTTTTACATAATGAAAGATTCGATCTCCCTCTTTTACATCCATCATTCTTTTCCATGAATGTGGTACATTACCGCCTCTATCCTTTTTAGGTGACCAAATAATTTCTAATTCTTTTTCCTCTTGATAAGTATGTCCTTGCATAACAATAAAATGATTCATATATTCTCTCCTAAAGCGTTTATTTACTACGCTGTATTCTAATTAATATAATACTAAAAAAACTCTTCTATGATTA
Organism: Bacillus sp. 1A; assembly: GCF_052682215.1. Classification (NCBI taxonomy): domain Bacteria; kingdom Bacillati; phylum Bacillota; class Bacilli; order Caryophanales; family Bacillaceae; genus Bacillus; species Bacillus sp. 1A. Next base: position 999,407 of record NZ_JBQYLZ010000001.1, on the reverse strand, counting down.
GCAAATAGCCTGCTTAAATGTATATTACTCATCTATCATACATTTCTTAATTTATAAGATTTTTTCTACTGTTACACTTCATAATTTAAATCCCCTACACAATGGTGTTAATATGTATCACAGAAATATCTACGAAAGTAGCACATACGCTATTATTAAATCACGTGATATAAGTTCTATTTTAATCCTAAACTATTCACTCCTGTAACCACTATAAAACTTTGTAAATCCCTTTACTCAAAAATTAAGATTTTCAACTAAATACTCACTTATGAAAACAAAAGAGTTGACCTAAAAGGTCAACTCTTTTGTTGCAAATTCTTTATTTCTCTTCTTCCTTTTTTTCCAATTCCCGTTCATTTTTAGCGATTAAATCATGAAAATGCTCTTCTTTGTTTTCTTCTAAATACTTCATAAGTTCTTTAAATTCCATTCATATCGCCTCCTATACTCATTATATCATAAGCTGTCAGGAGAATATAGAATTTAAATCTTATTATTCTTTTATAAAACTTTTTAGATGTAAATCCTCTAAAAAACAAGAGCTGATTTTTCGTAAAATTGATTATTTCGAGGTTCATCAACAATAATTTCTTTTGCCTGTTTTGATTCTTTAAAGGCAAACATTTCTGGTTGCTGACCTGTATTATCATATAAAGTATAACAATCTATCAAATCTTTAATTTTACAAAATGTAATTGCTACTTTCATATGGCTTTCTTCAATAATATGTTCCGGAACCAATCTTCCTGTTAGTTTAAAACGTATGTTTGATCGTTCTAAAGCAACCTTTATTGGAACATCCACAATGATTGCGTTAATACTGAATTCAGCTTGTCTTAATTGTTGAATCAATTTTTTATATTTCTCTACATTTTTCATTGTACCATCATACATAAAGCTTATTCTTCTCTTTATACAGATTTTTAAAAGTTTCATGGTAATATCACTACTTTCATCATGAACCAAAAAAGCTGCTTTTTTTATTAATTCTGTATCCCCGGTTTCCATTAATTGTTGATATTCTGGTATTTTTTCTTTGACCTTATCAGAATCTATCCAAATCAAATGTTTCTTCTTAAGTCTATACCCCTTACTGACTAACTCTCCTATTGAGCTTTTTCCAGCAGCAGAACCACCACCAAGTAATATGGCTTCCGGTTCTTTTTCTTGCTGTGAATGTTTATTTAAAAATGATTCAATAATCTCATTATGTAGAGCCTCACGTTCTATTACATACTCCCCATTAATTACGTATCTTTCTTGAGTTGTTCTCAATTGACCTTCTCCCCTTCTATAAATAAATATTAGGTTCTCTTCAAAGTTAGAGAATTTAATTTCCTATGTACTTATACCTTTTCTCTCTTGTTTCTACTTAAGATCATTCTTACTGTGATTTCATATAGCTCTTTTAGTTAGATGCTATATGTATTAATTCGTCATTACACATTCTTTCTAAACAACCATATTTCTCTTTAACTTAATACCTACTTTATATATCCACTTAAACAAATAAAAAAGGACTCCTTTAAGTCGATTAATTGTGCATGGCAAAATAAGCTATATACACTAATCGGCTCAAAGAAGCCCTTTCAAAATTGAAACAAGAACACAACTTGCTTCTACAACTCAACCACAACACATAAGGTGTGGGAATAAACGGAATCAAATAAACTAACAATATAATTATATATTACATAATAAAATTATAATTCTCAAGAGTATTTCATTCAAACATTCCTACAGTGCTTCTACAGTAGGAATATCAGCTGGTGCCCACTTTAAATGCTTTAAATCTTTAATACTCATCCATTTTAGCTCTGCATGCTCAAGAGCTTTAGGTTCACCTGCCATGATTCTTGCTTTATATGTAGTAAGATGAACAACAATAGTTTCATACTCGTACTCGATCTCCTCCACCTTCTCATCTACAACAATTTTACACCCAAGCTCCTCTTTAATCTCACGAATTAATGCAACTTGTGGCTTTTCTCCCTTGTTTATCTTACCACCCGGAAATTCCCAATAGTTCGGTAACGTCATTTTAGGAGAACGTAATGCACATAAAACTTCATTATTTTCATTAACAATTACCGCACCAACAACTGATATTTTTCTCTTCATACTTACTCACTTCCTTATACAGATTAATTAATACTTACTATCTTATATTAATTCATTTTTTAACACCAAATTTTCCGTCTAATTGATGATTAAACTATCAACTACAAAATCGCTTAAAAACGTTACGAAAAAATATGAAACAAAACAATTTCAATTCTTACATCCTCTCTTCAAAAGGGGATATTTTGTATTTCACAAATATTAAGTATAGCCCTGAGGAACGACCATTTTTTATTATTGTATCGCAAAGTGATCTTTCCATTTTCATTGTACCTAAATTAGAAGTAAAAACGTATTTTCTATTTTTTCTTATAGGATTCATTTACTCTCTTTTCTACATAATGTGAACTGACTGATCTTTTAATTTTAAAAATCAAGCTTTACTTCCGTAAGGCATAAGAAAAATTATTATTTTAGTAATATATCTATTTTTTGTAAGTCACCTATTTAGATACAAATTTTTAACAGTTCCCCTTCACTTTCTTATTTATAATTAAACCGTTTTCATCAAATTAATTATATATGGATAATAAATCCCTTCAAAAAATTTCTTTCTTTTTATAAAAACTTATATACTTCATTTACCTTTCATGCTAATATACAAATATTGCAATTTTATTATTAACAATTTATAACAGGAGATGAAAAGATGAAAGGACTTGAATTTTCGACTAGCTTATTATTCTTTTGGATAAAAGGTAGAGTAGACGTTGATAATAGGTTTATAAAAACTAATTTATCAAACACATTATTAGGATTTATTCCTGCTGGTAAAGACCAACAAAACATTCCTCTAAAAAATATTTCAGGAGCTATGTTATCTACCAAGTATTTTTTCAAACCAATTATTTTAGGAATTCTAATCTTCTTATTTGGATTAGGTACCTTAAGTGATAGTTTTATTGGTGGGTTAATTTTTCTACTAATAGGTATTGGAATTGCAGGTAGTGGCATTCAAACAATATTAAGAATTGAAAAAGCAGGAACACCTTATCATATTAGTGTCCCATTCTTTGAAAAAGAAAAAATGCAATTATTAAATGATATTATACACAACGCTTTAGCAGATGACACAGACAAAACAGATTTAAATTTATTCTTCGATAAAAAATCACAGTAAATATTATTATATTTAAAATAAAACCTTATAATAGAATTATATTAATTAATTCTATTATAAGGTTTTTAAATTTATCTAACTAACAACTTTTTCTCATATGAATAGCATGTACTTGCTCATAATACAAAACGTTTTTTATACGTAACAGTATATAAAAGCTGACACTTTATGTATGTTGAACAATCGCTTCCTGCCATCCCTTGTTCGAAGCCAATTCATCTCCCACCTACTCACTGAGCAGTGCCCCTTCACACTCCTTGACTAAAATGATAAATGTGGACAATTTGTTAAACATACAAGAAAAGTTTCCTGCTTTATGACAGGAAACTTTTCACATACTATTTATCTAAAAACCTAAGATTCCTACAATCTGACGAGCTTTAGCATTATCTATATAATAATGCATCTCTAATCCCTTTCTTTCTGCACGAAGTACGGTTCCCCTTAATTTTGATAGATGCTGTGAAACAGTAGATTGTGGGAGTTTTAATATTTCCGTTAACTGCGTAACATTACATATTTTATGATGCATTAATTCACTTACAATTTGTAATCGTACCGGATGTGCCATTACTTTTAAAACATCTACGTCTTCTTCGCGGATTTCAGCTAGATCTCTATCAGTTACTACTGTTTTCATTACGCATTCTCCTTTATTATTAATTTCTATTTTTCTTATTATCCTTATAAATAGTACTTATAGATGATTACGATTTGTCCTGTTGAGAAAATTTATTCTCTTCTTAAAGCAAAAAGGAAACCTATCCTGAAAACAGTTTTTCACATAACTTTGATCTATGTTTAACACGCTTTGCTAAGCAAAAGTGCTTCTCCTATCCTTTGTTTAAAGCAAATAAAGAATTCTGCTTTTGCCTTCACGTCCTGAAAAATTGATAAGCAATATCCCCCATCTCACACTCTACAAAATAATCATTTTATTTCTCAACAAAGATACCTGGAATTAAAATACCAAAAATGGTAATATGAAGTCACCTTCAGTTGTCAATTGTGTCCCTTTTTGAAAGGCCCTGTCTATAATGACAAGGCCTTTTAAATTTCCCTAACCTAAAATATCCTTTTTATTTCGTCTTTTAGTTAACCCAAATAATACGAACGAATATAGTACGTTTTATCACTTTTACTTCGCCCAATTATCTTATACCTAATTTTAAATGTATAATCCCAAAATAATTATTAGAAACCCCTTTATTTTTCTATAAAATTGGGCTTACGAATGCTAATTTAACCCCATTTAAATCTCTCTTATAGTAAAAATTGACCTTATACACAATCTAATTAATAAACTGTGATATAACGGGAATAGAAATTAAGTTTATTTTTAAATAAAAAGAAGAGTTAACTTTTGATTAACTCTTCTTTTTTGCAATTTCCCGCTCGTTATTAACAATTAATTTACGAAAATGCTCTTCCCTATTTTCTTTTATAAACTTCATCATTGCTATTAGCTTTACTCAAATTAGCTCCTAGAAGTTACATTTTTCATACAATACTGATTCATAACAGGGTTATATGAATCAACTCTACGTTTTTTCATAATTTATTAAAAATCTACGCTACATAGTGAATGTTTGTTTCTATCCAATTACTTGCCTCTTTAATCAAAATACTAACTTCTTCTATCAGTTTAAACTCTTGGAAAATCTTAATTATTCACCAATATAAATGTACCAGCCCTTATAATTAGCCGTTTGTCCCATTTTTATTTTATGTCGGCCTTTATCAAAGGCATATTCTACATTTACATTTTTGACCAATCGATCAATCTCTTTGTCTAGATTTAAATCAGGGTATATCATAGTAACCCATCTTTTCGTCAACTCAATAGATGGGTTATAATTTTCGAAGCTAATAGTAAAATTATTACCGCCCTTTTCATCTATACTCAATGGTCCATACCAATCTTTATTTTCTTTTAACATTTTAGATGAAGCTAAATATAGTACAGCACTTGTCTCCCAATACTTTATATCTAGATTATATTTCTCATTTATCTCCTTAATGAGATTCTGCGCCTCTTTAGATATAGATTTACTATACACGAGAACAATATCCACTAACGATTTATTAAAAGTGAAATCATCTGTTACCATGGATCTCGGTATCCCCAACGGCATTACTTCAGGTTGTCCCGGCTTCTCTAACTTACGCATTGCATTATATAGAAACTGTGCATATTGCTCACGAGTTACTACTTTTTTAGGCTCAAATAAATTGTCACCTGTGCCCACAGCAATTTTGTTTTCTTGTAGGGCACTAATCGCCTCAGTAGCCCAATAATTTTTTTCCACATCATTAAAAGTAGTAATAGATTGTTGCTTTAAATTAAATGTTTTTTGTAAAATGGCCGCCAATTGTTCACGAGTTAATACATCATTTGGACCAAATTCATTATCCCCATATCCATTCATAAGACCAGAACTGACAACAGCATAAATTTCTTTTTCAAACATAGTACCTTTTACATCTTTAAATTGATCTTCAAACCTATCACCTACAAGTAATGGCTGTAGATACACATATAGCAGACGAGCTGCTTGTCCCCGCGTAATATTATCGCCTAATCCAAACATTCCATTTCCATACCCAGCTATCATTTTTTTATCTTTTAGATGCATAATTGCATCATAAGACCAGTGACTTGCAGGAACATCTTTAAATGTTGTGTCTGCTTGTACATTCGTTAAAGATGTTAATGTCGTCGTAGCAAGTGTAGCTCCTATTAATAAAAGCATTTTTGTTAGTTTCATACTGTAATCCCCTTATTTCTAAAATTTATTATTACAAATAATTTTAATCAGCTTATATTATCTCTTCCTAATATATATTAACATAAAATGTAATAATCATTATATATTAATATACAATTATTATTACACTCGTACATGAATAACCTCTGTTCTACTCTTGGAATACTTCAAAAAAGATTCCATTGAGTATGTATGTAAAAGATTTGTTAATAGCAAATAAAGCAGAATTTACTATCAAAATTATTAAATATTTAATAGCATTAAGGCATTACATGAATCACAAAATACTTAAACTTTTTAACTAACTAAAATTATATAGACCAAAAAGAACCCCGTGATAAGAAAAACTATTCAAAGTGGGAATCTGCAACTTTTGTATAAAACATTTTATTTAATGCCTTTATTTCTCGATAATAGCTATATCAAAGTTATTGTCTCTTGTTAGTAGCTTCCAATATTATGTATAATGAAATTATCATTTTACCAATAAACGGTAATGAAGAGGTGATACATGTAAATAAACCAAACGTATCATCGAGATATTAAAGGATCTATTCAATGTACATTAAGATACATATGTAGGATTTAAGATCATCGAATTTTATGTACAGATTGAATTCCTACAAGATGGAAGATTGGTAGCAAATGTACTCAAGAAAAAAGAGCATTCAATTTGCTTAATGTTATAAAACTACTTGATGTGACATCTGTTGAATGAATTAAAAACATACTCAGGGGGAATTTCAAATGAAAACATTTAGTAAAGTATTATTAGCGGGAACATTGGCTCTTGGCAGTTTAGCAGCAATGAATGTGGAAACACCGAAAGCTCATGCTGATGGAGCGAGCGAATATTGTCGTTACATTTGTGGTCCTAAAGAAACATTAAATAATTTTACAATTCAACTTTCAGATACGAAATACAGACTGGGACAAAATATCATTCTACGAGCAACAAATGATAATGCATATGATGTACATTACACAGCATCTTTTGAAAAACAATACAATACTGGTTGGGGTTATTATGACGCTGATTTTCACTTTGGTTCATTATTACCAGCTGGAACAAATGTATATGAAGATTTTGATGCTGAGACTGGCAATGGTGGAGCAATTTCTGAACCAGGAACATATCGCATGAAAATTGAAGTAACACATGCAGATGGACGCGTTGATACAATGTACACAGCGCCAATTACATTAGCAAATTAAATAATAAGGTTGCTTCATATCTTATTGTTTTTATTATCTATTAAATATTTATTCAAAGTACCTAATCTTTTTATTCGTATTAGGTACTTTGAATAATAGTTTTATTAATAGGTTACGTTCCCTATTAATAGGTATTGAAGATGCAGAAATTGATATTCAAACAATATTAAGGGTTAAAAAATAGGAATACCTTCTCTTATAATTGTCCCATTATTTAAACACTAAAGGGATTCACTATTTACAGCATTAGTTTACTTCTTTCCATAATGACAATGCAAAAATCCAATTTGGATCTCCATTCCCTTGATAACTCTGAACTGCCTCATACACCTTATTCTCATGAACTACTCTATCTCCTGCTTTATACGCTTTACGCGCATCCCATTGTTCATAAGAGTTTTCTTGTCCTTTTGTTATAACTGTGATGGCATCACTTTTCATTGATTCATTACCTGATGTATCGACAGCAGATACAACATACTTATATGCTGTATTCGCTTGCAAATCTTTGTCCATAAATGAAGTTGTATTAGCAGTACCTATTTCTTTCATGGTCCCTCCAACTTCTCTGTATACAATATAATGGCTCACATCTACATTATCCTCCGATGGACCCCACATTAAATCAATACTACTCGTAGTGGTTCCCATACTGTGTAATCCTTTAGGCTGGGTCGGTGCTTCTGTATCTGGTTTTTCCTCTGTTGTTTTAATAACTAGTGCTTCACTTTCCTCAGATATATTCCCTGCAGCATCTACTGCTCTTACTGTATACGTATATTCTGTGTTTGGGCTTAATTTTTTATCAATTATACTAGTACCGACTACAGTATTAATTAACTCCCCATTACGTAACACTTGATATTCTTTCACCCCTTCATTGTCTGTTGCAGGTTTCCAATTAAGTTCTACACTATTTGAAGTAGCTTTTATTACTTTTAATTCAGATGGCTGGGTTGGTGCCTCTTTATCTGGTTTTTCATCATTTATTAGATTCACATCAATCACGTTATAGAAAGCGTTTACAGTATCAGCTACATCCCAAACAGCTAAAATAACATGATACCCACTACGATCAGTTGGTACATTGATTTTATGTGATAAGTTATTAGTCGCTTTAGAACCATCGTGTTTTACAGTACCAATTAACTCGAAGTCTGCTCTTGTTAAAGGTTTATTTGGATCCCATCCCTTTTTCGTGATGTAATAGTGCCATTGACTTGTTGAATGAGGAGCTGTGTATTTCCAAGTGAAGGTATTTTCTCCGCCCTTAATCCGTATTCTTAAACCATCGATCAGCCGTTTGTTGATCAAGAATCCCACCATGCTGAAGCAATTTTCCCGTCTGCTGGTCCACCCTGTGGAAACCCTTTAGGAGCTTCTAAACTTTGCGGTTCATACATTATATTTCCACAATTAGAATTCAGCGCTCCATAATTTTGACTGCATAAAGCTGCACGGCTACCTGGCTTTTCAACAAACCCATGTGCATAGGCATTTTGAGGAATAAGAGTTGTACTCATAATTCCCACTGCTACTGCAGCAGCACTTAATCCTTTTTTACTTGTAGCCATTTTTCTAAACTGCCCTAGAATTTTTTTATTCATACTACTAGTCCCCTCCTATTAAGTTTCTTACTATATTAAGAGCATGGATGTAAGTGAAGGCTAAACACGTATAACTAAAATTAACAATTGAATACAAAATCTCATAATTTCATACTCAACTATTCTTTTACCTTCATTACATTTAAATAACCCTATAGTTAAATTATCACATACTAATTTATTAAAATTACACAGAAATTATGACGGTTATTGGACTTTTTTCCTGTAACCCTCTTTTTGTCTTAAAAATTCTTCTTAATGCAATTTTAGAATAAAGCTTTATCAAAAATACTTCTTAGGCCATATGTAATAACTAATAATTTTTCGAAATGAAAACGTGTACTGTCATAGATAATCATCTTTAGATACATTTTTCATTTTTAAATATTCACATTGACATACTGAATCGTGAAAGGAAGGATTCCCCCTTCTCTTTCTTATATTTTAGAATGAAAAACGTATGCCTTCCTACAATTACCTATACGAATTTAAGAAATAAATAATTCAAAAGGAAAAATAAAAATACTACAACAAAGAATTTCCATTTGTTTCTTTTCGTTGATTTTCCAGCATGTTGTATATAAAAAAGCAAGGCAATACCTGCCATGATAATTAAAAATATTTGATAATAATCAATCATCTTTAATACCCCCTCCATACAAAAAATAAGAAGCCTCTTTTTGAGAGACTTCTTATTTTTAATACAAACGACATACATAGGCTAAATATACACAATAAAATTAGGATGCTGAACCTTATTGCACCTTTATTATAACATATAACATCTTATTTTTGTTTAATAATTCCGAATTATACAACTTTATCAACAATTGAGTATTTATTTACATATAATACACAATAAAAAAACAACAAAATATTCACTTATAAAACCAACGTATGTAAAAACCAGCTACCATCCCATTCATAGTTTTGAAAATTTGTCCTCTACTTCTTTTAAGAATACTTTAAACTTCGGATAGATTACCTTATATCGACATCTTATGTATGCAGAATTACATATCATTCCCCATTGAAAATCATTCTCGTTGTAACTATAATGGTTTCAAGGAGTGATATTTTCACTTCCTTTTCAAATCTCACAATATATTAAAGGAGGAACTAGCATTATGAAAAAAGTTATTTTAGCAGGGGCATTAGGAATTGCAGTACTATCAGGTATGAATTTACCAGGAGCAGAGGCACCTAAAGCGAGTGCGGCAACTACTAATTTAGAAATTCAAGAAGTTACAAAATATTACTCTATGAGTTCCTATGAAGTTTCTCAAAAAGAATCATTTAATCTTAATAAAGGGGAAGAACTTACGGTCTTTGTACAAAATTCCGGGTTCCCAATTTCTTATACAGTCTTTGATGCAGATGATCAAGTAATTGGCACATACAATGCTAATTCACCATACGGTCGCGTATTCAAAGCACAAAAAGACGGTAATTTTTCTGTTCAATTTCAAGCAGGAGTAAATTCTTCTTACATGAAAAAGATGAATTTCACAGCCAAATTTGCAGTGTCTAAATTTAACTAGCAATAAAAAATTTCAATAGCCTCTTTAAAAACAAATGAAAAAGGTATATCCCTTCAATGGGATATACCTTTAACTTTAGTGAATTTTATATTGACCTGATAATTGCTCTTGCGCCATACGAACTAAACGTTTCGTAATTTCTCCACCTACTGAACCATTTGCTCTTGCTGTTGAATCCGGTCCAAGTGTAACACCAAACTCCTGAGCAATTTCATATTTCATTTGTTCAATTGCACTTGCTGCAGCTGCTATTAAGATTTCGTTTGAATTATTATTTTCGCGAATTTGCATTTTTTAAACACCTCCGTTGAATTTGGTAATATCATGCTCCATTTCCAACAAAATATGCAAAAAAAATTATTCGTTTAGCCATTTTACATATATACCTAAGCTTTCACTCTTTATTTGGGAATAATTAAAGGCATAGGTCATACCTATACCTTCTCCTATCCTACTTACTTTTGAATTCCCCTATTAACTCCTGTAACTCTTGGGAGAGCCAATTTAAAGAATTCGCCAACTCTGCAATATCTTGTACATACAGTTCTTGCTCTTTCATACTTGTCTCTACATTACTACTGCTATTCACATATGTATTTGCAATGTGTGATAATTCATTTACAATCTGAACAATAGTTTGATTATCTTTTAAAATGTCGCTTGAATTATTCGAAGCCACTTTAATTTGACTGGCAACAGATTGTGCTGATTCTGAAATCTTTTCAAAAAAAGAACGGCCACTTTGAACAAGTGTTATTCCTGATTCTACTTCCTTTGAACTCTTCTGTATGGTTCTTACAGCCTCATCTGCTTCAGCTTGGGTTTCATCAATTAATTTAGCTATATCCCTTGCAGATGCCTCGGTTTTTTCCGCTAATATACGTACCTCATCCGCAATAACTGAAAATCCTTTCCCCACCTCTCCAGCACATGAGGCTTCAGTAGAAGCATTTAAAGCTAATAAACTTGTTTGATTTGACATAGTTGTAATTACATTAAGAATTTCACTAATTTCCTTAGATCGTGCTTCTAATGCATACATACTAGAAGATACATCTTGAACTGTATCTTGGATTCTTTTCATTTGATTCACAATTTGCTTAATCAAATCTTTTCCTTCTCCAGAATGCTGTTCCATGTCTTCCGAAGCAGTCGCAACTTGTTTTGCAGCTCCTTTAATTTCTTCCACCTTACTTTCCATTTCTTGAACAATTCCTAAACATTTTTGCACTACATATTCATGAGAATGTGCTCCTAAATTTAATCCTGTAATAGCACTTGCAATTCCTTTAAAGGCTATGCTATTCTCTTTTGTACTTACCGACAATTCCTGTGAAAATGTCGAAACCTGTTCAGCAGTCTGCCTTACTTTATCTATAATCCTATTAAACTTTTTAATAGTGTTATTAAAATAGATATTAGTTATCCCTATATCATCAGACCTTTCATTCAATTTAATACTTAAATCCCCTTCACCAACTTTACGTAACCCTTCTTGTAAATCCTTTAAAGGCGATAGAGAGTTTCGTGAAATGAATATTTGAATTGTAATTGCGATTGTTAATGAAATTATTATAAATAGTAAACCGTGCACTATAAATTCTTTCTTTGTAAGAGGAATAATAGATGCGTCCAAATCTGCTGCAACAATTGCAATTATATTATTATCTTCATCTGTAATTGGCTCTAAAATTGTTACCCATGTACCTAGTACATCTTCATATACTTCTGTCATTTGTGCCTGTTTCGTTTTCATTACTTTGTCGTATGTCTTCTTCCAATGAGTAGGATGCTCATAATAGTCACCTGTTTTTACAGAACCTAGTTTTACAGAAACTGTATTTGCTAATTCTGTATTCAAAGCTACTAACTGTAATTCAGCTTTATCATTTAGTTTGGCTCCTGTAACATATGTTTGTCCGACACTTTTCATATCTTTTATAGCTTTATCTAATTGCTCTGTCAATTTGTCTTTCTTCACTCTTTGTGCTGTGGGGTCTTTTGCTACATCTCTTACTATTTCTAGGTCTAATTGATTTATTATTGTATCTCCTGTTTCAAAAGACTGCCTTTCAAATATAAACATCATACTATTTTGAAACATGTTAAAACTTAACGCCCCCATACTTCCCACAAGCGTCAGAATTACTAATACCGTTAGTAATACATTTTTCTGAAGCAACGATAGCTTATGCCAATATTTTTTCATTGATTTCACCTTTCTTATTTTCAACAATACAAAAACAAAGTAGTAACATATTAAAAGGTTCTATTTCTTTTATTAACTTAAACATTAAAATAGCATACTTGTCATTCAATCAAACGTTCCAATTTTTTTGTTTGATAGAGTTTCTTTCCTTTTATACTGATAATTTCACTATAATTAAAGCAATAATTTAACGAATCTAAGCATTTGTGTATATAAATACAAAAGCATGATACCCTTGTAATCAGCATTAAAATGCAGCTAATTTTCAACACTCTTTTATATAGCAGCACTAAAGAAATAAAAGTTATGACACTTTTGAATAATAATGCTAAAGTTTAATTTCTATTTTTGAAGCCAATTCTGATCTATTGTACAAATATTAGTTTTCCCATTTGCAATCTCATCTTTTATATATCCAGCTGATTTTGGAAATCTATTAGTAGGAAGACGTTAACCTTCTACTACTTCACCTTTTCCATTTGTACTGATACCTTCTAGATCATTTATGTTAAGAGTTATTTTTAAACAAAGACAAGAATTCCTAAGCCCTTATCTTTGGTTATCTTTATCTTGCACAACAAAAACAAACCGAACGGTTCCGTTCAGTTTCCTATTTTATAACTATTTTCCTTATTTTTCTATAACATTTTAACGTATTCCCCGAAAGAATTCTCCTTCCTCAAGCGTGTGAAGGGCGTAGCCCAACGATAGGTGGGAGATGAATTTCGGTTTGGCATAGCCAAAAACTTTTGATAAACTAGCTATATGAAGTTCTTTGATAACTTGATATAGAAGGTTGCAGGAAGAAAATAGAGTGCGAAAACCAAGCCATTCGGTTCCTGCGTAAAATATCAACCGTACCAAAAGAGCGTCCATGCGTTGGACATCTAGGGGTGGAACACCCCGAAGTAACGCTCAGGGAGACGAAAGGTTACTTTCGTCACGGAACTGAGAAGCTCCCACTTCAAGCTTTGCTAAGTGGTGAGTAGTTCACTATCTACTTGTACAAAGTTAGCCTAAACACTTTTAGCCTAATCCAATATATTTCTTCAATTATCTTAAAGTCATCTGAAATAGCACAATCAGTAAATTCTTATTACGAAACTTATGTATTAATAAATACTAAAGGACATACTCCTAAAATATAAGCCATGGATGTAATTGTAGTACGATTTTCATCAGTAATAAACGTACACATGTTAAACAAAAAAAGACTCAATTATTTATATCTCATTCCTTCTTTTAATATAAATCGACTGCTTTTTTCTTAAATTCTACTTCATCAGTGGTGCTAATTTTACTCATAGAAAACTCCCCTCCATAGTAAACAGGTTAATGTGTTTTCTTTATCCTATCTACTATAAGGGGAGTATAGCATAGCTTCTTTTTTGTAAAAGATCTAAGATTCTAGTGCAGTAATTAATTGCTGACGTTCTTTATCTCTAAAAATTTTAATTTCATGTTTAAACTCATAATTTCCTTCTTTAAATCTAACCCATTCCTTACTTGTCCAATATACAACATCTACATTTGCATCTAAAATTACAGAACATATGTCAACTAACTCTTCCTCGTAAAATGGCGCTTCTTTCGCTAGTTCAAAAGCTATTACTTTTGGATCCTTACTTTTAATTTGAAGTTCCCTTGAAGTTTGTCCTAGATACTGCCATGGAGAATGTAGGGATTGCACATAGAAATTTTGAGTTTCTTTAAACTGTGATGGAGAATGCATTGTAGCAGCAAATGTAGGTTTACTCACTCCTATTGTTGCGCCTAAAGCAATAAAACCAATAATAAGTTTTTTAATCATTTTTTCAGCCCCTTTACTTATTTTGAATATGCTTCCTTTTTATACTACATTCATGTTTGTGTAAATGAAGATGATTTGACATGATTCATCATTTTTCTCAAAAACTGTATATTAATTAATCGCTGTAAATTCACCAAAAACAAAAAAAGTTTCCTTGTGGAAACTTTTTTGTTTTTGGTATACGTTATATGTATAAAAATTAGTTTTAAAAATATTTACTTATTTGTTGATAAAATTGTATATGGATATTGTTCCTACTATTATCTTCATACATTTCATGCAAAGCTTTACTACAACATGAACAAACTTATCTTATGACCGCTTTTCTTCTTACGAAATTAAGTGTTTGTTTCAATAGCTGGTTCGGGAGTCATAGAATTACTTTCTTTCTAAGCTCTATTATTCCGTTCTTTCGCCTAAAATTCCAATATCCCCATTACTTCTTTCGTAAATAGTTTAAAATCAGTTAAATGTTTTTCAATAATTTGACGAACAATATCTAAATTTACACTTTGATAATCATGAACAGCAATATTACGAAATCCAACCATTGCCTTTAACTTATTTGCAAGATCAGCGCTAAGTAATCCTGCTGTAACCAATAAATCAAAGGCCTCTCGACTAGATTGGGGTAGTCCTAATTTTTTCCCTGCAACAATATGCATTGCTAAATCAATACTCGCTTCACAAGCTCTTTGTATGTTCAATATTATTGAATCTTGTTTTGTAAAGTCCTCTAAATTTTCAGGGTCATTTCCATACACATCTTGGATTCTTTTTATACAACGCTCTATTGTAGAAATTTTATTTAAAATAACCTCATTCTTCATATATAGAACCTCTTTTCTTTATATCATCAAATACTATCTGTCGTTCTTCATTCAATTTTGAATACATTTTTAAGGTTTTCATTTCAAAAATGACCTTACGTTTTTCATCCGAACAAAATATTGTCTTTCCTGTATGTATAATCTGAGCTTGAAAAACTGTAGAAGCTTCGGATAAATCAACTAAATCAACATCTCTATGAACAATGTTAGCTAACTCCTGTGCTAATAAAAAACGTTCATAGTTCCCTAAAGTTGTGTCACTTAAATAAGCTATATCAATATCACTATCTTCTCGTTCTCTGTTCTCAGCCATTGATCCAAACACAATTATCCAATAGGGATTCACCGTCTCTTGTAATTTTTCTATAATAGCTGTTATCATGCTTTGAAAAATCATTTAATTAATCCCCCCTTATTGTACTTGAATTTTATTATATCATAACCAATCATAAATCCTTTAAACGACTACAAATACTTAAACAAAATTAGAAGCTTATTTCTGACCTGAAATTATTATAGTTCAGGAGTAGATATATTGTAGCTTTAAATCTTAAATAATTGTTAATAATCCAACACTTGTCTGTTAAATGCCTTTTATATTTTCTTCCTGCAAAAGTAAAAGACTGACAATAACTGTCAGCCTCTTACTTTTACAACTCTAAAGAACTTTAGCCTATTTCACAATGTACATTCTAATAGTTTGAGGATATATTGCTCTAACAAAGAATTATATATTAATTCACCTTTAATTTTTCTTTTACCTTTGTAGGGAGTTCGTCTTTTTTAACTTCTTCCCAAGATTTCACGCCTTTTTTCTCAGAGTAATATATACGTAAAAACGCTTCTTTACGAAGGTTTTTTAACGCTGTAAACTCCATTTCTTTCCCTTTACCATCCTTATCAAATCCAGGTAATTTATATTCGTAAGTCGTATCCCCATTTACATTTTTCTCTTTTAATTTTTCACCATCCTTGGTAATTTGCACATAATATGTATCTGTACCAAGACGATTTAAATTACACCCCGATAACAACACAGTAAACATCACAAAAACACTACACATAAGCACTATTCGTTTCATATTATTCACCTCATATCTTTTCTCACAAAAATTATATCCTAATCTATTGGCTGCCAAAATTCATTTCCATTACGCTAACATTACGTTTTTGTAAGGTAGTAAAAATAGCATAATTAAAAGGATATGAATTCATATTTCTATTGAATTCATATCCTTTGTTCTTATTGAGTAAACTATTTTGCCTCATTCTAAATAGGAGATATTTCTATTATTCTGGGAAAATGAAGTTAGAGTTTCCTTCACTATTATCGGAATCCTCTTTCGGGAACGTAATAGTAGAACCTCCATTCCCTTTATTTATTTCTTGCTCCTCAGGAAATACAATGGAAGAATCATTACCTAAGTTTGGTGAAAAACCAAGTTTAGATAAAATGGCTTTTAAGTCAGGTAAAACACCAATTTTATCAGAGATTGGATCGTTAGATTTCGTTCCAGTACTAGGGTCACTTAAAATATCCCTAAGCTGGCTTGGTGTATATACTTTTCCCTGATTATTTTTTGCAATTCCTTGAATTGATGCAGCAGCACCAGCAATAATAGGCGATGCACTAGATGTTCCAGCAAAACTAGATGTATATAGATTTGTTATAAATTCACTTGGTTTAGCATCTGTTGTATCTACTGCATTCCCCCATCCATACACATCCACCCTACTACCATAATTAGAGAAATATGAACGTTTATGAGGAACCCTTGCAGAAGCTGCCCCAACCATAATTGCCCCTGAATCTTTAAAATCAGGACTATTACGATTTAAAACTTGTTTACCATTACGGTCTCTAAATTGATCTAAATCATTTCCGCCGTTTGCACCTGCTTCAATAATAATAATTCCCTTATTTGTTCCCAGACGAATTGCATCAAATAAATCCGGTTTTACTTCTACAGGAAAATAATTCTTATCTCCATATCCATCGTAAGTTGCTTGGGCTTCTAATAAAAGAATATCTCCAGCTTGCATATTGTTAACTGCACTTAATATAGCATCAGCTGTATTATAATTTCCGTTATCCCTAAACTGAGATACAACCTTTACCTTAGCTTTTGGTGCAATCCCAATTCCACCTATGTTATTATCTTCTGCCGAAACAATACCTAAGACTGAGGTACCATGATCATGGTGTTCACTCCTATTCTGTCCGGATATCAATTCAATCTTTTGATTCACTAAATCCTCATGACTAAATAACCACCCATACTCCATATCTACGAAAGTAGTTCCTTTTCCATCTCCACCTTTTATGCTCCAGGCATAAGGTGCGTTAATTCCTAATGGTGCTGGTTCAAGGTAACCTTGTCTTGTAAGTCTAGGCTCATCATATGGATTAACAGATAAATTTGGTAAACGCTCTTCTGGTGGCGCCTCTTCCTCCTGTAAATACGCGGTTTCAACAAGAGATGATTTTTCAATTTTTGTAAGTAATGCTTGTACATCAATATCATCTTGAGTTTCTACAATATAATAGTTTAGCAAATTAGAAGAAATATGATCGGAATCTTTTATTTCTTTACCTAGATTTTTAATTTCTTTAGGATTTAAAGAACTAAAAAGTCGATTTATAGTTACATTTGGGTATTCAGCTAGAATTCCAATGAATTCAGGATCTTGTTTTTCTTCTTTAATGAATTTTTCTATTCCATCCTGATATGGTAAATTCGCTTCATTTTTAAATTTCAAAATTAATTGTTTAGTAGCTTGCTTATGTATAGTAGAATTTAATTGCTTATTTGAATAATTGTAAGTAGCTGCGTAGGCAACTTCTGATTTTTCACTTGGAAGTAATCCGCCTACTCCATTAAATGCTGTTAATGCAATTGAAGAAACTAGAATTCCCTTAAAAATTTTCAAAACGTGCACCTCTTCTTATCAATAGATAATTATAAAAAAATGTATATTACCTAACTTCTTTTTATCAAAGCGTTTTATATGTAGGACTGTATTTTCAACTCCATTCATTCTTTAATATTTGTTTATACATCATTAATACAACTAATTCATACCAGCAATTTTATTCATTCAGTTGCATAACTGTAATCATTATAGTTACAGCTTTACGAAATAGTCAACCTTAAATGCAATTTTGCATGTAAAATCATACATACTTCTATTAACTTGTCCCCAATTATTTCAAAAGAAGTTGAGCTTCTATCATTTAGAGTAATTGCATATATGTAATATAAAGCATATAAGGAGGTTAAAATGTGGTAATCTCAAGACAAGATTCCTGGACTGATGATAACGATTTACTTCTCGCATCAACAGTACTTCAGAATATTCGTAACGGTGGAACACAGTTAGCTGCATTTAAAGAAGTAGCAAAACTACTAGCTAGAACACCCGCAGCTTGTGGATTTCGTTGGAATTCTTATGTGAGAAAACAATATCAAGAAGAAATACAACAAGCAAAACAAGACCGAAAAGCGGGAAACAACATTCCCTTCTCCCCACCAGAGAAAGAAACAAACTCTTTGCCTATTACATTAGATAACATTATTCTCTTTCTACAAAATTATAAAGATGTGAATGAATTGACAAAGTTACAAAATCAAATTGAAGATTTAGAAGCTGAGAATCAATCCCTTCTACAACGTTTAAATATGTATGAAGAAGAGTATCGTATGTTACTGAATCATATTGATAAGACAAGAAATTTAATGGCAGTGGATTAAACAGCATAACTATATTGATTTTCTAGTAGGACTTTCGCCCTCCAAAATCATCATTAAAAAAGAAAATTCAGACTCTTATATTTGTATATAAGTAAAATACACATACATAATGTATGTGTATTTTTAATTTGACTATTATTAAAAGAAATATTTAGTCTATGTTACATCTTTTCTAATATTTCTTGTCTTTCACACCATTTTGTTAGCTTTTCTAATGCTTTTTTAGATAAACGTTTTGTTTTATAATTACAAAACCTAGATAATGTAGACGGAGAAATACTAATTTCATCTGCTATTTCACGAATGCTTACCTTTTTTTCATTGTGTACTTTCAGTATTTGGTCACGGATCTTTTTCTCTATTTGTTCAACTGATTCTACAGTCTTCTTTACCTCTTCAACAACGGTTACTTCAGGTAATTGTTCTTGAGGTTCTTCTATACTCTTCTTTCCAATTACCCTATCCATTGATTGTAGCATTTCTTCAGGTGGTAAAATCGTTATTCCTAAGTTAGTGTAATAATTTTTAAACCAATTACGTTTCCCAATTTGTTGTTCATCAAGTGGATCACTATACTCCCAATGAGAGATTACTTTTTCATTTTCTAAATCCATTAGAACATTTTCTAACTGTTCTCTAATACGATTCGGCTTCCAATCTTTTGGGATATCCATTACTGCTAGCAGCCCTTTGTCCCCACCTATAGAATATGGCTTTTTCAATGATGAATACATTTGTCTAATTCTCCATTGCCATGTTAAGTATCGAATTAACCTTTTATGATATTTGTGTCTATAACTATTGTATTCAAGTGCTTTTTTAGACAATAATGCTGTTGTATTATTTGATCCATATAAATAATTGGTTAAAAAGCTACCTGGCTTAATACGACAAGATTCAATACCCATATATTCATTAGTAACACTATGTCTCCACAATACAACCGAATCTAATACAAATAATCGCTTAACAACCTCACGCTTTAATTCTAGTCGTTCCCCTTCATCTTCACGATCATTTAATACTACGACTTCATTATCATCATTTAAATAGATAAAAATACTTGCTAAAGCGGCAATTCTTTTTGCTATTTTAATTTTATCTTCAGCTCGATAATATTCTTTATTTTTAACGACTGTCTTTGGAATGTTGCACATCTCTAAAACTTGCTCATATGAAAAATCAATAAACTCATCTGGAGATTTTGCTTCGTTGATCCACTGTATTGTAATTGCATCTAAACAATCTGCTGTTAAATCATCCATATTACTCATTACATCATCAACAAGGGTATTCCATCGGGCAGCTTCTTCAATATTTGTAAGTCTTAAATCCTCGTCTTTATGTGAAGAAAGTTGAGCCATCCCATTAGAAGACTTCGTTTCAATAGGATATTGTAAAACTTTGGTATTATCATCCTCTTCAAATTGATTCTTTGCAATCCCATCTCTTAATTTATAATAAACAGCAGAGTTATTTACCTCGTAATAATCCTCATGGTTCACTATATTTGTCTGATCTATATTTTGATCATTTTCTAATATTTTGGAATTTGAAGGTGCTACATTTTGAAATTCTTTGTCTATAAATCCTTCAATTTCTTTATATATTTCTTCCTTATAGGAATCAATTTTGGCATAAATTTGTACTAATGTAGTACCGGATTCTTGCTTTTTTTCTAGCCAAGACACTAATGCAGTAAATGATGAGGAAGCATGAGGTGAGGTTAATACTTTATTATTATTGTTTTCAACATCTTTAAAGTATGCATTCCACTTATTCCATACTAGATCATTCGTTTTATAAATTGGCTCAGAGATTAACAAGGCATCTCGAAACATTTGTAATAAGTTATCCACTTTATATTCCTCCCTAAACCATGGATCATAACAAAGTAGTTTTTATCATAAAATTCTTTACTACTATTTTATTTAATCTATTGTAACAGATATTCATAAGATTTTGCGTCTTTCTTTCCTTAACCCTTTAACTTGCAACATCGTTGTTCTTTCTTTTACCTACTTTTTTTACTTACATTTCTTTTGCGCTTTGCTTTCCTTAGCTCTTTAACTTGCAACAGTTTGCTCTTTCTTTTCCTTATTTCTCCTTACTTACATTCCTTTTGCGCTTTGCTTTCCCTAACTCTTCAACTTGCAACATCGTTGCTCTTTTTCTTATCTCTTTCTTTCAACTTGCATTCCTTTTGCGCTTTGTTTTCCTTAACTCTTTAGCTTGCAACATCGTTGTTCTTTCTTTTACCTACTTTTTTTACTTACATTTCTTTTGCGCTTTGTTTTCCTTAACTCTTTAGCTTGCAACATCGTTGTTCTTTCTTTTACCTACTTTTTTTACTTACATTTCTTTTGCGCTTTGCTTTCCTTAGCTCTTTAACTTGCAACAGTTTGCTCTTTCTTTTCCTTATTTCTCCTTACTTACATTCCTTTTGCGCTTTGCTTTCCCTAACTCTTCAACTTGCAACATCGTTGCTCTTTTTCTTACCTCTTTCTTTCAACTTGCACACTTTTTGCGCTTTGCTTTCCTTAACTCTTTAACTTGCAACATCGTTGCTCTTTTTCTTATCTCTTTCTTTCAACTTGCATTCCTTTTGCGCTTTGCTTTCCTTAGCTCTTTAACTTGCAACAGTTTGCTCTTTCTTTTCCTTATTTCTCCTTACTTACATTCCTTTTGCGCTTTGCTTTCCCTAACTCTTCAACTTGCAACAGTTTGCTCTTTCTTTTCCTTATTTCTCCTTACTTACATTCCTTTTGCGCTTTGCTTTCCCTAACTCTTCAACTTGCAACATCGTTGCTCTTTTTCTTATCTCTTTCTTTCAACTTGCATTCCTTTTGCGCTTTGTTTTCCTTAACTCTTTAGCTTGCAACATCGTTGTTCTTTCTTTTACCTACTTTTTTTACTTACATTTCTTTTGCGCTTTGCTTTCCTTAGCTCTTTAACTTGCAACAGTTTGCTCTTTCTTTTCCTTATTTCTCCTTACTTACATTCCTTTTGCGCTTTGCTTTTCTTAACTCTCTCACTTGCAACATCGTTGCTCTTTTTCTTATCTCTTTCTTTCAACTTGCATTCCTTTTGCGCTTTGTTTTCCTTAACTCTTTAGCTTGCAACATCGTTGTTCTTTCTTTTACCTACTTTTTTTACTTACATTTCTTTTGCGCTTTGCTTTCCTTAGCTCTTTAACTTGCAACAGTTTGCTCTTTCTTTTCCTTATTTCTCCTTACTTACATTCCTTTTGCGCTTTGCTTTTCTTAACTCTCTCACTTGCAACACGTTTGCGGTATGCATGCCCTATTTCTTTCAACTTGCAACAGTATAATTTATTTCTCAACCAAGTAATGTAAAAAAAATCATGTCATTTTAAAGTTTTTAAGCTATTTTTCTCATATTTTGAATAAGTTACATACATAAAATGCAACATGTTTGCGGTATCCTTTCCCTAACTTCCCTACCATTTTCACTCTAATCCTTTATATACCAAGGGTTTAGGTACTTTTTCACTTACTTTTATACATATTACCCAACTTGCAACACGTTTGCGGTATGCATGCCCTTATTTTTCTCATAAGATGCAACACTGTTTGCGGTATCCTTTCCCTATTTTCAATCTACAAATACCAACAAGTCCTTTTATATCAAGGATAATCATTACAATTCATTTTTAAGGATTGCGTTCATCAACTTGCAACACGTTTGCGGTATCCTTTCCCTAACTTCCCTATCATTTTCACTCTAACCCTTTATATACCAAGGATTTAGGTACCTTTCCACTTACTTTTATACATATCACCCAACTTGCAACACGTTTGCGGTATCCTTAACACAAAAAAAAATCATGAAATTCTCTTATCCCTTGATACAACTAGCTTCATAAGCTGTTGCAAGTTGCTAATTTTCTTCTTAAAGGAGCACCTTTCGCCAATTTTCGGTTTGCTATAATCAAAATTGGTATATTTTATAGTATTCTGGCATACATTTCGAATTTTGCAGAACGGAGGTGAAAAAGATGGGGAAATCATTTGTGATACGTAATCAACGTAGCTTAAATGGGAAAACAACTAATGCAGTGCTAGTAACATTAAAATCTTGGCAAAAATTTGTGGAAACATTTGAGGAGAAGTACTACAGCTATAAAGATACATATTTAGAAGATATTCTGCAGCACATGACATACGAAGAACGTATTGCTGACGTAGAAGGCTTTGTCGAAAAAGCCAAGCCATCTTTTTCACGTCGCGCAATGTCTGCAATTGCAGAAAAAACAGGAAGAAAACATAAATTATACGGTATTACGAATGCTGATCTTGAAGTATTCTTGTACCTACATAAAAAATGCTATACAAATGGTGTCATTCCAAATGTAACAATACATATGATGTGGGAAGATTACAAGCAATATAAAGAAGAATTTGCTTATATCCAACACTCTCAATTCTATATCGCATTAAAAAAATTAAACTTACATAACGTTATCTCCATCGAAAATGGAGTAGATGGCCGTTATACAATCAAACTCACTCATTTTATGAATGAGGAAACAGAAAAAGCAAATCCTTACGTATATATTAGTCCTGTTGTATTTACAAAGGCTTTCTTTAAGCTCTCTGTAGCAGCTAAGAAACTATTCTTAGACATCGCTATGCAACAACATACAGAAACAACTTTAAAACGTTCTTTGGACAAGCAGGATGAAAGAGGCAACAAAACTCACTTTGGTGGGATGTATCGTTTCTTACATAAAAAATATCCGCACCAAATTCATGCGGTTATCGAAGAATTAACAACTTCATTACCATGTACGGGGAATCCCCTATTCAAAATTTGTAAAATGCAAAAAGGTGTAAAGCATACAAAACGATATACAACCTTATATCTATCTATCCATTCAGACTTCTTATGTACGAAAGAATCTGGTGAACAACAACACAGGGATCCCTTTACACCAAGAGCTACCTATGCTCGTAAAGCGAAATTCATCGAATCAGTTCTACAAGAAATGAATATCGGTGAACTGTCTTCAGACATGAATAAGTTCATTCATGTATTAAAGCATACTTGTCATCGTCAAATTCGCAGTGTCATTCGAGGGCTTCGTGACATGGTTGATCGAAAAGAAGGGTATCCAACGAAAATTGTATATACATTGAAAAAACTATTGCATCAAACATCTCAATATCAAATTCTTGATACAGCAGCGAAAGAAGGCATCTACCCTCTTATTGCGCAGCACATACCAAAAGAGAGAAATAGTGACCGTGAGCAAGCTGTCTTTAATTTTGGTCTACATTATTCTATGTACTCTCTTCATAACATTAAGAAGATGTTTAAAAATGTGCATGCACTACTGAAGCAGAAGTTTGCGGTACCAGTGACGGAAGAGTCTTATCACCGTAATTATCTAAAATACCAGGAAGAAACGTTATTTAGAAAATATGCATATGATCAGGGTGTTAATCTCCATGCATATATCGCTTTAGAAATTGAAATGCGTGAAAAGCTAAAAGTTCGTGGTCATAAAGAACGCACAATTCCAAGTGATGTGCGCGAATGGTTTATCGAGGCAATTGATAAGCTGCCACAAGAAAAACTTCGTGTTATTGAGCTACCAAAGCAGTTTAATTTACTAGAGTTTATGCGTACCTTCGAACGTTTAGTACGTGCTGGGGTAACAATAACAGATCCTAATCAGGTGCTAACCGCAATAGAAATAAAATAAAAGCAACAAGCTCTCTATTTTTGAAAAAATTGAAAGTAGAGGGCTATTCGTGTTTGTTTCATTAATACCCCTTCCCCACTACTCTATTTATACATACCAAATCAGAAGGACTGCATGTAAAATGGGGTCTTTTTTTATGCAATTCTATACAAATCTTCTTCTAGCTATACAAGAATCTCCACACTACACATTGGGTATTCTTCACGTGTAGTAAAATATTCGATTTTATACCTACAAAAAATCAGAAGGATATTTATAAAAACAGTGGATATGAGGACAAAAATGTTCAAATGTGAATAATATATTCTCAATATCCTTGATAATACTAGTGTCGTTTATTTCATCTAATAAAAATCATCAATAATAATGTGAATTACGTGTAAATACTGAGTTATGTTAACAAATAGCTACATTTTCTGAACAACATGTGGATAATTGAACATTAGATACTTCCTTATTTACCAAAATAAAGAAGATAAAGCCTATTTCCATAGTTGGATAAATATAAAGTAATTTGTATTAATTTCTTTCCGATTTCATGTAGAAACATATGATTTTCTTTCTGCTTTTTTGTAGAATTAAAAACCTATTAATCATTGAATCTACGGATACATTTTCTACTATTTATGATTTTTTACGTTCTAACATGAAATTTTCCCTTGTGGGAGTAGATCTTTCCCCTATTTTTGATAACCTATAATAGTTTTATCTTTATTTCTTTTTAATATATAAGATATATATTTATAATAGATTTTATTATTACTAGTATGATTGTTAATAAGATGTCAGACCTAATTGAAAATATTTGTTAATTTAGTTATAATAATGGTAATTAAAGATATCATTACCCTCATACAAAAGGACAAACCTACGTATCCCTATCAGGGCCAGGTTTGTCCTTTTTTTATTGTAGTAAACAATTCTTATTGAGAGGATTAAATATGGCTGTACTAAAAGATACAACTTATATAGAAATGAATACGCATAACGAGATTAGATTTTTCAAAGGGATATTTTGGGGAATAGTCTTTGTAGTTCCTTTTTGGAGTATGATGATAGCCTTATTCATTTGGCTCTGTAAATAATAATCAACATATCAAAAAGCAAAAACTTGTTTGTCCGTTTGCTTTTTAATATGCCAGCAACTATGCGCAGCAAAAGACGATAGCAGGTCTTCACCCTACTTTCTGTTATAATACACCTAAAGAAACTAGGTGATTATAATGAAGGTGACAATTAGTTTAGAGAAAATCTTAGAAGCCTTTTCTGCTTATTTGAATGAAGACAAAGAGGTTAACTGAAAGACAGGCTAAATATCGAGCTCCAATTATGGATAGAAACGCTTGTATAATCAATTTAATAGTAAACTATGCTTTATCTTTGAAAGAGCTTGTATCGCTTAATATGAGCCATATACAGTTTGCTAGAAGTACTTAATAGAAAAAACTCACCTATTGTGAAAAAAGTTGATTAAATTTAAGATTACTTGTCAAATGTGAGCAACTAGATGTTTGTTTAATAAAAGGGCTATACTAACGTTGATAAAATTGGTTCTTCTTTTTTAAACATGTGATTATTCTTCATAGATTGAATGAACAGTTGAATAAGTATCTCTTTATGCTATTTACCCCTCTTTCCCCAAGACTCGTAAATCATATTTTCTAATAACCTAGTTGTTTTTTGATGGTTTAAATATTCAGAAGAAAAAATACTTTCAAACTATTAATTGACAAAAGTAATCTTTTATGGAAAAATATACATTGTAATAATCTTCTAATTATAGAAAGGAGTTGAGAGAAATGAAAATTTTTAAACCTTGTGAAAATGAGTACACAAATCGCGTTGATTTAGAACACGGTGAGACTTCTCCATCAAAATAATTAAAAATGCTTAAATGACTGTCCTACTAGGGGCAGTCATTTATCGTTAAAAAAAGAGATACATATTTTTTAAGTTAGGAGACATTGATATGCAGTTAAAAATATCCGAAAATATGATTTATTTTTGGAAAAATGGTCATCTTATGATAGATGATTTTATTAGACACGAACAATATAGCTTAGAGCTTTCGGTTTTCCCTATTTTAGGATTATTTAAAGAATGGAATGATCCTGATAGTGCGTATCTACAGCTACAGAAAGATCGAGCTTCATCTTTAACAAGAAACGAAATGATGGAAATAATTAAAAGCCTTCAAGAAGTTCATATATTAATAGAAAAAGAAAATCTAGAAGATATGAAGCTTGAAAATTGGAGAGAATGGGGAACTCCAGCTAAATATTTTCATTTTAATACAAGGTTACTCCATAAAGATAATTATTTAGATGTAAATCAAGACTATGAAAGATTGGTTAATAAGAAACAAAATATAAAAGCACCATCTATATATAAAATATATGACAATGTAGAAGAAATACCATTACCTACTCCTGATTTTAAAAAAGAAGGAAAATTCCTAGAGACTCTCTTAGAAAGACAAACTATACGTTCTTTCTCAGAAAAACCTATTACCCTAATTGAATTATCTACAATTCTTTATTTTGTTTGGGGGGCACAGTCTTGTAAAAGAGATTTTGGAGTTGGTGCCAATCTTTTTAAAACAAGTCCTTCTGGGGGTGCTAGACATCCTATTGAGGTATACCCTTATATAACTAATGTAACAGGGATAAAAGAAGGGTTATATCACTACAATGTTCAAAATCATTCATTGAATGTAATTAACAAAGAAAAAATTACAGATATTATAGATATGGCCGCAGGTCAAGAATATGTAAAAAATGCATCGGTCCTCTTTTTTTACACAGCATGTTTAGAACGACCTATGTGGAAATACAAGAGTCCAAGGGTATATCGTATTATTATGATGGATGTAGGTCATCTAAGTCAGACTTTCTATTTAGTTGCTTCATGGTTAAAATTAGGTGCTTTTTTCACTGGCCATCTTAAAGACGAATTAGTAGAAGAAAGGCTATTTATAGATAAGGAAAAAGAAATTGTTTGCGGACTATCTGGAATAGGACATATTAGTGTTGGAGCTAAAAATCATGGGAGAGATTTTAGGTTTAGAGGTGAGGACTTAAAATGAAATCCTTTAAAGCCATCATACATAACAAAAATTTATGTATTGTATTAGGAAGTCAACTAGTCTTTCAATTAGGTATATGGTTCGGCACAATTGGGAATTTGCAATTTTTACAAATACATATAAAATCTCATGTTCTTCAGGCTTTTTTTCTTGTTATTGGTGGTGTCCTTGGGGTTATAATAGGTCCTTATGCAGGGCGTTATATAGATTCTACTTCTAAATTAAAAGTATTACAATTAGTCGGACTGATGAGAATTGCATCTGTTTTATCAATGTTAGTTGCTATATATACGGGGTCAATTTATTGGATGGTTATCTATAGCATAGGAATTGGCTGTTCTGCTTCATTTTTTAACCCTACTATACAAACAATATTGCCAACTTTAGTTAAAGAAGATGACTTAATTACGGTTAATGCTATTAATATAAATATTATCACTTTGTCAAGAATTTTTGGAGCTGTATTAGCTGGCCTTTTATTAACAGTCGCTCCTTTATACACATTATTTATCATTGCTCTCATCGCTTATGTAATTTTATACTTTATTAATTTTTTATTAGTTATTCCAAACGATATACAATTGAATCCTAAAAAACTCAAGACTAATTTTAAGGATATTTTCCCCATCATTATAAATAATCATCCTATAAAAGTAGTTCTTACGTTATCCATTATCCCTCTAATCTTTATTTCTGGCTTTAATTTATTTGTTATTGAAATTGGAAAGGGACAACCCGGTTCAATCATGGGGATACTCTATTTTATGGAAGGGACAAGTATATTAATTGCAGGATTACTCATTAAAAGAGTAATAAAACGATATCAAAAACAGGTGCGTATCCTTTTATTTGCTTGCTGTTTGATGGGGATAGCTCAAATTTTATTATCATTCACAAACCTTTATCTAACTATTTTCTCTTTTAGTGTATTTGGTTTGGCATACGGCATGTTTAATCCCCTTTTATATACATATGCTCAACAAAAAGTCCCTTCAAGTATTCATGGAAGATTTTTTTCATTTAAAACAATGTTAGATCGAACAATTATGCAACTATGTTTAGTGTTAATTGGATTTTTGCTAGATCAAATAGGGTATAGAAGTTTAATGGTTTTGTTAGGTATATGTACCCTTACTCTAGTTTCCTCTATTATCATTGACTTTAAGGTAAACTCTAAAAGCTATACAACCGAAAATAAAAATAATTATTCTGATGTTTAAATAATTACATTTTTATGGGGAAACTATGAAATTACAATATTCTCGTTGTATAGAGAAATAACAAATTCGCTTAATTTTGATGTAGAAAAATAAATCCTTGCTGCATATGAAGTGTAGCAAGGATTTTAAAGTTGCTTAATGAGGTTAAAAGTTATTAAATTTTCGATGTAAAATATTTCCCCAAACTTAAAAATATAATAATAAAATCATTTAATTCTATGAGTTATTCCATAATGTCCTCCGTCAGTACAAAAAGGACACTCACCTTAAATCTCCTTATTCATAACAATTCGATTCTCAATAAAACCAAATTCCTCATAAATTTGAATAGCTTTATTCCCTTTATATACAACAAGACGAACATTTTTTAGACCTTGTGTTTTTAGGTCAGTAATACATTTTTCAAGTAATCTTTTAGCGAATCCCTTTTTCCTATAATTCTTCAAAATATAAATCTCATAAATAAATCCAATTTCTTCATCAGTGATACTATCTTTTTGAGAGCCAAATAGCACCCATCCCGCCAGTTGTTCAGACTCTTTTACCACTAAGAGCTTACCGTTATTTGCTAATACTTTTTCCATCAGGCTAGTTGCTTTTGCATTATCGACAGTATAACTGTTTACAGACCCTTCATTTAAAGCTTGACCGGTAAGTTGCGATACTTCTTCTAAATCTGATTTAGATGCATTTAATATTTCCATACTTCCCCCTTATTAGTTAATAAGCGTATATATCTCCGAACATATTGTCACATTTATTGTACCACTTCTTCTTAAAAATATGCCTTTTAGTGGAACTATATAATGTTTATTTTCGAATAATTTTAATTCGTTAAAAAATATGACAGTGAAACACCTAATTACGATCTTCTAGCAGCAGCTGAGCAATCATATCCCAAAGCAATGTCAGATATGATAGAACTATCTTTACTACCACTGTACCCTACAAAACAACACTCACGTGATAAATAGATTTTTTTCATTTCCTCTTTATTTTGTGTATAAATGTTCGTCCTTATATTATTAGCTCCATAGCAAAGTATTATTTTGCTATGGGGCATTTCTCCACTTTTTGAGATAGAAAAAGAGAGTTCCTCTCTATAGGAACTCTCTCTTATGTATACCCTCTATTTTTAATTAATTAAGATTTCATGTGAGTTAAGTAACTAGCAGAATCTAAATCAGATTTTGCAATAAATAGCCAATCTTTTAGAAACTCAGTATTTCTTATATAGCACCTTCCCCTCCAGTGTAATTTTATGATTCATGGTTACAATGCGGTTAGCACGTTCTTGAAACTCTTCAGGTCCATACATTAAAATATCAACTGGTGTTTCCATTACGTCGTAAATACCCCAATTGATACGATTAATGACCTCCCTTTTTCTTGCTCCTACACCTTCCACAACAATACAAAAATCAAGATCACTGTCTTCATTTGGTGTGCCATAAGCATGAGAACCAAAAAGGATGATTTTTTGGACAGAAGACACGGTTTCACGAATTTTTTGTACTAATAGGTTCAGTTCACTTTGTACTTCTTCGTTAATCCGAATCACCCCTCGGATAATAGGATTATATAGAGATTTGATTATATTATACATGCGTTTCTCTTCTCCTTGTTTTATATTTTTCTCTTGTTTTCCAACGTGCTGCAACGCTTGATAGAGCATTCGGAAACCTACTAGAAATCTTGTAAGAATCCATCATCAAAGATACCCTGAAATCCTTTGAAGTTATTTCTACACCAATATAAGAGGCTAGATTCATCCTTAGCTAAAAAAGAATCTGGATTGAAACGAATCACAGCCTCTGCTAAACAAGCCAGAAGAAATGGTATCATTTCGAATCATGCTTTCATAAAGCTCCTTCATCTCAAAAATGAAAAAATATCATATCCGGTTCTGTCTTTTTTTCTATAGTTTATTAAAAAAAGACATTGAACCAATTAGTTCAATGTCTTCTCGCCTCTTACATATTTGTATATTCAAAGTACAATTTTTCCGGTTTTCCATACATGTTAATTTCATCTTGATATACAACAGCCAATTGTTGAGACATCTCAATGTTTTCCATATATGATAATGAATCAGCTGCTTCTATTTTTTCTTTAATTTCATTAGGAATAACTGTGTAAGATAAACTCCTTATCTTACTTCCTAGCTTTTTATCTGAAGCAGCTTCATAATAAATTTCGGTAATTAAGACCTCATTATCATCTGGATCATACATATATCCTCGGTTAACTGTAATCATATTATAGTGCTCCTCTCACATTTCGTTTTCTAATTCCGTGTGCTTTTAGCATTGCAACGAGTACCTTATTTCTATATAAATCCCCTAGTTCATAATTTGTATATTCCATTCTTTATCTACTCTACCATAAATTGGCTTTTAAAATCTTTTTTTCGTTTTGAATTCAAAAAGTCTTAACAATACTAAAAAGTTAGGATATGAATTCATTCTTTATTGTACTATTCCTACAAGAGTATAAGGACTGCCAGTAATTTTTATCTCATTACAGGTATCCTGTAGTAATCTTAATGTTTCATATCCATTATGAATGAATTTAGTTTGTTCGGTTGAACTTAATTTTTGATAGTTTAGCTATTCCACACAATCGCAATCATGTACGTTTCCTTTAAATAAAACTTACTGCTTCATAAGAAATATGAGCACATATTACTCTCACATTCTTTTTCTTATGCCGTAATTTGTAAAGTTCCATATGATGATTCCTCCTCTAATTAAAACAAAAAAGCACAATATATGTGCTTTTTTCACTTAGCATATTATTAGCCCAAAAGGTCTATTTACAAGTGATTCCTAACTTAAAGACAACATAAAAAGGGCTTCTTTAAGTCGATTGAAAATGTGCATAGCAAAATAAGCTAGATACATTAATCGGCTCAAAGAAGCCCTTTCACAATTGAAACAAGAATACAACTTGCTTCTACAACTCAACCACAACTTATAAGGCGTGGGAATAAACGGAATCAATTAAACAATAAACATACGTTTATATTAAACTATTTTAATATCGTATTCAATTGTTTTAATTGATCGAATATAAGAAGAGGTTTTATATGCAGTTGTTATATGTATTAAATAATAATGTCCCTGTTTCCCCTGCTACAAATCCCCTCTTATTTTCGGTTCTTGGTGTTACTTTATGTACTGCATTTCAAAATAAAGTTTTTCTGGTTTTTGATTTTGGTCTAAATAAAAAAGTATTTCTCTAATAGTTTCTTTTTCAACTTCAATATTTTCCATATAGGACTTACTTTCATTTTCTTGAACCTTCCGAAAAATAGCAGTAGGTAGTTTTACTGCACAAAATACCCCCATCTTACTTCCTAGCTTTTTATCTGAAGCAGCATCGTAAAAAATTTCATTTACAATTACTTCATTATCATCTGGATCGTACATGTACCCTCTTTGTATGCGTAGCAATGTATTACTCCTTTCTTGTATATTTTATTTTAATAATAACAACATCTGTATATATCATTGTTGTTAAAGCAAGCATCAAATAGTATTATTTCGTAAAATCCATACTTGAACTGGACCCAAAAAGTTGGACACATATTTTAAGCAACTAATAAGGATTGAACTCTGTATTTTACAGGGGGCAATCCTTTTAATTTTATTTTAATTCTTTTATGGTTATAGTAATGAATATAATTCTCTAATTCTATTTTAAAGTGTTCCATACTTTCAAAGTCTTTAAGGTAAAGTAATTCAGATTTTAATAAGCCAAAGAAATTTTCAATGACTGCATTATCTAGACAATTTCCCTTGCGGGACATACTTTGCGTTATATTATGTGCTTTTAAAGTATTTTGATATTTATCCATTTGATAGTGCCAACCTTGATCTGAATGAAGAATAGGAGTATCATCCTTATCCAAACGTTGTAAAGCTCGATCTAACATTTTTTCAACTAAGAGAAATGTTGGACGTTTTTCAATATTATAAGAAATAATTTCACCATTAAACAAGTCCAGAATAGGTGATAAATAGAGCTTTTCACCAAACAAATGAACTTCAGTTACGTCTGTAACCCACTTCTCATTAGGCCTAGAGGCGTTAAAATCACGTTTCAAGATGTTTGGAGCGACTTTTCCAACTCTCCCACGATATGAGCGGTACTTGGCGATGCGCACTAATGATTTTAGTCCTAATTGGTTCATTAAACGAAGAACCGTTTTATGGTTAACGATATAGCCTTGATTACGTAATTCGAGTGTGATTCGTCTATAGCCATATCGCCCCTGATGTTCATGAAAAATCTGTTTAATACTTTCTTTAAGATCTTTATACTTATCTTCACGATTCATTTGTTTTATCCAGTAATAGTACGTACTACGAGCAATTCTAGATACTTTAATTAAGTCTATAATTTTATATTCGTGCCTTAACTCAAATATTATGTACGCTTTCTCTTTGTCTGTGACTTTTCTTTCTCTTGAATTAAGGCATGTAACTTTTTTAAATAAGCATTTTCCATGCGTAAATATTCAACCTCTGATTGTAAATCATTTTGAGAGTCGTTATTTCTTTTTTTCTTAGGTGTAATAGCTTTCTTTTTCTTCACAGTGGAACTCTCCTTACTTGTCTTACGAAGAGCATCTATCCCCTGTTTTTCTATGATTGATTTCCAATTTCTAATGATACGAGCTGATGGGATATTGAACATAGCGGCCGCTTGTAGGGGCGAAGCTCCTGTATTATTCATAAAATTCAATACCTCCATTTTAAAACGAACATCGTATCTTGTACATTTAGAATTTAAAGACTCTATTCCTTGTTCTCTAGTACGTGCTACCCACTCTTTTAATAAAGAATAATTCACGTTATATTTTCTTGCCGTCACTTTAAAGGAATCATTTGTATTTAAATAATGTTCAACAGCATTTCGTTTTATTTCAAAAGTATATTTTGCCATAATAAAAACCGCACCTCCAATTGTTAGTTATGTGTCTAACAAATTGGGTGCGGTTCATAGCTTGTAAGGGTGGCTTAGTTTATTGTGAATAGCTTTGTATTTAATTGCTTAATCTTTCCTTCTGCAAGAGGTTGATAAAAGGCATGTTGTAATCCTTCTACATGTAATGTTTCTCCTATACATAGTAATACTTTACCAGGAATTAAATCGAGTAGTAGTTCATTATTAATTTGCTTTGCTTGTTTTTCAGTAGAAACATAAATAACTAGGATTGTAGGGTTATTCCCTAAATCTTTCATGATAACATCCTTATCTGACTCTACGAAATCTCTCCATCTAGCGATAATTTGTCTTAGGCGATCCTTTTTATCTGTTAATAAGGTGGAGTATACAACAAAATTAAACTCTTGATTTATGCCGCCCTGCGCAGCAAAACTTAAAGGAGGGGTGAAAACCCCTTTACTAATAGATGGATGCATAATATGCCCTATAAAGGAAGGAGCATAACGCAGGTGGCAAAGTAGGTCTATATCATGCCAATAGCGTAGATGAACATATTTACCGTGATTATCAAGACGCTCTGGAGCAAAGAAGAACATATTGCCTTTCCAGTATTTTAAGAGCTTATAACCATTATCGGATAACGTATATGTTTCTTCAAAGATCTCCATACCAAAACTCTCAACTTGCCATTTTTCAATTAGACAATAGTAAAGTAATCCTTGAAGTGCATCATTTATTTTCTTACGTGAATATTTGTTCTTGAATAAATATAATAAATGATTGAATCGAACAGATGTATGAACACCAATGAAAGTGAGTATGGCATACTGTTCTTCTGTCAAACGCTGCTTAAACTTAACCAATTCCTCATAAGAATGGAATACATAGGATTTATCCAGTTCATGTATTCGATATATTTGAAGTCCCTGTACATCCTCATTTGATAAATGAGGAATAGATGGTACATAAGTAGACAATTTTAATGTTATGAATTGCCGTTTTAATAGTTTGCTTGTTTTTCATGAGCTCTATGATGCCATGAAAACAAGACTTTTCTTCTTTAGCCTTTTGATATATTAGGTCTAATTTATTTTTGAGCTGAGTTTCATTTTCTATCAAATGTCCTTTAATCCTCATTACATCTCCCCGTTGTTTAAGTGATTGTAACGATGTGCTGTTTAATTCCCACTCTTGAAAGAGGTTCATTTAGACATTTGAAATTACCATTGTATTGTTCTGAATCGACTGGTCGCTTTCGCTCCACGGGCATTACCCCGTTTCTTCACTACTACGCGACCGCTGCCACTTACATTGCTTCAAGCAGGATCACACTCCCTATAGCAATGCAAGCTTCCCAAGTTCCATAAGTTCTATCCCTTGTTTTACAGTCCCTTAGGTGCCCACTTTACGCCGACGGTACTCACCAGTCTTGATCAGCTCAAACATACTGGTTCAACTCAATTAGTAACTACGAGACTAACTGAGCGCAAGGATTGGAATTACAAGCCTATCCTCGTTCCCGTTATTCCTTCCGTTTTCTCACTTTAAGAAGGGATTCCCTAACGGCGCTTCTGACATGGATTTCTTTCGTCACCATAGGATTGTTTTTAAGGACCACCGCACCATATAGGCAGTAGTGAGATGTGCCATCAGGTTACGACCTTACCTAACTTCAGACCCTAACTTGTGTGGAAGTTAGCGCATGTAGGGGTATCATGGCTAGGATTACAGAGCTATTATCCTAGAATGGGGTTTACACCCATAAAATTCGAACAAATAGTTAGGCTTTATTAACTTTAGCCTCTCCATTTCACGCCACTGCGTTTATAGGAGAACTTGGCGTACCATAATCCGGAAACTCATCGACAATAATGTGATGGTAAGGTGAGATGTTTGGCTCTCTACGGAATACTGCATTCTGCATACTTAATAATATAAATTTTCCTAATACGTTTGAAAGGTCTGCTAACTCCCCTTTCGCTGTATTAACAAGTAAAATGCCCCCCTGCTCTAAGTAGGGTAAGTACCCAGCGCCTTATCATATTTCTATGATAGGTTTCCAAGTACTCCCCCCCGAACCGTACGTACTCGTCTCCAAGTATACGGCTCTCCATTTATCAATCCAACTTACCTGAGTGTAAATCTATGTGACATTGATGGCAGAGTGCCATGGTTTTTCTTTTTCTAGCGATCATCATTTTCTCCCACATTTTCTTACCTTTTAGGTCTTTTAACTTTCTTATGTGGTGTATTTCGATAGCTAGGTTCTTTTTGCCACACACTTCACATTCTTCGGCTAATAATCGTTCAATGAGACTTGTTCGTCCAGACATTTTTAAGGTGTTTGGGAGAATATCGACTTCTGTTTTGGTATCTATACTTATGTGTCTCCGAAATCCTTGGTCATAAAGATATCTTATCTTTTCACCGTTTTTAGTTTTGTATCGTATACCAAATTTCCCATTAGTTCTATATTTGTTGAGTATTTGTTTAACACTTTTTTTGTACTTGCTAGCGAACGTTTTATACATACTATATTCCATTATGTATTTGTATTTATTTATAACACTTACGTTGTTCGCCAACTTGTAGTATTCATATAGACCACGAATTTCTGCGTTGTAGATACTTAAAATCTCTACGTCGTCATTATCTTTTAGATAGGTTCTGTGTCTAGGTTTCCAAGTACCTGTATTTTTATCAATTGCTAGTGCGTCTTTTTGAAATAGGTTCTTTATCCATTTGTTTTTGGGTACGTATAGTTTAGGTGTGAAAGAGAATACCCTTTTTGTCCTTCTATGGGTTGTTTTTGCTATTGCTTCTTCTCTTGAGATTGTAATATCATAACCGAGAAATTGTACTAATTTTTCACTATGGGTTATGAGAGTCTTTTCCTGTGACAACTCGAGTTCAAGGGTTTCTTTAAGAAAAATCGTAAGATTTTCTTTGACTTGAATAGCGTCTTCTTTACTACCTATTATTCCTATGAGGAAATCATCTGCGTACCTGGTATATACAATTCTTTTGTAGTTTTCGTCCATAGGTTCTTTTGAATGTATAGAGAGCTGTTCTTTGTGTAGTTTGTTCCACTGTAGTTTAACTTCTCTTTTTTCGTCCTCTGACATTTGTCCCCATTGTTCCTCATGTTTTTTTCGTAGTCGGTATTTCTTATCTGAAAGGTACGCATAATCACGATTTGTCTTTCTTCTTGCTCCATTATCAAATTGTTGTTTATAGATCTTCATAAATTTGTCTAGTTCATTCAGATAAATATTTGATAGTATGGGACTGATTATGCCTCCTTGAGGGGTGCCAGAGAATGTGTTGTTATATGTCCATTCTTCAAGATAACCTGCTCTGAGAAACTTCCAAATTAACCTTATAAATTTTTCATCATCAATCCTTCTTTTAAGGATATTTATAAGTGAGTGGTGATTTATGTTATCGAAGAAACCTTTTATGTCCCCCTCAACAAACCATCGTACCCCTCTATATGTCTTTTGAATTTGAATTAACGCAGTATGACAGCTCTTTTTAGGTCTAAACCCATGTGAATCATCGGAGAACGTAGATTCATATATACTCTCAAGGATACTTCGTATTATTTCTTGTATGATTTTATCATCCATAGAAGGGATGCCAAGTGGTCTTTTACCACCATTAGCTTTCTTCCTATAAATCCGTCTAGCTGGATAAGGTTTGTAAGTCTCGTGTTTAATTTTGTCTATAAGAGTGTTAATTCTTTCAATACTCATTCCATCGATATTCTTTCCATCCGTACCTTTGGTCATGTTGCCTTCTTTGGCGTATATCTTAGAATATGCCATATAATAAAATTCTGGATTATACAGGTTTCTGTATAGTCTCTTGAACTTGTAATCTGTATTACTAGCCATGGTACGTAGGCTGTTTAATACCTCATTTGGATTTCTCATAGAGCCTCACGCTCCTTCCTAATTTGTATTAAACTGATAAACTGTTTCCCTTCGCCCTGTAATAGGCTTTCCCTATCTCTGACTACTACGGAAACTCCGTTACCTTATTGGATATTCATAAGCCACATACCTTGTTTTACACTTGGTATCATCCTTAATAGCCAGTTTGTATTGGCGTTCCAACTTAGGTAATCCCCATTTAGTACATTTAGAGATGAGCTTGCTATAGTGTCGGATGCGACTTTCGTCCTTTTCCACCTACAGTGGATAGTTAGTAATGGATCTCTGGGACTTGAGGATGATGACCTCGTCCTTCTATACCATTTAGCGTACACCTGGTAAAATGGTCATTACTACATAACGTTACTAGTTACCTTTCGTCATGGGGTTCGATATCCCCCTTTGGACTATCGTTTAAGCAGTTTAGCTTTCATCCTTGTCTATACGTTTCATCTGGCCATTCAGTCGTAATTTGGTAACTAATTAACTTATGGCTTTACCAACATGCTACACTCCCCGTTCAGTTTCCTTCACGGATAAGTTGGTTGATGATAGGCTTTTGTGAGACCTGAGCCTACAACTTTGCTAGAGTTGAATCTCTAAATGCCCGTATGGGCGCACATGAACATCGAAATCAAAATCAGATGTTCCAAATAAAACGCGTCGTATTAAAACGTTTGAAGCCAAATCTTTTAAGATATTACGTAAACCTTTAACATATTCTTCTTCTCTGTCATAATGCATTGGTTGTCCGCGATGTTTCCCTGATTTATAAACTGCTGGTTCTCCTTGGAAGCCTGTTTTTTCACGAATGGTATTATCAAACCATTCATCAATACCTTTTATAATTTTATATTCATTTTTTTGGTCACGTGAAGCAGCCCCGTTTTGAACAAAATCATATAACTTCTCTACTTGGACCTTTAAAAGCTTATGCATACGATGGACACGTTCTACATCATCATACATCTCAATTAAGTCGTCGAAGGTAACATCTTTTTGTGGGTTGTGTAGTTTTAGTAAATAGATATGTTGTTTAAGGTGGTTACGCTGGGCCTGTTCAAAGAACGCATTGTTAGATTCAGACAAACCTTGAATAACCATTGCGAAAACCTCTGCTACTTTATCAACTGGTCCTCGCAGAATGTTTATATTTTTGGTATCAGGATTAGTTGGATCGATATAGTAAACAGAACTTGCAGGGATCTTATGTACTTGTACCAACTTAAATACTTTTTGACATAAATCATTACTAGGTTCAATAACAGTCACACCATTTAAAAATGTTCCTTTTACTTCTTCTGTATCATAATCATTCTTTTTATACGCTGTTTCAAACTTATTTATGAAACGTACCATCCAGTGTAAATCTTGATTTATCATAGGAATAATTAAACTTGATGTTTTACCAGAACCAATCGGACCAATAATAATTCCATTTAGCGTTCTATCTTTCCCCTTAATACGAACCATCTCTTTATGCTCAATATGAGGCCCAATTTCTACATCAGGATATATTTGTTCTTCTTGGCTATCAAACCATTTTTGTAACTTGTGATTTTTATATTCGTATTTTTGTGCCCACTTTAATATCTCCCCTCGGTAACGAACAATATGGCCACTATACCAAAGTGTAAACAAAATCATAAATACTGTAGGTAAAAATACAAAAATCAAAGTGAGTGTGTGAAAATTTCCTGTTAAGACCTGGCCTATTGCCTCATATTCCCCAAAATTAATATGTTTTGATTTATCCGTGAGATAAGGAATAACCTTTGCATGGATCGGAGCAGTTGCAAACCATAAAAATTGGATATCAACTGCAATGTGAGAGGTAATTAAAATTAACAAATTTCCATTTTTGACATGTAAAGCAGGAATGCGGCTGTAAAACCTAAAGCTAAATTCTCCTAATAGTAAAGAGAAGAACATTAAAATAAGCGGTATATATGTAATTTCTATAGGATAAGACGGTGGTTCAAATGCATAGTAAAGTAACTTTATGTAGTTTACTAGACCGAATCCAAATGAAAAAATAAATCCACTAATTAAGGTGAGTGTAGTAAATAACGGTAACCGTTGTTTAAGTGTCCCCATAGAAAATCACCTACATCTTACAGGTATATTTTAATTTTATGATGGAATGTGAAGCGATTATTGAATTCAGGTTTAAATTGCTCTTTTGATTTTTCTAAAAAGAATTTCGCCGCATCTTCGGTTTGTTTTAAATATAAATCAATACTATTTCTTTCACATAGTTGGTCATATTCTTCTTGAGAAAGTACTGCAATATTCACCTCTATTTTTTTATTTGTTGCCGTTTCAATTATGACATCGTACCAAAAGTAATTTGGCTTTCCTGGAACTTGGATATCTTGTAGAGAAACATAAAACGTTGCACCCTCTTCTGTAATATGTTTAAGTACAAGTTCTGGGTTCTTAAATGCTTCTCTTGCAGAGAGCACTCCCCCATTCGTTGTTGTTGCAAATTGTAAATTCATTATCATTTTCCATCTTTCTCCATATAAAAAAAGACAAGCGACACCCACTGTAAAAACAGCGTGTGTCGCTTGCCTTAATTTCATATGTTCTGATTTGATTGTAGTTTTCATTATATGTTCAAACGTTATTCTAACACTTTAAATAATAAAAAATCAATAAAATTATATAGATTTATATAGAAAATAATAGATTAATATAATTCTACAAGTTTACGTCTTTTCGGATGAATGTTATTTGCAGTACGTACCAGGATCTGTTCATCCGCTTCTATAGTGACACTTTCATTTTGTAAGGATAGCAGTAGAACGTTGTGATAAGCGTTCATTAAAAGAATATCTCTAGGTTTTTCACGTTTCGGATAAATAACAACAAGTGGAACGCCTTCGTCTCCTTCTTTTCTTGAAAATATGACATCGTCTAGTCTAGCAATCATCCGGTAATCATTTTCATTTCCGAAAATAAAGAAGAAATCTTGGATCACATCTTTATCTCTCCTATACGTTCGTCGAAGTCCTCCGTCTATTGGTTCTTTGAAAGTTTGAACCTTTTCAACAAATGCGTAACGCCAATCGGCATCTCCTACTGTACGTTGAGATAAAGATAAAAGAATATCTTGTTCGAAGTTTTGATTATCATCTTTTCCAAGGATGATATCTGAAATTACATCTCCAGCATTTTTAAGTGAGCAGACGTGTACATGTAGATTGGTTTGATTCATTAAAATTTTATGATATTTCCGCATAGAAAATAATAGATTTTTCATCCGCACGTATGGTGGTTCAGCATCTTCTGCAAGAAACATAGATTTGTCGTACATAACAAAAACAACGGTTATATTCTCATTCGTTTTTTGTGCGAATTCTATGTACTTACCTACTTTTTCAACTAAGGTAGTATTTGTTTCTTTACACATATCCATCTCGATATAGATATTTTTACCTTGATATGAAATATGTTCATCAGGAATCAAAGGCAACTGGTCATCCTCAATTTTCATATTTTGTTTCTGGTAAAAAGAACGAATATCCATTTTATATAATAATTCATTGGTTTGAGTTTTCTTTGCAGTCGCTAGAAGAGTACGCATAATGACTTCGCGTGAACATACTGTGTGAAAAGAAGTTGCTCGTGAGTACCTTCTTTTGGAACTTTTTTTGGGAATTCTCCCTATCCCCATTAAAAATTCAATTGTTTTTTCTTTTAAGGAAAATAAGGCGCGTTTCGTAATGCTGTCATCCCTTTTATCTATTTTTTTAGTTAGCATAGCTCCGTATTGTGAGTATCGATCAAGCTTTGTAAATATGCTAGCTTCAGAACATTCTCTTCCCTCAAATGCACTATATAACATTGTGATTTGTCGTGTTGTAAGAGCTCTTTTGTAATATAAAACTGTTAACATAAAAACGTCTGCTTCTTTTAAGTGAAAATGTTTTTTGGTACCTGGACGTTTATATTTATACACTTCTCCGGACAAAGTATACACCTCTTATATTGAATTAGACTTAAATTAAATACTTATCATTTTTAATATAATATTACATTGATGTAGTGGTTGTAAAATAAGAAAATATGAATAAGAGGTTTTGCTTTTCAGAGATACCCTATTTTGTACACCAGAGTTGGGATGGTAACTACTATTATAAATCTATTAAAAATTATGGGTTTATATGAATCTACTAAATCTTTCATGTTGTTAGGCCGATATACTACTAGACATCTAACAAAAGTTATAATGAAATTTTGTTATAAAAATAATGTTATGACGTCCTAACATTTATTAGATAGGAATAATAACATTTTGATTGATTACAATTATTCAAGAATTATAAAGAGGCTTTTGATAACAAAGAGGAGTTTTCTCTATATTTTTTTAGAAAGTAAATTCTTTGTTGAAGTGCCCTCTCCTACTTTTGTTACTGATTCATTGCAAAAATTCAGCTTACTCTTTTAGGTGTTTTATCTTATTATAATTATTAATTCATTTAGACAAAAAATTAATGAGTGTTTCTACTAAATCGTTAGTACGTAAAAAATGTGTCTACATGTGCTTAACATGAAGGTTCCATTCACATGAAATTAATTAGTTGTTAATTTTATATGAAGTTCTAATTGCTATCATCATTCCTACTAAATTAATAAGACTTTTAGTGTAATGTAAGTATCACTTTGATGTTAATAAGAACTTACTGTTAATAATTCCATTTACATAAATGTTATTTTTTCATAGCAGTGATGCAATTTTTTAACATAATACTATTAGAATATCTTAGTTTAAAAGATTATTTACAGGGACCTTCAGAACTATTGCATCAATCAGCTTAACCTTGGACTTTTTTTTAACATGTTA
Organism: Bacillus sp. 1A; assembly: GCF_052682215.1. Taxonomy (NCBI): domain Bacteria; kingdom Bacillati; phylum Bacillota; class Bacilli; order Caryophanales; family Bacillaceae; genus Bacillus; species Bacillus sp. 1A. Next base: position 956,661 of record NZ_JBQYLZ010000001.1, on the reverse strand, counting down.
ATTATAATTTGAGATGATTTTTGTTGTTCATATGAAATTAACAGCCTCTCCTAATGGCTTTCTAAGAATGACTGAAATTGACAAGGAATTGTATTCAAATGAGGCATGGAGCATATTTTTTTGTTAACATATACATTCATGTGAACTAACAAGTACTAGGTAAAGAACAGCGCATTAACATAACATTAACAATTATCGTCCTTATAAGAGATAGATTCCTTCAAAACAACTAAGTAATAAAAAAACTTAGTGTGAATTGTTATAAGATCTTCATGAAATCTCCTTAGTAACATATATACACGCATATGATAGTAGGTGTTTGAATATTTTAGATGTGATTTATATAAGCCGTATAAGTAAGAATTATATATAAAACTTATTTATACAGCTTATAAAAAATAATATCATATAATTTTTGTGAATAAAATTTAATTTATTGTTGTTATAACAGCGTTTATGTATACGACTTATATATAAATCTTATATATAAGTCGTATACATATTTTTTGAGAGTTTCATGTTAATGAAAAGAAGTGATTTTTCATGTATTTTCATCAGTTTTTTCTATAGTGTTTTATTAACCTTAATTAAAATGTAAATCACATGAAATTTAAGATTGATATAACATATATACGCGTTATATGTACGCTGTATATACAAACCCTTATAAAACATAGATTCTTTATGATTTAATTAATATAGGGCTTATATATAAGTCCTATATATAAGTTTTATTTATAATGACTTGATATACAACGTGTAATGATGTACTATGTTTCTAGGAATAATTAACCAATGCTTTAAGGGGGGGACAACTTGAACGAGGTTTTAAGTGAAAAATATCAAACAATCAAGTTTGCAGATGAAGTAGTAAACATGTTTGCTGATATACTTGAACAAGATGAGATACTCTACAGTGTATTTCTATACATAGGAAACGTAGTAAATAAACAATTTCAAGAGACAAAGTACATGAGAGGCATATCGATTAATGAAATAGTGGAAAATGTAGTTATTGATAGGAGAGTAAAGAAGAAAAAAGGTAAATCCTATTCATTAGAAGTTGAACGTACGAATATATCTAGACGTTCAGCAGAAATAAGTGTGAGTACGCTATCATCAATGTCTTTAATCTATGAAAAGACTATGCATCCATATAAATTTTTAATCTCAACTTATAGAGGGCAACAAGTACTTATTGAGTTAGGGAAAAGAAAAAAGGTAAATAAGGAGAGATAAAATAATGGCAAAAAACTTCTTGAAAAATGAAGTAGCAGTTAAAATGACAATGGTTGGATTTGGTCAAGCTGGTACTAGAATGGTAGATAAATTTGCGGAATATACACATACAGATGGCACAGCAGTATATAATTGCTTAGCACTAAATAGTAATGATGGAGATCTAGCTGAATTAAAAAATGTACCAAAAAGTAATCAAGTTTCACTTAAATTAGGTGGTTTAGGTAAGAACCCTGAGCGTGCGTTAAAAGTTCTTGATTCAAATGAGGAAGCAAAAGATAAATTAAAAGAATTTATTACTGAACGTGTAAGACCTTCTGATGAACTTGTTTTATTCTTTGCAGGTTTAGGTGGAGGAACAGGAACTTCTACAATCATTAAAGCTATTGAAGAATTTTCGGCTTTTCATAATAAACCAGTAATCAGACAAGAATTACAAAAAGTTGCTCAGCAATATCCAATGTCTGAAATCAAAGCAAATCAAGCAAAGTTTGCGAGAATTGCCTTTGAAAATGCTATTGAGCGCAAAGATTTTATTAAAATGGGGATTGTTGTAACACTTCCTGTCCGAGCAGATGGGCCGGATGTATTACGACAAGTAAATAAATTTTCACAGGAGATTTGGAAATTAGCAAATGATAAATCCAAAGGTGTAGCCTTTGTAGTATTTGCTGATAACCAGCACTTCTACGATGAATTTAAGGAATTAAATGAAAATGAGAAAAAAGGTATCGCCAATTCACGAGATTATGCAAATCAACGCATTAGTGAAATCATTCATGAGTTAAATACCGCTGCCAATGGATCTGGTACATCTGTAATACTTGATTCTCAAGACTTTAAGCGTATTTTACTTGAGAAAACGGGCTGTTTAGTAATTAATAAGGTTTCACGTAATATGAACCAGATAGAAAATAGCCATGCAATTATCGAGATGTTCCAAGAATCATTAAGAGGTAGCTCTTTCCATCCCCCAATTGATTTGATGAAGAAGAATAACGACGGTTCTGTAGAAGCGTCAAAAGTACATCATTTTGGTATGCTTGCTATCTTAGATGAGCAAAAAAACATTAATGATTCCTTTATGGATGATGCTAAGGTAGAAGTTTCAAATAATCTACCTATAAATGGTACAGTTTTTAATGGATATTTGGTAAGTAAAAATGATTTCTTAGGAAGTGTATATACGTTCTATAAAACTGATGCATTACCATCGAGATTATCTAAAGGATTAGTTGAAGAATTTAATGAGTTTAAAGAAAGACAAAGCCAAATTCAGTTTACAAAGTCTCAAATTAGTACTATCGAGAGTATTGATGAGGATGAGGATTTAGGTTTTGCATTTGGAGATTTTATCGATATGGGTAGTGACGAAGTAAATAATAATGCTGGAGCAAATGAAGATGAAGATTTAGCAGATTTTCTAGATCCAGATAAGATGTTTGGTACTACAAAATAATAAAAAAGTCTGGACTAAGTTCCAGACTTTTTTATTATTCCACAGAATTCATAAGAGATTTTATATAATCAATTATATTATCCTGTATATACTGTTCAATGAAGAGTTGTTTTTTACCCAAATCTTCCTCTTTTTTAAACCATCCTACCTTTCTAGTACGTTCCTCTGCAGCTTTACTATTCCACAGGCCTTCTGCCTGCTTTCTTAACTCCTGACGTGCCCTATGCTCAATAATGAAATTATCAAGTCTATCTTGGCGTTGTCGTAATTTTATGGTTTCTGCATCTTCGGGTTGTGGTAACTGTTTAAGTATACTGTCTACCCTCTCTTCGTAACGAGACTCAATATGTTTTATTTTTGCTTCTAACTGTTTAGCTACCATTTTTTCAATGATTTCTGCAGTGGCCTGAAGGTTTAATTCAGTAGACACTTCATTTGATTGATTTTCTAGTGATACAGGTCTTAAATCGAATTGGTGTGGTAATAGGTCAATAATTGCATCTAAAGACCATTTCTCATCCCTTTTCTGCTTAATAAATAGAGCAATTTCAAGATCTAATGTATTATAGAGTTTTTCATTTGTATTTTGGGTTCTTAACGTTTCGTGGAGCCCTTTTTCCTCTAAAATATTGAACCAATTATAAACGGTATTGTGATGACGTCCAACTAGTTTAGAGAATTCAGTTATTCGCCATGCCTTTTCAAAAATATTATCATCTAATATGTCATCATCGTTAATTTGATGGTCTTGTGATTCGTTTTTTTGTTCAATCATAGTAACAACCTCCTTAAAAATCAACTCATGAACATTCAATTTGAAATTAACATGTGAACTGAGATTAACATGTTAGGTATTATTTCGCTAATATGTATGAAAATCCCTATGTATTCAGTAACTCACATGAAATATAAAACTAACATGTAATTGAATGTTTGTTAACAGAACATTGATTATTGATATAGAATACGCTTGATTTGTTGATGCTATTGTTACCTCAAAGTATATAAATGGCAATGTTCTATCAATGGATACCGTTATCTTTTATGTTAGCAAGATTACTGATAGTTGCCATGAGATTAACAAAACACGTTACTTAATACTAATGATAAGGAAATATAGGTATTTTGTAAACAAGTTATGAGGAGATAATCAATGATAGTGCGGAAAAATAAGCCGACGTAAGCTAGGGAATTTAAATTGTAATGTATAATAGCTAGAAAAAAAGGTAATAATATTACCAAATTAGTAGTTTTTATAAGAGCAAATATAGCTAGGGATATAGGATTAGAATTGATGTGAATCGACTTTGAGGTTCAATGTTCACTCTATGTCACGATCAATATGATATTTACGAGTATTTTAATAGTGTATGGAATATTTGAGATAGATTTATGTCGCTGTGTTAACATTTGTGATTTTCAAATAATTCCAAGATGTCATTTGTTTAATTTTCAACAGGATAGCTATTGTTAAAGGTGGAAATAATCCAATTTGGACGGAGTTCTAACCCCTACTGACATTAACATGAGATATGAGATTAACATAGAAAAAGTTTTTGGTAGATAAATATCAATGTCTTGTTAACCGAACTATCATTAGTTATCGCTGTATTGGTGGTGTTCGTATTAAAGCACCCTAATTATAAGGGGGGCAAATATATGAAAAGCTCATTCAAATTAACGGAATAAGTCTTTTAACACTCTGTAATATTGCTTAATTTAGTGAAGGAACTAACATACGATTAATTATAAATTGATTCCATTACCAATATCTACCTTCCTATTATTAACATAAGATTGATATTTAAACGCATTACTATAATTTATTGTCAATTTCATGTTAACCAAAAGGATAAAATGTTAATACGGTAGTTTTATATATATTATTGATAAATTGAACTTTGTACATGATTAGAAGTTTTATATCTTGTTAGTAATTAATTTATTTATTATAAATTCATGCCACAGAATTAATAGCTATTAACAATATCCCTATTGTAAACTGTTTTTTATAGGATTATTAATGAGTATTTACACTTAATGTATTAAAGATGTTGATATGAAATTAACATTTATTCTAGGTTTTATGATTACATGTCAATGTCTGTTGATGTGTAAATGTGAGTACGCTTTGCAAAGAGGTTGTTTTTTGTTCATATGACATCAATAACAAAGATAATGTAGTTTTGAGAGTTCAATTGTATATAAAGATTATAGTTTTGTGTACAAAAGCTCCAGGTCTTTTGAAGTGATCATTTAAATATAGTAGTACGCAAAAGGATTGATTGACATGTAAAAGTTAGTTTAAATGAAAGCGGCGAGGATCTGAATGTATAATCCCTTAAATCTACACTGCTATCGTTAACATGAGATTGATATTTAAACACCTCACTATATTCTATTGTCAATTTCATGTTAACTAAAAGAATGAAATGTAAATACAATAGAATATAGATTATTGATAGATTGAACTTTGTACATGATTAGAAGTTTTATATCTTGTGGTAATTAATTAATTTATTATAAGTTCAAGTTACAGAATTAATAGCTATTAACAATGTTTCTATTTAAAAAGCGTTTCCCTATAGAGTTGTTAATGAGTATTTATACTTTTTGCATCAAATTCGTTGATATGAAATCAACATTTACTGCAGGGTTTGTGATTACATGTCAATGTCGGTTGACATGTAAATGTGAGTGCGTATTTCGAAGGGGGTTTTTCTTGTTCATATGACATCAATAACAGGGATAATGTAGTTTTGAAAGTTCAATTGCATATAAAGATTATAGTTTTGTGTACAAAAGATCCAGGTCTCTTGAAGTGATCATTTAAATATAGTAGTACGCTAAATGATTTGAATGACATGTAAAAGTTAGTTTAAATGAAAGTGACAAGAATCTGAATGTATAATTGTTTAATTTAGTGTGTATAATTAACATATAAATAATTATTGGTTGAATCTGTTGCAAATATCCGTACCACTATCATTAACATAAGATTGAATTTAAGTATTGTACTATATTCTGTTGTCAATTTCATGTCAACTAAAAGAATAAAATGTTAATGTGATAGTTTATTAATAGATTGAAATTTGTATTTGATTAGAAGTTTTATATTTTGTTAATAAGTAATTAATTTATTTATTTATTAAATGTTTATATTACAGAATCAATAGCTATTAATAATATTACTGTCAAAACGTTTTTTAGATTGTTGATGAGTATTTGTATTTATTGCATAAAAAACTGTTGATATAAAATTAACATTTCTCTTTGGTTTTTTATTAACATATCAATGTCAGTTGATATGTTAATGTGAGTTTTTGATAAAAAGTGGTTTTTTCTTGTTCATATGACATCAATAACAGAGATAATGGAGTTTGGAAAGTTCAATTGTATATAAAGATTATAGTTATTTGTATGAAAGCTCCAGATCTATTGGAGTAATTTCTTAAATATAGTAGTGTGCTAAAAGAATTTATTGAAATGTAATAGTTTTTCTAAATGAAAGTGATAAAAATCTAAATGTATATTGTTATTAACAGATGGTTATTTATAATTTTTTCTATTAAGAAGTGTATCTTATAAGATGTTAATGATATCTAATATACATACTTATTCTATTAAAATGTTGATATGAAATTAACAATTACCCTTGGATTTTTCTTTACATATTAATGTCGGCTTATATATGAATGTGAGTGTACTTAATAAAATGGGCTTTTATTGTTTACATAATATTAATATGGGGGCGATTGTATGTTAAGTAGTTTTAAAAATTTAATCGTAAATAATATTACGAGATTTTTTTATAATAATTGCAGATTTTAAGTAAATAATCTTCTGTATATTGTATTATTCTAAAAATTGTTTGATTAATATAGAAGTTTGTGTAATTAACTGTATTTTTGAGTTTAGATACATGGAAGTATAGAGAAAGAGAAATAGATATATGTGCACAAGGATGCAATAAAGCTATTGACTTTTAAAAATTATAGCTTTATTCTTATGTGTGAATGACAATTATTCAAGATTAATATACAAATTAATGGATTTAATTTCTAGCTAAACGGACACACCGAAGGCACATAACCTGCCATTGGTGTGTCTTTTTTTGTATATATAACATTTGAGAGGGAGAATCCAGAGCTATGAATGAAATTGTAACCTTGAGTAAAAAGAGATTTACAAAGTATTGTGAGGATAATACAACATTTGAGAAAAGTATTAATCGTATGATAAATCATTATTTTTTGCAGTTAGGTAATAGAACGAATATTCTACAAGAAAGAGAATTTAATAACGAAGTTGAAGAACAAAAATTTAAAAACAATGTAAAACGTTTCGAAACTTTATTCCCAGCAGCAGCTAAGAATGCGTTTTTAAAAGGGTATCAACTTTGCCTAGAGTTTATACATCATCCTGAAACACAAATTTCAGATAATTTATATACTGATCCGAACTTTATGAAAGATCTTCCTTTTACCTTAGCGAATGCATCTGAATTTGAATTATACGAAATTATTCGAACAGATGAAACACAGGAGTTTTGTGTCTTTGCCATACGAACATATGAGGGGATTCGTCCATTACTAGAACAAGTATTTTGTGAAATTGCATTCGCTGGTGCTGAATGTGCTTTTGAACATGAGCGATTGGAAAAAGGTTTTGAATTAGAGAAAGGTGATGTTACCTCGTTAACCCAAGTTCCTGTAGATCGTCTTTTTGCTATTACGCCTTCAATAAATGGAGTTGTTGTGCATGCAGAACAACATTGCGAGATTTGGAATCTAAATTGGAATAGCAAAGTAACGATAGATGATCCTTTTATTGAGGTTGCTGAGGTTACATTTATTCATCAAACAAAGGATATGATTCAAAAAATATTGAAGATGGTGTTTTATACTACAGCATTCTATATCTTGATACACCTTTACATGAGATACAAGACCGATTAGAAATACGAGTAAAACTAAGTTCTGATTTTGGGGCTCCACGTCCAATGGAACAAGTTGAAATGGAGTATATTCTGAATGAGATTATTGGGAAGGTTCATCTTCAGGCACAAATTCCAATTGAAAACATGATTTTAATCCAACGTTAGAGTTTGTAGGAGGTTAACTATGGGGAAAAAATCGTTTTAGCTATTAGTGATACTGTATATACGGCATATTTACGTGAGGATTTTATTGGTACGGGACATGAAGAGAAACGTGAATTGATTATCTTACAGAAACTAAGAGATATTCGCTTTAATCGGGATATTCGTATAGTGGTATTTACAGAGCGTGAAAATGATGATGAGTTTTTGGCGAAACTGATTTATCTAGGTATCTATGACATTTTTAACTCTCGTAAAATTGATATTGATAATAAAGTCATCCCGCAGTTGCTGCAGAAATCAGATATTAAAAATGTAGCGGAGATTGTAGGAGCAAGTCAGGCGCCGCAACAAACGAAATTGCCCGACGTTCCAGTTGGTGAGGAAGAAGAGGGAGTATCAAGTGAATTAGAGGGAGGTAGCAACAATGAATCTGCCTCTAAATCCAAACTATTTAAAAACAAACAAAAGCGTAAGTCTATTCAGGAGGAAACGCCAAAAGCAACAATTATTAAAAAACAGTATAAATTGGCTTTTGAGCCGGTATATGAGAAGCAAATTGGTATTGCTATTCCTAGAAGAACAATTGTTGTGGCCAGTATGAGTAGAAGAAGTGGAGCTACCTTCGTTTCGCATCTTTTAGCTGCTTATTTAAATGAACTACGGATTGATGTGAACTATATAGAGAATCTATATGATGATGGCTATACGTATCCGTTACTAAAGGGATATACAGAAGCACCAGAAAATTATCGTAGTGAATTTATGCTACAGCGGTATAAGGAGATGCTACAGAAGGAATCTGATATATTATCAATTCCAAAATGGAAGCAAGGAAGAATAAATTATATCGTAAAGAATCCTATAGTGGATCAAGAGCTGAAAAACGAAACAGAGCAGGACTTTGACCATTTTATTAAGGTTTTATTGGCCAACCAAGAAGTGAAGTGACCCCTGTCAAGTAGACAGTATTCAAAAAACACAACTAAGCAACCTGAGTTCTATATTTATAGGGACTCAGGTTATTTAGTTTCTTTTGGAACCTTTGGTGATTATAAAAGTGTATATATTTGCGCACAGCAAACTTAACCTCATCAGCTGTGCGAAAAGAGTATAAGTGAAAACACTCTGACTTAAAGTGACTGAAGAAGCTTTCTATACAAGCATTGTCCCAACAGTTTCCCTTTCTGGACATACTAGCCTTCATCTGATATTTTTTGAGTAGTTGATGATATTGACGAGATGTGTACTGGAACCCCTGATCACTATGCAGGAGAATCCCTTTCACGTTTCGTTTTTTTCTTGCCTTTTTAAGTGTGTCTAGTACTAGTTTCAGGTCATTTCTACGGCTAATTTCATAGGCAACAATTTCATTGTTGTATAGGTCTTTAATAGCGGATAAGTACAATCTCTGTCCATTGAAAATCAAATAGGTAATATCTGTTACCCATTTTTCGTTTGGTTTGGAAGTTTGAAAATCCCTGTTCAGATGGTTATCTGAAATCACGTAAGCCTCTTTCTTCCCGTAATAAGGTCGTTTTCTCCTAATAATGGCTTTGATACCTAGTTCACCCATCAACCTTTGTATACGTTTGTGATTAAAATGAAGGTTATAAGTGGCTTTCAGCCAAACTTGTACTCTCCTGTATCCATAAATCTCTTTAAGTTTTTTATGACACTCCAATATCTTCTTTTTTATTTCGGTATCTTCCAATTGTTTTTCAGAAGGCGTCAACTGTCGCTTAATCCATTTGTAGTACCCACCTCTAGTTACTCCAGCGATATCACATAGAATGGTAACTGCATAACCTTTTTCTGATAGCCCTTTGATAGCTTCAAACTTCCTCGTTTTTGGTACAGATTCCACTCCTCCTTTTACATCCCTAAGAGCTTTTTTAACATTGCATTCTCCGCTTCTAATCGTTTCATTTTAGCTTCTGGATCTTCTGGATTGTTTTTTGGTCTACCTATACCTGGACCTTTCGTTTTACCACGTTTTTCTTCTAGTCCTTTGATACCTTCAGCTTCAAAGTGTTTCACCCAACGTCTTACTACCGAGTGATCAATTCCTAATTCTTTAGCAACCGTTTTGTATCCCATTCCTTCTTTCAAGTATAAATCTACTGCTTTTTTCTTAAATTCTATATCATAAGTTACTCTAATTTTGCCCATAGAAAAATCCCCTCCATAGTAAACAGATTAATGTGCTTTCTTTTTACTGTCTACTATAAGGGGATCATATCAATTCGAGTGTCTTTTCCAATAGTTTTTTAGCAGAAGCAACTGCAGCCAATAATAATCAACAAAATAAACAATACAACTAATAAAGCAAATCCTCCAGCAAAACCGCAGCCTTCGCCGCAACTACCACCATATCCCATAACAATAGTTCCTCCTTTAGATAAGGGGGGAAAACTCGGATTCATTGCATGGATTTTAACGGGTTCATTTTACCTTATGTTTTGAAGAAAGAAATGAGCAGGTCCTTTTGAAAATAAAGAAAAGACGCCATTAGGCGCCTTTTCCATAGGTAGATAAGACTTTAGTTTTCCAATCTAAAGAAATTTTGTATCAGCTCTTTGTGAGTATATCATAATATCCGACCAATATATTATGCATTATTACATATTGTTCTAAAACCCTCCCTTTTACAGTTGATAAAATTAAATCCCAAAATTACTAAAATTCAAACAAATATTTCTGCATATGCAAAATATTTACAAAAATTACAAAGGTGATACATTTAAAGTGCAAGTTATAAAAATATTTGAGGAGGAATTATTATGTTTAAGAAATTAGTATTAGGGGCTTTAGCAACTGGGCTTATGCTGTCTGGTGCTACAGGAGCATCCGCAGCTGTAGATACTGATAATAATTTGAATAATAGTAAGAAGTCAATTGCTGCATCATGTGATTATAAGGCTTTTCCTTATGCTAAAAAAGAAGATATGCCTATGGTAGTGATAAAAGATGGAATAAAACATTATTTAAAAGGAACTGTTACAAAGGGTGGACAGTTATACGGGTTATATGAACCTGAATATTGTTAAAAAAGAAAGGACACTCAATGAGTGTCCTTTCTCCGACTTGAACCATCTTAATTTTAATAATATGTATTGGATTCCCATCCAACTATTATTTTACCACGTTAAGTAATATTGGTGTAACTTTTAGATGAATTCATGACGTTTATAAAGACGTTGTACTGTTTTCAGTCCTTTTTATTATCATGTCTATGTGATATATTTATAACATAAAGAGAGAAATATATCACATAGGGGGTTTGTATGAAAAATAAATTAGCATATTTAGGGCTTCTTGGTTTTTTAGGTCCGTTTACATTTTTAGGTAATATTTCATGGGCATATTATTTTTTCGGTTTCTTCTTCTTCTTCTTCGCATATGCAAAAGTAGTACCAGATGAGCTTTTTATGCTGCATGTTCGGATCGCCGCTACAAGAGCTTTTTTCGTAGCACTAGTACTAGGCAGTATACTACTCTTAAGTGTTTTTATATTAGAAAGTTTACATATAATTCGGTTATTCGTTATAATTTCAGTTTTCATACCTTTAGGCACATTTATAATTAATTTAGAGATATTTGAGCGTAGAGAAAAGAAAGGAATGCAAGATGCTACTTAAGACTAGAATAAAAGAATATAGAGTTAGGTTAAATATGTCTCAAGAAGATTTAGCCAAAGAGGTGGGTGTTAGAAGGGAAACAATTGGCAATCTTGAAAATGGAAAATATAATCCTTCATTCAAACTTACTTATGATATAGCAAAGGTTTTAAAAGTGCCTATTGAAGTTCTGTTTTGGTTTGAAGAATATGTTGTGTATAAAAATTAAATTCAGATTTCTAACAAGAGACTCTATTTTATTTAATATTCTTTTAAAATGGAGTCTTTGTAATTACCATTTGGGGTACCCTCGATACTTTTTTATAAAAATGCATATAAGTTATAAGTAATATGAGCAATTATACAAGGAAAAAGTGAATTAGTTTTTTATAAAGAAAAGACACCCTAAGGTGCCTTCCTCCGACTTGAACCACATTCATTTAGTATAAACTTATCCGTATTATCCCTTTGTTATACCTGTAAACACATCCTATAAAACAGAATCGTCTATATACACCAGATTGTTAGTTTACAAAATACAAGAGATTTGAGATCAGTATTAGAGTGACGCCACACTTTCTATAATAATTGATATGTTACGCCTTTCAAAAGAATCTGTTTTATAGAATGTATCCACATTTTTATTTTACTATATGTAATATTTATTTATTGTAATTTTTATGGATATGTATAATTGCATAAAGTTTATAAAAAAATGAGAGTATAATTTGGTATTGTGTAATAAAGATAAGGCCCACCTACGGAAATAGGTGGGTCTTTTGTTGGGTATTACTATCTCATTGCACAAAAGGGAATTTGCATTTAAATAATAGTATATTTTTAAAGTTCTTGTATTGAGAAATAAAGAAAAGACAATCATTGAGTGTCCTTTCTCCGACTTGAACCATCTTAATTTTAATAATATGTATTGGCCCCCATCTAATACAATTGTATCAAGCTGATGCACAGTGACAATTGTGAAATACGATTAACAAGAGAATGATAGTAGTGAAGACACACCTAAAAATAAGGAAGTAGATTCTTACAGGTTGACTACGAATTCATCGACTCATGGTAACCAAAGTAGCTGTAAACAATATCATTAATAGTATTACAATGATATACAATTCGGATTGAGATATCATAATACCAATCATTATGCCATTAATCCTCCCATTGCTCCTGCTACAATCTCATATAATATGGGGATCATATTTTAAAATAGAAATATAATAATACCACTAACAAAAATAACGATCAGGAGTCCTAAAACAGAGGCTGTACTTAAATGGTTTTTACATTATTTGCAAGATATATTTTTTGTTCATTTAAAAATCCAAACAAGCTTATTAATGCATTACGGAGGTTAGCAGGTAAAAACATAAATCATACAGATTTCTGGACTTAAAAAGGGCTACTAAACTATGTAGTCCTTTTTAACAATTTAGTTTCCAAAAATCTATATATTTTGTAATTCGGTTGCAAACTACAAAATTTCTTTTAAAAAGAAATGTACGTACATACACATTATATTTTATTTCATATCGCTCTATCTTTTTTCACAATAGTTTAATATCGTGAAAAATAAAATATTAGGTACGACATCACTTTGTTTTTTATATAGATTTTTAATTAAACTATATATTGAAATTAGTAATAATAAAATGTATTATTGAAAAGCACAATTTATAATTCAAGTAATCAAGACTATGCACCTATAATAATTTGAACATTCAGAAATTATAATATTGTCTAAAAATGAGGTGAGATTCATAGAAACAGTACATATTAAATGGTATGGATTGTATAGTATAAATGATTTTTATAATAGAGAAGAAGCTTCTAAGAAGGGGATATTTACAATCTCTAGAGTAGATGCTAAGAATATAACATTGCTATATATAGGAAAAACCAAAAGAAGCTTTATACAAAAGATAAGGGAACTTAATAAGGAGTGGCCTTTTGATGAGAGCGAATTAAAGATTACATTAGGAATAATAGAATTTCCTAGTGGTGAAATTTACTCTGAAAAGAAGGTAAAAGAGATAAAATCCCTTTTGATTTTACGACATACCCCATTAGAAAACGAAACATCTTTATTATACTATAGAGGGAAATTTAATTTAAAAATTATAAATAAGGGAAGAAGAGGTTTAATTGTTAAAAAGCTTTCTACAGGAGATCTAATGTGGACGTAATTGGAATCACCTTTGAATAAAATTGAAGGTTTCTTAAGTGCCGAAGCTTATCAATTTTTAATGTATTAAACTATTTTGAATAACATATGTCAGATGCTTGAAAAAACAAATTTTATTATGATATGAAATCCTGTATGGAAAGTGTAGTTCATTTCTATTATTTAATAAAAATATTAAGAATTATAGGGATAATGCATAAAGAGTAGAGGAGAAAATAAACACGGAGGTTTAAAGAATGGGACAAGTAAGCAGGTTTCAAGAAAAACAACAGAATCGTCGTCAAAAGGCGATTTTTAATATTGCATTTACTTTGATATTAGTGACAGTTGGTATAGTGACATACCAGTTGTTTACCCCTTCTGATGCATCAAAGAAAGCAATTGCTCAAGAAAAGAAAGCAACAAAGATAGAAGAGAAGAAAAGTGAAGATAAAGAAACATCAAAGATAGAAGAGAAGAAAAATGAAGATAAAGAAACATCAAAGATAGAAGAGGAGAAGAATGAAGATAAAGAAGCAACAAAGATGGAAGAGAAGAAAAGTGAAGATAAAGAAGCAGCACAGTTAGAAGGGAAACTAAAAGCAGAAAAATCGGTAAAAACGAATGAAAACGAAAATGAAAATAAAGAGGGAGAAAAAACGGTATCTCAAGAAAAGGGTTCTCAAACTAATTCTTCTTGGAAGCCAATTGGTACAGAGCAAGGAGCAAAACCTGAAATGAAATTTAAAGAAGGAACAGTAGATTGGAGTGAGATGAAAAAAGCAATTTCTTATGCTGTTGATGTTCCAGAGAGCCAATTGATTTTCGATTTTATTGGGAATAATGGTAATAATAAAGCCTACGGTAATGTACGAGATAAGCAAAGTAATAAAAAATATAAGGTTGATATTGATTGGGTAGAGAATCAGGGATGGAAACCAGTATCTGTTCAGGTGTTAAAATAATAGAAATGTAATTATGTGTTTAAAAGTTTACTTTTGTAAAAGCTCAACAAAGAGTCCGTATCAATCAGGACTCTTTTTGTTATGTTGACAACATTAATTACTTGGACTCATTTGTTAGATCCTGATGCGGACAAACTTGGAAGTCTATTAAAAAAATAATCTATGCGCCTACTTTATGTAGGTAAATAGATTATTTTTTGTTATATATTTATAAAATTTCTGTTATTTTTTTCGCCGAGATACGTGTGAAAATAGGTTATATCAATACATTTTTTACTAAACTTTGTTTTTCTTTAATATTTGTAACATAAACGTCCGTTTTTGTGATATTTTATATTTGAAAATATGAAATATCCTAACGGTTTAACTAGCCGTAACAAAATACTGTCTCAAAAATAATTTGTAACATTATTAGAAAACGACGGTAAACATACGTTAAGACAAATATATGAAGTGACAATAAATTATACATGCGGAAAAAGAGATGCTTTGGATTGAATTTTTGTTATCAGTTCATAATAATCACCTCTCATACAAATAGTTTAATTATATTATACATTTATTAATTTGAATGTTCAGAAAAAACAATAAAAATTAAGGTAAATTTAAACAAATTAGTTATAAAAAAAGACCTCTTACGGAAAGATAAGAGGCCATCAAAAAATGTTGTATTTGAAACACGTGATGTTTCATAAATTATTATAACATAATCGTTATATTACGTATAATAAATATTTTATTTGTGAAAAGAATAAAGGTGTATAAAGTCGTTATTTTAATACATGGTATATAAACAAAGAAGAGCCTGATATGGCCCTCAGGCTCTTCCCTCAATAGCAAAGAGTAAGTCTTTTAATTACTCTTTAATCATATAATAAAAGATTGTTAACAAAAATCCAAGGCTCTTTATATTGAGAAATAAAGAAAAATTATTATATAGAATCTTATTTTTTTTCGTAAATAAAAGAGCGGCTAGCAAAAGCTAACTGCTCGTTCTATAGATGATAATCTAGATGCAAGTATAGTGTTCACAGAATATTGATTTTTATTCAGGCGTAGAAGCTCCTCTTTAACAGAAAAGGCTAGAATTTCTCCTAACACTCAAGAGACAAATCGGTATAAAGAAGGGCTAACTTTAATAAAAAAGCAGTTAGCTTGTGCTAGGATGCTTTGATATTTAATGGAGTTCTAGTTATGCAATTTAGATAAAGATACTACCTACTAGGAATAAAGCTCCTAGCAAAATTAGAGAATCAACTAAAATCAAGAACTGGTTTTTCTGTGTTTTTTTAATTCTTTTATTAAGCTAAAAACTGCACTCAATCCGAAACAAATATATACCAAAATCAGTATTGTTTTTGGTATAATTAACAATCCTTATATATTGATAAATTAATTATATAATGAAAAACATTTGTATGTAAGTTTTTAACCAAATCCTTATTTAAATGAAGAAGCTTTAGGATTAGGAGTCTAGGGCTTCAAGTCATGGTATATTTCACACGACATTATAAGAAAAGAACGTAATGAAGATAACACATGATGGTTCATAAATGTAGTGAACTACCCGCCACTTAACGTCCTAATGGACTGTTTGAAGTGGGGGCTTCTCGGTTAGTCGTTACTTTTGATAGCTAACGAATTCGTCCTAAGACAACCGAGCTAACTCCCTCGTTCCAAGGGTTATTTTATTGCTATCTATGCTAACGCTAATAGGCGTATTGCTTCATTTTTGATATTGATAGCTGCGTTATAATCTCTATCGAGATTTACACCACATATACAAGAATATACTCGCTCAGACAATGACATATTTTTCATATTTCCACAACTGCTACATGTTTTTGTGGAAGGAAACCATTTGTCTATTTTCACAAGTTGTTTGCCTTGTTCGTGTAGTTTATAAGCTAAAAAAGAAGTGAACATACCCCAACCATTGTCAGCGACACTTTTTCCAAAATGAAGTGCTTGCGACATTCCTTTCATATTTAGATCTTCAATAGCTACAACATCAAAATGCGTAGCTAACTCTTTAGACATATGATGAAGGAAGTTCTTACGTTGGTTCGCTACTTTTTCATGTAACTTAGCTACACGGATACGTTGTTTATTCCAACGAATAGAACCTTTTGTTCTTCTTGATAATACTCGTTGTGCCTTTGCTAATCGGTCTAACATTTCACGATAGAACTTAGGATAATTGGCTCTCTCATCCTCAGAACTGACGTATAATCGATCCATCGCAAAGTCTAATCCAACAACTGTTTCTACTTCTTTTTGTACAATCTCTTTTTCGTATTCAGTCAAGATAGACACATAGTATTTACCAGTAGGTGTCATAGAAATCGTACATGACTTGATTACATGGTCTTGTGGTATTTCTCTATGCTGTTTGATACGTACCATTTTCAGTTTTGGCAATTTGATATGACCGTTAAGCAACATAATATTTCCGTTCACTACATTCGTTGTATAAGACTTTCTGTCTTTTTTGCTTTTGAATGTTGGGAAGTCATTTTGACCACTAAAGAAATTCTTATAGGCAGTTTGCAAGTTTAGTTGAGCATTTGCCAATGCTAATGAATCAACTTCTTTTAACCACTCAAATTCTGCTTTGTATTTCGCAGGAGTGGGAAGCTTTTGTTTCTTTAGTTGTTCCTTATCATCTTTGTGTTTTTCATACGCTTCTTTCCGTTCGGCTAACATTCTGTTATACACGAAACGTACACAACCGAAGGTTTTAAGCATAAGATGTGCTTGATCTTCTTTTGGATACAAACGGAATTTATATGCTTTATTATGCTTTGTCATATCATTTCACCTCACTTTTCACCTTGATTTTCAATATATTTTTTTACTACGTCTATTGATGAACCACCAGTAGTTAGTAAGCAAAAACTTCTTGACCAAAACATCTCTTTCCATAGTTTTTTTCTCACTTGTGGAAAGTCTCTCTTGATTAGTCGAGAGCTTGCACTTTTATAAGCATTGATGAATTTTGTCATTTCTGTATTAGGGTGTGCCTTGAACAAAATATGAACATGATCTATATCATGATTCCATTCAACTAATGTGATGTTATAGCTTTCAGATAGTCGAACAAACATATCTTTTGCATAGTCTGACATATCATCATCAAATACATTTCTTCTGTATTTCACGACCAATACAAGGTGATAATACAACGAGAATACTGAATGGTTATTACTATCTAATTTCATTGATATACCAACCTTTATAATTTATAAGACTGATTATATCAGAGGCAATATAAAATGCAAAACCTTTTGGCTACGCCAAACCGAAATTCATCTCCCACCTACCGTTGGTCTACGCCCTTCACACGCTTGAGGAAGGAGAATTCTTTCGGGGAATTCGTTAAAAAAGTATTTTTGTACATCAAGGTAGTCAGCACAATTAACTAACGGCTTGTTGAAAAAAAATAAGCCTCGCAGAAAATGTTACATAGCTTCATAAGATTGAGCCACGTCGTACTCACAAGAGATTTTAACATGGATTTAGTGATGAATAAATGGTGAATTTGTTCAATTGATTAGGGCTATTATCTTAAATAAAAAGGCTATTTTCATAAAAAATTTCATTTTTTTTAGTTTAATACCAAAAAAGAGCACTTAATAAAGTGCTCTTGTGACGAGATCCATTTTGTAACCACTATTTTATAAAGAAAGGAACGCAAAATATTATATGCGCTTCTTGTCAATTGAGTGTATTTTTACAAACAAAGAGCAGTCAGCAAAAGCTAACTACTCGGTTCTCGAAGGGGGAACAAGGAGAAAATCTAATGTCATATACAATATTGACGAAATATTGAGTTTTATTCACAGGAGATTATATTTTACAAATTAGATTATGATAGTCGTTATTCTCCATATTGACCAGAAAAGAACTAAAAATTCTAGTATTATTCCAAGGGTTCTTTTCTTAGTTTTTTGAAATTCTTTTATCAAATAGCCAACAGCACTAATTGCTAAAAGAATAAGAAGAATAAGTTCGAGTGTAACTGGCATTTTATCTGCTCCTAAAAAATATATTTTAAATATAACAATTATAAGATATTTATTGATTTTTAGTAGGGAAAATTTTTAAAAAAATAATCCTTTTGTCATAAACAAAAAGGTGGTTGTTTCTGGAACCACCTTTCAGTAAAATAAAGTACTTTTTCAGAAATAAAATATGTATGATTCCTGAAAAGGCTATAGGTTTTAATCCCATTTTTATAATTCAAGTGACGAGCTTAATTTATAAAAATGGAATGAATATATTGTATGAAAGCTTGTCAATAATGGCACGAATAAAAGAGAAACTAGCAAAAGCTAACTTCACAATACAAGGTTATAAAAAGAAAACTATTTCAAAAGAGTTGTGGCATACAGCCTACATACAGTATTGACGGGGGATTTATTTTAAATTCAAGTTACTTAAAGTAAAAATCCCTACAGATACAATGGCTGTACCTCATGCAGAACCTAGAAAATCTCTCCAGTGCAATGTATTTAAAGGGGTATCTGTTAAATCCATAATTATGAAAATAGCGATAAGTTCTATGTACATGCCCTTTGACAACCGCATATCTAATATGAGCTGAAAAATTACATGATGCGGTGGCTTGGAGAAGGTTGTAAGTGATTTTGACCTTTGAAGAGGAACTTCTTCCGGTTTTTATTTTTCGCGCTCTATTAGATAGGTTAACTATGAGCAAGTTGATAAAACATATTTTTTGAATTATTTAATACAAATATATATAATTATATTGATGTTAATATATTAACTAGTTAAAAATGGGGAAAGAAAAATGAAAATAAAATTTGATGTGGTTAAAGATGAAAATTTTGATTTTACTTTATTAGAAGCAAAATTAATGAAAACTTTTAAAGAAGTGGATAATGTAGCAATAGTTGAAAAGGTCGAAGATAAAATTTTTGAAAAAGACGATGTGAAAACCCATTTAGAGGAGATTACTCTTAATGTTACAGGAAAGAATATCGGATATAGATCAGTTTCAGCTAGTATATTTATTGTTCTAGAAAGTCTATCAATGAAGTTATTTAATATTAATATTAGTATCCATTAAGTATCCAATACGGATGCTTTTTTCTTTGTTATGTAGAAATCACACATTAAACATATATTTATACGCTTTGTTCCTACACGTTAAGGAATAGTAATAAAAAGATGATACCGTATAAAAACAAAAAGAACCCTAAAATGGGGAGATTTTAATATATCTTGGTTTATTTAGAAGGAAAAACATAAATTGGTATATGTTAAACGATAATATGAACAAAATGGATACTCGGATTAAAGGATATCTATATAAATAGGTAGAATCTAGTTATTTGGTTCACATTTTAATCCAAGGGGTACAAATTCGATGCGACGTGAAAAGGATTTGTTGAAACAATGGAAAGCGGATTTGCAAGCTATTCAAGAAGAGAAAAGGCTGAAGAAGAAAGCTAAGAAAAAGAATAAAAAATATAGCATTCCTGGTAATACAGCTGACTTCATGGATAGCAAGAATACTTATCGTAAAGAGAATGGGGTATGGAAGCAAAGAAATAAATAGTGTGAAGATAAATAAGTTTGATTAAGTTTATAGCAATTATTGTAGGCGTTGCCATGATTTGGGCAGCGTCTTGTTTATTGTTAAGAAAAGATAAGGAGAAAATAAAAAAAGAGAGCTAATGCCCTCTTTTTTAGCGGTACGTTAATTAATCGCAGATTGGTATTCCGAGCACTCTTAAAGCTAATGCTACTTGGAGAGAAATCTCTAATCTAGCAATTTCGATACCCGCGACTGAAAGAACTAAAAAAGGTTGTCCATTTACAAACACAACGCAACTATCCATGGTTACGCCTCCTTTCTAGCAATCTAATATAGTATATGAATGAAACAATACTATGTAATAGTTGAATTAATGAATTTAATAGAATTAATAGATTAGCCCATTTAAACAAATGAACACAACGAAAGAGAAGGGTTCTTTTTGTCTTTCTAAAAGTTAATTCTTTTAGAAGATGCGGGGAAGTGATGTGAAAAATCATTAAAATCATACCTTGAATCCATCTAAAAGTTAGTCTGAAATAGCATATATAAAACAATAATAACTTTTAGATAGTATCAGGGGGGCGATTAATGGGATTGGTGGGATATGCATGAGCTATTATAAGAGAGCAAGATTTAGGGTTGCAATTTGAAATGGTAGAAACATATGGTTGTACAAAAATATTCACTGAAAGATAGACTGGAGCGGATTAAGGAAATATAAAGTTGTTGAAATTTTTGTATGAATTTATTAATATGGAACTATATTTATTGTTTATTTGATTCCGTTTATTCCCACACCTTATGCGTTGTGGTTGAGTTGTAGAAGCAAGTTACGCCTTGCTTCAATTCTGAAAGGGCTTCTTTGAGCCGATTAGTGTATATAAAGCTTATTTAATTAGCTGTGCACATTTTTAATCGACTTGAAGAAGCCCTTTTTGTGTTGTTTTAAAGTCTGTTTGACTGGTAAAACCGATTATCACATTAGGCAAAAATTATTATTTAGGGAGATATATAATGATTGAAGTATCTATACTTTGATATGGCAATCAAGTTAGATAAAAAGAGAATCAAAAAATATTGGTCTACAAATCACGAGATGTTTGCTAGAGCATTTGAAGCATATGTAGAATCAGCTTTGCTAGATCAAGAACATAGAAACGATTATTTAGTTTGTGATACATATTCTTTTGTATATCCATTAGGAGAACAAAGATAATATCTGAATAGAAGTATAAAGAGTTTAATGGAAGTATCTGTTCCATATATAATAAACAGTATACAAGGAGTGGGGAATAGTGAATTATAACATTCAAAAAGGTCAATTTCGTTTAACGAGTGCTTATCCAAGGGGTAGCTGGTGGGAATTTTACCGTGTTACATGTCCGATTTGTCATGATACAGGTAATTGCATGCTGCATGTTTCGCAAAAGAAAGTAGCGTGTACGCGTGTAGAAAGTAAATGGATCTATCGTAAGTTAATGGATTTCATACCATTGCAAGAGCATCATCATGCACATTTATTAAAAGTTCGAAAAATGAGCGAGGAACAAATACAAGTACGTCAATATCGCTCTTTCTTAAAGCAACAAATTGTGTTAGAAGAGGATAATACGTATACGACCGTTTGGGAGAAACTATTTGAACAGATTGGGAGAAAAAGTTGCTGGCAAGGCATTCCGGGATTTTATGAGATGAAGAAAGGTCTGCTTTCTCTTCGTTTGATGTCAGGCTTCCCTGGTATATTGATTCCTTTTCGAAACCAGTATAATCAAATTGTTGGATGGCAGGTTCGTGTGGATGAAGTGAAAAACTCAGTTCATGTGAAATCGGCACCTACTGGAGTTCAAGCGGAATTAATTGAACAACCTAATATTGTAAAGATAACTAAGAATGGTGATTGTATCTTTGAAGGCGAACTAGAAGTGAGCAAAAAGGTAGAAATTCCATCTCAAGAGGAAAGAATTGTTGTAAAGATTCATAAAGGGCAAAAATATTTATGGATCTCATCAGCAAACAAAAATCAAGGAACTGGTGCAGGAGGTAGTGAAAATCCACTTCCTGTACATGTAGCCGTACCGAGTTCTCATTTGAAACATTGGAATTCTGGTACACTTCATCAAACTAAATCAGTAATTATCACAGAAGGAACTATGAAAGCTGATTTGATTGCTGATTTGCTTCCAGAGAGATTTAATAAAGAGGAGATTTCTGAAATAGGAACAACGGTTCTTGCGATTCCTGGTGTAAATGCTTGGCGAATTGCTATGCCTGTATTAAAGGATATGGGTGTAGAAAATGTCTATTTAGCGTTTGATGCCGATTTAGTAGAGAATAAAAAAGTAAGAAAAGCTCTAATAGACTTTGCAACAGAGTTAAAGAAAGAGGGCTATAACGTAATCATAGCTGCATGGAACCCAGCACAAGGTAAGGGGCTGGATGATACAATGCAAGCGGGATTTAAACCTGTATTTAAGAGACTATAAGAGTCATAAATTAGGTTGATATTTTCATAAATAGGTAGATTGAAAGAGATAGAGTTTGCAATTCTATCTTTTTCTTATATCCAATTACTACAGAGGGTTTAAATTAACAAAAAGAAAGGTAGAGGAGAATATGAATACATCTATGAAAAAAAATCTAGTAAATTTACGGGTTGATTTTGCTTTCAAGCGCTTGTTTGGAGTAGAGGGAAACGAAGATATACTCATTGGTTTTCTTAATGCGGTATTACAATCCTCTTTAGATGAGGAAATCATTTCTTTGCATTTAGATGATCCACATCTTCCTAGGGAGCAAAAGGATGATAAATTGTCTATTTTAGATTTGCGTGCTACCTTAAACAATGGTATAAAATTAAATATAGAGATACAGGTTCGCGACAAAAAAGACATGATCGAGCGATCTTTGTTCTACTGGGCTGGCATGTATTATTCCCAAATGACTCAGGGGATGAAGTACACAGAATTAAGACCAACCATTTGTATTAATATAGTGGATTACATTCTGTTTCCAGAAGAAGAAGACTTTCATAATGTCGGTGTAGTCATGAACAAAAAATCAGAGCACGTAATTTCAGAGAATATGCAATTGCACTTTCTTGAGATTCCAAAAGTAATTCGAGAATGGCAAGGAGATCGAATGGATCCATGGAATGATATATTAGCACGTTGGCTATTATTATTTCCTGCATATGAAGATGAGAAATTAACAACAATCCTGGAGGGAATCGCGATGGAAAAAGATCCAGTTTTGAAAAAGGCAATAGAGGATTGGGAGCGTTTAAGTAGTGATAAGGACTTTTTACGCTTATATGAGGCGAGAGAGAAGGCAATCAAAGATAGAATATCAGAAATAGAGACGGCAGAAGAAAAAGCCGCGGAAAAAGCTGCAAAAGAAGCTAGAACAGCCACTAAGATAGAGATGATTCACAATTTAATTAAAGTTGGTGTACCTATAGAGAAGATATCAGAAGCCACTGAATTAAGTGTGGAAGAGGTTAATGAAATTTTAAAACATAAAGAGTAAATATAAACGATTTAAAACAGGTAATTGTGATTACAAACAATTACCTGTTTTTTTTATTCTTTTTGATTGTTGTCCATTTGTGACTATAATTCTATCTTTTCTTGTTTTAGAATTCCTTTCTAACCTATAACGGAATTTATATATTTGGAAATAATGATGGGAATTAAGGTGGATTTAAACAAAATCCTTATTTAAATGAAGAAGCCCTAGGATTAGGGGTCTAGGGCTTCAAGTTATGGTATATCTCACACCACATTATAAAAAGAAAAGAACGTACCGAAGATAACACATGAATGTTTCATAAATGTATCAAAAAAGTGATTTTATAGATCAAGGTACTCAACATACTTAACTAACGGTTTGTTGAAAAAAAGAAGCCCCGTAGAAAATGTTACAGGGCTTCATAAGACTGAGTTATGTCGTACTCACAGGTGATTTTAACATGGATTTAGCGGTAAATAAATTGGTAAATGTGTCCAAGTAGTCTGGAACTATTATTTAAAACAAAAACGCTATTTGGTAAGTATATGTAAAAAAGAGCACTAAATAAAGTGCTCTCGTGACGAGATTCCTTTTGTAACGACTATTTTACATAGAAAGGAACGTAGAATATTATATGGGTGCCTAGTTAAATAAGTGCCTTTTACAAATAAAAGAGCAGTTAGCAAAAGCTAAATGCTCCAATCATGGAATATGGTTAAGAAATGGGTTGTCTACAGTATTGACGGAATATTGAGTTTTATTTGGAAGAACTTATACTCTACAAATTAGATTATGATATTTGCAATTACCCATATCGCCCAGAAAAGAACTAAAAATTCTATTGAAATCCAAAGTGCTTTTTTCTCAGGTTTTTTAAACTCTTTTATTAAAGAGAAAACAGCACTAATTGCTATAAAGATGAAAAGAGCAAGTCTTATTGTATCAGGCATTTTAACCACTCCTAATTTAAATTAAATTCATTATATAACGATTTTAAAATTTTTAGATAATTATTGGTGAAAATTAAGCAAAATTTAAACAAAATAAACCTTTGGGGAGAAAGTGAGGAATAACAATGGGACTAGGAAACCGTGGAAATGAAGTAGAGCAACAGCAAGGTGGGACTAATCTGTTTTCTGAGATAAGGAATACAGGACATGTTAGTCATATCAGAGTCAAACAGATTGATAAGGCCTTACAATACGTTTTAGATTATGACGAGGCAGAGGTTAATGAGATTTTATCAAATAAATATTAGAGAATAGTCTTAAATACATGTAATTGCCTGTTTTTTAATTTTCTCCCATTGTAATAAATATTTCGAAAAAGATATTAGTGTATATACCTTATTTAGAATTTATTGTGCTTCAAAACTTCTAAATAAGATAAAAGGAATATATTGCACGTTTTAATTTGTATAATTAAAATATAAAGATATGGTTGTATGAAGGATTACTTTAAGAAGTCTAACACGTTAGTTTAGATGAAGGATTTAAGTGTACTCAAGTATTATATTGAGGGTAAAAAATTATATAAACTTAATTTGAATGAAGGAGATAATTTATGAAACTTAAACAGAAGGTATTAGCAGGCGGTATTATATTGGCAACAGCATTAACACCAATGATAGATGCGTAGGCAGAAGGTAAAAGGTTTAATGATGTTCCACAAGGACATTGGTCTTTTAATACTATTACAGATTTAGCAAATAAAAATATTATTGCAGGTTATGGAAATGGTATTTTTGGTTTTGGTGATAATATAACTCGTGGTCAAGTAGCTAGAATGATTTATGCTTACTTGAAACCTGCAGATGGCCCTAATATTAAAAATCCGTTTACTGATGTCAAAGGGCATATGTTTGAAAAAGAAATCTTATATCTTACTAAAGTTGGTATTATGAGTAGCTATGGTGATGGGAAATTTGGACCTGACAATATCTTAACACGTGAGCAGTTAGCTGCTGTGTTAACAAAATCCTTTAATTTAAAAGCAACAGCAACTACTACATTTGAAGATGTGGAAAAAAACTATTGGGCTACGAATGCTATCAGTGCATTACAGGAAAATAAAATTGCAAGTGGTACAGGAAACAATATGTTTGAGCCAAAGAAGGTTGTAACACGTGAGCAATATGCGCAATTTTTATACAATGCAATTAATGTGAAAGAGAAAACAGAAGAAAATAATGGTGGAACAACAACAAATCCCCCAGATCTATTGCCTCCTAATCTAAAGAAAGTAGAAGTAGAAAAACAGACATATAAAGCAGGAGATATAGTAAGGGTAAGTGTAGAAGCGGAGGATGATGTGTCAGGTGTTACGGGAGGATATGTAATAGTAAGAGGAGCCACTGGTGAAGAGAGTACAGCTAGGATTAGTTATGATAAAGAAAGTAATAAATGGATTGCAGACATTCAATTAAATTTGTATGCGAATCCAGGAGAATATAAGATAGAAACGATTTCCTTGTACGACAATGCTGATCACTATAAAATTTACTGGGGTGGACAAGATTTTAATGTTTTCTTTAATGTCACAAAAGTTAATATAGAAATTATATAATTAAGAAGAAATTTTAATATTTACTATACTATTTTTGAGTGGAATTTGGAAATGATAGTTATTTTATGCCCGGACAATTTTATAGTATGTCATAAAGTTCTCTCTTTCTTAAATATAAGATAAGTAACCTATTAGGCTGAAGGATATTCATTATTTAATGTATTAGCTTCAACTTAATAGGTTACTTTTTTTCTATTTCTGGAAAAATTGAGATAAGTGAATCTAGTAAGTAAATAAAAAGTGGTGAATTTATCTCAGTGGAATCTATACATTAAAGAATGTAAAGAGCAGGAGATGTATAAGGATAATAAAATTCTTTAATTTTATCTTTAGAAAGGCAATAACCTCCCATCAAACAGTATGATAGGAGGTTATTAAAGTCATTTAAAATTTGTTTTTTGTTTTAATGTTTTGGATTTTAGCAAATAATATTGTTTAATTTGAGAAGCAAATTTTAAAAACAAACTTCTTTATTTCAAGATCATAATTTTTTCTTTTACAAATACTGCAAACCTCTCCAGGTCACCTTCCTCAATTAAATTCATCATTTCACGTTCGCCATCATGAAAAAAATGATTTTCTTTCCTGTTAATAATCCTTTTTCTACATCTATTGAATCAATTTTGGCATAATTAAATACTTTAAACGTTTCACTCCCTAAATATTTTGTATAAAAACACATACGTTCATTTGTAGCGACCAATATCCCTTTTCTTTGACCACCCATACCAAATACTTGATATTGAAACATTCCATATAGGCTATTTTCAATAATCTCATTTTCATTAAGATGTGATTGTACCAATGTCATAGCCGTTTTTAAGTTTTTCATGAAAATTCCTCCTATATTCTCCTTTTATTAACTATAAGAATATTAGGATATCCATACTTTAATCATACAGGATAAAGAGTTTTAATTCCAATTAATACCACTTTTTTGAACGTCTATTTTATTTTGAAATGACTTTTTTATTTTTTAACAACTATATTAATTGTGAACAGGAGAAGTTTGATTAATCAATGTTAATTCCTCCATAATATAATAAATAAATTTGTAATTTTTATATAGATTTATGATTTGTTATACTGCAGTAAAATGGAGGCTATTTTCAAAAAGAAAAAAGAAGCATATTATGTACATGTGTATATACTTAGAGACAAAAGTACAAAGTCGATAAAAATAGAACCATGGCTCTCATTGAAAGAAGAAATGAATCTTTATCAAGACCTAAATTCAAAGAAAGCTAAAATATTAGAGTCCTAACATATTATATATGACTAATATGTTAGGCTTTTTTATTTTTGGTAATGAGTTTTGGACCTGGGTTTGCGCAATATTTTTCTTTATTTGGATAGAAGTAAATAAAGAACCATAAACGGTCGTTAATGCACTTGGTTGGTTACACTAATTCACTAAATATCATCTTTTATTTATTATATATAGTTTGAAAAAGTTACCATTTACACGCAATCAGTATTAGTGTATTATTTGTCTAGTACACTAATACTGAGGAGGGGAAAAATGGAAAATGAGTTTTCTCCTAATATCCCGATTTACATTCAGGTAATGGAATACATAAAAAAGGAAATTGTAACAGGTCGTTTAGCACCGGGTGATAAAATCCCAGCTGTACGTGAACTAGCCAGTGAATTACAAGTGAATCCCAATACGATTCAACGCACATTTCAAGAGCTAGAACGAGAAGGTATTGCTGTGACACGAAGAGGAACAGGGAGATTTGTAACGAGTGAAGGAAAAAAGATTACTGAACTACGCAAAGAAATGGCAACAGAGTTGCTTGATAATTTTATAAATGGAATGGACAATTTAGGATTTACGAAAGAAGAAATTCTTACAATCCTCCATTCTTCATTAGAAAAGAAAAGGAAGGAAAACGAATGACAGAGTTATTAAAAATTGAAAATCTGTGGAAAAGATATAACTTAAAAACAGTGCTTCAAGATTTAAGTGCAACAATTTCTGAAGGGAAAATTATTGGTCTTGTTGGTGATAATGGTAGCGGAAAAACGACATTCTTAAAAATGATTGCTGGTTTGCGTTATCCTTCTAAAGGAACTATCACAATTGAAGGTCAGAAGGTAGGAATAGAAACAAAGAATATTGTTTCATTTATGCCTGATAGTCCTGTTTTTGACGAGTGGATGACGATAAAAGATGCTGTAGTTTTCTATCGAGATTTTTATAGTGATTTTGATTTACATCAAGCAATGAACTTAATAGCTGAGTTTAAAATGCCCTTAGAAGAGCATATAGTTGCTTTATCAAAAGGTGGAGTGGAAAAATTACAACTTATCTTAACTTTCTCCAGGAAAGCAAAGTTATATATATTAGATGAGCCATTGGGTGGAATTGATCTTGTTTCTAGAAAACATGTACTAGATTTAATTCTTAAATTTTACCGAGAAGATTGTACCATTCTCATTTCAACCCATTTAATAGAAGAAATCGAAAATATATTTGATGAAGTAATCTTTTTAAAAGACGGAACTATTATATTACATGAAAACGTAGAGGAAATTCGTTTTCATCACGGGAAAGCAGTACATGAGTTGTTTAGGGAGGTGTTTGAGCAATGAACCCACTTTTTCTCTATTTATATAAGTGCAATAGAAAAAAAATAGCAGTCTTTTATTCTGGTTTTATTATTATTTCTTTACTTCTTTTAATTAGTACGATAGGACTCTCAAGGGTACTACCTCCGTTTATAAAGGATGTAGTATTACTCATATACCTAATAATAATTGGTATAGCTGCATTTTTACTTCTTCTAATAGCGCTGCCTTCTTTCAATAAAATATTAAAAAATTCTATGATTCGTTATACAGCCATCCCAACCCGAAAATATATATATACGAATTTATTGTTTTTTACATTAATGTTTATTATTTTATTAGGTATAGGCTTAATTTTTTCATATTATTTTTCACAAAGTCTTTATGATGGAAAAGTAATTGGTTATAATCCGAGTCTTTATGGTGGGGAAGTAACCGGAGAATTTCGACAAGAATATCACAAGTTGTATAGTTACGGAATCTTCCAACACATACTTGCTTTTCTTTTATGGGGAATCGATTTCATGAGTATCCTTATTTCTTGTTATTTTATCATAGCCATTATAAGGCTGTTTCCAGTGAAGTCATGGATGAGTAAAATAATTTTATTCATCATTTTCGTTGCTATCTTTTCAACAATACAAACAATAGTAATGAATGTGTTAAGTAAATTAGAGAAATATGCAGTTACTATTAAAAGTTCTGGATTCATGGATAAGAATGATTTTTTTGATACATCATTTTACCCTATTGAAGATTTCACTATTTTAGGTCTATGTTTTACTTGCTTGTTAATAATTGTACTCGTAGCGATTACAGGTCGCATTATCAATAAGAAATTAGAGATATAAAAAATCACTTTATAAGTAAAAGATATTTTGGGAGGAAAGCATGAGAACATCTAATCCAATGTTAAAAAAAGACAAATTCCATGAAGAGAAGACAAGCGCTTCTACGATGACAATAGGTGGAACGATAGGAAAAACATTCATTTTGCTTATCTTACTTCTTGCAGCGTCTGTCTATTCCTACGTACAGATGACACAAGGGACAATGAAAATACCCGTTTTAATTGGAATTATAATAGTTACTCTAATTGTCGCTTTTGTGGTTATATTCATTCCGCGCATATCCCCAATTTGCGCACCAATTTACGCAATATTACAAGGGGGTTTATTAGGAAGTATTTCAGCATATTATACAATGCGCTTTGGTGATTCTATCGCTTTAACTGCCGTATTACTAACAATTTCGATTTTATTTTCCATGTTAGTGTTATACGCAACTCGAATAGTAAAAGTAACTAAAAAGTTTCGTGCGGTTGTAACGGTTGCAACACTTGGAATTCTTATTATGTATTTTATTGTTTTCTTACTGGGTATCTTAGAGGTGAATGTTCCATATATTCACCAAGGTGGAACAATTAGTATCATCATAAGTACAATTGTAATTATTGTTGCTGCATTAGATTTATTACTCGATTTTGATTCCATAGAAAATGGTACTCAGAGTGGAGCACCTAAGTATATGGAGTGGTACAGCGCAGTAGGACTTATGATGACATTAGTATGGTTATACTTAGAGATCCTTCGTTTGGTTTCTTACATTATGAAAAACAAAGACTAGAAAACATCCTGCATGATCCAAACATGCAGGATGTTTTTTGTATCTCGTATTTTCAATTAAATTAATATAGGTAGTAACAAATGTAGGATGTTACTGTACAAAAAGTCCCCCATGCCCATCAAGCTAAGATTTTGAGACATCCCCATTACGAGAAATTTACCTTTTTGCAGTTATTTATGAGAATTCGACTCATTTTTTTCGTTTTGGGGGACAATCAATTTCTTAAGTTGATGGCGATGTGGCGATACCCCTTTTATATCTATTTAAAATATTATTTGTTTTTCTTCTGTTCTTTGCTTATACGTGAAAAACCCCAGAACCCTAAAATTAAAATTAAAATTAAAATAAGGCCAATAACATCAATCAGGGCATTGACTTTCTCGTCATCAACAATAAAGTTTGCGATAAATGTAATGATAGAGATTAGTATAATTACAGGTAAAATGTATTTATTCATGTAAAAAACCTCCTTAATAAATTTAAATTAGGTATGGACTATATTTATATATATGTTACCATATTATTGAAGTATGCGCATTCATTTCAATAAATGTAAAAATAAGGGAGAGATTTTTATGTCAAAAGGGTTTTTAAGGTTAGGTATTCTTTTTTGTTCGTTTTTAATGTTTTCTACAATTTTTAGTTTCCCGGTAGCAAATGCAGAAGTTAAAACAACGAAGAATGAAACTAAACAAATAGAATCAGAAATTGAAGACTATGAAGCTTTATCTCCACTTTTAGAATTAGTAGAAAAAATGCCAGATGCTGTAGCAAATTCAGGAATTGATTCTGGGGTTGAATGGTTAAACGAAAATAAAGGATCTGAGTTTGCTGGATATACTTTTATAGCAGATGGTGATAATTTAACAGCTGTAGCGGATAATCCTAATGGATCACTTCGTGGTGTTAGTTGGGATTGTATTTCTAGTGCCGGAAAAGCGATTGCTATAAATGCTCTTCCATGGGCTAAAATTTTAAAGGTTAAACAAGCGGCTAAGCTAATGGGTGGTATTAATTCAATGACTAAGACTATTGTAACAGCATATAAGCATCAACGTAACCTTGGTTATGGTAGAGGTAATGCTATTAAGAGAGCTGTAAGTGTATCTACTAGAGCTTTACCGGGTGAAACACAAAAAGCTGTTTTGGAGTTATTTGAATTAGGTGATGTGGTGAAAAACTGTTTTTAGAGTTGAAAATTTAATAGATTAGTTTATTTAACATAGAAAATTCTTAGGTGCTTTAATAACCTAAGGATTTTCTATGTTTTAATTCTTTTTACTTATTGGGGGACCGCCACATCGCTATCAAGCTAAGAAAAGTAAATACCCCCAGAACGAAATTTTGTGCTAACTTGTAGCAAAAAAGCTCATTTTTTTGTTTTGGGGTAATTCGGAATTCTTAAGTTGATGGGCATGGGGGGAGACCCTTTTTCTTAACTTGATGGAAATGCGGTGCTACTCCATGCCTATCAAATTAAGGAATTAATTGTTTTTCATCACAAAAGTGTTCTAAATGCTCATGAATAATGGTTGTAGTGATATGAAATTTTTGTTTTAGAGTTACCTGAAATATTTTTGAGAATTATAGCATCTATGCAATTAAATGGTTTACAAATTTAAATTAAATATTGACAACAGAATTTATGAAGTACTTACTCAATGTCGCATGTAAAAAACATTGAGTAATTTTTTATGGGGGATTTTGTTAGATTACTACGTCTACTGACTACTAATACGCGGTGTTATTTTAATTAACACCACGTATTGTTTTATAACATGAAGTTAGTAATGAAATAGCCAAATTCATAACCTGCTCTTATTATTCCAGCTCCTAATATTATATATAGAGAATACTTAATAAAAAGATTCTCGTTTAAGTAGTTTTTTAGATTATTCATGTTGAATCCTCCATCTAAATTTTATTTGCTTGACTGTGATATGTCGATCCTTCAAATAAGCTTAAATTTATCATTGTATATACTTAGTCTTTAATTTGTTTCATTAATGCTTTAGCTGCTACAAATAACATGAAACTGTTGAGGGTTAAACCTGCTAAATTTACGTAAAAGAAATTTGATTTTGTAAAATTGTATATACCCGTTAATACAAAAATGAAAAAGATAAATGAAGCTATTATAAGGGATACTATTTTTTGCTTATTTGTGTATGAATTCATTATTATCACCCTTTAAATTAAATATATGGATATAATTATATCATGAATTGATGTATGTAATTAACTATAAGATAGATATCTATGGGGATTTAAATTTTTTCTTTTACAGGATAATAAGGCAGCAGATTAACACGTACAATGTGTTATACTTGTTAATACTAAATTCTATAAAGAAAGACACCCTAAGGTGTCTTCCTTCGTCTTGAACCATCTTAATTTTAATAATATGTATTGGACTCCCATCCGAATATTATTTTATCATGTTAAGTAATTTTGTATATTGATAAATATGATACACTTCTTTATTTGAGGGTAAAAAGTCCTAGGAGGACTAGGACTTTTTGACAGAATGAATATGATTCAAAAAAAGGACTTATACAACATAACATTTAAATGTTTCATAAATGTATCGTAAAAGTGAACAAATTCTATATTTTAAAAAGTCATCTAGGTATAAAGATAATCGATAATCATACAATGATATGGAAGGATCTTTTCTAACGTGTTAGTTACCTCAATGTATATGTATCTTTTGGCG
The DNA here is from genome assembly GCF_052682215.1 of Bacillus sp. 1A. Taxonomy (NCBI): domain Bacteria; kingdom Bacillati; phylum Bacillota; class Bacilli; order Caryophanales; family Bacillaceae; genus Bacillus; species Bacillus sp. 1A. Next base: position 923,547 of record NZ_JBQYLZ010000001.1, on the reverse strand, counting down.
CCTGGGCGAGGGTGCTTTTTTTATTGCACATTATGATAAGGACAAGCATATTATGTAATGGGACGAGCTCTTCGTGTCCTATTCAATGCTCAGGATAAAGCTCGATTCACATTGAGAGTGTGCTCCCTTTATTGAAGGAGGTATATAATGTTATTTATATATTTGTATTTCAATCTGAAGGGGATAGAAATTTAATGTGACGTAAAAAGGGTTTGTTGAGACAATGGAAAGTGGATTTGTAAGTTGTTCAAGAAGAGAAGAGGATGAAGAAGAAGGCAAAAAATAAGAAACATAGCATTCTTGGTAATACAGGGGAATTTATCATTCTAGCCAAGAAGACTCCTTCCTTAAGGAGCGCCTGTGTATAATATAGGTGATACTTGTGGTCTTTGTGGAGAAGCAAAATGTGTTTATAATAAAACTGATGAATCGGATAATAAATAGTATATAAAAAAGACACCACAAGGTGCCTTCCTCTGACTTGAACCACTGTAATTTTAATAACATGATCTCAAAACCACAAATATATCTTTAATCTTTCATATAATATTTTATCATATTTTTCAGTTAATAGCATGTAACTGGTGAAAAATAGGCTATTTCTTGTAAATTCCTTTTCTCCATGCCCACTCAATAGGACCATAGCGGAAATATTTACTCCAAATTTTGCTGAATATAATTTGTACAAAGATAATGAAAAGCCCGAAGATACATAGTTGCCAGTAATATATGTGTGAGACATCTTTAAAGTAAAGCGAAAGAATGACAAGAGTTAGTATACTTTGGCTAATGTAATTCGTTAAAGCATATTTGCCTACGTTCATAAAGGGGTGCAGACATTTTATATATTTTTTATTCTCACAAACTCTAAGTAGAGTACAAATATAGAATATAGCTAGCGCTTTCCCTCCAAATAGAATCCATAGTTGTACATCCTTAGAGTAATAGACATCCTTTTTTATAAAGTAGTAGATAATAGGGCAAGAGAGAAGACATGAAATGCATAACGAACTCCACTGTAAAAATCTAATATTCTTTATTAATTCCGGTACCCTTTTAAAAGTATTTTTTTACCAGCCCATAAACCGATTAAAAATAAGCCTATATATTCCGGAATCCCAATTAGTAGTTGTTGGGGTTCCTCTATCATCAGAAAAAACAAACGTGCTTTTACTTGATATAAATAATGTGTAAATAGATTTACCGTGTGGTTGGTAGTGTTGCCAGTAAACATATATTGATAGTAAGTTGGTACTTCAGGAATAGAAGAACTTGCTTGTAAAAATATAATAATATGTAATACATAACTAACCGTTAGGAAACTACAACCAGCTATAAAAATAAGCTTAGTAGATCCCTTATAAAAGAACAATAGAATAAATCCAGCTATAGCATACGCATGTAGAATATCTCCATACCATAGAAAGGTGAAGTGGAGTAAACCGAAGACTAGTAAGATACACAGTCTCCGTATAAATAGTCTATACATGGGATATTCTTTTGCTTCTGTATTTTTCATAAAGATGTAAAATCCTACCCCAAATAAGAATGCGAAAATAGTATAGAACTTTGATTGAATAAATAAATCTACTAAAAAGCGAATTACTTTATCTATACCAATATAGCCCGCTTGATTAAAGGGATCTAGTCCTGTCATAGTGGGTAGATTCGCAAATAGGATACATAGTATGGCCATACCTCTTATTATGTCTAAAGAATAAATACGGGCGTTTTGTTGCATGTAAATTCTCCTTTCTTAAACAGAAAAAACGAGCACTATACTAGCTAGCGCTCGAATTACGTCTTGCAAAGAATCCATCATATGTAGCAGCTGACACTGCTCCTTCTAGGCGTTCAACTTCTTCACCTCTGTTATAAGCTACAACAACTGGAGTACCTGGAATGTCGAACTCTTGAAAGGCACTTTGATTTTCTGGTGTAGAGATATCAATACGATAGATGGTTCTATCATGCTTTTTTGACATACTATTAATATCTGGTGCAGCTTTTTTACAAAAATGACAGGTAGGTTGGTAGTAATACGCAATGAACTCTTCATGAGATTTTATTTTTTGATTTAATTCTTCTTTTGAAATATCTTTTATATTTTCAGGTGCTTCTTTTACATGTGCGACAGATACAATTGTTTTTTCTGGTGTTACTATTTCTGTTTTGACTGATTCATTTTTAGTTAAAGTAAAGATCGTGATACCAATAACACATAAAGTTGTTATAACTGCTCCGATTTTGTAGATTTTTTTCATAGTAAATTCCTCCTTTAAATAAAAAAAAGGACAAACCTCGCCCGAGTTAACAGGGCGTAAGGTTTGTCCTTCACGCTACGTACAATAGAGTATAAACAATGGAAACAAATTTTCTATCTATATAATAACATAAAATTCATATAGGATGCTATATGAATTTTAAAAGGGAAGAAAAGGGTTAATTCAGTATATATAATTTCACGTACCAAATTGAATTTAAAAAATTTATATCCATCACAATAAGGGGATATAGAACAACAATTATGCAAGAAATTAAAATTAGACCTGTTAAAAAATAAATTGGTAGAAGGGCATGTGAAAGTTACAGAAAATGAACTCAAAGCACTATATGATACAAAAAAACCGAAATTGCATATAAGTCATATTCTATTAACAGATGAGACACAAGCTAAAGCAATAAAAGCGAAACTAGATGCCGGGGAAGATTTTAATAAGTTAGCCATGGAATATTCTCAAGATAGTGCAACTAAAAATGTGGGTGGAGACATGGGTATACTTCAATTTGGCAGTATGATACCCGCATTTGAAGACAAAGCTTATGAGTTACAGGTTGGACAAATAAGCGAACCAATACAAACCAATTACGGTTTTCATATTATAAAAATACTAGATAAACAAAAACTTCCGTCATTTAAAGAAATGAAACCTCAACTTACTGCCGAATTAATTGAACAAAATATGGATCAACAAAAACTGCAGAACCAAATTGAAAAGTTAGTTGATAAATCTGATTTAAAAATTAATGAGGAAACACTAAAAGACATGTACCAAAAGAAAGAAGTAATTGAAAAAAGTTCACCAAAATAGGAATTTATTAAGCAGTATCAATTATTATTTCATAATAAAAAATACCAAATAAGATGATATTGTTTTCCAATGAGATAAAATGTATAATGAGAGTGTAGAGATAAACCTTTTATTAAAGGTTTTAACTCACTAACTATGTGCATAATAATAAAAGACGAGATGCTGGTAACATCCCGTCTAATTTGTAACTGCTGCCGTTAGGTGGTAGATTGCAAAGTTTAATTATTTTTTCTTTGAACCACCTTTCTTACGTTTGGCAGACGTTGAACTGGACCCGAAAAGTTAGACACATATTTAAGCAGCTAATAAGGATTGAATTCTGTATTTTACAGGGGGCAATCCTTTTAATTTTGCCTTAATCCTTTTATGATTGTAATAATAAATATAATTCTCTAGTTCTTCCCTAAAGTGTTCCATACTTTCAAAATCTTTAAGATAAAGTAATTCAGATTTTAATAAGCCAAAGAAATTTTCAATGACTGCATTATCTAAGCAATTTCCCTTACGGGACATACTTTGAGTTATATTATTTTCTCTTAAAATATATTGGTATCTATCCATTTGATAGTGCCAACCTTGATCTGAATGAAGGATAGGAGTATCTTCTTTATTCAAGCATTTTAAAGCCTTATCTAACATCCTTTCAACTAAAAGGAATGTAGGACGTTTCTCAATATTATAAGAAATAATCTCACCATTAAACAAGTCTAGAATAGGAGATAGGTAGAGTTTTTCACCAAACAAATGAACTTCAGTAACATCTGTAACCCACTTTTCATTAGGCTTAGAGGCCTTGAAATCACGCTTCAAGACATTTGGTGCTACCTTCCCAACCTTCCCACGATAAGAGCGGTATTTAGTGATTCTTACCAACGATTTTAGCCCTAATTGATTCATTAAACGAAGGACGGTTTTGTGGTTAATGGTATAACCCTGGTTACGTAATTCAAGTGTAATACGCCTATAGCCATATCGCCCTTGGTGATTCTGAAAAATCTGTTTAATGCTTTCTTTAACCCCTTTATATTTATCTTCACGACTCATTTGTTTCACCCAGTAATAATACGTACTACGAGCCATTTCAGCCGCTTTAATCAAGTCGATAATTTTATATTCATGCCTTAACTCATATATTATGTGTGCTTTGTCTTTTTCAGAGATTGTTGTTTTTGTTGAATTAAGGCGTGTAACTTTTTTAAATAAGCATTTTCCATGCGTAAGTATTCATTTTCTTTCTGTAAGTCATTATCAGTATTACTATTTTGTTTTTTCTTAGGTGCAATGGCTTTTTTTATTTTCACAGTGGAGTACCCCTTACATGTTTTACGAAGAGCATCTATCCCCTGTGTTTCTAGTATTGATCGCCACTTTCTAATAGTACGAGGTGAGGGAATATTGAATGTGGCGGCTGCTTGTAAAGACGAGGCTCCTGTATTGTTCATAAAATTCAATACTTCCATTTTAAACTGAATGTCATACCTTGTACATTTAGAGTTTAGAGACTCTACTCCTTGTTCTCTAGTACGTGCCACCCACTCTTTTAATAAAGATATACTCACTTGATACTTTTTCGCCGTTATTTTAAAAGAGTCGTTTGTATTTAAATAATGTTCAACAGCATTTTGTTTCATTTCAAATGTATACTTTCTAGACATAATAAAAACCGCACCTCCAATTGTTAGTTATACGTCTAACAAATTGGGTGCGGTTCACGTCTGGGTGGTTCTTTTACTTTTATTATTACGTTTTGCCACTAGCTTGTTAGCATAAGCAGTAGCAAAAGTTGTTATGAACACTGTTACGAATAGTTTCGTAGCGTCCTGTAATAATTGTTGTAAAAATTCCATATCGATTACACCTCCTTTCCCTCTAAATTAAGAGAAAGAAAGGCTGCAACCTCCCACCACACGCCTTCAGTTACTAGCTATATTATACCATAATTAGAAAACGTTATAGTTTATATTTTATTTTAAAACTTATTATTGTAGAAAGTATTGAAGATAAATATCTTTAACGCTTTTTTATGAAATTTAACCTTTCTATTACCCAACTCCTATAAATGCCCGCGAAAAATTTATAAATTTACTAAAAACTCATAATAAACATATATTAACTCCGCTCAAAATACACATTAAAACTATATAATAAATCCAAGACATGTAAAACAAATTTATCACTATATAAGTATATTACAAATAAGAAATAATATTGGGAAGTGAGGCTAATCATGAACAGAATTCTTGATACTAATATTGATACCCAAATTCCCGAAGATGATATCGAACTATTAAAGGCAATGGCACACCCATTACGCCTACAGATCATTAGTGAATTAACTAATAAGAAAACGTTAAATGTAACTCAACTAACAGAGATTTTGAATATACCCCAATCTACAACATCTCAACATCTATCTAAACTAAAAAGGAACGTTCTACGTGCTAAAAGAAAAGGGCTAGAGGTATACTATTCTATAAACAATTCAAAAGCAGATAAGATTGTAGAAATACTCAATGTTTCGAATATGAATTAAAACATAAATATAACCAAATAAGAAGCCGTTATAAAAATATCGTGGATGTAATTTTTATAACGGCTTCTTATTCAATTATTATTCTTGTTGTAATTGCTGAATACGTTTTTCTCCCCAGTCATACATCATATTTAGAATAGGTTGTAAGCTAACGCCAAGCTCTGTTAAAGAATATTCTACTTTTGGTGGGATTTCGGGATAGATTTTTCTACTGATGACACCATCTTCTTCTAATTCACGTAGTTGTTTTGTTAATACTTTATGAGTAATTTTTGGGAATAAGTGTTGAACCTCGCTAAAACGCATTGGACCATTTATACCAAGACGGTATAAAATGAAAATTTTCCATTTTCCACTAATGATAGATAAAGTTAATTCTTTTGCACAATTGAATTCTTTATTTTGTATTTTATGTAATACTTCATGACGTAAATCTTGTTCCATATTTTTCACCTTTCATATGGTATCCTGGAGGATACTTTCTATCAAAAAAGTGCATTCTTCTCACATTGTTACGCTACCTTTATAATGAATGCTGTAAGGAAGAAGTAATCTTTTAGTTCTATATTAGCACAACTGAAATAAAAGATAGATTATATAGAGGAGGAATTATATATGCAAAAAATAGGGGGAATGACAAAAGGTTTTATTAGTACCTTTCTTACTGAGGAACCGATGATAATAAATAGTCGATATACATTTAGCTTACCACTGTATACAATAGGGATATTATTCATGGAATTGCTCGAAAAGGGGTATTTACAGTTAAATCAAAATGATGAAATAGAAATAAAGTCTAGTCAAGATACAAACCATGTTTACCTGAACCAACTTATATTATGTATACAAAATAGTAAAAAAAGAACTTGTAAAGGGTGGATGCATTATTTTGCAGAAAAAAACAAAGTAATGCGTAAAATATTTAAAGGGATAATAAAAGAAATGCAACAAGAAGGTATCGTCCAGTATCAATCTAAAAAACTATTCTCATTTATTTCTACACAAGAAAAAATCGAATATATAGAGGGTGCTAATACATTTGTAGGTTACATCAAAAAAGATCTATTACTGAGAAAGAACAATAAACTTGAGATAATTTTATTATTGTGGAAATACTACTATGGATCTTATATAAATGAACAAGAAGTATTATTTGTACAAAAGGAACAAAATATTCATCGATTTATACAACAGGTCCAAGAGGGGATTATTGAAGGCACACAAAGAAATGTATTGTTGGTATAAAATAAATCATATTTTGAGAACATCTACCAAGTTTTAATAGAAAAGAGAGGTGGGACAGTGGTAATAATAAAAATAATTTTTTAACAGTAACCGATACAAGGTGTTAAATTATTCTAATTTTCGGAATTATAAGTTGAATAAATTTAAATAAAATTACAAAAAACCACTTGTCATACACAAGTGGTTTTTCCAGCTTGTAGAGAAAGATAAACTTTTTTCTTCACAAGCTTTTTTATTTAGTCTTATTTTTTTTTTCACGATTAGAATTTCTTAATAAAAAATTGAATAAAACAGATTGCTTTCCCTTATCCTAGCCTCGCTAGGTGGATTGCGATCTATTTTATATTTTGACACGCTGCAGTGAGTAGCACTTACTCACTCGCATTGTATAATCCCCGTAACCTGCAATAACGTAGCCCATGCAGTTCTTTTGAATCTGCGAAGCTTCGCTCGAATTTTTTTTCTAAATTTATAGAACATTTTTTCCAGAAACGGATAGTCTGTTAATATGCACCTTAAGTATGCAAATACTCCTTCACTATCAAGCTAACAAGAACAAGTTATCCCAAAACAATAAATACTAGCAACCTGCACAAAATTTTCGTTCTGGGGTATTTACGTTTCTTAAACTAATGGACATGAAAGGACTAGTAAACCCTAAGTATACAATAGTTCATCCGGAATTTTAAAGAAAGGGAATACCAATGATAAATTACTTGTCCCTGGCAGAAACGATCTTACCTTATTATCGTAATCAATTATTGATGCTCCCATTACGATACCGTTTTTCTGATAAAACAAAAAACGGATACTCTCATCATAGGAGCGTCCGCTATAAATATACTTCTATATGGTTAGTATTTTTCTACCCTAAAAAATCCTAAAAAGAATCTACTATTAAATCCTCGATACCTCTTACCTTACTCTGAAACTCCTAAAAGGGAGTTTTATTATTGATATTATTTTAAATAAAATACGTCTGTGTTAAACGTTCCTAAATATACAGAACCTGAAGATGTTGTTTTGTACGTATCAACTTTCAAACGATATATGCCTTTTTCATAAATGCCTACGCCATCATAATTGATTCTACCAATATCAATGTTCATTCCTACATATTCTCCAGGTACAAACCAAGAAATTAAAGGTTTATTCACATTTTCCCACGTGCCATTTGTGCGCTGAATTTGTGGTTGTATACGAAGCTCAACCTCATAAGCTTTGTTGTCATTTTTAATTTTAATATTTATATATGGGTCTTTACCAACATAATGATTTGCTTTTGTTGTATTTACGCTAGCTCCGTAACCTGAAGCCGCAGCTGCTTTTGATACGGGGTTAACTAATTCTAGAGTATCTACACCTCCTAATGCGATTGCTGAAGCCAACATTGTCATACCCATTTTCTTTTTCCATGGTTTCATGTGAAATTCCTCCCAATTTTCAATTATTTTATCGTGTTAATTTTACTGACGCTGTGTACATTGTATCAATTGAACCAGCAGCATTTTTAACTTTCACACGGAAAGTACCTATTTCTGCGATTGATTCGCCATTGCCTGTTGAAACAATAATTTCTTCATTTGTACAAGCTGGGAACATAGCACCCCCTTCCAGGTTCATTCCATTACGTCGAAATTAAGGTATTATTTCTCTTAAAATGTTATAAATTTCATTATAAAATCCCATTATAATAATGTTAGTTCTCTCTCTTCTTTGCATATTTACAACATGGAGAATACAGAGACAACTCTTTCAAAACTTTATTAGGGGAAAGTTTAAAAAAATGTAATTATGATAATATTTACATAAATGTAATATGTAGTAAATTGATATAATTAATACTAATTATTCTTAATATTTAATAATCTTATTCTTTGCCCTGCAAAGAGCAACATTAACATTTCAAAAAAACAAGCAAAGTACGTTTAGACAAAAAACAGCTAGATTTTACCTTGTTTGGGTCCCACTACATCGCTATCAAGCTAAGCTCATACAACGTCAATTATAGTAGGGGGTGTTTCTTTTTTTCTAAAGGCTATGTGTAGGAAATTTAAAGATTTACACGCGAAATAAACCCTTAAGGGTTTCATTTTTTGTTTTGGGGTAATTCTGAATTCTTAAGTTGATGGGCATGGGATAGCACCACATGCCTATCAACCTAAGAAAATAAATCACCCCCATGTCCATCAAGCTAGTAAAAATAAATACCCCAAAAATAGTAAAATTGACATCATCAGAGTAAAAATGTAAAAAATTATTGTTTAGGGGGCAGCATAAAACCTTAGCTTGATAGCGATGTGGTGCTACCCCTATAAGAACAACTGACAATACAATTATGGATTTGTGTATCTCGGATTTTCCAGAAATCTTCGCTATTCATAAAGGATTTAGCGATAAGCAAATTAGAAAAATTTATAACTGGAACTTATAAGTCTATGTAAATAACAAATTTAATTAACGGAGGAATGAAGAATGAAGAATGAAGATTGCTGTATCAAAATGGAAAGCATTGAAAAAAGAAACAAAGTTAAAGTTATTACTTTATGCGATGCTGGAAAGCAAGTATAAGTATGCAAAATAAAAGCTCTTCATTTGCAAAAAGCAAACAAAGAGCAAAGTCATGAGTGACCGTCGAGGAAAGAAATTGGCACATTTCTTTCCCTCTTATTTTAACATATAAAAAGATGTAGAGAAAAGGGCATGTAGAATGGGAGAAGGACGTATTTCCTTTCAGCAAAGGGTTAAAGAAGTACTTGTTATGATCGTCAGTTTTTGGGTCATTATGTTTCTCATGTATGGCGAAATCCTGTTACAATAGTAAAGGATAACTTGGGTACAAATTGATAATGAAATGGGGAAATATGCTAGATGAAAGCAACCGGAGTAACTAGAAAAGTGGATGAATTAGGGCGTATAGTAATTCCAAAGGAACTTAGAAATACGCTTGGGATTAAAGAAAAATCACCATTAGAGATTTTTGTAGAAGGGGAAGACATTGTTTTACAGAAGTATAAGCCTGGTCGTGTTTGTGCATTAACAGGAGAAGTGTCAAATCGTAACATAGCATTAGCAAATGGTAAGATAACATTAAGTCCAGAAGGTGCAGAACTATTACTAAAAGAAGTAGAACAGTATCTTGTAAAATAAGTGCTCCTTTCAAGGGGCTTTTTTTGTAAGGGAAATATATAATTTCACGTATCGTAAGGTTTAATAAAAAACAAAATACATAATCAATAGTCTACATTTAATTTTGTGCCTAATTAATCCGCTTAATGGATTCGGCCTCGTCTGTTTTGGATACTATTTTATGTGAAATGGAAATATTATTTTTATTTCGTATAGATTTCTTGCGAAATATGTCCCTAAAGCAGTATTTCGATTTAAATGTGATACGATAGTGATATATTCGTTTTGCTAGTAAAAGGGGATGAGTGTCGATGAAAAACCACATAAAAGTAAATGGAAAAATCCTTCAAACAAATAAAAAATGGTCACATCTCAAGCAAAGACAAAGACAACATATTTCTAATTGGTTACGTAGAGAATATACACAGTTTGTAAAAACACATTATAGAAAACCTAGAAAGTATGAACATGATGAGATTCTTCATGAAGTGATGAATCAAATACAGGAACGTGAAATTTGGATTCCCAATGGTGAAGTAAAAAGATATTATCTAAGCAAAATAGGAAAATGGTTTAGAAAAATAGAAAGTGAATGGGAATCACAAATATCCAACAGTGAAAAGCAGCAGGTATTAGAAGAAAAGTAAATACAAACAAACCAGGGGGCATATTTCATGTTTAATTTACAAGAAGATATGTATGAACAATTGAAAGAGAAAAAAGGGGCAGTTACAGTATTTTTAAAGAATGGCGTTCCAGTACGTGGGAAGATCCTTGCAACAGATAAATTTACCGTCCTAATGATGGTTCATGGTAAACAACAACTAATCTACAAACAAGCAATCTCTACACTTGCTATGTAATACATACTGGGGTACCGCCAGCATTTCGGAAAAAACCCACGCTAAGAGTATGCAAGATTTTATGCAAAAAATAGGGAGACATAGGGAATCCAAAAGGCACTCCAGAATAGGAATGTATAAAAAGATGCATAGGGTCATAGAAAAAGAAAAAGGCGAATCCCTTGTGAGAGTAAGGGGACGTCTTTTTCTTTGCTATCGATAATGAGACGTTATGTTAACTTAACGTGTATATGTTATACATCAAAACTTCTCATCCAGCGTTCCCCCCACATGATACAATTAAGAAAAGGAGGAGAACTTCAAAATGATTTTAGAAGCAGTCATGTTGCAAGTAAAAGACGGTATGGAGACGGAGTATGAATCAGTATTTAAGCAAGCATCCTCAATCATCTCTTCCATGCCAGGATACATAAATCATGAATTACAACGCTGTATGGAGCAGAAAGGAAAATATTTGCTCCTTGTGCAATGGGAAACTTTAGAAGATCACACGATAGGATTTCGTCAATCTGAACAATATCAAGAGTGGAAAGCATTATTGCATCACTTTTATGATCCATTTCCAACAGTTGAACACTTTAAGTCTGTAGAGTTATCACGAAACTGAACTTGACTGTCTATTAATACTTGAAAAGTAACTTCCAATAACGATAATTATGTAAATGAGCTGTCCAAATGGATGGCTTATTTTTTGCTTAGCGTTTTTTTTTCCAAAATACTGGCGTTACACCACTAAGGATTCCTTTTTTGTATCTAAAATCCAAAAATAAAAAGATAAGATCCGGGAACACGATCTTATCTTCAGCACAAGGAGTAAACAAAAGGATAACCATCATATTTTTATTATAATTTATTTTTTATTAATTTTGAATATTGAAACCATAATTAACAAGTATATCAATATTGAGAAATTTATTACAAAATTAACTATAAGTGATTCAAAACTCCAATGTAAACTTTTACCCATTAGTTTACTTTCAAATTCACTTAAGGTACAAATTTTCTCGTTTCAAAAACTTCATGTTTCAAAAGTTATGGTTTTCTGAACAAATGTTACTAAACGTACAATTTTCTCAGAATGATATAGAGTGTTTTTGCCCATCCCCTCGAAAAGGGGGAAAAAGACAAATGGCATTAAAACCTATTTACTGTTTGTTTTTATACAGATGCCCCTCTCTACACTTTAAATATACCAGTTTATGGACAAAAGAAAAGACACCCTAAGGTGCCTTCCTCCGACTTGATAACCACTTTAATTTTAATAATATATGTTGGAAACCCATCAAAATATTATTTTACCATGTTAAGTAATGTCGGTTATTGAGAAAAAATAAAAGCACTCTTTGAGGTAGCACCACATGGCTATCAAGCTAAGCTTATGCAAAGTCAATTTTAGGCGAGATTGTTTCTTTTTTCTAAAGGGCAAGTGTAGATGATTGAAAGATTTGCATATGAAATAAACCCTAACGGGTTTCACTTTTTTGAATTAAGCGGCTTGATGATCAGACAGTTTTCTCATATCGATGAGACTTTCGCCCGTTTTGCTGTAGGAGATTGAACAGGCGCAATAACACCTTTGATAGCTCTTGGGTGTTTTTCTTACGATTAGTCAACCTGTATTTTTAGTTTTTTACTGGAGTGAATATCAGATTGAACAAGTACTTGTTATCATGCATACCAAAAACCCCTAATATATACTCGTTTTTTTACTAGGGGTGAGATATGATATGATGAATGAAACTATGATATTAGGCCGTTAACCGATAATCATAGTGGATATCATGTGTAATAAGGTGAAAGAGGAGTTTCAAGAACTTGTTTACACATGCAATGGACGCAACTTTATGACATTTGTTATAGGGTTGCGTTTTTAATTTATCGTAATACTCAACAATGTGATTTTGTCCGTAACGTCGTTGTTTAATCATGTTCTGGATGATGAGGAAAAGGAGCTTCCGCAAATGTTTATTTCCACGTTTATTGATTTTATCTTTAAAAAAGGTTTTACCTGATTGAAAACGGCGTATATCAATACCCGCAAATGCATTGAGTTGCTTGTTATTGTTAAAACGAGTAATATCTCCTATTTCAGCCATCAAGCGTACTGCAGTATTCGGTCCAATCCCAGGAAGACTGAGAATGATATCGTATTCTGCACGTTGCTCGGCTATATATACCATCTTGTTAATACAGCATTCTTTTTGGTGAAGAAGCTCTTGATAGCGCCTTGCGTATAATTTGAGTTGATCACACAGAACATCGTTCTGAGAAACAGCAGGATAGGAAGTTTTCGCTATTTCAAGTATTTGAATCGCTTTTTTCTCCGCTGTAATATTTGATATTTTTTTATTGGTGTTGGCACGAATACGATTTTTTATAATGGTTTTTGAAAGACCTAAAATACAATCTGGGTGGGGGAATAGTTGAACAAAATTTAAAAACAAATCAGATTTACTGGTAAACATTCTCTCCAACTCAGGAAATGTTAATTGGATTACTTTATGCATACGACCACGAATTATCGATAATTCACTATCCAGTTCGCTATACAATCTAGAAAGAGATTTTAACTGATGGAATAAGTTATTAGTTCCATTAGATACCCTTCGGGTAACTGTGAAATGAGTGAGAGCTAATCGGTGTGCATCGCTTCGATCGGTCTTATGAATCCGTAAGGAATCACATTGTAGCTTGGCTTCTAATGGGTTTAATAAACAATATGTATACTGATTATCTTGCATAAATCGTTCTAGCTGCCTGGAATAGATTCCTGTTGATTCGAAAACAATTTCAGGTGATTCGCCGTTTTCATCTGTAACCTTATGTATCTTTTCTTGGAGCTTTTTAAAATCTGGCTTAGTATGCTTGATTTCACTTTCGAATACGCATTGTTTTTGTACATTATAAATGACCATATAGCTTTTACCCATACTAACATCAAATGCAATAACGTGTTTCATATAGCTCCTCCTCAGGTGGAATTGAAGTCTTCAACTTACACTTATCTATTCTCATTTCTTATACACGATCTCGAAGACCAACATACTAAAAACTGATTCAAATAAGGTAAGTGAAGAAGGTCAGTTTTGTATACGGATTCAGGATCCCAAAACACCCACGACCTTCTCTTCACTTCTACTATATAAAAAATAGTAGTGCGAACCAATGCCTTGGTCTACACTACTAATCTTAGTATGTTTTGTATAATTTGGAATAGAAGAAGAAAATAGTCTCTAATCATATATATGGCTTTATACTCACTAAGCTCTCGTTCTTTCTTTATAATGAATTTTATTCAGGGAATAATTACCTTTGATATCCTAAGCTAGTTTATCTATAGTATAAAAGGGTATATTGATGACATTAGTATTTTTATACTGCATTAATTCAAAGTGATAAAATTTCTTTGTGTTTTTTTAATTACTAAAAACATTTAAAAAACTTCACGACAAACACATTTTAACTCCACTCATCGCACAAGTTAAAATTATATAATTAATTTATAGTAAAACAAACTAATAATTTTAATATAATAATATTAAGAATATACATTTATTGATTATAATAAAATATAAATTGAATGCGAGGTTGTATTATGAACAAATTTAATAATGATAATATACCAGGTTTAGTTTCTGAAGAAAACGTTGAACTATTAAAAGTTATGGCTCATCCAATACGTCTACAAATTGTTAGTGAATTGGCTAAGAGCAAGAAATTAAATGTAACACAATTAACTAATATTTTGGATATTCCACAATCAACAGTATCGCAACATTTATCCAAAATGAAAGGGAAAGCACTGAAAGCTGAAAGAAAAGGGTTAGAGATTTACTATCATATTCAAAACTCCAAAGCTGATAAAATCATACAAATACTAGGTCAAGCTATTTAAATTGAAAAAATAGGTGGATGTACACCCAAACAGGGATTACAATTCACCTATTTTTTATTTTATAAAAAACATAAAAACGTTATAGTAAAATTTCTATAATTATAGTCCTTGTTCAACGTATTAAAGATTTTAAAGCATATGTTATAGAATGTAACGCATCGTAAAAACTTTACAACATATTCATAAAAAACACGGTACCCTTTCTCGTTAAAACAAGAAAATAGCAACGTGCTTTTAACCTCATAAATAGTCTAAATCCTTAAGTTGATGGATGTGTGGTGCTACCCCTTCAGTATATTCTTTTGGGTCACCATTATCTCCACATGCTACAGGTACTGTAAATGAGAAAGCTCTTACTATCATTAACGTACTTGTTATGTACAAATTTATTCCTCATTTTACCCCTGAAAAATAGGACATGGTCTGTATTTCATCTCCATTTAGATAGAAGGAAGACGTTTTTTTGTTTTGGGGTATTTTTTTAGCTTAATAGCAATACGGTAGTACCTTCTTGTAGGACAAGGGTTGCAATAACTAACAGAAAATTACAAATGATTAGAAAATTTTATATCAATTTACTTTATATTCCATTTATGTAAAAATAATTGTGAGTACATTTTTTAAAACTTTCCCCTAATAAAGTTTTGAAAGAGTTGTCTCAACATTCCCTATGTTGTAAGTATGCCAAGGAAAGAGAGCCTATATGGGTTCTCTTTTCTTTTAAAATTAATTTTTTAACCTCATATTTAAGTAGTAGAAAACTCTATCAGGGATACCATTGCTGTATTGAACAACAAGGGTAGATAAAACCAATAGTATTGTTTTCGCCTTTTTCATAAATGATTATTAAGGATACTATATAAGAAAAGGGATAAATAGGTATATTATTCCAGGGAATAAAAAAGTAGCTAGCAAAAGTTAATTGCTCTGTAAATAAGAAGAACATCAATAGAAGATGAAAGTTTGCCTGAATTATGTCTAAGCTTACAATTTTCTTTTTTTGATATGGTGAGGCTTCTTATGTAAAAACAATCCATAAAATAACATGCTTTGATTTTATTACACTTGATTATATATTTATTTAGTGTATCATTATTTGTAATGGTTAAATTTTCTATAAATAGGAGGTTATATACAATGTTGACTGATTTGCAAAAAAAATTTTTCTCACGGCTACAGATAACTCCGAAAAAAGATGTAAGCTTTGAAAATTTACATGAAATTCTTCAGCAAATGGCATATGTAATACCTTATGAAAATTTAGATGTTATGGAAAAAAATGTCCGGAAAATTACTAGAAAAAATGTTCAAGAAAAATTACTACTAACTCAACGCGGAGGACTATGTTACGAGCTTAATACACTATTATATTATTTTTTACTTGATTGTGGATTTGATGTCTATCGCATATCTGGTACAGTCTACGATTTAGGTGGTGATAAATGGAAACCTGACGATGGACATGTAATTATTATTTTAAATTATAATAATCAAAAATACATTGTAGATGGGGGACTCGCCTCACATCTTCCATTACACCCAGTTCCATTTAGCGGTGAAGTCGTCTCATCTCAAACGGGAAAATATCGCATTCGTAAACAGAATACTGAAAAAGGAACTTACCTACTTGAAATGAAAAAAGGAGAAAATGGGGAGAGTGCTCAATTCCTTAATTCTGAACCTACTAATACATGGTGTACTGGGTTTGCGTTTTCATTAAATGAAATTGATTCCAACAAAGTAAATGCTATACAAAATATTATTGTGGAGCACCCCGAATCACCTTTTAATAAAGGATACATTGTCTGCAAATTAATTGAAGATGGACATATTTCACTTACTAAAAAAAGTTTTACGGAAACAAGGAAAGGTAAAAAAAGCAAACGAACTATAAATGAAGACGAATATCAGCAAATTCTTAAAGAAGTATTCAATATTTCTCTAAATAAATACCCTGATAAAATTTTAGAGAGAGGCTAGCTAACACTAACTCATATAAAATTCTTTTGTTAATTATAACTAGATTTCTTTAAATATAATTACATTTTTATACCTTTATACAATTTCAATTTGGGTAGCTAGTATAATTTATTTACAATATGTTTTAAGAGTGGAAAAGCATAATTTTTTAAGAAGTAGTAGAAAAAGCACTCGAAAGAGTGCTTTTTCATTCATAGAATTATAAATCAATATAAAAGTAAATGAATTGTATTTTACTTTTAATAGAATAATTATATACTTTAAGGGGGGTAATCTCGAGAAGAACAACAGAATACATATTAGGGCTTATCGGTGGAATTATGGAGATCTTATTTTCAATTTATGCTATGTATTTTTATAGAAATAAGGAGTTTGTACATGTAATTTTGCATACATAAGCACAAATCCTTAAAATACATATATTATAATATATGTATTTAATTAAAAAATTTAGAAAATAGGTTAATTATTTATCTAAAACTAATAAAGGATTGATTTAAAATGTCAAGAATTAGCATAACAAAATCCCAAGATAGTATAATGATTGCATGGCAATCAGCAGAGATTACCATCCCTTTAAAAGATATTATTACTATATCTACGAATGACGTTCCTCATAATAAGCTCGATCATGTTGTTTATATTGGAACTCCATCTACCTCGAAGAATAGAATACTAATACATACTACAAACTTAAACTTCATTATCTTTGTTGTTAATCCATCTATAATCTTAGAAGAAATTAATATTGAGTAATACAGTTCTAATAAGAAGTGTAGAACGGCATGAAAATAAGAACTAATTTTATAGTGTAAAATGCTCAATTATCTATAGAGACAGTTCATTTAGTATCCATTTTCTTGTCCACATATCGAAACAAGAAAATGGGTACTTCTTTAAACGGAGACACCAAAGTGGATACTTTCTGAATAGACTTCAAATTGTAGATTTGAAATAAATACAAGATCTTTGCAAGAAAGACGTGAGGTTTCTAAAAAGATACGATGCTTTATCTCTTCATTTAAAGCAATTAGAAGCACACAATATAATACTTTTATTAAAATTAATGAAATAGAAGACTAACTTTATATATCTATAAAGTTAGTCTTCTATTCGTAACAACAATTATTTATGAGAATTCAGGTCCTTTTTTTCGTTTTAGGAAACAAAGAATTGCTTAGCTTGATAGCGATATGGCGGAATCACTATAATTAGTCTGTTATCGATTATTTGTTAAATTCTTTGAAAATACATCTTTCGTGATGTAGAAAGAATGCATACCTGCAAATTCTTTAAATTCTTCATTTAAATTTTTGATTTTTTCTTCAAATTGAAATCCGAGCTTTTTCAAAACTCTAATTGATGCTTTGTTTTCAGGGAATACAACAGCAACAACACGCTCTATCCCTTTTTTTTAAAAATGCGTATTGTAAAAGGGCGTATGTGGCTTCCGTTGCATAACCTTTTCCCCATTTATCATACGATAAAGCATAATACATTTCTGTAGATGTAATCTCAAAGTCTAAAGGATCTAATTCACAATATCTGCTAAACCTTTGAGAAGTTTTTTCAAAAATAGAAAGATTGAATTTAGCAATATTATTTACGTTGTTTTTTTGTTCATCTCTATGCTCCATAGAATAATACCTTGTATTTCTTCTAGTGAATACGACGGAGATGGCATAAAACGGTTTGTTTTGGGATGTTTTTGTAATTCGTATAAAGGTTTTGCATCAGATATGTGATAAGGTTTGATTAATAATCTTTTGGTTTCGATATGAGCCGTACTAACAATCTACAGTACTATGTCTAATCTTGTTTCATTAGTTATTTCAGTAGTATTAATAGCATCAGCTGGAGAATCATTGTTAGTTTGACTAGGTGTCTTCTCATTATCAGCACGAAACTTGTTTAGCATCTCCATAAGGGGACACCTTTATCTTTTAACATGTTCCATGAGCAGAAGGAGAATCTTGAGTATTCTTTACTGTACCCACAGTTGAATACTTTGTAGATTGATTTACCCTATGTGCATTTAAACCAATTTCCATTCCTTACACCTGTTTTCTTTAAATGTTTATATATAGATATTACGAGTTGAAAGATACTTTGGAAATATAAATTTATGGAACTATTACTATCAATATTCATTGAAAGATCAACTCTTAGTAGATATTTTTATAAGTATTTTAGTAATTGAATGATTTCTTTTTTAAACTCAGGACTTGCTAATTTCAATAACTTAGGGACTTCTCTAAAGTGTTTTACAAGGGCTTTATTGATTTTATTAGAGTAATGCTTTTTGTCACCTGTAAGCAGGTCTACAATGTCGTTTTTTAACGAAGTACTCACTTTCCCCCATAAAAATTCTGATTCTGTCTTATGTTTATCAATAAATATTTTTACTTGATTAATAAAAGGATCATTTTTATGCTGAATAGCATCTTGTAACTGTGTAATTGTCATCACTTCTGCTTGAAGAGATTGGTACATAGGAGCTAGATTAGCATTTTCGGCAGCACTTACATTTGTTGCGAAAACTCCAATACCACTACATCCAATCATACTAGCCAAAGCAATTCCTGTACATTGTTTTACAAATGATTTTGGTTTTCTTGCGTTCATAATAAATCTGCCTCCTATATTAATATTTTGTCTTACAGGTAAATGCTACCATATTTATAAGGAGTTTGGGCATATCGAATGTTACAATAAAGTTAAATATTGGGATTTTAAACTTTGTGATAATACGTTTAAAGATTCAATTGGACCTGGTGGTTTGGAAAGTAAGTCTTTTTTCTGAAGTTGGATATACGTTAGAAAGGGCTGTTAAACTAGGGATAAATGATAAGGGGCTAAATGCTGATGGAAATGTGAGTATGATTTAAATAAAGATTTGATGATAAATAAGAGCACATTTGTATATCCGCTCTTAGAAAGGGAAGTAGACAGTCAGTGATAATACAAGAAAATGATTTATTGGATATAAAAAGGAGATTGGAACACAAGAAAAAATTCAGCGTCGATAAATTGATATGAGCTTTTCTACATGTGAAAGAAAAGAGTCTAATTTTACGAAAGATGAAATCCTATCAACAGCTCGTAATTTTAAACCTTTTTCTATTGATGAATATGGAGAGAAGAGTTTTGGTGGTAAGCACCCTGATGCAGATATTCTATTTAGAAATAAAGGGTCAAAACGATTAGATAGGGCACATTATTTTACACTTGGTGCAAGAGTAAGTTCAATATTACCAATGAAAATAGCTTCTTATTATAATGCTTTAGAATGCCTGTTTACTACCGATAAGTCTGAAGTAAGCCGCAAAATTGCAGAACGTGTTGCATTAATGTTAGGCACTTCAGATGAATCAAAGAAAGAGTATTTCGACCTTATTAAAAAGGCTTATGGATGTCGTTCGACTGTGGTACATGGTCAACATATTAAAGGCGAAGAAAGTGATTTCATTGAAATTTCTAAAAAATTAGATGATATTCTAAGACAACTACTTGTTGCAAAACATGAGATATTTTCAAAAAAAGATTTAGAGATAGAGACGTTCTTTACTGATTTACTCTTTAAAACTAAATAACAACTCTACTCAATTTACTAGAAATACCACCAACTCATGATGCACCTATAGACGCAGTAACGATAACTTTTAAAGAAAAATTAAAATAAGATAATCAAAATAAAAAATCTATACAAAAAGGACCAATCCTAAATTGCCCGGTTCTTTTTGTATATCTAAGAATTATAGTTAACAATAACATGAAATTTATTTTCACATAGCTAATTAACTTTAAATATATACCTTTCTAAAAGAACCCTAAATTATTACACAAGACCAATTAGATTTAGTTCGATAAAATTTTAGTTTTGACTTTCTTGTCTAAATAGTTTAAAATTTCATGTCTTTGTACAATTTCTGTAGAAGGACATGAATCTCTAAACTAAAATCGCATTAACAAACAGGGTGAAGTAGCTACTTTTATGAATTTTGTAGGTACTTTCATGTCCCAGAAAAGAGACATGAAAGTCTAAACTTTTTGAACTAGGGACAAGAAACCTTAAACTACTTAGCTTATAATAAAATATCCATGAAAGTATTCTAAATAAATAGATTTATACAAAAGACAAGAAGCTTCTTAATTGTAAGAAGCCTCTTGTTTTTTTGTTTTAGACAAAGCAAATTTATATCAATTTTAAATAACTAACACAACCATAGATATTAAAGAAATAGCATCTATATACTTATTAGTATGGGGATTTTCCCATTGGAAACCTAATAGTTATTTTGCCAACTTTTCAATGATTGGAGCTTTAGCAGATAATTCACCAGTTGCCATATTACTCATAAAAGATGCCCCATAAATAGTAACTGTATCGCCAACTTGAATATCCTCAAGCACTTCAGAAGAAACAACAGCAGTAACAGTCAGGCCTTCACTAGAAATTTGGACAGTTTCCTTCGTTTTATTGATTACACTTCCAGTGTGCATTTTATATTGTTTTTTCAACACGTTTTCCTCATTTTCTTTTTGAACAATTGCATATTTAGCTGTAGCTGGATCACCTGGTATTGAGCCTATAAACATAGGAGCATAAATGGTAACGGTATCCCCAATCTGAATATCTTTAAGTACCTCAGGGGAAGAAACGATAGCGTATACGCTTGAGTTTTTACCAGAAACCACTAATCCCTCTTCTGTTTTTTCAATTACTTTACCTGAAAGTTTTTGATGTTGATCCAGAGCATTTTGTTCTTTTTTATCGACTTCTGATATAGATTTCGATTTATCTACACTTGTATTAGCAGTCACTGTCTTACTTGCCAACTTTTCAATGATTGGAGCTTTAGCAGATAATTTACCAGTTGCCATATTACTCATAAAAGATGCCCCATAAATAGTAACTGTATCTCCAATATTTATATCTTGTAAGACTTCAGAAGAAACGGTAGCGCTAACCGTCGAACCTTCACTAGAAATTTCAATAGTGTCCTTTGTTTTATTGATTACACTTCCAGTGTGCATTTTATATTGCTTTTTTAGAACGCTTTCTTCATTTTCTTTTTGAACAATTGCATATTTAGCTGTAGCTGGATCACCTGGTATTGAGCCTATAAACATAGGAGCATAAATGGTAACGGTATCCCCAATCTGAATATCTCTAAGGATCTCAGGGGAAGAAACCATAGCGTATACACTTGAGTTCTCACCAGAAACCACTAAACCTTCTTCTGTTTTTTCAATTACTTTACCTGAACGCTTTTGATGCTGATTTAGAAGAGGATTAGTATTTGTATAGTCTTTTTCTTTTAAGTTACTATTCATTTCTCTAGATATCATATCAGTTTTAGCAGTAAGTTGAGCGGCCTCGGCGCGTGTTATGGATCTATTTGGTTGCCAGCCGTTATCAGTACCATTAGAAATTTTTAAGTCAATCAAAATATTTGCATATTTTTCTCCCCAATGTCCTTTTAAATCTTCAAATTTACTTTGGCCATTATCATTTGTTGTACTCTGTAGTTTATAAGCATTTACTAGCATAGTAGCCATGGCAGCACGAGTAACTTTTCCGGATGGATTGAAGATTCCATTCCCTTCTCCTTTAATAATGCCCGTTTTTTCAGCGGCAGCAATATATGGAGTAGCCCAGTGGCCTTGGGTATCTGTAAAAGAAGGTTTTGCTTTTGTATCAATTTTTATCCCTAAAGCTTTTGTTATAATTGTTGCGGCGGAAGCTCGATCTAACGTAGCGTTTGATCCAAAGGTACCATCTGGTAAACCTGATACAGCTTGTTTTTCCAATAAATAATTAACAGATTGCTCTGCCCACTTTGGAACATCAGGAAACTTTTGAGTATCCGCAAAAATACTAGAAGAATAGGATAATATAGCCCCTGCGAGAAGACCTGTTGTGATTAATTTGCGCTTCATAAAAATATACACCTCTACCAATCTATTGTATTACCAAATTGAAATTTTTTATTTTTATATTTATATGTTTGTGATGATGCTGATATTAAATAGACATCTATTCAATTTGGTGTAACGATTATAGTTACTTATATGTACAAGTGTCAATGAATAACATTTACATAAATGCTTAAAATTTACATAAATAATAAGTATATATTATTTTTATTAAATAAGACTTAATATTATGTTGACGTATTAATGTAGGCTTAATTATAATAAGATTGACAACACGAGATTACAAGTGTAATATTCAGTTATAGATTACAAATGTAATACAGAGAGGTGTAATTTTAAACAATGAAAGAATTACCTAAAATTTCGGAAGCTGAATTAGAAGTTATGAAAGTACTATGGTCGAACTCTCCACAAACGGCAAATGAGGTGATTGAAGCGTTAGAGGTGAAAATGGATTGGAAACCAAAAACAATTCGAACGCTGATTAATCGATTAGTCCAAAAAGAAGCAGTTGCTTATCATCAAGATAAAGGACGTATGTATGCTTATTATCCTTTGGTATCGCAAGATAGTTATTTACAAGTAGAAACGAAATCTTTACTTAAACGTTTCTATGGTGCAGCATTTAAACCTTTGCTTGTAAATTTCTTAAAAGAAGAAAAGCTTTCTTCAGAAGATATTAACGAACTTAAACGTATTCTGGATGAGAAAACTGAGGAAAATCAGAGGAAGGATAGATTATAGTGATAGAAAGATTTATAAATATCTATCTACCTGCTTTTTTTGATTGGGTGATTGAAACCTCTATTATGGCTAGTATATTAGTGGGTCTAATCTTATGCATCAAGATCTTGTTTAGAAATAAGTTAACTCCACGCTGGCAATATATGCTATGGATCATATTAATTATAAGACTTGTATTACCTTGGTCGCCAGATAGTTCCTATAGTATCTACTCTGTACTTACTTACAAGAATAATGATGCATTTATTTCTAGCCAAAACCCTGTAGCTAGTATTCTTACAAAAGAACGTATGCAAGAATTGAAGAATATAGATAATACAAAGGATCTCACAAAAGAAGATACTTATACCTCAAGTTCAACACAAACTACTCAGACAAATAAGACACAAACATACAATAATGAAAAGCAGGATGAAAAGACGGTTCCATTCTATACAATCTTTATATACATTTGGCTTACTGGAGTTATCCTTCTAAGCTTTGCTACTTTTATAATGAACAGGCGTTTATTACTTTACATAAAAAAACAACCTGTTATTACAGATGAGAAGATTATCCAGATTTTTGAAAAGTGTAAGCACTCTATGTCTATTCAACGGAATATCCCTCTATTTGTATCTGGAAAGGTTTCCAGTCCAACAGTGTTCGGATTTATTCGTCCCAAGTTGTTATTGTCAACTGTACATATGGAAATATTAGATGAACAACAGTTACGATATATTTTTTATCATGAATTAGCTCACATCAAGCGAAGAGATGTTGGTGTGAACTGGCTTATGCATGGCTTACTCATTTTAAATTGGTTTAATCCTATTCTTTGGTATGCCTACTCATGTATGCGAGAAGATCAAGAACTAGCATGCGATGCATTAACTCTTACATGTATAGATTCAGAGGAACAAATTGCGTATGGACATACTATTATTAGTCTATTGGAACACTACTCAAGTTATTATCAAGTACCAAGTATAGCAAATTTTAGTAAAAACAAGAGAGCGTTAAAAAGGAGAATTCTAATGATTAAAAAATTCCAAAAAAAATCATATCGTTGGTCTGCGATAGGGGCTGTGGCAGTGATTGCAGTATCATCTGTATCCTTATTAAACGCCCGTGCTGATAAGCCGACTACCCCTGAGAAACAACAAATAGAAGTCAAAAATAATATGAAAGAATTAAAAACACAAACCGATATTCCTATACAGCAAATTGTAGAAAAAATGATTGGTACAAAAGAACAGGCAGATGCAGAATTTTTTATTTCGGAGGGAGATTATAATACTTTACTTACAGAACTTGGGGTGGCACGAAATCTGTTTACGAAAGAAGAATTTGAACGATTTATTGATTTAGAAACAGTGGCATCTACTTTAGGTAGAAAAGAAAAGTTAGACCCAGAAGAGGAAAAAAAATATGAGAAAAACAGTGAAGAAATTGGACCATTTAGAGAGAAAATTTATTCGCATTTTAGATTAACTAAAAAGGAAGCGCAGAAATATCTTGATTTTCCAATTAAGACCCCAAGTTATGTGGTAAAAGGGTATAAATTAACTGGTCAAGATGTTCAAACACCGATGACTACTGAAAAAATGAATCCCACTATTGTTTCTCAATATCAAAATGAAGATAATGTGTATTTTGTGTACCAAACTGCAGATACTGATCAGGGAGAAAATTTGTCGAACAAAGTAGCGGAGTATAATGAAAAGGTAACAAATTATGAATTAGAAGGTACAAAAATAAGCTTAACTGAAAGTCTCGATACAGAGGAACACTATAAATTTATGCAAATGATTGTTCCTGCAAAAGGAAAGAATAGCGCTTATCAAGTCATAATTCTTGCAGGTGATTTAAGTAAAGAAGAAACAGAGAAAATTATGCTGTCCTTTCTAAAATAAAAATAGAGTCTCAGGATCCCGTTCTTGAGGCTATAGTTTTTTAGCTTAAACGAAACCTATAAGTGCGAAGAGAAATTAGTATAGTCTATATAATAAGAAAGTAAAATGATATTTAGTTTTGCTAGCTTGATTGAGGTGGATAAAAAATAACAATTTAAAAAATAAATTGAATCTAGGTAGGTATATTGTATGGAGAACAGGAGGGAATATGATTCAAAAGGAAGTAATG
Source organism: Bacillus sp. 1A (assembly GCF_052682215.1). NCBI lineage: Bacteria > Bacillati > Bacillota > Bacilli > Caryophanales > Bacillaceae > Bacillus > Bacillus sp. 1A. The sequence continues at coordinate 898,002 of NZ_JBQYLZ010000001.1, read as the reverse complement.
GAAGAATACTAGCAAATGGTGATGTATTTTAACACTATCACCTGGATTGAGAAGTAAAACCTCATCATTTAGATATAGTTTTACTTGCCCTTTTATAATAAATGCTATTTCTTCACCTTTATGTGCCACAGGCTCCATAGATGAAGCGGTAGAAAAAGAAGAATACAAGCTAATAATGTATTCTTAAGTTTTTAAAGGACGTGAAATGAATATGAAACCAGTTTTAAAATATATAATTATTTCCCTTGTTTTTTCAATAGTAGGGGTGTGTTGGGCGCTGTTTGACATCTTTATGTTAGATGCAGACTGGCTATTGATTTGGATAGGTGTATTAATGGCATATCTATCGTTGTATATTGTGATAGGTCTATATAGTAGAAAAACGTGCGACTCAAAATTGGCTAAAGTGCTTCTAAAAACAATCATTACAACCTTTAGTTTTGGAGCATTAGGTATATCATTCGGAGTTGTACACGAGATATTAGGACCATTGAGTCTTACTTTAATGACATGGTATTGGTTTATAATGCTATTTTTATATTTAATACCCATAATATTATTAGTGATTTTAGTATTGGTAAATAGTAAAAATCATAATTTTCCTTGGGTATATAGTATACTTATACTTCTAAATATACTTCTTACGTTATGGCCGTTATTATGGCCGTTATTTATTAATTTTATGGGATCTGCTATGAATGCAAGTGCAGGATGGTAGTAGCTCACAGATTATAAAAAGATTAAAAGAAAAAGGTTATGAATTTAAAGATTATAACCGAATATAAAAAAGTATGAATAAATTAAATGAATGGAATAAGAAATTAATATAGGGTTTAAATATTTGTAAGAGTGTGTTTAGCTAAATATATAACAACACGCTCTTTTAACTGGCTATTTTTTATTATTTAATTTTTAAAAAATAATATTGATTAAATGAAAAAGAGAGTTTTGCTCTCTTTTTTTGCATTTCAGCAAAACCTAATTAAATGTGAAGTGAAAATTCATTTGGAATTTATATTAGTAGCGAAAGATATTCAAGAAGTATCTACTTTCGTGTCTAAATAGTTTAGAGTTTCATGTCTTTGTACAATTTCTAAGTGTACAAAGACATGAAAGTAGGAACTAATTTTATAGTGTAAAATGTTGAACTATTAACGGATACAGTTCATTTAGTACCCATTTTCTTGTCCATATATCAAGACAAGAAAATGGGTACTTTTTTAAATTAAGACACCAAAGTGGATACTTTTTAAAAATAGCAAAACAGGCAACTAAATTTGTTATAATTGATAAATATTACATTTGAATATTTGGAGGAATTGAATTTTGAACAAGAAATTATTAGCAGCTCTAACATGTAGTACTTTATTTATGGGGATGACAGCGTGTGAATCTAATGATACTGCTAGCACAGCGGAAAAATCAAAGCAAGAAAGCTCAAAAAAATCAAGCAATACACAGAAAAAAGCTACAAAAGAAGAGGTATCGGTAAAAGAAATAAATACAACTATTAATGCTGGACCCTATAAATATAGTCCTAATGGTTTAAATAATGAGCATTTCATAATTTATGATAATGCAAAATTCGAAGATAATTTTGATGGGCTTAAAGTATCTATGAACCAACTATCTTTAACGAATAAAGAAAGTACTTTTAATGAAAAAGATTTAGGATCTCTTCGAATATCCTTTTCAGTTGAGAACACCTCAAGTTCTACTTTTACACTTAACTTTAATGACGTGCGTGTTACTACTGATCAAATCGAACTATTTGCACCATATGAAGCTATTAAACAAACTCGTTTACATCCTACTATAAAGATAGACGATACACAGGATAATAAAGTTATATTTCACGACTATAATATGCAAGGCTTAGAATCTCTAAATTGGGTTGAATTTACTTTTGAAATCCATAGACAAAGCCCAGAAATGACAATTGCAAAAACTCGAAAATATAAAATTAGATTTAATATAGATCAGCATTATACAGGGACTACAACTAAACAAGAACAACCTCAATCTTCTTCAAATCCGGATGCTGTTACATACAAAAATGAAATTAAACCAAAAATTGATTCCATGATAAAAGAGTTTAATGATATATGGAATCAAGAAGTAAAATCAGTTTTTAACAAAGAGGGTGAAACTCCAGCAACTGTAGATCAAAATACTTTACAAAAACAAATGGAGCTTGTATCTACTAAATACAGAGAATTATCTAATGAGAATATCAACTTTAATGCCTCTGATAAAATAAATAATCCAACTTTAAAAGAGAAAATAAATAAATTTAGAGAAGATTTTGGTGCTGCGGCAAATTATAGAGAAAATGCAGCAAATGCTATATTGCAAGGAATACGAGGTGTAGCTCCAATGGAAGACAGAATGAAAGAGGCACGAAAATCCATTAAACTTTCTGAACAAAAGTTTAATAACGCTTCAACTAATTTAATTGAATTTGAAACAAAACTAAATAGTAAATAGTATAAAAAGAGAGCCATGCTCTCTTTTTTAGTTCTCAGAAAAAACCTAATTAAATGTGAAGTTCAACTAAAATTTAATTCTACATAAGTAACAAAAGACAATCATGAAGGATCTACTTTCTTGTCTAAAAAGTATCAATTTTCATGTTCTTGTACAGTTATTTCTTTTATTGTTAAAAATATAGTTATCTAAATAGAATTCCTATTTGTATTTCATAAAAAAATATCACCACTTCCTTATTACAGTATATAAGGTTATTATAATAACTGGAGTATTAATATTTACTAAGTTAATTATTGTAGGGAGAGAATTTAATAGTATGGACATTTTAATAACAATTTTAGTATTTGCTTCAATCGGTTTATTAGTATACTCACTAATACAGAAAATAAGAAAAAAACCAGCTATCATATGGCTTAAAATTGCTGCTATACCATTCGGTCTTGCTTTAATTGTATCTGGATTTTCTGTTGGAGTAAGAGGTGGATTTGCCGCAATAACGTTTATTATTGGTGCATGCGCTACAGTAAAACTAATTATACAATTTGTAAAAAAACAGTCGGGAAAATTAAAAACTTTCATTGTGGTTCTTATTGCATTTACCACGTATACCATACTAGACAATGTAATTCCATATAGTACAAGTGTTGAAAGTAGCGATGGAAATGTTACAAGTCAAAAGAAACCTGCTGTAGATGTGGGGAAAGTAGATAAAAAAGAAGAATCTAGAGAACCTACTCACAAACAGTATAGTACGGAAGAAATTAAATCAATGTTTACTATCGGGATGAGTATAAAGGAATTTGAAGAAAAAAAAGAAGACAGTAAGATAAAAGTTCGAAACTATAACAATTACAATCCAGCCGGATTAAACTCATTTGATACTAAAGATGGGCAAATTGTAGTAGTGGTATTAAATGCAAAAGAAGTTACTAAAATAGAAACATTAACTGACGAAGCTTCTTTAGGAAATTTCATTAAAGAAGAAGAAAATAGAATAAACGAAGAAAAAAGAATTGCTAAAGAAGAAGCTGATAAAAAACTAAAAGAAGCATACGAAAATAATAAACAAAAATTAGAAGGATCTGGTGATTCTGTCACAAATAAAGTCAATCTAAAGTCAGGTTTGGCATTTTTTGATTTTAATAATACAGGTTCAAGAAACTTTATTGTACATTTAAAAAATGCTAGTGGTAATGACGCTGGATTGTTAGTAAATACAATTGGTAGCTATAAAGGAAAAGTATCAACTACAATTCCGGCTAGTGGAGAATATTATTTAGAAGTGAAATCGAGTGGCGATTGGAATGTAGCAATAACGCAAGAAACACCACTTGTATCAGAATCGGTTCCAGGGACAATTAACGGGCATGGTGATGATGTAGTATTCATTAATATCCCAAGCGGAAATCATATTGTTAAGTTAAAGCATACAGGTTCAAGAAACTTTATTATTAAAGTGAATGATCAGAATTTATTAGTGAATAAAATTGGTTCTTATGAAGGTTCTTCTTCTCACGTTTTCAAAGATTCAGGGATGTATAATTTTGGAGTAAAAGCAGATGGAGATTGGAGCATTACAATAGAATAGTACTATAAGGGTGGCCACAAATATAGTTATAGCTTTAAAATGAAGTTTAAATTAAAAACCTTCGTTAAATTTAATGAAATATTGATTTAAGACGTTTTTTGGGAGTCTTAGATTAAACCCTTGTATAAAAAATAATTTTATATGACTAACACGAGAATCTATTTTGATTAATCTTTTTTCAAAATGGATTCTTTTTCTTTATCGTAAAACATGTTTTTATGCAGAAGGAAATGAAACTGGATACTAATTAATAACATAAAATATCTAATTACCAATAAAGAAGATTCGTTTAATACTTGTTTTCTTGTCCAAAAACAATAATAAAAACAGAAGTATCCACTTTCTTGTCTAAAAAGTATCCATTTTCATGTCCTTGTATGTAGAAAGACATGAAACTCTAAACTAAAATATCATGAACAATCGTTGATAAATAGCCATTATCATAAATTTTGTAGGGACTTTCATGTCCTAATAACAGGACATGAAAGTCTAAACTTTTTGTACCTAGGACAAGAAAATCTAAACTACTTAGCCAGTAATAATGCAATAAGAAGAAAGTTAACTTTCTTCTTATTAGGTTTCTCAAGTAGAATTGTTACATTTTTTACTCTAAAATATTGGTGATACCTCTAATGTAAAAACTTTTATTTAAAAAGCCATAGGTTCTTTACCTTTATTTGTCCAAACGGTACCTCTACGTTCAAATTCAATCATTTTCTCGACAGCGTGTGCAATTTTTGGTCCTAGTTTTTGTCCAATTGTATAAATAGCAAGATCTATCCCTGAAGTAACACCACCGCTAGATACTAAATCTCCATCATCTACGATACGAGCATGCACTGGTGTAGCTCCCATTTTAGGTAAAGCACCCATCCCCATAAAATGTGTACTAGCATATCGACCATTTAGTAGTCCAATCATGCCTAAAAGGTTAGCACCTACGCATACTGTATTTAAAGTAATATTAGGGTTGTGTGCTGCTTGGTGTAGCAAGGTTTTCAACTCCGTCTCAGAAGCTTTTTTTAACCTATTTACAACTGAATTTGGTCCATCATCGTAGGAATCGCCAGCACTACCTGGAATTAAAATTACACCTTCAGCGGTTGGATCGAGTATGCCTGTGGCTTCGATTCTTACGCCATTTACTCCACTTTTAACTAATCTTTTCCCTTCGACAGTTACTAACTCCACTGTTACTTCTTCTGGAGATAGAGCTGCTGCAACGTGAAAGACATCATAAGGAGCAAGTGCATCCATTAAATCAAACCCATCAAATAAAACAACTTGAAATTTCATATTTTATACACATCCTATAATTATTTCAGACCGAACAGTTCGGTCTGATGAAAGTGCTATATACAGATTAATGAACAATCCTCCAGTTACACGGAATATGATAATAGGTATGTATATATAACAGTCAATAGTTGCTTATAACACCTGGATTTTAATATCATAAAAATTCTGTAATATACGGCGGAAAAGTAAATAAAAAGAGAGAGTTTAGAATCTAAAAACCTGAATTTATAGATGTAATTATCCGTGATGTATGGGTTTTATGAGTAGCATCATTATATACATTTTGAATTTCCTTTCAGTGTTATAAATGGGGGGGAGTGTTATATATGGTTCCAATGTAGCATACAAGTATCTAAATGGATTTTGTCTTAATACAAAACTGTCTATTTAATTATCGCTAAACTTTTCTATTAGTTATACCAACCAACATATGTATAAAATCTTGATTTTTCAGTTTAAATTATTTAACATCTAACCATTAATCTTATTACTATCAAAAAAGAACTTGTAGTCTAGCTACAAGTTCTTTTTTGATAAGGTTATATGTTTTTAAATGAGGCAGTCCTATTGTTATATTTATAAGATTGAATAGATTTTTTGAACTACTAATCATTTGGCACCATACTGTAATTAAAAGAATGGTGAATTGTCATGAGCTGTCTTCGATGAAATAACCGAATGGAATATATGACATAAAACTTTAACACCCTCTTTTAATTCTTGTTCACTCATATAAGAAAAACTTAATCTCATATGATGATTTTCTAATTCTACAGGGTAACAAGCTGAACCAGGCAAAAATGTCACTTTTTTCTTTTGTGCTTCTAAAAGAATAGAATTTGTATCTACCCAATCAGGAAGACTAATCCAAAGATTTAATCCTCCTTCAGGAGTGTACCATGAAACTTCAGAAGGAGCATACTTTGATAATAAATATAAAACTAGATCTCTTCGTAATTTCAAAGCAGTTCGTAACTTTTTTATATGCTCCATTGATTTCTCTGATTTAATAAACGGTAATATCATCTTCTGAGTGAGTAAAGGACTACCCAAATCTGCGTTAGCTTTTGCTGCTAACAATCGATTAAATATGGAACCAGAAGCAACTAAAACTCCAATTCTACAACCAGGTGCAAATGTTTTACTTAAACCTTTTAAATAAATAACATGCCCGGAATCATCTAAGCTTTTGATAGGAACCGGTGGTTTTTTACTAAAGTAAATTTCATTCCATGGATCATCTTCTATAATTATGCTATTGCTACTTTGGGCTATATCAAGAATCTGTCTACGTCTTTTAGCAGTTGTGATAACACCTGTTGGATTATGAAAAGTAGGGACTGTATATATAACCTTTGGTTTATATTTATCGCATAAACTCTGAAGAATATCTATCCTCATGCCATCTTTATCGATTGGAACGGTAAGGACTGTAGCACCTCTCCCGCGAAAAACATCGATTGCTCCTGGATAAGTAGGAGCCTCCATAATAACCACATCATCAGGCCCGATAAATGTACGAGCAATTAGACCGATTCCTTGCTGAGAGCCATTTGTAACTAATATATTATCTGGATCCGTAGTAATATCAGTTCTTTTTAAATATGCAGCCATTTCATGTCTTAGTTCAAGATCTCCTTGAACTTCTGCATACTGGGATAAAATCCTTGGATTATGAACAAATATTTTTTGAACTTCTTGTTCTAAAAAGCGGTTAGGAAATAACCTGGGATCAATCATTGAAGATGATAATTGAATCATTTCTGGAACTTGATGAAAACGAGAAAATTGAGATCTAGGTAAGTAATCCTGAATTGAGAGCTGCCAATTATAAGGTGAAACTTTTGGTTGTCGATTAACAACTTCTTTTCTTTCCGGATTAACAAAGGACCCTTTCCCTTGAATAGAAGTAACGAATCCATCTTCCTCGAGTTTCTTATATGCTTTTGCTACTGTCACTAGACTCACCTTCAATTGTTTTGTAAGTGTGCGTATAGAAGGTAATTGTGTTCCTTCTTGTAGAAAGCCAGAACGTATTTGATCGACAATAGATAGATATATTTGTTTGGAAAGCGAAATTTCACTATTACGTTGAATTTCAAAATGCATATTAAATCTCCTTTCAGTGTTATAGAAGGTGGTTGCGTGTTATATAGGGTTTCGATATAACATACAAGTAGTTCAAGGGATTTTTAAAATAAAATTTAAAATGCGAAAGGAGGTAATAGCTCAATTAATAAGTATTAGGTTAAACGTCTTTACTTAAAATGATACCTATATGTGATGATAATTGAATCATTTCGCACAAAAGCGTTTTATATTTATAACCCATTAAGTAATGTGAATTAAACGAGACTTATAGTATAGAGGCAATATACGTGATTTTTAAGATTCATGCAAATATTTAATTTTGATTAAATAATTTTTTAGGTAGTCAGGGATTGCAACATTATCACGCTTAAAAGGAGAGATATTATGTTTAAACACGATACTATTGTACGTTTTAGTGAATGTGATTCTTTAGGACATGTAAACAACTCAAAGTATTTTACGTATTTTGAAGAAGCAAGAAATGACCTCTTTAAAATTTTTAACCCGAGTCTAAAGATAGAATCCTGGAATTTAATTGTTGCTTCAACTCAATGTGACTTTATTCGTGAGGTGGTTTATGGTCAAAAACTAGTTGTTTCTACATGGATTAGCAAAATAGGTAATGCAAGTTTTCAAGTTGAACATGTTATACAAGATGAAAATCAAAATTGGATTGCAAGAGGAAAAGTTATTTTAGTTCATTTTAATTTTCATACACAAAAATCAATTCCTTTATCTCAAGAAATAAGGAACGTACTTTCGGAACATACTGAGGCGCCTAAAGGTGTTCCGATGCTGAGATAAAAACATCATAATCATTTGATCTTAATACACAATGGGACACTATGGAGGTATATGCAATGAAATATTATGTAGTAGACGCATTTGCAGAAAACGTATTTGAAGGAAACCCTGCAGCAATTTGTATCATGGAAGAGTGGATTTCAGATGAGAGGATGCAAAAAATTGCGATAGAAAATAATCTGTCTGAAACAGCTTATGCTGTAAAAGAAGGGGAGGGATATCAACTAAGATGGTTTACTCCTGGAGGAGAAATTGATCTTTGTGGCCATGCAACTTTAGCCGCGGCATACGTTATTGCAAATTATTATGAAAAAGGTATTGAGGAAATAATATTTCTAACAAAGAGCGGAAAACTTGTTGTATCCAAAAAAGGTAATCTTTATGAGATGGATTTCCCAAGCAGAATGCCTGAAAAAATTGCATTAACAGATGAGATGGTTAAAGCCATTGGTATAAACCCCATTGAAAGCTACTTAGGTAGAGATTTGATCTTTGTATTAGAAAAGGAAGAGGATGTTCAAAATCTAACTCCTGATTTTGCGAAAATGAAGGAGTTAACAGAAGGATTAGCCGTATCAGTTACTGCTAGAAGTGCTAAATATGATTTTGTTTCCAGAGTTTTTTTTCCAAAACTAAATGTAAATGAAGATCCAGTTTGCGGTTCAGCGCATTGTAGTTTCATCCCATTTTGGGCACAACGTCTTGGTAAAGATGAAATGGTTGCAAGGCAGCTGTCTGACCGAGGCGGAACACTATATTGTAAACATGAGGGAGACAGGGTAAAGATTGCTGGAACAGCAGTTGTATATGCCATTGGTGAGATTCAAATTTAATAAAAAGGAAGCTAGAAAATGAAAATAGAACAAAGAATGGAAGAACTAGGTATTATATTACCTAAGACTTCGCCTGCTAAAGCATTGTACGTACCTGTCAAACAATTAGGAAATTCTCTTTTTGTTTCAGGACAGGCTCCATTTATAGATGGTACACCCGCTTATACCGGAAAAGTTGGTGGAGAAAGAACCTTAGAAGAAGCACAAGAAGCAGCAAGAATTTGCATTATTAATACACTGGCAGCAGTCAAAGAGTATATTGGTGATTTAGACCGTATTGTAAATGTAGTGAAACTACAAGCCTTTGTGAATTGTGAAATTGAATTCAATCAACAACATATTGTTATTAATGCTGCTTCAAAATTATTACATGATATCTTTGGAGTGGAAGGTCAACATGCACGGACGGCAATTGGAGTGAATCAGTTACCCATGAATATCACAGTGGAAATTGATTCTATCTTTGAAATTCAGGCCCAATAAGCGAATTACAAATGAAATTTCCCCTTAAAAATAATAATAAATACTAAAATCACATGCTAGCTGATAAGGATATTCAGCAAGTATTATAATTTAGCTTTCAATTATAATACTTACATTAGACGGAGAAAAATATATGAATAAAAAGAATAATTTAATTGATAATCAAAACAAATGTAAAACTCTTAAACTTTCCAAAAATGATCAGTGGCAATATGAATCATTTTATAAATACCAACCTGTATTTTCATGTAAAACTTTATTGAAGTTTTTCATTAGAAGAACAAAGCAATAGTATTAACTTACATTACAAAGTCTGAATTTTCTTTATTTAAATTTAGGAAAGGGATGCAACTTGTGAAATGCAGATCAAAGCAATTACTATAGAGGAAATTTATCAGGAGATATTAGATGGAAAAAGAAATAGATTCCCGCCAAACACATGGAAATTAGATAAAAATAATGAAATGGCTAAAAGAGTAACAAGGTATTTAGTAACAAACATTTTAAATTGGAACGAAGAAAAGATCAAACAGAATTGGAATAACGCATTAATTGCAAAGTATCGATTACGTGGCGTATTGAAACATTAATATGAAAATAGTCCGTATGCAATGATTAATGATTTATATCCAAACAGATATGTAAAACATTCATTTAGAGGATATATAAATAAAGCTTAATATATTTATAAAAGTTACATTAACATGATAATCCGAAAGGGAAAGGAAGGTCCGTAAAATGTCGTTAGAAAAAGTCATTTCCTATTTTAAACAATATGGTATGGAAGATAGAATTATAGAGGTAACAGAATCTAGTGCAACAGTTGAATTAGCAGCAAAAGCGTTACAATGTGAACCTCAAAGAATCGCAAAGACTTTGTCTTTTCAAATAGAAGATCGTGTTTTAGTAATAGTAACTGCTGGTGATGCTAAAATTGATAATCGTAAATACAAGGAACAGTTTGGTGTTAAAGCTAAGATGATTGATGCAAACAAAGTAGAAGAGTTAATTGGACACGCAATAGGTGGTGTTTGCCCGTTTGCTGTAAATAAAGATGTAGAAGTGTATTTGGATGTATCACTACAAAGATTTATAACTGTTTTTCCTGCTTGTGGAAGTGGAAATAGTGCTATTGAATTAACAATAGAAGAACTAGAACGATACTCAAAATATTTAAAGTGGATTGATGCCTGTAAGGGATATGCAAACTAAGAAGCAATCTTAGGAGAACAATCCATATATGTACGTCTGTACGCTATTTTTATAGAACTATAAATTACAGAGGGATTGAATAAGAATGAAAAAAAGATTTTTTATAATAATGTTAGCTATGCTATTCAGTATTGGATTGGCTGGCTGCGAGCAATGGGATCGTTATAGTCCGTTTGTAAGTGCGATAGATGTATATGGTGTAGTGAAAGAAGAAGCTAAAAAAGACCCTAAGGCCCCTAAAGATGTAATTCATTATTCATATGATTTAATTGGATATGATGAAAATTTAAATAAAATAGACTTAGGTTTTGGATCAGATAACAAATTTCCTATTGGCACATATATTAAAGCTGCGAAAAGGGGAAGTGATACAAGAATGCATGATATTTCAGTTATTAAAAAAGAAGAGATTCCAGAAAATATATTAAAGAAATTAAATGAGAAGTAATAACCTCGATAAAAAACTACCTTCTATATTGAAATGAACCCCGAAAACGGGACACCTATCAAAACACCTAAACCACTTGTTCCCTAAATTCTTTAGGGGATAGGTGGTTTAATTTTTCTTGAATTCGCACACAATTGTAGTAATGAATGTATTCTAGCACAATCTTTCGCACAGTTGTGTTGGATACTTTTGTTATCTCTTGTGAATAGAAGGCTTCACTTTTTAAATGACCAAAGAAGCTTTCCATGACGGCATTATCATGGCAATTTCCTTTTCGGGACATGCTGGTGATGATGCCGTTTTGTTTGGCATATGCTTGAAATTCCTTCGCCGTATAAATACTTCCTTGATCTGAGTGAAGAAGGACATCTTTTATTTTCCGCCCTCTCATTGCTTGTTTTAACGTCTTCATCGCTAATGGCAGTGCTTGGGACTCGCTGATGACATAACTAATAATTTCACGATTAAAGGCATCCATAATCGTTGATAAATACAAGGTACGCTCTCCAAATAATAGATACGTCACATCCGTAAACCACTTTTGATTTGGTGCGGATGCATTGAATTGGCGTTCCAATCGATGAGGGGTCACCACTGGTTCCGCGCCATTGATATATCTCTTTTTCTTTCGACGTACTTTTGAGAGAATGTGATTTTGTCTCATGATTCGTAATACTTTTTTATGATTGACACACAGCCCCATTTTTCGAAGAGTAGCCGTTACTCTTCGATATCCATACCGTAATTTATGCCGAAGACAAACGTCCTTTATTTTCTCTTCCATCTCATCTCTCAGGTCCTCTGTTCGTTGTAACCAGCGATAAAATGTGGAACGAGGTAATTCTAATACAGTACACAATTCTTTTACTGTTATTTTTGCTTTTAAATTGTTCCATAAAGTAACTACAGTTTCCGGGTTCAACTCCTTTCGATTTCCAGATACTTTCCCCATATAAGTAATTTTGTTTTTAATTGTTTATTTTCTAACCGTAGCTGTTCCAATTCATTTAACTCTTTTGGCCCTTTCCCATAAGAATATTGTTTTCCTACAGGTTGTTGAAAACGATACGTTTGATTGGTACGATACCATTTCATCCATGTCTTAATTTGGGAAACATTTTTAATTCCAAGCTTCTCCATGATTGTCCGATTGGAATATCCATCCTTTTTCATTTCAATCACTTTCCACTTTATTTCTTCTGGGTAATGAACTCTTGTTTTCAAACCAAAAACACCTCTGTTGAATTTGCATACTTAGTATGCGAATTCAGGAGGTGTTTTTTTCATGTACTACTATTCGGGTTCACTTCAAAATAAGGAATGTTATTTTATTTTGTACGAGTTTGACCTACTATTTTGTATGTGCTCTTCTTTCTATCTTATAACAATCCGCCAATATATCTTTTAAATATTCCTTATATTTGGAGCGTAGCATTTCTGGAGAAATGATTTTAATTTCTTTACCGAAAGACAAAAAATACTGAACTAGAAAATCTATCTCCTTTTCTCCAAAAGTCCCAATAATGTATTTATTTTGTTCTTCTTCTTGAAGAGATATGTTATCGTAAATGCGTTTATAGAACTGTTCGACCCCTTTATCACTAACTTTGACTTTAAAAGAAAAAGGGCGTTGTGTATTGAATTGTTTTCTAAATAAAGAACTAATTGTCTCTTCAGTAAAAGGAATGCTTTCTTTATCTTTATACTTTACGGATTGAATATAGTCACAACGAAAATTTCGAAATTCATTTTTGTCTAAATCCCAACTAAAGTAATACCAATTTCCATCCGTGATTAATAATCTTAGGGGTTGAATGACTCTTTGATTGTTGCCATAGCGATAATAACTGATTTCTATTACCTTTTTATTGAGTATTGCAGAGAAAAGTTCTCCTAAAAAAGGAGATTCTTTTTTTGATTTGTTCCTACAAATTGGATGACTTGATCCGCCTGTTGAACCATTTCTTTTTGCTTCTTTGGCAGTATAGCTAATAGTTTTTCTTTAATTTCTTTGTAGTCTTTATCAAATGGAGTTTTTAGCAATGTTTTTAATAGTTGTAGCGAAAAGAATATAGAATGTAATTCATTATTACTAAAATAAATTGGTGGTAGAAGTTGATTTTCTAACACGTGATATCCACCATGACTTCCCTTTCAGAATAAAGAGGAACACCTAGTTCTTCTAGGGAAGAAATGTCTCGTAAGGCGGTACTTCTAGAAATATCGAATTCTCCAATCAAGTCGTTAAGGTTAAAATTCTTTTTTGAATTGATATAGATCATTTCTTGAATGAGTCGCTCGTCTTTTTTCATAAAAAGTTCCTAATGGTATCATGTTTTGATACCATTCTATCATATACTGAAGGTATCAAAAATAAAGGTGTGAAAGAATTATGAAACAGTACTCTAATGCTGAAGAATTAATTGAATCAATCGATAAAGCCTATAAGAAATTTATTGAAGAATTTAAGGTGATTCCTGAAGAGTTGAGAGATAAACATATCTCTGAAGTGGATAAATCTCCTTCTGAAATACTTTCTTATCAATTGGGGTGGATCAACTTGTTGTTATCGTGGGAAAAAGACGAACAATGTGGACTTGACGTACAAACGCCCACTCCAGACTACAAATGGAATAACTTAGGTAGACTTTATCAATCTTTTTATGAGCAGTACGGTGTTTTAACCTTAAAACAGCAGGAGGAAGAATTGACAAAGTTAGTTCGAAAGTTAGTCGATTGGATAAATGATCTTTCTGAAAAAGAATTATTCCAATCAGAACAAAGAAAATGGGCCACAACAAAAGCAATGTGGCCTGTTTGGAAATGGGTGCATATCAATACAGTTGCTCCATTTACGAATTTCAGAACTAAAATTCGCAAATGGAAAAAAATAGTTTTATAAGAAATTTAAGAAAAGTAAGTATCCAGAAAGTTAGACAAAAGACAATAAAGTCCATTTCTTATACACTAAAAGAAATGGACTTTATTTATTTGAATTTTCTTAGTGTACGAAATTCGCGCTTTGTTGAAGGAACCTCATCGCTATCAAGCTAATAAAAAGAAAGAGAAATGATTATATGAAAACATCACTTCTCTTTCTTTTTATTTACGAGTGGCTCCAAAAAGAAGGAATGGTTGCCGTACCCCATAAATGATTACTTTTTCATCCATGTATCTACTAATTTTTTATTCTTTTTTATCCATTTTTCAGCGGCCTGTTCAGGGTCATTCGATTCATTAATCATGGTCATCAACGTTCCGAGTTGCTCATCGGTCATGTTCCAGTTATCAAAATACTTTATAAGCTCTGGATAATCTTTTTCAAATCCTTTACGAACAGAGTAATAAATATCATCTTTTTCTCCATACACCTTTTTAGGATCTTTTAAATATTTAAGATCAAACTCTGAAAAAGCCCAATGTGGATTCCATAACGTTACTGCAATGGGTTTCTTTTGATTATATGCTTTTTTTAATTCACTCATCATAGCGGCTTCTGAAGATTGAACAAGATTTAGCTCTATCCCATATTTGTTTATCGCTTTATCTGTTAAGCCCATTAAACTGCTGCCAGGTTCAATACCAATGATTTTATTGTTGAATTTATCCTTATTTATATTCAAATCCTCAATACTATTGATATCTGTCATGTATGAAGGAACAACTAAACCAAGACCAGTACCTTTATACCACGCTGATTTTATTTCAACATCATCCTTATATTTTTCATATAATGGCTTATCAGTAATTGGTAACCAGACCTCTAAGTTGGCATCCACATCTCCTCGTGCTACTCCGGTCCAAACAGCTGCCTTTTCCAAATATAACAATTCAACTTTATAGCCCTTTTGCTCAAGTAATACTTTCCACATATTTGCGGTAGCTATGTTTTCTTTCCAACTCGTTACACCAATTTTGATTTTGCCTTTTGCATTACTGTTCACGCCACTACAAGAAGTAGTAATTATACTAATTAATAATAGTATGCACAGAAGCCATATTTTTTTCTTCATCAAGCTCCTCCTAGTCTCTATGATTAGATATTTCTTCTTTAACTAACGCAGAAAATCATTTCAGTAAAGCTAAATATTTTATTTTTATAAATAAATATTTTATAATTATAACTATGAATAATATAAACTAACTATTAATAGCTTAACAAAAAAATAAAAAAAAGTCTTTGATGAACTATTGTAATGTACTATTTGGTTTAGAAATTGTTACAGTATTTGTATAGAGTCAAAGAAAAGGAGTGAAAGAATGAAAGAAACGAAATTACGTGTTGAAAACGTTACAAAAGTATTTGGAAAAAATCCTTCTAAAGGAATCGCTTTACTAGAAGAGGGAAAAAGCAAAGCTGCTATATTAAAAGAAACTGGTATGAATATTGGCGTGAACCAGGCAAAATTCGATGTTTATGCTGGTGAAATATTTGTCATTATGGGATTATCCGGTAGTGGGAAATCTACACTTGTTCGCATGTTAAATCAGTTAATCAAACCGACTTCTGGCCATATATATATTGATGGTGAAGATATCGCAACAATGGGAAAAGAATCTCTTCGAAAAGTAAGAAGAAACAAAATGAGTATGGTATTTCAAAAATTCGCCTTATTCCCTCATCGAACGGTTTTACAAAATGTTGCATATGGTTTAGAAATACAAAAAGTATCAAAAGAAGAACGAGAAACAAAAGCGTTAGAATCTCTAAAATTAGTAGGTCTAGAAAACAATAAAGATAGTTATCCGGAACAACTTAGCGGTGGTATGCAGCAGCGTGTTGGTATCGCAAGAGCACTAACAAATAATCCAGATGTCCTACTGATGGATGAATCATTTAGTGCGTTAGATCCGATTATTCGAAAAGAAATGCAAAATGAATTATTAGAACTGCAAGATAAAATGAAAAAAACGATTATTTTTATTACACACGATCTAGATGAAGCACTCCGAATTGGTGATCGTATTGCTTTAATGAAAGACGGAGAAATTGTTCAAATTGGAACACCAGAAGAAATTATGGTGAGTCCTGCAAATGAATTTGTAGAGCAATTTGTTGCTGATGTAAATTTAGGAAAAGTTTTAACCTCTGAATCCATTATGAAAAGACCGGAAACCTTATTGATTGATCGCGGTCCACGTGTTGCACTCCAAATCATGAAAAATGCTAGTGTTTCTAGCGTATATGTAGTGAATAAGAAACATGAGTTTTTAGGTGTCTTAACTGCTGATGATGCTAGTAAAGCTGTTAAAAGACAGGTTCCAATAGCGGATTTATTAGTAACAGACATTCCCCTTGTTTATTTAGATACTCTATTAGAAGAAATGTATATAAAAATGGTTAAGGCAAAGTTACCTCTTCCTGTTATAGATGATAAACATAGATTACGAGGGATAATAAAGCGTGAAAGCATTATTCAAGCTTTAGCAGGAAATGTAGAGGAAGAGGTGAATGATAATGAATAGTATTCCACGTATTCCTTTAGGAGAATGGGTTGACACACTTGTTACAAGTTTGTATCAGCATTTCGAAGGGGTGTTCAAAGGATTTTCTTTTATTATCGGGGGATTTGTTGATTTATTAACAAATCTATTAATATTTATCCCAGCCATTATTTTTATTGCAATCACATGCTTATTAGTTTGGTACACCTCCCGTAAAATTTCACTTATAGTATTTTCTTTAATTGGATTTCTGTTTATCCTTAACATTAACTATTGGGAACAGACCATGCAAACACTAGCGCTTGTCTTGACGTCTGTTATTATCTCTATCATTATCGGTATACCAATTGGGATTTTGGCATCTCAGAACGAAAGGTTTTCCAAATTTTTAAAACCAACTCTTGATTTTATGCAAACAATGCCTGCATTCGTTTATCTTATTCCGGCAATTACATTCTTTGGTGTTGGAGTAGTACCAGGTATTATTGCATCTGTTATTTTTGCAATGCCACCCACTATTCGCTTTACTGAGTTAGGGATTAGGCAAGTACCAGAAGATTTAATTGAAGCAGCTAATGCCTTTGGTTCAACATCGTCACAGAAACTATTCAAAGTACAGCTTCCACTTGCAACTGGAACAATCATGGCTGGTGTAAATCAGAGTATTATGCTTTCTCTATCAATGGTTGTCACTGCATCTCTTGTCGGTGCACCAGGTCTTGGCGTAGACGTTTATCGATCGGTTACACAAGTTAATATAGGCATGGGCTTTGAAGCAGGCCTTGCTATTGTAGTAATTGCAATTATATTAGATCGAATTACACAAGGTTTTCATAAAAAATAATTATAATGTACATACTAAAAGTTATCATTTGAAACCGTGAGAAATTTATTGCTTAAAGCTGGTGCAAGTAAGGTAATATTAGTTGGTATTATCCCTTTTAAGTAGACAGTGTAAAAAGACTACATTCTTAATGTGGAATGTTACACTATACTTGAAGGGATATTTTAATGGCAAAAAAAGAACAACATTTCAAAAAATATGCAGAGACATTTAAAAGGAAAGAGAAAAAATATGGAGGATAAACCAAAATGAATGATTTTCATATATATGAAGAACAAGCGGATGTACTTAGAAATATTGCACACCCTGTCCGACTTCAATTACTTCAGGAACTGATACGAAGAGGTGGTTGTACTGTGACCGAACTATATCATATGTTGAAAATTCCCCAAGCCACTACTTCTCAACACCTTGCAAAATTGAAAAGAGCTCGTATTGTGAGAAGTATTAATCAAGGAACAGTGAAAACATATCAGGTATGTCATGAACAGATACATCCAATTGTTAATATATTAATGAATACAAGATAGACGAAGAGTAATTTCAATTTCTATTAATGTTTCATGAAGTACTGGATATCTAACCAAATTAGTATGGCGAGGATTAAATTTATTTAAAATTAAGAATAGTAAATCTTAATTCTGTCAATTTACTATATATTACATTTATGTAAGTATTGTTATAAGGACGTTTTTTAAAACTTTCCCCCTAATAAAGTTTTGAAAGAGTTGTCTCAGTATTCTCCATGTTGTAAATATGCCAAGAAAAAGAGAATCCATTTGGGTTCTCTTTTTCTTTTAAATTTGAGTCCTTAGCCTCAAATTTAAAATACGCAGTAATAATTGTGATAATTTAACAGAAAAATCATCTTAACATACAGCAAATACAAAAAAGACCGGATATAATATTGATATTATCCCCTTTAGGTAGACAGTGTGAAAAAGACCATGTATACACATGGATGTTACACTATTACTTGGAGGGGATTTTTCATGGCCAAAAAAGGTACAACATTTAATACATACTCAAATGAGATAAAGTTATCAGCTGTTCAAAGTTATTTAAACGGTGAAGGAAGCTACGATATGATAGCGGAGAAATATCAGATTAGAAGCTCTACACAACTTAAAAATTGGGTAAAAAAATATAAAGAATGTGGTGAAATTACAGATACTCGTGGGGAAAATAATAAAATGAAAGGCATACCGAACCCTTTAAAAGGCAAACGGATTCATTTTAAAACTGTTGAAGAAGAGCGTGATTACTATAAGGCTCAGGTTGAATATTTAAAAAAGCAGTATCCAAATCTGTAAATGGGGGCGTACTAAAATATAAAGAACGATATCATATCATTGAATTACTAAAGAGAAAATATCCCGTTATATGGCTTACTAATTTTGCGGGTGTACATCGTTCAAGTTACTATAAGTGGGTTCATACAAAAAGTATGAACAACATACGACTAGAATCCGATAAACGATTAAAAAAGGTAATTCAATCTATTCACCTAAAGCACAAAGAATATGGTTATCCACGTATGAAAATTGCTTTAGAAGAAGAGGGTTATTTTATAAATCATAAAAAGGTATATCGATTAATGAGTGAGCTTAACATTCAGTCTATTATTCGGAAGAAGCGTCGCTTCTTTAAAGGGAATTATTCTAATACTTTTCCAAATGTTTTAAACCGTGAATTCAAAGATCGCCAACAAAATGAAGCGCTTGTTACAGACATTACCTACCTACGATTTCAAGAGGGCTTCCGCTATCTTTCTGTTGTACAAGATATTTATAATAACGAAGTTGTTTCTTGGAAAATATCCAAGCGTAATGATAATGAACTTGTATTAGATACAATTGAAATGTTGGCACAAAAAAGAGATGTGCGTGGAACCATTCTCCATTCAGATCAGGGGTTCCAGTACACATCTCATGCCTACAATAAACGACTTTTCGATTTAGGTATCATTGGCAGCCACTCTCGCAAAGGAAACTGCCATGATAATGCCTGTATCGAGTCATTTTTCTCCCATTTTAAATCGGAGATGTTGTATTTGAATCATTTTAAAACAGAAGCGGATTTAATACAAGCAGTTGAAGAATATATTTACTTTTATAACTATAAACGTTTCCAAAAACGACTCAACCATCGAGCTCCGATAGAATATCGAATCTCGATGGCTGCTTAGTCTTTTTAATACTGTCTACTTGACAGGGATAAGACCAATATCCGGTCTTTACTTATTATTGATTAATTGGATTTTCACAATATTTCTTTGCAATTGCACTTGCCATATCAATTGCCCTTTGTAGAGTAGCGTGTTTAGAACTAAAATCATAAGGCTCAAATCCAAATTCTTCATAAATTTCAAAGGAGATGCTTGTTACAAGTCTATACTTTGAAGGGATAGCTTCATTATCAATTGTTAAATGGAAATCATAACGATCATCAAAACATAATAGTTCAACTTTGAATGTATTATGTGTGCTTGCTTGGCGAAATTGATAATACTCAACTGGATATAAATAATCACCTTCATTTTTGTAGTTAAAGTCTTTAAAAAAAATCTTAATCAACGCCCCTCGTGTGTTTTTTGGGATATTTCCTATTTTTATCATAAACTCTTACCTATTACAAAGTACATAATTATTAGATTTATTATTTATAATTGTTTCAAAAACGATGGTTTTTGATAAATATAAAATGAGCAAAAATTAATCTTTATAAATTGCGTAACTGCGTTATCAAAACTATTATCAAAATCAAATTAACTTTAACATCCCTTTATGATAAAATTATCTTGTAAAGGTTAGGTGATTTCATGAATTCATACATTTATGGCTACGCAAGAGTAAGTACTCAACAACAAGATTTGATTCGTCAACTAGACATGCTTCAAAATTATAACTGTACTGAAATTTTAACTGAAAAAATAACAGGTACGAAAAGTGATCGTCCAGAGCTTACTCGATTAAAAGATAAAATTAGACCTGGTGATACATTAGTTGTTGAAAGCTTTTCTAGATTAGGAAGAAGTACCAAAGATTTAATTGAACTTGTTGATTTTTTTGAGAATAAGGGAGTTAAGCTAATTAGTATTAAAGAACAGTTTGATACTAATACACCCCAAGGAAAGTTGATGTTAACAGTATTTCAAGCATTCAGCCAGTTTGAAAGAGACTTGATTGCTCAACGTACTCACGAAGGGCTTGAAAGTGCAAGAGCAAGAGGAAGAGTAGGTGGACGCCCTCGTGTTAAGGATAGTTTCATTCAGAGAGCATTGAAGTTATATGATTCTAAAGAATATAGCATCCAAGAAATTGTAAACATGACAGGTATTAGTCAAGCTACACTCTACCGATATATACGAAAAAATAAGAAAACCGAAAAAGGCGAACAAACTAAAGAACAAACAGCCACTATTCGTATGTTGTTACGTGTGGAAAATAATAATAAATTTGTACGAGGAAAGGGGAAAGTTCTAAAAAATATCGAATCCTTTCTCATATCACAATACAATATGGAACAACATTCGGGAGAGTACAAATTCTATGTTCCTTACACCACAATTCCAGATTTAGAAAAAAAGGTAGATAACATAATTCGTGAAATTGATTTTGAAGCGGATTTACAAAACTGTTTTACGGAGTTAGATGTGTACTGTGATGAATTGGAGCTACAATGGTAAAAGTAGCATTTGCTTATATAAAGAATTACATTATAAAATAATAAGAAGAACAGAAATACAGGGAGAGGAAACCCATGTCCACAAAATTAGTAAATTTACGGATTGATTTCGCTTTTAAACAGTTATTCGGAACGAAGGGAAACGAAGAGATTTTAACTGGATTTCTAAACGCTATCCTAGAAGAATCTTTAGATGCACCTATTGTATCTCTACAACTAGAAGATCCACATCTTCATAAATCTTATGAAGATGATAAGTTATCCATATTAGATTTATTAGCAACACTAGATAACGGAACACAAGTTAATATCGAGATTCAATTACGGAACACACATGATATGGTCAAACGCTCTTTATATTACTGGAGTAAACTCTATACATCCCAAATGCAAGAAGGGATGCCGTATCGTTCACTTCGGAAAACAATTACCATTAACTTATTAGATTTTATATTATTTTCCCAGGATGATTCATTTCACACCATAGGACAATTATGGAATCCCCAAAAGCAACAGATACTAAGTGATGATATTGAAATTCATTTTGTAGAAATTCCAAAATTGGTCAAACAATGGCGTGAAGAAAAAGTAAATCCATGGGAAAATGCATTTGTTCGCTGGATGTTATTACTGCCAGCACATGAAGATGAACATTTAACTCAAACATTGGAGGAGATCGCGATGAATCAAGATCCAATTTTACAAAAGGCAATGAATAAATGGGAAAATATGAGCCATGACTCCTCATTCCGAACAGCTTATGAAGCTCGTGAGAAGTTACTTCTAGATGAACAAGCTAAGTTGGCACACGCTCGTGAAGAAGGATTAGAGGAAGGTTTAGAAAAAGGGATTCAAACAGGAATCCAAAAAGGAAGAGAAGAAGGAATTGAACAAGGAAAAATTCAATTAATCCGTGGTATGCATAAGAATGGTATGCCATTAGAAGACATTGCAAAATTCACAGGTCTAAGTACAGAAGAAATACGAAAATTACTCTTATAATACGTATTATTACAAAAACTTTGCGAAAAATATCGTAAAGTTTTTTATTTAGTACTTTAAACATCAACTCCTTAAAATGTTTTTTCCTTTTTTAGACAGTTTACTTTTAATTTATATTAGTGTGATTTTAAAAGTAAGTTGTACCGTTTGTAAAAATTTTGATTAAAAATCCTATATAAGGCCTCACCATACATGCCCATCAACTTAAGAAATGTATACACCCCAAAAACAAAAAAATGAGCTAATTTCTCAAGATAGCTAACTGTAGAGAAAAAGAATTTTCATTTAGGGGGTACTTCAAAACCTTAGCTTGATGGCAATGGGACGTTACCCCATTAAGGAGTTTTTTATCTTGAAAGCAACGGATATATTATCATACATGTCAATCAATATGCTAAATTGCATATCTAAAAAAGTATAATTTGTTAACATTTTCAAAATAAGGGTTATTCTTATAAAATTCTGTTAATATCAAACTTGTACTTATATAAAAGAAGGGGATGTTTATATGTTTAAAAAAGTTACATTAGGGATATCATCATTAGCAATGGCAGCAGTAGTTGGTTTAGGAATGGCATCGGAGGCATCTGCAGGACCAGCGGCACCTCTAACTTCTTTAAGTGTAGTAAAAGTAGAGTCACAATTGGGTGGAGTTGAATACATTAACCCTAATAGTTTTAGTACAACTAAAGATCATGGGGGAAGTTACTTATATGTTTACACAAAAGAAATAGGGTATGGCCAATTTCCTTTTGCGAAAATGAATGGATTTGATGTGAAAAGTATTGGTTCACAAATAATTGGTGGTAATCCTATTGTAGGTTGGGAATATAAATGGGATGCATCAAATCATCAAGAAGGGACTTTTGAATATCAAAAGACTTCAATAAACTATCCAAGAGATACGTGGCGTACTTCACTATATATTAAATAGTCAGTTTTATATATTCGTAGCATAAAAATCCCTGCACCTTGTGTGGGGATTTTTTCATAAAGAAAAGACACCTTAAGGTGTCTTCCTCCGACTTGAACCACTTTACTTTTAATAATATGTATTGGACTTTTATCCAAATATAATTTTATCATATTTTGCGAAAAATAAAAGCGGATTCATTAACCTGCTTAATGGTTTTATCCATAACTTCTTTATATTTATTAAACTCTTTATTTTTTATATCACCATTGATCTGTGAAAGGAAATCGCCTTTAGCGTATATACAAAAAAATAGTATTGGAGCTGAGTTTCCTAGCTCAACATAGTACTTCTTAGCTTTCTCTAAATCTTCTTTCTTACTAAATGGGGTAGTGACAGGGTAGTTGTTATAGACCGCAAAATAAGTAAGGTTGAACCAACCGTAGCATTAAAACCGCCTATTATCATAATTAATATAAAAGAAACTTATTCTAAATGGAAAAGTGGGGAAATAACAGCTATTATATTTACGGAAATGTTAGAGCTAAAGAAAAATACGTTTTATAAAATAATGAAGGAATATGAGAGAAAAAAGTAGCATCTTTCCTATGAAAAATCCAACTTTTCCCTGGCTGTAAGAATCCTGGGGTTTTTGCACCAGAACAGTATTATATATATCGAGAAAAAATAAAAGACAACTCTAATTAAGAGCTGTCTTTTTGTGTAATAAATTTTACAAAAATCTGAAGATATACAAACGACTATAATACGTTATGGTTATTATTATAACAAAAACGAATAGTATTTTGAATAAAAAAATATTTGAATGAGTTTTTGAGCTTTTTGTTAACAATGTTCAAAAATAAACTTTTTGTAAAGGTTTTCTTTGAATATAATTATTTATTTTAAAAATATAATCATGGTTATTGTATTTCAATGGTTTCCTTATAAACCTTAGCTATATATTTAACAAAATCAATGACGGGATAGTGTATGAGTGAACGGTGCTGCGCAAAGAGAATCCCTTCTTTTTCCATTTTAGAAATGAGTTGTTCCATTTTTAACTCTTTTTGTTGTATCCTATTATAATTTTGGTATACAATGTTTTTCCATTGATAGGAGGAACCCTGAAAATAACTCTCTCCTTTTACCCTGTGACTAAATATTATTTCTATTTTTTCTCTACGTTGTTTTTCCTTCATATGAGCTTCCGTTGACTGCATGTTTATCGCCTCTTCCCTTTGAGCTGTATACTGTTTCCAAAAATAAGGTCTAACTCATCATAGCTAATGTACAGTAATCTTGTTGGGGATTGTCGTTTACGGCTATCTCATCAACTGTATAGATTTTTCAAGCACTTAATCTAACATCTTGGATCTTACATCTAAATAAGTTGTTAGTCTGTATAACATACCATTAATCTTTTAAGTTTTTGCTACCAATAACAAAATTAGAAAGTAGTGAAAACGCAGGAAAGATTAATTGTTTATCAATCTTTATTATAAAACGATTCTTTATGAGCATGCACCTTTTTACAATCACCAAGATTTACAACATGACGAGTATCTTCATCCATGAATGTTATTCTCTATTTACTGATGATCGTTTTTTTATCTAGGCTAAGCAATATACCGTATGCCTCAGAACCCCTTTTATAAAAAAGGACAATATATGTAACGGTTCCTCTTTTGATTTGAAAAAATCATATAAAAATATAGGGATCTTAAAGAGTTTTGTTACAAATTTGTTATGTTTGACTTAAAAAAAGGAAAGTAATATTTATTTGTAGAAAATTTTTAAGGATAAAAATGAATGTAAAAATAGAATGACTATCTATGATAAGAAAAGGGGGCACTTATATATGCTAACAAATGATTTAGATTTCCGATTAGAACCACGTTTAAAAGAACTGTATGAACAACATAAAATAAGAGCGCAAAAGATAGACTGGGGTTATCATGAGTTTTTACCTTGGGATAAGGGAATGGACTTTAAAAGAGTTCCTTGGGATGAAAGCCAAGTTACTCTTCCTTCTGGTGTAATTACAGCTATTGAAACAGCTTTATTAACAGAAGTGAATTTACCATGGTTTACAACGTATTTATCTGCGACTTTTAAAGGGTCCCTTTCTGTTATTACAGACTTTATTCATACTTGGACTTCAGAAGAGGATCAACATTCTAATTTATTGGAGACATATTTACTACTCACTCGAAGTGTGAATCCCAAACGATTACATGAATTAAGAAAGTCAGTCGTTGAGGGTGGATTTGAACCTGATTTTCACACACCAATCGAAGCAATGACATATACGACCCTACAAGAACTTGCAACGATGGTGTTTTACAATCATGTAGCTAAGGTTGCAAGTAAGCACGATCCAGATCTTGCTACATTATTACGCCGTCTTGCAAAAGATGAAACTCTTCATTATGCGTTTTATCGGGACGTCATTCGAACACATTTGGAGTTGGAACCTAATTATTGCTATCATATTGCCAATGTGATTAGGAATTTTAAAATGCCAGGTGCTGTCATGCCTGATTTTGAAAATAGAATGGCTGTAATTGCAAAAGAAGCGAACTATGGACCACTACAATATTTTGATCAAGTACTTGATGTAGTGGTTGATTATTGGGGGTTAAAAGATTTACGACCAATTGCACCTTTAGCTGAAAAAGCAAGAATTGAGATTTTGGAATACCACACAAGATTGAAAAAAATACGGGATCGATTTGGTCGTTTTCAAGGGAAAACTGATCTACGTTAATGAGTAGAGATTTCAGAATATAAGCGGGGAAATTCCCCTTCCCTTTATGGGAAATCTGACACACTCCCTATTGTTTTGGGGGTGTTTTCTACTTAATTTAATTTTTGTTAAAAAAGTGATTGACGATAAAAATGATTTTGTGATATTATAAAATATTTGATAAAAAATCAAATATATGTTAAGGTTAAGAAGGTTACCATATATGGAGGTGGATTATATGTTTCAAATTGGCGATAACATTGTTTATCCAATGCACGGAGCAGGTATAATTGAAGCCATAGAAGAAAAAGAATTCTCAGGGAAAAAACAACAGTATTATGTGATAAAAATGTCAATCCGTAATATGCAAGTCATGATTCCTACGGGAACAATATTGAGTTCGAGTATACGACCAGTTACTGATATACTTGCATTAAAACACATTATACACATTTTCCAGCATGGAGAATCAGATGAATTACTGCCGTGGAAACAAAGGCATAAAGTGAACACGGACAAAATAAAAACGGGTGAAATACAAGAAGGTGCTGAAGTTGTACGTGATTTAATGCGTATGAAGAAAGAAAAAGCACTGAATACAAGCGACAAAAAAATGTTGGATAACGCACATGAATTTTTGATTAGTGAACTAGGATTAATTAAAGGGATCACTGAAAATCAAATAAAAAGTTTCTGTTAAGGTTCATTATAGATCATGTATTACATCTCCCGGAAATATCCTGAATTTTTCGGGAATATGATGATTATTAAAAGTAAATCATTTCAAAGACATTCAACTTCTTCAACTCACTTTTAGAGTAGAAACCTCTTTTGTTATTACTTCAATCTAATCCATTTTTATTTTTAAATTTCTTTTACGAACGTTCAAAGTTTCATTAAATAACTCGATCAAATGGTCACTTGATTTTTGCAATCCTGATTCACACTGGCACGGACAAGGAGCCGTAAGGATGAAAGAGAGGTAGGGCTTTCATTGTTTTAGGTATATATATCTAAGTCATTATTTCTAGAAGAAAAAACAATCAATCTCATCTCTATCTTTAAGAATTTTTACATTTACTGAGACAGTGAATAGTAATTGTTTATCTTCTTTTCATAAGAGAGATACGCGAGTTGGTAACATCTAAATATATGGTCAACGATACAAATTGATGGGATTTCTAGAACTAGAACCCATTTTTACAATTTATTTAACATAATAAGATTAAATGAAACAATAAGAAGGAGTGAAGATATGAAACGCATGCCAACGCAAGAATTAAGTAACGAGTTAAAGAAGCGGAAAGGGATTACTTCTATTAAGATTGAGCCTTATGAAAAAATTGAAGTTGGTGGAATTGTTGTAGATGGATCGGCTGTTATTTTAATTAATCAAGAATACCTAAAAATTGTTGAATGAAGAAAAGGATGATCCTTTACGAAAAGGGATGATCCTTTTTGTTTGCTACAGCTAATATGGGATATACATAACTTTTATCTGATGTGTTGGGGTTAAAAGGAAGGAGAGGGTCGGGATTATCATGGTGGAAAGCTTAATATTGGTAGGATTTCTTTTTACGTTATATAAACTAGTTGATAAAAAACAAACTAATTATTTAAAACGATAGATTGTTTCCTTTTTAAGGGCTAGATTTATTTGAGAGTGAAATGGATAATTTAAAGGAGGAATTTAGATGGATGCAAGGAAAGAACGCATAAAATACGAGAAGATGTCAAGGAATTATGATCGTATTTATTCAGTTTCGTTTATCCTATTAATTGTACTTGTTTGTAGTAGTGTGATTATCATAGGAGCTACAGGAGGAAAATATGGAGTGTTTTTATTGTTAGCAATTTTACTTAACGCACGTATTACGAAAGAATCTCAAAAAAAGTATGAGCACTATTCTAATAAAGGGCGTATTTAAAATCATACATATCCTAAAAGGAACAACCTAGATGTACATTCAAAATATCCCTATATCATCACCTATTAACTAGTAAAAGTAACTTTATATAAATAATTTTTAGCAATTTAGAAATAGAAGCCGTACCTTATTAAAATGTTATTTCCGTTCCTATAATGAATTATCCTTCTAGCATATTTATAAGATTTATATCATATATTAGGAGAAAGAATGCAAGTTAGAAAGGAGTCTTATAGAATGAGTTATTCGGAAGGAAATGACTTGAGTGAACAACAATAGAATGAGTTATTCGGAAGGAAATGACTTGAGTGAACAACATATGGTAAGTGCACCCAATTCCAACGTATATCAGACATTACAATCAGTAATTGGTAAACATGTGGTTATTGAAACTGTAAGAGGTAATGTAAGAGGAAAGTTAAAAGATGTGAAACCAGATCATTTGCTCATTGAAGATACGGTGCCATATATTGTACGCATTCAACAAATTGTATGGATTATGCCAAAACAATAATCAAATTACATCTAATTTAATTTATAACAGATTGGCGTCATAGACGCCCCAATAAAAACACAGGGTTTTATCTCTGTGTTTCTTCAAGTTTTCGTTTTTGAATATATGCTTGAGCATGAATAATTTCTTTCTGAAGTTCTTTTAATTCTTCCGTAGACCCTGATTCAATCCTCATGTACGTAGTAACTAGACTAATCATCATATCCATTTTCTCTACTATATTTTGAATGACCTGTTCAGATTGCTCTTTTTTAGGGTGTTGTATTGCTATTAATACATTTTCTATATAATTGTTCTTTCTTTGCTGGATATCATAAATAAACTGTTTTGTGTTTGAGTTCATTTTTTGTTCCTCCATTTCGGATATAGTTCCATTCTATCATATCTGGATGGAAAATATTAGATTACCCCATGTTTACACCTCTCTCGTACATCTCCTCAAATATACAAACTAATTCCTTAACGTACAGAGAACTAATCGAAATGTGTCAATTTCATGTCTAATTCTTTTCGGGGTAGGTGACCCCCTATAGGTATATCAAATAGCTATAATTTGTAAACAAAGTATATGCTCTATACCCCTAGCATATAAAAGAGAGGAGGTAACACTTTATGGAAAACAGATTAGCAATAAGAAAGCCTAAACTATCTAAACAATGGCATGAAACTAAAAATGGGAAATTAACTCCTTTTGATGTTACATATAGTTCCGATAAAAAGAATTGTGAGAAAGGGCATGAATGAGAAACATCTCCAACCGACATAAAGAAAGTGGCTGTCCTTATTGCTCAAGGAAAAATAAGTTAAGAAATTAATATAGTTTTAAAATAAATTTTTAAAATATGGTTTAGACACGAATTTATCCTTTTTCTGTACGCTGTATCACAATATATGTACCTGAAACAGATAATTACAGAACTCAGTAATAAATCAACTAATTAACCAATTCCAAGCATATAAGCATTTCTTAAAAAGAAAATTTTTATTACGCACATAATCTATTTAGGTTATGTGCTTTTTTGTCGAAATTAACAGAAATAATTTTCAGAAATATTATTGATTAATCACGAAAACTTGATAGTATAGAAATACAGAACATCACGTTTTCGTGATTGAAGAGGGGGAATATAATGACCGATAAGAAGAATTCTGTAGAAAAAGTTTTTTAAACTCCCCACTTTTCAATGTTTTTACAGCAAGTGAAGCCGAACAGAAGTGGGGATTGGAAAAAGGTACCGTGAGATCGTCTTGTGTACGCGGTAAATTAAAAAATTACGTAGAATTAGGGTTAGTCAAGAAGTCAGGAAATACATGGCTTCTGACTAAAGGGGTTATGATTGAAGTATACGGATTTCAAAAGAATTAGGAATCTATAAACCACAAAAAATACTCATTAAAAATAGACATAAAAAAGCCCCCACCACCGCCAAGTAAGTAAGGGCTTTTCCAGATACATTATAAAAGAAAGGCTGATTCTAGATTACAATTAGCTACCTAAAAACTCATCACAGCAAGAATATTTTATCATATTTAACTAAAAAAGAAAATTATTATAAAAACCAATTTAAATAAGCGATATAATGTCACTTGTAAATGGTTTATAGATAATTGTATTACCTCGCAAATTTGCTTCTTTGGTACATTTGGAATATCTATTTTTATGGTTGTAGCTACATATATGATCTCTGGAATAAATTTTGGGTTTTAATTCTAATATCTTTCAACCTATATAATTAAGGAGGAAATATTTGATGAATAAAAAATCTGTAAATGTAAAAATTGGTGATTCTGTACAATTCCGTTATCGTCATGATTCTTCAGTAACACTAATTGGTTCCGTAGTTAATGTATTAACTAATACCATTGTTGTGGATGTCTCAGATTCTTCAAATAAGATCCCTGGACTAGAAAATCGGCAACTAGTAAAGTTGGGTCAGTTTAAAAAAATTTGTAAACAAGATTTGTTCTTAGCGCAATAATTTTCCCTTATAACTAATTCCTTTCAAAAATACAATTTATCTACATCTAACATATGTCAATACGATTGTAGAAGATTTAAAATGCATATTTTAAAGTTGGATTTCTTTACCCATCCCTTCGAGAGGATGGGCAAAAACCCCTTCTTCGACAATGTTTAAGATGAGAGAACTCCTGTTACGTAAGAAACAGAAAGAGCTAAGTGAATATAAAACGATGTACATAATTAAAGAATATTTTTCGATTTTTCACTAAGCATTACACAAAAACACCCAAGAGCTATCAAAGTTTCTCCTTCGTCTGCTTAACCTCCTACAGCGCAACGAACGAAAATCTCTCATCGATACGAGAAAAAGACAGTCTTTGATATTTTAGGTGTTGTGTATGAGTATATCACTTCTACTCATCAGGTAGCATAGTCAAAAAATTCAAACCCGTCAGGGTTTATTTGATATGCCTACTTTTATAACATCTATAAACAATAATAAAATACTACGTGAAAAGACCGTGTTTTGTATAAAAATATACCTTAAGTTGATGGAGGTGGGGTTCTACCTCTAATGGAGCGGATAGATAAACGGATTATGAAGGAGGAACAAAAATGACAAACAAAGTTGAAGTGGCGCAGGCTTTATTAGAAAGAATCAATGAATTAACTAAGGGTTGTAACGACATAGAAACAGCGTTGGTAAAAGTATATCACTCTAGATAAATAAAAATGAGCCTTGAGTGTGAAGCTCAAGACTCATTTTTTAAGGGTAAGGTCGAATTGGCGACCTTACAAACTGATAATACCACAAATTTACATATAAGACAAATTATAAATTATTCGAACATTTGGTAAATAAAAAACTAAAGTGGCAGGTGCCCCTACTAATGCAACTGTTCCTGGATATTCCGATGCGTGAAAGCATCAGAAAGGGTGAGCACAATGCATCCACTAGCTAAAACTAGCATCAAAAAAAGCCCGTACAGAAGCACAGGCCGGTTGTAACACAACGGTAATTACATTTTAACAGGATAGTTAGAAATTATCAAAACCAAATAAAAACCCGCATTACCCCTAAGACGGTTTGGTTATTAAAAATGAAAAAACGCCCAGTTGGGAGACAGGGCGTTTCTCGAAAAGTCGAAAGATTATGAGCTGTTATTATATCATATCGACTTTTCCTAGTAAAGGGAAGAATGTGAAAATGAAAGGAGGTGTAGTTCTAATGTATTGCAAGGGTGGAGTGCTATATCCAGTAGCGTTAACAGACGAACAAAAAAAGATGTTACAAATGTCATCAATGTTATTTCAAGTATTAAAAGTGTTTTTTGATAAACCGCAAGGACAAGCTAGAGGATATACAAATACTTTTTTACCAGGCGGTCATATTGAATTTGGAGAGAGTGCAAAAGATGCATTGATAAGAGAGATTCAAGAAGAATTAGGCATTAAATGTACAGTAAATAATTTTCTTGGATTAGTTGAACACAAATGGGAGAAAAATGGAGAATTACATTGCGAGGTAAATCAAGTATTTGAGGTTAATAGTCATGAGTTACAAAATAATTTAAAGTCTAGCGAATCACACCTTAAGTTTTTCTGATGTGATGGAAAACATTTGGATGATAGGGTCACCATATCATTTCGAGAAAATTGTACGCTAAGGAATTTATAAAGGTCATAGATACTTAATAAACGTTTATAAATGTTTTGTAACATGTTTATAAACGTGATAAACCTTGATTTGATAACGATTAAAGTTACGTCCTTAAAGGTATACCTTTACAAACACGAATTTTATAACATTGACCCCTTATATACATATTCCTTTATTTCTATATTTTAAAAAAGAACTTGTAGTAATTACTGCAAGTTCTTTTGGATTTCTAGTTTTTTATAGAAGAAACTTGTTTTAAATAAAAACCCCACTTTAAGGATGATTCAAAGACTATATCTTGTTACTAGGATGTATTAATAGGAATTTTGAAAGCATTACTGACGAAATTTACTAACTTTAGTTGATACATGACGGTTAAACAGTTTGATTTCCTTACAAATCTGTAATGTTAATGTCATGTTATGAAATTTTTATACTTTGATAAATAAGTTAGAATTATAAGATGAGCTAAGTGTTATAAATGCTTTACCTTAATAATAACGTATAAAAAGAAGCAGAGAGGAAGTTGTTAAAATGAATTTTAATGTCCATTTTAATAAAAAACAAAATATTATTCCTCATATAATATTGCAGGTGTATTTTTAGGGGAGGTTGAGATATAGCTGATTACAAGTTTCCCTAAAAATACATTGAAAAGGAATGAATTGAAAATGTTAGGAACAAAATTTACAAGTTTTATGGGTAGACCACGTGTTTGGAATGTATCAAGTGATGTAATGGGAACCTCTAAAATGCGGAGTACAGAAAAAAGCGAGTTTGAAATCAAAAATAAAGCTTATACAAATGAAAAAGATGAACTTTTAAAAGATAAACAAGTATACATGAATTTAAAATCAGAATTTAATTCTTTTTCGCAAACTCTTAATGAAATGGCTACTTTTAAAGGGGAAGAGAAAAAAGTAACAACATCACAAGAGGGACATATTAAAGTAAAAGCAAATCGTGATGCTATTGAAGGAACATTTCATATGACAGTTACACAACTTGCAGAGCATCATCAAATTGTTTCAAATGCTATTAATGTCGATGAGAAGTTGAATGTAAATGATGTATTGCAAATTGCCGATAAAGAATTAAAGATAACTAGTGATATGACATACAAGGATTTAATTCACCTAATTAATAATGGGGATTATGGAGCAACTGCTTACACACAAGGCGATAAGATTTTTATGCATGCTAAAAAAGTTGGTGAATCAAATAAAATTGAATTAAAAGATGGTGCATCAGATTTATTTAAAAAGTTGTTTTATACCCCGGTGGAAACAAGTCAAATAGATGAACCTGATAATAATACACAAAACTTTGTACTTAATACCATTAATACAGCGAAAGATGCGAAATATATTCTTAATGGTATCGAAGGAACAAGTGATAGTAACACATTAAAACCACTTCCTGGTGTAGAGATTGAATTACTAAAAGAAACTACAGAAAACACCAATGGAAAAAGTAAAGAATTAAAATTTACAGTAAGTAATTCTGGTGTGTCAGATGCAACTAAATTAATAAAAAAAATGGTTGCAGATTATAATAATATTGCTTCGTCCTATGAAGAGTATGCTAGTCCGATGGGAAGTTTACAAGGACATGCGATAATGGCGGATATCTATCATGAAATGAATAATGTAGTTAGATTTTCACAAGGTGGTAATTACTTATCTACATTTGGTATTCAACTTACAGATGAAGGCGCAATGAAAGTAAATGATGCAAAACTAACAAAAGCCTTGGAAGAGCATCCAGGGGCTGCAAAGCAATTCTTTTTTAGCACGGAAGGGTTAGGAAAAATGATGGGGAAATCATTTGAGGAAATCTTTGGTGATAATAGTATTATTAGTGATCGAATCAAAAATATCAATTCCCGCATAAATGATTTAGAAAATAGAATTAGCTATATTGATTTTTATAATAAAGAAAAACAGGATGGCAATGTAGATAAATATCAAAGGTTGGAAATTGCATCTTCATTACTTAATAATCAGATGAATATAATGAGATCGATGATTAGATAAAGAAGAGAATTCTCCTAATTTATAAATGTATATATTTAATTATATTAATATTAAGTTTTCGATTGTAAGGGAGAGATTAAAAATGAATGATAAAGTCTATGAAGAGTTTGTAAATTCTATTTATGAACTTGGTGACTTAAAATTATCAGAAGAGATATTTCAAAAGAAACAAGATAAATTCAATCAATGGCTTGTATCTTTAGGGGAAGAGAAAAGAGAAGAAGTAATAGAAAAAATTACACCTATAATTATGAAAGTTTCAGAACGTATTCAAGATAAACAACAGGTTTTTAAAGAAATAATATTGGAGAATGAAGGAATAATAAAAGCAAATTCACATTATGATAAGTTTTAGTTAAGATAATATTTGATGGATTGTAGTCTAAATATATTTGAGATAAACGAATACAGATAAAGAAAATTTCTTAATATTTTAAAGTATATATTGAAAGATACAAAAATAATTAAATAACAGCAACAAAAATAGTAGTCTTCACTGGTTTCAAAAACTCAAACGAAGAACTACTATGTACGTTTTGACAAGATTTAGGGGTAGCATCCCATCGCAATCAAGCTAAAATTTTATAATCCCCCCAAAATGAAGAGTTTCTTTCACTATAGTTAATTCCTTTGAGAAGTCAGTGGATTTTTTCATTTTAGGGGGATGTTGTTTTGTTAGCTTAATAGTGAGGTGGTGCTACCTAAAATACCAATAGAGTATTTGTTCCTTCCCTTTATTTTAATTAGTTAAAAATCCTTAATTTGAGTCAGTCTTCATATATCCTAACTCTTTTAGAATTTTCTTATGAAATAGCCTTGATTCTTCACGTCTAAAAATCCATTTTTTATTCATATCTTTATCAATTTTAGTGATAGATGGATACTAATTATCATTAAGTAATTGAATGGCAATTTCCTTTATTTTAGTAAATGTCTGCTGTATTCTTTTTGAATTAGCCGAGATATTTTTTTAGTATTTCTAGCCCTATTTTCAATTCATCTAATGAGTTTGTAGAGGAAAGAGCAACTCGTAAATACTTATTAGGCATGGTTTGTGCGGTAATAAAGCGCTCAGAATGAAAAACCCGAATGCCGTGTCTTTCCAAATCTGTTTCTAATTGAAATGCATTATAATGATTTTGAATAGGTAACCAACGGTAAAAACTAAGAGGATGCCCGACAGGATTGTTGGAAAAAAAATAGCCTGAATAAATTTCGTTTGCAGACTCCGCTAAAAGTTTCTTCTGCTTAACAATTTCATGAGCTTTTCCTGATAACACTAGCTCTGTTATCACCTCTGCGTCTAAAGAAGATGTTTTAACATTGACATTAAATATAGCCTTTAAAATATCCTTACGTAAGGCATCTCCGAATACCATATAAGCAACCCTTAATCCTGAACAAATGCACTTAGAAGTTCCACTGATATAAACACTTTGTTCTGGAAGTAAATTAAACATTGGTTGCTCATAATCAGGAATAACCCCCGCTGTCAAAAATGCATGAATATCATCCTCAATCAAAATTAAATGATGCTTTCGAATGACCACTGCTAACTCTTGCTTTCGAAAATCTGCAATCATAATCGTAGTAGGATTAGAACAAGAAGGCATTAAAAAAATACCATGAATATCTAATTGACTACATTGTTTATCGAGTTCAGTTGGGAGCATTCCAAATTCATCTCCTTGAATGGGTACCAATTGAATATGTAGCATTTTTGCCAATTCGATAAAATTTGAATAGGTGTATACATCAGTTGCAATTCGGTTTCCAGGTTTAAACAACGCTGTCAATGTAATTGCTAAAGCATTTTGCGACCCAGAAACTATTGCTATATGGTCTTGATCCACATTAATGCCGAAAGACTTCATCCAATTGAGACCTGCCGTTTTTTGGTGCGGAAGACCCGTTGGATCATTGTAATTTAATAGTTGCTC
Organism: Bacillus sp. 1A; assembly: GCF_052682215.1. NCBI lineage: Bacteria > Bacillati > Bacillota > Bacilli > Caryophanales > Bacillaceae > Bacillus > Bacillus sp. 1A. The sequence goes on along the minus strand of NZ_JBQYLZ010000001.1, from coordinate 862,073 downwards.
TAAATACTTTTTATCTACGACCTTTTGAATAGTCTCTGCGACAATACTATTAGTTTGCTCAAATGATGCTACTAAGCCAAGATCAATACAGTTGGTGATTTCCTCTGTAGAAATAGTAATGGAACGAGTTGCATTAGGAGCTACAAAAGTTCCACTCCCTGTGATTGCATAAATTAGGCCTTTAACTTCACATAGTTTGTAAGCTCGGGTAATAGTTGTAAAGTTTAAATCTAAAAAATCTGCTAATTCTCGTTGTGGAGGCAATTTTGTTCCTGGAGCTAAAAAACCATTTACAATATCATGTTCAAGTAGTGCCGCAATAGAGGAATAAAAAGGACGCTTTAATAGTTCCTTATTAGGTTTCCATGACATAGAGTAATTTTCAAATGAATTTACTGGCATGCTTCACCTCTACGGTTATATTTTTTATAGTATAAATTTCCTAAGTTAATATTAAGATTTATAAACTTAGAAAAGTATTACAAGGATATAAATTCAGCATTATTTTTAAAGTTAGAATAACATACTTTCTCTAAAGAAAATTGTAATCCATACAATTTTCTTGTTCATTGTATGGATTTTATGTGTTAAATTTGTATGCAATAAAGCTCTTGATTAAGGATGTGAATGATATGAAAAATAAGAATCAAATAAGAATCGCATTTCGTGCAGCTTTTCCTTATACAATACCTATTCTTGCTGGTTTTGTATTTTTAGGAATTGCTTATGGAATCTACATGAACTCTTTGGGTTTCAGTGCCATATATCCAATCCTTATGAGTTTAATCATATTCGCAGGATCAATGGAATTTATTGCAGCTAATTTATTACTGGTTACTTTTAATCCAATTCATGCTCTTTTTCTTACTTTAATGGTAAATGCACGGCATTTGTTTTATGGGATTTCTATGCTAGATAAGTATAAAGGAACTGGAAAGAAAAAGTTTTATCTCATTTTTGGACTATGTGATGAATCTTTTTCTATTAATTCTACTGTTACTATTCCAAAAGGTGTTGATAAGGGGTGGTTTATGTTCTTCGTGACACTGCTTAATCACTTGTATTGGGGGATAGGAGCAGCAATTGGAGGTATTTTTGGTTCCCTCGTGCACTTCAATACAAAAGGACTGGATTTCGTTATGACAGCACTTTTCGTTGTGATTTTTGTTGAACAGTGGATGAGAGAGAAAAAGCATTATAGCGCTCTTGTAGGATTGGGATTTTCAATATTTAGTCTAATTATTTTTGGAGGAAATAATTTCATCATTCCTGCTATGATTATGATTTTACTCATACTTACTATCCTAAAAAAACCAATAGAGAGAGTAGAGGAGGTTTCCGCGTGACGATGAGTTTACTACAGCAAGTTATAACAGTGGGCATAGTTGTTTTAGGTACAATGCTTACAAGGTTTCTTCCCTTCTTAGTGTTCCCATCAGATAAACCTACACCACAGTATGTTCAGTATCTCGGTAGGGTACTACCTTCAGCTGTCATAGGTCTTTTAGTTATTTACTGTTTTAAGGATATGAGCTTATTATCCGGCAATCATGGTGCTCCGGAATTGATTTCAGTAGGAGTAGTAATAATGCTTCACATTTGGAAGAGACAAATGCTTCTTTCCATAGCAGGTGGAACAATTATCTACATGCTGTTAGTACAATTATTTTTTAATTAAATTCATAATGACAAGTGGTTGTTCCTATCATCATTCTATATTAGAAATAGGATTACTATAATTAATAAAGTAAAGGGGATTTAATATAGAAGAAGCGACTAAATCTTTTGCTTGGTACTTACTGGTTCGTTGTACAAAACCAACATCTCTAGCAAGATCTCGTAAGAAATTTGGAGATAAGAAGTTTTGAATTTCTTGAGCAAATAGTTGTAATTCATCAGATACAGAAATAGCCATACAAAAACGCCATCCTTTCCTATGATTCTACAGAAAGAATAGCATATTTTTTCATTTTAGGGGGTATTTTGTTTTGTTAGCTTGATAGCGATGGGGTCCCACCAACATAACGCGAAATGCTGGCGATACCCCTACTACACAAACCTAAAATTTAGAAATTGTCGACTTTATATTCTCCTTTTATGTATTATGTTTCGATAGTTATTTATGTTTTTTATGCATATTTTTTGCTGAACCATAAAAAGCTGTGTTATATTTCTTATTGTTTTACAAGGAATGGTTGCTTATTTATATACGAGGTTACCTTGAGTTCAATTTGTGATTCACCTGATAGCTCGCTGCAAAGGTGTGTTTAGAAGATCTTCTTCAAGCCGAATACATACCAGCTAGTTTGGGTAAAAGAGGAGAATATAAATAATGCAAATTGGTCTCCGTGATAGGATAAACTCGGTTTAAAGCTAATGGCAACAATAAATGTTTTATTTCGGCAAGAATGAGAAATCATATGAAAAGAAATTTATTCTCTATCAACAGAGAGAAATTCTATTTCAAACAACAAAGAAGGGATGATTATTTTGGAAAGAATCTTTATCAGTCCAGCTAAGTATGTACAAGGAAAAAACGCAATCGAAAAAATTGGTAACCACCTGAAAGGTATAGGTGAACAAGCTGTCGTTATTGCAGACAAAGTCGTATGGGATATCGCAGGACACAAGGTTGTAAATGAATTAAAGAAAAATAACATCTCCTCTGAACAGGTTATTTTTAACGGAGAGGCCTCTAGAGAAGAAATTAAAAGAATTGCTGAGATTGCCAATAACGCAGGTGCAACAATTGTTATAGGAGTCGGAGGTGGTAAAACACTTGATACAGCAAAAGCGGTGTCAGATGAAGTGAACGGCTATACTGTCATCGTTCCGACGGCAGCTTCTACAGATGCTCCGACAAGCGGGCTTTCTGTTGTTTATTCCGACAAAGGAGCCTTTGAGAATTATAGATTTTACAACAAAAATCCAGACTTGGTTTTGGTTGATACAAAAATTATCGCAGAAGCCCCACCTCGTTTTCTTGCATCGGGGATTGCTGATGCAATGGCCACATGGATAGAAGCACGTAGTGTTATTGCTTTTGGAGGCAAAACAATGGCAGGCGGAATTCCTACGATAGCCGGCGAAGCGATTGCGGAAAAATGTGAAGAAGTTTTATTCAAGTATGGTCATCTAGCTTATGAGTCTGTTAAAGCAAAGATTGTTACTCCTGCATTGGAAGCCGTTGTTGAAGCCAATACCCTTCTAAGTGGTTTGGGATTTGAAAGTGGAGGTTTAGCTGCAGCTCATGCTATTCATAACGGTTTTACTGCGCTTGAAGGGGAAATACATCACTTGACTCATGGAGAAAAAGTAGCATTTGGTACACTGGTTCAATTAGCTTTAGAAAAACATTCATTGGAAGAGATTGAACGTTATATAGAGTTTTACATCAGTCTTGGCTTACCTGTTACACTTGAAGATATTAAATTAAAAGAGGCCTCTAGAGAAGATATTATGAAAGTGGCAGAGGCTGCAACGATTGAAGAAGAAACCATTCATGCTGCCTTTAGTGTGAAAGCTGAAGACGTTGCCGATGCAATCATTGCAGCTGATCAGTATGCAAAGTCGTACAAAGAAAAACATAATTTGTAACACGAAGGAACATATGGAATAGTAATTGAGTACTTTTAGAGCTAGTTTAGTATTTGGGGTCCCACCACATGCCCATCAACTTAAGAATTTAGAATTACCCTAAACGAAAAAATGTTATAAGTTAGCACAAAATTTCGTTCTGGGGGTACTATAAAATTTTAGCTTGATGGCGATGTGGCTGTACCCCTGAAATAACTACTGAAACAAGATTAGACGTGATATTGTAGATTTTAATAAAGACCCTTGCAGATGAATGCTGCAAGGGTCTTTATTTTTGCCATTAATTCTTTATTTTCCTATCCGGAATATCCGCATGTGGCACCAGGTGAATCCATCATTGCTATAGGGGGTACTGCCCAAATTACCACTAGATACACAATTAATCAAATACAATAAAGTACCTATGAAATGATATGATCCCCTTATAGTAGACAGTAAAAAGAAAGCACATTAATCTGTTTACTATGGAGGGGATTTTTCTATGGGCAAAATTAGAGTAACTTATGATATAGAATTTAAGAAAAAAGCAGTAGATTTATACTTGAAAGAAGGAATGGGATACAAAACGGTTGCTAAAGAATTAGGAATTGATCACTCGGTAGTAAGACGTTGGGTGAAACACTTTGAAGCTGAAGGTATCAAAGGACTAGAAGAAAAACGTGGTAAAACGAAAGGTCCAGGTATAGGTAGACCAAAAAACAATCCAGAAGATCCAGAAGCTAAAATGAAACGATTAGAAGCGGAGAATGCAATGTTAAAAAAGCTCTTAGGGATGTAAAAGGAGGAGTGGAATCTGTACCAAAAACGAGGAAGTTTGAAGCTATCAAAGGGCTATCAGAAAAAGGTTATGCAGTTACCATTCTATGTGATATCGCTGGAGTAACTAGAGGTGGGTACTACAAATGGATTAAGCGACAGTTGACGCCTTCTGAAAAACAATTGGAAGATACCGAAATAAAAAAGAAGATATTGGAGTGTCATAAAAAACTTAAAGGGATTTATGGATACAGGAGAGTACAAGTTTGGCTGAAAGCCACTTATAACCTTCATTTTAATCACAAACGTATACAAAGGTTGATGGGTGAACTAGGTATCAAAGCTATTATTAGGAGAAAACGACCTTATTACGGGAAGAAAGAAGCTTATGTGATTTCAGATAACCATCTGAACAGGGATTTTCAAGCTTCCAAACCAAACGAAAAATGGGTAACAGATATTACCTATTTGATTTTCAATGGACAGAGATTGTACTTATCCGCTATTAAAGACCTATACAACAATGGAATTGTTGCCTATGAAATTAGCCGTAGAAATGACTTGAAACTAGTACTAGACACACTTAAAAAAGCAAGAAAAAAACGAAACGTGAAAGGGATTCTCCTGCATAGTGATCAGGGGTTCCAGTACACATCTCGTCAATATAATCAACTACTCAAAAAATATCAGATGAAGGCTAGTATGTCCAGAAAGGGAAACTGTTGGGACAATACTTGTATAGAAAGCTTCTTCAGTCACTTTAAGTCAGAGTGTTTTCATTTATACTCTTTCCGCACAGCTGATGAGGTTAAGTTTGCTGTGCGCAAATATATACACTTTTATAATCACCAAAGGTTCCAAAAGAAACTAAATAACCTGAGTCCATATAAATATAGAACTCAGGTTGCTTAGTTGTGTTTTTTGAATACTGTCTACTTGACAGGGGTCACTTCAAAAGTAGGTGGTTTTTCTTTATTATATAGAAATTACATATTAGTTTATATTTGAGATGCTCTAAAAAGAAAAGATGAAGACGGGATTCCTAACGACTAATAATTGTATATAAACGTGTATAGATTTTTAACATATATATTAATTGAAAATGTAAATATATATATTTCAGTAAGAATGCACCATTCTTCTCTATTTACCTATATTTACATTTTTTATAATTTATTATGGTATAGATATTGATTCAAAATATTTTATATAAAATGCATAATTGGTATTTTTAGGGATTAATAGCTCGCTATAACATCTCATTTCTTGAATTCACAAAATTTTCAAAAATAAAATCTTAAAGAATTGCAATTTGCTGTATAATGGAATCAAACCATATATAAGATAGTTTCCCCGATATGAATAACCAGATATTTTATGTGTCCTGTCTATTGGCTGTAATCGCAAAAAGAACTTGTAGGATTCCTACAAGTTCTTTTTGCTTTTCTTATTGTATTTAAAGTAGGAACTTTTCAATATAGCAGAAAAAATAATGAAGTATTTATCTCTAGTTTGCTAACTAAAATGTTGTATTTTTGAATTTTAATAAGTTTGATTAATAAAAACATTTAGACTATAGAATGAATCATTAGACTGTTAGAAAAATAAGCAAAAAGGGAAGAACCACCAATATTCTTCGCCTTTTGCCTGTAATTAGGGTTTCTATATTATTGAATATAGAAGATTATAAAATGTTGGATGCAACAGTTTACTCTTGAAATTATAGCAAGAGTAACAGGTGTTTTTTTATGCAATATTGCATGAAAAGATCATTGTTTATCAAAGATACTGTCTAACGATAGACAGTAGTATATATTTTGTGTGTTTAGTTTTAAGTAAGGTTTGATTTTAAATCAAATTCCCCTTGTAATATGAACGGAAAAACTCTATATAGGATGTATTTTTCTTTATTCTAAAAAACTATATAACAACTTGAAACTAGAATATTATTAATTTTTGAGTGTGAATAAATTAAACTTTAATTTTTAAACAAACGTTTGGTTAATTCTATATAAACAATTTATAAGGATAAATTGAATTTAAAAAAGTTTCTTTATAGTGGAATAAAAGCTGCAAAATCAAAAAGGTGAATTTTATCAATACGAGTTTTTGCTTTTATATATTAAAATAGAAGTACCCTTTCAATGTATGCTGAACCCCTTCACAAATCGTGGAGGGATTTTTCGTTTAATAAATGAATTTTACAAAATATACAAAAATATTTAACTCATGAAATCCACTGATATCATTGGATTTTTATTTGGATATTTAACGACTTGTATTGCAATTTATAAAATGATGTAAATTTAGTTTTACTTTTTACAGATGAATCTTCCTAAAAAGTGATCAGTGTTTATAAAGGCACACCCTTTGGTTCGCTTTTTATTATTACTTGTTCAAAGATATAGAGAGCATTTGATATACCTATAAAAGTGTACCTTTATAAACAGTTATGAGTTGTAGGTTAGTAACTAGAAACGAAATCAATTTTCTATTGACTTACAATTTGAATTTTATTAAGGAATAAAAAGGGCCTATACTTCACTGAAGTATAGGGGGAGAGACTACAAGCAATCAGTTATTAATTTTGAATAGATACTTAAATCGATGAATTTTCCATTTGATTTTTCACTTTTTCTTAGAGTTCCTTCTAATGTGAATTTTAATTTTTTTAAAACGCTTATGGAATTTAGATTTTCAGGTTCAACTTTTGCTTCAATGCGGTTTAGTTTTAAATCAATAAATGCATAATCTATTAAAGCGGAGATTGCTTCAGGTGCATATCCTTTGCCCCAAAATGCTTTTGAAATATCATAGCCGATCTCAGTTTTAGAGTTTTCAAAATCTAAGAAATTATAACCACATGAGCCAATGATTTGATTAGATTTTGCTTCAATAATAGTAAATCGGATTGCTTTATTGTTTTGAGCCAGCTCATTTAGAAATTTAATCATATCTTTTGCCTGATCCTCATTAGTGAAATTAATAATATTCATGAATTTCGTAACATCTGGATCAGACCATATTTTAAATAAGCTTAATGAATCAGATTCTTCTGTTTTTCTTAAATATAATCTTTGTGTGTATAGTTCTGTAATCAATACTTTTACCTCCATTATATTGGTGATGGGTAGATGAAAAATATTGATATCTGTGCATAATTCAGCCCTTTCTACTCTTAGTTATTTTTTTATTATACATGAGATAAATAGAGGGGGGAATTATGTGGTTTTTTATATCAACTTTGTTTCTTAATTGTTTATTCCATTTAATAGCACGCGCGATTTTATTAAAATGAGAGGAGAAAAACTCTTGAATAGAAAGGATATTTAGTAAAAATTTATTCAAAGAGAAAATCTTTACTTCAAATATCGGTACATGATTGATATTAGTAATAATGAAATAGTTATTTAAACTTTAGGGGAGGAACAATAATATGGCAAAAGTTCTAATGTTTAATTTTCCAGGAGAAGGACATATTAATCCGACAATTGCACTTGTTGAAGAACTAATAAAAAGAGGCGAGGAAGTTATTTATTATTGCGTAGAAGAGTATAGAAGTAAAATAGAGAATACAGGAGCTTTGTTTCGACCATATGAAAATTTCATATCACAAATAGACATGGTAAAAAGAATGAATGGGCAAATAAATTCTCAAGAACTATTATTACACATGGTGAAATCCATGGATAAAATAATAGGGATAATTTTAGAAGAAGTAAAAGAAGAAGAATACGATTATGTTATATATGATAATAATTTCGCTGTTGGATGGATTATAGCTGAAGTACTACAAATACCTAAAATTTCTTCATGTACAACATTTGCCATTACTAAAAAAATAGTATCTGCTCTTATGAAGGATCATGAGGAAGAGAATAAAAAATCTCCTTTATATCAGAAAGTTATGCGTATTTTTAAAAAATGGGAAGATATTTATGGAATTACTCTTAATGAAAAACAAAATTTGATGACATGCCCAGGAGATATTACAATTGTATATACATCAAAATTATATCAACCAAATGTCGAAGAATTTGATGATTCTTATATATTTGTTGGGCCCTCTATTGCACAGCGTAAAGATGTAGATTCTTTTTCCTTAGAACAGGAAAAGGGAAACAAGCTGATTTTTATTTCTATGGGAACAGTATTTAACCAGCAACCCGATTTTTATCACACATGTTTTGAAGCATTTCGAAATATCTCGGTTACTGTCATATTAGCTGTAGGGAAGCAAAATGATATTAGTCAATTAAATAATATTCCTTCTAATTTTAAGCTATGTAATTACGTTCCTCAATTAGACATTTTACAACATACTGATCTATTTATTACACATGGGGGAATGAATAGTTCCAGTGAAAGCTTATATTTTGGTGTTCCTATGCTAGTTATTCCAGTTATGGGAGATCAGCCTATAATTGCTCAAAGAATAGAAGAATTAGAAGCCGGAGTCCAGTTAAATCGTAAATTGCTTACTCCGGAGATATTACGTAATACAGCAATGCATGTGTTATCAAATGATATTTATACAAAAAATAGCCATAGAATTGGAGAATCTTTAAAAAATGCTGGAGGATATAACAAGGCAGTCGATAAAATTGAAACCTTTAAATTTAAAATAGGTATTAAATAAAGCAAAACTATTGTGGCTGAAGAATTTGTGGAGCATGTGGTGATTGGAATGAAAATTCTATCGAATAACCTATCAGTTTTATATTGCTTATTGTTATTCAGTTAGTCGTTTATATCGTGTGTTTTACTGTAATCATGTTAATTTTTGGGATACTAGAAGTTGAATAATTAACAATAAATATGCTTGGTTTATATGTTGTTTTTTGGTTATTACGGTATTGAGTTATATGATGATACAATATTTTCTTATGTACGGAACCCAAGCTAGTTTAGTTCAAATGAAACTGATGTTTATTATCAAATTAAGTGTATTTTGGTATGTTATTTAGGGTACCGCCACAAGCCTATCAATCTAGTGAAATGAAACATCCCCAAAACATCTTTCTTGTTTTTGGGGACATTATGAAAAAATAGCTTATTGGCTATGGGCAGTATCCATATAGAAGGACTTTTTAAAAAGAGGTAGCTAAAATTCATCACCAAATTTAACTCTGAAATTGGTGAACAATGTTGATTATTTAATATAGAGTAATGTTTACAAATAATAAAGTTGGGTTTAAAATCTCTTTTTGTCTTTCGCGTACAATTCCCAGAATGACATAGTGCCCCCTAATAAAAGGAGAAATGAAATTTGAAATCATCTACAGATAATATTCAAGAAAGTGCAAAATCAAAAAATCAAGGGCAACCAATATGGAAATCAATGTCTATGTTTTTAGTTCCCTTGCTTTTAAGTAATATATTACAATCAGTTGGACAATTGTTTGGTATGGTAGTGGTAGGGCGATGGCTTGGTGTGAATGATTTAGCTGCTATTTCAGCGTTTTTCCCATTATTCTTTTTACTTGTATCATTTGTAATTGGGATTGGATCAGGTAGTTCGATTTTAATTGGTCAGGCATTTGGTGCCCGTAATGAAGATCGTTTAAAAGCTATCGTTGGTACGACGCTGACTTTTACCTTTATAATAGGAGCTATTTTGGCAGTAGTAGGAAGTATATTTGCCCTAAATATTATGCGCCTTATGGGTACGCCAGAAAATATAATTGATATGAGTGTGCATTATGCGCGTATCTTATTTATTTCTATGCCAGTTTTATTCTTATATTTTGCCTATACAACATTTATGCGAGGTACAGGAGATTCTAAAACACCATTTTATTTCTTAATTGTTAGTACAGCTTTAAATATGATTTTATTACCTATTCTAATTTTTGGCTGGCTAGGAATGCCGAAGTTTGATGTGTATGGGGCCGCTTATGCTTCTGTTATCTCAACAATTGTAACATTTGTTGTTATGCTTATTTATTTAAAGAAGAAGAATCATCCACTGCAATTAGATAAAACAGTACGGAAATATCTTCGTATGGATTGGGATTTATTAAAACTATTATTACGCCTTGGGATTCCAGCGAGTATTAATATGATACTTGTTTCGTTATCTGAGATTGCGGTAATCGCATTTGTGAATCGCTTCGGATCTGATGCGACTGCTGCATATGGGGTTGTGAACCAGGTTGCAAGTTATGTTCAGATGCCGGCAGTCAGTCTTGGAATTACGGTATCCATTTTCGCTGCACAATCCATTGGTGCGAATCAATTTAATCAATTACAGAAAGTTATTCGTGCTGGAATTGTTATGAACTATATAATTGGTGGAATATTAATCGCTCTTATTTACTTGTTTTCAAGAGAAATCCTATCGTTATTCTTAACGAGCCCGAATACAATCGAAATTGCTCATAGTTTAGTGATGATTACACTTTGGAGTTACTTAATTTTCGGTCATGCTCAAATTATTGGTGCGGCAATGCGAGCAAGTGGAACTGTACTATGGCCCACTGTTATCGGTGTCGTATCAATATGGGTTGTAGAAGTTCCAGTTGCTTATTACCTTTCTTATCATACAAATCTTGGTATAAGAGGAATATGGATTGGATATCCAGCTGCATTTATTGTGAGTTTACTTTTGCAATACGGATACTATAAACTTTCATGGCAGAAGAAACGAATTTCACGACTTGTTAGTTAGAATAGAAGGTGAAATTGGGTTTTAGAGCATATATATGACGATGAATTGGAGGACTTTCCGCTTTCTTCTTATATAAAAGTTGAAACAGCAAAGAGAAATATTCCAGAACTAGAAGATGAAATCGATTTTCAGCGTTATTTTAATAAGGATACACCTTACGACTTTTATTACTCGGATAAGATGTTTGCACTAAGAATTTTACAAGACGAGGGGCGATTCAATATGGCAAACATTAATGGTGTATGGGAAAGGTATACAGAAATGGTTTTAAAAGATGAAGAACCTTTCTGCAAATGGGATGATATGAAATATGTTGGAGGAATTTTAGGTGTATTAGGAGTATGCATTCTCATCTATCCAAATTTAAATAATTTTCAAGGTTTCAATGATATAAAAGGAATTATGGTCGCAATCTTAGGTACGCTTCTTACAGCAATAGGTGATGCGAGCTCGGCAAGAAATGCAAGTCACAAGGTGAATCCTATCTATGCAAATGCTATTGGATTTACAGTAGGTAGTTTATTGATGGGAGTAGTTGTATTATTTCAAGGACAAGAATTTACATTTCCGACATCTTTTTCATATGTATTTATGTTGCTATATTTAACTCTGTTTGCTTCTTTTGTAGCATGGTTATTCTATTTGAAGCTTGTAGAAAAAATTGGAGGAGCTCAAAGTGGATATATGGTTGCGCTATTCCCTGTAATTGGAGGGATAGCTTCCGTTTTAATCGGTGAGTCAGATCCATCTCTGTATTTGTTTGTTGGTTGTTTTTCAAGCTGTATTGGAGCGGCTATCGCATTAGGGTTTAGAGCTCAAAAGCAAGAATCGAAATTAACTCTAAAAAAGGTTAATTAAGAAAGGAATAAGTGAAATGAACTTGAAAATAGAGCCCATATATTTTTTGTTTTTTATGTATGAATTGTGAAGGTTCTTTTGCAAAAAAATACGCTATAAGGCGCTCAAAACCTGGGTAGATAAGGATTTGTTTTCTCCGATTTAAAGAAATTATGTATCAGCACTTTGAAAATATATCATGATATCCGTTCAATTTAATACGTATTATTTCATACTCTTTTTTAAACTTCTATATTGATAAAAGATTTAACATTGAAGTGGATACATAATAGTGGAGATAAGATTCAGAAAGTGTATAAGAAGTATATACGTTAGTTAATCGAAAAAAGCCCTACAGGGGACGTAGGGCAAGTCTAAGGGTATTGAAGAATTATCGATTCTAAAAATAAAGGACTTCTTGGAATGTAATAAGTTTAACATATAATCCGTTAAAATTATATATAATAATGTTAAATAAATGTGAATTTCTGCTTCTAAAGCATCGGCATTTAAGGCTGGAAAAGAATTAAAAAGAAGCAGTGAAATAATTATGGATAGTAAAAAAAGATTTGATATTCATATCAGATCCTTTTTTCATTATTAGTTTAGTATAATTGCTCATCGTAGCTACTTAATAAGGGTTTAGAAACTAGATATTTTTCAGGTACTACAATCTGAACCTAATAATTTTTTTTGTTTTTGGTATTCACTTTTCTTAGCTTAACGGACATGGGGCACTATATTATAAAAAGAAAATCAGATGTTTAGTATTAAATAAAATTAGTATCAAGACTATCTAGGTTCTTTAAGGAAACCAAATTAGAGAGCAACATTTCAAAGAGTATCCAGTGATATAACTAAGTAGAATTTTAAACAAGGGGATGATGAGATGAATAAATTGAAGGGGAAAGTTGCATTAGTAACAGGGGCTAGTAGGGGAATAGGACGAAGTATTGCATTACATTTGGCACAGGCTGGTGCGTTAGTTGTAGTTCACTATAGTAAAAGAAAAGAAGAAGCAGAAAATGTAGTGGATAAAATTAAACAAGATGGCGGTGCCGCATTTGCAATCAGTGCAGATTTAAGTACTTTTAAAGGCATTAATAACTTGTATTTAATGATGGATCAATCTCTTCAAAAACATATAGGTAATACTACATTTGATATTCTTGTAAACAATGCTGGAATTGGGCAGATTTTAATGTTAGAGGAATCTACAGAGGAGTCTTTTGATGAGGTTATGAATATTAATGTGAAGGCTCCATTTTTCATAATTCAAAAGGCTTTGCCACGTTTAAAAGATGGAGGGCGGATTATCAATATTTCATCATTTGTTACACGAGTAGCCTCCCCAAGTGTTTTTGCCTACAGTATATCTAAGGGGGCAATTAATACACTTACTCATACTTTAGCACAACAACTTGGTGCTTGTGGTATTACAGTAAATGCAATTCTCCCGGGTATAATTAATACAGAAATGAAAGCTGAGACATTGGGGAATAAAGATGGCCAAAAATATGCTGCAGGTTTATCGACTTTTAATAGGTGGGGAGAACCTAATGATATAGCTGATATTGTAGGTTTTCTTTCTTCATCAGACAGCCGATGGATAACTGGTGAGTTAATCGATGCAAGTGGTGGATCTTGCTTATAATGCTAGAGGAAAAACCGACTTAAATAGAGTTGGATTTGCAATTCTATTTTTTATTTGTTAAATAACCGAACTACGCACCATTTATTAGCTCTTACAAAAGTCACCTTGAAACGAGTCCAAGTATTGAAAGTCAATCAAGGTAGAGAACCAATTATGCTGTAGTAGGATTAATGGTAAATGCAATGAATATGCACAATTTCATATATAAATAGGTACTTTTTGTTAACTCTTTTACAGGGAACGAAATGTATGAAATTAGTATGATAGAATCAATTTGTATTAAATATAAAGGGGATGAGTGTATGCTAAAAAGAATGATTTTAGGAGTTTCATCATTAGTAGTGGGAGCAACAGTTGGTTTAGCGACAGATGTATCTGCAGCACCTGCACCACCATTAACATCATTAAATGTAGTAAAAGTTGAATCTCAATTAGGCGGAGTTGAATTTATTGGTGCAAACAACTTAAGTACGGTTAAAGATCATGGAGGAAGCTATTTATATATTTATACAAATGAAATGGGATATGGTAGAAATCCGATTGCTCAAATGAGTGGTCAAAAACTAAAAAAAGTAGATTCTAAGATGATTGATATTAATGGTGATAGAACAGTTGATGGATGGGAATATAAATGGGATGCTTCGGGACAGCAAAATGGACAATTCAAATATCAAAACACATCTACAAATGCACCTTGGAATACATTATTTACGTCATTAAATATCAAATAAGTTAACAGAAGAATTTAATGTTAATTTTTGGTTGGTTGTAATATTTAATGTTTAGGTAACTAAAGGAGTCTACGTTTTTTGTGGGCTCTTTTAATCTATTGAAAAGACACGTGCAAATTGATAAGCTATCTTATCTAATTATCACGATATATGTTTACATAATGTTATTTCCGTAAACAAATTTTAGTTAATAGTGTGAGTAATTAAGAAAATAAATCTATTGAAAAATCATGAAATATCAAAGGAGTCTTTTCAGCATCCTAATCTAAAACTATATATTTATGAATTTTTATAATATTTTTAGCCAACATTTAGTCATAAATCATACGATTTTCTTACAAAATACTATAATTTGATTAGTAATAGTAGTGAAAAAAACATTAAACATAACTAGGTAGTATAGCTAATGTTATTTTTTTACATAATTTGTTTAATAGTATGTATATCGTTATTATTCAATGTAACTAAAATAATTTAAAAGGAGATAGGAAGTTATGTTTAAAGAAAAAACAAATGGAAGATTAAAAAAGATTGTTATTATTACTGCGGCTTGCACCATGATGTCAATGTATGGAGCACCAATTTCTAGTACAAAGGCAGCAATCCGATCTCATGCTCCATCAGTTTATGTAACACCACAAAATACTGCTGCTTCAGATATTATTAGCATAGACTGGTCACCAGTCCAAACAGCACCTTATACGTATTGGGCTGTGCATAACTGGAATCAGGGGGGAGAGGGTGGTGGTTATGCTGGCTTCCAACAACAAAGTGGTTTTGATCAAACCGGTAAACGTACTCTTCATTTTGCGCTTTGGGATCCAATAGCATCAAACCAAGCAATAAAGGCTGAATATTTATCGCCGACTTCAGAAGCCAGTAGATTTGGTGGAGAAGGAACAGGTCTGAAGGTACAAACAACTTATAATTGGAAAGATAGTGAATGGTATCGAATGACTCTACGTTCTTGGCAAGAAGATGGCCATACAAAGTTTGGCCAGTGGATAAAAGATAATAAATTAAATCAATGGAAGTTAGTTGCTATTATGGATCATCCAGTTGCGAATGTTGCATTTAACTATGGTCTATCGATGTTTCAAGAGGACTGGGCTGGTAATGGACAAGATGTAAGAGAAGCACGCCTTAAAAATGGATACAGCAGAAAAGTTTCGGATCAACAATGGAATTCTTGGAATAATCAGCGTATCTCTGGGCAACATGATACGTCCTATCAATACGATGGAGGAGTAACTTCAGAATATCTCTGGGTTAAGGCAGGAGGAAATACTCAATCAACTATTGGTACTGGAAAAAGTTTTAATATAAATCAGCCTAGTCAACCAGAAATGGGAATTTTAGATTTTGATATTCAAAATATTCGCTTTGAAGATGAGAAATTAAATGTTTCTTGGAAATTGAAAGAACAAAGTACTCCACAATTTAAAGGGAAAATTGAAATCTATGACAATGAAAAGTTAATGGGACAACCTTTGAAAGTAATTGATAATATTAAGTCCTACCAAACTGAGGTAAGTCAAACTATGCAATTGCCTCAAACGGCTTTTGTTAAAATTACATTAACAGACATATTTGATCGAACTGTAGAGAAAAAAGTAGGAATTACAAATGGAAATTCTGATATTTTAGTAGGGACCCAATTTGCATGGTCTCTAAAGGGATATAGTGATCGAGAAATTGCAAAAGTAGATTATAATAAAGCGGCAGAAGAGTTGAAAATCAAATTAGAAGCTGGTGTACCGCATTCTTACTTCAATAGCACATATGCAAGTATGAAGGTCCAAAACTCATCTGGTAGCGTATTATACAATAAGGAAATCGTGGGGAATAGACAACAAAATACCGAAAGCCAAACTGTGTCTGTAAAAGTGGGGGATTACATTGAATTAACTCATATAGAAGGAGACGCAGTAAAGGAAAAGATACGCGCAACATTAACGAATCTTGAAAATAACAAAAATGAGACTATTGGAAAGACAGCAAGGTATCTGGTTACTAAAGAGGGATTAAAGAAAGTTGAAAAAATGCCAGAGACAACAATTCTAGATGGAAAACAATTTGCATGGTCATTAAAAGGATATAGTGATCGAGAAATTGCAAAAGTAGATTATAATAAAACAGCAGAAGAGCTGAAAATTAAATTAGAAGCTGGCGTACCGCATTCTTACTTTAATAGTACATATGCAAGTATTAAGGTCCAAGGCTCATCCGGTAGCGTTATGTACAATAAGGAAATCATGGGAAATAGACAACAAAATGCTGAAATCCAAACAGTACCTATAAAAGTGGGAGATTATATAGAATTTACTCATATAGAAGGGGAAGCAGCAAAGGAAAAATCGCGAGCGACTTTAACTAACCTTGAGAATGGAAAACAGGAATATATAGGTAAGAAAAGAACATATCAGGTCACATCCACAGGATTAATAAGACAATAGATGTATAAAAAAGTTGGGGGAATCCCCAACTTTTTTATCATTTTAGCCAAGAAGACTCCTTCTTCAAGGAACACGAAGTGAGTAGGTGGAGATGAATTGGCTTCGGACAAGGGATGGTAGGAAGCCATCTTAATTGTTCTACATACATAAGCTGTTACTCCACCGCCCATCGAATGTATGTAGGACTAAAGGATTTTGTCATCTTGTCAGATGGAATAACCTATAAAAATCCGAAGTTTTTCCAATCATTAGAAGAGAAGTTGGCGAAATCACAGCGTGTTCTTTCTAGAAGAATGAAAGATTCTTCTAGAAAAAATAAACAACGAGTGAAAGTAGCTAGAATTCATGAATAAATGAAAAATTCTACAAAAGATTACTTAGACAAAGTCTCAACTGAAATCATTAAAAACCACGATGTTATCGGAATAGAGGATTTGTATATATCAAATATGTTAAAGAATTGTAAGTTAGCAAAAGCGATTAGTGAGGTATCATGGTCACAGCTTCGAACTATGTTGCAATATAAAGCAAAATGGTATGGCAAACAAGTCATTGTCGTATCGAAAACATTTGCTTACAGCCAATTATGTTCTTATCGAAACAAAGACGTTAAAAACCTATACCTATGTAAATAGGACTGCCCCTCTTAATATGTAATACTCTATATAAACTTTATTAAATATGAACGATATTAACAGAACTTTGTTGATAATTAGTTAAAAAAGTATTGTATGATTAAACACATTATGTTACATTAATGTTACATTAATGTCACAAGTTTGTTACATAGTGTTATAAATGTTTCGATATTATTTCCTGTTATTTCCGTAGTGTTACAAAAAATGTATATGTTTTTATGTGTATAGGAGTGTGTGTAGTAAAGGGTCTGAGTTGAAAATACGTGCAAACTTTAAATTTTCTTTCTGTCTGAATGAAGAAGACTACCAACTAATTAAGGGGTTTAAAGTAAAAACTTTAAATAAAATGTGCTTCCTTTCCCACACACAATTTAGTACATATTTAAAGTACAGCCTAGTTGCTACACAGACTCTTGTACATATAAACATCAAGGTGAAATAGAGATAAGGATTCTTTATATAAAAAGCATTACTTAGCTAAACGTAAAAATATCATCTGTGCATTTTTATGAAATGTTAAAATGCCTAGATGATATTTTTTTGGAAATTTCTTGCATGTGTTTATGAATAACAATTTCTAATACTTAATGATTCTCTATTACTAAAATATCCAATTATTTGTGTAATTGGATTTACGGAGTGTATGTACAATCATTTATATAGGGAAAATGAGGTTTTTCATATGAAGTATAGTTATAAAGTTTTTATATTTATTTGGACAATTATTTTATTGTTTTTTCTACTTTGTTATGGTTACAATAAAATTTTCGAAACCGAACAAGTTCCAGTCATAATGATCAAACAATAGAAGTAAGAAATATTGGGAAAGCCAAATGAGATAAAAATAGATACAGTAGAAAGACTACTATAGGAAGTAATTAATCGTACGGAGTTAGATGGAATATTAGAAAGAAAAACTTTAATGGAACTGTTGTTTAGAACTTTGTTTTTGAACTAGAAAGCCCTTATGAAGTAATTGTTTAGGTGGATATTCTTAGTGGCTCGATTAAGTGTATATAAAAGAAGGACAGGAGAGGAACATCCATGAATCTGTGGGTAGCTCTCCTGATTTTTTTGGCAAAAAACCCACAGCAGTCAGTGAGTAGATAGCATTAAATAACCGTAATGCATCTACCTTTTCTATTTATTGGGAGTATCTCTACCGTGAAGTAACCCGTATTTATTTATGATAGGAATACAAGTTGGGTTTTTATCAAAATTACCCTGTTGGAAAACTTGGTTTAAAAAACCTAATACAGATACAAATGCAAATGCAACTAAATAGGCCTTATCTTTAGATTCGTCCTTTTGCGATACATCTTCATTTACTGTTATATACTGGTGTTTCAAACTTACTTTTTTTCCGGTTTTATACTTTTCGAACCTTTGGGATATAAGCATACGTACAATACCTGCAATAATAATGATTAAGCTTGGAATGGTTATCAAATAGTTTTCGTTCTCATAACTATATTCTTATTGTTAGTCTTGATGTAATTTATGTATAAAGTTTGATAGTCTAAGAGATTCTCTACTGTTGTTATTTTGTTTAATATAAAAATATTTAAATGTCCTTTTGTTATTATACAAGATGAATTGGAAAATTTAGAAATTGATACTAACATACACTATATTTAGGTATTATTCTAACCTCTCAAATGCATTCATATTGTAAGAATTTTAGAATATATGAGATAATAGCGCAAAGAAGAGAGGTGAAGACATGCCTACAATTATATATCTTGTTGGATTACCCGCAAGTGGAAAAAGCTCGTATGCAAAGATGCTTCAAAAACAATACCGTGCTGCAATCGTCTCGACAGATGAACTTCGCCAAACGTTATTTTATAGCGAAACGAAACAAGGGAAGACGGGAATGTTATACAGATATGCAATGGAACGTGTTCGTGAGCACTTAGAGGATGGTCGTAACGTCATTTTAGATGCGACAAACATTGAAAGGGAATTCCGTGTGAAAGCACTGCATCGTCTACGTGATATACCAAATCTAGAAAAACGATGTTATGTGGTGAACACACCCTATGAGGAATGTCAGAAGAGGAATCAAGAGCGAAAGCGAACGGTGGAAGAACGGATACTAGAAAAAATGTACAAAAAGGCTGAGTTCCCAGTAAAAGAGGAAGGATGGGACCAAATCGAAATTCTGCATACACCAGGTTCGTACAATATATCAAAAAATGAATTTCAAGAACTTCTGACTGGGTATCCAAGTTATGAAGAATTCTACGAAAGACTAAACACTATCTCGTTCTTTTCTGACATGTTTCAATATGACCAAGGAAACCCCTATCATTCCTTACCATTATGTCAACATACGTACATGGTCTATGCACATTTAACTGAGAATTATGTAGGAGAAGATTTGTTTCTACTACAAACTGCTGCAGCACTTCATGATACAGGGAAACCGTTCTGCCGTGTATTTAAAAAGCTGAAAGGCTATCATTCGTACTATGGTCACGAATATGTCAGTACCCATATTGCTTGCCACTTTTTAATGGAACTTGGTTTCGAATGGGAGTTTATTGAGAAAGTGTTAATGATAACCGAGTTTCATATGAAGATGCTACATGGCGGGGAAGAGGCAGTGCGTGAAATCTACCATTACTGCGGTGATGAGATGTTGACAAAACTATACTTTTTCCGTGATGCAGATGCATTTGCGAAGTAGAGAGGTGAGAAGAATGCTTGTGAAATATCCACGAACATTGCATGTCCCTTGGTCGATTGGGATAACAAGTGATGACCGTGTTCTTCAGAATATGGACGGGTTTCAAAATCAAGAAGTGGTGGTACTGGAAAAATTAGACGGTGAAAATACATCCTTATATAAAGACGCTATGCATGCTAGATCGTTATCGAGCATGCATCATCCTTCGCGTACATGGGTAAAGACATTACAAGGGAGTATAGGCTATAGAATTCCAGAAGGTTGGCGCATTTGTGGTGAAAATGTATATGCCTGTCATAGTATTCACTATACAGAACTGACATCCTATTTTTATGTCTTTTCTATATGGAATGAAAAGAATGAATGTTTATCGTGGGATGAAACAGTTGTATGGTGTGAAAAGCTAGGCCTTGTGCACGTTCCTGTGTTATACCGTGGTCCCTATAATGAAAAAGCGATTCGTTCATGCTATAGCGGAAAATCAATCTTTGGTGGCATTCAAGAGGGCTATGTACTTAGGTTTACGGAAACATTTCACTATGATGATTTTTCACAATCGGTAGGGAAATTTGTTCGAAAAGACCATGTACAAACAAATAAGCACTGGATGACACAGACGGTTATCCCAAATCAATTAGCAAAATAAAAACACACATTTCCAAATGGAACTGCGTGTTTTTTCGTTTTCTAACATCTTTTGACGTTCATGTATGGTGATTCATATGAGAGAATACAACTACCAAACAGGGAAAACTATTAATCGATTAGTTTTTATTCGTGATTTTTAAAGTATCTAACACGACTTTAGTTGTGCCTGCTATAAGTTTATCATCGTATTCTGCATCTTCTTTATCATGATTAGAAAGGATGGCAAGAACAATTGGTTTTTTATTTGGTGGCCAAATAATTGCAATATCATTCCTTGTCCCATAAGATCCTGCACCTGTTTTATCAGCTACTTCCCATCCTATTGGTACGCCCGCACGAATTAATTTATTAGAATCAAAAAAAGGAAGTAGCGGATTTAGAAAGTTATACAAAAGATAATAAATAATTTTAAGGAGAGTATATTTTGTATAAAAAATTGAAATGCAATTTAAATTGGCGATAGTAATAAAGTAAAACAATTAATAGCTAATGATAACGGGATTATAAATAAAAAGACTTTATTTTAAACCTAGTTACATATAGCTGCCAAAAAGGAGAATTCAATATAGTCAAATTCATCAGCTGAAGATAGTAATTTTGGTTGAGATTTGCTATGATGAAGTCCGAAAAACAATATACATATCTAAATTATAGTAAACTAATGAGAATCTATAATTTTAACGTATAAAAAGAATGCATCTAGAAGAGAATTTTTTTACTACAATAACTTTAAAGTAAATATTGTAATTGTCTATAAGAAAGTAATAAAAACACTCGAATTGAGTGTTTTTATTACTTTCATTTATCATTTATCTGGTACATAACAAGTGTTGTTATCCATATAGCATTTCTCTATCTTTGTTTTAGTATTACCTTTTTTATCCCTGTAAAAAACCTTAACTGTTCCCTTTGCACCATTATAATCAAATTCATATGCATTAGGGTATTTGTCTCTAACCCATATCAATCCTGAACCCGCACTTGCAGGCATTGCTGAAATAAGTAAAGCGGATGTTAAACTTAGCGCCCCAACGACCTTTTTAATTTTTGACTTTGACATAAAAAATCCCCTTCTATTTTTTTATTAATCTATTAGAATAACATATATTTAATTGGTTAATGGAATGGTGAAATATTCCACTTATGTTTTGTATTCGTTAAACTTGATAAATAAATATAAGAAATTATAAATGTACAATTTGATATTTTGTTCCGTATAAAAATTAAAGAATTAATATTATAAAACTATAAAATTTAAATTATACATATTAATATTATAGTAAACTAGATTGTTCGAATATGATAGTATCACTGTTGATTTTCTATTTAAATGGATGGAAATATAATGAAATAGAAGTAGAAATGTATACCGTGTGAGGGGATAATACATCGGGTTTTTGTTTGAACTTTTAAAAGAGAGTGAAAGAGCAATTAAGCGTGAGTATTCAACATATGTGCTAAGAAAGCAAGTGTATAAAAGGATGGCGGAAAATCCATTTTAGCTGTGGTAAGGTCGAGCGTAGGTCTAAAAAAGTAAAAGTATAGTAACGATCCTCTTGATAATAGCATCTTGTCTTTTTTAATTTATGTAATTTAGTTAAGTACTATACTTTTTATATTGAATATACATTAATCATACTATATTCTTGATTAATTCTTTATATTTTACTGTGAGAATTTATAATTCTGTTATAAAAAAATAGGCAATCCTCTTTATAAAGGAATTGCCTAATCAAATGAATTAAAACAAATAACAGATAAATCGATTATACTATAAATCTTAATATAATTATATAATGATTATAAAAATTTTATTTTTAATTAACAAAGGCTAAATATTCTATTATTAAATATACGTTAACAAGATATTAATTATAAGTAAATATAATTAAATGTAAATTAATTATTGTTTGCTCTTTTAAAGGAAATTTAACTATTAAATCTACCTTATACATAAGTCAATTATGATACTATGGAAATTCAAATTCATATAAATATCATACGTTTTTGTAAAAGACATCTATTGACACTTGTACATATAAGTAACTATAATCATTACATCAAATTGAATGCATGTTAATACAATCTGATTATGATTACAGGCATGTAAATATAAAAATAGAAAATCTCAATTTGATTAATACGATAGAATGGTAGAGGTGTATATTCTTATGAAGCACAAATTCATCGCAACAAGTATCCTCGCAGGAGCAATATTATCTTATTCTTCTAATATTTTAGCAGATACTCACAAATTTCCTGATGTTCCAAAGTGGGCAGAGCAATCCGTTAATTATTTAGTGGATAAACAAGTAATAAGTGGTTACCCAGACGGAAATTTTGGCTCAAATGATTCACTAGACAGAGCTTCCGCCGCAACAATTATGACAAAAGTTTTAGGTATACAAATTGACTACGATGCAAAACCATCCTTTACAGACTCACAAAGCCACTGGGGAACACCTTATATTGCCGCAGCTGAAAAAGCTGGCATTATTAAAGGCGAAGGTAATGGTATCTTCAATCCATCCGGAAAAGTAACGCGCGCTGCTATGGCGGCAATGCTAGTAAATGCATATAAACTTCAAAGTACAGCAAATGATAATGTCCAAAGTAAATTTGAGGATTTAACAGGCCATTGGGGTGAAAGATTCGCCAATATTTTAATTGATTTAAAAATTTCCGTTGGTACTGATAACGGTTGGCAACCAAATAGATTCATAACACGCGCTGAAGCTGCTCAACTTACTGCAAAAACAGATATGATGCAACTAACTCCAAAGAATGTTTTAAAGGAAAAAGAGATTATTACTGCTACCTCATATGAAGATTTGAATTTAACGGTGACTTCTAAAATTACAGCTCAAGAGATTGATAGTTTTATTGCAAAATATCATTCAGATAGTCCATTAGTTGGACATGGGCAAGATTTTATCAATGCGCAAAATCAATATGGCGTGAATGCTCATTATTTAGCGGCGCATGCGATTTTAGAATCTGGATACGGTAAATCAGAAATTGCATATCAAAAACATAATCTATTCGGATTACGTGCTTATGATAGAGATCCATTTAAATATGCAAAATACTTACCAACGTACGGAGACAGTATTGCTTATAACGCTAATTATGTACGAGAAAGATATTTAGAAGAAAGTGGTATGCATTATAACGGACCAACGTTAGCTGGTATGAACGTGAAATATGCATCAGATAAAGGCTGGGCAAAAAAAATTGCGGGTATTATGGAACGTATGAAACCATTCCGTGCAGAAGACTATACATATGCAAAAAAATTACCAAAGAGCCCTGAAACATTAGATGTTGAAGCATTATCTAATGAAATACCGTATAAAATGTATGCAGATGGTTCGAGCGCAAATATAGTATCATCAGCTACTTATTACTATGTACCTTATCCATTTGATTTGAAAATTAAAAGTAGATCAGATGTAGATGTAACGCAAAATAATGTTGGTACATTAACTCCTGGAACAAACATCTTTATTTATCGTGAAGATCCAAATGGATGGGTCGAATTCTCTTTTGACGCTAATGGGGAAAAATACTGGACATTAAAAAGTAAATTAAGCATGTAATCAAAAAGCTCTACTTTACTATTCTTAATTGTTTAGCTTTTAATCTCATATAATTAAGAGACAAGTTTTTTATTTTCTTAAAATATAGTTATGTATACAAAAAGTTAGAGAATTATTTTCTCTAACTTTTATCCGATAGTATATGGAATTAAAAAGATGGTGGGGTTACTCCGAATATAACAGTGACTTTGTTTAAAGAAGTGTTTTCCCATTTATGCTTTGCATATGGTGGGATTTTAACACTATCACCTGTATTGAGAAGTAAAACCTCATCATTTAAGTATAGTTTTACTTGTCCTTCCATAATAAATGCTATTTCTTCACCTTTATGTGCCACAGGTTCTATAGATGAAGCGGTTTGAGGTAACAGGTTCATTAAAGCCAATTCCAGTGATCCATCTAAATTGGGAGATAACAACTCATATGAAACGTTACCGCTTTCAGGGAAAGTTATTTTTTT
Organism: Bacillus sp. 1A; assembly: GCF_052682215.1. Taxonomy (NCBI): domain Bacteria; kingdom Bacillati; phylum Bacillota; class Bacilli; order Caryophanales; family Bacillaceae; genus Bacillus; species Bacillus sp. 1A. Next base: position 837,335 of record NZ_JBQYLZ010000001.1, on the reverse strand, counting down.
TCTTTGATTAGCTCTTACGACTAATTCTTCCGTATTTGTATCTTCTAAGAAAAAATTAAATAATGGAATATTTAATGCTACAGAAATTAATTTTAGTGTTTGTAATGATGGATTCGTGATTCCTTTCTCAATCTGACTTAACATGGAAGGTGTTATATCAGCTAATTCAGCTAAACGTTTACTAGTTAATCCAGCAGCTTTTCTAAATGCCATAATTTTTTGACCAACATTAATATTGTTCATATGCGTAATCCCCTTTAAATAAGTAAAAAATATTAAATTAAAATTAATTTTATTTACTTATACTAAACATGTTGTTAATATATACTTAATTATAATAAAGTATGATTAATTTTCCAAGCACCTGTAAAGTTGTGAGAATAATAAATAAGACGAGAAATGAACGATATGTATTCTCGATGTTTGTTTTAGGTATGATGACCAGATTGCATGAGGGAATTTCCGTACAAGATATTAGGATTGATAATAAAAAAATAGCTGATGAACTGGCAGTAGGAAGAGCATCTGGGTTTGTAAATAGAACATTAAAACCATTTTTAAGCGGTGCATATACAACTAGTATTGTTTATTTATATATTTTATTAAAGCGATTAATAGATAAGGAGGATACCAGGTTAGAATTATTAGAATTAGCAGGAACAAATGGCCAATTAAATTGTATAAAGAGGGAAAAAACTATATACAAAAAAGTGCTTTAAAACAAAATTTGAATCAAGGTACACATATTGTATGAGGAATAGGAGGAAGTATGGTTCCAAAAGAAGTTATGGAAGAGTACTAACAAACAGATTCTTAATCAAAAAAAGAGTTTGGTTAAAGAACTCTGTTATTTAATAAAATGATGAAACTAAAAAACATAGAGTGGAATAATAGGATAGAAAGAAGAATTATAGTATGAAAATTAAGCTTAAGAAAAAAAGAATTATAAGCGTTTTGCTGGCTATTACATTAGTAGCAATAGGTTATTACATGTTTCAATCTATAACGAATCCTAAGCTAGTAAATGCAGAAGAGGAAAATAGTGTTCAACAAGTGAGCAGTCTTCCTAAAAATGAATTTAGAAAATCAATACCTAGTCGTTTTGATGGTAAAGAAAGAAAAGTTGTATATTTAACTTTTGATGATGGACCAGGAAAATATACAGCTAACCTATTAGATATATTAAAAAGAAATAATGTGAAAGCAACGTTCTTTTTAATTGGTGACAATGTGAAAAGGTTCCCAGATTTAGTGAAACGAGAACATGTAGAGGGTCATTATGTTGGCATGCATAGCATGACACATAATTTTAAAAGGTTATACACCAATAAAGAATATGTTAAGGAAATGAAAGAGGATCAATCTTTAATTAGAAATGTTATTGGAAATTCACCGAAATTAACACGGCCACCATATGGATCAATGCCTGGTTTAAATGAATCACTTCGAAATGAAGTGGTCGGAAATGATTTAAAAGTATGGGATTGGACAATTGATTCTTTAGATTGGAAATACAATAAATTAGCCGTTGATGTAGCAGCCGCAAAAATTGTGCAAAATGTATTGGCAGGTGCGACATCTTCAAAAGAAATTGTTTTAATGCATGATATTCATCCCCAATCTGTCGCGGCAGTTCCAGCAATTATAAAAGGATTAAAAGAAAAAGGTTATGAATTTGAAGCTTATAATGAGAATGATCATTTTCCAATAAACTTTTGGCATGATAATCGTATTTAAAAAGATATGTATTAGTAAAAAGGAAATCAGAATGGAATAAGCAATTACTATAGGGTTTAAATATTAGCAGGAGCGTGTTTAGATAAATAGATGAAAACACGCTCTTTTTACCGGACTATATTTAAATTTAGATTTAAATATGAACTTTCTTATTTTAGAAAACTTTATACGGTTTTTTAATAGATATAAACAATTAAATGTCTTTTATTTATGTAAATAAAATTATTTAATCATAATATAACAATGAGGTGAAGTTAATTGTCGTTTTTTAAAAACAGTAAAATTGGTACAACATTAAATGTATTAGTAATTATAGCAAGTGTGGCTTGTATAATATTATCTATACTAGGATTTTTGGGCCTGAAAAAGGGGGAGCATGCATCTAATACGATGTATGAAGATAGTTTATTACCAATTCAGTGGATAGGAGCTATAGAGTCTAATTTTTATCTAATCAATATGAATGTAAAGGAAACTATTCTATCAAAAGATCAGGAAAGAATAAAGGAGCTTTTGGCAGAAATAGATGTAGCTCGTACAGAAACTGATCAGTTAATAAAGAAGTTTGAGTCTAGAGTTAGTTCTAATAAAGAAAAAGAATTGTATTCAACATTTCATGAAGTATTTAATGAATTAAGAACACAACTGAGGAAAGTACAAGATTTGGGACAATCTAATAATGAAGAAGCATATGCTTATTATCTTAAAGAAGTTGACCCTAATATGAAAAAGGCAGTGCAGGCTATTCGTGAGCTCATTCAGGTTAATAATAATAATGCAGATCAATTACAAAAAAATAATACAGCCAGTGCAACAAATACTATAATGCTGTTTGTTAGTATCTCTATTATAGCAATCGCAATCGTTATTTTTATTGGATATATCATTAAAAGTGCAATTAGACAACCAATTGTATTATTAGAAAGAGATATGGAAAAGGTATCTGCAGGTGATTTAACGATACGTACTTCTTATAAATCGGATAATGAATTAGGAAGTATTGTAAGGTCTTTTAATAGTATGCTGGGTAACTTACAACAATTAATTGGAGAAGTAAAAATCACAACTCAAGAGGTCATTTATTCTACCAATGGAATGTTACAAGATACTAAACGAGCATCTCATATATCAAGAGAGGTAGTTCAAACTATATCCGAGGTTGATAAAAAAATAGAAGGGCAAGTTACTAGTATTCAAGAAAGCTCTTCATCAATGGAAGAAATTGCGACTGGCGTTCAAACTGTAGCTGAGTCTTCAGCAACGGTTACAGAAGTGGCGGTCACAACAACAGAACAAGTCAATTCTGGTAGTGAAGTAATCAAACAATCTATACTTCAAATGAATAGTATTCATGAGGTTGTTGAAGAAACATCCAAAGTAATAGAGAGACTTGTTATGCGTACACAGCAAATTGATAAAGCTCTAGATGCGATTACTAATATTGCTGAACAAACAAACCTCCTTGCCTTAAATGCTTCAATTGAAGCTGCACGTGCTGGAGAAAATGGAAAAGGATTCGCAGTGGTGGCAGCGGAAGTAGGGAATTTAGCTGAACAGTCTAAAGCATCTGCAGATGAAATCAATCATTTAATACTAGCCATTCAACAAGATACAAAAGATACAGTTGAGGCAATGCAAAAAGGTCAACAAAAAGCGTCGGAAGGAAAAGAAACAGCTAATAAAGCGGATCAAGCATTCTCATCTATTATGGTAGCTATTAATAAAATCACTAGTCAAATTCAAGAAGTATCTGCAGCGACAGAAGAAATGTCTGCCGGCACAGAAGAAGTAAACGCCTCTATGTCGAGTGTTTCTGAAACCGCAGCGCAAGTAGCTAAAGAAACAACTCAAACAGTACAGTCAATCGAATCACAGGCAGCCTCAATTGAAGAAATCTCGAATCAATCTAACAAAATAAAAGAAAAAGTAGAAGCATTATCAGAGTTAGTTTCGAAATTTATTATTGAGAAACAAGGCAAGGAGAAATAAGAGTAATAAAAAAGACCATTGTAACTTTTATAAATATGAAGTGCACCCCAATTGTTAGACACATAATTAACAATTGGAGGTGCATTTTTTATGGATAAATTTTCTTCAAAAGATAAATACAAGCAGTAAAACGATAATATCGTAAAATAGGTTATGTAATTAATATAAGAGAGCTATCTGTGAGAATTTAACATATTTTTCATTTTAGAGGTGACCCATTTTTTAGCTTGATAGCGATGTGGTGTTACCCTATGCCCATCAACTTAAGAATTCAGAATTACCCCAAAACGAAAAAATGAGCTTTTTTGTTACATATTAGTACAAAATTTCGTTCTGGGATACTATAGAATTTTAGCTTAATGGGCAGTGGGAGAGTTACCTCTATACATTTAATTTGCCTTTTATGCAGGGAAATAAGCATTATTTTCGAATAGATAGTTAGTAAAGTTAAGTAAATGAGGGGAATTTAAAGATCGGTTAAAGAAATATCATAAAAATCAAACAGCAATGAATTATGTAGTAAAGTTATACAAAGAAGGAAATATGACTGTACATCAAATTTGTGAAATTACAAATGTATCTAGAGCTTCATTATATAGAAAGTTATCGGAAGGGAACAAATAATCATTCCTTATTCTATTAAATGAACGAATTAATAGAACAAGAATAAATTATTTCTTCTATCGAAATATAATCCCAAAACAAAATAATCTATTAAGTAATTCTCATTTTACAAAAAAGAGGTGTGAAGAAATGTCATTAACATCAGTTTTATTAAATGTGTTATTTGAAAAGGGTGATGCTAAAAGAGATAAAGGGTTAACTACCCCAGAAAATATCGCAAGGTTTGACAACCTTGATTACTACGGGGATAAAAGTGAAGACCATTTGCTTGACGTGTATTATCCAAAAGATACGGAAAAACCTTTGCCAGTAATTATATCGATTCATGGTGGTGGCTGGGTGTACGGGAACAAGGAAGCTTATCAATTTTACTGCATGAATTTAGCCCAGTATGGGTTTACGGTAGTAAACTTCAACTACCGCCTTGCACCAAAATATAAATTTCCAGCAGCTCTGGAAGATGTAAATTCGGTTTTTCATTGGGTGAAGAATAGTTCAACAAAGTTTCATATGGACTTAAATAATTTGTTTATTGTAGGTGATTCAGCGGGGGCACAGATTGCAAGTCAGTATGCAGTAATTTTAACTAATTTAAAGTATGCAAAACTGTTTGACTTCAAAATGCCTGATATTAAAATAAAAGCAATGGGATTAAACCATGGAATGTATGATCCACTCGATAGAATAAAAAACAAAGAAACGAAAAAATGGTATAGGAATCTTTTAAATGCTTTGATGAAGGACTATCTTGGAAAAGAAATTTATAAATATGAAAAGGAAATGGATTTTCAGTCAAACATTACACCATCTTTTCCTCCGTCCTTTGTGACTTGCAGTGTTAATGATGGATTGGTTGGGATTCAACCTGCTTTCCTTAGTAAATTAGAATCCGCAGGACTTCATTATATTTACAAGGAATATGGTCATAATGACAAAGCGAGCGGTCATGTATTCCACCTTGACTTAAGAAAAGACGAAGCAACAATACTCAACAACGAACAAATAGAATTTTTCCACCAATACATATGCAAATGAGTAGATATCTAGTAAGAAAGTAATTAAAACAAGCTGAAAATGGGGTATCCCCACATGCCCATCAAGCTAACCAAGTAATTTAATAGGTACGAAATGATCCTTGTTTCAAAACTAGCAAGTGATAGAAAAGTAGGCATGCTAAAGAAGCCTATTAAAACGCGATTTTTTCGCTAGGCAGCTTGTCTATGCTTCACCGCCGTTTTATACACAATCCCTAGAATATTAAAGACGGTCATCTTCTTATACCTATGACATTTACGACCGTTTTTTTTTTGAGCAGCTGATAAAGGCGATGCAGAATTTTTAAAAGTTCTTCTGTGCCAACGGCTATCGCTTGAAACAGTAATGGAAAGTAATCTTTAATCATATAAATCGCTTTGTATTCACTCAGCTCCTGCTTTTTCTTTTCAAGCAGAAGCTGACGTATTTGAAACATCGTAGAAGAACAGAGGAGAATGCCGATGAGTTGTCCATATAAATGGCACTCTAGGCGTTCTCTTTTTATATTTTGACATTTATCAATTTCAAAGAATGACTTCCACGTTTTAAACAAAATTTCAATATGCCAACGAAGTGAATATAATGAATGCACGTAGTTCGTCGGTACTTCTTCTAGCGACGTGTTCGTGATATATACATTCATGCCCATTAAACGTTTACTTTTATCCTTCATGACAATGCCTTTCTTCTTTTCACGTATCGCTTGGTTTTTCAGTCGTGTTTGCGTTTGATCATCGGTTAAACGATGGATAATAACACGTGCTGGAAGTTTCTGATTTTGGCCAATGTATGCCTCAGGGATTTCTATCGTTTCACCAGGGATTAGATCAGACATCATTTGTGTCATATCAAGCTGGATGTATTCTGTCTGCTTTTTTACCGTACCATTGTTGAAGTATTCGGGTTCAGGGTTCTTGGTATAAATGTGTGTATTCAGCTTCAACCGAGAGATATAGTAAGCCTCTTTATCATGAATGGTTTGTAAGTCTCCTAAATCGAAGTAACCAAGATCACGTAAACACAAATCGCCTGCTTCTACGGTTTCAAGGCAGATGGTACCATATGTTTTATCATTATTCTTTCCTGGCCCAAGCTGCACGTTAAGAAATTGACCACTAAGTAAATCGTATTCTAATTGGATTTTCACGCCTGCCTTATTACTACTCCCACCTGAACCTTGATAGTCAGTAGCGAATTGATCAGGTAGTTGAAACACTGTTGCATCGAGAATACGGATACGATTAAAAGTAGAGATTATATGTGCAGAAAGTGAGTGATTTGAACAGAGTTTTTGTGTGAGAAGGGAAGTAAACACTTCTCGAAGAAATGCGACAGCTGCTGGATTAAAGCGTTGATTCAGTCCTTCTGGGCTCATGAGTGTAGCTGTATTTGTATAAAGCTGACTACATAATCGAGTAAGAGAATCGCTTGCTACGTGTTGACTACTCCAAATACATAAAGCGGCCAAATCTCGTGCGCCATATTTACTTTTACGTTTTACGAAACCCGTCTCCTGTGCGAGCTGTTGAAGGATACTTGGGGATAGATATCGCTGTAATTCTTCAGCGAATAAATGAAACTCATCTTGAATCGATAGAGTCATACAAAACGCCATCCTTTCTGTATTTTTCTACAAAAAGAATAGCGTTTTTTTGATTATATGGATACAAATTTACCTTAGATTGATAGCGATGTATGGTAACCCCAATTAGACTAACGATTTCTCCTTGGCTGAGTTTCGCTCCCCGACTTTTCCTATGGAAACGTAGAAAAACAAATGATTAAACAATTTATATTTTGTCTTTTTGTGGCTTTGTAAAATAGATTGATCATTTATAACAAAGTTTGATAATTAATAATAAAGATTGATGAAATTGTTAATTCAAATAAGACTTGTATTTGAATTATTCGTAATCTAAAATAATCAAATTTTATTTTACAGTAACAATAAAACAAAATTATTGACCGAGTGGTACAAAAAGAGTATTCTATTAATGTTATCTTTAAAATGAGAGGAGGATACGATTGAATAAACGCGGCAGACCTCGAGAGTTTGATTATTCCTCAATTGTAGATGTTGCAATGAAAACATTTTGGTTAAGAGGATATGAAGGGTGTTCTACACAAGATTTATGTAGTGATACAGGACTTGGAAAAGGAAGTTTATACAATACTTTCGGTAGTAAACATGAACTGTATAACCAAGTATTAGAACGCTACCATGAAATTGGGATTAGGGAACAAAGGAAATTGTTAGATACTCCAATTCCAGTTAAAGAACGATTAAGTAATTTTTTTGAATGGGCATTGAAAGAAGACTTTGAGAATATTGATCAAAAAGGATGTTTATTGATTAATGCCAGTATAGAACGTGCTAAAAACGATTTAATGGTACAAGAAATTTTCTCGAAGCATGTTGAACTTCTTAAACAAGCGATTGAAACAGTGATGGAGGAAGGATTGCAAACAGGTGAAATTTCAAAGAAGCAATCAGCTGAGGAATTAGCTAGTCTGCTTTTAAGCAGTTATTACGGATTCCGTGTTCTTAATGTATCGATGCAAAATCGGATGTTGTCTGAACAAGTTATCAAAGGAACAGTGGAGTCTATTTGTGGCGCTTAGTGCGCTCTTTTTTCGCACTATTTTTGTACCAATCATTACAATAATGAATAAGGAGTGTTTTTATGCCATCGATTATTTATTTATTAGCTTTAGCAATCTTTTGTATGACTACATCAGAATTTATGGTTGCAGGTATGATGAATGAACTTGCTGTTGCATTCCAGGTTTCTGTATCATCTATTGGGTATTTAATTTCAGCTTATGCAGGAGCAATGGTAATAGGAGGCCCCATTTTAACTGCAATCCTCTTACGAATGCGCAGCAAACAAGCATTATTGTTTTTAATGTTCGTATTTTTAATTGGTCAATCGCTCGGAGCTATTGCTTGGAACTATGATATTATGATGATTTCACGTATTATAACTGGTATTGCTTCAGCTTCATCTTTTGGAGTTGCGATTTCCTTTTCTGCAACATTGGTTCACTCTGATTCAAGGGGAAAAGCTGCATCAATTGTACTTGCAGGTTTAATGTTCGCAACTGTATTAGGTTTACCTATAACAACCGTTGTTTCGCAATATTTTGGCTGGCGTATTAGTTTTGGGGCTGTTTCTGTTCTTGTGCTAGTATCAGGGATTATGATTCAATGGTTGTTACCATCATCTTCAAATAAAGAGCAATTGAATTGGAAAAACGAACTTCTGCGATTTAAGAATATTCATCTTTGGGCAGCGTACGTAACAAGTATGTTCATTATTGGTGGTACGTTTGCAGCATTTAGTTATTTCACTCCTATCTTTACAAATGTCACAGGCTTTTCAAGTGCAAGTATTCCATATTTACTTGCTCTCTATGGTAGTGCGACGGTAGTTGGGAATATAGTGATTGGCAAGTTTGCTGATAAATATACAATGAAAATACTGGTGAGCGGATTGATTATATTAATAGTAGCATTGTCTTTATTTGCTTTAGGTGCAGAGAATAAATACATTGCGGTTATTTCTACGATTTTTATTGGTTTAACTGGTGTAGCATTGAATCCGGCTATGGTTGCGAGAGTAATGAAAACAGCTAGTAATGGAACAATGATAAATACCGTTCATAGTTCTTTTATTACGCTGGGTATTGTTATTGGTTCCTCACTAGGTGGTCTTGGAATCAGTAAAGGATATGGTTTTGTATCTCCGCTATGGATTGGAGCTTGTTTAGCTATCCTTGGGGTAATTTCATTATTTCCATATTTACATAAAGGAAAGGCAGATTAAGATGTTTAAAATTTCTTTATATAGGGTCACCATACATGCCCATCAACTTAAGAAATTGGTAGTTCCCCAAAACGAAGAAATTTTCGTTCTGGGGGTATTATAAAATTTAGCTTGATGGCGATGGGGTATCCCCAAAAAGATATAAATAATATCTTTTGATTAGAATTCTCCTTTGAACTACCCCCACTTTCACTTCGTTTAGAAGTGAGGGATTCCTAAGTAAAGAGTTCTATCGAACTCTAATTGATTAGGCTAACTCCGCAGTCCTTGCGGTTAGAAGCCTTACCGCTTCATTCTTTATATTGATACTTGCGTTAATATCCCTATCATGGTGTGTACGACAAGAAGGACATTCCCATTCACGTAAGTTTAGATTTTTAACGTCTTTATTTTGATATCCACAACAAGAACATAATTGGCTGGAAGCAAATGTTTTCGATACGACAATGACTTGTTTGCCGTACCATTTTGCTTTATATTCCAACATAGTTCGAAATTGTGACCATGATACCTCACTAATGGCTTTTGCTAATTTACGATTTTTTAACATATTCGATACTTGCAAATCCTCTATACCGATAACATCGTGATTTTTGATGATTTCAGTTGAGATTTTGTCTAAGTAATCTTTTCTAGCATTTGATATGTATTCATAAATTCTAGCTACCTTTACTCGTTGTTTATTCCAGTGAGAAGATCCTTTCATTCTTCTAGAAAGAACACGCTGTGCTTTCGCCAACTTATCTTCTAATGATCGGAAAAACTTCGGATTTTTATAGGGTGTTCCATCTGACAAAATGGCGAAATCTTTTAGTCCTACATCTATTCCAATGTAAGAATGTGTTTTCGGAAGTTCTTGTACTTCTGTTTCAACTAATAGTGACACAAAATATCTGCCAGAAGGGTTCCGTCTAACTGTAGCATTTACAATACGTCCCTCTACTTCGCGACTTTTGGCAAATCGAACAAGGCCTAGTTTCGGCAACTTTATTTTGTTCCCTACAACGGCAATGTTTTCATTTGTTTGTTTTGTGGTGTAAGATTGTACGTTGTTCTTCTTTGATTTAAAGCACGGTACGCTGTTTTGTTTTTTGAAAAAGCGCGTATAAGCATCCGCAAGGTTGCGAACAGACGACTGAATCGCAATACTATCCACTTCTTTGAGCCAAACAAACTCTTTCTTCATGGTAGGGAGTTTGGCAGAGCATGTACCATAGGTCAAGCCTTTTCCTGTCTCTTTGTATGTGTGATCCCATAAGGATAGGAAATGATTGAATACAAAGCGGGAACAACCAATCGTTTTGTTGATTAGAATTGCTTGTGCTTGATTTGGATAGATACGAAACTTATAGGCTTTATTGATCATCATTTCATTCACCTCCATTTCGGTATATAACTATTATACACCAAACATACATTCGATAGATAGTAAAGTAACACTTTCTGTATGTCGAACAATTAAGATGGCTTCCTGCCATCCCTTGTTCGAAGCCAATTCATCTCCGATCTACTCACTGGGCTGGGACCCTTCACGCTCCTTGAGGAAGGAGTCTTCTTGGCTAAAATGATAAAAATAGTTGAAAATGTAAATTTAGACGAATTTTGAACAAGGTTTTTCAAATATGGTATTTTGCAACTTTCTATTCCTATTATCTAAGATTTATAAGGGAATATTCTTATTACAATATAGTTTTTGATGTAAATAAAATTAGTTATCTATTAATTATTAAAAATTATTTAGAGTTACCTTCACTACATAATAATATTAATGTTAAATATTTCAAGTATTTACTATTATAAGTTATAGAAATTGCTTAGATGAGTACTCTTATATTAGAAAAGTATAAAAAATATACCAAGTCAGACTAAGTTTGAAAAATATCTAAATGTATTCCAAATCCTTCAAAAAAAGGGTACGTTTGTTATGAAAGTAATTATTATAGAAATATGAAATTTTATCCGAATTTTAAAATTTATTTTAAGGGAGACAAAAAAATGGGACAAAAAAGAACGCTATTCACTGTTATATGTGCATGTGGGATTGGGTTTGCAAGCTACACTAATTGTATTTCAGCTGCCTCTTTAGACAATGATACATTAATAAATAATGGAAACAAAATCAATTCTTCTATTATAACAAACTCTTCTCAAGTATCAGCTGTCGCTAAAGAGATGAAACCTTTTCCTCAACAAGTAAATTACTCAGGAATTTTAAAACCGAATCATGTTTCACAGGAAAGTTTGAATAATGCAGTTAAAAATTATTATAACGATTGGAAGAAGAAGTATCTAAAGAATGATTTATCTTCACTTCCTGGTGGGTATTATGTTAAGGGTGAGATTACGGGAAATCCAGATGGGTTTAGACCATTAGGAACTTCAGAAGGACAAGGATATGGGATGATTATCACAGTTTTAATGGCAGGACATGATTCAAATGCTCAGACTATTTATGATGGCTTATTTAAAACAGCAAGAGCTTTTAAAAGTTCCATAAACCCAAATTTAATGGGGTGGGTTGTAGCAGATGACAAGAAAGCACAAGGGCATTTTGATTCTGCAACAGATGGGGATTTAGACATTGCTTACTCACTTCTTCTTGCTCATAAGCAATGGGGATCAAGTGGGAAAATCAATTATTTAAAAGAATCTCAAAATATGATTACAAAAGGTATTAAGGCTAGTAATGTGACAAAAAATAATGGTTTGAATTTAGGGGATTGGGGAGACAAAAGTACATTTGATACTAGACCATCCGACTGGATGATGTCTCATTTAAGGGCATTCTACGAATTTACAGGAGATAAAACTTGGCTTAATGTTATTGATAATCTCTACAATACTTATACAAATTTCACAAATAAATATTCACCAAAGACAGGATTGATTTCTGATTTTGTTGTAAAAAATCCACCACAGCCTGCACCGAAAGGTTTTTTAGATGAATCAAAATATACTGATTCATATTACTATAATGCGAGTCGTGTACCACTCCGAATTGTTATGGACTATGCAATGTATGGAGAAAAGAGAGGTAAGGTGATTTCTGATAAAGTTGCTACATGGATAAAAGGTAAAACAAAAGGTAATCCATCGAAAATTGTTGACGGCTATAAACTAGATGGAACAAATATCGGTGATTATCCAACAGCCGTATACGTTTCGCCCTTTATTGCCGCTGGTACCACTAACAGCAAAAATCAAGAATGGGTAAATAGTGGTTGGGATTGGATGAAGAATAAGAAAGAGAGTTATTTCAGTGATAGTTATAATCTTTTAACCATGTTATTTTTAACAGGGAATTGGTGGAAACCGATTCCAGATGAAAAAAAGATACAAAGTCCAATAAATTTAGAAGTACAATCTGAATTGAAGGAACAGGATTAAGATTGTATGAATACCAAATTTAAAATTTGATATTTTTTTAAAATATAGATAAGCAATTAGCAGCAACTTATATAGTAAAAAACGTAGGAATTCATAATTTCTACGTTTTTTACTTATAAGATAGCTATATGGATTATATAAATCTTGGAGGATGGAAATAAAATATTGTACCCGTAGGAAGTTGATGTAAATAAACTTCAAAACTTTTCAATATATGATTTTACAGCTTGTAATAAAAACTCTTCTTGCCCCATACCAGATTCAGCAGCCATTTGAATTACTTTTTGCTTAAAGTCATGATCTGCATGAAAAGTTAATGGCTCTACATTACTTTTAAAATAAATACCTTCAACATGAGGGAGTATTGAGCCTGACTTCATATGTGAATGTAAATACTTAATCTCTTCTTGGAACTGTAATGGCTCTACCTGTAAAACAAATGGTTTAATTTCCAATCTGATGATATCTTGTGTAGTAGTCAATCGCATATTTGTGACACCAAGCTCTTTATAAAATAAATTTATTAGATTATAAGTAATAGAATTAAATAACTGAGGCTTTTTAAATGTAAAAGATAAATAGCCTCGCTTCGTAATCACTGTTTGTTTTTTGAAGGGTTCAAGGGAATAATCATGTTCTTTATAAGCTGATAATGAGAAAATTTCTTCATCTTCTGTAAGAACCTTTCCATCGGATCCATTAATTTCTATTACCCTAGCTTTTTTTTCTGTATGTCGCTGTATTAATAATTGATATAAATAAATGTCTGTGTCCTGAATCTTAGTAATGAATGTTTTACGTTCTTTTGTTGTAGTTTTTTCGTAATTAAGCTGGAAATTTTCTAGTTCTTCTTCATCAATGACATATACTTGTTTACCCCGCTTTTCTACCATCGTGGCTTTTAATTTTCCAGATTTAATATATGTAAAGATAGTGGAGGGTGCTACGTTTAGAATTTCTGCTGCTTTTTTTGTACTTAATCCTTTTATTTCATCGTTATTCATTAACCGTTCAATATCTTCTAAATAGAATATTTTACTTCCGAATTGCTTCCAATTATCTTTATATACACATTCTATTAGGCCTTCTTTTTCTTTTTTTAAAATGGTCTGAACGGTAACTCCCATTAAATCTGCTGCTTCTTTTGTCGTTACTGTAGGTTTTGTGATAAACAGTAAATCTTGTGTCATGAAAGTATACCTCCTTATTTACTCACGATAATTCATAAAGTATGTATATATCATATCAGATTCTTAATTAGATATAAAATAAGATTTAAATATAAAATAAAATATCATAAAACAAATATGTTAATGTACTTTATAATTTTATTTAAATGTAAGGCATAATTTAATGTCTATTAATATGTAGATATTTTATGAAATTGTATAAATTAACGTCATATGTTTATCTATTTAATAAAAAATTATTAGAAATTATATATATAATTAAATATAGAAGAATATAGACTTATTACAGAAATAATATGATTATTAATTTCTATAATTGATGTAAGTGATATAAAAATCATAGTATACTTAATAAATATACTAAAGATTAAAATCTATACAAGAAGAGGTGATGTATAGGTATGGATAATAAAAGTCAAAACGAAAATTTACCTATTTTAAAAAGTCAAAGAGAATTTACAGATATATATTTAGACAATATAAAAGGTATATCTTCATTTATGTATAACAATCGTTATATGAATGATTTGGAACAAAAGATAGAGGATGCAGAAAAAGAAGGAAAGGGAAAATATGCATTTCTAGGTGATCTTGAAGTGATATATCATTTTGTAAATTTACAAAATGATATGGATGAAAAGAAAAATAGAAAGGATGATACAAAAAAGAGTTATGTGTCTGAGATACTATCATTTTGCGAATGTATGGTGCAGCATGCAGAAGAGTTTGAAGTGAATGGGGAAGAAGTTCAGCGAAATGCTTCCTTATTAAAAACATTAAAGCCTTGGCATATTCGTAAATTTAATTACTGGTTAAAAAATATACAAAATGGTCGAGGTGGGAATACGTATGCTGTTGCAACTTTGGCGAAGAAAACGGTATTGATTCGTTCTTTTTTAAAACATCTTCATGTATTTGGGTATATTGAAAAACCACTTCATGAAGAATTACAGCGTGCAAATGTAAATGAAAAAGATCGGCCGAATCGAGATTTATCCTATGAGGAAGTCATGAAAATATTAGGTTTTTATAAAGAAAGAGGACATTTAATAAACTATACAATAATACTTGCATTAGCTAGTACTGGTGCACGTATTCAGGAGTTGTGTACTGCAAGAGTAAAGGATTTACACTATGATGGAAATTATTGGTTAAAGGTTAGGGGGAAAGGGGACAAAGTGCGTGAACTTTTCGTTTCAGAACATTTATACCAATGTATTTGTGAGGTGAGGAGAAGAAGGGGTTTCCAAACGGTATTGGAAAAAGGGGATGAGAGTCCGTTATTTATAAATCAAAGAGGAAGTGCATATAACTCTAAAACATTATCAAACCAAGTAACAGATATGATAAAGAAGACAAACTTAGAGTTCTTACAATATCGTGAAAATCCAGTAACCGCACATACATTTCGACATGCTTTTGCAATTATGGCAGTAGAACAAGGAAATGCAGATTTATATCATTTAATGCAAACACTTGGTCACGAAAATATTCAAACAACAAAAATTTATTTAGAAAAGCATATGAAGCGTAAAAATAACGTTGGATCTGCTTTCGCTGATATGTTGATATGAGTTTTATAATGATTATCACTTGTATTTAATTATGTATTTTTTACATAATTAAATACAGTTAATTCTCATTTATTTTTAATTGATATGAGTCATTAATCAAAATTAATTAATTGAAGATAAAAAAATTACTTCTATTATATACAAAGTTATCCATAGTGAAAAAACACATAAAAGTGCATAGAGTCAAGTAGAACTGTTAAATATAATCTCTATGAATAGTAAATGATAGATTTGATTAAATATAGAAAAAACCAGGATGATATTAAAAAGTTATCCTGGTTTTTTGAATGAACATAATTAGTAGGTTATTTTGTGCAAATTATAAGTCAGTAGAAAATTTCCTTATTTCAGGATTAATATTAGTTTATATTTTTAGTAGTGAATTTTTAGGATATATGAAACATATGGATATGAAACAAACAACGGTGGAATTTTTATATTGAAGAGAAGGGGACCTTCTTTACATATGAGCGTACGCCAAAGCAGAGTATTTATAGTTTAGAAGAGTTATTCCGTCATGAATTCACTCATTATTTACAAGGAAGGTATGAGGTTCCTGGTTTATTTGGAAGCGGAGAAATGTATCAAAATGAACGATTAACTTGGTTCCAAGAAGGGAATGCAGAATTTTTTGCAGGATCTACACGTACAAATAATGTTGTTCCGCGTAAAAGTATGATAAGTGGCTTATCATCTGATCCAGCAAGCCGTTATACAGCAAAGCAAACTTTGTTCTCAAAATATGGATCATGGGACTTTTATAAATATTCCTTTGCACTACAGTCATATTTGTATAATCATCAATTTGAAACATTTGATAAGCTTCAAGATTTAATCCGTGCAAACGATGTGAAAAATTATGACTCATATCGTGAATCATTGAGCAACAATACACAATTGAATGCAGAATATCAAGCGTATATGCAGCAGTTGATTGATAATCAAGATAAATATAATGTACCGCAAGTAACAAATGATTATTTAATTCAACACGCACCAAAGCCGTTAGCTGAAGTGAAAAACGAAATTGTGGATGTAGCAAATATAAAAGATGCAAAAATCACAAAATATGAGTCGCAATTCTTTAATACATTTACCGTGGAAGGCAAGTACACAGGTGGTACATCAAAAGGTGAGTCTGAAGATTGGAAAACGATGAGTAAACAAGTAAATCGAACTTTGGAGCAGTTATCCCAAAAAGGTTGGAGTGGTTATAAAACAGTTACAGTCTATTTTGTAAATTATCGTGTGAATGCAGCTAACCAGTTTGAATATGATATTGTTTTTCATGGTGTTGCAACAGAGGAAAAGAAAAAAACAACTACTATAGTAAATATGAATGGACCATACAGTGGGATAGTAAATGAAGAGATTCAATTTCATAGCGATGGTACAAAAAGTGAAAATGGAAAAGTTATTTCTTATCTATGAAACTTTGGAGATGGTATTACAAGTACAGAAGTAAATCCTACCCATGTATATGGAGAAAAAGGAACATACACTGTGGAACTAACAGTAAAAGATAGTAGAGGAAAAGAAAGCAAAGAACAAACAAAAGTTACTGTAAAACAAGATCCGCAAACAGATGAATCCCATGAAGAGGAGAAGGTACTCCCGTTTAATACGCTGGTAAAAGGAAATCTGATTACTCCTGATCAAACAGATGTTTATACGTTTAATGTTACAGATTCAAAAGAAGTAGATATTTCTGTGGTAAATGAGCAAAATATTGGGATGACATGGGTACTTTATCATGAATCAGACATGCAAAATTATGTAGCTTGTGGTGAAGATGAAGGACATGTTATAAAGGGGAAATTCGCAGCGAAACCAGGTAAATATATATTTAAATGTATATAAATTCGATGATAAAAACGGTGAATATTCATTATTAGTAAAATGAATTTATTTCTAACATGTATAGAATGGTTGTTTTAAGGAGGAGTCTGTTAAGATAGGCCCCTCCTACTTTTTATTTACATATTAGAGCCATTAAGAATAGAAAAAAATCGTGTTTGAAAAAAGTTTAATTATTTCCTATCTGCATTACTATAATATCAGACTCTTTTCTTTAATAAGTCTAAAAGTCAATGTAGAGAATTCAAGTGCTTATAAGGAATACTTAGCTAACTGTTCACCCCAAGATGATAATTCAGTTTCAATAAATCCTGCTTTTTTATATACAAATTTAGCTGTAAGTTTTTCAGGAGCATATCCAATCATTATTATAGAAATGTTTGCGTTATTATTTCTTCTTATCTCATCAATAACTAGATGTATAGCTAGTTTTCCTATACCTTTTCCTTGAAATTCTTCATCAATCATAAGTCTATAAATCCAATAATTTTTATCATCAGGGTCTATCTCAAACATAGTAAATCCTATCATTTTCTCATCAAAATAAATACCTTTTGCATAGAAATTATCTAGAAATTGAACTTCTGCGATAGAATAAAGGTTAGATGCAATAAATGCTTGTTGTTCTTCTTTAACAGAAAGTCTAATTGCTTCTTCCCAATTACTTTTGTCAATAGCCTTTAAATAAACCTTATTCAATCTGATACTCTCCTTCCAATATTGAAGAGGAAGCACGTAGTTTATGGGCTAGTGATACGTTATCCTCTTGTTTTTTTGCCCAATCAAATAGAAATATTTTCTCATCGACAACGCCTCCTTAAAGGTACAATTCAAAACACATTATTATAATCAATATAAATATATTCTTTCCACTATAAATTATTTTCCTGTTGAAAAGATCCTATTTTTCTATCTAATTTATCCAAGGTATATGATACCAAATATCGGGAGCATCTCTTTGCAAACAATTATATTTCACCTTGAATAAAGAATGATGTTTTTTGTTTTGGAGAAGAATATGATTTTTGTTTCTATTTACTTATATTTGCATTGTTACTGAACTCTCCTTCATTAAAAGTTTGTTTATATCCCAGGTTGCCTCGTGTGAAAATAAGAATAAGTAAAGCAACAAATCCCAATCCTATCACTACAAATATATCCGTATTTTTTAAAACAGGGTTGGTGGAATGAGTTTGTGCCAAACTAAACGTATTTACACTCGCATGAATTAGCATGACAATAAATAAGTTACCGTGATTGCAGTTATAGACCCAAGTAAGAATGATTGAGATCGGCAAACATAGTAGAATAAAAATTGGCAAATGGATATATAGGAGAGAAAGGTCAGAACCCGGGCCACCCCTTTGTGCAGCCGTTAAAAAATGCGGAAGATGCCAAAAAGCCCACAAAACACTAAGAAGTAATGTTGCTTTTAACGGTCCGAATTTCGATTGTAATCGAGGCAGAGCAAAACCACGCCATCCGATTTCCTCGGGTAAAGGCCCACCGAGAAAGAAAATTGCCACAAAAGAGAAGAGATAGGTTATAAAAAATTCAAAATTAAGGTCACGGAAAGTAGGTATCTCTCCATTTACTATAACCATCCCCAGAAACATTGCAGCTGGGATAACGATGAGAGTAAACAAGTACCACTTCAAACCGACCTTAGTAGTTAGAATGCTTTTTCTAACTTTTTTCCATGACTCTTTGCCTTCAAGAGTTCGAAACATGATACACGCTGCTAACATAGGGCCTGCAAATGCATTGGCAAAAAAGAAAATATCAAATGCCTTTGTTTTAGGGAAAATACCCCATTGGGATAAGATAAATGGAATTAATACACTCCATGAGAATACATATGCCATTACAAAAAATGAAGTTAACGGATAGGATTCCAAATACCCTCTCAGACCTGTTGATGAGTTTTTTGATTTTGTTAAATAATTCAACACAATCACCTCTTCATTTATATAAACCTGCATATGTGCTAATTCTACATGTTTTGATAAAGAACCTTTTTGATGTAATAATGTTCAGTTTTTTGTAAAAAAGGAACGATGCGTTACCAAAGAAATGTAGAAATTTTTTAAAAGAAAATCACCTAACAATGAGTTAACTAGCTTTTGACATTAATTGAATTTTTAATATATCCTCAATCGAATAATGTTCACTAAGATTTATTTGGTTTGCCGGCTCCAAATAAGAGAAAAAACCTTGCAGAATCTTTCTGTAAGGTTTTTTCTTTAAAAATATGAGTTATCCGTACTAAAAAACTACAGAACCACATCTAATCTTGTTTCATTAGTTAATTCAATAGTATTAGTAACATCAGTTGGAGAATCATTTTTAGTTTGGCTTGATTCCTTCTCCTTATCAGCATGGAACTTGTTTAGCATCTCCATAATAATCCATAAGGGGACACTTTTATCTTTTAACATGTTCCATAAATCCATTTCAGTAAATTTGACACTAGATTGTTTTCCTTCTTTTTCTGATGACCGAATATCTAATTTGATAGCGAAATCATTAGTAGCTTCTTTTCCTTGAGTAGAAGGGAAGTCTTGAGTATTTTTTTCTGTACCCACAGTTGAATATATTGTAGATTGATTTACCCTATGTGCATGTAACCCAAATTCCATTTCTTACACCTATTTCTATTAATTTAATATATAAATATAGTTATTTTAAAAGTGCTTTGTAAAAATAGCAAGTACTAATTAAGTGTGAAGTTAAAATTCAATTCTATATAAATAGGGGTATCACCACATTGCTATTAAGCTAAGCTCATATAACGTCAATTATAGTAGAATTACATATATTAAATCACTATGAATTTAAGGGTGGTAATTATCTCTCATATGCAGGTGTTGGTATACGCAACGATATTTACAGAAAGCAGCTACGTATATTTATGAAGGTGCGAATGGCCCCCAAACAATTCGTTTGCGAAAAGGAGACTTGGTAGGAGATAAGCACCTAGTTACAGGACTTACATACGATGCTGAAGGATTTCCTATTTTTGAATCAAAAGGTGAGAAACTATTAAAAGAGACAGATTTAAAAAAGTCTAGAAATTGTAGTAAGGCATTATATGAGAAAATAATAGAAAATCCTGAGAGGAAGCAATATATCCAGTTTGCTCAACATTTACAGACTTGCTTGATAGTCTATATGAATTTGATGATAAAGAATAAAGAATAAAGAATGAGTTATACCATAACTTATCCTTTATATTTTTATCATTTATTGGTATTAATAAAAAGCACCCGACATTTTTTGAACAACAAAAATCGGGAAAGATTTCCTTATTTCATACATAATATCCTTGAAGGGAGGGGTTACATCTGGACTGGCTGGAGAGAATGAACAGAGTAATGAATTACATTGAGCAGAATTTATCAAACAAAATAGATGCTAAAGAAGTAGCAAAATTAGCTTGTTGTTCAGAATATCATTTTCCAAGAATGTTTTCGTCAATTACAGGATTTACTTTGTCGGAATATATTAGACGAAGACGTTTGTCACAAGCTGCATGTGAGCTACAAAGTGATAAGACTATACGTATTATTAATCTTGCTCTTAAGTTTGGGTATGACTCACCAGATGCATTTAGCCGAGCTTTTAAAAATCTGCATGGTGTATCTCCGACAGCAGCGCGATGTAATGGGGTTGAGTTAAAAATGTTTCCGAAAATCTCCTTTCAAATTATGATTAAGGGAGATGTAGAAATGGAATATCGAATAGAAGTACTAGATGATGATATTGAAATTATAGGGCTAAAAAAAGAAGTAATGACGGAAGATGCTTTTCATACAATTCCGCTATTATGGGAAGAGGCGACAACAAGTGGGTTCCTACAGAAACTTATTAACATGTCATGGGAAAATCCAAAATGTAGATTAGAAGGGCTTTTGGGGGTATGTGGGAAGCAAGCAGCTATTACCGATGAAACCTTTCACTATATGATGGGATGTCGTTTTCATGGAGAATATACAGCTGATATGGAGAAAATCGTAATACCTAAAGGCACATGGGTTGTTTTCCCGGATATTTCTACAGCATGGAAACGTCTTTATACAGAATGGTTGCCAGCATCTGAGTATGAGCTAGCAGACCTTCCTTGTATCGAGAATTATTTAGCTCCTAATCGCAAGCCAAGTAGTGAACTGTGGGTTCCAGTTGTTCAAAGATAAAAAAACGGCCTATATATTAGACCGTTTTTTTATGATTTACTAGTGTTCCAACCATCATCCGTTTTCTCTAGTTCAATTACGATTACTTTTTAGGATTACCTTTAAATACAGTATCAACAGTTACTGTAGCAATTTCATTTTTCTCTTCAACTTTTCGAATTTTATAGCTTTTAAGATCTTTACTAACTGATTTTATTAGATTTGCATTTCCGCCCACAAAAACAACAATTTTCTTCCCTTCAGGAGTGAAGAACTCTCCAAAATCTTTTACATTTCCTTCTTTTGCATCTTCGAAATACGCTGTAGCAACTTCTTCAGAATCACGATTATTTCCACATGCTGCAAGTGCTGTAACTGATAAAACTTTTCTGCATAACCTTTAAAAACACATCTTATCAAGGTTTATTTGGAATACGTATTTTTAACAACATACAAAATACCAAGCATGTAGCCATCAAGCTCGGAAGGTCATAGGGTACCATTCCTTAGCTTAATAGTGCATGTGATGCGCCTCCTACTTAACCTTTCTGCATAATTTTTCCTAGCTAAATTTTATATTTATTAATATTAAAAGGGAAACCTCTATAATCGAATATACATATAAAATAATATAATTAATTATTCTGAATCCTTTTGATAAATATGTTATGGCAGGTACCTTTTATTACCTAATGTGTTAATATATTTATATGTGATTTATTAAATATACTTGATAGGGGTGGAAATATGATTAAACTCAAGAAATTATCTACATTATTACTTGCGAGCGCTTTATTGATACTACCTACAAGTGCAAGTGCAGCAAATCTGTATGGTGTTGTGAGTAATAAATGGGATGGAATTGGCACTATTCAGGAAGCTGTAGGTATCGATGGGGATACTATTTTTGTTGGTAATTCTACTGATTTAGCTGTATTAAGCACTGAATCTGGTGGATCAATGGTTTCACATGAAAAGAACAAACCTTCTTTTCCTACAAAAGGCATTGTAAAAACATCTGATGGTAACTTTTTTATTGCGGGTACATCAGGAAAATGGAAAGTTGTAGATTCATCTGCAGGTTTAGTTGAACAAGGGCAACTATCGGATAAACGTAATCCGAGATTTGTTAAGCAACTAGCGGATGGAAGGCTTTTATTAGTTTACGATAAAGGTTATTATGCTATCCTTGATGGTGATTCTTATGGCGTAACACGAACAGGAAAATGGCCAAATGATTGGAATATTAATGATTCAATTCAGTTATGTGAAGACCAGATCTTGATGGTAGGTGATAAAGGGAAATTTCAAGTCATGTCACTAGCAAATGGAAACGTCATCAACTTTGGAGATTGGGGATCAACAAAACATGATATTACGTCAATTGACAGACTTTCTGATGGTACTATAATAGCTGTTGGAGAAGGTGCAAAATTCGCCCTCTTTAATAAAGAAGGGAAAAAGATTGAGAGTTCAGAACTGACTGATCAAGAAAGTAAAAATTATAAATGGAATAAAGTGGTGGCTCTCAAGGATAAACATGCAATAGTAATTAGTTCCACTGGTCAGATGCTTTTGGTTCAGATTGATGGAAATAATAAAATTTCTGTTAAAGCAAAAACAAAATTAAATAATTATACTTCTAACGGCACTGTAGTAAAAATTAAAGAGAATCAAGTATTCGTTACCCTTGCTAGTGGTCGATATATGGTTTATCAAGCAGATTTATAAAAATTCGAATTCAATAGTAAAACCTTTGAAATGCAACAACCTTATTATTTATATAAATAAATTAAAATATAAAAATAACCAGGGGGATTATTTTGAAAAAAATATACTTATTTGTTGGTTTTTTGATGGGGTTTATAGTATTTAATTTGGATGGTATTAAAGTTGAAGCTGCTGAGCTAAATATAGAACAAATAAAACATTTACAGTCTTTAGGTTTCACTAAAGAAGAAATTTCGGACATGCCTGAAATGGAAATAATGAAAAACTTAGAAATTGATGGCCAAGTTGTAGCTACCAAAGAAAAGTTTATTAAAGTTACTGAAAATGGAGTTAACAATTCAAGTAAAGAAATTGAAATTGATAAGAACACGTATTTAAATGGAGTTCAACTAGAAGAAGCAAAAAGAGTTCAAAAAAGCAATGGTGTGGCAAAACTTTCTAGCGATAAAAATACAACATCTTATAAAAAGGTTACAACTAATATTGTCTCTTTAAAAGCAAAACAAAAGTACAGGGTAAAAACTTCAATAGAATGGAGTGTTATGCCTAGTAATAGAAAAATAGATGTTATAGGTACAGGTGTTAACAGTTCTTTTTGGGCTCCTTCTCCAGGATCACAATACGGACAACAAAAATGGAAACTAAAGTATGATTGTAATAAAACTAAATCTAAGAATGCAACTTATACCAAGGACAGCAACAAATGGTCAAAAGGACCTTCTGGCTATGCTTTAAATATTGATTTACCTAATGATGTTAATAAATCCTACGCTTGCTATAACGAAAAAGTACTAACTTTATCCGCATTCTCTTATTATACAGTTGAGAAATTAGCATCTACTACCCAGATAGACGCTTATGGTAAGTACTTGCATCAAGAAACAACATTCCAAGTTTCTCCGTCTATATCGTTTTCACCTCTTACGTTTGGAGTTTCAGCTAGTCAATCTGATAATTTTACAGAAACTACTACACATGCACAAGTGAAATTCTAAAAACTTTTAAAAAGATTAGCATATATTGCAAGGAGTACGAGGTGCAGCTCCTATAGAAAACAGAATGAAAGAAGCACGAAAATCTAGTTAACTTTCTGAACAAAATTTTAGTAGCGCTTCAACTACTTAACTGAATTTGAAACAAAACTAAATAATAAAAAAAGAGAGCTATGCTCTCTTTTTTTAGTCCTCAGTAAAACCTTATTAAATTTGGAGTATAACTAAAATGTAATTTAATTCTACATAAGTAACAAAAGATATTCATGAAGAATCTACTTTCTCGTCTAAATTGTTTAGAGATCCATGTCTTTGTAAACTTTTTCAAAAGTGTATAAAGGCATGAAAGTAGGAATAATGGAACATCTTTCCCTTTTTTTTAAAGCTCCAATTGGAACAGATGAGTATGCTCTTGATCAACAATATCAAACATTATTGGAATATGTGAAGAATTTCGAAGACAATGCTTAGTATTTTTGGTGACCTTAGAGTTGAAAAATATGAATGTAGTATTTGGGATAGATATCAGTGTTATTATCTGTAATAGGGAATTAATTAGGAGTGTTTAGTTTGAAGGTGATTTTGATGTAATTTATTTCATATAAAATGCCCCCCACTGATAGTTGTGGAGGGCATATAAACATAGTGTTTTAATGTTTATATTAGAAATCCCTTAATTTATGCTATAAATAGTTTAGTATAAAACCATGTATGCAAATCAATAGATTTTTTTAAAAATTATTCAATTCTATTTTCAAATCTTTACAGATAGTTCTTTTACCATACTCAATGTAAGCTATGTGACCATCGGGGCGAATTAAAATGACATCTATATTTTTTAACTGAGAATTGTGTATTTCTCCTACAATCACCTTTGTATGCGAATCAATGTTCATTTTATCTATTTCCTCTTTATAAGACGGATGTATTAATAGAATATATTTACCATCTTGCATCAATTCAAAGAGTTTATAAGTTTTCTTATTTTGAGAAGAAATAGTAAGATTTGTACATCTTTTCCCTATCAATGGATGTCTTTCTTTCGTATGCATAGAGGAATATATAACCCCTAAGCCACTTACTCTTTCAGCTAAATCTTGATTCACCTCTGGGTATGTGAGTAAATGCGAGAATAACTCTCTTAATTCTATACCTGCATTTGAAAAGTTTATCATTAATTGTTCTTGCGCTTGTACTTCTTTGAAAAATTGTCTTCCCACAGCATGTCGTTCAATATGATAACTTTCTAATAGGTTTTCATATTTTTTTTGTTTTGTAGCGAGTCCCAATTTCCATCCTAAATTAAAAGCGTCTTGTAAACCTACATTTAAGCCTTGTCCACCTGCAGGGAAATGAATATGTGCTGCATCACCTGCCAAGAATACACGCTTATGTTGATAAGTATTCGCTAGTTTGGTTGCATTTCCAAACCGAGAAAGCCATATTGAGCTTTTAATTTGAATATATTCACCTGTAATACTATAAATACTATCTATAAGCTCTTTTTCTGTGACAGCAACATGAACAGGTATGGTCTGATTTTTAGGATCTACAATTGCAAAACGAAATACATTATGTGCAATAGGTACCATTATTATTATCCCATTTATATTAGATGTAGAAAAAAATGGGTTATTTGGTACATCTTCTAAAATGACATCGCCTAATATAGCAGTAGTTGTTGTATCTGTTCCATTAAACGGTATATGTGATAACTCACGAACTACGCTTCTTGCACCATCAGCGCCTACTACATAAGGAACTTCTATTTTATATATTATTTCTCTTTGCTCTATCTCTAGTTGTACGAATGTTTCATACTGTTTTAAATTTCTTAAGGTATGACCACGTTTAATATCTACGCCTAATTCCAATGCACGATCTTCTAATATTTCTTCTGTAATAGATTGGGGAATAAAAAGCGTATATGGAAAATCAGTATCTAAATGTTTAAAGTTTAATCTGGTATCTAGGGCAGCAAAATGGCTTGTATCTGATTTCTTTCCTCTAGATAAAAATCGATTTTCAATACCTCTCATAGCCATTAATTCTACGGAGCGGGGGTGCAGTGTGAGTGCTCTAGAATTTCGAATCCGATTTAATCTTCGCTCTAAAACAACAACTTTTACGCCTTGAATAGCTAATTCACATGCTGTCATAAGTCCAACTGGACCACCACCAACTATTGCTACGTCATAATAATTTTCCATGTCATGCCCTCCATTTATTTACGTAATTAAGAGCTAATAAAAAAATTTGTACAATAGATTTGTAAATAATATCTATTGTGCAAATATAATTATACTTCATTTTAGTTTCCAAGGAAACTAAAATGAAGTATCCCCTATATCAAACATTCAATATGATGGTTAATTGGATTCAATATGAGAAAGATAGTAGGGTAATCTATTTCTAATTATTTAAAGGAAAGGGTATGTGATTGAAATGAACAATACATATAATGCAAAGAGACATAAAATGATTAATCAATTATTTGAAAAGTTTTCGTCCAAATCTCCTGGCTTCGCATATATTGCTAGTTTCGATAGTGGAGTAACAATCTCCCTATTAAAAAAAGAAATCGTAAGGCTTTACAAACAAAAGGAAAAAAGCGTAAAAGACAAACTACAAGAAGGAAACATAAAAAGAAAAATTCGAGAAAGTAACAGAGACAAGTAAACGATTCTCTATAACTGCAGCTAACGTTGCAAAACAAACCTTACCTCAACTCCTTACAGCTACACTGGTTGTCATTTCTACTATTAGAGATCTAACAGAAAATAAAAAGACATATAATAAAGAAGGGAAAGAAGAGAGTGCCTAGATTTAATTCTAAAAATAGAAAGCAAGGAAAAAAGCATGAAATCTCTGTATGTAATTGATGTAGGAATTGGTTTTATTAAGCGAGCATATCGACAGGATGGAGATTCTGAAATAACGACTAAGAGTGAAGTTTCCACGCTATCCCCTGTACCTAGAAAAAAATGGGGTGCTTCTAGGCACTAACAAGGAACGTTTGAGTACCAAAAGACATCTATAAATGCACCATTCAATACAATGCGTACATCAATTTATATCAAATAATTTTGAAAGCGTTCATACATATAAATAGTCAAAGAAAAGGCACTCCTAGGAGTGCCTTTTCTTTGACTTGAACCACGTTCCTATATATATTCCCCATCCCATAAAAACACTTCCTATAAAACAGAATCTTAGACATCAATAGACTTCATTTGAAAAATAGTTTACATATGTATGGGTGGTAACAGTAACGACACATCATGAATATGAGATGCGTTACGCCTTCTGGCCTAAGAACCTACTTTATAGAAAGTACCTTTCTCATATATTTTATCACGTGTAACATTGAGTTTGTTAAGTATTTAGTTAATATGCACAATTACATAGTAAATACTGTTTAAATAGGAGAATAAAAAATGCAAAATAAGTGTTTCTAAATATATTCCAGATAATCTCTATTTTTTTATTAAGTATTTGTTTTGCGCTCAATCATCGAAGGAAGTACTGCTTGCATTCCATTTAACAAACTTAACACATTCACATCATACATTTATTTCCATTTACTAGGGGGTTGCGTTAATGCCTTTCTAACAAGGACTTAAAAATAATGATAGAGGTTTCTCATATAGGCGCAATTGGCAGCTATGATAGCGGTAATTAACGTTTCCTCTGCAGCAACCTCTGCCAGCATTAATTCATAACGTACAAAGTACTACATGGCTGCTATACTAGAATTTCGTAAAGAGGATTACATACATCATGATTAACTCAAAAGTCGATAGTCTGCGGACAATCGGCTTTTGAGTTAATTAGAAAGAAGCATATGCAATAAATAATTCTGTATTAGATAACATCCAACCACTCAAAAATCCAGGCATAAAAAAGGAGGGAGAAGGCATCTTTTATTGAAGTTTGTTTATAATAGCTTTTTAACTTGTTAGGGGGGAATCATAAAGGAGATTAGTAATCTCTTTAATAATTTTTATTTCCCTTATAATATTTAGCTTATTGTATTAGAAAATTCAAATTCTGAAAGGAGAATCAATAAATATGAGCAAGAAAAAAAGAATAGGTAATAAGTTATTACTTGTTAGTGCAATTTGTATGATAACTATTCCTTCAGTTTCATATGCGGAGGAAGTAATTTCACCTAAAAAATTCGCGAGTTCTTCAAGTTTCTATGAGGGACAAAATACGGATATATTAAAATCAAGCTTATATCCTGGTACATATAAAAATCCGTTCAATCAACAATTTATTTCGACATCAAAGGAAGCAAACACAAATATAAAAAAAATAGACAATACTGAAGATGAAAACCCTGTTATAGCTACTACCCTTTCATTTATCCGTTATATGGATACAGAAGACTATAAATCTGCAATTGATTTAACTTCTCGATCATTACAGAAAGTAATATCCGAAGGATGGCTGAAGAGCTATTGGAAGGGACTCCCTGCGCAATTACAAGCAGGTTCTTTTATGGGAATTGGAGAGGTAACACAAAAAGAGTCAAATTCCGTTCATACGAATGTAGAGATTAAATTAGCTTTTGAACAATTTACTGTACCTTTACTAATTAAGCTAGATCCATCTGGAAAAATAGATGATTTTCAACTTAGTATGTCGTATATTCCCGTTGCAGGGCGTCCATCATATAGTAAGCCTGAATCATTTATTGATAAAGAAGTAGTAGTTGGAAGTGGTGCGTTTCCATTACCAGGAACATTATCTGTTCCAAAGGGAAAAGATCCTTTCCCAGCGGTTATTCTTGTGCAAGGATCTGGGGCAACTGACCAGGATGAAACGGCGTTTGCTTTAAAACCATTTCGCGATTTAGCTGAAGGTCTTGCATCGAAGGGAATTGCTGTCCTTCGCTATAATAAACGTACTTATGAACATGGATTAAAAACACAATCCAGTCCCTTTTATACAGTTGATAAAGAGACAACAGATGATGCTCTTCTTGTGACTCAATTTCTTAAAAATGAACCTCTGATAGATAAGAATCAAATTTATATCCTTGGTCATAGTCAAGGTGGGATGATGCTTCCGAAAATGATTGAAAAAGACCAAAATCAAAATATTGCTGGGGCAATTGTAATGGGAGGACCAGCTCGTACGATTCAAGATGTCGTTTTAGATCAATTTAAGTATCTTTTTTCTATTGGAGCAATGAAATCGGATGAATATAAATTTTATAAATCGCAATTTGAATTATTAAATGATTCTAATTTCTCTAGTCAGAATCCTCCAAAAGATTTTTATTTAGGATCAGCAGTATTTTGGGATTCTATCCGTAAAATTAAAGCAGCAGAAATGTCAAAAGAACAAAAGACACCGCTTCTTATTATTCAAGGAGAAAGAGACTATCAAGTTCAATCAAAAATCGAAATTCCTCTTTGGAAAGAACAATTAAAAAAACGAGATAATGTTGATTATCGACTATATCCAAAGTTAAATCACTTCTTTACAGAAGGAGGTGGGGAATTAAGTAAACCGGATGAATATTATAGTCCTGCTAATATCCCTGAGTATGTTATAAATGATATTGCTACTTGGGTGCAAGGAAGATCAAAATAAAATTAGCAACCATATTTTTATAGAGGTCATTATACGTACCTATCAACTTAAGGATAGAAATTAAATGGGTTTTTGTTTAAATAAACTAAATAAAGGGGTGCTCTTTATGTGTACTAGTTTGACACTACAGACAAAAAACGGTCAACATCTTTTTGCAAGAACAATGGATTTTACATTAGATTTCAATCAAGAAGTAATAATAGTTCCTCGACGTTATCAATGGAACAATATAACTGGTGAAATTATCAAGGCGAAAGAAGCTGTTGTAGGAATGGGGATTAACCATCAAGGAAGGATCATTTTGGCGGACGGAGTAAACGAATCAGGTATGACATGTGCAACACTCTATTTTCCAGGATTCGCTACTTATAGTAACAGTATAGATGACAATAAAAGGAATCTGGCACCATTTGATTTTGTGGCATGGTGTCTCACACAATTCAATTCTGTCGAAGAGTTAAAGAAATCTGTAGATAGTATTTCCTTTTTAGATGTACCATTATCTGTTTTAGGAGTTACCCCACCGCTACATTGGATTTTAGCGGATAAATGGGGAGAATGTATTGTATTAGAGCCGACAATTGAGGGGCTAAAAATGTATGATAATCCGCTAGGGGTAATGACCAATAGCCCTGAGTTTAACTGGCATTTACAAAATTTAAGACAATATATAGGTCTTAAATCGCAGCCATATGCGCCAACCCAATGGGGGAATGTACCATTAAGTGCTTTTGGACAAGGTTCAGGTTCAATGGGACTCCCAGGAGATTTCACTCCACCGTCAAGGTTTGTCCGGGCAGCGTATAGCAAACAAAATATTCAAGGGGTAGATAACGAAGAAGAGGGTATATCAGCAATTTTTCATATCTTATCAAATTGTGAGATTCCCAAAGGTGGAGTAATAACGGAAGAAGGTACATTAGATAATACCATTTATACAAGCGTAATGTGCATGGAGTCTGGTACATATTATTACCATACCTATGATTGTAGACAAATTATAGCCATACATCTATTTCATGAAAATTTAGATACAGATGAAATTAAAACTTATCCGTTCCAGCGGAAGCAGAAGATATTGTATGAAAACTAAATAGATTTGGAAGAACATTTGAAAAACAGACTTAATTAAGTTTGCTTTTTATAATAGACGATACGACTCATGCTATGACTTTTAAACACTTACACTCACGCTGACATTTTATATATAGTGTTTTTTATTAAATTTCTAATCATTTTAAGTGAAGGGTACGTGATTGAAATGGATAATACATATAATGAAAAGTCGCACACATTGATTAAACAATTATTTAACAAGTTTTCACCAAAAGCTCCTGGCTTTGCATATATTGCTAGTTTTGATAACGGTGTGACTTATAAAGGTGCGGTTGGTTTAGCTTCTATAGAGGAAAATTTACCTATAACCACAAGAAATATTTTTAATATTGCCTCAGTTTCTAAACAATTTACAGCATTTTCTATATTACTCTTAGAACAAGAGGGGAGATTGAGTTTAAATGATTCAATTGTAAAGTTTGTCCCTTCTATAGGAGCATATGCTGAACCTGTAACATTGAGACATCTAATTCATCACACTGGTGGACTAGTTGATTATATGGAATTGGCTGAAGCAGCAAATATTAAATATACTGATACATTAACTGTGGAAGAATCGTTAGAACACCTTAAAAGTCATCAAATTGCAAGGTTCCCAGCTGGCACAAAATTTGAGTATAGCAATACAGGATATTTTTTATTATCACAAGTGGTAGAGAAGGTAAGCGGCAAGTCTCTACGTCAGTTTACAAAGGATCGTATTTTTGACCCTTTAAATATGAAAGACACAACAATTGTAGATTACTATCCAACTACTATACCAATTACTAGTGGATATTCGAAGAATGAGAAAGGAACATATAAAATCTATGAAAGCCCTTGGGAACATACAGGGGATGGGGCAGTTCATGCAACAGTTGAAGACCTGGTAAAGTGGGGAGAGAATTTAACGACAGGTACCGTTGGTGGAAAAGAACTTGTTAAAAGAATGAGCGAAATAGGTCCGAAAATTTCTCCAACTGGGGAGACGATTATTGACAATGAAGATTATGCTTTTGGACTAAGGCTTGCTGAAGGTTTTAACTGTCGGTACTTGGAACATTCAGGAAGTTGGGCGGGTTATCGTTCACACTTCATGCGGTTTCCAAAAGAATATTTGTCTGTTGTAGTCCTAAGTAACTATAATAGATTTGACTCTAATAAATATGCTAATAAAATAGCAGAAATTTTTTTAGAAAAGTAAAAAATAGAGGGTAGAAGTCAGTATTTAGATTTGCTTTACCCCACGTTGTTTTAGGTGTAATTGATTTTGAGAACGGAAGGCAAGCATAAATTTATGCCTGCCTTTTTGGGTATTAAAATAAATATAAATATTAATATTCATACAGTTAAAAAAATAATTGGAAATTCTTTGAATATAGATTAATCAATAAGGCTGGATTTTATAATTTTAAAAAATAATTATAAAAATAATGTTACATTTTAAAATTAAATATTCTAATTATCAACTTTGATTTTATTGAAAATTGAAATATTAAGTAATATTCCTATTGCTATTAAATTAACCATTAAAGAACTTCCACCAAAACTTATAAATGGAAATGGAGTACCCGTAAGAGGAAATAGTCCTGTAATACCACCTAAATTTACAATGGATTGCATACCAATCATACACCCTATACCAATTGCTATAAAACTGCCGAATGGATCTACACATAATTGTGCAATTTTTAAAGAGCGAAGTACTATAGTCAAAACTCCAGCCAATAGAATAAATACACCAATAAATCCTAGTTCTTCAGAAACTATTCCCATTATAAAATCAGTATGTGGTTCCGGAAGATAACCTGTTTTTTGTATGCTATTTCCAAATCCACGACCAGTGATTCCTCCAGAGCCAATGGCAATAAAAGAATTTACAAGCTGGTATCCATTTCCTTGTGCATCAACAAAGGGATTGAAAATCGTAGTAATACGTGTCTTTTGAACTTCTGACAAACTATATTGAATTAAAAAATATAAAATAGGTAACCACAAAATAGAACCGATGGCAGTTCTTTTGATTAGTAGATTTATATTTATTCCTGAGCAAAGAAATATGCTAAAACCTATACCTAATATTAAAAGTGCTGATCCTAAATTTGGTTGTTTAAAGATAAGAAAAAAATTGCAGCTAAAAAAAATAAAAGTTTTCCGCTACCACTCCAGCTATTTTTAGCTTGTTCTTGTCGTAATGCAAAAAAACGGGCTGTTACGAGTATTGTTCCTAATTTAAGAAATTCAGCTGGCTGTATTCCAAAAATCCATGATTGAGCATTATTTACCACTTTTCCTTTCCATAAAACCATAATTAATAAAAAAATCCCCCCAACCATAATAAAGATTGAGACTATTCGTTTTTTCCATATTTCATATGGGAGTATAGCACAAACTATTAACCCTATTGTTCCTAAAAGTAGCTTTGTTAATTGAGAATCAACAAAGTGTCTACTGTTATAACCGTAATGCTGGACAGCGACAATGGAACTCGCACTATACATCATGATAATACCTAAAGTACATGTTATGAATAGAGGGAGGAGCAATAGATAATCGAGTTTTAATTTTTTTTCATTTTAATATCCTCCTGATTTAAAACAAAACATAATATTACATTTGCTAATGAATAAAACCTTGTTCTCATCAATTACTAAATAGGATTTTTGTTTAGGCAGATTCTATCGCTTACACCCTGTTTTCTTACGCAAAAATCCCCCTAGTATGTAACTAGGGGGATTCAAAATGGCATGACTAAATAAGGCTTTTTTCCCCCTAGTAGACCTTTGGCACTATACAACGTAAAGTAATGAAAATTCATCACTTAGCTATCTTAAGAAGAGCCTTAATCGGACAATTCCTGTTCTACCCATTGGCGTCTTTCGACATTTTTGGGCAATAGCCTGTGTTTGCATAGGAGCCTCACCTAACAGGTTAAGCAATATAAATTTTATGTATTTGTTTCGTGTAGCAAGCATAAATATATATTTTTTTCTTGTCAAGTAACCGTATTGCTAATTTTATA
This sequence comes from Bacillus sp. 1A, assembly GCF_052682215.1. Classification (NCBI taxonomy): domain Bacteria; kingdom Bacillati; phylum Bacillota; class Bacilli; order Caryophanales; family Bacillaceae; genus Bacillus; species Bacillus sp. 1A. Next base: position 803,499 of record NZ_JBQYLZ010000001.1, on the reverse strand, counting down.
TGTTTTATTGCATTATAATCCTTTGAGAAATGATGTGAGAAAATGTATGTAATCATTCTGTATAAGTACATATTTTCGACTTGTAGTGTATAGTTTGATTAAGTTGTTTAACCATATAAATTTGATAAACAGTAAAGAAGATTTTAATCATAAAAGAAGATTTTTTTAAGAATGTTCTTTTGATGTACAGAATGACTAATCATTCATCTTCTGTTATAAAGTTAAAGATTGATTATAAACAATAAATTTCATATGTTTTATAACGTTTCTTCGAATGAATTCTATTTGAATCCTATGTTTTTTAAATGGAATTTTAAATTTGTAATAGAATATAATTTTGTTTTCTATTACAAATTTTTTTAAGAATGAAATTGAAAGTGAGTTGACAAATATTAAATTCTGGTTTAAATTTTGAAGTAATTCAATAATCTTTGTTAGGTGAGGCTCCTGTATAGAGAAACGCTGCTGCCCAAAAATGTCGAGAGACGCCAATGGGTCAACAGGAACGGTCGGATTAAGGCCCTTCTTAATGTAGCTGGTTATAAAAACCTATGCTATACAGTGCTAAAACTCAACGAGGGAGTGGTATACGATTTGATAGAAAGGCACCTCTGTGATTTTGGCAGAGCTGTCTTAAGAATCATTTATTTGTATTGTGAAAAAACCTTTACTCCTTTTTGAGTAAAGGTTTTTCTGTTTAATTTTATTTATTTTTATCTTGTCTATATTCAAAAAGGAGGTAATTCTAACTAATGAATTGATTGCAATGTAACTATTATTGCTCTAATAAAAAATTTAAGACAGATAAAATAAAATAAAACCACTCATGAAACTCTAGAGTCTCCCTTAGCAATATGAGGAGGAGTTAACATGAAGAAATTATTAAAGGAATTACTTGTAACTAAAAATAATTTGGATGCAGAGAAGGTTTTACGTCTTCCGTCGTATGATGTTGCGCAAGAAGTAAAACGGTTTTCAATTGAAGATCAAGTCATATTGCTAAATACGATTCCGGTATTAAAAAGCTCTAAAATTCTTCAATATATGAGTGCAGAAGAAAAATATAATATCTTAATTCACTTATCTGAAAATAAAGCTAAAAAGTTACTAAATTTACAACCGATTGATGAATTAGTAGATTTACTTCTAGCGGTTCATCCGGAAAGACAGGCTAAATTAATGGCGTATCTAGATAAAATTACAAAACATAACGTAAAAAAATTGATGACTTTCAAACCTGAAACGGCAGGAAGTCTTGTTACAAGTGATTTTGTTGCAGTTAGGGAAAATTGGTCAGTAAAAATGACATTGAAGTACATTAGGGAACATTCTAGAAATGTAGAATCAATATCTTATAGTTATGTTCTTGATAATCACGGTTATCTTAAGGGAATCGTTTCCATACATGAGTTATTACTAGCAACAGATGAAGAGATATTATCTACTATCATGATTCAAGAGGTAATTTCTGTACACGCTGAAATTGACCAGCAAGAAGTTATAAAAAAGCTACTGAATTATAATTTAGCAGCAATACCTGTGACAACAGCAAATAATAAAATGATTGGTATTATAACATTTGATGACGTAATGAATGTTATGGAAGCAGAAGCTACAGAAGATATTCAAAAGTTAGGCGGAAGTGAACCATTGAATCAATCTTACTTTGAAGCTAGCATTTGGAGCATTTTCTTAAAACGACTACCATGGTTATTACTTCTTTTTGTTGCTGAGGCATATACAGGTACAGTATTAAAGTATTTTGAAGACGAAATTGAAACTGTAGTTGCCCTTGCTTTCTTTGTTCCATTATTAGTAGGTACTGGAGGGAATACAGGAACACAGGTTGTAGCAACAATTACTCGTGCAATTGGTATTGGAGAGGTGAAATTTAAAGACATTTTCCGTGTAATGAAAAAGGAATTTGCAATTGGTATGCTTCTTGGACTTGCACTTGCGGTAGCTGGACTCACTCGTGCTTATATGTTAGGTGTTGGAACAGAAGTTGCACAAGTTGTAGCAATCACTTTATTATTTATTGTTATTTGGGCCTCTCTTGTTGCAGCTGTTTTACCTTTGATTCTAAGAAAATTAAGATTAGATCCTGCAGTTGTTTCAGGCCCATTTATTACAACATTTGTTGACGGAACAGGATTAGTAATTTATTTCATGGTTGCAAAAACGTTATTAAATTTGTAAGTATACACTCAAATAAATACGCAATGTAAATTAAGTATTTGCATTGCTTGCTAAGACTTAGTGGGGAACTCGGGAATGAGGAAAATAAACACTTTTGTCTTTATTAAAAAAATTTTTTAATGGATTCATTGAATGTAATTAATACCGGAGGATAAAACTATGAAACATCTAAGAAAAATCTTCAAACGAATTTTGCTTCTATTTTCTATTTTCATGCTTATTGGCATAGGAATATTATTTGGTACTAGCTATGGCTGAGAGCTTCGTATAACAATCGCTGGGAGTATACTAACTTCTCAGCATCCACAATATGCGAAATATACATTCCTATCCCTAAAGGAACTAGATAAACTGCAAGATAGAATTAATCATCCAAAATGGTCAAACAGTGATGAGCATATTTATAAAAAAATAGCAGGAAAAAGATTAGAAGAATTAAAAAATCAGCCATTAGAAATTGATGTAGAAACAATTAAAAGTAATAAAGATAGTCGTTTTCTTTTCGAAGGAAGGTTAGTTACCATTAGCAATCCCTTCAATGTTAAACTTGTTAGCCATCAAGGAACACAGGGCGCTAACAGGGGAGAAAAAATTAGTGTAATGGCAAAACGTAATCATGCACTTGTTGCTGTGAATGCAAGTGGATTTGCTGATGAAACAGGAAGGGGTGGAGGAAATGTTGCAACTGGAATAATAATAGAAAATGGGAAAGCTATTGATACGAATATGGATAGTAATACCCCTACAATTATTACGGGTTTAACAAAGTTTGGACAAATGATAACAGGAAATTATTCTACCCGACAACTTTTGGATAAACAAGTCGTTTCAGCAGCAGGATTTATGCCACAGTTAATTGTAAATGGTGAAAAAATGATTACAGAAGGAGACGGTGGTTGGGGTTCTGCTCCGCGAAGTATTATGTCCCAAAAGGAAGATGGTACAATTATGTTTCTAGTGATAGATGGTAGACAAACACATAGCATAAGAGCCACGTTAAAAGAGTGTCAAGATATTCTATATGAAAAAGGAGCAATAAATGCAATGGCAATGGATGGAGGATCCTCTGCTACTCTATATTTAGGAGGCAGGGTTATAAATTCACCTTCTACATTATCACATGAAGATCGTTATTTACCGAATGCTTGGGTGGTAACAGCAAATCCGAAACAGAAAATAAATATGACGATAGATGGAGAAAAAGTAAATTCCGAAACATTCGATAAATTTGATACAAATATTATATCTCATTAAATAGTAAAAAGAAGCAAATGTAAATATGAAATGTTTTTATAAACCAATTAATGTAAAATTTATATTATGTATTTTTTATATAATAAAACTACATTTCAAGCGAAATATATATAATATTTAAACCCTTTGGTTTTTGGGTAGGGAAAAGAATAAGAGTTCAGCAATACAAAATTGCTAAACCCTTATTCTTTATTCTTTCCTATTCTGCCTAAACTATCTTTAATAGTTGTTTCCCCAAGTTGTGTATATAGCAAAGCTGTATCTTGACTGGTATGCCCAAGTTGTTGCATCACTTGTAACGAGTCTTTTTCTTCCATATATAATTTATTTGCCAATGTATGTCTTAATTTATGAGGAGACATTTTTTTGCCAAAGGCTTTAGTATATTTTTCTACTATATCTTGGATAGCCCTAACAGAAAGAGGCTGTGCAGTATGTTTATACTTCGATAAGAATACATTTTGTAATTCTTTCCCTGGAGCATATTTGTTAGCTCTAATCTCCATATATTTTTCAAGATCATTTAATGCAATTGGGGTAATCCAAACGGAATCTTCTTTGTTTCCTTTTCGGATTACATCAATTAGTCTTTCCTTTAAGTTTATATCTTCCATGCGGAGATCGGCCAATTCACTTACACGAATACCACTACCAAGAAAGAGGGAGAGGATAGCTACATCACGCTCCTTATCTCTTAGGAAATAGAATAACTGATGTTTTGTTAAAGATTTTTCATGTTCGTACTTAACATAATTCAGAAATTCTTGATCATCATCATTATGGAATATTTTAGATCTCATACGTTTTGCACGAGCATTTAATGTTTCTTTATCTTTATGTATTTCAATTTTAGCCATTACATTTCTATAAAAATAGCATTCTCCATCTTCATTCTCTGATAGGGAGGTGAGGTACTTAAATAAAGACTTTAAGGCCGAAATTTTTCTGTTAACAGAGGAATTCTGCATGTTTTGTTGTAGTTTTAGAAACCTCATAAAGTTCTCAACATCTTTTTTCTTTAAATTCTCCAAATCAGAGAAGGATATGTCTTTAATGGGCTTAAATTCAATAATTTGTTCAGATAATAGCCAATTAAAGAAGACTCTAAAATCATATACATAATTTAGTAGAGTGGAGGGAGAGGCATCATGCAATTCTTTGTACTCCACAAATTCTTCTATGTAAAAGGGCATTTCATTTAAATTCTCGTATAATTTCTTACGATGTACGGATTTTTGACGTTGTTTACTGTAATCCATAAAAATCACCTCATATATACTATAACAGAAAAGAAACTCGAACACAAGTTCGCATTAAATTCAATTTTTACACAAACTTATTTACATAATTAAATTATGAGATGCTAAAAATAATCAATAGTGAATGGAATAATGTATTTACTCAAGTAAAAATTATAGATAATTAAGCGAGAAATTTGTATTTGACCATAAAAATTAGTGCAAAAACTAGATATAAATGTATGGAAAATAAAACAAATTTGATATATAAATTCATACAAAAGATCAATACATGAATATAGTTTAAAAGTCTTTATAAAAATATAAATTGGTTTATATAATCATAATTATGGGGATTTAATTAGGTCAACGTGAGAAAGAATCTTATAAAGTAAAATGTAATTTACTATAAAAATTAGTAATGAGTTATTCAAAATTTAATAATTTCTGTATAAAGTATGAAGTATATAGGTACATACCAACATACTAAGATTCATGAAACTAAGCTCGAAATCCCTAGATACCGTTATTAGATTTTTATTTAACTCCCTTATTGTTCGTAAAATTGGTATTTCGCGCGAAGTTTTTGGTGTTTGTTTTTCACCTCTTCTTATTAACTTTTATGCTCTTCTCACAAAATACGTCATTCACTTTATCTTTCATCAGTCTGAATATCTTTTAGTTTTAGACCCACTATACATATTAATATTGATTACACGATTGCTTATAGGAACTATCCAGTATATAAACATACTTTAATACAAAACAAATAACTCTAATCGCTTAACACTAAATAGATTGTATTTTTCACAAAACTTAATTGTTTATGATGTCGAAATAGAGTGTTTCCTTTAGTACTTTTATATTGTACTTGTTTTAGCTGATCATTCTACTAAATGTGATATTAATACAGATTTCAAAATATAACTTCTAAATTTCTCTTCCATCTCAATAACACAAGTATACTTGTTCATTTGATACTTACTGCACTCTTTTTTTACAAATACCCATAGTAAAGGTTATGTAAACTGATAAAAAGTAAGTTGGTAAGCTAACCTACTGCATAACAATTGTCTAGAGGCATTTAGATCGATACAGTTATACCCTTTTTAATATTTTTGATTTTAGAAGCTATAACTTTGTCACTTAACATGCAAAATTATAGCCTCTTAATGTTATAGCATAAACTATATTATTTATTACTTTCCATTATAATTAACTTTACACTTTTAATTAATTCCATAACATCATTCCAAAAAGAAAATAATTCATCTTTACTAAAAACCACTCCAGAATCATGAGACATCTCATTTGCAATATTCACCAATTCTTGCTTCACTTCAGTTACAGGAAGCAAGAGCTCTTTTATTTACGACAAAATGGAATTATTATCATTTATTTCTCAACATTTAATATATTGAATTAAATTCTCTTTATTGGTATTATAATGGTGACAGTTTGTTTTTAGTGCTTTAGTTTAAGGACCTGTTTTAATACATCAGGTCCTTCTTAATTTTCTCACTAATAAAATATTTTTTTAACTAGATAAGCATGTTTTATTGTATAAAGACTTTCCACCCATAGAAATCTACCTCTTTTAAGATTATGCTTATATATTTGTTCTTCCTACTAGCTATGAAATAACGGTTTTGTTTCGTTTTTTATACACCTAAATTTCCATAAACATCCCCATTTACTTCAAACTCATTCAAGTCTTTAATAAGATACAGCTTTAATAAGCTAGCAAATCCCTCAGTCTTAAATACCAAACATGGATATAACCAACCATAGTATCTTCAATTATTTATGTATTTTCACTTTCTACTTGAATACTACCCAAATCAACTCTCTATAGATCCAATTTAAGTTTTTCAAAGGTTTGCATACCAAATGAACTCTACCTAGTTTCAATTTTTTAAATTATGCTATACGATTGTGAAACATAGAAAAATTTAAAAAAACGCCTAAGATATCAAGGGTATCTCTTTCTCATTTCTTTAAAATTACCGTCCGTTTTTCTATAAAAAATTAAAAAGCTGTGTTAATAGCGTTATTAATTCTTTAGTTTCTTTTATTAGAGATATATTTGATTAAGATACACACTAGCTAAATGTTTTAATACTTGAAAATGGATATTGGAGAATTTGAAATAACTGGGGCTCTATAAACTTTTTTAAAAGTAATAAATGATTATAATAATCATTTTGACTAGTAATCTAAATTATAAATAAAAAGAGAAGAACCCACCATAGTTCTTCTCTTTTTATTTATAATTTAGGGTATTCATATCCACCGATATGAATAGAAGTAAATTAATGGATGAATAATTTACTAATAGAATTATAACATAATAAACAAAGGCTTTTATATGCAATATTACATATAAAAATCCGATTTTCAAACAATCCTATTTTATAAAACATTTAAATTTAATATCATAAATATAAAATATTAGTTTTGGGATATTATAAACTACCATAATTACTCATTTAGTTATTTTGGTAATTAAACTGATAATAAAAAAGCAACTCGGATTGGGGTTCGAGTTGCTTTTTTAAGTAATGCTTATATATGTATTATAACATTTCGCATAACAAATCCAATATCAAATGACTAAATTTTCTTATTTCTCAATATTTTCAGTTTTATAAAATTACTCTTTAGCGTTTGGAAAACTATTGTAATTACCAAGATTTATTAAATTTTTTCAATAATATACTTCTTAATGAATGATAGAATGTTATACTATTTCATGAGTATAATTGCTTTTACAATTTGTTGAAAATAGATACTCAATAACTTTTGATCATCCGATGCTTTTTTCATAATATAAATTCCTCCTTTTTAAATTTTTTATCACATAATATTTTATATCTATATCTGAATACCTTTATAATACTAAACTCTGATTTGATTTACCATTTCACCTGTAATGGTAAAAGGTTATATTTTTTCTATTTGAAACTAATTTGAAAGGATTTTTTATCAAATGAAAAATACCGTGATTCAAACTAAATCCACTAACATGATTGGAGCGGAAAATAACAATAAGGAAACAAATACAACTTCTTTACAAGCAATATTAGAAATAAAAATAAAAGAAGGACAATTCCAGGAATTTATGGATTGTATACAGCTTGAAACAAATATTGAATTTTGTTATAGAGTTACAGGGAAGACTGATTTTATTGCTAAAATTATACTAGCTGATTTGAGAGAATTAGAAGAATTTGTTGATAATTATATTTCTGTAGCTCAAATAATATCTAATCTTATAATATTCAAAACAAATACTAATTATGATTTGACAGAGAATTAAGGTTATAATCGATTTTTCCTAATAATAAACACCATAACTAAAAACTACACTCCTAACAATTTGAGTGTAGTTTTTTGACAATATAAATTAAGTTTAAGTCACCACTCTAAAACATAATATAAATACATTACTACACAAAACACATAGTAAAATGGAACTAATACTTTCATATCTATATAAAGAATTAACGTGGATATTGTTTCATTTGAGAAATCTATTAATAGAGTAGTTGAAATTTAATTGCTTATTTGAATTGGAATTAGGAAATGATATTGACTATTTTAATTATAATTAAAGGCGAACTAAAAGAAATGAGTACTGTATAATACAGTACTCATTTCTACATAGTTATTTATACGTTGTTTCGACGTTATAAAATTTACTTCATTAGCTATTCTTTTCATTTAATACGCTGCTATTAAAATGATTTTGGAGCAACTTCTTGTTGTAAAACTTCTATTTTTTTTCTATGATTTAGTTCATTAAGATAAATTACCATCATAGTAGCAGCAACAACCGTACCTATCACTCCAAACAGATGGCCTGCATTCATAATCCCAATCCACTGAATAGGTAATGCTAACGATAAAGGTAAAGCGGCTTTGGTAAACTGGAATGCTAGTGTAGATCGACTAGACCAAATAACCGTTTCTTCTTTTGTTTTAATAAAGTCAAACATGACAGTTCTTTGATTGATACGTGAACGATTAAAAACAAAACCAAGCATAAATGAAACGGCAATTGCTAAATACCAGGAATGCACTAATCCTAAAGTAATATCAAAAACAGCAATTAATAGAAAAATTGACCTTGGAATAAATTTTTCAAATTTCCCAACAAGTGTAGCTAATAAAGCCCCTAAACCTGCTGCAGCACTAACAAATCCATACTGCATAGGATCCCAACGATATACATCGTGAAATAAAATTGGTACTAAAAAATTAAATGATGCAAGTTGTATTGTTAAAACAGCAATACCAGTAATTGTAATCCATAATATTTTTGAATTATCTATTGGATTTATTTTTTCAATATGATTTGATACAGGTTTTTTATTTTGCTGAACATCTTTACTTTTTAATAGCGGCATTAGAAGAGGTAAAAATACCCCAATACCTAAAGAGAATGCTAAACCATAAAGTACATTATTAAATCCACCTACATTCATCATAAATCCTGCTATTGCATTCCCACCAAATGCTCCAATTTGTATTGCAGTTTGTAACATATTTGAAGCCTTTCCTGCTGGAATTTCTCCTGATAGTACCATTTGAGACATATATGTTTCTAAGCTTTGCGTAGATAAAAATAAAATAATAGAAAAAACGCCTGCAAAAATATATAAAGTAAAAACATTAATATGCTCACTATTTAAAAGACTTATTATAATCAGAACAATACCGATGCAACGGACACCAGAGAAAATTAACAATGGACTTTTTGTTAACCACATCTTAAGACTTTTCGAATACTTTTGCATAAAGAATGGTAATAAACTCATTAATGTTAATATAATCCCTAAATGAGTAACTGATCCCCCTTTATCCAAAATTGTCCAAGTTAGAGTTACTGTTAACATACCTTCCCCACAAAGAGTCAGCGCCAATAGTACTATAAATATAAATTGAATTGGCATTATACATTCCTTCTTTCTTATATCGGTTGTTTGACCTTAAATTTGTTTTAACTTGTTTAAAGAAAGGGATTTGGAAAATACATAACAAAATTGCACATTGGAAATATTCTGTTATATCCGCCCTAAATACTATTAAATTGTTATTTAAATACTGTAAACAATCCAATCACTCTTATTTGCATTTTGTTTTTTATAGAAATTTTGGGCAATCATATTATCTTTTGCGGTAACCCATTCCATATATGCATAATTATTATCTTGGACGTACTTTTTGCAAGTATTAAATAACATGTCCCCAACACCCAAATTTCTATAATCAGGGATAACAAATAAATCATTTAAGATCATTGCTCTCCCCATACTTAACGTACTGAAAGTGGTATATAAAGTAGCAAATCCTATTGGCTCTTTATTAACCGTACAAACGTAGAATAATCCCAAATCTTTATTTTTTATAATAGTCTTAACTAATTTATCTAAAGAACTTTTTTCATGAATAGGTTTTTCATAGAATTCCATATACATTCTAATTAAATTGATAACAGTCTCTCTATCATCATAAGTCGCTTCAAAAATTTCAATATTCTCGAGATTGTTCATAGTCTTTTCTCTCCTTATACTCCAGTAATCATTTTCGCTATTCTCTTACCAATACCAGGAGCCAATTTTACTCCACCACCACTCCAGCCAGTTGCAACGATTAAACCTTCTGCTTGTGGAAATTGTTCTATAATTCCTCGATTATCTGATGTATATGCATCAAAGCTTCTTCTCCCACCTATAAATAAGTTTTTATTTAGATATGGCAATCTACTTTTTGAATTTTGAAGCATTTCTTCTAAGTCATTTGGGTCAATTGACATTTTTTTGTCCGGATCAATATCATACTTATCTACTGGATACCCTACTAGAGAAGTACCCAGATTATCAGGTCTGCCATATAATCCAGTACTATCATCTATAAAAATTGGATGGTCTTTTTGTCCTATTCCATCAAAGAAATGAATTTGAATAATTTTACTTCTTACTGGAATTTTAATACCTATAGTATCTAATATATTTCCACTCCAGGCTCCTGCTGCAACAACAACATGTTTACAATGTATAGTCCCATAGGAGGTCTTAACGCCTACAACACAGTTATTATCCATTAAAATTTCTTTCACTTCGATTCCTTCACAAGCTAATGCACCTTTATTTTTAGATGTTTCAATCCATGTATTCGTGGCTAACGCTGGGCTAATGTACCCTGCTTGTTCCTCGTAAGCTACACAGCAGTTTTTAGGGGAATTTATAAATTTAAATTCTTTCTTTAATACTTCAGGTGAAAGGATACTAATTTTATGTCCGGATTTTTCAAGTTCTCCAATTTGCTTTTCCATTTTTATATGTTGTGTTTCATTTTCAACATATAACATTCCAGTCTGCTTAAATTTAACCTCTTCACTAATACTAAAAAAGTCATTTATTCCTTCTTTTGCTATTTGAGTTAGATAAGGATCATTATGATAGACCCTTATAAAACCTCCAGATTGGCCTGTTGATCCACTACTAAAGGAATTTTTCTCTAATAAAATTGTATTTGTAATATTTTGCTTGGTTAAATAATACTGTATAGCTGCACCAATAATGCCGCCGCCAATAATAACTACATCAGCTGAATGTTTTATGGTAATTCACCTCAACAAAAGATTTATCAATAACTTGTGCAATTATCCATGAAGCTCCTAAACGATCTCCATTGCTTGAAAATTTAATTGTAGAATTACCTGTTGCTAATTTATTAATTAAGTTTTCTACATTAGATTCAATACATTCTAATAGATACGAAGCTGCAAGAAATGATGTTTCTACATAATCCTCTTTTGCTTTTATGGTAAAAGCATCATTAGAATAATCTTGGGCTAATTCTATAAATTCATCTACATAAGAATCATCTGAAGCTATAAAAATTCCTTTATACCCTCTCATCCTTAGTTCCCTTAAATAAGTTGCCGAGTTAAAGTGTGTCCCAGCAAAGAAGATTGCATCGCTATACTTATTATTTTCACTATTAAAATCTTCAATTCTAGTAACTTCTTTAAATAAAGAAGTTGCACTTTGATAAAGTAAATCTGCTAGGCTTTTCCCGTAAAATGTTTCATCAGAAACTGCCGTAATCGTTTGAATATCTTTAGTTTTCAAAAAATTAATAACGGTTTCCACTTGTACCAAATCATTAGAACAAAACCTAAATACTAATTCCTTGCTATTAAGCGTAACGTCTAAATTAGTTGATGCAGGAACTAAGAATGGAATTTTCGCCTTGGAATAAAACGGTATTGCTTTTAAAGCACATGCACTATTAAAGTGTCCAATTACAGCAACAACCCCTGATTCAATCATTTTTTTAGAAATATCTTTGATGGTATTTGGATCTCCTTTATCATCTTGATAAACCCATTCGATGTTACCAGCATAATTTAGCTTCGCACGATTTACACCCTCAATTAACATTTGTCCGTATACAGACCTAGGACCTGAAAAAGGGCCTACTACTCCAATTTTTATTTTCTCTTTCATAATTTGAGCTCCCTATATATTTTTTATTAGGAAATATAAGGAGGTAAGTACTACCTCCTTATATCATCAAATATTCTGAAGATAAAAACTGTCGTTTGTTTTTGAAAAATAATTCTCTTGAAGATCTACTTTCTGTCCAGCAGGCAAAAAGCTTACTTCGTCATCCAATTGCATGTCAATATTAAATCCCAAATCCCCCCATAGCATTTTACCAAATGTAGGCATGATTGGGCTAGAAAATAATGCTAAAATTTTTGCAGTATATAATTCTAGTGCAATAGCAGTATTTCTTCTTTGTTGATTATTCTTTAATGCCGTTAAAAATTCTTCTCCTGCTGAGAATTTTTTAGCAATTCTGACTAATTCATTTAATAATCTAACTACCTTTTGCGGTGAAAATGTATTTGGTTCATATGCATTCATAATTTCATTCATAATTCGATTTACATGTTGATAATACATTAAATAGTTACCTGATAGTGTCTCTAATTCTGGAGCACCATTTGGAAAATCTGCTTCTAACTTGCATTTTAAATCATATAACCATGATTCCCATTCTTGGTTTAAGTTCGTATCTACAATATGATTAAATTCTTCCATAGTGAAGTTTGTTTCAACTGTTTCCGGTCTACTATAAGATAAATAATACCTTACAACATCATGTGAAGCATTTTCTAATAATTCTTTGCCCCATACAGCATGTCCCCTGCTTGTTGAAAACTTAAGACCCTCTAGTTGATAAAATTCATTTGTTATCATTGTTTTAGGAAGAGTTATATCTTCACTATATGCTAGCCAAATAGCTGGGAAAAGCACTGAATGGAAATAGCCATTATCATATCCAAAGAAATTAATGATAGTCGTATCTTGATTATTCCAAAAATCTCTTAACGTATACGAAAGGTTTTTATCCTGAATTAATTCGTTTGTTGCAGATAAATATCCAGGTGCCATTTCAAACCATACATATATAGTTTGATTTTCATATCCTTCTACCGGAACTGGAATTCCCCAATCAGATACATGTGAAATAGGAATATCAGGCAAATCCTCATCTAGCATTCTCTCACATAATGCCGTTAGATGTGGCCCTATTTTTAATTCTTTGTAGTACTGTTTTAATTGTGTTTTATAATTACTTAATGGGAAAAATAGTTGTTTAATTTTAGATTGCTCTGGTTCGCTGCCACAACATTTACAAGTTGGGTTTAATAAATCTATACACAAATTAGGTCTACCACATTTTTCACAAGCGTTGCCATCTGATAATTCATCACAATGTGGACAATTACCTCTCACATAAGCTTCATAAAGGTGCTTATCGCATTGCTTACAGAATAGAATGTCGACTTCTTTTTCTACTAATTTACCTTCATTCCAAAGTTTTTCAAAAAACTCTTTGACAAACTCAATATGGAATGTTGAAAAATGAGGTTTTACAAAAATATCCGGATTAATTTCTGCTAGTCTTAATGTCTTTTCAATTTCATTAGCAAAATGATCTGCCGTTTCTCTAGGAGATTTTTCTAATTGTCCCGCCTTAAACGGCACATAGCTTTGATGATCATCTGCCCCACTCATATAAAAGACTTCATTTCCTTTAAGTTTTAAATATCTAGTTAAAATGTCAGCTCCTGTATATGGACCAGATAGGTGCCCCACATGTAAATCACCATTAGGTGTTGGTGGTGTGGCCGTTATTAAATATTTCTTTTTACCTGAATCTAACTTCTTGCTATTTTTTTTACTAAAAGCATTTTCCCACCATATGGTGAAGAATATCAAATTTTCATCTGTTGTATTTTTCAAACTATGTTCTTCAAATGGTGGAATAAAGATGGCGTCCCCTTGCGTAACAGGTTCTTCTTTTTTACCCACTTTAACTATTCCTTCACCCTTAAAGATAATAAAAGTTTCAACTTCATGATGTCCATGAATTTTAGAAATTTCTCCAGGTTCTATGATTCCCCACATTGCACCGAATGGTGAATCATACAATTTATTTGAATGCGGAAATAATCGTTGACACATAATATCATATTCATTTGTGAAAATCTGTGGATTTATCTTTTCAATATGCATCTTTAGACCCCCTATATTATGAAACCACGTTTTTAGTTTTTTCTTCTGTTAATGAATTATTTTCTTGTACAGTTTTTAAAATTTCATTTGATCGAATAGATAAATTAGATAATAAAGTGTCACTCAATCCATGAGTGCTTTCATTTACACCCTGCAAATAAATACCAGGTTTAAATTTATCCGTTGTTTCTAAACGATAATTTCGGGAAACTTCAATACTATCTGAAATGTATGAGTTAAGATTTTTTAATAAGGGATGGTTCTTTTTACTTTCGTACCCAGTAGCAAGAATTACAGCATCAGCTTCAATAACAACTTCTGTATGTTTAACTATGTCTTTGTAATAAACAACCGCTTTATCAGACAGTGTTTTTATCTCCGTTAATTCTAAAAATGGTTTTATTCTAAAACGATCTTCTCCATGAAATTTTTGGTTATATAAAGCTTTATTAATTTGGCTTATTAAACTTCCATCCGCAGCTGCATAATTAGTATCACTGTGGTGTTTTAATAAAGCATCTCGATTTTTTTCTGGTAAAGAATAAATAAAATCAATCATATTAGCGTCAAATATACGATTAACAAGCTTACTTTCATTTACAGCTTTATATGAGAAAGGTCTCATCGTTGCCGTAATATCTGATTTCGGATAATTATTGATTAGATGGAAAAATAATTCAGCTGAACTTTGTCCTGATCCTACAACTAAAAACTTATGAGCATCATTTTGTTTAAAGTTATTAATTTTGTTTTTAAATTGACTTGAATGAAATACTCTACTATTATTCATTTCAATATGTATTGGCGTCCTTGGTGTTCCACCCGTAGCCAAAACAATATTTTTAGTAATATAGCTCTCTAATTGATTAGTTTCTGTATTTTGCACAATAACTTCTAATAATTCGACAGAATCTTCAGATATAATAGGGTCTACTGAAATTACTGTTCGACTATAATAAACGTGTTCTTCTAATTGAGAAGCAACCCAAGACATATAATCATTGTATTCAAGTCGTGACGGATAAAACTCTGAGAGATTAATAAAATCGCTTAGTCTTTCATTTTCATGTAGATAATTTAAAAAGGAGAATTTACTTTTAGGATTTTTTAGAGTTACAAGGTCTTTCAAAAATGAAATTTGAATATTTGTATTCTCTAAAAGCATCCCCGGATGCCATTGATAGTGCGTTTTTTCTTCCAAAAAAATTCTTTCCATTGAATTATTTTCTTCTTCAATAGCAGTTGCCAAAGCTAGGTTTGCTGGCCCAAATCCAATTCCAATAACATCATAGATTTTATTATTCATTTGACTCGTCCTTTTCGTTTTTTTTAATTCTCGTATATAATTTTATTTTTTATAGTTTTAAAATTAATTTCAGAAAGCATTTTATTTAGACATAGTAACCTTCTTACTTAA
The DNA here is from genome assembly GCF_052682215.1 of Bacillus sp. 1A. Classification (NCBI taxonomy): domain Bacteria; kingdom Bacillati; phylum Bacillota; class Bacilli; order Caryophanales; family Bacillaceae; genus Bacillus; species Bacillus sp. 1A. The sequence continues at coordinate 787,792 of NZ_JBQYLZ010000001.1, read as the reverse complement.
AAGTCCAGTGATAAGTTCAATTGTTGTGTTGACAGTAATATTATCTATATCTAATATAGGGTTTATTTCCGTGAACTCTGCCGCTATTAGGTTTGTATTATTTTTTAACATATCAATTGCTTCTTTTGTGTCATCTAAACTTAAACCATGTGGAACAGCTAATCCTCCTCCAGGAGCAAATTCAGGATCTAAAGCATCTAAATCAAATGTTAGATGAACTGCATCTGTATTATTATTGAGAATCTTAATCGCCTTTTCCATAATGTTTTTTATTCCATGCTTTCTCACATCGTCTGCTGTAAAAATTGTTACTCCTAAATTTTTGAGAAACTCTTCTTCCCCAGGGTCTAAATCACGAACTCCTATTTGTACGATATTCTTTGGATCAATTTTAGATTCTTTCTCTAGAAAATCTTTAAATTTTTCGTTACCGTATCCTAAGAGAATTGCTAAAGACATCCCATGAATATTACCAGAAATCGATGTTTCAAATGTATTTGCATCCCCATGAGCATCAAACCAGATTACTCCCAATCGTGGTATTTTTCTAAGAATTCCAGTAACAGTACCAATTGCAATACTATGATCTCCGCCTAAAACTAATGGGAAATGCCCTTTTTCTAATTCGTTCTCAACTGTTGAAGCAATATTTTCACATATATTAATGACTTCATTTGTAAAGTCTTGTTTGATAATTCCATAATTTTCATTATTGGTTGAAGGAAGAGAAATATCTCCTAAATCAACAAAATCAATTCCGATTTCAGTTAATTGTTTGGATACACCACCATATCTTACAACAAATGGTCCAAGGTCAACCCCTCCTATACTAGCTCCAAAGTAAGTAGGTGCTCCCAAAATAGATACTCTTTTATTCATAATATTTTCCACTCCTCCCCCATGTTAATGCACATAGGATTACTTGGTTTTTAATCGCTACTATTAAATACTTTACCAATAAATCTAGCGGTTATATTCCTCGTTTAAGACAAGGAATATAACAACCAGATTTACTTAAGTTTTTATGCATGCACCGGAATTTCTAATTCTATATCTAATTGATTATCTAATACTCTAGCTCTTTGGCGCAATTTTTCCACATCAGATTTAGCATTATATGGTGCTCTTAATGAAAGTAAGCCCGTTATATCAAATCCTTTTGGAGCATGATATACTTCAGCTCCTACTTTTGCTACAGGATAGTACGCCTTATACTCTGGCTGTTCAGCAACAATTCCCAATTCATTTTTCTTTATAATTCCAGATCTATATACAAATTTAATACAAGTACAAGATTTTGGTGTTGTAGATCTAGTTAAGAAGAATTCCATAATATCCCCTTTGCAATCTAATAAACCAAGAATATTAACGGCTACTAAATCAATTCCATGTACATCACGTATATTACGATAAACATGCCCGCCACTGATTCTAGTACTAAATTCTACAACTTTAAAATTCCCTTGCGTATCTCGGCGTAGTTCTACATTAAATAAACTGTTTTCAATAGCTAATTTTCCACATATTTCTTTAGCAATATTAACAACTATATCTTCATCTACACCAATATACGGTAAAGTGTATTCATCTTCCTCGAAATATGGACCCATCATTTTATTTTTATTGTGAATTCCACCAAGGTAAAATTCTCCATTTAAAACAACTCCATCAACTGTAATTTCTTCCCCAGTCAGAAATTCTTCTACTAATGCCACACATTGTTGTGTTTGGTTAAAATAGAATCCTTTATTTGTTTTAGAAAGATTAATAATTTTTTCTAATGAATTATTCAATTCTTCTAAACTGTTAACTAAATATACAGATTCACTGCTAGCAGCCATAGTAGGCTTAATGATTACAGGGAAAGGAATATTTTCTATTTCTTTCTCTGCATCCTCTATAGAATTAACTTTTGCAAATTTAGGACTAGCAATAGAATTCTTTAACATAAATTCTCTCTGCTTTGATTTATCTCGAGATGTCGTAGCAGCTTCAACAGATAACGCTTTATTCCCAAAGCGTTCATTAATTTTAGCAGTTAAGACAATATCAGTTTCTTGCCAAGTTACAAAAAAGCTAATTCCTATTTCTTTTCCTTTTGTAAAAATATAATTTTCAGCATCTATTTCAGAAGCCTCTTCAAGTACAATTACTTCTTTAAAGCGCGCATCCATTGTTTTACTTGATACACTCGTAAACAAGTAAAGTTCATCAGATATTCTCCCTGCAGTTTCAATATGATCACCATGAATGCTATAACCTTTTCTCATGATGATTCCAATTTTTTTATTTTTCATATGTAATCTCCTTTTCTTCTCTGTATATCTTGATAACACGTTGTAATCGTATACTAAAACTTTTGATTGTTCAATAGATTAGAAATATTTAGAAATATTTTTCCGTAAATATATTTTTATGTAAAAAAATACCAAAAACTCTCAAATTGAAAGGCATGCAACTAGATATTTTTACTTGAAAAAACAAACAAGAATTCATTAAAAATGCCGTAAGATTTACCTTTTTTAAACATAAATTTACTAATTTTAACATTTTAGTTTTTTTCTATTGATTATTATTTATTGAAAAAGTTTATTTTTCTTTAATGTAATAACATACCTGCCTATAATTAGTTGTTGTCTAATTTAAACAAACTTGATAAAAAGACTTTCATTTTCACCTTCTTATTATGCAATTATCGTTGTAATTTAAAATCTTTTTCGCAAGAATATTCAGCAGGTGCAAAGAAAACAAGTACCGTGAGATCTTCTTCAATAGTATGAAATCTATGTTTCATATTAGCCTTTACATAAATAATAGAACCAGATTCAACAAAAATATTTTCACTCTCTACTTCAAGTTGTGCTTTGCCATTGATAATATAATATACTTCATCTTCTGTATGTGGTTGTTGCATATCTAAAGAACCTGCTTTCAATTCATAAATTCCCATACTTAGGTCCGTTTCATGCAAAAATTCGTAATAATTTTTCTCAATATTTCTTTTTTCTCTTAAAATCTGTGTAAGTTGATAATTTTTCATTTGCTATCCTCCTAATGTTATAAAATTCTAGAATCAATTAACTAAGTTGACTTAATAAAAGGAATATATCAGGTATAATTTACATTCCTTTACATGTTTGTAAATAATTGATTAAAGATATATAAACTGCCAGCATTACAAAAAGAGATAGAAATAGTCCTATCTCTTTTCTACATAAGGGACATGCTTACAGATTATCCTTTCATATTAATAGGGGAAATCTTAATATTCAATCTCTAAAATATTTTCTCAATATGTATAATTTAATCTTTAATTTATACTATAGTTAACTCTTATTTAACACGTTATCCAAATGTATGGTGTTTTTTCAATCTTATGAAGGATATTAATTCAAGGATCATGTCGAGATCAATTTATTACTAGTATAGTTAACAAGTTCTTTAATGGACTACCTATTTTTCCTTACATAAAACACTTCTTATCAGATATCACGCTTTGTATAACAAATTACTAGATAATATCTTTTTGTTTTACTTTACCTTTAACCTTTTATTATAATTCGTAAAATAAAGAAGCAATGTATGTAATAATGACATACCAACTATCTTAATTATGAGCAGCCTTGTGAACTATAAACATCAAAGAGGAAGCTATATGCATACTAGTATTATTATAAATACCTTGGAACAAGGGGATTCATTCGGTTATGTTAAAATTAGTTCGATAGTAGCTATTAAATATAAAAATTAATCAGGGTAAATGCTACAGAGTGTTGGGGAGTTCATGTAACCATTTCGTATAATCAATAAATATTGAAAGGAGATACATACATATGAAAAAAGTGAAATTCATTAGATTACTTATACTTATATTCACAGTTATAGCTCTAGGAGCATGCAAGAATGCAGAACTTAACAATTCACTAAATTGGGATGTGCAAAAGTTCTCATTTACAGATCAAAATGGGAAGCAATTTGGATCAGCTGAGTTGAAAAATAAAATTTGGATAGCTGATTTTTTCTTTACAAGTTGTCAAACAGTTTGTCCACCTATGACAGCAAATATGGCAAAACTCCAGAGAATGTTGAATACGGACGGGATTAAAGATGTAGAATTTGTATCATTTAGTGTTGATCCTGAAGTAGACACACCAGAAAAAATAACAGAATTTATGAAGGTCTATGAAATGGATGGAGTTAAGACTCATTTCCTCACGGGGTATAAAAGAGAAGATATTGAAAAGTTTGCTAAAGAAAACTTCCAATCACTTGTAACTAAGCCAGAAAATGATACACAAGTTATACACGGCACAAGTTTTTATCTGATTGACAAAAATGGGAAAGTTCTCAAAAAATATTCAGGTGTTGAAAATACTCCTTATGATGAAATTATTCAAGATATAAAAAAATACGATAAACAATTCCATTGAATCAATATTTAGAGGGAAATGAAAGTAAATTTTCTATAACACTTAAAACTGTGTTTATAATAATTTTCTTAATATAGATAATCTTATTGATTATGGTTTTAATAGTGAACTCCCCGCCACTTAACGTCCTAACGGACTGTTTGAAGTGGCGGCTTCTCAGTTAATCGTTACTTTTGATAGCTAACAAATTAGCCTTAAGACAGCCGAGCTAAGTCCCTTGTTCCAAAGCTTATTTTTTTCAATATCAGACTATCATGAACAAAAGTTAGAGAGTTATGGAATAAAATATAATGTGTATGTAGGGGTTCGGAAACGATTCAAGGTATGAGGGGCCACTCTGGAGAAATATTCAAATTGATATGATAAATATAAACAAGAAACCTATCTGCGGATAGGTTTTTATTTTACAATTAAGATGGTTGAATATTGAAACATATATAGATTCTAGGGGGATTAGTTATGCCTAGTATTCAAGATACGATATATCCAAGAATCAAACATAATCTAAGTACAGAAGATTTAAGGAGTGTATATACACCAACCAGAAGTGAAATAGAATGGACAAGTATGAAAACAAAAGGAACATTACAGCAACTAGCATTACTAATTTTGCTAAAGACTGTACAAAATCTTGGCTTTTTTACACGTATTTCAGATATACCTCCAATTATAATTAAACACATTGCTCAGTCCGCTCAATTACCCATCCCTATTGAAACCGAATGGGAAGCATACAGTAAAACACGTACTATAAAAAGACATTATCATTTTATAAGACAATATCTAAAAATTCAACAATTCGATCATAATGCTCGTCAAATCATGCTTGATACAATGAAACATGTAGCCGGAAGCAAAGATGATTCAGCCGATTTAATTAATGCAGCTATTGAAGAATTAATACATCAAAGATATGAATTACCCGTTTATAACACTTTTAAAGAAGCGGCTAATGAAATAAGACGCAAATCGTATCGTTTAATTTATGAGCAAGTATATGAGTCCTTACATGAACAACAAATACGACAAATAGATTGTTTATTCCAAACAGAACCTGACACCTTTTATAGCCCTTGGAATCGTCTCAAAGAAGACGCCAAACGTGCCTCCTTATTTCATTTAAAAGAGTTAATTCTGCATTACGATTGGTTAATACATCAAAAAATACCTGTTTACCTTCTTGAAAGCTTTTCTTCAACCAAAATACAACAAATGGCTGCTGAAGCTAAAACATTAGATGCTTATCGTCTGTCAGAAATAGAAAAGAAGAAAAGATATACGTTAGCCATCTCTTTGATTTCTGTACAAACATCAAGAATTGTTGCAATTTAGCACAAAATTTCGTTCTGGGGGTACTATAAAATTTTAGCTAGATGCAATGTAGCGCTACCCAAAAATACAAAAATCTCTATCAAAAAAAGAATGGCGCCTACGCACCTTTCTTTTTTAATTCACTTGTACTCTCTTCAGCATCCAAAATCTGAATCACTTTAACGTAGCATTGTACGGACCTAATTACTTTTTAGAAAAATAATGAATTGTCTCCTTACTTTTCAGTAACATATTTCCTTTTATAATTAAAAAATAGGTAGCTACTAGAAAATAGATTATCCCTAATATCCAATCCAAATTTGTAGCTAAATTGTGTAAAAGAACATATCTCATATATGCATAACCAATCGGAACATGTAGTAATACAACCGCACCTAATCCTGGGTTGTATATTGTTTTAGCTTTTATATTCGCAAAAATACCATCCCATATGAATTGAAAAAATCCCATTAAAATAGGTCCCAACCCAAGCCATATAATATAATGAAAAAAATTGTGAAATTTTATAGCATTATGTAAGACATTTGATATCAAATATATTACATTCACTATGAAATTAGTTTATTTATAGAATTTCTATAGATAAACAAGGTACTAAATTGACTCTTAAGAAGTCATTACCATTACATTTGTCGAAAAATTGAAAAAATATGTGTAGATAGATATCATCTTAATTACATATATAATTAATTTTAATTCTCTGACATAATTCTTAAACCAGTTTTTTGTACATTATGAAATAAAATATTACACAATGTCAGTCTTTAAAAGATTATATATCAAAACTTTTAGAGAGGAAGAAAAACTATGAAGATGAAAAGAAAAATCATGATGACAACAGCACTTGCAGCTACATTAGCTACAGGTGCACTAGCTACCACATCAGTGTTTGCTGCAGAAAAAGAGGCTTCTATCCAACAAAACGAGGCACAAATGAGTATTCAACCATTAGCACAAAATAATTTAGAAACAGCAGTTAATGCTGCCTTAAATGGTCCAGAAGTCAAAAAAATAAAAGTATTTGAGCATGAATTTAACGTAAAAGAAATAGAAGTAGTAAATCTAGGTGCAGGAAAAAAATATGTTAAGGGACAAATTTCTCATCATTTAAGTTTCCGTCCAGATGATCAATTTTATTATGAGTTTACTGTGCAAGATGGAAAAGTAGTAGATAAGCCTGTATTTAGTATTGATAGAGGTGGTTGGACACCATTTGCTGCTCCACTTTTATCAATTCTTGCTGCTTATAATGGAATTCCAGTTAATCCAAATGATTTAAATGCACTTGGTCAGCAGATTGGTAAAGTTATAGATGGAAGCTGGGAACATGCAGCCCAATCTATCGCAACTGTAGTTAGTCTAAGTTTTAATGAGTAGAATGTTTTAATTTTTATTAGTATTATAGGGTCCACTTTTCCTAACTAGCCTTGTTATAAGAAATTCCTGAAACAGCTATAAATAGATTTTTACCACTCACTCACATTATCTTAATGTGTTAACCACTTTATCATTCATAATATGTCACAAAATAGAAGTCTTTTTAAGGCTTCTGTTTTGTTTGTATACAATACAGCAAAAAGCTTATTTTTTACCTTTCTATGCTTCCATTCTTTAAGAATCCGTTTGGCTGTTAGATACAATTCATTACAGTAAACTAATAATATCTCAAGTTAGCTCACTACCCCTTTTTCAATTACAAAAATTCATTGCATTAGGAATAATAAACAATAAATATAGTAAAGAACCATTTTATTATAGCTATTGTTTAAAAGTCAGGAGAGATATAATGATTAAAATAAAAATGAAAAATTTCTTTAAAGTTAGCATACTCACTTGTTTTACACTAGCTAGTTTAAGTACACCATCTATTATTTTAGCTGATAGTCATCCAGGTTATTCCTATGAATCCAATATAGGTTATCAGAATCCATCGTGGATGTCAGAAGTAGCTGATTCAACAAAATTAAGTGAAATATCTATTCCAGGAACTCATGGTACAATGGCTTTACATGGAGCAAGTTTTCTTGATGAAAATTTGACAAGAAATCAAACTATGAGTCTACCCCAACAATTAAATTCTGGAATTCGATATGTAGATATGCGTGTTAAACGTGTAAAAGATTCTTTTTCAATGTACCATGGTATTGTCAATCAAAAAGTAGTATTTGAAGATGTATTAAAAGAAGCACTTAAATTTTTGAAAGATTATCCGACAGAAACAATTTTAATGCGCTTAAAAGAAGAAACTACTCCCGAAAGTGGATCTCTATCATTTGAGGAGATATTTTTAAAATATAAAAACGTTAATGCTTCATATTTTTGGAATCCTAATTCCGTACCCACTATAGACAGAAACAACCCTACTCTAGGTGATATCCGGGGTAAAATTGTAATCTTACAAAACTTTACATCCTCTAAATTGTACGGTATTGATTACGATGGTTTAAATATACAAGATAAATTTGAAATTGGAAGCGGACCAGACGAAATATATGAAAAATGGAATGCGATAAAAACCCATTTACAAAGTGCAAATACTAACTATAATTATGGAAAAATATATCTTAATCATTTTAGTGGTACGGGTGGTGCAGCCGCATTTTTAAATAATGTATATCCTTGGTTTGTTGCAAGCGGAAAAGAGAATAGAAATACTGATAGTAGTCCTAAGTTAATTCAAACAAATTTCACTGATGCGTGGAGTGATTTCCCCCGCGACAGAAATGGGCAAGTATATTATAGTGGGATGAATACACTTGGGACCGAACTCTTACTACAAGGTAGAATTAGACATTCTGGTATTATCGCAGCTGATTTTCCTGGACCAGGTTTAATTGATAGTATCATTAAATTAAATGGTGTACATTCGAATGAAAAAGAGATATTAATTTCGCAAATCCCATCCGAATCTAGTCCTTTATCTGGACAAAAAAATCGTTCTAGTCAAAACTTTAAAATTGATAATTTACCTGTAGGGACTAAAGAATTAAAATGGGTTATTGAGCCTTCAGAGAAAGATCATCCTTCTACTATCTCTTTCAATGTAATGATTGATGTTTCCTTAGGTACCGATTCTATTCGTTGGAAAAATATTTCACATGGATCTAGGACTGAGGCTTACAAAAATACTAAATATTATATCGCAAGTCCAATTGGTGCCACTAGCAAATTCACTGTGAAAATATACGCTATTACAAATTAGAAAATAAAAGAATCCCATTGGAGTTCCTTTTTGATGGAATACCATTGGGATTCCTTTCTGATTTCATTTCGTAAACATTAGGATGATGATTAAATTTATTAGCATATCATTTAAATCATTAAGGGATTTATATTTGGAACAACCCTTTACTTTCAAAGAAAAATCCAAAAATTTTAACTACATTTTCCCGCTTATCATTTATTCAAAACTGGCTTCCAAAGCGATAGGGCAAAAATCCAATTTGTGTCACCATTGCCTTGATAATTTTGAACTGCTTCATACACTTTTCCCTCATGTACTACTCTATCACCTTTTGTATATGCTTTTCTTGCATCCCATTTTTCATATGTGGAATCCTCTGACTTTGTTATTACATTTAATACATCACTTCTACTAGATTCATTTCCAGCTAAATCAACCGCCGTCACTACATATTTATACGATGTATTAGCCTTTAATTCTTTATCCATAAAGGATGTATTAGCCGTTGTCCCAATTTTATTCATAACTCCAAAGCTTTCTCTATATACAATATAATGATCTACACCTACATTATCTTCAGACGGACTCCACATCAAATCAACAGTGGTCGCTGTTGTACTCATACTATGTAACCCTTTCGGTTGAGTCGGAGCTTCTATATCTGGGATTTCATTTGTTGTCTTAACCTTTAGTTCTTCACTTTCTTTTGATATGTTTCCAGCAGAGTCTAACGCCTTTATTGTATAGGTATATTCCGTATTTTCTTTTAGTTTTTTATCAATAAATGTTGTACCTGATACCGTATCAATTACTTCCCCATTGCGTAACACTTGATATTCCTTTACACCTATATTATCCGTAGAAGCCTTCCATGTTAGTGCAACACTATTGGCAGTAACTTTAGACGCATTTAATCCAGTTGGTTGACTTGGAGCTACTGTATCGGGAGTTTCATTATTTACTAGATTTACATCAATTACATTATAAAACGCATTTGACGTATCTGCTACATCCCATACAGCTAAAATAACATGATAACCATTGCGATCAGTTGGTACATTAATTGTATGTGTTAAATTATTTGATGCGGCAGAACCGTCATGTTTCACAGTTCCAATTGGTTCTAATTCAGCACGTGTTAATGGTTTATTAGGATCCCATCCCTTTTTTGTAATGTAATAATGCCATTTACTTGTAGGATGTGCAGCTGTATATTTCCATGTAAATGTATTTGCTCCACCCTTAATCGTATTTTTGAACCAGCGATTTGATGTTTGTTGGTCAAGAATCCCTCCAAACAGTCCTCCTGCCGAAGCGATTTTCCCATCAATCGGTCCACCATCTGGGAATCCTTTAGGTGCTTCTAAGCTTTGTGGTTCGTACATTATATTTCCACAATTTAAATTTAATGCTCCATAATTCTGACTACATAAAGCAGCACGGCTGCTTGGCTTTTCAACAAATCCATGTGCATAAGCACTTTGAGGAATCATTGTAATAGCCGTCACCCCTACAGCTAAAATACAGGCACCAATTCCTTTTTTACTTTTTCTTAATCCTTCAAATTTAGATGTTAATTCCAAATTCATTCTTGTCCCCCCAATATATTATTGTTATCGCTAATATAATAGCAATATAGAGATAAATGAACAAATTGCTATTAAATATACTAATATCTCTCATATATTGATACATTTATTATTATTTTTAATCTCATATATTAATAAAATAAATACAATAACTCTATTTTGTAACATTATGTATTAATAGAGGAATAAAATCCTTACATTGTTTCACAAAAAATTCAAATATTAATTTAAAGAATTATATTTATCCTCATGCTAAAAAAATACAATTTCAAAGTAAAAAAGTCTGGAAGAAGCTGATTAAATCAGTCTCTTCCAGACTTCACATTTCTGCTATATAACATACAAACAAGTCATTTCCAAGGCTAAATTCACACATATTTTCTAAACCCTAAAAAACACATTAAATAATCTGTTTATATTCACATGGTGAATGCACAAAAATCCTTTAATCTTAGACATTTACTCCTATAACCACATAACTACTGTAATTTATATATTGATTTGCTTCAGGATGTTCAAACTCATATATTAAAATTACCAGGCAGAATGAACTACCCACCACTTAGCAAAACATAAAGTGGGAGCTTCTCAGTTACACGACGAAATTAACCTTTCGTTTCCCTGATCGTTTGTCCAACTTAACTTTATAGTCCTTTTTAATAGTCATCTCCTACCCTGTTAATCCTTATTTTAAACAAATCATCAAGAGATTGATTATGTAAGATAAGAAAGAGAATTAAAAATCCAATTTTCCCCATAACGTTCTACCAATTTATTGTATTATTTTTACCTAATAAGGTACAGAAACAAAGGGAAAAACTTCAGTATGCTTGAGGTTTAATACTAACGTTTTTAGGGTGAAACGTTTAAAGGGTACAATACTGAATTTTTATTAAATGTTCCTGTACCTAGTATTTAAATTAACTTATGTCAAAATATTTTACAATACAAGTATGAAACGTTACATATTTCTATATTTAATGATACATTTCATCAACTTACTCTCCTAATCTTTATGCTAAATATAGAAAATTAAGCTCGTTTAGATTTAATTTTAGAATTCTCATAATAGCAAATGAATAGATTAGGCACATAACTGTCACAAATTAATGACTTATCTATTTTTTCATCCATGAAAACTTTATTACCACTTCAATATTTACACTTAAACTAAAACACATCTATACTCACACTTAATTAATAATCTTTCAAATGAGTCGATTCTTTTATATTTTTTATTTTTTTATTGTACATTTGTACATTTGATGTTAGGATTATGCCTATTAAAATTGAATCCTAACGATTCTTCTTTATAATTCCTATATTTTTATTTTCAAATGAAAATATAGATTCTAAAACACGATCAAAATCAAAACAAAAATGTCGTTATTTCACAATGATGTCATGAAATACCTTTAGAATGGAAAGATGTATGCAACAACGTGTTAAGGGGTTACAGGGGGAACAAAAATGAGAGACTTTTTTGATGATAAGTATAAAAATATTGAATTAAAAAGGAGGTTAATCAATTTAATAAGTGAAATTAGCGAGTTCAAAGGAAAATTAGCTGCTTATCAGGAACAAAACCCTGAAATATTTAATAGTTTAGAAAAAACTATACCGTTACATTACATAAAAAATTTCACTACTATTTATGAGGATATAAAAGTTCCTCATAAAAGATTAAAAGAACTTATTTTAGATGATATAGTACCTCAAAACATTTCGGAAGATGCTATTTTTTGTTATTATCAAACACTTTCTTTTGTACATAAAAACTCCTGTACTTTATCAATTAATCCAGCAACTATACAGGAATTACATTTTCAACTAATACATTACATTACCTCTGACAGTGCCAATTGGCGTGAAAAACCTTTTATTATTCCAGGTATTCCTGAGCATGGAATGCACTTGAATAGTTACCGCATTCTTCCACATGAACTTATCCCACAGTTTATGGAGCAATTATGTGATCAATACAACTCATTAAATACTAGTAAGGGGCTACATTCGCTTTTATTAATAGCTCGTTTTATATTAAATTTTTATTGCATAGTCCCTTTCAATCAAGGTAATGGCAGGCTAGCATTTATGTTAATGCAGTTGTTGCTAATTAAGAGTGGACATACATTTGTAAAATATATATGTTTGGATAAGTATATTAAGAAAAATGAATCTGAATATTACAATTCGATTTATAAATCTTCGGTAAATTGGTACTGCGAGGAACATAATAGTAGCTTTTGGTTAAAAACGTTTTTAACTATTATATTAGAGGCTTACAAAGATCTGCATAATACCGTTCTAGATTCTATATGTAAGCATACTAAAGTTGAGAGAATTCAGGATTTTATATTTAAACAAAAACAACCCTTTACTAAGGAAAGTATTCGTAACAGATATCCAGACATTGCAGAGAGTACAATTAGTAAGGCTTTAAATTCCTTGCAATTATTTGGCCATATTAAGCTAGTTACAAAAGGAAGAAACGCAAAGTGGACTAAAGTTTGACCATACTTTTACAACTCTTACGGTTCAAAATTCAATTATAACGTTATAAATGGTTTTTATGACTTTGGGCTCAAATTCATTGAATTTCATTTTAATTTTAGGCTATTATTACTTTAGTTATATCTAATTCCTACAAAACATCTTATAGGAAAAGGTACGTTTCCCTCCACCTTTTCCTATAAAAATATTGGATATCAACGCGGGAAAATTGTCGAAAAAAGTCGTATTTTAATATTTTTTCTCTATTTTCTGGTTGTAAACGTTTCATTTTCATGTTACCATCTTAATCAAACAATAGAGGGTAATAAAAATGAAAGTAATTCTTTCCCTTAGAAACATATAAATGTACGGTAACATCAAGAAAATAAGGCCAAAGAAATATTTGATACCTACCAAAATAACCAATAGGAATTTTGCACATTAATTTTTCTGTTAATTCAAAAAACATTTTGTCCCTAAACAAAATTTGTTAGCATGCAAAGTTCAAATACACTAGAACACCCAAATTAATGTAACATCCTTTTTAATCGAGCATTAAGGTATGAAAAAACAATTCTTCCTACAAAATTCAGCTGATTAACTTAAAGACATCTAAATTACTACCTTAATTATCCTCTATTGTTGACAACATATTTACCAACTATGAAAAAGAGCCTATCAAGGGTTCTTTTTTATTATAATCATTCAAATTTCAATTCTATCTTGATACTTAGATTTCCCCACAAATTACCTCTACTTTTTTGCTCTCAATTATTAATTCCCATTCCCAATTTGTTTAAATTTGTGAATAAAATTCCATCTTATAAAAATAATAAATACAACTAATCGTTATATATTAAAGAGGTGTCAATTTTGTCCTTAAATGAAGAGGCCTTAGAAACTAAAACAGATAAAAACATTGTAAAAATCCAAACAAGTAACTTAAAAGAACTTAAAAATACATTAGATAATATCTTTGATATTAGTGCAGATTTAATTGAACACCCTTTGCAATTAAAAACAAACACGAATATTTTACTATATTACTTTGAAGGTCTTACTGATGGTGTCGCTTTAAAAGGCAATGTTGTTACACCACTATTACAAGAAGTAAATGAAGACAGTCAAATATTTAATTCTAATATTATTGCTACTCATACCAAAATAGTATATACATGGAATGAAATTAAAGAAGGATTACTTGAGGGTCAATGTGTTCTATTTATGGAAGGAGAAAAGCGCTCACTTCTAATAAATACAAAAGGCTGGGCAGAAAGAGCAATTCAAGAACCAATTTCAGAAGTTACTATTAAAGGATCCCATGATGGATTTATTGAAAATGCCACAAAAAATATAGGCTTAATCCGTCGATATCTTCCTTCTACAGAGTTAAAAATCAAAAAGCTGACGATTGGAGAACGGGCCACTTCTTTAGTCTATTTAATTTACTTAGGAGATGTTGCGAACGCAGACGTAGTCCAAGAAATAGAAAACAGAATCTGTAGAATTAAAACAGATGCGGTATTAAGCATTGGTGAGCTATCCAATTTTACAAAGGATCAAAATTGGTCTCCTTTTCCACAGGCTTATTTAAGCGAACGCCCAGATGCTATTTCAAATCATATACTTGATGGAAAAGTAGCAGTATTAGTTGATAGATCTCCTGGCGCGATGATTGTCCCAATGAATTTAATTGGATTTTTTCAGACTCCAGATGACTATAATATACATTGGCTCATTGCATCATTTTTTCGCTTATTACGATTTGCAGGATTTATTATAGCTATTTTTTTACCAGCATTTTATATAGCTATAGTCTCTTTTCACTTTGAAATCATTCCTATAGATTTATACACTTCTATTGCAACGTCAAGAGTCAAAGTCCCGTTCTCTCCCTTATTGGAAGCTTTTATAATGGAAATCACACTAGAAATGCTACGTGAAGCTGGTATTCGCTTACCACAACCAATTGGACAAACCATTGGAATTGTTGGAGGGATTGTAATTGGACAGGCGGCTGTTCAAGCGGGTCTTGTTAGTAACGTTATGGTTATTATCGTATCTATTACAGCCATTGCTTCATTTATTGTTTCTAATTATGATTTATCGAGTTCTATACGCCTTATTCGTTTTCCAATGATGTTATTGGCTTACTTTTATGGGATTGTAGGTATTGTTAGTGGATTAATGCTCTTATTTGCTCATTTTGTTTCACTAACTTCTTATGGTTCACCATACGGATTGCCAATAGCACCATTTCGTCTCCAAGAGTTAAAAGATTCTTTTGTAAGATTTCCTATTTCTATGCTTACCAGCCGCTCTAGTACAGGTCAACCGAAACAAAGAAAGAAAAAAGAAGGTGGTTCACATGGGGAATCTTAAATTCCAAAAAGTAACTTTATTCGAATTTATTATTTTCATTCATTCACTGCAACTTGCATCTGGTATGTTAATTATGCCAAGCCCACTTGCTACTACGGCTGGTACAGATGGCTGGATTTCGATCATTCTTGGATGGATAGCTACTTCTATAACCGGCGTATTTATTATATTAATGTTACAAAAAAATCCTAACAAAAATTTCTCACAAATCTTAAAAACTTACTTTGGTAAATGGATAGGGACAATTCTTTTTCTTTTATATGCCTTTTATCTATTTTTTGCTGGCTTTAATACTTTATTAAAGGCAACTGATATTGTAAAAGTGTGGATATTCCCTTCCACTCCTGCTTATCAAATCACCATATTATTACTATTACCTTTTATTATTTTAGCTCTGAGTGGGTTAAGGGCTCTTACTAGTTATTCTATGCTTGTTTTCTTCTTCACTACTTGGATGCCACTGTTTCTTCTTTTTTCACTAAAGAGTAACTACAACCCTTTACACCTACTACCTATTTTTAAAGAGGGATTATACCCTATTGTAAAGGCAACAAAAGAAACTATTACTCCTTATGCTGGCTTAGAAATTGCATATTATATATATCCGTTCTTACAAAAAAAACAAAAGGCCATAAAAGGACTACTAATAGCTAATACTGGAACCATGATTTTCTATCTATATGTGACTATTCTTTCTTATATATACTTTAGTCCCGAGGGGATAAAAGACGTAATTTGGCCCGTATTTCATTTGTTACAAGGGGTTCGTTTTTCTTTCATGGAACGATTAGAAATTATTTATATCGCTTACTATTTAATTGTATTCTCCACTACTTTATATCCTTATTTATTTTTCAGTTTTGAATCTATGACCATATCACTTCAAAAAAACGCCCGAAATTGGGCGCTGCTTGCTTTTATGTTATTTATAGTTGGCCTATTTATTTTCCTAAATCCCGATGTGGATCAATATTTTTTTATATATTCTCTTCTGGATATCTTAAATATCATTTTCTTTATTCTATTACCGATATTATTTTTCGTTTACAGTATTCTTTTTACTTGGGTTACTAGGAGGAAACAACTTTGATTCGAAAATGGATATGGATTGTAATTTGTTGTGTATATATAATTGGTTGTAGTCAGAGAATTCCTCTTGAGAAGGTTTCATTAATCCTGTTAATCGGCTTGGATAGAACCCCTAATGGAGACATAAAAGTTGGAACAAGCATACCACTCTTTCATCATAAACAGCCAAAAAGTACTATAGAACATTGGACACAAGCATCAACTGTGTATACTGGATTCAGTAAGATAGATACGAAGTTAACGGGCTATATAACAGCTTCCAAAGCTGAAATCATTTTAATTGGGAAAAAATTAGCGCAAGAAGCAAATTGGTTGCAGGAACTTGATTCTTCTTACCGTGATCCTTACGCTACCATTAATGCTAAAGTAGTACTTGTAGATGGACCTGCAGAAGAAATTTTTAAAATTCATAAGCCTAGTAAACCATCACTATCATCTTATATAAATGGTGTAATCGAATCCTCCATTCAAAATAACCAATCCGTCTCTTCTACAATTCAACAATTAATGAGAGAACAAAATGAAGAAGGCATGACGCAAACTGTTCCAATTATCAAAAAAACAAATAATGGAATCGACTCAGTAGGAATTGCATTTTTAAATCGCCGAGGGAAATATTTAACTCATCTCCCTAAAAAAGATGTTAAATTTTTCAACCTTATAAATAAGCCAAAGAGTAACGGCCGAATGATACTACACCTTGCGCTTCCTCCTAAAAAATCCAACAAAAAAACAAACACTTCTATCTTCGTACAGAACGCAACAAGGAAGGTAGATGTTACTTTTCAAAACGGAAAGTTTGTATTTAATCTCGATATCAATGCCAATGTAGCTTTAATAGAAAAAACCAATCCGATTTTAATTAAGGCGCACTATGATAATAAAAAAAATATAAATAATTTAAAAAGTGCTATTCAAAAAGAAATTAATAATAATATACAAAATATATTAAATGAAATACAGCAGAATAAAATTGATCCAATCGGATTATCCCTATATGCTAGAGCCTATCAATATAAAGAGTGGAAAAAAGTAAAAGGAAATTGGTTGCAAGCGTTAGTAGAGGCTAAAATAAATGTAAAGACACACGTCAAAATAAAAGACACTGGGACCATTAGAAATTAGTCTGGGATTTAATAGCATTTCTTAATGGAATTATCCCTCTTCAATAATTATTATGTAAAAGATGCTAATTCAAAGAAAAATCTACTGGTTAAATGCTAACCAATAGATTTTTCTTTTTATCTAAGGATTTTTTTAAAAGGATTACAATTTTACTACAGTAAACAAGGACAGGTTTCTAATTTAAGTTACTGGAGAATATATAACCCTCGTGTAATATCCCTACCACTTTCATTCCAATGGCAACTCCATGATATAACATCAAAAATGAAATTTCTAAACTTAGGAATTTTATCTTTTTAAGTTTGTACGAATGTCTTAGCTCTATATACTTGGATATATAGGTCCACATCAATATATTACTGCAACATATACTGAACAGATAATTTAAATTTTTTTATAAAAAGGATGATGAGAATGAACCTAGAAGATATACAAAAATCCTATGGCGTAATTGTAAGTTTAGGAGGATTGTGTCAAGTTACCAACCAAACCAAAAGGCACCATCTAAGAACATTTTCTGGACCTTTAGATTGGTTTTATTATCCATCACTTTCAGATGTAAACAGATTACTTCAAAATCGATTTGAAAAATTTATGAAGTTGGAAAATATGGTCATAGAAGGTTCAGAAAGTTACGGTCTTATTGAATCAGAATTTGATAATCAGACTAAATGGGCAGAACGAATTACCTACTGTATAAAGGACACTTATTATAATTGTTTTTCAATGCATGACTTTCCTATTAACTCAGATGAGGATTGGAAAGTAATCTATCCTTCTTTTAAAGCTAAATTAGACACTAAAATTAATCAATTCCTTGAAAAAATAACTAGTAGTGAATCCATTTTATTCATTAGAATTTGGGGAAATCGAGATGAAGCAGTTGAATTACAGAACGTATTATCCAAAATTACAAATAAAGATTTTAATATTCTTATCGTTAACTTTAAGGAGGGTTTATCTAATATTGTTGAACAAAACTGGGGCATACCGAGGGTTTGTTCAATTGAACTCCCACGTTATCAGGATAGATGGGAAGGTGATGATTCCGATTGGGATTATATTTTAAATAAAATAGCATTAACTTATTAATTTTCTTTTTACTTTTCACATAATTTTGTCTGTAGATTAAAATAGGCGTAGAGAAATAAAATTCCCCTCTAATTGATACACACTTAATTCATTATCCGTTCATATAATAATTCATAAGTCCTTCTTTATAGGATCAATAGTTCTTTACAAAATTAATTCCATGACTAGAGCACCTTTATGCGGTGCTCTTTTTTAGATTTCTAGAATGTAAAATGTAATATTTGTTCACTTTTCCTTTAAATAGTTAATTTCTTTGAAATCATTTATACAATCAGTATATTCTGCTACATAGTATGTTCATGACTACTTACTTCCATACTTTATCTTATTTTCAGTATAATTTTGTCTTCTTAGATTTTTCATTATAAGCTTCTTCAATTCCCCTCCCCCTCCCCCTCTTTTATCTTACGAACAAGCAATTTCTTTCATTAGTATTAAATAAAACTAAAGCATTAATTTTTAAAACAACCTAATTTACATACAATTGATGATAAACTACAGTGCGTATTCTCCACATTTAATCAGCATTTGAATTATAAATTTAACATATTTTTTGTAGTTGATTGTCATTATGGTACAACCGTGTATACATTTATCAAACAAGCTACATAGTTTAAATTAGTAAAATATATAGAGAGGAAGGAAATAGATCTATGAAAGTCATAATTTTGTGTGGCGGAAAAGGGCTACGGATGCAAGGAATTTTAGAGGACATTCCCAAACCATTAGTTCGAGTTCAAGGAAAGCCTCTCCTCTTGCATATAATGAATTGGTATAGAAAATATGGACATTCTGATTTCATTTTGCCCTTAGGATATAAAGGTGAGAAAATTAAAGAATATTTTATGGATTTTAGCTGGAAAGAGAATGACTTTAGTTTGAATTTTAAAACCAGTCAATATACGCTACTTCAGGAATTAGAAAATTGGAATATACACTTTATAGATACAGGAATTGATACAATGACCGGGGCAAGACTAAAAAAACTTGAACCCTTTGTACAGGGTGAAACCTTTTTATTAACTTATGGCGATGGATTAGCCAATATAGATATTGATCAACTAATAGCATTCCATAAAGAAAAAGGAAAAATTGCTACATTAACTGGAATTAAAAAGAATAGTCAATATGGCCTATTAGCGGTTGAAAATGGAATTGCTATTGATTTTAAAGAAAAACCATTACTTGATGAAGTAATTAACGGCGGGTTTTTTGTATTTAACAAAGAAATATTCAATTATTTAGGTAATAATGATGATTGTGTTCTAGAAGAAGATCCTCTCCGAAATTTAATAAAAGATAATGAGCTGGCAGTCTATGAACACAATGATTTTTGGGCTAGTGTCGATACACCTAAAGATTTAAAAACCGTAGATGAAAGTTGGAATCCTAATAAATTTTAGTAGAGAGGACTGAATAAACATTGAGCTTTAATGATAAAAAAATAAGTTTACCTCGATTATATATCCCCTCTAATGAGAAAATAATTAACCCGCTTTCAACAGAAATTAAGACTTCAAATCTCTCCCCTAAAAATACTCAAAAACAAATTAACCCTCAATTCTATAATCAACAACATGATCTAAATAATCATTTCTGTGTCATTGTAGGTAGTGAATATGTCTTGAAAATCATTGCCTTACAGCAATCATTAATGCAGTACTCAGAAAACTTTACATTGTGGATTTGTTGTATAGATCCTTTTGCATATTCATTATTAAAAGAAATGAATCTAATTAACGTAAACCTTTTACAAGTTGAAGAATTAGAAGATAGTGAACTAAAAGCAATTAAGAGAAAAAGAAAAGTAAATGAATATTGTTGGACTTTAAAATCTGTCTTAATAGAATATTTATTGGTAAATTACCATTTACCATCTATTCTATATTGTGATGGTGATTTATGCTTTTTCTCTAATCCTAATATTATTTTTGAGGAATGGGGTGAACATTCTATTTTCCTTACTCCCCAAAGAGATCGCGATTGGGTAGAAAAAATGTACGGTAAATATCAGGCTGGTCTAATTGGATTTAAGAATGATCTCTATGGACTAAAGAGTGTAAGGTGGTGGAAAAATAAATGTATAGATTGGTGTAGTGCCGAACCTGAGGAGGGAAAGTTTGGCGACCAAAAGTATTTAGATTATATCCCTATCTATTTTCCAAAAGTAAAAATTTCCAATAACTTAGGTATAAATGCTGCGCCTTGGAACTGTATATATAATAACGATTACAAAATTGACAAGAGTAACAATGATGTACTTATTGAAAATGATAAACTAGTTGTTTACCATTTTGCATGTATTACTATCTTTACTGAAAATGATTTTGATCTATGGTCTTTGGGAGCAATTTCAATACCAAACAATATATTAAACCATATTTACACTCCTTATTTAGAGAGAATCCAATTTGTTTTAAAGCAATTAAAAGAAAAATTCAATAAAAATACAAAACAATTTTTAAGTAAAAAAGATATAAATGAAGCTCAAACATTATATAAAGATTCACAATTAAGAAGAAAAATGAATCAATCCAATCATTTTATGAACTTTTCTATGATTATAAGTAAAGAACGATTAATTCAGGGATTGACCTCTTATTATTCCTTAGAAAATCTCGACACTAAATTTACTGTATGGATCTGTTGTATGGATGATTCAACTTACCAAATATTAGAAAACTTAAAATTAAAGCACGCCATACTCATTCCAGTAAAAGATATTGAAAATCATGAACTACTCAGTATAAAAAATGAGAGGAATTTACAAGAATATTGTTGGACATTAAAAGCACCTCTTTGTCTACATGTCCTTAGTCTTTATCCCGAAGTTGATCACATTATATATTGTGATGCTGATATGTATTTCTTTACAGCACCTAATATCATTCTTGATGAATGGTGGAAATACTCTATATTCCTATGCCCCCAAAGAAGTTCTATTGAAATTGAAAGCATACACGGTATATACCAAGCTGGTTTAGTAGGCTTCAAAAACGATCAAAATAGTAAAGAAATTTTAACATGGTGGAAAGATAAATGCCTAGAATATTGCAAAAATCATTATGATGTTGAAATGAATAGATGGGGTGACCAAAAATATTTAAATTACATCCCTAACATTTTTTCTAATATAAAAATCATGACTCATAAAGGTATTGATGCAGCACCTTGGAATGTAATTCTAAATAGCAGTTCTATATCAAAAACAGATAACAAAGTTCTTATTGATCAAGATGAATTAATTGCTTTTCATTTTGGAAGTATGCAGATTATTAATCCAAATGAGTTCGACTTATGGAAACATGAAACTTTAGACTTACCTCCAACGATTTTAGATCATATATACATTCCTTATATTGAACAATTGAACAAGACATGTCATATCCTTAATGAGACTTTTCAAAAATCCCCATCCCCTTTATTTGCTGGCCAAATTGATACAAATACAATAAAAAATTATTTTAAATACTCCTTCCCTCATCACAATTAAGACTGATATTCTCCTTATGTTAAAATAAGTGAATTTATTCCATTAACTAAAAATACATCTTAATAAAGGATAGATTATCACTATGATTACTTCATTTAAAAATAAAACTTTTCTTATTACTGGTGGATATGGTTTTATTGGTTCTCACTTGGTACGAAGACTTTTAAATTTACAAGCAAAAATTGTTCTTTTGATAAGAACATCATCCAATTCTTGGAGACTGAACGATATTCTAAAAAATATTGAAACCTATGAAATAGATATACGAGACAAAAAACAAGTACAAGATGCAATAAAGAAAGTTAATCCGGATTATATCTTTCACCTGGCAGCCTATGGTGTAAATTCTGCCCATACAGACTACATGCATGCTATAGAAACAAATATTATAGGGACATGTAACATAATTCAGGCAGCAAAATTAGTAAACTGTAAAAAAATTATTCATATGGGCAGTAGTTCTGAATACGGCAATAAAATGGAACCTATTCATGAAAATATGCTACTAACTCCTGTGGATATCTATGGATGTACCAAAGCTGCCGCTACTATATTAGCCCATCAAATTGCAAGCGAAAACAATATTAATCTTATAACACTAAGACCTTTTGGCATATTCGGAGAGGCCGAGGAGCCACATAAAATATTCAGCTATATTATCTTGCAAGTGTTACAAAATAAAGATGTAAATTTAACTTTATGCAATCAATTAAGAGATTATTGTTATATAGAAAATATAATAGATGCCTGTATCCTAGCAGTAGAAAATACCACTGTACAAAATGATATCTTTAATATTGGGAGTGGTACCATTCATCCCTTAAAACATTATGTAGAATTATTATTCAAACATTTGAACACCAATTCCAGACCAAATTACGGTGCAATTTCCTCTAGAACAAATGAAAGATGGGTTCCTGAAGCAGATGTTCACAAAATTAAAGAATCTCTTTCTTGGGAACCTAGAATTAATATTGAAGAAGGAATTATTAAAACTATTAATTGGTATAAAAACAATACACATTTATATCTAATCCCCTAAAAATATTGTACTAAAGGAGGTGGATTAATTGTTAAACAAAAACTTTAATAACGCTTTTTGCGGAAAGAAAATTTTAATTACAGGACATACTGGTTTTAAAGGTTCTTGGTTATCCCTATGGTTGAAGGAATTAGGTGCCACTGTAATTGGATATTCATTGGATCCTAAAAATAAAAATGACAACTTTAATGTTACCAATCTTCAAAATGATATAATAGACATTCGCGGAGACATAAGAGATTTTAGTAAACTAAATAAAGTTTTTACAGATTATAATCCTGAAATTGTATTCCATTTAGTTGCACAACCGCTAGTTAAGTATTCCTATGAATATCCTAGAGAAACATACGAGGTAAACGTTCTAGGAACTATGAATGTACTAGAGGCAATTCGATTACATGAATCCGCTAAAATAGGAATTATGGTGACAAGTGACAAGTGCTATGAAAATAAAGAATGGCCTTGGGGTTATCGTGAAATTGATCCTATGGGCGGTCATGACATATATAGTTCAAGTAAGGGATGCTGTGAGCTTTTAATTTCTTCCTATCGAAATTCTTATTTTTCAGAAGAGAAATTTTCTCACCACAAGAAAATAATTGCAAGCGTTCGAGCTGGTAATGTAATTGGTGGTGGTGATTGGTCAATAGATAGGATTATTCCTGATTGTATACGAGCATTAGAATCGAATAAAAAGATTATTATTAGAAACCCTACTGCTATTAGACCCTGGCAACATGTACTAGAACCCTTAAACGGGTATTTACTCCTCACAGAAAAAATTATTAATAATGGTATTATTTTTTCAGGTGCATGGAACTTTGGGCCATCCCTAGACAATATTGTTCCAGTAGAAAAATTAGTGACGAGCTTACTAGATATTTGGGGTTGCGGGGATTGGACATCAGAAAATATGGGTCCAATGAATTTTCATGAAGCAAATTTACTAAACCTTGACATTAGTAAAGCAAAATTCAAGCTTAATTGGCAACCGAAGTGGTCCCTACAACAGACTTTAGAAAATACAATAGAATGGTATAAACATTATAATTCTTACACCAGTACAGAGATGCTAAATTTATGTGTTAACCAAATCAAACAATATTCCACGCTTTGAACTATTCCCCCTTACTCATACTCACTGCTTGTTTCTTAAGGTGGGAGTCTTCTTAGCTAAAGACACATTAACTTTTTTAGTCTAAATTGTGAACCTACTATACCTAGAATCATGTGACTGCCCATTAACAAAGATTTTATTTCTTCGTTTATTTCAAATCATTCATAGACATTATACTTAAGAATAAAGGAATCACATATTGTGCTAGTGATTCCTTGGTTCAGAGAGAATAATGCCTTACTTTAACGACAATACAGTATATGAACTTATTCATTTATTTGTTCTAGTTATGAAGAAAATCTTTTCCTATCAAAAAAGCTTATTTTAAAGAAAAACTTCCTATCTTCTTCGACTTATCCTATCAGAAAAGAAAATAAGGTGAAAATTCCGGTAATTACACTGAACTTTAACAAATTTATACCTATCCCCTTCTTATAGCTACTTCACCAAAGCTCTTGCTTATATATTGAGTCTCTCATTTACTTTCACCAATGGTAATAAATTCATGAAATGTTTATTCTGTAGACAAATAGCTTTAAGAACCATCTTTCCAGAACGATTAAAGGAGATTTTCTCTTTTATGCACGTTATCCCCTACCGGTCTTTAAATTTCCTTTAATCAACGAAAAGAACACGACCTTAAAATAGTGCACCTTCTTCTTAAGCTCACAAAATTCCCAAATATTAAAATTCTAAATGCTAATACTCGTTATATAATGAAATCAAGTCATAAGTAAGATAGTTTCCCTGTTACGAGTAATGAGATAGTCTGTCTCACCTTTTTACATTATCTAAAAAACTTGTAGGAATGCCTACAAGTTTTTTTACTTTCTTTATTCTCTTCTTAATTTATATACGCAAAGTTTATACATTTCTTGGTAATACATACTATAGTACCCAATGAATTAATTTAAAAATGAATACGTAATGAATCCGTTTTATGAAAAGGAAATTTCTTAAATTCTAGGTACATTCGACATGAATTGATTATTTTTTATGAATTTTATTGAAAAACATTGTAAAATACCTCCATTTTTCCTTCTATTTTGCTATGATAGTTACAATTTAATAGGACTATGATAATTCTATAGAATGGGGGAATATATAGTGAGTGTTTCTGTAAAGGACAATGAACAATTAACCTCTCTATTGAACGACTGGTATCGATCTATGCTATCTCAACAGGTTGTAAAAGCTACTAATCTAAAAAAGAAAATTGATGAAAAAATTAATAAGTTAAGCATTGAGTCAAATCAAGAACGTCAGGATCAAAATTTGTTACTATATTACTCATTACTTGAATTTCGTTACACAGTCTTAACAGATAGTCTCGGTATTCAACAAAATAGTTTTGATGCTATTAGTGATTATGATATGCCTACAGACCATTTTCTACGCTTCTATTATCACTTTTTCAAATCCATTCATTCTACTTTTATATCAAGTTTTACTGAGGCAGAGGAACATTATAAACTGGCAGAAAAGATATTAGTAGACATTCCAGATGAAATCGAACACGCTGAATTCTACTATAGAATTGCTACCTTTTATCACCATACCTATAACATGCTCGCTTCTATTGAGTACGCAAATAAATCGAGAGCAATCTTTTCAAAGTATGAAGGTTATGAAGTAAAAACAGCCTTTTGTAATAGTTTGCTAGGAGGTTGCTGTATCTATTTAAAGCAGTACGAACAAGCAGAAGAATATCTGCATTATGCAATTGAATTACTACAAAAGAATAAGGAAGAAGATTCCTTGTTATTCGTAAAAAGTACTTTGGGATGGCTGTATTCTGATCAAAGTATGTCTACGTTAGCTATTCGTCACCTTTCAGAAGTAACAGAGAAAATCCCTACACACTTTAAGGCTATCTTCCTACAAGCTAAGGAGCATTATAAATTAGGACAACAATCAGCAGCTAGCAAACTCATTGTTAAAGGATTACAAATCTGCAGAGGAATTCATAACGAAGAATACACACACCACTTCTCTATTTTAAAAAGATTAAATGAAAATATTCCACTGGAAGAATTAGAAAAAATAATTCAAAAAGGAATCTTATACTTTGAGGAAGAAGAATTATGGGAATATGTTGTCGAGTACGCTGAATTATTTGCCACAAAATGTAGACAATTAGAGAACCACCAAAAGGTAAGTGACTATTTCCATATTTGTTACCAAGCAAGACGAAAATCAATCGAAAAAGGAGTGTTAAAATAATGAAAAAAATCAACCTATTATTATCGGGGATTGCTTTTATTGGGGTTCTAACGGTGGGGATTTCTCAATTTTCTAAAGCGGATCAGTTTGCTACTCATGGACATTATCCCGCTCCCACATATAGTGTTGGTGATCATGATGGTGCACCACAACAAACTTAATGTAAGTGTATTTAAAGCCCCCTCCATTCGGAGGGGCTTTACATATCAAAATTTATCTCTCACGTATCACCCTGTACACGCTTAAGGAAGGCGAATCTTTTAGGAAAATCTGTTAAATAATAATGGAAACACTCTAGCTATTATAACTACCGACTCTACATATGCAATATTACCTTCCCCAAAGTTAATTATAGAGTATTTCCCAAAAAAAGACACTCTTGTAGTGTCTTTTTTATAATATTTTGATTTACTCTCATCTTACTTTTGTTAAACTCGGATATGTAATAATGCATATTTTTTAGATTGTATATTATGATATACTCTCATTGTGAGCTGATACATAATTTCTTTAGATTGGAAAACTAAAACCTCGTTTACCCAAATTTGGGGCGCCTTATGGCGTCTTTTTTTTTTGCTATTGAAGTAAAAAACAGGACCGTAATATCATTGTTAAAAAAAATTGTATACTTTAACAAGAATTCCGCCTACTAACCCTTATTTTTTGCGGCTATTTATTTGTTTCAACATAATAATTTTCCATCTCGTATATGCAATAAACAATGATAGCTAAACTCCAACTAACACCATAGTAATCATGTGTGTAGAAGTCATAACCTGCCTTAATACCTTTTTCCATTACAACTAACGTAAATCCTAACGCCACCCACTTGTTAATTTTCATCTTAATATACGTTATCGCTATAATTATTAAAAATAAAATATTTGTAAGGTAGTTTATCATTAGCTCATATTTTTGAATGTATACTGCCATTATACAAGCAACCATATTAGTCGCAATGCCCAAGGCAACCACGGCTCCCCAAATCCTGTCCAGAATTCCCACTCCTGATTCAGTCCCTTCCTTAATCACATTCTTTTCCTTAATTCGTTCCTACACCCTATTCAAGGTATGCTGTATTATCCTTGTCTGATGAATATCTACTTATCTTTTCATATAGAGCAAACAAAATTTCCACTCATAATTTTTTCTTTATTAGGCAAACTAGGTTTAAGCCGTTTGAACTAGTGGCTTCACTCTTCTGGTAATGGGGTAGCAATTTATAGTAATTGACTAACTCATTCAGTCTATTGGCACCGGCAGGCGACACAATTGTTGTCTGCCATTTTCATGTATACTTTTTCTGATTCCATTTCAAACCTTATGTTTGCTGTACTGCTTTTGAAAAGAACGGTATTTGATTTTTGAATAAGTAAAAAAAATACAGCTCAGTCCACTTTTGGTATAGGACTATTTCTTTTTACATATACTATTTTTGAGCCTTTTTACCAATACGTGTTCTATTGGTGTCTTGAATTCCTCCTAAAAAGGGCGGCAGATACGACTGCATGTCCTTTTTATTTATATTGCTGTTCTATATCCAATACAGCAATTGAAAACTAAAGATGCACTATTACATATTTTTTTCAGTTCAGATTATGTTAAAATTTCTTAAGTTGTTTATTTCATAGTTGAATTATGGTTTCATATCTAATTCAGCAATATGTGAGCTGTACCCCAAAAGAAAAGACACTCAAAAGGTGTCTTTTCTTCTTTTAATTTAAAAAACATCTTTCTTTTTCAGGAAGATCCAATTACCTCAATAACCTAAACCCCTTATTTAAAGAAAGTTTGATCACGATGCTCCAAAGTTTTCATCTATATCAACAGATAAACAGTTCACTTCCAAATCATATCTCCACCAATATATTTCTTAAAGATTTTCTGTCTTGTTCTTAATTTTGTCAAAATCCTCTTATAACTATACAAAAAATATATGCTATTATGTTTTTAAGAAACTATGCGTTCCCTTAACCCTGTATCCGACCCTGTATTTTTTTACAGGGTCTTTGTTTATTTTATTTACTTTCATTAGCTTATAAGAGTTAATACAAACCCCATTTCAATTAAAATCGTTTAAATGTTAGTTAGAATTTGAAATGATAAATCTATTAGCTTTTTTGACAATTATAATCTAATACTAGATTTCTAAATGTATACTACACTAAACATCAGTTAACACTATACACATAGTGCTAACTATATTAATTGAATATTAGTAATAGTAAGTATAAACATTATCAATTTACTATATCTTACATTTATGTAAAAATAGACGTATGTTAAGCTTTTTCAAAATCTTTCCCCTAATAAAGATTTGAAGTAGCATTTCATGATTCTCCTTACTATTAATATGCCTTGAAAAAGAACCCAATAGGGTTCTTTTTCTTCTCATTATATCCTACGTAATTACTTATTTAACATACAAAAAGGACTGACAATTACTTGCAGTCAGTCCTTTTTACACCTTAATATACACTTGTATTAAGTACTTAACTCTTTATTTAGCATGCATATGAACTAAACCAGTCATTATTATATATATAAAACACTTCAAAATTTAGAAATACACAATAACAAATCTTTCCCAACTTCCAGCTACATAACTATTAGCAGTTAATTCTCTACCACTATTTGCTGATATAAATCTACCATTACTTAACGCTTGTAATACATATATCCTATTGTCTCCACCATTATATAAAATAAATTTTTCCCATGCCCCAATTGATGTACGATCTGCTACTACTCTACCATTTGGCTCAAACGAAACGTACTTTCCATTACTTTTCGCTTTTAAAGCATACGTATATAATTCCCCAGTCGGAATTAATTCGAATTTCTCCCATTCATTAACTGCATTACGATTTGCTACTACATTTCCCGATGGCTCAGCAGAAACATATTGTAAATTTGCAGCTTGTATAGCAACAGTCCAGCTTCCATTAAATAGACTCACACCTTTTAGTGAACTTGCCTTTAATTGCTCGGCTGCCAATGCACCATTCGATGGGGTTATCATCATTATCATTAGAACCATTGGCACCACCATTAAAACTAACTTTTTAAAGATCCTATTACCATTTGCATGAATTATGAATCTCTTCATTCCCATTCCTCCCTTAATATATATCACTCATATACATCATACCAAATATGTAAAATATTGTAATACAAGAGAGTCTTTATCAACAAATACCTTATTATTCTGTTTCTTTTTTCTCAAATCTATAGCACCTAAACATCACTCAGTCCTCAAACATATTTTTAAAATTAATTTCACTTTATATTAAATAAAAGCCAAATAGCCGTTCATAATGAACGACTATTAAGCATCTAACTAAAAATCCGAATATTTTTCATGTTAATCTATTTTGTTTAATCCCGTTGAAGTAACTTGATAGATTCTTTTATTGCCTATATATTCTTGTTTATTATTCTCAAGGTTAGTAAGTGTAGCCCGAGTCTTTTCATTCACTGCTTCCCCTTCTATATGGGTAAACTCAATATAATCTCCCACTTTGACTGGCACAGTTTGGCTTTCAGCAGTTTGCTGTCTATTTCCCACTATTTCCTTATTGTACACAACACTACCGGATGAATTCTGTACTTTGATACTCGCATATGTATTATTAAAATAAGAATGTGGTACGCCTGCTTCTAAATTCACCTGTATTTTCTCTGTTACCCTATTATAATTTACTTTTGCAATTTTTCTATCACTATATCCTTTTAAAGACCAACTAAATTGATTTCCATCTAAAACCGTTGTTTCTGGCATTTTTTCTACTTTTTTCAAACCTTCTTTTGTAACTTCGTACATTGCTTTTTTTCCAAAGCTTTCTTGTTTACTATTATCTACATTTGTTAAAGTAGCTCTATGCACACCTTCTTGATGTGTTAACTCAATATAATCTCCTACTTTAACTGGAACTTTTTGCAATTCAGCATTTTGTTGTTTGTTTCCATAGATGTCTTTATTGTATACTACTTTGCCTGATGCATTTTGTACTTTAATACTCGCATATGTTTCATTAAAATAATGATGCGGTACGCCTGCTTTTAAGTCCACTTGCATTTCTTCTGTCGACTTATTAAAATTGATTTTGGCAAACTCGAAATCACTAATCCCTTTTAGTGACCAGCCAAATTGATTTCCATCTAAAATTGTTGCTTCTGGCATTTTTTCTACTTTCTTCAGGCCTTCTTTTGTAACTTCGTACATTGCTTTTTTTCCAAAGCTTTCTTGTTTACTGTTATCTACATTTGTTAAAGTAGCTCTATGCACACCTTCTTGATGTGTTAACTCAATATAATCTCCTACTTTAACTGGAACTTTTTGCGATTCAGCATTTTGTTGTTTGTTTCCATAAATGTCTTTATTGTATACTACTTTGCCTGATGCATTTTGTACTTTAATACTCGCATATGTTTCATTAAAATAATGATGCGGTACGCCTGCTTTTAAGTCCACTTGCATTTCTTCTGTCGACTTTATGAAATTGATTTTAGCAAACTCGAAATCACTAATCCCTTTCATTGACCATGCAAACTGGCTTCCTTCTAAAATATTATTTGCATTAGGCACATCTGGTTTAATCGGATTAGAATCCGTCCCCTTCCAAATCTCTGCTGTTAAAATCGGATATCCTAATGCAGCCACTTTTTGAATGGTATCATTGTTTGGACGTAATCCCCACTTCTCAAAGAAAGGCATCAAATTTTGTTTGGCTACTTTTGATGCTGAGATCATAAATAATTGTTTTTTATTTTCATCAGTTTGTGGAAGTTCATTAGAAGGCATATCTCTATACAATTGATGCAGTTTAGGATAGAAGTCTTCTCCATATGCTAATTGTAGTTGCCAAAGCATAACAAGCTTAACAAAAACATCACTAATTTCGTCATAATTTTTATTCGTTTGTTCTAGATATTGAAACGCTTTCAGATAAATTCCACTTTTCTCTAAATTGGATGGTTGATTAAACGCCTTTTCTACAGAAAGGCTGTAAATATTATTTTGTACTTCTGTCATATTATAAAACTTCCATGGTGATTGCTGTCTCAAATGCCCTGCCTCATGCCAAGGACCCCAACCATCTTTTATAAATTTATTAATATCTAACACGTATTGAATTGCATCTCCTACATATGCAGTTCGATAAGAAGTCGCATACATATAATAATCTGGTGAATGATTTTCTTCTACGTAATGAATATAATGCTTGTCAGCTTGTTCTTCGGATAATCCAGCTACTTTGTCTTGAATTCGGGTAGCTTCATCCATCTTTTTTAAGAGTTGTACAGGATCTGTATTAGAACCTAGCAAATATTTCTTAACACGTGCAGGGCTGGCCGTAATTAATACACGTTCTCCTTTTAGCTCCACTGCATGTGCATTTGGGTATTGGTTCAGCATGTCTATTAAATCTTGTTTTGTATGCTTGCCTAGTTCAAAGAGAGGAGTAGTCGTTCCACCAGTTGTGACTGTTGTTCGAATGGTACCACCTTGTTGTTTATTGTAAAAATAAATCATTCCTCCATTTGGAGATTGGATTGTGTTTATACCTGGTTTTAATGTAAATGATTTTATTTTAGAATCTTCTCTCCAAGAAGCATCATACGAATACGTTCCAATGTATGCTTGAATATTTTGATATCCTTCTACATTAATCGTTATTTGTTCATTTGGCTTTGCATATAAACCAGTCGGTTCATATGGACTAAATGCCATACTTTTTCTTTCCTGTTGTTTCAGTACCTCTACATCCCCTTTTCCTGGGACTGTATATGTCCTATTTTCTGATTTAACTGACTTTTCCTCCTGAAGTGATGTCGATATTTTATTTTGCTGCTGCGTTTCCTCTGCAATGATATTTGTTGTAGAAATCATTCCAGTTGCAAGCATAGTTACTGTAGCGGTGGCTGCAAGTATTTTTCTAGTTTTATGTTTTGAATTATTCCCCATATTATCTCCCTCATTTTTCCTTAATGCACTTAAGGATTTTTGTTTTTTTTATGTTTTTACACCCCAAGCTATTCATGATTCATGCTATCTATGTTGTATCTTTTAATCTATTTTTTCTCATAATAATCTCCTTTTCTTTATTTATCATTGTATACAAATACTATTTGATGACACATTAAATAACAACTTTACGATAAACTCATCAATAACAAACTATTATGTTTTGATTCAACACCCTTAACTTCCATCTAATTGTATAAATGTATTCATTTGGCGAAATAAGTAAATAAATTTCAACATTTAAAGCTTATAATCTAGCAAAAAATTCATAAAAGTTTTTTTAACTTCAAAGGTTTTAATAATTGCAACCACATTTATTTAAACTTCCTCAACTTTTTTCTAAGCTATTCTCTAAGAATTTTATTGTTTATTGTAAATAAACCAGGTTGCTACTCTATATGTAAAAGAAAGGCGGAATCTTTAATATGACTCCGCCTTTTTTGATATAAAAAGCATCTAATTCTATTTGAATTAGATGCTTACGCTTAGTTCTTAAACCAAGCATTTTAAACTACTTAAGCCCCTGTAAATCTTTTTTTATTACATCCCATAGTGGATTATCTTGACGTATCGGCTTACCCTCTTCGTCCCATTTTATTTTTCCTGTTCCCAATTCATAATTCATTCCCGTCCATGTGTCTTCACGGAATGCATAGAATGATTTATGCCAACCTTTTTGGTTGAAGATAGAAATAAGATCTTGCATGTATTGGGTAGCTCCTGGAACGGTACGGTTAATTCCAAACTCCTCTGCAATAATTCGATTAGATGGTACATGATTTTTCTTAGACCATTGTTGAATCGGTTTTAAAAATTTCTCTAACCCCTGTTTATTCCACATTACAGGTTTCTCTAAATCCCCTACTTTTACTAATCCAGGATATTGATATTCCTTGTTTTGTTTTTCAACTTGACTCGTTAATTCATATGGTTCATACATATGAAATGCGTAAAGTGTTTTTTTATCCTCTACTGGTTTTAAATATTTAAAGGCCCATGGAGTAGCATATAAACCTGAATCTAATATAACCGGTGTTTCTTGATCCACTTCTCGAATGGAATTGATCACCTTTTCATAAAATCTGTTTAAATCTGCTGTCGTTCCTTTTACTTTTGCATACCATTTCTCGTAATCTTCCGTCCAAAAATCATTATATCTATTATTTTTGGCTGTTTCTGGATGCGGTTCATTTATAATATTATAACCGACCACTGCAGGGTGATCTTTTAGCTCCAAAGCAAGGTCTTTCCAAAATTGACTTGCTTGTTCTTGATATTTCTCGTCTTCCCATATTCTGTCGTCATTCTTGTTATTATTAAATTGGCGCCACCGATCACCGGGCAATGATAACATTGTAAGAACAACTTTCATTCCCTGCGATTGTGCGGCATCTAAATCCGCTTTTAATTTTTCTAAATCCTCCTTTACTAATCCCTGATAGTTATCTGCATTACCTATCAGAAAATCCTTTCCAGAGGTATCTGGTTTATCATCAAATAAATAGTCTTTATCTTTTGCCCATTTATCAGGTGCTAAACGAACATATTCAATATTAGCTTCTTTTGCACTTTTATAGTTCTCAGGTAATGACGTACTATTCATGAAATTAGTACCCTTTCTTTTTGAATCCCAAAAACTAATTTTTGAATCGCTCTTGTAATAGGTATCAGCTCTTACATTCATTTCCTGTACTCCAAAATTCATCATGCCTAACAACGCAACAATTGGTAAAATTTTTTTCACAACTTTTCCTTCTTTCTCTTTATCTTTTACACACATAACATACCTTTGTTTTGTTACAGGAATATGGCAATTTTCCAAAAATACCTTTTATGTTTATAAAAAAGACAGAGATAATAGGAAGTTGCTTCATTTTCTAAAAAACAAAAAAGGAATCCTTTACGGATTCCTTTTTGACTTGCACTCTTTTTCAAATAGTGCATTTTTGCACCTACTTTTAATATACCTTACAATTCTTATAAAATAAATAAGATTAAATGATTTTTCTATATTTTCAAAAAACATCATACTCTCTTATAAATTTACAGATAAAACAGCGTATTATTAAAACTCATCTCTTGAACATTCCTTTAGTTGTTCCATAGCAATCTTTCGCGCATGCTCCTCACTATCTATCAAAGTCAATCCTTGTGATATATAACTCCAAAATTCATATCCACAATCCTCCATCCATCTATAAGCTTCTGTCGTATATAGCCCATCTTTTCTCCTAATGATTTGAACCTTATAGTTTTTACTTGGAGAAAAAAACTCTTGTATAACCTGCTCCATTTATGAAACACATCCTCCTTAAATCTATTATTTGAAATTATATTTTCACATAATCTCGTAATAGAAACCTCTTTTTACGATAAATTACTATCACTTTTTGAAAGGATAATATACCTTACATCCTCCCATCATTTTCTTCCTGTACTAACCAATATAAAATGATAAAAAAGATCAACTACCATTTAAAGTAGTTGATCTGCATGTGCAATCTCTATAAAAAATACATATTATATTTACTTACTACATTATAAGGTTTTTAACTGCTATCCTTAAACATACTATCTAGGATTCTATCCTAGAATCTGAACTTATATCTTAAATCCACCAATTAATTCTTGAAGTTCTTCGGCCATCTGTGCTAATTGTATTGCTGAAGAATTTATCTCTTCCATAGAAGCATGTTGCTCCTCAGATGAACCGGCTATCGTTTGCATACTTGAAGAATTCTCTTTCACAGCCATAGATATTTGATTAATTGATGTATCGACTTCCATTACATCACTTGTCATTTTATTTGATAATTCCACCATACCATGTACTTTTGACACGATATCATTTGCAGATTTTGAGATTTCATAAAAACTTTGTTTTGTATCATTCGCAACCTGAATCCCCGACTGCACTTCAACTCCTACTTCATTCATAGCTTTTACAGTTTCATGTACATCTGCTTGTATTTCAGTAATTAAATTTCCAATTTCCATTGAAGATTCGGATGATTGCTCTGCTAACTTCCTGACTTCATCGGCAACAATTGCAAATCCACGCCCTTGTTCTCCTGCTCTAGCCGCTTCAATCGCTGCATTCAATGCTAATAGATTTGTTTGTTCTGCAATATTTTGAATTGCTTCTAAGATACTTCCGATTTGCTGCGATTTTTTATCTAATAATTTAATTACATTATCGGATTGAGAAACAGAATGATGGATTGACTCCATTTGCGTTACAGTTTGTTCTACTAATTGTTCGCCCTCATTAGCTTTTTGTTTTGTATATAAGGATGAGGCCGATACTTCAGAAGCATTATCAGCTACGCATTGAATGTTACGCGTAACATCACCAATTAATTTCGCTCCAGACGCCACTTCATTATTTTGAACCTCTGCACTATTCGATATCTCTTCCATTTCTTTTGTAATTTGTTCTGTCGCAACACTTGCTTGCTCTACGCTAGCAGTTAGTTCCTCAGACGAAGCGGCCACATGTCCTGCAGATGTGTTAATTCGAGAAATTATATTACGTAACGACTCTGCCATTGTGTTAAAACTACTACCTAATTGACCAAATTCATCCTTGGAACGAATATCTATTTTCTCAGTTAAATCTCCCTGACTAATTCTTTGAGCTGAAATAACTAATTGTCTTAGTGGATTAATAATAGATTTAAGAATGAAGAAAATTACAATTCCACCTAACAACAATGAAGCCACAATTATAGTGAGCGTTTTATAAAAAATAGGATTGGTAGCTTCTTTAATTTCTTTAATAGGCATTACACCAGCTATTTTCCAACCTGTTTTTTTGTTTGTTTTAAAGCTTATGTTTCGATCCTCGCCATTAAGACTATAAGTAATTACTCCATCTTCTTTCTTGTATAGTTCATCTGCTAATGATTTCTCTAATTTCTCACCTGGCTTAAGTGTAGGATGAACAACGATAGTCTTATCTTGACTTACTATAGATACAAAGCCTTGTTTTCCTATTTTTATCATTTTAGAAGTTTTTACGATATCATCAATATTTAAGTCCACACCAATGACACCACTTTTATCAGCATTTTGCTTTGCAATTGCTATTACCATATTTCCTGTAGACTTTGATTTATAAGGAGACGAAACAATAATTTCTCCATTGGCTTTTACTGCATCCTTATACCAACTACTTTCTAACGAATTAAATCCTTCTGGTATTTTTCCAACAGGTGCTTGAATAAATTGATTATTACTGGATGTAGTATAAATTGTTTCTATCTCTGGATGTAACTGTATATATTGTTCAAATTTACTTTGTACATTTTGCAATTGGTCAGCATTATAATCACCTTGTTTAAGTATCTTTGCAAAATAAGTTACATCTACTTGTTTATTTTCTAATTCATCATCAACTATCTTATTTAAAATACTCACATTATCTTTCGCAGCTTGTAGAATTGTATCATTAAGATCTGTTTTCGACTCATTATAAGATGTTATTCCCACAATAAGACTTGGTATAATTAATATTGCAATAAATGCCATAGACAACTTCGTTTTAAGCTTCATTTGTTCCAATCTTTCTTTTATTTTAAACACTCTCTACTTCTCCCTTTCATTCTAACAACTGATATAGTTTATTTAATCGCTTGCTCCTTTATTTTTTCTACATTCATTTATGGTATCATTCAATATGAACTCACCGTTATATCCTTTTACATATATCTTATCATATAACAATTTAATTTTTACAAGCAGAGTTTTATCTATCCACCTTTCAAATATGTTATTTTCTATATTAAGCAATGTTAAGACTACAAATTATTCTAAATTACCTAGATGAAACATGGAATTCATTTAAATGCTGATTTTTGACTTTGATGGAATCACAAGTTTAATCTAGAACGATTCAAATTTAATGAAATCCTTACCATAATAAATTTTCTAAAACTTAACTAAGTGAATTTATTTTTGGTTAATTATACTTAATAGCCTTTTAAACACTCTAACCGCTTCATTTATTTATTTATTTATTTATTTATTTACTACAACCACTTTTGTATTATTGGATACTAAACCATAAATTCTAAATAGGAGAATAAAATAAATTGGAGAACTTCATTGTAACACGTGTCCAGAAGTTTTAAATATTAAAATTTAAAAATATTTTTTCATTATCTTCTCTTCATGAATTACTAATAATAGATTGCAGACTTTTTTGGACTAGTGTTTATATCAGGGTATTACTAAGAGTCAAATGAATAACAGCACCAATCAATATGTATTTTAATGATGATGTTCTTTATTTAACCCACCACTAAGTTATTTGTATATTCTATAGATATATCATTACTCTATCCCTATTAATAAAACAGGACACTTAGTCAGTAAAGAAAGTTATTCTATTACCTAATTTGTTAATTTTCGCTAGATTCTCTTTTGATATTTTCTTACTCTTTTTTTTATAAATATATAACTACGTTTTTCCCATATGTATACATTATAGATGCTTACTTTTCTTTAAACTGAAACTTACATTAGAATGTTTTTCTTTATTTCTCAATATTAAGACCCTAGGATTTTTATTAATTAATCATGTAATATACGAGCCAGAAGTAAATAAAAAGACTTACTCTGCGCTATTGAGGGAGAGCCTGAGGGCCATCTCAATATGTGGCTACATAGAGTCTCGCCACCAAAACTTGGATATTATACGCTAAAAGACAGTTCAGATTTAAAAGCCGATTTTCGCACGTTAAGGAATTTCCCTTCTTATGTTTCTAGCATATTCACACATCATTTTTTAAAAATACAGTTGAGATGAGTTCAAAAAAATAGAAAGACCTCATTCAAGCATACTTATCATGAATGAAATCTTTCCCTTATAAAAGTTATTTAATTTCCACCTTGAAAATGGTATATGTTAATTGATTTTAAATAATTAAGTCCAACTAGTTCTATTTCATTTAAATCTTTTTAACAAATTTAGATTTTAATTTCATAGCTCCAAAACCATCAATTTTACAGTCAATATCATGGTCGCCATCTACTAAACGTATACTTTTTACTTTTGTACCGATTTTCACAACCGATGAAGTTCCTTTTACTTTAAGATCTTTGATTACTGTTACAGAATCACCATCGTTTAAGACATTTCCATTAGCATCTTTAATAACCTTTGCATCTTCATTATTTTTAGTTTCTGATTCTAAAGTCCACTCATGAGCACATTCTGGGCAAACAAAAAGATTTCCATCTTCATAAGTGTATTCTGAATTACATTTTGGGCAATTTGGTAAATTGGACATATTTTTATTTCCTCCACACTTTATCATTCTAATAAGTATTTTTTAAAATTTCTGTTTACAACTTCATAAGAATAGCAATTATGAACTTTAATTTTGAAAAGTGGTTCTTATCTGTATCTCAAACACCTATTTTCATCCCATAGCTTTCAATTTCTTAATAATCATGTTCGGTGTCGCCCATTCTTCACGGTCAAAGTCAGAAATAGACACTTCGATGTTTAAACGGTCTTGAAATTCTACTAATAAAGATACTGTAGCAAAAGAATCTAGAATTCCTTCTTCAAATAATTGCACATCTGGGTTCTCTTTTACGATATCATTTTCACATACTTCTTCTAACACATTTAACACTTGATCTTTAAATTCAGACATTATTTTTTCTCCTCTATAACTATAATTTATATTAAACTTCTTCATAGACTTCTATTTTTTAACACATTATTTTTAAAAATCTATCCCATCATCATTACAAAATTATGCCTGGTCTTTGTATAATAGTTATTAAGGCATAACAGATAGTTGTTCCCCGGAACATATGTGATTACAAATCTGGTATTTGTTTCTTGTGGAAAAGGAATATATATAATCGATACCGTTTATATAATCCATTTTGCGTTTAAACGTAAGGAAAATATTCTCTTCTTGCTGTTCGATAATCATTTATTGGATGTATGAAAAACCTTCTTGTTCACACCCTGTAAAAATATGCTCCGCATTCGCCAAAGTAAACTTTCTCCTTCTCTATTTTTATAAAAGGATTAAAAGAGTGAATCAAACAAACTTTGTATGTGAAGTGAATTTTTTAAAAATCTAATGCATTTGTCTTATTCTTTATTGTATTCACTTCCTGGGATTGCTGAGAAAGCCCGGTACACTCATGAAATGCGAAATGCTTACATCCTATACATCTTTTTGTATTCAAATGTCCTAAAGCACAATTAATAGCTTCCCCGGTATGATCAAAAAAGTTTTCTTTCCCAATCTCAGCATACAATCCACTCTTATCTAGTGTTACTTTTAGTTCTGATTGAATTCCTGAAATAAGAAGTATGCCACCTTGTTTTTTAAAATGATGAACGATATTCCTAAAGTAAGACTCTCCTGTGGTATCAATAAAAGGAACTTTTCCCATACGCAAAATTAGAACTTTTGGTTTATAATTAATGGTCGTTAAAATATTTTGTTCAAAAGTTTGAGCAGCCCCAAAGAATAATGGCCCTTCTATTGTGTAAATACTAATTTGTGGGCAGTCATGAGCTTTGCTTACCACATGTGGTAACAATTTTTCATTCTTTTTTGTATGATCAGGAAGCACTTTTGTTATGACAAGCATATTACTCATACGTTTTGTAAACAAAATAATAGCTAAAATAAGACCAATTTCCACAGCTGTTGTTAAACTAGTAAATACAGTAAGTAAAAATGTTACCAATAATACAAGAGAGTCTCCAGTCTTCATTTTAAGTATGTGATAAAAATGTTTTTGTTCGCTCATATTCCAAGCTACCACCATTAAAATGGGAGCCATACTAGCAAGAGGAATATGTGAAGCATATGGAGCTAACAATAAGAGTGTAAATAACACAAATCCCCCATGAATAACACCCGACATCGGAGATACAGCTCCACTCTTAATATTAGTTGCTGTACGGGCAATTGCTCCAGTTGCAGGAATTCCACCAAATAATGGGGTTACAATATTAGCAACTCCCTGACCGATAAGCTCTTTGTTGCTGTTGTGTTTACTATTTGTCATACCATCTGCCACGACAGCAGATAAAAGAGATTCAATTCCACCGAGCATCGCAATAACAAATGCAGGACCAATTAACTGTTTTATACGTTCTAATGTGATTTCTGGTATATCAAACTGAGGAAGTGTATTTGGAATCGTACCATATGCTGTACCAATAGTAGGTACATGACCTGAGAAAAATACAGTTGCAATTACAGTTGAAATAACAACACCCACTAATGAACCGGGTACTTTTGGAAAAATCTTTGGTGTGATAAGTATAACAAAAAAGCAAATCAAAGCCGTTATAACACAATAAAAATTGGTAGTATTGATATGCATAAAGATTTCCTTCAGATTCGCTGAAAATTCCTCATGCTTTTTTATACCTGTTAGACCTAAGAAACTAGCAATTTGTCCCGTA
This sequence comes from Bacillus sp. 1A, assembly GCF_052682215.1. Classification (NCBI taxonomy): domain Bacteria; kingdom Bacillati; phylum Bacillota; class Bacilli; order Caryophanales; family Bacillaceae; genus Bacillus; species Bacillus sp. 1A. Next base: position 746,721 of record NZ_JBQYLZ010000001.1, on the reverse strand, counting down.
AAGATAATAACAGCAATACCTGACGTAAAGCCAATTGTTACAGGGCGTGGGATAAACTTAATCAAAGATCCTAGTTTAAAAATTCCCATAAGGCATAAGATGATTCCGGCTAATAAACCAGCAAGCAGTAAATTTTCATACCCATAGGTAATTACAATTCCTAAAAGAATCGGAACAAAAGCACCTGTAGGCCCTCCAATTTGATACTTCGAACCACCAAATAGTGAAATGAGTATCCCAGCAATACATGTTGTATAAATTCCATACTCCGGCTTAACGCCAGAAGCTATAGCAAAGGACATAGCAAGTGGAATCGCTACAACTCCGACAATCATTCCAGAAAGAAGATCACTTTGAAAATGTCCCAATGAGTATCCTTCAAACCTTCCCGTAAATAACCCTCTCATTACAAACCCTTCTTTTCTATTTTTAATAAATCTTACTTCTTTTGAAAGAATATTTTTTTGATAAAATTGAGCTACAAGTGCGTTTCTCATACCCTTATACAGACAATTTTTAACTCTTTACACAAGAAAATCATCCTAATATTGGTTATATGTTTTACTTAAATGACGTTCTAATTTACCAATATCTCCTCCTTCTTGTATATAGGAATTTAATCTTTCTACTAAAAGTAAACTACCTCGACTATCTAAATTTTTCAGTTCAATAAACGATTTAATTTTCACATTATCTGGGGTGCAATCTCTACGAAACATTTGCCCCGGAATTCCATTCCAGAAACGATTCCATTCGTTCAGTAACCCTATTTGATCAAATAAAAAGCTTTGAATCCCACATAACCAAGCTGTACAAGCTGTATTTCTCTTTTGACATCCAACTCCATCCTGTAGATGCTGGCATGAAAAACAGCAAGAATGCCCACTTTTAATACAAACATTACAAACATGATGGGCTCCTATTGAGCTAAATACTTCAATCCCATGCTGAATGATATCTTCTTTTTTAACGTCAATGCTCAACCTATCCCTCCGTTACCATGGTTTCACTTTCTGTTTCATCTAGCTCTTCTAACATTGAAATTGTATCGATTAAATGGTTGTTAAAAATTTTACGTGCAACTACCAGTAAATCCACAATCATAGGGTCTCGTAGAGAATATAAAACTCGTTTTCCATCTTTAGTACCAACAACAATGTTTTTTGAACGAAGCACACTTAATTGTTGAGAAACAGCTGAACCTTCCTTGTTAAGGATAGTTTGAATTTCATTTACACTTCTTTCACCCTCTGACAATAGTTCTAGAATACCTATTCGTAATGGATGTGATAAGGCTTTAAAAAAATCAGCTTTAAATTGTTGCATTTCATTTCCCATAAAAACACCTACTTATTTTTGATTAAAAACACAAAAGTATCATATACATCTTCAAATGTTTGAATATGTATATGATACTTCCAGGACTTTAAATTTTCAATACAAATCATAAAATATTAAATAAGAAACAAAAAGCACAGAAAACATTTGCTACACTCTATTCGCAAAGAAACAGCATCAGATTCCATTGTCATGAGCAAAATGGACTCTTACTCCCGGCAAAACAGTCTTATACCAGCACTAAGGGACGCATTGAAAAACACTGTTTAACCTAGACTATATTTTTTCAAAACCTTACGCCAATAGATTCCACGAAGATTGAAATTATGAGTAGTTACAAATGCCTTAGCACACGTAATTTTTTTGGAAAATACGGGGATTTTCGAGAATGAGCACTACAAGACCAATTACAGCGTGCCAGTGCATTAAATTTAATTATCAATACAATCAGCATATGGAATACTGTGTATCTAACCAATGATTATTCAAATAAAAACTCCCTTATCATTAAACAGATACGGGAGTTTTTTTATCAATTTCACTTTCCTCATTGTATAAACTTTACTTTTCAGACACATCGCTCACATTTTAACGATTTTATACACCAAGCGATTCTCAAAAATAGCGTAATAATATTCATCCCACCATTCATTTCCATGGGGTATACACTTCTTGAAATAGCCTTCTCTCCTCATTCCAATTTTCTCCATCACTCGATATGATGGGGTATTTTCTGGCTGACATGTAGCTATAATTCTATGTAATTTCATTTCCTTAAACCCATATTTCAATGTAGCTTGTGCTGCTTCAGAAGCATATCCTTTATTATAATATTTAGGATTGAATATCCAACCGATCTCATAAGTATGATCACCAAAATATTTATGAAAAACAATATGACCAATCAGGATATTTTCATCTATTAGTATCACAGGAAAGTTCTTAGCATTTTCACCCATATTTTTATTTACAAAATTTCTTGTACCTTCTTCAGTAAAAACCCCTTCAGGTATGTATTTCATAACATTGCTATCTGATGTATACTCATGAACAGCTTCCCAATCCTTGAATTCAAATTTTCGTATTAGTAATCTTTCTGCTTCTATAAACATTTACTTTTCTCCCCTCAAAAAATCGTTACTTTATTTCAGATTCACATTTAATCCTTAAAAAAGAACTTGCAGGAATCTCTACAAGTTTTTTTATATGAGGTGAATATATGGGACAAACAAACTATCTTACCGATTCATCATAGAAACTACAGGGGTAGTACTTTGACAACTATATTATATAACAGATATTAACATCCGCAGATTTTATTTTTGAAAATTTTGTTAATTAAGAGCAAAATTATCTTTTTCCTTAACTATTCTAACTTCTATTCACTTAAATAAACTACTCAGTTTGATTTTTTAAAACTTCTTGAGAATGCGTAACAACAATTACACAATTAACTTCTTTATGCGCGAGTTCCTGGAACACTCAATAATTTTATTTGCTGTGGTTCATCAACAATAAATAAAACAACATAGCAAGATAGTGCCCTAGCAATTACTACACGTTGTCGGTATTTGCCACTTAATTGAATTAAATGAACGTTGCTGAGTATAAAGAATATGTTTACTTTTATTCTAAAAATTCTCTTCTTTAACGAGGTTTTTTTGATTAAGTGTCCATGATTCGGGGTACAGTTCATACTTCATTGTAAGGGCTTTTATTTTTTATAAAAATCCATCCTAGAAATGTTATAATTACTCCATTCCTTTTATATTCATAAGAAGAATTTAAAAAGATTAGAATATTTAAAGAGAGGAGGAAACTATTAATGTATACACAAGACAATTTTTATAAAAAATTAATTGAGGAACAAAGAATAGTAAATATTATCCTAATCAACGGAGTTAGAATACCTGGAATCATTATTGCCTTGGATAAATTTTCAGTGCTAATCTCCAGCAATGGAAAGCAACAATTCCTATATAAGCAAGCAATTTCAACGGTCGCTGTATAAAATACCGTAAATTTTGATGTTTCATTATTAATATTCTCCACTTTAAAATTAAATTTGAATTATATTATATTGTATGAAGCAATAAAAAAGGAATCCTTATTAAAAGGATCCACCCCAGGAAAATATAAAGAGATACATAAATAAAAAGAATTAAGTATATTATAATATAAAAACAAGTAATTAGATTGAATATTCTAAGGGTTAAACATAAAATGAGTATGAGTCGAATAGCAACTCATCTCTAACCCTTGTATGAAAAAGAGATCGAGTATCATGATCTCTTTTTCATACGTAATTTTAGCCTGTGCATACAGGCTCTTTTTATTTGATAGAAAAGAAAAATGTTCGCTATACTAAATGCGCACAAATATATGCAAAATCACAAATAAAAAAGGGTAGCCTGGCATAGCTGCCCTTTTTTTATGTTTATTCCCGTAACCTACTATTTAGTTTAAGTTATTTATAAACCTAGCACACTAACAATCTGGCATGCTTTGGAATTTACAATATGATAGTACATCTCTAACCCTCTTCTTTCCGAGCGAAGAATCTTCCCACGCATCTTAGATAGATGCTGAGATACGGTTGATTGAGGCACTTCTAATAGCTCTGTTAACTGTGTTACATTACAAACTTTACGACGTTCCAGTTCTTTCACGATTTGTAATCTAACTGGATGAGCCATAATCTTTAATAATTCCACATCCGCTTCTGGAATTTTGCACATTTCATTACTTACTTGTATTGTTGTCATTTTTTTCTCCTTTTTCATTTCATTTTTGTTTTTATTATCAATTTATGAGCATTTTTAGTTTGTTTAAATATATATTTCACAATCACTTTGTTGCTCGATTTTTTGTCTCTCTATCAGATTTAATATATAAAAGCATTATGATGGCTAAAAATCCAACAAAAGATAGCATAGGTATCGAGATGAAACCAAATAAATTCAAGTAATCTTCTGTACAAGAAACGCCTACTGAACATACCTTTATTTCACTTGTAGGAAATGCCTGAATTGTGATTTGATAAACGGCTAGTATTAAACCAATACATGCAAATGGAAATGCATATGTACTTACGTTGGAATCTTTTCTATACATTCCTATACCCAATATTAATACTAATGGATACATGGCCATCCTTTGATACCAGCATAAATCACATGGAGGTAGTTTCATCCATTCACTAAAAACCAAACTTATGAGCATTGCACTTGTAGCTATCATCCAAGCAATTGCAATGTGATACTTTCGAATAATTGACATCTTATATTCGCCTCACCTGTCTTATTAGAATGCAAAACGTTCGCTAATATATGACTGGTTTATTTCCGTGTTTGGAGTACCCTGTTTTAATAGACAGTATCCAATCGTTAATATCTTCCCAGACATAACCTTCTCTTTTAATTCTAAAGGGAAAAGATTCTTAAAGTCATCACATGTTTTATACATGGTTTCTAATGCTTTTTCTAACGATTGTTAAAAAGAATCGGGTAATAAAAACTAGTAAATCGTACTTTGCTAATTTAATAAATGTCCCGTTTTTTTGCTTTGAAAATACAAAAAAATACTCATCATTACAATATTTATTACACCAGCTGCAGCACCAATTTTGGAGATAACATACACATATTCATTACTACTAAATGGAAATAGACTCGCGAAAATAAATAAAATTGAAATAATAAAGGATAAGATCATATTTCTTTTGTTCTCATTCATTTATGAAACCCCCATTTTTGTAGAGTATTTGTATTACAACTATTAAGTGTGTATGGAGTACTAAGCCGCATCATTACGGTTATAATGATGTTTCCTTTCATCTACAAAATCTTTTATGTTCCACACACCAATCTTTGATGCTTTCGCTTTCTAGCATTTGTGGCAGCAGCGAAGTGTTAGGTTTTGATATATAAGCTATAATGCCATATCCTAATTTGACCATTAATTCGTTTATATGTATCCCTTCACAAAATACATATGCCAATTTCCTACCATATTTGTCCTCTTTTGGTCCACAATCATAGACTAATGTTACACTTTTTCCTTTTAATTGTTTCTTTAGAAATGAAGATGCTTCTTTTCCCATCTTTTGTGGTGGGATTTTTTGAGATACAGACTCAGGGGTATCCACTAAGGGCAATCTTACCGTCTGTTTCTGCCCATTAATGCTCACGTCTATTGTATCACCATCCTTTATATGCACTACCTTCCCTTTAACTGTTTCTAAGCCATTTAATTTATCATTATAAGCTTCTGTAATATCAACAATACCTTCCCCTTTTACGTGCTGTTGTACTCCCTTTTGTACTGTTTGGGCAGGTTTCGAACCATTTACTTGTATCGAACTGTTGCATGCTGTCATTTGAAGAACTAATGACGTAATACAAATAACCTTAATCCAAGATTTCATAATGTATTATCCTCCAAATAAGCGTTTCTCTCTACTTAATAAACAAATGGACTATATATTGAATTGACCGCTCGATAGTTACAACAAATACAACACTGAATCCAATTCGGATAATCATTAAAAACAGGTTTAAATAAGTGCTTTTCGCATGCTAGACATTTCAATACCATGCCTCTCTTATTCTTTTTTTTGCGTATACACTTTTATAAATAGCACACGACACTTATCTCCCCTTTTGATTCCAAAGTTTTAAAACAAATAAAAAAGGACACACCTATAGCATATGTATGCGTAGGTGTGTCCTTTTGCAAGATAGATTTAGAAGAATTTTGTTACTTTCATCATATCATATTTCTTATTAATTTTATATACAGAATTTAAGATTTTATTACATTATTTCTTCTTATCTAAATAGTATATTGAGAAACTTATTTAATCACCTTTTTACTTTACGTGATATTCGTTCAACTACTCGGGTATACCGAGTATATTTTTGTAAATAATAAGGTCGTTAAATGTTGAATCGAGGAGGATTTGTATGCAAGATCATAAAAAAGCTATAAAAATCCCTGGTTCTGTTATGAAACCAGATTTTGCTGAAACTGATGCGCAAAAAGTAAAACAAGAAATTCAAAATGATGTAAGAGCGGGACAAGGAGCAATGACTTCCCGAGAGGCAGGGGCAATGCGAGACTAAGAAAACACTCCTTATTGGTTTTTTCTTCTCTAGAAATGTAACCAGTAAGGAGTTATTCCAGAACTATTTTAGATTTTTACATTTATCATTTAGAAACATACTACGTTTCCCTAGTAAATCATAGGTTAATTTTATATCAAATTTTTTCGATTAAATCTCTTTTTTCAAACTAAGATTATTTTCTTTTAGATAACTTATTGCATCTTTGTTCACCGATCGTAAATCTATACCTTGTTTTTCTGCTGCAAATGAACATCCACAATAACATTGACGGAAAACATCATATTCATTACACATTTCAATTGAGCGTTGATATCCATTACTTTTTTTGAAATCACTTGGTAAATAACGTGAATCATAATTTTGTTGCACACCGATCCCAAGTTCATTTATTAATTGACTATTTTTATTTTTAGAAAGAGTAATTGCACTGCCGAAGTAATCAAATCCCCTTTCCTGTGCTACCTCAGCTGAACGATCCAATCTCATATCAAAACAAGCTGAACAACGAAGCCCGCCTTCTGGCTCTTCTGCCAAACCTTCCTCTTTTACCATTTTAAAAAATACATTTGAACGATATTTATCCTCAATAAATTCTACTGTGTGCCCTGTACGATCATTAAACTTGTCTACAAAAATCTTTTGTTCATTAGAGCGTCGCATGTATTCACTTTTTGGGTGGATATTTGAATTTGAAAAAAAGATTGTGACATCTGCATGTTCTGCAAGAAATTCCAATGAAGAAGTACTACAAGGAGCACAACACGAATGAAGTAACACTTTTGGTCTTTCATTTCTTACTTCCCAATCTTTTATCATTTTTCTTAATACTTTGTCATAATTTATTTTCTGATTCTTCATTTTTTGTAAATACGTTTCAACATCTAACACTTCTTTCACAACTAAACCTCCTATTTATTTTTATTTATCTATTTTATCATTTGAATCTATAAATATAAATATAGTTATATACATCCATTTACACTGCTTAAAACGGTTCTTTTGAACGTTTAATGACGGCCCAAATAATGTACGTAGTCTATTATCTTTATGTCTACAATATATCTTTAGTCATTCTTTTTCATCACAAAATCTTTTGGGTTACCTTTTAACTGGTAATACTTCACGTTAAGACGAATAACTACTACGATGATTACCAAAAATCCTATTATATATAACATTATTCCTTTCTCCATTTCTTATTGTTTAACGAACCTATTCTGTAAATACTTCACATGTTTCTTCTCAATATCCTTATCCATAATGTTTGCTTGTAATATAGTTTGATAGATATGTTGGACTTCATCGATTGTTTGTTGCGGTTCAATATATGATTCAATACATTTTTTTAGATTGTTATAATATAGGACATGTTTATCTTTAGAATGAACATTTACCCTTTTTAGACTGCATTTTGGATGAAACGCGGCAATAGAGATATACGGCAGCTCTTGTTCCATCACCCATTCAATTGCCTTTATATGTTTATAGTTTTGTCGAAATGGGTTTTGAAAAGAGGATTTCTTTCTAAAAATACCCTGTGTCCACCTAGCTGATTTCTCACTTCCACAAATCCAGCCCTCGTAGTTCTTTGTCTCTATAACAAATACACCTGTTTCCGCAATAACAATATGGTCAATTTGCGTTGTATCACCATACTCCGTATGAACCGTCACATCATGTAACACATAATAACTTTTGGAATCTAATTTGCCCAATATACGTTTCACTAGTCTTTCCCCGGCTTTCCATTTCGGTACATGTTTTTTTAAAACAATGTTCAAAGGAATCAGAATCACAATGAGAATCAATTCGAATATCAATACTTTCATAATAAAAGCCTCCTTTTCACACTCTTGCGTTTCTGCACATCAAACGATATACATACATTTCTAACCCTAAAATAAAATATGAGATACATAAGCCTTTTATCACCATCTCTACGAATCCCAATGCTAAAGAAACAAGGAGCCCACCCCGAAACTGAAAGGGTCTGGTTACCCTTCTATTTACTGGTTTTTCAATGACACCACAGTTAGCCCAGGTAGGTAAACGGTTTTCTACATTCTTTATTGTGCCCATTAATCCGTATTTTAGCGACAGAATGAAACATCCGATTAATAAATATATAATGGAAGAAAAATAGACAGATAGGCCCATAACAATAATTGTGAGCAGCCAACCGATTAAAATGGAATTTCGCAAAACAATATATTCTCGATTTCTTTTCAAAACAAACAGTCCTTTCAAAATAAATCAGGTTATTTTTAAACGGGAAATATTCACATTCAATTATAAGCATAATGTGATACATCTCTATTAATTTACGAACTAGCCTAAAGAGGATTGTAATAGACATGTTAAAGCTTATAGTAGATAATACGGTAACAGAACAAGAAAAAGATTCAGCTTTTTCAAACCTTTTCACCTGCAAAAATACAACTGTATTTCTAAGTGGCATATTATCTCCTATATCGCCGGAAATACTTGAAGAATATGAAAGAAGAAAACAAATAGATAGATAAAAGGTACTGAATGTAGATTCAGTACCTTTTCCATCTTTATATATAGTTCTTCACATATTAGCAAATAACCATGGAGCGAGTACGGCTAACATACACAACAAACAAGAACCCGTTATAACACGGTTGGACCAACGGTAATACTCTGGCTGTTTCGTACTCTCATGAATTTTTCTTAAACGAATACCTGAGATTAACATAAACGGTGTGAAAATAAGTGCTGTTGCTTTAAACAGGTTTAAAAAATCCGTAAAGATGTTCATAAACGAAAATACATCCGAACTGAACAAGAAGTACACACTTAGTCTCAGGGACATCATACTAATAAATGAGAAAATCATACTTCCAGTTGCCCACTTCATCCACTGGCCATTCTTTGTAATTAACGCCATAACCATGACAATAATGCCTAATACGAATGAAATAGAAAAGATATTTACTCCTACCTTAAAAGCCGGTGCATACAAACCTTCAATCTTTTGTATGATTGATGAGCCAAATGAATCATCTTTCTCTTTTATTTTCGTTCGATTGTTTAATCCCTCTTTAAAGGATGACGAAACATCATTCCCCTTTAATTCATTAAAATCTACTTTTACAGAGGCCTGAGCTGCTTGTAAGGGGATAAAAAGTAAAGCCATTAAAACAAGCGTACATAAAACTCCTATCATCCTTTTTTCTTGTTTCATCACACATCCCCCGCTAATTTTGGTTTAACGCTCTTTAATTTGATTTGATTTCCTTCTGCAACATAATAGAGATCTGCCGCATAATAGATATTTGCTTTTGTATATGCCCCCATAATTGCATTCGCGATTTCTTCCTTCTCTACTGCCATATATGTTTCATTTTCATTGTAAAATCCAATTTCAATTCGATTAATATTATTATTTAATACTGTAATATGTAACTCTTTTAAGCTATCTAAACGATTTCCTAATCCACACACTAACTTAAATACTTTATTTGCAATTGTTGGTGGTTTGACATAAGTCGTATTAAAATGAATAGTTTCATCATCTATCAATCCATCCTCCTCAACTGCACATGTCATAATGAACGAATGATTTTGTTTTTCTATTTCTTGTTGACTCAACTTGCGATTAATGACATATTTCAGGCTTATTGATAGATTTTCTATATATTCATCCAGTTCGGTATTTGAAATTTTAACCTCTGAGAATTCCGGAAAAATCATGTAAACGTGTATATTAGAACTACTTTTACTTACACGCAATAACTGAACTTGTTTCTTTTCATAGCGCACCGCTTGTTCTAATTTTTCTACTACGTTGTTGCTTATATGATCGATTGCCATATATTATCACTCCTATTTACTTTGATAAAATAATTTTTCATACAATACTCATGTTTTGATACTATCTATTTAAAGCATTGGAATATTACGAAGAGTTCTCAATTCTCCTGTTCTAAGACTGTTAATCACTTGAATCTTATAACATTTTAATATTACAATGATGTACATCGTTCCATTATAGTAGAATATCCTAATATAGTGAATCACTCTATCTCACTCATTTGTACAAAAATAAAAAAATTTTATCCTTGTACAAATGAGTGAGAAAATGCTGTTTTTCATGCTATTTAACTAAGAAAATACAACTAGGAAATACATTCAGATATTTCCTAGTTATCTACCACTCCATCTAACTAATGTATAGGAATACGATGAATCAATTTTTACTTCTAAATACAGCAGTTGATTTTCTGGTAATATCTCTCCCCCTGTATGAATCAATAATGCTTGTTATCAAACATATTCATGACACGTGTCAGTCATTGTTCTCGTCCTATCACTTTTGCAGCCCACTTTACAAAAACCATATCTTCTACATTGGATACTCCTCTTTGAACTGGAAAAATGTGTTCTATGTGTTCTATGTGTTCTGTTTCTAATAGAAGCGAAACATGTTCTAGTTCTGGATAAAATTCCTATATCCTAATAGTCCCTCTGGTATATCCTCATCACTTGGAAATGGAATATCATAAACCACTTCATCATAATCCACTTCTTCTATAGCTTCATGTTTTAACTTGTTACCCTCTTATTTATCGAGATTCTCACGAACTGATGTAGTAACTAGATTATATATACTTTCTACATCCTTTTCTAAGTGGATTTCTTTCGTTGGAGCAGTAACACGCTCTTGTTCCCTTCCGATAGGTCTATTTTCTCTAGGGCACCAATAAACGGGGCGTTCCATCGTTTTATTTTCCCTTTCTTTTTTCTTTGCTTCTTCTATTAGAAATTTTTCCTTTGAATTACAAACTACCAAAAACACATAACAAAATAGACCGATAAAAATTTTTGTAAACATGATATTCCCTCCAATTTCTTTTTTACAATAAAAAAAGAAGATCCAAGTATATACATCACTTAGTTCTTCCTTTTTCCCTCTATACACTACCTCGACATAATTAAAATGGTAGTTCATCATCTGTAATTTCCGATAGCTTATCCATAACAGTAAATATATCACCTGGCTCTTTGGATTACTTTCTTTTTTCCTGCTCTTTTGAATCATCTAATACTGTCCAAATGTTATCTTTTTTCATTTTCATATCTCCTCTTTCTTGTAATTTGTTAAGATTCATAACCCAGCCTGCGAACTTGAAAACAGTACAAAAAAGGCTTCTTCAAGTCGATTAATAATGTGCATAGCAAAATAAGCTATATATACACTAATCGGCTCAAAGAAGCCCTTTCACAAATGAAACAAGACGCAACTTGCTTCTACAACTCAACCACAACACAATAAGGTGTGGGAATAAACGGAATCAAATAAACTAACAATATACCTATATATTATACATTTCAGATTTACATTTCAAGATTTTTCAAAAGAAATTATTCTATCCTCTTAAAATCTAAGAAGAAAATTATTATTACTGATAATAAAAATCAATAATTTTAGCGTACTTATAAAAGTATAATGTGTCTACTCATCTCCCTCCTAAAACGTAAAAAAGCACTTATTGCCTTTAATTGACAATCAAGTGCTTTAAGTTCATATGTTTTTAAGTAGCATAAATTTGTAAGTTTTATAGTAACAGTATGACACCTTTTATATGTCATAACAACTACTACGTTAAAACTTACGAGTTTGTACGAGTTCGTTAGTTTAATATACAATCCATGTGTTTATATTCGCCACCAAGTAAAATGTCATCTCACCTAAGCTCGTACTTCGTTTTCTATTCTATTATTGGACACAGTACCCTATGATGGCCAATCATCATGAAGTACGTAATTTCAAACACTTATTTCTTTCCCTAAAATACTAACCTTTATTCTGCTTTTTAATCATTTCCATCCCATTCATAAATCTCTTAATAGAATCCTCATTCTTCAATAATTCACTTAAGTATAGCAATACATCAAATTCTTCAGGGTCTGCATCATAATAAATCATTCCTGGATCAATAAAAGGCTCATAAACTATATTACAGATATTTTGTCCTCCTATTGTTACACTAAAACATCTTTTCAATTTTGAAATATAACTATTTGTACAAATTAGATTTTCTATAGATGTTTCAAATGATTTTCCATTATAGAAAAAAAATAGTTTGTTATCTTTAACATAAATACCAACTACCTCTCCATCTTCACTAAATCCTCCGACGCCTTGTCTAACCAACTGTACTTTATTTTTTTCAACTACTGAATATCCGCTAGGTTCTAATATAATATACGTTCCTGTCTTAGAGTAATTATTCATTATTATCATAAGTTATCCTGTCCCTCCTAATGCTCTAATCCTAATAGTGTGTTTATTACATCATCTTTTTGCATTGATTTTTGAATTATAATTTTCCATACTTGTTCATCTGATTCATAAATTCCTTTATCAATGTACGAATCTTTTATCTTATTAAACATACTCTCAGCTGTCGGTCCTATTGGATTACCATATTTTTTTATATTTCTTTCCTCTAAACCGGCTCTCTCCTCAGCAGTCATATTTTCCCTCGCTGCATTTTTTTGCTGATTACGTGCTTCTACAACATGTTCAGCTATTTTTTCTTTAGAAAATCCTTCAGATATCATTTTTTCGATATCACTTTCTAATTGTTTAGATGCTTCAAGATAATCTTTTCTTACATTTTGCATTTCTTTTGTCCATTCAACATTTGTAAAGTCATATTCTAGTTTATTATATGCAGTACCCTCTTTTGGTAAATATCCATATGCTCCATTATCATCAGCATGTATCTGTTTAAGTACATCGGGCTTTACTTTTTCTAAAGGTATTCCCTCACCCGTTTTACCAACACCAGTTTTACCCATACCCTTATTTCCACTAGAACTGCCCTCGCCTTTAGCAAACTGATGGGTTGATAGCTTTTCTTCAACTCGATGAAAATCAGGTGTATCAAATTTAGAGCGTATATTATTTGCACCTGTATAGGCAAATTGATTTTTTGGCATTAAAATATTATTCAACATGTCAACACTTTGCTTAAACTTATCTAAAGTTATTACGTTTTTAGTGCCTTGTATAAAATTTACACTTTCACTAAGTTTTGAGGTTTTGCCTAACGTTGAAACTTTATCTACACCTTTTGTTCCTACAAATAATTCAGCAATTGCTAATTTAACTTGCATCTCTACATTTCCATACCATTTAGCTCTGCTATTCCAATCTCCATTTACAACATCTTGATTCCACGAATCAGAAATAGCTTGTTCTACAGCAGCAAATGTTTCATCGATGTGAGAAAGGGCATACACAGCACCCTCAACACTATCTATTGGATGTAAAATTGTGTTTACTATTCCTTTAAGTTCATCTAACACCGCTTCATTTTGCCCTTTTTTGTAGTTATGATATTGCCCGATAATAGGAGTGTTTTCTATCTGGCGAATAAATTTTTTGTACAAATGATCCATCGCTTCTACGTTATTTTCAACAATATCTTTAAATTTATCGAACAACGATTCTTCTATAATACTGATTTCTTCAGAATGATGTTTTTTTTCTTCTGTAATCGCTTGGATAGAAGTCGTCCATTCCATATTCAAGCCTTGTGTACTAAACGTACCACTAACAGGACTAAATCCTTTCCCACTTTGAACTTCGGCAAGACCAGTAGCAATACTAACTGCTAATTGAAGGGCCGTGCTGTAGTTATTACTGGATGTATAATTGAATTCATATAAATGCTCTAATTTTTCTTCAAGTTTTTTTCTCATCTCAACTAAAACAGCTACAATTGCGTCTATACCCTGCATTGGTGTAGCTTCATCTATCACTTCTATACTTGCAATCATTTGATTGATTTCTTGAATTTGCTCTCTTACTTCTTGTTCGATTACATCCGTGGAAGCAACTTGTGATTGAAAATCTCTTGGAAAAGCATCATTTTGACGAATTAATTCTTCACATAAATAAATAATACCCTGTGCTAAAGGACGAAAGGTTTGGACAAAAAATATTTTTGCACTACTATATGTTCTTCCTTGCAGAACCGTATCAGTTGCAAAAGCATCAATCGACTGAATGACTTGTTCCATGCCTTGAATCGTAGCGGTACATACAGCATTCATGCTTTGAGTCTGATTTTGTACTTCCCCTAAATACATATTTAAACTCATGCTTTGTCCTCCCTTTTTAATTGCTGTTTCCTATAAATAAGGTTGGTTTCTAAATCAATAAGATTGCATCTTTCTTTAAGCAATATTTCTTTGTGATTTTCCAATTCAAGTAATGATTTCCGCTCGATATGTTTCGATTCTTGAAGCTTATTTATAAAAAAATTAGAAATTTCTCTATCACCATGCCATGTTTTTTAAAGTCCTATTAAATAAACGATTATTTCGATTTCTCAATTCGTAAAATCCTATTACCGCTCGTCTCTGGATTTGAATCGCAGCTTGATTGCGACCCTGTTTTTCAAATATTATCCGAAATTCTTAATTTAATTGATTTATTTGCTTTTCAATGTTTTGATCCATCTTTTTCTTCCTCTCCTTCTCTCGCTACTGTAGATTATCACATTAGTAAAATGTCTTTTGTAGTTCGTTATCCATTCTTTCAAACCCCTTAGCTGCTGAATGAATATTATCAACTGCTTGTTGAAAGGTCCCACAAAATTGTCTAGTCAAATCCAGCATTTGTTGATTCGTTTTTTTTGCTTGAGCATTAACAGATAGTGTAGTACGACTCGCCTTTGTTATAGAAAGATTTGTCTTACTTTGGATTGTATCCGAAGCATTTTTCATCGATGTAGCGATTTGTTTAGCCGTTTGAAAATTACTTTGAAAGTTCTCCATTATTTACACCCACTCATTTTATAAAATCATATAGAAAATTATACCATGTAAGAATATTTCAATGTATCAAATATTTTTAGTAAAGCAATGTATAAGCTATAAGTGAATCAGGCGTGGAAGGCGGACTAGTAAAAACTGTCTAAATATATAATCCATCTACGGGTACATGGTCGTAAATAACAGATTTGAATACAGAAAGATGGAGAAATAATTCAGTCTCATTAAACAATAAAATTCATGTGACCGGTGAGGGTGCTTCACAATCTGGAGAGCTTGTTAATAGTATCTGAGTTTACTCAGAAACATTTTCTCCCACTTAGAGATTTGATAGGGATTGAGAATCATTAACGGAGATTTATACCAAATGCGGATAGGATATATATATACTGAATAAAATATTTGATAAATATTTGATAAAGATTCAATTAAAAGACAATCAACAAATAATAAAGTTTATGCAGCTACATTTGAAGTTAATTTTGGAAAATCATTTATATTTAATTAGTTAATTTAATTAAAACATAAACAAAAGCTATCCTTTCGGGGTCACTTCACAGTTGAATTATAATAAAGGATAGCTTTTTGTTTTTTCTTCACAGTACATTTATAAAGCACAATACGAGTAGATATAATGTTTTTCTTATTATTTTAAATCTTATTGATAGACCTTCTTTTCACTTTCCTTCACATCTATGTTGTTCTCACTTATTCATTCTACATCGTGATTAAAAATTTGAAAAAATCTTCTTCATTTACAGGTTTACTGTAAAAATAGCCCTGAATTAAATAGCATGAATTACTTTGTAACACTATTAATTGCTCCTTCGTTTCTACCCCTTCTGCTATTACTTTCATATTTAAAGTATGGGCTAGCGAAATAATAGTTTGTATAATTTCATCCCCATCATTTGAAGTTTCAATCCTATTCACAAATTCCCTTGGAATTTTCAAAGTATCAATTGGATACAAAGGTAGATAGGCCAATGAAGAATATCCTGTACCAAAATCATCAATTGATAAATGTACACCATATGATTTTAATGCTTTTAACTTCGATAAAGTTTCTTTTTCATCTACCATGGCAATCCGCTCCGTTAATTCCAAATCGATCAAATTAGCTGGTACTCCAATTTCTTCAATGGTAGATATAATGGCTTGAACAAAATCTTTCTGTTCAAACTCTATAGCTGATAAATTTATCCCCATTTTTAGATTTGTATAACCTGCAGAATGCCATTCTTTCAGTTGTAAACACGCTTGCTGTAGCGTCCATTTCCCAATTGTAATAATCTGTGATGTTTCTTCCGCGATAGGTATAAACTCAAAAGGTGAAATTAGCCCCAGCTCTGGATGTTGCCAACGTATTAATGCCTCTGCACCAATAACCTTTCCTGCCTTACTATCAACTTGTGGTTGGTACAATAAAAACAACTCATTATTTTCAACTGCATTCGGTAAATCTTGCTCTAATTGTAATCGTCTTGTTATTTTTAGAGATAATGTCTCGTCGTATATACAAACAGCATTGCTACCTTCTTCCTTTGCGCTATACATAGCAATATCAGCATGTTGTAAAAGTGTTGTGGCATTTGTTCCTCCAAATGGATACAACGCTATTCCTATACTAAGGGATAAATAAAAGCTGTGTTGATTTATTACAAATGGTTCTTCAGTTATACGAAATAATATTTCGCACAAATCTAATAGCTGTTGCTCTGTTTTGTTATGGACAATGATTGCAAACTCATCTCCCCCTATTCTTGCTAAAGGAATAGCTGGTGACAGACATGTCCTAAAACGTTTGGCAACTTCTTTTAAAACACTGTCACCAATTGCATGCCCCAGTGTATCATTAATGGTCTTAAAGCGATTTAAATCTATATACAGAAGTCCAAACTTATCCTGTGTTTTTTGTACACGCTCAATAGATCTGTCTAATTCTTGTTGGAAGAATATTCGATTTCCAATCCCCGTCACTGTATCATGAAATGCTAGATAGTTTATCTCATCCTGTTGTTGCTTCATCCTCGTTATGTCTTTTACCATTATATAACTCCCAAAAGTTTGTCCTTCTATCATGATAGGAACAATAGTAACGTACCAAAAATGTATATCCTTCTCATTATTATTTTTCACACGTAACTGTAACGAAGACGAACTACATCGTTTCCCCATCTTTAGAGCTGCTTCCAATTCAGGTTTATCTTCATCTAAAAAAATAGAAAAGCACTCTTTTCCTATTAATGCTGCACTGTCTTTTCCTAATAACATACTTCCAGACTGGTTTATATTTAATACGGTACCATTTGAATCAATTGTTAATATAGGATCTGGATGGTACTCATATAAAGACTTAAACCTCTCTTGATTTTTCACCAAATCATTAGATTTTTTTATTAAATCTGCTGTTCTTTTAGATACTTTTTGCTCTAATTGATTATTAAACACTTTTAATGTTTCGGTTAAATCTTTGTTTTGCATTCGTACAATTGTATGACGAATCAGTACAAATACAAAGGCAATACAATTTCCCGTAATCAGTGTAGAGGAAGAAGTTTGCTCTTTGAAAGTAAAACCAATTAAAATTGCAACTGAAAGATAAGGAAATATGACAAGAAGTTTCTTTCCAAATGTCGGATTAATAATAAAGTAATCTCTTCTAGAAGATGTACTCCTTGGAATAGTAGCAGCAATGGCAATAAATAATAGAAAAACTCTATACAAACACCTTAATAATATAAGTGAACGATGTGATAAATCATCTTGTAAATAGAAATATAAATAGTCCGTAATAGACAATCCCGTTAATACTAAGATAAAAATAAATAATTTACTTTTCGCATTAAAAATTGCTGGTCGAAAGATAAGGCTAACTCCTAGTAATAGAAGCAATAAATCTATAATTGGGAAAATAAATGAAAGAAAAACATCTCCAATTGATAAGAATAAGATATTTGCAGAAGGTTTATTAAATAGGTACCACTCTAAGGTAAAAATGGCAGTAACAACAATACATAAATCACAAATTAAATACGCTTTTTCCCATTTATTACATTCCATCATGATTTTATAAAAGAATGCAAAGAGAAAGAAGAATAAGAAAAACAACAAAAACACATCAGAAATATTAAAATTTTGTATTGGTAATTCTACATTAAGTACTTGAAAAGCGGATATAAAATTTCCGATCAAGAAACACCCTATAGCAATAGTAATACAAGCCCAAAACACTCCTAACTTAACTTTTCTGGATACTATAGAATAGAGTAATGAAATAAGTACAATAGTTTCAACAACTAAAGATGAGAGTCGTATATTAAAATCTGATACAAAATACTGATTCGGAAAAACAAATAAAAATATAAAGCAAAAGCTTAAATAAGCTATTAGAGCCAATATCAATACATAAAATTGCACATGTGAATGTTTACGCAATATATTCACCTTCTTAAGTCTTTCATCATTTTTTATTAAATTTGTTTCTAATTATTATTTCTATTATAACCATTTCAAAAGATTTCTTTCAAAATAAAGCAACCTCAAATTACACCTGTTAATATTCAACAATTATAGAACAGGAATTATAAAAATGTTTCTAACCGTATGAAACGAAAGGAATCTTCTGTCGGAAAATGATAAATCACCATATTTCTCTGCATCCTTTTTCTCATAAAAAGCCACAAATATGTCTAGTACTCTAGCATGCTTTCAAATGGATTGGACAATGCTAACATCATGATTCCAAAATTAATAGATTACAGAAAGGCTTATACTGATTAGATGCATTAAATATTATCAACAAAAAAAGTTTTTATATCTCTATAAAAAAATTTCACGAAATTAAGTGTATGTATAGACTTTCCAGTCAAAAGAATATAAACAGGACCATCATTATATAAACATGTATCTCTGAGAAATTATATAAATGTAACATATACCCAATTGATGGAGCTATTATAGTTACTTATATGAATGAGTGTCCACGACAGAAATATGACATTTTTGCAAGCAGCTAATAAAAATGAAACAGAAGATAATGTTTTAAAGTAACTAATTCAAAAAAGCCTTGTAACATATTACAAGACTTTTTGAATTGGTATATACATTATAGATGGATAATTTTATTTTATTAAAATCAAGACCAAACCCATTGCTCTTTATTTGTATTCTTTTTAATTTTATCGTTAATTTTCTGGATATGGTCATACGTTGTTTTATCCATTCCATGGAAATTAGATCCATCATGAAAATCTACTCGAACCATATCACCTATATTAAATTGTTGACCTTGTGTTAAATCCACATAAACAACATCATTTTTCCCATTTTTAGAAGGGTACATGACAGCTACATAATCGGTATAATCTTTGTCTATTTTTGTAATTTCTCCGATTACAAAATTAGGTTGACCATCTTCTTTTTCATACATTCCTGGTTTCAATGTTGTACCTTCTTTTTCTAAAGACTCAGTACTAGTACTATAATCATTAATTTGCGTTTTAACTTTTTCTACTTTTGCATTTACAGCTATAGGTGGTATGGATCTCGCCCAAAAATCACTTTCTACTTTCACTAAGTCATTAACCTTAAAGTTATGAGTGTTTTTTAGAGGTACACGAAGATCCTCTGGATTTCCGTTATTATCTATATATGCAACTAACAACTCATTAGAAGAAACTTCACTTACATGCCCTACTGTATATTGTTCGTAGTTTCCAGGAGCTAATTCAAAATGCTCAACAGAATTAGCCGTTAAACTTGTAGTAAATGCGTTTTGAAGTAATGGACCATTACTATTTACTTTTACATATTCACCTGGTTTTGCATTTGCTTGAAAATCAGTATAAATAGTTACACTTTCATTTAATTCTTTACTTTCAATGATAAAATACTTTGACTGTACTTCTATTACTTTCCCCTCAACTGTAGTGTTGAACTCTTGTACAGCTGCACTTGCTGTTATTGAATCTAATCCAGGTATATTGCTTCCTGTAAATGCTGCAATTCCTAATGCACCAGCTAAAATGACTTTCTTCATATGCTAAAACATCTCCAATCATATCTATTCACTAAATGATTTTAATTATCAATTAGAATGTAATCATTATAGTTACACCTTTTAAAGAACGTCAATAAAAATATCCTTACACTTTTGTAAGGTAATAAGGTTAATAATATAGAAAGGAAATTTTTCACGAAGTAAATTTTTTATGTTTATTATTGATTAAAAATGAAGATAATCCACCTATCTGGGGTGATTGTACAATTTATTAGCAAATCGTATCATTTATTATAAAACCTAAATTTTTACTAATTTGCTAACTTAAAGAAAAAACAGCCGATATTTAGAAATATATTAATACAAACTTTTCCGTTTGCGTGGCAACTTATTAATCTTTATGGGCGATTTAAGTTTAATAAACAACAAGAGTTTGTTGACATGGATGCATTTATTCAAGAATTAGCGCGATCAAAATTACTATCTAAAATACAGTAAATAGTATATTCGAAGTATTTCATTAGACATTTTAGGAGAGTATTTCTTATTCGCCTTTTTCAGGGGATGTGCCAAAATACCCCACATACAAATCTAAATTATTTAATCTACTCAATTATTTCAATGATTACTTGATAACGACCAACATAGGTATAATCAAACCTGTTGACCATTTGGAAAGAGGCCACCCTGACTGTTTAAATTTAAAAACCCCGCAGTATGATGACCAAATAATACGAATAAAAATAGAATTCCAGCGAAGATAAAAACCACAATAAATTACTAGTAAATAATGCTAAATATCCCTCTTTTATTTAATCTAGACAGCCCTCTCATTACATAGGATTAAAAACAAATTTATTCCTCCTTATAATTATTATAATGAGTAATTATTCATCTTATATAATAATTACTTACTTTATTATTAACATGGTTATCTTACAAAAATGTAATTCTTTTTCAATTGACACTCGTACATACGAGTAACTATACTAGTTACACATGCTTGGTGAATATATCAAATAGTCCCTTACTACAAGTGTATGTCTGTGAATTCTTTTCGAAATAATATTTTGAATCAACCATATATTACTTATATGTAATATAGTGATGAAACCAACCCAATCTATTAAACTAGGTCATATTACTTATGAGTTTAACTATAAATGATAGATTTACCAAGCTGTAATAATTTTTAGGAGTGTTACATTTTGAAATACAAATTAATTGCTACAGGAATTCTTGCTGGAAGTCTACTTTCCTACTCATCTAGTGCATTTGCAAATACTCACAAATTCCCAGATGTCCCTGCATGGGCTGACAAATCCGTTAATTATTTAGTTGATAAAAAAGTATTAAGTGGGTACCCAGATGGCACTTTTGGTTCAAGTGATTCATTAGATCGAGCTGCTGCTGCAACAATTATGACAAAAGCTCTAGGTATACAAGTTGACTTCGATGCAAAACCATCCTTTACAGATTCTCAAAATCATTGGGCAACCCCTTATATTGCTGCTGCTGAAAAGGCAGGAATCATTAAAGGTGAAGGAAATGGGATATTCAATCCCTCAGGAAAAGTTACACGTGCTGCTATGGCAGCAATGTTAGTAAATGCATATAAGTTACAAGATATTACAAATAGTCATGTGCAAAGTAAATTTGATGATATAAAAGGACATTGGGGTGAAAAACATGCAAACATTTTAATACAAACGGAAATTTCTAAGGGAACTGAAGATGGAAATAGCTGGTCTCCTAATAGACCGATTACTCGTGCAGAGGCTGCACAATTTCTTGCAAAATCTGATCAAATCCACCACCAAACAAAACAAGTAGAAAATACTGTAGTTGGAGTAATAAATGATGCAGACCCTTATTATGTGACTGTTACATATAAAGATGCTAATGGAAATAGTCAAGAAGTTACTATAGACTTCCCGAATGGTAGTAACTCTAACTTTAAAAACGGTGACAAAGTTAAAGTTGTTAACAAAGATCAATGGAAACATCAAACAATCTATGGACAAACTATATTTTACACTGATGTAAATTCTATTTCTAAAGTAAATGAAGAATCTAACAAACAACAAGAAAACCATGTAGTTGGGGTAATAAATGATGCAGATCCTTATTATGTGACTGTTACATATAAAGATGCTAATGGAAATAGTCAAGAAGTTACTATAGACTTCCCGAATGGTAGTAACTCTAACTTTAAAAACGGTGACAAAGTTAAAGTTGTTAACAAAGATCAATGGAAACATCAAACAATCTATGGACAAACTATATTTTACACTGATGTAAATTCTATTTCTAAAGTAAATGAAGAATCTAACAAACAACAAGAAAACCATGTAATGAGTAAAGATAAAGAACAAAAACTCTTAGCACAACTAAAAAAACGTTCTGGTACAGTGACAAAAAAATCCGAAGATAGCTTAGAAATTTCAAGTGAAAATCAAACCATTCTTGCCCATGTTAATCCAAAAGTATTACCAAACATTCAGATAGGTGATACAGTAAATGTTTATGCTCAAGCATTTGAAATGGCCCCTATCCTTCTAATGGACTTACCTTTCGAGGCAAGAAACGCGATTATTCAAAAAGGATATGAACAAAATATTTTAGAGAATCAATACAAAAAAATTACAGGAAATGTTACAGGAAAATCTGATAATTCAATCTTAGTTTCAAGTAACAACATAACTTATGAAGTTGAAACTTCAACAGAAGTATTACAAGATATTGTAATCGGTGATACGGTGAACGTTTATGCTGCATCTTTTGAGTTTAGCCCTATTTTACTTGCTGGTGTTCCTGCGAAGGCTATTTCTCCTATTGTTGAAAAAACAAACTAATGTTCAACATTCTATAAATTTGTTGACTTCATCCGAATAGAACTCCTAAATAACATAGGAGTTCTTTTTATGAAGTTATGTTTTTCTATCGTGCTCGTAAGACCTAGTATATTAATCGTGATTTACTATCTGTCCAACAGTAACTATCTTATTTTTATTTCCATAAGTTTTTATCAAGAGACAGAGCTTAATTTGCCCTTCTTTCTTTGAACTCCCCCACTCTCACTTCTAGATAAAGTGAACGTGTGGAATTCAACTGTTTTTAAGAAATATCAAATTTTATGAATAGGGAAAAGCGCATAAATTATCTGAGGTAAAATTTATAAATCTAAACATAATAATATATTTAAGTATACTACTTAGAGCGTTTAACGAGAAAAAAAGCCCTTAAAAGTTGCATCACACTTATGCAGCTAATCACTATAGTAAAAACAAAGATTTTGTTCTATTAGTGAGCCAACCAGGACATCACTTAATGGAAATAACATGTTTGAATAAAAAGATTGATGATCCAAAACACCGTGAAGCTATTGAACGCTTGGAACAGCGTCAATTAGAAGATAGTAATAGCTAACGTAATATACTTTAACTAGAAATGGAACATATTAAGATTTTTATAATATTTTTAGGAGTTGTAAATTCCAATGAATAAATTCACTAAATTAGTCGCTGCTGAAGATTTTTCAGAGAATGTGTGGACAAAGAAAGATTATATCGTTTTACTTTTAATCCCATTAATATTATTTGTAGGCTTTATTACTCAATATTTCTCAGTAAAAAATCAATTGTCAGTAATTATTGATACCAGTTTACGCATTATTATGTTTATTTTCCTTTTGGTTGTTTATGCTCCGATGCTTCGTAGACATTGGAGTAAATTTAAACTGGCATGGAAACGTTCCGTTCTATTAGTAATTGTTGGTGGTGTTCTTTTACAAATTATAGTTAGTTTGGTTCGCTCACTTATTCCAACAGTTAGCACCAACTTAAAAACAGATGTACCATCTTTAATTGACCCTTTAACTGCAAGTCCTGAAATGTTCATGCTCTTAATTTATATCGCTTTAGGTCCTATTGTTACAGGATTAATTGAAGATACTGTTTTTCGTTATACACTTCTCGGTAAAATATTTCAGGGTAGTTTTTTTAAAAAAGCATGTATTATCATTTTGAATTCAATTCTTTTCGGGTTAATTCACTATTATAATTTCGGGAGCGTAATAGGTACAATCCCCTTCATGTTTGCAGGTCTATTTCTAAATATAATATATCTATGGACTAAAAACATTTGGCACGTGCTATTAATCCACACTGTCAATAATGCGGTCCTTACAATAGGGGCGCTATTAATCATAGTAATCTTACGACTACTTGGCCTAAAGGCATAACAGCGGAATAATGAACAAGCATAAAAGCCTTAAAAGAGTATTTCTCTTTTAAGGCTTCTTTTAACGTATTTCCCGAAAGAATTCTCCTTCTTCAAGCGTGTGAAGGGCGTAGCCCAACGATAGGTGAGTCCTTCCCCTATTCCTTTTACAATTGTACTATATAATAAGGAAGCAATTGAACACAAATTGAATACCATTAACTGTTTTCGCAATTAAGATTTCTTATATTTTATATACTTTATTTATTAGCATAGATTACACTCCACTTTCATCTCCACCTAAAATTGGAGTTTCACACCTTCACATTTTTTGAGAAAGGTATATTATATCGGAAAATGATAAAGGCGTTACGTAACATAGGCCTTCCTTTCTCAATTAATTCATTCTCATCCCAGCTGTACCCACTTGTTAGGTATACCTCTACCATTGAATCGACTATTTTCTGAGTAATTTGCCTAAGTAATATTGGTAGTTTTAATAACTTCTTTAATCGATACACCTGTTTTGATGTTGGGTCTATCCCGTAGCTTAACCATCTAAGATGATTTACATAATATTCATAGCCATACTTTCTAGAACAATCCAATACTAGTTTATACTTCAAAAAAGACCATGAAAACTCAAATATACTTTCTCTCCCCTTTGTTCTAGCTGTATGTGAACTACCGGCCACTTAACGTCCTAACTGGGGGCTTCTCGGTTATTCATTACTTTTAATAGCTAACTCGTCCTAAGACAGCCGAGCTAACTCCCTTGTTCCAAAGGTTATTTTATTGCTATTTACGCTAACGTTAATAGGCGTATTTAAGAGCTCTGCCTAAAGTCTTCTCTTTTTAATTCCCTCTAATATTAAAAAATCAACTGTATTAACTTCATCCAAAAAGCACTCCTCAATAACCTCGGAACACTTTTAAAACATTTTTTTATTAAGATTACAAAACCTAGTATACTCCCCATACATTACTACCTGTCTAACATTAACTACCCCTTTTTCTTCCGTCTTCCTCATTTTTGGGTAACAAGAATCTCACAGCTGGTCCCTTTAGATTTTGGATTGTCAAATGCTAGGTTTATTGGTTAATGCGAAAATAACCCTATTCACTAAGTCTTCTGGCATCCATTCATGATTATTATCATTTGTTTCATCCGTCCCTAAAGAATCAATGAGCTTTTTAAACTTTGGAAATAAAACAATAGAAGTGATCCAATGTATCGTATGATTTATAGAGAAGAAATGAAAAACCTCTTGTTTTTCACCCTCCTGTAATATTTCTTTTAACTGTTCAAAACTACCTATAAAAAAAGGTTTAATCTTTTCTAATCTGGAACTTTCCTTAATAATCTCCTCATATGCCAATGTTCCAATTTCAGGATTCTCTTTTATATGTGTAGTAAAGACTGTTAAATATTCTCTTAGGGCATTAATAGGATTTAACTGATTCTTCTCAAGAAAATTGGGTAACTCATTAACAAGACCATATTTCTTAAATACCTCATAATATAGGTTTTCTTTTCCATTAAAATAGTAAGAAGCCATAGCAACATTCACTTTCGCTTCTTTTGCAATTTCCTGTATGCTCGTACCTTCATAGCCACGTTCTCCAAATTTCTTCTTAGCAGCCTTTAAAATATTTTCCATCGTCCGCTCTCGTGATTTTCCCATTCCCCACACCTCAACTAGTATATAGCTCATTTCAAAAGTTCAATAAGGACTTTGAATTGATTATCTTTTTAATTAATTTTAATTATATGTTAAAATAGTAATTTAACAATCGATGAATTCTTAATCACTTTGAGCAATTCATTACACAACCAATATTTTAAAAACACAACATCTTCTGAACATATTCTTCTCCTACTTCATCAAAAAAGTATCCATTTAGAATCCATACGACAAGCAAACAGACATATATTAGATAGATAGTGAAATGATACTGACAAATTGTCCAGCAACATTTTATGTATGTCGAACAAGTAAGATGGCTTCCTGCTCTTCCTTGTTCGAAGCCAATTCATCTTCCACCTACTCACCGGGCTGTGGCCCTTCACGTTCCTTGAGTAAGGAGTCTTCTTGGCTAAATGATAAAATGAATAGCTCCCAATTACTTCATTCTCTTATCTAAATTAGTGAAAAATTGGGTGACAAATGTCTATTTTCAGCTTAATCTCGTGTGCGAATGAAAAAATAATAAGGATCAAATCTTATCTATTTTACGAATAAGATCTGATCCCTTCATTGCATAATACGTGTTTAAAAAATTCTACATTAATCATGTCTTGATGAAATAATCATCCATCATCCATCATTTGTATCTCATTTATTGATTAGATTTGTTTAACCTCAATATAAGGTCCTTTGATGTTTAACTTGTTAATATCATTTGAGATATTACCTACAGTTGTTTTTTCATTAAACGTATAGACTTTTTCACCATTTACAAAGATACCCCAATTTTTATCTGCGTAACTGATACCATAACCAGCATTGCTAGATGTAGCTGTAAGTTGATTTCCATTCATTGAAAAAGATAATTTCCCTTTTCCTTTGTTAAGTTTTTCATTTACACTATTGATACCATTCATTTGTTCCTCAAGGGCTTTTTGATTATCAAGAGTAACTTGATGTTTGTTCCAGTCTAATTTATAGTGGTTTGTAAAGAACTCATTATATGTATCCTTGTTGTTTGTTCCCCACCATTTTGAACTTACCCATTCAATATTGTACTGATCTGAAATTCTACGATTTGTTATTTTTAAATCTGATGTAGATTCTGTTTTATCAGCAGTAATAACCGCTACTACGTTTGGAGAAAAACCATATCCTGTTAAAGCTGGTACTGTATCTTTTGAAACAAAATTATTCGTTCCTTCATTATAACTACGTGATTTCATGAATAGTTGATTACCATAGAAAGTATTGAATGAATCACGATTATAAATTCCCCACTCTGGGTAATTAAATGATTGGAATCCTACTTTCCAATTTAATTTTTTATCTGTCTGAGTCTCTAATACTGTTTTATAATCTGCTTGATCGTAAGATACACTTTCTTTCCAAGCAAAACTACCTGTAATACTCGCTTCAGCATTTGGTCCTTTATCATTTACCCCAACTTTAACACTTCCACCAAGTGTATACCCTACTTCAGAACTAACCTTTGCTGAAGTCATTGTATTAACTGGGGCAGCTTTATGAAATTGAGCACTATCATCACTTGTTATTTCTGCTTCCGTATGATATGCCGATGGCCATTTTAATCCGCCATTATAGTATCCGCCATTAATTGTATATTTAGCATCTATGTTACTACCATCCGTAGTAACAATTGCAATCTTTTTATCTGCGTACGGATCCTCAATAAAGGAAACCTTTATTGAATTTTTGATATTCTGCTTCATGTCATAAGTAGTTTTAAAACTATTATAGACCTTCCCACCATTTTGAAGATTTTCTACAGTTCCCTTAGAATCTGCCAATGCAGATGTTGTTTGTAAACCAAATGTTCCAGACATAATAACGGAAGCTACCGCAACATATTTAGCTATTCCTTTTGTTTTTTTCATACAAACAGCCACTCCTTCTATAAACATATTATTTTTAAATTTCAATACTAGAGATAGATTCATAACAATACAATGTAGAAATTTATAAATCTTTATAACATTAACTAGCAGCACCTGTTTCGCTAATTTTTATCTCTCTTATTGATATCTATTATCAATATTATTAAAACACAAGATAACGATTTAAACAACAAATTTAAATATGAATTTAAATTTGTTGTTTAAAAAAGGACAAAAAATTATGGGTATTCTTTACTCCTCATTTCTTCTTGTGTAACTATTCGTATAAAAAAACTAATCCTGTAATACGTTCTTATTCAAAACCAATTTAGCCGCAATTTATTATTTATTCTAAAAATTTTATAAATCTCTATTTTGGTTATTAAAAAAATGAATTTAGTACAAACAGCTTTGTAGATTTGATTTGATTATAAATAACGCATTTCATTACTCATCCAAGACATATAACATTCTCTCCAAATATGTAATATATACCCAATTTTAATATCTATTATATTCACCCATACATACAAGTTTTATCAAAATAAACTTTATATCTTATGAATCACTAATAGCACCTGATTTTATTATAAATAATTTGTAAATAACACTACATATTCCTCTTTTATTTAATTCAAGGAGCCCTTTCGTTTCATAGAATATAAAACATTCTTATCAACTCTTAGATTTATTACAAGCGAGTAATTATTCATCTTATGTAATAATTACTCACTATATTATTAACATAGTTACCTTACAAAAATGTAAGATTCATTTCGTTGACACTCATATATATAAGTTCCTATACTAGTTACACAATGTTGGTAAATATATAAATAGCCTCTATCTCTAAGTGTGTGACTGTGGATTCTTTTTGAAATAATAGCCTTTATTTAATTATATATTCCCTATCTGTAATATATAATGCCACTTACATTTGTTCTGGTACAAAGAAACTAAAATACTCTTAAAAAGGTGTGTGATAAGTATGTAAAAAGAATATAGATTCAAATAGAAACATTATCAGCCAGATAGGTGAAACCCCATATACTAAAATATAAACATTTCAATTCATATATTTCAAATAGTGAAAAGTTGTATTTTTAAAATGAAAACATCCAGATTTATAGTTATGCCATAAATCATACTTTTCGACATAGTGTATAACTTTTTAATAAATAAAAGTAACCCTTCCCTTTTAGGGATCTAGACAAAAACACCCAGGTAACGTTTTATGTTGCCTAAT
Organism: Bacillus sp. 1A; assembly: GCF_052682215.1. Lineage (NCBI taxonomy): Bacteria > Bacillati > Bacillota > Bacilli > Caryophanales > Bacillaceae > Bacillus > Bacillus sp. 1A. Next base: position 717,388 of record NZ_JBQYLZ010000001.1, on the reverse strand, counting down.
ACAAATTAGGGGGAATATGTATCATGTTCCAAGAGAGGAAAATAAACGGAAGACCAGTTTATCACTTAAAATACTTAGGTGAGACAGTAGCAATCTGTTCACGGAATGCTTGGAAACGTTGGGAAGTCAAGGGCATTACTATCGATATTTACATATCGGCAAAAACAAAGTTTCAATCAATTAATTTATTTGAACATAAGTATAAATTGTATTTAAGAGGTATAAAGTATGATAACTGATTTTATTTGCAAACTTTCCTAACCCTAGTTACAATCTAGAAAAAAGTGAGAAAAATCAACGGTGATTACAACAGACAAGGTTCCCGCTATACTTCACACACCTTTAAAGGAATCGAAACCATTCATATCCTATGTCCTATATTAACAACAACGAAGTTTGACAATCAAACTTCGTTTTTTCGGCTTACAATGGATTACAGAAACGATTCAAATTTTCATAGACCCTATCTACTCAATTAGAATCGTTTTGTCTATGTGAACTACTCGCCACCTAGCAAAACTTGAAGTGAGAGCCTTTCAGTTTCACGACGAAAGTAACCAAAAATATTTTTGTTAATACACAAACACAATATAATTTTACAAAAGACGAAAAAAGAAGAGGGATTTCTTCCCTCTTCACCAATAAAATTGAACATATTTACAATTAAGGAAGGGTATACATTCATCAGGGGATGAATGTAATAATAATAGTTCACCTAGTGAATTATAACATAAATACACTTCCATTAATAGATAATTTTAACATTTATGGATTATTTGTGACAGAATGGTTAAACATCTTAATATTAAAAGGTTTTATATGTATAGAACTAGAAAATGGCTAGTGTAGGGATAAAATATAAGGGGGATATATATTATGTTTACAAAAAAACAAAAATTAGTAACAACAGTAACAGCTTTAACTTTAGGATGTGGATTAACTTTCGGATTAACACCGGCATTTGCAGATTCTAATCAGGCGTCTGTAAGCACTACACCTATTCATTCTATTCAAAAACAAGAACAAGAGCCGTTTACTGGATATGTCATTTCAGTAGATAACAATTATTTAGTGGTTGCTGCTACTTCTACAAAAGATGAAGCACTTACTTATCAAAATGATTGGTGGGAGTTAGTTTCTCAAAATAAGATTTTAAGGGTTCCTGTTTCAGATGGTGAAAATTACACTATAGGTGAACAGTTAAATGTTTATGCTGCTGCATGGACCAAATCTTTACCACCAATTGCTGTAATGCCTAAAATTGAAAAAGTAATTCAATAGATTATGCTAAAAATAACAGGGCATCATTCTAATTAGAATGATGCCCTGTTATTTAGTAAAAAACCGAATACGTAAAATCCTACATCTCACATTACTGTAAAGATATGAATCGCTCTCTTTCAATAGTAGTATCGTTTACAATTCCGTGACATACCCTTTAAAAGCATTAAGAAATACCTTATTTCATACTCCCTATCTTTTACAATCTTACTATTATCGCTAGCCAATTTAATTCTTCAATTCTATTTTCACAGATTCATATATTCTTCTAAAGTCAGCTTTTTCTTATATATACTTTCAGCAATATCCCCTACATAGCGAATATGCCACGGTTCATATGCATATCCAGTAATGCTCTCTTTGCCTTTTGGATAACGGATGATAAAACCTGCACGATGCGCATTTTCTTTCAGCCATTTTCCTTCTTTCGTATTCGCAAAGGTTAGCTCTAGTTCATTATTTGCACTTTTAGAAGAAACATCCATCGTTAATCCTGTTTGATGTTCACTATGTCCAGGCTTTGCCGAGAAGCGATCTGTGTGCTCTTGTCCTTTTCTTTTCACATTGTTTGCATACAGGTTTTTTTGATAATCATAGGAGCGAAACCCTGAAACAGCATTCAACTGGATTCCTTCTTTCTTTGCTAAATCAAATAACCTTTCTAGTGCTTCTGCTGCCTCTTTACGAAGGTAACTCTTTTCTAGCGTTCCACTGAATGAGAATGGTACATTAGGTACAACTAAATCTTCCGGTTTATAGTCTTCGGGTAATCCATATTCCTTATTAACTATAGCCTGTATACTAGCAAAAGAACTTGCTATGTTATTTGAAGTACCATTTTGTTCTTTATTTATGGAGTTTTCACGAGTTTCATAGTTTGTCTTTTTTGGTTCTTTACCAATAGATTGATTGGTGTAAAAGATAAAGATACCTAGTATCACAATCATACAAGTAAAAATCCCTACTAATTTAATTCTCATTATTCATTTCCTTCCTGCCACTCTTAATGTTTCTCGTTCATAATACTACAACCATATCAAATTCATATTAATTCGAAGTGAACTTTTGTTCTTAACATATTACTTAACAGAAAGACAGCATATCCTCCTATTCGTTTGACACACTAAAGATGCTAACACGTAGAAACCAATTCTATTCTTACATATGGAAAATTAATCTAAAAATTTGTATAATAAGATTAGAAGTGTAGCATTCTATTATAGAAAGGTCTTGGTATGATGCTAGGTATTAATGTAAAAAACAAAAGAAGAGTTAATTATTTCATGGCAATTGGCGAAGATTACGATTCCATTAAGTGATGTGATAGAGGTAACCGAAGATGCTACCTATGCGGGTATTGAAGATACTAGTGCAATCCGTATTGGAACAGCATATGGAGCAACTGACCGTATATTAATAAAAACGATCAAACAAAATTATGTCTTATTTACAACAAATAAAGTTTCCATTTTAAATGCAATAAACGCTTAAAAATGAACATATTAACGGGCTGAAACAAAGGCCAAGTTAATTAAAAAGGTGGGAAGCCATAGAATTGACTTTACACCTTTTTTAAATACTCTATATGAATGTAAATCCCCTTTAACACTTCAGTAAGATCTTTATCATTTCTATCAAACCTTACTACTTTACATCCCATTTTTCTAAGTAAAGTAGAACAATACCCCATTCTCTGTATTAGTTACACCGTACTTCGCACCATGTAAGTCAAATATGTTTTTTACAATTGAAAGAACAAAGCCCGTGCTGAAGCTTGGAAAATTATTTGAGATAGACAAGGTTTTTATTCCTGAATACAGCATAAAAAAAGACTTGGCGACCAAACCAAGTCTTTTTATGACCTTACGCCCTATCAACAAGAATCAGAACCACCCGACTTCTTGTTCATTATAATCTAGCATACACCATCACTGTACTATAGGTTTTTTATATTTTCAACAGTTTGAATTCCTTTCACACAGCATTGATACTTTTCAATTCTCAATGTACCCTTACTCTACCTCTGCCCTATAAATCTCCATTCAAATACAGTTTGTACATCGTTATCATTCTACCTTCATCATAATCAAATACACTATATTAGTAATTTCTCCTGTTTTTATTGATAAATATAAAAAGACTGCCTAGTACACTTAATGAAAGCACAAAATATAACAATAGATCAGGTAGAAATTCTGAAGAAACTATATCTATTGATTGAAAAACAATAATGGCAATGATACCTAAATATAAGATGTTGTACAACACATTATTTGTTTTATATTGAATTTCTTTTCCTCTTTCGTCTTTTGCTTCATCACTGGATTGAAATTGTATTACATACATCTGACTGATGAATATTACAACTAAAAATAAAATTTTTAACCACAACATATGACTCACTCCTCCTGATAATCGAACACGTCAGTTATTGGCTTTTCAAATACATTTGCGATTTTAAAGGCAAGAATTAGAGAAGGGTTATATTTATTCTTTTCAAGAGTAGCGATAGTTTGTCGACTAACACCAACCCTTTTTGCCAATTCTTCTTGAGTCCAACCTTTTTCTGCTCGACATACTACAATTTTATTATGTAACAATAGGAACACCTCTCAGGGAAATTGTAATTTATTTCTTACAATTCGTAAAGTATTTTTTACAAACTCTTCAACTCTTCAATACTTAAAAAAATTAAAATATAAAGATTTTGTATTATAATCCTCCAAGTTATCCCCCCTTAATAAAAATTAAAACCTTTAAAGTATTTAAATTTCCCTAATCAAAACTAAGAAAGTATTAAATCGTATCTGATTAAATAGAATTTTCATTTGATACTTCTGTACACTTTCATTATGATACTTACTTGGCGGAAGTATAAACCTACTCTCCCCCTTATAAGAAGTATTCAATAGAAAATGGTTAAAAAATAAAAAAATCCATTAACGAAACTTATCCTATCTTACCTATACCTTTTCAAATTTAAAACACGGACAATAGATAAAATCAGAATATTCTGTATATTAATGAAAAAAATCATGATTAAATTTAATTTATCGAATTCCTGTTATTATCAGAATAAGCCTTTACAGAGAAATGGGGGATATTATGACTGTTCAAGAAAAAAGTAATAAACAATTGATGGAATTATTACATGAATGGTATGCAGAAATTCGTTTATATCATGTAGTAGAAGCAAAACAAACATATCTAAAAGTAAAAGAAAGTTTAAAAGGAATAGAAACAGACCAATATGTATCATTCTATTATTCTTTACTGAATTTTAGATATAAAGTTTTGGTAGATGGAATGAGTATTACAAAAGATTCTTTTAATCAAATAGAAAAACTACCTCATATTAAAGATGAATTTTCATTTTTAGCTTACTATTATTATTTCTTTAAGGCAATCCACTCTACAATTATAGCAAATTATACTGAGGCAAAAACATACTATGAAAAGGCGGAAGGACTTTTAAAAGATATACCTGACGAAATAGAAAAAGCTGAGTTTGAGTATAGATTTTCAACATACTGTTATCAATCTTATCAACCATTTGAAGCGATTCAACATGCAGTAAAAGCCAAAGAAATATATTTGAATCATGTAGGCTATAAAATTAATATTGCTTTATGCGACAATGTATATGGACTGGCTTGTATAGATCTAAGAGAATTTGAAAGAGCGGAAGAATGTCTCAATATGGTTATTGATGTTTTTAAGAAGTATGATGAAGAACAATTATTATTACGAGTACGATCCAATTTAGGCTGGTTATATAATATTCAAGATTTATATCCATTGGCGATTAGACAGAGTTCTGAAATTATAAATACCATACCGAACCATTTTAAAGCATTATTTGTCTTAGCAAGAGCATATTATAAGTTAGAAGGCGTTGAAACAGCAAGAGCATATATCGAGCAAGGAATGAAATATACAAATGAATCAGGAAATGAGGAATATAAACACCGTTTCGCAGTTTTAAATGAACTAATCACAGAAATGCCTAGAATTAAACTAGAAAAAGTAGTTACTGATGCCATTTCTTATTTTGAAAAAGAGGAAATGTGGGATTGTGTAAAAGAATATGCAGAGATTTTAGCACTGCAATTTTACGAAGCAAATAATCATGTTAAAGCGAGTAAGTATTTCTATATTAGCAATAATGCTGATAAGAAACATTTAAGAAAAGGAGCGTTAAAGTAATGAAAAAAATAAAAAAATTGTTATTCAGTACGATAATAGTAAGTACATTAGCATGTAGCATGATTAGTTTAAATGTATCACAACACTCTTCATTTAATGGTGGAGATACGCCAGCACCAACAAAACTGAGTGTCTCTGGTGGAGTATCTATTAATTAACGTAATCCAGTTTTCCCACTTAAAAAATCAGAAAATTCATACTACAAACACAAAAAAAGTTGAATACAGTGGATAAAATATTGAACCCCCAGTCCGAAACAGATTTGTTTCGGACTATTCACGTTACTATATTTGTGCGTAGGGTGATAGACTAAAAGTAGACAAGATTTTCTATACATAAAAAAGAGCATCATATCCCATTGCATTCATCGCTACCATCATTGGCGATTGTGGCTGATCATAGAATAACTCTACTGAGTTTCCTTGAATTGTATCCCCAGCATCTACTAATATGGTATTGGGATTTTCCTGACGCACCTTCTTTATAACCGTATAAAGCTGCGTTAAACTTCCACTCGTATTTGCACCATCAAACGCATAATCCCATGGCATAAATCTACCATGAATATCGGCAGTACCTAACAGTGTAATATTAACATCAGATTCCTCAGCTTTTGAGATAGATGGTTTGACTGTTACTGCTGTTCCGAGAAGTATAAGAATAACAAAATAACATACATAGTTCTTCCATTTCATTTTTTGCATAATAACAATATTTCTCCCCTTTTTGTACTGTCATAAAGTTGCTTGAACTTTAAAAATGTAACTTATTATTCGGAAAACTTCAACTGCAAAAAGTACTTTTATAGAAGAACTACACTTTTGAACTTAAATTTTGTACATCTTTATTCATCATTAATAATTTTTCAATAAGTTAACTTTCAATATATGTTTTGTATATAATTCCATTCAGAGGCACAAAATATCTAAGTGACTATTCATAATTACATTGGTTTTTATTTAATTCCAAAAAGGAGCTGTATATATAATATGGATAAAGAAAATCTATTAAGCCACCAGATCAATCACGTACCATCGGATGCTCTGAATACTCCTAGTAAGGAACAAGAACAAATCCTAGAAACATCATCTCTAGTGGAACATAATCCAAACAATAATGTTAACAAAAAAGACATTAACCAAGATCTATATGGCACAAACTTACCCAGTTCAGATGTAGATAGAACAACAAACAAGAAATGAATTACAAAGAAAAATACACAGTAACCAGCAAACTGAATTTTTTCACCAACAAAATTGGTAAACCTTTTTAAACACTGTAAAACCAAGTCTTCAATTTCTCTGCGAATGAGCAGTTTTTTCGTTCTAACTGCTCTTTTTATTTTTATAGAGTATTTGGTAAAACATTGATTCTTCTATTCCTATTCTTTTACTCTCAACACTTAAACTAAATGAAATATGAGTTCAGTTAAAAAATAGCAAACAAAAGACCGCCTATTATAGACGGTCTATTTTAAATCAAATCGATAGCATTAACCACGCTTCTTCTTATAATAAAAGCTGAAGACACGGAATGAAAGCATTTGGAATTCATTACTACAAATGCTTCCATAAACCCTAAACTATCTTAGTTATATTTTATTGCATGAAACAAAACAAGTACGTCCCACTGATTAATAACCATTTGTATTACGAAATTGAATAGTGATTATTAACCTGGGCATCATGAAATATATCATTTTTACATTTACCTGTAGTCAAAAACGGTATTCTCTGTTTGCCTACCTTTTAATAGATATTATATTTTAATAAACCCCTAAGCTTTCTGATCCATATAATTTTAAATATTCTTGGATTGCAGATAGGTGGATATAGGTTTTCCCGTACTCTTTTTCCATATAATTCATTACATCAGAGATTTTAGCTACTGCATATATTTCTACACCATACGTTTTTGATGCCTCTTCTAAGGCTGAAAGTTGAGAATCTAATGCTTTTTCTTCTCTATCAAGAGCAACCAGAAATGCAGATAATTCTCCACCTTCCTTCTCAATAATTTCTTTTGTTTCTTTAATTGTTCTGCCTGAAGTAATAACATCATCTACTGCAAGTATTTTCTTTCCTTTTAGAGATGTTCCAATAATATTTCCGCCTTCACCATGGTTTTTTGCTTCTTTACGATTAAATGCATAATTAACTCGTAAGCCATGTTTATAAAACAAAGCCATCGATGCAGATAGAGAAATTGGAATCCCTTTATACGCAGGTCCAAAAATGACATCAAACTTAATGTCATTTTCTATAATATTAGAAGCATAGGATTCTCCTAATCTAGATAATTTAACTGAGTCATCAAATGATCCAAAATTAAAGAAATACGGACTATGACGTCCTGATTTTAATTCAAAATCACCAAACTTAAGAATATTTTCCTCGAAAATGAACTTTATAAATTGCGCCTTATTGGCATTCATTTCACTATTTGCCCCCTTATTAATAGAAATTACATATATTTATGTGCGTAGGTAGTTATTTCCTGTTTTTTTAAACTTATAATAAAAACTAGTATATTTAATACAAACCATGGATTTAAAGGCTATACTTTTTAAACCAAAGTTTTATTTTCTAAGTTGTCTGATGTCATAAACTGCTTCGCATTTATCCTTTGTTGAAGCTGCTCTTTGTCTAATAATATTATTCCTCTTTGCTCTAACCAGATATCATCATAAATTTGATCCAAATAGTTTACTCCTGTGTCTGGAATAATCGCCACAACTGCCTTTGCATTACTATTTTGTAGCCATGCCAACGCTGAAATGACTGATAATCCGCCAGAACCTCCCATCATAATTCCATACTCTTTAGCTAATATGCGACAAGTTGAAATTGCTTCTTGATCACTTGCTATACAAACTTGATCTATAACTTCTAAATTCGTATTTTGTCCTCTCCAGCTCAGCCCTACCCCATTAATTAAGTACGGATTAAATTGATTTTGGAATACAGCAGAACCTTTAACATCACAAGCAATTACATTTATCTCAGGGTTAAATCGTTTGATAAATTTTCCAATTCCGCACAAATGTCCACCTGTACTTACTGCCCCTACAACAGAATCAATAGGTAAATCGACAATTTCTTTACCAGTAGTTTCAGCATGAAAATTAGGGTTATCGGGATTATCATATTGGTTTGTCCAATATGCATTAGGATATTGTGATATGAGCTCTTTTACACGTTGAATTCTCGCTTTTTGGAAGCCACCATTTTCATCTGGATTTTTTACCATCTCAACTCGAGCACCGTATGCGTTATACCATTTTAATAAGTTAGAACTAATCTTTGGATCCACCACAATAATTACCTGAAATCCATACACAGCTCCTAACATTGCTAGAGATTTACCCAAATTACCTGAAGTTGATTCTATTAAAATGTCACCTTTTTGAATTTTCTCATTTTTTATAGCAGCTTTTACTAATCCAAGGGCTGTTCTATCTTTCACGCTGAAATTCGGATTAAAATAATCCAGTTTTAAATATAATTTTTTACCATAAGGTACTAAATTACTTTTGAAATCTACTACGGGTGTATTTCCAATACATTCTGTAATATTATCATATATCATACATTTATCACTCCACGATTTTGATATGCCCTTTTGTGCTAGTTAACACTTTATTACCACTGGAAGAAATCAAAACTGGATCCTCTACATGTAAGGCTCCTAAACCAAACTCATAATATGGTGTTTCTACAGATAAGACCATTCCTTCTTCAATTACATCCTCATTATTTGGAGCAAGTATAGGCAACTCATAAGGCTCCAATCCTATACCATGTCCCACATGATGTCTTCTATATTCTGTGAAACCAGATTTATAAACTGCATTCATCGTTAAGTCAAAAACATCTGACCCCTTCATGCCAGGCTGAATTTCTTGCATAGCTATACATTGGCCTTTATAAAGAGCATTAAATTTATCATATTCTGGTTTCATATACTTATATGATAAGACTCGAGCAATATCAGCCCAGTATCCATCACATACAATATCGCAGTCGAACCAAATTAGGTCACCTGGCATCAATTTAATGTCTTTACTTTGTCTTCGCTGACCTCCAACGGCATGTCTTCCTACCTTAATCATCGGTAAAACAGGCAATGCTCCTTTTTTGGCGATAGAACAATTAAAAATGTCTGCTATTTCATATTCACTTATGCCTTCAAATAAATTATTTGTTACATCTTCAATTGCATTTTCAATACAATTTGCCGAATAAGTCAGTGCCTGAATTTCATGATTTGTTTTTATAGATCTAACATGTCTTAAAATATTTGAAACAGGATTTATACTACTTTTCTTAAAATAATTACTAATCGTATTAATATGATTTGGTTGCATTCCATCTTCATCTATACCTATGTTGCAATATTCAACATCTATATCTTTTAAAAGAGCAATCAATGCTTCAATTCCATTAGAATAGCTTGCATCAACATTAGATAATAGTTTTAGTCGCTCTTCTTCTTCAGTAAGAGGAACGTTATTTAGATATTCCCTAAAAAAAACTCCATAAGTATATACTTTTCCTACTTGCACTCGTGCATCTAATACTTGATCAATTTCTCCAATAGAATGTACAAGATGCACAACTTCAGGACTATCAATTGTAATAATTGCATAACATTGTCCAAAGTATGGATTTAATGTCTTTACTACTGGCTGAAACCCAGTAAAATAACGAATATTTTCTTTCGTAGCAGCAATAATGACATCTAAATTATTTTGTTTCATCTTATTAACTAAACGTTCTATATTATAAATCAATGTAGTTGTTCACCCCAATATTAATAATTAATCCCAGCTTTTTATTAATTCCAACACTGCTGGAGCTAATAAATTCGTTTCCTTACATTCAATCCAATCCACTTCACTAATCTCTGCCTTAGGTTGAATTTCCCCTTCCCACTCTGCAGAAAAACACACCAGATCAACTAACGCTTTTTCATTATATGCTGGTCCAGTAACTGTATATAAATATTGAATACTCTTCGGTATTAGTTTTATATTTAATTCCTCACGTATCTCTCTTTTTAAAGCTTCACTAGCTATCTCGCCTTTTTCAATCTTCCCACCTGGTAAATACCAATGCTGATTATCTCGTACCCTTACCAATAACAATTTATTGTTTTCTTTTTTAACGAGACATGCACACTTTATTCGTTTCACTCTTCAAAATCCTTTCCACCATGTTATACATTTGACCTTTTTCATATGAAAGGTAATGTCCAGCAGCTATACGCATTGGATCACCAGCATGGTAGTACTCATATACTAATTGACGCTGACCAAAAGCGTCTCCCGAAGCATCCCATGCCAAATTAAGTAGCATTGTTCTTTCTTTGGCATCAAATTCACCTGTTGATAGAGCCATCATTAAGTAATCTCCATTTTCATTAAAGAAATCTTCATGATGAGGTGTCGCAAGCATAGAACCAGCAGCTAGAGATTGAATACACTTCACCATTCTTTCATACATTTTTGGAAAATTATATCTAATAGCTTGGATTGCATTAATACTTGGTGTAATCACCCCTTCAGGACTCATATATGCGTCCTGCTCACTTAACACGATACTTGCTTTTAATAACTCTACATAGGATGTTAACTCTCCTAATTTTTCTTGCACATTTATAAATTGATTAAGTTTTAGCATTTCAGCTAGTTTAATCGCAATGCCAGTCAATAGCTCAGCTTTTGCAAGCCCTCTTACAATTCCTTGATGTCCTGTATGGTGCCTTGCAAAAGTCTTATCATAAAATTGATTAGATTTTTCTACATCTCTAAATATTAGAACTCTATCCCAAGGAACAAACACTTCATCTAATAATAAGTAAGCATCTATTTCATCAAATTGATTTGTTAATGGATGATCAAACTTATCATATCCCTCTTTCACCAAAGGTTTTCTGCAGATTACTTTTAATCCTGGAGAATTTACAGGTATAGTAAATGCTACTGCATAATTCTCATCACCAGCTTTAAGCCCCGGCATATTAAAGATTAGTAGTTCATCTGCAATTGGTGCTAAAGTAACAATCATTTTTGCACCCTTAACCACAATTCCGGATGCATCATAACGCACCACATGTACTCCTGCAAAATCATGCTCTTGTGCACCTAAAGCTTTTGAACGATCAATCTGTGGATTAATTGATCCATGTGCTATAAATAAATTATTTTTCTTTACATGCTTATAATATTGCTTTGCATTTTCCGTGTAATTTGCATATTCCCCGCTTCCGAAAAAACTAGCATGGGCAGATATTGTAGCTACTGCTGCATTGATAAAATCAGGTGTTCTACCAAGCATTCCATAGGATATATCAGCTATTTCTTTATAAGCCTTTCTTTTTCTTTCTAAATCCTCTATGTTTTTAGGAACTAGTAAACTAATTGAGCATTGTTGTCCATCTTCATCTATAAAACTATGCTCTTCTGGTTTCTCATTCTGTAAACTGTAATACTGTTCTACACAATGAATCGCCCCTTCAAATGCTGAGTGTTTTGATACGTCTTTAATTAATTCTCCATTTAAATATACTTTTCGATTATCATTAGTTCTTTCTCTATACAACATTTACAATACCTCCAAATTTACAAATATTCATTTTTTCAGAAAAATAAATCTTCTTTTGTTTAAGTCTCACATAAATATATTGGATCTGTATACAATCTAATAGATTCTCTCCATAGATTTAACATCTCTTTCCAATCTTCTTCAACATAATCTTCACGGATAATAAAACTTAAAGGCACATTTAAATTTAAAAAACGTCCGCAATTTATTGTGAATTTTGTAACACCAGCAGGAAGTAAGATACCTTCTTCTACTATTTGAGCGATTTGTTTTAAATCTAAAGAAGGATAACGAATAACAATACCATCTTCTTTTAACTCATTATTAGAAATACGTTGAAAATGATATTTATCTGTATATACATTTACAATTTGTTTCCATAAATCTACCATTGCGGTCAAATCTAATTGATTCATAAACTTAGAATAAATATAATGATTATTCCCATCAATTGTAATAATCGCCAAAAAATTTTGTTTTTGAATCGGAACATCGCTCCAATAAAAATTAGGATTTTTTTTAAAATCTGCGATAAAGTTTCTGTCATTTGGAATATAGTGTGCCCATGAATCAATAGATATCAATTCTGATTCCACTACTTGAACAACCATTCTCTTACAATTTAGAGCTTGCAGCGATGATGTTCTATGTGCACCATCAAGTATTAAATACTTGCCATTATTTATTTGTAAAGCAATAGGTGGATTCTTTAACTTTTGTTCATCTTTGATTTTTTTACAAATCGATTTTAACCTCTCTACCTCATATTCTTCATGTAAAAATATTTGTTCGATTGGCACTACCCTTAATGCAGATAACACAGATTTCCCTCCCTGATTTCTTAAATATCTTGCTAGTAAAAGCAATAAATCCATTTTTCATATTCAATGCATTCTATTTCAATCCATTAATTCACGAGGTTAAACAGATATCAATAGTCTAATAATTCCCAAACTTCCAATGATTAATAATATATCAAACAAGAAATGTATATTCAATAATATATTGGTAAAATTTATTATTTTTTTACAAAAAAGTAATTGTCTGACATCATTCATCAGATTTCATACATTTCATTTTTCATTATTTCTCTAAAACTACTAGTATTATCATAAACTCAAAGATTCTCTTAATTAAAAGTACGGATTACAGTATAATAAAATCCACTTGGTAATATACTTAGTTTTTATATTTGTAAACTAATATCACCAAGAAAAAACTTGATAAAATTTTGTTAGAATTTTTTATTATTAATTAATACAAACATTTGCTATATCGAATTTTATTTTTCAAACAAAAAAGAGGGAACTTATTTTAAGTTTCCCTCTTTCCTTATTAAAAACTATATTCATTCTCTTTATTTAACCCATTTATTGACTATAACATGATTATAATTTTTCATTTTCTTTAAAAGATCTTCTATATTTGTTGAAGAAAGAATTAAACTAAGATTTTCAGGTCTTGCAAATCCTTTTTCAACTGTATGTTGTAACATATCAATTAAAGGATCAAAGAACCCGTCAACGTTAAGTAGGCCTACCGGCTTTTTATGTATGCCAATTTGTCCCCAAGATAAAACTTCGAACATTTCTTCATAAGTTCCATATCCACCAGGCAATACAATAAATCCATCAGCCATATCATTCATTTTTTGTTTACGCGAATGCATAGAGTCTACAACTATTAAATCCGTAATACCTTGATGCGCAATTTCTTTATCTCGTAAAAATTCAGGGATAATTCCTACTACATTTCCACCAACTTGTAGGGCAGAATTTGCTACACTCCCCATTAATCCCACTTTTCCTCCACCATAAATTAATGTGATATTTTTTTGACCTAAATATTCACCTAACTTTTCTGCTGCATTTTTATACTCTTCACTTTCCCCATAATTTGATCCACAAAATACACATATTGATTTCATAACTTTGACCCCTCATTTCTAAAAAATATTTCTCTATTATTATCGCTAACACTAATAATCATAACAAAGAAATTCTATTATTTTCTATTTTATTTTTTATAAAGATATTAAGAAATAAATTTCATAGTCTGAAAAATCAGCCTAAAAAACATTTGAATAACACCCACCTATGGAATATAATGGGTGAGGCGCCCTCGGATTATTCATAAAATACTATTAATTTTTAAAAATAATATTACATACTTATTCTATATTTAACAATTTCATATAAGTAAGGAGAACTTTTATTATGTGGGTTTTATTCTTAATATTTGCCTTCTTGGCTGGACTTGCTTTACCTATTCAATTTAGTATTAATGCTCAATTACGTACTGTTGTAGGGTCCCCCCTTGTAGCTGCGACTATTTCCTTTATAGTTGGGGCGATTACTTTATTTACCATTTCATTATTTAAAGCTGGTTTTAGTTTTAATAAAGGGATTGCTTCTGCACCCTGGTGGGTATGGACTGGTGGCGTTTTGGGAGCTTTTTATGTACTGGCTACCATTATTCTTATTCCAAGAATCGGAGCAGGAACCACCGTTGCGTTAGTGCTTGCCGGGCAGATTGTTGCATCTGTATTAATAGATCATTTTGGTCTAATTAATGTGCCTATACATTTATTGTCCTTACCCCGTATTCTTGGTGCTATTTTAGTTATTATAGGTGTTGTACTTATCCAAAAATTTTAATTATCAATCATCTAGATTACACTTCACATTGTTCATTTTAGATAAAGAGTTTTTATCGTTCTTTTTATTTTATTTGAAGGGAAGATTCTAACCATGTATGCAAATATCCGCAATTTATTATTTAAGATAGACCCTGAAAAAGCTCATACGAGAACTATTCATGCTCTAAAAATGATGCAATCATTTTCATTTGCTAGAAATATGTACAATAAAAATATGAGATTAAATGATTCTAGATTGGAATGTAAATTGCTAGATATTAAATTCCCTAACCCTATTGGTTTGGCCGCAGGGTTTGACAAGTTTGCTGATGTATACCCAGCTCTTGCATCCCTTGGATTTGGATCAGTTGAAGTAGGTTCTATCACACCTAAACCTCAACCCGGAAATCCTAAACCGCGCCTATATCGTTTACCTGAGGATACGGCACTTATTAACCGTATGGGGTTTAATAGTGAGGGATTGAATAGAGCCAAGCAAAACTTTATGACTTTACCACGTCCCAATATTCCTCTAGGGATAAATTTAGGGAAAAATAAAGATACTCCAAACTCAGATGCCACTTTAGACTATCAAAAGGGATTGGAAACACTATATACCTATGGTGACTATTTTGTTATTAATATTAGTTCTCCAAACACTGAAGGATTAAGAGACTTGCAATATGTCGATACTTTAAAACCATTATTAACTTCTATATTAAATAAACGTAATGAGTTATGTAAAAAACATAATGTATATCGTCCTATTATTTTAAAAATTGCTCCGGACTTAACTCCAGAACAACTGGAAGGAGTTATTGCAATAATTCAAGAAGTAAAAATTGATGCAGTTATCGCTGCGAACACGACTATTAGTCGCACTAATCTAAATTCAAAATTTCAAAAACAAATTGGTGGTTTAAGCGGTAAACCATTAAATCATCGTTCTACAGAAATTATTTCAAAAATCTATCGACAGACTCAAGGTAAATTACCCATTATAGGATCCGGTGGGGTATTTACTGGAGCAGATGCATATGAAAAAATTAAATCTGGTGCTTCACTTATTCAGATTTATACTAGTATGATTTATCGTGGCCCCTCTGTTGCAAAGCAAATTAATCAAGAAATCTTAACTTTACTAGAAAAAGATGGACTCAATAATATTACTGAAGCTATTGGTCTATATCATAAATAAATGCTGCCTCGATTTAAATTTTGAATCGGGGCAGCATTTTTTATAATAACCTTGTATATTCTTCTTTGGATAGTTAATTTTTATTAACTATTTTATTGAAGCTTGAAGCTCATTCCAAGTCATTGGTTCTTTACTTGTAGTTTCAATCATATCAATTGCTCCATCAACAGGACAAACAATAGAACATAAATTACACCCTACACAATCCACTTCACGAACCTTGAGAAATTTACTTCCATTATCGTTAGTAAGTATTTCAATACACTGATGTGATGTATCTTCACAAGAAATATAACATTTATTACATTTTATACAAACCTCATCATTGATTCTTGCTACCACATGATAACTTAGATTAAGGTCCCCCCAATTGGAGTATCTTGGTACAGATTTCCCTACTATATCCATCACAGAAGAAATTCCTTTTTCATCTAAATAATTATTTAAACCGTCTAACATATCTTCTATAATACTAAAACCATGATGCATAGCAGCTGTACAAACTTGTACGCCTGTTGATCCCATTAATATAAACTCTACCGTGTCACGCCAATTAGAAATCCCCCCCATACCTGAAATTGGTACATTGATTTTAGGATGACGTGCACACTCTGCAACCATATTCAATGCAATTGGCTTTACAGCTGGACCACAATATCCACCATGTGCTCCTTTTCCATCTACATGTGGAATGGGATTCCATGTATCAATATTAACTCCCATTAAACTATTAATTGTATTAATCATACTAACTGCATCTGCTCCCCCCTTTACGGCTGCATATGCAGTTGCTGTAATATCTGTAATATTAGGTGTTAACTTTACAATTACCGGCACTTCTGCTACTTCTTTTACCCAATATGTCTGCTTTTCTACAAGATCAGGTACTTGCCCGGATGCAGCTCCCATTCCACGCTCAGCCATGCCATGAGGACAACCAAAATTTAGTTCAAACCCATCGACCCCTACATCTTGTACCCTTTTAACAATCTCATGCCATTGATGTTGCTTCGGCTCTACCATAAGTGAAGCTATAATCGTATGATTCGGAAACTTTTTCTTTGTGTCATAAATTTCTCGCAAGTTTTCTTCAAGGGGACGATCTGAAATTAATTCAATATTGTTAAATCCAGCAACTTTTTTCCCTTGAAAATTTATAGCAGAAAAACGAGAAGAGACATTTACAACTGGTGCACCTAACGTTTTCCAAACAGCTCCTCCCCATCCTGCTGCAAAAGCCCTTTGTACTTGGTATCCTGAATTTGTTGGTGGTGCCGATGCTAGCCAGAACGGATTAGGAGATTTTATCCCTGCTAGGTTAATAGACAGATCCGCCATTATAAAACCTCCTTCATCATTCCATCTAATTTGTAACCAAACACATATTTATGAATAGCATATGCTGTTTGTTTACCTTGCTCTGCCGCACTAACTACCATTGCTTCACCTTGACCATCACCAAAAACAACATCCCCTGCAGCAAAAATTTTCGGATTAGATGTTTGGTTTGTTTTTGGATTAATTTTAACGATACCTTTATTATGAAGCAGACCAAATTCTTCAATTAATTTAATATAACGCGTCTGCCCAATCGCCTTAATTACTGCATCCACTTCAATAATAAATTCCGAACCCTCGATAGGAATTGACCTACGACGCCCAGAAGAGTCTTCTGCTCCTAATTCCATACGTATACATTCCAATTGTTTTACATGTCCATTTTCATCACCAATAATTCGCCTTGGTTGTGTTAACCACTTAAATTCTACTCCATCTTGTTTAGCAAACTTATATTCAAATTGATATGCAGGCATTTCTTCCTGGGTACGACGATAAATCATTTTTACATTTTCAGCTCCCAACCGAACTGAACAAGTTGCTGCATCAATTGCTGTATTTCCTGCACCAATAACTGCAATACGCGAACCTAAGAACCGACTAGTGGGCTCTTTACTTTTTGTATCTTCAACAAATTGGATTGCATCATATACTCCCTTCAAATTTTCCCCTTCTATATTAAGATTGGGTACAGAAGACATACCAATCGCTAAAACAATTACGTCAAAACTATTCATTAGTTCTGATACTGTAATATCCTTACCCACTTTTGTGTTAGTAAGAATTTTAACACCTAATTTCTTAACTTGATCAACTTCCCACAGTGATACTTCTTGTGGCAATCGAAAAGATACTATTCCATAAGTATCCAATCCCCCAGCTTTTTCTTTTGCTTCAAAAATTGTAACAGTATAGCCTAACCTTGCTAATTCTCGCGCAGCTGATAAGCCTGCTGGACCACTCCCAACAATAGCAATGGTTTTCCCCTTTTTTTCTCCTTCCTTAAACAACTGGACTTCATTCTTCATTGTCCAATTTGTAACATGGCGCTGTAAATCTCCTATCTTTATTGGTTGAGATGCTTCATTTAATACACATGCACCTTCACATAGTTCTTCAGTTGGACACACTCTTGCACAAGTTGCTCCAACTGGATTAGCCTCAAAAATTACGCGAGCAGACCCTTTTAAGTTATCTGTAGTAATCTTTTTAATGAAAGAAGGAATATCTATGCTTGTAGGACAAGCTTTTATACACGGAGCATCGTAACAATATAGACATCGATTTGCCTCTTCTATTACTTCTTTAAATGTTAAATCTGGTTTCACCTCAAGAAAGTTATGTTTTATATCTTCTATCGCACTATAAACTTTAGAGGTTTTATTCATACTTTCTCCCCCTCAGTAACAATTTAATTAGTAAATTTCAAGCTATCTTACTCAATGAAAATCTATATGCACATACCATTGCTTCTAAATAAAAAAGGATAAGACAATTCACTGTATCTTATCCTCTATTAAGTTTCACACATTATAAATTCCGCAAAAACAAAATGGAAACTAACATTTTTTCTTCAATCCTATTTGATTACAATTCTATCTCAAAATAAACTACTATTTATTTTCTAATTTTTGATTTAATAGTTCTAATAGTTCACTTGGTGTATTAAACACAAAGTTTGGCCCCTGTATTACGAGTTTTTCAAACATACCTTCTCCCCATAATGCTGCTCCACTCTTCATTTGAGAAGCATGAGCAGCTTGTATATCAGTAATTTGATCGCCAATATACATGCATTGTTTAGGATTTATATTTAATTCCTTAGCTGCTTGAATAAGTGGTAAAGGATGCGGTTTACTTTCTACACAATCTTCTACCGTTAAAACACTCTGAAAATATGAGTGAATTTTATTATTTTCCAATTCACTATTCGCAAAATGTTTCAACTGTGATGTAACTATTCCCAATTTATAATCCTTCATTAACAAACTCTCAAGCATATTTTCTATCCCATCATATAGCTTAACTTTATAAATATTTTCTTGATAGTAGTGAAGAATATGAGATTTAATTAAATCCGATTTATCAGGGAATCGGCTTAAAAATAGAGCTATCGGCTTCCCAACTAGTTCTTCTTTCTCCTCTACAGTTAGTGTTCTCCCTAATACCTCTTTAAAACCAAAATTATACGCCTCTTTTGCTAACCATTCACTGTTAACTAATGTGCCATCTAAATCCATTATGATAGCTTTCACTATTAGCACTTCCTTACATTTTCTTTTCTATACGCCTCTAAAGCCTTAATTGTTGTAAGTGTTAATGGTTTTGGCAAATCATTTAAAGAAAACCATCCGATTTCAAGTATCTTATCTGGTTCCATTCTTTTAACTACGCCTTCATTTACCGTTGCAATATATGTCGGACAAACCCAATGCACTTCTTGTTCTTTTATAATATGATCTGTTACGCATAATAAAGATTCTAATTTTATATCTAAGTTCGTTTCTTCTTTGATTTCTCTAACAACTGTATCTTCTACGGTTTCCATCCACTCTACTTTTCCTCCTGGAATACTCCAGTGCATTCTCTCAGGATTTGTATTACGTAATATTAATAGTAATCTCTCGTTTTCATCAATAATAAATGCTCCTACTCCAACTCTTGGATTCAAAAAATCACTCCTAACTTTTTACTAATTCTTTATTTCTGGTATGAATGTCTCTAGCTATTACTACTCCAGTAGTCGCGGCTTGAATAATTCCTCTTGCCCATCCAATGGCATCTCCAGCTACATAAAATCCTGAGATATTCGTACGTAAATGTTCATCTACATGCACTTTATCCCAACATAACTCCCATACTGGGGCATGTAGTAAAGTATCTTTTGTAATTAACTTATTTGATAAACCAGATAATTTGCCTAAAAAGCTTTCTATATGATTTGTTACATAATCAGGAAGTACCCATCTTAAGTTAACCGGTGTAGCTTCTGGAAGTGTTGATTGGATAGAATTATTTTCTAGCCCCTCCTTACTTGTAGGACGATTTGCAATAAAGTCTTCGTATCTCTGTACAATCGTTCCCCCATAACCCGAGGCTCTATTAATTGCTTGTATAATTCCCAGTTGCATTCCCATTGGATCAACATACTCTGGGAAGCTTTGTCTTACTAACACACCAAAATTCGCATTATCAGATTTTTTATCTCTAAAAGAAAATCCACTGATTGTACAAATTTTTTCGTTAGGAACATAAGAATCATAGTAACAATTAACTAGATATCCTCCATTACACATACAAAACGTTCTTACTTCAGCTCCATCATCCATCTTCGTTTTTATTTTAGCGTCTAAATGAGTTTCCGACAATGCAACTATACCTTCTCTTTCAGTTTCCACTCGAACACCTAGTTCAATTTCATTAAAAGAATAATTTACATTTAATTTATCCATTATGTTTCTTAAAACATGACCAGAAGCTTTTCCAGTTGCCATGACTAAATTATTTGAAGAAATTTGATACTCTTCTCCCCTTCTATTTATTAAAGTAGAGATAAAAATATCTTCTTTCTTTTCTACGCTTTTTAATTTTGTTTGAGTTAGTAAATTTAGTCCACCATTGATTAACTCCTTTTCTAACTCAATACAATATTCAATAATACCTTCTGTACCGATATGATAGACATCATAACATTTCCAGTCTAATTTATTATCTGTAGCCTGTTGTATCATACATGAATCTTGCGATTCATCTGCTTTTGTTTGCTTAATTCCATCATTATTCATTTTAGAAATAAATGGGTCTAAAACATGATTATTTAATTCAATTACTTTTTCTTCGCTTCCAAGAAGCTTAACTAAACCACTACCTGCTGGAAAAGATGATAATTTTCCATCTGAATACATTCCAGCACCACCAACCCCCTCAACAACATGACAAATATTACATTGTGTACAATTCCCTTTGTTAACCAAAGGGCAATATCTCTTTTTAATAGATCTTCCACTATCCACTAAAGCTACTGTCTGATTAGAAATCTCTAGTAATTCTTTTGCTAGAAATAATCCAGCTGGTCCAGCACCAACGATAAGTACATCAACATGTTCACTCATAATTTCCCCCTGTAAAAAATGTAATATATAACCATATAAAACGAATACTACCACAATTTTACAATTCATAACTTTATAAATAAAAGACTGAATTTTCAATGCGAAATGTTATCCCTAAGATATTTTCTCCCGCTATATAATTAAATGTATTTTTTATTCCCTAGCTTTTACTTTTTAAGCACATGAAGTATGACAGCCAAGGTAGATGTTAGAGCCAAAAACTTTTGATAACTTGATAATAAGGGTGCGGGAAGAAGATAGATTGGAGAAATCAAACTCTTCGGTTCCTTTGTAAAATATCAATATTAAAAAAGGAACAGCCATACTGAACATCTTACTTTGAAGTAAGACTCAGGAAGACGAGAGATTACTTTTGTCGTGGCACTGAAAAGCTCCTACTTCAATTTTTACTAAAGAGCACGTAGTTTATCATTTTGCTTCTTGG
Source organism: Bacillus sp. 1A (assembly GCF_052682215.1). Lineage (NCBI taxonomy): Bacteria > Bacillati > Bacillota > Bacilli > Caryophanales > Bacillaceae > Bacillus > Bacillus sp. 1A. The sequence goes on along the minus strand of NZ_JBQYLZ010000001.1, from coordinate 695,565 downwards.
TACACAAAAGGAATTCTTTTAAAATTTGTAAGTATTTCTAGCTTTTATCGTTGTGCTTCATATTTATGAACTAATCAACCTTGATGAAACACTGGTAGAAAAAAATTTGACCGATTTGCTTATTAGACATTTGATTTCCATATGCAAGGCTCCTTACAACCAGAGCATGCAGGAACGTTTATGTTCCCCCCATTTACACCATCTCACGGTAATCTCTAATTATTTATTGTAATTCCTAATATTAAGATGTAAAATAACATTATCTTATATGCGCTTAAGATAGATCGGAATAAGAAAAGGAACCCTTGTGGGTTCCTTTTTCTATGCAAAATAAAAAGCATTCTATTTAAATGCTCTGTGCTCTTATTTTTTCTATATAACACTAATTCCTATTGCCATAAGAATACCTCATACAATACATACTAACCCTACTAATATTGAAAACTCTAGTAAACAAAAATATCCAAGTATCATACATAGAATAAAGCCTATAGGATATACAAAGACTTCTCTCCAATTTATCCATTCATATAGAGGACGTAGTTATACGATGATTAAAACTCCTAAAACAATTAAAACAACACACTTTCTTCTAATCCTTTTTGCTTGTCCTTTTACTGTCTCGATAATTGAAACTAACCCTTTCTCCTTTATAAAATCAAGAAGATTTTATCCAAATCTAGTTACTGGTCCATCTCCAATTTTTTAAATATAGCACCATTATATTTTACATCTACATAGATACATCCATCAAATACATTGTATTTATATATAATTATAATAGGTTTAAATGTACTTATTAAAATTATATATCGCTTTTAGGAAGGAAATGTTATGAAAAGAAAATTAGTTAAATTATGCTCTGCACTATCTATTAGTACCTTAACAATACTTGGAGTTGGACATTATACCGCCCATGCTGAAGAAGTCTTTACTGATGTACCACAAAACCACTGGTCATTTACAGCCATACATGACTTATAAGAAAAACAGATCCTATTTGGATACGGAAATGGGATATTTGGCTTTGGAGATGATGTAACACGAGAACAAGTTGCCATTCTTATTTACAATTACCTCAAGCCAGAAATTAAAGAAACATATACTAATCCTTATTCAGATATCAGTTCTCTCACAACCCATTACACAAAGGAAATTTTATCTCTCACAAACTTAGGAATCTTCACTGGAGATGAACATAGTAATTTCCGCCCTAAGGATACTTTAACACGTGCTGAAATGGCTTCTGTATTAACGAAGGCATTCCAATTAAAAGCAACGGGAGCATTTACTTTTAAAGATATACCGAATGGATATTGGGCAAAAGATGCAATTCATGCTATTCATTCCAACCATATCGCGGAAGGCACAGGTAACAATAACTATAGTCCTTATATGAAGGTATCTAGAGAACAGTACGCACAATTTATCTTTAATGCTATGAACAGGAATAATGAACCCGATAATAATAATTTACCACTTATTCCTGTTGAGGAGCTTGGAGAAATTGGAGAGTCTCATGTTACTAATGGTGGAACATTATTTAAAGGATAAAATTCACTAATACAATATTTATAATTAACCATCTATATCTACTTTCGAATAATACACCGAAAGTTTGCTAATACTATAAAAACCAAGTCTCCAATTCCCCTGGAGCTGAGCAGTTAGTTCATTCTAACTGCTCTTTTTATTTTTATCGTCACCCTTCCATAGTACCTCCATATGTTGTATAGAGATATCTCCTTCTAAATTGTCATTGATGCCTCTTTCAAGTCCTAATGTACATCTTAAAAAGAGCACTTTTTAAAAGTGCTCTTTTTACTATGCATGTCACTCAGCCTACGATGAATTAAGATCTTAACTTATGAATAACTTATTAAACCCTTGCCAATAATATAAATAAATTGGTAACAGCCAATCTGTATCCATAATGAATCTCTGATTTTCTTGAATTCTCCCTGAGGCAAGGCGGCTATTTTTTATAGCTGCCTTTCTTGTATGAATTATAAATTTTTACACATACTATTTACGGAATGCTTGAATCATTGTCATTGAAAATGTTCAGCACTTCCGCTCCTTAAGAGAACAGTCTACGCAACTGTTCTCTTTCCTATTTCCTTTTTTCACACATATAATATGACAAGCATTATAAAGTCCGCTACAATCAATAGCATAGCAACATTTTCAACGTTTACTCAACAATTTCTCAATATTTTTCATGGACAACAGCACACTTACTCAACAGGTTTAATATCTTAATATTAAATACTGAAAGGAGATGTTGAAAAATGACTTGGTTCATTATTTTAGGATTTATGCTTATTTTAATAATAAGCGGTTTTCATGCACATAGTATTCATATCATTTTCAAAATAGGTTCAGATACAAAAGCTGTGCCAAGTTGGTCTTTCGTTAATAAAATAAACTTCCAAACATTAAAAGAATTAATAAAAGGACTAAATAAGGATAAACTTAAAATCCTTACAATAGGAGAACTTGTTATTCCTTTAAGTTTCTTTAATAGATTATTTAGCAAAACATTAATTTTTCTATTCCTATTCTTTTACTCTCAATACTTAAACTAGCGTAATATGAGATAGGTTAGAAAATAACAGTCATTGAGCATAGCAAGCCAACAATCGATTTCCTATGATGAACTGGACCTGAAGAATTAAACAAAGAATTAAGCGGCTGTTTGAATGTGAGTCCGGTATTGTACTGGACTCATTCCTTTTAACTGTACTTTGTTTTGCGATTGTAATGACCTCTATAATTATCTAATACTATTTTAATATGTTCCATCCTTTCGAATTTAATAAGATAAATTACTCTTGCTTTATCTTGTTCTGTAATTCCATCTCTTTTTGAACGAAGGCCTTTAACTTTTTTAAGTAATCGATTTCCATACGTAAACATTCATTTTCACCTTTTAATGCCTCTATAGCCTCTTCAATAGCTGCATTATCTAACTTCGATCTTGTATTTGTAATTCCCATAGCTGGATCCCCTTTCTTCTTTTATATAGGAAATCCATGTCTTATAAATCATATATTTCCCTTCATCTACGGACTATTTCAATGAATTCCTTAAGAAAAACGATTCATTTATTTCCTTTGTTTTCAATCCATTTCTAAACATTTCAGATATACTCTTTGAAAAATCCCACTATATTTATTCCATATTTTTCTCTCCTAAATGAATCGTAGTACATATTACCTCCCAACACATTTATAGGTTTTAATAGTATTTTTAACAAAATCTTCTTACATTTAAATAGACATACCACTTTAATCTGTCAACCCCACCTATATTGATAAATATAGAATATCCAATTTATTTGACATTTCAATGACTTGTAATAGGAAAATATATACATTAAATAAAAGCTCATGTATCTTTGATTTGTAAGTCGTAGTTAGTTGGCCAACTTTCCATACAATTTAATAATATAAAATAAGGGGGATCTAAAATGAATCAAGTATTAAGGAAAAGTAAGAAAAAAATGATGTATTTAGTTGGTTCACTTCTAATTTCTCTATCAATGTTTTCAACTACTAGTTTTGCAGCTACAGAAGGTGCTATAAAAAGTGTTACAAATAGTACCTATACCGGGATTGCAGCTGATATAAATCTACCAAAATCAGTTGTTGTTAAAGATGGGTATGTGAATTGGTATTTAGGTATTGGAGCATCTAAAGTTGAGGGTGGTATTTCCAAAACACCAAGTGGATATAAAGTATTTCTAAATTCAGGATATAATGAATCAGGTCAAAACAGTAAGTATTGGAACACACAGTATGATGCGTCAATTAAAGATGGTGCTCGAGTAAATCTTAAAATAGTTAATAACGGAAATGGTACGGTTACTATGTATGTAAATGGAAACCCTAGATATGCAAATCAGCCTGTATATGGCTCATTTTCTCAATATGAACCAGTAAAAATGGTTCAGGGGGTTGAAGATACTGGGCGTAACTCCTTTAGCCAAGCTAGCTTTTCAAACGTACTTCTAAGAGCAGATACATCTGGAGCTACCTACAAAAGTTGGAACGGTTCAATTTCTTCCTCATTTTCTAAACACGGTACTTATGGTAACAGTTTCACAGTTTATTCTCAAGTGCCATTAAGCGCAAGTTTACGCTAAGGTTGTTCTTGTATACGAATGGTTTTGTGAAAAAGGTAGCTGTACAAAATAATCTGTACCCTTTGTAAAGGACATTTTGAAAAAAGTTAGGCAACATCAAGAAGATGATTTCTGTATCCAACAGGAGTCACCTTTTTTAAATTCCATTGATATCTATAGTGATTATAGTACGTCATATATTTCTTAATCTCTTGTTTCAACTCATCAAAGGACGCGCAAGGTTTTATATGAGCTTCATCTTTCAGATGACCAAAAAACGATTCTTGTGGGGCGTTATCCCAACAGTTTCCTCTTCTTGACATGGATTGTCCAAGATTTAGCTTTTTGACTAGCTTTTGATAGGTAGGGCTTGTGTAGTGGGCTCCTTGATCTGAATGAATATAAGCACCTTCAGTCAATCGAATCCGCGGATTCCTTTTTAGTTTATGGAGAGTTGTCGTTACGAGCTCTAATGTCATCTGTTCTGAAACATGGTAAGCTAAAATTTCATTAGTTGAGCCATCTAAAATTGTAGATAAATAGGTCCTTTGATTCTTACCGTAAACTAAATAGGTGATATCTGTAAGAAGTGTTTTCCCTGGGGTATTTTGTTTAAATTCCCGATTTAATTGATTCGGTACTATTCGATGTTCTTTTGTAGCTTTCAGCATTCGTTTATAAGGATTCGCTTTGCGAACCGGACAGACAATCTCGTATTTCTTCATAATTCTACGGATACGCTTTAAATTGTAGACAACTTGAAACTGACCCGCCAATATCATCTTTATCTGACGAGCCCCTTTTTTCTATTTCTAAATCGAAGTGCTTTTAATATGGTTTCTTTCACGATTTCATCTCGATCACTCTTTTATTTCCGTTGTTCTTGAGATGAAATTGAAAAGTAATTATAGTAACCCGAATGGGATACACCAGCTACTTTACACAAATGACTGACCATATTCCTTAAGTTGTATTTCATGATGACAGAACGAATTAAGATGAATTTCTGACTAGGTGGTAGTGTTATTTCCTTCTCATCCTCCCTTCCATAAGTTTTACTTTTTTTAGCAATTCGCTTTCCGCCTTTAGTAAGTTTCGTTAGGCTTCTAAACGGGCATACTTTTCTTTCAACGTAAGCTCTCTCTCAAGAGTTCTTCCAGCGTTTTCGGTACGTGTATCCCGTAAACCCAATACACCATTTTTTCTATAAGCAGCACGCCATCTACTTCCCAATGACATAACCCGTTTCATTCCAATCATATCTATATCAAAACCACATTCTTCAAAAATATTTCGAGGTAGCTTTCCTTTTTCATTTTCCTCAATAAAAATATGCTTAAATTCCTCTGTATAAGTGATACCTTTCTGACTTACAGATTTTACATATAGGTTATTTGATAGAATTTGAATTTCTCTTTCTGTAAATAGCTTTTTTGTCATTTTAGACATTCTCCGATCCCAATTTTCCCTTTATTATACAAGAAATACCCTATAGAATAGACTTTTTTCGAGCGTCTATTCTATAGGGTATATTTTAAAAGTACAGCTACCTTTTTCATACTTGAATTGGAAAAATCGTGTTAAAAATAAAAAGATGAAATTGCAAGTATATTCACTTCACAATTCCATCTCTACTAAAAATTGTATATCATCAACTCTCTTGATCCTCGCTATTCTACCAAATTAATAGCAACACATTATGTAGGTATAGGTTTATACTATTCTACATTTAAATACATGTAATATTGCCTATACTTTGTTATTTTCATGTGAAACTAATTCACTATATATCTCTTTCTCTATATTTTTCAAGAGAATTTCCAACCTATTTTTTGTAGCTAGATTAAAATGTGGATTTAATTCTTTTATTATAAATTCAAGTATCTCAAAGCTTATGTAATCCCCTAATTCAAGTGAATATTGATCACCCAAGAAAGTTTTTAACTTTTTAGAGATCTCCACTTTATCTTTTTTGGTAATATTTACCCCATCCGATAACAAACCTCTCTTAGATCAGTCTTAAATACTAATTCAAAAAGTTTTTATAACATAATAAAAATGTTTTGAAATTAATATATATCATATAATGAAATTTTTACAAATAAATAAAAAATATACATCATAATCACTAAACAGTATATTATGCATCATAAACATATATTGGCTCGTCATAAAGGCGTAAACATTTTGACCAATTTCCACATAACGTTTCCCATTCACCAGCAGGATATACTTCCGTACGCAATATATGAAGTGGTATACGTAAATTCAATAACCGACCACTAAGCGTCGTACGAGTAACTCCCGCTGGCATTAAAAGCTTTGCTTCAATTATCTTTTTCAGTTCCATCAACGAGTATTCTGGATAACTCATCAATATTTCATTTGAATGAGGCCAGACCTCAGTATCATTTGAATGACGACGTACCGTATACTCATGTTGATATAAACCGACAATACGATGCCATATCTCTAAATGGGTAAATAAATCGCCATTTAAATTCCTTGCATATAAAAAATGTTCTTGTTTATTTGCTTCTGTAATTTTTACCAGCAAACGTTTATTACCAATAATTTTATCTGACCAAATTATTGTAGGTTCTTTCTTTAAATTATTTATCCATTCCCCCATTGGTAATAAATGATTCCAAGCACGAATTTTTATTTTTTCATCAGGTACTACCTGTACGGCAACGCGTTTACAGCCTAATGCCATCATAGCCTTCATACGATGGGCACCATCAAGTAACAGATAATTACCATCACTAAGCTCAGATACTAAGGGAGGATTCCGTAAAACACTTTCGCTTTCCATTACACGACAAATTTGTTCCAATCTTTTGTGTTCATATGATTCATGAAAGCGAATTTGCTTGGGATGTAAGAGATCTAAGGCCGAAATAATTTCACTCATAAAAACAGCTCCTCAAGTAATTACATAAATTCTAAGCTTATCAAATAACTAATTTTCTATAATTATTAGTCATGTTTACCGATATTTAGCAGCCATTAGACAATTATTTCAAACTGCGTTTTAATAATTTTACTAGTCTTCTAATAAAACACCAATTTCATTTTCCCTAGCCCTTTGATAGTAATAAGCAGCAATGGCTACATCAAATATGGCCATACCCATTGGATTAAATAATATTGCTTTATCATAAGGGAAATTTTGCAGTGCTCCTCGGATTACAACGTCAGCAATTGATATTGTATCTTCTTTTTGTAAACCTCTTTCAAGATGCATCCTTTCAACATCAGTTTTTTCACGACAGACTTCTTCCCAATTATCAACAACTAGTGATTTTGTATATTCTAAGATATCAGGCTTAAAATCACGAAGAGAAACATTGAGTAGTAGCGCCCCATCTTTAGGTTTTTTATCAATATAACCTTCTGCAGAAACAGTACAAGTAATAAAAATATCAGCATCATTATAGGCTTCTTCATATGCATTAACCTTTTGAGTTTTAGAATAAATTTCCTCAGGAATTAATTCGTCTTTAATTCCATTGATATCATATAAGTAAACATTTTCGATTTTATCGCCTAATAAGGCAGTTACCATCTTCAAATGCACTTGACCAATAGGTCCAAATCCAATAATTCCAACTTTAATATTATTTAAATCTCTTAACTTGGCAAACTCTCGAATCATTAACCCTGTAACAGAAGCTGTTCGTATTACACTGACCATTGCTGTATTAAGTGTTGCAAATGGTTTTCCAGTCATAGCATCATTTAATATAGTAACTGAATGAGCACGTTGAATACCTTTCTCAATATTCTTTGGAAAACTAGCTATCCATTTTATTCCTGAAACCTTAAATTCTCCTCCAATATAAGCTGGCATAGCAATAATTCTATTAGCCGGATTATCGAAACGTAAGTATGGTTTAATTGGCTGAGAAAAATCTTCTGAATCAAGACTTTTTACTGCCTTTGAAATGACATTTATTGTTTCTTCCCAATTAACACCCATTTCATTGATATGTTTAGTATTTAAATACATCATAATTGCTTCCTCATTTCTATATCATTTTTATAAAGAAACTAATTGGTCTTCTACTGATTTTTGTGTATTAAGCCATTCTACCCATTCTACGTTGTAAATAGTTGATGTGTAAGCTTGACCATTATCAGGACATAAGAAAACAACATTAGGGGTATTTTGAACATCCCTATTTTCAAAATACTTTTGGATTGCATAATATGAAGTCCCTGATGATCCACCAGCAAATATTGCATGTTTATTAAATAGCTCATAACAACCTGCAACAGTATGAACCTCCGGTACAATAATTACATCATCAATCAATGCTTTTTTAACCATACCAGGTATCATACTGGCACCAATTCCTGGTATGTATCGTTTACGAGGCTTATCACCAAAAATAATGGATCCTTGACTATCTACCGCAATAATTTTAATATTAGGGAATTTTTCTTTTAATCGTGTAGATACCCCAGCGATAGTTCCTCCAGTACTCACTCCAATGAAAGCATAATCTAACTGTTTAAAATCATTAGATATTTCTCCACCAATTCCTTGATAATGAGCTTCAAAGTTATCGGCATTATTATATTGATTTGTCCAGTAGGCATTAGGAATAGTATTTAAAAGTTCTTTCACCTTATTTAAACGCGTTAATAAATAGCCACCTGTTTCATCTCGTTCATCCACTTTAGCTACTTGATAGGAAGTTGCTCTCAAAAAATTCTCATAACTATTGTTAATATTTGGATCAATAACTGGTATGAATTTCAGACCAATATACCTACAAAGAGTAGCAAGAGCAACCGCAAAGTTACCAGATGAAGATTCGATAATTGTAGAATTTTCAGTCACTTCACCGCGACTTATTGCTGATTTTAAAATATGGTAAGCAGCACGTACTTTAACACTATTCATTAAATTGTAATATTCTAGTTTTGCATACAGATTAATCTTTTCATGCTCTAATTTAATCATAGGCGTGTTGCCGATTACCCTTTCTAAACTCTCTAATTTCTTGAGCATAATTTGCTTCCTTTCTTGGTTAAAATCTAAAAAAAATAATTAAAGATAAACATTTATAAATCCGAATATAAATCATCTTTAAATAACTTATATTCAGATTTACTTTAAATGTTCTTTCGAATGTACCTCAAATAGAACTTATACCTGAAAGACAATAAATGCTGGATTCTTTAGTATCGATAAGCTAAGCACCATTCAAGTACTGCCATAGCACTATTTAACTTATTTTCGGCCTGGGTAAATACAATACTTTTCGGTCCATCAATAACTGTTGCTGCTACTTCTTCACCCCGGTGTGCTGGAAGGTCATGCATAAAAGTAGCTTCCGGATATAAAGTCAAAATTTTCTCTGTCACTGCAAATGGATTAAATGCATCTTTCCATAAAGGATCTATTTTGCTTGTACCTGTTGTTTGCCACCTTGTTGTATATACAACATCCACTTCATTAGGTAACATTTTTATATCATGACATTCAATAACTTTAGCACCAGAAGATCTTGCATATTCTTTTGATTTTTCAAGCACACTTGGAGACACTCCATAACCAGCAGGTGTAAAAAGATAAAACTCTGTACCTGGAAAACGAGATAAAGAAAGGGCTAGAGCTGCTGCACTGTTATTACCTTCTCCCATATATAAAACCCGTAATCCAGCTATTTCACCAAATTTTTGTTTCATTGTTGTTAAGTCCGTTAGCGCTTGTGTTGGATGTTCTTCCGCACTCATTGCATTAATGACTGACATACGACTTTGAGATGCCAGTTTTTCCATTTCCTTTTGACTATCTGCAGTTCTTGCTACTAGTCCATCCAGCATTCGCGAAAGCACTTGAGTAGTGTCTTCTATAGACTCCCCTGTATTTTCTTGCAAATCATTTGGACCATACGATACAATTTGTGCACCCATCTTTAATGCTGCAACAGAAAATGCCGATCGAGTTCTAGTCGATGTTTTACGGAAGTAAATCCCAATTATATTTCCCGCTAATATGTGATTAGGTTGCGATTTACCTGTGGCAAACTCTACCCCACGAGTTACAATTTGGTTAAGATCACTATCAGTAAGATCCTCAAGAGTAATTAAATGTTTTCGAATAGCCATTATTATATTACCTCCCTTTTGAATAAGTGCATGTAACAAAAATGTATTTACACATATATGTAAATCAAAACTATTAAACAGCTAAGGTAAAAAATAATAGATTGAAAATATAATTCATGTGGATCCATTACCACACTTTTCTATATTTGTTTTTAAACTAATGTATAGCAGTTGATATATAGCCTATATGAACTCGAATACTATTTTTACTCATAAATACTTAATTATAATTCTATTGTTAGTCTATATTCCTATTTTTTATGATATAGCTCTGCTGAATATATTACACACTACAACACTAAAAATATACTCAAAACACTGAATTTTCAGCTTTCTCAATTCTTTTATCAATTTTCTGTCAATTCATACTCGAATTCTCTTTTTTACTAATAATATACATACAATGTTGGCCGTGTCTTTTATAACCTCATTTCCCAAAAAATCCGCCCATTCAAAAATATCATTTTCCGGATCATCAGTTAATAGGCAAATTACTGCTGCAGTCATTAAAAATCCCTCTTTAAAAGAGATATACTCCTTCTACTGGCTTGGCTATTTGTAGTTATGATAATCTCTTAATTGTTACAGATACAACTCTAACAAGTGTTATTCCAACCCGTTGATCTAAATACTAATATATACAAAGTAATCTATTAAGCGTAAAATGATTGCATATCCAGCAAGTTTAATTACTTATGAATAGATATAAGTAAATTAAAAGCGTCATTTGAATATTAAAATGACGCTTTTGTATAATATACTAAATTCAGATATTTACTTTTAGAACTTTCAAAATTAAATTTCTAAAATTTTTCTTTCCCTAGGGAAATATCAATCATTTTAAACTAAGTAAAAATGCTTATTTTCTATAAAGTAATTACACAAATCAACAAAATCAATTTCAATTATTGATTCTGGAAAACTATCTAAAGAAGCACAACAAGAAAGCTTATAATCTTTACCAATAGTAAACTTTTTATAATAAACCTTATTAGATAGCATGTCACCATAAAATATTGTATTTTTATTAATAACAAAAGAGTTTAAAGGTATAGTTAGTCCTTTCCCTATCCATTTAACAAAGCTTTCTTTTATAGTCCATAATTCATAAAACACATCTAATTGTTGTTCTACATTTAATGAATGTAAATAATTAAATTCTTCCTCAGTAAATATATTTTTAATCATTGTAGTATCTATGGGCCGAACTTTTTCTACATCTATTCCTACTTCTTCCTCATGAATAGCTCCAACAACCCAACTTTCGGAATGTGATATATTAAAATGAAAATTATTTAACTCATCAACATAAGGCTTTCCGTATTCATTGTATTTATATTTAATATCTTTATTTTTTTTTGAGAAATTTGTAGTAATTAAATATCTTATTATAATGTCTCCAATTAAGGCGCTATATTGGTCGGGCTTTCTTTTATATTTCTGTATTTTCATCTGCTTTTCTTTTGAGACCAAACGTATAAGCTTCTGCATAATATCATGTTCTATATTTCCTGGCACACGTACCTTATATATATTCATTATATCCTTCTCACCTAATCCCTTATATAGATACAAAAAACTCACAATGAATAATTCCCATTCATTTTCTAACCTCTTTATGTTTATTATTGAATAGGCTCAGAGAAAAAAGCCTCATAATATGTTACACATGAATTTATGAGACTTTTACAAAATTAATAGTGTACAATTTAAAAAAACATTTCACTTATTTACATGTGCTAATAAGAGCATTTGTTTAAAACTCTTTTTTATACTCTTTACCAATTCATGAATATGGGGTTTCTCTAACATACTTAGATGGGAACCTAACACTTGCATAGCGTATACTTCCCCTGATGTATATTCATTCCATCTGTTATAATCTACTAGTGGGTGAATGTCATTAATAGATGCATTAAATAGAAAGATATCTGCTTTTATTTTTTGTTTACAATTATATTTTAGGTATGCATATCTATTAGCTATCATTACTTTTAACTTATTCATCATTGGATCTTCAAAATTTTGCTGACAACTATTTTCATTCAATGTAAATTTTTTCAGTAAAGATTCTATTAATTGTTCTTCACTCATTTGCTCAAAACTAATTTTCTCAATCCCTAACTGATCATTGAATTTTTCCAATTCTTCAAATGCATTCTTAATATTTAAACTAAGAATCTCCTTACCTTGTTCAATAGGATGAACATCAAGTAAACCTAGAAAACTAACTTTATCACCTAGTTCTTCTAATTTTCTAGCCATTTCAAATGCAACTATTCCTCCAAAAGACCATCCTAATAACGTATATGGCCCTTCCTTTTTTACTTGTTTAATCTCTTCTATATATCTTACCGCCATTTCCTCTACAGATAAGTTTGGAAATCTACTATCATCATATCCTATAGATTGTAACCCATATACAGTCTTATCCTCTCCTAATTCTCTAGCCAAATCATAATAGTTTAATATACCCCCGCCTTGCCCATGAACAATGAACCATTGACTATCCTTGTTTGTTCCATTTTGAATTGGAATTAAACACTCACTGTCTATTCCTCTATTCCTACTTATTACATCACTTAATTGTTCAATAGTAGCCTTTTGAAATAATAAACTTAATGGCAGTTGCACATTAAACATTCTCTTGATATTTTCGAATAACTTTAATCCCTTAAGAGAATGACCACCTAATTCAAAGAAATTATCATTTATACCAATATTATTTACCCCTAATATACTACTCCAAATATCAATTAAACTACTATCTATTTCATTTCTTGGTGGTACATAATTACTATTGCTCATTGTATTTAGCTTCGGTAACTTGCTTCTATCTATTTTTCCATTTTGTGTTAATGGTATATTGTGAATTGATATGAGTTGTTGAGGTATCATATAATGTGGTAACTTTGTTGCCAAATATGCTCTTACCTCTGGAATAGGAATATCTTTTTCGGTAACTACGTATGCACATAAATACTTTTCTCCAGCTTCATCTTCTTGATCTATTACTACGGCCGTTTTGATTGTCTCATATTTTAACAAACTCGCTTCTATCTCACCTAGTTCTATTCGATATCCCCTTATTTTTACTTGATGATCGACTCGGCCCAAGTATTCAATGTTACCATCAGGTAGCCACCTTGCTATATCTCCTGTTTTATATAGTTTCTCACCTGGTTCAAATGGATGATCAATAAATTTATCTGCTGTTAATTCTTTTCGATTGATGTATCCTCTAGCTAACCCTATGCCAGAAATACATATTTCGCCTGGAACACCTATAGGTTGTATCCTGTGAAATGAATCCAATATATAAATTTTAGTATTTAACAATGGCGAACCTATCGGTACGTTTTGTGTTGTAATTTCTTTATCACTCTCATATCGATAAGTTGTACAACAGACTGTAGCCTCTGTAGGTCCGTATCCATTTAATATTTGGAGGTTCCCCCTAAATAGATGATCGTATTTTGCGAGTAATTCTGTTTTAATTGGTTCTACTCCCACAAGTAGCTTATTTAACACTATCTTCTGGTTATCTCTAACAAAATAATCATATATTTCATTTAATAAAGTAGGTGGAATATATGATAACGTGACCTGTTCCTCAAGAATGACTTGTACAAGTTTTGGTACATCAAACTTCTCACCTTGATAAATGGTCATTCTTGCGCCATATACCAATGGGACAAATATTTCAAATATAGTAACATCAAAAGAGATACTACTAGAGAATAGAACGTTATCAGTTATCCCTATATCTTGAGAGAAATCTTCATACATTGCACACAAAAAATTAGTCAAGGATCGATGTTCAATCATTACTCCTTTAGGTTGGCCTGTAGAACCTGATGTATAAATAACATACGCTAAGTTGTGAGGTTCTATCATCATTTGCATGTCTTCTCCTTGTTCTTCTTCAAAAGACATATCCATTAGATCTATTACATTACCTTGGAATTCTATCCCCTTTATAATAGAGTTTTGATGTATTAATACATGTGAACACCCACTGTCTGTCAGCATATATTTCACTCTTTGTTTTGGTAAGTCGGTATCAATTGGTAAATACGCTCCACCTGCTTTTAAGACACCTAATATGCCTATAACCATCTCGATGGAGCGTTCCATCATCACTCCAACAATGGATTCTCTTTTAACTCCTTCGTCTAATAACCTTCTCGCCAACTGATTAGCTTTTATATTTAATTGCTTATATGTAATTTCTTTTTCATTACATACAACGGCTATTTGATTAGGGTTCCGTTTTACTTGTTCTTCAAACATTTTATGCACTAATAAATGATTAGAATTTAAATTCTCTTTTTTGTTAAATTCATTCATTATACAATGTTCTTCTTCTACAGATAACATATTAATATTACGCAATCGTATTTTAGGGTTATTAGTTACTTCCTGAACTATATTTGTAAAATGTACCATTAACCTTTCTATTGTCTCCGCTTTAAATAACTTAGTACTATATTCTACTTTTAAATGAATATTATTATCTATTTCCGTTGCTACTAATGACAAATCAAATTTTGAAACTGACTGCTTAAACTGATACGGTGTAAATTCTAATTCACCAATAGATATTGGATCCATATCCATGTTTTGAAAAACAAACATGGTATCAAATAATGGATTTCTACTTGTATCCCTATGCAAGTCTAAATCTTCTAATAGTTCTTCAAAAGGATAGTCTTGATTTTCATAAGCTTCTAATGTATTGAGTTTTAATCTACTCAAAAACTCAATAAACTCATCGTCATTTTCTAGATAATTTCTCATTACCAAAGTATTAATAAACATACCAATCATATGATTAGTATCAGAATGAGACCTTCCAGCAATAGGCGAACCTACAATAATGTCTTGTTGACCTGTGTATCTAGATAAAAGTATGTTATAAATGGCCAATAAAATCATATATGGCGTGGTACCAGTTTCAGTTGCTAGCTTATTTACTTTAAAAGTTAAATCTGTTCCCAAATTAAAGGAACAAACCTTACCTTTAAAGCTTTGTATAGTCGGTCTTTGAAAATCGGTTGGAAAATTTAAAACCGGGAGTTCTCCTTTTAAAGTTGTTAACCAATAATTCTTTTGTTCACTAATTAGATTCTTATAGTAAGGTCCATTTTGCCACATCACATAGTCTTTGTACTGTACTCTCAATCTTGGAAGTTCATTTCCTTTATACAATTCTACAAACTCTTTTATTAATATCCCCATTGATAAACCATCAGATATTATATGATGCATATCTACTACAAGGATATGTCTTTCTTCTGCTATCCTTAAAAGCAACACCCTTAATAATGGAGGTTTTGATAAATCAAATGGACTTATAAAATCATGTATTAAATAATCCGCATCTTTTTCATTTACATGAACGTATTCAATATTGAATTCTACATTAGGCTCAATTTTCTGCACTAATTCCCCATCTAAAATTTGAAAAGAAGTTCTTAATATTTCATGTCTCTGAATTAAAGATTGAAATATATTTTCAAACTTATCTTTACAAATATCCCCTTCTACTTTAAGTATTGTGGGCATATTATAAGTTGTATTTGTACCATCTTCAAATTGATCTACTATAAACATTCTCTTTTGTGACGTAGAAGCTAAATAATACTCTTGTTGTTTTACAGGTTCTATGGAAATATAATTACTTTTTTCCATTTCTAATATACATTTTGAAAAATCAACCAAAACAGGAAACTTAAATAGGGATTTAATAGATAATTGCACATTAAATTCTTTATTAACGATAGAAATTAGCCTAGCAGCCTTTAATGAATGACCACCTATCTCAAAAAAATTATCCTGTATTCCTACCCTTTGTATTCCTAATACATCTTTCCAAATCTCAACTAATTTTCTTTCTGTAGAATTTGTCGGCTCTAGATGACTAGATTTCAAATTATAAATAGGTTGAGGTAATTTTTTTCTATCTATTTTTCCGTTTTGTGTTAACGGTATGTTTTGAATGGATATGATTTGTTGAGGTATCATATAATATGGTAACTTGGTTGCTAAATATGCTCTTACCTCTGGAATAGGAATATCTTTTTCGGTAACTACGTACGCACATAAATACTTTTCTCCACTTTCATCTTCTCGCTGTATTACTACGGCCGTTTTGATTGTCTCATATTTTAACAAACTTGCTTCTATTTCACCTAGTTCTATTCGGTATCCCCTTATTTTTACTTGATGATCGACTCGGCCCAAGTATTCAATTTTACCATCAGGTAGCCACCTTGCTATATCTCCTGTTTTATATAGTTTTTTACCAAGTTCAAATGGATCATCAATGAATTTATCTGCTGTTAATTCTTTTCGATTGATGTATCCTCTAGCTAACCCTATGCCAGAAATACATATTTCTCCTGGAACACCTATGGGTTGTATCCTGTGAAATGAATCCAATATATAAATTTTAGTATTTAACAATGGCGAACCTATCGGTACGTTTTGTGTTGTAATTTCTTTATCCCTCTCATATTGATAAGATGTACAACAGACTGTAGCCTCTGTAGGTCCGTATAAATTTAATATTTGGAGGTTCCCCCTAAATAGATGATCGTATTTTGCGAGTAATTTTGTTTTAATTGGTTCTACTCCCACGAAAAGTTTATTTAACGATATCTTCTGATTCGCCCTTACAAAATAATCATATATTTCATTTAATAAGGTAGGTGGAATATATGCTAACGTGACCTGTTCCTCAAGAATGACTTGTACAAGTTTTGGTACATCAAACTTCTCACCTTGATGAATAGTCATTCTTGCGCCATATACCAATGGGACAAATATTTCAAATATAGTAACATCAAAAGAGATACTGCTTGAGAATAGAACATTATCAGTTATCCCTATATCTTGAGAGAAGTCCTCATACATTGCACACAAAAAATTAGTCAAGGATCGATGTTCAATCATTACTCCTTTAGGTTGGCCTGTAGAACCTGATGTATAAATAACATATGCCAAGTTGTGAGGTTCCATCGTTATCTGCAAATTTTCTACTTGTTCTTCTTCAAAAGGAATATCCATTAGATTTATTACACTACCTTGGAATGCTACTCCCTTTATAATAGAGTTTTGATATGTTAGTACATGTGAACACCCACTGTCTGTCAGCATGTATTCCACTCTTTGTTTTGGTAAATCGGTATCAATCGGTAAATACGCCCCACCTGCTTTTAAGATACCTAATATGCCTACAATCATCTCAATAGAGCGTTCCATCATCACACCAACAATGGATTCTCTTTTAACTCCTTCGTCTAATAACCTTCTCGCCAACTGATTAGCTTTTATATTTAATTGCTTATATGTAATTTCTTTTTCATTACATACAATCGCTATTTGATTAGGATTCTGTTTTACCTGCTCTTCAAATAATTGAGGAGCTGTTACAGTCTCACAAAGTAATGTTTTATGAACTCTAGTCGTATGATTGAAATCATATAATATTTGATTCTTTTCTGCTTTAGACATTACATCTAGATCCATTGCAGATTTATTTGGATCTTTCATTAATATATCTAAAATATTATATAAATGATTAACTATTCTACGAACTAACCCTTCACTATATAAAGTAGAATTATAATCCACTTGAACCTTTAACTGTTCTTCATTTTTCATAAACCTAATAACCATATCAGAGTTTATTTTATCTGTACTCTCATAACAATGAATATCATCTAACATTACTATTGTATTTAATAAGGGAAGATTATTACTCTCTCCATCTAGACTTAATAATTGAGTAAGTTTATTAAAAGGAAAATGACAATGTTCATTTGACTCTAAAATTGTTTCTTTAATTTTATATATTATTTCTTTGAAATTATCTTCTTGATTTATTTGAGTACGTAATAATAAAAAGTTGTTTTGAAAAACCGTCTCTTCTTGACCTTTCTTAAAAACTGGCATTCCAATTACTACATCATCCCTATCGGTATATCTACTTAAGAGGTATTTCACACCTGATAATAAAATAGTGTACAGTAACATATCAGAATTATTGCTAATTGCTACAGCTCTCTTCGCAATATCCGATGGGAATTGACAATAATAACTTTCTTTAGAAGCCTGAATATTATTTAAAGACAGACAATCACAAGGAAATCTACTTAACTCAACATCACCTGATAACTTGTCTAACCAATATTCTTTTTCTTTTTTAAATTTTTCACTAGATAATAAAACCTGCTGGGTAAATTTATCAAGCATTTTTTCTTCCCACCATTCTCTATGATATTGATACTAAATACTACATATTTAGTGGTTATGTTCCCCATAGACCCATCCGTTTTATCATGAGGGAGCACAATCATACTCGTCATTGGGAGTTTTCTTCCTCGGTAATAAAACTCCCAATGACGACCAATTGGATTGCTACTTTAGCGATAGAAGTTTCAACATAAAGCATAGAAATGCACTTTTCTCTTACTCAGATACATCCCTTAATTTTTTCACTTCACAGATTTTACCCTATCTAATATTTTCATAATTAACTCGCCCACGATGTCAGCTTGATGTAGTAAAAACATATGACCACCATTAACTGTTAAAAAATGAACCTCATTGCCCCATTCTACCCACTTCTTAGCCCCTTTTACTGTATAATTGGAGTCTGTTGTTCCACTAATAATGTACAGAGGCGCTTTCAACAATGTTGTGTCATCATTTATATAATTCTCAATGGCACGAAAGTCTGATCGAATAACTGGAAGGATATAGTTTAAAAGCTCCTGATGTTGTAATACTTCATCCGGTAATCCTCCCAAAGACTTTATATAATCTATAAAGTCTTTATCATCTAAATGATTTGTTTTTCTTCTTATTTCCGGTGGATTCATAGCAGAGATAATAACATTTTTAGGATTTATGTCCTTACTTTCTAAAATCTGAGCCATACGGTGAACTATAATTCCTCCCATGCTATGGCCAAATAATGTAACCTCTCCCTCTAAAATTGGTTGCATCTCCTTTAAATATAAATTAACAAGATCATCTATGTTATCAACTAGTGCAGAAAGATTGGGACCATGGCCTGGAGGATCAAATGAAATAAGTTTTATATCTTCCGGTAAATAATTCTTTAAAGGTAAAAAAGAATTTGAATAGCCCCCAGCATAAGGAACACAAACCAAATATTTGTTACTATTCAATCCTGGCGATAAATCTTTCATTAATTTTCTCAAGTGACTTCTCCTTTATTAAATAAAATTTTCATCAAATAGTTGTTTAGTCAAACAAATTATCAATTTCTTCATCACTAAGGTTTAAGGTTTCAAAATCTGATGAAGTAAATTCTTTTGTTTGCATTTGACAACAGGAATGGATATATGTCTGTAGTCGTTCTAGATAATCTAAAAATAAATTTTCTACAAAATTCTTTTGAAAATGATTCGTACTAAATGTCACATGAATTTCTAAGTTTTTATTCTTAACCATGGCCACAATATCTAATAATGCAGTAATATGATTATCTTTCGATTGTTCTCTTCCACTTTGATAATCAACAATAGTAAACCATCCATCTCCGAGAGAATTATCTATCTCTCCTAAATAATTAAAACGAATTGTATTTTGAGTTACATCTTTGCAAGAAGGAAACTTCTCTTTTAGAATTCCATATCCAATTCCCTTATTAGGTCTTTTACGAACTTCTTCTTTCACACTCTTTATTTGATTAGCAATATTAGGTGAAACTTGTAATACAATAGGATACATCGTCGTAAACCACCCTACTGTACGTGAAATATCAAGATACTCAAACAATTCCTCTCGACCATGGCCTTCTAACTCAAATTTAATTTGATCTTGGTTTGTATATCTACCTAAATTTTCTGTCAACACAGCAAGTAACAACTCCATTGGCTGTGTGTTATAAGGCACATTTGCAGTAGTTAATAGTTTTCTTGTATCATCTGCATTCAATGTAAAGGTAAGAGTAGTACAACTTTCAACAGTACTATTTTCTTTTTCTCTATTAATTTGAAAATTATTATCTAGCGTGTTATCTATGGATTCCCAATAATCTAATTCAGCACGTACTAAATTAACTCCTCGACTATTTAAAGCTTCAGACCAATCTTGGAAAGAGTTAGTTTTTAATGGTAGCGATGGAACTTCTCCTAAATACAAGCTATTCAAACATCGGTTTGCATCTTCAATTAAAATACGCCAGGACACAGCATCAACAATAAGATGGTGTGCAGTTAATAACAACAACTGTTGATCATTTGGAAGCCGGAATAAGACCCCTTTAAATAATGGTCCTTCATTCAAATTTAAACTTCCTTTTAACTCTTCGCCTTTTATATGAACTTGATTCAAAGCTATTTCAATTGGAATTTCAGACAGATCAAACATGGTAACCTTAGAATCAGCAATGGACATATCTTCGTCATAATAGAAGTAATCTTGCTTATCCTCATACCTTAGCCGCAACAAATCATGATGATGCATGATCGTATTTAACATCTCATTAATATATTCTTCTTTAACTGGCTTCTTCAAAGACAGTAGTACCGATTGATTCCAATGATGCGGGTTCTTAAACTGTTGATCAAGGAACCAACGCATAATAGGAGTAGGCTCTACCTTGCCTGTTACCAATGTTTGTGAGACTGTAACATCTTTTTGTTTAACTAACATTGCTGCCAATTCACTTACAACTGGATAATTTAGTACATCTTTAACTCTAACTTTCCATCCCAGTTCTTGTAATCTAGCGCTCACTTGGATCGCTTTAATAGAATCTCCACCTAAATGATAAAAATTACTATGCAATTCGATTCTATCAGTCTGTAATATTTCCTTGAGAACTTCACTAACCATTCCAGTAACATCTTCATCTACTTCTTCTAAATGAGTATGGTTAGAACCGTTATTTAACATCGGATCTGGCAACGCTTGACGATCTACCTTTCCGTTGATAGTAAGCGGTAGCTGATCCATATAGATAAAAAATGAAGGAATCATATAACTTGGTAGCATATGCGAAATAAAACTGCGTATTTCTATATTTTGAACACTGCCTTTCAAAACAATGTAAGCAACTAGATGATTTGAATTATCCTCACCTTGCCAATTTATCACTACTACATCTTTAATAAACTTGTATTGTAACAGTGCATTCTCAACTTCCCCTATTTCAATACGATATCCTTTAACTTTCACTTGAGAATCCATTCGTCCTTGATACTCAATTAATCCATTTGGCAACATGACAGCTAAGTCACCACTTCGATACATCTTCTCACTCGAAATAAATGGATTGGATAAAAAACGTTGCGCTGTTAAATCCGGACGATTCAAATAACCTTTAGCTACCCCATCACCCGATATATAAATTTCTCCTTTTACACCTATAGGAACCGGCTGAAGATTCTTATCCAATAAATAAATTTGAACATTATCAGCTGGTATACCAATTGGTACGGATGCCCTTCGATCTAGCTCTGGATTATAACGATGAATCATACATCCAACCACGGTTTCAGTTGGTCCATATTCATTAATTATTTCAACTTTACCGCTAAAAAGATCGTATATCTTCTCGGCTACTGAGGTTTTCAAATCCTCTCCACCCACAATCAATCTACGAAGAGATGAAACTCTTGGGAGTTCATAGTTATTTAACAACGCTAAATGTGAAGGCGTAACCTTCAACACTGTAACTAAATTTTCCTTTAGTATTTTTGACAAAATAAACTCATCTTCATTATCATGATATATCACTAACAATAAACCGCTTATTAAAGAAGTGAATATTGAAGTTACTGTTAAATCAAAAGAAACGGATGAATATAATGCAAAAACATCATTTTCACTACTAATATAGTTCTTTTTAGCCCAGGAAATATAGTTAACTAATCCACGTTGAGTGATTACAGTGCCTTTAGGATTCCCCGTGGTTCCAGAGGTATAAATTATATATATTGGATCATTTGTTGCAGTTACTAGGGTTAAATTGGAATTATCTCCTTCATAAAGTTTCTGATCACATATATTAATTTTCTCACCTAAATATTCTAAATTCCCCTCATTTGTATAGTCAGTTAAAAGTAATGTTGTGCCACTATCATTCAAAATATAACGAATTCGATCCTCTGGGTAGGAAGGATCTATAGGCAAATATGTACCTCCAGCCTTAATAACTCCCCAAATTGCAATTACTATCTCAAGTGAATGTTTAGCTAGTATACCCACGACTTGACCATTTTTGACTCCTTTTTCTCGTAACTTTCTTGCTAACTGATTAGATTTCTTATTTAATTCAAGATAAGTCATTGATCTATCAGCATGTTGAATTGCTATTTTTTCTGGTGTCTGTTTTACTTGTTCTTCAAATAATTCTTGAATAGTTTTTTCTTTCGGATACACAACAGCTGTATTGTTAAATTTCTCTAACATAAACTTTTGCTCATCATCCGATAACAAAGATAATTCTTTTATCGATTGATCTTCATTACGTAAAACTTGTTCTATTAAAGCTAAAAACCTCTCATGCATACAATTGATTTGATCTTCTTCAAAATCCGCGACTTTATAATCATATTGAATTTCTAAACCTTCATCTGCCCATTCCTTAATAACTAACTGCAATGAATAGGCTTGGTAGCCACTATAAAACTCCACGTTTTCTAAAGAAAATCCATCGATAGTATTTTTAAGTTTTGTATTATAGTAATTCACACTATATTGAAATAAACCATCGTATCCTTTACTAGTCAATTGCAAGTCTTTTACCAATAAGTTATAAGGATAACGCTGGTGAAATAGACATTGTTTTATTTCATGATTTACTCTTTTAATGAAAGATAGAACACTCTCATCTTCATCCACATTTAACCGTAACGGCATTGTGCTAGTAAACATACCTACTATTTTCTTTTCTAGTACACCGGAACGATTTAGTACAGGAGATCCAATGATTATGTCTGATTGATCATACATTTTATGAATATAAATAAGCATAAAGGTTGAAAATAATGTATTCATAGATATTCTATGTTTTTGTATAAAAGACTGTAGAGCAACCGATTTTTCTTTTTCAATTAAAAATATCTTTCGTTTCCCTTCTAGAGAATGAGATGTTTTTGATAAAAAGAAATCTGGCAGATTCATAAATTTCTCATTCCAATAATTCTTATTTTTTACGTATCGAGGGGATTCCAGATATTTCTCCTCTGCCTGTAAATAAGACAGATAAGTAGATTCAACCGTATCATTTATATGCTCATCATTCTTTAACTTAGAGTAAAAATCGATAATTTGACTCGTCATAAGTTGGATTGTCCAACCATCAGCTATAATATGATGAAACTTAACAAAATAGGAGCTTTCTACATCACTTATTTTCAAGAGCACAAATTCAAACAGAGGGCCTCCTTCAAGTGGAATTTTTTTTTGAAATTCATCCTGGGCCCATTTTCTAGCTTCTAAACTTGGATTATGATGATTAGAAAAATCAATTAAACGTATTGGTGTAGGTTCAAATGGTGATATAAATTGGTGGGGTTCTCTATGTTGTTGAAAAATCCGTAGACGTAAACCATCATTTTTCTTAATGAATAATTGAATTGCTTTTTCTAAAATTGTAAAATTAATTTCCCCCTTAATAAGAACCATCCCTCCGATGTTATACATAGATGTGTTTGGATAAATTTGTTCATTATACCAAACTCTTTTTTGTGGATGCGTAAGAGAATGCTTTACAATTGTTTGTTGCATATTTCCACTTCCCCTCTATCCACATCCGTTGGTGTTTCCGGAAATTGTATATTAATATAGTGAGGATAAGGATTTATATTCTCAAGATTATGTTCTAAAATTAATATTCCATTTTCGTTGCTAGTTTCCTTAAATCCAGCTAATCGGTACGTAACAAACATCATACGGTTACGGTCTGTCTGTCGAAACTCAGCCAAAAAGCGTTTACCTGCCTGTTTTGTTCTTTCCATTAGATATGTGAGGAGTATAGTACCAACGCCACGGGACATTACACGACAAGACATGAGAAGAAGTTTTAGGCAGTCGGCTTCCTCCGTCCTTTTTACAAGTGTTAAACCAATCTTCCCATAGGAGCCATATTTATCTGATAACTCACAAACTAATAATAAATAATCTGGATGATTACAATAATAGTTTAATTCATCATAATCATAGGTAATACCAGTCGAATTTAATTGATTCGTACGTACTGTTAACTCCTCTGCCCGCTGCAAATCTTCCTCACGAGCCTCACTAATCACAAAATTCATCCCAAGTGAAGCTAAAAATTCTTCTTTTGGGCCTTCATATTCTTCTTCATCCTTCGTTCTCTTAAGATTTTCTAAATACATCAGTCTTCGACGACGTGAATCTTCTGTAATTCTTTTTGGTTGTAGTCGTGGCAAGTCTAATAACGACTTATATTCATTTACATGTATACACAGAATATCATTATGAACACTCTGTACTTCTTCTAATTCAAAAGGTTGGTCATCAATGAACGCAAAAGTATCAATACCTATGTTTAAATTTTTTCTAATTTTCTCAATGGAACTAGATTTAGAGTTCCAATGAATCTCTGGATATAAAAAATACTCTTCTATTCCAAATTCCCGTAATTTAGCTATTGCATCTTCGTAGTTATTTTTACTAGCAACTGATTGCAGTATTCCACGTCGATCTAATTCACATATAATTTCATAAATTCCAGGTTTTAAAGTAACTGTACCACTCTCTAATAAAACACCATCCCAAATTGTACAATCTAAGTCCCAAACAACACATTTAATTTCCTTACTCATGATAATGCCTCCTTTGTTTTATTCATTTTCACAGTTCCCATCTCCATCACTATAAGCTTATCTGCCAAATGAAAATATTGATCGTCGTGAGTAATAGCAATAATACATTTACCCTTCGCTCGCATTTGAGGTAACAATTCTTCATAAAAGAAGCGTCTATAACCAGGATCTTGATCCGCTGCCCATTCATCAAATAAAAGTATAGGTCGATCTTCCAAATACGTAACCAGCAATGCCAACCTTTTCTTTTGTCCAGTTGATAGTTGCGTAGTAGTAAAGCGCCCATTCTCAATGCCAACCTTGTCACTCAGTTGGAGAAGTTCTAAATAATGATCGATTTCTGCTTTCATTCCTTCTGTATTAATTCCATATAGCCTATCAAAAACATGAAAATCACTCAGGATAGCTGAATAGTATTGATTCAATTCCTCTGGAGCTATTTCTTTTCCATTTAATAAAATGTTACCTTCATTAGGTTCATATAACCCAGTAATCAGTTTTGATAAAGTAGATTTTCCACTCCCATTACCACCAGCAATAAAGACTATTTCTCCAGAATTAAACTCCATGTCTATTGGACCAATACCAAAACCAGTAAAATCTCCATCTTTATTCTTATACTTATAACTTACATTTTGTAGCTGCAAACAAATTGGCACATCTAAGTACTCTTTTGTTGTCGCGATTTGCTCATTTGCCTTTATATGATCTACACTCTTCACCATTTGTTGAATACGTTGCCAAGAAATACGTACATTTACGAGCTGAGGGATACCGCCCAGTATTTCATTAACTGGACCTGTCATATACAGAAAAACGATTACATAGTTACTTATCGTCTCTTTCGGCATATTAACAAAAATTTCTGGAAATACGAAAACTACAATACCAATAACAAAAATGAATAATAGTTCTCCCAGAACAAACACATTTGCAAATTTAATATCTCCTATCGTTCGTTTAACACGATAGTTATTACAGCTTTCATTCATAACTTCTCGAAAATCGTTTCGTTTTCCAGTATGAAGCCTAAGCTCTTTGAAACCATGCCTTAGATCACCAATCAAACGAAAATATACATTCTGAATATCTCTTGTTTCATTCCAAACTTTATCTGCTTGTCGTCCGATCAAAGAATATACCCCTGCAGTAATAAAGATGATACACAAGGATAGTAAAAAGGCATACATATTCATTACACCAAGATAGAGAAAACAAAATAGTAACGTTAATAAACTTGTTCCAGCAGTAACTAATAGATTGAGAGAACGAGAGATAACTTCCGTATCGTTATTTAATGTCGCCTCTATTCGGCCCTTCTCAATCAACTCCAATTTGTAATAAGGAGTCTGTAACAACTTATCTGTTAATTCCATCCTTTTTTCATAAACTAGCTCGTTTGTATACGATACAATGCTAGTTCTAATAATACGTTGTGAAAAGACATACATAACGATTCCAAGTACAAAGTAAAACAACAAGCCATTTTCCAAATTATTTGATCTAACAAACGTTTCATTAATCACAAAAATGAGAAAGGCATTACCAAATCCTGATATTAATCCCAAAACAATTAAAGTCAAAAGCGACTTTCCCTTTTGTCTTGGAAAACAAAGATTTAAGAATGTATGGATAACATAGGCCAAACCCACCCCAGCAATTGCATATATTGCAAGTACAACAGTTGAAGGAGCCCAAACTTTTATAAATGCCCACGGAAGCCCTCCAAACAAGAGATTTGGTAGTTGATAAAGTGCATAAATCATTAGCCCATATATCGCAACAACTAATACCATATGTAACCATGTTTTTCCCGTTGGTAATATAAACTTTCTTTTTCTAAAAATAATCTCCCTGATTAAATGAAATAACATGACCAATAACGTTAGTAAACACAAAGATGAGATCACAAATAAGGCTGTTCCTATTTGATCCGTTTTCTTATATTCATCATAGAGTAACGGTTTAACTTCTTTATCTATCATCATATTTAAAAGACTGCTACCGATATAGTAAGTGTAATTACTATTCAGATTCGCTAATACTACGACCCCTATCTGTTCCTCATCACGGAAACCAATATACGATGAATAATTTGGGTTACTTCCACCATGTGAAATTTCCCCTCCACCACTTTGATAGACCTCCCATCCAGCTGCATATGAAGCTCCATTGCTATCTGGGGCAACCTTTCTATTCGCTTTATGAGAATCGTTAATCAATTCCTCCGGAAACATCCTAGGCTTTTCAACCCCAAGCTGTAATTTTAACCATCTTTCCATATCATTTATATTTGAAATAAAATATCCAGCCGGTGTATTCCCCCTATAATTAGGAGCGTCATAGGGTAATGATTGTAAGAAATTACGCTTGTAACCTTGGGCTATGTTATCTAATGGGGCCATCTCACGTCCAGCGTATGTACTCAATAAATCCAACTTTGATAGCACATGATCTTGAACATATCTTTCAAATGATTGATTAGTTGCCTTCTCGATTACTAAGCCTAATAGATCGTAGTTAACCGTAGAATATTCAAAACTGCTACCCGGCTCTCGGTTTAGTCCTATTGGCATAACATTCCTAATCGTTTTCTCAATAGAATCTTTGCCATTGGTTATAGGTATATATCCAATGGCCTTTTCCGGTATTCCACTAGTATGGTGTAATAAGTCATAAAGTGTAATTTCATAAGGTTTGCCTTTATACTCCATTTCAAACCATGAAACATATTTAGTTAAAGAATCACTAAGTTTAATTTTCCCTTCTTTTTCTAGCTGCAATACAGCTAATGCCGTAAAAGCTTTTGAAGTAGAACCTAGCTCGAAAAGCGTCTCATTCGTAACTTGACGTTTATTGTCTATATCGGCATAACCATAATTCTTCTTATAAATCGTTTCGTTTCCTTTTACAATTACTACTGAAAGTCCAGGAATACCCGCTTGAGATATTTGTTCTTCTATATGCTTCTGTATTTTCTTCTCATTAAACTGTACCGTTTCCTGTGCTTCCACCTGTCGATAAGGGAGTACTATTAAAGTCATTAAAATGATAAACTTCAACCATATGTTTAACTTCATATTTTTAGCCCTCTTTTAGTTAACTTGGATTAACTTTTCAATTTTCTTTTTAAATGGTTGCACAACATTTTGACCAATACGTTCAATTTCATGCTCACTAATTTGAGAAGTAATAAGAAAATAATTTGCCCCTATTTCCCAAAAATCAGTTAACGTCGAGATGACTTCCTCATAGCTACCAACAATAGAAATTGAATTAGATGGGTTAACTAAACTTAGACCTCCCCAAAGATGATCATCTATCCACATACTATCTTTTGTAATTAAATCTTTGTATCGGCGAAGTCCAACAGAATCTGCATTATCTAAAAATAGCTTAGTCATCCGCTTTAAGGCTGCTGGTGTTCTCTCAAGTAATTCATATGCTTCTTTATATGCTTCTTCCGAAGTCTCACGAGCAATGATGTCTACTAAAATAGCACCTGGAATTTTCTCGCGCCCATATTGCTTAGCGTAATTATTAACTGTTTGATAGTGTTCTCTAAGACTTTTGCGGTCTGTTGCATAAAGTATATAAGCATCACCATACTCTGCAGCTACTCTCATTGCCTCCTCGGAGGACCCCGCTACAAAGTAGCGGGCACTTCGAGAGAGATCTTCCTTTGGATAAATATCACTATTTTCTACTTGATAAAACTCACCTTTATAGCTAGTTACTCCTCGTCTTAATTGTTGTAACAGCTCAATATATTCTTTTGTCCTAGCATATCGAACATGGTGCGGTTCTGGTAATCCATCACGCGCAAGGACAAGCGAGGCACTTCCAGTTACAATGTTAATATCTGCACGATTACCAATTAAACTATTTAAAGTATTCAATGCTTTTGCTGTTACGGTAGGAAGCATCTGGTTTGTATTTTGCGCAACCAAAATCTTTACAAACTCCGTATTCATTCCAATCATAGACGCTGCTATCATTGGATCAACAGATGTTGGTGCAATAGAAACCAATACCGAGTCAAAGTTATTCTTCTCAGCTCTTTTAGCTTGATTAACATATTCCTCTAGAAGTTCTTTTGTTTGTGGTGTTGGAATAACAGGTAATCCCCAGCAAAACTCAACTTTTGACGGAACTACTTCTTTATTAATCATGTTGTTCCCCTCCCTTTACTACTTTCTACTTTTTAAAGCAGATAATGTATTTTTCATAACCGATTTCGCTTTCAATAACTCTTTTTTATTTGTTAAATTGTTATTTACTTCTTGATTACTTAAATATTTAGCAAGAGATTTAATTGACGTATGCTCATAAAGAACAACTATAGGTAAGTCTCGTTTAAAGGCCTCTTTTAATTTCACATTAATACGAACAAGATCTAAAGAACTCATTCCTAGATCGAAGAAATTATCGTAAATTCCTATTTCTTCGATTCCAAACATATCTTTTAATAATTCGTATAATTGTTGTTCAATTTCATTAGTTGGTGGTCTATACGTTGTGGAAACATCTGAACGATTCTGCTTTAATCTATTCTTACTTCCTTTTTCCAATAGTTCATTATAATAGTTGGCACCATTTAAAAGTTTCCAATGTAAATCTATTGGAGAAACCACGACTTGTTGTTGATTTCTATTGATGATACTACGGAATACTTTTAAACCCTCTTCTACAGTTACACCATCATGTAATACACTTTCCATATCCATATTAAATTGCTTTGCCCATATTTCAGCCGACTTAAGTGACATACCCACCTCTTGCCAATCTGGCCAATTAATAGCTACAGTGAACACTCCATCATGAGCCCGCTTATAAAACGCAAATGCATCTAAAAATTCATTCGCTGCATTATAACCACTCTGACCAAATTTCATATGATACGCCACATTACCAATCGATGAACATAATACGAAGAAATCAATTGGTTCATCTTTTAATAAAGCATCGAGTACTAGTGTACCTTTAATTTTCGGAGCTAAAATTTTATTATTAGATTCTTTTTCACGATTCATCATAATACCTAGATAATCAGCGACACCTGCTGCATGAATTACGCCATTAATAGAACCAAAACGAGATTTAGCCTTATCAATTGCCTGTTTTATATCATCTTGATTGGAAACATCAGAACTTAGGATCATGTATTCTGCACCTTGAGACTCCATTGTCAACAAATCAGAAATAACTCGGCTTACACGCTCGTCTTTATTTTCTAAGTACTGTTCCCATTGATTACGAGGTGGGAACTCTGAGCGGCCAATCAATATAAGTTTGACATTTGGTACTCTATTAGCTAAATCTTTTGCAATTTCAAATCCAATTCCACCAAGTCCACCAGTAATTAAATAAACGCCACCCTCTCGTAATCTATCAATTTCTACATCTTCTTCCTCAAAAGGACTTTGAATAATCGTTTGCGCCCATCGATGACGTCCTCGATAAGCTACAACTATATCAGTAGAATCCACAAAACTCTCCATTAAACCCACTTCTTCAAACATTTGTTGAGAATCTGTATCCATATCAATGGTACGACATTTTATATTTTGAAACTCAAGATTGCATATTTTTGAAAAGCCTAGAATTGTAGCTTGCTCTGGCTTTAAGTTCAGCTCTGTACCTGTAACTTCAAACATACGGTCAGTAAAAATGTTTAACTGTAATGCTCCCTCATAATTAATTTTCCCAATTGCTTGTGCAATATAAAGTAACGAATAATATCCTTCATCCATTGATCGTTCAATTCTCTCTTGATCGAGAATAACCTCATTAACTGGATTAAAGCTCCAAGCATGTATAATCTTATTTGGTAATAAATCTTTTTGTTCTAATTCTGAAAATAGCATTTCATAATGCATTTTTTGAGATGGACATATCGTATATAAACCGTCGGATTTTTCAGAGAAAATACCACCTGTTTTAACTTCAATTACATCATGACCTTCTCTTTTTAATTTTTCTATCAGTCGATTGAATCGATTTAGATGATCATTGAAAATAAGCCATTTATATTTTTGTTCTTTCTTTATTTGTATAGATTTTAATGTTTTGCGTTCCCAAGAAGGCAAATAAAACCAGTCTTTAATATTAGCCTGTTTATTATGGCCTCTTGTTTCCTGAGTTAAACTCTGAGATTGAGTATTAAAAAATGGATCAGCTTTAAATCGTTTTTTCATGAAAGGATACGTTGGTAAATCTAATAACCTTTTATTCTCACTGTTATTAAAAGTATTCCAATTTATAGTTCCACCTTGCATCCATAACCGTCCCATTTGCTTGCATAAATGCTCGAAGTCATTTGATTTATCCAGAGGATGACGTAACATGTTTAAAGCCAATTGATCTTTACTTCTATTTAAATGTTTTAATACAAAAGTTGATAATGCATTACCTGGTCCAATCTCAAGGCAAATTACATTTTTCAAATGAAAAATTTCAGATAATCCCTTTGAAAATTGAACAGTACTTCGTAGATGCTGTGCCCAATAAGAAGGTGATGTGGCTTGATTTGCTGTAATCATTTCACCTGTAACATTAGATATATAAGGTATTTTAGGACTTGATAATTTTATATTTCCTACAGCTTGCTCAAATGCATCTAGAACTTCATCCATCATTCGAGAATGGAAAGCATGCGAAGTAAATAGATGCGTTGTCTTTACTCCATGATTTAAAAATAATTCCTCAATCTTATTGATTGAAAGTACAGTACCAGAAATTACTGAATGTTGAGAGGAATTTACAGCTGCTATATCTACATCATCTGTTATATAGGTTTTTAATTCTTCAACAGATAAATTTACACTTAGCATAGCGCCTTCTGGTACGCTATTCATTAACTTCCCTCTAATCATTACTAAATGTAATGCATCTTCATAAGACATTACTTCTGCTAAACAAGCTGCTACAAACTCACCAATACTATGGCCAAACATGACCCTTGGATAAACTCCCCAATTCATTAGAAGCTTGGCTAATGCATATTCAATAGTGAATAGTAGAGGTTGCGTCATTGAAGTTCTATTTAACTGTTCAGTTGCTTTATCCTCTGTCTCCTTTGTAGGATACAAAATATTTTTCATGTCTATTTCTAACCAATTTGAGAGTAAGGCTAAACCTTGATCAACGTGTTCACGAAATACAGGTTCATTTTCATATAAATCTCTACCCATATTGATATACTGTGATCCTTGACCTGAAAAAAGAAAGGCTAAAGGTCTACTCTCCATTGCGTTTGTTTTCTCTAGTCCCGTATCACCAAGTTTTTCTATGGCATCCTCTATTCCATTAGCAACTACAGCAGTTCTATATGGAAATTCACGACGACCTTTTTGTAATGTATAAGCTGTATCAGATAGTGATATCTCTGGATTCTCCTTCAAATGCAATAATAGATCGTTAGTAGCTTTATCTAAGGATTCCTCTGTTTTTGCTGAAACAGTTAATAAGTTCCAAGATTGTTTTTCAAAATTCTTAGCATTGTCAGGAACAGACTCTAACACTATATGTGCATTAGTTCCACCCATCCCAAACGAACTAACACCCGCTCTTCTTACCTCTTCTTTCCATGGGATAAGTTCCGTATTTACACGAAACGGATTTTTTCCAAAATCAATGCTAGGGTTTGGGTTATGATAATGAAGGCTCGGCGGAATTTTCTTGTTTTTCAAAGCTAAGACCGTTTTTATAAATCCTCCAACTCCTGCTGCAGCATCTAAATGTCCAATGTTTGTCTTCACTGATCCAATTAAAACTCTACCTGGTTCTTGCTTACCAAAAGCTAACTTCAATGCTTCTACTTCTATAGGATCACCTAGTTGCGTACCAGTACCATGAGTTTCTATATATGAGATTTCTTCAGGCTTAACACCAGCTATTTCATGAGCCGATTTTATAACAGCAGCTTGTCCATCAACCCCTGGCGCTGTAAATCCAGCCTTATTGGACCCATCATTATTTACTGCAGCTCCTTTAATAACTCCATGTATTAAATTTCCATCTCGAAGAGCGTCCTCCAATCTTTTCAGTACTACAATACCAGCACCATTTCCACCCACTGTTCCTTGAGCATCCTTATCAAAAGCTCGACAATGACCATCTGGTGAGAAAATCATACCATCTTCATATAAATATCCTGTTTTTGTTGGATAAGTTATACTTACTCCCCCGGCCAAGGCTATATCGCATCGTCCATCGATAAGATCTGCCCATGCGTTTTGAATAGCAACTAAAGAGGTAGAACAAGCTGTTTGTACTGTAATCGCTGGTCCTTTTAGATTTAATTTATAAGCCAATCGAGTAGCAAAGAAATCTTTTTCGTTTAACAACATTGCTTGGAAATCTTCTAATGTATTAGAAGATTCACTAGCAATAGAACGAAGCCAGTGGAAATTTGGTGATCCTCCAACATAAACTCCTGTATTCATATGAGAAGAATTAACCTCACCTGCTTGTTCTAGTGCTTCCCATGCGCATTCATGAAGTATACGCAGTTGTGGATCCATCATTTCAGCTTCTTTTAGACTGTAATCAAAAAATTCATTATCAAATGCATCTACATCTTCTAAATACCCTTTAGATTTTATATAATTAGGTTTTTGAATCACTTCTTTTGGTATGCCCATCTCACTAAGTTCTTCATCTGTAAATGTACGAATGGATTCTATCCCTTTTTCTAAGTTTGACCAGAATTGCTTAAGATTAGATGCACCTGGCATACGAACCGCCATACCAACCACTGCTACATCATTTTTATTCATAGATAAAAGATTTTCTTTCTTAACTTCTTCAGGATGGTGGTCCATATCATTATCACTTCTAAAGTAGGAAGCTTGATCATGAACCGTTGGGTATCGGAATAACATAGGCATTGTAAGTTCTTTTTCAAACTTGCTTCGTAAACGAGAGAACAATCGAACCATTTTTAAGGAGTTCCCTCCAACATCAAAGAAATTATCATACAATCCTACTTTTTCTACCCCCAAAACTTCCTTCCAAACATCAGCTACCGTTGTTTCAAGCTCATCTAGTAAATCATTTGGTTGTACTAACTTAGTAGGCTTAGGTAAAGCACGACGATTAACTTTTCCATT
The DNA here is from genome assembly GCF_052682215.1 of Bacillus sp. 1A. NCBI lineage: Bacteria > Bacillati > Bacillota > Bacilli > Caryophanales > Bacillaceae > Bacillus > Bacillus sp. 1A. The sequence goes on along the minus strand of NZ_JBQYLZ010000001.1, from coordinate 661,369 downwards.
CGTAGTTAATGGCATTTCACTTAAAAGCACAAAATACATAGGTATCATATACGAAGGTATTTTGTCAGTAAGATAATAACGTAATTCATTTTGAGATATATCTTGATCAGTTAGTATATAAGCACACAGTTCTTGCTCCTCTCCAAAAGCAATAGATAAAACTACCGCTTCCTTCACATCCGCATGCTGTTGTAAATGGTGTTCTATTTCTCCTGTTTCGATTCGATAACCACGTATCTTCACTTGATGATCACTACGACCTATATACTCCATCTCGCCATTTTCAAGAATACGAACTAAATCTCCTGATCTATATAATCTTTCACTTGGATTATAAGGATTCTGTATAAAACGTTCACTGTTTAGTTCAGGACGATTTAGATATCCCCGCGCAACTCCATGTCCTCCAACATAAAGTTCCCCTTGCATTCCCTTAGGTGTAGGATTCATATGTTTGTCAAATACATAGCACGAATACGTAGGAAGAGGCACGCCTATAGCACTAAGATTACTGTGCATTTCTTTTTCTCCAATTTCCTTATAAGTAACATGTACTGTCGTCTCAGTTATTCCATACATATTTACTATGACCGTATTAGGTGAACGCTTAAACCAACTTTGCAGTAAACCTGGCTTCAGCATTTCCCCTCCAAATGTAATTAACCTAATTTTAAAAGCAAGTTTAGGCATCTCTTCAGCTACTTGTTGAAAAACATAGAATGCAGATGGAGTTTGATTCAATACCGTTACTCCCTCATCTGCAATCAACTGAGCAAGTTTATACGTATCACGGATTGTTTCTTTTGTTGCCAGGACAAGACGCCCACCATAAGTAAGTGATCCAAATATCTCCCAAACCGACATATCAAAACAGAAAGAATGAAACAGTAACCACACATCATTACTAGAGAATTTAAAACTATTTGGTTGATGCATGACAAGTTGTATTACATTACTATGTTCAATCATAACCCCTTTAGGACGTCCTGTTGTTCCAGAAGTATAAATGACATATGCTAAATTATTTGGGGCAACATCTACTCTCTCGAAATCTTGCATCGGTGTCTCATTAAGTTCTTCAATAAAAAGCATTGTGCTATCAAATTTAACTTTATCCTCAAATAAATTTGAGGTTATTATTACATTTGAACCACTATCTTGAAGAATAAAATCAATTCGTTCCTGAGGATAATCAGGATCAATTGGAACATAAGCCCCACCTGCTTTTAAAATACCAAGTAGAGAGATAATCATATTAAATGAGTAATCCAACATTACAGCTACTGGAGAATCTAAAGTTACACCTTCTTTTAGAAGAGCAAATGCCACTTTATCCGCACGCTCATTCAACTCTCCATAAGTCATCTCACTATTCTCAAATGTAAGTGCCACTCTCTCAGGATGCTTTTCAGCTTGCATCTCAATTAATTGATGAAGTGTTGTGTGTGGGAATGTAGCACTTTGATTTTGACCACCTTGAAGCAAAAACTTTTCTTCTACCTCATCTAACATTTTAAGAGTTTGTATTGGTTGTCCTTCATCTAAAAGCATTGAATCTAATAACTGTATAAAATGGTTAGTTATACTGGTAATAATGGATTCATCAAATACATCTTCAGGCCACATCATTGCAAGTTTAATAGAATCGAAACACTCTATTGAGACGGTTAAATCATAGTTGGTCATTTCATTTACTTCATAACCTGAAATTCTTACACTTTCATCAATTTCTTTCAGCTTTTCTATATCAAGAGGATAATTCTCAACTACCATAATAGTGTCAAATGACACGTTTAAATCAACAATTGAAGTCGTTTCATATTCAGTTCTTCTTTGGACATCACTTTGAATTCTTTGTAAAAGATCTGAAACAGTCATTCTCCCATCAGCACTTACACGAAGTGGTGGTGTATTTATAAATAAACCTACCATTTCACTCAGACCATGCATTGAAATTGAACGCCCGGATACTGTTGTACCGAATATTACGTCCTCTGAATTTTTGTACCTTTGTAATAATAGACCCCAGGCTGTATAAAATAATGTAGCCAATGTTACACCTTGATTACTTGCAAAACTTCGAAATCTATCACTTCGCTCTTTATCTAGCTCTTTTACATATGTTTTTGCTTTTTTTAGTTGATTAGAATTTTTATTGGATAAATTTATTTGTTCAGTTAATTCATTTAAATATTGTTCCCAAAAAAGCTTTTGTTTTGATTTATCTTGTTTTTGTTGCCATAGTATATATTCTTTAAATTTCTTTTTATTTATAGATGATGGTACATCTCCCTTTATTAACTCTCGATATACCTTAATAAACTCTTGTAAAATAATACTATTACTCCAACCATCAAACAAAATATGATGATGACGTAAAACCATTTCATATTCGCCTTCGTTCAAGTGGCACAGTTCGATAGAAAAGGGAACTGTTTGTAAATCAAAGCTTTCTGTATCATTAGAGACTTTACCATCACTATATATAATGTTCGGAGTATGCTCTTTTAGTATAAGTTGTACAGGTTGTTTAACTTTTTCCCATCGAAAAATTGTACGCAGCATTTCATTTTTCCGCGTTACATAATTCCACGCCTCTTCAAACTTTGGAATATTAATTTTTCCAGTTAAGCAAAGTCGAAGTTCTTCATGATATAGCTTTCCTTCGGGTTCTTTCAAATAATGATAAAGAATACCTTCCTGCACTGGTGTAAGGGCGATTACATCTTCAATATCTTCTTTATGAATCTTTACTGCTTTCCTCATTAACAGAACCTCCTACAAGTGTGGTATGGTGTGAATATTTATCGGAACCTAATAAGGCAAGTGCTTTTCTATCTATCTTTCCGCTATCCGTTAATGGCATTTCATTTACACGTACAAAACTGTTAGGTATCATATAATCTGGTAAAAATAAGCGAAGATATTTTTTTAACCTCTCTAACTCAATATCATTTTCTGACTCATAGAAAGCTATTAACTTAACTACCATCTCAGATTCTTGTCTTACAATTACCGCACATTGTAAAACTCCTTCACAAGACATTAAACACGATTCTATTTCCCCTAACTCAATACGAAGCCCATTAACTTTAACTTGAAAATCAATTCTTCCATGAAACTCAATATTCCCATCCGATCTTATTAAAGCTAAGTCACCGGTTTTATATATACGGGTATCAAGGGAATATTGTACAAACTTTTCTGCCGTTAATTGCGGCCTATTTACATATCCACGTGCTAATCCTATACCTGAGATACATAATTCTCCTATATGGCCTTCCGGAAGTTTATTACCATATTTATCAACAACAAACATCTCAATATTCCTAATTGGTCGCCCTATTGGAACGCTCCCTTCTGTAATCTCATGTGTCGGACAATCATAAGCAGTCACATCAATGGTTGCTTCAGTAGGTCCGTACAGATTAGTAAGAAGTGTATCATTAGAGAAATTTAGCAGCTTGTTAAAACGGTTTACATGTTGAGACAGTAGTGCCTCACCACTAACAAATACTTGTTTCAACGATTTTATTCGGTTAGTTCCACCTGTCACATCAAGATAGTGTAAAAATGCACTTAACATAGATGGTACAAAATGCATAATTGTCACGTCATTACTTTCAGTTGTCTCAATAATAGCCTGTGGAAACTTCTCCATCCCTGGCGCAAGAATACATACTTTGGCTCCAACTATGGCCCACCAGAACATCTCCCATACGGATACATCAAATGTATAAGGGGTCTTTTGTAATATAGTATCCTTTGAACTAATTGGATAAGCCTCTTGCATCCACTCAATTCGATTTATTAAGGCCGAATGCTCAATCATAACACCCTTAGGTTTCCCGGTTGAACCGGAAGTGTATATTACGTACACAAGATCAGAGGGTTTGTTAATACACTCTAAATTTTCACCATTTCCTTCATAGGAAATCGAATCTAAAGCCAACATATCAGCTTTCAAACTATCTTGAAAACGATGTAGGATTTGCTTTTGCGTAAGTATTAATTTAGCACCGCTATCTTCTATAATGAATTGTAATCGTGATGATGGATGATTCGGGGAAAGCGGAAGATATGCTCCGCCCGCTTTCAATATCCCGAAAATTCCGACAACCATTTCGATAGATCGCTCTACCATAATACCTACAACTGTATCTGGACCAACTCCACCTTCACGTAAAAGACGAGCTAATTGGTTACTTTTTTCATTTAATTCCTTATAGGTTAATGTTTCTTTTTTAAAGATAACAGCAACCTCATCTGGCGTACGGACTACTTGTTCTTCAAACAGCTTTTGTATACATGTACTCATCCGGGTTGTATCACTCCTTTAGTTACAGGTATTTTTTCAATGGCACGTTTCGCTTTTTTAGCAAATCCCTTACCAAGTAATAGCTGATGAATCTGATTACTCCCCTCAACGATCTCCATTGTTTTAGAATCTCTAAAGCACCTTGATATTGAATAATTATCATTACAACCAAGTGCTCCCATAATCTGTACAGCATTCGTTGAATGCCTTGTACCTGAGCGCGATGCAAAATATTTTGCAACCATAATCTTTTCAGTAGCATCAGCTCGATGTTCATTTTTGGCCTTACAAGCTTCTAAACTAAGGAGTATAGAAGCTTCTAAATCTACTCCCATATCCGTAACCATATGTGAAATCATGCCATGATCAATTAGAGAGTTACCAAATGTGCTTCTATGTAATACATGATTCCCACAGATTTCTAAACAAGTACGTAATACACCAAGAGCAGCAAAGGCAATTGAAATACGCCCAAATTCTAAAGCATACGGTGCAAGGTAAGTAAAAGCAAATCCTGGTCTACCAATGATATTTTCTAAAGGTATTTCTACATTATTGAATTCAATTTCTGCCAAATATGCAGCTTTAAATCCAAGCATGTCTCTTATATGAGTAACATTTACACCCACACTATCTTTTGGTACTAAACAAGCAATTGGTTGTTCACCATTTAGTTTTCCAAATACCAAAAACACATCAGCAGTTGCACCAAAAGTGATCCACTTCTTCACTCCATTAAGTATTAATTTATCCCCGTGTTGATCGAAGTTCGTTTTAATCATATTTAAATCTGATCCTGCTCCAGGTTCAGTAAGAGCTAATGCAGCTATTTGATTACCAGATGCAAGTAATGGTAACCACTGATTTTTTTGATTTTCTGTTCCCCATTTTAAAATCGTTTCTGTTACCATCGTATGGACATTAAATAATCCCGAAAGAGAGACACTACCTCTTGCTATTGCTTCAGTAAATAACCCATACGTTACATAATCCCATTCTAATCCACCATACTCCGCTGGAAGTGTTCCACCTAAATAACCATTTTTAGCACAAGTCTGTATTATGTCTGATGGAATGCCCTGTTCAATCTCCCAACTATTAGCGTAAGGTTCTATATTTTCACAAACAAATTCCAAAAAATTCTGATACATTTTATATTGAGATTGCTCTAAGTATTGTTTCATGTCCATTACCGAACCATTTGCTTATTTCTTATAAAATTACCAATAGAATTTACAGACTTATAGTTATCCATATCTAAGTCATCCATAGTTACCTTTATGGCAAATTCTTTTTCAAGAAAAGTCATCAATTGGATTGCAAATAAAGAATTAACTAATCCTTCTTCAAAAATCTCAGTATCATCATTAAATTCAATACCTACATGATCTTGAATATACATATGAATAATTTGTTCTAAATTTTTATCTTGCATTTTATACACCCCTATTTGTAATTTTTAATTTTAATAAGCGTAAAAGCCTTTACCACTCTTTCTACCATATTCACCTGCATCTACCATCTTTTTAAGTAATGGACAACATCTAAACTTTGGATCTTGATATTCCTCATAAAGTACATTTAATGAATGTAATACTGTATCTAACCCAATTAAATCTGCTGTTTCTAATGGACCCATTGTGTGTCCAAAGCATTTTTTAAATATATCGTCTACCTGTTTAGGTGTTGCTACACCATCCATTACAACCCAAGCTGATTCATTCATGAATAAGTGGGAGATACGGTTAGAAACAAAACCAGTCTGATCATTAACAACAATTGCATCTTTATCTAATTGTTTTAGGAAAGCTTGAGCCTTCGTGACCGTTTCATCTGAAGTTAAATATCCTCTAATAACTTCTATAGATGGTTTCATATATACCGGATTCATAAAATGCATTCCTATTATTTTATCTGGACGCTTTGTTACTCCTCCTACTTTTGTTATTGAGATACAAGACGTATTTACTCCGAAAATTGTATCCTTTTTACATATCTCATCTAATCTTCTATAGATCGGCTCTTTAATTTGCCAGTTTTCTGGAACATTTTCTACTATATAATCACATTCAGCCACTTCATCAAGATTAGTAGAGCTACTTATTAACGAAAGTACTTCTTCCTTATGCATTCTAGGAAATGCTTTATTAATTAGAGGAGCAAAGCGAACTGTCTCTAATATTTTCTCTTCCGCTTTTTCTAACTGCTCTTCTGTAACATCAATTAATACCGTTTCTAGACCATGCAGCACTAAATCTACTGCCATGCCGATCCCCATTATTCCAGCACCTACAATACCAATTTTTTTGAACATTTATCCATCATCGCTCCCTTAATATATTTATAATTTATATCTAAAAACTTTTACATTGAAGAACTCTTTGCAGGTAACGTTTTTGTTCTCTCTCTTTAATTTGTTTTTCAATAAGTGCTGTTTTCATCATTTGGATTGCTTCTTCTACATCACTTTTCTCCACTGAATACCCCGAATTAATTTTTTCTTCGAATTGACTTTGGACCTTTTGAAATGGGCGTACTACCTTTTTCTGATACTCACTTAAATCTGTATTATAATTTTTTGTACTTACAACTACAGTTAAACACCCTGATATTACTTCTTCATAATCAGATTCTTGTAATGTAAAAGAATTTTTTGTATTTAGGATATCTTTCTCCCTTTCATAATTACATGTCGATATAGCAGGGTTAATAGCTTGCAGAAGATACTTCAAGACTTCCTTTGGTCCCATTTCAATAGCTTTCATAGACCCTTGATTCATTAGATAGTGAATCATGTCCAACCATTTCACAGGCTTTATTAATTGTAAGTAAAGGTTTTCTCTTATATTTTCTACACCTTTATACATTGAACTATCATGATTCGCTATGACAGGTATTAATGGCTGTTTCATATCTATATTTTCTAGTACACTCTTATATTTTTCAGCAGCAGGTTGCATCATAGGAGAATGGAATGGCCCACTTAATTTAAGGGGGATTGCAATTCCCCCATGCTCTACTAGCATTTCACAAGCTAACTGAACCGCAGAGCTTGTACCAGAAATTGATGTTTTATTTGGAGTGTCATAAGCCGATATATATACTTCCTGTCCCTTGGTTAACAATTCTGAACAAATACCTTCAACAATTTCTGGAGCAAGATTGTTAACCCATGCCATAGTTCCATCTATAGTCAATGCATAGCTACTCAAAATCGTACTACGTTCTTGTACTAATTTTAAGGTATCTGAAAATGCAATTGCTCCAGAAGCACATAGAGCTGTATATTCTCCCAAAGAATATCCAATCATTGCCTCTGGTTTATTGCCTATTTCCTGTTCAAAAACTCGAAAAGCTGCCATGCTAGTTGTTACTAAAGCAGTCTGTGAATTTTGTAACTTTTCAAGGTCAGCTTTGTATATCTTCTCCATACAAAGGGAAGCCATGTCTATTTTTAGAGTGTCACTTGCTTCTTCAAATATCTCACGTGCTACAGGGAAGTTTTCATAAAGGTACTTACCCATTCCAGAATAATGGGATCCTACGCCAGGAAACATAAATACAATATTCATCTTTTTATCTCCCTTATTTTCATCTTAAGCTATCTTCAACTCTATCTAATAAAGCTCGTCCCTCTTCAGTTTTTCTTAAATTCACTAAATCAACTACATAGCGAATATCTGAAACATCATTCCATCCTAGATCTAGTGCAAGATTCATATGCTTTAACGAAAGATCGATTCTATCAATTAATGAATAACCACATGAAAGTAAAAAGTGATGCCATGCATTTAAATCTCCTATAGTACGAGCTTTTTGTACAAACTCACTAGCTTTATTAAAATCTGAATAGTATCTCAATTGATGGTATGCGGTAAAAACGAAATTATCTAATTCGTTATAAGGAAACACATAAGCTGTATAGGTTTGAAGATTTGTGAATCCAACTTTTCCCGCTAGTTTAATAGATGGAATACGAAAATCCTCTGTCTTCCAATGTGGTGTTCTTCCTTGTTTTAAACAGTCATCCAAGAATGCTCTTGCAGCCAACCAAGCATACCCTTTACCTCGCTGGAATAAATCATAAGTGTTAATTCCAATTTCCACATCAGTATCTGTTGCAAAAACCGATAAGCAACTAGTTACAACTTGTTCATGTACCATTACTACATAACCAAATCCATTTCGGATGAAATCCTGAGTTGACTCCCAAAAATCAGCAATATCATCCCGTACCATTGCGAACTTTTTATCTGATAGCATGTCGATTGTAATACGTTCCACCGTTACCTCATCAGGCATATTAGGTTTAGATAACTTATTATAAGACTCTGGATCAAAAGTAAATGTTACTCGAGTGTAAGGTTTAGGAATAAACATTTGCAATTGTTCCTCGACAACCTGTTTCCATTTTGATTCGGGTAATAATTCAACCTGAAAAAAGTCATCCCCTATCTGCTCAGCCTCAGGTGCAATTACTTCTTTAATAAAAGTTGGTAGACTTGAAACAAAATTACTTGTAGGATCACCTAATAAATAAAAAATTTCTTGTTCTGCCCATACAAGTGCACATCTAGGGTTATTAGGATTATCCACATAAATATGTCCCTTATTGTAACCATGAGCTATACCGTTAAGTATTGGATGGTTCTTATAATCAACGAGAAGTGGAGATATTTGTTTGAATTCATCCTTTTCTTTTACCAATTCATAAATCATATTCTTAAAAGTCCTCCCTTTTGAGAACAAGTGTGAAGTGCATGCTGCGCAATAATTGGCTGAAGTACCTGCGAGGTACCTTCAATAATTTCTAAAACCTTTGCTTCCCTAAATAAACGCTCAACAGGATATTCTCTTGAAAATCCGTTTCCACCAAACACTTGGACAGCGTCTGTGGCTACCTTCATAGCCACCTTTGAGGCAAAGTATTTTGCAATGGTTGTTTCAATTACAGCATCAGTATGTCTATCCTGACGCTTTTTCCCAGCCTCTTGGCATAACGAACGAGCTGCTTTTATATTTACACTTGCTTCTGCTAAAATTGTTTGAATTGCTTCATATTCACATATATATTTATTTCCTTGTTTTCTTCTTCTTGAATAAGCTACCATTGCTTCTAGTGCTTCTTGAGCAATGGCTACTCCCGCCCAGGCAATACTATATCTACCATGATCAAGAGCTGTGTTAACTACATAACTCCATCCACCCCCAATTGGTCCTAACAAATTTTCAGCTGGTACCTTTACATCTTGCAAATGAATCTCAGCTATATGCGAGGAATTACTTGCTAACAGTTTACTCATTTTATTTGTAGAAACACCCGTCATTGACCGTTCAACAATAAAAGCGCTAACTTTTCCCTCACTAGACGCAAAAACTAAAAAACAATCCGCAATGTCAGCAAAAGAAATCCATTTTTTGTGCCCATTAAGAATAAAATGATCATTAACTTGTTTATAGGAAGTTCCAACAGCTTTTGCATCAGAACCAACCTCTGGCTCAGTTAGGGCAAATGAAAATAATAGGTTCCCCTTTGCCATCTCAGGTAACCATTTTCTCTTTTGCTCTTCAGTCCCCCACCTTTTAATTGACTCCCCTACTAAAGATACATGAACTGTAAGTAATTCACGAACCGAATTACAAGCTTTACCAATGATTTCAGTAAGACGACCATAATCTAAAGAATCAAGAGAAAGTCCCTCATATTCTTTTGGAATCGTTGCACCTAATACACCATAACTTGAGAGTTCTTGTATCACATCATAGGGAAGCTCTTCATTACTTTCAAACTCACTTGCTCGAGGCCGAAGCTTCTTTTCCGCAAACTCATCAACTACTCCCAGAATCTCTTCTGCATTACTCATACTGTGAAATTCCCATTCTTCTTTTTGTTAATTAGATCAACCATATTATTAATAGTAGAAAAGTTAATAATATCAAGTTCATCATTATCTACTACTATATCAAACTCCGTTTCTATAAAATTTAACATTTGCATAGCAAAGAGCGAATTCACATAACCTTTTTCAAATATGTTGTCATCATTAGCAACAATAGTTTCCTCTGCATTAAAAATAATAAGATTTTTTTTAATGTATTGACGTATTTTTTCATGATTATCCATGTAATTACTCCTTCTGAGACCTGGGAAATCAATTAACCAATATCCCAATTAAAATCGGTCTCTATTTTTATTTTTTCTTTCTCCTGAGTCGCAGATAAAACAAGTTCTTTTTCCTCACTTGTTAACATTTGAATATCTTTTAGACTAACATTAGGATGAGTTGTTATTTCTTCTAATAGAAGGTTAAATCGCCTTCCAAATTCTACTATTGTTGATTTATCAAATAAAGATGTAGCATATTCAAAAGTGAATTCATATATATCTTTATTTTCTTCAGCAATAAGAGTTAAATCAAACTTACTTGTTAGTGTATCTGTGTTTGTTTCCGTGCTAATTTCTAATCCATCCACAACTGTATGTTTTTCATCCGAATTTTGTAATACAAACATGACATCAAATAAAGCACTTCGGCTTAAGTCTCTAGAAAGATCTAATTTTTCCACTAACTGATCAAATGGATACACCTGATGTTCGAAAGCTTCTAACGTATCGTTTTTCACTTTTTTCAAGTGATTAATAAAAGATTGATCTGGATTTATTTGATAACGTAATGCAATTGTATTTACAAACAACCCCATAAGAGGTAACAGATCAGCATGCGGCCTACCTGCAACTGGTGATCCTATAATGACATCCTTTTGTTCCCCATGCTTGTACAGAAAAATAGTGAAGGTAGCCATAAGTAACATAAAAGGTGTCGTATCAGTTTCTAGTGCTATTTTTTTTATTTTCCGAGTAATTTCCTTGTTTACTTGGAAATTATATTGTTCACCCTCAAAACTCTTTACAGGCGGCCGACCTCGATCATATGGTAATTCAAGAACTGGTATATCCCCTGAGAATAATTCTTCCCAGTATTTCTCATGGATATCAAATTCTTTAGAAGATAATAATTTTTGTTCCCACACAGCATAATCTTTATATTGCAAACGATTTTCCGGCAATGTTTTCCCAGCATATAGGGCCTTAAAATCATGCATAAAGATACTTAAAGACACGCCATCTGTTATGATGTGATGAAGGTCAATTACAAGTAAATAACTATTATCTTTTAACTCCTTTAGTCCAGCCCGCATTAACGGAACCTTAGAAAGATTAAATGGTTGCAACCATTCTTTATCCTCTCCCTTTATCATTTCTAGCTCAAAAGTTACCTGTTCTAATACTCTCTGTACTAATTGATCTCCCTGCCACTCAAACTGTGTTCTTAGTATTTCATGGCGTTTAATAAGCTTTTCAAAGACTAATTCTATCCTTTGCCGGTCCACCGTTCCTTTAAGAATAAAACAACTTGGCACATTGTATGTCATCTGTACCCCATCCATCTCTTGTAATAACATCATTCTTTTTTGAGTCGATGAAACCGGGTATACCTCAGATTTCGGTACTACTTCTATATCTTGCAACCTATTTTCTTTTGAATTTTTAATAAAATGACTTAAAGTGCTTATTGTTGGATACTCAAAAAGATTTGCCAATGATAATTGCACGTTAAATTCTTTCCATATTTTAGCGTTGATTACAGTAGCATGAAGGGAATGACCACCAAGTGCGAAAAAATTATCTTCTACACCAATACAAGGATTACCTATAACTTCTTTCCATATATCAACTAGCTTTCTCTCCATATCATCGAGTGGTTTTACATAATTAGTAGTCTCCATCGATGGAGAAGAATCTATAATTACATTCTTTGTATTACCTTCTATAACAGAAATAAGAAATGTCATTATTTGTTCAGCTAAATTTTGCTCGTATTCTGCAGCATGGTGAATTTTATCTGAAATATTTACTATTCCTTCTTTAGTTACTGATTTTGTTAAGTGCATTTTTATCAATGATCCACGAATTACTCCCCAATTGGCAGCTGCTGTCTTCATAGATTCAGCGATAGTTTGGAAGTCCGAGTGATAATGCTCACCAAGAAACGAAAGCATTTTTGAAAACTTTACTCGGCCATCTACAATTTGACCCAAATGTGAGAATAACGGAACATCATTAAAGTCTAAATATCCATCTGTCTCTTTATTCAAATCAAACTTACTTATTAGTTGCGTAGCAAAAAGGTGCACTTGTGAAAAAATATGTTTTTCATCTTTTATATGTTTTATCCAATTTGACAAATCGGTTGTAATCGATTGTATGTCTGTGATCTCATCTTCAGTAACTTTTAAAGTACTTACTTTTTGATAACCCTTATGAAAAAGTTCTGTTGAAAGTTTTGTATTTTTAACCATAAAATATGGATCGGTAATAATTAAACAGTCTTCTTCGGGCTCATATCCTACAACAATAAATGAATGAACAATATGATTTTTTAGATAATTCTCATCCCAAGGAAGCCAGTATGCATTCATGGTTACCACCACAGGCAATCCCGAGTATAATTGTTCTAATATAATTTCAAATCCTTCACCGGATGAATCTGTATCAAATATAGTACTTTTTATACCATGATATTTTTCTAAATCACTTACAAAATAACCAGACTCTGTATATAAGCCATCCCCTAAATTTCCATTATCGACAGGAGAAAAACCAAAATCCCATAATCTAGCGTACATTAAATAATGTTTACGCTTAAACCAATTAGCTAACGTAGCAATTACATCATCAATACAATTCTGTTCCGAACTTTTACAAGGCTCAACATCATATAAGATTGAAGAAGTATAATTTCCCATTTACTCACCTCTATATTTTTACCAACAGGAAAAACTATTGTAATTTGGTTATTTCTCTATACTAAGTTGACAGAGATATGTATATCTTCTTTAAAAAGCTATCAATTATTATTAACACATTTAATATGAAGAATCTTATTTCTCGAATTACTTTTTTTATTTTAATCATTCTAAAATAGGGAGGAGAATTCCCTAACTCATAGTCACCAGAATAAACACTAACATTCCAGAAAGCTAAGAGGGAAAGCTCCTTTAATCCCACAGTATAGCAAGTGTAAATTTAAACTCTTAAAAGTCTTGTTTACAATATGAAGTAATACTAATTATTTTTCTTTTCTGCTATATAAGCAGCTAGTTGTTTAATATTGCGCTTTGTATATGCGACTAGGTCATCCGTATTAAGATTCTCGTTTTCTAAAGCAAGATCAAGCTCAATAGCTAGTAGAGAATTCCCTCCTAAGTCAAAGAAATCATCCTCAATACCGACAGCTTCAATCTTAAGTATACTTTTCCATATTTCAACCAAACGAGATTCTAACTCATTACTAGGAGACATCATACTCTCCTCCTCATTCTTAGGTAAAGATCTAGGTGAAGGTAAGGAATGTCGGTCAACCTTTCCACTTGGTGTTAATGGTATTTTTTCAACTTCAACAAAGAAAGTAGGTATCATATAACTCGGTACTAATTTCGCAAGATGCAATTTCAAATCAGAAATGGATGCAAGTGATTTTGCTACGAAATAAGCTACAAGCTTTTTCTGCCCATCTTCATCTTGAATGTCTACTATCACTGCTTCTTTAATTGCATGGTGTGAAGATAAAGCATCTAAAATTTCACCTGGCTCAATTCGATATCCTCTAATTTTTAATTGTTCATCATTTCTACCGAGGAATTCTATATTCCCATCAGGTAACCAGCGTGAAAGATCTCCTGTCCTGTACATTTTCTCCCCTTTTACAAATGGGTCTGGTAAAAACTTTTCTTCAGTTAATCTCATTTGATTTACATATCCTCTTGCAAGCCCTTCTCCCGCAATATACAGCTCTCCTACCGCGCCAATAGGTTGAAGTCTCTGTTTCTGATTAAGTATATAAAGCCTTACATTTGGAATAGGCTTTCCAATAGGAATAGTATTATAGTTTTCACTTTCTTGAAGTGAAAACGTACTTGCGATAACCGTCGCCTCAGTAGGACCATACATATTTTCTATTTGGGTCGATAGTCGATGCTTTTTAAACTTATTAACCACCTCATGTGTCAAAGCTTCACCCGCAAGTAATATATACTTTACTTTATTTAAAACCTGGCAATTTTCATTATTAAGTGTATTTACGAAAGCTCTAAACATAGACGGCACAAAATTTAATAATTTCACATCATATTTATCTATAGTTCTTAAAATTGCTCTTGGGTTTCGATGTTCCTCATTTTCCATTATTACTAATTTACTACCTACTATGGTCCACCCAAACAACTCTAGAACAGATACATCAAATATATAAGGTGTCTTCAGTAAATACATATCTGATTCATCCATAGGATATAAATGAGACATTGAAAATAAGAAATTCACAATACTACAATGTTCAATCATGACTCCTTTTGGTCTACCTGTAGAACCGGAGGTGTATAAAATATAAGCTAAGTTATTTGGTTTTCTAGTAACCTCCAGGTTGCTTGTATCACCAACGTACAAATTTTCTTGCTTTAAATCAATAATCTCTCCTACAAATGGAATTTCACCTACGTATTTAGATTCTGTAAGTACAAATTGAGGATTACAATCCTCTAAAATATGTTCCATTCGACGCTTTGGATATTCAGGATCAATTGGTACATATGCAGCTCCAGATTTTAGCACAGCAAATATAGCTATAATCATTTCTACGGATCTTTCCACAACGATACCAATTCTAGTTTCCTGATCTACCCCTTTTTGTCTAAGAAAACGAGCAAGCTGATTTGCTCGATTATTGATATATGAATAACTGTACGATACATCATTTGAAATAACTGCGATTTCTTCTGGTTTATTTTCAACCTGATCCTCAAAAAATTGATGAACTAATTTACCCTGAGGAAAATCTAATTTTGTATTATTAAGTTCATTTAACATCCTTGTGGATTCACTTTTACTTAAGACATTAACATCTTCAATTTTTGCTTCAGGATTAGCTACCATCCACTCTAGCGTATTAATAAAATGCATCATAAACCGCTCTATAGTTTGCGGATAATATAGTCCTGTCGCGTATTCCAATTCTAATCGCAGACCCCCTTCTTCCGGAAATACTTCTATACTCATATCTACCTTTGAAGCTTGATGCTTAATTTCGTATGATTTAAATGTAATATCTTTTATTTTTTCTGATGTTCTTCCGATATTCTGCATCACTAACATGACATCAAATACAGGATTCCGGTTAGTATGATAAGCCATGTCTAACTTATTTACTAACTCATCAAATGGGTATTCTTGATATTGAAATGCTTCTAGCGCATTTTCTTTTACTTCATTTAAGAATTGAATTATCGTCTTTTCCGCTTTAGGATGATTTCTCATAGGTAGTGTATTTACAAACATACCTATGATAGGCTCAAGATCATGATGAATTCTTCCTGCAATTGGAGAACCTACTATAATATCTTCCTGTTGCGTATACACATGCAACACTATATTCAGTGATGAAAGAAGTACCATATATAAAGTAGCTTCTCTTTCATCTGCAAAGGACTTTAATTTATTAGAAAGTTCAGGTGTTAGATGGAATACTAATCTATCACCTTCAAAAGTTTGATTTAGCCCACGTGGCTTATCGGTTGGGAACATAAGAATTGGTAACTCACCTTTAAACTTATCTACCCAATACTCTTCAATTTCTTTCAATCCTTCATCATGTAAACGATTGGTTTGCCAATTAGCATAGTCTTTGTATTGTATTTTAATAGGCTCTAAGACTTTGCCTGAATATAGGTCTATAAACTCTTTTTCTAACTTCGCTAAAGATACTCCATCTGCAATTATGTGATGAAGATCAAATAGTAACAGATATTGATTGAATTCTAATTTCATTAAACCGACGCGCATAAGTGGAGCCCTATCTAACTGAAAAGGACGAACAAATTCCTGTATTAACTCTTCAATTGTTGATCTATCAGATTTATATAAATGTTCAATTCTAATATCTAAACTATCATGAATAAATTGAACTGGTTCACCTTTAATAAATTGGAATGAAGTTCTTAATGATTCATGACGTTCCACTAATTCTTTGACACATTGTTCTGCCTTTATAAAATCAAACTCACCTTCAATTAACATTGCACCTGGTATATTGTAGGCAGTTCCTATTCCAGCAAAGCGGTTTAATATATATAATCTTTTTTGTGAAGAAGAAGCTTGATAAAATTCTCTATTAGGTACGATCTCAATTTGAGAATAATTTTTCTTCCCTTCATATTTCTCTATATACTCCGCTAATAGCATAATTGTAGGCCTTTGAAACATTTCACGTATAGGTACATCTACACCTAAACGTTTATATATGTGTGAAACAACAGAAGTAATTTGTAATGAATTACCTCCTAATTCGAAAAAGTTATCATTCACACCTATTTTCTCTATTCCAAGTACTACTTTCCATATCTCAGAGAGCATTTGTTCAATTTCGTTACGTGGTTCAATAAATAAAGCTGTGGATTGCTCCCAAATTGGATCCGGAAGAGCTTTCCGATCTATTTTACCGTTTGATGAGATTGGAAACTGCTCAATCGGGATGATGTATGCAGGAATCATATAAAACGGTAAATACTCTCTAAGGAATTGGCGTACTTCTTCTACTTTAGCTGAAGAATTCATAACTACATATGCACATAAAACCGGAGCATCTTCTCCCTCTTTTTTACGTGTAATTACAATAGCTTCACCAATTTCAGGATAACGTAATAGTTGCTTTTCTATTTCTCCCAATTCAATTCGTAATCCACGAATTTTGACTTGATCATCCATACGGCCTAAATATTCAAGATTTCCATCTGGTAACCAGCGAGCCAAATCTCCAGTACGATATACCTTGTCATCTATAATAGAAGAACCCGCTTTGTTGATTTGTAAAGGAACAAATTTGTCCATAGTTAACTTAGGTTGATTTAAATACCCTCTTGCTAATCCTTCTCCTGAAATACACAATTCCCCAGGAATTCCAACGGGTTGTAATTGTTGATTATCACCCATAATATAAACTGTTTGATTAGCTAGAGGTCTTCCTATTGGTAATTGATTCATAAATTCTAACTCAGCGTGCTGAACATGATAACATGTAGAATCTACAGTTGTCTCTGTAGGTCCATAAGCATTTGTTAAATTTGGTCGGCAGTTTTCATTAAATAAACCAAGGAATTTCCGTGCTAATTTCGGTGGTAATTCCTCTCCAGCAATAATAAAATGTTTAAATGAATATTCTACCTCTTCATCTATAAAATTAGTTAATAATCGAAGATGCATCGGCGTTCCATCCGCGATATTTATTTGCTTTTCTTGATAAAAATTAATTAGCTTCTGCCCATCAGTTCTTGCTTCCTCTGGTACTATAAATAAACTATTTCCTAATAAAAGCGCACCAAACATGTTTTGTACTGAAGCGTCAAACTCAAAAGGTGAAACTAACCCGATTCGCATAGAGGAACTATATTTATCATATATTTCATTTTTTAACCCGAATATTAAATTTACAACACTACGATTTTCAACCATAATTCCTTTAGGATTACCTGTTGTTCCAGAGGTAAAAATAACATATGCCAAATCGTAAGGTGTACTTACTGAAGGGAAACTAACCAATTTTGTTTCAAGTAGTTCATTAAAACTTACCATACTACAATCTTGGATTTCCCTTGTAAAATCTTCACTAATAACTTCTGGTTTTACTATACAAAGTGGAGATTTACATTCTTTTAGCATTGCTTCTATCCGTTTATACGGCAAATATATGTTAATAGGTAAATAAGCAGCCCCACTTTTTAAAATACCTAGCAATGCAATGACTGCATCAATTGATCGATCCATCATAAGGCCAACAATGTGTCCTTTTCCAATTCCTTTTTTATATAGAGAACTGGCAACCAGATCTACCTTTTCTTTTAATTGAGCGTATGTTATTTCTCTTTTGTCATCAGAAACAGCAAGTTTATTTGGATTATGCATGACTTGTTCTTCAAATAACTGTATCACCGTTAAATGATGCGGGTAATCTAACTCAGTTTGATTAAATGCAATTAACTCTCTTATATCATTATCACTAACCCAATCTAAATCTATATGGGGCGTATTCGGTTGTAGTAAAGCTTGCTCTAACAAGTCTATAAAATGATGACCAAATCGCGTAACAGTAGATGTTTTGTATAGATGTTCATTAAAATACATATCACCTTCTATACACCCATTTACTTGACGGAAAGAGAATATAATTTCAGCATTGCTCTCACTTAAATAATTTAAATCTTGAATTTCCTCTAGCAAAATTGCAGTACGGAATGGATAATTACGCCCCTCTGGAAGGTAGTTACTCAAAACCGGTTGTAAACTTTCCAATGGGAAATTTTGATGTTCTAAAGCATTAACCATTACTGTACTAACATGCTGGAGAATTTGTCTAAATGTCATATGTTCCTCAAGACCATGTCTTAAAACTAACAAAGTATTAATAAGGTTAGTATCACTGTCTTGTTTTAAAACAGGTGTACCAATGCATATATCTTGCAATCTAGTATATTTATTTAACAGCAAAGTAAGTCCAGCAGTAAGAATCATGTGCAATTGAAGATCTGATCCATTTGCTAACTTTAAAATCTTCTCGGACAATTCCTCTTTTAGTTTTATGCTAACATTTGATAAATTCACCTGTTTGTTTGATGTCCGGTAATCATAAGGGAAATGGCAGTCAGCAAGTTCCCCTGATAAGTTTTCTAACCAAAATTCTCTTTCCTTTATTCGTTCATTTGCGGCAATTACTTTATCTTTATTCGCTATTCGTTCAACCATAGTTACTCACTCCTGACAATAATCAATTAAAAGTTAAAATCCCCAAAATCTACTGATACCTTAACTGGTTGCAGTTCTTGAATTTCTTGTTTAAATGAAATATCTTTTAATAAAATTTCAGGATGATCTACAATTTGTTCAAAAATCTCAACATAACGCTCACATAACTTTTGAACCGTGTCCCTAGTATATAAAGAGGTTGCATATTCCATAGTCAGTTCAATTGTATCTTCCAATTCAACCACTCTTAGCAATAAATCCATTTGCGCGCGCTTAAAGTCGTGATCATATGTCTTTAGTTCTAAACCATCGATAAACATATGATCTGCATCCATATTTTGCATAACAAATGAAACATCGAAAAGTGGGTTCCTATTATACGTTCCTTGAAGTCCTAATTGATTAACCAGGTCCTCATATTGACATTTTTGATGTTCAAACGCTTGTAAGACCTGTTCTTTTACTTCAAATAGGAATTGAGTAAACCTTTGTTCAGCTCTTGGATAATTCCTTATCCCTAACATGTTTACAAATACTCCTATAATATCTTGTAAATCCGCATGTGGGCGACCAGTAATTGGTGAACCAATAACAACATCCTCTTGGCCAGTATATTTACCTAGCAAAATATTATATACAGAGAGCATTAGCGTATATAATGTAGTTTCTTCTTTTGCTAATAAACGCTTAATTTTCTTGGTAACATTTGAATCAATAGTAAAGGATATTTTACTACCTTTCAGATCTATTATTTCAGGTCTCGTATAATCAGTAGGCATATTCAAGACAGGTACACCATCTTTAAATTGCTCTAGCCAATACTGTTCATGTTTGAGAGCAATTTCTTTTTCTTTTTCACTCTGCTGCCATTCTGAGTAATCCTTATACTGTATTTTCAAGCTTGGTAATTTCTCTCCAGAGTAAAGCGCAAATAGATCTCTAACGAAAATATCATAGGAAACTCCATCGGTTACTATATGATGGAAATCAATAATTAAAATATGTTTTTGTTCTTCCAATCTAATTAACCCTACACGGAAATATGGAGCATTATTAAAATTAAATGGGCGAATAAACTCATTAATTATTTGTTCCACTTCAGATTCAAAGCCCTCAATTTGAGTAATATGGAAATCAGCATGATCATGAATAATTTGTACCGGTTTATCATTTTTCATTTCAATAGTAGTTCTAAATATCTCATGACGCTTAATTAATTGAGTGAACGCCTTTTCTAAACGTTCAATGTTTAATTTTCCATTCAAAAGAATAACGGAAGTATCATTATAAGCTGTACTTTCTGGATACAATCGGTGTAATACATAAAATCTCTTCTGAGCTGAAGAAAGCTGATAATGAGATTTAGGTTCAGCTGGAACAATAACATCAAATTCACTCTTATCTGCCCTTGAAATATAATTTGCTAGTTTCTCAATATTTGATAGAGTAAAGAGTTCTTTAATAGGAACTTCAACATTAAACTCTTTATGAATTTTTGAAACAATAGTAATAGCCTTAAGTGAATCTCCACCTAGTTCCAGAAGATCATCATGAACACCAACTTCTGAAACTTTAAATATATTTCTCCAAATTTTTGAAAGCTTTTCTTCTACCTCATTACGAGGTGCTACATATTCAGTCAAGAGTTGTGGTCTAGAATGGTATAACGTAGAATCTAATTCTTCTTCCTTCTCATCATTGAAAGTATTTAATAACACCCATTGATCAATACGCGCTTGCAGTTCCCCTGGAGAATGAATCAGTACGTCCCCTTGTTTCCATGACAGTGCTATATTAAAGGCCTGAACTCCTTCTTCAGGTGTCATAGATAATTCATGTACACTTGCACCTATCTGCATATCTTTTTCTTCATCTTCCCAGTATTTCCAATCACTCCAATTGACACTTATCCAAGGCAGGTTGGAATAACGATTTATATATTGTGCAAAAACATCCATGTATATATTTGAAGCAGCATATGATACATAACCTAATCCACCTAAGACCGCTGAAATTGAAGACATTAGAACACAAAAATCTAAATCTTTATTTCGTAAGCACTCTTCTAAATTGAGAAGACCATAAATTTTTGCAGAAAATTGTTCCTCACAGTCCTCTTTTTCAAGTTCCTGAATCAAATTAAAAGTCTTTCCACCAAGAATACCTGCACCATGAATTACACCATTAATCTTTCCAAATTTTTGTTCTGCCTTATGAATTGCTTCGTATAGTTGTGATTGATCTGTAACATCAGCAGCAAGTACATAAACTTTAGATCCCATTTCTTCTATCTCTAAAACTTTACGAATTCTGTCCGAATACATCGTATTTTCCTTCAAATGCATATCCCACTCATCACGATTTGGCAGACCTGTACGTGTAAGAAGAACTAAGTTGGCTTGTACAGTTTGAGCCAAATGTTTCGCAAGAATTGTACCAATGCCTCCGAGTCCTCCTGTAATAAGGTAAGCTCCATTTTTTCGTAAAGGCAATTTCTCTTTAGCTGGCTGTTCTAGTTGTATAGGCTCATAAGTTTGAACAAATCTTTTATTTCCTCGATAAGCAATCATTTTATCATTCGTATGTGAAAGACATTCTTCTACTAATTGATTTATTAGCCTACTCTTCAATTCTTTGTTTAGAGGTAAAATAACATCAACACTTGAACAAGAAAGATAAGAATACTCTTGCGGAACAACTAATGACGTTCCAAGTACAGTTGATTTTTCTGGAATTAATTCTTCATCACCAAACACTTGTTGAACACCATTTGTAATGATTCGAATTGAGATTGAATCAGAGATATTCTTGTCTCCTAGTGCCTGAGTTAAGTAAAAAATTGAATAGAATCCTAAGTTTTGTTTACAATTTACATATTCAATTGAGGCTTGTCTTTCCTCATCCGTAATTCCCCACATATGAACTATTCTTGTAGGTAAACCACATATTTCTTGTACTTCATCCAATAACTTAACGTAATCTGTACGTTCTTCAGGATTTATAATGAAGCGATCGTTATTCTCCTTATTAAAACCAAAGCCAGGTTCTACTGTAACTACTCTCTGCCCTTTATTTAATAAGTCCTTAACTAGTTCATTACCTAATCCTTCTTGATCTACAAAAACAATCCATGTCTCATTCACATCATGATTTGGTTCAAACAATGTAGAACTTTTCCATTGCGGCGTATAGAACCATTCAGAAATGTTGTTATTCTTACTAATTTTAGATTGCTTACTATTAAGCTTTTGACCTAAATCATACGGATTACCTTGTAATTTATAAGATATTTTATTGAAAGAATACATTGGTAATGGGATACGTCTTCTCTTCTCATCTTTATAAAATTGTTCCCAATCTATAGAAATACCTGTTACCCACATTCGAGTGATGTGACTAAATAAGAAATACATATCTGATACATCTTGTTGAACAGATCGAACCGTATTAAATATTCTTTCATTACCATTTTCATAGTCTAAAAGGCGACTAGTAAGCCTACTAAGGTCATTTCCAGGACCAATCTCTATGAAAAGACTTGTATTGTCCCTATTCAACTCTTGAATTCCATCAGAGAATCGAACAGTTCCACGCATATGTTTTACCCAATAAACTGGGTTTGTTGCTTCTTCAGGTCGTATCCAAGTACCGGTCAAGTTTGACAAATAAGGTATTTTAGGTTCTCTAAGTGTCAATGTACTAACATAGGAAGCATACTCGTCCAGAATTGAATCCAGTTCGTGTGAATGTGCTGCTCCTTCTATTGTTACTCGCATACACATTAAACGCTTTTTCTTTAATTCATTTTCAAAATCTACAATTGCTTCTTCTGTCCCAGAAACTATACAAGCTGGACCATTAACTACTGCTAAAGAAATGGTATGTTGATATTCTTTTTCAAAAGAATTAATCAAATGAATTAATTCCTCTTCTGGAAGTGGAACGCTAAGCATTACTCCTGCAGGAAGACTACTCATTAGCTGACCTCTTTTTACAACCAATTTAAGTGCATCTTCCAAAGTAAATACTTCTGCTAAACAAGCAGCCACATATTCACCAAATGAATATCCAATCATTGCTTCAGGTTTAATTCCCCAACCCATTAATAGTTTCGCAACTGAGTATTCAAACGCGAAAAGAATTGGTTGACTAAATTCCATTCTTTTTAATTTTTCCGTCGCCTCATCAATACTGAAAGTAGTTGGGTATAACACTTCTTTCATGTTTACATTCGTAACAGATTGAAGGATTGCAAAGCATTCATCCATAGCTTCACGGAAAATTACCTCTTGTTCGTATAATTCTAACCCCATGTTTACATATTGCGATCCGTTCCCAGAAAACAGGAAGTTAATTTTAGGATGTTCCTCTTTTACATTTGCATATTGTACTCTTCTTCCTTCTGGCTGGTTTAATTGTTCAATTCCCTCTTGGGTACTGGAACAAACTAAAGCTCTCCTATGCTTGAATTCCTTACGTCCAATTTGCAATGTATAACTAGCGTCTGCCAAATTCACATGAGGATTCTGTTCAAGGTGATTTCCTAAATTCAAAGTCATACGATCCAAAGCATCTTTCGATTTTGCCGAAATCATTAACATCTGGTATGGTCTACTATTTGATGTTGCTTCAAGCTTTGGTGCCTCCTCCAAAATAATATGTGCATTTGTACCACCAATACCAAATGAACTAACACCTGCACGTAATGGTTTATTATCCTCTTTCCACTCATTTAAGTGTTGATTTACATAAAACGGTGTCTTTTCAAATCCAATTTGCGTGTTTGGTTTTGTAAAATTCACACTTGGCGGAAGAACCTGATCTTTCATCGCAAAGACCGTTTTAATTAGTCCAGCAACACCGGACGCTGCATTTAGATGTCCTACATTTGCTTTAACAGACCCAATTGGTACCGATTGTTTTTCATTAGAGTTAAACACTTCACTAAGCGCCTTGATCTCAATCGTGTCTCCTAGTTTAGTAGCAGTTCCATGTGTTTCAATATAGGAAATGGACTCAGGTTCTACATTTGCTTCATGTTGCGCCATTTTAATAACTTCTACTTGGCCCTCTACACTAGGTGCAGTGTAACCAATTTTCCGATTCCCATCATTATTGATCGCCGTTCCTTTTATCACTGCATGTATAGTATCTCCATCATTTATAGCTTCCTGTAAAGGCTTCAGGACAACAATCCCAACTCCGTCTCCAAAAAGCATTCCATTTGCATTTTCATCAAAAGGACGACAATGACCATCTGAAGAAAACAGCATTCCTTCTTGGTAGGTATAACCTGCTTTTTCAGGTTGAGTTAATGTAATTCCCCCAGCTATAGCAATATCACAATGCCCCTGTAATAATGCTTGACATGCATTATGAATCGCCACCAATGATGTTGAACATCCCGTAAAGATATTCATACTTGGTCCTTTAAGGTTAAATTTGTAAGAAATTTGAGTACTAAGCGAGTCTTTGTCGTTAAGTAATGAAATTAAAAATTGCCCAGCTGGTTCATTTGCCTCTGAAAGAGTAGATAACACTTGCCAATATAAGTTAGGAGATGCCCCACTATATACACCAATTAGGCCCGGGTATGTCTCGATATTATATCCAGCATGTTCAAGGGCAGACCACGCACATTCATGAAATACTCGTAGTTGCGGATCCATTAACGATGCATCTTGAGGTGTATAATCAAAGAATGGAGCATCAAAATTATCAGTTCCCTCTAAATACCCTTTCGCTTTAACATAATTAGGGCTTTTTACTTCCATAGGATTTACACCAGATTCAATTAACTCTTCATCTGTAAAAAATTGAATAGACTCTGTACCAGACTTTATATTATTCCAGAATTCATTTACATTCTGTGCTCCAGGAAAACGTCCATCTATTCCTATAATTGCAATATCGTTATCTTCTTTCGTTTTTCGATTAAATCGTTTTGTATGTTTAACTTGATTCTTTTGTTTATCTCCACTTAAGTATTTCGCTAAAGAACGAATACTTGGATACTCAAACATAACTCCAATTGAAATATGTTTTTCTAATCTATTAATTAATCTCTCATGAATTTGAATTATATGAAGTGAAGTTGCACCAAGATCAAAGAAATTTTCATTTACATTTACAGTATCAACACTGTAAAACTCTTTCCAAATTCCTATAATTATTTCCTCTACTTCATCTTGATTTCTAAACTTATCTCCCGTTTTCGTTTGAGTTTCCAATTCAGAAATTCGTTTGCGAGAATTCAGATTGATCCATTGATCAAAACGTTTATTTAAATCTCCTGAAGAAATAATTACCTGATTTAAACCACTTAAACCAAGCACACATTGGAATGTTTTTTGCCCTTCCTCAGATGTCATTTCAAGTGCTTCTATACTTTGAGCATTGAATATTTTATTAACCTGTTCAGTTCCCGTGTACTGCCAATCTCCCCAGTTAATACTAGTCCATCGATTATTAGATGTATTACTCACTTTGTCTGAAAAACTATCTAAGTAAAGGTTTGCTGCTGAATAGGCTACAAAACCTAATCCACCCAAAATAGGTGAAAGTGATGAAACAAGATAACAAAAATCAAGATCATAATTACTCAATAACTTATCAAGAACTAGCACACCATGTACTTTAGGAAGAAATTGCTCTTCACATTCAATCCTACTTATCTTTTCCATTGGACACTGAGCTGATTTAACACGTAAGACACCTGCTGCATGAATTACCCCATTTATGTGACCAAAATTAGCCTCAGCCTGATGAATCACGTTTCTCATCTGCTCTTCATCAGCAACATCTGCGACAGCTGTCATTACTTTTGCTCCCAATGACTCCAACTTCTGAATATGGTTAATACGTTGACATAATTGTTCATTTTCAATCTGTGATTGAAGAATTTCATCCCATTCTTCACGATCAGGAAGAGCTGTTCTACTAACTAATATTAGTTTAGCCTTTACTGTACGCGCCAAATATTCTGCTAATTTAAGGCCTACTCCTCCCATTCCACCAGTAATTAAATAAACCCCTTCCGATCGAATATTCGGAATTTTTGAAGCTAATTCATTTTCATTTATTACTAGCATTTCACTTACTTTTTCATCAGGTATAGGCTCATAAATTCGAATGTAACGAGTGTTATTTCGAATTGCTATTACAGTGTCGATAATGTCCGCTTGAACTTCAGAATATAAGTTTGATATTAATTCTTCTTCATTATCAGACAACATAAAGTCCACACTACGACATCTAATATTTGGATACTCTTGTGGAAATACTTTTATAGGAGCCAAAAGAGTAGATTTTTCAGCAATAATAGACTCGTCCCCTACTACCTTTTGCATATTATTCGTCATCACATTTATATTAATAGGATAAAGTAAATTAAATTTACTAATTGTCTTTGCAAGTGATATTAATGAATAGAATCCAGTATCTAAGGTCTCGATACCTAAATCCTTATTATCGACATTCCATAGGTGAACAATCTCCTCTGGTAAACACTCTTGTTTTTGTAGCTCGTTAAATAACTGATAATAATCTTCTTGTTCAGTAGGGCATATCGTAAATTCATTTAAACTAATCTTTTTATATAAAGGACCCACACCGACTGTTATAACACGATGTCCATCTCTTTCAAGTTTTTCTTTAAGAGCAAAGCCTATATGCTCATTGTCTAAAAATAACAACCAACTTTTAGTAGATCCTTTAGTTACATCTACAATTTCTTTTTCCATCCACCCTGGAGTATAGAACCACTCAGCTATATTAGAACGTTTCTTTATCGATGTTTCTTCACTTTTAGTTATATTTTGCTGTTCAGCTGGATCTATCCAATATCGCTTTTTCTCAAAAGGATACGTTGGTAAGGCAATACGTAATCTATATTCCTCTTCATACAGTTTACTCCAATTAATTTCTACCCCTAACTCCCACGCTTGTCCCAATACCTCTAACAAGTCGTCCTGTAAAATAATCTGATTATTATTAATTTCAGAATTTAATAAATCTCCAATATGTACAATCACAGAATTAGGATCTACATCCGTAACTTGTGTTAGAAGTTCTACTTTTTCTCCATGCGTCCATTCTGTCTGTAACTCTGTATAGTTTTCAACTAATTGATTCAGAACATCTTCTGGCTTAAGAGATTTATTATAAATATCTGAAACCATTCCAGCTAAACCTGTACCAATAATGTTAGAAGGACGTACATCACATTCAATTAATACATCGATAATCGATTGCAAGCAGACGAAGAAGGTTAAATCTTCAACCAAGCTATCATCTGTTCCTTTAAAGAATGCTTCTTTCAATGCTTGTCCAGTATACATTTGGGCATCAGTCATATTACGCTCAAATACTTTTAAGAATAATGGTTCCTTTTGGTATAGTTCTTTTATATTCTCAATAATTGATGAGTATTCGCTAGGTAACACAAATACCAAATCTGGATTTTCTTGCGTTTTTACGTGAAAATCTTTAACTGTTTTTAAATTGCCTATGGCGCTATCTATATCCTTACATAAGACTGCTCTTCTATACGGAAATGATCGACGGCCAGTTTGCAATGTGTATGCTACATCTGCTAATTCAACATCTTTATTAGATTCCAGATATTGAACCATATTTACTGTAGCATTATTTAAAGCTTCTTTTGATCTAGCAGAAAGAACCATTAGTTTTTTCTCTCTAGTAGAAACAGAACTTTTAACTTTAGGGGCTTCTTCTAATACAATATGAACGTTAGTTCCACCATATCCGAAAGCACTTACACCAGCTCGAAGAAGATCATTATCATCACTTTGCCAATTTACCAAATCAGTATTGATATAAAATGGGCTATCTATAAAATCAATTTTCGAGTTAGGGCGTTTCACATTTAAAGTTGGCGGGAGTTGTTTATGTCTCATAGATAAAACTGTCTTTATAAGTCCGGTCACCCCTGCAGCTGTATCTAAATGACCTACATTACTCTTAACAGAACCAATTGCACAAAAAGATTTCTTCTCCACATCTTGAAACGCTCTCTTTAGAGCCTCTACTTCAATAGAGTCGCCTAATGGCGTTGCTGTCCCATGCGTTTCTACATAACTAATAGTAGAAGGATCAACTTCAGCAAAACTATGAGCTGCTTGAATTACTTCAGCCTGTCCCTCAACACTCGGAGCAGTATAGCCTACTTTTCGGCCTCCATCATTATTTGCTGCTGATCCCTTAATTACACCATATATCGTATCTCCATCAGCAATCGCATCTTCTAATCTCTTTAGTATTACCATACCTACACCATCACTAAAAACTGCACCCTGGGCTTCTGCATCAAAAGTACGTACTTTTCCATCAGGTGAACTTGTCATTCCTTCATGATATTTATAACCATTCTTTTTAGGATACGTTATAGATACTCCACCTGCAGCTGCAATAGAGCATTCTCCAGTTAACAATGATCTACATGCAAGATGAATGCTCAATAGAGATGTAGAGCAAGCTGTATACAATGTAAAACTCGGTCCCTTAAGTCCCAACTTATAGGATGTAAGCGTTGAAATTGCATCTTTATAGGAAAGAGTACCCGCCTCTGAAAACTCAACCACACTATCACTGTTTAATAATGGCGTGTGCTTCATCCAATTAAAATTAGTAGATGCTCCTACGTATAATCCTATTAATCCTTCATAATCAAATGGATTATAGCCTGCCATCTCTAATGCTTCCCATGTTGTTTCCTGTAACATACGGATTTGAGGATCCATTATTTTCGCTTCTCTAGGTGTATAAGCAAAAAAGGATTCATCAAAATATTCTACTTCCTCCAAATACCCTTTTGCTTTCACAAAATTAGGATGTTGTAAAACATCTAAATTAACACCTTCTTTAATTAACTCGTCTTCAGTAAATATAGAAATTGAATCAACACCATTTTTTAGGTTATCCCAGAATTGGTTTATTTCATTTGCACCTGGAAATTTACCTGCCATTCCAATAATCGCTATTTCCAAACCAGTTTTACTATCATCGTGATGCTTCATTTTCACTTTCCTCCTATTTTGTTTAATTCGTATTTTCTATGCTTTACATACTCTTAGCTACAATATTTAGCGCTAATACTCCTATTTCATAAACTTAAGCAAAAGAAAAAACACATGAAATTACCCATAAAGTAGCTAAAGTGATTTACATACCTGACAGAAAACAAAAAATTTTAATTACGATTTCTATTCCTGGATTTCAATGATATTTTGAGCAATCATTTTTATTCTAAAAACCTAATACTTTGGTAATAATTCTGTTAATATTACACTTTATGTAGTTAGTAACATATTCACAAGAAGTTTTCTTTAAGAAATTAATTTGTAGAGTAATAATTTTGTAGGGGATTTATGTTATAAAATTAAGCATACTTTTTCCAATATCATATAGAAAAAAACAAAAAAGTGACATACAGTGAATATTGAGAAATAAAATTCATTTATTCCATATCTAACCAAAATAGAACGAATTTTCAATTTTAAATTAGATTTTCTTGCATTTATAATTGCATTCTCTATAAATCATCTATGGTGAGCTTTTAAACTATAAACATAAATGAAGTTATATGCGATATTTTTTAGTTTAGATGAGGATCTATAAGTGAATTCATTCAAGAGGACTTATATATGCTACAGATTTAATATTCTTCATAAAGTTATATACATAAACTAAATTCCTTCAAACGTTTTAAGAAAATATTGGGGATGAACATCATATCTAGATTTGTTTGAAAGATCATAAATAAGAAAAACAATTCTACTAAAGTAATAAAACCTTACAAAAGCCAACTTTGACCTTTTTTAACATTTTAAAAATATGTTGTATTATAAAAAATTGGTTATTATATTCTAATTTATCTTAATACAGGATTTCACGCTAATTGACACTCTCATTTCTTAAGAGACAAACTGATTGACGTTAGTAGAATTCTTACTACCAAAGGCATATTTTTTTCTAGTATTGCTGCCTTACAATTTTGCATTGTACGTCTCCTAAGATAGACCAAATAAGTTCATATGCTAAAGTACTGTTTACCATACTGTACGGTTTGTTGATTTTCTGTTATGTTTTGCTATGCACACACGATATTTTTCCCTATCCCTATAATTATTGTCCTGCAGACGTTTTATAGTATCTTCAGGCCTACTATTTTACTGAACTGTAAAATTAAAAACGCCAAATTTTGAATAAACTGAAAACTAATGAGAAATTGACAAGAAATCTCAATAAGATCTTTTCAATATATCTTAACTTCAAACGCATGGAAACCCAATAATGATGCTATACAGGGAATATTCTATTAAGTAGAATTACAGAAACGATTCTGCGTATGCGGACAAATTAAAAATTTTCCATTTAATCCTTTAACCTTTGTAAAAAATAAGGTATTTATTTAAATGTTATAAAAAAATGTAGGAATATTAATTCCTACGTTTTTTTAAGTTAATGAATCAATTAATTTATTAATTGATTTACTATTATAATTCTTCAAATTCATCAATTTCAGCTTTACGCTTTAAAAATATTTCGATATCTTCATTTTCTCTTTCTATTAAACCAAGAGCATGTTTATCGTTTAAAGCTAATTCTTTATAACCCCACATGTATTCTATTGTTGTCGCTTTACTTTTTTTATGATCCGCAAAATACCATTCTAAAGGTTGTAAAGGGTTCGATACTTCGAACAATTCAGCTGGGTACCATGAAGGCAAGTTTTCATTTTCACCCAAGGTTAGATAGTCTAATTCTCCATCCAATGAACTAATACCATAAACCACATATTCCTTATGGATTTCTAAATTTATTATCGAATCTCGATTATATCCTTGTTTTAATAAACCCTCTGAAAAAGTATCTCCTGAATTTTTTATACACTTTACTTTCATATACAAGCTCCTATCAACAAAAATTAATTTTTAAATTTAAAATCATCAAATTCGCCTGTTCTAGTATTTTTAACATAATGAATTTCTACACCATTTACATTATGCGCCATTTTCACCCATCCATCTTCTTTCGGCCATCGAGGATCTGTCATTGGTATTCTCGTTAGAACGATTCCTTGCGGATTTGATTTAACCTCTTTCATTGCTAATTGCTCTTCTAATGTATTTGCAGTGGTTCTACCTGTAGAGCCCCTTCCTAATACTTTCACTTCATGTTTTGTATTCTTTGCTGCCGCTTCTAGTGCTTTACCCTTCTTTTCAAGGTCACCAATCTTCCCTACAACTTTACCGATAACCCGTGTTGTACCACCAGATACGACGGCCAATGTGCCCCATGCATAATCGTCTGGACCGTATTTTTGACCTGTTACTAAGTCTTCACCTTTGATAAGTTGTCCAATTTCTTTTCCTGTACCAATTATTGGTGTAATACCCAATACGAATGATAAATCCCCATCATTCGCACGGTTATAAATACGAGATGGATCTCCACCTAAATCAAGCAATGCGTTATTCAAATTTATATTCCCAATGTTAGCTGCCGCTGCAGGGATATTATACTTATGTTGGGCAATTTTTGAAGCTGTTCCCATAAACGCATTTCCAAAGTCTAATCCTGTATTAACATCATTATAGATACCTGGTACTCTTTCTTGCAATGCTTGTAAATCTTTTGCTATGACTGGAACATTTTTTCTTGTTACTTGTACAAGTTCCTCCATCCCAGGTTTCGCCGCATCTATAGAGTGTTTTAATCGAATCGTACTTGTTGCAATGTTTCCTAAATCCTCAAATGTACCATTGTCGTGTAATACTTGCTGAATACGCTTATGACTCTCTGCTAATTCATGAAACGCATCTGTAGTTTGTTTTAAATACACATTAAATTGATCCTGGAACTTTAATACGTTTTGTGTATCTTCCATAATGACTGCATAAATTTGATTATTAAACTCCACCATTTGATCAAGAGATTTTAGCACTTCTTCCTGGAATCGAAGCATTTCCTTAGACCCTCTAAGGATTAGTTCTGAAAAATGCTTTGCTCGGTCTTCTGCATATTGTCCAAGATCATCACCATAAATTCCAGCTCTTTTTGCATCAGCCTGAAACATTTCTATCAGCTGTCGCATCTCTTCTTTTGTTAAGTGGTCCCAGTCATTTTTAATTTTTTTTCCCAGGACTTTCATTTTTTGATCAAATTCTAGTATTTGTTTTTTCTGTTCTTCTAGGTCATGTTTCGCATCTTCAGCATCTTTTGCAACATTATTCATCAATTCAATTGAATCAGTGGTACTATTTTCTAAATCTTGTAGAGTTTTTAATGTATTATTGAGTAAAGGCTCGTCACTTTTGATGTATTTAAAAACACCTTCAAAAATTTTCAATTTACCGTTTAATAAAGATAACGGTGTCTTTGCTTCTTGGTCAAAAATAATGGCATCATGGATACGTACATACCCTTTTTCACCTTTATATTTTACTTCATACCAAGAACCAACTTTTCCTGTTACTTCTATTAATTCTCCAGCATTTACTCGCTTTGCTCGTAAAACTTTCTTTAAGTCTGGTTCTGGATATACTTTTTTTACAAGAGATTCTAACGTAATCCAACCTTTTATCATTTCTCCATCATTATTAAAAGAGAAAACCTTGTCTTTATAGGTAAAATCTCCTGTTTGTAAGGCACCATTTGGATGTAACAGATACCAATCATATTCTAACTTCATCCAACCACTTTTCGGCTCACTTTCATAACTAAAGTAGTACGGTTTTCCATCCACTTGTTGCATTCCTCGGGATAAGATACCACTTTTATCAAAATAATGCATTTTACCATCAATATACTGAATACCTTTTTGTAACGCACCAGATTTATTCGCATAATATTTCGCGCCACCTATATCAACCCAACCGGTTTGCATAAAGCCATCAGGTCCAAAATAGTATTGTTTATTATCAATGGTCTGAAGGCCTGTTACACGACTTCCATTTTTTAAATAATACGTCCATTTCCCCTCTTCTTGCACCCATCCTTTTGCATTATCAAATAACAACATAGATTTTAATTGTTGGAAATCATAATACACATTATTTACGTTCTCAATTAACTCGTGAATTTCTTTCTCCTGGTTTTTAATTACATTTGGAGGAAAGTATTTTTCTGGATCTTTTTTATACTCCGTTAGTATAAATCGCGTGAGGCTTGTTCCTTCTTTTACAACATCCCAAGAACGTGTGGGATTTTCTCCTATGACTACGGATTCAAATATTCTTACATACCCTATTTCTCCTTGGTATTTTACTTGATACCAAATACCTTGTTTACCAATAACCTCTAATATATCTCCGTCTTTTACAGGCTTCGATTCCAATAAAAATTTTGTTTCTGGTTTAGGATACATTCTTTTAATTTTAGAACGTAATGTAATCCATCCTTTTTCCATTTCCCCATATTTATTAATTTCAAATTGTTTCCCTTGATAGGTAATAACACCTGTTGCATATTTCCCATCACGTATATAACTCCAAGCTGTTCCTGAAAAACTCCATCCGGTTTGTAATTTTCCAGGTTCTTTATAATGAAGCCATTCATTTCCGACTTGTTTTTTCCCTTCAAACAACCTACCATCTTTGAAGAATTCATATTCTATTCCATCTAATGTGATTGTTTCTGTTCTTTTACTGCCATCTTTTTCATAATAATACCAATTTTCTTTCTCCTTCACCCAGCCTACTTTATTTAAAACTTCGGCTGCTGCTGTAAATGTTGGTGCATAGGTAGAGAATAATAAAAATAATGATACTATAAGTCCTATGACTTTCTTCATACTCGCATCTCCTTATCAATTTATTAAAAACTTTTTAATTATATATTAGATTTTAAAGTTATTAAAAATATTCAATATAAATATGCATAATTGCATATTTATATTCTCGATAGTGCGATCCCAATCATATTGGGAAGGAATCTTTTCCGTACCCCTAAGTTATCTTTACCCCAAAAAGAACCTGTTTTCCATGGAAAACAGGTTCTTTTTCATTATTACTTCTCCGCTATATATTCTTTTATTTTTTGTACTCAAATAATTAAGATTTTTAAATAAAAAGTTTCGAAGTGAAATCCTTCTTCTCTTTTGCTCAAAATAGATAGAGTATACTACAACAGTATTGGTTCTTTAATTAATGGTAAATACCCTATACTCATAGCATAATTTAATAACAAATTGATATACTCTTGATTTGGTTCTAAACAATGTACATTCTTCAAATATCCTTGCGTATATAAACAAGATGGTATAGCTACTGATAGCTCTTCTACAGATTCTAATAAAGGCATTATGAGCTCTAAAGCTTTCTGTTCATCAGTAGTTAGATTCGTATTAAAAAACTTCTCTATATACTTCTCTTGTTTCATTAACAGGATATCGTATCCAAAAGCTTGTAAACTATTAATAAATTGGTCCCATTTAAGCTGATTTGGATTACAAATATGCATGGTTTTATTTACTGTATTGGCCTTATAAGATAATTCAGTAATAGCTAAACTTCCATAGTCTACAGGCGTTAAATCTACATACGTATTGACGTCAGGAGCTATGCTAGATAGACATATCCCTTTTAATAATCTATAAAATGCGTTTTCATTAATATTGTATTGAAATTTACCCGTTTTAGAGTTACCCACTAAATTCCCCACGCGGTATATTGTGGCACGAACTCCTTTTTCCATTGCTTCTCTGACCATTTTCTCGCCTTGAAACTTACTTTCTAGGTACAGATTATCTAAATTTTGCCCTCTATCAAAATCAGACTCAAAGAATTCAAATTCTTTTGGATCGCTTTCAGCCTGACCTACTACACTTAAAGTCGATATATAATGAAAACGTGCATTTGTGTTCTTAGCTAATTCCAATAAGTATTTTGTAGACTGGACATTTACCTTTTGAAAATGCTCACGTTCTCCATAGTGTCTAACTTCTCCACCACAATGTATGATTGATTCTACATTTTTCTTTAAATGGTCCAATTGCTTTGAATCTAGACCTAGATTCATCAAAGATAAATCTCCTTCAATTAATTCTACTCTCTCCTTCAACTTTTGGAGGATTTCTTTACCGAAATAAAACTCCATTCTTTCTTTTAACTTTGCACCAATTACTTGATTCTCATTTTTTCTTACCAAACAGTAAATAGTCGTAGATGGCAACTGTAATAACCTTTCTAAAATATGTGCTCCTAAATATCCTGTTGCCCCTGTAAGGAAAACTGTTTTTGGATAATTCACCATATCTAACTCACATTCTTCTAATTTAGTTCTTTCATAAACAGGAGTCGTTTTCGTTTCATTTTCCATACATGCTACATTCATATTTTTCTCTTTCTTAAACGACATATCTTCCATCTCTTCAATATGAGAGGATAATTTTTCTATTGTTCTATGCTTAAAGAAATCTTGAATTTTCAAGTTAGGATATAACGGTTTTAATTTGACTAATGCCGGCATAACTTTTAAAGAATGTCCACCCAGATTAAAGAAATCATCTTTTAAACCTATAGATTTTATGTTTAGAACTTCAGACCATACCTTTGCAATGTTTTTTTGCACTTTAGTTTGAGGTTTAAGTTTACACTCATCGTTTTGCTCATGATCAAACTCTATTTCTGGTAGTTTCTCAAAATCAATTTTTCCATTCGCCGTTATTGGTATTTCTAACACATGAGAGTAATATTTAGGGATCATATATTCTGGCAATACATTTGATAAATGTAAAGCTAACTTATTTTTCTCTATCCCTATACCGTCCACTGTTTTATAATAAGCTTGCAGTAACATTCCATCTTTCGTTTGTTTTACCACAGCCTGACTTATCCCCTCAAGTTGTAACATTGCATCTTCTATTTCTCCTAATTCAATTCTGTGCCCTCTAATTTTAACCTGCTTATCTTTTCTTCCCATAAATTCTATATTTCCATTTGGTAGCCATCTTGCTAAATCACCTGTTCGATATAATCTTTTACTATTTTCTTTTGAAAATGGGTTTGAAATAAATGCCTGTTTTGTTTTCTCTTCCTGCTTCCAATACCCTCGGGCCAATCCTAAACTTTCAATATATAATTCACCCATGCTCCCTACCGGACAATGTTGCATATATGAATTCAATATATGAACCTTTGTATTAGAAATTGGAATACCAATCGGTATGCTTTCTAAAAGATTATTTTCGCCTTCTAATACTGGTATGAAATAATACATTGCTGAGACAGTTGCTTCAGTAGGGCCATACTCATTTACCAACTGTACTTGGTTTTTAAAAGTACTTTGCCAACTTCTAATAGCATTTGTTGATGCAGCTTCCCCTCCCATTATTATAAATCTTAAAGAACGTATCTTTTCGCTATCCAGTTTAGTTAATGAAGTCGATAATTCATTGAAAAATACTGTTGGTAAGTCAGAAATAGTTGCTCGTGTTTCTTGAATGACTTGAGTATATGCGACAGTTGAATAGCGCTGTTCATCACTTAATACATATAGTTCTGCCCCATTTAGCAAGGTAGAAAAAATTTCCGATACAGAAGAATCAAAACTATGGGAATAAAACTGTGTTACTTTATCATTTGGAGAAATCCGAAATACTTCATTTCTCCATTCAACTAAATTTAATACTCCTTTATGCGTTAATAATGTACCTTTTGGTTTTCCTGTTGATCCTGAAGTATAAATTACATATGCCAAGTCATCTGGTTTATTTAAAATTTTCACATCATCATTTATAGTCGTACGATATATATCCTCTATTATTGAAACCTTATAATCACTTACATTCAAATGACTTTTGTATTTGTTACTCGTTATAATTCTACATGCCTCACTGTCACGAACTATATAATTTATTCTATCCTCAGGGTATTTTACATCGATTGGTATATAGGCAGCACCGGCTTTTAATATTCCAATCATAGAAACGATACTATTCATACTTCTATCTAAAAATATGGCTACCTTGTCACCTTTTTTAATACCTTTATCAAGCAAATGTTGAGCTACTTGATTAGAACTCCTATTTAATTGCCTATATGTTAAAGACTCTGTTTCAGTCGCTATAGCAATCCGATTTGATTGTCTTTCTACTTGCTTATAGAATTGCTCCTGTATATTTTGAAAATAAGGATACGGTCTCTCTGTATGATTTACCTTTCTATATAGAGATTCCTCTTCCAGTGATAGGAATGAAAGATTCTCATATGCCACTGTTCTTTGATGAATAAATGCGTCCAGTATAGTAAGTAAATTTTGAGTAAACCTATTAATTGACTCTTCCTTGAAAAGATTAATATTATACTCAAATGAAATCTCTACATAATCCGATCCTTCTTCAACAGCTAACGAAATGTCAAACTTACTAACATCTTGTTTATTAGGTAACAATTGAAGCTTGTACGCATCATGTTGTTGCAAAATATCTTTCTGGTAACTAAACATAGTAGAAAAGATCGGGTTATTTCCAAAGCTTCTATCAGGATTTATTTGCTCAATTACTTTATCAAATGGGTATGATTGGTTTTGGAAAGAATTCAAACATTTTTCTCTCACTACTTGTAATAGCTGTTTTAAATTTTTTACATCATTTAATTGTGTTCTAATAGCTAAAGTATTTACAAAAAATCCTTGTATTTGTTCAAATTCTTGATAATTCCTTCCAACAACCGGTGTACCTATAATAATATCTTTTTGATCCGTTAGATAATGTAACAATTGAATATACGCTGCCAAAAATAGCATATACATAGAAACATTCTCTTGTTCACATACTTGTTTCAAAGACTCTTTCATTTCATTATCTAACTTCATTTCAAATACTGTACCCTTATTTGTACTTTGACGATTCCCACTAAAATCTAAAGGAAGGTTTAATATAGGAAGAGGTGCTGCAAGTTC
Organism: Bacillus sp. 1A; assembly: GCF_052682215.1. Classification (NCBI taxonomy): domain Bacteria; kingdom Bacillati; phylum Bacillota; class Bacilli; order Caryophanales; family Bacillaceae; genus Bacillus; species Bacillus sp. 1A. The sequence continues at coordinate 623,276 of NZ_JBQYLZ010000001.1, read as the reverse complement.
GGCCATCCAATAAGATTTTTCCGTATCCCACCGACCTAAATTTAACTGCTCCTGTTCCCACTCAGCATAATCTACATATCGATTAGAGATAGTTGGCAACTCAGGATTTCTACGTTTTGCAAAGGCACTATACACCTTCATTAATTCATCTAATAAATTCCTTACACTCCACCCATCTGTAATAATGTGATGTAAATTGATATATAAATAAGACTTTTTCTTATTCAGATTAAAAATTCTAATCCTAAAAAGAGGGCCCTTTTCTAAATCAAATGGTGTATGATCCGTTTGATTTATTGTTGTACGTATATATTCTTGTTGTTCTTTTTTAGACATGTGTTCAATCTCATCGTGAATCAGGTCAATCGCTATTGAGTTTAAAATGACTTGTCTAGGCTCCCCATTTCTTTCAATAAACACTGTTCGTAGCATCTCATGTCGTTCAACTAAAAATCTTATGGTGTCTTGTAAAATATCCTTTTTTAAACTCGGCTCAATATATATGTGTAGTGGTGTATCATATACTCTATTAATGGCGTTATACTTATTTAAAAACCAGATTCTTTTTTGAGCACTTGATAACTGATAACTTTCCTTATCTGCAACTTTTAATACTTGCATCTCCTGTTCTTCCCTATCATGATTTACTGCCATTAATTTATCGATGTAAGCAGATAGACTAGCAATAGTTGTATGCTCAAAAATATCTCTAATTTCAATTTTCAAATGAAACTCTTTTTGAATTTGATTTAACACTTGCACAGCAATTAATGAATGTCCCCCAAGTTTAAAAAAGTCATCCTCTCTGCTGATTCTATATTTCCCTAAATTTAAAATCTCTGCCCATGTTTTTGCCAACCTTTTTTCCGTTTCACTTATCGTTGGTGCATATTGCTTCTGCATGTTTTCAAGTAAAGATGGGATTTGTAATTCTAATTTTTTTCTATCAACCTTACCACTTGGTGATAAAGGAAAACTTTTAAGATGAAATATATAATTGGGCATCATAAAATCTGGTAAACTTTCACTTAAGAATGTTTTTAATTCCTCTTGTTTTAGTTCTCTATTGTCTTTTGATAAATAAAAACTAACGATTTTATCGTTTTGGTAAGTGAATACTACAGTATCTCTTACTTCTGAATGTTTAAATAATGTTCCTTCGATTTCATCAAGCTCAATTCGATACCCACGTAGTTTTACTTGATTATCTTTCCTTCCGATAAATTCTAAGTTTCCATTTGGTAAAAGACGTACTAAGTCCCCAGTACGATATATTTCTTTATTGCTATTATATGATTTTACGAAAGAAATAAATGCCTCTTCTGTTTTTTTCTTTTGATTTATATATCCTTTAGCAACCCCATCACCACCAATGAATAATTCACCTACTACTCCTGACGGACATAACGTGTTGAACGGACTGACCACGAAAACTTTACTATTAGCAATTGGTTTACCTATTGGGATATTAGAAGTTTCTTCTTTTATTTCATGATTTACTTCATAAATGGTTGTACATACAGTAGCTTCAGTAGGACCATATGCGTTAAGAATTGGAATCTTTAACCCTACTTTACTTTGCCATTTACGAACTGATTCAGCAGGTATGGTTTCCCCTCCTACAAATACACATTTTAAGGAATTTAATTTAAGCAACATTTCTTTTGGCATATCAGCTATTAATTTAAAAAATGCAGTTGGTAAAAGAACAAATGTAATACCATTCTTGTTAATTACATTTATAAATTCTTCTGCAGAACGTTTTTCCATTTCAGAAATTAAATGCATTCTTCCTCCGCATAACAAAATCGGAAACATTTCCATAATGGAGGCATCAAAAATCATTGTTGCAAATTGTAAAAATACATCATTTTTGTCTAAATTAAATTGATTCATTAATGAATATGATAAATTAATTACTCCTCTATGTGGTACAACTACTCCTTTTGGTAAACCGGTTGAACCTGACGTGTAGATAATATACGCAGCATCTTCTATGTTATGTGTAGACGCAATATTTTCTATAGAATTAGTGTAATGAAAATCCTCTAGAAAAATTGTATGAATCGCAAAACTTTCAATTAATCCCCTAAATTCTTTCTTTGTAATAATCATTTGACTTTCACTATCTTTTAATATAAATTCTATTCTTTTTTCAGGAAACTTTGGATCGATTGGTACATAAACTCCACCTGATTTTAGTATACCTAGAATGCATACAATTGTATCGATCTCTCTCACCATAGTAATACTTACACGCTGTCCCTTTTTTATATCATTTTCACGTAAATAATTCGCAATTTGATTTGACCTTTGCTGCAAGTCATAATAGGTAATCGATTTATCCCCCATTGAAATCGCTATTTGATTTGGCGATTTTAATGCTTGTAGATCAATTAATTGATCTAATGTTTTTGAATTAGGATATGCAAGAGTATTTGAGTTTATATCTTTGTATAAACGATGATCCTTTTTTAAAAGTAAATCCAATGAATGGATAGGTTCGTTCACATTCTTCATTAGTTTTTGTAACAAATATATATATCTTTCAACTAAATCATTCATACTATCTGGTTTATATAATGCTGAATTATAGTCAATCTCAATTTTATTCTCTGTTTCCCCTTCATATCTCATTATTCTCCAGGTCATGTTAAAAGGATTTACTCTTTTACAATCTGTTAAAACTGTGGACTCAATATCAGGAATTTTCAATTGAGGTATCCTTACCGTATTAAATGCTGTTGAATAAATCATATTATGATGTGTATTATTATTTAGATTTAAATCTCTTACTATATGTGAATATGGATTATGTTTATACTTAATAGCTAAATGAACAGATTTATTCACCTTGTTAAGTATTCCCTTAAATGTATCACCTTTTTCTATTGTTATACGTATAGGTAATGTATTAATAAAATAACCAAAAGCATTCCCTTCTTCCGTTTGTGGTCTAGTATTAATTGGAATACCTACAATAATTTCTTCAGCATTTGTCATTTGATGAAGTAAGGCACAATAAGTACTTAACATAACCCGATAGACACTTATGTTATTTCTTTTAGCAAAACATTGTATTTGATAAAATAGATCGGCATCAATATTCTTACTTATATTTTTGTTCGTATATATCGGTTCATTCATTTTATTAATAGTAGCAGGAAACTCTGTAGGAGGTAATTCACCTTGTAAATAATCTTTCCAATAGGATGATCCTTCTCTATATATTGCACTGTCAATAAAACCTTCCTCAAATTCTACAAGGCTCTTATAAGGAGATTCTAATACTAAACCCGTATTTTCTTGAAGTAATTCACAATACGTATGAGACAATTGTTGGATAAAAATCCCTAAACTACATCCATCATAAATAATGTGATGAAAAATCATATGTAAAATAAATTCATCTTCACACAATTTAATGATGTGGAATTTAAACAAAGGCCCTTCTTCTAAATTAAATTTCTCATTCACTATAGAGTCTAAGAATTTTTTTAAAATAAATTTTTGTTCTGTGTTTTTAAAAGCAGTTAAATCCTTAATTGGTATATCAAAATCTATACTCTTTTGAATGAATTGTTTAATTTTTTCGTCCCTCTTAATAAATAGTGTACGTAGCGCCGGGTGAGATTGCGCCATTAAAGTAAGCGCTTTCTTAAAGTTATCTATTTGAATATTTCCTTTTAGCTTTATTATGGTAGCTTCATTGTTCATTCCATTTTCTAATTCCATTTGATGAGCTATCCATAATGCTTCTTGCCCTACTGTTGCATCCAATTCTTCTACAATTTCATATTGCTTTTGTATTTCCTTCATATGAATTTCTCCTTTTATAAATATTTCAAAACGGATAATATTTACAATTACAACTATATGTACACATTCTGCGATTTGTAAACGTATATTTTCCGACTAAATTCAACATTTATTTCGCTTATTGCATAGTTATTAAAATGATGAATAAAATTCATATTTATACCGTGAAAGTTCATACTTTTATTCAATTTAAGCATAAAAAACCATTTTACTAATAATTCCAATTAATTTTTATAAAGTAATCTCATATATATTTATTAAAATATATACTCTAATTTACACCCCGAAACCAGATTCAAGAATATTCCAACTGGTCACTATGTATATTTCTAATAATATACACTGAAAAGGAGGAGTCCGTACAAAATGGAATATAGATTATTAGGTAAAACGGGATTAATAGTTTCAGAGATAGGATTCGGCTCTTGGGCGATTGGTGGAGATGAATGGGGAGCAGTAAAAGATAATGAATCCATTGAGGCAATCAATAAAGCAATTGACCTAGGGGTTAATTTTATTGACACAGCTGACGTTTATGGATTAGGTCATAGTGAAAAGTTAGTTGCAAAAGCAATAAATAAACGTAGGCAAGATATTATTCTTTCTACAAAAGGTGGATTAATTGGTCATCATTATGACCCGAATCAACCAGCTGTTTATGGAGATCCTCAAAAGATCATTGATGCGTTTGATGCTAGTTTACTGCGGCTTAAAACGGATTATATAGATGTTTACTTTTGTCATATTTGGTGGGATAAACCTGAAGAAACAGAAGCCTTTCTACAAGCTTTCCAAACCTTAAAAAAATCTGGAAAAGTGAGAGCAGTTGGCGTTTCTACTAATGATTTAGATTATATAAAACATTTTAATCAGAATGATGATTTAGATGTTGTACAATTCGATTATAGTATTCTGAATAAAGAACCTGAAAAAGACATCCTTCCTTATATTGAAAAACATAATTTAGGTGCTGTGATAAGAGGTCCACTTAAGATGGGGATTTTAACAGGGAAATTTAATCATGAAACCCAATTTCCAGACGATGATTTAAGAAAAGATTGGCCCAAAGAAAAATGGTTTAAAGATAGCTTAAACAAATTAGAGAAATTACGATTACTAGTACGATCAAATCGAAGTTTAGCGCAAATCGCCTTACGTTATATTTTAAGCCATCCAGCCGTTTCAGTTGCTATTCCTGGTGCAAAAAATTCTACTCAGGTTGAAGAAAATTCTTCACACTTAACTCGTCCATTATTATTAGATAATGAAATTGAATTCATTAAAAAGCTTTAACTATACTATTATTGTTCCATAAAAATTAAACTAAATTAACTACCAATTCATCCCCTATTCCCTATGTCTATCTACTCTTCATCAAAGAATCTAATATAAAATTTATAATAAAAGTAAATAACCGTTTCATATGAAGATTACTTAGGGAAAATGAGTGTAATTTACTATATTCTCCTTTCTTCTCATTATCTTTAAGGAATTTTTCAAGTCTATTTCTACTACTTTCCTATAAGATAGCATGCCACTAATAAATAACATGTTATATCATTATAGAAAAATTCTATAGAATCATTAAAGGAATCTCCTTTCCCCTATCGAATTATTGTAGAGGAAAGGAGAGGAATACATGGAAATTCTAGGATTAGACCCTCGCGCATTAGCGACTTTAGGTGCACTTGAATACACCAATCGTCGCAATAAATTAATTGAAGACTCGGAGAATAATATATACGAGTGTAAAGAAATAAAAGAAATACTTCAATCACTGCCTAAAGAGAAGCAGATTGAGGTTCTTGAGAATCAAGCTCACTTTGAAGCAGTGGCAAAGATGATTGAACAAAACAATTTAATTCTTTTAGAACAGATGAAAGCTCTACAGCTAATTCAGAAATAACAAACTTATGATTAATGAATTCTACATATGCTTCCATAAATATTGTATCTTTATTTATACCATCAGCCTCTGTTTTTAAAGGGGCTTTTGTTATGCTTTGATTCATATTTTGGATTTGGATGGTTTCTTTCACATGTATGAATAGAACTTCTAGTAAACTTGGTGTAGATTCTAATTCCTGCTTTTCAATTCCCTCTGTTACAGCACTGATAAAATTCCCATAGTACTTTTGCACCTAATAGTTCTGCTAATCGTTTTTCACGCATTTCAAATGTTTTTATATCCATATATAGTATTATTTTTCCACCTCTCCCGATTTATTTATTCTACAAAAATCATAATTAACCTCTTATATAAATAACACAAAAGCCATCACCGAAGTGCAGCTTTAAAATAAAGTTTATGTTTAGCTATCTTTCATTTCCGAATAATATTTTTAACCCTGTTGATACTATTTCTGTAACTTAAAGTTACAAATTATTTCTGTAAGCGTAGCGTTTCTTTTGTACAACGAGCAGTTAGTTTTATTAACTAGCTGCTTTGTTGTGCAAAATGAAGTTTTTGTCCAAGTTTTTCACCATTCGATAAAATAAACATAATAATAGTTAATGAACAGACATTTATAATCAATCTCCTAAGGAGCACTTTAATTAGGTGCTCCTTTCTACATATACAATTTAGATATCGTTGCGATAGGTAAAACTTTGAAGTTATCTCCATCTTTTCCCCGGCTTAACACTGTACGTGCGACTTTCATTGCATACAGCGTCCCATATTATCCTTTTCTACTAAAACAACTAGATTACAAACAATGTTGTACTCACCTATGTATTCATTCCCTTTTCTTACGAAAAGTCCAATTATCTTACTCGATCCTGTGAGTTACATATAGTTGATTTAGTTTTCAACGAACAAGACTAGGGACTATCCCTCCACATTTGTTACATGCTTCGTTGGTACTGTGAAGAATAAAGCAATTTCGGTTCGTTAGAACCTTATATACATCTGTCTGCTAGTAGGCGTTAGTGACAGTTTCTTGCTTAACACGTTCCGATTGACTTAGCTATACATATATCCTTAGGTGCTTACTTTAAGCCTGTTATCTTTACATCCTCATCGTTAGATGTTCCGAAATTCATATCATTTACTCTTACTTTTCGGTAGATAACGTCGTTATTGACGACATACACATTTCTAATGTATTAATAATTTAGACCCGTACGTTCGCAAGTTTGTCAGTCCGTTATTTTGGACATTCTCACCATAAATATTTTGTAGCATCCCGACCTATCCATTACCATACGATTTCTCACTTAGGTTGTGTTCAGCCGACTTCACCTAGATTCATACAATTTTTGACTACTATCACGCCTTGCATGTAGGAGAATCAGATAAGTAGTTTCAGCTCAACCTGACGGCTTTCATTCCTACTTTCAGTCAAACAGTTGTTGTTATCAAAGTGATAACGCTCCTCTTTCGTGTTTACACACTTATAAGGAAACGTGCCGCACAAATAGCGTTTTTGCAAACTTTTCCCGATTGTTCCTTCTTTATTTCTAACGCATGTAGTAATAATTCTATCCCTCTTTAACATCAGCTCATTTATGCAGAACGGATTTTACCATTGTGTACAAACTTTTCTTCTTTTCATTAAATAATATATAAAGACAACTTAAGTAACAGAGCGCTAGATACATGTGACCAATTATTTTTATGAAAAGGAGGTTTTTTTATTAATACAACACTAATTTCTCATTTCTTCAACGAAGAGTATCTGCTTCCATGGTGGTTAATGCACCACACAAAGCTATTTGATCATGGTATCCTTATTAATCGGGGGTCTACTGATCGTTCAGTTGAGATATGTAGATTATTTGCACCTCATTGGGAAATCCGCAATTCAAAAGTATTAGAGTTTGATGCCTTATTAGTTGATCAAGAGGTTATGGAAATCGAAAAAGAAATTACAGGATGGAAAATGGTATTGAATACCACTGAATTTCTTTGCTGTTTTGATAAGGAAGCATTTTTTTCATCTCTTACTTCTTTAAAACAAAACATGTATGCCATTAGAACTATTCTCATGGTCGATGATCCGACTCACGGTTATACTAATCCGAGATACGGAATTCCCCTTGTCAAACAGCGTTATCATGGAATAATAATCCCCCCTACTCCTCCTGCACCTTACTATGGAGGTAGATTGATCCACAATTATTCGCATGGTAACTATACAGCCGGAAGGCATTGGTCAAATCATCCATTTATGGTTTACATGTATCCTGCTTTCGTTTTAAAATTCTTTTACAGTCCATGGAATAAAGCTATGCAAAACCGAAAATTGCAAATTGGTCCTACACTTTCTACACATAGCATCCAGCATGGCTTAGGTACTCATCACCTAGCAACACTAGATACATTAGAAAAAAAATATATAGAATTTGCAACCTCTACTACTGACCTTCGGTTAGTCCCAGAATATCAAGTTATATTTCCAAATTTATGTTTTCCTAACTATTAATACATCTAAAAAAACATTTTGAAACTTTTCATACAGACAAAAGTCAATCCGCCTTTACAAATCATCGTATTACTAGAATTATTCAAATAACAATTTTGTTGTAAAACTGCACATACCTACACAGCATGCATAGACTATCGTGTGGTACTTTTTTCAAAGTTAGTTTTACTTAAGGAGCGCCTTGGAAAGCGCTCTTTAGTTTTCAAATAAAAATTCTGGTCAAATGATTCACATTCTTAGAAAAAGTCATATATATTATCATGTATTCTTTTACAATAAGAGTCTTGGTCTTAAGAACACTTTTAAAGGTGTTCTTTTAATTTATTTAGATTTACATACAGCAAACATCAAATAAACTGACAAGACATAGTTGCTTTATAATCGTGTACATTTTTTGTACACGATTTCTTTTTATTGTGTGTGATAAGTAATGCTTTGATATCATCTCCACCTTTTCCCCCACCTAACACTGTACGTGTCAGTTTTCCGACATACGGCGTCCCATCTTATCCTTTTATACTAAAGCAACTAGATTACAAACAATGTTATACTCACCGATGTATTTATTCCCTTTTCTTACGAAAAGTCCCATCATCTTACTCGATCCTGTGAGTTACATATAGTTGATTTAGTTTTCAACGATCAAGACTAGGGACTATCCCTCCACATTTGTTACATGCTTCATTGATACTGTGTCCCCACCTTCACAAGAATAAAGCAATTTCGGTTCGTTAGAACCGTATTTGCACCTGTCTGCTAGTAGGCTTTGGTGACAGTTTCTTGCTTACCACGTTCCAATTGACTTAGCTATACACATATCCTTAAGTGCTTGCTGTAAGCCTGTTATCTTTACATCCTCATTGTTAGATGTTCCGAATTTTATATCATTTACTCTTACTTTTCGGTAGATAACATCGTCATTAACGACATACACATTTCTAATGGATTAATCCTTTAGACCCGTAATAGCGATAGGTAGCTTACTAAGTGTAAAATCCTCTAGGATTCCATTCTCTTTTCAGATTTCCCCCGCTCCACACCGTGCGTGAGACTTTCACCTCACACGGCGCTCCATCAATAAATATGTTCCTCTTTTCATTCAATCATGAATTTCTTTTTTGTTTTTGCTATTATTTTTCTTTGTGAGAATTGTTCAGGAATTTATTGTACTAATTCATCGTTTCCTACTAGTTTTCTAAGTTTGTTAAGCTTAGTCAGACTTTTTTCGTCGAGTTTCAGATAATCGCACAATCTTGCAATTGTTGCGTGATTTGTTGCATGTATTAGTTTGTGGACTTCTGATTTGATTAGAATCAAGTTCTGATAACTGTCGTCTTTAGTAAGACTCCACAATTTCTTGTGGTGACAATGCATATCTAGTAGGTCTAACTTTTCGCCTGTGATCGCGCATTTCCCATTTTGGGCAACATATAGCGAAATTCGATTGTCATTGAATTCTACTGTCGCTCTTTCGTTTGTGACTGGATGATTTCTGAGCCATTGTAGTTCTGATTCAGAGACCTTCTCTAGCCTTTTATGGATTAGCGCTCGTCCCTCTACGGTGTACTTATTAACTGCGTTACGCTTCAACATTGGATTCCTATGTCTTACATCAGTTAGATGTAGGATTGGTCTTTCCATGAGATACCTCATGTATTTCTTATCCCGTTTGACATATTTGAGAATTCCTTTGTCTTTCCCTTTGTATTCACCATGCCTTGTAAATGCTTTCGACTCAGTTTGGTTGGGTTTAGCTTTTGGAAATCGGTTGTACATTTGTTTTAATAGCTCATATCCTGCTTTATTAAGGTCAAGATTGATATGCGTTGCTATTTCGTAGTAATTATGAATTCCTATGACCATGCTGTTGTACTTATTGATTTCCTTTACACAGTTAAGACTATTTGGCGATTTTTGAATTATTTTGATTTGTTGCGACAACTTAGCTTTAACCTGTTTTATAGCTTTTGCAGACATATGCGTTTCCGCCACGTATTTGGAGCTGCCTGTTCGTGTTTTACCTTTCTTGGTCGCTTTGAGCATGAATCCTAAGAATTCACTTTTAGACTTTTTAAGGTTCGTGACTTTTGATTTTTCTTCGGATATCGGAAGCCGAAGGCGTTCCTTTAACCACATTTGCGTTGCCTTGAATACTTTCTCTGCATTGCTACGTGTGTCCGTGAAAATCTTAAAATCATCAGCATACCGAACGATATACATTGGCTTTAGTTTTGTTTTCTTTAGGGCTCTATTGTCTCTTCCTATTCTTCCTTGCACCGTTTTATATTTAAAGCTATGTCGAGTTTTTGCCGTTTCCCATTGGTCACTTACCCACCAGTCAAACTCATTTAAATTGATGTTTGCTAGTAGAGGACTAAGGACTCCACCTTGCGGTGTTCCTTTGGTTGGGTGGATTATTTCGCCATTTTCTAATTTAATTGGTGCTTTTAGGATTTTTCTTATAATCACGAGTAGTTGTTTGTCACGAATGCCTAACGTCCATAATTGTCGCATTAGTTTTACGTGATTCACTTCATCAAAGAACCCTTGTATATCTACATCTATTAAATAGGTTAAGTTAGTTTGGTTTATCTTGAACACAGCGTCCGCTATCGCTTGTTCTGCACTTTTGTTCGGTCGGAAACCATAACTTCTAGTACAGAATCTTGCCTCACAAATTGGTTCAAGAACTTGCAAAATACTTTGTTGGACTAGCCTATCCCAAAATGATGGGATACCGAGTGGTCTCGTTTTCCCATTGGGCTTAGGAATCTTTTTCCTTCGCACGACATTTGGGCAGTAGTTGCTAAAGCGATTTCGCATTTTTGCAACAAATTGTTCCTGTGTTAATTTCTCAATGTTTTCAATAGTAACCTTATCGACTGACGGAGTGTTACTGCCTTTATTGCGTTTAATATTTCTATACGCGAGTAGGATATTCTCCTCTGAGATTATTATCTTCATAAGATTTTTGAAGTTTTTCATCTCTTTTGACTGTTGGTACAGTTCGTCAAACTCCTCTTGCATTCCGTAATACTCTGCATGTCTCAGTTTGTTGTCTTTAAGGTTTTTACCAATTAGAATTTCATTCATGGTTTATCACCAACCTTCGTGTGAATTTTGATGACCTTTTGAGTCTCACCAGAATCCATGCTAGGACTGAATGATAGAATTATTCCTTCCATATTTATTGACTTGTGGCTGTTCCTCCTCTTCTCATTACAAGAGTTATCAATGGTCATTCCACTAATTTCATCGCTTATTAAAGATAGTTCCCTCGCATTAGCGTTTCCTATCTAACTAAACATGCCTGTTCACGTCTATTACATCGTGGACGTTAACTGCTTCCGACTTTCCTCTTTGATTATCATTGATTAAACTTAGGTGTTCTCTTTGCTCCGTGTCCAGCTCCGTAGCCTGTAACTACGTTAGGATTTAGTCCCCGAATGATAGTTTCAATCCTTTAGACAGCAATTTTTTTCATGCCCGACTCATTTCTGAACCGTACTAGTTGCGGAGCTTACCTTCAAGAATTCGTCAGTTGTTGGTACAACATTCTCACCATATTTAATCGACAGAGAGTATTCACTACAATTCCATCCGATTTATTACTTCGAATGGCTTTCGGTTGTCTTTCCCATTGGAAGGCACTACGGTAGCTTCAACCTTCATTACCCAGCTATGGTTGCCAATGCCGACTGCAATCGACATTAGGTTAGGGTATCTTACTGGAGAAGTTTCAAGGCGTTACCCTATCATTCCTTTCTCTCATCAAAGAAGTTGTATCTTTTGTAATCTTATTTCAGACCACTTCAAGACCAATCTCTCCCCATTGAGTTATTAGCTCAACTTTTGAGATTAACGTCTCGCACCATTCGCAAGTTCGTCAGTCCTTTATCGGACATTCTCACCATAGATATTTTGTAGCATCCCGACCTATCCATTACCATATGAGTTCTCACTTAGGTTTTGTTCAGCCAACTTCACCTAGCTTCATATAGTTTATGACTACTATCATGCCTTGCACGTAGGAGTATTAGATAAGTAGTTTCAGCTCAACCTGACGGTTTTCATTCCTACTTTCAGTCGAACAGTTGTTGTCATCAAATTGATAACCCTCCTATTTCGTGTTTGCACACTTATAAATAAAAATAAATATGAAATCGTACCAATTACGTTAAATGAAAAAATGGATTTAATCGAAAAAGCGAAAGACATTGATTTTGCGCTCCTCGCATTACACGGAAAATACGGGGAAGACGGGACGGTTCAAGGCACGCTTGAAAGTTTAGGTATTCCTTATAGCGGGAGCAATATGTTATCTAGCGGTATATGTATGGACAAAAATATTTCGAAAAAGATTTTACGCTATGAAGGTATAGAAACACCCGATTGGATTGAACTTACAAAAATGGCGGATCTAAATCTTGATGAATTAGATAAGTTAGGATTTCCGTTAGTGGTAAAGCCAAACTCTGGTGGATCAAGTGTTGGGGTAAAGATTGTATATGATAAAGATGAATTAATTTCAATGCTGGAAACTGTGTTTGAATGGGATTCTGAAGTAGTAATAGAGAAGTATATAAAAGGTGATGAGATTACATGTTCAATTTTTGATGGAAAACAGTTACCTATTATTTCAATCCGACATGCAGCGGAGTTCTTTGATTACAATGCAAAATATGATGATGTTAGTACAATTGAAGAAGTTATCGAACTTCCAGCTGAATTGAAGGAACATGTAAACAAAGCGTCACTGGCTTGTTATAAAGCATTGAAATGCAGCGTTTATGCAAGGGTGGATATGATGGTAAAGGACGGAATTCCATATGTAATGGAGGTTAATACATTACCAGGGATGACACAAGCAAGTTTACTACCGAAAAGTGCAGATGCAGCTGGTATTCATTATAGTAAACTATTAGATATGATTATTGAAACTTCATTAAAAGTAAGAAAAGAAGAAGGGTTTTAAGTAGCAGTATCATGAATACTTTTGACAGTAACATGAAGTATGCTATGATGAATACAATACGAAAATTAAATATTTATCCACTAGGGGGGCCTATTATAGGCTGAGATCAAATGAGAATTTGAGACTCTTAGTACCTGATCTGGTTAATACTAGCGTAGGGAAGTGGGAAGACATTACTATTTTATGAATAAATACTGTCAATTTCACTTTCTTTACGTTTGTAAAGAAAGTTTTTTTATTTTACAGATTTAATAACTGTGGGTAAATACTTAAATTTTATACTTTATTGGAGGGATTTAAATGACATTTTCACAATCATTACGTCAAGAAGTAGATTCAATTTGGGAAGCTAGTTTTCATCACCCTTTTGTAAAACAACTTGGTGAAGGAACGTTAGATTTAGCTAGTTTTCGCTATTATGTGCTTCAAGATTCATATTATTTGAGTCATTTCGCTAGAGTACAAACGTTAGGAGCTGCAAAGGCTCTAGAATTAGAAACAACAGCACGTATGGCACACCATGCTCAAAATACATATGAAGCAGAATTATCTTTACATGAGAATTTTGCGAAGAAACTAGGGATAACTCAAGAAGAAAAAGAGAATTTTATCCCTGCTCCAACTGCATACGCTTATACTTCACATATGTATCGTGCTGCGTATGAAGGACATTTAGGTGATATCATTGCAGCAATATTACTTTGCTATTGGTTGTATTATGAAATTGGTGAACGTTTAAAAGAGTGTCAGCCAGAAGAGCCAATTTATAACGAATGGATTTCTGCTTATGGATCTGATTGGTTCCGTACGCTAGTTGAAGAGCAAATTACACGATTAGACACTATCGCTGAAAAAGTAACAGAGGCAGACCGAAATCGAATGAAACAGCACTTTATTATTAGCAGTCAATATGAATATTCATTTTGGGAAATGGCCTATACTTTAGAAAAGTGGCCAGTCAATACAGAAATAAAAGATGTAATTGGATAATGAGTAGAGGTATTGCTATTCACAGGTATGAATAATACTTATGTATATGATTTCACAAAAGAAGTATCGCAAAAAGACGCATCGATCTAAGAGGGCACTGAAAAAGTCCTTATAGTTTAAAAAGCGAAAGCTTCCTCGATGAAATCGAGGAAGCTTTCGCTTTTTTCATGTATAATAATTATACTAATTCTAGGTGGTGTCTCGGATGATTTCTAATCAACAATCTCTTAACCTCAGTCCATTTATGGCGATTTACGATATCGTTGTACCAAAGGATAATATGCTTCGTCAATTTAATGAACTGGTAGACTTTTCTTTTGTTTTAGAAGAACTACAAGATAAATATTGTCTCGATAACGGTCGCAATGCAGTACCGCCTGTTCGTATGTTTAAATATTTATTACTAAAATCTATTTTTGATTTATCAGATGTAGATGTTGTGGAACGCTCAAAATACGATATGTCCTTTAAATATTTCTTAGATATGGCACCAGAAGATATGGTCATTGACCCTAGTTCATTAACGAAGTTCCGCAAGCTTCGTCTGACAGATGTAGGGTTACTTGACATGCTCATTCAAAAAACAGTGGAAATTGCACTCGAAAAAAACTTGATTAAAAATAAATCTATTATTGTTGATGCCACACATACAAAAGCACGCTTCAATCAAAAATCGCCGAAAGAATTTGTAATGGAGAAATCCAAATTACTCCGCAAAGCTGTTTATCAAGTTGACGAAGGAATGAAGGGAAAGTTCCCACCAAAAACAATGACAGATGACTTAAGTGACGAACTTGAATATTGTCAAAAAGTAATTGAAACAGTAGAAAAAGAGGAAATCATTCGTGAATATCCAAATGTGAAAGAGAAACTGAATTATTTAAAAGAAATCGTAGAAGATCACCAAGAACACCTCCAATTTTCGCAAGATCCTGATGCGCGAATTGGACATAAAACAGCGGATTCTTCTTTCTTTGGTTATAAAACACATATTGCGATGAATGAAGAACGCATCATTACAGCTGCGGTGATTACAACGGGTGAAAAAAGCGATGGAAAATACCTTCAAACATTGATTGAAAAAAGTCGTGAAACAGGGATGGAAATTGATACAGTTATTGGAGATACTGCTTATTCTGAGAAAAATAATATTCAATATGCCAACCAAAATCAATTACAATTAGTATCGAAATTAAACCCTATTGTGACACAAGGGCCACGTAAAAAAGAAGATGAATTTGAGTTTAATAAAGATGCGGGTATGTATGTCTGTAAAGCTGGACATATGGCCGTTCGTAGAGCACGTACGGGTAAAAAGGGAACAAACAATAGTCAAAGTCATACCTACTATTTTGATATTGAAAAATGCAAAGTATGTCCATTCAAAAGTGGGTGTTACAAAGAAGGCGCTAAAAGTAAAACATATTCTGTGACAATTAAATCTACTGAACATAAGGAACAACAAGCATTTCAAGAAAGTGCATATTTTAAAGAAAAGGGGAAAGAACGTTATAAAATTGAAGCGAAAAATAGTGAACTTAAGCATAGACATGGGTATGATGTGGCATCTTCCTCGGGTCTGATTGGTATGCAAATGCAAGGTGCAATGGCTATATTCGCTGTCAATTTAAAACGAATCCTAACCTTGATAAAAGAAACAAAGTAAAAAAGAATAAAGGGAAAGGCGACTTTTCATTCAAAATTGAATGAAAAGTCGCCTTTCTTGTTTTGCATCCGGTTTATAAACCGAAAAACGTAAGTTTTTCAGTGCCCTCCGATCTAAGTGCGTCTTTTTTCAATTTATAAAAATGAGCCTATGGGAAAAATAACCTAAAAATAGGTATATGAACAAGGTGCATTATCTAGTGATAGGTCATACTTTGTAGGTGTACGTATTGAACTTAGTTGATAGCGCTATTTCTACTTAGATTTAACGAACAGAAATATAGGAAAGCATTGAAAAGGTTGAAGTTTATAAACGGAGGTCATGAAAATGAATAAGTTTCAACAAGAACTACAAGCGTTAAGCCTTAATGATTACCAGCCTGGAAATATCGTGTATTGGGACCAACAAAACCAATATCCATATTACTATATTGAAGATGCTGTTCGTCGCTGTGGAGGTTGTGGTGGTCGTTGTGGAGGTTGTGCAGGTCGCTGTGGTGGATTTCGTTGTGGTGGATTCCGTTGTATTGGTTGCTTCGGCTGTTTTGGTTGTGGCGGCTGCGGAGGTTGTGGTGGCTGTGGTAGTTGTTCAAATTGTTTTAGTGGTTTTAATGGTACTACTGATACAACTGGTACTATTGTAACATATGAATATTGATAAGAGAAAAAAGGAATCCATTTGTGAAGCATTATACAATTTTTATAAAAAAATTTAATCAAAACACCTTTAGCATCCTTTAATTTAAAGAAACAATTTATCTCACCTTTTTATAAACATTGTGACTTTATTTCAAATCAACAATCGAATATCTTTTTTATGTTCTATACCCTTTATGCGATCTTTGCCTTTCGTAAGTAAATTTATTGCACCAGAACCAAAAAGAAGGGCTTCTATCAGCCCTTCTTTCTTTTTTCATATTTCTCATATAATTAAACTTAATCATAAAAAAATCTTACCACCTTATAAATTTTTACAACCAAGACTAAGAATCCACTTCCAATAAGAACAAAACCAATCCAATGAAAATATTTACGTTTCTGGATTAAACATCTCGATCCAAAAAGAATTTTAAAAAATTCAATACATAATCTTCTCTCCTCGTTATCTTTTCTTTTTCACATTGTAATTCTTATACGCTGTATAATATCTGTCCATAAATGTAGCCATATCACCAAAGACTCCCCATTTACCTACATTTATCCCATCTTTAACAACTGCCGATTTTAATGCTTTTCTCCCCGTATTTTTTACGACCTTTTGTTGTCATATCCGAGTTTTTGCTCATGCTCTTACATTATATGAAGTATGTGAAAGTCAGTATAAATGGTGGAAGTAAGCACAACATTAACAACTATTTATTGGGGTTAGTAAATTTAATAATCTATTTTTATTACTATTGATTAATTTTAAAATGTAACAAAACTATGTAACTATTTTTATTAAATGCACCGCTCTAGTATACAAAATTAAGCACTTGAGATAAGGCGCTTTGTTTCTGTAAGATGTTTTTACTTTACTTTATATTACGATTTATAGACCTGAAACCATTTTATTGTGATATAATTTGTTTTTGTCTTTATGAATATATATATATGTTAGGAGTTTTTTTATGGAAATCGGTTCTGAATTAAAAAATGGTCGCCACTCATTTTTTGATGGTGGATTATTCAGCTTTATTG
The DNA here is from genome assembly GCF_052682215.1 of Bacillus sp. 1A. Taxonomy (NCBI): domain Bacteria; kingdom Bacillati; phylum Bacillota; class Bacilli; order Caryophanales; family Bacillaceae; genus Bacillus; species Bacillus sp. 1A. The sequence continues at coordinate 605,720 of NZ_JBQYLZ010000001.1, read as the reverse complement.
GTTGAAGTATCCTTGGTGTACTTATTACAGTTTTTACCCTTGGTATTTGTTACCCTTGGGCTTTATGTATGGTTTATGGTTGGAAAATAAATCATACAGTAGTTAACGGGCACCGTATGAAATTCAATGGTTCTGCTGTAGGCTTGTTTGGTAATTGGATAAAATGGTTGCTCTTATCAATTATCACTCTAGGAATCTATTCATTCTGGGTTTTCATTAAACTTGAAGACTGGAAAGTAAAAAATACTACATTTATCAATTAAAAAAACATTAGCTCTATAATACCAGTCTATAACGACTGGTATTTTTATTTATGGTATGAAAAATGAAAATATAGATAAATAGCCCATGCTCATTCAGTTAACAAATATGAATACCCCCAGAACAAAAATTCCATACATTTTGAAAGAAACCTTCTTATTTTTTGCTCTGAAGAATATCCGTTTCTTAAGTTAATGGTTTTGAAGTCATCCTTAAATGAAAATTTTCTGTCTCTACATTTAGTTATTTTGAGACTTTTCTTTTTCTTAAACTGTTGGATATGAGTACCTTCTAGTATAAATTTACCATTTAAAAAAGTGATTTTAACAACATTAGGATTGTATCATATAGCACAATGTAATTTGTGTTACATAGCAAGAAAAATAATCAAAATTTAAAGCTTGAAAAAGAAGCACCAAAGCAAATTACATTGGTGTTTCTTTTTTTGCGCTTTCGGGCACAGTGGTTCCTGCAGCACTATTATAAAAGCAATTTCGGATGTAAGGAATTTGTAAGTAATAGGTAAGGAAAAAGAGATTTTCATTGTATATGATAAAAATATAAAGTGGCGCGAAGAGGGAAAAGGGTACGACTTATATATGAAAAACAAACCAGTAACAAGAGTGTTTTAAAGAAAATAAGTAATTTCTAGAGTTAACATACATGTGGAAAAGAGAGCGAAGGCATTTTATATTGAAGTTTGTTTATAATAGTTTTTTAACCTGTTAGAGGGGATCGTAAAGTAGATTATTAATCGCCTTGAAAATAGCTATGACCTTATAGTACTAGGTTTGCAGTATACGAGAGGTTCACTAAAGCGGCAGATCAAGAAGAAATACAAAGGAAGATTACAGTAACAATGTTATTAAAAAAAGAGGAGCCTTTAATTGGGTTGCTCCTCTTAATACCAATATACAATAACTATTCTATTATAATGTATAAGTGTAAAATATTTAACAATTATCTTTATGGTAAAAATTTCATTTTGTAGAACAGGGGAATGGATATGTGTACTTATTAGGAAAACGCATTTAAAGAGTTCTTTAAGAAGCAAGAACTAGAACGAAATAAAAGAGCAGCTAGTAAAAGCTAACTGCTCCGTGAATAAGAAGAACACAATGGTCATTCGTATTCAACCTTGGTGTATCTATAGTATTAACATGTTTTAGAATTTTTAATAAAAAAGGGAAAAATGAGGGGAGTGTAAGGAAAAAAACCTTTATATAAAGGGTCCTTTTGGTAATTTAATCTATTAATTGCACTCGTGGTAATATTCATCACATGAATCGTTATTATCGTTACAGCAGATACAAAATGTTTTTTGAATAAATAAACTAACTACACTAGTAGGACCTTCCTGCTTTGTAAGAGTAAGACTTTGAAAATCTTCAACTTGAAATATTTTTGTTTGAACGGGCTGTAATGTAGTAGTAATTGGTATGCTAGATCTCCTTGTTAGAATAGTTACTTGAACGGGTGCACTCATACCGACAATGAATAACTGAATTAATGTTTTATTGTGATTGTTGGTGAAATCTTCAAATACTGTTTGTGGAGTGGTATTTAGGAGGTCAATAGATATAGGTATATTTCCATTTAAATTTTCTCCTGAACCACCGATTGTATGAGTCTCAACAAAACAGTTATTTTTTTGATGGTCCGAATGTGATTGGTTTTTATAATACTTTTTACCATCTTTATAAAAGTAATCAGCCATATGAATTTAAAGCTCCTTTCTTTTAGATGTCTATATAGTTTATTTAATAAAGCGAAGTAGTGCTTGTACAACATAATAAAATCCGCTCTCGTAATTGCTTAAAAATGGTATTTGAAAATTAAAGAGCGCCTTTGGAGGAAGGCGCTTTATGACCAAGACTTATTTAGAAAAAAGGTTTCACATCATATTGTATGTATCGTTTTTAGAGAGGTGCAGTTTTATACAAAAATCTGTATTTCATAACAAGAGAAAAAGAATACACATATAAGTATGCTTTTTGACAAGAAAGGTAGATTTTTATGAGCGTATGCCTCCATACAATAAGATATGCTTGTCCAGTTAAAAGGTGAAAAGTTTTAATAAAATAGTTATTTAAAAAAGGTTATTCAGCTATTTGAAATATAGTTTCATTAGGCTTAGAAAATCCATACAATTTCCTTGCGAATTTTAAAATACCTTCTTCGCTCTCTGTTAAAGTTTTAATATCGTTGTCAAAATAGCGTCCAAGCATTTCTAATTCAGATAGTTTTTTCTTTTCGTTGTTAAGTAAAATTTGTTTTTCCTTAATTATTTGCTCTTGCTTATATAGAGAGATTTGGACGGAAATAATCATAGGTAGCATAAAAGCTATTGCTAGTAAAAGACGACGTCTCAGTTTTTTATCCTTTTGTGGATAGTTTTTAGGGTTCAATTGTTGTTTAAGGTTTAATTGTTGTTGTGATAATTTTGCAATACTACCCATTTAAATGCCTCCATTACTGATTGTAGAATTCGATTGTTTAACGGTATTATACATGAGAAATGGGAAATTTTGAATCTATCTTGGTAAAGCTAGGTTCTTAGATGGTTAATAAACCCCTTATTATATTGAAAAAACATGCATGAAAATTGTGCATGTATAATAAAAAGCTATGTCTTGTCTATATAAATATATGCTTAGTTTATATAAATCGTGAGTATGTTTGAACAAAAGGGTTATTTATTACAAATATAAAGAGCGCTTTTTAAGGCGCTCCATAACCAAAACTAATATTGAAAAAGAATACCGCATTATATTTTATGTATGTTCTTACTAAGTGTGCAGTTAAAAATTTTTTTCTTTAGCACAACGAAGCAGCTAGTTAATAAAACTAACTGCTCGTTGTACAAAAGAAACGCTGCGCTTACAGCAATAGTTTGTAACTTTAAGTTACAAAAATAGTATGGACATGGTTAAAAATGTTATTCAGTAATGAAAGGAAACAAAATAAAAAAGAGCACCATATATAAGTGCTCTTTAAGATAGGAGGTAACACTTTGAGCTGGATGTTTAGGTTAAAATTATATGGTGTAGAAGTGAAATGAGACCTAAAATTTATAACTAACCCAATGCAAAAGAGCAGTTAACAATTGTTAACTGCTCGGCCCTCAGAGAAAGGGGAAAAGAACATTACAGAGGTCACTGTGAATTCAAGCTGTATCAGCCCGTTTATAGTATTGGACATAATTTAGAATTTTATTCGAACAAATTCAAAAAAGGCAGCTAGTAAAAGCTAACTGCTTGGTGGAAAAAGGAATCCACTCCAGATTGTTTACTGCCAGAGTTTCGAGAAACAAATGATTAAATTAATCTAACTTTTCAATTATAATTGAAGCATTTACATTTGTTTGTGTTCCACCTGCCAAAGTCTGCAAAGTAATCGCAGCAGCGGAAGTATGATTATTAAGGGTAAGAATATCACCTGCTGCTAAAGTGAGAATTGTTTGCCCATTGTTTTGTTGAGTACCTGCACCTGATCCATAAATGGAGTTGGTAACGGGAGCCCCATACCAAAAAGAGCACCATATATAAGTGCTCTTCTGACCAAGACTTATTGTAAACCTATGACTTGTGAGTGTTCTCGAAATCAAGATATGATTCAAAATTTTTTTAGTGCAGGGGATACTAAAAAAAAGCGCTTCGGAAAGCGACCTTCTGTAACGACTATCCACTCTAAAAAGAAATGATGCAATATATCATATGAAATTATGTGAGTTTAGTTGTGTGTATTTTGTATAAAAATTTCATTTTGTAGAAATAAGGAAACTAAAAAGAGCATCATGCATCAGTGCTCTTTAAGATAGGAGGTAACACTTTGAGCTGGATGGTTAGGTTAAAAATATATGATGTAGAAAAGGAATAAGACCTAAATTTTATTATTAACTCAATATAAAAGAGCAGCTAGCAAAAGCTAACTGCTCGGCTCTCAACCAAGAAAGCTAGAGTGGGAGAAATCGACTTTTTAAAGCCTTATCTGCAGTGTTAGAGCATGTTTAAAATTTTATTCACTTAAAACATAAAAAGAGCAGCCAGCAAAAGCTAACTGCTCACCCAAGAAAAATAGAGGAAAGATAACCATGTGTCTATAGTATTTACGGAATATTGAGTTTTATTCAGGGGGAGAGGGAAATGAGAGCTGAACATGAAAGGTCACAATCCATATACAGGTATCCTGATGGTGGAGTAATAAGGCTGGAATACAAAAAAGAGGTAAAGGTCTAGGTTATGCAAAGCATCCGAGATACAGATTGTATTTTAAAGGGAAAAGAAAAATGATTGGAAGTTCTAGCTTACTTACTATTCAAGATGCAATACGGATTGGTAAAACAAAGAAACATGAAATTAAAAATTCAATTGAAAGTGAGGTTAGGAGAATGGAGGATAACGTAAAGCTTTTAGGTGATAATGGGATGTTAGGGATGGAGTTTAATCAAAGAACGATTCGTGTTTATAACACAGAAGGCAATGTGATGGAATTACTTTCAACAAAAGAACAGGTTCAAGAGGCTATCGATTATTTAAAAGAATGTCAAAAAGAAATGAAGTAACGTCCTAAAGAGTAATCAGATCGAACGGAGGGGAACCGTATCGTATGAATCAATTGACATTTTTTAAAGACATCGATGAAAAGGAGATGCATAGACTTGTGGTGAAGGAGTTGAAAAACTACAAAGCATTGTGCGTCCGGATGAAAAATCAAGAAGAACAGGCTCGAGCGGGGGGGCATCGTTCTTTTTCCTAAAATGAAAGGTGACGAAAAGAATCATGAGATACGTGTTAAACAAATTGAACGGACGTTGTAACATCTCTTGATGAAGGGGAACGTAGGATAATTGAAATGAAGTACTTAGGGAATCGAAAGGTTAAAGATTCGTTTGTGTACAACGAATTAATGATAAAGCGTGATCCGTTTTATCAGAAGGAAAAAAGTGATATTCAGTTGATAGCTACAGCTGTGGGGATTATATAAACTTAGTTTTGAGGTATCGGAAATGGGATTCTAATATTTTGTAATGTTGTATAGATTGGTTAAGATGAGGTTGTTCCGCTTTACATGTTATATTATTTCCCTGCCCTGCCAATTGGTAGGGTTTTTTAATTCTATTAAAAATAATAATAGCTCGTCCAAACCTTTTAAATCTATCTTACATAGTATGTAGTAATAAATTTAAAAGGGGGAAACTAGTATGTCTTATTCCTACTATGATCATTGTAAGGATAACAAAAAGAAATATCATGATTGTCATAAAAGTAGTAAGAGTTATGACAAATGTGATAAAAAACATGATGAAAAGCCTTGGGTTAATGTAAAAGTGAATTGTTGTTCTGATGATAACCAATACAATCTTGTAAGAGCATCTGCTTTTAGAGCTGTGAGCACAGTTAATCAGATTGTGCCAGCAAATACTTTTGTAAAAGTCTTATTCCAAAATGAACAATTTGATTTAGCAAATGAATATAACCCTGCAACATCCATTTTTATACCAAAGACAAGAGGTGTTTATTCTGTTATTGGAACAATTGCGTTCATTCCCAATAATCTAAACGTAAACTATAGAGCGCGGGTAGAAATTCGAGTTAATGGAAATCCAGCAATTGCAATAGATAATGATTTTTTTGGTCCAATAAACTTTGCTAATGTTGTTGCCGTTTCATCAATAATTCAATTGAATGCTGGGGATGTAGTCGAGGTTTTTGCACAAAGTAGCGTAGCTGGAGTTATCTCTACTGTAGAAAATAGTACGCATTTTGAAGCTGCAAGATTTCCGTCTCCAACAGAATAAGTGATATGAAATCCATCAGTAATCTTATCTAAGTAAAGTCACTAATTTATATGTGCCCTGCATAAATGCAGGGCTTTTTTTCGATAAAAAGGGGACGTTTCCGGGGATTTCTCAAAACAGAATCAATATTACTCTATATCTATACAGTTCTTTGAAAGAAGAATAGTATGGGGATAGCGTAGCCCCTTTATCAAAACGTTACCGGAGAACGGGCAAGGGCGGTAAGAATCCGCAAGAAGGACGAAAAGACCAATTGAATTTATATAGTCAGCCACGATGTGTGAGTGTCGTGGCTTTTGTGTTTCTTATTGAGCCTGGTATATTTGCTGGGGTGATTGGTGACATAAACGTTTGATATACAGGAGCTCTCTTTTTATTGAACAAAATGGGGGAGGGTTGTTATAAATGATAGGGCTTAATCCACTCCATGAATGGTGGAAGATGAGTAGTTACACAAAATGGTGTCACTACTTCTGGTTGATGCCATTAATTGTAGTGTTTCTCGGAATAGCTTGGGTAGTTTTAACAATCGTTGATTCTGTTTTATTTAAGAAATAGGAATGATGCCGAATGATAAGACCAATATCAATTATCATAGACGCTGCCATGATCTGGTTGGCGTCTTGTTTGTTGTTAAGGAAAGATAAGGGGTGAGGTAGACTTGCAAATTGGAATATTATTAGTGTAAAACAAAAAAACATAGGCTAGTAAACAAGCTGTTTTCACCTTTTATTCATAGAATATGATGAATTCTATTTTTAGAGGAGGGAATCATATCTATGGGATGTAACAATAATTTTGAACATTCTCGAGATTGTAATAGATTTTGGGATGGTTTAGTATTTTGCGGATGCGGTCGTAGACGCAGAAGAAACGATTTTAACGACTGTCATTGTAGACGTGACTGCGATTGTGATGAGTGTCGTCGCAGACGTAATCATGACCGTGATCGTGATGATCGTCGAGATTGGTAAAGCCCTTTAAAAGAGTGCATATCTTTATAGCACTCTTTTTTATTACGATTTTTAATACTTAATAATTTGAAAGGCGCAGTTGAAATTGATCAGTTAATTAAATATAACCTCATCGATTACGCGCTAGACACAAGAAACGAAGAACTGTTCAGTAAGTTGATTGCGAATTAAGGGGGAGAAGAAGCCATGAAAAACACTGGTATCGTAAGAAAAATAGATGAACTTGGTCGTGTAGTGATTCCAAAAGAATTACGTAGAACATTAGGGCTGCATGAAGGTACGGAATTAGAAATCCATGTAGACGGTAAAAACGTTGTTCTTGCAAAGCATGAGAAGGTTTGTGTAGTAACCGGTGAAGCATCCGATGCAAACATTGAGCTGTTCGATGGACAAGTCGTTGTCAGTCAGAAAGGGGCTAAGTTACTGATTGATTCCATTTTTCGTGAAGGTGAGAAATGGGGGTGGTTGGGTTGAGCTATCTCCTTTACAAATTCAAACTCACCACCATTTTCGCACATTGGCCAAACGAAGAATTTGTAGTAGCGGAAATGGAAAGTAAAGCAAGGTTCCTTTACTGGCAGAAGTTTAGAACAAAGTTTCTAACGATGCCGATGGTTGAATTCATGAAGTTTGTAAAGTGCGAGAACGAAGGTGTTTTTGATATCAAGCGCATGTACAGTGCGGAAAAAGCTTTCAAGAAAATGCAGAATTACCGCAATCTTCATTTTGCTTACATGGGTATGCGAGTAACGTAGCTGGCATGTGGGGTATGATCGTTGGGAACTGGAAAACTCATTTCTTCGTTTTGTTCGATGGAGAAATTGAAAAGCACAACTGTCATCCTTTTCGGGAAATTGCTTACTACGATGATGAGGGTAACGTCGTTCGAAATTATCAAAAAGGAGAGTATGTAGTACAAGAAAAAAAGACTAGCAGTCGTACCTGCTGTCCTTTATAGGAGAAAAATTATTCTGGATTAGAACTACGAATAACCAGAAAACGCGCTTTAAAACAGTGTTGTCAAAGATGTAATAATCTATGCAACAAAAAAGCTTAGTCGGAATTCAAAACACCAAATGGCTTGCATTGGTAACAGGCTCAAAAGTAGTATATGTAAAATGAAAAATTCTATACAAAAAGCAGACAACATTTTCGGTTGTCTGCCAGTTAGTCGAATGAGTTAGCTAATTGTGATAAATTGCATTCCCATTACGAGAAGAGTGAAGCTGCTAGTTCAAACAGCTTGTTGGTATTATTTTCGATATTAAAAAAAATATACAGGAAAAGCAGATAAGTTAAGAACCTACCTGCTTCTGCTGTAATAAAAGAAAGAAGTATTAGCCGTGGATACGGCGGCTTGAAAATAGTATGTATTTTTATTGAAAAAATATTCAAGGGGTGAAGATACTTGGAATGTTTGATAAACGGTGTCTATGAAATTACTGAGTTAATCAGTAAAGCAAAAGAGAAAAACAATGAGTAAATATAACAATAAAAAGGTAAGACTAGACGGCCATGTATTTGATAGTAAAGCAGAAGCGGATTATTACTCCGGGTTAAAAATACGTCAAGCTGCAGGTGAAATTACAAGCTTTGAATTGCAATGAAAAATTAAGTAACTTTAAAAAATGAGATATGTATCGGAGTCTTTTCATGTACAAAAGAATAAGAGATTTCTTCTGAACATTTAAAAGGAATCTCTTATTCGTAATCGGTAAATTAGGTTTTAGAAAAACGAAAAGATTTTGTATGAAAAATAAATAAAAGAATCCGTTCGTTACAAACGGATTCTTCCCACAAGGTCTGCAAGAAATTCAAGGTAACTGGACCAGAGCAACCTGTGAAATTCCTTTTGATAATACTGTATGCAAATGAATCAAAATGGTTAATGGAAACTAAACAAAATCTTATTTTAAAGCTAAAGAATGCCTTGTAGAGCGCTTCTTATAGCTAATTATGAATTTTTATGTTCAATCTTAGATTTCTTGCTTGGAGGAATAAAATGCTCTTAAACAAAGTTTAGATAGACAATCGAGCCCATAATTACAATATAAAATACCGCACAAAAGAAGATTAAAATGTATTTTAATTTCTTGTTCATATTAGTACCGTCCTAAAAGAGGGTTATTTGGATTTTAATATCGTATGTAAAAAAAGGTGCATTTATACAAGGGAAGGGTAGCTAGCAAAAGTAAAACAAAATCTTTATTTAAAAACTAAAGTGCGCTTTTTAAAGCGTTCCTTAAGAAAAATAAAAAAGAATACCTCATGATACTGTATGTATTTTTTTTAGGAATGTGAGGATTTAAAACAAAATCGTTATTTGAGAGAAAGGAGAATGGAAATGTCCTTAGTGGGGAATTTGAAAGAACTCCAAGAAAAAGTCATTGATGAAAAGGTATTGGAATTTGCAGAGGAAATGGAATACGTAATAATCGAAAGTGCTGCAATTGGATATTCAGGTTATAGATATCAAATTCATAAAGAAAATCCAGACAAGCATATTCTGCACTCAAAACCATTCACGGAAAAGTTACAAGAATTAATGGATGGTGTGAAAGTTGAATTTAAGGTAGAAGAAAAGAAAAACATTTTAGGTGGATCTTATTACGAACATTACATCCGTTTTAGTTGGAATGACTAATTTCTTAATAAAAACGCTATTTTAAATAAAAGAACAGCTAGTGAAATCTAACTGCTCAGTTCTTTGAAAAATAAGAATTAGAATTTGTGTTTAAAATGGTTTACATCAATTAACGAAATTGCTGTAGAGAGATTAATAAATCTTTATGAATACGCAATAATGTTTGAACATCATCTTCTTGAAGTTGTTGTAGTGCTAATTCCATTGCCTTGTAGGAAGTAGAGTTTTCAATGGATTTTTTCGATGCTTCTTGTCCTTGGTTTGTTACCTTTAATTTTATTTCTCTACGATCTTCATCTGATTGTTTTCGCTCGATGAGCTGTAGATTAACTAATTCATCTACATTCACACTCACTGTACTTTTAGGAACTGAAAGACGTTCTGAAATCTCTTTAAGAGTAACATTAGGGAGTGCATAAATTGTATTTAAGATACCCATTTGTTGTACTGTTAATCCTAAACTGGAGGCGTTTTGATGTGTGAACTTTATAATTTCTTTGTTTATTGTTACAAATGATTGGACAACTTCTCCTGCTTGTTTGAAACTTTGATTTTTTAAACTCATAATAATCGTCCCTTTTCTTTTTTAATTTAGTTTAACATAGAATAGTTCACCAATGAACTATTTATCTCTAAAGTAATTTAGAAAAGAAATCAATACACGTTATTAATAGAAAACTTAATAAAAATTTCATTTTGTCACAAATAAAAGAGCAGTTAGCCCAGTCTAACTGCTCGATACAAAGGTAATAATCTAGATGCATAGATATTATATGCTGAATTATTGATTTTATTCAAGGAGGAATAAAGTAAAGATTTTTTAGGAAATAGGAGTAGGAACAAAATAGAAGAGCAGCTAGCAAAAGCTAACTGCTTGTTGAAAAAAGAATCCATCCCAGGTTATTTACTGGCAGAGTTTCAAGAAATAAATGATTAAATTAATTTAATTTTTCAATTACAATCGAAGCATTTATATTTGTTTGTGTTCCACCCGCCAAAGTCTGCAAAGTAACCGCAGCAGCGGAAGTATGATTATTAAGGGTAATAATATCACCTGCTGCTAAAGTGAGAATTGTTTGCCCATTGTTTTGTTGAGTACCTGCACCTGATCCATAAATGGAGTTGGTAACGGGAGCCCCATTTAAAAAGAGGGCAAATTGATTAGGTTCAACTCCTGATACAGAAAAAGAAATTTTATAATCTCCAGCATTAATAACTGTCATTTGAGAAGTTCCGAGCGTATGAGTAAAACCGGATGTGATTCTACCGTGTGAATTAAAAAGAATAGGTGCTTCTAAGGCAACAACTTGAGCTGCTGTATTGAAAACATAAGCATACTGGGATAAGCCAGATACTGTAAGACCGGCAGGCCCAGTAGGTCCGGTAGCTCCAGCGGTTCCTGGTAATCCAGTAGGCCCAGGAATGCCTTGGATACCTTGAAGCCCAGTTGGGCCAGTCGGGCCGATAGGTCCAATAAGTCCTGGATTACCTTGAATACCTTGGATACCCTGAATTCCAGTTGCCCCAGTTATTCCAGTGGGTCCAATAGGACCAATAGGCCCTGGATCACCTTGAATCCCCTGAATCCCTTGACTTCCTTGAGGTCCAGTGGGGCCAGGAATGCCTTGGATACCTTGGATACCTTGAAGTCCGGTTGGTCCTGGTGACCCAGTTGGTCCAGTGGGGCCAGTCACTCCGGTTGGTCCTGGTGGTCCCCCGGAAGGTCCAGTCGGGCCCGTTGGTCCTGGCGGTCCCCCGGAAGGGCCGGTAGGTCCAACAGCTCCAGAAGGTCCAGTTGGACCTACAGAACCAGGAATGCCAGGAATCCCTTGAGGTCCGGTCGGGCCAGGAATCCCTTGAATGCCTTGAATGCCAGGAATCCCTTGAATACCAGGGATCCCTTGAATTCCAGTGACCCCCGTTATTCCAGTGGGTCCAATAGGGCCTTGAATGCCAGGAATGCCTTGGATGCCTTGGATACCTTGAATTCCAGAAGGTCCAGTTGGACCAATAGATCCAGAAATCCCAGGAATCCCTTGAGGTCCAGAAATACCTTGAGGTCCAGTAGGTCCCAGGTTACCTTGAATTCCAGTAGGTCCGGTAGGTCCCCGAGGTCCACTTGAAGGTCCGGTAGCTCCAGTAGGTCCCGAAGGTCCAGTAGCACCGGTTAATCCAGTAGGCCCTATTTGAGGTAAAGGAAAGGGTATGTGACAACAATGCTTTTTAAATTTACTCATTTTTACACCTCCCTTATAAATTAACTATCAATTTATATTTATACTTTAACAACTTATGAGTAAACAGACACAGGGGTGTAAGGAAAAAACCTATGAAAAGTACATAATAGGTTTTAAGAGCAAGCCTCTATTTTAAATTCCATACCAAAAAGAGCACCATATATAAGTGCTCTTCTGACCAAGACTTATTGTAAACCTATGACTTGTGAGTATTCTCGAAATTAAGATATAATTCAAAAATTATTTAGTGCAGGGGATATTAAAAAAGAGCGCTTCGGAAAGCGCCCTTCTGTAACGACTATCCATTCTAAAAAGAAATGATGCAATATATCATATGAAATTATGTGAATTTAGTTGTGTGTATTTTGTATAAAAATTTCATTTTGTAGAAATAAGGAAACTAAAAAGAGCACCATGCATCAGTGCTCTTTAAGATAGGAGGTAACACTTTGAGCTGGATGGTTAGGTTAAAAATATATGATGTAGAAAAGGAATAAGACCTAAATTTTATTATTAACTCAATATAAAAGAGCAATTAGCTTTTGCTAATTGCTCGGCCCAAGGTAATAGACATAGAGTAGGTATTAGTAAAATTGGCTATTCACGAGCCTGTTTACAGTGTAACCAAGATTATTAAATGTATTCCCTCTTTAAAAATCTATTCAAACAGTGTTATTTAAAGAGGGAGTGGAGTAATGAAAAAGAATACTTTTCCTTTAAACATGAAATGATTTTTTAATTCTCAGTATTATATGAGTGCTAAGACAAAAATGTGTAATTAAAAGAGCAGCTAGCAAAAGCTAACCGCTCGGCTCTCGACCAAGAAAGCTAGAGTGGGAAGAACTTAAAGCTAACTTTATAAAGTCTTATATAGTATCGGGAAAATTTAGATTTTTATTCGTGTAAAACATAAAAAGAGCCGCTAACAAAAGTTAGCCGCTAAGCCCTCGGGTATGAAGGGAATTTAGAAACTGTATTTTTATTATTAACGGAATGTTGAATTTTATTCGGTTGAGTCTAAAAAAAAGAACTATATATTAGTGTCCTACAGACCTAGTCTCTTATAGTAACAGTTACTGGCGTTATGTGTAAGAACTACACGTTTATCTTGAAAATAATGATTATTATTCACATATAAATTCACAATTAAAGCACAATCGCATCAATACGCTCACAGTTAACTACAGTGATATCTCCGCTTTCATCTATAAATGTAGCAAGGCCGAATCTATTATGGAATCCTACAAATATAGAAGCTTTTAATATTGTGCCGTTAACTAACAGCTGTTTTATTTTTTTTCCTAAGTAAAATGTTTCTAAAAGATAACAAATATTTTTAGAACTCTCTTTTGGGGTTGGGATAAAAGAAATTCGGTTATTTGGAAGAGATGTTAGATTAGGACTGAATACTTTGGGAGTAATAGCATAGTTGATGAAAACTGACATTTTTCCGGCTCCTCTATTTTATAATTTATATTGAAATATGCTGTATGAAATAGGGCTTTTTTCAAAGCCCCATCTTTACTCTACTCAGCTTCAATTCTAAGCGCTTGAATATCACGACAGTCCAAAACAATTATAGAGCCAGGTTCTGTTGTGTTGTCTACAAATGTTACACAAAAATTATCTGGATTAAAGTTAGTAAAAATAAGATCCTCTAGTGTTGTTCCTGTAAGGAAAACATCTACTTCTGTACCTAACTGTAATCTTTCTAATTGTTCACATACACATTTTGTATGCTCAGCCATATAAAAACCTCCTTTCCTCGATTTACTATTAAAATATGTATAAATTAAATAGAATGATTGGAGTAATAGCTTAATAATACTAATTATTTTGCTAGTTAATATGTTTATAAAATAATACTTTGAATAGAAAGCGAGGTTTTGAAAAAGGAAGATAACGTAAAGCTTTTAGGTGATGATGGGATGTTAGGGACGGAGTACAAGGAAAGACAAATTCATGTATTTAACACAGAGGGCAATGTGATGGAATTACTTTCAACAAAGGAACAGGTTCAAGAGGCTATCGATTTTCTTGAAGAATGTAAAAAGGAAATGAAGTAAAAGTTCAATAGAGTAGATCGAACGGAGAGAAACCGTATCGTATAAATCAAGAGGGGATTCCAGATAAGGAAATCAGCATTATGTATGAGTGTAGCTTTACCTATGTTGGAAAACTCAAGAAGAAGTGGGAACGTGAAGGGAAATGGACGGGGTCAACTGATATGAGAAAAAATCAAAAAAGTCTAGTGTTTCTCAAGCACTCAAGCATAAGCCGTATGGAAAGCAAGTATTGCGCAAATCGGGTATTTGCAAGTGCATTATATAACGTTTATCTGGTGGGTAGTTTGGATCGCAGTAATCTTTACGCAGGTTTTACATGATATTGAAGTTTTTGATAAAGACCAAATTTGAATTTTGTATAAAAATTAAAGAAGCCTATACTTAAATATAGTATAGGCTGAGTGATTAAAATTAATCGGTTATTAATTTCGAATAAATATTTAAATCAATAAGCTTTCCAGCTGATTTTTCGCTTTTTCTTAGAGTCCCTTCAAAAGTGAATTGTAATTTTTGTAATACTTTTATAGAGTTCACATTTTTAGGTTCAACTTTTGCTTCGACACGATTTAGTTTCAGATGTGTAAAAGCGTAATCTAATAGAGCAGAAATCGCTTCAGGAGCATAACCTTTGCCCAAAAATGTTTTCGAAATATCATAACCAATCTCTGTTTTTGAGTTTTCGAAATCTAAGAAATTATAGCCACATGAACCGATAATTTGATTAGATTCTTTTTCAATAATAGTAAAACGGAGAGCTTTGTTATTTTGAGCAAGTTCATTGAGAAAATGAATCATATCTTTTGCTTGGTTTTTATCAGTGAAATTGCTTATATTCATGAATTTTGTAACGTCACGATTAGACCATATTTTAAGCATGCTTAATGAATCAGATTCCTTCATTTGTCTTAAATGTAATCTTTGTGCTTGTAATTCTGTAATCAATACTTTTACCTCCATTATGTTGTTGTGATGGGTAGATTAAAAATATTGATATCTGCGCATAATTCAGTCCCTTCTGGATAAATTAACTTCCATTATATAAGAAATTACTAAATTGAACAAAAGTGTTATTTTATAGTAATGCAAAAAGAGTACATATCGAATATGTACTCTTGAAAAAAGGAAGTGTATATAAGTGATGAAACACTATACTATAACATATGCTTGTCTCATTTAAAAGTGCAAGGAATATAATAAAATAGTTATTTGAAATAGAAAGGGGCATGAAAAGAAATGAAAGAGAAATTTGTTGAAGAAATGACACTTGCAGAAATATGGGAATAAATTGAAAAAGATGGTCTAAAAACACAAGTCTTTTGACTTGTGTTTTTTTTATTTCCCATGAAATAGGCTCGGTTCTGTTAGTAAAAAAGACGAAATATAGTAAGGGATTTTTTGAGCAGAAATAGTAAGAAATTGATAAATAAATGGATAATCTTCAGAGCCATAGCTCCCAAGTAAATCATACCACCAATCTGTTTCGTATCTAGAAATCATACTTAAATTGTAGAGCAATAAATAATGAACAAGAAGTTCAGGTAATACTGGTTTAGGATTTCTCGGGTCAATTGGAATTGGTAAGTAATAAGTATCAGCAAGATATTCGTAGTATAAAGGCGTACTATATATAGGGTTCCACGACTGGATAGGAGCTGTAAAAAGCAGATTCGATCCGCTCGTTTTCCCGGAGACATGTTGTATGGATAAATGCTTACAAGTTGATTCAATGTAACGTGAAAATCTTTCTGTAGTCATATGAAGTCGATCTAGTATGTTGGCCGAAAAGGAAAGTTCATTTGTATTTGTTGAATCGATTTTATATAAAGTGGCCCCTCTTTGACTATAGCGAAATAAATTTTGTAATTCAGGAATATTTCCCATTAGATCTAGCATGTTAAACTTCTCTGCTTCTAAGTGTTTCATGTGAAACAGCTGTTCTGCAACATGAGTAAATAATCCGTTTTTTTGTACCTTCACCTCATCTTCTAAAAATTGATACCCCTGTTTTTTTCGTTTGCGAGTTGTAACACCATGAGCTAAAACAGTAGTGGATTCTGGATAGTTAGGATCAATAGTTAGTAAGCAAGCTTTAAAAAGTTGGCTCATTCCATAAAACAATAACATTGGCTGAATCGAAAAGGGGGCTACCTTATATAGTTCATAATAATTTTTCCCGTGTTCTAAGTAATAAATAAAGGGATAACAATTTTCGAAACTTTTTTTTTCAGCATCTTGTATGGAGGATTTTTCATAGCAACGGGCAAGATAACGTTGTACATTTTGAGATGAAAAGAAGAAACTTAATTGCTGCCAAGTACAATTTGTTTGATGCATATATTACGCTCCTTTTATTGTCTAAAAATTCTAACATATATATACGTCCTTGACAGTATTTTAACCAATTGATAAGCTACTAATAATAATTTCTGGTATCATGGGGGGAACAATTATGTGGGAATCTAAATTTGTTAAAGAAGGTTTGACTTTTGATGACGTATTACTTGTACCAGCAAAGTCAGATGTACTACCAAGAGAAGTAAGTGTTAAAACAGTTTTATCTGAAAGCTTACAGTTAAATATCCCGTTAATTAGTGCAGGAATGGATACAGTAACAGAAGCTGATATGGCTATTGCAATGGCTCGTCAAGGCGGTTTAGGAATTATTCATAAAAACATGTCTATTGAACAACAAGCGGAGCAAGTTGATAAAGTAAAACGTTCTGAAAGTGGCGTTATTTCAGATCCTTTCTTTTTAACTCCAGAACATCAAGTGTATGATGCAGAGCATCTTATGGGAAAATACCGTATCTCAGGTGTACCGGTTGTAAATAATTTAGACGAGCGAAAATTAGTTGGTATTATTACAAACCGTGATATGCGTTTTATCCAAGACTACTCAATCAAAATTTCCGACGTAATGACAAAAGAAAAGCTAATTACAGCTCCAGTTGGTACAACGCTGGAAGAAGCTGAAAAGATCCTACAAAAGTACAAAATTGAAAAACTCCCTCTCGTTGATAACAACGGTGTACTACAAGGGCTTATTACAATAAAAGATATTGAAAAAGTAATTGAATTCCCAAATTCTGCGAAGGATAAGCAAGGACGCTTATTAGTCGGAGCAGCGGTTGGTGTAACGGCTGATGCTATGCTTCGTATCGACGCATTAGTAAAAGCTAGCGTAGATGCAATCGTACTTGATACAGCTCATGGACATTCTCAAGGTGTTATTGATAAAGTAAAAGAAGTTCGTGCGAAATATCCATCACTAAATATTATCGCTGGAAATGTTGCTACTGCTGAAGCAACGAAAGCATTAATTGAAGCAGGAGCAAACGTAGTTAAAGTTGGTATTGGACCAGGCTCTATTTGTACGACACGCGTTGTAGCTGGCGTGGGTGTACCACAATTAACAGCAGTTTATGATTGTGCAACAGAAGCTCGTAAACACGGTATTCCAGTTATTGCTGATGGTGGGGTTAAGTACTCTGGTGACATGGTAAAAGCTTTAGCAGCAGGAGCACACGTTGTTATGCTAGGTAGTATGTTTGCTGGTGTTGCTGAAAGCCCTGGAGAAACTGAAATTTATCAAGGTCGTCAATTTAAAGTATATCGTGGTATGGGTTCTGTCGGAGCGATGGAAAAAGGAAGTAAAGACCGTTACTTCCAAGAAGGAAATAAAAAACTTGTTCCAGAAGGTATTGAAGGTCGAGTACCATATAAAGGACCTTTAGCAGATACAGTTCATCAATTAGTTGGTGGATTACGTGCCGGTATGGGATATTGCGGAGCGCAGAATTTAGAATTCTTACGTGAGAATGCACAATTCATTCGTATGTCAGGTGCTGGTTTACGTGAAAGCCACCCTCATCACGTACAAATTACAAAAGAGGCTCCAAACTACTCATTATAATGTCTTATATACAAATAGACGGAGATTTGATATCTCTGTCTATTTTTTTTTGATTATGTTAGAATAACGGTTATGTGAGTACATAGATATTGGGGGTAGCAAAAGTGAAAGGTATGTTTTGCAAAAGATTCATTGCTTTAGTAACAATGCTTACACTAGCTTGTAGTATGTTGTTACCATATAGCAATGCATCAGCAGAAACAGGAGCTGCTTTAAACATTGAAGCAGGTGCAGCAATTTTAGTTGAAGCGAATTCTGGGAAAATTTTATATCAAAAGAATGCAGATGAATTATTATCAATTGCTAGTATGACAAAGATGATGAGTGAATATTTAGTTCATGAAGCAGTGGATAAAGGAAAACTTAAGTGGGATCAAAAAATTAAGGTTTCTGAATATGCGTATAAAGTTTCACAAGATGCTTCTTTATCAAATGTTGCATTAGAAAATGGTGGCATTTATACAGTAAAAGAGTTATATGAAGCAATGGCAATCTTTTCTGCAAATGGTGCAACAATTGCATTGGCAGAAGCAATTGCAGGTAAAGAAGTAGACTTCGTAAAAATGATGAATGATAAATCGAAAGAACTAGGGTTGAAAAATTATAAATTTGTCAATTCTACAGGTTTAACGAATAAAGATTTAAAGGGAATGCATCCTGAAGGAACAACAGCGGATGAAGAAAATAAAATGTCTGCAAAGGATGTTGCAACTTTAGCACAACATTTAATTAAAGATTATCCAAAAGTGTTAGATACAGCAAAAATCCCGAAAAAAGAATTCCGTCCAGAAAAAGAGAAGTTTGCAATGTCGAACTGGAACTGGATGTTAAAGGGCTTAGTGAAAGAATATGATGGCGTAGATGGCCTGAAAACAGGCTCGACTCCAGAAGCAGGGGATTGCTTCACTGGTACGGTTGAAAGAAACGGAATGCGTTTTATTTCTGTAGTTATTAAAACAAGTTCTCATACAGCACGTTTTGATGAAACAAAGAAGCTATATGATTATGGATTTGCTAACTTTGAAATGAAGCAAATGTATAAAAAAGATTCTTCAGTAAAAGGACAAGAAACAGTACGAGTAGAAAATGCTAAAGATAAAGATGTAGCAGTTCAAACAAAACAAGCTGTTTCACTTCCAGTGCCAAAAGGAAGTAAAGATGTTTATAAAACAGAATTAAAAGAAGCAAATAAGGGACAAGAAGCACCTATTAAAAAGGGAGCTGCACTTGGCCAAATGGTAATCACACCAAAAGATGCGAATGATCCTGGATTTTTATCTGGTAAGTCATTACAAATAGATCTTGTAACAACGTCTGCAGTAGAGGAAGCGAATTGGTTTACTCGCTCTATGCGCGGAATTGGTTCTTTCTTTAGTGGTATATGGAATAGTGCTGTTGATACAGTAAAAGGTTGGTTTTAAAAGCTCCTCATTGTAGGGGCTTTTTCTTATTCCTATTTTTCATACCGACTTTATGAAAAAGTAGTAGACAAGCATCTGATAGTTAGTGGTAGAATGTAAGAGTATTCTTAATTTTCGCCTTTAACGGGGAAAAGCAATTCACCTAGGGGGGTTTTTGTAACATGACAAATGTAACAGGGACAGAACGTGTAAAACGTGGAATGGCAGAAATGCAAAAAGGCGGCGTTATTATGGACGTAATTAACGCTGAACAAGCAAAAATTGCAGAAGAGGCAGGCGCAGTTGCTGTTATGGCATTAGAGCGTGTACCAGCAGATATTCGTGCAGCAGGTGGCGTTTCTCGTATGGCAGACCCAACAATCGTTGAAGAAGTTATGGGCGCTGTTTCAATTCCGGTTATGGCAAAATGCCGTATCGGTCATCTTGTAGAAGCACGTGTATTAGAATCATTAGGGGTAGACTATATCGATGAGAGTGAAGTATTAACTCCTGCTGATGAAGTATACCATTTAAATAAACGTGATTACACAGTTCCGTTTGTATGTGGTTGCCGTGATATCGGAGAAGCTGCGCGTCGTATTGCAGAAGGTGCGTCTATGCTTCGTACAAAAGGTGAACCAGGAACAGGAAACATTGTAGAGGCAGTGCGTCATATGCGCCAAGTCAATGCAGAAATCCGTCAAGTTGCAAGTCTACGTGAAGATGAGTTAATGACATATGCAAAAAACACTGGTGCTCCTTATGAAGTACTACTTGAAATTAAACGCCTTGGTCGTTTGCCGGTTGTAAACTTCGCAGCAGGTGGTGTAGCAACACCAGCAGATGCAGCGTTAATGATGCAACTTGGTGCGGATGGTGTATTCGTAGGATCTGGTATCTTCAAATCAGAAAATCCAGAGAAATTTGCACGCGCAATCGTTGAAGCGACGACTCATTATGAGGATTACGAACTAATTGCGAGCCTTTCTAAAGGATTAGGTAATGCAATGAAAGGTATCGAAATTTCAACGTTATTACCAGAACAACGCATGCAAGAGCGTGGATGGTAATTGAAGGAGAACTTTAAAATGGTGAAAATCGGTGTACTAGGTCTTCAAGGTGCAGTTCGTGAGCATATAAAATCAGTTGAAGCAAGTGGTGCAGAAGCTGTTGTTGTAAAGCGTGTAGAGCAACTTGAAGAGATTGATGGTCTTATTTTACCAGGCGGTGAAAGTACAACAATGCGCCGTCTTATTGATAAGTATGCTTTCATGGAACCACTTCGTACATTCGCGAAGTCTGGTAAACCAATGTTTGGTACATGTGCAGGTATGATTCTTCTTGCAAAAACACTTATTGGCTATGAAGAAGCACATATTGGTGCTATGGATATTACAGTAGAACGCAATGCGTTCGGACGCCAAAAAGATAGCTTTGAAGTCGCACTTTCAATTAAAGGTGTAGGAGAAGAATTTATTGGTGTATTTATCCGTGCTCCGTATGTTGTAAATGTAGCTGATGATGTTGAAGTACTTTCTACACATGGTGACCGAATGGTAGCAGTAAAACAAAATCAGTTTTTAGCTGCTTCATTCCATCCGGAATTAACGGATGATCATCGTGTCACAGCATACTTTGTAGAAATGGTAAAAGAAGCGAAAATGAAAAAAGTTGTATAAGTAACTTGCAACTTGTATAAGATTATAGTAAATTGATGGTAACAATTTTATAAAATAAGCGTGTTGATAGGAAGTAGTAACAAATGCCGTTTCTTATAGAGAGTCGATGGTTGGTGGAAATCGATAGAAACAGTTTGTGAATCCATCCTGGAATGGAATGTGGAATATCTTTATGATTAGTAAACATTCCCGGTGAAGAGCCGTTATTTCTACTTGAGAGGAAGGCGGTAATGCTTTCAACTAGGGTGGCAACGCGGGTTAACTCCCGTCCCTTTATATAGGGACGGGAGTTTTTTGTGTTTTATAAAATAAAAGGAGGAGTATATAATGCTTGATATTAAATTTTTACGCACAAATTTTGAAGAAGTAAAAGCGAAGTTACAGCATAGAGGCGAAGATTTAACTGATTTTGGTCGCTTTGAAGAGCTGGATACGAGAAGAAGAGAATTACTTGTTCAAACAGAGGAACTAAAAAGTAAACGTAACGAAGTATCTCAACAAATTTCTGTATTGAAGCGCGAAAAGAAAGATGCAGAAGCTCTAATTCTAGAAATGCGTGAAGTTGGAGAAAAAGTAAAAGATCTTGATAATGAACTTCGTACAGTTGAAGAAGATTTAGAAAGGTTAATGTTATCTATTCCGAATATTCCTCATGAATCTGCTCCAGTTGGTGAAACAGAAGATGATAATGTAGTAGCACGTACTTGGGGAGAAGTGAAAGAATTTGCTTATGAACCAAAACCACATTGGGATCTTGCTACAGATTTAGGAATTTTAGATTTTGAGCGTGCTGGGAAGGTAACAGGAAGCCGCTTCGTATTCTATAAAGGTGCTGGCGCGAGATTAGAGCGTGCTTTAATTAGTTTTATGCTTGATCTTCATACTGACGAGCATGGATACGAAGAAGTATTACCTCCGTATATGGTAAACCGTGCAAGTATGACAGGAACAGGACAACTTCCGAAATTTGAAGAAGATGCATTCCGTATTGAAAGTGAAGATTACTTCTTAATTCCAACAGCTGAAGTACCTGTAACGAACATGCACCGTGATGAAATCTTAAATAAAGAGCAACTGCCTATACGATATGCTGCATTTAGCTCTTGTTTCCGTTCTGAAGCAGGTTCAGCTGGCCGTGATACACGTGGCTTAATTCGTCAGCATCAGTTCAATAAAGTAGAGCTTGTAAAGTTCGTAAAACCAGAAGATTCTTATGAAGAGTTAGAAAAACTAACAAATGATGCAGAACGCGTGTTACAATTATTAGAGTTGCCATATCGCGTTATGAGCATGTGCACAGGCGATTTAGGATTTACAGCAGCGAAGAAATACGATATCGAAGTATGGATTCCAAGCTATGGCACATATCGTGAGATTTCTTCTTGTAGTAATTTTGAGGCTTTCCAAGCGAGACGTGCAAATATCCGTTTCCGTCGTGAGCCAAACGGAAAACCAGAACATGTTCATACATTAAATGGATCTGGTCTTGCAATTGGACGTACGGTGGCAGCTATTTTAGAGAACTACCAACAAGAAGATGGTACAATTATAATTCCAGAAGTTCTTCGCCCTTATATGGGAGGAAAAACAGTTATTAAGTAAATTTATAAACATTCATCGGTATGAGTGATTGGTAATTATGAGCGTTGTCAGTACTATAATGTAGGAGAGGAAAAGTAAAATTTTCCTTTCCTCATAATTTATTTTAGTAGGGTTGACTAACTGTTTTTCTTTTGATATTATATTTGATGTCAATATGGAGGTATACCCAAGTCTGGCTGAAGGGATCGGTCTTGAAAACCGACAGGCGGCGAGAGTCGCGCGGGGGTTCGAATCCCTCTACCTCCTCCAGATATAATTGACAACAGCGCATATAAGTGGAGATTGGAGAACTCGTTACCAACACGTAACGAGTTTTTATTTTAAAACCAATCATAAAGTATGGTGTAAGGCGATTTTGTCCTTATTACACACTCATATTCCGATGATTATCTTCATAGATATGAAAGGAGTCAACATGGATCTTATTATACAAACGTTTCCTTTAGATGGAAAAACTTTATATTATGTACAATGTCCTGTCTGTAAGAACAATAGAATTTTAAACAGTGGTGCAAATGTGTCACGCATTATAAGCGATGATACATTCCGTAAACTTTGTGGTTGCACTTGTGATGTAAAGCAAACTGCGACAAAAGTAGAGGCGCCAAAAAAAGTTGAAAAAGCAGCTGTAAAGAAAGAAGCAGCTCCAAAACGTACAGGTAAAGTATTAACAGCAGTGATTAACGGGAAAGAAATGACTGTTAAAGAGATTGCTGAAACATACGATATTAGTACAAGTACTGTTCGTCAGCGTATTAACGCTGGAAAACCTGAGAGTGAAATTATTGCTCCGACAAAAAAGAAGTAATTTAATAGAAAAACCCGTGCGTATGCACGGGTTTTTTATTTTACAAGTTTACGTGTTTGTTTTAAAAAATGGCCAATTTTTTTAATGATTGGTTCAATTGAATCACCATCTTTTAAAATATCGTATTCATTAATGTTTAATCGTAAAACAGGGCATGCATTAAAGTTATTAATCCAGTTTTCGTAACGGCCATGCATCTCTTTCCAATACTCAATTGGTGTTTGTTGTTCCATCGGACGTCCACGTTCTTGGATACGATCAACAATATCATCGAAAGAACCTTCTAAGTAAATTAATAAATCAGGATGAGGGAAGTAAGGAGTCATGACCATAGCGTCAAATAAACCTTTGTATGTTTCATAATCAGTTTCCGTCATTGTACCTTTTTCATGATGCATCTTTGCAAAAATTCCAGTGTCTTCATAGATAGAGCGATCTTGAACAAAACCGCCACCGTATTCAAAAATTCTTTTTTGTTCTTTAAATCGTTCTGCTAAAAAGTACACTTGCAAGTGGAAGCTCCAGCGTGTGAAATCAGCATAGAACTTGTCCAAATACGGGTTTGAATCTACCTTTTCAAATGATGTGCGATAACCTAGAGCGTTAGCTAATGCAGTTGTCATAGTTGATTTTCCGACACCTACTGTTCCAGCAATAGTGATTACTGCGTCATTTGGTATATCATATTTTTGCCTTAAATTCATTGTTATTCCGACTCCTTTAAGAGAGTATTTTGAAGGGCGGATAGGATGACGTTTAAATCATCAGGATTTTTTACAAAATCCATATCGTCTCCGTTAAATTTTAATACTGGGATATCTGGATGATCCTTTTTAAAAGTATCCATTGCTGTTTCGTAATCTTTTGTGAGCTGTAGTAAGTAATTTGGATCCATGTTTTTTTCGAATTCTCTTCCGCGCATCGCAATTCGTGTTTGTAATGTTTCCAAGCTAGCTGTTAAATAAACGATAACGTTTGGTACAGGCATATCTTGTGTAAGGATACGATAGATTTGCATGTACTTGTCATATTGAGAATTCTTTAATGTACGGGATGCGAAAATTAAATTTTTAAATATATGATAATCCGCTACTACTGGTTTCCTTTGATTCAAATACTTTATGTTAATATCTTCTAATTGTTTGTATCTATTACAAAGAAAGAACATCTCTGTTTGAAAACTCCATTCGTCGATGTCTTCATAGAATTTTCCTAAAAAAGGATTCTCATCAACAATTTCTTTTAGTAAGTGGAGTTGCATGTGAGTTGAAATTGCCTTCGCAAGTGAGGTTTTTCCAACACCAATTGGTCCTTCAACCGTGATAAATGGTACTCCGGTCACGCTGTTTCCTCCTTTCAATCAGTGATTTACCGTGACTACTAAAAACACAAAACAGAATTATTGTAGCACAGGAGGGAAGCGAGCGGGTTAATTTGATATAAAAAGTTAGAAAATAAATATATGTATTAATTAATTTTTATTTGAGATGACGGTACTATATTTGCTTTTAATGTGGCTTCCATTATTTTTAAAGCATGCAGATTATCCTGATCATGATTAGAGGCAATACAGTCCTGTGGTACATACAGTGTATAATTTCTCATATGAGCATCGTTAGCTGTAAAGAGGATGCATATATTCCCGGCGACTCCTGTCAATATTAGATTTTCTATTTTTAAATAGCCTAATAAAGAATTTAAAGGTGTTTCATAAAAAGCAGAGTAATGTGGTTTAATAAAAATGTAATCATCAGTATTTGGAGCAATCTTATGAATGATATTTTCACTATACTCATTTGTACAATGAGTAATTAGTTGGTCAATATCAGACCTCCAAAGTTGATAATGGTCATTAACATAAATTATGGGGTAGCCAAAGGATTTCATTGTTTTCTTTAATTGTAAAATAGGGTTTGTTATAATTTCGCATTTTTTGGCTAGGGTGGGTCCGTGTGAAAATTGAAAATCATTAATCATATCGATAATGAGTAAGGCAGTATTCTTCATATGTAATCCCCTCTCTTTTTTATTAGGGTGGATTGAATTTGTAAAAGTTATCCCATGTGCAGTAAATGGGAATAAGTGTATTTTATTTGAGGGAAAGGACTATGGTATGGAACACGATCAAGATATTTATTTTATGCAGTTAGCAATAGAAGAGGCTAAAAAAGCAGAGGCAATACAAGAAGTACCGATTGGTGCAGTTATAGTGTTAGATGGTGAAGTAATTAGTGTTGCTCATAATTTAAGAGAAACTGAACAAAGATCAATAGCTCACGCTGAGTTATTAGCTATTGATGAGGCGTGCAAAAAATTAGGGACATGGCGTTTAGAAGATGCGACGTTATATGTAACATTAGAGCCTTGTCCGATGTGTGCGGGTGGAATTGTTTTATCACGAGTGAAGCGAGTTGTATATGGTGCAAGTGATCCGAAAGGTGGATGTGCAGGGACTTTGATGAATCTTTTAACGGATGAACGCTTTAATCATCAATGCGAGGTAGTTGCTGGTGTATTAGAAGAAGAATGCGGTACTTTGTTAACAAACTTTTTTAGAGAGCTTCGTAAAAAAAGAAAAGCGATAAAAAAATTAGAGAAAAGTAACGAAAATTAACGTATTTGCATTTTGTAAAAAAACAAGTTATACTGATAATGCCTTTTAATGAAGGCAACCGAATATTGGTTTTAACTTTGCCGTGCTAAGCGGGGAGGTAGCGGTGCCCTATACTCGCAATCCGCTCTAGCGAGGCCGAATCCCTTCTCGAGGTTATGCTGCTGTAAGGTCTGCCTTAAGTAAGTGGTGTTGACGTTTGGGTCCTGCGCAACGGGACCCCGTGAACCTTGTCAGGTCCGGAAGGAAGCAGCAATAAGCGGGTCTTCTCGTGTGCCGCAGGAGTGCCTGAACCGAGCTAACTGCTTGAGTAACGCTTATGGTACGTAATCGACAGAAGGTGCACGGCAGTTATATATGTATACAAAACTCACCTTAATACTAAGGTGGGTTTTTTGTATAGAAAATAACTTTTGGAATCTATAAACAGAATGGGTTATAATAAATAAGATAATAACCTTTGAGGGAGGCCGTATTTTCGTGTCATACCAAGCGTTATACCGAACATGGAGACCGCAAAAATTTGAAGATGTAGTTGGTCAAAAGCACGTGACAAAAACGTTGCAAAATGCCCTTCTTCAAGAGAAAGTTTCACATGCTTATTTATTTTCTGGGCCGAGGGGAACAGGAAAAACGACAATTGCAAAAGTATTTGCAAAAGCAATCAACTGTGAACATGCTCCGGTAGCTGAACCTTGTAATGAATGTCCTTCTTGTTTGGGGATTACACAAGGATCTATTTCAGATGTATTAGAAATTGATGCGGCTTCAAATAACGGTGTAGATGAAATTCGAGATATTAGAGATAAAGTAAAATATGCTCCAAGTGCTGTAGAATATAAAGTATACATTATTGATGAAGTCCACATGCTTTCTATGGGTGCCTTCAATGCGCTTTTAAAAACGTTAGAAGAGCCGCCGGGACACGTCATCTTTATTTTGGCGACAACAGAACCACATAAGATTCCGCCTACAATCATTTCACGTTGCCAGCGTTTTGAATTTCGAAAAATATCAGTAAATGATATTGTTGAGAGATTATCGACGGTTGTGACGAATGAAGGTACGCAAGTAGAAGATGAGGCGTTACAAATTGTTGCGCGTGCCGCTGAAGGTGGTATGCGTGATGCGCTTAGTCTTATTGATCAGGCAATATCTTATAGTGATGAGACAGTTACGACAGAAGATGTATTAGCTGTGACAGGTTCTGTTTCCCAGCAATACTTAGGTAACTTAGTAGAATGTATACGTGAAAATGATGTATCAAGAGCATTACGTATCATAGATGAGATGATGGGTAAAGGGAAAGATCCAGTTCGTTTTATGGAGGATTTCATTTACTATTATCGCGATATGCTTTTATATCAAACCTCACCACAACTGGAACATATGTTGGAACGAGTAATGGTAGATGAGCAATTCCGGATGTTAAGTGAAGAAATGCAACCGGAAGTAATCTATGAAATCATTCATACTCTTAGTAAGGGACAACAGGAAATGAAGTGGACAAATCATCCGCGAATTTTCTTAGAAGTTGTTATGGTACAACTGTGTCAACAGTTTATGATGCAAGCGAACGGTGCAGATCGTTTACAAGCAATTATGAACAGGATGCAGCAATTGGAGAAAGAGTTAGAACAAGTCAAAAAGAATGGTGTGCCGGCTGGTGTGCAGCAAGAAGTCAGAGAGACACGTGCAACACCAAAGCCAGTGCGTACAGGGAGTATGAAAATTCCTGTTGGACGCGTAAATGAAGTGTTGAAGCAAGCAAAGCGTCAGGATTTAGAACAATTAAAAGCTGTGTGGGGTGAGTTGTTAGGAAGACTCAAATCATACAACAAAGTAGCGTTTGCTGTTTTATTAGAAAATAGCGAACCGGTAGCGGCTTCGGATGATACTTACGTTTTAGCGTTTCAATATGAGATTCACTGTAAAATGGCAAGCGAAAACCGAGAAGCTATGGATACAGTGGAACAAGCCTTATTTGAACTGTTAAGTAAAAGATTAAATATGATTGCCATTCCAAAAAGTGAATGGGGTAAAATCCGTGAAGATTTTTTACAGCGTGAAGGCGAGAATTCTGAAGAAAGCCCAGAGAAAAAAGAAGATCCTCTTATAGAAGAGGCAGTAAAATTAGTAGGACAAGAACTTATTGAAATAAAAGAGTAATAATAATTAGGAGGAATTAATTATGATGCGTGGCGGAATGGGAAATATGAATAATATGATGAAGCAAATGCAAAAGATGCAAAAAGATATGGCAAAAGCGCAAGAAGAGCTTGGCGAAAAAACAGTTGAAGGTACAGCTGGCGGCGGTATGGTCACAGTTATTGCAAATGGTCATAAGCAAATTCTTGAAGTGAAAGTTAAAGAAGAAGTTGTAGATCCAGAAGATATCGAAATGTTACAAGACTTAGTGTTAGCTGCAACGAATGATGCACTTAAAAAAGCTGATGAACTTTCAAACTCTACAATGGGTAAATTTACAAAAGGCTTAAACTTACCAGGTGGAATGTTCTAGGAGGATACTGATATATGCATTATCCAGAACCGATATCGAAATTAATTGATAGTTTTATGAAGTTGCCAGGAATCGGGCCGAAAACAGCGGTTCGCTTGGCATTTTTCGTATTAGATATGAAAGAAGATGATGTGTTAGGTTTTGCAAAAGCACTTGTGAATGCGAAGCGAGATTTAGCGTATTGTTCTGTATGCGGACATATTACTGACCGCGATCCTTGTTATATTTGTAATGATTCGCATCGAGATCAGTCGATTGTTTGTGTTGTGCAGGAACCGAAAGATGTAATCGCAATGGAAAAGATGAAAGAGTATCAAGGTGTATATCATGTGTTACGTGGTGCGATTTCTCCAATGGAGGGAATTGGACCGGAAGACATTAATATCCCGCAACTTTTAAAGCGACTGCATGATGAAACGGTACAAGAAGTGATACTAGCAACAAACCCTAATATTGAAGGGGAAGCTACAGCGATGTATATATCCCGCCTCTTAAAGCCGACAGGTATTAAAGTAACTCGTATTGCACATGGTCTGCCAGTTGGTGGAGATTTAGAATATGCAGATGAAGTGACACTGTCGAAAGCGTTAGAAGGTCGTAGAGAAGTATAAGAGGAGAAACAAAAATGTTCTTTCAAAAAAAGGGTAAATTGCGTAAAGAGTATGATGATAAGCTAATTGTACTATTAGAAAAAGTGAAGAATGAATGGTTACGTCAGAAGAGAATGGTTGAACAAAGTGTGGAACCATCTCAAGATGTACTTTGTTCTTTGAAAATAGCAGAGGCGAAATATTTCTTCTTGTTAAAAGAAGCAAAACGTCGCCCTGTAAAAATGGAACAATGGTAAAAGGTTCTGCTGAAAAAGCAGAACCTTTTATTTTATTTATTAAATATTTAGTGGTTACTTCGTTTGGAAAGAAAGATTAATGGTTTTTATGAAGAAAGTGTTTTCGAATGAAGATTAACAAGATAAAACAACTGGAGTTGTAGGGTAAATGTTCTTTTTTATCGCCTTGTCCCATACAAATAAATATGTATAGATCACTTTCATAAGGAGGAAAAAATGAATTCTACAGTTGTTATTGTCGGTATTCTTACTTTAGTTTTTATCTTTCTTGTTTTTGGTGTTTCTTCTAAGCCGTTACGTTTTATAGGAAAAGTGCTCTTTCATGTTACTTTAGGGATAGCGTTACTCTTTATCGTAAATGTTGTAGGAACATATTTTGATTTTCATATTCCAATTAACTTGGGAACCGCAACAATCACAAGTATATTAGGCCTACCTGGTGTTGCTGCATTAGTGGTTATTAAGCTTTATATCATGCCAAGATAAAATTATTTTGGCATTTTTTTAAAAAGTGTTGACGAACAAATGATTAATATGGTAAATTAATAAGCGTCGTCAGGAACGAAAGAAAAAAGTTGTTGACAGATTTAACGCAAAATGTTAAATTATAAAAGTCGCTGAAACGCGATGTTGAACTTTGAAAACTAAATGACATATGCAAAAAACACTGGTGCTCCTTATGAAGTACTACTTGAAATTAAACGCCTTGGTCGTTTGCCGGTTGTAAACTTCGCAGCAGGTGGTGTAGCAACACCAGCAGATGCAGCGTTAATGATGCAACTTGGTGCGGATGGTGTATTCGTAGGATCTGGTATCTTCAAATCAGAAAATCCAGAGAAATTTGCACGCGCAATCGTTGAAGCGACGACTCATTATGAGGATTACGAACTAATTGCGAGCCTTTCTAAAGGATTAGGTAATGCAATGAAAGGTATCGAAATTTCAACGTTATTACCAGAACAACGCATGCAAGAGCGTGGATGGTAATTGAAGGAGAACTTTAAAATGGTGAAAATCGGTGTACTAGGTCTTCAAGGTGCAGTTCGTGAGCATATAAAATCAGTTGAAGCAAGTGGTGCAGAAGCTGTTGTTGTAAAGCGTGTAGAGCAACTTGAAGAGATTGATGGTCTTATTTTACCAGGCGGTGAAAGTACAACAATGCGCCGTCTTATTGATAAGTATGCTTTCATGGAACCACTTCGTACATTCGCGAAGTCTGGTAAACCAATGTTTGGTACATGTGCAGGTATGATTCTTCTTGCAAAAACACTTATTGGCTATGAAGAAGCACATATTGGTGCTATGGATATTACAGTAGAACGCAATGCGTTCGGACGCCAAAAAGATAGCTTTGAAGTCGCACTTTCAATTAAAGGTGTAGGAGAAGAATTTATTGGTGTATTTATCCGTGCTCCGTATGTTGTAAATGTAGCTGATGATGTTGAAGTACTTTCTACACATGGTGACCGAATGGTAGCAGTAAAACAAAATCAGTTTTTAGCTGCTTCATTCCATCCGGAATTAACGGATGATCATCGTGTCACAGCATACTTTGTAGAAATGGTAAAAGAAGCGAAAATGAAAAAAGTTGTATAAGTAACTTGCAACTTGTATAAGATTATAGTAAATTGATGGTAACAATTTTATAAAATAAGCGTGTTGATAGGAAGTAGTAACAAATGCCGTTTCTTATAGAGAGTCGATGGTTGGTGGAAATCGATAGAAACAGTTTGTGAATCCATCCTGGAATGGAATGTGGAATATCTTTATGATTAGTAAACATTCCCGGTGAAGAGCCGTTATTTCTACTTGAGAGGAAGGCGGTAATGCTTTCAACTAGGGTGGCAACGCGGGTTAACTCCCGTCCCTTTATATAGGGACGGGAGTTTTTTGTGTTTTATAAAATAAAAGGAGGAGTATATAATGCTTGATATTAAATTTTTACGCACAAATTTTGAAGAAGTAAAAGCGAAGTTACAGCATAGAGGCGAAGATTTAACTGATTTTGGTCGCTTTGAAGAGCTGGATACGAGAAGAAGAGAATTACTTGTTCAAACAGAGGAACTAAAAAGTAAACGTAACGAAGTATCTCAACAAATTTCTGTATTGAAGCGCGAAAAGAAAGATGCAGAAGCTCTAATTCTAGAAATGCGTGAAGTTGGAGAAAAAGTAAAAGATCTTGATAATGAACTTCGTACAGTTGAAGAAGATTTAGAAAGGTTAATGTTATCTATTCCGAATATTCCTCATGAATCTGCTCCAGTTGGTGAAACAGAAGATGATAATGTAGTAGCACGTACTTGGGGAGAAGTGAAAGAATTTGCTTATGAACCAAAACCACATTGGGATCTTGCTACAGATTTAGGAATTTTAGATTTTGAGCGTGCTGGGAAGGTAACAGGAAGCCGCTTCGTATTCTATAAAGGTGCTGGCGCGAGATTAGAGCGTGCTTTAATTAGTTTTATGCTTGATCTTCATACTGACGAGCATGGATACGAAGAAGTATTACCTCCGTATATGGTAAACCGTGCAAGTATGACAGGAACAGGACAACTTCCGAAATTTGAAGAAGATGCATTCCGTATTGAAAGTGAAGATTACTTCTTAATTCCAACAGCTGAAGTACCTGTAACGAACATGCACCGTGATGAAATCTTAAATAAAGAGCAACTGCCTATACGATATGCTGCATTTAGCTCTTGTTTCCGTTCTGAAGCAGGTTCAGCTGGCCGTGATACACGTGGCTTAATTCGTCAGCATCAGTTCAATAAAGTAGAGCTTGTAAAGTTCGTAAAACCAGAAGATTCTTATGAAGAGTTAGAAAAACTAACAAATGATGCAGAACGCGTGTTACAATTATTAGAGTTGCCATATCGCGTTATGAGCATGTGCACAGGCGATTTAGGATTTACAGCAGCGAAGAAATACGATATCGAAGTATGGATTCCAAGCTATGGCACATATCGTGAGATTTCTTCTTGTAGTAATTTTGAGGCTTTCCAAGCGAGACGTGCAAATATCCGTTTCCGTCGTGAGCCAAACGGAAAACCAGAACATGTTCATACATTAAATGGATCTGGTCTTGCAATTGGACGTACGGTGGCAGCTATTTTAGAGAACTACCAACAAGAAGATGGTACAATTATAATTCCAGAAGTTCTTCGCCCTTATATGGGAGGAAAAACAGTTATTAAGTAAATTTATAAACATTCATCGGTATGAGTGATTGGTAATTATGAGCGTTGTCAGTACTATAATGTAGGAGAGGAAAAGTAAAATTTTCCTTTCCTCATAATTTATTTTAGTAGGGTTGACTAACTGTTTTTCTTTTGATATTATATTTGATGTCAATATGGAGGTATACCCAAGTCTGGCTGAAGGGATCGGTCTTGAAAACCGACAGGCGGCGAGAGTCGCGCGGGGGTTCGAATCCCTCTACCTCCTCCAGATATAATTGACAACAGCGCATATAAGTGGAGATTGGAGAACTCGTTACCAACACGTAACGAGTTTTTATTTTAAAACCAATCATAAAGTATGGTGTAAGGCGATTTTGTCCTTATTACACACTCATATTCCGATGATTATCTTCATAGATATGAAAGGAGTCAACATGGATCTTATTATACAAACGTTTCCTTTAGATGGAAAAACTTTATATTATGTACAATGTCCTGTCTGTAAGAACAATAGAATTTTAAACAGTGGTGCAAATGTGTCACGCATTATAAGCGATGATACATTCCGTAAACTTTGTGGTTGCACTTGTGATGTAAAGCAAACTGCGACAAAAGTAGAGGCGCCAAAAAAAGTTGAAAAAGCAGCTGTAAAGAAAGAAGCAGCTCCAAAACGTACAGGTAAAGTATTAACAGCAGTGATTAACGGGAAAGAAATGACTGTTAAAGAGATTGCTGAAACATACGATATTAGTACAAGTACTGTTCGTCAGCGTATTAACGCTGGAAAACCTGAGAGTGAAATTATTGCTCCGACAAAAAAGAAGTAATTTAATAGAAAAACCCGTGCGTATGCACGGGTTTTTTATTTTACAAGTTTACGTGTTTGTTTTAAAAAATGGCCAATTTTTTTAATGATTGGTTCAATTGAATCACCATCTTTTAAAATATCGTATTCATTAATGTTTAATCGTAAAACAGGGCATGCATTAAAGTTATTAATCCAGTTTTCGTAACGGCCATGCATCTCTTTCCAATACTCAATTGGTGTTTGTTGTTCCATCGGACGTCCACGTTCTTGGATACGATCAACAATATCATCGAAAGAACCTTCTAAGTAAATTAATAAATCAGGATGAGGGAAGTAAGGAGTCATGACCATAGCGTCAAATAAACCTTTGTATGTTTCATAATCAGTTTCCGTCATTGTACCTTTTTCATGATGCATCTTTGCAAAAATTCCAGTGTCTTCATAGATAGAGCGATCTTGAACAAAACCGCCACCGTATTCAAAAATTCTTTTTTGTTCTTTAAATCGTTCTGCTAAAAAGTACACTTGCAAGTGGAAGCTCCAGCGTGTGAAATCAGCATAGAACTTGTCCAAATACGGGTTTGAATCTACCTTTTCAAATGATGTGCGATAACCTAGAGCGTTAGCTAATGCAGTTGTCATAGTTGATTTTCCGACACCTACTGTTCCAGCAATAGTGATTACTGCGTCATTTGGTATATCATATTTTTGCCTTAAATTCATTGTTATTCCGACTCCTTTAAGAGAGTATTTTGAAGGGCGGATAGGATGACGTTTAAATCATCAGGATTTTTTACAAAATCCATATCGTCTCCGTTAAATTTTAATACTGGGATATCTGGATGATCCTTTTTAAAAGTATCCATTGCTGTTTCGTAATCTTTTGTGAGCTGTAGTAAGTAATTTGGATCCATGTTTTTTTCGAATTCTCTTCCGCGCATCGCAATTCGTG
Source organism: Bacillus sp. 1A (assembly GCF_052682215.1). Lineage (NCBI taxonomy): Bacteria > Bacillati > Bacillota > Bacilli > Caryophanales > Bacillaceae > Bacillus > Bacillus sp. 1A. The sequence goes on along the minus strand of NZ_JBQYLZ010000001.1, from coordinate 571,418 downwards.
TTTGTAATGTTTCCAAGCTAGCTGTTAAATAAACGATAACGTTTGGTACAGGCATATCTTGTGTAAGGATACGATAGATTTGCATGTACTTGTCATATTGAGAATTCTTTAATGTACGGGATGCGAAAATTAAATTTTTAAATATATGATAATCCGCTACTACTGGTTTCCTTTGATTCAAATACTTTATGTTAATATCTTCTAATTGTTTGTATCTATTACAAAGAAAGAACATCTCTGTTTGAAAACTCCATTCGTCGATGTCTTCATAGAATTTTCCTAAAAAAGGATTCTCATCAACAATTTCTTTTAGTAAGTGGAGTTGCATGTGAGTTGAAATTGCCTTCGCAAGTGAGGTTTTTCCAACACCAATTGGTCCTTCAACCGTGATAAATGGTACTCCGGTCACGCTGTTTCCTCCTTTCAATCAGTGATTTACCGTGACTACTAAAAACACAAAACAGAATTATTGTAGCACAGGAGGGAAGCGAGCGGGTTAATTTGATATAAAAAGTTAGAAAATAAATATATGTATTAATTAATTTTTATTTGAGATGACGGTACTATATTTGCTTTTAATGTGGCTTCCATTATTTTTAAAGCATGCAGATTATCCTGATCATGATTAGAGGCAATACAGTCCTGTGGTACATACAGTGTATAATTTCTCATATGAGCATCGTTAGCTGTAAAGAGGATGCATATATTCCCGGCGACTCCTGTCAATATTAGATTTTCTATTTTTAAATAGCCTAATAAAGAATTTAAAGGTGTTTCATAAAAAGCAGAGTAATGTGGTTTAATAAAAATGTAATCATCAGTATTTGGAGCAATCTTATGAATGATATTTTCACTATACTCATTTGTACAATGAGTAATTAGTTGGTCAATATCAGACCTCCAAAGTTGATAATGGTCATTAACATAAATTATGGGGTAGCCAAAGGATTTCATTGTTTTCTTTAATTGTAAAATAGGGTTTGTTATAATTTCGCATTTTTTGGCTAGGGTGGGTCCGTGTGAAAATTGAAAATCATTAATCATATCGATAATGAGTAAGGCAGTATTCTTCATATGTAATCCCCTCTCTTTTTTATTAGGGTGGATTGAATTTGTAAAAGTTATCCCATGTGCAGTAAATGGGAATAAGTGTATTTTATTTGAGGGAAAGGACTATGGTATGGAACACGATCAAGATATTTATTTTATGCAGTTAGCAATAGAAGAGGCTAAAAAAGCAGAGGCAATACAAGAAGTACCGATTGGTGCAGTTATAGTGTTAGATGGTGAAGTAATTAGTGTTGCTCATAATTTAAGAGAAACTGAACAAAGATCAATAGCTCACGCTGAGTTATTAGCTATTGATGAGGCGTGCAAAAAATTAGGGACATGGCGTTTAGAAGATGCGACGTTATATGTAACATTAGAGCCTTGTCCGATGTGTGCGGGTGGAATTGTTTTATCACGAGTGAAGCGAGTTGTATATGGTGCAAGTGATCCGAAAGGTGGATGTGCAGGGACTTTGATGAATCTTTTAACGGATGAACGCTTTAATCATCAATGCGAGGTAGTTGCTGGTGTATTAGAAGAAGAATGCGGTACTTTGTTAACAAACTTTTTTAGAGAGCTTCGTAAAAAAAGAAAAGCGATAAAAAAATTAGAGAAAAGTAACGAAAATTAACGTATTTGCATTTTGTAAAAAAACAAGTTATACTGATAATGCCTTTTAATGAAGGCAACCGAATATTGGTTTTAACTTTGCCGTGCTAAGCGGGGAGGTAGCGGTGCCCTATACTCGCAATCCGCTCTAGCGAGGCCGAATCCCTTCTCGAGGTTATGCTGCTGTAAGGTCTGCCTTAAGTAAGTGGTGTTGACGTTTGGGTCCTGCGCAACGGGACCCCGTGAACCTTGTCAGGTCCGGAAGGAAGCAGCAATAAGCGGGTCTTCTCGTGTGCCGCAGGAGTGCCTGAACCGAGCTAACTGCTTGAGTAACGCTTATGGTACGTAATCGACAGAAGGTGCACGGCAGTTATATATGTATACAAAACTCACCTTAATACTAAGGTGGGTTTTTTGTATAGAAAATAACTTTTGGAATCTATAAACAGAATGGGTTATAATAAATAAGATAATAACCTTTGAGGGAGGCCGTATTTTCGTGTCATACCAAGCGTTATACCGAACATGGAGACCGCAAAAATTTGAAGATGTAGTTGGTCAAAAGCACGTGACAAAAACGTTGCAAAATGCCCTTCTTCAAGAGAAAGTTTCACATGCTTATTTATTTTCTGGGCCGAGGGGAACAGGAAAAACGACAATTGCAAAAGTATTTGCAAAAGCAATCAACTGTGAACATGCTCCGGTAGCTGAACCTTGTAATGAATGTCCTTCTTGTTTGGGGATTACACAAGGATCTATTTCAGATGTATTAGAAATTGATGCGGCTTCAAATAACGGTGTAGATGAAATTCGAGATATTAGAGATAAAGTAAAATATGCTCCAAGTGCTGTAGAATATAAAGTATACATTATTGATGAAGTCCACATGCTTTCTATGGGTGCCTTCAATGCGCTTTTAAAAACGTTAGAAGAGCCGCCGGGACACGTCATCTTTATTTTGGCGACAACAGAACCACATAAGATTCCGCCTACAATCATTTCACGTTGCCAGCGTTTTGAATTTCGAAAAATATCAGTAAATGATATTGTTGAGAGATTATCGACGGTTGTGACGAATGAAGGTACGCAAGTAGAAGATGAGGCGTTACAAATTGTTGCGCGTGCCGCTGAAGGTGGTATGCGTGATGCGCTTAGTCTTATTGATCAGGCAATATCTTATAGTGATGAGACAGTTACGACAGAAGATGTATTAGCTGTGACAGGTTCTGTTTCCCAGCAATACTTAGGTAACTTAGTAGAATGTATACGTGAAAATGATGTATCAAGAGCATTACGTATCATAGATGAGATGATGGGTAAAGGGAAAGATCCAGTTCGTTTTATGGAGGATTTCATTTACTATTATCGCGATATGCTTTTATATCAAACCTCACCACAACTGGAACATATGTTGGAACGAGTAATGGTAGATGAGCAATTCCGGATGTTAAGTGAAGAAATGCAACCGGAAGTAATCTATGAAATCATTCATACTCTTAGTAAGGGACAACAGGAAATGAAGTGGACAAATCATCCGCGAATTTTCTTAGAAGTTGTTATGGTACAACTGTGTCAACAGTTTATGATGCAAGCGAACGGTGCAGATCGTTTACAAGCAATTATGAACAGGATGCAGCAATTGGAGAAAGAGTTAGAACAAGTCAAAAAGAATGGTGTGCCGGCTGGTGTGCAGCAAGAAGTCAGAGAGACACGTGCAACACCAAAGCCAGTGCGTACAGGGAGTATGAAAATTCCTGTTGGACGCGTAAATGAAGTGTTGAAGCAAGCAAAGCGTCAGGATTTAGAACAATTAAAAGCTGTGTGGGGTGAGTTGTTAGGAAGACTCAAATCATACAACAAAGTAGCGTTTGCTGTTTTATTAGAAAATAGCGAACCGGTAGCGGCTTCGGATGATACTTACGTTTTAGCGTTTCAATATGAGATTCACTGTAAAATGGCAAGCGAAAACCGAGAAGCTATGGATACAGTGGAACAAGCCTTATTTGAACTGTTAAGTAAAAGATTAAATATGATTGCCATTCCAAAAAGTGAATGGGGTAAAATCCGTGAAGATTTTTTACAGCGTGAAGGCGAGAATTCTGAAGAAAGCCCAGAGAAAAAAGAAGATCCTCTTATAGAAGAGGCAGTAAAATTAGTAGGACAAGAACTTATTGAAATAAAAGAGTAATAATAATTAGGAGGAATTAATTATGATGCGTGGCGGAATGGGAAATATGAATAATATGATGAAGCAAATGC
>NZ_JBQYLZ010000001.1:437500-562500 GCF_052682215.1 Bacillus sp. 1A | reverse complement strand
TTCTAAGTGCAGTGAAGTCAGACCGGAAGGACTGGTGGAGCGTTTAGAAGTGAGAATGCCGGTATGAGTAGCGAAAGACGGGTGAGAATCCCGTCCACCGAATGCCTAAGGTTTCCTGAGGAAGGCTCGTCCGCTCAGGGTTAGTCAGGACCTAAGCCGAGGCCGACAGGCGTAGGCGATGGACAACAGGTTGATATTCCTGTACCACCTCTTTATCGTTTGAGCAATGGAGGGACGCAGAAGGATAGAAGAAGCGTGCGATTGGTTGTGCACGTCCAAGCAGTTAGGCTGATAAGTAGGCAAATCCGCTTATCGTGAAGGCTGAGCTGTGATGGGGAAGCTCCTTATGGAGCGAAGTCTTTGATTCCCCGCTGCCAAGAAAAGCTTCTAGCGAGATAAAAGGTGCCTGTACCGCAAACCGACACAGGTAGGCGAGGAGAGAATCCTAAGGTGTGCGAGAGAACTCTGGTTAAGGAACTCGGCAAAATGACCCCGTAACTTCGGGAGAAGGGGTGCTTTCTTAACGGAAAGCCGCAGTGAATAGGCCCAAGCGACTGTTTAGCAAAAACACAGGTCTCTGCGAAGCCGTAAGGCGAAGTATAGGGGCTGACACCTGCCCGGTGCTGGAAGGTTAAGGAGAGGGGTTAGCGTAAGCGAAGCTCTGAACTGAAGCCCCAGTAAACGGCGGCCGTAACTATAACGGTCCTAAGGTAGCGAAATTCCTTGTCGGGTAAGTTCCGACCCGCACGAAAGGTGTAACGATTTGGGCACTGTCTCAACCAGAGACTCGGTGAAATTATAGTACCTGTGAAGATGCAGGTTACCCGCGACAGGACGGAAAGACCCCGTGGAGCTTTACTGTAGCCTGATATTGAATTTTGGTACAGTTTGTACAGGATAGGCGGGAGCCATTGAAACCGGAGCGCTAGCTTCGGTGGAGGCGCTGGTGGGATACCGCCCTGACTGTATTGAAATTCTAACCTACGGGTCTTATCGACCCGGGAGACAGTGTCAGGTGGGCAGTTTGACTGGGGCGGTCGCCTCCTAAAGTGTAACGGAGGCGCCCAAAGGTTCCCTCAGAATGGTTGGAAATCATTCGTAGAGTGCAAAGGCATAAGGGAGCTTGACTGCGAGACCTACAAGTCGAGCAGGGACGAAAGTCGGGCTTAGTGATCCGGTGGTTCCGCATGGAAGGGCCATCGCTCAACGGATAAAAGCTACCCCGGGGATAACAGGCTTATCTCCCCCAAGAGTCCACATCGACGGGGAGGTTTGGCACCTCGATGTCGGCTCATCGCATCCTGGGGCTGTAGTCGGTCCCAAGGGTTGGGCTGTTCGCCCATTAAAGCGGTACGCGAGCTGGGTTCAGAACGTCGTGAGACAGTTCGGTCCCTATCCGTCGTGGGCGTAGGAAATTTGAGAGGAGCTGTCCTTAGTACGAGAGGACCGGGATGGACGCACCGCTGGTGTACCAGTTGTTCTGCCAAGGGCATAGCTGGGTAGCTATGTGCGGAAGGGATAAGTGCTGAAAGCATCTAAGCATGAAGCCCCCCTCAAGATGAGATTTCCCATAGCGTAAGCTAGTAAGATCCCTGAAAGATGATCAGGTTGATAGGTTCGAGGTGGAAGCATGGTGACATGTGGAGCTGACGAATACTAATAGATCGAGGACTTAACCATATAATATGAAGCAAATGTTATCTAGTTTTGAAGGAATATGCCTTCATAGTTTGGTGATGATGGCAGAGAGGTCACACCCGTTCCCATACCGAACACGGAAGTTAAGCTCTCTAGCGCCGATGGTAGTTGGGACCTTGTCCCTGTGAGAGTAGGACGTCGCCAAGCAACTAAAAACACAAGTCTTTTGACTTGTGTTTTTTTCTGTTTTCAAACAGTACGAAAAAAGAAGTAATGGTAATACAAACACGTTGCCCAAGGGTTAATCATATTATATAAGAGGTGGATGTATATTTTTCTGTAAATTGTTAAGGAATAGAAGTATAAAATATGTCCATTTAAATAGGGAGGGAAGGTTATGAAAGCACAAAATGAAGTTTGTATTGTTTGTGAGACAGAAAGAAAAGAAGGGATATATGTTTATAATAATTTAATATGTTATGAATGTGAAAAGGATATGGTGAATACGGAGACAAATGATCCGAAGTATATATATTATTTAAAACAGCTTCGGAAATTAGAAGTATCATATTTTTAAATAGGCATATGCCTATTATTTTTTTTGTTCTGTATAATAGAGGAAGAATGAAATAATAAGGAAGAGATATAGATGAATCAAAATCGCATACCTTTATATGAGGCATTAACAGAGTTTAAAGAAAGAGGGCCGTTATCCTTTCATGTTCCAGGTCATAAAAATGGTTTAAACTTCCCTCAGGAAGCTGTAGGGGAGTTTAAAGATATACTATCTATCGATGTAACTGAGTTGTCAGGGTTAGATGATTTACATAGTCCGTTTGAATGTATAGATGAGGCACAACAGTTATTAGCTGATGTATATGAAGTGAAAAAAAGTTATTTTTTAATTAATGGTTCAACAGTAGGGAACCTAGCAATGATTTTGTCTTGTTGTGGGGAACATGATATTGTTCTTGTACAAAGAAATTGTCATAAATCAATTATTAATGGTTTAAAATTAGCGGGCGCAAATCCAATTTTTTTAGATCCATGGATTGATGAAGCTTATAATGTACCAGTGGGAATTCATGATGAAATTATTAAGGAAGCAATTGAAAAATATCCAAATGCTAAAGCACTCATTTTAACGCATCCTAATTATTATGGTATGGGAATGGATCTGGAGGCAAGCATCGCTTATGCACATGCACATAAAATCCCCGTTTTAGTAGATGAAGCACATGGAGCCCATTTTTGTTTAGGAGGGGCATTTCCAAAGTCAGCATTAGCATATGGTGCAGATATTGTAGTTCATTCTGCACATAAAACATTACCCGCGATGACGATGGGGTCCTATTTACATATAAATAGTCGCTTAGTGAAAGAAGAAAAAGTTTCTACCTATTTAAGTATGCTACAATCTAGTAGTCCATCGTATCCAATTATGACTTCTCTTGATATTGCACGCTTTACAATAGCACGTATAAAAGAAAAGGGACATGATGAAATAGTCGAGTTTTTACGGGGATTTAAAGACGAATTGTGTTCTATTCCACAAATAGCTATTTTACAGTATCCATTACAAGACCATTTAAAGGTTACTGTACAGACACGTTGTCAGTTATCAGGGTACGAATTACAGTCTGTATTTGAAAAGGTCGGTATATATACAGAAATGGCGGATCCGTATAATGTCCTATTTATTTTGCCCTTGCAAGTAAATAAGGAGTATATGAAGGCTATAGAGATGATCCGAGGGGCATTGCGATATTATGAGGTGAAAGACAAGAAGGAATCTATTCGTTATACTTATAAAGGAGAATTTTCTCCTTTACCGTATACATATAAACAACTGGAAGGATATGAAACAAAAGTAGTATCTGTAGAAGAAGCAGTTGGGATGATAGCGGCAGAAATGGTAATTCCGTACCCACCTGGAATTCCATTGATTATGTATGGAGAAAGAATTACTTCAGAACATAAAGAGCAAATTATGTATTTAGAGCAATCAGGCGCTCGTTTTCAAGGTAGCACGAAATATATGAAAGTGTATGATATAGAAAGTAGGTTTTAGGATGAAGGGATTATTTGTAACAATTGAAGGTCCAGAAGGTTCGGGTAAAACAACGTTAATTAAAAGTTTATTGCCGTACTTTGAACAAAAAGAACAAAAGGTAATGGCGACGAGAGAACCAGGTGGCATTGCAATTTCAGAGGATATTAGAACAATTTTACATAAACAAGAATATACGATGATGGAAGCACGTACAGAGGCGCTTCTGTATGCTGCTGCACGTAGACAACATTTGGTGGAAAAGGTTATGCCAGCACTTAACGAGGACTACCTTGTATTATGTGATCGTTTTATAGATAGCTCTTTAGCGTATCAAGGATATGCAAGAGGGTTAGGTATGGATAAAGTATTTGAAATAAATCGTTTCGCAACAGAGGACTGTATGCCTAGTTTAACGATTTACCTAGACATTGAACCAGAGATTGGTTTAGCTCGCATTGAAAAAGATGCAGGACGTGAAGTAAATCGATTAGATATGGAAGATATCTCTTTCCATGAACGTGTCCGTGAAGGATATTTACAAGTTGTAGAACGTTTCTCAGATCGTATTGTATTGGTAAATGCTGATCAACCAATGGAAAAACTTATAGAAGAAGTTGTTCAGATTATAGAAGATAAATTGTTATAATAGAAGGAAAGAATGAAATAAGTGAGGTATGCATTATGACGAAGACGTGGGAGCAGCTTTCTGCTATACAACCCATCGGTGTAAAAATGTTGATGAATAGCATTGCAAAAGAGCGTATATCCCACGCTTACTTGTTAGAGGGAGGGAAAGGGACTGGAAAGTTTGCAACGGCAATTCAAATGGCAAAGAGCTTCCTCTGTTCTGGGCGGAATGGGGTAGAGCCTTGTCACGTATGTACAAATTGTAAGCGAATTGATTCAGGTAACCACCCTAACTTACATATTGTAAAACCAGACGGATTATCTATTAAGAAACAGCAAATTCATGATTTACAAGAAGAGTTTTCAAAAACAGGATTAGAAGCAAATAAAAAAGTATATATTATTGAGCACGCAGATCGTATGACAGCAAATGCAGCGAATACACTTTTAAAATTTTTAGAAGAACCAAGTAGTGATACAACAGCTATTTTACTTACTGAACAAAGTCATCAAATTTTAAATACGATTTTATCTCGCTGTCAAGTTGTTACATTTAGACCGTTACCTACGGAATCTTTAATTAGAAGATTACAGGATGAAGGTATTACGGCATCTTTATCGACACTTGCTGCGCAACTCACGAATAGTTTTGATGAAGCTTTAGCTTTATGTAGTGATGAATGGTTTGCACAAGCACGAGCTTTAGTGATAAAATTATGTGAAGCGCTCGAAAAGGATAAAGCCTCTATTTTTTTTGTACAAGAAAAATGGGGGAAACACTTTAGAGAGAAAGAACAATTACAGCAAGGTTTAGATATGTTGCTCCTTATTTATAAGGATTTATTATATGTTCAACTTGGAGAAGAAGATCGTCTTGTTTTTCATGAGCAGAAAGAGATGTTTGAATCTTTCTCCTATGCTCAGAAGCGCATTGTATCAGCTCTCTTTAATATATTAGAGGCAAAAAATAGAATCAACGCTAATGTAAATGCGCAGCTTGTGTTCGAACAGTTAGTGTTGCGGTTGCAGGAGGGATGACCGTTTTGTATGATGTAGTAGGTGTTCGCTTTAAGAAGGCCGGAAAGGTGTATTACTTCGATCCGAATCAGTTCGATATCTCTGAAAATGAGTTTGTAATTGTAGAAACAGTAAGAGGTATTGAGTACGGAAAAGTAGTTATTACCAAAAAGCAAGTTGATGAAAACGACGTTGTATTACCGCTAAAAAAGGTTATTCGTATTGCAAATGAAAATGATCGTACCATTGTTGAAGAGAACAAACATGCTGCAAAAGAAGCATATCAAGTTTGTCAGCAAAAGGTAGTAGAGCATAATCTTGATATGAAACTTGTAGATGTAGAGTATACGTTCGATCGCAATAAGATTATTTTCTACTTTACTGCGGATGGTCGGATTGATTTCCGCGAACTAGTGAAGGACTTAGCGGCAATTTTTAGGACAAGAATTGAACTAAGACAAATTGGTGTTCGTGATGAAGCGAAGATGCTTGGTGGTATTGGTCCGTGTGGTCGTATGCTTTGTTGTTCTACTTTTTTAGGAGATTTTGAACCTGTATCCATTAAGATGGCAAAGGATCAAAATTTATCATTAAATCCTGCAAAAATCTCTGGTTTATGTGGTCGCTTAATGTGTTGCTTAAAATATGAGAATGATGAATATGAGGCAGCAAAGGAACAACTTCCTGATTTAGATCAACGTATACAAACCCCGCATGGTACTGGCCGTGTTATCGGATTAAATATTTTAGAAAGATTAATTCAAGTGGAACTAGTAGACAAGGAACGGATAGTAGAATATACGTTAGATGAGTTAGTGAATAAAGGGGTCGTTTCGAGTCAAACCACAGATTAATGAGGTGGGTGCTTGTGGAGAAAAAAGATATTTTTGCATCGGTTTCTAGTATGGAAGAGCAAATTGGACATTTATACAAACAGTTGGGAGAATTAAAACAACATCTTGCAGAGTTGTTGGAAGAGAACCAACATATAAAAATGGAAAATGAAAATTTGCGACACCGCTTTGAAGAAGTGCAGATTAAGGAAAAACAAAAAACTCAAAAACGTAAAGAAGTGAAGCCGAAGACAACTGATATTGGCGAAGGCTACGATAATTTAGCAAGGCTATATCAAGAAGGTTTTCATATTTGTAATCTGCATTATGGAAGTGTACGTAAAGAGGGAGATTGTTTATTCTGCCTGTCATTTTTAAATAAAAAGTGAAATTACCTTTCCAATGATAATTGGAAAGGTAATTTTTTATACATGAGAGTAGAATGAAATATGTTTTTTTATTAGTAGAAGATGAAATAGGGTAGGTTAAGTGTAAGAAAAGGAGTAACATATGAATTTATATGAAGATGAACGTTTAGATTACTTATTAGCGCAAGATATGAAGATTGTACAAAGCCCATCAGTATTCAATTTCTCGTTAGATGCTGTTTTACTTGCAGACTTTGCTTGGGTGCCGATTCAAAAAGGTAATGTACTTGATCTGTGTACAGGTAACGCAGTTGTCCCCCTTTTATTAAGTACAAGAACAAAGGGAAACATTACAGGTGTAGAAATTCAAGAACGTTTATATGATATGGGAATCAGAAGCGTTCAATACAATAAGTTAGAAGAAAGAATTCACTTAATACATGGGGATTTGAAAGATATGCCGGAGAAACTTGGACGTCATCAATATGATGTAGTTACATGTAATCCCCCTTATTTTCAAACACCTGCAACTTCTGAGAAAAATATGAATGAACATTTAGCGATAGCTCGCCATGAAATTATGTGTACATTAGAGGATGTTGTATCTGCAAGTAGTCAGTTAGTAAAGCAAGGTGGGAAAGTAGCATTTGTACATCGTCCAGGTCGTTTGCTAGATATTGTTACATTAATGCGTAAATACAAAATTGAACCAAAGCGTGTACGATTTGTTTATCCTAAGGCAGGGAAAGAAGCGAATACATTGTTAATTGAAGGAATTAAAGATGGAAACGCAGATTTGAAAATATTGCCCCCTCTTTTTGTATATGAAGCAAATAATGAATATACAAAGGAGATTCGTTCAATTTTATATGGAGAAGAATAAGCATTGTTTTTATGTAGTAGAGTGCTCTGACGGAAGTTATTATGCTGGATATACAAATCATATAGAGAAGCGGATTCAGACCCATAATAGTGGAAAAGGGGCTAGGTATACGCGTGCTAGACTTCCTGTTGTTTTAAAATACATAGAATTTCATGAAGATAAGCGTACAGCTATGCAAGCAGAGTATTATTTTAAGCAGTTAAATAGAAAACAAAAAGAAGAATATATGCAAAAAGGAGAACGCTATGTGGCAACAAAAAAGCTTTCAACAAAATGAAAAGGGAGTTTTATATTTAGTACCAACTCCTATTGGAAATTTAGAAGATATGACATTTCGTGCAATCCGAATTTTAAAAGAAGCTGATTTAATTGCTGCTGAAGATACGAGACAAACGAAAAAACTTTGTAATTATTTCGAAATTGAAACCCCCGTTATGAGTTACCATGAGCATAATAAGGAAGTAAGTGGTAAGAAAATATTAGGGAAGTTAGACGAAGGAAAGACTGTAGCACTTGTTAGTGATGCTGGTATGCCTTGTATTTCCGATCCAGGTTACGATATTGTTGTAGAGGCTGTAGCAGAACAGTATCATGTAATCCCGCTTCCTGGGGCAAATGCAGCCCTTACAGCATTAATTGCATCAGGTCTTGAAACAAAACAATTTTATTTCTATGGATTTTTACAAAGAAATAAAAAAGAAAGAAAAATGGAGTTAGAGAAGCTTCGTTATGTACAAACTACAATGATGTTTTATGAAGCGCCCCATCGTTTAGATGATACTTTAATCTCGATGCAAGAAGTGTTGGGAAATAGAGAAATTGTATTATGTCGAGAGTTAACGAAAAAATTTGAGGAATTTATTCGTGGAACAGTTGAGGAAGCAATTGAGTGGACGAAACAAAATGAAGTTCGTGGCGAGTTTTGTATTTTAGTAGCTGGTTCAACGGAAGAACCTACCCCGGAAGAACAATGGTGGGAATCTATTTCGGTATATGATCATATTGAACATTATATAAACGAAAAAGGTATGAATTCAAAAGAGGCAATAAAAACAGTCGCTAAAGATCGAGATTTGTCAAAACGCGATGTATATCAAATCTATCATGTCGATAAAAAATAAGCTTCTCATAATTGAGAAGCTTATTTTGCTGTTTCGATATAATCTTGAAGTTCGTTTAAGATTCGCTCAGCGCCTTCTTTGCTTAAGATAATTTTACCTTCAGCTAAAGATAGGTTACCATCAGATACTTCACCAGTTACTTGGCAAGTCATGTTTGGTTTATATTTTTTTAAGATGATTTTCTCGTCATCAACGTAGATTTCAAGAGCATCCTTTTCTGCAATACCTAAAGTACGGCGTAATTCGATTGGAATTACTACACGACCTAATTCATCAACTTTACGAACGATACCAGTAGATTTCATAATTCTTTTCCTCCTAAAGAAATAGTTTATAAGTTTCGAGTCTATTTTCTAGATTCGTCATTTTTCGACAAAATACCCTATGGACATATGATACCAATCATTTACATTTCCGTCAATTCTTTAATTCTATATTTTTTAAAAAGATTTATAGATTTCTTACTTCTTATATATAATAGAATGAGAGTAATTTCTACTATTATTTCACTTTATTTTCAGAAAAATTTATAGATTGTAAGTAAGAACTGTATATTTTCTTGAAATATGAGCAATAGATGATAAAGATATTAAGTATTAACTCGTTTTTATCCCGCTATTTGCCAGGCAATAAGATTCTAAATTTAAAATTTGGCTGGAGCAAAGAAGTTAAGTTTGAGTCGGATTGCTCGTAAAAGCCTGATTGGTGCGGGCTAATAATCCGCGGGAGTGAACAAAACCCCCACAGATTAAAGTTTCACTTTATATATAAGTTTTTGATATACTATTTATAAATACATATGAGGTTATCCGGGAGGTCCAAAACAATGACAGAGGAAAATAAGTCCTTTTATATTACTACCCCAATTTATTATCCAAGTGGAAAATTACACATTGGACATGCTTATACAACAGTAGCAGGAGATGCGATGGCACGATATAAGCGTATGCAAGGATACAATGTTCATTATTTAACAGGAACTGATGAGCATGGACAGAAGATCCAAAAGAAAGCAGAAGAATTAAATGTTACACCACAAGCATATGTGGATAACATTGTTGCAGGAATTAAAGATCTTTGGGAGAAAATGGATATCTCTTATGATGATTTTATTCGTACAACTGAAGATCGTCATAAAGATGTTGTTGAAAAAATCTTCAAGCAACTAGTAGATCAAGGTGATATTTATCTTGATGAATATGAAGGTTGGTATTCTGTACAAGATGAGACATTCTATACAGAGCATCAATTAGTAGATCCAATTATGGAAGGTGAAAAAGTAGTTGGAGGAAAAAGCCCAGATAGTGGTCATGATGTAGAACTTGTTCGTGAAGAATCGTATTTCTTTAGAATGGGTAAATATGTCGACAGACTATTAAAATTCTATGAAGATAATCCACATTTCATTCAGCCAGAGTCTCGTAAGAATGAGATGATTAATAACTTCATTAAACCAGGCCTAGAAGATTTAGCTGTTTCTCGTACTTCATTTGACTGGGGAGTTCGTGTTCCAGGTAACCCGAAACACGTTATTTACGTATGGGTTGACGCATTATCTAACTACATTACAGCATTAGGTTATGGAACAGAAAATGAAGAGATGTATAAGAAATTCTGGCCAGCTGATGTACATTTAGTTGGAAAAGAAATCGTTCGTTTCCATACAATTTATTGGCCAATCATTTTAATGGCATTAGATTTACCTCTTCCGAAAAAAATCTTTGCTCATGGTTGGATTTTAATGAAAGATGGAAAGATGAGTAAGTCAAAAGGAAACGTAGTAGATCCAGTTACTTTAATCGATCGTTACGGATTAGATGCATTACGTTATTACTTACTTCGTGAAGTTCCATTCGGATCTGATGGCGTATTCACACCAGAAGGATTTGTGGAGCGCATTAATTTCGATTTAGCAAATGACTTAGGTAACTTATTAAATCGTACAGTAGCTATGATTGATAAGTACTTTAACGGAGAAATCCCTGCATTTAAAGCAAATGTAACGGAATTCGATGAAACGTTAGTAACGTTTGCAAAAGATACATTGAAAAAAGTAGAAGAGGCAATGGAGAATATGGAATTCTCTGTAGCGCTAAGTTCAATTTGGCAATTGGTTAGCCGTGCAAATAAATATATTGATGAAACACAACCGTGGGTATTAGCGAAAGATGAGAATGATCGTGAAAAATTAGCTTCTGTAATGGCTCACTTAGCAGAGGTGCTCCGTCAAACAGGTATTATGCTTATGCCGTTCCTAACAGTAGCACCAAGTAAGATGTTTGCTCAGCTTGGACTTACTGAAGAGGCACATAAATCTTGGGAAAGCCTATCTACAATTGGCTGTATTCCAGCTGGAACAAAAGTAGAAAAAGGAAACCCGATTTTCCCGCGTTTAGAAATGGAAGTAGAAGTAGGGTACATTAAAGAACAAATGAAAAGCTCCGCTCCTAAAGTAGAAGAGAAAAAAGAAGAAGAACCGAAAGCAGAAGAAATTACAATTGATGATTTCTTTAAAGTAGAATTACGCGTAGCTGAAGTACTATCAGCTGAACCTGTGAAAAAAGCAGATAAGTTGTTAAAAATTCAGCTGGATTTAGGTACAGAAAAGCGTCAAGTTGTTTCAGGAATTGCAAAATTCTATTCGCCGGAAGACCTAAAAGGTAAAAAGGTTATTTGTGTAACAAACTTAAAACCTGTAAAATTACGCGGTGAATTATCACAAGGTATGATTTTAGCGGGTGAAGAGAATGGCGTATTATCATTAGCATCAATCGACCAAAATCTACCAAACGGTACAAAGATCAAGTAATTAAGACAAGAAAAGAGATGTTTCACGTGTAACATGTGTGAAGCGTCTTTTTTCTTTTTACACTCTCTATTTTTGCATTAAAATTATAGTATTGTTATCGTTAAGTTATTAAAGAGCTTATTTTTTAGAATAAACTTGATTTCAATATAAAAGGAGTTATGTATTATGTTGTTTGATACACATTCACATTTGAATGCAGAGCAATTTGAAGAAGATTTGCAAGAGGTTATTGCACGAATGAAAGAAGCGGGAGTTACCTATACAGTTGTTGTTGGTTTTGATGAAGTAACGATAAAAAAGGCGATTGAATTAGCTGAAACTTATGATTTTATTTACGCTGCAGTTGGATGGCATCCAGTTGATGCAATTGACATGACAGAAGAACATCTAGCTTGGTTAGAAGAACTTGCTTCTCATCCTAAAGTCGTTGCACTTGGAGAGATGGGATTAGATTATCATTGGGATAAGTCTCCAAAAGAAATACAGAAGGAAGTATTCCGTAAACAAATTGCATTAGCCAAAAAGGTGAAATTGCCGATTATTATACATAACCGCGATGCAACTCAAGATATTGTTGATATTCTAGAAGAAGAGAATGCAGCTGAAGTGGGAGGCATTATGCATTGCTTTAGCGGCAGCGTAGAAGTAGCAGAGCGATGTGTTGATATGAACTTTTTAATTTCGTTAGGCGGACCAGTTACATTTAAAAATGCTAAGAAGCCGAAAGAAGTTGCTGTGGAGATTCCATTAGAGAAATTGTTGATAGAGACAGATTGTCCATATTTAACACCACATCCATTTCGAGGAAAACGAAATGAACCGAGTTATGTAAAACTCGTAGCAGAAGAAATTGCGAATTTAAAAGGAATTTCTTATGAGGAAGTAGCAGAAATAACAACAAAAAATGCAAAAGCTTTATTTGGTGTTGAATAAAAAGGAGTGGGAGAACCCATTCTTTTTTATTTTTGTGAAAAAATAAGGGCGAATGAGGAAGTGTTACAATAAGAAGAGAGAACAAAGTTTGGGACATTCTATTTTTTAAAATGTAAGAATGGGGAAAATAATAATGGAAAAGTCGTCATTTTTTTGTTTTACTAAGTAGAGACGAAACGAGTGTGGAGGCAAGCATGAAAATTAAAGAGATTATCGTTGTAGAAGGTAAAGATGATACAGTTGCGATTAAGCGTGCTGTTGATGCGGATACAATTGAAACGAACGGTTCAGCAATCGGTGATCATGTTATTGAGCAAGTTAAATTAGCGCTGCAAAAACGGGGCGTTATTATTTTCACAGATCCGGATTATCCTGGAGAGCGTATTCGAAAAATTATTTCTGATAAGGTGCCTGGATGTAAACATGCTTTTTTACCGAAGGAAGAAGCACTTGCCAAAAGGAAAAAGGGTGTCGGGATTGAACATGCTTCTAATGAATCAATTCGCCGTGCTTTAGAGAATATACATGAAGAAATGGAAGCTTACACAAGTGAAATTAGTTGGAGCGATTTAGTCGATGCAGGCTTAGTGGGCGGAGAAATGGCAAAGAGTCGCAGAGAAAGAATGGGTAAGCT
Organism: Bacillus sp. 1A; assembly: GCF_052682215.1. Classification (NCBI taxonomy): domain Bacteria; kingdom Bacillati; phylum Bacillota; class Bacilli; order Caryophanales; family Bacillaceae; genus Bacillus; species Bacillus sp. 1A. The sequence continues at coordinate 549,584 of NZ_JBQYLZ010000001.1, read as the reverse complement.
ATTAAAGATTGGTTATACAAACGCAAAACAGTTACATAAACGTTTACAAATGTTTCAAGTTTCAAAAGAATCGTTTGCAGAAGCTTATAAGCAAGTCATACAGGAGGAAAGAAAATGAAGGATATCGCAACGCCAAATCGTACGAAAGACATTGTTGAAAAGTATGGATTTTCATTCAAAAAAAGTTTAGGACAAAATTTTTTAATTGATACGAATGTATTAAATCGTATTGTCGATCACGCTGAAATTTGTTCAGAAAGTGGTGCAATTGAAATTGGACCAGGTATCGGTGCGTTAACAGAACAATTAGCGAAGCGTGCTAAAAAAGTAGTAGCTTTTGAAATTGATCAGAGGTTATTACCGATTTTAGATGAGACGTTAGCTCCATATAGCAACGTTACAGTTATAAATAAAGACGTACTAAAGGCAGATGTACATGAGGTGTTTAGTGAGCAATTTGAGGAAGGGCAAGATGTAATGGTAGTAGCGAACTTACCGTACTATATTACAACGCCAATTTTATTTAAATTGTTGGAAGAGAAATTACCGGTTCGTGGATTTGTTGTTATGATGCAAAAAGAAGTTGGAGATCGTTTAGCTGCTAAACCTGGAACGAAAGAGTATGGTTCTTTATCCATTGCTATTCAGTATTATACAGAGGTAGAAACAGTTATGACTGTACCACGTACAGTGTTTGTGCCACAACCAAATGTTGATTCTGCGATTATTCGTCTCCTAAAGCGCCCGAAACCAGTTGTAGAAGTAACAGATGAGGCATTCTTCTTTGAAGTAGTACGAGCAAGTTTTGCACAGCGTCGTAAAACTTTAATGAATAATTTATCAAATAATTTAAATGGTTTCCCGAAAGATAAAGAGCTGTTGGATCGAATTTTAACAGAAATAGGAATTGATCCAAAACGAAGAGGCGAAACGCTATCTATCGAGGAGTTTGCAACATTAAGTAATGCATTAGTTCTTCATAAATTGTCATAAGAATAGAAAAGGGACAGTTCAACTTGAACTGTCCCTTTTGTCACCTTTCCTCTCCTACATTCATACTTTAAAAACAGGTAAGATGGCCTAACGAGTTTGGAGGTAGGAGAATGGTTTTACATGTTGGAGAATTAGTGGAACGATATTCTCATAATAGGGATATCCTTTTTCGTATTATAGAAATAAAAGGCGAGATAGCTATATTATTTGGAGAGGAAATTAGACTGGTGGCAGATGCGCCACTTGAAGATTTAATTAGTATAGATCAACGAGAGCATAAAAAAAGAGCGAAGCGTGAGAAAGAAACGATGGAGCGTACGTATCGTTTGTTTCAACAAGATTATGTATTAATGAAACAAAGGCATGAACACACTTCAACGGGTGGATATACAAGTGAGGTGAATTATTTTCAAATGCCAGGACGTGTATTGCATATAGATGGGGACCCGTTATATTTGCGCAAGTGCTTAGACTTATATAATAAAATTGGTGTTCCTGTACAAGGTATTCATTGTAAAGAAACAGAGATGCATGAAAAGGTAGTAGATTTAATAGATCATTTTCGTCCAGACATTTTAGTTATTACGGGGCACGATGCATATACAAAATCAAAAGGGGTAAAGGGAGATTTAGCAGCATATAGGCATTCAAGGCATTTTGTACAGGCTGTTCGAGAAGTGAGAAAAAAATATCCATCATTGGATCAACTCGTTATTTTTGCTGGGGCATGCCAATCACACTTTGAAGCATTAATTCGAGCAGGTGCTAACTTTGCTAGTTCACCATCTAGAATTAATATTCACGCACTAGATCCTGTATATGTGGTTGGTAAAATTAGTTTTACGTCATTTATGGAAAGAGTAAATGTATGGGATGTTGTACGTAATACGATTACCGGCGAAAAGGGACTTGGCGGGATTGAGACGAGGGGGATTTTACGAACTGGATTACCCTTTCAACATTATGAAGAATAAGCAAGGTACATATGTATCTTGCTTTTTTGTATGGGAAGGATTTAAATCAGCTTGGATAAAAAGAGACAAGAACGCGCAGACTACATAATGATACTTTTACAATATAGTATTTCTTCTATCTATTTGAACGCATGATGCTTTTATAATGATATTGTCTGTGAGTTGCGGTTAATAATTGGGATAGATATATCGTGTTTTAAGTGTTCAATCTAAATTACAGCGAGGTGTAACGAAGTATATGTCAAAACGTTTAGATGAAATTAAAAGCGAATTAGATCACCATCTTGGACAGAGACTGATGTTAAAGGCAAATAGTGGGAGAAGAAAAACAGTAGAACAATCAGGTGTACTTGCAGAAACGTACCGTTCTGTTTTTGTTGTACAATTGGATCAGCAAGAAGATGCGTTGCAACGTGTATCATATAGCTATGCGGATGTTTTAACAGAGACAGTAGAGTTAACGTTTTATGGTGAACCTCATAATGAAGTGATTTTATAATTCATGTATCGTTACATATATTCCCACAAATGAAAAGCTATATTATTTTGCATACTAATTATACCGTAGCAAAATAAGGAGGGACTCTGCATTGAGTAGACGAAGAGGTGTCATGTCAAATCAATTTAAAGAAGAGCTTGCAAAAGAGCTAGGCTTTTATGATGTTGTTCAGAAAGAAGGCTGGGGCGGAATTCGTGCGAAAGATGCTGGTAACATGGTGAAACGTGCTATAGAAATTGCAGAACAGCAATTAATGAAACAAAACCAGTAGTTGTAAGATACTTTCTATGCTACGGTAGCCGAGGAGTGATTCCTCGGCTTTTTGTACTCGAAAAGGTGCCATCATTTTACATAAGTAGTTTCATTCTGAATGCTTTTCGTTATAATTAGGGAAGTGTCATCGTCTTACTATAAATTTATGGTAAAATAAACGATAAAAGATTGAGTACATAGAGTGGGTGAATAGATTGAAGCTACTAGTGAAAGCACCAGCAAAGATTAATCTGTCGTTAGATGTACTGGGAAAAAGACAAGACGGATATCATGAAGTGAAAATGATTATGACAACAATTGATTTAGCGGATCGTTTAGAACTAATGGAATTAGCAGAAGACCGTATTGAAATTTTATCCCATAATCGGTATGTCCCAGACGACCAAAGAAATTTAGCTTATCAAGCAGCGAAATTATTAAAAGAGAAGTTTAATGTGAAAAAAGGCGTATCTATTACTATTGAAAAAACGATTCCAGTAGCAGCTGGATTAGCAGGTGGAAGTAGTGATGCAGCAGCGACATTACGTGGCCTTAATAAATTATGGAATTTAGGGCTTACAATTGATCAGTTAGCAGAGCTTGGCGCAAAAATCGGATCAGATGTATCGTTTTGTGTATATGGTGGGACAGCAATTGCCACTGGAAGAGGAGAGCAAATTGAGCACATAAAAACTCCACCTTCTTGTTGGGTTATTTTAGCAAAACCCCATATTGGTGTATCTACTGCTGATGTGTATGGAAATTTAAAGTTAAATCGAGTTACACATCCAAATGTAGATAAAATGGTTAACGTCATAAATGCTGGGGACTACAAAGGGATTTGTGATGCTGTTGGTAATGTTTTAGAAGATGTAACGTTTGCGATGCATCCTGAAGTTGCACGTATTAAGGCACAGATGAAGCGATTTGGGGCGGATGCCGTATTAATGAGTGGAAGTGGCCCAACCGTATTTGGTCTTGTGCACCATGATTCGCGAATGCATCGTATATATAACGGATTAAAAGGATTTTGTGAACAAGTATACGCAGTACGTTTATTAGGAGAGCGAGAAACGCTTGAATAAAGACGTATAATACGTTATGATTTGTTTAGAATATTCGTGATTTGAGGTGAGAGTATGAAAATTAGACGAAGTACAAGATTAGTCGATATGACGTATTACTTGTTACAAAACCCTCGTCAGCTAGTTTCTCTCACTTTTTTTGCTGAAAGGTATCAATCAGCTAAGTCTTCCATTAGTGAAGATTTAGTTATTATTAAGCAAACGTTTGAACAACAAGGGGTCGGCACATTGCAAACGGTACCAGGAGCAGCAGGAGGAGTGAAATATATACCATATATAAGTGAGGAAGAGGCAGATCTAATTATTGGTGAGCTTTGTAGCTTATTTGAAAATACAGATCGTATTTTGCCTGGTGGTTATTTATATATGACAGATCTTTTAAGTAATCCTCGCCATATTAATGGCGCAGGTCGTTTGTTTGCTTCTGTTTTTGCTAGGCAACCAATTGATGCGGTTATGACGGTGGCAACGAAGGGGATTCCACTTGCTTATGCGGTGGCAAATTACTTAGATGTACCGGTAGTAATTGCAAGGAAAGATAATAAGGTAACAGAAGGCCCAACTGTTAGTATTAACTATGTATCAGGTTCTTCTAAGCGAATTCAAACAATGACGTTAGCAAAGCGTAGCCTTCCAGAGGGATCAAATGTTTTAATTATTGATGACTTCATGAAAGCCGGCGGGACAATTCAAGGTATGATGAGTATGTTAGAAGAGTTTAAGGCTAATGTTGTTGGTATTGGTGTATTAGTAGAATCCACGGATATTGAAGAACGACTAATTAATAATTTTGTATCATTAATTCGTCTATCAGAAGTTGATGTGAAAGAAAAAGCGATTCAAGTGGAAAAGGGAAATTATTCACTGGCACCATTTGATGAAGGGCTTGTAGAGGCTGAGTAAAAAGGTAAAGCAGATCGCTTTATCTTTTTTTTATTCTATTTATAAATTATAAAATAGATGGACAAACTGCTTTTCGTGCACTATTTTTAAAGAGTAAAAATAAATAATAAAAGGGTGAAAAAATATGAAAGTTGTTCAAACAAGCAATGCACCACAAGCAATTGGACCATATTCACAAGGGATTATTGTAAATAATATGTTTTACAGTTCAGGACAAATTCCGTTAACTGCAAGTGGAGAGCTTGTAGCAGGAGACGTGACAGTACAAACAGAGCAAGTATTTCAAAATTTACAAGCGGTATTAGAAGAAGCAGGTGCTTCATTTGATACAGTAGTAAAAACAACAGTATTCTTAAAAGATATGGATGATTTTAATGCTGTTAATGAAGTATACGGCTCTTATTTCTCTACTCATAAGCCAGCTCGTTCTTGTGTACAAGTAGCAAAATTACCGAAAGATGTTTCAATTGAAATCGAAGTAATTGCCCTAGTTAAGTAATCTTTTGTAAGCGATAACCTCCACTAATCTCTATATTCAATTACATTAAAAATTTTTATCTTAAAAATTTTTAAAAAATTAAAGGGAAAATAGAAATTTTGTGGAATTTATACAAATATATCGCTTATTTAGAAAAGGGTGGTGAACACAAGATGGAAGTGACTGACGTAAGATTACGCCGCGTAAACACAGAAGGCCGCATGAGAGCAATTGCCTCTATTACTCTAGACCATGAATTTGTTGTTCATGATATTCGTGTAATTGATGGTAATAATGGATTATTTGTAGCAATGCCAAGTAAACGTACTCCAGATGGAGAATTCCGTGACATTGCACATCCAATTAATTCTAATACACGCTCTAAAATTCAAGATGCGGTTTTAACAGAGTATCATCGTTTAGGCGAGTTAGAAGAGGTTGAGTTTGAAGAAGCGGGTGCTTCGTAAAATTCGAATGAAAAGGGCTTTTTAAAGAAATCCCTATAATTTTGCAACAAACTCCTGTAAGCATTTACAGGAGTTTGTTTTTTTGTGTGGTTTTATCTATTTTTTGTACGGAAAATTCTGAATTTATTAAAGTGAAGAGGAAAACTTCTAATTTTTTCAAAATCATTTTAAATAGTATAGCTTATTTCTTAAAAAAGATACTAAAGAGTAAAACATCGTATAAGAATTATGGTAAAATTTAATAGTTAAAATGTGTTTCTTGAAATATATGATGATTTAGGATAATATCGTTAATGGATAAATAGGTTGCGATGGAGGGTCTATATGTCAAACAGATTTGCAGTGATTCTAGCTGCAGGCAAAGGCACACGTATGAAGTCTAAGCTATACAAAGTGCTTCATCCTGTATGTGGAAAACCTATGGTACAGCATGTTGTCGATCAAGTAACGCAATTAGGATTGCAGAAACTTGTAACAGTCGTAGGACATGGTGCTGAAATGGTACAAGAACAGCTAGGAAACGTAAGTGAGTTTGCATTACAAGCAGAACAACTTGGTACAGCACACGCTGTCGATCAAGCTGCAAGTGTACTTGCAAATGAAGAAGGAACAACTTTAGTTATTTGTGGTGATACGCCGCTAATAACTGCTGAAACAATGGAGGCATTGCTTCAGCAACATAAAGAAGCAGGGGCAATGGCAACGGTGCTAACAGCTTACATAGAAGAACCTGCTGGATATGGTCGTATCGTTCGTAATGAGAATGGTCATGTTGAAAAGATTGTTGAGCATAAAGATGCCAATGAGAAAGAATTAGCTATTAAAGAAATCAATACAGGTACGTATTGTTTTGATAATAAAGCTTTATTCGCCTCACTTTCTAAAGTTTCAAATGATAACGTACAAGGTGAATATTACCTGCCAGATGTTATTGAGATTTTAAAAAATGAAGGTCATATCGTATCGGCTTATCAAACAGAGCACTTCGATGAAACGTTAGGTGTTAACGACAGAGTCGCTCTATCGCAAGCGGAAATTATTATGAAAAACCGTATCAACCGTAAAAACATGGTAAATGGTGTTACAATTATTGATCCAAGTAACACGTATATTTCTGCTGATGCAATTATCGGTAGTGATACAGTTCTTCATCCAGGAACAATTATTGAGGGGAATACTGTAATTGGTTCTGATTGTGAAATTGGACCGCACACAGTAATTCGCGATAGTGAAATTGGAGATCGTACGACAATTCGACAATCTACTGTACATGATAGTAAACTTGGTACAGAAGTATCGGTTGGTCCATTTGCACATATTCGCCCAGATTCAGTTATTGGAGATGAAGTACGCGTTGGAAACTTCGTGGAAATCAAAAAAACTGTTTTTGGTAATAGAAGTAAAGCTTCACACTTAAGTTATATCGGGGATGCACAAGTTGGAGAAGACGTGAATCTTGGTTGTGGTTCAATTACGGTGAACTATGACGGTAAGAATAAATTCAAAACTGTGATTGGTAACGGGGTATTTATTGGATGTAATTCAAACCTTGTCGCTCCTGTAACAGTTGAAGATGGTGCTTATGTGGCAGCAGGCTCTACAATTACAGAGAATGTTCCATCAAAAGCATTATCTGTAGCACGTGCACGTCAAGTTAACAAAGAAGACTATGTTGATCAATTGCTGAATAAGAAAAAATCATAATGTGGAGGGTTAATCTAGATGTCGACTCAATATCTAAATTCTAATTTGAAAGTATTCTCTTTAAACTCTAATAAGGAACTTGCTGAGCAAATTGCAAAGCACATTGGAGTAGGACTAGGAAAATGTTCTGTTGATCGTTTTAGTGATGGAGAAGTTCAAATTAACATTGAAGAAAGTATCCGTGGTTGCGATGTATTCATTATTCAATCTACAAGCTTCCCAGTAAACGAACATATCATGGAATTACTTATTATGATCGATGCATTAAAACGTGCATCTGCAAAAACAATTAATATTGTTATTCCTTACTATGGTTATGCGCGTCAAGACCGTAAAGCGCGTTCTCGTGAACCAATTACATCGAAACTTGTAGCAAACTTGCTTGAAACAGCAGGTGCAACTCGTGTAATCACTCTAGATTTACATGCTCCACAAATTCAAGGGTTCTTTGATATCCCAATCGACCACCTAATGGGTGTACCGATTCTTTCAGATTACTTTGAAACAAAAGGTCTTAAAGATATCGTAATCGTGTCACCTGACCACGGTGGGGTAACTCGTGCTAGAAAAATGGCAGATCGCCTAAAAGCACCAATCGCTATTATTGATAAGCGTCGTCCTCGTCCGAACGTATCAGAGGTAATGAACATTATCGGTAATATTGAAGGTAAAACAGCAATTTTAATTGATGACATCATTGATACAGCTGGTACAATTACATTAGCAGCAAACGCTCTTGTTGAGAACGGTGCTTCTGAAGTATATGCTTGCTGTACACACCCAGTATTATCTGGTCCAGCAATTGAGCGTATCCAAAACTCAAATATTAAAGAGTTAGTTGTAACAAACTCTATCGTATTACCAGAAGAGAAGAAAATCGACAAAGTACATGAACTTTCAGTTGCTCCACTAATCGGAGAAGCAATCATTCGTGTATACGAAGAAGAATCTGTAAGTGTATTATTCAATTAATTGGATAGAATGAGACGTAACCAAGATTGGTTACGTCTTTTCGTATCGAAAAAAGAAAGTAGTGGTACAAGAATGAAATTGATAGTAGGACTTGGGAACCCGGGTAGAGAATATGAATTAACAAGGCATAATATTGGATTTATGGCGATTGATGAACTTGCGAAGCGTTGGAATATTTCTTTGAATGAACAAAAATTTAAAGGAATATTTGGTGCAGGATTTGTTAATGGAGAAAAAGTAATCTTATTAAAGCCACTTACATATATGAATTTATCTGGGGAAAGTATTCGACCACTCATGGATTACTATAAAATTGATGTTGAGGACTTCGTTGTTCTGTACGATGATTTAGACATCCCTGTAGGTAAATTACGCCTTCGTATGAAAGGTAGTGCTGGTGGACATAATGGTGTGAAATCAACAATTTCACATTTAGGAACACAAGAGTTTCAACGTATCCGCATGGGAATTGATCGTCCGAAAAATGGCATGAAGGTAGTAGATTACGTATTAGGACGTTTTACATCGGAAGAAATTCCTGATGTGAGTCATTCTATTGAAAAAGCAGCGGATGCATGTGAAGAATGGTTAAATAAACCTTTTCTTCAAATCATGAATACCTTCAATAGTTAAGGGTATGATTGGGAATATTTTGTCTTGCTTTTACCCATACTAGTAGTAATTGGATTTTTAGGAGGCTAGTATGGAAGGGTATTATTATTGCAGACATTGCGGGAGTAATGTAGGCTCCGTTACCGCAGAAAAAGTGTATAGCGACGTTTTATTTCAACTAACAGAGCAAGAAGTAGTAGAGATGATTCATTTTCATGAGAATGGAAATATATATATAAAAACGATTTGTGAATCGTGTCAAGAAACGCTCGCATCTTATCCTGAGTATTATGAATATGAAAAATTTCTGCAATAAAATGTTGTCGCTTTGGCATGTCCAAAGCATTTTTCTGTTTTCTTTTTCCAAAATATTTGCATAAAATATAGTGGCTTGCTCTTTATGTTGAGAGGGGTTTTGAAAATGATAGGCTTATTAGAGCAATTTTATAAAAATGAAGAGATCCAATCGGTTATTAATGGATTAGAAGATGGTTTAAAAGAACAACTTGTATCAGGTATGGCAACCTCTTCTCGTTCGTTATTAATGGCGGCCTTATATAAAAAAACAAAAAAATCACAACTTATTGTGACGCATAATTTATATCAAGCACAAAAAGTGCATGAAGATTTAGTGGCGTTACTTGGTGAAAAAGATGTGTGGTTATACCCAGTAAATGAATTGATAGCATCAGAAATTGGTGTTGCAAGCCCAGAATTGAAGGCGCAACGTATTGAAGTATTGAATCGTTTAGCGGCAGGAGAGAACGGGATTATTGTAGCGCCAGTTGCAGGACTACGCAGATTTTTACCAATGAAAGAGTTGTGGAAGCAAAGGCAAATCGAAATCAATCTAGGGCAAGAGATTGATTTAGATACATTCTTGCATACTTTACATCATATTGGTTATGAGCGTAAGTCGATGGTAGAAGCTCCTGGGGAATTCAGTTTGCGCGGGGGAATATTAGATATTTACCCATTAACTGAAGAGTTACCATTTCGTATTGAATTTTTCGATACAGAAGTTGATTCTATTCGATTATTTGATGTGGATGAACAGCGCTCTCAAGATAAAAAAGAAAGTGTTAGATTTGGTCCAGCAACAGAGTTTTTATTTTCACAGGAAGAATTGAAGTCGGGAATTGAGCATCTTGAGGAAGGCTTGACTAAGACGATGCAAAAACTTTCCGATGATAAATTGAAGACTACAGTGCTTGAAACGGTAAGTCATGAAATTGAGATGTTAAAAAACGGGCAAAGTATAGAACAGATGTTTAAATATTTATCTATTTTCTATAAAGAACCTGCTAGTCTGATAGATTATTTACCAGAAGATGGTATTGTGGTTTTAGATGAGATTTCCCGTATTCAAGAAACGGCATCACATCTTGAAACGGAAGAGGCGGAATGGTATATATCACTTCTTGGTGAGGGAACAATTATTCAAGATTTATCTTTCTCACACTCGTTTGAGGAATTTCTTCATCATAAAAAAAGAAGTTTTGTATATTTAACGTTATTCTTACGTCATATAGCACATACACATCCGCAAAACATTGTGAATGTGACATGTAAAACAATGCAAGATTTCCATGGGCAGATGCAGTTGTTGAAAACTGAAATTGATAGATGGAACGAAGGGCATTTTACGACTGTTGTACTCGGCACAGATGATGAACGTGTAAAAAAACTACAACATATTTTAAGTGATTATGATATTGAGGCAGATATCGTAGAGGGCACAGATATATTATTGCCTGGAAGGTTACAAATTGCTGTAGGTGATTTACATGCAGGATTTGAAATGCCGATGCAAAAGCTTGTTGTTATTACTGAAAAAGAGCTTTTTCATAAAAAAGTTAAAAAATCACAACGTAAGCAGAAGTTATCTAATGCTGAACGTATTAAAAGTTATTCGGAATTAAAAGTTGGAGATTATGTAGTTCATGTAAATCATGGTATAGGTAAATTCTTAGGTATCGAGACACTAGAGATTAATGGTGTTCATAAAGATTACTTGAATATTAAATATCAAGGTAATGATAAGTTATACGTTCCAATTGAACAAATTGACCAAGTGCAGAAATATGTAGGATCTGAAGGTAAGGATCCTAAAGTTTATAAATTGGGTGGAAATGATTGGAAAAAGGTCAAAACGAAAGTTGAAAAATCTGTACAAGATATTGCGGATGACCTAATTAAACTATATGCTGAGCGCGAAGCTTCGAAGGGTTATGCATATACACCAGATACGGCAGAACAACAAGAATTTGAATCTTCTTTCCCATATCAAGAGACAGAGGATCAATTACGTTCTATTGACGAGATTAAGAAAGATATGGAACGTGGACGTCCGATGGATAGGCTTCTCTGTGGTGATGTAGGATATGGAAAGACGGAAGTAGCTATCCGTGCGGCATTTAAGGCAATTATGGATGAAAAACAAGTTGCAATTTTAGTGCCAACAACGATCCTTGCACAACAACACTATGAAACAATTCGAGAGCGTTTTCAAGATTATCCAATCAACATAGGATTATTAAGTAGATTCCGTACGAGAAAACAGCAAAATGAAACAATTAAAGGCTTAAAAGATGGTACGGTAGATATCGTAATCGGAACGCATCGTATTTTATCTAAAGATGTTACTTATAAAGATTTAGGTCTTCTTATTATTGATGAAGAACAAAGGTTTGGTGTAACACATAAAGAAAAAATTAAACAATTAAAAGCAAATGTTGACGTGTTAACATTAACGGCAACTCCGATTCCGCGTACACTCCATATGTCTATGCTTGGTGTGCGTGACTTATCTGTTATTGAGACACCACCAGAAAATCGTTTCCCAGTCCAAACGTATGTAGTAGAGTATAATCCAGCGTTAATGCGAGAAGCGATAGAACGAGAGCTTGCAAGAGGTGGGCAAATTTACTTCCTATATAATCGTGTGGAGGATATCGAAAGAAAAGCAGATGAAATTTCGATGTTAGTTCCAGACGCGCGTGTAACGTATGCACATGGGAAAATGAACGAAGGTGAATTAGAGTCTGTTATGCTATCGTTTTTAGAAGGGCAGCATGATGTTCTTGTAAGTACAACAATTATTGAGACGGGTGTAGATATTCCGAATGTAAATACGTTAATTGTATTTGATGCAGATCGTATGGGATTATCGCAGTTGTATCAGCTTCGTGGTCGTGTTGGACGTTCTAATCGTGTTGCATATGCATACTTTGCATACAAACGAGATAAAGTGTTATCAGAAGTTGCAGAGAAGCGTCTGCAAGCCATTAAAGAGTTCACAGAGCTTGGATCAGGTTTCAAAATTGCGATGAGAGACTTATCCATTCGTGGTGCAGGTAACTTGTTAGGAGCCGAACAGCATGGATTTATTGATTCTGTCGGATTTGATCTATATTCTCAAATGTTAAAAGATGCAATTGAACAGCGTAGAGGAACAGATGGGGTTGAAAATACAGTTAATGTTGAAATTGATTTAGAAGTAGATGCATATTTACCAGATGCTTATATTTCAGATAGTAAACAAAAGATTATGATGTATAAACAGTTTAGAGGTGTTTCTGCAATTGAGGATATTGAAGAGTTGCAGGAAGAGATGATAGATAGATTTGGTGATTACCCGCAAGAAGTTGGTTACTTATTGCAAATTGCAAATATTAAAGTATTGGCAATGAAAGAACAAATTGAGTTAATTAAGCAAAATAAATTTGAAGTGACAATTCTGTTCTCAGAACAAGCAAGTCAAAATATTGATGGTGGAAAATTATTCATGCTTGGAAATAGTTTTGGACGTATGATTGGTCTAGGAATGGAAGGATCGCAATTGAAAATCGTTATGAAAACAAATGGCTTAGAGACATCGAAGTGGTTAACAATTGCTGAAAATTTATTAAAAGGCCTACCAGATGTAAAAAAAGAAGTCATAAATGCCTAATATAAGATAAAAAAATACAATTCGGCGTGCATAGAAGAACTAATGTGTAAAATACTATGTCTAACAGTTGGTGATTTTTACATGAACAGGTAAATTCACCACTTTGATCATCAGTAGAAAGTGAGGCAGCATTAGAATGAAAGCAACTGGAATCGTACGTCGAATTGATGATTTAGGTAGGGTAGTAATCCCGAAGGAAATTCGTAGAACTTTACGTATTCGAGAAGGAGACCCACTAGAAATATTTGTTGATCGCGATGGAGAAGTGATTTTGAAAAAATATTCTCCAATTAGTGAACTAGGTAATTTTGCAAAGGAATATACGGAAGCTTTATACGATAGCTTAGGACATAATGTGCTTGTATGCGATCGTGATTCTATTATCGCAGTAGCAGGCGTATCTAAAAAAGAATACTTAAATAAAAGTGTTGGCGATTTAATTGAGAAGACAATGGAAGAGCGTAAGTCTGTAATTATGACAGATGAAAGCGAAATTTCAATTATTGATGGAGTAACAGAAAAAGTGAGTTCCTATACAATTGGCCCGATTGTTGCGAATGGGGATCCAATTGGAGCTGTTGTTATCTTCTCTAAAGAGGCTATTATAAGTGAAGTAGAGCATAAGTCAGTAAATACAGCTGCAAGCTTTTTAGCGAAACAAATGGAGCAGTAAGGCTATATCGAATTTTAGAAGTAGCAATCTTTCCTAATTATGATATTTCTTCTTGAGAAATCAAATATTTGGAGATATATGTATATTGAATGAAGGTAGCACTTTGCTACCTTTTTTCGTTGAACATTTCTATCGTTGCACGAACGTATTATTACTCGTGTAGGCAAGGAAGCTTGTCCTTTTCTTTATGATATAATACGAGGGGTGAGAATAGAAAAAGGAGTTTTCTTGTATGGAATCGAAGAAGTATCAAGCCTTTTGGCGTGGGGCTATTATATTAACAATCGCAAGTTTTGTTACAAAGGTATTAAGCGCTTTTTACCGTATTCCATATCAAAATATAGCGGGTGATATTGGTTTTTATATTTACCAACAAATTTATCCGTTTTATGGATTTTGTTTAATTTTAGCTACTTATGGGTTCCCCATTATAATTTCAAAAATGGTTGCGGAACGATTAGAGCAAGGGAAACAACAAGAAGCAGAAGAAATTATCTGTGTATCTTTTTGGTTTTTATTAGGAATTGGTTTCGTAGGCTTTTTTACATTATTTTTTGGTGCCGAAGCAATTGCAACAGCCATGGGAGATATACACTTAGATAAGTTATTACGTGTTATTTCATTTTCATTCATATTGATGCCGTTTTTATCTGTAGCAAGAGGATATTTTCAGGGGTTCAATAATATGATGCCAACAGCTGTTTCGCAAGTGATAGAACAAACAATTCGTGTTTCTATTATTGTATTTTTATCTCTATTCCTAATTGCTCGCGGATTTGATTTATATACAGTCGGTGCAGGTGCTATGTTAGGTTCAATCGCAGGCGGACTGATTGGGATTATCGTACTTGTACTTTATATGCGTCATGACTTTCGTTCTATATTTTTCAAGAGTGTAAAGAGAATTAAGGGGAAAAAGAGGATCATTAAAATTCTGTTTTGGCAGGGATTGGCGATTTGTGTTAGTAACTTAGTACTTATTTTTATACAAATGGCTGATTCCATTTCCTTCTATTCCTTACTTATTGGGGCAGGAGAGCAAGCTGAAAGTGCAAAGGTATTAAAAGGTGTTTACGACAGAAGTATCCCGCTTATGCAATTAGGTACTGTCGTGACAACTTCTTTCTCATTGTCACTTATTCCAATTATTACAGCGGCGAAGGAAAGAGGAGATCTTTCCTTTATTCGAGAAAAGGTAAAGTTAGCAATGAAAATAACATTTGTTATTGGATTTGCAGCTGCCATTGGATTAACTTGTATTATTCAGCCTACGAATATTATGTTGTTTGAAAATAGTGATGGGTCAGATGTTTTATCCATTTTATCTTTATCTATTTTATTTAGTTCATTGTCGATTACAATTGCTTCTATTTTGCAAGGGTTAGGACAAACATTAAAACCAGCAATATTCGTTATATTTGGGGGTTGTTTAAAGTTAGCTTTAAATTATACATTAATGCCGTATTTTGGTGTGAAGGGAGCTGCAATTGCAACACTAGTTGCGTTAATTGTAATTTCTGTGCTAAATAGTGCATTACTTATGCAAGCTGTATCCGAATCGCTTATCGATAAGCGTAATATGTTAGGTGTAATTATTAGTGGTATCGGTATGGGGTTTGTATTAATAATATTTATACGTGTGATGCAAATGTCTGGATTAGTGATTGATACAAGGCATAGAGGAATTGCAACACTTGAGGCATTGTTAGGTGTAGCTATCGGTGGATTAACATATGTGTTTTTAATTTTAAAATTACGTGTATTTACAAAAGCGGAAATAGGAACCGTTATGAAAAAAGAGAAAAAAGAAGGTTCATTGAAGAAGAGTGGATAGAGGTGGCAGGTTGTGAGTGGAATCATTACTATTTTAGGATTAGGTGCTGGTGAGTTAGATCAGTTAACGATGGGTGTATATCGAAAAATAAAAGAAGCAGATCACATGTTTGTTAGAACGAAGGAACATCCCGTTATAGAAGAGTTGGAGAAAGAAGGTATACAATATACAGCCTTTGACAGTGTATATGAAGCGCATGATACATTTGAAATTGTATATGAAACAATCGCAAATACATTGCTAGAACAAGCTGAAGGCACAGAAATCATCTATGCTGTGCCAGGGCATCCGCTTGTAGCGGAAAGAACGGTTCAGCTACTGTTGGAAAAAGGCGAAGTAGCGAATGTTGAAGTGCGCATTGAAGGTGGACAAAGTTTCCTTGATCCTATGTTTGCGAGTCTAAAGATTGATCCGATTGAAGGATTCCAATTAATTGACGCCACATCATTTGAAAGAGGACAATTAGAATTACGTCAACATTTAATCTTTTGCCAAGTATATGACGCATTCGTTGCATCTGATGTGAAATTAACATTAATGGAGATGCTATCAGATGATTATGAAGTGTATATCGTAACAGCTGCAGGGACTTCATTTGAACAAGTTAAAAAGGTGCCGTTGTACATGTTAGATCATGAAACAGAGTTGAATAATTTAACGAGTGTATATGTACCACCAGTTAAAGAACGTGCGTCCTTGTATCAACAGTTTGATGTGCTTAGAGAAATTATTGCAGACCTTCGTGGACCGAATGGTTGTCCGTGGGATAAAAAGCAAACACATCAATCTTTAAAGAAGTATTTAATTGAGGAAGCTTATGAGGTGTTGGAAGCAATTGATGAAGAGGATGATGATCACTTAGTAGAAGAACTGGGTGATATATTATTACAAGTTATGTTGCATGCTCAAATCGGGGAGGATGAAGGTTGGTTCTCTATAGATGATATTATTCGAACTTTATCTGAGAAAATGGTTCGCCGCCACCCGCATGTATTTGGGAATACGGATGTAAATAATGCCGATGAAGTAATTGCCAATTGGGAAGAAATTAAAAAACAAGAAAAAGGATTCGTGAAAGAATCTGTTTTAAATGGGGTTCCAAAAAGTTTGCCACAGTTACTACGCGCCTATGAAATCCAGAAAAAAGCTGGCAAAGTTGGTTTCGATTGGGTTGATGTACAACCGATGATAGAGAAAGCCTTAGAAGAATGGCAAGAGTTCCAACAAGAAGTTACAAATATGGATGAGGCGAAAATGTTAGGTGAATTTGGCGATTTACTATTTGCGTTTGTGAATATAGCTCGTCATTATAAAATAGATCCCGAAGAGGCGTTACGTTCAACGAATGAGAAATTCGTCGGTCGTTTCTTATACATGGAAGCAAAGGTAGCTGAAATGAATAAAGAGATGCAAGATTTATCATTAGAGCAGTTAGACGTTTTATGGGAAGAGGCAAAACAAACAGAGCGTTAATAGGGGGATTTGATATGCGTCTAGATAAGTTTTTAAAAGTATCACGTTTAATTAAAAGAAGAACATTAGCGAAAGAAGTAGCTGATCAAGGAAGAATATCAATTAATGGTCAAGTGGCAAAAGCGAGTTCAGATGTAAAAGTAGCTGATGAATTAACAATTCGTTTTGGTCAAAAAATAGTAACTGTAAAAATAAACGAATTGAAAGAAACGACTAAAAAAGAAGATGCAGCAAATATGTATAGTTTAGTTCGCGAAGAAAAAGTAAAGGCTGAAGAAGGCTTGTTCTAAAATCAATTATCCCTTCATACATTACTATTAGCTAGTATAAATCTATGGGGGGATTTACGTGAATAATGGTTACTCACCTATGTCTTCTAATCAACAAAATGTTTCGGTAGAGCATGATATTATTATGCGTGGCAGGCGTGTAATTGATATTACCGGTGTAAAGCAGGTAGAGAGTTTTGATAGCGAGGAGTTTTTACTTGAGACCGTAATGGGTTTTTTAACAATTCGTGGTCAAAATTTGCAAATGAAAAATTTAGATGTAGAAAAAGGTGTTGTATCGATTAAAGGGAAAGTTCATGAGATGCTGTATATTGATGAGAATCAAGGGGAGAAAACTAAAGGATTCTTTAGTAAGTTGTTTAAATGAGCCTAACAATTCAGTTGTATACGATGCTCTCAATGATCGGAATGGGTGCTTGGATTGGAGCGTCTTTAGATACATACCAACGATTTTTAAAGCGGCAAGAACGTAAACGTTGGCTTGTATTTATACATGATATACTATTTTGGATTGTCCAAGCATTATTCGTTTTTTATGTACTGCTTCTTGTAAATGAAGCTGAACTACGTATATATGTATTTTTGGCATTATTATGTGGTTTTGCGGCATATCAAAGCTTATTGAAAGCAATATACATGAGACTGTTAAATTTTCTCATCTATATTTTTATGCAAACAACACACTTTTTTGTTCAAATTATAAAGCTACTCATGATAAAACCTGTTATTATTATAGCGCAGCTATTTATTGCATTTATATTATTCTTATTTCGTATACTGCTTTCAATTGGACATGTGTTATGGAAAATGGTGATTTGGATATTACTTTTCATATGGAAAGTTTTTTTCTGGCCTGTTCGATTTATTGCTTTGCTCATATGGAAACTTCTCCCTAATCGTGTTAAACTTTTTATAATGAAACATGTAGGGTTCCTGCAATATATAGCAAAATTGAAGGGACACATCTTCCAATTATGGGGGCGTATAAAAAAGAAGTTAGGGGGACCTCGGAAATGAGGGAACTGAGACAAAGAACAATCGAAAAACAGAGTCCAAATCCTGTTAAAGAGCATATAATACAAACGGATGAGAACAGGAAGCGACTTTATCGCCGTTTAGCGGTTTTTCTTGTCTTTGCTTTTACAATTATTGCGAGTATTAGTGTAACGTTTTATCAACAAAACAGTTCCATTAGAGCAAAAGAAGCAAAAGTTAAGGACATGAAAAAAGAACTGGATTCATTAACGAATAAAGAAAAGAGTCTAAAAGACGAAGTTCAAAAGTTAAATGATGAAGAGTACGTATTAAAGATTGCTAGAAGGGATTATTTCTTCTCTGGAAAAGGGGAGATAATTTTTCCTGTTTCTAAGTAGAGTATGTCTTATTGACACTATATTTTAGGATTATATATAATAAAGTAAAATTTGACTTTTTAACCACTAAGGAGGAGCATTTTTTTTATGTCAATCGAGGTAGGCAGCAAGTTACAGGGTAAAGTAACAGGTATTACAAATTTTGGGGCTTTTGTGGAGCTGCCAGAAGGCTTAACGGGTCTTGTTCATATTAGTGAAGTTGCTGATAATTATGTGAAAGATATTAACGATCACTTAAAAGTGGGCGACCAAGTAGAAGTAAAAGTTATTAACGTTGAAAAAGATGGTAAGATCGGTCTATCTATTAAAAAAGCGAAAGAGCGTGAAAAAACAGAAGGAGATCGTCCACGTGGTGAATACCAACGCGGTGGCGGTGGCGATCAACAACGTTCTGGACGTCCACAACGTAATCGTTCTTTCAACAGAGATAACCGTGGCGGCGGTAACGAACGAGCTCCAAAAGAAACATTCGAGCAAAAGATGGCACGTTTCTTAAAGGACAGTGAAGATCGTTTAACTTCTTTAAAGCGTAACACAGAATCTAAACGTGGTGGCCGTGGCGCACGTCGCGGATAATAAGAACGTTTAATTCTTAGCATATAGAGAGGTACCCAGGGCGATTGCTCGGGGTGCTTTTTTATATGTGAAAATATATTTTTAAAAAAGTTTTCAAGATGTGTTGACTTTAAAATATATCTGAGGTAAGATACTAATTGTCCGTTAAATAAGACGACATGGCGGTGTAGCTCAGCTGGCTAGAGCGTACGGTTCATACCCGTGAGGTCGGGGGTTCGATCCCCTCCGCCGCTATATTTAATTTAACGGCCCGTTGGTCAAGTGGTTAAGACACCGCCCTTTCACGGCGGTAACACGGGTTCGAATCCCGTACGGGTCATCCTAAAAAGATCATGCAAATTTGCATGATCTTTTTTTGTTAAATAAATTAAGACATACAACACTTCTACAAAATCACCCTATATTTTCTGAATGTTCAATCTAAATAGTAAGAATAAATTACATACCGTGTATATATGTAGAGTTATTTCGAATAAAAAGTCGAACGATTATAAAAGTGAAAACTGTTGTTTTGACAAAAATCCCAATAATCATCTTTTATAATGACAGTAATTAAACTATGCAGGTGGTGTTAAAAATATGCCTAAAGCAGGAAGGAATACTATGAATACAAGTGCATTGGCAATGAATGAGGGTCAGCTTGGAGCAGTAAAGTGGACGAGTAAGCTGCGAATGAAGTTTGAACAGGTTTTCTTTAGATGGGGATTTATTATTGTTGTTATTGGTTTTCTTTTGGGACGAGCATATATATTAACAAACATTTTACCGTTTGCACTGCCGTTTTTTGCTGCTGTTTATGTTATGAAGCGGGATAAAATGCCGCTCGCGTTCTTGGCTCTTATGGGGGGCGCACTTTCAGTTTCGATAGATAATTTATTCTTTACCTTTGCATCTATTTTTACTTTCTTCATTTATAATATCTTCTTTAGTCGGTTTACACGTAAAACTGTTGGACTTGTTCCATTCCAAGTATTTATCTCCGCATTAACCGCACATTTAGTTGTCGTATACTTCGCGCAACAAACCGTCACCATGTACGATTTACTCGTTAGTACGATTGAGGCAGGGCTTAGCTTCGTATTAACTATGATATTTTTACAAAGTGTTCCGCTTTTAGTAGAACGAAAAGGTAAACAACAAGCGCTAGAGACAGAAGAAATTGTTTGTTTAATTATATTACTAGCATCTGTTTTAACAGGTACAACAGATTGGTTTGTATATGACGCTTCTATTCAACATATTTTTACTAGGTATTTAGTACTCGTGTTTGCATTTATCGCGGGGGCTGCTACAGGATCTACAGTGGGGGTCGTCACTGGATTAATATTAAGTTTAGCCAATGTCTCCAGTTTGTCTCAACTTAGTCTACTTGCTTTTTCTGGGTTGCTTGGTGGTTTGTTAAAAGAAGGGAAGCGTTTAGGTGTTAGTTTAGGTTTATTAATTGGGACGAGCTTGATTACGCTATATGTAGACAAGCAAACAAACATTGTGACAACTTTAATTGAATCTGGTGTGGCGATTATGTTCTTCTTATTAACACCGAAACTTGTTATGGATCGTATTGCTAAATTCATGCCAGGCACACAGGAACATTCGCAAGATCAACAACAGTATTTAAGAAGGATGCGTGATGTTACAGCGAATAAAATTAATCAATTTGCCAATGTATTTGCTGCTTTATCTAATAGCTTTTCTGTATATGGATATGTGGAGGAGGAAGATAAAGAGACAGAAGCGGATTTGTTCTTAAGTACAATTACTGCAAAAACATGTCAAACATGCTTTAAAAAGGACCAATGCTGGGTAGTTAATTTCGACAAAACGTACGATTATATGAAACAAATAATGAGTGAAACGGAAGAGGGGACGTTGCAGCATAATCGGAAGTTAGTTCGTGAATGGGACAAGCATTGTGTGAGAGGGAAGAAAGTGACGGATTTAGTAGCGGGTGAATTAGATCACTTCTATGAAGGACAAAAATTACGAAAACAAATGAAAGAAAACCGTAGAATAGTAGCGGAGCAACTATTAGGTGTATCAAAAGTTATGGAGGATTTTGCTAAGGAAATCCAAAGAGAACGAGAAAATCATCAAGTGCAGGAAGAACAGATTATGCAAGCGTTTCGTGATTTTGGCGTAGAAGTAGAGCATGTTGATATATATTGTTTAGATAGAGGAAGTATTGATATTGAAATGTTGATTCCAGTTGCATCTAATGAACATGGAGAATGTGAAAAGTTAGTTGCGCCGATGCTTTCTGACATTCTAAAGGAAAATATTGTTGTTAAACATGAAGAAAAATCTTCTTATCCGAACGGCCACAGCTTAATATCATTTGGTTCGGCAAAAACGTATTCTCTTGATACTGGGTTGGCCACAGCTGCAAAAGGCGGTGGGTTTGTTTCTGGTGACTCTTATGCGATGATGGATTTAAGTGTTGGTAAATATGCGCTTGCAATTAGTGATGGTATGGGAAATGGGCAAAGAGCTCATATGGAGAGTAAAGAAACGGTAAAATTATTACAAAAAATACTTCAATCAGGCATTGATGAGGAAATAGCGATTAAATCTATCAATTCTATTCTTTCTTTAAGAACAACAGAAGAGATGTTTACGACGTTAGATTTAGCTATGGTGGATTTGCGGGATGCGAGTGCGAAATTTTTAAAGATTGGATCGACGCCGAGTTTTGTTAAACGCGCGAATAATATTTTGAAAATTGAGGCAAGTAATTTGCCGATGGGCATTATTGAGGATGTTGAAGTTGATGTAGTAGGTGAACAATTAAAAACGGGCGATATCCTTATTATGATGAGCGATGGGATTTTCGAGGGAGCGCAACATGTAGAAAATCATGAACTATGGATGAAACGAAAAATTAAAGAATTACAAACCGAAGATCCGCAAGAAATTGCTGATATCATTATGGAAGAGGTGATTCGCTCTTGTGATGGTTATATAAATGACGATATGACTATCGTTGTGGCGAAAGTGAAGAAAAATATGCCGAAGTGGGCTACGATTCCAATTGTAGGAATGCAGGCACAATAAATTTTAAGTGTGATGTTTCTTTATCACTGTTTCTTTCTAAAAACCTAGGTGGATGCCTAGGTTTTTTTACTTTAAAAGATAATGTTATTATTTTTGTGAATATGCACGGATGATGTAAGATAAAAATGTAATTTTTGTATATCTTTTTTTTGCACAATGTTTGTAAAAGTTGTACCATTATAAACAAGGTAACTAACGTTGCTGTTCTTGTTTAATGAAAGGTGATTACGAAGTTGAAAGATACATTTGTTGAAAAGGTAGATGACTTTGTAAAGCAGCATGATGTATTAAAGGAACGTTCAACAATTGTTGTAGGGGTTTCTGGTGGTCCTGACTCTTTGGCTCTTCTATATTATTTGTTAGAAAAAAGAGCAGCAAAACAGTTCGAAATTGTAGTGGCACATGTGGATCATATGTTTAGAGGTGATGAATCTCATGAGGACCTACAGTTTGTGCAGGACCTTTGTAGAGGGCTGGGAGTTATTTGCGAAACGATAAGGATTAATGTGTCGCAATATCAACAGCAACACGGAATGAATGCACAGGTTGCTGCTAGAGAATGCAGATATGCATTTTTGGAAAGAATAATGAAGAAATATGATGCGAGATATGTAGCTCTTGGACATCATGGTGATGATCAAGTAGAGACGATTTTAATGCGCCTTGTACGAGGGAGTACTCCGAAAGGATATGCAGGAATTGCAGTGAAGCGTCCTTTTCATAATGGATATTTAATTAGGCCGTTACTTGGAGTAACGAAGGAAGAGATTGTTGATTACTGTAATAAGCTAAAAATAATTCCCCGTATAGATCCAAGTAATAAAAAGGAAGTATATACAAGGAATCGATTACGTAAATATGTTCTTCCTCATTTGAAAGAAGAAAATTCACAAGTGCATGAGAAATTCCAAAAATTTAGCATGCAAGTGCAAGAGGATGAGGCGTATTTGCAGGAATTAGCTTTTGAGAAAATGAATAAAGTAATTACAAAAAAAAGTGATAAACAAATTAGCTTATCAATTCCTGCCTTTGAATCCATGTCTATGCCTTTACAAAGAAGAGGGATTCAACTAATATTAAACTATCTTTATGAATATAAGATTCCATCTTCTCTTTCCTCTATACATATTGACAAAGTGATCGAGTTTTTTAAGCGGGCACAACCTTCGGGTTCACTTGATTTCCCAGGTGATTTAAAAATTGTTCGCGCATACGAGGAGTGTAGCTTTGGATTTAAACAAGAAATTGTTTCTCCTTTTTTACAAGATTTATCAGTGCCCGGGACCATTACGCTATCGAACGGGGATAGGCTTGTAACAGAGGTGAGCGAAGACATACCAAGTAACATGAATGAAACAGTATTTGTTGCTAAGTATAATGATATATCATATCCACTTCGTATTCGTTCTAGAGAAAATGGAGATCGCATGTCAATACAAGGTATGAATGGCACAAAAAAGATAAAAACTATTTTTATCGAAGCAAAAGTACCAAGAGAAAAAAGAGAAGAATGGCCGGTCGTTTGTGATGCAAGTGGGAATATTATTTGGGTACCCTTGTTGAAGCGATCTGCATTTGCTATCTCGAAAGAGGCGGCAAAGAAGGATAAATATATGATTATTCACTACAAAAGCAAGGAGTCTTCCGGGAGGATAATGAAATGATGAATCAAGATATCGAAAAAGTATTAATTTCTGAAGAACAAATACAAGAAAAGGTGCGCGAATTAGGTGCGGTTATTGCAGAGGATTATAAAAACACAATACCTCTTGCGATTGGTGTATTAAAGGGCGCAATGCCATTCATGGCAGATTTATTAAAGAGAACAGATACATATCTTGAAATGGATTTTATGGCTGTATCTAGTTACGGTCACTCTACTGTTTCAACAGGCGAAGTGAAAATTTTAAAAGACCTTGATACTTCTGTAGAGGGTCGCGATATTTTAATCGTTGAAGATATTATTGATAGCGGTCTTACGCTAAGTTACTTAGTAGACCTATTCAAATATCGTAAAGCGAAGTCTGTAAAAATTGTTACGTTATTAGATAAGCCGACAGGCCGTAAGGTAGATTTGAAAGCGGATTATGTTGGGTTTACTGTTCCACATGAATTTGTTGTAGGGTATGGATTAGATTATAAAGAGCAGTACCGTAATCTTCCTTATGTAGGAGTATTAAAACCAAGTGTTTACTCAAATTAATTAAATACAGGCGTCACAATTGTATAGGAAAGTTTTTCTATGTTACGATTTACTATAGTGTTTATGCCGTGAGAGGAGGTTAGGAATGAATCGTATCTTCCGTAATACCATCTTTTATTTACTGATATTCCTAGTAGTAATTGGAATCGTGAGCTATTTTAATGGTTCGACACAAAAAACGACATCAGTTAGCTACGATAAATTCATTACTAAACTAGAAAAAGGTGAAGTGCGTAATGTGCAACTTCAACCGAAAAATGGTGTATTTGAGGTAAAAGGACAATTTAACAACTCTAGCCAAGGAGAACAATTTGTTACTTATGCACCAAATACTGAGGAATTACAAAAGAAAATTAATGACAAAGCGCAAGGTGCTGAAGTTAAGTATCAACCAGCAGAAGAAACAAGTGCCTGGGTAACGTTCTTTACTTCAATCATTCCGTTTGTCATTATCTTCATTTTATTCTTCTTCTTATTAAACCAGGCTCAGGGCGGCGGTAGCCGTGTTATGAACTTCGGGAAAAGTAAGGCGAAGTTATATAATGACGAAAAGAAAAAAGTTCGTTTCAGAGATGTTGCTGGAGCGGATGAAGAGAAACAAGAGCTTGTTGAGGTAGTTGAATTCTTGAAAGATCCTCGTAAGTTCGCTGAAGTTGGTGCCCGTATTCCGAAGGGTGTTCTATTAGTAGGACCTCCAGGTACAGGTAAAACTTTACTAGCACGTGCCGTTGCAGGTGAGGCAGGCGTTCCATTCTTCTCTATCAGTGGTTCTGATTTCGTAGAGATGTTCGTCGGTGTCGGTGCATCACGTGTACGTGATTTATTCGAAAATGCAAAGAAAAATGCTCCTTGTATCATTTTCATTGATGAAATTGATGCAGTAGGACGTCAACGTGGCGCAGGTCTTGGTGGTGGCCATGATGAGCGTGAGCAAACGTTGAACCAATTACTTGTTGAAATGGATGGATTCGGTGCAAACGAAGGTATTATTATCATCGCTGCAACAAACCGTCCTGATATTCTTGATCCAGCGTTATTACGTCCAGGTCGTTTTGACCGTCAAATTACAGTAGATCGTCCAGATGTAAATGGCCGTGAAGCTGTGCTGAAAGTACATGCTCGTAATAAACCGCTTGATGATCATATCAACTTAAGAGCAATTGCAACTCGTACACCAGGGTTCTCTGGTGCGGATCTTGAAAACTTATTAAACGAAGCTGCTTTAGTGGCTGCGCGTCAAGATAAGAAGAAAATTGATATGAGTGACATTGATGAAGCAACGGATCGTGTTATTGCAGGTCCAGCTAAGAAAAGTCGTGTTATCTCTGAAAAAGAACGTAATATCGTTGCATTCCATGAAGCTGGCCATACTGTAATTGGTGTTGTCCTTGATGAAGCAGATATCGTTCATAAAGTAACAATTGTCCCTCGTGGTCAAGCTGGTGGATATGCAGTAATGCTTCCGAAAGAAGATCGTTACTTCATGACAAAACCAGAGTTACTTGATAAAATCACTGGTTTACTTGGTGGTCGAGTAGCTGAAGAGATTGTGTTTGGTGAAGCAAGTACAGGTGCTCACAACGACTTCCAACGTGCGACTGGTATTGCAAGACGTATGGTTACGGAATTCGGTATGAGTGATAAGCTTGGACCGATGCAATTCGGTAGCTCACAAGGTGGTCAAGTGTTCTTAGGAAGAGACTTCCATTCAGAACAAAACTACAGTGATGCAATTGCACATGAAATCGATGTGGAAATGCAAACTATTATAAAAGAATGTTATGCTCGCGCGAAACAAATTCTTACTGAAAAACGTGATAAGCTAGATATTATTGCGAAAACGTTACTTGAAGTAGAAACGTTAGATGCAGAGCAAATCAATCATTTATATGATTACGGCAGATTGCCAGAGCGTCCAACATCTTCAGATGATGTGAAAGTAAACATCAATATGAAGAAGGACGATGAAGAATCAGAAGATAAGTAAGAGATGAAGGAGTGACGATGGTCACTCCTTTTTTTTATTTGTGAAACGAAATGAAGTAGAAAAAATTTTAAGTAAATCTGGTATTAAAAATTGAAATAGAGCGTAATCTTTTTGTAAAATGATGAGGATAGAAAAGCTGATTATATAAGTATGTGTGATATGATGTTTTTATAAGTTTTATACATACTGCACAAATATAGATTAAATAAGATAAGTGGTGAGAATATGATTTTTGTATTGGATGTAGGGAACACAAATGCTGTGCTAGGCGTGTTTGAAGAGGGGGAACTTCGTCAACATTGGCGCATGGAAACAGATCGTCATAAGACAGAAGATGAATATGGAATGCTTGTAAAGCAGTTGCTTGAGCATGAAGGTCTTTCGTTTGAAGATGTGAAAGGTATTATCGTGTCTTCAGTCGTACCACCAATTATGTTTGCATTAGAGCGCATGTGTGAAAAGTATTTTAAAATTAAACCGCTTGTAGTAGGTCCTGGAATAAAAACGGGGCTAAATATTAAATATGAAAATCCACGTGAAGTAGGCGCGGACCGAATTGTAAATGCGGTAGCAGGAATCCACTTGTATGGAAGTCCGCTTATTATTGTCGATTTCGGTACGGCTACTACATATTGTTATATTAACGAAGAAAAGCATTATATGGGTGGGGTTATTACGCCGGGAATTATGATTTCAGCAGAGGCTTTATATAGTAGAGCGGCAAAACTTCCTCGTATTGAAATTACAAAACCAAGCAGTGTTGTTGGAAAGAATACGGTAAGTGCAATGCAATCTGGTATTCTTTATGGTTATGTTGGACAAGTGGAAGGTATTGTTAAGCGTATGAAAGAGGAAGCTAAACAAGAACCGAAAGTTATTGCAACAGGTGGATTGGCGAAATTAATTTCAGAAGAATCAAATGTAATTGATGTTGTAGATCCATTTTTAACATTAAAAGGTTTGTATATGTTATACGAGCGTAATGCAAATTTACAGCATGAGAAAGGTGAATAAATGAGTATGAAAGATTATTTAGTAAAAGCGTTAGCATTTGATGGAGAAGTGCGTGCATATAGTGTACGTACTACAAACACAGTAAGTGAGGCGCAAAGACGTCATGATACATGGAGAACAGCTTCGGCGGCACTTGGTCGTTCTTTAACTGCAGGTACAATGATGGGCGCAATGTTAAAAGGTGACCAAAAGTTAACGATTAAGGTAGAAGGTAATGGTCCGATTGGTCCTATCTTAGTAGATGCTCATGCAAATGGGGATGTACGTGGTTATGTAACGAATCCACATGTTGATTTTGAAGGAACGGAACAAGGGAAATTACGTGTATATCAAGCGGTAGGTACTGAAGGGTTTGTAACAGTAATTAAAGATATTGGTATGCGTGAGCCGTTTATTGGTCAATCTCCAATTGTTTCAGGAGAATTAGGGGAAGACTTCACGTATTATTTTGCAGTTTCTGAGCAAACACCTTCTTCTGTAGGAGTTGGCGTTCTTGTAAATGGAGATGACAGCGTATTAGCGGCAGGTGGATTTATCCTTCAAATTATGCCAGGGGCACAGGAAGAAACAATTTCATTCATCGAAGATCGTTTGCAGAAGATTCCTCCTGTATCAACGTTAATCGAACAAGGGCTTTCTCCAGAAGAGTTACTGTATGCAGTTCTTGGAGAAGATAAAGTAAAAGTATTAGAAGTGATGGATGTTCAATTTAATTGTACATGCTCACGCGAACGTATTGAGAGTGTGTTAATTAGTTTGGGTAAAACAGAGTTAGAGCAAATTCGCGAAGAAGAAGAAGAGACAGAAGTTCATTGTCATTTCTGTAATGAGCGATACAAGTTCTCTAAAGAAGATATTACAAATTTAATTGAGAGTTTGTAATAAGGGAAGTGAGGGAATCCATCCTCTAAATAGATTGACAAACAGGGAATTTTCTGACAAAATCTAAATATAGATAAAACCAATAAAAATACTCGGTGTTAGGAGTGACAGGAATGCGAGTGGCACAATCAGTTTCAGAATTAATCGGGAAAACGCCGATCGTTAAGTTGAACCGCATCGTAGAATCAAACAGCGCAGATATATACTTAAAATTAGAATTTATGAATCCAGGGAGCAGTGTTAAAGATCGTATTGCATTAGCTATGATTGAAGATGCTGAAAAAAAAGGATTATTAAAAGAAGGCGATACAATCATTGAGCCAACAAGTGGTAACACGGGAATTGGTTTAGCGATGGTAGCGGCCGCTAAAGGATATAAGGCAATTTTAGTAATGCCAGAAACAATGAGTATTGAGCGTCGTAATTTATTACGTGCTTACGGTGCGGAATTAGTATTGACTCCAGGGCCTGAAGGAATGGGTGGAGCAATTCGTCAAGCGACTGAATTAGCAAAAGAGCATGGCTACTTTATACCACAACAGTTCAAAAACCAATCGAATCCAGAAATTCATCGTTTAACAACAGGGCCAGAAATTGTTGAACAAATGGGTGACCAATTAGATGCGTTTATTGCAGGCATTGGTACAGGTGGAACGATTACTGGTGCTGGTGAAGTGCTGAAGGAAGCGTATAAAGATATTAAAATTTATGCAGTAGAACCTGCGGATTCACCAGTACTATCTGGTGGGAAACCGGGTCCACATAAAATCCAAGGAATTGGGGCGGGATTTATCCCAGAGACATTGGATGTAGAGGTATATGATGAAATTGTTCAAGTAAAAGCAGAGCAAGCATTTGAATATGCAAGAAGAGTGGCTAAAGAGGAAGGTATTTTAGTGGGTATCTCTTCTGGAGCAGTTATTTATGCAGCAACAGAAATTGCGAAAAAGTTAGGTAAAGGGAAAAAGGTACTTGTTATTATCCCAAGTAACGGTGAACGTTATTTAAGTACACCGCTTTATCAATTTGAGTCTTAATTATATGTGATTGAAAAAGCATCCTTGAAAAGGATGCTTTTTCTTTTTGGATTGGAAATAGGAAAAGAGTGAATGACTAGAAAACTTCATGTAAAATAAGAGGTAGTATAATTAATTTATTTTCACTAGCCTTCGAGTATAACCACCTTATATACATAACGAATGTAGTTTGAGGTGGTTAATCTAAGAGGGTGGGATAAAAGAAGACGGGGTGTTGATATGCAACGAAGAAAATCTTTAGCGCTTTCTATTCCATATCAGTTAGATTTCTTTAAGCAGTATAAATTTCTTTCTAAGGATAAACCGCAACATATTTTGTTAGAGAGTGGACGTGGCGGTCGTTATAACATTGTGGGGTTGAACCCAGTAGCGGTAATCCGAGGGAAGGGTGAAACGTTACATATAAGCGAAAGTGGTAAGGAAACAATAAAACGAGGAAACCCATTAGATTTAATGCAGGAATATATGGAGCGATGGAAAACGGACTATAATCCGGAATACCCTCCATTTCAAGGTGGTGCAATTGGTTACTTTAGTTATGATTGCATCCGTTATATTGAAAAACTCCCTTCCCATGCGGAGGATGACATTAATATACCTGATATATTCTTTTTATTATTTGATGATGTGTTTGTTTATGATCAAAAAGAAAAAGTATTATGGATTATTACACATTATGTAGATAAGCATGAAGAGGCAAAAGAGCGATTAAATGAATGGAAGATTCTTTGGGCGACAGAAGCGCCAGAAGTGAATATACCTTTTGCATGCCCTGAAGAGAAAAGTGAAACAGTTGCTTTTACAGAAGAAAGCTTTATGAAGGCGGTTGAATGTATTCAAGAATATATTGGGGCTGGTGATGTGTTCCAAGTAAACTTGTCGACAAGGCAAGAAAGAACGTTACAAACACACCCACTAGAAATCTATACAAGTCTTCGTGAGATTAATCCATCTCCATATATGGGTTACTTGGAGCTCGGGGATTTTCAAATTGTTAGTGGATCGCCAGAGTTGCTAATTAAGAAAGAGGGAACCGAAGTAAGTACAAGACCGATTGCTGGAACGAGATCTAGAGGGGCGAATGAGCAAGAGGATGAAGAATTAGCAAAAGAATTAATTGAGAACGAAAAAGAAAGAGCAGAGCACGTCATGCTTGTGGATTTAGAACGAAATGATTTAGGGCGTGTTTGTAAATATGGCACTGTAGAAGTAGATGAATTTATGGTAATTGAGAAATACTCACATGTTATGCATATTGTTTCTAATGTGCGTGGTGAGGTGGAAGAAGATAAAGATGCTTTTGATTTAGTGAAGGCTGTATTCCCTGGGGGAACAATTACTGGTGCTCCGAAAATACGTACGATGGAAATTATTGAAGAATTAGAACCTGTTCGCCGAGGGATTTATACAGGTTCAATCGGGTGGATCGGTTATTCTGGAGATACAGAATTGAATATTGTAATTAGAACACTGCTTGCTAAAGATGGAAAAGCACATGTACAAGCAGGAGCGGGAATTGTAATTGATTCGAATCCGGAAAATGAATATAAAGAGTCGTTAAAAAAGGCGATTGCTTTATGGCGTGCAAAAGAACGTAGTGAAGAAACGGTTAGGTGAGAGAAATGATATTAATGATTGATAATTATGATTCTTTTACATTTAATTTAGTGCAGTTTCTTGGAGAACTTGGACAAGAGCTTGTTGTTAAGCGTAACGATGAAGTGACTATTTCAGATGTTGAGAATATGAAACCAGACTTTTTAATGATTTCGCCAGGTCCGTGTAGTCCTAATGAAGCAGGTATTAGTATGGAGGTTATTCAATACTTTGCTGGAAAGATTCCGATTTTTGGGGTTTGTCTTGGACATCAATCCATTGCACAAGTGTTTGGCGGAGAGGTTATACGTGCGGAGCGCTTAATGCATGGGAAAACGTCGCTTATGCATCATGACGGAAAGACGATTTTTTCGGATATCCCTAATCCGTTTACTGCGACACGTTACCATTCCCTTATCGTTAAGAAAGAGACGTTACCTGATTGCTTAGAGGTAACATCTTGGACAGAAGAAGGGGAAATTATGGCGCTCCGTCATACAACATTACCGATTGAAGGTGTACAGTTCCATCCAGAATCAATTATGACTTCCCACGGGAAAGAGTTGTTGCAGAATTTCATTCGTAAATACAGCCCAAGTGTGACATCGTGTTAATTTACGTGAATGGTGAGTATGTAGAAGCAAGTGAAGCGAGAATTTCTCCTTATGATCATGGTTATTTATATGGTCTTGGAGTTTTTGAGACATTTCGTATTTATAATGGTCATCCTTTCTTATTGGATGATCATTATGACCGTTTAATAGATGCGCTGGATACATTGCAAATTAAATGGACAATGACGAAAGATGAAGTACTGCTTATTTTGAAGAATTTACTCGTTAAGAATGAATTAGAGCATGCATATGTACGTTTTAATGTATCAGCAGGTATAGATGAAATTGGATTGCAAACGGAAATGTATGAAGAGCCGTCTGTTATTGTTTTTATAAAACCTTTAGCAGCCCCCGAAGATGTAGTGGAAAAAGAAGGGGTTGTTTTAAAACAAGTGCGAAATACACCAGAGGGTGCGTCTCGCTTAAAGTCTCATCATTATTTAAATAACATTTTAGGAAAACGTGAAATTGGAAATGTTGTGAATAAGGAAGGTATTTTCCTTACTGAAACAGGTTATGTTGCAGAGGGTATTGTTTCGAATCTCTTTTTCGTGAAAGGTGATATTTTGTATACACCTTCGCTAAAAACAGGGATTTTAAATGGTATCACTCGTGCGTTTATTATAAAGGTTGCTGAAGAGCTGGGCATCGAAGTAAAGGAAGGTTTCTTTACAAAAGATGAATTACTTTCAGCTGATGAAGTCTTCGTAACAAACTCGATTCAAGAAATTGTCCCGCTTTATCATATAGAGGGACGAGATTTCCCGGGTAAAGTAGGTATGGTTACAAAAAGGTTTATGAGTCTTTATGAAATGCAGAGAGAGAAATTGTGGAGCAGAAATGAATTGCGAAGAGGAGATGTGTAGTTTGAAGTGGGATTATGATTTGCGCTGCGGCGAATATACATTGAACTTAAATGAAAAAACTTTAATTATGGGGATTTTAAATGTAACACCAGATTCGTTTTCTGATGGTGGGAGTTACAACGAGGTAGAGGCTGCGGTGCGCCATGCGAAAGAAATGCGAGATGAAGGTGCTCATATTATTGATATCGGCGGTGAATCTACTCGCCCGGGTTTTGCTAAAGTATCGGTGGAAGAAGAAATAAAGCGAGTTGTTCCGATGATTCAGGCGGTTGCAAAAGAAGTGGAATTGCCTATTTCTATCGACACGTATAAAGCTGAAGTTGCAAAACAAGCAATCGAAGCTGGCGCTCATATTATTAATGACGTTTGGGGTGCGAAGGCGGAACCGAAAATCGCTGAAGTTGCAGCTCATTACGATGTACCTATTATCTTGATGCATAATCGCGATAACATGAATTACCGCAATTTAATGGCTGATATGATTGCTGATTTATATGAAAGCATCAAAATTGCTAAAGATGCTGGCGTGCGAGATGAGAATATCATTTTAGACCCAGGCATCGGTTTTGCTAAAACACCTGAACAAAATTTAGAAGCGATGCGTAATTTAGAACAGTTAAACGTACTGGGTTATCCAGTTCTCTTAGGTACTTCAAGAAAGTCCTTTATTGGACATGTGTTAGATTTACCGGTAGAGGAACGTCTTGAGGGAACAGGAGCTACCGTTTGTCTCGGCATTGAAAAGGGTTGTGAGTTTGTTCGTGTTCATGATGTGAAGGAAATGGCACGTATGGCTAAGATGATGGATGCGATGATTGGTAAGGGGGTAAAGTAATTGGATAAAATTTATGTTCATGATATGGAGTTTTACGGTTATCATGGTGTATTCCCAGAGGAAAATAAATTGGGTCAGAGATTTAAAGTGGACTTAACGGTGGAGTTGGATTTGAAACAGGCAGGAGAAAGTGATGACTTAGAGCATTCTGTCAATTATGGAGAGCTTTTCGAGTTATGTAGAAAAGTTGTTGAAGATAGAACGTATAAGCTTGTAGAGAGTATCGCTGAAAATATCGCTGCAGATATATTGAAACAATATGAGAGTATTTTCCGTTGTACAATTAAAGTAATTAAACCAGATCCGCCGATACCTGGGCATTATCGTGCTGTAGCAGTGGAAATTACGAGAGAACGTCCATGAATAATATAGCTTACATTGCATTAGGTTCAAATATCGGAGAACGTTATACGTATTTAACTGAAGCGATTCAGTTTTTAAACAAAAACCCGTATATCCAAGTTAACGATATTTCATCTGTATATGAAACGGAACCAGTTGGCTATACTGACCAAAGTTGCTTTTTAAATTTAGTTATAAAAATTTCTACCAATTTATCACCGCAAGAATTATTGAAAATTACACAAAGAGTAGAGAATGATTTAGGAAGAAAAAGGGAAATTAGATGGGGTCCGAGGACCATCGACCTTGACATTTTACTATATAATCAAGAAAATATTGAAGCAGAGAATCTTATTGTTCCGCATCCGCGGATGTTCGAAAGAGCTTTTGTTATCGTTCCGTTGTTAGAGATTAATCAAGATATAAAACAAAACATTTCACGTTCACAAGTAGAAGAAATGAAAAGGCGAGAGGGAGTAACGGTATGGAAGCAGAAAAATGGGGAAGACGCATTCGTGCTTTTCGAAAGCTAAAAGGTTATACACAAGAAGGTTTTGCGAAAGAGTTAGGGGTATCTGTATCTGTTTTAGGTGAAGTTGAGAGAGGGAATCGATCGCCTTCCCAAGATTTTGTAGTGGAAGTTGCTAAGGCATTAAAGGTTTCAGTGGAGGAATTAATGCCGAAGTG
Source organism: Bacillus sp. 1A (assembly GCF_052682215.1). Classification (NCBI taxonomy): domain Bacteria; kingdom Bacillati; phylum Bacillota; class Bacilli; order Caryophanales; family Bacillaceae; genus Bacillus; species Bacillus sp. 1A. The sequence goes on along the minus strand of NZ_JBQYLZ010000001.1, from coordinate 515,360 downwards.
ACTATGAAGGAAGGAGTAAGTCGAGTGTTAAAGATTGCAAATATTGAGATGAAAAACCCGGTTGTATTAGCACCGATGGCGGGAGTGTGTAACTCTGCATTCCGTTTGACAGTAAAAGAATTTGGTGCAGGTTTAGTTTGTGCTGAAATGGTAAGTGATAAAGCGATATTACTTAATAACAAAAGAACATTAGATATGTTATATATTGATGAAAGAGAAAAGCCATTAAGTTTACAAATTTTTGGTGGAGAGAAAGAAACTCTTGTAGATGCTGCGAAATACGTAGATAAATATACGACAGCGGACATTATTGATATTAATATGGGTTGCCCAGTACCGAAAATCATTAAGTGTGACGCGGGAGCAAAGTGGCTTTTAGACCCAAATAAAATATATGAAATGGTAGCGGCAGTTGTAGATGCTGTTGAAAAGCCGGTTACAGTTAAGATGCGTATTGGTTGGGATGCAGATCATATTTTTGCAATTGAGAATGCAAAAGCTGTTGAGCGTGCTGGCGGACAAGCAGTAGCAGTTCATGGACGTACACGAGTACAAATGTATGAAGGGAAAGCGGATTGGGATATTATTAAACAAGTAAAGCAAGCTGTAAATATCCCGGTTATCGGAAATGGTGATGTCGAAACGCCACAAGATGCAAAGCGTATGCTTGATGAAATTGGTGTAGACGGTGTTATGATTGGTCGCGCTGCCCTTGGGGACCCGTGGATGATTTATCGTACGGTAAAGTATTTGGAAACAGGTGAATTAATGCCGGAACCGACAGTGCGTGAGAAAATTGACGTATGTATGTTGCATCTAGATCGTCTTATCGATTTAAAGAACGAAAATGTCGCTGTAAGAGAGATGAGAAAGCATGCAGCTTGGTATTTAAAGGGTGTTCGTGGTAATGCAACTGTACGTAATGGTATCAATGCTTGTAATACGCGTGAGGACCTTGCGAATGTATTAGGTGCATTTGTAGAAGAAGTAGAAGCGAAACAACAAACAATTCACGTTGGTTAATAATAGATAGGGAAGATTGACATTCTTCTATACACTTCCTATAATTACGTGAAAGAAAGAAGAACTGCCAGCTAGTTGCTGGCAGTTTTTCTAGTTGAGTAGAAAATGCTATACTGTATATATTGTAAAAATTAATAGAGCTGGAGTGATATCAATACCATGGATAACATGAACCACGAAGAATTAAACGACCAATTGCTTGTTCGTCGTGAAAAGTTACATAACTTACGTGAGCAAGGAATCGATCCGTTTGGTAAACGATTTGAACGTACAAATGCAACAAATGACTTATTAAGCTTATATGGAGAGTTCTCTAAAGAAGAATTAGAAGAGAAAGAAATCTCTGTTTCTATCGCTGGTCGTATTATGACAAAACGCGGTAAAGGAAAAGCTGGATTTGCACATATTCAAGATTTACATGGACAAGTTCAAATTTATGTTCGTAAAGATGCTGTTGGAGATGAAGAGTACGAATTGTTTAAAACAGCAGATTTAGGTGATTTAGTAGGTATTGAAGGTAAAGTGTTCAAAACGAACGTTGGAGAACTTTCGGTGAAAGCAACGGGCTTTACACTATTAACGAAATCTCTTCGTCCATTACCGGATAAATATCATGGATTAAAAGATGTTGAACAACGCTACCGTCAACGTTACTTAGACTTAATCACAAGTATGGAAAGCCGTGAAACATTCGTTACTCGCAGTAAAATCATTCGTGAAATGAGAAGATACTTAGATGACAATGGTTATCTTGAAGTGGAAACACCTATGATGCATGCAATTGCAGGTGGAGCTTCTGCGCGTCCTTTCATTACGCACCATAATGCGTTAGATATGGAATTATACATGCGTATCGCAATTGAACTTCATTTAAAACGCCTTATTGTGGGTGGATTAGAAAAAGTTTATGAAATCGGTCGTGTATTCCGTAATGAGGGTGTATCAACTCGTCATAATCCAGAGTTTACAATGATTGAATTATATGAAGCGTATGCTGATTATAAAGATATTATGAAACTAACAGAAAATATGGTTGCTCATATTGCGAAGCAAGTACTAGGTACAACAACAATCCAATATGGTGATTATGAAATTAATCTAGAACCAGAATGGACACGTCTTCATATGGTAGATGCAATCAAGGAACATTCAGGAGCAGATTTCTGGAATCCAATGAGTGTAGAAGAAGCGCGTGAACTTGCGAAAGAACATAATGTAGGTATTAAGGATACGATGGAAGTTGGTCATATTATAAACGAATTCTTCGAACGAAAAGTAGAAGATAAATTAATCCAACCAACATTTATTTACGGTCATCCGGTAGAAATTTCGCCACTTGCGAAAAAGAATGACGAAGATCCACGATTCACAGATCGTTTCGAATTATTTATCGTTGCACGTGAACATGCAAATGCATTCACTGAGCTAAATGATCCGATTGATCAAAAAGAACGCTTTGAAGCGCAATTAAAAGAGCGCGAACAAGGTAATGATGAAGCTCACATGATGGATGATGATTATATTGAAGCTCTTGAGTACGGTATGCCTCCTACAGGTGGTCTAGGAATTGGTATTGATCGTCTTGTTATGTTGTTAACGAATGCACCATCTATTCGTGATGTATTATTATTCCCTGCTATGCGTCATAAACAAGACTAAGCTTTGGAGATTTCTCCAAAGCTTTTTTTATTTGATTATGAGCTACGTAGGGATAGTAGCTCTTGATGGTGCGAGAAATTATATTTATATAGAAGAAATGTGCTGTTTTTATACTTTTTTACTAAGTTAAAAATTTTATTAGAAAAACTATTGCATTTTAATAATCAAACTGGTATATTTATATTCGTTGCCACGAAAGGTAACAAGCAAAACAAACGAAAAACAACTTATTGAAAAAAGTTGTTGACGAAAATATAACGAAATGTTATATTAATAAAGTCGCTTCTGAGCGGCAGATGACTAAAAACACGAGTCAAATGACTCGTGTTTTTTCGTGTTTTCTTTTATAATCCATAGTAATTAAAAAATGTGTTTAAATAATTATTATTTTGATTAAATACAGGGGAATGTGGCTAGGATAGTGAATAAGCAAAAGAGTTGCAAATTTTATTAATACGTATATAATTAAAGTCAAAGATAGTCAAAGTCAATAAAGGTGGCGGATAAATGAGAAATATATCTGATATCATTGAGCAATATCTAAAGCAAGTTATTGACTTAAGTAATAATAATGTGATTGAAATCAAAAGAAATGAGATTGCGGATCGATTCGAGTGCGTACCATCTCAAATCAATTATGTAATCAATACCCGTTTTACGATAGAAAGAGGATTTGTAGTAGAAAGTAAACGTGGTGGAGGAGGTTACATTCGCATTATAAAAGTCAAACTGCATGACGATATAGACATGATCGATCAAATGCTTCATATGATTGATCATAGCGTTGCGCAAGGGAATGCAGAGAGTATGATTATACGTTTAATAGAAGAGGGAATCATAACAAATCGTGAAGCTAAACTTATGTTAAGTGTACTGGATCGTTCTGTATTATCAATGGATGTTCCTTCTCGAGATGAACTTAGGGCTCGAATATTATGCGCAATGTTAAGAACACTGAAATATAAATAAATATAGCTTTTGTAAAAGAATAATAACTAAGAGATAAGGCAGTTAAATATTGTAGAGGTTTTGAAAAAAGAACACGCACTTTTATTTAAACAAGTAAAGGAAAGTGAACAATCTAGTAATGTATGAAAAGTACTATCAGATAGATCGTTCCTATTGTAAAGGTGGGGATAGTGATGACTTGTCAAAACTGTAATATAAGACCAGCAACTTTACATTATACAAAAGTAATCAACGAAAAGAAGACGGAAGTTCATCTTTGTGAGCAATGTGCAGAACAAAGTGGCTATACGTCTTTCTTTCAATCACCGCAGTCTAACTTTTCATTCCATGATTTATTTGCTGGGTTATTACACGGTGAATCAACAATGTTTGAAGAAGGACAAAACGGGCTTTCGAATACAAGTATATTAAGGTGTCCAGATTGTAAGATGACATATGAGCAATTTACAAAGGTGGGACGGTTTGGATGTGCTTCTTGTTACGATACATTTAAGGAACATTTAAAGCCATTATTAAAACGTCTGCACGGTGGACATACAGATCATTGTGGAAAAATTCCGGAACGTATAGAAGGAAATCTTCACTTAAAGAAAGAATTAGATGAACTAAAACTCATTCTGAAACAATACGTACAGAAAGAGGAGTTTGAGAAAGCTGCTGAAGTAAGGGATAATATTCGAGGTCTTGAAAATCAGCTTAGTGAGCATAGAGAGGGGGAATAGTTCTATGTCACTGGACAAAATTATGAATGAAGCGATTAGTCCATGGATGAAGGGGGATGGCCCTGATTCTGATATTGTTTTAAGTAGTCGAATTCGTTTGGCTCGTAATTTTAAAAAATATCAATTCTCTACTATGCAAAACGAAGAAGAAGCTAGACAGATTCATGAATTATTTAAAAAGGAATTTATAAATAAAACGGTAGAACCTTTTGGAGATTTTGAACTATTAAAAATGAATGAATTAACGCCTCTTCAAAGGAGAGTATTAGTTGAAAAGCATTTAATTAGTCCTAACCTTGCAGGAACAGAATATGGAGCATGTCTATTATCAGAAAGCGAACATATTAGTGTTATGCTTAATGAAGAAGACCACATTAGGATACAGTGCTTATTTTCGGGGTTACAGTTATCAGAGGCCATTCAAAGTGCCAATCAAATAGATAATTGGATAGAGGAAGAGGTTGAATATGCTTTTGATGAATCACTTGGATATATAACGAGCTGCCCTACTAACGTTGGTACAGGATTGAGGGCTTCCGTAATGATTCACTTACCGGGACTCGTTTTAACGAAAAGAATTAGCCGCATTATACAAGTAATTCAAAAATTAGGGTTAGTAGTAAGAGGAATATACGGTGAAGGTAGCGAAGCGTTAGGTAATATATTTCAAGTGTCAAATCAAATGACGCTAGGAAAATCTGAAGAAGATATTATTGCAGATTTAAAAAGTGTCATTCAACAAATCATACAGCAAGAAAAAATGGCTAGAGAATTAATTGTACAAAATTCAAGTATTGAGCTTGAAGATAAGGTTTATCGCTCTTATGGCATACTAGCAAACAGTCGGTTAATTCAATCTGCAGAAGCGGCCACTTGCTTATCAGATGTACGACTTGGTATTGATTTAGGATATATAAAAGGTGTATCGAGAAATATTTTGACTGAGCTAATGGTTCTTACACAACCAGGCATTTTACAACAATATGCAGGCGGACCTTTAGGACCAGAAGAAAGAGATTATCGAAGAGCAACCTTAATCCGTGAGCGATTACGTATTGAAAAAAACTAAGCGCAAGTAGGAGGCGATTTCTATGATGTTTGGAAGATTTACAGAAAGAGCACAGAAAGTATTAGCTTTATCTCAAGAGGAAGCAATTCGTATTGGGCATAATAATATTGGAACAGAACACATTTTACTTGGGCTTGTACGCGAAGGGGAAGGAATTGCAGCAAAAGCGTTAATTGCTCTTGGGTTAAGTCCAGAGAAGGTTCAAAAAGAGGTAGAAGCGTTAATTGGACGCGGAACAGAAGCTTCTCAAACTGTACATTATACACCGCGTGCTAAAAAGGTTATTGAGTTGTCTATGGATGAAGCTCGTAAATTAGGTCATTCTTACGTTGGAACAGAACATATCTTACTTGGTTTAATCCGTGAAGGTGAAGGTGTAGCAGCACGTGTTTTAAATAACTTAGGCGTTAGCCTAAATAAGGCAAGACAACAAGTATTGCAACTTCTTGGAAGTAATGAAGCAAGTTCAGGTCACCAAGGTGGTTCTTCAACGAATGCAAATACACCGACACTGGATAGCTTAGCACGTGATTTAACAGTTGTTGCACGTGAAAATCGTCTAGATCCTGTTATCGGTCGTGGTAAAGAAATTCAACGTGTAATTGAAGTTTTAAGCCGTAGAACAAAAAACAATCCTGTATTAATTGGAGAACCTGGTGTAGGTAAAACGGCAATTGCAGAAGGATTAGCACAACAAATTGTAAATAATGAAGTTCCTGAAACATTAAGAGATAAGCGTGTTATGACACTAGATATGGGTACAGTTGTAGCTGGAACGAAATATCGTGGTGAATTTGAAGATCGTTTAAAGAAAGTTATGGATGAAATCCGTCAAGCTGGAAACATTATTCTATTTATTGATGAACTTCATACATTAATTGGTGCAGGTGGAGCAGAAGGTGCAATTGATGCATCGAACATTTTAAAACCATCTTTAGCACGCGGAGAGTTACAATGTATCGGGGCGACAACCTTAGATGAATATCGTAAATATATTGAAAAAGACGCGGCTTTAGAAAGACGTTTCCAACCAATTCACGTTGATGAGCCAAGTTTAGACGAATCAACTCAAATATTGAAAGGTTTACGTGATCGTTACGAAGCGCATCACCGTGTATCTATTACAGATGATGCAATTGATGCAGCTGTAAAGCTTTCAGACCGCTATATTACAGATCGTTTCTTACCAGATAAAGCAATTGATTTAATTGATGAAGCTGCTTCAAAGGTTCGCTTACGCTCTTATACAACACCACCAAATCTAAAAGAGCTTGAAGTAAAACTTGAGGAAATTAGAAAAGAAAAAGATGCAGCTGTGCAAAGTCAAGAATTTGAAAAAGCTGCTTCCTTACGTGATATGGAACAACGCTTACGTGAAAAGTTAGAAGATACGAAGCGTCAATGGAAAGAGCAACAAGGAAAAGAAAACTCAGAAGTGACAGTAGAAGATATTGCAAATGTCGTTTCTACGTGGACTCGTATACCGGTTTCTAAACTTGCACAAACAGAGACTGATAAATTATTAAACTTAGAATCCATTCTTCACAACCGTGTTATTGGTCAAGATGAAGCGGTAGTAGCTGTAGCGAAAGCTGTTCGTCGTGCTAGAGCAGGATTGAAAGATCCGAAACGTCCGATTGGTTCATTTATTTTCTTAGGACCAACAGGTGTAGGTAAAACAGAACTAGCAAGAGCATTAGCAGAATCTATGTTCGGTGATGAGGATGCAATGATTCGCATCGATATGTCTGAGTACATGGAGAAGCATTCGACTTCTCGTTTAGTTGGATCTCCTCCAGGATATGTTGGATATGAAGAAGGTGGACAATTAACAGAAAAGGTTCGCCGTAAGCCATATTCAGTTGTCCTGTTAGATGAAGTAGAGAAAGCTCATCCTGATGTGTTTAACATTTTACTACAAGTATTAGAAGATGGTCGCTTAACGGATTCTAAAGGGCGTACAGTTGATTTCCGTAATACAATTGTTATTATGACATCTAACGTTGGTGCAGATGCGTTAAAACGTAATAAACATCTTGGATTTAACGTACAAGATGAGAGCCGCGATTATTCAGATATGAAAGGTAAAGTAATGGATGAACTGAAAAAGGCATTTCGTCCAGAATTCTTAAACCGTATTGATGAAATTATCGTGTTCCATATGCTTGAGAAAAAACATATTCAAGAGATTGTAACACTTATGGTGAATCAGTTAGTGAAGCGCTTAAAAGAGCAAGAGATTGAATTGCATTTAACAGAAGGAGCGATTTCAGCCATTGCTGATAAAGGATTTGACCGAGAATATGGTGCTCGTCCGCTTCGTAGAGCAATTCAGAAACATGTAGAAGATAGACTATCGGAAGAACTTTTAAAAGGTGCTATTGAGAAAGGACAAAAAGTTATCTTTGATGTTGAAGGGGAATCATTTGTCATTCATAGCGCTGAAAAGGTAAAATAAGTATAGACAAACTAAGAGGGCTACGAGATAGCCCTCTTTCTTGTACGAGAAGGATAAACTGTTTATAGATGAAAGTGAAGTGAAATATAAAACGATATGGCTAAAAAGAAAACAAAATTCACATGTCAAGAGTGTGGTTATCAGTCACCAAAATATATGGGGAAATGCCCTGGTTGTGGTCAATGGAATACGCTTGTTGAAGAGATGGAACCGGTTGTATCATCAAGACGGCTTAATTATGCCAATGCAATTCAATCGGAAGTAACAAAACCAAGACGCCTAACAGAAGTAGAAACAAAATCTGAGGCACGTATTGAAACGAAATTCCAAGAGTTTAACCGTGTACTTGGTGGTGGGATTGTAGATGGATCCTTAGTACTTATTGGTGGAGACCCTGGGATTGGGAAATCAACATTGTTATTACAAATTTCATCGCAATTAGCAGATTCTTCATATGATGTACTATACATATCAGGTGAGGAGTCAGCAAAGCAGATTAAACTTCGTGCAGATCGTTTGCATGTAAAGGGTAGTAATCTATTTGTTGTAGCAGAAACTGATCTACAGCGAATTGCAGCGCACATTGAAGAGATGAATCCAGCTTTTGTTGTTATTGACTCTATTCAAACGATACATTTACCTGAAGTGACGTCAGCCCCAGGAAGTGTAGCGCAAGTACGTGAATGTACAGCGGAATTAATGAAACTTGCAAAAACGAAAGGAATTCCTATTTTTATCGTCGGACATGTAACAAAAGAGGGGGCAATTGCAGGACCTCGTATGTTAGAACATATGGTCGATGCAGTTCTTTACTTTGAAGGAGATCGTCATCATACATATCGTATCTTGCGAGCTGTGAAGAATCGTTTTGGTTCCACGAATGAAATGGGTATTTTTGAAATGAAAGAGCTTGGTCTTGCGGAAGTCTTAAACCCTTCTGAAATTTTTCTTGAGGAAAGACCCGTTGGAGTCGCAGGATCAACAGTAGTTGCCTCAATGGAAGGAACAAGACCGGTTTTAGTAGAAATACAAGCATTAATCTCCCCTACTAGTTTTGGAAACCCTCGAAGAATGGCGACGGGAATTGATCATAACCGTGTATCGCTTATTATGGCAGTGCTAGAAAAAAGAACAGGTTTATTATTGCAAAACCAAGACGCATATTTAAAAGTAGCAGGTGGTTTGAAGTTAGATGAACCAGCAATTGATTTAGCTGTGGCTTTAAGTATTGCTTCAAGTTTTAGAGATAAATCTACGACACCAACTGATGCAGTAATAGGAGAAGTAGGATTAACTGGAGAAATAAGAAGAGTATCAAGAATTGAACAACGTGTACAAGAAGCAGCTAAATTAGGATTTCAACGTGCTATTATTCCTAGAAAAAATTTGGGGGGATGGACAATTCCGGATGGGATTGAGGTAGTAGGTGTATCTAATTTAGGGGAAGCGCTTCGTTTGACATTAGGAGGCTAGGCTATGGAAGAAAACAAGCAACGTGTCAAAAGCATGATTAATATTTTACAGCTCGTGGCCCCAGGAACACCACTGCGCGAAGGGATAGATAACGTGCTTCGCGCACAAACAGGGGGGCTAATTGTTCTTGGGTATAATGAACAAATTAAAAGTATTGTTGATGGGGGATTTCACATTAATTGTGCATTCTCTCCTGCTAGTTTATACGAATTAGCAAAAATGGATGGGGCACTTATTTTAAATGAAACTGGAAGTAAAATTTTAATTGCAAATGCACAGTTAGTTCCAGAGGCATCTATTGATTCTATTGAAACAGGTATGCGCCACCGGACGGCAGAGCGTGTAGCAAAGCAGACAGGTAGTCTTGTTGTGGCTATTTCACAAAGACGTAACGTAATTACACTATATCAAGGGAATTTACGTTATACACTAAAGGATATAGGTGTTATTTTAACAAAGGCAAACCAAGCTATTCAAACGTTAGAAAAATATAAGGCTGTATGGAATGATGGTATTACGAATTTGGGCATTCTAGAATTTGAAGAAGTCGTTACAATGTCCGAGGTGGTTCATGTGTTACATAGTGTTGAAATGGTACTGCGGATTAAAAATGAAATATTGAGCTATATTCATGAGCTAGGAACGGAAGGTAGGTTAATTCGTTTACAACTTACAGAACTACTAGCTGATTTAGAGGCAGAGGCAGCGTTATTAATTAAAGATTATTATCAAGAAAAAACACAAGACCATCATCAAATTTTGAAAAAGTTACAAGATCTTGCGAATACACAACTTCTAGAGGATAGCGATTTAGTTAAATTGCTTGGCTATCCAGGACAAATGAGTTTAGAAGAAAGTGTGACGCCGAGAGGATACCGAATCACAAGCAAAATTTCGCGCGTTCCGCCACTTATCATTGAAAATTTAATTAATCGATTTAAGACTTTGCAAGGTGTTTGTCGAGCAACTATTAATGAATTGGATGATGTGGAAGGAATTGGAGAAGTCAGGGCGAAGAAAATACGAGAAGGCCTAAAAAGAATCCAAGAGCATCTCTATATGAGTAGACACAATTAAGAATATTACATTGATTCCATAATATAACGACACTAGAACATTTTTGGTATATGATATGGTATATTGGTAAATAAAACTATTTATAAAAAAAAACACGTCCGCTTTTGCATTCGGCGTTTTGATTAGCGAAACAATGGTTAATAATGAGTAGGAGGTGGTTCGATGTTAAAACGGATTGTACAGCTCTTCTTTCTAGTAATTGGCGGAGCGTTAGGGATTTACTTAATCCCAAAAGTTATTAATGTATTAGACATCGGTGCTGTTCCATTATTGGAAGGATCGTATGTTCGTGCAATTATTGGTGCAATTATTTTATTTTTAACAACATTTTGGCTTGTAGATTATATTGTTCAACTTATTAAGCATATTGAAGAGGCTCTTGTAAAGGCGCCTGTAGCGGATGTTTTATTTGGTACATTAGGATTAATCTCTGGTCTTATTGTTGCATATTTAATTTTAATACCAATTCGTGAATTTACAATTCCAGTTATTAGTACAGTGTTGCAAGTGTTCTTTACTCTTTTACTTGGATATTTAGGATTCCAAGTAGGGTTTAAAAAGAGGAATGAATTACTAGGATTATTTACATTACCACAACGTGGGAAGAAGAAAAATAATAATAGTGAGAATGAAGAAACTGAGGTAGAAGAATCTACAACTCATTGGAAAATTCTCGATACGAGTGTAATTATCGATGGGCGTATTGCTGATATTTGCCAAACAAAGTTTTTAGAAGGAACAATTGTGATTCCACAATTCGTGTTAGAAGAACTTCAGCACATTGCCGATTCTTCTGATGCTTTAAAGCGTAATCGTGGTCGCAGAGGATTAGATATTTTAAATCGTATTCAAAAAGAGATGCCAATTCCGGTAGAAATTTATGAAGGCGATTTCGATGATATTCAAGAAGTGGATAGCAAACTTGTAAAGTTGGCGAAAATCACTGGTGGAACGGTAGTAACGAATGATTTCAACTTAAACAAAGTTTCTGAATTACAAGGAGTAACGGTGTTAAATATTAACGATTTAGCTAATGCAATTAAACCTGTCGTACTCCCAGGTGAAGAACTGAGTGTTTATGTTGTCAAAGATGGAAAAGAACAAAATCAAGGTGTTGCATATTTAGATGATGGCACGATGATTGTAGTAGAAGATGGTAGAGAATATGTAGGTTCACAACTCAATGTGCTTGTTACTAGTGTGTTACAAACATCGGCTGGGCGTATGATTTTTGCCAAACGTAAATTATTAGAAAAAGCATTATAAGTAGAGGATTATTAATATGTATACATTAATTATTCCAGCAGCTGGTCAAGGCAAGCGGATGGGTGCTGGTAAAAACAAGTTGTTCTTACTTATTAATGAAGTACCGATTATTGTGCATACGTTACGTGCTTTTGAAAAAGATAAAGCATGCAAAAGTATTATTATGGCAATTAACGAAGAAGAACGTCCGTATTTTGAAGAATTAATGCAGAAGTATCCGATTGAAAAGCCAGTACAATTTATTCAGGGCGGAGCCGAAAGACAAGATAGTGTATATAACGCCATTCAGTATACTAGTGATGTTGAGTATGTTCTTGTACATGACGGCGCGCGTCCATTTGTAACGAATAAAGTAATTCAAGATGTATTAACTGCAGCGGAAAAATATGGAGCGTCCATTTGTGCGGTACCAGTGAAAGATACAGTTAAGAAAGTAGAGCAGGGTATCGTTGTCGAAACGGTAGAAAGATCTCAGCTTAAAGCTGTACAAACACCACAAGGGTTCGCTGTTTCTCTTTTGTTAGAAGCTCATAGAAGTGCAAAACAGGGTTGTTTCCTTGGTACAGATGATGCAAGCCTCGTAGAACGTATCGGGAAGCAAGTAGGTGTAGTAGAGGGGAGTTACTATAATATTAAAGTGACGACTCCAGAGGATTTATTAATTGCTGAAAGTTTTCTTCATGTTCAAAAGAAATGACAGTGATGATTATAGCGAAAAAAAGCTCGGCAACAGCCGGGCTTTTCTTTATAAGGATAGCGATATAATATAGAATCATAAAGCTCTGTAGTTTAGCTTGAGGAGGATGTAAAAAATGTTTCGAATTGGACAAGGTTTTGATGTGCATGAGTTTGCGGAAGGTAGACCGTTAATTATTGGTGGAATTACAATTCCTCATGAGAAAGGATTAATTGGTCATTCAGATGCAGACGTATTGTTACATACGATTGCGGATGCATGTTTAGGTGCAATTGCAGCTGGAGATATTGGAAAACATTTCCCTGATACAGATCCTGCTTTTAAAGATGCTGATTCAGCTGTATTGCTGCAAAAGGTTTGGGAATTTGTACGTGAACAAGGTTACGAGTTAGGGAATCTAGATTGTACAATTATTGCTCAAAAGCCAAAGATGGCACCACATATTGAAAGTATGCGTAAACGTATTAGTGAACTATTAGAAACGTCTATTGACAATATCAATGTAAAAGCAACAACAACAGAAAAATTAGGATTTACAGGTAGAGAAGAAGGAATTGCTTCTCAAGCAGTTGTTTTATTACAGAAAAAATAATGGTTTTTAATTCGTAAGATGGATAATCACATTTTTTTGGTGTACAATTATAGAATGTGTTGACATTAAGAATGGAAGGTGTACCAATTATGGAAAAGCAAGTGAGAGTGCGCTATGCGCCAAGTCCAACAGGACACTTACATATCGGAAATGCGCGTACGGCATTATTTAATTATTTATTTGCTCGTCATCAAGATGGTAAGTTTATTATTCGTATTGAAGATACTGATGTGAAACGTAATGTTGCTGGTGGAGAAGAAAGCCAATTAAAATACTTGAAATGGCTCGGTATGGACTGGGATGAAGGTGTTGATGTTGGTGGTGAATTTGGCCCATATCGTCAAACAGAGCGTTTAGATATTTATAAAAAATTATATGAAGATTTATTAGAGCGCGGTTTAGCTTACAAATGTTATATGACAGAAGAAGAGCTAGAAGCAGAGCGTGAAGGGCAAATCTCTCGTGGTGAAACACCGCGTTATGCTGGAAACCACCGTGATTTAACTGAGGAGCAAATGAAGGGATTTGAGGCTGAAGGCCGCATTCCGAGTATTCGTTTCCGTGTACCGGTTGATCGCGACTACACGTTTAAAGATATCGTAAAAGATGAAGTTGCATTCCATTCAAATGATTTCGGTGATTTCGTTATCGTGAAAAAAGATGGAATTCCAACTTATAACTTTGCGGTAGCAGTAGATGATCACTTAATGGAGATTACACATGTACTCCGTGGTGATGATCATATTTCAAATACGCCAAAACAAATGATGATTTACGAAGCTTTCGGTTGGGATATTCCGCAATTTGGTCATATGACTTTAATTGTAAACGAAAGCCGTAAAAAGTTAAGTAAGCGTGATGAATCTATTATTCAATTTATTGAGCAATATAAAGAGCTTGGATATCTTCCAGAAGCAATCTTTAACTTTATTGCACTATTAGGTTGGTCGCCAGTAGGAGAAGAGGAAATCTTCTCTCAAGATGAGTTTATCAAAATGTTCGATGCAGCTCGTTTATCAAAATCGCCTGCATTATTTGATTCTCAAAAACTAAAATGGATGAACAACCAATATATGAAAAAGCAAGACTTAGATATGGTGGTAGAGTTAAGTTTACCGCATCTAGTGAAAGCTGGACGTATAGGTGAAACTTTAAGTGAACAAGAACAAGCTTGGATTCGTGATGTAATTGCGTTATATCATGAACAAATGAGTTTTGGAGCTGAAATTGTAGAGCTTTCTGAAATGTTCTTCAAAGATCATGTTGATTATGAAGAAGAAGGACAAGAAGTATTAAAAGGTGAACAAGTACCAGAAGTACTTCGTGCATTTGCGGGTCAAGTAGAAGCCCTAGAAGCGATGGAACCAGCAGCAATTAAGGCGGCTATTAAAGCAGTGCAAAAGGAAACAGGTCATAAAGGTAAAAACTTATTTATGCCAATCCGTGTTGCAACTACTGGTCAAACACATGGCCCAGAGCTTCCTAATGCTATTGCACTTCTTGGAAAAGAAAAAGTTTTAAATCGTCTTCAAAAAGTAATTGGTTAACATTTTCTAGATTTAGAAATATAATAAGTATACTTAAAACCTAATAAGGAAAAGCGACGAGAAGGAGAAGTAGAAAATCAGGCTTTTTACAGAGAGAACCACCTTTAGGCTGGAAGTGGTTTATAAGCGGATTTTTGAAATGCCCCTTCGAGTCTTCTGCTGAACAGCGAATTGTTTTGTGAAACGTCTTAGGGCGTAAAGTAAGCAGAAGCGGTGTACACCGTTATCATAGATGAGTTTGAGGCTTTTTTTAGCCTAAACAGAGTGGAACCGCGCTTATAAGGCGTCTCTGTCAATATGACAGAGGCGTCTTTTTTTATACCGTAAAAGTGGATATGAGTATAAGTTTTATCCCTGTGTATAAAGATTTAGGGGGATAAGTAGGGAGTAAAGGGAGTTAGTTCACTCGAAAAAGCAGCCCATAAAGGGGAGGGAACATCGATGTTTAAGAGGCTTCGGGAAGATATTGAAGTCGTTTTTGAACAGGATCCAGCGGCAAGAAGTTATTTCGAAGTCATTTTGACTTACTCTGGATTACATGCAGTTTGGGCCCATCGAATTGCACATGCTTTTTATAAAAAGAATTTCTTCTTTATTGCACGTTGGATCTCACAAGTTAGTCGTTTCTTTACTGGTATTGAGATTCATCCAGGAGCAACAATTGGTCGTCGTTTTTTCATAGATCATGGAATGGGGGTTGTAATTGGAGAAACGTGCGAAATTGGTGATAATGTAACGATCTATCAAGGTGTTACATTAGGTGGTACGGGTAAAGAAAAGGGGAAGAGGCATCCTACAATTCAGGATAATGTACTAATTGCAACAGGTGCTAAAGTACTAGGTTCTATTACAGTTGGAGAGAATTCTAAAATTGGAGCAGGGTCTGTCGTATTAAAAGAAGTGCCTGCACATTCTACAGTTGTAGGTATACCTGGCCGAGTCGTTATTCAAAATGGAGTAAAGATCGGTCAAGAATTAAATCATTCTGACCTTCCAGACCCAATTTTTGATAAGTTAAAGGTCATGGAAGTAGAACTTGATAAATTGAAAAAACAACTTGAAGTAAAGGTAGAAAGGAAGGATAAAAATGACTATTCACATTTATAATACGTTAACGCGTCAAAAGGAAGAGTTTACTCCATTAGAAGAAAATAAGGTAAAGATGTATGTGTGTGGACCTACAGTTTATAACTATATTCACATTGGGAATGCAAGACCACCTATGGTATTTGATACGGTACGCCGTTATTTAGAATATAAAGGGTATGATGTGCAGTATGTATCTAACTTTACTGACGTAGATGATAAATTAATTAAAGCAGCAAATGAATTAGGTGAAGATGTGCCGACAATTGCTGACCGTTTCGTTGAAGCGTATTTTGAAGATGTAACGGCACTAGGTTGCAAACATGCAACAGTTCATCCGCGTGTAACGGAAAATATGGATATCATTATTGAGTTTATTCAAGAACTTGTGAATAAAGGATATGCATATGAATCAGAAGGTGATGTGTACTTTAGAACGAAGGAATTTGAAGGATACGGTAAATTATCGCATCAACCAATCGCCGACTTACGTCACGGTGCGCGCATTGAAGTAGGAGAAAAGAAACAAGACCCTCTTGATTTTGCTTTATGGAAAGCTGCGAAAGAAGGAGAAATCTTCTGGGAAAGCCCTTGGGGGAAAGGTCGCCCAGGCTGGCATATTGAATGCTCAGCAATGGCGCGTAAATACTTAGGAGATACAATCGATATTCATGCTGGTGGTCAAGACTTGGCATTTCCTCATCATGAGAATGAAATTGCGCAGTCTGAGGCATTAACAGGAAAAACATTTGCACGTTATTGGATGCACAATGGATATATTAATATTAATAATGAGAAGATGTCTAAGTCACTGGGGAACTTCATTTTAGTTCACGATATCATTAAACAATATGATCCACAGCTAATTAGATTCTTTATGCTATCGGTACATTACCGTCACCCAATTAATTTCAGTGAAGATTTACTACAAAGCACAAATAATGGACTGGAAAGAATTAAAACGGCTTACGGTAATTTAAAACACCGTATGGAAAGTAGTACTGATTTAACAGATCATAATGAGAAATGGTTAGCGGAACTGGAAAAATTCCAGACTGCATTTGAAGAAGCAATGAATGATGATTTCAACACTGCTAATGCAATCACTGAGTTATATAATGTAGCAAATCATGCAAATCAATATTTACTGGAAGAACATACGTCTACAGTTGTAATTGAAGCATACGTAAAACAACTTGAAACATTATTTGATATTTTAGGGTTAGAATTAGCGAAAGAAGAGTTGCTTGATGAAGAAATTGAGGTACTTATTCAAAAGCGCATTGAAGCTCGTAAAAATCGTGATTTTGCGTTATCGGATCAAATTCGCGATGATTTAAAAGACCGTAATATTATTTTAGAAGATACCGCTCAAGGTACAAGATGGAAAAGAGGATAAGAATGATTGATGCAAAGCAATTAAACAGCTTAGCGTTAGCATATATGGGTGATGCGGTATATGAACAATATATCCGCTATCACCTACTTCAAAAAGGGAAAGTTCGTCCGAATCAATTGCATCGATTAGGGACAAGCTTTGTTTCGGCAAAAGCACAGGCGAAAGTTGTTTATCATTTATTAGAGACAGCATTTTTAACAGAGGAAGAAGAGGCGGTACTAAGAAGAGGGCGTAATGCAAATTCAGGTACTGTCCCGAAAAATACTGATGTACAAACATATCGATATAGTACAGCCTTTGAAGCGCTAATTGGCTATCATCACTTATTAAATAATCGTGAAAGATTAGACGAAATTGTATATAAGGCAATTGCTGTTTTAGAAGAAAAGGAAGGGGGCACATCATCATGAGTAGTGAATATATTATCGGACGTAACCCTGTAATTGAAGCGTTACGCTCAGGAAGAGATATTAATAAAATTTGGATCGCGGAAGGTGCTGCCAAAGGACAGATACAAATTGTACTAGCACTAGCGAAAGAAAATAAGATTATTTTACAACATGCACCAAAGAAGAAGTTAGATCAATTAGTTGAGGGGAACCATCAAGGTGTAATTGCTCAAGTGGCTGCATATCAATATGCTG
Organism: Bacillus sp. 1A; assembly: GCF_052682215.1. NCBI lineage: Bacteria > Bacillati > Bacillota > Bacilli > Caryophanales > Bacillaceae > Bacillus > Bacillus sp. 1A. The sequence goes on along the minus strand of NZ_JBQYLZ010000001.1, from coordinate 497,679 downwards.
AGCTAGAAGATCTATTTAAAGTGGCAGAGAAGCGTAACGAAGATCCGTTCTTCTTAATTTTAGATGAAATTGAAGACCCGCATAACCTAGGTTCTATTATGCGTACTGCGGATGCAACAGGAGCTCATGGAATTATTATTCCGAAAAGAAGAGCTGTGGGACTTACTGCATCAGTTGCGAAAGCATCGACTGGAGCAATTGAATATATTCCTGTTGCACGTGTAACGAATTTATCTCGTACAATCGATGAATTAAAAGAACGTGGACTTTGGATTGCTGGTACAGATGCAAAAGGGAAAACGGATTACCGTAATTTAGATGGTAAAATGCCAATTGGATTAGTAATTGGAAGTGAAGGAAAAGGTATGAGTCGTATTATTGGTGAAAAATGTGATTTCTTAATTACTTTACCGATGGTCGGTAAAGTTACATCCTTAAATGCTTCAGTAGCCGCAAGTTTGTTAATGTATGAGGTATATCGTAAGCGTCACGAAATTGGTAAATAAAAAATGAACGATATTTTAATCGTTGACGGTTACAACATTATCGGAGCTTGGGGAGACTTGAAGAAACTACGGGATGTAGATTTGCAATCATCAAGAGATGCACTGATTGATAAGATGGCGGATTACCAAGGATACACAGGTACAAAGGTAATGATAGTTTTTGATGCTTATACAGTCCAAGGTATTGAAAAAAAGATGAAACAATCGCGTGTGGAAGTCATATTCACGAGGAAGAATCAAACTGCAGATGAAAAGATAGAGCAGCTTGCGATTGAGCTTAGAAATATAAATACGCAAATATATGTTGCGACTTCTGATTATACGGAACAATGGGTTATATTTGCGCAAGGTGCTCTTCGGAAATCTGCACGTGAATTGGAGTTGGAAGTACAAGCGATGGAGCAACAAGTAAGAAGGCGTACACAAGACACAAAAGAAAAGCAACCCGCCATGCGAAAGATATTTAGTAAAGATATTACAGAAAAATTAGAAAAATTAAGAAGAGGAGAGCGTTGAAGCATTGACGCTCTTTATCTTTTTACTGTATAATATTGCTAAATAAATAGCGGTCGGAGGGATCAAGGTGGAAGCAGGCTTCGTAAGTGTAGGCGACGTTACATTTCGTGATTTAGAGGATGAGGCAATCGTTGAGTTAGTTCGAAAAGGTAATACTGACGCTCTAGAATATTTGATTCACAAATATAAGAACTTTGTTCGCGCGAAATCGAGATCTTATTTCTTAGTGGGTGCCGATCGAGAAGATATTGTTCAAGAAGGTATGATTGGATTGTTTAAAGCGATTCGTGATTATAAAGAGGACAAGCTGTCTTCATTCAAAGCATTTGCTGAACTGTGTATCACTCGGCAAATTATTACCGCTATTAAAACAGCAACAAGGCAAAAACATATTCCGTTAAATTCATATGTGTCTTTAGATAAGCCGATTTATGATGAGGAATCTGATCGGACATTATTAGATGTTATTTCGGAAGCGAAGGTAACGGATCCTGAAGAAATGATTATAAGTCAGGAAGAATATACAGACATAGAATCTAAAATATCTGAATTATTAAGCGATTTAGAAAGAAAAGTGCTTTCTTTATATCTAGATGGTCGTTCTTATCAAGAGATTTCGGAACAGTTAAATAGACATGTGAAATCTATTGATAACGCTTTACAGAGGGTGAAGCGGAAATTGGAACGATATATGGAAATGAGAGAGAGTACCACTTTAAATTCATAACAAATGCTACAGGTGTAAAAAATCACCTGTTTTCTTTTTGTAGAGAGTGCAAAAGGCATGTCATTGACATTGTCTTTTGTTGTATGATACATTTTTAGGGACATAATGTTACAAGGTTGGTGTAACTAATGAGGAAAAAAGTTGTACTCTCATGTGAAGAGTGTAAAAATCGAAACTACTCTACGATGAAAGATACGAGCTCAGTAGAGCGACTTGAAATAAAGAAGTTTTGTAAAACATGCAATCAGCATACAGTTCACAAGGAAACAAAATAAATAATTGAAATAATACACTGGAGGTCCCGTAGATGCGTTTAACGAACTTTTTCGGCGATGTAGGTCGCGAAATGAAAAAAGTAAGTTGGCCTAAAAAAGATGAATTACTCCGTTCAACAGCGACTGTTATCGCTACAGTTGTCTTCTTTGCGATTTTCTTCGCAGTGGTTGATATGGGCATTTCTTCTTTAATTCGGTTAATTCTTGGTTAATTCTTGAATAAGAAGCACTTATCCATGATATAATGTTATTTATAAGAACTGTGTAAAAGCCCGGTGAACGGGTTTTTTCATTTGCGCAAAAAAATGTACGTCAGGGAGGGAAGGACGCTCGTCCTAAATGAATGGAAAAAAGTTGGTATGTTGTCCATACTTATTCTGGATATGAAAATAAAGTAAAAGCAAACCTAGAGAAACGTGTAGAATCAATGGGTATGCAAGATAAAATTTTCCGTGTTGTTGTCCCGGAAGAAGTAGAAGTAGAAATGAAAAACGGTAAAGAAAAATTAATGAAAAGAAAAGTGTTCCCAGGTTATGTATTAGTAGAGTTAATCATGACTGATGACTCTTGGTATGTTGTACGTAACACGCCAGGTGTAACTGGGTTCGTTGGTTCTTCTGGTTCTGGATCTAAACCATCACCTCTATTAGAAGAAGAAGTGGTTACCATTATGAAGCATATGGGAATGGACAACGAAGTGGTTGATTTCGACTTTGAACTTCATGAGACAGTGCGTGTAAATGAGGGGCCATTCGCAGATTATACAGGTGCTATTGAAGAAATTGATGTGGAGAAGAAAAAGGTTAGCGTGCTTGTGGACATGTTTGGTCGTGAGACTCCAGTTGAGCTTGACTTCCATCAAATTGAAAAATTATAAAATGAAACTTGAAATGAATTGTAAAAAGTGATAATATCTTTTAAGTCAGTACGTCTTCGTTATCGGAGACGTTTTTTGAAAGATTTTATCCTTACAGATAAAATATGACGTGGGAGGGCAAATCACTGTCCAATTGACCACATCACGGACTTAAGGAGGTGTGTCTCGTGGCTAAAAAGGTAATTAAAATGGTAAAGCTTCAAATTCCTGCAGGTAAAGCTAACCCAGCTCCACCAGTTGGTCCAGCATTAGGACAAGCAGGTGTTAACATCATGGGCTTCTGTAAAGAGTTTAACGCTCGTACAGCTGATCAAGCTGGTCTTATCATCCCTGTTGAAATTACGGTATTTGAGGACCGTTCATTCACTTTCATTACTAAAACTCCTCCTGCTGCTGTTCTTCTTAAGAAAGTAGCTGGTATTGAGTCTGGTTCTGGTGAACCAAACCGTAATAAAGTGGCAACTGTTAAGCGTGATAAAGTACGCGAAATCGCTGAAACTAAAATGCCTGACCTAAACGCTGCTAGTGTAGAAGCTGCAATGCGTATGGTTGAAGGTACTGCACGCAGTATGGGCATCGTTATCGAAGACTAATTCGATTTGTTTTTAAAAAAGGTTGCGGGTCTGGAATTCCAATTCGCAACCTTTATTATCGTAAATGATTATCGTTTTTAAATAAATGGATGGCGCGCATCCTCAGGTTATACCTGAAAATAAGCGTAAACGTGGGAGGTTATTCCGCTAAAACCACATTCGAGGAGGAAATAAAAATGGCTAAAAGAGGTAAAAAGTACGTAGAAGCTGCAAAGCTTGTTGATCGTGCAACTGCTTACTCTGCAACAGAAGCAGTAGAATTAGTAAAGAAAACAAACACAGCTAAATTTGATGCGACTGTAGAAGTTGCATTCCGTTTAGGTGTTGACCCTAAGAAAGCTGACCAACAAATCCGTGGTGCAGTTGTTCTTCCACACGGTACTGGTAAAGTACAACGTGTATTAGTATTCGCTAAAGGTGAAAAGGCTAAAGAAGCTGAAGCTGCTGGAGCTGACTTCGTAGGCGATGCTGATTACATCGGTAAAATCCAACAAGGTTGGTTCGATTTCGATGTAGTAGTAGCAACTCCTGACATGATGGGTGAAGTTGGTAAACTTGGTCGCGTATTAGGACCTAAAGGTTTAATGCCAAACCCTAAAACTGGAACAGTTACTTTCGATGTAACTAAAGCTGTTAACGAAATCAAAGCTGGTAAAGTTGAATACCGCGTTGATAAAGCTGGTAACATCCACGTTCCAATCGGTAAAGTATCTTTCGAAGATGCTAAATTAGTAGAAAACTTCGGAACAATTGCTGACACTTTACAAAAAGTTAAGCCAGCTGCTGCAAAAGGTACTTACATGAAGAACGTAACAGTTGCTTCTACAATGGGACCTGGCGTACGTGTAGACGTTTCTACATTAGCGTAAAATTTGGAAGTTGACTTCATAAAGAAGTTTTTATATAATCATTTATGTTGTGAATTTAATTAGTGTACCGTAGACAGTAGGTGTCAATAGACTTAATTTCCTACCTAGGTGTTAATATACGAAACGGAATTTTTTTCTGTGACTATATGCCTCCATGTCTACAAGTTGGGCATGGAGGTTTTTAGTGCACTTTCGGTACATCTTCTATATAATCTACAGGAGGTGTAATAACATGAGCAAAGTAATCGAAACTAAACAACAAGTTGTAACTGAAATCGCGGACAAACTTCGCGGAAGTAAATCTACAATCGTTGTTGACTACCGTGGTTTAACAGTTTCTGAAGTAACAGAATTACGTAAAAACTTACGTGAAGCTGGCGTTGAGTTCAAAGTTTACAAAAACTCTTTAACTCGTCGTGCTGCAGAGTCTGCTGAAATGGCTGAGTTAAACGAATTCTTAACAGGACCAAACGCAATCGCGTTCAGTAACGAGGATGTAGTTGCTCCTGCGAAAGTATTAAACGACTTCGCTACAAAACATGAAGCTTTAGAAATTAAAGCTGGTGTAATCGAAGGTAAACTTGTAACACTTGATGAGGTTAAAGCTATCGCTACTCTTCCATCACGTGAAGGCTTACTTTCTATGCTTCTTAGCGTTCTTCAAGCTCCAATCCGTAACCTTGCACTTGCTACTAAAGCAGTTGCAGAACAAAAGGAAGAGCAAGGCGCTTAATTTTTTAAAAGATAATTACTTGTTATCTATAAAACAATACAAACCTATTTAAGGGAGGATATTTACAATGACTAAAGAACAAATCATTGAAGCAGTTAAATCTATGACTGTATTAGAACTTAACGACTTAGTAAAAGCTATCGAGGAAGAATTCGGCGTAACTGCTGCTGCTCCTGTAGCTGTAGCTGGTGGCGCTGGTGAAGCTGCTGCTGAGAAAACTGAATTTGACGTAGTACTTGCAAGTGCTGGCGCTCAAAAAATCAAAGTTATCAAAGCTGTACGTGAAATCACTGGTCTTGGCTTAAAAGAAGCTAAAGAATTAGTTGACAACACTCCAAAAGCAATCAAAGAAGGCGTTTCTAAAGAGGAAGCTGAAGAAATGAAAGCTAAACTTGAAGAAGTTGGCGCTGCTGTAGAAGTTAAGTAATTAACTTTTGATGCTTTAAAAAAAGCTCGCTCTCATGCGAGCTTTTTTTTTAACTGTAAAGAAAAGAGGTGGCCATATGGCAGACCATTATTTTTCTAACGACCCTTCTAGTAAAAGTGATCGTAAACGATGGGAATTTACACTTCGTGGATCTCAATTTACTTTCTTATCTGACCGTGGGGTGTTCTCGAAAAACGAAGTGGACTTTGGTTCTCGTCTTTTAATTGAAGCGTTTCAAGTGCCAGATATTAAAGGTGATATATTAGACGTAGGTTGTGGATATGGACCAATTGGTTTATCGTTGGCGAAAGAGTTTCAAGACCGTAAAGTTCACATGGTGGATGTGAATGAAAGGGCGCTTGAGCTTGCGAAAGAAAATGCCGCTAACAATAGAATTGGAAATGTACACATTTTTCAAAGTAGCGTCTATGAAAATGTAGATGGTATGTATGCTGCTATTCTATCTAATCCTCCAATTCGTGCAGGTAAAGATATCGTGCATGAGATTTTAGAAAAGGCTGTAGAGTATTTAGTTCCAGGTGGAGAGTTGTGGATTGTTATTCAAAAGAAGCAAGGTGCACCATCTGCACTGAAGAAACTAGAGGAAGTATTTTCTGAAGTCGAAGTTGTAGAAAAGAAAAAAGGATATTATATCATAAAATCAAAAAAACGTTGACGGTTATTTTTGGCTATGTTAACATTATACAATGCCAATATATGATTTTCTGCGTTGAGAAAGATGTATATTTTTGTTTCTCTTGGAAAAGATAGTAAAATCAGCAGATTATGAAACAGAATGATGGTTTTCTTATAGAAGCCATTTTTCTTTTTTGAGCAGGTAGAAAGACTCAACGTATTTATCTTTAAGAGAAAAAAACTACGCTAATAGCAGTAGTTGTATTTATTTGTGATTTTGCACAAATTTTTTTGTGCATTTATAATACTCATGATTTGAGGGGTGAAGCAGTTGACAGGTCAACTAGTTCAATACGGACGCCACCGCCAACGAAGAAGTTATGCCCGTATTAGTGAAGTATTAGAGTTACCAAATCTTATCGAAATTCAAACCTCTTCTTATCAGTGGTTTCTTGATGAGGGTTTGCGAGAAATGTTCCAGGACATTTCTCCGATCGAAGACTTTACGGGAAATCTATCGCTTGAATTTATCGACTACAGCTTAGGTGAACCTAAATACTCTGTAGACGAATGCAAAGAGCGTGATGTGACGTATGCAGCACCACTTCGTGTAAAAGTGCGTCTAATCAACAAGGAAACTGGTGAAGTAAAAGAACAAGATGTGTTCATGGGAGATTTCCCACTCATGACAGAGACTGGAACATTCGTAATTAACGGTGCAGAACGTGTTATCGTTTCCCAGTTAGTTCGCTCTCCAAGCGTATACTATAGTGGCAAAGTGGATAAAAACGGAAAACGTGGTTTTACTGCTACTGTAATTCCAAACCGCGGAGCTTGGTTAGAGTATGAGACAGATGCTAAGGATGTTGTATATGTGCGTATTGACCGTACGCGTAAACTTCCTGTAACTGTTTTGTTACGCGCATTAGGGTTTGGCTCTGATCAAGAAATCACCGAGCTTTTAGGTGATAACGAATACTTAAGCAACACATTAGAAAAAGACAACACAGATAGCACAGAAAAAGCATTGCTTGAAATTTATGAGCGTCTACGTCCTGGTGAACCACCAACAGTAGAAAATGCTAAGAGCTTACTTGTGTCTCGTTTCTTCGATCCAAAGCGCTACGATTTAGCAAATGTAGGTCGCTATAAGATCAACAAGAAGTTACACATTAAAAACAGATTGTTTAATCAACGCTTAGCTGAAACATTAGTGGATCCAGAAACTGGTGAAATTTTAGCGGCGGAAGGAACAATCTTAGATCGTCGTACACTTGATCGCATTTTACCTTACTTAGAGAAAAACATTGGATTCAAAACAGCGAAACCAATGGGTGGAGTGGTAGAAGGCGATGTTGAGCTGCAATCTATTAAGATTTATGCTCCTGAGTCAGAAGGCGAACGCGTAATTAATGTAATTGGTAATGCAAATATTACTCGTGATGTAAAACACATCACACCAGGTGATATCCTTGCTTCTATCAGTTACTTCTTCAACCTACTATACAAAGTAGGGGATACAGATGATATCGACCATTTAGGAAACCGTCGTCTGCGTTCTGTTGGAGAACTATTACAAAATCAATTCCGTATCGGTCTTTCTCGTATGGAACGTGTTGTTCGTGAGAGAATGTCGATTCAAGATACAAATGCAATTACACCACAAGCGTTAATTAACATTCGCCCGGTTATTGCATCTATTAAAGAGTTCTTCGGAAGTTCTCAGTTATCTCAGTTCATGGATCAAACAAACCCATTAGCAGAGTTAACTCACAAACGAAGACTATCTGCATTAGGACCCGGTGGTTTAACGCGTGAGCGCGCAGGCTTTGAAGTACGTGACGTTCACTACTCTCACTATGGTCGTATGTGTCCGATTGAAACACCAGAGGGACCAAACATCGGTTTAATTAACTCATTATCATCGTTCGCGAAAGTAAATGAGTTTGGTTTCATTGAAACACCATACCGTCGTGTTGATCCAGAATCTGGTCTTGTAACAGGGCAGGTTGATTACTTAACAGCAGATGAAGAAGATAATTATGTTGTAGCCCAAGCGAATATGAAATTATCTGAAGAAGGAGAATTCCTTAGCGAAGATATCGTAGCTCGTTTCCGTGGTGAAAACATTGTCACAAATAAAGAACGCATCGACTACATGGATGTATCTCCAAAACAAGTAGTTTCGGCAGCGACAGCTTGTATTCCGTTCTTAGAAAACGATGACTCTAACCGCGCACTTATGGGAGCGAACATGCAACGTCAGGCGGTTCCGTTAATGAATCCGGAATCTCCGATTGTAGGTACAGGTATGGAGTACGTATCAGCAAAAGACTCAGGTGCTGCAGTAATCTGTAAACATCCTGGTGTTGTTGAACGCGTAGAAGCACGTGAAGTTTGGGTACGTCGCTATGTAGAAGTTGACGGTCAAACAGTAAAAGGCGACTTAGATCGCTACAAAATGCAAAAATTCATTCGTTCTAACCAAGGAACTTGCTACAACCAACGTCCAATCGTAAGTGTTGGAAATGAAGTTGTAAAAGGCGAGATTCTTGCGGATGGTCCTTCTATGGAATTAGGTGAACTAGCACTTGGACGTAACGTGCTTGTTGGCTTCATGACTTGGGACGGTTATAACTACGAGGATGCGATCATTATGAGTGAGCGCCTTGTAAAAGATGATGTGTACACTTCTATTCATATTGAAGAATATGAGTCAGAAGCTCGTGATACGAAGCTTGGACCAGAAGAAATTACACGTGACATTCCAAACGTTGGGGAAGATGCATTACGCAACCTTGACGAGCGCGGTATCATTCGCGTTGGTGCGGAAGTAAAAGATGGAGATTTACTTGTTGGTAAAGTAACACCTAAAGGTGTAACAGAATTAACAGCTGAAGAACGTCTATTACATGCTATCTTTGGAGAAAAAGCACGTGAAGTACGTGATACATCACTACGTGTACCACACGGTGGTGGCGGTATTATCTTAGACGTAAAAGTATTCAACCGTGAAGATGGCGATGAATTGCCACCAGGCGTGAATCAACTTGTACGTGCATATATCGTTCAAAAACGTAAAATCTCTGAAGGTGACAAGATGGCCGGACGTCACGGTAACAAAGGTGTTATCTCTCGTATTTTACCAGAAGAAGATATGCCTTACTTACCAGACGGTACGCCAATCGATATCATGTTAAACCCATTAGGGGTACCATCTCGTATGAATATCGGTCAGGTATTAGAGCTTCATCTTGGTATGGCAGCAAGATACCTTGGTATTCACATTGCAACACCAGTATTCGATGGTGCTCGTGAGGAAGATGTTTGGGGCACGATTGAAGAAGCTGGTATGGCAAATGACGCGAAAACAATCCTGTATGACGGACGTACTGGTGAACCATTCGATAACCGCGTATCTGTTGGTGTCATGTATATGATCAAACTTGCGCACATGGTTGACGATAAACTTCATGCTCGTTCTACTGGACCATACTCACTTGTAACGCAGCAGCCTCTTGGAGGTAAAGCTCAGTTCGGTGGACAGCGTTTCGGTGAGATGGAGGTTTGGGCACTTGAAGCTTACGGTGCTGCTTATACTCTTCAAGAAATCTTAACAGTGAAGTCTGATGATGTTGTTGGACGTGTTAAGACGTATGAAGCAATTGTTAAAGGCGAAAATGTTCCAGAACCAGGCGTTCCTGAATCATTCAAAGTATTGATTAAAGAGCTGCAAAGTTTAGGTATGGACGTTAAAATGATGTCTAGCGACGATAAAGAAATTGAAATGCGTGATACAGAAGATGACGATGATCATCAATCAGCAGATAAATTGAATGTCGAAGTTGAGACAACTAAAGAATAATTGGGATAACCTGTAGACTAAAAGGGAGGTAGGCCCCTTGATAGATGTAAATAACTTTGAATATATGAAGATTGGACTTGCTTCACCTGACAAGATTCGTTCTTGGTCATACGGTGAAGTTAAGAAACCAGAAACAATTAACTATCGTACGTTAAAGCCTGAAAAAGATGGCTTGTTCTGTGAGCGTATTTTCGGACCACAAAAGGACTGGGAATGTCATTGCGGAAAATACAAACGTGTACGTTATAAAGGTGTAGTTTGTGATCGATGTGGCGTTGAAGTAACGCGTGCAAAAGTTCGTCGTGAACGTATGGGTCATATCGAATTAGCTGCTCCTGTATCTCATATTTGGTATTTCAAAGGTATCCCGAGCCGCATGGGACTTGTCTTAGACATGTCCCCTCGCGCGCTTGAAGAAGTAATTTATTTCGCTTCTTATGTTGTAACAGAAAGTGGAGATACACCACTTGATAAGAAGCAATTACTTTCTGAAAAAGAATACCGTGCATATCGTGATCGATATGGTAGCACATTCCAAGCTGCTATGGGTGCGGAAGCGATTAAAAAGCTACTACAAGACATCGATTTAGATAAAGAAGTAGACTTCTTAAAAGAAGAATTAAAAACAGCGCAAGGACAACGCCGTACTCGTGCTATTAAACGTCTAGAAGTATTAGAAGCATTCCGTAACTCTGGAAATCACCCATCTTGGATGATCCTAGATGTTCTTCCAGTTATCCCACCAGAACTACGCCCAATGGTACAGTTGGATGGTGGACGTTTTGCTACTTCTGACTTAAACGACTTATACCGTCGTGTAATTAACCGTAATAATCGTTTAAAACGTCTATTGGACTTAGGTGCACCAAGCATCATCGTTCAAAACGAAAAGCGTATGTTACAAGAAGCTGTAGACGCATTAATCGATAATGGTCGCCGTGGCCGTCCAGTTACTGGACCAGGTAACCGTCCATTAAAATCACTATCTCACATGCTTAAAGGTAAACAAGGACGTTTCCGTCAAAACTTATTAGGTAAACGTGTTGACTACTCTGGCCGTTCTGTAATCGTTGTAGGACCGAACTTAAAGATGTACCAATGTGGATTACCGAAAGAAATGGCGCTTGAATTGTTTAAGCCTTTCGTTATGAAAGAGTTAGTTGGAAAAGGTTTAGCACACAACATTAAGAGTGCTAAACGTAAAATTGAGCGTGTACAACCTGAAGTTTGGGACGTTTTAGAATCTGTGATCAAAGAGCATCCAGTACTTCTAAACCGCGCACCAACACTTCACCGTCTTGGTATCCAGGCGTTTGAACCTACATTAGTAGAAGGTCGCGCAATTCGTCTTCACCCACTTGTATGTACTGCATACAACGCGGACTTTGACGGTGACCAAATGGCAGTTCACGTACCGTTATCATCAGAGGCACAAGCAGAAGCTCGTATTCTTATGTTAGCGGCACAAAACATCTTGAATCCAAAAGACGGAAAACCAGTTGTTACTCCATCTCAGGATATGGTATTAGGTAACTACTACTTAACACTTGAGCGTGAAGGCGCAATCGGTGAAGGTATGGTCTTCAAAGATGCAAACGAAGCAATACTTGCATACCAAAATGGATATGTACATCTGCACACACGTGTTGCAGTTGCTGCAAGTTCGGTAAATAATGTAACGTTTACTGAAGAGCAAAAGAGTAAGCTTCTATTAACAACAGTTGGTAAATTAATATTTAACGAAATCTTACCAGAGTCGTTCCCTTATATTAATGAACCGACAAACTCAAACCTTGAAAAAGAAACACCAGCGGAATATTTCGTTGAAAAAGGTGCGAACATTAAAGAAATTATTGCTAGTCGCGAAGAAGTGGCGCCATTTAGCAAGAAGATCCTTGGTAACATCATTGCGGAAGTATTCAAACGTTTCCAAATTACGGAAACATCTCGCATGCTTGACCGCATGAAAAACTTAGGATTTAAGTACTCTACAAAAGCTGGTATTACAGTTGGGGTATCTGACATTCTTGTATTAGGCGAAAAAGATGAAATTCTCCATGAAGCACAAGCAAAAGTGGATAATGTAATTAAACAATTCCGTCGCGGTTTAATCACGGAAGAAGAACGTTACGATCGCGTTATCTCTATTTGGAGTAATGCAAAAGATGTTATCCAAGGAAAACTGATGAAATCCTTGAATAAACGCAACCCAATCTTCATGATGAGTGATTCCGGTGCCCGTGGTAACGCATCGAACTTTACTCAGCTTGCTGGTATGCGTGGTCTGATGGCCAATCCATCTGGTCGTATTATCGAACTTCCAATTAAATCAAGTTTCCGTGAAGGTTTAACAGTACTTGAGTACTTCATCTCTACGCATGGTGCGCGTAAAGGTCTTGCCGATACAGCACTTAAAACTGCCGATTCTGGTTACTTAACACGTCGTCTTGTAGACGTTGCACAAGATGTAATTGTCCGTGAAGATGATTGTGGAACAGATCGTGGTCTATTAATTGGTGCGATTAAAGAGGGTAATGAAGTAATTGAGTCATTATATGATCGTCTTGTTGGACGTTTTGCAAGAAAAACTGTAAAACATCCTGAAACAGGTGAAGTATTAGTTAGTGAAAACCAACTAATTACTGAAGATATCGCTCATATCGTTGAAAATTCGGGTGTTGAAACTGTAAACATTCGTTCAGCATTCACGTGTAACACTCGCCACGGTGTATGTAAGAAGTGTTACGGTCGTAACTTAGCAACTGGTACAGACGTAGAAGTAGGAGAAGCGGTAGGTATTATCGCAGCTCAATCTATCGGTGAGCCAGGTACACAGTTAACGATGCGTACGTTCCATACAGGTGGGGTTGCCGGAGATGATATCACTCAAGGTTTACCTCGTATCCAAGAGATCTTTGAAGCTCGTAATCCGAAAGGTCAGGCAGTTATCAGTGAAATCGATGGTGTTATCGCAGCGATCAACGATGTTAAAGATCGCCAAGAAGTAGTTGTACAGGGTGAAGTTGAAGCTCGTACGTATGCTATTCCTTACGGTGCGCGTCTGAAAGTAACTCTAGGACAGCCAATTAGCCACGGTAAAGAGTTAACAGAAGGTTCTATTGATCCGAAAGAATTACTAAAAGTAACGGACATTACGGCGGTTCAAGAATACTTACTACGTGAAGTTCAAAAAGTATACCGTATGCAAGGGGTAGAAATTGGTGACAAACACGTAGAAGTAATGGTACGTCAAATGTTACGTAAAGTTCGTGTAAGTGATGCGGGTGAAACAGATGTATTACCAGGAACACTACTAGATATCCATCAGTTTACTGATGCGAATGCGAAGGTGTTACTGAAAGGTAAACAACCAGCAACGGCTAGACCTGTTCTACTTGGTATTACAAAAGCTTCACTTGAAACTGATTCATTCTTATCTGCAGCATCGTTCCAAGAAACGACACGTGTCTTAACTGATGCAGCGATTAAGGGTAAACGCGATGAGCTTCTAGGATTGAAAGAAAATGTTATTATCGGTAAACTTGTTCCTGCTGGAACAGGTATGAATCGTTATCGCAAAGTGGATCTTGTAAAAACAACACAAGGTGACATGAATGTAGAAAACGATGAAGTTTATGTGGAACAGTAAAATTTTCCGTCGTAAATTTTGTATAAAAACAGTTAATCCTAGTTGACATTGTATGAGTCAAAATGTTACTATAATCAAGGTTGCTCCTGAACGATGCTTTGGAGGATATTTATATGTCTTATCAAAAAGTGTCAAATGCTGAAAATGTAGTCGTTGGTCATAAACGCACATTGGAGGCAATCAAAAATGGTATAGTTAAAGAAGTTGTTATTGCGGAAGATGCTGATATGCGGTTAACCCATATGATCATTCGTACTGCCTTGCAACATAACATACCCATAACCAAAGTTGAATCAGTTCGTAAACTTGGAAAAGTTTCGGGGATTCAAGTGGGAGCTTCAGCAATAGGAATAATAAGTTAAAACTGTTTTTGTGAGGAGAGAGCATTTGCTCTCCCTTGCAAAAACTTTGTTTTCAACTAATAATGAACCACCTGGATATGTGGTCATACAAACATGCGAAGGGAGGATAATCAAATGCCTACTATTAACCAATTAGTGAGAAATGGTCGTACTGATAAAGTATGGAAATCTAAATCACCTGCGTTAAACAAAGGGTTCAACTCTTTAAAGAAAAAATCAACTGATATCTCTGCACCTCAAAAACGTGGTGTATGTACTCGTGTTGGTACAATGACTCCAAAGAAACCTAACTCAGCGTTACGTAAATACGCTCGTGTACGTTTAACAAACGGTATCGAGGTTACAGCTTACATCCCAGGTATCGGTCATAACCTACAAGAGCATAGCGTAGTATTAATTCGCGGTGGTCGAGTAAAGGATTTACCAGGGGTACGTTACCACATCGTTCGTGGTGCGCTTGATACAGCTGGTGTTGACAAACGTATGCAAGGACGTTCTAAATATGGTACTAAGCGACCAAAACCTGCTAAAAAATAATAAACTTATAATGAAAGGAGGAACTCAATATGCCTCGTAAAGGACCTGTTGCGAAACGTGACGTGTTACCAGATCCAATGTACAAGTCTAAGCTAGTAACACGCCTTATCAACAAAATGATGGTTGACGGTAAAAAAGGTAAATCTCAAACAATTCTTTATAACGCTTTCGATATCGTTCGTGAACGTTCAGATAAAGACCCTATGGAAGTATTCGAGCAAGCTCTTAAGAACATCATGCCTGTTCTTGAAGTACGTGCTCGTCGTGTTGGTGGTGCTAACTACCAAGTTCCAGTTGAGGTTCGTCCAGAACGCCGTACAACTTTAGGTCTTCGCTGGTTAGTAAACTATGCTCGTCTTCGTGGTGAAAAAACTATGGAAGAGCGTCTAGCTTACGAAATCTTAGATGCAGCTAACAACGCTGGTGCATCTGTTAAGAAACGTGAAGACACTCATAAAATGGCAGAAGCTAACAAAGCATTTGCTCATTACCGTTGGTAGGATTCAACGTAAAATAAATGTAAGCATAAACCGCTTTATTTGTCGCTTATGGAAGTGTGGAGAGGGAGAATGCCTCTCCCTTTCGTTGGGCGCTCGTTTTACATAATGAGGGTACTGGACATACTGACATGTGTAACAATATAAAGTGGCTTTTTTGCTACTTAAAATAAAAAAATCCAATCCATATATGGAAGGAGCAAGACACCAAATGACAAGAGAGTTCTCTTTAGAAAACACTCGTAATATTGGTATCATGGCTCACATCGATGCTGGTAAAACAACAGCAACTGAGCGTATTCTGTATTACACAGGACGTATTCATAAAATCGGTGAAACTCATGAAGGTGCATCTCAGATGGACTGGATGGAGCAAGAGCAAGAGCGTGGTATCACAATTACTTCTGCTGCAACTACAGCTCAATGGAAAGGTCACCGTGTAAACATCATTGACACTCCAGGACACGTAGACTTCACAGTAGAAGTAGAACGTTCTTTACGCGTACTTGATGGTGCGGTAGCAGTACTTGATGCACAATCTGGTGTAGAACCACAAACAGAAACTGTTTGGCGTCAGGCTACTACTTACGGTGTACCTCGTATCGTATTCGTTAACAAAATGGATAAGATTGGTGCGGATTTCTTATACTCTGTAGGAACAATCCACGATCGTTTACAAGCAAACGCACACCCAATTCAGTTACCAATCGGTGCTGAAGATGAGTTCAATGGTATCATTGACCTTGTTGAAGAATGTGCTTACATGTACGGTAACGATTTAGGAACAGACATCGAGCGTGTTGAAATTCCTGAAGAGCACAAAGAATTAGCTGCAGAATACCGTGGAAAACTTATTGAAGCGGTAGCTGAGCTTGATGAAGAAATGATGATGAAGTACCTAGAAGGTGAAGAAATCACTGTAGAAGAGCTTAAAGCTGGTATCCGTAAGGCTACAACTTCTGTAGAATTCTTCCCAGTAATCTGTGGTTCTGCATTCAAAAATAAAGGTGTTCAAATTCTGTTAGACGCAGTTATCGATTACCTACCATCTCCATTAGACGTACCAGCTATTAAAGGTACTCTTCCGGATACAGATGAAGAAATCGAACGTAAGTCTAGCGATGAAGAACCATTCGCAGCTTTAGCATTCAAAATCATGACTGACCCTTATGTTGGTAAGTTAACGTTCTTCCGTGTGTATTCTGGTGTGTTAAACTCTGGATCATACGTGAAAAACTCAACTAAAGGTAAGCGTGAGCGTGTAGGTCGTATCCTACAAATGCACGCTAACAGCCGTGAAGAGATTTCAACAGTTTACGCTGGTGATATCGCTGCTGCTGTAGGTTTAAAAGATACTACTACTGGTGATACTCTTTGTGATGAGAAGAGTCTTGTTATCCTTGAGTCTATGGAATTCCCAGAGCCAGTTATCTCTGTAGCTATCGAACCAAAATCTAAAGCTGACCAAGATAAAATGGGTACAGCATTATCTAAGCTTTCTGAAGAAGATCCAACATTCCGTGCTCACACTGACCAAGAGACTGGCCAAACAATCATCGCTGGTATGGGTGAACTTCACCTTGATATCATCGTTGACCGTATGCGCCGTGAATTCAAAGTGGAAGCAAACGTTGGTGCTCCTCAGGTAGCATACCGTGAGACTTTCCGCGCTGCTGCGAAAGTTGAAGGTAAGTTCGCTCGTCAATCTGGTGGTCGTGGACAATTCGGTCACGTTTGGATTGAGTTTGAACCTAATGAAGAAGGTAAAGGTTTTGAATTCCAAAACAAAATCGTCGGCGGTGTAGTTCCACGTGAATACATCCCAGCTGTTGGAGCGGGTCTTGAAGACTCACTTAAAAATGGTGTACTAGCTGGTTATCCACTAGTTGACATTAAAGCTGCGTTAGTTGACGGATCTTACCATGATGTCGATTCATCTGAGATGGCGTTCAAAATCGCTGCATCTATGGCACTTAAAGCTGCGGTTTCTAAATGTAGCCCAGTAATTCTTGAGCCAATGATGAAAGTTGAAGTTGTAATTCCTGAAGAGTACATGGGTGACATTATGGGCGACGTAACATCTCGTCGTGGACGTGTAGAAGGTATGGAAGCTCGCGGTAACGCACAAGTTGTTCGCGCTATGGTTCCACTTTCTGAAATGTTCGGTTATGCAACGGCATTACGTTCTAACACTCAAGGACGCGGAACATTCTCAATGACATTTGATCATTATGAAGAAGTACCGAAGTCTGTTTCTGAAGAAATTATTAAAAAAAATAAAGGCGAATAATTGATTTTTATCGATTGTTCAAGTATAACTACTTATGTAAGCTTAGAAAGTGGGACGTAAGTTTCACTTTCTAGTCTAAATATAAAATAACCTATATAAACTAAGGAGGAATTTAGAATGGCTAAAGCTAAATTCGAACGTTCTAAACCCCATGTTAACATCGGTACAATCGGCCACGTTGACCATGGTAAAACTACATTAACTGCTGCGATCACTACAGTTCTTGCAAAAGCTGGTGGTGCTGAAGCACGCGGATACGATCAAATCGACGCTGCTCCAGAAGAAAGAGAGCGCGGAATCACAATCTCAACTGCACACGTTGAGTACGAAACTGAAACTCGTCACTATGCACACGTTGACTGCCCAGGTCACGCTGACTATGTTAAAAACATGATCACTGGTGCTGCTCAAATGGACGGCGGTATCTTAGTAGTATCTGCTGCTGATGGCCCAATGCCTCAAACACGTGAGCACATCCTTCTTTCTCGTCAAGTAGGTGTTCCTTACATCGTTGTATTCTTAAACAAATGCGACATGGTAGACGACGAAGAATTATTAGAATTAGTAGAAATGGAAGTTCGCGACCTATTATCTGAATACGGATTCCCAGGCGACGATATTCCTGTAATCAAAGGTTCTGCTCTTAAAGCTCTTCAAGGAGAAGCTGATTGGGAAGCAAAAATCATTGAATTAATGACTGAAGTTGATGCTTACATCCCAACTCCAGAACGTGAAACTGACAAACCATTCTTAATGCCTATCGAGGATGTATTCTCTATCACAGGTCGTGGTACAGTTGCAACTGGTCGTGTAGAGCGCGGAATCGTTAAAGTTGGTGACGTAGTAGAAATCATCGGTCTTGCTGAAGAAAATGCTTCTACAACTGTAACTGGTGTAGAGATGTTCCGTAAACTTCTTGACCAAGCTCAAGCTGGAGACAACATCGGTGCTTTACTTCGTGGGGTTGCTCGTGAAGACATCCAACGTGGACAAGTTCTTGCTAAAACTGGCTCTGTAAAAGCTCACGCTAAATTCAAAGCTGAAGTTTTCGTATTATCTAAAGAAGAAGGTGGACGTCACACTCCATTCTTCGCTAACTACCGTCCTCAGTTCTACTTCCGTACAACTGACGTAACTGGTATCATCCAATTACCAGAAGGTACTGAAATGGTAATGCCTGGTGACAACATCGAAATGACTATCGAACTTATCGCTCCAATCGCTATCGAAGAGGGGACTAAATTCTCTATTCGTGAAGGTGGACGTACAGTAGGTTACGGTGTAGTTGCTACTATCGTTGAGTAATCTTAACTGATATAAAAAACCAAGGGATTTTCCCTTGGTTTTTTTGTTTGTATTTATATAATGAATGAAATGATTTTTTTATATTTTGACGAGTTTCTTCTATAGTAATACAAAATCAATAAAACTAAAATCCAGAAACTGTAAAACGGATTCTATGAGATGAAAACTTGAAATTCTTTAAAGTGCCATGTATAATAGCAAAAGTAGAGAAAAGCAGATGCAAACAAAAAGATGCTTGCATCTAGACGAATAACATTGTATAATAGACAATGTTGGTCTTTGACTGCGATGAAGTGGAAGGTTGCTGACACACCCGGCCGCTTTGCCATGGCATGGTGTGGGGAAATTTCCATGGAGAAGGTCTATTTTAGAAATAGGCGAACGAAGGAGGGAAAATAATGGCAAAAGAAAAAATTCGTATCCGTTTAAAAGCTTATGATCACCGTATTCTTGATCAATCAGCTGAGAAAATTGTAGAAACAGCTAAGCGTTCTGGGGCAACAGTTTCTGGTCCGATCCCATTACCAACTGAGAAGACTATTTACACAATTCTTCGTGCTGTTCATAAGTACAAAGATTCTCGTGAGCAATTCGAAATGCGCACACACAAACGTTTAATCGATATCGTGAGTCCTACTCCACAAACAGTAGATTCATTAATGCGTTTAGACTTACCGTCTGGTGTAGATATCGAAATCAAACTATAATTCATATAACTTAAAAATGTAGGAGGTGTAACTCATGACCAAAGGAATCTTAGGAAGAAAGATCGGTATGACTCAAGTATTTGCTGAGAACGGTGAGTTAATCCCAGTAACAGTTATCGCTGCTAATCCAAACGTTGTTCTTCAAAAGAAAACAACTGAAACTGATGGCTACAATGCAATCCAGTTAGGATTTGAAGATAAACGTGAAAAGTTAACTAACAAACCTGAACAAGGCCACACTGCTAAAGCATCTACAACTCCTAAGCGCTTCATTCGCGAAATCCGCGATGCAGACGTGGACGGATTAGAGGTTGGTCAAGAGGTAAAAGTTGAAGTTTTCGCTGCAGGTGAAATCGTTGACGTAACAGGAATTTCTAAAGGTAAAGGTTTCCAAGGTGTTATCAAACGCCACGGACAATCTCGCGGACCTATGTCTCATGGTTCTCGCTATCACCGTCGTCCAGGTTCAATGGGCCCAGTTGCTCCGAACCGTGTATTCAAAGGCAAAAAACTTGCTGGACGTATGGGTGGAGACCAAGTTACTATCCAAAACTTAGAAATCGTTCAAGTTGACACTGAGCGCAACTTATTACTAGTAAAAGGTAACGTTCCAGGTGCTAAGAAATCTCTTGTAGTTGTTCAAGGCGCTGTGAAGGTTAGCAAATAATTCACAATAGGAAGGAGGAATTCCAATGCCAAAAGTTACTGTATATAACCAAACTGGTTCACAGGTTGGTGAAATCGAATTAGCTGAAGCTATTTTCGGTATCGAACCAAATGAAGCTGTACTTTTCGAAGCTGTAATGATGCAACGTGCATCTTTACGTCAAGGTACACACAAAGTAAAAACTCGTTCTGAAGTTCGTGGTGGTGGTCGTAAACCATGGCGTCAAAAAGGAACTGGACGTGCTCGTCAAGGGTCTATCCGCTCTCCTCAATGGCGTGGTGGTGGTACGGTATTCGGACCTACACCAAGAAGCTATGCGTACAAACTTCCTAAGAAGGTTCGTCGTTTAGCAATCAAATCTGCATTAGCTACTAAAGTAGTTGAGAACAACATTGTAGTTCTTGAAGACCTAGTGTTAAATGCACCAAAAACAAAAGACATGCTAGCAGTACTTAAAGGATTAACTGTTGAGAAGAAAGCTCTTATCGTAACTGCTGATGCAAACGAATCTGTAGAGTTATCTGCTCGCAATATCCCTGGAGTAACAGTAATCACTGCTGATGGCGTAAACGTTTTAGACGTGCTTCATCATGATAAGCTAATCATGACAAAAGCGGCAGTGGAAAAAGTAGAGGAGGTGCTTGCATAATGAGAGATCCTCGTGATATCATTAAGCGCCCAGTTATCACTGAACGTTCTATGGAAATGATGGCTGAAAAAAAATACACGTTCGATGTGGACGTTAAATCTAATAAAACAGAAGTTAAAGATGCTCTTGAAGCGATCTTTGGTGTTAAAGTAGAAAAAGTGAACATCATGAACTACAAGCCGAAAGCAAAACGCGTTGGTCGTCACGCTGGTTTTACTAGCCGTCGTCGTAAAGCAATCGTTAAGCTAACTGCTGACAGCAAAGAAATCGAAATCTTCCAAGGTGTTTAATTCTTACTAAAGAAGGAGGGAAATTGAGATGGGAATTAAAAAGTATAATCCAACTACTAACGGTCGTCGTAATATGACTACGAATGATTTCGCTGAAATCACGACTGACAGACCAGAAAAGTCATTACTTGCTCCTTTAAGCAAGAAGGCTGGTCGTAATAACCAAGGTAAAATTACTGTACGTCATCAAGGTGGCGGACATAAGCGTCAATACCGTATCATCGACTTTAAGCGTAACAAAGATGGAATTCCAGGACGCGTTGCTACGATCGAATACGATCCAAACCGCTCTGCGAATATCGCATTAATTAACTACGTTGACGGTGAAAAACGTTACATTCTTGCTCCTAAATCTTTAGAAGTAGGTATGGAAGTTATGTCTGGCCCAGAAGCTGACATCAAAATCGGTAACGCATTACCATTAATCAACATTCCAGTAGGTACTGTTGTTCATAATATCGAGCTTAAGCCTGGTCGTGGCGGACAATTAGTTCGTTCTGCTGGTACTTCTGCTCAAGTACTTGGTAAAGAAGGTAAATACGTACTTGTACGTTTAACTTCTGGTGAAGTACGTCTTGTATTATCTGCTTGTCGCGCTTCAATCGGTCAAGTAGGTAACGAACAGCACGAACTTATCAAAATCGGTAAAGCAGGTCGCTCTCGCTGGTTAGGTAAACGCCCAACAGTTCGTGGTTCTGTAATGAACCCGGTTGATCACCCACACGGTGGTGGTGAAGGACGTTCTCCAATCGGACGTAAGTCTCCAATGTCTCCATGGGGTAAACCAACTCTTGGATTCAAGACTCGTAAGAAAAACAAAGCGTCTGACAAATTCATCGTTCGTCGTCGTAAAAAATAATGGGATTGTAGTACGGTTCATTTCTAGAACCGTACGCCAATCACGAAGGGAGGCACCAAAATGGCTCGTAGCTTAAAAAAAGGACCATTTGTCGATGATCACTTAATGAGCAAAATGGAAAAATTAGTTGCATCTGAGCAAAAACAAGTTGTTAAAACTTGGTCTCGCCGTTCAACAATCTTCCCTCAGTTCATCGGACACACAATCGCTGTATATGATGGTCGTAAACACGTACCTGTGTACATCACTGAGGATATGGTTGGCCATAAGTTAGGTGAATTCGCACCAACTCGTACGTATAAAGGTCACCTTGCTGACGATAAGAAAACTAGAAGATAATGAGAGGAGGCACTTCAATGCAAGCTAAAGCAGTAGCGAGAACAGTTCGTATTGCTCCTCGTAAAGTTCGTTTAGTAGTAGACTTAATCCGAGGTAAGCAAGTGGGTGAAGCGATTGCTATCCTTAACCACACACCAAAAACTGCTTCTCCAGTTGTAGAGAAAGTTTTAAAATCTGCAATCGCAAATGCAGAGCACAATTATGAGATGGATATTAACAACCTAGTTGTTGAAAAAGTTTTCGTTGACGAAGGTCCAACGTTGAAACGTTTCCGTCCACGTGCAATGGGTCGTGCAAGCCAAATTAACAAACGCACAAGCCACATTACAGTTGTGGTATCAGAAAAGAAGGAGGGATAATCGATGGGTCAAAAGGTTAATCCAATTGGTCTTCGTGTCGGCGTTATCCGTGACTGGGAATCTCGTTGGTTCGCAGAGAAAGATTATGCTACATTACTACATGAAGACATCAAAATCCGTGAGTACATTACTGTACGCTTAAAAGATTCTGCTGTTGCTAAAGTAGAAATCGAACGTGCAGCAAATCGTGTAAATGTTACAATTCACACTGCAAAACCTGGTATGGTAATTGGTAAAGGTGGTACTGAAGTTGAAGCACTTCGTAAAGCTCTTAACCAATTAACAGGCAAGCGTGTACACATCAACATTTTAGAAGTTAAGAGAGCTGATCTTAACGCTAAATTAGTAGGCGAAAACATCGCTCGTCAATTAGAAAACCGTGTATCATTCCGTCGTGCACAAAAGCAAGTTATTCAACGTGCTATGCGTGCAGGTGCTAAAGGTATTAAAACACAGGTTTCTGGTCGTCTTGGCGGAGCTGATATCGCTCGTGCAGAATCTTACAGTGAAGGAACTGTTCCACTTCATACACTTCGCGCTGATATTGACTATGCAGCAGTTGAAGCTGATACAACATACGGTAAATTAGGCGTAAAAGTATGGATCTACCGTGGAGAAGTCCTTCCTACAAAAAAGAAAGCTTCTGAGGAAGGAGGAAAATAATATGTTAATGCCAAAACGCGTAAAATATCGTAGAGAGCATCGTGGTAAAATGCGTGGTCGTGCAAAAGGTGGAACTGAAATTGCTTTCGGTGAATTCGGTTTACAAGCACAAGCTGCTTCATGGATTACAAACCGTCAAATCGAAGCTGCTCGTCGTGCAATGACTCGTTACATGAAACGTGGCGGTAAAGTATGGATTAAAATTTTCCCTTCTAAACCTTACACTGCAAAACCTCTAGAAGTACGTATGGGTTCCGGTAAAGGGGCACCAGAAGGCTGGGTAGCAGTAGTAAAACCTGGGAAAATTATGTTCGAAATCGCGGGTGTATCTGAAGAGGTAGCACGCGAAGCATTACGTCTTGCAGCTCACAAGTTACCTGTGAAATGTAAATTCGTAAAACGTGAAGAAAATGGTGGTGAATCTAATGAAAACTAATGATATTCGTGAATTAACCACTGCCGAAATCGAAACAAAAGTTAAAGCTTTAAAGGAAGAATTGTTCAATCTTCGCTTCCAACTTGCTACAGGACAATTAGAGAATCCAACTCGCATTCGTGAAGTGCGTAAAGCAATTGCTCGTATGAAAACTGTAGTTCGTGAAAGAGAGATCGGAATTAATCGATAAATTGAGGGGAGGTTTGCATAGTGAGCGAACGTAACCAACGCAAAGTTTATACTGGTCGTGTTGTGTCTGACAAAATGGACAAAACGATTACAGTTTTAGTTGAAACTTACAAAACTCATTCCTTGTACGGAAAACGTGTTAAGTATTCTAAGAAGTACAAAGCCCATGATGAGCAAAACCAAGCGAAACTTGGCGATATCGTTAAAATCATGGAAACTCGCCCGCTTTCTGCTACTAAGCGTTTCCGTTTAGTTGAAATCGTTGAAGAAGCGGTTATTATCTAAATAGACGAATCGGAATTTTTAGTCCGAAGGGAGGTTTCATAACATGATCCAACAAGAATCTCGTTTGAAAGTTGCTGACAACTCTGGTGCACGTGAACTTTTAACAATTAAAGTATTAGGCGGCTCTGGTCGTAAATATGCTAACATTGGTGACATTATCGTTGCTACGGTAAAACAAGCAACACCAGGTGGCGTTGTTAAAAAAGGTGACGTTGTTAAAGCAGTAGTGGTACGTACGAAGAGCGGAGCTCGTCGTCCGGACGGTTCTTATATTAAATTTGATGAAAACGCAGCGGTTATCATCAAAGACGATAAGAGCCCACGTGGTACTCGTATCTTCGGACCAGTAGCTCGTGAATTACGTGATAGCAACTTCATGAAGATCGTTTCTTTAGCTCCAGAAGTTCTATAATTTAAGGTATTGCCTTGCTAAGGAGGTGCAGAATTAAGATGCATGTAAAAAAAGGTGATAAAGTACAGGTAATCACTGGAAAAGACAAAGGAAAACAAGGCGTTATCCTTGTGGCTTTCCCAAAGCAAAACCGTGTTATCGTTGAGGGTGTTAACATCGTTAAAAAACACTCTAAGCCATCTCAATTAAATCCACAAGGTGGAATTATTACTAAAGAAGCACCTATTCACGTTTCTAACGTTATGGTTTTAGATCCGAAAACAGGTGAACCTACTCGCGTAGGCTTCAAAGTAGAAGATGGTAAAAAAGTTCGTATTGCAAAAAAATCTGGTGAATTATTAGATAAATAATTTTCTTAAGAAAGGAGGTCACTTCATTGAATCGCCTTAAAGAGAAGTTCCAAAAGGAAATTACTCCTGCTCTAGTGAGCAAGTTTAACTATAAATCTGTGATGGAAGTACCGAAAATCGAAAAGATCGTAATCAACACTGGTGTTGGTGACGCGGTATCTAACTCAAAAGCTTTAGACAATGCAGTAGAAGAATTAACACAAATCGCAGGTCAAAAACCTGTTGTAACTCGTGCTAAAAAATCAATCGCTGGTTTCCGTCTTCGTGAAGGTATGCCAATCGGTGCGAAAGTAACTTTACGCGGCGAGCAAATGTATGAGTTCTTCGACAAATTAGTATCAGTTTCTTTACCACGTGTACGTGATTTCCGTGGTGTTTCTAAGAAATCATTCGATGGTCGTGGGAACTACACATTAGGTGTTAAAGAGCAACTTATCTTCCCTGAGATTGATTATGATAAAGTAAGCAAAGTCCGCGGTATGGACATCGTAATCGTTACTACAGCGAAAACTGATGAAGAAGCTCGTGAACTTTTAACACAATTCGGTATGCCATTCCAAAAATAATGGAAACCAACGCTAAGTAGAGGAGGCGAAAACGTGGCTAAAAAATCTATGATAGCGAAACAAAAGCGTACTCCTAAGTTTAAAGTACAAGAGTATACACGTTGCGAACGCTGCGGTCGTCCGCATTCTGTATACCGCAAATTTAAGCTTTGCCGTATTTGTTTCCGTGAACTTGCATATAAAGGTCAAATTCCTGGTGTTAAAAAAGCTAGTTGGTAAAACCCACAAATGGGAAGGAGGTAAAACACATGGTGATGACAGATCCAATTGCAGACATGCTTACTCGCATCCGTAATGCGAACATGGTACGTCATGAGAAATTAGAGGTTCCTGCTTCTAAAATCAAAAAAGAGATCGCTGAACTTTTAAAACGTGAAGGTTTCATTCGTGATGTAGAATACATCGAGGATAACAAACAAGGTATCCTTCGTATTTTCCTGAAATATGGTGCAAACAATGAACGTGTAATCACTGGATTAAAACGTATCAGTAAACCTGGCTTACGCGTTTACGCTAAAGCTGATGAAGTACCACGTGTACTTAACGGATTAGGTATCGCTCTTGTTTCTACATCTAAGGGAGTAATGACAGACAAAGACGCTCGTCAATTACAAACTGGTGGAGAAGTAGTAGCATACGTTTGGTAATATATATTTAAAACGAACGGAGGTGTGACCACATGTCTCGTATTGGTAAAAAGATTCTTGAAATCCCTGCAGGTGTTACTATTACAATTGCAGAAGACAATACTGTAGCAGTAAAAGGCCCTAAAGGTGAATTAACTCGTAAATTCAATGCTGATATGTCTATCAAAATTGAAGAAAATACACTAACAGTTGAGCGTCCATCTGAACAGAAGGAACACCGTGCATTACACGGTACAACTCGTGCTTTAATCGGAAATATGGTTGAAGGTGTAACTACAGGTTTCGCACGCGGACTTGAATTAGTCGGTGTTGGTTACCGTGCTCAAAAACAAGGAGATAAACTTGTATTAAGCGTAGGTTATTCTCATCCAGTAGAAATGACTCCGGAAGCAGGTCTTGAAGTTGAAGTACCTGTACCAACTAAAATCGTAATCAAAGGTATCGACAAGCAACGTGTTGGCGAATTTGCTGCTAACATCCGTGCTGTACGTGCTCCTGAGCCTTATAAAGGTAAAGGTATTCGTTACGAAGGCGAAGTTGTTCGTCGTAAAGAAGGTAAAACTGCTAAGTAAACCCGTTAGGTGAGAGAAAGGAGTGACAAGAATGATCACTAAAGCTGATAAAAATGCGACTCGTAAGAAAAGACATGCACGTGTACGTGCTAAACTTACTGGTACTGCAGAACGTCCACGTTTAAACGTGTTCCGTTCTAACCAACATATTTACGCTCAAGTTATTGATGATGTAAATGGTGTAACGTTAGTAAGTGCATCTACTCTTGATAAAGACCTTGCTCTTAACGGTACTAGCAATACTGAAGCTGCTACGAAAGTAGGAGAATCAGTTGCTAAGCGTGCTGTAGAGAAAGGCGTTAAAGAAGTAGTATTCGATCGCGGTGGTTACTTATACCATGGCCGTGTTAAAGCTCTAGCTGAGGCTGCTCGTGAGGCTGGATTACAATTTTAATGGTCAAAGGAGGGAAAATTGATGCATCGCATTGACCCAAGTAAATTAGAACTTGAAGAACGTGTAGTTACGATAAATCGTGTCGCGAAAGTTGTTAAGGGTGGTCGTCGTTTCCGCTTTGCTGCACTAGTTGTAGTTGGCGATAAAAACGGTCATGTTGGATTCGGTACTGGTAAAGCACAAGAGGTACCAGACGCAATCCGCAAAGCTATCGAAGACGCTAAGAAAAACTTAATCGCTGTACCATTAGTTGGTACAACAATTCCACACACAATCAACGGTCATTTTGGAGCTGGTGAAGTATTCTTAAAACCTGCTGCTGAAGGTACTGGTGTTATTGCTGGTGGACCTGTTCGTGCGGTACTTGAATTAGCTGGTGTACAAGATATTCTTTCGAAATCTCTTGGTTCTAACACACCAATCAACATGATTCGCGCTACTGTGAACGGATTAAGCGAACTTAAGCGCGCTGAAGATGTTGCAAAATTACGCGGTAAATCTGTAGAAGAGCTACTAGGTTAAGGAGGGAAAACAAATGGCGAAAAAGTTAGAAATTACCCTCACTCGTAGTGTAATTGGTCGTCCACAAGATCAACGTGCGACGGTAGAAGCTTTAGGTCTTAAAAAGTTGAATTCAACTGTAGTTAAGGAAGAAACTCCTGCTATTCTTGGTATGATCAACAAAGTTTCTCACCTTATAACTGTAACAGAAGCTTAAGGATAACTCATTAATATAAGGAGGTGCCTGGGAATGAAACTTCATGAATTAAAACCTGCAGAAGGTTCTCGTAAAGTACGTAACCGTGTCGGTCGTGGTATCGGTTCTGGTAACGGTAAAACTGCTGGTAAAGGTCATAAAGGACAAAACGCACGTTCTGGTGGCGGTGTTCGTCTTGGCTTCGAAGGTGGTCAAACTCCATTATTCCGTCGTTTACCAAAACGCGGCTTCACAAACATTAACCGTAAAGAGTTTACTATTGTAAACTTATCAACGTTAAATCGTTTTGAAGATGGTACAGAAGTAACACCTGAATTATTGCTGGAAACTGGCGTTATCAGCAAGTTAAACGACGGTGTTAAAATTCTTGCAAGCGGCGCAGTAGAGAAAAAATTAACTGTTAAAGCGCACAAGTTCTCTTCAAGTGCTAAAGAAGCAATTGAAGCAGCTGGCGGATCAGTTGAGGTGATCTAATGTTTCGTACAATCTCCAACTTTATGCGCGTTGCTGAGATAAGACGTAAAATATTATTCACTTTAGCGATGTTAATCGTATTCAGGATTGGCACGTTTATCCCAGTGCCATTTACAAATGGAGACGTACTGAAAGCACAAGATCAATTAAATGCCTTAGGTATCCTAAATACATTTGGCGGTGGCGCCTTGAAAAACTTCTCCATCTTCGCGATGGGAATCATGCCGTATATTACAGCATCCATCATCGTGCAATTATTGCAGATGGATGTTGTTCCTAAATTTTCGGAATGGTCGAAGCAAGGTGAAATGGGCCGTCGTAAACTAACGCAATTCACGCGTTACTTTACAATTGTTCTTGCGTTTATTCAGGGGTTTGGTATGTCAATCGGTTTTAACGGTATGGTAGGTGGGCAATTAATTTTGAATCCTGGTTGGAGCACTTATTTATACATTGCTACGGTACTGACTGCTGGTACTGCATTTTTAATGTGGTTAGGTGAACAGATTACAGCTAAAGGTGTAGGTAATGGTATTTCCATCCTTATCTTTGGCGGTATTGCCGCAGCGATCCCAAGTGTTATATCTCAAGTGTATCAACAACAGTTTCAAAATATCGGAGATCAATTGTTCATGAGTATCGTTAAAGTTGCATTGATCTTACTAGCTGTGCTAGCGGTTATTGTTGGTGTTATTTTCATTCAACAGGCTGTTAGAAAGATCCCAATTCAATATGCGAAGCGTGTAACGGGAGGGAATGGGAATCATGCTGGAGCACAAAACACACATTTACCGCTTAAGGTAAATAGTGCGGGTGTTATTCCAGTCATTTTTGCTGTTTCATTCTTAATTACGCCTCCAACTATTGCACAGTTCTTCCCGAATCATGATGTATCGCAGTGGATCATTGCAAACTTTAACTATTCTCACCCAGTGGGAATGATCATATATGTTGCGCTCATTGTAGCCTTCACATATTTCTATGCGTTTGTTCAGGTTAATCCAGAGCAAATGTCAGAGAATCTAAACAAACAAGGTGGATATGTTCCAGGTATTCGTCCGGGTAAGAATACGGAACAATATCTAACAAAAATCTTGTATCGTTTGACCTTTGTAGGATCAATTTTCCTAGCAGCGATTGCAATCTTACCAGTTATCTTTACAAAATTGGGAAATCTTCCTCCATCTGCACAGATTGGTGGAACGAGTATGTTAATCGTTGTCGGCGTTGCTTTAGAAACAATGAAGCAGCTAGAAAGTCAACTGGTAAAACGCCATTACAAAGGGTTTATCAAGCAATGAGTAAGTGGGAAGAATTGTCTTCCCTACATGCTCATGTACTCTGAGGGGGAACAAGGATGAACTTAATTTTAATGGGGCTTCCTGGTGCTGGTAAAGGTACACAAGCCGAACAGATTGTTGCCAAGTATAACATCCCTCACATTTCAACAGGAGATATGTTCCGTGCAGCTATGAAGGCTGAAACTGAAATGGGTCTACAAGCAAAATCTTTTATTGATAAAGGTGCACTTGTTCCAGATGAAGTTACAATCGGAATCGTTCGTGAACGTTTAAGTCAAGAAGACTGCGTAAGAGGTTTCTTACTAGACGGTTTCCCACGAACTGTTGCACAAGCATCAGCTCTTGAAGAGATTATGAAAGATCTTGGTAAAAAAATCGACTATGTTTTAAACATTAATGTGGATTCAGGGTTGTTATTAACACGCCTTACAGGCCGTCGCATTTGTAAAGAGTGCGGTGCGACTTACCACTTAGAATTCAATCCACCAGCAAAAGCTGATGTGTGCGATAAATGTGGTGGCGAATTATATCAACGCTCTGATGACAATGAAGAAACTGTGGCAAATCGTTTAGATGTAAATATTAAGCAAACAAAACCTTTGCTTGATTTCTACGAGGAGCTTGGTTACTTACAAAGCATTAATGGTGAGCAAGATATCAATAAAGTATTTGCTGATATCGATGTTCTCATCGGAGGCTTAGCGTAATGATCATCTGCAAAACTCCTCGCGAGATAGAAATCATGCGAGAAGCTGGCAGGATCGTTGCTTTAACTCATCAAGAGTTGAAACAGCATATTACTCCAGGAATTACAACGAAAGAGCTCGATCAAATAGCGGAAAAGACGATTCAAAAATATGGTGCTACGCCATCTTTTAAAGGATACAACGGATTTCCGGGGAGCATATGTGCTTCTGTAAATGAAGAGCTTGTACACGGAATTCCAGGGAAGCGCAAGCTCGAAGAGGGCGATATCATCAGTATCGATATTGGTGCGAAATACAATGGGTACCATGGAGATTCTGCATGGACGTATCCAGTTGGAAACATTTCTGAATCTGTTCAAAAGCTACTTGATGTCACAGAAAAATCGTTGTATCTTGGTCTAGAACAAGTAAAACCAGGCGAAAGATTATCAAATATCTCACATGCGGTTCAAACCCATGCTGAAGAGAATGGGTTCTCGATCGTTAGGGAGTATGTTGGTCACGGAATCGGGCAAGACTTACATGAGGACCCTCAAATCCCGCACTATGGTCCACCAAATAGAGGCCCTAGATTAAAGCCGGGAATGGTCATCTGTGTTGAGCCGATGGTGAATCAAGGAAGACGATATGTAAAAACACTATCTGATGACTGGACAGTGGTAACGGTAGATGGTAAATGGTGTGCACACTTTGAGCACACGATTGCTCTTACAGAAGCAGGATACGAAATCCTTACCACTTTATAAGTAGCTGGCTCTCCGGGATTTCAGAGCAGTGTAAAATGTTACTGATTTGAAGAAGGGAGAACTATTGAATGGCTAAAGATGATGTAATTGAAGTCGAAGGTACCGTTCTTGAAACGTTGCCAAATGCTATGTTCAAAGTAGAATTAGAGAATGGGCATGTCGTATTGGCTCACGTTTCTGGTAAAATCCGTATGAACTTCATTCGTATTTTACCAGGAGACAAAGTTACGGTAGAATTATCTCCGTACGATTTAAATCGTGGTCGTATTACGTACCGTTTTAAATAATATAGCACTCCGTAATCTTTAAGGAGGTTCGAGACATGAAAGTAAGACCGTCAGTTAAACCAATCTGCGAAAAATGTAAAGTTATTCGTAGACGTGGAAAAGTAATGGTTATTTGTGAAAACCCTAAACATAAACAAAAACAAGGTTAATCAGAAGGAGGTGCATTCAGAATGGCACGTATCGCAGGTGTAGATATTCCTCGAGACAAACGCGTTGTTATTTCTTTAACTTACGTATTCGGCATTGGTCGCACAACTGCTGAAAAAATTCTAACTGAAGCTGGTATTTCTTCAGAAACACGAGTTCGTGATTTAACGGAAGACGAACTAGGACGTATCCGTGATATCATCGATAGTATTAAAGTTGAGGGAGACCTTCGTCGTGAAGTATCTCTTAACATTAAACGTCTAATGGAGATCGGTTCTTACCGTGGTCTTCGTCACCGTCGTGGTTTACCAGTTCGTGGTCAAAACTCTAAAAACAATGCTCGTACACGTAAAGGTCCACGTCGTACAGTAGCAAATAAAAAGAAATAATAAGTAAAGGAGGTTGAACTAACAATGGCACGTAAAACAAACACTCGTAAAAAACGTGTGAAAAAGAATATTGAAGCTGGTATAGCTCATATTCGTTCTACTTTCAACAACACAATCGTAACACTTACAGATACTCATGGTAACGCACTTTCTTGGTCTAGTGCTGGTGCACTTGGTTTCCGTGGATCTCGTAAGTCTACTCCATTCGCTGCGCAAATGGCTGCTGAAGCTGCTGCTAAAGTTGCAATGGAGCACGGTTTAAAAACTTTAGAGGTTACTGTTAAAGGTCCTGGTGCTGGTCGTGAAGCTGCAATTCGTGCTCTTCAAGCTGCAGGTCTAGAAGTAACAGCAATTAGAGATGTTACTCCAGTTCCTCATAATGGATGTCGTCCACCAAAACGTCGTCGTGTGTAATTTTTCTGTATAGAATTTTCCCTTTTGTCTATAATGGATATGATGCATTATCGAGAAATTTCGTACAGAAACATCGCTTGTTGTGCACAATCGGGAACTGCCTAAGGGGGACTTTCGGTTAGACAGGGGGTATCCCTTTGTTTAACCGGGGTTTCGACGTTTTGAAGGAGGGTTTAGTTAATGATTGAAATCGAAAAGCCGAAAATCGAAACGGTTGAACTTAACGAAGATGCTAAATATGGTAAATTCGTAATTGAACCGCTTGAGCGTGGATATGGTACTACTTTGGGTAACTCCTTACGTCGTATTCTTTTATCCTCACTCCCTGGTGCCGCTGTTACTGCTATCCAAATCGATGGCGTATTGCATGAATTTTCAACAGTTGAGGGCGTAGTAGAAGACGTTACGACGATCATCTTAAACTTGAAAAAGTTAGCTCTTAAAATCTACTCTGAAGAAGAGAAGACGTTGGAAATTGATGTGCAGGGCGAAGGTATTGTCACAGCTGCTGATATTACTCACGATAGTGATGTAGAAATCTTAAATCCAGATTTACACATTGCAACGTTAGCAAAAAATGCGCATTTCCGCATGCGTTTAACTGCAAAGCGTGGCCGTGGGTATACGCCAGCTGATGCAAATAAAAGCGAAGATCAACCAATAGGAGTAATTCCTATTGATTCTATTTATACTCCAGTATCACGTGTGACTTACCAAGTGGAAAAGACACGTGTCGGACAAGTGGCTAATTATGATAAGCTTACGCTTGATGTATGGACGGATGGAAGCATCGGGCCAAAAGAAGCTATCTCTTTAGGTGCCAAAATCTTAACTGAGCATTTAAATATCTTTGTTGGTTTAACTGATGAAGCACAAAATGCTGAGATTATGGTCGAGAAGGAAGAAGATCAAAAAGAGAAAGTTCTTGAGATGACTATCGAAGAACTAGATCTTTCTGTTCGTTCTTATAATTGCCTAAAACGTGCAGGAATTAATACTGTACAAGAGCTTGCGAACAAAACAGAAGAAGATATGATGAAAGTTCGTAACTTAGGACGTAAATCCTTAGAAGAAGTTAAACATAAACTTGAGGAATTAGGTTTAGGTTTACGTAAAGACGACTGAGGATTTAAACCCATCAACAAAGGAGGGAACTACGAATGGCATACAGAAAATTAGGCCGTACAAGTGCGCAACGTAAAGCTATGTTACGTGATTTAGCTACTGATTTAATTATCAACGAGCGCATCCAAACGACAGAAACTCGTGCAAAAGAACTTCGTTCTGTAGTGGAAAAAATGATCACTTTAGGTAAACGCGGAGATCTTCATGCTCGTCGTCAAGCAGCAGCTTTCATTCGCAATGAAGTAGCTAACGCTGAGACTGGTCAAGATGCACTTCAAAAATTATTCGCTGATGTAGCTCCACGCTATGCTGAGCGCCAAGGCGGATACACTCGTATTGCAAAAATTGGTCCACGTCGCGGAGACGCAGCACCAATGGTAATTATCGAGTTAGTATAATGATAATTAAAAGGGCAGGACAGTTCTTTTCAAGAAACTGGTCATGGCCCTTTTTTTTAAATATAAAAATAGGCTAACTTGGCGAAGGAAAGGGTGCCTTGTATTGAAAAAAGAGAAACTTCGGACAGAGAATATATCATTTCAATATCCTGGGGCAGCCACTTATGCATTAAAAGATGTTTCATTTTCCTTGTATGAGGGAGAATGGGTATCTGTTATTGGACAAAACGGTTCAGGGAAGTCTACACTTGCAAAATTATTGAATGGTTTGTTTTTGCCAGAAGCAGGGACTATTACAGTAAATGATACAATGGTTTTATCAGAGGAAACGGTATGGGATGTTCGAAAACAAATTGGGATGGTATTTCAAAATCCAGATAATCAATTTGTTGGAACGACAGTGCAAGACGACGTTGTTTTTGGCTTAGAGAATATCGGAATGCCAAGAGAGAAAATGGTAGAAAGATTAGATCAGGCCCTCAAACTTGTCCGTATGGAAGATTTTCTTAATGATGAACCTCATTCGTTATCTGGTGGGCAAAAGCAGCGAGTGGCAATAGCAGGCGTTTTAGCACTTCAGCCATCTATTTTGATATTAGATGAAGCAACGTCAATGCTAGATCCTCAAGGGAGACGTGAAGTAGTAGAAACGGTTAGACAACTTGTTAATCAAAAAGGTATTACAGTGTTATCAATTACGCACGATTTAGAAGAAGCGGCGCAATCAGACCGTGTCATTATTTTAAATAAGGGAGAAATATTAGAGGAAGGGACTCCAAAGCAAATATTCAAGTCCTCTCATATGCTCCAAGAAATTGGATTAGATGTACCATTTTCAGTGAAAATAGCAGAATTATTAAAAAGAAATGAAATTCTCTTGCAAAATACGCATCTTACAATGGAAAGCTTGGTGAACGGACTTTGGAGATTACATTCCAAAAAGTAGAACATCGTTATCAATATAAAACTCCATTTGAAAGACGCGCACTTTATGATGTAGACGTGTCGTTTCCAAGTGGGGGCTATTATGCCATTATCGGTCATACTGGTTCAGGTAAGTCGACGATGATTCAACATTTAAATGGTTTATTGCAGCCGACGAATGGCACAGTTCAAATTGGTGAACATTTCATTTCGGCAGGAAAGAAAGAAAAAAAGCTAAAGCCACTACGTAAAAAGGTAGGGGTTGTCTTTCAATTCCCAGAACATCAGTTGTTTGAAGAGACTGTGGAGAAGGATATTTGTTTCGGCCCTACTAATTTTGGGATATCTGTAGAAGAAGCGAAGCAAAAGGCAAGAGAGGCAATTGAACTTGTAGGGTTAGAGCCAGAACTGTTAACACGTTCACCGTTTGAGTTAAGTGGTGGGCAAATGAGGCGTGTTGCGATAGCGGGTGTATTGGCGATGGAACCCGAAGTGCTTGTATTAGATGAACCTACAGCAGGACTAGATCCAAAAGGGCAGAATGAACTTATGGAGATGTTTTATAAGCTGCATAAGGAAAAAGGTCTTACAGTTATCCTAGTAACACATAATATGGAGGATGCTGCTAAGTATGCGGAGCAGATTGTAGTCATGCATAAAGGAACGGTCTTTTTGCAAGGAAGTGCAGAGGAAGTATTTTCACATGCTGATGAACTAGAGAAAATTGGCGTGGATCTTCCTATGTCTTTAAAGTATAAACGTGCAATTGAAGAGAAGTTTGGCATTTCAATCCCAAAGGCTACCTTATCTTTAGAGGATCTTACTCATGAAGTTGTGCAGGTGTTACGAAAAGGTGGTCATGAATCATGCAGCAGTTGATTATTGGAAGATATATTCCAGGGAAGTCTCTTATTCATCAACTTGATCCACGTACGAAGCTGCTGATTGTCTTTTTATATGTATTTGTTGTTTTCTTAGCAAATAATGCGATTTCATATGGATTTTTATTTTTATATGCACTCATTGCTTTATTTTTTGCAAAAGTGCCGATTCGTTATGTACTTTCGGGCTTAAAACCAATTCTATGGATTTTTCTTTTTACATTTTTCCTGCATATTTTTACAAATAAAGAAGGGGAAGTACTATTCCAGCTTGGTTGGTTTTCGATACATGAAAAAGGATTAGAGCAAGGGATATACATTTCTATACGATTCTTCGTTATTATTTTAATGACGACATTATTAACGTTAACGACGACACCTATTGAGATTACAGATGGTTTGGAGACGTTATTAAAGCCGTTGAAACGTATAAAAGTTCCTGTTCATGAAATCGCATTAATGATGTCAATTTCTCTTCGTTTTATTCCAACATTAATGGATGAAACAAGTAAAATAATGAAGGCACAAGCTTCACGTGGTATTGATTTCGCAGGAGGACCGATAAAAGATAGGATAAAAGCTATTATCTCACTACTCGTTCCTCTATTTATCAGTGCTTTTAAGCGTGCTGAGGACTTAGCAATTGCTATGGAAGCACGTGGGTATCAAAATGGCGAAGGACGTACTAAATTTAGGCAACTACGCTGGAAAACAAGCGATACAGTAACGATTATAAGCTTACTTTGTTTAGCTTGTATTTTGGCATGGGTGCGATCGTAATGGAGAATAGAGAAATGGATAGAATAAAATGTACGGTTGCATATGATGGCATGCATTTTTGTGGTTATCAAATTCAGCCGCAGCATCGTACTGTTCAACAAGAGATTGAGAAAGCTTTGCAGAAATTGCATAAAGGAGAACTTGTTCGTGTTCAGGCATCGGGCAGAACGGATTCTACTGTTCACGCTAAAGGACAAGTCATACACTTTGATACACCGTTGTCTCTTGAAGAGTGGCAATGGAGTAATGCATTAAACACAATGTTGCCAGATGATATTGTTATCAAACAGGTAGAGAAAAAAACAGAAGAATTTCATGCGCGTTACGGTGTCGAGAGAAAAGAATATCGTTATCGTGTATTATTATCAAAGACTGCGGATGTATTCCGTAGAAATTACGTATATCAATATCCATATCCGCTCGAAATAAGCTCTATAAGAAAAGCGATTCCTTATTTTATTGGAACGCATGATTTCACTTCTTTTTGTTCGGCAAAAACTGACAAAAAAGATAAAGTGCGAACGATTTATGAAATTGAGTTAATTGAGCAAGGCGATGAATTAATTTTTCGTTTTGTAGGTAATGGATTTTTATATAATATGGTCAGAATTATTGTTGGTACGTTACTTAGCGTAGGGCAAGGAAAGCTTGATCCTGATAGCATTCCAGAGATTTTAGCGAAACAAAATCGTCAGTTTGCGGGAAAGATGGCTCCAGGTCATGGACTTTACTTATGGCAGGTAAACTATAACAACTAATCCTGGTGTAACATTTGCTTGACATTAGAAACTCAAAAGTATATCATAACATATGGTATTGTTTCTAAAACCACGATTAGCCCCGGAAGGAAATCGTGTTTAAGATAAACAATAGATTTTTTCTATGGAAAAGATAACGAGGAGGGAAACACATGCGTACGACTTTTATGGCAAAAGCTAACGAAGTTGAGCGTAAATGGTATGTGGTTGATGCTGAAGGTCAAACTTTAGGTCGCCTATCTACTGAAGTAGCATCTATTTTACGCGGTAAAAACAAACCTACATTTACACCACACGTTGACACGGGTGATCATGTAATTATTATTAACGCTGAAAAAATTCATTTAACAGGTAATAAATTAAACGATAAAATTTACTACCGTCACACTAACCACCCAGGTGGACTTAAACAAAGAACAGCTCTAGAAATGCGTACAAACTACCCTGTACAAATGTTAGAGCTTGCAATTAAAGGGATGCTTCCAAAAGGACGTTTAGGACGTCAAGTATCTAAGAAATTAAACGTGTATGCTGGAGCAGAGCATCCACACCAAGCACAAAAACCAGAAGTTTACGAACTTCGCGGATAATCAATTAAAGGAGGGCTTACTTTGGCACAGGTTCAATACTATGGCACTGGACGTCGTAAGAGTTCAGTAGCGCGCGTACGCCTAGTTCCAGGCGAAGGACGCGTTATCATTAACGGTCGTGATTTTGAAAACTATATCCCATTTGCTGCATTACGTGAAGTAGTGAAACAACCTCTAGTTGCAACAGAAACTTTAGGTAACTACGATGTACTTGTAAACGTAAATGGTGGTGGATACACTGGTCAAGCTGGTGCTATTCGTCACGGTATTTCTCGCGCTTTATTAAAAGCTGATCCAGAATACCGTCTAACACTAAAACGTGCAGGTCTATTAACTCGTGACGCACGTATGAAAGAGCGTAAAAAATACGGTCTTAAAGGCGCACGTCGTGCACCTCAGTTCTCAAAACGTTAATTTTTGCGAACTACAAACCCCAACCATTTTGGTTGGGGTTTTTATGTTTCATTCCTCTTTTGTAATTTTTGTAGTTTGGAATATTTTAGTGCTATTCTCTCGCGTATGCTTCTTCTTTAGAAGTTTAGACTAATACGTATTAGGGAGGTTTATAAGTACTATGAATGTCATTGTCAGCTTACAAGAAAAACAAAAAGAAAAGCAGTTGAAATATGAACGGAAGATGCTGCGAGAATTATCATTAAAAACATTACGTTCAAATATTAGGGATGCCTTTCAGATGCAGGAACTTCATCGTCAGTATGAAGATTACTGTATTGAATTAGGGATAGAATCGTATTTATTAGGAGCGAGATACAGTAAGTTTGGTTATTATGGTGAATCATTCTTTGATGTAAAATATAGAGCCTTAGAAGAAGAGCAACAATTAACGGAAACACTATTTCAATTTTTAACGAGCATGACTATGCGGGAAATTAAGTTACAAGATGAGGAATTACTTTTTGAATCTTGCCAGCAGTTTATCGGCTTATGGTGGCAGGAAGGATATGAAAAAGGTGAAAGAAGATATCGATTAAAGCTTCATTAAGACAAGCATAAACTTTCCTCTTGTCCCATATAAGTAATTAGAGGGACTAGCTGGAGGAGGAAAGGTATGAAGAGAATTCGAATTATCTCTTTTGCACTCGCTGCGGTTGTTTTGTTTTTTTTAGTTAAACAAGAATTTCAAATTACAAAATCGTGGCGAGCTTGGAATTTACCCTTATCGGGGAAAGTGATTGTATTGGATGCTGGGCATGGTGGGCCAGACGGAGGGGCTGTTGGTGGAAAAGATATTATAGAAAAAGATATTACGCTTGAGATTACAAAGAAGGTACAAGATTACTTACAAGAACAAGGTGCACTAGTTATTTTAACACGTGAGGGAGATTATGATTTAGCTCAGAAAGATACAAAATCATATAGTAGACGTAAAGCAGAGGATTTAAAAAAGCGTGTAGAGATTATTAATAAGCCTGATGTAGACTTTTTTGCGAGTATTCATTTAAATGCTTTAACTAGCAGTGGATCGAAAGGCGCACAAACGTTCTACTACCGTTCTTCGGTTGAAAATGAACGTGCTGCGAAATTTATACAAGCTGAATTGAGAACGAGTTTAGAGAATACGAATCGTTCTGCTAAAACAATTTCTCATGTGTATTTATTAAAGTATGCGAAAACACCAGGTGCTTTAATTGAAGCTGGCTTTTTATCGAATGTAAACGAAAGGTATATGTTAAATTCGGAGAAATATCAGCAAAAGGTAGCGGCTGCAGTATATCGTGGTATATTACGTTATTTCACGGAAAAAGGGAATCCTCCAGAATAAGGAGGATTTTTTGAGTTTCTCTCGTTAACGAAGTTTTCCGAAAATATGTTATACTGGAAATGTAAACGCATTTATTTCAAAAATAAAGAGAGATACATTTAATTAACATTACGTTATTTTTCATACAGGGGGCTGGGCTAACTATGGTAACGAAAGAGCAAGTAGTGGAAGCGTTAGAAGGGATTGTAGATCCGTTTTTACATAAAACGTTAAAAGAAACAGGTGCAATTAAAGAGGTAACAGTTAAGCCTGAGAAGGAACATGTAAGTGTTAAAATTGCAATTGTAAAAACCGGTACAGCGGAACAAATGCAATTGCAATCTGGAATTGTAAAGTTAGTAAAAGAACTAGGGGCAGCAACAGTAGGGCTTCGCTTTGCAGAATTTACAGAAGAGGAATTAGCTCAGTTTGCACCGGAACAGGAAGAAGAGCAAACTGAATCTTTATTGTCACCAAATTCAAAAACAATATTTTTAGCAGTGGCGAGTGGAAAAGGTGGAGTCGGAAAATCAACAGTTTCTGTTAACCTTGCCATTGCTTTAGCTCGTTTAGGTAAAAAGGTTGGTATCATTGATGCTGATATTTATGGTTTTAGCGTACCGGATATGATGGGGATAGAAAAACGTCCTGTTGTAAGAGGGGATAGAATCATTCCAGTGGAGCGTCTAGGTGTAAAGGTAATTTCAATGGGATTCTTTGTAGAAGATAATGCACCGGTTATTTGGAGAGGCCCTATGCTTGGGAAAATGTTAAATCACTTCTTTACAGAAGTAGAGTGGGGCGATTTAGACTATTTAGTTTTAGATTTACCACCGGGTACAGGTGATGTTGCGCTAGACTTACATTCAATGTTGCCAGCTTGTAAAGAGATTATTGTAACAACGCCACATCCAACAGCGGC
Source organism: Bacillus sp. 1A (assembly GCF_052682215.1). NCBI lineage: Bacteria > Bacillati > Bacillota > Bacilli > Caryophanales > Bacillaceae > Bacillus > Bacillus sp. 1A. The sequence goes on along the minus strand of NZ_JBQYLZ010000001.1, from coordinate 457,308 downwards.
ATTTGTGGCAGCGCGTGCTGGAGCCATGGCTTTACGTACAGAACATAGTATTCTTGGTGTTGTTGAAAATATGGCGTATTTTGAAAGTAAAACAACTGGTGAAAAAGAATATGTGTTTGGAAGAGGTGGAGGAGATAAATTAGCTACAGAACTTCAAACAGAAGTACTTGGCCGAATCCCGCTTCAACAACCTGATTGGAATAAAGATGACTTTGCGCCTTCAGTATATGAAGATACACATACGACGGGTCTTATTTATCGTACGATAGCTGAGACAGTAATTGATAAAATAGCTGTCGCGCAAAAATAAAATAATAATGAGTGGACGATACATATATTGTCCACTCATTATTATAATTATTATTTTTACTGTTGCTCCTTTTTACCGTCTTGGGAACCACCTTCACCGCCTGCTTCTTTTTTATCAGATCCACTTTTTTCGGCCTTTTGTACACCTTTACTAATAATATCAATCATCTTAGCTTGGAAGAGTGGGCTTTCGGCAGTTTCGGTTAGTACTTGTTGTAAATATTGGCGGTATTCTTTGCTCTTCATTGTTTGTAACATCATTTTTTCTACTTCAGGGTTTTTCATAATTTCTATAACGCCTGCTTGGTATTCAGGGTCTTTTAGTAATGTTTTCATTAAGGTTGTTTGTTCTTTTCCCATACTTTTAGCGAATTTCGATGAGAACTCAGGGTCTTTAAAGAGCTTTTCCCAGAATTGTTGCCCTTTGTCGGATACCATTGCATCTTCAATCGTTTTCTTTACTACTGTTTCATCTAGTATGAGTGCTTGTTTCATTTTTTCATCAGTTAACACATCTTGAATGGCTTTCTTACCTTGATCGGTTTTTAAAATATCAACAATCATTTTCTTCGTTTGATCGTAATCAAGTTCGGACTTTGCTTCTTTTCCTTGTGCACATGCTACAAGTACAAGAAATAGAAAAGAAGAAGTCAAAATGAGCAGCATCCGTTTCATAAGTTGGAACTCCTTTCAACACAGTTCTCTCTTTTTAATATAAATATCTTTAAGGAATTTATACATGAACATGGCTAGCTTTTTGAAATTGTCATTGATACAATTTAATTAGAAATATAAGGATAATGGGGGATGTGTTGTGAATAGCCGCAAGTGGGTACGACTGTTTTTTACGACGTTGTTTCTTGGTGGGATTAGCACGGTCATTATTGGATTTGTTTTGGAGTGGGACAAGTACGTTAAATTTTTTCAAGATTTCGACGGAAAGGAGATTTTAGCAGTTTCCTTCTGGTTGATGGGTGTAGGATTTATTTTTAGTGTTATAAGTCAAATGGGGTTCTTTGCCTATTTAACAATCCATCGTTTTGGACTGGGGATGTTTAGGTCACCTTCTTTATGGAATGCAGTCCAGCTCTTCTTTATTGCATTCGTTTTATTTGATTTCGTGTATTTAAGATCCATATTGATTGCAAATGGGGAAGTTTCGTTAGGGAATAACATACTTGTTGCAGGTGTATTATTTATGTTTGGGGCGATTGTTGCTTACATAAAAAGTAAAGAAACGAATAGAAAGGCATTTGTGCCCGCTTTGTTCTTTATGGTTGTTGTAACAATTCTTGAGTGGGTGCCAGCGCTTCGTATTAATGACACAGATTGGTTGTATTTAATGGTGATACCACTTTTATTATGTAATGCATATCAGTTACTTATATTACATCGTTTAATTGGAAAGGCGAGTAAGTCGGCTTAAGTAAGAGAGATTTTTGAGTTTTTATGCAGGGTGGTTGTACGAATATAAGTATCGGGATGAAAAAAGCTCTACTACCTTAATGATAGGTAGTAGAGCTTTTTATGTGTAAAGGCACGAGGGAAAAGAATTACCTTACATCTTTACTTTTTGTACTTGTGTTAGAAATAAGTTGTGATACCGATATTTGCTCATATCCGTCACTCTTTAATTTTTGCAGAAGCAGTGGTAAAGCTTTATTTGTTTGAAGGGCAGAATCGGATGCATGTAATAAGACGATATCTCCACCTTTTAAATTAGTAGAGACATTGGAAACGATATTGTTTACACCTGGGTTTTTCCAGTCGTTTGAGTTATTACTCCAATGGACGATGGTGTATCCGAGTGATTCTGCTATTTTAAGTGTTGCTTTGTTAAAGTCTCCACTAGGTGGACGTAATAGTTTGACTTGTTTCACACCAAGTTTTGTAAAAACATCTTGTGCTCGTAAAAGATCTCTTCGTATTTCATTTGCCTCTAGAGAAGTGTAGGACGTGTAATTATAGCCCATACTACCGATTTCATGTCCATCTTTTATGATGCGTTCAACAACATCAGGGTGTCTTTCTGCCCATGCAGCAGAAACGAAGAAAGTTGCATTCTTAATGTCTCTTTCTTTAAGTGTATCAAGGATTGGAATTGCTTTTTTGTCTCCCCAACTAATATCAAACGTGAATGCAACTTGTTTTTTAGAGGTGTCTCCTTTGTAAATAACTTTAGGTCCTGTCGCAGTTGAAAAAGCAGATTCATGTGAATATGTTTTCAAAAAGAGAAGCCATGCTGTAAATAAGGAAAGTATCACTATTAAGCTAATGTGTTTAAAAGCTCGTTTACTCGTAATAAAAAAGAAAAACATAATATTACGCCCCTTTGTCCAATCCTTTTCAGTTACATATATGCTTTAAATATTAAAAAGAGAACAAAGGATTAATATCGTAAGCAGTGGATATAATGAATGATAGGATTTTGATAAGTGAAAATGAGCGTAACGTTTATTGCTTTGTAAGAAATGATTGAGGTGATGATTTGCTTGGGTTTATGTTAACAAAAGAAGAGAAAAAAGAAATGGAATACATATTGAAGAGAGAGTTAGAAGAACTGTTATTTGATTTTGAAGATGAACGTATTCATGACGTTGTAAAAAAGGCGATGGAAGAAAGATATAAAATCATTTTTTGTTTGTTTCGAAGAGTCGCTAATGCAGAAGAGTGTATGCGTTATGTAAGGAAAAGAATTTTTTATTAAAAAGTGTTGACGTTAATGGTTATTATATGATAAATTAATAACCGTCGCGTTATGGTTTTAGATCCGAAAACAGGTGAACCTACTGGCGTAGGCTTCAAGTGCTTTAGTGCAGTAGAAGAATTAACACAAATCGCAGGTCAAAAACCTGTTGTAACTCGTGCTAAAAAATCATTGGTTTCCGATGCCAATCGGTGCGTGGGAAAATGTATGAGTTCTTCGACAAATTAGTATCAGTTTCTTTAGGTGTTAAAGAGCAACTTATCTTCCCTGAGATTGATTATGATAAAGTAAGCAAAGTCCGCGGTATGGACATCGTAATCGTTACTACAGCGAAAACTGATGAAGAAGCTCGTGAACTTTTAACACAATTCGGTATGCCATTCCAAAAATAATGGAAACCAACGCTAAGTAGAGGAGGCGAAAACGTGGCTAAAAAATCTATGATAGCGAAACAAAAGCGTACTCCTAAGTTTAAAGTACAAGAGTATACACGTTGCGAACGCTGCGGTCGTCCGCATTCTGTATACCGCAAATTTAAGCTTTGCCGTATTTGTTTCCGTGAACTTGCATATAAAGGTCAAATTCCTGGTGTTAAAAAAGCTAGTTGGTAAAACCCACAAATGGGAAGGAGGTAAAACACATGGTGATGACAGATCCAATTGCAGACATGCTTACTCGCATCCGTAATGCGAACATGGTACGTCATGAGAAATTAGAGGTTCCTGCTTCTAAAATCAAAAAAGAGATCGCTGAACTTTTAAAACGTGAAGGTTTCATTCGTGATGTAGAATACATCGAGGATAACAAACAAGGTATCCTTCGTATTTTCCTGAAATATGGTGCAAACAATGAACGTGTAATCACTGGATTAAAACGTATCAGTAAACCTGGCTTACGCGTTTACGCTAAAGCTGATGAAGTACCACGTGTACTTAACGGATTAGGTATCGCTCTTGTTTCTACATCTAAGGGAGTAATGACAGACAAAGACGCTCGTCAATTACAAACTGGTGGAGAAGTAGTAGCATACGTTTGGTAATATATATTTAAAACGAACGGAGGTGTGACCACATGTCTCGTATTGGTAAAAAGATTCTTGAAATCCCTGCAGGTGTTACTATTACAATTGCAGAAGACAATACTGTAGCAGTAAAAGGCCCTAAAGGTGAATTAACTCGTAAATTCAATGCTGATATGTCTATCAAAATTGAAGAAAATACACTAACAGTTGAGCGTCCATCTGAACAGAAGGAACACCGTGCATTACACGGTACAACTCGTGCTTTAATCGGAAATATGGTTGAAGGTGTAACTACAGGTTTCGCACGCGGACTTGAATTAGTCGGTGTTGGTTACCGTGCTCAAAAACAAGGAGATAAACTTGTATTAAGCGTAGGTTATTCTCATCCAGTAGAAATGACTCCGGAAGCAGGTCTTGAAGTTGAAGTACCTGTACCAACTAAAATCGTAATCAAAGGTATCGACAAGCAACGTGTTGGCGAATTTGCTGCTAACATCCGTGCTGTACGTGCTCCTGAGCCTTATAAAGGTAAAGGTATTCGTTACGAAGGCGAAGTTGTTCGTCGTAAAGAAGGTAAAACTGCTAAGTAAACCCGTTAGGTGAGAGAAAGGAGTGACAAGAATGATCACTAAAGCTGATAAAAATGCGACTCGTAAGAAAAGACATGCACGTGTACGTGCTAAACTTACTGGTACTGCAGAACGTCCACGTTTAAACGTGTTCCGTTCTAACCAACATATTTACGCTCAAGTTATTGATGATGTAAATGGTGTAACGTTAGTAAGTGCATCTACTCTTGATAAAGACCTTGCTCTTAACGGTACTAGCAATACTGAAGCTGCTACGAAAGTAGGAGAATCAGTTGCTAAGCGTGCTGTAGAGAAAGGCGTTAAAGAAGTAGTATTCGATCGCGGTGGTTACTTATACCATGGCCGTGTTAAAGCTCTAGCTGAGGCTGCTCGTGAGGCTGGATTACAATTTTAATGGTCAAAGGAGGGAAAATTGATGCATCGCATTGACCCAAGTAAATTAGAACTTGAAGAACGTGTAGTTACGATAAATCGTGTCGCGAAAGTTGTTAAGGGTGGTCGTCGTTTCCGCTTTGCTGCACTAGTTGTAGTTGGCGATAAAAACGGTCATGTTGGATTCGGTACTGGTAAAGCACAAGAGGTACCAGACGCAATCCGCAAAGCTATCGAAGACGCTAAGAAAAACTTAATCGCTGTACCATTAGTTGGTACAACAATTCCACACACAATCAACGGTCATTTTGGAGCTGGTGAAGTATTCTTAAAACCTGCTGCTGAAGGTACTGGTGTTATTGCTGGTGGACCTGTTCGTGCGGTACTTGAATTAGCTGGTGTACAAGATATTCTTTCGAAATCTCTTGGTTCTAACACACCAATCAACATGATTCGCGCTACTGTGAACGGATTAAGCGAACTTAAGCGCGCTGAAGATGTTGCAAAATTACGCGGTAAATCTGTAGAAGAGCTACTAGGTTAAGGAGGGAAAACAAATGGCGAAAAAGTTAGAAATTACCCTCACTCGTAGTGTAATTGGTCGTCCACAAGATCAACGTGCGACGGTAGAAGCTTTAGGTCTTAAAAAGTTGAATTCAACTGTAGTTAAGGAAGAAACTCCTGCTATTCTTGGTATGATCAACAAAGTTTCTCACCTTATAACTGTAACAGAAGCTTAAGGATAACTCATTAATATAAGGAGGTGCCTGGGAATGAAACTTCATGAATTAAAACCTGCAGAAGGTTCTCGTAAAGTACGTAACCGTGTCGGTCGTGGTATCGGTTCTGGTAACGGTAAAACTGCTGGTAAAGGTCATAAAGGACAAAACGCACGTTCTGGTGGCGGTGTTCGTCTTGGCTTCGAAGGTGGTCAAACTCCATTATTCCGTCGTTTACCAAAACGCGGCTTCACAAACATTAACCGTAAAGAGTTTACTATTGTAAACTTATCAACGTTAAATCGTTTTGAAGATGGTACAGAAGTAACACCTGAATTATTGCTGGAAACTGGCGTTATCAGCAAGTTAAACGACGGTGTTAAAATTCTTGCAAGCGGCGCAGTAGAGAAAAAATTAACTGTTAAAGCGCACAAGTTCTCTTCAAGTGCTAAAGAAGCAATTGAAGCAGCTGGCGGATCAGTTGAGGTGATCTAATGTTTCGTACAATCTCCAACTTTATGCGCGTTGCTGAGATAAGACGTAAAATATTATTCACTTTAGCGATGTTAATCGTATTCAGGATTGGCACGTTTATCCCAGTGCCATTTACAAATGGAGACGTACTGAAAGCACAAGATCAATTAAATGCCTTAGGTATCCTAAATACATTTGGCGGTGGCGCCTTGAAAAACTTCTCCATCTTCGCGATGGGAATCATGCCGTATATTACAGCATCCATCATCGTGCAATTATTGCAGATGGATGTTGTTCCTAAATTTTCGGAATGGTCGAAGCAAGGTGAAATGGGCCGTCGTAAACTAACGCAATTCACGCGTTACTTTACAATTGTTCTTGCGTTTATTCAGGGGTTTGGTATGTCAATCGGTTTTAACGGTATGGTAGGTGGGCAATTAATTTTGAATCCTGGTTGGAGCACTTATTTATACATTGCTACGGTACTGACTGCTGGTACTGCATTTTTAATGTGGTTAGGTGAACAGATTACAGCTAAAGGTGTAGGTAATGGTATTTCCATCCTTATCTTTGGCGGTATTGCCGCAGCGATCCCAAGTGTTATATCTCAAGTGTATCAACAACAGTTTCAAAATATCGGAGATCAATTGTTCATGAGTATCGTTAAAGTTGCATTGATCTTACTAGCTGTGCTAGCGGTTATTGTTGGTGTTATTTTCATTCAACAGGCTGTTAGAAAGATCCCAATTCAATATGCGAAGCGTGTAACGGGAGGGAATGGGAATCATGCTGGAGCACAAAACACACATTTACCGCTTAAGGTAAATAGTGCGGGTGTTATTCCAGTCATTTTTGCTGTTTCATTCTTAATTACGCCTCCAACTATTGCACAGTTCTTCCCGAATCATGATGTATCGCAGTGGATCATTGCAAACTTTAACTATTCTCACCCAGTGGGAATGATCATATATGTTGCGCTCATTGTAGCCTTCACATATTTCTATGCGTTTGTTCAGGTTAATCCAGAGCAAATGTCAGAGAATCTAAACAAACAAGGTGGATATGTTCCAGGTATTCGTCCGGGTAAGAATACGGAACAATATCTAACAAAAATCTTGTATCGTTTGACCTTTGTAGGATCAATTTTCCTAGCAGCGATTGCAATCTTACCAGTTATCTTTACAAAATTGGGAAATCTTCCTCCATCTGCACAGATTGGTGGAACGAGTATGTTAATCGTTGTCGGCGTTGCTTTAGAAACAATGAAGCAGCTAGAAAGTCAACTGGTAAAACGCCATTACAAAGGGTTTATCAAGCAATGAGTAAGTGGGAAGAATTGTCTTCCCTACATGCTCATGTACTCTGAGGGGGAACAAGGATGAACTTAATTTTAATGGGGCTTCCTGGTGCTGGTAAAGGTACACAAGCCGAACAGATTGTTGCCAAGTATAACATCCCTCACATTTCAACAGGAGATATGTTCCGTGCAGCTATGAAGGCTGAAACTGAAATGGGTCTACAAGCAAAATCTTTTATTGATAAAGGTGCACTTGTTCCAGATGAAGTTACAATCGGAATCGTTCGTGAACGTTTAAGTCAAGAAGACTGCGTAAGAGGTTTCTTACTAGACGGTTTCCCACGAACTGTTGCACAAGCATCAGCTCTTGAAGAGATTATGAAAGATCTTGGTAAAAAAATCGACTATGTTTTAAACATTAATGTGGATTCAGGGTTGTTATTAACACGCCTTACAGGCCGTCGCATTTGTAAAGAGTGCGGTGCGACTTACCACTTAGAATTCAATCCACCAGCAAAAGCTGATGTGTGCGATAAATGTGGTGGCGAATTATATCAACGCTCTGATGACAATGAAGAAACTGTGGCAAATCGTTTAGATGTAAATATTAAGCAAACAAAACCTTTGCTTGATTTCTACGAGGAGCTTGGTTACTTACAAAGCATTAATGGTGAGCAAGATATCAATAAAGTATTTGCTGATATCGATGTTCTCATCGGAGGCTTAGCGTAATGATCATCTGCAAAACTCCTCGCGAGATAGAAATCATGCGAGAAGCTGGCAGGATCGTTGCTTTAACTCATCAAGAGTTGAAACAGCATATTACTCCAGGAATTACAACGAAAGAGCTCGATCAAATAGCGGAAAAGACGATTCAAAAATATGGTGCTACGCCATCTTTTAAAGGATACAACGGATTTCCGGGGAGCATATGTGCTTCTGTAAATGAAGAGCTTGTACACGGAATTCCAGGGAAGCGCAAGCTCGAAGAGGGCGATATCATCAGTATCGATATTGGTGCGAAATACAATGGGTACCATGGAGATTCTGCATGGACGTATCCAGTTGGAAACATTTCTGAATCTGTTCAAAAGCTACTTGATGTCACAGAAAAATCGTTGTATCTTGGTCTAGAACAAGTAAAACCAGGCGAAAGATTATCAAATATCTCACATGCGGTTCAAACCCATGCTGAAGAGAATGGGTTCTCGATCGTTAGGGAGTATGTTGGTCACGGAATCGGGCAAGACTTACATGAGGACCCTCAAATCCCGCACTATGGTCCACCAAATAGAGGCCCTAGATTAAAGCCGGGAATGGTCATCTGTGTTGAGCCGATGGTGAATCAAGGAAGACGATATGTAAAAACACTATCTGATGACTGGACAGTGGTAACGGTAGATGGTAAATGGTGTGCACACTTTGAGCACACGATTGCTCTTACAGAAGCAGGATACGAAATCCTTACCACTTTATAAGTAGCTGGCTCTCCGGGATTTCAGAGCAGTGTAAAATGTTACTGATTTGAAGAAGGGAGAACTATTGAATGGCTAAAGATGATGTAATTGAAGTCGAAGGTACCGTTCTTGAAACGTTGCCAAATGCTATGTTCAAAGTAGAATTAGAGAATGGGCATGTCGTATTGGCTCACGTTTCTGGTAAAATCCGTATGAACTTCATTCGTATTTTACCAGGAGACAAAGTTACGGTAGAATTATCTCCGTACGATTTAAATCGTGGTCGTATTACGTACCGTTTTAAATAATATAGCACTCCGTAATCTTTAAGGAGGTTCGAGACATGAAAGTAAGACCGTCAGTTAAACCAATCTGCGAAAAATGTAAAGTTATTCGTAGACGTGGAAAAGTAATGGTTATTTGTGAAAACCCTAAACATAAACAAAAACAAGGTTAATCAGAAGGAGGTGCATTCAGAATGGCACGTATCGCAGGTGTAGATATTCCTCGAGACAAACGCGTTGTTATTTCTTTAACTTACGTATTCGGCATTGGTCGCACAACTGCTGAAAAAATTCTAACTGAAGCTGGTATTTCTTCAGAAACACGAGTTCGTGATTTAACGGAAGACGAACTAGGACGTATCCGTGATATCATCGATAGTATTAAAGTTGAGGGAGACCTTCGTCGTGAAGTATCTCTTAACATTAAACGTCTAATGGAGATCGGTTCTTACCGTGGTCTTCGTCACCGTCGTGGTTTACCAGTTCGTGGTCAAAACTCTAAAAACAATGCTCGTACACGTAAAGGTCCACGTCGTACAGTAGCAAATAAAAAGAAATAATAAGTAAAGGAGGTTGAACTAACAATGGCACGTAAAACAAACACTCGTAAAAAACGTGTGAAAAAGAATATTGAAGCTGGTATAGCTCATATTCGTTCTACTTTCAACAACACAATCGTAACACTTACAGATACTCATGGTAACGCACTTTCTTGGTCTAGTGCTGGTGCACTTGGTTTCCGTGGATCTCGTAAGTCTACTCCATTCGCTGCGCAAATGGCTGCTGAAGCTGCTGCTAAAGTTGCAATGGAGCACGGTTTAAAAACTTTAGAGGTTACTGTTAAAGGTCCTGGTGCTGGTCGTGAAGCTGCAATTCGTGCTCTTCAAGCTGCAGGTCTAGAAGTAACAGCAATTAGAGATGTTACTCCAGTTCCTCATAATGGATGTCGTCCACCAAAACGTCGTCGTGTGTAATTTTTCTGTATAGAATTTTCCCTTTTGTCTATAATGGATATGATGCATTATCGAGAAATTTCGTACAGAAACATCGCTTGTTGTGCACAATCGGGAACTGCCTAAGGGGGACTTTCGGTTAGACAGGGGGTATCCCTTTGTTTAACCGGGGTTTCGACGTTTTGAAGGAGGGTTTAGTTAATGATTGAAATCGAAAAGCCGAAAATCGAAACGGTTGAACTTAACGAAGATGCTAAATATGGTAAATTCGTAATTGAACCGCTTGAGCGTGGATATGGTACTACTTTGGGTAACTCCTTACGTCGTATTCTTTTATCCTCACTCCCTGGTGCCGCTGTTACTGCTATCCAAATCGATGGCGTATTGCATGAATTTTCAACAGTTGAGGGCGTAGTAGAAGACGTTACGACGATCATCTTAAACTTGAAAAAGTTAGCTCTTAAAATCTACTCTGAAGAAGAGAAGACGTTGGAAATTGATGTGCAGGGCGAAGGTATTGTCACAGCTGCTGATATTACTCACGATAGTGATGTAGAAATCTTAAATCCAGATTTACACATTGCAACGTTAGCAAAAAATGCGCATTTCCGCATGCGTTTAACTGCAAAGCGTGGCCGTGGGTATACGCCAGCTGATGCAAATAAAAGCGAAGATCAACCAATAGGAGTAATTCCTATTGATTCTATTTATACTCCAGTATCACGTGTGACTTACCAAGTGGAAAAGACACGTGTCGGACAAGTGGCTAATTATGATAAGCTTACGCTTGATGTATGGACGGATGGAAGCATCGGGCCAAAAGAAGCTATCTCTTTAGGTGCCAAAATCTTAACTGAGCATTTAAATATCTTTGTTGGTTTAACTGATGAAGCACAAAATGCTGAGATTATGGTCGAGAAGGAAGAAGATCAAAAAGAGAAAGTTCTTGAGATGACTATCGAAGAACTAGATCTTTCTGTTCGTTCTTATAATTGCCTAAAACGTGCAGGAATTAATACTGTACAAGAGCTTGCGAACAAAACAGAAGAAGATATGATGAAAGTTCGTAACTTAGGACGTAAATCCTTAGAAGAAGTTAAACATAAACTTGAGGAATTAGGTTTAGGTTTACGTAAAGACGACTGAGGATTTAAACCCATCAACAAAGGAGGGAACTACGAATGGCATACAGAAAATTAGGCCGTACAAGTGCGCAACGTAAAGCTATGTTACGTGATTTAGCTACTGATTTAATTATCAACGAGCGCATCCAAACGACAGAAACTCGTGCAAAAGAACTTCGTTCTGTAGTGGAAAAAATGATCACTTTAGGTAAACGCGGAGATCTTCATGCTCGTCGTCAAGCAGCAGCTTTCATTCGCAATGAAGTAGCTAACGCTGAGACTGGTCAAGATGCACTTCAAAAATTATTCGCTGATGTAGCTCCACGCTATGCTGAGCGCCAAGGCGGATACACTCGTATTGCAAAAATTGGTCCACGTCGCGGAGACGCAGCACCAATGGTAATTATCGAGTTAGTATAATGATAATTAAAAGGGCAGGACAGTTCTTTTCAAGAAACTGGTCATGGCCCTTTTTTTTAAATATAAAAATAGGCTAACTTGGCGAAGGAAAGGGTGCCTTGTATTGAAAAAAGAGAAACTTCGGACAGAGAATATATCATTTCAATATCCTGGGGCAGCCACTTATGCATTAAAAGATGTTTCATTTTCCTTGTATGAGGGAGAATGGGTATCTGTTATTGGACAAAACGGTTCAGGGAAGTCTACACTTGCAAAATTATTGAATGGTTTGTTTTTGCCAGAAGCAGGGACTATTACAGTAAATGATACAATGGTTTTATCAGAGGAAACGGTATGGGATGTTCGAAAACAAATTGGGATGGTATTTCAAAATCCAGATAATCAATTTGTTGGAACGACAGTGCAAGACGACGTTGTTTTTGGCTTAGAGAATATCGGAATGCCAAGAGAGAAAATGGTAGAAAGATTAGATCAGGCCCTCAAACTTGTCCGTATGGAAGATTTTCTTAATGATGAACCTCATTCGTTATCTGGTGGGCAAAAGCAGCGAGTGGCAATAGCAGGCGTTTTAGCACTTCAGCCATCTATTTTGATATTAGATGAAGCAACGTCAATGCTAGATCCTCAAGGGAGACGTGAAGTAGTAGAAACGGTTAGACAACTTGTTAATCAAAAAGGTATTACAGTGTTATCAATTACGCACGATTTAGAAGAAGCGGCGCAATCAGACCGTGTCATTATTTTAAATAAGGGAGAAATATTAGAGGAAGGGACTCCAAAGCAAATATTCAAGTCCTCTCATATGCTCCAAGAAATTGGATTAGATGTACCATTTTCAGTGAAAATAGCAGAATTATTAAAAAGAAATGAAATTCTCTTGCAAAATACGCATCTTACAATGGAAAGCTTGGTGAACGGACTTTGGAGATTACATTCCAAAAAGTAGAACATCGTTATCAATATAAAACTCCATTTGAAAGACGCGCACTTTATGATGTAGACGTGTCGTTTCCAAGTGGGGGCTATTATGCCATTATCGGTCATACTGGTTCAGGTAAGTCGACGATGATTCAACATTTAAATGGTTTATTGCAGCCGACGAATGGCACAGTTCAAATTGGTGAACATTTCATTTCGGCAGGAAAGAAAGAAAAAAAGCTAAAGCCACTACGTAAAAAGGTAGGGGTTGTCTTTCAATTCCCAGAACATCAGTTGTTTGAAGAGACTGTGGAGAAGGATATTTGTTTCGGCCCTACTAATTTTGGGATATCTGTAGAAGAAGCGAAGCAAAAGGCAAGAGAGGCAATTGAACTTGTAGGGTTAGAGCCAGAACTGTTAACACGTTCACCGTTTGAGTTAAGTGGTGGGCAAATGAGGCGTGTTGCGATAGCGGGTGTATTGGCGATGGAACCCGAAGTGCTTGTATTAGATGAACCTACAGCAGGACTAGATCCAAAAGGGCAGAATGAACTTATGGAGATGTTTTATAAGCTGCATAAGGAAAAAGGTCTTACAGTTATCCTAGTAACACATAATATGGAGGATGCTGCTAAGTATGCGGAGCAGATTGTAGTCATGCATAAAGGAACGGTCTTTTTGCAAGGAAGTGCAGAGGAAGTATTTTCACATGCTGATGAACTAGAGAAAATTGGCGTGGATCTTCCTATGTCTTTAAAGTATAAACGTGCAATTGAAGAGAAGTTTGGCATTTCAATCCCAAAGGCTACCTTATCTTTAGAGGATCTTACTCATGAAGTTGTGCAGGTGTTACGAAAAGGTGGTCATGAATCATGCAGCAGTTGATTATTGGAAGATATATTCCAGGGAAGTCTCTTATTCATCAACTTGATCCACGTACGAAGCTGCTGATTGTCTTTTTATATGTATTTGTTGTTTTCTTAGCAAATAATGCGATTTCATATGGATTTTTATTTTTATATGCACTCATTGCTTTATTTTTTGCAAAAGTGCCGATTCGTTATGTACTTTCGGGCTTAAAACCAATTCTATGGATTTTTCTTTTTACATTTTTCCTGCATATTTTTACAAATAAAGAAGGGGAAGTACTATTCCAGCTTGGTTGGTTTTCGATACATGAAAAAGGATTAGAGCAAGGGATATACATTTCTATACGATTCTTCGTTATTATTTTAATGACGACATTATTAACGTTAACGACGACACCTATTGAGATTACAGATGGTTTGGAGACGTTATTAAAGCCGTTGAAACGTATAAAAGTTCCTGTTCATGAAATCGCATTAATGATGTCAATTTCTCTTCGTTTTATTCCAACATTAATGGATGAAACAAGTAAAATAATGAAGGCACAAGCTTCACGTGGTATTGATTTCGCAGGAGGACCGATAAAAGATAGGATAAAAGCTATTATCTCACTACTCGTTCCTCTATTTATCAGTGCTTTTAAGCGTGCTGAGGACTTAGCAATTGCTATGGAAGCACGTGGGTATCAAAATGGCGAAGGACGTACTAAATTTAGGCAACTACGCTGGAAAACAAGCGATACAGTAACGATTATAAGCTTACTTTGTTTAGCTTGTATTTTGGCATGGGTGCGATCGTAATGGAGAATAGAGAAATGGATAGAATAAAATGTACGGTTGCATATGATGGCATGCATTTTTGTGGTTATCAAATTCAGCCGCAGCATCGTACTGTTCAACAAGAGATTGAGAAAGCTTTGCAGAAATTGCATAAAGGAGAACTTGTTCGTGTTCAGGCATCGGGCAGAACGGATTCTACTGTTCACGCTAAAGGACAAGTCATACACTTTGATACACCGTTGTCTCTTGAAGAGTGGCAATGGAGTAATGCATTAAACACAATGTTGCCAGATGATATTGTTATCAAACAGGTAGAGAAAAAAACAGAAGAATTTCATGCGCGTTACGGTGTCGAGAGAAAAGAATATCGTTATCGTGTATTATTATCAAAGACTGCGGATGTATTCCGTAGAAATTACGTATATCAATATCCATATCCGCTCGAAATAAGCTCTATAAGAAAAGCGATTCCTTATTTTATTGGAACGCATGATTTCACTTCTTTTTGTTCGGCAAAAACTGACAAAAAAGATAAAGTGCGAACGATTTATGAAATTGAGTTAATTGAGCAAGGCGATGAATTAATTTTTCGTTTTGTAGGTAATGGATTTTTATATAATATGGTCAGAATTATTGTTGGTACGTTACTTAGCGTAGGGCAAGGAAAGCTTGATCCTGATAGCATTCCAGAGATTTTAGCGAAACAAAATCGTCAGTTTGCGGGAAAGATGGCTCCAGGTCATGGACTTTACTTATGGCAGGTAAACTATAACAACTAATCCTGGTGTAACATTTGCTTGACATTAGAAACTCAAAAGTATATCATAACATATGGTATTGTTTCTAAAACCACGATTAGCCCCGGAAGGAAATCGTGTTTAAGATAAACAATAGATTTTTTCTATGGAAAAGATAACGAGGAGGGAAACACATGCGTACGACTTTTATGGCAAAAGCTAACGAAGTTGAGCGTAAATGGTATGTGGTTGATGCTGAAGGTCAAACTTTAGGTCGCCTATCTACTGAAGTAGCATCTATTTTACGCGGTAAAAACAAACCTACATTTACACCACACGTTGACACGGGTGATCATGTAATTATTATTAACGCTGAAAAAATTCATTTAACAGGTAATAAATTAAACGATAAAATTTACTACCGTCACACTAACCACCCAGGTGGACTTAAACAAAGAACAGCTCTAGAAATGCGTACAAACTACCCTGTACAAATGTTAGAGCTTGCAATTAAAGGGATGCTTCCAAAAGGACGTTTAGGACGTCAAGTATCTAAGAAATTAAACGTGTATGCTGGAGCAGAGCATCCACACCAAGCACAAAAACCAGAAGTTTACGAACTTCGCGGATAATCAATTAAAGGAGGGCTTACTTTGGCACAGGTTCAATACTATGGCACTGGACGTCGTAAGAGTTCAGTAGCGCGCGTACGCCTAGTTCCAGGCGAAGGACGCGTTATCATTAACGGTCGTGATTTTGAAAACTATATCCCATTTGCTGCATTACGTGAAGTAGTGAAACAACCTCTAGTTGCAACAGAAACTTTAGGTAACTACGATGTACTTGTAAACGTAAATGGTGGTGGATACACTGGTCAAGCTGGTGCTATTCGTCACGGTATTTCTCGCGCTTTATTAAAAGCTGATCCAGAATACCGTCTAACACTAAAACGTGCAGGTCTATTAACTCGTGACGCACGTATGAAAGAGCGTAAAAAATACGGTCTTAAAGGCGCACGTCGTGCACCTCAGTTCTCAAAACGTTAATTTTTGCGAACTACAAACCCCAACCATTTTGGTTGGGGTTTTTATGTTTCATTCCTCTTTTGTAATTTTTGTAGTTTGGAATATTTTAGTGCTATTCTCTCGCGTATGCTTCTTCTTTAGAAGTTTAGACTAATACGTATTAGGGAGGTTTATAAGTACTATGAATGTCATTGTCAGCTTACAAGAAAAACAAAAAGAAAAGCAGTTGAAATATGAACGGAAGATGCTGCGAGAATTATCATTAAAAACATTACGTTCAAATATTAGGGATGCCTTTCAGATGCAGGAACTTCATCGTCAGTATGAAGATTACTGTATTGAATTAGGGATAGAATCGTATTTATTAGGAGCGAGATACAGTAAGTTTGGTTATTATGGTGAATCATTCTTTGATGTAAAATATAGAGCCTTAGAAGAAGAGCAACAATTAACGGAAACACTATTTCAATTTTTAACGAGCATGACTATGCGGGAAATTAAGTTACAAGATGAGGAATTACTTTTTGAATCTTGCCAGCAGTTTATCGGCTTATGGTGGCAGGAAGGATATGAAAAAGGTGAAAGAAGATATCGATTAAAGCTTCATTAAGACAAGCATAAACTTTCCTCTTGTCCCATATAAGTAATTAGAGGGACTAGCTGGAGGAGGAAAGGTATGAAGAGAATTCGAATTATCTCTTTTGCACTCGCTGCGGTTGTTTTGTTTTTTTTAGTTAAACAAGAATTTCAAATTACAAAATCGTGGCGAGCTTGGAATTTACCCTTATCGGGGAAAGTGATTGTATTGGATGCTGGGCATGGTGGGCCAGACGGAGGGGCTGTTGGTGGAAAAGATATTATAGAAAAAGATATTACGCTTGAGATTACAAAGAAGGTACAAGATTACTTACAAGAACAAGGTGCACTAGTTATTTTAACACGTGAGGGAGATTATGATTTAGCTCAGAAAGATACAAAATCATATAGTAGACGTAAAGCAGAGGATTTAAAAAAGCGTGTAGAGATTATTAATAAGCCTGATGTAGACTTTTTTGCGAGTATTCATTTAAATGCTTTAACTAGCAGTGGATCGAAAGGCGCACAAACGTTCTACTACCGTTCTTCGGTTGAAAATGAACGTGCTGCGAAATTTATACAAGCTGAATTGAGAACGAGTTTAGAGAATACGAATCGTTCTGCTAAAACAATTTCTCATGTGTATTTATTAAAGTATGCGAAAACACCAGGTGCTTTAATTGAAGCTGGCTTTTTATCGAATGTAAACGAAAGGTATATGTTAAATTCGGAGAAATATCAGCAAAAGGTAGCGGCTGCAGTATATCGTGGTATATTACGTTATTTCACGGAAAAAGGGAATCCTCCAGAATAAGGAGGATTTTTTGAGTTTCTCTCGTTAACGAAGTTTTCCGAAAATATGTTATACTGGAAATGTAAACGCATTTATTTCAAAAATAAAGAGAGATACATTTAATTAACATTACGTTATTTTTCATACAGGGGGCTGGGCTAACTATGGTAACGAAAGAGCAAGTAGTGGAAGCGTTAGAAGGGATTGTAGATCCGTTTTTACATAAAACGTTAAAAGAAACAGGTGCAATTAAAGAGGTAACAGTTAAGCCTGAGAAGGAACATGTAAGTGTTAAAATTGCAATTGTAAAAACCGGTACAGCGGAACAAATGCAATTGCAATCTGGAATTGTAAAGTTAGTAAAAGAACTAGGGGCAGCAACAGTAGGGCTTCGCTTTGCAGAATTTACAGAAGAGGAATTAGCTCAGTTTGCACCGGAACAGGAAGAAGAGCAAACTGAATCTTTATTGTCACCAAATTCAAAAACAATATTTTTAGCAGTGGCGAGTGGAAAAGGTGGAGTCGGAAAATCAACAGTTTCTGTTAACCTTGCCATTGCTTTAGCTCGTTTAGGTAAAAAGGTTGGTATCATTGATGCTGATATTTATGGTTTTAGCGTACCGGATATGATGGGGATAGAAAAACGTCCTGTTGTAAGAGGGGATAGAATCATTCCAGTGGAGCGTCTAGGTGTAAAGGTAATTTCAATGGGATTCTTTGTAGAAGATAATGCACCGGTTATTTGGAGAGGCCCTATGCTTGGGAAAATGTTAAATCACTTCTTTACAGAAGTAGAGTGGGGCGATTTAGACTATTTAGTTTTAGATTTACCACCGGGTACAGGTGATGTTGCGCTAGACTTACATTCAATGTTGCCAGCTTGTAAAGAGATTATTGTAACAACGCCACATCCAACAGCGGCATTTGTGGCAGCGCGTGCTGGAGCCATGGCTTTACGTACAGAACATAGTATTCTTGGTGTTGTTGAAAATATGGCGTATTTTGAAAGTAAAACAACTGGTGAAAAAGAATATGTGTTTGGAAGAGGTGGAGGAGATAAATTAGCTACAGAACTTCAAACAGAAGTACTTGGCCGAATCCCGCTTCAACAACCTGATTGGAATAAAGATGACTTTGCGCCTTCAGTATATGAAGATACACATACGACGGGTCTTATTTATCGTACGATAGCTGAGACAGTAATTGATAAAATAGCTGTCGCGCAAAAATAAAATAATAATGAGTGGACGATACATATATTGTCCACTCATTATTATAATTATTATTTTTACTGTTGCTCCTTTTTACCGTCTTGGGAACCACCTTCACCGCCTGCTTCTTTTTTATCAGATCCACTTTTTTCGGCCTTTTGTACACCTTTACTAATAATATCAATCATCTTAGCTTGGAAGAGTGGGCTTTCGGCAGTTTCGGTTAGTACTTGTTGTAAATATTGGCGGTATTCTTTGCTCTTCATTGTTTGTAACATCATTTTTTCTACTTCAGGGTTTTTCATAATTTCTATAACGCCTGCTTGGTATTCAGGGTCTTTTAGTAATGTTTTCATTAAGGTTGTTTGTTCTTTTCCCATACTTTTAGCGAATTTCGATGAGAACTCAGGGTCTTTAAAGAGCTTTTCCCAGAATTGTTGCCCTTTGTCGGATACCATTGCATCTTCAATCGTTTTCTTTACTACTGTTTCATCTAGTATGAGTGCTTGTTTCATTTTTTCATCAGTTAACACATCTTGAATGGCTTTCTTACCTTGATCGGTTTTTAAAATATCAACAATCATTTTCTTCGTTTGATCGTAATCAAGTTCGGACTTTGCTTCTTTTCCTTGTGCACATGCTACAAGTACAAGAAATAGAAAAGAAGAAGTCAAAATGAGCAGCATCCGTTTCATAAGTTGGAACTCCTTTCAACACAGTTCTCTCTTTTTAATATAAATATCTTTAAGGAATTTATACATGAACATGGCTAGCTTTTTGAAATTGTCATTGATACAATTTAATTAGAAATATAAGGATAATGGGGGATGTGTTGTGAATAGCCGCAAGTGGGTACGACTGTTTTTTACGACGTTGTTTCTTGGTGGGATTAGCACGGTCATTATTGGATTTGTTTTGGAGTGGGACAAGTACGTTAAATTTTTTCAAGATTTCGACGGAAAGGAGATTTTAGCAGTTTCCTTCTGGTTGATGGGTGTAGGATTTATTTTTAGTGTTATAAGTCAAATGGGGTTCTTTGCCTATTTAACAATCCATCGTTTTGGACTGGGGATGTTTAGGTCACCTTCTTTATGGAATGCAGTCCAGCTCTTCTTTATTGCATTCGTTTTATTTGATTTCGTGTATTTAAGATCCATATTGATTGCAAATGGGGA
>NZ_JBQYLZ010000001.1:0-432500 GCF_052682215.1 Bacillus sp. 1A | reverse complement strand
GTTAGGCTGATAAGTAGGCAAATCCGCTTATCGTGAAGGCTGAGCTGTGATGGGGAAGCTCCTTATGGAGCGAAGTCTTTGATTCCCCGCTGCCAAGAAAAGCTTCTAGCGAGATAAAAGGTGCCTGTACCGCAAACCGACACAGGTAGGCGAGGAGAGAATCCTAAGGTGTGCGAGAGAACTCTGGTTAAGGAACTCGGCAAAATGACCCCGTAACTTCGGGAGAAGGGGTGCTTTCTTAACGGAAAGCCGCAGTGAATAGGCCCAAGCGACTGTTTAGCAAAAACACAGGTCTCTGCGAAGCCGTAAGGCGAAGTATAGGGGCTGACACCTGCCCGGTGCTGGAAGGTTAAGGAGAGGGGTTAGCGTAAGCGAAGCTCTGAACTGAAGCCCCAGTAAACGGCGGCCGTAACTATAACGGTCCTAAGGTAGCGAAATTCCTTGTCGGGTAAGTTCCGACCCGCACGAAAGGTGTAACGATTTGGGCACTGTCTCAACCAGAGACTCGGTGAAATTATAGTACCTGTGAAGATGCAGGTTACCCGCGACAGGACGGAAAGACCCCGTGGAGCTTTACTGTAGCCTGATATTGAATTTTGGTACAGTTTGTACAGGATAGGCGGGAGCCATTGAAACCGGAGCGCTAGCTTCGGTGGAGGCGCTGGTGGGATACCGCCCTGACTGTATTGAAATTCTAACCTACGGGTCTTATCGACCCGGGAGACAGTGTCAGGTGGGCAGTTTGACTGGGGCGGTCGCCTCCTAAAGTGTAACGGAGGCGCCCAAAGGTTCCCTCAGAATGGTTGGAAATCATTCGTAGAGTGCAAAGGCATAAGGGAGCTTGACTGCGAGACCTACAAGTCGAGCAGGGACGAAAGTCGGGCTTAGTGATCCGGTGGTTCCGCATGGAAGGGCCATCGCTCAACGGATAAAAGCTACCCCGGGGATAACAGGCTTATCTCCCCCAAGAGTCCACATCGACGGGGAGGTTTGGCACCTCGATGTCGGCTCATCGCATCCTGGGGCTGTAGTCGGTCCCAAGGGTTGGGCTGTTCGCCCATTAAAGCGGTACGCGAGCTGGGTTCAGAACGTCGTGAGACAGTTCGGTCCCTATCCGTCGTGGGCGTAGGAAATTTGAGAGGAGCTGTCCTTAGTACGAGAGGACCGGGATGGACGCACCGCTGGTGTACCAGTTGTTCTGCCAAGGGCATAGCTGGGTAGCTATGTGCGGAAGGGATAAGTGCTGAAAGCATCTAAGCATGAAGCCCCCCTCAAGATGAGATTTCCCATAGCGTAAGCTAGTAAGATCCCTGAAAGATGATCAGGTTGATAGGTTCGAGGTGGAAGCATGGTGACATGTGGAGCTGACGAATACTAATAGATCGAGGACTTAACCATATAATATGTAGCAATGTTATCTAGTTTTGAAGGAATATGCCTTCATAGTTTGGTGATGATGGCAGAGAGGTCACACCCGTTCCCATACCGAACACGGAAGTTAAGCTCTCTAGCGCCGATGGTAGTTGGGACCTTGTCCCTGTGAGAGTAGGACGTTGCCAGGCTATTATTATTCCGCAGTAGCTCAGTGGTAGAGCTATCGGCTGTTAACCGATCGGTCGTAGGTTCGAGTCCTACCTGCGGAGCCATTATGCTTCCATAGCTCAGCTGGTAGAGCACTTCCATGGTAAGGAAGAGGTCACCGGTTCAAGCCCGGTTGGAAGCTTGGGAAGAGTTTTAAAATTTTTGGCCCGTTGGTCAAGTGGTTAAGACACCGCCCTTTCACGGCGGTAACACGGGTTCGAATCCCGTACGGGTCACCACTTTTGGAGGATTAGCTCAGCTGGGAGAGCACCTGCCTTACAAGCAGGGGGTCGGCGGTTCGATCCCGTCATCCTCCACCATATATATTTTAAATGTCGGAGGGGTAGCGAAGTGGCTAAACGCGGCGGACTGTAAATCCGCTCCTTCGGGTTCGGCAGTTCGAATCTGCCCCCCTCCACCATTTTCTTTAAAATAACCTGAGAGGGTTTATTTTTTTGAAAAGATAACCATACTAGTAAATATTAATGGGCTATAGCCAAGCGGTAAGGCAACGGACTTTGACTCCGTCATGCGCTGGTTCGAATCCAGCTAGCCCAGCCATTTACGAGCCATTAGCTCAGTTGGTAGAGCATCTGACTTTTAATCAGAGGGTCGAAGGTTCGAATCCTTCATGGCTCACCATTTTCGCGGAAGTAGTTCAGTGGTAGAATACAACCTTGCCAAGGTTGGGGTCGCGGGTTCGAATCCCGTCTTCCGCTTTATTACTAAGGGGCCTTAGCTCAGCTGGGAGAGCGCCTGCCTTGCACGCAGGAGGTCAGCGGTTCGATCCCGCTAGGCTCCATCTAAATAAAAAAGCTTACATCATATGATGTAAGCTTTTTTTGTATTTAAAAAGACAACTTTCATACTTGTCGTTTAAAATGAAGAAAATGTAAAAATAAAGGATGGGGGATAATTGTGAAAGTTGTTATTGCATCTGATTCATATAAAGAAAGCTTAAAAGCTATAAAAGTATGTGAAGCTATTGAAAGAGGATTTGGAGCAATTTTTCCTAAAACAGAGTACGTAAAAATACCAATTGGAGATGGAGGTGAAGGAACGGTTGATTCACTTGTGGATGCTACAGATGGAAGAATGATACCCCTTCATGTGACAGGACCGCTTAGAGAACGTGTACAAGCCTTTTACGGTATGTCTAAAGATAAAAAGACAGCGTTTATTGAAATGGCAGCAGCATCAGGATTACAACACGTTCCGCTTAAAAAGCGAAACCCACTTATTACAACGACTAAAGGAACCGGAGAGCTTATACTACATGCGCTAGACGAAGGAGCTGAGCACATTATTTTAGGACTTGGCGGAAGTGCTACAAATGATGGCGGAGCAGGTATGTTGTCAGCTTTAGGGGTCAGGTTTATAAATGGAAAAGGGGAAGTAATAGAGCCATCTGGAGGGACGTTACATTCGATTGTCGCTATTGATTTTTCATGCATGGATGCACGCTTAATGCATATAAAGATAGAAGCAGCATGTGATGTAGATAATCCGTTAGTTGGAATAAGGGGAGCATCTTTCGTATTTGGGAGGCAAAAGGGTGCGAATGCAGAGATGATGAAAGAGCTGGATGAGAATTTAAAGCATTATGCGAATATCCTTAAACAATACTTATCTTGCGACGTAGCTGAAATACCTGGCGCAGGAGCCGCAGGAGGAATGGGAGCAGCTGTTATTGCAGTGTTAAAGGGAAGCTTGCGGAGAGGAATTGAAATTGTATTAGACTATACAAATTTTAATAAGCATATAGAAGGTGCAGATTTAATTATAACTGGCGAAGGGAGAATAGATGAACAAACAGCATATGGAAAGGCCCCTGTAGGTGTTGCGGAGCGTGCAAAGCATTTTCGTATTCCTGTCATTGCTATTGGAGGATCTGTATCTCCGAATTATTCAGCTGTTCATGAAAAAGGAATCGATGCAGTATTTAGTATTACAGCGAGTCCTATGACATTAGAAGAGGCATATAAAGTAGCGGAAGAGAATATCGAAATGACAGCAAAGAATATTGCCGCAGTATGGAAAATAGCATCAGAAAAACACTTCTAAATGTAGGAGTGTTTTTTATTATTATTTAATAATAATGATGGTAGTTGTTTCATTAAGTTAACTTTATACATAGAATAGTCTTGAAATTTGGTTTTTAAAGCGAATATAAGTGAATAATTTGTATATCCATACAGAAAAATGTCGAGTTGAGTCAGACTATATAAAAGATTTAAAATATTTAGTGAAGGCATAAAAGGGGGATACTATCTATGAAAAAAGAAATCTCAGTTATTGGAGTTCCAATGGATTTAGGACAGATGCGTCGCGGGGTAGATATGGGGCCGAGTGCAATCCGTTATGCAGGCGTAATTGAAAGAATTGAAGAAATTGGATATGACGTTAAAGATATAGGAGATATATGTATAGAGAGAGAAAAAGAAGCAGATGTAAATACAAACTTAAGAAACCTTACACAAGTTGCAACTGTATGTAACGAATTAGCAAGTAAGGTGGATCATATTATAGAAGAGGGACGTTTTCCACTTGTATTAGGTGGTGATCATAGTATCGCAATTGGTACATTAGCTGGTGTTGCGAAACATTATAAAAATTTAGGTGTTATTTGGTACGATGCACATGGTGACTTAAATACAGAAGAAACTTCACCATCTGGAAATATTCATGGCATGTCACTTGCAGCAAGTTTAGGGTATGGACATCAAACGCTTGTAGATTTATACGGGGCATATCCAAAGGTGAAAAAAGAGAATGTTGTAATTATCGGTGCACGTGCATTAGATGAAGGAGAAAAAGACTTTATTCGCGAGGAAGGTATTAAAGTATTCTCGATGCACGAGATTGATCGTATGGGTATGACGGCTGTTATGGAAGAAACAATCGCTTATTTATCTCATACTGATGGTGTACATTTATCATTAGATTTAGATGGTCTTGATCCTCATGATGCACCAGGAGTTGGAACGCCTGTAATTGGTGGCCTATCTTATCGTGAAAGCCATTTAGCAATGGAAATGTTAGCGGAAGCTGATATTGTCACATCTGCTGAGTTTGTTGAAGTAAATACCATTTTAGATGAGCGAAACAGAACGGCAACAACGGCAGTTGCTTTAATGGGTTCTTTATTCGGTGAAAAACTAAAATAAATGTAAGAAAAGCAACTGAGAAGTTGCTTTTTTTATTTGAAAATAAGCGTATAATAATGATTTATATTATACTGTACGATAATAATGTTTGACATCTTGCCAATTTAGACGAAAGGGGGGTTGTTTGTAATTGTCGTTTGTTTCATGTATGGTATAATTAACTAGTTGTTGGAAATACATACAGATAGAGCATAAAACAATATTTCAATATATGGATAGAATTGCTCGTAAGTAGGAGGAAGGGGTAGTATGCCTTTTGAAGATACGACCATTTTGAAATATCTTAGTACGGTATTAGATATTGCCGTTGTATGGTTTATTATATATAAGCTAATTCTCATAATCCGAGGGACGAAAGCTGTTCAACTTTTAAAAGGGATTACAGTTATTATTGTCGTTCGGATGATCAGTATTTTCCTTGAATTGCATACGCTTTATTGGCTAACTGAGCAAGTATTAACGTGGGGATTTTTAGCCGTTATTATTATTTTTCAGCCAGAATTGCGAAGAGCACTTGAGCAGCTAGGACGCGGGAGTTTATTTTCGCGTGTTGGAACTCATGAGGATGATGAACCTGAAATCGTTGCAACAGCGATAGCGAAAGCAACGGAATATATGGGGAAACGTAGAATTGGTGCATTAATTACTTTGTCAAAAGAGACCGGTATGGGTGATTATGTGGAAACAGGTATTCCGCTAAATGCACACGTATCATCGGAATTACTTATTAATATTTTCATTCCTAATACACCTCTTCACGATGGAGCGGTTATTATGCAAGGAAGTACCATTAAAGCAGCAGCGTGTTATCTTCCGTTATCGGAAAGTCCGTTTATCTCTAAGGAACTAGGAACTAGGCATCGCGCTGCAATGGGAGTTAGTGAAGTTACTGATAGTATTACAGTAGTTGTGTCGGAAGAAACTGGCCAAATTTCTTTAACGAAAAATGGTAAGTTGCATCGTGATTTGAAGACAGAACAACTGAAAGATATGTTGTTAGCTGAATTTAGTGCGAGCGAAAAAACGACTTCTTCGTCTTTATGGAATTGGAGGAGAAAGCGTCATGGATAAGTTAATGGAGAATCATTGGTTTTTAAAAGGGATCTCATTACTATTGGCGTGTATGCTTTTTATGTCAGCGACTTTAACTGAAAAAAATACGACATCGGGGATACTACCTTTCGCAAATGATGCGAAAGAAACCTTAACTAATTATGCCATTAACCTTAAGTATGATGAAGAGAAATATATTGTAAGTGGTATTCCGTCAGAGGGCGTTAAGGTGAAGTTAGAGGGCCCAAAAGCAGCAGTTGCTACAGCAAAAGCGAAAAAACAATTTGATATACCAGTTGATTTGAGAGATAGCGAAAAAGGAACTTATGAAGTTTCTTTGAAAACGAACGGGCTTCCAGATGATGTGAAAGGAACAGTTCAGCCATCAACAATTAAAATTACTCTACATGAAAAAGCGAGAAAATACGTTCATGTAGACTTAAAATTATCAAATGAGGATCAAATGCCAGCGGGTTCAACTCTTGAAAAATCAAACATTAAACCTGATACTGTTGAGGTAGTTGGGACGAAAGAAGAAATTGAAAGTATTTCATCTGCTAAGGCGTATATTGATTTAAAAGGTGTTAATAAAACTGTTACAAAAACAGCCGAAGTTACATTATACAATAGAGAAGGAAAACGTTTAAATGTAAGAACGAGTCCATCTAAAATTAGTGTAACATTGAATGTGGCGACGCAAGCTACGACCAATAATACTGAAAAAACTGTTCCTGTAACGTATACGAAAAAGGGGAGTTTACCAGAAGGATTGGCCGTTACAAATATTAGCATTGAGCCGAGAGAAGTAACAATAGCAGGTCCAAAAGATATTTTGGATAATATACAATCGATAGAGGGGGTCGAAGTAGATCTTAGTCAATTGACAGAGTCTACAACATTCGATACCTCTGTTTTATTGCCAAAGGGTGTAACAAGTGCAAAACCGAATCAAGTGAAGGTTTCGGTAGGAGTGCAAAAAACAAAACAAACGAAAACAAGAACGATTGATGGTATATCAATTCAAAAAAATGGACTTTCTAAAGATGTTACGGCCCAGCTACTTTCACCGCAAGATGGGAAGATAAGCGTTGATATTTCAGGAGAAACAAGTATAGTAGATAAAATAACAGCTGCTCAAATAACAGCAGCCATTAATCTGCAAAATGTATCTCCGGGGACGAAGGATGTTTCTATTCAAGTGAGCGGTCCTGGTAATATTTCAATAGAGCCAAAGCAAAAAAGTGCCAAAGTCACAATTGTGAAGAAAGAAAATCCAGATAAAGAAGTACAGGGTAACGGTGAAAAACCAGATTCAAATAATAACCAAGATAATCAAACTGAAAAACCAAAAAATCCTGAACCTGAACCTAAACCTAAACCTAAGCCTGACACGGAACAGGAACAAAATAAAGATAAAGAAAAAGAAACTAGTCAAGAGCCAACAGTAGATAATCAAAAAGAGCCAGAAAAAGGAGCGAATCATAATGGGTAAATATTTTGGTACAGATGGAGTACGCGGGGTTGCGAACCAGGAGTTAACACCTGAATTAGCGTTCAAAATTGGACGTTTTGGTGGTTATGTATTAACAAAAGATACAGATCGTCCAAAAGTAATTATCGGCCGTGATACACGTATATCAGGACATATGTTAGAAGGAGCTTTAGTAGCAGGTCTATTATCAACTGGAGCAGAAGTAATGCGCCTTGGTGTTATTTCTACACCAGGTGTTGCTTATTTAACAAAAGCGTTAGATGCACAAGCAGGTGTTATGATTTCTGCATCTCATAATCCAGTACAGGATAACGGAATCAAATTCTTCGGTTCTGACGGTTTTAAATTAACAGATGAGCAAGAAGCAGAAATCGAAGCTTTATTAGACAAAGAAGTTGATGAACTACCACGTCCAACAGGTACGAATCTTGGACAAGTGAGTGATTATTTTGAAGGCGGACAAAAATATTTACAATATATTAAACAAACTGTAGAGGAAGATTTCTCTGGTTTACATATCGCTTTAGATTGTGCGCATGGTGCTACGTCTTCTTTAGCTCCATACTTATTTGCGGATTTAGAGGCTGATATTTCAACAATGGGAACTTCACCAAACGGCATGAACATTAACGATGGAGTAGGTTCTACGCATCCAGAAGTATTAGCTAAATTAGTAAAAGATAAAGGCGCTGATATCGGTCTTGCCTTTGATGGTGATGGTGACCGTTTAATCGCTGTAGATGAAAAAGGAAACATCGTTGATGGCGATCAAATTATGTTTATTTGTGCGAAGTACATGAAAGAAACTGGTCAATTAAAGCATAATACAGTCGTTTCAACTGTTATGAGTAACTTAGGTTTCTACAAAGCACTTGAAGCTAACAATATCACAAGTGATAAAACAGCAGTTGGTGACCGTTACGTAATGGAAGAGATGAAGCGTGGTGGTTACAACTTAGGTGGAGAACAATCGGGTCATATTATCTTACTTGATTACATTACAACTGGTGATGGAATGTTAAGTGCACTTCAATTGGTGAACATCATGAAAATGACGAAAAAACCATTATCTGAGCTTGCAGGTGAGATGACAAAATTCCCACAATTACTAGTAAACGTTCGTGTAACAGATAAAAAACTAGCATTAGAAAATGAAAAAATTAAAGATATTATTCGTGTTGTAGAGGAAGAAATGAACGGTGATGGCCGCATTCTTGTTCGTCCATCTGGAACAGAGCCACTTATTCGTGTAATGGCAGAAGCACCAACACAAGAAGTTTGTGACGCATATGTACATCGCATTGTAGAAGTTGTGAAAGCTGAAGTTGGCGCTGAATAATTCAATAAATTTATGAAAAAGGAGCACAAGAAGTGCTCCTTTTTCATATGTTTTATAGACGATGAAAAAAATTTCATTGACGGTTTATCTATGTTTGTTATAAGATGGTCTTGTTCTTTTTCTCAAAGGAAATATTGTAAATTATAGAAGCGCCAGAACTACAAGTAGTGTAGTTGACGAGGTGGAGTTTATCGAGATTTCGGCGGATGACTCCCGGTTGTTCATCACAACCGCAAGCTTTTACTTAAATCATTAAGGTGACTTAGTGGACAAAGGTGAAAGTGTGATGAGAGAAAAGGAACGGATACAAACTAGCTGTATAAGTATATACGGACTTAAACCCAATCGAGAGGAAGGTGAAAGCCGTTACAAGCTTACAGGGCTAGCAATATGTAATCCGTTTTTTAGTATAAATAAAAATGGTATCGGACTATGTCGTTACATGTTCGCAGAGCAATGTAAGCATTTGTAACGGCGACTAAACATGTGTGGAATCGTAGGATTTATTGGAGAGCAAGATGCAAAGGAAATTTTATTAAAAGGTTTAGAAAAGCTAGAATATCGTGGATATGATTCAGCAGGTATTGCAGTACAAGCAGAGAACGGTGTTGTTGTATACAAAGAAAAAGGTCGTATTGCAAAACTTCGCGAAATCGTAGATGAGAACGTAGCAGCAAGCGTGGGAATCGGTCACACACGCTGGGCTACACATGGTGTTCCAAGCAAAGTAAACGCGCATCCGCATCAAAGTACATCAAAACGCTTTACACTAGTTCATAACGGTGTAATTGAAAACTATGAATTAGTGAAAAAAGAATATTTACAAGATGTAACGTTCGTAAGTGAAACGGATACAGAGATTATCGTACAGCTTATGGAACAACAAGTGAGCACAGGACTAAGTGTAGAAGAAGCGTTCCGTAATACGCTATCTCTTTTACATGGCTCTTATGCGATCGGATTACTTGATGCTGAAAATCCAAACATGATTTATGTTGCTAAAAACAAAAGCCCGCTATTAGTAGGTGTTGGTGACAACTTTAATGTTGTGGCGAGCGACGCTATGGCGATGTTACAAGTTACAGATCAATTTATCGAATTAATGGATAAAGAAATCGTAATCGTAACGAAAGAAAGTATTACAATTAAAAACTTACAAGGTGAAACGATTGAACGTGCACCGTTTACAGCGGAATTAGACGCAAGTGATATTGAAAAAGGAACATACCCTCATTTCATGCTTAAAGAAATCGATGAGCAACCACTTGTAATCCGTAATATAATTCAAAAGTATCAAGATGAAAATGGCGAGATTGAACTGAATGCAGACATCCGCAATGCGATTTTAGATAGCGATCGTATTTACATCATTGCATGTGGAACAAGTTATCATGCAGGTCTTGTTGGAAAACAATTTATCGAGAAGTTTGCAAAAATGCCAGTTGAAGTGCACGTAGCAAGTGAATTCTCTTATAACATGCCATTATTAACAGAAAGACCATTCTTCATTTACATTTCACAAAGTGGTGAAACAGCTGATAGCCGTGCAGTACTTGTACAAACAAATGAAATGGGACATAAAGCATTAACGATTACAAACGTACCTGGTTCTACGCTTTCTCGTGAAGCTGATTACACACTTCCGTTATACGCGGGACCAGAAATCGCAGTTGCATCAACGAAAGCGTACACAGCACAACTTGCAGTACTTTCAATTTTAGCTGCGGACATTGCTAAAGCAAAAGGCGAAGTTCTTGATTTCGATTTAACACACGAATTAGGACTTGTAGCAAATGCAATGGTAGAACTTTGTGATCAAAAGGAAGAAATGGACGCATTAGCAAAACAATTTTTAGCAACAACGCGTAACTGTTTCTTCATCGGACGTAGCGTAGACTTCTACGTAGGATTAGAAGGTGCGTTAAAGCTAAAAGAAATCTCTTACATCCAAGCAGAAGGATTTGCTGGAGGAGAATTAAAA
The DNA here is from genome assembly GCF_052682215.1 of Bacillus sp. 1A. NCBI lineage: Bacteria > Bacillati > Bacillota > Bacilli > Caryophanales > Bacillaceae > Bacillus > Bacillus sp. 1A. The sequence continues at coordinate 421,887 of NZ_JBQYLZ010000001.1, read as the reverse complement.
CACGGTACAATCGCCTTAATCGAAAACGGTACACCAGTTATCGCACTTGCTACACAAGAGCACGTAAACCTTGGAATTCGTGGTAACGTGAAAGAAGTAGTAGCACGCGGAGCTAACCCATGTATCATCTCAATGAAAGGCTTAGAAATGGAAGGTGACAGCTTCGTATTACCAGCTGTACACGAAGCGCTAGCACCGCTAGTAGCAGTTATTCCATTCCAACTTATCTCATACTACGCAGCACTTCACCGCGAGTGTGACGTTGATAAGCCACGTAACTTAGCTAAGTCTGTTACTGTTGAGTAGGAGATTGGTAGGTTAATAAATATAGTTGTAGCTTTAAAATAAATTTACGAATTTGTACCCCTTTAGATATTTTATCTAAAGGGGTATTTTTGTATTGAAAAAGAACATCTAAAATTGGTAAGTAGACAGACCCCTACTAATGAAAGTTTTACTTTATCGGATTTGGAATAAAACTGCTTTTATTTATCTGAATTTTCCGTTATCATTTTAAGTATTCGTGAACAATTTTCTTTATTATGACGAGATGCGACGATAGATTCATGGACATTATAAGGGGGGACTTATTATATGAAAGTGAAAGCAAAAACATATTTAAGTATAGAAGAGATTATTTCATTACCGGCCTTATCAAGTACAAACATAAGTGATGATAGCAAAAACGTAGCATTTGTAAAGAGGTTAGCTAACTGGGAAGACAATACGTATAGAAATCATGTATGGATATATGAGAAAGATAAAGGGAAGAGTTACCCACTAACAAATGGGGATATAGATAGTACACATCCATTATGGTCTCCAGATTCTAAGAGCATTGCATACCTTAGACCAGGCGGTGACGGAGCTAATAAAAATCAGATCTTTGTTAAGTCAATAGACGGTTGTAGTGAGGTTCAAATTACGGATGAAAAGGAAGGAGTTAATACATTCAAATGGGAGCCTACTGGTAAAGGTTTTTATTATATTGCACAGTCAAAAGAATGTGAGGAGATAAAGAAACGTAAGGAACGATATGGAGATTTCCATCATGTAGGTAAGGAACATCAGAATAATTGTTTATACTACATTGAAATAGAAAAAGTGAAACAAAACGATAAACAGGAACGGAAGGTTAGCGGTGTTTATCAACTAACGGATGGTAAGGATTTTTATATACATAACTTTGATATTTCAAATGATGGGAAAAAGGTTGTATGTATGGCTACACCAAGTTTAAACGATTATATGAATGGTGATCTATACATAGTAGATGTTGAAGCTGGGGAACTACAAAAAATGAATATGGATAAGTTGTTAGGAGGGAGCGTCTGCTTTTCTCCTAAGGGCAGCAAAATATGTTACGCAGCAAGCATAAGAGAGAAGGATTACTATAGAAACCATATACAAGATAGTACATTAGAGATATATGATATGAATACGGGAGAGGTAATTCAACCTTTAACCGATTTTGATAGTACGATTATGCCATTACAGTGGACAGCTAAAGGGATTTTAATTAGATGGCAGGATAAAACGAATTACCGTATTGGCTTGCTATGTGAGGATGGCACTCTGGAAATGTTAAGCGAAAAAGTAGATAGCTTTATAATGGATGCCTCTATAACAAGGGATGGAAATCATATAACATATACTAAGGCTATAACAAATGAAACCTTTGAAATCTATTTGGATGATAAAAAAATAACGAATGAAAATAGCTTTTTCGAAGGTAAGCTTAAAAGTAATAGGGAAATCATCTCATGGCAAAGTATTGATGGTCTTGAAATAGAGGGTGTTCTATCAACTCCAGTAGAGTTTGACGCAAATAAAAAATATCCCTTATTAGTAGTAATCCATGGTGGTCCAGCTTGGGCGTCCTTTCCGATATTTTCAGACTGTTTTAATGAGAAATATCCGATTGAACAATTTATCGAAAAAGGCTTTATCGTTTTAGAACCAAACTATAGAGGAAGTTCTGGTTATGGTAATGAATTTTTAAAAGCAAACTATAGAAAACAAGGAATTGCTGATTATGATGATATTATATCTGGAGTGGATAAACTAGTTGAAAAGGGGATGGTAGACAAGGATAGAGTAGGAGTTATGGGATGGAGTAACGGAGGATATATATCAGCTTTCTGTTCTACATTTAGTGATAGATTTAAAGCTATTTCAGTTGGGGGCGGAATCACTAACTGGAGTACCCATTATGTAAATACAGATATCCCTTACTTTATTAGCATGTATTTAGGAAATACTCCATGGAATGATCCGGATATATATAGGAAAACATCACCAATGACATATATTAAATCAGCCTGTACGCCTACCTTAATTCAACATGGGGAAAAGGATGCAAGAATTCCAATTACAAATGCATATGAGCTATATGAAGGGTTAAGAGATATGGAAGTCGATACAGAGTTAATTATATTTAAAGGAATGGCATATAGTCCTAATCAGCCAGGAATGAATGTAGCTATTATGAAGCAGAATTTGATGTGGTTTTCACACTATATTCTTGGGGATAGTACGAAAGATTTTAGTACTATATAATGGATATCCACACAGGGATTTTTCGTTGTGCAATCGTGTCAGATTGTTGAAAAAGAGATACAACAAATTATATAATTTATTGTAAACTGCATGCAAACCAGTATTGAAAAAATGTAAATGATTATAAGGAAACGTAATTCGGAGGACTAATATGACAGAGAATAAAAATGAGTTATCTGTAGAACAACGTGAAGAACTACTAAAAGTATTACAAGCTCGTTTTGAGAAAAACATGAACCGCCATGAAGGTCTTGAATGGGCTAAGATTGAAGCGAAGCTGGCTACTAATACTGAAAAATTGTGGTCAATTCATGAAATGGAAGTAACTGGCGGTGAGCCGGATGTTGTTGGTTATGATGAAGAAAAGGACGAGTATATTTTCTATGATTGTTCAAAGGAGAGTCCTAAAGGCCGCAGAAGTCTTTGTTATGATCTTGCAGCGTTAGAGGCAAGAAAAAAACATAAACCAGAAAATAACGTTATTGATGTGGCAACTGCTATGGGCATTGAATTATTAACGGAAGAACAATATCGAGAGTTGCAACAGTTTGGGGATTTTGACATGAAATCATCAAGCTGGGTACAAACACCTTCAGACATTCGAGAACTTGGCGGTGCTCTATTTTGTGATTATCGCTTCGGACACGTTTTCGTGTACCACAATGGAGCAGATTCATACTATGCTGCTAGAGGATTTCGTGGTTCGCTAAAGGTCTAAATTTGAAAAAGTAAGAGTATGTTTTAATTAATCTTTTTAAAACATGCTCTTTTCTATAATTGTTACTTAGAGTTATTCATATTGGTTTGATTAACCTATTTAAGAACTACAATACTATGTAAAATTAATTAATATCTAGCATATTAGTAAACTCATATCCGGAGGTGTAGCAAAAAAGGATTTCTAAAAAAAGGAATTCTTTTTTATTTGTTGTCAGGATTTTTAAAGAATTTAGAGATTTCATAGAAAACAAACGGGATATCGAGTAAAATGTTAAGTATTGTTTTCAACATTCAAAAGGGTATTTTGGAGGTTCTTTTCGCGAATTTTTATAAGTCTATTAAAGGAGGAAGATATATCTAAAATAGCAAGATATATCAAATTAAACATGAGTATTACATTTCGTAAAAAGGTAGTAGCATTAACAGCAGGACTAACGGTATTATCTTCATCTATGGTATCGTTCGCAGAGGAACAACAATCAGTAAATAACTATCAATCTATAAGTGCTCTGGAACAAGGTGGAACAGGTCAACTTCAGGTATCAGATGAACAAGCTTTAAAAAGTATTGAAGAGAGTTTTGAAGGAGTAGACGGACGTGGTGGAGGTACTGTCGATAATAAGAAAGTGGACAGTCTTCAAGGTTCAGAAGGTATGTATGAAGAAACAGGTACATTAACGGTTCCTAACAATTCAAATAGAACAAAACGTAGTCTTTCTTTTTCAGCCCCTAAAGTTTCTAGTAGTATAAATGGCGTCCCATTCACTGAATGGATTGTTCCAACTGGTAACGAGAATATTCGTCCTCAAAACCATATGGTTCCAAAGTATATTACAATTCATGAAACTGATAATAAAAACGCAGGAGCAGGAGCTAAAAACCACGCTCAATACTTATATAACCAAGCAACAGGGAAAACAGATCGAGCTGCATCATGGCACTTTACAGTAGATGATAAGGAGATTTATCAACACTTACCATTAAACGAGAACGGGTGGCACGCAGGAGACGGTGATGGTCCAGGTAATAGAGAATCTATTGCAATTGAAATTGCAGTTAACAGTGATGGTGACTATAATAAGGCAGTAGATAACGCTAAGAAACTTGCAGCTTATTTAATGAAAGAAACAGGTGTACCATTAAATAATGTTGTAAAACACCAAAAATGGAGTGGTAAAATCTGTCCTGCTATTATGATTAACAGTGGACAATGGATTCCATTCGTAAATGGTGTTGAAGGTTATTATAATAAATTTTATCAGCCAACAGACGATATAACAGGAGGTTGGTATGAGCCAGCAATTCGTGATTTGAATAGAAGAGGTATTATGGTCGGAGAAGGAAATGGCATTTTTGCGCCTAATAGATCTGTAACAAGAGCTGAGTTTGCTCAATTAATCTCTAATTCTTTAAGTCTTCCAGCTGGAGATGCAACGTTTAAAGATTTAAATGATGTAAATCCAACTTTACGAGATGGTATTAAACGTACTGCAAGTGTAGGCATCATTTCTGGTAGAGGAGATGGTAATTTTGACCCTAACACACCTATTACAAGAGAAGAAGCTGCAGTTATTGTAAATAAAGCTTTAGAGTATAAAAAAATAAGTGGACCATTGGCAAACTTACCATTTGCAGATAAAGATCAAATTATCTATAAAGAAGCAGTACAAAGATTATACGGTTTGGGTATTGTGAAAGGTATGGGAGATAATCTGTATGTCCCTAAAGGCACAACGACTCGTGGTGAAACAGCAGCATTCATTTTAAACATGCTTCAAGTAATTGAAACTGGTAGTGTTCAAAAAGGAATTGGTACAGTTGAAATTAATGGAATTGGGGTAAATGTTCGTAGCGGAGCAGGTGCTAGCTACTCTGTTGTTAGAAAAGCAAGCAAAGGTGAAAAAGCTACAGTATATGAAGAGAAGAGTGGCTGGTTAAGAATTGGTACAGGTGAGTGGGTTTATAATGAACCTAGTTACATGGTATATAAGAAGGATAAAAATTAAATCGTTAAGAAGGAAATGGCATATTAGGCATTTCGTTTATTTTCAGGCAATGGGCATTACTTTTCCCATTGCCTGTTTTTTCGTTTTATTTTGTATTATTTGAAATGTTTTGTCATATCGCTATAATAGAAATAGAGATATATGGAAAGGGGACAAGGACTCAATATGTGGATGAACTTGTAATGATTAGAAACTAGATAGATCAATTTTTCTCTCATAAGTGAGGGTTTATTTAGCTATCTGTAAATCATTCAAGGACTGCATATTTGGCTTGTACATCCCTTTTGTAAAGATAATGCATAGGGAAATCCATATCTCTTATATGAAATATGCGTCCTTTAAAATTGGAGGAGTATATGATGAATCAATTAAAAAATAAAGTAGCAGTTGTTACAGGCGTAAGTCGTCTAGATGGTATAGGAGCAGCGATTTGTAAAGAACTAGCTGAAGCAGGATACGATATATTTTTTACGTATTGGACAGCGTATGATAAAGAGATGCCTTGGGGCGTTGATCGAAGTGAACAGATACAATTAAAAGAAGAGCTACTAAAAAGCGGTGTTAAAGTATCGAGTATGGAGTTAGATTTAACTCAGAATGATGCACCAAAAGAGCTTATAAATAAAGTTACTGAAAAATTAGGATACCCTCATATATTAATTAATAATGCAGCGTATTCTACGAATAATGATTTCTCTAATTTGACTGCTGAAGAACTAGATAAGCACTATATGGTAAATGTTCGTGCGACAACATTGTTAAGTAGTCAATTTGCCCAAGGGTTTGATAAGAAATCTGGTGGTAGAATTGTGAATATGACATCGGGACAATTTAAAGGGCCTATGGCAGGAGAACTAGCGTATGCAACAACGAAGGGAGCTATTGATGCTCTTACTAGTACGTTGTCAGCTGAGGTAGCTCATTTAGGAATAACAGTGAATGCAATTAACCCAGGTCCAACTGATACAGGCTGGATGACTGAAGAGATAAAGCAAGGATTAAAACCAATGTTTCCTTTTGGAAGAATTGGTGAGCCGAAGGATGCAGCAAGACTTATTAAGTTTTTAGTAAGTGAAGAAGCAGAATGGATTACGGGACAAGTTATTCATTCTGAAGGTGGATTTAAAAGATAAAAAGAAGGTATCTCACCTTGGTGAGATACCTTCTTTTTTTAATCTTTCTTCAATCTTCGTGCAACACCATTCCCTAAAGATTGTAGCCCTTGAACGAGGATAATTAAAATAAAGACAGTTGCATACATTACTTCAGGTTCGTAGCGTAAATGTCCGAATCGATATGCTAAATCACCAAGACCGCCAGCACCTACAAGTCCAGCCATTGCTGTTGCACCGATTAAACCAATCGTTGCAATTGTTAATCCAAGTATAAGGGAGGGACGAGCTTCTTTCACCATAACGTGCCAAATGATTTTTATAGTAGAAATGCCCATCGCTTGGTAAGCTTCAATAACACCACGATCTACTTCTAATAAAGCTGTCTCCATTAATCGTGCAATATAAGGAGCTGTGAATACGACAAGTGGTACGATAACTCCTTGCACGCCAATGGATGTTCCCATTAGAAACTTTGTAAAAGGTAAAATGAAGAATAATAGAATGATAAATGGAAGAGAGCGAATGATATTAATAATTGTATTAAGGATTGGATAAATGATTTTATTTTCGTGCTGTCCACCAGGTCTCGTTAAAACAAGTGTAACGCCAAGTGGTAATGCAATAAGGATAGAGATGAATAGTGAAATAGATGTCATTTGAAATGTTTGAATGGTTGCTTCCCATATGACTTTACCCCATTCATCCAAAAAGGATTTGTTTCCCATAGTCTGTTCTACCTCCTTCTACGATGATCCCTTGCTCTTGTAAAAAGGATAAAGCGCGGTCTACTTCATTTTTTTCACCCTGCATATGAATGACTAGTTTCCCATATGCTTCATGTTTTAACTGTGTAATATTACCGGATAAAATATTCGGATACACTTGGAAACGTTTTGTAGCAACAGCTAATGCTGGCTCTCCTGAAGCATTCCCTATAAAGGAGAGAGTTACAATTTCACCGGTAGTTTGTAGTTCTTTTTGTACCTCTCCTGGAATTTTAGCTGCAAATGCACTGTTTACAAATTTTTTCGTTGTTACATGTTGTGGGTTTGTGAAGATGTCCTTCACAGTCCCGCTTTCGACTACTGCTCCATGTTCCATAACAGCAACTCGGTCACATATACGCTGGATGACATTCATTTCATGTGTAATTAATAAAATTGTAATCCCGATTTCTTCATTAATCTTTAATAATAGGTCGAGAATAGAATCCGTTGTTTCTGGGTCTAAAGCGCTCGTTGCTTCGTCGCTTAATAACACTTCCGGTTCATGTGATAGTGCACGTGCAATGGCAACACGCTGCTTCTGGCCGCCAGAAAGTTCGCTAGGATAGGCATCTTTTCGATTAAAAAGATCGACAATACGTAAATACTTTTCTACCCTTTTTTCAATTTCATTTTTGGGAAGACCAGATAGACGTAAAGGTAATGCGATATTTTCATAAACTGTCACAGTTTTAAGTAAGTTGAATCCTTGAAAAATCATTCCGATTTTTTGTCTCGATTTTGCTAGTTCTTTTGTCGACAGTGTAGTTAAATCTTTCTCGTTTACGATAATAGTTCCTGTCGTTGGTTTTTCTAATAAATTTACACATCGAATTAATGTACTTTTACCAGCGCCACTATATCCAATGATTCCAAATACTTCGCCCTTTTTTACTTGAAGGGAAGTAGGTTTAAGAGCTTCTACGTTCCCTTTTTTTGTTGTAAATACTTTGGATACATTTTTTAATTCAATCATTATCGTCAGCTCCTACCAAGATGGTAAAACTGAACCATCAAATTTTTTCTCGATAAATTCTTTTACTTCTTTAGATTGATACGCTTTCTTTAATTTATTTACAACAGCATCATCTTTATTTTCAGTACGAACAACGACCCAGTTTACATATGGTGAATCTTTTCCTTCACGGAAAATAGAATCTTTCGCAGGGCTTAATTTTGCACCTAATGCAAAGTTTGTATTAATTGCAGCTGCTTTCACTTCACCTAGCTGTGTTGGTAATTGAGATGCCTCTAATTCAACAATCTTTAAATTTTTCGGGTTTTCAATTACATCTTTTGCAGTCGCTTTTTCTGTAGCCTTCGGATCCACTTTTAAAACACCTGCTTTTTCAAATAGCTTTAAAGCTCGAAGTTCATTCGTTGGGTCATTTGGTACAGCGATTGCGTCGCCCTCTTTTAAATCTTTTACATCTTTTATGTTTTTAGAATATACGCCCATAGGGAATGTTACTGTTGAAAATACTTCCGTTAATTTCATATTGCGCTCAGCTTTAAATACGTCTAAATATGATTTCGTTTGATAGCTATTTACATCGAGGCTTTTTTCATCTAAGGATACGTTTGGTGCTACATAATCATTAAATACTTTTACATCGATTTCGAGTCCGTCTTTTGCTGCCACTTCTTTTACCTTTTCAAAAATTTGTTCATGCGGTCCGCCAGTTACACCGACAGTAATCTTTTTCTCATCTAATGCTTTTACCTCTTTATCAGAATTAGCACCACATGCACCTAGCAATAATACCGCTCCACTTACAATGCTCAATAATACTTTTTTCATCTATAATTCCCCCTTCATATACGTTCCAAAATAAAAAGCACCTCCCAAAAATAAGAGAGGTGCCGAATAGATAAAATAGGTTCCTCTCTTATCTTCCAAAACGAAAACTCGTTTTGCAGGAATTAGCACCTTAGCTTATACGTCATAAGCTCGGTTGCCGGGCATCATCGGGCCAGTCCCTCCGCCACTCTTGATAAGAGTATGTGTATGTAGTTTTTTTAATATGGTACTAATAGTAAATCTTACAAAAAGAATTGTCAATGTTATTTTCTGAATATATTTTATTTTAAGGTAATCGAAACATTACCTTTTTTATGCCCTTTTTCTACATATATATGAGCTTCAGCAATTTCTTCTAATCGGTAAGTTCTATCAATAACAGGCTTTAAATGTTCTGCTTCAGTTAGTTTTTTTAGTAGAATCATATCCTCTTTACTTACTTTTGCCATCATTCCATTAACAGATACATATTTTCCATTGGGTGTTAATGCCTTTTCACAAAGGGATTTTTTATGTTTTCCAACTGCATCAAATATAATATTGTAGCGTTCACCCAGCTTAGTAAAATCTTCTTTTGTATAATCAATTACTTTATCGGCTCCTAAAGATTGCACGAGTTCAAAATTTGAATTACTACAAACAGCCGTAACGGTCGTACCGAAATATTTAGCAAGTTGTACAGCAGCTGTTCCTACTGATCCGGAGGCACCATATATGAGCACTTGTTGCCCTTTTTTTATACGGCCCTTTCTTAGGAAATGCAATGCTGAAGTTCCACCAAAAGGAATAACTGCGGCTTCTTCATACGTCACATTGGTAGGTTTTAATGTTATTAATCCACTTTCATGTACGCATGTGTACTCGGCGTAACCACCGAGGTTTAGTTCTGTTAATGCAAAAATTGGATCACCTTTTTTAAATTGAGTTACATCTGTTCCTATTTCTTCGATTTCACCGGATAACTCTACGCCGAGTATAGGGTTTCTCGGTTTTCTGAAACCTAATATGATCCGCATAGGAATCCAAAATAAGAGGGGACTATTAAAACCGCGTATTCTACAATCTCCAGTCGATACACTTGTTGCGTGAATTTTAACTAATACTTCGTTCTTTTTAGGCGTAGGTTTCTCTATATTTTGAAGCTGAAGAACGTTAGGTGGTCCATACTGTGTGCAAATGATCGCCTTCATAATGACCTCCTGAAATGAGTTGTTGTTATTTACATCATATTTAAAATCTTCATTAAACATGTCGCTATATAGCGAATATAGATTAAAAATTATATAGATTTCATAGGAAAAGAGGTGATATTATTTTGGGAAAGGGGGCGACATTATGAAAAAAATTATTTTTGTTTCAAGTTTAGTGCTTGCAATCAGTTTAGGGGTAGGGTGTAGTAATGAGAAAACAGCAAAGACGGATGAACCGAAAAAAGAATCAGTTCAAAAAGAAAAGGAATTAGCAGCGAAGGATGTTTTCAAGAAAACGAACGAAGCTTTTAAAAATGAAGAGCATGTAACGATGACATATGGTGTAGGGGTAAAAGCTGAGGGAACAGAGATGGATATATTAAAGGCTAAGATGCAATTAGAGCCAAAGACAAAGAATTCTCGTTCTGAAATGAATATTTCCGGTACAGATGTTGTAGTGTATACTGTGGATGGTAAAGTTGCTGGTGAGGTAAAAAACCCTAATACAGGAGAAGTTATAACCGTACCAGAGGAGCAATTAAACGCTGGTGGAATGAAAGCGACTCAAGATATTATAGATAAGTTAGAAGTGCCAGCAGTAGTTTTAGATAAAATGAAGATGGAGAAAAGCGGAGATAAATATAAACTGAAATTTACATTAAAAGGGCAAGAAACAGAAAGTATGTTAACTAGCATGGATGAAACACAGAAGAAAATGTTACAAGCACAAAATGCAAAGATAGAAGAAGTGGATGCAGAATATATCATTACAAAAGATTTTAAATATGAATCAGCAAAGATAGACATGATTATGAGTAGTAACGGCAAGGATAAAGCACACATTATTACGAACGCAAAATATACGTCGTACGAAAAGTTTGACCCAATACAATTGCCGGCAGCAAAGTAACAGTTTTGATGAGGGGGGGCCTAAAATAAGGTGCCCTCTTTTTTGTATACTTTCTTCATAGGAAAATAGGTACAATATGAAGAGGGAAAACTGTAGAAGAGGAGAGTGTCATTTGAAAAAAAGAAAGATAGCGGTGGTCATTGTGGCTTATACAGTGTTGCTTGCAACATCTGTAAATACATATAAAGAGCAACTAAATCATCCAATTATGAGCGATGTAGGAAAGTTACTTCCAACGAAAATTAAACGTGTTGAACATGCTGAGGATGAAAGTTCATTAAAACAGGTCGTGCAAGATGCAAACGTTTCTGGAGAGAAGATTTCTATTGCAGGTATGCAGCATAGCCAAGGCGGTCAGACGTATTATCCGAACGGTACGATGCTTGATATGAAAGGGTATAATGAAATATTAGAATTCGATGCGGAGAAGAAGAGGATTAGGGTGCAAAGTGGTGTCACATGGAATGACATTCAAAAGAAAATCAATCCATATGGTCTTGCGGTTCAAGTGATGCAATCTCAAAATATTTTTACTGTTGGTGGTTCATTAAGCGTAAATGTACATGGGCGTGATATTCGTCATGAAGCATTGATTGATACAGTAGAGTCGTTTAGGTTGTTAATGGCAGATGGTACGGTGCGTAATGTAAGTAGAGAAGAAAATGCAGAGCTATTTCCATATGTCATAGGTGGTTACGGGTTATTTGGTGTCATTTTAGATGTGACATTAAAGTTAACTGATGATGAATTATATGAAATGCATACGAGAATGATAGATTATAAAGAATACACATCGTATTTCAAAGATAAAGTGAAAAGAGATGAAAATGTTCGTATGCACTTAGCCCGTATTTCTGTTGCCCCCAATTCATTTTTAAAAGAGATGTATGTGACAGATTATACATTGGCGAAAAATCAAAATATGAGGGAAGAGTACAGTGAATTAAAAGAGGAAACTATTATAGCTGCACCGAAATTTTTACTCGGATTATCCCGTTATAGCGATTGGGGAAAGAATACATTTTGGGATATACAAAGAAGTTATTTTGAGCGTACAGATGGAGCGTATGAGACGCGAAATAATGTTATGAGGTCAGATAGTGCCTTTATGGAATATGAAAATCCGAATAGAACAGAAGTGTTACAAGAATACTTTGTGCCTATAGATTTCTTCACGGAATACATAGATGATTTACGTAACGTATTAAATGAAGAAGAGTTTAATTTGCTCAATATTACGATTCGTTATGTGGAAAAGAATGAAAATGCAGTTTTATCCTATGCGAAAGATGATATGTTTGCGCTAGTTCTTTTAATTAACCAAGGACGCTCAGAGGGTGAAATAAAGAAAACAGAAGATGTCATTCAGAAAATGATTGATGTTACTTTAAAACATAATGGTAGTTATTATTTACCGTACTATTCGTATCCAACGAAGGAGCAGTTAAAGAGGGCATACCCTCGTATAGAAGAATTTCTTCAGAAGAAAAAAGAAGCGGATCCAAAAGAGAGATTTGTGAATTTATTTTATAGGGAGTATACGAAATGACATATAGAAGATTTGTAGCGTCACAAAGCATAATTATGATGGCGGGAAGTATGGTATTTCCTTTTTACATTCTATTGCTTCGGAATGTTGGGAATAGCTTCTCGCAGTTTGGCTGGGCGTATGGCTTATTTGCTTTAACTTCAGCACTTGTATATCCATTAGTAGGAAAGATGTCTGATCGAGTAGGTGATCAAAAATTATTAATCATATATGCTTGGTCTATGGCAATATTAATGCTTTGTTTCCCGATTGCCACGGAAGTCTGGCATGTTTATATTCTTCAAATTGTAATGGGAGTTTTAGGTGCTGTGCAGCGTAATACCGAGAAGACGTCGTTAGCACGAAAGGTTGTGCAAGAAAATGCTGGTTATGAGATTGGAAAATATCATGTGTGGACATCGATTGGAGGAGCAGTGGCAATTATTGCAACGGGATATTTAGTAGATTTCTTTACGATTGGTACGATTTTTTATATTGCATCTATCTTATATGTAGTAAGTGGAGTTGTATTAAGTAGTAAAAAAATATAATCATTCCCATTTTTACCTGAATCCCCTTTATTTGTTATACTAAAAGGGAAGACAAAAGAAAAGGGGACATTGCCTTTGATGAAATTTTTAATTTTAGCTATTCTCACTTTGTTTTTGATTCCATGGACAAGAAGCGGTAGTAAACTTCGAGCAGTGGATAAGAAAGGGGATGAGAAGGTTGTAAAGGGTAAGAAATCATCCATTTTAGTTATTCCTGTTTTATTTTGGATAGGTATTGCAATCTATGAATATTTTTGGCTAATTGATGATCGAGCAGACTCGATTCTTACTCATTATTCTGTTGCAGTAGCAATTTTAATTGGGCTTGTTTTATTTTCACAAAATCAAATAGGGAAATTAGAAGGTACGTTAAAAGGACTTCTAATGTTTGTTTTACTCGCAAGTTACGGCTATTTTGGTTATTTGCACGATATAGTAATCTCGCAAAAGAAATATGATTCTGTTGTAAAGGTAGAGAAAGATATTTCAGAGCCATTTACTGAAAATGATCAGCCGTTTACAGTGCCGCCAAAGACAGCGGAGAATAAAATGAAAAAAGTATTTGGGGACATTCCGAAAGTAGCTTATTTTGAGCTAGGAGAGTTAACGCCACAAATGGTAAATGGTGAGGCTTTATATGTAGCACCAATTGAAGTTTCAGGATTTTTTAAAGCACGTAAAGCTGAGACAATTCCAGGGTACGTAACGATGTCAGGTACGAATCCTGATGCGGAAGCGAAACTGCATCTTGGTTATAAAATGAAATATGTGCCAAGCATGTTTTTTGGTAATAAATTAGAACGTGTCGTTCGAAAAGCAGAACCGGATTTAATTTTTAAAGGGAAACCTAAATTCGAAGTTGATGATAAAGGGAAACCTTATTATACAATGACGTATGGTGAATTTATCTCAGGAAGATCTGGATTTGAGGTAGAGGGCGTTGTAGTAGTAGATGCACAAACAGGTGAAGTGAAAAGATATGATAAAGGAAAGGCACCTAAATTTGTTGATGGTGTATTAAATCACGAGACCGCATCTACATTAAATACGTATTTCGGTAAATATATTCACGGATTTTGGAATACAAAATTCTCACAAACGGATATGAAGATTCCGACTGAGTGGGGAACGAAAGAAGGAGTTACACCAATCTTCGGTAAGGATGGAACGTTATATTACTTTACTGACTTCACCTCTCCGAAAGAGGGAGTAGATTCTGCACTAGGTTATTCGCTTATCGATGCGCGTACAGGTAAGTTGTATTACTATAACGGAAAAGAAGTGAAGGGGATTATGGATGGTTCAGCTGCTTCGGAAGTAGTGGATAATTCCTTTAAGAGAGAGAAATGGCATGGAACGATGCCGGTTATTTATAACGTGTATGGTAAACCTTCTTGGATTGTACCTGTTATTGATGACGGTGGATTAGTACGTGCTCATACAGTTATCTATGCTTCTAATGCGAAAATATTTGCAACAGGTTCGACGCAAAAAGAAGCGCTTGAGAATTATAAAAATGCGCTGAGCGGAAGTGGAGATTCATTTAGACCAACTTCAAGTGGTAAAGAGGCACAAAAAGAAGGCGTTGTACAACGTGTATATAAAGAAAAATCAGGTGAAAATACAATTGTGTATGTACTGTTAGAGAATGAACAAAAAGTATTTATGATACCGGTGAAGAAATTCCCATATGCTATGTTTACAGAAGTGGGAGATCCAATTCAAATCACATATTTAGACACAGGAGAGGCGATGTCTTCCGTATCTAAATTTACAAATAGCAATTTGAAAAAGTAAAGCGATAGAAATTCTATCGCTTTTTTTTACGGTATGAAACAGGAAAATGCACTATACTTGACGTATGTTTATGTTGTAACTATAATTGTTACGATTTAGTATTTATCGGAAAGGGTGAACGGAAAAAGTGAATGAAGTTAATCACGAAATATATAAACCTGTAAAGACAAATAGGTTATGGATGATTCTTGTATTAGGGACACTTACGGCGATTGGGCCATTATCTATTGATATGTATTTGCCTTCTTTACCAAAATTAACAGATGATTTACAAACAGGTGCATCTCTTGCACAGCTTACATTGACAGCTTGTTTGCTTGGGCTTTCAGTAGGACAATTATTTGTTGGTTCAATTAGTGACATTTACGGAAGGCGCAAACCTCTTATTATCGCTCTTATTATTTATGTTGCTTCTTCTTTACTTTGTGCTATTGCACCATCTATTTGGAGTTTAGTGTTATTGCGCTTCTTACAAGGGGCTTCAGGATCGGCCGGGATTGTTATATCACGTGCAATGGTACGTGACATGTATTCAGGTTCTGAAATGACGAAGTTTTTCTCACTGCTCATGTTAGTAAACGGAGCAGCGCCTATTTTGGCACCGATTATTGGGGGACAATTACTACAGTTCACGACATGGCGCGGTGTCTTCATCGTTCTCGGAGCAATTAGTGTATTCATGTTAATATCAGCTACTTTCGTATTACGTGAAACATTACCTCCTGAAGAAAGAGAAACAGGTGGTTTGTCAGGGACATTGGCGACGTACGGAAAACTGTTAAAAGATCGTTTGTTTATGGGATATGCATTATCACAAGGGCTAGTAACGGCGGCGATGTTTGCTTACATTTCGGGCTCACCATTTGTGTTGCAGAACATATACGGAGCATCACCACAGCAATTTAGCTTATTCTTTGCGATTAACGGTATCGGTATTATTATTGCTAGTCAGGTCACGGGCCGTTTAGCAGGGAAAGTGAATGAGAAAACGTTATTCGTTTCCGGTATTATTATTGCAGCCGTTGGTGGTTTATCTTTACTACTGACAATTGTACTAGGAATAGGTTTAATTGGTGTTTTATGTTCGTTATTCCTTGTTGTATCAAGTGTCGGGGTTGTATCAACAACTGGTTTCTCATTAGCGATGAGAAACCAGAAACAAGCTGCAGGAACAGCGTCGGCCTTATTAGGGTTATTACAGTTCATTTCAGGAGCACTTGTTGCACCATTAGTAGGTATTGGCGGAAGCAATACCGCATTACCGATGGGGGTTGTGATAGCTCTTTGTGAAATTGGTGCTGTATTATGTTATCTATTTATGGCCAGAAGAAGTGAAAAGCAGTTTGAACTGCAACAAAGACAAAATTTAGAAGCTTAAATTATAAAAAAGAGCTGATTCAAATATTTTTGAATCAGCTCTTTTTTCATTTCTTTGAAATAACTCATACAGCTTTGTAAGGTGATGCAAAAGTTATTTGCATAAAGTGACGATACTGTGACAAAAATGTAGGCATGTATATTAAGGTAGCGTCTGAAGTGTAAAAAGTAGGATGTTCTCGGTATAATAATAAGTGGAGATAAAAGAAACTATAATGAGTAGTAGCTGTAGATAAAAGGAGAAGAAGAGATGAAGAAGGTTTTGGGTATTGCTGTAATGGGAAGTATGATCCTTCTAGCAGGATGTAATGGAAATAAAGATACGAAAGAACCGAAAGAAAAGGTAGAGCAATCTACTGAGCAAACAGAAGAGATGAAAGAATACCGTGCGGTACATGAAAAATACGATATGAAAATGAATAAAGAAATTAATAAAGCACTACAGTTATTTGAAGTGGCAAAAGAAAAGGGCGGTAAGGAAATAACGAATGTTACATATAAAGAAGATGTACAAAAGGTAACGACTAGCATGTTAGAAGATATTGATAATATACGTAAAGAAATTCGTGTTCCAAAGTCGAAAGAGCAAGAACATGAGGTATACGCTGGTTTCTTGAATGAATCGGAACAAGCAATGAAAAAATTACAGAAGTTAGCTAAAGAAGAAGACTCATCATTGATTCGTGATATAGAAATTAACTTTGCAACAGCATCAACATACTATAAACGTTTTCAAGCAGAAACGAAAAAATAACCTTGCGTACGCGCAAGGTTATTTTTTCTTCTTACCATCTCCGTCTTGATCCTCGGATACTAATACATTCTGTTCCTCGTGAAATGCAGAGATTGTTTGTCCGGTAATATTATCGAATGGAGTATAAAAAGAAGTGATACGTTTCTTTTTAATAAAGAGTTTATCCCGCTATTTGCCGGGCAGTAAGACCCCACCTCAAAGTTCAGTGAAAGCAAAGAAGTTAGGTAGGGGATCAACTGCCCGTAAAAGCCCGATTGGTTCAACTAATAATCAGTGGGGGATGAACAAAACCCCCACTGATTAAAGTTTCACTTTATAGAAGCCGATGATGACAAGTACAAGTATAACGATTGTTAAGGGTAACTCTATAGTAGCAAGAAGTAAGGGATCTATCTTATCACTTCTTTAATATTATTTCTTTTTATTATAAGAGAAAACTGTAATTTGGATAAAAGAAGTAAAAACTGATTTTTCTAAATATATCCAATTTGATTGACTTTTCATTTTTTCAGAATTATAATTCAAAATATACAATTTGAACCAAATAATAATATAGCAATTTACTTATCCAGAGAGGTAGAGGGACTGGCCCTATGACACCTCAGCAGCGGGTTCTGTAACAGGAACACCGTGCTAATTCCAGCAAGCAAGTCTTGAAAGATAAGTGATGGGCCTTCGTTTATTAAGCCTTGATCTTATTTTTTAAGATCAAGGCTTTTTGTGTTTTAAGAAGAGGAAAGGGAGTAATGGGAAAAATACGTTAATAAAACAAAGTAAATACATTTGTTTAGGGGGTTATTGAAGTGTATGTTATTAAAAAACTATCGGTTATGGTGTTCACGCTATGGGTCATTACGACAGTAACATTTTTGATTATGCATATCATTCCAGGGGATCCGTTTTCATCAGATGCGAAAATCTTTCCTGAAGAAGTGATACAAAACATGAGAGCGAAGTATCACCTTGATGAACCGTTATGGAATCAATATGTTGCTTATTTAGATGGCGTAGTTCATTTTGATTTTGGTGAATCTGTTCAATCGACAGGTCAAGGTGTATCAGAAATTATAACGACAGGATTTGGTCCATCAGCGATTATTGGTTTACAAGCACTTGTTATTTCATTGTTAGTCGGAATTGCAGCAGGTACATTTGCAGCCCTATATCATGGGAAAGTAATTGATTATAGTGTGAGCTTACTTGCGATTCTCGGTATTTCTATTCCAAGTTTTATTTTAGCACCACTATTTATACAAGTATTTGCTATACAATTTGAACTTTTACCAGTAGCGTCTTGGGGCACATTTGAACATACGGTATTACCGTCATTCGCATTAGCATTAGGGCCAATCGCGGTTATTACAAGATTTGTTCGCTCTAATATGATTGAAGTTTTGCAGAGTGATTATATTAAGCTAGCGAGAGCGAAAGGCATACCAATTAAGAAAATCATTATAAGACATGCTCTTCGAAATGCGATTGTTCCAGTACTTACATTTGTTGGACCGTTAATGGCTGGACTTTTAACAGGGACTTTCGTTATTGAAAAAATATTTTCCATTCCTGGTCTAGGAAAATATTTTGTAGATAGTATTTTTAACCGGGATTATCCGGTCATTATGGGAACAACGATTTTCTATAGTGCATTATTAATTTCTTGTATTTTCATTACAGATATTATTCACCGTATTGTTGATCCGCGTATTCGTTCTATTATGTAAGGAGGGGGGCATTTAAATGGGAGCTTATGAAATCAATAAACAGTTATTAACGAATGAGGAGAAAAAAGAATTAACGATAAATAAAGATCAGCAAACGATTAGTCGAAAGAAGGAAGTGTTTCGCAAGTTTATATCAAACCCTATAGCAGTTTTAGGGGCAGTGACGTTATTACTAATTATTATTTTCTCACTGGTTGGCGAAAGTTTAACGGCATTTACTGCGAGTGAACAAGTAAAAGAAGCAACAAACTTACCACCTAGTAGTGAGCATTGGTTCGGAACAGATGATTTAGGAAGGGACATATGGGCGCGCACCTGGGCTGGAGGGAAAATTTCACTAACAGTTGGATTAGTGGCAGCGGCTCTTGATATAGGAATAGGTGTACTAATCGGGGGCTTTAGTGGATATGTGAGAGGACGCAGTCGCCTTGGAACGTTAATTGATGAGTGGATTGTACGAGGGATTGAAGTGTTATACGGTATCCCATATTTATTAATTGTTATTTTATTATTAATCGCTATGAAACCAGGGCTTTTTACAATTATTATTGCCCTTGCATTAACAGGATGGATTGGTATGGCACGTCTCGTTAGGGCACAAGTCTTATCTTTAAAGCAAAGAGAATTTGTTATTGCAGCAGAGCGATTAGGTACATCGCATATGAAGATTATATATGGGCATTTAATTCCGAACTTAACAGGTATTATTATCGTAAATTTATCATTTACAATTCCAGCAGCTATTTTCTCAGAATCATTTTTAAGCTTTATCGGACTTGGGGTACAATCACCAGCGGCAAGCTGGGGCACGATGACGAACGATGCACTTGGGACGTTACTAAGCGGAGAATGGTGGCAACTTTTCTTCCCATCGCTGATGATTGCTCTCATCATGTTCGCATTTAATGCAATTGGTGATGGTTTGCAAGATGCAATTGATCCAAAAATCGTCAAACGGAATCGAAAGGAGAAAAGACATGGGACAGCTCTTATCTTTAGAAAACGTAACATTGGCCGTTGAAAAAGAGAATAGTAAGCAAGCAATTGTGAAGCATGTTTCCTTTTCTATTAGCGAAGGTGAAATCGTTGCACTTGTAGGAGAAAGTGGTTCAGGAAAAAGTGTTACAGCACAATCTATTGTCGGATTAAATCAAGAATCTATTCACATCGATGACGGAAGCATCTCTTTCCAATCTCAAGGATTAACGAATTTACAAGAATCAGAATGGAATCAAATTCGAGGGAAAGACATTTCGTTTATCTTTCAAGACCCTCTGTCCTCTTTAAATCCGACGATGAAAGTAGGAAGGCAAATTACAGAGGTGATTTTGCAACATGAGAAAAAGTCGAAAAGAGAAGCAAAAGAAATTGCGATTAATTTATTAACGGATTTAGGGATACATGAAGCAGAGAAACGTTTTGAACAGTACCCACATCAATTAAGCGGAGGTATGAGACAACGTATTTGTTTAGCAATTGCGTTTGCTTGTCATCCAAAGCTCGTTATTGCAGATGAGCCTACAACTGCATTAGATGTAACGATTCAAAAGCAAATTATGGGGTTATTAAAAGAGCGAAAAGAAAAACAAAATACGAGTATTTTATTAATTACACACGATTTGGCACTTGTACGTGAAGTAGCAGATCGAGTAGTTGTGATGTACGGGGGACGTGTTGTTGAAAAAGGGACGATACAAGAAGTGATAGGTTCACCTAAGCACCCATATACGAAAAGTTTATTGCAAGCGATTCCGGATATGGATGATTCCGAAAAGGTACTTAGGGCTATTGAGGGAACAACACCATCAATTGAAACGCTAAATAGCTTTGGCTGTCCTTTTGTCAATCGTTGCCCGGTAGCAATCAAAGAATGTATTCATCGTTTTCCAGAGAGAACAACATATTCTGGGGAGCATAGCTCACATTGCTGGCAGCATGTTCTTGAGCATAACGAAGCAAAATCAAAAGAGAAGGTGAATGCTTCATGACGACAGATTTAATTACTGTAAAGCAAGTAACGAAAACGTATGGAAGTAAAAAGAAAGAAATCATAGCGCTAAAAGATATAACACTTTCTATTCCGAAAGGAACAACGCTTGGAATTATTGGAGAAAGTGGTTCTGGAAAGACAACACTTGGTAAGCTCATAGCTGGGATTGAGAAACCAACGTCTGGTCAAATTGATTATAACGGTCAAGTTGTTCACAAGTTGAAGTCAGCTCATAAGCGAGATTTCTTGCAGAAAGTACAATTCATTTTTCAAGATTCAACAGCTGCATTAAATCCGCGCTGGAAAGTACGCGATAGCGTAACAGAAGGATATATTTCATTCGGTTTAGGTGATAAAGAATTGAAAGATAAGGTGGCAGGTGATGCGCTAGAACGTGTTGGATTAGATAGGCGATATATTGATCGATACCCACACGAATTTAGCGGAGGACAACGTCAACGGATCGCTATTGCAAGGGCGTTATTATGTGAGCCAGAAGTATTAATCCTGGATGAACCAATTTCTGCATTAGATGTTTCACTTCAAATCCAAATTGTGCACTTGTTGCAAAAGATTCAAAAGGAACAAGGCTATACATATTTATTTATCGCACATGATTTACCGATGGTTCACTACTTATGTGAAAAAGTGGCTGTCTTATATAAAGGAGAACTTGTTGAATTTGGAAATACGGATGAAGTGTTCCGTAATCCTCAACATTCTTATACAAAAACATTATTAGCATCAACACCAAAAATTTTAGGTTAAAGGGGAATGTAAGATGAAGAAGTTTTTATTATTTGTCATTATGACCGTATTAGCAATTACTTCTGTCGCTTGTGGCAAGAAAGATACTTCAAAAGCAAGTACTAGTAAAGGAGACCGTTTTGTAACGAATCTTGGTAGTGATCCTTATACGCTAGATTCAGCAATTTCAACGGATAATAACTCTAATTATGTAATTGAGCACTTATTTGCAACTTTGTACAGACAGACAACTGACGGGAAGTTTGAAAAGGATTTAGTAGAGAAAGAGGAAGCTGGAGCGGATGGAAAAGAGTATACATTCTATTTGAAAAAAGGATTAAAATGGTCTGATGGCTCCTCGTTAACAGCAAAAGATTTTGAATTTGCTTGGAAGAGAATATTAAATCCTAAAACGGGTTCTATGAATGCAACAGAACTATATTTCATTAAAGGTGGAGAAGCATTTAATACAGGGAAAGGTGCAGAAGATGCAGTAGGAATTCAAGCGGTAGATGATGTAACTTTAAAGCTACAATTTGAACATCCGGTAACATCTATTAAACGAACATTATCCCAGTCGTTATATATTCCACTTAATAAAAAATCTATTGATGAAAAAGGTAAACTAAAAGTAGATCCAAAAGAATTAATTACAAATGGTCCTTTCACATTGAAAGAATGGAAGCATAATCAAGCAATTATTTTAGAAAAAAATAAAGAGTTTCATGATAAAAAAGTAGCATCAAAAGAAATTGAATTCCGTATTATCCCTGAAGGTAAAACAGCGTATCAATTATATAAATCTGGAGAATTAGATTTACTATCTCACATACCAACAGATTTAGTTGAAAAAGAACAAAATAATAAAGAGTTTAAAAAAATGCAAGACTACTCAACTCATATTTACTCGTTTAATTCAGAGAAGCCACCGTTTACAAACGCAAAAATTCGTAAAGCTTTTGCAATAGCTGTAGATCGTAAGTTTATCGTAGAGAAAATATTAAAGAATAATGCAAAAGAAGCATATGGTTTTGTACCAGAAGGAGCAAAAACAGAAAGTGGCCGCGACTTCCGTAAAGAGAAAGGTGATTATTTTAAATATGACCCTGCAGTAGCTAAGACGTTATTAGAAGAAGGAATGAAAGAAGAAGGATGGACTACTCTTCCAGAAGTGACAGTGAAATATTCAGATAAGAAGAAAATAGCTGAAACACTTCAAGAGATGTTTAAGAAAAATCTTGGTGTAGATGTAAAAATAGAAGGTAAAGAGTGGAAAAGTTATATTGATATGTATAAACAAAGTGACTTCCAAATTGCATATATGGGATGGGGAGGATCTACATTAGATCCAGCTGCACAATTAGAAATTTATGCAGGTGATGGACCAAGTAACTATGCAAAATGGTTTAATAAAGACTTCGATAATTTAATTAATCAAGCAAAATTAGAACAAGACGAAAATAAACGCTTTGACTTATTGCATCAAGCAGAAGATATTATGTTTACAGAATATCCTTTAATCCCACTTGTATTCCCAACAGATTCTTATTTACAAAAATCATCTGTATCTGGATTAGAATACTACGTAGGATCTCAACCGAGCTTACGATATGCTAAAAAATAAAATAAAGAAGTAGGCAACCGCCTACTTCTTTATTTTATTTCTCTTTTATATTCTTTTTTCGTTCCATCAGAGAAGACAACTTCTAAATCGAATTTTTGGTAGTCTTTATCAAGTTTGAACACGTTCACTACTTGATCGATTACTTCTTGATCAGGAGTATCTTTATTGAATTTTAATTCTTGTAGAAGTGGGCTTAATTTTGTAATAGCCTCGTCACCTGTAAACTTTGCATTTGATTTATGGTCTTCAAGTTTTGCTTCCATTTTCTTATCAGCTGCTACATTCTTATAATCAGCCTCGTAGTCTTTCTTCGTATCTTGATAGTCTGCATCTAAACTAAATTCATTGAAGTTAAGTTTTAAATCAGCAGGAGCTTCATTTTTTGCTTCTTCAGTAGTTTTCTTATTAGAAGTTGTATCTTCTTTTGCAGGAGCTTTACATCCTGTTAATACAGGTACTAGCATAAGAGCTAATAAAACTGATAGTAAAATTCTCATTATAATTTCCTCCTTATGTAAATTCGTTCTATACAAGTTTTTCCCAAAATCATGTAATTATGTATGTGCTGAAAATAAATTATTAACTTGTAGCCACAAAGTTTAATCCGCAATTTAAATCAAAAATGATTTGTATGTATATGGTAAATTAAGGTTGTGAGGAGGTACTAAAATGCATGAAGAATATAAAGAGATGATAAAAAAAGCAATTGAATATATAGAGGAGCATTTACATGAGGAGCTTACAACAGAAAGAGTGGCGTCTCACAGTGCAGTATCGATGTACCATTTTCATCGCATCTTTCAAAGATATGTTGGGATGAGTGTAACGGATTATATTCGAAAGAGAAGGTTAACTCATGCTGCGCAAGCCTTAGTGTCAACGGAGAGGGCTGTTATTGATATTGCAGTACAATACGGCTTTTCCTCACAAGAGGCATTTACGAGAGCTTTTAAAAGAATGTTTCAATTGCCACCGAAGAAATATCGAAAGTACTTCCAGTCATTTTATATAGAAAGAGAGGGTGTTTCAATGCAAAAAGGTATACCGAAAGGATGGATCTTAAGTGGAAGTCATCCTGCTGAATATGAGATGGGTTTAGACTATGAAGTTGCCCATCAAGGAAAAGTATCTGCATACATAAAGGCAAAAGAGAATGTTACACATGGAGGATTTTCAACATTAATGCAAATGTTCCGAGCGGATAAATATGTAGGTAAAAGATTACGTTTAACAGCATTTGTTAAGAGTGAGAACGTAAGAGATTGGGCGGGATTGTGGATGAGAGTAGACGGAAAAGATACAGAACCACTCGCTATGGATAACATGCAAAATCGCCCAATTAAAAATACGAATAACTGGCAATCGTACTCGGTTGTATTAGATATAAAAGAAGAAGCGCTTGGTATTGCATTTGGTGTTTTATTATCAGGAGAAGGTTGTGTGTGGCTAGATAGTATTCGATTTGATGAAGTGGATGAAAAAATTCCTTCAACAGATTTGGCTGAAAACTTTTATGAAACACTCCTAGAAGAGCCGGTAAATCTGCAATTTGAAGAGATAGAAAAGTAAGGAGAAAAGATATGTTCAAATATGCAAAACTAATAAGTATTAGTTTAGTAGTATCGTCTTGTATTATGGGAATTAACTATTTCATTAGCTATCTGTGGTCAGGGCATATACCTTCTTTGACGTGGAGAACATATTTGATGTTTATGTTTATATTTATGATGAGTTTTAGTTCGATGCAAAAAGAAGGGGATTATTGACAATTATAAAAAAAGTTATATAATCTAAATGTAAGTGATCACTTGCATAGGGAAGAGAGGGTTTTATGGCGCGCTCAAAGACAGCGGAAAAAATCATTGAAGCAGCAATTGAATTGGTGAAAGAAAAGGGATATACAGCAGCAACAACGAAAGAAATTGCAATGCGTGCTGGTGTTAATGAAGTAACGATATTCCGCAATTTTAAAAGTAAAAAGGGTGTTATTGAAGCCGCGGTTGCTGAATTTTCATATGTACCGCATTTAAAACGGTTTTTACAGGCAGAAATTGTGTGGGAATTAGAAACGGATTTAAAGAACTTAGCAAGGCATTATCATAATTTTTTAGATGGGGTAAAAGATATTATTGCTATTGGTATACGTGAGGCTGGAGAATTTCCTGAATTAGACGGGGAAATTGCTAAAATACCACAAGGACTAAAAGAAGAATTAAGTATCTATTTTGCAAAAATGCAGGAAAAAGGAAACATTATTGATACGAATATTGAAGCGCAAGTAATGAACTTTATCTGGATCAATTTTGGATATTTCTTATCTAAATTACGTTTTGCAGATCGCCTGACAGAAGTTGATGATGAGAAATTTATTGAAAATAATATTGTTTTATATGCTAGGGCATTAAGACCCTAGTATTTATTTAAAATAAAATGCAAGTATGTACTTGCTTGCTAAATGGGAGAGCGGGAAGATGGATACATTAAAACAGTTTTAAAAAAAACCAGGTACGTATGTAGGAATGGTCGTAGCGCTATCATTCCAACTTATTTTCTTTTGCGTGTGGTTAACGGCATATGATGGAGTGAATGAAAGAGCAGATCAAATGCGTATCGCTATTGTGAATGAAGATGGAAATATAGGTAGTAAAATAGCAGAAGGCTTACAGAGAAATTTACCATTTCAAGTGAAAGCAGAACGTTCTGTGGAAAAAGCAAACAAAGAAATGAATGACCATGTGTACGATATGATTATTAAAATTCCTGCTTCTTTTTCAAAAGATATAAATGAAACAGGAAAATCAAATTTAAACTTCCACATTAATCAAGCGAATGCCATGATGGCAAAGCAAATGATGGAAGGAGCTGCAAAACAAATTCGAGATAATGTAAATAAAGAGATAGCAAGTTATAAGAAACAAGCGATTGTCGGAAAGCTACAAGCTGTAGGACCTGAGAATGTAGAAGTGATAAAAGGGTTAACCGAAGATTCAATTGGTTTTACAGTTCATAAAGTAAATGATGCAAAAGGATTTTCAGTTAATATGGTACCGCTAATGATCGTATTAGCTTCATTTGTAGGAGCAATGATAATGAGTATGGAACTATCAAAAGTTGCAAAAGAAGTAAAGGGCGGTTGGAGTAATTTCTTATCAAGACAAATCATAAACGGTACAGTATCAATTTTACTTGCATGTATTACAATTGGTTTGATGAAAGGCTTCCAAATTGAGATGCACGAAACAGTAGGGAGTATATGGGTGTTTCAAGCAATAGTCTTCTTCGCATTTCTTTCATTAACACAAATGTTTCTAACTGTGTTTGGAAATGCAGGTATGATCTTTAATATAATTTCACTATCGCTACAACTTGTAAGTTCGGGTGTAATTGTACCGCATGAGATGCTTTCTAAAACATATGAAACAATCGGCGAATTATTTCCCGCAACATATGCAGCGAATGGCTATTATACAATAATATTTGGGGGAGTAAGTTTAGAGAAAAATATTATTTCATTATTAGTCATTATATTAGTTACACAATTGGTAGCAGTAATTACTGTATCTATAAAAGGAATAGTAAAGAGAAGAAGCTATGTAGTTAAAGAAGTATAAAATAAAAAAGGTATCCTGCGATTGGATACCTTTTTTATTTTATTATTTTGCAACTTCTGTCCACTTGTAGTTAAATTCACCGCCGAAGTCAGTTGTTACAAGTCCTTTAATGAAAGAGCGTTGTAAGTAAGAACGACCTTGTTGGTATAAAGGAGCGACAGCACCGTCTTGTAATAGAATTTTTTCAGCTTGCTTCATTGCTTCAAAGCGAGCCTTTTCATCGCCAGCTAAATCTGTTTTCACTTTATGAATGAGCGCATCATACTCTTTGTTAGAGTATTTATCGAAGTTATAAGCACTTTCTGTTGTAAATAAATCTAAGAATGTAATTGGGTCAGCGAAGTCAGGGCCCCAGCCATCAATACCGATTTCATAGTCACCACTTAATAGTAGTTTCAGCTGTTGTTTACGTGGTTGTGGTTTTAATGTCACTGTTAATCCATCTAGGTTCTTTTCTAGTTCACCTTTTAAATATTCACCAGTTTTTTTAGCTAAAGCATTATCACTTGTTAATAGTTCGATTGTTACTTTGTCAGTACCAAGTTCTTGTTTCGCTTTTTTCCAGTTTTCTTTCGCTGTTTTCACATCATCTTTGACTAGGTTTCCGTTTTCTTTACGGAAGTCGTTACCTTCTGGGCTCTTTGCGAATTTCGCAGGAACCATTCCTTCAGCTGGAATAGCACCGTTATTTAAAATTGTTTCTACGTATGCTTTTTTATTCATTGCTCCGTTAATAGCAAGGCGTGCATGTTGATTTTTTAATGTTTCATTTTTTTGATTGAGTCGTAAGAATTGAATGCCAACTTCAGCGCGGTCTTTGAAGTTTGGATCGCTCTTATATTTATCAACAAACTCCGCAGTTAAAGCAACGCGATCAATTTGTCCTGAATCGTATAAGTTAACTTCTGTAGATTTATCTTTAACGACATTGAAGTTGATTTCTTCTAATTTTACAGTTTTAGCATCCCAATAGTTAGGATTCTTCTTCAATTGGAAGCTTTGCTCATGTTTCCAGTTATCTAATGTGAAAGCACCGTTGTAAATTAAATGATTTGTTTCTAAACCGTATTTATCGCCTTGAGACTTTAAGTAATCTTCATTAATTGGTAAGAATGTTGAGAATGTCGTTAAGCTTAAGAAGTAGGGAACAGGACGGTCTAGTTGTACTTCTAAAGTTTTGTCATCAACAGCTTTAATACCTAATTGATCAACCGGTAATTGTTTTTGGTTTATTTGTTTCGCATTCTTTATATCGAAGAATAAGAATGCATATTCAGCTGCTGTATCAGGATTTACGGTACGTTGCCAAGCGAAGACGAAGTCCTTTGCTGTAACAGGAGTACCGTTTGACCATTTCGAATCACGCAGGTGGAATGTATATTTTGTTTTATCGGGACTAACGTCAACCGACTCAGCAACACCAGGAATTGGTTTATTATCTTCTCCCATTGCATATAATCCTTCAAAAACATTGCGCATTACGTTCATGGATTCCCCATCCGTTGCTTTTGCAACATCCATTGTTGGAATTTCTGAAGCGAATGATAAGTTAATTGCCTGTTTATCATTTGCTTTCGCTCCGTTTGCATGATCTTTATTTCCCCCGCAAGCAGTTAGTAATAGACTTGCCCCTAAAACAGATGCAACAACAGGTACAACTTTTTTATTCATTGTTCGTTCCTCCCTAAATGTGTTGTTCGTAACGTCATAATGTCCACGTTTTGAAGTGTATCTATAGAAGAAGAGAAAACCTATTATAAATATGTGCATGTAGGTAATCAGGTGTTCTATATGTATATACATGTTGAACTATAATCTATCGTTATATGTTTCAACGTAGTAGACGTTATATTTTGATGGTGAAATATTTCGTTTCTTTGATTATTTAGAATATTAACACTGGAAAGAACTATATGTCAATAATAAAATCGGAGTATTATTTTTTAAAAATAATATATTAAAAAAGCGGATTTTCTCCTATTGAGAAATCCGCTTTTAATACATTTTTCCAATAAAACAATTGGTATGGATAGGAACACTTCAATTCAGGTTGCCTTTTATTTTTTAATTTGTGCCCATTTGAAGTTTAATTGACCTGCAAAGTCTACTTGCACAATTCCTTTCACATAAGAACGTTCTAAATAAGATTCGCCTTTTTGGTAAAGAGGAGCGATAACAGAGTCTTTAAATAATATTTTCTCGGATGCTAGTAATGCTTCCCAGCGAGCCTTTTCATCACCGGCTAAAGTTGTTTTCACTTTTGTTATTGTTTCATCGAACTCCTTATTAGAGTAATGATCTAAGTTGTAAGGGTTATTCGTTGTAAATAGCTCAAGGAATGTAATTGGATCAGCAAAGTCAGGGCTCCAGCCGTCAATTCCAATTTCGTAGTCACCTTTTAATAAAAGTGAAACTTGTTGTTTACGTGGTTGCGGCTTTATATTTACTGTTAATCCATCTAAATTCTTTTCTAGTTGTCCTTTTAAGAACTCACCAGTTTTCTTATCAAGGTCAGCATCACTTGTTAATAATTCTAATGTTATCTTTTCAGAACCAAGCTCTTGTTTAGCTTTTTTCCATAATTCTTGAGCAGATTTTGTATCAACCTTTGTTAAATCGCCGTTTGCAGCACGGAAGTCTGTTCCGTCAGGTCCTTTTGCAAAGTTTTTCGGCACGAGACTAGAGGTTGGTGTAGAGCCGTCATTTAATAACGTATTTACAAAGGATTTTCGATCAATTGTTTGATCGATTGCTTGGCGTGCAGAAACGTTTTGAAGTACTTTGTTTTGTTGATTCATACGTAGAAACTGTACCCCTACGTTTGGCCGTTCTTTAAAGTTAGCATCCTTTTTATATTTATCAACGAAGTCAGATGTTAGTTTGATACGATCTAATTGTTTTGACTCGAATAAATTTACTTCTGTAGATTTTTCTTTTACGACGTTAAAATTGATTTCTTCCAGTTTGACAGTATCTTTATCCCAATAGGTAGGGTTTTTCTTAAATTTAAAGCTTTGCTCATGCTTCCAATCGCTTAGTGTAAAAGCTCCGTTGTACAAAATTGTATTGTCTTCTAACGCATACTTATCACCTTGTGCTTTAAAGAATTCCTCGTTAATTGGTAGAAATGTTGGGAAAGCTGTTAAGCTTATAAAGTACGGAACAGGACGTTCTAATTCCACCTCAAACGTATGGTCATCAATTGCTTTTACACCAAGTTGATCGGCTGGAAGTTCTTTGTTGTTAATTTTTGTTGCATTTTTAATATCAAAGAATAGAAATGCATATTCAGAGGCTGTTGCTGGATCAACAGCTCTTTGCCAAGCGAAGACAAAGTCTTTCGCTGTAACAGGAGTGCCGTTTGACCATTTTGAATCTCGTAAATGGAATGTGTATTTCGTTTTATCGCCACTTACTTCATGAGATTTTGCAACACCAGGGACAGGTTTGTTACCTTCACCAAGATTATACAAACCTTCAAATACGTTTCTCATTACTTGACCAGAATCAGTATCTGTAGCACGAGCTGTATCCATTGTTCGTATTTCAGTAGGTGAAGATAAGTTTAAAATCTGTTTACTAGGCGCCTCGTCTTTTGCATTTGCTCCGCTCGCTTCGTTTTTATAACTACCGCAACCAGTTAATAAAATACTTACTCCTACAACTGATGCAATACCGGGTACAAACTTCTTTTTCATTTGATTTTCCTCCTAAATAATTAAGTTTGGATGATGATGAGGGAAATGAAAAATAAAAAATCCCTCTTTTCGTATTGAGAAAGAGGGATTTTTACGTACAAGTTATGCACCCGTATATAAACGAAGTCCCTCATTCTATCTTTCAAGCACAAAGCTTGCAGGAAGTGGCACAGTATTCAAAATGAACCTGTTGCCGAGGTTTCAAAGGGCCAGTCCCTCCACCTCTCTTGATACAATGAGTAAACGAATAAACTTTATTAATTTTTGTGTTTCTTTGATAATTCAAAATCTTACACCTTGGATAATGAAGTGTCAACCAAATGAAATATAGTTTAAATTTTCAGTTTTCTTTAACAGGAAAAACCACTGCATATGGCAGTGGTTTTTCTATTAGAAGTTAAAGTTATCTGGATCTGGACCAACGCGACGATCTTCATTTAGAGCTTGAATTGCTTTCATGTCATCAGCACTTAATTCAAAATCGAATATATTTGCATTTTCAATAATGCGATGTTCTTTAATAGATTTAGGGATCGTTACAACTTCGTTTTGTAGATCCCAACGTAAAATAATTTGCGCAGTTGATTTATTATATTTTGTTGCAATGTCTTGTAATGTTGGGTTGTCTAGCAGTTGGCCTTGCATTAATGGTGACCAAGCTTCAAGTTGGATATTATGGTCTTTACAGAAAGCGTGTAATTCTTCTTGTGCTAAACGTGGATGGTATTCCACTTGGTTGACCATTGGCTTAATTTCAGCAATTTCAAATACGTCTTGTAAGTGGTGAATATGGAAATTACTCACACCGATAGCGCGAACACGGCCATCTTTATAAAGCTTTTCTAACGCTTTCCATGATTCAGTATATTTCCCTTTTACAGGCCAATGTACTAAATATAAATCTAAATATTCTAGACCTAATTTCTCTAATGTAGTCTCAAATGCTCGAAGTGTCGTTTCATACCCTTGATCGCTATTCCATACTTTTGATGTAATGAATAATTCTTCACGTGAAACACCTGATTCACGGATCGCTTGTCCAACGCCTTCTTCGTTTTGGTAAATTGCGGCAGTATCAATGCTGCGGTAGCCATTTTTAATTGCTGCTTTTACAGATTCAATTACTTCTGAACCATCTTCTACTTTAAAAACACCTAAACCGAACCAAGGCATTTTTACACCGTTATGTAATGTTGTATAGTCTTTTAAACTTGTTAAATTCATATTATTTCCCCCTAGCTTTTTTGTTTGTTGCTTCTACTGCTTTTTGAATTGCCTCTGAAAAATTATATTCATATAAAGCTTTGAGACCCTCAGCTGTGGAACCACCTGGTGTTGTTACTTGTTCGCGGAGGTTAGCTGGATCTTGCGTTTGTTCAAGCATAGAAGCAGAGCCAGAAATCATTTGAATGACAAGGTGTTTGGCAGTTGCTTCATCGACTCCATAACTTTTTGTTGCTTCAATTAAGCTTTCAGCAAAGTAATAAAGGAAAGCTGGTGCACTTCCAGTAACTGCAGTTAGCTGATGAACTTCCTCTTCAGTGCAAAGTTGCGAAGTACCAATGCCTCTTAAAAGCAGTTGCAGGGTTTCTTGATGCATCTCGTTTACTGATCGTCCCGTTGTATATAAGGAGATAGACTTGCCAATTTCAGCAGCTGTGTTTGGCATAATCCAAGCAACAGGTGTTCCCCCGGGAAGTCTTTCTTCTAAATAAGATGGGCCAATGCCAGCGGCTACCGTTACGACAAGTTGATTCGATAGTAACGGAGATAATTCTGCTAATAATTCTTCATGTGCAGAAGGTGGCATTGCTAAAACAATCGTATCAACAGATGTAACATGCTGCTTCCAATCTGTTGCAGTAGACACATTATATCGTGCTTGTAATTGTTCTAGCTTTTCTACGTTGCTTCGGTTAGAAACGATAATTTCTTCGATGTATTCTTTGCTTGTTTTAAGTAATCCGGAAAATATAGCTTCTGCCATACGACCAGCACCAATAAATAGAATTCGATGTTTAGTTAGCATATCCTTTATTCCTTTCTAGTGGAGATATGTTATAAAAAACGATACCATTTTTAAGAGAATTTTGTAAAAAGAAAAGACTTATCGTGAAAAGAATGGAATGGGAGGGAGGAGAGGTGATACAAATAAGGCTATAAAGATTATTATATTTAAAAAATAGTTGTAATAAAAAATCCCTGAAGCATAATTGCTTCAGGGATTAATAGATTATAAGTTTATGCTTTTGTCATACCTAACAATACAGCGCCGCCGATAATTAAAACACTACCTAGTGCAATAAAGATCAATTGACGTTTTGTTTTCTTTTCGCCTAAGAAGACAATCGCACCGAATGTTGAGATAACGATTCCAGTTTGAGATAATGGGAAGCTTGTTGCTACTCCGACACGTGGTAATGAAAGAAGTAAGAATAAGTTTCCAGTTCCCCATAGTAAACCAGATAAAGCATTACGGATTGCATATTTATTAAATGGCTTATGTTTAGATGTCAGTACAACCGCACCAACAAACATACCAACTGCTTGTGGTAAAATAGCAGACCAACCATCGATATTATACCAACGAATAATAATTACATATACAAGGTAGCCGAAAGTAGAAACAATTAAAGTAAGAAGTCCTTTTTTCAATTGTCCTGGTGGCTGTGCATTTTCTTTGTCATCTAGTGATGTGAATACAACACCAACTACAATTAATAGGATTGCAATCGTTCCCAGAACAATCGTCGTTGTAGTAGTCCACTCACGGAAAGCGATAACCCCAAAGATAGAAGTTGCAACAAGTTGCATACCAGTAGAAATCGTTACAGTAGTTGAAACACCTAGTTTTTCAACTGTTTTTAATTGGTTTACTTGTCCTAATGCCCAGAATAAACCTGAAATAAAACCAACAATCAAGACTGTCATTGTTAAAGCTGGTTGAGTAAATACATACATAATTGTTGCGAAGAATAGAGCACCGATTGTCATACCTACCGTTTGGCTATATGCACCACCGCCCATTTTTACGCTTACTAATAAGATGTTTCCCCATGCAATTGCAGGAAGAAGCGCTAATAAAATGTCCATTACAAGACTCCCTTCGGTTTTCTATACCAATATAATTACATATCGTTCTAACGATCGGTAATGCCCCACTAATAGAGTAGAAGATTACCGATTGCTAAAACAGGATGAAGAATTCACGATATAAATGCGTTTTCATTTCTTCATTTTTTGAAACACCTCCATATAATAACAGGAAATTGCCTATTTTAGAAAGTGAATTCAAATAAAATGTATATTTTAATAAAAGGTAAAATTCAGTTATTTCCCGCTAGTATATTTTATTTCCTAAGAAATAAAGAAGCAGCTTCGGCAGAAGCTGCTTTAAGAGTTAGTGATTCTTTTATTAATAAGCTGAATACATAGCAGAAATAGGAGTGACATACTAATAGTGATAACTACTAGTGTCCAAGCGAGTTGCATATTACTTGCATCAATCGCCATATAAATTGCAGTTGGGATTGTCTGTGTTTTACCAGGAATATTTCCGGCAAACATGAGCGTAGCACCAAATTCCCCTAGTGCACGAACAAAGCTTAAAATCATTCCGCTTAGTAAGGCGGGAAATGCAAGCGGAAGTGTGACGTGTAGAAAAACTTGATATTCACTTGCACCAAGATCACGAGCGCTTTCTTCAATTTGTACATTTGCGATAGAAAATCCTGTTTTTGCTGATTGGTACATAAGCGGAAATGCAACAACTGTAGAAGCGATGATCGCAGCAGTAGATGTGAACATAATAGACTGCTGAAACAATGATTCTATCCACATTCCAATGGGACTATTATTTCCGAAAATGATAATGAGAAAAAAACCAATTACAGTTGGTGGAAGTACCATTGGTAATAAGAAAATTGTTTCTAATATAACTTTATATCGCCATGAAGAGCGTGCTAAAGCCCGTCCGATTATCGTTCCTAAAATTGTAACGATGATGGTGGCGCATGCAGCTACTCGTAAAGATAGAAAGATTGGTGACAAAATAGCATCAAAGCTCATGGCAATTATGATAGGACTGTAAATCCATATTTCTTAAAGATAGATTGTGCATCTTTTGACTGCAAATACTCATAAAATGAAGTCGCCTCTTTCTTGTGCTTAGATTCTTTTATAACACCTAAAGGATAGTGAACTGGCTCATGAGAAGTCGCTGCTGCTGTCTCTCCAATCTTTACTTTGTTTGAAATAAGAGCATCTGTTTTGTATACAATGCCAGCATCGACATTACCTGTTTCTACATATGTTAACACTTGGCGAACATCTTTTGTAAATACGATTTTATTTTGAATATCATTCCATAGATTTTCATGTGTGAGAGAAGCCTTTGCATATTTTCCAGCAGGTACTGATTCAGGTGTACCAAGTGCGATTTTCTTAATTTTTTCATCTTTTAAATCTTGAATTTTTGTAAGAGAACTATCTTTTGGGACAACTAGAACGAGTTCATTTCCAAGAAGATTTTTCCCTTCTTTTTCATTAATGAATCCTTTTTTAACAAGAGCTTGGAATTTATCTTCGGCTGCTGAGAAGAATAAATCAGCAGGTGCACCTTGTTCAATTTGTTGTTGAAGTGCACCAGAAGCACCGAAGTTAAAAGAAAGCTTAATATTAGGTTCTGTTTCTTTATATTTTGTTTCAATTTCTTTTAGTGCATCTTGTAAGCTTGCAGCAGCTGATATAGTAAGTTCAACTGTTTTTCCTTCTTTAGCAGTTGATTTCTCTTTCTTATCTCCGCTTGTACATGCAACGCTAAATAAAAGAAGAAAAGAAAGTATAAGTGCTCCGATGGATCGTAATGTAAACTTGTTCATAAAAAAATCCCCTTTCGTTTTGATATATTCAATTATAACTAATTATAACTAATTATAACTAGTTATAATTGAATATAATTTGAACGATGTAGTTGTTTTTAAAATATAGGAGAAAAATTCTTTTCTTTGTTACAATGAAGGAAGAAAGTGAGGAATCGTCTATGGATCATCATTCCTACACAACGGAAGAAGTAGCGAAGCGATTAAAAGTATCAAAATTAACTGTATACGATCTAATTAAAAAAGGAGAACTGCCTTCTTATAGAATCGGTAGACAGATGCGCATTGATGCAACGGATTTAGAACAATATATAAAGCAAATGAAAACAGGGAGAATACAAGGTACGCCTGTAAAGAGCGAAGATAGTAGAGGCTTGGATACATGTATTATTAGCGGACAAGAACTAACGTTAGATATGTTGGCAAAACGTATAGAAAATCGCCTGATAGGTTCAAATATATTAAGGGCATATCAAGGTAGTTTAACGAGTTTAATAAAAATGTATCAAGGAGAAGGAAGTATCGTTAGTCTTCATTTGTTTGATGGAGAAACGGGTACATATAATGTTCCTTACGTAAAACGTATTTTAGTTGGACAACCGTGTACTATGATTAATTTATTAGCAAGGAACGTTGGGTTTTATGTGCAAAAGGAAAATCCGAAAAATATAAAAACATGGGATGATTTATCTCAATCATCTATACGATTTGTAAATCGAGAAAAAGGTTCAGGTATTAGGGTATTAGTGGATGAACAATTGCGAATTCAAAAGTTAAATAAAGAACGTATTAGTGGATATGAATGGGAAGAATCAAATCACCTTGGTGTTGCCACGCAAGTCGCAAATGGAAAAGCTGATGTAGGAGTAGGTTCAGAAAAGGTTTCACAGATTGTAAATGTAGACTTTATTCCAATCATGAAGGAACAGTATGATTTAGTGATTTTGAAGAATAAAGAAAATGAAGAGCTGATTGATGTCGTGAAAGATATTTTGCAATCGGAAGAATTTCATAATGAATTAAAAGCGATTGGCGGATACGATATGACGAAAACAGGTCAAATTATATATGAAACAAACTAAAAAGCTGCTTGTCTATAAGACAAGCAGCTTTTTCTATATATAAAGGGGTTTGGGGAAACAAAGTATTAAACAAGACTTTGAGCAAGTGTATAAATGAAGGCCGTAAGAAGAGTAGCTCCACTTGCAAGTCCGATAAAGTCTGATTTGTTGAAAGTAATGTTGTTCATTATAATCTCTCCTTATTTGTTTAATGTAGTTGCAACAGCTTTTGCATCGACAAGTGCGGATAGCACCATGCCCATTGTATTTAAAAATTTGTTTGATTTCATTTTGTTCATCATGCGTATCCGCTCCTTTTCGAATTGTTGTTGCCCTGCTTTATGTCTTAATTATAGGAAATATGATCGCCTGCAACTATCGAATTAGCTTACGGAAGGCTTACACTTTTGTAAGAAAAAAAGACATTCGCGTAAGAATGTCTTTTAAAGCATATTGATATGATGATGCTCTTCAATTGTTTTTAAAAAGCTACGCATTGAATTCGTCATATAGCTATCTTTACGGCGTATGAAAACCGTTGAAATACTACCATATTTTTCAGGGATTGCATGACAATGTACTTTACCAGCTTTAGAAAGATGGTGGACAGCAGACTGTGGTACGAGTGTAATTCCAAGGCCGAGTGCAACACTGTTTAATATTGTCTCTAATATATTAAATTCCATAATTCTTTTTGGGAGCAAACCTTCATCTTTAAGCCATCGTTCTAGTTTCGAACGGTATCCACATCCTTGATTAAAAACGAGTAGGGGCGTTGTTGTAAATTCTTCTATATAAAAAGCTTTATTTTGTGTTACAAGCATTAATTTCTCTTTACTAACATCGTATTGTTCGATTAGTGGATGTTTAATAGGACCTGATATAAAGGCACCATCTAATTGATGATTAAGTACTTCCCTAATCAATTCTTCTGTTAGACCTGCTTGTAATGATAAATCGACATTCGGATAGCTTTTATAGTAAGAAGATAAAATAGTAGGTAATGTACTTACTGTTTCGACTGTACCGATTTTTAATATACCGGAGGGTGTTTCACTATCTAAAAATACTTGTTTTAGCTCATCAACATCTTGCAAAATTTTATTAACATAAACGAGCATTTTTCTTCCTTCAGCTGTTAAAGTCATGCCTCGTTTATGACGATAAAAGAGCGGTGTTTTCAGTTCATTTTCTAGTTGTTTAATACGCGCGGTGACATTTGATTGTACATAGTTTAATTCCTTTGCTGCGCTACTTACACTGCCTTGTTCGGCAACGCTTTGGAAGATTTGTAAGTCTCTTAATTCCATTTTATGCTCCTCCTTGATGTTAACTATCATTATAAGTGATAGTTAACATCATTTTGAATCATTTTACGTGATATATTTTTTCTTTTACAATTCTCTTTGTGCAAATAGAAAG
Organism: Bacillus sp. 1A; assembly: GCF_052682215.1. Lineage (NCBI taxonomy): Bacteria > Bacillati > Bacillota > Bacilli > Caryophanales > Bacillaceae > Bacillus > Bacillus sp. 1A. The sequence continues at coordinate 384,061 of NZ_JBQYLZ010000001.1, read as the reverse complement.
AAGTGGGGGATTGTGGTGAAAAAAGGTCAAATGATAATAGGGGCTTTAGCGTGTTTAATTGCAAGTATGTCGTGGGGAGCAATGTTTCCGGTTGCTGATCATGCGCTAGAATACATAGATCCATTTTATTTTTCGCTTATTCGCTATGGAGCGGTGGCAATCGTACTGATTGTATTGTTGTTAGCGAAAGAAGGAAAGCAGGCATTTCGTTTAGAGGGAAGAGGAAAGTTACTCGTCTTTTTCGGAACGATGGCGTTTACTGTATATAATGTACTTATATTTTTAGGTCAAATGTTAATGGGAAAATCAGGCGTGATGGTAGCCTCCATTATGGAAGCACTTATGCCGATGATTTCTATTTGTATTCTATGGGGCTATAAGCATGTAAAACCGAAAAAGTATATGATAACGAGTATGATTATCGCTTTTGTAGGAGCTATATTCGTTATTACGAAAGGTGATATGAGTTTCTTTTTAACATTGAAAGATAACGTGTTTTCGCTGGCCTTTATATTTGTTGGGGTTGTAGGATGGGTGATTTATACGATGGGTGGTCAAACGTGTAGCGATTGGTCAACATTACGTTATTCTACGTTGACTTGTGTATTCGGTACGACTGTCACAGGGATTATAACTGTAATCATTACATCGTTTGGATACGTATCGGTTCCGAGTATGGGAACGATTTCTATCGTGAAATATGATTTATTGTTTATGATGACATTACCAGGTATCGTAGCGTTACTTGCTTGGAACTATGGTGTGAAAATTTTATCGTCCATTAATGGGATTTTATTTATTAATTTTGTACCGATTACGACTTTAGTTATTATGATGATGCAAGGATATCGAATAACGATTTTTGATATTATAGGGACTTTACTTGTTATTGCAGCACTTATTCGCAATAACGTTTGTCAGAGAAAAGAAGAAAATATAAACAAGCGAATTTTACAAGAAGAGCAATTACGTCAAGCTGTTTAATAGGCAATTGGAGGATTTCACATGTTAGAAAGTTTATTGTTTTTCTTCGCCGTCGGAGTTGCTTGTGAGCTTGCAGCAATTAACCGAAATGGTCGTAAGAAGATAAAACAACAAGCTGAAATGATACAGCTTTTAAAAGAGTTAAAAGAAAGAAAAATGTAAAAAGACGACCGGGCATAGTGAAGTGACCCCTGTCAAGTAGACAGTCTTTAAAAAGCACAATTAAGCAACCTGAGTTCTATATTTATATGGACTCAGGTTATTTAATTTCTTTTGAAATCTTTGATAATTATAAAAGTACATATATTTGCGCACGGCAACTTTCACCTCATCAGCCTTACGGAAAGAGTATAAATGGAAACACTCTGACTTGAAATGACTAAAGAAGTTTTCTATACAAGCATTGTCCCAACAATTTCCCTTTCGTGACATGCTTGCCTTCATTTGATATTTTTTTAGTAATTGGTTATATTGTCGAGATGTATATTGAAACCCTTGATCACTGTGTAAAAGAATTCCTTTTGCATTTCGTTTTTTTCTTGCCTTTTTCAGGGTATCTAACACAAGCTTCAAGTCGTTTCTACGGCTGATTTCATAGGCGACAATTTCATGATTGTATAGATCTTTAATCGCGGATAAATATAGTCTCTGTCCATTGAAAATTAAGTAAGTAATGTCTGTTACCCATTTCTCATTCGGTTTGGAAGCTTGAAAATCTCTGTTTAGATGGTTATCTGAAATCACATAGGCTTCTTTCTTTCCGTAATAAGGACGTTTTCTCCTAATAACGGATCTGATACCTAATTCCTTCATAAGTCTCTGTACTCGTTTATGATTAATATGAAGATTATAGGTGATTTTCAACCAAACTTGTATTCTTCTGTAGCCATAAATTCCTTTCAGTTTTTTATAGCACGTTACAATCTTTTTCTTGATTTCAGCATCCTCCAATTGTTTTTCAGAAGGTGCTGAATACCGCTTTACCCATTTGTAATATCCACCTCTGGTTACACCAGCAATCTCGCATAACATGATAACCGTGTGCCCTGTGTTTATCATCTCATGGATAATTTCAAATTTTTTCGTTTTGGATACAGCTTCCATTCCTCCTTTTACATCTTTAAGAGCTTTTTTAGCATTTCATTTTCCGCTTCTAATCGTTTTATCTTTGCTTCTGGATCTTCTGGCTTCGTTCTTGGTCTGCCTAAACCGGATCCTTTCGCTTTACCACGTTTTTCTTCTAGCCCTTTGATTCCTTCGGCTTCAAAGTATTTCACCCAACGCCTTACGACCGAGTGATCAATTCCTAATTCCTTGGCAACAGTTTTATAGCCCATTCCTTCTTTTATATATAAATCTACTGCTTTCTTCTTGAATTCCATATCATAAGTTACTCGAATTTTACCCATAGAAAAATCCCCTCCATAGTAAACAGATTAATGTGCTTTCTTTTTTCTGTCTACTATAAGGGGATCATATCATAGACGGTCGTCTTTTTCTATATAAAGGGGAAAGGGGACACAAAGTTATACAAGCGTAGCAGCGTAAATAAAAGCAGTAAGAAGAAGAGAGCTGCTAGCTAATCCTAAAAAATCTAATTTGTTAAAAGTGATGTTATTCATCATGAATTCTCCTTACTTGTTTAATGTAGAAGCAACAGCTTTTGCGTCGATTAGAGCGGAAAATACCATGCCCATTGTGTTTAAGAAATTGTTTGATTTCATTTTGTTCATCATATGAATCCGCTCCTTTTCGAATAGTTGTTGTTTCTTTCTGACTTAATTGTATGAAATATTTGGGGAAGTAACTATCGAATTAGCTTACAAGAAAATTACACTTTTGTAAGAATTGAAATTTAACAATTAATACTTATTTTTATTACCAACTCCTAAAACTTAGTGTTATAATCATTGTAAGAGAATGACTATAATTCGGATGTTCAGAAAGGAACGAAACAAATGTATAAACCAATTACATTTTTGTTAAAATATATATTTAAAACAGCTGGGAAAGTAGAAGTGCAAGGAAGAGAAAAGTTACCAGAAGGCGGCCCATATGTTGTTGCGTGTACACATACAAGTTTTATGGATGTATTAATGTTAGCTACAGGGATGTACCCGACCCAAATTCATTACATGGCAAAAAAAGAGTTATTTGAAGGGAAGTTCAAAAATTGGTTCTTTAAAAATGTGAATGCATTCCCTGTAGATCGTGCGAATCCAGGACCGAGTACACTCAAAATTCCGTCACGCCTATTAAAAGAAGGGAAAGTAGTAGGGATTTTTCCGAGTGGGACACGATCAACAGAAGACGTTTCATTAAAAGCTGGGGCTGTTACGATTGCATTGCGTTCTAATGTCCCGTTAGTACCGGCAGCTTATGTTGGTCCATCAAGTGTAAAAGAATTAATAAAAGGGAAAAAGGCACAATTAATTTTTGGAGATCCAATTCAAATTGATGCGGAAGAACAAATAGATCGAAAGACAGCTATGAAAATGATGACAGATCAATTAAATGAGAAGTTTGATGAGCTAAAGGAAACTTTGCAATCAAATCAAAAGTAAGAAAAGACGACCGGGCATAGACGGTCGTCTTTTCTATTACTATTTATAATAAAGGGGAAAGGGGACACAAAAGTTATACAAGCGTAGCGGCGTAAATAAAAGCAGTAAGAAGAAGAGAGCCACTAGCTAGTCCTAAAAAATCTAATTTGTTAAAAGTGATGTTATTCATCATACATTCTCCTTACTTGTTTAATGTAGAAGCAACAGCTTTAGCATTGATTAGAGCGGAAAATACCATGCCCATTGTATTTAAAAAATTGTTTGATTTCATTTTGTTCATCATATGAATCCGCTCCTTTTCGAATAATTGTTGCCCTGTTTCTGACTTAATTGTATGAAAAAAAGCAGAGAGTAACTATCGAATTAGCTTACAGGAAAATTACACTTTTGTAAGAAAAACGAATGAAGGCGTAATGATGAGAAAGTTTGACATATGTTCATGGAATTCATTAAGTTAAAAGTAGAGGTGAGTGTATGGCTAATATTAAAGATATTGCAAAGATGGCGGGAGTTTCAGTTACGACTGTTTCGAGAGTATTGAATGATCATCCATATGTAAGTGAAGAAAAAAGGAAAGCGGTTATGGAGATAGTTGAGAAGTTGAATTACTCACAAAACGCAAATGCCGTTCATTTATCAAAAGGGAAAACGAATATTGTTGGTGTGATTTTACCGTATATTAATCATCCATGTTTTGATGCGATGGTGGGCGGGATGATGGAGGTGGCGTTAGCTCATAATTACAGAGTGCTACTTTGCCAAACGAATTATAATAAAAAAGAAGAAATGAAAAGTTTACATATGTTAAAAACAAAACAATTGGATGGCCTTATTATTTGTTCTCGTGCGAATGATTGGGAAACGATAGAGCCGTATGCTTCCTATGGGACAATCGTTGCTTGTGAAGATAATGATATTTCAAATATCTCAAGTGTATATACGAACCATTCGGCAGCTTTTCAATTAGGAATGGATTATTTGATTGAGAAAAGTTATAAAAAAATTGGTTATTGTACGGGAAGGAAATTAGGTCCGAGTAGTCAAAAACGTTTTGATGTTTATAAACAGCAATTGCAATCTATAGATGAAGAAGTGAATGAAGAATGGATTTTTACAGAATGTTTTACATTAGAAGATGGTGTGAAAGTGGCTCATAAATTAAAGGGGATGCAGCATCTTCCCGAAGCATTAATAGTAGCAGGAGATGAAGTTGCGATTGGGGTTATGACAGAAGCTGAAAAATTAGGTATTCAAGTTCCTGAGGATTTAGCGATTATTGGCTTTGATAATCAACCTATTTCGCAAGTGTTACAACTTACAACCATTGATCAAAATTTAAAGGAAATAGGTAAAAAGGCCTTTGAAATGTTTTACAGGCAAATACGTGATGAAAGTTCTAAACAAGAAAAGGTGGAAATTCCATATGAACTTGTGGAACGCTCTACCGTTTAGTTTTAATCCGTTATGTGTAAGTTGCATAACGGATTATTTTTTTGAAATATCTTTGACAGGAAACGCGTTTCATACTTTATAAAGGAGTTACACCGGTCTGTAATAATCCATGGATTCTTTTCAAGAATAGTATTTGGAGGGTAACTAACTGTTACGATTTATTTAACCAATTATAACGAAAGTTAATTAAATATATCAGTAAGCCCTGCTAGTCAAGTGATTGGCTAGTAGTGAGGGTTAACTGCGGGCAATCCCTAAAGCTGATTGAACTACAACGTGTCTAGAAATGGTGAGCGTGAATGTTGCGAAAGCAGAAAAAATCAATCAGATGGTGCATGGTTAAATCCTAAACACTAGAGCAATGGGTCTTCCGCCTCGAATCATCTAAGTCAAAATGGATAAGATGAACGTTCAACGACTATCTCGTATAACTGACGAGAGTACACCACAAGCCTATGGTGGTGGAAAAATCCTCTATCTCTAAAGAGATAAACATATAGTCTGCGCTCATGTGAAAACATGAGAAGTTCATAAGAGAACTGGCTAAGGAATTGCGCCCTTAGTTGAACAAGATACATTTAATTAAATCTATCAAACTTCATTGAAAATACCGAACGTACGTGCTATCTTTGGTTCAATGGGGTGAGAATAATAATGAAATTTTCACGAGTTAGTCAAGTATCAGAATTAACAGGTTTGCATCCGAGTAGTCTCAGGAGAATGCTGGTGGAACACGCTACGATTCAGAAGAACAAATCTTTCATTAAAGGAGTTACATTCTGATGATATTAGCGAAGAAAGTCAGACTGATTCCAACGCCTGAACAAGAACAAGTGCTTAGAAACCATGCCGGTGCTGCAAGATTCGCTTATAACTATTGTAAAAGAATGAGTGATAGATATTATAAGCTATTTGGAAAATCTGTTTCACAGTTAGCTTTACAGAAACGATTTACAAAGATCAAGAAGCGAAAGAAATATGAGTGGTTAAAAGACATCAACGCACAAGTTCCCAAACAGGCTTCAAAAGATTTTGATACGGCGAGGAAACATTCGTTCAAAAAGTACAAAAATGGTTATCACACTTCTTATAAATCCAAAAAAGATTTAATCCAAGGATTTTATGCCAATTATGAAAGACTGATTATAGGAAAGAAAGTAGTTCATATTCAGTCCATTGGAGAAGTGAAAACAAGCCAACAACTACCAAGAAACAAAAAAACCATCCAATCCAAGAGTTACATTTGATGGTCGTCACTGGTGGATGAGTGTAGGGTTCCAAGAAGACTTTGAATCACAAGAACTAACCGATGAGTCGATTGGTGTGGATGTTGGTTTAAAAGAGCTGTTTGTAGCTTCTAATGGTATGAAAGAACGAAATATAAACAAAGATGCTAAGGTTAAAAAACTTTTGAAAAGGAAAAAGTCAGCGCAAAGAGATATGTCTAGGAGATTAAAAAAGGTGTAAAAATTCAATCTGCCGGATATGAAAAAGCTAAAACTGAGCACCTGCGGTTATCTAGGAAAATTACGAATATCCGAAATAACCATATCCATCAAGCAACAGCTAAATTGGTGAAAACCAAACCAATGAGGATTGTTGTGGAAGACTTATCTATCTCAAACCTGTTAAAAAACAAAAAACTATCGAAAGCATTTTCATTTCAAAAATTAAACTTCTTCTTTCAATGTTTATCATACAAGTGTGAGAAGTACGGCATTGCGTATGTAAAAGCTGATAAATGGTTCGCCTCAAGTAAGATTTGCTCATGTTGCGGAGTTAAATACGACCATTCAGTTCAATCAGAAGGACAGTGGAGTTTAAAAATACGTGAGTGGCGTTGTGTTGCATGCAATAGCCATCATGATAGGGATGTAAATGCGTCGATAAATTTATCAAGATGGGTAAAATAAATGCTTGATAATAGGAGGTAACGATACTGCCTCGTGTGGAGTGTTATACCCCTCGTCCCTTCGGGGTTGCGAGAACACTTTGAAGCACTAACTTGTGTAAATTTGATTGAATTATATAGATTTAGTTAAGTTTATCGTATCGGATATGCATGAATGAGCTTTTATTGAGCGTAAAAAAGTATATAGAAGATGATGAAAAGATTTTGGCTTTTGTCGTAGGGATATTTGAGAAGGATAATTTTACGCTATCGTATCAACAAGGGATTTTTGCTGCTACTACTAGACGTCTTCTCTTTTATGGGAAATTTCCATACTATCCTGCAACATTTAAAGATTATTCATATTTGCATATAGATAGCATAGATTTTCGTCCGCATTTCGAATGTACTTGTAATCATGAAACCATTCGAGCTAAGTATATTCAGAAGGGGAATGTGGAGCGATTTGTCCGTACAGTTAGAGCGAATATGAATAATTAATCACCCCTTTGTTTAAACATAATATCCCGATCTTTAAGAGTAAAAATGCGCAATAAAAACAACTTCTAAACCTCTAGGAGATAGTGATACAATGTCAAATGGGGGGAGGTATGAACTATGGTTAATCAACGTATAAAGGAAATAACACTAATTACAATTGGTTCATTATTATTCGCAATTGGTATTAATTACTTTGCAATTCCAAACCGTTTATCAGAGGGTGGAATTATTGGTTTAACGGTTGTTACGTACTATTTATTTGATTGGTCGCCGGGGATTGTAAACTTTGCTATAAATGCAATTTTACTAGCTATTGGTTATAAATTTTTTGATAAGAAAACGATGGTTTATACAATTTTAGGGATTGTAGAAACATCCTTGTTTTTATATGTTACGGAACATATTGAGTATCATGTAAATAGTGATACGTTATTAGCGGCTCTATTCGCTGGCTTATTTGTCGGTGTCGGATTAGGCTGTATGTTCAAAGCTGGAGGTACATCAGGAGGATCGGCAATTTTAGCTCGGTTAGCCAATCAATATTTAGGGTGGAGCGTTGGTAAAGGCGTACTTATTATTGATATTGTGGTAATTGCTGGTTCTGTATTTATAATAGGGCAAGAAAAAGCAATGTACACACTTGTTGCAGTATTCATCGGAGCAAAAGTGATTGATTTCATTGTAGAAGGAATGGATACAAAAACAGCTGTTACAATCATTTCAAATCAACCGGATTTAATCCGTGAAACTATTACGAAAAACATGACACGCGGTGTCACTGTATTAGAAGGACGCGGCGGATATACTGGTAAAAATAAAGAAGTGTTATATGTTGTTATAAATAAACAAGAGCTTGTTAAGTTAAAGCAGGTTATTAGTCGAGTAGATGAAGATGCTTTCGTTGTTATTCATGATGTACGTGATGTACTTGGCGGTGGCTTTAAAGCGAGCTAAAAGGTGAACGAGTAAATTCGTTCACCTTTTTTAATTCTTACAAAAATGTAAGTGTAATGTAATGAGATTCAATAGTAGATTTTATTCCTTCTTTTTAAAATGGATGTATATATATCATGCAGAGGAGGAAGATTGATTATGAAGAAAAAAATGATCGCTACTATAATAGCGATGATAGTGATAGTAGTAATGTTACTTCCTACGAAACTTGGACCAGTTATCGATAAATATAATCCACTTTATAAGACGAAAGAATACTATACGGTCGTGAATACAATTGGTCAGCATATTGGTGATGAGTGGTATGAATATGAATTTATTGCATTTGACGAACGTGGAAGAGAACAAAAAATAAAGAAGACTGTTAAGCATATGTTAAAGAGAGATGAAGCGTTAAAGGTGTATGCAAAAGGACGCTACGGAGAGGCGATTGAAGAAATTGAAGCTGTAAATATTCCTATTAATGCGAAGAGTAAACTTTTAACGATGAGATAGCAGATTATACCCCCACCTATTTTTTGTCGAAAATAAAAATACTAGGTAGGGGTATTTTAAGGTTCATAAAAGAACCTTAGTCTATATGGACTAAGGCTCTTTTTATTATATAAAGGGGAAGGGGGGTACATAGTAGTAGCATGAGTGAAAGGTATAAGAAGAGTAGCTACTAGCAATGTAATTTGGTTATGTGAGTGTTCTTCTTATTTGGCTTGCTTTCTAACTTTATTGTACGAGATGTAGGTAAGAGAAACTATCGAATTACATTACACATAGCTTACAAACATGTAAGTCTTCTGTAATGTAATTCGATGGTTAAAAGATAGTTAATTTCATATAGTGTAATTAGAAAGTCTCACTGTATTACTTTCTGTTTGTAATATTAATGAAGAATGAAAAACCAACTACTTTTTAATAGCCCTCATCTGTATTTAGATGAGGCTCTTTTTATAAACCTTACAACATTGTAAGGTTTACGTAAGTTAATTCGATAGTAAATTTGTCATATTTTTTGCATAATAGATACAAATAGATAAAATAATTAGGGATATAGTAAGAAGGGAGAAAACTGGGATGCGTAAAGAAGAAGTAGTGAAGTTTCCAATTAAAGATTTCTGTAGCTACTTTACTGTTGCCGTAGTATGTATTGGATTATTTGATATCATAACAAACTTAATTGTTAAATAATATAGATGATAAAACAAGAAGGGAGATCCTTTCTTGTTTTTTTTATGGGGGAATAAAGATGAAATGGATTGATAGTCATATACATGTTGACCAATATAAGGATGAAGAAAAAAGTAGATTACTTAAAGATGTGGAACATAGTAAAGAGATACAGGGGCTTATCGCGGTATCTATGAATTATCAATCATGTAAAGAAACTTTATCTTTAGCAAAGCGATATCCTTTTGTACATCCAGCGATAGGTTTTCATCCGGAGCAACCGATTCATAAAGAAGAATGTGAGCAAATTTATAAATTAATTGAAGAGCATGTAGAAGACATAGTTGCGATTGGTGAAGTAGGCTTACCGTATTATTTAAGAAAAGAAGATAAGCGTATTACTATCAATTCATATATATCAGTGTTACAACGATTTGTTGAACTAGCTAGTAAATATGATTTACCCATTATATTGCATGCAGTGTATGAAGATGCTGATATTGTATGTGATTTACTAGAGAAATATAAAGTTTCACGTGCACACTTTCATTGGTTTAAAGGAAGTGAAACAACAATGAAACGGATGATGAGGAACGGTTATTATATTTCTATCACACCAGATGTTTTACATAAGGACAAAATTAGAAAAATTGTTTCGTATTATCCACTTGAATATATGATGGTAGAAACAGATGGACCGTGGGAATTTCATGAGGATGTTATGACGCATCCGAGAATGATTCGAGAGGTATTAAAGGAAATTAGTGTTATAAAAAACGTATCTGTTGATAAGGTTGCGAAAACGATATATGAAAATACGATTCAATTTTACCCCGCATTAACGAGCAGTAAGACTCCCACCTCAAAATTCGACTAATGCGGAGGAGTTAGGTGGGAGATCAACTGCCCGTAAAAGCCCGATTGGTTCAACTAATAATCAGTGGGGGATGGACAAAACCCCCACTGATTAAAGTTTCACTTTATTTGAAAGGATAGGAGAGTTACTCTTATCCTTTTTATTATGGATATTTTTTCTAATATTTTCTATAATTTATGATGTGTTTAATTTGATGAAGGAAGTAGGGGAGAAAATGGGGAAAGCATATAAAAAAATAGCTATTACAATTATGGTTGGTGCACTTTCACTTGCAGCGTTTGGTTGTGAAACAGAAAAAAAGACTATAAATTCAAACGCAACACAAGAAAATAAAGAAGTACAAATTGATCCAGTAGTTGAAAAACAGATGAAAGAAAATGAGAAAGACGGGAATTTGGTTGGAAACATCTCTAACCAAGGGAAGATGGCAGAGAGTAAAGGTTGGATTTACTATTCTGTAGATGGTGATAAAAATACAGGAGGCATTTATCGTACGAAAGATCAATTTCAGACTTCGGAACGTGTAGTGGAAGGTGTAAATGCTTCTTACATAAATATAAAAAACAAAGCTTTATATTTTATTCATACGGATGAAGATAAGAATGCGGGATTATCTTCTTTAATGAAGTATGATATATCTAATAAAAAGTTAGATACGTTAAAAGCAGATACAAATTATGTTTATATAAAAGATCAAACTTTATTTTATCCGAAAAAATATTCTGAGCATGGTGGTTTTGATATTGTAGGGATTGTAAAAATGGATTTAAAAACGGGACAGGAAGAAGAAGCGGCATTTAAAAATTCTGGTTGGTCTCGAACGATAGATGATAGTATTCTACATTGGAATAAAAATCGTGGAACACAAGTGACAAAAGATAATAAAACTTGGTCAAAAGAAAATTATGCAACAATATCTAGTGCTACGTATAATAATGAAGAATTATATGCTGTTGTCGACTTTTCGTTACCTTTTGAAACAAATGAAGCTGAGCATGGCATATATGAAATAGACGTTCAACAAAATAATGAAAAGTTATTGGTAAAGGATGCCTTGCAGATGAATGTGAAAGGGGATACTTTTTATTATATAAAAAAGGATGGAGTATATAAGAAGAAAATGAATGGTGGAAATGAAAAGTTAATTTATAATAAAGCGGTTGAACCAACTAAATCTTATTTATATTTTGTAGCAGGAGATATGTATCTTTATACGGTTAATGGAACAATTTTAAATCTAGATACAAAGAAATCAAATGAAGAAAAAGATAAGAAATTAGCAGATGATGTTATGTTACAGAAAGTATGGAATGCACAGAAGGAACTTACTAATGTTCAAATGGCTGCACTAACAGGAAACCCGAAACGAGTAGGGGATTTTTCATACGGGGAATTAGTGAACCCTATTTATAATAAGAAAGATAATTTAGAGACTACGCTATCTACGTACTTCTCAAAATCATTTATAGCAGAGTATATGAAGAGTAAGTATATTAAAGAGTTAAATGGAAAAATGCACTATGCTATTGGAGACCCAGGATCAAAAGCAGCAACTAAATTCACAAAAATTATTTCTGCCGAGTTAAAGGATGGGAAAATAAAAGCGCAGGTAGAAACGTATAATGATTATGATAATATAACGGAAAAAGTAGAAGTTGAATTGATTTATGAGAATAATCAATGGGTTATTAATAACATGCCACGTTTTGGTTTAAGCTAAAAAAACCACCAAGCATTTTGCTTGGTGGTTTTGTATTAGGATTCTAATTTTTTCGCACGTCTTAATAATAAGAGAAAGACAATGACGAAGAAACCAAGTATAAGGAAGAATCCATATTGTTTTACATAATCCATTACGTCACTTGCGCTTTTTGGCTTTTCAACGTGAATGCCATCTTTATTAGTAGTGATATGAATATCTTTCATTTTCACTTCATTTGTTTCTTTTTGTAAATCAATCCATTCTATATTTGGGATGCTTTCTAGATCCTTTAGTACTTCTTTTAATGGTTTCACACCTAAGTAAGGATGATAGAAGGCACCAATAACTCCATCGGATAATTTAGCAACAGATACAGCACGTTCTTTCATCTTTGCAATAGCATGTGGCTTATCTTCTTCAATAAAGCCAACTGTTTCAGGCATTAATTTCATCCCGTGTAAAAATGATGGGGTACTTGTATAGAATGGTGAGTGCATGGATTTCCAAGTTGTATCACTTAACTGCAGTTGTCCTACATAAGTTGAAAAGTACCTTGATAATATTTCATATCCTTTTTGAGACATCGTGTAATGAGGTGCTTCAAATGCGACAGGATATAGTTTGGCATCTACAAGTTCTTGAATACCTTTTTCAATATGATCAGTCGTATACTTTTCTTCAAACTCTTCCCCTTTTTTTACATATGCATTATATGCTTCGATATTAGGGAAATCATCTTTTGTTTTTGGTTTTTCATGCTTCGGTTGACGAATTGGTTGATCTGTTTTTACGTCCCAAAATTCAAAACCTTCCCCAGTTTCACTATCATAAAATTGATGCGTATAACCATGCATAATAATTGCTGCACCATCATCTTGCATAGAGCGTAAAAGATCGACTAGTTCGGGTTTATCTTTTAAATGCAGTGTTTTACCTGTATCAGGATCTTTATATACAGGAATAACAGTGATCATGTAAGGAATCTTTTTCTCTTTTAGTAATTCAGCAATTTCTTTTAATTGATTTATATCTGCGGCCGGATGAACGTCCTCAAGACGCAAATAAGTCTCTACTTTATTTGTCGTTGGCTTTTGTCCAAAGTAAGAAAATAACATTTCACCAACGTAATGAGACATCCAGTCAAAGAGGTGTGGCGTTGCGACGTAATAAGATGTTTCATGCTGAACGATTAGTGGGTTCTTGCTATTTGAACTTACAGTGTTAGCAAGAACAGTGCCATTTGTATCAAAAGATTGAATCAATCGTTCCTCTTCTAAAGTGTTTTTAAGCTTATGGCTTGGATATTCGATTTTATTAACTCGTATATCATCAGCCTTTAGGGTAATGAAAGAAAAGCGATTAGATAATTGTTCAACATTTTGTCCTAAAACTAATACTGGACCTGAGAAATTTTCTAGAAGTTGCTTCGTTTCAATAGGAAACTCTTCTTTTTGTTCACCGATATAAACAATATGTGTATAAGAAGATGAATTAGTAATTTCATTAGCCTTTTTTAAACTTTTCGTAGTTATATCGTTTGTAAAATGTCCTAATTGAGTATTAAGGATTTGAATATTATTTGTAATTTTATCGTCTTTTGTACTGTATAAAACAAGTACTTTTGGTTTTGGTGATGTTTGTGCAGAGGTGTGGATAGGAATAAGTAGTAAAATGCTGAACAAGAGTATTATGCACTTTTTCATTTGGTCTGCTCCTATTCTATATGTAGAGTTCAATTTACAATTATATACAAGAAATACGTTGTAGTCTATGAAAGTTACATTTTTGCACGTATTTACCAGCTGTTTTTTCACAAAATCGGTCTAAAGCATGATGATAATATATATAGTTATTTGCTATGATAAAAGGGTAAGAGAATGATAGAATGTGGGTAATTGTAAAGGGAAGAAGGCTGAAAGGGGACAAATTTCAGCGGAGAAAGAGGTAGTGGTAGTGAAGAAATTCTTTGTAGGATTTTTAGTTGTTCTTGGGGTGTACTTATATTTCCAAGGAAAGTCTGAAGGAATGGGCAAATTAGTGAATGAGACAAGCTATGTTGACTCAGAAGAAGCAAAACAAATGAAACAAATTATTATAGAGGAAGCAAAGAAAGTCAATCTTCCAGAATGGATACCTCTTACAATTGCTGAACATGAAAGCCGGTTAAATCCAAGAAGTGTTGGAGATAACGGAACTTCATTCGGATTGTTTCAATTGCACCGTGGCGGTGGCCTTGCACCAGAGCATTTAACTGATGAAGAGTTGAAAGATCCGCGCACAAATGCGCAAATTGCAATGCCGCATTTAATGAAAGGATATAAGCGCGGGGTGCAAAAAGGTTTGACGGATTTTGCATTACTAAAATATGTAGCAAATACATCTGGATGGCCAGGTAATCTGGGTCCAGAGTGGACGGATAATAACATGAAGTATAACATCGGATTAGAAGATGTGTACTATCGAAATAAAGGTGTAATCAAAGAGTAGGTTTTCTATACCTACTCTGTTTTTTTATGAATAATTGCATCTTTTTCGCTCGTGAAGTACTGCGCGAGTTGTATTTTCACGTCTTCTAGTTTTGTGGAAACTTGTGGTATTTTATATCCTACATACAATGGTGAAACGACGAACCTAGGAACAACTTTACAAATGATTTTTCCGTTTAAGTAATAGAAGAATAAGTTATAACTACTACATCCTTTATGGAAATCTGTCAGTATGTAACGTACAGTTTGCTGAATATAATTTGCTAGTTCATCTATGCATCCAATATCTGCAATGATGATATTAAATTCAGTAAAACCGATAATAGGACGATCTGAAATATTGAGTTCAATGCGTTCGTTTTTTTGTACAATGACTCCTCGGAAGTTGTCCTGTTCTACGTTACCGAGATAGTCTACATATTTCATTCCGATAATCTGCATGTGTGCATGATGCAAACTCCCGCCTGAGAATGGACCGTGATTTTTGTATAAAATCACAGATGTGAATTCTTCATTCTTCTGTAAGTCTAACCAATGTTTAATGGAGAAACGAATTAGCAATCTCATATGTTCTTCTGTATATGTCGCAATATGGTCTTCACAATTATCTGTTTCGATTAGCACCGTTTGAAATGTATCTTTTAATGTAGGGAATTTGTTTTTTAGCCAAATAATTGAGCCCTCATTTGCTAAAATATCCGTTAAATTTTCTCTGTCACAAAAAGGACATGCAGCGCTTCTATTCCGAATGCTTTCTGGTTTTTGTTTGCCGATATCGTTTAAAAAGTATAGTTGTTGTGTATCCATTTGTATATATGCCCCTTTAAAATATGTGTAAAAATCCCGCTTAATACATTCGGGAAAAGGAGAAGGAAATCCTTTAAAAGGAATAGGAAAAATAAAAGACAAGATATCCTCATTACAACAGGGTACCTTGTCTTTTATTTTTTCTTTAATAATGTGTATGGATAATATAAATCATTTTTATTATGTTTCTTTTTTCTATTTTTTATTGTGTATAAGGCAATTGCTGTACTTGCGATTACAATAATGGCTTTCTTCATATTCATTTACCCCTTTTTATTGTTGGTTTAATTCTTGGCTAACTGCTTTTGCATCAACTAGAGCGTGTAAAATCATTTTTACCATGTTCATCATATTCCTTCACTCCTTTTTATAGTTCATTTAGTTCTTTTACAACTGCTTGTCCGTTCACTAATACCTCAAAGATTGCTTTTACGATTTCTTTCATCATGATCGTTTCCTCCTTTTGTTTGTCTCTCTTGTTTACATCTTTATTGTATAGGGAGGCAGCTTTTCGTACTATCGCTTTCTATTACGTGAACATAACAGTTTTGTAAGATTTGATGTCACTTATTGAAATGTTTAGTCTATCTTCATTATTTTCAGAAAAATGACTATTCAAACATGAAATGGGAAAGTATAATAAAGAAGTAAGTATTAAATTCCGTACGAAAGAGGTGAATGAGATGAAACGTTCTTTAGCTGCACGTGCCAAATTTTTAGATTATATCTATTTTTGTCGTGCGATTTTTCATGATGTAGTTGTTAACGGGATACGTCTGTCCTTTTTTAACAATTGCATAGTAGCTATTGAACAATAGAAATCTCTTCACCCATTTTTAATAAACGTGTGAAAAGGGAGCTATTTGGCTTCCTTTTTCTATGCCGAAAACCATGGGGAATGTTTCTTTCCTATGGTTTTTTATATTGAAAGGAGTACGGAAAATGACAATTTGTAGTGTAAATAATGTAACGAAATCTTTTGGTGGAAACATCATATTTGAAAATATATCGCTTGAAATAAAGAATGGTGAACGTGTTGGATTAGTTGGTCGTAACGGTAGTGGGAAGACAACAATCTTTCAGCTTCTAACTGGAATGGAAAGTTTGGATGCAGGGGCCATTCATATGAAGAAAGGTACACGTATTGGTCATGTGGCACAAATTCCGAAATTTGATGAGGGTATGACTGTATATGATGTATTGAGTTCGGCTTTTAAAGCAGAAAAGGAATTAGAAAGAGAAATGCGTACTTTAGAAAAAAATATGGCGGAAGAACGGGAACCGTCTACTTTACAAAGATTAATGGAGAGGTACGGAGTAATCCAAGAAAAGTTTGCGTTTCTTGGTGGTTATGAAATAGAAGCGAATATGATGAAGGTAGCAAATGGTCTACAGGTGACAGAACTATTTCCTCGGTCATTTCTGGAGTTAAGTGGTGGGGAACAAACAAAGGTAAGCCTTGCATACATGCTATTGCAGAAACCAGATTTACTTCTATTAGATGAACCAACTAATCATTTAGATTTATTCGCCGTAGAATGGCTAGAGCAGTTTTTAAAAGAATACAATGGTACGGTTATGGTCATTTCACATGATCGCTATTTCCTTGATGAAGTTGTAACGAAGATTTTTGATTTAGAAGATGGAGAGATTCACGTGTATCATACGAACTATTCTCAGTTTGTTGAGGAAAAGGAAGAACGGTTACTTCAGGAGTTTCAGGCTTATCAAGAACAGCAAAAGAAAATAAAGAAAATGAAAGAAGCAATTAAGCGACTACGTGAATGGGCAAATCAGGCGAATCCTCCGAATGAAGGATTGCATAAGAGAGCGAGAAGTATGGAACGTGCACTGGAACGTATAGAGAAACTAAAGAAACCTATTTTAGAACGAAAACAAATGGGACTTCAGTTTGAAGGCCAAGAGAGAAGTGGGAAAGATGTTGTTGTAATGAAAAAAGTGAGTAAAGGATTTGCTGACCATCCTTTATTTAACGAAGCGAATTTACATGTTCGTTTTCAAGAGCGTGCGGCTATCGTCGGTCGTAATGGTACAGGAAAGACAACGCTACTAAAGTTATTATTAGAAGAAATAAAACCAGACGCTGGAGAAATTCGGATTGGCAGTAGTGTGAAAATCGGTTATTTATCACAGCATGCGTACGGAAATATGAAGAGTAATGTATTAGAGGCTTTCAGGGAATATGTAGCTGTAACAGAGGGAGAAGCGAGACATATATTAGCTAAGTTTTTATTTTATGGTCCAGCGGTGTTTAAGAAAGTAACGCAACTGAGCGGTGGAGAAAAAATGAGATTAAGACTTGCGCAACTTATGTATCAAGATATCAATTTTTTAATTTTAGATGAGCCGACAAACCATCTCGACATTGAATCAAGGGAAGTTTTAGAGGAAGCTCTTGAGCAATATAATGGAACGATTTTAGCTGTTTCACATGATCGTTATTTTTTAAATAAGTTATTTGAAAAGACGTATTGGATTGATGAGCATAAATTATTTGAGTTTGTAGGGAACTATGCATGGGCTCGTCAAAAGTGGGAAGAGAAACTTGAGAAACAAGTAATAAAGCAGCAACGCCAAGGAAGAAAAAGTATGGAAACAGCTCCTGTAAAAAAGAAAGAAGCTAGGAATGTTGAGGAGATTGAAACAGAGTTAATGCATGTAGAAGAAGATATATATAAGCTTGAGTGTAAGATGGAAGAGGTAGTTGGTGTTGAAATGCTTGAACAATTGTATGAAGAAAAAACGAAGAAAGAGTTGTTACGAGCGGATTTATATAATGAGTTAGAGAATATTGTGGAGTAAAAAGTAGAAAGCGAATCCCTTCAGCTTTGCTGAAGGGATTCGCTTTTTTATACTGATATTTTACTTTAAGAGAAAAATAAAAATTGTGTTTCACGTGAAACAGTAAATTTGATACATCTTTGTTCCGTAATTTGCATAGATTGTAAAACATAAATGATATTAGTTTTTTTTGATCGGTTACTTATTTCCCGAGACATAAGTATGTGTAACAGCGAATCAGGATTGAAAATAAAAAAACAGAGTTACAGCTTTACACGCTGAACTCTGTTTTCTTTTTGTGTCGTATCTTCCCTTGTTGAAATGATAATAGCGATCCCGAGCATAATAAAAAAAGCTAAAAAGAGGACGAACTTTGGGAAGAATGGGAATAGTAATAGAGCCCCGACTATCATGATTGTTAATAATACGTAGTGCAGGACGTATTGGAATAGGTTGTCCATGTTTTCGCCCCCTTTTTGGTAATTGGTTATTAGTAGTCTATGTTTCATATGGAACGAATAGAAGTGAATTTTTAATTTTTTAATAAGAAATAAAAGAGAGTGATTGACATGTTTAAAGGAAAGGAATAATCTTGAAATTAATTCATACTATTTTTATAGGAAAAATAAAGATAATTACAGGGAGGAGGCCTATGTTCCTGCATCGATAAAAATTAGGAAGGTAAAGGTGAGAGGGCAATGAAAAATACTTTTAAAGGAGCACTTGCTGTATTTCTTAGTGTATCGGTATTACTAGCCGGATGTGGTCAAGAGGAAGCAAGTACAAATGAAGCCGGGAACGTACCAAAAGTAAAAGATGAATTTATTAAAGCAAGCGACAAAGCAAAAAGTCCTACAAAAGTAAAAGAAAGAAAAGATACTTTTGTAGTTGGAATGCCGAGTCCTGGAGGGATATTCCTGCCGCACTTTATGGAGAATGGATGGGATGGTAATATAACGCAAGCTATCTTCGCGCCCCTTGTTGGACTCGATAAGGAAGGAAAGCCAATTCCAATATTAGCGAAAAAGTGGGAGATTTCGGAGGATCAGCTTACATATACATTCCATTTGAAAGATGATTTAAAGTTTAGTGATGGTTCACCGTTAACTGTAGATGATGTAGCATTTACATTAACGTTATTACATGATCCAACTTATAGTGGTGCGACTGATATAAGCCAAACAGCAATAAAAGGTGGGCAAGCTTATAAAGAAGGAAAGGCAACCTCTATTGAAGGAATTCAAATCATTAATCCGAAAACAATTACGATTACGACTGAAAAGGTAAATGCTCAAACATTATCATTAATCGGTGGAGAAGTTATATCTAAAGCTTATTATGGGAGGGAGTATAAACAAGGACACTTGGAGTACTTAAAAGAGTTATATGGAAAGCCGGTGGGGGCAGGAGCTTATAAATTGGATAAATATATTCCTGGTCAAGAGGTTCGATTTGTAGCAAATGAAAATTATTTTGAAGGAAAACCGAAGATTGAGCACTTTATTTATAAAATTACAAAGGGTGATACGAAGTTACAACAATTTCAAGCAGGAGAAGTAGATTATGATGGTTTTACGACAAACGTGGAGACCATTGAGCAATTAAAAGATTTAGGTTTTGCTAATATTAATGTGTATACAGGAAGCTCTTATGGCTACATTAAAATGAATTATAAGAAGCCATACTTTAAAGATAAACGTGTCCGCCAAGCATTTATTTACGGATTAGAGCGTCAAAAGGTTATTGATACGTATTTCCAAGGATATGCGTCACTCGTTAATGTACCGATTACGCCAGTTTCATGGGCGTATACAGAAGAGGGCATTAATAAATATGAGTATAATTTAGAGAAGGCGAAGAAATTACTGGATGAAGCTGGATGGAAAGCGGGTTCGGATGGAATTCGTGAAAAAGATGGACAAAAATTGAAAGTAAGTTATTTTGCCTCATCAGCAAGTAAAATAAATGATGTAATGATTCCTGTGATGAAAGAAGATTATAAAAAGCTTGGTGTGGAGTTTAACCCAGAATATATGGACTTTAATACGATGATTTCAAAAGTGATAAAAGGTGATTATGATTTAGCGATGGTATCTACGCCAATGATTGATGATCCGAGCGGAACGATTGAAGAGTTTGTCTCAACAAGTAAACGAAATTATGATGGATATTATAATCCGAAAGTAGATGAATTAGCTAAGCAAGCATTAGAAACGTTGGATATTGAAAAGCGAAAAGGAATTTATAAAAAGTTATATCAAGAGTTAAGCGAAGACCCGCCTGTAATCTTCTTGAATAATAGCAAAGTGGTGTCTGCACATAATGCACGAATTCAAGGATTACAAGAAGATAACTATAACGGTATTTTATTAAGTTTACCTAAATTAAAGATAGAATAAAAATTTTCAAAATATTTATTTAGAAAGAATTGACAAAATATAACGGACGATATAAGCTAATAACCATAAAGTCTACCGGAAAGGTCGGAATAGGATTGTTACCCCTCAAAAACATCTATTTTTTTACGATTAAAACCGACTTTTCCGATTGGCTATAAAATGTTGCTGTGGGAGGCATACATAAGGCAAGCAGTTCATAAGGTTTAATTATTAAAAAAAGTTAGGGTGGGGACAATGAAGAAAAAGACAAAAAAATGGGCTGGTGTATTTTCAGTATTACTGAGTAGTTCGCTTGTGTTATCTGCTTGTGGGGGACAGGAAGATACGGCTTCTACAGAACCGGTTAAACAGCAAGATTTAAAAAATATAAAAGTTGAAAAAATTGCGGCTACAGATAAGACGAAAGTACCTGATAAGGCAAAAAATAGAAAAGATACGTTTATTTCTGGTATCTCAAAGCCTGGGGGAGTTTTCTTACCTTACTTTCAAGAGAACGGTTGGGATGGCAATGTGACATCGGTTATTTTTGCTTCCCTTGTTACAACAGATAAACAAGGAAAACCTATACCAGATCTTGCTGAGAAGTGGGATGTTTCTTCAGACCAATTAACATATACATTTCATTTACGCAAAGACTTGAAATTTAGTGATGGATCGCCATTAACCGCTGACGATGTAGCATTTACATTATCACTTCTACATGATAAAGCGTATGAAGGCGGAGATGATATTTCACAATATGCAATTAAAGGTGGAAAGGAATATAAAGAAGGAAAAGCGACGTCTATTGAAGGAATTCAAGTTGTGGATCCACAAACAATTAAAATTACGACCGAAAAAGTTAACTCACAAGCGCTAATTGCTTTAGGTGGTCCAGTATTATCGAAAGCTTATTATGGAAAAGAGTATAAACAAAATACTAGTTTAGATTATTTAAAAGAGTTATATGGAAAACCGATAGCTGCGGGGCCATATAAGTTTGAAAAGTATATCCCAGGACAGGAAGTTCGTTTTATAGCAAATGAAAATTATTATGCAGGTAAACCAAAAATCCAAAACTTTATTTATAAGATTACTTCACCGGATACAAAATTCCAATTATTCCAAACAGGTGAGATAGATTATACAGGAGTAGGCTACGGGGATGAAATTTTAGAACAAGTGAAGAGTTTGCAGTTTGCAAATGTTGAAATAGAGACAGCTGCTTCATTTAGTTATATAAGAATGAATAGTAAAAAACCGTATTTAAAAGATAAGAAAGTTCGTCAAGCTCTTATTTATGGATTGGATCGTAAAAAATATGTAGATACAGCTTTGAAAGGATACGGTACGGTAGCAAATGTTCCAATTCATCCAACATCTTGGGCTTATACAGAAGAGGGCATTAATAAGTACGAATATAACTTAGATAAGGCGAAGAAATTATTAGATGAAGCTGGATGGAAAGCTGGTTCAGACGGAATTCGTGAAAAAGATGGTCAAAAACTTAAATTAACGTATTATGGTGCAAGCTCAGCAAAAGAAGGTGATTTATTTATTCCGATAGCAAAAGAGAACTATAAAGAATTAGGTGTTGAGTTCAATCCTGAATTTATGGATTTTAATACGATGCTATCAAAAGTGAAAAAAGGCGATTATGATTTAGCTTCTGTTGCAACACCAATTACAACAGATCCAAGTGAAACTGTAAGTGGTTACTCCTCGGAAGGTGATGATAATACCCTAGGTTATAAAAACGAAAAAGTAGATGCATTAATTAAAAAAGGAATTGAAACTGTAGATATTGAGAAACGTAAACCGATTTATAAAGAACTGTACAAAGAACTAAGTGAGGATCCGCCAGTAATTTTATTAAATTATCGTAGAATCATCACAGCTTACAATGGAAACATTAAAGGAATTGATCCTGAGAAGTATGACAGTATTAGTTCGAACTCGCCAGTATTATCTATTGAAAAATAACGAGAAGAATGTATAAGTAGAAGACATTTTTTCATTCGGCTAGTAATATGCTGATTCGAAAAAATGTTCTTCTATTTTAAGCATAAGATTGGAGAGAAAAAGGGTGAAAACGTATATCGTTCGTAGGTTGTTACAAATGATTCCTACACTTTTGGGAACATCAGTTGTTATTTTTTTCCTGTTCGCACTTCTTCCAGGGGATTATATTGATTCGAATCCTAAGATTACACCGCAAAGGGCGGCAGAGCTTCGGGAATTGTATGGATTAAATAAGCCAATTGTTGAGCGCTATTTTCATTGGTTAGGTAATGCGTTACAAGGAGACTTTGGTTTTTCGCTTCAATATCAAGAACCTGTAACATCATTATTAAATAAATTTATTTGGAACTCTTTTAGTGTAGCAATTATTGCATTGTTTTTTATTTGGTTAATTGCACTTATTATCGGTGTATTTTCAGCGACAAAACAACATTCTTTATTCGATAAGCTTGTAACAATTGGTATCTTTGCAGCAATGTCATTTCCTTCATTTTTTATAGGTCTGTTTCTAATTAAGGTGTTCGCAGTTGATCTTAAGTTATTGCCAATAGGTGGAATGATTGATGTTGGTAGTAATTCAACCGGATTCGCTTATGTGATAGAAGTTGCAAAGCATATGGTTTTACCGGTATTTATTTTGACTCTTCTTGGTGTGGGCTCATTAACTCGTTATTTTAGAACGAGTATGTTAGAGGTTGTAAGACAAGATTACATACGAACAGCACGAGCAAAAGGGTTAAAAGAGAAGACTGTTATTTATAAGCATGCATTAAAAAATGCCATTTTACCGGCTATTACATTGCTTGCGTTTGAGTTACCTGGATTGTTTTCTGGGGCAATTATTATTGAACAAATTTTTAACTGGCCAGGGATTGGTGGTATTCAATTAGAAGCACTAAATTTCCGTGATTATACAGTATTGATGGCATTTACGATGTTTCTTTCTTGTTTAACAATCGTTTCAAATTTTTTCGCAGATATCGTATATGCAGTTGTTGATCCACGAATTCGGTTGAAGTAAGGGGGGAACGAGATGGAAACTGTTACAGCGATTACAGGGAAGAAAGAAAAAAAGAGAAGAAAAAATGAATCATCGCCATGGCGACAAGCTCTTAAACGGATAAAGAGAAATAAGATGGCACTCGTAGGATTGTATGCATTAATTTTTATGTTTTTATTTTGTTTTATCGGTCCGTTCTTTTCGCCATATGCATCAGGGAAAATACAAGTTGCGTTAATTAACAAACCACCTAGTTTTTCTCATTGGCTCGGTACAGATCAATTAGGAAGGGATATTTTAACGAGACTTATGCAAGCGGGACGAATTTCATTAACAATTGGCCTAGCTTCAATGGTTTTATCAGTAATACTAGGAGCTGTATTAGGGGCTATTGCAGGATTTTATCGTGGCATCGTTGATAATATTATTATGCGTCTTGCAGATATTTTAATGTCGATGCCAGGATTACCATTACTTATTATAATGGGGGCGATTTTATCAGAGTGGAAAGTACCGTCTGATTATCGTCTGTATGTCATTATGATTATTTTAAGTTTAGTAGGTTGGCCGGGGCTTGCACGTCTTGTAAGAGGTCAAATTTTATCGCTTAGAGAGCAAGCGTTTATGCAAGCTGCTGATGTGCTAGGAATAAAAGATTACCGAAAAATTATCTATCACTTAATTCCTAATGTTTTACCGATATTAATTGTTGTATCCACATTAGGCGTTGCAGGTTCTATTTTAGGGGAGTCCGCACTAAGTTACTTAGGTCTCGGAGTCGTCCCACCTACACCATCATGGGGGAATATGATTAGCGCAGCTAACTCGTTAATTGATTTCCAAAAGCGTCCGTGGTTATGGATTCCGCCTGGTTTTGCAATCTTTATAACAGTTGTATCAATTAACTTACTTGGTGATGCACTTCGTGATGCGTTAGATCCAAAGATGAGACGGTAGGTGAGAAGGTATGAGTAAAGCGGTAGTAGAGCTGAAAGACTTACAAACACACTTTCAGACAGAAGAAGGAACAGTAAAGGCTGTGAATCATGTTAGTTTTACAGTTCGAGAAGGTGAAACGGTTTGTGTTGTAGGCGAATCGGGTTGCGGGAAAAGTGTAACAGCTTTATCTATTATGGGACTTATTGCTGAATCAGGCAGTGTAGTAGGTGGAGATATCTTATATGAAGGAAAAAGTCTTTTAGGAATGAAAGAGAAAGAGCTTCGTAGTTTACGAGGAAATGATATTGCGATGATTTTCCAAGAACCGATGACATCGCTAAATCCTGTCTTCACTGTAGGTGAACAAATTGTAGAGACGTTAAGAGAGCATGAATTACTTAGCAAAAATGAAGCGTATAAGAAGGCAATTGAGTTAATTCGTAAAGTTGGTATAGCTCGTGCAGATGAAATCGTCCATTCTTATCCGCACGAACTGAGTGGTGGTATGTTACAACGTATTATGATTGCTGTTGCACTTAGTTGTAATCCGAAGTTATTAATTGCGGATGAACCGACAACGGCTCTTGATGTTACGATTCAAGCTCAAATATTAGACTTATTAAGACAAGTAAAAGAAGAATTTAAAACATCCATTTTATTAATTACACATGATTTAGGTGTTGTAGCTGAGATGGCTGATTACGTTGTCGTTATGTATGGCGGGAAAGTTATTGAAGAGGCACCAGTACTAGAAATATTCCAAAATCCGAAACACCCGTATACGAAAGGGTTGTTGAAATCAAAACCAGTGATGGGAAAACGAATAGATAAATTATATTCTATTCCAGGGCAGGTTCCTAATTTAGTTGGTTTGGATGAATTTTGCTACTTTAGCGGTCGTTGTGAGCATTGTATGGAAATATGTAAAGAAGAAGCACCAAATCTGAATGTACATGATGAGAATCATAAAGTAGCTTGCTGGTTATACGAGGAGCGTGCGGGACAATGAGTGAACCATTATTAGAAGTAAAAAACTTAAAAACATATTTCCCAATTAAAGGCGGCATATTTAGTAGAACAATTGGACATGTGAAAGCAGTTGATGGAGTAAGTTTTACTATTAATAAAGGCGAAGTGTTCGGTCTCGTTGGTGAATCAGGAAGCGGAAAAACGACGATAGGAAAAACAATTTTACGTCTCGTTCAAAAAACGGAGGGAGAAGTGAAGTTTAAAGGACACGATGTTCATTCTCTATCAAAAGAGGAATTGAGAAAACATCGTCCTAATATGCAGCTTGTGTTTCAAGATCCATTTAGCTCATTAAATCCGAGAATGAGAATTGGAGAAGCACTTGGCGAGCCGATGTTGGCTCACGGACTAGCGACGAAAGAAAATGTTCGTGAAAAAGTGACAGAAGTATTAGAGTTATGTGGCTTAGCCCCATATCATATTGACCGGTATCCTCATGAGTTTTCTGGTGGACAACGTCAGCGTATCGTTATCGCAAGAGCTATGGTATTAAATCCGGAATTTATTGTAGCTGACGAACCTGTGGCAGCACTAGATGTATCTATTCAAGCACAGATTATTAATTTATTTAGTGAGTTACAGGAGAAAAAGGGACTATCTTATTTGTTCATTTCACATGATTTAAGCGTAGTAGAGCACTTATGTACGAAAATTGGAATTATGTATTTAGGGACGATTGTGGAAACAGCGCCGCGTGATGAGTTATTTACGAACCCACTGCATCCGTATACAAAAGCATTGTTATCAGCTGTGCCAATACCAGATCCAACAGTGAAGCGAGAGCGGATTATACTAGAGGGTGATATTCCAAGTCCAGCAAACCCACCTTCGGGGTGTCGCTTTCATACACGTTGCCCGTTTGCAACAGATATTTGTAAGCAAACGGTACCAGAATTCCGTAATGTTGGTGAAGAGCATTTTGTTGCTTGTCATCATGTATAAAAGAAAAGGACCCTTTCAAATTGAAAGAGTCCTTTTTTTATTTACTAGATGAAGTTTGTTTCAATACAAATTTCTCGATTGCGTGAGCAACACCATGTTCATTGTTTGTTAATGTTACGACATCACATAGTTTTTTTACATCTTCTTCAGCATTTCCCATTGCAACTGATAAGCCAGCTACTTGTAACATTGGCACATCATTAAAGTTGTCCCCAATTGCAATAGTATCTTCAATTGGTATATTGAAATACGCTGCCATTTCTTGTAGGCCGTTCCCTTTATGACCGTGCTTATCCATAATTTCTACATTAGTAGGAGCTGATGCTGTAACTGAAATGTCAGTGTCTTCTTGTAACATGCTTAATAGCTGTGCACGATGCGCTGCATTAAATGTCAAAATGAAGAATTTAGATATTTCTAATTCTGGATTATTTACAACATCTTCGATTTTTTGAAAATCAGTAATTAAGTTTGATTTCTTTTGTTTTTCTGTAATTCTTTCAAGTTCTTCAAGTGTAACATCTAGTGCATGCTTGTTTTCTTCGAACGCTTGCATGACTTGATCTTGCCATGTATATGGAGAATAAACTCCTTTATTCGTATATAGCTTATAAGGAAAACCTTCAGATTCTAGTAATTTTGCAAGCTTGTATACTTTATCATTTTGTAAACAACGCGAGTTAATTACCTTTCCATCCACATAAACAATTGCCCCATTGCTCGCTCCAACTGGAAGAGATAGTTTATATTCTTCCAATAATTTCAAAGCATCCTCTTTTGCACGACCAGAACAAATCATGACTATATGACCAGCCTCTTTTGCAGTTTGGATAGCTTGTAAGTTCTCTTTGGAAATTTCAAGATTAGATGATAGTAGCGTACCATCCATATCTAATGCGATTAATTTCAAAATGACCACCTCTTTGCTTTTATTATACATAGTTATATAGAGGAAACATATAAACTTATCTTGGAAAGATTGTATTTTATCTCGCGTGAACCGTCAGTAAAAATTTGATAGGCGCCATCTTATTACTTTGAATATGCACTTTAATTTGTAACAAAAATAGAGGTATGTATGAGGGTGTTTCGTTATATGACTGTAATATTACAATAACATTACAAACGTCAGTTTAGTAAAAAGTGCATTAAAACGGGGTTTTTAAGGGTGTTTATAAAAAAACGTAAAAAAAGTGTAATAAAATTTACGTAATTATATTGCAACGTAACAATAGTTATGTTACATTAATGTTACAAACGTTACGTTAATAACTTTAATGTAACGCTAACATAAAAACTATGAAATAAACATTTCTTAGAAATTACATATAGATAACTTATTAAAAAGGAGGATACATAAAATGAAAGAGCAAGTATTACAAGTAACAAAAGGTGACTTCGTAGGATCAGCAAGTGGAGCAGTAGTATTAACAGCATTAATCGTATTTCTATCAAGCGTATTAGTATAATAGAAGTTTTGTAACAAAAAAATAGAAGGGAGAATGAAAGATATGAAAGAGCAAGTATTGCAAGTAACAAAAGGTGACTTCGTAGGATCAGCAAGTGGGGCGGTAGTATTAACAGCATTAATCGTATTTCTATCAAGCGTATTAGTATAATAGAAGTTTTGTAACAAAAAAATAGAAGGGAGAATGAAAGATATGAAAGAGCAAGTATTACAAGTAACAAAAGGTGACTTCGTAGGATCAGCAAGTGGGGCGGTAGTATTAACGGCATTAATCGTATTTCTATCAAGCGTATTAGTATAATAGAAGTTTTGTAACAAAAAAATAGAAGGGAGAATTAAAGATATGAAAGAGCAAGTATTACAAGTAACAAAAGGTGACTTCGTAGGATCAGCAAGTGGAGCAGTAGTATTAACGGCATTAATCGTATTTCTATCAAGTGTATTAGTATAATAGAAGTTTTAAATCATACAAAATGAAAGGAGAATGAGGAATATGAACAGTGAACAAGTGTTACAAGTAACAAAAACAGATTTATTAGGATCATTAGGTGGAGCGGTAGTATTAACATCATTTATTTTATTCCTTGCAAATGTATTAGTATGAGACATATAAATACAATCATTCAAAAAAAATAAAGACTCTAGCATATTAGTAAGTAGTTAATATGTTGGGGTCTTTTTTGTTTTCCTCTCCTATATACCCTCAAGTATTAATATTCCCTCCGTCATGTAAAGAGAAAAAAGTCGAATTTTATATGTAAGAAAAAAAGAGGAATTTGACAGAAAAGATAGAAAATTTTAAAGGTCAGAATTTGTTAGCTTGCTAACTAATTTCTATTAATTGATGTTGGAAGCGTTTTCGGTTGGTTTTAAGTATGGACCATTTAATCTATTTACAGGGGGATGAGGATTTTATGAAACAAAAATCTATGGATACGCTAGCTGCACAAATGGAGGACTTTTTTCCGGTACGTGATGTAGATCATTTGGAATTTTACGTAGGAAATGCAAAGCAATCAAGTTATTATCTTGCGAGAGCATTCGGTTTCAAAATTGTGGCTTACTCTGGATTAGAAACTGGTAACCGTGAAAAGGTATCTTATGTTCTTGTGCAAAAAAATATGCGTTTTGTTGTGTCTGGAGCTTTAAGTAGCGATAATCGTATCGCAGAATTTGTAAAGACACATGGTGATGGTGTAAAAGATGTTGCTTTACTTGTTGACGATGTTGACAAAGCATACTCGGAAGCTGTGAAACGTGGTGCCGTTGCAATTGCTCCACCTGTGGAATTAACAGACGAGAACGGTACACTGAAAAAAGCAGTTATTGGTACGTATGGTGATACAATTCACACGCTTGTAGAGCGTAAAAATTATAAAGGAACATTTATGCCAGGATTCCAACAAGTGGAGTTTAATATTCCATTTGAAGAGTCAGGTTTAATTGCTGTAGACCACGTAGTTGGTAATGTTGAGAAAATGGAAGAATGGGTTAGCTATTATGAGAATGTTATGGGCTTTAAACAAATGATTCATTTTGATGATGACGATATTAGTACAGAGTATTCAGCATTAATGTCGAAAGTTATGACAAATGGAAGTCGTATTAAGTTCCCTATTAACGAGCCAGCAGATGGAAAGAGAAAGTCGCAAATTCAAGAATATCTAGAATTCTATAATGGAGCAGGTGTACAACATCTTGCTTTATTAACAAGCGATATCGTTAAAACAGTGGAAGCGCTTCGTGAAAATGGCGTGGAGTTTTTAGATACACCTGATACTTATTATGATGAGTTAAGTGCGCGAGTTGGGAAAATTGATGAAGAAATTGATAGGTTAAAAGAATTAAAGATTTTAGTAGATCGCGATGAGGAAGGATACTTACTACAAATCTTTACGAAACCAATTGTAGATCGTCCAACTTTATTTATTGAAATTATTCAACGTAAAGGTTCTCGCGGATTTGGAGAAGGGAACTTTAAAGCATTATTTGAATCAATTGAAAGAGAACAGGAACGTCGCGGAAACTTATAAGATTTGTATCCACCAGCAAAAGTTTCTTTGCTGGTGGAAATTTCATTTTTATAGGGAGGAATCATGATGAAATTTGTTACATTTCGTCTTCCTTCGAAAGAAATGCGAGCTGGATGGCTTGAAGGTGACAAAGTAATTGATATGAATCTTGCTAGTGATGGAAAATTACCTTCTTCTATGTTCGCCTTTTTAGAGAAAGCGGATGAGTATGTAGAAGTATTGCGTAATATGGAGAATCCAGAAAAGGGTATATATTCCTTAGAGGAAGTGCAACTAGCGGCGGCAATTCCTAATCCGAGTAGTATTCGGGATTTTTACGCGTTTGAACAGCATGTAAAAACGGCCCGCGGCCGGAGAGGGCTAGAGGTTGTACCTGAATGGTACGATATCCCGGTTTTTTATTTTACGAACCATCGTGCTGTAATTGGTCCGGATGATTTTGTAATTGGTCCGAAGAAATCTAAAAAGCTTGATTATGAGTTAGAGATCGCTTGCGTAATTGGGAAAGAAGGAAGAAATATTTCTCGTGAGCAAGCAGAGGAATACATTTTTGGTTATTGTATTATGAACGACTGGAGTGCAAGGGACTTACAAGCAACAGAAATGAAGGTAGGACTTGGTCCAGCAAAAGGAAAAGATTTTGCAACTTCATTAGGAGCGCACCTTGTTACGAAAGAGGAATTGGATGTTTATCGTAACGGTGACCGTTATGAGTTAGAGATGACTGCTCATGTAAATGGAAAGCTATTATCAAAGGGGAACTTCCAAGATATTTACTATACATTTGCTGAAATGATTGAACGTGCTTCGGAAGACGTTACGTTATATCCAGGCGATGTGATTGGTTCTGGGACAGTAGGAACAGGTTGTGTTTTAGAACTGGGTACGGAAGAGTGGCTGCAAGATGGGGATGTTGTAGAACTTACGATTACTGGTTTAGGTACGTTACGTAATACGGTCAAAAAAGAAATGGAAGCAGGTGATGGGCATGTTTTATCGTCACATGGGGGAGCTACCTCATAAACGACATGTACAATTCCGTAAAAAAGATGGGTCGCTTTATCGCGAACAGGTAATGGGAACAAAAGGTTTTTCTGGTACGCAATCTATTTTGTACCATCATTATATGCCAACGGAAGTAGGTCATGCGGCATTATCTCATTCTTGTCAGTTGCAGTATGAAGAAGATGTAGCTCTTGCTCATCGTCATTTTCGCACGAAAGAAAATAAAAAAACTGGCGATGTAGTAAGCGGAAGGAATTTTATGCTTGGGAATGAGGATTTATTAATTGGAGTAGTGGCTCCGACAGAAAAAATGGACTATTTCTACCGTAATGGTGATGGTGATGAAATGTTATTTGTTCATTACGGAACAGGGAAAATTGAAACGATGTTTGGAACGATTCACTATCGAAAAGGTGATTATGTAACAATCCCAATTGGAACGATTTATCGTGTTATTCCAGATGAAGGAGAGACTAAGTTTCTTGTTGTAGAGGCAAATAGTCAAATCACAACGCCGCGTCGCTATCGGAATGAATATGGACAATTGTTAGAGCATAGTCCGTTTTGTGAGAGAGATATTCGTGGTCCTGAAAAATTAGAGACGTATGATGAAAAAGGTGAGTTTGTCGTAATGACAAAGTCGCGAGGGTATATGCATAAACATGTTTTAGGGCACCATCCGTTAGATGTTGTTGGTTGGGATGGCTATTTATATCCGTGGGTCTTTAATGTAGAGGACTTTGAACCAATCACAGGTCGTATTCATCAGCCACCTCCAGTACATCAAACGTTCGAAGGTCACAATTTCGTTATTTGTTCTTTCGTACCACGTTTATACGACTATCATCCAGAATCTATTCCGGCACCATATTATCATAGTAACGTGAATAGTGATGAAGTACTGTACTATGTAGAAGGAAACTTTATGAGCCGGAAAGGTGTGGAAGAAGGTTCTATTACACTTCATCCGAGCGGAATTCCTCATGGACCGCATCCTGGGAAAACAGAGGGAAGTATAGGGAAGAAAGAAACACTTGAACTAGCTGTTATGATAGACACGTTCCGTCCGCTTCGTATTGTAAAGCAAGCACATGAAACAGAAGATGAAAAATATATGTATAGCTGGATTGAAGAAGGTTCACATACTGTGAAATAGGTAAAAAGAGGCATGCTCAATAAGTGAGCATGCCTCTTTTGTGGAATCGACATGTATAATAATACCAAAAAAAATTACGGAAAGATATATAGAAACAACGATAAGGATATTGTATGTTCCGAAAGATTTCTACTTATTTCGACAAAAGTATTGACTGGGGAAAGTGCAATGAGTAAAATAAAAAAGCAAATTAAAAATTTTCAGAAAATTTAAAACTTGGAGGAGCATGCTATGAAGCAAATTTTTCAAAAGAAGCCTATTGCAAAGCTAATGCAAGAGAGTAAGCAAAAGACGTTAGCAAGAACATTGGGTGCATTGGATTTAACTATGCTTGGCATCGGGGCAATTGTTGGAACAGGTATTTTTGTTCTAACGGGCGTGGTAGCAGCAAAACATTCTGGACCAGCTATTATATTATCATTTGCGATAGCCGCGTTAGCTTGTGCCTTTGCTGCATTTTGTTATGCTGAATTCGCTTCTTCAGTTCCTGTCTCAGGCAGTGTGTATACGTACACATATGCGACGATGGGAGAGGTATTCGCATTTTTAATTGGATGGGACTTAATGCTTGAGTATTTACTCGCTACATCTGCTGTAGCAAACGGTTGGTCCGCTTATTTTCAATCTTTATTAAAGGGATTTGGGATCCATATTCCTACCATTCTCTCCTCGGCCCCTGGTACAGGAAAGGGTGGAATAATTGATTTGCCTGCGGTTCTAATTATTTTAGTAATGACAGTTCTTTTATCTAGAGGTGTTCGTGAAAGTGCACGAATAAATAACATTATGGTGTTTATTAAATTAGCGGTTGTTCTCATATTTATCTTTGCTGGTTTTAATTATGTAAAACCTGAAAATTGGACACCTTTTATGCCGTTTGGCTTAGATGGTGTAATGGCTGGAGCTGCTACAGTGTTTTTTGCATTCATAGGGTTTGATGCAGTTTCAACGGCAGCAGAAGAAGTGAAACGTCCACAACGTGATTTACCAATTGGCATTATTGCATCTTTATTAATTTGTACGGTTCTTTATATTGTTGTTTCACTTATTTTGACAGGAATTGTTCCATACGGACAGTTAAATATATCAGATCCAGTTGCTTTTGCACTTCAATTTATTGGACAAGATAGTTTAGCGGGAGTAATTTCAGTAGGAGCAATTACAGGAATCACAACAGTAATGTTAGTTATGATGTATGGGCAAGTACGTGTTTCGTATGCAATGAGTAGAGATGGATTATTGCCGAAGCGCCTTGCTAAAGTCCATCCGAAATTTAAAACACCATTTTTAAATACATGGACAACAGGAATTATTGCAGCACTTATTTCAGGATTAATAGATTTAAATGTGTTAGCGCATCTTGTAAATATGGGGACTTTATCAGCCTTTGCACTTGTAGCTGTTGCTGTTATTGTAATGAGAAGAACTCATCCTGATTTACCAAGAGCATTTAAGGCACCGCTTGTACCATTTTTACCAGCATTAACGGTGATTTTTTGTTTATATTTAATGCTTCAGTTATCCGGAACTGCTTGGATTAGTTTTGGGGTATGGATGGTTATCGGTATTGCGGTTTACTTCTTATATAGCCGAAAACATAGTGCTTTAAATAATAGTGAAGACGAAGAAGATGCAGCAAATTTATAAGTTAAAAAATCCATTCTAATTCTGTTAGGATGGATTTTTTGTTCTGAAAATTTACATTTTTCTGATTGTGTATATAATATAATTGTTGGGGAACTGAGGGGGGAATGTATGAAAAATACGTGGCGTGAGTTAAGGGAGATGGACCGAAACATATGGATTCGGTTTATTGGCGAAACGTTAAATGGAATTGCAATGATGATGTTGATGCCTTTTTTTGCCCTATATTTAAAAGATAAGGTGGATTCGTTATTGGAGGTAGGGGTTATTATGGCACTTTCTCCGATTGCCGCAAGTTTCGGTTCTCTTCTTGGTGGGAGGATTGCTGATATATATGGAAGAAAGCCAATAATGATTTTTTCAATGGTGAGTAATGCTTTGTTCATGCTAGGTTTTTTATTTATAGAAGGATTTATTCCTTATGCTATTTTATCTATTTTTTTAGGGCTCAGTAATTCATTATTTCATCCCGCTGCATCAGCAATGGTTGCGGATGTAACAGCACCTGAAAAAAGAACCGAGGCATACGGTTTATTGCGGATGGGGCACAATATAGGTGCTGCAATTGGCCCGATAATGGGTGCTTCAGTAGTTATGTTGTCGAAGAACCTTGTGTTTATTATTGCCTCGTCTACGATGTTATTTTATGCATTACTTGTATTCATTCTTATTCAAGAGACAATGCCAAAGAGCGCGAATAAAGAAGAAAATAAAGAAAAGGAATCAGGGGCGGTTTGGAAAATTGTAATGAGAGATAAGGCACTAATGATTTATTTGTTAGCAGGTATCATTATTTCGATGGGATTTTCTCAAACAGAGGGCATGTTGCCGCTGCACTTTGATAATGAAATGAAAGGCATTTTTGGAACTAACAATCCATATCCATATTTAATGGCTTTAAATGGACTATTAGTTGTGTTGTTCCAATTTCAAATTTCAAAATGGGCCACAGATAAACCTGTCGGAAAGACGATGTTATATGGTGCATGTTTGTTCGGAGTTGGTTTGTTCTTTATAGGATGGTTACCGAAGTGGTTTGGAGAATTTGATGCAAATGCTACGATTATTTTAATAACGTTGCTGTTCGTTTATGCTATATATACGTTAGGTGAGATGATTATGTCGCCTGTACAGATGACGTTTGTAGCGAATTTGGCCCCTGAGCACTTGAGAGGGACTTATATGGGAGCTGCCAGTTTGCAGTGGATTACAGGAGGCGCATTCGGTCCACTTCTGGGCGGTTTTTTATTGGATCGATTACTTGGCCACTTTCTATTTACAATTTTAGCTGTAGGATGTGTAGTTGCAGGTATTGTATATGTTTCTTTAGATCGTCTCGTTGAGCAAAGGCAAAAAGGCACACTGACAAAACAATCTTCTTAATGAGTAGATGACATACACAAAAAGGGGATTTCTACATATTTTAGGTACATAACTAGATTGGATTACAATTTTATCCCGCTATTTGTGGGCAGTAAGACTTCCACCTCAAAATTCGGCGGGAGATAACTGTCCGATTGGTGCGGGCTGATAATTAGTGGGGATGGCCCCTCGTTAATTAAATTTTCCCTGTATTTTAGAATTTAATTTTGTATATTTATGAAGAAAGCTAAGTAGAAAAAGTATAGAAAACCAATATGTGGTGTCATTTAATTATTTGTGGAAGTTACATTTTATTTCAAATAGGAACTACCTATTTTTATAAAAAGTGCTAAAATAGAAAAATGAAAACAATTGGTTAGGGTGATTTCAGTGACAAAAATTAAATTAGGTTTATTATATGGTGGAAAATCAGCTGAGCATCAAGTTTCGCTACAAACGGCTCTTGCTGCTATTAAAGCATTAAATCAAGATAAATTCGAGATTCATCCAATTTATATTACAGAACAAGGTCAATGGGTGCGCGGTGAGCGTATTGAAGGTGAAGTAACAGATGTTGAAGTTCTAAAAATGAGCGGCGCAGAAAATGCGATTTCTCCGTTATCATTAAGCACAGAAATCATTCCATCTGCAGCTTCTGAGGAAAATGCTATCGACGTTATTTTCCCATTATTACATGGACCAAATGGTGAAGATGGAACGGTTCAAGGATTATTAGAATTAATGAACATTCCTTATGTAGGAAATGGTGTTCTAGCATCTGCTGCTGGTATGGATAAAGTTGTTATGAAAAACATCTTCGCAGAAGCTGGATTGAAACAAGCGAAGTATGCATCGTTTATTCGTAGTGCATGGGAAAAAGATTATGAAACAGCATATGAAAAAGTAGAAGAAGTTTTAGGATATCCTTGCTTCGTAAAACCAGCAAACCTTGGTTCAAGTGTTGGTATTAATAAGTGTAAAAATCGTGAAGAGCTTGAGAATGCATTTGAAGAGGCATTCCAATTTGACCGCAAAATTATTGTAGAAGAAAATATCGTTGGACGTGAAGTAGAAGTTGGTGTATTAGGTAATGATGAACCGAAATGT
This sequence comes from Bacillus sp. 1A, assembly GCF_052682215.1. NCBI lineage: Bacteria > Bacillati > Bacillota > Bacilli > Caryophanales > Bacillaceae > Bacillus > Bacillus sp. 1A. The sequence goes on along the minus strand of NZ_JBQYLZ010000001.1, from coordinate 347,795 downwards.
TCAGTTGTAGGTGAAATCGTACCGAAAAAGGACTTCTATGATTATAAGTCGAAATATATCGATGGCGATACAGCATTAATTATTCCGGCTGAAATGACAGAAGAAGAGTCTAATGTCATTAAGCGAGATGCAATTATTGCATTCCAATCGTTAGATAGTGCTGGCTTAACAAGAGCTGATTTCTTCTTAACGAAAGATGGAGAAGTATATATTAACGAAGTGAACACGATGCCAGGGTTTACGCCGTTTAGTATGTTCCCTCTACTATGGCAACATACTGGATTACCGTATCCGGAATTAATTGAAGAGCTAATTCGTTTAGCGATTGAGCGTCACGAAGAAAAACAAAAAATTAAATATACAATCTAACAAAAAAGGAGAAAGCACTATTCGCAGGAATAGTGCTTCCTCTATGTAAGGAGTGTTTTCATGATAAATCGAACGTTAAAACAAGTAGAACAGATGGTAAATGGTACGGGATTAGCAGAGCAATATGAGGGAATTACTATACAGGGAGTGTCTATTGATACGAGAAAAATTGAAAATGGAAACTTATATGTTCCGATTCAAGGTGAGCGTTTCGATGGACATGCTTTTGTAGATAAAGCCGTTGAAAATGGAGCTGTGGCGACATTATGGATGAAAGATGTAGCAAATCCACCTGAGAATCTTCCTGTTATTTTTGTGGAAGACACGTTATCAGCATTACAAATGTTAGCGAAAAACTATCGCAATCAATTGGATGTGAAAGTTATTGGTGTGACAGGGAGTAACGGTAAAACATCTACAAAAGATATTGTAACAAGTCTTCTTGCGACTAAATTCAAAGTTCAAAAAACAGAAGGAAACTTTAATAACCATATTGGGTTACCTCTTACTATTTTAAACTTAGAGGAAAATACAGAAGTAGCTGTATTAGAGATGGGTATGTCAAGCCGAGGGGAAATTGAATTCTTATCTAAGTTAGCACGTCCAAATGCAGCTATCATTACGAACATCGGTGAGGCACATTTAATGGACTTAGGCTCTCGTGAAGCAATTGCTGAAGCGAAATTAGAAATTGTGACAGGATTACAAGAAGGTGGAGTATTCGTATATAACGGAGATGAGCCATTATTAACAAATCGTGTTCCTGAAATGAATTTAATAGCTGAAACAGTTACGTTTGGTGATGCTAGAGCAAATGATTATTATCCAACGACTGTAGCATTACAGGCGACTGGGACACATTTTAAAATGAATAGAGATGAAAATATTTCATTCTACTTACCAGTATTGGGGAAACATAATGTGTATAATACGCTTGCTTCAATGGCAATTGCAAAACACTTTGGTGTAACATGGGAAGAAATGAAACAAGGTTTAGTAACACTTCAAATGACGGGCATGCGTATGGAAATTGTAAAAACGGATAGTGGGTTAACAATTATCAATGATGCTTATAATGCAAGTCCGACAGCTATGGAAGCAGCATTCCACTTAATGAACGGTTTAGATGGATTTGCTAAGAAAATCGTTGTACTCGGTGATATGTTAGAGCTTGGAAATCAAGAAGTACAGTTTCATTATGAAGTCGGTAAATTAATCGATCCAGCAAAAATTGCATATGTGTTCACATATGGTAAATTAGGGGCTCAAATTGCTGAAGGAGCGAAAATTAATTTCCCTATTGAGCGTGTAAAAGCGTATGATAATAAAGAAGAGCTAGTAAAAGAGTTACAAGCAGTAGTTGATGTGAAAGATGTTGTATTAATAAAAGCATCTCGCGGCATGAAATTGGAAGAAGTAATTACGATGTTGAAATAATTGGTGTATATAAATAGGGATGATAGATGCGAAAATAGAAGAAACTTATAATAAGCGCTTACAGTAAATATAAAAAAATAAAAGTGAAGAAAAAAACTCTGAATATGAAAATAAGGTAACAGTTGGGTTTGCTTTTTGCACATACAAAACTTATAATTGATAAAGTGTAATAACGTTTAGAAGTATTTTCGCGAAGAATATACGCCCGTTTATATACGTGAGCATTCAGGAAAAGGGCTTTTCCGCAAATTCGGAAAACGCCTTTTTTTAAATGATAAGTATAGGATAGAAAAGGAGAAGTAACATTGACAACATTTCGAGAATTAGGATTAAGTGAGTCTTTACTACAATCTGTTGAAAGTATGGGCTTTGAAGAGGCTACGCCGATTCAAGCTGAAACAATTCCACATGCATTGCAAGGTAAGGATATTATTGGGCAAGCGCAAACAGGTACAGGGAAAACAGCAGCATTCGGATTACCACTATTAGATAAAGTGGATACAAATAAAGAAGCAGTTCAAGGTATTGTTATCGCGCCAACGCGTGAATTAGCAATTCAAGTTGGAGAAGAGCTGTACAAAATTGGTAAACATAAACGCGTTCGTATTTTACCAATCTATGGTGGTCAAGATATTAACCGCCAAATTCGTGCTCTAAAAAAACACCCACACATTATTGTTGGTACGCCGGGTCGTATTTTAGATCATATTAACCGTAAAACACTTCGCTTACAAAACGTAGAGACAGTTGTTCTTGACGAAGCGGATGAAATGTTAAACATGGGCTTCATTGAAGATATTGAAGCGATTTTAACAGATGTGCCAGATACACATCAAACATTATTATTCTCAGCGACAATGCCAGATCCAATCCGTCGTATTGCTGAGCGTTTCATGACTGAGCCTCAACACATTAAAGTAAAAGCAAAAGAAGTAACAATGCCAAACATTCAGCAGTTCTATTTAGAAGTGCAAGAAAAGAAAAAGTTTGACGTGTTAACACGCTTACTAGATATTCAATCTCCAGAGCTTGCAATCGTATTCGGTCGTACAAAGCGTCGTGTTGATGAATTATCAGAAGCATTAAACTTACGTGGTTATGCAGCAGAAGGTATTCACGGTGACTTAACACAAGCGAAGCGTATGTCTGTATTACGTAAATTTAAAGAAGGTGCTATTGAAGTTCTTGTTGCAACAGACGTTGCTGCACGTGGTCTTGATATTTCAGGCGTAACACATGTATATAACTTCGATATCCCACAAGATCCAGAATCATACGTTCACCGTATCGGTCGTACTGGCCGTGCAGGTAAAAAAGGTATTGCAATGTTATTTGTAACACCACGTGAATCAGGACAATTAAAAAATATCGAGCGCACTACAAAACGTAAAGTTGATCGTATGGAAGCACCGACACTTGACGAGGCACTAGAAGGTCAACAACGTTTAATCGCTGAAAAACTTCAAAGCACAATTGAAAATGATAATTTATCATACTACAAGCGTATTGCAGAAGAAATGTTAGAAGAGAATGATTCTGTAACAGTAGTAGCTGCTGCTTTAAAAATGATGACAAAAGAGCCAGATACAACTCCAATCGCTTTAACGTCAGAACCACCAGTTGTTTCAAGAGGTGGCGGTTCTAAAAAACGCGGCGGTAACGGAGGCGGATACCGTGATGGTAACCGTAATCGTAGTCGTGACGGACGCGGCGGTGGCGATGGTCGTAACCGTGATCGCAATCGTGATGGTGGTAGCCGTGGTGGCGATGGCCGTAACCGTGATCGTGATCGTAATCGTGATGGTGGTAGCCGTGGTCGTAAAGGTGAAGGTCAAGGTCGCCCTGGATCTTCAAATGGACGTGGCGAAAGAAAACATCATAGCCGTCCACAAGCTTAATAAAAAAGAGAATGCCTTTTGCTGGCATTCTCTTTTTTTATTTCTGTAATTGTACATACTACATAATAACTTGTGTAGAAAAGAGGTGCTACATGCTTGTTAGACTTGGGTATGTTGCGATGAGTGTACATTTAAAGAATGCATCTCCATCTCAAACGATGACATATGCGCAGTTTCAACGAATTGGTGATCGAGAGGCTGCAATTCGTAAACTCGAAAGAATTGCTAATTCGAATTTAGAAAATTGTTTACGGTTATTAAAGCATAATAAAGGGCATGATATATCTTTCTTTCGGCTTAGTTCCAAGCTTGTTCCTTTAGCGAATCATGAGGAGTTGTTAGAGTGGAACTATATTCGTCCCTTAAAAGAAAATTTAAAAGTACTAGGTGATTACGCTATTCGAATGAATATGCGTATTGATTTTCATCCAGATCATTTCGTTGTGCTGAATTCACCTGAGAAGAATATTTTTAAACAATCTGTAAAGACATTGCAGATGCATAAAAAATTATTAAAAGGTATGGGGATTGAACATAAGCAACGATGCGTATTACATGTGGGTGGAGGTTATAAAGATAAGGAACTCGCATTAGAACGCTTTATAGAAAATTGGTCAAGTGTTCCAAGGAGTATCCAAGAGATGGTCATATTAGAAAATGATGATACGACCTTTTCTTTAGAAGAAACATTGTATTTAGGTGAAAAATTAGATATTCCAGTCGTGTTTGATTTGCATCACCATATGATGAATAATGATCGAGAAGATTGGCATGAAGATTGGGCGCGTGTTGTACATACGTGGGAATCGTCTTTGTTACCAGTGAAAATGCACATTTCTAGTCCTAGAGAGGGAAAAGACCCGAGAGCGCATGCGGACTTTATTGATGTAGATACTTTTTTATCTTTTTTAAAAAAGATAAAGGGAAGTGTTTCGCAAATTGATTGTATGATTGAGGCGAAGAAGAAGGATGAGTCTTTATTTCAACTAATGAGAGATTTAAGTAAACAAACAGATGTAGAAATTGTCGATGGTGCGAGCTTTTATATTAAATAAGCTCTGCACCATCGAATTTTTTTGTTAATAAAGGGGTGCAAATACCACCAATGATCAATCCTGTTAAATGGCTTATAGGGTTAGCGGAGGGATTGAAGAAAGTGAATAGTAGTAATATACATATCATGATTGAAAAAATAGCAATGTCTCTTGGATTGGAAGAACGATACCGACTATACAATAGAAATAATTGTGCACCTAGCAATCCGAAAATACCACCAGATGCCCCGGCATGAATATATTCAAGAGGCATAATGAGATAAGAAGAAATATTTCCAAGAATGCCAGAAAGGAAAAAAATAATGATGAAAGAAAAGTGTCCGAGTTGTTTTTCGATAGAAGAGCCAAGCACAAATAAACAAATACTATTAGAAAGGAAATGTTGTAAGTCTATATGTACAAGTAAGGAAGTTATGAGACGCCACCATTCTCCTTTAGCGATATATTCATTGTAGGATGCCATGGGAAAGAGAAGAAAGTCGCCTAACATAATCATGACTAATTGTATGAGAAGTAAAGCGATGACGATTGGTTGTAAGGAAATGCGGGCAGAAGGTATTAGCATGTTGTGAGTATCACTCCTTTTGCATCAGAAAGATTCTCTGTTATTCTTACAATATGAAAAAAGAAAGCTAAATAGAAGAAGGGGGTTTTGGAATGATTGTAGGGATTGGAATCGATATTATTGAATTGAATCGAATTGAAAAAATGCTAGATGGAAAACTTAAATTTATGGAGCGTATTTTAACTGAAAGTGAACGTAATGTTGCTAAGGAGCTGAAGGGAAGTCGCCTTACAGAATTTGTAGCTGGAAGATTTGCAGCGAAAGAGGCGTATTCAAAAGCGGTAGGAACCGGTATTGGAAAAGAAGTAAGTTTTTTAGATATTGAAGTAAGGAATGATGATAGAGGTAAGCCGATTCTCGTTACAAGTACAGAGCATATTGTTCATTTATCAATTAGTCATAGTAAGGAATTTGCTGTTGCTCAAGTTGTTTTAGAAAGCTCGTCACGCTAGTCTGCATATTTTATATCTTTGTCTCATATATTTGATGTAGCGATAAGGAAGGTACATCTTCCATTCATTTATAGGGGCAAAGGGGCTGAAGTGATGAAAAGGCGTCTGTTTTTAGTTCTTGTCGGTTTATTAACCGTTTTTGTGTTGGCGGGTTGTATGGAAAAGAAACAAGATGATGTTGTGAGAGATTTAGAGGCGAAAGTAAAAGGGATGAAAAGTTATCAAGCTGAAGCAAAATTATCTATTAAAACAGGGAATGAGCCTCAGGAGTACAAGGTAGAAATATGGCATAAGGAACCTTCTTTTTATCGTGTGAATTTGCAGAATGCGAAAAAAGATCAAAGCCAAATTATTTTAAGAAATGAAGAAGGGGTATTTGTATTAACGCCAGCACTTAATAAGAGTTTCCGTTTCCAAAGTGATTGGCCGCAAAATAGTAGCCAGGCTTATTTATATGAATCCCTTGTGAGAGATATTTTGCAGGATAAGAAAAACCTTACTTTTGAAAAAACAGATAAGTATTATATTTTTAAAACAAAAACAAACTATCAACATCAAAACATGTTGCCGAAACAAGAGATTACATTGAAGAAAAGTGATTTAACACCAGTTTCGGTGAAGTTAATGGATAATGATCAAAATGTTCTTGTGAAAGTAGATTTCTCAAAAGTGAAATTTGATGCGAAATTTGATAAAGGTGCATTTGATACGAAACAAAATATGTCTAGAGCGCAAGTAGATGTTCAAACAACAGCGAAAGAAGAAAAACCATTTGCTATTTTGTATCCGCGTGATACGCCGCAAGGTATGGTTTTGAAAGATGAACAAGAGTTGAAGACAGAAAGTGGCAAGCGTGCGATACTCACATACACTGGAAGTAAGAAATCCTTTACTTTGATACAAGAAAAGGCAAAAGTTGCAGAGGCTTCGTCAGCGATAAGTGTGAGCGGAGAATTGGTTGATCTTGGCTTTACAATTGGGGCATTGACGAAAGATTCTTTAACGTGGTCGCATAACGGAGTAGAATATATGCTCGTGTCTAAAGGTTTAGAGCCGAAGGAGCTATTAATGGTTGCTCGTTCAGTTACAGAGAAGCAAGTGAAGTAAACTTCTTAGACGTGGTGATATATGTGCACCACGTCTTTTCTTAGTTTGAAGGGTGGATTTCATAAAAGAAGCATATAAAAGAATAAGCTTCGCATATCGTGTATAAGGAAGTGTATTTATGGAAGAAGCACCATTTTACCGTGATACTTGGGTGGAAGTGGATTTAGATGCGATCTATAACAATATTACACACATTAAAGATTTCATTCCAAGTGATGTAGAGATTTTTGCTGTAGTCAAAGCGAATGCATATGGACACGATTATGTACCGGTAGCTAAAACGGCATTAGAAGCAGGGGCGACAAGGTTAGCGGTTGCCTTTTTAGATGAAGCTCTAGTGCTTCGAAGGGCTGGTATTACTGTGCCGATTTTAGTGTTAGGTCCTTCCCCGGCTCGTGATGTCAATGTAGCTGCTGAAAATGATGTAGCGTTAACTGTTTTTCAAAAAGAATGGGTGGATGAAGCGATCAAACTTTGGGATGGTTCATCTACAATGAAATACCATATTAATTTCGATAGTGGTATGGGGAGAATTGGAATACGCGAACGAAAAGAATTAAAAGCATTTTTAAAGAGTTTAGAAGGTGCGCCATTTTTAGAATTAGAAGGAGTTTATACACATTTTGCAACAGCGGATGAGGTGGAGACTTCTTACTTTGATAAGCAATATAACACATTTTTACAGCAGTTAAGTTGGTTGAAAGAGTTCGGAGTGGATCCTAAGTTTGTCCATACAGCTAATAGTGCTGCGACGCTACGTTTTCAAGGGATTACATTTAATGCAGTACGAATTGGCATTGCGATGTATGGGTTATCCCCGTCTGTAGAAATACGCCCTTTTTTACCGTTTAAATTAGAACCAGCGCTATCATTGCATACGAAAGTTGCCCATATTAAACAGGTGATTAAAGGGGATGGGATTAGTTATAACGTCACTTACCGAACGAAAACGGAAGAATGGATTGCAACTGTTGCGATTGGATATGCAGATGGATGGCTTAGAAGATTACAAGGGTTCGAAGTGCTTATAAATGGTAAAAGGGTACCGATTGTAGGTCGAGTAACAATGGATCAATTCATGATACACCTTCCTTGTGAAGTGCCGCTTGGTACGAAAGTTACACTCATTGGAAAACAAGGTGATGAGTATATTAGTGCTACTGAGGTTGCTGAATATTCTGGGACTATTAATTATGAAATTATTGCAACGATAAGCTTCCGTGTGCCGAGAATATTCATACGGCACGGCAAGGTTGTAGAAGTAATCAATTATTTGAACAATATATAGAAGGTAGTATGGTTTGCTTCTTGTCATTTGAGAGGACTGTTCATTGGTTAAGAATAAGCTCATTTTTGATGAGAAGCTTTTTACTTATCATTACTTTTAACATAATTTAACGTGAATTTTGCTGGGGAACTTTTTCGTTTCTTGTTTGTAATAAGATAAAAATAAAAGAATATGAATGTTTTGTTTGTGAATTGGAAAACATAAGCAAGGAATAAGGAAGTCTTTGCAACAGGCTCCATACAATGGTATTATTACAATAGGTGTCATATATATATTTGGGTGTGTAGTTGACGGTGGAGGTGTATTTTTGTGTCCGAATCAAGTGTAACTACTGAAATCGTGGTTCGGTTGCCAAAGCAAATGGTAACGGAATTGGACGGAATTGGAAAACAAGAGAATAAGAATCGCCATGAACTAATTTGCCAGGCAACACAACTGTTATTGCGTCAACATAAGACGAAGAAACGCTACCAACATGAATCAATGCGACGTGGGTACATTGAAATGGGAAAAATTAATCTTGGTATTGCATCGGAAGCTTTCTTAGCAGAGTATGAAGCAGCTCATACAGTAGAACGCTTAGTTAGCGGGGGGTAATATTTTGATTGTAAAACGCGGCGACGTGTATTTTGCAGACCTTTCCCCAGTTGTTGGTTCTGAGCAAGGAGGCGTTCGTCCGGTTCTTGTCATTCAAAATGACATCGGAAATCGTTTTAGTCCAACGGTGATTGTAGCGGCTATTACTGCACAGATTCAAAAAGCTAAATTACCCACTCATGTGGAAATTGATGCGAAAAAGTACGGTTTTGAGAGAGATTCTGTTATTTTACTTGAGCAGATTCGAACAATCGATAAGCAGCGCTTAACGGACAAAATCACTCACTTAGATGAAGTGATGATGATTCGTGTGGATGAAGCGCTACAAATTAGTTTAGGACTAATAGATTTTTAAATCGGCAGTTTAAGTTGCTCTCTTTACAGGGCAACTTTTTTTTATTATAGAGGAGGTTACGGTTGTATATGGAAATGGTAGATAATCGACAAGCGTTAATGAAAATGTTAGTGAAGGAATTAGGCTTTACCGAAAAGCAAGTTCGTCATGTTATTCAATTAACAGAAGAAGGTAACACAGTTCCATTTATTGCTCGTTACCGAAAAGAATGGACAGGCTCTTTAGATGAGGTGCAAATTCGTACAATTTTAGAGAGATGGCAATATATGATGCAGCTTGAAGATAGGAAAGGAGAGGTTCTTCGTCTTATTGATGAGAAGGGGAAACTGACAGGAGAGTTACGTCAGCAAATTGTTAAAGCTGTAAAGTTGCAAGAAGTAGAAGATTTATATCGTCCATATAAAGAGAAAAGAAGAACGAAAGCAACGATTGCAAAAGAAAAAGGACTAGAGCCGTTAGCTGAATGGTTATTGTTATATAAGAAAGAAGATCCAAATCAGAAGGCAGTGGAGTTTATTAATGCAGAGAAAGAAGTGCAATCTGCAGAAGAAGCATTACAAGGTGCCCAAGACATTATTGCAGAAATCGTTTCAGATGAAGCAGCTTATCGTAGTTGGATTCGGAATGTTACTTTTAGAAAAGGTGTTATGTCTTCGTCCGTAAAAGATGAAGAGAAAGATGAAAAGAATATATATGAAATGTATTACAGTTATGAAGAACCGTTGCAGAAAGTAGTACCGCATCGTGTATTAGCGATGAATCGCGGTGAGAAAGAAGATATATTGAGAGTTTCTGTTGTTCCACCAGTAGATGAGATAGTAACTTTCTTATATAAGAGAGTAATTCGTGATAACGATTCTAAAAGTGCACATTATGTAAAGTTAGCAATTGAGGATGGTTATAAACGATTAATTCAATCCTCCATTGAAAGAGAGATTCGAAAAGAATTAACAGAAACAGCTGAGGAACAAGCGATACATATTTTCTCTGAGAACTTACGTAATTTGTTATTACAACCTCCAATGAAAGGAAAGGTTGTGTTAGCTTTAGATCCTGCATATAGAACGGGGTGTAAATTAGCTGTTGTAGATGATACGGGGAAGGTTCTATATATTGATGTTATTTATCCGCATCCACCTGTTCGTAAATATGAAGATGCAAAAACGAAAGTTCTTTCTATTATAGATAAATATCAAGTTGAAATGATTGCGATTGGGAATGGTACAGCTTCTAGAGAATCGGAAGAATTTATAGTTGATGTATTACAAAATGTGAAACAAGAAGTCTTCTATATTATTGTGAACGAAGCTGGTGCGAGTGTGTATTCGGCCTCCGATTTAGCTCGTGAGGAATTTCCGAATTTACAGGTTGAAGAAAGAAGTGCTGTTTCTATTGGGAGACGTCTGCAAGATCCACTTGCTGAACTTGTGAAGATTGATCCTAAATCAGTTGGGGTTGGACAATACCAACATGATGTATCTCAAAAGAGGTTGAATGAATCATTAACATTTGTAGTAGAGACGGCAGTTAACCAAGTTGGTGTGAATGTAAATACAGCTTCAGTTGCGTTATTGCAATATGTTTCGGGTTTATCGAAAACTGTTGCGAAAAATATTGTGGCAAAGCGTGAAGAGGAAGGGAAATTTACAAAACGAACAGACTTAAAGAAAATACCGCGTCTAGGTGCGAAGACATATGAACAATGCATAGGTTTCTTACGTATATTAGAAGGGGCAAATCCGTTAGATCGAACGGGTATTCATCCAGAACAATATAAAAATGTTGAATTGTTATTGAAGAGTCTAGGGTTATCAAAAGATGACGTAGGGCAATTGCAATTACAAAAGAGCTTAGAAGAAGTGGAGATTTCTAAGTTATCGCAAGAAACGGGAGTTGGGGAGCCAACATTAGTTGATATTATAGATGCGCTCATTAGTCCAGAGCGAGACATGAGGGATGAGTTGCCTAAACCGCTTCTGAAAAAAGGGATTTTGAAATTAGAAGATTTAAAACGTGGTATGGAACTGGAAGGAACAGTTCGTAACGTTGTTGATTTTGGTGCTTTTGTTGATGTAGGTGTAAAACAAGATGGTTTAGTACATATTTCTAAACTAAGCAAACAGTATGTGAAGCATCCGTTAGATATTGTATCTGTCGGACAAATCGTCAAGGTATGGGTAGATGATATTGATACGAAAAAAGGTCGCGTTGCACTATCCATGTTGCCGATTGAATAGTAAGAGAAGAGAGCAGATGAAACTGCTCTTTTTTTTATGGGATAAAACGTGTAATGGATTATGAGCTTTGATTTATTTTGCTATAATAAAACCAGCATTCATTTAGTAATTTAATTTGATACCGGTTTTTTTCAAAATATGCGCGTTGCATTTGTTTTTTTAGCCACGTAGGCATAGGAATCCCTCCTTGTTTAATCCTACTCTCAAAAATGTAAGGTGCTATTGATGAGAGGTTGGTGAGTGGATTTCTATTCATGCTATATTTTTAGAAACCACGCTTCTTGAATGAGGATGGGTATATGTACTATTTAATATATGTATAAGGGAGGAGAAAAGTGTAAAAATATTTTTTAGTTTAGGAGGAATGAGAGTGGATGAGCAAGAAATACAGCGTCTGGTGGAAGAAGTATCACTACAATACTTCGGAATGCCATTTTTACATAGAGCTATGTTCAATAGTAGGTTGCGTACAACTGGTGGACGTTATCTATTGAATACACACAATATTGAACTGAATTATCGATATTACGAAATGTATGGGAAAGAAGAGTTAGTCGGAATCATTAAACATGAGCTTTGTCATTATCACTTACATATTACAGGAAGGGGCTATAAGCACCGTGATAGAGATTTTCGTGAATTGTTGAAAGAAGTTGATGCGCCACGCTTCTGTAAACGAATAATTAATGAAGAGAAGGAAAAAAAGGTTTATACGTATGAATGTATGGGCTGTTTGCTTCAATATGTAAGAAGACGTCAAATAAATACAAAAAGATATGTCTGCGGAAAGTGTAAAGGGAAACTGAACCTGATAAAGAAAACATCTTGACAGTGAAAACGCAATCCAGTATATTATAAACATGTCACGTTTGTACAAGATGTTGAGAAAAAACATCTTGACTTACGATAAGAAATTTTATAAGATACAAATTGTCTTTATTATTCCGCAGTAGCTCAGTGGTAGAGCTATCGGCTGTTAACCGATCGGTCGTAGGTTCGAGTCCTACCTGCGGAGCCATACAGAGAAGTACCCAAGTGGCTCAAGGGGCTCCCCTGCTAAGGGAGTAGATCGCTAACGCGGTGCGAGGGTTCGAATCCCTTCTTCTCTGCCATACATACTGGCCCGTTGGTCAAGTGGTTAAGACACCGCCCTTTCACGGCGGTAACACGGGTTCGAATCCCGTACGGGTCACCACTTCGGAGGATTAGCTCAGCTGGGAGAGCACCTGCCTTACAAGCAGGGGGTCGGCGGTTCGATCCCGTCATCCTCCACCATATAAATTATATAAATAGTATCATCGCGGGGTGGAGCAGTACGGTAGCTCGTCGGGCTCATAACCCGAAGGTCGCAGGTTCAAATCCTGTCCCCGCAACCAAATGGTCCCGTGGTGTAGTGGTTAACATGCCTGCCTGTCACGCAGGAGATCGCCGGTTCGACCCCGGTCGGGACCGCCATTTTAACTTCTGCTATTTGGCAGTTGTTTTTTATTGGACATTATGTTACAATAACATTTGTCTTTGGAAAGAAGATAAATATTTCGATGGGCTATAGCCAAGCGGTAAGGCAACGGACTTTGACTCCGTCATGCGCTGGTTCGAATCCAGCTAGCCCAGCCATTTACGAGCCATTAGCTCAGTTGGTAGAGCATCTGACTTTTAATCAGAGGGTCGAAGGTTCGAATCCTTCATGGCTCACTTTTGTTTTTTCCGCGCGGTCGTGGCGGAACGGCAGACGCGCTAGGTTGAGGGCCTAGTGGGGGAAACCCCGTGGAGGTTCAAGTCCTCTCGGCCGCATCAAAAAATCTTTTTAAAAAGTACTTGCATTTGAAAATGTAGTATGATAAGATAATTGAGTCGCCAAAATACAACGACGAAAAAACATCATGAATAAGCGCCCGTAGCTCAATTGGATAGAGCGTTTGACTACGGATCAAGAGGTTAGGGGTTCGACTCCTCTCGGGCGCGCCATAACGGGAAGTGGCTCAGCTTGGTAGAGCACCTGGTTTGGGACCAGGGGGTCGCAGGTTCAAATCCTGTCTTCCCGACCACGCGGGTGTAGTTTAGTGGTAAAACAAGAGCCTTCCAAGCTCTGGTCGAGAGTTCGATTCTCTTCACCCGCTTTTGAAACGTGTCGCACAAAGGATTATTTTGTTCAGTTTTGTAATAACTCCGGATTTTCATTGATGTTTCCCAAAACTTTTACATTGTCGTACCATCTAAACTCAAATCCTGTATATCCACCATTACCTGCATTCGCTTTATAAAGATTGATAGGGCATTTCTTATATGTAGCCTGTTTTGTATCGTAGACAACAACACCTGTCATTCTTTCTCCTGTTTCAATCATCAGGTTGTACCAGGTAACTACATCACCCTCGTATATTTCATTTCCCTCTGAATCCTTTTGTTCAATGTACTGCATTAAAATAATGTGCCCTTTCCTGTGTTCTTCAATTGGTTCTGTAAATGATTCAACATTATCCTCCATGTACGGATCTTGCAATCATTATCAAATTCAGCTTCACCCATGCACGAAACTTTATTTCTCTCATTTCCCTCTACCCCCTGAATAAAACTCAATATTTCGTCAATACTATAGACAACCCATTTCTAAACCACATTCCATGATTGGAGGAGCAGTTAGCTTTTGCTAGCTGCTCTTTTATATTGAACTAATAATAAAATTTCGTTCTATTTTTCCTTTCTAAAACATATAAATTCAACCTCAGAATTCAGCTCAAAAAGTTACCTCCTATCGTATGAGCGCCCTATAAGGGTGCTCTTTTTTATATTCACGACACAAGAAAAGTATTTTATGCATATCTTATAAAAAGTGAATTCACACCTCATACTTTCTCCTGAAATTCTTGGTCAAAGAGCATCTACACATGGTGCTCTTTTTCATTTCCTATAAAATGAAATTTTTATTAAGTTGTTCCCACATAGCATTTCAAGTTCTGTACATACTATAACTGTAACTTAAAGTTACATATCCGAGCTTGTAGGGCCTAATTTCTTTTGTACAACAAGCAGTTAGCTAATTAAGCTGACTGCTTGTTGTACAAAATGAAGTTTTTATAAAAAGCTTTCTCAACACCTATATACTGGAAATTAATTACCTTTTATGGTAACGTATTGGTAATCCCATAAAGATCTATCGTTCCATTAAAAGGACCCGTCCCCTATGAACTGAACCCAAAAAGTTAGACAAATATATTAAGCAGCTACTAAGGATTGAACTCTGTATTGCACAGGGGACAATCCTTTTAGTTTTGTTTTAATTCTTTTGTGATTGTAGTAATGAATATAAGTTTCTAGTTCTTGCTTAAATTGTTCCATACTTTCAAACTCTTTAAGATAAAGTAATTCAGACTTTAATAAGCCAAAGAAATTTTCCATGACTGCATTATCTAAGCAATTTCCCTTACGGGACATACTTTGGATAACGTTATGTTTTTTAAGCGACTGATGATATTGTCGCATTTGATAATGCGAACCTTGATCCGAGTGTAAAATAGGAGTTTCCTTATCATTCAAACGTTGAAACGCCTTATTTAACATTTTAGAGACAAGGGAATACGCAGGTCTATGTTCTATGTTGTAAGCTATAATTTCTCCGTTATATAAGTCTAAAATGGGTGATAGATATAGTTTTTTACCATGTAAGTGGAACTCTGTCACATCTGTTACCCATTTTTCATTTGGTTTTGATGCGTGAAAATTACGTTTTAAAATATTAGGAGCGAATTTCCCGACAGTCCCTTTATATGAACGATATTTTTTTAATCGAACAAGACATTTTAATCCCAGGATATTCATTAAACGTTGTATAGCGTTTTTCAAACGCCTTTTCCCCTGAAAATTCAAACCGTTTAATCCATTGATAAAGTTCTCTAGGATGAACCCCTATAGAATTAGCAATGGTTTTTCCGCCTTCAGTACCTTCTAGATATCGTTTTACTGCTTGTATTTTATCTTTTGAAGAAAATTTTCACTATATGAAAGTTAAACATGTTTTAAAATTTGTATCTTTCGAAACACTTCACAGACGTATCGAAGATTCTTTTTATCTTAAGATATATGAAAATAAAAACTATTTATGAAGGGGTTCTTTACAAACGAAAAGAAGGCATCTCGAATAAAGATTAATCAAAATGGCCCTCTCTACACATGCCCAGCAACTTAAGAATTCAAAATTACCCCAAAACGAAAATTCTATTCATTATTGACTACTAATAATGATGCATCATTTTAATTAGGTTTGCATATCATAAACATCTTCTTTTCTTCTACTAAGAGTGCGGATTTATACAATAAGATTTATTTTTTCAATTATTAAAAAATAAACAACGAACCAATATTACAACTGATAGAGGTATGTTATAATAAGTGAATAAGGATTTTACCCTTATTCACTTATTATAGGAGAGTGTTTAACATGATTATCAAGTTCATTCGTTTACGTTAATTTTAAACACAATTTGTTATGCCCAATTATTTTTTTCAAGATGTTTGGGTTTATTTGATTGTGTCTTTTTTATTAAATAAATACGAATGAAATGAGGAGTTAATCATGAATGAAAAAATTATTAAAATTAATGAAATTGATATATGTACAGAGAGCTTTGGCAATTTAGAAGATCCAGCAGTACTACTGATTATGGGAGCCATGTGTTCAATGGTTTATTGGGATGAAGAATTTTGTCAACAATTAGCTGATACGGGCCGTTATGTAATTCGTTATGATAATAGAGATGTCGGACGGTCAACAACTTATGAGCCGGGGAGTTCCCATTATACTGTGGTAGATATGGCTGATGATGCGGTTGGGGTACTCGATGCATATCATATTGACGAAGCACACATTGTTGGAATGTCATTGGGTGGAATGATTGCTCAAATTATAGCCTTAAGGAACACACAGAGAGTTCTAAGTATAACTTTGATTGCATCAGGTATTTTTGGTTCTGAAGACAACAACCGTAATTTGCCTCCGATTGACGAGAAGATACTCGCTTACCATGCTAATGGGGCCAAACTAAATTGGTCGGATGAAGAATCTGTTGCAAATTACTTGGTTGCAGGATCAGCGTTACTCTGTGGTTCAAAGCATAAATTTGATGAGAAGAGGACTTATAAGCAGGTAGAAAAAGAAATAAAACGAGCAAATAATCTACTTAGTATGTTTAATCACTCCCTTCTTAAAGGCGATGATTCTTATGAGGGGAAGTTAAAAGGAATTAATATACCAACTTTGGTTATCCATGGTACAGAAGATACAGTGCTTCCATACGAGCACGGTCTTGCTCTTGTTAATGAAATTCCGCATGCTTTGTTACTAACCCTAAAAGGATCGGGGCACGAAATTCATTGCGACGATTGGGTTCATATAATCAACGCTATTTCGAATCATACTTCTGTCTTGTAATCATTATAGGAATCGTATAAAACAAAAAAACACTTGGAAAAAGGGCTACAATCGATCTTGTAACCCTTTTTTCTATTAAAAATCAGTTTTGGAACTGTTGCTCAGTTAAAGAATATTAATATTCTTTAACTGATATTCCCTTCCTAAAAGGGGTAGCGTCGCATTGTCATCAACTTAAGAATTAAAAATTACCCCATGCGTATCTAGCTAAGATTTTGAATCGTCTCCAAAAAGAAAAATAAGCTAACTTCTCAGAGTAACTATTTGAAGAGAAAGAAATTTTTCATTTAGGGGGTTTATGAAAACCTTAGCTTGATAGCGATGGGGTACCGCCAGCATTTTTGAAAAAAACCATGTTAAGTAAATTTCAACACAAAACAGCCGGCTTTAACCCTTTAAGGCTAAATCGGCTGTTTTATATTCAAAACTTAGTTGTATGTAATATCAAAAGAAAATGTTTCTTTTAGTCCCTTTTTCCCGTCAGAAGTAATTTTTATTGCTCTTGTTTTAGGTAAACGTTGAACCCAATTTAATTCTAATAGTCTTTCTAGAAGGGCATTTCCTAATGCTCCCGCAAGGTGGTGACGTCTTTCACTCCAATCTAAACATTTATGTGTGAATGAACGACGCTTTTTCTTAACCCTTTCAAGATCAATTTGAAAAGTTGCAAAGAATGACTCTCCTTTTTCAGTAACAGTAAACCCGTCCTTTTCTTCATAAATAACACCTATTTTAATTAAAGAATCTGTTAATTGTACTCCTAAATTCCCTGCAAGATGATCATAACATGTTCTTGCAAAACGCATCGCTTTATCTTCAGAAGCCTGTTTTAATGATTTAATTTCAATTGGTGGAGCTATTGATAAAAATGACTCCATAACTTGAGCAACTTCCGGATTTCGAATTCCATAATATCGATGTCTCCCCTATTTCTCAACTGTAACTACATTCGCGTCGACCATTTTTGTCAAATGGAAACTAGCCGTCTGTGGTTTGATTCCTGCCATATATGCTAATTCGCTTGCAGGATGGAATCTACCATCTAATAAGACTGTTAATATTGCTGCTCGAGAAGCTTCACTCACAAGAGTAGCAATCATTGCTACATTTGGATTTGCGTTCATTTTAATTCCCCCTAATGTAATCCATATTTCGATGATAATCGAAATGTTTATATTCTACAATAAATAAGGAAGAACATATGAATAGGAGGAGAAATAAAGATGAAAAAAATGGCTCAGGTTCCAAACACAGAAATTATTAAACCTAAAATTCTATACTACGGAACTTCTGTGATTTTACTAAATTCGCTAAATGAAGATGGAACAGTAAACATCAGCCCTATGTCATCATCATGGGCATTAGGCGATTGTATTATATTAGGAATTGGACTTGGCGGGAAAGCTATCGAAAATTTAGAACGACATCCTGAATGTGTAATCAATGTTCCGAGTCCTTCATTATGGGAGAATGTTGAACAATTAGCCCCCTATACAGGGAAAAATCCTGTTCCAGATTATAAGAAAAAGAATGGATTTATATATGAAAAAGAAAAATATGATATTAGTAGATTAACACCTACTGAGTCTAAATCGGTAAAGCCTACTCGAATTATGGAGTGTCCCATACAAATTGAGGCAAGGGTGAAACACATTCGAATTCCTGATTACTCTCCTGATTTTGCAATTGTTGAGACACAAGCTATACATGTACATGCTCATAAGGAAATCATTCTTGAAGGAAATCATATTGACCCAAATAAATGGAGCCCACTTATATATAATTTTCGTCATTATTTTGGCCTTAGTAACCAGTTAGGTAAAACCTTTCGATCCGAAATATAAATAAGTATATTATCTTTTATTGAAGAAAGGTTTTTCACTAATCGGACAGAGCGCTTTTACAATCAATTATACAAGTAATCGTACAAGCTTACCTGGGGCAATAGTCTCAGGTATTTTTTCGTTCGTAGTGTTCGTTTGTTTTGTAAAACAAGGTAAATTTATTAATTCTATCAAATGCGTTAATTTACCTATTACACATTATCATTTAATTCATATACTGTAGTAGATTACTAGAAAGGAGGCGTGAGCATGGACAGTTGTGTTTTGTTCGTTAATGGACAACCTTTTTTAGTAGTCTCAGTTGCTGGAATTGAAATTGCTAGACTAGAGATTTCTCTTCAAGTAGCATTGACTTTAATAGCGTTAGGAATTCCAATTTGTGCGTAACCCTTAGGTGTATAATGATAATAAAGTTGTTTAATTTTGTTATGAAAATATAAGAGCCTTGCTACAATCTAGTGTGTAGTAAGGCTCTTAAAAGTTATTTAATTTCTATACATTTAAAGGTATTTAAACTCAAAAATCATTAATAAAGTTGTTTAATTCTTATTGAACTAAGCACCCGTTAGCTTAGGTGCGATCGTTCACAACCTTTAAGATACTTCTTTACAAATCATTAATAAATTACCATCTAGATCTTTGAACACAAAATAAAAATTATCCTGAATCTCTGTAACAAGTTCAACATTATTTTCTTTCATAAATTGATAAGCAGCTTGAATATCATCTGTTAAAAACTGAATTGATGGAACTTGGTAAGTGGAAATATCACCATCTTCTTTTCTCCACTTTGGCATGGCATCTAAAACTAATCCAGCTGTACCTTCCATGGGTACCACGAATATATGCCCAAAATATTCTTCTCCCCCTTCCAAACCAAGCATTTTTATGTACCATTCTTTAGCTTTCTCTAGGTTACGAACTGGAACAAACACACCACTGATTCGGTTTTTAACCGGTGTTCTGTAGTCAGGTTTTGTCACAAAAACAGCCTCCCTTAATAAATCATTTAATACACTTTAGAATTCTATATTTTCTAACATTTGCCTCTCTTATGTTTAAAAATAATTCGACAAATAACCAATTCTTGTTCAACTAGCCTGCCCTGTTAATAGAAGAAGGATTTTTTAAATAACTATATTATTTTTTAAATGCCTTTATTGTAAATTAAACAACTTTATTATCTCTGCACATTAGGTATTTATTAAAAAGAGGGCTTTAGTCCTCTTTTTTTATTTATCCCTTATCTTTCCTTAACAACAAACAATACGCAACCCAGACCACGGTAGCGCCTACGATAATTGTTATTGGCCATTGCTATCATCCTTTCTGTTAATATCAATTCTCTCAGTTTTAATCCATATATATGATCAGTATCTTGATTGATGCTAGAAATTAAATTATCTTCACTTACAGTCGTGGTAACACTTAAATTACTCATCATCCTCCCTTTTTAGGCGTCCGATTTGTCCAATAAAAAGAGAGCATCTACTAGCGTAGGTGCTCTTCATATAGCAAGGATTTTCTATGAGTATTGAAATATGAAACTATAGAGGGGGTGCCCCATACCTCAATATATGCTTGTCCTTATCAAAAAGTGCGCAAATAAAAAGGCACCTAAGCAAGGTTCCTTTCCGGAATATAAGGAGCATCCACATCGAGAAATTCAAGAAAATTTCTAATATTTGTCTTATAACCTCTGATTCTATTTATAACGATGGTTGCTTATAAAAATACTCAAAAACCCCAAATCATAGACTTTCTTAAGTGTCCACGGTTTGGGGCAGTTCATGAAAGCAAGTAGGCTTTATTTTTCAAATTCTTTAAAAGTACCTTTTAAATCCCTATCTGTTATTTTTATATCTGCTTGTTTGAATAAATTTTTGAAGAATTTCTGTTGCCATTGCTGATCTTTTAAACGTTTCGCTTCTAATTCTTTACTTATATTCTCTTTTTCTTGATTAAACGGTTTTAATTCTTTTTTCTCTATCATTTTAATAATATGATAACCAAAAGAAGATTTAATAGGTTCACTTACTTGTCCCGTTTCTAAATTATAAGTAGCTTCTTTAAATTTAGGATCCATCCGATCCATTTGAAATGCATTAAGTTCTCCCAATTCTCCTCCTCTTCCCTTGGTATCAGGATCTTCTGAATGTTCTTTAGCTACCGTAGTAAAATCTTCGCTGTTATATATTTTTTCTTTTATTTCTTTCGCCGTTTTTTCATCTTTTACTAGAATATGACTTACTTTTAAAATTGGTTTATAGTAATTTTTTATTTCTTTTTCTGTAATTGATGCTTTAATAGCTTTTTCAAAAGCCATTTTTGTTTTCAATTTATCCTTAAGTTCATCTTCATTTCTAACATTCTTTTGTGTTAAATAAGATTTAAAATTATCTCCCATTTCTTTTTTCAATTCATCCACATTTTTCTTTGTTTCATCATCTGAAACTTTGTATTTATCTAATAAAATCTTTTCTAACATTACTTGTTGTAAAACAGATTCCCCTGCTTTTTCTTTTAATTCTTTGTTAAACTCCTCCTTAGTTAAATTTCCTGATTTTGATGTTGCGATAGTGTCCGAATTGCCACATGCTGATAATAATAAAACACTACTCATTGCAGCACCAATAAAGATACGTCGTTTATTCAATTTTTTATACCTCACTCTATACATAAATTTATGTTAAAAATCTATCGCCATTCCTCAGCAATTGCATAGTTTTTCATTCCGTATTTCGTTGAATACTCCTCTTTTTTAATAACGTCGACTTCACCAGGAGCCATGATCCAAAAACCAGGTGCTAATTCTCGGTTGTCAAACGTAGAATGAACCAAAATCAGCCCTGTAGACTTAGCTTCCACAAGTGTTTGTTTTGTTGGTAATCCTTTATTTTTAAGACTCTTTATTTGTGATTCCTCAAGCTCAAATGAATATTTTGGTTTATAGATATTTTGATTACCATTAGTTTTTCTACCTATATTTTGTATATTTTCTACTTTATGTTCCTTTTTATTAGTGTTTTCTGCTGTTTTTGCATTCATTAAAGAAAATATAGACACGCCGATCACTGTTACTATTCCTAAAATTGACCAGCAGTATGACTTTCTATTAAATTTTTTAATCATCAAAATTCTCCTCTTTAATGCATATTTATTTCCACTTAAATTTGCTAAACTTGGTGTTTGATTGTAATTAGAATAGTGTTCTAATAATGTAATAATGGTATGACCGTATGCCAGTTTTTCTTTGTGACCAATAAAAGTTAGTGCTAGTGCATCACATGCAATTTCTTGATCTTCACGCATGGCATAATATGCATACCAAAGAATAGGATTAAACCAATTTAAGATGAGTAAACTATACATGAGCCAATTTACTCCCACATCTCTTCGTTTAAAGTGAGCTAACTCATGATAAAAAATAAATCGTAGCTGTTTATTATCTAATTGTTCAATATGTCTCTCACAAAGTAAGATTCTAGGCCTAATATATCCGAGAAGTGTTGGACTTGGAATCTTTCCAGCCAGAAGTAATGAGATATCTCGTTTAATTGACATTGTCTCTTTGCAACTTTCAAAAATACGTAAAACTCTGTCATCTGTAATAATAGATTGTTTATGTAAATAAACATGCAAACGTCTATTTATAATTATGATGGAAGAACTTAAGCAGAGTACACCTAATAACCACACATACAGAAGAATTTCATACATAGATAAATGCCAAAAACCTTTATCTGTATCCTGAAACATCATTTCATTTTTCACTTCATTCTCCCCTTTTAAATTGAAAGAATATGTTTTTTGCTCATTAATTTCTTTTGAAGTTTGTACCTTTATATTTTCCTGCATGGGATAACGGAGATATTCATAGCCTTGCGAGAGCAAAGAATACATACTAAATGAACTATTAGGTGACCAAGGTAACATAAGTCTTACAAGAAGAATTAACCATAATGCATATTGCCATCTTGGTGTTAGTTGATTTTTTAATAACACTTTCATACATAAGATCAAACCAACTAATATGCTTGCCATAATAGAAGTTTCTATTACCCAATCAAAGATAATAGGAAGATAAACATTGCGTAATATACCAAACATAATTATTTATTCCTTCTTCGATGAGGTTTAGCTTTGTCATCTAGAATTTCCCTAAGTTCATCAATTTCTTCTAAAGAAAGTTTTTCTTCTTTTATAAAATTCACAAGTAATGGTTTTAACGCAGCGCCATAAAAACGTTTCAGAAAAGATTTTGTTTCTATTTGCAAATAATTATCTTGGGAAATTAATGGAGTATATGTATACAGTTTTCCTTTCTCTTGATTAGAAGAAATTGCTCTCTTTTTTACTAACCTGTTAAGCAAAGTTCGGACAGTTTTAGGACTCCAATCATTCGTTTCCTCAAGGCATTGAATTACTTCATTTGCTGTAAGTGAGGATTTCGCAGTCCAAAGTACTTTCATAACTTCTAATTCAGCTTCTGATATTTTGGGTAGACTATTCATACTCAATCTCCTTTCTTAGATTACAATTGTAATACGGTTATCATATTACAATTGTAATCTACAGAAGTCAAGAGTATAGTAAAATATGATTATTCGTTAATTACGTTGACCAATACCGTTAATTTACTGATTTTATTTTTAAAAAATGGATATTTGAATAGAAAGGGTGTATATATTCTTCTAACAATTACTATTTTAGAAGCTACTGTAATTGGTATAGGGTTCTATTTTAAATAGGAGATGTGACACATGGATAAAAAGATGATGTTATTTGCTATTTTAGGACCTTTTTAATATTTTGGATTTCTTTTGCAGGATGTTCAGGTATTTGGTTGGGGGGAGCGATGGTTATTAGTTTTAATTCTAATTTATCTAAATGACGGTATTTACAGTTAGTTCGATTGTATATGTATTGATTATCATTGCGAAAGTAATTTTTGCTTTTATAGGTTCGAGAGTTTTGGATAAGTTATTCGTTAATAGTTGCCTAAAACATCAAATAAAATAAACAAGAATAGAGATAATTAAAGAAGCTATGTTTATACGTTCCAAAAGATATACAAAGGAAAATATATAGGGTTGTTCCAAACTTGTTACTGAGAAATAAAATTTTATACCTAAACGGCTAAAAATCAGCATAACTTATTTCATTTCTGAGGGATATTTCCAATCTCGTTCCTTTTTAGGCAGGGAAAAAGACTTAGATGTTTTTTGAACCTTAACATGTCTATCTGATGTGCTGCCGCGTCACTATCAAGGTAGCAAAACAAAATCTCTCTAAAGAAAAAATATGATTTTTTTGTTACAAATTAACACAAAATTCCTCTTGAAGAAGCGAGTTATGGTTATCAAATATTTAATAATCGTAAAGACGATTGTATAAAAGTTATTCTGAAACCTTAAAGGACTCCTTGTCAATTGCTTAATTTCAGTTATTTTTTATGATAAAGTTAAAACTAAATCCAAGACCTTATCTTTTTCACTTTTAAAAAAATATATATTTAAGTTTTACAAAAAGGATCTTCATTTTAAGGGCTAACCTATAAATATTTTCTCTTTTACCAGAAGCTCCTAGTTATCTTTCATTAACTGGATTTTTAATCCTCCAATCAACTATATAATTACTATATCTATAAAATAGAAGATAAAAAATAAAGCTGAACAAGGGTATTTAAACTGTTCAGCTTTATCCAATAAAATCTAATTAAATATTTTAAAATTTGCAGCTTCCTATTTCTTATATTATTTTAACGGCTGATTAATAGGCTGATAAATGCTTGCTATAGCTCTTATTTCAGAGTCTGGTGCTGGAGATAACGGATAGTAACCTTCTTTAACCATATATTGCCAAATATCATACGCATGTCTACTACTATTTAAAAAGGCCTTTTCTAAAAAAGACCTCAAATTTGGATTCGCGCACTCTAATACAGCCCCAGCATAATTTAATGCAGCTGATTTTTGATTTAAGAGATAGCCCGTAGCAATTGCTCGATCGTTTAGAGGTGCTCCATTTATACTAGGTGCAACTGATGGATATTGTTCAATAGGTGCTTTTAAATAAGAAACCAATACTGGATTTAACTTAGAGGGCTGAAAACGCTCAATATCGGGTGTATTCTGGCTTTGGACAAATTCTACTTTTAAATTATAGTCTTCCACATGGAGCGGAAAGTGTTGCTGTAATAGTTGTTTTAATTCTAGATCTTGTGCTTGCTGAATATATGTACCCATCGTATTAATTGTATTGTAACAGCCAGCAATTAATTCACTTAAATCACGTAACTCATGTGTAGCTAATTGCATTTTTGAATCCTCCTTTTTAAAGTTTTTTTAGTCTCTCCCAAAATATAAAAAATGCATATGAATTTTCTTATTACTCATACTAAAACTATTCATTTTCTTTTTATGGAGGGAGAAGTTTCAAATGCACACGGTATGGAAAGACTCTCTTTCACTTGGATTATTAAACATCGGCATTAGGCTATATAGTACTGTAGAAGAAAAAGATATTAAATTTTTAAGTCTTCATAAGGAATGTCTTACCCCCTATTAAATATAAAAAGATTGCCCCTGATTGTACGGATACTGAAGTAAAAGATGAAAAACTTGTGAAAGCTTATGAATATGCGCCGCATAAATATATAATTGTTGTTGATAGAGAATTAGAAGCACTTCAAAAAAAATATGAGCCGCGAATCATTCGCATTTCATATTTTATCCAAAATGATGAGATTGATTCAATTTTTTTGATCATTCCTATTTTGTTGGTCCTATCCCTGGGAATGAAAAACCCTATTTGTTAGTAAAAGAAGCTTTAGAGAGAACAAATAAACTTGGTCTTATTCATATTACTATCCTTGACACTCCCACGGCTAAAGCCGCAAGTCCTACACCTTACGGTGTAACGGATGGGATTCTTGAATAACTAACCGTTCGCAGTTCATTTCTGTTGTAAGAAACCGCATCTAGCTATTATTCGTAACTTTCAAGAAGGCCTTATTCTACAGACCATCCATTATCCTGATGAGATTCGGAATATAAAAAATATGCCCGGTCTTCCAAATAATGAAGAGCACCCTATTCACAAACAAGAATTAACTACAGCAATGAATCTAATTCATCACCTTACCACTCCATTTAAACCAGAAGAATATGCAGATGAATATAAAGAAGCGCTTACTGATCTTATAGAAGAGAAAATTGAGCAACAAGAAAAGAATAAAGAAGGAATAAACGAACAAAAAGCCACATAATTGTGGCTTTTTTATCTACTCTTAAAGAGGATCACACTTTGGCATCTCTAATCCAGATGATTGTGCTAATTTTAATAAATAGTAGCATTCCTCTCTTGCCATATGATCTGCCATTCTCGCAGACAATGCACTTAATATTTGCTCAGATAGTTCTAATTCTTCTACTTCATGAAGAAAATGTGAAAATAAATTCAGTTCTAATGAAACATCTTTTGTAAACTTCTTCAATGCTGGAAAATGTTTAAGTTCTGTACGTAAATATCCAGTCATTTCAACAGCCTTTAAATAAAACTGCTCAAAATGTTTAGCGTACATCTCACTCTTCTCTTTCAATCGTTTCTCTACAAAATCTAATTCACCTGAAATCGAACCAGCATGACCAGCCGCATCCGTTAACCAAACAAGATGATAATGTAACTCATGAAAAACAGGTGGGACCTCTCTTTTTATTAAATATCCTAATACGTTTATATACTCTTCTACTTCATTTACCATATGATTAATGAAAGTTGGGGTAAAGTGGATAACAATCTTTCCCTCCAATTGTTTTTGTATAATACTCAACTTAAATTTTCGGATTTCCTCTGCCAATTGTTTAGCATCTGTTGCGAATTCGATTAAACTGACTGTATGAATGCGACTTAAATATTCATCAAATTTTTCTACAAAATATATGGCTCTCTGAATATCTTCAGTCTCTTTTGGAGCTAAAGCATCTAAAAGAAACTGTGCATGATCCCCAAGAACTCTCAGCCAGAATTTATGTTCAAACAATGCACTTTCTTCATAAGTTTGATTCACTCTACGTCTCCTCCTTACCAACTTGTCTTTCATACTGATTAATACTAATGAAAGATATAAAATATGAATTTGAGCTAGTTTTTATTAGTTCAAGAAGGTAAATGATTTAATTGTAGTGTATGAATACTTAATTTTTACTATTAATTAGATGAAACTTGTTCAAGAACTACGCTACCAATGTATTAAATCGCTAGTTAATTATCAAAATATCTGTAGATACTTAAATACGGCCAAATAATTGCATGATTGTTGGTATTTATGACCTGTTGGTTAATCCATATATCAAGCAACTAAACCTTGTGCGTGATACTTATATTTAAGCTAATGTTAATAAAAGAGGTATATTCTAAACATGAAAACAGGACAAGCTATATTGCTTGTCCCATCAGGAGCAATTCATAAAGATTTTTAAAATGTCCAAATGACTCATATTGGTAAAATGAATCATTAATAGTTTGTGTAAAATCAATGTAATTATACAAAAAAGAGCAAGTAACTTCTTTAATTCCCTGCTATTACAGCACTTGTATAATGGGGAAGAATTCCGGAATTCCATTATTGTTAACATATAAAGGATATGTACGAAACTGTCATTTGTTATATAAAAAGTTAATGATTTGGCAGACAATATTTTAGATTGTCTGCCTGTGGGTTTCATGAGCTTGATTGGAAAACTAATTGTTTTCCAAGAGTGAAGCCGCTAGTTCAACCGGCTTAGAAATAGTTTATGTAAAAACAGCAAAAATATGTAAAGTGAAGTTAAATTCTAATTCTATAAATAAAATATATCAATATATAAATTTCATACTTTAAATAAGTGGAGTATCAGAGTTCTTACAACTGAGGGCGAAGTAGCATTTACCATAGAATAGATTCTACTTTGCTTCTTCATATTGCTTAATTATTTTATAGTGTTTTTCTTTAATTCTAACATTTCCATAAACATAACAGCGTTATTTCGCCACTCTTCCATTTGGAATAAGTTTCTTCTATATTAAAAAGCCTAATTCCTCAGCATTAAAATTGAGAAATTAGGCTTTTTTCGTTCCTCAATAAAATAGAAACACAGAATATAATTTGTCATAATATAGGTTTACTGAGATTTCTTTAAACTTTTAATAGCGAGAAACAGAATAATGACTGCGCTAAGTGAAAAGACCACATTACCAATCTGGTCTACGGTCCCTGTGGCCCCAATGACTGGTTCTTCGATGAAGCTGTGCCATGCGTAAGTCAGGAGTACTCCTGCTGCTAGGGCTAACTCGTGTATATTACCCCAACCTTTGCGCCGTGACCAATGCAAGAATAAGATCGTCATTATGGCGAACAGTAATATCCAGAAAACGACAACCCCCCAGGCATTGTACTCACGGACAATCATAAATAAACTTGAGGCTATCAGAGAAACTACACCGATTACCCAAGGATTTGGTGCATCTCCTCTTACAAAAGTGCTTGGAACATGGCCAATGCTGACAGCAATGATAATCACTAAGAAAATAGCAATGAGTGTACTGATTAATTGTGTTGGAGTAGCGAGAAAATGTCCTTGTGCATACGAACCATAAAAGGTGAATATCATTCCAGCTACGAATAACAGGCTAGTTATGAATATTCCAATCTTTCCTAACCAGGGTGTTGTTTTCCGGTTAGGTATAAATGATTCAATGAGTGCAATGGGCACACTAGTACTCCAAACTGTGTGTAATGTAAGGACGAACAAAGTCCATCAAGCGCTTATCCCTAGTTCCGGGATAGGTGCATTACTCAGAAGATTGGCATTTGCATACGAAGGATTAAAGAGAGATTGTGTGATTAATCCTTCTTCTAAGATTCCATACGCTAACCCCATTAAGATCATTGTGGGCCATCCGTAACCTCTACGCCTGGTAATCTCCCGAATGAGAATCGACCCACAGCCATACATCAACGCAAGAAAAGGCAATGCTGCTATTGCGCTAATTGAAATGTTTCCTAGCAAATACTCTGCAACGAGCGGTGATAAGAAGAATAACCCGAGTGTTAGAGTAATTCGTCTACCCTTTGTTAGAGGCTTAATGGAAACAGATTTAGAATTTATATCCATCTTGTTATCCACCTTCATAACTTAGTTGTAAATCCGCATTTTCCTGATGCTTCTCCATATCCCCTTGTAAAGTGCGCATACGGTTCCCGTCCCTTTTATAATCGTTTCATAATTTAATTGTAATACTGTATCTTTTATGTATTTCGAAACTAATGCATCTATACCCCCAATCTATAGAAAGTGTTATCCCAAAGGTACAAAGGCCTTCCCCCTATATTAGATAAGAATTGGATGGTGAATAGTTTTTATTTTATATTTTTTTATTAATAAAATTTTCAAAATATGAGTTCAACTTGTTATTAGATTATTAATTTTTATAAAATAGTTTTCTCATTATTCATGAATTTTCCTATACCATTAGATACATGTTTGCTTCTTGTCCTAATCGGGTCAAAAAAGAAGGAATTCTTTTCTTTGCTCTTGAAGAGAAATATGTTCATTTGATTAGATACGAGAATCAGATGTATCATTTTTGCAACATGGAAGGTCATAGAATTATACGGTAAAGAGGAGTATTAATACCAGAGCATTCAATAGTTATGCGCTGATAAGGAGGAAACTAATGAAAAAGATCACTTTTAACGATTTGAACTCACAGGAAACTATGCGCAATCCCATTAAGTTCTATAAAAACCTCATCAAGCAACAAGAGCGTTTCTTTCATATTGATGACTTTTATGGTATGGGAGGAGCATGGGTCGTATTGCAATATGATGATGTTGTTTCTATACTGAAAGACCCGCGTTTTCATAAAGATTTACGGAAATTCACACCGCCCCATGATAAGCAGATGTCCATTGAGGAGAATACACCTGTGAGTAAACTGTTTGAATGGATAATGAATATGCCAAATATGCTTACGGTAGATCCTCCTGATCATACGCGCCTACGTCGGCTAGTCTCTAAATCCTTTACACCACGTATGATCGAAGAACTTCGTCCCCGTATTCAGCAAATTTCTGACGAATTAATAGCTGCTGTGCAGAAACAAGGAAAGATGGAAATTATTGCAGACTTTGCTTACCCACTACCCATTATTGTCATTTCAGAGATGCTCGGAATTCCCGCCACTGATCGAAACCAGTTTCGCAAATGGACACAAGAACTCATGAACGCCTCTGTGGACCCTAGTCAGGGGACTGCAGTTACTGCAGCAACACTTGAAAAGTTTATTCATTACATCGAAGTATTGCTGAACGAAAAGCGCCTAAATCCTGGTGATGATTTGATAAGTGCTCTAGTTCAATCAAAAGAGCAAGAAGACAAGTTGAGTAAGAACGAGCTTCTTTCGACAATTTGGTTGCTCATTATTGCTGGACATGAAACGACAGTCAATTTAATCGGTAATGGCGTACTGGCGTTAATTCAACATCCCGAACAAATGAATTTACTAAGGCAGGACCCTTCCCTGCTTCCTTCCGCCATCGACGAGCTATTACGTTTTGCTGGTCCAGTTATGTTTAGTAGCCGTTTTGCTGGTGAAGATATGACAATACATGGAAAGAAGATTCGCAAAGGCGAATTAATTCTGCTCTCTCTGACTGCCGCGAATATTGATCCAAAGGAATTTACTTATCCAGAGGCATTGAATATTTCACGGGAGGAGAATAATCATTTAGCCTTTGGGACTGGTATACATCACTGTTTGGGAGCTCCGCTGGCGCGTCTAGAAGGACAAATTGCATTAGGCACTTTGTTACAGCGGTTTCCTAATCTTCGCCTGGCAATCGAACCGGATCAACTAATTTATAGCCATAGTAAAATTCGTTCTCTCGCAAATCTACCAGTGGTTTTTTAATCTATAATGCGACATTAATAAGGAAACGTGTCGTGCAAATAACTATTTTGTTAAAATTTTTTTCACATTTAAACCGGACAAGCATATGTTATTGCATTGAGACCCTCTATGCATAGGAATCTACCTTTCTAATCTAAGAACATTGTTATGTGCGTGCTCTTAGATTTTTTATTATGAAATAACAGTATTATTTTTAATATTATTTCAAAGGATTTATTCTCTCAGAGAGCATAAAAACCACGTATAAATCATTATTCAGAAACAGGCATAATAAAAAGAAGAAAAAACATCCTACAAAATGTTTTTTCTTCTTTAATAATCTGGTTGATCACTACATTTTTTCTAATATTCCTTGTCTCTCATACCACTTAGACATTTTTTCAACTGCATTTGCAGATAGCCGCTTGGTTTCTCTGTTACAAAATCTAGATAATGTAGGTGCCGATATTCTTATTTCTTTTGCTAATTCTCGTATAGACTTATTATCAACTTTGCGTTGTTTAAGTATTTTCTCTCGAACAGCCTCTTCATCAAATCTATTAAGCTCTTCACTATTTTTTTTCGGAGGCATATTAACAACATCCTTAGCCCTTTCAAAATACTCTACAGATGCTTCAGTATTATTTTCTAACTCTAGTGTTTTTTTCTTAGGTAAATTATACATAGACTTAATTAATTCTTCCGGTGGAAGTATAGTAATATTTAAATTCACCCAATAATCTTTAAACCAATTCTTCTTATTAAAACGTTCTTCATCTAATGATACTGTATACTCCCACTTAGAAATTACGTTCTCTTTTTCTAAATCAGTAAGAACATTCTCTAGGTGTTCTCTAATCCGACTCGGTTTCCAAGTGAGCGGGATTGCCATAACAGCTAATAAGCCTTTATCTCCCCCAATGGAGTATGGTCGCTTCAAAGTTGAATATATTTGTCGTATTCTCCATTGCCATGTTAGATAACGAATTAAACGTTTATGATACTTATGTCGATAACTATTATACTCAAGTGCCTTTTTAGATAACAATGCTGTGGTATTATTTGAACCATATAAATAACTTGTTAAAAAACTCCCTGGTTTGATACGGCAAGATTCAATGCCCATATATTCATTTGTTGTATTGTGTCTCCATAATACAACTGAATCCAATACAAATAACCGTTTGACAACTTCTCTCTTTACTTTATATTTTTCATCATGTTCATTTTCTTCATTTAAGACTACTACTTCATTATCATCATTTAAATAAATGAAGATACTTGCTAGTGCTGCAATACGCTTAGCAACCTTAATTTTATCTTCAGGTCTGTAGTACTCTCCTTTACTTACTTTCTTTTTTGGTACATTGCACATATCCAATACTTGCTCATATGAAAATTCTATGAATTCATCTGGAGATTTTGCTTGTGCTAGCCACTGGATGGTAATGGAGTCCAATACATCAGCTGTCAGATCATCCATATTACTCATTACATCATTCACCAAAGTATTCCAACGAGATGCTTCATCATCTTTAATAAGCTTTAAATCTTCATCTCTGTGAGAAGAGAGCTGAGCTATTGCATTACTTTCCTTTGTTTCAATAGGGTAAGATTTTACACCCATACCTGCGTCTTCTTCAAAGTGATTTTTAGAGATTCCATCACGTAATTTAAAATAAACTGCAGAATTATTAACTTCAAAATATTCTTTATCAACTGGTTCATCCGTTTCATCCTCATTTACGTCACCCTGGATGATTGTTCCATCATTAAACTTATTAGCATTCTTAAACTCGTCTTCTAATACCTTTTCAATAGTTGCATGAATCTCATCTTTATACTCTTTTAACTTAATACCAATTTGTAACGAAGTAATTCCTTCTTCATTCTTTTTACTCAACCATGATACTAATGCCGAAAAAGATGGGGAAACATATTGAGAAGTCACAACCTTAGTATTATCTTTTTCTATATCTGAACTATAGGCAGTCCATTTGTTCCAAACTACTTTATTATTTCCATATAAGGGCTCAGATATTAATAATGCATCCGTAAACAGTTGTGTTAATCTCTCCATATTTTCACTCCTTCCGTAATTTTCTTTCAAACAAACATTTAATCTAATACATATATGTAAACAATTATTTTTTCCACTTTAGTTATATTCAAACAGTACTGACACGATTTTTCTTTATTTACAACATAAAATAACATTAATTATACATTAGTTTTCCATAGGTCTTCAATCAATCTAATGAATTAAGAGATGAAACACTTTTTACCATATAGTGAACCTTCACTATAAATATGAAACATTTTTATCTAATCGTTTTCATATTCTCATAAAATGTTCATTTGAATAGAATTTATACCGCATATACACTAAATTCTTTACTATTTATTTGAAAGAAATTTGCCATACCCTTAACCTAAACCCGAAAAAATAAGACATCAATTAATTTTATTAATTTAAATACGTAATACAAAATTTTTTCCAATACCTTATAAACCCATAGATATCAACAGTTCACCTTTATTTTAATACATAAAACCTTTAAATTTTAACAAATTGTTTTTACCATATCCTTGACCTAAATACATATATGAAACAGCCATAAACCCTTATGTACCAACGTTTCACCTTATTCCCCCGATAATTTCATTATATATTAAACATGAAACACTTTTGCCATATCCTTGACCTTATAAAAATCAAAACATGAAACACCTTTTACCATATCCTTGACCTTAAAGCTATTACATTTTCTCCTATAACCCTTTCTATAAAGGGATTTACAGTATCTTTCCCTAATGAACGACCTATGATTAAAACATGAAACACTTTTGCCATATCCTTGACCTAAAATTAGAAACAATTCTCCTTAACCCTCTCTATATCAACAATCTTCCCGTGTTTCATTATTGTGTTTATACAATTAGGACATGAAACGTTTTTTACCATATCCTTAACACAAATTTTTTTCCATAGATTCTCCGATCCCTTATAATCATTGGGTTTATAACGTGTTTCATGTTTTAAAAATTCCTCTTAAAGGGGCACCTTTCAACAATTTTCATTTTGCTATAATCAAAATTGGTATATTTTATAGTATTTTGGCATATATTTCTGAATTTGTAGAACGGAGGTGAAAAAGATGGGAAAATCATTTGTAATACGAAATCAACGTAGCTTAAATGGGGAAACAACCAATGCTGTGCTAGTAACCATAAAATCTTGGCAAAAGTTTGTGGAAACATTTGAGGAGAAATACTACAGCTATAAAGATACATATTTAGAAGATATTCTGCAGAACATGACATACGAAGAACGTATTGCTGATGTAGAAGGCTTTGTCGAAAAAGCTAAACCATATTTTTCACGTCGCGCAATGTCTGCACTTGCAGAAAAAACAGGAAGAAAACATAAGCTATATGGCATTACGAATGCAGATCTTGAAGTATTCTTATATCTACATAAGAAATGTTATACAAATGGTGTCATTCCAAATGTAACGATACATATGATGTGGGAAGATTACAAGCAATATAAAGAAGAATTTGCTTTTATCCAGCACTCACAATTCTATATCGCTCTAAAGAAATTAAGCATACATAACATAATCTCTATCGAAAATGGCCTAGATGGCCGATATACAATCAAACTTAATCATTTTATGAATGAAGAAACAGAAAAGGCAAATCCTTACGTATATATTAGTCCTGTTGTATTTACAAGGACTTTCTTTAAGCTTTCTGTAGCAGCTAAGAAACTATTCTTAGACATTGCGATGCAACAACATACGGAAACAACATTAAAGCGTTCTTTGGACAAGCAGGACGAAAGAGGAAATAAAACTCACTTTGGCGGGATGTATCGTTTCTTACATAAAAAATATCCGCATCAAATCCGTGCGGTTATCGATGAATTAACAACTGTATTACCATGTACGGGTAGTCCCCTATTCAAAATTTGCAAAATGCAAAAAGGTGTAAAGCATACAAAACGATATACGACATTATATCTGTCTATCCATTCAGACTTCTTATGTTCGAAAGAAGCTGGAGAAGAACAACATAGGGATCCATTTACACCAAAAGCTACCTATGCTCGAAAAGCGAAATTTATCGAAGCAGTCCTACAAGAGATGAATATCGGTGAACTGTCTGCAGACATGAATAAATTCATTCATGTATTAAAGCATACTTGTCATCGTCAAATTCGCAGTGTAATCCGTGGACTACGTGACATGGTTGATCGCAAAGAAGGATATCCAACGAAAATTGTATATACACTGAAGAAACTATTGCATCAAACATCTCAATATCAAATTCTCGATACAGCAGCAAAAGAAGGTATCTACCCTCTTATTGCGCAGCATATACCAAAAGAGAGAAATAGTGACCGTGAGCAAGCTGTCTTTAATTTCGGTTTACATTATTCTATGTACTCTCTTCACAACATTAAGAAGATGTTTAAGAATGTGCATGCACTACTGAAGCAGAAGTTTGCGGTACCAGTGACGGAAGAGTCTTATCACCGTAATTATCTAAAATACCAGGAAGAAACGTTATTTAGAAAATATGCATATGATCAGGGTGTTAATCTCCATGCATATATCGCTTTAGAAATTGAAATGCGTGAAAAGCTAAAAGTTCGTGGTCATAAAGAACGCACAATTCCAAGTGATGTGCGCGAATGGTTTATCGAGGCAATTGATAAGCTGCCACAAGAAAAACTTCGTGTTATTGAGCTACCAAAGCAGTTTAATTTACTAGAGTTTATGCGTACCTTCGAACGTTTAGTACGTGCTGGTGTAACAATAACAGCTCCAGATCAGGTGCTAAACGTAATGGAAATAAAATAATAGTAATAAGCTCTCTATTTTTGAAAAAATCGAAAGTAGAGGGCTATTCGTGTTTATTTGATTAGCAATCCTTGTTTACTACTCTATTTATAAATACCAAATCCGAAGGACTTCATGTAAAATGGAGTCTTTTTTTATGCACTTCTATACAAATTCTCTTCTACCAATACATAACTCTCCACATAGCGCTAGGGTATATTCTTCTAATGTAGTAAAACCTATCCCATAATACCTACAAAAAATCAGAAGGAAAATTATAAAAACAGTGGATATGAGGACAAATATGATCGGATGTGAATAATATTTTCCCAATACCCTTGAGAATACTAGTGTTGTTGAATATATCTAATAAAAATCATCAATAATAATGTAAGTTATGTGTAAATACTGAGTAATGTTAACAAATAGCAGCCTAATCTGAATAAAATGTGGATAATTAGACGTTTAACATCAACTTAATTACCAAAATAAGTAAAACGAGTTCTATTTTCGAGGTTGAATATATATTCTGCGATTCGTATCAAATTCTTTCCGATTTCATGTAGAAATATAGTATTTTCTTTCTGCTTTTTTGTAGAATTAAAAGTCTAATAATCCTTGAATCTACGGATACATTTTCTACTATTTATGATTTTTTACGTTCTAATATGAATTTTCCCCTTGTGGGAGTAGGTCTTCTCCCTATTTTTGATAACCTATAAAAGTTTTATCTTTATTTCTTTTTAATATATAAGATATATATTTATATTAGATTTTTAATACAGCTAGTATACTTGTTAATAAGATGTCTGACCTAATTGAAAATATTTGTAAATTACGTTATAATAATGGTAATTAAACATATCATTACCCACATACAAAAGGACAAACCTACGTATCCCTACCAGGACGAGGTTTGTCCTTTTTTCATTTTAATAAACAATTTATATTAGTAGGAGGATTAAACATGACTGTACTTAAAGATACGACTTACATAGAGATGAATACCTATAACGAAATTGGATTTTTTAAAGGACTTCTTTGGGGATTAGTTTTTGTAGTACCATTTTGGATATGCCAGCAACCGTGCGTAGCAAAGGGCGGTAGCAGGTCTTCAGCCTACTTTCTGTTATAATATACCCAAAGAAATTAGGTGATTATAATGAACAAGACAATTAGCTTAGAAGAAACATTAGAAGCTTTTTCTAATTACTTAACTGAAAAAGGTCGTAAACATTCTACAATCCAACGTTATTCATATGATATTAAGGATTTTTTTAAATGGTTAGAATTAAATGAGATACTTTTTCATATTAAATCGTGGAGTGAATTATCTCCAGAAGATTATCAGGCGTATTTCTCTGAGTTAGAAAGCAGTCGTAAATATTCCGAGAAAACAAGACACAGAATATGGGTGGTTTTAAAGAAGTTACACATGTTTTTAGGTATAGTTAGTCCATTGGATGGTATTAATATCTCTTTAAATCCTGATCAATCACTAAGTGATAAGGATTTTATTACCGAAGCGGAAGAAAACCTATTAAAACAAACTATACTTTCAACAAAAGGATTAACAGAAAGACAAGCTAAATATCGCCCTCTTATTATGGATAGAAACGCTTGTATAATAAATTTAGTAGTAAACTATGGGTTGTCCTTGCAAGAGCTTGTATCGCTTAATATGAGCCATATACAGTTTGCTAGAAATACCTTAATGGTACCTGGAGAAAATGGAGCAACTAGGTCTGTCTCTTTAACTATGGAAGATACGCAGCAGCTTTACAAATACTACACGACTATTCCGGAACCCGTAAGGCCTCGACAACACACAGATAACCCCCTATTTGTGGCATTTGATTTTAATCGACGTACGTATCGTTGGGTGTACGAAAAGGATGCGCCAAAAGCTTTGTCTGAGGTTGCTATACAAAAGATGATACGACTTGAAGTGAAACGAGCGGAGTTAACTAGGCGTATTTCTGCACAGCAGATGAGAAACACTTTTATTCTCCGTCTTATAAAGCAAGGAGTAACTGAAAAAGATTTGGTAAGTAGGATGGGGTTCAAAACTAAAATATCTTTAAAAAGATATTATCAATATTTACAGTGACCTATATTAACCACATTAAAATAAAAAGACGTATTCTATTTATAGAAAACGTCTTTTTAATAATGTATTTTTCTGTGATTACTTCTTATTTTTCCTCATCTATCTTTTTAATTGCAGCTTCGTTCTGATTGATTATATCTTGAAAATGCTCTTCTTTATTTTCTTCCACAAACTGTATAAGTTCTTCGAATTCCATTATTATCACCTTATTTTATTTACTTTCATTACTTGTTCTAATTCGAATACAGAGAGTACCTGAATATGTAAAAATACCTTTAGGGCATTCCAAAACTCTCCATGGTCATCTAATGATACCTGGAGAACGCTTTTCCAAACATCCATCCCAACCTCGTTATATTCAGGACTTTCTTTCATAAAGCATGCTTTATGAATAGTAAACGAAACCGGATCAGCTTTTTCATCTTGATATAGTACAAGTGTAGGAACCCAATCAATCGGAGTATATAAGTGCATAAGATTCTCTAAACATTTCTTTAGAACGCTATTGTCGCCTATACAATGTATTTCACCGTTTATTGTATCCATTATTAATTTTTCACTCGGATGTATCTCTCTTACGTAAAATGGTACTTGTTTTTCATAATGTTTATATATCCCTTTAAATGCTTCTATGGCCTTTTCTATAGATGTCGCATAAATAAAACTTATTTTATGTTCCGTAGTGATTTCTAATATGTATAGGCGCATTATGAATCATCCCCCTATATTTTCAATATATTAATTAATACAATGTATCTTCTTGCTTTAAATATAGCTTCTATTTACATATTATGCTATTAGAAATGTTTCGTTTCCTAATTCCTTAAGTACTTTTGCAAAGAGATGGTTTGTCTCTTCGGATTGTATTTCCTCTGCTTCTATTAATCTAGAAAGTCTATTTGTAAACTCTGTAGCATATAAGAGCTTCGTACTAGCTTTTTCATCTTCTTTAAACAATTGTTCATTCTTCATGGAATGAATTAAGAGCTGAATAAGCATTTGTTTATGTTGTTCTTTCCTCTTTAATTTCTTTATATATATCCCCATAGCAAAGTATCATTTCATACTACTTTGGAGCATACCCCCTCTTTTTTTAGATAGAAAAAGAGAGTCCCTCGTTAGTTTTATTAAGAATGAAGAAATAACCCATAGGCATTTGTATATCAAGGATAAATATATAATGTTACACTTTATATGTATGAAAAGAAGAGGATAGAGACAAACAGAGAAATTCTGCTTGATTCTATCCTTTTTTGTACGACAAATGACCGCATTTACAACAACAACTACAAATTTGTGAACAGCGAATTATTATGTAGGAAATGCGAAACTTGTATTTTTTTGTCTATATTTATATATTGAATTTTTATATATAGAATATACAATTTAAATTGATTAGAGGGAACTCTACAAAAATATTGAAGGGGATGTTTAATATGAGAAAAATGAAAAGAATTAAAGGCTTAGCTTTAGCTTGTGCAATCGGTTTAAGTTCATTTAGTTTTATTAACGTAACAAGCGCTAGTGCGGCAGAAAAAAACAATGCCACATCAAAGGGTCTTGCAGTCTGTTACGCACAATATGAAAATACAAAAGTACGAACTGACAAAAGCACGAGTTCAAAAATAGCGTATAGTGTTGCTAATGGAACTAGATTTAATGGTGAATGGGTAAAAGGACAAACTGTCAATGGAACTAATCAATGGTTAAAATTTTACAACTCAAACTGGGGAACCTATTTATACGTTTCAAAATCAGTGTGTAACTAAGTACAAAATATAAGAAAAGGCACTTCTTCAAGTGCCTTTTCATTAAGTATAATAATGTGTAACATTATATACATCCTCTTATCCTTATAAGGAAAGATAGATATTGTCACTTATTTATTTTACAGAGTAAGACACTCCCTTTAATGTATATCCTCTATTTTTAATCAACTGTGATTTCATGTATATTCAGCTTGTTTAACTTTTCCATATACAAACTCATTACTTCTTGAGCATGTTGTATAGCGATTAATCCATCTTGAACAGTAAGTGCTTCAAAATACGGATAACGAATGTCAGTAGCATACCCATTTAGCTGCACGCACTGTTCTAAAATCAATGAGAATTCCTCATCTAATTTCCGACACGATTTGTGCAGCATTAAAAGGTTATGAGTTTTTGGGACTGTCCTACCGTTTAGTGCAAGAAATCCTTTTAGAAGTTTTTCCACACATTGTTGACTATGATAACAAATAATTGCAGTAGGGAAAGGTTTCATGTGAGTTAAGTAACTAGCAGAATCTAAATCAGATTTTGCAATAAATCCCCACTCTTTTAGATCCTCAGTATTTCTCATATAGGACCTTCCCTTCTAGTGCAATCTTATGTTCCATAGTAACGGTACGGCTAGCACGTTCTTGAAACTCTTCTGGTCCATACACTAAAATATCAACTGGTGTTTCCATAACATCATAAATACCCCAATTGATACGATTAATGACTTCCCTTTTTCTTTCTCCGACACCTTCCACAACAATACAGAGATCAAAATCACTGTCTTCATTTGGTGTGCCATATGCATGAGAGCCAAAAAGGATGATTTTTTGGACAGAAGATACAGTTTCACGAATCTTTTGTACTAATAGGTTTAATTCCCTTTGTACTTCTTCGTTAATCCGAATCACCTCTTGGATAATTGAATTATATTGACGTTTGATTATATTATACATGCGTTTCTCTTCTCCCTGCTATTACATATTTATTTTTATATTGCTCTCTTGTTTCCCAACGTTCTGCAATGCTTGATAACATTCGTATACCTGCTTGAAGTCTTATAAGAGACTATCGTCTGAACTACTATTCTCTCTTTTACTTACTAAAACAATATATGATACAAGCCTTTTCCCTTCTGCAATATCGATAATAATGCTCATTCTAGATATCCCTTAGTTTTATTTTGAAAGTGTATTCCCTAAGTTTCTTAGATATGAAATTGATAAATTTGTAATCCTGTGTACGGTGTACAAGTCAAATGAATACATCAATAGTATTGATGCAGCATGAATAACTCCTTCCTCCTGCACAATGGATATAACATATTGAAGTAAATTCGCCTGCTTAATAAGTGTATGTATATATACTGGATGAGCATTTGAATCCATATAAGTATCATTCCTTTGGCCTTCAATTGCTTCATATATTTGATTGACCTCTAATTTGCACATGAATTGAAATAGCTTATAGTCATGATGTGGTTCCTCTAATATTGGCTTGGCCTTTGTAAGCAGAAACATGTAATGCTTAATATTTGTAAACATTGCGAATTGGATAGTTTTAAATGTCATCATAACAAAAGAAGGAGACATCAAAATATGCCTCCTTTACGCCCCCTTTTATATTTATTTTAGAAACCTAATCCCACTTAGCTTGTACTCTTCTCTAACTCTTGTTACTAAATACTCACCTGCAAATATGAATTTTGAATGAATACAGTAAAAGTTAGTTACCCTATTTCTATTTTTCCTATCTCTATGAATTTATTCAAAAAAAGACATTGAACCAGGTCGTTCAATGCCTTCTCTCTTCTTACATATTTGTGTACTCGAAGTACAATTTTTCCGGTTTTCCATACTTATTAATTTCATCCTGATATACAGCAGCTAATTGCTGTGACATCTCAATACTCTCCATATAGGATAATGAAGTAACTGCTTCTATTTTTTCTTTAATGCTATTAGGAATAACTGAATAAGATAAGCTATCCATCTTATTCCCTAATTTGGTTTCTGTAGCAGTCTCGTAATAAATCTCAGTAATTAGAACTTCATTATCATCTGGATCGTACATATACCCTCGGTTAACTGTAATCATATTATATGACTCCTCTCTGGTTTATAAATCCTAATCTCAAGTGTTTTTAGCATTGCAACAAGTACCCTACTTCTATATACATTCTCTAGTTTTTAATTTTTATATTCCACTCTGTATCTAGTTTATTATGAATTAGAAATTAATCTCTTTCTTTTATGTCAAATTCAAAAATCCTTAACAATAATAAGAAACGCTGTAAACATAGTGGTGTTATTCACATTATTTTTTATTTATATTACCTGTGTGCTTAACTTTTAAACCTTTAGGTACCTTACACAATCGCAGACATGATATGTTTCTGTTAAATAAAGACCCATTGTTTCATGGTAATTATGAGTACTAATGACTCTCATATTCTTTTTCTTATTCCATACTTTGTAAAATTTCATATAATCTCTCCTCTAAATGAAAAAAAGCAAAATAGATGTACTTTTTTATTTCGCATATTATTAGCCCCGAAGGTCTATGTACAGGTGATTCCTAACTTAAAGACAACACAAAAAGGGCTTCTTTAAGTCGATTAAAAATGTGCATAGCAAAATAAGCTATATATACACTAATCGGCTCAAAGAAGCCCTTTCACAATTGAAACAAGACGCAACTCGCTTCTACAACTCAACCACAACACAATAAGGTGTGGGAATAAACGGAATCAATTAAACAATAAATATACGTTTATATTAAACTAATTTTATGTTATATTCAAACGTTTTTAATGAAACGAAGATAAGAAGGGACTTTCTATGCAGTGGTTATATGTTGTGAAGAATAGTGCCCCTGTTTCCCCTACTAAAAATCCCTTCTTATTTTCAGTTCTTGGTATTACTTCATGTACTGCAGTTCAAAATATAGCTTTTCTGGCTTTTGATTTTGGTCTAAATGGCAAAGTATTTCTTGAATAGTTTCTTCTTCTACTTCCATACTTTCCATATAAGACATACTTTCGTTTTCTTGGATCTTTTCAAAAATGGAAGTAGGTAGCTTGTCTACAGCAAACACACTCATTTTACTTCCTAGCTTTTGTTCGGATGCAGTGTTGTAGAAAATTTCGTTCACAATGACCTCATTATCATCTGGATCGTACATAAACCCTCTTTGTATACGTAGCAAAGTAGTGCTCCCTTCTTATGTATTCCTTCAATTAAAAGACAATATTTATATATATTGCTATTCCGAAAGAAGGTTTCAAAGAATATTATTTCTTAAAATCCGCACTTTGTATAGAGGTAGATACAGGATAATTGGTTTTCTCAAGGTATTTTTAAATATTTCATTCTTTAAAAAACAAAGTTAAACCCACCACATCTGTGAAGGATTTTCTTCAATTAAAATAGATTGAAGATTTTTTGTTGCACGTTTAAATCCTTCTTGAATAGACATGAGTGGATCTTCGTGTTCAATACTTACAACATAATCATATCCATATGTACGAAGTGCACTCATCATTTGCGACCATTCTTCTAAGCTGTGGCCACAACCAACAGAACGGAACGTCCAAGATCTTGTTTTCACCTTACCATAGGGCTGCATATCTGTTAATCCATACATGTTTACATTCTCTTGGTCAATGTAAGTGTCTTTTGCATGAAAGTGATAAATCGCATTTTCTTTCATCAATAACTTAATAGCAGCGACAGGGTCAATTCCTTGCCACCATAAATGACTAGGGTCTAAGTTGGCACCTATCGCATTACATGTCTCTTCACGTAGTTTTAGTAATGTATATGGCGTATGTACTAAGAAACCACCGTGAAGTTCTAAACCAATTTTCACACCATGTTCTTTTGCAAATTCACCAACTTGTTTCCAATAAGGAATGAGCTTTTCTTCCCATTGCCATTTTAAAATATCGTTGTATTCATTTGGCCATGGTGCAACAGGCCAATTCGGGTATTTTGCGTTTTCGTGGTCACCTGCTACGCCTGAAAAACAATTCACAACAGGTACGTCTAGTAGTGAAGCTAGTTGAATGGTTTTTAACAATGTTTCATGGGATTCTTTTGCAAAAGCAGTATCCGGGGATAAAGGATTTCCGTGACAACTAAAAGCGCTAATGATTAAATCTCTTTTTTGTACATGTTCTATATATGTGCTTCTGGCTTGTTCGCTTTCTAATAATAAATCTAAGTTACAGTGCGATCCTCCAGGATAACATCCTGTACCAATTTCTACAGCATTCAAACTGGCTGCTTGTACATAATCTAGCATTTCTTCAAACTCCATATGAGAAAAAAGTGTTGTAAATACTCCTAATTTCATTTATCTTCCCGTCCTTTCTACATGTGTGTTACTACTCTCGTAAATTGCATCAATAATTTGTGATACTTGCAGCGATTCCTCAGGTTTTACAATTAATTCCTCGTCGTATAAGCAAGCTTTTATAAAGTTTTCTGCTTGCAAAATTCCAGGATCACTGTTAGTTCCTATCCAAATAGGTTCACTATTTAATAGCATATTATGTTTTGTTGTATATAATTCAATTGGGAAAACATTCATTCCACCGTTTACTCCGGAGATACTTACTTGTTCTTCATCATTTTTAATATTTGCTGCCCAAGAAGTTTCAAATATTAATGATGCTCCATTTTCAAACTTTATGTATGCGGTAACATGATCATCAACTTCAAATGTTTTATAATCATATTTCCCCCACATGTTTATTTGATTTGGTAGCTTACTAACTGCATTATAGACACTACCAATGACTTCTGTTTGTTTTGGATTTCCAATTAACCATAGTGCTAAATCAAGAAGATGACAGCCGTAATCTATTAAACTTCCTCCACCTTGTAATTCTTTATTTGTGAAAACGCCCCATCCTGGCACTTTTCGGCGACGGAGTGCCTTTACACGAACAACAAGAGGCGTTCCAATCTCATCTATCATCATTTTTTTTGCAACTTGTGACTCCTTCATGTAGCGATAATGATAAGCGATAGCAAGTTTTTTACCGTTGTTTTTTGCAGATTCTATCATTTTTTCGCATTCTGCCGCTGTTAAAGCCATCGGTTTTTCGCATAATACATGTTTCCCTGCTTGTAATGCTGCGATAGAAATCTCAGCATGAAACTTATTAGGTGTACAAATACAAACAGCATCAACTTCTTTAAAGACTTCTTCATACGTTTCAAATACATAAGGAATGTTATATGTTTCAGCGATTTGTTTTGCGTGTTCTATGTTTCTATCATGTATAGCCGTAATCGTACAATATTGATGTAACTTTACAAATGCAGGGATATGGCGATTTTGTGCAATTCCTCCTGCCCCTATTATTCCAATGCGTAGTTTTATCATGTCTTCCCCTTTTCTCATAATGGAATTGTAACAATTTGTTTTGTTTCACTTGATTGTATGGCTGCTAAAATGACTTCTAACGATTTCATTCCATCTACACCATTAATTAATGGTTCCTTATCAGATAGGATAGACACTACAAATTGCTCAATCACATGTGAATTACTTTGGCCAACAGTGGCGTTTGATTGAATTTTATTAAGCTCGTATTTTACAACTTCCCCATTTTTATATTGGATAATGAGTGAGTTAGTTGGGTCATCTTCTAGGCGAAGAGT
Source organism: Bacillus sp. 1A (assembly GCF_052682215.1). NCBI lineage: Bacteria > Bacillati > Bacillota > Bacilli > Caryophanales > Bacillaceae > Bacillus > Bacillus sp. 1A. Next base: position 302,840 of record NZ_JBQYLZ010000001.1, on the reverse strand, counting down.
GGCCTTTTCTCCATAAATAATTGTTGAATTATCTTCCTTGCTAACGTAAGACCAACTTGCTGCAAGTGTTCCGATAATACCACTCTCGCTTTTTAATATGCATACCGCACAATCATCTACATTCGAAAATGTTTTCGCGCTTGTCTCAACAAAGGCACCAACCTCTGTAATTTCTTCATTAAGAATATACCGAATTAAATCCGCTTTATGTACACCTAAATCACCCATTGCACCAAGAAAAGCCTCCTCTTTTTTAAAGAACCAGCTCTCTTTTCCATCTACACTCCAATTTTCAGGACCACTATGACCAAACGCTGTACGAAAGCTATATATTTTGCCGATTGCACCACTTTTAATCAATTGTTTTGCTTTTTGATGAGAAGCAACAAAACGCTGGTTATGGCCAATCATTAACTTTTTACCGCTTTTTTCAGCAGCTCCAATCATCATTTCCGCGTCTGCTTTTGACGTTGCCATTGGCTTTTCACATAGCACATGGATCCCTGCTTGTAATGCAGTGATAGAAATTGATGCATGTAAATGATTTGGTGTACATACACTCACTGCATCTAACTCTTCACAATTGATAAGCTCGTTATAGTCAGTGTACATATTTACACCATAATTATTGGCAATCTCTTTTGCACGTTTTTTATTACTATCACAAACAGCCACAATCTGTACATATGGGTTTGCTTCATATTCTGGTAAATGACGATGCTGCGCGATGCTTCCACATCCAATAATACCTACCTTTAAAATATTCAAGATCATATCCTCCTTTTGCTTGATTTGAAATTATTATAGAAATTTTTTGATTGAAAAAATATGCTATATATCGTTATGTTTTTATCAAAAGTTGCCTTTTTTTATAAGAAATAAGAAAACTTTTGATAAAAGTGTTATATTGCTAACAAGGAGGTGTAAACGTCTATGACAGAAGGGAATTGTAATAAACATACTGAAGCAATTGAAGAAAAGGTCATTTATCAAAATCCATTACTATTTTTAAAGGTATGGGACATTGTTATGGAAACTTCTTATTATGATCAAATTGAGAGGGCGCCTTGGCATTATCATGAAGAGATTGAGTTTTTAGCAATTATAGAAGGATATTTAGGCATACAAAGTAAAGATAAGTATATTGTTCTTGGCCCTGGAGATGTTTTTATTTTAGGGAAATCGGAGTTGCATCGGTCACATAAACCTTCTGCAGATTCTTTACACTACGTTGTGTTCCAAGTGAATTTAAAACAACACTTTGACCGAAGCATTATACAATATTTACATTGCTTTTCAGAACGAACAAAATCCTTAAATGAGTTAAACTATATTTTTGAACAAAATAAAGTAGTAAAACATGAAGCTTATGCTCTTATTATAGAAATTTTTACAGAATCAAAAAAGAAAATAAACGGATATGAAATCGCTATTAGTGTTGCTATTAAGAAATTACTCTTAATACTATTAAGAAACGACAAACATAACATTTTAAATTATAGTGAACAAGACGACTTGGCTCGTTTAAAACCAGTACTTGATTATGTAGAAGATCATTTAGGAGAAAAGATAACCGTAACCAAAGCATGCGCTTTAATAAATTTAAGCTATCATTATTTCATAAAATACTTTAAAAGAATTATGGGTATTTCCTTTTTTGATTATGTGAATTATAAGCGCATCAAACAAGCAGAAAGTTTATTAATAACAAGCGACCTTAGTATTACAGATGTTGGATGTGAAGTTGGAATTGCAAACATGTCACAGTTTTATAAGTTGTTTAAAAAAGAGAATAACTGTTTACCAAAGGAGTTTAAGCAGCGAATACAAAGCAGTAAACAAGCCACCCTTAAAAGAAATTAATAGCTGAACCGCACCCAATTTGTTAGACACATAACTAACAATTGGAGGTGCGGTTTTTGTTATGGCAAAATATACTTTTGAAATAAAACGAAATGCTGTTGAACATTATTTAAATACAAATGATTCCTTTAAAGTGACGGCAAGAAAATATAACGTGAATTATTCTTTATTAAAAGAGTGGGTAGCACGTACTAGAGAACAAGGAATAGAGTCTTTAAATTCTAAATGTACAAGATACGATGTTCGTTTTAAAATGGAGGTATTGAATTTTATGAATAATACAGGAGCTTCGCCCCTACAAGCGGCCGCTATGTTCAATATCCCATCAGCTCGTATCATTAGAAATTGGAAATCAATCATAGAAAAACAGGGGATAGATGCTCTTCGTAAGACAAGTGAGGAGAGTTCCACTGTGAAGAAAAAGAAAGCTATTACACCTAAGAAAAAAAGAAATAACGACTCTCAAAATGATTTACAATCAGAGGTTAAATATTTACGCATGGAAAATGCTTATTTAAAAAAGTTACATGCCTTAATTCAAGAGAAAGAAAGGTCACAGACAAAGAGAAAGCGTACATAATATTTGAGTTAAGGCACGAATATAAAATTATAGACTTAATTAAAGTATCTAGAATTGCTCGTAGTACGTACTATTACTGGATAAAACAAATGAATCGTGAAGATAAGTATAAAGATCTTAAAGAAAGTATTAAACAGATTTTTCATGAACATCAGGGGCGATATGGCTATAGACGAATCACACTCGAATTACGTAATCAAGGCTATATCGTTAACCATAAAACGGTTCTTCGTTTAATGAACCAATTAGGACTAAAATCATTAGTGCGCATCGCCAAGTACCGCTCATATCGTGGGAGAGCTGGAAAAGTTGCTCCAAACATCTTGAAACGTGATTTTAACGCCTCTAGGCCTAATGAGAAGTGGGTTACAGACGTAACTGAAGTTCATTTGTTTGGTGAAAAGCTCTATTTATCACCTATTCTGGACTTGTTTAATGGTGAAATTATTTCTTATAATATTGAAAAACGTCCAACATTTCTCTTAGTTGAAAAAATGTTAGATCGAGCTTTACAACGTTTGGATAAGGATGATACTCCTATTCTTCATTCAGATCAAGGTTGGCACTATCAAATGGATAAATATCAAAATACTTTAAAAGCACATAATATAACGCAAAGTATGTCCCGCAAGGGAAATTGTCTAGATAATGCAGTCATTGAAAATTTCTTTGGCTTATTAAAATCTGAATTACTTTACCTTAAAGACTTTGAAAGTATGGAACACTTTAAAATAGAATTAGAGAATTATATTCATTACTATAACCATAAAAGAATTAAAATAAAATTAAAAGGATTGCCCCCTGTAAAATACAGAGTTCAATCCTTATTAGTTGCTTAAAATATGTGTCCAACTTTTTGGGTCCAGTTCAAGCTTGTAAGGGTGGCTTAGTGTGTTGCGAATAGCTTTGTATTTAATTGTTTAATCTCCCCTTCTGAAAGGGGCTGATAAAATGCATGTTGTAATCCTTGTATATGCAAGGTCTCTCCTATACATAACAATACTTTACCAGGAAGCAGGTCAAGTAATAGTTCATTATTAATTTGCTTTGCTTGTTTTTCAGTAGAAACATAAATAACTAAGATAGTAGGATTATTTCCAAAACCCCGCATAAGAATATCTTTTCCTGATTCTACAAAAGTTTTCCATCTAGCAATAATTCGTTTTAATCGGTCTTTTTTATCAGATAACAAGGTAGAGTATACAACGAAATTAAATTTACGTTCTTCCCCGCCGTTTACTATAAAACTTAAAGGCGGGGTAAAAACCCCTTTATTAATGGATGGATGCATAATATGCCCTAAAAAGGATGAAGCATAACGCAGGTGGCAAAGTAGGTCTATATCATGCCAATAACGTAGGTGAACATATTTACCATGATTATCAATTCGCTCTGGAGCAAAGAAGAACATATTTCCTTGCCAGTATTTTAAGAGTTTATAACCATTATCGGATAACGTATATGTTTCTTCAAAGATCTCCATATCAAAAATCTCTACTTGCCATTTCTCAATTAGACGATAGTAAAGTAATCCTTGAAGTGCATCATTTATTTTCTTACGTGAATATTTACTTTTGAATAAATATAATAAATGATTGAATCTAACGGACATATGCAAACCAATGAAAGTGAGTAATGCATATTGTTCTTCTGTTAAACGCTGCTTAAACTTAACTAATTCGTCATAAGAGTGGAATACATAGGCTTTATCCAAATCATGTATCCGATATATTTGAAGTCCTTGTACATCCTCACTTGATAAATGAGGAATAGAAGGGATATAAGTAGACATTTGTTTCTCTATTGTACGCATAATCATCCATTAAAATTGGTAAATTGACGAATTAGATTTTTTACTCTGACCTTGCGGATAATTTAGGATACGTACGGTTCCTCTTCTATTTTTAGCATCAATATTAAGCAGCTCACATGTAACGATTGTTTGGTTAATTGCATCTTCTGGGTTTGGGTTTGCAAGATTACGGCTCTTTAGTCCTTTAAACTGAATACCTGGTGCAACCTCAACGAAAATCCCAGCAATTGCATCTACACCTACAATTTTACCTACAAAGCGGTCACGGCGTTTGTTTAGTTCTAATAGCTTCTCCATAGGATCTGTTTCTAATATTTTTTTATTCCCTCTAAACTCATAGCGGCCATTTTTTTCTACCACTTTATCAATAATAAGTTCTATAACATCACCAATAATAATATCCTCCGGACGGACGAATGAATGGGACCAGTGTGAGTACCTTATCCCTACTGTTACACCATGAACTTCAACCAACACAGTTTGTGCAGATGGAATATGTCCAGAAACAGTTCCTGTGTATACTTTATTCCCCTCTTGTGACTCTACTTCTTCATATAACCTTTTTTGAAGTGCTAGTTCCCCTGCTGTGATAGATACAACAGCAAAGTTTCCTTCTTCAGTTTTCTGGAAGTGTTCAATGATAACAGGCTTTGTTCTACCCACTAGCCATTGAGGATTTTTAGGAATGTTTATACCTGCCTCTGTAATTGGGCAATATGCTGTTGTATGAGTACCAATTTGCATTGTAAGCACTTGTATACGCTCAGACTTTCCGTTTTTAGTCGGGAATAGCTTTTCGGATACGACTGTAATCAAGCCTTTTCCTACAGTACGCTCACGTTTCATACGGGCTAATTCTTCTAGTTCATGTTCACGTACTCGCTCAAATTGATGAAAGTTTGTTTCTAACTGTGGGTCACCTTGTGGGTTCTCTGATTCAAAAACCATTCCAAGTTCTTCTACAGTTTGAGTGTTTGTCTTATCTTCGGCCATTATATTTTCCTCCTAGAACGTAAAAAAGGACACACCTGTACCGTTGGGATGGTACGTAAGGTGTGTCCTTCACGTAAATTATGATTTATTTATATAGTTGTTAATACAAATATAATGGTATTTTTACTCAAATACAAGAGTAATTTTAAAATCATAAGTTGGCTATAGGTTAAATCAAAATCTAGAATGCAGTCTTACTAAGGGTACCGCCACATCGCTATCAAGCTAAAATTTTATAGTACCCCCAGAACGAAATTTTGTATTAACTTGTAACAAAAAATCTCATTTTTTCGTTTTGGGGTAATTCTGAATTCTTAAGTTGATAGGCATGTGATGCTACCCCAATCAAGAAAGTTTTTGAAAGTAAACTAATGAATAATAATTTACATTAGATCTTTTTAAAAAGTGTAAAAAAACGACCTTTAATCAATCGTTTTTTTTACAGTTCTTTGTTCTAACACTACAGAAAATATAAGTACTATAGTTAACACCATTATAAACCTTACTTCACTTCCATCACTTACAAAAAATGAATACAAAGTATAAATTAAAATTAATATTCCATAAATAATTTTGTGCAATGAACTCCCCCCCTTTTTTCGTAAATTTTTTAGTATAAAAGTTTAATTCAAGTTCTATATCAAAATGAAAAGCACCTGTGATATACACAAAGTGCTTTTCTCTTGTCAATTTATCTAGTTTCTTTTTATAAACTCAAACTTCTTCGAATTGTACTTTTCTAGAGTTTGCTGCAATTCATTTTGTTCATATGGAATATGTTTATCTGTCTGTACATCTTCAACATTTGCTCCATCTAATAATCTCTTGTACTTAAAAGAGTGCCTTGTTAATATTGTAATCAATTTTGTATTGCCCTCCTTTTGTTTGATTACTTGTATCATAAAACAAGTATCTGAAGTTGATACGTAGTCTATCTAGAGTGTATGTAAATTTAAAAAATCTCTAACAAAATGTTTATATTGTAACGTTACCACCAAAACTATTGCTCCAAACACCATAATTTGAAGAGACAGTCCCCCATGTTCTAGCCTCAATTCCACCTACAGTTCTATATTAAGTAAAACTAGTTAATCCCTATAATATAAAAAGAGCACCACCTTTGAACTGCACCCCAATTGTTAGACACAGTCTAACAATTGGAGGTGCAGTTTTTCTATGGCTAAATTTACAGCTGATGAAAAAATACAAATCGTTCTACGTTATTTGAACGGAAATGAAAGTTATCGAGAAATGGGTAGAGCGATCGGTATAAGTGGCACAATCATTTTGAATTGGGTAAACCAATATAAGCAAAATGGTGTGGAAGCTTTTCTAAAACGATGTACAAATTACACACAACAATTTAAACTAGACGTACTAAACTTTATGATTGAAAACGGTATGTCCTTATTTGAGACGGCAGCTATCTTTAACATTCCTGCCCCTTCAACGATTTCTGTTTGGAAAAAACAACTGGAAACACAAGGAATTGATGCCCTTCAATCTAAGAAAAAGGGGCGTTTATCCATGAAAAAAGATTCAAATAAACAATTAAAACAAGCTTTAGCTGAAGGGTCAGTCGAAGCACTTGAAGCACGTATTAAACAGCTTGAAATGGAAAATGAGTACTTAAAAAAGTTGAATGCCTTAGTTCAAAACAAGGAAAAATCACAAAACAAGATAAAGCGCAAGTAGTCTATGAATTAAGGCATAAATATTTGGTGAAGGCACTCGTGGAGCTAGCTGGTATTCCACGAAGCACGTATTATGATTTAGTAAAAAAAATGAATCGCCCAGATGTAGACGCCGATTTGAAAGCGGAGATTAAAGCGATTTATGAGGAGAATGAAGGTCGTTATGGTTACCGTCGCATTCGTGATGAATTAACGAATCGTGGTCAGAAAGTGAATCACAAGAAGGTGCAACGCATTATGAAAGAGCTTGGCTTAAAGTGCGTTGTGCGCATGAAGAAATATAAATCTTATAAGGGGAAAGTCGGTAAAATTGCACCCAATATTTTAGAGCGTAATTTTTATGCAGATGCACCGAATCAAAAATGGGTAACAGACATCACAGAGTTTAAATTGTTTGGAGAAAAACTGTATGTATCACCTGTATTAGATTTGTATAATGGTGAAATTATTACCTATACAATTAGTTCTAGACCGACGTATTCGCTTGTTTCAGAGATGTTAGAGAAAGCATTAGAACGTTTACCTGAAAACCACCAGCTATTGATGCATTCGGATCAAGGATGGCATTATCAAATGAGACAGTACGTCCGTACACTTGAATCAAGAGCTATCGTACAGAGTATGTCTCGAAAAGGAAACTGTTACGACAACGCAGTAATAGAGAATTTCTTTGGGATTATGAAGTCGGAGTTCCTCTATATAAAAGAATTTGAATGTATTGAGCATTTTAAAATAGAATTAGAAAAATATATAGATTATTATAATACGAAACGGATTAAGGCAAAATTAAAAATGAGCCCGGTACAATACCGGACTCATTTTGATCAAGCTGCCTAATGAAATAACCGTGTCTAATTTTTAGGGGTCACTTCACCTTTTGGATGCTCTTCGTTATAACTATATATTATTTAATTTCCTTCTTTTGTTTGTACCATTTTTCCTTCTTGAGAATCTGTACCTTCTGTTCTTTCAACAGTTTTTGCATGTTCTCCAGGTTGTGATTCTGTACCTTCTTTTGTTTCTAACATTTTTCCTTCTTGAGAACCTGTACCCTCTGTTCTTTCAACAGTTTTTGCATGTTCTCCAGGTTGTGATTCTGTACCTTCTTTTGTTTCTAACATTTTTCCTTCTTGAGAACCTGTACCCTCTGTTCTTTCAACAGTTTTTGCATGTTCTCCAGGTTGTGATTCTGTACCTTCTTTTGTTTCTAACATTTTTCCTTCTTGAGAACCTGTACCCTCTGTTCTTTCAACAGTTTTTGCATGTTCTCCAGGTTGTGATTCTGTACCTTCTTTTATTTCTAACATTTTTCCTTCTTGAGAACCTGTACCTTCTGTTCTTTCAACAGTTTTTACATCTCCTTTAGGAGTTGCTGGCACTGCATCTTTAGGCACATCAAAGTTTTGTGAGAAAGATGTTGTTCCATCCGCACCCTGTGTAATTACTTGATTTGAACTATCTTCATTTGATTTTAAACTGTCCATTTTCGCATCATCTGCACCTCCCGCTACTAATCCTGTACTTAAAAGTGCTCCTGCTAATAATGTTTTAATCATTTTTCATTACCTCCTGTTTATTTGTAATATTCATCAAAAAAGTATCTAGAGTTAATGTTTTAGTCATTATCTTTATCTACTTGCTTTTTGATTACATTTAGCATAAGACAAGAATCTATAGTTGATATGGACTGTATCTGGAGATTGCGTAAAGAAAAATAGATGATCAGTTGTATATCTTAATGGGTGTTTAGATAAGATTGAAACTTTATATGAGTTTGAACAATTGAGTTACCCTTTGTTTTGGTTGTGAGGTTTTTGGCTGGGGTGAAGCGTATCGAGGAGCTAACCCTTTCTAATTTGAAAGTAAACTTTTAAATATTAGTTTATATTCATTTCCTTGATTTTATTGACTCTATTTCAATTTACCCATTCCCTCCAAAATCACTAATAAAAGTATACATTCAAAATGCAACAAATAAAGAAGTTAGAGTACTATGAACAAAAAAGAAAAAAGCTAGATCCATGAAGTGACCCCTAAAAGTTAGACACGGTTATTTCATTAGGCAGCTTGATAAAAGTGAGTCCGGTATTGCACCGGGCTCATTTTTAATTTTGCCTTTATCCGTTTGGTATTATAATAATCTATATATTTTTCTAATTCTATTTTGAAGTGCTCTACACTTTCAAACTCTTTTATGTAGAGAAATTCAGACTTCATGATTCCAAAGAAATTCTCCATTACTGCGTTGTCATAACAGTTGCCTTTACGAGACATACTTTGCACGATACCTCTTTCTTGTAATGTGTGACGGTACTGTTTCATTTGATAATGCCAACCTTGATCTGAATGCATCAATAGTTGGTGATTTTCAGGTAAACATTCTAATGCTATCTCTAACATTTCTGAAACAAGTGAATACGTCGGTCTAGAGCCAATTGTATAGGTAATGATTTCACCATTATACAAGTCTAATACAGGTGACAAATAAAGTTTCTCACCAAATAATTTAAATTCCGTAATATCGGTTACCCATTTTTCATTTGGCGCATCTGCCGTAAAATTACGCTCTAAAATATGAGGTGCAATTTTACCAACTGTTCCTTTATAAGATTTATATTTTTTCATACGTACAAGACATTTTAAACCTAACTCTTTCATAATTCGTTGCACTTTTTTGTGATTCACTATTTGATTGCGATTGGCTAATTCATCACGAATACGACGATATCCATAACGACCTTCGTGTTCATCATAAATCGCTTTAATTTCTACTTTTAAATCGGCATCTGGATCGATTCTATCCATTTGTTTTACATAAAAGTAATAGGTGCTTCGAGGGATACCCGCTAACTGTACTAATTCTTTCACTTGAAACTCACGCCTTAATTCATAGACTACTTGTGCCTTGTCTTGTTTGGTGATTTTTCCTTGTTTTGAACTAAGGCATTCAACTTTTTTAAATACGCATTTTCCATACGTAAGCGTTCTAATTCAGCTTGTAACGCTTCAACTGAACCTTCTGCCGGAATCTTTTTCGTATCCTGTTTTGTGTTTTTATTTTTCATGGATGGACGCCCCTTTTTCTTTGGTTCAAGGGCATCTAAGCCACCTAATTCAAATTGCTTCTTCCATTGATAAACCGTTGTAAAAGAAGGAATCATGAATATAGCCGCTGTATCCATTAACGATATACCCGATTGAGCCATAAAATTTAGTACGTCTAGTTTAAACTCTACGGTGTAATTTGTATAGACCTCGTATAAACCTTCTTCCCCATGGAGTTCGTACAAGCGCAACCAGTATTGAAATTGTGCCTTTGTAATATGCAGCTGTTTTGCATATTCTGTTTGAGAAATTGTTTTTGGATTAAATCTTTGGATGAACTTTAACTTTGAATCCTTCGTAAATTTTGTCATACAAAAAACTGCACCTCCAATTGTTAGACTGTGTCTAACAATTGGGGTGCAGTTCACCATACTAGCTTTTTTACATAATTTTCGTTATCGGCAATCGAAAATATTCGAGTTTTATTATATTGCCTTCAAAAATTAGCTAATGACTTGTAACTTTCTTAAATAGAGATAATACCAGTAAACCCAAATATAAGGGATGATATAAGAAAAAAATGTCCAGATAATATTCCATCCGTTACCATATACGACTTTCCCACTTAAAACCAATGTCATTTCAAGGAGAGTAGTAAATAGCGATATAAAAAAGACCATCAAGTAAGGTCTTTTGATTTTCTTTATAAAGAATATCAAGTAACTTGCCAAAATCGGATAAAGTCCTATATTGAAAGGTAAGCCAGACAAAGTTTTTTGATCAAGGAAAGGAGCAATTCTCCAAAAGCCACAATAAAAGCCGAATTCATTTACGACAAAAGCAACGACACAACAAAATGAGCCAATCAGAGGTATAATTCTTCTCTCCTTTTTGTAAAGGTGAAAAATTCCAACACTCCAAGGTAACACAAATGCAATTAGGATATTAAATAGCATTTTGACTCTACCTTCCTTTCCCTATAACCATCTTCACCTTACTCCTTATAATTTAAACTAAAAAAGTTTTCCAAACCAACGCAATTAACTCTTATTTTGTTTTCAAAAATATATCCCATATACAAATCTAATTTACATAACTCCACTTATCAGTAGTCAATCTATCTAGAAATCTATAAAAGTCCCTTCAGAAGATCTAAAGGGACTTTTATAACATTTTCCTTAACTTGATAGTTATAGCCTACAACCTATGCAATTCTATTTTTCGCTTTTATCTAAGTCGCGTAATAACAAGATGTGCTGAAACAGACTCTGTTCCTCCAGCCAGAGGAGTAATTGTTAGTGCTGTGGATTCGCTAGCAGGATTTCGTACAGTAAGTATTGAATTGATGACTGATGTTTGTACAAGAGCCATTCCTACTATCTGAGAAGTACCAGTTGCTCGACCAACTACCGTATAAGTTAATTCAACAGCTCCTGCTCCCGAATCAAGAGTTAAAACTAGTTGACCCGCTTCGCTCACACTCACCTGAAACAAGACCTGATAAGTACCGATTACAGACAAATTAAATGTATCAGCACCAGTACGTGCAATCCCCGCCCCACTAAAAGGTCCGTCTCTTGGAAAATCTACGTCTCCACCGACTGCAACTGTTGCAGCATTATCAGGGGGCATCAACGCATAAAAATCCGCAAAATCTAATACTCCTCCTGTCGGACCTGTTGCTCCCGTTGGACCTATGTCTCCTGTTAGACCTGTTACTCCTGTCGGACCTGTTGCTCCCGTTGGACCTATGTCTCCTGTTAGACCTGTTAGACCTGTTACTCCTGTTGCTCCCGTTGGACCTGTTGCTCCCGTTGGACCTGTTGCTCCCGTTGAACCTGTTGCTCCTGTTAGACCTGTTACTCCCGTTGGACCTATGTCTCCTGTCGGACCTGTTGCTCCCGTTAGACCTGTTGCTCCCGTTAGACCTGTTGCTCCCGTTGGACCTGTTGCCCCCGTTGGACCTATGTCTCCTGTCGGACCTGTTGCCCCTGTCGGGCCTAACTGAGCCAAGGGCAAAATAATCTTTTGTATTAATTGTATTTGAGCCTGTCTTGTAGTGTTATCAATAACAAATAAATTAATAAGGGATAATAAATTATTTACTAATGTTTGTAATTCAGTTGTTAAAACAATAAAATTTAGTGGAGATATATTTAAAATAGTAATTAAGTTCTTAGTAATAGATATAAGATCTGCTTGTTGTTGTTGATTTAAAAATCCAGCTTGTGCAAATGCTAATAATTGATTTAGAATAACAATTAATTTCCCTATATTTTGCGGTGTGGGTACTGTAAGTACTGCTGGTATAGATACAATGAGCTCATTAAGAATATTGGTCCAATTAGTCAATGCTGTTAATGTCAAAGGAATTATATCTTGTCTTTGAATTGGAGGACAATTACAAAAGTTAGGTTGGCAACCCCTCCTGCAATTTAGCATATTTATCACGTCCTTTAAATTTATACATACATATACAATATATTTAATGAATCAATAATTTCTTTTGAACCTATACAAACATCTATAAATTACAAAAAAGGCTCACTCCTTATCTATTTTTATATAGGAGTGAACCTTTTTTGTATTATTAAATTCTAATTTATTTACTAAATAGACGACTCCAAATTGATTTCCTCTGTTCTGAAGCTGCTATTAGTCGCTTGCTGTCTTGTATTTCTCTTAATACTTGCATTAATTGAATATCTCTTTTTTCTTCTCTTATTATTCTTTGAGCATCTGTTTCTTGTAAGAGTTTACTTTGTTGATCCAATCTTTGAATTAACTCTAAATTAAGCTGTTCTAAACGCTCTATACGTTCAGATAATGTTTTTATCTGTTCTGTATCTACTACACTATCCGTAGCAACAGTTGTTATCTCATTTTCTGTAACACTTGTTATTGCTAGGTTTATAGCCTGTTCTAGCGTTACGTTCTTCTTGTTCATAGCTGTTACTAGCCGTTCTATAGTTGCTACATCTTTATGATAAAAAATTCTAGAATTATTACTGCCACGTTCAAAAAGATACCCAGCTTCCTCCAGGGCAAGGCAATATTTACGCAAAGTACTTGAACCAATCCCTAAGTTCTTGGCTACCTCAGACCCCCAATAAGTTTGAACCATATTTTGTCCTCCCTCTGCTCTAAGCTGTTCTTCAGTTGCTATATAGTGTTTTCCTTCTTTAAAAAGGTAACACCTTCTTTTTAAAATTTAAAGAAAAGCTTTCAATTTTCTTTTGAAATTAACTAGAGTAAAACACTATATAGCAACTATTTTTTTATACAAGATTTTATACAAATTTTTGTACTAATACAGGACATTTGTAAGCCGAATAAACCCTAGTATCTCTACAATGTATAAAATCGTGTATATCATAATCAATAAAAGAAAAAGCTAAATCCATTGAAATAAAGGAGATTTCGCTTTTGATTTGCTACCGATAATAATATGTTATGTAAATTAGCAATGAATAGAATATACAATTTCATCGTGGTATTTTAATTATATAATAATATTAGAAAGTAGGTACGGAGTTTGAAAGAATGGATTTTGTTAAATGAACAAGAATATGAGAATGTTTGGGATAGATTTTATGATGAATTTGCTTTTAATCCTAATATAGATGGTGACCAATCATTTAAATTTTCTTGCCCATATATTACTTATGATTTACCTAATTATTTTGAAGGAAAATGGACTGATGACGATGATTATATTTTTGATCATATATTATTAGAAGCTCTTATTTTATGTACCGAGAAACATGAATATATATATGCGTTAGATTGGCAGCATGCTGGCTACTGGATGAATCCTAGTTTAAATTTAAATCTAAACGAAGATGATCATCAATGGAAAATCCCATTTTTTCCGGATGGGGATTATTATTTCTTTTTGCAAAAAGACTTTAAGTGGGGTTATTTAGGGCATCCATGGGAAAAAGTTATTTATATTTTCGGAGAAGAATTAATCAAGAATTTCAAAGAATTAAGGGCTAGTAGATTAAAAAAGACCAATGATAAAGTATAAATTTCACTTCCCATATCGATAATTATGTAAATAAGCTGCCTATATGGGCAGCTTATTTTATTTTTGGCTTAGCGTGGTTTTTTCGAAATGCTGGCGATACCTCTACTAGATTTAATTTGAGGTTTACTAACTATTAATCAAAGAAATTATTCAATTCCTTACTCATTACGTTCGATGTTTTTTGCTTTGGTTTCTCAATTTTATTAAGCAGCGACTGCGAAGTGTTATTCTTATTTTTTTGCTGAGATTTTAAGTGCTCTTGGCGTTCTTTATAACTCATAGGTTTATATTCTGATTGCTTCTCATCCTTTTTCGAATGATCTTCTCGATTTTTTTCTAAGTTTTCTTGAACCGTAATACTAATAGATTCGTAAACTTTTGCTACATCTTCATCTAGCTTATTTTCTTCGGTATGATTAAGCGTTTCTTCAATTGGAACTGTGTTGATTTCTACTTGTGTTTCTTCTGACTCTGTTATTATAACGGGAAGTCCATCAGATGGGAATTCTTCAAACAGTGGTTCAGTCTCATCAGGAATCTCGGAATGAATGCTGGAATCCTTATTCCAATCTTGCTCTAACATAGTAATAGATAATTCTTCGTTTAGTTCAGCTACCTCCATGTTTATTTCATGGCATTCGCTCATAGAAAGTAATTCTATATCTATGATTTTCTCAATATCTTCCTTCACGACTGATTCTGTTATTTCAGCGCTTATACTTTCTATATGTGTTTCTTTTGCTTTAACAGGCAGTTCACCATTTCGTTGTAGGGCTTCTATTAATCTTGATGCATGTGTATAACTAATTTTAAATGTGTCTTGTAGTATAGATATAGAAGCGCTTCCCGACTCTTTTACAAAACTTACAACATCGTCGTATAGAATATCCTTAAAGAAGCTAGTTTCCTCTTGTACGGTTCCTTTGTCTTCGCTTGGAATCGCTACTTCCTGTGAAATAGTATTGTCAGATGAGTGAGTGGTATTAATACTTGTTTCTTCTGTTATTCTACTATTATTTGAAATTAATACTTTACGAGGACCATCCCCTGTGTAAGAACTTACAACTAGATTTTGTTCTAATTTCTCAATACATTGCATAGCTTTCATATAGCCAATTTTGAATTTTCTTTGCAAAAGAGATGGCGAGACTTGTTGTGATTCGATAATAAATTCTTTAATTTCTTCATACAACTTATTTTCAACTTCATCATCAACATCTCCATGCTGATTCATAGCTGCAGATTCATTAGGTAATGTTTCATTTTGAGACTTGTGTTCCTTATAATCTTCCAATGATACAATGTGTTGTTGCTCTTCGTTTGTTTCTATAGAATTATTTTGTTCCATCGCACTCCTTTGCATAGATGGCAAAGGTTGTATTTTCTTCATATTCTCTGCATCTACATGCTTCATAGGATTTGCTTTTGCAATAGATTCATTAATAAGACGAAGACGTTCATTTTCCCAATATCGGCCCATCTCTGTATCTACCTGTATAATTGCTTGAGCAAATTCCTCTTTAGGCACAAAGTTACTTGTAATTTGTTGGACTGGTTGCACATGATTATCTTGTACGATACGAGCAGCACAGATGAATGCCCCTTGTGCCATGATATCTCCTGGTGACATAACAACTTCTTTTGCTTTCTGATAGGTTGATCCTAATCGACTAACAGGATTGTCTTGCATAGGAGAAATACCTTGTTCAGATTCAGCCTCTTTAAATTCTTCTTTCTCACCAAACATATCTGAAAAGATTTTTGCATCATACGGCGTTACATCTCCGAATATCATTTTGTTACGGAATGAGCCTAACAAAGTAAACATGTATTGCTCTGTGAAATCGAGAGCCAATTGAGATAGTGTTTGACTAGCAATTGTTAGAATTACTTTATATTTACGAGATTGTGCAGGGAATTCTTTAAAAGGCCGTACAACATAGTCCGGGAACTCATCGACAATTATGTGATGGTAAGGTGAGACGTTTGGTTCCCTACGGAATACTGCATTCTGCATACTCAGCAATACAAATTTTCCTAATACGTTTGAAAGATCTGCTAATTCCCCTTTCGCAGTATTAACAAGTAGAATGCCACCTTGCTCCAAGTAGGGTAAGTACCCAGCGCCTTATCATATTTCTATGATAGGTTTCCATGTACTCCCCCCCGAACCGTACGTACTTGTCTCCAAGTATACGGCTCTCCATTTATCAATCCAACTTACCTGAGTGTAAATCTACGTGACATTGATGGCAGAGTGCCATAGTTTTTCTTTTTCTAGCAATCATCATTTGCTCCCACATTTTCTTACCTTTTAGGTCTTTTAACTTCCTTATGTGGTGCATTTCGATTGCTTGATTCTTTTTGCCACACACTTCACATTCTTCAGCTAATAATCGTTCAATGAGACTTGTTCGTCCAGACATTTTTAAGGTATTTGGGAGAATATCGACTTCTATGTTGGTATCTATACTTTTTTGTCTCTGAAATCCTTGGTCATAAAGATATCTTATTTTTTCACCGTTTTTAGTTTTGTATCGTATACCAAATTTCCCATTAGTTTTATATTTGTTGAGTATTTTTTTAACACTTTTTTTGTACTTGCTAGCGAACGTCTTATACATACTATATTCCATTATGTATTTGTATTTATTTATAACACTTACGTTGTTCGCCAATTTGTAGTATTCATATAGACCACGAATTTCTGCGTTGTATATACTTAGAATCTCTAAGTCGTCATTATCTTTTAGATAGGTTCTGTGCTTAGGTTTCCAAGTACCTGTATTTTTGTCAATTGTTAGTGCATCTTTTTGAAATAGGTTCTTTATCCATTTGCTTTTGGGTACGTATAGTTTAGGCGTGTAAGAAAATAGCCTTTTCGTCCTTCTATGGGTTGTTTTCGCTGTGGCTTCTTCTCTTGAAATTGTAATATCGTAACTGAGAAATTGTACTAATTTTTCACTATGGGTTATGAGAGTCTTTTCTTGTGACAACTCGAGTTCAAGGGTTTCTTTAAGAAAAATCGTAAGATTTTCTTTGACCTGAATTGCGTCTTCTTTACTACCTATAATTCCTATGAGGAAATCATCTGCGTACCTGGTATATACAATTCTTTTGTAGTTTTCGTCCATAGGTTCTTTTGAATGGATAGAGAGCTGTTCTTTGTGTAGTTTGTTCCACTGTAGTTTCACTTCTCTTTTTTCTTCCTCTGGCATTTGTCCCCATTGTTCCTTATGTTTCTTTCGTAATCGGTATTTCTTTTCCGATAGGTACCCATAATCACGATTTGTTTTTCTTGTTGACCCTTTATCAAATTGTTGTTTGTAAATCTTCATAAATTTGTCTAATTCGTTTAGATAAATATTTGATAGTATGGGACTGATTATGCCTCCTTGTGGAGTGCCAGAGAATGTGTTGTTATATGTCCATTCTTCGAGATAACCTGCTCTGAGAAACTTCCAGATTAACCTTATAAACTTTTCATCATTAATCCTTCTTTTAAGGATATTTATAAGTGTATGATGATTTATGTTATCGAAGAAACCTTTTATGTCTCCCTCTACAAACCATCGTACACCTCTATATGTCTTTTGAATTTGAGTTAACGCAGTATGACAGCTCTTTTTAGGTCTAAACCCATGTGAATCATCTGAGAACGTAGATTCATGAGTACTCTCAAGGATACTTCGTATTATTTCTTGTATAATTTTATCATCCATAGAAGGGATGCCTAGTGGTCTTTTACCACCATTAGCTTTCTCCCTATAAACTCGTCTAGCTGGATAAGGGTTGTAAGTCTCGTGTTTAATTTTGTCTATAAGAGTGTTAATTCTTTCAATACTCATTCCATCGATATTCTTTCCATCCGTACCTTTGGTCATATTACCTTCTTTGGCATATATCTTAGAATATGCCATGTAATAAAATTCTGGATTATACAGGTTTCTGTATAGCCTCTTGAACTTGTAGTCTGTATTACTAGCCATGGTACGTAGGCTGTTTAATACCTCATTTGGATTTCTCATAGAGCCTCGCGCTCCTTCCTAATTTGTATTAAACTGATAAACTGTTTCCCTTCGCCTTGTAATAGGCTTTCCCTATCTCTGACTACTACGGAAACTCCGTTACCTTATTGGATATTCATAAGCCACATACCTTGTTTTGCACTTGGTATCATCCTTAATAGCCAGTTTGTGTTGGCGTTCCAACTTAGGTAATCCCCATTTAGTACATTTAGAGATAAGCTTGTTATAGTGTCGGATGCGACTTTCGTCCTTTTCCACCTACAGTGGATAGTTAGTAATGGGTCTCTGGGGCATGAGTCTAAGGTTACAGAACTCGACCTTCTTTACCATTTAACATCCACCTGATTAAATGGTCATTACTACACAACGTTACTAGTTACCTTTCGTCATGGGGTTCGATATCCCCCTTTGGACTATCGTTTAAGCAGTTTAGCTTTCATCCTTGTCTATACATTTCATCTGGCCATTCAGTCGTAATTGGGTAACTAATTAACTTATGGCTTTACCAACATGCTACACTCCCCGTTCAGTTTCCTTCATGGATAAGTTGGTTGATGATAGGCTTTTGTGAGACCTGAGCCTACAACTTTGCTAGAGTTGAATCTCTAAATGCCCGTATGGGCGCACATGGACATCGAAATCAAAATCAGATTTCCCAAATAAAACACGACGTATTAAAACGTTTGAAGCTAAATCTTTTAAGATGTTGCGTAAACCTTTTACATATTCTTCTTCTCTGTCATAATGCATTGGTTGTCCGCGGTATTTTCCTGATTTATAAATCGCCGGTTCACCTTGAAAATCCATCTTTTCTCGAATAGTATTATTAAACCATTCGTCAATCCCTTTTATAATTTTATATTCATTTTTTTGGTCACGTGAAGCAGCACCACTTTGAACAAAATCATATAACTTTTCGACCTGTATCTTGAATAGTTTATGCATACGGTGAACACGTTCTACATCGTCATACATGCTTATTAAGTCATCAAAGGTGACATCTTTTTGCGGGTTGTGAAGCTTTAATAAATAGATATGTTGTTTAAGGTGGTTACGTTGTGCTTGTTCAAAGAACGCATTGTTAGATTCAGACAAACCTTGAATAACCATTGCGAAAACCTCTGCTACTTTATCAACTGGCCCCCGCAGAATGTTTATATTTTTGGTATCAGGATTAGTTGGATCAATGTAATAAACTGAGCTTGCTGGGATCTTATGTGCTTGTACCAATTTAAATACTTTTTGACATAAATCATTACTTGGTTCAATAACCGTGACACCATTTAAAAATGTTCCTTTTACTTCTTCTGTATCATAATCATTCTTTTTATACGCAGTTTCAAACTTGTTTATGAAACGCACCATCCAGTGTAAATCTTGATTTATCATAGGAATAATTAAACTTGATGTTTTACCAGAACCAATCGGACCAATAATGATACCATTTAACGTTCTATCTTTTCCCTTAATCCGGACCATTTCTTTATGCTCGATATGCGGTCCAATTTCTACATCAGGGTATATTTTTTCTTCTTGGCTATTAAACCATTTCTGTAACTTGTGATTTTTATATTCGTATTTTTGTACCCATTTTAAAATTTCTTCTCGGTAACGAACAATATGGCCACTATACCAAAGTGAAAACAAAATCATAAATACTGTAGGCAAAAATACAAAAATCATAGTGAGTGTGTGAAAATTCCCTGTTAAAACATGACCTATGGCCTCATACTCACCAAAATTAACATGCTTTGATTTTTCTGTAAGATACGGAATAATCTTTGCATGGATCGGAGCAGTTGCAAACCATAAAAATTGAATATCAACTGCAATATGAGAAGCAATTAAAATTATTAACTTCCCGTTCTTCACATGCAAAGCAGGAATACGGCTGTAAAACCTAAAACTAAATTCTCCTAATAGCAAGGAGAAGAACATTAAAATGAGCGGTACATATGTAATTTCTATAGGATAAGACGGTGGTTCAAATGCATAGTAAAGTAGTTTTATATAGTTTACTAAACCGAATCCAAATGAAACAATAAACCCGCTAATTAAACCAACTGTAGTAAATAGAGGTAATCGTTGTTTAAATGTCTCCATATAGGCTCACCTACCTCTTACAGATATAATTGAGCTTTATGATGGAGTGTAAATCGATTATTGAATTCTTGTTTAAATTGTTCTTTTGATTTTTCTAAAAAGAATTTCGCTGCATCTTCGGTTTGTTTTAAATATAAATCAATGCTATTTCTTTCGCATAGTTGGTCGTATTCTTCTTGAGAAAGTACCGCAATATTTACTTCTATTTTTTTATTCGTTGCCGTTTCAATTATGACATCATACCAAAAGTAATTCGGCTTTCCTGGAATTTGGATATCTTGTAGAGAAACATTAAACGTTGCACCCTCTTCTGTCATATGTTTAAGGACTAGTTCAGGATTTTTAAACGCCTCTCTTGCAGAGATTACTCCCCCATTAGTAGTTGTTGCTAATTGTAAATTCATATTCATTTTTCCACCTTTCTCCATATAAAAAAAGGCAAGCGACACCCACTGTAAAAACAGCGTGTGTCGCTTGCCTTAATTTCATATGTTCTGATTTGATTGTAGTTTTTATTATATGTTCAACCGTTATTCTAACACCCTGAAAAATAAAAATCAATAAAATTATATAGAAGTATATGAAAAATAAGAGATTAATATAATTCAACAAGTTTACGTCTTTTCGGATGTATGTTATTTGCAGTACGTGCCATGATCTGTTCATCCGCGTTTATAGTGACACTTTCATTTTGGAGGGATAGCAGTAGTACGTTGTCATAAGTGTCCATTAAAAGTATATCTCTAGACTTTTTGCGCTTCGGGTATATCACAACAAGTGGCACCCCTTCCTCACCTTCTCTTCTTGAAAACACAACATCGTCTAATTTAGCAATCATTCGGTAATCATTTTCATTCCCAAAAATAAAGAAGAAATCTTGCATAGCATCTTTATCTCTTCTATACGTTCGTCTAAGACCACCATCTATTGTTTCTTTAAAGGCTTGAACATTTTCAACAAATGCGTAACGCCAATCGGCATCGCCTACTGTACGTTGAGATAAAGGCAAAAGAATATCTTGTTCAAAGTTTTGATTATCATCTATTCCTAGAATGCTATCTGAAATAACATCTCCAGCTTCTTTCAAAGAGCAGATGTGCATATTCAGATTTGGTAGATTTATTAATAGTTCATGATACTCTCGCATAGAAAATAAGAGATTTTTCATACGTACGTACGGTGGTTCTGCATCTTCTGCAAGGAACATCGACTTGTCATACATAACAAAAACAACAGTTATATTCTTAGTGTTTTTTTGTGCATATTCAATATACTTCCCCACCTTTTCAACTAAGGTAGCATTGGTTTCTTTGCACATATCCATTTCAATGTAAATATTTTTGTCTTGATATGAAATGTGTTCATCAGGAATTAAGAGTAAACCTGCATCTTCAATTTCTGTTTTCTTTTGCTTTTGATGATATGAGCGAATATCTAGTTCACTTAATATCTTATTCGTATTGGTCTTTTTCGAGATTTCTAAAAGTGTGCGTACTAATATTTCTCGTGAGCAGAGTGTATGCAGTGAGATTGAAGAAGAATATCTACGTTTTGAAGACCCTTCAGGAATCCGTCCTATTTCTTGAAGGTAATCAACCATTCTATCTTTTAAGGAGAATGTAGCGCGTCTGGTTATACTATCATCTCTTTTATCAATTTTTTTAGTCAGGATAGCACCATATTTTGAAAAACGATTAAGTTTTGTAAACACACTATCCTCAGAAAAATCCCTACCTTCAAATGCACTATAAAGCTGAGTAATTTGTCGTGTAGTAAGATGCCTTTTGTAATATAAAAATGTGAATACAAATATATCAGCCTCTTTTAAACGAAAAGATTTCTGTGTTCCTTTACTTGTATATTTATACGTTTTACTTTTCATTATATGCAACTCCATAATTCGAATTTATTTTCAATAAATAACAACTATTTCTATATATCTTATTACAGCAAAATTTAGTTGTAAATTATTAAAAGTTTAAACTGAATTTGCGCTAATCTAGATACTAAAACTCGTACGCTGAAGTTTGGATTACTTCTCTTCCTAAAAATCCGCTAGAAACATTGATTTATATAGTCTTTTGGTCCTTTTAAAATTGTTCGGACGGAAGACATGTTTTAACCGAACAATTTTTTTAAGGATTAGGTATTGGAATGAAATTGTTCGGACGTCCTAACAATTTGTTTAAACAATCACATTATATAAAGCTGTGTTAAACATACAGAAAATATAATAGATATCTTATTTGTTCATTGTAGTTTTTTATTGCTATTGAAATAGAAAAAGACCGACAAAAATTATATTTGTCGGTCTTTTGTTTAGAATGATAATTTCTTCTTTGCTGGTTGTGAATCGTCAGCAACTTCTACTTCAGGTTCAGCACCAAAATTCAATTTTTTCTTTTTAGGTTTTTCTTCTTGCACTGAATCATCAAATGCGAAAAGTTTATTTAAAACAGCATTTGATTTCTTAGAATTAGCTTGCTCACGTTCTTCTTTAATTCTCGTAATCTCATCAATGATATCACTCACACGTTTTGGCAATGGTAGCCCTGCAACAACTGAATAGAATTTTACTATATCCTCTTCTTTTTTTGCTGTATGTTTATTAACATATGGAGCTATAGGACGTTCATCTACATATGGAGTTCTTTCTTTTAAGAAGTTTTCCATTTGGTTAAGGAAAGAGAAGTTATATAATCGACCTGCTCGTAGCGGTGATGTAACGATAGATAGTGCGCTCTTTTTAGCACTTTCTAGCTCTTCTCTTTCTGTATCGTATAAAACACCTTTTTCTAGTGCGTTCCCTAATTGAGTCAAGTAACCTAGCGGGTTTTCAGTGTCTAATTGATTTGATTTTAGTTCTAGTTTTGCTAATGATAAAATGCCTGGTGTATTAATTACTTGAGCAAATTCACTCGCATCAAAATGTGTATCTGAAAACGGTGTAAATGATGAAGTAACTAAGTTAATCTCATGTAATGCATCAGCAATATATTTGTTACTATAGCTAGTATATTCGTTTGCTAAAGCACTTGGATTTTCCTCTTCAAATTTTCTATATAGTTTAGCGTTATCTATTAATACAATTGAACCAAAAGCTTCTTGGTTCATAGCAATACTACGAATGCGTGAAGTTGCGTTTTCTAATACTTTTAAAGCCTCTGCATCACGTGGTAAAGTCAGTAATAATCCAAAATTGTAATCATGTTCATATAGCATTTCAATTGCCTTTAATAGAGCTCCAGTTCCTGTTCCTCCACCAAGACCACAAGTAATCCAAATGAAATCACGATCTTCAAATTCCTGCTTAACCGCTTCGAAAATCGTTGTTTCATGCTTTACAAATGCTTCTTCACCAATCTGTGGATTACGAGCTGCACCCTGCTCATATCCTTCTAACTGTATTTTACGGACATTTCCCGCGTTTTTAATCTCAATCTTGTTAAAATCTTGACTATTTGTATTAACAAGAATCGCACGATATGGGTATTTGTTATTTTTAATTTGAGTTTCTTTATTTGCACACTCTGCTGCGATTGCGCATCCACCCATACCTAGTCCTAAGAATCCAAATTTTAAGCTAATATTTCCTTGGCTTTCGATTTCTGAAAAATTGCCTGCCATATGTATAGCCTCCCTCAAATATATATTTTAGTTGTTTTTCTCAACTCGTTTTTCTAGTTCTTTAATTAAAACATTACCTAGATTTGTTACTTCGTAAACTCGAACGCGTCCAAATGGTTTAAAAGATATCAACCCTGCTCCCTCAAGTCGTGCAGTCATAATATCCAAAGCATATCGCGAAGGAAGTATCTTTTTTCCTTCATAATCCTTTTCATTCTCAATTTGATATTCTTTATGATATTGGTTGATACAATCCCATAGCTTTTCTTTGTGCATTGCACCTTCAGCGTATAGTACACGTAGAGCCCAAATTCCTTCATTCAAATTCTCACAGAGTACATCAATAATTTCATTGCTACTCATTGATATATTAGACACTAATTTCACACCACCTTTAATGAAAAATAAAATTTATGCATAGTTACAAGAAAGTTTACTTAATATTACGGAATTCAATCCCGCTATATATGCCGTAAATACTTCGGGATATACTTCCGAAGTATCGTATGTATTAACTATAATACATCTATACTATTTAATCAAGAATCTTTTAACATCAAGGTTTTAAATACTTCCGAAATATAACCCGTAATAACAACCGTATTAATTACGGGTTATTATTACGTACTTATTCCGTTAATTATTACCGCTATTTTTATCTAATAACTATCAGGTGCAACTGCAATTATGTAAAATTCTTTTTTATAGGAGTTGATTTATTTACGATTTACTGAGCTGTTTTCCTATATATTGAGGTGTTACGCACGCTCATCCAACTAATCACCGCTTAACAACATGGGCAATTTTGATACATAACTTATAGATTGAGCAATGATTGGTTGAGTGATCAGATACAAAAATACACAAAAATTTACGTAATCTGCAAAGGTATCCTTTTAGTTTCTATAGAATTTCTATATAATGTATTATAGGACAGGCATCATATAGTTAGGTGGTGAGCAAATGATTGATGAGCAGTTAAGCGATGGTTATTATCGTGTATCTGAAGTAGCAACCATGCTTGATATACCTGAAAGTACTCTTCGAAGATGGTTGAATGATTTTGATGAGTACTTGAACATAAAAAAAGAACGACAACTTAAATATGTTCACGAGGATAGTATCGATACAGTAAAAAAAATAAAACATTATTATTCAGAGTCAAAGAAAAAGCACGAAATAGTAGTGCTTTTAGATATGGATCCGGCTGTTATTCGTAACGTTTATGCTGAAGAGATTGATGACGATGATGAGCAAAAGGAAACATCGCTAGTTAAAGCACAACAGGTAAATACAGACTTGATTGAGGCTTTGACAGAAAAAATCACTGAGGAAGTTACAGCTAAAGTGACCGCCGAATTAACAAAGCAAAATATGGAATTCTTCGCTGCTGTAGCTAAACAAAGTCAGGACAATTTCGATAGAATTAATAAACGTCTAGAGGAACGTGACGAAAAACTAATGAGCACTATACGATTAATTCAAGAACAAAAAAGTGCAAATGCTCAGAAACAAGAAAATACTGAACAAAAAGGCGGATTTTTCTCTAAGTTTTTCGGGAAAAAATAAAAGAGACTATCATTTTGATAGTCTCTTTTATTTTCTAAATCCTTAGGACACTTAGTGTCTTTACTGAGACTAAATTCATTAATAAATAACATGATTAATTCAAAGTTATTATGTTAATTCTATATATTTTTATGTAAAATCATAATATATAGAATTAACATATATTTACAGGAGTTGATACATATGTGGAAAAAGATTAATAATTATAAATATCACCTAAAAGATTTAAAATTCATGACTTGGCTATTTCCCGCTATTGGCTTGTTATATGCTTATGAATTCTTCTCTGGTATAATGTTCGACCAGGAGTTTCGTTGGCTCAAATTATTATGCACGATCATAATGATTCTAGCATTTATGGATATTAGAAACAAACTTAGAAACAAAGACTATAGAACAACGTGATGCAAATGGAATCCTTATGGGTTCCTTTTTCTTTACAAAATAAAAAAGTAACGAATTCGCTACTTTTATTTCTTCCAATCTTTGAAATTGGCATACTTCATATATTCTTTTTTAACTACTCCTTTATACCATTTATTCTTACTTTCAGGTCTAGAAGGTTTTTTGTTATATTCATTAATATCTCCGTCTACATTAAGCCATTGTGGATTTTCATAAGCATATTTGTAGATGAATTGTCTAGCTTCTTTTAGTGAACTAAATTCTCCTAAATGTAACTTTGGTTTAGTGGTTCTATATCCATATACAAAATAAGTTGTACCATGTTCCCCTATAGTTTCAAAAAATGGTTTTGGTATCAAATCAATTCTTCTCATTTAAACATCCCCTTTATAATAACCATAGGTTTATTATACAAATTAAGTATTATTAAACTATTGTTCTGCCAATTAATTTACGTTAATTCTCAGAACAATAGTTTAATAAACCTGTTTATTACTACAACTGTATACTTTGCTGTTTATTCGAGAGTTAATTTTGTAACTAAAAAAACCTATGATTGATTCTCAACCACTCAATCACCGGTCGTTCGCTTTTTAAAATACGAACAAAACTATGTAAGTGACTGGCGATTAATTGACTGATTGGAACTATATTTAATACAATAAAACCACTCACTTAATCACCACTCAATCTATTGAGGAAAACTAAGTGCGTTATTATTAAGTGACCGGTGATTAGGTGGGTGACTCTTATTGATTAGAGGTGAAATGGTATCGAAATCAAGGTGGTGTGTTGATTGAGTGACAATTGATTAGGTGAGTGTCGTGAAAATGATTGGATTTTAAACCATATTTAGTTGGTTTTTGATTGAGAGGCGATCATGTAGATGTTTAATGTGCGGATTTTCGTTCGTGTTAAGTTCACCAGGTTGTTACTTTTGAAAATCAGCTTGCAACCATGAAAAAAACTATATATGATGTAGTTACTTTAATAATTTTATATTTTTCTAGATATAGATTTATTAATAATAGAACTTTTATATAATGTAAAAATAAAATATAACAAAGCAAAAAAAGGTTCATCAGCCCAATGAAATAGCGCCAACTATCTCATTGTGGTTAACCGCGAATCGCTGAAACTCTAAATCTTTTTCTAGAGCGCGGTAAACAAAGCTTCTAAACCTTTTTTGGTTTGCATGAAATTATAAGATAATTTTACTGTATCTTATGTATTTGTGCAACTTAAAAAGGGGATTTCTTGCGTATTTTTAGGCATTGTTTACCGTGGTTATACATGTATTGCTTTTTTAAAGAGTAGTATTTTTGTATACGTGGTATGACAGTGCCTTTTTTGTGCTCTTTTGAAAGGAGTTAGCAACATTATGAATACGCAAATGGCTTTTTCCCAGCAGAACTTTAAGGTTCATGGGGTTAAGTTTTTCGATGGATTATTAAACATCGTGAAACTAGAAAATGAACGAAAAGAATTACCATCTTCAGCTTTAGCTACTTATATCTTGCTTCACTTTGAATGTAATGATATTGGAATGCTACCACGTAAATTTCAAATCATGGATCTTGCTAAGAACAGTGGGATTCCCTACACAACAATTTATACAGGGTTTCAAGTTTGCTTGGAGCGTAAGCTCGTAAAAGAGACACCTGTTGGAAATCGTACTGTATATGAGGTTGTAGATTATGCCTTGTATAACCATACAGCTGCAGAAACTACAAAAACTACAGATATATCACTATCATATTTCCGAATTCCATTTCATCTTATTCAAACAACTATACTTAGTAGTCTTGTAAAGGCTCGTGATAACAGAGGGATTATGTTCCTATTAGAATTAATAAATACTTTTTCTAGAAAAATTGGTATGGAGCATTATAAGCACCAGATTCAAGAGTTCGAGATTACAAGAAGAATGGCTTTTTTAAAGGATAAATTGAATCGTAATGCAAAGAAGGTACGACAATACATAGAAATTTTAAAACCAATTGTGCAATTTACAGCAATTGATTCTAAGGAAAAGAAGTCTAGCGACTCTCGCATAGCGCGTGTTAGAAAACAGGTGAAACAAGTCATCATTGAAAAGTTCAATGTGGTGTTTTCTTCAAACTGCGTAATTGAGAATGATAAAAAAGATTTACATAGGCCGGTAGCGAAATGTAGAAAGGAAGCAGTATCTCGTTTAAAATATATGGGACAATCATTACGAAAGAAAGATCGTGAAAATATGATGATTGCATTTAAACAGGAAATTGTAGACATTGCTGCATACATGCCAACAAAGGAAAAACAAAACGAATTACTGATTACCGCAATGACTTATGCATTAGATCAGGTTGAAAATTATACGAAAGAGCAAGAAATATTCTCTATTCCTGCATTTATGCGAGTACAATTTAGAGAATCTTGGACTGATTTTACGGAAAAAAGCTTGTCTGTAGAAGAAAGACACGATGTAATGATGAATTATTATAATCAAAATGGTGCCTATCCAGACTTCATAAAATCTTAAAAAATATAGTAAGCAGAAGCCCTTGTTAAAAAATCACATAAAAGCAAGGGTTATTTGGCATGTTCTTTAATTTGAGGACATGTTTTTTTGTTAAGGAAATGTCTTTATCGGCGCTTTTACGTAAATATATAAACAGTTTATGCTGCTTTTGGATACGATTCATTTTGTTTATAATTCGATTCAATACTTGTGTTTATCTTAATACTATATATTAAAACCTGTGAATTCTTAGTAATATGATATGTAGCTTCTTAATTTGTGTTTTTTATGATTCATTACTTGTATGTAATGGGGATAGTACGTATGTAATTTGGCCTATTATAAAAGAACGTATGGTATATAAGGATTCATAAGCACTTGTATTTTCTCTTTATATTTAATAATTGAGTTTAGTTATATATGATTCTTGTATTATTTATATAAAATACTTGAATATATTTTTATTTGAAATATTGTTTTCTTTAGATTAGATACATAAAAAATAAGAAAAATATAAGTGAATATATTAGCGTTAGGATTTTTTGAAACTGTTGACTTTTAAAATTCAGAGATGTATTCTTATACATGAACAACAATTTACTAAGAGAAATATACAAATTAATAGATTCATCCTTTAGCTAAACGGACACACCGAAGGCACATAACCTGCCATCGGTGTGTCTTTTTTTTGTATAAATATCAAAAAAAGGGAGAATATGAACTATGAATGACATTGTAAACATGAGTAAAGAGCGATTTACAAAGTATTGTGAGGACAATACAGCATTTGAGGAGAATATTAATCGCATTATTAATCACTACTTTTTATTACTAGGGAATAAAGCAAATATCTTACAAGAAAGAGAATTTAATAATGAAATTGAAGGAAAAACGTTTAAAAATAATGTAAAGCGTTTTGAAACTCTATTCCCTGCAGCTGTTAAGAATGCATTTTTAAAAGGGTATCAATTATGTCTAGAGTTTATACAACATCCTGAAACACAAATACCTGAGAATCTATATAGTGATCCGAATTTTATAAAAGACATTCCTTTTGCCCTAGCAAATGCATCCGAATATGAATTGTACGAAATCATTCGAACAGATGAAACACAGGAATTTAGTGTGTTTGCTATACGAACATATGAGGGAATTCGTCCATTATTAGAACAAGTATTTTGTGAAGTTGCATACAGTGGTGCTGAATATGCTTTTGAACATGAACGATTAGAAAGAGGATTTGAATTAGTGAAAGGTGATACCACTTTATTAACCAAAGTTCCTGTAGATCGTTTCTTCTCAATTACGCCTTCTGTAAACGGAGTTGTTGTGCATGCGGAAGAGCATTGCGAGATTTGGACTTTAAATTGGAATAGCAAAGTAACCATTGACGATCCTTTTATTGAGGTTGCTGAGGTTACATTTATTCATCAAACAAAGGATATGATTCAAAAAAATATTGAAGATGGTGTTTTATACTACAGCTTTCTTTATCTTGATACACCTTTACATGAGATACAAGATCGATTAGAAATACGAGTAAAACTAAATTCTGATTTTGGGGCTCCACGTCCAATGGAACAAGTTGAAATGCAGTATATTCTGAATGAGATTATTGGGATGATTCATCTTCAGGCACAAATTCCAATTGAAAATATGATTTTAATCCAACGTTAGAGTTTGTAGGAGGTTCACTATGGTAAAAAAAATCGTTTTAGCTATTAGCGATACTGTATATACGGCATATTTACGTGAGGATTTTATTGGTGTGGGATTTGAAGTAGCTGATAGTGATGTGATGCACATCAAGTATCTAGATGAAATTCTAGATACGGAACAGCCCAATATTCTATGTATTAATGACAAACGATTAAATATTGATGCGGGACATGAAGAGAAACGTGAATTGATTATCTTACAGAAGTTAAGGGATATTCGCTTTAATCGGGATATTCGTATTGTAGTATTTACAGAGCGTGAAAATGATGATGAGTTTTTGGCGAAACTGATTTATCTAGGTATCTATGACATTTTTAACTCTCGTAAAATTGATATTGATAATAAAGTCATCCCGCAGCTGCTACAGGAATCGGATATTAAAAATGTAGCGGAAATTGTAGGAGCAAGTCAGGCACCGCAACAAACAAAGTTGCCTGAGGTTCCTGTTGATGAGGAAGAAGAGGAAGTATCAAGTGAATTAGAGGAAGGTGGCAACAGTGAACCTGCCTCTAATTCCAACAAACTATTTAAAAACAAACAAAAGCGTAGGTCTGTTTCAGAGAAGATGCCAAAAGCACCTGTTATAAAAAAACAGTATAAATTGGCTTTTGAGCCGGTATATGAAAAACAAATCGGTATCGCTATTCCAAGAAGAACAATTGTTGTGGCCAGCATGAACAGGAGAAGTGGTGCTACTTTTGTTTCACATCTTTTAACTGCTTACTTAAATGAATTACAGATTGATGTGAATTATATAGAGAATCTATATGATGATGGCTATACGTATCCGTTACTAAAGGGATATACAGAAGCACCAGAAAACTATCGTAGTGAATTTATGTTGCAGCGATATAAAGAGATGCTACAGAAGGAATCCGATATATTATCAATTCCAAAATGGAAGCAAGGAAGAATAAATTATATTGTTAAGAATCCTATTGTAGATCAAGAGCTAAAAAATGAAACAGAGCAGGACTTTGACCATTTTATTAAGGTTTTATTGGCTAACCAAGAAGCACCTATATCTATTATTGATGCAGGGAGCGATTGGGATAAAGATTTATACCATGAGATATGTGAAATGGCAGATTATATTTTCTTTGTAGCGGAACCAGATCTGCATCAATTGCTAAAGATAGCGCATCCTCTTACACAAAAAGAGAGAAAGCTCGTTTCTTACTTAGCTTTAGAGAAAACGAGAATCATTGGGAATAAGTTTTCTCCTGCACTTTTAAAGCATGAAATAGTAGAAGAATGTTTTGGAGATAAGGTATTAACTGCTTTACCACCATATGAGATAGAAGATGTATTTGAATCTCAATTAAATAGTAGTACGTTACTATCTAGTCGGAACTATTATAAAGAGCTAGAAGGAATAATGAAGGAAATAGCAGAGCTATTGCTACCAAATGAATTATTGAAACAGAAGAAAAGCTCTATATTAAGTGGATTTCGATTTCGGAAGTCTGAAAGTTAAGGGAGGATGAAGAGGGATGCAAAAGTTTATTGTTGCAGCAAGTATGTTGCTGTTATTTGTAGGGTGTCTATTTTTTGTAACTGATATGGTGATTGGAGATACAACACATACTGATAATAAATCGTCTTTAGAAAGGGGTGGCGAGATAGCTTTGGCTAAATCTGTAAAAATAGGTACTCTTCGTGCAGAAGAAGAAATAGCTATTGATCGAGAAAAAGCGAAACAAGAGTTTGAAAAAGCGTATAACGGTAATGCGGATTTTAAAGATCCTGCTTCAAAACGTAACTTCACTGTCCATGATGTACGGGAGAAACCAGCAATGATTGCTGTCGAAGGTGATGCAGAAGCTGCTAGTTATTTTAAGCAATTTGATGAGAAAAAAGAAACGATAAAGAGTAAAGCAAGAAGTATTATTATCTATGATACGAATGGAAAAGAAAAACAATTAGGCGGAAACGTAAAATAAAGAAAAAGAGTAGGTGCACTAAGAATGCAAAATACAGTAACTACCGCTCTATTCCTTACCCTTTCTTTATTATTAATTAGTCTATTACCCGAAGGCGTTTTATATGGGATACAGTTGGTGAAAGCACATAACTTTGCTTCTGATATGGTAGAAATAGCAGAGAATAAGGGTGGATTTCAATATGATTACAATGGAAAAAGGGTTGATTTAGTCCCTGGGATAGAGAAAAGAATGAAAGAAGAAAAGATGGATGGTTGGAAGTATGAGTATACAAAGGGACGCATCGATCATAATCAATCCCTTTCTTTTAAAGTGAAAGCAGAACACCATTTCTTCATATTTAAGTTGATTGGGGTAGATGGCATAAAGGCTCCGATATGGGCGAGTAAAGAAGGATTGGGACAAGTATATTTTAAATAATGAAAATCCTAAGATTTGTACTATAAAAGACTATGCTGAAAAGTATAGTTTTTTGCTAGAAAATTATATTTAAAAATAAATATATAAAAATACTTTACAAGCTCATTACCATATGGTAATATTTTCCATGCAGAACAACGGTTATAAAAACCTTTTATTAATAAATTTATATGTTAAATTATCTGGATTTTATATTTAAATTCGGTACAATAAAAGAATCTATGAAAAAACTAATATATTTGGAGGAACAAACAATGGCAAATAAATTTTTAAAAACAGCAACAGCACTAACAATTATGGGTACATCACTATTAGGAGCAGGAGCATTTTCAGCAAAAGCGGCTGATAACACAGATTCATTAAAGTTCAATGATGTTCCAGCAAATCACTGGTCTACAAAAGCAATCTATGATCTAGCAAATCGTAAAGTAGTAGCAGGATACGGAAATAATATCTTTGGTTTTGGGGACAATGTAACTCGTGGGCAAGTGGCGCGTATGATTTATGCATACGTAAAACCAGCAGATGTAGATGCTAGTTTCAAAAATCCATTTACAGATATTAAAGGACACATGTTTGAAAAAGAAATCTTAGCACTTGCTAAAGAGGGTCTTGTTGCTGGTTATGGTGAAGGGAAATTTGGCCCAGATGATATTTTAACCCGTGAGCAAATGGCGCAGGTACTTACAAATGCTTTTAAATTTAAAGCAACTACAACAACTTCATTTATAGATGTTGATAAAAACTCTTGGGCATATAATGCAATTAATGCATTAGAGGAAAATGGTGTTACAGCTGGTACAGGTAGTAATAAATATTCACCACAAATGCATGTAACTCGTGAACAGTACAGTCAGTTCTTATTCAACTCTATTAATGCCGTTGAAAAAGAAACTAAACCAGAAACTAAACCAGAGACTAAACCAGAAACTAAACCAGAGACTAAACCAGAGACTAAACCAGAGACTAAACCAGAAACTAAACCAGAGACTAAACCAGAAACTAAACCAGAGACTAAGCCAGAAACTAAACCAGAAACTAAGCCAGAAACTAAACCAGAGACTAAACCAGAAACTAAGCCAGAGAATCCTAGTATCCCGGAGGGATTAGATAAAAATTTAGTTACAGATAAATTAGAGATTTATCCAAACTGGTTAAAAGATCCGATGATTGCTAAACAGGTTTCTCCAGAAGCTCAAGCAATTGTAAAAGATATTAATGGCAAATATAATACAAATTTAAAATATAATGAAATTGGCGGAGACGTAGCATTTTTAGATGAAAATATGTTTCTTCCTCCTGGATCAATAGGGGCACAGTTTGTAGTTTCACCATATTCAGACGGGGTTAAATTAATTTTCTTAGCTAGTAATGATGCTACTGTAGAAATGACTAAAAGATGGGCTACATTCTTAAGTGGATTAAATTTAGATAAAGAAATTCAATACACTGTAGATACTGAGGAACTTAAGATTTACTACAAAGATGATTATAAAATTCGTGTTGGACATTCTACAGCAATCGATACAATGTATGTTGAAATAGATAAAGTAAAATGATTTAATAGTAAATAGAAAGTTGTTTAATTAAATAGATGAATTAATAAATTTGACGTAAAGGACACACCTTACGTACCATCCCAACGGTACAGGTGTGTCCTTTTTTTATATTTAGGAGGAAAAAATATGAGTGTGAAAAGAAAATTTTTATTTGCTTGTACTTCAGTTTTACTAGCAATACCAACAGCAGCTAATGCTAAAAATAATGATGTACCTTTTTTTGATGGAAATAACGAGACCTATTTAAAATCGTTAGAATTGCAAATGCCTGGTAAGTATTTTCGTCCTGGTAGTGGATATGAACCAGTAAAAACATTATATAAAGCAGATATACATTATCCAGCGGTTTATAATGGTTCATTTAACTGGGGGAATCCTAAAGAAAATTTGGTACAAAGTGAAGATACTGCAGAGCCATTTGTTCGAATATCGAATGAAGGTTATTTTAATCCCTCAATTAAGGTTGGAGATCGTATGGTAACGGAATTTGAGCGTGTAAATACATCTGTAATTCAAGATAAATATTGGGGGAATCCTGATTTTGTTTTAACCAATATGAAGAAGCATGTTATTAATTCAATTGTCAATCGGACTGATTTTGGAAGTTTCTATTGGATTAGGGATATAGCATATCTTTCTGGTGGATATGCGGGTGCTGGGGCTGTAGATGGGGTTAATAAATATAATTTATGGTATGTACGTACAAGCAAGCCACAGATTAAAGATTTTAAAGTATCTAGCAAAAAAAATGAACTGAATAAGCCAGTAACGTTTAATTTAAATGGTTTTGAGTATGTGAGTAAAAATAAGGGCTATAATGATCGTGATTCTAATGGAACAACAGTAAACCCTTATCAAAAAGCTGCTGGAGAACGGAACCGAGTTAAATGGATGTTAGATATTATAAAAGATGGCGAAACTGTGCATCATCAAGAAAATTATTTACGTTCAAATCCGCAAAGAGATAATGAAAGAGCCAATGAGGGAGATGCTGGGAAATTTGTAAAGGATGATGTGAAATGGCAGCCACAAATGTGTGGTCGATATACTGCGAAAATGAAAGTGCTTGATGCTGTTCAGAGGGAATCTAACGAGAAAACTGTTGATTTTACCATAGATGGTAACTGCGGTACTGAAGTAACACCTAACCCAGATCCAGGCGATGAAGATGACTTTAAATATAAAATTGATTTTTCTAGTGACAGAATTGAAGGAGAAACAGCAAGAGAAGGAAAGAATATTAAAACAAGAGTAGATGTATCGCGTGATAATTTTAAGCCAGAACGTGACCAATATAGAGCAAAGGTAAATAATAATATTAATAAATCTCAGCAGGAAGTATATAGTGCTGAATCTAATAGAGATAGTGCACAGTCTAGTTTAAGTTATTGTCGTCGTAATCCAATTCATGAGAAAGATGCGGAAGGCCATGATTACTATATTGATAGAGATTGCTCTTGGGAAGAAGATAGATTAGACGATGCTGCAAGTAGGCTAGATACAGCAAGACAAAAACTAGAAAAAGAGAAGAATAAAATTAAAAAGTTAGATGCACTAGAAGCGAAATATGCAAATCCTGAAACAGTAGTCGCGCTAAAGCATAACGGACAACAAGTAGCATCACAAAAGGTAAGATTAACTGAGGGAGAAAAGAAAACCTTGAACCTTGACTGGCAACATAAAGGGAAAGGAACAATTCAGGCAGAAATTAACCCTGCTGGTAATCGTATAGACATAGAGGAAACTACGTATAAAAATAATCCTATTAAAACCGCTATCTATGAGCCTTCAAAAGAAAAAGAAATGTGTGGTGTAACGAGTGTAAAAGGTGTAGTAGAAACAGTAAGTGAACGTGTATCAAAAGAAGATATAGTTGGGGAAATGTATTATGAAACTTTGACAGGGAGTATTGATAATTTAGCTCCTTCTAAGCTACATTCTGGTTATGGATTTTCGTATGAAGTAAACGGTAAGTACAAAAATGATTGGAATGCAAATTACCCTGGTGTATTTACTACTGCTAAGGCACAATACCCGTTTGCAGACGAAGGATTAAAGTCTACTCAAGATTTAGAGAAGAAAGAACTTAAAGATAATACAGCAAAATTCCTACCTAAAAATATGTATTTATCTGAAGCAACAGGACATGTCTTTGATAGTAAAAGACCAACTAAGTCTTTATACTGGGATGGACAAGAGAAAATCATTGATGGTGGCCAAAAGTGGTATTCGCCACTGAAGACAAAAGATGGTGTATATACTTTTAATGTAGAAACAGCTCCAGCAGGTGTCAATGAAATGAGTCTATGTTTAACTGAGCAAGTAGAGATTAAGGGTGTTGCATACGATGATTTCATAAAAAGAAGAGTATTTCCTGACGATCCGTTTCCTGGGGGCAGTGGAGTAGGTTGGAATTGGGTTGGTAAGGAAGACATACTTCATAAATTAACAGATTGGTATTACATGAAAAAAGGAAAATAAAGATAAAATATAGTATAATTAGATGGCTCGAAACAATAATATATCTAACTTAAACTAGTAGCTGAATGGATAAACCAAAGGCACATCCCTTAACGGGATGTGCCTTTTTTTCGTAGAAAGGGGAATTTTAAATGGATAAAAAGAAAAAACAACGTATGAGACGTGCGATTTTTATTGGAGTTATCGCAATGATTGCATCGTTATACATCGGAAACGAATTTCAGGATCGAAATGGGAAAAGTTATGCTCCTGCAAAGTATTTTGAAACAGGAACAAAATTGATTTCGTTTTAATAATAATTATGTCTATATTATCTACTATCGTGGACAAATCTGCATGACATGTACAATAGTTGATGTTATAATATGTGTAGAAGTATTATAATAATAGTTTTTGCATAAACTAATAAAGACGAAGTGCTGCTAACACTTCGCCTTATGTAACTGTTACCGCAAGGTGGATGGTTGCTAAAAAAGTTTATTTTTTCTTAGAACCGCCCTTCAGACGCTTGCTGGCATTGAGGGTGGTTCTTTTCGTTTTTCGTCGCTTTTTTTGTGTTTTCTTCCAAGACGTTGATAGGGATTTTCCTACTCGTTTTGCAAAAAACACAGCGACTTCTCTAGCAATAACTTTTACAATTTCAATTGCTATCATGAAAAGAATTTCCATAGTGTCACCTCCTTTCCCCATAAAATAAAAGAGAAAGGAAAGCAACCGACCACCCTGAAATATTCAGTTACGTTATATTTATTATACCATATCTACGGGTGGGTTAATAGCTTAAAAGCCTTGA
Source organism: Bacillus sp. 1A (assembly GCF_052682215.1). Classification (NCBI taxonomy): domain Bacteria; kingdom Bacillati; phylum Bacillota; class Bacilli; order Caryophanales; family Bacillaceae; genus Bacillus; species Bacillus sp. 1A. The sequence goes on along the minus strand of NZ_JBQYLZ010000001.1, from coordinate 265,672 downwards.
TATGACAACGTTTTAAGGCTGTTTTTATTTTTATAATTAGAATTTTTGAATGGTGAAAATAATATTTTTTTTAGAAATGATTGACATAAAACTCTATATATCATAATATTGAAATTGTAATATTAAAGAAACTAAATCCAACATTTTCATATAGACTTTAGATTAGCTAAAAGGACACACCTAAGGCGCATTATGCCATAGGTGTGTCCTTTTTTTGCGTTTAAAGGCTACATAAGGAGGAATACAAACATTGAAGCCATCTAAGTTTCAAAAGAAGCAGATTGTTGCGGTAGGTCTAGCCGCTGCAACAGTAGCGGGTATCTATGGATACAATCATTTCGCAGTAGAAAATGCTGTAAAACCAACAAAGATCGTTGTAGCCGCAAAGGATATACCTGCACATACAGAGATTAAAGAAGACATGCTAGTGGAACGTACATTGCCTGGTGATGCCATTCCACCAAATGCATTACGTGTAAGCAAAAAAGAGGTTGTAGGAAAATGGACAAATGATGGGCAACCCATTGTTGAAAACAGCTATCTTTTTAAAAACAAAGTAGTAAAGAAAGAGGAGTTACCGGACTCTGCCATTTTAAATTTAAAAGATGGAGAAGTTGCATTCCCGTTACTCGTTGATTTGGAAACAAGTTCAGGGAATAGTATTATCCCGAACACGTATGTGGACTTGTATTTCAAACAGGTTGTGAAAGAAGGAGACAATGAGAAGGTTGTCTTTGGTGGTCTGTTCCAACGTGTACGTGTGACGGCTGCAAAAGATAGCAATACAGAAGATGCATTTGTGCTAGAAAAGAAAGAATCAAAAGAGGAACAAGAAGGAAAACAGAAGCCAAAAGTAACACGATTATACACACTGGCTGTCTCACCTGAACAACTTCAATACTTAAATCGTGCAAAAACACTTGGAGATGTGATTCCTGTTGCAGTCGGACAAAAGGTGGAACAAACAGGGAAAGAATTAGAACCAGCTGAAGGATTCTCACAAATATCTGATCAAAAAAACATTTTAGACTATGTAGAGAAACATTCGACTAATCCAATTTCTAAAAATGTAAAAGAGTATGTAGCACAGTATCTGAATGAATCTAAGTAAGAAAGGGGTTATTAAGATGGAGCGGCAAGTAAGAATCATTTCCTTTTATGCCACAAACGAAAACGTTGGAAAAAGTACGTTAAGTATTGCAATGGCAAATGAGTTAGCTCATTTAGGGAAAAAGGTGCTTTATGTAGAAGCAGACCAAGTAAGACCAAGCTTTGCAGTTGGAACTGGTCTTAGCCACGATAGTAAAAATATATTAGAGCTTGTAAGAAAAGAAAATGATTACAACCTCTTGCAGTATATTTGTACCAAGCAAGATTTACTAGAGAAAAAAGTGAATCCAAGGTTGATGCAAAAATTACACGATAAGATGGATTTTCTTGTATTTCCATCAGGTTATAACCTAGCTCAATTCCCTGAGATTCAAAACAAAGAATTGTTTGTAACGACATTAATAGAATCACTTGTAGACACAGAATACGATTATATCATTCTATCGGTGCCGACTGAATTATCAGAGGTGTTGAGTTATCCAATCCTATACCAATCAGACCTTGTTGTTCATGTGCTAAATGGAAATCCTCGTGGTGCGATAGCAATTAAGCGAGAATTACAACTAATAGAAGATGCGAAGCTAACATTACCTCGAATGATTCATGTGCTAAATATGGCAGATGAGAATTATGTAGAAGATATTGAAAAGCTTTCTTCTCAAAAAATAGCAGTAACCATTCCGTATGACAGAGATCGTACGAGTTACGAATGGGGGATGCAATTTGGTTCCCCGCAAATTAATACAAAGGTCCATCAAATTATGGAAGCAGCTGGTCTTGGTATTCCATCCCAGCAATCTTCCATGAAAAAGGGTTTCTTTAGTATACGAAATTAAAAGGGGGGACAGGAGTATGTGGGGCTATTTACAGGAAAAACAAATCGCCTTAAAGCGAAATCGAGTGGATTTATATCACTTTGGTTACATGATTCGTTCCAAGTCAGCTCGAAAATTAGGAACAACTATAGCTCAACAAATTAAAGATGTAACGGATGAAATTCGTGCATTTTTAGTAAAAGACCATCGTGATATCTTAAGTGAATCCTTTATGAATAAAGAAAAGAGAGCAGCTGTAGAACAAATCATTAAAAGCTTTTTACTAAGCAATCAAGTCGTGATTTCAGATGTACCTTCTGAACAGTTACTAAATATGGTGTGTGATGAAATCGTGGGGTTTGGGATTATAGAACATTTGAAAGAAGATAAGGATGTAACTGATATTTATATCAATGGCACAAAAGAAATCATTTACGAAAAAATTGGAGAGGGAGAATGTACATTTCCCTACCGATTTGAGACGGAAGAAGAAGTGAAAGCTCTAGCTTATAAGATGGTAAACAGTACATCAGAGTCATTAAATACAGCAAAGCCATATGTGGACTGCGTGTTTCCGTATATCCGTATCAATATTGCGTTAGATGAACTTGGGGGACTAGGAACAACAATAACGATTCGTAAGAATGCGGATCACCTTCGTGCTTCTGAAGAGCGTATGCTATCTACTAATCAAGCATCGAAAGAGATGTTGAACTTTTTGGCTGCAGCTGTGAAAGCCAAAATGAATATTTTAGTTGCTGGAGCTACAGGTACAGGAAAATCAGAGTTTATGAAATATCTTGCTTCTCATATTCCGAAAGGGAAGAAAAAAGAACGTACTCTGGTAGTAGAAGATAACCCTGAACTTTATTTACATCGTATATTTCCAGAACATCACTTTGTTCCGATGCAGTGTAGGGCATCCGAAGTAGAAGAGAATGCAATCGACTTTGATAGATTGTTAACAAATGCTTTACGTCAAGGACCTAAGAGATTAATTGTAGGGGAATCGAGGGGGAAAGAAGCGTTAAAAATGATTAACTTCTTCCAAACAGGACATCCTGGCTTTACCTCTGTCCATGCAAGAAGTGCAAAAGAAGCAGTTAGACGTTTAATGCTCATGTGTCTGCAGAGTGGTGCGAATATCGATGCTCAGTATTTATATGAATTAATTTCTCAGACATTTGATGTGATTGTCTTTTTAGAAAAGAAAGATGATGGGAATCGCTATATTACAGAGATGATTGAATTATTGGATTATCAAGATGATATACAGTTCAATCAGCTCTCTCAATTTATTCCGTCGGGTGAAGAATATGATGAAATGAATGAGAGAGTAGGAAAGATTCATGGAGATCATATCATTACAGCAAAAATGTCAGCTGAAATGGAGAAGAAATTCCGTTCTTCTACTGTAAATCCAGCTCTTTATGCGCCATTCCTTTCAAAACAGGAGGTGCAGTATGCATAGTTTATTGGCTTATGGATGTATATTTTTGATCTTTATTAGTGTTGGATCGCTCGTTTTACTTTTTACAAAATCTAAAGGTTCTGCTCTTTCTCAATTTGTTCAAGAAAATGAGAAAGAAGAAAGACGCTTGGAATTAAGAAATATCAAAGGTATACGAATGTATCTGCCACAATCCGTTATCCAAGAAGCCCAAAAGTACGAGTGGAAATTGAAGAAAAGTATGTACTGGATATATACGATTCTTTCCGGAATGAGTATTGCAGCAGTATTCTATTTTTCCTTTGGTAGAGATCCTTTTACACTGATTACCGTTTTATGTGGATTTTTAGTTCCAAGGTTTCTTCTCTATCGAAGAAAAAAACGTTACTACTTGGTTGTCATTGACCGTCTTTCTATTTATATGAAGGCTGTAGCAAATGCACTTCAAATTAGCAACAATGCAAAACGAGTGTTAGTTCAGGTGAAACCAATGATGCATGAAAGCATTCAAGAAGAAATAGAGAAAGTTTCTCTTTTATTAGAAGGTGGAACTACAATGCACCGTGCATTTAGAGGATTCAATGAAACTTTTAATTTTAGAGAATTGGTTTTCTTCCATGAAATGTTGGAAGTGTGTAGCCGAGAAGGTGGCGCGAATTCAGTGCAAGTCTTGCTAGATATTGCAGAAGATTTCGAAAAACAAAAGCTATATCTGGCAAGATTACGTTCTAGTTTGTCACAAGCACAACGTGCATTTGTACAGAACTGCTTAATTGTCATTGCCATGCCGATTGTGATTATGTTGATGTCGAAAGAAGCATATGGATTTTTAGCAGGTTCTATGATGGGGAAAATTGCATTAGCGGTAAATATGTTCATTGTCTTCTTCTTAGCAACCCGTGTAGAAAAGATTGCAAATTATAATCCAACAGAAAGAGGGGAATAAAGTGGCTGCGATTTTAGCTGTAGTGGTATTCGTTGTCATGTATTGGGTATTCTCTACCTTTCTACATAGTAAAAAAGATAGTGGTAGCTTACTTACAAACTATGTAGAAAATGCAAAACGAATTGAAAAAAAGAATTTAAATCAAATGATGCTTGCTCCCTTCCAGTCGTTATCTCATAAGTATCTGACAGAAGAAAAGAAAGAGCAGATCCAGAAAAAATTAGAAGAAGCTGGTTTGGATACGAAACCAGAAGAATATTTGAAAATGAAGGTTGCATATCCGATCATTTTCACCTCTGTTTTCTTGATATGTACGGTGTTTCATGATTACTACTTATTTAAAGTGGGCGTTTTGATTTCACCACTGCTTTATTTCTATCCTGATTATCTATTAAAGAAAAGAATCAAGCAGGCGATAGAAGCAAGGAAGTTCGAATTACCAGAGTATCTAATTCCAATGCTGCAGTTGTTAAAAACACATACAACATTAGAAGCAGTAAAAAAGGCACAGATATATGCCGGAAGACATCTTCGACCGTATGTATCTACACTTACAGCGGAATTAGAAATGTATGCGGGTTCGGATCAACCGTTTCGAAACTTTGCAGCAGCTTTAAATAGTCCAGAAGTAAATACCTTTACCATCGCGCTACAACAAGCGCAAAAAACGGACAAGGTACAGAGTCTTCGTATTATGGACGCGCAGATTAAAATGATGCGTGAGTTAAAACATGAGAACTATAACCGTCTCATTCAAAATAAACCAATGGAAATGAATAAATTTAACGTTGCCGTTATTGGCTGTATTGTGATTTATCCAATGGTTATTGTTATTCAATCCTTAATGCAAGGATTTGCAAGTATATAAGAGGCTAGTATCCCAAATTGAATAAAAAAAGGAGCAATACACATGTTAACAAAAATGAAGAATTGGTTAAAAAATGAGGATTCACAACTATCATCGGAAAACGGTATGTTAATCGCCTTGGCAGTCATTATCGTATTAGTGATTGGGCCGTTTGTATGGAAAGCGATCCAAGGCGGATATGACACGATTCTAGCTCGATTTACAAAAGCATCAAGTAATGCAGATGTGAATTCTTGGAACAAACAATAGAAGGTTTAAATTAATGATGTTTATTATGCATAGCTCAAATAAATAGATAAGGGAGATTCAATCATGTTAGCAAAAATGAAAAATTGGTTAAAAAATGAGGATTCACAACTATCATCAGAAAACGGTATGTTAATTGCCCTGGCGGTCATTATCGTATTAGTAATTGGCCCGTTTGTATGGAAAGCAATCCAAGGTGGTTATGATACGATTCTGGCAAGATTCACAAAAGCATCAAGCAATGCAGACGTAAATTCTTGGAATAAGTAATAAAATATTTAAATATATAAGTTCTTATTTTAGTAGATTCTTAAAATCGATATATAAAGGAGACGAAATACAATGTTAGCAAAAATGAAAAGTTGGTTGAAAAATGAAGACTCACAATTATCATCAGAAAACGGAATGTTAATCGCTTTAGCGGTCATTATCGTATTAGTGATTGGGCCATTTGTATGGAAAGCAATTCAAGGTGGTTATGATACAATTCTAGCTCGATTCACAAAAGCATCAAAAAATGCAGATGTAGATTCTTGGAACTAAATTTAATTTTTTAGGGGTGTAGATAAGGGGAGTCACGTTTTAAGTGGCTCCTTCTATTCCAAAAATGAGGAGGGCTAATGATGAAATTTTGTAAAGTAATGATTCCTACATTGGCAACAATTGCACTAGGTATATCAGTAATGGGTACACCTGCAAGCGCAGCAACAACAGCTGAGACAAAACTAAATCAAAGTATAACGGGTGGTGAGCATAATATTGCCGTTACACCAATTAGTAACTTTAATGCCGTAACACTAAGTGGAGAAACGCAAGTGACAAATGCAAATCCTGGTGTGCTAACAGTGACAGATGCAACTGGTTCAGGGAATGGATGGAGAATTAATGTAAAAGCAGATCAATTTAAAGTAAGTGGAGATGCAAAATCAAATCGGACACTTCCAAAGGGTTCCTTAGTTTTAAATAGTAGTGGCGCTGCTATTACCAAAGTAGGAGGAACAAGTTCACCAAATCCTGAGTTTAAAGCAGCAAACTTTATAGTCGATACAGATAACCAGGTGACAGTATTAAGTGCGAAAAAAGATGAGGGTATGGGGAAATATAATGTTAGTTTCAATGATAAGTCTCTAGCTTTAACGTTAAATCCACATAGTACGTATGTTGAGAATAAGGCTGGTGCTACCTCATATGAGTCAAAACTGACATATTCTATTGTAACAGGACCTTAATAGAAATTTATTATACAGAAGAGAATCGCGTATGTAGGATTCTCTTCTGTACATAGAAAGAAGGAGCAGAATGAAAAGCAATGTATATAAAATTTTAATTAGTATTTTGGTTGCGATTATATTTATTTTAAGTGTAAGCCTGAAACCTTTTAAAGTTGTTTATGCAGAAGAAAAACAAGATAGTTTACCGTTTGATGTTAACATTCATGTTCCAGATAATCAGTTAGGCGATATTAAAAATTATTATAATTTACAGGTGAAAAAGAAACAGAACCAAACAATAAAAGTGGAAGTACATAATAAGGCTAATACCCCAATCAAAGTAAATGTAAAAGTGGCTAATGCTCTTACCTCTACAAATGGCGGTATTATGTATGTGCCAAATCGTGAGGTTTTACAAAGTACGTTAATGGATACAGATTTTTATATGGATCAGTATGTGCAAGCCCCTTCTAATGTTAGTTTAGAAGGAAATCAAACGAAGACCATAGAGATACATGTAACGACACCAAATCAAGATGGCGTATTTTTAGGTGGGTTATTATTTGAGTTAGCACAAGATACAAAATCGCAGGAGCTTGAAAAAGGCGGATTAAACTTCTCTGTACATAACAGAATTGAATATGCGGTAGCGATACAGCTGAATGTAAACAAGACTGAAAATTTTGTTAATGAACCATCTCTGAAGTTAACTGGCACAGCAATAGAATCATATCCAACACAACCGCAAGTACATGCACTTTTTCAAAATACAAATGCAAATATCGTGAGGGATGTGGCAGTTTACTATGAAATTTCATCTGAGGGTAACGTTCTATTTCACGGGAATATTCCAACATTCAATGTTGCCCCGAAATCTAAGGTAGGATTGGCTATTCCCTGGAAAGCAAAAGAGTACAAAGATGGAAAGTATATGCTAAAAGTCACAATAAAAGAGAATGGTGTATCTAAAACATATATAGAAGAATTCCAGATAACTGCTTCTAATGTGACAGAGTACGCGGAACAAAATGGTGCAGTAAAGGTATTACCGACGTATTCAAATCAAACGTATATGATAGTGGCTGGTGTTGGAATATTAATCATTTCGATATTTGTATTTGTATGGTGGAGAAAGAAAAGTGAAAAACAGAGAGAAGAATTAAAAGCTTCTTAAATACGAAAGAAGTGAAAGGAGAGGATAGGGTGAAACGGGGGAAGATTTTCACTTCAATCATGCTTTTAACTGCCGCATGCTTGTTTATAGGTACAAAAGATAACACTATTTTAGCCGAAGAATCAATGAAAAAGCAGAGTGGTATTCCAACACTCACTGCAAATGGAAAAGAAAATGAAGTCAAGCTAGAATGGGCGATTGATATCTTAGAGCAGGACGTATTATGGAAAATTGATTTTAATAACCCAAAAGACGTTAATTTGATGAGTGGTTGGGGAGAGTTTTACGGAAATGGGAATCAAGGTTTACAATCTGAAGTCTTTTATCCAGGTGGTACAGATACTAGCGGATACAAAGTATTTGATACAAAATCGGGAGGGAATCGAGTCTTATATCCTTATACAGTAAGAGAGAGTTCCATTGCTGTTTTTAAGCGATTAAACGTACCTAATAATGCTTATATTTCAGCAACATTTAAAGCGAAATCACAAAGATTGGGGAGAATTAGTTTCTATGGTGATGGAAGCTGGGAAACAGGGAGAGAATTTGATTATTATGACGCTACTGTTTTAAAGGATGTTCCAAGCGGTTCAAAAGAATTAGAAATTAGTAATATCTCTTTGTTTCCAGAGAGAGAACCCGGTACCAACATACCAAGGGATAGAAGACATATAACTTCGGATATAAACAAAGATGTGTATCAAGATTCTCCCATGATAGATAAGGTGATCCCTTACCAGGATGGTTCTGGAAAGGGCAAGTTAATGTTAAATAGTCCAATTGTGACTCCCATGAAACAAGGGGATCGCCTAAAAACAAGAAAATGGGCAGCACCTATCCAATTACCGAATAATCGTACAGTCACAAAGAATGATACGAACAAAGACATAAATGGATGGTCTACATTTAGTATGAATACTCAAGTTGCAAATAATCCGTTTTATATTACCGAGCAACGAGGCGTAACTTTTTATATGCTTGCGTATTCAGAAGGAATTACCTATGTGGATGAGTTAAAAGTGGGGTATGCATCGGAAGCAGAAGTATACAGGGGGAATCAGCAAATATATAAGGGCAGACTCTCTGACTATGTAGATAAAGAAGCAAAAGATCAAGCAGTACCAACAACACCAGAAAGCTTTCAAATTGAAAATAGAGAACTGAAAGAAACTAAAGTAACGTTTGCACCTGCGAAAGATGAGGGGAGTACCTATCATTATAAAATTCGTGGAGTTGGTAGGAATGGCGTTTCAGACCTTTCTAAGGAAATTCCTGCAACTGTAACAAGTGGCGTAAAGGGATATGAATATGTAGTAAATGATAAATCTGACACATCCCTTGATAAAGTAAGTGGTGTTCAGTTTACAAATCAGACTACCATTAAGTTTCCGACTGATTATGCGAAACCACAATATGTACATATCCGAACGGTAGATAAAGCTGGAAATAAAAGTGCGACAAAGCATATTTTCACCACACAAAAAGGACAGGTAGACATGCTCACTGTGCCAAAAAGTGTAGAGTTCAGTCCGATTCAATTAAATGGAGAAAAACAAAATTCATTTGGCACATTAGGGAAACTCACGATACATGATAGTCGAAATCAAGCGGATGGATGGAGATTGAATATGACTATTTCGCAATTTACAGAGTCGAACATAGCAAAACAATTGCCAAAGGGTTCTCTATCCTTAAAAAATCAAGTGAGTGTAACAAAAGTAAAAGGTCCAGAGACAGGGAAACCTATTGTACAGATCCCAAATACACCTATTGATAATGGGGCAGCACACACTATTATCCGGGCTTCGAAAGATGTAGCAATTGGAGAGTATCAAGTCGATTTTGGACAAAATGGATTACAACTGCAGTTAGATCCAGGGACAACTTATGTAGGGAAGGATAGACAAGCCACTTATACTTCTACGGTCACTTGGACTGTAGTGAGTGGACCGTAATAATCCATCAAAACCGGGAAAATAAGGAGAAAAATTATGAGTATATATGTAATAGGAATACTAATAGGATATATGACCCTGAATGTATTTACTGATTTGAAATATAGAAAAACGAAAAATATATGGCATCTATTATTCTTAATTGTTGGTATAGGAATCACGTATTTTACTGGAATAAGAACGGGAAAAGAGATTGTAATTGTACTAGTCATGGCCTTAGCATGCGGTTTATTACTAGAGACGTTTAAATTCTCTTCACCCGGTGATACGAAAATGCTTGTGGTGGTAGCTTTATATGTTAGCAATGTAGTAGAAGAATCGGCTATGCTTACCTCAATTACATTAACAGCTTTCCATTTACTATTCTTTTGGATTGCTAGTGTGTATCGATTAATTAAAATTTTAGGGTTTGTAGGAGCGATTAAAGACCAATTGGAGCATGCTGCTTCTATATTTGGGGCAAAACTGCCAAAGAAAGAAATACAGCTGATACAGAGCTTTCCAGGGGCTTGTTCTATTTTATTAGGAGCAATCGTGTATGTTGCTTTCACTATTTATCAAAACGGGGGTATATTAGCTTGAATAGTAGAATCATTCATCAAAGAGAAAAGTATATTTATTTCACGATATTCGCACTAGTAGGGATACTGATTACAAATATGTTTATTAATATGGTATTTATACTAGCGTATCCGTTACTTATCGGATTAATTGTACAGGTTATCCTGCTTCAGAAGATAAAAAAACCATTTTATCGGAGCGGAAAAGAATTAACGGAACAGTTAAAACTAAAAAATATATTTCTAGTAGAATCAAACATTTTAGGAGATGAAGAAGGAACTGTCTATGAGGTGCATCAAATGCCTTTTTCATTTTCTAATGGATTAATTAATAAAGATAAGAGTTATAAAGTCATAAAACAAGAGTATGATAGAAAAGTCAAAGAGGATTTAACGAAAATTGCAAAATGGCAAGTTACAACAAAAGCTAGACTTGTTACGACAACTCATTTTCGTTTATATACAATTTGGCAGAAAAATAGTACAGGTTATCAGTTAAAAAAGTTTGAGGATTGTATCGATCCTTACGCAAAGATGAACCTAATTCAATGGATGATTGCTTCATTTTGTACAACTGGACGTATAAAGTATGACAGGGTGCCTAAAGAATGGGCTAGTTTTGAATGGATAGCTTTAAAATAAAGTTTGATTAAAACTCATTTAGAACTCTTCGCTTGAAAAATAAACGCATCGGATTAAACTTAAAGAAAAAAATAACAAAAAGAAAAAGGCCTATTTCTATATGGGGCCTTTTTTTAAATGACGAATGAGATACGACTCAATATCTCGTGTAGGATACTTTTATTATACATGATTTACAAAAATTTCAAAAGTGATAGGTTGTGTTTTTAATATTTAATAAGATTTATTGGAACAGTTGGAGCGGGAAAACCAGCCATAATACTAAAAAAATCAATGGCTTATGTTTATTTGAAAAAGTTGAATGCCTGGGTTCAAAACAAGGCAAGGCGCAAGTATCTATGGACTAAGGAAATAATTCCCAGTGAAGGAACTACTTCAACTGGCAGATATTCCACGCAGCACGTACTACTATTAGGTAAAACATTTTAATCGTCCCGATAAAAGGCGGAGATCAAAGTGCTCATTCAAGCTATTTACGAGGAACATGAGGGCCTTTATGGTTATCGTCGTATTCACGATGAATTAATGAATGGTAGGCATAAAGTAAATCATAAAAAAGTGTATCGTCTGATGAACGAATTAGATTTAAAATGCCTCGTTAGTATGAAAAAATATCGTTCTTATAAAGGGACAGTTGGAAAAATTGCACCTGAGGGTGAGCTTTTCAAAAACTAATCTGATTAAAATCACCCCCAGTGACATCTTTCCACTATTAATCTTCTGTGGGAATAAATTCAAAAATACTCTCATCTTCTATAGAATCTACTAATTTTTGCAGCCACTTGTAATAAACTCGAGAGTCTTCTAATTGCTCATAAATCTGTTCTGCACTCGCTTTGATTTCTTCTGGTTCTTCCTGATTATTCAGCAATTCTCTTAATATTTTTTGAGATTTCTCCAACGCATTTAAATTTATCTTTACTTCCCTTTCCCATTTACGAGAAAAGAAATGAGTGAAAAATTTAAAAAAATCTTTTTCCGCTATATAAGTATGTTTTCTGCTCCCTTTAATAAACTTCATTTTGACAATATCAAAGTCTTGCAGCTTTTTTACACTTGTGCTCATACTAGGTTTGCTCATTCCTAGTCGTTCACGCATTTCATCTAAATTCATGTCATCTTCAAAGTACATTGTTCCGTATAATGTCCCCGCGCTTCTTGTAACTCCATAAAGATCCATTGTTTCAGCAATCGACTCAATCACTAATGTCTTTGCCCTGTTAATGGCCTCATATCCACTTTCGTTCATCCTGCAAACCCCTCCTAGTAGAAAAAAGTCGAAACCTTAAGATTATAAAATTTATTTTGAACAATGATTATATTAACGTATTATAGAAAAATGTCAAAAAAAATGTTAATAAATAATTTTTCCTGCCCGATGAACCCGTACGTATCAACAGGTTATAAAATTCTGAATTTTTATCCTATTTTGACAATGTTTTTCGTTTATGTTAAGTTAATTTTGTTAAAAACGTTAAGAAAAAACTTAACAAAATTATTCTGAAAGGAGTGATTAGATGTCTCGAAAGAAAATGTATATAAGCGGAGAGTGGGTAGAGTCCGTTTCTGGAAAAACGAGAAACATCATCAATCCCTTTAATCAAGAAATAATTGCTACTGTAACTGAGGGAGACGAAAAGGATGCCAAGCTCGCTATTAAAGCGGCGCGCGTAGCATTCGACAAAGGTGATTGGGCAAACAAACCTGCGAACGAACGTGGAGAACTTATTCAAAAGATTGCTGAGCTAATTCGTCGAGATAAGGAAGAATTGGCCAAGCTCGAAACTTTAGATACAGGAAAGACGTTAATCGAAAGCCAAGCAGACATGGACGATATCGCCAATGTATTTCAATACTATGCAGGTCTTGCAGATAAGTATGGTGGAGAGATTATCTCTTCTCCTATATCTAATTCTCAAAGTCGAATTGTTCGTGAACCTGTCGGAGTCTGTGGTCAAATAACCCCATGGAATTATCCTCTACTTCAGGCGGCATGGAAAATTGCGCCCGCATTGGCTGCAGGGAATACAATTATTATGAAACCTAGTGAAATTACTCCACTAACGACTATAAAAGTATTTGAATTAATGGAAGAGGTTGGTGTTCCTAAAGGAGTGGCTAATTTAGTATTAGGTCCTGGATATACAGTAGGGGCAGAATTATCTAGCAATCTAGACGTCGATCTCCTTTCTTTTACCGGAGGGATTGAATCAGGAAAGAAAATTATGCAAGCAGCTAGCGGTAATGTGAAGAAAATTGCTCTTGAGCTAGGCGGAAAGAACCCGAATATTGTATTCGCTGATGCAGATTTTGAAATAGCGGTAGATCAAGCGTTAAACGCTGTTTTTTTTCATGCTGGTCAAGTGTGTTCAGCGGGATCCCGTTTACTAATTGAAGAAAATATTCACGATGAATTCTTACAAGCCGTTGTTGACCGTGCCAAAAATATAAAATTAGGAAATGGATTTCATGAAGATACACAAAGCGGCCCTCTTATCTCAATGGAACATCGTGCGAAAGTAGAAAAATATGTAGAAATCGGAAAAAAAGAGGGAGCGCAATTAATTCTCGGCGGGGAACGTCCAGAAGATCCGGAACTTCAAAATGGATTCTTCTATAAACCGACAATTTTCGTAAATTGTCATTCACAAATGCGAATTGTTCAAGAGGAAGTGTTCGGACCAGTCTTAACGGTGGAAACTTTTAAAACAACAGAAGAAGTAATAGAACTTGCGAATAGTACAATTTACGGACTAGCAGGAGCTGTGTGGTCAAAGGATATCGAAAAAGCTGAGTTTGTTGCTTCATGTCTTCGAATGGGAACCGTTTGGATTAATGATTTTCACCCGTATTTTGCTCAAGCGCCTTGGGGTGGGTATAAACAATCAGGTTTTGGCCGTGAACTAGGAAGCGCGGGGTTGGAAGAATATACTGAAATCAAACATATTTATCGAAACACCAAACCAGAACCGATTGGTTGGTTTAAATAAAGGGATAAATAAAGAACAGGAGGTTTTAATGTATGAGTTTAAATATGAAAGTTGAGCATATGTATAAGTTCCATCAATTTGAGGTGCCTACAGCTATTAAACACGGGATTGGATCAATTCGTCATGTAGGAAAGGAAGTCAAAAATTTGGGTGTATCAAAAATATTACTTGTAACAGATCCCGGAATTTTTAATGCAGGTGTTGTTAATCCGGTTATTAAATATTTAAAAGAAGAAAATTTAGAGGTAGTTGTCTTTAATAAGGTTGAACCGAATCCGCCAGTACGTCTAGTTGCTGAAGGTTCTGCGCTTTATAAAGAAGAAGGCTGTGATGGGCTAGTTGCTGTCGGTGGCGGTAGCTCAATGGATACAGCAAAAGCGATTGGGGTTGAGGCAACACATAAAGGTTCTGTCTTAGAATATGAAGCTGTGGAAGGGAAAAGGCCGCTTGAGAACCGAATTCCACCATTGACAACCATCCCAACTACAGCTGGAACGGGATCTGAAGTAACGCAATGGGCCGTGATTACAGATGAAGAGCGGGAATTTAAATTTAATACAGGGGGGCCACTCATCGCCGCCCATTTGACAATTATTGATCCAGAATTACATGTATCTATGCCGCCACCTGTAACAGCCATGACAGGTGTTGACGCCTTAGCGCATGCCATTGAATGTTATACAATGAAATATGCTCAGCCCATTACAGATGCGGCAGCATTAATGGCGATTGAGTATGCGTCAAAATATATTTACCGCGCATTTGCAGATGGTGAAGATTTGGAAGCTCGTTACGGTATGGCACAAGCAGCAATGCTAGCGGGGCTATCCTATGGAAGTGAATCCGCAGGCGCTGCGCATGCCATGAGCCAAACATTAGGCGGGATTATGCCTGTTGTTGCCCATGGACAATGTGTCGCAGCTATGATGGGTCCGGTTATGGAGTTTAACTGGAAAGGAAATCCTGAAAAGTTTGCACGCATTGCTCAAGCGGTGGGAATTAATACTCATGAATTATCGACTGAAGATGCAGCAAAAGCAGCTGTAAATTGGATGTATAATCTTGTAGACGAACTGGAAATACCTAAACTTGAAAAACAAGGAGTATCAGTCGATATGATTGAACGTCTAGCCAAAGAAGCTATGAACGACCCTCAAACGGTTGGGAACCCGCGTGACCTAAAAGTAGAAGATTACGAATGGATATATAAAAGATGCTTTAATCTAGTTCCAAAAACCTTGTAGTGGAAAGGAATGTAAAAGGAGCTGGTTCTTATGAATGTGGAATATTTTTTCATAAGAGTAAAAACTTATTGATTAAATCAAATTTCTCTTTAAATATATGCTGAATTTAAATTTTACAGTTGAACACACAATCGATTAATCACTTTTTCAGGTGTACGATTTAACTCATGAATAAAAACTTGTACATTTTTTTGAATCTCGTGAACGGATGAATAAAAAACATTATGACTGATGTCTGGTTTGAGCTATTTCCATAATCCTTCAATTAGACTTAAATCCGGACTGTAGGGAGGTAAAAAGACCCATAAACAAAAATTAAAGAGGGTATTAAATGAAAAAAGGGACTTATTTTGGTCTACTGGCAGGTATCGCTTGGGCAGTAGACACAATCTTAATTGGAATGGTTTTATCATCACAATTAATGATGGAAAATAAAGAAGTCATATTTTTGGCTCCACTGGTTAGCACATTTTTACATGATTTTATTTCAAGTCTTTGGATGATGCTTTTTATGATGGTTAGAGGAAAATTTAAACTAACTATATCCAAAATGAAAACCAAAAGTGGCCGCTTTGTTATGCTAGGAGCTATTATAGGTGGACCTATAGGCATGACTTGTTATGTACTAGGTGTTCAATTTTTAGGAGCCTCTTACACAGCAGCTATTTCAGCAATTTGTCCTGCAATCGGAGCATTCTTTGCATTTATTTTTTTAAAAGAACGATTGAGTTTTATAAATTGGATAGGTTTGACTATCAGTATCATATTTATTATGATTTTAGGATTATTCAATAATAGCGGGTGTTCAAAAAATTGTTTAATTGGTTTTTTATTTGTTTGTATATGTGTTATTTCGTGGAGCTTAGAGGTTGTGATTTATGCATATGGTATTAAAAATGATGAGATGACAGCAGCTGAAGCGCTTCAAATACGACAATTTATTTCTGCGTTAACATATGGGGGTTTCATAATTCCCGTATTTAATAGCATAACATTTACTCTAAAAGTTACACAACAATTTGAATTTCTGATGATAGCTCTTACCGCACTCATCGGAACGACTTCTTATTTATTGTATTACCAATCCATTAAAGAAATTGGTCCAGTAAAAGCTATGGCGCTGAACACAACTTATTCAGCATGGGCAGTTGCGATTTCTATAATATTCCTTGGAACCTCATTCTCATGGGTTTTAGTTATATGTTGTCTATTAGTTTTCTTAGGAGCGATTCTTACTATAGTTAATCCTAAAGATATTCAAATTTGGTACAAATAATAATTTTGGTTCTGTTGAAAAGTTAACAAAATTAAAAAAATAGAGAGATATCGTTATTTTATTATGTAACGTTTCGTAATTCTGCAACCCATAATAGACCAAAAAGGCGAAGTCAATTTTTGAACTGCCCCCAATTGTTGGACATACCTAACAATTGGAGGTGTAGTTCATTTGAAAACCTCTCTTTGTCGACGTACAATTAACGGCAACAATAATTGTCACCGCTTCAATATTCTCTCGTATGTAATAACTTGTTTATGATTTAAACAGAACGTTTTATAGTGTTAGCCTGTAGGATTAACTTTCAGATTTTTTGTAAACCGTTTTATTTTCTCAATACAGGTACCACAGAAGGTATCTGTAAATTTTGTTATGATACAACCATCTGGATTCTATATCAGATATTCCCTCGAGCTTTGCCTCAAAAAATATTGGTAAAAGAAAAGGCGATGAAATGTGTATCGTAGATTGATCTTCGTCATTATTCACAGTTTCTTGACAGACAAAAACGTAACTCACGAATACCGTCGTCGAATATATCGAGAAAAGAGTTCTGTTACAAAGCTTTTAAAAACTTAAAGTCTATAGATTAAACTTTTTAAAGTAGGAGTTTTTATACTGGAATCATGGAGTTGATACAGTGAATCTATTAAAAAAGGATATTAATAAAGTCGAAGAAACATGCTTGGAATTTGGTGTAAGTTTGGAGCTGATAGAAGCTGTTATTAGTAAATTGGGGTTTCAACAATGGCCTAAAAATAGTGAAGATAACCTGAGAATGCTTTATCAGTCATGGTGCAGAAATGTTCCGCAAGATAATATACATAAAAGGATTTATTTTGGAAATCACATGTCAGGTCCGTTACCAATTGGAAATCCTTCAGAATTCTTTTCGAATTTTTTAGAACATTCAACGGGAGGGACATGTTGGGGACATTCTATAGGTTTATATAGTCTGATAAAAATTTTAGGATATGATGTACGTGCTGCGGCAGGATCGATGGTAGGGCTTACTCCACCGGAAAATGGTCCAAGTCATGGCACGGTCATTGTTACAATTGAAGATCAACAATATTTGGTAGACGGAATTTTAATGATTGAAGATATTGTCCCTTTATCCCAAGAACGACCTTCAATTGGAGGACCTTTACCTTTTACAATCCAGGTATATCCGAATTTTAATGATTTGTGGGATATTGTATTTCGAACGGGTCACAGTGAGAAAGAAATTACCTGTAGATTAGAGATTGATAATGCCGAATTTTCATATTTACAGGAGCGTTGGGAAAATACTCGAAACTATAGCCCATTTAATAGTAGTTTATTTATTCGTAAAAACATTGGAAAAAAGGCTGTTACACTAGGTCGAAATAAACTTTTTCATTTAAATGAAGATGGTAATATTACAGTTGAGGAGATAGTAACGAATCAGGAAAAGAAACGAATTCTAATTAACATATTTAATTTGAGTAAGGAAATCGTTAATGCAATACCGTTAGATGACCTTTAAAAAAATTGGACTTGTCAATATTTACAGAACCCTAAATATTGGTTTGGAATTTATATATAAAGGCAAAGCATTCAAAACGGTTGCTTTTTTCTTTGTTGTATAGAAATTACACAATAAACGTATTTAGAGGTTACTTTAGGCATAATGAAGGTCAAGCAACATATAATTATACAGAAAGGCTTTTCTGACATACAACTGGTACCCCTACAATTTATGTGGCATCTGAATAAGGTGCCTATTTTATTTCATATGTATAAATTACTTGTGATGATTCATAAATACATAATAAATTAATCATTAATTTTATAAAAAATTTGATTGTAAAATTACTGGAATTCAGATAAATTAACGTTTATTGTAAAGTAGTAGGGGAGTTTGATAAAGTTTTTTTTGAACTTTAGTTGAAAATCTGATGTAAATTAATTAATATAAAACTATATTTAATGTTTAATTGATTCCGTTTATTCCCACACCTTATTGTGTTGTGGTTGAGTTGTAGAAGCAAGTTGCGTCTTGTTTCAATTGTGAAAGGGCTTCTTTGAGCCGATTAGTGTATATATAGCTTATTTTGCTATGCACATTTTTAATCGACTTGAAGGAGCCCTTTTTGTGTTGTTTTCAAGTTAGGAATCACTTGTAAAAAGATATTTAGATTTAGGTATACAAATAAAAAACACTGCGAGAAAAAAACACAAGATTTGTGTTTTTTTTGCTTTGGAAGGGGATCTTTATAATGAAATACGAACATGCTATTACACTTGATAAACCATTACTACCATTAGAGACAATAATAAAAATCTTTCAGGGGAATGAAGTTACTCAACCAATTCGAGAGCGTGATTCTAGCATTAGCTATGATACAGAAGATTATATTTCAGATAAAATGACAGCCTTACACATCAACTCTGATGAGTATTACAATACGATTTTTTTACCAATTTTAAACCATGATTGTGAAGAAGATTGTTATTTTGCATTTGTAAGGAATTACTGTTTAGAGGTGTATGGCTATCCATGTACGTTAGAAGATGCGTTTAAGGAATGGGGTCTTTATATTATTAACAAAATGGATTGTAAATTAGAAACAGTAATGTCTGAGTATGTAGAGGTTACAAATCCTTTATTTGATCCGACTGTAGAAGAATTGGCCAGAATTATTAAATATAACAAAGAGCGTACTAAGGAGTGTAGTAGATTATTTAATATTTCTCTTGAACCATTGAAGAAATTATTAAAGGAGTCCCCCCATACCGTTATTGAGATCATTCAAAACATTGAAATGGAGGACATATCAAAACTTCCTACACACTTAGGTGTTCAATTTGCTTATAGAAGGGAAACGAAAGAACTTTACATGTATTATGGAGAAAAACATTTGCCGTGGCTTTATCGAGTATTACTTTTTCTTCATATTTTTGAGTTGTCTATTCTAAGTGTAAAGTAATCAATTGTTGTGAAGTAGAAAAATAATAAATATATAACCAGGGGGAAATTTAAGTGAAAATGAGTTATGAAGTATCTATATTTTGTTCTGCACATCCAGAAGATTTTATGCCAAATTTGCGTGCATTTCGAATGAGAGTAACAAAAGAAGGAGCATTCTGGGAACGAGATTGTTATCAGTTTTCCATTAAACCATCAAACTTGTCACAGCGAGCAGCCAAACAAGGAGGGGAAATCTATTTGTATCATGTCTATTTCAATAGATGTATACGAGATTTCCTTTTTTTGTTGGAGCGATGCTTTAGAGGGATAAGTTATCGCTTTACTGCAATCCGCGGTTTCCTAGAAATAGAAGGGTATTCTCTTAAGAAATGGAAGCCAATTTTATGTAGTCATCATATAAACTCTACTGATGTACAATGTATTTTCAAGAAAAATGATCTTACAATGATTGTACATCACCATGGAGGTTTAGAGGTAGCTAAGCGTGCGGAGAAAGGCGAGCAATTAAAAAAAGTAAACTTTCTAACGGTAGATAGTTGGTTACAGGCACTTAACCCAACAAAAGAAGATCTATTCTCTTTAACAGGTGTGAGTGTATCTTAATGAGTAATTTGCAAAAACGTGTGAAAGTATACAGGCAGAGGAAAAGGCAGAAATCCGTAGTTAAAACGACTATGAATTTCTGTCTTTTTATTTTAATAAGGAGGATTTTAGCATGGATTTATTTGAACTTTTTGATTTAGAGGTAAGAGAAAACATAATAGTACAAGATGTGAGGACAGATAAATAAGTTCGCAATCGATACAGCTATGATGTTGGTGAGAAATTAGTAGGAGCTAAGAAAGAGCTACGAGCCTTAAAAGAATCATTTTTAGTATCATTTTCTTTAGATGTTTTAGCGGAAATTGAAAAAGAATCTCCAGTAGAAGCGCTCAATACATTGGATCGAAATACATTGATTCCATTTTCTTTTGAACTAGAAAAAGATAATGATATACCGGCACGTGTTGCAAAGTTAAAGCAATTACTAGTGGGCAGGATTGATAAGAAGCCAATTGTAGATACACCGACTGCAAGGAAACTGTATGTGCAAGCATGTAGAAGAATATGGCATGATATACAGTTAATACATACCTCAGAACAATGGATAGATCTTGTTGGTTCTTAAGGTAAGGAAATGCAAAACGGTTGGTATGCATTTAAAAAAGATAAGAATGTCACATACACATTTAAAAGAATGGTAGAAGAATATTTTGATGAATTTGTTGATGCAGATGGTATGGAGTTATTAATATTAGGAAAGAAATTCATATCACTTTGTACAAATTCAAAAAGTATTAAATCTACATACCTTCGTGTATCACATGAACTAACATGGAATGATTTACTTACGAAAAAGGTTATGACTCGTAAGTAATCCACAGCCGCTTGGAGTAGGAAACTACCAGATACCCTGCAAAGAAAAGGACTAGGAGTAGAACTTGCGACCAACCCTGAAGATGTAGTTGTTATGTTTGCGTTAAAGGGAATGCAATTTGGGCATTATTGCACCGAACAATATGCAAAAGAGCATATTAAGTATGTGTCTGAGGCATTACATGATTTAGCTCGTATATTGGGAATTCCACCTGAATATATAGGGCTAGGGGGACGCTTAGGACTTGCGATTGGTGCGAGAGGAAGCGGCAATGCATTAGCACATTATGAACCTTCTACCAAATTGACACTCCCACCCCTAAAGGGGCCAGCTGACTAACGTCAGTGGGATTCTTGCTACCAAAGGCGAAGTCCATTTCTGGTATCGCTGACGTGCAAGATTGCGGTGTGCCATCACCACTCCCACAACAGACCATATAGGTTCGTGGGCTACGGTACTGTGACCATACCGTACAGATTGTTGGTTCTTAAATGTTTTTACGTCTTTTGCATGACGACTTAATACATTTTACGGAGTAGAAGAATTTGCTACCCCAACCTCATATGTATTCTGTTTTCAGAGAACAGTCGTTTTAGAGTCTTTTGCATGACTATGAATAAAGTATACCATGTTTTGCTATGCAAAAACGATGCTTCCATCCCACGTCTAAAGACGGACTAAAGTCCTGCGTGGGCTTTCCCCTATCGTAAATTCTGTAATTAACGTGGAAAGTGCCTAAGATAGAAAGTGGTATTTCTATGGTGCTGTCATCGATAGTTATGATGTATATAAGGGAAATGTGTCAGGTATTTTGGAATCACATCACTTAAGTTCGTACAGAAAGCTGGATACCCTATCGGGAGCAGCAAAAACGCGTATGGAACGTAAAACTGAAAAGGAATTTGAGCGAACTGCACAAATGCTAGCTGCTTTCCATTATAAAAAACAGGGGAAAAATTTGATGAAATATCCTATCAAGCGAAAGGGTCTGTATACTTTGATACAGCCATTAAGTTAGATAAGAAGAGAACCAAAAAGTATTGGTCTACGAATTATGAGATGTTTACTAGAGCATTTGAAGCGTATGTAGAATCAGCTTTGCTAGATCAAGATCATAGAAATGATTATTTAGTTTGTGACACATATTCTTTTGTATATCCGTTAGGAGAACAAAGAGAATATCTGAATAGGAGTATAAAGAGTTTAATGGAAGTAGCAGTTCCATATATAATAAACAGTATACAAGGAGTGGGGAATAATGAATTATAACATTCAAAAAGGTCAATTTCGTTTAACGAGTGCTTATCCAAGAGGTAGCTGGTGGGAATTTTACCGTGTTACGTGTCCGATTTGTCATGATACAGGTAATTGCATGCTGCATGTTTCGCAAGAGAAGGTAGCATGTACACGTGTAGAAAGTAAATGGATTTACGGAAAAAACACGGGCAATCCAAGCTACATTCATTACATAAATGGAAAAGATAAGTATCAATTGCCTGAGGCGGATGAAGTTCAAATTCATGATAAGAAAAGTAATGAAGAATTAGATGTGTTTAATCGTAAGTTAATGGATTTCATACCATTACAGGAGCAGCATCATACACATTTATTACGAGATAGAAAAATGACTGAAGAACAAATACAAGTACGTCAATATCGATCTTTCTTAAAACAACAAATTGTGTTAGAGGAGGATAATACGTATACGACTGTTTGGGAGCAGCTATTTAAACAGATGGGGAATAAAAACTGTTGGCAAGGGGTTCCGGGCTTTTATGAGATGAGGAAAGGTCAACTTTCTCTTCGTTTGATGTCAGGATCTCCTGGTATATTGATTCCTTTTCGAAACCAGTACAATCAAATTGTTGGGTGGCAGGTTCGTGTGGATGAAGTGAAAAACTCCGTTCATGTGAAATCGGCACCTACTGGAGTTCAAGCGGAATTAATCGAGCAGCCTAACGTTGTAAAGATAACTAAAGATGGTGATTGTATCTTTGAAGGCGAACTAGAAGTGAGCAAAAAGGTAGAGATTCCATTTCAAGAGGGACAAATTGTTGTAAAGATCCATAAAGGGCAAAAATATCTGTGGCTCTCATCAGCAAACAAAAATCAAGGGACTGGGGCAGGCGGTAGTGAAAATCCACTTCCAGTGCATGTTGCGGTACCAAGTTCTCATTTGAAACATTGGAAGTCTGGTACATTGCATCAAACGAAATCAGTAATGATCACAGAAGGACCCATGAAAGCTGATTTGATTGCTGATTTAATTCCAAAACGATTTAATAAAGCAGAACTTATTGAAGTAGGAACGACGGTTCTTGCGATTCCTGGTGTAAACGCTTGGCGAATTACTATGCCTGTATTAAAGGATATGGGTGTAGAGAATGTCTATTTAGCGTTTGATGCCGATTTAGTAGAGAATCAAAAAGTAAGAAAAGCTCTTATAGACTTTGCAACAGAGTTAAAGCGAGTAGGCTATAACGTAATCATAGCTGCATGGAACCCAACGCAAGGTAAAGGGCTGGATGATACAATGCAAGCGGGATTTAAACCTGTATTTCAGAGATTGTGAAAGTCATATAGTAGGTTGATATTTTCATAAATAGATAGATTAAAAAAGATAGAGTTTGTAATTCTATCTTTTTCTTATATCCAATTACACAGAGGATTTAAATTAACTAAAAGAAAGGTAGAAGAGAATATGAATACATCTATGAAAAAAAATCTAGTAAATTTACGAGTTGATTATGCTTTTAAGCGTTTGTTTGGAGTAGAAGGAAATGAAGATATATTAATTGGGTTTCTTAACGCGGTACTACAATCATCTATTAATGAAGAAATTACATCTTTGCATTTAGACGATCCGCATCTTCCAAGAGAGCAGAAGGATGATAAATTGTCTATTTTAGATTTGCGAGCTACACTAAATAATGGTATAAAAATTAATATAGAGATTCAAGTTCGAGACAAAAAAGATATGATAGAGCGCTCTTTGTTCTATTGGTCAGGCATGTATTATTCCCAAATGACTCAAGGGATGAAGTACACAGAATTAAGACCAACCATATGTATTAATATAGTGGATTTCATTTTGTTTCCAGAAGAGCAAGAGTTTCATAGTGTTAATACAGTGATGAACAAAAAATCTAAGCGTATCATTACAGAAAATATGCAGTTGCATTTTCTTGAAATTCCAAAAGTGATTCAAGAATGGCAAAGAGAACGAATGAATCCATGGGAAGACTCTTTAGCGCGTTGGTTATTATTATTTCCCGCGCATGAAGATGAGAGATTAACAACAATCCTGGAGGCGATAGCAATGGAAAAAGATCCAGTTTTGAAAAAGGCAATAGAGGATTGGGAGCGTTTAAGTAGCGATAAGGATTTTTTACGCTTATATGAGGCTAGAGAGAAAGCAATAAAAGATAGAATATCAGAAATAGAAACGGCGGAAGAAAAAGCTGCGAAAAATGCGGCAGAAATAGCCACCAAAAAAGCTACAGAAGAGACTAGAATCGCAACTAAGATAGAGATGATTCACAATTTAATTAATGTCGGTGTACCTATTGAGAAAGTAGCGGAAGCCACTGAATTAAGTGTGGAAGAGGTTAATGAAATTTTAAAACATAAAGAGTAAATATAAAGGATATAAAATAGGTAATTGTGATTACAAACAATTACCTATTTTTTATTTTTGATTGAGGCCCATTTTGTGATTACAACTATATTTTTTCTTGCTTTAGGATTCCCTCTAATTCATAACGAAATTCATTAGTCTTCTTAACATCCTTTAAGATTGCCTCAAGATCCTCTTTTTTAACAAATTCTCTAATAGAATGGTTAAATACCATTAATCTACCGTATCTTTGTTCAATCTCTTTAAACCACGTTTCTTTTTTCAATAACTTAAAGTTTTTACGAATCATTTTTTCCTTTTTTGAAGGAATGGACATAATGAGGCCTCCCAATACATCACTGATTAAGTCACCCATGAAGAAGTCTCCTTTTTCCTTTATTGTACCATTCAGGAAAAACGATATGTCTTAAAAAATTGAATATAGCTAGTTATTTAGAATACAGTTTACTGATTCATTTTGTTTTTTGGTGTAAATAAGGGGTTGTATTTTAGAAATCGTATTGCTATAATATAAACGTAATAAGATTTTACAATAAAATATAAAATTAATCAGTTCGCATATAAGAGAAGACCTCAATATGCGCCATGTCCTTAGGGGACGTGTGCGTGTATTGGGGTCTTTTTGCGTTTTGCGAGCAAAAACACCCGGAGGTGCAGGAATTATGTTGAATTGGTTGTCTGCAAAACTTATGACAACATCAGTAGGAGATTTCTTACTGGCAAAAAGTAGCTTTACGAAAGGTCTTGGTGGTAGTGGCAGTGGTGCCAATGCTGAAACTGTCCAAAAAAGCATGAACACTTTAGTGAAAACCTTAATTGGTTTTGGGGGAATTTGGGTAGCAGCTTGCGTTGTATTCGCAGCTATTAAACTATCTGGTGCACAAGGGAAGAACCCTGAAAACCGTACACAAGCTATGATTGGTTTAGCTTGCGCGGCAATTGGAGGCTTTGTCATGATCAAAGCGTACGACATCGCTGCTTGGGTTACAACAATCTAACATAAGAGTTTGTACAAGCTCTCCTCCATTTGGGGAGAGCTTCTCTTATATAAGGGAGGAAACAAAATGAGAAAAGTAACTGTTCCTGTTGATATGACTTCGGAACAAAAAACGCTGTTAGGTGTATTAAGTAAGCGCCAATTGATTTATCTATTAGGTGGCGGGGCGGCCCTTTATTTATATGTACCATTTTTATGGCAGTTGTTTGCACCTATTGATGCGGTAGTAGCATTTTTTATTTGCGTAATTTTAGCAATACCAACAGTAGTAGTTGTAATAACGTTTGGTTTTATTTATAAAGAAAAACAACACATGTATTTAGATAAATATTTACTTATCAAAATGCGTAGCCGTTCTGAAAAAGGCAAGTGGAGAAAAGGGTACGAGCCAACTACATGGGCAAAGGAGAATTTATAGATGTTGGAAATGATATATTTTGCGGCGATAGCCATTGTAGGATTTTTCTTTTATCGGAAAATGAATGGAAAACCGCTGTTTGGTTCTAAGAAAAAGGGGAAAAAGCAAGGTGGAGTAGAGAAAAATACTGCTGAAAAATCTGGAAAGAAAAACAAAAAGAATACGCCTGCTGAATCGGAAATTGATGAGGATAATGTTGATTTCTTTCGTGCTTTTGTAGAAGACATTAAAGAAATTGATAATCATATGATTCGGTATCATGATGACACATTTGTCCTGATTGCGGAAGCACATCCGGTTAACTATTACTTACTTTCCAATATGGAACAAGAAGCGATTGATATCAAAATTGAATCATGGTTAACCACATTAGAGTTTAATACGAAAGTATATATTCAAAGTAAGTTCGTAGATTTAACAGATCCTGTACGAAAAATGACAGAAACGATGAAAGGTGCGAAGGACCTTACACCAGAGACGGTTCTATATGGACAAGAAGTTATCGATAACTTAGAGTACTGGCAGCGTTCGCAACCTCGATATGAACAAAAACGTTATTTAATTTATCCATACAAGGTTGATATTAGTACGATTACGGCTGATACAGAGGACGAATTAGAAGAAAAGATTGTAGATAAGGCATTTAACGAACTATATCGTCGTTATAATGCATCCCGAAATCTACTATCGAAAGCAAAAATTAATGTAGAAATGTTAACGAAAGATAAATTAATAGAACTTTTATATGTAGCATTTAACCGTCGTAAAGCTGTAAAAGCTCGTTTCCAGGACTTAATTGAAAACGAGAATTTCTCCCTCTATTCAACAGGGGAAACAAATGAAAGAAAACTAGAGTTAATGAAGAAAGTGCTAGCGGAAGAAAAAGCAGAAAAATCAAATAACGGGGTGGCATAAACATGAAGTTATTCGGAAAAAAGAAAAAGGAAAAGAAAAAAATAGAAGCGGAAGAAAAGGATGAATTGGAACTAGAGGAAGAACAGGAACAAGAAGAAGTACCCACCCAATTAGACAATCAAACAACCGTGTTTGATGTCATTGCCCCAGAAGGAATGAAAATTGATGCAGAAGATTATGGGGTAATTAAACAATCTTTAGGAAGTAATACGTTCTTCCGTCCGTTTTATATTCCACGTGATGGGTACCCACGTATGATGCAAACCAATTGGCTCAACATGTTAACTTCAGCTGGGGAAGTGGATGTCATGATCGATATTCATAAAGAATCAAAAGCTAAGGCAATGCGATCATTAGATATGCAGCTTACGATGTTACGTTCCAATCTTTCTTTCCAACGTACACGAGGGAACATTGACCAAGAAAAAGACTTAGATGCAAAAATTCAAGATACAAACAATTTAATGGATGAGATCCAGTTCAATGAAAACGACTCCTATATGGTGAGTACCATGGGTGTTGCGTATGCTGAATCAAAGAAAGAATTGGACGTTTTATGTGAGTATATTGAAGATGAAATGCAAGCATCTCACTTTAAGATAGCAAGTACTTGGAACCGTGTAAAAAGTGGTCTGAAAGCTACTATGCCACTAGGGGCACCGAATACGCTGCAAGATACCTATCGAAATATCGATAGACGTGCGTTATGTACGTTTGCACCATTTGTATCAGGATCCGGGAGATTTAATGGTGGCATACCAATAGGAAAGAATAAAATTACTGGGCAAGTAGAATTTTTGAATTCATTTGGTAATGCAGATTATCGCCCGCCAAACTATAACATTGGTGTGACCGGGATTTCGGGTTCGGGGAAAAGTTTACTTTTAAAAATGAAATTAGCTCGTGAAACGTCACTTGCAGATACGCATGCAATGATTATCGATCCAGAGGGAGAGTTCGTAAAAATTACAAAACGTTTAGGTGGTATTAACCTAAACATTTCTCCTGAAAGTAATATTATTATCAATCCTTGTGCAATTGCAGTAACAGAACTGCAAATTACAGATAAAGATGAAGAACTAGAAGCGCTGGAACAATACGATAAGAAAGAACTCGTAGAGCGTGATGGCGTGAAGTATGTAAGATTTGTACCAATTTTAGAGAAAATCAATGAAATACTAGGATTCTTTGACATTATTATACGCGGACAAGATTTTGATCAACCAGGATTAAATGTATTCCAACGTACAATGCTAGAAGATGCAATACGTGAAGTGTTTGAGAGACATGGCATTACTTCCCACCCTTCATCTTTATATACAGATGAAGTGAAGAAAGTGGATGGCCAATTAATTCAGTCACAAGTGAGAAAGCCTGAGCCAGAGTTAAAAGAAATCTACGATGTAATAGTAGAAAATCATGGAGACGATGTGAAGGCAGAAGAGTTAATCGCCGCGATTCGTCCGTTCTTACGTGATGGTTCAAAACCATTATTTGATGGACAAAGTCATTTTGGTCGTGGTGTAGAAACACAATTAAATGAATCACGTGTTGTTAACTTTAATATTAGTCATTTAGAAGAAGGATTCTTAAAACCAATCGCCTTCCACGTTATCCTGAACTATATCTGGGAGCATTGGATTAAGAGTCCAGAACATGCTATCAAACGAAAAGTACTGTATGTGGATGAGATGTGGCAGTTTATTGATTATGAACAAACGGTTAACTTCTTAGAAAAAGTAGCACGTCGTTCACGTAAAAGAAATGCTGGTATGTGTTGGGCGAGTCAGGACTTTGTTCGTATTTTAGAAAATGTGAAAGCACGTGGTATCTTGCAATCTACTTTCTCTTATTTCTTCTTAGAGCAAAATAAGATTGATAAGAAAAAAATCCAAGAGAACTTTAACTTAACTGCTGGGGAATTAGATATTATCCTAAACAACCCAGGAAAAGGAGAAGGAATCTTCCGTGTAGGGGATAGTTCGGTTTGGATTCAAACAGATCCATCAGACAAAGAAATGATGTTCATTGAATCGAATGAAGCGGTACTACAAGAGCTTTTAAATAATATGAAGAAAGGACAAGGGTATGCAGGATAATAGCGTACCTTTGAAAAGGAAGGTGAAATTATGCTTGAGAAAATAATAGATTGGGTGGGTGGCCTTATTATCCATATGGTAAAGACCCTCCTAGCGCCTATTTATGGATTTATGGATACTATTCCAGTTCTAGTCTTTGGTGGAGATAATGCTAATCTAGATTTTTTATATGAAAAGAATGCGGTTACCAATGTATTAGATACCGGTATGCCTGTCATGTTTAAATTTGTTGCTTTTTGTGTCCTCGTCAGTGTAGTTGTTACAGCAGCAAAATATTCCGCAACGGCTATAAATCCAAATAATCGGACGGCATTAATTGAATATGCAAAAGACTTAATGATTATCTCGATTTGCCTCTGGCATTTAGATTTCTTTTATAATTTTGTATTTAATCTAAACAATTGGATTACATCGGAATTTAAAGAGGCGATAAATGGAGTAAATAACGGGAATTTCAACCCGGATCAACAAATACCTTTGTTAAAGTCGGGGCTGTCTGACTATAAGACAATTACAGAGCTCTCAATGAAAGGTCATGAAAACGATTATATGTTTATCATATTCGGACTATTTATTGAAGCTGGATTAATGATATGGGCAAACTTTTATTATTTAATGCGTGCGGTGACGCTGTACGTATTAATGTTACTAGGCCCTGTAATGGTAGGAATGTGGTTGTTCCCACAAAAGAAACAACAGACGTTATATTGGATTCGTGAGTTTATGGGGGCAGTATTAATCCAAGCGATTCACGCAATTACCTTATGGTTAGTCATTACGCTTATTGGGGGTGCACAAAATCCTATTATAAAATTAGTATTGCTTGCCATGTTTATCCCAGTTGGTGAGATTGTAAAAAGCTTTATTGGCCTTAGCACCAATGCATCCGCTGGTATTCATAGAGCAGGTACGATGATGGGTATGGGTGCTTTAGCGAGTGTGGCTGGACTGGTTAAAGGTGTTCGTGATGACTACCGTAATTCAAAAGCAAAACCTGATGATAAAGGGGATAAAGAAAAGACAAAAGAAGATGCTGATAACCCGAAAAATGCATTAGGAGCGAATTTAGGGACAGATGTAGGTACAACATCTCGTGCAGCTCGTATGTTAAAAGCTGGTCAAATTGGAAGTTCAATGGGTAAAGCAGCGACAGGACTTGCAGGTATGGCGGCGGGAGCTGGTTTGGGTCCGGGAGCGATGGTAGCAGGCTCGCAAGTTGGAAGTGCATTAGGTGGTGCTCCTGGTGCAGTGGCTGGTAGAAGTGTTGCTGCAGTCGGCGAAGGGGCTGTAGCCTTAGGGAAACATATTGGTTCAAGCGTAAGTAAGGGTGTGGGCACGTATTCAAATTTAAATGGCGAATCGTATCCGGAACTAACTGATGAAGATATCGCACAGGATTTAGCTACAAAAGATTTTGAATCTTGGAAAGCGGATAATCCAGATTCTGCAGTTGCAAGTCGCCTGAAACAAGCATTCCTTGGTGCGTCCGATGCGGAGATTGCCAAAAAAGTAGCGAAAACAAATAGTGATCAAATGTCTCATTTCAAAAATCAGCGTAAACAAGATTTACAGGGTATGAAGAAGAACGCTACTCCATATGGAAACGCTAGAGATTTAGTTAACGCTGCAACGAATGCATTCCAAAAGGGTTATGAGGCAGACCATAAAGATACGTTTATGAGTCAGTTACCAGAAAATATGTCAGCGGAAGAGAAAGAGAAACACTGGAACGACCATCTGAACACAAAAGTACAAGGATTTAGGAACCACGCAGAACAGGCGGCAATAAAAGCAGGAGCCATGCCAGTTGATGCGAAGGATAAGCAAGGAAATAATCTGTTTGATAAGTCCTATGTGAATAAAGATGCGTTTGCTTCTCGACTTGCATTAGGAAAAGTCGGAAAAGCAGTCGAGGGTGTAAAAGGAGAAACGTTAGAAAGTGGCCATCAAAATATGGGACAAGTAGGTGCTCTTGTCGGTGCTTCTACTGCTGCATTTAAGAAAGCGTATAGTGCAGACCATAAGGCTGGATTCATGAAACAATTCCCTGCAGATATACCGCAACAAGAAAAAGAAGCAGCATGGAATAAGCATTTAGATCAAAAAGTACAAGGATTTAAAAATTATGCACAACAAGCGGCGGAATCAGCTGGTATTGTACAGCAAAAAGACGGTACAAACTATGCGAATAAAGAAGCTTTCGCTTCTCATTTATCACAACAGTTACAAAAAAATCCTGGCTTAAATGCTATGGGTGTATCTAGTGCAGCAGGCATTCAGAAGGCAGTCAACGGTGTGAAAACGCACGGTTTGACAAGTGGAACAGGAAGCCAGAAAGCGAAACAAGTAAGTAATGTTGGGAACCTGGTACAAGCCTCTACAGAATCCTTTAAACAAGGCTATGCCGCTGAGAACAAGGCAAACTTTATGAAAAACTTGTCTCCAACTATGTATCCAAAGCAAAAATTAGAAGCGTGGCAGGCACACTTGAATGAAAAAGGAAATGAATTTAAAGCAGTTGCACAACAAGCAGCAGTACAAGCGGGAGCGATGCCCGTACAGGCAAAAGATACGAGTGGTAAGAGTCTACATAATCAATCGTATATTAATAAAGATGCCTTTACTTCGCAATTAACGAAAGGTTTACAAAATCATACAACTCTTGGAACAGTGAGCCAACAAGTAAGTTCTGGGATTACAAGTTCAATTCAAGGAGTTAGAACACACGGTGTTGCTGCAGGTGGTGCAATCAATAAAGCTGTATATGCAGCTACGCAAACACAAGCGAGTGTGGCACGTGCAGGAAATCTCTCCGTTTCTGAAGTTGAACGCTCGTATGCAGATGCATCAGCTAGTATAGCAAGTATTGCTCAAAGTGCTGGTAAAATGTCTATCCCAACTTCTGCAGTGGGACGTATGACACAGCAAGGTGCAAAGCTTGGCATGAGTGTAATGGAAGGTACCAAACACCTTATGTTTGCGGATAGCATTGGTAAGGTATCAAATGCATATTATAGTGCCGCAAATGCTGTACAACAATCCGGAGGGAATGCAGTACAAAGAGTGATAAGCGGGACCAATGCTGCTGTCAATACTTCATTAGGTGGGAATGCAGCAGAGCGTCACTATAATGTGACAAAAGGCTTAAGTTACGCCGCAGGTGTGATTGGTGGTGCGGGTGCTTATCAAGCAACTGCGCGTATGGTTAGTAAATATAATCCGTATAACAGTGCAGTTCGTACAGAAGCAAAAGAGATTCAGGAAATTCAACAGATGGTACCGACGACAACAGATCATACAGGCGCGCAATCGGTTGTAAAAGGTGCAGTACGTCTTGTGACGACAAATAATAAATCATGGATTGAAGCAAAAGACGCTAGTGGTATGACGCAAGTTGTATCTCGTTATGGGAGTGGAGATAGTAGCATACGCTCTGGACAAGTCGTATATCAGGATTTAAATATTTCAGATGGACAGTTAACACAGTACCGGAATGGTACGAAAGCTTCTCCAGCTTATATACAAGATTCAAGTGGTGGGAAAATCAATATTAATCGCTCGATAAATGTAAATCCAAATCAATTAGTAGGAAACCAAAATCAAAGACCTTTACAACAGAAACCGGTATTTAATGAACCACCACTTACGGTAAATCACAAGGTAGACAATGGTCACTTCTATATGTCTGATTTAGACCAAGGTGGCTATCAGAATGTACAAATGGTGGTAGAAAGAGACCGTAGTTACATGGTTGCGACGACAACGGATGGTACGGTTTCACGTGTTTCTCCATTTGGAAAGGGAGATACGCGCTTACAAACAAACCAAAGGATTGAAAGAGCTTGTGATGTGAAAGATAGTAGTATTAAGCCAAGAGAAGAAATCTTAGTAACACATACACAGGATGAAGTTGTTCGTACAGAGACGCATCTGAATTTATCAGAACATGACCCGCAAAATCTGATTCCATTTGCGCCAAACCCTCGCTTGGCACAGCGACGAGGAAGAAATTCCGAAAATGGAAAATATGGTGTGATAAGTCTATGAGTCAAAATCCTAACGATCCAAATGAACAGAAAAAAAGTAACCCTTTAAAAGATGTAGCTTCTCACTTTATTAAGAAAAAAGGGATGCAAGCACGAGGGAAAATGGTAAAAATGGCAGGGAAAGCAGGAAGGGCGGCAGCGAAAGCTGCTGCCAAAATGCTAAAAGCAGGTATACTAAAAATTGTAGGTGCTGTTGTGGCGGCAGTTGGAGTACCTGCCGCTTTGGTAATGGGAGTAATTATTGCTGTGTGTGTGATTTTAGTCTCTTTGGTACCTTTTACCGATGATGATACGAAAACAGAGGAACAAGTTAAAAAATATATGGAAGTCTCAATGGCTCTGAATGTGGATTGGAAAGAGGTTGTCGCTTTTGATATGGCGCGATATGATAATGACCTCACCGGTAAAGATCCACATGATGCGATTTCATATTTTTTGGATATCCAATATGAAGAATATACGGAAAAAGAGGTATGCGAGGCGGGACCGAATGGTCCTTGTGAAAAAAAGAAAAAAGAGATGCAAAAAACCAAATCTGAAAGTTACTCTGGACCAGATGTAAAAAAGATATTAGGAGATACAGATTTTAAGAAAAAAATAGATGAGATTAATGCGAGTGGAAGTAAAAAAGTGACAACATCTTCTCATGGGCTTGAGAAAGCCATGGAACTCGCAAAGTTTAGTAAGAGTCAAAAAGAGCGTGCGCGTGAGATATTGGAAGCTGGGTTGTTAGAGGCAACGTATGGACATCTTGCACCTTCTAGTAATTTTGTTGGTGGTATGTGTGTAGGTAATGTGAGTCCTGGCGGGGAGCCTGTCAATCTTAATGAAAAGGTAACAGGGTATCTTCCTAAAATTAAAGAGATGGCAGAAAAACATGGTGTTGCTGAATATGTTGGCGTTCTAGCAGCTCAAATGATGCAGGAATCAGGAGGAGCAGGAAATGATCCAATGCAAGCATCAGAGGGGCACTATGGGGACATGAGCTCATCTTGTATAGGTGTAAAGGGAAATGCTCGTGTAGGGTGTATTAAAGATCCCAATATTTCTATAGAAGCAGGTGTAAGGGAATTTAAAGATGTACTAGGAAAGGCGAATGGTGACATTGCTCTCGCCTTGCAGTCTTACAATTTTGGTGAAGGTTTTATTAGTTATGCATTAGCTAAGGGTGGCTATTCAGAGGAAACAGCCATTGAATTCTCAAGAAGTAAGAATCATTTAAACCCAGCTGGTTGCTCCGATCCGAATAACTTCCGAACCAAGGTTAATGCGTGCTATGGGGATTTTTCATACGTTACCAAAGTTTTGAAATATTACAAAGATTTAGGTTGCGTGGCGGCTGGTGATGGAGAATGGATTTCTGATAAAGGTTGGAAGTGGCCAACGAAAAGTGGGCGTATTACAGATACATTTGATGCGGTTCGTGGTGGAAAGCAACATAATGCTGTAGATATTGGGGCCATGACCGCCGGAAAAGCTGGAGATCCCGTGTGGTCGATGGAAGCAGGTATTGTAACAGCCCAAACAGGAAATGTAAACGGTGGTGGTCTAGGTGTCTATATAGACCATGGAAATGGTATTGTATCCCGTTACTTACATTTGAGTAAAATATCAGTTGCATCAGGAACCATGGTAACAAAAGGACAAATAATTGGGGAGATGGGCGGTTCTAACTATGATAGAGATACTGGTCTCCTTAATATGAATGGATACGCTGTCCATTTAGATTTCCAAATACGTATTAACGACCAACCAACTGATCCAATGAAATTCTTTAAGAAAAATGATGACCCAGGATTATCATCAGGTGGTTCTCCTACAATGACAAATGCTAAACGACAAAAGGTATTGGAAGAAGCGAAAAAATGGCTAGGACAAGGGAAAGTGAGATATGTACTAGGGGATCGTAATCCACCAGGTGGCACGTCAGATTGCTCAGGATTTACACAGTATGTCTTTAGAACAAGTATAGGTGTACAACTTGGAGATTGGACAGGTGCTCAAGTCGGACAAGGTAAACAAGTACCAGACATCAATCATGCACAACCAGGTGACCTTATTTTCTATGAAAACCCAGGGCACGTTGCAATTTACATGGGGAATCAAAAAATGATTCATATTGGCGATAACAAAGGTGTACAAATAACAGGTCTAAACTATACGGCAAGAGGTCAACATATGATGCAAATTCGTAATGTTATAGACTGATTTGGGATGTGAAGAAATGAAGAAAGTCATAAATGTGCTAGCGAATCTGCCTCGTAAGTACTTAGTTATATTGGGGATTATTGTGTTAGTAGTAGGCGTTGCTACCTATAATACTATTCATCGTTACATGATGAAATCACAAGTACAAGAGGAAGAGCAGGTAAATCAAGATGAAATAGAGATGCTTGGAGATAAACCAAAAGGATTTGATACAAAAGAAGAGGAATATATCGCGAAAACAAAAACAGTAGAGGATTTACTACGAAAAATTTCTAATAGTAGTTATGATGTTCCGTATTTGTTTACAAAGGCTGGATTTGGTATTGAACCAATGAAAATGACAAGCAATGAGCGTATGCTGGCTACAGAAGCTGTACAACGATATTTCCTAAATGGGGATAAGTTTTACAATGCGCGAATTACCAAAATTGACCGTGGAAAAAAAGTAGACACGTTTCATATTGAAGTTTTAATTCAACAGGTAAATTTCTTAGAACCACGACAATTTAAAGTACAGGTAAACAAATATGCACAAATTGTAACACCAATTGAACAAATTCCACATGGACAAGAAGAAGTACCTGTGGATTAAGAAGGAAATGAGGGTTGTGGAAGAAAAAAACACAACCCTTTTATAAAAAAATAAAGAGTACCTAAAAATATTTATTGAATATTCATAATTTTCTGATATAATAAAACCATGGTTAAATGAAATTTGTATATAGCGATAAAATGAAATGAATATGGAGGGATACAAATGAGAATGTTAATTGGAACAGCTGCGAATTTTGTTTCGGGATATTATATAGGACGAAATTCTGGATTATTAGGAACGTTGCTTGGATGGGCTTTTCTGTTGGGTGGTGGCTATCTGTTAATAGAAAATTGGGATAGTATCACAGTATGGATGCATAGTTTGAATATTGTACAAGGATTAGATGGTTATGAAGATATGAGCAATGGCTTTATTTTCATCTGTTTGGTAGTAAGTGGCTTTATTCTCATCTTGTTGTCCCCGCTTTTCATTATTTTATTAATAGTTTGTTTCATTTTAATGAATATTGTTGCTTGTACACTTGTGTTATTAACATCACCAAGTACATATATAAAGAAGAAAGATAAGGAGAATGAATGGGAATGAGTACAATTCTAGTTTTAGGTGGATCAAATGGAAGAACGTTAGAGAAGTTGGCCAAAAAAAGAGACTGCCAGGTTATTTTCCATGATGGGAAAAATCACGGTGGCGTAAAGAAAACGTTTCGAAGTGTGATAAAAAAATGCGATGTTATTGTCATTCAAAAAGGTGCATGTGGACATGTATCTATTGATGTAGCAAAAGAGTACGCAAAGAAGTATGATGTCCCACTATTATTTAATCAAGGGTTTGGTGGAACCGGTGCATTAGAAATGGGTTTAAAACATCTGCAAGCGGCTTGATTTTAGTAGGTAGTCTGAGATAACTGTTTGGGCATTAAATCATTTAATCATTATATAAGATTTTTATCAAATTAGTAATTGCTTAACTTACTAAAATTTGAATTTTGTAGAAAAGCGTGGTGGATTGGAATGACAACAAAAAAGAAGAAAGAAATGCGAGAGATAGCAAGAGAAAGAGGTTGTAAATGTAAGGAAGAAGAACAGTATCACTGGTTTCAAATGAGAGACGGTACTATCGGTTGCAATAGATGTGAATCACTAATTATAACTGATGTTGAATACAAGAATAATAAAAATAAAACTGAATAAAAGCGTTATTTGAATAGAAAATGGCAAGTAATTGACTTAAGTTACCTGTCGTGATCTAAAACAGTCTGGAGTGTAGCCATGGGAAGCTGACTCGTAGATAGTTTGTGTAATGCAAAAAAGATTATTCGTAAATGAGAATGAAAAATTATTTTATAAGGACTGGCATTCTTTTAGTTTCAAATCTTTCAAAGTCTATAGGACAATATGCAAACGTTGCGATAGGTTCTGAAGTTTCATTCGTTAAAAAAGTGTGGTTAATTACTTGGCCAGAAGAAGAATAAAATGTAATTTTAGTTTTTGATATAGGAGGAAGCGTTATAACTAGCGGTTTACTTGACATATTAATCAACTCCTAAATTATTTGATGCTATAAGAACTTAAAATGTATTCAATAAATATGTATGACCTCATGGTATTAAGTTAGTACTTTGTGAATTTAGAAATTCAATAAAATAGTTATTTTGGAGAAAGAGGTGAGCGTATGAAAGAAGGGCGTTATTACGAAGATATCCGGGATGGACAAGTTTTAAAATGCAGAACATTTACACGGTCTTGTTATTTATTTCAAAGATCGAACGGTGATCTGATTGAACGGGAAAAAACAATTCATTATAAACGAGTACAAGTAAAAAGAAGATTGCAACATTTGAAGGCAGTGATGACAGGAACGAGAAGATACCAAGTAACAGGAAGGAGCGCGTTGACTTCTTAATCAGAAAAATAGGGTTTGATGTTATTAGTAAATCAATAGCTTCAATGACAGATAGGGGAGTTAAGTCTTTTTTCAAAGAAGTGTATCCAACGTATAAGGATAGAGAAGACTATCAAGCTCCTGAATACAAAACTCCGGAATGCCTTGTTTGTGAAGGTGAAACAACAATGCATTGGGAGTGCGCTTGCGGACATGCGATTATCGATAGGAATGACCCAGCATTACAAGAGCTAAAAGATAGTGAGGAATATAAAAGAATTCAGGAACGATGGGTTGTTAGATGAAATATAAATTCAAAAAGTTGAACAAAATTTTTATTTAAACATAAAAAGAGCGCTAATCGATAGCGCTCCTTATACCTAATTATAATGAAAGTGACGAGCTCACATTATTTAGAAAGGTAGTAGTAATGTATGCCAAAACATGAAATCAGTGAATGGATTCAAATACAATTTTTCCTTAATGAAAAAGGCCCTAGTAAACTAGGACCACAATTGAAGCATCATCTTTAAAGTGAAAGTAAAAAGATTGATGTGAGGTTATTCTAACGCGAATCTTTAAATAGGGAAACAACGATATTAATAAAATCGTTATTTAAATAAAAAAAGTGAAGGGTAAATACATAAACATGAATAATAGTAATATACATAAATCAGGTTATATCATACTTATATATTTTATAATGACTCAATTTGTTGGGATTATAGGTGTCCAATTGCTTGCGAAGACAGGTTGGTATGATATTCAGGGAAACCAACAGCAAGCTATCCAACAACTTCTTGTGCATTGGGAACTAATTGGATTTTCACTTACGCTAATAATCATTTTTCTTATATTTAGTAAAGAATTGATGAATGATCCAAAGTTATCGATTAAATTATCAGGAAATTTATTCGTAAGAATTTTAGTTGGGATCATAGTAGTATTTGTTGGGCAGATGGTTGGCAGTCTTTTAGATAAGAGTGTATTCCAGCTAACTACGCAATCAGCAAATACGTCTAGTACAGTTGCTGCTGCTGCATTATCCCCTGTGGCACTTATTTCAATTGTTCTTCTTGCACCTTTAGTAGAAGAGTTTGTTTTTCGTTATGCGGCCATAAATATTTTAACGCGAAGGTTTAAACAAACTTGGAGTATATTAATAAGTTCATTGTTCTTTTCTATTATGCATTTTGACTTTCCATTTATATTTGGATATTTTTTCATTGGACTTGTGCTTGCTGTAGTATATGTGCGTACTAATAGGTTACTAGTATCATTTGTTGTTCATGCTAGTATGAACTTAATTGTTGTTATACTCCAGATTTCTTGATGAAAAAGCAGCGGATACGCGCAACTTACTAGTAATTTAGTTTTTTTACGTTTATGATTTTAAAAATTATGGTAATCTTAATAAGATTACATTTGAAAATGTGGGTTCAAGTTGCTGTATTGACTGAATTGCACAAAAAAACCAATTCCATTACACGGGAATTGGTTTTTTTGGTGTGTGTTTTGTTAGCATAATGATTGACGGCCTAAAGGAGAGTTGTTTCTTTGTAGTTTAGTATAACTTAAATGAAAAGAAAGTACAAAATAAAATGATGAATATTTACATAATTTTAAATTCTAACACAAAAATGTAAAGATATGGTTTATGATGAGTGGTGAAACACTCTCCTATGTTTCTAGTGATTGTATCTTTTATCTGTTTTTGGCGCGAAATCTGTTGAAAGATTTTTCGCTTTTTTTTATTGCTTAATAGGATCAGAATGATATAGTGCTCCCTATTTCTTGTAAACTCCTTTTCTCCATACCCACTCAATAGGACCATAACGGAAATATTTACTCCAAATCTTGCTGAATATAATTTGTACAAAAATAATTAAAAACCCGAAGATACATAGTTGCCAGTAATATATGTGTGAGACATCTTTAAAGCACCACGAAAGAATGACAAGCGTAAGTATGCTTTGGGTAATGTAATTCGTTAAAGCATATTTACCAATGATCATAAAAGGTTGCAGACATTCTATATATTTTTTAATCTCACAAGCTTTAAGTAGAGTGCAAATGTAGAATATAGCTAGCGTTTTTCCTCCAAATAGAATCCATAGTTGTATATCCTGAGAGTAATAGACATCTGTTTTTATAAAGTAGTAGGTAATAGGACAAGAGAGAAGACATGAAATGCATAATGAACTCCACTGTAAAAATCTAATTTTCTTTATTAATTCCGGTACTCTTTTAAAAATATCTTTCTTACCAGCCCATAAGCCGATTAAAAATAAGCCTATATATTCTGGAATTCCAATTAGTAGTTGTTGGGGTTCCTCTATCATCAGAAAAAACAAACGTGCTTTTACTTGATATAAATAATGTGTAAATAGATTTACTGTGTGGTTGGTAGTGTTGCCTGTAAACATATATTGATAGTAAGTTGGCACTTCAGGAATAGAAGAACTTGCTCGTAAAAATACAATAATATGTAATACATAACTAACCGTTAAGAAACTACAACCAGCTATAAAAATAAGCTTAGTAGATCGCTTATAAAAGAACAATAGAATAAATCCTGCTATAGCATACGCATGTAATATATCTCCATACCATAGAAAGGTGAAGTGAAGTAAACCGAAGGCTAATAAAATACACAGTCTGCGAATAAACAACTTATACATGGGGTATCCTTTTGCTTCTGTATTTTTCATAAAGATATAAAACCCTACGCCAAATAAGAATGCGAAAATAGTGTAGAACTTTGCTTGTATAAACAAATCTACTAAAAAACGAATTGCTTTATCTGTACCGGAGTAACCTGCCTGATTAAAGGGATCTAGCCCCGTCATAGTGGGTAGATTCGCAAAAAGGATACATAGTATGGCCATACCTCTTATTATGTCTAAAGATTGAATACGAGCGTTTTGTTGCATGTTAATTCTCCTTTCATACAAAGAAAAACG
Organism: Bacillus sp. 1A; assembly: GCF_052682215.1. Taxonomy (NCBI): domain Bacteria; kingdom Bacillati; phylum Bacillota; class Bacilli; order Caryophanales; family Bacillaceae; genus Bacillus; species Bacillus sp. 1A. Next base: position 225,092 of record NZ_JBQYLZ010000001.1, on the reverse strand, counting down.
AGCACTATACTAGCTAGCGCTCGAATTACGTCTTGCAAAGAATCCATCATATGTAGCAGCTGACACGGCTCCTTCTAGACGTTCAACTTCTTCACCTCTGTTATAAGCTACAACAACTGGAGTACCTGGAATGTCGAACTCTTGAAAGGCACTTTGATTTTCTGGTGTAGAGATATCAATACGATAGATGGTTCTATCATGCTTTTTTGACATACTATGTATATCTGGTGCAGCTTTTTTACAAAAATGACAGGTAGGTTGATAGTAATACGCAATGAACTCTTCATGGGATTTTATTTTTTGATTTAATTCTTCTTTTGAAATATCTTTTATATTTTCAGGTGCTTCTTTTACATCTGCAGCAGATACAATTGTTTTTTCTGGTGTTACTATTTCTGTTTTGACTGATTCATTTTTAGTTAAAGTAAAGATCGTGATACCAATAACACATAAAGTTGTTATAACTGCTCCGATTTTGTAGATTTTTTTCATAGTAAATTCCTCCTTAAAGTAAAAAAAAGGACAAACCTCGCCCGAGTTAACAGGGCGTAAGGTTTGTCCTTCACGCTACGTACAATAGAGTATAAACAATGGAAACAAATTTTCTATCCCTATAATAACATAAGATTCATATAGAGTGCTATAAGAATTTTGAAAGAAAAACAATAAACAACACAATAAGGGGATTCTCTGTGCTGTATCCAACTGTTAGGGACACAATTCCCCTCTATTAATCATAAAATCATCCAACAAACATATCTCCAAAAGTGTGTATACTTATGAAGTGTGGCTTAAGTACATTTTGATACCTTTTGAAGTAGTTTATGCTGCAAAGAATATACTATATCTAAAGGTGTACCTTTTGAGGTGTTTTTTTAAGGGGAAGTTTTTTTGAAAAGATTTTTCATTTACCGCTAAATCAATATCTACAATGTTAGTACTAGTAAATATTATTTTGAATTTTAAACAAACTTAAAATTCAAAATAATATTTATAAATTTCTTAATATTTACACAAAAGATTAAGTGCTGTATTGTTTTAGCTAATTGAAAAATATTAAAGACATTGAAAGGGGAAATTCACATGTTAAGTAAAAAAGTTGCTTTTTTTAGTCTAGCTACTATAGTTCTTATGAGTGGAACAGCTAATGTAGCATCTGCAATGGAGCAAAGTTCAACTCTCGATTATCCTATTTCTTCTATTGAATCTACAAAAAAAACTGATACATTTTTAGATAAATTGATAGATTTTAAAGACAAAGAAAAAGAAGCAAAAAATTATGGAAAGAACCTTCCTAATCATAGAGATAAAATTGTAGTAACACCAAAAGCAAAAGAAGCTTTTAATAACTATGAGCAAAATGGAACAAGGATTAATCAAGCTTTAAGAGAAGGGAAAGTAGATGGATATCCTAAAGAGTATGTAAAAGTAGCAAAAGAATACGCTGCAGAGATGGATAAAGTATTTAAACAAAACACTGCTAGTGTACCAGATATAATTATGGTATATAGATATACAGATGAACAACAGTTTGGAATTGCCCCGGGGACATTTTTTCCCAAAGATCCAAAAAACCCAAAAGAAACTATAGTTAATAAAGAATCAATTGAAAAATTCAAGAAAAAGTTTGAAGGGAAAACTGTTAAAGACAAAGGTTTTACAAGTACGTCACTAGCTATTCTTGATAAATATCTAGGAGAAAAGTCAAAAACAATTCGTATGGATATTGAAGTTCCAAAAGGAACACATGCTGTATATATGGGAAATGAATATGCGGAATTAATATTACCAAGAAATGCTTCATTAAAAATAAAAAAAGTTTCAGGAATTGTTGAAAAAGGAAAACTGATTGTAAAAGTTGATGCAAGTGTGGTAAATAAATAGTTTAATAAAGCTTGCAGATGAAGAATTATGAAAAAAGATTTACTGGGATGTTTGGGCTTGTTCATTAATTGCTCCAATGCTAATTAATGGGTATACACTTCCTGTTTATATTGAAAGTAATGCTTTGTAAAAAAGTACCCCTAGACTTATTGAGGTGCATTTTTTATAGATGAACTTAATGGATTCTTGCAATGGGCGGGATCCCCGTATATAGGTAACATATATTAATAAATTTTTAATGATGTAAAAAATTATTGTGTAATTTTATTTTCTACGACTATGAATAGTTTATGTAGCAATGCAAGGTGGCTCTTTTTTATAACTTCTGCATTGAATAAGCTATTTTCATTAATTCCTGCTTAGAAATTCGTGAACTAAATAAGGTAATCAGTGTTCCATCTTGTACCCATATCAATTGGCCACCTTGAAGATCTTTCATCCGTTTTGTTGGTGTTAACGGATGAAAGACACCATTTATTTTGTTTATTTTCACTCTTTCTCCATGTTCCCCAGGTTGAATATCATTGCCTGTTGCCGCACTTTCAATAATTGCAACTTTTAATTGCGTTCCTGCTCTATTCAAAAAATGTATTTGTACTTTCTCCATCTTTTTATGTACTTGTTCTGGATATTTTAATTCTATATTCCAATCTTTAGCTATCTTCTTAGGAATAAAACAATTAAAAGAAGTCTTTCCTTTTAATTCATCCAAAGAAAATCTTTTATTAACTACTTCCATACTTTCAGCATAAGCATCGATATTAAACTGGCTCCCTGGCATGAACACAAACAATGCAATCATTAACTTGAAAACAATATTTTGCATATTTTATCTCCTACTACAACGAATTTTACTAATAGCATTAGATTCCATTAGAAACTTTATACTAATTAGGATCAGCAACAGAGGAACTCCAATTAAAGAGCAAAATTTGAAACCAAATATTATTGAACCGATATATAATTATTATTGAAGAGCAATCTGTAGGTCACAGGTACATATCAAAAGAGGAAAACACTTATTTAAAGTGCTTCCTCTCCTTCTTATTATCATAATGGAGGCTTCACAAAAATAACACCTACAGTATTTGTAGGTGTTATTTTTAATCATTTAGGCTTGTAAAATGTTTCGTATTTCTTCTATACGTAAATTTGTAAACTTTGCAATATCTTCTATTGGCATTCCGTTTTTGTGCATACCACGAATAAGTTGCATTTTCCCTTTTTCAATCCCTTTTTGTTCTGCATGAGCAAATTTTGCGGCCTCATCCATAAGAACTTTTTCCCTTGCTTCATACGCTTGTCGGAAAGAAGAATCTTGACTCATACGTTCCCATTTATTCATTGCTTTTTGTAAAATTGGGTCTTGGTTCATCGCAATATCCTCCAATGTTTGGGTTAATTTTTCATCTTCATTTGCTGGAAGTAATAATAACCAACGAACAAATGAATCCTCCCAGGGATTGACTTGTTCATTTCGCCACTGTTGCATGAGTTTTGGAATCTCCACGATGTGAACTTCGATATCACTACTCAATACCTTCTGTTGTTGCTGATTCCATAGGATTCCTGTTGTATGGAATGCCTCGTATTCAGGAAACATAACAAAATTTAACAAATTGATCGTAATTGTTTTATGAAGAGAGCTGTATGGCATTCCTTTTTGAAGTTGGGATGTGTATAGCCTTCCCCAGTAATATAAACTTCTCTTAATCATATCATGATTATTATTTAGCTGTATTTCTACATTTACCTTTGTTCCCGTATCTAATGTTGCGGAAATATCTAAAATCGATAATTTATCCTCTTCATGTTCTCGATGCAAGTGTGGGTCTTCTAATTGCAAGGAAGCAATAGGGGCTTCTAAAGAACCTTGTAACATAGCATTTAAAAAAGCAATTAGAATATCTTCATTTCCACTTGTGCCAAATAATTGTTTAAAAGCAAAATCAATGCGTAAATTCACTAATTGTTGGTTGGACATGGGTTTTCCTCTCCCCATCTCATAAGATGTTTTTCTTTCATTGTACATAAAAGAGTAATCCATATGCAAACAAGCTCTTATATCCATTGACATAAGAGCTTGTTTGACACCATACATAATTAACAGATTAGTTGCGTTTCATAGAAACTGAAAGATTGCCTACTTTAAGAAAAACTCACGTTTAGTATACAAAATACGAACAAAAATGCCAATATATAAATTCATTTAATAGGCATAGTAGGCGGATCTATATTAACTAAATCCTAACTTCTACGATTGATTTCTTTATTCTGTTAAAGGTCCAAATGGTGAAGTGACTCAAGTTCAACCTAAATGTACGATTATGTTAAATTTTATAAGGGATATTATAAAGAGCTGTACTTAAATTAACGCACAGGTTAGGTTAAGATCCATGCTGTTCAGATTGTAGTTAAAACCCACTTACTCATTTTTTAACCCGGAACCTGCTACTTTAAAATTTTCAATAAGATAGAAAATAAAATATCTACAAAAAATAAAAAAATTTAAAACTTATTATACAAGCTTATACATCAATAAAAAAAACGAATATATTGCCATTGAACAGTTTTAAAAATCTAAAGTGATTTCAAAAGGAGATTAGATAATATGAGCGAACAATGTCCAATCAATGTACCTTGTCAGGTAGAAGGGCAAACTCAAACACCATTAAGTGATGAAGCTGTAACACCAATTCTTACTCCAGGAACACCGATTATAAAAATACCAGTTGTATTAGCTGAAAGAACAATTCAAATTGTTGTAGAATCCGATATTTCATTAGCTCCTCCAGCAGTTGAAATTAAACGAATCCTAAAAAATGTATTTTTAACACAATGTAAATTAGTTCCTGTAGCATTTACTCCAGTAGATGGTACACCTTATCGACGAGTTACAAGAGCAAAATTATTTGTACAAGGATATATTCGTAAAAATATTGAATATGCATCTGCCGAGTGTAATGCACCTTTATTTGATCGTATTGCAAATGTTCCATTTTCTGGTTTTGCAGATTTGACGGAAGCTGATTTTCTATCACTAGCTTTAGTAGCTTCTTCCTCAGACACTACATCTCACTTTATTAACCCTAAAAACGGTGATTTACCACGTCTAGACAAATACTTCTTCGAAAATACAGTTTTTTATAACGAACAACCATATTGCGAATTAATCAGCGCTCAATTTTTTGAGTTAGACTTTTCTCCTTGTCCAACAGACCTAAACGAACCATTTGATACTCTTCGTGAAAAAATTGTACTAGACCTAACTTTAAAAGTTTTACAAGTACAACAAGTACAAGTATAAAACAAAGAAGCACTCATTTTGAGTGCTTCTTTGTTTTATACATTTGTAACTAATAAAATTTCTTATTTTTCAAAACCAACCTACTTAAAAAGAACACCAATGCCCGTTGGTGTTCTTAAAAGGAGACCATAAAATTGAAATAAGTGATTGAAACCTATTTCAATACTATAATATATGCTTGACTAATATTTATAGTGTTGAAAATTAAATATTATCTATTAATAATAGACGGAAAACTCACTTCTTATCTTTTTTTAAATAAAAAGCAAATTTCTCTTTACCATTAGATTTTAACGAATTCCCCGAAAGAATTCTCCTTCCTCAAGTGTGTGAAGGGCGTAGACCAACGGTAGGTGGGAGATGAATTTCGGTTTGGCGTAGCCAAAAGGTTTTGCATTTTATGTTGCCTCTGATATAATCAGTCTTATAAATTATAAAGGTTGGTATATCAATGAAATTAGATAGTAATAACCATTCAGTATTCTCGTTGTATTATCACCTTATATTGGTCGTGAAATACAGAAGAAATGTATTTGATGATGATATGTCAGACTATGCAAAAGATATGTTTGTTCGACTATCTGAAAGCTATAACATCACATTAGTTGAATGGAATCATGATATAGATCATGTTCATATTTTGTTCAAGGCACACCCTAATACAGAAATGACAAAATTCATCAATGCTTATAAAAGTGCAAGCTCTCGACTAATCAAGAGAGACTTTCCACAAGTGAGAAAGAAACTATGGAAAGATATGTTTTGGTCAAGAAGTTTTTGCTTACTAACTACTGGTGGTTCATCAATAGACGTAGTAAAAAAATATATTGAAAATCAAGGTGAAAAGTGAGGTGAAATGATATGACAAAGCATAATAAAGCATATAAATTCCGTTTGTATCCAACAGAAGACCAAGCACATCTTATGCGTAAAACTTTCGGTTGTGTACGTTTCGTGTATAACAGAATGTTAGCCGAACGGAAAGAAGCGTATGAAAAAAACAAAGGTGATAAGGAACAACTAAAGAAACAAAAGCTTCCCACTCCTGCGAAATACAAAGCAGAATTTGAGTGGTTAAAAGAAGTTGATTCATTAGCATTGGCAAATGCTCAACTAAACTTGCAAACTGCCTATAAGAATTTCTTTCGTGGTCAAAATGACTTCCCGACATTCAAAAGCAAAAAAGACAGAAAGTCTTATACAACGAATGTAGTGAACGGAAATATTATGTTGCTTAACGGTCATATCAAATTGCCGAAACTGAAAATGGTACGTATGAAACAGCATAGAGAAATACCACAAGACCATGTAATCAAGTCATGTACGATTTCTATGACACCTACTGGTAAATACTATGTGTCTATCTTGACTGAATACGAAAAAGAGATTGTACAAAAAGAAGTAGAAACAGTTGTTGGATTAGACTTTGCGATGGATCGATTATACGTCAGTTCTGAGGATAAGAGAGCCAATTATCCTAAGTTCTATCGTGAAATGTTAGACCGATTAGCAAAGGCACAACGAGTATTATCAAGAAGAACAAAAGGTTCTATTCGTTGGAATAAACAACGTATCCGTGTAGCTAAGTTACATGAAAAAGTAGCGAACCAACGTAAGAACTTCCTTCATCATAAGTCTAAAGAGTTAGCTACTCATTTTGATGTTGTAGCTATTGAAGATCTAAATATGAAAGGAATGTCGCAAGCACTTCATTTTGGAAAAAGTGTCGCTGACAATGGTTGGGGTATGTTCACTTCTTTTTTAGCTTATAAACTAAATGAACAAGGCAAAAAACTTGTGAAAATAGACAAATGGTTTCCTTCCACAAAAACATGTAGCAGTTGTGGAAATGTGAAAAATATGTCATTGTCTGAGCGAGTATATTCTTGTATATGTGGTGTAAATCTCGATAGAGATTATAACGCAGCTATCAATATCAAAAATGAAGCAATACGCCTATTAGCATTAGCATTAGCATAGATAGCAATAAAATAACCCTTGGAACGAGGGTGTTAGCTCGGTTGTCTTAGGACGAATTCGTTAGCTATCAAAAGTAACGACTAACCGAGAAGCCCCCACTTCAAACAGTCCATTAGGACGTTAAGTGGCGGGTAGTTCACTATAGGTTAGTAAACAAGCATGTTTCCTATTAAAACATAGAATAATATAACTCTTGTTTGATAGGAGGTATAAAAATGAATTGGAATAATGATTGCTGTAAGCATAAACATCATAACCATTGTTGTGAGCATAAGCATCGTAATGATTGCTGTAAGCATAAGCATCATAATCATCGCTGTGAGCATAAACATCATAATCATCGTTGTGATAAACACCATAACCGTTTTTGTAAATGTTTTATTTGTTGTCATCGCAACCATTGGTAAAAAAGTTTATGGTTTTTAGTTCTAAAAAAAGTGCAATATCTATTGCACTTTTTTAAAATAAATATACAGGTAATGTATACCTTTTCTTATTTCTTTTAAGTTGAATATCACGCAATGCTTTTGTAAAGATTTGTTGTGTAGCCCTACAAATATCATCCTTTAAATTGGTAACATATGTTTTTCATCATCTTCAGCTACAAAACTATTAAGTGGTTTTTATAGATTTTTTGAGTTGCTTTATCTACTCACTCGCTCTTTTGGAGAGCAGCACATAATATTTGGGTTTACAAACCATGTATGAGTTGTACCAATACAACCATCTTCGGTATTTGTTCTAGTTTCTGCAACTGCTAATCATCTTTTTTTATTAAATCGTTCATTAACTCTGAAACTTTTCACTTAGTTCTATTTAACTTTCTAGCAAAGTAACTAGGCGTTGCGCTATCAGAGTCAAATTTATCTTCTTTAATTATTCGTTCAAACAAAATAATTATTTAAAATTCTACATGAGGTATTGAATCCATTTGAAAATGTTTTTTCAGTAGATAATAAGTTAGGTTAGAAAGAACAGTAATTGCACGGTTAGTCTTTGTAATGCGCTAATTTCATATTCAAGATAAGAGAATATGAATTACTACGTACTCATTTTTATAGAAACTTTTACAGCATCTTTCTCTATAAAATTGAAAGCAAAGGGAGATTTGTATACTTGAAATTTCTTTGGATTTTCAAAGTTAGCTTCACGTGTAAAAACATTGCCGAGTATTTTTTCTTCGATGATGCTAAATTGGTGCTGCTCTTTAATGTCTTTTGATTCTATAAGACCTTGAAAGGGAACGTCACCTTGGATCCTATAGTTTGGAATCACCTTGTTATAAGCTAATGCTGTATAAGTAATAGTCTTACGGATAAATCCCGAAATAGTGACTACTTCTGAACACACTTTTTCAATCGTAGTAAATATTTGTCTATCAACTTTGATGGTTCCTTTTTTTGCAGGAGGAACTAACTGGATTTTATGCTCTATAAATTGCCTAAAGCACAATGTTTTTGATTTGGGGGATTTTGGCGGTTTTTTCGTTTTTGGAGTTTTAGGAAAGCATGAAGATATTCTTGTTACTTCAGGAAGGCCTGATAAATTAATATGTGGGAAATAAGGCGTGCTTGTTATAAGGAAATTTTTCTTGCAATGTAAATTCATATACGTTTCCGCACCTTTCCAATGGAATATAGTTTAAAATATGTCCTCCTCATCATATATGCTTCTTTTTGACAAGAAATTTTCCAAAATGAGCTCATGTCATATATCGATAGGGTAGCAACACATCGCTATTAAGCTAAGAAATTGATTGTTCCCCAAAACGAAAAAAGTAAGCTGAACTTTCATAGATAAATGTGATGATATAAATTTTACGTTTTTTGAGGACTTCAAAGTATGAGCTTAATGGACGTCAGCAAGGTCGTTTGGCTAAGCAAGTTTCTTTGTATATGAAAATGCTGCATGTAAACAAAGAGAGACTATTAAATGATGCCTCGCCAATAAAAACAGGTCCAGCAGAAAGTCTAATTAATACTCGAAGAACATCCCCTTGGTTTAATGAAAATAAAATTGTTTTTGATGCCATAATTCTATTGCCCTGATCCAGATTGATTCGTATTTGAGAAAGAAAATTAACAGTATCGTTTATTGTAAAATTCATAATAAGAATTCCTGAATCTTCTCCAGATACACTAACCCCTGTCGAAAACGTTACAGCATATACATCAGCACTACCAACCGTTATTGAATTATCAGCAGTATTTAATATAACCCCACTAAAAGGTCCTGTCACTGTAAAATCTATACTTGTATTAGCTACTGTTGGAATATCTGTAACTGAATCGGTATTCAACATTCCGAATACTGGTGTCACTCCAGTAGGTCCTGTTGCTCCAGTAGGTCCCGTGGGTAAAGTGAATGGCGGGATAGGTGGCAATGTAGGACCCAGTAAATTCGAATCAAATGCTGTTCCAATCAAAAACTCATGTTTTTCATTCATGTACAGACCTCCTTACGAGACTTGTACTTATCATAATTATTAAATGCTCAATACTAGATAAATGACCTTCGCATAAGCAGAATCTCTCTTTTTTTATTTTCTTTCTATAAAATATGGTAAAATAGTTGGAATATTACTTCCGACAAAAATGGGACTACATTTTCAATAACAAAAAGTTAAAAATCCAAGTCAATCGGCAGGATGTATGCTTATTAGGGTTACTATAGGGCGTCGCCACATAATCCATCAATCCATAATATTTTTATAGCCATATAACAAAAAAGCGCTATACTTTCTGTAGAATCATAGGAAAGGATGGCGTTTTAGTATGTCTATTTTTGTATCTAATGAATTACAACTATTCGTTCAAGAAGTTCAAAGTTTCTTCTCTCCAAATATCTTACGAGATTTTGCTAGAGTTGTTGGTTTCGTGCAACGAACCAGTAAATAATTAAAAAGAATTGTGGTGATACCACAGGTGGAGTTGCTGAATCCTAGCTTGCATACTGCAAAAGTTCTTTGAGGGTGAGAGGAACTCTCATGGTAAAGGAAATGCTGAATAAAGAGCATAGAATTGATTATATGGAAGGGAATTAAAATCTTATTATTAATATAAAAGGATGTAAAACAGTGAAAAAAGAACCTAAATTCTTGACAGATAGAAAATAAGTTCTTTCTTTGTTAGTGGAGTTTTATTTAGCAGTGTGTTGGAGCACTATATAATATATGTATTTATTAGTAAGGGGTGTTTAAATTCCAAAATATATATGTTTAAAAAATAGAAAAAAGGACAGCTGAAAACTGACCTTTTTTCTATTTTTTAAACATAGTTAACGAACAGGTAATTTGGGATTTGGAGTATAGTAAGATGATTATCATCTCATTGTTAATGTATGTAAGTAATACAAAATGGCTTGTACAATTGTTAAAATTAGTGATTTTTTTTTTGATAAATTAGTTAATTGGATGTTTGATAGAGGAAGAAAGTCTAATCAATTAATTTATTTCTTTCATAATATATAATGCAGATAAAAATTTTTAGGAAAAAGGGGGTATATTAAATGTCTTTTGAACGTAGATGTGAATGTGATGAATGTAATAGAAACCGAAGAAGAAGCAGAGCACGTGAGGAAGTAAGAGAACTGGGGAATTTTGAAGGACGAAGAAGATTAAACGGTTTACGAGAAGGCGATAGAATTAACGTTTTTTCAGGCGGAGATCAGATCGATGGAACAGGGGTCTTTATTCGTATAGAGGATGGATTTCTTATTTGGGTGGATGCTGCTGCGAACATTAATGTGACAAGCCTAGATGTTATTAGTGTTCGACGCGTAGGTTAATAGCATTTTAAATAATGTAAATGTGTTGAACGTAATAGAAACCGAAAAAAAAAGAGACCATGAGGAGGTGAGAGAATTGGGAAATTTTGAAGGACGAAGAAGATTAGATGGTTTACGAGAAGGCGACAGAATTAACGTTTTTTCAGGCGGAGATCAGATCGATGGAAACGGAGTCTTTATTCGTATAGAAGATGGATTTCTTATTTGGGTGGATGCTGCTGCAAACATTAATGTGACAAGCCTAGATGTTATTAGTGTTCGACGTATAGGTTAATAGCGCTTTAAATAAATATAAGGAAAAGATAAGATAAGAGGGAAAGCGCTCTTATCTTATTTTTTTAGGAATTATTATGTTATGTAGGTTAAATTAAGTATTTAAATACTTAAAAAAGGTATTTATATAAAATTAAATCCCTTTAAGGAGATAATAAGAGAGGTAGGGTACATTATATGTATAGATTTTTAATTAGGTTTGTACATTTTTAATAAATTTATTTGTTTTATGTAAAAGATGCCAAGAAATACTTTGTAGTTTTATTTCTTGGCGTGGGTATTTATTTGGGTCATTTGGATGCCGACCTTACAATAGTATATGTCCGCTATATGAAATGGTTTGTTATTTACGTTCAGTTCAGTAAATTTAGGAAAGAAAAAACACCTATTTTTGAAGTGAACCCCGAAAACGGGACACCAATCAAAACACCTAAACCACTTGTTCCCTAAATTCTTTAGGGGATAGGTGGTTTAATTTTTCTTGAATTCGCACACAATTGTAGTAATGAATGTATTCTAGCACAATCTTTCGCACAGTTGTGTTGGATACTTTTGTTATCTCTTGTGAATAGAAAGCTTCACTTTTCAAATGACCAAAGAAGCTTTCCATGACGGCATTATCATGGCAATTTCCTCTCCGGGACATGCTGGTGATAATGCCGTTTTCTTTGGCATACGCTTGAAATTCTTTTGCTGTATAAATACTTCCTTGATCCGAGTGAAGAAGGACATCTTTTACTCTTCGCCCTCTCATTGCTTGTTTCAATGTCTTCATCGCTAATGTCAGTGTTTGTGATTCGCTGATGACACAACTAATAATTTCACGATTAAAGGCATCCATGATCGTTGATAAATACAAGGTACGCTCTCCAAATAAGAGATACGTCACATCTGTAAACCACTTTTCATTTGGTCTGGATGCATCGAATTCACGCTCCAATCGATGAGGGGCTACCATTGGTTCCGCACCATTGATATATTTCTTTTTCTTTCGACGTATTTTTGAAAGAATGTGATTTTGTCTCATGATTCGTAATACTTTTTTATGATTGACACACAGTCCCATTTTTTGAAGAGTAGCGGTCACTCTTCGATATCCATACCGAAATTTATGCCTAAGACAGACGTCCTTTACTTTCTCTTCTATATCATCTTTCCGATCTTCCGTTCGTTGTAACCAGCGATAAAATGTGGAACGGGGTAATTCTAATACGTTACACAACTCTTTTATCGTTATTTTTGTTTTTACATTTTTCCATAAAGTAACTACAGTTTCTGGTTTCAGCCCCTTTCGATTTCCAGATACTTTCCCCATACAAGTAATTTTGTTTTTAGATGCTTATTTTCTAAACGTAGTTGTTCTAATTCACTGAGCTCTTTTGGTCCTTTTCCATAAGAATATTGTTTTCCTACAGGTTGTTGAAAACGATACGTTTGATCTGTACGATACCATTTCATCCATGTCTTAATTTGGGAAACATTTTTAATTCCGAGTTTCTCCATAATTGTACGATTTGAATAACCATCTTTCTTCATTTCAATTACTTTCCACTTTGTTTCTTCCGGGTAATGAACTCTTGTCGTCATACGAAAAAACACCTCCATTGAATTTGCATACTTAGTATGCGAATTCAGGAGGTGTTTTTTTCATGTACCACTATTCGGGTTCACTTCATTTTTAATAGGTGTTTTTTCTGCAAATTGGCTTATAAATTAAGGGAAAGATTTTTCTTTCACTTATTTTTTAAAAATCATCTCTATGATCGTGTTCGCGTTCATGTTTATGCTCATCACATTCTCTGCAATGCTTACGTTTGCAACAGAAACGATTACAATCAGGTGAATTTATAGAGATTACATTAATTCTGTTAATCGCAATACGTGCTAATCCTGGGAAACAATCAAAGTCAGATAAAATAATTACGTTGTTCCCTTGAAAACCCTGGAATGTTGCACTTGTAGGTGGTTGGCAATCATATTGAATAACAATACAAGTACCAGGAGTTAATGTGTGTAAGAATTGTGCTAATTCTGGATTGTTATTCATTTGTCTTCTATTGTCTTCTCTTTCTTCTTTTCTGTGATGTTCTCTGTGATGATCTCTCCGATCATCACATCTATTGAAATCACAACATCCACCAAAACCAAAACCCATAAAATTACCCCCTTTCGTTCGTTAATACATCTTATGCTCGTCTAGAAAGAATGGTGTGAGTATATGAGACTAGTTAAGTGTGGATTTGTTATTTAAATATGAAATTTGTTTAAGAGGGATATTTTTTATGAATTGAGTTTTAAAGACTATATCCCAATAACCGTATAATTAAAAAAGGTTTTTGCCAACTTGTCTATTTCAATTAGTATGTTTAAACATATATTATTTTGACAACTAATAATAAGTTAATTTAATAGAATTACATTGTTAGATGTCAAAATTAAAAGTAAAGGATGGAGATAGAGAATGGCAGAATTTCAAGAGAATAATAATGAAATTAGAACTCTGTTGGAAGCATTTCAATTGGTAGGGGCAAGAGTTGTATTATTTTTACCATCATTTCACGTAGAAGGCTTGATTACACGAATTGGAGCAAATTTTGTTACTCTTCGTCGTGGTAATGGAGAAGGCGTTGAAGTAGAAAGTAATGATAATGGAAATGCACTTGAAAATCCAAACCAAATCAGTGTTGCAATTAGTGACATTTTAGCGGTTAGTGATGATCGAGGAGCATAATTAATTAAAAATGTACTGGGTATTATAAATACCCAGTACATTTTTATATAAAGTGCTTACTATATAATACATACTTATTATAGGGGGGGGCATAAATGTGTCAGTTTTGTTTAAATTCTGATAATAACAAACGTAAATTTAGATTGTTTGATATAAATCCGATTCCTCTTATCGCTCCATTTAAATCAAGAAGGAGTTTTAATACTTTATTAGAATCAGAAAAATCTTCTGATATTTTATTAAAATCAAAAATGTCCCCTAACACCTCTTTAGAATTAAAGGGATCTTCTTATCATTCAGTAGTGAATAGTTCTAGCAATAATTTTTCAGAATTAACAAATGAGATTAGAGAACTTTTATATGCCTATCAGTTGCTTCATTTACGTACTGTATTGTTTTTGGAAGGAATTAACATTAAAGGTTTTATAATGAATGTGACTCGAAATTTAGTTACTGTTATTGGACCCAATGTAGAAGTAGCAAGTAATTCAACTGGTAATATTATAGGTTTTCCGAACAAAATTAATGTTAGATTCGAGTCTATTCAAGCAATTGGTGATGTAAAATAGTTTTCTCGTTAAAATGTAAAAAAACAATAGGGTAAAGAGTGATTTTTAATGTTGATTTATATTATATGGCAAAATTAAATCGAAAATGTATCAAGAATATTATCTTTTTCTTCTTTGTTAATTCCAATATATTTTAGATTGACACTCCTTGCCTCTTTAGGGATCGGAGTGTCAAATTCATGCATATTAAGTAATATCAAGCACATAATAGCAGCGACATCGGGAAATGTTAATCTGTACGTTAGAGTTACCCCTTATATTTTGAGAAGGCCCTGCATAAGGCTTCTTTTTGCTACACCTTTTGAGAATGACAAGCATATACTGGAGTGTGGGGGAAACCACTTTATATATAGGAGCATCTGACAATTGTGGATGCTCTTTTTATTTGCACACAAAGAATTGTTAAAAATACTATATTGAAGGGGCTATTCTATAAACTCCTTTTTTAGAGGGACATGTATTCCCCAATAGAGCTGTGTCATGTGAAAGGGAAAAGCATTGCTAGGTATTTCATTTTCGTAATCTTTCAAGAGCACTTAAGGTTTTTTTGAATATACCTTTCATAATCAGGAATAGCCACTCTACCAAAAATAAAGTCGGCTTGTACATATTTTGTTTGGAAGTGTATTATAATTTTGAATTGAACAGTCCGTGTAAGTTCTATGCCTCTATTAAATGATCCTCGTTACAGAACCTTGCTGAAACACTCTTCACTTAACCCCCTAATGGTTCTAATCAATTAAGCTATCCCTGTAGTTAAGAGAGGGATAGCTTCGTTTCTAAGATTTATTCCTGCGTTAACATATCTATCGTTATGTGTACTACAAGAAGGCCAATCACACTTACGAAGATTAAGATTTTTAACGTCTTTATTTTGGTAAATGCAATTCGAACATAGCTGACTAAAAATAAACGTTTTTGATATAACTACATCTTGCTTCCCGTACCATTTTCTTTTTTAATTGAGTAAGCTCGTCAGTGAAAAAATGATACGTTAACCTTTTTCCCGCTTTTTTATAAGTATGATTCCATATAGCAAGAAAATGATTAAATACAAAATAACTTCAAACAATGGTTCTCGTAAAAACGAAAAAACATAGACTTATGCCTACCGACATTTATCTTCCACCTAAAATTGGTGTTCACACCTTCACATTTTTGAGGAAGTGTCCTTCTGTCGGAAAAAGATAACAGTAACCTTTACATCAAAATGGTTTGTATTGCGTATTAAAATTCCTCTATTAACATATTTAAAGCTTTTGACTTTATCCTTTCATATTCCATAGCTCCAGCAAGTTCTTCAGCAAGTAATGGTGATTTTCTGACGTATTTTTCACGAATCACATCATACAATTCGTAAGGAAATAACATATCAATAAACATAATTTTCTTCTGCTCAGCTGTTAAAGGGGAAACTGACTCATATGCGTTAATCATAATTTGAAATTGATTTTCATTCCAAACACCAGTTGTATCTAGTAGAGGAATAATCATTTTACGCAAGTCTCGAATAGGAAGATCATAAGAAACTGTATCTAAATCAATTACCCAAATTTGATTACTTGGATCTAGTAAGGAATTTCCTGTTCCATAATCTTGATGACATAAATTAGGGAATTCTTGTAATTCATCAGTCCATTTTGTATATTCAGATTCCAATAGTCTTTGGTGTGTATGTTTTGCTTCTGAAATGAAAGCATCAATTTCAGCCAAATACAATTGTGAAAATGGATCATCCGGCATAGTTGCGGATAAAGTTTTCCAAATCTCCATCTGTTGAAATCTTTTAATATAATGATTGGGCCAACGTCCCAGTTTTGTAAAGATAGGTATGCCTGGTGGCGGTTTGTAGCCAATAGAAGCTACATGAAAATCCGCTAACCCTTTCATAATCATTTCAAGGTCTTCTTGCATTGTAAGTTCAAATGGTCTTCCCTCAATCCATTCATAAACAACAAATAAAAATGGACCGTGTTTTGTATATAACTGATTCACTTTGCTTGGAATTATGCTCGGAACACGCATGCCTTTTTTGGCAAGATAATCTTGAGCGTGAATAGAAAATAAAGCCTTTTTTTCAGGGCGATGAATTCTCTTTAAGCAAAATGGTCCATCTGCAGTATGAATTTTCCATACTAAGGCTAGTTGTCCACCTTGTATTAATTCAATTGTAGTCGCTTGAATGTCCCAATGTTGAATCATTGTCTCTGCCAATGCTACTAATTTTTGCTCCTCTTCGGGCGATAATGTATACACCGCTTCTTCATTATGATTCTCCACATATACCACCATCCTTTTATACTCTCTTATTACTGTATGGTACATGACCATTTTTGCTCTAGCCATTTGCCTTTAAGAAGAAAAAGTACTATTTACCAAATTTAATTATAAAAGATGAAATAATGCTTGATAACTCACAAATATAAGGGTTCCTTCGTAACATATGAAGAAAGTTGTATTTTATGAAACAGGGAGGCGATTTAATGAAAATTGCGATAATATCCACTGAAAAGCTACCTGTACCAGCTGTACGGGGTGGAGCTATTCAAATTTATATAGATTCTGTTGCTTCCATTATTGCTGCAAATGGAAAAAATGTGACAGTTATTTCTATAACAGATCCTAATTTAAAATCAGAAGAAAAAAACAAAGGTGTAAGGTATATACGTTTTCCAGAAGAAGAGTATCTGCCTTATGTTATTAAACATTTGCAACAGGAAAAATATGATGTGGTTCATTTATGTAATCGTCCCAATTGGATTACAATTTTACGTGAGGCGGCCCCACAGACCAAATTCGTGTTAAGCGTGCATAATGAAATGTTTGCATACGAAAAGATAAGTGATAAAGAGGGCGAAGCATGTATTTCCGCTGTTTCCAAAATTGTAACAGTTAGTGATTATATAGGAAAAACAATTACCTCGCGCTTTCAAACTGCAAAAGCAAAGACAAGAACAGTATATTCTGGTGTAGATGTAAATGAATATTATCCTTCGTGGACCGCGAATGGTACAAAAGTTAAAAATCATGTTCAAAAACAGTTGAATTTGCAAAATAAAAATATAGTTTTGTTTGTTGGACGCTTGAGCAAAGTAAAAGGTCCTCATATTTTGCTACAAGCTCTTCCTAAAATAATTGAGAAGAATCCAGACATCGTAATGGTTTTTATTGGTTCAAAATGGTTTGGAGATAACAATGTAAATAATTATGTAAAACATTTATATACCTTAGGTGCAATGTTTCCAGAACATGTAGTCTTTATTAAATTTGTTAAGCCAAAGGATATTTCAACACTTTATGCTATGTCAGATATTTTTGTTTGCTCTTCACAGTGGCAAGAGCCTCTTGCTAGGGTGCATTACGAAGCAATGGCAGCGGGTTTACCAATTATCACAAGTAATCGAGGCGGTAACCCTGAAGTTATTGAAGAAGGAAAAAATGGATATATTGTCAATGACTTTGAGAATCCTGATGCATATGCAGAAAAGATAATTAATCTATTAAATAACGAAAATAAAAGAAAACAGATAGGGAAATATGGACGTGCGAAGGTCGAAAAAGAATTTAATTGGAACCGAGTCGCTATGGATTTAATGAAAGTGTATGGGGAAGTTTTATAAAATTTAAGAGGAGGGTGATGAAAGTTGGAAGAAACAACTGGATTAGAGAGTGAACATTTAAAAAAGGTCCTTAGCTTTTATCCATTTGAAGTAAGTAATATCATTTTACAATCAAGCAGAAGTGGGAGAACAATGTGGGAAGTTGAAACAGAAGAAGGATTAAAAATATTAAAACAAGCACATATGCACCCCAAAAGGATGTTATTTATCGCTGGAGCACATTTACATCTCCTTCAAAATGGATTACCAATTACAAACATTCATAAAACAAAAAGAGGAGGCTTTTGTATCGGATCTGATGGGTATGCGTATGTACTATATGATAAGCATCAAGGGAAAGAAGTCATATATTATAATAAAGAACAATTAGAAAAGGTACTCATATATGCAGGTAAATTTCATCAAGCATCAGAAGGATATATTCCGATGCAAGAAAGTAAAATTCGGAGTCGATTAGGAAAATGGCATAAATTATACAGATGGAAATTACAAGAATTAGAAGGAAACAAAAGAATTGCACTCTCCTTTCCAGATGATGTATTTTCAACGATGTTTTTAGAGTACGTCGATAAGATGTTAGCACGTGGTAAGAGAGCATTACAAGAAATAGATGATCCATATTATGACCAATGGACAAAAGAAGTTATTGCATCTAATAGTTTTTGTCAGCAAGATTTTACTTTAGCAAGGTTTGCAGAAATAGATGATGCTGTGTTTATGAAAGAGCTACATTCTATTACAAGTGATTTACCCGTGAGGGATCTACGTATCATTTTAAATAAAGTGATGAAAAAAATGTCAGTTTGGGATACTAATTTAGCAATTCATATGTTGAGTGCATATGATTCGGAAAATTCCTTATCAGAAAAACAATTTCGTGTTCTTTGGACTGATTTATCGTTCCCTCACTTATTCTGTGCAATTGCACATAAATACTATTTAGGACAAAAGCGTTCGTGGTCTGATGAAAAGTATATTTGGGCATTGCAAAATATTATAGCACTTGAAGACTCTAAGGAAGAATTTTTACAAAGTTTTTCTGATATTTACCACGAAATTAAGAGCAATAGCGGAGGGAAATAAAATGAATTCAGAACAAGAAGAGATAGTAATCCCTATTTTGGATTTAGAGAAATTTGTGTTTTCTCCACCAGGGCCAATGGGATGGGAATTGTCAGAGTATGAACAGCAAAAAAATATTGTACTAAATGAATCTTCGGTGCTAGAGAATTTAGAGATTATTAAGGAAATAGAATTAGAAGAATTACCTAAAATCGGATTGCTAGATTTAGAAGAGCAATCCTCACAAAAAACTACAATAATTGATGAAGTAAAAGATGAAGTAAAAGATGAAGAGATTCAGAAGACGAGGAAGAAAAAGAAAAAGAAGAAGAAGAAGAAGACAATAGAACTAGAAGAGAAATCTCCACGAAAAACTACAATAATTGATGAAGTAAAAGATGAAGAGACTCAAAATGCAATAGAAATAGAAGAACAAAACCTGGAACAAAATGAGGTCGTTCCAACTCAAATAGAAAAGCCGAAAGTAAAATTCAAAATTATTACTCCCGATCAGCCATTAAAAAGCCCATGGGTAGCAAACTTAGTAAAGAGTGCTAAGGAAAATGAATAATGAAATTTCCGCAAATAGATTAATCTTTTCATATTCTTTCAACATAGTATATATAAAAATATATTGAAGGAGTTAGGTAAATGGCTGATGTGAAAAGAGCAAAAATAAAATTAGATGTTGAGAATGGCTTTAGTGTTAATTCAGATGGTGATTTACAGGAAGTTCTAAAAGCTCTAGCTGAAATAATTCAATCTGGTACACATAATGGTGTAGAGGTTGAAATTCAATATACTGATGAAACAGAAGTTATCTTTACAGACGAAGAAGACGAAGATGATGAAGAGGACGAAGAAGTAGAAGAAGAGGGCGAAGAAGACGAAGAAGACGAAGAAGACGAAGAAGACGAAGAAGACGAAGAAGACGAAGAAGACGAAGAAGACGAAGAAGAAGACGAAGAAGACGAAGAAGACGAAGAAAAAGACGAAGAAGAAGAAGAAGAAGACGAAGAAGACGAAGATGATGAAGACGAAGAAGAAGAAGATGAAGAAGAAGACGAAGAAGACGAAGATGAAGAAGAAGACGAAGAAGAAGACGAAGAAGAAGACGAAGAAGACGAAGATGACGAAGAAGACGAAGAAGAAGACGAAGAAGAAGACGAAGAAGACGAAGAAGATGAAGAAGAAGACGAAGAAGACGAAGATGAAGAAGAAGACGAAGAAGAAGACGAAGAAGAAGACGAAGATGACGAAGAAGACGAAGAAGAAGACGAAGAAGAAGACGAAGAAGACGAAGAAGAAGACGAAGAAGACGAAGAAGACGAAGAAGACGAAGAAGAAGACGAAGAAGAAGACGAAGAAGACGAAGAAGACGAAGAAGAAGACGAAGAAGAAGACGAAGAAGACGAAGAAGACGAAGATGAAGACGAAGATGAAGATGAAGAAGACGAAGATGATGAAGACGAGGACGACGATGGTGAAGAAGAAGACGCGTAAAATAATTAGCACTAAAATACGCTTGGTTCTCCAAGCGTTTTTTGTTCTTTAACATATACATAATAGGCAGCCTTTATATATCTTTTATATCAAATACACGTATTTATTTTTTCGTTAGAAGGCTCTCTCCTCAAAAATATAAAGATGTGAAGCACTCAATTTAGGAAGAGGTTGAATATCGGCAAGCATTAGTCTGTCTTATTTTGTACAATACAGGGACCATACATAAAGAAGAGGTGCGATCCATATTAATCAATAAAATTTGGAGTTTTCGCATTTATAAGAATCGGGAAAACAAAGTCTGAAGTGCGAGAACCATTGTTTATAGCCGTTTTGCATTAAATCGTTTCCTCGCTATGCGGAAGCATACTTATAAAGAAATGGAGAAAACATTAAGTACCATTCTTGATCTGCCGAGTTTCCTCAATAAAAAGCAAAATGGTACGGGAAGAAAATTGTAGTTGTATCAATAATGTATATTTCTAGTTAGTTATGTTCGAATTGTTTTGATTAAAATAAAAACGTTAAAAATCCAAATCTTCTTGAGTAGGATCTCTCTTCTTTTAGCACACATATTACGATTGAGAAGTTACTGTAGGACAGAATCTTAGCAACAAAGCGCTCCACCTCTTACCCCTAGGAACTACAGGAATAGCTTAATTAGTTAGAAACCGTTAAGTTTCTGTATTTAGGAATCCCTCAATTCAAATAGCCCATCAGAACGTTAAATGCTGGGCAGTTTAAACAATTAGAATTTTGAGAGGGCGTATTAGATTTCTAGCAGGTTGATTAGTAGATTCTGCTACTTGTTTATATACCTGATCTAGTTTTTTTGCTGTATGCTTAAATGTAAAGTTTTCCTCCACAATTTTTCTTCCGTTTTCAGCAATCCATTGTGCAAATTCTCTTTGAGATAACAAAGCCTGGACAAGTCTGGCAAACTCCATTGGGTTATCATATTGTTCTACTAGGCAGCCGTTATATTCATCTGTTATAACTTCTGCATTTCCCCCACGGTTTGTTGTAATAATTGGGATTCCAGCGGCCATTGCTTCATAATGAACACGTGCCAATGGTTCGTTCCATTGTGAGCTACATATAAATATATCCCCCATTAGAAATATATTATGAATTTGATCTGCAGGAATAAATTTGGTGAAAATTACGTGTTCTTTAATTGGCCTAGCCATTCTATATAGTTTTTTAACATATTTATTTACTCGGTTATCACTAAACCATTTACCACCAACAATTACAAGTACCGTATCTTTATGCGTTTGAATAATCTTCTTCATAGCTTGAATGAGCAAGTCTGGACCTTTATTTTTGCATAATCGGCCAACAAATAGAATCACTTTTTTATCTTGGATACCGTATTTTGTACGAAATGCATTTCTTATTTTTTGTCCTGTTGGTGTCCAGATGGAGGGAGATTGTTTTAAATTAACACCAGAGTAGACAATGGAAATCTTTTCTTCAGCTTGTGGAAATCTCTCAATCACAGTTTGTTTAATATAGTTACTAACAGTCACAATGGCGGTAACCATTTCAATAATAAGATTACCTTCACAAATAGATAGTTTATGTTCAGCAAACATATCGTTATGAAGACCTAATACAAATTTACTATGTGGAGAAGCTTGTTTATATAGAGGTATATTTTTAGGACGATTAAAGACATGTATAATATCAAAGGAATTGGTTTGGAGTGTTCTTATAACGTGCTGTTCATAATCTTTTTGAGGCAAATACACGTAATTGACATTATCTTGTGTTTTTTGATTTGGAAGATTTGGATCTAAAATGGAGAAAATAGTAAGTTCATAATCTTGACTTATATAAGGGGACACCCCATCGATCATCATTTGAATTGCTCCACCTTTAATCGCTGGAGATGGTAATTTCTCTGTACATATATATGCAATTTTCATAAACTAATCCCCTTTGTATATTTGTTTTATATAATGAAATTCTGCTTCCAGTCCGTCGGATAGAGAAACTGTTGGAGAATATTGCAGTAATGTACTGGCCTTAGATATATCCGCCCATGTCTGCTTTGGTTCTCCAGGAACTGATTTTAGAAAGTTTTTGGTTGCTGATTTCCCGGATATTTTTTCTAACATAGAAATGATATCTAAAATGGATGCTTGTTCTTTTCCACCGATATTGATAACTTCACCTATTATATTTTTTTTGGTCTCTAAAGCGGCCACAGTTCCTCGTATACAGTCATCAATATAGGTAAAATCACGTGTTTGTGTTCCATCACCAAATATTGTGAGAGGTTTATCTTCTAGCAGTTGTTTAATTAATCTATGAAATGCCATATCAGGACGCTGCCTTGGCCCATATACTGTGAAATATCTTAAAATAACAATTGGGATGTGAAAATTTTTGTGATAAACATGACATAAGTGCTCACCACTTAATTTGGTAACACCGTATGGAGATAGAGGGGTAGGTAATAAATCTTCAGAAACTGCGCCAGATTTTTCACCATAAACAGAAGAGGTGGATATGTGAATAAATTTATCTAATTTTATGTGTTTACAGGCCTCAAGTAACTGCTGTGTAACCATTATGTTATTTGTAACATAAGGCTGAAAATCTTTTCCCCAACTTGATCTCACACCAGGAATAGCAGCTAGATGATAAACAACATCTATATCTTGTAATAGTTTTGATAAATCTGTATTTAGAATATCTTCTCGTATGAATTGAAAACGTGAATTCAATTCGAGAGATTGTATATTATCTGTCTTTAAAGTAGCTGGAGTAGGACCGATGAAATGATCAATTCCAACTACATGATATGCACTATTTTTAAGTAACGCTTGACACAAATGTGAGCCAATGAAACCAGCGGCTCCTGTTACAAGTATTTTCATGACCGACCCACTCCAATATATTGTAATCCGTATTTTTCTATTTCATCTTTATCAATGCAATTGCGTCCATCCACGATTGTGCATCCCTTCATAACTTGTTTGACTTGTTTCCAATTAAGTGTTTTAAATTCATTCCAATCCGTGGCGATAATAATACAATCGGAATTTGTAATTGAAGATTCTAGGTTATCATGCTGGGTAACTTGTCTTTTTAAATGTGAAGGAAGAAAAGCTTTGGGGTCATAAGCATGTAGATCATAGCCATGAGGGATTAACTTTTCAAGAAGTATTACGGCAAGGGAGCTACGAATATCATCAGTATCTGGCTTAAAGGAAATTCCTAAAACCGTTATTTTTTTTGAAGAGGGTTCTTTTATAACCTTTTTAATTTTTTCAACATAGAGATCTATCTGTGTGGAGTTAATGGATTGTACAGCTTGTAAAATAGGAACTGCCACGTGCCTATCATTTGCTGTATAGATGAGTGAATGTAAATCTTTTGGGAAGCAGGATCCTCCATACCCCATTCCCGCCTGAAGAAAATGAGGGTTAATTCGAAAGTCATAACCAATTCCTTTTGCCACTTCAACAATATCAATGTTATACGCATCACAAATTCGAGAAATTTCATTTATAAAAGATATTTTGGTAGCCAAAAATACATTAGATGTATATTTAATCATCTCTGCTTCATTTAAACCTGTACAATGGAAAGGCGCGCTAATCCCTTTATATATATCCTGCATAATTTTTAACGACTTTGTGTCACCTTTTTGGATACCTATAATAGTTCTATCTGGAATGAGCATATCGTGAACAGCAGAGCCTTCGCGAAGAAATTCAGGATTGGAAACAATATTGAATAAGGCTGATGAAACCCCACGTTTAATAAGTGTTTCATATAATTGCTGATTTGTACCTGGTGGAACTGTACTTTTCGTAATAATTGTTTTATATGATGTTATAGCTGGAACTAGTAGGTCAATGACTGAATAAAGATATTTTAAATCCGTCTTTCCACTTGATGTAGAAGGGGTTCCTACAGCGATAAAAATAACGGGTGATTGTCGAATCGCATTATCGATATCACAACTGAATTGTAATCGGTTTCTATTTTTGTGAATAAGCTCCTCTAAATCTGGTTCATAAATGGGGCATTCCCCCTTTTTGAGAGAACGAATTTTTTCTTGATCCTTATCTACACATATAACATCATGACCTAAATCTGCTAATACTGCAGCTGATGTGATTCCCACATAACCAGAGCCTATAATACATATATCCATATGATAATCACCTCTCTGAACTTAGTACAATAGTACTAGTTGTTACAGTATATTGAGGGACAAGTTGGATTGGTGACAAATGAAAGGCCTATTCATATAAGCAATGAAAGCAATCAGAAGGTAAAAGCCTCTTTTGGAATCGTCATGCGCAGGTAAGGAGGTTACTGAATATTAATATTGTAAACACTCGAGGGAGTGAGAGATTAGTGATAAAAAAAGCAATCATTCCAGCCGCTGGTTACGGCACAAGGAGCCTTCCAATTACAAAGGTAATTCCAAAAGAAATGTTTCCAATAGGTAATAAACCTGCGATTCATTATATTGTGGAAGAGGCTGTAAAGTCAGGTATTGAGCAAATATTAATTGTACTTTCTAGCAGAAAGGATTTAATAGTGGATTACTTTGATTATTCATTAGAATTGGAGGCTTTTTTAGAAAAAGAAAAAAAAGCCCATTTGTTAAAAGGGCTTGCTATTCCTAATGTTCAAATCCATTATATAAGGCAGCCATATGCGAGAGGACTTGGTGAGGCGATAAAATTAGGTGAAACATTTATTGGTAATGAACCTTTTGCTGTACTCTTGCCAGATGATATTGTAGTTTCGGATAAAGAAACTGCTTTAAATCAGTTAATTAGTATTTATAAAGAGACGAAAAATAGTGTAATAGGCATTCATACGGTACCAGATGAGTGCATAGAGAAGTATGGTATTATTGAAGGGAATATTGTAAAGGGTAATTATATGAATATTACAAATATAATAGAAAAGCCAAAAGTAAATCCTCCATCTAATCTTGCAGTAATTGGTAGATATGTTTTCACGCCTGATATTTTTCCTTTATTAAAAAACATTCAACCTGGTGTTGGGGGGGAATATCAATTAACAGATGCAATTCATTCTTTAATTATGACAAAAAAAGTATATGGAAAAATGATTGAAGGGAAACGATTTGACATCGGACAAGAAGATGAATATATGCAGCTTCTTAATCTTATATATGGACAAAATAAAACAGGTAAAAAACAATTTTGAAAACGGATTCAACAAACGTACACTTGAGGTCAACAAGCGATTCCTGAAGAGTTGATGAAACATATATAAAAGTTAGGTAGTTAAATATATTTATATCGTACCTTTGAATCAGAAGAGAATACAATCGATTTTCATTTAAAAAAGAAAAGAAATTATATGGCTGCAAAGTGCTTTTTCAAAAAGTCTTGCGGTCTTTTCATGTTTCAAAGCCCCGTGTTATCGCAGGAGAACAAAATTCAACCTAACCGATTGTAATTGCAAAAAGAAAAAAGATATCCGTAGGTATCTCAATCAGACAAGTAAAATACCTAAATAACATTAAGGAACAGATCATTGTTTTATTAAGAAACGGGGTCTTACCGAAATAATTGCTAACCAAATATACATTCATACCCATAATCGATAAAAAATGCCATTATATGTATTTCCTTAAGACAAAAAATGGATTGCGAACTCTCAGTCATCCAAGAGTCTGGTTCGTTAATCCTTTAGAATTAAAGCTCTCAACTTTAGTCAAGGGAGTGTCAATCCATATTATTTTTCATTTTTAAAAAAATTCAGGTTCTTTTCTAAAAAAGTTCGTGATACTGAGTCTTAATCTTCATAAAACAGCATCTCCATACAAAGGATACCTTCAACTATCCCTCCATCCTAATTAAGCTACTTCACTTCTCCGCCAAATGAAACTATCATGTATTTTTTCACATTCTATTGCAACAAGCATATACTATATAGAAAACATTCCTTTCTAACGAAACTCATAAGGCCCTTCTTTGGGGCTTTTTTATTGTATGAATTTTTAATCAAGTATATAACTAAAACACCAGTTAAATATTACCAAATAATTGTGGTTAATTGACGTTCATTTGTCTATTTAAGCTAAATATAACAAATTTGGTTTTATAACATGGGAATTTTATTTAAAAAATGATAATAAGTGTATGCATTCAATACTTCATGTTTTACTTGTTTTATATATTAATTGTTTTATATGTTTTATATGTTTATATGTTTTAAGGGCATGGAATGTCTTGATATATAAGGGATTATAACTCCTAATTATAACAAAAGTGGTTCTAAAGATAACAAAAATGGTTTTAATCATAACAAAAATGGTTTTAAAGGTAACAAATTTAGTTGCTTAACTATAACAAAGATGGTTTTAAAGGTAACAAAAATGGTTTTAAAGGTAACAAAAATGGTTTTAAAGGTAACAAAAATGGTTCTAAAGGTAATAAATTTGGTTGCCTAACTCTAGCAAAAACATTTCTGAAGGTAACAAATTTGGTTGCTTAACTCTAGCAAAAATATTTCTAAAGATAATAGTTTTAACTATAACAAAAATGGTTCTAAAAATAACAAATTTGATTTTAAGCATAATAAAACAGTTCTAAAGATAACAAATTTGGTTGCTTAACTCTAGCAAAAATATTTCTAAAGATAATAGTTTTAACTATAACAAAAATGGTTCTAAAAATAACAAATTTGATTTTAAGCATAATAAAACAGTTCTAAAGATAACAAATTTGGTTGCTTAACTCTAGCAAAAATATTTCTAAAGATAATAGTTTTAACTATAACAAAAATGGTTCTAAAAATAACAAATTTGATTTTAAGCATAATAAAACAGTTCTAAAGATAACAAATTTGGTTGCTTAACTCTAGCAAAAATATTTCTAAAGATAATAGTTTTAACTATAACAAAAATGGTTCTAAAAATAACAAATTCGATTTTAAGCATAATAAAACAGTTCTAAAGATAACAAATTTGGTTGCTTAACTTTAGTAAAAATAGTTCTAAAGGTAATAGTTTTAACTATAACAAAAATGGTTCTAAAAATAACAAATCTGATTTTAAGCATAACAAAACAGTTCTAAAGATAACAAATTTGGTTATATGCTTTATAACTGTAAATATTTTCAAAATAATATTGCTATTCAAATGACTTTCGGAATACTTATATATAGAGCAAAGGTTTTTTTAACTGTAATAGTGAGAATTGAATTTTCTGAATTGACAAAAAATAAATTGTAATAAAAGGAATATATTTGTTATAGTTAGTAGAACAGTAGAGGTAAGAAAGAAGGGACGTATGTAGGTATGTCTGATAGTAAAGATTTGCAGATTAAAGAAAATAATATTGTTTCAAAATCAAATACTTTAATTGAAGCAAATTCACGTTTGAATTTAGTAGAACAAAAAATATTACTTTGTTTGGCTAGTAATATTGAACCTAATGATTGGGATTTTAAAACCTACACATTCTCGATTAAACATTTTCATGATCTACTTGGTCTAAATGGATCTACTAAATATTCGGAGTTAAGTAAAATTACTAAAGAATTATTGTCAAAAGTAATTGAAATTCGTACTGGGGAAGAGCTGATACAGGTATCTTGGCTGTCTTCAGCAATTTACAACAGAAATAAAGGAACAATTGATATGCGTTTCGATCCATTATTAAAGCCATTTCTATTAGAATTAAGCAACAAGTTTACAAGCTATAGATTAGCTAATGTTATTAAATTGAAAAGTACATACGCTATACGTATTTATGAATTACTAAAACAATATGAAGATTTAAAGGAACGTACAATTAGTCTTGAAAATTTAAGGTATTACTTAGATGCAATGGATATATACCCTAACTATGCAAATTTTAAGCAACGTGTGTTAAAACCATCTCAAAAAGAATTGAATCAAAAAACAGATATTTCTTTTGAATTTGAAGAAATTAAATTAGGCAGGAAAGTACAAAAAATCAAATTTATTATCTATAGCCAAAAAAAGAAAGATAACAATTTAGTTCATTTTGAAAAGAATTTAGATAAATTTCAACAGCCCAATACATTTGAACAAAAAATTAAAAGATTTGAAGAACGCTGTAAAGAAAAAGTATTTCCTAAAGTGTTAAAAAAATGGGAAGCTCATAAAGAAATTGTATTAGAAATAATTGAGGATATAAGATTTCGTTCAGATATTAGTTCTCCAATAGGTTATATAGAATTCACTCTAAATTCCCGATTAAAAGAACTGTCTGATAAAGAAATAACAAACAAAAGTAGTCAAAATGAGAATGATTCTCACAACGATACAGTATTAGAGATTGATAACATTATAAATTTAGTTATCAGTAAATATTCAACAGTTACAGGTGCTGTAGCTACATTTTTAGTTAAAGACACAGCAATTGAGAAATTGGTAAGAGTAGTTACATTAGAGGAAGCTGAAGCCATTTGGATAGAACATGAAACGTTTGTCATGGATAAAATTTATGAATACATTAAAAAGAATATAAGAAAGAAAAGATACTAAATTTAAAATAAAGTTGAATCATGTTGTTTACCTGAATTTGTATAAATATGTAGGAACTGTCTAATAAATAAGATCATACTCATGCTAAAGTTCCTTCCCATTGTATGGCTGCATCCACCTATACTTGGATGAACAGGCGAAAAAACATTAGGAAGTTAAATTTTTATATGAACATGCACCTTTTAAAAATAAAGAGAAGTGTGGAACAGTTCCTTCGTTAACAATGATTTTTGAATATGAGTTAAAAGAAGGGGAGATACCTTGTCTTTCAGATAATTTAGATGAAAATTAAACCGATGTTAAATGGATACCTTTAGACGAATTGCAAATGTTGAAAATGATTTGGATTTTCTTGAAAGAGAAATGATATTTCGATGCGTGAAAGCATCAGGAAGGAATGAGAAAAATGTATTCTTTATTTAAAAACTAACATCAATAATACCTGCACAGAGAGGCGCAGGTATCCAATAAGGGTGTTTCGATATGTAATTCATATTTTATCAAGGTTCATTGGAAATGACAAACAAAATAATAGAAAATTCCGTATAAATAGTTGAGAAACAAAAAACTGACTTTTAACTCCAGCCCATGTAATATACCTAAAAATAAAAATTCTACCTTATATTTATTTTAAAAAGGGTATATTTCACATTTCTCTTGTTATCAGTAGTTAATAATGAAGAGAGTTTTCATTATGGGGGTACTATAAATTATTAGCTTGATTGTGAAGGGTGCAGACCACAGACTCCAAAAGCTCACGTTAAGAAAATTTTAACAGCGCTAAGAATATTTTTTGAGGGTGATAGAAATTTTCATGACTAATAAATGTAGGATAAAAAGCGTAGAATCGATATATGGAAGGGAAATAACATCTGGATATTAATGTAAACGGGTGTAAAACAGTGTAAAAAGAGCCTAAATTCTTGACAGATAGAAAATAAGGACTTTCTTTGTTAATGAAGTTGTATCTAGCAGTGTGTTGGAGCACCATATAATATATGTATATATTAGTGAGGGGTGTTTAAATTCCGAAATATGTATCTTAGTAAAAATAAAAAAGGACAGTTAAAAACTGTCCTTTTTTCTATCTTTTAAAGATAGTTACCGAACAGGTAATTTAGGGTTTTGGGGTGTAAGATGATTATCATCTCATTGTTAATGTATGTAAGTAATACAAAATGGCTTGTACAATTGTTGAAATTAGTAATTTTTATTATTTTAAATAAATTAGCTAATTGGGCAATTGATAAAGGAAGAACATCTAATCCATTAATTTATTTCTTTCATAATATATAGTGCAAATAAGTGTTTTAGGAAAAAGGGGTTATGTTAAATGTCTTTTGAGCGTAGGTGTGAATGTGATGAATGTAATAGAAATCGAAGAAAAAGAGACCGTGAGGAAATAAGGGAATTGGGGAATCTTAAAAGACGAAGAAGATTAAATGCTTTACGGGAAGGCGATAAAATTAGAGTTTTTTCAGGTGGAGATCAGATCGATGGAATAGGAGTCTTTATTCGTATAGAGGATAGATTTCTTATTTGGGTGGATGCTGCTGCGAACCTTAATATGACAAGCCTAGATGCTATTAGTATTCAACGAGTAGTTTAATAGAATTTTTAATAAATATTAGGAAAAGATAAGAGGGGAAGACTCTTATCTTTTCTTATTTTGTTTTTAGGGATTATTATGTTATGTAGGTTGAATGAAATGTTTAAATATTTTAAAAAGAAGGGATTTATATAAGATAAATCCCATCAATATAATAATAGAAAGGTAGAATACATTATATGTACAGATTTTCAATTAGGTTTGTACATTTTTAATAATTTAATTTTTTTATGTAAAGGTGCCAAGAAATACTTTGTAGTTTTATTTCTTGGCGTGGGTATTTATTTGGGTCATTTGGATGCCGACCTTACAGTAGTATATGTCCGATATATGGAATGGTTTGTTATTTATGTTCAGTTAAGTAAAGTTTAGAAAAGAAAAAAACCTATTTTTTTAATAGGTTTTTTTCTTGCAAATTGGCTTATAAATTAAGGGAAAGATTTTTCCTTTAATTAAAATTTATTAATCTTCTCTATGATCATGTTTATGTTCGTCACATTCTTTACAATGTCTGCGACGTTTACAGCAGAAACGATCACAATCAGGTGAATTTATAGAGATTACGTTAATTTTGTTAATTGCAATACGTGCCAATCCTGGGAAACAATCAAAGTCAGATAATATAATTACGTTGTTTCCTTGAAACCCTTGGAATGTTGCACTTGTAGGTGGTTGACAATCATATTGAATAACAATACAAGTACCAGGAGTTAATGTTCTTAAGAATTGTAATAACTCTGGATTATTATTCACCTGTCTATTGTTCTCTTCTTTTCGGTGATGATCTCTATGATGATCTCTCCGATCATCACATCTATTGAAATCACAACCTCCCCCAAAACCAAAACCCATCAAAATTACCCCCTTTCGTTCGTTAGTATATCTTATGCTCGTCTAGAAAGGATGGTGTGAGTATATGAGTCTAGTTAAGTGTGGATTTTTTATGTAAATATGAAATTGGTTTAATAAAAATTATTTTTGGTTCTTGTGCAAAAAATCTATAAAACTTGGACATACTGATATTATTACTCTAAAAAGGTGTGTGCTTTGTATGGAACGAATTGAAGCGTAAATTCGAGTGAAAACTTCATTTAGCACAACAAAGCAGCCAGCTTGACTAGCTAACCACTTGTTGTAAAATGGAAAATTAGGCCCTACAAGTTAGGTTGTGTAACTTTAAAGCTACAGTTATAGTATAAACCGGATTGGAAATGTTATTCGGAAGGGAATATAATAATAATTTCATTTTGTAGAGATTATTTACGCATGAAAAAAAGCGCTTATATAGCGCACTTTAAAAGGTGGACTTCAGATCATGCCTGCCCATAGGTGATTTAGATGTATGTGTAGCACACAGTAGCATATGTAAATTAGAGTTGAATTGTGCGAATAAATTAACAATAATGGAGTGGAGTGAAAATGTTTATGAATAATGGGAAAGAGTATAAATTTAACGTGCATTCCGAACAATTATTGGGGGTTATTTTAATGGATGGATATGAAAAAAGCGCTTATATAGCGCTTTTTGAAAAGTAGGTTTCAAATCACACGCCCAAATGTGATCTGAATACATGTGCATACAGTAGTGTATGTAAATTTGAATTGAATTGTGCAAACAAATTAACGATACGAGGATAGAGTAAAAGTGTTTATGAACAGTGGGGAAGAGTTTAAATTTAACATGTATTCCAAACAATTAATAATTCTTATTTAAAAATATGGGAAATAATTAAAAAAACGAGTTGGCTCGTATCAATGATGTAATGATTAAGCCTACTAATATTTCTTCACTAGAATTTATATCAACGCATACATCACCAATTAAATTAAATTTTATATCTTGTTCGTATAAAAAAGTGTTCATAACAGGTTCTTATTCTTTTTTATATTGAAACTACACAATCAACGTATTTAAAACCTTTTTTAGGCATAATAAGAATTGATGGTCATACAATGATATAGTAAGGTGTATCCAATATATAAATTACCTCTGGCACTCTGAAAAGACACCTAATTAAGGTGTCTTTTTACATTTCATATATATTAAAGTGTAAGACGAGCTTAACCGCTCCTATTCCATTTATTCAGTTAAAAATCCAATCGTATTAAGAGCATCTACTGCCCCGGATGTTCTCTTTTTATTGAACAAAATCGTTATTTCAAGTGAATAAAAAAGAGCACACATATAAGTGTGCATCTAAACTAAAAGGGTGAACCTATGGAGTGGAGTGCCCCATACAATAATATATGCTTGTCTGATTTAAAGGTGAAAAGTTTTTTATAAAAACGCTATTTGGTATGAAAATGTAAGAGCACTTCGGAAAGTGCCCTTCTGTAACGACTATCCACTCTAAAAAGAAAGGATGCAATATATCATATGAAGTTATGTTTGTTTAATCGTGTGTCTTTTGTATAAAAACTCCATATTGTAGAGCTTATTTAAACATATGGAAAATAATTAAAAAACAAGTTAGTTCGTATCAATGATGCAATGATTAAGCCTACTAATAATTTTTTCATTAGAATTTATATCAACGTATACATCACCAATTAAATTTAATATCTTTGCATAAAAAGGTGTCCATAACAGGTTCTTAATCTTTGTTATGTATAAATTATATAATTAATATTAATATGAACGAAATCAGAATTCTAGATTTAGATTCCAGCATCGTTATCTTTCGTTAATCTTTATTTTAGGTAGTTTTCTTTTGTTGTCCTTTCATTTTTATGACCTACTGCAGCTGCTATTACATGAGGTGCTAGTCCCTTGTAGTCGTATAAGTACTGTACTTGAACTACCCCCACTTTCACTTCGTTTAGAAGTGAGGGATTCCTAAGTAAAGAGTTCTATCGAACTCTAATTGATTAGGCTAACCCCGCAGTCCTTGCGGTTAGAAGCCTTATTGCTTCATTCTTTATATTGATACTTGCGTTAATATCCCTATCATGGTGTGTACGACAAGAAGGACAGTCCCATTTACGTAGGTTTAGATTTTTAACGTCTTTGTTTTGATATCCACAACAAGAACATAATTGGCTGGAAGCAAATGTTTTCGATACGACAATGACTTGTTTACCATACCATTTTGCTTTATACTCCAACATGGTTCGAAACTGTGACCAAGACACCTCACTAATTGCTTTTGCTAACTTATGATTCTTTAACATATTCGATACTTGCAAATCCTCTATACCGATAACATCGTGGTTTTTGATGATTTCAGTTGAGATTTTATCCAAGTAATCTTTTCTAGCATTTGATATGTATTCATGAATTCTAGCTACCTTGACTCGTTGTTTATTCCACCGAGAAGATCCTTTCATTCTTCTAGAAAGAACACGCTGTGCTTTCACCAACTTATCTTCTAATGATCGGAAAAACTTCAGATTTTTATAGGGTGTTCCATCTGACAAAATAGCGAAATCTTTTAGTCCTACATCTATTCCAATGTAAGAATGTGTTTTCGGAAGTTCTTGTACTTCTGTTTCAACTAATAGTGACACAAAATATCTGCCAGAAGGGTTTCGTCTAACAGTGGCATTTACAATACGTCCCTCTACTTCGCGACTTTTGGCAAATCGAACAAGGCCTAGTTTCGGCAACTTTATTTTGTTCCCTACAACGGCAATATTTTCATTTGTTTGTTTTGTGGTATAAGATTGTACGTTGTTCTTCTTAGATTTAAAGCGCGGGGCGCTGTTTTGTTTTTTGAAAAAGCGCGTATAAGCATCCGCAAGGTTGCGAACAGACGACTGAATCGCAATACTATCCACTTCTTTTAGCCAAACAAACTCTTTCTTCATCGCAGGGAGTTTGGCGGAGCATGTACCATAGGTCAAGCCTTTTCCTGTCTCTTTGTATGCGTGATCCCATAAGGATAGAAAATGATTGAATACAAAGCGGGAACAACCAATCGTTTTGTTGATTAGAATTGCTTGTGCTTGATTTGGATAGATACGAAACTTATAGGCTTTATTGATCATCATTTCATTCACCTCCATTTCGGTATATAACTATTATACACCAAACGTACATTCGACAGATAGTAAAGTAACACCTTCTGTATGTCGAACAATTAAGATGGCTTCCTACCATCCCTTGTTCGAAGCCAATTCATCTCCCACCTACTCACTGGGCTGTGACCCTTCACGCTCCTTGAGGAAGGAGTCTTCTTGGCTAAAATGATAAAAATGTCTAAAGAAGTGGGGAGTAATTCGTATATTCTTCGTAAAGGGTAACTTTGTGTCCTTAATAATTTTAGAAATATATTGTGATAAATAATTTTCTCTATAAGCAGTATGATTCTTTGTTTGAAATATAGTCTTTCCATTTTTATTTCCAATGTCCACAGGTAATCGTCTCCGGACTCGAAACGCAACAATACGATTAAAAATTTCCTTATTAATAGAAACAATCCGTTCATCATCGCCCTTTGTATCTACCGTTAAATAGTATCGTCCTCGTATGGCATCATACTCAAGATCTTCCCACTTTGCATGGGCCACCTCTGCCACACGTAACCCAGTAGTAGCAAGGACAGATAATAATCCATAGTTAATTTCATTATCCTTGTAGAAGTTTAGCAGCTGCTTCACTTCTTCATAGGATAACTCGCGTTTTGGTTTATGTTGCTCGTTTACTGCGGCCGCAATTCGCGAAAAAATCTATTACTATCAAAATACAAAATAAACGTGTTTAACAGCTATTATATGTATAATGAGAATTGATAATCATATAATGATACAGAAAGGTCTTTTCCAAGGTAGCTACCTCTTATACACTAAAAAGGCACCTAATTAAGGTGTCTTTTTACCTTTCACATTTCGAGAAGAACAAGCATATATTAGAGTATAGGACGAGCTTGACCGCTCCTCCTCTATTCTAAGTTTTGGTAGAACTCCTCATATATTAAGAGCATCTATTGTCCTGGATGCTCTCTTTTTAGTGAACAAAATGGACATTTAATGTTCTTGTAGATGCAGTTATAGATTCAGTAATAACCATCGAAATTGATAAAATTCTTTGAAATAGCATTTTTTCACAGCACTCGTTTTTTGTTCATGGATTTTCTAAACTTTTTATTTGATAATACTTAAGATATGAAGAATGTAGTTGAGGTTCGATTGAAGTTCTAACAAAACATCCTAATTTGATTAATTAGTACAGCCATCAGTCAATTAACAAATGTTTGTACTAGTTTAGTAATGAAAAATACGATTGGGAAAAATGTATAAATTCACAGCGACAAAGGTTGTCTCATAATATATTAAGACTGTTCTATTAAGATATTATAAGGGCGTGAGTATATGGAAGACGTAAATGTGAAAATTGACATTCTAAAATCAGAACAAAAAGAGATCATGCGTGATATTCGTAATTTAGAAACTCGAATTATAATTAACGAGAAAGACATTTCTACAATTAATAAGCAATTAGAAAAAATCAGCACGAATACCTCTTGGATTTTACGGATTATTATCAGTACGATAATTATGGCCGTTCTAGGTTTGATACTAAGAGGAACAATTTAAAATTGCCAAAAGTACTTTTTGAAGAGAGACAAGCGTCTCTCTGTTTATTTTGAGGAGACGTATGTCGGAAAAAGATAAAATAATAACTTGAATTATATTTTTCAAAAGTAAATGTAAATAATTTGCCCCAACTATTGAAACTACATAATCCTTATAAGTACCTCTATTCATGAGTTTATTTAGCAATTCTTCTTCACCTGTCGTTCCATCTTTAAGCCCCATACCAATGATAATACAAATCCTACCATGAAAGAATCCATATTCAAGTACCATCATCCTTTCTATTCAAGAGTAATTATCTTCCATACTTCGTAGACATAACAATCTATATTATGTAAAAAGTCATTATCCTAACTAATAAGCAATACTATAAGAAGAAAATATAATGGAGGTGCAGTCATGGGGGTTGTTAACGCTACAGAAGCAGATATTGCACTTTTAGCAAGGTTACTGAGAGCAGAAGCCGAAGGAGAAGGAATTCAGGGTATGTTGCTCGTCGGAAATGTAGGAATTAACCGAATAAGAGCCAATTGTTCCGATTTTAAAAATCTTCGTACCATTAGACAAATGATTTACCAAGAACACGCATTTGAAGCTGTTACTCACGGTTATTTCTATCAAAGAGCAAGAGAAAGTGAAAAACGCTTAGCTCGTCGAGTAATCAATGGAGAGAGGTACTGGCCTGGGAAATTTAGTTTATGGTATTTTAGGCCACCAGGTGATTGTCCTCAACAATGGTATAATCAGCCTTTGGTCGGACGTTATAAAAAACACTGTTTTTTTCAACCAACAGCTGCAACTTGTGAACAGGTTTATAACACATTTTAAAAAATGATAAAAACAATCTGTATAAAAGTATATGCTAGAAAAATATGTTGGCTTATGCCAACCGAAATTCATCTGCCACTTACCGTTGGGCTATCGTCTTGCACACGCTTGAGTAAGGTGAATTCTTTCGGGAAATGTGGTTAGAAATAATTTAAAGGAATCTAGATAAAACAAAAAAACACAGATAAATTTCTATCCATGACCATATATTATAACGGCTCTAGATTATGTCATAGTTATGTAGGGTATTCGATGTCTAGGGCTAAAAGATTAAATGATTATGATGGTTAATCAAATGAAAAAATTTACTGTGGAAGAATTAGCACATGAATTGGTTGTTTCAAAACGAAGCATTTTCAATTAGGATTGCACATCTAGACAGTTAAATATATATAGGTAACTTTATGGATTGGTGGTATAGGATCTTCTAATCCTTAATTATATAGAATGAAAAACTTGGTAATTGACTTATACACTTTTAATAAATTTATTTGTTTTATGTAAAGGTGCCAAGAAATACTTTGTAGTTTTATTTCTTGGCGTGGGTATTTATTTGGGTCATTTGGATGCCGACCTTACATTAGTATATGTCCGATATATAGAATGGTTTGTTATTTACGTTCAGTTCAGTAAATTTAGGAAAGAAAAAAACACCTATTTTTTTTTAATAGGTGTTTTTTCTGCAAAGTGGCTTATAAAATTAAAGGAAAGGTATTTCTATTCATTCATTTTTAATAATCATCGCTATGATCATGTTTATGCTCATCACATTCTCTACAATGCTTACGCTTGCAACAGAAACGATTACAATCAGGTGAATTTATAGAGACGACGTTAATTCTGTTAATCGCAATACGTGCTAATCCTGGGAAACAATCAAAGTCAGATAAAATGATTACGTTGTTTCCTTGAAAACCTTGGAATGTTGCACTTGTAGGTGGTTGGCAATCATATTGAAGAACAATACAAGTACCAGGAGTTAATGTGTGTAAGAATTGTGCTAATTCTGGATTATTATTCACCTGTCTATTGCTTTCATCTTTTCTGTGATGATCTCTACCATGATCTCTCCGATCATCACATCTATTGAAATCACAACCTCCACCAAAACCAAAACCCATAAAATTACCCCCTTTCGTTCGTTAGTACATCTTATGCTCGTCTAGAAAGGATGGTGTGAGTATATGAGTCTAGTTAAGTGTGGATTTTTTATGTAAATATGAAAGTTGTTTAATAATAACATCATTTTCTTCTTAATATACCTAATATGTTCCAGTTTTATTTGTGGTGTGCGATGAATAAGTATTTCTTTTACCATGGTCACATCTTTTGTTTGTTTATAGAATTAACATCCGAAGGTTTTACGGGTCATATGGGTACCGGTGGATTTGTTTCTTTTTCGAGAAGGGCATAACTAAATACTTTTTAGTGCTGGGGATACGAATAGACTTTATCAAAAGTAGAAGTTAAATTATTCATCTTTTCTTTCTTTGTTTTTCCTCCTTATTAGATATAAAGTCATTATCTAGTAATACCCGATCAGATTGTTCGGTTTGAATTGTATTTTGGTAAATCAAATGATTTATAAAGTCGATTAGGAGTAGTATAAATACCATGTATAGTTTTGTCTAAATAATGACGTTCTTTCTCTTAATAATCAGTAAAGTGTTGAGTTGTTTTTTCTGCAATTACAAAAAGATATGGATGAGAAGAAAAAGCGAAAAGAGGACATGAAAATGAGTTGTGTAGCGGAGATTCTTTCGTTTTTTTAATGCACAAAGCAACAGGCGGAAGAATTAGAATTGAATGGGGAAGACATATAGCGCTATGCTTCTTTATTGAAAACATTATGGCCTTGGCATATACGTAGATATAGTAACTGATTAAAAAGTGTGAAGAATGGAAGGTGAAATTCCAGTTCTAGCGTCAAAGTTCGCGATAAAAACAGTACTGATATCTTTTTTTTTTAGTATCCACATGTGCTTGTGTATATAGAAAAACCTCTTCACGAAGAATTGTAGCATGCAAATGTAAACGAACAAGATTGACCTATTCTATGAGGAGGTCATAAAAATATCCAAATAACGAAGCTTTACTTGGAGAAAAAATGAAATAGAAAAAGAATGTAAGGATGACTTTTGCAGATATGCTCAATTGAATTATTTTGAGGATCCCAAATATGGTAAAGAAATTTATATGAAAAGACAATGTCTTTTTTATTATTATAAAACATATATAATGATGAATGGTCGCGTGTCAAAACATATTTTTATGAGTTTCCTAAGTGGGGGGATGGTGATGGATAGTCCATTGGTTGGTAAGGGAATATGGAACAAAGTTGACAAAGGGGAAATATTAAATGATCAAGATGATTCACGCGAAATAAGAAAAAATAAGAAAAGTGAAAAAGCAAAACCAAAGAAAGAAACTAAAGCAATACAAGCAGGGGAAGAAAATAAAGAATCAGAGTCAAAAAAAGAAGATAAAATAATGGGACTAGAGAAAGAAAGTGAAAAGAATGTACTAGAAAAAGAAGCGAAAACGAATGGATTAGAGGGAGTAAAGGTGAAAATTGAATCAGAAAAAGAAAATAAAACGAATGAATTAGAGAAAAAAAGTGAAGAAACAGATTCAAAGAAAAAAAGTATAGATTCAGCATCAAAAATAGAGACTTCAGTACGTTCAATAGAAGTGAAAACTCCATTTTCTATTATTTCAGATGTTACTAGTTTTATAAAATCTCCTAATATTAATGTGAAAAATCAAGAAGCATTTGTATTTCGTAATGAAAAAGATGCAAGAGGTCGTGAACTAGATTCTAAGTTATTAACTACAATGCAACATTATCATGGAGAAATTAATTGTAATTTAGTTTCTTCAAACCTTCATGAAAAGAGAGTACTTTTAGAACTTTCTAATCAAAAAGTAAAAGGAAATATGGAAGAGAGTTGGGTAGGCACATCTTCGTGGATTCCTATCCACGGTATAATAATAGAGAAGGAAGTTGAAGCAGATGTAAATAGTTATATAACTGCGAAACTACCAATAGAAATAGGCAGGTATAAAGGTGAATTTGGTTTAATAGAAAAGGTGGTTTTTAAAGAAAAAGTTATAGGAATAAAAGAGATATCACAGGAAATTATTTTGACAAATAAAGAATTCTTATTGCCAAAAATAATAAAGAATGGACATAATCTATCTATAATTGATAAAGGAAGCTTACGTGTAGAAGGCTATATATTTCAATGTATTGAATTTATATCAGAACAAAGTAAATCTCATGATAATCCCTATCAGTTAATGCAAAATATTACATTGGAATTGACTATACAATTATTGCAAGAACAGGAAGTTCGTGTGCGGATTACATAAATGATTATATCTCAATCAATCAGCTGAAAATTTTTTCAGGAGTATGTAATAGAAAAACACAAAAAAAGTGCTAGCAAGTTTGTTAGCAAACCAACTAACATGTATTAGAATTAGAGGGGAAATAATAACGATGGCTCGCTTTAAAACAAGTTATTTGACTAGGTGAAACAGGATGCATCTAGGTTAAAACATGTGGTGAAATACAGCTTGTATTCAATCCCCTTCTAGAAAACTCCCACCCATTTCTATTGTATTATCATCTATTTGGACTAATCGTCCAACACCTGCACACTCAGCGTTATATGTAATAATTGCAACCTTATCCCGCTTTAAATTACTTCGTAAAAATCCTATCGATTCATATTGATTCTAAATCATTTGATGTAGCCATTTGAATACTCATATGCAACCTCCTTCAGAAAAATTTTTTCTATTTTCATTATATAGAATATAATACCAGTTAAAAATTGATTAAAATGGAATTACTTACACTAACGGTTCAAGGCTTCAACAATATCAGCAAGTTCTTCTGGGACATGTACATGGCCTGTACGTCCACGGTATGTAAAATCAGGATGCTCATAGTGAGCAAGTTCAACACCAAATGCTGTACTGAATTTATCTACTGTACCTGCTAATATAACTGTTCCAGCAGTAATATTAATGTCTTTTACCTCAAGTCCTTGTTTCTTCACAAATTCTTCTACTTTTTTCAAATCATTAAGATTAGCACCATGATTGGATGCAAATTCTTCACGGCTAAGGTGACCACATTCTGAAAGTGGGCCATTAGTTGCTTTTTCAATCATTGAATTCAACTTTGCAGTAGTTGAAGGGCGTCGAACAACGATAGTTACTAACAACTTTTCATTTGGATCAGCCAGATCCTCTTTTTTTGCGTTAGGAAGGGCAGCACGTTCACTACCTGGAACTCTAACCAGATTTTTGTTCATTTTTTTTCGCACCTTACTTTCATTATTTTTAACATTGTTAATTTGCTATATTACTACTAAAAAATTTACAGCAAACATAGCAACCTTATTATGTGATAATGAATTATTTTTATACTTTTGAAATAAACTTAAAGTCATCAGTATTCAACATATACTTTGTGTAAGAAAAATAGTTCTAATTTATTTTGAATTGAAAGATTCATAAAAAAATGGCATCTTTTTTAGTTAGCTATTTACAAAGAATAACGCTTTTTCACACTTGGGGGTAGTAGGAGTTCTTAAGTCAATGGGCATGGGGTGATTTGTATTCTTAACCTGATAGGCATGTTATTAAATGATTTTTGCACCAGAACCAAAAAGACCACCCTAAGGTGGTCTTTTTATGTAGGGCGGGAAGACATTGGTCTTCCCTTCGGGTTGCCCCGATGGAAAGGACGCTTTGTTTCCAAAACTGGTTTTCCTAATTACCATAGTATGCGAGAGTTTCAGTTTAGTTCCTAAATTAATCAATAAAAAACTAAAAGTCTAATATATAACTTTTGTTTTTTTATTTCTGATCAAAGGTAAATATTTCGGTTTCAGCTCCTTTTGATGCTACTCCTATAAACGTGTTTCTGTATCTAGCTGTGGCGCTTTGCGTGTAGGAAATCCCTCGTCAAATGCTGGTTTTCCAAGAATTTTTGCGTATTCCATCCATTAATTTGCCCAAATTCATTTCTTGTTCTTACTGCGTCACGTTATCCAAAAGAGAAACTTGTTCCTTCACTTACTGGATTAAATTTGTTAGAGAAATGTGTATGCTGAAACTAGATGGGCCAGTCTAT
Source organism: Bacillus sp. 1A (assembly GCF_052682215.1). Taxonomy (NCBI): domain Bacteria; kingdom Bacillati; phylum Bacillota; class Bacilli; order Caryophanales; family Bacillaceae; genus Bacillus; species Bacillus sp. 1A. The sequence continues at coordinate 182,732 of NZ_JBQYLZ010000001.1, read as the reverse complement.
TTTTGAAGTGAAAAAATAGAAAACTGTCTCCTATTCGAAATTTTATTCATTATTATCAAATTCACCTTTTAGCAATCCTCCAATTTATACCCATTTAAATTTAGACAAGTACCTAACAGACCTTATTTACCATATATTGCTTTCAAGTAAAGGGTTATAGGGGGAATTATGATGTTAATTAATCCATATGGTTTATATATAATTCAATGTGGTCAATTTAGTAATTACTCTCCACAATATTTATCTAGATTAACTCCATTGTATTCATTATATTATCCAGAGTATCATTATAATTGTTATGGTAATTGGCATTATGGAGGATGGAATAATGAATACAATGGAACGTCAATACATGATATTCATTATTCTGAATCGGAACGAATGAGTTGGGTGAGCAGTGGATTAGATCATTTAGGGCATGAGATAGATCATGCAGTGCATCATCCTTCTTCTGTAATACCTCCTGTGTGTCACGGTCATACTGGATACCTGACAAATAAGTTTGAATTAGAACTCAAAATCGAAAATGGTGGTTGGGTTACAGCTTGGTCTAATGACATTGCAGAAAAAGATGTATTACAGGGAGCAGTAGCTGCAGGCGTATCTGTATTTAGCGCTAATCCAGGTCCCTTCCTAGCCTGGATAAATGAATTAGTAAATCGTACGATTTCATCTATACAAACTGATGCACAACACAAGTTTACGGCTGAAATGAGGAGAGTAGCTAATGAAATAGCTGCAGATGTTATTAGACGAGCAATTCAAGGGAAAAGTCCATTAGAGACCTTTAAACGATTTGATACATTTGATTTTAAAGCAGGGGCAATAAGATATTCTGGTAGAAATATGGCTTGTGGAAATACAGTATCTACTACTTGGGGAATGAAGCCTTATATTGCACTTAGAGTGCGCTAAATTTATAAACCTGAAGATAAACATAGGGGAGAATAGTTTCTAACAGTCGAAGCAAAAAATGTATTTGTTCCTATAAACAATATAGAGAAGTGATGTTTATATAACTTAAGGAAGAAGGGGCTCAAATTGAGTAGCCCCTTTTTTTATTTAAATTTCACATGAAATTTAGTGTCAATGATTCCAAAAGCAACTTTACATGGCAACGGATTTTTTCCTGCTGAAGCCGCACGCATACAAGAAAGCACCCAATATTCGAGTTCTAAAGGTAAGCGGTATGCTTGAATGTTACTATCATTGTTTTTTACTGTTACGATCGGTGTATTTGCCCTGGTTGTAGCAAAACCGTCCGTTTTTATCATTGCTACTACATCATTAGTATAAAAACCGGCACTTAAAATTTCGTAAATCTTTCCATCTTTCTCATTGATAATCATAGGTATATTTAAATAGGGATAGTCATTTATATCATTATGAATAACTGTTCTTGCTGTATTCTTTCTTATCTGATTCCCTTGCATTTTATACACTCCTTTATAATAATCTACTTAAATCTATTCTATTTTACGTCTGTTATGTTAGAGAATTATAAAGTCATCTTATTATAAAAAGCATCGGTACATATGACAGCAGTATTTAGTGAATCGAGATCGATATCAACAACAGTCATATAACTAGATAGTAAATAACCATCTTTATAATATGTAATTAATATTTCTTCTTCTTTCATTCATTTCTTAAAAGCATGGTTAGTTCAGCCATATCTCGTCCTATATACATAATTTCATCTCTATAATATGTAGTTTGAATTAAGATTAAAATAATATGCGGAAATTTAAAAAATATAATTAAGAATAGCTTTTAAATGGGGTGGTTATATTATTGATTGTGGAGGTGAGAAAGATGAACAAAAAACAACAAGGTTACAATAAGGCAACTTCTGGCGCTAGCATCCAAAGCGCAAATGCTAGCTATGGTACAGAATTCGCAACTGAAACAAATGTACAAGCAGTAAAACAAGCGAATGCAAAAGCAGAGGCACAGAAAGCCCAAGCTTCAGGTGCACAAAGTGCAAATGCTAGTTATGGTACAGAATTTGCAACTGAAACAGATGTGCATGCAGTGAAACAAGCGAATGCAAAAGCAGAGGCACAGAAAGCCCAAGCTTCAGGTGCACAAAGTGCAAATGCTAGTTATGGTACAGAATTTGCAACTGAAACAGATGTGCATGCAGTGAAAAAACAAAATGCACAATCAGCTGCGAAAAAATCACAATCTTCTAGCTCTAATCAATAATGAAGGGAAAACACTTCTCTATCTTAAGAGAAGTGTTTTCTCAGGTTGTGAAGAAAGTCTTCTCTACAGCCTATTTTTGTGTCTGGACAAATACATAATGTATCACTAGCAACTTTAGATGATGAGTTTGCCACAGTTGTGAACTACTCGCCACTTAGCAAAGCTTGAAGTGGGAGCTTCTCAGTTCCGCGACGAAAGTAACCTTTCGACTCCCTGAGCGTTACTTTGGAGTGTTCCACCCCTAGATGTCCAACGCATGGACGCTCTTTTGGTACGGTTGATATTTTACGCAGGAACCGAATGGCTTGGTTTTCGCACTCTATTTTCTTCCTGCAACCTTCTATATCAAGTTATCAAAGAAATTCATATAGCTAGTTTATCAAAAGTTTTTGGCTATGCCAAACCGAAATTCATCTCCCACCTATCGTTGGGCTACGCCCTTCACACGCTTGAGGAAGGAGAATTTTTTCGGGGAATACGTTAAAAACTGAAGATTTCTTTTAGAGAAACTGAAATGGTGCCTTTAACTGGTTCACATCTTTCAGCAAATATTTCATATGAAATTGAGTATAAGTTGTTATCATTTTCTAGGGGTTCTGAGCCATTTAGATGTTGTTCTTTTATTTTATTTTTTTGAGATGCAACCGCTATATGGGGATATGAATGTATGACATTATTATAGCCACCAACAAATCCAACCAATAAAATTTCACGTATCATAATAGTTATGAAGAAATTCTTTCAACAAATGGTTATACAATCCAAAACAAAAAAATGTACATCTTCAGAGGAAATGTACATTTTTTTGTTTACGTTTTTAATCCTTATCAGTATCGTGAAGGTGCTGAAAAAAGCTACCTGTAAATCTATGCTTTCCTCCTTTATGTAATATATCTTTAAGGTGTTCTAAATCTTCAGATGGAAATATAGGATTAGAGGTTCCTTTCATATTCTCCATATATTCTGGTAGTAACATTCTTAATGCAATGTCCATTCTGATTTCCCCTGCACGTATTAAGGTATGAATTTCACTGTCATGGAATCCGTCTAAATCTGTACGAAGCCCAGCTAAAAGCATCTCAATATCCTCTTTATCTGTAGAGCGAGGTGGCAATTGATAGTCTGGTAAAGTGATTTGGTCGGTATAGAAAGGATTATTATTCTTATCTAATAAAGTCTGGATAGACTTACTAAGAATGAGTTGTAATCCTGGGTATATTTTGGGATCTAGATTACGTAACAATTTCCTTCTTAATACTACAATTTGACTATTAGAGGTGTCTAAAATCCTTTTATTCAATTCAAAATATGAAGGCTTCTCATTTTCTTTCCATACTTTTTCAGATGCAGAGGCATCTAAAACAATATAAATTTCATTTTTAGTTTTAGGAATAAATTTCATTGGTTCTTTTCTATGTTTTGCAAGTGCCGGATATTTATTTGTTTTAATCTCACCATCTGGCAAGATTAATGGTTCAGTCCCGATGTTATCGAATACTCCTCCATCAGAAAACCAAATTTTTTCAAATCGTAATAAAGGACTTCCTTGCATTCTATTTTCTGGATCACTAAATACCCTATCTTCTAGAGATAAAGAAATAGGGGAAAATAATACTGGAAAAGCTGCTGAGGTAGATGCAGCATAAGAAACCGTAATATCATCTATATTAGTTGTTTGTCCAATATAAGTTCCATACATATGATCAGTCGAAAAATAAAACATCCTCATAGTATCTAAGCATGTTGTATTGCAATACCAGTCTATAGGAAGACTTTTCAAGTCTTTCATTCGAATCCCTTCACATAGATACTCATCCAATAAATTTGGAAGTGCATTACTACATTTTTCTCGAATGGATTTAAAAGATAATGCTTGTTTTGTAAAGGAATTTGTAAGTAACTTTGTTCGCAGGTCGATTTGACCTAATTTTACTAAGGGGTTAATCACACGTTCTTCAAAATCATGTACATTTCGGAAGGAACCACCTTTATGTAGTGCAATCATGATAGCGGCCGCAGTAATACTTCCACCAGAAACAGAGCTAATACTGGATACAGATTGATCTAACTTACACTCAACTAAACGCTTATATCCTCCTAATGCATAAAAAGACGCTCTAAATCCACCACCAGAAAATGCTAATTTTAGATTTTTAGACAATTATATCTCCTCCATATCCCTTTTTGTGAAAAAATACACATTATATTATTTACCGAACCTATCGAGAAATATACTGTGAATTTATAGGCTTAAATAAAATTCTCTTCATGTTCAATGTAATCAGATTACTAGAAAAGAATATGACCGATTAGATTAAGGAGATAGATAGTATAGCGATGTATTCGCCGCTAATTTGCATGCCTTGGATACATAAATCATTCGCTGTCATAGTTGAGACACACAGAGAGCCGTACGTACGATTACGTTGTTTACCTGAACCTGTATGAATATGTAGGAACTGCCCCCTTAACAAATTATACTCAAGTTGAATTTTTACCCCAGCCGTATGGCTGTATCCTCTTACACCTGGATAAACCGATAAAAATACATCTGGGAGTTGAAATGCAGTTGAATCTAAAATACGACTCCCTTCTTATTTTGCGTTCGTAAAGGTGTTACATAATATGATTCTTCGTTCTTTTTCATTGTAAAGCTATAGATATATATAAATTACTTATTAAGAGATGATTTCTAATCTGTATTCACTGTGGTTTTCTTATCGTATATAACACCTTTTTAAGGATAAGTGAGATTTAAATCCAATCTGCTGCATGATTTGTTCAGAGATGTTTTTCTTTTTTGTTATGTAATGGGTTTATTTAAAAGGTTTCTATCTTTAATTATGGCTTTATGTGGAAGTGTATAATTTCGATAAAACATGGAAAAGACTGTGCGAGCTTAGTCGATGGATTCTTAAAGGTATCAGCCACTATGTATTGAAATTCTCTAATAGGAGGTGGCGTAGCGCTATGTCGGAAGCGGAGAATAGTATAGCAGTGAGGTCTATGGTCGTTTAGGAGTAAGTGATAGCACACTTAGAAAGTATTCGGATGTTCTTGAATGTAAAGGATTTGATGCAAGGAAAAATAGTCGAGGGAAAAGGGAATATACAGGGTTTGATGTTGTACTTATTGAACAGTTAGTAGAGTTGAGTAAGCAAGATGGTATGACTTTAGAAAAAGCTGCAAAAATGATTGCGAAGCAGTTTGGAATTAATAATAAGAAAGAGGAAATCTGGGCTTCGGATCAACTGGGGATAAATAAAAAGGCTAGGATTTGCTCCTAGCAAATAGTTATGTCGTACAGAAAGGTGCAAACCTAATGTTTGCAATTTCATTATATAACGTTTCTAGAGTGGAAGGATTGAATCATAGCAATCTTTACGTAATTTTTACATGTAATTGAAGTATTTAATTAAACAAAATTTGAATTTTGTACAAATATACAGAGTGTTAAGGAAGGTTTTATAAATAGAAGCTCTACTCTCAAAAGGGAAGGATGAGAGTAGAGTCTGTGGATGGTGTTACTGAATGCTCGGGTTGATGAACATCAGCAACAAAATAATATCATGAGTATTAAGAAAAAACATCAGATAATTTTTTCTTATTTTTCAAATAATAGTTAATTGGATTTAAATGAACAAAAGCATTATTTGATATAAAATAATCCCCTGAAATCAAGTGGACTTAGGGAATTGTCTATGAAAAAATTATTTTATAAAGACTGGCATTTTTTTCGTTTCAAATCTTTCAAATCCTATAGGACAATATGCAAACGTTGCTATAGGTTCTGAAGTTTCGTTTGTAAAAAAAGTGTGCTTCATTACTTCACCAGAAGAAGAATAAAAAGTAATTTTGGTTTTTGATATAGGAGGAAGCGTTATTACTAGTGGTTTACTTGCCATGCTAATCAGCTCCTAAATTATTTAGTTATATATGAACTTAAAATGTATTTAATAAATATGTATGAACTCATTTTATATAGTTAGTACTTTGTGGATTGAGAAATTTTACAAAACAGTTAATTGCAATGAAAATATACACTAAAAAGAACGTTGTATATGTAGCCTTTAAGCGGCAGCTCTTGAGAGTATTGCATGTTTGGCATTATACTCATTCCGACATGTGAATTTTGTATAATAACTCACAAAGGTATACGTTATTGAAAGATGACTGATATTTATATTGAAGACTGTAACCTTTATTTACTACAAACATCCTTGATTCCGTTGAATTGTAATATAATCTTATAGAGTATTTTTTTATAATTTCACATACCGTATTGAAGATAAAAATTGTTATTAAGTAGGGATTATGACATAGATATTGATGTCGGGGGGGGCTGATATTCCTGATCCTATTACTTTCTTAGACTTATTTACGACAGATAGTACATATAACTTTGATAAGTATTCAAATAAGCAATATGATGAACTAATTTATAAAGTAAAAACCGATTTAGCTGATGATAAAAAGGCTCGTTGGGAAGCAATGAAACAAGCAGAGAAAATCTTATTAGAAGATGGAGCAGTAGCGCCGATCTACCACCAAGGAAGATCATATTTACAACGTTCTTTTGTCAAAGATATTGTGACCAACGATTTTGGTGGAGAATTTAACTATAAATGGGCTAAAGTTAAAAGATAGGTGGGTAAATTTGAAATATGATGAAGAAAAGGAATAGGTAAAAAAGGAGTCGATATCCGCATCCTTTTAGTTATAAATAATGTGGAGTTAGAGTATAATTTTATATGGGTATATGGTATTAGATGAACGCTTTATCCTTTAATGGTGATTAATGAGGGATTGTAAGAGGAGAGGCTTACAGCCCTTTTTTTATGGTGTTCTATAAGCTTTCTTATATAAGTAGATGCAGTTTATATCAAGCAGATTGTTGTACCTTTGAAATAAAGTTGTACCGCTCTATCCCTTTGTATGAAGGGATCTTTTTTGTGTACATGTGTAATTGTACACATGTACACAAAAAGTTAAAAAATAAATCGTTCTATCGCTATTACTGATATAGAGGGGGATATCGCTCTATGTGTTTTATGGGGTAGCGTCACATCACCATCAAGCTAAGGTTTTGAAGTACCCTCTAAATGAGAACTTTTTTCCTCTACAGTTAGTCATTTTAAGAAATTAGCTCATCTTTTTGTTTTGGTGCTACCCCTATTAAGTTATGGATTTTCATTCTCTCGATAATTTCATGCTATTGGTATTCAGATAACTACGATAATGCAAGGATTATGTACGGCGTAACAGGAGAACCAGGAAGGGTAGGGGATGGACTGATTGAAATGCTAGGAAATCCAAATGGACATGGGGCGAGTGGTGGACTTTGGTTGAATCCTTTTGACAGACGATATCTAGTAGTTGGTATAAATATACAGCAAGCTGGTGGAGAAACTGTACTTAGCCCGGTTTTGGGTCAAAAAACTGCAGATCTTTTTAATTTAGTGCTTGCTGCTGAAGATCTGAGTCAATGTGGTCCGGGACCGGGAGAATGTAATTAGTATATAATTTCAGCAAATTCTCCAGTAAAAAGTATATTTGTACGGTAGAATTTCCGCTTCTATAAAAAATCTCTTTTATGATGAAATAAAATTACAGTATGTCTTTGTTGTTATCATATTTTCGTAGTATAAAGTATTTTTTTAGGGCGTCGATTAAACATATAAAAGATGAAGTCCTTATTAATGTCGTTTTGTCACCTAACTGCATTTATTAAGTTATGATAAATATTTTCGGAGGTGACATATGTCAGAGAAAAATGAGTTTGAATCACATGAGATTCTATACGGATTGGCATTCGATCCGAATTTAATTGGTTCGAAACTTCCATCAATTCCTCCTTTTACATTTCCGACAGGATCGACTGGGTCAACCGGACCAACGGGGTTAATATCTACCAATCGAATTTATATAGCAAACGGTTATAATAATAACGTTTCCGTGATTAGTGGAGCGACTAATGCTGTAATTGCGACTATTTCAGTAGGGATTAATCCAGTTGGAGTAGGAGTTAATCCATCTACTAACCTTATCTACGTAACAAATCTAAATAGTAACAACGTTTCGGTGATTGATGGGCTAACAAATGGCGTGATTACGACTATTCCAGTGAGGAATGGTCCATTTGGAGTAGGAGTCAATCCTTAAAGCGAATATAAAACACTAAGAGTGATAATTAAGGTTACTTTCACATCCGAAAACTATGTGAATATTATAAGAAAAGACTCTATTCTTTAGGAGGGCACTGAAAAAGTCCTTATAGTTTAAAAAGCGAAAGCTTCCTCGATGAAATCGAGGAAGCTTTCGCTTTTTTCATGTATAATAACTATACTAATTCTAGGTGGTGTCTCGGATGATTTCTAATCAACAATCTCTTAACCTCAGTCCATTTATGGCGATTTACGATATCGTTGTACCAAAGGATAATATGCTTCGTCAATTTAATGAACTGGTAGACTTTTCTTTTGTTTTAGAAGAACTACAAGATAAATATTGTCTCGATAACGGTCGCAATGCAGTGCCGCCTGTTCGTATGTTTAAATATTTATTACTAAAATCTATTTTTGATTTATCAGATGTAGATGTTGTGGAACGCTCAAAATACGATATGTCCTTTAAATATTTCTTAGATATGGCACCAGAAGATATGGTCATTGACCCTAGTTCATTAACGAAGTTCCGCAAGCTTCGTCTGACAGATGTAGGGTTACTTGACATGCTCATTCAAAAAACAGTGGAAATTGCACTCGAAAAAAACTTGATTAAAAATAAATCTATTATTGTTGATGCCACACATACAAAAGCACGCTTCAATCAAAAATCGCCGAAAGAATTTGTAATGGAGAAATCCAAATTACTCCGCAAAGCTGTTTATCAAGTTGACGAAGGAATGAAGGGAAAGTTCCCACCAAAAACAATGACAGATGACTTAAGTGACGAACTTGAATATTGTCAAAAAGTAATTGAAACAGTAGAAAAAGAGGAAATCATTCGTGAATATCCAAATGTGAAAGAGAAACTGAATTATTTAAAAGAAATCGTAGAAGATCACCAAGAACACCTCCAATTTTCGCAAGATCCTGATGCGCGAATTGGACATAAAACAGCGGATTCTTCTTTCTTTGGTTATAAAACACATATTGCGATGAATGAAGAACGCATCATTACAGCTGCGGTGATTACAACGGGTGAAAAAAGCGATGGAAAATACCTTCAAACATTGATTGAAAAAAGTCGTGAAACAGGGATGGAAATTGATACAGTTATTGGAGATACTGCTTATTCTGAGAAAAATAATATTCAATATGCCAACCAAAATCAATTACAATTAGTATCGAAATTAAACCCTATTGTGACACAAGGGCCACGTAAAAAAGAAGATGAATTTGAGTTTAATAAAGATGCGGGTATGTATGTCTGTAAAGCTGGACATATGGCCGTTCGTAGAGCACGTACGGGTAAAAAGGGAACAAACAATAGTCAAAGTCATACCTACTATTTTGATATTGAAAAATGCAAAGTATGTCCATTCAAAAGTGGGTGTTACAAAGAAGGCGCTAAAAGTAAAACATATTCTGTGACAATTAAATCTACTGAACATAAGGAACAACAAGCATTTCAAGAAAGTGCATATTTTAAAGAAAAGGGGAAAGAACGTTATAAAATTGAAGCGAAAAATAGTGAACTTAAGCATAGACACGGGTATGATGTGGCATCTTCCTCGGGTCTGATTGGTATGCAAATGCAAGGTGCAATGGCTATATTCGCTGTCAATTTAAAACGAATCCTAACCTTGATAAAAGAAACAAAGTAAAAAAGAATAAAGGGAAAGGCGACTTTTCATTCAAAATTGAATGAAAAGTCGCCTTTCTTGTTTTGCATCCGGTTTATAAACCGAAAAACGTAAGTTTTTCAGTGCCCTCTTCTTTAGGAGAGTCTTTTTCGTTGTTATAGAAATCGTTTAATCAGGTATGACTCACAACATTAGCTATACAGCTAGATAGCATGCTTGCAATAATTGATTGGCATTCTGATTCCATATTTACTTTTAATAGTACAATTTTTCGTTTTGAGGATAATTCAAAAAATTAGCTTGATGGTCATGGGTTGTACCAAAAATTAAGCTAATATCTCATGTAAAAAATTACATTTAGCATTTTTTAAGAACAACATAAATAAAAATAAACTAAAATGAGGTGATTTTATGGGAGAGAAAAAGCTACATTTAGCTTGTGACCGGACCATTCTCGAAAACTGGGGCAAAGATATTAGATGATGTGAATAAGTACCGGAATATTGTTCTTGAAATGATAGTTGAACCACGAGCTATAAAAACAATTCGAGAACTACAACGTGAACTACTTACAGCCCCACCTATTGAGATTCGTTTAGGTATTACGTTTTAGATGAAAAATCCAAATTTAAATAAAATAAAGATATCTATAACAGAGGTGCTTAGATGATTACAATTAGTTTATGTATGATTGTAAAAAATGAAGTAGAAACACTTAATAGATGTTTAGAATCAGTTAAAGACATCCCTGATGAGATTATTATTGTAGATACAGGCTCAACAGATCAAACGAAACAAATAGCCAGTAAATGGACGAAACAAATTTTAGATTTTAAATGGATAGATGATTTCTCAGCAGCTCGAAATTATTCTTTCCATCAAGCTTCAATGGATTACATCTTATGGTTAGACGCTGATGATATACTTTTACCAGAAGAACGTAAAAAGCTACTTAATTTAAAACAATCACTCACTCAAAAAATTGATGCGGTTTCCATGATTTATCATGCGGAAATTGATAAATTTAATAATGTTTTAACCAGCATTCGCCGCAATAGATTAGTTAGAAGAAGTAAAAACTTTCAATGGCGTGGCGTTGTTCATGAAGATCTAAGTATTCATGATCAGTATAATTCTCTCGAAAGTGATATCATAGTCACCCATAAAAAAAATTATGCCGATAATGAATCAGATCGAAATCTCAAACTATATGAACAATTTTTGAAAAAAAATAAAGGTAAAATGACAGCTCACGATATATTTCATTATGCCAGAGAATTACATAAACATAAAAAATATAAACAAGCCATTGAATTTTATAACAAGTTCTTAGACTACGAAGATATCCAATTAGAACACAGGCTTTTTGTTATGCATAAATTAGCTAGTTGTTATCATCTAATCGGAAATTTTAAAAAGGAAATAGAAATCACATTTCAGTCTTTAGAATACGATATTCCTCAACCGGAATTTAGCTGTCGCCTAGGTGAATTCTTTCTTAAGAATAATCAGTTTTCTCAAGCTGCCTATTGGTATAATCAAGCTATAGAAGCACCTTCAGCTAATTCTGCCCATTTCATTGAACAACAACCCTTTAAAACTTGGTTACCGCATAAACAATTAGCATTTTGCTACTTTCAGCTAAAAGACTATAAACAGACTTATCATCATAATAAAATGGTTCTTCGTTTCTTACCAACTGATGAGGAGACCCTTAATAATATTAAAGTAATTGAGGAGTTAATAATGACTGATTAACAATCATAGGATGTATATTCATCTGTAAAATAAGTTTTTTTGAATGATATAAACATCTGGAAGAGAAGGGTAATCATTATGATCGTAGAAGCAAATCCAGTTATTTTAACAATTCGTGCAATCGACTCATATGTACGGTGCCAGGAATCTTCTGAAAGTTAAGCCTTACGAATTTTAAAGCTTAATCGCTTCAATTCAAAACCAATTCATGGAGTAAGCAAAGGAAACCATTATTACTATGCTATTGAAGAGATTCAAGAAGTATATAAGTATTATCAAGAAAATTACCTATTAGTTTTTTCAAAAAGAAGAATACAAAATTTCAATGATTTACTAGATAAAGCTTTTCATTATTGCAAAGAACACGCAAACAGTTCTACAAGAATTATCACTCGATACTAATAACCAAAATAAAAAGAGAAAGCTTATAAAGCTATCTCTTTTTTCCTTTAATCCAAATTTACTTGTTTATGTTGATTTGAAATAAAGTTTGATTAAAACTCATTTAGAAGTCTTTAATTGCAAGTGACAGAGTATCGCAACTTTTTTATAAATGTTGCAACCTTTATAGATTCAATAGGATATAGTACAATCTTTTCTTTATGAATAAATTATATAGAATTATATATTCTAATCTAGAAAGGGTGGTTACAATAGGAAGCTATTATGATAGAAAATACAAATATTATAAAAGTTCATCTTGTGGTGAATGCGATGACAAGTACTATAGAGGTTCATCTTGCCATAGCCATAATAAAGAATCTATCGAATTTCAATATGATGAAAGATTAATTACTGCTCCCATACTCGTTCCTCCTGCTCCAGCAGCACCACTTCCAATTTTAACAGTAGATTTTGATAAAATAAATACAGGGGACCGTGTATGGCTGAGTGGTATCATCAGTCTAAATAACAATAACAATGTATTTTAAACAGTTACATTAACCATTACAAGAACATCTCCATTATCAGGAACACCTCAGGTCATTTATACACAAGTATTTGAAATTGATAATGAGGGTGATGATGATCAAATCCAAACTCCTTTTTCACATGTAGATGTTCCAACAACTCAACTTTTTGATGTTAGATACCAAGTTCGAGTAACTGTAGGAAATCCTAATTTATTTGTACAAGGACCAAATACTCTAACAGCTCTTAGATTTAGTCGATAATAATGAAATAAAAAGAAGCTATGTTGAAAAATATTCAACATAGCTTCTTTTTTTATAATCAACCATTGTTTTATATGGATACGATTGGTGCATTTACTCTAGTTGGGGTACAGCCGAGATATACACGTATCTCGGCTGTACCCCATGGCCATCAAGCTAATATTTTTAACTACCCCCATTATGAAAATTTTATATCTTTGTAAATTTTATTTTTTCGCAACTAAAGGACAAATAAAAAAGGTCCTTAACAATTTGTTAAGGACTGCGGAATAAAACCACAATTTGGGTTAAAACCCAATCAGTTTGTTGAAAATAAATTGCGATTATGATAGCAATTGTATTCCCAAAAGCAATGTTTCAAATGAATTTTAGCATACCTGTAACTATATTGGTATCAATAAAATATGGATTGGATTACAAATAGTGGTTTCGAATATTAAAAAAAGTTTAAAAGTTAATTACTTCTCATGAAAAAACGTTAAGAAGAACTTGTAGCGATAAATTTTTAGAGGAAGCATCCATAGCGGATGCTTTTTCTTTACTATATAAAATTTATATAATAAATGAGAAGTTAACTAAATGGACAATTGAACACGGAACTCATCCATCATACCTCACACATTGATTCATAACTAAAATATTTTAAACAAACGTCTGTTTAATTTTTCTATACCTAATTTTTTCATCACATAAATAAAAAAACCTCCATTTACATATATATAGGAATTACAATATGAAATTCATTTTCTTATAGTTAATTAATTCTAACTATAAATATATGCCTTTATATAAGAATCCTACATTCTTCTCTATTTACCTATACTTATATTTTTCATGATTTATTATGTTATAGATGTTGATTAAAAGTATTTTGTGCAAAACAAATAATTGGTATTTTTAGGGATTAGTAACCCGCCGCAACATCTCGTTTTCTAAATTTACATAATTTTCAAAAATGGAATCTTAAATAATTACAATTTGTTATATAATGGAATCAAACCATATACAAGATGGTTTCCCCGATTTGCATAATGAGATATTTTGTGTGTCCTGTGTATTGGCTGCAACCTCAAAAAGAACTTGTAGGGTTCCTACAAGTTCTTTTTGCTTGTCTAAATATACGCTTTTGTTTATGTTGGTAAATAATTAAGGTGCTTCTAATTATATTATTCTTCAAAAAAGGCATTTCAGTGTTTGGTTTTTATGAATTTACATCGAGAGAAGCAATCTATTTCAAGTATCTATATTGCCTTATATAAATAAATTTTCCAAGCGGATGTGTTTGATGTAAATATTTTTTCAAGGGATAAATTGTTTTCTACTGTATTTTCAATAGGGACGGCAGAAAATATGTAACGACCATCCATTTTTTTGAAGTGTTCTATATTTAGTTCTACATTTCTTAAGCGTTTGTTTGATTTTTTTGTAAACATATAGTGTTTTCCAAGTTCATCGATGAAAATATAACAGCGGCCACCCCATTCGTCAAAATACGTACGAATCGTTTTATTCTTCGCTAGTTCCTTCTCGATTATTTTTCGAAATTCATATTTATATGATAGAGGATAAAAATTATTATATGTATCAAGTGTGTAGAATCCATTGTACTGAGCGATAGCAGGATGTAAACCAATACTAGCGACACGGTACTGTTCCAAAGGTAAATCGATATACTCTTTTATCTCCTGGAATTGTTCTTCTGCAAAAAACTCCTTTACTGAAGGTTTATTTTTAAAAATAAGTTCCTCATTAAAAAAGCTTAACAAAATAATTTGAGCTACCACAAAACCTATTGCAGCGTGTCTCCATATTTTCCCTTGTAACCATAAAACTTTTAATCCAAGAGCGAATAAAACATAGATAACTAACGGGTGTAAAAAATGATAACGTGCAAAATTAAATGTATCTAAAATGTGAAAACGTTTTGTTAATGGAAGCCAACCTTTATAAAACCAAAAAGCATACCAAATTGACAAAGCTATGTTAAACCAGAACAAAAAAACAAAGATTTTTTCTTGCTTCCATTGTTTCTTAGTAATAATAAAATACAACGCAATAAGTATGATAGGTAAAATAACAAATGTATGGACTGTCATGACATGGGTATGTCCTAAAAGAAAATTTTTCATTGTGAGGCGAAGAGACCGCCATAACGATAATCTTGCATGAAAATATTCATCTCTACTGTTAGGTGCAGTAGATAAAAAAAAGGAAGATACTAAGCGATATTCTACAATCATGTAAATGAGCGTCATATAAATAATTGAAAAAAGAAAACGAAAGTTCCATTCTTTTTTTATTACTAATTCCATTAACCAAAGGATCCCCATGCCGCTCAAAAAATAGAAAAAACCTAAAACAATACTCGAATATAGAGGAATAAGAGTAAGTACGAAATAGTTCTTCCATGATCTTTTTCCTTTTCGAATATTTAAAAATGCCCAAAGTGCAAGAGGCATTCCAAGAGTACTAAGCATTCCTGACGGCCAGAAAGGAGTAAGAGCAAAAGCTAATGAAACTCCTACTGAAATGACCCTCCATTCCTCTCTAGGTAAAAAATGTTGTTTTAAAAGAACATACATCCCTATAAACGCAACCACTCTTGTAATCGTTTGACTCAATGCATACGCAACCATACTTGGAAAAAAAGCATACAACCAAACAATACCACTAAATTCCGTACTAAATGCGTTTCTTGACAATCGATTGTTTATCACCTGTGGAATTGTAGCATCAATCGGACCTATTATCTCTCCGCTCCTTGCCAAAACCTTATACCAGGACAAATTGGAATCAAGATTATCATGAACGCGAATATGCGCATTTTCTCCAAGAATAAATAAAGGAGACAAATAAAGAATGAGTATGATTGCTGCAAAAACAAGTAACTTTATTTCTTTGTTATTCTGGTTTAAAAACATTGATCGCACCTCAAGAAATTTTAAAAAACTTATTTATAAAATTTCCCAAACGAAAGAAATTATCCCTGGGTTAATAAGGTGTTGTGGTGTTGTTTTTTTATTTCGATTAGTTTTATAAAAAAGAAAAGTCTTAACAATTAAGTGAATCAAAGACTAGATTGCAGTCATTATTTAATCTAAATAAAGAAAAGAATTATGGCAGTGAAATACACGTGCTACAATTCTTTTAGTATATTTAAGATCTATTTATTTTGCCCTTATTGTATACAGCTATATCCTCTTCTATATTCACAGTCTCTTTTACAACATAAATTGGTCGATTCTTACTTTCGTCATAAATACGAGCAATATATTGACCGACAATACCAATACCAAGACCAAGCAGTTGCACACCACTGAAGAATGTGATAGCGACCATAAGAGAAGCCCATCCAGTTTGGATGTCTTGTCCAATAATTTTAACAATAACTGAGTATATTAAAACTACAAATGATAATTTGCAGTTTTTTGTATAAATCAATGATTACTTTAAGGATGTATTAGGGATCACCATTTCAAAAAAGAAGATTGTACGTTTAGACATAAATTAACCGGTTCCCTGTAAAATAAAGAACCGGCTATCTATTTACTGTTGTTTTGATGGGATTTTTGTCTTGTAATGGTGATGATTATTAGTTTGATTACCATGTCTCTTTTGGTTGTTAGGTGTAATTTCATCAGCAAATTCCATATTTGCTAAGTTTATTTTAGGTTGAATAAATGTTCTTGTTTTATTTTGAAAACCTTGAAACGTATGTTTTATCGGTCTCATCATACTTGAATTACGTGTTGCTAATAACCCTAAAACTGTTCCTAATCCTAGTAAAGAAGCCCAAATCCATCCTTTATTTTTCTTCTTTTTATTTCCGAATAACTCAAGCATTTTTTGGATTATTTTTCCGGAATTCAATGATGACATCAAGAAGTTAAGAATATTCATTTTTATCCCCCCCCTGTAAAAAATCGTAAAAAGAAACACTAGGTTCAATTCCACATAATTTATGATGCGATATTTTATAGAAATTTATGATGCCAACTTATACTAATAATTCTTGATTTTTAAGCCGGACCCCCTAATGTTACCTAAGTGTTTTTATCAAAACATTCACAATGGTTTTATGAAAAATTAAAAAAGGAAATGAAAAGCTATGTATTATTGGATTGGAATTTTATAAATTCTTTTTTAATAGCCGGTTATGTAATGTTGAAAGGATGAGCAACGTAAGAATCGAACCTACTAAGGTAAGTGACATATCCCATTGCGCATCCCATATATCACCTTGCATACCTAAAAAGTCTTTTGCCCCTTTTCCTCCCTTTGCTAGTTGAAAAGCTAACCATTCAATAATTTCGTATAATGCAGCGATGGCAAGTGAAATACTTATACTAATCGTAACTAACCAAGGGCCTTCAGTTAGTTGGGTTTTCCGTAATAAGATTTCTCTTATCACAATGGTAAACAAGCCTTTTATCAAATGTCCAAATCGATCGTAGTGATTTCGTTTTAAATCAAAAACATCTTGTATCCAATTAAAAAGAGGCACCTCTGAGTATGTGTAATGTCCACCGACAAACATTGTAATAGATAATATTGTAATAATCATATAAGAGAGAGTGGTGAGACGAAACTTATTATACATTGCAATTATAATGAATAGACCGCAAATGGCAGGAATAGCCTCCGCTGCCCATGTTGAGTATTTTGCAGGATTAATAACAGACCATATACAAACGGCCATAACAACCAATAATAACAATAAGTGAATCACTGCACGTTTGTTTCTTATCACTTTTTTCACTCCTATTGAAAGTATTTTAGCTTACAGTATTTGAAAAAGCACAATTTCGTATACAGAGTAATTATGATTGTTAACTCTATTTTCCATTTTAAGGTAGTCTTACAGATATCCAAGAATCCTAGTTTTTCGATAATTAGATTTAATTCTAATTGGATGTATAGGAAAAAAATACTGAAAAAACTTCAGCATATTCTCTTTTTAAAAGTAGATGATAATAGCATAAATATTTAACTGAAAGGAGCAATAATTTCGTGAAGAAAAGAAAATATTTACTTGCTTTTATGTCTACTGTTTTATCTGTAGGTTTGTTATGTGGTTGCAATGGCGTTGATGAAGATGAGCCAGATCCAACAGAAGAACCTTCTGAAGAAATTCGAGAAAATAATAATCAATAATAGGATATAATATAAGATTTATCATTAACGTACTGTTAGCTCATAAATATAAAATAGCCTAATTGAAGTAGAACAATATATATAGTGATTTAATGGAATAGAACAAGCAGAAACACCTCTTACTATCGAATTTAATTAAATTCGATAGTAAGAGGTGTTTTTAGTTATATAGTAGTATTTCGAAACTCGTATATTTTTTGTTCTTTTTAATGATCAACATTCTACCATGCTATTTTATTATCATGATTGTACAACAAGAATTTTAATATAGACGCTATATGTCTTTCATTGTTTAAAGATGATTGTTCATACATAATTTTCTGAATTCGTATAATATTTCTTGGACATGTCGATAATGGGTATGGAATGAAAGGATGATAAACATGAAGTGGCTTGTAATTGGGATCGGGATTCTTTTATTGATTATTTTGTTTATGTTATTTTTGAAAATATCTTTGAAAGTTACTTTCTTATATACAGAAATAGAAAAACAATGTTTACTGCAAGTGAAAATATGGAAATTTAAATATACGTTTGATGTGTTAGAAAGAATAGAAAAGCAGCAAAAAAAGACTGGACAAAAAATTGAAAAAGCAGAAGAAGAGGGCGGTATTGAAAATAAAGTAATGGCACAGATTGATAGTATTGGAGAGATAGTAAAAAAGTTGCAAGAGATTCATTCTGTACTAAAAAAAAATCTGAAAAAAGTTAAAATCAATCAATGGAGATGGCATTCACAAATTGGAACAGGGGACGCAGCTAGTACTGGAATCATAACAGGTTTTGCGTGGTCAATAAAAGGAATGGTTGTCGGAGTTGCTGGAGAATATATGCATATTATTGATATACCAGAGCTTGAAATTACGCCTGTATTTCAAGGGAAAGGTTTTGCATCTAGGTGCGAATTAACAGCGTCATTTCATATTTATCGTTCGATAATAACGGTATTTATGTTATTTATGTTCATGAAAAAGCAACAATCCGTTAGCACAGAAGAATCGGTTCAGACATAAAGGCTGACAATGAAAAAAGAATTTTATTTATTTCGTTCAACCTCAGCAAATTTTTAAGTGATTTTTAGTTATTTACATGCCATTTTTATTCTTATATTTTGCCTATACAACATTTATGCGAGGTACAGGAAATTCTAAAACACCATTTTATTTCTTAATTATTAGTACAGCTTTAAATATGATTTTATTACCTATTTTAATTTTTGGCTGGCTAGGAATGCCGAAGTTTGATGTGTATGGGACCGCTTATGCTTCTGTTATCTCAACAATTGTAACATTTGTTGTTACGCTTATTTATTTAAAGAAGAATCATCTACTGCAATTAGATGAGACAGTACGAAAATATCTTCGTATGGATTTGGATTTATTAAAACTATTATTAAGTCTTGGGATTCCAGCGAGTATTAATATGATACATGTTTCGTTAAAAGAAATATCTTGGATATTGGTATGTTTAACAGCAGCTAGAAGAAAAGGTATGTTTAGCAGTACCATGTATTGTTTGAAAAACTGAATACTAGTTTGTTTTACATATTTTCAGAAAAACTACACATCCTATTTATAAGTCCTTTTAATTATTGACTTCACTCTTTTTGTAATGAGAAAGCAACTTATCACAATTGACTGACTCATTAACCCCACATACAGGCAAAGATTCTTTGCCTGTCATATTTGTATATCTTTTTTGATTTGACTCATACTATTCATGAATCCCTTTACCAATACGAGTCATGTTGATATTTTCCTCTCTTTAGGACAAGCGGTTAGCTTGTCCTATTTGCGTTTCGAGCAATATTTTTATGTGTCTTTTCCTCATTCACTAAATTTTATTTGTTAGTATTAAAAATAAAAATTGGAACATTATAAAAATGTTCCGCACTATTATGTGGGTACAAAAGGAGGATATAAAATGGACAAACGAACTGAGAAAAAAGTTGAAGCTGTAGCACGTAAAGCTGCTGATTTAGAAGTTTCACAAGAATTAACTAGTCTTAAAAATCAAATTCAACAGTTGCAACACTCGTTATCTCAAGCATCTCAAGGCCAACAGATGGGCGGTCAACAAATGGGTGGACAACAAGGCTTACAGCAAGCCAATCAACTGATGCAACAACTGCAACAATTTAGCCAACAATCTCAACAACAAATGCAACAGGCTGATCAACAATTACAGCAAACTATTCAACAAGCAATTCAAACACTAAACCAAGGATTACAGTATTTACAGTCTAATCAAACATTAAGCCAAATAAATCAAGCCATTTCTCAAGCTCAATCGCAAGTTGATCAAATGGGCGGTCAACAAGGCCAACAAATGGGCGGTCAACAAGGTCAACAAATGGGCGGTCAACAAGGCCAACAAATGGGCGGTCAACAAGGCCAACAAATGGGTGGACAACAAGGCCAGCAAATGGGCGGTCAACAAGATCAACAATTAGGTGGTCAACAGCAATTTCACTAAGAAAGTTCTTAGTGATTTAAGCAACAATAAATTTTTCATATCTTATATAACAGTAAGCAAACTCCAATTTCTTTTTGTTAGTTATTATTAAGATTCAATAAATAGCAATACAAATTTTTGAAAGAGCACTTGTCATAGTGCTCTTATTTTTTATTGGTCCAGAAAATGATTAATCAAAGAGCGTTTCTAGCCAGTCTTATTAATTGCCTCCGTATGCTACCTTTTTAAGTGTTTCAAAAGGTAAACGCTGTGGAATATGTTTATTGTTTATAGGTCTAAAATGAGTTTTACAAAACATACAAAATGTTAAACTTATAAAACCCAGTGATATCAGTATGTGTGCATGAGATCACTGGGTTTTTATTTGGATATTTAATGGTGTGTTTTACAAATTATAAAAAGATATAAACTTAGTTTTACTTTTTAAATATTATCCGTCCTAAAAAATGACCAATGTTCATAAAGGTACGACTTTCTGGACACTTAATATTAACAAAAGTAATAAATTTCAGATGAATAAGGATGCAATATAGCATCCCTTCGGTCAAGTTCTACTATTTAGTTGTCAGGAAAGAGTTTCTTTGCACTTCCGCCAAGAGTGTTAAAAGCATCAAGTATCTTGTCTTGTTCATCGACTGTTAAGGATTCAAAGATTTGATTTATTTTTTCTTCATCTAGCTCAGTATGCTGCTTTAACGCATCTTGTCCTTTTGTCGTTAGAGAGACAATCACTTGCCGTTCATCTTTTGCATTTCTTTTCTTAATAACATACCCTTTCTTTTCAAGTCTTTGAACATGTTCTGAAGTGGTATTGTGTGATAGTGCCATTACCTTAGAAAGAAAGTGTATGGTCACATCTTCGTTTTTACTGACGATTTGAAGAAAACGAATATTTTGATGTGTAAGTACCTCTTTATAATTGTAATGCAAACTATAGTAAATATCTGTCCATGCTTTATTTAGTTTCTGTGCTATCATATGTACCCTCCCTTTATATCGTGTGAAACGAAATATTATGACAATTACAGTAAAATGTCAAATGTTAAGTATGTCCATCCTATGTAATGTCCTAAAGAAGTTGTTTTCTTTTATTTATTGGAAATAGTTAGAATTTTTATTTGACAGCGCATTAAGTTTAGGTTATTATATCGTATGTAGCGATATAAATTGATTTATCAGTAATTTACCGGATGTTTATATCGTATTCAACGATGTAAATCCGAGGAGATAACTCTTTTTTTAGGTATTTATATCGTATCCTACGATTTAAAAAGGGGGAAACATGGAAAAACTTTATATTCTTAAAAACCGAACGTTTTTATCTTTCTTTATTGCGTCACTTATCACTATGTTTGGAGAAGGGATCTTTAGTTTAGCTAGCATTGTTATTATCTCTAAGAGCACAGAATCTGTTATGTCGATTGGTTATATGCTTATCATCACAATGTTGCCTTCTGTATTTCTAGCTCCCATAGTTGGGGTGGTAATTGATCGATTTAATAAAGCTAAGATTGCAGTTGCATGCAATATAGCTAGGTTTTTATTCATTGCAATGGTGCCGTTATTGAGCTATTTAGGAATCTCATCCTTATTTGTAGTTTACGCTTCAATTTTTCTAAGCTACATCGTGTGGTATATACTGGGACCTACCGCGGAAAGCATGATTAAAGTCATGCTGGAAAAGGACCAATATATGCAAGGGACTTCTCTCACACAAGCCTCATGGCAGGTGGGACTTATGAGTTCAGCTATCTTAGCAGGTCTATTACTTAAACATCTAGGAACAAATTTTACTCTTTTGTTTACCAGTCTTGTCTACCTTTTAGGTGCTTTTCTATACTTTAGGCTATGTAAGCATTATGTAGAAGAACAGCATGTGTCTGCTAAGAATACTGGTTATCGGAATTATTTCAAAGACATTACAGTTGGATGGAAATATTTCATAAAAAATAAAGGTTTGCTATGTCTTGGGCTTGCTGCTTGTGTTGCTACTCCTTTCTTCAGTTCCATTAATATCTTAATTGCTCCGTTTAACTCGAATATATTACATGGAAATGAGTTTACATTGGGGTTAATCGATAGTGCAGCAGGCATTGGTAGCTTCATCTCAGTAGCCTTCTGTTTATGGCTGTCAGCGCGAAACGGCTCTGCATATTACTTAATGCTTTCATTTTTAATGCTAGGCGGATTTACCATTTTATTTAGTACATCTAGTCGGTACTCCGAGGCCTTTATTTTGTACATAATCATTGGTTTTTTTGTAGGAAATGTAAAAGTGCTATCTAAGTCACTCGTATATAAGTACGTAGACCAACTCTTTGTAGGAAGAGTCATGACTTTAATTTCTATGCTAGGACTCATACTTGGTATCGTAGCATCTATCGCTATAGGATATCTCGGTGAGCGTAATATTGTACAAGCATATTATGCAGTAGGGATTTGCTTGGCTATTCCTATTGTATTAACGGCACTCGGCATACTTAGCATTAAAAAGCAAGGTGAGGGTAGTGAAGGAGATGAAATTGTAATTTCCAAAGTATAAACAATATGTAATCACTATACGTGTTAGCAGTATCAATATCTTTAATAACAATACAGACCATGAGAAAAATGAAAACTATGGAGAGTGAATTTAAATGATTGATTTAAGAAGCGATACTCTAACTACACCATCAGAGATAATGAAACAAGCAATGTTTGAAGCACAAATGGGAGATGACTGCTATGGCGAAGACGAAAGTGTGAATATGCTGGAAGCATATTGTAAAGAGCTATTTCAAGTCGAAGGAGCATTATTTATCCCAAGCGGGACTATGTCAAATCAATTAGCTATAAGAAGTCAAGTAGAGGAAGGAAATGAGATAATTACTGAGGTCAATTATCATATTTCCTTCTATGAGAGTGCTTCAACCGTCATGTTAAATAGAGTGGTACTAAATACTACGAAGACATCCGATGGCTTATTGACGGCTGATATTGTTGAAGAATTAATCCATGCTAAACCACGTGGTTACTTATATGCCCAGCCTCAATTAGTAAGTATAGAAAACACAATTAATTATTACCAGGGGCGGACTTTCCCCTTAGAAATCATTAGAGAGCTAAGAGAATGCACTCAGCAGTATAATTTGGCCCTTCATATGGATGGTGCAAGGTTATTTAATGCTCATATGGCAACAGGGGTTCCCTTAAGTACATATGCTCAAAATGTAGATACATTTACAGTGTGTTTTGCAAAAGGGCTAGGTGCTCCGTTCGGTTCCATGTTAATGGGAACTCATGAGGCTATTTGTAAAGCGAAGAAGTACCGTAAACAGTTTGGTGGCGGCTTGCATCAAATAGGAATATATGCACGTGCAGCCCATTATGCCATGGAGAACAACATGGTTAGACTTCGTGAGGATCACAGACTAACAAAATTATTAGCACGTTGCCTTAACAGTCATGACGCAATACATATAGCCGAAGATCAAGTCGAAACCAACATACTATTCATTGATATTAGTAATCTTGGGATCACTTCTGAGATATTTGCAGAACGCTGTAAGCAAAAAGGAATATTAGTGTTCCCATGGTTGCCAAATATAGTACGAGCAGTCGTACATCAGCACATTACAGAAGTTGATATCACTCTAGCAGCTGGAGTAATTAAAAATGTTTTTCAAGAAGCCCTTAACACAGCTCCTAATCCGATTCTCAAGGAACTCTGTTACGCCTAAAATTATCAAATATTAAAGGAGATTAAGTAGAATGAAAAATATCTTATTTATTGAAACAAATACAACTGGAACTGGTGCAAAGGCAATGAAAATCGCTCAAAGGAAGGGATATCAAGTCCATTTTTGGACCAGCGATATTAAACAATATGATGCAATAAAAGTGAATAATCCTTTAGATATTGCGGATGAGATCCTAACGATAGACACATACGACGTTGAAAAGATGATGTCTAAAATCTCAGATGAAAATTATATATTTGATGGCGTGTTAGCATTTGATGACTATCACCTAATACCGGCAACACAAATTGCTCAGAATTTACAGCTGACAGCTACCGATTTACATGCTTTAAAATTAGTTAGATATAAGCATCTCATGAGAGAGTATTTCAATAAGAGAGATCAAGACCTATTATTTAAGCAACCTGGATTTGCATTAGTTGATCCAGATACGAATCAAGATAACATAGATATCAAGTTCCCTTGCGTATTAAAGCCTGTAGACGATAGTGGAAGCAATGGAGTATCTATCTGTAATAGTAAGGATGATCTCAAGCGCGCTTTAGAAGTTGAAATGGTAAGGAATATTAACGAAAGAGGATATAGCTTAGAGAGAAAATGGTTAATTGAAGAATTTATACAGGGGGCAGAGTATTCCGCAGAGATGTTACACACTTCAGAAGGCTGGAAGCTCATTTCAGTAACTCAAAAAGACATTTATGGCATCCATGCAGTGGAAAGCGGTCATGTGACTTCAAAAGATTTAAGTCCCATTAAAAATCTTGAAGAGTATTGTGTTCAATTGTTGTCCGAATTTAACCTGCAATCTGGGGCCGCGCATATAGAATTTATTGTAAAAGATGATGATCCTTATTTAGTGGAAATTAATCCAAGGTTGGCGGGTGACTGTATTCCAGACTTAGTTGAAATGGCTACTGGAGTGGATATGGTAGAAGCTGTTCTAGATCAAGCAGTTGGAATGCCAATTCATATCGAATTGCAGCGATCTAAATCTGCTGCTATACAATTTTGCATCCCGGAGCAATTAGGCACCTATGTAGGGGTACACAACGTAGAACAAGCGGAGAGTGTGACTGGGGTAGCAAAGATTCATACTGTTAATCTTCCTTTTCATGTAGAGAAAGTTTCTAGTAGTTACCATAGGCTCGGGTATGTCATAAGTGAAGGTGATACACCAATTGAAGCTTCTATATCAGCGAAACAAGCAGTAAGCTTAATTCAATATACTGTTCAGCAAGAAAATGTAATCTAATTCAGGGAAGGGAACATAACATGAATATTGTAGAGACACCAATGAGGCTCTTTCCCTTTATATGTCATAAAGCTACGACTTAAACAAACTCTGGTATGGATAATTTATGAGACATCTGGCTGAGAGACCAGTCAATGTGGTCTTTTTTTTAAAAGGAATGATTACTAGATAGAATTAAAAATAGGCTATTCTTTTTGCACAACCCTGCAAAAGGAATAGCTTATATAGGGGTACAGCCGAGATAGTGTATATCTGGGGTTCAGCCGAGATACGTGTAAAACTAGGTCATAATGATACATTATTTACCAATCGTTAATTATCAAGGGATGTTTGTAATAAAAATGAACTCTTTTGAAACATAACGAAAAGAAGAACCCTGTCAGAGTATGCTTTTGTAAAATTGGAAAATCTTATTCACTACATATACGGTTATCTCCGAGAGAAGTCCAAAAAAAGCCATTCAGATAGATATAAATATAAAAAGTGAGCGAGAATAGATGTTCCAACCACTTTTCTAGATTTGTTTTGAGTAGATTTCTTGAAGAGGTTTATTAGGCCTCACCAGTCAAAGTAATGTATTCCCATTTTCTAAAATAATAGTTGCAATGACATTATATATCAAATATAATGTGAATAGTTGCAATGACATTCTATTTGGAGTTGATGTTTTCGTGGACAATGATATGATTACGCCTGGCAGATACATTTCGGCCATTTACCGTCATCTGCAAATCCTCACAACAGCCCGGCTTCAGCCATACCGAATCGGAAGCGGGCAGTATATCTTCTTGATGGTGCTCGCAGAAAAAGAAGGGATTTCGCAAAAGGCGCTAAGCGAAGAGCTTCTGATTGATAAGACAACGACGGCGAAGGCAATCAGAAAACTGGAAGCAGAAGGGTATGTGCAAAGGGAAATAGATCCCACCGATAACCGCTATAATTTACTTTATTTGACGGAACTAGGTAGAACAGTTATGCCGAAAGTACGAGCGGTATTGGATGATATCGGTAAAAACAGCCGGGTTGGCATGGATGACGAGGAATATGAGCTCATGCTTGCCCTGTTGAAAAAAGTGCTGTGCAACGTGAGCGAAGAGGTTCACCGAAGAGAGAAAAAGCTATGACTCAGCACCATCAATAGAACCAACAGGTTGGCAAACAAGCTTTATTTACAGCAATATATATTTTTCGTTCTTGCTGTTTTGTATGCAATCATTCTGTCGGATGAACAAGAAGTTGGCTCACTCGTGCAGTTTCCCAAAGAAACTTTTGACGATCGGTATACTATATACGAAGTCCAGTAAAACTTAAAAAAGAAACATGAAAACAATTGTCTCATATTTACCTATGTGACTTCCATTGAAACAAAGCCTAAAAAAGTAAAGCAAGTGAAAGACTGGAGGAGAAAAATGAAAAGATTATTTGAAGTAGATTCATCAGAGTACCCATTTAAGGATCATTGGTTGCCTTATCGTGACGGATATGTTCACTACATTGATGAGGGACAGGGGCCGACTGTTCTTCTTCTTCACGGGAATCCCACATGGTCTTATCTCTATCGAAATGTCATTAAAGAGCTGCGCGGCGGCTGTCGTCTTATCGCTTTGGATTACCCTGGATTTGGTATGTCAAAAGCACCTTCCCACTATGGATTTACATCACAAGAGCAATCGGAAGTGGTCACGGATTTAATCCGTCGTTTGGAACTAAAGAATTTTGTTTTAGTCGTCCAGGATTGGGGAGGACCGATCGGATTAAACTATGCGGTTCAGAACCGGGAAAACCTGCGCGGCATTGTCGTGATGAACACTTGGGCCTGGCCCACGACTCTTCTTCCAACGAAGATTTTTTCTTTGGCAATGGGGGGATGGCCCCTTGGATATTGGCTTCAGACACGACAGAATTTCTTCGCCAAAGTCATGATTCCACAAGGGATTTTCCATTCTGAAAAAGTTACGGAAAACTTGAGAAAAGCCTATACCGACCCATTCCCAACTCCAGAATCAAGGATACCGACATGGATTTTTCCTAGACAGATTCGGAAAGCACGATCGTGGTTCGCGGAAATTGAATCGAAATTGTCAGTATTATCTGATTTGCCCGCGCAAATACTCTGGGGTATGAAAGATAACGGCTTTCCACCCGAAGAGATGAAAAAATGGCAGGGATATCTCAAAATGCACGAAACCGAGTCCCTTAGTGATGCTTCTCATTTCGTGCAAGAGGATCGGCCAGATCGAGTTGCAGCATCTATTCGGAGAGTCCTTGAAAGAACGTCGCAAGAATGATAGAGATTAGACTGAACAAACTACGTTTCTTAACACCATTCCGAGAGAATTGTCTGTTTAGATACAAAATAACCGGTTCCTTGTACGTTAAGGAACCGGTTATTCATTTTATCGTTTTTTATAGAGTTTTTCTCTCGTAATGGTCTTAGGTTATTAAAACTTGCTTTTTGGCTTAAATTCCACACATAATCACCTGTCAATGTGATATGTTCCCAACCAAGTGGAGATATATGTTGTAAATATTCCTCTGGAATATCCACTCCTTTTGCACGTAAAGCATCTACTGCACGTGATATATATACTGTATTCCATAATACAATTGCTGAAATAAGAAGTTGCAAACCACTTGCTCTATGTAATTGATCCTCATAAGAACGATCACGAATTTCTCCTAATCGATTGAAAAATACAGCTCGAGCAAGTGCGTGTTTTGCTTCACCTTTATTTAAACCAACCTGAACACGTCTTCTAAGCTCAGGACTCTGCAACCATTCTAATGTATATAAAGTTCTTTCAACCCTTCCTATCTCACGTAACGTTACGGATAAGCTATTCTGCCTTGGGTAGGCTGCCAGCTTTTTAAGAATAAGAGAAGCTGTGACGGTTCCATTACGAATAGAGCTAGTTAAGCGTAATAAGTCATCCCAATTTTCTCTTATTTTCTTTGTATGAATTGTTCCACCAATCATAAATTCTAGATGCGGTTGATTTGAGGGCTTTTCAAACGTATAAATTTTATTTTTACTAAACGTTTTAATTCTAGGAGCAAATCGAAACCCTAACATATGACACATGGCAAAGACATGATCTACAAAGCCCGCCGCATCCGTATAATGTTCTTCAATTTCCAAATCTGTTTCATGATACAATAGGCCATCAATAATATGTGGCGCTTCTTGGGGTAGCACCACACATCCATCAACTTAAGGATTTAGACTATTCTTAAACATAAAAGCACGTTACTATTCTCTTATGTTAATGAGAAAGGGTGACGTGCTTTTTATGAATATGCATCAAAAACAAGAGCTGTCTTTATTTGCCGAAGAGTTATATCGATATATGTCTCCCGCTACACTTAATCAATTAGCTATAGAAGCAGGCGGGATGAAACGAAAACGCAAGTGCCACGGGCACCATTTCTTATCTTTGTGTGTATGGTTAAATCAACAAATCGCTACTACCTCTCTTACTCAACTTTGTAGTCAATTAGAAACTTCAACAGGAATTTTATTAAGTCCGGAGGGACTTAATCGACGATTTAATTCGGCTTCAGTAGCCTTCTTTCGCACTGTATTTACTACACTTCTACAAGCTAAAATTGGAGGAGTATCTAAGATTTCTCATTCTCTTTCTTCTTATTTTGAACGGATTCTCGTCCTTGATTCTACAACCTTCCAAGTTCCAGATCGATTCGCAACTACTTATCCTGGTGCCGGAGGATGTAGTCATACAGCTGGTGTGAAAATTCAACTAGAGTAGACTTGTTAAGTGGAAAATTTTCTGATGTGGAAATTGAACCAGGAAAACGAAGTGATCAGGCATATAGTGCGACTCGAACAGGCATGGCACAAAAGAATGAACTATATATTCGTCACTTAGGATATTTTCGTCTACAAGATTTTAAGTCTATTCAAGATAAGCAAGGATATTATTTATCACGTCTTAAGTTACCAACTAAAATATATAGAAAAGAATTCGAAACAGTCGTATTTAAAACAAAACCCGCTCAATTGAGACCGGTATATATACAAATTCATTTGGAAGACATCATGAAACAATTACAACCTGGCCAAATGTATGAATTACATGATGTATATGTGGGGAGTAAAGACAAACTGCCTACTCGCATTGTAGTTTATAGATGTACCGAGGAGCAAAAACAGAAACGCCTACGTGATCGAGCTATTCGCGAAAAGAAAAAAGGAATTACATATACAGAGCGTACAAAACTTTTACAAGGCATTACGGTATATATGACAAACATTCCTACGGAATGGGTACCAAAAGAGAAAATTTATGATCTATATTCACTGCGTTGGCAAATTGAACTGTTATTTAAAATATGGAAATCTTGGTTTCAAATTCATCGTTGTAAATCTATTAAACAAGAACGCTTAGAATGTCACCTTTATGGGCAACTCATTAGTATTCTATTATGTTCTTCTACTATGTTTAAAATGCGAGAACTCCTGTTACGTAAGAAACAGAAAGAGCTAAGTGAATATAAAGCGATGTACATAATTAAGGATTATTTTTTACTTTTTTACCAAGCATTACACAAAAACACCCAAGAATTATCAAAGGTTCTCCTTCGTCTGTTTAACCTCCTACAGCACAACGGACGAAAATCTCATCGATATGAGAAAAAGACAGTCTTTGATATTTTGGGTGTTGTATATGAGTATACCACTTCTACTCATCAGGTAGCATAGTAAAAAAATTGAAGCCCGTCAGGGTTTATTTGATATGCCAACTTTTATAAAATCCAGAAAAGATAATAAAAAACTATATGGAAAGGACACATTTTGTATAAAAATATACCTTAAGTTGATGGATGTGGGGTAGCACCACATCGCCATCAAGCTAATATTTTAAAGTACCTCCTAAACGAAATTTTTCTGTCATTACAGGTAGCTACTTTGAGAAGTCCGCTTATTCTTTCGTTTTTTGGCGTTTATTCTTCTTAAGTTGATAGGCGTATGGTTACACTTATCAATAATCGCTTTTATTTAACATTGGGATTTTACCGTTTTTCAACAAAGTATTTATTAAAAAAAACCAACGATTCATTAAATCGATGGTCTTATGTTTATATATTATTCATTTGTATCTGTATCAAATTTTTCCAGTACTTTTAATAAAATAGTTAACATAATTGTGGATACAATCGCTACAATTAAAATACCTTTAGGTGATAATTCAACAGAAGTTAAACCTACCTTTGCAAGGGCAAAGTATCCTACATATGTTGAAAGGAATGTTGAAGCTATTGAGATTGTAAAACCTAAAAAGCCTAATTCCTCTAATTTCTTTTCAGGTAATCCACATTGACTTAAAATCTTTGTGAAAATAGCCGCTACGATGAATAGTCCGAAAGATAAAAGGAATAATGACATTACTCCAGGATATACAATTTCATCTGGCATCCATTTTCCCAATCCTAGCATTAAAAACGCTGGAAGAAATAACGGTAAAAATAGCCCTAAAATCATGACCACAATTTCCATTTTATTTGGTGTTTCATTATTATTTCGGTTACTCATAAGTCCTCCTAAATATTAGTATGAATGATAATCTTCTAAACAGTTCAATATATAATATCACATTAGATATATGGATTTTATATTATTTTTTATTCTGAAAATGGAGCGGATTATTCACCATTTGTAAGCTGGATACTCGGTAATATACCTTATACTTTCTTATCAATCTTTATTTTAGATAACGCCACATGACCATGAAGCTCAGGTTTCACACTATTCATTAAGAAAAAAAGACGTTATTCTTTCTGTAGAATCATAGGAAAGGATGGCGTTTTTGTATGTCTATTTCTGTATCTGATGAATTACAACTATTTGCTCAAGAAATTCAAAGATTTTTATCTCCAAATATCTTACGGGATTTTGCTAGGGATGTCGGTTTCGTACAACGAACCAGTAAATATCAAGCAAAAGATTTAGTCGCTTTATGTGTATGGATGAGCCAAAATGTCGCTACAACTTCTTTAACCCAGTTATCTAGCTGTTTAGAAGCATCAACAGAAATACTCATTAGTCCCGAGGGACTGAATCAACGATTTAATAAAGCGGCCGTTCAGCTTTTACAACACGTATTAGCTGAACTACTAAACCAAAAATTAACCTCATCTATGCCGCTTTCTTCTCCATATACTTCTGGTTTCAAACGTATTCGTATTTTAGATTCAACCGCATTTCAACTCCCAGATTCTTTTTCATTTGTTTATCCAGGTGCAGGAGGATGCAGCCATACAGCGGGGGTAAAAATTCAACTTGAGTATGATTTATTAAGTGGAAAGTTCCTACATATGCATACAGGTCCCGGTAAACAGCATGATCGAACCTACGGTTCTCTGTGTGTCCCAACTGTGACAGCGGATGATTTATGTATCCGAGATTTAGGGTATTTTCATTTGAAAGATCTTCAACATATACAAGATAAAAAGGCTTACTATATCTCTCGTATCAAGTCGAATACATGTATTTATCAAAAAAATCCTAACCCTGATTATTTTCAAGATGGAAGAATCAAGAAAGGTACAGAGTATATCCAGATAGATATGGAAGTCTTGATGAACTCTCTTCAGCCAGGACAAACATGTGAAATATCCGATGCTTATGTGGGAATGACTGATAAAGTGCCAACTCGTGTGATTGTTCATCGACTAACAAAAGCACAACAACAAAAACGATTACAAGATCAAACTGTAAGAGAAAAAAGAAAGGAATAAAGTATTCTCCTCGTAGTAAACGACTCAGTGGTATCAATGTATATATGACAAACACCTCTTCAGATATTGTCCCGATGGGACAAGTACATGATTGGTATTCTTTACGTTGGCAAATCGAAATTTTATTTAAAACTTGGAAATCATTCTTTCACATTCATCATTGTAAAAAGATAAAACGAGAACGATTGGAATGCCATTTGTATGGGCAACTGATTGCCATTCTAATTTGTTCCTCTATTATGTTTCAAATGTGGAAGTTACTTCTCATGAAGAAGAAACAAGAGCTGAGTGAATATAAAGCCATCTATATGATTAAAGACTATTTTTTTCTTCTATTTCAAGCTATACAAAAAGACACCCAAAAATTATCAAAGATTCTTCTTCGTCTGTTCAACCTCCTACAGCGAAACGGACGAAAATCACATCGATATGAGAAAAAAACAGTCTTTGATATATTAGGTGTCGTTTATAACTGTACTATTTCTGATGTTCAAGTAGCTTAATAAAAAAACAAACCCGTTAGGGTTTATTTCGCATGCGAATTTTTGAACAGTTTACTCTGTTCCCTTATAAAAAGTAAAAAAAGCTTCCGAAACTTTCCTACCATAACCTTAGGTTGATAGCGATATGGCGCTACCCCTTCTTCTGAAGAACTAATAACTTGTACATAAAATGGAGCGTATTGATCTGAGATATGGGTATAAAAACTTAATCCTGGATCCCTACCATGTTTAGCATTTACTTGTGCTAACGGACTAGACTGACCACCAGCTCTAAAGAATTGTCCATCAGAAGATGAAGAAGCAAAGTAGCATCTCTCCTATAGGAAATGCTATTTTGCCCCCGGTTGTAAGAACACTGGTACTCCCCCCTTGTAGCTCATCAGACACTGAAACAGGCAGACAAAAAACGCCATTCTTTCCTATAATTCTACAGAAAGAACAGCCTATTTTTTCGTTTTATGGATACAATTTTACTTTATCTTTATGCTGATGGGATACTCCCCCTAAACATTTGCCATGATTCATGTTTGGATGAATGCTTACTTCTGTTTAATAGGCAGTGCATAATAGCCAAAAGCCAAATCGAGCAAGGCGCTCGCTTCTTGACGCAGTAACAGATCCTTCGGACGGAAGGTAAAAGATCCGTCAGCGTTGATGGTAGTATCAGGGTCTATGATTCCTTGTGAGGCAAGGGATTGAATGGACTGGACCGCCCAGGCATCCGCAGTGTCGAGCAATTTCACATGATTGGCTTGGTCAGGTTGAATCTGCTTCAAGTTTTGAATCATGGTTGCTGCAACTTGTCTGCTAATCGGAGTCGCACGGTCATATCCTGGTATGCCTGCTATAAATTGCTTCTTAATCCCTTCGGCTTGACCCGGGAAAATGTTCCATCCATGTGCCAACAACAAGGCATCAGTAAATTCTCCTTGTGTCATCGTGCCCATCGGATCGAATAGATTATCCGCTTTAGCATCCATGATGTTTAAAGCATGAAGATTGTCGATATGGCTTCTATAGTTACTCTTTTGCGGGACGTCTGCAAAAGGTGGTTTGATATTGATTTTCTGAGATTGAGCAACAATGCCTAGGCCTTTAGGACTGGTATAATAAAAATATGCGATTTCTCCGGCCGCATTTTTTTGGAAAGCAATCTTATTTCCTTCTGGATCCACAAACAACAACGGGTGAATCATTTTAAGGACTTGTTTGCCAGCTGTTTCATCTTCCATGACCAACGTTCCATTCTCATAGGTAAAGTGGGTACGAATCGCAAACGCACGTGTGTTTTGGTACATGCCCAAGTATTTTTGGGCTTCTTTTTCCTCTAACGAGAGATATACTGTTTTCTCCGCCTTGGGAGCAGGGAAATAATGGTCCATGAACGCTTCATACACTTCTCGACTCATCATAGAATCATTATTGTAAGACATGAAGAATGCGGTTTTTTGTTCAGGTATCAAAACCATCAATGAAGAATGTCCTGGCATATTCCCGCCCTTTAATGCGACATGTTGACCATTGGCAAGGTCATTGAAATATGTTTCAAATCCAACTGTCGCAATAGGAATCGTCTTATCTGCGAAAACTTGGTAGGCGTGCATCATATCCATGCTTTTTTTACTTGCGATTTCTTTACCTTCAAACTTTCCATTCTGTAGCTGCATAATCATGTACTTTGACATGTCTTCCCCGGTGGACAAAATGCTTCCTTGTGGACCATCAGTTGGAGCGTGCCCATTTGTTGGATGAGGATCGCCAGTGGGACCGTAATGTGTAGCCATTCTTTTGAGAAGGTCAGGCGTAAAGCGTACACTTGTAGACTTCATGCCTAATGGTTTGAAAATATTCTTTTCCATATATCGTGAGAAAGATGTGCCTGTAACATTCTCCACTGCAAATCCTGCGAGTAAAAATGCAAAGTTGTCATACGTATAAGCTTCACCGGGCGGCCGTACCACTGTCGGCATATGTTTAGGTAGAAATTCTTTGATTGATATATTTTTATTTACATATTCAGGCCCGATTAGCGTGGTGATATCGGGCAGGTCTACGCCGCTGGTATAGGTCAACATATCAAACAGGGTGAGGGGTTTTCCTGTTTTATTGGGGATTTTCAATCCACCGAGATATTGTTGTACATCTTGATCTAGTTTAAGCTTTCCTTTATCAACTTGTTGCATCACGGCCAAGGCGGTAAAAGTTTTCGAGACTGAAGCGATTTGAAAGACCGTGTCCTTATTGACGGGAATCTTCTTTTCTTTATCTGCATAACCATACCCTTTATTGACGACGACCTTTCCATCATGAACGACGACAAAACTTGAACCATTCACATTGTACTTCTTCATTTTTTCTTCAAATAACGGATCAGCAAAAGATTCTACTTCTTTTTTGTTATTAGGTGCTTTCGTCATTTTGATATTGGTTGCAAGTGTCGATGATTTTGATTTTCCAACTTCTAATGATTGTTGGGAACATGCAGAAATCATGCTTGTAGAAGTGAGCAGAATTGAGACGAGCCCCAGTTTATTGATTGCTTTTTTCATTTTTGTACACTCCTTTATGAGATTGAAAATTTCTTGTTAGCACAACGAGTTGTCAGCTCGTTAGTGTATGAACCGAGTGTAGCAAGTGGCAAGTCATAGTAACTAGTGACCTTTCGTCATATTCATGCATGACATAAAAAATAGAGCGTAGTACGGCTAGTTTTATAGCCACGACCTACAAGTTATGACATTTTGACACTACTGTGTGTGACAGATGAAAAGTTAGAATCGAAGGGCGACTCATAGGGTATTAGCAAAGAAAAGAAAATGGAGGAGAGAATCTAATGACAAAAGAATCTGTTCAAAAAAGCTTGCAAGATTTCTACTTTTTGTTGTTTACCTTTGGATCTGGATTATTTTACTTTTTCTTTTATTTGGTCAGTATTACATTTGCATTGGTGCTGACGGTTATCTTCATAGGTATTCCTTTGTTGGCATGGGTGCTGCAAACAACTCACACGTTTGTCCAGTATGAACGCATTCAGACGAAAGTTTATACGGGTATATCGATAGAGCCAATCTTGCCAATGACAAAAAATGAAGGGGATAAATGGATTAAAGCGAGAGAGGCAATTCTTAATAGTAGCAATTGGAGAGCTATTTTTTGGCTCATGCAAAAATCTTTTGTTGGAGTGATTAGCCTTATATGTGCCGTTATATTGTACGTAGCTCCGTTTGCATTTACCTTAACACCATTACTTTTTCAATATTTTGATATATACTTATTGGGAATTGTTGTGAATTCATGGCAGAAGGCTATTTTTGTCATGATTGTTGGGTGTATTCTCATCTGGATATGTATTTGTATTGGAAACAGCTTAGTTCGAACAATTGGAATGTACACGCGTTCCATGTTTAAAGCTATTAAGGGGTGATAATTTGTTTAAGACCTTGAAACTATGGTTCTGGTATGATTGGTTATTACTTTGTATACGTTTTATCATTTGGCTATCATTGATGGTAACGACTATCCAACACCAAGACCATTTGACTGTACCACTTTGGATCATTATCCTTTGGGAAGTCACTTCATTTTCAATACCTTGGATTTGTTTAATGTTCAGTTATCGCTATTATCTATTTACTGAGATAATTTTATTTGGCGGAGTATGCTTCTACTTAACTTTATTATTTCCGTCAGCGTACCTTGCCTTTTTAATGCCGACTTTTATGATTGCGGTAAATAGTGCTCATAAATCATACCGTTGGTCGGCTTCTATCACAATTGTTTTATTTCCGTTGCTCATTGCAATATTTTCCCATGGAATAGATGTATGGGTGATTATTCTACAAATCGGTCTGGCTTTTGCTGTGGGTTCTTCCTTTCGTTTACTAGTTGTCAATTACCGTCAAAGTGAAACGATTCGGAACCAAAAGCATGTATTGGAACAGTACGTATCTCAAGTTGAGCGGATTACTTTACTGGAGGAACGTGACAGGCTCTCAAAAGATTTACATGATACGATGGGGCATTCTTATACCTCAATTATTATGGGGATGGAAACATTACGTACGGAATTAAAGACTAAAGAAGGAGAGCAAAAGCTCGACTCATTATTACAATTGGCCCGTAACAGTATGGAAGAAGTAAGAATGTATCTACATCAGATGGACTTACCACAAGAATCGCTTGCCTTAACTCTCACATTACAACAATTGACAGAGGAATTTGAGAAGCATGCAAAAGTAAATGTACGTACTCGAATAATAGGAGAAGAGTATACGGTCTCCAAGCAATCAAAACTGACAATGTACCGGAGCTTACAGGAATCATTAACAAATGCGGTTCGCCATGGACACTCCACCGAAATCATTGTGTCACTTCATTTTGAGCCGCAACAGATAAGATTGGATGTGCAGGATAATGGCTGCGGGGTAGAGGAATGGAAGGATGGCTTCGGATTAACTGCGATGAAAGAGCGCGTAAGTCAGTTACAAGGGAGAGTTATTGTTTACTCCAAAAAAGGAGAAGGGACGTTAATTTCATGTGCGTTACCGAGACTTGTACAATTGTCCAATGAACCAATCCGCTTGTGTATCGTCGATGATCATTCTTTTATTCGAGAAAGTCTTCATACAATTTTGGATGGACAGGATGGCTTGCAAGTAGTGGGAATGGCTGAAGATGGAGAACAGGCTGTAGAATTGTGTGAAAGACTAAAACCAGATTTAGTATTAATGGATTTAGAGATGTCCAATCTGAATGGGATTCGTGCGACCAAAATAATTAAGGGGAAATGGCCAGACATTCGTGTCCTCATTCTTTCAACGTTTCAGGATACCAAAAGGGCGAAGGAAATCATACGAAATGGAGCTGACGGTTATTTGCTGAAATCCATAGATTCTCGTGAACTAGCTGAATCGATTCGCCTCATCTATCGGGGAGGCACGATGATTGACCAAGATTTGTTCCATAAGATGTGGGATGGATATGATGAGGAAGAGTCAGTCGAATTGAAGTCAGATGGAAAAGAGTATGGCTTAACGAAACGCGAGTTAGAGGTTTTGAATC
The DNA here is from genome assembly GCF_052682215.1 of Bacillus sp. 1A. Lineage (NCBI taxonomy): Bacteria > Bacillati > Bacillota > Bacilli > Caryophanales > Bacillaceae > Bacillus > Bacillus sp. 1A. Next base: position 144,843 of record NZ_JBQYLZ010000001.1, on the reverse strand, counting down.
TTTTGTCTCAAGGAGTCCGTTATAAAACAATTGCTTCGAAACTTTACTTATCAAATGGCACAGTTAGAAATTATGCCTCTACTCTTTATGACAAGCTAGAAGTCAAAAATAGGGAAGAAGCCGTGCAAAAAGCAAGAGATACAGGATTACTCTCGTAAGAGGGAGTGCTGTCATCTGCTAGGGGTACGTGAATGATTCTAGTTTTCAGGGACCACACTTCAAAAAATGTAATTTGAACGTCTGTTATAGGCGATTTTATAGATTCTATAAATAATGTTTAATTTTCAATAAAGACAATCATATAAAACCCAACATAATCGATCTTATGTCAGGTTTTATAGTGAACATTAGCTGTGTAACCCTTATATATGGAATTAATCTAAAGGATGGCCCCCATACCCCGAATCGGTCACATACCTATACAGCATATATCTTTTAATAATGATTCTAATTTTTGATCATGTAGTAACATAATAAATCGAGATTCATTCAGTTTTGATGCTTCAGGATTTTCGTAAATCATTTTTAATCAAACTTTATTCCAAACTAATACTTAGTAAGATTCTATCTTATCTTAAAAGTTCTTAATTTTTTTGTAAATACGGGAACAAATTTATTTTATGTATTGTCTATTAAGCGTAATGGCTTTTTTAAAGAAGTAAGATGTCAAGAAAGGGGTGATAAAAATGAAAATGATGTTAAAAGTAGGTCTATGTGTAAGTTTATTAGGAGTAAGTCAATTTGCTAGTGAGGCATTCCCAGCGCAAGCTGCGGAGAAAATTGAGCAAAAGATAATTAAAAATCAAGAAGGTACTATTTCAATCTCTCAGTTAAATTCACATGTATGGGTTCATACAGAAATGGTTTATTTTAATGGAGAAGCAGTACCTTCAAATGGCTTAATTCTAAACACCTCTAAAGGGCTAGTGCTTATTGATTCTTCTTGGGATGACAAGCTTACAAAAGAATTAATAGAGATGATTGAAAAGAAATTTCATAAACCGATAACAGATGCAATTGTAACGCATGCTCATGTAGATCGAATTGGAGGAATTAAATCGCTAAAAGAAAAAGGGATTCAGGTACATAGTACAGCTCTAACGGCTGCACTAGCAAAGAAAAATGGTTATGAAGAACCAATTGCGGATTTAAAGGAAATTACAAATATGAAGTTTGGAAATATAAAAGTAGAAACATTTTATCCAGGAAAAGGGCATACAGAGGATAATATTACAGTGTGGTTACCACAATATAAAATTCTATTTGGCGGGTGTTTAGTAAAATCAACAGATGCGAAAGATTTAGGAAATGTTGCAGATGCATTTGTAGATGTATGGGCAGGGTCAGTTGAAAATGTAATGAATCGATATAGAACTATAAAATCGGTTGTACCAGGACATGGAGAGGTAGGAGATAAAAGTTTGCTTTCTCATACGCTAGATTTATTACCAGCAAAATAGAGAGGAACTTAAAGATTTATAGAAAAGAACCCTTTTCTGAAGTGATCCCTGTCAAGTAGACAGTATTCAAAAAACACAACTAAGCAACCTGAGTTCTATATTTATAGGGACTCAGGTTATTTAGTTTCTTTTGGAACCTTTGGTGATTATAAAAGTGTATATATTTGCGCACAGCAAACTTAACCTCATCAGCTGTGCGAAAAGAGTATAAGTGAAAACACTCTGACTTAAAGTGACTGAAGAAGCTTTCTATACAAGCATTGTCCCAACAGTTTCCCTTTCTGGACATACTAGCCTTCATCTGATATTTTTTGAGTAGTTGATTATATTGACGAGATGTGTACTGGAACCCCTGATCACTATGCAGGAGAATCCCTTTCACGTTTCGTTTTTTTCTTGCCTTTTTAAGTGTGTCTAGTACTAGTTTCAGGTCATTTCTACGGCTAATTTCATAGGCAACAATTTCATTGTTGTATAGGTCTTTAATAGCGGATAAGTACAATCTCTGTCCATTGAAAATCAAATAGGTAATATCTGTTACCCATTTTTCGTTTGGTTTGGAAGCTTGAAAATCCCTGTTCAGATGGTTATCTGAAATCACGTAAGCCTCTTTCTTCCCGTAATAAGGTCGTTTTCTCCTAATAATGGCTTTGATACCTAGTTCACCCATCAACCTTTGTATACGTTTGTGATTAAAATGAAGGTTATAAGTGGCTTTCAGCCAAACTTGTACTCTCCTGTATCCATAAATCCCTTTAAGTTTTTTATGACACTCCAATATCTTCTTTTTTATTTCGGTATCCTCCAATTGTTTTTCAGAAGGCGTCAACTGTCGCTTTATCCATTTGTAGTACCCACCTCTAGTTACTCCAGCGATATCACATAGAATGGTAACTGCATAACCTTTTTCTGATAGCCCTTTGATGGCTTCAAACTTCTTCGTTTTTGGTACAGATTCCACTCCTCCTTTTACATCCCTAAGAGCTTTTTTAACATTTCATTCTCCGCTTCTAATCGTTTCATTTTAGCTTCTGGATCTTCTGGATTGGTTTTTGGTCTACCTATACCTGGACCTTTCGTTTTACCACGTTTTTCTTCTAGTCCTTTGATACCTTCAGCTTCAAAGTGTTTCACCCAACGTCTTACTACCGAGTGATCAATTCCTAATTCTTTAGCAACCGTTTTGTATCCCATTCCTTCTTTCAAGTATAAATCTACTGCTTTTTTCTTAAATTCTATATCATAAGTTACTCTAATTTTGCCCATAGAAAAATCCCCTCCATAGTAAACAGATTAATGTGCTTTCTTTTTACTGTCTACTATAAGGGGATCATATCATTCAAGGGTTCTTTCATTTTTTGAGATACTTATTATTATGTATCCTAGATTTAGGGTATTTTCATTTGAAAGATCTTCAACATATACAAGATAAAAAGGCTTACTATATCTCTCGTATCAAGTCGAATACACGTATTCACCAAAAAACCTCAACCCTGATTACTTTCAAGATGGAAGAATCAAGTCATGGTTGGGGTAATTCTGAACTCTTAAGTTGATGGATGTGTGTCAGGACCCCTTTAAGAAGATAATCCTAAAAAGCTTATTTCTTTTATTTGTGAAAAGCTAATATGTAATTTTTTATCGTACATATTTAACTTAAAATACGAAATAATATAAAGGTGTTCCAAACCCGTGCGGGGTTAATAAGATCGTCAATATTAAGGAGGATAAGTATGTCTACATTTAAATTAGGTGACAAAGTACCCGATTTCACTCTTCCAACAGCTAATGGTGAAGAATTCTCTTTTGTATCTCATCAAAACCAACATAAAAGCTGGCATCTCATTATCTTTTTCAGAGGATCATGGCACGCATGGAGAGCCAGCGTATTTCCTAGTTGATGAAAATGGACAACTTCTATATCAACAAAGACAAACAAGTCCATTTGGGCGCCCATCATCTACTGAACTTCGCAAGATCGTCCAATATATTGGGAAAAATTTAAAGGCAAATCAATAATATTAAAAGAGCAGGCCACTAATGTGTTCAGGGTGTTAAAAAATAACACTGTCAATAGTAAAAAGAATATTGAAAACATATCGCCCTTTATCAGAAAATAGAACTAAAGGGTGATTTTTTATGTATTATTATCAACAAAATTTTGAAATCACAAAACATACGATTCAAAGTCCAACTCCAACTCATCCAGATGCATGACTCCCTGTAAAACATGATCCAAGAGGACGTTTTGCTTATTTTGAACATCGAATTGTTGATGTCTTACATAATTTCATCATCGATACATACGTGACACCAGCGAATATCCCAGGTCATCGTATTTTATTAGAACGGATTAAGATTTTAAAAGAACATTTAGGGTATTATAATGTCTGTTTAGCTGATGATTTATTTCAAAAAGGTTTATTTTCGTATATTTCGTGTCGTCATTATACAAATAAAAAACACTCCAACTGTAAAAAAATACAATTTCAACAAATGAATGAGGATTTATATGAAACAATGATTAGTAAAATCCATCCCATGTTGCAACGCTCCCTTACAATTTGTATATAACAATTGTATCAAAAAAGAGAAAATATCCTCAAAATTTTTAGAGCACTCGGTGTCTCCATAGTTGTACGTGAAGTTTCATTGTAAATCTCTCAGTCAGCGAAAGGCTCATCACATATCATCAAAAGTATTTCAATCTTGTTCATTTTTTTCATACAATAATAAAAAGACTTACTTTTGTACAATTTATTTTTATAATTGAGCAATCGCTTCCCGTGTTGTCCACGTAGCACTACTAAATGCTTGATAATTTGTAAATGCTGCAAAAAAGGTGTTATCACTTATAGCAGCAGTAGCATCATAAACGACCGCTGTTTGGAAACCATTTTCAATCAAATCTCTCATATGAGATTCTACACAGGCATTCGAAAGAACACCAGCAATAATAACCTTCTCTATTTCATGTTGACGTAATTGGTACACTAAATCATTTGTCTGTGGGCCGGCAATTTTGTGTGCGGTTGCAATTACAGTTCGGTTATCTAAAATGTAAGGTCTAAGTGACGGAACCCAATCAGCTCCAGAAGTAGGTGGAGTAGAGGCACCTTGTTTTTGATATACTCCCAGTTTTAGCAATATATCTTGTTCAGCCCCTTTAAATTTCCACCGATAATCATGTGGATAAATATAATGGGGAGATATAAAAAGATGATAGCCTTTATTTAAAGCTGTGCTCATTAGGAGTTCAAGATTTTTTACTGTGTTATACCGTTCAATAATACTTTTTGTCAAATGATATCCTTTTCCTCCTGGAGACAGAAAGTCATTTTGTGGGTCCGTTATAACAATTGCTGTATTAGCAGGATTAGGTTTAAACATTCTATATCATTCCTCCACCCATTATAATGATATAACACGAGTTCTACTATCAGTTTTCAACACATCAACATCGACCATGGTGTTATTTACTATTGACAGTATTATTTTTCAACACTCTGAGCAGGAGACTAATGTGTCTGCTCTCTTGTTTGAATTTATTTACATAATTCGTTTTTATTTTTCTGAAAACATCGACTTATCAACGGTTTAAGCGGTCTTTGATCAATCATTATTTAAAATAACAGAAAGTATAATTTGGCATAAGTCTAAATTTTGGATAATGAAACTTGTTATTTCATATGATTAAAAAAATTTACTTTGCGGTTCATAGCAAGAATCCTGTCATTAATCCAATATAAAATTTGTTTTATATTGGATTTTATATTATTAGATTAGCTACCTCCTGTAAAGTAACCGAATGTGTCGAGATCTATTCGTCGATGGTGGAGCATAGATTCTTTCAGCTTGTTTGTTCGATTTTGTATGAAGCCTCGAATATTATAAAAAAAGTAAACCCTTAAAGTCCTTACCGTTTCTGTATTTAGCACATAATATCTCCAGGATTACCATTATATTATTAATTTTATCAAGTGTTTAAAAACTGTATAAGTGCTTTATTAAAATCATTTGCTTGATCAATCAGTGATCCATGACCACCGTTATTAAGAGGATATAGCTCTGCTCCTCTAATTTGTTTCTGTGTGAGTTGGGCACTTTTGAAAGGAATTAGTTGATCATGAACTCCGTGGAATATCATTGTTGGAACACTTATTTGACTTAAGTCCTTTGTTACATCTTCGTTTGCCGATACTTGCAATATTTTAATAATAGCATATGAAGCTGATTGTAAAGCAAGGGAAACAAACCACTCTAACGTAGCGGAGCCTAAATTCCGATTAAAGAACATTAAAGACAGATCATGCAGAAACTTAGGTAAATTCATATACATTTGATTAATAAGGGCATTCGCTTGTTCTTTAGAAACACCGTAAGGAGAATCCGGATTTTTAACAAAGGAAGGAGAAACAGCATCCACTAATACAAACTTTGAAATATGACGCCCACCATACCGAGACATGTATCGGATGGAGATTGCTCCGCCGACAGAAAAACCAAGTAAGGTAGCATCTTCTATTTGAAGAGCATCTAACACAATAGCGATATCATCTGCTAAACGATCGTAGGAATAACCATTCCAAGGTTTATCGGATTGCCCATTTCCTCGTAGATCCATACTGATACAGCGGAAAACCATACTGTGGTAATACGTTAAATTGATATTGAAACATTTGCTGATTTAACGGCCAACCGTGAACGAAAAAAATAGGTTTACTACCAGCACCAGGATTAATGTCTTGCACAAAAACGTGCACATCTTTTTCGACTCTTATAAACATTATCTAGCCTCCCATTAACTAACAAAAACTTGTCTTTACTCTATATATGAGATTAAGATGGGAATATGTATTTTATACCTTGAAAAGATGAAGAACCTGGTTAAAAATTTTTGCACACCTTTGAGCCTCACATTAGAGATAGGGGTAATGACAAGGTTACTGTCATAGACCGCAAAGTAGAAACTAGAGATTTATCACCTCTATGTTTCTTAAAATTCCCTCTAATTGATTGCTCGATAAAGAGAACCTTGCGATATACTGGTTCCTTCTACAATTTAACCAGTTCTTTATTTGTTAAGCAGCTGGTTATTCTATTTACCCTCATATTATCTAACTATGGGTTTACATATGAATTAAGCCGGTGAGTCTGTTGAAGAAATATCAAAATCATTTTTAAACAAAGAGCATCAAACTACGGAGTTGTCCATTTTCGTTATAAAATATGAGAAAGTCAGGATATATGCCAAACGAGCATATAAACCTGGCTTTTTCTTTTTGTTATATTACGAAAATGTAAGGTGAATGTAAGGTTAACCAATGGAAGATCATACCGAAACGATGCAAAATGAAAACAGGAAACAAAATCTAGGAGGATATATATGAGCAAACCAGTAGTAAACGTAAAAAACGTCCAAAAAATATACGGTAAAAAAGACGAGAATCAATCACATGCCTTAAAAGGCGTATCGTTCTCGATTCAAGAGGGTGAATTTGTCGGAATCATGGGGCCATCTGGTTCTGGGAAAACAACTTTATTAAATGTAATTTCAACATTAGATAAAACAACGGGTGGCATTGTTGAAATTGCAGGTACGGATATTACAAAAATGAAGCAAGGAGAACTTTCTGATTTCCGTTCTCAAAAGTTAGGGTTCATTTTCCAAGATTTCAACTTGCTCGAAAACTTATCGATTTATGAAAACATCGCATTGCCACTTTCACTTCAAGGTGTTCCATCACGTAAAATTGGACCAAAAGTAGAAAGAGTAGCTGAAATGTTAGGAATTTCAACGATACTTCAAAAGTATCCATCTGAAGTATCTGGTGGACAAAAACAGCGTTCCGCAGCAGCACGTGCACTTGTACATGAGCCAGCTATTATTTTAGGAGATGAGCCAACAGGGGCGCTTGATTCTAAAAACGCAACGAGTCTTCTAGACGCAATGACAAACTTAAATGAAGAACAAGGTGTTTCTATTATGATGGTTACACACGATCCATATAGTGCAAGTTACTGTCAGCGTATTTTATTTATTCAAGACGGAGAGTTATACAAAGAAATTCATCGTAAAGATACGCGTGAAGCGTTCTATAAAGAAATTTTAGATGTGCTTGCAGACCTAGGCACACAAAAAGCATAAGAAAGGGGGTTCAGGTATGTTACTTAAGTTATCCATGTCAGGAGTGAAAAGCAAACTAAATGACTACGTTGTCTTATTAGTCGGTCTTGTTATATCAATTTCAATTTTTTATATGTTCCAAACATTAGCGATGAATGAAGCCTTTATTAAGGCGAATTCAATGATTAATTCCATTGAATACGTCTTTCTAATTGGTTCGTTTTTATTAGCGATCATCACCTTCTTTTATATTTTATATGCGAATTCATTTTTACTATCACTAAGGCAAAAAGAGTTCGGTATGTATATGATGTTAGGAGCAAAAAAACACAAAATTACACTACTGATGTTTATGGAAACGTTAGTACTTGGAATAACTTCACTTATTATTGGTATTGGATTAGGTATAGGTCTTTCTAAAGGGATTGGTCAACTCCTGATGAAGGAATTAGAGTTTGCTTCTAATGGATACCATGCATTCTACGTTCCATCTATGCGTGTCACAGCAGTATTTTTCTTAATTCTGTTTTTCTTGGCTGCAATTATGAATACTGCAAAATTATCCCATATTACAATATTACAACTTGTTCATTCTGATACAAAAATAGACAAGCCTTCTACAAAAGGGGTAAAAACATTTTTTGCAGGAGGAATTGGCGTTATTTCATTAGCTATTGGATATGTGGTATTAATAAACATAGAAGATTTAGGGTTAGGTGGACTGCCTATAGCTGCAGTACCAACGACATTAGGAACATACCTTATTTTTATGTTCATATTACCGCCTGTCATTAAATTGTGGAAACGAAATAAGCACTTGAATGAAAAAGGACTGAATTCCTTTACGTTCGCTCAGCTAGGCTTTCGTATGAATGACTTAACAAAAGTACTAGCAACTGTAGCAATGTTAATTGCATTTGCTGTTGGAGCAATTACGGGGGGGATGGCCTTTAAAAATAACGTAGGACTTACTGTTGATACGACTAATATATATGATGTAGCAATTCATAATCCAGCAGCGGCTGAGAAAAAAATATTAGGCGATATCAAATTTAAAGAAAAAAATGAATATCGTTACAAAGTAGATCGGAAGTTTGTTTATTATTTAAAAGAGGATCTAGAGAAAAATCGACCTCTCATACGATCTGGATTCGAGAAAAAAGATTCTACTCAAGTTAAACGTATTACAAGTGATCTTCCAGTCGGGGCGATTGTAGAAAGGGATACCCAAAAGGTAGATAATGGACCGGTTCTCTCGGAAGAATGGATTAGTGTATTTAATGAGTTACAACCGCGTTACTTATATCAACAACAGCATATTAAAATTGTAGATCAAAAAATGTACAATCAAATCCAAAGTAAAGAGCAATATGTTGTCATTGGCAAAACGAATGATTTTGAAACATATAAAAAAGAATGGAAAGAACTTGACCAGTTACAATTAACAAAGTGTAAATATTTTACAAAAGAACAGCTAGAAAGTAAATATAGTTTTTATGAAACTATGTACGGCTTTACCAGTGGAACAGTATTTATGGGCTTCTTCTTAGGAATTGCTTTCTTAGCAATGATGGCGAGTTGCTTAATGTTCAAAATACTTTCTGGTGCAACAAAAGATATGAAACGATATCAAATGCTACGTAAAATAGGGGTTCGTCGTGAACTATTAACAAAGTCCATTTATAAGGAGCTATTGTTAGTATTTTTATTCCCGGCCATTGTCGGTATTGCACATGTATTTATCGGAATGAACATGTTCTCATTCATTATGGTTGATCCGTATTTCCGTATTTGGGTTCCAATTGTTATTTTCGTAATCATTTATGCGATTTACTACTTCATTACAGTTCATTTGTATAAAGGAATTGTTCTTCCGAAAGAAGAATAAGAAAAATGATACCTGTCCCTGTAGTAGCGGAAAGAAATATAAATTTTGTTACATGAATGATGAAATCCAATTAGATATATAAAAAGAGATACCCCCATTTTTTTCAGTTTGGGGGTATCTCTTTTTCGTTAACTAGATGGGATTCAAAAAACTGATATGATCCCCTTATAGTAGACAGTAAAAAGAAAGCACATTAATCTGTTTACTATGGAGGGGATTTTTCTATGGGCAAAATTAGAGTAACTTATGATATAGAATTTAAGAAAAAAGCAGTAGATTTATACTTGAAAGAAGGAATGGGATACAAAACGGTTGCTAAAGAATTAGGAATTGATCACTCGGTAGTAAGACGTTGGGTGAAACACTTTGAAGCTGAAGGTATCAAAGGACTAGAAGAAAAACGTGGTAAAACGAAAGGTCCAGGTATAGGTAGACCAAAAACCAATCCAGAAGATCCAGAAGCTAAAATGAAACGATTAGAAGCGGAGAATGAAATGTTAAAAAAGCTCTTAGGGATGTAAAAGGAGGAGTGGAATCTGTACCAAAAACGAAGAAGTTTGAAGCCATCAAAGGGCTATCAGAAAAAGGTTATGCAGTTACCATTCTATGTGATATCGCTGGAGTAACTAGAGGTGGGTACTACAAATGGATAAAGCGACAGTTGACGCCTTCTGAAAAACAATTGGAGGATACCGAAATAAAAAAGAAGATATTGGAGTGTCATAAAAAACTTAAAGGGATTTATGGATACAGGAGAGTACAAGTTTGGCTGAAAGCCACTTATAACCTTCATTTTAATCACAAACGTATACAAAGGTTGATGGGTGAACTAGGTATCAAAGCCATTATTAGGAGAAAACGACCTTATTACGGGAAGAAAGAGGCTTACGTGATTTCAGATAACCATCTGAACAGGGATTTTCAAGCTTCCAAACCAAACGAAAAATGGGTAACAGATATTACCTATTTGATTTTCAATGGACAGAGATTGTACTTATCCGCTATTAAAGACCTATACAACAATGAAATTGTTGCCTATGAAATTAGCCGTAGAAATGACCTGAAACTAGTACTAGACACACTTAAAAAGGCAAGAAAAAAACGAAACGTGAAAGGGATTCTCCTGCATAGTGATCAGGGGTTCCAGTACACATCTCGTCAATATAATCAACTACTCAAAAAATATCAGATGAAGGCTAGTATGTCCAGAAAGGGAAACTGTTGGGACAATGCTTGTATAGAAAGCTTCTTCAGTCACTTTAAGTCAGAGTGTTTTCACTTATACTCTTTTCGCACAGCTGATGAGGTTAAGTTTGCTGTGCGAAAATATATACACTTTTATAATCACCAAAGGTTCCAAAAGAAACTAAATAACCTGAGTCCCTATAAATATAGAACTCAGGTTGCTTAGTTGTGTTTTTTGAATACTGTCTACTTGACAGGGGTCACTTCATATACGAGTGTCTTTCAGATATTCTGCTTGTGGAAGCAGCAATTCTAATACCAATCAGCAATAATTGGGCATAGATATATATCCTCTTACTATTGATTAAAGGCGCAAACTCAACAAGAAAATGTAGTGATTAATCAAAGAATCTTGGATGCTTCTTGATTCATCTTAGTATAACATTAGTATATAATTTTTATATACAAAAATAAAATTATATGAATATGCTTTCCTCAAATATTATTAGGATATTTTTCTATATTTAGAACTATGTTAGTAAATTGGTGAAAAAAAGCTATTAAGTAAACATAATAACTTTTTTTATAGTTATATATCGAAATTCAAATAATCGTAATAGGTGAATTGATTGTAAAATATATACATTTATAGTTGGTTATATTACTATTATTATAAATATTGGAAATAGAGGGTGATACATGTAAATGCTTTAAGTGAAAATCGGAACTTCAAATAGTAAGTTTATAGTTTTGGGAGGAGAAGAAAAAATTAAATTCTGGGGGTTAATTCACTATGTTAAAGAAAATGATGTTTATGTTAATGGCTCTTACTCTAGTTTTTGTACCAACTCTCGCTTCAGCTGCAACTATAGAGGATGGAAAGAAATACAACGCAACACAGGAGGAATTAGAAGCTCAAGTTAAAGAATTAGAATATATTTTTTCGGTACTTATGGTAAAGGATGATAAAACAGGTAAATACGTTCTTAATAAAGAAGAATTAGCGAAATCTTCATATAACAATGAAGAAAAAGCAGCTATTATAGCTGGTGTTTATGTAATGAATGATGAAGAAATTCCATCTAATATGTACTCTAGTAACGTTTGGGAAAGATGTTGGCAGGATGCATTAGGTATTAGTAAATCATATTTTAATCAAATAAAATCGTATCTTAAGAAAGAGGATTACTGGGGAGCATTAGGAATGCTTTCGTTGCTTGGGCTACCATATAAGCCTGCGTTGTTATTTGCTTTTGCAGTAACTTGCGGGCCAGCTCCAGCTTATATTGCACCTAACCCTCATGAATAATAAGCCTGATATCTTATAAGTAAATGAACTAAAATTAGAATCTCTTTTGTGAATCTATTGATGCAAAAGAGATTCTTTTATCTTTTTAAACAAGTATTTCTGTTAAATATGAAAATATTAAGTATATTCTGTTGAAAAAAAGTAGATTTGAAGTAAGTTAAACTTTCATATGATATGCTTATTCTATACTAACTAATTTTCAGGTGAGGAGTTGATCGGTTATTACTAGTATAGAGAATATATTTAATGTTTCTGTATTCTTAATGCTTTTATCTACTTTTTGTTTTTATCTGTATTTACGAAAAATAAAAAGAGAAAGAAAGCTCACTGGTTTCGAATTTACAATGTATATCATAACACAAGTTAGTTACATTCTTTGGGGAATCTATATTATTTATATAAACTTTGGATGATATTTTTTGTTTTATGAAAAAAAGGCTATTAAAAAAGGGTTTGAGATAAATATCAAACCCTTTTGACTATATATAATTATTTCACTGCTTCTTTTAATTCTTTTCCAGCTTTAAAAGCAGGTGCCTTTGAAGCGGCGATTTGCATTTCTTCACCTGTTTGTGGGTTACGTCCTGTACGTGCAGATCTTTCACGTACTTCAAATGTACCAAAACCAAGAATCTGTACTTTTTCTCCATTTGCTAGCGCATTTGTTATTGTATCTAAAACAACTTGTGTTGCTGCAGCTGCATCCTTTTGTGTAAGTTCTGCTTTTTCTGCTATTACTTTTGTTAATTCTGTCTTATTCATTTTTTGCACCTCTTCATATGTAATTAGGTGACTATTATAACGTGTGTATACTTATGATGCAATTAAAAATGTGCATAGAAAAAGCCCTAGCAAGAGCTAGGGGACAATTTTTGTGTGGTAGTAAGAAAGAAAATCATGTTCATCGTACAGTCTATATTGTAACATCACTATTAAATGATGAAAAGTACTTATTCTAGATGTTCTACTTGTTTCCACATATTCTAAAATGAAAAATATCCCTCTAATTCATTTCATCTTAGAAGGATATTTCCAATCTTTTTCTTTTCGAGTATTTAGAGCAGGTTTAGATGAATTTGTAGAAAGTGTTTGCTTTTCTATTTTATCTAATCTTTCATCTAATTTTTCAATAGCTTCTTTTGTTTCCTTCAGCTCTAATTTAATTTCTGTCAGCAAACGGAGTATTGCATCTCCTTTTGTCATTTTCAACAGTAATCGCTCCCTTACTTATATTAAAAGTGTTACTGTATATAGTTGAAATTTCAATTAAAATGGAAGTAGCTACACCTAGTCATATTAAATATCCTTTTACTTATTCATAGATATATAATAGCATTGCTATGGAATTTCTAGCAATTTAATTGAACAACAATAAACCTCATGGAGTTTATTATTGCGCGACTTTTATTATGATTATACAATCTTTATATAAGGTTATTTATTTTTATGGATTATGACTAAAAAATGAGTGCAAACACTAGCAATATCAAAGGAATAGTCCCATTGGTTTCTCTATTATTTCTAATCAGTGACATATTATCCTTAAAGAGGGAAAACGAGGTAAAAGACGATAAAGGAATTTAGATATATAATTGTGGTATGAAATGCAGAAAGTAGCTAGAAATATTAAAAATAAAAGGTGGTATAAACATGAAATCAACAGGTGTTACAAGAAAAGTAGATGAATTAGGGCGAATTGTTCTTCCGAAAGAGTTAAGAACAACGTTAGGAATTGCAGAAAAAGATCCTATAGAAATATTTGTAGAAGATGAGAAGATTATTTTACAAAAATATAAATCTTATGATGCTTGTGCAATAACTGGTGATATTTCAGAAAAAAATATATCATTAGCAAATGGTAAAATTGTTCTTAGTCCAGAAGGGGCTGAACTTTTAATTAAGGAAATCCAGCAGCAATTAGTTAAATAAGAATATTCTTCTTAGTACATTACAAAGAAAAAGACATCTATATAGATGTCTTTTTCTTTGACTTAAACCAACATAATTTTAAAAACACTACTTTTACAATGGCAAATATATTAACAATACTTCATATCACATTCATTTTAGCACAAAAATATTACATGTTCCATATATACAAATATAATTCAAAGAAAATACATAATTCCTTTTTAACAATTCACTGTACTTAGATGATATTGTAGAGTGTATCATACATAGTTAATAAAAATGGTATGATGGGAATAAAGAACTATCGGAGATAGTGTTGCTGCTATTCAATCTCCCTGTAGAAAGTAGACAGCATGCTTAGAAATATGAGTGTAATATGAACCATAATTTTGTCAAAACATTACGGCAAGGTTATGGTTCTTTTTTACAGAAAACTTTTTCCTGTGAGTTGAAAGGAATTATTATAATCAAACTATTTTTTAATAGAATGATACCTAATTTGAAATTAATTTTAGTGATTGACACAATAATCCCTAGAATGCTACGGTTTTAATGGTAAAGTAATAAGAGGTTTAATGTATAGAGATATTACGTATATGATGCTAAAAAACGCCTGAATACTATTAGAGACAGGGGATCTATATTTGTATACCCCTTAAAATTAGATATACAGATAATTCGATTAATTAAACCGTACATATAGAGAGGAAGAAAGTAAGATGTTTAAAAAAGTTACATCGGTTGTAGCTTCTATTATAGGAGCCAGCCTGCTACTAACAGCTTGTAGTGGTGGAGAGAAAGAGACTAAAAATACAGCAAAGGCAACTGACAAGAATGAAACAAAACAATCCATTAATTTACCGTATATAGCGGAGATCCCAACAATGGATGTAACAAAGGCAACTGATAGTGAATCAATGAATGTAATGCGTAATGTGTTTGAAGGTCTGTATACACTAGGAGAAAATAATAAATTAATTCCTGGAGTGGCACAATCTTATGAGGTAAGTGAGGATAAAAAAACGTACACGTTTCATTTGAGAGAATCGAAATGGTCAAACGGAACGCCTGTAACAGCTGCAGACTTCGTGTTTTCTTGGAAACGTGCTGTGAATCCTAATACAGCGGCAGAATATGCGTTTCTATTCTTTGATATAAAGAATGCAAAAAGAATTAATAGTAAAGAGCTACCTATAGATCAGCTAGGGGTAAAAGCAATAGATGATAAAACATTAGAGGTGCAATTAGAGCAGCCTATCCCTTATTTTATCGATTTGACAACATTCGCAACGTTTTTACCTATTAACGAGAAGTATACTGAATCACAAGGAAAGCAGTATGGCTTAGAAGCAAATCAATTGGTTTATAACGGAGCGTTTACATTGGATAATTGGAAGCATGAGCAAGGTTTTCAGTTGAAAAAGAATTCGAATTATTGGGATGCTAAAACAGTGAAATTAGACGAAATTAACTTTGATATCGTAAAAGATAAATCAACAGAAATAAATCTGTATGAATCAGGTCAAATTGACCGTGTAGGACTAACAGGTGAGTTTGTAGACAAATATAGAAATAGTCCTGATTTCAAAGAGCGACCTGAAGTAACTATGCAGTTTTTACGTATGAATCAAAAAAATGAAGTGTTAAAAAATAAACATGTACGTTTGGCAATTAGTCAGGCAATGAATAAGAAAGCCTTTGTAGATACAGTGTTAAACAATGGCTCTCTTCCTGCGGATGGTCTTATACCAGCTAATTTTGCTAAAGGTTCGGACGGAAAAGACTTCCGAAAAGAAAATGGAAATTTAGTAAAAGATGATGTAAATGCAGCGAAAGAGAATTGGAAAAAAGCAAGGCAAGAACTTAAGAAAGAACAGATAACACTAGAATTGCTAACAAGTGATAATGCAATAGCCAAGAAAAATGCGGAGTATTTAAAAGGTGAACTAGAAAAAAATTTAGAGGGGCTAACAGTCCATGTTAAACCGCAACCACGCAAACAGCAAATTCAGTTGCTACTGAATAGTGATTATGATTTAGGTGTTGATGTATGGGGTCCCGATATTCCTGATCCAATCACATTTTTAGATTTATTCACGACAGAAAGTAGCTATAACTTTGATAAGTATTCAAATCAGGCATATGATGAATTAATTCATCAAGTGAAAACAGATTTAGCTGGTGATGAAACTGCTCGTTGGGAGGCAATGAAACGAGCAGAAAAAATATTATTAGAAGATGGAGCAGTCGCACCATTTTATCAACCAGGCAGATCATACTTACAGCGTTCTTCCATTAAAGGAATTGTAACGAATGATTTTGGTGGGGAATTCAACTATAAGTTTGCTGAAATTAAAAAATAGGTAACAAAAGGAGTCGAGTATCTTCGACTCCTTTTAGTTTGCTGTTTAATATACTTATGCATTATTACATATACAGTTATTCTGTTATAGCGACTACAAATATCATAATTTTTGATATGCTTATATTAAAATACCACATACTAACATTAGTTTAAAATAATATAATAAGAGATATTGGGGAATTCTTTTTTAGATTAGAAGGAGAAATAATATGAATGAAAAACTTAAGAGGGAAGATACCATTTTGGAACAAACGTTAAATAAATTCTTAGGTAGAATTATTGATGAGATTGATTTCCAAAGAAAAAATCAAGATGAAATCGCTAAAATAATTGGTATTTCTCCTGGAACTCTTTCTAAGAATTTAACTGGGAAAAACCAATTTGGATTTTGGAATTTAATCAAATTACTTAATATATTATATCCGAGTGATATTCATAAACAAAGAAACATGTTACACACCTTCTGTTCTGTCACAACAAGCAAAAAGAACTTGAGGATTGCCATGGAATATGCAAATATAAAAGGTGATTTGGCGCTGCTTAAACTAATAGTTGACCAAGAAAAAAGTTCATCTCTAGCAATGAATCGAGAATGGGCTTATGTATATGAATTAGTGTGGCAGCGTAGCAGTGGTGTCATTACAAAACAAGAATTATTAGATACTCTTGAAAATCGTAAGGGTAAAAAGGTAATCAAAACAAACGAGATGAAGATTTTATATGGAATATTAACCTGTTATACGATGTGTGATTTAGAGACGTATAATTCCTTATCTGAGTATGCTGAAGTGTTATTACCAAAAGTTGAAAAAGTATCTGATAGTTTTATAAAAGCTGCTTATTTCGGCAGAATTAAAGAATGTTTGTCTTTTGCATATTTGGTTCAGGATAAACTTGAAAACTTACGAAGTACATGTCATGAGATTTTAGAGTTAGAAGATCCTGAGAGATGTTTTAATCTTTTAAGGGCATCTGCATTTGTATATTTAGCGGAATCTTATACTTTTGAATGCTATGATAGTGCATCTAAGTATATAAATAAAGCTTTAGAACAGCTTGGATCATGCAATTTTGAAAGAGAATTACAAAGAAAAGAATTAATTTTAAATACGTTTGTATTTATTAAGTTGGTTAATAAGCAAGAATTGAAAAATATAGAGATATATCATCCAGCAGAAAAAGCGTTTTTCGAAATTATTAAAGGAAATTACAAAAATGCGGTTGAAATCCTAAATGATTTAGAAAAGAAGAATGACATTCTAACACCAATGCAATATTGCTATTTAGGAATAGCGAAGAATGATATTTCTTTAATCGAAAAAGCAATTGAGTTATTTGAGTGTGCTGGTAATAGGTTCTACAGTAAATTCCCTAAAAAATTATTGGTAGAATTTAATGAAAATGGTATAATGTATGAGGGTGGTGCTATATGAAAAAAATATTATTTGTATTAACAAGTATCGTTTTGGCAGCTGGAATTATTTACACCGCTGCTGGTAGTAAAGAGCAACCAAACAATTTAGTAAAAAAAGATTCAGAACAATTATTAGCTAGAATGGGAGATCCTGGTGGCGGAATCGGGTAACCTTTAAATAATTAGAATGCGATTGTCTCATAGGAGGCAATCGCATTCGTTGTTTTTAGGGATATTTCCTTAATATCAAATTCGAAATACAGGAAAAGTTTGTGAATCATTCACAAACTGATAGCTAATACTAAATCAAAATTTTAACTATATTGTTAGTAAAGTTGCAAAAACCCTTGTGTTATCAAATCTACTGATAACACAAGGGTTTCCAAAGATTATTCCGCGAGGGCGGGGCATTGAAAATGTGTAGCCCCTTTTACAGGCTAATACTACACAAGTGCATTTAACTCACGTATAATATAAAATTTGCTGAAAAATAATTTTACATTCATTTGGAAAAATGCTTTTTTATGAAATAGGTGTAATCAATAAGAACCTCTAACACTTCATGCTGTTTTTGTGGAGGTAGATCAGATATTGCTACTTTAATTAATTCTAATTTACTTTCAAGTGGTGCATTTCGCCCAAAGAGTTCATCTATGGAGACGTTATGTATTTCAGCAAGATTCATGATGGAATCTGCATCAGGATCAGCTTTCCCATATTCCCAATTTGCATAAGTAGTGCGTGCAATGTTTAGGCGATGTGATATATCGGATTGGGTATATCCTTGTTTTTTTCTCAATTCAGCAAGTCGTTTGCTTAGATGGGACATATCATTACCTTTTCCTTTCTGATTTATAAAGTTAGTGTAAAACAGAAAAGGTAAATTGTGTCCTAATGACTAATAATAAGTCAAAATATAAATTATTTTGTAATATTTAGTTAAAATGTTATGATGGTAGAGAAATATTTAGAGTTCTATGAGCAAAAAAATAGGAAGAAATCGAAACATTAAATCGAGTTTCTTCCTATTATATACACTTACTAAAATAATGAATTTCCTATATCTATTGTGGCCAAGTTTTGACGTCTTGTACGCTCTCTTAAATAACGTTCTGTAGTCATGATAGATTCATGTCCTAAATAGTCCCTTATTTTTTTAAGTTCAACACCCTTTTCCATTAAGTAATTAGCCATGAAATGCCTACACGTGTGAGGAGTAATTCTATCCTGTCGGTAACGCAGAAAAGCTAAATTTGTTTCTTCTATTTTTTTTGCTACAAGAGAAGATAGATAGTCCGCTCGATAATTTGATCCATCAGCTTTAGGGAGAAAAGCGGAGGTACTCGATGCATCTAGTTCTGTTGTTTGTTTACGTAAACTTCGAACATGGCATAAAGCATCCAATGTATCTTCAAAGATGCGAACTTCCCTACTTTTATTCCCTTTACCAACAACACGAAGTAGATAGGCACTTAAAGACGAATGAAAGACCAAATCTGCCCATTTTGCAGTTGCGATTTCTTCGATTCGTAGTCCTGTTGTAGTTAACAGGAAAAATGCAGTGTAAACAAAATAGTTGGATTTTTTCAGTTCATCTAATATCTGGGTAACTTCTTCTGGATAAAGGTCACGATTGACTAGCTCTTCTTTTTTTACGGATACTTTTTTAAGGCGACTACTAAAGTTGTCTGAGAGTCCGTTGTTATCATACACATATTTTAAAAACTGCTGAACTACTGTTTTCTTTTTACGTAATGTAGTGGCAGCATATTTTTTGCTTAATTCATAGAAATAGATTTCCATCTCATTATGGGATAACTCTTGAATGGTGCCAATTGTTTCTTTTATGTAACGAAGAAAATGAGAAAGATCGTGCAGATACTGTTGTTTGGTTCGCTCACTTCTTTTTTTCGTTAAAGAAGGCTCATCGTGTAAAAATAAATAAACCAATGATTCTTCACTTAATTGGGAGTAGTCAATATTACGGATACCCAAACCCATAATCTTTTCAAAATGACTGCTATCAAAAAAGTCTGATTTTGATTTTATAATTTGGTTATTATGTTCGTAATTTATAATATGCAAATATAAACACAACCTTTAATAGAATGAAATAGTAAACAAAAATTTTTTATAAAAATTTTTATGATTCTAATTATACCACAATAAATAGATTATTTATTGTGGTATAAATTAAAATATAAAAACTAAACATTTTATAATAGATACAATAATTTATTCTAGAATATATAATCAAAATAACATACTTTTTTATTTTATTTGAGTTTTTCTTTTTTGTTCATAAGATAAAGGAGGAGCACTTGTGAAAGATGAACGATTAGCCGTTATCAATGAAATTTCTTATCTAGAAGTAAAGCATTGTATCGAATGTCCTTTAAATACTTCAAAAGAAGATGCATCTAAAAAAAGCCGAAAGAAAAAAACAAGAAATAATAAATTATGTGAGGGTTGTTCGGTGTATAAAGAAATAAGAGAGAGAGGAGAACAATTGAATAAATTATCAAAACAAGGTACATTTAATACAATAAAACAAAAATATATGGACAATCCAAGTGCTTATCTGCAGTACAAAGAATATCCGATTAAGGTTATTATAGCGGAATTAGGAATAACCAAGTATGAACTCAGAAAGCGGATGAAACAAACGATGCTGCAGACTAAAATGGAATAATTCATGATATATGAGGTGGAACCTTGAATTACATATCTTTTGAAGAGCTTTGCAAAATGGCAAAGTTAAGTAAGGGACAATTGAGCTATTTAATTAAATATAAGCAAATTGAGCCCGTTAATTTAAATAGTTGGAAAGCAGATGGCGGATATAGATTCCATGAAGAAGACGCGAAAAGAATATCTGACATTTATAAAGATCTATATACGTTAAAAGAGGCAGCTACATATTTACAAAAATCAAAAACGTATGTATCAAACATCGCCAAAGAGGGGGCCTTACCATTTAAAGAAGTATTGAAAGGTAAACGAAGAGAAAAGCTCTATCATATAGATGATTTGAAAGAATTTAAAAGAAGTATGGATGATGTGAATAAGGAAAGCCAAAGGATGTATGATCATATCCCATTGTATACTAGCAATCTTCTTTTGTTTGACTCCGTGACATTAGATGGACAACCTGTAAGAGTAATAGATGTAACCAAACGGAATGGAATTAATCTGCAGAATGAACATATGACGATTCCGGAAGAAGTTTCATCAAATCATTTTTCACAAACATGTATTCAGATTACCAGAATTACCAAACCTGGGGATGTTACTTTCTTGTTCCCGGTATATACTGCTTATGATGTCATGTTGTATATTATATCTCATTTAGGTGTTTCAAACGTTCTTGTTTCTAAGAAAAATGAAGGATACTTAATGAAGTGTAAATTAGGAAATATTCCGTATGATGCTCATATATTTAGAGTGCTAAATACTTGTTTAATAAGTGGCTACTTGCAGCAAGAGAAAGATAGAATATATTTTACAAACAATAAAGAACATGTCAGTTTATACTTGGATCGTAGCATAATTGAAAATGCTAAGCAAAAAGCTACAGAAAAAGGATATAAAGGATATAAAAAAGTCTTAGAAGAAATTCTAGCTGACGAATTAAGCAACTAGCATATATTTTATAGGAATTTTTAAAAGAAATCGGCCAAAAATAGCCGATTTCTTTTAAATCAACTTAGAAGCGCTAAACAAGGAAGAATCGACCAATGGATATAATATCATTAAGCGAATGAATAAAATGCGATACAAACGAATCTGAGAGGTTTCTTTTCGCGTAGTTTATGCAAATTTTAATATTACTTATAAAAATATAACTATTTTCATAAGTAAATAGTTATTTGTAACTTCATACTTTTAATCTGAATGTATACCAAACTATAAGTATACATATTTAAATTATAGTAAACTAAATGTCTGTTATATTACTATACTATGACATGAGAAAGACTTAGAAAATGGAAGAACTAATCATTTAAGAGAGTCGAAGTATGCTAAAATGGAAGTATAACTGTATATCGTGTGAAGGTGGGCTTGTTATTATCCCTTCTTTCCATTTGGAAGGAAAGGGGGTGATATAAACATGGAATTTTTGTTTGAACTTATAAAAGAAGTTGCAAGAGCAGTTGTGCGTGAGCTTTCTGCATATGTATTAAGAAAGCAACTGCAAAAAAAGGACAGCAAAAAACCCTCGCTTCACCGACCAAAGTACAAGCGTGGGTCTAGAAAAAGATAATGCATAATAACAACCACCTTGACAGTAGCAGTTATGAGACGGGATGTACCAGCATCTCGTCCTTTTTAATTTATGCAATTCAGTTAAGTACTATACTTAATATATATTGGATATGCATTCAATATATATCTAATCTACAATAAACATACCATATTTTTATTTTTTGGTCAATAAACAAGCTGATCATGATTCCATTTAAAGGATATGTGGAGCGAATAACCTAAAGGAGACTTGTCTCTTTATTTTAGTATACTATAAATAGAAAGAAAATTCAAAACTAAAATTCGATTTGGAGCATGTTATGCTAAATTGAAGAGAGTGGTGCAATTGTTAGAAGCAGAAGCAAGCCACCTTTCGACTATCTCGAAGAAATCCCACCAACTAAAGTTACATTGATACGAAAAAATGACTAGGAGGTTTTTTATATGGCACTGCATGACAAAGATCAAGTAGATTTAATTTCTCTAGATAATGAAAATGAAGACATAGTATATTTAACTATTTTTGATGCATTGGATTGGGAAGAAGAACATGAGCATGCATTACTTTTACAAGAAAAGATAAATAGATATCTAGCATTTATTGAAAGTGGAGAAATATATGAAATAACACCTAAAACAATTGGAAAGAATAAATTTGTAATCCAAGTGTATGCGCTACATGAACGCAATGAATACGGTAAAGAGTTTTATATCCTAGTTCAGGATCATTTACATGAAGCAGGATACGGATTGCAATTTAATTATCGACCAATGGAATCAATAAATAGCATCAAGTAATAATCTGATTTTTCACACCTCTTATATTTTAATGTGGTATAATAGAACTAGTAACTGAAGGCGTGTGGTGGGAGGTTGCATCCTTTCTTTCTCTGATTTCAAGAGGGAAAGGAGGTGTAACCGATATGGATTTTTTACAACAATTATTGCAGGATGCTACGAAGTTATTCGTAACAGTATTCATAACAACTTTTGCAACTGCTTATGCAAATAAGCTTGTAAAAGGCAGTAATAAACGTAAAAGAACCACCTCCACGTCAGCCAAACGTAATAAAGGTGGTTCAAAAAGAAAATAAACTTTTTGCAACCTACCACCTAGCGGCGGCAGTTACATATCGGACGGGATGTTTCCAGCATCTCGTCTTTTATTATTATGCACTAATTTAAGTAGTTAAAACCATTGGTGTGAGATAGTTCATCTCTACACACTCATTATACAACTTATGTTATCAGAAAACAACTTTTGTCAGAATATTTATCTCGTTTACATTTAATGGATGAACCTAGTATTCTCCGCCTATCAAATTTTGATACCGAATTAAAAAGAATTTAATCATATCTTTTTCTTATTAATAAATATAAGAGAGTAATAGTTAACTAAAAAATTTATCCTTAACGAAAACCGGAAATCCAATAATTCCCAAATAATCATAATATTCCACTTATCTACAAAATATTCTAAATTAGATTAGTAGATTGTATTATTTAATAGAACCTATTATTACTTTAAAAGGAGATGGAGAAATTATGAAAAATGTATTAAGAAAACTAGGAGTATCTTCACTTGCTCTTACTTTAGGAGTTGTTTCATTTGGTGTACTATCACCTAATGCGAATGCAGCAGAAGTTAATAATGTAAAAGAAGTGAAAGTACAACAACCAGCTCTTACGAAAGATCAGATCATTGAGAGATTTGAAGAAATCAACCTAAAGTATCCTTATAATGTAGAGTTCTCAAAAGAGGATGCAGATTTTGTAAGAACATATGCAAAATCTTCGGTTTTTGGTGAGTCAAAAGAAGCTGCTCTTGCTAGAGATTCTCAATACTTTAATAAAAGTGGTGGAGGTTCAGGGATATCAGCAAATATGAATGGTTATGTGTGGGATCAAATTAATAATGTTAATCACACATATGGGGGATATTTCTTAACACGAGTAAACGAAGGACAAGCCAAAAAAATTGTAAATTCTGTTACACTTACTGCATACGGTGCTATTGGAAAAAATGGTATTGGTAAAGTTTTTAGTAATACAATAAGTGATTCTGTTAACAATACTAATTACCTTTATTCCGATATAAGTGAAGGTTACACTGCTGTAGCTGTTGTTTATACTAGTAAACATGCAAAAGCAACTGTAACTGGACAATATGGAACATTTACGATTGCTACTTACTAAAACTAAACAATGAAGGCAGGTGAAAAGCTTGTTTTCTAATTTCAGTTTCACAGGTGCAATAATTACAATTGTTATCATTGCAATTGTAGTGCTATTAATAAGATTTATTTTCTCTTAATTCTCTAAATTAAGCTAATAATTCACACATACTCACTAATTTAAAGTAAAAAAATACTATATTTTTATAATATTATATATTGTTCGATAATTATTCGTGCTGTTATAATGAATTTGGCAATTGAATTTACTAAATAAGGATATTCAATTATAATAAGTACAAATAAGAACATAAGTTCGATTTTCGAAAGAGGAATTTTTTACATGTCTACTTTATCTCAAACCACTCAACAACTAATCATGGTAGGGCAAATCTTAGAGAGCAGTTTAGAAAGAATTGAAAGGATTTTAACTACATATGATGCAGAAATTATTTCAGACAATGAGTAACGATGATGAGTTAAATACAAGTAGATGATGAGGTAAAATTCATAAGGGTGTATTTCTTTTCTGTTGAATTCATAACATTGTTACTTGGCTCAACTGAATTTTTTACTGAAACTCCTACATTTGCTACTTTATTAGGACTTTTAGGCTTTTTAGAGCAAATACGAACTGAACGTAAAAAGGAAATGAAAAAAATTAATCAAGTGTAAAACATGAAAGTCTAAACTAAAATCCTATGAGCAAACGTTGATAAATAGCCATTATCACAAGTTTTGTAGGTGCTTTCTTGTCTCAGCAAAAGGACAAGAAAGTCTAAACTTTTTGAACGTGAGACAAGAAACTCTAAACTACTTAAGCAGTAATTAACTACTCCGAAACATGTGGTGACATATATCGCTGCAACTCGTTAGAAAACAATTCTAGTTCATCAGAAATCAATAAATTCATAGCTAAAACGGTATCCTTTTTGTATATTTATACAAAAAGAATACCGTTTTTTCATTTTGGGGTATTTTTCTTTGTTAGCTTGATAGCGATGGGGCGGTACCCCTATTTGAAGTATGTTCTCACTTGGCCCCTATAATGTTAAAATTCATGCTGTTTTCGAAAAGGTTGTTACTATTCAACTAACGGTGCAGGTTAGTTTAACAAGAAGTAGTAAAATAGTTTTAATAAAAGCTGTTTGGATAAGGAGACAATATGGGTAAAATTGAATTTTTCCAAGACCTTGAGGAACTTGTTTCAGCGGGTGTCCAAACATCCGCTGAAACAAGTTAAAGCCTCCGAACGTAATTATGCCGAGGTATAATTGATTTTCCAGAAAAATTATTCAGGTATTTACCGATACACTTGATTCAATGAGTATTTAAATTTACTTAGTAGAAATGAGAGCTTTAATCATTTCGTTCTAGTAATCTTTAAAAGTTTTTGTCCTTTTAGTTTCTGTTTGATTTAAATGAATATCCTTTTTCTTTTTGGCGTTTTTTGTTAGTCTCTGCACCCGAAAGCCTTCCCTTTTAAATGTGCTTAGTGTATGCAATGTCTAACGGTCAAAAAACTGGATTCCGCTCAATTTAAAAGCATCTGAAAACGGAGAATATTCTACTAATCTTTTTGTTTCTTCAATATTTAAACGTTTAAAACGATTGTCAGATATACCATGTAAGATTGAAAAGGGTGGTAGGTTTTTAGCAGAAATCGTTTTTAGGAGAAGATCACTAAAATCTTCTGGACTTATATACGCGCTCATGTCTCGAGCTGAAAGTGGCTGACCCTCAGGCTTGTAATCGTCATAAGCACCAATACGGATAGCGATACTTTGTAACTGTTTCTCATATGCGAAGTATGATGCTAATGCTTCCACAAAGCATTTGCTAACCCCATACATATTCTTTGGTCTAACAGGTGAAGAATCATCTGCTTGAAAATCTAATGGATATCCTTCAACTGTTTGAGCACTGGAAGCAGCTACGACCCTAGATACACGGTTATCCGATGCTGCTTTAAAAATATTGTATGAACCTTTAATAGTACTTTCTAATAAAGAACTATAAAAATCTGCATTTGGAGAAGGATCTCCTGCTAAATGGATAACAATATCTATGTTTTTACATGCTTCCTGACATTCCTCTAAACTAGATACATCTAGATAAATAACTTCATGATCTGACGACTTCTTAAATTTTCTTAAAGGCAATAAATTAATATCTGCCAATCTTAATTGATAGTTTGTATTTTCCATTAAAGTATTAGTTATATGTTGACCAATTTTCCCAGCAGCTCCTGTAATTAAAATTTTTTTCACTTAATACAGCTCCTTTTAATCATTTATTAAATTTAAATCTAATTATAAGTACATGATTGTCATTAATACAGCGAATAATTATAATGAAGTACATGAAAAAAATTCTTGGGGGTCAACGATGAGTTTAGTTAAGTATGAAATTTTTAGTAAAGCAGCAGAGGTAAATAGCTTTACTAAAACTGCGGAAGAATTGGGATTAACGCAATCTGCTGTGAGTCATGCCATTACAAGTTTAGAAAAAGAGTTTAACTTTCCTTTATTTATTCGTAACAACTCAGCAATAAAGCTAACTCAGGATGGGAAGGATTTATTAATCACTATTCGAGAGATTCTTTATTATAACGATATGTTAAAGCAGGAAGTAAACGCTATTAACGGATTGAATAAAGGAACGGTAAAGGTGGGGGTATTTAGTAGCATATCTACAAACTGGATTCCTTTTATTATTAAGGAAATGGAGAGAGAATATCCTAATATAGAAATTCAACTAATTGAAGGGAATTATTCTGAGATAGAAAAATGGTTGCTAAATAGTGAAGTTGATTGTGGTTTTATTAATAATAAAACTACCTCATTACATTCATTTGAAATTGTAAAGTTAAAGTCTGAGCCACTTTTATGTGTAGTATCAGAGCAATCACCTTTACATAACAACAAATATCTATCGGTTGAAGATATAGAAAATGCTTCCTTCATTATGCCAACCTATCAATGCTTTGATGATATACAGTTATTTTTTAAAGAAAACAACATTGAGCCAAATATTCGATTCGAAAACATGAATGAAAATTCTATTTTTTCTATGGTTGAGAATAATTTAGGTATTAGCATTTTACCGGAAATGATTATCCCTAAAGCATTGGATTCCATAAAGGTCATACCACTTGAATTAGAACAAACCCGAACAATCGGATTAGCCATCAGAACGCCTAGTTCACCTGCAGTTAAAAAATTCACTGAGATTACTAAGAGTTGGGTAAAAACATGAGGCTATAGTTGATTAAATAAAATAATTTTAAAAGTCTTGTTACATAAACAGTAGCAAGATTTTTCTTTTTTATTAAAGGGTTTAAAAATTTAAAAATCTCAGATCCAAATTTTAATGGATGGGGGGAGAAAACTCCTATAATGGAAACTTACCTTTATTAACATGATATTTTATTGAAATTCAATAAATATAAACCTATTTCTAAAGGCTACGTGTAGGGAATTTAAAGGTTCACATACGAAATAAACCCTAACGGGTTTCACTTTTTTGAATTAAGCGGCTTGATTATCAGACATGGAATTGTAAACGACACCTAATATATCAAAGACCGTTTTTTTCTCATATCGATGAGATTTCCGCCCGTTTTGCTGTAGGAGATTGAACAGGCGAAGTAACACCTTTGATAGCTCTTGGGTGTTTTGTATAGTTTGGAATAGAAGAAGAAAATAGTCTTTAATCATATATATGGCTTTATACTCACTAAGCTCTCGTTTTTTCTTCATGAGGAGCAATTGGCGCATTTGAAACATGATAGAAGAACAGAATAGAATGGCAATCAACTGACCATATAAATGGAACTCCAATCGTTCTGGTTTTATCTTTTTACAATGATGAATTTGAAAGAATGACTTCCACGTTTTAAATAAAATTTCGATTTGCCAACGCAAAGAATACCAGTCATGTACCTGTCCCATCGGGACAATATCTGTAGGGGTGTTTGTCATATATACATTGATACCACTGAGTCGTTTGCTACGGGGAGAGTATTTCATTCCTTTCTTTTTTTCTCGTATAGCTTGATCCCGCAATCGTTTTTGTTGCTGTTCTTCTGTAAGTCGATGAACAATGACACGAGCTGGTACTTTATCGACCATTCCTACATAAGCATCAGATATTTCATATGTTTGTCCTGGCTGAAGAGAATTCATTACTACCTCCATATCTACCTGTTTATATTCTGTTCCCTTCTTTAGTTTTCCATTTTGATAATAAGTAGGATTGAGATTTTTTTGATAAATACGTGTATTAGATTTAATGCGAGAAATATAGTAAGCCTTTTTATCCTGTATATATTGAAGATCCTTCAGATGAAAATAGCCTAAATCCCGAATACACAAATCATTTTCTTTTACAGTGGGTACGCAAAGGGAACCGTAAGTACGATCATGTTGTTTCCCTGGTCCTGTATGAATATGTAGAAAATGCCCACTTAAAAGATTATACTCAAGTTGAATTTTCATTCCTGCAGTATGGCTGCAACCTCCCGCACTAGGATAAACGGATGAAAAAGGATCTGGAAGTTGAAATGCAGTTGAATCTAAAATACGAATACGCTTGAAAACAGAAGTATATGGAGAAGAAATCTGCATAGATGAGGTCAATTTTTTACTTAATAGTTCGGCTAGTAGGTGTTGTAAAAGTTGGACGGCCGCCTTATTAAATCGTTGATTCAGTCCCTCAGGACTGATAAGTACTGCTGTTGATGCTTCTAAACAGCTAGATAGTTGAGTTAAAGAAGTCATAGCTACATTTTGGCTCACCCACACACATAAAGCTATTAAATCTTTTGCTTGGTACTTACTGGTTCGTTGTACGAAACCAACATCTCTAGCAAGATCCCGTAAGGCATTTGGAGATAAAAATCTTTGAATCTCTTGAGCAAATAGTTGTAACTCGTCAGACACAGAAACAGACATAAAAAACGCCATCCTTTCCTATGATTCTACAGAAAGAATAGCGTATTTTTTCTTTTTATGGATACATTTTTTAGCTCGATAGCGATGTGGTGGTGCCTCAAATATAATTATTTTATTTGAAGGTCTCTTTTAAATTTGTTTCAAATCTTTTCATAGGTTGGTATACAAGAACGTGTAGTGATAAACCTATCACTGCAGTAATTTTTAAAATAATACTTATAATCATTAAAGACCATTCTATAACTGGAGAAAAGTATCCATTCGTACTTAATGTAGAAGAACTTACACCAAGTATTAAAATCACTATTAGTAAAGGTAAGTTTTTAACCAATTTGAATCTCCCTTTAAATACAATATCTTTATATTATCATATAACGCACTAGGTTGTGTAATTAATATAAGATAGTTATCTATGGGAATTTAACATGTTTTTTCATTTTGGGGGTGACCTATTTTGTTAGCTTGATAGCGATGGGGTCCCACCACAAAACGCGAATTTCGTACGCTAAGCAAAATTCTACAAAAAAAATCCGATTTTCTGTACGCTAGGGAAATCGGATTTTTTCTTAATTAACCTGTTCAAACCATACTTTATGAAGCACCTATCTTGTCTGAGTCAATTTCCTTTTTCTTATAAGGAAGCAAATCTTTAAAAATCAATACACCTATTACCAACAGACCTATACCAACTAATTTGTTCATTTGAAAAGGTACTTTCTCCACTCCAAATAATCCAAAAGTATCTATACATAATGCAATTACCAATTGAGTTATAAGACTGATTAATACAGTATAAGCTGGACCTAATAGCCTAACGGCTCTCATAATACAAATGACTAGCCCAATACCAAACATGCCACTTACATAATATAAATTATTTGTGGTGTGATAATTAATGAAAACACTCTTTTCTGTAATAACATGGAATACAAATGAGCTCATAAGCCCTAAGCCAAGAACACACGAAGTTGTTAACCAATGTCCTATATTTTCATTTACCTTTGCATTAAAAACAGATTGCAAACTAACTAACGCGCCTGCTAAGACTGCAAAAATTAATCCTATCATGATTTTTCTTCCTTTCTAATTATTCATAGATGTTATTCTTGGCAATTTCTTTCATTCTAAAGAAATCTTTAATTAAAATGGCTCCATTTTTCTTTTCAATTAGATTTTCTTTATAAAACTTTTGCAACACTCGAATTACATGTCTGTAGCTTACTCCTATAAAATCTGCAATACTTGATATAGATACAGAATCTATATCTTCTTTGTATACTTTCCCTGTACTATCCGTTGATATGGAAAGTAAATAACTAGCTACACGTACCTCTACAGGATAGAGCAAATTAAGTGCCGTAAAACCAGTCGATATTTTTAAAGTACTTGCTATGTTCTCAAGCAAAAAACTCATAAATATAGGATCATGCAACATCGTTTTCCTAATGACCTCAAAAGAAATGGAAATTGTTTCTACATCAGAACATCCTTCAACGACATTATGTGCTTTACTATTTTGTATCAATTCAATATCTCCGACAATTGCTAAAGGATTTATAAAGCGTAAGATCAGTTTCTTGCCTTCAGGTGTGATCGTATAAACTTTCACTTTTCCTTTTACGACAAAATATAAACGATTAATCTCATCATCTTTATCGCAAATGTTAGTACCTTTTTTGAAATGATTTACCTGAAAATGTTCTATATTCATTTTTGAAAAAATATCAAAGATATTATAAACTTTCAAATAATCAATAATTGAGTCTGATTTATTATCCATTTCCAACACCTTCTTTCACTTCTACACATTAAAAACAAGAATACCTAGAATCATAATTATTGCTCCCACAATATGATGACTTTTCATCGGTGTCTTGCCAACATTGAACAAACCATTGATTTCAATTAAAGTAGCAGTTAATAATTGAGCAATCATGAGTGTTCCAGCCGTTAATGTAATCCCCATTGCATAAATAGAAATTGTTTCCGCATAAATAATAACAGCTCCAAATACGCCAGATGTTAAATACACTTTTTTTACACCTTTTAAATCTATTACAGTTCCTTCTTTCTTTATAAAAAATATAGAGGTTGCAATAATAAATCCAATTAAGTGTGTCATAATACTTGTCGACCATATACCGATATCGGAACAAAGTTTTGCATTAAAAGTACCTTGAAGTGTAATGAATGTTCCTCCAATAATTACAAATAAAATTCCTTTCAAAAAATCACCCCCATTTCCTTTATACATAACGTAATTAAAAACTAAAATGCTTCTAGGAAAAAGGACAATTGTCACATCGTTATAAAAATTTTGATACTCATTGTAAAAATTTCTATCCATTTTGTTCCCATAGGCCCATATATAACCCTATTAAGAAATTACCAAAAACGACCGTTTAAGGAACTCTATTTAGTTCTAACAAAACTTAAAAAATACGGTCAAAAACTAGTTCTAAAAATAATTGCCAAAAACAAAGTATCATAACAAACATCAAATACCGTTTAAGGAACCTTCTTAACGTATGAAAAAACCAAGTTTTTTAAAGAAATAAATCCTTAGCGTACGAAATTCGCGTTTTGTTGGTGGGACTCCCTAATTAATTCGCTTAATGGATTCGGTCTCGTCTGTTTTGGATACTATTTTATGTGCAATGGAGATATTATTTTTATTTCGAATAGATTTCTTGCGAAATATGTACTTAGAGCAGTATTTCGATTTAAATGTGATACGATAGTGATATATTCGTTTTGCTAGTAAAAGGGGATGAGTGTCGATGAAAAACCACATAAAAGTAAATGGAAAAATCCTTCAAACAAATAAAAAATGGTCACATCTCAAGCAAAGACAAAGACAACATATTTCTAATTGGTTACGTAGAGAATATACACAGTTTGTAAAAACACATTATAGAAAACCTAGAAAGTATGAACATGATGAGATTCTTCATGAAGTGATGAATCAAATACAGGAACGTGAAATTTGGATTCCTAATGGTGAAGTAAAAAGATATTATCTAAGCAAAATAGGAAAATGGTTTAGAAAAATAGAAAGTGAATGGGAATCACAAATATCCAACAGTGAAAAGCAGCAGGTATTAGAAGAAAAGTAAATACAAACAAACCAGGGGGGCGCATTTCATGTTTAATTTACAAGAAGATATGTATGAACAATTGAAAAAGAAAAAAGGGGCAGTTACAGTATTTTTAAAGAATGGCGTTCCAGTACGTGGGAAGATCCTTGCAACAGATAAATTTACCGTCCTAATGATGGTTCATGGTAAACAACAACTAATCTACAAACAAGCAATCTCTACACTTGCTATGTAATACATACTGGACTTATGTAAATATTTCTCAATATTATATTATTACTATATAAACTATAATATAAGTAATTCTTTTTATTGTTTATATTTTGTTATTTCCTGTTGCAGAATCCTTATAATATATAAGGATTCCTTTTTTTGTATCAAAAATCTACAAATAAAAAGATAAGATCGAGAATACTATCTTATCTTTAACAAATGGGGTAAACAATGGTGATAACCATCATGTTATTATCATATATCATCTTTTATTGATTTTGAATATTAGAACTACAATCAACAAGTATATCTAGGAGTCCTGCCATCAAAACGCGAACTTCGTACGCTAAGGAATTATTAAGGAAAAAAACGTTGTTTTTACTACCCCTACCATATATTGGTTAATTGTGATAAGATAGTTTAATAGTTTCAAATATACCAATTAAAGGGGATTGAGATATGTTTAAGAAATTATTAGTAGCGGGTTTAGCATTCGCAGCAGTAACAAGTACTCAAGTTATTACAGCAAACGCAGCTTCAGTAGAACCACAAAAAAGCTTTGAAATTTCACAGAGAGCCTCCGTTCCATTTGTACCTAATGCCTGTATAACTATAAAAAAAGTTATACAATCACCTAATAATACTAGAGATTATTGGATCTTAGAAACTATGAGTGGAAGTGAATTAAGGTTAGAACAATCAAACCAAGTAGGAGGATGGTTCAAAACGATCCGAAATGGTTCAGAAATAGAAGTTATGACATCTCCTACAATGAGTATTATCTACGGTTGGAGAATACTTTAACAATAAAAGTAGGTAAAGAAGAGTAGCGAATGCTACTCTTCTTTTGGTTTGGCTTTGAAATGAAGTTGAACTGTTTTTAAAAGTCCTTAGCGTACAGGCGAAATGTCAGTGGTACCCCATTGCCATCAACTTAAGAATTTTATAATGCCCCCAAAACGAAAAAATGAGCTGACTTTTCAGATTATCTATCTGTAGAGAAAGAAAATTTTCATTTAGGGGGTACTTCAAAACGATAGAAATAAGTCTAATTATTATAAAAGATAAAAATATTTGTTACGAGGGCGTCTAAGATATCAATTTAATGGCTATGCAGTAGTCCCCATACCCATTAAACTAAATATAAAAAGTACCGCTAGAAGGTTTACTGTTTAATGCTGACGAAATTTATGTAGAAAATTTCGTCGTGAGGAGAAGATAACTTGAACATAGAAAAGGTTTTTGAGTATGAAATGGATCAAGAGTTAAGGCTGGCTATTCAAAGATTATTAGTAGAGTGTTTTGAAGAAAGTTACCCGCGGGAAAGAATCTATTTTAAACAACTCCCGCATTTTAGAATATTGGCTTTAACTGAGAAAAATCAACTTATTGGTCAGGTAGGTTTAGATTATAGAGTGATGAACTTAAATGGTATGCCTATAAGAGTTCTTGAAATTATTGATTTATGCGTATCAAGAGAAGCTCGTTCTCAAGGAATAGGAAACTTATTGCTTTCGGAAATAGAAAATTTCTGCGAGGGTAAGTCTATTGACTTTCTACTCTTATTTGCCGATAACAAAAGCTTGTATTTGAAAAAAGGATACAAATCGGTAGAGAATAAATGCAAGTGGCTTAAAATAGATGAACAAAATCAGACTACTTTCAGCATAGGAAGTGAAGTTGTAAACGAACTTATGATTAAGGAAATGGGAAA
The DNA here is from genome assembly GCF_052682215.1 of Bacillus sp. 1A. Classification (NCBI taxonomy): domain Bacteria; kingdom Bacillati; phylum Bacillota; class Bacilli; order Caryophanales; family Bacillaceae; genus Bacillus; species Bacillus sp. 1A. The sequence goes on along the minus strand of NZ_JBQYLZ010000001.1, from coordinate 110,785 downwards.
TGGGAAATGGCAGGATGGAGAGTTAGATCCATTAGGCTATCTTTATTAGACTAAAGGTACGTAAGTTGAAAAAGGTGTCCTAACTCATCGCGATCAAGCTAAGGTTTCACACTACCCATAAAGCAAAAAAGACATTATCCTTCCCTATGATTCTACAGAAAGAATAGTGTATCTTTGCATTTTAAGGAAGTTTAGTTTTGTTAGTTTGATAGCGATGTGATGCTACCCCAAGCAGCACTCTGCGCCATTTTCTTAACTCTCTCGTCAATATCCTGATATGCACTATTTCTGCTACTTACATCTGCTTTTGCGGGTGCGGATCCAAAAATTAATCCCATACTCATAGTTGTTGCTACTAATGAAAACATTAATTTTTTCATGAAATTCCCCCTCAATTTCTATTTTATGTAACTTCAATTACAATACTAGCAATTGTAACATCTTTACGCAATTTTCCATGAAAACCCTCATTCTTTTAACACATTGAATATATTTTTTACGCTTTATAATATAATTAATTATAGAAAATAGTTAATTTTCCTATTTATTAGGTAATTTAGTCAAGATATGTGTAAAACTATGTCACAGAAATATATTATTTACTAACTAACATTTTTTTAGGTTCTAAGAGTTTTAAAATTAAGCAAGGTATTTTACTAGGGTGTTGGATCATGAAAGAAGTATATGATGATGAGTTAGAAGATTTACCAATTTCATCTTAAGAACTTATTGAAACAGAGAAACGTGAGATTCCGGAAGAAGATTTAATGCCTAATATTAGCTGGGAAGAATTACTGAATCTGAATAGAGAATGTGATTTCTATCACTCTGATAGAATGTTTACAATGAGTTTCTTAGCAAATGAGGGAAGATATAATGTAGGGAACATTAACGGTGAATGAAAAAGATACAGTGAAACGGTCTTTAAAGGAGAAGCAACATTTTCCAAATGGGATGATTTAGTATTTATTGGGACGGCTAAACAAGGAGGAGTTGAAGGAAAATAATTTAACCAAGAAGAAATGATGCAATTTGCAGTGTATATGCGAGAAAAGAGAGAGAAGTCATCATTGCATTAATCAAAAGAAAAGCTATTAGGGGACAACATATTATTTTTATTCATTAAAAAATTCATATGATTTTCATAAATGTTTTCTTTAAAAGGTAATATTTGTTATATGATAAATTTGTCAAAGCAGTTTCTAAATAGTTTACCCTGTCATTTCTGTTAAGACGATTTGTTTTGCCCTTGTAGTTACAAGTTCTCTTTGTTTTTCTAATAGAGATATGGAAACGATTCTGGGTATGAGGGGTCACTGGTGTCTTTTCTTTGTTTGAAACATATTCTGTCAAAATACTTGTATCTTTGTTGATTTACGACTCACATAAACTAACAAACTTCGTATATACAATTTGTTATCCTAAATGGGTTAACAATACGAACAGTTATAGGAGGATTTTGTGAATGGTAAAAACAGCTTGTGTAAGTATTATTACTGGAATTCTTTTAATATGTTCAACAGGATGTGCCACTCAAACTGATTCCATCGCAGCTAAAACTCAATCAACAGATGGCACATATACAACAAAAGATATCACAGACACATTTCCTGTAGGGACACCCATAACTACTTACATTCGAAAAGAAGAAAAACTGAACGTAAAACATCTCACCAGTATTACGCTTACAGATGGTGGCGTTGCTAGAGTTTTGGAAGCAACAGATGGTTTTGTTGTCGTATGTGGGAATGAAAAAGGAGTTTTTGATGTGTTAATATTTAAAACTATGGAAGATGTAAAGAAATATGAACAAAGTTTGGCGCTATAATTAATACCCTTCTGGCACCCTCACAATATACAGTTGAATTTATTCTAGATTACTTAAACAAGCTCACCAATATAAAATAGCCCACCTATTTCCGTAGGTGGGCTATATCTTTATTACACAATACCAAAGTATACTCTCTTTTTCTCATAAACTTTATGCAATTATACATATTCGAAAAAATTACACCAAATAAATATTACATATAGTAAAATATCAATTGTGGATACGTTCTATAAAGCAGATTCCTTTCAAAGGCGTAACATATCAATTATTTTAGAAGATAGGGCGTCACTCTAATAACTGATCTCAATTCTCTTGTATTTTGTGTACTGACAATCTGATGTATATAGATGATTCTGTTTTATAGGATGTGTTTGCAGGTATAACTACGGGTACATTTATAGTAAATGAACGTGGTTCAAGTCGCAGGGAGGGACCTTAGGGTGTCTTTTCTTTATTATCAACTATTTAAAGTTTCTTTAAATTATTACATGACATATGTTTTTTGTACCACGCTTTATTGATACATTTAACCTTCACAGGTGTTGAAGGTTTAGACTTATCCCTTAGTGTAGCCATATCATTAGAATATTCTACAATATTTAGGCAGAATGTAGGATGCACCATATTATTCCGGGAAATTTGTAGGTTTGGACAAAAAATAACCGATTCCCTGTACAATTAAGGAATCGGTTATTTATTTTATATTAGATGCTATTACCTATTGGTCTATTCTTTCAATTGTAGGCTTAACAGCAATTGGTGGTAATGACGCAGTCCAACCAACTGCATATACATTTAATTTTTCTCCTATTGTATAATGGCCACTATTAGAAATAGGAACTCTTAAAATCTTATTTTGAGAAACTAATTCCCACCAATTATTCTGATAAGAGAGTGCCTCTTCTTTCGTCAAAGTATCAGCAACAATTAAGTAATTATCGTCTGCTGATATAACATAGCCCGTGAAAGGTATTTGAATTCGTACTTGTTCCTCTTTAATTGAAGAAAAAGAAGTATTGTTTGTAGTATCTGCAGAAGCAGGTGTTACGCCGAAAATAAATCCGCATCCTAATGCTAATGTTGTAACTACTGTTACTAATTTTTGTTTTTGGTTAAACATAATAAATATCCCCCTTATATTTTATCCTTACACTATCCACTTTCTATTTACATACATATAAAGCCTTTTAATATTAAGATGTTTAACAAACTCGTCACAAGTAACCCATAAATGTTAATATTATCTATTATTGGGAGTGAATTTATGTTATAATTCACTAGGTGAACTATTATTGTTCCTTTCATCTCTTGATGAATGTATGCCCTTCCTTAATTGTAAATATGTTTGATTTTATTGGTGAAGAGGGAAAATACTCCTCTTCTTTTTTTGCTCTTCATGAATAAATATATCTCACCTGTTATATAAAAATTTATAAAAGAAGGATTACTTATCCATTTCGTAAATCCTTTCTTTAGATTATAAGAGGATGTTATTCTCCTACAAAAATAGTAGAAAGTATCTATACTAAACATTAGAAATTTTTTGTAAGGATATTATCAATATACTATTCTAATTAATGATGATAATTTGAATATAAGCGTTATAGTTGAAGAAATACAATTATGAGAAATGCACCTTCGTTACTACAGATAATTGCATAGTGGTTTTTTACTATAATTATTTAAGGAGGCATTTAAAAGATGAAACGATTTAATCATTCCGTTATTATGAATAAATTTATGGGGATTACATTAGCTAGTGCAATTGGTTTTAGTGGCTTTGGTGTTTGTGAAACAAGTGTCCATGCTGCGAAACCTACAAATGATGTAGTCATAAATCAGATGGTGAAAGTTGAAGATATGTCAATCAAACAATTACAAGAAGCCATTCAACAAAAAAATGATCCATTTATTAATCAGGTGAAAATATTTATAAATAAACATTTTCAGGAAGCGGAATTTTTATGGGGAACAGTAAGTAATCAATTAAAAACTACTATCGTAGATTTATTAATAGGTGATGAAAAAGATTATTCTAAGAAGGTAGATGCTGGTCTTAAAAACCATTTTAAAGAAGTACCTGCTTTATTAAAACTAGCTAGTCCTGGATTTTTAAAAGATTTAATTAAGTTACTGGATTATTTACCGGAGTAAGTTGAAGAACACTTTATTTTAGTAATAAGAATAGAAATAATTATTACGTATTCGGTTGTGATTAAATAAAAGGGCATCATTCTAATTAGAATGATGCCCTAATCATGTTATTATACATTTCTTACGGAAATACAATATTCTCTCTCCTGAAGGTTTTTCTTAGGTGGGAGAGCATTCATACATCTAAGAACATATTAGGGGGCACTATATCATTTCGGGAAAATTGTACGTTAGACATAATTGGGGTACCATCACATCGCTATCAAGCTAAGGTTTTGAAGTACCCCCTAAACAAAAATTTTCTTTCTCTACAGGTAGTGACTTTGAGAAGTCAGTTCATTTTTTTTCGTTTTGGGGGCGTTTATTTTTCTTAAGTTGATGGGCATGTATGGTGACCCCTCTTATGTAGCTTTTGAATAAAGTCTGATTAAATTAACTTACTAAACCTTGATAAAAGAGCGAATAGAAAAGTTTGATAATTTTTGTGAACCTTACTCAATTAAAGCGCCCGATTGCGGAAAATATGTAACTTCCTTTTATATATTGCTCCAAAGAAAGTAACTGAATTATTGATTTAAATCCATATATTATTTTCAGCAGTTAGTTTCACCAGTGTTGACTACACCTTTAGGCTCTACCAGCATTATATGGCATTCCTTTTCAGCATAAGGCTTATGCTCCACACCTTTTGGTATCACATACATTTCTCCTTTGGAAAGTTTAACCTGTCCATCGCGAAATGCTATGGACATCTCGCCGTCTATCATGATGAATACCTCATCGGTGTCTTTATGCTCATGCCATACAAAATCTCCCATAATCTTAACTAACTTAAACTGATAGTCATTCATTTCACCAATGACTTTGGGCGACCAGTGTTCACTGAATTTGGACAGTTTCTCGCTTAGACTAATAGCATTATAATTGATATAAATCCCCCCAGAACTATTCTTATCCTTATTTTACAACTTCGATAGATTAATTACTATTTTGATTAAAATTTCAAAAGTTTCTGCTGATCTTCCACAAGATGGCCCGATTGTTGAACAAAGAAATACTCTACAAAACAGGTCTTTTTATCAATCTTTATTATAAATTATCAATCTTTTTTTAAAATCTTTGAACTTTATTACAAATTATCAATCTTTATTCTAAACCTACATCTTACATATTATTTATAGATTAACCATATTAATGATGAAAATTTTACGTTTAAAAAAGATTTGAACTAAGTTTAAGCTTTTTATTCTCTATAAACTAGTTAAACACCATACTAAAAAAACAAAAACCAGTTTATAAAGGTATACCTTTATAAATGTTTTTTGAGCTGAATTCTCATAAATAACTGTATAAAAATAAAGTACTCGTTTGGTGGATTTGATTTCATTAAGTTGATGGTTATGGGGTAATTAAGAATCTTAGCTTGATATTGATGTGGCGGTACCTCTATTATTGTTAGAATTATATAAATAGTTTAAAATATAAAAATCTTATATTACTGGATATGAGAAGTAAAAGTTGAAATTATTAGGTGTTATTAAGATCTTGCGCTCGTAATAGCATTAGCAGTAGAAAATATTTCTCAATAATAAAATGAAGAGAAATATATGAAGGAATAGAATAGATTAGTTTATAATAGATATTGATTAACATAATTAATTATTAATTTAACTATATTAAATGAAAAGGAGAGAGTGTAATGGCGAATGTACTCGTAATAAATTTTCCTGGAGAAGGTCATATTAATCCGACGTTAGCTATTGTTAGTGAATTAATTCAGCGTGGAGAAACAGTTGTTGCATATTGTATTGAGGATTATAGAAAGAAGATTGAAGCAACAGGCGCTGAATTTCGAGCATTTGAGAATTTTCTTTCACAAATCAATATTATGGAACGAGTGAATGAAGGTGGTAGTCCTTTAACGATGCTATCTCATATGATAGAAGCATCAGAACGTATTGTTACTCAAATTGTAGATGGAACAAAAGGAGACAAGTACGATTATTTGATATATGATAATCATTTTCCAGTAGGACGTATTATAGCGAATATCTTACAATTACCAAGCGTTTCTTCCTGTACTACTTTTGCTTTTAATCAATATATTACATTTAATGATGAACAAAAATCGAGACAAATAGATGAAAATGATCCACTATACCAATCGTGTTTAGCTGGAATGGAGCAATGGAAAGAGCGATATGGAATGGACTGTAATAGTCTATACGATATTATGAATCATCCTGGAGATATTACAATTGTATATACTTCTAAAGAGTATCAGCCGTATTCGGATGTATTTGATGAATCGTATAAATTTGTCGGTCCATCAATTGCCACTCGTAAAGAGATAGGAAGTTTTCCTATTGAAGATTTAAAGAACAAAAAAGCTGTTTTCATTTCTATGGGAACAGTTTTTAATGAGCAGCCAGAGTTATATGAGAAATGTTTTGAAGCTTTTAAAGGTATCGATGCGACTGTTATATTAGTTGTTGGGAAAAAAATAAATATAAACCAATTTAAGGATATTCCCTATAACTTTAAAGTGTATAATTATGTCCCGCAATTAGAAATATTGAAACATACTGATGTATTTGTTACACATGGCGGTATGAATAGCTCAAGTGAAGCATTATATTATGGTGTTCCGTTAGTTGTAGTTCCAGTGACAGGAGATCAACCATTAGTTGCAAAACGAGTAGCCGAAGTAGGGGCTGGAATAAGACTGAATCGTAAAGAATTAACGCCGGAATTGTTACGTGAAGCTGTAAAGAAAGTAATGGATGATGCAACATTTAAGGAGAAGAGTCGTAAAGTCGGAGAGTCGCTTCGAGATGCTGGAGGATACAAAAAAGCTATTGAAGAAATTGAGAAATTTGTTTCTAATTACCAAATTTCAAAATAATATAAATTTCAATCTAAGATGACAACCAGAAATCTACTCTAAATAAAATATATAGAAATGGAGAGATTTTTATGTCAAAAGCGATAGTTATAAATTTTCCAGCTGAAGGTCATATTAATCCTACAATTGGAGTTGTTAAAGAATTAGTAAATAAGGGAGAAGAGGTTGTTTATTATTGTGAAGAAGAATATCGATTTAAATTAAAAAATGTGGATGTTCAATTTCGAAATTATGGGGGAATGTTAGAAGAAATTAATTTAAAAAATAGAATGAAAGATATGTTTAATCCGTTACAAATGATATATAGATTTTTAAGAACAACTGAGAAAGCAATTCCCTCTTTATTAGAGAGCGTCAACCGTGAAAAATTTGATTATATGATTTATGATCAGCATTTCATTTTAGGTAGAATTTTAGCTGAAATATTAACTATACCTACAGTTGCATCTTGTACAACATTTGCAATGACTAAAGAGATGTTGGAAGGCATGAAAGAAAAATTTAAGGAAATAGATGTAAATTCTACTTTGTATAAAGAGTGTAGTACGATTATGAATAGAATAAGTAATCGGTATAGCGTAAAAATTCATTCATTAGAACAACTTTTTCACTATGAAAGTGATATGACTTTAGTCTTCACTTCAAAATATTTTCAACCACATTCGGATTCTTTTAATGATCATGTAAAATTTATAGGACCTTCTATAATTACTCGAAATGAAGAAATGAATTTTCCTTTATATAAGTTAGAAGGAAAATCCGTTATATATATTTCAATGGGAACAGAGTTGAATAAACAATTAGAATTATATGAAAAGTGCTTGCAGGCATTTAAAGATTTTAATGGGATTGTTGTAATTTCAATAGGTAAAGAAATTGATATAATGGATTTTGGTAACATACCTTCTCATTTTATTATTCGTCCTTATGTGCCCCAACTAGAAATCTTAAAATATGCAGATGTATTCATTACGCATGGAGGTATGAATAGTGTAAGTGAAGGATTATATCATGATACACCACTTGTTATTTTACCAATTACTAATGATCAACCTTTTGTAGCAAAAAGAGTAGAAGAATTAAACGCTGGTGTAGTTTTAGATCATAAAAGTGTTACAGTATCCGAATTAAAAGGAGCTGTAAATACATTTTTAAATAATTTTTCATATAAAGAGGCGAGTAAATTTATTGGCCGAAGTTTACGAGAATCTGGAGGATATAAAAGGGCAGTGGATGAAATATTTATTTTGAAAAATAAAGCATATATCATTAAGTGATTAACGATATATATGGTTCTATTAGAAAGTTTGAGTATGCTTAAATTACTTTCATATATCAAATTTTGCTTAGCGTACATTGTCGTTAAAATGTTGGCGGTACGCCAGTAATAACTAATGATTGTTCAGAATGTAAAAAGGTACGTATGTTGAATTTGTAGAAATCGACTATTACGGTTGGGAAGATGAAAAACCTAAACATAGAGGTGTTTACATTTTTAAGAATGATAAGTACGATAGAATCGATCTGTTCTTTGGCGAATTTGAATTAATTGATGTTAGGATAGTGACTCCAAAGTACGTTAATTAATCCTAACAAATGGGTGCGTGATACCATTAGAGCATAATAATATGTGCAGAAGTACCTATAAATATCAAAGGTGCTCATTTTACTATATCTAGACCTTGCTATTTTGTGTAGCAAGGTCTTTTATTTTATGTTCTATTTATGAAAGTGAATTTTGTACGATAGAACATTTTCAATGCTCCTAGAAATCATAGCGGTACTTTTTGGTTATATAAGGTAATATCATATAGGAGTAGAAGCCATGCATATGATAAAAAAGAACAATTTCAGCAGGAATCCTGATTGTTCCTTGAAATGTGTCCTATATTTGCACCAGAACGGTTCAGTTGAAGGAAGGAACCTTATAGTATCTTTGCAGCGATTTTATTTATATAATTATATTATATAAATAAAAAGATAATAGAAGGGTAAGTGAATATTATAATTAATTTTGAACCATTTAATCCAACAATAAATGACATAGCAATCAAACTTGCTATGGTACTGTTTATACCGTTATTCTTAGCATTGCTTGTCAAAGTCATACTTATGAAATTTATGAGAGAATCAATTGCTGGCAGGCTAGCCTATCTATCTTGTCTATTTTTTATGTACTATGTATTTAAATTTGTTACAGAATAGAAAGGCATCTTAGGATGCCTTTTCTTTATAAATAAAAGTAACGTAGTATTTAGACCTATAAGTTCACACAAGATTACATGTATTTAGTTCTGTAAATCTATAAAATTTTAGTTTGGATTTTCTTGGCCCAATCAGGTACCAAAAATGAAAGTTTAGACTTTCATGTCTTTGTACAAGGTAAAAGGGGAGTTCTACTTCCCATCTCCTCAAGTATTCGTTAAATTCTCATTTAACGAACACTTCTTTGATAGTAAATTACATTACTTTCACTTTTAAACATACATTGTTCAAAATGTGCTATATCAAGGTCATACATTGTATTTTTTATACTGGTTTAGTAGAGTTTGTTCTTTACTATTGTTTTTGGAAACTGGTACATCGATATTTGAATATTTACTTTTTATAATTTGAATTTTATTAAATATAAAAATCGGTAGGAGAAAGTTGACTTTGCGATAAATATATACATATAGAATCATAATAAAACTTTGTATTGTAAAATAATTTAAAGGAGTGTTTTTTTATGAAAGGTAAAGTAGGAGAAACAAAAAGAAGAGAAAAATTAGAAATGATTTTTAATTATCCTATAAAAGGAGAAACCTATTTTCATGGCCCCTCTTATAAATGGAAACAAGTTGTATTTCAACATTATAGTAAAATCATACAAAAAGAAATGACGGTAGAGGAGCTTATCATAATACTTCAAAGAGAAGATGTTCACTTTACACAATCTTCTTCTCTAGTTACCTACCCAATAATTGAATTTATAAAGCTTATCGCAAAGTACTATAAAGAAACAATTGAAAATTGAGTTTATAAGCGTACATGAAATAGAAGAGTCAATGAACAGACTTTTTTACCACATACTTTAAGCAATCATATTTTTCCTCAATGAAAAACATAAGACTTCTAAGGAAAACTATTAAATAAAATAATAGGATAAGAGTTGTATCAATTTGTCGATATTTTTCGTATCTTAATAATGAGAGTTACTATTTTAGGACTCTACGTACATATGGAAAAAAGGTTTTTTATTATAGTAAAGAACTTTTTTATTTACAGACATTAGTACTGTCACCTTTCTGTGATGACTTTTTATTTTGTAGGACTTTTCCCTTTTCTGTCGAATAGATAGAGTGAAGAGAAGGAGGAGTTAGTATGGATACTATAAGAGATGCAGTCAGCGAGATTAAAACATTTTTTTATACAATTGAAAGCCCAACGAACGGAATCGAGTATTGGGAACTTAATTTAACCTATTACAATGATTCCTTTTATGGCGGAGCTAAATGTACTAATTTCAATCTTCATGTAGGCTGGAAAAATTTAAAGGTACAAGATGATAAATCAGCAGCTCAAATTATAATTAATAAAATTAAAGAGAATCTACTTTAAGTCAAAAAGCATTCGAAATGGGTGCTTTCTTACGATTAGTCAACCTATATTTTTAGATTTTTAATGGACTGGATATCACAAAATATAGGTATCCATTTTTATGCATGCAAAATACCCCTAGCAGGGATTCATTTTTTTACTAGGGGCGGATATGGTATTATGAATGAAACTATGATGTTAGGCTGCTAACCGATAATCATAGTGTATATTGTGTGTAATAAGGTGAAGGAGAAGTTTCAATAACTTATTTACACATGCAATGGACGCAACTTTATGACATTTGTTATAGGGTTGCGTTTTTAATTTATCGTAGTACTCTATAATGTGATTTCGTCCGTAACGCCGTAGTTTAATCATATTTTGGATGATTAGGAAAAGTAATTTCCGTAAATGTTTATTTCCACGTTTATTAATTTTATCTTTATAAAAAGTTTTACCTGATTGAAAGCGACGTATATCAATACCGGCATAGGCATTCAATTGCTTGTTATTCGCAAAACGAGTTATATCTCCTATTTCAGCCATTAAGCGTACCGCTGTATTTGGTCCAATTCCGGGAAGACTCAGAATGATACTATACTCTGCACGTTGTTCGGCTATAAATACCATCTTGTTAATACAACATTCCTTTTGTTGAAGTAGTTCTTGATAACGTTTTGCGTATGCTTTAAGTTGACCACACAAGACATCATTTTGAGAAACAGCTGGATAGGAGTTTTTCGCTATTTCAAGTATTTGAGTGGCTTTTTTCTCTGCCATAATATTTGATATTTTTTTATTGGTATTAGCACGAATACGATTTTTTATAATCGTTTTAGAAAGACTTAAAACACAATCTGGATGGGGGAATAGTTGAACAAAATTTAAAAATAACTCAGATTTACTCGTGAACATTTTTTCTAATTCAGGAAATGTTAATTGAATAACTTTATGCATACGACTACGAATCACTGATAATTCTCCATCTAGTTCGCTATAGAATCTCGAAAGAGATTTTAACTGATGGAATATGTGATTCGTTCCATGAGATACCCTTCGGGTAGCTGTAAAGTGGGTAAGAGCTAGGCGATGTGCATCACTTCGGTCCGTTTTATGAATCCGTAAGGAATCACATTGTAGTTTTGCTTCTAAGGGATTTAATAGACAATATGTATACTGATTATCCTGCATAAATCGTTCTAGCTGTCTAGAATAAATTCCTGTTGCCTCGAACACAATTTCAGGTAATTTACCAGTTTTCTCGGTAAGCTCATATATCTTTTTTTGTAGCTCTTTAAAATCAGGCTTCAAATGTTGGATTTCCTTTTCAAAGATACATTGTTTTTGTGCATTATAAATTACCATATAACTTTTACCCATACTGATATCAAAAGCAATTACATGTCTCATAAAGTTCCTCCTGATGGAAAATTGAAGTCTTCATCTTACACTTATCGATTCCCATTTCTTATACACGATCTCGAGGACCAACATACTAAAAACTGATTCAAATAAGGTAAGTGAAGAAGGTCAGTTTTTTTTACGGATTCAAAATCCCAAAGCACCCACGACCCTTTCTTCACTTCTACTATATAAAAAATAGTAGTGCGAACCAATGCCTTGGTCTGCACTACTAATCTTAGTATGTTTTCTTTGTTATATAAAAATTATAAAATAAATATATTTAGAAGTTAATTTAGGCATAATAAAGACATTACTTCATATAATGAAATAGAAAGTTTTTCTGACATGCAGCTGGTACCCCTACGTTTTATTTGGCACCTGAATAAGGTGCTTATTTTAATGCGCATTTTGAGAAGGACAAGCTCACTCGCTTATATCCTATTTCAATACTCATTTAACACCTTTTTTCTAAATAAGTATATCTGTTTCCGTAGGTACTCTCTTTTTATTGGATAAAGCAGATATTTGAATAGGATTATATTATGTATATAACAATTACTATATTAAAAGTGTTAGCGCGATATGGTTGGTATCTCTTTTGTTGTTAATGAAAAGCGTACTGCCCATGTTTTAATGAAATATACACCAAGTAAATTTATTTCTTTTAGGATATATAGAATAGCTTGAAATATATCCTAAACTTATCTTTAAATCATAGTCTCAATTGGAATTAGTAGTAATGAGTTTTGAGAATTCCTTAAAGTATAAAAATGTTAACATTCCCCCTATAAAGCGAGTTTTTACATGTACTAAAGGTAGGATAAAACTAATACTATAGATTAGGAACAAAAGGAGGGGGCTTATGAGTCAATATCGTATCATTGGAAAAAGTATTCCCAGGAAAGAAGTGATGGAAAAAGTAACGGGACGAGCAAAGTATATTGACGATGCAAATGAAATAGGAATATTGCATGTAAAGCTTTTAACTAGTAAATATGCACATGCGTATATAGAGGGCATTGATGCAAGTAATGCTTGGAAAATAACAGGTGTAAGGAAGATTATCACAGGTAAAGATTATCCTTATCTAGTTGGTAGTAGTATAGTGGATCGGCCACCTCTGGCTTTTGAGAAGGTACGATACTTTGGTGAACCAATTGCCATGGTGATTGCAGATAGTGAAGCAGCTGCCCAAAGAGCAGTTTTTTCAATACGTGTAACGTACAAAGAAATTCCTGTTGTCAATTCTCCTATACAGGCATATCAAAACAATGCTCCTCTTGTTCATGAGCGTTTAGGAGAATATAGAATCATAGAGGAAGCATACCCAGAACCCAATACAAATATTGCCACGCGGACAAAAGTTCGGAAGGGTGATATTAAGAAAGGATTTAGTGAAAGCGATATAATTGTAGAAGAGTTTTTCTCATTTCCACAATCTGATCATGCGGCAATGGAAACGAGATGTACAAAAGTAGAGATTAAGCCGAACGGAGTTGTTCTTGTAACATCTACATCTCAGGCACCCTTTGAGATTAGGAAGCAGCTGAGTGACGCATTTCATATAGATGAAGGCAAGATACATGTTCAAGTACCTTTAGTAGGCGGAGCATATGGCGGGAAAACCATGGTGCAACTTGAAATCTTAGCCTATCTTGCTTCCAAAGCTGTAGGAGGAAGAAGGGTAAAACTTCGTAATAGCAGAGAAGAGGATTTTATTACTTCCCCCGTTCATATTGGTTTGCAAGCAAAAGTCAAACTAGGTTGTACGAAAGAAGGGAGCTTAAAGTCTGCGGAATTCCTTTTTTTATTTGATGGTGGAGCTTATGCGGATCGAGCTGTTGTTGTCAGTAAAGCGGCGGGTCTAGATTGTACAGGACCTTATTCAATTGAGCATGTAGGGTGTGATTCGCTTTGTATGTATACAAACCATCCTTATGCTACAGCATTCCGTGGATTTGGACATTCTGAATATACTTTTGTTGTAGAGCGAACAGTAGATATTATGGCTAACAAATTAGGTATGTGTCCACTTGAATTTCGATTAAAAAATGCAATCCAACTAGGAGATACGACACCTACACAAGTTCCGGTAACAAGAAGCAATATGGGCAATCCGAAAAAATGTTTAGAAAGATTAAAAAAACTAATAAATTGGAATGAAGGGCAGTATATCCGAATTTCAGATAGAAAAGTCCATGCAAAGGGAATTGCTTTTGCATGGAAAAACTCCACAACACCATCAGATGCAGGTGCAGGTGCGTTAATAACGTTTAATGAAAACGGAAGTGTAAATATCTATTGCGGTGCAGTGGAGATTGGAACGGGTACAAAAACTGTGCTTGCGCAAATGGTAGCAGAAAAAATGAAATTGAAGATGGAAGATATACATATCAAAATGGAAGTGGATACACAAGTTGCACCAAAGCATTGGAAAACAGCTGCAAGCAGAACTACATATTTAGTAGGAAATGCAGTGCTAGCAGCAACAGAAGATATCATTTCGCAGTTGAAAAAATCTGCCTCTATTTTATTAGGGTATCCGATAGAGAGCTTAGAAATTGCTAATAAACAAGTATATGTCAAAGAATCTCCTGATCTTTCTATAGAAATAGCTCATATTGCGTTAGGATATGTCTCCTCAAACGGACAAGTAATTAACCAACAGATTATAGGAAGAGGAGCATATACGTTTGAAGGAATCACAGAACCTGATAAGGAAACTGGAAAGGGAAAATCAGGCCCGGAGTGGGGAATTGCAGCACAGGCGGTCGAGGTTGAATTTGACACGCAGGATTATACATATAAATTAATTCGTGCTTTTAGTGTAATAGATGCTGGAAAGGTATTAAATTTGAAAGGAGCTGAGACACAAATAATGGGCGCAATGAGTATGGGACTTAGCTTTGCAACAAGAGAAGCATTCACTTATGACAAAAAAGGAAAAATATTAAACAATCAATTTCGTTCATATAAAGTAACCCACTACGGTCAACAACCCGAATATAAAGTAGAATTTATAGAAACTCCTCATGACGATTCTCCGTTTGGTTCCCGTGCTCTTGGCGAACATGGCATCCTTGGAATGCCAGCGGCTCTTGCAAATTGCTTATCAGTTGCAGCGCAGGTTTCTTTGCATCAGTTACCGATTACTCCAGAACTAATTTGGCGAACGAAACTGAAAAAGGAGAATCCTTTATTATGATTCCATCTGACTTTGAATATTACCACCCCCACTCTATAACAGAAGCATTACAACTATATTCTAAGCTTTATCAAGAAGGGAAAACGCCGATATACTACAGCGGTGGAACTGAAATTATTACCCTCGGTAGATTAGGGAATCTTTATCCCAAATCTGTAATTGATATAAAGGAAATTCCGGAATGTAATGTGCTTGGAAGGTATCAGCATTATGTAGCTCTTGGTTCAGCACTTACTTTAACTCGTGTTTCGGATTCAAATGTGTTTCCACTTTTGAGTAAAACAGCGTCAAGAGTAGCAGATCAAACGGCACGGAACAAAATTACGTTGGGTGGAAATATTGCAGGAGAAATCTGCTATAGGGAGGCAGTACTTCCGTTTCTATTAGCAGACAGCACTTTGGGAATTGTAGGAATGAAAGGTATACGTTACGTCTCTATTCATTCACTATTTATAGAAAGACTACGATTAAGTAAGGGAGAATTTCTTTTACAAGTTTTAACTGATATAGAGTATGTCGGACTACCTTTTTACAGTGTGAAAAAGAGAAAACTTGAAAAAATTGATTATCCATTAATTACGCTGGCTGCTTTGAAAAAAGGAAATAAAATCCGTATGGCGTTTAGTGGATTATGCGCTTTTCCTTTTCGTTCTACTGCTATGGAAATTGCTATCAATAATAATCAAATGTCAGTTGAAGACAAGATAGAACATACTGTGTTAAATATTCCAGCACCTGTACTAGATGATATTCGTGGATCTAGAGAATACCGGTTGTTTGTTTTAAGAAATATATTACGGGACATGTTAGAGCATTTTGAAGGAGGGATATTTTGATTAAAAAGCTTACCTTTTATATAAATGGAGAAAATCGACAGGGAATAGTGAGAACAGCTGATACCCTGTTAGATACATTGAGAGATCAATTTAATCTAACAGGTGCAAAACGTGGATGTGAAAATGGGGACTGTGGAACTTGTACGGTTTTAGTGGATGGGTGGCCGATAAAATCTTGTATCATGCTTGCAGTAGAAGCAACAGACAAAAGGATAACAACAATTGAAGGTTTACATGAATCTCCTGTACAACGAGCATTTATAGAACATTGGGCATTTCAGTGTGGGTACTGTACGCCCGGGTTTATTGTAAACTGTCATGCTCTTATAGTAAATCATCCAAAAGCAACAGACAAAATAATTGAAGAGTGGTTAGAATCAAACATTTGCCGATGTACAAGTTATCAAGAAATTAGAGAAGCGGTAAAATCCCTACTTCAAAGTTAAAGGAAAGGTGAATTGTGATGGTTGATATACATGAGGTATTAGAGACGGCAATAGCAAGCCGACAAGGTTGCACTATTGCAACCATCCTTCGAGTAGCCGGTTCATCATACCGGAAAGAAGGTTCAATGATGGTATTTGAAGAAGATGGGACAAAGGCTGGAATGCTTAGCGCGGGGTGTATCGAGGAAGAACTTTATCTTTATACTAAAGATTTAAGTAATGAAAAATGGAGCATACATGAATTCGATATGAGGGAAGAAAATGATTTATCATGGGGAGTAGGGTGTAATGGAATTATTTATATATTATTAGAAAAAGTGAATTATATATATCAAGAGTATTTACGCAATGTAAGAGGATATACAGAAAAAGGGCTACGTGTCTGGATGATAAAAGATTTATTAAAATCGAAGACTCTTTTTTTTAGCGAAGAAGGACATGAGTTTGGAGATTGGGAAGGAGAAATTCCAGTACTTTCTGAATTGAAAAATGGTTGGTATGAACATCTATATGTATATTGCTTCGAACCACGACCAAAATTATTTGTAATTGGTGCAGGAGAAGATGCCAAACCACTTGTCTCCTTAGCAAAAGAAACAGGATTTTTTGTTACTATTTGTGATTGGAGAGAGGGATTATGCACACCGCTACGTTTTCCAGAAGCGGATAGGCATGTTGTTGGTTTTCCAAAAAAAATTCTATCCAGGATATCTATAAAAAAACAGGATTTTATAATGATAATGACACATCATTTCAAACGGGATCAAGAGCTACTTAGTCTATTGCAGAACCAACCTTGTCGTTACCTAGGTATTTTAGGTTCCCGATATCGCACCGCACGTTTGCTAGGAGGAGTCAATAAACCTAAATGGATTTTCTCTCCTGCTGGTTTATCCATTGGATCTGAGGGACCAATGGAAATTGCTATAAGCATTATGGCAGAAATGATACAAATAATGAGGATGAAAAACGATGAAAATAGTAGGAATATATCTAGCAGCTGGAAAGAGTAGAAGAACAGGTCCGGGGATACATAAGCTGTTCCTTCCAGTTGGAAATACATTACTTGGGAATATAGCATTAAATACATCACTTGTTTCCAATCTGAGTGATGTTATAGTAGTTTCAAATGAACCGTCCTGGTTATTCCACCATACACAGGTGGAAAGAGTTCATATTCTCTCTTGTAAAAAATCATGTTTGGGTCAATCGTACTCTCTTCATTGTGGTTTAGAAAAGGCAGAAAGTATGAATGCTGATGGAGTAGTAGTAATACTTGCGGATCAACCATTTATTACAGTTAAGCTTATAAATTCATTAATAGATGATTATGAACACTCCCCGCAACTTGATTATGTAGCTGCTAGTTTTCAAGATATACCGCGGCCACCAATTTTATTTTCAAAGGAGATTTTTCCGAGTTTGAAAAAACTAACAGGAGACCAAGGAGCTCGTTCTATTTTCTTTGATAAGTCTTTACAAGGTAAGTTTACTGTATATAGTGATGCTAAATTATTTTATGACGTGGATACAATAGAGGATTATAATATAATTAAGAATTCTCTACTATAAAGGGTATCATCATATATAGAAAGACATGAACGTCTAAACTTCTTGAATGTGAGACAAGAAACTCTAAACTATTTAGTCATTAATAATAAAATGTTTATATCATCTGTCAATTTAATCCAATTCTAACAGATTTAATTATTCAAGGTAATAGAGAGGGAGTTTTTCATGTTAATAATCCAATGCTTACAACAGAATTTTTACTTTCAACGATTCACTATTGGGTAGATTTATCGTTATTCAAATGGACTCCGGAAGAACGCATTGCAAGGGGTTTATCCATTCAACCAACATTTGAACATTTATTTGGTGTTCCAAGTGGAAAATTTGATTTACAGCTTTTAAGGGAAACCGTGCATGCTAAATTTAGTTATTGAATAGGCTCGTTGTAATTGATATAAATTATCAATTACAGTATATATTTTTGACGGGCAGTCTGTCAAAAATATATGGTATTTGTTATGAATTGTGATGATCAGAGATATTGAGGAGAACAAAATGTTTATTTTAAGAAGGCAACATTCTACACAGTCATAAATGGAGAAAATTTATTTGTTAAATAACAAACTTGCTATTAAAAATCATGATAAATATGTACGCAATTATTTATGAATTATGCTTTAATGTATTTAAATTATATAACTGAAGCAATCACTTTATGAAAAATTACCCATTTTCATGTCCTTGTTGTAATAGGAGGAGAGTTTAACTTGCATCCATCCATGTGTTCGTTAAATTCCTATTTAACGAACAGAAAATATGCACTTCTCTTTATCTAATACGTAAAAAGCCACTGTATCTTTTATAAAATACAATGGCTTTTTTTGCTATAGAGAGATTAACATTTTAAATTCTTATTCCTTAGAGGGATAGTTCATGTCACGTATCAATTTCATCACTTTCTTCTAATTGACGTTGTTCTAAACGCTCAATTGCAGCTCGACGTTTAGTATCATCAATATTCGTATAAAGAGATGTAGTTTCCATCGAATTATGCCCCATTTGATTTGCCAACAGGACCAAATCTTTATTTTCGTTATAATGATTAGTTGCATATGTATGACGCAACTTGTGAGGGCTCTTTTTTTCGTCAAATGCTCTAGTATATTTCTCTGTAAGCTTTTGTATTGCATTAACAGAAATTTGCGCGTATGAGCCTTTATAATTCGTTACAAAAAGAATATCCTCATCATCAGGACACTTGTAACGATTAGCACGTACTTTAAGGTACTCTTGAACATCATCTAGAGCTGTTTGTGTAGCCAAAATAGATGATTTTTTATCTCCTTTACGTATAACCTTGATGTAACGAGTACGAAAATTAATACTAGAAATAGTTAAACTAGCTGCTTCAGATACCCGAAGACCTGTACCCAAGATTAGACTTAGAATAGCAATATCACGCTCTCTATCTCGCTTAAAAAATCTTAGTTTACCAGGAGCGGTTTCTTGTAACATTTGCTCATATTCATTAGATAAAAAGCGCATGAATTTAATGTCATCATTGTTGTGAAAAATAACTTCTGAAATTTCTTTTGCTCTCGCTGCAGCGTCAATTTTTTCCTTATGAATTTCCATTTTGGCCATAACATTTCTATAAAAGTAACATTCTCCATTATCATCCTCAGTATTGCTTGTTAGGTAGTTAAATAATGACTTTAGAGCCGAAAATGTCCGTATAACTGCCTTGGTTTTATTACCTTGTCTCTCTAAATAACTTTTAAACCTTTTTACTTGTTTAAGAGGGAGGTGCTCCAATGTTTCAATTGGTACCTCATGTATTCTCGTTACAACTTCACCATCTGCTGTAGCAAGACGAGAGGAGATCAACCATTGTAAAAACATTTCATATTCAATTAAATATCCATACAAAGTAGCAGGGGAGAGGTTCGTTTTCTCCTCAATATATTCAATAATATACCAGGGCATTTTTTCTTTATGACGTTCTACACGTGCTTGATACACTTGTTTTTCTCGATTACTCAATTTTTTCACCTCAAACTTCAAAACAGTACATTGACTTTTTATAATCAATGTACTGTTTTGTCTGAATTTGTCTAATTTTACATTAAATACAATTTTAATTTACTATCTAAAATACAAAATTGCATTTATAGGAAAGGGGACTAGAAATAACATTTTATGAAAGGATTAGTTTTTTAAACCATTTCTCTAATTCTTCTTCATTTTGTTCGAACTTTTCTTCAAAATCACTATTTAATATGATTTTTAACATTAATTCTCTAACAGCATTATCTAATTCAAGAGCAAGTTCAAGAGCATCCGTATATCTTTTTTCCGACATAGCTTGCCCATGAATTACAGTTGAACGAATTGCATAAGATTTTTTTACCAACGTAAAATAATACTCTCTCTGTTCCAATTGATCAGACATTATTTTAGCAAATCTCTCCGAAATTTTGTGTGTGATTTCTTCACGACCAGTTGTAAATAAACACTCTAAAATTGTACAATATTTCATTATTTTTACCGGTACATCTGTTTCATGTCTCGCAGATTGTACAAAGTATAGAGCTCGAGATACTCTTAATGATTTACCATTATATGGACCCTCAGCCATCCGTTTTCCACTATTCACATCGGATTCTGGCTTTAATATCTCATAATATTGAATAGCTTTATCTATTTCCTCAATTGAAAACCCTGTATCCTCGATTATTCCATTTGATTTAGATGCTGAAAATGCAGTACCACTACTTGTAATAGAATAAAAAATCTCTTTTGTGCCAGTTCCTATAAAGCCTAATTCTGTATTTACACTATGATCTTTAACTAACCACAGTGCTACCATAAATATGTGTATTTTTCTTAAAAAAGAATTAGTATAATAATAATTTGCTTCACCAGATATTGAGTGTTTTTTAAAAGCTTCTTCCAGTTGTGTTAATTTACCTATTTGATAGATATATGTACTATTTTTTAAGGATTCATATTCAAGAGAACCGATTGTACGCTCGAATCCCTCATTATTAAAAAATCGATTAAATGTAGCTAAACTATTAGACAATCTCATGTTATCATCGTCAATTAATTTTCCTTTATTTAGAGTGGATGCAACTTTAATATTATACAGCCTTGCAATCATTTTATAATCCAAAATTATAAGACCTCCAGTAAAAATTCATGTTGTATATTAATTATATCATATAGCATTCTATAAATTTATATAATTATCAATTAAACTCGAATTTAATGTAAAATTAAACATTCTAATACATATCCCTCCTCTTCTTGACGAAAAAAATATATCAATAGACTATTAGCCCTTTACATATTTTTCATTTCAATTGGGATTAAACCGAATGAACATTATAAAATTACTAATTGAAAAATCTATATTTCTTGTTCTATGAAAGCAAATTCTCAACTGAGTTGCGCTTATTCTGTCAAATTCTTATCATTATTTATCTATTACAACTATGATTAGAAATAATTGAACCTAATTTTGGTTAAAAAATATGTAGTTTACGTTTGACTAAAATAATTAATAAAACTTAATATATATACATATATATATAACAACTTAATGGAGGAATCATTTTGAAAAATAGGTTACAACTCAAACATTCAACATTACCTTTTAAAACAAGAAAATTTGATCGTACGTCTTTCAAAAGGAGTGAAAAAGAAAAGAATCAATCTTCTATATTTTTAACACAGGCTGCCATTGTGGTGCTTTTATTAACTGCTTTAACTTATTCATTCACCGCTCTTTTTAAATATGGATATCACAGTTATTACAAACTAAATTCTCTTTCTCTCATTAAAATTGAAATGAATGATTTACTTAATTATTTTCTTATGGTCTTTCCATTTATACTTCCATCTCTTATGGCTTACATTTTGATTTTTGTCACTATTGTTAAACCATTCCAGCACGCAATGAACTGGAAAAAGTTAGATAAACAAGTCCACTATACATTGATTATACTATTAATTATTTATGTCCCCCTCTCCTTGGTATTTAATGTTAAAATATTAAACCATTGGATTTCGTACATAATACCACTGGTTATTGAATTATTGTTTCTAAGTTATAAACATCTCCCGCAACAAATTCAAACTATTTTAAAATACCTTGCAACTCCTATGCATTCCTATAAATATTTAACAATTTTAATTTTGTTTGTATTTATAGGGCTTACTTCTTTCCAGCTGGGCAGAAATATTGCAAAAGAGCAAGAGGACTATTTAATTTTTAAAAAAGATAATGTAGATTATATTGTAATAAGTAGTAGCAACAATAATTTAATCTCTGCTCCTCTCAATCTAGATAATAGATCTATAGATCCAGTGTTTAATGTTGTTTCACAAACAGATAACATTTTGTTGCAAAATGTTAATTTCCCAAATGGGATAAAAGTTGGGAAACAAAAAAAACTAAAGTAATTCTACAAAAGCTAATCCCTTCTCTTACCTGTAAGAGAAAGGATTTTTTATTTAGTTCTTATTTTTCCAGCCTAATTATACGTATTTTTAATCCTTAAAACTTATTTAAACATCCTATAAAGATCTTAGTTCTACCGAGAAAACTTACAATGAAAATTTCTTCTATCCAGTCCATTTAATTAGCAATCAGTCTCCGCTTTAATCTAATGTTTTAAACCCATTATCTCAAAGACTATGTATAGTCAAATTTTGATAAGTCACTTCAAAACAATTCTTCATTATCTCAGCAAACCTAAACTTGTTATTTATTGGTTATATTGTAACAAAAAAACTTCCTTCTCTATATAGAAAAATGTCAGGTTTTTTAGGCTCTTTTATATGACTATACAAACACCGTACCATTTTTAAGAATAAAGAAGCACTTACCTCGTTGGATAAATGCTTTATAGAACTATAATATAGCTCCATTACTTCTCAAATTCGACATAATTTGCGGATTGTCATTTTCAACGCTATAAAAGAATACTTCATCCACATGATCTTCAATATTCCATTCTTTTATACTCCACTCATTCGTAGTAATTAATATTACTTTTCTCGATCCAGTACCCTTAATTTCACTCAAAAAATTGTTATATCTTTTAGCATCAGCTAGTACTGTTTGAACAGGATGAAATAGAGTAAAAGTTTCTTCATTACCCCTTGGATTAGATTGTGTATGATTTACATAACTATTTATGTTAACAACCATTCTCCCTAATTTATAATTAGTTGTTGATTTAACTGCATGCGGTAAAAGTTTCTTTTTAAAAGCTTGATTTATATGATCTGATATATAAGACATAGAACTTGTTCTTATAATTCCTTTGTTAAACTCTCCATTCAAACAAGAGAGAACCGCCTTTAACTTGGCATCATTATCATATCCCCTCACCAAGAGTATTTTTTTAGTTTTATCCTGCAAAAATCTCGTTACACTTTCAATAGCATTTTGTTGATCTCTCATACTAACTCCCCCTCTTGTAGTTATATTTTACAATAAAAATGAATGAATATCTAAATTCATCTTTTTAGTAATCTACACCGCCCCCACCATTAGAAGGGCCACACTCCAAAATTGTGGCTGTATCATCTTGCAGTACGGCAAATATAATAGATAGATACTCTTGAATTTATTATTTTTTCTGAATATTAATGTTGAATGATTTATAATTAATTTTATAGTTGATCTATTTTACGATGATCATAATAACTAAATAGGATTAGGATATTCTATGAGAGGCGGGAATTTATTTGTATAGAAACTTGTTAAATTTTTCATTATATTGTATTCTAAGTCTTTTTATATATTTAATAGCTTATTTCATAGCTATTAAGCCTGCTATTATTAATGCAACATCCATAGATTATAATAGGATAAAATTTGTTTTGCTATTACTTCTACTCATTCTAGTTTCTATGATATATGGGGTAATAATAAAAAAATTAATTCGTTATAATTCTAGATCCTCCCATTCTATAGCAAATGAAAGTTTTTTATTTATGTTTAGTCATATTTTCACTGCACTTATTCTCTTTTTTATAATGTTTATTTAGGCTGTTAAACGAGTACCAAGTAAGATATAGCTTTCTTCACTTATTAGCAAATGATTACGGAGAAATGTTGAAAGATATATCACCACAAAAATATAGTTATTTTCAGCGTGATAAAGAAAGAGATATAGCCATTATAAGCCTCATTTTAGGCACAGGTCTTCGAGTTTCTGAGGTAGCTAGTCTTACTATATCTAGTATAAACTTCCGTCAGGGGAAAGTAAAAGTGACGCGTAAAGGTAATAAAAGATCTTCCGTATTAGCTACTCGCTCTTGCTTAGATGATGTTCAGGAGTACATTAAGGTTCGTCCTAGTAAATATAACTGCCCTCAAGATGAAGACTTACTTTTCGTAACAAAATTATAAGGGGAAATATACGCAGTTAACTGTTAGAGCTATACAGAAGTTATGTGATAAATATTCAAGTGCATTTGATGAGAAACGTAGCCCTCATAAACTACGGCACACATATGCTACAAATCATTATAAAGAAAACAAGGACCTTGTATTACTTCGAGATCAGCTTGGCCACACTTCTGTAGAAGTTACTAGTATTTATACAAATATTAATAATGAGAAGAAACGTGAAGCTATTGATCGTTTAGAAAAAAGACAATTTGAGTAATTATAGAGACTTTATAAAAAAGAGAAATAGTTTTTTTCTTTTTTATAACCTAAATAAATTAATAGGATAATTCAGGAATTTCTTCTCCTGTTTGCGAGCTGTGAGGATAAAAAATAATACTTATTATATCTGATAATTTTCAAATCATTTTTAAGGTCACATGATATAAAAAATTTTTAACACCTTTCTAATCCCCCTTGTTTTTAGTTAAAAAAATAGGGGGGATTGTGTTTTAATGGGCTTAAAAATACAATGTCATACTAGCTTCTAGAGTTAATTCCAACATTTATCTCGAATAGTTTATGCTGTTATAGCCAGAGAATCTAATAATTGTTTTATCATTAATGAATATTCTTGATCCTTATTAGTAAATTCTATCAAGTCCTCTAACAATAATTTTCTTAATTCTTCATTTTCTGTCTTTTCATATTCCCAGATTAAAGGTTGGATTTTTTTTATTAAATCTCCTCTCCGTTCAATTAATTCAGGACGGTTAAGTTTTAATTTCTTTATTGTAAAATATGCACTTTCACAACCAGGTTTTGCAAAAGAAATAGTCCCCATAAATACCAATTTATCTTCTGGGTAATCTACATATGGATTTAATAATGGCAATGTATCATCATAATAATTACTTTTACTTTGGTTACATTTTGCACATCCAATTGTGAGGTTGTCCCATAAGAATGTTTTTTCTGGAAAGATACTTTTAGGTACTATATGCTCAATGTCTCCATAATCTATATGGGTAATTTTACTTTCACAATATGCACATTTTGAATTTGTTTCTGTTAATAAAGCGTCTTTGATCTCTTCATGACGATACCTACCTTTAATATAACTGGGTGCTTTCTCATCAGAATTCAAAAAACTTAGTAACTCGTTTGTCCAATCGTTTTCTTTATCCTCAAGAACAATAGGTTTCGATGTTTTTATTAAAGAAATCATTAGTAGCTCCCTCCTTGAAGGATTCCCAATGCCTGTGGTAAATGATCTTTTAATCCAATCGAGGAAAGTTCATCTTTTAATCTACTATAACTATCTGGCGTAATTTCGTAACCTTTATAGCTCTGTAAAATATTTTCCAATCGATTTTCTACCCATAGCGGCATTGTTACAGGTACACCTAATACGTCACGTAAGATTTCCGATGCATTTGCCGCCTTATTTTCAAAATCCAGTAGCTCACTAACTACTGAATTATTCTCATCATATCTGAGTACAAAGATAGAAGAATCTCTTACTGAATTTACCATTAAGGGCTATGCGTTGAAATAATAAATTGGGCATTAGGGAAGGCTTGAATTAAACTAGGCATTAATCTCCTCTGCATTGAAGCATGCAAATGGTTTTCCGCCTCATCAATTAACACAATATATGGCTCATTTCCATCTCCATTAAACATATAGATTTGCCATGCTAAGTCTAATATTGCGCCTATACCGCCAGACACAGCATCTAATAAGAAATCCCCACTATTTGTTTCTAATACCACTTCACCATCTCTAATTGAAATCTTTTGAAAACCCAATGTTGGTGGAAGAAGGACTTTTAGTATGTCTATAAATCCTAAAAATAACTCTAATGCCTCTTTATTTTCTTGAACATGTGAATTACCTTCACCAAATAGAGCTAAACTTATAAGTGTTGTTTTCATTTGAAATGATGGTGAATCTCCATAAGACTCAAATAATTTATTCATTAAAGAGTTGTTAAATGAGTTAAAAGCATCTTGTCTAGTAGCAGGTCTTGCAGGAATGTTTCCTATTGCCTTATAAGAATACGCTGTTCTATGAGAAGGAATATTGATGCCCTTTAAATTCAAAGAATTATTAGAATAATAATTAGAGCCAGAAGTAGCATAATTTATACGATAGCTTGCTGAAGAAGTTAAATCTGGAACTAATAGATTGCTAGTCTCGCCATTAAAACATTGTACACTACCAATATTTATCATATCTTGTTGTTCTTTCGACTGAATTTTTCTTCTGCCACCAATTCTATATTTCAAAGCTCTAGAGGACTCTTTTGATGGAGTAGCAATTTCATTAAATCCTCAGCCAAGTTGTGTGCTAAACATTCTTAGAATTGTACTTTTACCAGCACCATTTGCACCAGTCAAAACTGTTAACTTAGGATGGAAATCAATATCAACATTATCGAACTGGTTCCAATTCTTTATTTTTAGATTTTTTATTATCATTTTCACCATCGCCTCTTTCATCTTTTATTTCTTTTTTTGAAAAATCTATCTCAAACATTGATCGTCTTTCTTCTACTGATTTTAACTGATACTCAATTGGAGACCATATATTATAATCTTGACTATCAGAAAAAACATTTATATTCATACAGGAAGTATCTAACTCTATTAAAATAGAATTATAATCATAATCATAATAAAATGTGTATCCTTTGTGAGTGACATCAGGAAAATTATTTTTAAATTTTTCATTATAATATGGTTTAAAGTAATTTATCAACCCAGCTTCAGTTATATTAATTATTTGCTTATCTATAATTAGCGGTGGTGCAGATAAAACCTTATTAATATGCTTAGTATTTTCTTCATCTGAAGTTAAGTATTTTTTACTTATTCCATCCATGGAGGTAATTAACCTCGGTGTAAATTCCCATAGACTTAACGCGACCTCTTTTTCAATGTCACGATGGCTCAAGTCAGCTAAAACTTTCTGAAGCTTTTCATGGGAACTAAGTCTACGCACAGCATCTCTTTCTCCTGATTTACCATACGATTGCCCCACATATAATATTTTTGATTCTAGGGGTACTTTGGATAGGCTCTTATATAAAGTCAAAACATCAGCTTCAACTCTCCCTCCCGCATTATCCCTTATAATTAATTCTTTAGTACCCTTTAGCTCATATGTAAAAACCTCTTTATGATTCTCTTCCAATAATTTCAAGTTAAATTTTTTTATACTCACATTTTCAAGAACTCCTAATTGAATTGAGATTTCAATATGTGTATCAAAAATTCTAATTCCATCTTTTACAAAACTTAATCTAGGAATTTCGTGAATCATATATATGTGATAATTCTTATTAGAAACATCAACTAAATCTAATTGATTTGGATAACACATCACTACAGTAGATGAAAATGTATGTAAAGCAAACTCACACATATATTTTCGAGATATCCCATTATTTAATTTGATTGTTGAATATCTAGGATCATTTATACAGCAACTCTTAAATTTCTTTCCTGATCCACAAGGGCACATTTGATTTCTGCCAACGCTCATACTGTTACTTCATCCTTTCAAAGCAATATATATACCATTTTCTAAATTCAAAATGCGTGACTTTAATTATGTTATCATTCTGCTTTACTATGTTGATTCTTGTTATACCATTTATTTATTTTTCCTTTGTAATACTTTTCGACTTCGTAATCCGGAATCCAAATTTCACGATCATAGATTTTACTCATAACACTTTCTAAAACATCCTCATGTTCTCTCGGTTTCAATCTACGGTTATGAACCTTAATCTTCTCTATGTAAGCCTCTCTCAGCCAAGTTGATATGGTTTCACGCTGTTTTTGCTTTAGGTGAGACCATTTCTCTTATTGGTTTGTAGTAATTGCCCCTTAGAATTCCTTGTATGATTCTTCATTGAACGCTACCTTCTCTATTTTATTTTTACTTATTTCTTATTCGAACCGAAAACACAGCGCATTCCAAATCGAGTCACAGCATATGTCGTGCCAATTTTACGGATTGAGCCTTTTGGGAAATCGTGTATTCTTTTTACGTAATGTTGATGCTTCAATTCCCCATTCTTCTATAGCATCCGTACTACTTAAAATTTCTTTATCCAATAGATTAAGGTTTCCCCATTCAACGTCTTCACAATTAAAACCATCCAGCTCTAACTGCTGCAGCATATCTCTTACCACAGACAAATTATGATCCTCTCCCTGATGGACTTCTTCTAACACTTCTACATTTAGATACTCATGGTCAGTTAACTCAATTGTACTATTCTCAGATATATAATAATAGATATCTTCTTTTAAAATATAAGTGGGGTGTTTTTAATTAACTAATTTTTCTGGATTTTGTTGAAAAACAAATATAAAATAGTTAAATGCAATGGAGATTTTGCTACAATGGTAATATATAACATTAGCATACTTCTATAGGATGGGGGAATATATAATGATTGTTTCAGTAAAGGGGAATGAGCAAGTTACCAAAATGTTAAATGACTGGTATATAGAGATACGTGCCAGGCATGTAGGAAAGGCACATAAATTAAAACTTGAGATTGATAAAAAAATACACAATATTGAAGAAGATCAAAACCTACTTTTATACTATGCTCTTTTAGACTTTCGTCATCAATATATGCTTGATAGTTTAAGTATTGGAAAAGATAGTTTTAATAAAGTAGATTCATTGGATGTACCTGCTGATCAGTTTTTACAATACTACTACCACTTCTTTAAAGCTATTCATTCAAATATTACAGGTAATTTTACAAGTGCAAAAGAACATTATAATCAAGCTGAATTACTCTTAAAACACATTCCCGATGAAATTGAACATGCTGAATTCCATTTAAAATTATCAACTTTCCATTATCATATTTACAAACCGCTTGCTGCAATTAAAGAAGCTACCAAAGCAAAGGATATCTTTAAAAAGCATGCAGGATATGACACTAATATTGGGTTATGTGATAATTTAATTGGATTAGCTTGTACTCATTTAAAACAATTTGAGGAAGCTGAAGAACATTTCATTACAGCTATTAATACATTCAAAAAAGCTGGTGAAGAAAAAAATATCACGTTTGTACGCCATAACTTAGGTTTAATGTATTCAGGTCAGAATTTATCTGAACTAGCAATACGATATCTCTCTGAAGTAACACAAGAACTCCCTAAAGATTATAAAGCAATCTTTATTAAAGCTAGGGAGCATATGAAAATCGGTGAGTCCAAAGAAACTTCTAATCTTATAGTGAGAGGTTTAGAAATTTGTAAAGAACTAAAGAATGAAGAATACGAACATCACTTTTTAATTTTAGAAAAACTAAATCAACAAGTCACTGCTGACGAATTAGAAAAGACTATTAAAGCAGGGATTTCTTATTTTAATAGAGAAGAGCTACATGAATATGTGCAAGAATACGCTAAAAAATTAGCGGTTTTATTCCATCAAGAAAATAACCGCTCAAAAGCAAGTGATTATTTTTATCTTAGCCATCAAGCAGAAGAACAAAACTTTGAAAAGGAGGCTTTAAAATGAAAAAAATAATATTTAGCTTAATTGGATTAACAGCTGTATTCACGTTTATGTTTAACGCTAGCAATGTAACTAATACACAGATAGCTCTTAGCGAGGGTAAAATCGTACAATATGCTCACGGCCATACTGGCGGATGATAAACAAACAAAGGTCTTCACTTCATTGTGAGGGCTTTTATTTTTTATAAGAATTCCCATAAAAATGTTATAATTACACCATTACATTCATAAAAAGAATTTAAAAAGATTAGAATATTTATAGAGATGAGGAAGCTATTAATGTATTCACAAGACAATTTTTACAAAAAATTAATTGAAGAACAAAGAGTGGTAAATATTTTTCTAATCAACGGAGTTAGAATACCTGGAATTATTATTGCAGTGGATAAATTTTCAGTGCTGATCTCCAGCAATGGAAAACAACAATTCCTTTATAAACAGGCGATTTCAACAGTTGCTGTATAAACTATCATGAACCCCAGTATTTCATTGTTAATATACTGCATTTTAAAACTTGATTTGAATTATATTAGTATATTAGGGGTCACCATATATATACATCCATCAACTTAAGAAGAATAAACGCCACCAAAACAAAAAAAGCCCCAAATTTTTCTTGAAAATAAGTTGAGGCTTTTGAACCAGAAAAGTATATTTTTAACTATGAAAACTACGATAAATTTTTCCTTTTTTCCTACTTGCTAAATTCAGCAAGTAAAATATTTTTAAAAGGATTAGGACTGTCAGCTCTACCCAAACTGTTCCAATTGACGACCAACGTATGCTTACCTCCAAGTGTACCTCCAACAAGAGTTGTAAACCCTAGAATGCCACCTGTGTGTCCCCATATCGAGACACCGCTTGGAAGCTTAGTTTCATAGATTCCAAGACCATATCCATCGATTCCTTCTTTTCCTGTAGGAACTGTAGTAAGCATTTGTTTTAGTTGCTGTTCCTTCAGTAATTTGCCACCGAGCAAGTAAGAGAAGAATTTGTTTAAGTCGTCAGCAGTAGAAATCATATCTCCAGCAGAGCTACCTGCACTTGGGTTATAATAAGTAACGTCTTTTAGCTCACTTGCTCCGTCTGGTTGGACATATCCACGGGCATGGTTAGTGCCTGGAATAACACTTGAATTGCCTGGTAGGAATGTATTCGACAATTCAAGTGGTTCAATAATCCGATTTTCAATCTCTTCCGCATAGCTGTTTCTGGTTACTTTTTCAATAAGAATGCCCAGTAATACGTATCCTGTGTTTGAATAAGACCAGCCCTCTCCTGGGGCAAAGTCTGGAGGCAGAGAAACCCCCATCTTCACTAACTCTTCAGCCGTATACGATTTTTTTGTATCCGTAAAATCAGCGTCTTTTGACCTTGAGTATTCAGCGATACCACTTGTATGGTTCAATATATGCCGGATAGTAATCTTGTTACCATCATATCCATTTCCTTGAATGACACCAGGCAACCAGTCTTCGATGTAGTCGTCTAAATTCAGGCGATTTTCTCCAGCTAATTGAAGTACAACTGTTGCGGTGAACGTCTTCGTCACACTCCCAATGCGAAAACGAAAATCTGTTTTCATTGGTCTCTTGGTTCTCAAATCCGCTATTCCAGCAGCATACCCCCACGTTTTTCCACCCTCAGAAGTTTTAGCAAGTATCCCCGGGTATCCAAGTTGCAATGTACCCCGCATTGCTTGCTTGACGGAAGTACGATCTCGTTGAGTATTTGTTTGTAACGAACTAGATACATTTTGAGTGGGCTCTGCTTTTACAATTGAGGTTGGTGTTGTATATAACAGGGAACTTCCAGCTATTAAAAGGGCCAGACTTGCACATGTAATTTGACTACGTATCTTCATAAGGCATTCCTCTCCTCTATTCATATTGTATAAGTGTTTACTTACTGTTCCTTACTTCCTGACAAGACTTAGGGAAAGGCCCTCACGCATATAGATTAAAGCCCCAGTACAAAGGTATCTATCAATACCAACAATTTGAGCCAGTTAAATCTCCCAAAGTATTAATTTTCGTTCTGAGGGTTCAAGAGGGTACACATGAAATTGAATACATCCTTCTTCTTTAATAGTTTCTTTTTCAAGTTTTTTGAACTCCTCTATTATTTCATTAAGGTCTTTATCACTAATAATTTTCAAGCATGCAGTTATGTAATGCATCAGATTCCCCTCTTTCCATTCCTAAATTTTAGTCGGTATCAAAAAATGTATTCAATTAATATTTTATAATTCCTTGTTTTTAGGTGTGAGGTGA
The DNA here is from genome assembly GCF_052682215.1 of Bacillus sp. 1A. NCBI lineage: Bacteria > Bacillati > Bacillota > Bacilli > Caryophanales > Bacillaceae > Bacillus > Bacillus sp. 1A. The sequence continues at coordinate 78,673 of NZ_JBQYLZ010000001.1, read as the reverse complement.
TGGCTGGGGTGAAGTGAAGCCGAGGAGCTAGCCCTTCTAATTTCCCTTTCCTTAGACCTAAAACATAAAAGTTTACTTTCACTTTATTGTATTATTACTGGCTAAGTAGTTTGGAGTTTCTTGTCCTATGTTCAAAAGATTTAGACTTTTATGTCTTTCTACAGGAGTGTTTAATTAGGAGAACTGATTCTTTGTTCCAACCCCCCTTTAAATTATTTGATGTGCATCGTTCCTTATTATATTTTTTTATGATATCACTCTTCCCTTTTCAGATTGTTCAGGGTAATTCTTTTTATTCATACCGTTAATCCGTTTTTCACAATGTTTAAACTGGGTTAGAAGAGGCTGATTTAAAAGAGCTTCATTATATAATGTTCCACACTAAATTCATACATAATAAAACAGTATTCCTAGAATTAGGGTCATAAAGATGTATTTAAAAAGTACGTTCTATTTTCAAACGTACTTTTTCATGAATGAAATTACACTAAATTAAAAAGCATTTACACCTATAAATTATACACAGAATAATTTCTGTCATCTAATTGTTACAATTACATCATTCTCCTATACATCCCGTCAAATATAAATTTTTATTTATGGATTAACATGCAAATGCCAACTACGAATGTTAACTAAAATTCCTTTTAAAGGAACATGATTTAGATTTAGGGTTTTTCTTGCATAATTCATCTTGCAAATATTAATGTAATTCTTTACACAATAACAAATTACATAGAATATATGAAACCATTAAACTCATTATTATACATAAAAATATCATCAAAATATAAAAAGGAAACCTTTTATATACTCTATTTTTTATGAACTTGCTGCCCTTCTTTGTTCTGTTTGCTGTTTATTTACGCGTATTATAATTGGAATAACAGCACTACCCATCACAAAAATAGCACCTGTAATTTGAATAACTGATGGAATACTATTATTAAACAATATATCTAGTAGCAGTGAAAACAAAATGTTTAAATATAACAACGCAGATAAATTTGAAATTCTCGTGGTTAACCTATATGCCCTTCCTCTAAACCATTGATTCCCTAAACTTCCCATTGCCATTAAGAATAAAAATACTAGTACCATTGTATTATTCGTAAATACATCAATATAATTCCCCTTTGAAAAACATGCAGAGAGTACACCCGATATTATCGTCCCATATAGGTATGTATAGGCCATAATGGATAGATTATCATCCGTCTGTGCACTTCTATGTAAAAAAAATTGTGAAAATGCTAAGGATAATCCTGAAAGTAAACCTACTCCTAAATAAATAAATGCTTCATAATCAATACCACCATTTTTTAAAACAAGAAACACTCCAAAAAATCCTAGAAACGCTGCTACTATTTCTACTCTTGTCGCACGCCTTGTCTTTGAAAAAAGAGTAATAAGACAGATAAAAATAGGACCTGTATTATATAAAACCATTGCTATAAAAAGGGAGGTTTTAGCTGCACATAGAAAAAATAATGCCTGTGAAAAGGTAATAGAAAAAGCTCGAGGTAATTGTTTATAACTATTACTCCAAAATGAAATTTCCCCCATTCTTTTTATAATAAAAGGGACTAAGAATAGAAAAGGAATAAAAAACCTTGCTGTTAAAGTTACAAAGAAATCCCCTGATATAATAGCATGTTCTGCAAAAAATCCAGAAAGTGAAAAGCTAATTCCTGAAAGAACCATAAAAAATGTCGCTTTTTTAAGATTATCCATTTAATGTAGGCCTCCTTAATAAATATACGCACCGAGAAACGTTATTCTTTAAATTTCTCGGTGCTTAAAAAATGTGCCATTAAAACTATATCAAGAAAAATAATTCATTGATCAAGGTATTATTAATTCTCCTTTAAAAAGTAACCTTGCTGTTCGTGTAATACTAGATTTCTTAATTACATATCCATTAGCTGACTCCTCAATAACTGATTCTGTTTGAATTTTCCCCGCTGGGTGTTCTATTATAATTTGATTCAATTTTTTCATTTTATTTAAATCATTATTTTGTGCAACATGGTATGCAGTTGTACCATTAATTTTTATGGCTGCCGATAATGCGAGTGATCCTGTTACTGCATGAGTGCTATGACATTGGTGAGGAATAAAATATCTTGATGTAATAGTGCCAGATTTCCTAGGTTTTGAAATTATCGCAATCTTAGGGATTACCTTATTTGATACGTCACCTAAATTTGCAAGACGAGCTACCTTTTTTCTAATGAGATCAATGTCATTTAAAAATGTTTTATTTGCATTTAACAATTCTGGACTTTCATCTCCCATAATTCCCAATTCACTGGCTCGAATTATAATTAATGGCACTGATACATCGACACAAGATACATTAATTCCATTAATAACATCCATTTTTGCACCTGTAGGAAATAACTTCCCTGTAACTGAGCCGATAGAATTTTTAAAATTAAGATTTATTGGAGCTCCTGTACCCGGAACACCGTCAATTTTAATATCTCCGTTATATACAACATTTCCGTTTTTAGTGGCTATAGTTGATTCAACAATTACATTTGTATTTAAATTTCTTATTGTTATAGTTTCTTTTCCTGATCCGACTTTAATTAGTCCGCTCTCTACTGCATAGGGAGCAACAGCTGCAATTATATTTCCACAGTTTACACTATCGTCTAATATCCTTCTCTTTAAATCTGCTTGTAAAAATAAATAATCAATATCTATTCCTGGTGTATTGGAAATTCGAATAATCGCAATTTTATTTGATAAAGGATCTAACGTACCCATCCCATCAACACCACGTGCATTTCCTGCCCCTAACGCTTTTAAAATAACCTCATCTCTAATCGATTTATTTGAAGGTAAATGTTTATCTAAAAAAAATAATCCTTTTGACGTTCCTCCACGCATGACAAAACAAGGTATTTTCATTTATTAGCATCTCCTTTTTATTTTTTAATCATTATATACAAAAAAATAAATTTTTGTTCTATTACTAAATCTAATTAAAGGAAAAAATATTACTTAACAATCTCGTCCCTCCTCCATATATTCAAAAATAAAAAGATAATATTTACAATTATGTAAATCACCTCCTACAACTTGCATCCATTCTAACAATAAAATATTAAATAAGTAACAAATTACTCTGTATAAATAAAATATTAATAATTAAGAACTTTGCAAATATAATTAAATTTAGCATTTTAACTAATTCATCTCCCACTTCCTCATTAGACTGTGGCGCTTCACGCTCATTGAGGAAGAAGTCTTCTTTGCTTTAAAATCACTATTCAATTATTTGGCTCAGAATACAGAAAATGAATACGGGGAAATTTATATCTCACGTAATGTTATGGAGAAAATTGAGCTACATAAGGAAAAAGCAGATGACGTTGCAAACATGATATTTAACGAAAAGGATGATGTAGCCTTTCTTCAATTTTTAGCAAATGATTACGGAGAAATGTTGAAAGATATATCACCACAAAAATATAGTTTTTTTCAGCGTGATAAAGAAAGAGATATAGCCATCATAAGCCTAATTTTAGGCACTGACCTTCGAGTTTCTGAGGTAGATAGTCTTACTATTTCTAGTATTAATTTCCGTCAGAGAACCGTTAAATTGTCACAGACATCACTTACTTGCCATTCAAAGATGATTTTCTCTATTTATCGGTCATCCAAGACATTTACAATAATGAAATTGTTGCTTGGAAATTATCACATAGCAATGATTTACAACTTGTTCTCAAAACACTTGATTTAGCAACCCAAAAAAGAGATGTGTATGGAACCATCATCCAATCAGATTAAGGATTCCAATACACATCTCATGCTTATCATCGTACGCTTCAACAGCTAGGTGCCATCGGCAGCCACTCTCGCAAAGGAAACTGCCATGACAAGGCTTGTATTGAATCATTCTTCTCTCATTTTAAATCTGAAATGTTTTATCTCAATTATTACCAAACAAAAGGAGAATCGATTCAAGCAATTGAAACATACATCTATCATTATAACTACAAACGATTCCAAAAACGACTCAATCATCGAGCTCCGATTGATTATCGAATCTCAATGGCTGCGTAGTCTTTTTTAAAAGCTGTCTACTTTACTACTCTTCCTTGATAATAGCCCTTACCATCAATTATATTCTTCAAATACCATTTTATTTTCCCATATTTTGTAGGTTCTTCGAAAGAATTGGCATAAACACCACTCGGATGACAAACGTATTTTGCATACAAACCATCATTAAGTTCGTAAATCTCACCACATGTTACATTTAAGCTTTCCGCTTTTTTTGTACTTGTTAATTCTTCTGCCGATGCCGCCCCAATTCCTCCAGTTAACACAATACCAGCTGCTAATGCTCCAACCACTAGTTTCTTGAACATAAAAATCCCCCCTTAATAATTTTATAACTTACAGCTCAACTGTAACACAATTTACATTATTGTAAATATTTTGTATGTATATAAAATATTATTTGATTTTTAGGAATGTTAGCACTCTATTTTATCAAATTCATTTAAAACCTTCACAACATTCTTTATATATTCCTGTGTTTTCCATAGAAGGTACGTATTGTTTGTTAGTATAGGCTATTTTCATGTCTTCTCTTGCTTTTCTCGCTAATTCTATACTATTTAATGCTTCCTCTATCTGCCGGGCTTTATCAAATTCAATAGCAGCATCTACTAAATTCGTGGGATCAGAATCACTTCTATGAATTTCGCCTTTAAATTCTTTATTTAATTGATTATTCTTTTTCAGCCTCGTATCATTTTCACTATGTGGTGCACGCAATAATTCTGTTTCTAATAATACTGGTACAATGTCAGACTCTGCTATTCGGTTAACCAGAAATATATCATCTTGTGTTGAATGATCTCGGTTCTCTAACAATGCATCTACCCTTAGCTTAGAACTTTCAGGAGTTCTTCGAATTAAAAATACATGCCCATTATGATCAACAGTTACAATAACATGATATACATCCATCAAATAGTTAAATGCTTTATTATTTTCCCCTGTTACAAAGAAATATTCCTCTTTTAATGGAGAAATATATGTATACTCATAAGAATTTGTTTCTGGATTAAAACTACTAATTCTTGTACCACTATAACTATCCGTGTATATTTTTTCACCATTTACTTCTTTTTCCTTAGGTGGAAAGAAACTATCTAGTATTAACACCCATGCGGTTGGTACATTTTCTTCAAAATATATATTTGTTCTCTTCGCAATATTACTAGTCCGAATATTAGATGCCTGTACTTCGATTGCCAACTTTAGCTCTTCTTTCCCATCAATTGTTTGCAATACCGCTACATCCGCACGTGAAATGTCTTTATGTCGCTTCTCTTCTTTTACGATGTAACCAGCCTTACTGAATAGTTCATATAAATATTTCTTAGTTCTGGCGTGTGCGAATGATTCAAACGAAAAACATCGTTCTTTGTGTAAATGAAAAAAATATGGATTTTTATTAACGGTCTTAGAGCCTTTATTAAATGACATGATGTCTTGGCATATAGGGCATTTTGCCTCGTATAAAGCCTTTTTCCCTTTTATACGCTTAGCTTCCTTTTCGTTATGTATAATCATGGAATCTAACTCTATATAACTTTTCTCTTGAAATTCAATTAAGTTACCACTAGGAAATACTTTTTCCCAATCATCAAAATAGTCAATATAAGAATACTGCATTTAATATACACCCTTTCATAAAAGGAATATTTTATCCATTTAACTAATTATAATAATATTCATTTATAAAAATTAAAAAATATAAATTTTAATTTTTATATTTATGATGATGGGACACTACCCTTGTCGTTTTTATAGGCATTCAAAGAACATACCTACCATATACCCAGTGAAATTTTAGCAGATTCAGATATTTATCCTTATTTTTTACATATGTGAGAGATCAAATATCTCTCACATATATTTTAATTTTAGCAAGGCATCACACCTACATATAATTTATTCCCATTCATTATATCTGTTAACGTTGTTTCTAGCTTTTCAATCTAAATTCTTTATTTAGTATAGGATTTCCCAGCTACATTCACTTATTTCACTCTATCTATCTTGTAATCCCAACATTCTTTACAAATAATTTCATCATGTTGAGCCATAAAAGGTGAGTCACATTCAACGCAATAAGTATACCATTTACTCTCTAAAATCGTTCTTTGCATTGCAAGTTTGCGTTCTTTCTCCGCTAAATCTTTTTTGCTTGCCCCATTTTATTTCACTCTTTCATTCTTAAATACCAAAGAAATAAGAAATGTGAACTACTATATTTCTTTTAATCTTCCACTATTAATTATTCTCTCATTAATCATAATCCCCTGTTAGGTTCTAGCTAAATATTTTAGAAGTAATTTGTCTCTTAATAATAAGGAGAGTATTATAAATATAGAAAAACTATGTATGGTGTAATTTGTTTATTTGTTTATTAAACCAAAATGTTATATATGTATGTTAAATATAAAAAATAGATTCGGATTTAAATATATTTTAAAGTTAGGAGAAAGATTTTATGTGCAGTATTAAATTAGAAGATTTACAACGGTTGAAGAAATTTAAGGAGACTAATAAAGAAGAGTTGCAACAAAATGAATTAATTCCATATAAAGAACTCCCTGAATATGATTTAATTAAAAAAGCTAAAAACAAAGAAAAAATGAAAATTGATGAACAAATAGACTACTTGCGTTTTAAAGGTGTAACTTTTAATTACATAAATGAATCAGATGCGAAAAACTATCTTATAGAGAATTCATATTATTATAAACTTACCGCATATAGAAAGAATTTCCCTAAAAATAAACAACAAAAATATCAAAATTTGGATTTTGCCAATTTAACTGATTTAGCTGTTATAGATATGCATTTAAGATATTTACTCATAAAACTATCATTGGATATAGAACATTCTATAAAAACTAAGTTAATGAATCTTATTACTAATAGTGACGAAGATGGATATACTATTATTGAGGAATATAATAACTATCAGTTAAATAATATTGCGGATAAAGAAAACTTTGTTCATGTGTCACAGAAAATTTTGAAGGACTCCGAAAATAAAAAAGGATATCATAGGGATTTATATGAGAAATATCAAAAGAACCCGAATATATGGGTTTTAATAGAACTCATGTCTTATGGACAATTATCCAATTTTATTCGATTTTATGTCGAAAAAGAGAAGTTTGGGCGTAATGACTTGAAAAATGCAAGTGATGTGATGCATTTTTCGAAAAATATACGTGATTCCGCAGCACACAGTAGACCCATTCTACTAAATATTGTAGAACCAGGGCAATTTAAAGGACGTAATAATCCAAAACCAAAATTAAGACAATATATTTCTAATGTAGGTCTACCTAAACCATTTGTAAAACCATATATGACAAATATTAAAGTGCACGACCTTTGCGCTTTATTATATCTACATGATAATTATGTAAAAGGCCCTAGAACTCGTAAAGAACGAAAGAAAGAAATGAAATCTGTATTCCGAAGAGCCAAAAGAGAAAAACATCTATATACAGAATCTAAAGAACTAGGTGAAGTTTTGTTGTTATTTGGACATTTGATTACTAGATATAGCTGTTAAAATATAAACTAATAAAATCAACTAAACAATTAGCTAAAAAATTGACTAAACAATTAGCTAATGGTATAGTTGTATACAGATGAAAGACCCTTCCGAAAGGTCGTCTTGTGATGGGGGTAACAGCCCGATCGGGATTAAAGGAAAAATGTCTAAAACAAACATTTTCTCGTTGGTTTGTTTTAGACATTTTTATTTTTGTCAAAAAACTATTAAAAGGCGTACCGCCCACATTTTAACGAAAATATACGCTAAGTGTAGCTTTAGAATAAAGATTGATTAAAAAATATTCTTCAATCCTTATTTAACAGCAAATGCAAAAAATCCATTTTGAAAATATAAACAATATTTATAAAAAAGTTTAATTATTTGAAGATGAATTATGTTAGACAATATATACTAGCAAAGGTAAGTGGTCGATGATATCACTATCTAAAAAAATTTTTAATTGCTTCAATCCTTATTTTATGACTGCATTCGTCACAGCAATATTTCCCTTTTGGATTTTTCTTGAATTGCTTATATTTTTCAGTTCCTTCATTTACCCGAAATACATTTTTACAGCAAAAACAAATAACCTCATAAAATATCATGAACTTCCCCTCAGCAGGGTGATATGTTACTTTTGAGTTGTCCGCTCAAAGATTGTAATAAGTTCTTTAGTATAATCTTTAACGTTTAGATCGGGGTTTCTCATTAGCTCTAGGCTAAATCCGTCTATAGCATGCCTGATCGTTAATGCCATCACCCTTAAGGACGTTTCGGAAAATTCTCGAAACACCCCCTCTTGCATCCCAAAACGTAGAATATTTTTAATGGGAAGAAAAATATTTTCATCATGGTCTGCTGCAAAACGAAGTTTCCCTTCAGCTGTTCTTTCATTTGAAACAATTTCTATAACTGCGAATACATGCTTTCAATGTTCATCTATAAATTGCAGATTGGATTCAATATACTTTTGGAGCATTCCTTTCGGAGTCGTTTGAGCTTCAATTAGCGGACAACTAAAGGACTGGCAAGCTATATAATAATCGATTATAACTTGCTCCAGAAGTTCCTCTTTGTTTGTAAAATAATAAGAAATAACCCCCTTACTTATTTTTGCACGTTTAGCGATTTGTCCTAAAGAGGCTTTTACATAACCCACTTCAGCAAGTGTTTCAATTGCACATTCCATAATCTGAGCCCTACGGACTTTTCCTATAAATGACATTTTTTGATTATCTGTTTCGTTTTTTATACTCATGGTTATATTTTAGTACGTTCGTTCAAAAAATACAATTAAAACCCTTTTAATCAATATCTATATCACAATAAATTATAAATATAGGTAAATAGAGAAGAATGGTGGAAAAAGTGGATACGAGATTACTACATGGCATAATCGAAGGTCAAAAAATGAGGATAAAAAAAGAATCCTTAATTCAATAAGGATTCATAACGGGAAGATAAGAGACAGATATAGAAATAAAAATAAAAAGAATTAACTATATTATAATTCGAAAATATGAAAAGGCATATTGAGAAAAAATGTAGAATGAATTTTCTGATTAATTGTTTTAAAATAAAAAAGAATTGTAGTAACAAGCTGTCATTAAACCCCTTATACCAAAAAGATTGGCAAATATCCAATCTTTTTTTATGTAGATAGGCTCTCTTGCTTTTCTTGCATGAGAGCCTATCTACATTCGGGAACTACCTTTCATTATTATAAAGAAAAAATCCATATAAAATCAATAGGTTTTTCGATATTAAAACGCTACTTTTTCTATATTCTATGTTAAAATTAATGATTGAGGGTGCAATTTTTCAAGAGAAAAAGGCAAACAATATAAATACTTTCTGAAAGTGTTCAATTCAAGTTCAACAAAAAGCATTTGTTATTCTATAGCAAATGCTTTTTGACAAATTACATTCTTTTTTATAACATAAAAAAGGAATTGAGTGTACCAGACTCAATTCCTTCGGTGAAGTCATTTGCCAACGAATACCTGGTGAAAGAATCCTTCTTTTATGGTTGGATTCTTTTACTTTGTTTTGAGCATAAAGTGTAATACTGTATAGGCCATTTTTCTTGTTGAACATCCTCGTTTGAGTGCTAATTGTTGTAAGAGTTTTTGCTGAAATGGTGATAATTCAATTTCTACAAAATGCTGAAAAGCATGAGATTGCCTTACAGGTATATCCTCCATATAGATATAGTCTAAGCCTTCTGTTACTAACTCCGATGCAATTTGATCTAAATTTTCGTTATACACTGCGAACTCTTCCAATCTTTCATGCAAATGTGGTTCTAATGAAATTAATAACTTCTTATTATTTTTTCGGAATTTCTGTTTTTGGCCTTTCCAGTAATTTTGCTCTTGCATAACTGCATGTAACATTTTTATTCCCCCTATTTATAATTTATATTTCTCCCTTATAATCAAATCCCTACTTCTTGTTTCTTACAGTATCAACAGCGGCTAAACAGGCGGCTATCCCAAGACGCTTTTCACTATATATTTTCTTGTTCACTGTTAGGTACCAGCACCCATTTTCTTTTACGCTCAATAGATCGTCATATTGCCTCCCTAATTTTTCTAGAATAAAAGTGGATTCCTCAACAGGATTGAAATATTCAATCGGCATTCTAATAAATGGCGTACGATTCTTACCCCAATATGTACCGCATGTTTCTAGCCCCAAAAACTCTTTTGCAATACTGTTGTATAGGATTTGACAAATACTAATACCCTCAAAATCATCTTGTGTGACATCAAAATCAGACTGTCTTAATTTGCGCCCGTTTTTATCTGTTGTACCGATTTCAAATTCTTCACTTTTCAACAATTGGACTGTTTTCATCACATTAAATTCCCCCTTCATTTCTTACATGAACATGCTAAAATATTTTTGAAAGCATCTTATTTCTTGTGCCCTTCACCGATACGATCATTCATCACACTTCCCCTTTCTGTTGCTTTATAGCAATGGAAAGATCTTGTTTTGTAAAGCGGCTTTTACTCTCTTGCATAGCATTTTAAAGCAATTTCAACTTTGTTTCTTTGCAAAGAACTCTCCATACAGGTACACCGATTTTCATTTTTCATTTCCCCTTTTCTTCATTTATTCCATGCTTCTCAAAGCTCTACTTAGCTTTTATATGCCCTAAAATTACTCTGACATGATATATTAACTGCTCACGATCCATCTTCATATAACCTTTTATTTGTTGTGCCGACAAACGGATTTAAGATCTCTTAATGTCCATTCTTCAACTAGTGGGATATCAATAACAATAGGTTTTGTATTCATTCTTTTCCCCTCCAAAATAACAATTTAATTTTTGTAATTTTCTGAAATGTATAGGTAAAATTTTTTTAGGAATTTAAATTTAAGTTGAGGTTGTGTTAAAATAGGCTCACCAGACGTAATTTTGATAAGGATTTGTTTCATAGCCATTCTTCCTTTCTTAAATTATGATTCTGTATTAGAGAAAGATGTTTTTGAGCTGGCAGGCTAGGGAACATCTTTCTTTTAAAATATTAGTTTTTTCTTTCTCCAAACCACTTTATCATTGCTTCAGAAGTAATAATCCATTCTTTTCTCTTTCCATTCGGCTTAATAAAGCATTTAATTAATCCCTGTTGAATCATTACTTCTCTTTCTTGATCCGCTTTTTTAGAAATTCCCTCTTGTAACTTGTTCCTTAAAGTTGAATCAGGTATCTTCCAATAGAATGCGGCTTCACTAGGTGTCATGTAGTTATCAATTGCTTTCATAATTGTTTTCCCTCCACAATACTTTTGCTATAATATTTGTAGAAGGATTGAAGGGAATTCCTAGGTTCCCCATGATAAATCCTAATATCATTCAGAAGCCATTTATCACATTGATAATGGCTTATTTTATTTTTTATCCTCCTTCTTTAAGTTTTTCTATAACTTGATTATAGGACTTATAAGTCTTACAATCAACTACTTTTTGTTTTTTTATTTCGTATTTTTTCGACAAATTAAAAAAGCTATGTATATACATAGCTCCATACCCGTTATTTCACAACAATTTTCACTTTTGCTCCGTTTGGTAATTTCTCAACTTTATTACCTATATACGAACCAGCACCACGATTATCAGCTGGTTTTATATGCCTAATATCAGCACCTTTTCCGCCTTCTTTACACATGGCCATAGGGTATTCATCCCGATCATATCCTTTTTTCGTTGGAACATTTGCTAAAGACTGTTTTCTTCTTTCCGCGGCACCATCCCGATCAATTGTACAAATATCTGTTTTACCATTTGCAATCGCATCTTTAATATGTGCCGCTGTTTCTGGGTACTTATTCGATGGAAACTCTATCACTTGTGCAATATCTTGTGATCCATTCGCTTGTTTTGCATGATTGGAATTTTGAATTGCTGAACATCCTGTGAATATCAACCCTACTGTTAAAAAACTGCTTATAATCCTTTTGAAATTCATTGTAAACCCCCTTTTATTCCTTGTTTTCCGATTCATCTATTATTCTTCTTTTATATTATCCACTTTCTTGTTTTCCTGGGTTCTAAAGCCAAAGTAAAGTAGCGCACATGTAATAACTGAACCTACAATGTATCCTAAAACACATCCTAACCAAAACATAATGCCACTCCTTTTCATAGCACTGCGGTATTTTTCTGAATCAGTCACTTTAAAACACCCCGGCGTTTTATGAGTAAGTCATTTGATTACAGTTCACTAAGAACAAAGTCATAAAATACGTCTGCAACATTCTCCACCAGGTGATAAGAAACATACTTTTCCAACGCTTTCATTAACATTGGTTTTTCATCTTTAAAATCAATCGCATAATTCATTAAGAAACTCCAATTCCAGGATGGAATTGCAATCAAACAACTATGTTTCATCTCATGTTCACAAAAACAAACAGTTGGTGATCCATGTTCTTTTAACGCTTCAAACTCCACATATTTCATCTGTAATCCTCTTCCTCGTTTTCGTTAATCGCTAGCTTTCCGACTAATTTCATTAGGGTACTTAGGAAAATAAAGATATCTCTCTTGATCTTGTAACTTTTTCATTTCTTTAATTTTTTCATAATCTTTATACATAGCAATCCCCGTAAAAGGTTTCAGTGTTTCATATTTATCTTTTTTCATCTATAATGGCTCCTTTATTTTTTTATAACGTAAAGTCCTCCATTGTTTTACGAATTTCATCAGCTTCCACACCGATGTATTGTAGTGTTTGTCTTTGTGTCGCATGACCAAATAACTTCATTAAATAATACACATCTTTCATTTTTTTATAATACTGGTACCCAAACGTTTTCCGCATACTATGTGTTCCCCAATGCTCTGAATCAATCTCGCAAGCCCGTGCCGCTTTATGCAAAAACGTATGAGCCATTTGTCTTGTGATTGGCTTATCTCCTTGACGACTTGGGAATAACCAATCGGAATCTGCCATGTTACTTGTATATTTCGCAATTTCTTGTTGTAAAACCGTATTAAAATATACTTCTACGGTTGTATCTGTTTTTTCCATTTTAATTTTTATAACATGTTTCCCTCGAACATCTTTCACACGCAATCGTAAAATATCACTAATGCGTAAACCTGTGTTAATTCCAAAATAAAATAAAAAATAATTTCGATATGAGGAATTTTGCAAAAGCCAATCTTTCATTTCTTCAATTTTTTCTATTGAACGAATTGGCTCTTTTGCCCCAGGTTTTCGTCCCCCTTTCGTCATAAAACATGACCTCCTAAAACTATGTTGTAAGCTATAATATGTAAAACTTAGTTTACTATAACTATAATTTGTTAAACTGGCAATCTTTTTCTTTTCATTTTATAGCGAAAAAAACCAGTAATACCATAGAGAAACGCATGATATCACTGGTTTTTATGAGTTTAACATTTTGTATGTTTTGTAAAACCCATTTTTCTTTCTAATCTTTAAATGTGTTCCAAAAGGTGTACCTTTTGAGACTTGAAATAAGCCCGAAGAAATTAAAAGTTATACTATTTTGAATATCCTAAAAAGAAAACTAATATGTTGTGGAATTTAGGTATACAATAAATTTGTAAAGGAAATATTAATTCAGTTCATTTATTATTATTCAAACTGGAAAAAACCTATCAAGTGACTTTGGTAGGTTTCAAGGTATATTGACTACCCATAACGGGAGTTATGCAAAGAAAGAAGGAACAAAATTTGAGTTTAATAAATAAATTAGTTTGTCAAAAGTGATAGAATAAATAATAAATAGGATTTAATTAAGGTCTATTTTATTTAATTTCATTTTTATTATGTAGTTCTATATAGCAGAGAGAAAAGTACCCTATTTGGATGCCTACATAAGTGCTTATTATATATGAAATAAACTAAATACTGACAAAAAATGTGTATGCTATATATGACAGCTTACTGTAATTTACTATAATCTCAGTGAAATTAACGAGTGAATCCATGTCCAGGTTCTTGCTTAGCCATTGACACTAAACGTTTTATGATTTTACTATCAACAGAACCGTTTGTACGAGATATTGTATCTGCACCAAGCTGTACACCAGACTCTTGTGCAAGCGAGAAGAACACGAAGGGTTAATTGGTTAATTTTGTTATCTATCTCTTGGACTTGGACACACACTAATCACACGCCTCTTCAGATTCATACTATCAGTATGTCCAAGATTTATTGCAATTGTCCTGAAGTTTTTGTCTAGTTTCATTACATTGCTTCTTATGACATTGCTAAGAGACGACAAAAAGTTAAAAGAAAAAGAAATTTTCTTAGAAAAATTTCTTTTGTAAATATTCGTCTAAAGCTTCTCTTATTATTAATGATTCGCTTTTCTTTATTTTTTTTGAGTAGTGCTCGAGTTGAGTTAGTTGTCCTACACGAAAATATAATGACTTTAACTTCATGGGAGTCTCTGAATTCATATTAATAGTATTAAAGGCTTCTTTTTTAGCACTAAAAAGTGATTCAAAAGCAATCGATAATATTTCCTCTATATTTTTACAGTTATCTGGATATACCCCTACTCCCATACAAAATGTAATTGATTTATTAAATCTATCAGTTAGAAATTTTTGTAAATCATCCTTATTCTTAGCCAAATTAAATACAGAGATATCTTTAGTCGAAAATGCTACAAAAGAATCTCTGCCATACTGTGAAAATATAAAGTTAGAAAAGTTAATTGAAAACCCTTCTATAATAACATCCATGTTATCTTCTGTAATTTCATCTCCTAATAATTCCTTAGAATTATCAATATCTAGTGCTATCATAGTAAGTTTATCTACATTTGCGTTTCCCTGTATCTCCAGTAACATTTTTTTGAAATCTTCTATTTTAAAGAAATTTTTATTCATTATAATCTCCTATTCTCATTCAAGGGGTTTGGATAATTTAATACATGTTAAAAGATTCACTTTGTATATTCAAAAAAATCTTTTCTGTTTTACTCAAAACATGCAAGTAAATTCATAAATTTACTTGCAAAAATGTAATTCATTCAGAAAAGCTTATACCATTAAATAAGATATAAGCTTCTCTCGATTTAATTCTCTCAGAAAGTATATTTAAAATCAATTATAAAATTAATTTAAAGAAGAATTAAGTATTTCAACAAACCTCTTATACTTACTCTTAGTATTAACAGTATACTTATTTAATCTATATTTATTAATTATTTTCTCTATATCATTTGATGTTATATTCTCTATTTCTAATTCGTAATCAATATGATGATTAGAAAAAATAGATTGATCTAACTCAAGTGTATAGTCGCTGTCCTTAATTATAAATCTATTATTTATAAATGCCCCTAAAAAAATTAGTTTTTTATTTTCTTTAATATTTTCATTTATAATTTCACCTATTAACTCTTTTGCTTCACAAGGTAAAAATGACATTAAAAGATCAGGAGTTTTTAATAGTAATGCAAACTCTTCACTCGAAATAAATACCGAATACTCTCGAGATGTTACAACTGAAGATTCATTCCTTATTTTTTGTTTCATTGTTAGTTTCATATTAGAATCATTTTCTTTTCTTACTCTTAAAGTAATATTATTTTCACATAAAATATTATTACTAGTGTCAAAATAATAATTACTTTGGGTTTTAAAATCATACACTTTATTATTCTTTAAAATATCAATAAAATCTATCCTATTAATAATTGTCTTAAATTCAGTTTCAATTTCTAGAGTCATATTCTCCTCACCACCTAATCAATATTTATATTTAAGTCAAATTCATCTTTGTATTTTTTTGATACATAATAACGATAAAATACCATTAACATATTCGGTAAATTATAAACAAAGTGTCCAATAAGTGCTGGTAAAATTGAACCCGAATATCTATAAGATAAATACCATATTCCACCTAATATAAACAGTATAATATATGATTTATAAGAGAGATTTTCTCTAGTATTTTTTTGTATCATATGAAATAATGAAAAAAATAATCCTGACATTAAAGTGTCCAGTAAAATATTTATTTCTGGTAAAAATACCCGGAAGAATAATTCTTCAAAAAAAACTCCCCCTAATAAACTAATCTCAGCAGTAATAAAAACACTTGTTGGCATATAAGATAAAAAGAAATAGATATCTTTATTAAGGTATCCTTTGAAATCCTTTATTTGTATAACCAAGGCAACTATGGATGTTATAATGACCAGTAAATACCATCCGAAATTGATATTCCAATGAGTAACATTTGGGATATTATATAGATAAATAGGAAGAAAAAGAGGTATAAAGAATACAAATATTCTCATATACCTTTTTGTTTTACTCCCCCTAAGATTTTCTTTAACGTACGATGCAGCTAAAAGTGATACGGAGATAATATATAAATATTCAATAACCTCAATAATATATTTTATTTCACTGTCCCCTTTCTAAAACTTACTTCAAATAAAGAAAAAGACGCCTTTAATTTTTATGATTGAAGAAGCATTTTAGATAAGTCCTTTATTTATCACACAGTAGGAATAACTGCAGATGGCATAGTTACTTTTTTTAATTGGGGCTTCTTATACATTATTTCACCTCCCTACTAATTCTTATTAAGTACTTTATTTATTACACAGTAGGAATAACTGCAGATGGCATAGTTACTTTTTTTAATTGAGGCTTCTTATACATTATTTCACCTCCCTACTAATTCTTATTAAGTACTTTATTTATTACACAGTAGGAATAACTGCAGATGGCATAGTTACTTTTTTTAATTGAGGCTTCTTATACATTATTTCACCTCCCACTAATAAAGGCGCCTTTTTCATAGTTGAAAATTATATTTTAATACTCAATTAGTTTATTAGAATGTAATTCCTCTATAAATGATGTTATATCTACCTTGATTTCCTCAATACTTACACTAAACTTATTACTTACTATTGATATAATTTTTTCTATATCATTTTCGCCATTTATATTTTCCCATATTAAAATCCCTACATCATCAAGCTGAAAAATATCATGTCCATTAATAATATAAGGATTCCCTTTAATAATTCTGTATCTCGCTAAAAGATTCTTATCAGGTTTAATCACTTAGTCATTACCTCCTCGTTTAATTTACTGTTAACGTAATTCTGAGTTTTTATATTTAGTTCTTGGGCATATGAGAAAATCTCTTTAACATATTTTTCAAAACGCTCTTTCTTTAAATCTTCAGTGAATTTAAAACCTTTTAATTTACAATATTTCTCGAAAAAATCATTGTCTTGGAATGAATTTTGATATCTTTTTATTTTTCGATATATCCACTTATTTTTGGGGTTGGTCTCACCATGCATAGAAATAAATCCATTAATAGCTGAATCGAGTAATATATTTAGCATTATAAAAGATGAACCAAAATCTCCACTTTGAAAAGCTCCATTGGCGTCTTCTAAAAGCCCTCCAAACTCTTCAAGATGTAATATAGCCTTATATAATTTTAAATTGCTAAAGTTAATATTTTTTAAATAAGAATAAAATAGTTCTTCATTTTCTATTGGTAAGGCATCCTTTAGGCGATGCAAAAAATCAAATTCTTGATCAGTTAATCGATTTGATAGTGTTTCTCCATCATATTTAATTGTATTTAATTTCCTTACAATTTCTCCGAAGTTCTCAATTGTATGATACTCAATATCATATCTAATACCGCCTTCTAAAATATTATGAATTGTATAACTCCCAATATTAACTAGTACTTCTGGCCGCTCTTCACTTGTTTCAATTTTAGGCATATCTTCAGTTATAACAAACATATCTACATCCGAGCTTTCGTTCCCAAATCCTTCTACCAAGGATCCTGCAACATAAATAAATTTAACATTAGATCCTATCACTAAATTTCCCAAAGATTTTTTAGCCGTTTCTACTATTTTGTTTACTTCCATTTCATTCCCCTCCTTGACCACATTATATATACAACATTATAATTACGTCAATATATATATACGATTATATGTACGTGATGTATAATTTAATTATTCTATTTTTAGGGAGGGACTATCACAAATGAACGTAACAAAGAACAACAAGGTTTTATTAATAATCATCGCTTCAGGATTTTCATTTTTAGGAAATGGTATGCATTTTATTGCAATATCTTGGCTGGTTTTACAAATTACAAATAATCCAGTATATGTAGGCATACTGGTAGCTGCAAGTACAATACCAGGTATCATTATTTCTCCGTTTGCAGGAGTAATTGTTGATAAATTCAATAAAAAAATTTTAGTTATTTTAACAGATTTCATTCGAGGCGGACTAGTTCTATCAATTCCTGCAGTTATATATTTGTTTGACTCAATATTATGGTACCTATTTTTTGTAACTATACTCATAAGTGCATCCAGTAATTTTTTCTTTCCTGCACTATCAGGTATTATTAAAGAATCTTTTCAAAAAGAAATTTTAATAAAAGTTTTTAGTGCCAATTCAACATTAATTCAAATTGGTATGATTGCTGGTACTGGCCTGTCCGGAGTAATAATAGCTAAATGGTCTATAAATTTTGTGTTTATTATCGACGCTTTAACATACATAATATCCGCTGTCTTGCTTTATTGTGTGAAATATACACCTATAGTAAAATCTTCAGCAAATAAGATTACATTTTTGGCAGATGTAAAAGCGGGACTCAATTATATATGGGGGAGTAAACTAATATTATTTCTATTCTTTATTGGGTTAGTACAAAACTCAATTGTCAATATTATTAATTCACTATTAGCTGTCTTTACCAAGGATACACTTCAATTAGGCGCTACTGAATATGGAATGTTAGATGCTAGTTTTGCTGTAGGATCTGTTATAATTGGTCTAGCATTAACTTCAAAAACAAAAAATGTACCTGAAGAAAAACTACTTACTTATGGATTTGGGCTTGCCGGAATAAGCTTCTTTGTTCTTGTATGGGCTAATAACTTATATATATCTTTAATTGGATTATTCATGTTAGGAGCTTCAATAATGCTAACCCTACCAAGTAGAAAAAGTTTGTTAGTTAAAAATGTAGACGGAGAATTTATTGGGAGAGTTGAAAGTCTTAATTGGATGTCAATATCTTCAATTTCCCCTTTAATTGCGGTATTATTTAGTTTTTCAAGCAATCTCATAGGTATCAGATATATCTTTTTTATATTAACAATTATCCTTATATGCACTAGTTTATTATGTTATTGGAAACTCAAAGTAACTTCTATTAACAGGCCAACAGAGAAAATATCCTGATTTAAAAGCTCTTATGAAATCCTCAGTTAACTTAACATATTATCTGTCTAGTGATTTGCAGAGAGATTTTTATTTGGTTTTATATTTCTCAATATTCTTTAAAATTAATTTATTTATAATATAAGTCTACATTGAAAATAACTTTTATTAGGAGATGAAGATATATGTATTTAGATAACGCCTCTACCTCCTGGCCTAAACCAGAAGTTATAGTTAATCAAATGAATAATTATATGAATTTAATAGGTGCAAGCCCTTCTCGTTCAGGTTATAAAGCCGCTCTAAAAAGTGAAGAATTGGTGTTAGAAGCAAGAGATAATTTATCAAAGTTACTTTGTATCAAGTATCCAACTCAACTCATATTCACATTAAATGCAACAGAAGCTATAAATACTGCTATTTTCGGTATTTTAAACTCAGGAGATCATGTAATTACAACGGTTATAGAGCACAATTCTGTACTTCGTCCTCTCTGGAAGTTAAAAGAAAATGGTTTTATAGATTTAACCGTAGTCGAATGTGATAATACAGGATTAATTAACCATACAGAAATTGAAAATAGTATTAAAAAAAACACAAAGTTAATTGCGATTAACCATGTTTCTAATGTAACAGGGACAATTCAACCAGTTGAAAACATTGGGGAAATATCTAAGAGGAATAACATACCATTCCTCTTAGATATTTCACAAAGCGCAGGTCATATTCCAATCGATATTTCTAAAATTGGAGCGGATCTCGTAGCATTTTCCGGTCATAAAGGTTTATTCGGTCCAACAGGCACTGGTGCATTATATATTTCCCCAGAAGTAAGTGTTAGTCCTTTAAAAGTGGGAGGAACAGGTATTCTATCGGAAATTTTAGATCAACCAGAAGCTATGCCTAACAAGTATGAAAGCGGAACTATTAATACGGTAGGAATTATTGGGTTAGGCGCTGGAGTAAACTTCCTTATGGAAACTAGTTTAGAAAAAGTAGCAAGACATGAAAAATTATTATTTGATTTATTGATGGAAGAACTTTCACCGCTTGAAAATTTAACAATATATAATAATGCCTTTCATAATACTGGGCTATTCTCATTCAATATTAATAATTTGTTACCAGGAAGGATTGGTTATTTATTAGATACTGTTTACGATATCCAAGTACGCACTGGGTTACATTGTGCCCCATTAATTCATAATCGTATCGGATCAGGAACAAATGGAACGGTACGAATTAGTCCTGGCTACTTTAACACTGTCGATGAAATTAAGGGCTGTATTGAAGCGATTGTAGAAATACATAACGCTACTGCTGATGTCAAAGCTTTAAAGATACCAATACAACAATAAAAAGGATTGATATATTATGAATGTGGTCATAGGAATTGCTGGGAAAATAGGTAGTGGTAAAAGTACTCTATCTAATGAAATTGCTAAACATTTGAATTGTAACACTATAAATACAGGGGATTATTTTAGAGAGATTTCTTTAAAAAGAAACCTCTCTACTGATCGAAGCACTCTACAGCAATTAGGGAATGAAACCATTGCTATTGGCTGGGATTATTTCTCTAAAGAACTGTTAAATTTCGCTAATTGGTCTAACGAAAAAAAATTATTAATAGCAGGAATCCGCAATGTTAAATTATACGAGCAATTAAAGAAAGATATACATCCAAATAAATTTTATTTAATCTATATAGACACTCTAGATGAAGTACGTAGAGTGCGTATAAAAGAACGTGTAGAAACAGAGAAAAAACTAGATTTTCATCCTGTTGAAGCGCCGGTAGAAGAATTAAAAAAATTTGCTGATTTAATTTTAGATAATAATAGGCAAATAGATATGGTTAAAGAACATGCTTTGATTTGGATAAAAAATATATTAAAGGAGATGCAAATTAGCCATGAATAAAACAGAAGTATTACTTCAAGAACTTAAAGACCGCTGTTCGTTTTGTGATGAAGAAGAAGATAAAACCTTGTTTAAAACACCTAATTTTCAAGTTAGATTTTCTATAGGTCAAATTGTTGAAGGATATTGCTTAATTATTCCTAACGATCACTACCATTGTATGGGATCTTTACCCGATAATTTACGCAATGAATATCTAACTTTAAAAAATCATGTAAGAAAAATACTAACTGAGATCTACGGATCATGCATTTTTTACGAACATGGCAGGGTTGGTGTATGTGATGTTCAACCTGGTGAACAACTTTGTTATCATGCACATCTCCATGCAGTACCAGTTGATGTAGATTTATTATCAAAAATTCAGGAATCATTTATTCCAATAAAATTAAAGACATACGAAGAATTACAAGGTTATTATAAAAAATTAGGACATTACTTGTATTTCGAAAATAGCAATAGTGAAAAATTTATATTTAATATTAATAGACCTATTAGAAGACAATATTTAAGATTCCTGACTGCAGATGGTATTGGTAGGCCAGAATTAGCAAATTGGAGAAAACATCCTGGGTATGAATTAATGAAAAAGGCAAGGGTTACACTTATTCAGCATTTCAATAATATTAAAATTCAATAACTTTATAAAAAGGAGCGTTTTTATGAGAGGAAAATTCATAGTACTAGAAGGTTTGTCAGGTGCAGGTAAATCTACTACGGCAAATAAATTAATTGATAATTTCAAAAAAAATGGAGTAGAAGCTGTATATCATCATGGAGCTTGTACAGATAGTGAATTCGGAAAAAACTTAAAAAAAATGATGGTAAATAACTCTTTTAATAATAAACAATCTGCACTAGTAACGCCTTTTTTTATTGCAGATATATTACAAGACTCAATTAATACTATAAAACCTTTATTGGAAAAAGGTGTTTATGTTATTCAAGATCGGTATGCAGACTCAATAATTTCATATAATAATTTTTCAGGAATTGTTAATGACGAATTAATTGATATACAGCCTATTTTTGAATTATATCATTCCTTAGGCTTAATACTACAACCTGATATTACTATACTGTGTCAGGTAAAAGAAAAAACTTTAATAGATCGACTAATTGAGAGGAAAAACGCTGGTAAGTTAACCAGTGTTCATCAGCAATACCTCGATAATCCTGGCTATATTAGTCTGCATCAAGAACAGTTCATTAAATTATTAAACGATTCCAACGGAAAGCATTCAATAGTGGAGACTGATAACTTCTCATGCTATGAAACTATTGATAAAATATCAATTCAATTATTAGATTGATATTATTAATAATCATTTAAAATAAGAAACGCTATTTAATATATAATAAATATTTTATAGTTATAATTTTTGGGGAATCTATCACTACAAAAGAGAACTTGATATTACTAACTTTCTTTTGTAGTGGAGTTTAACAAGATAATTTTGACATCCAAAGATATTTTGAAATTTTTTCTTATTCTATATCATCCTAAGAAGGAGCTACCCGTTATGATAATTGCCTCAATAAATCTTAATAAAAGACTTCAAAACAACAATATACGAATTAAAATAGAGGAATGGCTTTATCAAAATAATATTGATGTCGCTGTATTTCAAGAACCATACAAACATATAGACCAAGACCCTCCTGAATTAGCTGGTTATCATAATGTCGGGGGTAATCATAATGTTTGTTGTTATATAAAGGATATTTATGAATTACCAAATCAAAGGTTGATCACTGATTATTTTCAGTATATCAAAATTAATAATTTACACTATTTAAATGTGTATTTAAATTCATATAAAACAAAGGAAAGAGCTTTGCAACTGGAAATGATACGAAGCTTTCTGGAAGACTTTAATTATAATCCCCTTATTATCTCTGGTGACTTTAACATTGCACCTAGACCATGTGACGGATTATATGGAGAAAATATCAGTAGATTTAACTCACACATTGATAGAACGCCTTTACAATTAATTATTGAAAAATTAAATTTAATTGAAGTACAAAATACAAATAAGCAACAAGAATTTACGTACGAAAAAAAGGTAAAGGATAAATGGATAAAATTCAGATGTGATTTAGCTTTGATTTCTAAAGAAATTTCCAAAAATACATTTTTAAAATATGATCATACGGTACGTACTAACAATAAATTTACTGATCATTCTGCACTTATAATCAATAATCCATTTGAGTTGAATTCTATACAAGTAAATTCTCACAAAACAGCTATGTCACGTACTGGTCCATCGAAAATAGCTAAATATATTGTTGGAAAGTATCAAAAAGAATTACTACGCTCTAGCCTTCTGGACTTTGGATGTGGTAGAGGCACAGATGTAGATTTTTATCGGAATTCTGGTATAGACGCAGATGGATACGATCCTCATTTAAGTTATGGATGGTCTAAGCTTCCTAGTCGAATGTATGACCTCATAGTTATTAACTATGTATTAAATGTACTTGAAAGTCGCTCTAAACGTATTGCAGTTTTACGTGAAGCAAGTAAATATCTTTCTCCAAAAGGGAAAATGATTATAGTAACCAGGTCATCTAATGAGATTAATCGGGAAGCACTACGTAAAAATTGGCAACCAATCAATGATGGATATTGGTCCCATAAAAAGAAGGGTACTTTTCAAAAAGGTATCGATGACGAAGAATTATTATCTCTAGGAGAATCCATAAACCTTGAAAAATGCCCAACAAATATTAATTTTAATTTCAAACCAAATTCGTCATATATTATTTTGCAAAATAAACTTAAAAGTAATAAACCATTTTAAAGGGGAATTTCTGATCTTCAATATATAGATTACTTATTTGGATTCACTTAAACATTTCACGGATTCTGTATGCTAAGGCCGTAACCCTTTATACAGAAGAATCTTTAATATAATAATCCCTAAAAATTACCATATAAAATATTCTGAACCGTTTTTAGGAATTTCTTAGTATACGAAATTCGCGTTTTGTTGGCGTAACCTTCTTTATTAAAATTAATTGAAAGGATATGAATAAAATGATAATAGCTTTTGAAGGAATACACGGATGTGGGAAAAGTACCCAAATAAGTTTATTAGAGCAATATTTGGTTAATGAAAAAAAATTACAAATAATAAAAACGGATTGGAATTCATACCCTAAACTTTTTGAAATCAGCCGTGAACTTAAATATACAAATGCACTTACACCCTTATCCCATACATTGATTCACTCTTTAGATTTCTTACTTCGTTACGAACAACAAATACTGCCTGCTGAAAAAGAGAACAAAATCATCTTGGTCGATCGTTATATTTTCACTTCATATGTCCGAGATGGCCTAAGGGGTATAAGTGATGAGCTTTTAGATACACTTTATGCGGAAATAATTCAACCTTCATTAGTGTTCTACTTTGATATAGATCCGTCTCTTACTTTAGAAAGAGTAACTGACCTCAAAATTAGAAATCCATATGTTATTGGAAAAGACATGAATTATTCTGGTAAGACTGAAATTAGCGAAATATTTCTCCAATATCAGGAGGACCAAAGATCAAAGTATAACCAAACATTTGATAGGTTATCTGTAAACCCAGTAATCATCGACTCTACTCTAGATGTAAATTCAATTTTTAATAAAATTAAAAATGTTATTGAGGAAGAATTCTATATCAATAGCTCTAATAAGACTGTTTCAAAAATATTATAATGTTCCATTTTCTTTTACCAAACAAACATTCGAAACTATCCCCAAAAACAAAAAGAACTTGTAGAAATCATTACAAGTTCTTTTTCATATTATCTAAAAAAGGTGAAACAAACTATCTCATAATCTGAATCGGAGCAAACACTCTAACCACGGGTTGATTTTATTATATATCGAATATTAAAATATGCTCTTTTAATATTTGAAAATTATGTGAATTTATAAAGAAAGAATAAATAACTGTCTTACCCCCCTGAAAATCCCAATTAAATATTTCGAACAAAACACTTTAAATCAATATATATTTCATAATAAATTAGTAAAAATTTACCCATACTTACATTTTTTATAATTTATTATGGTATAGATATTGATTCAAAACATTTTATACAAAATTCATAATTGGTATTTTTAGGGATTGATGACTCACTATAACATCTCATTTCTTGAATTCACATAATTTTCAAAAATAAAACCTTAAAGAATTGCAATTTGTTGTATAATGGAGTCAAACCATATATAAGATAGTTTCCCCGATATGAATAACCAGATATTTTATGTGTCCTTTGTATTGGCTGTAACCTCAAAAAGAACTTGTAGGATTCCTACAAGTTCTTTTTGCTTTTCTTATTGTATTTAGAGTAGAAACTATGAAGAAATATGATATTAAGCGTTCTTCATTTTATAAATTTACTAAACAGTATGAAGAAGCAAAAAAAGGGAAACCTAATGAATAATTAATGATGATTCAGGGGGTACCAAATGGAGCATAAAACAAAGGTAACAATTGGGGATTACGTTCAATTTTTATATCGTAAAAATCCTAATTTACAATTAACCGGATATGTAGTGAGTGTTCTACAGAATACAATTGTTGTAGATATTACAGAGATAATGGGAATTGAAGTAGATGATGTTAGGCAAGTAGTAAAACATGGTTGCTATAATAAAGTGGTTCATAAGCAAATCAAAAATAATGTTTCATAAAAATTGCTCCTAGATTTATCTAGGAGCAATTTTTATGATAAAGTTACTGGATTTCTTGAGATGATGGATACCAGATTTTAGACAGTAACATATTCATTTAGAAAAAGCATCTAAATAGGATACTTTTTTTGTTATCTAAAAAATATATAAGAAACTTTGTTATAAACCTAAAAAACACACTACTGATAACCAACACAAAAAGCCGCTTTATAAAAATATATTAGTCGTTTTTATTTTCAAATTTTACAACTGGTTGTTTCATTTTATGGAGTGACGCAAGGAATTTTTCGTTTACATCAAGAGTTTCAAGAACTAACTTTTGAGGTGTAAGAGCCAGCCACTGGTTTAATGAAATATCAGCATAATGATCACTTTTAAATATTTCAAGGAAATATAATGGTTCATCACCGATATTTTCTACATAATGTCCCATTGCGAATGGTACATATCCAACGTCTCCAGCTTGAAAATTAAATGTACGAGCATGACCATCAGCGGCGAATACCGTCATCTTTGCTTTACCTGAAATATAATATTGCCATTCATCCGTATTTGGGTGCCAATGGAGTTCTCTTATTGCACCAGGTAATACTTCAACCAGAGCGGATGCTATGGTTTTTGATGCCTTGAAATTAGAAGAATCAGCAATCCATACTCTACCACCACTTGATTTAATAGGTTCTTGTTTTAATAATTCATATTTAAAAGGGTTAGGAACAGTCCCATTTGGACTTTCTACTCGATCATCGTCAATAGAGCCTGGGACTTCTTTTTGAAACATGTACTTTTCCTCTTTAGGTAACCCTATAAGAAGTTCCTCACAAACTCCAAAGTTCTTCGCAATTACATCTTTAGGAGTATGTGCTAACCAATCTGTAACTTGAAATGTACTATTTTCAGAAAATTTTCCGTCGTCAAATACTAACAAAAACTCAGCACCGTCTTTTAAACCTTGAATAGAATGCGGGAGGCCAGATGGAAAATACCATAAGTCACCTTCTTTTACATCAGCTATAAAGTTATGACCTTCAGCATCAATAGAAGTAATACGTGCCTCACCATACATCATATATGCCCACTCTGCTTCTTTATGCCAATGTAATTCCCTAATTGCTCCAGGTTTTAAACGCATGTTAACAGCAGCAATTGAGTGTGAAATGGGAAGTTCACGAACAGTCACCTCGCGTGCATAACCACCCTTTTCTAATCGGTTATGTGTATCAGAAAATGAAAACTTCATATTATCAACTGTACCACTATCTGTTTCAGGAGACACTAGCATGTCAGGGTTCTGACGATCCAGTTCAATGTTACGTGGTATTTTAACAGTGGCTCCTTTATCCCCTCGAATTGGTTCTGGAACTTTTTGTTCTACATTTAACATTGTAACTTCCCCTTTCTATTTCATTATATGAATGAATAAAAACAGAGATGTATCAATTTCTTAAAATGTACTTGCATAACAAGCTTATACCTATTTCGGATTTTTTGAAATGAAATTATATATTTTTCAAAATTTGTCTGACCTTATATATCTTCATATTAGGGATTACTTTCCCCTTTTGGGAAAATTGTACGCTAAGGAGTTTATAAATGTTTTCGGACATAGTTACAAACATGAGAATTTTTAATTTTAAAGGTATAACTATATTTTTAACCCCGCCATAAATATAGAACGGCGGTTCTCTACACAATAAAAAATATTTCAATAAAGTTTAATTTAATTGTTCAGCTATAGGGGTTCAGCCGAGATATACACGTATCTCGGCTGAACCCCTTTCTACAAAAAGAATAGCGCTTTTTTCGTTATATAGATACAAAATTACCTTAATTTGATGGTGATGAGGTCGTATCCCTAAATGGAAGCCTTCAAAATAGCATATATGTTTTATCTTTCTTTTATTGTCCTTTTTATTTGCTCACTTATTCCACGCAGCGTCGGACTTAAAGATGAACACAAAGATTCTACGATTGGATAACGAATTTCTTTGCGATTTAATTCTTCTAACAATCCTTCTATTAATACTTTATCTCTACCTACAACTACGTCCTGAATTTTTTTAAATTCTTCTATAAGGGATTCTCTTTGTTGCATTTCTTCATCAATTTCTATAGAAAAAATAGCCTGTTTTGTTTCTATCATTTCTGTCAATATAAGCTCCATATAGTGATATGTAAGATGGATTACTTTTTGAGGGAAAATCGATTTTTGTGATGTTTTACTAATTACCATGATAGTTTGTAACATACCAAAGTACAATGACATCACTTCTTTACTATATGGGCGTATGACCTCCCCTTTGACCTCAACCAATCGTTCTGCCATCCACCGAATATCCCTTTTTTCTTCTTGAAATACCATCTTACGTAAATCTTTATTTTGTCCTTGACGTATAGTGCGAATTAATTCATTCAAATAATAAGAATAAGTACGAGTTAAATAAAGTATAAGTTGTTCTTTAAAAATTGCTTCATTACTTCGTAATTGATCAATTAATAATTGATCTAGTTCTTCTCGAACTTTCCCATATGTTTGTTTAATAATTTGTGCAATACATTCATCTTTGGATGAAAAGTATTTATAAAAGGTACCTTTAGAAATATTTGCTGCGTTCAATATATCCTGTAAAGATGTATGTTCAATCCCTTGATTTATGATCAGTTTTAATGTTTGTTCTGCAATTTGTTGTTGTTTAGATTCCATTTTGTTACTCCCTCTACTTCATATTAATTTATTTCATTTTAACACACTGAACCTGAGGTTCAAAAAATATACCTGCAGTTTACATCTTAGAAATAATCATATACAATGTGTTAAGAATGAAAGGAATGAAGCATTTTGGAACAAAAAACAAAAAAAACACCGTATTTTATGATTACCATCATGATGATTGGATCATTCGTAGCGATTTTAAACAATGTCTTGTTGAATAACGCCTTACCTATGATTATGAAAGATTTACATGTAGAACAATATTCAACAGTACAGTGGCTTACAACAGCTTATATGTTAATCGCTGGCGTACTTATCCCAACAAGTGCGTATTTTATTACAAAATTTAAAAGTAATCACGTATTTATTGCAGCTATGTCTATTTTTTCAGTTGGGACGATTTTAGCTATTTTTGCTAATACATTTCCCTTTCTACTCACTGCTCGTATAATTCAAGCAATTGGTGCTACTGTTTTATCGCCACTTCTCATGAATGTCATGCTAGTGAGCTTTACGAAGGCAGAGCGGGGGAAAGCATTAGGAATTTATACCTTAATTGTTATGTTTGCGCCTTCTATTGGGCCAACCATTTCAGGAATTATTGTAGATAGCTTCGGATGGCGTATGTTATTTATTGCGATTGCTCCATTCGCTATTATTAGCTTAGGATTAGCAATTTGGAAATTAGAAAATGTGTTAGAACAAAGAGATACAAAAATTGATGCTATTTCGGTGGCGTTATCAACAATCAGTTTCTCAAGTATTTTATACGGATTTAGTAGTGCAGGTACAAAAGGATGGGGAGATATTACTGTTTATGGTCTTATCATTTTTGGTTTTGTGATACTTGCTATTTTTACAATTCGACAATTCAAAATTGAAAATCCGTTATTAGATTTACGCGTTTTCAAGTATTCGATGTTTTCTTTAAGCTCGGTTCTTTGTATTATTTTGTCGATGATTATGTATTCAGGAATGATTTTACTTCCTTACTTTTTACAAACTGTTCAAGGGCATTCTGTTTTAATATCAGGGCTTGTATTGTTACCGGGGGCGTTATTAACAGCTCTTTTTATGCCTTATATCGGTAGATTATATGATAGATTTAGCGCCTTACCATTAGTTTTAATTGGTTTCCCAGTCGTTGGGATTTCAACTTACTTTTTGTCAATTTTAGAATTTGATACTTCAACGTATTATGTAGCAACTTGGTTTGCTGTACGTAGTATAGGGACAGCCTTAGTCATGATGCCAATTCAAACGAATGCTTTAAATCAATTGCCGCGTCGTTTAAATCCTTCAGGTACAGCTGTCTATAGTACGATTCAACAAGTTGCGGGAGCAATTGGAACAGCTGTTCTTGTTACATTAATGACTACGCATGCTGCAGACCGTACAAGAGAATTAAGTACAACAATGAATGCTGCTATGGCAAGTAAACAAGGATTATTAGATGCGATTAACTACACATCTCTTGTCACAATTGGATTAGCAGTCATCGCTACTATTCTATCTCTCTTCATTCGAAAACGTATTAGCGAAGACTAATTTTACATTTAGATTTACTACAAGTAGGATTATTTATAGAGTGATTTATACAATTTTTATTTTTAAGGAGGAATATCATTGAATAAAGAAGTCATTGCAATTACAGAAATCCCTAATTTCCAGACACGTGCTGAAGAGTTTTTTCCTTTAAATTGGTATAAAGAAATGCTTCACAAACATTCTGTTTTTTTTCACGAAGAAACGAATACATGGAATGTGTTTAAGTATGAAGATGTTAAACAGGTATTAACCAATTATGAAGTCTTTTCAAGTCAAGGGCCTAGAAGCGGTCTTTTTGTGGGCGATAATAAAAAGAAAAAAAACACTTCACCTATAACAATGATTACTTTCTTTGATCCTCCTGATCATCGAAAAGTGCGTTCTTTATTGGCAGCGGCTTTCACTCCCCGCAGTTTAAAAGAGTGGGAACCTCGTATTCAACAAATTGCAACGGAGCTTGTAGAAAATATACAAGAAAATTCTACAATTAATATTGTGGAAGCTTTGGCGTCCCCTTTACCTGCTCTAGTAATTGCCGATTTATTTGGCGTACCTGCACAAGGTCAAGGTCAGTTTAAAAAATGGGTTGATATTTTGTTCCACCCATACGACAAAGACAGGTTAGAGGATATTGAAAAACAAAAACAAAAGGCAGCGAAAGAATATTTTGAATACCTTTATCCTGTTGTAGTTCATAAACGTTCGAACCTTTGTGATGATATTATCTCTGATTTGATTCAAGCTGAAGTAGATGGGGAAAAATTTACGAATGAGGAGATTGTACAGACAACTATGTTACTTTTAGGGGCAGGTCTTGAAACAACTAGTCACGCTATAGCCAATACCTTCTATTCATTGCTTTATGATGACAAATCATTATATGGAACACTAAGAAATGATATAGGATTAGTCCCAAAAGCCGTTGAAGAAATGCTTCGATATCGTTTTCATATTTCAAGAAGAGATCGGACGGTTAAACAAGATAATAATCTATTAGGGGTTGAGTTAAAAAAAGGTGACGTAGTCATTGCTTGGATGAGTGCATCCAATATGGATGAAAACATGTATAGCGATCCTTTCTCTATAGACATTCATCGTTCAAACAATAAAAATCACCTGACTTTCGGAAGCGGTCCACATTTTTGTTTAGGTGCACCTCTTGCACGATTAGAAATGAAAATTGCATTAGAGGCATTCTTACAAAAATTTTCTTGTATCGAATCAGTAGAAGGGTTTGAATTAGAAAAAAACTTAACTGCTTCTGCTACGGGACAGTCCTTGACTTATTTACCAATGAAAGTTTATGGGGTTCAATCGCATCGCCATCAACTTAACGGAACAGGTTACCCCCTAAAATGAAAATATACGCTATTCTTTCTGTAGAATCATAGGAAAGGATGGCGTTTTTTATGTCTGTTTCTGTGTCTGACGAATTACAACTATTTGCTCAAGAGATTCAAAGTTTTTTATCCACAAATACCTTACGGAATCTCGCTAGGGGTACGGTATATATATCACGTGCAGTAGATGCTTTGCGTACAAAAGGGGTGGACATTCCAGAAGAATATTTACAACATATATCTCCACTTGGTTGGGAGCATATCACATTGACAGGTGATTATGTGTGGAATTTAACTAAAAAACAAATTTTAATAATTTACGACCATTACGAGACAAAAATCCTATAAAGAATCAGTAATATCAATAACCGGTTCCTTAACGTAAAAGAAACCGGTTAATTCGTGTCCAAATTGTGTCTAAACGTACAATTTTCTTTTTTTGATATGGTGACCCCATGCCCATCAAGCTAAAATTTTGAAATACTCCCAAAAAGAAAATTTTTATCTCTCTACACCAATTTATGTGTAGCTTTTGAATAAAGTCTGATTAAATTAACTTACTAAACCTTGATAAAAGAGCGAATAGAAAAAGCGTGTTTTGAAAAAAAGTTTGATCAAAACACGCTTTTTCTATATTCAATTGAGTCATCCTTTTATAAAAAAGTTTGATAATTTTTGTGAACCTTACTCAATTAAAGCGCCCGATTGCGGAAAATATGTAACTTCCTTTTATATGTTGCTCCAAAGAAAGTAACTGAATTATTGATTTAAATCCATATATTATTTTCAGCAGTTAGTTTGGAGTTAGTTTCACCAGTGTTGACTACACCTTTAGGCTCTACCAGCATTATATGGCATTCCTTTTCAGCATAAGGCTTATGCTCCACACCTTTTGGTATCACATACATTTCTCCTTTGGAAAGTTTAACCTGTCCATCGCGAAATGCTATGGACATCTCGCCGTCTATCATGATGAATACCTCATCGGTGTCTTTATGCTCATGCCATACAAAATCTCCCATAATCTTAACTAACTTAAACTGATAGTCATTCATTTCACCAATGACTTTGGGCGACCAGTGTTCACTGAATTTGGACAGTTTCTCGCTTAGACTAATAGCATTATAATTGATATAAATCCCCCCAGAACTATTCTTATCCTTATTTTACAACTTCGATAGATTAATTACTATTTTGATTAAAATTTCAAAAGTTTCTGCTGATCTTCCACAAGATGGCCCGATTGTTGAACAAAGAAATACTCTACAAAACAGGTCTTTTTATCAATCTTTATTCTAAACCTACATTATGAGAATTCAGTTTTTTTTCGTTTTTAGGATAACGAATTTCTTAACTTGATGGCAATGTATGGTGACCCCTATTAAGTAATAAAAAAGGAATCCTTATAATAAGGATTCACTCCAGGAAGATATGTAGAGAGAGATACATAAATAAAAAGAATTATCTATATTATAATATAAAAACGAACAGAATATATTGAGAAACATAAAATAAGATTGAATATTCTTACTATTGGACGTACAATGAATATGAGACAAGTAACGACAGCTCTCTAACCCTTCTAAATGAATCCTTTATGACATGGGGATTCTTTTACTTTAGACAAATTATTCTTATTTTAACATTTGCAGATGTTCTATAAATACTATAAGAAGATTTGCTGCTAAATATGCATTTTTTCATTGTATCCTGCATAATCTTAGCTTATTAATACTAAAGAATCAGGTATAGATTTATAGCCATGAATTCTTCTATTTGTACATATAATATTCTTTATATCGTTCGAAATTCGTTTTTTTTGTTTGTGTTGATGTTATGGGTGATTTTAATGATTTAGATGCTGCTACCTGCTTTGGTATTTGTAATGTGCCCCGTTTCTTAAGTTCTCTATACAAACTACTCACATTGCACCTCAGTTTTTTTGCAATAGTTGGATATTCCTCACCTTGATTAAATAATTGTACTGCTTTTTTACATTTTGTGTCCCATTTTTCTTCTGTCGTTTGAAATTTTTGAGTTCGTTTTTTAACTCTATTTTTTTCTAATTTAATACTCTCTCGTTCTATTTTACATTGCTTGGCAGAATACTGTTCTTTGTCTGCCTTACGACCAAAATGCTCCTCTTGTAAACGTATCATTTGTACTTTTTTCGCAATTTCTCTCAAGTTACAGTCACCTCATTTCGTTTGATAAATTCTACCATTACTTGATCACACTCTTGTATGTATCCCCAGTCACCGTTTATAAGCAAGCTATAAATGCTCACATTACCCTTATGATAGCTTTTAATCTAATATTTAAAGAAAATTATAATCAGTTCTATTTTTACATAATTGTAAACTATAGTAAATTGATAATATTGACACAGAATATTCTAAACTTTAATCTTCACTATACACATCAATAAACTCGATATTTCCTTTGCTTGAAAAGTCGAAAGTATCGTGTTTTGCATAGCAAAACACGGTATCCCCTATTCATAGTCATACACAACAAAATACTTTATCTATTGTAGCTAGGGCACAATAAAAAAGAATGCAGACATGTAATCTGTACCCTTTGTAAAGGACATTTTGAAAAAAGTTAGGCAACATCAAGAAGATGATTTCTGTATTCAACAGGAGTCATCTTTTTTAAATTCCATTGATATCTATAGTGATTATAGTACGTCATATATTTCTTAATCTCTTGTTTCAACTCATCAAAGGACGCGCAAGATTTTATATGAGCTTCATCTTTCAGATGACCAAAAAACGATTCTTATGGGGCGTTATCCCAACAGTTTCCTCTTCTTGACATGGATTGTCCAAGATTTAGCTTTTTAACTAGCTTTTGATAGGTAGGGCTTGTGTAGTGGGCCCCCTGATCTGAATAAATATAAGCACCTTCAGTCAATCGAATCCGCGGATTCCTTTTTAGTTTATGGAGAGTTGTCGTTACGAGCTCTAATGTCATCTGTTCTGAAACATGGTAAGCTAAAATTTCATTAGTTGAGCCATCTAAAATTGTAGATAAATAGGCCCTTTGATTCTTACCGTAAACTAAATAGGTGATATCTGTAAGAAGTGTTTTCCCTGGGGTATTTTGTTTAAATTCCCGATTTAATTGATTCGGTACTATTCGATGTTCTTTTGTAGCTTTCAGCATTCTTTTATAAGGATTCGCTTTGCGAACCGGGCATACAATCTCGTATTTCTTCATAATTCTACGGATACGCTTTAAATTGTAGACAACTTGAAACTGACCCGCCAATGTCATCTTTATCTGACGAGCCCCTTTCTTTCTATTTCTAAATCGAAGTGCTTTTAATATGGTTTCTTTCACGATTTCATCTCGATCACTCTTTTGTTTCCGTTGTTCTTGAGATGAAATTGAAAAGTAATTATAGTATCCCGAACGGGATACACCAGCTATTTTACACAAATGACTGACCATATTCCTTAAGTTGTATTTCATGATGACAGAACGAATCAAAATGAATTTCTGATTAGGTGGTAGTGTTATTTCCTTCTCATCCTCCCTTCCATAAGTTTGATTTTTTTTAGCAATTCGTTTTCCGTCTTTAGTAAGTTTCGTTCGGCTTCTAAACGGGCATACTTTTCTTCTAACGTAAGCTCTCTCTCAAGAGTTCTTTCCGCATTTTCGATACGTGTATCCCGTAAACCCAATACACCATTTTTTCTATAAGCAGCACGCCATCTACTTCCCGATGACATAACTCGTTTCATTCCAATCATATCTATATCAAAACCACATTCTTCAAAAATATTTCGAGGTAGCTTTCCTTTTTCATTTTCCTCAATAAAAATATGCTTAAATTCCTCTGTATAAGTGATACCTTTCTGACTTACAGATTTTACATATAGGTTATTTGATAGAATTTGAATTTCTCTTTCTGTAAATAGCTTTTTTGTCATTTTAGACATTCTCCGATCCCAATTTTCCTTTTATTATACAAGAAATACCCTATAGAATAGACTTTTTTCGAGTGTCTATTCTATAGGGTACATTTTAATGTTCTGCACTCTTTTTTATTAGCTCTTATATCAATTTTTCACCACAGTCAGCTCCTCCATTATTAGAAGGACTACACTCTAAGCTTGTGAATTTATCATTCTGCAGTACATCAGCTGTTGCAGCTATATTTAACAACACTCTTTCTATTACCCTATTTCGAGTTAGAACTACAGACCTAATACTCCGACAATCTGGCATGCTTTAGCATTGGCAACATGGTAGTACATCTCCAATCCTTTTCTTTCTGCACGAAGAATTTTTCCGCGCATTTTAGAGAGGTGCTGAGATACGGTAGATTGAGGTATATTTAATAGCTCCGTTAACTGTGTTACATTGCAAATCTTACGATGTTCTAACTCTTTTACAATTTGTAGCCTAACTGGGTGAGCCATGATCTTAAGTAATTCTACATCTGCCTCTGGAATTTTGTTCATTTCTTTATTTACTTGCATTGTTGTCATTTATGATATCTTCCTTTTCATATTTTTTATTTTTAAATTCAGTTTTAAATGCATTAAATTATTCTTGTTTAGTGATCTGTTTTACTACGGCTTAATTTACTGTTTGGTTTTATATACAGAAGTACGATAATAGCTAAAAATCCAACAAAAGATAGCATAGGTATTGAGATGAAACCAAATAAATTCAGGTAATCTTTTGTACAAGAAACTCCTACTGAACATATCTTCATCTCGCTAGCAGGAAACGTTTGAATTGTAATTTGGTATACAGATAACATTAAGCCGATACACACAAATGGGAATGCATACGTGCTGACATGCGGATCTTTTCTATACATTCCTATCCCTAATATTAATACTAATGGATACATGGCCATTCTTTGATACCAGCACAAATCACATGGCGGCAGCTTCATCCATTCACTAAAAAACAAACTAATTAACATTGCGCTAGTAGCTATCATCCAAGCAATTACAATGTGATACTTTTGAATGATCAACATCTTATTTTCGCCTCACCTAATTTTTAAAATACAAAACATTTGCTAATATATGACTAGTTTATTTCCGTGTTTCGAGTACCCTGTTTCAATAGAAAGTATCCAATCATTGATATCTTCCCAGTCGTATCCCCTCTCTTTTAATTCTAGAGGGAAAAGATTTTCAAAATCACCACGCATTTCGTACATGGTTTCTAATGCTTTTTCTAGCGGACCAAATCTATATACCATGTGTGTATGTACTTTTTTGTTTTTCTTTTCTGCTACAACTAAATATACATACCGTCTTTCTTTCGCTAAAACAAACTTTAAAAATCCAGGTACTTGACTCACCTTTCACACTCCTTTTCGGTTTTCCTTACCAAGCTTAAAAGGATATGAGTAAGGAAAACTATTAAGTTTTAATTTACTAATTTAATAAATGTCCCGTTTTTTTGCTTTGAAAATACAAGAAAACGCTCATCATCACAATATTTATTACACCAGCTGCAGCACCAATTTTGGAGATAACATACACATATTCATTATTACTAAATGGTAATAGGCTCGCGAAAATAAATAAAATTGAAATGATAAAGGATAAGAGCATATTTCTATTGTTTTCATTCATTCATAAAACCTCCATTTTGTACGAATATTTGTATTGCAATGGATTAGGGTGCTAAGCCGCATCATTACGGTTATAATGATGTTTCTCTTCATCCACATACCCTTCTATGCTCCACACACCAGTTTTTGACGCCTTTGCTTCTTTTTCGCTTTCTAGCATTTGTGGAAGCAGTGAAGTGTTAGGTTTTGAAATGTAAGCTACAATACCATATCCTGATTTGACCATTAATTCGTTGATATGTATCCCTTCACAAAATACATATGCCAATTTCCTGCCATACTTGTCCTCTTTTGGTCCACGATCATATACCAATGTTACGCTTTTTCCTTTTAATTGTTTCTTTAGAAATAACGACGCTTCCTTCCCCATCTTTTGTGGTGGAATCTTCTGTGATACGGACTCGGGGGTATCCAATAACAGCAATCTTACCGTCTGTTTCTGCCCCTTTACGTTCACGTCTATCGTATCTCCGTCTTTTATATGTAATACCTTCCCTTTTGCGGTCTCTAAGCCTTTTAATTTCCACTTATAAGCTTCTGGAATATCAACAATACCTTTCCCTTCTACGTGCTGTTGTATCCCGTTTTGTACTGCTTGGGCAGGTCTTGAATCATTTTTTGTTTGCGTGGAACTGCTGCATGCTGACATTTGAATTACGAATGATGTTATACAAATAGCTTTAATCCATATTTTCATATCGAAATTTCTTCCTCCTACTTAAAATACGTAAATAGCTGCGTCTAATAAACAAACGGACTTTCCAATGTATTTACTTCTCGATAATTACAACATAGGCAAAACTGTATCCATTTTGGATGATCATTATATAGTTCTCTAAATGAACGTTTCTTCCAATTCGGGCATATTGACGCCATGCTTTTTTCATTCTCTTCCTGACTCTTCAATTTTTCAAAAGATACATTAGCAGATGCTATATTACTGGTACACAATATATACCCCCCTTTTGAGTCTTGAAATCTTAAAAATACATAAAAAAGGACACACCTATGGCATATGTATGCGTAGGTGTGTCCTTTTGCAAGATAGTTTTAGAAGTATTTTGTTACTTTCATCATATCATAGTTCTTATTAATTTTATATATGAAATTTAAGATTTTGCGATATTATTTCTTCTTCTCGTTTATAAACGTGAGTCTCTTCTTTACGTTGTCATATGTTAATTTTGCACCGAATAATTCCACCGTTTTTTTCGATTTAAATCCTTGTATTGTATCAGTCATATTCTTTTCTAGTAATTTCTTAATTTGACTAGCTGTAATTCTTTTTTCGAGTATCATTCCTGGAATGATGAAATCACAGTCCTTCTTGTATTGTTCACATAGATAGTTTGTTTTCCCTATTATAACCCTACTCTGGCATAATGGACATTACCTACCGTACGATCATCTGTAGTCGGAAATTCAAAACAAATACTAAGATCTGGCTTTAATCGAATCTCAGCAGTGAATTCTCCGTTTTCCCCACTAAAACCATTAATGAAGTCTGTCACATGATTATTCAATAGTTTTTTAATCTGGCTATCGGATAATTTCTTACCTTTTATTTTAGCTGACAACTTGAACTACCCCCACTTTCACTTCTTTTAGAAGTGGGAGATTCCTAAGTAAAGAGTTCTATAGAACTCTAATTTATTAGGCTATCTCCGCAGTCCTTGCGGTTAGAAGCCTTATCGCTTCATTCTTTAGATTGATACTTGCGTTAATATCCCTATCATGATGTGTTTGACATGAAGGGCAAACCCATTTACGTAGGTTTAGATTTTTAACGTCTTTATTTTGATACCCACAACAAGAACATAATTGGCTGGAAGCAAATGTTTTCGATACGACAATGACTTGTTTTCCGTACCATTTCGCTTTGTATTCTAACATGGCTCGAAAATGTGACCATGATACTTCACTAATTGCTTTTGCTAACTTATGATTCTTTAACATATTCGATACTTGCAAATCCTCTATACCGATAACATCGTGGTTTTTGATGATTTCAGTCGAGATTTTGTCTAAGTAATCTTTTCTAGCATTTGCCATGTATTCATAAATCCTAGCTACCTTTACTCGCTGCTTATTCCAGCAGGAAGATCCTTTCATTCTTCTAGAAAGAACACGTTGTGCTTTCGCCAACTTCTCTTCTAATAACCGAAAAAATTTCGGATTTTTATAGATGGTTCCATCTGACAAAATGGCGAAATCTTTTAGTCCCACATCCATTCCAATGTAAGATTGTGTTTTCGGAAGTTCTTGCACTTCAGTTTCAACTAACAATGACACAAAGTATTTGCCAGAAGGGTTACGTCTAACCGTAGCATTTATAATACGTCCCTTTACTTCTCGACTTTTTGCAAATCGGACAAAACCTAGTTTCGGCAACTTTATTTTGTTTCCTACAATGGCAATGTTTTCATTTGTTTGTTTTGTGGTATACGATTGTACGTTGTTCTTCTTAGATTTAAAGCGCGGGGCGCTGTTTTGTTTTTTGAAAAAGCGTGTATACGCATCTGCAAGGTTGCGAACAGACGACTGAATCGCAATACTATCCACTTCTTTTAGCCAAACAAACTCTTTCTTCATGGCAGGAAGTTTGGTAGAGCATGTACCATATGTTAAACCTTTCCCAGTTTCTTTGTATGCGTGATCCCATAGGGATAGGAAATAATTAAATACAAAGCGAGAACAACCTATCGTTTTATTAATTAGAATTGCTTGTGCTTGATTTGGATAGATATGAAACTTATAGGCTTTATTAATTATCATTTAATTCACCTCCATTTCGGTATATGACTATTATATACCAAACGTACATTCGATGGATAGTGAAGTAACACTTTATGTATGTCGAACAATGAAGATGGCTCCTTGCCATCCCTTGTTCGAAGCCAATTCATCTCCCACCTACTCACTTCGCTTTCCTTGAGGAAGGAGTCTTCTTGGCTAAAATGATAAAATTTTTGGTTTCAAAGCTTAATATTGCAAAATTACCTTTCTAAATAACTTATATATTTGCAGAAAGTTTATTTTGAAAGCATAACATTGCAGAAAGTTTTACAATATGAAGCCTTGAAATAAAATCCGATTAAAAATATTGCTCACCCTGTCTTAAAATGAATAAGAGAATCCCTTTTGAAAAAATATTAATCAAAATAGATTCTCGCGTTAGTTGTTCAGCCGAGATATATGTAATTTGGGTGTAACAAAAACTGTTCTGCTAGTAATGTTACAAAATATTTTTATACAACATTTTAATTAATTATTAAAATGATATAATATTGTTGTATTAATTAAAGGAATCTTTAAAGGAGTTTATATGAGGTATAGGAGATATAAAGAAAGTCGTTTCGCTAAATTTAAACGCAAATTTTCAATTGAGCTAGATTATTCCACATTAAGTTTAATTCGTATGATTAAAGAGCTTTTATATCCATACTACAAAATATTTTTTACAAGAAAGAGCTTGATATTATTCACTATATTTATTTGCATGACCCCTTTTTTAATTAAAGGGTATAAAAGCTATAAAGAGTATTCGATTGAATATGATAAAAATAAGGCTCGAGAAATGATTAGTAATTGTAACAATCCATACGCTTTTTGGCAAGGCGTTAACGGGAAGTCATGTGATGATGCCAGGAAAGTACTTTATGGTGAAGAAGCTTTTTTAAAGATGAAACGTGAATTGGTTAGGACTGGTGAAATAACGGAAAAAGATTATTTATACAGTAAATATAAAAGAGAAATGGAAGAAGAATACGAGAGATTAAAGTAAAAAGAACTTAATTAATATTGGTTAAGTTCTTTTTATTTGTTATTACATCAATATAACTGGTTAATTTAATAACCACACTAGGTTAGAGATGTTATTTATGCGAAACGAAATGTAAAAATCTTTATATTATGTTTTATTAATTATATAAATAACTATAAACATTACTAAGGTATATTTTTGGAGGGCTTAATTTAGTGCGTTATTTTAGACCATTTGTAGGATTTTTAATTGCTAGAGAAGCGGGAAGAAACAGTTCAGGGTGTGGTGGATGTTTTGGTGTAGTTTTCATGTTATTCGTTGTATATACATTTATTTCTAATATCCCTAACTTTATAGATTATATTTCACAAGCTCCATTCTTTGATGCAGATTTTGATTTTGGACAATTATACAGTGAGCTCCATGGTGGATGGCTGATTGCTTTTTGGATTATAGTAATTCTTGCTTTTATACTATTCATACCTATTTTGTGCTTAGCAATATTTATTTGTCTCCTAATTGTACATTTATTTATATTAATTTTCCGCATTTTTGTAGGTACCATCTTCGGGCATTCTCAAAATACAAATAAAAACGACATCGAATAACTTTGTATAAATACAAAAGTCCATTTCAATTGAAATGGACTTTATTTGTTGAAATAAAAAATTTATATGTGGTAAACAAAATTCAGTTGAAATATTCAAGTATTTTTCTCGATGTGCTTAATATTTACAACATGATTAATTTATTCTAGATACCTTCCAAAGAACCACTCCACGAATTAATATTAAGAATATTAAAATTATTCTTGAAAAAAACTTCCATATATTTCATATTGAGTTTTTGAAATGTATACTTGTGATATACCAAATACCAAGGGGGATTTAGTTATGAAAAAGAAAACATTAGTAAAATCAATTTTATCTTTAGCTTTAGCAGCTTGTGTAGCATTTCCTTCAATAGCTGGTGCTGAGTATGATGATTTTGAGGGTTCGGTATCAGGTAAAAAAACTGTGGAGTCTTCATTTAACGTTGATCCCGGTTATGGATATGTTAAATTATGGTTTAAAAATAAAGGAAAAAATGACGTCACTATAACTGTAAAAAACATTGATACAGGCAAAAAATATTTGACGATAACACTAAAACCAGGTAAATCATATACTTGGAGAAGTGTAAATGAATGGAAGGGTAAAGCAGTAGGAGCTGGTGAGTATAAAGTTACCTATCGTGATGGTACCGGCGGATCTGTAAATGTTGACTATGCTGGATTTTCATCTAATGATGAAGATGAAGGACGCACTGCTTAAAATCAAAAAAGATGATTTCTGTATTGTACAGAAGTCATCTTTTTTTATGGCTTTATTCTTTTAAGGGGCACGCCACCCTTCCTAATTCACATTTTAGAAAGAATAACCTTTTTTGACACTTGGGGGTAGTACAAATTCTTAAATTGATGGATATTTGGCGATAACCCATTATGTAAAAGAAAAGTACCTTCAGATTTTCTAAAGGTACTTTTCTAGATACATTAAATACTGATAAGTGGTGTTATGTTAACTGATATATACTATATACAAGTGATAAAAGCTTTAAAATTAAGGTGGTTTATATATATCATTTTTTATAAAAAATGGTGTGAC
Source organism: Bacillus sp. 1A (assembly GCF_052682215.1). Taxonomy (NCBI): domain Bacteria; kingdom Bacillati; phylum Bacillota; class Bacilli; order Caryophanales; family Bacillaceae; genus Bacillus; species Bacillus sp. 1A. The sequence continues at coordinate 36,075 of NZ_JBQYLZ010000001.1, read as the reverse complement.
GTTTTTTATTGATGTCATTTACTAATTACGATAATAGTTTTTAGGACGTGAATACATGAATAAAGAAAATAAATATAATTTGAGAGAAGTAATACGTGGTTTTACATTAGATCCAAGTTTAATTGGTCCTACATTACCGCCAATTCCACCATTTCAATTACCAACTGGACTAACATCTACTAACCTTATCTACGTAACAAATCTTAATAATAACAACGTTTCCGTGATTGATGGGATAGTAAATAGAGTGATTGCGACTATTCCAGTGGGGAATGGTCCAGTTGGAGTAGGAGTTAATCCTTAAAGGGATACAGACCCATACCCATCAAGCTAATAGAACGGGGTGCCCCCAAAAAGATAAAAATGAACTTCGTTGCTATAAAAGACACAAAGTTTTCGTTTTGGGGATAATTTAAAACTTTAGATTGATAGGCATAGGGTATCGCTAGCATTTCGGAAAAAACCACGTTAAGCAAAAAAACTAGCCCCTTCAAGAGATGCTAGTTTACGTAAAATTCGAAAGCGGAAGTTAGTAATTAAGCTATATTTTCATACTTAGTTCTCTATTTGGATTGTAAAATTGTAGCCATTCATTGGCTTGATCAATCATCCATTGTCCGAACTCATTTAAGAATGATAACAATGTTTTTGTATCTATTATGGGTGTTATCACATATTCAAGTGCTTTTTTCATATCATTTTCTTTTTCAGGAAAGTGTTTTGAAAAAAGTTTATAGGCGGGGTACAAATCTCTTGTATATACCTTTTCCTTGGTTATGATAAGTGCAAGCCCCGCTCTTATTATGTTTTTCATAATCCATTTACAACAGTCTTTAATATCTTCTGTATCAGTGTTGCCTTGAAGGTCATCACAAGCATTTTCAATTTGTTTCTTCAAGTGAATAAGATGATTGTTTGCTAAAGGTTCATTGGCTTTATAATTTGGTAATTGAGGTATTATATCTTCTCCAAATACACATACTCCATGGGTTTTAATTATAAAACTCATTATAGAAAAAGATGAGTTGTTTAAGATATCTTCTAAGGAGTGAAAACTCAGTTCAATACCATCCACGCAACTATGTTTTTGATTTAATTCATGTTCTATTTTTTTTGTCCAACTTAACTGTAAGTTGTTAGGGTCTTGTTTGACAATAGCTATGCTATCTAAATCAGCTATTCCTTTAATACCTATTCCTTTTGGAATGGATCCTCTTATATATACACTGTGTAAATCATTTCCGAGATAAGTGGAATATATGTGAATCACATCGTCTATTATTGGGAGAAAAATAGGATTAATCTTGTTTTTATTTGAATGGTTAATAATATATCCTTCTTTATCTGTCATGCATAAATTTCCAATTTCTTTAATAGTAGGCATAACATTCCTCCTTTTTTATTTTATGATAATTAAATCTATTATAAAGCTCGTTCCCCTTTCTGTATATCGCATACATGCTCGGTTAACATAACGTCTCATTATCGGTAGCAAAGAAAAAGGGGAACCCTACTCTCACAAGGGAACCTTCTTTTTTTGTTCTATGGATCTATACATTTTTTTATACATTCCTATTCTAGCGCGGTTTTAGGGTTATTGTTTGTTACTGGATTAGCCGAAAAACTGTATAAAATCTTGCATGATCTTAGCGTGGGGGGCCAAAATGCTGGCGGTACTCCAGTTATGAATGACATGGCGATCAAACTTGCCATGGTACTATTTATACCTTTATTGCTAGCATTTCTTGTTAAAGTCATACTTATGAGATTTATGAAATTCCATTCAATTAAAGTTAATTATTGAATTGTTTATAAAGTGTTTTTTTAATTTAGGCATTTGTATTATAACTTTGGACATCTATACCTAATAAAATACTTTAAATGCTTTAATTGTATAGGGGAGATTATGGTGACAAATTTATACATTCAACCTGAATTTTCAAGTTATGATTATGAATGTGATGTTCATTCACATCACCCACATTATCGGTGGAAATTATGTATTTATAAAAATGGGTGGACACAGCAGTATTGGCATAGATTTGTTCCTTCTTGGCAGTCATGTCCAACTATGACTGATAATGAATTAATATATCAAGTATTAATTCCATAAAAAAAACTCCTAGCCTATTTTCAATTGCGCTTTACTTATATAATTGGGTTCTCTGAAAATTTCCGTGTGGATTTTATATTCATAAAGTTTACTATTCTCAACTACTTATTTATTCTTTTCACAAGATTTTTTGAATCTCCTTTTAACTTGTAATACTTCATGTTAAGACGAATAGCTATTACAGAGATTACGATAAACTCTACTACATATAACATTGGCCTTTCCCCATTTCTTATTGTTTAGCGAACTTATTCTGTAAATACTTCACATGTTTCTTCTTTATATTCTTATCGCCAATATTTGTTCGCAAAATAGTTTGGTAGATATGCTCGACCTCGTCTTTTGTCAGTTTCACATCAATATAAGATTCGATACATTTTTTTAAATCGTTATAATATAAGACATGCTTATCTTTAGAAGGAACATTCACCCTTTTTATACTGCATTTTGGATGAAAGGCTGCAATAGATATACAAGGCAGCTGTTGTTCCATCACCCATTCAATTGCTTTTATATGCTTATAGTTTTGTCGAAGTGGATTTTGAAAAGAGGATTTCTTTCTAAAAATACCCTGTGTCCACCTTGCCGCTTTCTCACTTCCATATATCCATCCTTCATAGTTCTTTGTTTCTACAACAAATACACCTGTTTCAGCGATAACAATATGGTCAATTTGCGTTGTATCACCGAACTCCGTATAAACCGTAACATCATGTAACACGCGATAACTTTCAGAATCCAACTTGCTCAATATACGGTTCACTAATTTCTCTCCGGCTTTTCCTTTCCATTTCGGTACATGTTTTTTCACAACAATATTCAACGGAATCAGAACCGCAATGAGAATTAATTCAAATATCAATACTTTCATAATAGAAGCCCCCTTTTTACACCCTTGCGTTTCTGCGCATTAAACGATATACATGCGTTTCTAATCCTAAAATAAAATATGAGATACATAAGCCTTTTATCACCATCTCTACGAATCCTAATGCTAATGAAACAAGGAGCCCACCTCGAAACTGAAAAGGTCTGGTCACTCTTCTATTTACTGGTTTTTCAATGACGCCAAAGTTGGCCCAGGTAGGCAAACGTTTTTCCACATTTTTCACGGTACCCATTAATCCGTATTTTAACGATAGAATGAAACATCCGATTAATAAATAAACAACAGAAGAAAAATAGATAGATAGACCTATTACGAAGCATGTCAGTAACCAGCCTATTAATATAGAATTTCGTAAAACAATATATTCTCGATTTTTTTTCATAACAAACAGTCCTTTCAAAATAAATAAGGTTATTTTTAATTGGGAAATATTTACATTTAATAATAAGCATGATATGATACGTCTATATTAATTTACGAACTAGCCTAAAAAGGATTGTGATAGACATGTTAAAACTTGTAGTAGATAATACCGGAACAGAACAAGAAACAGATTCAGCTTTTTCAAACTTTTTCACTTGCAAAGACTGTGTATACTATCTTTCAAAATCAGATTCTTGCAGTCTACAATTAGCAGCTGATTCAAATAATCCCCTAATCCCTTATGAGTGTGGGAACTTTGAGGAAACCTATGAAATCGGAACGGAAGATCCATTGAATTCACACATACATCAGCAACTTCGTGAAGAAAAAGCGCAAATACAAGCTGAAACCTATCCAGCACAACCTTCTATTGATCCCATTCATAAAGACGCAATATGGTATGGGTCAGTAAACTATGGTTGTTGGATTATAAATGATTCGAAGAAACGTTTTGCACTTGCAGAACAGGTACCTTTCGGTGATAATAATATGTCATCTAAAAAATACGCATCGCCTTTTCCTTTACATGACCATGGTGCAAAAGAAGGTATCCGGCACTATATGTGTTGGTACGTAAATGAAAAAGGAATTGGCGAATACCATCTTCTTATTGGTGGTGTCATCATGAAAATTGCAGAAGGAGTTAAGAAACTTGGATTCAATTACTAATCGTATCTACAAGAAAAGAATGTTAGAACATACCATACTATTTAGTTTGGTACAGCTGGTACCACTGTTCGTATCTACTGGTATCATATATATATTGCTAGAACTTACTGATACGGAGTGGAAAACCTGGTTTAGTTATGAAGGAATCTTTGCAATTATTTTTCTTATAACAAGGCTCCAGGTGTTTCAGAATAAGAAAAGTATTATTTCTTTAAATCAACACGAAAAATGGTTTTCAAAGCTAAATATTTTCTTGGTCTCTATATTTCTAGTATTATTTGCATCCATACCAACTCTATTAAAGATTGCTTTCATTCTACAAATGGCTATTATTCTATTTCTATTAGAGCGCATTTGTTTGTATATTGATCGTTTACCTATACATAATTTATATCGAGTAAAAGAGATCGTTTGTGATAAAAAACAACTCAAAATCGAACGAATTATTCCAAATAATGAAGAACACGGTACTCATACAATTAAAACAAGTGATGAGCAATACTTTATATATACCGCTGTGTATTTGAGCGGCATACTATCGCCAATTTCACAAGAAGTATTTGAAGAATATGAAAGAAAGAACCTAATGGGTAGATAAAAGGTACTGAATGTATATTCAGTACCTTTTATCTCTTTATATATAGTTCTTTACATATTAGCAAATAGCCATGGAGCAAGTACGGCTAACAGACACAGCAAACAAGATCCTGTTATGACACGGTTGGCCCAACGGTAATACTCAGGCTGTTTCGTACTCTCATGAATTCTTCTTAAACGAATACCTGCGATTAACATAAATGGTGTGAAAATAAGTGCTGTTGCTTTAAACAGGTCTAAAAAATCCGTAAAGATGTTCATAAACGAAAATACATCGGAACTGAACAAGAAGTACACACTTAGTCTCATAGACATCATGCTAATAAATGAGAAAACCATACTTCCGGTTGCCCACTTCATCCATTGACCATTCTTTGTTATTAATGCCATAACCATGACAATAACGCCTAATACGAATGAAATAGAAAAGATATTGACTCCTACTTTAAAAGCCGGCGCATACAATCCTTCAATCTTTTGTATGATTGATGATCCAAATGAATCATCTTTCTCTGTTGTTTTCGTTCGATTGTTTAGACCTTCTTTAAATGATGATGAAACATCGTTCCCCTTCAATTCATTAAAATCTACTTTTACAGAAGCTTGAGCTGCTTGTAAGGGTATAAGTAGTAAAATCATTAAAACAAGCGTACATAGGACTCCAAGCATCCCTTTTTCTTGTTTCATCACACATCACCCGCTAATTTGGGTTTGATGCTCTTTAATTTGATTTCATTTCCTTCTGCAGCATAATAAAGATCTGCTGCATAATAGATATTTGCTTTTGTATATGCCCCCATAATTGCATTTGCAATTTCCTCTTTTTCTACTGCCACATATGTTTCATTGTCATTGTAAAACTCAATTTCAATTCGATTAATATTATTATTTAATACTGTAATATGTAATTCTTTTAAGCTATCTAAGCGATTTCCTAATCCACAGACCAACTTAAAGACTTTATTTGCAATTGTTGGTGGTTTCACATACGTCGTATTAAAATGAATTGTTTCATCATCTATCACACCATCTTCCTCGACTTCACACGTCATAATGAAAGAATGATTTTGTTTTTCAATTTCTTGTTGACTCAACTTGCGATCAATGACATACTTCACGCTTGTTGACAGGTTTTCTATATATTCATCCAGTTCGGTATTTGAAATTTTACCCTCTGAGAATTCCGGAAAAATCATGTAAGCATGTACATTTGAGCTACTTTTACTTACACGTAATACCTGGACCTGTTTCTTTTCATAGCGCACTGTTTGTTCTAATTTTTCTACTACATTGTTACTTAAAGAATTAATGTTCATTTACATTCACCTTTCAAAATTGTTATTTTTTAACTTAAAAATATTTTTAACTTCATATAATCCTCATGTTTGGATTTAATCTATTTTAAGCATTGTAATATGATATGGAGGTCTCGAAACTCCTATTCTAAGATTAATTAATCACTTTAATCTCAAAACATTTTAATATTACAATGACGTACAATGTCTCATTATAGTCGAATATTATTATATGGTGAATCATTCTGTCCCACTCATTTGTACAAAAATAAAAAAATGTTTTATTCTTGTACAAATGAGTGAGATAATGCTGTATTTCATGCTATTTAACTAAGAAAATACAACTAGGAAATAGATTTATATATTCCCTAGTTGTCTATTACTCCATTCAACTAGTGTATAAGAATAAGGTGAATCGACCTTTAATTCCATATACAGTAATTGATTTTCTGGTAATATCTCTCCCTCTGTATGAATCCAATAACGCTTTTTATTAGACATATTCATGACACGTGTCAGTCCTTGTTCTCTTCTTATCACTTTTGCAGTCCACTTCACAAAATCCATATCTCCTACATCGTATACTCCTTGTTGAACAAGAAAAATGTGTTCTGTTTCTGATGGAAACGAAACATATTCTAATTCTGGATGCATGTCCTCATATTCTAATAATTCCACTGGTATATCCTCATCACTTGGAAAAGGAATACCATAAACAGCTTCAGAAGCAGGAGTATGATGAAAATCTTCAGCATACTCCTCTTCTTCTATAGCCTCATGTTTTAATCTGTCACTCTCTTCCTCACCCAGATTCTCATGAACAGATGTAGCAACTAAATCATAAATACTTGCTACATCCTTTTCTAAGGTGATTTCTTTTGTTGGAACAGTAACACGCTCTTGTTCCCTTCCAATAGGTCTATTTTCTCTTGGGCACCAATAAACGAGGCGTTCCACCGGTTTATTTTCCATTTCTTTTTTCTTGGCTTCTTCTATTAGAAATTTTTTCTTTGAATTACGAACTACCAAAAACACATAACAAAATAGACAAATAAAAATTTTTGTAAACATAATATTCGCCTCCAAGTTCTTTTTTACAATAAAAAAGGAAGATCCAAGTATATACATCACTTAGCTCTTCCTTTTATCCTCTATACACTACCTCAACATAATTAAAATGGTAGTTCATCATCTGTAATCTCCGACAGCTCATCCAAACCAGCGAATATATCATCCAGCTCTTTGGATTGCTCTTTTGGATCATCTGACACTACCCAAAAGTTATCTTTTTTCATATCTATCCCTCTATCTTCCTTATTTTTCAGTCTCATAAACAACTTCCTCGTAGTCAAAAAAATAATCTTTCAGCTTACGCATGATTTTATGAAACTTCGGTTCAGCTACGATCTTTGCACCATGATAAAAACTTTGTTGCCCGACAAAGCGCCATAAGATGACATTGCCTACCTTCATTTCCTGGATGCCCTCAATAAATAATGCAATTTCTTGTATAGCTTCCTTTTCATTAAGAGTGTTTGGTTTAAAATATTGAAAATTACCATCTGGTAATATAATTTCAGCTTCAAAACATCCTCTCATTTGATTTACTCTTGCTCTGGATTCAGATGACATGGCTGGTGCAGCATATGAATTCTGATTTTTTTCCATTCGTGTTTTATGTTCATCTATTGTTGGTACTAGTCTTAAGTGTCTACAATCTTTTTTCATTTTCATATCTCCTCTATTTTGTAATTTGTTATGATTCATAACCCAGCCTGCGAACTTGAAAGCAACACAAAAAGGGCTTCTTCAAGTCGATTAAAAATGTGCATAGCAAAATAAGCTATTTATACACTAATCGGCTCAAAGAAGCCCTTTCACAATTGAAACAAGACGCAACTTGCTTCTACAACTCAACCACAATATAAAAAGGTGTGGGAATAAACGGAATCAAATAAACTAACAATATACCTTTATATTACATAATAACATTATAGGTTTCAAGAAGTATTAATTAAAATTAACGCATTATCCAAAAGAATTCTTATTCCTCAACCCTGTGAAGGAAGAAACCCCAAAGGTAAGTGAGAGTTGAATTTCGGGTAATGCGTAAACTCCTAATAAATTACTATCAAATATCTTATCAGTATTAATCTACGTACCTACTAGAGGTACGACAAGGTCTTGGCTAACCCTTTAGCGAAGACAAAGCATTTCAATCCACACACCTACATGAGGTGCGACAAAATCAACACGATGCTTCATCCCCATCGTATCTATTTCAATCCACGCACCTATAAGAGGTGCGACTCCGATTTGTGTTAAAATCACTCACAAATACGTTAATTCTATTCAAAAGTATGCAAAAATTTTTATTTGATAAAGTAATTTGTATAAAAATCATAATGCAAACTATGATTACTTTTAGTAAAAAACATCAGAGAATCTAGAGCATTCAATACCTGGTACTGGTACAACATAATCAACATTTGGATTATTTTCCTAAGCGTAACATGCAGATTCTGATTCAACATTTTGACACAATATGCCTCCATTTAATAAAAAAATATAACAAGCTCCATAAATTCTAAATGGATAATTTATTGACATCATATTTTGCAAATACATAATAACATGCTCCTTTTTAATGTACTTGTTAGACAAATTCACAACATTTTCTTACTCAAACTGGAATTAGTTCCATAAAATGTACCATTTCTTATTTAATAAAATACATTTCAACGAAAAATTGAAGAAGGTTTTCCTAACTGTAACCTTTAATTAGCGATGAAATCCTTGGTACTAGAGAAGGTAAAAAATATAAAATCCTAAAATTGGTTTGGAAGATGTGGAAAATGCCAATGTTATTTCTCTACTCTTCCTTTTTGTATAATTTCTATCTAATAAAGTTTCTTACAAGTTAATTATGTTAGACTTTTATGTTTTTTACAAATTGTTTCGGATATAGTTCGTTTAACATAGTATGTATATTACTGTTCCAAAATTTCTCTAAAGGAGTTCTTAATCCTTGGTTTATTATCCATTGTCTATTATATACCTGTATAAGCTGTTCTTTAGTTAACTTTTCTTTTTCCTCTATCGTCCATTTTAATGCCTCTAACGCCCTTTCTTTTGTCCAAAAACCACAAGGAACTCTATTTAATTCCCACTCTTTAAATTTCCTTGGGTACGTGTCGTTTAACATGGCATATGGACTATTGTTCCAATATCGCTCTAAAGGAGTTCTTAATCCTTGGTTTATTATCCATTGTCTATTATATACCTGTATAAGTTGTTCTTTAGTTAACTTTTCTTTTTCCTCTATCGTCCATTTTAATGCCTCTAACGCCCTTTCTTTTGTCCAATAGTTTTTAGGTGTCATCTGAAATTCCCACTCTTTAAAACGTCCAGGGTATAATTCATTTATGAAATTAAAAGGACTATCATTCCAATACCTCTCTAATGGTGTTCTTAATCCCTTTTGGGCTAACCAAAGTACACTAATTTTTATTCTTATTTGTTGATTGTCCATTTGTTCTTTTTCTTCTATCACCCATTTTAATGCCTTCAATGCTTTTTTTCTTGTCCATGAATTACTACGCGTTTTTTTAAATTCCCACTCTTTAAAACGGTTTGGGTATAATTCGTTTATCATAATATAAGGAATACCTTTCCAAAAAATTCTACAAGGTGAATTCAGTTTATGATTGGACAACCAATGACAACTATAAACTTCCAATAATTCATTATCCGTCAACTTTTCTTTTTCCTCTATCGTCCATTTCAGTGCTTCCAATGCCGTTTCCTTTGTCCAATAATTTTTAGGTGTCATTTTAAATACCCATTCCTTGAAATAATCAGGATATACATCGTTTATCATTGCATATGGGCTTCCATTATATTTTACGCTAAGCAACCCACCTAATTTATATTTAATAATTAACTTTTCCTTCCAATCACTAATAATTTTTTTCTCATCCCATTTTAAAACATTTTCTATAAGGTACTTAATTACACGCTTTGCTAAATTATTATCTTGATCATCACTCCATGTATTGGGAGGAAAACGACGTCTTTTACCATCTAAAATTTCTTGATATATTTGCTCAATATTGCACATTTTATTTACTCCTTTTGTGAAACAAACAATTAAACAAAACAAATATGTTTAAAAATAATACGAAATCCCCTTAAATTTTTATAATTCAAGAGAATGTACTCTTTTCTTTATATCCTATAAAGAGACTTAAAAATCTTTATAGGATATCTATATCTTTATTATCTTTTTAATTTATTTACAATAACAAATTTAATTTTTCATTTAATTAAAGAAAAAATGTGTATTTTTTTAAGGAAACCCTCCTTTTCTCCTTAAGACATCAAGTGATGTAATCATAAAAATTCTTATGTATATATTAGCCTTGTCATATTCACATGGGGGTTCTTTAAGCAATCTGTAGTAGCTAAGAAGTTATTTGCAACAGTATTCAAAAACACTTTTAAATTGTACTTTAATTCAACAATTTGAGAAAGAAAATAAGATTTACTTTGGCCAGTTTTTTATTTCTTACATAAAAAAATAACCGTACCAAATCGGTACAGTTATTAACTATATTATAATGTACGATACGATACAACTCGTCATTTAAATTAAAAAGTGCTGAAATACTTTCACTACTGTTCTAACTTTATATATAAATTTTAAACATCTATAATGGTTGTTATCAATTAATATTAATCGTTAGGAAACATCCACTTTCCTTCATTATCTGTATTTTGTGGTTGTATAATTTTTACCATTGTATCGAAGATAGAAGGAGTTCCACCAAGTGGAGATTCTTTTAAATTTGACATATTATTCACCTTAACAATATCCCCTACATGAAATTTTTCCTCTTTTGATAAGTATTGTTCTACAAATCCATCTGATAGGTATACAAATACACTTTCATTTTCCCCTTTGGAGTTAGGATATTGTACTCTTAGGACGTTATCAGGATAAGCCGGTGTAGATGTATCTCTATTTACTGAAATAACTTTTCCTACTACGTAATCCATTTTACCATTTTGTTCAAAATAAACACCTGGTTCCAATGTATCTTTATTTTTTACCAATTCGATGTTATCCGTAACCGTTGTACCTGCATTCAAGTTACCACGCCCAAAGGCAGACTCTATATTAATTTTAACTTGATCTCCTAGTTTAAATTTTTGTCCCTGAGTTAAACGAACTTCAATATCTTCCTCTTGACCGTATTCATTAATATAAGGAACCATTACATAGTTAATTGAGTCGTTAAATCTTTTCCCAATTTCTTTAATTTCACCTGTTACATAACCATTTACTTGATGGTTTAAAATATGGTTATTATTAATTTTAACAACAGACTCAGGAACCATACTATCACCAAATGAACGCCATATCGATCCAGTGACTTTTATAATATCACCAACTTTTACATTTGGGTTTAATTGAGTTGTATTGACTGTCAAACGGTTAGGATTATCCATATTTTCATTAAATCCTTTTGCTTCAATCTCAAAGGAATTTGCTTCGACCTTTAAAACGCGTCCTTCAATTGACTGAATATTTGATTCAACCGCTGCGCTCGCTTTTGTTGCTTCTAAACCTGGTAAATTTGTGCCTGCAAGAGCAGCAATTCCTAATGCACCTGCTAAAATAACTTTTTTCATACCCTATAACATCTCCATTCTATTTTTAAATAGGTTAATTAAATCAACATTTAACAATTTATCTGTAACCATTACAGTTACACTAATGGTATTTTTCAACCTCTAAATATATGCATTTTTTCATATTACAAAGTTCATATTTTCTATTTAACATAACTGGTTTCAATTTATATAAATTTTTTCAGTATAAACTCCAAATATATAATCAAATCCAACTACATGTCGCTTGATGCCCCCTGACAGGTTGTTTTAAATAGATATTTCTTATATATTTTCCCCCGACTATTGTTGAAATATTGTTCCTAACATACTTGGATAATAAGAATAACTTGAGATTTACAATTAAAACTTTTAATAAATATACTATAAAACTCATTTAGAAGTATCATTTTCATTGTTTAATAATGCTATTAATTGCCCCATTGTAACGTTTTTCAATATTTGTTCCCTTTCATCTTGCGCTTGAATAAGAATAATTTCTAAAACAAATTGTATGTTTGCACCTATAGGACAATTAAAATTTAAATTTTCATGAATAGAAAATATTTTTTCTTCTTCTGTGCATACTGAACGATAAACATCTAATAATGTAATAAGATGTACATCTTTAATTAGATACCATCCCTCTCCTTTTTGCTTATCACGAACAATCCCTGTGTCTCTTAAACATAGTAATATACTTTGGATAACTTTTAGATGAACACTTAAAGTTTTCGCTATAAATTCCAAACAATAAGGCTTTGACGGATTTTTTTTAAGAATAGATAAAATTTGTAAAGCAACTGTTAAGCTAATACTAATTTTCATAATTTATATCCTTTTCATACATAAGGTAACTACAGTTAGTTAAAACTCTTTTTATCTTATTTTACTAATTTAAAAGCGAATCAATAATCTACTAGTCATTAACTTTTGAAATAGATCCTTCTAGCGTAAATCTTCCATCCCAATTCTTCTTGTTAATTACTTTTACTCTATCCCCATCTTTAAAGTCGTGTCCATGCGATGTATTCATATGCACATAGTCTGTTTGACCTTTATTATTGATATATTTTACAGAGACATGATACTTTTCTGCATTATATATTTCACCTATTACAAAATCTTCATTTTGCTTTTCATTCTCATTAAACTTTGAGATAGACCCTTCTAATGCAAACCTTCCATCCCAACTTTTTTTGTTAATTACTTTTACTCTATCTCTATCTTTAAAGTTATGTTCATGAGATGTATTTACATGTACATAGTCTGTTTGGCCTTTATTATTAATATATTTTACAGAGACATGATACCTTTCTGCATTGTATATTTCACCTATTACAAAGTCTTCATTTTGTTTTTCATTCCCAGTAACCTTTGAAATAGCCCCTTCTGGACCTATCCATGCGGTCATATTTCGATTATTTACTTTCTTTTCCCATTCTTCTTTATGTCCCACTTTGACTTTGTCGCCTTTTTTATATGAATGGCCTTGAGGAATAGGTACATCTACATATTGTTTTTTACCTTCATTATCTTTTAATTTCACTTCAATATAATCAATGGATTTATCCTTAGTTATCCCTTCTACTTCACCTATTTCAAACTCTTCTTTTTGCTCTTCATTTACCTTGGAAATAGACCCTTCGGGACTTATCCATGCGATCATATATTTATTATTTACTTTCTTTTCCCATTCTTCTTTATGTCCCACTTTGACTTTGTCGCCTTTTTTATATGAATGGCCTTGAGGAACAGGTACATCTACATATTGTTTTTTACCTTCATTATCTTTTAATCTCACTCCAATATAATCAACTGATTCGTCCTTAAATATATCTTCTATTTCACCCATTACTAATTCTTCATTTTGTTTCTCATTAACTTTTGTTATGGCTCCCTGTGAATCAGTTAATACTTTAGATTTAGCATTATCATACTGGGTTGTTTGATATCTAAAACTTTTATGATAGACTGTTTCCCCATAATTACCAATCTTGCTAACCTTTACTGTATCCCCTTCTTCAAAATCATGTTTTTTTGATGCCCACACGTAAACAGAATGATCTTTTCCATCATTATCATTATAATTAACCTTGATGCAGTCCCCATTTGTATCTCTAATGATAGAACTTACTACCCCATCCATATACCCTTCTATTTTGTTTGAAATTTTCTCTTTCGAACTATTTAAGGCTCCTTCAGCTCTATTTTGAAGCATATCGGATTTAGCAGTTAATTGTGCAGCTTCCGCACGAGTTACTAATTTGTCTGGTTGCCAACCATTATCAGTACCATTAGAAATTCCTAAATCAATTAAAATACTTGCGGATTTTTCACCCCAATGTCCTTTTAAATCTTTAAATATAGTTTTCGCTTCACTTTCTGCTGGGCTTTGCAATTTATATGCATTCACAAGCATTGTTGCCATAGCCGCACGAGTAACTTTACCCGATGGATTAAATAGACCATTTCCTACCCCATTAACTATCCCTGCTTTTTCTGCTGCAGCGATATAAGGCGCTCCCAAATGATTTTGTGCATCTTTAAATGAAGGCTTTTCATTTTGGTTTATTTTTATTCCTAATGCTTTTGTTATAATTGTGGCTGCAGAAGCCCTGTCTAATGTTTCATATGATCCAAACGTGCCGTTAGGTAGTCCATTAATAGCATGTTTATCCACTAGATAATTAACCGACTGTTCCGCCCATTTGGGTACATCCGGGAATCTCAAAGTATCTGCAAAAATATTAGATGAATATGATAATAAAGCTCCTGTAACAATTCCTGCTGCAATTAATTTATTTTTCATAAAATATAACACCTCTAAAAGTTTATTATGGGGAGTTGGGGAGTAAATTTAAGACAAATCATTTTTGTGAATGAAGTAAAATATCCAAATTAAAAATACTTTACTTTAAAATATAGTTAGTTAGTAAATATCACACAAAAAGGAAGCAAAAAACAAGCCATGAATGTAGGGTTTTTAGTAATACATCTTGCTTTGAAATACTGACAATTTAATTCACCCAACTCTGTGTAACAATTACAGTTACACCTAAAAATAATGTCAATTACAGTATCCTTACACTTTTGTAAGATAATCTACTAAATAATCAACAAAGTAATTATTACATATAATGAATAATTATAAATTCACGTTCACTGTAGCTTTCAATTGCTAAAATCATATTTTATAGACGATGATCTTTTTGGAAATTCAGGTGAAAATGATCAGCATCATTATATACACCAAATTCATAACCTTTTTCTTTATAAAACTTTATAATTTCTGGAAGAACTGCTAATGTTTGAGGTTTTTCATGCATTAAAACTACTTCAACATCCTCTGTTGTAGATTTTTTTACATTTTCTATAATTTCATTTGGATTATTCTTTAATTTCCAATCATAAGAGTCAATTGTCCAATCCCATACTTTTATTCCAGCTTCTACAATTTGATTACGAACTTCTTCGCTCTTTAGCCCTGGTGCTGATCCATATGGTGGACGTACTAACTTAGGATTTGTACCTGTAATATCTTTAATAAGGGATAATGTTTCTTTCATTTCTGGAACAAATTGTCCATTCTTGTATAGTTTATCACTATTATGCGTCATACTATGTGCACCGATATAATGCCCTTCTTTTACTGCTCGCTTTACATTTTCCTGATAACTTGCATTTTGTAAATTACTTCCCTGCATGAAAAATGTTGCTTTTACATCGTTTTCTTTTAATAGATCTAAAAATTTCCCAGTTAAAGTACTAGGACCATCATCAAATGTTAAATAAACAACTTTTCCTACAGGTTTTCCATCTGCTCTTTTTTCTCTTTGTGGTTTTGTATTTTCTATCTCTTTAGATTGTGACATTATACTTTGGTTATTTTTCCCCTCTTGGTTTGCTCCTTTTGCGGAAGTGGAATTAAACTTACCTATTATAAAGAACATAAGAAAAGAAGTTGTTAGTAGTATCATTATCGTTAGGAACACTCCCCGTATTCCACTATTTTTATTACTGTTTTCCGACATCGTTATCTATCCTTTCTCTATTATTTATGCGTAAAAAGCAGGAGTTAATTGCTAGATTTAATATTATTACCCCCGCTCTGTACAAAAATAGATTACTAAAATGAAATAAAGATAACATGCAGATTATGTCGAAATAAGTTAAAGAATATTGAAATTTAACATAGAATCGTATACAGGATTATCACTGTGTTAAAAAACGAATTCGTTCGATACTAGGATTTAAATCCTCAAGGACTACCAAACGAGTTACTGCAGCGATAGGGGCTATGCACACGATCAAAAAGAAATAGATACTTCCAAAAGAGAAGTATGTCCAAAATCAAAAAATCCAATAAACTAGCAAATTCAAGGAAATTAATACACTATATTTCTATCAAATATTTTTTACACGAGAGCCGTTGAAAAGGAAGTTTAAGTTGGCCAAGAAGAAATCCGATCTGGTTAGAAACATTCGAGGATCATTTTTTTCATTAAGAGAGAATATTAAAATAATAAAACAGCACCTCTCCATCAAATTAGAGGGTACTGTTTTGTTGTAAAATCACATTTAATTGTGACACGGGTTCATCGTGATAGTTCTAATTAGGGGTATTATCTATTTAACAATCAAAAAACAAACTTATTTATTTTTTAATTTAAAAAGCCTATTCCAATTAATTTCAATATTATTTGAAGTAGATATAATTTATCTCTATATTTTTGCCTTAACTGGTTGATTGTTACTGAAAAAGTGATCGAAGTGTCGCATCGTTGCTTCGAGCGGACCAGCAGGAAGTTTTACAATTATCCCTCCAATTACCAGTGTTGCAGTTGCCACAAGTAGATCCCCGAATGGAATTTCCAGACTATACTGCTGTATCCCCGCCAGTTGAAGCCCCCACAATACGACAAACTGAGCCGCATACATTGTTAATGCTACGCGTCCAACCTTTTCGAAAGGCGTCAACACGATGGAAACTCTCTTCGGTACAAGAAATACAAGACCCAGCACAAGAAATACAAGACCCAGCACAAGGAATGCAGCTCCAAGCCCCGTCAGGGTTTGAAATGTTGATGCACTGTGTGCGTTTGTCCAAAGAAGAGTATGCCACATTGGTGGTTGAGCATTAGATGGCCAAATTAAATTTGGATCAGGCTGGGTACTAACGGAACCTTGAAAGCTTATGAGCCACCCCTCAAAGGATCGACTGAGATCAGGAAGGACAGAAATAGCCAACAGCTTACAAATGATAAGTATAATCAAACCATTACACATGAGTAGAAATGCAGGGCGCTGCTTTGTTAAGTCAATTCGCCCAATGACCATACCTACGACGAAAGCGGGTGCGAGTGCTATCCCAGACATAGGGCCGCCTCCTATATCTCTAAGAAGATATGAGTTCGACAAAAGGCTTTCTCCAAGGATCATCAGAGGTGGACTCACAACAATCAGAGCACTTGCTGTTATAATGAGTACACGTGTTGAACGATGAACCAGAACAAGTGCCAGTACGAACAGTGCTGCATAGGCAGGCAAGATCACACCGACATGAGTGTTAAGCATAATAAGAAGATACCCAATTATATCGATAAACACCGCACGTGCGAGCATTCTAGATCGGAACGTAGTGGCCCCAAGTCCTTTTTCTTTCGTACGTCGAGCCATAATGGAGTAAGAAATACCTCCACAAAGTATAAATAACAATGTAGTGTTACCAGATACGATTGAAGCATTCATATCATTTAAGGCAAAGTGTTGTATAAACATTCCTATTACAGCTAAGCCACGAACTGCATCAAGCGCTACTAGACGCCCCGTCTTCTGAGAATTCCTTTGTTCTTGTTTAGGACCTTCCTCAAAATCCAGACTCTTAATCTTATTGTTTGCTTCTGGCTCAGATTCTTTGACGAACTCGTCCAAAATTCTAATCCTTTTTTCATTAACTTTTTCCGACATTTTTTCTATCCCTTCTCTATTATTTGTATGTGAAAAAACAGGGTTTAATTGCTAGATTTAACATCGTTAACCCTCTCTATACAAAAAATAGATTACTAGAAAGAAATAAAGATAAAATGAATATTACATCAAAACAAGTTAAAGAATATGGGGATATAACATAAAATCATATACAAGATGTAGTAACTATTAAGATTATAAATAAAGAGCAAAAGCATATAATCATAATTCAGAATAAATTCAGAATAAATCCATAAAAACAATAAAAGCGAGTAGAAAAATTCTTTCTACTCGCTTTTATTGTTTTTATTTAAATAGAAGAAGAATAATACGCCATCTTCTGTATTACATACACCATATTCGACGCCATGTAGTTCTAAAATATTTTTAGATATAGCCAGCCCTAAACCGGTTCCTCCTTTTGAACGTTGGCGAGCAGCATCTGCACGATAAAATCTATCCCATACCTTCTCTAGTTGTCCCTTCGGAATATGAGCACCTTTATTTTCTACACATACCTTTACACGATGATTTTCTTGTATTGTAGAAATCAAAATTTTTTCTTTTTCTGGTGTATAACGAATGGCATTTGTAATAAAATTCGTAAGCACCTGTTCAATTCGATGTTGATTAGCAATGACCTCAACGTTAGAAAGACATTGATGAACTTGTAGTTCCTTTTTTGTTATTTCTAAAGATAACTGCTTACAAATCTGTTCGATTAATTGATCAATAAAGAAAATATCCATATCCATCTTATATGTTCCAGATTCAAATTTTGCCAAATGAAGCATATCAACAATCAATACATCCATCTTATCTACTTCTTTTGCCATTGCTTCAAAATAATAATCTCTTTTATGGCTCGCGACTTCATCTTTTAAAATCGAAATACAGCTTTTCATAATACTCAAAGGTGTTTTTAATTCATGTGATACACCTGCAATAAATTCCTTTCGTGTATTCTCCAATTGTTTTTCTTTCTCTATGTCTTTTTGCAATTGATTTATATGCAAATGTAGTGTATTCGAAAGTGTATTAATATTTTTAGATAAATCACCAATTTCATCTCTTGATGTAATTGGAATTTTTTCCGAAAAGTCTAAGTTTGCAATCCTTTTTGTTGCATTGTTTATTTGTAATAAAGGTTTTGCAATTTGTTTGGAATAATAAAAAGAAGCTAGAAAAATAAGAAGTACTACAAATGCAAAAATGTATACATAGTAATCTTCTACCATTTGTACAGCCTCATCAACTGGTTGTAGGGATGCCATTAAGAAAATATATGTTGTTACTCCATCTTTTTCTTTTATCGGCGATATTAACAATTTATATTTTATGTCATTTTTCTTATAATCAAGCGTCTGTAAAGAATCATAATGATTTTTACTTTCATTGAATAATAAATTCATTTGAAATTCTCTTATATTTCTCATAAATGATTCATTTTTATAAATTGTAGTTGCTGTCTCGTTTCTATCAGGTATTTTAATTTTAGTAATTTCCCCATTAAAGAAAACTATAGGAGCATCATTCTTATCAATCTCATTAGGTTCTTTACTTGGGAACATTGATGATTTCTCTTTCTCTTGGATCTCATTTAACCTTACTTTTTCTTTTGAAAGCATTTCATCTACTTTTATTGACATTTGCTTATTTTCCCAAAGGAATCCACTTCTCTCTATTCCCAACTCATAAGGAACCACATTAGAATTTTTATTTATTCCATAACCAAATATTCGTACCCCCACTGGTAATTTTTCGTTTGAAATATCTTCTAGACTTATTAGATTGTATAAAGGAATAGTGAGTAACTTATTATTTAAATCTTTCTCATCAGAATTATCCACTTTCACTTCTACATAAAAATCATTTGCATATTTTAAATTGGCATTACTATCTAATATTGTAATCAATGCATTATTTTCTTGATAAAATTCTTGTTCTAGCTTTTGAATAGCTTGTATATTACCTTCACTATCTAAGTATTTTTTTTCGAAAGATTTCATACTTGTTTTCATATCATTTATTTTTCTATTCGCATAATACTGTTTAAAGAATATTGTTTGTCCAATAAAGATGGTTGCTAAAATTAACATGCATAAAGCTGTTGTTAATAAAAATAATTTTAAAACAATTCCTTTTTTCATATGTCTCCCTCAAATTTATATCCAGCTCTTACCACTGTTACAATATGATTTGCCTTTTTTTCTAATTTATGACGTAAATTTCGAATATGACTATTTATGGTGCGATCATCCCCAGCAAATTCATAACCCCATATTTTAGTGATCAGTTGTTCTCTCGTAATAACAATTCCCTGATTTTGCATTAAATATGTTAACATTTCAAACTCCGTGTGTGTCAAACTTATAGCTTCCTTATCTACAGTTACGGTACGTGAAGGAAAATGTATATAAATACCACTGCTCATTAATGTATCTTCATTAGTTACGCTAATGAGGGAGGAATATCGACTTTCAATTAATCAATTTGCTCTTGCTAATAAAATTGGTGGACTGTATGGCTTTGTAACATAATCATCCGCTCCTAGTTCAAATCCAAGCAATGTATCATCTTCATCCACACGAGCTGTAAGCATAATAATTGGCATATTAGATGTCCTACGAATCCCTCTACAAACTGACCAACCATCTAATTTTGGTAACATAATATCTAGAATAATTAAATGCACCTCATGTTCTTCAAATATAGATAATGCTTCTTTTCCATCAGTTGCTTCTAACACCTCATATCCATCATCTAGTAAATAATCTTTTACAATTTCACGTGAAATATCTTCATCTTCCACAATTAAAATGTTTCTTTGCATGTTTTATCTCCCTCATTAATTAGTTGATTTTTGTAGAAAGAATTATCCTTATATTTTTTAGCTAATATGGATTTTTTCACTATTTCTATTACAAATATATTTAGCGTGATCATATACAGATATTACTATGTTAATGTAAAGATAAAATGCAGAAAAGTTCTTAAAATCTATTCTAATACTGAAAGCACCTCAATCTAATTAAAGATTTGGATGTTCTAGAAAATAAAATTTTGTTCTGAATGTACTACATAATACTAGCTTGATGGACATGTGAACCCATTAGTTACTAAATTATCAAAAACTCTTAAATCCATATACGCAAAAATTACCTTCACCATGATAAGTAACATACAAACAAAATCAAATTTACTATTAAATAAATTTTATATCTTGCTTATTAATTATAATTTGAAATAAATACTTAATAAAATAAAAAACTTATATCTCTAAATTGCCCGATAAGTAGCACTCTACTACTTATCGGGCAATTAGGATGGCTTACTGCTATTCCTTGTCCGAAGCGAATTCATCTCCCGATACTTATTAGGGTTTGGCTCTTCGCGTTTCTTAAGGAAGAAGTCTTCTTGGCTAAAATGATAAATGTCATAAGAAGATGTTGACTTCCCTTAAAGATGTAACTAAAATGGTTACATTTAGGTGATGTTAAATTATGAAAATTAGTAGTCGTTTTACGATTGCAGTACATATTCTATGCTTATTAAAAAACGATCCATTATACCTTTGTAGCTCAAGCTTTTTAGCGAAAAGTGTAAATTGTAATCCAGTAATAATTCGTAAGATATTATTGTGCTTAAAAAAATCAGGAATTGTTCACGTTTCACAAGGGAAAAATGGAGCTCATTTATTTAAAGCTCCTCAATTTATTACTTTATTAGATGTATATCGTGCAGTAGAAGTTGTTGAAAAAAATAAATTATTCTCTTTTCATGAAAACCCAAATCCAATGTGTCCTGTTGGTGCACGTATACACATGGTTTTGGAACTAATTCTTATTCAATCCCAGGAAAAAATGGAAGAATTCCTCCAAAATGTTACAATGCAGCAAGTAGTTTCATTACTAAACATTCAACCTGATCTTGTTGCTAAAAATATAAATTAAAACTTATTTGAAACTCCCCTATATAATTATATTTACATGCTTTTTCTTAATATCTTCTAATATTTGATTAATTGTTTGTGCTCTATACCTTTCCATCTTATACATCTTTAACAATTTAAATCGAATTAGAAAAAAAGTACCATTCTAAAGGTGCTTTTTTCTAACTGAATCTAAATAATTAACTATATCTTCTTTCTAAAACATATTATTAGTTATCTCACTTGAAATCTCTTAAATAATATCCCAATATCCGGCAAACTTATGATCCTTTATACGAAATATATCTACTATAGCAAATCCCCTACAGATATGGTCCCGTTGGGACAAGTACATGCCTAGTATTATGGGCGTTTGCAAATCTTTTAATCACCTTCAGTTACCTTTTAAAAAAACAATCTGGCCTAAAATTGACTTTTCACAGGCTTAACTTGATAGCGATATGATAGTACCCCAGTACAAAATGAAAAAGCTCTAGCGTGAGAATGAAGAACTGATAAAAGGGCTTGATTCACCAAAATTTTACTTTATCTAATTAAAAACGTTATCCGTATATAGTAAAAGAATAACATTTTTAATTTTTATATGAATTGATCTTAGGCATGAATTTTTAACTAAAAGACTTCGGGATCATTTTTTCCCATAAGGGAAATACCTTTTTGAAAACCTCTACTATTGATGGATCAAATTGTGTACCGGAACCTTCTATGATACGTTTATAAGCCTCTTCAGGAGATAGGGCCGAACGATATGCTCTTGAAGAAGTCATTGCGTCGAATGCGTCTGCTATCGCAACAATTCTTGCACATAATGGTATTTGATTTCCCTTTAATTTTTGAGGATAACCATTTCCATCCCATCTTTCGTGATGAGAAAGAATTATGTCTTCACTACCTTTTATTAAAGATATATTTTTGAAAACTTCTAATCCTAATTGTGGGTGTGCCTTAATAATATTATATTCGTCTTCTGTGAGAGAAGACGCCTTCTTTAAAACTTCATCAGGAATACCTATTTTCCCTATATCATGTAATAAACAAATAAAATGAAATTGTTTTAAAGATTTATCATTATATTCATTTGTTTCTCTAGCAAGAATAGTAGCATAATTTGCTACACGTTCACTATGTCCTTTAGTGTATGGATCCTTTAATTCCATTATCCTCATTACCGATAAAGCTGTTTCTTTCATTTGTTTTTCATAGGATACTTTTATTTTTTGCACTAAAAATTTTAATGAAAGAAACACAAAAAATGACGTAATAATGATTGTTATAAACAATAATACTATTTTTATTGGATAGTTAACGTGAAAATAATAAATAGCGATTAGAAATCTACATATCATACAAATAGACACCCATAGAAGAAAACGAATACTTAAAAATAAAGGTGAAGAAATTACTAAGAAGCATTCTAGATAAGGCACATGTAAAGAAGTATTTGGACTACGTGTAAATATAAAGTCGTATGTTAGAAGATAAATAGCACTAACACCAAGAAAAATGTATTTTGTTAACACTTGTTTATTCATTTTTTGTAAATACTTGTTATATAAAATGCATGAAATAAAAATAAATAAAAATACTAGTTCAAATAAAAATTTCTGTAGCGAGAAATCCTTCCTAAGAATAAAGTAATGATAAATATTATCAAATAAAAGAATAATACAAGGAACGAATAAAAACACTTTTATGGGTTCCTTAGTTTCAATATTTTTAATGCCTTTAATCATTGTGAACACCGCCAAACTTTTGTTAATAATATAAATATTATATTATATTATCTCGAATGTCCAAGTATCCATTCTATTGGGGTCACCATACACATCCATCAACTTAAGAAGAATAAACGCCACCAAAACAAAAAAAGCCCCAAATTTTTCTTGAAAATAAGTTGGGGCTTTTGAACCAGAAAAGTATATTTTTAACTATGAAAATCACTGTAAATTTTTCCTTTTTTCCTACTTGCTAAATTCAGCAAGTAAAATATTTTTAAAAGGATTAGGACTGTCAGTTCTACCCAAACTATTCCAATTGACGACCAACGTATGCTTGCCTCCAAGTTTACCTCCAACAAAGGTAGTAAACCCTAGAATGCCACCTGTGTGTCCCCAAATCGAGACACCGCTTGGAAGCTTAGTTTCATAGATTCCAAGACCATATCCATCGATTCCTTCTTTTCCTGTAGGAACTGTAGTAAGCATTTGTTTTAGTTGCTGTTCCTTCAGTAATTTGCCACCGAGCAAGTAAGAGAAGAATTTGTTTAAGTCGTCAGCAGTAGAAATCATATCTCCAGCAGAGCTACCTGCACTTGGGTTATAATAAGTAACGTCTTTTAGCTCACTTGCTCCGTCTGGTTGGACATATCCACGGGCATGGTTAGTGCCTGGAATAACACTTGAATTGCCTGGTAGGAATGTATTCGACAATTCAAGTGGTTCAATAATCCGATTTTCAATCTCTTCCGCATAGCTGTTTCTGGTTACTTTTTCAATAAGAATGCCCAGTAATACGTATCCTGTGTTTGAATAAGACCAGCCCTCTCCTGGGGCAAAGTCTGGAGGCAGAGAAACCCCCATCTTCACTAACTCTTCAGCCGTATACGATTTTTTTGTATCCGTAAAATCAGCGTCTTTTGACCTTGAGTATTCAGCGATACCACTTGTATGGTTCAATATATGCCGGATAGTAATCTTGTTACCATCATATCCATTTCCTTGAATGACACCAGGCAACCAGTCTTCGATGTAGTCGTCTAAATTCAGACGATTCTCTCCAGCTAATTGAAGTACAACTGTTGCGGTGAACGTCTTCGTCACACTCCCAATGCGAAAACGAAAATCTGTTTTCATTGGTCTCTTGGTTCTCAGATCCGCTATTCCAGCGGCATACCCCCACGTTTTTCCACCCTCAGAAGTTTTAGCAAGTATCCCCGGGTATCCAAGTTGCAATGTATCCCGCATTGCTTGCTTGACGTAAGTACGATCTCGTTGAGTATTTGTTTGTAACGAACTAGATACATTTTGAGTGGGCTCTGCTTTTACAATTGAGATTGGTGTTGTATATAACAGGGAACTTCCAGCTATTAAAAGGGCCAGACTTGCACATGTAATTTGACTACGTATTTTCATAAGGCATTCCTCTCCTCTATTCATATTGTATAAGTGTTTGCTTACTGTTCCTTACTTCCTGACAAGACTTAGGGAAAGGCCCTCACGCATATAGATTAAAGCCCCAGTACAAAGGTACCTATCAATATCAACAATTTGAGCCATTTAAATCTCCATCCCTCCTATAACAAAATTATTGAAAGGTATGAAAGCATATTATGTACCCTTGGTTATTGTTAGGATTAACACAATATGAGACATAACCCCAACCCATATTTTACTTTATTTATCCATAATATGTATTGAGAAAGAATGTAAATTCGAATCCTTTCCGTAACCCAACTATTGATTGTTTTTTTCACCTATTATAATTAGTTATTTAGAATTTCATAATAAAAAACTGTAAAAAATATAAAGAGTCCCTTAACGTACAGGAAGCGGTTGAAAAATATGTCTATACGCACAATTTTCTTTTTTGGATATGGTGACCCCATCGCCATCAAGCTAAGATTTTGAAGTACCCACTAAATAAAATTTTTCTTTCTCTACAGTTAGTTATTTTGAGAAGTCATCTCATTTTTTTGTTTTTGGGGTGTTTACTTTACTTAAGTTGATGGATGTGTATGGTGACCCCCTATTGCAAAAAACGCCATCCCTCCTTATGATTCTACAGAAAGAATAGCGGATTTTTTCATTTTAGGGGGAATTTTGTTTTGTTAGCTTGATAGCGATGGGGCGGTAGCCCAAGTCACGAAAATTTAGGTTGTAACGTAGGTACCATCTGATTGTTAGTATAATTACATCAGATTGATAATGATTCTATTTGAATAAATATTGCTTCTTCATACTAATTACGCCCTTTTAGATTACCAGTATCAGAATGTCCAAGTTTGATAGATTTTTTGCACTAGTAGGAAATGCTAATTTTTGTTAATGAGTACCCCCCCTCATATAAACAAGAGAATGTATGAACAAAAAACGTAGGAGTATGTATTCCTACGTTTTTTACTATAAGCGTTACTGCCACACGCCTATCTCTATATTTTTTGAAAGATGAGAAATTTCAACTTTGATATTCATAGAAATCTGAATTCTATTCCTTAAATTCAGACTGAACTTCTGAATTTATTAGGCTTTGTATGTTTTTTTCATCAGGAATCGGTTTCCACCAATTCCCACTTAAAAATAACATGGTCAATAGATTATAACTATCACTGAAATAGCTTTCTTTCTTATTCTTCATCCAATCCCAACCGCTATTCACCCAAGCTTGATTATTACTGTTGGTTGTACCGGCGGCAATAAATGGTGAAACGAATACAGCTGTTGGATAATCACCAATATTTGTTCCATCTAGTTTATAACCGTCTACAATTTTAGATGGATTACCCTTTGTTTTATTTTTTATCCACGTAGTAACCTTTTCAGAAATCACCTTACTTCTCTTCTCTCCATACATTGCATAGTCCATAACAATTCGGAGTGGTACACGACTCGCATTATAGTAATATGCATCGGTATGTTTTGATTCATCTAAAAAGTTTTTAGGTGCAGGCTGTGGTGGGGTTTTTACAACAAAATCAGAAATCAATCCTGTAGTTTGCGAGTATTTATTTGTAAATTGTGTATAAGTATTGTAGAGATTGTCAACAACATTAAGCCAAGTTTTATCCCCTGTAAATTCGTAGAACGCTCTTAAATGAGACATCATCCAATCGGAAGGTCTAGTATCAAATGTACTTTTGGAACCCCAATCACCTAAATTCAAACTATTATTTTTGGTTACATTACTAGCCTTAATACCTTTTGTAATCATATTTTGAGCTTCTTTCAAATAGTTGATTGTGCCATTTGATCCCCATTGCTTATGAGCAAGAAGAAGTGAGTAAGCAATATCTAAATCCCCATCTGTCGCAGAATCAAAATGCCCTTGCGCCTTTTTGCTATCGGCTACAACCCAACCCATTAAATTGGGATTTTCAGAACTTTTAAAAGTTCTCGCTGTTTTAAATAAGCCATTATAAATAGTTTGGGCGTTTGAATCATAACCTGCCATTAAGACTGTGATTATCATACCATAACCCTGTCCTTCTGAAGTTCCTAACGGTTTAAATCCATCAGCATTTCCTGTGATTTCTCCTTTGACGTAGTAGCCACCTGGAAGTGAAGAAAGGTCATTCTTTAGATACTTATTTTTCCAACTATTATAATAATTTTCAACTGAAGCATTCAAACTTTCTTGTGAAACATGATTCGGTTTAATAATCCCAGAGTAGTTTACTTGTTGTGGGAAGGGTTTCATCTCTTTAGCAACAGCTGATACTTGAGAATAATTTGATATAGTTGAAGTATCTCTTAATGAAGTGTTGTCTAAAGCCTCTGCAGAAGCACAATTAGTATAACTTGCTAATCCTATCCCAAATGCACATATAACGGTGAATATCTTTCTTTTTCGGCTCATTTTTTCGGCTCCTTACAAAAATATTTTTCAAATACAGACACGATTGTATGAACACTACTCTACTAATGTTCCCATTCCATTTTACTTATGAGGTAAGTTATGGTTATCGTAATAGAAATTTAAGTTATCATGGATAATAACCACGTAGGTTTATATACCTTCATGTGTGCCCGCTATCACAACAGTACTAATAGACCAAATGAACTTTCAATATAATAACTCTATCAAATTTCATAACATGTTAACGTAAGAAATGGATAAGAAGGCATTTTCATTACTGATATGAGTACCTTCTTTCCTATTTGAAAGCTAATATGTAGTACTACCTACATCCATCAACTCGTATATTCATACTATTCTATCAATTAAAGTTGCATTACTATCTATTTTTATAAGTTTCAAAACTTATATTAGAAGGAATCTTTGAATAATACGAAGGTGGTTTTGTTATTATCTTTTTACCAATGCCTCAATCTTTATATGCTTTTCATCATTACTTAATTCCATTTTACTTATAATATAAGTTGTATTTCTAGGTAGTAAAAACTCATATTGTCCTGGATAAGAACTATGTTTTTCTATATATCCTCCGTGTGTTCCAGCTAATGTTTTAAATTCTATTTGGAAAACTTTTGTGCTAACTATTGGAGTATTAGATAGCACAGAAGTACTTATATATCCATATTCCGTTCTAGATTTCCCTTTATATTTTACTTTCAATTTATTAAATTCTTCTTTATCGATTTTACCATTTTTTATTAGTTTATTAGGGTCATCCATAAATGCAATAGGGTCATCTCCTCTGAATAAAATTACATCTTCAGGTATCTCACCTCTATTTAATACGCTGTCTAAAGCTAGAATATTGTTTTTGTCGTTTTGATTTTTAATTTTTGTTATGTCTCCCTTGTTATCTCTTAATGGTGTATTAAATTTCCCAGCATATTTTGTATAGCTATTTAAAACAGTCTGTTCATTTTTGTTTGGTTTCCACTTATTATATTGTTTTTCTCCCCATTTTTTTGCTTGTTCTGGCGTTTCACACACTTTATACTGTCCTTGTTTCTTACATTCAGTTGATTCTTTTGCCGCTACTTGATACATATTTTTTTCCTCTGAAAGTGAATCTGCATATGCACTGTGACCACTTACACCGAATAACATTGATCCTGTTACAACAGCAGTTGATAATAAACCTAGTGAACGTTTCAACTTTACCACTCCTTAAAATTTATTTACATAACAAACGTAATCCTTTTTTAAAGGTTTCGGAATACTTTTAAATATTTTTCAAAAGAAGTCTGACTTGATATGTTTTTTATATTTTTATAAAATAGGATAATTTATATAAATAATTTTCGAAGATTACAGCAATTGATACTCACAAAACTCAACATAAATGAGAAGGAGTACATAAGAGAATTAAAGTCATTATTCGTTAATTATCTTGATATTTATACAAATTAATTAAATATTAATATGAAGCGAGGGTAACTATACGTAATTACCATTAATTATCAGAAGAATAATTTTATGTATATGAAAAACTATTATGTAATAGTAATATCCTTTTATGATT
This sequence comes from Bacillus sp. 1A, assembly GCF_052682215.1. Classification (NCBI taxonomy): domain Bacteria; kingdom Bacillati; phylum Bacillota; class Bacilli; order Caryophanales; family Bacillaceae; genus Bacillus; species Bacillus sp. 1A. The sequence continues at coordinate 7,344 of NZ_JBQYLZ010000001.1, read as the reverse complement.
CCTATATAAAAGAAATACAAAGATAAAAAATAATAGATTCAAAAAAACATGTTCAACATTCGTCTAATTTTATATTTTCCACTGTTTTTATAGGGGAATCTTAACAAAAGGTCTGGTCAAGAAGGGGTAGCACCACACATCCATCAACTTAAAAAATCAAGTTATCCCAAAAACGACAAAGCTAGCTTCTTATTTTAAAAAGATAAGAAGTGAGCTTTTTTGTCTACTATGAGAATGATTGATATGTAAGTTACATTTTTATAGCATTAAGTGTTTTTATGATAACTACATATGAATAGAATTCACTTTTTAGGAATATATAAAATATATACGTACAAGCTTAGTTGCCTACTCACTACATCCTTAGTGAAAATAGAACCCTATAAATTTTGGAGGAAGATATATGTCGAAAAAAGTGCTCCTGTTTACAGATTTGGGAATTGATGATGCGTTTGCTATTCTGTATACCTTTTTTCGTAAAGATATTCAACTTGTAGGGATTGTCGCCGATTATGGAAATGTATCAAGAGAGAATGTTATCAGAAATATTAACTATTTGAAGTACATTGCGGGAAAAAAAGAGATACCTATATTCCTTGGGGCTTCTGTACCGTTGACAGGTATATTGGTTCAGTATTTCCCTTATCATCCCTTAACAAATAAGACAAGAAAATTCCTGAACAAAAAAAGAGCGCTTTTCTTCAAAGCACTCTTCCAAAGGAATTTACCAATCCCGACGATCATCGTGGTCATGATTACGTCTGCGACGACACTCATCACAATCACAGTCACGGTCACGGTCACGTCTACAATGACAGGCATTAAAATCTCTGCGTCTATGTCTACATCCGCAAAACATCAAATCATCCCAAAATCTATTACAATCCCGAGAATGTCCAAAATTATTATTGCATCCCATAGATATGATTGCCTCCTCTAAAAATAGATTTCATCATATTCTATGTTTAAAAGTTAAAAACAGCTTGTTTACTAGTCTATATTTTCTACCTATCTTTCCTTAACAACAAACAAGACGCCACCCAGATCACAGCAGCGCCTACGATAATTGCTATATACATGTTTGTTCTATCTACATAGTAAAATAAAACACCCATAATGGATACATCATAAGATTAGTAACCCTATTTTCTGTTCGTTGATTATTATGTTTATAGACCTATATTGTGCACATCTATATTCAGTAAGCGCATACCCTATTACATGAATACTACTTTAGGAGTGATTATATTATGAATCTTTTCCCGATGAGGATTGCTGTTGTAGCTCCAGCTGCTCCATCAACTCATGTTGCTTCTGGTCATGGAGGAACTCCTAGTATAGGAATAGAATCACCTGCTACTTGGCAACATTTACTTCAATATCCTTCATACGGTCAATATGGTATGCAACCTGGGTACACTCCCTTTACTCCTACAATTCCGCCTTCCCCCGTAATATACCAATATCATTATCATTTCCCAGCATTGTATTTCCAAGAGTTTCACGGTACATTTAACATCTAATCTAAATAGAAAAATATCCGTTATCTGTATCATTTATGAATTTATGAGTCAATTCACGTTATACCTAAAACAGTATTTAAATATGTTTAATTGTGTAATTTCTATATAACAAAGAAAAAATCACCCGCTATGGATGCTTAATCTTAAATATTCTTATTCAACCGCCTGGTCTAGTTTCTGCCATATCAAATCCCTCCCCGTTTCATTATACAAAACAAAAAGCCCCATTACTCCTACTAATAACCCAAGTGGAACTTGAGCCTTCGAAGTAATCGAGCTTTTCAAGGAGATGGGAGAAAAGAGAAAACAAATGGCAAAAGTTCCTCTTCCAAGCCACCGCATCATATAATTTTCTAGCTCTTATTAGCTACGCGCTTTACGTTCGGTGGTTGGGAGAAGACTAAGAATCTTCTCGTTTATACTCCGTAGAGTTTGCCAATACTTTGGCTGTCCCGTGATTTTAGGGTATCACATACCACTTGCCGAATGAGAGCTATGGGGTAACTCTCTTATAAAGGATTTTTAATTTATATCAAGACGTATATGTTTCTTCCGACGCCTTGTTTGTAGTAACAGCCGGTAGGAATCGAACCTACAGTAGTCTCACGAGTGCCATCTTGCTCTATTAGAGCATACCGGAATTGAACCGATACCACCCACCAGGTACGCTGTTACCTCAAACAAAGAGCGGAAGCTCTCTGCTCGTTTAGACCTATATTTTTAAAACAATTCAGTTCATCCAATCGAACGAACCATCACCACATTTGTAAAGCAATCCATCTCGAAATCAAGAACTTTAAAGTAGTTTCCGCTACCTCTCAGTAATAATAGTGTATCACCTAATTATCAAGAGCAGTGTGTCTTCGTTGTGGCATGATTGTGGCTTCTTTTCATTCTGCTGCTCACTCTTCTAATATGGTCATAGCTATAACCTAGTTCACTAGCAACCTGTTTTAAATTGAATCCCATTACATCTCGTAAATAAATAATCTGTTGTTCTAGACCTTTCTTTTTGCTCATAATAAACTGCGCTTCTCCCATTAATCCTTTCTTATCAGCAATACGTTGTTTTAATCGTTCTGACTTCTCTATAATACAATCATGACGTCCAGTAATTTCATCTAACGCTAATAGGATTAGTCCACCTGTTACACGGTCCTTGCTATAGTCTGTTACTCCATTGAATTTAGGTGCATTCATATGCATGTTTTTAATCAGGTATTTATGTTCTAACTTCAAGTCCTTCAATTCAATCTCCATTAATTCAATTTCTTCTCCTAAGTTTTGATAAATGTTTGTCATGGTAAATCTCCCTATTTCTGATTTTGTCTTTTTAACACCACATAAGGTACGTGAAATTTTAATCACCCATTGTTGAATAAGGGAACATCGCGCATTAACATAGCCCCCACCACACTATTGCGCGTTGTTCCGTTATCCATTAAGCCTTTAATAATTTACGTTTCTTATTGGCCATCTTCTCTTTTGCCGCTTCAATGTTATTCGCTACCTTTTTATGGTCCTGATCAAATTGAATAATGCCATCAAACATAACTGGAGCTACTGCTTCATCAATGTATTGTAAGTAATCCACTGGAGCTCGTTCTGACTGCTCTACTAAGTACCTATAAACATCAAAGTCTGCTCTTGATATAGACTTTTTACCATTTGGTTGATGCGACATCCTTACGTAAGACTGAACTACTGATGCAGGTACCAAGAATACTGTTTGATCCTTACTGAACTCTATAAGGAAGAAACATACCGCTCCCATCTTTTCTGCTTTCTCCAAGTAATCTAGTTGATGCTGTGCAATGTTACTTAAATCGAATCGTGTAAGGCTCTGCGTTGACTTCGCTTCAAATGCTACTGCTCGTCCTTTATACACGCCGTCATAGTCTACTGTACTCTTAGCTTCATAGAATCCATTTAATACTCGTCCACCTGCACTTTTTAACACCTTCACAGGCGTCGGACGCTTGTTTATAAGCGCCACACCCCCTCTTTGATACATTTCATTCGATAGATTAATAAGTTTCTCAAAAGCCATTCCGCGGTTTCCTTGTCCCATTGTAATTCCTCACTTTCTATTAGTTGCGATAGGTAAGACTTTGAAGTTATCTCCATCTTTTCCCCCGCTTAGCACTGTACGTGCGACTTTCATCGCATACAGCGCCCCATCTTATCCTTTTATACTAAAGCAACTAGATTACAAACCATGTTGTACTCACCAACGTATTAATTCTCTTTTCTTACGAAAAGTCACATCATCTTACTCGATCCTGTGAGTTACATATAGTTGATTTAGTTTTCAACGATCAAGACTAGGGACTATCCCTCCACATTTGTTACATGCTTCATTGATACTGTGTCCCCACCTTCACAAGAATAAAGCAATTTCGGTTCGTTAGAACCGTATTTGCACCTGTCTGCTAGTAGGCTTTGGTGACAGTTTCTTGCTTACCACGTTCCAATTGACTTAGCTATACACATATCCTTAAGTGCTTGCTGTAAGCCTGTTATCTTTACATCCTCATTGTTAGATGTTCCGAATTTTATATCATTTACTCTTACTTTTCGGTAGATAACATCGTCATTAACGACATACACATTTCTAATGGATTAATCCTTTAGACCCGTAATAGCGATAGGTAGCTTACTAAGTGTAAAATCCTCTAGGATTCCATTCTCTTTTCAGATTTCCCCCGCTCCACACCGTGCGTGAGACTTTCACCTCACACGGCGCTCCATCAATAAATATGTTCCTCTTTTCATTCAATCATGCATTTCTTTTTTGTTTTTGCTATTATTTTTCTTTGTGAGAATTGTTCAGGAATTTATTGTACTAATTCATCGTTTCCTACTAGTTTTCTAAGTTTGTTAAGCTTAGTCAGACTTTTTTCGTCGAGTTTCAGATAATCGCACAATCTTGCAATTGTTGCGTGATTTGTTGCATGTATTAGTTTGTGGACTTCTGATTTGATTAGAATCAAGTTCTGATAACTGTCGTCTTTAGTAAGACTCCACAATTTCTTGTGGTGACAATGCATATCTAGTAGGTCTAACTTTTCGCCTGTGATCGCGCATTTCCCATTTTGGGCAACATATAGCGAAATTCGATTGTCATTGAATTCTACTGTCGCTCTTTCGTTTGTGACTGGATGATTTCTGAGCCATTGTAGTTCTGATTCAGAGACCTTCTCTAGCCTTTTATGGATTAGCGCTCGTCCCTCTACGGTGTACTTATTAACTGCGTTACGCTTCAACATTGGATTCCTATGTCTTACATCAGTTAGATGTAGGATTGGTCTTTCCATGAGATACCTCATGTATTTCTTATCCCGTTTGACATATTTGAGAATTCCTTTGTCTTTCCCTTTGTATTCACCATGCCTTGTAAATGCTTTCGACTCAGTTTGGTTGGGTTTAGCTTTTGGAAATCGGTTGTACATTTGTTTTAATAGCTCATATCCTGCTTTATTAAGGTCAAGATTGATATGCGTTGCTATTTCGTAGTAATTATGAATTCCTATGACCATGCTGTTGTACTTATTGATTTCCTTTACACAGTTAAGACTATTTGGCGATTTTTGAATTATTTTGATTTGTTGCGACAACTTAGCTTTAACCTGTTTTATAGCTTTTGCAGACATATGCGTTTCCGCCACGTATTTGGAGCTGCCTGTTCGTGTTTTACCTTTCTTGGTCGCTTTGAGCATGAATCCTAAGAATTCACTTTTAGACTTTTTAAGGTTCGTGACTTTTGATTTTTCTTCGGATATCGGAAGCCGAAGGCGTTCCTTTAACCACATTTGCGTTGCCTTGAATACTTTCTCTGCATTGCTACGTGTGTCCGTGAAAATCTTAAAATCATCAGCATACCGAACGATATACATTGGCTTTAGTTTTGTTTTCTTTAGGGCTCTATTGTCTCTTCCTATTCTTCCTTGCACCGTTTTATATTTAAAGCTATGTCGAGTTTTTGCCGTTTCCCATTGGTCACTTACCCACCAGTCAAACTCATTTAAATTGATGTTTGCTAGTAGAGGACTAAGGACTCCACCTTGCGGTGTTCCTTTGGTTGGGTGGATTATTTCGCCATTTTCTAATTTAATTGGTGCTTTTAGGATTTTTCTTATAATCACGAGTAGTTGTTTGTCACGAATGCCTAACGTCCATAATTGTCGCATTAGTTTTACGTGATTCACTTCATCAAAGAACCCTTGTATATCTACATCTACTAAATAGGTTAAGTTAGTTTGGTTTATCTTGAACACAGCGTCCGCTATCGCTTGTTCTGCACTTTTGTTCGGTCGGAAACCATAACTTCTAGTACAGAATCTTGCCTCACAAATTGGTTCAAGAACTTGCAAAATACTTTGTTGGACTAGCCTATCCCAAAATGATGGGATACCGAGTGGTCTCGTTTTCCCATTGGGCTTAGGAATCTTTTTCCTTCGCACGACATTTGGGCAGTAGTTGCTAAAGCGATTTCGCATTTTTGCAACAAATTGTTCCTGTGTTAATTTCTCAATGTTTTCAATAGTAACCTTATCGACTGACGGAGTGTTACTGCCTTTATTGCGTTTAATATTTCTATACGCGAGTAGGATATTCTCCTCTGAGATTATTATCTTCATAAGATTTTTGAAGTTTTTCATCTCTTTTGACTGTTGGTACAGTTCGTCAAACTCCTCTTGCATTCCGTAATACTCTGCATGTCTCAGTTTGTTGTCTTTAAGGTTTTTACCAATTAGAATTTCATTCATGGTTTATCACCAACCTTCGTGTGAATTTTGATGACCTTTTGAGTCTCACCAGAATCCATGCTAGGACTGAATGATAGAATTATTCCTTCCATATTTATTGACTTGTGGCTGTTCCTCCTCTTCTCATTACAAGAGTTATCAATGGTCATTCCACTAATTTCATCGCTTATTAAAGATAGTTCCCTCGCATTAGCGTTTCCTATCTAACTAAACATGCCTGTTCACGTCTATTACATCGTGGACGTTAACCGCTTCCGACTTTCCTCTTTGATTATCATTGATTAAACTTAGGTGTTCTCTTTGCTCCGTGTCCAGCTCCGTAGCCTGTAACTACGTTAGGATTTAGTCCCCGAATGATAGTTTCAATCCTTTAGACAGCAATTTTTTTCATGCCCGACTCATTTCTGAACCGTACTAGTTGCGGAGCTTACCTTCAAGAATTCGTCAGTTGTTGGTACAACATTCTCACCATATTTAATCGACAGAGAGTATTCACTACAATTCCATCCGATTTATTACTTCGAATGGCTTTCGGTTGTCTTTCCCATTGGAAGGCACTACGGTAGCTTCAACCTTCATTACCCAGCTATGGTTGCCAATGCCGACTGCAATCGACATTAGGTTAGGGTATCTTACTGGAGAAGTTTCAAGGCGTTACCCTATCATTCCTTTCTCTCATCAAAGAAGTTGTATCTTTTGTAATCTTATTTCAGACCACTTCAAGACCAATCTCTCCCCATTGAGTTATTAGCTCAACTTTTGAGATTAACGTCTCGCACCATTCGCAAGTTCGCCAATCCTATTGGACATTCTCACCATAGATATTTTGTAGCATCCCGACCTATCCATTACCATATGATTTCTCACTTAGGTTTTGTTCAGTCGACTTTACCTAGCTTCATACAACTTGTGACTACTATCACGCCTTGCATGTAGGAGTATCAGATAAGTAGTTTCAGCTCAACATGAAGGCTTTCATTCCTACTTTCAGTCAATCAGTTGTTGTTATCAAATTGATAACCCTCCTATTTCGTGTTTGCACACTTATAAGG